>CAWGBU010000010.1:0-84861 GCA_963820905.1 uncultured Acidobacteriota bacterium | reverse complement strand
CGGTGATGCTGGATGACGACGACCTGGGAGTAGATGATCCAGGCAGGCATCAGTGTCGACAGCAGCGCCAGCAAGTTGAAGACAGACAGCAGCCGCGACTTGCGCGTATCCAGCCGGACCTGCAGGGCCGCGATGTCCGACTGCACGCCTTGAACGTTGACCTGCACCTCGCCCAGCCGGGTGTCGATACGCTTCGTGAGCTGGTTGAGCGTGGCGACCGTCTCAGCTGTCAGGTCGATCTTTGGGGTCATGTCGATCTTTGGCACCTTCGCCCGGACCGGTGGCGATGGCGTTCTGGTCGGGCCGGCCACGGCGCAGGGTGATCCCAGCGTGCCGCGCAACTGCGTCGCGTCCGCGGCCAGTTCTTCGAGCCGGTTGAGGGTCTCGTCCAACGCCGCGAGACGCGGAGGACGGTCGGGCATCGTTTGCACCGAGTTCAGAAAGCTCACCGCGGTGCCGACGGTCCCCACCGCGTCCCGCACAGGGGCCAGCACCTGCTGCATCTGCGCGATGCGTGGTGCCAGGCTCGTCTCCAGGCGCTCGTTCAGCGCGTTGAGCGCGGCGCTGTTCGCCTGCGGCTGGGCGCCGGCGGCGGTGATGATCTCGGAAGCCTGCCGCACTTCCGTCCGGCTCGTCGCGATAAGGGCGTCCACCCGCCCCACTCCGGCACTAGCCACCCCGACGCCCGTTTCGATGACCTTGAACCCGTTCAGCGCGACGTCGGTGATCTTGCGATGAACGAACCACGCGCCGACGATCCCGACGAGGCTCAGGCCGATGAACAGCACGGCAAGGGCAATGGCGGCATAGCGAGTTGTTTTCTGGAGGATTGGAAACATAGGGCCATCCTGCGGTTAGCATAACGCCCGTTCTCAGCCCTTCCCCTTGCGACAGCGCGGATAGGGCACCGTCTGCGGCCGATTGTCGTCAGATCGGCGGGAATACGGCGGTCCAGCGAGATTCTAAAGCGCAATTCTTCGGCGGTGACGCATGAATGAGTATGGAGTCGATCTCGCGCGTATTCATCACGAGGGATTCGCCAACCTCGTCCGGGATGCAGGACCGGCCATCGTCGGCCATCTTCGCGACGCCGGGATCCGCCGCGGGCTGATCGTGGATCTCGGATGCGGCACTGGCATCCTCGCCCGGTACTTATTGGACAGGGGGTATCAGGTCCTTGGCGTCGACCCTTCGTCTGCGATGCTGCGGATCGCACGGCGCGTTGCGCCCGCCGCACACTTCATTCAGGAGCGAGCCGAGGACGTGACGCTGCCATCATGCATGGCCGTCATCGCAACCGGGGAGGCCCTCACGTATCTGCCTGCGCGAATCGCGCCGACGGTTCACCTCCGTCGTCACATTCATCGAGTGTCGGGCGCACTCGTCCCCGGCGGCCTCTTCATTTTCGACGTGATCACCCATGGCGGATCCACGGCGATGACGTACCGAACGTGGCGCGCCGCGCGCGACTGGGCCGTCCTCGCGGATGTCGCCGAAGATCGGCGACGGCACGTCGTCACCCGGCGGATCACGACATTCGCGCGAGTCGGATCTACCTACCGACGGTCGTACACGACGCATCGGGTCGGTGTCTATCAACCCGGCCGCGTGCTGCGCGAGCTGCGGGCGCGCGATTTTGTCGTCCGCACGTTACGCGGTTATGGCGGGGTGCCGCTGCTTCCGCGGCGACAAGTCTTTTGCGCGACTCAGATACTCAGCGGTTCGAGAGACCGTCGCGGTCACCGCGCCGTTTCCTCCTGAATCCTTCACGTTCTTGATCCGCGATTCCCATAGCTGCCCTCTCCTTTGGAGTGACTCGTAACGTCCTCCAGGTCCGCGCGCAGGCGTGTCAGCATCTCGAGTTCGCGAGAGAGTCCAAGGCGCCGCCTCCCGGCCGCAATCGCAAGCGCGGCCGTCACTGCCCAGACCCAGGCGACACTGCCGCTCACGAGAAATGACGGCAGGTCACGCGAGCCGGGCTCCCGTCCGAAGAAGTAGATCCACGCCAGATCGAACGCGAGAATGAGCACGTAGAGAACGGCCTGCGCAGCAATCGCCTCACGGCGTCGTCTGCATCGCAGGATGGAAAGATCCAGAAACGCAGGGGGGCTCAATGTCGACGGAGACCAGGCGTCGCGGCGCAGGAGAATCGAAATCGTCCAGGCGACTGCGATGAAGACCCACACGCCGAGAGCGAGCACGGCCGCGTCCGTCCGGCGCGATAGCACCGCCCATGTGAGGCTCCCGCCGCGGACGCCTTCGTGGCCCAGACTGGTCACCAGGAGACCATTCTCATGACGGCACTTGCCACCGGTCTGGCACTCGTGCCCATCGTGCTCGGTGGCACGCGGGCGGGCTATGAGATTGAGCATCCGCTCGCGGTCGTCATTCTCGGCGGGCTGTTCACGTCCACGCTGCTCAACCTCTTCATCGTGCCGGCCCTCTATCTGAAGTACGGACGTTCGGCACTGACGTCGGCAGAAGAGACGATCTGAGCGGCCTTCCACAAACTACAGTTTCAACTACGAAACGACTCGCCTCCTGGAAGAAGGCGCTACGGGCGCGAGGAAGTTGACATGCAGGGTAGGTACGTAACGCTGTCAGCCGGTCGATTGCACTACCTGGACGAGGGACAGGGCAAACCCGTGCTGCTCGTCCACGGCACGCCGACGTTCTCATACGAGTGGCGCCACGTGATCGCCCGCCTGTCGCCGCGATTCCGCTGCGTTGCGCCCGACCTCATGGGCTTCGGCCACTCCGCCCGCCCGCGCGACTTTCCCTACACGCCCGAGGCCCATGCGGCCGCGCTGGCGGAATTCGTGCGCGCGCTCGACCTTCCCCGGTTCACGCTCGTCGTCCACGACTTCGGCGGCCCGATCGGACTGCCGCTCTGCCTCGACAACCCGGACCAGGTCAGCCGCCTCGTCATCATCAACACCTGGATGTGGAGCTTCGACGACGACCCGGGGATGCGGCGGGCGGGGCGGATCGCCGGCGGCCGCGTGGGACGATTCCTCTATCGGTGGCTGGATCTGGAGCAGCGCATCATCATGCCGTCCGCGTACGGCGACAAGCGGAAGCTGACGACGGAGATTCACCGGGTCTACCTGGATCGCTTTCCCGATCGCTGGTCGCGCGGCGCGGTGCTCTGGCCGCTGGCGCGGGCGATTCTCGGATCGTCCGCGTTCTACGAGTCCCTGTGGACGAAGCGCGAGCGCCTCCGGGGACGCCCGGCGCTGATCGTCTGGGGCATGCGGGATTCGGTGTTCCGGCCGCACATGCTGGAACGGTGGACGACGGTCCTTCCCGAGGCACGGATCGGCGCCTTCGACAACGCCGGGCACTGGCCGCACGAGGAGGAGCCTGAACTGGTCGCCGGCTCCATTGCGGACTTTCTGGTGAGCGGCGCTACGTAGAATCGAATCGTACCTCGGCTCACCGCGGATGAGGTTGGTTGGTGGCGCGCGGGTGATAGAGTCGCGTGTCCTGGAGGTGGCGGTCCATGAACACTGGTATGAAATCACTGCTCGTGATGAGCACGGTCCTCCTCTGCACGCTCCCCACGGATGCGCAGGGTCCCCGTCAGGATTTCTTCTTCGTCGAGGAAACCTCGCGGCTCCCCCCCGACACGACCGAGCCCGGCACGTCGTCGACGGACGTCGATCTGATCGACGTCGACGGCGACAACGATCTGGATCTGTTCATCGCGGAAGGCACCGACAGTCCTGCGCCGCGGCCGAACCGGCTCCTGCTCAACGACGGCACGGGCGTGTTCACGGACGTCAGCGCGACGCACCTGCCCCCGGGAGTCGCCAACAGCACCAAGGCTGATTTCGGCGACGTCGACGGTGACGGCGATCTCGACGCGATCGTCGCGAACCTGGGACCGGAACAGCTTCTGATCAACGACGGCACGGGTGCCTTCTCGGACGGCAGCACGCGGCTTCCCGCACCGCTTCCGTTCCTGCAGGACATCACGGCCGACGCGCGGCTGGCCGACGTGGATGGCGACCGCGATCTGGACATCCTTCTGTCCAATGAAAACCCGTTCAATCCGAGCCCGACGGGCGGCGGCCAGAATCGCGTGTGGATCAACAGCGGCACGGGCACGTTCACCGATGGGACCGCCCTGCGGCTGCCGGCGGCGACCGATCAGACCGGTGCCATCCTTCCGGGCGACATCGACGGTGACGGCGACCTCGATCTCGTCGTGCTGAATCGCGGGCAGGACCTCGTCCTCGTCAACAACGGTTCCGGAGTCTTCGCGAACGAAACGGCGGCGCGGTTCCCCGTGACGGCCGACACGAGCCGCGGCGGCGGACTCGCGGACCTCGACGCCGACGGGGATCTCGATCTGGTCGTCGCGAACAGCCGCAACGAGCCGATCGCGCTGTACATCAACGAAGGGGGCGTCTTCGAGCCGGAAGACTTCGGCGCGACGCCGGGCATCGACGAGACGAATGCCGGGCTCGAGCTCGTCGATCTGGACGGGAATGGCACGCTCGACGTGTACGTCCCCAACGCCGGCGCCTTCACCGCCGGGCACGGTTTCGGCGGCGGCCAGGATCACTACTATCGCAACACGGGGAAGGCGAAGTTCACGGATCGAACGGGGAAGCATTTTCCGGGAGTGATCGATCCGACGACCGACGCCGCGTTCGGCGACATCGACGGGGACGGGGATCTCGACCTGGTCGTGGGCAACTCAGGGGAGAACGGTGGAGAGCGAGTGTTCATCCGCCGCGTCCACGGCCGCCCTGAATAGCCGGGGTTGGCTTAGCACAGGGAGGACTGTTGGTCGAAAAACGGCCTTGGATTTCATCGCGGGTGCAATCGTTGTGGCACTGTCAGCGAACGCGTGCGGCGACGACATGCCGACCGCTCCGTCGTCTGGCGCCCTCGTAACGTTCAGTGTCGGAGGCGAGACTTTTCGTGTGTCGTTGACCAGCTCGGATCAGGTCGCCGCGGCACGTGCGGCGCAGAGCGGCGGCCTGGCCCGGATTCCGAACGGTCGCATCGTGCCCGGCACGCAGGCCAGCGCGGGATGGAGTTGGCACCTTGAGGATGTGACGTTCGCCCAAGCCACCATCGAGATCTGCGACGGACGGCCGTCGGACGTCGAGCGTCAAGGGACCGGATTTGGAGGAGGGCGATTCTGCTCGTGGACCGCATCGATCATCCGCATTG
The DNA here is from genome assembly GCA_963820905.1 of uncultured Acidobacteriota bacterium. Lineage (GTDB taxonomy): Bacteria > Acidobacteriota > Vicinamibacteria > Vicinamibacterales > 2-12-FULL-66-21 > DATBJJ01. The sequence continues at coordinate 79,674 of CAWGBU010000010.1, read as the reverse complement.
ATCCAAACTGATCCATCAGCGAGATCACCGGCACGTCGCCGGTGACTCCCTCTTCAACGAAACTCGGAAGGGTCCATCATGAAGATTCCGTTCTCTGCGACGTCAAAATTGAGCTGAGTGCCCCGGCCGACGATCTGAACTTCCCGGCCTCCCTCGGCCGGGACGTCCCAGATGCCCTGGATAGGCCGCGGTTTGGCGTAGTAGACGCGTCGGCCGTCCCACTAGACGACAGGCTCCCTTCCGCGCCCCCGAGTGATCCGCTCTGGCTTCCCGCCGGCCGATGGCATCTTCCAGATCTGCCAATCGCGGGTGCGATCGGATGCAAAGTAGATGAAGTACGGACGTTCGGCACTCACGATAGCAGAGGAGACGGTCTGACCTCGTCTTCGGGGGCGACACCTGTCGAGCCCTCGAGGGCTATGTTCATCTGCGGTTCATCTAGGCGTTCTAGTATGGAACGGCGATGGCTATTGAATCGGCCGACGAAAGGAAACCGACATGAGTGCCGGATGGGTAATGGCAACCGCCATGGCAATGGTCGCCTGTGGCCACGCGACACATGGCACCAGGCTCTCGTCCGGCCATACACCGGCGGTGGAAACCGGTGCGCGACGGAGCAGCGCTCCGCAATCGCGCCGCGAATGGCGCGACCGTTTCGACGTGAACAAGGCGGACCTGCATCCGACAGGCACGAACGCGTACATCACGATGCAGCCCGGGCGAGTGCTCAAGCTCAAACACGGCAACGACACCCTCACCATCACGATTCTGTCTGACACGCAGGAGGTCGACGGCATCGTCGCCGGCGTACTCGAGGAGCGCGAGACGAAGAACGGAGTGCTTGTCGAAGTCTCGCGCAATTTCATGGCGACGGACAAGAACACCGGCGACGTCTACTACTTCGGCGAGGATGTGGACAACTACAAGGACGGCAAGGTCATCAATCACGACAGCGCGTGGCGCTCGGGTACGGATGGCGCGAGGTTCGGTTTGATGATTCCTGCCAGGCCGACCGTCGGGCAGGCGTTCTATCAGGAGATCGCTCCCAAGGTCGCGATGGACCGCGTCGAGGTTGTCTCGACCAATGAAACGGTGAGGACCCCGGCAGGAACGTTCAAGAATTGCGTCCACCTTCGTGAAACGACGCCGCTCGAGCGGGATGTCAGTCACAAGTACTACGCACCAGGCATCGGCCTCATCAAGGACGATGAGTTCGAGTTGGCGGAGCGCCCCAGCGTGGCTCGCTGAAGTCCGGCGCCGCGCTGGTCGGAGCGTCAGGCTTCGCTTGACTCAGAGCGCTCCCGCGCCGCTCGATCGAGCCGGCCAGTGTATGCATCGCCTCGAGCACGCTCTGACATTTCTGCGTGTCGAAGTTGGGCGGGAAGCTGAAGTCGAAGTTGAAGAGCGAAGTCACCTTCTGCGGCGCCCACCGTGCCTTCAGGCAGCCCTCCTCGTGTCTCAGCATGAACTCGTGCTTCACCTCGAGTGCAAAGAGCGCCAGTTCGCCTTCCCGATCGGACCTGTAACCGGTGAACGCGTGCGATTCCATCGTGACTGGGGCTCGTGTCTCCATCGACACGACGAAGTTTCGAGAGTATTCCCCCTGACCGTTCTGGAGCAGGACGATGACCTTCCGGCCGCGGAACTCCCCTTTGAGGAAAGCGCGTTTGGCCAGCGTGTTCTGGAGACCCTGAACGAACTCCGGCCGATCGAGCAGCGTCGCGAACTCTGGCAGAAAGGCCGTTTTCGGGCGCCCGAATGCGTTCCATAGGCCCCACGCCAACAATGTGGCGACCAGTAAGAAGAACATGGAGCCTTCAAAAGGGGAGACCACGATTCTGGGGAATCGCGGCGATGTCGTCAATAGACGGGAACGTGATTCTGACGACGGATCTGTCATCAATCGTGGTTCGAACGGACTTCGAAGGGGTTCGAGAGTAACCAAAGGCTGACCGGATCTGGTTTTGCGTCGGACAAGATGATGTCGCGCAGCTGGGAATGGGGCCCGCCTGGACTCGAGACCCCGACGAAGGTTCCCCGCAGGAAGGGGCCTTTCATCGCTACCGCCTTCTGCCTGGCGGTCGTTTTCGGCGTCCCCTGGTGCCAGAACACGTTCGGCTATGTCGATCTGTACACGGGCAATCGGGGGTGCCCTCTCATCCCGTCCGAGGTCCGGAGCTGGTCGGTCGTCGGTGACATGCGCCAACCGGGAGAGGCAGCGAATCTTGAGAAGTGGATCGCGCGGCATCCGCGCCAGATCAACAAACAGTATGGCGCCTTCTGCGAGACGTTGCTTCATGTAGCCGCAAAGTGGGGACGGGAGGATCTCGCGGACCTGCTCATCGCCGCAGGCGCGGACGTCGAGGCGCGCAACGAGATCGACGAACGGCCGCTCCACGTCGCGGCGCGGTACGGACGTCCGACGGTCGTGAGCCTGCTATTGGCCCGAGGTACCAATGTCGGCGCGAGCGGCCGGCGCGTGCACACGCCGCTGCATGCTGCTTCCTGCGGCCTCGGCGGCCAGTCGAACATCGAGGCCCGCCTCGAGATCGCGAAGCGGCTCATCGCGGCCGGCGCCGACGTGAACGCACGAGAACGCGGCAGCGGCTTCACGCCGCTGCGATGTGCCACGTCGCACGAGAGCCGCAACGCGGCGATGGCCGAGTTGCTGCTCGCGCATGGCGCCGAGCCGCGTGGCGCCGAGGAGCCACCAATTCCCGGCAGTCTCCGCTGAATTCGACGGCCCTTCCCCTTCACTTCTTGAAGGTGCACGTGCCAGCGTAATCGACGATGCTGTTGCCTTCTGGCGTCTTCTCGCCTGCCCCCACCGCGACGAGATCGCAACGGATGTTCGGGCCGGCGATCCTGTCCATCAAATGCACTTCGCCAGATTCGAGTCCGCCGGTGTTCAGGTCCACCTCGAAACGAAACTCGTCATCATGGAGGAGGACCGGCGACGATCCGAGAACGGTGCCGGAGAACACCTGGTTCCCGGTGTTCACCAGCGTGCCCTTGACGAAGTCGAAGACAGAGGTGGGATGATACAGGACGCGTCCTTTCAGGTCGCCACTGAGCTCGATGATGTCTGTGCTGCGCTGAATCACTCCTGTGGCGGTCGGCGTCTGCGAGTGAATGATCGCGGTGGTGAAGTAATGCACCGCCCTCCCGGAGACGGCACGCGTTCTGGATTGCTGGCCCTCCGGAACGCGCGCATCGGATGCCATGGCGCTCGCAAGGACGGTCGCGGCGATAAGGGCTATTACGATTCGACGCATGGTGAAGCTCCTTTCGGTGGTGCAGGCGCGGCCCGCCAAGGCCGGGCGGGGTGAGGACTCATGCATCGCACGCTACGTGGGCCTGGGAGGACCGGCAAGCGTCATGAACGGCCAATGCATTGGTGGCCCGCTCTGGCCCTCTTTGGCCACGTCGTGAGGTAGGAACCTTTGGGAGACGCGCCTGGGAACCGTCTCGAGTCGTGGAAGGAGATCGCTGCCTATCTCAATCGGGGTGTGCGCACCGTACGCCGATGGGAGACTGAGGAGGGGCTTCCGGTGCACCGTCACGTGCATCGCACGCTCGGAAGCGTCTACGCGTACAAGTCAGAGATCGACACGTGGCGGCTCACTCGTCCCGCGCACCCCGGACCGCGGGTTGCTGCCGGCGCCCACGGCGGCAGCGCCGGGTCGGGATCTCTGCCATCGATCGCGGTGCTGCCGTTCACGAACCTGAGCATCGATCCGGAGAACGCATACTTCGCAGATGGCCTTACCGAGGAAGTGATCGCCGATCTGTCAAAGGTGCGGTCTCTTCGCGTCATCTCACGCACGTCGTCGATGACCTTCAAGGACACCAAGAAAGACGTGAAGACCATCGCCCGTGAGCTTGGCGTTCGCTACGTTCTCCAGGGAAGCGTGCGGCGGGCAGGAAGACAGCTGCGAATCAGCGCTCAGCTCATTGATGCGAGCAGAGACGCCCATCTATGGGCCGAGAACTACGACGGCACCTTCGAGGATGTCTTCACGATGCAGGAACGTCTCGCTCGAGTGATCGTTGCAGCCCTCGAACTCCGACTCACCGATGACGAACAGCGGCGCCTCACGGAACACTCCATCCGCGACCTGCACGCGTACGAATGTTATCTCCGGGCCCGGCACGAAGCCTGGCGCTGGCGGCGCGATGCCATAGATCATGCCGTTCAGCTGCTTCACAATGGACTCGAGATTGTCGGAGACAATGTCAGACTCTACGCCGCTCTCGGTCACGCGCATCTCCAGTATCGCGAAGCCGGCATCGACTTCAGCGACCGTCCGCTCAACGAGGCGGAAGCCTGCGCCCACAAGGTCCTGGCGCTCGACTCCAGGTCCGCAGCGGGATTTCGGCTGCGTGGCTGGATCCAATACTCGCGCGGGAGGATTCAAGACGCTGTTCGAAGCCTGAAAGCGGCGAAGGAGATCGATCCGAATGATGCCGACACGCAGCTCCTCTTGTGCAACTGCTACCTGATCTCCGGGAAGGTGTCAGCCGCGCGTCCGCTGATCGGCCCTCTGTTGGCGCTGGATCCACTGACGCCCCTGACGCGCTGCCTGCCGGGGTTCGCCGACGTGTCGGAGGGGAATCTACAGGCGGTCGAACCCTATCGGGAGATGTTCGACATGGATCCGGGCAATCCCATGGCGCGGCTTTTCTATCTGTGGATCCTCGCTCTGAATCGACGTCAGGACGCCGTCGCCACGGTCTTGGAAGGGTTTTCACACAGTGAGCGCGAAACGGTGCCGGCGCGTGTCGCGCGGTTCCTCACGCAGGCCCTTTTCGGCCAGCGGGACGACGCGTTGGCGACTGTGACGCCCGACGTCGAAGCGGTAGCGAACGCGAGCGACGTCTTTGCGCGGTTTCTTGCGGAAGGCTACGCGGCGGTCGGCGTGCCCGCGCGCGCGCTTCATTGGCTCGCCATCGCAGTCGATCGTGGCTTTATCAACTATCCCTTCCTGGCTCGATACGATCCGTGTTTCGAGACGCTGCGAAACGATCCACGGTTCGAGCAACTGCTGGAAGCCGTACGTCAACGATGGCTGAGGTTCGAAGAGTAAGAACGACCCGCGACCTTTGGGTTATGAGGCCCGCGGCCCGAACCCTTTATCTCGTGAAGAAGCGTTTGCAGCTGAAAGCTTTTCCGCGCACCTCGCGCAGACGGGAAACGACCGACTGAACACCTTGATGTGGGGCGCCTCCGGAGCATGCTCGTGAATCACAAGGGCACCACACGTGTAGCACGCTACGAGAATCGTTGGCATGTTCATGACCTCGCCGCGTCCGTGACGGCTCTAAGAAACATTGCTAGGGTGCTGCATCTGGAAGGAGTCGAAGACTGCTTCCGCGGGCGGCGATGGGCCACCCTGCACCCGTTGAGAGTAGCGAACTCCCTCCGACGTCGAGATAACCGGGCGGGCCAGATTCCGCTCCTGTGGCGCAAGGAGTCACTCGAGAGGCAACCAAAACGTATCTTTATGAGGCTGAAGGACTTCCGGCCGCACCTCTACCTAACCCGTATTCGCCGACCTCGCTCGAGCCGCGACGACGCTGATCCGGGCAGACTCTCGCGAGCGCGGCTTTCGCCGAATCACGGTCTCGATGTCCTGGTCGAGCGCCGTCAGCGTGAAGCGCTCGCTGGTTCGCCTCCTGCTGACGTTGGATTCGCAAGAAAGCGGCCTTGGGACTCGCCGCTGAGGCACTGTAGAATGGCACTGCCCGTGCGAGCCTTCCTGATCCACGTTCGCGATCCACAGTTTTACGCCATCCCACGTCGCACGCGGGCAGCGAACGGCCGTCTGCAAGTCATGGGATTTCCACCGATCGGCATCATGTCCCTCTCTTCGGTGCTCAAACGCGCCGGCCACGAGGTCACGATGTTCGATCAGGCCAATCCCGACACGCCCAACACCGTCATCGTCGACGAGCTGCGGCGGCAGAAGCCGGACCTCGTCGGGATGAGCTTCCTGTCGACCACGAGCTATCCCTACGCCAAGATCCTCGCGCGGCAGCTGCGCGCGGCCGATGCCAACGTCAAGCTGGCGTTCGGCGGGGTGTTCGCGACGCTGAACGCGCCACTGATCAAGGCGCAGTGCCAGGAAGTCGACTTCGTGTGCCGCGGCGACGGCGAGCAACTCATCGTCGACCTGCTCGAGCGCCTGAACGATCCCGACACGGTGACTGGCGTCACCTGGCAGGAGAAGGACGGGACGCTGCGCAACAACCCGAACCGGGCGCTGCCACGGGATCTCGACCAGTGGCCCCTCCCCGACCGCGAGAGCCTGCCGCTCGACTTCGTCGAGTCGATGCCGCTCGACGTCCCGGCCGTGCTGTCGCTGGATCGCTTCACCACGATGCAGACGTCGCGCGGCTGTCCCTGGCCTTGCGTGTTCTGCGACATCCCGATCTTCAACGAGGGCAAGTGGCGGGCACGGAGCCCCGCCCACGTCATTGCGGAGTTCGAGCAACTACGGAAGGATGGTTACGGCTCGGTCTACTTCGTGGATGACCACTTCCTGCTCCAGCCCAAGCGCATCGAGGCGATCTGCGACGGCCTCATCGCCGCAAAGAATCCGATCAAATACGGGCTCGAGGGCCGCGTCGATTCGGTTGCGCAGCACCTGTTCCCCAAGCTCGCGCAATCCGGATGCCGGACGATCATGTTCGGCATCGAGAGCGGCAGCCAGAGGATCCTCGACCGTCTCAAGAAGGAGCAAACCCTCGAGCAGATCGAAACGGCGGTCACCAATGCCAAGGCCGCCGGCATTGAAATCGTCCACGGCTTCTTCGTCGTCGGTATTCCCGACGAGACCGAGGAGGACCTGCGCGCCACGTTTCGCTTTGCGTCGAAGATCGGCATTGACAGCTTCGGCTTCAACCGCCTGTGTGTCTATCGCGGTACGCCGCTGTGGCACGAGTACATCAAGCGCGGGCTCGTCAACGACGCCCTCGACTGGTACAAGTACTTCAAGTGCACGTCGATCGATCCAAGCTGCCTGCCGGGAGAAGAAGTCCACCGCATCCGATCGGAGGAGCTGCGGAAGCTCATCCTCTACAAGTTCACGCGCTTTCCGATCCAGACCTTCCGGCTGTTGCGACGGTTCGTGCGTTTCATGCCGCTGCGCGACGTGATCTACCTCGTCGCGAAGCCCTTTCTCGGCAAGAAGTCGGGTGCGACGAACGCCGAAGTGGTGTCGCGCGCCGTCGAGCATGCCGAGGCAAAGAGTGCCGCGGCAGACCTCACGAACCTCTCGGACGACGCGCTGGAACTTGCGATCGCCGGATCCAAGGCCGAGCGCGCTCGGATCCAGGCGATGACCGAAGCCGGCGACTGATCAGCTTCAATCCGCGGCTTCAGAGCGTCTTCAGAAACGCGATGAGCGCGCGCTTGTCTTCAGCCGTCAAGTTCAACCCGTACCGGTGGCCCGGGATGGGCCGCACGCGTGTATCCGGCGGGTTCCATCCTTTGGGGAGGTAGTCGTCGCGCAACCGCGCCGGATCGAACCACTCTTCGAGCGTCGTAATCGAGCCCGAATGCTCGAACGGTCCCCGATACCAGAGGCCTTTGAGCGATGGCACCTTGTAGTAGCCGGTCCCCTTCCGCGTCTTCAGCGCGAGTCCCGGATCGAGGCCAACCTGCGTGCGCATCACGTCCGAGGCCGGCGGCGACGACGGATGCGCGAAGGGCGTGAACCCGTCGACCGGCAGCAGCCGGTTGTTGGTGTAGAGCGGCGGAGGGTGGCATCTGGCGCAGTCGGCACGCTCGAAGACCTGCTCGCCGCGAGCGGTGACGATCGTTCGGGTGGTTCGGGTTCGGCGGCGGCTGCAGTGAGTAGATGTACTTTCCAAGCGCCAGCATCGCTTCGTCGCTGTAGCGATACCGCAGCGCGCGGTCCGCCGCCGGGACGAATGTGTGCGATCCGATTGCGCCGTCCTCCGCGACGGTTACGAGGATGCCGTAGCGCGCGATGTCTTCAGGCCCGCGGTTGCGATGGGTCGCGGTCGCGTCGAGATATCGCCGGTCCTTGACGCCGATCAGGTCCAGCGATCCTGGTCGTGAACCACGGGCTCGCGTTGAATCTGACGAACGTGCCCAGGAACGCCTCACCGTCGACACGGCCGACCTGTTCGGCCGTCATCGTCTTCAAAGTGGCGTTGATATCGTCCTTCAGCCAGGGTACGCCGTAGCTGGAGTACGCTCTTTCGTTCGGCGGCCGGGTCCGGCCTTCGCGCCGGCGGATCGCGTCGAGCGCATCGAAGCTGAAACCAGGCAGGGATCCCCATTGGAGGTTGCGCTGCGCGCCGCGGACGATGCTGCCGTCGGGCAGCACCCGCGTGTGGCACCCCGAGCATTCGGCAAGCGTGATCTTCAGCTGCCGGTCGTGATCGATCAGCCATCGCACGCCGGGAATCGTGCCGTCGGCCGCGACGGTGACGCCCTCGCGCGCCATCTGGTCCGGATCGTCGGCCCACCGGAACGCACGCGGATCAGCGGTGCGGAACTCCGCGAGATGTAGACCGTCGAAGACCTCGCGGCCGGCCGCGAGCCAGTCAGCTTCCGAAGTCAGCTTCGCCGGTTCGATGAGAGGCTGCGGGCCCTGCTTCCGCATCCAGTCGCGATACCCTTCCGGTTCGCGGCTCTTGATGTAGACCGGGTAGGTCCGGACTTCGTCGACGGGTGCGGCGTAGTACTCGGCTTCCGTGTAGTACTTCGGCGTGGCCCTGACGCCCGCGACGGGCAGCGCCCAACCCGCGAGCGCCTCGTCGGTCCAGAGCCGCGGCGCGTCGGTCCGCGCCGGCACCTGGCGGAGCGAGCGACGTGACGCCCGTGATCGCAGCGGCCAGCAGCGCAAATCGATGGGCCATACCCCACAGTCTAGCAAGTCCTTCACGCTGTGTTCCAGCAACGCCCTTGAAACGCGTCCGGGCGTCAGTCCTTTGGAGCGACTGGAAGCGCGCTGCAGCGGCTGTTACGGAGGGCACGACCGTCGAAGCTCGCGACGAAGGCGCTTGTCGGTTGCCCTTGAGCTCATCCGAGATTGTTCTTACAGCGCCTTCAAGAAAGCAACGATGTCCGCTCTTTCCTGCGGGGTGAAGTTGAACTGGAACCCCGCCGCTTGATAGGCGTCGATGACGTCTTCCAGCGTTGCGGCCGAGCCATTGTGGAAGTACGGTGCACGTCCTGCCAGACCGCGGAGCGACGGGGCCTTGAACTTGTTCACGTCGGCCCACACACCCGTGATCAGCGCGCGCCCGGGATCCGTCGTCATCCGGATCGCGTTCGGGGCTGCCTTCTGCCTGAGCGTGTAGAGCGGCAAGTCTGGAGTACGGAATTCCCCGGCGAGCCCACCCGACGTGAAGTTCCCGATCGAGTTCGCAATGCTGTTGCCAAAGGAGCCGCCATCCTGGCCACCGGTCTCGAACGTGGAGTGGCACCGCGTGCAGGTCATCGCTTGCGCGCCGGGCTGCGCGCCAGGCGAGCAATCATTGGGGACGTTGCTCGCGCAGGTCGCTGAGAGAGGATTGATGCCCTCTCTGAAATTGAAGAGGGCCTGCCCGCGTGCAATGGAGTCGCGTTGCTCGATCTGGCCGGTCCACAGATCGAACAAGTGGAAGACGTCCTGCCTGATCGGGTTCGGGGCGCGATTCTCACCAACCGTGAACGGCACGGTTGAGAGGAACAGCGTGCCGCCGTTCGCACCATCGATGCTGACCGAGCCGGCCGCCGTTTCGGCCTCCTGTGCAGTGAAGAGCGACAGTACAAAGTCGACGATGGAGGACAGCACGCCAGGACTGAGCGAGGCGCCGGCCTCCGCGTGAGTCAGCGTGGCGTTGTTCGCCTGGTTCATCAGAGCGATGAACGGGTTGGCTTGAGTCTCACGCCCGTCCCACATGATGCCAGGCGTGGCAACCGCGCTCGGCGGCGCCCCCGCGCTGATGGCCCCGAGGAATTTGAGGTTGGTGGCAGGCAGCGGCCGTCGGAAGACACTGATTTGGGTCAGAGGGAGCGGTTGTCCCGTGCTGTTGCCGTACGGATCGTCCACAGCGATGACATCGAACTGAGCGTTTGCCGGCACTGGAAGCTCGACACGAATGAGGCCCTTGTTCAAGAGCAGGCTGTATGCGTGTCGCCGGTTCGCCATCGTCGAAACATCGGCGGTCGGGTTGTTCGAGCCATCGACAGGCCGAAAGAGTGGTTCGAGGCCGCAGGAGTTCTCGAAGCGCCTCTGGACGTGAACCGCGCTGATGCCCATCCCATCCTTGGGTTGGTGACACGTCACACACGCGCGGCCGTTCGTGCCGAGCGGCTGGAAAAACGCATTGTCCGTATCGAGGAACGCTCCATCACGTGTCGAGTAGGTCGCGTGCGATCCATTCGGGTTCGCGAAGACCTCTCCGTTCGCGATCGGCGCCTGCGGAGGCGGGATGAAGTCCGTCGGACCGTCAAGGTGCAAGTGCACGGTCGTTGTGCCGGCTGTTTTGTCGCCCTTGTTGATGTGGAGGGTGAAGCGGTCGGCGGTGACGATGGTTCCGGCGACGGGGAGCGGGTCGGCCGGGCCGTCATCATGGTCGCCGTCGTCATCGTCCGGATCAGCGTAGGGGAGGGGAGCCTCTTTACACTTCACGAAGTTGTACGCGTCGGTGCCGCTTCCTCGATAGACGCACGTCGTTGGCATGCCCCCATTCAGGCTGAACGTGAACTTTGTCTTGCCATTGCCGGAGGCCCCCGTCGTCACCGGTAGTGAGGCGGGGACAGCAAAGGTCAGCGAGCCGATCGGGAACTCGACGTGACCGTCCGTGCGGCTCTTCGGTTTGTAGTGCCTGGTCGCATCCAGATCGATGCCGTCGCAGGGGGTGTTGACGTTCGGAGGCGTCAGGCTGGACGCGTGGCCGGCCGGACTGGGCGTTGGCGTCTGGCTCCCGGCCACGGCTGCGAGCCACCCGACCGCCACTCCGATCGTCAATACCCTACGTCCGATGAGTCGCCGGTGGCCAGCTGGCATGCGACCTCCTTACCTGCATTGGCGGAAAAACCGCAGGTCGCGTATCACGCTGGCCAAGGATGGGGCGTGACGCTTTGAGGAGCGCCCTTACTCGAGCCGCGCGGCGAGCCAGGCGCGCGCCGCTTTCCAGTCACGCTTGACGGTAATGGTGGAGACGTCCAGCACCTGGGCGATGTCCTCTTCGCGCAGGCCGCCGAAGAACCGCAGCTCCACGACGCGAGCCGCGCGAGGGTCTGCCTGTTCGAGCGTCAATAGGAGCGTGTCCAGGTCGAGCAGCTGTTCACTCGGAACCACGGCGCTCCAGGCTTCAACGTCTGAAAGAGGCACGCGCCGCTGTTCACCGCCTCGCTTCTCGGCAACCCGGGCGCGCGCGTGGTCGACGAGAATACGCCGCATCGTCTGAGCCGCGATCGCAAAGAAGTGGGCCCGGTCCTCGAACGGGATCGGTTCGCTGCCGAGGAGGCGAAGACACAGCTCGTTCACCACCGCGTTGGGTTCGAGCGTGTGATCACGGCGCTCACGCTGCAGGAGACGCGCGGCGATCTGCCGGAGTTGAAGGTGCACGACGGCGAACAGCCGGTCGCGCGCCTGCTCATCACCCTCCCTCCACCTGGTCAGCCAGCTGGTGATCTCTGCTGCGGGCGGAATTTCTGTCACAACTGCTCCGTGCGGATGATACTGGCAGGCGCGGCCGTCCGCTATTAGAGCCGAGCACGGCCGGGTATCGCCATGAACGACCCTCGCATCGTTGGTGCCGCCGGCCCGGACGAGTTCCGGCGTCTGCGCAACATCTTCGAGTCGGCCCTGGATCGCCCGCTGGCCGAGCGCTCCCGCTTCCTTGAGCGCGCGTGTGGGAGCGATGCCCTTGTGTTCGACAAGGTGGAGCGCATGCTCCGTGCGGATGCCGAGCGCCACCAGTTTCTCGATGGCAGCGTCCTGCTGCCCGCTGACCGGTTCCAGCCCGGAGACATCGTCGCGGCGCACCTCGAGATCGTCGAGGTCATTGGCCGAGGCGGCATGGGCGAAGTCTATCGCGCGCACGACACCAGGCTCGGGCGCGAGGTCGCCCTCAAAGTCCTGCCGCGCGTGCGCGGCGAGCTCGGCGCTTCGGCAGAAGCCGGAGTATCGGCGGCACGATCACACGACGATCGAGTCGCTCGCTTCAAGCGGGAGGCGCAGGTTCTGGCCTCGCTCAATCATCCGAACATCGCGGCGATCCATGGGCTCGAGGAATCGGACGGCGTTCATGCGCTCGTCCTCGAGCTCGTCGAAGGGCCGACGCTGGCGGATCGCCTGGCACAGGGACGCGTCCCGGTCAACGAGGCGCTGCCGATTGCACGGCAAATCGCCGAAGCCTTGGAAGCAGCACACGAGCGTGGGATCGTCCACCGCGATCTGAAGCCAGCGAATATCAAGCTCCGGCCTGATGGCGCGGTGAAGCTTCTGGACTTCGGCCTTGCCAAGATTCTGCAGCCGGATGTGGCGATCGACGTCGATGCCCAGGCATCACCCACGCTCACCAACCCGTCGCTCGTGAGGCGTGGGGTGATTCTCGGCACTCCCGCATACGTCTGCCCCGAACAGGCTCGCGGACACGAAGCCGATCACCGGAGCGACATCTGGGCCTTTGGCGCCATGCTCTACGAAATGCTGTCCGGGCGCCGCGCCTTCTCGGGCGACGATGTGTCCGACACCATCGCGGCTGTTCTGCGTCAGCCGATCGACTGGTCCGCCCTCGACCCGCTGACCCCGGCGTCGATCCGAAGACTCCTCTCGCGCTGCCTCGATCGCGATGCCAGGCGGCGGCTGCGCGATATCGGCGAAGCGCGGATCGTGCTGGAAGATCCCGCGGCTGCGACCGTCGAGGGCATATCACCGAGCGTCGTCCTACCGCTCGAACTCCCGCTCTGGCGCCGACTCGTGACGCCGGCGGCCGCGGCCATGGTGGCTGCCGCCGCCGCAGGCGCAGCCGTCTGGTCGACGATGCGTCCGAGCGTGCCGCACGTCACGCGCTTCACGCTTTCGACAACCGCAGCCAACGCGCTGTCGGTGGACGCCCAGTCTCGCGATCTCGCGATCACCGCGAATGGCACCCACATCGTCTACAAGGGCGGGATCGGAGGCGATGCCACCCAGTTGTTCGTGCGTGGCATCGGTCAGCTCGATCCGGTGCCGCTCACCGCTCCGGGGCTGCCGAAGGGTCCGTTCTCCTCGCCGGACGGGCAGTGGATCGGGTTCTTCGAGCCCGGTGCCCCCGTCGTGCTCAAGAAAGTGGCCATCACTGGCGGTCCCGTTCTCGAGCTGGCTCCCGTCGATGGTCCGAGTCGCGGCGGCACGTGGGGTGAGGATGGCACGATCGTCCTGGCGACCGCCGCGTTCTCCACGGGCCTGCAGCGGATCGCCTCGATCGGCGGTAATCCTGCGGCGCTGACAACGCCAAGTCGCGATCGTGGAGAACGCGATCACTTCTGGCCGCAGTTCCTGCCAGGCAGCCGGACCGTGCTGTTCACGATCGCGGCCATGACGGGCGGCATCGATGCGTCTCAGGTCGCGGTGCTCGACCTCGCCGCCGGCACGTGGAGGACGGTGATTTGGGGCGGCAGTCAGGCGCAGTACGTCCCGAGCGGCCACCTCGTATACGTCGCGGGCGGTGCCTTGTGGGCCATCGGGTTCGACCTGACGAGACTGGAGACGACCGGCACCGCTGTTCGGGTCGTGTCCGACGTCGTGACCTTGCCAAACGGGACGGCGGAATTCGATATCGCTGACGACGGCACGCTGGTCTATGCCGCCGGCGGGGCCGAGGCGGCTCCACGAACGCTGGTTTGGGTCGATCGCTACGGTCGCGAAGAAGCGCTGGCGGCGCCGGCGCGCGCCTATGTCGCAATGAGCCTGTCGCCGGACGGCACGCGTGTGGCGCTCGAGGTCGAGGATCAGAACCATGACGTGTGGGTCTGGGACCTGTCGCGCGAGACGTTCACCCGTGTTACGGCGGATCCCGGGTCCGACCGGTCGCCAGTCTGGACGCCCGATGGACGTCGGCTGGTGTTCAGCTCTCAAGTGGGTGGCGGGCTAGGGTCTTTGTTCTGGCAAGCGGCGGACGGCACAGGCAGTGCCGAGCGGCTCACGGCGAGCGCCTACGTGCAGCGCCCTTCGGCGGTCGTCGCAGACGGTACGCGTGTGCTGTTCACCGAAGGCGCTAACGTGATGATGCTCACGTTGGACAGCGTCCGACTCGTGCAGCCAGTGGTCGATACCAAGCAGGCCGAGCAACACGGCGTGATCTCTCCAGACGGTCGATGGGTGGCGTACCACTCGAACGACTCGGGGCCGTCTCAGGTTTTCGTGCGCCCGCTGCCAAACGCGACCGCGGGGAAGACGCAGGTATCAACGAGCGGCGGCTTGTATCCGCTTTGGGCCAGGAACGGTCGCGAACTTTTCTATCTGGCGCTCGATGGTGCGCTCATGAGCGTCCCGGTGGAGCCGGACGCGGCGTGGAGAGCAGGAACGCCGACCAGGGTCATCGGAAGAGGCTACTATCGCGGAGCCGGTGTCAGCGGCTCTCGGGCGTACGACGTCTCGCCGGACGGCCGGCGGTTCCTCATGCTCAAGCGGGCCGCCAGCCCGGAGCCGTCAGCAGCGCCGGCCAGAATCGTCGTCGTCCAGAACTGGGTGGAGGAGTTGAAGCGTCTCGTTCCGCTCCGCCGCTGAGGGCTGAGTACATTCCCGAGACGCTGTTCTACGCGGCTTGGCGCGCCAAGGAAGTCGAAGTCGCCCTGGACACGAGTGAAGCTGCGACCTAGGCACGTCCCACTGATCCTCGGCAAGGGCTCAGCGGAGACTCAAGCTGAGGCCGCCAGCGGAGGGCTGAGTAGAGAATGCGTCTTCATTTGACTTCCGAATGGAACGCGGGTATTGTCCATTGGGATGTCTAATAAAGAACCTTCCAAGGCCGAAGTCCTGCGCGGCACGCTCGACTTGATGGTGTTGCAGACACTCGCTGCGCTGGGGCCGCAGCACGGCTACGCCATCGGCGCCCGGCTCGAGCAGGTCTCGTCGGGCGCGCTCACGCTGAACATGGGCACGCTGTACCCGGGCCTGATGCGCCTGGAGCAGCAGGGCCTGGTCAAAGCCGAGTGGGGTGTCACCGACAAGAACCGCCAGGCGCGCTTCTACGCCATCACCGCCGCCGGACGTCGGCGGCTCGCCGCCGAGAAGAAGGCGTGGGATCAGATGGTGTCTGTCATGCACACGCTCTTCGAGGATCCGGCATGACGCCCCGGGACGTCTGCTCCTCGCTTCGCGAGTGGACACGCAGGGTTGTGGGCGCGCTCAGTGGCCGTCGGACCGACCATGACCTGCAGCGCGAGCTTGCCGGACACCTTGCCCTCGCTGAAGACGAGCTCCGGCGGAAGGGCCACGCGCCGCGCGACGCCGCGCGACTCGCGCGGGCCACCGCCGGCGGCCGCATCCAGGCGCTCGAAGCGCTGCGCGAACAGCGCGGCCTGCCCTGGCTCGGCTCGTCGTGGCTCGATGTCAGGCTGGGGCTCCGCCTGCTCGTCCGCAACTGGGGGCTGACGCTGGCCGGCGGGCTGGCGATGTCCGTGGCGATCGGCATCGCGGCGGTCGTGTTCGCCGCGTTCGACGTCATCGTGTGGAGTCGGCTTCCGCTCGAAGAGGGCGACCGGATCGTCGCCATCCAGATCTGGGACCGCGAGGCCGGTCAGCGGCGGGACACGCCGTGGCAGGACATCGAGCGTTGGCGCGGCAGCCTGCAATCGGTCGATGATGTCGGCGCCTTCCAGACGATCCGGCGCAACGTGATCGCGGCCGACGGGTCGGTCGAACTCGTGGCGGTCGCCGAGATCTCGGCCGCCGGGTTCCGGGTTGCGAGGGTGCCGCCGCTAATAGGCCGGGGCATCGTCGACGCCGACCTGGCGCCCGGCGCCGCCCCCGTCATCGTCATCGGCCACGACGCCTGGCAGCGGCGCTTCGCCGGCGCGCGAGACGTCATCGGACGCGAGCTGCGGCTCGGCGAGACCGTGCACACCGTCGTCGGCGTCATGCCGGACGGCTTCCAGTTCCCGTTCAACTTCCGGTACTGGGTTCCCCTGCGGCCCGGGGCCGACGAGATGCTGCGCACCACCGGTCCCGAAGGGGTCGTCTTCGGCCGGCTCGCGCCTGACGCGACGCTCGCGCGCGCGCACGCGGAAGTTTCGGCGCTCGGAATCATCCCTGCCCTCCGTAGCGCGCAGCGCGGAGGAGGGCCGCCTCGCCGAGACGACCGGCGCCAGGCGTGGTCCCCTACACGTTTGCGTTCACGGGGGACTTCGAACGCGGCGAGCTGGGCCTGCTCTGGTCGCTGTCCAGCCTCGCACTCGTATTGCTGCTGCTGCCGCCCTGCGCGAACATCGCGATCCTGAACTACGCGCGCACCGTCACGCGGCAGCAGGAATTCGCCGCCCGGCACGCGCTCGGCGGCAGCCGCGCGCGGATCGTCTGGCAGCTCTTCATCGAGTCGCTCGTGCTGACGGCCGCGGCCGCCGGTGTCGCCCTGCTGATCCTGCGCGTTGTATCGGTCGTGGTGGCCGGGCGCCTGCAGCAGATCCCCGGTGGCCCGCCCTTCTGGATGTCCTTCGACGTGTCGTACCGCACGCTGCTCTTCGTCGCCGGACTTGCCGTGGCCGGGGCCGCTATGTCCGGTCTCGTGCCGGCGCTCCAGGCCACGGGGCGCCTGGCGCGGCTCGGCGCCGGCGCGCTCGCCGGACGGACCAGCCTCCGGCTGGGCGCCACGTGGACCACGCTGGTGATCGCGCAGGTCGCCTTTTCGGTCGCCGTGCTGCCGCTGGCCGCGGAACTCGCCTGGGGCACGCTGCGAACCAGCGCCGCCGGTCCGGGCTTCCCCGCCGAGGAGTTTGCGACCGCACGTGTCGCGCTGGAAGGGGGCGAGACGGAGAGCGCGCGCCGCCAACGCGCCGCCCTGTTTGACACTCGCCAGCGCGAGTTGGTGCGACGACTGTTGGCCGACCCGGGCATCCTCGGCCTGGCGGCCGCCCTTCGACCGCCCGGCGAGGAGCCCTGGGTGTTCGTCGGCATCGAAGGCCTCGACGCGCCGACCGAGGTCCTCAACGGCCGACTGCCGGGATTCAGCGCCCGGTTCAACCAGGTCGATACCACGTTCTTCGATATCTATCAGGTGCCTCGCCTCGCCGGTCGCGGATTCAACGAGGGCGACGTTTTCGCGGAGGCTGATGCGGTCATCGTCAACCGCAACTTCGCCGAGACCATCGCCCCCGGCGGCAACGCGCTCGGACGCCGTTTCCGGTACGTCGATGCGATCGACGGCGAGTGGCTGCACGGCTCGAAAGCGGACCGCTGGTACGAAGTCGTCGGCGTCGTCGGGAATCTGCCCGTGACGACCGACGCACGGGTCGCGTACCACGCGGCAGGCCCGGGTCAGATCTATCCTGCCCACCTGCAGCTTCGCCTGAGAGGTGGTCCGGCCGGTCTCGCCGATCGCCTCCGCGACGTCGCCGCGAGTGTCGACCCGACGCTGCACGTCGATGAGGTCCATACGTTGGCGGAGATCTATCGCGAGCACCGCTTCGGCGACAACCTTGGCGCCATCACCATCGGCGCGGTCACCGGCAGCGTACTGCTGCTCTCGGCCGCCGGCCTGTACGCGCTCATGGCGTTCACGGTCGCGCAACGCCGGCGTGAGATCGGTATCCGTTCGGCCCTGGGCGCCCAGCCGGGCCATTTGGTGGCGGCTGTGTTCAGGCGCGCGTTCTGGCAGATCGGTGCCGGTTCGGCGGCGGGGATGCTCGCGGCCTACCTCGCCGGCCGGTACGTGCCGATCGAACAGATCGGCGGCTTGCCGATTCCCGGCATCATCCCCGGCGCGGCCGCGTTCATGCTGCTCGTCGGCGTCCTCGCTTCGCTGGGTCCTGCCCGACGCGGCCTCCGCATCGATCCCACCGAGGCGTTGCGAAGCGAGTAGGGGACAGCAGGCCTGATGGACGCCGGCCCCTGAGGTCGTAGCTCTATTGCGCCACCGAACCGTCCCGGAGTCTCGCGGCGGGAGCCTCCTGATGCGGAGGGGCGTGCCTCGAGCACGCAACGCTTCTCTGAATCGACAGCACGAGCGGTATCGCGGTCATCTGCAGTGCACTGACCCAGAGCGTTCCGAGCGGCTGAATCCCAGCGATCAAAAGATGGAGCGCGCGTGCATCAAATGCCGACGCCGCAGTGCCCGTGGCGAGTCCCACTGCGACACCAAGAAGGACTAATAAGGCACTAGCGAGATCCTGATACTTAATCGACACCTCATTCTGGCTGGCTTCAGGCGATTGGCTCGTTCCCTCTGCTGCGACTCAGGTTATGTGTGCGCACAACTGTCAGACAACCAACGCGCGGCACGTCAAGGAGTCGACGACATGCGTCGATTCGTTTCGGCGGATAATACCTCGCGCGATCATCAGATCCAGCGAGGAGGCATTTGTGAAAAAGCGCATTCTCGCTCTCGCCTTGGTTGCCGCCGCGCAACCGGTTTGGACGTCACAGCTTCGCTCTGACGCAGAAATCAGAACCATCCTCGCGGAGCGCCTCAAGGGTTTTGAAAAGAGCGTCAGCGTCATCGTCGGCGTGATCGGTCCGGACGGACGCCGCATCGTGGCCCACGGATCGATGGGGATGACCGATCCGCGACCGGTCAATGGCGACACGCTTTACGAGATTGGCTCGATCACCAAAGTCTTCACGTCATTGCTGCTGTCCGACATGGTCGAACGTGGAGAAGTGGCGCTCGACGATCCAGTCGCAAAGTATCTGCCGGCCGATGTCAAAGTGCCTGAACGCAACGGCAAGCAGATCACGCTGCTTGATCTGTCCACTCATCGGTCGGGCCTGCCGCGGATGCCCTCGAACTTCAATCCGAAGGATCCGACTCGCCCTTACGTCGACTATCCAGTCGAGCGACTCTACGAGTTTCTCTCGAGTCACGAGTTGCGTCGCGATGTTGGTGCGGAGTACCAGGTACTCGAATCTCGGCGCGGGAGCTGCTTAGCCTCGCGCTGGCACGCCGCACGGGCACGGACTTCGAGACGGCGTTACGTGACCGTGTTTTGCGCCCACTCGGCATGAGCAGCACAGTCATCACGCTGACCGACGCATTGAGGTCCCGGACGACGACCGCGCATTCATCGGCCTTTCGTCTGGCGCCGACACCACTCTGGGATTTCACGCCGGCCTTCTTCGGCACTGGTTCACTGCGATCCAGCGCGAATGATCTGGTGACCTTTCTTGCGGCGAATCTTGGCTACGTGAAGACACCACTCTCGGCGGCCATGGCTCGTATGCGAGGAGTGCACGGTGAGGGCGGTGACAACTTCAAGATGGGACTCGGTTGGCAAATTGAACAGCTCGATGGGATCGAGATTGTGTGGAAGGGCGGAGCCAGCTACGGCTCCCGCACGTTCAGCGGCTTCGATCCGAAGTCGCGTGTCGGTGTCGTCGTGCTTTCAAACTACAACAGCGGCTCGGGTATCGATGACATCGGCCGGCATGTACTGAATCCGAACGCGCTGGTCGATAACGGTAGCGTGGTGAAGCCGCAGGAGCGAACGGCCGTGACCCTCGCTCCGGAGTTCCTGGACAAATACGCTGGCCGCTATCGTTTCTCTGAGAACGAAATCTGGACGGTGCGGCGCGACGGCACGCGCTTCTTCATCAACAAACCGAGCGAGCCGGAATTTGAAATCTTCCCAGAAGGCGATTTCGCCAAGGGCAACGATGACTTCTTTTCGAAGAGCGCTGACGCGCTATTCACTTTCGACTTCGCAAAAGACGACCCACGCGTGGCACACCAGCTGACATTTCGTTGGGGATTCTTGTCGCCTCGCGTTGGCACACGCATCGAGTAACGAGCGGATCACCTCTGCTTCAACGCATGCGTCGAATCACTAGGAGCGAGGCTCGGACGACGTCCGCATCGATTGGCCGAACAGTGATCGGCTGCACAGCTCTGGTCGTCAATGTGAGCCGCCCTTCGCGGTGATCAGCCAGTCATGCCGGTCGTCGTCAGGGCGGGCGACCGGCACGTCAAGGCCGTCCTCGAGGCCTCCTGATGCGGAGGGGGCGTGCCTCACTCGTGGCCGCCCCGCTCGGCGATCAGTCGCAGCGCGCCTTGCGACACCATGCCTTGATCGTGGAACCGGCGCCCCCAGCCGATTGGCGTGACGTCGCGGTACTCGTGCGGGGACGGGTCGCGCGAGAAGGCCAATTCCTTGCGGATCGATGCGCGCGCGTTGGGGTCGGCGCCGCGTTCGAGCAGCAGACGCGCGAGCGGCTCGTCCTTCCGGCCGGCGTTGTACGTCACCACGCAGCTGAAGAGCGCGGTGTGGCCGCCGAAGCCATCCGCGTCGACATCGGCGCGCGCGTTCACGTCGGCGCCGTGGTCCAGCAGCCATCGCGCGACGTCGAGGTCCTCGTAATCCACCGCCATGTGCAGGAGCGTCGCGCCGGCGAGCGGCGCGCCGTGCAGCGCGAGCTTCTGCTCGTCGTGGCACGCGAGCGAGGGCGGATAGATGTCCTCGTGCGAAAACGTGCGCGCGAGCAGCGCCGGATCGCGGCGCAGATGCTGCTCGAGCAGATCGAGGCGCCCGCGGTGCACGGCCATCGACGGCGAGTCCGGCAGCGGGACGCCGTGCGACGCCATCACCTCGAGGATGCGATGCTTTCCTGCCGGATATCGCGCGTACGTCTCGAGCGCCAGCGCGGTCCATCCCAGTTCGTCCCGCACGTCGGCCCCGATCTCGACCAACAGCGCGAAGTCGGATCCGCGGAGCACTTCCACCGAGCCGCCAACCCAGTCCCCCGCCGGACTGCCGCCCAGGCGGCCGAGCAGCCGCAGCGTGTCGAGCACCGGCTGCAAATCCGGCCTCGCGAGAAGACCGTCGGCGGAATCCACGCCGCGCTCGCGCAGTTGCATCATCACCCGTCGGATCGCGGCGTCGGCGGCATTCGCCAGCGGCGCGTGCCAGCCGTCGCGCGGCCGATCGCGGTCGCGGGCGAGATCCGGGTGCGCCGCGGCGACCTCGCGCAGCGCCTCGAAGTCGTCGTGCGAAATGGCGTCGATCGCCTTGACGGCAGCGGCGAGCTGCGGCCAGCTCGACGCCCCGTAGCTGCGAGCGAGGACGAGCTGCGCGTCGGCGAGCGCCGCGATCGCGGGATCGATCCGCTCGGGATGGAACTCGCGGAAGTCGTCGAGCGCCGACGGCGCCTCCGCGCGGACGTCGCGCAGCAGATCCTTCGCCTGGTTGCGCAGCTGATCGAGATGTGGACGGAACGGGAACTGGCGAGCGGGCATACGAGCCTCCTTCATGCGCGCCCGTTGTCCGCTCGTTCGGGCTGAGGAGGTTCGTCAGACGAACCGGTCAGTGTGACTCGACGTGTATTCAGGTGGACTCAGTCCTGCCCGCGGACCGGCGGCGTCCTGTACGCCGGAGCCCACGATAGCACAGGCCCGGCCGGCCAGGTACTAAGTCTCAAGTACTTTACAACTCTGGAACGACCTTAGGGTATTCCCACGACAACAGCCACGGCTTTACGGCGATGCGATGCGCCGCCAAGCGTGCGGCAAGCCGCTCGAATTCCGCTCGGACGTGCCCCGGCCAAGATGTTTCTGGAGCAGCCAGCAAAACGATGTCAAGGGCCACGAAACCATGGCAGCGACAGCAATGGAGCCTTTAACGGCGACCCTCACTCACGACAGGTTCGGATGTTGCCGATGGAACTCCGTCGCGTCCTGGTAGGCTTTTGCGACGGCTAGCAGTTCCGCCTCTCCGAATAAGCGACCAACGAAGCTAATGCCCGAGGGCGTTCCGCGCCGCGTAAACCCATTCGGCAACACGAGCGCTGGATGACCCGTCAGGTTGGTCAGGTTGAGATTGGCGTCGGCGATCGGCCCCGCGGGGTCTGACACTGGCGCCACGTACACATCGACCTGCTTCATTAAGCGCTCCATCTCCTCCATGAGGAGCGTACGAACACGACTGGCCTGGATGTACTCCACGGCTGGAACCAGCCGGCCTGCGCGACAGACGGAACCGAATTCCGCCTTAGCATGGCGAGTCATCATCCGATCCGAACGATTGCGAATCAGGTGATCCCACGTCGCACTGAGGTCGCCGAAGAGACCAATGACCAACGAGGTCTCGTTGATGGGCAAGTCCGGAAGACCAATCGGCTGCAGCTGAAAACGAAGCGACCGCAGCTTTTGCAACGTCGCCTCGTCGAACGCCTTCCCCTCGCGGACTGCCTCAGGACGGTCCTCGGTGAATGCGGCCTGCAGATAGCCGATCCGTATTTTGCTGACGTCGACCCGAGCATCCCAGTTGAACGGCACATCGACGACGGTCAGATCCTGCCCGTCGGGCCCGTGGATTGCGTCGAGCACCAATGCGCAGTCTTCGACCGTCCGGCAGAGACAGCCGACCTTGTCGAAGCTCTCGGCAACGGTCATCACGCCGCGTCGACTCACACGACCAAACGTCGGCCGAAGCCCCGTCGCCCCGCAGCGGCTTGCCGGATGAAGAATGGACCCGCCCGACTCCGTGCCGATCGCGAAGCCGACGAGCCCTGCAGCTGTCGCGGACGCCGGGCCAGCGGAGGATCCCCCACTTCCTTCTGATGGGTCCCATGGATTTCGGGTCTGGTATTCCTGCGTCCCGTCCGACCAGACATCGTCGTAGGCCAGTTCGCCGGTCGAGAGTTTGGCAACGAGGACCGCGCCTGCCCGCTCGAGGCGTTCGACGACGGTCGCATCGTAGTCGAACGTCTGGTCTTTATAGAGCGCGGAGCCCCAACTCGTCTTGTAGCCTTTTGTCGCGACAATGTCCTTCACGCCCCATGGAATGCCGAGCAAGGGACCGCGATCTCTGCGAGCCGCGAGGTCCGCGTCGGCACGACGCGCCTGCTGCAGCGCCAGGTTCTCGGTCAACGTAACCACACAGTGCAGCGTACCGCCGTATCGCTTCAACCGCGTAAGGTACATCTCGGTCAGCTCACTCGACGTGACCTGCCTCGATCGGAGGAGGTGGCCCAGGTGTGTGAGCGGCCAGGAGGCGACATCCTCAAGATCGGGTGGCCTTCGCACCGACGGAACCCTACTGATGCGCATAGGCTTGCGCGTTCTGTCGAAGGTCATGCCGGGCAGAATGGGACTGAAGCGAAGGGCCGACGGAACATGGTTCGGAAGCGCGACGGTGCGAAGTGCGCCGTACCGTTCCAGATTCTCGTTGACTCTGTTCAGAATGAGCTCACGTTCGGCGTCGTCGAACTGCACCCCTGCAATCTGCTCGGCGTCGCGCAGCATCGCTTTCGTGATCTTCTGGGCCTGCTTCTCTTGAACCTTCACCCACAACACGCCTGGAAGGAGCGTGTAGGAAAGACCCAGACCCGAGAACTGCACCAGAAAGCGCCTGCGCTGCTCGATGAGTGCGTTGGTTCCCTGTACTGCCATTGGGAGCCTTTCTCTGCCCTCTCGCTATCTACCGGCGGGCGCTGAGGACAACAGGATTTGATTCGCGCAGGCCGGGGCTCACGCGAGACTCAAGCTGAGGCCGTCAGCGACTCCAACCTCTTGAGCGTGTCGGGGTATTTCCGCACCAGCCAGATCAAGGCGGCAGCCTGCTCGTTCGGCTTGCTGCGTCCCTGTTCCCATCGCTCGAGAGTGCGGGGGTTCACGCCAATCTTGAATGCAAACACGTGGCGCGACATTTTGAGCGCCTCGCGCGTCTCCCGGACGAGATCCGCGTTGATTGGCGGAACCGTGATCGGCTGCACCTCTCTGGTCTTCAGAGTGAGCCGCCCTTCGCGGTGATCCCGCATAGCGTCCACACCCGACATGAGCTCTCGGAAGAGGCTGCGCTTCTTTCGAGCCACCGGTCGCTTCCTCGCTGCCATTAGTTCACTTCCTTCGTAGCCGGCGTCGCGCGGCACGCCGCGCAAGTTCGGCCTCGAGAGCCGCCTTCAAAGCCCGTTTCTCAGCGGCGCTCAGGTCGGCCATTTCGTCCTTGTCGTAGAGCGTCATCAGCCAGATGTGAGCATCTGCCGAAAGGTGGTAGTAGATCACCCTCAGGCCGCCACGCTTGCCCTTGCCTCGGCGCCGATCGGCCCATCGCAGCTTGCGAAAGCCGCCGGTGCCCGGGATGACATCACCCGCCTGCGGATCCCCGGCCAGGAACAGCTGCAACGCTCGATAACCATCGTCCTCGAGGTAGTCCGCAACCTTGGCTGTAAAGGTGGGGGCCTCGATGAACTCCACTCCATCTAGTATACGCAACTTGCGTATGAATGTCTTGCAGCACCGGGGGAACAGAGACGCGGGAGCAGTGTTCCCCCTCCTGGTGGGTACCGCGTCAATTCACACTGCGCAGCTGCTCGTCACGCTCGGCTGGATTGAGGTACGTGAACGGTAATCCGACAAGAAGTACACCACCGACAACATTGCCTGTCGTGCTGTAGAGCAGGTTATGCAAGGCATCGGCGAACGTGAGCGTCCCGCCTCCGAGAATGGCCATTGAGAACGTCCCCATGTTGGCGATCGAGTGCTCGAAGCCGAGGTATACGAAGATGAAGACAACAAGAATCAGTATCAGGATCTTCGCAACCTCGTCCTGGCAGCGTAACGCAATGCGCACCGCCAGGCAGACGATCCAGTTGGCCAGTATGCCCTTGATGAAGATGACGCTTCCGGCCTGATGGGCCTTGTGCAAGGCGCCTGTGAACAGCGCGTGATCGGCAGGGAGCTGCAGAGAGCTTGCACCCAGGAGCAGCGTCGCAACCAGGATCGCGCCGGCGAGATTTCCAAAATAGCAGGCGGTCCAGAGCAGCACCGCTTGTTTCCAGCTCGTCCGTCCTTCCGCGGACGAGACCGTCAGGTACATGTTGTTGCTGGTGAACAGTTCGGTATTCGTGAAGACAATAATCGTCAGGCCGACACCGAAAAATCCTGCCGCGATCACTTTCCCCAACGAGATGTCGTTGAGGTTTTGTGTCAACACCCAAAACAGGAAGACAACAATGGTCAAGCCCATCCCTGCGCCCACCGACCGCAGCAGATAGCGAAACGGGTCAAGCTGCAGCAAGCTGCCTTTGCGGGCACCCGCGTCGGCCGCCTTTTCTACATACGTTCGATCAGTCATGGTGAGCTCCGACAAGATACGCACGGGAGAACGGGCTCGCCGGTGCCGCGCCGGCGTCGGTGATCGTAAACCACGTGGGCCGTGTCCCGAACGCTGAAGCCGATTCGACGCACGCGGTGGTACCAGGCCGTCGTACAGGCGAAACGCCGAGCACTGGCTCGGCGTTTGGCGGAAAGTCCCGCACGAGTCCCGCACGGGATCGTGAAGATTGGATCCGGGGGCCCGCAACCCGCCGAATTTGGAGTTCTGCTGGGCGGCAGGGTAGCTCGACTTCGCTTTGGCCTCTCGACTGCCTACAGCTTTCGGAGGTACGCCAGCAGCGCCGCCCGTTCCTCCGCTCCAATGAATCCGCGATCGATGACCAACCCGTCTGAGGAAAGAATCGGCGGCAGGCTGGGCGGAGGATTGAGCCGGCCCGCCCGCGCGAAGAACGCCGTGTAGTGATCGAGCACCTGCTCGAGGGTCGCTGCGGAGTTGTTGTGAAAGTAGGGAGCAGTCCTGCTGATTCCACGAAGGCTGGTGTTGTCCATCATCCCGAGGTCGGCCAGTTGCCCCGTGAGAAGCAGGCGTCCCGGATCCGAGGTCCGAAAGGTCTGAGTGCTGCCGTTCACGAGCGTGATTTGGTAAGTCCGCGCGTTGCGTTCGAGCCGGGCGGGACATGGCAGGAATCCATCCGTGGCAGGGTGCGGGCATTGGGCCTGGATATTGTGATAGCGCACGATGGGGCGGACGATCGCGGCCTCGGGTGTCGACGTGCTCGGATGCAGGGTGCCGCCGTGACATTGCGCGCACGCGCGGTTGAAGACCGCTTTGCCCTGCTGCTCGAGCTCGTTCAACTCGGGATCCGGATCAGGGAACGTTGATCCCGACAGGATTGCCTCCGCCAGCCGCCTCACTCTTCGTGAGGAAAACAGCGCTTGCTGGAACGCCGCGAGATCGTCGAGCAATCGCGTCGGCGGCTCTGTCGTCATCTCCGCGTGCGCGAGAAATGCGCCGCGTGCCTGCTCCTGCAGAGTGGCAAAGCGTGCGTCGTGCTGGTAGCCACCCTGCCTGTTTGGGCCATTCGGGTCCTGGCCCATGATCGGGACCCGCGGAGCGCCGGGCGGCCAGATCGGCAGCGTGTCGTCCGGTCCGGTGATGGCAACGTTCAACACCGGCGTGACTGCACGCCAGAGATCGACTGATGTCTCGTCTGACGGCTGACCGGTGGCCGGATCGATGAGCCTGACGTTCAGCGGCAGGGGCATCGTCACACGAACGAGCCCGTTGTCCACCAGGTTCGAGAAGTCGCTCGCGGCATCGCCGTTCAGGCGGAAGTCGTCCGCATCCACGGGGCGGAACAAGGGATCGTCCGCGTTGGGGTTACGCACCCGCCTTGCTATCAGCCGTTCGAACCTCGCCCTGGCAGCCGCTGGTGAGAGCTGGAAGTTCTCCGAGGGCATGTGGCAGTCTGCGCATGCACGCCCGTTGCTGCCGAGTTCCTTGAAGTTGCGACGTACGAAGGCGAAAGCCCCGCGCACGACCGCATCGCATGGCTGATTGCTGCAGCTGAAATCTGCCAGATCAAGGGTGTGTGTTTGGGCGCCTTCGACCGTCTGTGCCAGTGCCGGCTCCTGGGTCGTTGTCGAAATGACGGCGCCAACCAGGCCAACACCTGCCGCTATTCCCAAATACTGGTGCCATTTGCTCATGACGTCCTCCCTGCTCTGAGGTGACGTGGGGATAGAGCGGCGCCCTTATAATGGCGCCGCCCACCGGACACATCGCCTTCGTCGCCTCGCAAGTGCGTTCGAAGGCGTTTGTAGCGCTTGAAGTGGAGGCGCGTCACGAAATGGACCCGATGACTGGCCGAAAGGACGCCGAAACGTGGCCGAATCCGGGGATGCACCGTTTCCTCGACTTCACCCTCGACTCCAGACGCCAGTTACTGCTCCGAGGAGCTGAGTCGATTCGGCTGCGTGGCCGGACCTACGACGTGCTGAGCTATCTCGTGATGCACGCAGGACGTCTGGTCAGCAAACAGGAGCTGATGGAGTCTGTTTGGGGGGACGTGGCGGTCACTGACGATTCGCTGGTGCAGTGCCTTGTGGAGATTCGCCGGGCACTGGGCGATGGGCACGACCTGGTCAAGACGATCCGCGGCCGTGGCTACCTGTTCGACGCCACGGTTCGCTTGGTCACCGAGGATGCCGTCCAGACGCCGGGACCGGAGCCGAGCCCTTCCGATGCGGGTGACTCAGTGTCTCGAGGTGACCAGGGTGCCCCCACTCGGACACGCGGTCGATTCCGGACCACGGTCGCCGGCTCGCTGTTTGGCGTTGGGATCGCTGCGATCGTGGTCGGTCTCTACTCAGGGCAACTCACTCGTGTGTTCTCAGGCGGACCGACAAAGCCGATACGCTCCCTGGCCGTGCTGCCACTGGTGAACCTGTCTGGCGATGCAGAACAGGAATACTTTGCCGATGGAATAACAGACGAGCTCATCGGGAATCTGATGAGAATCAAAGCGCTGCGGGTGATCTCACGAACGTCAGTCATGCGATTCAAGGGCACGCGGAAGTCGGTCGCAGAGATCGCGCGAGAGCTTGACGTTGACGCAGTAGTCGAGGGCACCTTGATCCGATCGGCGGAGCGTGTGCGCGTGAGCGCACAAGTCATACAGGCGAATCCCGAAAAGAACATCTGGGCTGAGCGATACGAACTGCCGCTGGGCGACACCGTGATCTTGCTCGGGAAGTTGGCGCGCGAGATCTCAGACGCGATTCGCATCGAGCTGACACTGCAGGAGCAGAAAGACTTAGCTGGCGTTCGCCCGGTGGATCAGGAAACTGTACGAATCATTTCTCAAAGGCCGCTACTACTGGGCCAAGCGGACGGAAGCGGCGACACAGAAAGCGATCGAGTACTTTCAACAAGCGATAGAACGCGATCCCCGCTTTGCGCTGGCCTTCACTGGCCTCGCAGACTCGTATGTTTCGCTTGCTGTGGCGGAAACACTGCAGGAAGCGATGGCTCCGACGGACGCCTTTCCCAAAGCCCGGGTCGCCGTCAGCCGGGCGCTCGACGTTGATGACACCCTCGCCGAAGCACACGCCTCACTCGGGCACATCATGTTCCAGTACGACCGGGATTGGTCGGGCGCCGAGAAGGAATTCAGGCGAGCCATTGAACTGAGTCCGAGCAATGCCAATGCGCGCCATTGGTATGCGTTGAGCCTCATGTGGATGGGCCGCCTGGATGAGGCCCTGAACGAAATCCGGCAGGCACGGGCGACCGATCCGCTGTCGCTCGTTATCAACTCGAATCTGGGGTTTGTCCTCGCGGTTGCGCGTCAATACGACCTGGGGATCGAACAGTGCCGCAAGACGCTCGAGATGGACCCGAACTTCGCCCATGCCCACTATCGGCTTGGGCAGATCTACGTTTTGAAGGGCATGAATCAGGACGCGATCGTCGAGTTGAAGAAGGCGATCGCGCTTTCCGGAGAGAGCCCGAGAGCCACTGCCGAACTGGGCCTCGCGTATGCGCGACTCGGCGACACCAGCGAGGCGCTGAAGTTGCTTTCGGAGTTGAGAGCCCGATCCAAGCTGCGGTATGTGTCGCCGTTCAACATGGCGTTGATCTACGGCGGTCTTGGCGACAACAGACAAACACTTGACTGGCTCGAGATGGCTTACAAAGAGCGCGCGCCGTCACTGAACTTGCTCAAGCTAAGCCCGGCGTTTGATGGTCTGCGCTCGGAGCCGCGCTTCACCGAGCTCGTCAGGCGCGTCGGCTTGCCTCCGTCGTAGGCCAAAGGCTACGTGGTCGTGCGACGGACGTTCGTTGCCCGTGGGCCTTTCGCCCCGGACTCGCCGAGATCGAACTCGACGCCATCGCCCTCGCGCAGCATGTCGATGCCCTCACCGTAGATGGCGCTGGCATGAAAGAACACCTCTCGACCAGAGTCATCGCGAATAAAGCCGAATCCCTTGGCTGCTCGTAGCGTCTTGATCGTTCCTGTCATTCGTTCACTCACTCCTGTATGGGGTTAAGAGGGCCGCTCGACGGCGATCGCCGCTAGCGCAAAACACGAGAGGTCGCCGGGAAGGCGACCTCTCGTGGCAGGCATCTTTGGTTGCGGGGGCGGGATTTGAACCCGCGACCTTTGGGTTATGAGCCCAACGAGCTACCGGACTGCTCCACCCCGCGTCAGGGAAAAACTGATTGTAACACTTTGACGCAGGGCCGCGCAACCATGCGCAGCAATCTTCGGGTCTATTTGGCCGCAGGCTTCAGATCCTTCAGGACCACGAGGATCTCCCCGGGCCGGATGAGGCCGAGCTCCTCACGCGCGAGGGACTCGATCGTCGTCGGGTCTTCCCGCAGCCGCCGCGCGGTTTCCCGCAGCGTCTGATTCTCCCGGCGCATGCCGTCGACCTGCTCGCTGAGTCCGCCAGACACGCGCTGCGCGCGCGTCGTCGCGACAAGCCCTCGCTCGCCCACGAGCGCATCGACCAGCAGTACGACGACGGCGAAGATGAGCAGGTAGTTCAGCGCGCGACGCCAGATCGGCAGCGCGAGTGCGGGCAAAGCGGTTTGCCGTCGACGAAGAGGCTCGGCGGCATCGGGGCGCAGACTGCGCGGACGGGGAAGTCCTGGAGTGACCGGCATCGATTCGGGAACATCCTTTGTACAATGGCTTTTCGTCCCCATCACCGGTGGAATGTAGGGCAGATCCGGAGGGTCACTGTGGATAGTGGGTGTCGTAGATGAGTGCTGAATATGTTGTGGTGTTGACCACGCTCCCGGGCGACGCGGACGGCTACGCGATGGCGCGAGCGCTGGTCGACGAGCGGCTCGCCGCGTGCGTGAACCTCCTGGCGCCGATGGAATCGGTCTACCGATGGGAAGGAAAGCTCGAGCACGAGACCGAGCGGCAGATCATCATCAAGACCTCGCGCGAGCGGCTCTCCGCCCTCTGGGATCGCGTCCGGGAACTGCATCCGTTCGAAGTCCCCGAGTTCATCGTCCTGCAGATCGCCGACGGGAACGAGGCCTATCTGCGATGGATCGGTGACTCCACGAAGTAGCTATTCCAGCGCCTGCTTCAGATCGTCAATCAAGTCCTGCGGGTCCTCGATGCCGGCTGAGATCCGCACGAGGCTGTCGGTGAGGCCGATCGCCTTGCGCCGCTCGGGCGGCACCGACGCGTGCGTCATGGTCGCGGGATGCGACATCAACGTTTCCACGCCGCCCAGGCTCTCCGCGAGCGCCATGAGCTTCACGCGATTGCACACGCGCCGCGCGCCCTCGAACGTTCCGACGTCGAACGAGAGCATGCCGCCGAAGCCGTTCATCTGACGCTTCGCGAGATCGTGCTGCGGATGATCCGGAAGCCCGGGATACAGCACGCGCTCGACCGACGGATGCGACGCGAGGAACTGCGCGAGCGCGAGGCCGTTCGTGTTGTGCTGTGCCATGCGAAGCGCCAGCGTCTTGGTGCCGCGCAGCACGAGCCACGAGTCGAACGGGCTCAGGATCGCGCCCTCCGCGTTCTGAATGAACTTCAGCCACTCGAGATCGTCGTCGCGCACGCCGGCGACGATGCCGCCGACGCTGTCGCTGTGCCCGTTCAGGTACTTCGTCGTGCTGTGGACGACGAGGTCCGCGCCGAGCTCGAGCGGACGCTGCACGCAGGGGCTCGCGAACGTGTTGTCCACGACGACGCGCGCATCGTTCCGGTGGGCGATCTCCGAGGCCGCCGCGATGTCGGTGAGGCGCATGACCGGATTCGTCGGCGTCTCGAGGAACACCATCCGCGTTTCCGGGCGCATCGCCTCTTCGAGGAGGTCGAGCCTCGACGTGTCGACATAGCTGAAAGACAACTGATAGCGCGTCAGCACCTTGTCGAACAGGCGGAACGTCCCGCCGTACGTATTGTCGGTGACCACGACGTGATCGCCCGCGCGCAGCATCGTCGCGATCGCGCCGATGGCGGCCATGCCCGAGGCGAACGCGTACGCGCCCTTGCCGGATTCGATGGCCGCGATGTTCCGTTCGAGCGCCGCCCGGGTCGGGTTCTGAGTCCGCGCGTACTCGAACCCCTTGTGCCGGCCGAGCTCATCCTGAACATAGGTGGAGGTCTGGTAGATCGGCGTGATGATGGCGCCGGTCGACGGATCAGGCTCCTGCCCGGCATGTATGCAGACGGTGGAAAAGCGCGCATTAGGCGGTAGTTTCACGGAAACACCTGGACTGGAACGGATCAGTGATTGGGACGAGCGGTTCGGCTAAGCGCCGTACGATAGTTTGATATCATTCGATTTTCAATTCGCATGGACAGCAGGCGACTCGTGGACGCGCCCTCCCCGGCCAGGCGTCGGCAGGCGCAGCCGAGTCTTCCGCTGCCGGTCGACGATCCCGCGCGCAGCGCGCGCGATCTGCTCCTTCACTCCTGGCCCGGCCGCCTCTTCGTCGTCGCGACGGCCTTCAAGATCATCGTCGGCATCGTCCGGCTCTTCGTGGAGCTGCCGCGGTTCCTGCAGGTCCTCAACACGGCCGCCTCGATCAGCCTGGCGTTCTCCACGCTCTACTTCATCACGCGCCTCGTGTTCCTCGTGCAGCGGCGCCTCCTGTGGCGCGTGCGCCGAAAGCTGATCCTCTCCTACATCTTCATCGGCGTCGTTCCATCGCTGCTCATCTTCGGGTTCTTCCTGCTCGGCGGCTTTCTCGTCACGGGCACGGTCGGCGCATACGTCTTCAGAAACGGGTACGACGAAGCGCGACGGAACGTGCAGCAGCTTGCCGAGGCCGCTGCGCTCGAGGTGGGACGATCGCCGCGCACGGCGGTGGAGACCGTCGAGCGCGTGCAGCGCAACGGTTCGACGTCGCTCCGCTATCCGGCGCTCTCGATCGCGTTCATTCCGGCGCGCCCCGGCGATCCGCCGCCCGTCAAGAGCGGACGCTGGGAGCACCTGAAGGGCGCCAGCGAACCCGAGCCGAGCGCGCCGGAGTGGATTCGATCGAAGGCCGATGGCTTCGCGGGACTGGCGTGGGTCAGGCACGGGGACGCGCCGGACGAGCCCGACCTCGTGATTCGCGCGCTGCGGCCAGCCGGCCGCGTGCCTTCGAACGTCGGCTGGGTCATCGTCGATCTCCCGATCGACGGCACGATGATCAATCGCCTGTACGACGAGACCGGCGTGAAGGCCGGCGCCGTCGGACTTCCGGGCACCAGCACAAGCCGGAGCGCGGCCGCGCCTGGCGGCCAATCGGGCGATACGACGTCGAGGTTCTCGCTCCTCGGCAACACGGTGAGCTGGTTCGACGTCTTCGACTGGCCGACAGGACAGGTGTCGAGGGCAACGGTGGCGCTGAGCTTCAGGACGGGCGAGCTGTTCCAGCGCCTGTCAGCTGCTCAGTCCGCGCAGATCCAGAACATGTCGGTCCCCGCCGCGTTCAGGTTGATTCTCGTCGTGCTGGGCGTTCTCTTTCTCATCATCGAGCTCGTCGCCCTCGTCATGGGGCTCGCGCTCGCGCGATCGATCACGAGCTCGATCCACGAGCTCTTCATGGGCACGGAGCGCGTCCGGCAGGGAGACTTCGGGCACCGCATCAACATCAGCACGAAGGATCAGCTCGGCGAGCTCGCGGGATCGTTCAATCAGATGACGAGCAGCATCGAGAACCTGCTGCAGACCGCGGCCGAGAAGAAGCGCCTGGAGGAAGAGCTGCGCATCGCGCGCCAGATTCAGATGTCGCTGCTGCCGCGGGGACCGCTCGACATGCCCGGGCTCGGCGTGACGGCGCTCTGCGTCCCCGCCCGCGAAGTCGGCGGAGACTATTACGATTTCTTTCCGCTCACGAACGATCGGCTCGGCGTGCTGATCGCCGACGTGGCCGGCAAGGGGACGTCCGCCGCGCTGTACATGGCGGAGCTGAAGGGCCTCATGCTCTCGTTGAGCAATATCTACGACTCACCCCGTCAGCTCCTGATCGAGGCGAACCGCATCCTGACGGACAACCTCGACAGCCGCAGCTTCATCACGATGACGTACGCGATTCTCGACCTGTCGCGCCGGGTGATGACGTACTCCCGCGCGGGACACACAGCCTTGATCTACTTCCCGGCGCACCCCGGCAGCAAACCGGCGGGCGCGCAGGTCCTTTTGCCGAACGGCATGGTCGTCGGCATTCGCATCGACGGCGCCGCCGCGAAGTTCAACGAGCTTCTCGAAGAGGTGGAGATCCCCCTGGAGACGGGCGACGTCATCGTCTTTTACACCGACGGCATCACGGAAGCCATGAACACTTCGAGCGATCTCTTCGGCGAGTCACGCCTGAGCCGCATCGTCGAGGAGCACGGGCATCTCGAGTCGGGAGAGCTGCGGGAGCGGATCCTGCGCGAGATCGAAGCGTTCGTCGGCACTGCCGATCAGCATGACGACATGACGATGATCCTCATCAAGGTCACCGAACGCGAAGCGGCCCGCATCGCGGTCTGACGCCACATGGACGATCTGACCGTCATCCTGCGCACGCCGTCGCCGATCGAGGCGGACGTGATCAAGGGGCTGCTCGAGACGCACGGCATTACCGCCATCATCACGTCGGATCTCTCGCGGACGGCGTTTCCGTTCGCCCTGAGCGAGCTGCGCGTCACGGTGAACCAGGAGGACGCCGAGCGGGCGCGGCACATCATCGACAGCCATCGCGACGAGGTGCACGGCAGGGTGGTGCCGTTCGGCACGGAGCTGGAGCCCCTCGAGAGGGTGATCGGCTACCGGTTCCGCGATCGCGGCCTGCTGGAGCACGCCCTCACGCACCGCTCGCGCGTGCACGAGGATGCGAGCGGCGGAGTGATCGACAACGAGTCGCTCGAGTTCCTCGGGGATTCGGTGCTCGGTTTCGTCATCGCCGACATGCTGTTCCGGGAGTTTCCCCACCACAACGAGGGACAGAAGTCGAAGCTCAAGGCGTCGATCGTCTCCGCCACGTCGCTCGGACGGCTCGGCGAGAAGATCGGCCTCGGCGACTTCCTGATCCTGGGACGCGGCGAAGAGAAGACCGGCGGACGCCAGAAGCTGGCGCTGGTCTCGGACTGCTACGAAGCGCTCATCGCTGCGGTTTATCTCGATGGCGGGATCGAGCCCGTACAGGCATTCATCCAGCGGCAGTTCATGGGGTTGATCGAGGAGGCGCGGCGCACCGGCGCGCACGCGACGTTCACGGAGGACTACAAGTCGGCGCTGCAGGAGTGGCTGCAGTCGCACGACCGCGGGCTGCCGATCTATCGCCTCGCGTCCGAGATCGGGCCGGCGCACCGCAGGCGTTTCGAGGTCGAAGTGCTGGTGAGCGGCGAGCCGGTCGCGCGCGCGGAAGGGAAGAGCAAGAAAGAAGCGGCGCAGGCCGCGGCCAAGGAAGCGCTCGCGAAGCTCAGTTAGAACGTTAGACGCGGATCTCGCTGATCTCGCGGATCCATCGGGTTTACGCTGATCGGACGGTCATCGTTGATCCAGTTCCTCCGATCCGCGAGATCGGCGCGATCCGCGTCAATCCGATCCGCGCAATCCGCGCAATCCGCGCAATCCGCGTCGATCGGCGTCAATCGATCTCGATAATTCCCCACGACTTGTCGCGATCGGCCGGCGCCTCGCTGCCGGCGAGCGCCATCGCGCGGGCCGGCTCCGTGGACGGCAGCCTGCTCATGACGTAGCGGTGCACCTCGCGGACGACGTCCTCGTCTGACGGGGGCGTCGGACGGCAGTGGAGGCGAACCCACAGGCGCATCATTGGATCGGCGAAGCTGTAGCGCTTCTGACGCGACACGATCAGATCGACGTCCTCGAGCCACGAGAGGTAGTCCTTGGTCGAGCCCGGCGTGCGGCGCAGCCGGAGCGCGATCTCGGTCAGCGTGAGCGGCTCTTCCTCGGCGAGCACGTCGAGGATCGCCTTGAGTGCGCCGTAGCCGCGCGCGCGGTGGAGCCGCAGCTCGTAGCAGAAGCGGCAGTGCACGGCGAGCGCTCCGCCCGGCGCGAGCAGCGCCGCCAGTGCGCTCACGGGATCCGCGGTCCCGCGCGTGCGCATCGCGGTGGCCGTCTCCACGATCATGCTCGCGTACGCGGGACGCCCCTCGGAGAGCGCCTGCACCAGCCGCGCGAGCTCGTCGCGCGCGCGATCTTCCTCGGCCTCGTGCGCCGCGGTCGCGGCGCCATCGGCGTCTGCGACCGCCGGCAGCGTCGACCGTATCTCGGACGCGCTCAAGGGCGCGACGTGGATGATCTCGAATTGCGGCGGCGCGTCGCGGAGCACGCGCAGCGCGCGCGCCGCGTACCGCGACGTCAGGACGAACCTGTTCCCGCCGGCCGCCAGCGCGGCGACCAGATCCCGCAAGACGGATCGCAGGCCGGGAAAGCTCTCGAAGGTCCGGAGCTCGAGGAACTCGTCGAGCAGGAACGTCGCGGGCGCGTCGCCGGGAGCGCGCGACGTCGAGAAGAAGCTCAACATGGCATCGAAGGCGGCGCGCGCGCTCGACTCGGCGCGCGCGGCGGCCTGGCCCGCCTGGAGCGCGAAGGGCGACGTGTCGCGAATCGATTGAAGCATCCGTTCCGGCGTCGTCGCGATCCGTTCGACGTCGATGAACTGGCAGGCGTTGCGCCCGAGCAGGTCGCGGACCCGAAGGAGCAGCGACGTACGTCCGGTGCCGCAGCCGCCGAGCACGACGGGGATGCGCGCGCCGCCGCCCGCGGGACCTTCGAGCGCGCTCAGCACGCGCCGCTCGAGGGACGGACGCTCCGGAATCATCATGTTGCCGATCCTCCTAAACTGGATGCGTTCCACCGGCCGAAGGCATGTCGATCCCGCATCGACGCGCCGTATCGATTGCGTCCTGGTACCCGGCGTCCGCGTGGCGCACCACGCCAAGACCCGGGTCGCACGTCAGCACGCGCTGGAGCTTCTCGTCCGCTTCCCGCGATCCGTCCGCGACGACGACCATGCCGGCGTGGAGCGAGTATCCGATGCCCACGCCGCCTCCGTGATGCACGGAGACCCACGTAGCGCCGGAGGCCGTGTTGAGCAGCGCGTTCAGCACCGGCCAGTCCGCGATCGCGTCGCTGCCGTCGCGCATGCCTTCGGTCTCGCGGTTCGGCGACGCCACGGAGCCCGCGTCCAGGTGATCCCGTCCGATGACGATCGGCGCCTGCACGGCGCCGCGGCGGACGAGATCGTTCAACGCGAGGCCGAAGCGCGCACGCTCGCCATAGCCGAGCCAGAAGATCCGCGCCGGCAGGCCCTGGAACCGTACGCGCTCCCGCGCGAGCCGAATCCACCGGCACAACGCGTCGTCTTCGGCGAACATCTCGAGCGCCAGGTCGTCGGTCGCGTGGATGTCGCGCGGATCGCCGGAGAGCGCAGCCCACCGGAACGGTCCCTTCCCCTGGCAGAAGAGCGGACGGATGTACTCCGGGACGAAGCCCGGAATCTCGAAGGCGTCGGCCACGCCCGCGCTCTCGGCCTGCGCGCGGATGTTGTTGCCGTAGTCGAAGACGATCGATCCGCTCCGTTTGAACGCCAGCATCGCGCGGACGTGATTGCCCATGGCCGACTTCGCGCGCCGCGTGTACTCCTGCGGGTTCGTCTGCCGGAGCGTCTCCGCTTCGCGCAGCGTGACGCCGCTCGGCACGTAGCCGTCGAGCGCGTCGTGAGCGGACGTCTGATCGGTCACGACGTCAGGCGCGAAGCCCCGGCGCACGAGCTGGGGCAGGACGTCCGCGGCGTTGCCTTCGAGCGCGAACGATCGTGGCATGCCGTCGCGCTTGCACATCTCGATCCGCTCGATCGCGGCTTCGAGATCGCGGACGCGCTCGTCGACGTATCCCGTCGCGAGGCGCCGATCGATGCGCGAGGCGTCGACCTCGACCACGAGGGCGATCCCGCCGTTCATCGTGACCGCCAGCGGCTGGGCGCCGCCCATGCCGCCCAGGCCGGCGGTGACGACGACGCGGCGGCTGAGATCCCCGCCGAAGTGACGGCGCCCCAGCTCGGCCAGCGTCTCGTAGGTTCCCTGGAGGATGCCCTGAGTACCGATATATATCCAGCTCCCGGCCGTCATTTGTCCGTACATCGTCAGACCGCGATCTTCGAGGTCGCGGAAGCGATCCCATGTCGCCCAGGCGGGCACGAGGAGCGCGTTGGCGATGAGCACCCGCGGCGCCCAGGGATGGGTCCGGAACGTCGCGACGGGTTTTCCGGACTGGACGACGAGCGTTTCGTCGTGCTCGAGCCGCTGGAGCGCCGCGACGATCGCGTCGTAGGCCTCCCAGCTCCGAGCGGCGCGGCCGGAACCTCCGTACACAATCAATTCGTCAGGACGTTCGGCAACCTCGGGATCGAGATTGTTCATCAGCATCCTGAGCGCAGCTTCCTGCGGCCATCCCTTGCAGCTAATCGTCGCGCCTCGCGGCGCGCTGACGATCCTCACTGGTCGGCTGAGGGTGCTCATCGTGCTGGCGGTGTGTCGTGCGTCCACGCGACCGGCCGCAGCTGTCCGATCTCGAATGGCGCAACGTTGAAGAATGCAATCTAAGAACGTACGCGCGCGTTGTCAATTTGAAACTGAAAAATTTCTTACTTGACTTCTGCGGCGATTGCGGACTGAAGCGTACCGCTCGCGACGAGCGCGGCGATCGCGTCGATGTCGGGTGCCGGCGGGCGGTCTTCGGTGAGCCGCGGCACGATGCTGCGGACGCGCGCGTGCACGCGCGCCAGCGGCGCGGACGTCGTCAGCGGCGCCAGGAGGTCGATCGCCTGGCACGCGCAGAGAATCTCGATCGCGATCACGCGCGTCGCGAGATCCAGCGCGCTCGCGGCCTTGAGCGCGGCCCCCATGCTCATGCTGACGTGATCTTCCCGGTTCGCGGACGTCGGGATCGTGTCGACGCTGGCGGGGTGCGCGAGCGTCTTGATCTCCGATGCGAGCGCCGCGGCCGTGACCTGCGCCATCATGTAGCCGGATTGCAGCCCGCTGTCCGGTGTCAGGAACGCGGGAAGGTCGCTCAGGGCCGGATTCACGAGCCGATCGGCCCGGCGCTCGCTGATGGTCGCCAGCTGCGCGAGCGCGAGCGCGACGACGTCCGCCGCGATCGCCACAGGCGCGCCGTGAAAATTGCCGCCAGAGACGACGTCGCCTTCGGCGGTGAAAACCATCGGGTTGTCGGTGGCCGCGTTGGCTTCCGTCGTCAGCAGCGTCCGCGCGAACGTGAACGCCTCCCGTGCCGCCCCGTGTACCTGCGCCGCGCAGCGCAGCGAGTACGCGTCCTGCACCCGTCCGCAGTGCTCGTGAGACTTGTTGATCGCGCTACCCTCGAGCAGCGAGCGGATGTTCGAGGCAGAGGCGACTTGCCCGGCGTAGGGTCGCGCCTCGTGAATGCGCGCGTCGAACGGGCGGGTCGAGCCGCGAAGCCCGTCGATCGACAACGCGGCGGCGATGTCGGCCGCCCGCGCGAGCCGATCGGCGCCTGCCACCGTCAGCGCGGCGACCGCGGTCGACGGCTGCGTTCCGTTGATCAGCGCAAGGCCTTCCTTCGGCCCGAGGACGACCGGCACGAGCCCGGCGGCGGCCAGGGCATCGCGTCCGCGGAGAAGCGACGGATCGTCGCCCACCCAGGCCTCGCCCTCGCCGATCAAGACGAGGGAGAGATGCGCGAGCGGCGCGAGGTCCCCGCTGGCGCCGACGGATCCGCGGCTCGGCACGCGCGGGTGGACGCGATGGTTGAGCAGATCCATCAGGCGCTCGAGCGTGGCGCGCCGGATCCCCGAGAATCCCTTGGCGAGCACGTTCGCGCGCAGCGCCATGGCCGCGCGCACCGCGCGGGCGGGGAGCGGCTCGCCGACACCGGCCGCATGGCTGCGCAGGAGATTGATCTGCAGCGCGCCGAGCGCGTCGCGCGCGATGGCGGTTTCGGCCAGCGCGCCGAAGCCGGTATTGATGCCATAGACCGGTTCGTCGCTGAGCGCATGGCGATCGACGACGGCGCGCGCGGCATCGACGCGGCGCGCGGCCTCCGGCGCCAGCCCCACGGGCTCGTGCGTGTCGGCAATCGCGACGAGGTCGTCGAGCGTGAGACGGTCGCCGCTGAGGAGAATCATGGTTCGAGAAGGATCGTCCGTTGAAGGTAGAATACTGCAGCCATGAACCTCGCAGTACTCGGCGCGCAGTGGGGAGACGAAGGGAAGGGAAAGATCGTCGACCTGCTGACGCCCAATTTCTCGATCGTCGCGCGCTACCAGGGCGGGCACAACGCGGGACACACCGTGTACGCCAACGGCCGCAAGTTCGTGCTGCGGCTGCTGCCGTCGGGGATCCTGCACCCCGGAATCACGTGTCTCATCGGCAACGGCGTCGTCGTGGATCCGATCGCGCTCTTCGCGGAGATCGACGAGCTCGCGCAGGCCGGCATCGAGATCGGCGATCGCCTTCGCGTCAGCGACAAGGCGCACCTCATCCTGCCGTATCACAGCGACCTCGATCTGCTCAGCGAAGCGCGGCGCGGCGAGCGGCGGATCGGCACGACGTCGCGAGGGATTGGCCCGGCCTACGAGGACAAGGTCGCGCGGCGCGGGATTCGCGTCGGCGATCTCGCGAACCCGAAGGCTTTGGCCGAAGCGGTCCAGCACAACGTCGACGCACGGAACCGGTTGATCCCCGAGTCGACCATGGACTGGAAAGAGGTCCTCGACGGTCTGCTGCGGGCGTGGACTCGAATGTCGCCGTGGGTGACCGATGTCTCGGTGTTCCTGGCGCGGGCGCGTCAGGCGGGCCACGCCGTCATGTTCGAAGGCGCGCAAGGGACTTTGCTCGACATCGATCACGGCACCTACCCGTACGTCACATCGTCGAACGCGACGATCGGCGGCGTGTGCACGGGGCTCGGCGTCGGACCGCGGGCGATCGACACGGTGCTGGGCGTGGCCAAGGCCTATACGACGCGTGTGGGCGAAGGACCGCTGCCGACGGAGCTGACCGGCGCCATCGGCGATCGACTCCGCGAGACGGGCAAGGAATTCGGCGCCGTGACGGGGCGCCCGCGCCGTTGCGGGTGGTACGACGCCGTCGCCGTCCGCTATGCGGTGCGCGTGAACGGCCTGGATGCGCTGGCGTTGACCAAGCTCGACGTACTCGACGGTCTTCCGGAGCTGCAGGTCTGCACCGCGTACCGCTGCGGCGGCGCGACGCTGACGGAGATGCCGGGCGATGTCGCGCTGCTCGCGACCTGCGAGCCGGTCTATGAGACGCTCCCCGGATGGACGGCGCCGACGCAGGGGCGCAGGACCTACGACGAGCTGCCGCGCGAGGCGCGCGCCTACATTGCGCGCCTGGAGGAGATCACGGGGGTGCCGGCGGCGATCGTGTCGACGGGTTCCGGCCGCGACGAAACCATCCTTCGCGACGGCGTGCTCAAGAGCCCGCTGGCGATTCGCTGACGCTCAGAGTTTGTGCTTGGAGCAGTAGTCGTCCATCGCCGTCGCATCGGCGTCGGCGAACTCGACGCCCGCCCGATAGCGCGGCGGCTCGGTCGGCCTGGGTAGCTCGAACTTCGCCCACGCGACAGCGCCGCGGAAGCGCATCACGAAGTCATCGCTCGGCACGCTGATGCGAACGCGCTGGTTCGGGCGCAGGATCGTCGCCGAGATCACCTGCGCGCCCATCACCGACAGGTCGACGAGGCTCGCGGGGTTTCCATCGAGTTGAATCTCGACCCCCTGGCGGATACGGAACCTCGAGGCGCGCCGCGTGCCGTGCCAATCGAGCTGCCGCGGCGCATCGGCCGTTGCCACGGACGCATCGGTACGCGCTCGGCTCCACGCTGACCTGGGACGCCGGTGAAACGATCGCGGTGTCGGCAGGCGTCTCGGCGACACCAGAACCGCGGGAGACGACGCGCGTGTAGTCGCCGGTGTGGGACATGACGCGGATCTCGGCCTGGGAGACCTGCGGATCGGTTTTGATGCGATTGATGAGCGCCGCGCCGCGCGGCGTCGCCGCGAACAGACGCTCGAGCACGATCAGCCGCGGCCGCTGCTCGAGGATGGTCTGCAGCGCCTGAATCGGCTCGGTGTCGGCAAACGTGAGAAGCTCGCCTTCGTCCGCGAGCCGCGTGCAGAGCGGCTGCGTGAGGTTCAGTGCGGCGATGATTACGGCCGGCGCAGACATTAAATCAGTTTACCATGCGCTCCTCTTTATAATGAACGCGTGCAGCCGGTACACGCGCCCGCCGCAGTGCTGTTCGATCTCGACGACACGCTCTTCGACCACTCGCACGCGGCCCGATCCGCGCTGATGCTCGTGCACGCGATGCACGAGTGCTTCGCGTCGGCCGAGTACGACGCGTTCGAGGAGGCGCATGGCCGCTGCCTCGAGGAACTGCATCAGCGCGTGCTCGCCGGCGCGATGACGATAGACGAAGCGAGGATCGAACGGTTCAAGAGGCTCTTCGCGCGCGCGGGCGCGGCGCCGGCGGCGGATCTACTGACGGCCACGGCGCTCGCATACCGGTCCGCGTATCTCGACGCGCGCCGGCCGGTCGAAGGTGCGCGCGATCTGCTCGCCGCCCTCAAGCCGCGGGTCCGCGTCGGCATCGTCTCCAACAACCTGCTCGAGGAGCAGCAGGGCAAGGTCAAGCTGTGCGGGTTCGATCCGTACGTCGACGCCCTGGTAGTGTCGGAGGAGGCCGGTGTGGCGAAGCCGGATCCGCGGATCTTCGCGATCGCGCTCGAGCGGCTCGGCTGCGCCGCGGCCGACGCGGTGATGATCGGAGATTCGTGGCCGGCCGACATCGAGGGAGCTCGCGCGGCCGGCCTGCGCGCGATCTGGTTGAACCGGACCGGCCATTCTGGTGACGTGGATCCCGGCGTTCAGGTCATCGAGCGCCTGACTCCGATCTCGAACGTGCTTCGGGTGCT
This sequence comes from uncultured Acidobacteriota bacterium, assembly GCA_963820905.1. Lineage (GTDB taxonomy): Bacteria > Acidobacteriota > Vicinamibacteria > Vicinamibacterales > 2-12-FULL-66-21 > DATBJJ01. The sequence continues at coordinate 37,496 of CAWGBU010000010.1, read as the reverse complement.
GTTCGGCGAACATCGATCCCGCCCCTGCCCGGAATGCGCATCGGCATAGATCTCGGCGGAACGAAGATCGAGGCGATTGCGCTCGACGCTGACGGCTGCGAGCGCTTTCGTCATCGCATCCCGACGCCGCGTGCCGACTACGCAGGCACGATCGAGGCGGTCGCCGCGCTCGTGATCCGCGCCGAGGAAGTCGTCGGGACGTCGACCGTCGGCATCGGGATGCCAGGTGTCATTTCACCCGCAAGCGGCCTCGTGAAGAACGCCAACTCCACGTGGCTGAACGGACGACCACTGTCCGAGGATCTGCAGGCGAGGCTCGGCCGTCCCGTGCGGCTCGCGAACGATGCGAACTGTTTCGCGCTTTCGGAAGCGACCGACGGCGCCGCCGCGCGCCTGCCGATCGTGTTCGGCGTGATCCTGGGCACTGGCGTCGGCGGGGGAGTCGTCGTCGACGGCCGCGTCGTGACGGGCGCGAACGCCATTGCGGGGGAGTGGGGCCACAACGCCCTGCCCTGGCCCGATCCGGAGGAACGTCCGGGACCGCCGTGCTACTGCGGCCGCCGTGGCTGCATCGAGACGTTCCTCTCCGGCCCCGGGCTCGCCAACGATCACGCACGCGGCGCGGGGACGAGGCTCGATCCGTCGGCGATCGTCGAGGCGGCATCGCGCGGCGACCTGGCGGCCTGCGCAACCGTCGAGCGCTACGAGCGGCGCCTGGCCCGCGCGCTCGCGTCGATCATCAACGTCCTGGATCCGCACGCGATCGTCCTGGGCGGCGGCCTGTCCAACATCGATCGCCTGTACGAACGCGTGCCGGCACTCTGGACCGAGTTCGTCTTTTCGGACGCGGTCGCAACCGAGCTCGTGCGCGCGAAATTCGGGGACTCCAGCGGCGTCCGCGGCGCCGCCTGGCTATGGGAGTAACGCGCGCAGCGTCCGACTGAAATGCCTGTAGTGTCCGGCTTCAGCCGGCACAAGAACCAAACCCATATTGACGCTTCACCGTGCGCACGACTACGCTGAAGAGACATGTCCACCGATCATCGCGCGAGTGCGCAAGGGCACGCGGAGCGTCTGCTCACGCTGCTGCGCGCCTCCGCTCAGACGAGTCAGCTCGAATCGCTCATCGACGAATGTGAGTCGCTGTCCCGCGCGATCGCGGCCTTCCATATCGAGGGCATTCGCTTTCGAATGTTCAACGTCGACCGGCTGCTCTCGCGGGGCGGCCTTCCGGTGCCAGCGGAGTCTGCCGGCATCTTCGTCGACATCCGGCGCGAGCTGGAGGCGGCTGGCTTCCACACGCGCTCCCATCAGGCGCCGCCTTCGTCCACGACGTAATCTCCATGGCTGACGACACTGTTTCGGCGGCGGGAGCGCGAGGGCGGGCACGTCTCGAGCCGCCCGATCTCAGCGAGAAGGGCGGCCTGCGGAACGGCGAGCCTCAGCGCTCGGACGATCGCCTGTTCATGCAGCTGACGGCGTTCGGCGGGTGCCGTGATGCCGCGGCCGCCGCGGCGCACCTGTCGGCCGGTCGGCTGACCGGCGCCGTGTACGAGGACCTCAACGATCCGCAGGGTGTCGGGGTTCTCGCGGTCGCGGAGGATCCGTCGTACTTCCTCGATGTGGTACGGCCGCTGCTCACCTCTGGTCCCTTCGAGAGCCTGACGTTGAAACCGAACTACGCCATGTTCGGCCGCACGTACTCGCTCGGATACGAGCCGGACCTCCGCGACGCGCTGATCGATCGTCCGCGGCGGACGGCCCTCAACAAGGACTGGCCCTGGGCGATCTGGTACCCGCTGCGCCGGAGCGGACGCTTCTCGCAGCTCCCGCCAGACGAGCAGCGCACGATTCTGGCGGAGCACGGCGCCATCGGCATGACGTTCGGCGCGGCCGATCTCGTGCACGACATCCGCCTGGCGTGTCATGGGCTCGATCGCGACGACAACGACTTCGTGATCGCGCTCGTCGGGAAGGCGCTGTTTCCGCTGTCGGCGATCGTCCAGGTGATGCGGAAGACCCAGCAGACCTCGCTCTATCTCGATCGGCTCGGGCCGTTTTTCATCGGGCGGGCAGTCTGGCAAGGAGGTTGCTGAGTCTCGGGCGGCCCCATGAGGTGTCGGCGGGCTATGGCTGACCTTGATGACATCAGAGAGCGCCCACCGCCCTCGACGCCTCACGGCCGAGGAACGAAAATCACTCACGCACGGGGACTTCTGGATCCCCGACGACGAGCGGGTGGTGTACCGCCGCGCGCTCGAGGCATTGAACACAGCCTCCATACCCTTCGTCGTTGCCGGCGCGTACGCGATCTACGAGCACACCGGCATCTATCGCAAGACCAAGGATCTCGATCTCTTCTTCGAGCCGGCTGCTGTGCCGGATGCCGCGCGCGTACTGCGCGCCGCCGGATTCGTGACGCGGCTCGAGGACAGGCACTGGCTCGCGAAGGCCACCGAAGGAGAGTTCTTCGTCGATCTCATCTACGGGATGGGGAACGGCGTGGCGCGCATAGACGAAGGTTGGATTCGCCACAGCCGCCCCGGAATACTCGCCGCGGCGCCGGTGAGGATCGCCCCCGCGGAAGAGCTCATATGGCATCGCCTCTTCATCAACGAACGCCATCGCCACGACATGTCGGATGTCGTGCATTTGATCCTCTGCCTGGGCGATACCCTGGACTGGGATCGGCTGGTGAGCCGCACGGGCGCGAACTGGCCGCTCCTGCTGGCGCAGATCCTCACGTTCAACTACGTCTATCCCGGCTACCGATCCAACGTGCCACCCTGGGTACTCGACGCGCTGCTCGAACGTGCGCGCGCCCTCGAGACCGCGCCCGGAGCCGATCCGGACGTCACGCGCGGTCCGCTGATCTCGCGCTTCAGCTTCTCGATTGACATCCGCGAGTGGGGGTTCGTGGATCCCACGCTCGACTTGATCCGGGACGCGTGCCAGGAGCCGGACATCCGCGCGATCATCGACGCGGACGTCTGGGACGAGCACTCCCAGGATCCATCCACGCAGCCGGCGACGATCGGACTGCCTCAACATTGACTGTGTAATACTTAGCCCCGGATGTTGAAAGGCATACGGGGCGCCTGGCTGCGAGGTGCGCGCGACCCGCTTCGCACGGCGCTCGGCCGTTTGGAACGAGCGGTGATGGACACGGTCTGGCAGGGCGGCGATTTCGCCGTTCGCGACGTGCGGGCGCGGCTGGCGCGGCCGTTCGCGTACACCACCGTCATGACGACGCTCGATCGTCTCTACAAGAAGGGACTCGTCATGCGCCGCCGGCAGGGGCGCGCGTTCGTCTACACCGCGGCGATCGAACGCCACGAGCTCGAAGCGTCGATGACCACCGGCCTGCTGAACGGCATGCTCTCGCACGGCCCGAGTGCGGCGCAGCCGTTTCTCTCGAACCTCGTCGACGCCGTCGGCGATCGCGACGACAGGCTGCTCGACGAGCTCGAGCGGCTGGTGCGCGAGAAGCGCGAGCGGATGAAGCGGGAGCCGTCGTGAGGCTCGTGTTGTCGAGCGTCCTGCTCGGCCTCGCGTGGTTCGGCGCGCTGAACGTCGTGTTGTCGCTCGCCTCGTGGGCGATCGGCCGCGCCCTCCTCGCCCGTGGCAACGCCGGCGCGCCCGCGCTGCTGGCGATCCGGTTGCTTCCTGCGATCGCGTCGCTCTTCTTCGCGGTTGCGATCTTCCTCCCGGCGCATTTCCGGTACGAAGAGCCGCACACCGAGGAATCGTTCGGGATGTTGTTGACGGCTGTCGCTGCGTTTGGCGCGGCGATCCTGATCCGGAGCATGTGGCGCGCGGCATCGGCGGGTTGGCGCGGCCGTCAGGCGCTGAGGGCCACGCGGCGTACAGCGACCGATCTGCGCGAAGGCGCGCTCGCGGTGCGAAGTGTGTCGGGGATCTGTCTCGCGGGCGTTCTGCGCCCGCGCGTCCTCGTCGGATCGGACGCGCTCGGCGCGCTGACTGACGCGGAGCTCGACGTCGCGATATCCCACGAGATCGCGCATCAGCGATCGCGCGACAACGTCAAGCGCTTCCTGCTGTTTTGCGCGCCGGATCTCCTCGGTGCGCTGCCGATCGCCAGGCGGCTGGAAGGCGCGTGGGCGGCCGAAGCCGAGTACCACGCCGACGCGCACGCCGTTCGAGGCGACGAAGACCGCGCCGTCAGCCTGGCGTCCGCGCTGGTCAAGGTGGCGCGGCTTGGCGGCTCGGCAGTGCTGCCCGAGCGCGCATGGAGCGCGTTCCACGTGCCGACGCTGCTCGAACAACGGGTGCGCCGTCTCGTCGGCGCCCGCGCGCCGGCGCCCGCGTCGCGTACCCGTTCGCTGAGGCCGGTGATCGTCGCCGGCGCCGCAGCCCCCGTCCTGATCTGGCTTGCCGACGTGTCGTACACCCTCCATCTGGTCACCGAAGCGATGGTGACCCGCCTGCCCTGATCGATCTCTCGATGTTCTGACATGCCGGACCGCATCGGCCACTATCGGATCGTGCGGCAGATCGGCCGCGGCGGAATGGGCATCGTTTACGAGGCCGTGGACGAGCTGCTGCACCGCTCGGTTGCGATCAAGACGATTCTCCCGGCCTCTGCGGATTCCCAGGTCCGCGATCGCTTCATCCGCGAGGCCCGGGCCGCGGCGGCCGTCAGCCATCCGAACATCTGTCAGCTCTTCGAGATCGGCGATCACGAGGGCGACCCGTTCCTCGCGATGGAGCTGCTCGACGGACGGTCGCTGGCCGACCGCCTGGAGGAGGGGGCGTTGCGTCCCTCCGAGGCGATCCCGGTCGCCATCGGCATCCTGTCGGCACTCGACGCGCTGCACCGCCGCTCCATCGTCCATCGCGATCTGAAGCCTTCGAATGTCTTTCTGTCGGCGCACGGGGTGAAGGTGCTCGACTTCGGCCTGGCGCGCCCCTTCGCGGCGCCGACCGACGACACGGCCCTGACCGTGCCCGGAGTCCTGCTCGGCACGCCGAGGTACATGGCGCCGGAACAGGCGAGGGGAGAGGAGCTCGACGCGCGCACGGATCTCTTCGCCGTGGGCTCGATCCTGTTCGAGATGCTGAGCGGGCGTCCGGCATTCGGCGGGGCCTCGGCCGTCGATGCGCTGCACGCGGTTCTCCACGAGCAGCCTCCCGCGCTCGTCGGCTCGCTGGCGATCGTCGACGCGGATCGGATCATCCAGCGCGCGATGATGAAAGCGCCGAAGGACCGCTACACGTCCGCCGACGAGATGGCGCAGGATCTCCGCGCCTGCCTGGCGCGCGGCGACCTGACCGGCGGCGTCGTGGCGCGCGCGACGACGAGGTTGATGGTGCTGCCGTTCAGGATTCTCCGGCAGGATCCGGCGACCGACTTTCTCGCGTTCAGCCTGCCTGACGCGATCACGGTCTCGCTTGCTGGTCTCGAGTCGCTCGTCGTCCGATCGAGCCTCACGTCCGCGCGGTACTCGGCCGATCATCCGGACCTGCGCGAGATCGCTTCGGACGCCGGAGTGGACGCCGTCGTGACCGGGTCGCTGCTCCAGGCGGGCGGCCTGATTCGGGTGAGCGTGCAGCTGATCGAAGTGCCCGCGGGGACGGTGCTCTGGTCGCACGCGTTCCAGGTGCCGCTCGAGGAGATGTTCCAGATCCAGGATGCCGTGTGCTCCGCGATCGTCGAGGTGCTCGCGCTGCCGCTCTCCAGCCGTGAGCAACGGCTGCTGCGCCGGGATGTGCCGTCGAGCTCGGAGGCCTACGCGCACTACCTGCGCGCGAATCGGTTCAACGCGGCATCGCAGTGGCAGCTCGCGCGCGACGCGTACGAGCGCGCGCTCGAGGCCGACCCGTCGTACGCACCGGCATGGGCACGCTACGGGCGATGCCTGCGGATCCTCGGGAAATACGGCATCGGCGTCGAGAGCGCCGCGCTCATCGCGCAGGCTGAGGATGCGTTCCAGCGCGCGTTCAGGATCAACCCGGAGTTGTCGCTGGCGCACAACCTGTACACCAACGTCGAAGTCGATGTGGGCCGCGCGCTGGACGCAGTGATCCGGCTGCTCGGCCAGGTGCGCGGCCGATCGAGCGATCCGGAGTTGTTTGCGGGCCTCGTGCATGCGTGCCGGTACGCCGGGCTCCTCGACGCGTCGATTGCGGCGTATCACCGCGCGAAGCGCCTCGACCCGGGGATCCGGACGAGCGTTGCGCACTCGTTCATGATGGCGGGCGAGTTCGAGCGCGCGATCGAGGCCGACGTGGACGACACGCAATACATCAGCGCGTCCGCGCTGTTGTGCCTCGGCCGCCAGGAGGAGGCGCTCGCCATGGGGCGGAGCGCAATCGACCGGTCGTCACCCAGTTACCATCTGCGGCTGCTCATCAGCGCGCTCACCGCGTTCGCCGGCCGCGATCGCGCCGCGACACTCGAGAACATCCGCCGCCTGGAGGCGCTGCCGGCGTTCTCCGACCCGGAGGGTTACTACTACTGGTCGCTGGCCTACGCAGGCATCGACGAGCGCGAGCGTGCCCTGGAACTTCTGGAGCGGATGGTCGAGAACGGGTTCCACGCCGTTCGAGCGCTGGAGGTGAACCCGTTCCTGCGCCCGCTCGCCTCGGACCCGCGATTCATCGCGCTCCTCGCGCGTGCGCGGGAGAAGCAGGCACGGTCGGAACAGGCATTCGAGGAGGCCGACGGTCCACGGCTGCTTGGACTGCAGCACCCTCCGCGCTTCACGGAATCGCACTAGCCCGGCGGTTCCCTCCACCCAACAAAACTGCGCGCGGCCTCACAAAGCTGCCTGGCGGCTTCGGTCCGCCGGGGTGCGCTCTCATCGAGCTTCTCCCTAGCACTCAACGAGTTACGCTGCCGCGCCCCTGCGGCGCAGTTCCTGCACGGCGCCCGTCGGCCCCCACCCTGCGAAGCTCCCCACCTGACGCGCGACTCGTTTTCGAGGGCTTCATGTTTCGAGACAGACTCGTCGCCGCCGCGCACCACGTTCTGATCGTGACGATCGTGGTGGCGTCGATGATTTCGCTTTCAGCCCAGACCGTCGTCGATCCTCGCTTCGTCGAGTTCAACGCGTCGCCCGATCACAACACCGTGACCAATGGTGTTGCGGTCGTGTCCGGGTACTCGATGACGATCTATCCGGTGGGATCGACGACACCGTTCGAGACGGTGAACCTGGGCAAGCCGGCACCCGGGACTGGCGGCGTCATCCGGGTCGATTTCCTTCCGCTGCTGAATCAGCTTCCGACGCCGGGCCTCATGTTCGAGGCGCGCGTGACCGCCGTCGGGCCGGGCGGCAATACCGACAGCACGGCGTCGAACAGCTTTTCGTTTTCTCCGGCGTGCTCGACGCCGTCGATCAATCCCACGAACCGGTCGGTGACATCGGCCCTGGCCACTGGCAGCGTCGGCGTCACGGCCACGGCCGGGTGCTCGTGGTCCGCCGCGAGCAATAGCGGCTGGATCACGCTGACGGGCGCGACGAGCGGCATGGGCAACGGCACCGTGCCGTACAGCATCGCGGCCAACCCGTTGCCGGCCCAGCGCACGGGCTCGGTGACGATCGCCGGCCAGGTGTTCAGCGTGACTCAGGCAGGAGCGCCGTGCACGAACTCGATCGCGCCCGGCTCGTTCCAGGCGGCCGCGGCCGGAGGATCGACCTCGACGAACGTGACGGCGGCGCCAGGCTGCACGTGGTCGGCGACGAGCAACGCGGCGTGGCTGACGCTGGTCGGGGCGACCAGCGGAGACGGCAACGGTACGGTCTCGATCAACATCGCCTCGAATCCCAATATCTCTCCGCGAACAGGAACGCTGACGATCGCCGGACAGACGTTCACCGTGACGCAGGCCGCCGCGCCCTGCACGTACGGGATTACACCCTCGAGCCAATCGGCTGGGGCGTCGGGCGCGAATGGGTCGGCCGCGGTGACCTCGCCGACGGGGTGCACGTGGTCTTCTGTCACCAACGCCGCGTGGATCACGGTGACGGGCGGCGCGAGCGGCAGCGGGAACGGATCGACCACTTTCAACATCGGCGCGAATCCAAACGCAACGTCGCGCTCTGGCTCGCTGACGATTGCCGGCCACACCTTCACGGTGACGCAGGCGGCCGCGCCATGCACGTTCGGCATCTCGCCGTCGAGCCAGTCGGTGTCCTCCGCCGCGACGACCGGCTCGTCGACGGTGACCTCGCCGACCGGGTGTGCCTGGACGGCCTCCAGCAACAGCGCCTGGATTACGGTGACAGGCGGCGCAAGCGGCAACGGCAACGGATCGACGACGTTCAACATCGGCGCGAACCCGAATGCCGCGCCTCGCTCGGGATCGTTGACGATCGCCGGGCAGATCTTCGCGGTGACGCAGGCGGCCGCGCCGTGCCTCTTCACGGTCGCGCCGACGAGCCAGACAGCCGGCGCCGCGGCATCGTCAGGTTCGGCCTCGGTAACGGTGCTGACGGGCTGCACGTGGTCGGCTGCGAGCAACGCGGTGTGGATCACGATCACCGGCGGCGCGAACGGAAACGGCAACGGATCGACGACCTTCAACATCGCGGCGAACCCGAACGCGTCCCAGCGATCCGGGACGCTGACGATCGCGGGACAGGCGGTCACGGTCACGCAATCGCCCGCGACGTGCACGTTCGCGATCTCGCCGTCGGGCCAGTCCGTGAGTGCGGCCGCCACAACGGGGTCGGCGACCGTCACGTCACCGGGCGGATGCGCGTGGTCGGCGGTGAGCAACGCGGGATGGATCACGGTCACAGGCGGCGCGAGCGGCAGCGGCAACGGGTCAGCGGCGTTCGGCATCGCAGCGAACCCTAACGGGACGCCGCGCTCGGGCACGCTGACGATCGCCGGTCACACCTACACGGTGTCGCAGGCCGCGGTGGGCTGCACGTTCACGCTGACGCCGCCAGGTCAGTCGGTTCCCGCCGGCGGAGGCTCGGGCACGACGAGCGTCGGCGGGCCGAACGGGTGCGCGTGGACTGCCGCGAGCGGCGCTCCCGGCTGGCTCACGATCACGGGCGCTACGAGCGGCAGCGGCCCCGGATCGACGAGCTTCAACGCCGCGGCGAATCCGAACGTCACGTCACGCTCGGGCGTGCTGACAATCGGCGGGCAGTCGTTCACGGTCACGCAGCCGGGCGCGCCGTGCGTGTATTCGATCTCGCCGTCGAGCCAGTCGGCCGGCGCCGCCGCGACGACGGGTTCGGCCACCGTGACCGCCCAGGCCGGCTGCACGTGGTCGGCGACCAGCAACGCGGCGTGGCTCACGCTCGTCGGCCCAACCAGCGGCAACGGCGACGGGTCCGCCAGCTTCAACATCGCGGCGAATCCAAACGCGTCGCCGCGTTCCGGCTCGTTGACGATCGCCAACCAGACCTTCACGGTCACGCAGGCGGCAGCGCCGTGCACGTACGGCATCTCTCCGGCGAGCCAGTCGGTCGGCCCTGGTGCCACGACCGGCTCGTCGACGGTGACGTCGCCGACGGGCTGCACGTGGTCGGCGGCGAGCAATGCCGCGTGGATCACGGTGACGGGCGGGGCGAGCGGCAATGGCAACGGTTCGACGACCTTCAACATCGCGGCAAATCCGGCCGGAACGCCACGCTCGGGCACGCTGACGATCGCGGGACATACCTACGGCGTGTCGCAGGCGGCCGCGGGTTGCACTTACGTTCTCACGCCGCCGAGTCAGTCCGTCGTGGCCGCCGGTGGCGGGGGATCGACGAGCATCGCCGCTCCCGCCGGATGTCCCTGGGCTGCGGCGAGCAGCGACACGGGCTGGTTGACGATTACGAGCGCGGCGAGCGGCAGCGGCAGCGGCGCCGTCAGCTTCAGCGCCGCCGCGAACACGAACACGCAGCCGCGCAGCGCCACGATCACCATTGGCGGCGCGACGTTCACGGTGAATCAGGCCGCGGCGAGCTGCACGTTCTCGATCGCGCCGGTCGCGCTCTCAACGGGCGCAAACGGCGGCACCGGCTCGACGTTCGTGTCGACGACGGCCGGGTGCAACTGGACCGCGGCCAGCAACGCACCCTGGATCGTGATCACCGGGGGCGCGAGCGGTTCCAGCGCCGGCTCGGTGTCGTTCCGCGTGGAGCGGACCGACGTCTCGACCGAGCGCAGCGGCACGCTGACGATCGCCGGCCGGACGTTCACGGTGACGCAGGCGGGCAGCAACTGCAGCTTCACGTTGAATCCGACGACCCGGAACATGCCGCCGCTCGCGGGCGCGAGCAGCACGTTCGTGACGACGGGGTCCGCCTGCTCGTGGGTCGCTACGACGACGGCGCCGTGGATCACCACCAGCACCGAGGACACCGGGTCCGGGTGGGTCATCTTCAGCGTCACGACGAACTCGAGCGGAAGCTCGCGCACGGGAACGATCCGCGTCGGCAGCGCGACGTTGACCGTGATTCAGCCGTCCTCCACGATGCCGACGGCGCCGCGCAGCCTGCGCGTGGTGATCGTGACCGGCGGGGGAGAGTAATACAGGTCTTCCGGCTGAAGCCGGAAGCCACGCGCCGTATCGAGGGGACTCTGTGGCTTCCGCCTTCAGGCGGAAGTTCCTGCGGGTCGCTACGGCTGCCGATCGTTCAGGCATCCCACTTCCGCGCACGCGCGATCGAACATCAAGACGGCGCCCGCGCCGGCTGACGTCGCGTTGCGCATGATCGTGCTGTTGCCGCTCTGCAGCGCCTCGGCGCGCAGGCGGATCGCCACACCGGCCAGCCGCGACGACTGCAGCAGCAGATCGTGCTGCACGCGCAGCGCGTCGGGCGGCTTGACCGCGGCGAGCTCCTGCCGGAGCCGGTCGATCTCCAATCCCGCGAGCTCCATCATCTCGGTCGTGCGCTCGCTGCGGTCCTCCAGCGACTCGAGCACGGGCAGCTGCATACGATAGCGCTCGACCGTTCCCAACACCTGCGCGCGATACTTCTCGACTTCCTTCAGCGACGGCGGAACCGGCGGCGGCTTGAAGGATGTGACCGGCGCTGATGACGTCGGCGGGTTAGGCGCCGCTGGCGTGATCGGCGAAGGCGGCTCGGCAATTGGCGGCACCGGCGGAATGAATGTATGGGGCGCCGCAGCCGCCGGTACCGGTGTCGTTGACGCAGGCGGTGCACGCAGCGTCGCGGCGCTCGTGCTCGCCGGCGGCGGAGCCGCGGAGGGCGCGGTCGCGGTCGCGCTGCCAATCACGATCTTGATTTGATTACCGGCGTGCTCGATGCGATGCGGGACCGGCGCGGCGAGATCGACGACGACGCGCGTGACGAGTGGCTGGACGCTGTGAACCGCGACGCGCACGCGAACGATTCGCCGATCGTGGCTCGTCGTCCTCGCCGGCGCCGCCGTTCTCACACCCGCGAAGTCGAGGAAGATGCGAGGCGGACCGTCGACCGCTCCCACAGTCGGCGGCGGCAGAGGACCGTCGGCGTCGATCGTCACGACGGCGTCCGCGCCCATCGCGGCGATGCTGATCGCACGCAGCGAGCGTGCCGGTTGCGCGTAGGCTGGAGCGGATTGGCCCAGGCACAGCAGCATGACGATCGCTGCGCTGCAGACGCTCGCATGATTGACGATCGTCCTTCGCACGAGGCTCGAATCCATCATCGGAAACATCAAGGCTATCGCCCTCCGAATGGCGAGTCCAGCCGTATTCCCGTGCAGCGATGTGAACGGCCGCGTTGCATTTAGTCATCCCTCAGGCCGTCTTTTGACAACCGATCCTCACAAACATTCGGGGTTCTTGTTGAGGAAAAGCGGCAGGATCGTTGCGATCTGACCATTCGCGGAGGTACAGGTCATGTCGTCGCGCGTCGGTTCCATCCTCGTCGCCATCACGTCAGTTGCCGTCCGGATCGCCGGCGACCCTGGCGCCGCCGACGTGCTCGCGATGGCGGCTCTTGGAGCGCTGACGATCGAGCTGCGCCGCGCTTCCGAATTCCAGGCTGCGACCATCGCCGTGCGATCGAGCCACGTGTCCGGCGCCGCGCGCGAGACCACGTAGCGCATCGCGTCGAACCTGCGATAATGGCGGGCGCATGGAAGCCCGCGACGAGCTTCATTCCAAGGGAATCGTCAATTGCGCCGCCTACTCGGCGGGCCAACGGGTTGCCGACCTTCCAATCTGCGACATTCACGAGACGCTGAAACACGGCGACCGGTTCGTCTGGATCGGCCTGAACGAGCCGAGCGCGGAGGTGATGCGCGAGGTCCAGAAGGAGTTCCAGCTCCACGACCTTGCGATCGAAGACGCGCTGACCGCGCACCAGCGGCCGAAGCTCGAGCTCTATGAGGAATCGCTGTTCGTAGTCTTGCGAACGGCCCAGCTGTTGCCCGGCGGCGTGGGCCTCGAGTTCGGCGAGACCCACGTCTTCGTGGGCGAGCGCTACATCGTTTCGGTCCGCCACGGGTCGATCAAATCCCACGTCGGCCTGCGGGCGCGCTGTGAAGCCATGCCGCAGCTGCTCACCAAGGGGCCAGGCTTCGTCCTCTACGCGTTGATGGACTTCATCGTCGACCAGTACCTGCCGATCGTGCAGGCGCTGGAAGAACAGCTCGAAGAGCTCGAAGAAGAAATCTTCGGCGAACGTTTCGACCGGAACACGACCGGACGGATTTATCGGCTGAAGAGGGATCTGCTGGCGCTCAAGCGCGCGGTGTCGCCGCTCGTGGACGTCTGCAATCGCCTGATGCGTTTCGACGTCAGCTTGATCCCCGAAGACACGCGGCCGTACTTCCGCGACGTCTACGACCACACCATGCGCATCAACGAAATGATCGACAACCTGCGCGAGCTCCTCACGACGGCGCTCGAAGCGAACCTGTCGCTCATTTCCGTCTCGCAGACCGAGCACACCAAGAGGCTCGCCGCGTGGGCCGCCATCATCGCCGTTCCGACGATGATCGCCGGCATCTACGGCATGAACTTCGACACGATCCCGGAGCTGCACTGGCGCTTTGGGTATCCGGTGGTGATGACCGTCATGTTCGGCGCCTGCGCGGCGCTCTTCTTCGGCTTCAGACGATCTGGCTGGTTGTGATCCGACTGTCGACAGTCGACTGAGACTGCCGACTGAGACTGTCGACTGAGACTGTCGACTGAGACTGTCGACCCACGACTGCCGACTACCGACTGATCCTGTACACTCGTCCCGTCCGATCCCCATACTCCTGCGTCAACCGATCTCCGTAAAGAGCGAGCCGCCGCTCGACCTCTTCCCACTCGCCGGCCTCGTGGTAATCGCTGATGTGCACGACGATGTAGGTGACGCCCAGCTCGGTGAGGCTGGCGAGGCTGACGTCGTCCGGGAAGCGGCGCAGCTCCGAGTACAGGCGGTCGTGCAGCGGCGGGCGCATGCCGCTGTAGCCGTGGACGGTCTTCTGCCAGTGCGCCATCGAGTGCAGCATGTAGGCCGTCTGATAGCGATCGAGCGGCTGGACCGGGACCTCGGCGACCACGAACGGTTTGGGCTGGCCGTCGAGCCAGCGGTCGGCCGATGGAAGCTTCACCTCGTAAGGCACCGTGCGGAACGGGATCGCGATGAACTCGCCGATGAGCAGCGCCGAGACGGTCGCGACAAGCGCGGGCCGGTATCGCGGCGGCACGGCGGACCGAATCCGGTCGAACCCGATCGCGGCGAGCACGGACAGCCCGACCATCGCGAGAATCATGAAGCGCGACGGGCCCCGGATGAAGTTGAACCCGGGCATCCAGTAGACGTACGTCCACAACGGGCCGGCAGCGAGGAGCACGCTGACGACCGTCAGCAGCGCATAGAAAATCCACTCGCGGCGGAGCGTCGCGCGATCGCGAACGAACACGAGCATCGCGAGCAGCACCGTGAGAAAGCCGGGAAAGAGGAGCGCGCTCGCGCGCTCCATCACGTGCGCGTCCGGGAAGAACGACAGGAGGAATGTCTGCACGTGGGTCGGCGACGCCAGAAAGCTCTCGGGCGAAGGCGCCGTGTCGCCGAGCGTTCGCCGAAGGCCCATTCCGACCTGCACCGCGCGATAGGGCAGTACGATGAGCAGGCCGGGCGCCAGCAGCGCGACTCCGGACCATCCCAAATCCCGCAAGCGCCTGGCGGGCGCGATTGGTTCCCCAAGGGCGACGCGATAGACGAGCAGGAGGCCGGCGGCGACCAGCAGGAACACTGCGCCGTGTCCGCTCGCGAGGATCTGGAGGGAGAGGAACGCCGCAGCGAGCCGCAGATCCCGGCGGCGGCCCCCGTCCAGGTACGAGTGCAGGTACGCGAGCGCGAACGGGATCCACTGCACGGTCGTGAGGTGCATCTGCGTGATCCGGAAGAAGCGCGCCGGCGCGAACGCGAACACGAGGCCGCACACGAACGCGGATCCAGGGTCGAGGCCAAGACGCTGCGCGAGCACGTACGCGCCGACGCCGCACAGCAGCACGGAGAGGAGCGCGACCACGTTGAGCGCAAGGACGGGGTTGCCCGTCAGCCACAGCACGGGCGCGGCGAAGAAGGCGCTGCCGATCAGGTTCTCGGAGTACGCGAGCGTGTGCGCGTACGGAAAGTAGATGTTCGCGTCGAAGATGCGAAGCGGCTGGCTGATGAACGCATGCGTGTCCCACGCCAGCGTCCACATGAAGAGGTCGGTGTCGGCGTCGGACCAGGCAATCGTGCTGGCTGGCTGCGTCGAGAGCGGATAGGTGAGCGCGATCGTCAGCGCGGCGTAGATCGCGGCGACGGTCCAGAACCTGGTGACTCGATGGGCGTCCGCGGTCATCACCTCCGACATCGGGCGAGGCCTATGATAGTCTTCGCGCGCGGAGATTGGCCATCGCGTTGAGCATTCATGCCGTCCTGGTGACCGTGGTCGACGAGCCGGGGATGTTGTTCGGCCTCACCAAGGTGTTCGCCGATCATCATGCCAACGTCACCCACCTCGATCTCCACCAGGGAGAGCCTCACCCCGACGTCTACTTCGAGTTCGTCGTCGACGACGAGCGCCGCGGCGCGCATCGAGGCCGACCTGCGCAACGTAAAGGGCGTGGTCCAGCTCGAACGCACCCCGTCGCTGACCAAGATCTACGGCAAGCGCATCATCGTGATGGGCGGCGGCGCCCAGGTCGGCCAGGTCGCGCTCGGCGCGATCGCGGAAGCCGATCGCCACAACATTCGCGGCGAGCGGATTTCGGTCGACACCATTCCTCTCGTGGGCGAGCAGGAGCTTGCCGCGGCCGTGCGCGCCATCGTGCGGCTGCCCCGCGTGCGTCTGCTCGTGATGGCGGGCGCGCTGATGGGCGGCGAGATCACAAAGGCGGTGGAAGACGTCCGGAGGAAAGGCCTGCCCGTGATCTCACTCAACATGGCAGGCACCGTACCGGACGCGGCGGACCTGGTCGTGAGCGATCCGGTGCAGGCCGGAGTGATGGCGGTGATGGCCGTCGCGGACACGGCGAGGTTCGACATCCTTCGCCAGCAGAAACGCCGGTACTGACGGCGTCCGCTTTCTTGTCGACTCGAGGAGGATTGAGATGCAGTCGCTGCTCGCCGAAGCGGTCGGCACCCTGATGCTCGTGTTGCTGGGCGATGGCGTGGTCGCGAACGTGCTGCTGACGCGATCCAAGGGGAACAACGCCGGATGGATCGTCATCACCGTAGGATGGGGCGTGGCAGTGGCGTTGGCGGTCTATGCCGTCGGGCGCATCAGCGGCGCGCATCTGAACCCTGCAGTGACGATCGGACTTGCGTCGAATCGGAAGTTTTCCGTGGGCCAACGTGCCGGGCTATGTCGCGGCGCAGATGGCC
The DNA here is from genome assembly GCA_963820905.1 of uncultured Acidobacteriota bacterium. Lineage (GTDB taxonomy): Bacteria > Acidobacteriota > Vicinamibacteria > Vicinamibacterales > 2-12-FULL-66-21 > DATBJJ01. The sequence goes on along the minus strand of CAWGBU010000010.1, from coordinate 21,702 downwards.
GGCGCGTTCGCGGGCGCCGTGTGCGTCTGGCTGGCGTATCTGCCGCACTGGGGCGTGACGGCGGACGCGGACGCGAAGCTCGGTGTCTTCTGCACGGCGCCAGCGATCCGTCAGCCCGTCGCCAATGTCGTGACCGAGATCATCGGCACGGCAGTCCTGGTCTTCGGCGCGCTCGCTATCGCGGCGAACGCGCAGGCATTCACGCGTCCGAGCGACGTGGATCTGGCCGTCGTGTTCAGCCGCGGTATCGAGCCGTTGCTCGTCGGCCTGCTCGTGCTCGGCATCGGCGTGTCCCTGGGAGGGCCGACCGGCTACGCGATCAACCCCGCACGCGACCTGGGGCCGCGCCTCGCGCACGCGATCCTGCCAATCCCCGGCAAGCGCGATTCCGATTGGGGCTACGCCTGGATCCCCGTCGTCGGTCCGGTCATCGGCGGAGTCGCCGGCGCGCTGTTGTTCTCGATGGTTGGCTTCTAGTTTTTGATTCGCCTGTAGTGTCCGGCTTCAGCCGGACCGTGACGCGGCGTCCGTGATTTGCCTGTAGTGTCCGGCTTCAGCCGGACCGTCGTTGTCCGGCTGAAGCCGGACACTACAAGTACGGATGGGAGATCGCATGGCATCGTTCGTCGGGGCACTCGATCAAGGCACGACCAGTACTCGATTCATGGTCTTCGACGCGAGCGGCAGCGAGGTCGCGCGCCATCAGCTCGAGCACGAGCAGATCGTGACCCAGCCGGGATGGGTGGAGCACGACCCCTCGAGATCGCGGAGCGCACCAACACGGTGATCGCCGGCGCCATGCGGCATGCGGGCCTCTCCGCGACCGACCTCACCGCCGTCGGCGTGACGAATCAGCGCGAGACGACGGTCGTGTGGAATCCGAAGACCGGCCGGCCTTGGTACAACGCGATCGTCTGGCAGGACACGCGCACCGATCGGATCGTCAGCGCGCTCGACAAGGGACCGAAGGGGAAAATCATCCGCGAGCGCACGGGCCTTCCACCGGCGACGTATTTCTCCGGCGCCAAGCTGCAGTGGATTCTCGACAACGTGGACGGCGTCCGCGCGGCCGTCGGCCGCGGCGAAGCCGTGTTCGGTACCGTGGACTCCTGGGTGATCTGGAACCTCACCGGCGGCGCCGACGGCGGCGCGCACGTCACCGACGTGACGAATGCGAGCCGGACGATGCTGATCGATCTCCGGACGCTCGACTGGAACGACGAGCTGTTGTCGATGTTCGGGGTGCCGCGCGAAGCGCTGCCGCAGATCCGGCCGTCGAGCGATCGCGGGTTCTACGGAACGACGAGGCACACGGACCGCTCGAAGGCGAGGTTCCCGTCGCGGGCGATCTCGGCGACCAGCAGGCCGCGACGGTGGGGCAGGTGTGCACGTCGCCCGGCGAGGCGAAGAACACGTACGGCACCGGCAATTTCATGCTGCTGAACACCGGACGGCAGATCGTGCCGTCGAAAGCCGGGCTCCTCACGACCGTCTGCTACAAGCTCGGCGACGACGCGGCGATCTACGCGCTCGAGGGCTCGATCGCGGTGACGGGATCCGCCGTGCAGTGGCTCCGGGATCAGCTCGGCATCATCCAGTCCGCGTCCGAGATCGAGACGCTGGCCCTGACGGTCGAGGACGCGGGCGGCGCGTACTTCGTGCCGGCGTTTTCGGGGCTCTTCGCGCCGTATTGGCGGTCGGACGCGCGCGGGGCGATCGTGGGCCTCTCGCGGTCCCCGCGCGCCCACATCGCGCGGGCGACGCTCGAAGCGATCTGTTTTCAAACGCGCGCGGTGCTCGACGCGATGGTCGACGATTCCGGCGTCAAGCTCGAGCTGTTGAAGGTCGACGGCGGCGCAACCGTCAACGACACGCTGATGCAGATGCAGGCAGACATCCTCGGCGTCCCGGTCGTGCGTCCGGTGGTGGCTGAAACAACGGCGCTCGGCGCGGCCTACGCGGCCGGCCTGGCCACGGGCGTATGGAAGAGCCTCGAGATCTCGCGCCAGAACTGGAAGGCGGATCGCCGATGGGAACCGCGCTGGAGCGCGGACCAGCGGGAGTCCACGTATCCCGGCTGGAAGAAGGCCGTCGAACGGACACTGAACTGGGTGGACGTGGGATGAACGGCGGCGCCGAGGCGCTGATTCTCGATCCGTACGCCCCCGCCCGGCTCGAAGTGCATCACGGCGAGGAGGTTGCCTGTCACTCGACCTTGTTTACGATCCCCCTGCTAGCCTGAGCGCGTTAGTCCAGCGCCACCGGGTCTGGCACCACGCTCGACGTCAGAACTCCGCTCAGGAGAAGAAGGGAAGCCGACACCGCCACTGTCGCCGATGATGTATTCATGGAGGAGGGAGGAACCTGTAGCGATTCTCCGTCTCGGTTCATCGTTCTGCGCGGCTTCGAGCCGCACCACGATACTTCTCAGTCTGTCTTCTCGGCGGCGCCTGCCATCGCGCAGGTTCTCTACGGCAGCGTCGTCAGGGTCGTGAAGGACGGCCAGGGCGCGACCGTGCCTGCGTGCGACCGTCACCGTCGTCAACAAGGACACGAACCCCTCGCGCGAAACATCACGAGCGCGGATGGGACCACGGCTGGTCAACGTGGTCACGGGTCCTTCACGACGTGAAATTGTCGCTGACCAGTTTCCGCGAGAGCGTTCGCGCCAGCGTGCCGGTTACCGTCGGCCGATCGCGCCGTGTGAACGTGATCCTTGAAGTCGCACGATCGCCGAGACCATCACGGTCGCGTCCATACGCAGCTGCTGCAGACCGACAAGGCCAATCTGCAGGAAGGCGGTAACGCCGGATGCGCGCCTAAGTGACGTTGAGGATGTCGCCGGTGAGCAGGTGCTCGAGCTCCTCCTTGCCGCCCGCCACCCGGCTCAGCAGCAGGATCACCCCCGCGGCGGCGACGACGAACGTGATGCCGATGATCGCCTCCTGCGGGACCTGCCCGCGCCGCCGCGTGCGCGACCAGCTGAAGAGCGCGGCGCCGAGGAACGTGACCCCCAGCGAGATCCAGAACGTGATCCGGTCGTCGAAGTGGTAGCCCAGGAGCAGCGCGACGCAGGTCCCCAGCGTCGCCACCTGGGCGAGCGCCAGGTCGACGAAGATGACTTCGCGTTTCACCACGTGCAGCCCGAGATAGACCAGCAGCGGCGGCAGGACGAGGCACGCCGCCAGCGGCCACTTCATGACCTCCCAGACGACCTGGAAGTCCATCGGGTTCATTTCTCTCTCCTGAAGTCCGGTCGCCAGCGTCTTCACCAGGTAGTCCATCAGGTCGAAGTAGGTGTCGGTGTTCGGGATCGCGCCCGGCTGCTGCGGGATGTCGAGCACGATCGCGCTTCGGTCTGGCGCGCCACCGTCTCCGCCGTCTTCCGATTCTGGTACGGCTGCACCAGGATGACACGTGCGCTTTGCGGCCTTCATCGCGCTGATCACCTGTCGCGAGATGGGCCGGCGACGGCGCGATGCCCGGCTTGGGCTCGAGCGTTTCGACGACGTCGAGGTCGAACCGCTCCGCGAGGTAGACGAAGTCCTTGTGGTAGGTCACGATCTTCGCGCCGCGTACGGCGCGAGCTGCCTTCTGCCACTCCGCCAGCTTCGCGTCGAGCGTCGCGTTGAACTTCTTCAGGTTCGCGCTGAACGTTGCGCGCCGACTCGGATCGACCTGCGCGAGGTGGTCGGCGATCTGCGCGGCGATCGAGCTTGACGTTCACCGGATCGATCAGGAAATGCGGATTGCCGAGCGCGTGCACGTCGCCCTTCGAGCGATCGAACGTGGTCGGGACCTCGAGCATCTCGACGCCCTGCGAGGCGACGATCCGCCCGGGCGCGCCTGCCGCGATCTTGTCGTTGCGCGCGCTCTCGAGCAGCGGGGCAGCCAGCCGAGCTCGAGCTCCGCGCCGCCGTCGATCAGCACGTCGGCGCGGTTGAGCGTGACGATGTGGCTGGGCTTGGCGTCGACGAAGTGCGGATCTTCGGTCGGCTTGGCGAGACGCTTTGACGTCGACGGCGTCGCCGCCGATCTCCCGGGCGAGCGCGGCGAGGTCGGGCGTGGTGGCCACGACGTTGAGCTTCTTGGCCGGCGGTGGCGCCGATGCTGACCGGCAGGATCAGCGTCGGCGGCTGCGACATGGGAATACAGATGGATATTCATATGACGGTTCATCACTGGATTAGAATTTGTGTGCGGCGTGCGCGCCGAGGATGAACTCGAACTGCAACCAGAGCGAGTGATCGCGTCCGATGCCCGACGCGATCGATCGTAGTTGTACTGCACCCGGAACTTTGAGAATTCGGTCGGATACCAGGTCAGGTTCGGCGACAGCCGGAACGGTCCGCGCGGAGCTCCGAGTCGAAGGCGGCGGCGTCGCCGCTGACGAACTCCGCCGCGCAGCCCGGCCACCATGCGCGGCTTGATGCCCCACAGCACCTGCGCGTACCCGCCATCGTCCTTGAGCGTCTCGGCCGGCAAGCGTGACCGGCGGGTCGTCCGCGGCACTCGACGCTGCGCCGCGCTCGTAGCGGCGGATCATCCCTCGGTCTGGAACGACACGAACGGAAATCCTTGGCGCGGCCGTGGCGACTTCCACTTCCAGTAGAGGTCGGCGCCGTAGATCTCGTGTCGCGGATCAGGGCCCGAGTTGTTCGGCCCGAACGCCGCCGACGCTCCGACAGCAGCGTTTGCGTCGCGGTCAGGTCGAACGACGTCGTGAGGCGCGGCACGATCAACAGGTCGCTCGCCGTTGCGCACCTCGCGCTCGACCGGCACGCCGCCGTGAATCTCCGGATGATTCCTCGGAGCGAAAGCTCGACGTCGTCTCGCCGGCGCTGTTGACTGCACGCGTCACCATCGCCTCGGTGTACCACGACGTCGGCGCCAGCCAGGAGAGCCGCACGCCCTGGCTGCGCAGTCCGTCGGGCCCGAACATCCGGTTGAGCACCAGCGGCTGGTCCACGAACGCCCACGAGTGCGGATGCTGCGGGTTCTGTCGGCCGAACTCGGTGAAGAACTGCCCGCCCTTGAGCTGCAGATTCTGCGGGAAGCGATGTCGTGAGGAAGATACATCTCCTCGAGCTCGACGCCGTTTCCCCTTCGGCGTCGATCTTGTAGACGATGTTGGCGAACCCCTTGAAGTACGGATCGACCGCCCCGTCGAGTGTGAGCTCCGCGTTGGGAATCGTGAAGCCGCGCACGGCGGGTCGTGATCGCCCAGCTGCAGCGACTGGACGTCGGCTTCGCTGGACCATCCGAAGTCCACCAGTCCGTCGAAGCCGATGTTCATGTAAGTGCCGGGCCGCGCCTGGGGTGCGCCGCCTTGCGGCGAGGCCTGCTTTGGTGTGCGGCGTGCGCCCGGTTGTGAGTCAGGCGCCGCGTGCAGGAAGGCCTGCCGCGTCGCAATCGGCCGCTGTGCCGAAACCGGCACACTGGCCGCGGCCACGAGTGCCGCGAGCGCAACCGAGCGCGTGGGCCATCCTGCGACGATGCGCCATTCGGGACTTCGATGCCCGGGGGCATGCCGCCGGGCCAGGGAATGCGGAAGTTCTTGAGTCACGTGTTGGAGGTGTGAGGTGGTCGGAGTCTCCGCACGGTTGACCGGCCGGAGTGCCCAACACCGCGACGGATACAACCCGCCACGGAACGGAGAGCACTGCCCGACACCTCACAGCACCACTCGCGCGCTAAGCGCGCGCGACGGAGTCTTTCTAGGCGACCGGGCCGCTCGGGTGCCTAACGCTGGGTGGGGCGCGCGAGCCCGGTGGGCCCGACAACCCGCGATTTACCAGCACCACCACGTCCGAGGCCGGTCGCTCGGCGACGTGGGATGCGATCGGGACAAGGGCAGGGGCGGATCCGGTACCGCCGGCGCCGCTCATGGTCCGGCAGATCAGGCAGTCCAGGTGACTGTGGATCGGCGGACAGGCGGTCGTGCCCTGGTCCTCGACGTGCGAATGCCTCGACAGCGATTCAGCCGCGGCCCTTGCCTCGATGATCGATCCGCCGCCCCACATCATTGCCTGAAGCCCGAGCAGCACGACAACCAGGGCGCGCGGAGTACGGCGGCGCGGCACCTGTCGTGAGAATCGGCCGAGGAAAAGGCGGAAAGACATCCACCTAGTCTACCCTGCGGAACGGCCGGCGGTCCAGACCGTGCAACTACGTAAGTCAGCAGTAGACGACGACTTGCCGAATTCCATGGTGATTCGGAGCGCGCCCGTTCCCCGAGGTCGTCAGGCGCGTCTTGCAGCCCAGCGCCTCAGCCGCAGACGAAGAGCCCGACCGCTGCGCGGACGGGCTCTCGCGGGTGAACGCATGTCTCAAACCCGTCGTGAGGAGACCCCCGACCGCACGGGACATCAGCGCTTATTGGATCCGGATAGTGATGATGTAAGGCCCGTAGTCGCTGTGCTGCTCTGCCTTGTGGAACAGGCTCACCTGGGCGGTCGTGGATTGCCCCGGCGTAAGGCCGGTGGTCGTCAGGGTTCCGCCGAATGCGCCGGCGGCAGTCCAGGCCAGATTTGCGGGAGTCACGGGCTCGATCTTCAGGTCGAATTCGTCGCTGGTAACCAGCGATTCAAGTGACCCGTCGACCTTCCGCCACACCGCAACAACCGTCGATGTGCCGGCTGGGACAACCAACTGGCCGCTGGCTGCGCCGGTGGTCTTGTCGATTGTGATCGTTGACGCCCCGACGCTGAGCGTCAGGGTCTGGACCTCCGGTTCCTCCTCGGGAGCTGCTGGATCGTCGTCATTGCAGGCCGCAATTGCAGTGGCACCGAGGATAGCGACGGCGAGTCGGGAACTGCGTCGAAAAAGGAGCGAAGCGAACATGGGTCTGACCTCCGGTGACGTGTGAGATGGTGGCGTGGGGCTCGTCTACAGGGTCATGCGGTACAGCAGGCTGACATTCCGTCCCGGCTCCGGCATGATGGCCTTGATGCGCGAGAGGTGGTCCCGGAACGTCTGGTTGAAGACGTTGTCGATCTTGAGCGTGATGGTGTGCAACTGCGCGCCGCGCACGATCCGCCATCCGGCGCTCACGTTAGGCACGACGTAGCCGGCCGTAGGCTCCTCGAAGTCTCCGAGGCGCTCCTGTTTGGCGGCGTACCGCGCGGCCATCGACGCGAACCAGCGCGTGCGATCTAGGTTCAGCCCGACCTGGCCGTTCAGCGGCGGAATGAACGGCGGATAGAGAGACGCCGCGACGAACGTGGTGTCAGTCGGCGAGATGACCGGGAGCGAGTCACGTTCCGACGTGAACTTCGCCTGCACGTACGACGCGCTGCCGTCCAGCACGAGGCTTTCCGACAGGTTCCACGCGAACCGGCCCTCGGCGCCCTGAAAAACAGCTCCCTCGTTCGTGTACTGGAACCGCGGGCGTCCACCCTGCGTGCCAACCTCCGCGCGGCCGCGGCTCGACTCGAAAATGAAATTGTCGAGACGATTCCTGAACGCGGCGACTTCGGCGTCCAGTTTTCCCTTGTTTATCCGCACGAAGCCATCGAACCCGAGGCCCGTCTCCGACTCGAGGTTCGGGTCGCCGACGTTGAACGAGTTGGCGGCGAGGTGCGGTCCATTCGAGTACAACTCGTTGAAGTCCGGCGTGCGAAATGAGCGGTTCAGGCTCGCTCCGAAGCGCACGCCTTCGGTGGCTTCGTACAGCACTCCGACCGACCCGGACACGTCACCGAACGTTCGTTCACGAACGGGAACCCGTTCGCCGCCAACGTCGATGAACGTCACCTCACGAGGCACGTAGTGCGCCCAGTCGTATCGACCGCCTACCTGCCACCGGAGGGCACCGGTGCCGATCTCCTCCACCAGAAAACCGGAGAGGGAAAGATCCCACGTCGACGGCGTCTGCAGCGAGCCGCCCGTTGTGATGTCGCGGTATTGTGCGCGGACACCGGCGGCGCCCTGGGTGAAGGGACCGGCGGCGTCGTGACGCGCCGTCATTTCGCCCGTGTAAAACTTCTGGCCGAACGTCGTGCCGACGGCGCCACTCGGCTCGAATTCCGTGTGGTGATAGTCCGTCGCCGTGCCCGTGGCGTTCACCACCGAAAACGGACCGGAATCGAGGTGACGGTCGCCTTCAGCGCGGACCGTGTGGCGTCGCATGGTGATGTCGACACCCGGAGGCATGTCCCCCGACGAATCCTCCCGGGATCCCGTAATCGTTGGCGTAGAAGCGGTACGATCCCACCGGCGTGCCCGCGGTCGCCGGTGAGGGCAGCGCCTAACGCGAGGTTCACTTCGGACACGCCGGTGTTGACCAGTTCGCCCTCCGGCGTCTGCGTGTTGCTCGCGGTTCGACCAGTGATCTCTGCGCGAACGGCGACGACACCGAGGGCGCGCTCGAGGTACCCACCGCCGGTCAGCCCATTGTTCACTGAAGTGCCCTGCAGGCTGAGTGCACCGTGGAGCCGATCCGGTCGCGAGGTCGGGATCTCCTCGCGTATCACATTCACGACTCCGCCCAGTGCGGAGCTCCCATAGAGCAGGGACATGGGACCACGAACGACCTCGATCTGTCGCGCGGTGAGCGGATCTATGGTGACGGCGTGATCCCCCGACATCGACGACAGGTCGCCAGGACGCTGTCCGTCCTCGAGAACGACAATGCGATCGCCCCCGAGGCCCGCGAATAACCGGGCGCGCCGTGACGGGACTGATTGAAGTCACCGAGACTCCCGGCTGGCTCTGGAGGCTTGTTGCGATCGTCGCGTCGAGCTTGCGGTCGAGAGTGGAGCCGGAGAGCACCGAGGTCGGGCTCAGCAGTTCCTCTCCGGGCCGCGCACTCAGGGATCCAGTCACGACCCTGGTTGACAACTCGACCGCGGCCGCGCGCATAACGATGGTCACCCGGGCGACGCTGTTTTCGCGGACATCGACCGATTGCGTTGCCGCGCGGTAGCCAAGCCGGCGTACCGTGACCTGGTACCTGCCAGGCGCGAGGCCGGTGAACTGGAACCCACCATCCTCATGGGTTCGGTCGACGTGATGGTCGTCCGCGAGTCGGACTTCGGCCGCCACGATCGGGAGCCCGCTCGCGGAATCCGAAACCGTGCCCACGATGCTGCCGCGGACTTGCTGCGCGGCCAGAGCGATCGGAATCGTCAGAAATCCCACGGCCGTGACCAGCCCGCGGGCTGCGTTCGGCAGAAGGTGCCGCATGGTTCGCCTGTGTGGATGTGAAGCCGCGCCGCGGTTTCCCTGCGGGCGGACGCATCCCGGCGCGATCGCGCCGGGGCACAGCACCCCCGGCACCTAACGATCACGAACCACGACGGCCGTGGAGGCCGGCGTGCGCGAGCGACTCAGGTTGTCGGGTGGTGTGGACTCAGGCGCTGGGAGGTGCGCGAGACCTGAGCGTGCCACGCGGGGCATTGGTTGCCCCGGCGACGACTGTGCCCTCAGGACGGACTGACGATCCGGAGTCGATCAGGCGAACCGACGGCGCAGACCCCCCGATCGCCCCGCCTGAAAGCGAGCGGCAAATGAGGCAATCCAGGTGGCTATGGATCGGCGGACACGTCGGGCTGCTCGTATCCTCGACGTGGGCAGTGCGCGTGAGTGACTCCGCCGCCGCGCGAGCCTCGATGATGGAACCGCCACCCCACACCAGCGCCTGCAACGCGAACAGGACGGTCGCGAACGTCCGCGACCAGCCTTGAGTCAGGCGCACTCTGTTCGTTTGGGTGGGGTGCCCATCAACGGCCATGGTACACGTTACCGTCCGTGACTCGATCACCGCAACAGCGGAACTTTCGGTGCTATGTTGTGGGCATGACGTCGCCGGGACTCCGGTTCGCGTTGAAGGCGCGGATCACCAGGCTCAAACCCGTTATCGCGCTGCCAGCCGTCGCGTTCATTGTGCTGCATGCCGTCCCCCTGGCTGCACAACGTCAATACTCCAATACGCACGCCGGAGGTCCACTCCGGGTCGCCGACGCAATCCCGGAGGCCCGAGGGGAGGTCGAGCTTCGATTGCCCAGTGTGCGTCTCGACCATCCGGATGCCGGCCGGACCCAATGGCGGTTCGATCCTTCCCTGTCGTTCGCTGCGTCATCTCGAACTTCAGTCGAGCTTGGAAGTTCATTCGCCTGGTTTGACCGGCTGACGCAGCCCCGTGGCGGGCTCACTGGCTTCGACGTCGGACTGAATCAGGTCATCGCGACAGGGGGCGGTGCTGCTCCCGTCATCAGCGTAGCGCTGGACGCGTTCGTTCCCGCGGGTGCGTTGCGCAGCGGCGGCGTCTGGAGCCAGTTGCGTGCGATGGCGACGGGTACGCGTGGACGTTCACGCGCCCACATGAACGGCGCGATCGGAACGTACCGGGTTGAGGTCGTCGACCTGGGCGCGACCTGCAGGACCAGTTCCCTCCTGACAAAGCTCGGCCTTACATGTGATGGATCCGCGCCCATTCTGCCCGGCGGGCCATGCGCGACGATCAACGCGCCCGGAACTGGCCAGCCCGCGCCTTGATTCTCGCGCATTGTGCGCACGCCTCGCCGGCGTTTGTCTCCGACACCGCCATCGTGATCGACCTGGTCCGACAGCCACGGCGGGCATGCGATGGTTCTGGGGACTGGCGCTGGATCACGACATACGACGCTCGTCGACAGTTGGTGATGGTCGACGTGAATGCGTCGCGACTCACGGGCTTGCAGACGCGTGCCGACTGGACGGCGGAGGTTGGTGCCAGGCAGCAGGCGGGATCACGCGCGGTGATCGAGACGGCGATCGGCCGCCGCTTTGCCGGCGCTCGTCCGGGATGGTCAGCGACCGCAGGAATCTCCTGGTCGGCTCGGTGAGACCCGCCAGCTCCCGTTAGGCAAAGCTTCGAGCAACGCCAGCATGCGCCGATCGGTCGTCGTCGCATCGTCCAGCTTGGGCGTCTCGATGACCTTCGGGATCTCGGCGAACCTGGATCCGTCATGATCCGCCGGAATGCCTTCTGCCCGATGCAGCCTTCGCCAATCAGCTCGTGGCGGTCGCGACGCGAGCCCATCGGCATTTTCGAGTCATTCAGGTGCATCATGCCAAGCAGGCCCAGGCCGAGGTGCGCGCTCGAACTGCGTCCCAGACGCCGTCGTAGTCGTTCACGAGGTCATAGCCGGCGGCAAAGGCGTGGCACGTGTCGATGCACACACCGACGCGATGGCGCTCGCTCGCAGGGATGAGGCTGAGGAGCGTCGCCAGTTCCTCGAATGAACTCCCGAGCGCCGTGCCCGTGCCGGCCGTCAACTCCATCAGCAGGCGTGTGCGTCCCGGCACCGTGCCCAGCGCCAGCCCGATCGCGGCCGCGTTTCGCGCGAGGCCTTCGGCGCGATCATCCATGAAGTTGCCCGGATGCGACACGAGTGCGTCCAGCCCGAGGGCTTCACACCGCTTCAACTCGCACGTGAACGAAATGAGCGACCGGCTCCACAACATCGGGATCCGGCGATGCGAGGTTGATCAGGTAGCTGTCGTGCGCGTTCGCGTGAACGATCCTGGACGCCGCGCGTTCGGTGCGGAACCGCGCGCGCTCCTCGTCATCGATCGCCGGTTCGCGCCACTGGCTCGCCTGCTTGGTGAAGATCTGGATCGCGGTGGCGCCGATCGCCGCTGCGCGGGGCAGGGCGGAAGCTTACGCCGCCGCTGGTGGAGACGTGGGCGCCGAGAAGAAGCACGATGAATGCGAGATTGCAGATCTGCAGAGTTCAGACTGTTCGGAACAAAAAGCCCAGAATCGCAGCCCAATGCTCAGTCAGTTCTGCATTCTGCATTCTGCATTCTGCATCTCAATTCTGCACATTCTTCTTACCTCTTCTGTTGCAACCAGGCGAGTGGGTCCGCCGCCTTTCCCTTCGGCCTGATCTCGAAATGCAGGTGCGGACGCATGTCCGGGTCTGACTGGCCCACCGTGCCGATCGGCTGGCCCTTCTTCACCTTGGCGCCCTTTGCCACGTGCGCGCGCTGCAGGGAGCCGTACACCGAGTAGTCGCCGCCGCCGTGCTGCAGGATCACGGTGAGCCCGTACGTGCCGATGTTTTCCGCGATCATGACGTCGCCGTCGGCGATCGCCAGCACGCCGGTGCCTAACGGCGCCTCGATGCCGACGCCGTTCCAGCGGATCGACGTGTTGTTCGGGTTGATCGCCCGGCCGAAGCTGTAGATGATCGCTCCATCGACCGGCCAGTCGAGCGCGCCGTAGTCCGCCGTCTTGATCGTGCTGGCGGACGGCGCGGCGTCCGCGGCCCCGCCGGCGCGCGCCGTCGCTTCCGCGTTCGCGATCACGTTGGCCATCCGCGTTTCGTCCTTCCGCATCTGTGCCAGCCGGCTCTCGATCTCCTGCGCCGCTGCGCTTGGCCTGGGCCAGTGAGCGCTGCTGCTGGACCTCGAGGTCCTTCAGGCGCAGCTGCTCACGCGCCTTTTCCTCGCGGCTCCGCTCGAACTCGTCCTGCAGCCTGACGAGCAACTGCCGCTGGCCGTCGATCTGCCGGTGCAGGTCCTCCACGCGCTTCACCACGCTCTTGTCGTACAGGGTCAACTCGTGCAGGTACTTGTAGCGCGCGACGAGCTCACCGAACGAGCGCGCCGCCAGGAACGCCTCGGTCGCAAACAACGGTCCGCGCTTGTAGATGTCGCGCACCCGGCCACGCAGCCGGTCGCGACGAGTGCCGACCTCGACCTCCGCGGCGGCCACTCGCTTGTTCGCCGTGTCGACTTCGGCGTTGATGTTGGTGAGCTGCTTGTCGAGCGTCCTGAGGAGTCGCGTCGTCGCTTCCCGCTGCCGCCCGACCAGGATCACTTCATCGGAGAGCGAGCGCACGCGTCCCTGGATCTGGCGCGATTCGGCCATGAGCGAGTCGCGCTCCTGGCGGATGCGATCGAGCTCGTCGCGCTGCTCACGCAGTCGTGACTCCGTGCTTCCCTGGCCTGATGCGACGCCCGCGTGCACGCACGCGAGGAGCACGAACAGCGCGACCTTCCGCACTAGTGGAGGCGATTGAGGTGGCGGCGGACCGAAAACGCGCTCACCGCCGTACCGAGCAGCGCGCCGGCCGCAACACCAGCGGCAGCCATGGTCGTGCTGAAGAAGTCGACTTGCAGGAAGGACTTCGAGACGACGGAATGCGCCGCATAGCTGAAGGACAGCGCGAGCAAGCCGCCCAGCACGCCCTTCGCAAAACCATCGAGCAGGAACGGGCGGCGGACAAACGCATCCGTGGCGCCCACGAGCCTCATGATCCTGATCTCACGCTCGCGCGCGAGCACCATCATGCGGATCGTCGCGCTGATGATGATGATCGCCACCGCCGCAAACGCGATACCCAGGATCACGCCGGTCACGGCGGCGATGTTGCGGATGCGATGCAGCTTCTCGATCCAGTCGGCGCCATAACGCACGTCTTCGACATACGTGTTCGTGCGAACCACATCGGCGACCTTCAGGACCGAAGTCGGGTCGCGGAACCCTTCGCGAAGGCGGATATCAATCGACGCCGGCAGGAAGCCGGCCTCGAAGACGTCCTTGAACTCGCCGAGTTCCTCGCGCGCGCGTGCGAGCGCCTGCTCGCGGTCGACGTACTCCACGCGCATCACGTCTTCGCGCTTGCCCAGTTCTTCCATGATCGCGGCGATGCTGTCGCCGGGCGTGTTGTCGATCAGGAACGCGCGCACTTCGACGCGCTCCTCGATGCCACGCAGCGCGTTGCGGATGTTGATCGCCACCAGCGAGAACAGGCCGAACGCGAACAGCGAAAAGGCAATCGTCGTGATACCAAGGACGCTGAGCAGGGGGGCGCGCCGGAACGCCAGCAGCGCCTCACGAATCGAGAGCCTCACAGTGTCTTCTCCGCCGCTTCTTCCGGTGTGAGCATCCTGATCGCATTCCCCTCGCTCGAATCGAAGACGAGCTGGCCGCGGTTCACCTCGAGCACGCGGAATTCATTCCGCTTGACGCAGTTCCATGTTGTGCGTGGCCATCAGCACAGCCGTGCCGGAGTTGTTGATGTCCTTGAGGAGCTGGAACACGCCACGCGTGGCGCGGTCATCGAGGTTGCCGGTGGGCTCGTCGGCGATGAGCACGAACGGGTCGTTCACCAGCGCGCGGGCGATGGCGACGCGTTGCTGCTCGCCGCCGCTCAACTCGCGCGGATAGTTCGTGGCCTTGGACGCGAGTCCCACGCGCGTGAGCAGGCGACTCACCTTCGAGCCGATCTTGTCGCGGGGCGTGCCGACCACCTCGAGCGCGAAGGCGACGTTCTGCTCCACCGTGCGGTCTTCGAGCAGGAGGAAATCCTGGAAGACGACGCCGAGCTTTCGGCGGAGTTGCGGGATGGCCGAGCGACGAACACCCGGGGCCTTGGTGTTTCCAACCCACACGGCTCCGCGCGTCGGCAGCTCGTCCATGTAGACGAGCTTCAGGATGGTGCTCTTGCCGGAACCGCTTGGCCCGGTCAGGAACGCGAACTCACCACGCCCCACGACGAACGACACGTCGTTGAGCGCCATGCCGGTCCGCGGATATTCCTTGAATACGTTGGCAAATCGAATCATTCGGTCGCTGCTGGACGTGGCTTCGTATTCAGACGAGCGACGCGGGCGATCGTTTACACCCCACCTGACCGCTTCTGACTTCGCCTCGACCCTGCCCTCTGACCCCTGACTTCTGCCCCTGACCTCTGACCTCTCAGCTGAGCGCCCCTTCCAGGTCCGCGATGAGGTCCGCCGCCCCCTCCACGCCCACGCTCATCCTCACGAACCCGTCGGGCACACCCACCGCCGCGCGCTCCTCGGCGCTCATGTGCGCATGCGACGTGTACCGCGGTTCCGAGACGATCGTGTCCACCCCGCCCAGGCTTGGCGCGTTGCGAATGAGGCTCAGTCGCTTGAGCAGCCGCTCGGCCGCCACGCCCCCGCCGGCGAGTTCGAAGGCGAGCATTCCTCCAAATCCCGACATCTGCCCCCGCGCGATGTCGTGATCCGGGCTGCCGGGCAGGCCGGAGTAGTGCACCTGCTTCACTGCAGGCCGCTCGGCGAGCCACGTGGCCACGGCGAGGGCGTTGGCGTTCTGCCGCTCGACACGAACGTCGAGCGTCTTCAGGCCGCGTTCCAGGAGCCAGCACGCGAATGGGTCGGGCGCCTGTCCCCACACCATCATCTTCTGCCGGACTTCCTCCACGTAGGGCGCGGTTCCGAGCACCACGCCGCCCAGGACGTCGTTATGCCCGTTCAGGTATTTCGTGGCGCTGTGGATGACGACGTCGGCGCCGTGTTCCAGGGGCCGGAAGTTGATCGGGCTCGCGAAGGTCGAGTCGACCACCAGCGCCACGCCCTCGCCGCTCGCCAGGCGCCGGAGCGGCGCCAGGTCGATGACGCGACAGGCCGGGTTCGATGGCGATTCGAGGAACATCGCCCGTGTCTCGCGCCTCATTTCCCGGCGCCACTCGCGCGAGCCTGTCGGATTCACGAGCGTGACCGCGATGCCGAGCCTGGGGAATTCCTCGGTGAAGAGCCGTCGGGCGCCGCCGTAGATCCACTCGCTGGCCAGCAGGTGATCGCCCGGCCGCAGGAGGGCGATCATGCCGCACGCCAGCGCGCCCATCCCGCTGCCAAGCACGAGCGACGCCTCCGCGCCCTCCAGTTCCGCCAGCCGTCGCTGCACGTGGACTGCGTTAGGCACGTTGCCGTACCGTGGATAGCGGAGCCCCTCCGACGAACCCACTTCTTCCACGTAGTTGACGCTCTGCGTCAGCGGCGTGACCACGGGCTCACCGGCGGCGGGTGAGTGGCCACCATGAACTACCCGCGTAGCCAGGGACTGGTTGGATCGATTCACGGGATCAGAGGCTGCGGTCGCGGCGCCATGCCGCGCTGCACCAAAATCAACAGTCGGGGCAGCGATTGAAAGGCCGTGCCTGGTCCTGGCCCGGGTTAGACCAGGTCTTTGCGAGGCGGGGTATCCATGTCCGGCTTCTGCAGCCGGACGATTTCACTCACCACCAGCCCGGGGACGTCGCGCAGCACGACGCCGCCTTTCGGGATGGCGTTGTCGATGACCACCGTGGCGAGTTCCTGCCGGCGCGGCCCCTGCACCCACGCCATTTCGCCATCCGAAAGCATCCGCATGGCCGCTTCGTCGCCACGGAGCCGGACCTGGGGTCCGCGTTCCGGGTCGCCGCGCCTGGTGCCAAGGAACCCGACCACCTGCAAGGGCGGGTTGTACAGCCTCACATCACGCTCTGGAGCGAGACGTACCCGTCGTCGTCACGCATAACGAGTCGGCGGGCCAGCAGGCCATCCAGCGACGCGGCGGGTTCGTCGACTTCCATGGCCAGGTCGGCCGGAACGACGCGCCCGCAGCGGTGCACGGCGTCGAGCGCGCGGCGCATCGGCTCGTCGAGCGGGCCCACCACGTGCCACTTCCCATCTTCGGCCTCGACGATCACCGCGAGGTCATATCGCTGCATGACGGCCTCGATTGCCTCGAGGTGGTCGTCGCGCACGCCACGCACCAGGACGTACGCATCGGTCACGATCACTTGCCGGCTGACGCCATCAATGAGCTTTCCAACCACTTCGTCAGCGCACGAGAAGTCGAGCAGCCCCACCTGCGAAAAGTCGATCACCGTCAGGCTCGGCTCGGCGAGTCCGCACAGCACGGTTTCGATTTCCTTGCGAACTGCCGCGCCCGTGGGACGCGTCACAAGGTTGGAGTACAGTTCGCAAACAGTCCGCCGCAGCAGCGAGCCGACGTCGATGTGGTTTGTCACCCGGTATGTACTCGCTCGGGAATGGTGATCTGAACCTGAGCACCCGGAAAGTGGGGCAATCCTTCCTTCAATGGAACTGCATCGTCCCACTCCGGCACAACCGCGATCCGCGCGGTGCCGCTGCGGATCGAAAGCTTGCCGTCCCATTTTCCCACAAAGCGCCTGACGCCGGCAAGCCCTTGCCCACGTCCCGGATCACGATAACGGCTCACGCTGCGCACCAGCGCGTCTTCCAGCGCCAGCGGCATCGTCCCAGCGCTCGCGTGGCTTCCACCAGGAGTGCTTTCCAATGAACGCCGGAAGCCGAGTCCCGCGTCGCACACGGCGATAACCACGGCGCGCCGGCCCAGCCGCTGGCGATACTGGTACGTCTGCACCGCCACCCAGCCGCCCTCGCCGGCGTGCTCGACAATGTTCTGGCAGACCTCGGAGAGCGTCATGGCGAAGCGCATCGTGGCCTGCGGATCGAGGTGCAACTCGTGGACGAGGATGGCCTGCGCGCGGCTCTGAATGCGCTCGACAACCGTGTGGACATCGTCGCTGCGCGGAACATCTGTGATCTCGAGGAGCACGTTCGACTCGGCCGGCGCCTCACGAGTGCGCGGAACCTTCCCGTGCATCTCGAAGATCTCGCTCGGCATGACGATAGAAACCGGCGCGCGCCCAGTAACTCGCGTGTCCTCCGCGTCCGGGCCGGCGAACGCGGGCTGCTCGGCGCGCGACTGTGCCAGCGCGAGCAGTGCGGCGAGCCCGTAGGGAGACGACCAGCGCGTGTGCCGCGCGTCGATGAGGACCTTCTGGTCGGCGGAGACGGCGGCCACCTGTTCGAAGACCTGTTCGAAGGTCTCGTCGTCCAGCGATGGTGGCACGGTGATGACCGTCGTCACGTCTGGAGCAGTTCTCCTCGAAGGAAATTCGCGAGGCCACCGGCGCCGCGAAAGCACAACGTTGCGTGATGCTGCGCGAATCGCCGCTCGCAACGCCTCGCCAAACGTATCACCGGCAGCAGTCGCGAGAAATAGGTCGCGCCGAAAACGTCTCCACATCCGGTGGGATCGCCTGGCGTGTCCGACTTGCTCCGCGGGCACCAGCGCTGTACGCACCGGTCCCACGCGCTGGTCGCTCGGGCGCGTCGGAGGTCGTCAAGCCGATCGAAGCCCGGCGCCAGCACGTACACGACGCCGCGCTTGCCGAGCGTGACGAGCAACGATTGCACGCCGGCGTGCATCGCGGTCGCCGCAAGCGCCATCGGGTCGGGCGCCATGAGCGACATCTCCTGCTCGTTCACCTGCAGCAGGTCTGCGCAGCGCGAACCACGCCCGTGGATCCGCGATCGGCCGCGGGTACGCGAGTGCCGTCGGCTGGATGCCGAGCAGCAGCGAGTGGAGGTCGAGGTAGATCGGACCGTGAAAGTGCCGGCGGATAGCTGCAGCGTTTCGAGATCGAGCTCGAATCCGCTGATCAGGTTGATGTACAGCGCGTCCAGGTCGCGGAGCAGCGGCTGGCAGCCCGACCCACGTCCATGGTGGCACGCCGCCCGGAGGATCTCGGACCGCAGCTCGTCCGTCGCGTATCTCGATGCGCACGCGATTGTTGGGTGACGCAACCTCGATCGGCATCGGCGTCAGGCGCGACGCGTCGCAGCCCGCTCACAAACCTGCGCGCCTGTGGCCACAGGTCCGACCCCACCTTCGGGCGAGCGGCACGATGTGCCATGATGCGGGCAGCGCTGCATCGAACGCGCTCAACGCGTATGTGATGCCACCCCACTCTTCGACCGGCTCCGCGCCGCGGATCGCGGCCGTAGATGATGTCCCAGACGAAGGAGCCGATCACACCGAGGCGCATTTGAAGTACGAGGCAGTCGGGTAGTCGGGCAGGCGGGCAGTCGGGCGGGCATCTCGGGACGACTCGTCCGCCCGATTGCCCGTTTGCCCGCTTACCCGTCCTCAGTCCTGCTGCTTGAACGCCGCCACCGCCCCCACAACTCCGGCCGCGGCGAGAATCCCCGGCACGATCTCGCACGCATCGACCGCGGGCTTGAACGCGCGCTTGCGGACCTCGCGACGCAACGGCGCGAACAATGTGTCGCCGGCCTGCGTCACGCCGCCGGCGATCACCACGACCTCGGGATTGAAGATGTTGAGCAGGTTCGCGATGCCGGCGCCCAGGAACCGCGACGTCTCGCGCACGACGTCGAGCGCCGTGTCGTCGCCCTTCTTGGCGGCCTCGTACACCGTCGCCGCGGTGATGCGAGCAGGATCGCCGCCTGCCATCTTGACCATCAGCGCGTTGTCGTCGCCACCCAGCGCCTCGCGAGCGCGGTCGGCGATCGACGGGCCTGACGCGTACGCCTCGAGGCATCCGTAGTTGCCGCACTTGCAGCGGCGGCCGGTGATGTCGATGGTCGCGTGGCCGATTTCGCCGGCGACGTCCGACGAGCCGTGGTACAGCCGCCCGCCGAGGATGATGCCGCCGCCGATGCCGGTGCCGATCGTCATGCCGATCACGTTGCTCGCGCCCCTGGCGGCGCCCAGCCACCACTCGCCTAACGTGGCGCAGTTGGCATCGTTGTCGATCCGCACCGGCAGGCGCGTGCGCTCCGCGATGGCGTCGCGCAGCGGGAAGTTGGTCCAGCCCGAGGTTCGGCGTCGTGACGACGATGCCGCGTTCGCGGTCGAGCGGACCGGGCGAGCCGACCCCGATGCCGATCACGTCGTCGCGCTTCGCGCCGGTCTGCGCGATGGTCTCGGCGATCACGGTGTCGATCATGCGCGCCATGCGGTCGACGACGGCGTCGGCCCCCTGGTCGGGGCGCGTCGGCTCCGTGCGGAGCGCGAGGACGTCGCTGCCGTCTTCGGCCAGCGCGCCGGCCACGATGTTCGTGCCGCCGAGGTCGATGCCGACCAGGTATTTGGTGCGGACAGGCATGAAGCTGGAATTCTGGATTCGACTCAGAGCTCTGAGCTCAGGCTCTGAGCTCAGAGAAACGTCCGGATAACGAGATAGCTGCCAAGGATGAGAATCAATAAAGCAAATCCCTGCTTGATGCGCACCTGCGAAACGTGGCGGTTCAGGCGCGTGCCGATGATCGCGCCGACGGCCGCGACGCCGGTAAACACGCCGACCAGCGACCAGTCGATCGGCACCTGTCCGATGTACCCGACGAATCCGCTCAGCGCGTTGAGGGTGATGATGAGGAGCGAGCTGCCCACGGCCTGTTTCACGGGGACGCCCGCGAGGTAGACCAGCGCGGGAACGATCACGAAACCGCCGCCGGCGCCGATGAGCGCCGTCAGCGCTCCGACCGCCGAGTGCTTCAAGCGCGAGCACCGGCGTGAAGTGCGGCGACGTGCCGGCAGCCGCGTCCGGCTTCACCGCGCGCAGCGAATCGAACAGCATCACGATGGCCGCGGTGAAGGCGAAACAGCGCAAACAGCGACAGCTGGATGACCTCCGGCACGCGATCGGAGACGCGGGCCGTCAGGAACGCGGCGCCCATGGCCACCACGCCGAACGGCAATCCGATCCGCAGGTTCACCGAGCCCTGCCGCCAGTGCCCGAGGAACCCGACGAACGCGCTCATGCCCACGACGGCCAGGCTCATGGCGATGGCCGGCTTGGGCGCCACGCGAAAGACGTACAGGAAGATCGGGACCGCGAGGATCGACCCGCCGCCGCCTAACAAGCCCAGCACGATGCCCACGACGAACCCGAGGGCGACGCCGAGTATTTCGTTAGGCACCGTCATCAGGCGGCCAGGACGGTGAGCGCGTGGGCCAGGACGGTGCGGCTCGGCCGAGGTCGAGCATGCACAGGTGATGGCCAAGCGGGCACATCGCCGGCCCGTGCGGGTGGCATGGGCGGCAGGGCATGGACTCGTGGCCGACGGCGACGGAGCGTGGCGCGAGCGGGCCGAACCCGAACCCCGGAATCGTGGGGCCGAAGATGGTGACCGTCGCGCGTGCCCATCGCCGACGCGAGGTGCTGGGGCAGCGAGTCGTTGGTCACGAGGAGCGCGGCGCGCCGGATCAGTTCGGCCGACGCGAGCAGCGACAGCCGTCCGGTCGCGTCGATCGCGGTGGGCGCCGCCTGCGAGATCGCGATCGCCAGGTCGCGATCCGCCCGTCCCCCGAGTGACGACGATCCGGCCGTGACGCGCGAGCGACCTCGCCAGGGCCGGGAAGCCCGGCCAGCGCTTGGTGGCCCAGATGCTCCCCGGCGCCAGCGCGATGAGTCGCTCGCTGATGGCGCCGTGAAGCGTGAGCAGGATGGTCGACCGCGTCCCGATCGGTCCTCGGTACGGATAGCAGCGACGGCACGAGCTGCGGCGAGCGGGATCGATGCCGTCGTCGCCGAGCGCGAGCCGCAATAGTCGTTCGGCGTGGTGCTGGTCCTGCGCGATACGCGACTACGTCGGGTATAGAGCGATCTCCCGTCGGACGTGTCGAATCCGACGCGGGTGCGATACCCGCGAGCGCGGCGAGCAGCGCCGACCGCAAAGAGCCCTGCGCGCAATACGCGGCGGAGTCAGGGTTTTCTGCACGCACGCGCTTCGCCATGCGCCACAGTCCCAGCGGCCCGCTATCGGCTCCGCGCTTGTCGTACTTCAGCACTCGGCGAATTGCAGGATGTCCTCGAGCAGGCCCGCCGCAGACGGCGTGGCGACGGAGCATCCACTGGCCCGGCGCGACCAAGTTGCGCAATGAGGGGAGTGGTGAGCACCACATCCCCGAGGAAAGAGGTCTGGACTACGAGGCTTGCGGTCAGAACCCAAACCTGGTGAAGGCCGAAAACTCAGGAAAAGCTTTTGAACGCTGAGGACGCCGGGGTCGCAGAGGATTGCCCGGCGTCCTTTGCGTCCCCTCGAGTTGAAGGCTCTTTCAGGGTTTTCGATGGAGAACGGAGGTTGAGCACGCAGCCCGGG
>CAWGBU010000009.1:0-731747 GCA_963820905.1 uncultured Acidobacteriota bacterium | reverse complement strand
GCGATCAGCGCGGGCGGCACTCGACGACGAACCGTCCGGACGCCGTGCGGCCGGCGGCATGAACGTCCAGGCCTGCCGACTGCGCGAGCGCGCGGAACTCCGTCAGCGTTCGCGCCCTTGCCTCCCACCAGCACGAGCATCAGCAACTCGGGCGAGGGCGTGCCTCGATCGTCGGGCGACACGCCGCTGACCGCGACCACTCGGCCCCGGGGCCGCGCCGCCTCGGCGCACCGCGCGAGGAGGGTCCGCGCCTCGTCATCGGGCCAGTCACTGAGAACGTTCTTCAGCAGATAGAGATCGCCGCCTGGCGGCAGCGCGTCGAAGAAGCTCTGCCCGCGCGTCGTGACGCGGTCGGATACGCCGGCACGCGCGAAAATCTCCGCAGACCTGGCCACGGTCGAAGGCCGATCGACGAGGATTCCCCGCGCCGACGGATGCGCCTTGAGGATCTCTGCGAGCAGCGCTCCCGTGCCGCCGCCGACGTCCACGACGGTGCCGATCGATTCCCAACCGCCGGACACGAGCACGTCCGGATCGGGTGTGCCGTGTCCCGGCGGTCCTATCATCTCGTCGAACTCGGCCTCGAGCTTCGGATTGGATTCGAGGTCGTTCCAGAATGGGCGTCCGAAGACCTCGTGATACGCAGGCGCACCCGTGCGGACTGCTGTGAGAAGCGTGCCCCAGGCATGCGCCATGCGGCCGCCGAACCCGTCGAGATCCATGCCGAGCCGCGCCGGCGGCTCGAGCAGCTTCCGTGAGGGCTCGTTCAACCCGAACGTGCCCGGTGACGTTTCCTCGAACACGCCCTTCTCGACCAGATGCCGGAGTACTCGATGGAGAGATTCGGTGTGCGCGCCAGCAGCGGCCGCGATGTCCTCGATGCGCGTTCTGCCGGCCGCGATGTGTTCGGCAACCCTGAGCGTGACGGCGACGTGCACGGCCCACGGCGTCGCCAGATCGGTCAGCGACCAGATGTCCATCGCGCCATGATAGGCCGATCCACGTAGTAGAGTAGCCGCGACTGGTGTCACGCACGATGATCGCGGAGAAACGACGAGCCCGCCCGGCTGTCCTGGCCTTTCTGGCGTCCGTGTCTTTCGTCCTCGGCGCCGACGCTCTGCGCACGCAGCCCCGGCCCGAGGCGGACTTCGAGAAGCTTCCCTTCGCCCCGCGGCGGACGGTCTGCTATCGCGCGCCATCGCCGCTCACCATCGACGGCAAGCTCGACGAGCCTTCCTGGAAGGCGGCACCCTGGACGGATCCGTTCATCGACATCGAGGGCGATCGTCAGCCTCCGTTCGCGACGCGCGCGAAAATGCTCTGGGACGACGACTACTACTATCTGGCGGCGGACCTGCAGGAGCCCGACTCTGTGGGCCACGCTCACCGAGCGCGACGCCGTCATCTTCCAGGACAACGATTTCGAGGTCTTCATCGATCCCGACGGCGATACGCACGCGTACTACGAGCTCGAGATCAACGCGCTCGCGACCGTGTGGGACCTCATGCTCGTCCAGCCGTATCGCGACGGCGGCCCGGCCATCCACGCGTGGGACATCGCGGGCCTGAAAGCAGCGGTCGACGTGCGCGGCACCCTCAACCGCCCCGGCGATCGGGACGACGGGTGGTCGGTCGAGATCGCGATCCCCTGGAAGATCCTGCAGGAAGCGGCGCCGGGCAGGAGGCGGCCGCGTTCCGGCGATCAATGGCGCGTGAACTTCTCACGCGTTCAATGGGCGCTCGACGTCGCCGACGCCCGCTACGCGAAGCGGACGGACGGCAAGACAGGAAAACCGCTTGCGGAAGACAACTGGGTGTGGAGCCCGCAGGGCGCGATCAACATGCACATGCCCGAACGCTGGGGCTTCGTGCAGTTTGCCGACGAGCCCGCCGGAGGGCGTGCGATCGCGTTCGAGGAAGACCCGAACGAGCGCGTGAAGTGGGCGCTGCGCCGCCTCTACTATCGTCAACGGCGTCAGCTCGCCGCGACGGGGCGCTACGCACCGGATCTCGCGGCTCTCGACGCGCGATCGATCACCGTCGACGGCCTGGATTTTCGGCCGGCGATGCAGGCGGCAGACAGGCAGTACGAGATCCGCGCGCCAGGGTTCAACGGCGCGACCGCGCACATTCGCCAGGACGGCCGGGTCTGGCTCACGAGATGAGCGCGTCCGGCGGTCGAGGGTCCGGCTAAAGCCGGACCCTATCGAAGAATCTTCTCGCCTTCGTCCACCGCCGCCTCCATCTGGCGCAGCACCATTCGGTAGTAGACGCCGCGCGGCTTCATGAGCTCGTCGTGCGTCCCGCGCTCGATGACGCGGCCGTCCTCCATCAGCAGGATCAGGTCGGCGCGGCGGATCGTGGAGAGGCGATGGGCGATGACGAACGTCGTGCGGCCCGCGAGCAGCGTCGGCCATCGACGCCTGAATGAGCTGCTCGCTCTCGGTGTCGAGGTTGCTCGTCGCCTCGTCGAGGATGAGAATCTGCGGCGAGGCGAGAATGCGCGCGCGCGATCGCCAGCCGCTGGCGCTGGCCGCCGGAGAGCTTCACGCCGCGCTCGCCGATGAACGTCTCGTACCGCTCGGGCAGCCTGTCGATGAACTCGTGCGCGTTGGCGCGGCGGGCGGCGTCCTCGATCTCCGCGTCGCGTGGCGTCGTGGCGGCCGTACGCGATGTTGTCGCGCACCGAGCCGTCGAACAGGAAGACGTCCTGCTGCACGATCGCGAGCAGGTCGCGATACGTGCGCAGGCGGAAGTCACGGATGTCCGTGCCGTTGAGCAGAATGCGCCCGCGCGTCGGATCGTGAAAGCGCGCGACGAGATCCGTGACCGTCGTCTTGCCGGCGCCGCTGCGGCCGACGAGCGCGACGACCGATCCGCCGGGCACGCGTGACGTTGAAGTCGCGCACGACCGGCTGCCCTTCGCGATACTCGAACTCGACGTCCTCGAACTCGGATCTCGTGCACGACGCGCGGGGCGTCGACGGGCGTCCGGGCGTCCGGCTTGTCGTCCTCCATCGCCAGCACCTCGAACACGCGCTCCATCGCGGCGAGCGATCGCTGCAGCTCGGAGAACGAGTTGACGATGTTCCAGACCGGGTTCAGCAGCAGGAACGTGTACCACTGGAACGCCATGATGTCGCCGATCGACGCGCGGCCGAGCGACGTTCAGGTAGCCGCCGTACCAGACGATCACGACGTTGACGCCGCGGAGCAGCAGGCCCCACGACGTCCAGAGCAGCAGCTCGCGGCGATGCGCGAACAGCTCCTTGCGCAGCACCGTGTGCCGGCCGAGCATGTAGTCGAGCAGCTCGCGCATCTCGCGGCCGAACGCGCGCACGACGCGAATCCCCGAGAACGTCTCGCCGACGCGGCCGTCGATGTTCTCGGCGTCCTTGCGCACCGAGCGGTAGATCGGCCGGATGCGCCGCGCGAAGGAGAAGCTCATCACCATCACGCCGGGAATGATCGCGAGCGCCGTCAGCGCCAGCCGCCAGTTCAGCGAGCATGAGGACCGTGACCGCGATGATCAGCCGGATGACCGAGATCGTCGGCGACATGATCGCCATCTGCAGCAGGCCGGTCGTCGTGTCGACGTCGCCGGTCAGCCGCGACAGGATGCCGCCGGTCTTCATGTCCCACAGCCTGCGGCAGCGGCAGGTGCAGCAGCCGATCGAACAAGCGATCGCCGCAGCGACAGCATGACCCGCACGTTCAGCAGGCGCTGCCGATAGTCCTTGAGCGACGCCGGATGCCGTTCGACAGGACGATGACGGCGACGAACACGCTGCCGGCGAGATGCAGGCGTCTGGAGACGCGATGCCGCGATCGAGCTCGACGTTCAAGCAGCACGCGGTCGATGATGAACCGCATGAACAGCGGCTCGATCATCTCGAGGCCGGCGGCCATCAGCGCGAGCAGGAAGACGCCGCCGACCGCGTAGCGATGCGGCCAGAGCCAGCGCAGATAGTCGCGCAGGTACTCCCGGCGCTTCCCTCGCATGAGCCCGCCAGGCTCGGGGGTCTTCGGCGCCTCCTTCGTCTTCTCCTCGCCGTCGTCCAGCCGCTTGTGCTTGTAGTCCTGGACGAAGCCGCGGTATCGCTGGTGAGAGGATCGGGGAGGGTTCATTGCTTCGTGACGATCAGGTTGATGCCGTTGGCGAGCTCCCGTTGCTGCGCGGCATCCTCGGTGCGCCCGAGCCGGTCGGTCAGCACGCGAAGCGCGTCCTGCGACTTGACCGCCGCGATGCGCTGGACCGTGAACTGCAGGACGCGCGGGAGCTTCGACGACATGGCGAGGTCGAGCGCGCGCGTCATGTCGAGCGGCACCGCGGGCTCGGCCGCATACCAGACCATCAGCGGCACGTTGTGATCGCCGGCATCCTCGTCGCGCGCCAGGAGGCCCGCGATCACGTCCCAGCGCCGCGCGCGAATCGACTCGTCGTCGACGCCAACGCGCTGCAGCGCGCTCGCCAGATACAGGCGCACGAGCGCTGACGAGTCCTCGCGCGCGAGGCGCCCGAATTGCCCGAGCGCCTCCGTGGATGGCTTCCGGCCCTCCGACAGGAAGTAGATCGCCCAGCTCCGGAGGTACTCGCTCTCGTGCGACAGAAGGCCGAGGAGATCCTGCTCGGTCAAACCATCGGTGACGTGGAGCGCCCACATCGCGCGCAGCTTCCGCGTGACCTCGGGGTGCTCGCGCAGGATCCGTTTGAGCTGCGCGTGCACTGCCGGATCGGGCCCGCGCTCCTGCAGGAGCCGGCGCGCGTGCTGCACGTACCACTCGTTGCGATTCAACTGCAGCTCGACGAGACGCCCGGACGGCATCCGCGAGAGATCCACGCGAACGGACCGGTCGTTCTCGTTCGTGATCTTGAAGATGCGCCCCAGGGTCTTCTGGTGCACGTCGGGGTTGCTGCTGTGGCACTGGTTCTTGTCGTACCAGTCGATCACGTGCACGCCGCCGTCGGGCCCGTAGCGGAAGTTGATCATCTGGCTCCACGAATCGTTCGCCTTCAGGAAATCCGCGCCGTGGCGCGCGGTGTAGCCGGAGCCCTTGCGCTCGAGCGTGTCGACGTTCGTGCGGAACCCGTGGATGTTGTTCATGAAGATGGCGTCGCGATACTCCTTCGGCCACGTATCGCCGCCCAGATAGATCATCGCGCCCGCATGCGCGTGGCCGCCTCCGGCGGAGTCCGATCGGCTGTTCGCCGCGTGCGGTCCCCGGTTGCCGACCCAGTGCACGTGATCCGCGACGGTCTTGATGTCGTCGTACACGTTCGGGTTGAAATGCCGGCCGGCCTGCCGCTTGTAACGCGCACCCTGGACGACGTGGAAGAGGTGCTCGATGACGCAGACGGTCGTGAACGCGTGGCCGTAGTCGTTGAAATCGAGACCCCAGGGATTGCTCGTGCCCTCGGCGAACACCTCGAACGCCTGGGTCTTCGGATGGAAGCGCCAGATACCGGCGTTCAAGCGGCGGCGTTCGCTGTCGGGTGCGCCAGGCTTGCCGACGTTCGAGTGCGTGAACACGCCGTGTGTTCCATAGAGCCAGCCGTCAGGGCCCCACGTGAACGTGTTCAAGGTCTCGTGCGTATCCTGGTATCCCCATCCGTCGAGCAGCACGCGCGGCGGCCCCGCCGGCAGATCCGTGCCCTCCTTGATCGGGATGAACAGCAAGTACGGTGCGGCGCCCACCCACACGCCGCCGAATCCGACCTCGATGCCGCTGACGAGATTCAGGTTCTCGATGAAGACCTTGCGGCTGTCGAGACGGCCGTCGCCATTGGTGTCCTCGAGGATCAGAATGCGATCCCGCCCTTTCCCTTCAGGAGCGCGAACGGGATAGGTGAGGGCCTCGGCGACCCACAGGCGGCCGCGATCGTCGAGCGCGAACGCGATCGGCCTGACGACGTTCGGCTCCGACGCCGCGAGCGTCACGGAGAATCCCTTCGGCAGCGTCATCGCCTTCACCGCCGCGGCGCCCGACAGTCCCGCGTGAGGAACGGGATCGAACGGGGGCAGCGTCACGATGTCCGCGGGAGAGATCTCGTCGGGGAAAAACGGCTTGGCATCGTGGAAGCGGAAGTGATCGAAGGCGATGTACGCCCACGGGCTCTCCCGCAGGTAGACCGCGGTTGGCGCGCCGGTGTCTTCGTCGACGAGGCGGATGAAGACTTCCTTGTCCGCGTACGATCGAAGGTCGACAGACGCGGGACGGAGCCGCGGCTGGTCCGCGCCCGAAATGCGGTAGATCACGGTCTGATCGCTCGCGAGCACGATCTCCACGCGCGTGCTCGTGAACGCGCCGCCCGACACGAGGAAGCTGGCGTACGGATGCGTGACGCGGAACGTCGCCGACGCCAGCGTGCCCTTGCGCGCGCTGCCCGAGCCGCCGCTCGTCACCCAGTGCGCGCCCGTGCCGACCGGTCCTGGTTTCTTCTTTGGATCGACCGAGCCGAGCGCGAAGGCGTCGCCATCGGCGGTCCAGCCGTCCAGCGTGCCAGTTTCGAAATCGAGGTTCAGCGTCCGCCCGTTGTCAGTCGCCGGCACGCCCTCCGATCGCACGCGCGGCTCGTCCGACACCTCGAGGCGGCCTTCCATGCCGGCCAGGCGATGGCCCGGGAGCGAGCAGTAGTACGTGTCGCTCTGGGTCGCCCTGAACGTGATGCCGGTCGTGGCGCCCCTCTCGAGGATCTGCTGGCTCTTCAGGTCCAGCTTCTCGAGCGCGATGTCGTGCACCATCAACTCGGCGTTGACGATCGTGATCCGCACCGTCTCGTTGGTGCGCGCCCAGAGCGTCGGATTGCGCACGCCGTCGATGTCGCCGCCCACGCCTCGATAGCCGAGCATCGAGGCCTCGAGGGTGTACTGTCGTTCGACCGGGCCGGTTGCTTGCCGGAGCTCGGCGAGGCCGCTTCGGGTGCTCGCCAGGATCACCAGGGCTATGACATGCGTCGCGACGGTGGAGATGCGGGTCATCGGCAAAAGTCTACTTTGACGGGTGCTAGGGTGCCAGAGTGAGGGTGCAAGGGCGGGGTGCAAAGGGCAGGGTGCAAGGGTGCCGGGGTGCCAGGGGGCTGCGATGATGAAGCGGAGGGTTCTTCTGGCCATGTTGGGTTGGCCGATCGTGGCTGGACTGGGACGCGGCGGCGTCGCGCAGCTACAGGAACGGTGGACCGATCTCTTCAACGGCAGCGATCTCACTGGTTGGGACACGTGGCTGGGGAGGCCGCAGCCGCAGAGTGTCGTGCCGGGGGTGTCGAGGAATGACAGGGGAGACTACGTCGCGCCAGTAGGTCTGAATCTTGATCCGCTTGACGTGTTTTCCGTCGCGCGCGTCGACGGTGGACCGGCGATTCGAATCTCGGGCGAGATCTACGGGGGGCTCATCACGCGCGCGGAGTACGAGAACTACCATCTTCGATTCGAGTTCAGGTGGGGCGAGAAACGATGGCCTCCGCGGGAGACGGCGGTGCGTGACAGCGGCTGCTGCTATCACTCGATCGGGCCGAACGACGCGAGCTACGGATTCTGGATGAAGTCGTTCGAGTTTCAGCTGCAGGAAGGGGACTGCGGCGACTTCTACAGCCTCGCGGGCGTCGTCGTCGATGTCGAAGCGACCGCGAAAACGCCGGGAGATCCGAAAAGTGATCTGCTCTACGCGAAGGGCGCGCCGCGAGTGGCCGGGACGACGAGGCGCGTCGTCAAGTATGGAGACTACGAGAAGCCGAGAGGCGAGTGGAACGTGATGGATCTCTACTGCTTCGGCCAAACGAGCGTCCACGTCGTCAACGGCAGGGCCGTCATGATCCTGACAGTCCTCCGGCACGTCGTCGACGGGCGCGATGCGCCGCTGACGAAAGGACGGATCCAGTTTCAGTCGGAGGCCGCCGAGGTCTTCTATCGCAGCATCAGGATCCGCGCGATCGACAGTATTCCAGCTTCCGTATCCGACTAGCGTACGGCTGAAGCCTATGCCTTTCGGAAATTGGTTCCTGTCGTGTCGATTTGTCGGGCGTGTCGATCGATCGGTCGGTGCACATGGCGGCCCGCGGCCCGCTCCGCGCGCCGGGAACGCGCGCTCCGGCTGAACGCCCTGGCGCAGCCGCGGCGGGCTGGCAGGCTCGGGCCGACGTTGAGCAGCGCGATCAGCGAAGCCTCTAAAAATGGTCCCAGAGCGTCCCTTCTGGCGGCGGCGCGGATTCGTCTCAAGCGGTCGAGTCACTCCGATGCCGAACCGATGCTTTACCGGCGTCCGGATCACCCCAAGCCGCCGCCAGCACCGTCAGGTCAGGCGGAGGGGCCATTTTTTCCGCGCTGTCGAAGCCGGCGGTCCGAGCCGGCCAGTCCTCCGCGGCGTGATCGGACGCCGGAACTATCCGACCGTGTGAAGAGATTGCCGGCTAGTGAGACACGACGTCCGGGGCCGGCTGCTGTCGCCAAGACACACAGTTCCTATTTCCGACGCCGGACACTACAAGTACATCGCTCTAACGAAGGACCAACGGCCTCAGCGGCCGCACGTGGATGTTGCGGAAGGCGACCGGTCCGTGATCGCCCTGCAGCATGAGCGGGTTCTGCGGCGCTTCGGGGATCTCGAGGTGCGCCCGCGTGGGTCCGTCGACGGCGAAGTCCTTCTGCACGAGCTGTCCGTTGAACAGCACGCGCTGGAAGCGCGCCGGCTCGATCTTCTTCCCGGCCGCGTCGAAGCGCGGCGCGCGGAACCAGGCCTGATAGGACTGCCACTCGCCGGGGCGGCGGGCGGCGTTGACGAGCGGCGGCGATCCGCCGACGCCGCGCTCGTCGATCCACTGGTGGTAGATCGCGCCGGCATCCGACGTCTTCACGCCTTCGATCGATCCCCAGCTGTCGAAGATCTGAATCTCGTACAGTCCCTGCAGGTAGACGCCGGAGTTCGATCCCTTCGCGAGCATGAACTCGAGGTAGAGCTCGACGTCGCCGAACGCGCGCTCGGTGCAGAGATTCGCGGTCCGTCCGGTCTGTCCGTTCAGCATCACGCCGCTCGGCGCCGCGCGTCCGCCCAGCCGCGTCGGCCCGAGGAGCCGCTCGAACAGCACGTATCGCGTCGTGTACCACTCGCTCTTCGTGCGGGCGTCGCAGGCTTTCCAACCGGCTAGATCCTTGCCGTTCAGCAGCGGTTCCCAGCCCTCTTCGAGCGCGAAGGGCGGATCGCCGTGGGCCTCTCCGTCCTGAATCGGGGAATAGCGCTGCGGCTGCAGCATCGCACCGAGCGCGAGGATCGTGAGGAAGATTCGCATGGCGCTCAATATACACGCGCCTGACCGAAGAATTCCTCGGCGTCGCGGTACTGAAACCCCAGGCGGCGCGCGAAGCCGGGATCCTGCGGGCCCGTACCGACGTAGAGGCATTGCCCCGGATCGAGCCGATGACGCTGAGCGAACACGACGCCGAGGCCCGGGAGCGGCTTGCGGCACCAGCACGTCGGGGGCCCGGCGGCGTGCGGGCAGAATTCGACCTCGATGTCGACGCCGAGTCGCGCGCGCATTTCAGCGAACACGGCATTCGCGTCGTCCGCGGTCCGCGTGCCCTCGGCGATCTCCGGCTGCCAGGAAAGCCCGAGAATGCGCCAACCCTCTTGCTCGTATCGCCGGAGCACGTTCCCTCGTTCGTCGAGAACGTCGAGATCCTCGACGGATGAAGGCGTGCGGCCGCCGGTTCGGCTGCGTGTCAGAACGCCGTCACACCAGACGATCAGCGCCCGTCCGTCGAACGCCGGATCGCGCTTGCGTTCGAAAGGCACGACGTCGATGCGCGAAAACCCCTCGGCTGGCACCGGAGGCTCGATCTCCCGCTGATAGCGGAACTGGGCCGAGGGACCGAATGCGGCGGGGTCGCGCCTGCGCGCGCGCCGCAGATCGTCAGGCGGCGGCAGACGATCGTAGTTAGCGACGATCCGCGAGACCGCGTTGACCTGGCTGTTTTCGAGGCTCGAAGCGATCCACACGCATCGGACCGGCAGCCCGCGCGCGTGCGCGGTCTGCACGACCGCGGCACGCGACGCGCGCGAGACATACGTGTTGTCGAGTACGAGCCGCGTGGATCCCTCCGCGATCGCGCGATCGAGCTGAGGCAGGAGATCCCGAAGCGTTCCGCCGGCGTCGTCCCTGTTCAGCCTCTCGTACCCCTGCTCGACGAGGGTCGCCGCGTATGTACTCTTGCCGGCCGCGGGCAGGCCCATGACGATGACGACTTCGCCGTCAGTGCGCGTGGCATTTACGACGCTGTGCCCGGACCGTATCGCGCGGCCGCCCGGAAAGCGGTCATCCAGCCGCGAGAGATCTTCGGCGGACAGCGCGACGTCGCGCGACCGCGCGATCGATCGCACGGACTCTACCCGCGTCGCGCCGGGTAGCGTCAGTACCTGCGGCGACAGCGACGCGAGCCAGGCGAGCGCGATCTCGAACGGCGTCGCGCCGTGCTGCGCTGCCAGTTCAGCGAGCACCGGCTCTCCAGCGGTTCGCCGCAGGCCCTTCTCTCCGCCGAGCGGGCGATGCGCGAGCAGGCGGATGCCGTTCGCGACGCAGAATGCCGCCACCCCGTCGAGCAGGCCGTCGCGATGCCAGACGCTCAGTTCAATCTGGACCGACGCGATCTCGGTGATCCGGCAGGCTTCTTCGATTTGCGCCACGTTCACGTTGCAGAGACCGATGGCTTCGACGAGGCCGTCGCGTTTCAGTTGCTCGAGCGCCCGGACGCTCGTCGAAAACGGTGTGCGCGGATCGGGGGCGTGAAGCTGATAGAGCCCGATCCGATCGACGCCAAGCGATCGGAGGCTTGCTTCACACGCAGAGGCCAGGTGACGAGCGCGGCCGTCGGCCTGCCATCCGCCCTGCGGCCGCGTGAGGCCGCCCTTCGTAGCGACGACGATCCTCGATCGATCGCCGGGCCAGGCGTCGCGCGCGCGCGCGATCAGCCGCTCGTTGTGCCCAATCTCGGAGTTATCTCGGCAGTAGGCGTCGGCAGTGTCGAGGAAGATGATGCCCGCGTCGAACGCCGCGTGCAGGACGGCGACCGCGCGGCCGTCGTCGCGATCCTGCCCGGTCGAGAGGCGCATGCAGCCCAGTCCCGGGCCCTGAAAGCCCGACAGCCATCCCGACATTTACGCGAAGTGTACTCTTGCGAACAATTTCCGGCAGGGTGAGTGCGCTCGTGGTTACCGGCAGTCGCTGTGCCCGCACTCGCAGTCGATACTGGCAGTGGTGCCCTTCGTCTGGCAGACAGCACTGCAATATTTCCCGTACTCGTTGTTCTTCCGGACCTTGCACTGACAGGCCGGATGCGCACACTTCTCGGACATGGAGGGCCTCCTGTCCGACGGCTTGCAAACACATCGCCACGTCAGCGAAGGTCAGCCGAGGCGATCGGGACGCAGCATGAAGAAGATGATCACGCCCGTGACGGAAACGTAAAGCCAGATCGGCAGGAACTTGCGATTGAGGCGCCTGTGCCGGTCCCACGCGTGCGTGAACGCAAAGTAGAAGGACGTCAGCGCGAGCGGGACGACCGTGATCGACAGGACGATGTGCGTGATGAGGATGAAGAAATAGACGGCGCGCAGCAGGCCGGTCCCGGTGTAGCGCGTGTCGCCGTGCACGTAGTGATACGTCAGGTAGCCGACCAGGAAGATCGCCGACAGCGCGAATGCCGAGACCATGCAGAGCCGGTGCACGTGAACGGCGCGGCGTCGAATCGCGGCGTATCCCGCGACCAGGCACAGCGCCGACAGGGCGTTGCACGCCGCGTTCACCGCGGGCAGGAACGAGAGATCGGTTCCGCGCGCCGGCGTGGCGTCCCGAAACAGGATGAAGGCGATGAACGCGACCGCGGATGCCGAAACGATCGCGTTGAACAGAAAGAATGTCCGGTCGGCGCCGGGGCTGACGGTCGTCACTGGGTGCCTCGAGCGTAGTTTGGCCCGGCCCGGAAGGCCTTAGCAACCGCGGGACGTCATGGGCCGTCCAAGCAGGACATGAACGCAGCATCCGACCTTCGCCTCGCGCTGCGCGGGCTTCGCCGCAGCCCGCTCTTCGCCATCGTCGCCATCCTGTCGCTCGCACTCGGGATCGGCGCCAACACCGCGATCTTCACCCTGATCGACCAGGTCCTGCTGCGCAAGCTGCCGGTCAAGGCGCCCGATGAGCTGGTGATGCTCTTCCAGCGGGGCTCGAACATGGGCAGCAACATGGGAACGAGGATGCACTCGTACCCCATCTACCAGGATTTCCAGAAAAAGGCCGAACCCCTGGCCGAGGTCCTCTGCCGGCGGCTCATGGGCGTGTCGATCAGCGTCGACAACCGGACCGAACGACTCGAAGCGGAGATCGTGTCGGGCAACTACTTCACGATGCTGGGCGTCGGTCCGGCGCTTGGCCGCGTGTTCAATTCGCAGGAAGACGATCAGGTCTACATGGGCCATCCGTCGGTCGTCCTCAGCTACGACTACTGGGTGAGCCGGTTCGCGCGCGATCCGTCGGTGGTCGGGAAGAAGATCCTCGTCAACGACTATCCGATGACGATCGTGGGCGTGTCGGCCCGGGGGTTTTACGGGATCGATCCCGCGCAGGCGCCGCAGATCCGCGTGCCGGTCCTGATGAAGGAAGCCATGATGCCGGAGACGACGTGGCTCCGCACGGGCGATCGGCGGGCGCGCTGGGTCCAGGTCTTCGGACGGCTCAAACCGGGATACACCGCCGAATCGGCGCAGGCGCCGCTCCAGGGGCTGTTCACGCAGATCCGCACGTATGAGATGACGCTGCCTGCCGCGAAGGACTGGTCCGCGTATTCGCGCGAGCAGTTCATGAAGGGCACGGTCGTCGTCGAGCCGGCGGCGATGGGCTTCTCGAGCCTCCGCAACGATTTCTCGACGGCGCTGCTCGTGCTCATGTGCATGGTCGGCCTCGTGCTGCTGATCGCGTGCGCGAACGTGGCGAACCTGCTCATCGCGCGCGGATTCATGCGGCAGAAGGAGATTGCCGTGCGGCTCTCGCTCGGCGCCTCGCGCGGCCGCCTGGTGAAGCAGCTGCTCGTCGAGAGCCTCGCCCTGTCGTTTGCGGGCGGCGCGGCGGGCCTCGCGCTGGCGTTCGTGCTGACGCGCGCGCTGATCGCGCTCGTGCCCTCGGAAGGACAGCCGCTCCTGATCCGCCCCGAGCCCGACGCGCGTATCCTGGCGTTCACGTTCGGACTCACGCTGGTCACCGGCGTCGTCTTCGGCCTGCTGCCGGCGCTGCGCGCGAGCCGGCCGGACCCATGGACAACGCTGAAGGACACCGTGGGATCGATCGCAGGAGCGGGAGGATCCCTCTTTCTCCGCAAGGGCCTCGTCTCGCTGCAGGTGGCGCTCAGCTTCCTGCTCCTCTTCGGCGCGGGCCTCTTCGTGCGCAGCCTGCAGAACCTGAAGACGACCGACACCGGCGTCGCGCTCGACAACCTCATCACCTTCCAGCTGTCTCCGAGGTTGAGCGGCTACGATGGTCCCCGCGCGGTGAACTTCTACGAGCGGCTGCTCGAACGGCTCAACTCCGCGGCCGGCGTGAAGTCAGCGGCGTTCGCCGGCGTGCCGATCCTCGCGGGCAACGAGTGGGACAGCTCCATGTCGGTCGAAGGCCACCGCGCGGCCGACGGCGAGAACATGCAGGCGTTCATGAACTCGCTCTCGCCCGGCTACTTCAAGACGATGCAGATCCCGATCCTGGAGGGACGGGACTTCACGCGCATGGACTACAAGGAGAACGCAACCGTCGTCATCGTCAACCGCCGCTTCTCGGAGCACTTCTTCAAGGGCAAGAGCGCAATCGGCAAGCGCCTCGGGTGGGGCGGCGGGCCCAACGCGAAGCTGACGCTGGAGATCGTCGGCGTCGTGGCCGACTCGCTCTACGAAGGACCGCGGGAGGGCGTCCGGCGCCAGGTGTTCGTGCCGCACTTCGGCGCCGGCAGCGCGGCGTTCTACGTGCGGGCCGAAACCGGATCGGCTGCCGCGTACAACACCATCCGGAACGAGCTGAAACAGCTCGACGCGTCGATGCCGCTCTACACCCTCAAAACGCTCGAGGCTCAGCTGGACGAAACGCTGCTCACGGACCGTCTCGTCGCGATGCTCTCGGCCGGATTCGGTTTCCTGGCGACACTCCTCGCGTCGGTCGGCCTCTACGGCGTGATGGCGTTCGTCGTGGCGCGCCGGCGGAAGGAGCTCGGCATCAGGCTCGCGCTCGGCGCGCAGCCCGGGTTCGTGATCTGGCTGGTGATGCGGGAAGTGCTGTTGCTGCTGGCGATCGGCCTCGCGGTCGGGATTCCTGCCGCGATGGCGCTCGGTGGGTACGTGTCGTCACAACTCTACGGAATCGAGCCGCGCGATCCGTTCATCGCCGGTTCGACGATGCTGCTGCTGACGCTCGTGTCGGCGGCGGCCGGATTGATTCCGGCGCACCGCGCGAGCCGGATAGATCCGATTCTTGCGCTCAGAGCCGAGTAGTTGTGGATTGCGGATCGCAATCCGCAATCCAGAATCCGCAATTACAGAAACTTTCTGAAGAACCCCAAAGCCGCTTGGCGGCCTTCCACCGTCTCTTGGTGCGCGACATCGTAGCGCAGGAGCTTCCAGCGTTCGGGATGCCCCTGCTCGGCATAGACGCGTGTCAGCTCTTTGTCGATCACGTCGAGTCCTTCTACCGGCGTGAGCCTGTCCTGGAGCCCGGCGAGGCCCAGGTGCGCGCGGGGCGCGATCAACGCGTTGATCTGTGACGTCGTGAAATGCTTCAACAGGCTCGGCACGTAGTAGTAGACGCCGTGCCCCGACAGCCCCTTCTTGTCGACGAGCGTGTGGAAGTCGGTCAGGCAGCAGATGTCGACCGTCGCCTTGATGCGCTCGTCGAGGGCGGCGAGCCACCAGGCCATCGTGCTGCCCATCGACATGCCGATCGTACCGATCCGTGAAGCGTCGACGTCCTGGCGGCTCGCGAGCCAGTCGACCGCGCGCAGGCTGTCGTACACCATCATTCCCCACAGCACCTGGCCCTGCCACAGCATGCCCTTGAACATGTCGAGCTCGGTGGTGTGGCTGCGCTCGCCGAAGATCCAGTGATCGATGCAGACCGCGACATACCCGAGATCGGTCAGCTCTTTGGCATACGGAACGGGCTGGAGGTACGTGCGGCCGTCGATGAACTCCTGCTTGCCGATCTTGTAGCCGCCTCCGTGGGAGTGGTTGAAGACGATGCCGGGCAGGCGACCCTTGAGCGCCGCGGGACGCGCGACGTAGGCCGGCACGCGTTCGATGCCGTTGAGGTCCAGGTGCCAGGTTTCGAGGATGTATGTGTCCCGCTGCGCCTCTCCGCGTTTGCTGCCGCCGATCGGCCGGCGTCGATCGGGCAGATCGCCGAGGAGCGCATAAAGCTCTTTCCGCCGTTCGAGCGGACGCTGGACCGCGCGGGCATGTTCGATGGTCGGCCAGTTGTTGCCCTCCGACAGCGAGGACATCGAGGAGAACGACGCGAGTCCCGCGAGCGTCAGCACTTCGCGGCGGCCGAGCGGCTGGTTCATCATCCGGCTCCTTGTTGATCGAGCGCGGCGCACGTTATCACAAGAGCCGGGTGCTGAGAATCCGGGTCGGTCCGGCTGAAGCCGGACACTACAGGAACCAGTGGTCTACCCGCCGACGTTCGGCTTGACGCCCTGAATCGGGTGCGTCTTCTTCCACTCCTCGAAGACCTTCTCGAGCTCCTTGCTCAAGGTCGGATAGATGTCGCGCGCGCGATACTTCCTGCTCCGCATCATGTCGCGCTTGAAGTTCTCGGTGTAGACCGTCGTCCTCCGCGTCCTTGATGACGTCCGCGACGAGCTGCGGCGGGACCGCGAGCACGCCCTCGGCGTCCGCGACGATGATGTCGCCCGGAAGGACCGTGATGCCGCCGAGGCGGATCGGACCGTTCCACTGCACGCCGACCTGGTCCGCCATCGCCGACGCGTGCGCCCCGCGGTAGTAGATCGGGAAGTCCGTCATCGGCATGAACTCGCTGAGATCGCGGATGCCGCCGTCCACGATCACGCCGAGCGCGCCGGCCATCCGCATGCCGATGCCGGTGACGTCGCCGAGGAACGTCGCGCGATCCACCATTCCGCCGAGCTCCACGACCACGACGTCGCCGGGCTTGAGATCTTCGCCGGCCCTGACGTTGTACTGATAGTCCCAGTCGCCTTCCTTCGCGAGCGTCTGCACGCCCTGCACCAGGTCCGGCCTGACGGGCAGATACCTCATCGTCACTGCCCGCCCGACCAGCTTGGGGTTCGGCACCGTCAGCTGGAACCCGCCCTCGAAGCTGCGTAGATAGCGCCGGCTTTGCAAGGCGCCCCATACAGCCTCGAGCGGCAGCTCGCGAAGACGCTGCAGCTGCGCGTCGGTGACCGTCGCCGTGCGTTCCGGCTTCAGCACCTCCATGAGCGGCGTCCACGTGTCGCGCGCCGCGCGATTCACCTGGACCGTCGCCGCCTGTGCGGCTGCCGGCCGTGGTCCAATCAGGATCGCGAGCGCCGTCAGGATCGCGATCGCTATCCCGCACTCTCGTCGCATGCCATCACTCCCGATTTCTCGCCACAGGCGTGTACCTAGCAAGTGCGACCGAACGACCGAACGACCGAGCGACCGAACGACCGAACGACCGAACGACCGGACGACCGAGCGACCGAGCCTAAAAATTGAACTTCAGCGAGAACTGCATCGATCGGTTGTCGACGATCGTCGTGGTGATGCGTCCCGCCGTCGGCGAATCGAAGTTCTGGTTCGGGAACCCGAAGCCGGGATGGTTGAACAGGTTGAACGCATCCCACCGGAACTCGATGTTGCTGCGGCCGGCGACGGCGAAGCGCTTCGACAGCGACGTGTCGAAGTTCACGTGCCCGGGCGCGTACAGGATGCCGCGTCCGCTGTCGCCGTACGTGTTCGCGGGCGGCGAGGCGAAGTCGCGCGGGTTGTACCAGAGATCGACCGTCGGATCGTCGAGCTTGCCCGAGCCGATGCGGTTCGGCCAGCTCGGCGCGCCGTTGTTGACGAGGTTCTGCATGAACACCGTGAACGGGCGACCCGTGGTGATCGTCGCGATCCCTGCGAGCTGCCAGCCGCCGAGCGATCGCGCCGAGCATGCCGCCCTCGGAGGCCCAGCGCCGCCCCGGTCCGCACGGCAGCTCCCACACCCAGCTCATCACCGCGCGATGCCGGACGTCGAAGCCCGCCGGGCCCTTGCCGGCCGCGAGATTGGTGACGGTCTGCGGGTTGCCGACCGCGCCGGCGCCGCTCGCCGCGGATCCGCCGTAGTCGAGCGCCTTGCCGTAGGTGTAGCTGCCGAGGAACTGCAGGCCGCCGCTGAACCGCTGCGTTACCTTCAACTGACCGCTGTGATACGTCGAGCGATTGCGCGGATCGCACTGCAGCATGGTGTTCAGCCGGTTGAGCGGCTGGATCAACCGGCGCGACTCCTGCGAGCCGATCCCCGGCTGGATCTCGTTCGGGTTGTAGCAGAACACGATGTGCTTCCCGGCGCTTCCCGCATACGTCAGTCTCCACCGCCAGGTTCTGGAAGAGGCGATGCTCGA
The DNA here is from genome assembly GCA_963820905.1 of uncultured Acidobacteriota bacterium. Classification (GTDB taxonomy): domain Bacteria; phylum Acidobacteriota; class Vicinamibacteria; order Vicinamibacterales; family 2-12-FULL-66-21; genus DATBJJ01. Next base: position 714,123 of record CAWGBU010000009.1, on the reverse strand, counting down.
TCCCGAAGTGCCACTGCTCGGCGTACGGCGTCTCGTTCTCGAACGAATGTCCGAGCACCCGCGGGTTGGCCGCCTGCAGCTCCGCCGTCGTCCGCGGCTGGACCTGGACGATGGGCGGGAACGGGTCGTCGATCGTGCGCACGGCGCCGAAGTTCGTGGGGTTGGTCGGGAAGCTCACGTTCTGCGAGATGGTGTACGGCACCTGCTGGCCGATCATGTTCGACGCCGACGGCTGCTCCGGATAGTAGGTGATGGCGAACCCGGTACGGAGGATCGTCAAGCTGTTCCCGAACAGATCGTAGGTGATGCCCAGGCGGGGAGCGAAGTTGCCGTACTGCGTCTTCTTGTTGACGGACGCCGTCGCGCCGTCCTCGCCGGCGTAGATCAGGCGCAGCCCCACCGGATCGTAGTTGACGACCTTGTTGTCCTCCTCGGTTTCAGCCGTGAAGATCTCGTAGCGCAGGCCGGCGTTCACGGTGAGCCGCGGGCTCATCTTGAAGTCGTCCTGGATGAACATCCCGTGCTCCTGCGTCCGGAGCGTGTACGGCTCGAGCAGGAACCCGCGGGATGCGCCGTTGATGTAGCCCGTCAGCAGCGACGCCAGCCCCGAGCCGCCCACGTTCGTCCCCGGATTGTTCGTGTAGCTTCGTCCGAAGTTGATCGTTCCCCGCGTGTCGGTGTTGGTGAAGGGCGACGGGTACCGATCCACGAGGCGATAACCGAACTTCAGCTGGTGGCGCCCCTTGAGCCACACGAGCGCGTCCTCGATCTGCCAGTGGAACTGCTTCGGGTTCACCGGCAGGAACGCCGGACCTCCCGAGAGGCCGGTCATGTCGGCCACGTTGATGTTCGGAATGCCCGTCGTGAACTCCGTCACGTTGATGCCGCGGATGCCGAGCGAATCGGCCGCGTTGATCCCGAAGTCGGACTGGAACGTGAACGGGCTCGTGTGGGCGTAGCCGATCCGGAGCTCGTTGACGAGCGTGGGCGTGACGATCTTGCGAGTAGTTGAACGCCGCGCCGTGCGTGGTCAGCCGCGTGTTCTGGATGCCGGCGACGAACGGTCCCAGGTCGAACCGCGCCGCCGCGTCCGCGGGCGTCGGCAGGCAGCACGCCGCCTGCCCTTGCGGCGCGTCCAGCTTGAACTTGCCCCAGTTGAAGCGCACGAAGAACGAATCGTTGTCCGAGACCCGGTGATCGACGCGTCCGGAGAAGACGTTGTCCGTCGTGGCGCGATTGATCGTCGACGTGTAGTTGTTGAAGTTGCCGGGCCCGTTCGGCAGCGGATAGATGCTGGCGACGTTCCTGCCCGACCTGGTGGATGCGGTTGGACGGAATCACGTTGTTGGGGAACGGATCGCGGAGGAACTGCGGCGTTCGTCGGCGCTGACCGCGCGCGACGGATCGAACGCCGGATTCGGCCTCGTGGTCAGCGGATCGTAGATGAGATCAGGTTGCCGTTCGCGTCCCGGAAGTTGCTGAAATCGCCGGCCCGGGTCTCGCGCGGTCGGCACCGTGTTGACGAACACCTGCCCGCGCTTCTCGCTCAGCCCCGCATAGTCGGCGAAGAAGAACGTCCGGTTGTGCCCGTCGTACATGCCCGGGATGACCAGCGCGCCGCCGATCGCGCCGCCGAACTGATGGCGGTCGAGCGGCGGCTTCGGATCGACCTGGATCGAGCCGTCCGGCGCGCGTCACTTTCCGCACGAAGAAGTTCCGCGCGTCGAACGCGTCGTCGCGCAGGTACTCGAACGCCGTGCCGTGCAGCACGTTGCTGCCGGACTTGGTCGCCACCGACACGACGCCGGCGCCGCGGCCGAACTCCGCCGAGAAGACGCCCGTGAGGACCTTGAACTCGCGCACCTGTTCGACCGACGGCGCGATGATCACGGTGTTGAACGTGTATTCGTTGTTGTCGATGCCGTCGATCAGCCAGGCGTTCGCGTTCGCCTGGTGGCCGAGCGCGTTGAAGTTCGACGCGCCGCGCGGGTTGAACGTGCTCGCGCCGGAGAGGTTCTCGTTCGGCCTGGCCCGGCGTGATGCCGGGCGTCAGGTAGACGAGCGTCGCGAAGTTGCGGCCGTTGAGCGGCAGCTCCTTGATCGCGCGCTCCTCGATCACGGTGCCGACCTCCGACGAATCGGTCCGCAGGAGCGGCGTCGAGGCGACGACGCGTCGTCGTTTCCTCGAGGCCGTCCGACCTCGAGCGCGACGTCGACGCGCGCGCGCTGGTTGACCTGCAGGATGATCCCGTCGCGCACCCACTTCTTGAATCCCTGGACCGTCACCTCGATCTCGTAGGTACCAGGAGCGAGAAACGGCGCGGTGAACGTGCCGTTGTCGTCCGTCACGTAGGAGCCCGCCGTGCCGCGGTTCACTTCGCGGATGATGACGGTGGCGCCGGGAACGACGCCGGACTGATCGCGTACGGTGCCGACGAGAGTGCCGGTCGTGACCTGGGCCGTCGTGTCGGCGGCGACAAGGAGCGTGAGCGCGGTTACGAGCGCGATCACGAAGCTGCGAAGGTTCGCCATCTCGTCCTCCTCCTGGTTGCGATCGGCCGGAGCCTCTCACCAGCGGACGGCTGAAGTCAAACCAGAAGCCGCGACTGACACTGATGAGCTTCGCGAACGACTGGACTATGCTAGGCCCCGCATGACGACCAGTCGACGCGTCAATACCCCGAGTCAGGTGCTCTTCGCCAGCCTCGTCGGAACGACGATCGAGTTCTTCGATTTCTACATCTACGCCACGGCCGCCGTGCTCGTTTTTCCGGCGCTGTTCTTTCCGAAATCCGATCCGGCATCCGCCACGCTCGCCTCGCTGGCGACGTTCGCGATCGCGTTCCTCGCGCGCCCGGTTGGATCCGCGCTCTTCGGCCACTTCGGCGATCGCGTCGGCCGCAAGACGACGCTCGTCGCCGCGCTGCTGACGATGGGGATTTCGACCGTCGCGATCGGGACGCTGCCCACGTATCAGTCGATTGGCGTCGCCGCGCCGCTCCTCCTCGCGCTCTGCCGGTTCGGTCAGGGGCTGGGGCTCGGCGGCGAATGGGGCGGCGCGGTGCTGCTCGCGGTCGAGAACGCGCCGCCCGGCAAGCGCGCGTGGTACGGAATGTTTCCGCAGCTGGGCGCGCCCGTGGGGTTCTTCTTCTCGGGCGGCGTCTTCCTGATGCTGTCGAAATGGCTCACCGACGAGCAGTTCTTCTGGTACGGGTGGCGCATTCCCTTTCTCGCGAGCGCGGTGCTGGTCCTCGTCGGCCTGTACGTGCGCTTGACGATTACCGAGACGCCCGTGTTCCGCGACGTCATGGACCGACGCGAGCGCGTTCGCGTGCCGATGTTCACCGTCTTCAGCGACCACCCGCGCACGCTCATCGTCGGCATCTTCGTGTCGCTCGCGACGTTCGTGCTCTTCTACCTGATGACCGTGTTCGCGCTGGCCTGGGGCACGTCCGCGCTCGGGTACACCCGCGAGACGTTCCTGCTCATCCAGTTGTTCGGGATCCTGTTCTTCGCGCTGACGATTCCGCTGTCGGCGATCCTCGCCGAGCGCGGACGCCGGAGCACGCTCATCGGCGTGACGGCGGCCATCGGCGCCTTCGGCCTGGTGATGGCGCCGATGCTCGAGGCCGGCACCACGGGCGTCGTCGCGTCGATGGCGATCGGGATGTCGCTGATGGGCCTGACGTACGGACCGCTGGGCACGGTGCTGTCCGAGCTTTTCCCGACGTCGGTTCGCTACACCGGCAGTTCGCTGACGTTCAACCTCGCCGGCATCTTCGGCGCGTCGCTCGCGCCGTACGTGGCGACGTGGCTCGCGAAGAACTACGGTCTTCAATATGTCGGCTACTACCTGTCGGCGGCCGCGCTGCTGACGCTTGCCGGTCTCCTCTCCATCCACGAGACCAAAGACGACGATCTGTCGAAGGTGTGACGGCCGCCAACATGCAGCTGTAGTGTCCGGCTTCAGCCGGACCTTCTGATCGGTGCGCTCGCGCACGGCGCCGTGCGATAATCCCGCCCGTGACGGCCGAAGACTTCCGCCGGCTCGCGCTCGGGATGCAGGGGGCGATCGAGAAAGCGCACATGGGCCATCCCGACTTCCGCGCCAACGGACGGATCTTCGCCTCGATCCACTCGAACGATCGATTCGGCATGGTGAAGCTCGAGCCCGACGAGCAGCGCGAGCTGATGGCGGCGCACCCTCGCCTGTTCGAACCGTCGAGCGGCGCGTGGGGACGTCAGGGATGCACGAACGTCCGGCTCGACTCGCGGTCGGGTGTCCACGAGTCCGCCGTGCGCGGCGCGCTCCTGCTTGCCTGGAACCACGTGATGGAGAAGCGCCCTCCGAGCAAGCGATCCACGAAGTCCGCGCGCCGATCGTGATGTCCCTGGAGACGCACCACACATGAAGAAGCTCGCGATCGGCTGTGGCGTCGTGCTGGTGATAGGCATGATCGCCGGCGCAGGCGTGGGCTACTACGTGTACCGGAAGGCACAGGCGCTCTACACCGAGGTCGCGCAGCTCGGGCAGCTCCCGGAGATCGAGCGCGGCGTCAAGGCGCGCGGCGAATATGCGCCGCCATCGTCAGGCGAGCTGACGAAGACGCAAATCGAACGCCTGGTGCGGGTGCAGTCGTCCGTGCGGCAGCGGCTCGGGCAGGATTTCGCCGCGATGGAGAAGAAATACAAGACGCTGGCCGACAAGGACAACGCCAACATCACCGACGTGCCGGCGCTCATGGCGGCCTATCGCGATCTCGCGTCGGCCTGGATTGCCGCGAAGCGCAGTCAGGTCGACGCGCTCAACGAAGCGGGCCTGTCGCTCCACGAGTACCGCTGGATCCGCGAGCAGGCGTACCGCGCGCTGGGCGTACCCTACATGGACTTCGACGTGGGCATGATCGTCGACCACATCCGGAGCGGCAGCAGCGGATCGATCGAGCCAGGGCGGATCGGCGGCAGCATCGGGCCTGGCGGGCCGGAATCGAACCGGAAGCTGATCGAGCCGTTCCGGAAGCAGCTCGAAGATAACCTGCCGCTCGCCTCGTTCGGGCTCTAACGCACACCAGAGCCCACCTCACCAGCCGGCAATCTCTTCAACCTGTTGGACACGTTCCGGCGTCGCGATCAGCCGCGGTGGGCTCGCCGGCTCGGACCTCCTACTTCGACAGCGCGGAAAAAATGGCCCCTCCGAGCGCCAGCCCGATCGGTCGGGCGGTGCGCGTGGCGGCCGGCGGCCCTCGGAGCGCGCCGACGCGCCGCGTCAGCCGGAACGCGCGCGGAGCGATTCCGCGCGGCGCCTTCGGTCTCTGTGATCCTCCAGGCCTCGAAGCACCACCGGCGGACCGCGGCGCCTGACGCCGGATGCCCGAGCCAGCTCGTAGGCGCCGCGGACGCGACAGGGCACGAGCCGGAGCGCGCGTTCCCGGTGCGCGGAGCGGGCCGCGGGCCGCCATGCGCACCGCACGACCGATCGACACGCCCGACCAATCAACACCATGGGCGCCCATTGGAAAGGCATTAGCTCTAGCCGGACTTTAGTGTCCGCCTGAAGGCGGACACTACAACATTCTGAAAGGCGCTCAGACCTATCAGTTCATTCTCAGCAGGATGACCGGATCGATCCTGGACGCGCGCCTTGCCGGCAGCCACGTCGCGATCAGGCCCAGCGCGAGAATCGTGAACACCGGCACGACGAAGGCCTGCACTGGCGGATCGTAGATGCTGCCCGCGCCTCCGCCCGCCCGCACGAGCCTGGAGAGCCCGAACGTCGCCCCGATGCCGAGGGTGACGCCAATCGCCAGCAGCCGCATCGCGTGCGCCGTGACGAGCGTCAGGACCTGACGCCGATTCGCGCCGACGGCGATACGGATGGCGAACTCCCGCGAACGGCGCGCGATCGCAAACGCCAGCACGCCATAGATTCCGGCCATCGTCAGCAGCATGCCGATGGCGATGAGAGGGAAGAGCGGCGCAGTCCCGGCCAGAAGCTCCTGACTGCCGACCGTCACTATCTGATCGATCGTTTCGGCGGACGCCGTGTTGCCCGGCGCGGCGTCGCGGCCCTCGCGCCGGACGCGCTGCACGAGCGCGGCCGGATCCCCGGTCGCGCGGACGATGAAGCTCATCTGCCTCACGTCGCTCGAGTCTGGGGGAAGCGGGACGAAGATTCTCGGCTCCGAGCCCAGCGGACGCATCACGTTGCTCGAGAAGTCGCCCGCGATGCCCACGATGTCGTACGGCGTCCCGCCAATCCACGCACGCCCGCCGACGGCGCTCCGGCCGGGGAAGAGACGATCCGCCAATGACTCGCTGACGATCGCGGTCTGCGTGCCCGCCGTGTCGGCCTTCGAGAAGTCCCGGCCCGCGCGAATCGGGATCCCGAGCGCCGGGAAGAAGCCAGGCGTCACGCTCCCGCGTTCGGCAGTGACGGCGCCGTTTCCCGCGGCGTCGAGCGCGATGCGCTCCATCGGACCGCGGCCGGAGTACGGGACGGTCGTCGAGGCCGCCGCGGCGGCAACACCCGGAATCGCGCGGAACACGTCGAGCACACGGGCCGTGCGGACGCCGCCGCCGTTCTCCACACGCGCCGTCAGGAGCGGCCGCCTGTCGTATCCCGTCCGGGCGTCGACCGCCCGGAGGTACCCGTCGATCATCGAGCCCGTGACGACCAGCAGAGCCACGGTCACGGTGATCTCGAAGATCACGAGCGCGTGCCGCAGGCGCTGCCGGATGCGATCGTGTCCCGCCATGAGCCGCAGGGGATTCCCCAGCAGCGTCCGCGTTTCGTAGAGCGCCGGCGCGACGCCGGCCGCGATGCCCGTCAGCAGCGCGATGAGGATGCTCTGCGCGAGGACAGCCGGATCGATCGCGAGGTCGAACTGGACTGCGCCGCCCCGGCTGACGACCCACCCGCGCAGCGCATAGACGACACACAGGCCCAGAGCGCCGCCGGATGCAGAGACGACGACCGACTCCGTGAGGAGCGATCGCACGATGCGGCCGCGGCTCGCGCCAATCGACGCGCGGATCGCGATCTCGTGCTGGCGCGCCGTCCACTGCGCGATCATCAGGATCGAGACGTTGGCGCACGCGACGAGCAGCGTCAGCACGACAGCGGTCGCGAGGAGATAGGGCAGGACGATCGAAAACTGCTGGCCAAGCGGCGTGCCCTCGACGCCCGACGCCTTGATCAGAAGCTGGCGTCGCCCGGCCGGCAGTTCAGCAGCGTAGTCGTCGAGGGGCCCGCGCAGCCGCGCTTCGAGCATCGACGTGGTCATGCCGGCCGGCCTCCTCACGACGGTCTCCACCACGTCGTCTGCCGCGAGCGAGCGCGGATCGAGGATCGTCCAGATCGGCGAGCTCATCGTGGAGAACCAGAAGCGCTCGGGCATGACGCCGATCACCGTGTGGGGCTGGTTGTCGATCCAGAACGTCCGGCCCACGACGTCGCTCCGGCCGTCGAAGAGCTGTTGCCACACGCGATGGCTCAGCATGGCAGGGGCGCCGTCGGTACGCGCGCTGTCGCTCGAGAGGGAACGGCCGAGGGAGGGCGCTACACCCAGCAGGTCGAAGAGGCGTGGCGTGACCGGCTTGACGGCCAGCGGCTCCAGGCGATCGTCGAACCGGACATCCCGGTCGCGGCTCTGCGCCGCCCCGGCAATCGCCGGCCCGAGCGCGTCGCTCCATCGCAGATAGAGCGGCGCCGGCACGAAGGCGCCGGCGGGACGAATCGGCCGGTCGACGGATCCGAACTGCACTCGCGAGAGCTGCCCTGGATTCTGATAGAGCGGCGGCGGCTTCCGGAACATGATGTTCCGCACCGTGAGCGTGACCGTCATCGCGCCGATGCCGGCGGCGAGCGACAGCACGGCTACGAGCGCCGCGACCGGGTAGCGGCGCATGTTCCTGATTGCCGCGCGCAGATCCTGGCCGAGATGATCGAGCCAGAGGAAACGGCTGGATGCGAGGCGATCGGAACCTTCGGGATCGCGGTGCAGGGTCGGCATGCAGCCCGAAAATACTCCCGCCCGGCGGATCGATCAAGTTCCGCCGGGCCGGGAGCCGGGCGTTACTTGCGCGACAGCTCGTCGTACGCGGCTTCGATCACGCCGGCGAGCGTGAGCCGCGGGCTCACCTGGGCGACTTCCTCGAAGCCCTTGAGCGACTCGACCTTTGCGATCTCCTCCTTCGACTGGCCGGCCTTGAGACCAAGGCGCGTGTGATCGAGCGCCGCCGACAGGTAGTCGCGGAAGAACGTCACGTCCGCCTGCTTGCCCAGGACGACCCCGTCCTTGCCGTGGCCGAAGACGAAGACCGTGTCGCCGCCGTGCGTCGACGCCATCTTGCTGAGGATGTTCACCCAGTTCACGATCGACGCGCCCGCGGGTCCGTCGACGCGTGGATGCACGCGCCGGAAGAGCAGATCGCCGCCGTGCACCACGTTGGCCTTTTCGAAGAAGACCGCCGCGTCGCCGCTCGTGTGCCCCGGTCCCATGTAGCGCGCGTGAACCGTCTCCCCTCCGAAATCGACCTTCCACGCGTCCTTGAACGTCTCGTCCGCGTACGCCTGGGGCGTCGGCTTTGCCGCCTGCTCGGCGACCTTGCGCTGCCACGCGACGCAGTTCTCGTGCGCCACGATCTTCTTCACGGCGGCCTTGAACGCAGGGTTGCCGCCCGTGTGATCGCCGTGATGATGCGTGTTGATGAGGAGCTCGATGCCTTTCGGCGCTTTCGTCTTCAGACCGGCGACGCAGATCTCCGCGGTGTTCATGAACTGGCTGTCGACGGCGATCGCGCCGTCCGGGGCGATCAGATACCCGATCGTGCCGCCGTTGCCGGTGAAGATGCCGACGCCCCGGCGGATGTCTTCGAACTTCGTGACGGGAGGCGCCTGCGCCGCCGGGGCCTGGGCGGCGATAGGAAGTCGTGCGATACCGATGGCTCCCAACGACAGAGAGGACGCGGACAGGAAATGGCGGCGAGTCATGCTCACGGGACGCTCCTTTGCGAATCGGCGCCCGAACGATAGCAGATTTCGCATACCATCGGCGACATGCGGGAATTCCTGACCGACACGCTTGCGTACATTCCGCCTGCACGTGCGGTCGACAGCCTCTCGTCCGAAGACGCCGAACGCCGGCTGCCGGGCGCGAGCCATTCGATCGCGGAGATCGTCGCTCACCTCAATTTCTGGCTGCGATGGTTTCAACAGCGGTGCGATGGCGTTGCAGAGCCGATGGTCGCGTCCGCCTCGGCGGGCTGGCCGGCGGTGACGCCGGGCTCATGGCCGGCGCTGCGCGACGAGTTCCTCCAGTCGCTCGATCGCGCGACCGCGCTCGCTGAACACGGCCGCCTCGAGACGCCGCTTTCGCCGCCGATCGAGTTTCCGCCGCTCGCCGCGTACACGACGCGTGACGCGGTCGTGCACGTGGCCGTCCACAACGCGCACCACCTGGGGCAGATCGTGGTGCTGCGTCAGCTGATGGGGCTCTGGCCGCCGCCGTCAGGAAGCTGGACTTGGTGAGAGGGGCGAGGGTTCAGGGTTCAAGGTTCAGGGTTCAAGGTTCTGGTTCACGCGCTGAGCTCATCTTGCGCCGGCAGTCCGTGAACCCGTCGTGTTTCTTCTCCTTCGAACGCCGCCGAGATCTTGTACAGCTCGAACCGTCCGTCGGCCGCGGCGTTCGAGACGCGGCGGCGCATCATGTCCATCAGGCGCGAAGACAGCGGGTCGAATCCTCGCGCGATCGAGACGTTCTGCTTCAGCACCTTCATCGTGTCGATGCCGCTGACGACGGTCGCGACTGGAAGACTGAGCGCGTACGTGAGCGCGTCCTTCGCTGACACGGCTTTCGCCGTCACGCCACGGCCGTCTCCGCCGAGGCTCTTCATGCCGATCGGCGCGATCCCGCGCCGTATCAGCTCGGGCAGCACGTGCTGCTCGAAGCTGCGGAACGTCCCGTCGAAGCAGTTCAGCGGCAGCTGGCACGAGTCCCACGGATAGTCGTACGCGAGCATCGCGAGGTGCAGCGCCGGCGACTTGTGTCCGGTGAAACCGACGTAGCGCACCTTGCCCTGCGCGCGCGCCTTGTCCAGCGCCTCGACCACGCCTCCCTTCGCGAAGTGCCTCTCCGGCTCGTCGTCGAACACCACCTCGTGGATCTGCCAGAGGTCGAGATGATCGGTCCGCAGCCGCTTGAGCGACTCCTCGAGCTGCCGCATCGCGACTTTGCCGTCGCGGCCGTGCGTGCAGACCTTCGTCATGAGGAACACGCTGTCGCGGCGATCCGCAATCGCCTTCCCCATGCGCCTCTCGCTGAGGCCACCGTTGTAGTCCCAGGCGTTGTCCATGAACGTGATGCCGGCATCGATCGCGGCGTGCACGAGCTTCACGGCCTCGGCGTCCGTGGACGGCAGACCGACGTGGAACCCGCCGAGCCCGATGAGCGACACACGATCTGCATGGCGGCCGAAGGGCCGCGTGGGGATGTCGAGAGAGGACTTCGTGGCCATGCTGTTACTGTATACGCATGCCGGATGCGTCCAAAGTTTCGGGCAGGAAGAGTAGCGAGCGAAAGCGCGTCGTCGTCACGGGGGTCGGGTTGGTGTCGCCGGTCGGCGTGGGAACGGGCCCGACGTGGAAAGCGATCCTCGGCGGCATCTCGGGCATAGCGCCCATCACGCACTTCGACGCCGCGAAGTATCCCGCGCGGATCGCGGGCGAAGTGAAGGGGTTCGACCCGCTGCTGTGGCTCGACAAGAAGGACGTCAAGAAGTGCGGCCGGTTCATCCAGTTCGCGCTCGCGGCCACGACGATGGCGGTCGAGGAGAGCGGGCTCCAGGTCGTGCCCGAGATCGCCGATCGCGTGGGCGTCGTCATCGGCAGCGGGATCGGCGGGTTCGAGGTGATCGAGAAGGAGCACAAGCTGCTCCTCGAGCGCGGGCCCGACCGGGTCTCGCCGTTCTTCATCCTTGCGTCGATCGTGAATCTCGCGGCCGGGCAGGTGTCCGTCCGCTTCGGGGCGAAGGGGCCGAACTCGGCGGTCGCGACGGCGTGCACGACGGGCGCCCATGCGGTCGGCGACGCGTTCCGGCTCGTGCAGGGCGGCTACGCGGACGCGATGATCTGCGGTGGGACGGAGGCCGCGATCACGCCGCTCGCCGTCGCGGGGTTTGCGGCGATGCGCGCGCTGTCGACGCGCAACGACGTGCCCGATCGCGCGAGCCGGCCGTGGGACGTCGATCGCGACGGCTTCGTCGTCGGCGAAGGCGCGGGCATGCTGGTGCTGGAGGAGCGCGAGCACGCGATGCGGCGGGGCGCGAACGTGCTCGCCGAGCTCGTCGGCTACGGCATGAGCGCCGACGCGCACCATCCTTCGGCGCCGCCCGACGATGGCGACGGGGTGGCGCGCGTGATGCGTGCGGCGCTGTCGGACGCCGGTCTCGCGCCCGATGCGATCCACTACCTCAACGCGCACGCGACGTCGACGCCGCTCGGCGACAGGGCCGAAGCGATCGCGATCGAGCGGGTCTTCGGCGATCACGCGCGCCGGCTCGCCGTCAGCTCCACCAAGTCCATGACGGGCCATCTCCTCGGCGGCGCGGGCGCGCTCGAAGCCGGGTTGACCGTGCTCGCGCTGCGCGATCAGGTCGCGCCGCCGACGACAAACCTCGACAAGCCTGACGAAGACAACCGGCTGAACCTCGTCCCGCACGCGTCGGCGGCGATTGAGATCGCGCACGCCATGACGAACTCGTTCGGATTCGGCGGCACGAACGCGTCGCTGATCTTCGCGCGGCCGTGACGGCGATGGCGGTGGCGAACACCGTCGCCGAACGGCGGCTCGGGAATCAGAAACTGTCGCGAACCGCGCTGCGCAGGCCCGAGGACGTCGTCACCTGGCTCGGCGCCGTGCAGGCGCAGGACTATCCTGGCGCCAAGTGGGGCGTCGCTCAGCGCGCGCTGGGCTTGACGGAAGTCGCGATCGACCGTGCCTTCGACGAGGGCCGGTTCCTTCGAACTCACATCCTTCGGCCGACGTGGCACTTCGTGCCGGCGAACGACATCCGCTGGATGCTCTCGCTCTCGGCGCCGCGGGTGCACTCGTCCAGCGCGAGCTCGTACCGGAGGCTGGAGCTCGACGGCCGGACGCTTGCACGAAGCCATGCGGTGTTCGAGCGCGCGCTGCGCGGCGGCGTGGACCTCACGCGGGCCGAGCTCGCGTCCGCGCTGCGGCGCGCGCGCATCGAGTGCGATGGACAGCGGCTCGCGTACGTCGTGATGCACGCGGAGCTCGAGCAGGTGATTACCAGCGGTCCGCGCCGCGGCAAGCAGTTCACGTACATGCTCGTCGACCACCGCGCGCCGGGCGCTGTCCGGATGCCGGCCGACGCCGCACTCGCGGAGCTGACCCGCCGGTACTTCACGAGCCACGGTCCGGCGACGGTGCGCGACTATTCCTGGTGGTCAGGCCTGACGATGGGACAGGCGCGCGAGGGACTGGCGCTGCTGGGATCGTCAGTGGAGCAGGAGACGATCGCCGGACTCACCTACTGGCTCGTCCCCTCGCGCGCGTCGGGCACGGCGACTCCGTCGTCGATCTACCTGCTGCCGAACTACGACGAGTACCTGATTGCGTACCGCGATCGCGGCAATACGCAGCAGCAGCTCACCACGGCCAACGCGAACCGAGGCTTCGACATCTACGCGCACATCCTCGTGGCCGACGGCGGGTTCGGCGGGACGTGGCGCCGCGCGAGGGCCGGCGGCGCCGAGCACGTCTCCGTCGAGTCGAGCCGCGCGTTGACGCGGCGTCACGTGCGCGACCTGCGCGCCGCCGTGAAGCGGTTCGGCGCGTACCTCGGCAGGGACGTTACGTTCGAATGTGGCGTGCGGAAGTGATGATGACGAGGTCCGGGAGCGTTTTCAGGATGCTGTAGTGTCCGACTTTAACCGGACCGGAACAGGTCCGCCTGAAGGCGGACACTACAGGTGTCACGAAGAAGTCCGGCGTCAGCGTTCCCGCATGAAGCGCTGAACGATCGAATCGAAACTCTCGTCCCCCGGAAGCCCAAGGGACCGTGCGCGGCTGTTGTCCCAGTCGCCGGGCCAGGTGGCGACCATGCGGGCGATGCGCGGGTCGATCTCCCAGCGGATGCGGCTTGCGACCTCGCGGCCCGCGATTCGTTCGAGCGATGCGGCCATCTCGCCGACCGAGACCGACAGGCCAGGGGCGTTGACGATCCGGCTGGAACCGAGCGCTTCAGGCGAGAGATCGTGAACGGCGATGAATCCCTCGATCGCCGATCCAGGAGAGAGCAGCAGCATCCGCGCCGACGCGTCCACCGGGCAGACGGCATCCTCGCCGTTCAACGGTTCGCGGATGATGCCGCTCGCGAACGACGAGGCGGCCGCGTTCGGCTTGCCGGGCCTGACCGTGATCGTGGGCAGGCGCAGCACCCGTCCGTCGATGAAGCCCCGCCGCGTGTAGTCGTTGATCAGCAACTCGACGATCGCTTTCTGGGTGCCGTACGACGTCTGCGGATGGACCGGCGTCGAGTCGGCGACCGTGGCGGGAACGTCGCCGCCATATACGGCGACTGAACTGGCGAAGACCACGCGCGGACAGCTGCCGGCGCCGCGGGCGACGTCGAGGAGCGTCCGCGACGCGTCGACGTTGACCCGCATGCCGATCTCGAAATCCGCCTCCGCCATCCCGCTGACGACCGCCGCGAGGTGAAAAATCGACGTCGTCTTCGCGTCGATCGCGCGAGCGAGGAGGGCGGCGTCCGCGATGTCGCCGGTGATGGCGTTCACGCGTGGATCGTCGAACGCCGGCGGCGGGACGACGTCGACGAGCGTGAGCCGTTCGATCGGCTGCTCACGTCCGTCCGCCGCTCGAAGACCACTCCGTCGAAGCAGCGCGTCGGCCAGACGGCGCCCGAGAAACCCCGATCCGCCTGTAATGACTACGTTCATCGCGACGTTATTATCGCGTAATCTGTGAAATGGCCGCTGCTCGTCGCGCTCGTGGCATGAAACACATCTCAACCGGCATCCAGGTCGCCGCTGTCGTGCTCGCAGCCGCGTGCGTCTCTGCAGGATGCCGGGGAAGCGGCGGGCGCCCGGAGCAGGCGCGAACGTCGGCTGCGAAGCCGTCGATCCTGCTCGTCACCCTCGATACGACGCGCGCCGACTCGATCGGTCCGGACGCGAAGGGCATCAGCACGCCGGCCTTTAACGCCCTGGCCGCGCGCGGGCGGCGATTCCGTCAGGCGTATGCCACGGTGCCCGAGACCCTGCCGTCGCACAGCTCGATGTTGACGGGCCTGTATCCCGCCGGTCACGGCGTTCACGAGAACGCGCGGTTCCTGTCACCCGGCCATCCCGTCCTGGCGGAGCGATTGAAATCCGCGGGGTATCGGACGAGCGCGTTCGTGTCGTCCTTCGTGCTGTCGCGCCGTTTCGGGCTCGCGCGCGGCTTCGATGTCTACGACGACGAGCTGACGGCCGGGGGCGTGGAGCGCGGATCGAAGGACACGACCGATCGCGCGCTGGCCGCCCTCGGCACGCCGGCTGACCAGCCCATGTTTCTGTGGGTGCACTACTTCGATCCCCACACGCCGTATGCGCCCGCCGAGCCGTTTCGCGCCCGGTTCGCCGATCGGCCGTACCTGGGAGAGATCGCGGCGATGGACCAGCAGCTCGGTCGTCTTGTGAAGGGTTTCGAGGATCACGTCGCGGCCGGCGGCGGCACGGCCGCGTTCGTCGTGGTCAGCGATCACGGCGAGGGGCTCGGCGATCACGGCGAGAGCCAGCACGGCAACCTGCTGTATCAGTCGACCATGCACGTGCCGCTGGCGATCGGCGGTCCGGGGGTGCCGATTGACGCGATCGACGAGCCCGTCAGCACGCGCAGGATCTTTCACACGATTCTCGACTGGGCCGGTCTCGACGCGGCGAACAGCCTGCGCGCGGCCGGCGGATCGTCTGCGGACGTCGTTCTAGGTGAGGCGATGAAGCCGTATCTGAGCTACGGCTGGCAGCCGCAGATCATGGCGGTGGCCGGGCGGCAGAAGGCGATCTTCGCCGGCACGACGGAGGTGTACGACGTCGCAGGCGACCCGGCCGAGACGAAGAACCTCGGATCGGGTGCGAACCTTCCAGCGCGCGTGCGGACGACGCTCGACGAGTACCCGGTGCCGTCGCCGGACGCGGCGCGGGCATCCGAGGCGCTGAGCGACGAGGCGCGGCGCAGCCTGGCCAGCCTCGGCTATGTCAGCGCGAGCGCGCCGCCGATCGTGAGAAAGGACGCGCCGCGGCCGGCCGACATGGTCCGTTTGCTCGCCGTGCTCGACCAGGCCTCGAGCCTGTTCGTCGAGGAGAAGTACCGCGAGGCGATTCCGCTCTTCCAGCGGATTCAGATAGAGGATCCGTACAACCTCGATGCGGCGCTGCGTCTGGCGACGGCGTACTCCTCGCTAGGCCAGGACGCGAGGGCGATCGACGCGTTCAAGAAGGCCGCCGCGATCGCGCCACGGTCAGTGGACGTGCGGCTCTACCTGGCGCTCCACTACGCGCGCGGCAGGGACTGGGAGCGCGCCGTACCGCTCCTCGAGCCCATCGTCGCGGACACGCCGGATCGTCTGGCAGCCGTGGAAGCGCTCGCGGACGTCCGCGAAAAGCAGGGGCGCTTCGCGGACGCGATCGCCCTTCGTCAACGGATCGAGACGCTGCGTCCGTCAACCGTGGCGGACGCGCTGCGGCTCGGACGGCTGGCCATGGCCGCGCAGCAGACGCCGCTCGCGATCGAGTCGTTCGAGCGGGCGCGCACGCTCGAAGGACGAGCGTTCGCGCGCGACCTGGAGCTCGGCGTGCTCTACCTGGCCGCGCGACGGTTCGCCGACGCGCGCGACGCGCTCGATCGCGTGCCGCCATCGCATCCCGAGTACCCGATGGCGCTTTTCAAGCGCGCGCAGGTGAGCATGTTGCTGAAGGAGCCTGACAGCGCCGCCCGCATTGCGGCCGCGCGTCGTCACGCGGATGCGACGACGCGCGGGCTGATAGCGAAAGAGCGTCTGTTTCGGTAGCTCGGTTGGCCGGTCGTCCGGTCGTCCGATCGAACGACCGACCGACCGACCGAACGAACGACCGACCGAACGACCGGACGACCGAACGACCGAGCGACCGAGCGACCGAGTCTAGAACTTCAACCTGACCGCGAGCTGGAATCGGCGCGGATCGAAGAAGGATCGCGCGATCCCGAACGTGGACGAATGGAAGGCCGGGTTGTTGTTGTATCCGGTCTGCCGATCGAAGACGTTGAACAAGTCGCCGGCGATCTGCACGTACATCTTCTCACCGAGCGGCACGTTCTGCGTGTAGTTCAAGTCGAGCTGCCAGTGCGACGAGGTCCGCTGCGAGCCGGCGGCCTCGGCGTAGCGATTGGTGTCGCTGGTGTTGGTCGTGAGCGTGATGTAGGGCTCGTAGCTCCACACCTCCCAGGGCTGGCCCGACTGTGCGAACGCGAAGGCGCCGACGGTCGCGTTCCAGTCGAGCGAGTAGTAGCCGTACACCTTCAGCATGTGCGGCCGATCGCCGCGCAGATCGCCGTCCTTGAAGTCCCACAGCTGGCGGCCGGCGCCGTCGGCGATGTTCGACGACCCGATGAAGATGTTGTCGTCGTTGCCGACGGTCGAGTTGTCCTGGTCGAAGTTGCCGTAGTAGTGGCTCCACGTGTACGAGCCGCGGACGAACAGCTTGCGGCTGCGGTACTCGGACTCGAGGGTCAGCTCCTGGTACTTCGTGTAGGCGCCGTCCAGCTCGGCGATCACGTAGCTCGAGCCGTTGGTGATCTGCGCGAGCTGGTCGCTGAGATTCGGGATGTACAGCTCGCGCGGGATGCCCGGCGGCGGGTTGAAGCCGCCCTGCGCCTGCGCGAGGCGCGCCGTGTTGTTGGTGTCTTCCCAGAAGTGCGTGCTCTCGCGGTAGCGGTAGTACGCGCGGCCCGTCCAGCTGCGGCCAAGTTGTTTCGCCGTGCCGAGCACGTACTCGTCCGTCGTGCGCGGCGTCATGTCCTCCACGAACAGCTTGCCCGAGGATGAACCGACCGGGGCGGAGCCGAAAAGGACGCCGTTGGCGTCGAAGTGCGCGTCGATGAACGTGCCGGTGAGGTTGCGATCCCACGACGCGGCGCGCGGCAACGAGCTGGCCGCGGGCGTGTAGCGGGCGAAGCTTCCGTAGACGGTGTCGTTGCCGTTGTACGCCCACGTCACGCCGAGGCGCGGCTGGAGCATCTTGCCGAAGGGAATCTCGTACATCTTGTACTTGTTCCCCGCCGCGAGCACGAATCCCGACAGCGTTGAATCGTCTTCACGCAGACCCTGGCCGTAGAGACGATCGCGGCTCATGAGCAGGCCGGCGTTGACCGTCACGTTGCCCATGCGGATTGCATCGTTGAACTCGATGCTCTGCGAGCTGTAGTACGACTTGATCGTGGGCACGCCGCCGCCCGGCTGCTGCTGGTAGCGCGCCGTGTAGAAGATCGGCGTGCCGTTGAAGTTGAGGCGGCCGCCTGGCACGCTGATCGAGCCCCACCCGTTCGAGCTGCGGACCAGACGCTCCGAATCCTGGTACTGCTGATAGCCGACGTGGAGGTCGTGGCTGACGCGGCCGTCGAACCTGACGTTGTAACCGATCTGGCCCGCGTTTCTGAAGAAGTCCTGATCGTTGAACTGCGTGCCGTACCCGACAGTGCCGCCGCCCGTGGGCGCGCCGCTCACGGGATTGCTGTAGCCGTAGCGATCGATGAGCGGCTGGATGAACGCGTTGTACGCCGTCTGGTTCGCGAGCGGCGCCGGCACCGAGAGCAGGCCCTGCGTGTCGAGGCTCGAGACGTTCAGCCTCGTGCCCACGGCGTTCGTCGGCGTCACGTCGGCGATGAAGTCGGGCAGGCCGAGCGATTCGATGCCGAAGTGCGTCAGCCTGAACGTCAGCAGGCTCTTCGCGTTGATGACCCACGATCCTTCGCCGATCGCGATCTTCTGCTTCGTCTCGGATCCTGTCCCCGTCGTCGCCGACGCGTTCGAGGCGAAGAGATCGCTCTCGTCGCGGCGCTTCGACTGGCGGTAGCTGCCGTTCAGGAGCAGCGAGCTGGTCGGCGTGACCGTGATCTTGCCGAAGCCTTCGTTGCGCGTCCGCTGGTACGGCGGAAGGTCGCCGTAGAGGTTGGCGCGGTTGTCGCGCGAGTTCTCCGGCCGGTAGTACGACGCGTAGAAGTGGACCTTGTTGGGGATCACCGGGCCGCCGAGGTTACCGGTGAGCCAGGTGCGATCCTGCTCGTAGCGCGACAGGCTGCCGCTCTTGAGGTCCGCCGACATCGCGCTGCCCTGGAACTGCCAGCTGATCTCGCCGGCGTAGCGGTTCGCGCCGGACTTGCTGACGGAATCGATCGAAAATCCGCCGGAACGATCGAAGTCGACCGCTCTCGCCGCGCCCCTGATCGTGGTGACCTGTTCGATGTCGTGCGAGGCCGGCTCCGCCGAGAGCGTGCCGAAGAGCGGCAGCGTCACGTTGACGCCGTCGAACTGGTAGACGTTGTCCTGGCCGCTGCCGCCGGCGCTCGGGCCGCGGGTCTGGTCCTGCGTGTACTGCACGCCGGGAATGAGCTTGATGAGATCGCGGTACTCCTGCCCGACCGGCAGGGCCATGATCTGATCGTTCGAGACGCTGCTCTTGATCGAGGCCGAATCGCGCTCGATGAGCGAGACGGTCGCGGTGACCTCGACGCTCTCGGTCAGCCCCTGCAGGCCGAGCGACGCGTCCACGGGAGTTTCCTGTCCGAGCTGCACGAGCGCCTGGCGCGTGACGTTCTGCATGCCCGAGAGGACGAACGTCAGCGTGTAGTTGCCGGGCGGCAGCGCGGGCAGGCGGTAGTCGCCCGCCGCTCCGGTCGTCGTGACTCGCGGCGTGGGGAGGACATCGGAACGCGCTTCGACGGTGACGCCCGGGAGGACACCTCCGCTCGCATCAACGACCTTGCCGCTGATGGCGCCGGTCTGCTGCGCCAATGCGGGCGCAGCGGTAAGTGCTAGACATAAAAGGACAAACGTACATAGTCGACAGACGAACCCCATAGAGACTCCTCCTCCCGCAAGCTCAGCAGCTTGGATCTCAGCATTATACGTCAACGCATGCCGAGGGCCTTGAGCAGCGGGGGGTCGAAGCCGTATACGTCCTTCGCGAAGCGGAGATCGCCGCCGGCCCCGATCGAGGCCGTCCAGTACACGATGAGAACGGGCAGCGGATCCTCGAGGAAGACGGTCTGCGACTGCCCGGCGTCGATCGCCTGCTGGATCTTTTCCGCGTTCCACCCGTCCGGCCGCGTGCGCTGGCCGTCGAGCAGCACGCGCGCGAGGTCGAGCGCGTTGGCGACGCGGATGCACCCGGAGCTGAACGTGCGCAGGTCGGAGGCGAAGAGCTCCTGGCTCGGCGTGTCGTGCAGGAAGATCGAGTGCTCGTTCGGAAAGATGAACTTCACGCGGCCGAGCGCGTTGTTCTCGCCCGGCGGCTGGCGGAGCGTGTAGGGGAAGTTCTGCGGCGTCGCGGATTTCCAGTCGATCGTGGAGGGATCGATCGTCCGCCCCTGGGCGTCGAGGATCGTCAGCCCCTTCTTCGCGATGGTGTTCTGGCCCTTCCGCATGCCCGCGAGCACGTCCTGCGCGAGGATCGTCGGCGGGACGGTCCAGTCCGGATTGAGGACGAGATACTTCATGTCCGCCCTGAACGTCGGCGTCTTGCGCGCCTCGCGTCCGATCTGCGTCCGCGTTTCCCAGACGTTCTTGCGATCGCGGATCAGGTACGCCTTGAATGCCGGCAGGTTGACGAGGACGAACGAGTCGCGAAGCCCGCCGACGATCCAGCGCGCACGCTCGAGGTTGACACGCAGCTGGCCGACGCGCGCTTCCGCGCTGACGTTCAACGCGTCGATCGTCCCTTTCCCGATCACCCCATCGTCGGTGAGCCGATGGTCAGCCTGGAAGACCTTGACGGCCGCCTGGAGATCGGTGTCGTACACCTGACTGTCGGGTGGCGTGGCCGCTGCCGGTTCACCCGTGGCGGCGAAGCGTTTTCGCACGAGCGCGACGCGCGGATCCTTCGCGCCGGGCTTGATCGACGCGCCAGCGGTGACGGTCGGCCACCCGCCGGCCGCGGCCGTCGCGCGCATCCGGGCGAGCGCCTGCTTGAGCCCTGTGTAGATGAAGTGGTTTGGCTTGAGCGCCTCGAGGCCGGTGTCGATGGCCGGCGATCGGGCAAGCTGTTCGAGCGCGATATCGACCGGTGGCGCGCCGGCGCGCGAATCGATGTTCCACCGCGCGTCGAGCGCCGCGGGACGCACGCGTCCGTAGCGGACGTGATCGATGATCGCAGCTGCTGCATCGGCGATGAGGATCTGGAGGAGCGCGGCGGAGTCGTTCGACGGGGCCTTGGTATGCGCGTCGAGCGCGGCCGTGATCGTCTTGAGGTGATAGTCGTCCGGCGTCAGGCCGTCCTCTTCGATCGCGCGAATGGCCTTCAGCATTTCGGTGGCGCCGCCGGGCAGCTTCCACGCAGGCGTGAAGTCGCGGGTCTCGAAGAACTTTGCCACCGCCGACGGTTGCAGCAGCGGCGTGCCGCGAACGCCGCTCGCGGGGTTGATGCGCAGCTGCTCGACGAGCAGCCTGATCGCGTTATCGCTCGTCGGCGTCTGCGCGCTGCCGGACGCGACGACCACGAGAAGCGCAACGAGCGCGATCGCCGTGCCGCGGACGCGAGTGGTCATCGACGAATTGTAGTTGGCGGCTGCGCAACCGGCATGTGAAAGTGGCGGAACGGACGGGCTTTGGGCCCTAGGCTCTCGCAAGATTCCGATCAAGGCCCAAGGCCGAAAGCCCAAAGCCGAAAGCCGCATAAAATGTCCGGCATGTCGTTGATGAGAGGCTCGATAGTGGCGGCTTCGGTCCTGGCGGGGACCATGACGATCGCAGCTCAGCAGGCGCAGACGCCGGCACAACCGCCAGCCCCGCCTGCGCCGAAGACCAATCTGGGTTCCGATCCGAACGGCAATCCGCTCCGGCTCGCGATCAAGACTGGACACGTCTCGAACTACGACGAGAAGAAGGTCCCGCCGTACACACTGCCCGATCCGCTGGTGATGAGTGACGGCTCGCCCGTGCGCGACGCCGCGGCGTGGCGCACGAAGCGCCGCGCGGAGATCCTGCGGCTCTACGAGGGCGAGATCTACGGGCGCATCCCTCGCAACGCGCCGGCCGTCACGTGGCGGGTCGCCGAGACCGATCCCAGCGCGCGCGAAGGGGTGGCGACGATGAAGCGGGTTGTGGGGACGATCGGCAATCGTACCGGCGCACCGGAGATCAAGCTGACCGTGCACACGCCGGCGAAAGCGTCGAAGCCGGTGCCGATCATCCTCCTCGTGAACTTCGGCGGCGGACCGCCGCCTCCGCCGCCAGCACCGGGCACCGCGCCGCGTCCCGCGTTCCCGCAGGATCCGCCCGTGGCCGCCGACATCCTCGCCCGCGGGTGGGGATATGCGGCCGTCGGCTACCAGGACATTCAGCCTGACCGGCTCAACACGTTCGATCAGGGCGTCATCGGTCTCACGCTGAAGCCGGGCGAGACCGCGCCCGCGCCCGACGAGTGGGGGACGATCGGCGCGTGGTCGTGGGGGATCAGCCGCGTCCTGGACTACTTCGAGACCGACACCGCGATCGATGCCAGGCAGGTCGCCGTGTTCGGCCACTCGCGTCTCGGCAAGACCGTGCTGTGGGCGTCGGCGCTCGACGAGCGGATCGCCGCGGTGTTCTCGAGCTGCGCGGGCGAGATGGGCTCGGCGCTCGCGCGCCGCGACTGGGGAGAAACCGTCGACGACATGGCGCAGAACTTCCCGTGGCAGTTCGCGGGCAACTTCCAGAAGTGGCCCGGACGCTGGAACGAGATGCCGGTCGACGCGCACATGCTGATCGCGCTGAGCGCGCCGCGGCCCGTCTTCGTCACCGGCGGCACCACCGATCAGTGGGCGGATCCCGTCGGCGAATTCCTCGCGCAGGTCGCCGCCGGGCCGGTCTATCGTCTGCTCGGCCGCAAGGATCTCGGCACGACGGAGCTGCCACCGCTCGACACGCCGCTCGTGCAGGGAGATCTCGGCTGGCACTATCACACGGGGGGACACACGGCGACTCCCGCGGACTGGCAGGCGTTTTTGGCGTTCATGGAGAAATACTTCAGGAACGCTGTCAGTCGGTAGTCGGGAGTCGGCAGTGCCCTCAGGCGGGTGGCTGCGAACGGGCTGTTCGCAGCCAGGACCCGCTTCGGTGCCGGGCGCGTACCGCCGTCTATCTTTCGTTCGGGTCAGGCCCTACCGGCAAACTCGCGCGTTTCCGTATGAACCCGAACGCGCTCGCCGTCCTTGATGAAGAGCGGAACGCGGATCTCGAGGCCGGTTTCGAGCTTCGCGACCTTGGTGACGCTGCCGCTGGCGGTGTCGCCGCGCGCGCCGGGCTCGCTCGAGACGACGGTGAGCTCGACGTGCGGCGGGAGCAGGAGGCCGATCGGACCGCCGTTGTACTTCTGAATCTGGATGAGCCCGTTGTCGACGAGGAGATCGCGATCGTCGCCCACGAGCTCGGGCCGGAGCGTCACCGTGTCGAAGCTCTCCTGATCCATGAAGTGATAGCCGCCGCTGTCGGCGTAGAGATACGTCGCCGACACGGTCTCGAGGTCGGGCTCGCCGAACTTCTCGCCGGCCTTGAAGGTCTTGTCGAACACCGAGCGCGTGATCAGATTGCGCATCTTGATCCGGACGAGCGTCTGCCCGCCGCGCGCGGTCGGCTTCGACACCTCCACGTCCAGGCAGTGATACGGCGCGTTCTCGAACTCGAAGAACATCTTGCGCTTGATGTCGATCGCTTCAATCAGGCTGGCCATCGCGGGATCTCTCCAAACCGTGTATTGTAGCCGCTGCCCGCCGCGTCACCGCTCGTAACACCAAAGTCCTGATACTCTCCATCGTGGCTCCCGGAGGTTCCATGCGGTACTACCGCCTGAGCACGTACACCGGCGCGGGAATTCTAGCGCTGACGATTGTCCGGATGTCGAGCGTCCCTGCGCCGAGTGTGGCGGCGCAGACACCTGCGGCCGGGGCGCCGCGCTGGTGGATCGACGAACCGATCCGCTTCCTTCAGACGAACCTGAGCGAGAAGGATTCCATCGTCGATCCGAAGGCGCTCGTGGCGGCCGTCTCGGATTTCGGCGCCAACACCTTCCTGGTGAACATGGGCGGCATTGTCGCGCAGTACCCGACGCGCGCGCCGTTCCACTATCCCAGCGCGTTCCTGCCGCCGTCGCGCGATCTGTTCGGCGAGGTGCTCCGCGACGCGCACGCGCGCGGCATTCGCGTGATCGGCCGGTTCGATCTCAGCAAGACGCAGAAGCCGGTCTTCGACGCGCATCCCGAATGGTTCTTCAAGCGGACGAACGGCGAGCCCGCCATCTACAGCGGGCTCTATTCGACCTGCATCAACGGCGACTACTACCGCCGGCACGCGCTGACGATCCTGGCCGAAGCGCTCGAGCGCTACGAGGTCGACGGCCTTTTCTTCAACATGTTCGGCAATCCGACGGCTGACTACAGCGGCGTCGCGATGGGGCCCTGCCAGTGCGATGCCTGCCGGACCCGCTATCAGGCCCGATACGGCCGGGGACTACCGTCGACGGCGGACGCCGACTATCGCGCGTTCATGGCGGACTCGGCGCGCGAGGTCGCGGCCACGATCGCGGCCCTCATTCACGAGAAGCGCCCGCGCGCCGCGTTCCTCACTTACATCAAGGATCACACCGACGGCATCATGTCCGAATCGAACACCGCCGTCGGCCGCGCGCTGCCGCTCTGGCCGTACTCGGCGAGCGACAACGTGAGCCGCTCGATCGGATCGGAACCCGACAAGGTGCCGATCAACCTGGCGATGAGCTTCGTGGATTACCCGTGGCGCTACGCCCACGTGCCGAAGGCCGAGATGCAGCTCCGCCTCTATCAGAACATGGCGCATGGCGGTCCGCCGGCGGTCGCCGTGGTCGGCACGATGCAGCAGCAGGACCGCAGCGCGCTCGACGCGTCGAAGCCGATCTTTCAGTTCCACGCGCGCAATCAGGATCTCTACGCCGGCCAGCAGAACGCCGGGCGCGTGCTGCTGCTGGCGACCGGCGACACCTCGTCCTATCGCGGCTTCTTCCGCCTTCTCACCGAACAGCACATTCCGTTCGTGGTGTCCGAGAACCTCCGTGCGCTCGAGAACCGGTCGCGCACCTTCGATCTGGTCATCGCGCCGGACAATCCGCCGAAGGAGCTCGAACGCTACGTGCGCGACGGCGGCCGCGTGCTGTCGGCGGGCACGGTGCCGCCCCCGTTTCCTGTCGGCGCGGTGGCCGGCCGCCGCTCGACGCAGGGCTACTGGCGCATTCATGACCGCCCGGCGCTGCCGTCGCTCGCGAGCACCGATCTGCTCTTCATCGACGGCGACTACCTCGAGCTCGCGCCGATCGAGCGCCCCCTCCTGACGCTGATTCCAACGGCGATGTTCGGCCCGCCCGAGAAAGTGTGGAGCGACAAGGTCGAATCCACCGTGCCCGGCCTCGTGTTCGTGGAGCACGGAAAAGGACGCGCCGCGTACATTCCGTGGGATATCGGACGCCTTTACTACCGCCACAGCTCGGAAGCGCACGCAGGCCTGATGGCTGACGTGATCGATCGCCTCCTTCCCTCCGGCCGCCAGCTGCGAACCAGCGCGCACCCGCTCGTCGAGGTGACCGTGATGGATCAACCCGCGCGCCGCCGCACGCTCGTGCACCTCGTGAACGGCACGGGCCACCAGGACACGGCGTACTTTGCGCCGATCGCGCTGCACGACATCCGGATCGAGCTCGATCGCGACGTGCGGCGCGTGCGCGCCGTGGCGCTCGATCGGGAACTGCCCGTCGCGATCGCGGGGCGGTATCGATCCGTGACGCTCCCGATGCTCAACGCCTACGAGGTGCTGGTGATCGAGTAGCGTCCGCTCAACTTCCGGGCGCTGGCGGCGGCGCCTCGCTCGAGCGGCGCAGCGCTTCGGCAGTCGCCGGATCAGCAGGGAAGAAAGACTCGAGCGCCATCTCAGACAGGGTGACGTCCACCGGCGTGCCGAACACGGTCGTCGTCGAAAAGAAGCTCAGGACGCCGTTCGGCGTTCTGAGCCGGAACGGAATGACGATCCCGCCATAGTCGTACGTCGTTGCGTCCGCCGGGCCATCCTTCGGTCCGTAGCCCTTGATCTCGGAGAGGAGCTCTTCGAGCACGCGATCGGCGGTGAGGTCGATTTGCCGCCGCAGGCGCGACACGATGTGCGCGCGCCATTCCGCGAGGTTGGCGATCTGGCCGGCGAGTCCTGATGGATGCAGGCTCACGCGAAGCACGTTGATCGGCGGCCGCAGGAGCGCGGCGTCGACGCCGCCGAGGAGGCGCATCGCGGTCCGATTGGCAGAGAGCAGCGTCCATCGCCGATCGATGGCCAGCGCCGGATAGGGCTCGTGTCCTTCGAGCACGAGCTCGACGGCCTTGCGCGCGGAGTCGAGCGCAGGGTCGCTCAGGGGGCGCTCCGGAAACACGGGCGCGTATCCAGCGGCGACGAGCAGGTTGTTGCGCTCGCGAAGCGGAACGTCCAGGCGCTCCGCAAGGTGCAGCACCATGTCGCGGCTCGGCGCCGAGCGGCCCGTCTCGACGAAGCTGAGGTGCCTCGTCGAAATGTCGGCGTCGCAGGCGAGCGCGAGCTGACTGAGATGCCGCCGCTGACGCCACTGGCGAAGTGAATGTCCGACTGGCGCCGCGTTCTTCATCGATCGACCATAGCAGATCCCCGGCGCGGGTCCATTACCTGCGAGGTAATCGACTAGCCTCCGGCGGCGCGCCATCATGCGGGCAGACACGAAAGCACGCCGCGTGCTTCATCTCATGGAGGCTTGCATGACGACGACGCTCATCTCACGACCTTCGCAGCTCCTCAAACGCGCGCTCATCGCCGACGCGGTCATTACCGGCGCAACTGGCCTCGGATTGGTCGCGGGCGCGGGGCTGCTCGCGACGCTCTTCGGAATGCCCGATCAGCTCCTTCGCTACGCGGGCCTGAGCCTGCTGCCGTTCGCCGCGTTCGTCGGCGCGCTCGCGAGACAGGAGCATGTCTCGCGGACGGCCGTGCGCGTGGTGATCGCGGCGAACGCACTATGGGTGGTCGACAGCCTTCTGCTGCTCTTCACGGGGTGGGTCGCGCCGAGCGTGCTCGGATACGCCTTCGTCGTCGGCCAGGCGCTGATCGTCGCGGCGTTCGCCGAGCTGCAGCACGAAGGCCTCAAGGCGTCCACGATCGCCGCGACGTAGCCGAACGACCGGGCGACCGAGCGACCGAGCGACCGAACGACCGGACGACCGAACGAGCGGACGACCGACGGTGCCGCTACGAACCCGGAAGCTGAAGACGCGCGCGGAGGCCGCCGAACGGGGACTGGCTCAACGAGACCGATCCCCCGTACAGCTCCGACAGCTCTCTGACGATCGCCAGGCCAAGCCCCGAGCCCGGCGCGGCCTGATCGGCGCGCACGCCGCGCTGGAGTACCGCGTCGTATTTCGTTGCATCCAGCCCGGGGCCGTCATCGTCGACGGCCATGACGACGTCCGGTCCGACCGGAGACGCGGTGAGCGCGACCCGTGATGTCGCCCACTTGCAGGCGTTGTCGAGAAGGTTGCCGAGCATCTCGTCGAGATCCTCGCGCTGGCAGCGAACGTACAGATCCGCCGCGGCGTCGACGTCGATCGTGATGCCGCGATCCGCGTGCAGCCGTCGCAGCGTGCGCGCCAGGCCCTGCACGGAGTCGGCCACCTGACACCGCGCGCCGGCGCCCGATGCGGATGCGCGCGCGTGCGCGAGGTGGTACTCGACCTGCCGGCGCATGCGTTCGACCTGCTGCGCGATCGCCGCGGCGAGCTCGATCTGTCCGCTCTGCTTCACGCGCTCCGCTTCCTGCGTCAGGACAGCCAGCGGCGTTTTCAGCCCGTGAGCGAGATCTCCGGCCTTTGCGATCGCGCGCCTGACGGCCTGCTCGCGGTGCTCCAGGAGCGCGTTGAGATCGTTGACGAGCGGCTGGACTTCGGCGGGGTACTGTCCCTCGACGATCCCGCTCGCGGCCCTGGTGGACCGCACTGAGATTCGAGCGCAGCTGCTGCACCGCCGACAGTCCGCGGCTGACCAGGAAGAGCCCGGCAACAAGGAAGATGACGCCGACGATGGAGGCCGCGCGGAAGTGGAGGAAGGGAGCGTGGATGAGCCGGGGCGTGCTCGGATGATGGAACATCACGAACGTGAGGGCAACGCCGGCGAGCGCGAAGAGACCCATGGTCCAGAGGCTGGCGCCAAGGAGCAGATGAGCGCGCAGAGAAAGCCGCGAGGGCTTGATCGTCCGCGTCGAATCAGCCGGCGCGCTCATGACGGCAGCCTGTATCCCATCCCGCGGACGGTTTCGATGAACGACGTGCCGAGCTTTCTACGGAGCCGCGCGATGAAGACTTCGACGGTGTTCGAGTCGCGATCGAAATCCTGCGAGTAGATGTGCTCGGTCAGCTCGCTCTGCGACACGACGCGGCCGCGATGGTGCATCAGGTACGAGAGAACGCGGAACTCGTGGCCGGTCAGCTTCACGGGCGCACCGGCGAGCGTCACGCGCGCGGCGCGCGGATCGAGCGTCACGTCGCCGCACCGGAGCTCCGGCCCGACGTGGCCGCTGGCCCTGCGAATCAGCCCCCGGAGCCGCGCCAGGACTTCCTCCATCTGAAAGGGCTTCGCGACGTAGTCGTCGGCGCCGCCGTCGATGCCCTGGACCTTCTCGTGCCAGCTCCCGCGTGCGGTGAGGATCAGCACTGGCGTCGCGAGTCCCGCGTCGCGCCAGCGCCCGAGGAGCGTGAGGCCGTCGACCTTCGGGAGACCGAGGTCGAGGACGATCGCGTCGTACTGCTCGGTTCGGCCCAGGAAGTCGGCCCGCTCGCCGTCGCCGGCGCAGTCCACCGCGTAGCCGGCCTCGCGAAGCGCGCCTGACAGTTGCTTCGCCAGGAGCGGTTCGTCCTCCACGATCAACACCTTCACGAAACGGTTATAGCGCAACCGAACCTGAACGGTACCTGAACGAGCCATTCACGGCCTGTTCAGCAGGCCGGCAGTACGCTCGCCGCCACAGGAGTCTGCATGGGCAAACGTTCGTACGCAGTAGTGGTGGCGGTGTTCGTGGTGCTGGTGCTCGTCGCGATTGCGATGCGCGGAGAGGGCGGTCTCCTCGATCGGATCCTGCCGGCGCTGCATGGACGCTAGCTCGTTCAAGGTTCAGGGTTCAAGGTTCAAGGTTCAGGGGAAGCATGATGACGTTTGCACGAGTGGCGTTTGCCGCGGCGTTGATCGTTTCGGCGGGGCCGGAGGCAGCTGCGGTTGCCGCGCCGGTTCAGGGCGGGAACACGAGTGCGCCGACGGTGGCCGGGAAATGGACGATGACCGTCAAGAGCCCGCACGGCGAGGTGTCGATGGGCCTGGCGCTCCAGCAGGACGGCAAGAAGATCACCGGCACGCTTGCGACGCCGCACGGTGACGACCTGCGCGTCGAGGGCGAATTCGCCAGCGAGACGCTCACGCTCGCGACACCCGAGGGCGGCGACGCCCGGATCACGCTGACTGCGAAGCTGAAGGGCAACGGGACGCTCGATGGCTACATGTCGAGCCAGATGGGCGACATGACCTGGACGGCGGCGCGGGTCAAAGAGAAGTGACGGGCCGCGACATCGGGCTCGCGCTGCGATCGATCGGCCGGATGCCGCTCGTCGCCGCGGTCGTCGTGCTGTCGCTCGGCCTGGGCATCGGCGTCAACACGGTCGTGTTCTCGTGGACGCAGGCGGTCGTGTGGCAGCCGATCCGCGGCGTGCGCGATTCGGGAACGTTCCATCTCGTCGAGCCGCGAACCGACAGCGGGCTCTACGCGGGCGCCTCGTGGCTCGAGTACCGCGATCTCCGCGACCGCCTGCGATCGTTCGAGGACATCATCGCGTTCCGGATGGCGCCGCTCTACGTCGGCAAACCGGGCGACGTCGACCGCGCGTACGGCATGCTCGTCTCGAGCAACTACTTCGCGGTCCTCGGGCTGACGCCGGCGGCCGGCCGGTTCCTGCTGCCCGACGAAGTCTCGCAGCCCGGCGCCGCACCGGTCGTCGTGATCTCGCACGACTACTGGCAGACGCACTTCGCCGGCGCAGCCGACGTGCTGAGCCGCACCCTCCGCGTCAACGGCCGCGACCTGACGATCGTCGGCGTGGCGCCCGCAGGCTTTCTCGGCACGGTGATGCGTCTGGAGTTCGATCTGTGGATGCCCGCCACCATGGCGCCCGTCCTTCTGGACGGATCGCGCGAGCTCGAGCAGCGCGGCGTTCGCACGTACTCGATGACGGGCCGGCTTCGACCGGGCGTCACGCGCGAGCAGGCGCAGACTGACGTCGGCCTAGCGATGGCCGCGCTCGCCGACGCATATCCCGAGACCAACGCGACGATGAAAGCGGAAGTCCTGCCGTTCTGGCAATCGCCGCGGGGCCCGCAGCGGTTCCTCGCGACGGCGCTTGGATTCCTGCAGGCGGTGATGCTCTTCCTGCTGGTTGCCGTCTGCGGCAACACGGCAAACCTGATGCTCTCCCGCGCGAGCGCGCGTCAGCGTGAAATGGGGATGCGGCTCGTGCTGGGATCGGGTCCGTGGCGGATCGTCAGCCTCCTCCTCGCCGAGAGCATGATCCTTGCGCTGGCTGGAGCGGCGCTCGGAGTGGCGGTCGCCATGTGGGCGACGAACGCGCTGACGGCGGTGCCGCTCAGGGTTGGCTTTCCCGTGAACCTCCAGACGTCCGTCGATCCCTGGGGCCTTGCGTTCGCGGTGTTCCTCGGGATTCTGTGCGGTCTCACGTTCGGGCTCGTTCCTGCCGTGCAGCTCGCGCGGATCGATCCGCAGCTGGCCGTGCGCACCGGGGCGGCGCTGTCCGGACGAAGCCGATTTCGCAACGCGTTGATGGGTGTGCAGGTCGCGCTGGCGCTCGTCGTGCTCGTGGCCGCCGGCGCCTTCGTCCGCAGCTTTCTCGAGACGCGCGACACGGATCCGGGCTTTCGGCGCGAGGGTGTCCTGCTCGCGGCGTACGATCGAACCGGCCGAGCCGGCGACGCCGCCGCTGCGAAACTCTTCGCCACCACGCTGCTCGGTCGCCTGCGCGCCGCGCCCAGCGTCGAGGCGGCCGCAATCTCCGCTTCGGTACCGCTCGACATTCACGGGCTTCCGTCGCGAGTGTTCACGGTGGACGGATGGACGCGAACGGAGGAGGGCTTCGATCAGGCGCTCTCGAACACGATCACGCCAGGCTATCTCGCCTTGATGGGAATCCCCATCGTCGCCGGCCGGGACTTCGCCGCGCTCGACGATCCCGCACCGCAGGCGCAGGCGATCGTCAACGAAGCGTTCGTGCGGCGCTACCTCGCCCGCCTCGAGCCGATCGGGCGCCGCCTCCAGGCGCGCGGCCGCACGTACTTCATCGTCGGCGTGGCGCGCAATTCACTCTCCAACGCGTTTGGCGAGCCGCCAACGCCCGTCATCTATTTCTCCTACAGGGACAACCCTCAGCGGTTCGGCGAGATTCACGTGCGGACCGCGCCGGGCGCGGAGGGCGCCGTCGCGCCGCTGATTCGATCGATCGTGCGCGACATGGATCCGGAGCTGCCCGTGTACAACGTGAGGACGATGACCGATCACGTCGAGAGCAACCTGCTTTTCAGGCGCATTCCCGCCCGGATGTTCGCGGTACTGGGACCGATGCTGCTTTTTCTCGCGGCGATAGGGATCTACGCCGTGTCGGCGTACAACGTCTCGCTCCGGACGACGGAAGCCGGCGTCCGCCTCGCGCTCGGCGCCACCCGCGGGCGAATCGCCGCGCAGTTCATCGTCGAGCACCTGGCGATCGTCGGACTCGGGATCATGGCCGGCTGGCTGATGGCGTTCGTGCTCGTGGTGAACGTCGCCGGAGCGCCAGTCGACCTGTCGATCTTCGCCGGCGTGCCCGCCGTCCTCCTGTGCGTGACGCTGGCGGCGTGCTGGTTTCCCGCGCGTCGCGCGTCCAGGCTCGATCCCTGGATGGCGCTGCGGCAGCAATGAGCTCGTCCATCGAAGTTGACGCGCGATATTCGCCTCCGGTAGCGTTGTCAGTTCGAACTCTCACCAGTGGAGGCACCGATGGACGAGACCCAGGCACTATTCCTCGCGCAGTACCTGACGACGTTGTGGGAAGGTGAATTTCCGGCCACGTGCAAGGTGCTCGCGGCGGTGCCCGACGCCACGCGGGACTATCGGCCCGACGACAAGTCGCGAACCGCCTGGGCGCTTGCGACGCATCTCGCGACCGGGGACATCTGGTTCATGCAGAGCATTCTCGACGGCCGCTTCGCCTTCGATCCGGAGTCCGAGAAGAAGGCCCAGGCTTCGTTTCGAACGATCGACGAAGTCGTGCAGTACCTACCAGAGGGAGTTTCCGGCGACGATCGCGAGAGTACGCGCGATGCCGGGTCAAAGGCTGGCGGCGGTCGTGGACTTCTTCGGTCTGATGCAGATGCCCAACGTGTCGTTCCTGGGCTTCGCCAACAATCACTCGATGCACCACCGCGGGCAGCTCGCGGCGTACCTGCGGGCGATGGGCTCCAGGGTGCCCGCGATCTATGGCAGCAGCGCGGATGAGCCGATGGTCGCCTAGCCGACCGGCTTTCGACGTTGGCCTGTAGTGTCCGGCTTTAGCCGGACCCTGACTGTCGGCTTCAGGCTTCCGTGCCTGTAGTGTCCGGCTTCAGCCGGACCCGACCATCGCCCTAGTATTCGGCGAACACGTCGTCGTCATAGCAGTACAGCCACCGCTCACCCTGCTCGGCTGACGCGATCACCGGGTGGCCGCTTGCCTTCGCATGGTTGGTTGCGTGGTGATTGGGCGAGGAATCGCAGCACAACGTCGCGCCGCACGTCTGGCAGGTCCGCAGGTGCACCCAGCGGGAGTGCGCCTTCACGCATTCCTCGCAGACACGCTCCTTCGGAAGCCTGACCGGCGCGATACCGTCGATGTGCGGGCAGCTGCCGGACGTCATGTTCGTGCTACGCCGTCGAGCCGGTGAGCTCTTCGTACGTGCCCTTGAAGTCCTCGATCGCTCCGGAGTCGAAGTGCCACACGCGCGTGCCGACTTCTTCGAGCAGATCCTGGTCGTGGGTGACGAGCAGGACCGTGCCCTCGAACTTCTGCAGCGCGACGTTCAACGCGTTGATCGATTCGAGATCGAGATGGTTGGTCGGCTCGTCCAGGATGAGCACGTTCGGCTTG
Organism: uncultured Acidobacteriota bacterium; assembly: GCA_963820905.1. Taxonomy (GTDB): domain Bacteria; phylum Acidobacteriota; class Vicinamibacteria; order Vicinamibacterales; family 2-12-FULL-66-21; genus DATBJJ01. The sequence goes on along the minus strand of CAWGBU010000009.1, from coordinate 681,625 downwards.
AGCAGCATGATTCGGCAGAAGAGCAGCCGTGCGGTTTCCCCTCCGGAGAGCGCTTCCGTCGGCTTGTGGCCTTCCTCGCCGCTGAAGAGCATCTGCCCCAGCAGCCCGTGAATCTCCTGCCGCGACGAGGCCGGGTCGAACTGGTGGAGCCACTCCACGGCCGTCGTGCCCTTGTCGATGACGCCGGTCTGATCCTGCGGAAAATATCCGATCGAGACCTCGTGGCCCCATCGAACCGATCCGCGATCGAGATCCGCCGGCGACGCCTGACGATCCGGCGCGTCCGCCATCAGTGCCTTCAACAGCGTCGTCTTGCCGACGCCGTTGCGCCCTACGAGCACCACCTTCTCGCCGCGGTTGACGACCGCATCGAAGCCGGGGATCACCTTCAACGCCCCGTACGCCTTGGCGATGTCCCGGCACTCGAACGCCACCTTTCCCGACGGGCGCTTCATCGAGAACTTGATGTACGGACGCTGGATGTTCGAGCGCGCGAGCTCGGTGGTCTGCAGCCGCTCGACCTCCTTGCGGCGTGAGGTCACCTGGCTGGCGCGCGTGCCGGCGCCGAACCGCGCGATGAAGTCGTTCAGCTGCGCGATCTTCTTCTCGCGCTGCGCGTTCTCCGCCTCGATCGTCACGCGAATCTGTGTTTTCGCGAGGACCATGTCGTCGTAGCCGCCGGTGTAGGTGATGATCGTCTGATAGTCGATGTCGGCGATGTGCGTGCAGACGCTGTTCAGGAAATGGCGATCGTGCGAGATCGCGATCAGCGTGCCGTCGTAGCGTTCGAGGAACGCCTGCAGCCAGTGGATCGAGTCGAGGTCGAGGTGGTTGGTCGGCTCGTCGAGCAGCAGCGCTTCGGGGTGCCCGTAGAGCGCCTGCGCCAGGAGCACGCGCACCTTCTGTCCGCCCTGCAGCTCCGCCATCGAGCGCTCGTGCAGCTCGTCGGGAATGTCGAGCCCCTGGAGCAGCACCGCCGCGTCGCTCTCCGCCGAATACCCGTCCTCTTCGCCGACGATGCCCTCGAGCTCGCCGAGGCGCATGCCATCCTCGTGCGTCATGTCGGCCTTGGCGTAGAGCTCATCTCGCTCCTGCAGCGCGCTCCACAGCCGCTGGTTTCCCATGATCACCGTGTCGATCACGCGGAACCGGTCGAAGGCGTACTGATCCTGCCGGAGGACGCCGAGCTTGGGCGGACGGGCGACGGTACCGCGCTGCGGCTGCGACTCCCCGGTCAGCAGCTTCATGAACGTGGACTTGCCCGCGCCATTCGGCCCGGTGAGCCCGTACCGCCGGCCCTTCGCGAACGTCGTCGTGACGTCGTCGAAGAGAATCTTGGATCCGAACCGCATGGACACGCCGCTGACGGAGATCATGTGAATGAGTCCTTTTCCCGTTGACGAACCTTCAATTGTAGCAGGGTCTCAGTCGGTCCGCCTAAAGGCGGACACTACAGGGACCACAGCTGTAGCGTCCGGCTTCAGCCGGACCAAGACGCGTGTAGTGTCCGGCTTCAGCCGGACCTTCGTCATCACCGCTTCAACCGAACCACAGCGACGTCATCGCGGTTGCGCGGCCGCGATTCCCGCGGCCCGTCCGGTCGCCCAGGCCCAGTAGAAGTTGTAGCCACCGATCGGTCCGAAGGCGTCGAGCATCTCGCCGCAGAGGTACAGCCCTTTGTGCGCGCGGCTCTCCATCGTGCGGTGATCGATCTCGGCGAGGCTCACGCCGCCGCCGGTCACCTCGGCTTTCTTGTAGCCTTCGTCGCCGCTCCACGGAAGCTCGCCCTGCACGAGGGTGTCGATGAGCGCAATCCGGTGCTGTCTCGTGAGGTTCGCGAGCGGCAGCCTCGGGTCGATTCCCACGCCGCTGACGAGCGCCTCCGCGAGCCGGGCCGGCAGCTGCGAGCTGACCGCGGCGAGCACCGTGCGCGAGCCGCGCGGCTCGAGCGCGCGCGTCCACTCGTCGCGCCCGAGCGGCGTCCACCGCACCGTGAGGCGCGCGGGAGACGATCCCTCGTCGCGAGATCGCACGGCGACGTGAGACACGTCGAGCACCGCCGGTCCGCTGTAGCCTCCGTGGGTGAAGAGGAAGCCTCCCGTCGCGGTAGCCGAGCGCGACTCCGAACGGGCCGACAGCGTCACGTCGAGCGAGATCCCCGAGAGCGCCGCGAACGGCGCGGGGGTTGCCGTCAGGGGCGTGAGCGCGGCGTACGTCTGATGGAGATGATGTCCTGCCTCTCCCGCCATTCGAAGCCCGGCGCCATCGCTTCCTGTTTTCGGAACGGACAGCCCGCCGGTTGCGACGATGACCGCGTCCGCCTCGAGGGAGGCATTGCCGTCGACGTCGACGCGCCAGCCCGATCCTCCACGCGCGAAGCCGGTGACGCAGGCATTCGTACGAATCGTCGCGCCGCGCGCGCGCGCCAGGCCGTAGAGGCGATCGCGCACGTCCCTCGCACGCTGCGACGCCGGAAAGAGTTTGGCCGATTCAGCTTCTTCGACGAGCGGCAGGCCGGCCTCCTGCTCGAAGAACGCGATTTGCTCGCGCAGGGGCCACGAGCGCGAGATGCGGCGGAGAAGGTGCGGGGGAGAGGCGGTGACGAACCGTGACTCGTCGAGCCTCGAGGGAAGGATGTTGCACCGGCCGCCGCCGCTGATCAAGATCTTGCGGCCGCCATCGGAGGTGCGTTCCAGCAGCAGCGTCTCGGCGCCGCCGGCCGCGGCGAAGATCGCGGCCATCGTACCGGCCGCGCCCGCTCCGATGACGACGACCCGGGGCATGCCCGATCAGGCGCGTCTGAGGGGAACCGGGGCTGCGGGGACGCCGGCCTCGTCTCCCAGGCGCCGATCCGGTATCAGGTACTCGCGCACGTACTCGCCGATGGCCGTCGCGAGCGGCGTGGGCGCGCGATCGAATCCGCTCTGACGCAGCCGATCGATCACCGCGCGCGTCGAGTATTGATACTTGCCGCGCAGCGACGCCGGCATCTCCACGAACTCGATGTGCCGGCGGACGTCCATCGCGTCGAACACCGCCGAAACGAGCTCGATCCACGTGTGCGCCTGGCCGGATCCGACGTTGACGATCCCGCGCAGGCTGGCGTGCTCGGCGGCGTGCAGCGTCATCGCCACAGCGTCCTTGACATAGAGGAAATCGCGCCGCTGCTCGCCATCGGCGAACTCGGGACGCTCGCTGTGGAACAACCGCACGCGGCCAGACTCGCGGATCTGATGAAAGGCCTTGTGCACCATGCTCCGCATGTCGCCCTTGTGACTCTCGTTCGGCCCGAAGACGTTGAAGTACTTCAGGCCGACGATCCGATCGAAGTACCCGCGCCTGGACGCATAGAGATCGAACAGGTGCTTCGAGTACACGTACATGTTCAGCGGCCGCAGCGATGGCAGCTCGACGTCTTCGGCAAGGTCGCCCTCGAGTGCGCCATACGTCGCGGCCGAGGACGCGTAGACGAACCGGATACCGCGCCGGCAGGCCCAGTCAGCCAGCGTCTTCGTCAGCGCGAAGTTGTTCGTCGCGAGATAGGAGGCGTCCGATTCCATCGTCGACGAGCAGGCGCCGAGATGCAGCACTGTCTTGACGTCGTCGAGAATCCCGCGCTCGATCGCGTGTTCCAGCCGGTCCGCTTCGAAGTAGTCGTCGAACGCGAGCGGCGTCAGGTTGCGCCATTTCTCGGTGCGTCCGAGACGATCCACGATGAGGATGCGATCGTGGCCCTTGCGGTTGAGCGCCCATACGAGCGCGCTGCCGATGAACCCGGCGCCGCCCGTGACGAGCGTGAGGCCCTGGTCGATGGAGGTCATGCGAACGGGCAATTCTAACAGCTGGGCGCGCATCCCGACCCGATGGACCGCGGGCTGGCCGCTCGTTCGTTCAATGGGCGCCTGGGACGAGGACGGACTTGATCACCCGGCCGTCGTGCATCGCGTCGAACGCCTCGCGCCATCCGGTCAGCGGCGCCCGCAGCCCGATGATGCGATCGGCCCGCGTGACGCCGCGGTCGAGGAGGTGGATCACGCGTTCCCAGACAGGGTAGTTGTGGCTGAACGAGCCCTGCACGTGGATGTTGCCCTGCACGATCGGGTTCACGTCCGTCGCGATCACCTGGGGCGACCAGCCCACCTTGGTGACGTGGCCGGCCGGCCGGACGATTCCGAGCGCCGTCGCGAGAGACGCGCTCGATCCGGTGGCGTCGCAGACGAGGTCCGCGCCGATCGGCGCGAGGCTCCGGACGACCTCGTCGAGATTCTCGCGATCGACGTCCACCACGTGCGTCGCGCCGAGATCGCGAGCCGTTTGCAGCCGGTCGCGGTCATTCTTCAGGCCCGCGACTACCAGCGGATCCGCGCCCGACAGCGCAGCCATTCGCGCGCACAACAAGCCGATCGGTCCGGGGCCGAGCACGACGACGAGATCGCCAGGATGGATGGTCGAGTTGACGCACATCGCCTGGAACGCGACGGCGTGAGGTTCGGTGAGGCACGCGATGTCGAACGGCAGTGAATCTGGGATTCGGTGCAGGCAGCGCGCCGGTACGCGGACGTACCGCGACATCGCGCCGTCGATGCCGTAGCCGAACCCTTTTCGTGAAGGGCAGAGGTTGTAGCGTCCCGTGCGGCACAGCAGGCACGTGCCGCAGATCTCCGCCGCCGTTTCGCACACGACTCTGTCGCCTTCGCGGATGCCAGTAGTGCCGCGTCCCAGCCGCGCGACGGTTCCACCGAACTCGTGTCCGAGCACGACGGGAACGTTCACCGCCCAGGAGTGCGTGTTGTGCGCCTGATGGACGTCCGATCCGCAGACCGATACCGCGCCGACCTCGAGGAGCGCTTCTCCGTCGCCGATCTCCGGCACCGGCACCTCGCGAAGCTCGACGGCCAGCGGTTCGAGCGCGTACTGCACGACGGCAGGTTGGGTGGACATGGTGCTGAGATTGTAATGTGGACGATCGTCCGACGCTGGCTGCTGTAGTGTCCGGCTTCAGCCGGACCCGCGAAGGCGGCAGGCCACTTCTGACAAACTACTGCGATGGCACCGCTTTCACCGCGAACCCTGCACGTCGCCAATGGGACCAGCACGACGGGGATGCTGGCGGCCGCGGGCGTTCCCGGACGCACGTCGATCTGGGCCGATCCGCTTCACGAAGGGCCGGTGCCCGCAGTGTCGGACGACGAGCTCCTGCGGGTTCGCGCGGACCACCTCGCCGCGCTGCCTGATGGCCGTCGCGAGGCGATCGGCGACGAGCTACGGCAATGGAGGGCGGCCGTCGACGACGAGGCGTCGTACGACGAGCTGGTGCTGTGGTTCGAACACGATCTCTTCGATCAACTGAACCTGATCCAGCTGCTCGACCGGCTGTCGCGCCGCGTCGTCCGCACGAAGCCAATCACACTGATCTGCATCGGATCGTTTCCGGGGCATGCGCGCTTCAAGGGGCTTGGCGAGCTGGCGCCCGCCGAGATCGGATCGCTCGTGGCGACGCGCGCGCCCGTCAGCGATGCGCAATTCGCGCTCGCGACGGAGGCGTGGAACGCGTTTCGTGCACCGGACCCGCGGCGGATCGGGGAGCTGATCCAGCGCGCGACGCCGGCGCTGCCCTTCCTTGGCGCAGCGATGCGGCGGCATCTGCAGGAGTTTCCGTGGACGACCGACGGTCTCTCGAGAAGCGAGCGCCGCATGTTGTCCCTCGTCCAGTCAGAGGTCACCGACATCCACGCCATCTTTCCCCGGATGCACGACGATGAGGATGCGTTCTATGTTGCGGACGGCTCGTTCTGGCAGATCGCGCTCGATCTCGCACGCGCGGGCCTCCTGTCGCTCGAGACCCGGTCGGACGCGTTCGAGGGTCTGCCGCAAGGCACGATGGCCCTGACGCCGCTCGGACGCGACGTGCTGGGCGGACGAGAGGATCGCATCGCCAGGTGCGGCATCGATCGGTGGCTCGGGGGGGTTCACTTGATCGAGTCCGGACGGGTGTTTCGGTGGGGAGGTGAAGGGATCGTGTAAGGGTGCCAGAGTTCCACGGGTGCCAGAGTACAGGGTGCAAGGGGAGGGTGCAGCGGTGCAAGGGCGAGAGTGCAAGGGTTCACGGGGCAGGGGGCGATGACTAAGCGCGCGATCATTTTCGATCTTGACGGGACGCTCGTCGACACGGTCTACGCGCACGTGTTCGCGTGGCAGCAGGCGCTGGCGGAAGCTGGGATGCCTATTGATGGATGGCGGGTGCACCGGAAGATCGGCATGAGCGGAGGATTGTTCACGCGGGCGGTTGCGCGGGAGATCGGGCGCGCGCTGGAGCCGGCGCAGGCGCGCGCGCTCCAGGAGCGGCACGGGGAGATCTATGGCCGGCTGCTGCCAGATCCGCGGCCGCTGCCCGGGGCGGTGCAGGTGCTCGGCCGGTTGCGCGAGCTCGGCATTCCGTTCGGGATTGCGACGTCGGGGCGGAGGCCGGAGATCGACAAGTCGCTCGCGGTGCTGAAGATTCGTGACGACACGGTCGTGGTCGAGCGCGGCGACGTGGCGCGGGCCAAGCCCGAGCCCGACCTGTTTCTCGCGTGCCAGGAGCGGCTTGGCGTCGAGGCGCGTGACTGCTTCGTCGTCGGCGACGCGGTCTGGGATCTGCTCGCCGCGCGGCGCGCCGGCATGCTCAGCATCGGGATGCTGAGCGGCGGCTACGGCGCGGAGGAACTGATCCGGGCGGGCGCGTTTCGCGTCTATCGGGATCCCCTGGAGCTCGACGAATCGCTCGACGAGCTCGGGATCCTCCCCTGACGCGCGATCACTTCTTGACCGTCGCGCCGGTCAGCTGCGCGATCGCCGCGAGCGTCGTTTGCGCGGCGTTCAGGCCCAGCCGGAAGTCCTTGTCCGAGAACGTCGCGAACACATCCGTCGGCTGATGCCAGTGCGGATCCCAGCCGGCGCCGATCTGCGCGCCGCGCTCGTTCTCGCGCAGGCTGATCGCCGGGATCAAGTCCCTGAACGGCATCGAGTCGGTGTTCGTCATGTGCGGACCCACCGCGGCGGGATAGTCGGTCGCGTATTTCTCGTTGGCCGCCTTGAAGAACCAGGCGAGCTTCTGCGCCCCCTCTGCCATCTTCGCGGTCGACTGGAACTCGATGTTGACGTCCGCCTCCGGCCGCTGCTCGGGGCTGACCTTGCCGTCGGGCCCGGGCATGCCGTGGTCGAACATCATCATGTCGTGCTGGATCATCCCGAGCCACTTCGGCTCCGGGTACTTCCCGGAGCCGGGAGGATTCTCCTTGCCCTGGAGATCCTTGCGCTGATCGACGTACGCCTGCGCGCCGTTGAGGCCGGTTTCCTCGTTGTTCCAGAGCGCGAATCGGACCGATCGTTCGGTCTGGACGTCCGGGCTGCTCAGCACGCGCGCGATCTCCATCACGAGCGCCGTTCCCGATCCGTCGTCGTTGGCGGCTTCGCCCCATCCGATGCCGTCCATGTGCGCGCCGATGATGTACATCTCGTCGGGCCGCGTCGTGCCGACCTTGGTGCAATAGACTTCCTCGCGCGGGCCCGGGGTCGTCGGCTGCGAATTGAGCTCGCGCAGCTTCGCGTCGGGCTGCGCGTTCGGATCGTTGTTGACGCCGGTCGCGCCGCGGGTGCCGAAGATCGCGCTGCCGCCCGACCCCGCGCGTCCGCGTCCGCCGCCCCGCTGGCCTCCCGCGGCCGCGTTGCCCCGGCCCTGGCCGCGTCCTTCACCTCGTCCCTCGCCGCGGCCCGCGCCCGTCCCCGTGCCACGGCCCGCCGGGGCGTACTCGTACTTGATCCGCTCGGTGTTCGTGCAGCCGTAGCTCTTGAGCTGCGCCTCGATCCAGTCGGTCGCCGAGCGGTTGCGATCCGTTCCCTGCCGGCGATCGCCGAACTGCGTGAGTCCCTTGATCGTGGCCTTGTACTTTTCGAGCTCCAGTCGATCGACCAGTATCTTCACGGGATCCGGCGGCGCGTCAGCCGGCGGCGCGGGACTCTGCTGGCCTGCCAGTGTCGCTCCGAAAGCCGCCGTGACGATGCAGGAACCCGCGAAGAGCCATATCGAGCGCATGAACGTTTCTCCTCCCGGCCGAAGTCTATCGCACCGCGATGGATACGGAACGAGCCGGCGTCTCATCTCCTGCCAGCGATCCTCCCGCTCACCTCCGCGACCCAGTGCTGCACCACGACCACATGCGCCGGGCGCACCGCCGCAGGCGGACCGTCGAGGATGAACAGGAACCGCCGGCCGTCGCGCGAGATCTCGTAGTCGCCGCCGAGGCGCCCGCCGAACGGCTTCACCGGAAAGAGCCGCCGCGGCTGACGGGAGGCGAACGTCGAGCCCGCCTCGATCGGAACGCTCAGCAGACCGGACGGGTCGAGGTATAGAAGCTCGCGCCCATCGGCGGTCCAGCGCGGCGACGTGCCTCCACCCGCGGAAATCTGCCACCGTCCCTGCTCGACGTTGGGGTACGGCCTCACGTAGATCTCGAAGCGCCCCGACTCGTCGGATTGATACGCGAGCCATCGCCCTCCGGGGGCGACTTGCGGATCGAGCTGCGCGAAGTTGCCGTCGAGCAGGACGCGGACGGTGCGATCCGGCGGCGTGACGCTGGCGATCGCCTGGTTGCGAAAGCTCCTGAAGAGCGCGAAGAGGAGCGTGCGCCCATCGGGCGTCCAGGAGTAGGGGCTGTGAATCGGCCCGTCGGTCGAGGTGAGGCGCTCGATCGGGCCCGCGCCGTGCGGATCGCGGCGGAAGAGGCCGGGACCCTCGCGTTCGGATCGAAACGCCACGAAGCGGTCGTCGGGCGACCACGTCGGCATCGTTTCGATCGTGGGATCGAACGTCAGGCGGCTCATCGTGCGGCGCGCGGGGTCGGCGATCCAGACGTCCGTGTTGCCGCGCTCGCGGATCGCGAGCGCGATTCGCGCATCGTCGGGCGAGAGGCTCACGCGCACATACGGGCGCGGCTCCAGATCGACAGGCGTCTCGTGGCCGAGCCGATCGATCCAGGCGAGCCGCTGCAGCCCGGTATCGGATTCACCGGCGGGCAGGTACGCCATCGTCCCGTTCGCAGACACGTCGTAATGAAGCACGGTGCCGTCGGTGGCCTCGATGCCCTCGACGAAGGGGACCGCGGTTCCTGCGGTGGCCAGGCGTTCGACATCGAAGGGAACCCCCCAGAAGGATCCTTCGCGCGAGAACACGAGGACGCCTGACGCGAGATAGCGTCCGTGCGTGCCCTCGGCAACGACGCGCGTCTCGCCGGAGCCCAGGCGCACCGCGATGCGGCGGTTCGAGCCGCTGACGATCGTGAAGAGAATCGTCCGCCCGTCGGGCAGGGCCTGCGGCAGAAGATGCAGCGTGTCCCCGCGCTCGCGATCGAGCGTCGTCAACGCGACGATCGGACCTCCCGACGCCGGCACCTGCTGAAGAACCCGGTTCGTGTTCGTGGCGAAGACGATCGTGTCGTCCCGCATCCACGCGGCGGTCACGCCGCCCGGCGCCGGGCAGATCACGACCGGTGCAGTGCCGTCGAGCGCAACGCGCTTCAACACGCCGTCGCTGTCGAAGCCGAGCCAGCGTCCGTCCGGAGAGAAGAACGGCGACGTGCCGTTCTCGGTGCCGGCGATCGGCTCCGGCTCGAGATCGCGCATCGCGCGGCGGAACAGCTGGACGACGCCATTGCGGCGGGCGCGATACACGAGCGTCTGCCCGTCTGGCGAGAGCGTGGTCATCGGCTGAAACCCGGTGACCGGCTGGTCGCCCGCGGGCAGCGCGGCGGCGAACCGCACGACGGGACGTTCGGTGTCACCGCGAGACGTGACGATCAGCGTCGCTGCGAGCGCGCCGGCAGCGAGACCTCCCGCGACGGCGCCCGCGATCCACCACGAGGTTGGAACGGCACGCGCCGGCGCGAGGGCGGGTGCCGACGCGTCGTCGAAATCGAGAACCGCGTCGCCGATGTAGCCGAGGCGCCGATCCCGGTTCTTCTCGAGCGAGCGTCGCAGCAGGCGCCGGATCGGTTCCGGTGTCGCCGCAGGCAGAAGGCTGAAGGCCGGCTCCCGCTCCAGCACACGCGCGAGAATCTCGTGCGTCGAATTGCCGGGGAACGCGCGCGTGCCGGTGAGCATCTCGAACAGCACGCATCCGAACGCCCAGATGTCGGCGCGTTCGTCGACCGCGGCGCGCCTGACCTGCTCTGGACTCATGTACGCCGCCGTGCCGAGGAGGACGCCCCCGGCCGCCGCGCTGAGATCGGGCGCAGGGTCCGCGGCCGCGTCGATCGTCGCCAGGATCCGCGCGAGCCCGAAGTCGAGGATCTTCACGCCCTCGTCTCCGACGATCTTGATGTTGGCCGGCTTCAGGTCCCTGTGCAGGATGCCGCGCGCGTGCGCGGCCTCGATCGCTTCCGCCAATCGACGTCCGATCGAGAGAGACGCGTCGAGCGACAGCGCACCGGACTGGAGACGCTCGCCCAGCGTCGGCCCCTCGACGAGCTCGAGGACGAGGGCCTCGATCCCCCGCTCGGCGGCGATGCCGTGGATCGCGCCGATACCGGGATGGCTGAGCGACGCCAGCACGCGCGCCTCGCGGTGAAAGCGTGCGACGCGCTCGGGATCGGTGGCGAAGCGGGCCGGCAGGAGCTTGAGCGCGACGTCGCGATCGAGGCGCAGATCCCGCGCGCGATGGACCTCGCCCATCCCGCCGCGTCCGATGAAGCCCGTGATCTCGTAGTGCTCGATGCGGTCCCCGACGGCAAGCGAGGGCTGCGTCTCATCGGCGCCAAGGGTCCACTCGATCTCGCCGCCCAGCGCGCCCGACAGCGCGCCGCCGGGATCGAGGAAGCCATCGTCTCCGGCCGCCTCGGCGAGGACGGCGCGAAGCGCGGCGCCGAGCGAGGGATCGCGCGACGCGACGCTGTCGAGGTACGCGGCACGCTCGTCGGCCGGGAGCGCCAGCGCGCAGTCGATCAGCTCGTCGGCCTCCGGCCATTTCGTCAAGTCGATCATGGCCGCCGCCCGATCCCGCGCAGCTCCTCGCGGAGCCATGCGCGCGCCTTGAACCATTCGCGCTGCGCCGTGCGAGGAGAGATGCCGAGCGCTTCGGCGGTTTCACCCTCCGTCAGCCCCGCGAAGTACCGGCACTCGACGACACGCGCCATCCGCTCGTCGACGGCGGCGAGCTTGCGCAGCGCCAGATCGATCTCCAGCACGTGCTCGGCGTCGCGAATGCCCGGCTCGTTGGCGTCGTCGAGCGGGACGACCGGCGGATCGCCGCCGCGTTTCAGGCGCGCCCGGCGGCGGGCGTGATCGATGACAATCTGCCGCATCGCGATCGCCGAGACGGCGAAGAAATGCCCGCGATCGCGCCACGACGCGCGCGACTGATCGACGAGCCGCATGTACGCTTCGTGCACGAGCACCTCGGTATCGAGCGAGTCGGACGCACCGCGTCGCCGCCGAAGCTGCACCCGCGCGATGCGCCGCAGGTCGTCGTACACGAGCGGCACGAGCCGGTCGAGCGCGGCCGGGTCGCCGGCGCCGTGCGCGATCAGAAGTTCGGTGACGTCGAGCTGCACTGCCTGCCGGTCTCCCCTGGCGCGTTTTGCCTCAGAACGGCGTTGTTTCCACTGACGGGCGCTGCGGGCGCCGGGTTCGATGCGCTCCGGACCACGCAAGACTAAACCAAAGGGTTGACGTGCGCGATCGATGGCAGGAACCGGCGGACCTGGCGGCGATCCTGGAGCGGGCGGCGGTCCTGCCCCCTGGCGAGGACGACCGCTTCGCGGGCTACGCCATTCTCGGCGTGCCGTTCCGCTCGGGGGACGTGCTCGCGATGCGCCGGTTCCCGCTCACGTCGATCGGACCGGGCTATACGTCGATCTGGCATCGCGCTCCTCACGGCGAATGGACGTTCTACTCCGATGCGGCGGGCAATCAGGCGTGCGGGCGCTACTTCGGCCCGCGCATTCGGGAAGTTGCCGGTACGCCGATCCGGATCGAATGGACGGGTCCCCGGGCCATGACGATCGTGGCGCATGGCGGCCGCCTGCTGTCCTGGAGAATCGCCCTGACGCAAACTCTCTCGACGACGCTGCTCAACGCCGTCGCCGCGATGCTTCCGCGCCAGTGGCGGACCAACGCGCGGGCGCTGCGCGCGCTCGGCAAGGCGGCAGGCCTGGCCCTCGGCGCGGGACGCGTGTCGCTCGCGGGCGAGACACCCGACGGCCATCGCTTCGTCGCCAGCCCGGATGTCGTGTGGACCGTCGGCGCGAGCCGCGCCGTGATCGACGGGCGCGATCTCGGTCCGACGGGCTCGATCGATCCGCAGCCAAGGCTCGGGGACTTCCACATTCCTCGGCGAGGCCTCTTCGCTGCGGGCTCCGTCATCATGGCGCGTCCGCTCCAGTCGCGCTGATCCCACCGATACGCTCGCCCCCGCTAATGATGAGCTTGCGCGAAACGGTCGCAACCTTGCTTAATCAGGCGGATTGCTGACTTCACGGCAGGCTCTTCCGTACTGGGCTCGCGCTGCTGACGCCGCCGCGATCGCGTTGCTGTGTCTCGCGCTGTTTGTCGCGATCGAAGGCGGCTTCGTCGTCTGGCCCGCGGGCATCCGCGTCTCGGTGAAGTCCGAGTGGCGTGTCCTGGGGTGGGCCTTCGCGCTGCTCGTCGCGAGGCATTTCTTCGTTCGGGACTTTCCGCTCCACCGGCGGTTCACCACGCGACTCCGGGAGGCGGCGCGCTCCGCCGGCCCGCTGCGGGACGATGTCTTCGAGGCTGATCGAGAACAGAAGTCCGAGCCGGCGCCGCGCCCTGGTGTGAGCCGCAGGAAGGAACGTCTTCTCTTTTACACGACCTACGCCGCGGCTGTGCTCGTTTTGTACACGCTGCTGGCGGTGCTGATGACGCATCCGCAGGTGCGCTACCTCGACAGCGCCATCAGCCTCGATCAGGGTGACGCGCTTTTCTCGACGTGGCGGCTCGCGTGGGTCGCGCATCAACTGCCGCGGGATCCGCTGCGCCTCTTCGACGCGAACATCTTCTATCCGGAGCGAGGCACGCTCGCGTTCTCGGACGCGATGATCGTGCCGTCGCTCATGGGCGCGCCGCTGTTCTGGCTCGGCGTGCCGCGAATCGCCGCCTACAATCTCGTCTTCCTGTCGGGGTTCGTCCTCTCGGGCGCCGCGATGTTCCTCCTGGTGCGCTCGCTCACGCACCGAGCGGGCGCCGCCTTCGTCGCCGGCTTCGTGTTCGCGTTTCTCCCGTACCGGTTCATGCACTACGCGCACCTCGAGCTGCAGATGTCGATGTGGATGCCGCTCTGCCTGTGGGCCTTTCATCGTACGGTGACGCGCGGCGGCCTCTCGAACGGGTTGATGACCGGTCTCTTCCTCGCGCTTCAGTGTTTGTCGTCCTGGTACTACGGCATCTTCCTCGCGACCTTCCTCGTGCCGTTCGGCCTCGCGCTGCTGGTGGGCGAGGGGGCCCGGCGAGCCGGGCAGTCGGCGCGCGCGCTCGCGGCCGGGGGCGTGCTGGCCGCGGCTCTCACGCTGCCGATGGCGATGCCGTACATGGCGGCACGCGCCTCGGTGGGAGAGCGGCCGGTCAACGAGATCGAGTTCTACAGCGCCACGGCGCGCAACTATCTCGCGGCACACCCGCGCAACGTCATGTTCGGCGGGCTCACCTCGCACTGGGGAGGCCAGGAGCGCGAGCTCTTCATGGGCATCGTCGTTCCGCTGCTCGCGCTGGTGGGACTGTGGGCGCCGCTGTCGGCTGTGCGAATCGCCTACGTGCTCGGGCTGGTCGTCGCGTTCGAAATCTCGCTCGGGTTCAACGGCGTGCTCCATCCGTGGCTGCACGAGTACGTGCTGCCGTACCGGGGCCTTCGTGTTCCCGCGAGGATGGCGATGGTCGTCGGGATGGCGCTCTCGGTGTTCGTAGGCTTCGGCGTGGCCCGTATCACGCGGCTGGCGCACAGCCGGCCGCTCGCGCTCACCGGCGTCGTGATTCTGAGCGCGCTCGTCTTTGCCGAGTATCGATCGGCGCCAATCCTCGCGCACGCGAGGACGCAGCCGCCGCGCATGTACGAGTCGTTACCTGCGGGTTCCGACAGCATCCTGCTCGAGCTGCCGCTCGTGCGGCCCGACGTCTCCATCGAACCGGTCTACATGTACTTCTCGACCTTTCACTGGCGGCGGATGGTGAACGGCTACAGCGGCTTCAGTCCGCCGTCGTACCATGTCCTGCTGGAGAAGCTCGCAGGATTCCCCGACGACGAGTCGGTCGCGGAGCTGCGGCGTCGGGGCGTGACCCACGTGACGGTCCATGGCGCGTTCTTCCGCTACACGGACTACGTGACGTTGGTGTCACGCCTCGACCGCTCCAGCGATCTTCGCCTCGTCACAGCCGAGCGGTGGGCACGAGCGGAGTCCCGCTTGTACGAGCTCGTGCCGCTCCCGCGCGAATGACGCGACGTTCGGGTACGGCGGTCAGCGCTTCGAGGCCGTCCAGGCCGAACCGCCGTTCGTCGTTCCCTTGATCGACGTGCCGTTCACGCGTCCGGTGTAGACCGTTTTCCCCGCCGTCAGCGTGATCTCGTCGCCGCGCAGCTTTCCCTCGAGCTTGGTCGTCCCAATCGAGCCCGTGAGGTTCTGGAACGTCTGCGTGAGCTTCAGCTCGCCCTGGGGCGTGTCCCACGCTCCCTCGACTTTCGCGGGCACGATCCACAGGAGCGCCGTGCACCAGCTCGTGCACTCGCCTGAGATCGTTTCCGTCTGGTCGGCTTCCCAGTCTTCCATCGTGAAGGAGTTCGACACGACGCGCGTGCCCGGTTTGAGGTTGAGGATCTTCGGACGGAGCTTGATGTTGATCTCGGGGAGCAGGAACATCGTGATGACCGTCGCCTTCGAGAAGTCGCTCTCGAAAAGATCCGCCTTGGCGAAGGTTGCCTTGCTCGACATGCCTTCCTTTTCCGCGTTGCGCTTGGACAACTCCACCATCTCGGGGTTGTATTCGATCCCCATCGCCGTCGCGCCGCGCTTGGCCGCGGTGATGACCGTGCGGCCGTCGCCCGAGCCGAGATCGATGACGAAGTCCTGCGGTGTGACCTTCGCCATGTCCAGCATCTTGTTGACGAGCTCCTGCGACGTCGGGACCCACACCACGTCCTTGCCGGCCTGGCCGACTTTGGGTTCGTACTTCTGGGTCGCTGTCGCCTGTGCGAATGCGGACACTGTGATCAGGCACAGGCCCAGGGTCAGCGCAGCGCGGCTGACCGTTTTTCGTGTACTCATGAGATCACTCTCTCGAAGAAAACGCGCGAGGGCGTATCCCTCGCGCCGGCTCAGGATAATACATCGCGGCCGCGCGCCTTGTTTACCGGGCCCATGGTCTCGACGACACCGAACGATGTTCGCGCCGTGGAGGCGCCTATAATCTGAATCATGACGCCGGTCACCCAGGCGAACGCGGCCGAGGAGCTCTGCCTGGCCGGACGGCGTTTCGACGCGCGAGGCTGGGTTTTTGGGACGAGCGGCAACTTCAGCGTGGTCATGAACCGCGAGCCGCTCCGCCTCTGGATCACGCCGAGTGCGGCGTTCAAGGGCGAGCTCGAGCCGCAGCAGATTCTCGAGATGGACGAGCGTGCCGTGCCGACGTCGCCGGGAGCGGCGCGGCCCTCGGCCGAGGCGCTGCTGCACGTCGAGATCGTCCGCGCGCGGGCGGCGGGCGCCGTCCTGCACACGCATTCGATCTGGAGCACGCTGCTGTCGGCGAGACATGCGGACGCGGGCGGTCTGTCGATCCAGGGCTACGAAATGCTGAAGGGGCTCGAGGGCGTGCGGACGCACGAGCATCGCGAATGGCTCCCGATTGTCGAGAACGATCAGGACATGCCTCGACTCGCCGCGGTCGTACGACGGATGCTCGACGAGCAGCCCGGCGCTCACGGCTTCCTGATCCGCGGCCACGGGCTCTATACCTGGGGCGCCGATCTTCGCCAGGCCGTGCGCCACGTCGAGATCCTGGAATTCCTGCTTGAAGCAGTCGCACGAGAAGAGGAGCATCAACATGGCCGCCATCAAGATTCCCGCTGAGAACAAAACGCTCACCGATCGGCAGGAGGTGACTGCATTTCTCGCGGCGCGCGGAATCGAGTACGAGCGCTGGACGCCGAGCCGCGATCTCGGACCTGACGCCAGCGCCGAGGAAGTGCTCGACGCGTACGCCCAGCAGGTCGACGCGCTGAAAGCCCGCGGCGGCTACGTCACGGCCGATGTGATCGACGTCAAGACGGACACACCGAACCTCGACGTGATGCTCGCGAAATTCAACCGCGAGCACTGGCATGACGAGGACGAAGTCCGCTTCATTCTCGAAGGGCGCGGGCTGTTCCACATCCACTCGAACGATGGCGTGTTCGTGCTGGAAGTGGGCAAGGGCGATCTCATCCGCGTGCCCCGCGGCACGCACCACTGGTTCGATCTGTGCGCGGAGAAGCGCATCCGCGCGATCCGGCTCTTCCAGGATGCGTCGGGATGGACCCCTCACTACACCGAGAGCGGCGTGGATCGAGGATTCCAGCCGATCTGCTTCGGGCCGGCGTACGTCGGCCCGATGGTGCAGCCAAGGTCGTGACGACGAGCCTGCGGGACGCAGGCATTCGCATCGTGCTCCTCGACATCGAGGGGACGACCACGCCGATCGCGTTCGTTCACGACGTCCTGTTCCCGTTCGCGCGTGCGCGCGTTCGAGACTGGCTGCTCGCGCGGCCCTTCGCCGGTACTGAAGTCCAGGAGATCGCCGCCGGGCTGAGGCACGAATACGACGCCGAAACGGCCGGAGCGCAGTCGCCGCAGAGTTCCCGCGAATGGCACCTGGACGAGGTCGTCGGGCGCGTGTACGCGCTCATGGATCAGGATCGCAAGTCGACGGCGCTGAAGCTGCTCCAGGGAAAGATCTGGCGGGAGGGATACGCGTCGGGCGCGTTGACGAGCGATGTCTATGCCGACGTGCCGGCCGCGCTCGCGCGCTGGACGCGCGCGGGGATCGGCGTCGGCATTTTCTCTTCGGGCAGCGTTCTCGCGCAGCAGCTCTTGTTCAGGCACTCGACCGCCGGGGATCTCACGCCGTACCTTCGCTGGCACTTCGACACGTCCGTCGGACCAAAAGTCGAGAGCGAGAGCTATCGCCGGATCGCCACGGCTCTCGACGCTCCTGCGCACAGCGTTCTCTTCGTCTCCGACGTGGTGCGGGAGCTCGATGCCGCGACGGAGGCCGGCATGCAGACGCGGCTCTGCGTCCGTCCGCCGGCCGCGCGTCCGGCGGCTGCTCATCACACCATCGTCGAGACGTTCGACGGCTTCTTCTGATCAATCCTCAACCGAGCAATCGCCAATCCGCGATCGGCAATCCGCAATAGAATGAGTCCATGAAAGACGCGACCCTCCATCCCATCGAGCTCGAGTCAGAAAAGGTCAAGTTCCTCGAACAGATGGCGGAAAAGTACGGTCTCGCCGACACCGGGAAGGCCGTACGCTGCCTGATCAATTACGCGCGCGAGCACCCCGATCGGCTCGACGATATCTTCGGCGAGATCCGCTGCGCCGACTGCTGACGCGCGGGCGTCAGCCCTGCCAGTTCTTGGGCTGCGTCATGCTGAACCAGTTGCCGAGCCCGTCCTTCATGATGGCTTCGACGCCGTAGAAGCGATCCTCGGGCGCGCCGGCGAACTGCACGCCCTTCTTCTTCAGATCCTCGTACGTCTTCTGGCAATCGTCGACCTGGAACACGCCTGAGCCGAGCACGCCCTTCTTCAGCAACAGGCGCACCGCCTGCGCGGCCTCCTCGTCCAGCATCGGTCCCGGCTTGGGCTCCATCAGCACGATCTCGAGGTCCGGCTGGGTCGGCGGACCGACTGTCAGCCAGCGGAACCCTCCCTCCATCGTGTGGTCCGTCCGCACGTCGAACCCCAGCTTGTTGATGTAGAAGTCCTTGGCCTCGTCCTGGCTGTTGACGAACAGTGTCACGTGCGAGAGTCGTTGAATCATGGCGCTCCTCCGAAGGATTCGTTCGCAGGCAAAGGTATCGATGAAGAGGCCGGCCTGCTTCTCCGAAATTGCTCCCGGTCGTGGTTGGTCCGGCTGAAGCCGGACACTACAGGCGGCGAGAGCGATCATCGACCGGCGCGATACATGCGGACGAAGCAGGAGGGGATCGGAATCGATCGGCGCCGCGCGGCCCGGTACGCCGCGGGCGTCTCTCCCGTGATCCGCCGGAACAGTGCGCTGAACGAGCCCAGGCTCTGGAATCCGACGGCGTCGCAGATCTCGGTCACCGGCATGGGGGTCGTGACGAGCAGCTCGCAGGCGCGTTCGATCCGGCGCGCGCGCAGGTACTGGTGCGGCGTGCGGCCGGTGGACGTTCGAAAGACGCGAATGAAATGGAACGTCGACAGCCCTGCCAGGGACGCAAGGCGCTCGACGGTCAGCGGCTTCGCATAGTGCCTGTCGACGTACTCGCGAACGCGTTCCAGCGGCGGGGCCATGGTCCGTCACCAAATCAGGATTCGCGACGATGGCGCGCGGTACATCCCGTCGCCCGGCTCGACGCGAAACGCGTCGTGGAAGCCGGAGAGGTTGCTCGCCGGCGTGTTCGCGCGGTACTGCGGCGGTGCGTGCGGCAGCGTGAGCAGCGTCTGCCGCAGGTACTCCTCGCGGATCTGTCCGCGCCACACCTGGGCCCAGCTCAGAAAGAACCGCTGTTCACCCGTGAACCCGTCGATGACGGCCGACGGGCGCCCGCCGAGGGACATCCTGTACGCACGCCACGCGACCGCGAGGCCGCTGAGATCGCCGATGTTCTCGCGAAGGGTCACGAGGCCGTTGACGCGCGCGCCGGGAAGAGGACTCAACGCGCCGAACTGTTCGACCAGCGCCTTCGAGATCGCGTCGAATGCGCGCTCGTCTTCGCCGGTCCACCAGTTGCGCGTCGCCCCGGTGCCGTCGAACCACCGGCCGCGCTCGTCGAAGCCGTGCCCGATCTCGTGGCCGATCACCGCTCCAATCGCCCCGTAATTCGCCGCGTCGTCCGCGTCGGCGTTGAAGAGCGGCGGCTGGAGCATCGCCGCGGGCACGACGATTTCGTTGCGCGCCGGGCTGTAGTACGCGTTGACGGTCTGCGGCGGCATGAGCCATTCGCCCGAGTCCACTCCCGCGGCGAATCTCGAGAGCTGATACCGCGTGTCGGACTGCTTCGCTCGCTCCACGTTGCCGTAGAGATCGTCCGGCTTGATCACGAGCGCCGTGTACGATCGCCAGCGCTCCGGATAGCCGACCTTGGTCTTCATCCCCGAGAGCTTCGCGAGCGCCGCGCGTTTCGCCGTGGCCGACATCCACGTCGAATCCTCGAGCGCCGACCTGAACGCGCGGACGACCGTGTCGACGAGCGTTTCGGCGCGAGCTTTCGCGCGCGGCGGGAAATGCCTGGCGACGTAGAGGCGGCCGACCTCGTCGCCGAGATGCGTGTTCACCAGCCCCACGCCGCGCTTCCACAGCGCGCGCGGCAGCTGCTGCCCGGTCAGCACGCGCCCGAAGAACTCGAATCGCAGGTTGGAAAACGCAGACGGGAGGTAGGGAGCGCTCGCGGTGAGGAATCGCGACGCGAGCCAGGCCTTCCACGTCTCGAGCGGAATGCGCTCCAGGAGCGCCGCGAACCCCTTGAAGAAGGATGGCTGCGACAGGATGACGCGTCCCGGCACGTCGATGCCCTGGGGCCGGGCCCACGCGCGCCAGTCGAATCCCGGCATCTCTCTTTCGAGCTCCGCGAGCGTGAACAACCGCGCGGTTCGCGTCGGGTCGCGCAATTGCTCCGCGGGCAGCTGTACCCTGGCCAGCTCGGTCTCGAGCGCGAGGACGCTTCGTGCCGTATCGGCTGCGCGCGCGCGATCGGGACGGATCGACAGCGCGAAGAGGTCCGTGAGATAGCTCAGATACGCCGTGCGATGCTCTTCGTAGGGGTGGCCGCTCTTCAGGTAGTAGTCGCGATCCGGAAGCAGCGTTCCGCCCTGGGAGATGTTCGCGAGCGGACGTCCCGGGCTCGAGGGGAGCTCGTCGATCGATCCTGGAAACGGTCCGCCGGCCGCAACCGCAGATAAATACCCGGCCTGCCAGGCGAGCTGGCTCGTGGTCGACACCCCCTCGATTCTCTGAAGATCCCGCCGCACAGGATCCAGCCCGAGCGCTTCGACGCGATCCTGGCTCATGACGCTCGAGTAGAGATCGGCGATCTGGCGTTCGGCGCCGCGTGCCTTCCCGCCCTTCGCGATGGCCTCCTCCGCGATCGCCCGGACGCTCGCCTCCGCCCTGTCCGCCAATTCCAGGAACAACCCGTAGGTCACGCGGTCCGAGGGGATCGGCGTGCGAGCGAGCCATCCGCCGTTCGCGAAGCGATAAAGGTCGTCCTGTGGGCGGACTGTTCTGTCGAAGCTGGAGAGGTCGAGTCCCGAGCCGGCGCTCCGATCCTGGGCCGCCGGCGCGACGAGTCCGGCCCAGAAAAGCACGAAAAACATGGCGGTTCTGCAGTTCATCGGCGGCGTCCGCGTGAGTGTAGATCACGCGAAATCTGGCTGACGCCAGACTGTGCGTGGATCTTGCACTCCCGAGTCACATCGTGGGGCCAAAACAGCAAAACCTGCTCTCAGAACGGGTTAGCGATTTGGAAAACCTGCCTGGCGGCGCCAAAAGTCTGCCTGATAACAGATTGTTTGTTCAGTGAGGTTTGGATTATGAGGGTTCGCAGTCTCGTTCTCGCGCTGGCTCTGCTCCTGCCGGCGACGGCGTTCGCCGACCCAATCATGCCCGGCAACGGATCGTGGCTAGGGTCGCAGACGCCAATCCCGAATCCGTCGGAAGCAGGCGCCACGATCGCGCCGTTCTGGTCCGGCCTCTCGTGGGACTGCACGTTGTGCGGCGTCGGCTACATGCTGGAGAACTACGGCTACGATGCGACCCGTCTCGAGTATCTGCAGGATGGAAGCGGCCGGGCCGTCTCGTTCCGTTTCGACTGGGATACTCCGATCTTCGATTTCAGGTACCTGGGCGGCATCACGGCGTGGACGAACGGCACTCTCGACCGGGACGCAACGGGCGCCTTCACCTACGACAGCGGCACCGGGCACACGTCGAACTCCTGGACCCAACCGGGCCAGTACGCGTTGTTCCGCATCGTCGATCCCGGCGTCACGACCTACCTCATGGGGATTGAAGACATTCCGGTGAGGTTTGAGGTCAACGATCACGACCACAACGACTACATCGTCACCTTCAGGGAAACGAACTCCGTTCCCGAGCCGTCGACGCTGCTCCTGATGGGATGCGCCCTCGGTGGCATGGCTTTCCGGAAACTGCGCGCTGGCCGCAAGACGAGCGCAGCGTAGATCTCGACGGAACCCTCGAGAGATTCCGTCGCCGTGACGGAATCTCTCCCTCTCCTTCGTTCCCCTCTTCCCGTTCAGAGCTGACGGAGCGCCACGAGCGGATCCAGCCGCGCCGCGCGCCGCGCCGCAGGCAGCACGCCAGCAGAATCACTCCCGCGAGAACAACGGCACTTCCCATTCACGTGGCGCCGGTCGTTCAGCATCGGCCCCTCCAATGAGAGAATTGCAGCGGCAAGGATGCCAACTGGTCGGCCAAACCCTGAGGACCCAGTTGACGTCTACTTGATGGTCCGGGACCCGAACCGCTGCTCGCGGGCCCGAGCCGTGAGCGGAAGCGGACAGGCGGCCGAATCCGGACAACGCGCTGTGACGACCGGAGAGCGGAGACGAGAAGATGAGCCAGTTCATCCAGGATCTTCGGTTCGGCGCCAGGACGCTGGCACACTCTCCAGGCTTCACCGCCCTTGCGGTTGGGTCGCTCGCGCTCGGCGTGATGGCCGTGACCGCGATGTACAGCGTCATCCACGCGGTCGTGCTCGACCCGTTCCCGTACAAGGACGTCGATTCGCTGATGAGCGTCCGGGTCTGGGGGCCCGAGCAGCGCGGCTTCCGCACGAATTACTCGACCGATCAGTTCCTGGAGCTCGCGGAGCGCAACACGATCTTCGACGGCGTCATCGCGTCGACGATTTCCGACGTCCTCTGGACTGGCGAGGGCGATCCGCAGCGGCTGCGGGGCAACTACGGCCCGCCCAACACGTTCCTCGTGATGGGCGTTCCCGCGGTCGCGGGCCGCTACTACACCCCCGAGGACGGCCGGCCGGACGCCGCTCCCGTCGTCGTGCTGGGCTACCGCTTCTGGCAGCGTCAGTTCGGCGGCGATCCTTCGATCGTCGGCAGGCAGCTGAAGCTGAACGATCGCGTGCGGACGGTGGTCGGCGTGATGCCGAAGCGCTTCATGTGGCGGGGCGCGGACGTCTACCTTCCGATCGTGTTCGAGCGCGGCAGGGCCGTCGAAAACATCCGGAACGTCCACGTGCTCGGACGGCTGAAGCCGGGCGTGACGGAGGCCCGGGCCGAAGCCGATCTTCGCCCCGTCATCGCCGACTTCGTGGCGAAGGAGCCGCAGCAGTTTCCCCAGAAATGGCGGGTCGGCCTGCTCTCGTTCAAGGAGACGTTTCCGAGCAGCATCCGTGACGATCTCTGGATGCTGTTCGGCGCCGTCGGCCTGCTGCTGTTGATTGCGTGCGCGAATGTCTCGAACCTGCTCCTCGCCAGGGCCGCGGCGCGCCAGCGCGAGATGGCCGTGCGCGCGGCGCTCGGCGGCAGCCGCCCGCGCCTCGTCCGCCAGCTGCTGACTGAAAGCCTGCTGCTCGCGATCGCCGGCGGCGCGGCAGGGACCCTGCTCGCCTACGGCGCGCTCCGCGTCATCCTGACGCTCGTTCCTCCCGGCACCATACCCGATGAATCGGACATCGCGCTGAACCTGCCGGTCCTGGCGTTCGCGCTGATTGTGTCGGCCGCGACGAGCCTCCTCTTCGGGCTGGCGCCGGCGATCCATGCGTGCTCGCGCGATCTCACGCAGTCCCTGCGCAGCGGCGGCCGGGGCCTGACGGGGGGCACCGCCCAGGCGATTCTCCGCAAGGGTCTCGTCGTCGGCGCTGTCGCGCTCTCGATCATGCTAATGGTCGGTGCGAGCCTGATGATTCGGACCGTGCTCGCGATCAACGACGTCCCGCTCGGGTTCCGCCCCGATCGCGTGCTGACCATGCGCGTTCCGCTCTCCGAGCAGAAATACCCGGAGCCCGTTCGACGGTTTCTCTTCTTCGACGACGTGATGCGGCGGATCGCGACGGTGCCGGGCGTGACGTCGGTCGCCGTCAACACATCGGCCCATCCGTTCGGGAACATCGGCTGGCCGGTCGAGGTTCCAGGATCCGCCGCCAACGATCGCCCCGTCGTGCTCCACCAGATCAGCGCCGACTATACGAAGACCCTGGGGATCGCGCTCGTGAAGGGACGTACGCTCGCACCGGCCGAGGTCGAGGCCCGCCGGCAGGTCGCGCTCGTCAACCGCGCGTTCGAGAGGGTCAGGCTCGAAGGCGCCGACGCCGTCGGCCGCATCGTCCGGATTCCCCGTCTCGTGCACGCGCCGATCTTTGCCAGAGACGATCTGGTGGAGATCGTGGGCGTTGTGAACGACACCCTCAACAGAGGCCTGACCGATGCGGTCGTGCCGGAGATCTACATTCCGTACTCGCTGGCTGGCGCGGCGAACCGGATCGTCGTGCAGACCGCTGGCGATCCTGCGTCGGTCCAGCGCGCGGTCGTCGAGAGAATCTACGCCGTCGACCCGGATCAGCCCGTCTCGGACGTGACGACCATCAGCGCGTTTCTCGACGACTTCGTCTACTCGGGTCCGCGATTCAACGTCGTGCTGCTGTCCGTCTTCGCGGCGCTCGGCCTGTCGCTCGCCCTCGTTGGCATCTACGGCGTCATGTCACAGGCCGTCTCGCAGCAGAGGCGCGAAATCGGCGTACGGATCGCGCTCGGCGCCGATCCCCGCGCGGTGGCGGGCATGATCGTCAAGTCCGGCGCGCTCCTCCTCGGAGCCGGCGTCGCGCTCGGTCTCGTCGGCAGCGTCCTGAGCGTCCGCCTCCTCGAGAGGCAGATCTGGAATGTCTCGCCCTTTGACCCGATATCCTTTGCAGCCGTGTCAGCCGTGCTGATGGCGGCCGGCCTGCAGGCCTGTGCCTGGCCCGCGTGGCGCGCATCGAGGACACCGCCCACGGTCGCTCTCCGGCTCGAATAGATCGTACGTCGGGGGCCGGGTTCCTTCGCCCTGTATGAGACTGCCCCTGTTCATTCCGCTGCCTCGCAGCGTGACGCGCCCTCTGTCGATCCTCGTTCTCCTCGCGTGGGGCGCGACGATGTTCGTCCTCGTCAAGCGTTCGTACGTCGAGGCGTCGGCGAACCTCGCCACCGATCTCGCGCGGTACACCGCCAGCGCGGAGGAGTCCGGGCGCTCGAAGCCGATTGAGGAATTAGGTAGGCCTACAACGGGAACGTGTAGCGTCCGCCTTCAGGCGGACCATCCGAGGTCCGGCTAAAGCCGGACGCTACAGGCGTGATTACGAACGGTCAGATGGCGTCGACGAGACCGTACCACTCAGCGGATTCGGTCGCGAGGACGGCGCCGCAGAGCCAGGTCTGATCGCCAATCAGGTTCTTCCAGACCAGTTTGGCCTGAACCGACAGATGCGCTGACGGAAACTTGATGTTGAACGATCCGGGCAGCGTGCTTTCGTGCTTGCGATCGATTTCGAATCGCACTCCGCCATAGCTGACGTCGACGATCCGCGCGGGCTCGTCTTCGACGCTCGCCGACAAGGCGCCGGAGACCGGCTTCCGCTCCCAGCGCCTGGGAATCCCGAAGCCCGGCTTGCTGGACGACAGCTTGTGCGCAACGAGATCGAGCAATCGCGCGGGCGACACGGGCTTGAGCACGTAGTCGGCGCCGCGGCGGCGCGCGTCCGCCTCGAGAACGGGATCGGCGAAGCCGGTGATGATGATCGTCGGGATCGGTTTCGGGCTGCTGATCACGAGCTGCAGACCGTTGAAGGGGCCGAGACGAACGTCGGCGATCAGCAGGTCGGGAGGCGTGGTGCTCCGCAAGGCTCGCGTGGCTTCCTCGAACGTGCCGACGGCAGAGGCCTCGTACCCGGACTCCTCCAGGAATTCCGCGAGGCCCTCGCGGGTCGTTTTGTCGTCGTCGACGATAAGCACCTTCGAAGGCATCGTCTCCATCTCTGAACCGGGTTCAGCTTCACGCAACCTTGATGCCGCCTCGGGCGGGCTCGTCCCGACACGCCAATCCGCACCAGTGATCTCCTCAACCGGGACGGTGGATTTCAAGTCTGGTGATCGAATGTTCGAGTCTGAAGGTAGCTCTACCTTAACATCGATCCGCGAAAACACCATTGTGGCTCAGCTGTTTCGCTAAAGGCATCGCAGGCCTCGGCGGGGATTATCGGGTGGATGGGCGGAGCGCGATAGGTGGCGGGCGCGGGAGATCAGAAAAAGCGCACGCGGCGCACGGCGGCGGAGGCGACGAAGACGCGTGTGTTGTTTCCATCCGCGTCTGCAGGAATTACAAAGAACCCTTGCCCGTCCGGCCGGTAGTTCAAGGTCGTCCCGAGGATGACTTCAGTATCCAGGAAGGTGACTTCGACACGGCGTCCCTGGCCCTGGGCCCGCGCGCCGAACGTCTTCCGGTCCTGCCGGGTCGAGTTCCCGTTGAAGTTCCGGACGAAGAAAATCGCCTTCAGCCTGTCGACCGGGACGACGACCCGCTCGGATGGTTTCGCGTTAATCGAGGGCCACAGCGAGAACTGAGGCCTCGATGGGTGGAAATCCTGGGCGAAGCCTTTGACGATGCTGCCGTCCACGAAGCGGACGACGATCCGCTGGAACCCGTTTTCCTTCGCCCCGGGTTCCGTGGGCGGGAATTCCTGATCGTGCTCCGTAGGCTCGGGCTCCGCTGCAGCGGGCGTCACGATCGCGCAGCGGTCGATGAGCGATGCAAGGCGGATGCGCGTCGCCTGCAGCCTCACCTGTACCGGCGTGGGCCAGGACCGCAGCCGGGTCTCGAGCGCAGCCATCACGGTGTTCCGCGACGCGCCGTTCTGTAGCGAAGGCAGGATCGCGCCGAGCAGCTCGACGACGAACCGGGCGCCAGGATCGCGGTTGCCTTTCGTGCCGCGCGCGTGAATCGACTCGAGGACGCGCAGCAGATCCGCCTTGTCGAGCGTCACGCGCGGCGCGGCTGTCGCATCCGGCGCGTCGGCCGGGAGGAATCGATCGAGAACGTAGGCCAGCGCCGCGTCGGCGCCGACGAACCCGTCCGACGGTGGGGCGGGCTGCCTGCTCAACTTCCCTGAGCCGGGCAGCGCGATCTGATACTCGAACGCGCACGCGCCTCGATAGAGCGCGGCGCCGTTCCGGAGGCTTGCGAGGTAGCAGCGCAGCACTTCGAGGGGCACCGTGGCCTCGACACCTGCGCCTGAGATCTCCAGTGTGAGGCGCGCGCCGGGACGCAGCGGGCCGTCCACTTCGAGGAGCGCGCCCCCTTCAGAGAGATCGATCAGGTTGGTCGTGAACCCAGTGCCGCCCGTCAGCCTGACGAGTCGAAGCCATTCGAGCTCGCTCGGGCGGCGCCGCGCGTGCGCCCTGCGATCGGCGGCCTCCACGAGCCGGACGTCATCAGGCCGGGCGAGCCTGACGGCTGGCGGCGACTGCTGCCCCTCCTCCAGGACGGCGAGATCGAGTGGGCTCATGGTATCCGCCGCTCAATCCTCTACACGACCACCGTGGGCACTTCGAGCTCGCCCTTGCGGAACGCCTCGGTGAACGCACCGACGACCTTCGGGTCGAAGTCCGTACCGGATCCCTTCACGATGATCTCTTTCGCGTCGAACGGCGACATCGCCTTGCGATAGGGCCGATCGCTCGTGAGCGAGTCGTAGACGTCAGCGACGGAGATGATGCGCGCCTCGAGCGGGATGTTCTGGCCGCGCGTCGGGTTGTAGCCGGAGCCGTCGAACTTGTCGTGGTGCGAGAGCACGATCGGGATCACTCGGCGCAGCGATCCGCCAACCGGTTCGAGGATCGACACGCCCTTGTTGACGTGCTCCTGCATGTGCTTGAACTCTTCCTCGGTCAGGCGGGCGGCCTTGTAGAGCAGCTCGCGGCTGATATCGAGCTTGCCGATGTCGTGGAGGAGCGCCGCGGATCGCACGTCCTCGACGCGCCCCGACGGAAGATCGAGCTCCGCGGCGATGGTGGCCGCATACACCGACACGCGGTACGAGTGATTCTCCGTGTACGTGTCCTTCGCGATGAAGTGGCGGAGGATCATCAAAACGCCGTGATAGGTCTGCCTCAGCTCGGTGATCTGCACCGCGTTGTGCTCGTACAGCGTGCCCATCGCGTACCCGGTGACGATCAGCACACCGCCCCAGACGGTGATGTCCATCCACCTCGCGGCGGGAACGCTGAAGCCCGATGCCGCGGCGAGGAGCACCGGGTTGTACCACGTCATCAGGCAGACCAGGAGGACGCTGCCGAGCGCCGT
Organism: uncultured Acidobacteriota bacterium; assembly: GCA_963820905.1. Lineage (GTDB taxonomy): Bacteria > Acidobacteriota > Vicinamibacteria > Vicinamibacterales > 2-12-FULL-66-21 > DATBJJ01. Next base: position 654,047 of record CAWGBU010000009.1, on the reverse strand, counting down.
CAGCGTCGCGTGCCGGCGGCCATAGAGGTATGCCGACCCCAGCGTGGGGAGCGTATAAAAGCTCAGGACCATCCGCTGCCCGTCGACTACCAGGTTCAGGAGAAGGCAGATACCAAAGAGCGACAGGAGCAGCCACAGCTCCTTGTTCACCTCTTCGATCCGCCCGAACTTTGGTCTCATCTTCCCAACTCCCCGATACTGCTCAGTTCGAGCTCGCGCGTACGGAAACAGTTCGTCATCGCCCAAGGCAAAAAGAGCGCCGAGTCGGATGATCCCGGCCAACTCGTTGTCTAGACGTCGGTTGAGCGATGTGAAGGAGAGCGCCTGGTGCTCGGGGGAGGCTCGATGTGATCTAGTTCGGGACGCTTCGCTGACGTTTCCGGCGATTACGCTGAGAATCCTGCCAAAACGATCGGTTCAGGGGTGTGCTGAAATGGCGTCAGTCCCTCCCGTGAGGACCCCACCAGCCCGCGGACACGAGGTATTCCTGGAGCTGGACCCAGCGCGCATAGGCTTCGTGCGAGGTGGGAAATGATTCCCGCTTCTCCGGACGCTTCGGCTCGGTGATGACGATTTCATATCCGGTCGCGTCGTCTCCGCGAATCTCGCACTGCAGAAATTCCTCGCCACGCTGGAAGAAGTAGAACATCGGTGAAGGGCTCTGGGCTCTCCTCTTTCTAGTCCCCCGCGGGGGCGAGGCCGACGATGTGCGTGATTGCGGAGGAGAGGCGGACCCAGTTCGCGGCTTCTTCATCGAGCCGGCGACGGCCCGGGCGGGTCAGGGAGTAGAACTTGGCGCGGCGGTTGTTGTCGGAGGGCTTCCACTCGGACTTGATCCAGCCCTGGAGCTCGAGTTTGTGGAGGCACGGATAGAGCGATCCATCGCTCACCTGCAGCACGTCGCTCGAGACTTGCTTCAGGCGCTGACTGACCGCCCAGCCATGCAGGGGCTGGAGCGCGAGGATTTTCAGTACCAACAGGTCGAGCGTTCCCTGCACCAGATCCGCCGGACGGCTCATCGCATATCCCTCTCGGTTACCGAGAGAGAGTATAGCTGAAAAGGTGTCAGTCGGCAGTCGGCAGTCGTGAGTCGTCAGTCGCAATCGACAGTCACAGTCGTCAGTCGACAATCTCAGTCATCAGTCGAGAGTCTCCCTCGAGATGCGATTGTCGACTATCGACTGCGACTACCGACTGTCGACTGTGACTGTCGACTGTGACTGACGACTGTGACTGACGACTCACGACCGCCGACTGTCGACTACTTGATTGCCACCAGTTTCGATGCCGTTCGATAGAGCAGGAGCCCTTCGGAAGCCGCTGGCGTCGCGAGGATGGGCTCCGTCATGTCGTTCTCGGCGAGGATCTCGAACGCCGGTCCCGGCTTCAGCACGAACACGTGCCCGTCTTCGCTCGCGAGGAAGATCTTGCCGTCGGCGGCGATCGGCGACGACGTGAATGCGGACTTGCCACCTGCGAGCCGCTGCTGATACTTCTGCTCGCCGGTCTTCGCGTCGTACGTCGTCAGAACGCCGTTGTACTTCACGATGTAGACGATCCCGTTGTAGACGAGCGGCGTGCACATGTAGCCGCCGTCGCGCGCGGCGCTCCACGCCACGCCGTCGTTGCTCGACGCGCCGTCGGCGAGGGTGATGTCGCCTGTCGCCGACTCGCGGATGGCGTACACCGGCGCCCTCGGGCCGTGCGCGTTCGTGATGTAGATCAGCCCGTCGTGGACGACCGGCGTCGGCACCGGGATGTCTCCACCTCCGCGCAGCTTCCAGATCTCCTTCCCGGTCTTGAAGTCGTACGCGCCGATGTGCCGCCAGCCGTTCACGATGAGCTGCGTCTGGCCCTTCACCTGGTGCACGGTAGGAGTGCCCCACGTCGGCACGTCGGTACGCCCCGTTCGCCACAGCTCTCGGCCGTCCCGGGCGTCGAACGCCGCGATGAACGATCCCTGCTGCACGTCGGCCTGCACCACGACGACGTTGTCGTGGAGGATCGGGGAGCTGCCAGTCTCCCATTGTGCCGAGGGATCTGTGAACCAGCCCGCGTCGAGCACGCCGAGATCCTTCTTCCACAACTGACGGCCCTTGAGGTCGTACGCGTACAGGCCCTCGGAGCCGAAGAACGCGATCAACCGCTCGCCGTCAGTCGCGAGCGTGGAGTTGGCGTGGCTCGCTTTCGTGTGCCGCTTGATCTTGGGCACGCCCTTCGTCACCGTCTGCTGCCAGCGGACGGCGCCGGTCTTCTTGTCGAGGCAGTACACCCGCCATTCGTGTTCCGTGTCGTCCTGCACCGGCTTGACGTCGCCGTACAGCCCGACGCGCAGGCCGGCGTCTTTCTGGCCGCTGATCGATGTCGAGAGGCACGCGAGGTCGCCCCAGACGATCGGGCTGGACAGCCCCAGGCCAGGCACCGTCGTCTTCCACGCCACGCGTTCGCCGGAAGTGACGTTCCAGGTCGTCGGCAGCGGAAACCCCTCGGCGATGCCGGCCGCCCGGATCCCCCGGAACTGCGGCCAGTCGACGCCGGGCTTCGGCGTGCCGGCGGCGTATATCGCGATCTGGAATCCGGCAAGGGCGACGGCCGCGAGTCCGGTCACGCCCAGTGTGAGTCGGGATTTCATGAGCACTCTCCAAATCCGGCACAAGCCGGACATTACGATGTCGCCTGATTCTAGCCGACCGGGTTCACCGGCGCGTCAGGGAGCGTTCGAGCTCCTCCATCCTCTGGTTCAAATCGGTCCACCGGGTCTGCTCGTTCGCAATCTCCTGGTTGAGAAGACCCTCCTCGGCGATGAGTTTCTGCAGCTCGGTGCCGAGCCTCGCGTGCTCGCGCTTCATGTCCCTGAGCATCTCTTCGGTCTCTCGCCGGCCCGAGTCGTTGAGGCCCGGCAGCGCCTCAGTCAGTTCCTTGATGCGCACCGACAGCCTGTCGTATTCCCGCTGCGGGGGGCCTTGATTGACTTTCGCGATCTCCAGGCGCCGGCCGAGATCGTTGACGCGCTGCTCCTGAAGCTGAAGGCGTCCGAGCGCGAGCTGGACCCGGGGTCCGGCGGAGGCCATCTGCTCCATCGCGACGCGAAGAGCGCGAACCTCGGTGAGAAGGGCCGGGAGGACGTCGGGCGTCGCCGTGGCCGGCTGCGCCCGGGTGACGAGGGACGCGCCCAGGCCGGCAGCGGCGATCAGAGCCCAGAAGAGGAAGATCCGATAAGACAGGCGCATGGCAATCTCCTTACCTGCGGGGAGTTAGAGAAGCGCTCGCGGTCGAAATATATAATTGGAATTTGATCGTCATGGATAACCCTGTAACGGAGCCAGTCCGCGACGCCGCGTCGCCGCTGGACTTCATCCGCACCATCGTGAGCGAGGACGTCAGGAGCGCCAAGCACGCCGGCCGCGTGGCGACCCGCTTTCCGCCCGAACCGAACGGCTACCTGCACATCGGCCACGCGAAGTCGATCTGTCTCAATTTCGGGGTCGCGGAGGAGTTCGGGGGAACCTGCAACCTCCGATTCGACGACACGAACCCCACGAAAGAAGAGACGGAGTACGTCGACGCCATCCAGGAGGACGTCCGCTGGCTCGGGTTCGAGTGGCAGGGCGAGCCGCTCTACGCCTCGGACTACTTCGACGAGCTCTACGGCTACGCGGTTCAGCTCATCGAGAAAGGGCTCGCGTACGTCGATGGCCTGACGGCCGACGAGATTCGCGAGCATCGGGGCACGCTCACGCAGCCCGGGAAGGACAGCCCGTTCCGCTCGCGATCGGTGGAAGAGAACCTGGACCTGTTCGCGCGCATGCGCGCCGGAGAGTTCGAGGACGGCGTCCTCGTTCTTCGCGCGAAGATCGACATGGCGTCGCCGAACCTGAACATGCGGGATCCGGTGCTGTACCGGATTCGGCGTGCCCATCACCATCGGACGGGCGACGCCTGGTGCATCTATCCGATGTACGACTTCGCGCACTCGCCCTCGGATGCGATCGAGCACATCACGCACTCGCTCTGCACGCTCGAGTTCGAGGCGCACCGCCCGCTCTACGACTGGCTCGTCGACAACCTGCCGGTGCCGTCGAAGCCCCGCCAGATCGAGTTCGCCCGGTTGAACCTGAGCTACACGGTGACGAGCAAACGCACGCTGCGCGAGCTCATCGAAGAAGGCCGCGTCACGGGATGGGACGATCCGCGGATGCCGACGATTGTCGGGATGAGGCGGCGCGGGTACACGCCTGAAGCGATCCGCGCGTTCTGCGATCGCATCGGCGTCGCCAAGCGCGAGAACATGGTGGACGTTGCGCTGCTGGAGCATGCCGTCCGCGAGGATCTGAACCGGCGTGCGCCGCGCGCGATGGCGGTCCTCGATCCGGTGCGGGTCGTGATCGAGAACTATCCCGACGGGCAGGTCGAGGAGTTCGAGGTCGTCAACAATCCGGAAGACCGGACGGCGGGTACGCGCCTCGTGCCGTTTTCACGCGTGATCTACATCGAGCGCGATGACTTCCGGGAGGACCCGCCGAAGAAGTTCTTCCGCCTGAGTCCGGGCCGCGAGGTCCGCTTGCGCGGCGCGTACTTCGTGACGTGCAGCGGCGTCGTGAAAGATCCTTCGACCGGCGCGATCGTCGAGCTGCGGTGCACGTACGATCCGGCGACGCGCGGCGGAGACGCGCAGGACGGCCGAAAGGTGAAGTCCACGCTTCACTGGGTGTCCGCGTCGCACGCCGTCGACGCAGAAGTGCGTTTGTACGATCGGTTGTTCACGAGCGAGAACCCCGGCGCGTCCGACGACTATCGCGCCGATCTGAATCCGCGATCGCTCGACGTGCTGACCGCCGCGAAAGTGGAACCGGGCCTCGCCGCCGCGACGGCGGGCTCGAGGTTTCAATTCGAGCGCCTCGGGTACTTCACCGTCGACCCCGATTCCGCGCCCGGCCGCCTGGTCTTCAACCGCACGGTGACCTTGAAAGACACCTGGGCCCGCATCGAGCTGAAGGGCTGACCTCGGGATCCCTTTAAGTAACGAATCGTCCGAACGAAGTCTAATGTCCGGGAGACTTCTCCCAGATCCTACTCATGTAATTTGTCATAACAGCCTGAAAATACGGCTGTTAGCGCGATGTGTGCGGCCCCGCCGCACGGTACCCGCCTTGCGGTTTCTCGGGCGCTACCTGCGACGGCGGGGGATCGCCCCTCCTTAGCGACAACCCTGGGAATCCATAGAAAGTCGAGAAGTCGATGTCACGTATTCTGGCCATCGAAGCGGATCCGAAACGCAAGCGCCTCCTCGCGGGTTTGGTGCGCGAGTTCGTGAAAGCGGAGCTGAACATCGCCGACAACGCCAGGGCCGCCATCGCCATCATTCAATCGAAGGTTCCCGACATCATCCTCGCGCCGGCACTGCTGTCGCCTGCCGACGGCGCCGAGCTGATGGCGTGCGTCCGCCAGCTTCGCGATGCGCCGTACGTGCAGCTCGTGACGATTCCCGCTCTCGACATGCTCTCCGATGCGCCGCGGGAGGAGAGCCGGGGGCTGCTCGCGCCGCTTCTGAGACGACGCTCCGCGCCGATCGTGGCCACATACGACCGAAGCATGGTCGGTTCCCAGATTGCCGACGCCCTCGCGAGCGCGCACCAGGCCAGGCGCGACCACGAAGCGGCCATCGCCTATCGCGAGGAGGCCGCGCGCGAAGCGGCCGAGCGCCGCGAGCGCTCTCTCATCCGTCCCTTCGACGGCGCCGTCGCACGCATGGCCGGCGTCGACGACCTGGTCGTCGAGACGGTGCCGTTCGCCGTGCGGAGCGCAGAGGATCGCCGCACGGCGGTTCGACGGGCGCAGCAGGAGCTGCCGTGGCTCTCCGGCGTCCGGGTTGGATGGGGCTCGGACGTGTCGCTCGTGAACATCTCGTCGAGCGGTGTCCTGATGGAAACCGGGTCGAAGGTCGTGCCCGGCAGCACGACGGAGCTCCTGCTCAGCGGCCCGGAGACGAGCCTGGTCGTGCCGGTTCGCTTCGTTCGCAGCGATGTGGCCCGGATCGACCGGCTGGGCGTGAAGTATCACGCGGCCGGCGAGTTCGGCAAGGAGATCGACCTCTCGGACCCGCATCGAGCGGTGTCCGCGTCGCGGCCGCGAGCGCTGGTGGAGCTTCTGGCGTCCGCGCTCAACCGCGGCAAGGAGCCGGCGCACGCCGCGTTCATCCGCGGTGTCGCCGAGCTCGTCGGCGCGCGCGACATCCAGCTGCGGGCCATCGCGCCGGGACTCGCGGGCAGCCGCGATCCGCACTGCTTCGACGTGCCCGACGATCGCTTCCGCCGCACCCTGCACGTCGTGCTCGATCGCCACCGGATGATGAACGACGAGGAGCGCCGGATGCTCAGAGCCGCCGCGCTGCTGACGGCTGCCGCCCTGGAGCTCGATGCGCCCGTCAGGGCCCTCGACGCCGACGCCGATCCCGCCGGCGGCATGAAGCTGCTCGCCTCGTAGCGTCTGCCTTCGCGCGCGGCGCCACGGCGACACAGGTCCGGCTAAAGCCGGACACTACAGCAGTTCCCTGTAGTGCAGCAGTTCCCTGTGGTGTCCGGCTTCAGCCGGACCCTCGTGTCCGAGCCCGCGCCCTTAGCTCGACGTAACGTCGAACCGATTGACGTAACCACGAAACTCTCGAACGATTGAAGCGCCCTGTTACAGGGATTTGACACCTCAGATGAAACCCGGGGGGGACGGGACATGCTGCAAGTTTTCGTTGGAAGTCGGCGGCTGGCGCTGGCCGGTTTGATGGCCATCGCACTATTGAGCCTGCCTGGCGCGGCACTCGCGCAAACCATCACGGGCCAGATCTCCGGCCGCATCACGGACTCGTCCGGCGGCGTGCTTCCCGGCGTCACGGTGACGGCCACCAATGCCGCCACGGGACTGACGGTCAGCCGTGTCACGGACGGCTCCGGCGTTTTTTCATTCACCAACCTGCCGGTGGGTACGTATTCGGTGGCCGCCGAGCTGCAGGGATTCAGAAAGGCGCAGCGCACCGGCCTGGCGCTGACCGCCGACGGGCGCATGTCAGCCGACTTCTCCCTCGGCGTAGGTGAGCTGAACGAGAACGTCGAGGTCACCGCCGTCATGGGCGAGACGGTCAACCGGACGAGCGGCGAAGTCGCGCGCACGGTCGATTCGCAGCAGATCAAGGATCTCGCGTTCAACGGGCGCAACTACCTCGAGATCGCGTCGCTCATTCCCGGCGCGGTGACCACCGACTTCGATCCGCTGGCGCTCGCGACGAGCCTCTCCGTGACCGGCCAGTCGATCAACGGCAGCCGCAGCAACACCAACAACCTGACGGTCGACGGCGGATCGAACCTGGATTCGGGGTCGAATGGCAGCCAGATCAACAACGTCAGCCTGAGCTTCATCGATCAGGTCAAGATCCAGACGTCGAACTTCTCGGCCGAGCTCGGGCGCAACAGCGGCGCGGCCGTCAACGTCGTCACGCGCAGCGGCACCAACAGGTACCAGGGAACGGCGCGCTACGACTTCCGCGACGAGAAGTTCGACGAGCCGAACTTCTTCGCCGCCCGCGACGCGAGCGGCAACCGCACGAAGCCGCCGCTGGAGTTCCGCAACTTCGAAGGCGCGTTCGGCGGACCGATCCTCCGCAACCGCGTGTTCTTCTTCGGCGGCCAGCAGTACCGCGTCATCAACCGCTTCACGAACCCGGCGAGGCAGACGCTGCCGACGAGCGCGGAGCTCGCTGGCAATTTCGCGCTCCGCCTTCGCGGCGCCGACAACATCGTGGGCACTGCCGACGACGGCGTGCTCAGGGATCCGACGACGGGTCAGCCGTTCCAGGGCAACGTGATTCCGTCGAATCGCATCACGACGGACGGCCGCGCCATTGCGAACGTGTTCTCGGAGATGATCGGTATCGCGTCCCAGTACACGGACACGCCGACCGCCAACAACTCCACGTTCCAGATCTACAACCCGTTCGAACAGCGTCAGGACATCATCCGCGTCGACTGGCAGATCAACAGCGCGCAGCGGCTGCACGGTCGCTACCTCCACGACGAGTACGACCTGCTCGATCCGTACGGGGTGTTCTCCGGCGCCCCGCTGCCAACCGTGCCGACCAACCGCTCGCGTCCCGGGACGAGCTATCAGATCGGCCACACGTGGGTCGTGCGCAACAACCTGATCAACGAAGCACGGATCAGTGCCGCGTGGAACGGCCAGCGGATCAACCCGCAGGGGGACACGTGGCAGCGATCGACCTACGGGTTCCAGTTCACTGAGCTCTTCCCGGGCGGGTTCATCAACGACGGCATTCCGACGGTGCGCGTCAACGGATTCCCGAACCTGATCGGACCGTCGTTCGCGCTGCTCTCGCCGACGACCGACATCACGTTCCAGGACACGCTGACCTACACGCGGAACCAGCACTCGATCCGCACCGGCTTCGCGATCACGCGCAACCGAAAGGACCAGAACGGCCGCGCCGCGTACCTGGGAGACGTCAGCTTCAACGCGTCGGGAAATCCCAACAGCACCAGCAACGCGCTGGCTGACGCGCTGCTCGGGAACTTCCGCACCTACAACGAGGCCTCGGCGGATCCCGTGGGCTTCTTCCGCTTCACCGCGTATCAGGCGTACGTCTCGGACACGTGGAGGCTCAAACCCAACCTGAGCCTCGAGGTCGGCCTTCGGTACGAGTACCAGATACCGACCTACGGGCAGGGCAACAACCTGGTGAACTTCGATCCGGGCCTGTACGATCCTTCGCAGGCGGTAACCGTCCAGACAAACGGTCTACTGGTGCCCAACTCCGGCAACCGCTTCAACGGCCTCATCGCCGCGGGCGATGGCGTGCCGGAGGATCAGCAGGGTCGGGTCGAGCTGCTGACAGGGGGCGACTACGACCGGATCCCGAACGGGGCGCCCCGCGGGTTGTACGACTCGCAGCACCTGCTGATGCCGCGCTTCAGCCTGGCGTACTCGCTGAACGAGTCGACGGTCGTTCGCGGCGGCGTCGGCGTCTTCTACGACAAGCCGGAAGGCAACGTGATCTTCTCGCAGCTGAACATTCCGCCGGTGCTCGACAACGTCACGTACGAGAACTTCAACCTCTCGTCGCCGTCGAGCGGCGCGGCCGGCGCCATCGGCGCGCTCGGCAACATCAGCGCGCTCGACCCGGGGCTCCAGCTGCCGATGCAGACGAACTTCAGCGTCGGCGTGCAGCGCGAGATCGGCCGGGGCTACTTCGTCGAAGCGACGTACGTTGGGAACCAGGGCCGGCACCTGCTCCGTCAGCCGGACATCAACCGCGCGAGCTTCGACGACCTGCGGGCGAATGCCGCGCTGCCGGCAGCGCAACGCGTGTCGACGAACTACCTCCGCCCGTACAAGGGATTCTCCGAGATCCGGCTTCGCGTGAGCGACGCAGAGTCCACGTACAACTCCCTCCAGCTCTATGCCACCAAGCGGCGCGGCGATCTGCAGTTCACGGTGTCGTACACGCTGGGCAAGGTCATCACCGATGCCAGCGGCAACGGCGACAACGACGCACCCGAAGCTGCCGGCGACCGCTCGTACACGCGGGGCCCGGCGTCGTTCGATCGACGCCACGCGTTCGTGAACACGTTCACGTACCGCGTGCCGTTCCTCCTCGATCGCGGAGACTGGGTCGAGGCGATTGCGGGAGGCTGGGAGGTCAGCGGAAAGGTTCGCTTCCAGACGGGCCAGTACTACACGGCCACCGGCAACTCCTCGATCGGCGGACGGCGCGCCGACTACACCGGCGCCGAGATCTCGATCGACGATGCCGATGAAACGCGCTGGTTCAACACGGCGGCCTTCGTCGTGCCGCCCGAAGATCGGAAGGGCAGCGCGACGGTCGGACAGATTCCAGGGCCGTCGTTCTACCAGTGGGATCTGTCGATGAGGAAGAACTTCCGCTTCGGCGGACGCTTCACGGCGACGCCGATCTTCGACGTGTTCAACGTCTTCAACCGCGTGAATTTCGGCGCGCCGGAGACCAACGTGAGCAGCGGGTCGTACGGGACGATCACCACCGCGCAGCCCTCGCGCCAGTTCCAGTTCGGCGTAAAGGTCGAGTTTTAGGGACGTCCGGCTCTAGGCTTCCGATCGATCGCTTCCTTCCCGCGATTCTCGACGCGGTTCGCCGCGCGCGCGCGGTCGTCGTGACCGCCGCGCCCGGCGCGGGCAAGACCACGCGCGTCCCGCCAGTGCTCGCTGCCGACGGACCCGTGATCGTCCTGCAGCCGCGCCGCGTCGCGGCCCGCAGCCTCGCGAAGCGGATCGCATTCGAGCGCAACTGGACGATCGGCCGCGAGATCGGCTGGCACGTTCGGTTCGAGCGGCAGTTCGGCGCGCAGACGAAGGTCCTCTTCGCGACGGAAGGAATCCTCACCGCCCGCCTGCAGCAGGATCCGCTCCTCAGCGACTTCACGACGATCGTCCTCGACGAGTTCCACGAGCGAGCCGTCCACGCGGATCTCGGCCTTGCGCTTGCGCGTCAGGCCTGGCGCGCCCGAACGGATCTCCGGCTGGTCGTGATGTCCGCCACGCTCGACACGTCAGCGGTGGCGGCGTTTCTCGACGGGTGCCCGATCGTCGACGTGCCCGGCGCCCTGCACCCGCTCGATATCCGCTACATGCCGGGCGCGCCGGTGACTGCCGCCGTCGATGCCGCGCTTCGCTCGACGCAAGGGCAGGTGCTGTGCTTTCTGCCGGGCGCCGGGGAAATCGCCCGCGCCGCGCGCGAGCTGCGCACCTGGTGGAAGGACGGCGCGCCGGCGGAGATCGTCGAGCTCCATGGTTCGCTCGACGCCGCCGCACAGGACAGCGCGCTCGAGCCGGCGCAGGCCCGGCGGGTGATTCTCGCGACGAACATCGCGGAAACGTCCCTCACGGTCCCGGGCGTTCACGCCGTCGTCGACGCGGGTCTCCAGAAGGTCGCCCGGTACGATCCCGATCGCGCCGTCGACAGCCTCGAGACCGAACGCATTCCGCAGGACGCCGCGGACCAGCGGGCCGGGCGCGCCGGACGGATCGGTCCCGGAGTGGTCGTGAGGATGTGGAGCGAGTCCGATCGGCTGCGGCCGCATCGCGAAGCGGAGATCCAGCGCGTCGATATCTCGGGCGCGGTGCTCGATGTGCTCGCGTGGGGCGGAGATCCAGCCGCGTTCGAGTGGTTCGAGACGCCGGGGCTCCACCGCGTGCGCGCCGCGCTCGATTTGCTCGACCGCCTCGGGGCGACGACGAACGGCCGGCTGAACGATCGAGGCCGCCGCATGCAGCGCCTGCCGCTCAATCCCAGGCTCTCGGCCATCCTGCTCGCGGCGGAGGGCGCCCGCGAAGCCGCGCTCGCCTGTGCCGTGCTCTCCGAGCGTCATTTCCAGATTCCCGCCGCACCAGGACAGCGGCCGACGACGACGAGCGACCTGTTCAGCGCGATCGAGCGCGAACGCGATCTGCCCGGGCACGTGCGAAGCGTCGCCGACACGCTTCAGCGCCTCGCGGACGGCGGCGGCCGTTCGATCGACGAACCGACGTTCCGCCGCGCGCTGCTCGCGGGCTATCCCGATCGCGTCGCGCGCCGCCGGGCGGCGGGATCGCCGCGCGTCCTGCTCGCATCCGGCCACGGCGCCATCGTCGGCGAGGAAAGCGGCGTTCGCGACGGTCAGTTCCTGCTCGCGCTCGACGTGACCGCAGGACGAGGAGGCGAGGGATCCGAAGCACGCATCAGGACGGCCAGCGTCGTCGAACGCGAGTGGCTGACGGCGACCGACACGCGGCTCGAGCACACGTATGACGCCGCCGCGGACGCCGTGCGTGCGGCGTCGCGCGACTACTACGGCGCGATCGTTCTCGTCGAGCGGCCGGTGCCGCCGAGTCCGCCGGAAGCCGAGCGCCTGCTGACGGAGGCGTTCCGTGCCAGAGCGTGGAATGCCGAAGACGAGCAGGTGCTTCGGCGGCTCCGTTTCGCCGGGATCGACGTCGATCTGAACGCCATCGTGCAGCGGTCGGCTGCCGGCCGCCGATCGCTGCGCGAGATGTCGCTCGCCGGCGGTCTGTCGGGGATCGAACGCGAGCAGGTGGAACGTCTGGCGCCGGCGTCGATCGAGGTTCCGAGCGGACGATTCGCGCGGCTCGAGTATCAGGAAGACGGCACCGTCGTCGCGGCCGTCAAGCTCCAGGAGCTGTTCGGCCTCGCCGATACGCCCCGCATTGGTCCGCGCCGGACGCCCGTCCTCCTGTCGCTGCTCGCGCCCAACGGGCGGCCGGTCCAGATGACGAGAGATCTCCGGAGCTTCTGGGAACGCACGTATCCCGATGTCAGGCGGGAGCTGCGCGGGCGTTATCCGAAGCATCCCTGGCCGGAGGATCCGTGGACGGCGCGGCCGACGGCACAAACTTCAAAGAGGAGGGTCAAATAGAGCAGGGTGCAAGGGTGCCAGAGTGCCGGGGTGCCAGGGTGAGGGTGCCAAGGCAAGGGTGCTAGGGCGAGGGTGCTAGGGTGCTGCTTGCGATCTTGGTTGCTCTGTCGCTGACGATGCCGCTGTCGGCGCGGCAGGATCGTTCGGGTGGCCGGGTTGCGGCGCCCTGTGCGGCGTACTGGGCGGACTCGGTGGTGTTCGTCGGGCGAGTGGAGTCCGTCGGGCGCGGGGTCGCAGCGAGGCGGGTGACGTTCGCGGTCGTCGAACGCTTTCGCGGCGCGCTCTCGAGTACCGATCGACGCCGTTACGGCGCCTCCGGGTCAACGTTGCAACCTCCAATTGAAGATCGGACGCGAGTACTTTCGTGTACGCGTCGCGATCCGGGGAAGCAGGCGCTCTCGTGGTTTCCTCGTGCGCGCGGACGCGGCCGGTCGAGGATGCGGCTGCCGATCTCGCGTATGCGCGTTCGGTCAGCGACGGAACGGCGCCGTCGGGACGAATCACCGGACAGGTTCTCCTCGGACGCCGCGATCTGAGCGGCAAGACACTCAGCGTGGCGGAGCCGATCCCTGGTGTGATCGTGCGGATCTCCCGGGAGGGATTCACCGACACGATCGCGACCAACGAAGCGGGCGATTTCGAGGTCGAGGGGCGAGGGGCGGGAGCTTACAACGTCAGCGTCGATGTTCCCGATGGCTACTATGCCGACGTCCCGTCGACGGTCGTCGACCTGCGCGACGCAAGAGGCTGCGCTGACGCGAGCGTGACCTTGTACTCGAACGGCGTCCTCTCCGGGCGCGTCATCGATGCCTCCGGACGCCCCGTGCCCGGGCTGACCGTCGAGATCGCGCAGACGACATTGCGCGAGCGGAAGAGGGTGATCACCGATCGCGACGGACGGTACGTGCTGACGCGTCTTCCTTCGGGCCGTTTCCTGGTCGGCATCAACACCGTTCCATCGCACGGGAATGGGACCCGACAGCCTCGCGTCTTCCATCCCGGCGTCGAAGCGATCGTGTCGGCGTCGCGCGTAGCGATCGCGGAGGGACAGCGGGTCATGCTCGACGACCTTCGGATTCCGTCGCACATCGCTTACGTTCCCGTGTCGGGGTTCGTCCGGGACGCGGACGGAACGCCCGCGGAAGGCGCACGCGTCTACCTGCGCGGCGCCGCCGAGGGCGATCGCATCCTCACCGAGCCCGCGATCGTCGATTTCCTCGGACGCTTCGTCATTGCCGGGCTTGCGGGCGCGAACTACGAGATCTTCGCGGAACGATCGCGTGCGGTTGGTGGAACGGATTCCACCGATCCCGTGCGTCTCACGGCCGGCGACAAGATGAGTCCGGTCCGACTCGTGATTCGACGCCGCTACTAGACCGTCCGGAGAGGGATCCGGTAGCTTCCGCCTTCAGGCGGAAGGATCTCCGCACCGAAGTTCCTCCGGCTGAAGCCGGAAGCCACGGGAGCGATCCGTCCTCGCTACAATGGGCGCGATGCCGCGCGACTTGAAGATCGGGACCTGGAACGTCAACGGAATCCGCGCTCGTCTCGATCAGGTGCAGGAGTGGGTGAGCCACGAAAAACCGGACGTTCTGTGCCTGCAGGAGATCAAGGCGTCGCCCGATCAGATCCCGATGTTCCTGTGCGAGCTCGAGGGTTACTGGTGCTACTGGCACGGCTCGAAGGGCTACTCCGGCGTCGGCCTCCACGTCAGCAAGACGTTGTCGCCCGACCGTCCCGATTTCGCGCATCCCGAGTTCGACTACGAGAACCGCATCGTCATCGTGCGGACCGAGCTCGCGACGGTGGCTTCGGTCTACGTGCCGAACGGCGGCAAGGATTTTCCCGCGAAGATGCAGTTCCTGGCGGCGCTCGAGCGGTTCGCGTCGGACGGCCGCGCGGATGCGACGCCGCTCGTCATCTGCGGCGATCTCAACGTCGCGAGAACCGACATGGACGTCCATCCGAAGGAGCGCAAGCCGCGCGCGATCGGACAGCTCCCGGAAGAGCGTGCGCAGCTCGAGCGGATCATCGCCAACGATCTCGTCGACGTGGGCCGCGCGCTCGAGCCGGAGAACGATCAGATGTTCACCTGGTGGGCCCCGTGGCGGGAGATGCGCCAGCGGAACATCGGGTGGCGCCTGGACTACGTGCTCGCGAGCTCGCGGCTCTTTGCCTCGGTGAAATCCTGCAAGGTCCAGCGGGAGTTCGGCACCAGCGACCACGCGCCGGTCGCGGCCGAGTTCGCGCTTGACACGAAAGATTAAGTACTAAACAATTAGTAAGCTCTCATGCGGACCCCTCATCCAACGCTGACGCCTCAGGAGCTCGCCATCATGAAAGTCGTGTGGCAGCTCGACAAGGCGACCGTGCGCGACGTCTACGAAACGCTCCTAGAGAAGCGGACCGTAGCGTACACGACCGTGATGACGATGATGAAGATCCTGGAGGACAAGGGGTTCCTCAAGAAGACGCAGACCGAGCGGGCGCACGTCTACCGGCCGACGCGGCCGCGCCAGCAGGTCGTGGGCGCGATGGTGCGGGACTTCGTCGACCGCGTGTTCGACGGCGCCGCCGGTGGCCTGCTTCTTCATCTCGCGAAAGACGGCCGCCTCACGCGGGCGGAACGGGCGCGTATCAGGGACCTGATCGAGAACACCGAAGACTGAAGACCAGAGGAGCTCGCCATGGATTCTGGTATTGGTCTCGCGAATCTCCTGCGCTGGAGCCTGCAGGTCGCGCTCCTGGCGTGCGTGGGTGCCGCGATCATCCGGCTGCTCGGTGTCCATGCCCCCGTCATCCGCCACGCGTTCTGGCGGACCCTTCTCGTCATCTGCCTGATGCTTCCGACGCTGCAGCCCTGGACGCCGATGGAGTCGTCCGCCGCCAGGCTGACCGATGTCGGGGCGGCGCCGAGCGTCGGCACGTCGATCGCCGAACCGTCCAGCGGCGCGCGCCCTTCGACGAGCGCACTCGCCACGCGCTTCATGCGCGCGAATTGGGCTGTCCTCGTCGTGCTGACGATCGCCGCGGGAGCCGCGGCCCGCGGCGCGTGGATCGTCGGCGGACTGGTCCGGCTTCGACGCCTCCGCCGCAGGAGCCGTCCCGCGATCGCCGACAGCGACTACGACGACCTCGCGTCGCTCATCGAGGCGGGCGCGAGCATCGAGTACGCCGCTGGACTCGGGCAGCCGGTCACCTACGGCCTCTTCAGGCCCGTCGTGCTCCTGCCCGATCGATTCCCGTCGCTGCCGTCACCGGTGCGGCGCGCCGTGCTCGCGCACGAGCTCTGGCACGTCAGGCGCCGGGATTGGGCGTTCGTGCTGCTGGAAGAGATGGTGCGGGCGCTCTTCTGGTTCAATCCCGCCGTGTGGTGGCTCGTCACGCAGGTGCAGACCTCGCGCGAAGAGGTCGTCGACGAGCTGACCGTGCAGCTCACCAACTCGCGCCGGACGTATCTCGAAGCGCTGCTCGTGTTCGCGGATCAACCGACCATGTTTCCGGCAACGCCCTTTGCGCGCCGCCGCCATCTGTTCCATCGCATGCTGCTGATTTCCCGGGAGGCCGTGATGTCGTCCAGAAAAATCGTCATGTCGTCGATCGTCGCGGGCGTGGCGGTGACCGTCACCGCGTGGGCCGCGGTCTCAGCGTTTCCACTGGTGGCGTCTGCCGCTCCCGAACCAGCCGCGCAGAGCCAGAACCCGCCGCGCGATCGACGGCCCGGCGAAGCCGGCCCGGAATCGGCAATGGAGGTTCAGCTCAAGGATCAGATCCGCGCGGACTCGACGAAGAGCGATCCCTACTTCGCGCTGGCAGGGCTGCAGGAACAAAGAGGAGCCAGGAACGAGGCCGAGGCTACGCTGGACGCCGTCTACCGCGCGTTCCCGACCGACGGACCGGTCCTCGCCAGGCTGGCGAAAGTTCACCTTGCAGCCGGACGGTTTGACCAGGCTGTCGCGATGCTCGAGGCGCGAGCGGCCCTCGATCCCGCGAATCCGCAGGTTCACCAGCGGCTCGCGGTGTTCTATTGGGAGAAGGCGTTCAAGGACAAGAGGCTGACGCCCGCGCGGGCATCCGGCTACGTCAAGTCGGGAATCGCCGCGACCGACCGGGCGCTCGCGTCGGATCCGAACTACGTCGACGGGCTCGTCTACAAGAACCTTCTCCTGCGGATGCAGGCCAGCCTCGAAAGCGATCCGGCGGCGGCCCGCGCGATGATTGCCGAAGCCGACAGCCTGCGCAACCGCGCGATGGAGCTGAACCAGGCGCGAGGCGGCGTCCCGGGTGGAGTGCCTGGCGGCGTACCGGGTGGAGTCTCGGGTGGTGTCGTGCGCGGAGGCAGTGGGATGCCGCCACCGCCGCCTCCGCCCCCGCCGCCAGGTCAGGAAGATCTCGTCGACGGCATGCAGCCCGTGAGGGTCGGCGGCGGCATCAAGGCACCGGCCAAGACGCGCGACGTCAAGCCAATCTATCCGGAAATCGCGCAGGCCTCGAAAGTGCAAGGCGTGGTGATCATCCAGGCGACCGTCAACACGAGCGGACAGGTGGTGCACACGCACGTTCTTCGTGGGCAAGCGCTGCTCGATCAGGCCGCGATCGAAGCGGTGAGTCAGTGGGAGTTCACGCCGACGCTCCTCAACGGCGTGCCCACGCCGGTGATCATGACGGTGACGGTGAACTTCACGCTGCAGTAGCGCGGCCGGCTGAAGCCGGACTACAGCAGTCACGGTCCGGCTAAAGCCGGACACTACAAGTGTCGAAGCCGCTTCAGCTGCGTTCTTCCCAGACGCGGCAGATGTTGACGATCGTCTCGACGGCCTTCTCCATGTCCTGCACGGACACCCACTCGAGGCGCGAGTGGAAGTTCTGTTCGCCGGCGAAGATGTTTGGCGTCGGGAGCCCCATGAACGACAGGCGCGATCCGTCCGTGCCGCCGCGAATGGGTTTCTCGACCGGCGTCAGGCCGCTCCGCCGGATCCCCTCCCGCGCGCAGTCGACGACTTCCGGATACCCTTCGAGGATGTCCCGCATGTTGCGGTACGACTCCGAGATGAGGATCTCGACCGCCGCGCGCGGCTGATTGCTCACGACGTCGCGCGCGAGCTGCTCGACGAGCGACTCCTTCTCTTCCAGTCCCTCGCTGCCGAAATCACGAATCAGCAGCCTCACCGACGTCTTGTCCACTGACGCGTCCACGACATACGGGTGCACGTACCCGTCGTACGCGTCGGTCGTCTCAGGCGACAGGCGATCGGCCGGGAGGCGTGCGATGAACTCCGCCGCCAGCTTGATCGAGTTCACCATCCGCCCCTTCGCGTAACCCGGGTGCGTGTTGAAGCCCTTGAAGGTGATCGTCATCGCGTCGGCCGAGAAACTCTCCCACTCGAGCTCGCCGGCGGTGCCGCCGTCGAGCGTGTAGGCGCAGACGGCGCCGAAACGTCCGACGTCGAAATGGTTGGCGCCCCGTCCGATCTCCTCGTCTGGCGTGAACCCGATCCGGATCGTCCCGTGCGGAATCTCGGGATGCGTGATCAGATGCTCCGCCGCGGTCATGATCTCCGCCACGCCCGCCTTGTCGTCGGCGCCGAGAAGCGTCAGCCCCGACGCGGTCACGATGTCATGCCCGGTGTGCGCGGCGAGCGCGGGATCGTCCGCCGTGCTCAGCACGGCCGAGACATCGTCTGGCAGCACGATGTCGCCTCCGTCGTACTTCTCGTGGACGATCGGCCGGACATCATGTCCGGCCATTTCCGGCGACGTGTCCACGTGCGCAATGAACCCGATCGTCGGCACCCGCTTCGCGCTCGTGGCCGGAATCGTGGCCATGACGTAGCCGTGCTCGTCCATCGTGACGTCGGAGAGGCCCATCTCGGTCAGCTCGTTCACGAGCATGCGCAGCAGCGTCAGCTGCCCGGGGGTGCTCGGGCACGACGTCGAGGCTTCGTCGGCGCGCGTGTTGATCGCCACGTACCGCAGAAACCGTTCGAGCGTTGTCGATGTCAGGACAGACGCCGGGCCAGATCTGTCGGGTCTGACAGATGGACGAGGAGCAGGTCGGCGTTTCGAATGGCCTTTGTGACGATCTGCCATGGCGATGCTGACGATCGATCGGCCTGCTGACGGGCAACCTCCATCTCGAGGACCGCCAGACAGACGCGCAAGTACTCCACGACGGCGTGCAACCCGAGCCCGTGATAGGCGACCCAGTTCCCGAAGAGCCGCGCGGCCAGGTATCGTCGCACGACGCGCTCAGTCTGTGGCCACCACGGCGCCGCCTCGCGCCACGCGCGGCCGAATCCCGCGACAGGCGCCGGGTGCGTCAGCCCGCGAGGCACCGACGCGATCGCTATCGCGGCTCTCCTCTCGACCGCATCGAGATCTTCGTCCCGTCCGGCCGCCGGCGCAATATCGAACTCGCCGTCGACGATGGCGGCGAGCGGGGTGCTGCCGGGACGCCATGACTGAATGCGGTCGGTTGCGGCGGCAATGCGTTCGATCGCCTGCGCCGCGTCGCCGCCCTCCGCGAGTACCCGGATTGCGCGGCGCTCCCACCGGTCGTACGCCTCGAGATCCATCAGCATTCCCGGGCGCAGCAGCGGCGGCAGCGCCTCGCGCGCATCGAGTCCGTCAGCCGCTCCGTCGAGCGACAGCGGCGCCGGAGCGGAAACGACCTCGAGGGCAGCTGGATCCGAAGCACTGGACAGCAGCAATTCGGCTGCCGTCGGGCAAAAGTGTGAAAGCGAAATGCGGATTCCGCGTCCATCGCGCAGGACGACTCGCGGGAACTGACGGCAGGCGGTGGGAAGGGTCTCGACCCCCAGCTCGCGGTGCACCATGCAGAGGCGACCGCGATCCACGTCGAAGAACACGCACTCGCCGGTCGAGCGTGTGCCGAGCCACGCGGCTGCGCCTTCGGGCGTTGCGCCTCCCGAGTCGAAGAGATGCTCTCCGAAGTGCACGCGAAGGACGTCGTAGGTCGGTTGCTCGACCGGGATCTTCCAGCCGGCCGTGCAGCAGGCCCCGCGGTGGCGGCAGACGTAGTCACGATGGACGCCCAGGCAGAGCGCACGGGTGGGGTCAGACCCCGACCGTGCACGTTGGGTGTCAGACACCGAAAGATGAACTGACGAATCCGTGATCCCTCTACTGAAACGGGAATGTTCCATTTCGAGAAGACAGATTACAGAAGTGCTGGGCTTGGACGCGAAAGATTGAGAAAACCGGCCAAAAGGATGGAAATGGCACCGGCCCTGGAATTGCTGAGAGATAGAGCCTTTCCATGGGAGACAGGGACACATTCGGCCCACGGCTGCGCGCCGAGCGCGAACGGCGCGGCATCTCGATCGAAACGATCGCCTCGGTCACCAAGGTCGGCGGCGATCTGTGGGAAGGGCTCGAGCGGAACGACTTCTCCCGCTGGCCGTCGGGCATCTTCGCGCGCGCCTTCGTCCGCGACTACGCGCGCGCCATCGGCCTCGACGCCGATGAGACCGTCAACGAATTCTGCCGGCTGCACTCGATCGGCGATCGCCGGACGAGCCGTCTCATTCAGGCGCAGGCCATCCTTATCGGACATCCGCTCGACTACGAGGAGAGCGCGGGCGTGCCTCAGGACGGCGATCGTCGTCTCGCGTCGCGCGACCTGGACGAGGCGCGCCGCGTCCGGACGCGGCTTGCGGCCCGCACGCTTTCCACGGCCATCGACGCGGTTGCGTCGCTCAGCCTGGCCGGCGTCGTGTCGCTGGTGACGGACATCAACTTCTGGGCCGTCGCCGGCATGATCACGGTCATGTACTACACCGGCATGACGATCGCGTTTGGTTCGTCGCCCGGTGCGAAGGCCGTCGACGCGCTGCTGGCCCGCGTGCCCACGCTCGTGGACCTCATGGCCGGCCGCGGCGCGCACGCGTAAGACGAAAGACGCGGATCACGCGGATCTCGCGGATCAACGTAAGACGCGGATTCACGTAAGACGCGGATCACGCGGATCTCGCGGATCAACGTAAGACGCGGATCACGTAAGATGCGGATCACGCGGTGCAAAGCCGGCAATCCGCATGATCCGCGTGATCCGCGCGATCCGCGTCTTACGTGATCCGCGTCTGTCCAGTCCGCGTGATTCGCGCCATCCGCGTCTCTCCGGTGTCTAACGTGAGTAGCCGGGACCTGCGACCCTGGTCGGGGCATGTGGCTGCCGTTCTCCCTCTCTTTCCTCTCCACAGTATGAAGCACCTCTTCTTCCGTACGCCCGTCGTGTGTCTGCTTGCGGCGTTGCTGATGAGCGCGACGCCCCTTGGCGCCCAGGCTCCGGCGGGTGCCGGCCGCGCGCTGACGATCGTCAGCGCCGCCCCGGACGGTGAAGTCGCCAACCTCGCCGAAGCGAACGAAATCCGCGTCGTCTTCTCGGAGCCGATGGTGACGCTCGGCAGGATCCCGGCGGTCGTCCGCGCGCCGTTCGTGCGGATCACGCCCGCGATCGCTGGAAGCTTCCGCTGGTCCGGGACGACCATCCTGATCTTCACGCCGGAGACGAAGCCGCCGCTGCCGCTGGCCACACGGTTCACCGTCACGATCGATACGACCGCGACGGCAGTCAGCGGGCGGAAGCTGGCGGAGCCGTACACGTTCAGCTTCACGACGCCGACGGTCAAGCTCCTCCGCACCGACGCCTATCGCCGGGGCGGACGCGCCGATGCGCCGTACGTCGTGCTGATGCGCTTCAACCAGGCCGTCGACCCGGCGGACGTCGCGCTGCACCTCAGCGCGAGATTCCAGCCGCACGAGTGGCGCGTGCCGTCGTTCTCGGCGGATCTCCAGAAGCGTCTTGCGATCGTCGATCCGGGAGCGCTCGCGAAGTTCAACGCCAAGGTCGCGTCGACGAAGGCGGCCGCCGCGTCGACCGCGCCGGTCACGCTGAAGCTGACCGGCGATTGGGACAAGAAGCGGTACCCGGCCAATCGCAACCTCGTCGCGTTCGAGACGGTCACGCGCGTGCCGCCGGAGTCGTGGATCAAGCTGACGCTGGCCGCGACCCTGAAGTCGCCCGCGGGCCCCGACACACCGGGCACGCCGCAGGAGTACACGATCGAAGGCGATCGCGCGTTCTTCGTCGCGGGCATCGAATGCCGGACCGAGTGCGACCCCGATCTCCGGAACCCGATCGAGCTGTACACGGACGTGAGGGTTGCGGACTTCAGCAAGGCGCTCCGCGTGACGGATGTCTCGAGTGCCGCTGGCAAGGACGTCGCGAGGCCGGCGGCGACGCCGACGCGCACCGAATGGAGCGGCGACCGAAGCGAGAACCTGACGATCGAGGACGCCGGGTTCCCGGCACAGCCGCCCGCCAGCACGTATCTCGTCACGCTCGACCCCGGGCTCACGTCCGCCGACGGCCAGACGCTGGGCTACACCTGGGTCGGCGTCATCTCGAACTGGCATCGGACGGCGTTCACCAGCTTCGGCGACGGCCACGGCGTGTGGGAATCGAGCGGTGGAACCGTCCTCCCGTTCTACGCCCGCAACCTGTTCGGGGTGAAGCAATGGGCGGCGCCGATCGCGACGACCGACCTGATGCCGGCGGTGCGCAGGCTCACGCCGAACTTCGACGCGGCGCCCGAGGTCGATCCGATCGACCGCAAGCTCGGCCTGACGTTCGATCGGATTCAGTCCCACGGCCTCGACGTTGCCAGGGCGCTTGGATCGCGCCGGACCGGGATCGTGTGGACGGCGGTCGAGAACGGCGCGTCGATTCCCAACGCGAAGCGATCCAGGCAGTCGACGCGCGCCTCGATCGTGCAGGTCACGAACATCGGCGTCACGGTCAAGGACAGCCCGCAGAACACGCTGGTCTTCGTCACGCGCCTGGACAACGCCGCGCCGCTCGCCGGCGCGAAGGTGTCGATCGTCAACCGCGACAACAGCCTGCTGTGGACCGGCACGAGCGGCGCGGACGGCGTCGCGATGGGCCCCGGCATCCCGTATCGCCCGCGGCGCTATTCAGGGGAAAGCGACTATTCCGAGTGGCAGCGCCCGGATTTCCTCGTGATTGCCGAGAAGGACGGCGACATCGCGTACGTCGGCAGCAACTGGAACGAAGGCATCGAGCCGTGGAACTTCGACGTACCGTTCTCGCGCGAAGAAGCCGAGCCGATGCTCCGCGGGACGGTGTTCAGCGATCGAGGCGTGTACCGGCTGGGCGAGGAGATTCACTTCAAGGCCATCCTCCGGCAGAACACGCCGTCCGGCATCCGCCTTCTGCGCGCCGGCACGCCCGTCGTGATGACGCTGCGCGACAGCCAATACCGCCTGGTGGACGAGCGCACCGTGACGATGAACGAGTGGAGCAGCGCCGACTGGGCGATCACGCTGCCCGCGGAGGGCGCGCTCGGCAACTACACGGTTCGCGCCGTGCTCGAGGCGGACAAACCGAAAACCAAGGCCCCCGAGGAGGTGGAGCCTGGCGACCGTCCGGGTCCGTTCCTCGACGATAGGGTTCCCTACCAGAAAGCGGTCAACGGATCCTTTCTCGTGGCTGCGTACCGCCGGCCAGATTTCCGCGTGGACGTCACGCTGAAGGGCGATCGCGCGCTGGCTGGAGAGCCGCTCAAGGGTGTCGTCACCGCGCGCTACTTGTTCGGCGCGCCGATGGTGACCAGGCCGGTCAAGTGGTCCTTCACGCGGTCGCCGATCTCGTCCGCGCCGCCGGCTGTCTACGAGAAGTTTCCCGAGGAGCGATGGGAGTTCGTGGGATGGAGCGAGCGCCCGTATCGGGCGGCGCCGGAGGAAGTTGGCAGGGACGAAGCGGTCCTGACGAAGGCCGGCGAGCTGCCGTTGTCGCTCACGCCGCAGGCCGACGCCGGCCAGCCCTACATGTACACGCTCGAAGGGGACGTCGAGGACGTCTCGCGCCAGCACATCGCCAACCGCGCAAGCCTCGTCGTGCATCCAGCGTCCTGGTACATCGGCGTGCTGCGGCCGAAGTACTTCCTCGAACAGAAAGGCGGACTGAAAACGGAGATCGTCGCCGTCTCTCCCGACGGGCAGACCGTCTCCGGCGTGAACGTCACGGTGAAGCTCACGCAGGTCCAGTGGACCAGCGTGCGCCGCGGCGAGAGCAACGGCTTCTACACGTGGGACACCGAGCGCAAGGACGTGCCCGTCGGCTCGTGGACGGTCGCGAGCGCCAGCAGTCCGGTGCCGCTCGACGTCGCGCTGCCGGGTGGCGGCTACTTCGTGCTCGAAGCGACGGCGAACGACACGGGCGGCCGGTTCACGACCACCCGGACGTCCTTCTACGCGCTCGGAGACGGGTACACGGCTTGGGCCCGCTTCGATCACAACCGAATCGATCTGGTGCCGGAGCGTCGCACGTACAAGCCCGGCGAATCGGCGCGCATCATGATCCAGTCGCCCTGGGAACAGGCGACCGCGCTCGTCACGACCGAGCGCGAAGGCATCCGATCGCATCGTCAGTTCCCGCTGACGTCCACCCAGCAGTCGATCTCGATTCCCGTCACCGAGGACGACATTCCGAACGTGTTCGTGTCGGTGCTGCTGATCAAGGGCCGCAGTCAGGTTTCCGCTCCGGTCAGCGAGGAGCCCACGGCGACGCGACCGGGGTACCACGGCCCGAATGTGACCGAGGACCCCTCCGATCCGGGCAAGCCGGCGTTCCGCCTCGGGTACGTGAAGCTTGCGGTCGAGGACGCGTCGAAACGGCTGGCGGTCGCGCTTCGCGCCGACAAGGAGGAGTACCGGCCCGCGAATGCCGCGAAGGTGCAGATCGACGTGAAGGATGCGACCGGCCGCGGCGCGCCGAGCGAGGTGACGCTCTGGGCCGTCGACTACGGCGTGCTCTCGCTCACCGCCTATCGCACACCGGACGTGCTCGGATCGGTGTACGTGGAGAAAGCGCTGCAGGTGATGAACGCGGACAATCGTCAGCGGATCATCAGCCGGCGGGTCCTCACGCCCAAGGGGGAGACCGAGGGCGGCGGCGGGGGCGCGGAGGCCGGCGCGGGCACGCTGCGCAAGGACTTCCGGGTCCTCGCGTTCTGGCTCGGCTCGGTCACGACCGACGAGTACGGCAAGGGATCGATCGACGTCAAGCTGCCGGAGTCGCTGACGACGTATCGCATCATGGCAGTGGCGTCGGATCGGGCGTCGAGATTCGGATCGAGCGACACCGAAGTCCGCGTCAACAAGCCGCTGACGCTCAAGCCCACGTTCCCGCGATTCCTCGCGCTCGGCGACAAGGCGTACTTCGGCGCGGTCGTGACGAGCCAGTTGAAGACGGCGGGCCCCGCGACGGTCTCGATCAAGAGCCTCGATCCCGACGTGCTCGAGTTCACCGCGGGCGCGGAGCAGACCGTGCAGCTTCCCGCCGGCGGCTCGGTCGAAGCCCGGTTCGATGCGGCCGGCAAACGCGTCGGCCGGGCGCGCGTGCAGATGCGCGTCGCGTCGGGTACCGAGGTCGACTCGTTCGAAGACACGATTCCGGTCGAGCTGCTCGTGTCCCCGGAAACGGTCGCGGCGTACGGCGAGGCCACCGAGGCCGCGCCTACGGCGACCGAGACGCTGACCGCGCCATCCGGCGTCGTGCCGTCGATCGGCGGCCTGCACGTGGAGCTGTCGTCGACCGCGATGGTCGGTCTGGGCGAGGGCGCCCGCTATCTCGTCGAGTATCCGTACGGGTGCGCCGAGCAGCGGGGCTCGAGAACGCTCGCGCTGCTGCTCGCCGCGGATCTCGGCGACGCGTTCTCGCTGCCGGGAATGGACACGTCGAAAATGCGCCCGGCCGCGCAGCAGAACCTCAAGGACCTCGAGAAGTTCCAGTGTCCTGACGGCGGGTTCGCCTACTGGCCCGGAGACTGCGAGTTCACGTCGGCCTATCTGACCGTGTACCTGCTGCACGTGTTCAAGACGGCGGCCGATCAGAAATATCAGGTCGACGCCGGGATGCGCCAGCGGGCGTATGCCTATCTGGAGCGGGAGCTCGCGGGCGAACCGCCGGTCAACGAGTCCTGGTGGCCCGCCTACACCGCATGGCAGGCGTTCGCCGTCAAGGTGCTCGTCGAGGGCGGGCGCAATCAGGATTCGAATCTCACGCGGCTCTACGGGTACCGCGAGCGCATGCCGGTCTTCGCGCTCGCGTATCTGCACGACGCGTTCGTCGCGCGCGGAGGATCGTCCGCGGAGTCGGCGGTGCGGGTCGCGGATCTGCGGCGCCGCATGGCGAATGCGATCCTCCCCGAGGCCGGCAGCGCGCATGTCGAGGAGCTGAGCGACCCGTACCTGCTCTGGTTCTGGAGCTCGAACGTACGATCGACGGCCATCGTGCTCAACTCGCTCGTCAAGTCGAGCGTGGCCGACGCGCCGATTCGTCAGATGGTCCGCTGGATGATGTCGTCTCGCAAGCACGGGCGCTGGGGCAACACGCAGGAGAACGCCCTCGCGATGGAAGCGCTCGTCGCCTACTACCGCAAGTACGAGAGCGCGCCGCCGGACTTCCGGGCCGTGGTCAGGCTGGGCGCCGACGATCTCGCCACCGAGCAGTTCAGGGGTCGATCGACGACGGCGATTGTCAAGGACATGCCGATGAGCCGCGTGCTGCAGAGTGGGCAGGCGACGGGCGGCGCCTCGCGTCCGCTCACGTTCACGCGCGAAGGGACCGGCACGCTCTTCTACACGGCGCGGCTGCGATACGCATCGGACGAGCTCTTTCTCGACGGTCTCGACAACGGCATCAGGATCCAGCGATCGTACGCGCCGTACGTGGAGTCCGGCTCACGCCCGGCGGCGACGACTTACAAGGCCGGCGATCTGGTGCGCGTCACGCTCACGTTCAACCTGACGAAGGAGCGGCGGTTCGTGGCCGCGACCGATCCGCTTCCGGCAGGGTTCGAACCGGTCGAGTCCTGGTTCGCGAGCACGGCCGCCGGCCTTGCCCGCGAGCAGGACCAGCAGCGGCAGCAAGGCGACAACTGGTTCTCGCGCTGGCTGCGCGGCGGCTTCGATCGCGTCGAACGGTACGACGATCGCGTCGAGCTCTTCGCGACCCGGTTGAGCGAGGGCCGCCACGAGTTCACGTATATCGCCCGCGCCACGACGGCGGGATCGTTCCGGACCGCCCCGGCGCGAGCCGAGGAGATGTACACGCCGGAAGTGTTCGGCCGCACGGCGACGGCCGTGATCGAGATCAAGCGGTGAGATTGACGGCCCTGGTCAGATCCGGCTTCAACCGGATCCTCACGCGTATTCGTCCGGCGTTCCGGACCCTCTCGATCCTTGCACTCGTGATGGCCGCGATGCTGGCGTGGGTGCGCATGGGCCCGATCGATCCGGCGCTCCTCGATCTTCGCGAGGCGTCGTCCACGGTCGTCGTCGATCGGCGCGGCACGCCTCTCTACGAATCCCTGTCCGGCGACGGTACGCGCAGTGTTCACCTCGATGCCCGGACGCTTCCGCCCACGCTGGCCGCGGCGACCATCGCCGCCGAGGACAGGCGTTTTCTGTCGCACTGCGGCGTGGATCCGATTGCCATCGCCAGAGCCGCCCGTCAGAACATCGTCGAAGGGCACATCGTCGAGGGTGGCTCGACGATCTCGCAGCAGGTGGCGAAGCTCCTGCTCAACAGGCGTCAGCCGAAGCGGTCGAGGGGGGTTCGCGAAAAGATTCGCGAGGCCGTGATGGCGCTGCGCCTCGAGCATCGGTACAGCAAGCAGGAAGTGCTCGCGCTGTATCTCAACCTCGCTGCGTACGGAAATCAGATCGTCGGCGCCGGCAAGGCGAGCCGGGTGTACTTCGGCGCCGAGCCATCGATGCTCACCGCGGCGCAGGCCGCGTTTCTCGCGGGCCTGCCGCAGCGTCCGAGCGGCTACAACCCGTTCCGCAACCGCGACTCGGCGCTCGCGCGCCAGCGCACGGTGCTGCGCAGAATGCAGAGCGCCGGGTCGTTGACGGCAGCTGACGCCTCCGCCGCGCGCGACGAGCGGCTGCGCTTTTCGAGAGCGGCGACGCCGTTCCTTGCGCCGCACTTCGTCGAGATGGTGCTCGCCTCGGCCGGCGAGGCCAGGCCGGCGAGGATCGTCACGACGATCGACGCGGAGCTCCAGGCCGATGTGGCCGGGATCATTCGCAGCCACAAACCGGCGCTCGAGCGGCACGGTGCGTCGAACGTCGCGGTCGTCGTGCTCGACAACGCGCGCGGCGAGTGGCTTACGTGGGAGGGTTCCGGCGACTACTCCGACGTCGAACACGGCGGGACGATCAACGGCGCGCGCGCGCTTCGTCAGCCGGGATCGACGCTGAAGCCGTTCACGTATGCGCTCGCGTTCGAATCGGGATACACGCCGGCGACCGTGCTGGCTGACGTGCCGTCGCATTTTCCAACCGCGGAAGAGGGCGTGCTCTACAGTCCGCGCAACTACGACGGCCGCTATCGGGGCCCGCTGCTCGCGCGCCGGGCCCTCGCCGGGTCGGAGAACGTGCCGGCGGTCGGCCTGGTGTCGGACCTCGGCGTGCCTACGCTTCTCCGATTCCTGACGCGGGCGGGCATGTCGAGCTTCGACCGTACCCCTTCGTACTACGGGCTCGGCCTGACGCTGGGGAATGCCGAAGTCCGCCTCGACGAGCTCGTCGCCGGCTACGCGGCGTTCGCGCGCGGCGGCGAGTGGTTCGCTCCAACCTGGGAGGCGGAACCGGCCCGCGCCGCAGCCAGGCGCCGGGAGCGGCTGGTCTCGCCGCAGACCGCGTACTGGATCTCGGACATCCTGGCGGACGATGACGCGCGCGAGTACATCTTTGGGCGCGGAGGGAGCCTGGAGTTTCCGTTCTCGGTGGCTGTGAAGACCGGCACGTCGCAGGCGTATCACGACAACTGGACGATAGGCTACACGCGCGACGTGACGGTTGGCGTCTGGGTCGGCAACTTCGATCGGACGCCGTTGAAGTCGTCCACCGGCGTGACGGGCGCCGCGCCGATCTTCCACGCCGTCATGCTTGCCGTCACGCGCCGCCAGCACGGCGCCGGCGGCGGGCTCGATTCCGCTCCAATCGTTGCAGCTCCCGAAGGTCTGGTCGAACAGGAGGTGTGCGCCCTCTCAGGGATGCCTGCGAACTCCTGGTGCCCGTCGCGCCAGCGCGAGCGCATGGCGCCTTCGGACGCGCTGCCGTGCAGCTGGCATCACACGAGCGACGAAGGGCTGATCGTGATGTGGCCTCCGAAGTACCGCCAGTGGGCGCGCCAGAACGGGCTGCTGAGCGAGCCGCGTGCTGCCGCCGCGCTGACGGCGTCTCGACGCGAGCCGTCCACGCCGCGCGAGCCGCTCGTGATTTCCAATCCGCCGGCCGGCGCGGTGTACTTCATCGATCCGACGCTGCGACGCCAGTTCCAGTCGCTGCCGCTGCGGGTCGTCTCTGCTCGGCCCGGCGCGATCGAGTGGCACGTCGACGGCCGGAGCATCGGGTCGGCGTCGTCGGAGTCGCCGCTCATGTGGCCGCTCGTGCCGGGCGCGCACGAGATTACCGCGCGCGACGGAACGGGCAACGTCGCGGGCAGCAGGGTCGTCGTGAAGTGAAATCTCCGGCGCTCATCGTGTAGCATCCTGCGCATGGCTACACCTCTCCGCGCCTTGCTCGTCATCACATCGCTCGTCACAGCCTGCGCCGGCGTCGCGCTCCTGTCTCAACCGAACGCGCAGCCGACTGCCACCGCCTTCGTCGGCGTCGCCGTGATTCCGATGGACAAGGAGGCCGTCGTCCAGAACCAGACCGTCGTCGTACGCGACGGCAAGATCGCCTCAATCGCGCCGGCGGGCTCGGCGCAGGTTCCCGCGGACGCGGTTCGCGTCGACGGCAAGGGCAAGTTCCTGATGCCGGCGCTGGCCGAGATGCACGCGCACATTCCCGGTGGCAAAGCCCCCGACTCCGCGATCGAGCGGACGCTTTTCCTCTACGTCGCGAGCGGCGTCACCACCATTCGCGGCATGCTCGGCGATCCCAGGCACCTGACGTATCGCGCGAGCGTCGTCAACGGCGCCGTGCTCGGCCCGCGAATCTACACGTCCGGCCCGTCGTTCAACGGGAAATCCGCGCCGACGAAAGACGTTGCGGTGGAGGCGGTGATTGCCCAGAAGAAGATGGGTTACGACCTCCTGAAGATCCATCCCGGCGTGCCGCGCGAGGCGTTCGACGCGATGGTGGCAAAGGCCCACGAGCTCAAGATTCCGTTTGCCGGGCACGTCCCCGCGGACGTCGGTCTGCATCGCGCGCTCGAAGCGCGATATGGCAGCATCGATCACCTCGACGGCTACGTCGAGGCGCTGGTGAAAGGGAATCCGGAGTCGCAGTTCTTCGGCGTGAACCTGATGGGGCAGGTCGACGAGTCCGGGATTCCCGCGCTGGTCAAGGCGACGCAGGCTGCAGGCGTCTGGCAGGTCCCGACCCAGGTGCTCCTCGACAACCTGCTCAACGACGAGACGGACGCCGCGCTGGCGGCGCGTCCGGAGATGAAGTACGTGCTGCAGGCGACCGACATCGAGAACTGGACCAAGCAGCGGCAGAATTTCCAGAAGATTCCGCCCGAGGAGCGGAAGAAACTGCTGTCGATCCGGCGTCGGTTGATCAAGGACATGCACGCCGCGGGCGTGCCGTTCGCGCTCGGCTCCGACGCGCCGCAGATGTGGAACGTGCCGGGTTTCTCCATCCACCGCGAGCTGCAGTCCCTGATCGACGCGGGCCTCACACCATATCAGGCGCTCAAGACCGGCACCGTCAACGTCGGTCTCTACTTCGGTACCACCGACGGCGTGATCGCCGCCGGCCGCCGCGCCGACCTGATGCTGCTCGACGCCAACCCGCTGGAGAGTATCGCGAACAGCTCGCGGATCGCCGGCGTCGTCGTCAACGGCAGATGGCTGTCGAAGGCGGACATTGACAAGCGCCTGAACGATTGAGTCGACAGCCGACTGATTCAGGATCGATTGAGCGCTTTCGTCGGATCGAGCCCTGCCGCGCGGCTGGCAGGGATCAGGCTTGCGACGAGCGCGACGAGCGCCAGCGTGATCACCATCGCGACGAACGTCAACGGATCGTAGGCCGATACGCCGACGAGCTGCGAGGACAGGACGCGCGTCAGCGCAACCGAAGCCATCAGGCCGACGGCGATCCCCATGCCCACCGGCCATGCGGCCTGACGGAACACCAGCCCCAGGACGTCGCGGCGCGAAGCGCCGAGCGCCATGCGGACGCCGATCTCCTGCGTCCGCCGCGTGACGAAGTAAGCGATCACCCCGTAGATGCCAACCGACGAGAGCACGAGGCCGATGGCGCCAAGCAGGCCGAGAAGCAGCGTGTTGAACCTCGCGGTGGCCATCGAATCACGAAGGCGCTGTTCCATCGTTCTCACTTGAAAGATCGGGACGCCAGGCGTGATCCTGCGTGCGACCTCGCGGATCGGATTCGCCATCGCGGTTGCGTCGAGGTCCGTGCGGACCACGATGTAGGCAGTACGCTGGTTCCAGTCCCAAGCCTCGGCGGGAGCCTGGTCGAGAGGCAGATAGAACTCAGGCGACGCTGCTTCGCCGGGTCCGCGCGAACGCACGTCGCCCGCGACGCCGACGATGGTCTTGTAGTCGGCACTCTTTCCGTCCGGCCCGCGCTCGCAGCACCCAATCCGTTTGCCGATCGGATCCTGTCCGGGGAAGGCCGCTTCGGCGAGCGACTTGCTGACGACCATGACTTTCAATCCGCCGCTGCGATCCGCGGCCGTCAATCCCCGGCCTTTGAGAATCGGGATCCGCATCGCCTCGAAGTAGCCCGGGGTGATGATCCGCAGGCGGCTCGAAATCAGGTTCGCGGGATCCATCGCCTTTCCTTCCGGCAGCAGACCGTTGCCGTTTCCGCCGGGGCTCATCGGCGCCTGCGTCGTGATCGCTGCGGCCGTCGCGCCTGGAATCTGCGACGACGCTTCGGCGAGCCGCTCGAACGTCTGCACGATCGTGCCGCGTTCGGCGTAGGTCGCCGCGGGAAGCGACAGGCGAGTCGAGAGGACGCCGCGGGGATCGAATCCCGGATCGACTCGCTGCAGCGCGATCGAGCTCCGAATGAGCAGGCCGGCGCCAACGAGCAGGAGCAGCGCCACTGCGATTTCTGCCACGATGAGCCCGGTGCGCAGGCGATCGCGGACGCCTCCCATCCCGGCACTGCGCCCGCCTTCCTTGAGCACCGTCTGGACGTCGGTCCTCGCGGCGCGCAGCGCAGGTGCGAGCCCGAACAGCGCGGCGCTGGTCAGCGAAAGCATCAGCGTGAAGGCGAGCACGGTGCCATCCAGCCCGGTCTGTTCGAGGCGTGGCACGCCCGGAGGCGCCGCCGCGACGAGCGCTGGAATGCCGACGGCGGCAAGGCCCAGGCCGAGGACGGCGGACACGATCGAGAGGACGATGCTCTCCGTCAGGAGCTGACGCATGATGCGTGCGCGGCCGGCGCCGAGCGCGGACCGTATGGCGAGCTCGCCCGATCGGACGGCGCCGCGCGCGAGGAGAAGATTGGCGACGTTGCCGCACGCGATCAGGAGCACGAATCCGACGGCGCCGAGCAGCGTGTAGAGACGCGCCGAGTAGAAGAACGCCAGATCCTCCACGGCGGAAATCGTCGAGAAGGAAAGCGCCGACGCCTCTCGCGGGAAATCACGCCGCACCCGAACTGCGTTGCGCTCGAGCTCCGCTGCCGACTGGGCCGACGTCGCCCCCGGCCTGAGGCTCGCGAAAATCTGAAGGTAGTGTTCGTCGTGCGTGGCCCGGCGCTGCTGGGTGAAAGCGATCGGGACCCAGAGCTCTTCGCTGTCGGCGGTGTAGTTGAACGCGGCAGGCATCACGCCGATGACCTGGTGAGGCCGCTCGTTCAGGACGATTTCGCGGCCGAGGATGGAAGCATCGGCGCCGAAGCGCCGCGTCCAGAGACGATGGCTCAGCACCACGACCTGTTCTCGTCCGGGTTGATCCTCGTCGCGGGTGAACACGCGCCCGAGCGCGGGCGCCATGGGGAAGACGCCGAAGAAGCCGGCCGTCGCTCGCGCACCGACGATCCGCTCCGTTTCTCCCGTCCCCGAGATGTTGAAGTTCGAGAACTGAATGGCCGTCACTGCCTCGAACGCCTGGACCGGCTCGACGCCGTCGGCGAAGTTGCCCGCCGAGACGTTGCCATTGCGCCCGTTGAACACCTCGTAGATCGCCAGGATTCGATCGGCGTTCGGGAACGGTAGCGGCCGCAGCACGACCGAGTGCACGGCGCTGAAGATCGCCGCGGTGGCGCCGATGCCAAGCGCCAGAGTGATCACCGCAATCGCACTGAACCCGGGATTGCGAAGGAGCTGACGGCAGGCGAACCTCACGTCCTGCGAGAGCTCCGAGAGGTATTCCGTTCTTCGCATGTCGTTGTCCCTCTGCCTGCCGAGCAGGCGGCACGTCTCGCCGACCCGCGCGATGTCGACGAAGCGGGCGATGGCGGCCTCGCGCGCTTCCCGGGGATTCATCCCGCGGTCGACGAGCTCGCGCGTCCGCATCTCGACGTGAAAGGCGAGCTCGGCCTCGACTTCCTCGTCGACGCGGGGCCTCCAGAACCGCGATCGAAGTCTCTGTCCGAACGTCATGTCGGAAGGAGAATCTTGGAGACGCCTTCCGCGAAGCGCGTCCATTGCTCGGTGTCGGCGGCAAGCTGACGTCGACCCTTCGGCGTGATGCGATAGAACTTCGCCTTACGGCCCAGCTCGGACGTTCCCCACTCCGCCTCGATCCACCCGCGACGCTCCATCCGATAGAGCGCCGGATACAACGATCCCTCTTCGACGACGACCGCTTCGTCCGTCGTCTCCTCAATCCACCGGGCGATGGCGTATCCGTGACGCACGCCCCACGTGAGCGTCTTGAGGATCAGGGCGTCGAGCGTCCCGTGCAGCATGTCGTTCGCGCCGGTCTTTGTTGCCATTTCCGATGAACCTGGTCTCGGTTGTACTGTCCGGCTTAGCCGGACCGTTGGTGAGAGGCTTCCAGAGCCAGAAGCCTAGACTGTCAGGGTATCAGACGATGGGAATTCGGGAAAGGTTGCGATACGCTGAATTCGACGCCATGGATCGAACAGTTGGCCTCGCCACGATTGACTCGCCGGTCGGGACACTGACCATTGCCGCGCAGGGATCGAGCGTGTGCCTCGTCCATTTCGGTCCGGCCACGGCGCGAGTGCGTGCCTCGCTCGGCACGTGGTATCCGGGCATGGACGTCGCGTCGTCCGCCGATCCGGGGGGCGCAGTGAGCGTGCTGCGACGGTATTTCCGCGGCGATCTCGAGAGCCTCGATGAGATTGAGGTCGATCTGCACGGAACCCCGTTTCAGCAGGCCGTCTGGATGGGGCTCCGATCCGTGAAAGCCGGGTCGACCCTCTCGTACGCGGAGCTTGCAGAGCGTGTCGGATCTCCCGCTGCCGTCCGCGCCGTCGGCGCGGCCAACGGCGCGAACCCCGTTGCGGTGATTCTTCCGTGCCACCGGATCATCGGCAGCAACGGCAGCCTCACCGGCTATGGCGGTGGTCTCGAACGGAAGCGCTGGCTGCTCGATCATGAAGGCGTGAAGCGAACGCTCTTCTGATCGGCCCGCCCTCGCGCGTCAGCGTGCCTTCCTGAAATCGTCGAAGACCATCCGCGAGATGCGCGCGCCTGTCGTGAGCGCCTCGTTCTCGATGCCCCACCGCGTGTCTTCGACCTCGCGCGCGTAGATTGCGATCACGTACGTCAGATCCGCTGCGGTCACGATCGCGGCGTCGGCGCGCACGTGACGCTTCCTGCCGTCGGGCCCCGCGAGTTTTTCTTCGTCGGTTCCCGTCTTGTTCCCGATCTGGAGCCCGTCGCCTGGAGGAAGGTCCCGCGGGATCATCGCGCGATCCTGCTGCCGTCGAAGCGTCGCGATCATCGCGTCGCTCGCCCTGCGATCGACCGCCTTGCCGTCGGCAATGGTCGCCATCAGCTTCGCCATCTCGCGCGGCGTGGTCATGCCGAGCCCGAACTGGCGTTCCAGCTCCGGCAGCACGTCGGCCCGCCCGTCGCGGAACGTGGGACGGAAGAGCCTGGTCTCACGCAGCCCGTACGAATCGAGCCTCGCGTTCACGCGGGCCGTGCCGAGCCGCTCGATCAGCAGGTTCGTCGCCGTGTTGTCGCTGAGGACGATCATCAGGTGGACGAGATCGCCGACCGTCAGCTCGAGGCCCTCGTGCATCCCCTGCAGGACGCCCGCGCCGCCGACCCTGTCCGATGTCTTCAGAGGGATCAGCGTGTCCATGGACAGCCGTCCGTCAGCCGCCTGCTGCCAGGCTTCGATCATGACGGCCGTCTTGATCGTGCTCGCCGTCGGAAAGCGCTCGTCGGCGTTGATCGCGATCGTCCTGCCCGATCGAAGATCGATCGCCGCCACGCCCATGCGGCCGCGGAATCCGGCGACGACGGCCTCGAGATCACCTGCCTGCTTCGACATCGTCGCCTCGACCGTTCCGCGGGGCTGGAGCGCTCGCGCGCGCCGCGAGCCGGCCGGCAGGGCTGCGGCCGCCAGCACGAGCGGGATCAGGAGGAGTACCGCGCGCACGGGGGCACTATGCCTGAAGGATCAGCTTGCAGACAACCCTTCGATACCGCATACTCCGCCAAGCACCCTGCTGATCTACAGGATGGACGAGACACCCACGCTCGGGAGCTATCTTCGAGCCGAACGCGAACGTCGCGAGCTGACGCTCAGGACGATTTCAGAGAACACCAAGGTCTCCCTGCCGCTCCTCGAAGGTCTGGAATCAGACGACATCTCGCGGTGGCCCGGTGGGATTTTCCGGCGGGCGTTCGTGCGGTCGTACGCCGAGGCGGTTGGCCTCGATCCCGACGACGTGTTCCGGCGGTTCGAGCAGCAGTACAAGCCGCCGGTGCCCGAGGGGGCCGACGGGCGCTTGGGTGCCGCCGAGCTCAGCGCTTTCGACCAGGCTCATGCGCGGCGCGCGGGCGGCTCCTGGAACGCGCTGGCGCCGAGCCGCGCGCGGTATCTCGGCACGGCGGCCGATCTCATGGTTGCCGCCATCCTGGCGTTCGGGTGCGCCGCGGCAGGATCGCGGCTCCTCTGGCCGGTGCTGCTCATCGCCGCCTACTACGCGGCCGGCGTCATGCTGACCGGCACGAGCCCGATGGTCGCGCTCCTCGGTCAGTCGGGAGGGCGCGGCCTCGCCGACGAGGCGACGCCCGGTAGCGATCGCATGACCGAATCACTTCGGTCCGGTTCCCCGGACCACGTGGACGATGTCGAGCACCTGCTCGACCACTCGTCGGCCCGATCCACCACATAACCGCTTTTCATGTGTCCGTAGTGTCCGCCTTCAGGCGGACCCGCTGAAGACGCTCATCTTCAGCCTCAGCCTTCCCCGGCCAGTTGGTGTACGCTCAGCGGCGGTATCGCCGCTCGAGTCCGTCCATGCCCTGGTCGTCAGCTTGCATCCCGAGCCGGGACGCAAAAGGAGGCGGTCATGTTTGAGATTCTCTCGTGGATTGTGTTCGGTCTCGTCGTCGGCGCGCTGGCCAAGCTTCTGATGCCCGGCGACGATCCGGGGGGGATCATGGTCACCATCCTTCTCGGGATCGCGGGTGCCATGGTGGGGGGCCTGGTGGGCAGGGCGTTGGGCTTGTACGGTCCCAACCAGGTCGCCGGCTATTTCATGTCAATCATCGGGTCGGTCATCCTGCTGGCGCTCTACCGCATGCTCATGCGTAAGCGAAGCGTCTAGCCCGGAACGCCGACCGATCAACAGGGGAGCGTGCTGATGCCACTCGTCCGGAAACTCTCCGGCCTCGTCGCGATTGTCGTGGGCTGCGCGGCATTCACCGCCGCGCAGGCCACGACGGTCGATGAGGTCGTCGCGAAGAACCTGGCAGCAAAGGGAGGCGCGGAAAAACTGCGCGCGATTACATCGGTCAAGACGAAGGGTCGCATCAAGGGCCCGCGCGGCGATCTCCCGGTAACCCTCTGGACGATGCGCCCGAACCTGATGCGGCGGGAGTTGACGGCCGAGGGCCAGACGCAGGTCGTCGCGTTCGACGGGAAGATGCTGTGGGGGATCAACCCGGCGATGGGCGGTCGTGCCCAGGAAATCACAGGCCCGGCCGCCGATCGCACGCGCCAGGACGCCGACGACTTCGACAGCGCGCTGCTCGACTACGAGAAGAAGGGCTACAAGGTCGAGCTCCTGCCCGCCGAGACCACCGGCGCCGGTCCACGCCTGAAGGTCACGAAGAAGAACGGCGTCGTGCAGGAGATCCACCTCAACCCGGAAACATTCCTCGAAGAGCGGATCTCCATGGAAGTCGAGCAGGGCGGCAACAAAAGCACGCTGGCAACCGAGCTGTCGAACTACAAGCCGGTTAACGACATGATGGTGCCGTTCACGATCCGGCAGACCGTCAACGGCAAGCTCGCCGCCGAGTTTCACTACGAACAGGTCGAGTTCAACCTGCCCCTCGACGAGGGGTTGTTTCGAATGAAGTAGACGATTGCCGATCGCGGATTGCGGATTGGTGAATGGGATTCAATCCGCAATCCCCAATCCGCAATCAGCGCCCCAGCCGTTCCTGGAGCTTCTCGCGATACCCGCGGCTGAGCGTGAGCCTGGTACCGGTGCGCAGGACGACGGCGTACTCGCCGTTCAGCCAGGGCTGCATTTCCTGGATGCGCTCCATGTTCACGATGCGCGAGCGATGGATGCGGAAGAACTTCTCGGGATCCAGCCGGCCCTCGATCGCGTTCATCGTTTCCCGCAGCAGGTGCGAGGTCGTGCCGACGTGCAGGCGGACGTAGTTGCCCGCGGCTTCGATCCAGTCGATCTCGTCCATGCGGAGGAAAAACAGGCGGCCGCCTGATTTGACGACGAGTCGATCCGTCCGCGGCTGATCGCGCCGCAGGTCCTTGACGAGTGCGAGCAGGCGACGGCCGAGGTCTCCGGTCTCCTCGCGCTCGATTTGACGGCGCGCGCGCTGGAGCGCATCGCTGAAGCGCTCGCGATCGAACGGCTTCAGGATGTAGTCGAGCGCGCGGACCTGGAACGCCTTGAGCGCGTGCTGATCGTACGCCGTCACGAAGATCACGAGCGGCATGCGATCGGGGCCCACCGCCTCGATCACCTCGAAGCCGTTCATGTGCGGCATCTGGACGTCGAGAAACACGAGCTGCGGCGAGTGATCCTGGATCGCCGTCACGGCTTCCTCGCCGTCGCGAGCCTGGCCGACCACCTCGATGTCCGCTTCGCCACCGAGGAGGGCGACCAGCCGTTCCCGCGCGAGCGGCTCGTCGTCGACGATCAGCGTCTTGATCTTTTTCACGGCAGTCGTCCGGTGCATGTTCCCCGGGACCGGAGTTTCGACGGCGGGTGGCGTGGTCATTCGATTGGTGTCCATGATGCCCTCGTATCCGTGTTAGTCGTTGTCCGTGCGTCGATGCCTGGGTGTCTTTTTCGTAATGGCGCTCAGTGCTGCCGCGCGATCTCGCTCATCTCGCGCCCGGGGCGGTAAACGCCGGCCAGGCCGCGCGCTTCGGCCTGCGCCTTGCTCGGGCCCGTGTCCTCGGACGTGTCGATTCGCCATGGAATCGCGACGACCACGGTCAGGCCCGACGTCTGCCGGTGGAACTCGAAGCGATAGTCGGCACCAAAGAGGTGCTGGAGGCGCGCCCGCGTCGTCGACACGCCGATCCCCTTCTGGAGCGCGGTCAGCGCGTCCTCGGAGAGCCCCACGCCGTCGTCCCGGACCTCCAGGTGGAGCTTGTCTCCGTCGCGCCGGGCGGAGATGTCGATGTGTCCCGGCCCGGTCTTCCGCGCGACGCCGTGCTTGATCGCGTTTTCGACGAGCGGCTGGAGCATCAGGTTCGGGACGAGCGTGTCGAGCGTCTCCGGCTGCACGTCGAAGCGGACGACCAGGCGATCCGCGAATCGCGTCTGCTCGATCTGGAGGTACTTCGCGAGAAAATCGAGCTCGGCCTGCAGTCGGATTTCCTGCTGGCCGATGTTCTCCAGGGTGAGCCGGAGCAGGTCGCTCAGCCGCATCAGCGTGCGATCGGCGGCCTCCACGTCGCGGTGCATGAGCGCGGAGACGGCGTGCAGCGTGTTGAAGAGGAAGTGCGGGTGGAGCTGCTGCTGCAGCGTCTTCAGCTGCGCCTCGACGAGCCGCGTTTCGAGCTGCGAGGTTCGCAGGGCGCGGTCCTTGGACTCGCGGTAGTAGAGGACGGCGTGGCTCAGGCCGACGATCGTCCAGTACGTCATCATCTCCCAGTCGAAGTTCAGCAGCGCCGAGCGCTGGACTTCCGAGATCCACGAGAAGGGGCGCCCCTGGGTTCGCGCGAGCCACCACTGCACGCCGCTGATCGTGGCGATGTGCGTGAGAGAGAAGATCAGCACGGACGGGAGGTGGACGAGCAGGGCGCGCCAGAGACCCTGCCGCTCGAAACGGAAGTGTTGCGAGAGCCAGATGATGGCCGGCGTGAAGAGCGCCCAGAGATACCAGTACGACGAGTTGAGGATGACGACCGTGCGCCAGTTGGTCGTGGGGTAGCCGGCCGACACGGAGAACCGCCACGCCAGCAGCGACGAGAACAGCGCCAGCATCGTCGTCGCCATGAAGACGATCGACCAGTGGAGGCCGTACCGCGGCGGTGCGACCGCGGGGACGTCAGTCCCGGCGCCCTGGAGGTCCAGTTTCCGATCGGCGGGGGGCTTCATGTCCGGTCGGGTAGTCCTTCGGCCGTGGTGAAACACATTGCTTGGTGTTAGACGTAGGAACCGGTCGTTTCGTCTTGTCAAAATTCACGAGGCGCGCCCTGTAAACCCGCAAAAAAGTTGGACTTCTCCGGTCAAGTCCGGGTAAATGCAGCCCGTCCTTGACGGGCGGCCGTTCGTCCCGCCAAGGATGCCTTTCGTCCCTACCACTCAGTCGTCAGTCGGCAGTCGCCAGTCGGTAGTCTCAGTCGGTAGTCACAGTCGACAGTCGACAGTCGGCGTCGGCCGGGCACGCGGCAAGGCTCGAGTCGGTAGTGAGGGCGGCGCCGGCGTCCTGAGCGGCGCGAGCCGCGGGCGAACATGACGAACAAGACGTCGCCGACGGCCGGAACGTTGGAAGCAGGACGGCACCGACTGCCGACCGTCGACTGAGACTGCCGACTGAGATTGACGACTCTCGACTGCCGACTGCCGACTGTCTCGCTCACTTATATGTGGTCCGATCTCCACAACCTCTGTATCATGTTTTCCGTGAACACATCCGCCACCCGGGCGCACCGTAACTGGCAGACGGGCGAGGTTTTCACCGTCAACGACGCCACCGAGCTCTACGAGGTCGATCGCTGGGGCAAGGGCTACTTCTCGATCTCGCAGGCGGGGCACGTCCTCGTGCACCCGGAAAAGGATCCGTCGCGCGCCATCGACCTCAAGCAGCTCACCGATCACCTGATGCTCCGCGGCATCCAGCTGCCGGTGCTGATCCGTTTCAGGGACATCCTGCGCCACCGCGTCGGCGACATTCACAACGCCTTCAAGTCCGCCATCACCCAGCACCAGTACGAGGGGCGGCTACATCTGCGTCTATCCGATCAAGGTGAACCAGCAGCGCCTGGTCGTCGAGGAGGTCCTCGATTTCGGCCGCGAATACGGCTTCGGCCTCGAGGCAGGCTCGAAGCCGGAGCTGCTGGCGGTCGCCGCCTCGGCGTACAACGACACCCCGATCATCTGCAACGGGTTCAAGGACGCCGAGTTCATCGAGATGGCCATGCTCGCGCAGAAGATCGGGCGCACGGTCATTCCGGTGGTCGAGAAGTACACCGAGCTGGGCCTCATCCTGAAGTACGCCGAGAAGGTGGGCGTCCGGCCGAAGATCGGGATGCGCGTCAAGCTTGCGGCCAGGGGCGGCGGACGCTGGCAGGGCTCCGGCGGCTACCGATCCAAGTTCGGCCTGACCGTGACCGAAGTGCTGCGGGGCCTCGAGGAGCTCAAGGTCCACGGCATGCAGGACTGCTTCAAGCTCCTGCACTTCCATCTCGGCAGCCAGATTCCCGAACATCCGCATCGTCAAGGGCGCGCTGAACGAGGCGGCCAGGATCTACACGGAGCTCGTGAAGGCGGGAGCCGGGCTGGAATTCCTGGACGTCGGTGGCGGCCTCGGCGTCGACTACGACGGATCGCAGACGAACTTCGAGTCGAGCGTCAACTACACCCTCGAGGAGTACGCGAACGACGTCGTCTATCACATCCAGAGCGTGTGCGACGACGCCAGCGTGAAGCATCCGACGATCGTGTCGGAGAGCGGGCGCGCGATCGTGGCGTATCACAGCGTGCTCATCTTCAACGTGCTGGGCGTTTCCGCCTTCGGTGAAGAGAAGATTCCCGAGTCGATCGCGCCGGAGGAAGCCGAGCAGCCGCTGATCGATCTGCTCGAGACCTATCAGAACCTCACCGCGCGGAACGCGCTCGAGAGCTATCACGACGCGCAGCAGGCGCTCGACATGGCGCTGAGCCTGTTCAGCGGCGGGTATCTGCCGCTCGAGCAGCGCAGCCAGGCGGAGAACCTGTACTGGGCGATCCTCACGAAGCTCAAGCGCCTCGTCGCGCAGATGGACGACATCCCGGAGGACTTGCAGGGCCTCGACGACACGATGGCCGACACGTATTTCTGCAATTTCTCGCTCTTCCAGTCCTGTCCCGACAGCTGGGCGATCAAGCAGCTGTTCCCGGTGATGCCGATTCACATGCTCAACACGCCGCCCACGCACCGCGCGGTGCTCGGCGACATCACCTGCGACTCGGACGGAAAGATCGATCAGTTCATCGATCGGCGCGACGTCAAGCGGACGCTCCCGCTGCACACGGTGAACGGGGATCCGTACTACCTCGGAGTGTTCCTGACGGGGGCGTACCAGGAGATCCTCGGCGACCTGCACAACCTCTTCGGGGACACGCACGCCGTGCACGTCAGCCTCGACGAGCGCGGCAGCGTCGTGCTCGACGCGGTGATCAAGGGCGACACCGTGAAGGAAGTGCTCGACTACGTCGACTTCAGCGCCGACGAGCTCGTCCGCAAGCTGCGGAACGACGTCGAGCTCGCCGTGCGCGAAGGAAGGATCAGCTACGAGGAGTCAGGCCGCATGCTCGATTTCTACGAGGAGGGGCTGCACGGCTATACGTACTCTGGAGGACCCGAAAGAAAAATAGATCTACTTCTTCAGCGTTTCTTCCCGCTTCGCCCTGAATTCGTTCCCCGCCTTCCACTCAGGAAACTTCTCGGCGTTTGCCACGCGGTAGCCGACCGCCATCAGCAGCGACGTGTCTTCGACGGCGCCGGAGAGATCCCAGTCCGGCTTCACCTCGTCGGACGGCTGGTGATAGTCCTTCTTGGTGTACTCGTCGCGCTTCTCCTGGCTGTAGCCGGGCGCCTTGCCGATGAACTCGACGCCGGAGTCGGTGTAGAGCGCAGGCACGCCCTGTTTGGCGAAGTTGAAATGATCCGACCGGTAGTAAAAGCCCTTCTCGGATTCCGGATCGGGACGAAGCGTCCGGCTCTGCTCGGCGGCGGCGTCGCGCAGGTAGTCGTCGAGGTCTGACGCGCCGAGTCCGATGACGGTGATGTCCTTCGTCCGGCCCCACTGGTTCACGCCGTCGACGTTGATGTTCGCGACCGTTTTCGCGAGCGGATAAACGGGCGTGACGGCGTAGTACTGCGAGCCGAGCAGCCCCTGTTCTTCCGCCGTGACCATCAGGAACAGTACAGACCGCTTGGGCGCCGGCGTCACCCGGGTGAAGGCGCGCGCCATCTCGAGGAGCGACGCGACGCCGGACGCGTTGTCGAGCGCGCCGTTGGCGATCGTGTCCGCCTTGTTGTCCGGATCCGGATCGCCAATCCCGAGATGATCCCAGTGCGCCGAGTACACGACGTACTCGTTCTTCAGCGCCGGGTCGGTCCCCTCGATCTTTCCGAGGACGTTGCGGGAATCGATCGAGCGATTGGTGTTGCGGAGCGCCATCGACGCCTTCAGCCCCAGAGGCACCGGCTTGAAGTCGCGCGTCGTCGCCACTTTCTTCAAGGCGTCGAAGTCCTGTCCGGCCATCTTGAGCACCTTTTTGGCGGCAGGGAGCGAGAGCCAGCCTTCGACGCTTGCGCGATCCATGTTCTTGTTCGGTGTGACGAGATCGAATCGCTCGCCGAGAAAACCCTGCACGACTTCGTAGGGGTATCCCGCCGGGCGTTCCTCGTGGACGATGAACACGCCGGCCGCTCCGCGGCGCGCGGCTTCCTCGTACTTGTAGGTCCAGCGGCCGTAGTACGTCATCGCGGTGCCGTTGAACACCTTCGAATCGAGCTTCGACGGATCGGAGACGTCCGGGATCTGCGGATCGTTCACGAGGACGACCATCGTCTTGCCCTTGAGGTCGACGCCCTTGAAGTCGTCCCAGTCGTACTCGGG
This sequence comes from uncultured Acidobacteriota bacterium, assembly GCA_963820905.1. Classification (GTDB taxonomy): domain Bacteria; phylum Acidobacteriota; class Vicinamibacteria; order Vicinamibacterales; family 2-12-FULL-66-21; genus DATBJJ01. The sequence continues at coordinate 611,086 of CAWGBU010000009.1, read as the reverse complement.
TGCGACGACACCGTAGCCGACGAAGACCATGTCGGAGTCCGCGATGCTGGCGCCGTCGGCGACGTGCTTGGTCCAGGCCACCACCTCGTCCTTCCACTTGAGCGTCGCGCGTCCCTTTCCCGTGATGGCGAGCGGCTTTGCTTCCGCGCCCGTGATGCCGATGAGCGGGACCTTCTGGATGTATGTTCCGTCGGTGTTGCCGGGCTTGAGCCCCAGCTTCTGGAACTGCGCAGTGATGTAGTTGACCGTCTTTTCCTCGCCCGGAGATCCGGGGAAGCGTCCCTGGAAATCGTCGGACGACAGCGCCTTCGTGTGCTCGAGGATTGCCGCCGGATCGATCGCCGGGAAGCTTGCGACCGGCACTTTGACGGGCGCGGCGGCTGGCGGCGGCGCGGGCCGCTCGGCGGGGGAGCACGCGGACGAGGCCGCGAGCGCGATCATCAACGCAGTGGCGTACTTGATCATCGTGGTTCCGTTTCCTTGAAACGCTTCCATCCTGAAGCTATCCCCTCTGGAGCACGTTTTTGCGCGTGGCGCGGTGGTAGGCCGTGGCGCCCGAGATCACGTGGCAGATCCAGCCGAGCGTCCCGCCCGATCCGATCCAGAGGCCCGGCGTGACGATCAGCCAGAATACGCCCCGGAGGAAGTCGCCGTTGTAGAACTGTCCGAGGCCCGGAAGGAGCACGCTCAGCACCGCCGCGGTGCCAGGGTTCCGCATCGTCGATCAGGCCGACGCCGGCGGCATTTCCACCGCCGTGCGCGCCCCGAGGTCACGATCCATGTCGAGGATCGACGCCGGGTCGTTGCCGATCAATTTGAACTTCGCGACGATCTCGCGCCCGACCTTCTCCTCCTCGACCTGTTCGGTGAGGAACCACTGGAGCTCCGCGACGGCGGCGAACGCCTTCTCCTTGAACGCCGTCTCGTAGAGCGCGTCGATCTGCCGGCTGACTTCCTGCTCCTGATCCAGCGCGCGCTCGAAGACCTCCGCGAGCGTGCCGAACTCCTGGCGCGGCTCGGTCAGCGGCTTCAGCTCCACCCTGGCGTTTCGCGCCAGGATGAAGTCGAAGAGCTTCATCGCGTGGAGATACTCTTCCTGGCTCTGGAGCCGCAGCCACCGCGCGGCGCCCGTGAACTTCTGCCCTTCGCACCATGCCGACATCGCGAGGTAGGAGTACGAGGCGCTCAGCTCCGAGTTGACCTGACGGTTGATGGCTTCGACGACCGGTACGTTCATTTCGCTGACCTCTCCTGGTCCGGCCGCAGCCGGACGCTGCTTGTCCGCCGTCGTCCGGCTGAAGCCGGACACTACAGGCACGGTCCGGCTAAAGCCGGACGCTACGCGCACGGTCCGGCTTTAGCCGGACCGCGTCTGTAGTGCGGACCGTCCTCGTTACTCTATCGCAAAGACGAGGAACCACGTTCGCTGCGAGGTCTGGAAGTTGTCGTCGCTCACGAGGATGAGTGTCGCGCGTCCATCGGGCAGCTTCGGCCCGAACGCCATGCCTTCGAAGTTGTCGAGCGACGGCGCGAGTTCGGGGCTGAGCCCGGGGACGGTCGACAAATCGAGCAGGAGCGTCTTCGAGACCGGCACGATCTCCGGGTGCCCCTTCAGCGAGTCGAACTCCGACACGTCCGACGCGCCCGTGAGCGAGATGCGATAGAGCCTGATGGTGTTCCGGCTGGCGGCCGTCTTGGCTTCGTCCTCGACATACCCGCGCTCGAGCGCAAGGAACGTCGTACGGTTCAGCGCGAGGAGCTCGACCAGGCCGTTGACGAAGAATCCGGGTTTGAACGGCGGTTTTTCGAGCGGTTCGAGGTTGTACACGAACTCCCGGGCTGGCTCGTACGAGTCACCGTGCGGCTTGTACTCGAGTATGCGCGCCTGCGCGCCGGCGTCGAAGCTTGCGGGTGGGCCATCCTGGATCAACGCGGTTTCGACCGCTGCGAACAGGCGAGCGAAATCAGGCGTGGCCGTCAGGCTTTCGAAGCCGGCGTTTCCGCGGGCGCCGCGAGTCACGGCACCAGTCGGTTCCGGAACGTACCGCTCGCGGAGCGGCAGCCGGCGCACGAACGTCCCGAACCGCGCGTATTCGTCGATCGACGGCGGACGACGAGGTTCGCGTCCTGTCCCTTCCGTGCCGATGAGATAGTTTCCGTTGGGGAGCGCGACGACCGCCTCATGGTCCGGCAGATTCGCCAGGCCGGAAGCCTCGAGCGACACCACGTCGGTCGGCGCCACGCTGAACGACGAGCCCAGCCCATCGACCCGGAACCGGTAAATCCGTCCGCCGCGCTGCGCGTCTGAGACCCCGAACAGATCGCTGCCCGATCCGTTCGCTGCGAGTCCGGAGATCCCGCCTAACGGCAAACCGATCACTGGAGGGAAGCGTTCGAGCGGCGGCCGGCTGAACTGACCGACGAGCGTCAGCCGCGTCACGGCCTTTGGTGTGCGCAAGCCGGTGTGTGGCCGGGTGCCAAGACAGCCGGCCAGCAGCGCGCAAAGAATCGGAACGACGGCCCAACGGCTCAGCACAGCAACTATCTTGTCACTACCTCGTGAATCCTGGAAACGCCGCCGCGATCTCGTCGCGCTCTACCTCGCGCCATTCCCCTGGCTGCAAGGTGCCCAGTTCGATCCCGCCGAACGAGACGCGCAGCAGCCGGGTCACCTCGTGGCCCACCGCCTGAAGCAGCCGGCGAATCTCGCGATTGCGCCCTTCGGTCAGCTCGATCGCGAGGTGGGTCTCTCGCGCGGACCGCTTGAGCACGTCGACCGTCCGTGCGCGGAGACCGTCGACGCCCTGCATCATGGCGCGCGCGCCACCATCGAGCACGGCGCCCCTGGCCGTCACGATATAGCGCCGGACGACGCCATTGTCCGGATCTGTCAGCCACGCCGCAAGCTGCGTGTCCGATGTCAGCAGAAGCAGCCCCGTGCTGGCCATGTCCAGCCGGCCGACGGCGACCAGCGAGCGGCCGTCCTCTCCCAGGACGTCGAAAACCGTGCGCCGACCCTCGGGATCCCGCCGCGTCGTCACGACGCCGCGCGGTTTGCTGAAGGCAATCGTGCGCCATCGCGTCTCGGGCGTGGCGCGACCGTCGATCGCAATGCGCGTCCGTTCAGGGATGACGGACCACGCCGGATCGGTGACGATCTGCGTGCCGACGGTGACGCAGCCCGAGAGGATCAGGCGCTTCGCTTCCGAACGCGAAGCGACGCCGAGCTTCGACAGGGCCCGATCGAGGCGAACGCGCCCGGTTTTCGGGGAATCGTGCCGGCGGCGGCTATCCCGGTGATTCATGGCACCGTCTAACCTCTTACCATGTTCAGCGACTTCCGGCAGGACCTGTCGTACGCGGTTCGATCGCTCCGAAGGAGCCCGGCGTTCACCGCAGTGGCGCTCGCCACGCTGGCTCTCGGCATCGGCGCGAACACCGCGATCTTCAGCGTAATCAATTCCGTGCTGCTGCGGCCGCTCGCGTACCGCGATGCGGGGCAGCTGATCTTCGTATGGTCGACGTCGAACGGTCAGCGCATTCCGCTCGTGCCCGCGCGGTTCCTCGATTTCCGTGAGCGCCTGACGACGATCGAGGGCCTCTCGGGCATCAGCCATTTCTCCGTGAACCTGACGGGGGGCGGCGAGCCGGAACGGCTGCCGGCGTCGAGCGTCTCCTCCGGCTTCTTCGACGTCCTTGCCGTGAGGCCAGGGCTCGGAGAGTTCTTTCACGCGAAGGCGGCGGATCCGGATGCGATCGTGTTGAGCCACGGGTTGTGGACCAGGAGATTCGCGTCGGACGCCTCGATCATCGGGCGCACGATCACGATCAACGGGCGCGCGCGCCGCGTCGTGGCGGTCGCGCCGCAGAACTTCGGATGGCCCGCGATCACCGCAAGAGGATCGAGCAGCGCGCAGCCCCCCGAGCTCTGGATTCCAGCCGCGGGCCACGACATCCCTCGCACCCCGAGCGACGATCCACGGCAGGACCTCTCGGCCGATCGCCGCATCGGCTTCCTTCGCGCGGTCGGCCGCTTGAAAGCAGGTGCGACAGCGGCGCAGGCCCAGGCCGAGGCCGATGCGCTCTCGGCCCGCCTCTCGGCGGAGCACCCGCGTGAAGACGCGAACCTCGGCGCGGTCGTGCAGCCGATGCGCGAGCAGCTGTTCGGCGTCGTGCGGCAGCCGCTGCTGGTCTTGATGGGCGCGGTCGGATTCGTGCTCGCCATTGCCTGCGCGAACGCGGCCGGCCTGCTCCTCGGGCGCGCGACGGCCCGGCGGCGGGAGATCGCCATGCGGCTCGCGCTCGGCGCGGGCCGCTACCGGATCGTTCGCCAGCTGCTGACGGAGTCGATGTTGCTGGCGTTCGGCGGCGCGGCGGCGGGACTGCTGCTCGCGTGGTGGGCGCGATCGACGCTTCTTGCGCTGGCGCCCGCTGACATTCCGCGCTTGGGCGACTCCGGGATCGACGCGCCGGTCCTGGCATTCACGCTCGGCGTCACCGTCCTGAGCGGAATCTTCTTCGGGATCGTGCCGGCGTGGCATGTCTCCACCGGCGCGCTCACTGCCGATCTCAACGATGGATACGCCAGAGGATCCGCCGGCCCGCGCGGCGGACGCGCGCGCGACGCCCTCGTCGCCGCTCAGATTGCCGTCGCACTGGTGCTGCTCGTCGGCGCCGGCCTCCTCCTTCGCAGCTTTGCGACGCTCACCAGGGTCGACACCGGCATCGATACAAAAAACCTGCTGACGTTCGACATGGTCCTGAGCGGTCCACGCGCCGGGTTCCAGGCGTCGCAAGTGGCGTTCTACGATGAAACCCTTGCGGCCATCCGCGCATTGCCGGGGGTCGTCCGCGCTGGCGCCGCCGTGACGCTGCCGATCGGCGGCGACGACTTCAACGCCCAGTATTCGGTCGAGGGCAAACCCGTGGCGTCGCCTGCGCAGCAGCCTTCTGCGGGATATCAGGTCGTGACGCCGTCGTACTTCGCGGCCATGGGTATTCCAATCGTGACGGGCCGCGACTTCCGTGCGTCCGACACCAGGGACGCCCCCGCCGTGGCCATCGTGAACGAAACGCTCGCGCGGCAGCAGTGGCCCGGTGAGAGCGCCATCGGCCGGCGTCTGCGGATCGGCCGCGACGGCTCGAACCCGTGGATGACGGTCGTCGGCGTCGTGGGCGACATCCGGCATCTCGGTCCCGCGACGCCGCCGCGGCCCGAGATCTGTCAGCCATTCACTCAGAACTCGTTCTCGTCGATGGCGTTCGTCGTTCGCACCGCCACCGATCCGCGCACGCTCGTACCGTCGCTGCGTGCGGCCGTCCAGCGGCTGGACGCTGCACAGCCGATTTCGCGCGTCACGACCATGGACGAGCACATCGCGCGGTCGCTGTCGCGCCCGCAATTCATGTCGACGTTGATTTCGGCGTTCGGCGCGCTCGCGCTGGTGCTCTCGGTTGTCGGGATCTATGGCGTGATGGCGTACTCGGTCGCGCAGCGCACGAGAGAGTTCGCGATCAGGTCCGCGCTCGGCGCGCGGCGACAGGACGTCCTGCGCCTCGTGCTGCGCAAGGCGATCTGGCTGGCAGCGGCGGGGGTGACGGCCGGCCTCGCGGCCTCGGCGGCGCTCACCGGCGTGCTCTCGGGCCAGTTGTTCGGGGTGACGCCCACCGATCCCGCCACGTACGTCGCCGTCATCGCACTCCTCGTCGGCGTGGCGCTCGCGGCCGGCGCGATTCCCGCGGCACGCGCCATGCGAATCGACGCAACGACCGCCCTGAAGTAGCCGTCCGGATCACGGTCCGGCTGAAGCCGGACACTACACGAGTCGTCAGGCTGAAGCCGGACGCTACACGAGTCGTCCGGCTGAAGCCGGAAGCCACGCGATTGGCGAACGGTGGCCACGCGATGTGAGTACGGGACCGGTGGCTTCCGCCTTCAGGCGGAAGAATCTTCGGTTGCGGCGCGAAAGCGGCTATCCGCGCGCTGCTATGCTATCGCCCATGAAAGTGATCCTGGCCGCGGCAGTTTCAGCGTTCATCGCGGCACTCCCGGTTTCGCGCGCGGCCGGCGTCGACGACAACTGGGCTCAGTGGCGCGGCCCTGACGGCCTTGGGCTCTCGGCCGCGACGACGTACGTCGACGAATGGTCGCCCAAGCGGAACATCGCGTGGAGGACTGCCGTGCCCGGCCGCGGACATTCGTCGCCCATCGTCTGGGGCGATCGGATCTTTCTGACCACGTCGATCGAAGGTGGAAAGGCGCCGGCAGATCACAAGGCGCCCGACCACCTGACGTTCGACTTGAAGCCGGGCTACCTCCATCCCGACAGCGTCGGCGTCGATCATCTCTACACGCTCAAGGTGCTGGCGTTCGACGCGAAGACCGGCAGAACGTTGTGGGATCGCACGGTCTACGACGGTGTCATGTACGACAACCGACATCGCAAGAACACGTACGCGTCCTCCACGATGGCGACCGACGGCAAGGCGGTGTACGCGTTCTTCGAGTCCGCGGGGCTGTACGCGTTCGATCTCGACGGCGCGCTGCTGTGGAAGAAGTCGCTCGGCGGAATCGCCAAGGCTGGAATGGGTCCGGGCACGTCGCCCATCATCTTCGAGGACCTCCTCATCCTGCAGTGCGATCAGGAGATGGGCACGGGGTCGTTCATCGTGGCCCTGGCGCGGAATGACGGGAGCGAGGTTTGGCGCCAGACGAGAACGACGAGGCGAAGCTGGGCGACGCCGCTCGTCGTCCGGACGTCGGACCGCGTGGAGATGATTGCCGCCGGCGCGGAGGCCGTGATTGCCTACGATCCGCGAACAGGGCGTGAGCTCTGGCGCGCGAACGGTACGGAGAGCCACCCGATTCCGAGCGCTGTCGCCGGTCACGGCCTGGTGTTCCTCTCGGCTGGCAGTCAGGCCAAGCGGGCGTTGGCGATCAGGCTGGGCGGATCCGGCGACCTCACGAACTCGCCGTCGGTCGTGTGGCGGTACCGCAAGGGCACGGCGTATGTGCCGTCGCCGATTCTCGTTGGAAGCCATCTCTACCTGATGACCGATACGGGCATCATCACGTGCCTGGACGCGTTGACCGGCGCCGTCGTGTACGAGGGCGGACGTCCGCCAGTGCCGGCCACGTTCACGGCGTCCCTCGTCGCGTACGCCGATCGACTGCTGGCCACGAGCGAGGATGGCGACACGTTCGTCATCAAGGCAGGACCCGCGCACGAAATCCTGAAGACGAACTCAATCGGCGAGCCCGTGTACGCGTCGCTGGCACTCGCCGGAGGGTCCATCTACATCCGAGGGGAGAGCCACTTGTATGCGGTCCGCGCCACGGCAAGCGGCGCGCACTAGACTAGTAGCTCGATACCCCAACGCGGGGCGGTGAACAAGTTACGATCGCCGTCGCACTCGACGGCATGGACCTCACCGATCAGCAGTGGGCCGATGCTCGAACCGACGTCTCGGGCGCGGCGACGTCCCGACGGGCGCGGCCGGCTGTGGACCGATCCGCGCGCCGTCTTGAATGGCGTGCTCTGGGTCCTCCGGACCGGCGCGCCGTGGCACGACCTGCCGCCGCGGTATCCGCCGTATCCACGTGTCACCGCCGCTTTCAACAGGCACGGAGCGGCCGCTTGGACCGATTGCTCCAGCGACTCGCCGAAGACCTGCGCGACCGCGGCGAAATCGCATCTCACCGAAGCGTTCGTCGATGCCACCTTCGCCGGGGCGACAAGGGGCGCTGCCGTTGCCCACCCGCCGTGGTAAAGGGAGCAAAGTCACGGCGATCTGCGACCGCCATGGTCTTCCTCTCGCCGGGCACGTGGCCAGCGCTTCGCCGTATGAGCCCCACCTCGACCCGCCACGCTCGACGCGCGCTTCCTCCCCGAGCTCCCGACGCGCCTGATCGGCGACCGCGGCTACGACAGCGACGCGCTCGACGCGCCTCCGGCGCGCTACGGCATCGAGATGATCGCGCGCACCGCCGCGGGCGTCGCCGGACGCAAGACGGTCGGCCGCTTCGTCGAACCAAGCGCCGCTGATCGAGCCGGTCACGCGGTCCGCACGGGCCCGCTTACTCGGTCCGGCCCACGCCGTAGCGTGCTGCGAATGTCGATCGGTGGGGCGATGCGCGTGGCGGCCCGCGGCCCGCTCCGCGCACCGGGAACGCGCGCTTCGACTCGTGCGCTGCCGCAGCCCCGGCGCCTACGAGCTGGCTCGCGCGTCCGGCATCAGGCGCCGCGGGCCGCCGGTCGTACTTCGAGCCTGGAGGATCACACGGCTGGAAGGCGCCGGGAGGAATCGCTCCGCGCGCGTTCCGGCTGATGCGGCGCGTCGGCGCGCTCCGAGGGCCGCCGGCCGCCACGCGCCTCGCCCCACCGATCGGCGTCAGGCCAGACGGAGGGGCCATTTTTTCCGCGCTGTCGAAGCCGGCGGTCCGAGCCGGCCAGCCCGCCGCGGCGATACCGAGACGATGAGATCCTTCCCAGCGTGTGGAAGAGAGTTCAGGTTTGTGAGATGGCTTCTAGACTAGTGGCTGGCGCAGAGGACGACGGACGCGCACTAGATCAGGCAGATGAATTCGCCGAGGATCATGGCGGTTGCGCCCCAGACCTGATGTCCAAGGAGATCGAAGTAGGGGTATTCCACCGCGACGCCTTCGCGGATGCGCGTACCGCGTCCGATGCGGGACGCATCGCGCAGATCGTCGAGCGAGACCTCGAGGATCTCGTCCACTTCACCCGGCGCTGCGATGAAGCTCGGCGGCCGATCCGTGACGCCAACCACCGGGTGCAGCGTGAAGCCGCTGACGACCACGTGGACCGGCGTCAGCTCGCCTAGGATCCGCACGGTCGCGGGATCGACGCCAATCTCCTCGGAGGCTTCCCTGAGCGCCGTTTCGCTCAGTGTCTCTCCTGGATCGGTTGCGCCGCCGGGCAGGCTCACTTGTCCGGCGTGCCGGGCGAGTCCGCTCGCCCGAACCGTCAGCGGCACGGCCACGTCACGATCGCGCGGATAGAGCAGCAGCAGCCCCGCCGCCGTTCGCGAGTCGGCCGGGAAGTGTCCCGCGCGCCATTCCGGGCGCACCGGAGAGGGCGCGAACCGGAGCTGCGCCTGCACGCCCGGAAGCGTTCCAGCGAGGCGTTCCCGCAGCGATCGTTCGATCTCGTCGAGCATCACGGGGGATGAACCCTGAACCCTGAACCTTGAACCCTGAACCCTGAACCTCGCCGAAGAACTAACATAGTCCGAATGTCTGAACCGTCCGCCTTTCCATCCGTTCCGGTCGAGACCGGACGTGCCGTGCTCGACGCCGTGCATGGCTGCACGTTCGACGACTACATCCTCGCACCTCAGCGGAGCGTACTCGTCAGACGCGATCCGACCGCGATCGACTTGTCGTGCAGGTTGACGAAGCGCATCACGCTCAAGCGGCCGATCGTGTCCGCCAACATGGACACGGTGACCCGCGCGCCGATGGCCATCGTCCAGGCGGAGGAAGGCGGGATCGGGATCATCGATCGCGGGTTCCGGGCCGGCGAGATCGAGCCGCAGGTCCGCGAGGTCGAGAAGGTCAAGCGGACGCAGCACGGCGTCATCAGCGATCCCTACAGCGTCGACGAATCCGCGACGATCGGCGACGCGCTCGGCCTGATGGCGCGGTCGCGGGTCGGCACGCTCGTGGTGGTCGATTCCGCGAACCGGCTCAAGGGACTCCTGACCGAGCGCGACGTGCGTTTCGTCGACAACGGCGCAGCACGCGTCTCGGAGCGCATGACGCCGGCCGATCAGCTGGTCGTGCACCGGGGTCCGCTGGCGCTCGACGAAGCCGAGCGGATCATGGTCGAGCGGAAGATCAAGAAGCTCCCGCTCGTGGCGGACGACGGCCGGCTGCTGGGCCTGATCACGGCGAAGGATCTGACCCGCCAGCGGCGCCTGCCGTTTGCCACGCGCGACGATCAGGGTCGCCTTCGCGTCGGCGCAGCGATTGGCGCCACCGGCGACTATCTCGAGCGCGCCGCCGAGCTCATCCGCGCCGACGTGGACGTCATCGTGATCGACATCGCCCACGGGCACTCGATCGTGATGGAGCGCGCGATGCGGGAATTCCGCAAGAAGTTCAGCGACGTCGACATGATCGCCGGCAACGTGGCGACCGCCGACGGCACACGGTTCCTGCTCGAGCGCGGAGCCGACGGGATCAAGGTCGGCATCGGGCCGGGGGGCGGCTGCACCACGCGAATGACGACGAGCTTCGGCGTACCGCAGCTGCAGGCGCTCGTCGAGTGCCGGCTGGCGATCGGCGACTCGCGCGCCGCGCTCATCGCCGACGGCGGCATCCGCCGCCACGGATCGCTGGCGGAGGCACTCGTGTTCGGCGGCGACTGCGCGATGCTGGGCAGCGTGTTCGCCGGCACCGAGGAGGCGCCGGGCGAGATCGTCCACAAGTCAGTGCTCCTCCCGGAGTCGCAGAAGACCGTCAAGGTCCCATTCAAGGTGCTTCGCGGGATGGCGTCGCTCGAAGCCATCAGGGATCGCCTCGACGTCGAGGATGCGGACACCGTCGAGCTCGAGGCCATCGGCGCCGAAGGGATGGAGATCAGCGTGCCCGCGCGCGGATCCGCCCGGACGATCGTCCGCGAGATGATCAAGCACCTCTGCTCGTCGATCAGCTACGGCGGCGCGGGGAGCCTGGCGGAGCTGCGGTCGCTCTTCTGGGCGAATCCGAAACACTACATGATCCGGCAGTCGGCGTCGTCGCGCCGCGAGTCGTACGAGCGATGACGATCACGGCGGCCGCTGCCCGATCCAGGCTGCGGGCGCAGGCGATCCCGGCGAACGTTCCAATCCTGCAGCGATTCTTCAAGACCGGACCGGGCGAGTACGGCGAAGGCGATCGGTTCATCGGCGTCAAGATGCCTGGCATTCGATCGATCTGCCGCGAGTGCCGCGGCCTTCCGTTCGCCGGCGTCAGGACGTTGCTGCGGTCCCGCGTGCACGAAGAGCGCATGCTCGCGCTGCTGGTGCTGGTCGATGCGTTCGCACGCGCCGACGCCGGCGGCCAGCGGCGGATTTACGATTTCTACCTGGCGCACACGCGCTGCATCAACAACTGGGATCTGGTCGATCTCTCCGCCGCGCAGATCGTCGGCGGCTGGCTTCGAGGTCGCTCCGGGGCGCCGCTCACGCGGCTCGCGCGTTCGAAGTCGCTCTGGGAACGCCGCATCGCGATCATCGCGACGTTCTCGCTCATCCGGAACGGAGAGTTCGACGAGACGTTTCGCATTGCCGATCTGCTGCTGCACGATCGGCACGATCTGATTCACAAAGCCGTCGGGTGGATGCTCAGGGAGGTCGGCAATCGCGACGGCGCGGCCGAGCGCCGCTTCCTCGCCGCGCGCTACAAGGCCATGCCACGGACGATGCTGCGGTATGCGATCGAGAAGTTCCCCGAAGCCGAGCGACGGACGTATCTCGAAGGATCGATCTGATTCAGCGCGCCGAGCGCAGCCCGGTCGCGATCTCGACGAGATCGGCCGGCTCGTCGATGAACGTCTCGCGTCCCGTCGAAGTCTCCCGCCTCGAACCGGTACCCGAAACCATAGCGCGCAAGACAAATGCGAACGCCGGCGCGCCGCGCGGTCGCGAGATCGACAGGCGAGTCGCCGACGAGCAGCGTCTCGTCGGGACGCACTCCAGCCTGTGACACGAGCGCCAGCATGCCGGCAGGATCCGGCTTGCGTCCGTACTCGGTATCGCCCCCGATGATGCCGTCGAATCGATCGGCGAGGCCCAGCCCGGTCAGCACGCGCATCGTCGCGCGCGCGGGCTTGTTCGTCAGTACGGCGAGACGATGGGCCGGCCGCAGCCGGTCGAGCGTTTCGACCATCCCGTCGTACGGCGCCGTCGTCGCGAGCAGGCGCTCGTCGTAGTGCACGAGGAAACGTTCGAGCGCGCGGGGCGTCTCGGAGTCGAGTCCCGCCCGCGTGAGCGCGCGCCGCACGAGGACGGCGGCGCCTTCTCCAACCATGCCCGTGACGGTCTCGTCCGGCAGGCGCGCGCCGCCGAGCTCCTCGAGCAGCGCGTTCGTCGCGTCTGCCAGGTCGCGGTGAGAATCTACGAGCGTGCCGTCGAGATCGAAGACGATGAGGCGAAACATGACAGCCGACTGCAGGGAGCCCGATGATACATGGGAAGCGGGCGTGAGCTCACCCGGGCCCGGTTTGCGCATTACTCTTCGTCATGCACCTGTGGCAGGCGGCCAGCTTCGCCTTCTTCCTCTACGTGATCGCGGTCCTGGCCGTGCGGGGAGCGCGCACGCGGCAGGCCGGACTCCGTATCGTGGCGGCGTCGATCGCGGGCGCAGGCGTCGTCGCGGCCTCGATGGTCAGGGGGACGCCGCCGGTACTGACTGACGTGCTGCTGCCGCCGCTCGTCCTGCTCATTGCGTACTGGACGAGCGGGATGCTGTTCGTGGCGCCAATCGCGTCGCAGGAGCGCGCGCTCCGGCTCCTCGACTGCCGGATGGACGTTCGAAGCCTGGCGCGCCAGGTGCCGAGGCCTGCCGCCGAGGTGCTCGAGGCGGCCTACCTGGGAATCTACGGGCTCATCCCGATCGCGTTGATCATCCACCTGTGGGTCTCGGATCGGCCCGACGTTCCCCGGTTCTGGGCGGTGATCCTGATCACCGATTTCATCTGCTTCGCGGCGCTGCCGTGGGTGCAGACGCGTCCGCCCCGGGCGCTCGAATCCGTTGAACCCTGGACGTCGTCGATTCGTGCCGTGAACCTGCGGGTGCTCGGGTCGGCCAGCATTCAGGTCAACACGTTCCCCAGCGGTCACGCCGCCGAAGGCCTCGCCGCGGCGCTGCTCGTCGTGGACGCGCCAGCCCCGGTCGTGGCCCTGATGATGATCGCCGCCGCCACGGTCGCCGCCGGTGCGGTGCTCGGCCGATACCACTACCTGGCAGACGCGCTTGCGGGATTCGTCGTCGCGCTCTCGGTGTGGGCCGTCGTCGCCACTATCGCCTGATCGCCGGAACCCAAGAACCCAAGAACCCAGCTGGAAGCTGGAAGCTGGAAGCTGACTATCTGAGCTGCCTCGACTCCTTCGAGCCCGCCGCAAATCCCTCGCTCAGGTTGAAGCCTGCGAAGGTGGTGTCGAGCGGTTCCTCCTCGTACCTGAATCCTGACAGCGCAGCGAGGCGCCGGTATCGCCGCCAGGTGAGGGCAGCAATGACGGAGACGATGATTCCCGAGAAAATCGCGAGAGGACGATAGGTGCGCGCTCCGAGCAGGAACTGCTCGAACCGGGCAGTCGTGTATGCGTACATCGAGAACGCCGTGAGGTAGACGGGCCACAGCATGCCGATTCTCGACCGGCCCGGAGAGTACGTGCAGGTGAACGGGAACTTGAACATGTTGGCGAGGAGGATCTCGGCGAGCAGCCACCCCATGAGCAGGGATACCAGCGTGTGCACGAACGCCGCGCGCGGTCCCCAGAGCGCGGCGGCGGTCGCGGCGGCGACGATCGCGGCCGGCGCGACGCCCACAACGAGCAGTGCGGCGCGCACGCCGTCGATCGCGGCGCGGCGGTTGCCTGGCTCGCGCAGCCTCACGACCCAGTTCGCCTTGGGCTCGACCGGAATGGCGACCGCGACACGCGCTCCAATGAGCAGGAAGAACGAGATCACGAACGGGGCGGAGAGCACCTCGATGCCCGGTTTCAGAAATCCGGCAAACCCGCGGCCGATCGCGAGCGGCACGATCCCCGACGCCACGAACGCGATAGCGACACCACCATAGAGGGCCATCAGCAGCCGGTGGTTCTTGCTCCGGGCGAGCGTCTGCAGCGTGAACTCGAACGTCGCCCGGGCAGCGGGATGCCGGCAGAGCGTCCGCGTCACCGCACCCACGACGCGCAGCGCAAGCTTGCTTCGCTTCGACGTCTCTGGACCTTCGAGCGCGAGCCTCGTCAGCCGGCCGTGCGTGCCGATCAACAGGACCACTGATACGCCGACCGTTCCAAGCGTCGCGATCACGGCCGCAGCGGCGAGCGGGCCCGAACCGGACGGAGGCCGTCCGCCGATGACCTCGTACAAGCCCACGAACCACACCGACGGCAGCATGCGGAGCCATCCGCTGTGCACGCCGCCCAGCATCCCGACCATCCGCGGCAGGAAGAAGAGCATCTGCAGGAGGGTCGCGACGAAGAGCAGCTGCAGCACGAACGACAGCCGGTCCGCCGCCTTGCGGCCGCCAACGTTCAGCGCGATTGCCTGCAGCATGAGGAGCGAGCTGAACACGAAGACGCCGGCCATCGTGGTCGCGAGAAAATGCGCGGCCATGCCGCGAAACGGGTTCGATGCGCCTCCCATGATCGGGAGCAGCGGACCGTTCAGCAGGGTCGGCATGGCGTTGGGGCCGACCACGAAGATGCTGCACAGCGCCACGAGCGCGAGCATCCGTCCCGCGATGAGCTCGCGCCCAGGCACCGGCAGGCCGCCGAGGATGCGGGCGTCCCGCCGATCGGGGAACATTCCGCCCCAGACGACCAGCGCGACGAGCCCGATCGCCGTCATGCTGAGCGTGACGAACAGCAGATGATGCAGGAGCAGCAGCCGCGGCATGCCCGCCGCGTTCGGAGGAGCGGAGAGGATGATGGCCGCGAACCGGGCCGGCAGCAGCAGTCCCGGCATCGCCAGAAACGCCATGCTCCAGATGACGAGCTGCACCTGCGGCAGCCCCGGCGGCATGAGATCGCTCTCGAAGAACCGGCCGAAGAACGTCCGCGCCAGGAGCAGCGTTCGGTGCATGCGATGACCGCTGGCGGGCTAGAGCTTCATCACCGACACCAGATCTTTCGCGACGCGGTCGATATCGGTTTCGATGACGAGCTGCCTGAATACCTGCTCGAGCGACGGGAGCTCCAGCAGCTCGCGAAGCTGGGACACGGAGTCGTGCGCGACGACGCGCCCGTCGTTCAGGATGATGATGTCGGTCGCCACGCGCTCGACGCTTTCGAGCACGTGCGAGCTGTAGACGATCATCCGTCCCTCGGCGGCCAGCGTCTGCACCAGGCTCCTCAACACCAGCGTCGTCGTTACGTCGAGGCCTGAATTGGGCTCGTCGAGGATCACGATCGAGGGATCGTGGAGGAGCGCGGCCGAGATCAGGATCTTCTGCCGCATGCCCTTCGAATACGCGGAGAGCGGAGCGTGGATATCGTCGCGCAGGTTGAAGAGCGAGAGGAAACCGTCGATCCTCGCGCGAATCTGGCGGAGCGATATCCCGCGTAGCTGTCCCACGAGGGAGAGATACTCGGGGCCGGTCAGATGCGTGTAGAGGACCGCTTCTTCAGGAACGTAGCCGATCCTCGCCTTGTATCCGAGTAGATCGTCGCGAACGTCGGAGCCGTCGAGATGAATGGTGCCGCCCGAGGCTTCGAGCAGGCCGGCGAGGATGGAGACGGTGGTCGACTTGCCCGATCCGTTGGGGCCCAGGAGACCGAGGACGCCACCGGGGCGCAGAACGAACGAAACGCCGCGCACGGCCGGGATCGCCGAGTAGTACTTCGTCAGCGCGCGCGCTTCGAGCACTCGGTTATGGACACCGGGGCTGCCGCAAGGTTCCATCTGCGGGTTTTGGCGGGACGGCGGGCCAGCCGGGACCGGAGTACCACGGTCGAGGTGCGTCACAGTAGAATGCTGCCAAATGTTCTATACGCTCGTTCTGTCGATTCACTCATGGGTGCGCTGGGTGGTGGTTCTGGCCGGGCTGCTGGCCGTCGTCCGCGCGTGGCTTGGCTGGTTTGGCGGACGCCCCTGGACGCGAGGCGACGACAGCGCCGCCGCGATCTTCGCTCGCGCGCTGGATCTGCAGTTCCTGCTTGGCCTGCTGCTCTACTTCGTCCTGAGCCCCATCACGCACGCCGCGCTCCGCGACATCGGCGGGGTGATGTCGAACCGCGGACTGAGGTTCTGGGCCGTCGAGCACTTGTTCGGCATGGTCGTCGGGATCGCGCTCGTGCATGTGGGCCGGGCGCGCCTGAACCGCCTCGCGAAGGACGCGCGCCGCCACAGGGTCGCGGCGATCTTCTTCACGCTGGCCATGATTGCCATCCTCGCGTCCGTGCCATGGCCGGGGACGCCGCAACGGGCGGCCGCTGATTCGCTGGTAAGACCTCTCCGATCGTGATGCCCACGCCGTCGCGTGCCGCTCTCATCTGGGTCTTCGCGGCGTCCGCCGTCCTCGCGGCGCAGTCCCGCGTGGTGCCCACGCCGGAATCGGTCGTCGGCTTCAGGCCCGGCGCCGACTACAAGCTCGCCAACTACGATCGGACGATCGACTACTTCCGGAAGCTGGCCGCCGTCGAGCAAGTACATCCAGCTCGTGGAGACGGGAAAGACGACGCAGGGCAGGACGATGTGCTTCGCGCTCATCTCGGCGCCGAAGAATCTCGAGCGGATCGAGAAGTACCGGCAGATCGTCCAGCGGCTCGCGCACCCGGCAGGGCCTGACCGACGAGGCCGCGCGCGAGCTCGCGCGCGACGGCAAGCCGATTCGTCCACATCGACGGCGGGCTGCACGCGACCGAGGTCGCGGGCCCGCAGCACACGCTCTCGCTCGCCCACGAGCTCTTGAGCAAGGCCCGGAGCGATCCCGGGATCACGGCAATTCTCGACAACGTGATCCTGATGCTGTGGCCGACGATCAACCCGGACGGCCAGCAGATGGTGGCCGATTGGTACATGTCGAACGTCGGCACGCCGTACGAGCTGTCGGGCCTGCCGCAGCTCTATCAGGAATACGTCGGTCACGACAACAACCGCGACGCGTACATGCTGAACATGATCGAGTCGCGGGTGATCGAGCAGGCCTGGCGGAACTGGGAGCCCTCGATCGTCTACATCCATCACCAGTCGTCGCCGTTCCCGACGCGCATCTGGCTCCCGCCGTTCTCGGAGCCGATTGGCAGCGACGCGCCGTACCTCATGTCCCGCGAGGTCAATATGATCGGCATGGCGATCGCGAAGGGACTCGAAGAGCGCGGACAGGTCGGTGCCGTGCACATGGGGACGTCGTTCGACGCGTGGTACCCCGGCTACATCGACTACGCGCCGAACTTCAAGAACGTGCCGGCGTTCTGGACCGAGACGGCGCTGTTCCAATACGCCACGCCGCGCGAGTACACGATCGGCGACTTCCCGGAGGCGTACCGCGATCTCCGCCCGCAGAGCCTGTACTCCAGTCCGTGGCCGCCGGGCTGGTGGCGCCTTGCCGATGCGGTCGCGTACATGCAGACGGCGTCCCTCGCCGTGCTCGACTACGCGGCGAAATACAAGGAGACGCTGCTGTTCAATCGTTACGCCGCGGGACGCGATCAGATCGCGCGCGGCCGCCGCGACGCGCCGTACGCGTACTTCATTCCGCAGGAGCAGCGCGATCCGGTCGCGCCGGTAGAACTGCTGCGGCGCCTTGCATTCGGCGGCATTCGCGTCTCGCAGCTCACCGCGCCGGCGACGATCGGCGGCGAAACGTTTCCGGCCGGAACCTGGGTCGTGCCAACAGACCAGGAGTTCGGCGCCATGGCGCGCCAGGTGCTGAACGTCCAGCGCTATCCCGACCTGCGTCAGTATCCAGGCGGACCGCCGCTCCGTCCGTACGACGCGGCGGGCTGGTCGCTGCCGCTGCAGATGGGCGTACGAGTCGTTGCCGCCAATACGCCGCTGACCGATGACGTGCGCGCCAGCATGAAGGTGCTGGGACCGCTGCCGGATCCGAAAGCGAAGCCCCGCGCGTACAACATGTCGTCGTCGCCCGATGCGTCACCGTTCGACAGCGTGCCGGGCATCGGCTTCGACTCGAATCCCAGCGCCGCGGCGATCGTGCCCCTGCCGGGCCGCGTGACTGGCGCCGGGCCAGACCTGCTGATTGATCCCGCGCAGAACAACGCCTATCGCGCTGTCAATCGTGCGTGGAAGGCTGGCGCCACCGTCCACCGCCTCGAGCGCTCAGCCGATCGCGGCGCGCGTTTCGCGATTCGGGGCCTCGATGCCGCCGCGCAGGCGGATCTCGTGAACGCGCTCGCGCTCGCCGCGGAGCGCGCCGAGCCGAGCGCGGGCGGGACGATCGTGAAGCGTCCGCGGATCGGCCTGCTCCGTCCGTGGGGATCGAGCATGGACGAAGGCTGGACGCGCTGGGTGATGGAGCAATACGGGTTCGATCTCGTCACGCTGCGCCCGGCGGACTTCCGATCGCCGCTCGCGGCGAGAGTGGACGTCGTGATCATCACGGAAGACGGCAGGCTTCCAGTCGAAGGCCCGGGCGGCCGGGGCAGGGGAGCGGCGCCGGGAAACGCCGGGCGCGGGGGCCGCGCCGTACGGCCCGAGTACGCGGACGTCGTCTCGGCCGCGGACCTCGACGCATTCGAGCAGTTCATCCGCGCCGGCGGCACGCTCGTCTGTCTCGGCGGCGCGAGCACGTTCGGGATCAGCCAGTTCAGGCTTCCGGTCAGGAACGCCATCGCGGGCCTCAAGCCCGAGGACTACTTCCTGCGCGGCTCGATCGTCGAGGTCACAGCGGACACGACGCATCCTGTGATGGACGGAATGCCGGAGGCGGTGATGGTTTTTGTCGACGGCAGTCCCGTCTTCGAAACGCTCGAGGGATTCAAGGGACGCGTGCTCGCGAAGTATCAGGACTCCGGATCGCCGCTGCGATCCGGATACCTGATTGGCGAGTCGTACCTGCACGGCAAGGCGGCGGCGCTCGACGTCGAGCTCGACCAGGGGCACGTCGTGCTGCTTGGCTTCCGCCCCCAGTGGCGCGGTCAGTCGTTCGGCACGCTGCGCGTGCTCTTCAACGCCGCGCTCTTCTCTCGTTAGACGCGGATCACGTTAGACGCGGATTCCGCGGATTCCGCGGATCCGGCGATCCGCGCGATCCGCGTGATCCGCGTCTCACTTTTTGGAAATCTTGACGCCGCCGTTGTGCGTGCGGACGCGGATAGGCGCGCCGCCTGCGCCGATGTCCGCGGTGATCTGCCGATCGACGCGGCCACTCACCGTGATCGGAAAGTCGATGTTGAGCCCGCCGTTCACCGTCCCTGTCTCGAGGCGCGCCGAGGACCTGTTCCGGGATCCGCACATGCACGCCGCCGTTGCTCGTCTCGACGTCGAGCCCTTCGCCCTTCCAGCTCGGGCCGTCGAGATCCACGTCGATGCCGCCGTTGCTCGTCCGGCCCTTCACGTCGCCCGCGAGGCTCGTCAGCTTCACGCCGCCGTTGACGGTCTTGAACTCGATCTGCCCGTCGACGTCGCGGATGGTGATCCCGCCGTTCGTGGTGCGCAGCGCGAGCGAGGACACCGCGGGCACGGCCAGGCGGTAGCTCACCGACCATCCCTCACGCCTGCCCAGTCCCGTGGGTCCGTCCGCCGACACGTTGTGCGCCGCCGCGTTGATCTTCACGCTGTCCGCAATCTGGCGCGCCCGCTGCTGCGTCTCAGCCTGGGCTGTCACTTTCGCCCACCCCTGGACGTCGTTCCGCGGTCCGCCTTCGACCTCGATGCCGCCGTTCGGCTCGGCGTCTACCGTCAGCGTTCCGGCCGCGGTAACCGTGAACGGCCGAACCTCGCAGACCGTCTCGCGATCGCCGCCGCGCCGCTCGCTCCGGCACCAGTCGTCGCCGGCGCCGATCTGCTGGCGCGAGGCCGCGATTTCGCGAGCGGGCAGGGGGGCGGCCGCAACGGCCATCAGGAAAAGAACGGGAATCATGTGCGTCGTCATCATGGTGCTGGCTCCTCGGCCTTCTTTGACGGAACATCGGGACCAGACGTTTATCGGCTTCCATCAGGTTCAAGGTTCAAGGTTCAAGGTTCAGGGTTCAGGGTTCAAGGTTCAGGTTCCGGATTCGGGTTCACACGAACGTTGGAACCAATCGATGAACCCATGAACCCATGAACCCGTGAACTCGTGAACCCAGAACGCTGAACCTTGAACCCTGAACCTTGAACCTTGAACGTGAGGCTGCGTTATCATCGATCCGCAGTGCAGCTCGACCTTCCATTCCTGTCCGTGCCTCGCGCGTTTACGGAGGAGCTGACCTCGTCACCTCAGCCGCTCCCGGTGATCGAGTTCGTCCGCGTGCCTCGCGCGCGCCGCTACATTCTGCGAGTCAGGCCCGACGGTACCCTGCGCGTCACCGTGCCGCGAGGCGGATCGCGTCGCGAGGCCGAGCAGTTCGTGCGCAAGCACCAGCGCTGGATTCGTCGCGAGCGCGATCGCGTGCAGGTGGATCACACGCCCCGCGAGTGGACCGACGGCAGCGAGATCCTGCTGCGCGGCGCGGCGGTGCGGATCGCGGTCGATCCGTCGGCGGAAGGCCTGAGGGTCAGCTACGGCGACCGGCGGGTCGAGGCGCGCGATCCTGCCGGAGTCAGGCCGGCGATCGAAGACGATCTGAAGGCGCTCGCGAAAGACGAGTTGATCGCGCGGCTCTACGATCTGGGCGGGGCGCACAACATCCAGCCAGGCGCCGTGTCGATCAGGAACCAGCGCTCGCGGTGGGGATCCTGCGCCAGGAACGGCAACATCGCGCTCAACTTCAGGCTGGTCCAGATGCCTCCGCAGGTCAGGGATTACGTGCTGCTGCACGAACTGATGCACGTCAGGCAGCAGAACCACTCGCGGCGCTTCTGGAGGCTGGTCGAGGCCGTGTGTCCCGAGTTCCGGGACGCCGAGCGCTGGCTGCGCACGACCGGCAAGACGTTGTTCTGATCAATGGTTCTGCAGGGCCGACAGTGCTCGCTCCGTCGCTGGCGGATGAGCGACGCCGACGATCTGGTCACGCACGCCAACAACGTCAACGTCGCCAGGCAGCTCCGGGATCGCTTCCCCCACCCCTACACGAAGGACGACGCGCTGGCATTCCTGAAGTTTGCGTCGACGTCGAATCCACCGTCGAACTTCGCGATCGAGGTCGATGCCGGTGCCGTGGGCGGTCTCGGCTACGTGGCCGGAACGGACGTCGAGCGCTTTTCCGCGGAAGTCGGCTACTGGCTCGGGGAAGCGCGCTGGGGGCGCGGCATCTGCTCCGAGGCTCTCGAACTCTTCACCCGGTACGCGTTCGGGGAGCTTGGGCTATTGAGGCTATATGCCCTGCCGTTCGCCGACAATGCCGCGTCGATCCGGGTGCTCGAGAAGGCAGGCTACACGCGGGAGGGGACGCTGAATTCGAGCTGCGTGAAGTACGGCGAGCGACGCGACCAGGCGCTCTACGCCAGGATCAGTGCGAGTTGGCGCTATAGTTAATGGCCGTGGAATACCTGATCCGACAGTATGGCCTGCAGCAGGGGGCGCTCGAGATTCAATACATCGAGGAGTTCTTCCTCGATTTCCCCCGCAAGAAGAGCGCGGCGGAAGTCGTCAGGCGCCTGGTCGATCGCGACCATCAGATCCTGATGGCCGAGGCCACGCTGTCCGACGACCCGTCGACGCTCGTGCCGGTGTCGTTCAAGGTGGCCCACGAGTTGAGGCCGGGGGAGACGGATCCCAAGCTCGCCGATCTCGTCTTCCAGCTCGACGACGTCGTGGACTTCGACGGCCGCCGGATTCTGTATCAGTGGATCGGCGGCACGCGCAAGGACTGGCGCGGCCTGGGTCACTTCCGCGCGCTCACTGAGGAGCAGGAAGTGTGGGCCGTGGACAACGGCTTCGACGAGATCGTCGTCAAGACCAAGAACCGCTTCTACGAGATGCGCAGCGCGCTCGCGCAGCTCGCGTTCAACGTGATTCGCTTCGTTCCGCACCCGGTCGACTCGGGCGAGTCGAAGGTGTTCCTCAGCAAGCGGCTGGGCCAGCACGTCATCGACAGCCACCGCTTCCGCCGATCGCTCCGCCGCGACGACGATTGACTTGATCGTCATCGATCGCCAGGACGATCCGAGGCTCGAGGCGTATCGTCACGTCGGCGATCCGCGCTGGCTGCTGGAGCGCGGTCTCTTCGTCGCTGAAGGACGGTTCGTCGTTCAGCGCCTCGTCGCGCACGGCGGCTACGCCATCGAGTCGATTCTCGTCACGCCCACTGCCTCGCGCGGGATGGAGGCGAACGCCGGCGCCGGTGTAGCCGTTTTCGTCGCGCCGCCGCCGGTGCTCGACGGCGTGACCGGGTTCAAGTTCCATCGCGGCTGCCTCGCCATCGTCCGGCGTCCCGCGCCCGTACCGGTGGAGCGATTCAGCGCCGCACGCCGGCTCGTCGTGCTCGAGGGCGTCGGGAACCCCGACAACATCGGCGGCCTGTTCAGGAGCGCGGCCGCGCTTGGAGCCGACGGCGTCGTGCTCGATCGCGCGTGCGCGGATCCGCTGTACCGAAAGGCCGTGCGAACGTCGATGGGGGCGGTCTTCAGGTTGCCGTTCGCGACCGTCGAGTCATGTCCCGAGGCGCTCGCGCACCTGAAGCGATTGGGGTTCGTGACTGTCGGGCTCTCGCCCTCCGGACGCTTGACGGTCGATGAGTTTGCCGCCACGCTGGGATCGGAGGCGCCGCTGGCGCTCGCTGCTGGCGCGGAAGGGCCGGGATTGACGGCGGCCGCCATGGCCGAAGTGAACGAAGCCGTGAGGATTCCAATCGATCCTGGAAGCGACTCGCTGAACGTCGTCGTCGCTGTATCGATCGCGCTGCAGCGGCTCTGCCGCGGGTAAACGTCCATGGAGCTGCACCCGGGACTGTTCTTCTTCCAGGGTTTTCTGACGAAGGAGGATCAGTGTCGACTCTGGGCGGAATGCGGCGCGCTCGCCGCCGGTCCGGTGCCGATGTACTCGCCGACTGTTCGCGGCGGCAAGAAGATGAGCGTCGGCATGTTGTGCCTCGGCCTCCACTGGAACGGATTGCTATACCAGTACGAGGAGACGCGGAGCGACTTCGACGGGCTGCGCGTGCCGCCGATTCCCGAATCGATGCGCGCGGTTGCCGTCGGCGCGTCGGCTCACGCAGGCTTCGAGATGCGTCCTGACACGTGCATCATGAACTTCTACGATCAGGACAGCCGGATGGGCGTCCATCAGGACAAGGACGAGCCGTCCGAAACGATCGCCGCCGGCATTCCGATCGTGTCGATCTCGCTCGGCGACACCGCGCGTTTCGTGGTTGGGGGGCTCTCGCGGAAGGATCCGACCGGTCCGCTGATGCTGCGATCGGGGGATGTCGTCGTCATGGGCGGCCCGTCCCGCCTGCGCTACCACGGCGTCACCCGCATCCTCCCGGGGACCGCCCCCGAAGGCACCGGCCCCGGCCGCTTCAACCTGACGTTTCGTCAGTTTTGACTAGTCAAAACGGGGACACTCAATCGGGACAGTCACGCGTGACTGTCCCGATTGAGTGTCCCCGCCCTTACTGGAGCAGCGCGCCCCCGCGGTTCCGTTGCCTGGCGATCCTGTGGATCACGAGGTCCCGTCAACGTTACCGTCGAAGGCGCGCTGCATCGCTGAGGATCTGGGCCGCCCATCGCCACGCGCTGAACTCCGCGACGACGGCGCGCATGCGGCGCATCCGATCCTGCTGTTCCTCCGCGCCCATGGTGAGCGCACGAGCGAGGAGCGACGCGGCGGCGTCGATGTCGTAGGGGTTGAGCATCAGCGCATCGCCGAGCTCGCGCGCGGCGCCAGCGAACCTGCTCAGCACCAGGACACCCCGCTCGTCGTCTCTCGACGCGACGAACTCCTT
The DNA here is from genome assembly GCA_963820905.1 of uncultured Acidobacteriota bacterium. Classification (GTDB taxonomy): domain Bacteria; phylum Acidobacteriota; class Vicinamibacteria; order Vicinamibacterales; family 2-12-FULL-66-21; genus DATBJJ01. The sequence goes on along the minus strand of CAWGBU010000009.1, from coordinate 587,362 downwards.
CGCGACGAGGTTCATCCCGTCGTGCAGGCTCCCCACGTAACAGAGGTCCGCCGCGCGCAGGAAGAGCGTGACGTGCGACGGTGCGTGGTCGCCTTCGAGAATGACGATCGGCTGGTGTCCGTCGCGACCGAACGTCGAGTTCACGCGGTCGCGCACGCGCCGCACGCGCTCGCGCAGCTCCTGGCAGACGCCCGGCGGCTCCACGCACGGTTCGACGAGCTGCGCGAAGACGAACCGGCCGCGGAACTCCGGATAGCATTCGAGCAGACGCTCGACGGCGAGGAACTTCTCCTCCAGTCCTTTCGTGTGATCAAGTCGATCGACGCCGACGCCAAGGCTGACGTCGGCTGGCAGACCCAGTTGCCGCCGGATGCTATCGCGGCAGATCTCCACCTCCGGGGAGCAGGCAGTCCACCAACCAGGCCAACGCACCGACGTGGGGTAGGCGCGCACGAGCACCTGCCGTCCGTCGTATGTGATCGACTCCTGGTGTCGATCGATATGTGCGCCAAGGCACCGCTCGACCGTTTCGACGAAGTTCCGGCAGTCGAGCGGGGTCTGGAATCCGATCATGCTGCTGCCGAGCAGCCCTTCGAGCAGATGGTGCGCCCACGGACAGATCTCGAAGTCCTGCCAGTGCGGCCACGGAACGTGCCAGAAGGTGACGATGCGGCTGTGCGGACGACGCTCGCGGACGAGGAGCGGCGCGAGCGCGAAGTGATAGTCCTGCACGAAGACGAGAGGCGACTCGCCGGCGGCTTCCTCGCAGACGGCTTCGGCGAATTGCGCGTTCACGCGCCAGTACGTGGTGAAGTCATCGGACCGGAACGCGGGCTTGCCGTGCGCACGGTGGCACATCGGCCACAGCGCCCCGTTCGCGAAGCCGTAGTAATCGCGGCGCTCGTCGTCGCTCTGGAGGCGCACGGTCCGCACCTTGACGTCGTCGGGCGCCTGGTCGCACTCGTCGGGCGAGATCCACGTCCCCGTGCACGTCCGCACGAGCGGCTCGATCGCCGATGCGAGGCTCGTGGCCTCGCGCCGTGCGCCCGGCGCATGGTTCGCGAGCACGATCACCGGCTCGCGCTCGATCGCCGTCCGCAGCCAGGTCTCGAGCCGCTCCGCGGTCCAGGCGCCGCACGCGTCAGGCTCGCCAGGTCTCACGAGCATCGAGAGCTGCATGGCCCAAGTAGAGTGCATCCCGGCGTCCGGTGCTATCCGGTCGACAGGGGAGCCGCTTTCGGAATCCGTGAGAGCGTCGAGTCCGGCCGACACGACTGGGGTTCGCTCGCACGCCTGAGCTCCCCCCAATGGGGGATGCCCGCGCGGCTGAACTCGGAGTACGCTGGACCATGCGCTTCAGGACCTGGCCAGTCGCGGCGCTGGGACTCGGCGGGCTGCTGCTGCTCGTCGTCGTGTCGGTGCTTGCGGCGTCGAATCGCGCGCAGCAGATCTATACGCGGCTCGACGAGCTGAACACTCACCACCGCGAAGTCGAGAACATGCTGCGGCTCCTGCGATCGGATCTGTCGCTCTCGGGGATCTACATCCGCGACTACCTGCTCGATCCCGAGCGCGCCCGGAGCTCCGACTACCGCTATCAGCTCGCCCAGTACCGGCAGAGCAACGTCACCACCGTCGCGAAGCTCAGGGAGCTCATGGCTCCTCATACTGGTCACGACGAACGGCTGGTCAGCCTCGACGCCAAGCTCGACGAATACTGGCAGGCGTTCGAGCCGCTGTTCGACTGGACGCCAACGGAGAAGATGCTGCTCAGCTCCGGGTTCCTGAAGCACGAGGTGCTGCCCCGGCGCGAAGCCGTCCTGACGATCGCGTTGCAGATCGAAGCCCTGAACAACTCGAATCACAGCATCCAGCGCGCGGAGATCGCGCGGCAGTACGCGGAGTTTCGAAGCGAGCTCCAGAAGCTGCTCTGGGGCAGCCTGCTGCTGGGTTTCATCGTGGCCATGACGGCAGTCATCCGCTTGCGCATTCTCGAGCGTCGATCGGAAGATGAACGCGCAGTGACGGAAGAGGCGGAGCGCCAGATGCGCCAGCTCTCGCAGCAGCTCGTGGCGACGCAGGAGGAAGAGCGGAAGAAGCTGTCGCGGGAGCTCCACGACCATGTCGGTCAGATGCTGACCGCGCTGCGGATGGAGCTCGGCCGCATCGATCGGCTGCGTTCCGCCGCGGATCGTGTCCGCCAGGTGTCTGGTGAATCCGGGAGCGCTGTCCTCCCGCGTGAGCGCGATGCCGGCGCGGAAGCGTCCGTCGCCGGCGCGGTTGCCGAGTGCCGGCAGCTCGTGGACAACATGGTCCGCAGCGTCCGCGATCTCGCGCTTGGCCTCCGGCCGAGCATGCTCGACGACTTCGGGCTGCAGCCGGCGCTCGAATGGCACGTGAGGGACTTCAGTCGCCGGTTCGGCGTGCCGGTCGAGCTGAAGATGGAAGGAGACTTCGATCGCCTGACCGATCAGCACCGGACGTGCGTGTACCGGGCGGTACAGGAGGCGCTGACCAACTGCGTCAAACACGCGCGCGCGCGGCAGATTGAGGTCAACGTGACCGACGAGAGCGACGGGCTCAGCGTGTCGATTTCAGACGATGGCATCGGGCTGGATCCCGCGTTGAAAGCAAAAGGACTCGGCCTGAGGGGCATCGAAGAGCGCGTGCGCGAGCTCCGCGGCGCGATGGCGATCCACAGCGCGCCCGACGCGGGCACGACGCTGAAGATTCGCGTGCCGTTGCCGCCACGGCCGACCGAGGTGCTGCGTGCACGTGCTGCTGGCTGACGATCACGGCATCGTCCGCCGTGGACTGCGAAGCCTGCTCGAGACCGAGCCGGCGCTGACCGTCGTCGCCGAGGCCTCGGACGGCCTCGAAGCGCTTCGCCTCTGCGAAGAGCACAGGCCTGACACGCTCATCGTCGACATCGGCATGCCGAAGATGAACGGCATCGAGGTCGCGGCCCGCACTCAGAAGCTTGAGCGCCCGCCCGCCGTCATCATCCTGAGCATGCACTCTGACGAGTCGTACATCACGCGCGCGCTCGCCGCGGGCGCCAGAGCCTACCTGTTGAAGGATGCGACCGACGAGGATCTGCTGCCGGCCGTGCGTGCGGTCGCGGCGGGGAAGCCGTACTTCAGCCCGGCCGTGACCGCGGTGCTCGTCGAAGATTACATGCGGCAGTTGCGCGCACGCGGACTGACGGACACGTACCTTCTACTCACCGATCGGGAGAAGGAAGTGCTTCAGCTCCTTGCGGAGGGACGCTCGAACAAGGAAGTCGCGACGCTCCTCGACCTCGGCCTGTCGACCGTGGAAACTCATCGAGCCAATCTCATGCAGAAGCTCAATCTGCACAACACGGCGGAGATCGTGCTCTACGCGGTGCGGAAGGGGATCATCGTTTAGCCCCGAGCCTACGCGTAGGCCGCGCCGACGAGGATCTTCCTGATTCGCAGGTACGGCGATCCGTGCGAGATGCTGTTGGTCTGCGTCGGCTGTCCTTTCGCGTCGCCGCCGGTGCCGTGCATCTCCCATGATTCCTTACCGGAGATCGCGTCCAGGTTGCCCCAGAAGTCGGTCGTGATCGCGTTGTAGGTGACGTTGGTCACCATCCGTGTCTTCTTGCCGTTCTTCACTTCCCAGAACGCGTTGCCGCCGAACTGGCCGTTGTAGCGCTGCTGATCGATCGAATAGCTTCCGCGGCCGTCGATGAGCACGCCGTCCTTCGTGTCGGCGGTGATTTCTTCCGGCGTCGGCGATCCTGCCGGGCCCGCATCCAGGTGCACGTTCGGCATGCGCAGGAACGGGTAGTCGCGCCAGGAGTTCGCCTGCGTGCAGCCGCGGCTGGCCTTCTCGCCGACCAGGTGCGCCATTTCCCGGTTGGTCTGCAGGCCGACGAGGATGCCGTCGCGCACGAGCGGCCATTCCTGCGTCTTCACGCCGTCGTCGTCGTAGCCCACGGTCCCGATGCCCCCGGCCTTCGTGCGGTCGGCCGTGACGTTGAACAGCTTCGATCCGTACTTCAGCTTCCCGACGTCGGACAACTTGATGAAGCTCGTGCCGGCATAGTTCGCCTCGTACCCGAGGATGCGATCGAGCTCGGTGGCGTGCCCGACGATCTCGTGGATCGTCAGCATCGCGTGGGACGGCGTCAGGATCAGATCCTTGACGCCCATCTCGACCGGCTTTGCCGTGCAGAATTCCACCGCCTCCGCGGCGATCCGCTCTGCGCTCTCGTGCATCTTCGACGCCTCGGCGACTTCCCAGCCGCCGGTCATCGCGACGCCGCTGAACGTCCGCGATCGCGTCTGGCCGTCCTTGCGCGCCGTCACCGTGAACGACGGGCTCGTCGTGAAGATCTCCTGCTCGATGTACGAACCCTCCGAGCTCGCGAAGTACTTCCACTCGTGCTCGAGCTGCACGGACGCCGTCACGTTCGTGACTTCCTTCGTCTTGACCACGGTGTCGACGACTTTCTGGACGAACGCCTGCTTGTCTTCCTGCGAGACATTTCGCGGGTCCTTGACCATCGCGGTCGTCCAGGTACTCGACGTATGCCGGAACCGGGGCGAGACGGACGTCCTGACGCTTGGCGATCGCGCTAGCCTTGGCGACTTCCGTCGCCATGCGCGTGATGCGGCGGATCTCGTCCTCGGTGACGATGGGGCTGCTCGCGAATCCCCACACGCCGCTGTGGATCACGCGGACGCCGAACCCGGCCGCGCCGCTCGGCCCGACGGCGCCTGCTCCGCCAAAGCCCCCGCCTCCGCCGCCGCGCCCGCCACCGCGTCCGCCGCGCCCGCCGCCGCCAAACTGACCGAATCCTTCGAAGTCGCGATTCCCGCCGTTCGCGTTGACGCCGCTGTTCGTGCTCCGCGTGAAGCGAATGTCGGCGTACGTGCAGCCCTGGGTCTTGGCCTCGAGCAGCGCGATATCGGAGAGGCCCTTGAACTTCGATTCGAGCACGCGCCCCGCCGGCGTCTGCGCGATGAGGTCGCCAACCAGATCGCTGGCGGCGACGGCCATGCCGGAGAACGCGACGGTCTTGACGAAGTCTCTGCGTTTCATGGTTGGTGATCCTTGTCGGCTTTGGGCTTAGGGCTCCTGGCTTTGGTAAGGGCTTTCAGATTCGGAATGCTCTTGCCAAAGTCGAAAGCCCAGAGCCCAAAGCCGCTCTTCTCCGTTCAGACGGCCGGCGAAATCGACGTCATGAAGAAGTCTTCGATCCGAACCGGGGGCACGAGCGCGGTGCCGGGGCCGTCGTAGGCTTCCCCGGTGTGAATCGGGACGGGCGTGCCTATGGCCGTGATGTTGTTGTAGCCGACGAGCGGCGACATGTTCCACCGGAAGTTCTGGACAGGCCCCGCGATCTCGCCGTTCTCGATGAGGAAGAGGCCGTCGCGTGTCATGCCGGTGTTGAGCAGCGTCTGCGGATCGACTACGCGGATGTACCAGAAGAACGTGACGAGGAGGCCGCGCTTCGTCGTCCTGATCATCTGCTCGATCGTCGTGTCGGTCCCTTCCATCACGAGGCTCTGGTTGATCGTAATGGGCGTCGGCTCTGTCTTCTGGCGCCGCGCCCACGCGCGATCGTAGGCGAGATTCTTGAGCACGCCCTTTTCGATCCAGGTGACGGGGCGCGCGGCCATGCCATCGACGCCGACCGGCGTCTGCCGGAGGGTCGGGTTCCCGATGTCGCTCTTCAGCGTGAACGCATCGCTGAACAGCTTCTCGCCCACCTTCGTAGTGCCCGACTGCTTCCCGCTGTAGTAGTTGCCCACCGGACCCTCCGCCCCGCGGGCGTTGAAGAGGCCGGTCATCAACGAGAGGAATCTCGCGTTCGCGCGCGGCTCGAGGATCGTCGTGTAGCGCCCGGGCTCGACGGCGCGGGGCTTTTGACTCTTGACCGCCTTGTCGGACGCGACTTCCGTCAGCTTCGCCGCGTCGATCTGGCCAACGTCCTTGATGCCGGTCAAGCCTGCCCACCCCGACCCTCCGCCGTCCTTCGTGCGGCACGTCAGGATGAAGCTCGCCTCCGCGTACTGGTAGTACGCGAACAACCCCTTCGAGTTCGCGGTGGCGGTCGTCTGATGGACTTTCGGAATGTAGCCGGACCCGATGACGCCCTTCTTCTGGCAGATGTCCAGGCTCTGCTTCACCATCTGCGCGCGCTGCGCCGGCCCGAAGGCGACGGCGCTCGGCAGGGCGGCGTCGACCTCGATGTACTGCTGTGGACCTTCGATGAGGGGCACCGCGTCGGGATTTTCGCGTGCCTCCTGCGCCCGCTTGTGAGCGTCCGCGACCGCGTTCTTCAGCGACTCGTCGTCGAACTCACGCGTCGACGCGGACGCCGACCGGGAGCCGACGTGCACCGTCACGTTCAGATTGCGATCGAACTGGACGATGTTCGCCGTGATGTTGGAGTTGGCAAACCTGGTGGCCGATCGCTCGCCGCCGTTGAAGTCGACCTCGATCGCGTCCGCTTTCGACATGTTCATCACCTTGTCGGTGATGGCCTTCACTTCCTCGCGGGAGTACATAGGCGGGACAGATTATCACGGGGTCAAGTTGCAAGGTTCAGGGTTCAGGGTTCAGGGTTCAAGGTTCTACAATAGAGCCATGCCCCTCTTCGAATACGTCTGTCGGGACTGCGGCCGGGAGTTTGAAACCTTCGTGACCGGCGACCGGAAGCCTGCCTGCCCCGCCTGCCAGGGCGCGAACCTGGGAAAGCTGCTGTCGCGGCTTGGAATGGTCGGCGCATCGGAGCGAGCCGCCTCGAGCCCGCAACCGTCCTTCGGTGGCTGCGGCGCCGGCGGCGCCTCCTGCGCTTGCAAACGCTAGCAGCGCTCTGGGTTCAAGGTTCAGGGTTCAAGGTTCAGGGTTCAAGGTTCTGGTTCTGGTTCGGGTTCGGGCTGGTTCGGCCGGTTCGGGAATCGAGAAGATTGCAGTGGTTCGATTCTTCTCGAACCCTGAACCCTGAACCCTGAACGTTGAACCTTGAACCCCGATTAAGCCTTCGCGACGGCAACGGCGGCGGGACGCAGGATGTCGTCGCCGATTCGGTAGCCGCGGCGGACGACACCGACGATCGTGCCCTCCTGGTCTGGAGAGGCGGCCGGGACGATGCTGATCGCTTCATGGAGCTCGGGATCGAATTGCGTCTGGGTGTCGATCGGCTTGACGCCCAGCCCTTCGAGCTTGCTGAGGAACTGACGGCGGACCATCTCGACGCCCTGGAGCAGCGCGTCCGGGCTCGACGTCTGGCGGGCGGAGTCGATGGCGCGATCCAGGTTGTCGACGACCTCGAGCAGGTCGGCGAGGATCTCGCGCCGGGCGCGCTCGATGTCCTTCGAGATCTCGCGCCGCAACCGCAGGCGCGCCTCGTCGAACTCACCCGCGGCCTGACGGTACTTCGCGAGGTACTCCTGAATCTGCTTGTCCTTCTCGGCGATCTGCTGCTCGAGCTCCTCGACGTAGGTCGGCTTCGATGGCTTCGAAGTGGCTGCGTCCGTGCCGGCTTCGCCGTCGGGCGTGGGGTTCGCCCACCAGCGCCGGTCGACGACCTTGACAGGAGAGTCCTGGTCCATGGTCAGGCGATGACGGGAGTCTTCGGCGGCGCGGACGCCTCGAATTTGAAGTCCAGCGCACCGTCCTTGAGCGCGATGGTCACCGTTCCGCCGCCCTCGAGGCGGCCGAACAGGATCTCGTCCGTGAGCGGATCGCGGACGTCCGTCTGGATGACGCGCGCGAGCGGACGTGCGCCGTAGACCGGATCGAAGCCCTTCTCGGCAAGCCACGCGCGCGCCTCGGGTTCGAGCGTGATCGCGACCCGGCGCTCGGCCAGCTGCGCTTCGAGCTGCAGGATGAACTTCTCGACGATCGTTTCCATGACCGAGGGCGTGAGCGGTCCGAACGTCACGATCGCGTCGAGACGGTTGCGGAACTCGGGGCTGAACACTCGCTCGATCGCCTGCTTCGAGCGCTGGTCCGACGACTTCTGCCGGGCATCGATCGCGCGCTCCGACGTGCCCGATTCCGCGAAGCCGATGCTGCCGGCACTCAACTCGCGCGACCCGGCGTTCGACGTCATGATCAGCACCACCTGCCGGAAGTCCGCCTTGCGGCCGTTGTTGTCGGTCAGCGTGGCGTGATCCATCACCTGGAGGAGGATGTTGAAGATGTCGGAGTGCGCCTTCTCGATCTCGTCGAGGAGCACGACGGCGTACGGGTGCTGGCGCACGGCGTCGACGAGCAGTCCGCCCTGTTCGAAGCCCACGTATCCGGGCGGCGCCCCGATCAGCCGCGCGACCGCGTGCTTCTCCATGTACTCGCTCATGTCGTATCGCATGAACTCGTTGCCCAGGTGCAGCGCCAGCTGCTTGGCGAGCTCCGTCTTGCCGACGCCCGTCGGTCCCGTGAAGAGGAAGCAGCCGGTCGGCCGGTCGGGCTGACCGAGCCCCGCGCGTGCGCGCTTGATCGCGCGCGCGACCGTCGCGACGGCGTTCTCCTGGCCGAACACCACGCGCCCGAGCGATTCCTCCAGCGACCTGAGGCGATCGCGATCCGACGAGGACGCCTGCTTGGCAGGGATGCGGGCCATCCGCGCCACGACCTCCTCGATGTTCGGGCCGGTGATCTCGATGGGATCGTCGCCCTGATCCGGGCCGCGGCGGAGCCGTGACTTCGCGCCCGCCTCGTCCAGCACGTCGATCGCGCTGTCGGGCAGCTTGTAGTCGCGGAGATGGCGCGCGGCCAGCTTGACGGCCGCCTCGATCGCGTCGTCGCTGTAGCGCACGCGATGATGACCTTCGTAGCGGGAGCGCAGCCCCTGCAGGATCTTCACCGTCTCCTGCGGCGACGGCTCGTCGATGACGATCTTCTGCAGCCGCCTCGCGAGCGCGCGATCCTTCTCGATGTGCTTGAACTCTTCGTGCGTCGTCGAGCCGACAACGCGAAGCTGGCCTGCCGTGAGGATCGGCTTGATCAGCGTCGCCAGATCCATCGTGCCGCCCGTCGTCGCGCCGGCGCCGACCGTCGAGTGGATCTCGTCGATGAAGAGGATGGGCATCGGGCGCTTCGACAGGGCGTGGATCACCGCCTTGAAGCGCTCCTCGAAATCTCCGCGGAACCGTGTGCCGGCCAGGAGCGCGCCAGTGTCGAGCGAGAAGATCTCGGCGCCCTCGAGCAGATCGGGCACGTCCTCTCCGAGGAGCCGCGCGGCGAGCCCTTCAGCCAATGCGGTCTTGCCGACACCCGCGTCGCCCACGAACACGGGATTGTTCTTCCGCCGGCGGCAGAGGATTTCCATCGTCCGCTCGAGCTCCTCGGTACGCCCGATGAGCGGATCGAGCTGTCCTGCCCTGGCGCGGGCGGTGAGGTCGGTCGCGTACGCGGACAGCGGATCGCGCGCGGCCGCCGCGCCGCGCTCACCCGTGCCGGCTTCGGCCTCTCCGGCCTCTCCGCCTTCCGGCGGCGTCGACGGCGGCACTTTCGTCTTGCCGTGCGTGATGTATTCGAGCACGTCGAGGCGCGTGATGCCCTGCGCCGCCAGGAGCTGAGCCGCGTGCGATCGATTCTGCTGAAGGGTCGCGGCAATCACGTCGCCCGAGTGGACCTCCTGACGCCCGGCGCTCTGCACGTGAAGCACCGCCGTCTGGAGCACGCGGCGGAAGGCAAGCGTCTGCTCAGGCTCCTTCTGCTGCCCGCGAGCAAATTGCTCGACGGATTCCTGCAGGTACTTGTCGAGATCGCGGCGGAGCTGAGGCATGTCGGCGCCGCAGGCACTCAGGATGCGCTCCCCCTCCGGATCATGCGCGAGCGCATAGAGAAGGTGCTCCAGCGTGAGGTGCGTGTGGCGCCTCGCCGTGGCTTCGCGATAGGCGACGGTCAGAACGATCTCGAGTGCGGGACTGAACAATTGAGTGAACCTTGAACCTTGAACCCTGAACCCTGAACCTTGAACCCTGACCCCTGACCCTCGAACCCTGACCCTCTTATTCCGGTTCCATGGAAGCCAGAAGCGGAAAACCGTTCTCGCGCGCCAGATCGATCACCGTCGCGACCTTGGTTTCGGCGACTTCGTGCGGATACACGCCGCAAAGCCCCTTGCCCTGCGTGTGGACCGCCATCATGATTCGGTACGCCTCCGCCGGCTGCTTGTGGAAGACGCCTTCGAGGATCTCGACGACGAAATCCATCGTCGTGTAGTCGTCGTTGAGCAGCATGACCTTGAAGAGCTCGGGCTTCTTCGTTTCGTGCCGAGTGCGCTCGAGAATCTCGCCGCCAGTCTGGCGCTGCCCCTCATCCATACCTCTCCTGATCTTAACAGGCCTACGGTAGAATCGCTCACTTCCGCCCATGCAGACGCTAGCCAACGGCCTCGACTACGTCGACCTCCAGTTTCTGGGCCGCCCGCAGATCATCGCGACGGCGGTGCTGCAGAGCGCGGGTGGGGTCGCCCTGGTCGATCCGGGCCCGACGACGACGCTGGATGGGCTGATGAAGAAGTTGGGCGCGCAGGGCATCGGACTTGCCGACGTGCGGCAGATCCTCCTGACGCACATTCATCTCGATCATGCCGGGGCGACAGGGACGCTCGTCCGGGCAAATCCCGCGATCGAAGTCTTCGTGCACGGGGAGGGCGCGCGGCATCTCGTCGATCCCGCCAAACTCCTGGCGAGCGCGGGCCGCCTCTACGGTGGCGACATGGAGCGGTTCTGGGGAGAGTTCGCTCCCGTGCCGAAAGGCAACCTGAAGGTGCTCGACCACGTCGCGCGCGTGTCGGCAGGGGGACGCGATCTGGAGGTTGCGCCAACGCCGGGGCACGCGGTGCATCACGTCAGCTACTTCGATCGATCGAGCGGCATCGCGTTCGCGGGAGACGTCGCAGGTATCCGGCGCGGCGCGGGCAAGTACATCCTTCCGCCGACGCCTCCTCCCGACATCGACCTCGAGATGTGGCGCACGAGCGCCGATCGCATCCTCGCGTGGGATCCGGACACGCTGTTCCTGACGCACTTCGGACCGTGGGGCGGCGCGCGCCTTCACTTCCAGCAGTTGTTCGAGCGGCTCGACGCGTGGAGCGCGGTTGTGAAGCGGCTCCTGGCCGACGCGTCGCTCGACGACGCCGCTAGAGAGCAAACGTTCGTCGAGGAGGCGCTCCAGGACATCAGGCGGTCGGTTGGCGAAACAGAAGCCGAGCACTACAGCCGTGCCGGGCGCCTCGACTACTCGTGGCAGGGCCTCGCGCGTTATTGGCGGCGCGCTGTCCGATGAAAGGCTGAGTCGCCGCTGGACCTCTTCTTGCTGCTTCAGCCGATCGCTAACGCGAGGTGAGAGCATGTGGAGAGCATTCAGATCGCTCGTCGGAGCAGTCGTGATCGCGGGCGCGTCAGCTCCTGCCGTGGCGCAGGTGAATGTTCAGCCAACCCCCGCGCCTGTCGTCACCGCAGACGATCGCCCCTGGTTCCGGGCGCGCGATCCGATCGTGTTCGACGGCAGTCTCTACTATCCGACCGGAGCGCAGATCTTCTTCAATAGGTTCGACATGATCCGGTCGGGGTACTGCGACTGGGTCCCGCTCTACATCCGCACGACGCTCGAGCCGTTCAGCGTCCTCTTCGTCCCCGTTGCCGGCGGCCTGATGCAGCCGTACGAGCGTCGTCGATCGCCGGTGCCCGGGACCGTTGGCACCCCATCGCCGCCGTTCCCCGTCGCCGTGCCCGCGTCGACCGTCGAACCGACGCTGGACGACTTGCGCTCCGTCTTCTATGCCGACAGACGAGTGGACGGGATTGAGTCTCCAGTGGCCGACGTCATGCCGCAGCCTGCGTCGAGCCTGGGCATCGTCGGGAATGTTCCGTCGGGCCCGCGCACGGTGGCGACGACTGGTTCTGTTCGACCTGTTCGCCCCGCCGCGCTGCGCTCCGCGGCGAAGCCGCAGGGTCTCAACGGCGTGTTCGTCGAATACGCCGGGCGCCGCTGGTTCAGCAAAGGACCGGCTGTGTCGCTTGATGCGACGGCCATGATCGCCTCCGGTACCCACGGCGCCGCGCCGGTCTACATGAAGCCTGGCGACGCCACGACGATCTACATTCAGGTGGCGGAGTCGACGGCTGGCCTCATGACGCCCTACTCGATCCGATCGCCTGCGGGCCGCTGAGTAACCCAAACGGCCGGGCTGGCCTCCGGGCGCTCGGCCGTATACTCTTGAGGCGGTCCAGTTGGAGCCGGACCTACCTCAAGAATGAGCCTGACCCGGCGACTTGTCTTCGGAGAGCACCCTCGCCGCACCGCCGTGCGCATCCTGGTGCTCGCCGGGATAGCCTTCATCACCTTCAAGTGGCTGCTGATCCCCATCCGCACGGAGGGCAGCAGCATGCTTCCGACGTTCACGCCCGATCAACTCCGGCTGGTCAATCGCCTCGCGTACCAATGGGCGATCCCGGTCCGCGGCGATGTCATCGCGATCCAGATGGCCGGGCCCCACGTGGTCTACGTGAAGCGCGTCATCGGCCTCCCCGGCGAACGCGTGTCCGTGCGCGAAGGAGCCGTCATCATCAACGGCGCGGCGCTCGCGGAGCCTTACGTCAAGCACCGCAGTCCGTGGGACGTTCCTGAAGTGATGCTGGGACCGGCGGAGTACTTCGTGATTGGGGACAACCGTGGCATGTCGGTTGGAGAGCATGACTTCGGTCGCGTGGAGCTCCCCCGCATCCTCGGCAAGGTCGTATTCTGATGGCCCGGCGGCTCGCCCTGGTCTCGCTCGTGCTGGCGGCGATCTGCGCAGCGGCGTGGTACGTCATACGGTCTGACGGCGAAGGTGAACCTGTCCGGCGGCGATTGCACGCGTTCTCGCGCGAATTCAACAGCAGCACGGTCGACGGCCACGGGCCCGAGGCGCGCGCACGGCAGCTCGGCGCCTACTTCACCGAGGACGCCGAAGTGGACCTCGGGCGAGGCGCGGTTCCCATCAAGGGCCGCGAGACGCTCATCGGCATGGCCGGCAGGCTTCAACCGCGGACGTCGGCGTTCAATCTGCGATTCGAGGACATCACGGTCGCGATGGCGCCCGGCGGCCGGTCGGCCGACGTGCACCTGACCGCGGAGTTTGCCAGACGCAGCATCGCGACCGGCGACCAGTCGATCGACGCGCGTGAATTCACGATCGGCATGCGCTTCGTCGACAACGAGTGGCGAATGCACAGGGTCATTGCCATCGAGACGCTGAAGTAACCGAACCCACAACGCAGCAATCACACACCATGTCATTGAAGCCTGGCGAACCCGCTCCTGATTTCGAGCTCCGCAGCCATCGCGGCGGCACCGTGAAGCTCTCGAGCTTCCGCGGCCAGCGCCGCGTGGTGCTCGCGTTCCACCCTCTGGCCTTCACACCCGTCTGCGCCGCGCAGATGTCCGGCTATCAGTCGAACCTCGATCGCTTCGAGGCGCTCGACGCCGTGGTGCTCGGCATCAGCGTCGACGCGCAGCCGGCGAAGGCCGCCTGGGCGCAGACGCTCGCACCGATCTCGTTCGATCTGCTCAGCGACTTTCACCCGCACGGAGCGGTGGCGCGGGCCTACGGCGTCTTTCGCGAGAAGGACGGCATCTCCGATCGAGCCATCTTCGTGATCGACACGCAGGGCAGGATTGCCTGGGCGAAGGTCTACGACATCCCCGAGCAGCCTGGAAATGAAGAATTGCTGACGGCGGTGCGGGACGCCCAGTAAGCCAGTCAACACGCTGAGGAGAGGTGCGGCCGGAGGTTGAAAGGGGAGCCTTCAACCTCCGACGAGCGTTGGCCGCGGATACTGCGTACCCGGGATTCGAGGGCCTCGTGCCGACCTTCAGTGGCTGACTTGGGAGGACTCAGCCGGTCGCACGGTGGGTTTCCTACAACTTTCTATCGTTCCACTTCGCTTGCCAGGGCCAAGGGCTGCATCCGTTAGTCCTTCCGAAAAACACCCTAGCCGCTCTGCTTGCCTGCTGACGGAGCAACCCGCGTACCCGGTCGCCGACAGCCCGTAGGATTCGTCACTCTGCCGTCCCACCGGCGCAAGTGGCTGCCTACGCGGGTCTTAGTTCGGGCATGAAGAAAACCCCGGAACTCGGCCGCCCGAAGGCGGCCGAGTTGGGGTGTAGGGATGCGCAGCGGTGTTGTCGGAAAACGCTACGGCCTAGAGCTCGCGCAGCGCGGTGACGACGGGCAGGCGCGCGGCCCGGATGGCTGGCAGCAGCCCGCCGAGCAGGCCCATGGCGACGGCGAAGAAGAGGCCGCGCGCCAGCAGGGACGGGGTGACCGCGAACGCGAACGCCACCTGGCTGAACGACTGCCAGTTCATCGTCGCGGTCTGATAGCCGTCGAACGCCGCCCACGCGAGTCCGTCCGCCAATGAGCCCGCCGACGAGGCTCAGGAGCACCGCCTCGACGAGCACGGAGACGACGACCGGACTGCTGCCGAAGCCGAGCGCGCGCAGCGTCGCGATCTCGCGCGTGCGGCTCGCGACGGCCGTGTACATCGTGTTCACGCGCGCCGAAGATCGCGCCGAGCGCCCATCAGCCCGGCGATCGCGAAGCCGATCGTGCGGATGACGGTCTGCAGCACGTCGCGACTGCTGCGCGTAGTAGTCCGGCTCGCGGATCACCGTGACGTTCAGCCGCGGATCCGTGGTCAGCGCGTCCTTGAACGTCTGGAAGCGTGTCCGGCGACGCGAGCCGCGCGTAGACGGACTGATAGCTGTTGCCGCGGCGATACGCGCGGCTGCAGCACCTTCGCGTCGCACCAGATCTCCGACTCCGCGACGCTGCCGCCGGCGTCGAAGATGCCGACGACCTGCCAGGTGCTCTCGCCCCACCGCACGGTCGAGCCGACGGTCAGCCCCGACGAACTGCCGCGACGCGGCGCGGCCGACGACGATCTCGTTCGTGCCCGGCTGGAACATCCGGCCCTCGACGATCTTGAGCCGTCGGCCGGACCTTGCAGCGCCGCCAGCGTGACACCCGCGCAGCGGCACGTTGGCGTCCGTTCCGCTGCGCTTCAGCGGATGGCCGACGATGACGAAGAGCTCCGGCGACGCGCGATTGGCCCTCAGGTCCGCGCTCGATGCCCGGGCGCTTCCGAGATCAGCCGCGCCGTCGTCGCCGCCGAAGCCGCTCGTCATCTCGGTGTCGCTGCCCGGCGCGCAGCACGATGACGGTCTGCGGATCGCCGGTGCCCTGCATCGCGGCCCGGAACCCTTCCGCAATCGACAGCACCGCCGTGAACACGATGACGACGCCGGCGATGCCGATGACGGCGACGGTCGACGACCCGAGCCGCTGCGAGATCGAGCGCAGGGTCACGCCCGTGACGGCGACAGTCTGAGAGAGCCAATTCATGACGAAATCCTCGTTCAGATCCGCGAGATCCGCGAGATCCGCGTCATCAGTTCCGGCGAAGCGCGTCGACGATCTTCAGGCGGCTGGCCTGAAGCGCCGGCAGCAGCCCGGTGCCGAGGCCGAGCACGAGCACGAGCAGCGACGCCGAGAATCAGGTCTCGCGGCGGGAAGTGGAAGATCGGCAGCAGCCCGCCCGTCGGGATCGCCCGACGACCGATGATGACGTCCACGACGACCAGCGAGGCCGAGCCCGCCGCCGACGAGCGCGATCGACGCACGACTCGAGCAGCACCAGCGACAGGATGCGTCCGTCGCCGAAGCCGAGCGTCTTGAGCACGCCGAGCTCGTTGGTGCGCTCGCGGATCGACTGCGCCATCGTGTTGCCCGTGACGAACAGGATGAAGAACATCACGATCGCGGCGATCGCCATCATGATCGCGCCGATGTCGCCGATCTGCTTCGCGAAGTCCGAGACGAACGCCTTCTCGGTCGTCGGTCTTCGTTTCGGCCGGCGAGTTCGCGAACATCGTGTCGATCCGCTTGGCGAGCTGGTCCGACGTCGCGGATCGGCGACCCGGAAGACGTACCAGCCGACCTGTCCGCCGTACGCCGGAATCTTGCGCATCGTCTCGTTCAGGATACGTCCTAGTGGAAGAAGAACTGCGTCTTGTCGATGCCCTTGCTTCGGCGAGTCGTAGATGCCGTCGATCGTGAACTCCCACGGACCGCCGTCCGGCCGCGGTAAATCGGCGCGATGCAGCGGCACGCGATCGCCGACCTTCCAGCCGTACCGCTTCGGCGAGGTCGGCGCCGACGATGGCGCCGGTGCGATCGGCGAACCACGCCTTCTTCTGATCCTCCGGCACCTCGAACTCCGGATACATCGCGCAGCCAGCTCTCCGGGTCGACCGCCATGTTCGCGACGAAGTTCGTCGGGCTCCTGGTAGTAGCCGCCGAACCAGTTCGCGTGGGTGACGCGCCGTGACGCCCTCGATCGCTTCGAATCCGCTCGCCGTAGCTGTGCGGCAGCAGCTGGATGATCGAGACCTTGTGGATCATCATCAGCCGGTCGGCGCCGGCGACGTCGACGCCCATGCGTGAACGCGGCGCGAATCGCCATCAGCACGCCGAACAGCAGGAACGCGATGAAGATCGACAGCGATGGTGAAGATCGTGCGGATCTTCCGGCGCATCAGGTTGCGCCAGACGAGGGCAGGAACTTCATCGCCGCCGCCTCCGTGACGAGCACGCCCTTCTCGAGGTGCAGCGTGCGCTTCGCGCGCGCCGGCGGCGTGCGGGTCGTGCGTCACCATGACGATCGTCTTGCCGTGGTCGCGGTTGAGCGTCTGCAGCAGGTCGAGGACCTCGTCGCCGGACTTGCGATCGAGATCGCCGGTCGGCTCGTCGCAGAGCAGCAGCGTCGGGTCGGTGACGATCGCGCGGGCGATGCCGACGCGCTGTTCCTGGCCGCCCGACAGCTGCCGCGGATAGTGGTTGCGCGCGCTCGCCGAGCCCGACGACCGACAGCGCCATCTGCACGCGCTTGCTTGCGATCGGCCGATCGCCAGCTTCGTCAGCAGCAGCGGCAGCTCGACGTTGCGCGCCGCGGTCAGCACCGGCAGCAGGTTGTACAGCTGGAAGACGAAGCCGATGTGCCGCGCGCGCCAGGCCGACGAGCTTGCCGCCCGACATCTTGTCGATGCGATCGCCGGCGACCTCGATCGATCCCTTCGGTCGGCGTGTCGAGCCCGCCGATCAGGTTGAGCAGCGTCGTCTTGCCGGAGCCCGACGGCCCCATCAGCGCGAGGAAGTCCCCCGACGGAATGTCGAGCGTCACGCCCTGGAGCACGTCGATGCGCTCGCTCGCCGCGGTGAGTACACCTTGTGCAGATCCCGGACCTTGACCAGCGTTTCCATTCAGCGCTCCTTCACCGCGCTGCGCCGTCGTTCGAGCGCCGTCGGGCCGTCGATCACGACGCGTTCGCCGGCGTTCAGCCCGAGATCACTTCGACCTGATCGCCGTCGGCCGCGCCCGACGCTTCACCGCGCGGCGTTCGACGCGGTCGTCCTTCACGACGAACACGACGGACTGCCCGCCGTCGGTGCGCACCGCGGTCTTCGGCACCAGCAGCCGCGGCGCGCTGGCGCCGCGGGCGTCGCCGGCTGCCGTTCGCTGCAGGAACGACACCTTGACGCCCATGTCCGGCAGGATCCGCGGATCGAGCTGCCTCTGATTCGTCGGGGCGACCGAGCCGCGATGCGGCACCGCGAACGGTCGCCTTCTGCCGATCGGCCGTCGGCACCGTCGTGATCACGTGCGCCGGGATGCGCCAGTCCGGATACGCGTCGAGCACCGCCTCGACCGGCTGACCGGGCCTGACGCGATTGATGTAGCTCTCGCTGACGTCGACCTCGATCTCGAGCGACGACATGTCCACGATCGTGCAGATGCCGGTGCGCGTGAAGCCGCCGCCCGCCGAGACCGGCGAGATCATCTCGCCCGGCTGCGCGTCCTTCGAGATCGCGACGCCGTCGAACGGCGCGCGCACGACCATGTCGGCCAGATCGGTCTGCTGCGCCTGGACCTGCGCTCTCGCGACCTCCACCTGCTGCTGCGCGAGCGCGATCCGCGCCTTCAGCGATTCGACCTCCGCCTGCGCCGTGTCGAGCTCCGCCCGGCCGACGACCTTTTCCTTCATCAGCTGCTCGCGGCGGTCGCAGCGTCAGCTCCGCCTCGCGCAGCCGCGCCTCGTCCTCGGCGGCGGCGCTCTTGCGCGCGCGGCCGAGCTGCGCCTCGCGCGACGCCGAGCGCCGGCGCGCAGCTGCGAGTCGTCGAGCCGCGCCAGCACCTGCCCGCGCCTGACCGCCTTGCCCTCCTCGATGAAGACCTCGAGGACCTTGCCGGTGACCTTCGACGAGACCGTCGCGCGCCGCCGCGCCGTCGACGTAGCCCGAGGCGTTCAGCACCGCGCCGGCCGCGGACGCCCGCGCCGGTGCTCGCGCGGTCACGGTCGCCGTCTTGACGGGCGCCGCCTGCACGCGCTGGGTCCAGAGCCAGCCGCCCGCCGGCCACGGCACCAGCGACGACCACGACGAGCGCGATCCATGCCGCCGCGCCCGCCGCCGGCCCGTGCGAGCCGTGTCGATGCGTCAGCGGAGCGAGGTCGTCTTTCAGAGTGGCCACGTAGTAACTCAGAAAATTGGAAGAGGTCCGGCCTCAGCCGGACGAACGAGACCGTTTCGCCAGAACACGAAAGTTTAGCGAATCGCCCGCGCTCAGTATAGCCATTTTCTACGATCAGAGTCGGGACTGGCGGTCAGCGGCAAAACGGTCAGTGGCGGGCTTGCGGCGGTGAGCGGTGGGGCAACGTCGAGGTCGGCTCTATGGCTCTGCGGCTCTTGGCCGGTCACGAGCGCGATCGGAATGCCGGCCTACGAGCCCAAAGCCGAGAGCCGAAAGCCGCTCGTTCACTTCAACGTCCCCGGCACCCAGCCGCGGTCATGTAGTCGGCCATCGTGAGGCTGAACATGATCAGCAGCCAGAAGAAGCCGGACGCGGCGACGACCCAGGTCAGCCGCGAGCTCCAGCGGACGTGCATGAAGAAGAGGATGACGAGCAGCGCCTTCGTGCACGCGATCGTCAGCATGACGACGTTGTTCAGCGAGCCCGAGGTCGACGAGCGCCGCCAGGACGGTCAGGATCGTGCCGACGATCAGCGCGGCGAACACCGCAGTAGTACAGCTCTTCGGGAGCGACGTGACCAGACATGGCTAGTGTGCCCGCTGCCGTAGTGTGCGCCGATCAGGTACAGCAGCGGGAAGAGGAAAATCCAGACGATGTCGACGAAGTGCCAGTAGAGGCCGGACGACCTCGACCGGCGTGTAGTAGCTCGCGTCGAACTGCCGCGCCACGCCATGATCGCGATGACGGTCATGATGCCCGAGGCCGATGATCATGTGCAGCGCGTGCAGCCCGGTCATGCAGAAGTAGAGCGAGTAGAAGATCTCCGCGGCCGTTCGGGTACTGGCCGTGCCCACACGAAGTTCGGGCCGGGCACGAGGTGGTGCGTCGAACTTGTCGCGTGTACTCGATCGACCTTGACGCCGAGGAAGGCCGTGCCGAGGACCATCGTCGCGACGAGCCAGCCGACCTGCGTCTTCGGCGGCGCGCTCGTCTGCGCCGCGCGCACGGCGAGCGCCATCGTCAGCGAGCTGACGATGAGGACGACGGTGTTGACGGCGCCCCAGATACATGTTGAGGTGGTGGCTGGCCTCCTGGAAGCCCGTCGGGCTGACGCCGAGCGGTAGACCAGGTAGGCCATGAACAGGCCGCCGAAGAACATGATCTCGGTGACCAGGAACACCCACATGCCGAGCGTCGACGCCTCGGCCTGCTGCGCCATGTCGTCGAAGTGGTGCTGCAGCTTCGGATGGTGCGGGTGCGGCGGTGACTCGTGCGCACCTCGCCGGTCCGTCACCGGCGGCGGTTGTGCAGCGGTCCCGGGTAGTGCTCGGCGCGGTGTGGCGGTCAGACAATGCCGACCTCCTTGCTGGGCGCGTACTGGTGCGTGCCGTGCGTGACGATCGGCGTCACCGTCGAAGTTCTCGGTCGGCGGCGGCGACGGGATCTCCCACTCCAGCCCCTGCGCGCCCCACGGATCGGCCGGCGAGCGTTCGCGCCGTCGAACAGCGACTACGTGAAGTAGACCATCGGCAGCGACGTAGCCGACGCCGAGGATCGACGCGCCGGCGCTCGAGACATGACGTTGCAGCACCTGGAACTCCGGCGGGTACGCGTGGTAGCGGCGCGGCATGCCGAGGTAGCCGGCGACGAACTGCGGGAAGAACGTCAGGTTGAAGCCGACGAAGACGATGCACGGCCGCGAACTTCGCCCAGCCTTCGGGTACAGCCGTCCCGGTGATCTTCGGCCACCAGTAGTGCAGCCCGCCGAGGTAGCCCATGATCGCGCCGCCGACCATGATGTAGTGGAAGTGCGCGACGACGAAGTACGTGTCGTGCACGTGGATGTCGAGGCCCATCGCCGCGAGGAACAGGCCCGTCAGCCCGCCGATCGTGAACAGGCCGATGAAGCCGAACGCGTAGAGCATCGGCGAGTCGAGCGAGACCGATCCCTTGTAGATGCGTCGCCGTCCAGTTGAAGACCTTGATCGCCGACGGGATCGCGACGAGGAAGCTGAGGAACGAGAAGATCAGCCCGGCGTACACCGACTGGCCGGCGACGAACAGGTGGTGGCCCCACACCAGGAAGCCGATGATGGCGATCGCCAGCGACGAGAACGCGATGAACGAGTAGCCGAAGATGTTCTTGCGCGAGAAGGCCTGGACGATCTCGCTGATCACGCCCATCGCCGGCAGGATCATGATGTAGACCGCCGGGTGCGAGTAGAACCAGAACAGGTGCTGGAAGAGCACCGGGTCGCCGCCGAGCGCCGGATCGAAGATGCCGAGGTGCAGCACGCGCTCGGCCGCGACGAGCAGCACCGTGATCGCGATGACCGGCGTGCCCAGGATCATGATCAGGCTGGTCGCGTAGTGCGCCCACACGAAGAGCGGCAGCCGGAACCAGGTCAGCCCGGGCGCGCGCATCCGGTGGATCGTGACGATGAAGTTCAGGCCGGTCAGGATCGACGAGAAGCCGGTGATGAAGATGCCGAGCGCCGCCAGTGATCACGTGCGAGTTCGCCGCGGCCGTGCTGTAGGGCGTGTAGAACGTCCAGCCGGTGTCGACGCCGCCGCTGAGCGCCGCGACAGCGTGAAGAGGCCGCCGAGGATGTAGATGTACCAGCTGAGCAGGTTGATGCGCGGGAACGCGAGGTCCTTCGCCCCGATCATGATCGGGATCAGGAAGTTGCCGAGCACCGCCGGAATCGACGGGATCAGGAAGAAGAAGACCATCACCACGCCGTGCATGGTGAACATCTTGTTGTAGGTCTCGGCTCGTCAGCAGGTCGCCGGCCGGCGTCAGCAGCTCGAGGCGGATGATCAGCGCGAACAGCCCGCCGAGGAAGAAGAAGGCGGTGATCGAGACGAGGTACAGCAGCGCGATGCGCTTGTGGTCCTTCGTCAACAGCCACGACGTCAGGCCGTGGCCGTTGTTCAGGTAATTCGGGGTTTCCATAGTTCCGTTCCTCGACCTGACGATCCGGGCGGCCTCGCGGCGCCGTGCCGCTGACGGCACTGCTGACCGACCGAGCGCACGTACGCGATCAGCTGCAGCAGCTGCTCCTCGGTGACCAGCCCCTGGAACGTCGGCATGATCGGCTGGAAGCCGGCGACGATCTTCGCCTGCGGGATTCACGATCGACTCGCGGAGGTACGCGTCGTCGACGACGACCGTCCCGCCGCCCTGCGAGCTCGACCTGCTTGCCGAAGATGCCGGCGAGCGCGGGCCCGCGGCCCTGCGGCCCGCCGCATGGCAGGTGTTGCACGCGAGCTCCTTGAACAGCTTCTCGCCCGCGGCGACCGGCGATGCGGTGGCCGGCCCGCCGCTGAGCCACGCCTGGAAGTCGGCGGGCTCCATCGCCGTGACCCAGCCGATCATCCCGGAGTGCTTCGTGCCGCAGTACTCGGCGCAGAAGAGGTGGTACTGGCCGGGCTTGGTCGCCGTGAACCACAGCGTGTTGTAGCGGCCGGGAATGACGTCCGCCTTCACGCGGAACGCGGGGATGAAGTAGCTGTGGATGACGTCCTCGGAGCCCATGATCAGCTTCACCGGCCGCCCGATCGGCACGTGCAGCTCGTTGATCTCGCGCTGCCCGTCCATGTGCTGCACCTTCCACATCCACTGCTTGCCGACGACGTAGATCTCCATCGCGCCCGCCGGCGGACGGTAGAGATCGAAGAAGACCTTCGCGCCCCACGCGAACATCACCATGATGATGCCGAGCGGGATGAACGTCCAGAGCAGCTCGAGCGCGAGCGAGCCGTGGATGGCGACGCCGACCTCGTCGTCGTCGCGTCGGCGGTACTTGACGGCGAACGTGACCACGAGGCCGGCGATGAGCAGCGAGAAGAACGCCGTGACGGCGACCATGAAGAAGTAGATCGCGTCGACCTGCGCCGCCTGCGCGGACGCCTGCTGCGGAAAGAATGGAAGGTTCGTGAACATCGTTAGGTTCGACGTCAGCGCATGCGTCCGCTCGCGCGAGGCTGACGGTCAGGAACAACCCGAACGCGAGAATCGTGGCGATGCCGCCGACGCGGACCATGTCCGAGCACGGTCGCGCCGTACTTCCCGGTCGACGGATCGTAGTGATAGCAGAACAGCAGCACGTCGTCGACGACCGAGCCGATGCGCTCGCTCCGAGGCCTCGATGAGGCCGAGCCGGAGGTCGCGCGGCGAGAACTCGATCCCGTAGAAGTACCGGGCGATCGTCCCCTTCGGCGTCAGCGACCTCGATCGCCGCGCCGTGCGCGTACTGCTCGATCTTCTCGTCGAACGCGTAGCGGAAGCCGACCGCCTCGGTCAGCCGCTCGATGGACGCCTCGGTTCCCGTCAGGAAGTGCCAGCCGCCCGCCGTCTGCGGCCGGCCGTAGCGCTCGAGGTAGTTCGCCTTCTTCTGCGACGCCAGCCCTGGCCCTTCCTTCGGGTTGAAGCTGACGGCGACGACGTCGAACTCGCGGCCGGCCTCGAAGTTCAGCACGCTGAGCGGCCGACACGAGCCCGTTGAGCACCTGCGTGCACAGCATCGGGCACTCGTAGTACGCGAGCGCGAGGATGACCGGGCGCTTGCCGAAGTAGTCGCCGAGCCTGACGCTGTGGCCGCTTTCGTCGATGAACGGCAGGTCGAGCGGAAGCTGCCTGCCGATCTGCTGATCGATGCCAATCTTCGCCAGGAGGCCCGGCCTGGCGGACGTCGCGTCGCCGGGCTCCGCGAGGCCCGACGGCGTCTGCGCATAGCTCCGCGCGCTCGCCACCGTCAGGGCAAGCAGGCACGCCGCGCGGAGGAGATTGCGCATCAGTGGTCTTTGTGCGCGGGGGCGGCCGGTGCCGGCAGCCGCGCCTGCCGGCGGATGGGTAATCGTCCGCCCCGAGGATGATTCGCCGAACGCCGGCGCGCGCGTGCCCAGACTCGGATCGGTCACCGGATCCGGCCGCACGGGCAGGCCGCGCTCGGCCAGGAGCCGCTTCGCTTCGCCGATCGGAATGCGCGCGACGCCGGCCTTCTCGTCGACCCATGCGTAGCCGTGCAACTGCTCCCGCAGGGGCTGCCGGAACTGATCGAGGTTCGCCGGCTCGTTCGTCAGGAGCTGGGGCTCCGGCGCGCTCCCGAACGTCGGCGACGTCAACGTCGTCGGCGGCATGTTGGTCGCCGGCAGCGAGAGCGGCGACCGCTGCGGGTCGCGCGCGTTCGCCTCGCTGTTGAAGAACTTGAGCAACAGGCCCATCAGCGCCGCAGTAGTCAGGCAGATGACGGCCACGACGATGCCGACGTGATCACCGCGCGGATGTTGATGTCGCTGTGCTCGTGCGCGACGTCGTCGTTGTGGAGATCGTCGTGCGGGAAACCCGGTCCGTGCGAGGACGAAGCCTTCCTGGGCTCAGTGGGCTTCATGGGCGAACGCCTCCTTGAAGTACGGATCGTTGACCGGCAGCAGCGCCCGGCTGCGCAGATTGCGCGCGAAGAGGAACAGCCAGACGCCGAGCAGCCCGGCGGCACCGCGACGTCCATCCAGTGGATCGGGAAGCCGCCCTGGCTGAACTCGGGCGCGACCAGCCAGATCAGATCGACGAGCCGCATCACGATGATGAAGATCGCGACCTTGGCGAGCGAGGCCGCTGCGCTTCTTCAGATCCTGCGGACAGCAGCAGGCAGAACGGCAGCACGAAGTGGCCGACGACGAGGGCGAGCGCCATGAAGCCCCACGAGCCCGTGGTTCGACGCACGTACCAGGGAATCTCCTCGGGCAGGTTGCCGGCCCAGATGATCAGGAACTGCGAGAAGGTCAGATACGCCCACAGCATCATGAAGGCGAGCAGCAGCTTGCCGAGATCGTGGAAGTGGCGCGGCGTCAGCACGCCGTCGAGCGCCTTGGATCCATCGACCATGGCGAGCACGACGATGGTCAACGCGAGCGCCGAGAGCCCCTAGCCGGCGATCGTCAGCAGCCCGAAGATCGTCGAGAACCAGTGCGGGTCGAGCGACATCACCCAGTCCACCGAGGCGAAGGTGACCGTCAGCACGAGGAAGAGCAGGCCCGGGGCGCTGACCTTGCGGAACCGGACGCTGTCGGCCGGCGTCGTCGCCCGGCCCTGATCCTGCGCGGCCGACCATCGGTTCAGCAGAAACACGCAGCACGAGCCAGAAGGCGAAGTAGACGACCGCGCGCACGATGAAGAACGGCACGTTCAGGTACGGCGGCCTTCTGCGTGGAGGATCGACGTTCTCCGCCGACGTCCGGCCGCGCCCACATGAAGAGCGTCGGCAGCCCGAAGACGACCGGGATGAACAGGAGCGCGACGATCGGCAGCGTCCGCGTCGCGGCCTCGAAGACGCGGCGGCTGACGAGGCCCCACTGCCCGCCGGACAGGTGCTGCAGCATCAGCAGCGCGAGCGAGCCGAGCGTCAGGCCGAGGCAGAAGAGGAAGCCGATCAGCCACGAGCGGAAGAACTGGTCGACGTCCATGAAGCCGCCGATCGCGCCTGCCGCGAGCGCCGACGACGGCCGACGATCAGGCCGCGCTGCTGGAGCCGGCCGAGCGCGGGCGCGTCGATGATTTCTGCTGCGTTTCGCCATCTGACCTCAGTGCTTGACGCGGCGCCGCCGGCGCGGCTTCGGCGACGCTTCGTCGGGATTCCCGCCGGGCATGTCCGTGCTCGCCGCCGCGTGCTGCGCGAGCTGCAGCGCGCGGATGTAGGCGACGATGTCCCAGCGGTCGCGCGGCGTGATCTGCGCCCGGTAGTCGGGCATCGCGCCGAAGCCGTTGGTCATCACGTCGAAGAAGTAGCCCGGCTCGACGCTGCCGCAGCCGATCGATGTGGAACGACGGCGGCTGCCGGTAGCCGCGCTGCACGACCATGCCCCTTGCCGCTGCCGGTCGTGTCGTGGCACGGCGTGCAGAAGATGTTGAAGCGCTCCTGGCCGCGATCGAGGACCTCGTGCGTCGACCGGGAACGGCAGCTCGCTGACGACATCGCGCCGTTCTTGCCGGTGAAGAACGCGGTCGTCGTTCTGGAGCGTCCCGCGCGCGACCGTGCCGTCGACCGGCGGCCGCGCGCTCGACGCCGTCGGCGAAGAACGCGCTCGCCGCGCAGCGGCCGGTACTTCGGCTGGTTGTGCATGTCCTGCCGGCAGCCCCGCGGCTGCCAGGACGGCGAGCGCGATCAGGCCGAGGCGCGCGTCTACGCCGGGACGTCATTGATCTCCTTCGGCCCGAGGCTCGTCAGGAACTCGAGCGTCCGCGCGCGATCGAACTTTGGATCCGCCGCCTCGATCGCGAGGAAGAACCGATCCTGGCTCGCGCGCTCGAAGCGCGGCACGTTGAACACCGGGTGATACGGCATCGGCAGCCCGTTCAGCGCGAGCATCGACGATCACCGCGGCGAACGAGGCGAGCAGGATCGTCAGCTCGAACGTCACCGGGATGAACGACGGCCAGCTGTTGAGCGGCCGGCCGCCGATGTTCAGCGGATACGCGATCGTCGACACCCAGTAGCAGAGGCCGAAACCGGCGAGCCATGCCGATGATGCCCCCGCAGAGCACGAAGAGCGGCACCGGCCGATCGTGGATGCCCATCGCTTCCGCACGCGCGCTCGATCGGGAACGGCGAGTACGTGTCGATCTTGCGGTAGCCCTCCGCGTACGTGCGCTTCGCGGCCTCGACGAGGGCGTTCGCGTCGTCGAACTCGGCCATCAGGCCGTAGATCTTCGGAGCGTCCTGGCTCGCGGTCGCATGACTCAGTGGCCCTCCGCGCCTTTCACCTTCGCCGCCGGCACCAGCGTGCGCATCTCGAAGATCGAGATCATCGGCAGCACGCGGACGAACAGGAACAACAGCGTCACGAACAGTCCGATCGTGCCGAAGAAGGTCGAGAAGTCCCAGATCGTCGGGTAGTACATCCCCCACGACGACGGCAGGAAGTCGCGGTGCAGCGAGGTCACGATGATGACGAAGCGCTCCAGCCACATGCCGACGCTCACGATGAGCGACATGATGAAGAGCCAGACCGTGTTCGTGCGCAGGCGCTTGATCCACAGCGTCTGCGGCACGAGGCCGTTGCAGAAGATCAGCATCCAGTACGACCAGGCGTACGGCCCGATCATCCGGTTCTGGATCATGAACTTCTCGTACTGGTTGGCGCTGTACCAGCCGAAGAACGCCTCCGTCAGCGTAGCCGTAGAACACGATGAGCCCGGTCACGAGCGTGACCTTGGCCATGTTCTCGAGGTGCCGCATCGTGATGAAGTCTTCGAAGCCGTACATCTTCCGCAGCGGGATCGCCAGCGTCAGCACCATCGCGAAGCCGGCGTAGATGGCGCCCGCGACGAAGTACGGCGGGAAGATCGTCGTGTGCCAGCCGGGCACGATGCCGATCGCGAAGTCGAAGCTGACGACCGTGTGCACCGAGAGGACCAGCGGCGTCGACATGCCGGCCAGCAGCAGGTAGGCCGTTCTCGTACCGCTGCCAGTGCCGCGCCGACCCGCGCCAGCCGAGCGCGAGCGCGCCGTAGAGCGTGCGCGTGATCCTGTGCTTCGCGCGATCGCGGAACGTCGCCAGATCGGGGATGAGACCGATGTACCAGAAGAGCGCCGACACCGTGCCGTAGGTCGAGACCGCGAACACGTCCCAGATGAGCGGGCTGCGGAACTGCGGCCAGATGCCCATGCTGTTCGGGTACGGCAACAGCCAGTACGCCGCCAGCCACGGGCGGCCGGTGTGGATGAGCGGGAACATCAGCGCGCAGGCGACGGCGAAGAGCGTCATCGCTTCCGCGAAGCGGTTGATCGACGTGCGCCAGTCCTGCTTGAGGAGCAGCAGAATCGCGGAGATCAGCGTGCCCGCGTGCCCGATGCCGATCCACCAGACGAAATTGATGATGTCGAACGCCCAGCCGACCGGAATGTTGTTGCCCCAGATGCCGATCCCCTTGAGGAACAGGTAGCAGACGGACACGATGAGCAGGTTGAGGAACAGGAACGCGATGCCGGTCGTGGCGATCCACGCCGCCGGCTGGTACCTGGTCAGCACGATCGAGCTGATCTTGCTCGTCACCGACTCGAACGTGTGCCCGGGCTCGATGACCGGCGGCGGCGTCTTGTACGTCGACGTCCGAACGTTTGTCGAATCCATCAGTGTCCAGTCGTTCGCTGGCCCGAGGCGGGCTCGAGCTCGGGATTGGGATTGCGCAGTGACGCCAGATACGTCGTGCGCGGCCGCGTGTTCGAGATCTTCGAGCATGCCGTAGTTGCGGTGCTGCGCCTTTAACTTGGACACGCGGCTGTTCGCGATCGTTCAGATCGCCGAAGACGATCGCGTCGGCCGGACACGTCGCCTCGCACGCCGTCACGATCTCGCCGTCGCGGATCGGCGCGGTCTTCCCTCTTCGCGTCGATGCGCGCGTGGTTGATGCGCTGCACGCAGTACGTGCACTTCTCCATGACGCCGCGGCTGCGCACGGTGACGTCCGGGTTGCGCTGCGAGTAGTAGCTCTGCGTGTTCCAGTCGGAGTAGAGCAGGAAGTTGAACCGCCGCACCTTGTAGGGGCAGTTGTTCGAGCAGTACCGCGTGCCCACGCAGCGGTTGTAGACCATGTCGTTCAGGCCTTCCGAGCTGTGCGTCGTCGCCGCCACCGGGCAGACGACCTCGCACGGCGCGTTCTCGCACTGCATGCAGGGCACCGGCTGGTGCACCGCCTGCAGCGACTCCGGCCGATCGATGTCACCGGTGAAGTAGTGGTCGACGCGGATCCAGTGCATCTCGCGGTTGACCTCCACCTGCTCCTTGCCGACGACCGGGATGTTGTTCTCGGCCACGCAGGCGACGACGCACGCGCCGCAGCCGGTGCAGGACGTGAGGTCGATGGCCATGCCCCACTTGTTCCCCTCGTATTCCTTCGCAGGGAACATCGTCAGCGTCTTGGGCGGCACGTGCCCGCCCATGTGCGTGAACACCTCCGGGTCGGCCTCGTACTGCGCGAGCGTGCCCACCCGTGCGGGAGCCCGGCCCTCCATCGCGTGATGATCCTGCGTCGTCGCGAGCAGGTATCGCTCGCCGGTCTTGGCGATCTCGAGGCCGGATCCGAACCACGGCGCATCCGACGTCCGCAGCCGGAAGGCGTTGAACGCCTGCGCCTGTTCGCTCGCGTTGCCGACGCGGCCCGACATCCGCCGGCCGTAGCCGAAGAAGATCGTGACGGATTCGTCGGGCTGGCCGGGAACGATGAAGACCGGCATCCGCGCGCTGAGGCCGCGGTAGCGAAGCTCGACGACGTCTCCGCGATCGAGCCCGCGCGACTCGGCGAGCCGAGGGCTGATCCAGGCCGCCGCGTCCCAGGTCAGTTTCGTCAGCGGTTTCGGCGCTTCCTGCAGCCACCCGTTGTTGGCGTAGCGCCCGTCCAGGACGTGCGGATCGGGCCTGAAGATCAGCTCGAGAGCGCCGGCGGTCTGCGGCGCGGGTGCCGGCGTAGGTGTTGGCGCGGGAGCAGCAGCAGCGGCCGGTGCTGGCTCCGCGGGCGGCGCCGGAGTGTCCGGCGTCGCGGTTGACGCTGCTGCTGCCGCGTCCGTTGCGGGCGCCGAGCCGGGCGCCGGCGGGGCCGCGGGCTTGGGCGCCGGTGCGAACGACGTCGCCACACCGGTCGTTCCGCCGATGAATCCGTCGTGGATCGCCTGGCGCCAGAACGTCTCGGCGTTGCTGTACGTCTCTCCCTGCGCGTTGCGAATCGTCCATCCGCCGCCGCCGGTGAACGCGCGCGTCCAGTAGTCCTTGACGAGATCGAGCGTCTTGCGTGCGGGCTGTGACGACAGCGCCGCGAGGACTTCGTGCTCCGAGTGGGCGTCGTAGAGCGGCGCCGTCAGCGGCTGGATGAGCGTCACCGTTCCGTCGTACGCGCGCACATCGCCCCACGTCTCGAGCGGGTGCGTGGCAGGCACGTTCCAGTGCGCGAGCTCGGACGTCTCGTCAAGGTAGAGCGAGTGGTACACGACCATCCCGACCTTCGCGAGCCGTTCGGCGAACTTGAGATCGGCGGGCGCGGTGAATACGGGGTTGACGCCGAGGATCACGAGGAGCTGCACCTGCCCGGCGGCCATCGCGGTCGAGAGCTCCGCGAGCGACGCGTGTCCGTCCACCGTCTGCGCTTCGATGGGCGGACCGTAGGTCACGGTCGCGTCCACGTTGCCGAGCGCCTGGTTCATCGCATGCGCGAGCGCGTGCACGGCCGCGGGCTGATACTCACCGGCGACGACCACCGACCGGCCGCGATGTCCCTGGAGATCCTTTGCGACGGCCGAGATCCACTTCTCGACGAGCTCACCGCCCGGGGCAGGCGTCGCGACCGCGCTCGACGCCGCGCCGGCGCCGATCGTGGTGGCGAGACGCCGCGCGAACCCTTCGATCTCCGAAGCCTTGAGCGACAGGCGATGTTCCGCCTTCGCGCCCGTCAGCGTCGGCGAGCTTTCGACGACGTACAAGCGGTTCATGTGCTTGTTGTCGTCGGTGACGCGCCGCCGATCGGCGAAGTCCCTGGTGTAGCGCAGCGATCCGACCGAGGTCGGCGAGAGGAAGTCCGCCTCGAGGGACAGGACGACGTCCGCTTTGTCGAGGTGATAGACCGTGTTCGCCGCCGATCCGTGCGCCTGGCGGATGCCGGTTCGCGCGCCGTCGCTGCCGACGGGATCGTACTGGTGCCACTTCGCGGCCGGATACTCCTGCAGCGTCGTCGCCAGCAGCTCCGCGAGCGACGGCGACGTGACGGGCTCACTGAGGATTCGGAGCCCCGTTCCCTTGATCGCCTTCTGTGCCCCGAGCGCGGTCTGGATCGCGCCCACGCAGGCGGACCACGTGCGTACTTCACCGCGGTGGGTCAACGTCTGCGCGCGATCGGGATCGTAGAGACCGAGCACGGCCGCCTGCGTGACGGCGTCGGCGGCGCCGAGGCTCGCGGGGTGATCGGGGTTGCCTTCGATCTTCGTCGGCCGGCCCATGTGGCTTTCGACCAGCACGGGCCTGGCAATCCCCGAAATCGGAATGGCGCTCGCGAAGAAGAGGGGCCGTCCGGGGACGAGATCTTCGGGCTGACGGACGTACGGGACGATCTCCTCGGGGGGCTGCCGCGTGCAGGCGCCGACCCCCGCGAGCGCGAGCGACGCGCTCATCAGCTTGAGGAAGTTTCGGCGGCCTTTCGGATCGTTCCACTCGGACGCCTGCGCCGGAAACTCGCGGTGCAGGTAATCGCGGAATTCCTGGCTGTCGGACAGCTCGCTCAGGCTTCGCCAATAGAGCCGGCCTTCGGCGCCCGCGAGACGGGATCGGATTGAAGCGAAGTCCATGTTGTCGGGTTCCAGCTAACAGCTTCCGGCTTCCAGCTCCCAGCTACGAGTCCTGCGTCGGCCGCTGGAAGCTGGTAGCTGGCAGCTGGAAGCTATCTATCTGTGGCACGTCGAACAGCTCGTGAGCTGCTCGACCGTGCCAATCTTGTATTCCTTCACCAGTTCGGCGCCGAGATTCGGGCGATCCGCGGGGCGCTGCCACGCCATGTTGAACACCTCTTCGCGGGGCCGCACGTACTTCTCGGGATTGCGGTGGCAGTCGAGACACCAGTTCATCATCAGCGTCGCGTTCTGGTACATGAGGGGCATCTTGTCGACGGGACCGTGACAGGTCGCGCAGCCGACGCCCTTCTTCACGTGAATGCCGTGATTGAAGTACACGAAGTCCGGCAGATCGTGGACGCGGGTCCAGCGGAGCGGCGTCCCGTCGCGCATGCTCGCGCGGACCGGCTCGAGGATCGGCGCGTTCGTCCAGATCTGCGAGTGGCAGTTCATGCAGGTCTTCGTGGGCGGGATGTTCGCGAACGCCGAGTCCTCGACCGACGTGTGGCAGTACCGGCAATCGATGCCCATGCCGCCGACGTGGTGCGCGTGGCTGAACTGAATCGGCTGCTCGACGAAGTCGGCCTGGCCGGTGTGGTACCCGGAGACGTAGAGCAGGGCGACGACCCCGCCGAGGAGCCCGACGAACGCCAGACCCGCCACGATGCTCAAACGCGAGTAGATATTGGTGTTGCGATGAAACAGCTGGCTCATCGTGTCGACATCCGCGCCCCAAGAGCCTATCCGAAAGGCCGCCGTTTTTGAAAGGAAACGGCCGGGATTGCGTCAGGCTCCGGGCTGGGACCGTCCGCCGATCCCGTTCACCATAATAATGTGAAACATTTCACAATGTGTCAAATGCAGGCCGTACCGCGCCGGATTCGGCGTCAAAGTCCCAGCAGGCGCGCACTGTTCCCAAATCGGATCTTCTCCTTCACCGACGAGCTCAGATCCATCTCCTCGAGCGTCTGGATCATCAGAGGAATGCTC
Organism: uncultured Acidobacteriota bacterium; assembly: GCA_963820905.1. GTDB lineage: Bacteria > Acidobacteriota > Vicinamibacteria > Vicinamibacterales > 2-12-FULL-66-21 > DATBJJ01. Next base: position 555,435 of record CAWGBU010000009.1, on the reverse strand, counting down.
CCGATCTGGTGCGGATAATCGCTGCCGGCGAGAATCCGCTGCTCACCCGCGAAGTCCAGCGCGAGCCGCACCGCCGCGGGAGTGAAGTTCACGGTGTCGAAGTAGAACTCCCGCAGGTACTCGCTCGGCGGGCGCGTGATGTGAGCCCGGCACTCCGCGAACGCCCGGTACCCGCGATCCAGGCGCTCCGCGAGATACGGGATCGCACCGCCCATGTGCGTCAGCACCCACCGGATGTCCGGGTAGCGATCCACCACGCCGCTGAAGACCAGCTTCGATGCCGCCAGCGTCGTGTCGAAGAGGAAGCCGACGAGGGGCATCAGCCAGTAGTCGAGCATCGCCTCCACGCCGGCGGGGTCGGTGGGATGGATGTAGATGACGGCCTTCAGCTCGTTCGCCTTCTTCCACAGCGGCTCGAACCGCTCGTCGGCCAGCGCCACGTGGTTCACGTTGCTGAAGACCATCGCTCCCGGCAGCGCCAGCGTCGTCATCGCGCGCTCGAGCTCGGCGACCGAGGCCGCGGGATCGTTCAGCGGAAGCGTCGCGAGCGCCGTGAAGCGTCCCGCGCGCTCGCGTATGACGCGCGCGAACGCATCGTTGATCGTCCGAGCCCACGGCACCGCGATCTCGGGCGCTTCGACGTGTACACCCGGCGTGGTGAACGTCAGGACTTGCGTCGTCACGCCGTGCTCGTCGAGCACGCGCTGGCGGTACTCGATGTCGCGATGCCCGCGGACGAGGATGTTGTAGTCGCCCGGGTAGTGCACGCAGGGATTGCCCTCGGCGTCGTACGTCACCTTGACGACGGACTTCGAAGAAGGCGATTTGAGCGCGTCGACGTACTCGGGGGGGTAGTAGTGGTTGTGGAAGTCTATTAACGGCATCGTGGGTTCAGGGTTCAGGGTTCAGGGTTCAAGGTTCCGGGTTCAAGGTTCGGGATCTTGAACGGGACAGATAGTAGACCGGGATGCCCAGGGCGACGATGCCGAGTCCTACGATCGCGTCGGCGGGGGTTCGTGCGATCTGGTTGAACACGATTACCAGCGACGCTCCGATGAAAATGACTGGCACGGCAGGATAGCCCCAGGCGCGATAGGGCGGATGATAGCCGGTGCGGCGCCTGAGCAGGATCAGTCCGAGCGCCATCAGCGCGAAGAACAGCCACTCCGTGTAGATCACGAGCGTGAAGAGTTGCCGGTACGCGCCTGTCGCGGCGAGCACGCTCGCCCATACGCCTTGCGCCACGATCGCGTGCGACGGCGTTCGATACACGGGATGCACGTGATCGAGCCAGCGGAGCGCGAGCCCGTCCTGCGCCATCGAGAAGTACACCCTCGGGCCGGCGAGGACGATGCCGGTCAGGCCGCCGAGCGAGGACAGCATCACGAGGGCGGCCATCGCCGATGCCCCGCCGCGTCCGAAGACGGCGTCGGCCGCGTCGGCGGCGATGCGCGTCGACGATCGCACCGTGTCGAGCGGGAGCACGGCGAGGTAGAGGAGGTTCATCGCGATGTAGCACGCGGTGACGATGGCGACGCCTGCGACGAGGGCGAACGGGATCGTCCGCGTCGGCATGACCGTTTCGCCGGCCGAGTAGGTGACCATGTGCCAGCCGCCGTACGCGAAGAGGCCCGCGACCATGGCGAGCAGGAACCCGCTGAACGACGTCTCGACTACCGCCGCCGTGGACGATTCCGTTGGCACGGGCGGAACAGCGCCCGACAGCACGAGCGCGAATCCAATGACGACAATCGCCGCGATGGCCAGGATCTTCGCGATCGTCAACGCCGTCTGAACCCGCGTGCCGGCGCGCACGCCCACGTAGTTCAGCGCGGACAGCGCGACGATGGCGGCTACTGCGATCGCTCGAATGCCGGTGTCGCCGGCGTCCACGAAGTGCGCGGCGTATCGCGCGAACACGGTTGCAATCACCGCGATGATCCCGGTGTGCATGCTCCAGAACATCGCCCAGCCCCAGAGGAAGCCGGCCAGCGGTGAGAACGTCTCTCGCAGGAACACGTACAACCCGCCCGTGCGTGGAAAGGCGGACGCGAGCTCGGCGCAGACGAAGGCACCGAAGAGCGTCAGGATTCCGCAGGCGAGCCAGACGGCCATGATGTCGGCCGGCGTCGCGAGGTGCCGCGCGATCTCCGACGGCTGGACGAAGATCGAGGCGCCGATGATCGTGCCGGCGACCATCGCGGTCGCGTTCAGTCGGCTGAGCGTCGGGCGGAGCTCCACGGCGAGGGACATTATTGACGCGGATCCCGCGGATCGGACAGATCGCGCGGCACGACGCGGATCGCGCGGATAGGACGGATCGGACTGATCGGATGGAATCACCGCTGTGTTACCCTGCGGGTTTTGGAGCACTTCCATGCGTCATGTCATCCGCGTCGCATTGCTCGTCCTGATTCCCGCGTCGGCGTGGGCCCAGCCGCCGGTCACGTATCGCGTGTCGATTCCCGCGCCCGAGCACCACTACGCGCAGATCGAGGTGACGTTTTCGAATGCGCCCGCCGGCGTGCTCGAAGCGCGCATGAGCCGATCGTCCCCGGGACGCTACGCGCTCCACGAGTACGCGAAGAACGTCTTCGAGCTGCGCGCGTTCGACGGTAAAGGCAAGGAGCTCACCGCCACTCGCCCCAGTCCCTATCAATGGAACATCGCCGGCCACGACGGCACGGTCCGCATCGTCTACAAGATCTACGGCGATCATGTCGACGGCACGTATCTCGCCATCGATCCCAGCCACGCGCACATGAACATGCCGGCGACGATGATGTGGGCGCGCGGGTTCGATCGGCGTCCGATCCGGATCACGTTCGAGCCGCCGAAAGGCCTGGGCTGGATCGCCGCCACGCAGCTGTTTCCCACGGACGATCCGTGGACGTTCACCGCGCCGAACCTCCAGTACCTGATGGACAGCCCGACGGAGCTCAGCGCGCAGACGATCAAGACTTTCAAGGTCAGGAATCCCGACGGCAAGGAATTCACGATTCGCGCGGCAATCCATCACGACGCGGGCGAAGCCGAGGTGGCGGAGTACGTCGCGGGCGCGGAGAAGATCGTCAGGGAGCAGGGTGCGGTGTTCGGCGAGTTCCCCGAATTCGATACGGGCACGTACACGTTCCTTGCCGACTACGTGCCCTGGGGCGGCGGCGACGGAATGGAACACCGCAACAGCACCGTCGTTGCCGCGCCGGTGTCGCTCAAGGCGCCGGGGATGGTTGCGAGCGTGCTCGATACCGTCTCGCACGAGTTCTTTCACGCGTGGAACGTCGAGCGCATCCGTCCAGCGACGCTCGAACCGTTCAACTTCGAGGAGGCCAACATCTCGGGCGAGCTCTGGCTCGCTGAAGGGTTCACGCAGTACTACGGGAACCTGATCATGGCGCGCACCGGAATGGAGAAACAGGAGGGCGCGCTCGCGGGCCTCGCGAACCCGGCCGTGGCCGTGCTGCTCGGCCCGGGCCGGCAGTTTCGATCCGCTGTCGCGATGAGCCAGATGGCGCCGTTCACCGACGCCGCGCGCTCGGTGGATCGCACGAACTTCTCGACGACCTTCATCTCGTACTACACCTACGGAGCGGCGGTCGCGCTGGCCCTCGATCTGAGCCTCCGCGATCGATCGAACGGGAAGATCTCGCTCGACGATTTCATGCGCGCGATGTGGCGGGCGCATGGCAAGCCGGGTGGACCGGAGGCCGGGCTCGTCGCCAGGCCCTACACGCTCAAGGACGCACGGGACCGGCTCGCGGAAGTCTCGGGCGATCGGAAGTTCGCCGACGAGTTCTTCGACAAGTACATCGAGGGGCGCGAGGCCGCGGACTACGCGAGGCTCCTGCAGCGGGCGGGGGTCGTCCTGAAGAAACGCAATCCCGGAACGGCATGGGCCGGCCTCGCCGTTGCAGGTACTCCGAGGACCCCGTCGAATGTCGACGCCGGCGGGATGATTTCCAACCTCCTGGTGTGGGGTTCTCCGGCGTTCGAAACCGGCCTCGATCAGGGCGACATCATCGTGGATGTCGATGGCAAGTCCATCGGAGCGGGCGTGTTGCAGGCCGCTCTGAAAGCCCGGAAGCCCGGCGACCAGCTCACGATCACGTACAAGCGCCGCGGCGGCGCGACCGGCAAGGCCACCATCACGTTGAAGGAAGATCCCGCGCTCGAAGCGGTCACGGTCGAGTCCACGGGCACGGCGCTGACGGCGGAGCAAAAGGCATTTCGCGACGCCTGGCTGGGCTCTCGAGTTCGTTGAATTGCGGATTTAACGCCCCGTCATCGACGTCTCCATCATCCGCATGAAGTTGCCCGGAGCCGCGGGCGGCCGCACGCGGAGGAAGACGTGAAACGACACCGGCTGGCTCCCGTAGATGGGCTCGAGCACTGACGGCACGCCGTAGAACGACACGTCGGCGCCGGCGGCGACGTCCCATCCTCGCGGACGCAGGATCGTGCGCGTGCCGCCGAGCGTCAGCATCGAGACGATGTCGCGGCCTTCGCCTGACTCGGGCACGTGCGCGTCCTTCGCGGCGCCGACGAAGCCGTGGCGGCCGAAGCGGAGCAGGTCGCTCTCCACCTGCAGCGACTCGAACCGTCCGTAGAGCGAGTTCGCGCCGAACGTGTGCGTGGCCTCGCTGAGGAACGCATTGAAGTCGCCGCCGATCTCGTTGTTGCGGCCGTACGCCGCGGTGGCCGCGGACCAGCCGCTATCGCGCTTCTTGAACCAGCTCACCGACGCGGTCGTCCGCCGGACGTCGCCCGGCTCGTGCGCCTCCGGCTGCGTGAGGAAGCCGTGCGACACCTGAAAGGTCCACTCGCGCGTCGGCCAGTACCAGCCGCGGACGGACCACGAGTCGAGCGGTCCGGGATCCATGAGATCCCATCGCTGCTCGTCCGGCTCGCCGCCGTGAAAGACCGAGGCCTCGACGTGCCACGGCCCACGGTCGAGCGCGGCGGTGAGGACACCCATCGCGATGTGCGTCGAGTCGAGGGTGTGGTGGGAGAGCGGCGCCGTGGGGTTCTCGGCCGCGGACGCGCGATGCATGAAGGCGACCGGACCGAGCGCCGGCTCGCCGACCGGCGCGCCGGCCAGCGTCAGCACGAAGTCGCGGCCGAGCGGCAGCCCGCCACACGACCGACGCCTGCATCAGGAATTCGTGCGGATGCTGTCGATCGATCAGCGGGCGACCGTCGATGGTCTCACCCGCCTGAAAGATCTCGCGATAGCCGTCATCGCCGAGCGTGGCGGGTTCGAGGCTGAACATCACCGACATCCGGAGCGATGCCCGCGCCGGCCGGACGCTGCGCCATGCCCATCCACCAGTTCTGCACGGCGAACTCGTCGCCGCCGCGCTCGCTTCCCTGGTGATTGGCGGTCAGGAAGACGACGCCGTCCTGCATCAGGTGCCACGGGCCCTTGCGCGCCATCGCGGCATGATCGTGAGGCGGCTGCTGGACCGTTTGAGCCGAACCGTTCGCCGGGATCGCGCAGACGAGCGCCGCGCACATCAAGCCCGCACACCATTGGCTCAGTCCCATGAGTAATTGGATTCCTTGACACAGCCGGAAGGTCAAGCGGCGTGCGATCTCACTATACTTGGTCGTAAGGGAACGTCGCCCGCAGCTGAGGCGTCGTAATAGATCGAGCCGGATTGTTTGTGAATACGTTCAGCGGCACCACCGTTCAGCACTATCGGATCGGCGAGCGCCTTGGCGCGGGCGGCATGGGCGAGGTGTATCGCGCCGAAGACGTCCGGCTCGGCCGTGACGGTCGCGCTGAAGTTCCTCCCCGCGGATCTCAAGTCGGACCCCGAGAGCCGTGCGCGTCTGCTCAACGAAGCGCGCGCGGCGTCGATGCTCCGCTCGCCCAACATCGCCGTCACCTACGACATCGGCGAAGCGAAGGGCTCGGACTTCATCGTCATGGAGTACGTCGAAGGCGAGCTCCTGTCGTCGCGCGTGTCGAAAGGCGCCCTGCCGCTGCGTGAAGTGATCGAGATCGGCCTGCAGGTGGCCGACGCGCTGGACGAGGCGCACTCGCGCGGGCATCGTGCACCGCGACATCAAGAGCGCGAACCTGATGCGGACCGAGCGCGGCCTCGTGAAGGTCCTCGATTTCGGGCTCGCGAAGTTCGTGACGCCCGGCGGCGTGGAGTCCTCGAAGATCACGCGGCCGCAGATGACGATGGCCGGCATGGTGGTCGGTACCGTGTCGTACATGGCGCCCGAACAGGCGCTCGGCCACGCGGTCGATCACCGCACGGATCTGTTTTCGCTCGGCATCGTGCTGTTCGAGCTCTCGACCGGGCGCGTCCCGTTCGTCGGCTCGTCGCCGACCGAGATCATCGATCGCATCCTGCACGAGATTCCGCCGCCGCCGTCCCGATATGCCGGCGGCGATTCCGCCGTCGTTCGACGCGGTGCGTGGCCCGCGCGCTCGAGAAGTCGCCGACGTTCCGCTATCAGTCCGCGCGGGACATGCACGACCGATCTGCGTGGCGTCGCCCGCGAGCTGGACGCGGCGCCGCGCACGTCGGCGAGCCGCCTCGCCGCGAGCGCCGGCGGATCGCCGGTCGGAGCGGTCGGTCGCCGTGATGACGTTCGCGAACATCACCCGCGAGCCCGCCGACGACTGGATCGGCACCGGTATCGCGGAGACCGTCAGCTCCGATCTCAAGAACATTCACGGGCTGACGATCATCGGGCGGGCCCGCGTCTACGACGCGCTGCGGAACCTCAGCTCCGGCGCGCACCTCGACGAGTCGCTCGCGATCGATATCGGCCGCCGCCTCGGCGCGACGTGGGTCGTGGTCGGCGGCTATCAGCGGATCGGCGAGCTCGTGCGCATCACGGCGAACTTCGTCGACGTCGGCGACCGGCGCCGTGCGCCGCACCGTGAAGGTGGACGGCCGGATCGACGACATCTTCGCGCTGCAGGACAAGATCGTCTTCGAGCTGAGCCAGGGGCTGAACGTCGCGCTGCGAGGCACCGAGATCGCCGGCATCGAGCGGCGCGAGACGCGAGTCGGTCGAGGCCTACGAGAGCTACGCGCGCGGCATGATGAACCTGCGGCTCGGCGACGCGCGACTCGATCGAGCGCGCAATCGCCGCCTTCGAGGAGGCGATCAGGCATGATCGGCGAGTACGCGATGGCCTGGGCGGCCCTCGGCGGCGCGTACTGCGCTCAAGGGATCGTTCCTCTGCATCGAGGATCTCGTTCGCAAGGGCGATGGACATGGAGCGCCGCGCGCTCGCGCTCGATCCGGACCTGTCCGACGCGCACGTCTGGCTCGGCGCCGCGCTGCTCAACCTCGGCCAGGTCGACGAAGCCATCGCGGCAATCAACGACGGCGATTCGTGCTCGACCCGGAGAACGGTCAGGCCCATCAGAGCCTCGGCCGCGCGCTACTGGGTCGGCAAGGGAGACTTCGCCGCCGCGATCCCCGCCTTCGAACGGCGATCGAGCTGAATCCCGAAGCGGGCTATTCGTACCTGCAGCTCGGCCTGCTGCTCGCGTGGGAAGGACAGTTCGAGCGAGGCCGAGAAGGTCTGCCGCCGCGCCGTCGAGCTGCAGGACCAGTACATCTCCGGCAACGCGGGGCTGCAGATCGTCGGTGCGAACTCGCGCCTCGGTTATGTCTTCTACCTGCAGGGACGATACGACGACGCGCATTCGCGAGTACGAACGCGGGCTCGCGTTCGTCAGGTCGAGCGATCACGCGCTGCAAGGAACGGACGTCGATCGAGATCAACGTGAAGATCGGGCGCCGCGTATCACCGCTGGGGCAGGACGGAGGAAGCCGGCCGCTTCTTCGATCGCGCGCTGAAGGCCTTCGATGCGCGCGTCGCGAAGGGCGCCGACGATCCGTTCACGCGCTACTACATCGCGTGCCTGCTCGCGCTGCGCGGCGAGAGCGAGCGCGCGCTCGAGTCGCTGGAACGCGTCCACCGTGCGCTGCCGGCGTTGACGGCCGCGCGGATCCGCCGCGATCCGGACCTCGAGACCCTCAAAGGCGACCCGCGATTCGATGTCCTCCAGCGCGTCGAGTCCTGACGCCGTCGCGCTCTATGACGTCGTGATCGTCGGCGCCGGCCCGGCCGGCCTGAGCGCCGCGCTCGATCCTCGGGCGCTGCCGGCGCTCGCGTGCTCGTCTGCGACACCGGGCGACCGCGCAACGCCGCGTCGCACGCCCTGCACGGGTACCTCACGCGCGACGGCATTCCGCCGCTGGAGTTCCTGCGCGATCGCGCGCGCGCGAGCTCGAGCCGTACGACACGGTCGAGCTGCGGAAGGTCGAGGTGACCGACGCGACGTGCCGGGCCGACGCGCGATTCGACGTCGCGCTCGCCGACGGCGAGACCGTCCGCGTCGCGCAAGCTGCTGCTCGCCACCGGCGTCGTGCGACAACCTGCCGCGAATCGACGGCTTCCGCGAGCTGTACGGCACGAGCGTCTTCCACTGTCCCGTACTGCGACGGGTGGGAAGTGCGCGATCGGCCGCTCGCGATCTACGGCCGCGGCGACGCGGGGTCGGGCTGTCGCTCGAGCTCACGGCGTGGAGCCGCGACCTCGTGCTCTGCACGGACGGGCCGTCCGAGATCGACGGCGACGGTCTCGCGCGCCTCGAGCGCAACGGCATCGCGATCCGCGAAGAGCGCGTCGCCCGGCTCGAAGGCCGCGACGGCGTGCTCGAGCACGTGATCTTCGAGGACGGCGAGCCGCCTCGCGCGGCGCGCGCTGTTCTTCACCACCGGCCAGTGCGCAGCAATCCGATCTCGCGGTTCGCCTCGGCTGCGAGATCAACGAGAAGGGCACGGTCCGGACGGGGAAGTACGAGACGACCCATCTCGACGGTCTCTTCGTCGCGGGAGACGCGTCGCGCGCGGTGCAATGGGTCGTCGTCGCCGCGGCCGAAGGCGCCGAGGCCGCGTTCGCGATCAACACCGATCTGATCCAGGAGGATCTGCGGTAACCAGGCCAGAGCCTTTTAGGATTGGTCCGTTCGTCCCACACTTGGTCACAGTCCAATTTTCGATTGGCCGCCGGATTTCCGGGGTTTTCGCCCAGGACGGCAGTGGGCCAACCCGCGATTGGACTACCGTTGGACCGGCCGCCCGATCCAGACTGGGCTCTTCCCGGAGGCGGCGAATGATTCAGCAAATCGAGCGGCAGTTCGTGCGAACCGAGCGGCCGCTCTACGGGCATCTCGTGACCCTTGCTCGAGTCGGCGATCGCGCGCGGCGAGCTGCCGTCCGGCGCGCGCGTGCCGCCGGAGCGCGAGCTCGCGCAGCGTCTGCGCATCAGCCGCACGACCGTCGTCAGCGCCTATCGTGAGCTGGAGTCGCGCGGGCTGCTGCGCGGCTACGTCGGCCGCGGCACGTTCGTGTGCGCCGCGCCCGAGCCGACCGGCACGCCGTTCGCGTGGCGCGGGAAGATTGCCGCGGCGGCGCTGCGATCGAGCGATTCGACGCTGCGCGACGCGATCCGCCACTCGTCGGACGCGCGGCTGCTCTCGCTCGCGGCCGGCGAGCCCGCGATCGACTGTTTCCCGACGGCGGCGTTTCAGCAGGCCGTGGACCACGTGCTGAAGCGCGAGGCGCACGCGGTGTGGCGGCACGGGCCGACCGAAGGACAGCCGGCGCTGCGCGAGGCGATCGCGGAACGGTTCGGCGTCCCCGCCGAGAGCGTGCTGATTCTCGCCGGCGCGCAGCAGGGGCTCGATCTGCTCGCGCGCTGCCTCATCGATCCCGGCGACGCCGTCATCGTCGATCGTCCCGGCTACCTGGGCGCGATCCAGTCGTTCCGCGCGGCCGGCGCGAAGCTGATCGGCTGGGACGTTCTCCGCGCCGACATGCGACGAGCTCGAGGATCTGCTCGTCCGCTACCGGCCGAAGCTGATCTACACCGAACCCGACGTTTCAGAATCCGACCGGGCGTGACGATGCCGATCCGCACGCGGCGCGAGCTGCTGAAGCTCGCCGAGCGGTACCGCGTGCCGATCGTCGAGGACGCCACGTATCGCGAGCTGTACTTCCACGAGCCGCCGCCGCCGTCGCTGCGCGAGCTCGACGCGCAGAACCTCGTGATTCACCTGAACAGCTTCTCGAAGGTCCTGGCGCCGGGCCTCCGGCTCGGATGGCTGTCGGCGGCGCCGTCGATCGTCGATCAGATCGCGATCATCAAGCAGCGCCTCGATCCGCACACGCAGAACCTCGTGCAGTTCGCGATGGCGCGCCTCCTCCGCGACGGCAGCTTCGACACGCACCTGCGGACGCTGCGCGCCGAGCACGCGCGGCGCTGCACGCATGATGGTCGCCGCGATCCAGCGGCACATCCCGCCCGGAGTGCTGCGCTTCGCGCGGCCGAATGGCGGACTGTATCTCTGGTGCCGGCTGCCGCGGCACGTCAGCGCGCGCGCCCTGCACGATCGCGCGCTCGCCGCGGGCGTCGCGTTCGTGCGCGGGGCACGCGTTCTACCCGGATCCCGCGGGAGAGTCGGAGCTGCGCCTGTGCTTCTCGAGCGTGCTGCCGAACGCGATCGACGACGCGGTGCGGCGGTTGTCGGAGAGTCTTGCCCAGATCATGGGCCCGGAGAACGCGCGGACGCTGTTCCGGCCGCCAGCCATCCGATCCGTGTCAGCAGCGAGCCCGCAATAGTAGACGCCGCCGCGAGGCGGCGCGCCGTCATCGAGCGCCCGCCGAGGATCCGCAGGGCGAGCGGGACCGGCCCCGAGAGGACGCCGCCCGCTCGCGTCACCCGGCCGGACCACCCCTCCTTCAACGGGTCGAGCGACGGGTCGTCGCGGCTTTCGAGCGCGAAGCCGACGGCCGTTTCGACCGCGGCCGCTCCGATGCCGATCGCATTGAGCGCGCGGTCGCGGTGCCCGGCCAGTTCGAGCATCGACACCGCCGCGCCCACGCCCGACGCGCCGAAATGCAGCGGCAGCAGCGTGACGCTGCGCGACCACACCGGCACCGCCGTCGCGCCAATGAGGACGCCGGTGTAGGTGGACAGCACGAGGCCGCTCGCCGCCGACAGGATATCGGCGGCGTCGCGCACGACCTTGACCGGCAGGCGTCCGCCACTGAGCTTCTGAGCCGCGTCCGCAAACACGCTCGCGCCCGCGGCGTTCGAGAACGCCACGAGCGTCCACGCGCCGACCGACATCGGGCTGCGAACCTTGAAGACGCGCAGCATGTTCAGGAATCGCTCGGGCCTGCCGAGATCCGAGATCAGGAGGGCCGGCGAGACCGCGCCGCCGATCGCCGCGATCCACCGGGCGTCGCGCACGAGCCCGGGATCCGCGCCGGCCGCACGCGCGACGGCGGCCACGACGGCCGAGGCGCCCGCCGTCCCGCCGACGAAGAAGTACGCCGGAATCTCCCACGTCCAGACCGGAGCCTTCAGCAGCGGCAGGTCGTAGTACGACATGACGCCTCTAGTCGGCAGCCAGCTCGCCGATTGCCGTCAGGTCGTCGATCGTCACGAAGAGGCCGGTCTTCGGCGCGAACGCGCGCCAGCCGGTCATCAGCAGCACTTCCTTCACGAGGGCGGCGCCGGCTTCGCCGCGCGCGTCGACGACCGCCGTCGGGACCGGGTCGTTGGCGCCCAGATCGATCCGGAGCGAATCAGGTCGCGACAGCACGTGCCCTCGATCGTCGAGCTCGAGATCGGGAATCACGCCGCGCAGTATCGCGACGACGTCGCGCCGCGCGCCGAGCGCCGGCGCCGCTTCGATCGCTTCGGGTCCCGCGGCCGGGTCGAGGCTGAGAAGCAGCAGTCTCGGCAGGGACACCGTCGGCCGGCTGGGCGGAGTCGAACGCACAGGCGGAGGCGGAGCTGACTCCACGGGATCGCTCGACGGCTCGGCGTGCGGAAGCGAGGCGATTGCACGCCGACCGAGCGCAAACGGAAGCAGCGCCAGAAGCAGTCCGGCGCCGAGCGCGAGGAGCGGGGTGCGGTTGTCCGGTGATCCGCCGAGATCGATCAGCTGGGCATTCGAGGCGATCGGTCCGGCAAGTCCGCCCAGGATGCGGCGCGCCCGCATCTGTTCGATCGTCCCGGCGCGCGCGAGGCCGTCGATCGCGGTCGTCACCTTGATGCGCGCCGCGACGCTCTGCATCACGGCGATCGACCGCTCGGGCGGTACGGTGCGGCCGCCGCCGAACTCCTTCTCCGCGATCGCGAGCGCTCCCGGTTCGCGCGTGGCGACGACGAGCGGCGCGGCAATCGACCGGCCGGCGGGACGCGCCGGCAGGAACAGCTCCTCGATCCTGCCGCCGGATTCACGATACCCCGATCCCACGAAATCGATCTCGCAGCCCGTGACCAGCAGCCTGTGCGAAGGCGGGGGATCGCGCGTCAGATCGAAGCAGTCGACGGCGACCTTCTCGCGGCCGCGACGCGCGTGGTACAAGCCCTCCGCGCCGAGCCCGATCAACGCGAGCGCCGGGACGAGCAGCAGCCGGCTCACCAGCGTCACGGCCGGCGCTCGAGCGGACGCGTGGCGCGCCTCTCGCTCAGCGCTCCGAACGCGAACGCGATCCCGGCGAGCATCAACCCCGCCGCTGCCGCCGCCGACTGCCAGCCTGATCTCAGATGGATGGTCGGAACCTCCGGAGACGCCGGTAGATTGTAGTCCTCCGGGTTCCCGCGGAAGATGAACATCGCGTGCGTGCCGCCGACGCTGGTGTCACGCGGATCGTAGACCGTCGCGTCGTCGATGCCTCGAGCGCGCAGCTCTTCGATCCTGCGCGCGGCCCTCGCGCGGAGATCGTCCAGCTCGCCGAACTGGATCGATTGGGTCGGGCAGGCGGTCGCACACGCCGGCTGCAGCCCCGCCTTCTGGCGGTCGTAGCAGAACGTGCACTTGAACGCGCGGCCATCGTCTGGGCGGCGTTCGACCACGCCGAAGGGGCACGACACGATGCAGTAGCCGCAGCCGTTGCAGACGTCAGGCTGGATGTAGACGCCGCCGAACTCGGTGCGCACGATCGAGCCCGTCGGGCACGCTTCGAGGCAGCCCGCGTTTACGCAGTGCTTGCAGACGTCGGAGGAGAAATCCCAGCGGAACGAGTTGCTTCGATAGCCCGCATCCGCGGCAACGGCAGGACCGCTGCCGCGCTCCACGAACTTCACGTGCCTCCAGGAGGAGTGGCCGAGGCCCGCCGTGTTGTCGTACGAGAAGCCGGTAAAGGCGAATCCGTCGCTGGGGATGCCGTTCCATTCCTTGCAGGCGACCTCGCAGGCCTTGCACCCGATGCAGAGCGTCGAATCCGTGAGGAAGGCTGTGGGGGACATTGGTCAGTTGCGGATCGCGCTCATCAGTCTGCGCCACGCACGAGGTCTATGCGGCACACGAGGGCCTTGGCTTCCATGATTCTGACGTTCGGCTCCTCCGAGATCGCGACGAGATCGTTGACGACGTCCCCGCGCACGAGTCCGCGGCCGCCGAAATGATACGGCAACCCGACCTGGTGGATCGTGCGGCCCTGCACGACGAGCGGCTGCATCCGCGGCGTCACGAGCGCGTGCGCCTGGATCGCTCCTCGCGGCGTCGCAATCGAGACCATCGCGCCGTTCGCCGCGCCGATCTCCTGCGCGAGCTCCGGCGAGATCTCGCAGAAGAGCGCCGGCTGCAGCTCCGAGAGATGCGCCAGCGTGCGCGACATGCCGCCAGCGGTGTGATGCTCGGTCAGGCGGTACGTCGTGAGGACATGGGGGTACTGCGGGTCGCCGGCCGATCGCGCGTACGGGTTGTCGGGCCGTTCTTTCGCGTCCGCGACAGGGTTCGTCTGCTGCGAGTACAAAGCGTTCGCCACCGGTGACTCGAGCGGCTCGTAGTGCATCGGCAGCGGTCCGTCCTTCAGCCCGTTCGGCACCCAGATCCATCCCAGGCCGTCGGCGTGCATGATGAACGGCGCATCGCCGCGGAGCGCCGCGTCACCCACGGCTCCGGGAAGCGGAACGTATGACGGCGGCTTGTCCCTGGAGAAGTCAGGCGTATCGAGCCCGGTCCACGCGCGCTCTGTCTCGTCCCACCAGACGAGTTTCTTGCGCTCGCTCCAGGGGCTGCCGTCAGGCCGCGCGGACGCGCGGTTGTAGAGGATTCGGCGATCCGCGGGCCACGCGAATCCCCAACCCTGTCCGTACGGACCGCTCGCGTTCCTGTCGCGCGCGCGGTTCCGTCCGGCCGCCGGGTAGACGCCTGAATAGATCCAGCAGCCGCACGCTGTGCTGCCGTCCGCCGCGAGCGCGCCGAAACCCTCGACCTGCTGTCCGTCGCGCGTCGAGAACCCGTTGATCTCGCGCAGGACCTGATCGATGTCGGGCTCGTCGTCCGGTCCGCTCGTCCCGTAGTTCCAGGTGAGGGCGTTGAGCGGCTGGTTCGCTGGCGTGTCTTCGATGGCGGCGCGCGACTTCAGGCGGCGCCCGAGGTGGTAGACGAACCAGGATTCGCTCCGGGCGTCTCCGGGCGGATCGACCGCCTTGTCGTGCCACTGGAGCAGCCGATGCGTGTTCGTGAAGCATCCCTGCTTCTCGGCATGTGCCGCAGCGGGGAAGAAGAACACTTCGGTCGCGATCGACGCGGTGTCGAGCTCTCCGCGCTGGACCTCGGGCGAGTCGAGCCAGAACGTCGCCGTCTCGGTTTCGACCAGGTCGCGCACGACGAGCCATTGCAGGTTGGCGAGCGCGCGGCGCTGCAGCCGTGCGTTCGGCGCGCCGACCGCCGGGTTCTGGCCCATCACGAACAGCCCCTCGAAGTCGTTGCGCTTGTCCGCCATGTCGAGCCAGTAGCCGAGATGCGAGTGGTCGCCCGTCGTCCGCGGGAGCCACTGGAATCCATACTCGTTCGCGGCGGTCGCGTCGTCGCCGTACCACGCCTTCAGGAGCGAGACGATGTACTTGTCGAGGTTCGACCACCACCCCGCGTCCGATCGATTCCGGCGAACGTAGCGATCGAGCGAGCGCGAGTGCTCGTCGAAGGAGGGCATCGGCAGATAGCCTGGGAGGATGTCGAAGAGCGTCGGGATGTCGGTGGACCCCTGGATCGACGCGTGGCCGCGCAGCGCGAGGATGCCGCCGCCGGGCCGGCCGATGTTGCCGAGCAGCAGCTGCAGGATCGCGGCCGTTCGAACGATCTGGACGCCGATCGAGTGCTGCGTCCATCCGACCGCGTAGCAGATCGCCGCGGTCTTCTCGGGTCCCGAGGCGCGGCAGAACGCGTCCGCTATCCGCAGGAACGCGTCGGCCGGGACGCCGCAGACGGTTTCGACCATCCCCGGCGTGTATCGGGCGAAGTGGCGCCTGAGCAACTGGAAGACCGACCGCGGATGCTGGAGTGTCGGATCGCGTTCGCCCGTTGCCGCGTAGGCCCACGTCTCCGCCAGATACTGCTTCCGATCCTGGTCGAATCCGCAGAACACGCCGGCGAGATCATCCGCCTCGGTAAACTCGTCGCCGACGATCGTCGCCGCGTTCGTGTACGCGACGACGTAGTCGCGGAACTCGAGACCCCGGGTCAGCACGAAGTTGATCATCGCGCCGAGAAAGACGATGTCCGTGCCGGCGCGGAGCGGCGCCCACAGGTCCGCCATCGCGGACGTGCGGGTGAACCGCGGATCGACGTGCATGATCGTCGCGCCCCGTTCGCGCGCGGCGATCACCCACCGGAAGCCGACGGGATGGTTTTCCGCCATCGACGATCCCATGATCAGGATCGCGTCGGCGTTCTGGAGATCCTGCAGCGCGGTCGTCGCGCCGCCGCGCCCGAACGAGGTGCCCAGACCGGGCACCGTCGAGCTATGTCATATGCGGGCCTGGTTGCTGACCGCGACCATCCCGAGGCCCGCGGTGAAGAGCTTCTTGATCAGATAGTTCTCTTCGTTGTCGAGCGTGGCGCCGCCCAGATGCGCGATGGACGGACACTGCATCAGCGGCGCGCCGTCGCGCGTCGTCTGGAAGTGCCGCGCGCGCGAGTTCCACACGCGATCGGCCACCATGTCCATGGCCGTTTCGAGCTCGATCTCCCGCCACGCCGAAGCGCCCGGCGCGCGGTACCTGACGCGCGTGGCGCGCGCGCTATGCGTCAGCAGCTCGAACGTCGCCGCGCCCTTCGGACAGAGCCGCCCCTCGGAGATCGGCGACTCGGGATCGCCTTCGACGGAGATGACCCGGCCGTGTCGATGGAAGATCAGCTGGCCGCAGCCGACCGCGCAGTACGGACAGACCGAGCGGGTGACTTCTGCGCCCTCAGTGCGGGGCCTCAGGGCGCGAGTGGCAGGAGTTATGGACATCTCTGTCAGTCGGCAGTCGGCAGTCGTCAGTCGGGAGTCTCAGTCGGTAGTCACAGTCGGCAGTCGTCAGTCTCGTCTTGACGAGGGCCGGTGCGAGCCGAGACCCCGGCCGCGGCGGTTGCTCTTCGTCAGGTATTTGATCAACCCCGTCGTCATGCGGGCGACTTCGTCCGCCAGGGAGTTGCAGTTCGCGAACTCGTCCTGGGAGATATGCTGCCGTTCCAGGGCCAATGTCAACCGGGCCCTCGCTTCGGCCGCGGACGACTTCGACATGTATAGATAGTTGGCGAACGCGCGATCCGTCGGTTGGGTGAAGCCTTCAGCGATGTTGCTCACCACTGAATCGGCTGCATCCATCAACTGATCGCGTAGCCGTCGATTTGCCAGGAGCCCCGGCCGGTCAATGATGGCACTAATCGCACGCCAGAACTCCATCGCCCGTTGCCAAAGTTTCAAATCTTCCACCCGTTGGGCCGTGTTTCCGACCATGTGCCCTCCTGATAGTGCAGGAGGAGTGCCACCGGCCGTCGGCGGACTGTGGACTATCGACTGGGACTGTCGACTGACGACTCAGACTGCCGACTGTCGACTGTGATTGCCGACTGAGACTCCCGACTCCCGACTGCCGACTGTCGACTGAAGTATCATCCCTTCGTGTCTCCATTCACCCTGGGTGTCGAGGAGGAATTCCAGATCGTCGATCCGCAGAGCGGCGCGCTGCGGTCGCATGTGTCGGAGCTCCTGGCGTCCAGCGGGCCGGTGCTCGGCGACCAGATCAAGCGCGAGATGCACGCGTCGATCGTCGAAGTCGGCACCCGGATCTGCGGCGACGTCCGCGAGCTGCGCGACGAGATCTTCCGCAACCGGTACGAGCTCTCGAACGCGGCCGAGCGCGTGGGGCTCGCGATTGCCGCCGCCGGCACGCATCCCTTCTCCCGCTGGGAGGACCAGGTCATCTCTCCGGGCGATCGCTACGACAACATCGTGGAGGAGCTCCAGCAGCTCGCGCGATCGCTCCTGATTTTCGGGCTCCACGTCCACGTCGGGATTCCGGATCGATCGCTGATGATCGACCTGATGAACGAGGTGCGCTACTTCCTGCCGCACCTGCTCGCGCTCTCGACGAGCTCGCCGTTCTGGATGGGCCGCGACACCGGCCTCAAGTCGTACCGGACGACGATATTCCGCCGCTTTCCGCGGACGGGCGTGCCCGATCACTTCGACTCGTGGAGCGAGTACGAGAACTACATCCAGCTCCTCGTCGATCTCCACAGCATCGACGACGCGAAGAAGATCTGGTGGGACGTGCGGCCGCATCCGAGTTTCGGCACGCTGGAGTTCCGCGTGTGCGACGTGCCGACGCGCCCGGAGTGCGCGGTCATGCTCGGCGCGCTGGTGCAGGCGATCGTAGTGAAGCTGTACAAGCTGCGGGTCCGCAACCAGGGATTCCGGCTCTACCGGCGGGCGCTCATCGAGGAGAACAAGTGGCGCGCCGCGCGGTACGGCCTCGACGGGAAGCTGATCGACTTCGGGCGCCGCGCCGAAGTGCCGATGCGCGATCTCGCCGTCGAGCTCCTCGAGTTCATCGACGACGTGGTGGACGACCTCGGAAGCCGGGACGCAGTCGAGTACGTGCACACGGTGCTGCGCGAAGGCACGAGCGCGGATCGTCAGCTCGCGGTCTACCGGGCGACCAACGATCTGAAGGCTGTCGTGCAGCATCTGATTTGTGAAACGCGGCCGGGCGCCGCCTAGGGTAGCTAGGGACCGCAACGAGGGCCGGAGCAGGCACATGGATCAGCAAGCGGCAACGCAGAGGGTCGGTTTGTTGTGCGGTCGTGAGTACAGCTTTCCGCCCGCATTCATCCAGCGCGTGAACGAGATCGGCGCGCCGCATGGCGTCGGCGGCGCGATGGTGAAGCTCGGCGGCACCCGGATGGACGAGCCCGCCGGGTACCGCGTGATCATCGACCGGATCTCGCACGAGGTCGAATACTACCGGGGCGCGATGAAGCACGCGGTGCTGCAGGGCACCTACGTGATCAACAACCCGTTCTGGTGGACCGCGGACGACAAGTACTTCAACTACTCGGTCATGGCAAAGCTCGGCGTCGCGATCCCGCGAACGGTGCTGCTGCCGCAGAAGGGCTATCCGCCCGAGATCGACCTGACGGAGGAATCGCTCCACAATCTCGTCTATCCCATCGACTGGGACGGCCTGCTCGACTACGTCGGCCGCCCGGCGATCCTGAAGCCCTATTCAGGCGGCGGGTGGAAGCACGTCTACAAGGTCGCGGACAAGAACGAGCTGCTCGAGGCGTACGATCGGACGTCGCCCTATTGCATGACGCTTCAGCAGTTCATCGATTTCGATCACTACGTCCGCTGCTTCACCTTCGGCAAGACCGACATCACGCCGGTGGCCTACGACCCGAAGCAGCGCCGGTATCTCGTCGAGCACGAGTACCTGTCCGCCGACGTCGGCGCGCGCGTCGTGCGCGACGCGCAGCTCATCAACCTCGCGCTCGGGTACGAGATGAACACGATCGAGTTCGCGATCAAGGACGGCGTCCCGTACGCGATCGACTATCTCAACCCGGCGCCGGACTTCGAGCGCGACCGCATCACGCCGTTCTACTTCTCGCACGTGGTCGAGAAGATGGCGCACCTCGCCGTCGATCGCGCGTTGAACGGCCACCCGGCGCAGTGCTGGCCCCGGTGGGAGGAAATGCTCGGCATCGGGCCCGCCTCGGGGTTCTCGGGCGCGCCAGGTCTGCCCTGACATGGACGCGATCGCCGACTGGCACGCGCTGCTCCGCCCCACCGAGGAGCTGACGCCGCAGTTCACGGCCGCCTTCGCAGGGTCCATGCGCGCGCGCAAGCTGACCTTCGGCGCCCGCGTCCACTGTCCGTTCCTTCGTCCGTTCTTCCTCACCGCCGGCGAGGAAGCTCGCATCGCCGCGGCCGCCGAGACGATCGCCGCGCTCGGCGAGCGCATCGTCCGTGCCGCGTTCCAGTCCGACGATCTGTACGAGCAGCTGGGAATGACGGAAGCGGAGGACGCGCTCGTCGACATCGATCCCGGGTACCACACCGCGAGCACGGCGTCGCGCGTCGACGCGTTTCTTCTCCCGGACTCGCTGCATTTCGCCGAGTACAACGCGGAGTCGCCCGCCGGCATCGGCTACACGCAGCGGCTGTGCGAGCTGTTCGAGTCGACGACGATGATGGCCAGGTTCCGGGAGCGCTGGCAGGTGCGCCATCACAACGTGATCGACGCGCTGCTCGCGGCGTTGATGGCCAGCTATGCGGAGTGGGGAGGCACCGCCCAGCCGCCGACCGTCGCGATCGTGGACTGGCGCGAGGTGCCCACCTGGACCGAGTTCGAGATCCTCCGTGATGCGTTCGCCGCGGCGGGCGTGCCGACGATCGTCTGCGATCCCCGGGAGATGGTCTATGCGAACGGCACGCTGACCGCGCAGGGATCGAAGATCGATCTCGTGTACCGCCGCGTGCTCGTCAACGACGTGCTCGCGAAGCCCCTGGAGTGCAGGGCCCTGGTGGACGCGTGCGCCGACCGCGCGGTTTGCATGGCCAACACCTTCCGGTGCAAGCTCGCGCACAAGAAGGCGTTCTTCGCGCTGCTCACCGATCCCGCGAACGCGTCTCTCTTCTCGGCGGCGGAGCACGGCGTGATTCGCGCGCACGTGCCGTGGACGCGGGTGCTCGACGACGTGGACACGACGAAGGGGGACTGGCACGGCGACCTCCTGGAGCTCGTCAAGGCGCACCGGGAGTACATGGTGCTCAAGCCGAACGACGAGTACGGCGGCACCGGCGTGACGCTCGGCTGGGAGACGCCCGAGGGCGCGTGGCTCGAGCAGATCGAGACGGCGCTCGACGATCCGTACGGCACGTGGGTCGTGCAGGAACGGATTCCGGTGCGCCGGGAGATCTTCCCGCAGTTCGACGCGCTGGGACGCGTCAGCATGAACGACATGCTCGTGGACTTCGCGCCGTATCTCTTCCGGGGGCGGATGGGCGGCTACCTGACGCGCCTCAGCGGGAGCGGCCTCGCGAACGTGACGTCAGGCGGGGGGCAGGTGCCGGCGTTTGTCGTTGGCCTGTGAGACGGCGGTTCACACGCCGAGCTCTCCGCGGCCTACGAGAACGGATTGTCCGCCGACGCGGACCCGCGAGATCGCGCCGTCGGCGCTCTCGATCGAGATGTGGATCCGGCTTGGCCGGCCCATCGCCACGCCCTGCAGGCTGACCATCTCCCGCACCGTCTCGGCGCTCAGCAGGCCGTGGTACAGCAGGTAGCAGCCGAGCGGCCCGCTCGCGCCGCCGGTAGCGGGATCCTCCGCGATGCCGAATCCGGGTGCCAGCATGCGGCTGTACACGGCCTCGCCAGAGCCGCCGGTGCCCGTGTCGGTCGCGAACATGAAGACCGGCTGCTCATCGAGGTTGGCCTCGCGGCAGACGCGCTTGAATGTCGCACGATCGATCGTGACGGAGTCGACCGCCGCGCGCGTGCGTAACGGCACGAATAGAAACGGCACGCCGCACGAGACGATCTGAATCGGCCGGCCATCCACGAGATCGGCCGGCGCGATTCCCAGCGCCTTCGCGAACGTTCCGCGATCCGCGATCACGGGGCCGAATGTCGGGAGGAGCTGCGTCATCCACGCGAACGCCAGCGTGGGGCCCTTCCACTCGAGCGACACCGGCGTCGGTCCCACGCCGAGCTCGAAGACGAACCGCTCGCGGCCGGCGCCGATCACGCCCTCCAGCGCGAGCGCGAACGTGCTGCCGATCGTCGGATGTCCCGCCATCGGCAGCTCGCTGCCGGGCGTGAAGATGCGCATCCTGACATCCCCCGATCCTTCCGGCGGAAAGATGAACGTCGTCTCCGAGAACGCCATCTCGTTGGCGATTCGCTGCATCTGCGGTGCGGTGAGCCCGCGGGCGTCCGGAAAGACGGCGAGCTGGTTGCCCTCGAATGGGGTGGCGGTGAAGACGTCTAGATGAAGGTACTTGCGCATTTTGGTTCAGGGTTCAGGGTTCAGGGTTCAAGGTTCAAGGTTCAGTTCAAACGCTAGCTCACGCTCGACGTGGTAGCGCCGCGTTGATTCAAGAGAGAGCGGTAAGCATGGCTCGTCTGGCGAGGGACGGCCCTGCCAATCGGGGAAAGGACCTCCCAGCGTCGTCGTTCACGCCGGTCTCAACTATGATTCGGAGCATCCGATCGGCGTGCCGGGCGCTGCCTGCAGCGCGGGAGGATGCAACCGACGATGTTCCTGCGTTTCTCAGCGACGCTCCTGTTGACGCTCGCAATCACTCCCAACGCCCCAGCCAGTGCCGGACGTGAGGCGGTTCAACGTGTCGCCTGGCCGCAGGGATTCCCGGGCGCAGCTGAGCGGACTCGCGACTGGACGGAGCACGTCGTCGAGGACGGCGCGTTCAGAGTGCGTGTCTTCCTGCCGGGCCACTGGCGGAAATCACTGCAAGAGGACAAGGCGTTCGTTGCCCTCGACCTCACAGAGGGATTCCGTTTCGACATCAACCCGCTCACGCCGGCGTCGTTCGACTTCGACAGGCCGATGCCGGACGACACCGTGCAGGGATCCATCGCACCGGTGCAGGCCAATGTCGGACCCAACGGCTACGAGGTGGTCGGCGCCGGGCAGGCCCGGAGCGCGGGCCGCATGTGGCTCTGGCACGAAATGCGGATGCGATCGCTTGGGGTGTTCGAGAAGATCGGCTGGGTTGGCAGCGGGCGCGTCTGGGTCTTCACCGGTACGCCACTCTCCCAACGTCTCGAGGCCTCGTGCGTCACGCTCTATCGGCGCGACGCCTCCACCGGGGATGTCGAGGCACAGACGCGCCGTGGCGGCGCGATCTGCATGGGGATCCTCGAACGCCTGAGCATCGAGCGCAAATGAAGCGGGCGCACGACTGCGATATCCTTTCGGGTCGGAGGGGATTTGGCAAAGCGGTCGAAGAAGAACCCGTCGCTGTTCGACGACGGCGGCGGCGCGGACGTGCTCGAGAAGGGCCGCGGCGGCGGTGAGCCGGAAGCCGTCGCGCTCCACGAAGCGGCGCAGACCCGGTATCTCAACTACGCGCTCTCGGTCATCACGTCGCGCGCGCTGCCCGACGTCCGCGACGGCCTGAAGCCGGTTCAGCGCCGCATCCTGTACACGATGTGGCAGCAGAACCTGACCGCCGACGTCAAGCACCGCAAGTGCGCGAAGGTCGTCGGCGACGTGATGGGCAACTACCACCCGCACGGCGACTCCGCGCTCTACGAGACGCTCGTCCGGATGGCGCAGTCGTTCTCGCTGCGCTATCCGCTGGTCGACGGCTCGGGCAACTTCGGGTCGCTCGACGGCGACAGCGCCGCGGCGATGCGCTACACCGAGTGCCGGCTCGCGCGCCTCAGCGACGAGCTGCTGACCGAGATCGATCAGATCCACGGTGCCGTTCCGTCCGAACTACGACGGCACGAAGACCGAACCGGTCGTCCTGCCGTCGCGCATCCCGAACCTCCTGATCAACGGCGCGACCGGCATCGCCGTCGGCATGGCGACCAACATTCCGCCGCACAACCTGAACGAGGTCTGCACGGCGCTCATCAAGCTGCTCGACAACCCCGATCTGACCAGCGTGCAGCTGTGCCGCTACGTCAAGGGTCCCGACTTTCCGACCGGCGGCCAGATGCTGAACTCGCCGGAGGAGCTGAAGGAGATCTACAAGACCGGCTCCGGGCGCGATCCGCCTCCGCGCGACGTGGGAGGAAGGCCCCAGTCACCCGCGCCGGCAAGACGATCTACATCACGAGCGTGCCCTACACGGTCAACAAGTCCACGCTGGTCGAGCGCATCGCCGACGTCGCGCCGAGCCGCAAGCTTCCGCCGCTCCTCGACGTCAAGGACCTGTCGACCGACGACGTGCGGATCGCGCTCGAGCTGAAGAAGGACGCCGACGAGAAGATGGTCATGGCGTACCTCTTCAAGCACACGCCGCTCCAGACCAGCTTCGTCGTCAACCTCACGTGCCTGGTTCCCACCGAGAATCCCGAGGTCGGCCGTCCCGAGCGGCTCGACCTGCACCAGATGCTCTGCCACTTCCTGCACTTCCGGCTGGAGGTCGTCACCAAGCGGCTCGAGCACGAGCTCGACGTCGCTCAAGAAGCGCGTCCACATCCTCGAGGGCTTCGAGAAGGTCTTCGACGCGCTCGACGAGATCCTGAAGATCGTCCGGAAGTCCGAAGGCAAGGCGGACGCCGCGCAGCAGATCATCAAGCGGTTCGAGCTCGACGCCGAACAGACCGACGCGATCCTCGAGCTGAAGATCTACCGGCTGGCGCGGCTCGAGATCCTCGTCATCCGCAAGGAGCTCGAGGAGAAGCGGCGGCGCGCGCGGCAGATCAACACCCTGCTGAAGGACGAGGACGGCCGCTGGGGCATCGTCCGCGTCGAGATCGAGGAGATCCAGAAGAAGTACGGCGACCCGCGGCGCACGCAGATCTCGAGCGACGAAGGCGAAGCCGAGTACACCGCCGAGGACTTCATCGTCGAGGAAGACAACGTCGTCATCGTCTCGCGCGACGGCTGGGTGAAGCGGCAGAAGGAAGTGAAGGACGTCTCCTCGACGCGCCTGCGCGAGGGGGACGCGGTGCTGGCGGTGCTGCCCGGCAGCACGCGCGCGTCGGTCGTGTTCTTCAGCAATTTCGGCGTCGCCTACACGGCGCGGATCGCCGACATCCCGGCGTCGACCGGCTACGGCGAGCCGATCCAGCGGTTCTTCAAGCTGAAGGACGGCGAGCGGATCGTCGCGGCGTTCAGCCTCGATCCGCGCGTGGCGGGCGAGATCGCCGCGAAGAAGGAAGGCGACGAGCCGCCCGTCCACGCCGTCGCGGTCACGAGCGACGGCTACAGCCTGCGGTTCGGCCTCGAGCCGTTCGTCGAGCCGAGCACGCGCGCGGGCCGGCGCTTCGCGAGGACCGCCGAAGGCGCCGAGGTCGTCGGCGTCGCGCGCGTGACCGGCGACGAAGTCGCTGATCGCCGCCACGCGCGAGGCGCGTGCGATGCTCTGCAAGGCCGACGAGGTCAACTTCCTCTCCGGGCCCGGCCGCGGCGTGATCCTGATCAAGCTCGACTCGAAGGCGGATCGCGTCCTCGGCTTCATCGCCTCGACCGGCGATCGCGATCTGATGACCGTCGAAACCACCCGCGGCGCGGAGCAGACGATCAGCACGGCGAAGTACGAGGTCACCGGCCGCGGCGGCAAGGGTCGCGAGCTGCTGCAGCGCGGCCAGTTCACGCGCGTCGTCCCCGTCGTGCCGGACGCGCCGGCGGGCTTCGGCGAATGATCGCGTGAACCTGAACCTTGAACCCTGAACCCTGAACCTTGAACCCTGAAGCCCAATGTCAATTGGCGCCGCGTATCTCGAAGACGTCCGCGATCAGTTCCGCAAGCTGAAGAAGCTCGCGGAGAACGCCGTCGCGCAGGTCAGCGACGACGATCTGCTCACGGTCCTCGATCCTTCACCCGGCGCGGAGTCGAACAGCCTCGCGGTGATCATGAGGCACATGGCCGGCAACCTGCGGTCGCGCTTCACGGACTTTCTGACCACCGACGGTGAGAAGCCGGATCGCAACCGCGACGGGGAGTTCGAGATTCAGGGCCGGCCCACCCGCGCCTCGATCGTGGCCGATTGGGAGAGCGGCTGGTCGCGCCTGTTCGAAACCCTCGACACGCTGGTCGACGACGATCTGCTGCTCGAGGTGTACATCCGGGGCCAGGAGCACACCGTCATCCAGGCGCTCGACCGCCAGATGACCCATCACGCGTACCACGTGGGCCAGATCGTCTTCCTCGCCAAGCAGCTGCGGTCGACGAGGTGGAAGAACCTGAGTCTGCCGAAAAAGCGCTCCTAGTTGTGCCCGGACGACCGACCGAACGACCGGACGACCGACCGAGCGACCGGACGACCGAAGGATCAATGATGACCACGCTCTTCCAGGATCTGCGTTTCGCGCTCCGGCAGTTCGTGCGGCGGCCAGGCTTCACCGCGATCGCGGTGCTCTCGCTGGCGCTCGCGATCGGCGGGAACAGTCTGATCTACGGCATGCTCGACGGGTTCGTCTTCCGCCCGTTTCAGTATCCCGACCCCGACCGTCTCGTCGCTGTCGGGGTGACGTTTCCAAAGCTGTCCTCGGAGACGACCTTCGTCGAGGCGCTGTCGCCCGCGGAATACGTCGACATCCGATCGAACCGCAGCTTCGCGCACGTCGGGTCGTTCGACCTGGGCAATCGCAACATCTCGGGAGGCGACGTGCCGGAGCGCGTGTTCACGGCGCTCCTCCTCGACGATCTGTTTCCCGTCCTTGGGATGACGCCTGTGCTCGGCCGCGGATTCACGCGTGAAGAGCTCGGTCCGAATGGTCCGCCTGCGGCGATCATCAGCCATCGTCTCTGGCAGAGCCGGTTCGGCGGCGATCCGGGGCTGGTCAACCGCGCCATCCGCGTGAACGGACGCGCGACGTCGGTCGTGGGCGTGATGCCGCCGGGGCTCGTGCTGATCGGCACCGATCTGTGGGTTCCGTGGGGCGGCGATCCCCTGCAGGTACCCAGGAACGTGCGGCAGTTCAACGTGCTCGCGCGGCTCGCACCCGGCGCGTCGCTCGACCAGGCCAACGCGGAGCTCGACACGATCGCCCGCCGCGTCGAGCAGACCGAAGGCGCGCGCTTCGCCGAGTACGAGAACTTCCGTCTGACCGCGGCTCCGCTTGCGGTGGCTCTGCTCCGCGACGTACGGCCGGCGGCATTCGTACTGCTCGCCGCCGTCGGCCTCGTCCTCCTCATCGCGTGCGCCAATCTCACGAACCTGTTCCTCGCGCGGTCGTCGACCCGCCAGCGCGAGCTGGCGGTCCGGCTGGCGCTCGGCGCGGCGCGATGGCGCCTGACGCGGCTGCTTCTCACGGAAAGCATGCTGCTGGCGATCGCGGGCGGCGCGCTTGGCATAGTGGTCGCGTGGGCCGGTCTGCAGAGCGCGGAGGCGATCATTCCCGGCCAGTTCCGCTCGCTCGGTCTCGAGGCGCGGATCAACCCGCGCGTGCTCATGTGGAGCGTGGCGCTCGCGGTCGCGTCCGGCTTCCTGATTGGACTCGTTCCCGCGTTGCAGGCCACGCACACCGATCCGCACGAGTCGCTGAAGGCCGACACGCGCACCGGTGGTTCGCGCGCCGCGCGCCGCGTGCGCCACGCGCTCGTCGTCGCCGAGCTCGCTCTGTCGGTGCTGCTGCTCCTGGGCGCGGGACTCCTGCTGCGCAGCTTCCTCAATATCCAGCGCGTCGATCGCGGGTTCGATGCCGGAGGCGTGTTGACGATGAGGCTCACGCTGCCGCGCGACAAGTATCCGGGCGAAGCGGCCGGAGCGTTCTTCGATCGGCTGTCGGAACGCCTGGCCGCGCTTCCAGGCGTTCGCGCGGTCTCCGCGTCCTCACAGTTTCCTCCAGAGGAACCGTTCGACACGCAGTTCACGCTCGAGCGGGGACCGGCACAGGCGCAGACGCTTCCGAACGCGCTCATCACCGTGGCGACGCCGAGCTATCTCGAAGCCCTCCGCGTACCACTGCGTGCGGGGCGTGCGTTGAATGCGGCCGATCGTCTCGATACGCCGCTCGTGGCGATGGTGAACGAGGCGTTTGCGGCGCGCTACTTTCAGGGCTCCGATCCAATCGGGCAGCGGCTCGCGCTCGGACCGCCGGATCGCGTGCGGCCGTGGACGACGATCGTCGGCGTCGTCGCGGACTACCGCAACAGCGGTCTGACGCAGCCGGTCCGGCCCGAGATCTTCATGCCGGTTCGACAGCAGACCATGTGGAACCAGCTGTTCGTGCTCGTGCGCGCCGATTCGTCCGCGGCCGGGCTGCTGCCGGTCGTGCGGCAGACAGTGTCGTCGCTCGATCCGGAGCAGCCGGTCTACATGACGCAGACGCTCGAGGAAGCGCTGGCGAGCGCGTCGTTTCAGCAGCGGATCTCGGCGGTCCTGCTGGCGATCTTCGCCGGCGTCGCGCTCGTGCTCGCCGCCATCGGCATCTACGGCGTCATGTCGTACGCCGTCAGCGCGCGGACGCAGGAGATTGGCGTGCGGCTCGCGATCGGTGCGCAGCGAGCGGACGTGATGTGGCTCGTCGTCGGGCAGGTGCTCAAGCTGTCGGCGATCGGGCTCGCGATCGGGATTGGCGTGCTGATTGTCGCAGGGGAGGCACTCGAAGGCCTGCTGTTCGGCGTGCAGCCGATCGATCCCGTGACGATTGCGGTCGTCACGCTGATCCTTGGCGCCGTTGCGTTGATCGCGGCGTGGGCGCCCGCGTCGCGCGCCAGCAGGGTCGATCCGATGGAGGCGTTGAGATACGAATAAATTGCGGTGGCTCCGGCTTCAGCCGGAAGCGCCACGTGCGAAACCGTGCAACCCCGGCCCATGGGTTAAAATTACAGTGATCATGTCGGGCTGGCAGGAGTTCTCAGGACTTAACCGGGGATACGTTCTCGAACTGTACGAGAAGTACCGCAAGGATCCATCCTCCGTCGATCCCGAGACCCGCGCGCTCTTCGAGCGCTGGACGCCGCCCGCCCAGGACGACGCTGCGGCCGGCGCGCCGACGCCAGCATCCGCCCCCGCCCTCGACAAGGTCGTCGGCGCGGTCAACCTCGCCGAATCCATTCGGAGATACGGACATCTCGCGGCGAGGCTCGATCCGCTGGGCAGCAAGCCGCCCATCGGCGATCCGTCGCTTCTCGCCGAGACTCACGGAATCACCAGCGACGATCTGCAGCGCCTGCCGGCGGGTCTCATCGCAGGACCGCTCGAGGACGTGGCGACGGCGTACGATGCCATCGAGGCGCTGCGGCGGATCTACTGCTCGAAGACGGGCTACGACTACGCGCACGTGTTCGTACCCGACGAGCGCGAGTGGCTCCGGCAGGCCGCCGAGCGCGGCC
Organism: uncultured Acidobacteriota bacterium; assembly: GCA_963820905.1. Classification (GTDB taxonomy): domain Bacteria; phylum Acidobacteriota; class Vicinamibacteria; order Vicinamibacterales; family 2-12-FULL-66-21; genus DATBJJ01. Next base: position 527,117 of record CAWGBU010000009.1, on the reverse strand, counting down.
GTTTCCGCGCGCCGGCGGATCCGATCGATCCGGTCAAGCTGCTCGATCGCCTCTCGCAGGTCGAAGCGTTCGAGCGGTTCCTGCAGCGCACGTTCCCGGGCAAGACGCGCTTCTCGATCGAAGGCCTCGACATGCTCGTGCCCGTCCTCGACGAGGTGATCGCCGAGTCGGGCGAAGCGGGCATCAACCAGATTCTCATCGGGATGGCGCACCGGGGCCGGCTCAACGTGATGGCCCACGTGCTGAACAAGCCGTACGCGCAGATCCTCGCCGAGTTCAAGGATCCGATCTCGAGGAACTTCCGCGAGGACATGGCGTGGACGGGAGACGTCAAGTACCACGCCGGCGCCCACCGCGCGATCAAGGGCGGCGCGGCGATGGATCTCGTCGTCTCGATGCCGCCGAACCCGAGCCACCTCGAAGCGGTCGATCCGATCGTCGAGGGGATGGCGCGCGCGGCGGGCACGAGCGTGGACGGCGGCGGTGCGCCGCGGTTCGATCCGGCGCGCAGCGTGCCGATCCTGATTCATGGAGACGCGGCGTTTCCAGGGCAGGGCGTCGTCGCGGAGACGCTGAACCTGAGCCGGCTGCCGGGGTATTCGACCGGCGGCACGATTCACATCATCGTCAACAACCAGCTCGGGTTCACCACCGGTCCCGAGGACGTTTACAGCACGTCGTACGCGAGCGGTCTCGCGCGCGGGTTCAAGATCCCGATCGTGCACGTCAACGCCGACGATCCGGAAGCCTGCGTCGAGGCGGCGAGGCTGGCGTTCGCCTATCGCGAGCGCTTCCAGCGCGACTTCCTGATCGATCTGATCGGATACCGGCGCCACGGGCACAACGAAGGCGACGAGCCGGCGTTCACGCAGCCGCTGATGTACCAGCGAATCGCCGACCATCCCACGACGCGCGAGATCTGGGCGCGGACGCTCGCGGAGCGGGGCGTGATTGACGCGCAACGCGCCGAGGAATCGTTCCAGGCGCGAATGGGCGAGATGCAGGCCGCGTACGAGGCGCTCAGCCCCGAGCGCGATCTCGTGGAGCCGGAGCCCGAGGCGCCGCCGCCGGGCGCGGCCGCGAAGGCACACACGGCCGTCCCGCTCGAACGACTGCGCGAGCTCAACGAGGCGCTGCTCGCCCTGCCCTCGAACTTCTCCATCCACAAGAAGCTCGAGCGCGGGCGGGAGAAGCGCTCGCGCATCCTCGAGGATCCCGACGAGCGCACGGTGGACTGGGCGACGGCCGAGGAGCTCGCGGTCGCGTCGATTCTCGCCGACGGCACCAGCGTCCGCTTGACCGGCGAGGACGTGGAGCGCGGAACGTTCAGCCACCGCCACGCGGTGTTTCACGACGTGAAGACCGGCCGCGCCCACGTGCCGCTGCAGACCATCCCGCAGGCGCGGGCCGCGTTCGAGATTCACAACAGCCCGCTGACGGAAAATGCCGCCCTCGGCTTCGAGTACGGCTACAACGTGCAGGAACCGTCGCGCCTCGTCATGTGGGAAGCCCAGTACGGGGACTTCATCAACGGCGCGCAGGTCGTCATCGACGAGTTCCTCGTCTCGGCGCGCGGCAAGTGGGGCCAGCGTCCGTCGCTCGTGCTGCTGCTGCCGCACGCGCACGAGGGTCAGGGGCCCGATCACGCCAGCGCGCGGCCCGAACGCTTCCTGCAGCTCGCGGCGGACACCAACATCCGCGTCGCGAACTGCACGACAGCGGCGCAGTACTTCCACCTGCTTCGCCGCCAGGCGGCGCTGCTGCTCGTCGATCCGCTCCCGCTCATCGTGCTGACGCCGAAGAGCCTGCTGCGGCACGCGATGGTGGCGTCGTCACCGCGCGAGCTGGCCGAAGGCCGATGGCGGATGGTCATCCAGGACCACGACGCTGCGACGCGCGCGTCGGAGATCCGCCGCGTCGTGTTCTGCACCGGCAAGGTGTACGTCGATCTGATGGCGGCCGAGCAGCGCGGCGCGCGGCCCGACATCGCCATCTGCCGGCTCGAACAGCTCTATCCCGTGCCGATGCGCGATCTCCGCGCGGCGATCGACGCGTTTCCCGAGGCGGGCGAGGTCGTCTGGGTGCAGGAAGAGCCGGAGAACATGGGCGCGTGGGACTTCATCCGGCCGCATCTCCAGGAAGTGTCGAGCGGCCGGGTCGTGCGGCGCGTCGCGCGTCCGCGCAGCGCGAGCCCCGCCGAAGGGTCGGCCGCCCGCCACTCCCACAACCAGCAGGTGCTCGTCGCGCAGGCCTTCGGCGGCAAGCCGGTTGCGCTGGGACAACTCTTGAGCCGCTGACGGGCATTCACTATGGTCAACATCGTCGTTCCAGAAGTCGGTGAATCGATCGTCGACGCGCGCGTCGCCAAGTGGCTCCGGAAAGAAGGAGAGACCGTGGCCGCGGGCGATCCGCTCGTCGAGCTCGAGACGGACAAGATCGATCTCGAGGTGAGCGCGCCGAAGGCGGGCGTCCTCAGCAGCATCGCCCGCAAGGATGGCGACGATGTGAAGGTGGGAGAGGTGTTGGGGAGCATCGACGAGTCCGCCGCGGGCAAGGCGGCGCCGGCGGCGCCAGCTGCCGCCTCGAAGCCGGACGGAAACGGCGACGCACGCGGTCCCAGGTCGACGCCCGCGGCGCGCAAGGCTGCGGAAGAGCACGAGGTCGATCTCGCGCGGGTCCGCGGCAGCGGCGACGCCGGCCGCGTGATGCGCCGCGACGTCGTGGAGGCCGCGTCCGCGGCGCCTCAGCCTGCCCCGCAGGACGCGAAGGCCAGGCCCGTTCCTCCGGTCGCGGAAGACCGCCGCCGACCCGACGGCGATCGCAGCGAGGAGCGCGTGCGCATGTCGAAGCGCCGCGCGACGATTGCGAGGCGGCTCGTCGAGGCGCAGTCGACCGCCGCGATGCTGACCACCTTCAACGAAGTCGACATGACGGCGGTCATGGCGCTGCGCGAGCGGCACAAGCAGGCGTTCAAGGATCGCTACGGCGTGGGCCTCGGGATCGCGTCGTTCTTCGTCAAGGCGGCCATCGGGGCGCTGCGCGCGTATCCGCGCATCAACGCCGAGGTCCAGGGCGACGAGATGGTGCTGAAGCACTACTTCGACATCGGCGTCGCCGTCGGCGCGAGCGAAGGGCTCGTCGTGCCCGTGCTTCGCGACGCCGATCGGCTGTCGTTCGCCGAGATCGAGAGACAGATCCGGGAGTTCGCGAAACGCGCCGAGGACGGCACGCTGTCGCTTGCCGATCTCAAGGGCGGCACGTTCACGATCACCAACGGCGGCGTCTTCGGATCGCTCATGAGCACGCCGATCCTCAATCCTCCGCAGGTCGGCATCCTCGGGCTGCACGCGATCAAGGATCGGCCGGCGGCCGTGAACGGCCAGGTCGTCGTCCGCCCGATGATGTACACGGCCCTCACCTACGATCACCGCATCGTCGACGGCTCCGAGGCCGTGCGGTTCCTCGTCAGGGTCAAGGAGCTCGTCGAGGATCCCGGCGCGCTGCTGCTCGACTGACAAGGCGCGCCACGCGACGAGCATGAAGCCTCAGCGCGTCGTCGCTCTCGGGGCGAGCAACCTCACGCGCGGGTTTCACACCGTCGTCGCCACGTCGCGCGAGGAGTGGGGACACGGCGTCGAGGTCCTCGCCGCGCTCGGGCACGGACGATCGTACGGATCCGAGAGCCGGGTCCTCGCGCGCACGCTGCCGGGCATCCTGCAGTCGGGACTCTGGCGCACGCTCGACCAGCTTCCGCCGGCGTCCACCCGAGTGCTCCTGACCGACGTCGGCAACGACATCGTCTACGGGTTTTCTCCGTCACAGATCCTCGCGTGGGTCGAGGAGGCCACCGATCGCCTCGAGCGCTACTCGAGCGACATCGTCATCACGGGCCTGCCGCGTGTCGGTCTGGGTGACTTGTCGCAGGCGAAGTTCCTCGTCTTCCGCTCGTTCCTGTTTCCGCGCTGCCGCCTCACGTTCGCGGAAGTAGCGGAAGCGGCGAGGGCAGTGAACGAAGGCCTCGCGGCGATCGCGCGCGCCCGGGGCGCGCGGTTCGTCATCCTCAGGTCGGAGTGGTACGGCGTCGATCCGATTCATATCCGGCCGTCGCGCTGGAGGCCGGCGTGGCGCGAGATTCTTTGCGGTGACGACCGGCCCGCGACAAATCGCATGCCGCTCCTGGAGGGCGTGCGGCTGTATGCGATGCGGCCCGAGCACCAGCGGATCTTCGGCCTGGAGTTCGGCGCAGAGCAGCGCGGAGTCGCGCTGAAAGCCGGAGCCAGAGTCTGGCTGTTCTGACGGTAGCGGCTGCCGTAGTGGCCGGCAGGAGCGAACCACCCAGCACGACCGGAGCGACACTAGAAGCTATCCCCAGGGTCCGGCTGAAGCCGGACACTACAGCTGCATGTTGACTATAGTCTGCACATGCGCAGGCTGACTCTCCTCCTCGTCGCCGCAATCGCGGCATCGCACGTCGTCGGTCGCGCCTCTCAACAGCGCGCGGCTCCGTCGAAGAGCGTCGTCAAAGCGCTCGTCGGCGGCACGCTCGTCGACGGCTTCGGCGGACGTCCGCTCCGCAACAGCGTCGTGCTGATCGACGGCGAGCGCATCTCGGCGGTCGGCCAGGTCGGGACGCTGGCCGTCCCTGCCGGCGCTGACGTCATCTCGACGGAAGGGATGACGGTCCTGCCGGGGCTCTGGGACATGCACGTCCACCTCATGATCAACGGCCACAGCGACTACGCGCATTGGGACAAGACCTATCCCGCGCAGTTCGAGCCGGTGATCATGCCCGCGTCCGCGAAGCAGCTGCTGCTGGCCGGCGTCACCAGCGCGCGCGATCTGGGCGGGCCGCTCGAAGCCAGCATCACCGTCAGGGACCGGATCAAGACGGGCAAGATCCCCGGCGCGTCCGTATACGTGTCGGGCCCGTTCATTCAGAAGGCGCCGTATCCGGGCACCGAGCTTTTTCGCTGGGGCGTGACCGGCCGCGACGATGCCCGCGCGAAAGTGAAGAAGCTCGCCGACGCCGGCGTCGATGTCGTCAAGCTGATCGATCAGGACCAGATGACGACGGACGAAGTCAGCGCCGTCGTGGCGGAGGCCCATCAACGGGGTCTGCCGGTCGTGGCGCATTCGCACCGGCCGGAGGAGATCCGCCGCGGGCTCGCGGCGGGAGTCGACTGTTTCGAGCACACCGGACTCGCGAGCGCGCCCGAGTACCCGGAGGACGTGATTGCGGCCATCCGCGAACGCACCGCGAAGATGAGCCTGGGTCCGCTCTTCTGGACGCCGACGATCGAAGGGCTGCTGAACTACGAGTCCCTCCGCGACAATCCCGAGGCGCTCGACGACACGTCCTGGCACGAAGGGTTGCCGCCGGAGATCATTGCCGACATCAGGCGTTCGATCGCGCATCCGGATCGACTCTCGTACTTCCAGCTCACGCCGGCGCGGCGGCCCACGCTGGCTCGCAAGTTCAATCAGCTCCGTGAGACCGGTGTGGTAATGCTCGTCGGTACCGACAGTGGCATCCCGATGAAGTTCCACAGCCAGTCCACCTGGCGCGAGCTCGACGCGTGGGTCAACATTCTCGGCGTGGATGCGATGACGGCGATCCGCGCGGCAACCTACTGGCCTTCGGTGGCGATGAAGGTCGATCGCGAGGTCGGCACGGTCTCTCCCGGCAAGTATGCGGACGTCATCGCCGTCCGCGGCGACGCGCTGCGTCACATCGCACTCCTGCAGCGCGTCGACATCGTCGTGAAGCACGGGACGCGGTATAAATGACGCGCGGCGAGGTGTCGCGCGTTCGATGACAGGACAACGACATGAGCGCAGCACATTCACGGAAACTCCATGGACAGATGCTCTCCCACGGCGCACCGTTCCTGTGGAGGCTGCTGCTGCCGTTCCTGGTAGCAGGAGTGATGATCTATCGGCTCGACGGCCAGACATGGGCGCAGTCGTTTCTGAACGCCGCGATGCTGCTCGGAGGGATGGGGCCGGTCGGCGACATGCACAACGACCTGGCGAGGGTGCTCGCAGGCGTCTACGCGCTGTCGGCCGGGCTCGTCTTCGTGCTCATCGCAGGCGTCATGCTGCAGCCCGTCATGCTGGAAGCCGTCCGCCGATACCATCTGGAGGACCCGGCGCCGCGGCGCGGGAAGCACGGTTGACGGGCAGCGCTGGCAGCGCCTGTTCTTGCGGAAGGAGACTGCGATGAATCGCCGTGAGTTCGTTCGCCTTGCGGGAAGCGGCATGACCGCCGGCGCGCTGGCGGAGGCGGCTGTGTCGGCGCGGGTGGCCGCCGGGCAGAACCAGGGCGCGGCCGCGGCGAAGCCGTCGAAAGCGAGGATGAAGGTCGGGACGCAGCACGGCGACTCGGACGCGATCCTTCGCGCGCTCGCCGGGTTCGGCGTCAATCACATCTGCAGCCGTCTGCCGTCGCCGCGTCTCGACGAGGCCTGGTCGGTCGAGGCGCTGACGCGCCTCAAGGAGCGCGTCGAATCGTACGGCATCACGCTCGACATGGTGCCGCTCCCGCTCAGCTCGAACGAGATCTCGCGAAGCGAGAGCCCCGCGATCCTGCTCGCGAAGGAACCCGACCGCGAACAGCAGCTCGATGGGATCTGCCAGATGATCCGGAACGCCGCGCGCGCGGGCATCCCGTCGGTGAAGTACAACCTCACGTTCATCGGCGTGCCGCGGTCAGAGCCGACGCTTGGGCGCGGGCGCGCTCGATACAGCACGTTCGTCTACGCCGACGCCAGGCAGGATCCGCCGCTGACGATTGCCGGGCGCATCGATCCGGACACGTACTGGGAGCGGATCACCTATTTCCTGAAGCGCGTCGTTCCAGTCGCGGAAGAGTACAAGGTGCGCATCGCCTGCCACCCACAGGATCCAGGCATGCCTCGCGGGAAGGGCTGGCGCGGCATCGAAACGGTGCTCGGATCGGTCGATGGCCTCAAGCGCTTCGTGTCGATTGCCGAGAGCCCGTACCACGGGTTGAACTTCTGCCAGGGTACCGTCTCGGAGATGCTCGAGAAGCCTGGTGAACAAATCTTCGACGTCATCCGCTATTTCGGCACACGTGGCAAGATTTTCAACGTCCACTTCCGGAACATTTCCGGCGGCTTCCTTAACTTCCGGGAGACGTTCATCGACGACGGCGACGTCGACATGCTGAAGGCGATGCAGGCGTACAAGGAAGTCGGGTACGACGGGATGATGATGCCGGACCACGTGCCGTCCATAGAAGGAGACACCGGCAACGCGCAAGGCTTCGCGTTCGCGCTGGGGTATATCAAGGCGCTGATTGCGGCAGTGCAGGGGTAGATAGGGGTGGGGACACTCAATCGGGACAGTCACGCGTGACTGTCCCGATTGAGTGTCCCCGCCCTTAAAAGAGCCTGCAGCCGACGCCGAGGAAGACCTCGGACAGCGCGTTCTCGTCGTTGAACGGGTTGTGGTATCTCCAGCCGCCGCGAAGCCGGAGCCGTGACGTCAGCGGGACGGACAGGCCGACGAGAATCGATCGATCGACGTGCGACTCGCGGTTGCGGCCGACGGTGAGGCCGGCAATCCCCGCTTCGCATCCCGCAGGCGCACAGCTCACGTCCTCGCGATCCCAGTACCGACCCGCACCCAGCCCGAACATCAGGCGGACTCGCTTCTCGCGAAGAAAATGCCAGACGATCTCGCCCTGGGCCAGCGTGCGATGGCGCTCGACAATGGAGAACGTCGCCGGCGCCGGAAACATGACGGAACCGTTGATGTCCGGTTGGTCCAGCCAGACGACGCGTCCCGTCACCTCGATGAAATCGTTGAACCAGACGCTTGCATAGGGGCCCAGCGTCCTGAGGTTGGAGTGGGTGTCGTTGCAGAAGCTGCCGTCGCTCCCTTTGCACGACGTCGCGATGGAGACGCCGGCCTCGAGCGTCTGCGCTCGAGCTGCCGATGCGCTCGACAAGGTCACGAGTATTGTCAGGAGCAGCGCCAGCGCCGGGCGGACGGTCATGTGCCCTCCTTTCGGGAAGGCGCGAACCGGCCCGGCGCGGGCTCAGTAGGGGTGGGGACACTCAATCGGGACAGTCACGCGTGACTGTCCCGATTGAGTGTCCCCGCCCTCAACAGCGCGATCTGGCCTGCGTGGTAGACGTCGTGCTGGACGATACCGTGGAGGAGCACGTAATAGGGAACGCCGGTTCCGAGCGGACGGTTGCGGGGATCGTTGGTGGGCTCGTAGAGCCGGGACTCGGGCAGCGCGGTGATGGCGTCGATGAGCGTCCGGTGCGCGTCGTCGAGCCGGGTCAGCGCCGCTTTCCAGCGAGCGTCCGTCGGTTCGCCGATGTCGGGCCAGTCGCCTTCCGCAGGATCGGTGGCCGGACCTCCGGCCGCGCGCTTCGCGACCTCGAGCTTCCACCCCGTGATGTGGAGCACGAGCTCCCAGATCGAATGTCCGTTCCCGAGCCGCGTGCGCGCCGCCTGCGCGGCGGTGATGCCGTCGAGGATGCTCAGCAGGGGCGAGCCGTGCCACGGATCGCCAGCGTGCTCGCGATTGAGCTCGTCGATGATGCGGGTGATTTCCGACATGGATGGATTGCCACCGGTAATTTTCAGCCGTTCAATGCGTCATCGAGTACAGGAGCACGTTGATCCCGAACGCATACCCGTCGACTGAGAACCTGTAGAAGTAGTTCGGATCGTCGGCCTCGCGCTCCCAGGAGTCGCCGAAGTCGGTGTTGTGCGTCATCAGCACCATCAGGCGCCCGTTCTTGTCGGCGACGCCCATTGCGTGCGCGACGGCGCTGTCCTCGTACCGTTCGGACGTACCGCCGCCGCTTCCGGCCCAGTGATTGATCGAAGGAATCTGCGCGACCTTGCTGATCTCGAACTGCTGGCGGAAGAGCGGATGATCCTTGGGCAGCTCGAAGATGCGATACTCGTTCGGCGGTAGCACCTTGCTGAACTCGGTCTCCCAGTGATCCCACGCGTAGCTGCCCCAGAAATCGTCGGCCCAGAGGAAGCCGCCCTTCAGCAGATACTCGCGCAGCTTCGCGGCTTCTTCATCGGTGAAGGACGCCCTTCCGACTTCCGTCATCATGACGAACGGGCATTCGAACAACGCGGGATCCGTCAGGCCCAGCACGAGGTGATTCGGTTCGCCCGTCGGATCGACGCTGATGCGTCCCTTCGTCAGCTCCGAGAAGCGGATGGAGAGGTTGACGTCGGCGCGGGGATAGTCGACGGACCAGTTGCCGCCGAAGCCGTCGCCTCCCGCCGAGAACATGACGCGGCAGAAATTGAACGACCCGTCGAAGCTGGTAGGCGTGGGGCTTCGTACCGGCTCGAAGTACCGCCCGCGCCGGAATTGCGCGTCGACGGCGGCGGCGCAGAGCGCGACGATCGCGGCGCAGGCAGCGATGCGGCCGATCGTGAGGCGTCCGCCCATGCACCGTATTGTATGCGGGCTCGCCGGCGCGCCGCAGCAACTGTGACGAACGGCTGGCCGCGCGTGCTAACATCTTTCGACACAATCAGTTGACCTTGAATGGCGACCACGTACACAGCGAAAGACATCACCGTCCTCGAAGGGCTGGAGCCGGTTCGGAAGCGGCCCGGCATGTACATCGGCGGCGTCAGCAGCGCCGGCCTCCACCACCTTGTCTGGGAAATCCTGGACAACTCGGTGGACGAGGCGATGAACGGATACGCCTCGAACATCACCGTCACGCTCCACCGCGACGGCAGCTCGATCACGATCGCGGACGACGGCCGCGGCATTCCGGTCGACAAGCATCCGAAGACGAAGAAGAGCGCGCTCGAGGTGATTTTCTCGACGCTGCACGCCGGCGGAAAATTCGAGGCCGGCAACTACAAGACCGCGGGCGGCCTGCACGGCGTCGGCGCGAGCGTCGTCAACGCGCTGTCGAAGGAGCTCGTCGCCACTGTACGGCGCGACGGCGCGCAGTGGGAGATGCGGTTCAAGCAGGGGGCGATGGTCGGCGCGCTGAAGAAGACGGGCGCCGCGCGAGGGAGCGGAACGACCGTGTTCTTCCGCCCCGATACGACGATCTTTCCGAAGATCGAGTTCGACGCGGCGGTCATCCGGCAGCGGCTCGAGGTGTCGAGTTACCTGCACAAAGGCGTGAAGATCGTCTTCGAGGACGAGACCCAGGGCGAGAAAGTCGTCTATCAGCACACCGAAGGGCTGTCGGACTACCTGAAGAAGATTCTCGCGGAGCGATCCGCGACGCCCGTGCACGACGCGCCGTTCGCCGTGGCGAAGGAGAGCGACGAGACCGGGCTCCGGCTGGATCTCGCGCTGCAGTGGACGCAGTCAACCGACGAGCACGTGCGCAGCTACGTGAACGGGATCCCCACGGGATCGGGCGGCACGCACGAGAACGGCTTCCGCGCCGGCCTGGGCAAGGCCGTTCGCAATTTCATCGACACGCACAACCTTTCGCCAAAGGGCGTGACGCTCACGGCCGAGGACATTCGCGAGGGCCTCGTCGCCGTCCTCAGCGTGTTCGTGCAGGAGCCGCAGTTTCAGGGGCAGACGAAGGATCGGTTGAACAATCCCGAGGTCATGTCTGCGGTCGATTCGCAGGTCCGTCCCGCGCTCGAGCACTGGCTGAACACGAACATCAGCGTCGCCGAGTCGATCGTCGCGCGGATCATCCTGGCCGCCAGGGCGCGTGAGGCGAGCCGCGCGGCGCAGCAGGAGGTCACACGGAAGAGCGGGTCGAGCCGGCTGACGCTCCCGGGCAAGCTCAGCGACTGCTCGTCGGCCTCGCGCGAGGACAGCGAGCTCTTCATCGTCGAAGGAGACTCCGCCGGTGGATCGGCGAAGCAGGGGCGCGACCGCGCGCGACAGGCGATCCTCCCGCTTCGAGGCAAGGTCCTCAACACCGAGAGCGCGTCGCTCGCGAAGGTGCTCGAGAACAAGGAGCTCAGCGATCTCGTCACCGCGCTCGGATGCGGCCTCGGAAAGAACTTCGACCTCGCGCGCCTGCGCTACGGCCGCGTCATCATCCTCGCGGACGCGGACTCGGACGGCCATCACATCGCCACGCTGCTCCTCACGTTCATCTACCGGCACATGCCCGGCCTCATCGCGGCGTCGCGCGTGTTCCTGGCGCAGCCGCCGCTCTACCGCATCGACATCGGCAAGGAAACGTTCTGGGCGCTCGACGAGGGGCACAAGGCCCGGATCCTCGCGCAGCACGGCAACGGCCGCGCGCACGCGGAGATCACGAGGTTCAAGGGCCTGGGCGAAATGATGCCGAAGGTTCTGTGGGAGACGACCCTGAACCCCCGGACGCGGCGGCTGCTGAAGGTCGAGATCTCGGACCATATCGTCACCGACCGCGTGATCAACGAGCTGATGGGCAAGGACCCCTCCGCCAGGTTCCGCTTCATCATGGAGCGCGCCGAGGACGCCGAAGAGCTCGACGTCTGATTTTACTCAGCAAATAGAGCGATTTTTGCGAGCACGGGCCCCGAGCGCCCGCCCCGTGCAAGAAGCACGCGTGCCCCCGTTCAAGGGTTGAAGCGGAGGGTACGGTCATGCGTGTGCTACTGCCTGTGTTCCTGATTGGTTTCCTCGCGATTGGCGCCGGCCAGGCGTCGCAAACCCAAACATCCCAGGTCGGCGTCGTGTCAGGCAGCGTTGTCGATCTCTCGGGCTCACCGGTGCCGGGTGCGACCGTGGAGCTGAGGCTCGGTACTCTCGTCGAACGGCGTACCGCCACGAACGTGCGCGGCGAGTTCCTCTTCGAGAAGGTTCCCTTCAATTCCTACGACCTGCACGTCGTCAAGCCGGGCTTCCTCGCGGCGAGCTCGCCCGCGATCGTGAAGAGCAGTACGCCGCTGGCGCTGCGGCTCATGCTCGTTCCCGACACGCCGGAGGCGCGCCTACGTCCAGACCAGGCGCGCGATCGTAGTGCCAGGAGCGCTGAAAGTCCGATCGCGGCCGGCCCGCCCCCGCCCGCGTCGGCTCCGGCGATGCCAACGTCCGACTATCTCGGGCGCGGCGGACGATCCTACCCGTCATCGATCGCGCGTCACTCCGTTCCGCAATTCAATACGGAGTCGTACGACCGGATCGAAGAGAACCGCTTTCGGCGCGTGACCGACGATCCGCTGTCCACGTTCTCGATCGACGTCGACACCGCGTCGTACGCCAACGTGCGGCGTTTCCTTACGAGCGGCCAGCTGCCGCCGGCCGACGCCGTCCGCGTCGAGGAACTGATCAACTACTTCCGTTTCGAATACACGGACGCGGCGGACGACACGCCGTTCTCGATCTCGACCGAAGTGTCGGCGTGTCCGTGGAACCCGCGGCATCGGCTTGCGCTCATCGGCCTTCAGGCCCGGCGGATGCAGCGAAGACGGACGCCGCCCAGGAATCTCGTGTTCCTTCTCGACGTCTCCGGGTCGATGACGCCTCCCGACAGGCTGCCGCTCGTCAAGACGGCCATGCGGATGCTGGTCGACACGCTGACGCCAGCCGATCGCGTCGCGATCGTGGTGTACGCGGGAGCGAGCGGTCTCGTCCTCCCGTCGACGCCGGGCAGCAGGAAAGCGAGATCCAGCACGCGATCGAGGAGCTCCGGCCGGCGGCTCGACCAACGGCGCCGCTGGCATTCAGCTCGCCTACGACGTCGCGAAGAGGTCGTTCATTCGCGGCGGGATCAACCGCGTCATCCTGGCGACCGACGGCGACTTCAACGTCGGCGTGACGAGCCAGGGCGAGTTGGTCAGGCTCATCGAAGAGAAGCGCGAGCAGGGTGTCTTCCTGTCGGTCCTCGGCGTCGGCCGGGGAAACCTCAAGGACTCGACGATGGAGAAGCTGGCCGACAAGGGGAACGGCAACTACGCGTATCTGGACTCGCTGCACGAGGCGCGGCGCGTGCTGATCGCCGAGGCGGGAGCGACGCTCGTGACCGTCGCGAAGGACGTCAAGATTCAGATCGAGTTCAATCCGCGCACGGTCGGCGCCTACCAGCTGATCGGCTACGAGAACCGGATCCTCCAGCACGAGGACTTCAACGACGACAGGAAGGATGCCGGAGAAATCGGCGCGGGCCACACCGTCACGGCGCTCTACGAGATCATCCCGCCCGGTGAGCCGATCGACGGCGCGAACGTGGATCCCCTCAAGTATCAGGACCGGTCGAAACCCGTCGCGGGATCGCAGACAGCCGAGCTCATGACGGTCAAGGTCCGATACAAGCAGCCGGACGGCGAGACCAGCAGGCTCGTGTCGCGCGCGGTTCCCAACCGAGTGGGCGCCGTCACGCCGCACCTCGGTTTCGCGGCGGCCGTCGCGGAGTTCGGCATGCTGCTCCGCCGATCGGAGTTCAAGGGACAAGCCACCTGGGCCACGGCGCTGGACCTCGCCCGGCGTCATCGCGGAGAGGATCCGGATGGCTACCGCGGCGAGTTCATCAGGCTCGTCGAGCTTGCGGCAGCGCTCGACGTTCGGCATCACACCGAGGATGGACAGGAGCGGAGGCGGTGAGGCCGTCTAGAATCTGTCCGTGCGGCGCGGCTGGATCTCCGTGTTGTGCCTGGCGCTGCTGGTATGGCGCCCGCTCGATTTCGTCGTCGAGCTGAGCCGGGCGCTGCCGTCGCTCGGCATGCGCGGTGCGCTGGGCGCGGTCGAGCTCTTCGTCCACGGCCTCGTTGCCGCCGTCGCGGTTGCGGCCGTCCGCGCGCTGTCGAACGCGCTGCCTGGCGCGGCAAAGCTCGCGGCCGTTGCGCTCGTCGCGTCGGCGGCAGCGACGATCCAGTCGCTGTACTGGTCGGTGCTACCGCATCAGACGATGCCGGGGGACGCGCTGCCGACGGCGGTGCTGGCCGCCGCACACGCCGCCGTGTGGCTGGTGTACCTGTCCAGATCGCGCCGTATCCGGGATCTGGGGGGCTAGAGCATTTCAGCGTTCTGAAACGCTCTCTAAGGGATCAAGACGATCTTCCCGATGATCTCTCCGGCCTCGAGCAGCCGGTGAGCGTCGGCCGCCTGCGCCAGCGGCAGCGTGCGGTCGACGATCGGCGCCACCTGCCTCGCGGCGAGGAGCGGCCAGACCCGGGCCTCGAGGTCGCGCGCGATCGCCCCTTTCTCGTCCACGCTTCGGGCCCGCAGCGTGGAGCCCGTGATCGTCAGGCGCTTCTGCATCACCGTCGTGAGGTTGACTTCGGCGCGCGGGCCGCCGAGCAGCCCGATTTGCAGCAAGCGGCCGTGCATCGCGAGGCAGTCGAGGTTCCTCTGAAAGTAGTCGCCGCCGACGATGTCGAAGACGACGTCGACGCCGCGCCCGGCTGTCGCGTCGCGAACGGCAAGGACGAAGTCGCTGGTGCGATAGTTGATGCCGGTCGCGCCGAGCCGCTCGCACGCAGCCGCTTTCTGATCCGATCCGGCCGTGGCGAAGACGGTCGCGCCGAACGCGCGCGCCAGTTGAATCGCCGTCGTGCCGATGCCGCTCGTGCCGCCGTGCACGAGTACGGTCTCGCCCTCGCTCAACCCACCGCGCTGAAAGAGATTGGTCCAGACGGTGAAGAACGTTTCCGGGATCGCTGCGGCGTCAGCCGTGCTGAGGCCGTGAGGCCGCGGAAGGCACTGCGGCGCCGGCGCGACGCAGTACTCGGCGTAGCCTCCTCCGGAGACGAGCGCGCAGACGGCGTCCCCGGCGCGCCACCGTGAGACGTCTGGCCCGACCGCATCGATCGTGCCCGCGATCTCGAGCCCGGGGATGTCCGACGCGCCCGCGGGCGGAGGGTATCGTCCGAGGCGCTGCATGATGTCGGGCCGGTTGACGCCGGCCGCCTCGACACGGACGAGCACTTCGCCCGGCCCGGGCTTCGGCGTGGCGCGTTCGACCGGGCGGAGCACGTCGGGCGGACCCGGCTGAGTGATCTCGATCGCGATCATCTATTTCAGTTCTGACGGGAGCCGCGGCGACGAGAGCAGCGTCTCGAATTCCGACCACCGGCGCGCGGCGTTCGCGGCGGTGCCGCCGCGCGATTCGATGTACCGCCGGACCATGTCCTTGCCCAGGTTGTAGTTGATCACGTAGCTGCGGTACTGATCGATGAACCGCACACGCTGTTTGGCCCGATCGGGCGCATACAGCGCGTACCTGCTCGAGAAACGCCGCGGCATCGGCCGCCGAAATCTTCCCGTCGATGTACTGGCGCGCCGCCTCGTTGCCCGCGTACGCGAGCTGGTCGACGAGCGCCTGGACGTCGTAATAGCCCCGTGCCGACGAGGGATCGAGGCCGGCGGCGGGGAAGAGAACCGTCCGCTCGAAGTCCACCCGCTCCTGCCCCGGAAACGCCACCTCGATGCCGAAGTTCGCGGTCCCTTCCGCGATGAGCGATTGCGGCGAGAAGAGCGGGTAGACCGCGAACTCGATCCAGCCGCGATCGCGGACCAGGTGCTTCTCGAGCAGCGCATTGTACACGTGATGGCCCGGATAGCCCTCGTGACACGCGAGATCGATCGCGCGATCGATGTAGATCGGCAGATCGGTGTTGACCTGAATCACGCTGCGATAGTCGCCGTGGTACCAGTTGTAGCCGCTCCACGACTTGTTGGTCACGTATTCGACGGTGAACCGCTCGGACGGCGGGAGCGTGAAGTGTTTCGCGGTGCGTTCGCGGCACGCGCCGATCGCCGTCTGGAACACGGCGTCGAGCTTGTCGCGCGGGATCGCGAAGGGCTTGCGCCAGGCGTCGTAGCGCACGGCCAGCGAGCCGTTCCCGGGAAACCGTTTGTCGAGCGTGTCGATGATCGCCTGGAAACGCGACACCGGATGGGTTGGCGCCACGGCATCGTAGAGCGCCTTCGACTCGTCGTCGAACGAGAGCCGCTCTCCTTTGAGCATCCGGATCCGCGCCTGCATCGAGGAGAGCTGACGATCGAGATACTGCCAGCGCAGCCGGGACAGCTCGTCGGTCGAGGGCGGCGCCGCCTTCAGCCCGGCGCGAATCGCGGCGGCGCGCGCGGCGAGCGTCTCGAGATCCACCTTGGAGGCCTCCGCCTCCTTCCTCCACTCCGCGGGTCCGTAGAAAGCGTCCACGTAGTCCGCGTCGTGCTGGCCGAGCGCGAGGACGGCCTTGACGTAGCGTTCTGCCAGTGTATTCATCGCAGTAGTGGCCTGGCTGGTTCCCGCCGCGCCCGCCGCGGCGGCGATCGTGCAGAGGAGCGCGAGTGCGGCGATTGGTTTCATGGCACCTCGAAGCTGCCTGCGATCGTAACGTTCTTTTGGAGAGCCCGCGAGCCGGATAGAATAGCGCCCGACCAATGTCTCGACACGTGCCGATCTGGCTGGATCGCTTCCCGCGGAGCCGCCGTCCTTCATATCCCAGATTTCGTGGCGACCTCGAAACCGACGTCGTGATCGTGGGCGGCGGCCTGACGGGCTGCGCGTGCGCGGCGTCGTTTGCCGCCGCGGGCGTGAAGACGGTTGTCCTCGAAGCGGAACGGGTGGGCGCGGGCGCGACCGCCGCGTCGCCAGGACTGATCCGCGAGGATTTCGACGCGTCATTCCAGTCCACCGCCGCGGCGCACGGCCTGCGGGCGGCGCGCGCGCTGTGGCAGGGCATGCGCCGGGCGTCGCTCGACTTCGCGGCGTCGATGCGGCGCCTCGATATCCGATGCGACCTCGCGCCGCAGGATCTCCTGCGTGTCGCGGCGCGCGACGCCGAGGCCGTCAAGCGCTTGAAGCGCGAATACGACGCGCGCAGGCAGGCCGGGTTCGACCATAGCTGGCTGACGCCGGCGGCGCTCTCGCGCGAGGCCGCGATCGAAGGGGGCGGAGCGATCCGCACCCGCGGCTTCGCGATGGATCCGTTCCGCGCGAGCCTCGGGTTCGCGGCCGCGGCGATCGGGAAGGGCGCGGCGTTCTACGAGCAATCCGCCGTCAGGCGGATCCGCGCGAATCGCAAGCGCGTCGAGATCAGGACTGCCGCGGGCTCGCTCCGCGCGCAGGCGGTCGTCATTGCGACGAGCGCACCGCTCCCGGATTTGCGCGCGCTCCGACGTCATTTGTTTCCGCGTCAGAGTTATGCGGTCGTCACGGAAACGCTGCCCGCCGCCGTCCGCCGCGAGCTCGGCCGCCGCGCGTCGGCCCTGCGCGACGGCGCGGAGCCGCCGCATTTCCTGCGATGGCTGAAGGAAGATCGCGCCCTGTTTGCGGGCGCCGATCAACCGCCGGGCCCGGCGCGCGCGCGGGACAAGACGCTCGTGCAGCGATCGGGACAGCTGATGTACGAGCTGTCCACCACGTATCCGGCGATCTCGGGCGCGATGCCCGAATGGGCCTGGGACTTCGTCCACGACGATACCGTCGACGGGCTGCCCTACGTCGGCCTCCACCGCAACTTCCCGCGGCATCTGTTCGCGCTCGGTCACGGCCGGCACGGCGCGGGGGTTGCGTGGCTGGCCGCGAGGGTCCTGCTTCGTCAGTACGAAGGCACGACCGACAAGGCTGACGACTTGCTTGGTTTTGCGCGAATCCTCAAGTAACGTCGGCCGCGTGCGGACGGTCAAACACCTGTTGCACCCCGCGCCCGCTTCCCGGCGCCGGTCCGAGCCAATTTTGTAATCGGCCCGATGATACGGACGAGATGGGAAAGGCCGGTCGACGTTTGACCGCCTGTCGCGCTGGTCGTAGGATCGGACTCTCTCAGCCGCCTGGAGAGCCAGCATGCAAAGCCGACGAGAGCAGGAAATCGATCACCTTTTCCGTCGCGCGGGATTTGGCGCCAGCCAGGAAGAAATCGATGCGTACAGTCAGCTGACCTTCGCCGGCTACGCAGGCGCCGTCACCAGGATCCTCAACTACGAAGAGATCCCCGACGACGTGGACAGCTTCATCGGGGTGCCGGGTTATGTCGGCATCACCGGCCGGAGCGGCAGCGGCTTTCAGCCTGCGACGAACATCCTCGATGCCCGCCAGCGATGGCTGTTCCGGATGGTGCACAGCCGGCGTCCTCTTCAGGAAAAGATGGCGCTCTTCTGGCACAACCACTTCGCCACCGCCTACACGAAAGTGGTCGGCGAGATCGGCGATTCCGCGCTCGCGACGAGGATGTTCTCCGCGAAACCCGAGGACGACTCCAGCCGCACGCGCGGCCAGTATCAGCTGTTCCGAGACTACGCGCTCGGGAACTTCCGCGACATGGTGGTCGAGCTCGCGAAGGATCCGGCGATGCTCGTGTGGCTCGACGGACGGACCAACGTCCGCGCGCGCCCCCAGGAGAACTTCGCGCGCGAGTTGATGGAGCTCTTCACGATTGGCGTCGGCAAGTTCGAGGAGACCGACGTCTACGCAGGCGCGCGCGTCTTCACGGGCTGGAACCTGGCCCTCGCGAACCGCAACACGGCGCAGGCGCGGTACGAGTTCGCCTACAACGCCGGGCAGCACGACACCACCGCCAAGGAATTCTCGTTTCCGATCTATCGCGACGGCGGCCGCGTGATTCCGGCGCGGTCGGCCGGCGATGGCATGCAGGACGGTCTCGATCTGATCGACGCGGTCGTACGGCACCCCGAGACCGGTCCGAGGCTCGCGCGCAAGCTGTACGCGTATTTCGTGAACGAGGTCGATCCGCCGGACGAGACGTTGATCGAGGCGCTCTCGCGGACGTACTACACGAGGGGCTACGAGATCGGTCCGATGGTGCGGCTGATCCTGCTCTCGCCGCAGTTCACGAACTCCGCGTCGTACTACAAGCGCTACGCGTGGCCCGTCGAGTTCGTCGTCCGTTCCATCAAGGAAGTGGGCTGGCGCGGGTTCTCCGTCAACAGCGCCCTGACGCCCCTCGTGAACATGGGGCAGCAGCTGTTCGAGCCGCCGGACGTCAACGGCTGGGAGCTGGGCAAAGGCTGGTTCTCGAGCGGCGGCATGCTCGCGCGCATGAATTTCGCCGCCGTGCTGGCGGCGAACCAGCGCTTCAACCTGCGCGACCAGGCGCGCGGCCAGGTCGATTCCCACGAGAGCCTGCTGTCGTACATGCTGGACCGGCTCACCCCGCCTGCATACGCGTCCGACGCCTACTCGGCGCTCCTGACGTACGCGCAGCAAGGCGGCGCCTGGACCGGATCGGACACTCAGCTCGCCACGAAAGCTTCAGGCCTGGCGCATCTAATCACGGGCTCGGGCGACTATCAGCTGGTTTGAACCCGTGAACCCGTGAACCCGTGAACCTGAACCTTGAACTCTGAACCCTGAACCTTGAACCCCCGACAGGATCCGCCATGTCGATGACCAGACGTGATTTCGTCCGCGGCGGCGTGGCAGCCTTCACGGTGGGATTTGCCGCTCCGGCCTTTCTCACCGATATCGCGCGCGCACAGGGGCGATCGCGGCGGAACCTCGTCGTCCTGTATCTGAGCGGCGGCAACGACGGCCTCAGCACGCTGATTCCGTACACGGACCCTCAGGTACTATGCGCGCCGGCCGACGCTCGGCATCCCCGCGTCGACCGTGTTGCAGATCGGATCCGACAGCGGCGGGAACGCGCTCGCGCTCAATCCGCGGCTGACCGACCTCAGGACGATCTTCAATGCCGGGAGGCTCGCGCTGATTCAGCGCACGGGCTATCCCAACTCGAGCCGATCGCACTTTCAGGGAACCGATATCTGGTCGAGCGCGGATCCGAGCATCCCGCAGGGCCTCGGATGGCTGGGCAAGTACCTCGATCGGCTCCCGTCGCCGGTCGATCCGCTCACGGCGTGGTCGACCGTCCGCGAGACGCCGCGGACGCTCCTCGCGCGAACGGTCGGCGTCCCGTCGATCGCGAACGTGGCGGAGTACGCGTTTTCGAGCCCGAACGGCGCGGCGGACGGCATGGTGGCGCGCCAGTCGGCGACGCGCATCGCGTCGCACATGCCGATCGACAAGCCGCACCTGGCATTCGTGAACTCGACCGCGCAGGCCGCGTTCGTGACGCTCGACCGGGTCGCGCAGGTTTCGCAGTACGCGCCGTCGGTGGCCTACCCGAACAACGGCTTCGGCCAGGCGCTGCAGATGGTCGCGGGCGCGATCGCGCGCGGCGTCGGCACGAGCATCTTCTGGGTGCAGACCGGCGGCTTCGACACGCACGCGGGCCAGAACACGAACATCGCCAACGGTTCGTACAACACGCTGATGACGTCGCTGAATGGCGGGTTGTTTGCGTTCTATCGCGACATGCAGAACCAGGGGCTGCTGTCCGACACGCTCGTGCTGCAGTTCTCGGAGTTCGGCAGGCGCATCACGGAGAACGGGAGCACCGGTACCGACCACGGCGCCGCGAGCCTGATGATGGCGATCGGCGGCAGCGTGCGCGGCGGAATCTACGGCACGGCGCCGAATCTCCGCATCACGCCCGACAACCCGACGCTCGAGAACAACGGGCAGGACGTCAGGTTCGAGACGGATTTCCGATCCGTCTACGCGCGCGTGATCGACAACTGGCTCGGCGGCGATTCATCGGCCGTCCTGGGAGGCAATTTCAGCAACGGTCCTGCGTTCATCTGATTCCTGCGGTCCGCGATCCGCGGAGATCTATTCGCCGAACATCCCTCTGAACGCCATCTCGATTTCAGGGTAGCGGAAGTGATACCCCGCACGCTGCGCGTGCGCCGGCACGACGCGCTGTCCGGTGAGCAGCGACTCCGCGAATTCACCGACGACGATCTTGAGCGCGAAGCCCGGGACAGGCACGAGTCCCGGCCGGCGCATGGCCCGTCCGAGCGCGCGCGTCAGGTGACGGTTCGTGACCGGATGCGGCGCCGTCGCGTTCACGGGGCCGGTGACCGACGGGGTCTGCACGATCCACCGCACGATCTCGATCCAGTCGAGCCGATGGATCCACGACATGTACTGGCGGCCGGATCCAAGGCGGCCGCCGGCGAAGAACCTGAACGGCTTCATCATTTCCTTCAGCGCGCCGCCCGACCGCTCGAGCACGATGCCGCTTCGCAGCAGCACGACGCGTGTGTCCGGCCGCTGGACCGTCTGCGCCTCCTGCTCCCACTCCACGCACAATCGCGCCAGGAAGTCCGAGCCGGGCGGGTCCTTCTCGGTGATCGGCTGCGCGTCCCTCGCTCCGTAGTAGCCGACGGCGCTGCCGCTGATGAAGACCGCTGGCGCGGCGTGCGCCGCGCCGATGGCGGACACGAGGCTGCGCGTCGCGAGCAGCCGGCTGTCCCGGAATTCCACCTTCGCGCGCGGGCTCCAGCGCCTCGACCCGAGCGATTCGCCCGACAGATTCACGACGGCATCGGCGCCCTCGACGACGGCGGACCAGGGACCGGCGGAGCCATCCGGCGTCCAGCCGACGCGCGTGATGCCGGGGACGCCGGTGCCGGGATCGTGCCGCGTGTCGCCCGGCGTCAGCGATCGCGTCAGCACGCGAACGTCGTGTCCTTCTTCGGCGTACATCTCGGCGAGGGGGCTGCCGAGGAAGCCTGTGCCGCCGGCGATGACGATCTTCATCGGTGGTGTGTGTCGAATGCTGCAGGACGCTGAAGGATCATGCAGGTCCAGGCAGAAGTCCGCAGCCGTGACGATGCCCGGGCCGTATCGCAGTGTTTGACGAACGGGACGCCAGCCGGGTTTGCACTATAATGTGACTGCTTCTCCCCAGTATCCAACCGGTTCCCCGGGTCGATCCAAATGCGTCTGCTTCGCATTCTCGCGATTCTGCTCGTCCCTGCGTGGGGAACTGCGCAGGAACCGACGTTCGCCGTGCCCGATCGCGTCAAGGTCGACGGCGTGCCGCCGATCCCGCTCTCGATCGCCGACGCGGTCGCGCCGTACGGACAGTTCCGCCAGGCGCGGCTGCTCGGATGGCATCCCACGGAGCGGCGCATCCTCATCTCGACGGTCTTCAGCAACGTGTCGCAGGTGCACGAGGTCCGGTCACCCGGCGGCGCGCGCACGCAGTTGACCTTCTTCCGCGACGGCGCCACCGGCGGTGCGTCGTACGATCCCGCCGGCCGCTACGTGCTGCTGAGGAAGGATACGTCCGGCGGCGGCGAGGCGATGCAGCTCTTCCGGTACGACCTCGACTCGGGCCGCCTCACGCGGCTGACCGGTGGCAAGGCGCGACACGGCGTGCCGGCGTGGTCGCGCCGGACCGGCACGATCGCGTACTCGTCGACGAAACGCAACGGCCAGGACCGGGATCTGTACGTGATGAATCCGCTCGATCCCTCCACGGAACGGATCATCGCGGAAGTCGAGGGCACATGGGATGCGCTCGACTGGTCGCCCGACGACAAGGAAGTGCTCGCGGTGCAGCTCATTCCAGGCTCGACCGAGACCCGCTTGTGGCGGATCGACGTCGCGTCGAAAGGGCGCACGCTCGTGACGCCGGAGACCGGGCAGCCCTCGCGCTGGAGCGCGGCGCAGTTCAGCGCGGACGGTCGCGCGGTCTTCGCCCTGAGCGACCGCGAGGCCGACTTCACGCGCGTCTGGAAGGGAGACCTCGCGTCGCGAACCTGGACGCCGTTCACGGAGACCGGCCTCGCTGTCGAAGCATTTGCCGTTTCGCACACCGGCGGCCTCCTCGCCGTCGTCGCGGATCGCGGCTCCACGAGCGAGCTGCTGCTCGTCGACGAATCGACGCGGCGACGCCGCCCCGCGGTGCAGCTGCCGCCCGGCGTGATCTCTGGCGTTGCGTGGCACCGGAGCGGCAGCGCCGTGGCGATCGAGTTCGCGGGCGCCCGCACGTTCAGCGACGTGTATGCGATCGAGGTGAAGAGCGGACGGCTCGAGCGGTGGACGGCGAGCGAGATGGGCGGCGCGAGCCCGGACTCGCTGCCGGATGCCGAGATCGTCGAGTGGAAGAGCTTCGATGGACGGATGATCTCCGGAATCCTGTACAGGCCCGCTGCGCGCTTCACCGGCCCGCGGCCCGTGATCGTCAACGTGCATGGCGGACCCGAACGGCGCGAGCGCCCGCGGGGACTGGGCCGAAGCAACTACTTCCGCAACGAGATGGGCATCGCCATCATCTACCCCAACGTGCGGGGATCCTCCGGCTACGGCAGCACCTTCGAGCATCTCGACGACCAGCGCAAGCGCGAGGACGCCGTCAAGGACATTGGCGCGCTGCTCGACTGGATCGCGACGCGCCCGGATCTCGACAAGGGCCGCGTGATGATGACGGGATCGAGCTACGGCGGATACATCACGCTCGCCGCCGCCATCAAGTACGGCGATCGCATCCGGTGCGCGCTGGAGGGATTCGGGTTGAGCGACTTCGTCGCGTTTCTCGACGGAACCGATCCGTCACGGCGCCGCGATCGGCTCGCGGAGTACGGCGATCCGGCCGATCCCGAGATGCGCGCGTTTCTGAAGAGCATCTCGCCGCTGACGCATGCGTCGAAGCTGAAGATCCCGCTCTATGTCGCGCAGGGCGCGAAGGACACGCGCGTGCCGCCGGATCAGGCCGAAGCGATGGTCAAGGCCGTCCGCGCGAACGGCACGACGGTCTGGTACGTGGTGTACGACGCGGGACACGAGGAGCTGCCAGGCACCGCGAACGACTTCAACCAGTACGCCTGGGTGCTCTTCGCGCAGAAGTTCCTGCTGAATTGAGCCGGGTGCTTGTAGTGTCCGCCTTTAGGCGGACCCGAGGTCCGGCTGAAGCCCAATGCCTTTCGGAAATCTGCACTGTGTGTCTGTCCAAAGGAGCCGGCCCCTTGCACATAGAGTCCATCTCACCAGCCGGCAATCTCTTCAAGCGGTGGGAAACGTTCCGGCGTCCCGATCAGCCGCGGTGGGCTGGCCGGCTCGGCCCTCCTACTTCGACAGCGCGGAAAAAATGGCCCCTCCGCCCGTCCTGACGCAGCTGGCGGCGGCTTGGGGTGATCCGCGCGCCGGTAAAGCATCGGTTCGGCAACGAGGCGATTCGACCGTTTGGGACGAATCCGCGCCGCCGCCAGGTGGGAAGCTCCGGGACCATTTTTACTGGCTTCGCTGATCGCGCTGCTCAACGTCGGCCCGAGCCGGCCAACCCACCGCGGCGTGGAGGGCCAACCCGATCGATCGTGCGGTGCGCGTGGCGGCCGGCGGCCCTCGGCGCGCGCCGACGCGCGGCGTCAGCCGGAACGCGCGCGGAGCGATTCCGCGCGGCGCCTTCGGTCCCTGTGATCCTCCACGCTGGAAGTACCACCGGCGGCCCGCGGCGCCTGACGACGGCCGCCAAAGCCAGCTCATAGGCGCCGCGGCTGCGAGAGGGCGATCAGCCGGAGCGCGCGTTCCCGGCGCGCGGAGCGGGCCGCGGGCCGCCACGCGCACCGCACGACCGATCGACACGCCCGACCCATCGATACGACAGGAACCAATTTCCGAAAGGCATTTGGGCTCAAGCCGGACACTACTGCAGCTAGCAAGCCGGACACTACAGCGCAAGCAAGCCGACGGCGGACACGTACGCAAGCATCAGCGATCGACGTTCGACTCCAGCCAGCGGTTCACTTCATCCAGCACGTCGGCGACCTCGGATCGACGCCGCCGCAGGCGCTCGCGCGTCTCGTCGCTCGCGCGCGTCAGCAGCCTCCAGGAGCGGACGGCTTGCACGACCGCGCTCTCCCGCTCGATCGCGAGGAGCGAGACGAGCGCCACGACCGGGAGGAGGAAGAACGTCACGATTGCGGCGGTCCTCCCGGCGGCCATCCAGGCGATCGCGCTGAGGACGAGGAGCCAGGCGGCATACACGGCTGCGCCGGAGAAGACCTGGGCGGTGGCCAGAATGTCGCGTTCGCGCGTGAACCGGCGCGCGACCACCGCCGTCGCCTGGTACGGAACGAAGAACAGCGCGAACCCGATCAGGCACACTGGCAGCAGGACGATCGCGAGCGGAATCTCGCGCGCCGCGAACAGCACCGCGTCGCGCGGCGAGACCTGCCAGTCGAGATGACGATCGTGCAACCCGAATCTCTGGAGGCGCTGATCGTATCGGTGCAGGCGCTCCAGCACGGCCTCGTAGCGGGCAGGATCGGCCGTGCGCAGCCGGGCCATGCCCTCGGCGATCGTGCGGCGCCTCACCAGGCGTGCCTGGGGATCGCGGGGCCGTCCGCGAGCCGCCGTGTAGAGTCGATCGACGCGATCGACGAGCGCCGCGTCCGCGTCGGGATCGGCTTCGACGAGAAGCAGCCGCATGCGCTCCGCGATTAGCTGCGTAAGGGCCCTGACGTGATCCTCCTCTGCTGCGTCGAGATCGCGGGCGGAGAAGGGTTGGCCAAAGACGATCGTGGCGCGGGATCGAAACGTCGTCTTGCGATCGAAGTTCAGGCCGACCGGCACGAGCGCGACGCGTGTGCCTCGCCGCTCCGCGTCGAGCGCCATCCGCGCCGCGCCTGTCCGCAGCGGCTCGAGCCGGCCGGTCGAGTGGCTGATCCCCTCGGGAAAGATGCAGACGGCCGCGCCCGACGCGAGCGCGGCGGAAACCGCGGCGAACGTTTCCTCGTTGCGCGACGTGTCGACGCCCTCATCCCGCTTTCGGTACACGGGAATCGCGCCGGCGCTGGCCAGCACGGGCCGCAAGGCGCTCTCGAACAGCGTCGACTTCGCGAGGAACCGCACGTCGCGCTCCGCCGTGGCCCAGACGACCGCGGGATCCAGAAGCGAGTTCGGATGGTTGGGAAGAAGCAGCACGGCGCCATCCGGCGGCACCGCGCCGACGCGGTCGATTCGGTAGAAGACCCAGCAGACGGCCCTCGCGAGCCAGCGGACCGTGGAGCTCGCGCCTGCGCCCATGGATCAGTGGACGGCCGCCTCGGCCTGCCTCGCCGCCCGCCGTCCCTCCTCGACGTCGACGAACGCGAGCAGGGCCCCGCCCACGACGAAGAAACTCAGCACCGCCAGGATTGCGTTGCGGCTCTCGCCGGTGGACTGCACCATCACCGCGAAGATCAACGGGCCGAGAATGCCGGCGTAGCGCTCGAAGACGCCGAAGAACGCAAAGAACTCGGATGACTTGTGCCTGGGAATCATGCTCGCGAACATCGAGCGGCTGAGCGCCTGCGTGCCTCCCTGGACCATGCCCACCATGATCGCGAGCGCGTAGAAGTGCGCGGCGCTCGTCATGAAATACGCCAGCAGGATGATGAACGCGTAGACGGCGAGCCCGGCAAAGACCGAGACCTTCGCGCCGATCCGGCCCGCGATCATGCCGAACAGAAACGCGAACGGCACGCCGATGAACTGCGTGATCAGGAGCGCAGTGATCATTGCGTTCTGATCGATGTTGATCTCGGTGCCGAAGGTCGTCGCCATCCTGATGATCGTCTGGATGCCGTCGTTGTAGATCAGGAAGGCGAGCAGCAGCAGGAACGCCTGCTTGTAGCGCCTCAGCTCCTTGAACGTCTCGATCAGCCGGCGGAACCCGATCGCGACGACGTTGCCGCCCGGCGCTTCGTCCTTTTCGATTCTGCGCGGCGGTTCGGGCACCCTGCGAAAGAGCGGAATGGAGAACGCCAGCCACCAGATGCCGACGCTGGCCAGCGAGAGCCGGACCGCCGTGCCGGCGTCGGGAATGCCGAACAGGGACGGCTTCTGGATCATCAGGAGGTTGATGGCGAGGAGCGTTCCGCCTCCGAAATAGCCGATCGCGTAGCCGGCCGACGACACGCGGTCGAGCTCCTTCGCGTCGACCAGGTGCGGCAGCAGGGACTCGTAGAACACGATGCTCCCGGCGACGCCGATGTTCCCGATCACGAAGAGCGTCAGGGCCAGCTGCCAGTCGCCGCGCTCTATCCAGTACATCGCGATCGTCGAGCACGCGCCCACGAGCAGGAACGCCGCGAGCATCTTCTTCTTCATCGCGGCATAGTCCGCGATCGCTCCGAGCAGCGGCGCGACCAGCGCGACGATCAGGATCGCGATCGTCGTCGCCCACGCGAAACGGCTGGTGGAGAGCGTGTCGCGCAGATCCGAGGCGACCACGCTGTGGAAGTAGATCGGGAAGACCGCGGCGATGATGGTCGTCTGAAAGGCGGAGTTGGCCCAGTCGTACATGGCCCAGGCCCGGAGTTCGGGACGTCCGAGGCCGAGCCGCGCGAGAAGTGTCGTCATTGGACCTTCCTAGAAGGTTTTCCGCGCGATCCACTCCCTGAAGAGCGAATCGACGACGGCGTACCGGTTGCCTTCGCGGGTGAGTATGTCTTCTCGCGCGAGCGCCGCGAGCGCCGACTGCACGGTCGACGCGCCGCTCAGGCGGTGGCGCGACCGCACGTCCGCGGACAGGAGCTCGCGCCCGTCCTCGAGCACCGACGCCCGGAGGGTCGCGCGCTGCGCGAGCGTGAGACGCTGCCAGGTGGCTTCGAAGAGCGTCTCGTGCTCGCCGAGGAGCCGCTTCAACGTCTCGTGCAGATCCTCCAGATCCGCACCACGCCCGCCGCCCGCCTTCACGTCGTCCCACACCTCGTGCGCGAGGCGCTGGACGTCGTACGGAAGATTGCCCGCGAGGTCGACGATGGCGGCGCCGAGGCCGGGCACGGGCTTGAAGCCGCGTCGAGCGGAACCTGGACTCGATGAACTTCGCGAACGCGTCGGCGGGAATCTTCTGCAGCCGCATCACCGGACCGGCTTTGTAGAAGGGGCGGCTCTTGCCCGAGCATCCGTTCCATCAGCGTCGGCTCGGATCCGGAGAAGACGTAGCCGACCTGGCGCTGCTGCTGTACCGCGGCGCGCAGCGCGCTGCTCGACGCTGCCGCCGTTGAACGCGGCGATGGCCTGGAACTCGTCGAGCGCGATGGCCATGCGGCGGCGCCTCGCCTCGGCGATTCGGCCGGGCAGCGCGAAGACCTCGTGCGCGAGGTGCGAGATATCCCGATCGGTCCGCGCGGAGGGAAACGAGACCGCGATCCGGCTGCGTCCGCGCTCGTCCGGCTCGAGCCGCACTTCCGGCCTGACGCCGGACAGCATGTCGCGCATCCACGCAACGCGCCCGGTCGAGCCGCGTTTCGGCGGACGCGAGCGCGCGGGCGTAGCCCTCGAGAAACGAGACGTAGGAACTGTAGCTGCTGACCTGGACGTCGACCGTCACCGCCCCCGATCGAGCGGCGCTCTTCAGCGCCTGCCGCACCAGCGAGGACTTGCCGTAGCGCCGCGGCGAGATCAGGAAGACCTTCTGGCCTGCAATTAGATCGCGGGCCAGGCGGTCGAGCTCGACCTCGCGGTCGACGAAGGCGGCGGCGGGGACGATCTCGCCGTAGACAAAGGGATTGGTCATGGCGGCAGCTGCGCGCAACGCGTCGCGGCGTTACGCCAAAGGCCGTAATCGTTACGCAGTCTAGCGTAACGGCTGGACCGGCGCAATCGGGAGGGAGAACGGGTCGACCACCCACGTGGCCTCGGCGCTCCAGGCCGTCCGCTCGCGCGGCAGCCACGCCGGCGGCAGCCATCCCTGATCGGCGGTCGATCCCTGCGCCGTCGCGGCCACGCGAAGGTCCTTGAGCGCAGGCGCGGGTCCCGGTCCGAAGCTCGCGCGAAAGAGCACGCCGTCAGCCGGCGGCGCCACGTACGTGGCCGTCCAGCGCCCCGATCGGATCACGCCGGGAAGGCTCGCGCGCGCCGGACGCAGGCCCGCGGGGAGCACGAACGACAGCACGAGCCCCGGTTGACGAGGCACGACGCTGATCGAGAGCTCCGTGCCGCCCGTCACCGGCTCGACGGCCAGGGATGCGATGCCGATCGGCGCCGCGTCCAGCGCGGATCCCGTGGCGCGAAACACGAACGCGTGCGGCAGTTGTCGAAGCGGGACGCTGGCGTCGGGGGGTCCGGTTGCCGGCTGCCACCCCGACGGCGCGCCTTCGCCCAGATCGAGACCGGGCTCGACCGACCCGACTTCCCAGACGGCTCCCTTGCCGGCTTCCTGCACGACGCGCATGTGACGCCGCAGCGGTTCGCCGTGCGTGTACGCAGGGGCGAGATACGCCCATCCCGCGCAGACCGCCACCGCGAGCAGCAGGAACGACGTCATCAACGACGGACGGAGCAGGGGACGGCTCGTCGTCAGCATGGCGACGAGCGGCGGCGCGATCATCATGCCGGCTAGGGCGATGGGCGCCGCGTACACGAAAACCGGCGTTACGAAGGGCATGCGGCCGAACGTTGCCACCAGGAAGGGCAGCAGATCCACTGTCAGCCGCAGCCAGATCGTCGCACTGGCGGCAAGCACGACGATCGACGCGATTCGAGCGGCGGCCTCACTGCCAACCGGCAGCGTGACCAGGACGATGGCGGCGACGAGCAGCGGCAGCAGCCAGAGATACGCAGCCCCGGGCGCGAACCAGAGCGCCACCTGACTCATGGCGATCCATGAGGGCAGCGCTACGCTCCACGCGACCAGCGGGCTCCGCATGCCGCGCACGCGCTCGGGCAGCAGGGCGCCCACTCTGGCGGCGCCCCACGCGACCGTCAGGCCCACGGCGATGAGGAGCAGAAACAGCCGGCCGGGCCGCGCATACCAGGGGTGAAAGACCTCGCGCGCGGCTCGCAGCGCCCACGTGGCGCCGATCATCGACGCGACAACAGCTGCCGCGCCGATCGCCATCCAGATCCACGCGAAGAAGAGGCGGAGAAGCCCGTGGGTCCTTGCCAGCCCCACGACGATTCTGATCCACGCGATCAACCCGAGGACGAACGCGATGACGGCGATCGCAATCCCGGCGTCGGCGCCGTATGAAAGCGCCGAACGCCGCGCAAGGTCGAAGAACGTCCGGTCGCCGCGTGTGCGTTCGGTGATGTCGGCGCCATCCAGCGCTTCGGCAATCGAAACCACCTGCTCGCCCATGTGCCGCACCGTGACCGGCGAGAGCCGTTCAGGTGTGTCGAGCGCCGTGTGATACGCGTAGCTGTCGCCGACGGCAGCGAAGTTGAGGCCTGGAATCTCGTGCAGCTTAAGGACCGAGAAGTCCGTATCGCTTGGAAGCCTGCGATAGATTTCGGTGCCGAACGATCCGCCTCGAGGGTGCGGCGACGCGCTCACCCAGCGGCGGAGCAGCCAGCCGTTGCCGGGCCCAACCTCGAACAGCATCGGCGTCGCGGCCGATCCGATCGCCTCGAGATTGATGTAGGCCTGCAGCCGGCGGGTGACGTCCCGATCCGTCATCAGCGCCGACGCACCCATGAGGCCGGCCTCTTCACCGTCGGTGACGAGGATCATGAGCGACCACACGCGATTCGGCCTGGCCCCCAGGACGCGCGCGGCCTCGAGCGCGACGCCGACGCCCAATGCATCGTCTCCCGCACCGGGGCCCGCAGGCACCGAGTCGTAGTGCGAGACGATGCCCAGCGCTTCGGAACGGCTTCCGGGACGTACCGCGATGATGTTGGAGACGCGTGCGGTCCGTCCGAGTGTGGGCCGGCGTGCATCCGCTTCCTGCACGCGGACCTCGAACCCGAACAATCGCAGCTGATCGACGATATATTCGCGGGCGCGCGCGTTGGCCGGAGTGCCGACCGGGCGGCTGCCGATCGTTCCGGCGAGCATCCCGATGTGCGCGCGTGCGTTCGATTCGGAGAAGAGGCCGGGCTGGCGGGAGCAGCCGGGCGTTTGAGCAATGAGCAGCAGGGTCAGGGCCGCCGTCGATCGCCGCATCGTCGAAGAGCGTACCTTATTTCCGTTGCCCAGGTTGGGGCAGGCTCATCCGTCCCGTGTAGATCGCCATCCCCACGACCGCGTCGACGCCGATCGAATCGAGGTACTCGACCTCCTCCATCGTCGTGATGCCTCCAGCCGCGGTGAGGCGGCGGCTCGTGGCGTCTCGAACCGCCCGGATTGCCGCCATGTCGGTGCCCTGCATCAGCCCTTCCTTGTCCACGTGCGTGTAGAGGAACTCGCCGGCATGAGGCTCGAGCGCGCGCACCGCGTCAACGGCCGTCAGCGGAAGCGTCGTGCGCCAGCCGTCGATGACGACCTGACCGCCCCGGCTGTCGACTGCGGCGATGAAGCGATCGGGCCCGATCGCCGCTGCGACACGCCGGGCGAACTCCACGTCGACGCCGCCGTTCCTGAAGAGGGAAGAGCCGAGAATCACGCTCGTGGCGCCCAGCGCCGTGAACTCCAGCGCGCGTTCCGGCGTCCGGATGCCGCCGCCGACGCGGCAGGGCAGGCGCCCGCAGATCGACGCAATGAGCGCCCGGTTAGCCCCGGAGCCCTTCGCAGCGTCGAGATCGATCAACTGGACTTTGGGGTAGCCAGAGAACCGCTCGATCCAGCCGTCGAAGTCGTGGCTCTCGACGGCGAGCTTCTCGCCCTGCACGAGCTGGACGATGCGGCCGTTCTGAAGATCGATGGATGGAATGAGCATGATCGGCTAGATGCGAACGGGAACGCCTCGATCGAGCAGGAACTGTTTCAGGTCTGCCACGGCGTGCTCGGAGTAGTGAAAGATGGATGCCGCGAGCGCCGCGTCAGCTCTTCCCTCGGTGAACACGTCAAAGAAATGATCGAATGTTCCGGCGCCACCGGATGCGATCACGGGAATCGCGACCGCGCTCGAGACGGCGGACGTCAGGCGGCAGTCGAAGCCGGATCTCGGTACCGTCGCGATCGATCGACGTGAGCAGGATCTCACCAGCGCCGCGCGCTTCCGCTTCGATCGCCCACTCGACCGCGCCCCGTCCGGCGGACATCTGGCCGCTGCGCGCGAAGACCTCGAAGCGATCGCCGGCGTCCTTCGCGTCCACCGCCACGACGATCGCCTGAGTGCCATAGCGTTCGGCGAGGCGCGTGATCAGCGCCGGCTCCGAAAGCGCCGCGGTGTTCAGGCTGACCTTGTCCGCGCCTGCCTCGATGGCCGCGGCCGCGTCCGCCTCGGAGCGGATGCCGCCGCCCACGGCGAGCGGAATGAAGAGGCGCTGCGACACCTCGCGGATCGTCGCTTCGAGGGCACGCCGGCCTTCGATCGTCGCGGTGACGTCGAGGATCACGAGCTCGTCGATGCCTTCGACGTTGTAGCGGGCGGCGAGCTCCGCCGGATCGCCTGCGCGCCTGAGCCCCTCGAAGTTGATCCCCTTGACGACCGCGCCGTCGCGCACGTCAAGGCACGCGATGATGCGTTTGGACAGCATGTCGAGTCATCGATACGAAGTTGCGCAGGATCCGCAGGCCCGCGTCGCCGGATTTCTCCGGATGAAACTGCACGCCGCACACGCGTTCCCGCTGAACTGCCGCCGCGAACGTCGCGCCGTGCGTCGCGCTCGCCACGGTGTCTTCGCCCGGCGGCGCGGCGTACGAATGCGTGAAGTACACCTGCGTTCCAGGCGGAACACCCTCGAGGAGCGGCGCCGGCCGAACGATCTCGAGCGCATTCCACCCGACGTGCGGAACCTTCACGGGCGGTGGCAGCCTGAAGCACCGCCCCCGAAGCGCGCCCAATCCCGGAAGCCCGTCCGCCTCGTCGCTTCCCTCGAACAGCCATTGCAGGCCGAGGCAGATGCCGAGAAGAGGCGTGCCTGCCGCCACCGCCGCACGAATCGCCGCGCGCCAGGGATCGTCCATGACCCTGGTTGCGCCGAAGTGTCCAACGCCAGGCACGACGATCGCCGAGCAGTCACTGAGCTCCGCCGGCCCGACCGGAGTGAACAACTCCGCATCGACCGCAGCAAACCCCTTGCGCACGGACGTCAGATTGCCGGCACGGTAATCAATCAGCGCGATTCGACTCATCTCGTTGGTGCCAACCCGAACTTTGAACCCTGAACCTTGAACCCTGAACCTAGAGAATCCCCTTCGTACTCGGCATCACCTTCGCCAGCCGCCGATCCCGCGAGCAGGCCATCCGCAGCGCGCGGCCGAACGCCTTGAACAGCGCTTCGACCTGATGATGGCCGGATCGTCCGTAGAGCACTTTCAGGTGCACGTTCCCGCGGACGCCGCGCGCGAAGCCTTCGAAGAAGTCGGTCATGAGCTCCGCGTCGAGATCGCCTACCTTCTTGACCTTCAGCCTAGCGTCGACGACGGCGTGCGCACGCCCGCTGAGATCGAGCGCGACGACGCCGAGCGCCTCGTCCATCGTCATCACGAAGTAGCCGGCCCTGTTGATGCCTCGCCTGGAGCCGAGCGCCGCGCTCACGGCCTCGCCGAGCGCGATCCCAATGTCTTCGACGGTGTGGTGCTGATCGACGTCCAGATCGCCCGTGGCGTCGATCTTCAAATCGAATCCGCCGTGCCGCGTGAAGAGCTCCAGCATGTGATCGAGGAACCTGATGCCCGTTCGGACGGCATAGCGGCCTCGCCCGTCGAGATCGATGCGAATCGTCACGGCAGTCTCCGTCGTCCGTCGTTCTACGACTCCGCGGCGCACAGCACCTCCTCGAGCGCGCGAATGCACGCCTCCGTGTGTTCGACGACGCCCGCTGTCACCCGCACGCAGCCCGGACACGCGGGATCGCGCGACTTGTCGCGGACGTATATCTGCCGCGCGGCAAGGCCGTCGACGACGCGCCGCGCATCGTCGCCAAGGTGGATCAGGACGAAATTGGCGGCGCTTGGCCAGTAGCGAATCCCAAGCCGTTCGAGCGCTGCGTACAAAAGCTCCTTCGACTTCTGCACCTGCGCGCGATACCAGTCGTCAGTACTCCGCGTCGTCGAGGCCTGCGGAAATCGCGGCCGCCGCGCAGGCGTTCAAGCTGAACGGCGGTACGATGCGGCGGAGCCGATCCATCGTGGATGGGTCGCCGATGACGGCGCCCGCGCGCAAACCGGCGATTCCGTACGCCTTTGCAAACGTGCGCCCGACGATCAAGTTGGGCAGGGAGGCCGCCTCGGTATCTCCAAGCAGCGTGATCCCTGAAAAATCCGCATACGCCTCGTCGAGAAAGATCAGCACGTGCGGCGCCGCGCGCGCGATCGTCAGGATGGCCTCCCTCGGAATGAGCTGGCCGGTCGGGTTGTTCGGGCTGGTGAGGAAGATCAGCCGCGTTCGGTCGTTGACGGCGTCGAGGACTTTCGCCGTCGAGAAGACGAAGTTCTCGTCGAGCCCGACCTCGACGATCCGGGCGCCAACGCCGTCGGCCGTCGATGCGTACATGTCGAACGCCGGCATCACCACGATGGCTTCGGGTTGCCGCACGTCTCGATCCCGCAGCGCCGCGACCGTGGTGGCAAGAATGCCTTCGTCGAGGCCGTTCGTCAGGATGAAGCGCGCGGGGTCGATGCCAAGCCTGTCGGCGCACGCTGCCACGGCGCCGTCGTAGTCCGGGTAGAACGCGGCGTCGTGCCTCGTAATCGACGCGATCGCTTTGAGGACTCTTGGAGAGCAGCCCGCGGTGTTCTCGTTCAGGTGCAGCCTGAGTCCGGATGCGGGGCGCACGACGACGTCGTACTGATAGCTCATGATCGTGTGGGCGCCGACTGCAGGCGGATACGCATGGAGGCGGCGTGGAAGGCGAGCCCTTCCGCTTCTGCGAGGGTGATCCCCGCGGGTGCGACTTGACGCAGGCCTCGGCGAGTGAGCCGCTGAACGGTGGACACGCGGACGAAATCGGCGGCGCTCAGGCCGCCGCGCGCCGCAGCGGCGCCGGCGGTCGGAAGCACGTGATTCGAGCCGGTTACGTAGTCCCCGCAGGCCTGCGCGCTCTCGTCGCCGACGAAGACCGTGCCGGCGCGCGTCAGCCTCGCGGCGATGGCGTCCGTGTCGCAGACGACGTGCTCCGGCGCGAAGCGCTGGCAGAGCTCGATGGCCTCGTTCATCGAGCGCGTGACCACGATCCCGCCACGGGCGCCCAGGGCGCGACCGCGTGGTGCCGCCGGCTCGAGGCGGGCGACTTCGCGTGCGACGGCCTGCGCGAGCCGGCGTCTGGGCGTGATCAGGACCGCGCGGGCATCGGGATCGTGCTCCGCCTGGGCAAGTAGGTCGGCCGCGATCCATGCCGGCCGCCCGGTCGACGAGACGACTGCGATCTCGGTGGGGCCGGCGAAGAAGTCAATCGCGCAATCCGGCGACACGTGTGCTTTTGCCGCGGCCACGTACGCGCTGCCAGGCCCCACGATCTTGTCGACGCGTGGGACCGTCGCCGTCCCGTAGGCGAGCGCGGCAATTGCGTGCGCGCCGCCGATCCGGAAGAAGCGCGCGACACCGGCCTCGAGCGCGGCGGCAAGTACCGTGTCGTCCGGCCGCGGACACACGGCGATGATCTCGGGGACGCCAGCGACGCGAGCGGGGATGGCTGTCATCAGCAACGAGGATGGCAGTGGAAAACGTCCGGCGGGGACGTAGCAGCCCACGCGATCGAGCGGGACGACGCGCTGCTCGATCGACACGCCCCGGACTGGGCTCGTGGTCCATCGTTTCGGGATCTGCCGCCGCGCGACGCGCCTGATGTGGCGCGCGGCCACCCGAATCGCCCGCCGGACCGTCGGTTCCACGCGTCCGGCCGCTGCGATCATGTCGTCCGTCGTCACCTCGATCGCGCCGGTCATGCCGTCGAACCGGCGCGCGTACTCGAGCAGCGCGGGATCGCCTTCAGTGCGGACGCGATGGACGATCCTCGCGACGCGCCGCTGCACGAGCGGATCGCGCCCGGGCCGCCGGTCGAGCAGCGCCGCCACCGCGTGCGCGTTCGTCGATTCGATGATGCGCATCGGAATCTCGATCTAGATCACGATCTTGTTCAGCGGGTACTCGACGATCCCCTGCGCACGGGCGGCCTTGAGCTTCGGTATCAAATCGCGAACCGTCCGCTCCTCGATGATCGTGTTCAGCGCGACCCATGACGGATCGCTCAGCGGCGAGATGGTCGGCCGCTGCAGCGCCGGCAGAAGCGCCAGCACCGCGGCGAGATCCGAGGTCTGCACGTTCAGCATGATCCCGACGCGGCCCTGCGCTTCGATCGCCGCCTTGAGGAGCAGCGAGATGTTTTCGAGCTTCGTGCGTTTCCACTCATCCTTCAGCGCGCCGCTGTTCGCGATGAGCTGCGTGTTCGACTCCATGACGGTGTCGATCACCCTCAGCCGGTTGGCGCGCAGCGACGATCCCGTCTCGGTGACCTCGACGATCGCATCGGCGAGCGTCGGCGGCTTGACTTCGGTCGCGCCCCAGGAGAACTCGACGTTGACCCGGACGCCCAGCCGCGCGAAGTACGCCTGCGTCGCGCGCACGAGCTCGGTCGCGATCGTTGCGCCTTCCAAATCCTGTGGCGTGCGATAGGTGGACTCCTCAGGAACGGCGAGCACCCACCGGACCTTTCCAAAGCTCTGCTTCGCGTAGATGAGATCGGCGAGAGGGACAATCGTGCCGCCGCCTCCGTTGGCGGCCGCCGCGTGCTCCGCGATCCAGTCCTGTCCCGTCAGCCCGGCGTCGAGCACGCCGTCCGCGACGTATCTCGCCATCTCCTGCGCGCGAATCAGCATGCAGTCGATCTCCGGGTCGTCGATGGCGGGAAAGTACGACCGCGTGCTCGCGTAGATGTTGAATCCGGCGCGCGCGAAGAGTTGAATCGTCGCGTCCTGGAGCGATCCCTTCGGGATGCCCAGCTTGAGCCTGGCCGGCGTCTCGGGTTCTTTGGCGCTCATTTCTGCAGCTCTTTCGAAAAGCAACTCCGATCGCCCGTGTGGCAGACGTTGCCGTCGCCAAGCCTCGTCACCCGGACGAGCACGGTATCGTCGTCGCAGTCCACGAGGATGCGTTCGACGCGCAGACGGTTTCCTGATGTTTCCCCCTTCGTCCACAGCGTCCCGCGCGTGCGGCTGAAGAAGGTGGCGAATCCCGTGTCGACCGTACGGTCGAGCGCCTCCTGGTTCATGAAGCCGACCATCAGGACTTCGTTCGACACGTCGTCCTGGATGACCGCCGGAATCAAGCCGTCGAGTTTCGCGAAGTCCATACGCCAGTCCCGAAAAATGTCCATGAACGAAAAAAGCCTCGCCGGTCGTCCGGCGAGGCTTGGTGAGTTCGTGATGCTGGGAATGCGTCAGTGCCTGCAGAACTCGACCGGCCCGCCGGTGCGGGAAGCGTGATGGTGCCGGTGATGGTGCTGCACGCGAGACATCCGGGTTAAGCCTATCGTCCCGTGAGGGGAGCTGTCAAACCGCGCGGGGTCGACGCCTTCGAGTCCGGCGACCGCGAGTCGGCCACGCCGTATGGCGTGCCATCCGGGCCAATCCAGATGCTGTGTGCCTCTCCCTGCCGCGTTTGCGTCCGCACTTCGTGGCCGAGCGCACGGAGCGCTGCCAGAACGTCGTCGGGCACGTTCCCTTCCTCGATCGAGACGCGATCGGGCAGCCACTGATGGTGGATGCGAGTGAGATCGACAGCCTGCCGGCCGCTCAAACCGTACTCGACGACCCCGATGACGACCGAGAAGACCGTGTTGATGATCGTCCGTCCTCCGGGCGATCCCGTCAGCAGCACGAGCTTGCCGTTCCTCGTCACCATCGTCGGCGTCATCGAGCTCAGCATCGTCTTGCCAGGCGCGATCTGGTTCGCGGTAGTGCCGATGTCGCCGCTCGCGTTCGTCTCGCCCGGTTTGCGATTGAAGTCGCCCATCTCGTTGTTCAGCAGGAACCCCGTCCCCTTCACGACGACGTGCGAGCCGTAGCTGCCTTCGAGCGTGTAGGTGTTCGTGACTGCGAGTCCGTCGCGATCGATCACCGAGAAGTGCGTCGTCTCGTCCGATTCCGTCGCGGGCAGCGAGACGATGTCCTTGCCGAGCTCCGTGCTGCTCGAGGCTTTGCTTTCCTCGATCGAGCCGGCGACCGTCCGCGCGTATTTCTTCGACGTCAGCCTGTCGACGGGCACGCGGACGAAGTCCGGATCGCCGAGATGCCGCGCGCGATCCAGGTAGGCGCGCCGCATGGCTTCAATCTGCAGGTGCAGGGCTGGCGCCGTCAGCAGGCCTTTCGACTTGAGGTCGAGCGGTTCGACGATGTTCAGCATTTCGACGAGCGCTACGCCGCCCGAGCTCGGCGGCGGCATCGAGATGATGTCGTACCCCTTGTAGGTGCCTCGCACCGGCTTGCGCTCTTTTGCCCGGTACGCGGCGAGATCTTTTTTCGAGATGAGGCCGCCGTTGGCCGCCATGTCCCCGGCGATGCGGTCGGCGATCCAGCCCTTGTAGAAGGCGTCCGCGCCGCCGTCGGCGATCGCCTGCAGCGTCTTCGCGAGATCGTTCTGGGTCAGGCTGTCGCCTTCGGCCCACTGTCCTCCGCCTGGCTTTCCGAACGCGGCGACCGACGCTGGAAACTTCGCCATCGATCCCTGGACTTCGCGATTGAGGCTTCGCGCGAGGCTCGCGGAGATCGCGAACCCGCGTGCGAGATCGATTGCGGGCAGTACCACGTCCTTCCATGGCAGCCGACCGATCTTCCGATGGGCCAGTTCCAGGCCGCGCACTGTGCCCGGGACTCCCGGCGCCATGTAGCCGCTGGTGGTGAGTGCGCGATCGATCTGCCCGTCCGCGTTGAGGTACATCGTCCGCGTCGATTTGAGCGGTGCCCTCTCCCGATAATCGAACGACGTGACGCCGCCGTTCGGCGTCCGGACGATCATGAAGCCGCCGCCGCCGATGTTTCCCGCGGCCGGGTGGGTCACGGCCAGCGCGAACGCCGTCGCGACGGCAGCGTCGACGGCGTTGCCGCCTTTGGCAAGGACGCTGGCGCCCGCGTCGCACGCCGGCGCCGACACGCACACCACGAGCCCGTCTCTGGACGAGACCCCCAGGTCCGCCGGCTGCTGCGCAGCGGATAGCGTGAAAGCGACCAGGAGGAAGGCAGTACGCATTATTTGCTAGGTGGGGACACTCAATCGGGACAGTCACGCGTGACTGTCCCGATTGAGTGTCCCCTGACCATCCGGGGACAGTCAACCTTGAGTGTCCCCTTTGAGTGTCCCCCTTTGAGTGTCCCCCTTGACTGTCCCCTTTGACTGTCCCCGAACTAATCTAGTGGCGCATGAGAATCTGGCCGGGGCAGCCGGCGCCCCTTGGGGCGACCTACGATGGCGTTGGAACCAATTTTTCAGTCTTCTCCGAAGCAGCCGAACGGGTCGAGTTGTGCCTGTTCGACGAGCACGGTGCGGAGACGCGAGTTGACCTCCCGGAGCGGACCGCGCTCTGCTGGCACGGGTACTTTCCCGGCATCAAGCCGGGCCAGCACTACGGCTATCGCGTCCACGGACCGTGGGACCCCGATCGCGGCTTCTGGTGCAATCCCGCAAAGCTATTGCTCGATCCCTATGCGAAGGCGATCGACGGGGCGTGGGACTGGAACGAGTCCGTCTTTCCCTATCACTTCGACGCGCCCGAAGCGTCGAGGAACAATCTCGACAGCGCGGCGTTCGTGCCGAAGAGCGTCGTCGTCAATCCGTTCTTCGACTGGGCGCAGGATCGACGTCCGGCAACGCCGTGGCACCGCACGGTGGTCTATGAAACGCACGT
The DNA here is from genome assembly GCA_963820905.1 of uncultured Acidobacteriota bacterium. GTDB lineage: Bacteria > Acidobacteriota > Vicinamibacteria > Vicinamibacterales > 2-12-FULL-66-21 > DATBJJ01. The sequence goes on along the minus strand of CAWGBU010000009.1, from coordinate 487,722 downwards.
CAAGGGATTCACGAAGACGCATCCCGACATTCCCGAGGAGCTCCGGGGCACCTATGCCGGCATGGCGCACCCGGTCGCGATCCGCTACCTCCAGCGCCTCGGCGTGACGGCAGTCGAGCTCCTCCCCGTCCACCAGTTCGTGCAGGACTCGACGCTCCGCGATCGAGGGCTCAGGAACTACTGGGGCTACAACTCGATCGGCTACCTCGCGCCGCACAACGAGTACGCGCGCGGGCAGAACGGGGAACAGGTCCAGGAATTCAAGCAGCTCGTCAAGACGATGCACGAGGCCGGGATCGAGGTGATCCTGGACGTCGTCTACAACCACACCGCGGAGGGCAATCACCTCGGCCCCATCCTGTCGTTCAAGGGCTTCGACAACGCCGGCTACTACCGCCTGTCGCCCGAGCGCCGGCGGTACTACGTCGACTACACCGGGACGGGGAACTCGATGAACATGCGGCACCCGCACGTGCTGCAGCTCATCATGGACAGCCTGCGCTACTGGGTGCTCGAGATGCACGTGGACGGTTTTCGATTCGATCTCGCCGCGACGCTGGCGCGCGAGCTCCATGAGGTCGACCGGCTGTCCGCGTTCTTCGATCTGATCCAGCAGGATCCCGTCGTGAGCCAGGTCAAGCTGATCGCCGAGCCGTGGGACATCGGCGAAGGAGGGTATCAGGTCGGCAACTTCCCGCCGCTCTGGTCGGAGTGGAACGGCAAGTACCGCGACACCGTGCGCGATTTCTGGCGCGGCACCGATCGCACGCTCGCGGAATTCGCATTCCGCCTGACGGGCAGCTCGGATCTCTATCAGGGGACCGCGCGCGCGCCGCACGCCAGCGTGAACTTCATCACGGCGCACGACGGTTTCACGCTGCGCGATCTCGTCTTGTACCACGACAAGCACAACGAAGCCAACGGCGAGGAGAACCGCGACGGCGACAATCACAATCGGTCGTGGAACTGCGGCGTGGAGGGGCCGAGCGACGTGCCGGCGATCGCCGCGATGCGCGCGCGCCAGCAGCGCAACCTGCTCGCGACGCTGATGCTCTCGCAAGGCGTGCCGATGCTCCTCGGCGGCGACGAGATTGGACGCACGCAGCGCGGCAACAACAACGGGTACTGCCAGGACAACGACGTCTCGTGGTACGACTGGGCGAACGCGGACGATCGGCTGCTCCAGTTCACGCGGCGGCTGATCCGCCTGCGCGCGCGCCACCCCGTGTTCTGCCGGCGCCGCTGGTTCCAGGGACGCGATCCGCACGGCATCGGCGTGGGCGACATCGGCTGGTTCACCCCGGCCGGCGCGGAGATGTCGGCGGACAACTGGCATGCGGGGTTCGCGAAGTCGCTCGGCGTCTTCCTCAACGGCAGCGCGATTCCCACCCCCGACGAACGGGGCGAACGGGTCGTCGACGACAGCTTCTATGTGATGTTCAACGCGCACCACGAGCACGTGGAGTTCCGGCTGCCGCCCGCCGACTGGGGCGCGCGGTGGACGGAGGTGCTCGACACCCACGAGCCCATCGACGAGATGTCGGAAGAACGGCTCGGCCTCGAGTTGAACGCCGGCGACGTGCTCCGCGTCGAGCCCTGGTCGCTGCTGCTCTTGCGGCGGATCCAGCCCGGCACAAGCGCGCGGACCATCGCGCCCGGACCTGCAGCACCCGGCTAAGCGTTTTCAGCACGCCTGTAGTGTCCGGCTTCAGCCGGACCGGGACGGGTCCACCTGAAGGTGGACACCAGCAGTCAAGAAACCGTCGGCTCAGTCCCCGTTCAATGAATCGGCTCGAATCGTCATAGAATCGGTCTAAGCCGACGCTAACTGGATAGGCATGTGATGACGCTTCGCGCGATGTTCGTTCTCGCCTGGGTGATGGCGTGGCAGGCGCCCGCGGTGCCGCTGACGGTTTCGGCGGCCACCAGCCTGACCGACGTGCTGGCCGATGTCGCGAAGGCGTACCGCGCAGCCGGCGGGGGAGAGGTGCGCTTCAACCTCGCCGGGTCCAACGTCCTCGCGCGGCAGATCGTCAACGGCGCGCCGGTGGACCTCTTCATCAGCGCGGACGAGGAGCAGATGAACGTCGTTGCGAAGGCCGGGCAGATCGTCGCGGGATCCCGGGTCGATCTCGTCAGCAATCAGCTCGCGGTCGTGGCGTCTCCAGATCGCGCGGCGTTCGTGCGCGAGCGCTTCGCGCAGGCGCCGCCGGAGATTCGCCGGATCGCGATTGGCGATCCCGCAGCAGTGCCGGCCGGCGTCTACGCGCGCCGGTATCTCGAGTCCGCGGGCCTGTGGACGAAGTACGAACCGCGGGTCGTGCCAACCGCCAACGTCCGCGCGGCGCTGGTAGCCGTCGAGAGCGGGGGCGCCGATGCGGCCATCGTCTACGCCACCGACCTTGCGGCCGCCAGGCACGCGACGGTCGCTTTTCTCGTTCCAATCGACAAGGGCCCGCGCATCGTCTATCCGGCGGCGGTTCTATCCGCCTCTGCGAACCAGACGGAGGCGCGCCGGTTTCTTGATTTCCTTGCCGGGACCGACGCTGCCGCGATCTTCACGCGGCACAAGTTCATCCCGCTCACGAAGCGTTAGTCACCACCGGCATGGACGTCTGGCAGATCACGGCTTTCACGGTGCTGACCGCCCTGGCGGCGACGGCGCTGATGATTCCGCCCGGCCTGTTCCTCGCGTGGCTGCTGGCGCGACGGCGTTTTCGCGGGCGTGTCCTGCTCGAGACGTTCGTCTCGCTGCCGCTCGTGATGCCCCCGGTGGCCACCGGGCTGATCCTCCTGCTGCTGTTTTCGCCGCGAGGTCCGCTGGGCCGCGTGCTGTCCAGTCTGGGCATCGACGTCGTGTTCACGTGGCGGGCCGTCGTCATCGCGATGACGGCGATGGGCCTGCCGCTCTTCGTCCGGACGGTCCGCGCGGGCATCGAGCAGGTCGATCGCCGCTACGAAGCGATGGCGTCGACGCTCGGTGCGCCGCCGCTGCGGGTGTTCTTCTCGATTACGCTGCCGCTCGCGCTGCCGGCGCTCGCCGCGGGCGCCGTCCTCGGGTTCGCGCGCGCGCTCGGGGAGTTCGGCGCGACGATCATGGTCGCCGGCAGCATCCCGGGCGTGACGCGCACGCTGCCCGTGGCGATCTACTCGTTCGCGGAGACCGGGCGCGATCGTGACGCGATCGTCCTGCTCGCCGTGTCCGCCGCGATCGCCTTCGCCGCGCTGTGGCTCTCGAATCATCTCTCGGCGCGCGCAGGGCTCCGCTCGTGATCGCGCTCGATCTGCGGCTCGAGCAGGGCACATTCCTTCTCCAGGTGCAGGCGCGCCTGGACGGCCGGGTGACGGTCCTCTTCGGCCCGTCCGGTGCGGGCAAGACGACGATCCTCGATGCGATTGCCGGGCTTCGCACGCCGTCAGCCGGCGTGATTTCGCTGAATGGACGCGACCTGTTCAACCTGGCGCGGCGGATCGATCTGCCGCCGCACGAGCGCCACGTCGGCTACGTTCCGCAGGACATCGCGCTCTTTCCCCACTTGAACGTGCGGCGCAACGTGCTTTACGGCCGCCGGCGCAGGCAGAGGCTGTCGCTCGACGCCGTGGTGTCGATGCTCGAGATCGGCGCGCTCCTCGACCGCGGCGTCGGCATGTTGTCGGGCGGCGAACGTCAGCGCGTCGCACTGGCGCGCGCCCTGATGTCGGCGCCCGAAGTGCTGCTGCTGGACGAGCCGCTGGCCGCCGTCGATCTCGAGCTGCGCCGCAGGATCCTGCCGTACCTGGAGCGTGTCCGCGACGAGCTCGGCGTGCCGATCCTCTACGTCACGCACGATCGCGACGAGGCGCGGCGCTTTGCCGATCGGATTGTCGTGCTCGATCGCGGCACGGTCGCCTGGAGCGGAAGCTCCGGTGAATTCGACGGCGGAAAAGCTTTCGGCTGAAGCCGGAAGCCACGCGCGACCCGTCAGCCGAAGCCACGCGTCACTCCGACGAACTTGTGGCTTCCGCCTTCAGGCGGAAGATGACGTCAGAACCCGCCGGCGTTACGGAACCGCGGGTTCACGACGTTGTTGAAGATCGAGCCGAACGAATAGCTGATGCCGAAGCCGAAGTCGTATTCATAGCCTGTGGCAAGCTCGCGCTGGCGGACGAGGATCTCCTCGTTCGTCGCGTCGCCCCGCCGCAGCGAGAGCTGATCCCGCCTCCGCGAGGCCTCGCCGGAGAACTCGACCGAGAAACCCTTGAAGAGCCGCACCTCGACGCTGCCGAACGTCGACAGGCGGTACTTGTCGGTCTGCGTCAGATACTGGACCATCTCGAACGACGCCGACGCGCTTCCCCACGGCTGCTGCAGGCCCAGCGTGGTCTCGAAGCGATGGTCCATCAGGTTCTCGTCGTCTTTGCCGAAGATCGTGGTTTCCAGGTAGTCGGCGCGTTCCGCGCCGACCGTGTACATCAGCGTCAGAATGCGTCGCGTCGACTCGGAGTAGGGGAAGACGTCGTACTCGATGCCGCCGCCGAGCCGCAGGCGGAGATCGTAGTTGCTGAAGATGCTCGACTGGAACGCGCCGACCGCCGCCGCCGACCAGTGGTCGGTCAGGCTCTTCGCGGCGAGCGCGTTGGCTTCGATGTTGCGGGACGAAGCCGTGAACGTCTCGTCGTCCTCGAGCACGAAGTATTCCTTCCCGAACTCGCCCTCGGCGTTGAAGTCCAGCTTCCACGCGGCCGTCGTCCGGTCGGCCGAGAGCTCGACGCTGATCTGTTTCTCGTTGCCGGACTCCTGGCCCTCGAGCGAGCCGTTCCCGCCGACGCTGAAGATCCAGTAGTTCCACGGATCTCTTGCCGGGGCGGCGGCTGCTTTGTCCTGCGGGTCGAACGTCACCTTCAGCCGCGCAGCCAGCGGAGTGTCCGCGGCGTAGCGGACGAGGCCCAGCCGGACCTTCGCGGCCAGCCCCGCCCGCCGCTCGTCCTCGGTTGCCGTCTGCTCGGCGAAGTGGGTCAGCGTGTGATCGACGCCAGCAAAGCGCCCGAGGCCGATGTACCTGATCGTGTACTCGGTGCCGCCCCCGCCCGTGCCCTGGGTCGTGACCAGCACGTGCACGTCGGCGTCCGCGCGATCGCGCACGTAGTTGATGAAGCGGATCTCAGTGCGGAAGTAGTTCTCGTCGCACGAGGGGCAATCGAGGAAGACCTTGAGCGCGCCGGCGCGGTCGCCGGGATCCGCTTCCTGCGCCCGAACGGGCGCGTCCATCGCAAAGATCAGTACGCAGGCGCAAAAGGAGTGGCGCATCGTCAGCAGGCTTGGACCTGGATCGAACGGATCTGGTTTGGATGACCGGCGGCTCGATCAGTTGCCGCCGCGGCCGCGGCCACGTCCGCCTGTCGGCGCCGGCGGCTCCGCCTCGACTTTCCGGCCGTCGACGAAGACGTGGACGATCCTCGTGCGGTCTTCGAAGAGATCGCCGTCGGTGACGATCACGTTCGCGATCTTGCCTTTCTCGAGCGAGCCGAGACGGTCGCCGGCGCCGGCAATCCGCGCGGCATTGATCGTCAGCGCGCGGACCGCGGCGTCCGCGGGCAGGCCGTCCTTGACCGCGCGCGCGGCGTTGCGCACGAAGTCGCGCGGCTGCGGGACGCTCCCGGACGAGAACGCGAACAGGATCCCGCTCTTTTCGAGCGCCGCAGGGGTCTTCGAGGCCTGGGCCCTCGCCCGCAGTTCGCGAACCGGCTCGTCGGCGTCGGGCGGCAGCGCGCGCGAGCGCGTGGGGAAGTCGAGGCCGTAGATGACACGGGCGTTCCGCGCCTTGAGATCCGCCATCACCTGATCGGCTTCGCGGGCGCCGGCGATGACCGGATCGAGGTTGAACTCTTTCGCCATGCTCAGCGCGCGCAGGATCTCGCGCGCGAGGTCCGCCTCGAAGGCGACAGGCATCGTCCTGGCCAGCGCAGGCTGAATCGCGTCCAGCGACGGATCGTACATCGGCCTCGCGACGCCGCTCTTCGCGCGGTCGTAGCGCTGTTTCTCCAGTTGCTGGTGCTGCGCGTCGAGAAAACTCTGGCGGACGAACGCGATCGTTCCAAGCAGGGAGACAGGATATCCGCCGCCTCGTCCGCCGCCGCCGGCTGCCAGCGCGACGTGCAACGCGACCGGCGTCCGCACGATCTGCAGACCGCGTCTCGGATCCGCGACGGCGCCAATTTGCGGCTCGTCGGAGGGAGACGACACGTTGACGAGCGAGCTCTGGCCCTTGAACAGGCCCGCGGTGGGCGTCGCGAGAACGGTCGTGACGCCGACGGACGCCAGCCGCGACAGCTCGGGCGCATCCGGCCGCAGCACCTTCGCCGCCTCGAGCTCCGGCCTGAGGATCACGCTACGTTTCCAGCGCTCGGCGTCCTCGAGCGTGCGGAACGTCGCGGGCGCCGTGGGCGGCGCGGCATCGAGGCCGGCGGCATTCCCCATGTCGATGAGGCCCGGGTAGACCGTCATGCCGGCGCCCTCGATCACCGTCGCGTCCGGCGGCGGCTCCACGTTCGGGCCGATCGCCTCGATGAGCCCGTTGCGCAGGACGATGGTGCCTGTCGCGATCGGCGTACCGGCCGCCGTGATCAGCCGGGCGCCGCGGATCGCGTAGATGTGCGGCGCATCCGCGCGCGGAACGGCGGCGAACGCGAGCGCTCCTGCGAGAGCGCACGAACCAAAGCGGGCGAACGGGGTCATGAATGATCTCCGCGTCAGGTTTCGAACTTACAGGTTGCTGCAACGCTTCGGGCGACGAGGCTCCCGGCCTACGGCCGCGCGATGTACTTGCGATAGAGCCGTTCGTGCTTGTTGTCGAGCCCCACATCCTTGCCGCTGATGAACACATGGGTAATCGATGTGCGAATTTCCAGCGGGTCGCCCTTCGAGACGAAGAGGTTCGCATCCTTGCCAGGTTCCAGGCTGCCGAGCCGATCCGAGACGCCAAGAATCTCGGCCGCGTTGATCGTCAGCGCCTTGAGCGCCTCGTCGCGGTTCATCCCCCACGCGACCGACATCGCGGCATGATAGGGAACGTTGCGCACGTACGCGCTGTCCGCGGTGGAGAACGCGACCTTCACGCCGGCCTGCGCGAGCTCGCCGGCCAGTTGATACGTCGCGGCGTGGAACGCGTCTTCGCTCCCCGGCAGCGAGAGGATGTTGCCGAGAATGACCGGGATGTTCTTTTCCTTCAGCAGCGGCGCGACCATGTTCGCTTCGGTGCCGCCGCTGATGACGATGTTGACCTTGACGCGATCGGCGAACGCGACGGCGTCGCGGATGTCCTGGGCGCGGTTCACGGCCGTCACGAGCGGCAGCCGACGTTCGACAACGGGCACGAGCGCCTGCAGCGTCCAGTCGACGGTCTTGTCCGGTCCTGCCTTCGCGTACGCGCGAACCTGATCGAAGAGGCGCGCGAGCTCGTCCAGCCGGCGATCGCGATTCCGCTTGAGATCCTCGAAGGTGACTCCTTCGCCACCGGCGCCGCCACCACCTCGTCCTCCGCCACCGCCGCCCCGGCCGCCGCCGCCCCCGAGCGAGGGGAACGTGAACGTGATGCCGGCGTTCGGCTTGACGGTCGCCTCTTCCCACGTCCATCCGTCGAGGTTCATGATCGCGACCTCGCCGCCGAAGGTGCCGCCGCCCGGCATGACGGCCACTGTGGTGATCCCGTTGGCCCGCGAGACCGCGATGGCGTCGCTCTCCGAGTGGTAGGCCACCCGCGTGCGCAGCTGCGGATTCAGGTCGAGCATCTCGTTGACGTCCTCGAACCCGCGAGGCCCTGGCTCGTTGAGGCCAATCTGCGTTCGTGCGTTGATGAATCCGGGATACACGTCGGCGCCCGCGGCGTCGACGACGGCCGCGCCCGCCGGCACGGCGACGCTGGCGCCGAGCGCTTCGATCTTTCCTCCGCGCAGGACGATCGTTCCGCGCTCGATGGCGGGACGCGTGATCGGATGAATCGTCGCGTTCGTGATCGCCACGACCGCCGCCGCCGTGCTCGAGGGCTTCGCGCCCTGCGCCGCGCCCGTCGCGGGCGTTCCGCTCGTGCCCGTCGTCTGCGAGCCGTCGTCGTTCACGCGCGGGCCGCCGGTGCGATCCTCGCCCGCGTTCTTCGGCGGATCCTGCTGCGGCGTGCTCGAGGTGGGCCGGGTTCCAGTCTGCTCGGCCGCGGACAGCGTCGACTTCTCCTTCTTCAAGGACGTGAGGCGGCCGTCCTCGGTCCGGCGATCGTAGTAGACGGTGCCGTCGATGTAGACGCGCTCGACGATCGCGTAGCTGCTGAGCGGATGGCGGTTCCAGACGACGACGTCCGCGTCCTTGCCGGGTTCGAGGGAGCCGACGCGGCTGTCGATCCGCAGCTGCTTCGCGGGGTTGATCGTCACGGTCGCAAACGCCTCGTCCTCGGAGAGCCCGCCCCACTTGATCGTCTTCGCGGCCTCGGTGTTCAGGCGGCGCGCGAGCTCGGCGCTGTCGGAGTTGATCGAGACGAGGACCCCCTTGCGCACCATGATCGCGGCATTGTGCGGGATCGCGTCGGCGGCTTCGACCTTGTACGCCCACCAGTCGGAGAACGTGGAGCCGCCCGCCCCGTGCGCGGCCATCTCCTTCGCGACCATGTAGCCCTCGAGGACGTGCTGGAAGGTCGCGATCTTGAAGCCCATCTCCTCGGCGAGACGCATCATCATCAGGATCTCGTCGGCGCGATACGAGTGGCAGTGCACGAGCCGCTTGCCTTCGAGGATCTCCACGAGCGGGTCGAGCTGAAGATCGCGCCGCGGCGGAATCGCATCCGCGCTGCCCTTGATCTTCTCGTAGTCCTTCCAGGCCTTCTGATAGGCCTTCGCCCGCGTGAACGCGTCGCGAATGACGAACTCGACGCCGAGGCGCGTCATCGGATAGCGTCGCGGACCGGGCTGCGCGGCGCCCGTCGCCATGTCCTTCGGGTTCTCGCCGAGCGCGAACTTGATCCCGGGCATCGCGCCTTCGAACTTGATGTCGTCCGCACGGGTCTTGCCCCATCGCAGCTTGATGACCTGGTTCTTGCCGCCGATGGGGTTCGCGCTGCCGTGCAGCACGTTGGCGACCGTCAGCCCGCCGGCGAGGTCGCGGTAGATGTTGATGTCCGTCGGATCGATCACGTCTTCCATGCCGGTCATCGAGCTGACGGTCGTGCCGCCCTCGTTGATGGCGTCATTCGCGATGTGCGAGTGCGCGTCGATGAGGCCGGGCGAGACGAATTGTCCGGTGGTGTCGAGGACCTCGGCGCCCGCCGGCACGGCGATGTTCGCGCCCACGGCTTCGATTTTCCCGTTGCGGAGAATCACTGTCCCGTTCGGGATCGTGCCCTTTGTGACCGTGAGGACGGTGCCGCCCCGAAGCGCCACCACGCGCGCCGGCTGGGCGCCGGACTGGCTCTGCCCCCGCATTCCGGCGATGGGAGCGAGCACGAGCAGGGCGCCAAGCGTCAGAAGCCGCAACGGCAGATGTCCGCGGATCACGAGAACCTCCCGGCAAAAGGCGATCGACCAGGACCGAACGGGAATGAGCGCAAAGAATATCAAGGGGCGCCCAAAAGGGAAAACTGAAAGCGAAGTACACTCCACGCGGCAGGAGGAGCTGACGATGACCCGACGCTCGCTGAACACGGTCTGTGCGGCCGCCGCGCTGGCTGCCCTGATGCCGCTGGCGATGACGGCGCAGCGCCCCATCGCACCCCCCATCCGGACGACCGCGTCGAGCCCCGCCTATCAGAGGTTTCTCAGCCCGGCCTCGCCGCTGGAGCTCGTGGCCGCCCGTCGCGCGGATCGCATCGCGTGGACCTCGTTCGAGGAAGGCAAGCGCAACGCGTTCACGGCCGCGGCGCCGTCGTTCACGCCCGTGCGCCTGACGAATTTCACGACCGACAACGGCGTCGATCTCTCGGGCATCCGCATCTCGGACGATGGGTCGACGGTGATCTTCGCGCGGGGCACCGCGGCGAACCGCGACGGCTGGGTCGCGAATCCCACGGCCGACCCCGACGGTCCTGAGCGCGCGATCTGGGCGGCGCGCACGTCCGGCGGCGGTGCCGCCTGGCGGGTGGTCCGTGACGCCGTCAATCCGGAGCTCGCGCCAGATGGCAGCGCGATCGTGTTCGTGAAAGACGGCCAGATCTATCGCGCGCGCGTCGCGCCTGCCCGGGCCGCGACCGAGATGGACCGCGGGGAGAAGCCCTTCATCACCCAATGGGGCGTTCAGAGCGCACCGAAATGGTCGCCGGACGGCCGCAAGATCGCGTTCGTCAGCACGCGCACCGACCACAGCTTCATCATGGTGTACGACGTCGCGACGCGGACCGTGAAGTACCTCGCGCCGAGCGTCGACTTCGATACGAGTCCGCTCTGGACGAGCGACAGCAAGAGCGTCGTGTTCGTCCGCCGCCCCGGTCTGCCGTTCGGTTTGCAATCGCAGCAGGGAACCGGCGGCATCGGCGTTCCGAACGGTCCCGCATTCCAGAACAACGCGGGCCGCGGCGCCGCCGGACGCGGTGGGCGAGGTCAGGCGGCAGCCCAGACTCCCGCGGCGCCGAACGCGCAGCAGACGGGCGACGCGCAGCCACAGGAACGCGTGGCGAACCTGCCCGGCCTGATGCAGGCGACCTTCAAGGGCGGCTACACGCTCTCGGTCTGGAGAGGCGATGCCGCGACGGGCGAGGCCGTCGAGGTGTGGCACAACCAGCCGAACGATAGGATGTTCACGAACTTCGCGAACCTCCGGCTGGCGGGGCATCACCTGATCGTTCCGTACAACGTCGGTGGAGGCGGGCGCGGCGGCCGCGGCCGCGGCGCGCAGCCGCAGGCGGAACTAGGGGCCCCCGTCGACGAATGGGAACGGTACTACTCGATCGATCTCTCGACGACGAACGCGAAGCCTGTGCTGCTGACGACGACAGATGGCCTCATCGAGGATCAGACGTCGGTCGCGCTCTCGGCGGATCAGAAGACGCTCTACTACTGCACCAACGCGAAGGACATCGAGCGGCGCCACATCTGGGCGGTGCCTGTGTCCGGCGGCGCGCCGCGACAGGTCACGAGCGGCGAGGGCATCGAGACGTATCCTGCACCGCTCGCGTCCGGCAGCGTGCTCGCGACCTTGAGCGCCGACTGGAAGATGCCGCAGTCGGTCGGGATCTGGCCGGCGCAGGCCGCCGCAGCGTCAGCACAGCGGATCATCTATCCGTCGTCGTACAAGCACTTTCCCATGGATGCGCACGTGAAGCCGGAGCTCGTGCTCACGAAAGCGCCCGACGGCCTCGAGATCAAGAATCAGCTCTTCCTTCCGAAGAATCTGCGGCCTGGCGAGCGGCGTCCGGCCATCGTGTTCGTGCACGGCGGGCCCGTGCGTCAGATGCTGCTCGGCTACCACTACATGCAGTTCTACCACTGGTCGTACGGGATCAATCAGTGGCTCGCCGATCAGGGCTACATCGTCTTGTCCATCAACTACAGAAGCGGCGTCGGGTACGGCCGCTCGTTCCGCAACGCGCCGAACACCGGTGGCCGCGGCAACGCGGAGTATCAGGACGTTCTCGCGGGCGGGAAGTACCTGCAGACCCGGCCGGACGTCGATCCGGACCGCATCGGGATCTGGGGGCTGTCGTACGGCGGCGTGCTCACGGCGCAGGCGCTCGCCCGAAACTCCGATCTCTTCAAGGCCGGCGTCGATCTCGCCGGCGTCCACCTCTGGGGCAGCTCGCTCGATCCGGACGCGGTCTCGTTCAAGTCGTCCGTCGTGGGCGCGATCGACGGGTGGAAGTCACCGGTGCTCCTCGTGCACGGAGACGACGACCGCAACGTCGCGTTCCAGCAGACGACCGGCCTGGTGCAGCTGCTGCGTCAGCGCGACGTCTACTACGAGCTGATCGTGTTCCCGGACGACACGCACGAATCGATGCTGCACAGCCGGTGGCTGTACACGCTCGATCGCATGGAGACCTTCTTCAGGAAGTTCCTCGCCGGGGGCACGAAGGTCACGACGTCCCAGCCGGGGCGATAGCCTCAGGTCGCTATCGTGATTCCGCCAGCATGGCGAGGAGGGCCTTCTGCGTGTGCAGCCGGTTCTCCGCCTGATCGAACACGACGGACGCCGTCGAATCGATGACCTCGTCGGTGACTTCGTCGCCGCGGTGCGCGGGGAGGCAGTGCATGAAGAGCGCGCCTGCTGACGCGCCGGCCATCAACGCCGCGTTGACCTGATACGGCACGAAGATCCTGCGCCGCTCCGAGGCTTCGGATTCCTGGCCCATCGACGTCCACACGTCCGTGTACACCGCGTGCGCGCCGCGCACGGCGTCGGCGGGATTCGAGGTGAGCTCGAGGCGTCCGCCGCCGCGCTTCGCGCACTCGGCGACGCTCTTCTGAATCGCGTCGGTGAGCTCGAAGCCGGCGGGCGAGGCGACCCTGACGGTCGCGCCGAGCATGACGCCGGCCTGCGCGAGCGACGCGGCGACGTTGTTGCCGTCGCCGACGAACGCGACGATCTTGCCGCGCAGGTTCCCGAGCCGCTCCGTCAGCGTGAGGCAGTCGGCGAGCGCCTGGCACGGATGCTCTTCGTCGGTGAGCGCGTTCACGACGCGGAGCTTCGGCGCCGCGCTCGCGAATGTCTCGAGCCTGGCCTGCGCGAACGTCCGCACGACTACCGCCGCCACCCATCGCTCCAGATTGCGCGCCACGTCGCCGATCGACTCGCGTCCGCCGAGCGCGACGTCATCCGGCGGCTCGATGGTGTGGCCGCCGAGCTCGCGGACGGCGATCTGAAACGTCGATCGCGTCCTGAGCGACGGCTTCTCGAAGAGCAGGGCGACGTGCAGGCCTTCGAGCGGCTGCTCGTGCCGCTTGAACGACGCCCGCGCACCCTTCAGGTGCGCGGCGCGCGCGAGGCAGGCGGACAGCTCCGCGGGACCGAAGTCCAGCATCGACAGAAACTGCATCGGCGTCGTCGAGACGACCGACATCTTGCGCTGTGCGGACATCTTCATGGCGTTGTCACCGTCGCGCCCGGCATCAGAGGTACTGGGCGATCGAGTCATCGATCCTATGTTCTGGTACTCGGCGTTGATCCGCACGTATTCCGCGCTGAGATCGCAGGTCCACATGCGGGACTGTCCCTGGCCGCCGGTTCCGAGATCGACTTCGAGGTCGATCTCCTTTCCCTCGAGATACGCTGCCGCCTCGGGCGCCCGCTCGTCGTGCGGAGTGCCCGTCGAGAAGAGCTGAACCGGTCCGATGCGCACGGCTGCCTGCTCGAGCGAAAACGGAACGCCGGACCGTCCGGCGACCGCGATCAGGCGGCCCCAGTTCGGATCGCCGCCATGCACGGCGGTCTTCACGAGCGGCGAGTTCGCGATGGCCCGTGCGGCCTTGCGCGCGTCGTCGTTCGACTTCGCGCCGGTGACGCGTACGGTGACGAGCTTCGTGGCGCCCTCGCCGCCGCGGACGATCCCGATCGCGAGGGGTTCGCACGCGGCTTTCAGGCTGTCCACGAGCAGCGTGAAGTCGCTCTCGCCCAGCTCGACGCCGCTCGCCCCGTTCGCCAGCGCGAAGACGCAGTCGTTCGTCGAGCACTCGCCGTCGACCGTAATTGCGTTGAACGTGTCGTCGACGGCCGCCTTGAGCGCGCGCTTCAGCACGTCCGGCTTCACGGACGCGTCGGTCGTCACGACGCCGAGCATCGTGGCCATCAGCGGCTCGATCATGCCCGAGCCCTTCGCCATGCCGCCGAGGCGGAAGGCACGTCCTCCCGACGACGCCTCGATGGCGGACTCTTTCGGAAACGGATCGGTCGTCATGATCGCGAGCGCCGCGTTCGCGCCGCCATCCGGCGAGAGCTTTGCCGCCGCGTCCGTCACGCCTCGTTCGACGTTCGCCATGACGAGCTTCACGCCGATCACGCCGGTCGACGCCACGAGCACGGCGCCCGGATCGCACCCGACCGCCGCGCCGGTCCGTTCGGCCATCGCCTTCGCATGGGCCCGCCCGTCGTCGCCGGTGCAGGCGTTGGCGCAGCCGCTGTTGATCACGACGGCGCGGCTGCGGCCGCCGGACTTCTCCAGGTGGTCGACCGAGAGCAGGACCGGCGCCGCTTTCGCCAGGTTCGTCGTGAAGACGCCGGCCGCGCTGGCCATCTCCTCGGACACGAGCAGCGAGAGATCGAACTTGCCGTTCGCCTTGATGCCGCACGCCACGCCGGCGGCGCGAAAGCCGCGCGGCGCCGTGATGCCGCCCGCGATCGGTTTGAACGCGACCGTCGTCACGCGGGGACCGCCTCCACCGAATCAGGTTCCGCTTCCGTTACCGGTCGCAGCGCCAGGCGCCGCATGCTCGGCCGGGTGCCGTGGATGACGGCCGCGGGCCGTTCCGGCCCCACGCGCGCGCCGGCGCGCAGCGGCAGCGTGACCGCGTGCTGGCCGCACCGGCGGAAGAGCGAGCAGGACGTGCAATCGTGCGCGATCTTTTCCGGCACCCAGATGTGCGGCACGATCGTGAAGCCCATGCGAACGAAATGCGAGGGCTCGTGCGCGAACGCGCAGAGCGTCGAGAATCCGCGGTCGGTCCCCTCGGCGGCCACGCGCTCGACGAGCTTCGGTCCGATCTGGCGGCCGCGGAACCCCTCGTCAACCACCAGCGATCGCACCTCCGCCACGTCGCCGCTGAGCGGCGCGAGTTCAGCGCAGCCTACGACCGCGTCCTCGACGAGCGCCACCACGAACCGCGCCGCGTTCTGACGAACGTCGTCGAGGCTCCTCGGCAGAAGATGACCTGTCTCGAGATTGTCGACGATCAATCGATGGATCTGTGCCGCGTCGGCCGGGCCGGCGGTCCGGAATGTCACTGACGTGTCCACTATCGTTGTGCCTCCGCAACTTTGCCGATCGCCCGATCCAGCAGCGCGCACGCCTGATCGACCTCGGCCTCGGTGATCACGAACGGCGGCAGCAGCCGCACGACCGTATCGGACGTCCTGTTCACGAGCAGCCCCAGGTCCAGCGCGGCTTCGACCACGGGCAGCGCCGGGCGATCGAGATCGAGCCCCCAGATGAGCCCAGCGCCGCGCACCTCGCGGACGATGGCGTGGCGCGCCGCGATGGCCAGGAGGCCCTGTTCGAGGTGCGCGCCAACCGACGCGACGTGGCCGATCAGGTTGCGATCGATCAGCTCCTCGAGGAACACGAGCGCCGCACGGCAGGCCAGCAGATTGCCGCCGTAGGTGCTGCCGTGATCACCGAACGCCGCGGCTTTCGCCACGCGCTCGCTGAAAAGCGCCGCGGCAACGGGCACGCCCGCGCCGAGCGCCTTGCCGACGGCCATCAGGTCCGGAGAGAGCCCCAGCGCCGACGAGTAGAAGGGCCGGCCCGTCCGGCCGAGACCGCACTGGATCTCATCGGCGACGAGGAGCGCGCCCGTCCGGCGGCACGCCTCCGAAACCGCATCGGCCATCGCCTGGCTGAAGGGACGAACACCGCCTTCACCCTGGAGCGGTTCCAGCACGACCGCAGCGGTCGATTCCGTCACCGCGGCGCGCAGCGCGTCCAGGTCGTTGGCGGGCACGAACGTGACGTCGGCCAGGAGCGGCGCGAACGGCGCGCGATAGTGATCGTCCCAGGTGATCGAGAGCGATCCGATCGTGCGGCCGTGGAACGAGTGCTCGAACGCGACGAAGCCGGTGCGCTTCGCATCCTTCTGCGCGTGCCAGTACCGCCGCGCGAATTTCAGGCACGCTTCGATGGCCTCCGTGCCGCTGTTGCAGAAGAACGCGCGGGGCAGACCCGACAGCTTCGCCAGCCGCGTCGCGACCTCCCCCTGCAGCGGGTGGAAGATAGAGGTTCGACGTGTGCAGCAGCGTGGACGCCTGCTCGGCGATTGCCGCCGCGAGCCGCGGATGCGCATGGCCCAGTGCCGCGACGCCGACGCCCGACACGAGGTCGAGATACTCCCGCCCGTCGCCGTCGAAGAGATAGCAGCCGCGCCCCCGCTCGAACACGACCGGGTTGCGTTTGTAGACCTGCAGCACGTGCTCGGTCTCGACCGACATCACCTGCTTCGTCGCCTGGTTGGAAGCCGTCGTCGTCATGCGCTTGTCTCCGTCGGTGACCACGCCGCCGCGGCCACGAGTCTGGTTCCGGGCGCGCTGGCGTAGTCGACGCCGCCCCGCCCCGCGACAATCGATACGTCCGTGACGCCGCTCGAGAACGCGCGCCGGCATGCCGCCAGCTTCGCGATCATTCCCGAGTGCGCGACGCCCGACGAGGTCATCGCGTCGATCGCGCCCACCGCGAGCTCGCCGATCGTGCGGCCGTTGTCGTCGAGCACTCCCGCCGTGCCGCCGGCGACGATCAATCGCCGCGCGGGGAGCACCGATGCGAGGTGCGCCGCGAGCACGTCGGCGTTCACGTTCAAGAGCACGCCGTCGCGGTCGACGCCGATGCTCGCGACCACGGGAATGCACCGGATCTGCAGCAGCTCGGCCAACAGCCGGGCCTCGCTCGCGTCCGGCTCGCCGACGAGACCGAGATCGACGACGTCACCCGAAACGGTCCGAAGCGGCTCGGCCCGGCGCGAGCGACCGATCAGGCCGTCGGCGCCCGTCAAGCCCACCGCCCGTCCGCCCGCCGCGCCGATCGCCGCCACGAATGCCGTATTCGTCCGCCCCGCCAGCACCGAGACGACGACATCGAGAGCCGGACCGTCCGTGACGCGCAGGCCATCGACGAAGCGCGGCGATTCCCCGCGCGCGCGCAGCTCCGCGTCGATCGCGCGCCCTCCGCCATGCACGACGACGAGCGGTCCATGCGCCGAGAGGCGAACGACCGCGTCCGCCGCGGCGCGCATCGCGCCTGCGTCTTCGAGCAGCTCGCCCCCGAGTTTGAGGACCGTCGTCAATTGAGCCCCAGCGTTTCGTCGAACCCGAACGCGACGTTGAAGTTCTGAATCGCCTGTCCCGCCGCGCCCTTCACCAGGTTGTCGATGCAGGAGATCATCACGAGCTGGCCGCCGGGCCGATCGACGCGCCAGCCGATGTCGCAGAAATTCGTGTGCGCGACATGCTTGATCTCCGGCAGGTCGCTTCCCGTCAGCCGCACGAACGGCGAATCGCGGTACGCGTCCGTGAGCGCCTGCTCGATCGCCGCGTCATCGACGCCCGGCTGGAGCCGCGCGTAGATCGTCTCGAGGATCCCGCGGTCGAGCGGCACGAGATGCGGCACGAACGTGACTTCCGTGCCGAGCTCCTGCTGTATTTCGGCGCCGTGACGATGCGAGAACACACCGTAGGCGGCCATGCTGCCGTGGACCTCGGAAAAATGCGTCCGCTCGGTGGGCGTCTTGCCGGCGCCCGATATCCCGGACTTCGCATCGATCACGATGCCCGGCTGGAGAAGCCCGCCGGCGACGAGGGG
The DNA here is from genome assembly GCA_963820905.1 of uncultured Acidobacteriota bacterium. GTDB lineage: Bacteria > Acidobacteriota > Vicinamibacteria > Vicinamibacterales > 2-12-FULL-66-21 > DATBJJ01. Next base: position 470,272 of record CAWGBU010000009.1, on the reverse strand, counting down.
CTGCAGGGCGAGGATCGCCGCCGTCGGATAGCATCCCGCGCACGCGATGAGCGGAGCCGATACGAGCTCCTTTCGGTAGCGCTCCGTCAATCCGTACGCGACGGAAACACCAGGGTTCGGCGAATGCGGGTACCAACGCTGCCGCTCGGCCTCATCGCGCAAGCGGAACGCTCCCGAGATATCGAAGACGCGCGGACCGCGCTTCGCGAGGCACGGGCCGACTTCCGCCGACAGGGTATCCGGCACGGCCAGAAACACAGCGTCGGTTTCCCGCACGAGTCGATCGATGTCGAAGCGCTCGATCGGCGCGTCCCAGATCCGCTTCAGGGCGGGCAGGCGCTTGGACTCCGACGCGCTCGACCCCATGGCGAGCCTGACATCGGCGCCCGGATGCCGGGTCAGGCGGCGCAGGAGCTCGACCCCCGCGTAGCCGGTCGCTCCGGCGACCCCGACCCTGATCTGCGAATAAGTATTCATCGGAATCTGTAGTTATACACCGCTGCCGCCCCTAACGTCAAGAAAAACATAGGGTGCCGACTGCATAGTCGTGTATACTCATTCGTTCAGGCAATGATAACGAAAGCCCAGCGGAAGGCCGTGATCCTGGAACTGGTTGATCGCGAAGCGATTACCAGCCAGGAGCAGCTCCGGGAGCGGCTTCGGAGCCGGGGCATGGAGGCCACGCAGGCCACGATGTCGCGCGACATCCGCGAGCTCGGCCTGGTGAAACGCGCAGCGGACGGTGCGTACCGGCGGTCGGGATCGGATACGTCCGGGCCGGAGACGCAGCCGGCCCTGAGGCGGGCCGTCGAGGAGTACCTCAGGACGCAGGAGCGCGTCGAACAGCTGGTCGTCCTGAAGACCGACCCTGGTCAGGCGCAGCCGCTCGCGATCGCGATCGACCGCGCGCGCGTGCCGGAGATCGCCGGCACGATTGGCGGCGACGACACCATCCTGGTGATTTGCCGATCGGCGCAGGACGCGTCGGCGCTCGTCGAGCGATTTCGCAGCCTGCACGAGATGCGACACACATGAAACGAATCGTTCTTGCGCATTCCGGCGGACTCGAGACATCGGCCGCCATACCGTGGCTCGCGGAGCGCGCCTCGTCCACCGGTGAGACAACCGAGGTCGTCGCCGTCATCCTCGATCTCGGACGCCGATCGGAGCTCGTGGAACAACGCGAGCGGGCCCTGTCGCTCGGTGCGGTCCGCTGCCACGTGGTCGACGTCCGCGAGGTGCTCGCCAGCTGCTACATTCTTCCGGCGCTGCAGGCCGGCGCGTTCGCGGAAGCCCGCTCTCCGCTCGTGTCGGCGATCGCAAGGCCGCTCGTGGCGAAAACGCTCGTCGATGTCGCGCGCATGGAATCGGCCGCCACGGTGGCCTTCGGCGGCGGCACCGGCGCGGATCGGCCGGCGCTCGACGCGCTGATCCGCTCGCTCAACCCGGCGCTCGAGACAATCGTGCCGGCCGCGGTCTGGGACATGCCGGAATCGGAGGTGCGCGCCTACGCGCGCGCGCACGACATTCCGGTCGCGGAGCCCGCAAGCGATCGTCATTCGGTCTCGGCAAACCTCTGGGGCCGTACGGTTACCTTCGATCCGCTGCGCGACCCCTGGGCGGACGTGCCCGAGAACACGTACCTGGTCACACGATCGGCGGAGGCGTGTCCGAATCGTCCTGCCGGCGTCGAGATCGAGTTTCACTCGGGTGTTCCTTCGCGCGTCAACGGGATCGAGATGCCGCTGCTCGAGATGATCGAGAGCCTCGAGATCATCGGAGGGACGCACGGCGTCGGCCGCACCGACAGGCTCGTCGCGGGCGCCGATGGAACCAAGCGCCGCGAGATTACCGAGGCGCCGGCGGCGGCGCTCCTGCACCTCGCGTTCCGCGAGCTGCAGTCGCTTCTGCTGAATCCTGACCTCGCGGGCCGTGCCGGGGAGACCGGCCGCGGGTACGCGGACGCGATCGAGAGCGGCCGCTGGTTTTCGTCGACGCGCGAGACGCTGGACGCGTTCGTCTCCACGATTCTTCCGGACGCGAGCGGATCGATCCGTCTCAGGCTGCTCAAGGGAGACTGCCGGGTGGCGGGCCGGCGCGCGGCCGGCGCGTTCCGGCAGACGACGTTTCCTTCCCTCGTCAATTCATAGGACGCCGACAACGTGGCACATCTCTGGTCAGGGCGGTTCGACGGCGATCCCGACGCGTCGCTCGTGGAGTTCGGCCGATCCTTCGGGTTCGACCGCCGGCTCTTCGAGGACGACGTGCGGGGCAGCATGGCATGGGCGGCGGCCCTCGAGCGCGCGGGAGTGCTCAACGGGGCTGACGCCGCGTCGATCCAGTCGGGCCTGGCAGCCGTGCTCGCCGCGGCATCCGATCCAACGTTCTTCGACTCTCCAGCTGCGTCGCAGGACGAGGACGTCCACGCCTTCGTCGAGCGCGAGCTGGTGCAGCGGATCGGCGAAGCCGGCCGGCGGCTGCACACCGGACGATCGCGCAACGAGCAGGTCGCCGTCGATCTTCGCCTGTATCTCAAGCGGCGCATCCCGGCGCTCCAGCAATCCTTCGTCGGGTTGATCCGCGTGCTTGCGGGGTCTGCGGAAGCGTCGGGCGCGGCGCTCATGCCGTCGTACACGCACCTCCGACGGGCGCAGCCGATCCTCGCCGCACATTTCTTTCTGGCGCACGCATCCGCGCTTCGCCGCGACCACGCAAGGCTGACGTCGCTCCTCGACGACGCCGACGAGCTTCCACTTGGATCGGGCGCCATCGCCGGAACGAGCTATCCGATCGACGTGCACGGCCTCGCGCGGGATCTCGGCTTCTCGCGAATCGTGCGCAACAGCATCGACGCGACCGGCGATCGCGACATCGTCGCGACGTTCCTCTACGACGCGTCGCTCGCCATGGTGCACCTGAGCCGCCTCGCGGAGGACACGATCCTCTTCACGTCCGAAGAGTTCGGATTCTTCGAGCTCGCGGACACGGCCGCGACGGGCAGCAGCCTGATGCCCCAGAAGAAGAATCCCGATCCCATGGAGCTGGTGCGCGGGAAAGCCGGGCGCGTCATTGGCAGGCTGGCCGGATGGCTGGCGACGATGAAGAGCCTGCCGATCGGGTACAGCAAGGATCTGCAGGAAGACAAGGAAGCCCTCTTCGAAGCCGAGGATACCCTGCGCGCGTCGCTCGGCGCCACGTCGTCGGTCATCGCCGGGATTACGATCAACACGGCCGCCGCGGAGCGCGCCGCGTCCGGCCTGCTGCTTGCGACCGACGTCGCCGACTACCTCGTCGCGAAGGGCGTGCCTTTCCGGGACGCGCACTCGATCGTCGGCGCGCTCGTGCGGCGGCTCGTTCGCGAAGGCCGTTCGTTCGACGACCTGAGCGTGGACGAATGGCGCGCGCATTCGCCGCTCTTCGAGAGCGACGTTCGTCAGGCCGTCACCGCATTGGCTTCGATCGAGAAGAAGCGAACGCCGCAGTCAACACACCCGGGGGCGGTTGCGAAGGCGCTGGCCGAACTTCAGGGCTGGCTGTCGAAGCAGTGATCTATCTCGTTCATCACGCGGACGCCGTCGGACCGGACGTCGATTCCCAGCGTCCTCTGTCGAGCGCTGGTCGCGCACACGTGGATCTGCTCGCTCGGAACGCCGCGGCTCGCGGTGTGAAGCCGGTTGCCATTCACCACAGCGGAAAGCTGCGTGCGCGGCAAACGGCGGAGGCCTTCCTTCGGGCCTGCAATCCCCTGGCAGAGTTCTCGGCGATTCGTGGATTGCAGCCGGACGATCCGGCTACGTGGATTCGCGATTCACTCGAACAGGAGTCTCGCGAGCTCATGCTCGTCGGGCACATGCCGAGCCTGCCTCGGCTGTTGACGCTGCTCGTCACGGGACGAGACGCACCACTCCTCCCGTTCCCGCTTCACGGCTTGATCGCGATCGAGCAAGCCGATGAGCGGTGGGAGGAGCGGTGGCGGCTACTGCTGTAGCGTCCACCTTCAGGTGGACCCGTTTCCGGTCCGGCTGAAGCCGGACACTACAGCGTTCTGACGAACGTTCTAGAATCTGAAGGTGGCACCGACCGCGCCCCGCCAGAAGCGGAAGTTGGAGAAGCCCACGTCGAACTCGTCGTCCGGCTCGTCATCCTGCAGCGAGCGGAAGTAGCGAATGTCTCCCCGCAGTCCGAAGTTGTCCGTGAAGAAGAAGTTCGCCCCTGCTCCGACGTTGAAACCCCAGCTCGTCGAGTCGACGTTGAAGAAATCCTCAGCGTCGCCGATTCGGCTCTTGATGAGCCCGAGACCCGCGACGCCATACGGACGGAAACCGGGGCCGGTCTGGCCGCCGATCGGGATGCCGACGAGCACGTTGCCCATCAGCGTCGTCACGTTGTTGTCGCCGAACTCGAAGTCGCCAGGGCCGACCGTGTTCTCGAAAAAGTTGGGTGTGTAGCCGAAGTCCACTTCGAAGCCGACGATGCCCGCGCCCATCCACGCGAGCGACGCGCCGAAGTTAGCCTTCTGCTCGAACTCGTCATCGAGGTCGTCGAAGTCGATAAAGCTCGCGGCACCGCCCCAGTTCCACCCGACGAATGGCGTCAACAGCCAGTCGGCGGATGCGGGACGCGGCGCCACGGTGGAAGTGACAAATACAAGAGCGGCCGTGATGAACAACTTGCGCACAGACATGTGATCTCCTCGCTGAGGTGTGTGCCATGCACACACGTTCAATCAACCGGCTCGTCCATTGACGAGAGCGGTCACGAGGAAAGCTGCAAGCGGTATGCCCCGGCCAGCTCGACCGATCGACTGCCCGGTTTTGCTCAGTGGGGATCTTTTTCGACGTCGACGGATACCGATGACGTCAGCCGTACCGTCACGATCGTGCCCGCGGGAAGCGTGGCCGCGTTGCGATCGCCAGCCATCACGACCGCGCCGCCGCCAGCTGCGCCGGTCGCTCCGCCGATGGCCGCGCCCTTTGCGCCGCCCATGATGGCGCCGATCACGGCGCCGCCGATCGCCGCGCCGCTGATCTTGCGCGCGCTCTCCGCGCCCGGGGAGTCACCCTCGCGAAAGATCGGATCCGTCCGCAGCGGAACTCGGGTTCCGTCGAGCACGATCGTGTGGAAGCGCACGCCGAGACGCGCCTTGCCTTTCATCTTCCCGCCGCGATCGACTTCCGTGACGTCGCCGATCACCCGCGAGCCCGCCGGGATCGCGACCCGTCCGTCCGAGACGACGTCGCGCGTCACGCGCGCTTCGACGCGATCCTCGACGCGTGCGGTCTCGCTCGTCAGCGGCGTTTCCACCTTGAGGCCGACGACCGACGACGCGGGCACGACGACTTCGATGAACTGTCGCGCGGGCGCCGGCGGTGGATCAGAAATCACAGGTTCCGGAAGCGACGAGACGGGCGGCGCCGGTGCTGGCGCGCCCGGTGTTTCGCGAGCAGCCGGAACACGTTCGGCCGCAGGTGCAGACGTGGCTGGCGGGTCGATCGATCTCGCAGGCGCCCGATTGGCGTCGGGCCCGCTCGGGAGAGGAGCCGATGACCGCGCGGCCGGGCTCGACTCTCGCCGGGACGGTCGGTCGGTTGTCGCCGGCGCAGGCTTCTTCGTGCGCGCGGGGCTCGGGATCTCCACCTCAGGAGCGGCAGCGGGCGGTGTGACGATCGCTTCGGATTCGGCGACTGCCGGCCCGGGCGACGGCTGGGTTGCCGGGTCTTGCGCAACAGGGGACTTGGCGACGGCCTCGTTCTGCCGGACGGCGACGTACGCCCCCCCGGCGGCTGCCGTTAGACAGGCGGCCGCCAGCAGGCCCAGCACGACAGGTTTGGAAATCATGGCTCGAATTGCTCCTGAATAGCTTCTGCCGAGCAAGAGACGTGCCTCGAGTCCGCGCGGATTTTCGCCCACATTCTCGCACTATTTCGAGGGTTCCCCGACACGCCGGCCGGGAGTGCGCCTGACTTGAGACAGTTTCTGTCCTCGGGACAGGACCCGTCCACCCAGGCTGCACGGAGACGCCCGGCAAAACTCCTGTTTCGCCGCGGCACCCGGGTTGCTACCATCCCAGCATTGGGGCGGAGGATCACATGCGACGACTGTCACTCATTCCGATCATCGCGATGGCGCTGTTGTTCGCTCCGTCGACCGCGGATGCGATCACGCTGCGCGAAATCGTCGAGCTCTCCCGCGCCGGGATCGGCGACGACGTGCTGCTCGCACTCATCGAGATCGATCAGCGGGTGTTTCCCATCGACACGAACACGCTTCGGATGCTGAAGGAATCCGGCGTGAGCGAGAAGGTGATCGTCGCGATCGTGAGGAGTGGGCGCGTGCCGGCGCCCGAGCTGGAGCAGTTCCCGCCGGACGCCACGCTGCCTCCGCCCGAGCCCGAGGTCGTCGTCGTCGAGCGGGAGCGTCCGGTCGTGCGCGAAGTCGCGGTGCCGGTGGCGGTGCCGGTGCCGGTCTACGTGCCGGTCGTCCGCCGCCTGCGAGATCATCGCGACGAGGATCGGCCGAAACCCGCGCCGCCCGTGTATTGGGGATGGGGAGGCAAGCTCAGACCCGATGCGTGGAAGCCCGCCGAGGAGACGCGACCGCCGGACCCGCGCAACCCGCGCAATTGAGGGTTACTTCACGAGTCCCGTCGCTTTGCACTCTTCGTAGTACCGCTCGGCGGCGGCGCCGATCTTCTTCTTCTCTCCCGGCACTTTCTCGCCCGGCGCCTTGCCGTACGGGGAGGCGTGCTCGATCTCGGCATTCAGCTCCGCGCCGATCAGGATCGCGATCCCGGACACGATAGAACCACAGCAGCAGCACCATGACGCCGCCGATCGTGCCGTAGGTTTCGTTGTAGCTGCCGAAGTAGAGCAGGTAGAACTTGAAGCCGAGCGATGCGGCAATCCACAGCAGCGTCGCGAACGCGGCTCCGGGCGTGATCCAGACCCAGTCCTGCTCGGCATCAGGGGCGAAGTAGTAGACGATCGCGATGGCTGTCGCGACGAGCGCGAAGACCAGCGGCCACTGAAGGATCTTCCAGGTCCACTCGAACGCGGCGCCGAGGTGCATCGCGTCCGCGACCTGCTCCGCGAGCGTCGGTCCCGACGACGATGAGGGCGATCGACGACGAGGATGAAGAACGCCAGACCGAGCGTGAGGAGCGATCGCGATCAGCCGCACTTTCCACCAGGCTCGGCCCTCGGTGATGTCGTAGGCGGCGTTCAGCGTGGTGATCATCGAGACCACCGCGCTCGAACTGCTCCAGAGCGTGAAGAGGAAGGCGAACGTGAGGAGTCCCCCGGCGTTGCTGTTCGCGATCTTCACAATCTGCTCGGTGACGATCGTGACGACCTCCGGCGGGCGCGACCCGGCCGAGCGTCCGCACGATCTCATCCGTCAGGTTCTCGAACGGGAAAGAAGCTGGCGATCGAGATCAGCGCGAGCAGCGCGGGAAACAGTGCGAAGAAGAAGTAGTACGCCTGCTGTGCGGCGAGGTTCAAGACATCGTCGGCGACGATCTCGCTGGACGTGCGCTTGAGCAGGTCGACGGGCCCAATCGGGATAGCGAAACGCCACAGCACGCGTGACACTCGAGCAAGGCCGCTGCCAGCGGCCTATCGTCCATCGCCCCCGGTTGTGCTATAACGCGACGTTTCCTGCACGTTTCCGGGAGGAGGACAGATATGAACCGCGCCCCGCTGCGAAGCCCGTTCGTGCGCTTCGCGTTCGCCGTGTGCTGCTGGCCGTCGTGATGCCGGGGCTGCGGCCCGACGGCGCAGTCGCGTCCGCCAGCGCGAAGCAGAAGATCGACGAGGACTACACCGCGAAGATCAAGGAATACCTGCAGGATCCGCGGATCACGACCGAGCTCGTCGACCACCTGCCGGCCTCCGACACGGTGCCGACGCCGCTCAAGTTCTTCGGCCGCATCGTCGGCACGCCCGGCGAGCTGACCTACGCGAAGGACATCTACCGCTACTACGAGGCGATCGACAAGGCGTCGGACCGCATCGCGATGTGGAAGCATCGGCAAGACCGAGGAAGGGCGCGACATGGTCCTCCTCGCGGTCGCCGACGAGGCGACGATCAAGCAGATCGACAAGTACAAGGGGATGATCGCGTCGCTGACCGATCCGCGCAAGACGACCGAGGAGCAGGCGCAGCAGCTGATTCAGGACGGCCAAGCCGATCTACTGGATCACGAGCGGCATGCACTCGACCGAGACCGGCGGGCCCGAGATGCTGATCGAGCTGCCGTACCGGCTCGCGGTCGAGGAGACGCCGTTCATCCAGGAGATCCGCAACAACGTCATCACGCTCATCACGCCGGTGATCGAGGTGGACGGCCGCGAGAAGCAGGTCGACACCTACTACTTCAACAAGAAGCGCCCCGCGAGCGAGGCGCGGCTGCCGCTGATGTACTGGGGCAAGTACGTCGCGCACGACAACAACCGCGACGGCATGGGCCAGTTCCTCGCGCTGACGCGCAACGTGACGAAGACGTTCCTCGACTGGAAGCCGACGATCATGCACGACCTGCACGAGGCGTCGACCTATCTCTACGCGTCGACCGGCACCGGCCCGTACAACGAGCAGATCGATCCGATCACGATCGACGAGTGGTGGCTGCTCGCCAAGACCGAAGTGATGGAGATGACCAAGCGCGGCGTGCCCGGCGTGTGGACCTACGGGTTCTACGACGGCTGGGTGCCGAACTACATGTTCTTCATCGCGCACTCGCACAACGCGATCGGCCGGTTCTACGAGGTGATGGGCTACGGGCCGGAGAATCGCGCGGTCAGGGCGGTGGCGGCGACGACGAGCCGCGAGTGGTTCCGGCCGAATCCGCCGCTGCCGTCGATCCAGTGGGGTCCGCGCAACAACACCAACATCCAGCAGTCGGCGATCCTGATCGCGCTCAATCACGTCGCGAAGAACAAGGAGACGTATCTCGAGAACTACTGGCTGAAGAACAAGCGTGCCGTCGACAAGGGGAAGACCGGTCCGACGTACGGCTGGGTGATTCCCGCCGACGCAGAAGCGGAAGGCGGACGCGGCCGACGCGGTCAACGAGCTGCGGCGGCAGGGTCTCGAGGTGCACCGCGCGACGGCGGCCTTCAAGGCCGGCGCCGTCGAGCGTCAAGGCCGGCGACTACATCGTCCGCGGCGATCAGCCGTACCGGACGATCGCCGACATGTACTTCTCGGTCCAGAACTACGCGCCGGCGAATCCGCGTCCGTACGACGACACCGGCTGGACGTTCCAGTTCATGCGCAACCTGGTCGATCAGGCCGGTCGACGGACAAGGCGATTCTCGAGCAGCAGATGACGCTGGTGACCGCCGACGTCAGGGCGCCGGGCGGCATCGAGGGGACCGGGCCGGTGGTGATCGTCGATCACACGACCGACAACAACCTGGTGACGTTCCGCTTCAAGCACGCGGACGTGCGGATGAGCGCGGCGGAGGAGGACTTCGAGGCGGCGGGCGGAAGTTCCGCGCCGGCGCGTTCATCATTCCGAACGCCGATCGCGCGGCGCTCGAGCCGACGCTGAAGGAGCTCGGGCTGTCCGGGTTCGCGGTGGCGGCGGCGCCGACGGTGCGCGACGCACGAGCTCGACGTGCCGCGGATCGGCTACGTCCACAGCTGGGCGAACACGCAGAACGAAGGCTGGGTGCGCGCCGCGCTCGACACCTACGGCGTGCCCTACACCTACTTCGCCGACATCAAGCTGCGCGAGGGCAACCTGCGCCAGAAGTACGACGTCATCGTCTATCCGCACGTCGGCGGCACGGCGCAGGCGCAGGTGAACGGTATTCCGAAGGACCGGCGCGCGCCGCTGCCGTACAAGAAGACGCGCCGAGACGCCGAACCTCGGTGCGCATCGATCAGGCCGACGACATCCGCGGCGGCATGGGGTGGGAAGGGCTGATGGAGCTGGTGAAGTTCGTGCGCGAGGGCGGCACGCTCATCACCGAAGGGGCGACGTCGACGATCTTCCCGGAGTACAACATCACGACCGGCGTGACGGTCGAGAGTCCCGGAGGGCCTGTTCGTCCGCGGCTCGGTCATGCGCGGCGTGTTCGCCGATCGGCGCAGCCCGATCGCGTACGGCTACGACGCGCAGGTGCCGGTGTACTTCAGCCAGGCGCCCGTGCTCAACGCCGGCGGCGGCGGGTCGGCGGGTTCGGCGGCGGGCGCGGTGGCAACGCGATTCCCGGCGTCGGCATGAACATGCACGCCGATGGCGCAGCGGGGCAGCAGCGCCTGTCGACATTGGGATCCGGACAATCCGGCCGCGTCTGCGCCAGCGGGCCGCGGCGGACGGGGTCAGGCCGGTGGACTTGAGTCAGCGTCCGGCGGCCGCGGCGGACGTGGCGGCGGAGGCGGTGGTGGTGGCCGCGGCGGCGTCGGCGGCGGCGGTGGCGGTGGCGGCGGTGCGAATGCGCCGCGCGTCGTGCTCGCGTTTCCCGTCGAACCCAGACGACATGCTGCTGTCGGGCGTCCTCGTCGGCGGCCAGGCGCTGGCCAACCGCGCGCAGGTCGTCGACGTCCCGGTCGGCCAGGGTCACGTCGTGTTGTTCGCGATCCGCCCGTTCTGGCGCTGGCAGACGCAGGGCACGTTCTTCCTCGGCTTCAACGCGATCCTGAACTGGAACGATCTGGACGCCGGCCGTCCATCCGCCCGGCGTCCAGGAACAGCGCAGTAGAAAGGGCGGGGACACTCAATCGGGACAGTCACGCGTGACTGTCCCGATTGAGTGTCCCCCTTTCATCGCACGGACCCAGTCTGGGTCTCCAAAGGGCACTTGCCGTTGTGTGGCAGCCCTCAAAGCATCGGCAGTTGCGATCGGGAGCTGCTGGTTGACGATGTCGAGCCAGTTCGCGGGCCGGTGAATCGGCGACGGCTCGACGATCGGCCGGCCGTCCAGGGACGTCCGCCGCGAGAGACTGCACCAATGCCAGTCTTCGGCGCGGCGGACCAGGTGTGCCCGCAGCGCATTCGCTTCCACGTACCTGAATACCGTCAACAGGTGCCCGTCATTCTGAATCGGAAACGCCTTGAAGCGTCCTTGGTACAGGTGCCCCGTTCCCCACAGCTCGCGAAACCGGTGATGTCTTCGAATATGCGCATTCATCAACCATTGCATGAATGCAGAAATCTCAATCCCCCTTTCCGGCCACAGGACGAAATGAAAGTGGTTCGGCATGATCGCGTATGCGGGGATTGGCATCGGGACCTTGGCCTTCGCATCGGCGACTGCCGTGAGAAACATCTCGTAGTCAATCTGTTGCGAGAAGATCGCCTGGCGGCGATTCCCCCGGTTCAACACGTGATATGGCAGGCCGTCGATAAACTGTCGTGCACATCGTGGCATGGTCCGCTCCCTCGACGTCGACCAAACAACGCAAGCGGCCTGCCGAAGAGGCGGGGACACTCGATTGAGTGTCCCCGGTATCATTGTCTATGCGCGCCAGCGCGGAGGTCATCGTCGTCGGCGGCGGGATCATCGGGTGCGCGGTGGCGCACGAGATCGCGCGGCGCGGCGGGCGCGTCCGGCTGATCGAGGCGCGCGCGGTCGGGGGCGGCGCGACACACGCGTCCGCCGGAATCCTGGCCCCCTACATCGAGGGCCACGATCGCGGCCCGCTCTTCCATCTCACCCTGAGAAGCCTCGCGATCTACGACGACTTCGTGCGTGACGCTACCGTCGACGCCGGCGCGGACGTCGACTACTCCCGCTGCGGATCGCTCGAGATCGCAGCCACCCCCGCGCACGCGGACGAACTGCGCGCGATCGCGGGCGCGGATGCCGCCGCTGGACTCGAGTGGCTCACCCCGGAGGACGCGTGCGAACTGGAGCCCGCGCTCCCGCCGGCGATCGACGGCGCGCTCCGATCGCCCATGCATGGGTACGTGTCAGTGCCGGCGCTGACCGAAGCGCTCGTGTGGGCCGCGCTGCGGCACGGCGCCGAGCTCGAGACCGCGCGCCGCATCCGCGCGATCGACCCTGACGGCGGCCGCCTCCGCGTCGTCGCCGACGACGGCGCGTCGTGGACCGCGGACACCGTGATCGTCGCCGCCGGGAGCTGGACCACGCAGCTCGAACGGGCCGAGCCGGCGGCAAGAGCCGTCCGTCCGGTTCGCGGACAGTTGCTGAGGCTTGCCTGGACCGGCAAGCCGCTGTCTCATGTGATCTGGGGCCGGGACTGCTACGTCGTGCCGTGGAAGGACGGAACCGTGCTCGTCGGCGCGACGGTCGAGGAGGTGGGTTTCGACGAGCGGCCGACCGCGGCCGGCGTGCGCGATCTCCTGGACGCCGTCTGCGAGCTGCTGCCCGAGGCCTGGGGCGCCACGTTCATCGAGGCGCGCGCGGGGCTCCGGCCGGCGACGCCGGACGGTCTGCCGATCATCGGCCGCTCGCACGATGTCCCGGGACTGGTGTACGCGACCGGCCACTTCCGCAACGGCGTGCTGCTCGCGCCGCTGACGGCATTGCTCGTGGCCGATCTCGTGCTGGAGGACCGCGCCGATCCGGCGCTGGCGCTTACTGCACCGGGACGGTTCCTCTGAGGAGCGTTATCGGTGTCGCGCCCGTTTGCTGCACCGTCTCGAACGCGATGAGAGCGAGCTGGTAGTCGAGCAGCGACTGGAGCTCGTCGTTGCGGGCAATCGCCAGATCGCGCTGCGCCTGGATCACCAGGAAGCTCGTCGACATGCCGACCTCGAATCGCCTTCCGCTCCGCGTCGAGCCGCTGCTCGGCGAGCTCGCGCCCGAGCCTCGTCGTCTCGATCCGCTGACGGTTCTGCTCGAGGCGCAGCGCCGCCTGACGAACTTCGCGGACGGCGCCCAATTCAGACGCGCGCACCCGCGCGGCTGACTGATCGCGCTCGAGCCTGGCGCGGGCCAGGTTCGCCTCTGCCGTGCTGTTTCCGAGCGGATAGCTGAGCGTGACGCCCGACCGTCCAGTTCGGGAAGTCTCCACTGAACACCTGACCGAGCGTGCTGCCGAAGCTCGTCGTGTCCGTGCCGATCACCGGACCGAGAAACCCATCCCGGATGATGCGCGTGCCTCCCGCGCCGTCGCCGAGGTAGTTCGCCTGCACGCGCAGGTCGGGCAGCGTCTGACTCTTCGACAGCGCGACGGCTGTTTCGGTGATTTGAACCTCGGTCCTCGCGCGGGCGAGATCCGTCCGTTCGCCGAGCGCTCGGCGAACCGCGGCATCGACGTCCGGCGGCGGCGCGACCGACGGCACGCGATCCGCAGGCTCGAAGCGGATGAACCAGTAGTCGGCACGCTTGGGATCGACGATGATCGTCCGCAGGTTGTCCTCGCTCTGGAGCGCGGCCGTGCGCGCGATGATCAGGTTCTCCTGGCGCAGCGCGACTTCCGCGCGCGCGGCCACGAGATCGAGCGGCGGCGATTGCCCGACGTCGACCCGCGCGCGGTTGTTGCGTTCGAGCTCCAGCGCCAGATCGAGCGAGCGCTGCTGGACGTCGACGAGCGCGTTCGCCGCCACGAGCAGCCAGTACGCGCGCTCGGCATCGGCGCCGGTGTTGACCGTGGCCTCACGGAACCGGCTTCCGAGCAGGTCGCGATTGCGGCGGCTGACTTCGAGCTGCGCGCGGGACGGATCGATCCGGAAGTCGCGGAGGAGCGGCTGCGACACGCTGAACGTGAGGCCCGCGCCGAGCTCCGGGTTCAGGCTGGTCAGGAGGCTGTCCGTCGACGTGCGCGCCCCGTCGAGGCCGGCCGAGTAGGACGTGCCTCCCCACGGAAGGAGCTGGTTGAGCCCGACGTTCGCCGACCAGAGGTTGGTCTGGGTGCCTTCGTCGCCCGCGAAGAGGTTCGTCGGCGGCGCGTTCTGACTGTTCCTGAGGAACCCGGTCTGCAGCGTCGGCAAGAACGCGCCCTGCGCGGCCGCGACCTGCGAATCGCCAATCGCCGGATCGAACCGGCTGACGGCGAGATCGGGATTGTTTTCGAGCGCGAGCCGGACCGCCTCGTCGCGCGTGATCCGGACCAGGGTCTGCGCGGGAGGCGCCTGCGGCTGCGCAGCCCTGACGGGCGCGGCCGCGGTGGCCGGAGTCGACTGGGCCGACGCGGTCGACGGCCAGAGCGACAGCGCGACGAGCGTCGCGGCGGCCGGCGCCGCAACGCGTCTCCACCGCCGGAGCCTGATCTTCGACAGATCGTCGAACAGCGAGTACGCGACTGGAGTTGCAACGAGAGTAAGAAGAAGCACGAGCGACTGCCCTCCGATAATGACGAAGCCGATGGCGCGGTTCGTCGCGGACCCGACGCCGCTCGACAGCACCAGCGGGATCATACCTGCCACGAACGCGAGGGTGGTCATCAGGATCGGCCGCAGCCGGTCCCGGCTCGCCTGCAGCATCGCGTGGTCGCGATCCATCCCGCGCTCGCGAAGCTGGTTCGCGTGATCGATCTGCAGAATCGAGTTCTTCTTGACGACCCCGAACAGGACCAGCAGCCCGAGCGCCGAGAAGATGTTCAGCGACTGACCTGTGATGATGATCGACAGCAGCGCGAACGGCAACGTCAGCGGCAGCGACAGCAGGATCGTGATGGGGTGGAGCCACGACTCGAACTGGGCCGCGAGGATCAGATACATGAACACCAGCGACAGGCCGAACGCGATGAGGAAGTTCTGCGCCGCGCGCCCAAGCTCGCGCGATCGGCCGGCGAACCTCGTACTGTAGCCCGGACCCATGCCGAGCCCGTCGGCGACGCGCGTCATCGCATCCATCGCCGGCACCTGCGACACGCCCTGCAGCAGGCCGGCGAACACGGTCACCTGACGCTGACGGTTGAGCCTGTTGATCTCCGACGGCGCAGTCCCTCGCGTCAGCGCGGCGATGTTGTCGAGCGGCACGCTGCCGACCGTGCTCGAGGGCACCGTCAGCTGGCCGATGGCCTCCGGCGTCTGCCGGTTCCCCTCGGCCGCTCGAACGTGGACCTCGTACTGCTCGCCGCCCTCGTTGTACGTCGTGACCTGATCGCCGCCGACGAGCAGGCGCAACGCCTCGGCGGCATCCGAGATCTGCACGCCGAGATCCGCGGCCTTGAGCCGGTCGAGGTTCACAGACAGCTCCGGCTTCCCGACGTTCAACGACGTGTCGAGGTCGACCACGCCCGGCTCCTTCTTCGCCTCCGCGATGACGGCGCCGGCGTACTGCTCGAGCTTCTTCAGATCGGGACCGCTGATCGTGAACTGAATCTCCGCGTTCTGATTGCCGCCGCCGCCAATCGTGGCGACAGCCCGCACGCCCGTGCGGAGGTTCGGCACGCCGACCGCGGGAAGCACCTCGGTCCGCACCACGTTCATCAGCTCGAACTGATCGCGGTCCCTCTCGTGCACGGGGGTCAGCCGAACGTAGATCGTGCCGAGATTCTGGGTCCGCGCCGGATCGTCGGCAATCGTCACCAGGGTGTAGCTGACGCCGGGCATCTGCTGAATCCGGCTCGCGATGCGGTTCGCGATGATCTCCGTGGCCTCGAGGCTGGTGCCCTCCGGCGCGCGAAGGCCGACTTCGAACTCCGCCTGATCGTCGTTCGGCAGGAAGTTCTTGTTCGCGACCATGAACAACGGCACGCTGCTGAGCAGGACGAGGACGGCTATCCCGGCGACGATGCCCCGATGCGCCAGCGACCAGCCGAGGATCGACGTGTAGCCGCGATCGAGCGCGCCGAAGAAGCCCTTGTCCCTCGACGTCTTCTCGTCGATCGCGTGGCCTTCGGCGTCTTCGCGCCGGGGCTTCATCTTGATCCACCGCGACGCGAGCATCGGCGTCAGCGTGAAGCTCACCACGAGCGACACGAGGATCGCGAACGACATCGTGAAGCCGAAGCTCGTCATGAACCGCCCGACGATGCCGCCCATGAACCCGACAGGCACGAAGATGGCCACGAGCGACAGCGTCGTCGCGAGGACGGCGAGGCCGATCTCGCGCGTTGCCTCGACGGCCGCCTGCATCGGCGGCCGGCCCTTCTCTTCGACGAATCGATAGATGTTCTCCAGCACCACGATCGCATCGTCGATGACGATACCGACGGCTAGCGTGAGCGCGAGCATCGTCATCGAGTTGAGCGTGAAGCCCTGGTACCAGATCAGGCCGAACGTCGCGATGATCGACGTCGGGATCGCGACCGCCGCGATGAACGTGGATCGCCAGTTCCAGAGGAAGACGAGCACGACGGCGGCGGCGAGAATCGATCCGAGCACGAGGTGCTCCTCGACGCTCGCGATCGACGCCTTGATGAACTCGGACAGATCGCGAACGACGCGGATGCTGTAGCCGGCCGGCGCGAGCGGGGCGACTTCGGCGAGCCGTTCCTTCACGGCGTCGACCACCTGCACCGTGTTCGTGCCGGACTGCCGTCGCACCGTGAGCATCACGCCAGGCTCGCCATTGAGGTTCGCCGTCGTCTCCGGCTCCGCCATCCCGTCTTCGATCGTCGCCACGTCACGGAGCAGGACCTGATGCCCCTCCCGCTGGCGAACGACGATCTCGCCGAACTTCTCGACAGCGCCGACGCGTCCGCGCGTGCGCAGCGTCATCGCGGTGGCGCCCTGTTCGACCCGGCCTCCCGGGATCTCCGCGTTCTGCGTCTGGATGGCGCGGGACACGTCGGTGACGGTGAGGTTGTAGGCGCGAAGCCTGTCGGCGTCGAGGAGGAAGTTGATCTGTCGCGGCCGTCCTCCGACGACGACGACCTGGCCGACGCCGCTGACGCTTTCCAGCTGGCGTCGAAGCTTCTTGTCGGCGTACTCCGTGATGTCGCGGATCGGAGCCGGCGCCGAAACCGCCAGCGTCATGACCGGCGCCGCGTCGGGATCGAACTTCTCGACCGTCGGCTGCTCGATCGTGCGCGGCAGCAGCGGCAGCACACGGTTCACTCGATCGCGGACTTCCTGCGCGGCGACGTCGCCGTCCTTCTCGAGCAGGAACGCGATGATGACCTGCGAGACGCCTTCCGACGAGTTCGAGCGGAGCTCGTCGATGCCGCTGATCGTGTTGACCGCTTCCTCGATCTGGTCGGTGACTTCCGTCTCGACCTCTTCAGGCGCGGCTCCGGGGAACCGCGTCGTGACGACGACGGTGGGAAAGTCGACCTTCGGGAACCGATCCAGCCCGAGGCGGGTGAATGCGAATGCGCCGACGACAGTCAGCGAGAGCGTGATGACGGTCGCAAAGACCGGACGACGAACGGAGATTGAAGCAAGCCACTGCATGACGGCACCTTTACCGGGACTTCACGAGCTGACCGTCCGACAGGCGGCCCTTCGGCTCGGACGCGACCACTTCACCTTTCGAGATACCACTCGTGATCTCGATCCGCCCCTGAGCCTTCTCCCCGATGGTCACGATGCGCTCTTCGATCGTGTCGCCCTTGACGACGGCGTAGATCCGGCTCGTGCCTGCGACGGTTTCGACAGCGGACTCGGGCACGAGCAGCGCCGGCCCGGCGTCCGGCTGGCGCACGAGCGCCGTCGCGAAGAGGCCCGGCTTGAGCCGGCCGTCAGCGTTCGGCGCGATGGCTTCCACGGTCAGCGCGCGCTGATCGGAGCGGAGCGCCGGTGAGACGAACCGGATCGTCGCCGCGAACTCCTCGCCGTGGTACGCGTCCACGGTGAGCCGCACGGCCTGGCCGACCTTGACGAGCGAGACGTGCTGCTCGGGAACCGTGAGCTCGACCCTGAGCGGATCCACGCGGACGACGGTCGCGACCTTCTGACCGCGCGTGACGTAGTCGCCCACGGCGACGAGCCGCTCCGCGACGAGTCCCGAGAGAGGCGCTCGAACCGCCGTATCCGCGACGGCTTTCTGCGCGAGGGTCGTCCGCGCGCGCGCGGCCTCGAGCGATCGGTACGATTGATCCGCCATGTTCTGCGCGGCCTGATAGTTCTGGCGCGCAGCCTCGAGCTGTGTGCGGCGCTGATCGAACTCGCTCTGCGAGATCACCTTCTGGTCGACGAGCGATTTCATCCGGTTGAACTCCGCTTCGGCCAGATCGAGCGAGGCCTTCGCGTTCATCACGTCAGGCACCCGGGTACGATCGAAGGCCGTTGCGCCGTTGAGGCCAAGGCGGGCTTCGATCTGCGCCGCGTTGGCCTGCGCTTCCTGGAGCTGCGCCGACGTCTCCGACGGCGAGATCCGAATCAGGAGCGCGCCCTCGGCGACGCGCATGCCGCGCTCGGCCGGCGTGGCGATGACGCGGCCCGCGGTCTCTGCGCTGACGTCCGCCTGGGCATCCGCGACGAGCGAGCCCGTCAGGCGAAGGTAGCGATCGATCGACCGGCTCTCGACCGCCGTCGTGGCGATCGCGAGCGGCTCGGTGGCTTTCGCCGCGTCAGGTGCCGTCTCCGCCTTGGTCGAACAACCGGTTGCCTGAAGCGACAACAGCAGGAGAACGGGGAGGAGCGCGTTTCGGGAAACCAGATGATGAAAACGCCGGCGAGTCATTCGATCCTCTTTCATGTGCGACTGAACGGTCACGAGAGCGGGCTCATGCGTCTCCGCATTCCTCTTTCACGGGAACAAACGTCACGGGCGAGCCGGAGCGCAGGCCGGTGAGCGTAGCTTCGAGCGTGTCGCGCGCGAGCGCGTCGGAGTTTTCTCCGGGCTCGACCCGGTGGCACAGCCGGCCGACGGCGGCGCCGATGATGGCGGTCATGAGCACGCGGCTGATGGCGTCCGACGAGGACCCCGCGGGAAAGTGCCCCTCGTCGATCGCGCGCTGAATCGTCTCGCCGATCCGCCCCTTCATCTCCCGGACGAACCCGAACCGCTGCCAGTTCTTGTTGATGCGGGGGACGGTGCGGTCCACGAACATGAGCGCGAAGTACTCGGGGTGAGATCGGCTGAACTCGTACACCCGCCAATAGGCTCGGCGCAGGAGATCGAGCACGTCCGACGAAGCGCCACCCGAGAGCGCGCAGTCGTCAACCGGTGTGAAGAGGATCCGGAAGCCTTCCTCGGCCAGGGCAAAAAAGATGTCGTCCTTGCTGGGAAAGTAGCTGTAGATCGACGCCGGGCTGTATTCGACGCGCTCGGCGATCTTCCTGATCGATACGTTGTGATAGCCCTCGGCGACGAACAGATCCCGCGCCGCGTCGAGAATGGCCCGTGCAACCGCTTCCCGCTCCCGTTCCTGACGTTCCTTGACTCCCAACAAAACCCCCTGGAAAGACCAGCACTGAACACCGTTCAGTAGTTTAACACCGTTAGACGCATGGTGGGCAGGCGGGGTTCCGGGCGATCGATCGCCGGGCTTGGGAGTATGCTTCTGCGCATGGCGACCATTGGTGCGGCAGAGGCGGCGGAACGGCTCAAGAAGCTGTCCGGGTGGGGTTTAGAGGGGGCCGCGATTCGACGGGTCTACACCTTCGGCGGCTTTGCCGACGCTCTCGCGTTTCTCGTCCGGCTGGGTTTCGACGCCGAAGCCGCCGATCATCACCCCGACATCGTCGTGAACTACAAGCGGGTGACCCTCACATACTCGACGCACAGCGAAGGCGGTCTCACGGAAAAAGACTTTGCCGGAGCCCTGCGGGCTGCCGAGCTCGCCGCGGCCATGGGAGGCACGTAGGCGCGCCGCCGTCGACGGACATGCAGCTCAAGAACACCTACAGCGCTCGAGAAGTCGCCGGGTTGACGGGGCTTTCGGCGCGTCAGCTTCAATGGTGGGATGAAAAGCGGCTGTTGCAGTCAGCGGTCGCGCCAAAGCCCACGGCCGCCGGCGGATTCACGGAGCGGCGCTACACGCCTGTCGATCTTCTCGAGCTGATGGTGCTCGCCGATCTCCGGCGCCAGGGCATGACCGTCGGCCGGATTCGTCAGCTGCTCGAGACCCTTCGAGACGACTTCGGCGTTCGCCTGTTCGACGTGATCGGCGGCGCCGGTCCGTTGACGCTCCTGACCGACGGACGCGACGTCTACGCGCGGACGGATCGCGGGGAGTTCTTCAACGTGCTTCGCGATCCGGCCCAGCCGCTTCTCGTCGTGGGAGGCGAACCGGCATTCCGCGAGCTGACCGCGAAGGTGCACTCGACGCGCAAACGGAAGCGAAAGAAGGGAAAGCCGAGAGGAGAGCCGGCCTGACTGGCGTCAGCCGATTGGAAAGATCTTGTCGAGCCCGTCCGCGGGTCGCGGGATCACGTGCACGCCGACGAGCTCTCCGACGCGCCGCGCTGCTGCGGCGCCCGCGTCCGTCGCGGCCTTGACCGACGCGACGTCGCCCCGCACGATGGCCGTGACGAGCCCGGCATCGACCTTCTGCCATCCCACGAAGACGACGTTCGCCGCCTTGACCATCGCGTCGGCAGCTTCGATCATGCCGACGAGGCCGCGCGTTTCGACGAGACCGAGTGCTTCGCCTGGCAGCTCTTTGGCCATATAGGGTGGAAACGTATTCTACTATGCGATCCGTCCGCGCGCGGCAACATCCATCTTTTCGACGCGCGCGTCCCCGCCGTCCCCGTCGACGAGCCACACCGCGTCGACGAGGTTCGAGACGACGCACGAATGGTTGGGAAGCACCCGGACGAGATCGCCGGTCTTCAGCCCGCGACCGCCGTCGAGCACGCGCACGTTGGCGTGCTCTTCCGACAGGCGTTCGACGAGCAGCGACTCGTCGGGAACACGCGTCTCGAGATCGGCGAACACGACGCCGTGGCCTGGCGTGCTTCCAAACCCGCGCGCCACATCGTTCGAAAGGGTCTTGCTGCCTGAATCGAGGATCAACCGATCCGGTGCCGGCGTGCTGACCACGCGCGCGAGGACGGTCAACGCGCAATCGTCCCAGGCGGCCGCTCCGAGCGCCGACCTGCGTGCGGTCGTAGTAGATGTAGTTTCCAGGACGGATCTCCGTGATGCCGTCCTCTTGCACGCTGAAACGCGCCGTCGGCGTGGCGCCGACGCTGATCTCGTCCACGCGCGCGCCCATTGCACCCGCGCGCTCCGCGAGCGTCGTGAGCAGCCGTGCTTCCGTTGCGGCAATCGCCGCGGCTTCCTGTTCCGACGCCGCGCCGTACGCCTGGCCGGCATGGCTCAGCAGTCCGCGAAAGCGAAGTCCGGGCAGCTCCGCGATTCGCGCCACCAGTCGATCGGCATCGGGGCGATCGGGATCGATGCCGCAGCGGTGAAATCCCACGTCGACCTTGACGAGGACGTCGACCGTTCGTCCGGCTCCACTCAGGCACGCGGACCACTGCCGCGCGACCGCCGGATCGTCGACGATGAAAGAGAGCCGGGTGCGATCGAGCAGCGCGAGCACGCGATCGGCGTTGACGGGGTGGAGAGGATAGGGGAGCCGGATGTCCTCGATGCCGGCGTCCGCAAAGACCTCGGCCTCGCCGAGCTTCGCGCAGCAGATGCCGACCGCGCCGCGCGCGATCTGGCGTCGGGCCATGTCCGGGAGCTTGTGCGTCTTGGCGTGCGGCCGGAGGCGAATGCCGCGCGCGTCCGCCGCGGCCTGCATGCGGTCGATGTTCCGCGCCACGCGCGCGGTATCGACGAGGACGGCAGGAGTGCGAAGCTCGGTGAGTTTCACCCCTACAGTCTAGTCAAACACGACACCAGACACCTGTAGTGTCCGGCTTTAGCCGGACCCGTCAAGTCCGCCTGAAGGCGGACACTACAGGAATGCGACCCTCATTTCGCGAGCGTGCCGACCGAGAGCGGTCCGTTGAACCCCGGGAACACGTGCGCCGTGTTCGTCAGGCCGAGGTGGCCGCCTGCAACTTCCGCGAAGACGGTCCGGAAATCGGTCGTGACGGCGAGATCGCGTCCGTCGTAGCGCTGCTCGCGCGCGAGGCCGGGCCACCGGCCGTAGACCTTTCCGCCGCGGACCCCGCCGCCGACGATCATCATCGCGTTGCCGTGTCCGTGATCGGTGCCGCGGTTGCCGTTCTCCGCCTACCGTGCGGCCGAACTCCGACATCGTCAGAATGACGACGTCGTTCATGCGATCGCCGAGATCGCGCACGAGCGCCGCGATGCCTCGCCGAGAAGTCGTCGAGGCGATTGGCCAGCTGTCCGACGGCGGCGCCCTCCTGCGCGTGATGGTCCCAGTTGCCCGTCTCCGCGAACGCCACCTCGAGCCCGACATCCGCCTTGATCAGCTGCGCGATCTGCTTGAGCGCGTCGCCGTACGGGGAACGCGGGTATTCCGCGCCGTTCTCCGGCGCGTAGCGCGCGGGGTCGGCTTCCTTGAGCATCTTGACCGCGTCGAACGCGTCGCGTCCCGTCCGGTTCAGCACGCCGTTCGCGGCCGCGGCGTATTCGGCCTCGAACGATGCCTGCACCATGTCGGTCGACTGGCCGGCGCGGATCCCGAACTGTCCAATCTGTCCGATCGCGAGCGCGGGGGCGAGGCCCTGCAGCGTGCGCGGCAGCTGCGGCGCCATGGCCACCGCGCGGAACGGCGTCGCGCGCTCGTGCTCGCGCGCGTGCAGGTAGCGGTTCAGCCAGCCGTCCTGCGTGCTCTTGACGCCGGGCGTCGCCGTCTCCATGTAGTCCTGCGCGTCGAAGTGCGAGCGGGTGCCGTCGGGCGATCCGCACGCGTGGACGACCGCGAGCTGTCGCGCATCGTAGAGCGGCTTGAGCGGCGCCATGCGCGGATGCATGCCGAAGAACCCGTCGAGATCGAGCGCCGCGTCCGGCGACGATCCCGGCCGCGCGATGGCGATGCTCGGCCGCGACGCGTAGTAGTCGCGTTCGCCGAAGGGCACGATCATGTTCAGGCCGTCGACCGCGCCGCGCTGGAAGATCGTCATGAGCACCTTGCGCGCGGGAGCTCCCGCGGCGGCGACGGTCCGCGCGAGGAACTGCGGAGCGAAGCCGAGGCTGACCAGCGCGAGCCCGCCGTCCCTGAGAAACACGCGTCTAGAAATCATGACCGTCCTACTTTCTCTGGAATTCCGGGGAGCCGAGGACGAGAGCGAGCGCCTGCGGCTGCGCGCCGGCCTTCGCGACGGTCGCAGCCGTCGATGCGGAGAGCTCTCCCGCAAGCGCCGACGCCACGAGAGCATCGCTGGTGATGCGAACGGGCGGCGTACCGCGCTGCGGTGCCGGCCTCGCCGTGTTGCCGCGGGCATTGGCCGATGTCAAAGAGACCGCGAAATTCATGCGGTTGAGCAGCGCCCCGGAGTTCACCCACGCTTCGGCCTTGTCGGCGTAGCCCGTCGGCGGCTGGCAGCCGTAGAGCGGCATGCCGAGGCTGCGAACGGCCTGCACGAGCGGCATCGCGTTGGTGACGTCGATGCCCGTCGCACGCACCGCGCTGACGACGAACTCGAACGGTGACTTGACCTTCGCCCGATACGCCTCCTGCGCGAAGAACTCGTCCGACGTGACGATCGTCTTGCACCACCTCGCGGATGTCTGCCGTCGGTCTCGAGGAAGCGGCGCGCCGCGCGATCGACGAGCGCCTTCGGCGGATCGTCCGCGACGAAGCGGCGTGCCAGCTTGGTAGCGACGAAGCGCGCCGTCGACGGGTGCTTCGCAAGCAGGCGAGCACCTCATCGCCGTCGGACTTGCCGCCGCCCGCCTTGATCCGATGGCCCAGCACGACCTTCTCGCCCGCGTCGTGCATCCGCGGCTCGAACTGGAATGATCCTCCCTGCCGCGGGTTCGCGATCGTCCACCCGGTGAACGCGCGCGCCATTTCCTGGACGTCCTTCTGCGTGTAGCCGCCGTCGACGCCGAGCGTGTGCAGCTCCATCAGCTCGCGCGCGTAGTTCTCGTTGAGCCCGCGCCGCCTGTTCTGCGCGCCGGGAACGTCGGCCAGCGTTCCGGGCCGGTTCGGCTGTCCCGGCCGCATCCGCGGGGAGCGTCCGCGGTTTCGGGGATCGAATGGCCGGTCCACCGTGCCCCGTTCGAGCGTCTGCGCGCCTTCGGCCGCCGCGCTCTGCCAGTTGTCCAGGTAGAACAACATCGCCGGGCTCTCCGCCGTTGCCTTCGAGCAGATCGTGGAACTTGCCGAGCACGTGCGGTCGAATCGTGTCGCGTTCGTACTCGTTGAGGTAGACGCGGACCTGGCCCTTGCCCGAGAAGACATTGAAGTGGTTGAACCAGAAGTCCACCATGACTTCTTCGAGCTGACGCTCGCTGTAGGCGGCGCGCAGGATCTTCGCCTGCATCAGATCGGTCAGCGCCTGCCGCTCCATGCGGACCGCTTCGGCCTGCTCGGGCGTCATCGTCTCGCGGCGTGCCGCGGCGGCGGCCGGCGTGCCCGCCTGGCTGTCGGACGCCTTCGACGGATCGCTCGCGGCCTGGCGCCGCTGCGCTTCGCGCCGCGCCATCTGCGCCGGCACGATGTACTCCGTCGCCAGCTCACGCGTGGACATCGTCAGCGTCTCGAACGACGCGAGCCGGGCCTTCATACCGTTGTCGGCCAGGCGTTCGGGCTGGAGCTGCTGATCGATGTATGCCTGAAGGCCGGTGCGGCGCACGCGATCGATGTCGCCCGGCGCCGCGCCGAAACCCAGCCGGTTCAGGACGTGCACGATGACGCGATCGTCGGGTTTCGCGGGAACGCCAGACGCGCGCTCAGCGATACCCGCTGATCCCGCCATGGCGCAGAACGCCAGGATGGCAATGACCGCAATTCGTTTCGACCTGGCCATGAACGACCTCTCCAAACTGTAAGAATCTGCACAACGTCCGGTCGAGGTACGTTGCGTTTTCTGCAATCAGTCTTGCCCGGGTTAGACCGGCCCCCTCCCACGTGGGTTGAATCGTGCGGATCCGGACACTGGGGTCAGACCCTTGTCGCCAGGTACCCAGCCGGGGGAGACCCGGGGTGGGAGGTCAGCGACCCATTGAGCGCTGCCACTGCTCGACGAGCGCCAGCTGAGGTCCCTTGACGGCCGCGTACGCGGACGCCCACCGCTTGAAGAGGGCGCGATCTTCGGCGGCGGATCGGACCGGCTTTCCCTCCGACTTCGCCTGGTAGAGCATCCGCAGCGCGACGTAATGGCGCTCGTGATCTTCCGGATGTTTGTCGAGGTACGGCTCGAGCTTCTGCAGGGCTTCGACGCGCTTGCCGATCAGCGCGTACGCGGTGCCGAGCCGGAACTGAACTTCTTCGCTGTCCGGCCACTCGGCTTCGGCCTCGGTCAGGATCTCGAGGGCGGACTGCGGTTCCGGCAGCCGCATCAGCGCGTCTCCCAGCAGCGTGTAGATGAACGGCGCTTCGCTCTCCGTCACGAGCGACAGCTGCCAGGCGCCGACGGCGACGTCGTCGCGTCCGCCCGCCGCATAGCAGGATCCGAGATAGAACGCCGCGGGGAAGAACTCGGAATCGAGGCGCAGCGTTTCGCGGAACTTCGCCGCCGCCGCTTCGAGATCTCCCTTCGAGTACAACGCGAGACCGCTGAGGAACGACGCGGGAAGCGTTCCGGTCCGCGTGCTCAGGGACTGCACCGCCTCGTCGAAGCGGCCCTCTCGCGCGAGGGCGGCGACCGCAGCCGCGTTCGGTTCGCCGCGCGAAGGAAGGTTGAGGCGATCCATGAAGAAGCCGACGACCTGGGGCGTCAGCACCGACTTGCTGTCGAACCGATCGATGCGCGAGGCGAAGGGGATGACGCTTTTCGGTCTCAGGCCAACACCGGGCGCCGGCTTCGCAGCCGCCGTCGTCACCGTCCGGCCCACCCGGAGCGGCCGCGCGACGTATCCGATCTTCTGTCCGTCGACGCTGACGACAGCGCGGACCACGTAGTCGCCAGGCGGCAGGAGCGCCGTGGGCACGGATCCCTCGATGGCTCGTTTGTTCGGCAGATCGTTCGTCGCAGGCTGGACCTTTCCGGCCGCGCCGTCGAGCGCGCGCGCGCCTTCATTCTGCGCGACCTCGAAGATCACGGTCGCGTTCTTCAACGCGTCGGAGGAGTCCGAGTACAGCTCCACGTATCCGTTCACCATTCCTGACGTGAACTCGCGGGAGATCGACGGCGTGGCGCCGCCGCTGGCCGTCCGCTCGTCGACAATCAGCAGATCCGTCGCGCGGAACGGGCCCAGCGTCGTCAGGGCGGCCTTGAACGAGTGCTCGACGCTGCCCCGCCGTCCCCGGTCGTCGACCACGGCGATTTTGAGCACGTGCGCACCCGTCGCCCCGCTGACGATGAACCCCGTGTAGGTCTGCAGGTTGTTCGCCGGGTCGACCGGCGTCTTCACCTCGTGATCGATCTGGCTTCCGACGACGCGGCCTGTGTCGTCGGTCAGGAAATACGCGAGCGCCAGCTTGCCGTCCGGATTGCCCGTGCGATCGATCTCGGTGGCCATCAGGATCCGCAGCTTGTCGCTCTCCGTGTCCCGCAGCGTGTAGGCCGACAGCTTCAGACCGATCTCGTTCGAGAGGAACGGGGCCTTCAGCATCTCGGCGAGCACGACGTCGTCCGTCCTCGGTGCGCCGCCGGAGGCGATCGTGAACTCGCCGCGCGCGCGGATCTCGAGCCCCGTCTTTCCTTGCACGGCGACCTTGATCTTGTGGGGCTTTCCATCGCGGTCGGTGGCCTCGGGCTCGAAACTGAGAAGGTAGTAGCCCGAGAGCTCGAGCGCGAGGCGGTTGAAGGCGATATCGGCTCCGGCGGCAATCGGAAAGATGGCGCCTCGCGTGTTGCCGGCCAGCCAATCGAGACCTTCGCGCGAGAGCGATCGATCGCGCCCCGGCGTCGCCGCTTCGCGCGCCGCCGAGGCGTCGGCGGTGGGCGCCTCGAGCTGCAGCACGTGGATTGTGACGTGGCCGCGCGCCGCCGTGGGGCCAAGCCATGTGATCTCGGACAGGCGATCGAGAATCAGGCCCTCCGACACGTAGACGATCGTCTTCGGCGTCGGCGTCTGGCCGAGACGCTCGATGAGCTGTCGCAGCACCGAGAGCGAACTGTGCGTCCGCTCGCGAATGAGCGAGTAGATGCCGGTCGCATCCCTCAACACCTGCGTCCGGCAGAACTCGATCTCTTCGGGGACCTTGAGGCCGCCGCACTCCCGCTCGACCATCGTGGTGACGGCCACGCGATCCGACTGCTGCACCGCGAGCGCTTCCGACACGCCGATCCGGTATTGGGTGGGGAACGTTTCGGCCTGGCCGACGAGGCGCGGCAGCGCCGCCTGCACCAATGCGTGGTTGTTGGTGAAGTCGATCTGCGCGCCGATGCCGGGAATCGTGACGAGGCCTACCCGGTCGGCCGGAGAAAGCTGGGAGATGAAACGCACCGCCGACTCCATCGCGGCGCGGCCCCGGCCCGGCCCGATGCTCCCCTGATCGACGACAAAGAGGATCAGGCGTCCGCCCGCGACGGCGTTCGTGCTGAACGTCGGCG
The DNA here is from genome assembly GCA_963820905.1 of uncultured Acidobacteriota bacterium. GTDB lineage: Bacteria > Acidobacteriota > Vicinamibacteria > Vicinamibacterales > 2-12-FULL-66-21 > DATBJJ01. Next base: position 442,929 of record CAWGBU010000009.1, on the reverse strand, counting down.
AAACCGGCGGACTCGCCGCCGGTTTTCCCGAACCCATCGTCGCGACGTACTCGACCGACGAGAGACGCCTCGGGCTGCCGTCCACGGTCAGCGCGAAGTCCTCGGCCCGGAGACCCGAGATCGCCTTTCCGTCGCCGATCACGTTGACGTCGACGGCGACGAGATCGACCGAGGACCTGAACGTCGGCGGCGGCTGCGGCTGGGTCGGTGGCGGCTGCTGCGCCTGCGCGTCCTGGCCGGCGGCGCCGGTGCCGTACGCAAGCGATGCCGCGAGTGCCGCCACGACGAGCCAGGCCTGGTGTCTCATCAGCGGACTAGTTTCGATTGAGCCGGTAGCCTGGCCTTACGCGGACCTCATACTTGCCGCCCGCGGCCTCGAGGCGGACCTTGTGCCACTGTCCGTCGCGTTCCGCATCCGGATACGAATAGGAAATCATGTACTGATTGCTCAGGTCCTCGAGAATCTCCTCGAAGAACTTGTCGAGCCGCTCGACGTCCTCGGTGAAGAAGCTCCGTCCGCCGCTGGCTTCCGCGAATCGATGCAGCACGGCCTGCAGATCGCGCGTGCGTGACCGCGCGTCCCTGCCCGATCGCGTAGATGGTCGCGTCGCTGCTCTCGGCGTGCGCCATCGCCGCCTCGAGCGTCGCGTGGCTCGACTGATCGTCGCCGTCGCTGAAGAGCAGGAGCGATCGGCGGCCGGTCTGGCGTTCGAGGCGCCGCAGTGCGTCGACGACGACGTCGTAGAGCGCGGTGCCGCCCCACGCCCGCATGCGGTCGATCGCCAGCGCGCGCGCGGCCTGATCGCGCGTCCGCTGCGTCAGCGTGTAGACGATGTCGTTGAACGCGAGGAGCGTGACGTGATCGCCGGGGCGAAGGCCGCCGAGAAAGCGCTTCGCGGATTCCTTCACCCGCGGCAGCGCATCGCGCATGCTCGAGCTCACGTCGAGCGCCGCGACCATCTCGAGGCTGATGTTCTCCGATTCAAAGCTCGTGATCGCCTGCGGCCGGTCGTTGTCGTACACCTTGAAGTCTTCGGCTTTCAGGCCGCTGACGAAGCGCCCGCCGTCGGTGACCACGACGGTGAGCTGCACGACGTCGACGTCGACGGCCTCGGCGAACTTGACGCCGCGCGTATGTACCGTCGCGGCCGCACGTTCTCCTTTGATCATCTCGGCGGTCACCCGGATGGTGTGCTCGACGACGCGGTCGCCGGCGTCCCAGTCGCACTGGAAGGGCTGCCGCGAGACGGTGCAGACCTTTTTTGCATCCGCGAAGAAGGTCACTTCCTTGACGTTGCGGGTCGCGGCCGGTGGTTCGATGACCGCGGTCAGGCGCATCAGCCCGCTCACATACGCGTCGTCAACCGGCGACGTGATCCGCACGGTCGCCTGCTGACGTGCCGAAACGACCAGGCCGGCGGATACCGCGATCGCGACCGCGAGAAGGCGTGGGTTTGGCGTGAGCATGGCGTTCAGTGCCGATCCTGTCCCGATTTCGCCGGGAGGAGCGGACCGCCCGCAGCCTGGGCGGCGATGAAATCGACGAGCGTGCCGTGCGGCACGGCTTTGGCGGCGCGGGTGAACTCCGACCAGTCGTCGAAGTGCGACGGTCGAGCCTGATCCATGACCTCCTGCATCGCGAACGCGATCACGCCGGGCGCGATCTCGGCGGGCATCTTCAGTGATGCAAGCGTATCGGCGACGAGAATGGCGACGTCGGCGCCGCGGGTGGCGAGCAGGCCGAGCGACGGCCGGCCGATCAGCGACTCCCAGGGCGCCGCGCGCGGCATCACCAGGCACACGCAGCCGTTCAGCGGCAGCACCGCCGCGCCCCAGCCATCGAGGGAGATCGCCTCGGACGTTCGCGGCTTGCCGAGCCACATCACCTCGACGAGCGACAGCTGCGAGGCCAGGTTCTCGCGATCGTGCGCGGCCGTCCACGCGAGCGCCTCGCGGCGCCACGCGCTCAGGCCCGCATCCCGTGCGACCGCGTCGATGGCCATCCGATCGCCGTCGACGGCCGCGAGCCTCGCCCGGCCGCGACCGAGCGCAGCGGCAATCTCGTCCCGCGCGGCGTCGCTCAACTTCATTGGATTGAGCAGCGCCACGGAGAGCGCGGCCGTCTGTCGTTCGGCGGACACCATCCGCGGCTCGGGCGGCATCACGTTCGAGTCGAGCCGGCGCAGCGCCATGCGTGCGAGCGCCACGTCGAGGCCGAGGAGCGATCCAGTGACGCGCCAGCCTTTCGGCGTGTGGGTTTCCGCCGGCAGCTTCCAGGCGCCCCGGAGCCCGAGCGCAGTCGTTACGCCCAGATCGTGCCTGAGGGCGATGTTGCTCGTCGCGACGGCCGGGCCGTCAGGATCGCCGAGATACGCGGCGTACAGGATCGACGTGAGGGTGTCTGCGAGCGCCGCTTCGCCCTTGTCACCCTGTTTCCCGACGCCGTCGAGGGCAGCCGTCAGCGACAGCCCGCCCTGCCGTTCGCGGAGGCGGCGAAGGCGAAGCTGTTCCGCGCGCGCGGCGCTCACGCGGTACGGCCGGCCCTCCCATTCGACGACCCGGTTGCCGGCCGTTGTCTCGACCACGCCGGCCATTGCGGCAAGCAGCGCGTCCTCGAGCGGGTCGGTGGTCTCGTTCGCCGTCAGCTGCGGACGTCCGGCCAGATCCTTCTTGAGCCACGCGGCGAGCCTGCCCTCATAGCCCTTGCCCGACAGATCGATCTTCGCGAGGTCCGCGACGATCGCGTCGAACGTTCCACGCGGGATGCGGCCCGCGCGATTCATCCGTTCGAAGATCCCGAGGAGTGCCTGAAACTGCAGGATGGCGACGCGCCGCCGTTGAGTGTCGCCGATCTGATTGAGCGCCTCGGCGCGCGCGGCTGCGGCCACCATCGTCGGCGCGGATCTCACGCCGGCGCGCTCGAGCGTCGAGGCGAGCGCCGGAAAGGCGAGCTGCGCGCGGAGCGCCGTCGCGACGGACGCATCCGCGTTCTGCACGAGCGGAAACACGCGCTGGGCGAAGAGGAAGGCTTCGAGGCGGCGGCGCCCGACGTCGACCGGCGCGCGGTGGACGCGCGCCGTGATCCACGCGGGGTCCACCGACGCGCCGTCGCTGCTGATCTCGCGGACCGTCCCGCCGATCGACTGGTTCTCGTCGTTGAAGATGCGATCCCAGAACGCACGCTGCGGCGGGCCCGCAATCGTGCCGTCCGGCTTGACGTCGACGAGCGCGAGCGTCAGCGCGGGATCCAGCGGACGCCGTGTGAACGGCTGGCTCTCGGGCCGCCACTCGCTACCGCTGTTCTCGAACACCTCGAGCAGCGCGCGCGCGCGATCGACGCGGGCGCCTGCAGGCAGGTGCGCACCGAGCGCGAATCGCAGCCTGGTGTCGTCGAGTTGCGACAGCGAGTCGTAGAACCACGCAAGCTGTCCGTGCTCGTCGCCGAAGAGCCGCCGGACGAAGGCGGCCGGCTTCGCGGGATCGGCGCCGACGATTTCCTGCCACATCGGTTCCGCATCCACTCCCCCGGGCACGAGGACCTTGCCGGCTTGCACCCGAATGCTCGGGCCGAACACCGCGAACGCGCCCGCATGCCGCAGCAGATGCTGCAGGGTTTCCCGTTCCGGTCCCAGCCACGCGAGCGTCTCGTCGTCGAGTCCCGCAAGACCGTGATAGAGGAGAGCCGTTCTCCGATCGATGAGGATCGCGCCCATCATCTGATCGTCCGGCACGGGCCGCCCGAAGATCGTTTCCCGCCAGATCGACGCGTCGAGCGGAAGCGGAACCAGCTCGCCACGAACGCCGGCGCTTCCTTCGAGCACCGCACGAAGCTTCGCGCGTTGCCTGAGGTCGCCTTCGGTCACGCCGATCGCGAACAGCGTGCGGACGATGTTGAGGACGAACTGGGCGCGATCGATGGAGGCGATCTCGAGCGCGTCCGCGATCTGTTGAGCGGGGACGGGGAGCGGCAGGGCCACGCGTACCGCAGGCTGCCGCGCGCCCACTGCGCCGTACGACAGCAGCAGGACGACGAGGATCAGCGCGCGATATTCGAGAGCACCTTGGCTGGCATCCATCGGTCTCCCCGCTTGTTTCGAAGGGCCCATTGTATGCGACCTCTTCGACTGGGGCGCCAGCCCGATCTGCAGCATTTGCTGCGACTTTCGAAAAATTTCCGGGGATTACGGATCGCGAATGACGGAGATGTCGAGCGCGGCCGTTGCGCGTCGAATTGCCGCCGCCAGCCGGATCGCCTGCGCGTCGGCGCGGGTGAAGTCCGCCGTGTCCACCGCCTCCGCGACCCCGGGCAGCACTTCGGGCGCGTAGGTGAACTTCGGCGCGTAGACGAGGTGACGGTACCAGGGACGGCCGGGGATCCCGTCGCTGTCGAGCAGCGCGCGCTCGACGGCCAGCAGCTGCCTGTTCAGCTGTCGGGCGATTTCGGAATTGCCTTCGCGAGCGACCGTCTCCCGACGGCGCTCGAAGCGCCTGGCCGCCTCGCGCATGTCGTTGGCGGCGGCGATGACGTCGGCCATTCGTGCCGGCGGCCCGTTCGGTCGAGCGGCGCTCCAGCGCGTGTCGACTTCCGACGCGAACTCGGCGATGCGTGCCGCATACGGTTCGTAGTCGAGCGGAACGAGGTCGGCGTCCGCGAGCCGCAGCGCGATGAGTCCCCACAACTGCACGAGCGCGACGTGATAGCGGAAACCGGGATCGCCGATTCGCGCGACCCAGTTGTGATTGTCGTAGATCGAGTGATACACGCCGTACGGTCCGTCGAAGGACAGATCAGCGATCGGCACGCCGAGGAAGTTCAGGAACACCGTGTAGTCCGAGCCGCTGCCAAGACGGTTGTCGACCAGGTCGGTGGCGGATCCGGTCGGCAGCGCACCGCGCTCGCGCGTCGCGCGATCGCGTGTGCGTGCCGCCAGCGTCAGGCGCGAGGCAGGATCGCGCACCGCGAGCGCCGCCTCCTGGATCACGCGGTTCAACGCCGGCACGGCCGACACGGCGAGCTCCGGCCCCGACGCGGCGCTGTCGACGTTCAGGTACGCGACGGCGTTCGCGCGCAGCCACGGCTCGTGCTGCTCGCCCCATTCCGTGGAGGAGGTCAGCGTGAACTCCTCGGCGTCCCAGCTCGCGAACAGAATCGATCGGTTCGGCGTCCATCCGCTCCGCTTGAGGATCCCCAGCGTCCGCGCCAGCTCCATCAGCGCCGCGGATCCGCTCGACGGATCGACGCCCCCGTAGATCCACGCGTCGCGATGATTGCCGACGACGACCACGTCGTCGGGCCGCTCGCTGCCGCGGATCATGCCCGTGACGGTCCAGATCGGCCTGACGCGATCGTCGGCGCGGACTCTCAGGCGCGCAACCGTCGATCCGGTCCCGGCACGATAGGTGAGCGGCAGCGCACCGCGCCAGGCTGGCGGCACTTCAGGACCGTCCAGCGACTCGAGAATGACGCGCGCGTCCTTGTACGACAGGGGCGCGCTGATGATCCGCGGGAGCGACACGGCGTCCGCCGCAGGGATCCTGCGGGCGTTCGGCAGCGACGCCCATCCGGGCGTCAGCGGGTCGCCGGGCACGAGGAAGTCGTACACGATGCCGCCGCGCTGGATGTGGCTCTCGGGCCCCCACGGACCCTCCGGGTACACCTTGCCTTTCACGTACCCGTCGTCCGCGGGATCGGAATAGATCAGGATTCCGGCGGCGCCGCGCTGCTGAGCGGTCAGCGCCTTGAATCCACGGTAGCTGTAGGGCACCGAGTAGCGCACCAGCGCGATCTTGCCGCGCACGTCAATCCCGCGCGCCGCGAGCCAGTCGTACTCGGCAGGGTTGCCGCTGCCGGCGTAGACGACCGGCGCGGTGACGTCGCCCGAGGCCGAGTAGGCGTGGTACGGAAGACCGGCTTCCTCGACGCTGATCTGCGTGTACGCATCACCCGGAATCGGGTCCTCGCGCATCGACGCGCGCCATGCTTTCGGCGCCGTCAGCTCCACGGTCACTTCTTCGGGCCACGGCAGGAGCACTTCGTGGGTGGTGATCGCGACCTCGTCGAGTCCGAAGTCCCGAAAGCGGTCGCGTGTCCACTCGGCCAGCTCGCGATCGCGATCGGAGCCCGCAAGGTGAGGCTTTGCCGTGAGGAAGCGATGCGCGTCGAGAATCCGGGTTGCCGCGGGCAGCTTCAGAAAATCCCGTTCGAGCGCGAGGTGCGCGGCGGCGCGAGCCTGGAAGAATCCGAAGGGCGCGCGCGCCGGCTGCCGCCAGGCAGCCGTCAGCAGCGCGACCGTGACCACCGCCAGGGACGCACCGACGCGCGCGGTCATCGAAGATCCCTGACGATTTCCTTCGACGCGTTCTGTCCCGATCCTCCCGTGACGCCGCCGCCCGGATGCGTGCCCGAGCCGCACAGGTAGAGACCATCGATCGGCGTCCGGTACTGCGCCCAGCCCAGAACGGGCCGCATGGTGAACAGCTGATCGAGCGACGGCTCACCGTGCAGGATGTGTCCGCCCGTCAGTCCGTAGATCGTTTCGAGATCCTCCGGCGTGATGACCTGCTGTTCCACCACCAGCCGCTCGATGCCCGGCGCGTACCCCGACAGTGTCGAGAGCACCCGCCGCGACAATTCCTGCCGGGCGTCCTTCCATGAGCCTCCGTTCGCGAGCCTGAACGGCGCGAACTGGACGTAGACCGACATGACGTGCGCTCCCGCCGGCGCGAGAGACGGATCGTGCAGGCTGGGGAACGTGATGTCGAGATACGGCTCCGCCGAGATCTCTCCGTACTTGGACGCGTCGAACGCGCGCTCGAGATAGTCGATCGACGGGCCGATCTGCACCCGCCCCTTCAAGTCCGACGGGTTCGCGACGCCGGTGAACGCTGGCAGCGCGCTCAGCGCGAGGTTCACCTTCGCCGAAACGCCGGGTGTTCGATAGTTCCTGATGCGCGTCAGGAATCCCGGATCGAGCTCGATCGGGTCGATGAGGTGGAGCAGCGTGCGCTTCGGATCCGCGTTCGACACCACCGCGCGTGCCGGCAGCTCGGTGCCGTCCTCCAGGACGACGCCCGTCGCGCGGCCGTCGCGCACGGACACGCGCGCGACGGAGACGCCCGTTCGAATCTCGGCGCCTGCCTGTCTCGCCGCGTCCGCCATCGCCCGCGTCAGCGCGCCGGGTCCGCCTTTCACGGTGACGCTGCTGCCGCCTGGAGCGGGATCGACAGCGGCATTCAGCAGCAGCGCCGCGCCGGTGCCCGCAGACCACGGGCCCTGCGCGACGCCGAAGATCCCGCGCGCAGCGATCGCGGCTTGAACCAGATCGCTCGAGAACGATTCGCCGACGAGATCGGCGGCGGACATCGGCATCCAGCGCAGCAGACGGAACGCGTCGCTTCGGCCCAGCGCGCGGAACCGCCGGCCGGTCTTGAGCAGATCCCAGAGCTCGCCCACTCCGGGCCCGTCGAGCGAGGGCGGTGTCCGTTCGAGCAGCTCGCACAGAAATCCGCCGAGGCGATCGAGCGTGCCGCAGAAGCCCGCATAGTTTGCCGCGTCGGTTTCAGAGATCGATCGGATCGCGTCGACGGTCCGATCCACGCTCGTGGAGAATGCCAGCGCGCGACCGTCCGGGGCGAGGATCAGGAGGCGCGGTTCCGGCCGCAGGAGCTCCACGCCGCGCGCGGCAAGCTGCATGTCGCGCACGATCGACGCGCGCAGCGGCCCGAGCGTGTGCGCCAGTGTCGGACATCGAAACCCCGGCGCCAGATCGCCGGTCACCGCCGCACCGCCGACCGCAGCGCGACGCTCGAGCACGACGGACTTGATCCCGGCCTTCGCGAGATAGAACGCCGCGGTGAGGCCGTTGTGGCCGGCGCCGACGATGACGACGGGATCAGCCATCGCTCGGCGCTACGCCTTCGTTTCCTTGAGGATTCGCATTGCCGCGTTTCGCCCGGGCGCGCCCATGATGCCGCCGCCGGGATGCGTGGCCGACCCGCACATGAAGAGGTTGCGGACCGGCGTTCGATACTGCGCCCAGCCCGCAGCAGGACGGAGGAAGAAGAGCTGCTCGAGCGTCAGCTCGCCCTGGAAGATGTTGCCTTCGGTGAGCCCCCATTCCCGCTCGATATCGAGCGGCGTCAGCACCTGCCGGTGCAGGATCACGTCCTTGATGTTCGGCGCGTACTCGGCGATCGTGTCGATGACGGTGTCGCCGAACGCCTCGCGCTGGTCGTCCCAGTTCCCTTCCTTCAGGTGATACGGCGCGTACTGCACGAAGCAGGACATCACGTGCTTGCCCGGCGGCGCGACGGACGGATCCGTCAGGCTCGGAATGACGATATCGATATACGGCCTGCGCGAGTACCGTCCGTACTTCGCATCGTCGTACGCGCGCTCCATGTAGTCGATGCTCGGCGAGATCGAGACGGCGCCGCGAAGGTGCGGTCCGGCGCCGGGCAGGGCGGTGAAATCCGGCAGCGCGTCGAGCGCGAGGTTCACCTTGCCGGACGAGCCGCGGAACTTGTAGTGGCGGATGTCCGACACGAACTCGCCGGGCAGATGTTCGGCGCCGACCATCCGGAGGAACGTCAGGTTCGGATCGACGCTCGACGACACGACCTGGCTGGTGAGATAGTCGCCGTTCTCGAGGACGACGCCCACGGCGGTGCCGTCCTTCACGATGATCTTCGACACCGCGGTCTGGGTCCTGATCTCGACGCCGGCCTCGCGCGCCGCGCTCGCGATCGCTTCGGAGATCGCGCCCGTGCCTCCGCGCGACAGTCCCCACGATCGAAACGCGCCGTCGATCTCTCCCATGTAGTGGTGCAGCAGGACGTACGCCGTCCCGGGCGAGCGCACGCCGAGGAACGTTCCGATGATCCCCGACGCGGACATCGTCGCCTTGAGCACGTCGGTCTCGAACCACTGATCCAGGAAGTCGACGGCGCTCATCGTCATCAGCTGGATCTGGTTGTATTTGTCGTCGTCCGACAACGCCTGGAAGCGGCGGCCGAGCGACATGAGATCCATCAGCCCGCGCGGATCGAGCGACGTCGGATCCGGAGGCGGCATGGTGAGGATCGGCTTCACGAACCGTCCCATCTCGACCATGGCCTTGCCGTACTCGTCGTACGCTTCGGCGTCGACCTTCGAGTGCCGGGCGATCTCGCGCCGCGTCCGGGCGTGATCGTTCACCCGCCACAGGTAGTCGCCGTTCGGCATCGGCGTGAACGTACCGTCGAGCGGGAGGATCTCGAGGCCGTGCCGCGGCAAATCCAGCTCGCGGATGATCTCGGGCCGCAGGAGCGAGACGACGTACGAGCAGACGGAGAACTTGAAGCCCGGAAAAATCTCTTCGGTGACCGCCGCGCCTCCGACCAGGTGGCGCCGCTCGAGCACCAGGACCTTCCGGCCCGCCCGTGCCAGGTAGGCGGCGTTCACCAGGCCGTTGTGGCCCGCGCCGATGACGATGACGTCGTATTGGCTCATGATCCAGGCCGAACCGCCCGGCAACCAGAGATATCATAGTCATCCGCCCATGCCGATTGGCACGCCGGTTCACGAACGGACGTTTCCCCTCTGCGAGAGCCTCAATTACCGCGAGTGGTCGGGGTACTACGCTGTCAGCGCCTACGAAAGCCACCACGAGCACGAGTACAACGCGATCAGGAACGCGGCGGCGCTGATCGACGTGTCGCCGCTCTTCAAGTACATGATCACGGGGTCCGATGCCGCGCGCCTCGTCGATCGCCTGATCACCCGCGACGTCTCGAAGATGTCCGTCGGGCAGGTGTTCTACACGCCCTGGTGCGACGAGCACGGCAAGGTCATCGACGACGGGACGGTGTCGCGGCTCGGGGAACGGGCGTTCCGGTGGACGGCGGCGGATCCAAGCCTGCGCTGGTTCCGCCAGAACGCCGCGGGCCTCGACGTCGTCATCGAGGACATCTCGGAAGAGATCGCGGCGCTGGCGCTGCAGGGGCCGACGTCGGCGGGGCTGCTCCGCGCGGTCGCGGAGGCGGACATCGAATCGCTCAAGTACTTCCGCGTGACCAACGGCACGATCGCCGGTGTCTCCGTCGACATCTCGCGGACCGGCTACACCGGCGATCTCGGCTACGAGATCTGGATGGCGTCGAGCGACGCGGTCCGCGTGTGGGACGCGCTGATGGCGCACGGCCGTCCGTTCGACATCAAGCCGGCCGGCATGCTGGCGCTCGATGTCGCCCGCGTCGAGGCCGGCCTGCTGCTGATCGACGTCGACTTCTTCAGCAGCAAGAAGGCGATGATCGCATCACAGAAGTACACGCCGTTCGAAATGGGCCTGGGCCGGCTCGTGTCGCTCTCGAAAGGGCGCTTCATCGGGCAGCGGGCGCTCCGCGAGGAGCAGCGGCGCGGACACGCGCGCCAGGTCGTCGGCCTCGAGCTCGACTGGACCGGCGTGGAGAGCATCTACGAGCGGCTCGGCCTGCCGCCGACCGTCGGGGCCGTCGCCTCGCGCGTGGCGGTTCCGGTCTATCGCGCCGGCCGCCAGATTGGCCGCGCGACGACGACGACGTGGTCGCCGGTGCTGAAGAAGATGATCGCGCTCGCGACGATCGACCGTCCGCACTACGCGCCGGGCACGAGCGTCAGCGTCGAGGTGACGGTCGAGGCCGTCCGTCACCGAGTTGCCGCGACGGTCGTGCCGACGCCGTTCTTCAACCCGCCGAGGAAGATGGCCACGCCGCCGCTCTAGCCTCGTTGCGTGTAGTGTCCGGCTTCAGCCGGACGTCAACGGGTCCGCCTGAAGGCGGACACTACTGGAAACGCGTTACGCTTGTGCGTGCAGCTCGACGATCATCCGATCGAACGCGTAGAGCAGATCCTCGCGGTTCGAATACGGGCCCGGCGTGTACGCGCGTGAGGCGATGCCCGCCTGCGACAGCTCGCAGACGTGCCAGTCCTGCCGGTTCGTCATGTCCCAGAACTCCACCGCGTCCGAGGGATCGAATCCCGGCCGCGACAGCTCCGACGGGTGGAAGTGCCACTCGCAGACGTTGATCGTCCGGTCCGGCGCGATCGGCCAGAGCGTGTGCACCATCATGTAGTCCGGGTGCAGGCTCAGGAGCATGTTCGGGAAGATCGCGTAGTAGTACACGCGGCGGCGATCGTCGGCGGAGAGCTCCGGCAGCAGCGCGCGCGGGACACGTGCCGTCGAGCGACAGCGTGTCGACGCCGGGCCGCAGATCCATACGCCCGCCCATGTACGTCGCCTGAAGCGGCTCGTTCTCTCCGCTCAGGTAGTGCGACAGCTTGTTCAGCGCCGGGTGCAGGTTGGGGCAGTGCAGGCACTCGTTGTAGTTCTGGATGATCAGCTTCCAGTTCGCCTTCACGTCGTAGACGATGCGGCGGCCGAGCCGCAGATCCTCCATCCGCCAGGTTCGGAACTTGTCAGGCAGATCGGCGAGCTGCGCGCGAAGCGGCGGCGGATCCTTCGCGACGTTCAGGAAGACGTGTCCGTCCCAGACGTCCGCGTGCACGTGGTGGAGCGGATAGTCTTCCTTGCGAAAATGCGGAACCTCGTCCATGTGCGGCGCGCCGATCAGCCGGCCGTCGAGGCTCGTAGGTCCACGCGTGATAGGGGCACTGGATGCTTCCCGCGAACTGTGCCGGATCCTTCGGTGCAGAGCCGCGTGCCGCGATGCCGGCAGACGTTGTGGAACGCGTGGACGCCGCCGGACGCCGATCGCGTGACGATGACGCTGTCGCCGGCAACGGTGCGCAGCACGAACTGCCCGGCACGCTCGATCTCTTCGGCGCGGCCCGCGCAGATCCACATCCGCCGGAAGAGCCGCTCCATCTCCCGCGCGAAGTAGCTTTCGTCGACGTAGTACCGCGCGGGCAGCGTCCGCGCCGTCTCCGGCATCAGGTCGCGAGGCTTGACGATCAGGTCGGGGTCCTGCATCAGGTTTTCATGATACAACCAGCGCGCTGATGATCAGTTCCGCCGTCCCGCCGCCGGCGAGCGCGCTTCGCCGCGAGCTCGGCCGCTGGGACCTCACCGCGATCGGCGTCAACCAGGTCATCGGCGGCGCGATCTTCGCGCAGCCGTCGCTCTACGCCGCGAGCGTCGGCGCGTGGAGCCCGTGGATGGTGGGGGCGGCCGGCCTCGCGTCGCTGCTGATCGCGCTCTCGTTCGCGGAGGTCAGCAGCCGCTTCGACGGGACCGGCGGCCCCTATCTCTACACGCGCGCGGCGTTCGGGCGGTTCGCGGCCTTCGAGGTCGGCTGGATGCTCTGGTTCACGCGCGCCGCGAGCTGGGCGGCGGTCATCAACGTCCTCGCGACCGCGCTCGGCTTCTACTTTCCGGCGCTGACCGCCGGGCTCTCGCGCGCCGCGCTCATCGTCGCGCTGATCGCGGTCATCGCGGTCATCAACATCAGAGGCATCCGCCAGAGCAGCGTCGTGCTGAACGCGCTCACGATCGGCAAGCTCCTTCCGCTCATGGTGTTCATCGCAATCGGTATCTTCTTCATCGAGCCGTCGCGGCTCGTGCCGCACGGAACGCCGTCGCTGGCGGAGTTGTCCGCCACGGGACTGCTCCTCATCTTTGCGTTCGGCGGCTACGAAGTGATCCCGGTCCCCGCGGGCGAAGCGAAGGATCCCAGGCACGCGGTGCCGTTCGCCCTGGTCATGACGATCGTCATCGTCTCGATCGTCATGACGCTCGTGCAGGTCGTGGCGCTCGGCACGTTTCCGGGCCTGGCCTCGTCGAAGACGCCGCTCGCCGACGCCGCGCTGCTGTTCATGGGCGGCGCCGGCGCCGCGCTGATCACCCTGGGCGCCGTGTTCTCGACGACGGGGAACAACATGGGACAGGCGCTGTCGGGATCGCGAAACCTGTTCGCGCTCGCGGAGCAGGGCGATCTCCCGCGCTTCTTCGGATGGGTCCACCCGCGCTTTCGCACGCCGGTGAACGCGATTCTCGTGACGGCCGGCGTCGCCGTGGTGCTGGCGCTGTCCGGGCGGTACGCCGAGCTGGCGCTCGCCAGCGCGATCAGCCGCCTGCTCGTCTACGTGGCCACCTGCGCCTCGACGCTCAGGCTTCGATCGGCACGCTTCGCGGGACGCGTGAGCCCCGCGACGTATGTCGTCCCCGGCGGCCCGTTGATCCCCGCCGCGGCGATCGCGATCGCGCTTGCGATGATTGCCGGCGCGCGAATCGAACAGCTCGTCGCCGGTATGATCGCGCTCGCCGCGGGCGCGGTGTTGTATGTTGTGGCCGTGCGCGGCACGGCACAGAGGCGGAACCTCACATGATCAAGCGGGCACTGGTCCTGGCAATTCTTGTCCTTGCGTCCGCCGTCCCGGCCGCGGCGCAGACGATCTTCATCGTCCGACACGCGGAACGAGCCGACGGCGGATCCGGCGTCAGCTCGACGACGCCGGCGGATCCGGATCTGTCGGAGGCCGGGCATGCGCGCGCCGCGTCGCTGTCGTCCGTCCTCAAGGACGCGGGAATCACCCTCATCGTGACCACGGAGCTCAAGCGCACGCAGCAGACCGCAGCGCCGCTCGCGAAGGCGCTTGGCCTGACGGTGACCGTCGTGAAAGCCGCGGATACGGCGGGGCTTGCAAGTCAGTTGAAGGCGACGAAAGGGAACACGCTCGTCGTCGGGCACTCGAACACCGTCCCTGCGATCGTCAAGGCGCTGGGGGTCTCGTCGCCCGTGACGGTCGCAGACGACGAGTTCGACAAGCTCTTCGTGGTGACGCCGGGCGGCGCGTCCCCGTCCGTCCTGACGCTCCACTACCGGTAGCTGCTGAGCGGGGGTCCCCATGAGAGTCTCAGTTGCGGCGGCCGCCGCGCTATCCATGTCCATCCTGTGCGCGCCGCTCGCCGCCCAGCAGGCGCGCGACGCGGCCGTGTCGCCATTGGAGCTGGGAAAGATCTGGGACGCGGAGCACGTGTCGCCCGCATTGCCTCCGCTGATGGATCACGCGGAGGTCGTCCGCCGCCTCGAATCGCTCACGGCGGGCGCTGGGCAGAAGATCTTCAAGGTCGAGAAGATAGGCGAGTCGATCGAGGGGCGATCGATCAATGCGGTCGCCGCCGGCTCCGGTCCGTCGCGCGTGCTGCTCTGGTCGCAGATGCACGGCGACGAGCCCACCGCGACGTCGGCGCTCTTCGATCTGTTCGAGTACCTGCGCAGGCGTCAGGACGATCCGGTCGTCCGCCGGATTCTCGGCAGCCTGACGCTGCACGCCGTGCCGATGCTCAACCCGGACGGGGCGGAGCGCTTCCAGCGGCGGAACGCGCAGAGCATCGACGTCAACCGCGACGCGCTTCGTTTGCAGACGCCCGAGGGCCGCGCGCTCAAAGGCCTGCGCGATCGCCTCAATCCGCGGATCGGATTCAACCTGCACAACCAGGGCTGGCGCACGTCGGTGGGCGATCCGCCGAAGCCGGCGTCGGTGTCGCTCCTCTCGGTCGCGTTCGACGAAGCCAGGACCGAGAACGCCGGGCGGACGCTGACGAAGAAGATCTGCGCGGTGATCCGAGACGCACTCGAGCCGTTCGCTTCCGGGCAGATCGGCCGGTACGACGACGAGTTCGAGGTTCGCGCGTTTGGCGACAACATCACGCTCTGGGGAACGCCCGTGGTCCTGATTGAGACAGGTCCCTGGCCGTCGCAGGAGCCGGATGGCGCCCTGGTCCGTTTGAACTTCGTGGCGATCGTCGCCGCCCTCGACGCGCTCGCGAGCGGCCAGGTCGAGCGCGCCGATCCGGCACGCTACGAATCGCTGCCGGTCAACGAGTCGCGCGTGTTCTACGTGCTGATCAGCAACGCCACGATCATCAACGGCGCGGGAGTGCCCCCGTTCACGGCGGACATCGGGATCGTCGCCAACCGGCGCGTGCAGACGTCCGAAGGACGGCGCGAGATTCAGCTGTCGCTTTCGATCGACGATCTCGGCGACCTGCGAACGATGGGCGGGCTTCGCACGATCGACGCGACGGGCATGACCGCGATCCCGGTGACAGACGATCAGGTCAAGGTTGGAGACGTGGTGGATCTGCCCGAGTGGAAAGCAAAAGGCGCCGCGACCATCGCCGTAGGCCAGCCGGCGCGCATCGCCCTCCTGAAGCCCGCCGCCGAGCCCGGCAAGTTCGCCGTCGACTCGATCGTGCGGTGACGCGTCTGCAGTAGTGTCCGGCTTCAGCCGGACTTTGCCTGGTCCGGCTAAAGCCTGACACTACAGGAGTTAGTTCGTACTCTGACCGTCGCGACGATAGACGATCTTTCCGTCGAAGATCGTCATCGACACGCGAGTGGAGGACAGGCGCGAGGGCGGCGCCTCGAAGATGTCCTCGGAGAGGACGACGAGATCGGCGAGCATCCCGGCGGCCAGCGTGCCTTTGCGCTGCTCGTCGAACGAGGCCCACGCGGCGCCGGCCGTATACGCGTCGACGGCCGCCGTCAGCGCGAGGCGTTCCGAGGGGACCCATCCGCCCTCGGGTGTATTGTCCGGCGCCGTGCGCGTCACCGCCGCCTGGAGGCCAACCATCGGATTGAAGGGCGCGTGCGGCCAGTCGCTGCCGAACGCCAGCCTGCCGCGCCCGGCGGCAATGCCTGCAAAGGGAGACGCCAGCGCCGCGCGAGCGTCTCCAAGCGCGGTGGTGAAGGCCTCGAGGCGATCCGCCGTTGGAATGGCCGCCGCCGGCTGCATCGAGGCGATCACGCCGAGCGCACCGAAGCGCGGCTGATCGGACGTCTCGACGATCCCGGCCTGCTCGACACGGTGACGCCGTCCGCGATCGGGCACTGGATTGGAGCGCACAGCGTGCTCGAAGGCGTTGAGCGCCATCCGCACGGCGCGATCGCCGGCCGCGGAAGCGAGCACCTGCCATCCGCGCGCGTCGAGCAGCCGGACCATACGATTGAAATCATCAGGAGCGATCGCCGGCTCGCCAGATGACGGGTCGTTCGCGTACGGTTCGAGCATCGCCGCGTTGTGCGTGTCGATTGCGCCGTCGAGCGTGATGCTGACCGCACCGGACTTGAACAGCGGATCGTCCGGATACCGGGACGCGATGGCGTCCAGCGCTCCGAGCCTGGCCTCGTCCGTGGTTCCCTCGAGGGCGAGCGCGGAATAGAGGCGGACGGTGAGATCGCCGGCGCGCCGTGCGTCCGCGAACAACTCGAGCTCCTCGGCCGTTCCGTCAGGATTCTGAATGCTGGTGATGCCCAGCCGATTCGCTTCCGCGATCGCCGCGCGGAGCGCGCGGCCGCGCTCTTCACGCGTGGACTGCGGCATGTGCCGATCGACGAGCGACATCGCGTTCCCGCGAAGAATCCCGGTCGGCTCCCCCGTGCGAGGATCCTTGACGACGACGCCGCCCTCCGGGCTGACGGTCTTTCGCGTGATCGCTGCCGCGCGAAGCGCCCGCGAATTCACCCACGACGTTTTGCCGTCGGCGCTCAGAAGCCGGACGGGCTTGTCGGAGACAATCGAGTCGAGCTGCTGGCGTGTGGGAGCGCCAGTGTCGAACGCGGCCATCGTCCAGCCGCTCCCGGTGATCCACGCCGCGTCGGGATGCGCCTCGGTCCAGGATCGCAGCCGCTGCTGGATCTCGTCGAGCGAGGATGCGTCCATGAGATCGACGCGGTCCAGGTTCAGGCCGCCCTTGATCAGGTGTGCGTGCGCGTCGCTGAAGCCCGGCACGACCGCGCCGCCCTTCGCGTCGACGACCATCGTCTGCGGCCGGCGCAGGCGCGCGATGTCGCGATCGCTGCCGACGCGGAGAATCTGGTTGCCGCGGATCGCGACCGCTTCGGCCATGCGGCCGTTCGAATCCGCGGTGTATACCTTGGCGTTCTGAACGATCAGATCGACGGGACCGTCGCTGTCGTCACGCTGGGCCGATCAGGCCGGCGATGAGCGTCGCCGCGACGATTCCGACGACAACGTAGGCGGTAAGGCGGGCGGCCATGAAACCTCCGAGAACGGCGGCACGAGCCGTCGGCCCTCAGCGGGGATTCTAGCACGGCGCCTCTGCGCGCAGCTGTCAACCTCCGTGCTACAGTCCGGACCGCCGTTCGATGACATCCACCACGACCCCGACGGCCGTCACGAACGACGACGACGGCCTGGTTCGCGCGATCGGGCTCGGGTCCGCGATCCTGCTCGTCGCGGGCAGCGTCATCGGATCCGGCATCTTCATGACGTCCGGCGGCATGGCCTCCAGCATTCCGTCCGCGTCGTTGCTGCTTCTGGCCTGGACGCTCGGCGGCGTCCTTGCGCTCGCTGGCGGTCTGACGTACGCGGAGATGGGCGCGATGTTCCCTCGCTCGGGCGGCGTCTACGTCTTCCTGAAGGAGGCCTTCGGTCCCATCCCGGCGTTCCTCTACGGCTGGGCGGCGCTGCTGGTCGTGATCAGCGGAGGCATTGCCGCCGTGGCGGTCGCGTTCGCCGAGTGGCTCAGTTATTTCGTCCCGTCGCTGTCGTCGGCCAGCATCGTCGTCAGCGCCGGCCCCGTCTCGCTCTCGGCTGCGCAGCTCGTCGCGGCCGCGGCGATCGTCGTGCTCGGCGCGGTGAACTACGTCGGCGTACGCTCGGGAAGCATGGTGAACGCCGTGCTGACGGCTGCGAAGATCGGCGGCCTGGCGGCGTTGCCAATCATGGCGCTGGCGGCCACGCGCGTCCAGCCGGCGTTCGTGCCGATCGTCCCTCCGGATCTCGTGCGGCCGGCCGCGTCCTTCGGCATCGCGATGATTGCGGTGCTGTGGACCTACGAGGCGTGGTACTTCGTGACCGTACGCGGCGGGCGAGCTCAAGGATCCTCAGCGCAATCTGCCGCGCGCGCTGCTGGGCGGCCTGCTGCTGCTGACGACGGTCTACGTCAGCGTCAACATCGCGTACCTCTACGCGCTCAGCATCGACGAGATGAAGGGCGTGACGCGAATCGCCGAGCGCGCGGCGACGGAGCTGGCGGGGCCCCGCGGCGCGACGTTCGTGGCCGTGACGGTCGTGCTCTCGACATTCGGGTGCAATGCCGCCGCAATCCTGGCCGGATCGCGCCTCTTGTTCGCGATGGCCGTGGACGGTCTGTTCTTTCCGGCGGCGAGGCGCGTGCACCCGAAGTACCGGACGCCCCACGTGGCCATCGTCGCGTTGACGATCTGGTCGGCGATCCTGGCGCTGTCGGGCTCGTACGAGCAGCTCTTCACCTACGTGATGTTCGCGTCGATCCTCTTCAGCGTCGCGGCGGGTCTCGCGCTGTTCCAGCTGCGCCGCACCATGCCCGATCGCCACAGGCCGTACCGGACGTGGGGCTACCCCTGGGTGCCGATCGCGTTCGTGCTTGGCGCCCTCGCGTTCGTCGTGAACACGCTCGTCGAGCGGCCGTTCGAATCGCTCGCCGGGCTGGGACTGGTTGCGCTCGGCCTGCCTGTCTACTACGCCGGCCGAGCCCGGGTGCCTGCATGAAGTTCGCGATCCTCGGTTCCGGCGCGGTCGGGGGCTACTACGGCGCCAGGCTCGCGCGCGCCGGGCACGACGTCACGTTCATCGCACGAGGCGCGCACCTGGCGGCGATTCGCGAGCACGGTCTCGCCATCCGCAGCCCGATGCTCGGCGACTTCGTCGTCCGCGCTCGAGCCGAGGAAGACACATCGCGCGTCGGTCCTGTCGATGTCGTCGTCGTGGCGGTCAAGGCGTACGACAACGCCTCGGCTCTGCCGCTCGTGCGGCCGATGCTCGGTCCGTCGACGACGATCCTGCCGCTTCAGAACGGCGTGGACAGCGTCAACGAACTCGCGGCCTCGTTCGGCGAGGACCCGGTCGTCGGCGCCACGACGTACATCGGCACGGCGCTCGCCGCTCCGGGCGTCATCGAGCAGACGGGCACGCACCGGCGAATCGTCCTGGGCGAAGTGTTCGGGCGCCTGCCGCGCATGAGCGAACGCGTGCGATCGATCGCGGCCGCGCTCGCCGAATCGGATATCCAGGCCGAGGCTGTCGAGGACGGAAGGATCCCCATCTGGGAGAAGTTCATTTTCCTCGTCGCGCTCGCCGGATTCACGGGCGCGGCGCGCCTGCCAATCGGTCCCGTGTGGGCCGACCCGGTGATTCGCGCGACGTTCCTGGAAGGCTGCCGCGAGATCGAGCGGCTCGCGCGCGCCGAGGGCGTGCCCGTTGCCGCGGACACGGTCGAGCGAATCTCGTCGTACGTCGGGGGGATCCCCGGGACGATGCGGTCGTCGCTCCTGATCGATCTCTCGCAGGGCAAGCGCATCGAGGTCGAGCAATTGCAGGGCTCGGTCGTCCGCCGCGCAGCGCGTGCGGGCGTGAGCGTGCCGATTACGTCGGCGCTGTATGCGGTGCTGAAGCCGTGGGCGAACGGGGCGCCGTCGTAGAACGAATCGCACACATACAGACGGAGCGTCCGCCTTTAGGCGGACCTGACACGTCCGGCTGAAGCCGGACACTACAGGCGTCAGGTCCGGCTGAAGCCGGACGCTACAGCTGTGTTCTGACTAGAGGCTGCGGTACGCGGCGGTGCCGTCGCTGACGTTCACAACTGAGACGCCGGCGCGGTGCAGAAGGCTTGCCGCGAGGCTCGATCGGTACCCGCTTTCGCAGATCGTCGCCACGGTGCGCCCGCGCAGACCGTCCGCGCGCGCCACGAGATCGCCGACCGGGATGTTGATCGATCCTTCTACGTGAGCGGTCTCCCACTCGTGCGCGGTTCGCACGTCGACGATCGTGGGAGGCTCGCGGCGCCCCTGGCGGTCCCGGAGCTCGCGTGCGGACATGAGCTCCAGCGTTGCTGTCTCGCAACCGGCCGCGCGCCACGCGTCGAACCCGCCCGCGACGTATCCGGCGACGTCGTCGACTCCGACACGGAAAAGCTGACGGGTGGCTTCCTCGATCTGGGCAGGCTCGCTGGCGAGCAGCACCACGCGCACGCCGGGCGGGAGGAGCCATCCAGCCCGGTACCCGATTCGCGGCCCGAACCCGACGTTGAGCGCGCCGCTTGGATGACCCGCGCCAAACGCTTCCGGCGATCGCATGTCGATCAGCAACGCGCCGTCCTGGAGAAGAGCCGCCGCGTCTCGTGGATCGAGCGCGCGCGGCAGCGGCACGCCCTTCGCGAAACCGTGGAGCGGCGGCCCGGCGCGATTGATCCGCTTCATCCTGGCGAAGTACGGGGGCGTTTCGGGAAGATCGTCCAGGACGGCTGTGATGAACGCGTCGCGCGATGTGAGTTGGAGCAGCGGGTTGAAGCGGCGCTCGTGCCCGATCGACGAACGAGGCGCGCTGCCGATGCCCGCGCCGCACAGGGATCCGGCCCCGTGGCCGGGATGCACCTCGACGTCATCGTCGAGATGGAGAAGCCGGCCGAACAGCGAGTCGTACAGCGCCTCAGCGAGCGCGCTCGTGTGATCCGTGCCCGCGAGATCGGGGCGGCCGACGGCGCCGACGAACAGCGTATCGCCCGTGAGCACGCGCACGGCATGGCCTGGCTCTTCGACGAGGATCGAGATGTGCTCGAACGTGTGTCCCGGCGTGTGGAGCAGCCGGAGGCCGATGTCGCCGACTCTGAGCGTGTCGCCGTCGGTGGCTTCCCGAAACGGGAATTGCAGATCCGCGCCAGGTCCCGCGACGACGGAGGCGCCGAGGCTCGCGAGCTCGCGCGCGCCGGAGACGAAGTCCGCGTGCGTGTGCGTTTCGATCGCGAGCGTAATCGTCAGGCCCTGGCGCTCCGCGGCGCTCGCATACACGTCGACGTCGCGCCGGGGATCGATGATCGCGGCTTCCCGTGTCCGATCCGAGGCGACGAGGTAGGAGCTCTGCGCGAGCCCTTCGTCAGAGAACCGCTGAAACATGAGGTAAGATCCCGCCGATCCGAATCATAGCATTCGGTTCCGGCCGTCCGCACGGCGCCCGACGCGCGTGATCATCACTCCACTCCTGATCGCCATCGTCATGATCGCTGGTGTGCTCGCCGGCGGGCTTGGGGCGCTCCTCGGCATCGGCGGCGGCGTCTTCCTGGTGCCTTTCCTCAACTCCGTCATCGGGCTGCCGATCAAGGTCGCGATCGCGACGAGCCTCATGACGGTCATCGCGACGTCGAGCGCGGTGTCGGCCGGCACGGCCGGCCGCAACCTGATCAACCTGCGTCTCGGCATGCTCCTCGAGGTGGCGTCCGCCGCCGGCGGTCTGGCCGCGGGGCTGACCTTTCAACACCTGTCCGAACGCACGCTGTTCATCTGGTTCGCGGTGGTAACGGCCGCGATCGCCGCGCTCATGATCACGCGCCTCGATCGTCGCAACGTGCTCGACGCGTCGGTCGATCCCGGCGCCCTGGGCGGCCGGTTCTTCGACGAGGAGAGCGGCCGCGAGATCGCCTATCGCGTGAAGCGGCTGCCGGTCGCCATGGTCGTGTCGACGACGGCGGGCGTCGTGTCGGGATCGCTCGGCATCGGCGGCGGCATCCTGAAGGTGCCGATGCTCATCGCGTGGTGCGGCGTACCGCTGCGCGCGGCCGCTGCGACCAGCGCGCTGATGATCGGCGTGACGGCAGTGGCGTCCGTTCCCATTCAGTACGCGAACGGCTACATCCATCCGCCGCTCGCTGCCGCCGCCGTGCTGGGCGTCCTCGCAGGATCGCGCGCCGGCCTGCACTTCGGCGGCCGCGCCAAGGCGCGATCGGTGAAGCTGTTGATGGCGATCGTGCTGACGCTGGTCTCGATCCTCTATTTCTTCAAGATTTCGTGATGAACGACGACAACGGGACCGCACGCCTGGAGGGAAGACTCGGCCAGCTGTTCGTCGCCGGCCTGACGCTGAGCGCTTCTGCGCTGGCGTGCGGACTCGCGCTCTTTCTCACGGTGCCGGACTCCAGCCTCGCGCGGACGTTGCTGAGCGCCGGGCTCATGATCCTGATGGCCACGCCGCTGATGCGCGTGCTCTTCTCGGTCATCGAATACGCGCGCATACGCGACTGGTTCTTCGTCGTCGTGACGGCCGTCGTGCTCGTGCAGCTGACCGTGACGATGATCTTCGCTCTTCGGTGATTGTCCTGTGGCTTCCGCCTTCAGGCGGAAGGTGATCTTCCGGCTGATGCCGGAAGCTACCCGCCTCTTCACCGCGCCGAAGGATCGTCCGGTGCCAGCCCTTCGTGGCTGATAGTGTCCGACGTCTCACGAAGACGCTCGTTCGCCGCGCTCCGCATCTTGTCGAGGAGCCCCATGATCCGCTGCGCTTGCGTGGTGATCGTCCGCAGATCGCGCTGGAGTGCCGGGTCCGTCTGACCGCGCTCGATCAGATCGCAGTGGCCGATGATCGTCTGCAGCGCGCTGTTGATCTCCGCCGCCACCGACAGCGTCAAGTCCGACATGACCTCCATGGTCCGGTGCCTGCCGAGCGTCATGTGCAGTTGCTGCGCGACCCATGCTACTCCGAGGATCTCCGCGATCGGATGGAGTGCGTCGATGTGCTGCTGCGAGAACGCAGCGGCCTGCCGCGAGACGACGTTGAGCGTGCCAACCGTGCGTCCCCTGGTCACCAGTGGAACCAGGAGCGCCGACCTGAATCCCGACGTCAGGAGGACGTTGGCGTCGAGGTGATCCGCGGCAACAGCCGCGATATCCGGAATCAGACTCGGCTCACCCGCCTGCACCACGCCGCCGAGCAGCGTCCGTTCGATCTTGAACACGATCTCGGGACGCGGGCGCGATCGCCGCTCGTCCTGCTGCACGCGCGCCGTATAGGTCTGGAACTCGCGGCCGTCTTCCGACAAGAGCGCCAGGCCCACCCGATCGCACGTCACGAGCTTTGCGACCCGCGACGCCAGTGACTGAAAGGCCAGCGGAACGTCGACGGATCGCGCAACGATGTCGAGGATCGCGTTCTGGGTCTGAAGCTGATCGACTTCGCTCAGCGTTGCGTCGTGCACCCGTTCCTGCAGCGAGAGCTGCCGCGTGAGCGCTGTGATGCGCCGCGTCGCGAGCGCGGCGAGCGCGAGGAGCGCAACCCACGCGACGAGCAGCGGGACGAGCACCAGCGGATGGCGGGGAAGTCCCACGCCCAGGGCCCAGGCAACGGGTTGTGCCGCGCCGAACACGATGAGCAGCCAGATTGCCCAGACAGGAGCGCGATCTTCAGGGAACTGCATCGTTACGAGGACTGGAGCCGAGTGAATCTGACTATATCCCAAACGCCGCCAGTGCCGCGTCGCGCTCGCTTCGAGGGATGAGTGGAAACGTTTCGAGGACACGCGCGAACTGCGCCGCCGACAACCCGTACGCGTGAGCCGCCGCGCCTTGAAGGCGCGCGCGCCGAGCGCGATCGCCGGGATCCGCGATGAGGCCGGCGACGACCGACGGGATCTCCTCGAACGGTCGCGAGCGCCTGCCCGGCCGCGGCATCGGCAGCCTGCTCACGATGGCCGTGGTCACATGGGTGCCGACGTGGAAGCGAACGAGATAGTTGGCCACGAAACTGTTGAACATGCCGCACAGGAACCGAAGCTCGTCCGTGTCGAGATCGTCCTTCGAGCAGAAGAGCGTGTGGGTCGTCACGGTTCCGGCGGGAACGATCGCCGCGATGAGCGTGAGGCGGTTCGTCGAGGCGGCGACGTCGCGGTAGGCAAGGCGCGGCCTGTCGAACGTTCGCGCGGGATCCAGCAGCGTCCGCGCGGTCGCGCGCGGAATGCCGAACCGGGAGCGCTCCACGTCCACGACGAACGGCGCGATCTGCTTGCCTTCGACGACCGGGAGCGCGCCGCCGATCGGGGCGCGCACGAAATGATGGCGATCGTCGGTCGCGTTCAGTTCCCGGCCGAACCGCAGATTCCAGCCAGCGGCGTCGCCGAGTGCGGGTACCGTGAACGCGACGCGGCTCAGGATCTCCACGTCTTCGCGGCAGCGCACGTCGGGAACGGCGAGCCCTGGCCCTCCGGCGCGCTCGAGAAGCGTACGCGGCACGAGCACCGCCGATGGATCCACACCCGTGTCCGGCAGGCGATCGAGCAACTGCGGCACGCGCAGTCCGGAACGGCACGGCACCGCGCTGGTCATTCCAGCATTCGTCGACGTCATGAGAAGGAATTTCAGACCTCGATGAATCGGGAAGATTCCGTCGCGGTTCTCGAACGTGACGAAAGTGTCCACGTCCGTCCGCTCGAACAGGTGCCGCCTGAGCGGCGACGCCCCGTGATCCGACGCCAGCCCGGACGGGAGGATGAGGCCGATCCTTCCGCGGGGCCGCACGAGCGACGCGCTGCGCTCCAGGAACATCTGATAGAGATTGGCGTGTCCGTCGCCCTGCAGTGTGTAGACACCCGAGCTGCGCGCGAAGTCGATCATGGGAGCGGCGGAATCGCGTGCCGCCCTTCGAGCTCCGGCGTTTCCGCGATCGCCCCGGAGCATTTCCCACGGAGGGTTGCCGATGACGGCGTCGAATCCCGGCGTGCCTCCGGTCAGGAACACCTCGGGGAACTCGAACGGCCAGTGGAAGAACCCCTGGTCGGCCGCGATCGCGCGCGCGGCGTCCAACGCCGGTGTGGACACGTGCGGCGGCAGCGCGCCGCGTTCGAAGATGGCATCCGCGAGCGGTCCGAACGGAAGCAGCGAGGACCGTGGAGAGTCCGCACGGAACCAGTACGAGCACCACGCGTCGCAGGCCGTTTTCCATCTCACGAGCGAGCCGCTGCCGGAGAGCCGCGCGAGCGCCTGCTCCTTCGCGCGGACCTGCGCCAGCGTGTCTCCCGGTTCCGATGCGATCGCGTTGCGGATCGCGAGCGCACTCGCGATCCCGGCATCGTCCGCGGGATCCTCGAACAGCGGGAGCACCGCTGGACGCTTCCTTCGATCGTTCGCACGGCCGGGCGACTGGCGCGCGAGATCTGCCGGGCCCGCGCCGACGAGGCTGTTGCCCGCGCGAAGCCGATGATCGAGAAACGTGAGCGGACGATCCGCAGCAAGCGTGGCAAGCCAGATCGACAGCCGGCCGAGCTGCACCGCCATCGGGTTGATGTCGACGCCGAAGAGGCATTGCTGCGCGACGCGCCGGCGGAAATCGGCACGATCGCGCTCGTCGAGCTCGCCGCCGGCGACGCCCTCGTCGCGCATCACCGCGGCCTCGTACGCCGAAGCCAGGTATCTGCAGGCGGCGACGAGAAAGGCCCCGCTGCCCATGGCGGGATCGAGAACCTTCAGCGACAGGATGCCGTCGGGCGACGCGTCCGCGACGAGCGGCGCCAGCGTGCGCCGCACCAGGAACTCCGTCAGCGCGCGCGGCGTGTAGAACGATCCGGTGGACTTGCGCCGCTCGCTGCGACGGACGCGCGCGCGTCCGGCGGGTTCGCTCTTCGCTGTGACGGGCTCGATGTCGAGCACCCGCTCGTACACTCCGCCGAGCTGCTCGACGCCCAGGTCTCCGTAGGCAATGCGCTGGCGCCCTCCGCGGGTGCGCCGCGTCGTCAAGGCGAGCAGCGCCTGCCGTACGACGCCATCGTCGAGCGGAACCGAATCGGCGAGCGGCGACTCGAGTGGCGAGAACAGGCGGCCGTTGAAGGGCGTGACGCGCAGGGCGCCGATGCGGCAGCCGCGATGCGCGAGGCGAGCGATCGACTGAAGCGTCTCCCACAGCCCGCGCGGGCGCGGCAGCGTCTCGATCGGCTGCCGCAGCGCCTCGACCGTGTAACCGTCGCGAATGATCGGATGCCATCGCGGCACGAGGCCGCGTGCTTCCGCGAAGAGGAGAAAGAGGACGCGGTAGATGACGACCAGCGCTTCGTCGAAGGCAAGCTGGCCGAGGCGGTCCGGCGGGTGACGTCGCCGCGCGGCAACGGCTTTCGCGAACGCGCCGTGCAGGTGCAGCAGCGCGGTGTCGACGCCCGACTGCAGCGACGATCGAACGGCGGCGCGGTAGTCCTCGGAAATGGCGATCGCACGATCGAGAAGAGGACTGCCGCCCGGGAGTGCGCCGGCCATCGCGGGTCCTCGCAGCAATCCCCAGAGCACGGCGAACGTCCGATCGTCGTCGAACGCAATCTCGAGGTCGAGCTCGACGAACTGTCGGGAGGTACGTGCGAACGCAATCGACGATTCGAAGCGAGGGACCGGTCACGCAGCAGCACCAGCGCGCGCCGTGCGCGATGCCGTGATGGACCGCGTCGCGCCACGCGCCGCCCGTGTCGTCGCCCCAGTGCGTCACGACGAGAACGGCGACGATGCGGCCGTCGACGGTCAACACAGCGGCTGGCGTGCGCGGCCGGCGAGAGGGCTGCGCATCCGGCAGAACGCGATATCCCAGCTGTGCGAAAAGCGGAACCGCGAGGGTGTCGAGCATGGCCCGCGGCGATGTCGCCGGTCCGAGCAGGCGCCGCAGGGGAATGTGCCACGCTCGCAGGCGGCGCCGGGCGGGCGCGCGTCCCTTCTCGTCGAGGAGACCTCGAAGGCGATCCGGTATCACGTCCGCGAGGGCATCCTGCGAGAGCAGCGAGCCGCGTAACCCCGGGATTCGGCCGTGCATGCGATCGGTCATCACGCGGATCCGCGAGCGCGATCCATCAGGATGGCCGCGACGAGCATTGTCCGCACGCGCGGCTCAGGAGAATTCGAAGCCGGCGCCGCAGGGCTGGACGAGATATCAACGTCCATCGTGCGACGCCCCCGCCATCCAAACAGCGCCGGCTGCAAAAGCATCTGTGCCGCCGGCCGCCGCGTCCGTTCGATCGCCGCCAGGCGATCGTCAAGCCGCTGTCGCCGCCGGGCTTCCGCCGGTGCGACACGATGCGCCGCCCGGCGCGCCGCGGCGTCGATCGCGTCCGCGATCGCGCCCGACGGCATCACGCACGGTTCGACGAGCGCTCGCATCGCCGCGGGACAGGCGACTGACTCCTTGCGAATCGCCGGAACCGCGAGCACGACGATCTCCTCGTGAACCGTTCGAAGGTCTTCCGTCTCGAGCGATATCGAATAGAGCAGTGCGACGGATCGCCCTGCGCCGATTGCGGCCAGCGAGCCGGTGCCGGCAAACGCGGATCGAGTCACGAACGGCGCCGCCCGTCGAGTCCACGTTGCGCGCGGGTCGCCGGACCGCGCGATCAACGCACGAACATTCGTCAAGCGCTCGACTTCACGGCCCGCGTCCTCGCTGAAGCCCACTGCCGACGCGATGGAAAGCGAGTCATGCCGGTACCCGTGCCGCTCGATTCCGGCGACCCCAGCCATCACCGACTCGGCAACGCGCGACTCCGTGAGAACGGAGATCATTCGCGCCCGGCCAGGCCGGTTGAGACGGTCTGGCGCGCGCATCGTCAACGGGCCAATCACCAGACGCTCGGCGGTCGATGCGGCGACGAGCGCGATCTCGTGAACGCGCCTCGACTGGCCGACGCGGTCGACACGGCCGGCGCGCTGCTCGAGCCGTGACGGGTTCCACGGCAGCTCGTAGTGAATGACGATCCGGCACCGATGATGGAGGTTGAGGCCTTCGGCCGCGGCATCAGTCGCAAGCAGCGTCAGCGCGCCGTCTTCGAACGCGCGCGGAACGCGGCTTCGCTCGGCCGGATCCATTCCGCCGTGGAGGACGACGATCGATCGCCCCGTGGTCGAGAGCCGGCGGTGAATGCGCGCGAGCGTATCGCGATACTCGGTGAATACGATGACGGGCTCACGGATGCGGTCGAGCAGCCTGGCGAGGCGTGCGAGCTTCGTTTCGGCCTGCGCCGCGGAGCGGGCGGCTTCGCCGATGGCGGAAAGCCACCGGCGCTCACGACGACCGTCCGCGATCCCCGGCGCGCCGAGCACCTCAGCTCGAACATCGTCGTCGAGCTCGTCGTCGCCGAGCGGAAGCGTCAGCTGCTCTGAAGCGGGATCCACGAGCAGCGCGATCCGGCGCTCGACGGACGCGGCGAGCGACCATGCGCTCGACAGCGCCCGCTTGCGGAGGACGATCGACGCGAGCCGGGCGCCGTCGTCGTTCCTGGCGGTGGCCTCCCTCCACACTTCGGCGGTGTATCGATCGAGCAGCGCGTGCATCCGCGCTTCGGTCGGCGAGGGGTTGACGGCGAGTATGGTGGACTTCCGCGCAGCGACCGCATCGACGTCGCTCCGGGCTCGGGCGAAAACGAGCGGCGGCTCGCCTGAATCCCCGGCGAGGCCAATCCGGCACAGCGCGTCGAAGCCCGCGGGCTCGACCGGAGGCGTCGCTGTCAGCAGAACGACCCTCGAGCTGCGCGAGGCGATCGCGTCGATCGCCGCGCGGCGGTCCGTTGCCGTGCCTGCGTGATGCGCCTCGTCGACAATCACGAGATCCCACGCGACGTCTTCGAGCGGCCGCAGCGCCTCGGCGCGTTTCACGAAATCGTGCGAGGCGACGTAGATGCCGGGGAGCGACCAAGGGTTCACATCCGCCGGACGTTCGGCGACCGTGTCGCGCAGCCACCGGGCGTCAGCCACGACCGCATCGAGCGTGAAGTGCGCGACGAGCTCGCTGCGCCACTGATCGCGAAGGCCGGCGGGCACGAGCACGAGACCCCTGAACGCATCGTTCCGCGCCTGGAGCTCGGCCAGGATGACGCCGGCCTGCACGGTCTTCCCGGCGCCGACGGCATCGGCAATCAGCACGCGCGTCGCGCCATCGCGCAGCACGGCGATCGCCGGCTCGAGCTGATACGGCATCAGCCGAATCCTGGTGTGAGCCGTTGCCGTCAGGGAGCCGAAGGGATGCAGCCCGGCGCTGACCCGATCGAGCTCGTGCAGCCACCGGCGGGGTCTCAGGACTCTGGTTGTTGGAGCGTGCTCCAGCGCAACGGGCCTGTCGAACGGGACGAGGATCGTCAGCGATCCGTCGGCGCCACCTGGCCCGACCAGGCGCAGTGCCGTACAGTCGTCACCCGGCGCGACGCCGGCGACGCGCCATTGCCTGCCGCGAACGAACACTCTCGACCCGGCGCGCCACGTCTGCCGCATAGCGCCGCGAGGGTGGCAACCGTCGTACCGCCCGGAGGAGCGGTGGAAATGGAACGAAAGGCGCTTGCCGCGCCCAGGTGTCGCAATTCATGCGCACCGTGCGCGAGTCAGGGATCGCGGAAAGTTCGCTGCAGTCCACGGGTCCGGCTGAAGCCGGACACTACAGGTGAACTACGGCCAGGGAAAGATCGCGTCGCCCTCCGCGATTGCTCGGGGCTCGATCGGCCTTCCGTCTCTCGACAGCACCGTGGACTTGCCCGTGTCGAGGACCCTGGTCCAGCCGTTGCGCGTCAGCAGATCGATCATCGGCATGTGCGACGGCAGCCAGACGTGATCGGCGCCGATGCGATCGGGATAGCCGACCATGTCGGGATCGCCCGCGTAAAAGCGCTGATGATCGTCGAGCACCTGCGCGCTGTAGACGGTCTCGCGGCGGCCGTCCATCGAGACGCGGATGCCCGCGGGCGAGAGCTGCCACAGCGCGTACTCTCCCCAGTCGAACCACGTCAGGATCTTGGCGCCGGGCCGCGCGTCGCGCAGGAGGAGCGTCGCCGTGCGGTCCGGAATCCAGTACCCGCTGACGTGGACGACGCGCAGGTTCTGCACGGACGCGAAGGCCACGTAGCCGGCGAACGCGGTGGCGAAGATGGCAACGGCCACTGATTCGCGCTTCAGGCTCGGCCGCATGTTCACATCGACGGTGTTGAAGAACCCGACGAGCGGTCTGACGAGCAGGAACGCGATGGCAATCTGCAGGAACGCGTCGACGCGGCCTACCCGGAACGTCGCGACCGTGAGCAGAAGCAGGACGCCGAGATCGCGGACGGGTGGCCAATAACGCGGACGCGATTTCCAGATCGCCGCGAGCGCGACCGCGGGAAGGATCGCTTCGAGCGCGAGCACCGCGGGCGGCAGCTGCAGCAGCGGCTTCCAGTCGGTGATGTCGGGGCGCGCTGGCCTCACGGTTTCCGCGACGAACGTCCAGAGGCCGATGCCGTACGGGTTGATCAGGGTGGCGGCGATCGAAAGGATCCCGACTGCCGCGAGCGTGGCGGCGCGGCGCGGGGTCGGACGCTGATAGAAGTCCCCGAGGAGCCACACCCCGAGGAAAGCCACGCCGACGATCCATCCGCCATGCAGGTTGGCCCACGCGACGAAGCACAGCGGAACGCACCAGAGCGCCTTCGTCCGGCCCTTGTCGGCCGCGCGCAGGAGATAGAGCAGCGCGCAGAACACGGCCACTGAAAAGAGCTGCGGCCTCACGACTTGCGTGCGGCTGTACGACGCGAAGATCGCGAGCGCGACGAACAGGTCGCGGGCGAGCGGACCCGCGCGTTCTTCCCGCGCGATCGCGATGAGCGGAGCGGCGACGAGGACGATCGTCAGCAGCTTCAGCAGGCCGAGACCGAACGGTCCAAGCGCCCGATAGGACACCGCCATCAACACCTCGGACAACCACTCGTGGTTGATCCAGGTTCGGTCCGCGGTGAAGGAGTACGGGTCGGTCGTGTGGAGCGATTTGGCCGCGACGACGTCGAGGCCGAAGCGGAGATGGCCCCAGAGGTCAGCGTCCGCGATGGTCGTGGTCACGACGATCGCGAGGAATCCCCACACGGTCGCGCGGCAGAGCGCCAGCGGCGACGCGCGCAGGGACCACGTGCGCGGAAGCGCCGCAGTGGATGCTTCGCTGATCATGTCCCGGAAGCCCGGCTCGCGCCCTACGATCGCGCGTCGTCAGGCGTGTCGCGCATTTGACGCCGCGACACGATGAGCGGCCGCCGCTTCTCGCCGCCGTTTGCCGGCTGCTTCTGCGCGCGCACCCGAACGCGCCGGATGCGGCAACCCTTGGGATAGCTCATCGCGGCGACGTTGGCCGGGATGCGCAGCCCCTCGATCAGGTGGTGCAGGTCGTCGGCGGCCGCCGGCTCGTTTCCATTCGGCCGCTCCGTTTCGGGGCGGGCCCACCCGCCGAGCGGCATCAGCCTGAGGATTCCCGTCGGCTCGTCGTGATCGGCGCGGAACTCGGCGAAACGATCGTTCCCGGTGTTCACGCGCTCCTGCTCCGCTTGCGCTTCGTGCCGGCGCGCCAGATCTGCCTGCGATTTGTTCAGGCGTTCGAGCTCCATCTGCGCCTGGCGCTGATGCTCGAGCTCCGCGCGCGCCGCGTCTTCCTGGCGCCGCCGCTCTGACTCCGCCGCCTCGCGCTTGCGCGCCTGCTCGGCCTCCACGGCGGCTCGCAGCCGTTCCGCTTCGCGCTGGCGTTCGACTTCCCGCTGACGTTCCGCCTCGCGTTTGCGCTCGGCCTCACGCTGGCGTTCCGCTTCGCGCTTGCGTTCGGCTTCGAGCCGGAGCTCCGTCTCACGCTGGCGCGCGGCTTCCGCCTCGGCCTCGAGCCTCCGCCGTTCGGCGGCCGCTTCCTCTTCGCGCCGGCGTTTGGCTTCGGCTTCCTGGCGCTTCTTCTCGACTTCGGCGGCGAGCCGCTTGCGCGTGGCCTCGGCTTCGAGCCGCTTGCGTTCGGCTTCCGCCTCGAGCCGCTTGCGTTCTTCTTCCTCGCGCCGGCGCCGGGCCTCGGCCTCTTCGCGCTTCCTCTTCGCCTCGGCTTCGAGGCGCCTGCGCTCGGCTTCTGCCTCGAGCCGCTTGCGTTCGGCCTCGGCTTCGAGGCGCTTCCGCTCTTCTTCCTTCTTGCGCTTCAGTTCCGCTTCGGCCTCGAGGCGGCGGCGTTCTGCCTCGGCCTCGCGCTGACGCTTCAACTCGGCTTCCGCCGCTTCACGCTGACGCTTCAGCTCGGCCTCCGCCTCGCGCCGGCGTTTGGCTTCGGCTTCGAGCCTCTTGCGTTCGGCTTCCGCTTCGAGCCGCGCCTTCTCCGCCTCGGCCTCGAGGCGCTTCCGCTCTTCTTCTTCGCGCCGCTTGAGCTCCGCCGCGATGCGTTTCTTCTCGGCTTCGGCCTCGAGCCGCTTCTTCTCCGCTTCGGCTTCCTTCTGACGCTTGCGCTCGGCTTCGGCCTCGAGCCGCTTCCGCTTCAACTCGGCCTCGAGCCGTTTCTTCTCGGCTTCGGCCTCGAGCCGCTTCTTCTCTGCGTCGGCTGCCTTCTGGCGCTTCAATTCGGCTTCGGCTTCGCGCTTCCGCTTCGCCTCGGCCTCGAGCCGCTTCTTCTCGGCTTCCGCCTCGAGCCGCCGCAGCCGCTCTTCCTCGACGCGAACACGCTCCGCTTCGGCTTCCGCGGCGATCACGCGTTGACGCTCTTCCTCCCGCTCGCGCGCCTCGGCCTCTTCACGTTCGCGCTCACGGCGTTCTTCGTCCTCACGCCGGCGGGCCTCCGCGTCCTGAACTTCCTGATCTTCGGCGAGCACGGCGAGCGGCACGTTCGTGATGAGCGACGACGTCGAGGTCGGCGCCGCGGCCTCGCCCTGCTGCGACGCCGGGCGCCAGGCAAACGGATCCGCCCACGCGGATCCTTCCGCGACGGGCGCCTCGGCTTCGATCTCCGCGTCGGCGGGCCTCTCCGACGACCCCGAGGCCGCCGGTCTGTTCGCGCTCTCCGCGGCCCGCGGCGCCTTGCGCTCCTCGACCTCGCGGCGCACGGCGCGCTGCGGTTTCGCGGCGCTTTCGGTCTTGGCTTCCTGGGCGCGCTCGAGGAACTGCCGGATCTCGTCCGCGAAGACGTCGGGATCGCATCCGCCGATCGGTCCCTGATCGACCTCTTTCTTCCGGCGCAGCTTGCCGAAGAGTCCCTTGCCGCCCTTCTGCTCCAGGTCGGCGATGGTGCCCGCGAGTTGAGGAATCGTGTGGGTCTGAACGTGCTGCGCGCCTTCGAGCGTGCGAAGGTGCGCAATCAGTTCTTCTTCGTCGCGCGGCGACAGGAGCGCCGTCACGAGCACGACGTCGGGCACGCGAGCGCTCAGCGCGGCGACTGCGGCGTCGCGAGAGTCGACGAGCACGAGATCGGCGCGCACCAGCTCGCGGACGATACGTTTGAGAATGGTGGCCTGCCGGAGATCCGGCTCGATCGCGAATACGAGCGACAATGCCCTAGGTCCTTACCATGAAGAGGAACAGCACGGCGCCGACGGCGGCGAACGCGAGGAACGGCCCGTTCTCGATGCTCTGATATTTGAGGGCGACCATCAGCGCATGGCCCAGATCCATCGCGTGCCTGTCCCAGTCCCCCGCGCCCCAAAGCAACTGCTCGACCTGATCGCGCACGCGCTGGTCCACTGACACGACCGCCGCGACGACCAGCCCGAAGCCGGCCATCGACCAGAGAAATTGACGGAGTCTCATAGTCGGATCCCCACCTTTGAACCCGCCTGGATTCAGCGCGGGTGTCGCAATGCGTATGCCGTCGACAGTTTTGTCGTTCGCGCGCGCGGTAAGTCGAGACGATTACAAGATATAGATGCGCGCGTGTGCGTCGGTCGCGCAGCTCGCAGGCTCGCTTCGCCGCTCCGACGTCCACGAAAATCGCGCGACTCCTTACGAAACTGCACCTTGAACCTGTCCCTCCGAGAGGCCAATCGCCGGCGGGCCGGCGGGTTGGGTCGTCCCCTCAATCTCCCATCGTTGAAGGACTTGCGCGCTCCGTGCGAGCCGCGTTGGCAAGCCGTGGCACATCCGTTGCGATGTGCCTGGCGCATGTCGCGGCAAGGTGCCGCGGTTTCATCAACCAATGCGGCACCGCCGCACGTTCGCACTGCATGAAGCAGTGCAAAGCCTCGGGGGAGGATTTCATGTCGATGCTCATCAACTACGTCAAGTCGTTCGCGCGCAAGGACGAAGGCCAGGACCTGCTCGAGTACGCGTTGCTCGTGGCGCTGATCGCGCTCGTGGCGATCACCGCGGTTGGCATGGCCGGAACGACGGTGTCGGACATCTTCACCGACATCGCGACGCAGCTCCAGAACCCCTCGTAAGCGGTTCAGGAATGCTCGGTGGGGCCGGCGCAACGGCGCCGGCCCTCATTTGCCCGATGGGAGGAGTTGACGGTTCGATCAGGACGGGCCGTCGACAGAGGTGTTGGAGCACAAGTCATGCAGTCGCCAAATGCTGTGAATGCACTCAAGAGGCTTGCGAAGACGCGCTTCCGGCTGGAAGACGCGGGGCAGGATCTGCTCGAGTATGGCCTGCTCATGTCGTTGATCGCGATCGTGGCGATGGTGGCCGTCGGTTCGCTTGGCACGGTCATTCGGACGTTTTTCTGGGAAGCCATTGCCAACAATTTCTAGCGCGGCCTTCGCGGTGCTGATCGTCGGAGTTTTCGTTGCGACCGTGGTGGATATCAGGACTCGCCGCATCCCGAATACGGTGACGGCGGCAATGGCCGGTGCCGGCCTCGGACTGGCGGTATCGGGCTTCGGTGGGATTTCCCTGCTGGCGGCGGCGCTCGGGCTTGCGATCGGGCTCGCGCTGATGCTCCCAGGGCACGTCCTCGGCGCCACCGGCGCCGGCGACGTGAAGTTGATGGCGGCGATCGGCAGCCTCGTCGGACCGGCGCTCGTCGTCAAAGCATTTTTGTTCACCGCGGTGGCGGGCGGCGTGCTCGCGGTGATCGTCGCGCTGCGCCGCCGCAGGCTCGCGGCCACGGTCGCTGGCACGGCGCGGTTGATTTCGACGCCAGGCGACGCGCGAAGCGAGTTGAAAGCTGCTACGCCGTCGAGCCGTTTCGCGTACGGACCGGCGATCGCGATAGGCAGCATCATCGCGGTTTTGCTCGGATAGACGCGGATTACGCGGATCACGCGGATCAGCGGGATCAGCGGGATCAGCGACTAGCGGGATCAGGGATTACGCGGACTAGGAACTACGCGGACTAGGAACTACGCGGATTCACGGATCGTGCACAGCGCACGATTCGCTTTCAGGGAACGAAGGGACGCCAATGCGCAACCGAATCTTTGCCGTGCTCGCGATCGCCGTCCTCGCCGGAGGCGGGCTGGCGTACGGCACCTACAACATGATGCAGAACCAGCCGGTGAAGACGGTCGCCACGCCGACGCAGCCCGTCGTCGTCGCCGCCGCCGACATCTCGCTCGGCGCCGAGCTGAAAGTCGAGGACCTGAAGGTGCTCAACTTCCCGGCCGGGCAGGCGCCCGAGGGTTCGTTCGCGCAGGCGCAGGAGATCGTCGGACGCGGTGTGATCGTGTCCCTCGTCAAGGGCGAGCCGATTCTTCCCGCCAAGCTGGCGTCGAAGGAAGCGGGCGCCGGCCTGCCGCCGATCATCCCCGACGGCATGCGCGCCGTGTCGGTGCGCGTGAACGAGGTCATCGGCGTCGCCGGCTACGTGCTGCCCGGCACGCGCGTCGACGTCATCGCGACCGCGAGCCCGACCAACGAGGCGAAGGACACGACGTCGAAGGTCGTGCTCGCGAACGTGCTGACGCTGACGGCCGGCACGCGCATCGAGCAGGACCAGAAGGACGGAAAGCCCGTGCAGGTGACCGTGGTCACGATGGCCGTGACGCCGGAACAGGCCGAGCGCCTGGCGCTCGCCAGCACCGAAGGCAAGATTCAGCTCGCCCTGCGCAACCCGCTCGATCAGTCCGCGCCCGCGACGCCCGGCATCAAGCCGGCGATGCTCCTCGGCGCGGTGAAGCCGGCGGGGCCCGCGCAGACCTACGCGAAGGCGAGGCCCGGTCAGGCGGTGACGGTGGCCACGACGCAGGTGTCGGCCCCGCCGACAGTCGAGATCATTCGCGGCGAGAAGCGCGAGCAGCAGGTCGTCAAGTAGCTCGACGTAGTGTCCGGCTCAGCCCGACGTAGTGTCCGGCTTTAGCCGGACCAAAGCGAACCGTAGGATTTTTTACTAAAGCTCCCGAATCGGAGGATCTAGATCATGATCGCGGCATCCACAACGCAGTCCAGGCGATCGCGGCCACAGAGAGGCCGCCGGCCGGCCGCCTTCTTTGCGGCGCTGGTCGTCTACATCATCGTCATTCTGGTTGCGGCGCCGCAGGCGCAGCAGCCTCAGGCCTTCAATCCGACGACGCCCTCGACGACGGCCGCGAGCCCGGTTCGCGACGCGGTCAGCGGCTCGGAGATCGACCTGATGGTCGGCCGCTCGACGGTGCTGAACGTCGGATCGCCGATCGCGCGCGTGTCGCTGACCGTCGCAGAAGATCGCCGACGCGATGGTCACGGCGCCGACGCAGCTCCTGATCCACGGCAAGGAGCCCGGCACGATCTCCCTCTTCGTGTGGGACAAGGAAGGCTCGATCAAGACCTTCGAAGTGAAGGTCCGCCGCGATCTGAGCGCGCTCGTCGCGCACCTCAAGCAGCTCTTCCCCGGTGAGGACATCACCGTCGCTCGGCAGCGGCAAGGACGTCGTCGTCTCCGGCACCGTCACGAGCAAGTACGTGATCGAGAAGGCCGCCGACGTCGCCGCCGGCTACGTCGAGAAGAAAGAGAACGTCGTCAACATGCTGAAGCAGCAGGAGGGCGTGGCCTCGAACCAGGTCATGCTCCGCGTGCGCTTCGCAGAGGTCAGCCGCAACGCGATGCAGGAGCTCGGCGCCACGTTCTTCGCCAACGGCTACAAGAACGAGTGGGTCGGCCGCGTGACGCCTCCCGGAGTGCCCGGACCCATCTTCGACGACGGCCGGATGATCTTCAGCGACTTCCTGAACATCTTCGTGTTCAACGCGAAGGAAGGGCTCGGCGGCGCGATCAAGGCGCTCTCAGAACAAGGGCCTCTTCCAGAGCCTGGCGGAGCCGAACCTGATCGCGACCAACGGCAAGGAAGCCAGCTTCCTCGCCGGCGGCGAGTATCCGTATCCCGTCGTGCAGAGCGGATCGGGCACCAACTCGGTGACGATCGTGTTCAAGGAGTTCGGCATCCGCCTGAACTTCACGCCGACGGTGCTCGGCAACGACCTGATCAACCTGAAGGTCAAGCCCGAGGTGAGCTCGCTCGACTTCGCGAACGCCGTCATCCTCGACGGATTCCGCGTGCCGGCGCTCTCGACGCGCCGCACCGAGACCGAAGTCGAGCTGCGCGACGGCCAGACGTTCGCCATCGCCGGCCTGATGAACAACACGGTCACCAGCACGATGGGCAAGATTCCCGGCATCGGCGACATCCCGATCCTGGGCCTGCTGTTCAAGAGCAAGGCGCATCAGAAGGCGCAGACCGAGCTCGTCGTCATGATCACGCCGACGATCATCAAGCGCGGTCAGATGGGCGTGTCGGAAGGCCTGCCGTCGATTGTCGAGCCGTACATGCGTCGCCCGGATCAGACGTATCCGAACCCCGACGCCTACACGGGCTCGCCGCGCTACCCGGCGGATCGTCCGCAGCCGCGCGAAGGCAACGGTCCGGCGGCGCCAGCGGCGCCCGCCCGCAGCGACAACGCGCCGGCGGCCCCGGCGGCGAAGCCCGCGACCGCCTCACCGGCGCCCGCGGCGACTGCCCCGGTCCCGTCGCGGCCCGTGACGCAGACGACGGCTCCGGCCAGTCAGCCGGCCACGGCGACGCCGTCGAGGACGAGCACTCCGGCCGCCGCGCCGCAGCGCCGGCGACCGCGCCGGCGCGGCCGGCCACCACACCGACGCCGGCGGCTGAACCGCCGGCGCCAAAGGCGCAGCCCGCAGCGGCGCCGAAACAGAACAGCGGACAGCAGGAGGCCTCCTCGAAGGAGGCCGCCTCTGTTAGAGCGGATACGCGCGCCGTCGAGAAGGCGGTCGAGAAGGCGCGCGAGCAGGAGCGCAAGGCCGCGGAAGCCGAGGACCGGCAGCGCGCCGAAGCGGCGAAGCAGCAGGCCGATCGGGATCGCGTCGCGGCGCTGAAGGCCGAAGAGGATCGCCGCCAGGCGGACAAGCTCGCGAAGGATCGCGCGAAGCGTGAGGCCGAGGTCGCCAGGAAGCAGGCCGACGAAGACCAGAAGCGCGAGAAGGCGCTCGCGGAAGCGGCGGCGCGCCTGAAGCAGGCGCAGGGCGCTTACCAGGCCGAGGTCGAGAAGGCGAAAGGCGGCAGCAATGACAAGCCAAAGGAGCCGGGCAAGTAAGCCGCGTGCTCCGAGTCCGCGCAGCAAGGCTACCTGGGGAGGGTAGCGGCTGAACGAGGTGCCGTATGAGAGGGTTGTTCGCGCGTCGTCGCACTCGCCAGGGCTTCAGGAGGCTCGGCGATTCGCGAGGCGCCAATCTGGTGGAAGCCGCGATCATCACGCCGCTGCTCCTCCTTCTGACGTTTTCCATCGTCGACTTCGCGTCGGCGTTCTACGCGTACCTCGCGCTCGAGCACGGCGTGAGCCAGGCGACGCGCCTGGCAGTCACCGGGCGGGAGCTGGTCGACGGCGGCGGCAACCCGATCGGCCGCGAGGCCTCGATCAAGCGCGCGATGCGCGAGTCCACGCCCACGCTGACGATTCCCGACAGCGCGTTCAGCTTCACGTTCATGGCGCCGAACACGACCACCTGGGCCGGCGGCCTCGGCGGTCCGGGCGCCATCGGCCGCGTGCAGGTCAGCTACCAGTGGAACTTCATGACGCCCCTCATCCGGCCGTTCTTCGCGGGCGGGGCGATGACGATGACCGTGCAGTCCACGATGAAGAACGAGGCGATCTTCGACCCGCCCACGACGCCCTAGCGAAGGTGACTTATGAGGAAGATGAACACCTTGTTTCGCGCTGAAAAAGGCCAGAGCATCGTCGAGTTCGCGGTGACGCTGCCGCTGATGCTCCTCGTCTCGCTCGGCGTCGTTGAAACGTCGAACGCGCTGATGACGCAGCACGTGGTCACGAAGATGGCGCGCGAGGGATCCAACATGATCTCGCGCGAGACCGAGCTCGCGGACGCCGGCAACGCGCTGAAGTCGATGACGGCGAACCCGGCCCAGTTCAACTCGAAGTCGCTCGTCATCTTCTCGGTGCTGATGCTGAGCCAGACCGGATCGAACAACGGCCAGCTCGTGCTCTATCAGCGCCACCAGCTCGGGAACGCGGCACTCGGCAACAGCCTCTTGAACGGCAACTGCTCGTCGTGCAACGCCGCGAACGACTACACGGCGACGAACCCGAACAACAACACGGCCCTCCGCGTCACGAACGCGCCGACGAACATCATCACGGTGCCCGGCGGGCTGATCTACGTCACCGAGGTGTACCAGCAGTTCGACACGCTGACGCCCGTGAGCGGCCTGAGCGGCACGATGGGCATCCCCCTGCCGTCGGTCCTCTATTCGGTGGCGTATTTCTAGAATCGACCCTGACAGCTCTCGTGGCTTCCGCCTTCAGGCGGAAGGGAGAGTCTTTCGGAAGTGTGGCTTCCGCCTTCAGGCGGAAGGCGGTGCGTTCGGTAGGGAGAGGCGAACGGACATGACCAGACACAGAACACTACTCACGCGCGCAAGGAACGAAGAAGGGTTCACGCTCTTCTACGTCGCGGTGTTCCTCACCGTCCTGCTGATCTTCGTGGGCCTCGCGGTCGACACCGGCCGTGCCTACGTCGTGCAGGCGCAGCTGTCGAAGGCCGTCGACGGCGCCGCGCTCGGCGCCGCCCGAATGCTGAACAGCGGCAACCCCGCGCAGGAAGCGGGCAACATCTACAACGCGAACTTCCCGAACGGCTGGTTTGGAACGTCGCAATCGACGAGGCCCGGCGACGCCGGCTTCTTCAACCTGGAGACGATTCCAACCACCGGCGTGAACATCGTGACGGTCACGGCGACCGCGACGGTGCCGACGACGTTCATGAAGCTCGCGAACTTCTCCGAGCTGCAGGTGAACGCCACCGGTGAAGCGCGCCGCCGCATGGTCGATCTCTCGCTCATCGTCGACGTGTCGGGTTCGATCGGCTGGCGGTGGCCGTACGTGAGGGACGCGGCTCGGATGTTCATCGACTCGTTCGACGAGACCTCCGATCGCCTCAGCCTCGTGCTCTTCAGCAACGGCGCGAGCGTCGAATATCCGATGCCTGCCGGCCGCGGGTTCGACAAGGACGTGCTCAAGGCGGAAGTTCCGAACTCGCTGCCCGGAGGCAGCACGGCGATGGTGCAAGGCATCTATCGCGGATGGGACGAGCTTCGTTCGGTGCCGGCCGGATCGCAGTCAGGCCTCCGCGTCATCGTGCTGTTCACCGACGGCGCGTCCAACAGCGTGCCTGGGGTCTATCCGAGCGTGCCGGCAGGACAGGCGCGCGGCCTCCGGACGTGGGACTTCCCGGATCTCACGTGCGCGGATCCTGACGATCAAACTCACAGCCATCCCCGAATCGATGGCCTGTACAACACGAACACAGGCGCCGCGAGTCCGAACATGTTCCACACGCCGACGAGTGGTTGGAACATGACCGGTCCCGGGAGGACGATTCCGGCCAAACCCGGGCCACCTGCGACACCCGCGATACCGTACCTGCCGCTCACGACGTTCCACACCGACCATCGCAGCAGCGGCATCCCGACGTCGTTCCCGCTTCAGACGAATGCGCTCAACGTCGACGGCGCGCCGCAGTCGAGCCGGCGCGATCTCCGGAACTGGGATGCCGCCGCAGGACGGTTCCCTGCTCACGTCCGCAACATCAACAACGCCGCGCGCAATGTCCTCGAGATCATCGCGAACGCCGCACGCGCCGACACGGGTGGAGACTATCCGATTCGCATCTACACCATCGGCATGGGTGAGCTGGTGCGCTGCCCGCTCGGCTCGCGTTTGGAGATGTCCGAGGACCTTCTCAAGCGCGTCGCGAACGACAGATCGTCGCCGGACTTCATCGCGCCTCCGGTGCAGCTCGAAGGCAAGTACTACTTTGCGGCGACACCGGACGACGTCGGTCCGGCGTTCGCAGCGCTGCAGAACCAGATCATCCGGTTGACGAAGTAGCGATCGGCGTCGCCGTTCAACGTCGGATTGCAGAAACCCTGACCGTGTGAATCGGTCAGGGTTTTTGTTTCAGAGGTGCTGACGGTTTTTGACGGGTCATACGAAGTGAGTAGGCGGGTCATGGACCTGGCGTGCACGGCACTCGACAAAACCGTCCGTCGAACGACGGAACCGTCGGCGGCGGCGCGGCACGGCGTGGGAGCGCCGCGCCGGACGAGGCATCAAGACGAAAGCAGTCAGTCACTTACCTGAATAAACGGAGGGCCGGGGTGGCGGCACAGGCGTTGCCAATGTGTGACACACGGGGTGGCTCGTCCACCTCAGGGCGTCAGCCTTTGATCCAGACCAGCGATCCGATCGGACGACCAGAACCA
Organism: uncultured Acidobacteriota bacterium; assembly: GCA_963820905.1. GTDB lineage: Bacteria > Acidobacteriota > Vicinamibacteria > Vicinamibacterales > 2-12-FULL-66-21 > DATBJJ01. Next base: position 401,773 of record CAWGBU010000009.1, on the reverse strand, counting down.
TGGCACAGCTCACGGCACTAATCGTCAGCCACGACGAGGATTTCAAGCGGCAGGCCGCGCAGATGCTGCGCGGGGGTGGCGTTCCTGTCGGCATCGTGGACGGGCGCGGGAGCGCCGACGGATCGAGTCCCGACGTGGCAGTCGTCGATCTGCGAAACGACGCCTCCTCGGGGATGGCCGCGATCGAGCGGCTGAGAGCCGGCCACGCGGCGATGGCGATCTTCGCGATCGCCCAGGCGCCTGAGCCCGACCTGATCCTCGGCTCGATGCGCGCCGGGGCGAACGAGTTCTTCCCCTGGCTGCCCGGCGGCCAGTCGCAGGCGTCGCGGACGATGGAAGAGTCGTTCCACGGCGCGGTGCGCAAGACCGCGGCGCGGCGCGAGGCCGCGCACGCCGGCGCGCGCCAGCCCTGCGTGACGCACGTGTTCCTCGGCGCCAAGGGCGGCGCGGGCACGACGACCGTCTCGGTCAACCTGGCCGTGGAGCTCGCGCGCGTGTCGCGCCGTCCCACGATCATCGTGGACCTCAAGCCGTGTCTCGGCGAGGTCGCGCTCTTCCTCGGCGTGCGCCCGCGCTTCACGGTGCTCGACGCGATCGAGAGCCTGCACCGCCTCGACAAGGACTTTCTCAAAGAGCTGGTCTCGAAGCACAAGTCCGGCCTCGACATCCTCGCCGGCTCCGAGCAGTTCGATCGGCCGAACGCGCAGGACGCGGCGGCGATCGAGGAGCTCCTGCGCGTGCTGGGCCGCTCCTACGAGCACATCGTGATCGACGCCGGCAACATGATCAATTCGTTCGTGGTGGCGACGCTCTACACGGCCGACACGGTGTTCCTCATCGCGAACCCGGACGTGCCGTCGATTCGCAACGCGCAGCGCCTCGTCGACCGCGCGCGGCAGCTCGGCGCCGGCACCGAACGCGTGAAGATCCTGCTGAACCGCACGTCGGAGCATGGCCTGATCGCGCCGAAGCAGATCGAGACCGCGCTCGGCTTCAGCATCTATCAGTCGTTCACGAGCGACTACCGCACGGTGTCGACGGCGCTCAATTCCGGCGTGCCGCTCGGGCTCGCGTCGCAGTCCGAGCTCGCGTCGCAGTTCGCGAACTTCACGCGGCAGCTGCTCGGGCAGCAGGAAGAAGTGAAGGAGCCCGAGAGGCGCCGCGCGTTTCTCGGATTGCTCTAGTTCGAAGGGACCTCTATGAGCCTACTTTCGCTGAACACGCCGCCTACGCCGGGGGCCGCCAAGCCCCGGATCGAAGCACCGCGTCCGCAGTACATCGAGCTGAAGGCGAACGTCCACAAGAAGCTGCTCAACCGGCTGAACCTCGAGACCCTGGCGTCGGCGGAGCGCTCGCGCGCGGAAGCCGAGATCCGCTCGCTCGTCTTCGAGCTGATTGCCGACGAGGCCATGCCGCTCACCATGAGCGAGCGCGACGCGGTCCTCGGCGACATCATCGACGAGGTCTTCGGCCTCGGTCCGCTCGAGCCGCTGCTGCGCGACACGTCGGTCAGTGACATCCTGGTCAACACCTATAAGAACGTCTACGTCGAGCGGAGCGGCAAGCTCGAGCGCCTGCCGACGACGTTCCAGGACGACAAGCACCTGATGCGCGTCATCGACCGCATCGTGAGCGGCGTCGGCCGGCGCGTCGACGACAGCTCGCCGATGGTCGACGCGCGCCTGCCGGACGGCTCGCGTGTCAATGCGATCATCCCGCCGCTCGCGGTCGACGGTCCGCTGCTCTCGATCCGCCGTTTTCCGGCCGAGCGCCTGAAGGCCGAGGACCTCGTCTCCCTCCGCGCGATGACGCGGCCGATGCTGGAATTCCTCGAGCACTGCGTCCGCGCGCGCCTGAACGCGATCATCAGCGGCGGCACGGGCGCCGGCAAGACGACGCTCCTCAACGTGCTCTCCGGGTTCATCTCGACCCGTGAGCGCATCGTCACGATTGAGGACGCCGCCGAGCTCCAGCTGCACCAGGAGCACGTGGCGCGGCTCGAGACGCGGCCGCCCAACGTCGAGAACAAGGGCGCCATCCGCCAGCGCCAGCTCGTGATCAACGCCCTGCGTATGCGGCCCGACCGCATCGTCGTCGGCGAGGTCCGAGGCGAGGAAGCGCTGGACATGCTCCAGGCGATGAACACGGGCCACGACGGATCGCTCACGACGGTCCACGCCAACACGCCGCGTGACGCGCTGACCCGTATCGAAACGATGATCTCGATGGGGAACATGAACCTGCCGGAGCGCGCGATGCGCCAGCAGATTGCCTCGGCGATCCAGCTCGTCATCCAGCAGTCGCGCATGAGCGACGGCACGAGAAAGGTCACGAGCATCTCGGAGATCACGGGGATGGAAGGCGACGTCATCACGATGCAGGAAATCTTCGCCTTCGAGAAGCTCGGCGTCACGCAGGAAGGCAAGGTCATCGGCCGGTTCCGCGCGACCGGCGTGCGGCCGAAGATCTGCGAGCGCCTCAAGGCGTCGGGCATCCACCTGCCGGCCGACATGTTCGAAGGCGTCACGGAGGTGCGGTGATGGTGCTGATGATCCTCGTGGTCATCGCGTTCGGTGTGGGCGTCGCCCTCGTCTTCGGCACGTACTTCGGCGCCACGAAGGTCCCCGGGATGATGCTCCAGCGCAAGCTGGACGCGCGCCTCCAGGAGATCTCGTCGCCCGAAGAGGTCGTCGACACCGATTCGAAGGACCAGGCGATCCGCAAGTCGTCCCAGGCCGGCATGCTGCCCGCGCTGGACAAGATCCTGGGCGGGACGCAGAGGGGCTCGGCGCTCGGCCGCTGGCTGGAGCAGACCGGCGTGAAGACCAGCGTCAGCACGGTGATCCTCGCCTCGGTGGTGATCGGCGGCATCGTCGGGTTCCTGCTGATGATGCTGATGAAGCATCCGTTCGCGTTCCTCCTCGGCGGAGCGCTGGGCGCGGCGATTCCTTTCGCCTATCTCAATTACAAGCGAGGCAAGCGCCTTCACAAGTTCGAGGAGGACTTCCCGGAAGCCCTCGATCTCATCTCGCGCGCGCTCAAGGCTGGCCATGCGTTCGTGACCGGCCTCCGGATGGTGGCCGACGAGATGGACGAGCCGGTCGGGCCGGAATTCCGGAAGACGTTCGACGAGCAGAACTTCGGCCTGCCGATGAAGGACGCGCTCGAGAACCTGACCGCCCGCGTGCCGTCGCTCGACGTCCGCTTCTTCTCGACGGCCGTGCTCATCCAGCGCGAGACCGGCGGCAACCTGTCGGAGATTCTCGAGAACCTCGCGCACGTCGTCAGGGAGCGCTTCAAGATCCTGCGGCAGGTCCGCGTGCACACGGCGCACGGCCGGTTCACCGGGTACGTGCTGCTCGCGCTCCCCGTGGTGCTCTGCATCGCGCTGTCGTACATCAACCCGGACCACATGAACCTGCTGTTCCGCGAACGCATGGGGCAGTTCATGCTGATGACCGCGATCGTCATGCAGACCGTTGGGTACTTCTGGATCCGACAGGTCATCAAAATCGAGGTGTAGCGTGCTGCCACTGCTGGCATTCATCTTCGGCTCGGTCATCGTGGGCGGCGCGGCGTTCTTCCTGCTGCCGAACCGCGCGGTCGCGATCGACCGGCGGCTCGAGGAGCTGACGACCGGACGCGTCCGCGACGACGGCGAGGAATCGACCGGAAAGCTCGATGCGTTCGTGAGCTTCGTGAAGCGCGTGGGCGAAAAGGCGCCGCGATCGCCGAAGGAGCTCGGCCAGCTCCGGCTTCGCCTCGTCCAGGCCGGCTACCGCCGCGACGAAGCCGTCACCGTGTTCTTCGGCATCAGGGTCGTGTTCGCGCTGCTGCTCTTCGCGCTCTTCGCCTCGTCGATCGTGATGAAGCCGAACCTGCTGCTCGCGCTCGGCGGGCTCGGCATCGGCTACATCCTCCCGGGCATGGTGCTCGCGCGGATGGCGAAGCGCCGCGCCCACAGGATCCGGCTGTCGCTCGCGGACGCGCTCGATCTGATGGTCGTCAGCGTGGAAGCCGGCCTCGGCCTCGACCAGGCGCTCCAGCGCGTGGGCGCCGAGCTCGCGTTCGCGTACCCGGACCTCTCGGACGAACTGAAGCTCGTCAACCTCGAGCTGCGGGCCGGCAAGGCCCGTCCCGAGGCGCTGCGCAACCTGGCCGACCGGACCGGCGTCGACGATCTGTCATCGCTCGTCACCATGCTGATCCAGACGGACAAGTTCGGCACGAGCGTCGCGCAGTCGCTGCGCGTGTTCTCGGAAACGCTGCGCACCAAGCGCCGCCAGCGCGCCGAGGAAGCGGCGGCCAAGACCGGCGTGAAGATGGTGTTCCCGCTCGTCTTCTGCATCTTCCCGGCGATCTGGGTCGTCACCATCGGGCCGGCGGCGATCAAGTTCATGACGGTGCTGGTGCCGATGACCAACAAGTAGGGTCAAGGTTCAGGGTTCAGGGTTCAGGGTTCAAGGTTCAAGGTTCAGGGTTCGGGTTCGGAGAGGTTACGTTGGCGCTGATTGCTAGAAACATCGATACAGGCGCGGTGGTCGCGGACGTGGTGGCTGTCGCGGACACGCGCGCGACGCGCGCGGTCGGGCTGCTCAACCGCACGGGCCTGGAGCCTGGCGAGGGCTTGTGGATCATTCCGAGCCGCGGCGTGCACACGTGGTGGATGCGGTTCGCGATTGACATCGTGGCGCTCGACGATCGGGGCGTCGTGATCGATCGCGTGGAAAACCTGAAGCCGTGGCGGATCCGGCTGCCGCGGCGGGGGACGGCGGGCGTTCTCGAGCTGCCCGTGGGCACGCTCACTCAGTCAGGCACGGTACTGGGCCACCGGATCGCTTTTGAATCGAACGGCAGCAACACCGGGTCGATACAGACCTCAGGAGTCATGAGATGAGCCTCGCGGCCCTACTCGATGCGAAACCGCTGACGACGCAGCCAACACCTCCGGCGCCGCCGGCGACGATTGAAGAAACGGGTCTGCACCCGGACACGCTCGCGCAGATCCTGCTCAAGACGCTCGTCGCGGGAGAAGCGAGCGGCACGTCGCTCTCGGACAAGATGCGCGTCCCGTACTCGGTGCTGGACCTGCTGGTTCAGCACGGCCGCGTCGAGAAGCTTCTCGAAGTACGCGGCGCGAGCGGCGCGGGCTCGGCCGGTTACCGGTACGCCCTCACCGACCTCGGGCGCGATCGCGCGAACCAGTTCTTCGATCTGTCCCGGTACGTCGGTCCCGCGCCCGTTCCGCTCGCGCAGTACAACGCCTACGTGCGGGCCTGCATGGCCGCCAAGCCGTACCTGAACCAGGAACGCCTCTCGAGAGGCTTCGAGAACCTCATCGTCAGCAAGGGCATGTTCGATCAGCTCGGGCCCGCCGTGAACTCCGGGAAGTCGCTCTTCCTGTACGGCGCACCGGGCAACGGCAAGACCGTTCTCGCGGAGGGCATCGGCCGCGCATACGGCGACGAGATGTTCATCCCGTACGCGATCGACATCGACGGGCAGACGATCACGATGTACGACCCGGTCAGCCATCAGCTCTCCGGCGGGCTGCAGTCGAACGGCGACAGCGTCGTCGCGACCGCCTCGACCGATCGGCGGTGGGAGCGCATCGTGCGGCCCGTGGTCGTCGTCGGCGGCGAGCTCACGCTCGAGATGCTCGACCTGACTTTCAACCCGATCGCCAGGTTCTACGAAGCGCCCATCCAGATGAAGGCCAACGGCGGCGTCTTCGTCGTCGACGACTTCGGCCGCCAGCGGATCCCCGCGCGCGACCTCCTGAACCGCTGGATCGTCCCGCTCGAGAGCCGCGTCGACTACCTCACGCTGCACACGGGCCGCAAGTTCGAGATCCCGTTCAACGTGCTCGTCGTGTTCGCGACGAACCTCAAGCCCCAGTCGCTCGCGGACGAGGCGTTCCTCCGGCGTATTCCCTACAAGATTCCGGCAAAGAACCCGACGATGGACGAGTATTGCCGGATCTTCGAGATGAACTGCCAGCGCCGCGGCGTCAGGTTCGATCCGGTGATGGTCGAGTACCTGGACCGCAAGTACTACCAGCCGCGAAACCTGCAGATGCGCGCGTGCCACCCGCGCGATCTCATCTCGCAGGTCGTCGACCGCTGCCGGTACGAAGACAGGGACCCGGTGATCACGCGCGAGCTGCTCGACGCGGCGTGCGCGAGCTACTTCGTCGAGGAAGAAGAATCCCAGGATAACGAACAATGAAGTCCATGGCCGTCGCAGAAGCCGCCGAGGCCAGGGTCAGCGCCGCGCGCGCCATCGCCCTCGACATGCCTCAGGGCGTCGGGCGCCAGCCGCTGGCGCCCGCCGGGGACCGCGTCGCGGCGCCTGGCCGGGACTACGCCGACGCCGCCGCCCGCGTCATCATCGTCGCGCTCTTCTCGTTCATGGCGGTGCGGATCGGCGCGAACTTCCTCGAGACGGGTCGCCTCACCGGCCTCCTGCTGCTGGCGAGCGAAGCGCTGGTCGTGGTGCTCACGGTGTTCCGCCGCACGCCGGTCGTCGTCGACCGCAGCCTGCGCGCCCGGCTCCTGACGACGTTCGCGATGATGGGGCCGCCCTTCGTCCTGCCCGTGAGGGGCGTTCCGCTCATCGCCGACTGGTTGTCCGCGTCGATCTGCGCGGTCGGCATGCTGGTCGTCGATCGTCGGGAAGATGTCGCTCGGCCGGAGCTTCGGCCTGATTCCGGCCAATCGCGGGATCGTCAGCACGGGTCTCTACAGGGCGGTCCGCCATCCGATCTATCTCGGGTACCTCGTGACGCACGTGGCGTTCCTCGCCGCGAACCCGAGCGTGTGGAACGTCGCGCTGCTCGTGACGAGCGACATCGCGCTCCTCGCGCGCGCCGTCTGCGAGGAAGGAACGCTTGCCAAGGACCCCGCGTACCGCGAATATCAGAGCCGCGTGCGCTGGAGGATCGTTCCCGGATTGTTCTAACAGGCTGCTGAAGATCTCCCACACGGTTCGCCAGGTACTAGCGCGCGCCGGGCAACAACCGCACGAGTCGCGCGACGGTCGCACCCAGGTGCGACTCCGGCGCGTCCCAGAATTCCTCCACCAGCTCGTGCCGTTCGAGCGCCTGCTGCACGATGCCGCGCTGCACGCCCGTGCCGCGCCCGTGAATCAGCCGCACTTCCGTCAGCCCCGCCTCGTGCGCAGCCGTCACGTAGTCCTCGACGACTGACTTGATGTCCCGGGGAAGGAACGCGTGGAGGTCGAGCGACGACTCGATCGGGACCTTGTGCGCCATCGAACCTGTGAACCTGAACCCTGAACCTTGAACCTTGAACCCTGAACCCTAGGCTTTTTGGTATGTCGCTGTCACCGTCGTCGTGATCCCGCCGCGCGCGGTGAAATCTCCGACGACGGTCATGCGGCGCGGGCTGCAGGCGGCGACGAGATCGTCGAGGATCTGGTTCGTGACCGCTTCGTAGAAGATCCCCTTGTCGCGGAAGCTGACGAGGTAGTACTTCAGCGACTTGAGCTCGATGCAGGCCCGGTCGGGCACGTAGGTGATGCGGATTTCGCCGAAGTCGGGGTGGCCCGTCTTCGGGCAGACCGACGTGAACTCGGGACAGCGGATCGCGATCTCGTAGTCGCGCGCGGGAGTGGGGTTCGGAAACGTCTCGAGAGCGGCACTCGGCATCGGTGTGTGCCCGTCCTGGCGGGTCGCGCGGCGCGCTGACGGCGCCGTCCGGACCACAGCCGAAATAGTAGCATTCTGGCCGATTTCCACGCGGTCCCGGCTCAGCCGGTGATTGACACCGGAAAAGAGCGCGGGCTAGGATACCCGCTGCTTTACAGAATTTCGCCGCCTCCGCCGCACGCGCGCGCGGTTGTCGCGGCCATCAGAGAGCGCGCCCAAGCAAGGGGAATAGCCGATGGCAGAGGCCCGCAGGATGGGCAAATCAGAACTGTTCTCGCACTTCGCGGATCGTTTCGAAGTCAAGAGGACGCAGGCGCGGGAGTACTTCGACGAACTGACGTCGCTGGCCGAAAAGGAGTTGAAGCGGTCAGGCGAGTTCGTGCTTCCCGGAATGGTGAAGCTGGTGGTCCAGAAGCGCAAGGCACGGATGGGGCGCAATCCGGCGACGGGCGAAGCGATCAAGATTCCCGCCAAGACAGTCGTGAAGGCGCGGATCGCCAAGCAGCTCAAGGATGCGGTCCTGCCTCGAAAGTAAGATCCGGCGGCAGCCGGACGGCAATTGAACGTCCGGGCTCGACCCGGCGGCAACGCTCCGGCCCGTGGCGCCCCTCGGGAGGGGACGCGCCACCGGGCCGAGTTTTTCTTGTTAGACGCGGATCACGCGGATCACGCGGATCGGATCCTCAATCGCGGTAATCTACCCGGCGACCAGCGCGAGGCCGCGCGCCCTGGTCCTCGGGAAGTCGAGCACGAACGTCGTTCCCTTGCCCACCTCGCTCGCGACCGAAATCTGTCCGCCCAGCTGCTCGACGATCTTCTTCGAGATCGCCAGGCCCAGCCCGAGCCCGCGCCGCTTCGTCGTCACGAAGTCGTCGAAGATCGCGCCGAGCCGATCGGCCGCGATGCCGCAGCCCGTGTCGTAGACGCGGACCTGCACGCGTTCCGCCGTCGCCTCCGTGGCGATTGCGACCAGACCACCAGGCGCCGTCGCCTGGATCGCGTTGATGAGCAGGTTGCGATACACGCGCCCCAGGGCGAAGATGTCCCCCTGGATGAGCGCACCGCCCGAGCCGAGCTCCGCTCGCAGCGTGACGCCGGCGACCTCCGCCGGCTGCTGCAGCGATTCGACGACGTCCGACACGGACCGATCGATGTCGACCGGGAAGTGCTCGAGCGGAATCGGCTGCGCGATGTTGCGGAGATCCTCGAGCACACGCTTGATGACCAGGCTCTCGCGCTCGATCATCCGCTTGAACGTCTCGCGGTACTCCACGTCGTCGAACATGCGCACGATCAGCTTGGAGTTCGAGACGATCGTCTGAATCGGGTGGGAGAGATCGTGGACGAGCCCGGCGGCGATCTTCCCGAACATCGCCTGGCGCTCCTGCTTTCGCACGTCCTCCTGCAGCTGGACGAGGCGATCGGCCATCGAGTTGAACGCGTCGCCGAGCTGGCGGATCTCGTCCTTGCCGGAGGCCGTGACCCGCTCGTCCATGCGTCCTTCGGCGATCGCCTGCGTGGCGCGCGTCAGCGCGAAGATGCGCGTGATGAACGATCGGCCCCAGAGCCACCCGAGGATGACGGTGCCCAGCAGCGCGAGCCCGATGGCGATGAAGAGCTGATTCCGGAGCTGGCCCGCGAGCCGGAAGGCCTCGTCGGTGGGCTGCTCGACCATGACGACCCAGGGCAGGCGGGGCACGAGCGCGCCGGAGCCGAGCATCCACCGGTCGTCGGCGTCGCGGTACGTCGTCGACCGGCGCGACGGGTCGTCGGCCTGCGCCAGGAGTTCAGCCGCGAAATTCTGCTCCGGCGTTCTCGCGGCGCCGGGCGCGGCGGCCGTCGCGACCAGGCGCTTCTTGTTCGGGTTGCCGTGCGCGATGAGCCGCTGTTCTTCGGCCATGAGCAGCGCGTAGCCCTGCTGACCGACGTGCACCTCGTCGACCGCGCGCCAGAGCTCTTCGAGCGAGATCTCGCCGACCACCCAGCCAGCCTCCCCGCCGGCCGGCATGACGCGGACCGCGATCGTCGTGCGGGGCAGGCTGTCTTCGTCGAGCTGAAGCGGCGCGATGAAGATGCCATCGGGACCCACGCGCGCGGCCTCCGGCACGGAGAGCGTCGGATCGCCCGCGCGGCTCGTGGCTATCAGCCGGCCGCCCGCCCCGAAGAAGGTGATCTCGCGGAATTCGGGAAAGTCGATGACGTAGTCTTTCAGCACGCGCGCCTGCTGCCAGGGCTCGAGATTGATCCCCCTGAGCTCGAGCCCGACCGACTTCAGCACCCGCGTGTTGTGATCGATGTACTGTCCGATCTGGACCGCCACCTGCGCGGCAACGCGCTGGTTGCCTTCGCGCGCGTACTGCTCGGTGCCCGACTGCAGGTTGACGACCGAGATCACGCCGTAGATCATGAGCGGCGCGATCGCGGCGGTCGCAATCAGCAGGACGAATCGGGAAGTGATGCGCGTCATTGCGAAGCCGCGACCGGCCGCCACGCCCAGATCGTGCTGATCACGTCCCGCCCGGCCTCGTGCGGGACCTCGAACCGCGAGCTCACCACGCGCGCGACCTTCGGCCACGCGATGAATATCGCGGGGGGATCGTCGTGGAAGATCTGCTGAAGGTCGCTCACCCGGCTCCGGATCTCCGCTTCGGACGTCGTCTGCCGGAGCTGATCGAGCACCTTGTCGGCCGCTTTGTAGCCGCCGATGCTCTCTGTCGAATGGAACGTGAGGTACGTCCACGCGAGCGATCGGCCGCTCGTGCGGGGCAGGAGCGCGGTGTCGAAGTCTCCGGACGTCAGGCGAGGCTCGATCTCGACACCCGGCACGGTCTCGATGTCCAGGTCGACGCCGATCTCGTACAGCTGCTTCTGGAGGAGAAGGGCGATCTTCTCGTACATCGCGTCCTTCGCGAGCGTCATGCAGCGGAGGCGCAGCCGGCTGGGCATCCGGCCTTTTTCCTTGGACGGCTTCACCGTCAGGCCCGCGGAGTCGAGGCGGAGGGTCGCCGCCTCCGAATTGTGCGTGTAGGTCTTCTGCGCCGTGCTGTAGGCCCAGTGGAACGGCCAGATCGGTCCTTCGGCGACGCTGCCTTGCTTGTTCAGCGCGAGATCGACGACCGCCTGGCGGTCGACGCCGTAACTCAGCGCCTGGCGGACGGCCGGGTTCTTGAGCAGGGGATGCTGGACGTTGAACACGAGCTGGTAGTAGTACGGTCGAACGAACGGATACGTCTTGACCGTCGTCTGGCCTTCCGCCTGTACGAAGTCGACGGCGTTCGGCGCGATCTCGTGAACGGCATCGACGTCGCCGCGCATCAGCGCGGCCCACGAGGCGCGCTGGTCGCTGAAATTCTCGATCTCGAGCGCGGCGATCTTCGGAGGCCCGCGATAGTACTTGTCGAATGCGACCAGCCGGATCTTTCCGGACATCGACGTGACCTTGTAGGGGCCGTTGCCGATCTGTTCGTTCGTCGGGTGCGCGAGCGTGGAGTTCGCGAGATCGGCGAGCAGGAACGCTTCCGGCCGGGAGAGCCTGATGATCACGCGATCCGCGGCTTCCGGATCGTTCTCGACGGCTCTCACGCTCTGATAGCTGATGTTGGTGCCGCGCTGCTGCGGCGCCTTGAGCATCGCTTCGAGCGCGCGCCGGAGGTATTCACGATCGATCGGAAGGCCGTCGTGGAACTGCAGGTTCGGCCGGATCCGCAGCTTCAAGCCGAGCTGGTCGGGCGTCCACTCGGGATCGACGACGACCTTGTCGATCGGCCGTCCATCCCACCCGATGCCAACGAACGAGTCGGAGACGAACTGATTGACGAACTGGTTCAGGGCGCGGGCAGGAATCGCGATGCCCCAGCGGAGCTCGGAGGGCTTCGCCGCCGGGGCGCTGGCTTCAGTTTTCGAATCGGATCTGCAGGCCGCGACACCGCACGTGGCTGCGAGGAGCAGTACAGCACAAATGGACCTGTCGACACGTCGAACAGGCCGCTCCGAGAAATTCGGGACGATCTTCGGTGCGCTCAAGACTGTACTGGTGTTGGGACCGGCGTCTAAACCGTAGGGTTTATTTTACGCCTTATCGACCGGCCCGGCTAGCGCCACCAGCACAGTTTCACCTCTAAAAAAGCTCTAGCTCTTCTTTTGTTCCGGCATCGGAACGTCGACGAAATACGGGCAGATCACGTCGGCGCCGGCGCGGGGGGTGGCCTTCTTCACAACTTGGATTTTCATGTCCTCGGTCTCCAGTCAGCAGGGTGCAATTTTGGTTTACAGAAACGCACGGTCTTACCGCAGGTGGTCGAGCGAGACGTCGACCAGCCAGGGGCGAAGCGTTCCCTTTTTCTTCGTGTCTTTCTTGCCTTTCACTTGATGTCTCCTTCTCTTCCCGTGTTTGACGATGTTCCGAACGTGAAACGTCAGGCGGACGCGAGCGCCAGCTCGCGCGCGGCCTGGTGGGCGAGCGCGACGACGCCCGCCTCGAAACTCGGCTTGTGGCAATTCGGTTTGTTCATGTCGCCGAGCTCGATGTGCGCGGCCGCCGAGCAGCCGCCGGCGCAGACCGGAATGAACGCGCAGTCGTTGCACTCCTTCCACGCGGTGATCTTCGCGAAGCGCCTCGCCGCCGCGCTCCGGTAGTCGTCGGCGCGGCCGTCGATGTGGCCCGTCGACTCGGGCGTGTTCCCGGCGAATCCCGGGCACGCGTAGAGCGATCCTTCGGGACCGATCGTGTGCGCGTGTTCCTTGTGGATCTCGCAGGGGCCCATGTGCACGCCGTCGACCGTCTTGAAGCCGTGCTTGACGGTCTCCTCGCGCAGGAACGACATCTTGTCGTCGAGGAAGTTGCAGGTATCGCAGGCGCCGGTCGTCGTGCCGGAGCCGGCCGAGGTCATGCAGGTTCCGTTGAGCGGCTTTCCGCCCGTACCGACGACCGTGAGCGGGATGAACCCTTTCGGCTGCTGCGGCTTCTGCTCCCTGATGATCGGCTTGAACGCGACCTTCACGAGCTTGTCCGCGAACTCCTGCTCGCGCAGGAAGTCGAGGAGCGCGGGATAGCTGTCCACCGACGACTCGTCGAAGTTGCCGCCAATCGACACGCGGCACTTGCCGGCGACGAGCCGGATGTTGTTCAGGATCTTGTCGAACGTGCCCTGCCCGCCGCGCAGCGGGCGCATGCGGTTGTGCGTATCGCGGTCGCCGTCGAGCGTGATCTTCACGCCGCTCAGGCCGAACGGCTTGAGCCTATCGACCACGTCCGGCGTCAGCAGCAGGCCGTTGGTGATGACGTTGACGATCATGTCCACGCCGCGCGACCGGCACGCGTTCCACAGGCGCTCGGCGAGGTAGTACATCACCGGCAGGTTGAGGAGCGGCTCGCCGCCGAAGAACGTCAGCGCGAAGCTCTTCGGCCTGACGGCGTCGAGGCGCGCCTCGGTCCACGCCGCGGTGCGCTCGGCCGTGTCCATCGACATCTTCGCGGCGGTCTTGTTGTACTCGCCGTGATCGCCCTGCAGGCAGTAGTCGCACGCAAAGTTGCACTGCAGCGTCGTCAGCACCGTGACGCGAAGCTGCTCCTGGCCTCCGCGAAACTCGTTGAAGAAGCTCTCGATCCGCTGGCGATCGGCGTCGCGGCTCTCGACGATGAAGCCGTTCTCGGCGAGCGTGGAGTACGCGTCGTGTTCCTCGGTGGTGGGCGCGAAGTCCTCGTCGTCGAGGCGATCGAGCAGGTCCACGACGTCGCGCGAGACGATCAGCTGCGCGTCGGTGAAGGTGTTCATCAGGAACACCTCGCCCTTGTCTTCGAGGGGCACCCGGACGTTGAAGATCGAGGGCTGCATAGGACTCCTGTATTTCCGACTTCCCGCTTTTGGAACTTGTGTAGGTTTACCCGCGGCAGAAGGCCGAGGCAATAGCTCGCTGCGCGGAACCCTGCTTGTGCAACCAGGGTTCCGGTGCCGGCACGAATTGTCCAAAGAGTCATACCGAGGTATACACCCTGGCAGGAGACCCCGGAAACACAGCCTTTCCGCGTGACTCTTTATGACGCCCAGGAACGGTCGGGCTGGGCGGAAACGGCCCACGAAAGGCTGCCCAGGCCCAGATAACGGCCAATTTGTTGGCCGGTCAGGTCAAGCTTTGGCTGGGACGGACGGCGGGCCGTCAGGCGTTGCGAAGTTTCTTGGCCAGCCCGCTGAGGTCGAGACGGGACATCTTGTGCTTGAGCGTGCTGAGCGGGATGCCCAGGTAGCGGGCGGTCGCCGTCACGTTCCAGTCCTTTTTCTCTAGCGCGCGGAGGATGAAGTTGCGCTCGAAGGTGTCGCACGCTTCCTGGAAGAGCGCGTCGCCGGTGGCCGGGCCCGAGTCGAGCTTGGCGAAGTGATACTCGAGCGGCAGGTCCTCGTCCGTGATCCACTCCTTGTCGCTGACGGCGACGAGCCGTTCGATCAGGTTCTCGAGCTCCCGGATGTTGCCGGGCCACCAGTACGACTCGAGGATCTTCAGCGCCGAATCGGACAGGCCGCGGACCGGTTTCCGGAACTTGACGCGATACCGTTCGAGGAACAAGCGCGCGAGCTCCGGCAGGTCCTCGATCCGATCGCGGAGCGGCGGCATGCGGATCGGGATGACGTTGATGCGGTAGAAGAGGTCTTCGCGGAATCGTCCGTCGCGGACCGCTTTCTCGATGTCGACGTTCGTCGCGACGACGAGCCGGAAGTTCGTCCTGATCGGCTTCGCGCCGCCGACGCGCTCGATCTCGCCTTCCTGGATCGCCCGGAGCAGCTTGGCCTGCAGGTCGAGCCGCAGATCGCCGATCTCGTCGAGGAAGAGCGTCCCGCCCGCCGCGAGCTCGAACTTTCCGAGCTGCTGCTTCATGGCGCCCGTGAACGCGCCGCGTTCGTGGCCGAAGAGCGTGCTCTCGACGAGCTCGTGGGGAATGGCGGAGAGATTGACGGCGAGGAACGGCGCCTCGGCGCGCCCGGACTCCTTGTGGAGGAGCCGCGCGAGCAGCTCCTTGCCCGTTCCGCTCTCGCCGAGAATCAGGACGGTCGCCGAGAGCTTGGCGACTTTGCGCACGAGCTCCACGATGTCGTGGATCTGCTTGCTCGGTCCGATGTGGAACTCCCGATCGCTCTGCTCGGCAACCTGCGCGCTGAGGGTGATGACCTGCCGGTTCAGATCCTGCCGCTCGCACGCGTTCCTGACGAGCGATCGCAGCTCGTCGTAGTCGAAGTTCTTCGTGATGTAGTGATACGCGCCGTGCTTCATTGCCTGCACGGCGGTCTCGACCTCGTTGATGGCGGAGATCATGATGCACTCGACGAGGCTGTAGTTCTCCTTGACGATCTTCAACACGTCGAACCCGCTGATGCCGGGCAGGCGCACGTCGAGCAGGATGACGTCGACGTCCTCCTGCCGCAGGATCACCAGCCCCGCCTCGCCGCTCGACACGGTCAGCACGCGATAGTCGCGGCCCAGGATGGCCGCGATCGTGTCCCGCATGCCTTGATCGTCGTCGCAGATCAGAATGGTCTTGGTCGCCGGTGTCATCGCGAAGGCGAGATTGTATCAACGAAGCTGAATTCAGAGGTTCAAGGTTCAGGGTTCAGGGTTCAGGGTTCTGGTTCCGGTTCGTTCTGAGGTCGGGGTGTTCAGGGGCGTCAGTGACGGATTCGCACACAACCGCACGCTGACCAGCCGACCTGAACCCCAGAACCCCAGAACCCTGGAACCCCGGAACCAGAACCAGAACCTTGAACCCTGAACCTTGAACCTTGAACCTTGAACACGGTAACTTAGCCTGTTGTGGCTCTCTGGGGCGTTTCAATAGTGGCACTGGTCGTTGCGTGTCTGGCCTGGGCCTTCGCGCGCCGCAACGCGCGGCGGCTGGACGCGTTGAGCAAGTCCTACTGGGAGCTCCGCTACGACTACACGCGCCTGCGATCGCGGATCGCGCGCCTCGATCCCGACGAGGCGGAGCCCGCCGCGGGGGAGCCGCAGGCGGCCGCGCCCTCGGTCTCGTTCGTGCCCCTTTCATCAATGCGCAAGAAGACTGACGGCTGAGGTCTATGGCGACTGAGAATGCGTACGACGTGGTGGTCATCGGGTCGGGAACCGGCGGATACGTCGCCGCGATCCGCGCGGCTCAACTCGGTCTGAAGACCGCCGTCGTCGAGCGCGCGCCGACGCTGGGTGGCACGTGCCTCAACTGGGGATGCATCCCGACCAAAGCGCTCCTCGAGCACGCGCACGCGCTCAAGATCGCGCAGGAGTGGAAAGACTGGGGGCTCACGATCGGTCAGGCCGCAATCGGCCTCGACATGGGCCAGGTGCAGGCACGGAAGGACAAGATCGTGAAGGGGCTCACCGGCGGGATCGAGCTCCTGTTCAGGAAGAACAAGATCGACTGGATCAAGGGCAGCGGCCGGCTGGCCGGCAAGGGGAAGGTCGACGTCACCGACGGCGACAAACAGCTGCTCGTCGCCAGGAAAGAGATCGTCGTCGCGACGGGATCGCAGCCGAGGAGCGTGCCCGGCATCGAGATCGATCGGAAGCGCATCATCACCAGCGACGAAGCCATCGGGTTGAAGGACATCCCGAAGTCGATCGTGATTCTCGGCAGCGGTGCCGTGGGCGTGGAGTTCGCGTCCATCTTCCGGCGTTTCGGCAGCGAGGTCACGATCGTCGAGCTGCTGCCGCGGCTGGTACCGATCGAGGATGAAGCGGTGTCCGCCGAGCTCGAGAAATCGTTCAAGCGTCAGGGCATCAAGGTCCTCACGGGCACCAAGGTCGGCGGCGCGAAGGTTGGTGGCGATTCGGTCGAGATCTCGGCGCAATTGGCGGACGGCAGCGCGGCGGCGCTGAAGGCGGAATATCTGCTCGTGGCAACCGGACGGGGTCCCGTCACGAGCGGCCTCGGCGCGGAGGAAGCGGGCCTGCGCCTCGAGCGCGGGTACGTCCGCGTCGACGCGTCGTTCCAGACCGGCGTGGCGGGAATCTCCGCGATCGGCGACGTCATCACGATCGAGAAGCCGGGGCATCCGCAGCTCGCGCACCTGTCGTCGGCCGAGGGCATCGCGCTGGCCGAACGCATCGCGGGCCAGGAGTTCCGGCCGATCAACTACGACCAGGTGCCGGGCTGCACGTACTGCGATCCGGAGATTGGCAGCGTCGGCCTCACCGAGAAGGAGGCCCGTGAGCGCGGCTACGACGTGCGCGTCGGCATGTTCAAGTTCGGCGTGCTCGCGCGCGCGCGCATCGCGAACGAGATCGAAGGCTTCGTGAAGATCGTCGCCGAGAAGAAGTACGACGAGATCCTCGGCGTCCACATGATCGGTCCGCGCGCGACGGAGCTCGTCGCCGAGGCGACGCTGGCGCTCCGGCTCGAGTGCACCGTCGAGGAACTCATCCGCACGATTCACGCGCATCCGACGATGTCGGAAGCCGTGGGTGAAGCGGCCCACGCGGCGCACGGCGCCGCGATCCACGCGTGACACGGCCTTCCGAGAGCCTGACGCGGGACCAGCTGCTCGAGATGTACTACTTCGCGCGCCTCGCGCGATCGATCGAGGAGCGGCTCGTGCTGCTCTTCAGGCAGAGCAAGGTCGTCGGCGGGCTGTACCGGAGCGTCGGCCAGGAGGGCGAGTCGGTCGCCACCGCGTACGCGCTCGACCGGACCGACGCGATCCTCCCGCTGATTCGCAACATGGGCGCGCTGACGACCATGGGCGTCCGGCCGCGCGAGATCTTCCTGCAGTACATGGCGAAGGCGGACTCGAATTCCCGCGGCCGCGATCTCAACATCCACATCGTCAACCTTCCGCGTGACGGCGAGGACGGCCCGGTGATCGTCGGACCGATCAGCATGCTGGGGGACTCGATCCCCGTGGCGGCCGGGATCGCGATGGGCGCCCGCATGGCCCGGGCGAACGGTTCGCAGCGGAAGCCGCTCGTGGCGATGGCCTGGATTGGAGACGGCGCGACGAGCACGGGCGCGTTCCACGAGGGCTTGAACTTCGCGGCCGTCCAGAAGGCCCCGCTCGTCGTCGTCGCGGAAGACAACAAGTACGCGTACTCGACGCCCATCTCGAAGCAGATGGCCATCGCGCGGATCGACGAGCGCGCCGCGGCCTACGGGATCCCGCACGAGATGGTCGACGGCAACGACATGCTGGCCGTCTACGACGTGGCGAAGCGGATGGTCGATCGCGCGCGTGCAGGAGAGGGCGCGTCGCTCGTCGGCGTCGACACGATGCGCATGCAGGGGCACGCGCAGCACGACGACGCGCGGTACGTGCCGAAGACGCTGATGGACGAATGGGCGAAGCGGGATCCGATCACGCGGTACCGCGACCTCCTGATCGAGCGCTCCCTCGCGACGCCCCAGGACCTGGACGACATCGACGACATGTGCAAGACCTACGCAGCCGAGGAGGCGGGCCTCGCGGAAGAATCGCCGATGCCGGATCCGTCCACCGTTGCGCGCGGCGTCTACGCCGGCGACGACTTCGCGGAGCCGCGGATCGAGTTCGTCAAGTCGCCGTTCTCGACCAGCTGACCCATGGCCGTCATCACCTATCTCGAGGCGATACGCCAGGCGCTCTTCGACGAGATGGCGCGCGACAGTCGCGTCTTCGTGCTGGGCGAGGACGTCGGCGCGTACGGCGGCGCGTTCAAGGTCACGGAGGGGCTGCAGGAACGGTTCGGCGAGGCGCGCGTCATCGACACGCCGATCTCGGAAACGGCCATCGTCGGCTCCGCCATCGGCGCGTCCTACATGGGCATGCGTCCCGTTGCGGAAGTGCAGTTCATCGACTTCATCGCCTGCTGCTTCGACATGCTCACGAACTTCGCGGCGACCAGCCGTTATCGAAACGGCGCGGGCGTGCCGATCGTCGTGCGCGGGCCCTGCGGCGGAGGCGTGAGCGGCGGCCCGTTCCATTCGCTCAACCCGGAGTCCTTCTTCCTCAACACGCCGGGGCTGAAGATGGTCGAGCCCTCGACCGCCTACGACGCGAAGGGCCTGCTCAAGGCGGCGATTCGAGACGACGACCCGGTGCTGTACTTCGAGCACAAGTATCTCTACCGGCGGATCAAGGACGACGTGCCCGACGGCGACTATGTGGTGCCGATCGGCAAGGCTGCCGTGAGGCGGGACGGACGCGACCTCTCGATCATCACGTTCGGCGCGATGGTTCACACCGCGCTCGAAGCGGCATCGACGCTGGCCGGCGACGGCGTGGAGGCTGAAGTGCTCGACCTGCGGAGCCTGGCGCCGCTCGATCGTGAAGCCATCCTCTCGAGCGTGTCGAAGACGAGCCGCGTCATCCTGCTGCACGAAGCGACGCGCACCGGCGGGATCGGCGGGGAGCTGGCGGCGATCATCGCGGAAGAGGCGTTCGGCTACCTGGACGCACCGGTGACACGCGTCGCGTCCCTCGATACGCCTGTGCCGTACGCGCCATCGCTCGAGGCGGCGTTCATGCCTGGCGCCGACACCGTGGTGTCGGCGGCCCGGAGACTTGTAAAATACTGAGCAGAGACTGTCTATGGCCACCAATGTCGTGATGCCCCAGATGGGGGAATCGATCGCCGAAGGCACCATCGTCCGATGGATCAAGAAGGTCGGCGACGAGGTCGATCGCGACGAGCCGCTCTTCGAAATCTCGACGGACAAGGTCGATGCCGAGATCCCGTCGCCGGCTGCGGGCCGCCTCTCCGAGATCAAGGTGAAGGAAGGGGAGACGGTGCCGGTCAACAGCGTGGTCGCGGTGATCGGCGCCGCGGGCGACGCCGTGGCGGCGCCAGCGCAATCGGGACTGCCGGAAGCGGCCGTGGGTCAACGCGAACCGGCGCCCGTAACTGCGTCACGTGAATCGACGCCGCCCGCAGCCGCCGCGCCTGCGCCGGCTGCGACGCCCGCTCCGCGTGGCGGCGACGATGAGGACGAGGATTCGCCGAGGCAGAAGTCTTCGCCGCTCGTGCGCCGCATCGCGCAGGAGCACAACGTCGACATCCGCCAGGTCCAGGGCACAGGAATCAACGGTCGCGTGACGAAGACCGACATCCTCGCCTACATCGAGTCGGGCGCGACGCAGCCGGCCGTGCCCGAGGCGCCCGGCCCGACCCCCATCGTCCCGGCGAGAACGTCAAGGTCGTGCCGATGAGCGTGATGCGCCGGAAGATCGCGGAGCACATGGTGCTCAGCGCGCACACGTCGCCCCACGTGTACTCCGTGTACGAGGTCAACTTCGGACGCGTGAGCGCGCTGCGCGAGAAGAAGAAGGCGGAGTTCGAAGCCGCCGGCGCGAAGCTGACGTTCACCGCGTTCATCGCGAAAGTCATCGTCGACGCGCTGCGGCAGTTCCCCGACGTGAATGCCTCCGTCGACGGACACAACATCGTCTACAAGAAAGACATCAACCTGGGAATCGCCGTGGCGCTCGACAACGGGTTGATCGTTCCGGTCATTCCGCGAGCGGACGAGCGCAACCTGCTCGGCCTGAGCCGCGCGATCAACGATCTCGCGGCGCGGGCGCGATCGAAGAAGTTGAATCCCGACGAGGTGCAGGGCGGCACGTTCACCATCACCAACCCCGGCATCTTCGGCGCCCTGTACGGCCTCCCGCTGATCAACCAGCCGCAGGTCGCGATCCTCGGCGTCGGAGCGATCGAGAAGCGCGCGGTCGTGATCGACGATGCGATTGCGATCCGTCCGATGTGCCACCTGACGCTCGGGTACGATCACCGCCTCATCGACGGGGCCGAGGCCGGGAGGTTCCTCGCGTTCGTGAAAGAGCGGCTCGAAGCGTTCGAAGAGGGGTGGCTCTGAGACCTCTCGAAGTACGTCGACTCGGCCTCGTCGGCTACGCGGACGCACTCGACCTGCAGAAGCGCCTCGTCGACGATCGCAAGGCCGATCGGATTCCCGATCAGCTGCTCCTGCTGCAGCACCCCCCGGTGATTACCCTTGGCGTCAAGACACGAGGCGATCGGTCGCATGTGCTCGCGACGCCCGAGGTCCTCGCGCGCGCCGGCGTCGAGTTGTTCGAGACGGGCCGCGGCGGCGACGTCACGTATCACGGCCCCGGTCAGCTGGTCGGCTATCCCATCGTCGACCTGCGGCCCGATCGGTGCGACGTGCACCGCTACGTCCGCGATCTCGAAGAGGTGTTGATCGCGACGGCCGGAGCCTTCGGCGTCGCCGCGACGCGGGTGCAGGGATTGACGGGCGCCTGGGTCGGCGACCGCAAGCTGGCGGCAATTGGCGTCCGCATCGCGCGGTGGATCACCAGCCACGGGTTCGCGTTCAACGTCGCCACCGAGCTCGATCACTTCGAGCTGATCGTGCCGTGCGGGATTACCGACAGAGGCGTCACCTCGCTCGACCAGTTGACCGGGCGTCCGGTGCCGATGGCGTCCGTCGAGGACGCCGCGATCGACGCGTTTGCCTCGGTCTTCGGCCGGTCGCCGCGGACCGTTGGGCCGCCCGCCGTCGAAGCTCATCAATAGTATTCGCCCGGACCAGCCCGTCCCACCATTCGTCCCTCTCTGTAAAGCCAATCGGCAAAAGGCCTTAGAGCCTGTTGACCACGTGGAATAACCTCCTCTGCTCGGGTGTTCTGTTGAACTACGGAGGCCCACGCAATGCGTCAACCAGAGGCGGATCGTCAACTGATCGGCCGCATGCAGGCGGGAGACGGCAGCGCCGTCGCCGAACTCGCCTCGACGTACGGGCCGAGGATTCAACAGCTGGCGCTCCGTTACGTCAAGAACTGGGAAGATGCCGAAGAGGTGACCCAGGACGTCTTGATGAAAGTGCATCGGAAGATCGATCTGTTCCGCGGCGACGCCGCGCTGTCGTCGTGGATCTACAGGATCACGTTCAACACCGCGATGTCGCGGCTGCGGAGCTCACGGCAGAGCAGGCAGACCGAAGTCCACGCGACGGACACGTCCTCGTCGCAGCCGGAGCGCAGGACGGCGGAGCCTGCCGACTGGTCGGGGCTTGCCGACGATCAGGTGCTGCGCGCACAGATGCGCGATCGGTTGATCGCGTCGCTCGCGCACGTGCCGGCGGTCTATCGGGTGCCGGTGATCCTTCGAGACATCCAGGGATTGTCGACCGAGGAAGCGAGCGCCGTGCTCAAGGTCAAGACGCAGACGTTGAAGTCGCGCCTGCATCGTGGACGGCTGCTGCTGCGCGAGCAGCTCGCCGATTTCGCGGACGGCCTGATGCTCCACTCGCGCGAGATCAATTGAGGCTGGAGTCGTCCGGCTGAAGCCGGACACTACAGGTTCGCTGAGAAGGTCCGGCTGAAGCCGGGTCGTGGCATCTGTAGTGTCCGGCTTCAGCCGGACCTTTTCAGCGTTCCAGCGCGTTCTCCATCCACGTTCGTTCCTGTCGCGTCAGTGTCGGCTCGAGGACCCGCAAGACCCCCTTCGGGCCAACCTCGATCGGCATCGACGCGACAGCCGTTCTTGCCGGGCCGGCATCGTTTGCGACAAAGCACGAGAACCGCCGACGGGATCCGAGCGCCACGGCTTCGGCGACGCGCGCCGCGGCTGCCGCGAGCGCGAAGGGTCCCGGAGGCCACAGCCCCGGGATTCGCGCGGACAGTCCGGCGATCGCATGCGCCGGCAGCTGGGATGACAGCGGCTGGCCGAACGCCGTGGCCTCTTCCCAGGCGACGACGGCGTGGCGCGGTGGAACGCCGACGACGCGCAGGCCGATCTCGACCGCCGAGCCGTCGATCGCGAGCGCTGCGAGCGCCCGCAGCGCAGACTCGAGCGCGAACGGCGCCGATCCCATGACCTGCGAACGCGGCAGCCGCAGCTCGGCGACCGCTTTCGCGATGAGATCGATCTGAGCCGCGCCCGCGAACACGATGGGCGCGCGCAGACCCGCCCGGATCAGGTGACGGAGCACCCCGAGGCCGGCCTCTCCCGCGTGCTCTCCCGAGTCCGCGGCGGAGTCGGCGAGCACGACCACATCCGCGCCGACAGCGGACTCGACCGACTCTCCCGCGGTGATCGTCGTGCCGAAGCCATCGATCGGTGACGACTGCAGGATGTCGAGAGCCTTTCCGCGAGCGATCGATCCCGGCGGCGTTCCCGAGGCATCGATCAGCCGTACCTCCGGCAGGCGGTCGCGCACTGCAAGCGTGTGCGCGACGGCGCCGCCGAGCGCGCCGCTTCCGACGATCGCGATGAATCCCACAGGAACGACTATTCTAATGGGATGGGTACGACGCCACCAACCTCGCCAGCTTCGCCCGAAGCGCCTCAGCCGGCCGATCTTCAACGTCTCGTCGCGGTCGTAACGGGCGGTTCCCGGGGGATCGGGCTCGCCATCGCCAGAGCGCTCGTGGCGCGTGGCGCGCGCGTGGTCATCACGGGCCGCGATCAGAAACATCTGGACGCCGCCCGCTCGGCCGCTCCTGACGCGATTCTCGCCGTGCAGGCTGATGTGACGAGTCCCGAGGACGCGTCACGCGCGATCGAATCCGCGGTGCAGACGTTCGGCGGCCTCGACGTCCTCGTCAACAATGCAGGCGTCGGCCATTTCGCGCACGTCGCGGACATGTCCACCGGCCAGTGGCGCGATGTGATCGACACGAATCTCTCGGGCGTGTTCTACTGCTCGCACGCCGCGATTCCGCACCTCCGGCGCCGGGGCGGCGGCTGGATCATCAACATCTCCAGCCTCGCGGGCAAGAACCCGTTCGTGGGCGGCGCCGCGTACTGCGCGTCGAAAGCCGGGCTCAACGCGTTCAGCGAGGCGTTGATGCAGGAGGTGCGGTACGACAACATTCGCGTCAGCTACATCATGCCGGGATCGGTCGCGACCGGCTTCAGCGGCCGGGGCGCGAGCGGAGAGGCGGACTGGAAGATCGCGCCGGACGACATCGCGGGCGTCGTGCTCGATCTCGTCACGTTTCCGCAGCGCAGCCTGCCGAGCCGCATCGAGATCCGGCCGTCGCGGCCGCAGAAAGGCTGAGAGGACCTCCTCCGACGGGATGCAGACGATCGCGCACTTCAACATTCTGGAGCGCCTCGGCAGCGGTTCACTGGGCGACGTCTTCAGGGCTCGCGATCTGAAAGTCGGCCGCACGGTCGCGCTGATGAAGCCGTCCGCCGAGTTGATCGGCGCGCCAGCCGATCGCGAGAAGTTCCTCGCCGACGCACGTGCGGCCGCGGCCCTCAATCATCCCAACATCGCCACCCTCTTCGACGTCGTCGAGCAGGACGACGAGTGCTATCTCGCGTACGAGTTCGCCGCGGGACCGTCGCTGCGCGACGAGATGGGCGGGCGCGCCGTCAACGTCCGCCGCGCGGTGGAAATCGCCGCGCAGGTCGGTGACGCCCTGGCCGAAGGGCACTCGCGCGGGCTGGTTCACGGCGACCTGCGTCCAGACAACGTCGTCGTGACACCGAAGGGCAGCGTCAAGGTCCTCAACTTCGGGCTGACGCGTTGGACGACCGGAGGCCGGGCGAGAGCGGCGGCGTCCACCAAGGACGGGCCGGGGAGCGATCCGATTGGCGTCACCGGCTATCTCTCTCCCGAGCAGGCCATCGGCGGCTCGATCGACGAGCGAAGCGACGTGTTCTCGCTAGGCGTGGTCCTGCAGGAGATGCTGACCGGCCGCAATCCGTTCACGGGAGACACACCGTCAGCCACGTTGATGAACGTGATTCGCATGCCGCCACCGCCGATTCCGTCCACGCTGCCCGCGGCGCTCGGCGGCCTCCTGGCGCGCGCGCTCGCGAAATCCGTGGAGTCGCGGCCTCAAAATGCGCTGATGGTGACCTCGGAGCTGCGCCGGATCGGGAACGCGCTGGACGCGCGCGACGGGCAGGCGCCTGCGACGGAGCTGATTCCCGTCAGCGGGAGTCGATCTTCGGGTGGATGGATCGTCGCGCTGATTCTGATAGCGCTCGCCGCGACTGTCTGGTGGCTGGTGTTCTGATATGGACCTGTTCCGGTCCGGCTAAAGCCGGACACTACAGACAAATGTAAAACGCTCCAGCACTGCTCACAGGATCGCCTTGAGCGCGTCGGGATCGATGTTCGCGCCCGAGAGTACGATCGCCACTCGTTGATCGCGGACGTCGAGCTTCCCTCGAAGAACGGCCGCGACTCCCGCGGCACCTGCGGCTTCCGCAACCAGCCGCTCCTCTTTCACGACGCCAGCGATTGCCGCGCGCAAATCCGTTTCATCGACCAGCGCGATCCGCGCCACGAGCCTCCGCACGATATCGAACGTGACGGTCTCCGGATCGAGGTTGCCCGCGAGGCCGTCGGCAAGCGTTGGTTGCACGTCGATCTCGACGATGCGGCCTGCCGCGAGGCTCCGAGTGAACGGCGACGAGGCTTCGGCTTCGACGCCCGCGACCGACGTGCGCGACGATCCGCCGCTGCACGCGATGGCGATGCCGCTCACGAGCCCACCGCCGCCGATCGGCACGACGACGCAGTCGACGTCGGGCCACTCCTCGAGGATTTCCAGGCCTACGGTTCCCGCTCCCGCGATGACGTCCGCGTGGCTGTACGGAGAGATGTAGAGCGCCCGCCCGGCGGCCGCGTGCTCCTTGGCTCGGAGCTCCGCCTCGTCGTAGTCGCGGCACACCTTCACGTCGGCGCCAGCGATCCGGATAGCGTCGATCTTCGTGCGCGGTGCGTGCTCCGGGACGAAGACGATGAGCGGGAGTCCGGCTTCGCCCGCAGCCCATGCGAGCGCGCGCCCGTGGTTGCCTGCGGATGCCGTCACGAGCGGAGGCACTGAATGCCCGTGGGCCTCCCGCAGACGCAGGACCGCGTTGATCGCGCCGCGCACCTTGAACGAGAACGTGGGCTGGAGGGTCTCCAGCTTCAACCGGACGTCGGCCGATGCCGCGCGGCTGAGCCAGGGCGATGCGCGGAGCGGCGTTCGCTGCACGCGCCCTTCGAGGCGCCGCGCCGCGTCGCGGATGTCGCCGGGAGTCAGGGCTGGGTCCTGGCGCTCATCAGGATATCGCCCAGCTGGCCGGCAAACGCCGATCGCGCCATCACGTCGTCGGCTCCCGCTTCGCGCGCGGCGTGAATCGCGTCCACGTCCACGTGCGACACGAACCCGAGCGTTCGAATCGGCGCGAGCGCCGCGTCCTGCTTCATCGCGGCAATCGTCTCGACCGGCGCCATTGTCGGGCTGTTCAGATCGAAGATGACGAGGGAGGGCTTGAGCGTTCTCGCCTGTTCGAGAAGCTCCGCGGGCGTCTTGGCGAACGTCACCGTCACGCCCGCCTGCTTGGCCGTCGCGCGGATCTTGGATCGGAAGAGAAAGTCGTCAACGGCGGCGAGGATCATGATAGACGCAGATTACGCGGATTACGCGGATTACGCTAGACGCGGATCTCACGATCGACGCGGATTGCACGGATCACGCAGATCGCGGATCGCATGTGGCGCAGATCGCTCAGACGGGTGAGGTTGCCACGGACGTCCGACGTGTCCGATGCGCCGGATCCGCGTCTAGCGGTTCCGATCCGCGATGATCCGCGTCTATCGGCTCGAGCTTGTAGAGCAGGATCGTGTTCCGCGTCGCCGAGACGAGGAAGGTGACCAGCAGTCCGGCAATCGCGACGACGCCGCCGACGTCGAACAGCAGGTAGCGCGCGCCGAAGAGGGCGACGTCCGGCGACCGGAGGAGTTGAAGCGTCCCTGCCGCGAGCAGGATGCGCAGCTCCGTTGGCCCCATCTTCCAGAACGAGATGCGGAACGTGCCGACGGCGTGCGTGGCGAGCGCGATCTCGATCGTCAGCAGGTAGTAGGCGAGCAGGAACGCCGCCGCGACGATTGGCGTCATGAACCCACCGGCCGCCAGCCCTGCGAAGAGGAAGAAGATGCCGACGACGTCGAGCACGTGATCGACGTAGAAGCCGTAGCGCGGGCCGCTCCTGATGCCTGACGCGCGCGAGGGTGCCGTCGAGGCTGTCGCCGAACCAGTTGACGGCGAGCAGCACGACGACGGCGCCGAGCGCGAGCGGCGACGCTCGGTCCGATCCAGTAGCAGATGCCGGCGCCGAGCATCGCGAATGCGCCGAGCGCCGTCAGATGATCCGAGTTGACCCTGGCCGGGAGGCGCTTCGCCATCCAGATGAGGCAGCGCTTCTCGACATCGGCGAGCAGGCTGGTGTGGATGCGGATCTCGCGCGGGCCGGTCATGTGCTCTCCCATGCCAGTCAATGCGAAAATGAGGGTCTTCGACGGCTCACATGATCCTGGAAACGAGGGCGGTCGCGCCGTTCATGAAGAACGGCTACGTGGTCGGCTGCGAGGAGACCCGCGAGGGCATCGTCATCGACCCCGGCGACGACGTCGACCAGCTGCTCGACGCCGTGAACGGCACCATCGCCTGGCGATTCGATACATCCTGCTGACGCACGCGCATCTCGATCACGTCACGGGTGTCGGCGCGCGCGAAGCAGGCGCTCGGCGTGCCGGTCGGCCTGCACCGCGACGACGACTTTCTCTACGACGGCGGTCGTCCAGCAGGGCATCGCGTTCGGCTTCCGCGTCGGATCCGCAGCCGCCCGATCGACTTCTTCTACGAGGGCGCCGGCCCGTGGCGATTCGGGAAGCTACGCGGTCTGGGTGCACCACACGCCCGGTCACTGTCCCGGCGGCGTGTGCCTTGCGGTCGGGCGGGACGATGCGTCCGGGCGCGCACGCTCTTCGTCGGCGACACGCTGTTTGCGGGATCGATCGGGCGGACCGATCTGCCGGGCGGCGATCTCGCGACGCTTCTGCGATCGATCCGCGGAGGTGCTCTTCAGCTTCCCGGACGACACCGTCGTCCTGTCAGGTCACGGCGAGCCGACGACGATTGGCCGCGAGAGGCGGAGGAACCCGTTTCTCGTCGAGTGACTGATACGCGCGAAGGCCCACTCCGACCTAGCAGTCCGCGGGTTTCCTCTGGGGTGGAGTCGGCTGGCGGTGCGTCGTCCTTGCCGGTCGACCTGGACACTACGAACTCGACCTTGCCGACGCCGAGCGTGTCGCCGTTCTTCAGCGAGAGCACGCTCGACGCGGGCGCCGTTGACGAACGTGCCGTTGGTGCTTTCGAGATCGACGACCTCGAGCTCGGCGGCGCCGGCGGTGAGCCGGCAGTGCACGCGCGAGACCAGCGCGGCATCGACGATGAAGTCGGCGCGCGGCGCGCGGCCGATCGTCTTGATCGCTGCCGGGGAGAATCCGGAACGTGAAAGGGATCTCCGCGTCGTCAGCGGTTCTTGAGCACCCACATCAGCCGAGCAGCTCCTTCACCCGCGGATGAACGACGTCGCCGTCGCTGCGTCAGCAGCGTCTCCCGCGTGATCTCGTCCTCGGAGTTCAGCACGAGCGCCGGCTGCTTCGCGCCGTCCTTGCCGAGCAGGTGCAGCAGGAACGTCGTGATGTTCTTCGAGTACATCTGGCTCGCGTGATACGGGACGAGCGCGGGCGGATTCGACGGTCCGAGGATCGTGACGCCCTTGTGGATGCACGACCTCGTCCGGGCGCGTCAGCTCGCAGTTGCCGCCGCGCTCGGCGGCGAGGTCGACGACGACCGATCCCGGCGCCATGGCGTCGACCATCTCCGTCGTGACGAGGATCGGCGCGCGCTTGCCGGGAATCAGCGCGGTGGTGATGACGACGTCGCTCGCGGCGACGACCTTGAGCATCATCTCGCGCTGGCGCCGGTAGAACGACTCGTCCTGCGCCTTCGCGTAGCCGCCCTTGTCTTCCGCGTCGGCGGTCTCGAGCGGCAGCTCGACGAATCGCGCGCCGAGGCTCTGCACCTGCTCCTTGACGGCCGGCCGCACGTCGTAGGCCTCGACCTTCGCGCCGAGCCGCCGCGCCGCGGAGATCGCCTGCAGTCCGGCGACGCCGGCGCCGACGATGAAGACGCGCGCCGGCAGCGATCGTGCCGGCCGCCGTCATCAGCATCGGGAACATGCGCGGCAGGTGATTCGCCGCCAGCAGCACGCCCTTGTAGCCGGCGATCGTCGCCATCGACGACAGCGCGTCCATGCTCTGCGCGCGCGTGATGCGCGGCATCAGCTCCATCGAGAGGAGCGTGACGCCTGTCGCGCGCAACGTCGCGGATCGCCTGCGGAGCTCCGAGCGGATCGGCGAAGCCGATGACCGTCTGGCCGGAGCGCAGCGGCCGTTCGCGGGCGGCACGGCGCGGACCTGCAGAAGGATGTCCGTGGTCTGGAGGATCTCCGCGCGGGACTTCAGCGTCGCGCCCTGCGCGGAGTAGGCGATCGGGGAATCCCGCAGCGACGCCGGCGCCGGATTCGACGATCACGTCGAGGCCGGCCTTCATCAGCGCGCGCGACGCCGGCTGGGATCGACGGAGACGCGCGTTTCGCCCGGCCCGGTCTCCTTGGGAATCCCGACTCTCATCAGCGTCAGAGTGTAGTCGATTTCCCCGGGGTTACGACGACTTCTTGAGCCACTCGGCGATCGTCGCAGGCGACGTCGGGAGTGATCGTCCGCGCTTCCAGCATGGGATACTCGCCGACCTCACCTGTCGTCGCCGGCACGAGCAGGTGATTGATGCCGGGGAGGTGGACGACCTCGACGCCGCCCGCGTCCTTTTTCCGCGTGCGCGCGAGCGCGGCGAGCTTCTCGGCATGGTGCGGCGGAACCTGCGTGTCGAGATCGCCCTGGACGATCAGCAGCGGCTGCTTGATGCGCGGCATGACCTCCGCCGGATCGAAGAGCAGGAGGCTGCGGAACCACGGCGTGTCGGCCTGCTTCCGCATGTCCTCCGGGAGCGACTCCCATCCCTTCCCGCTGACCACGGCGGCCTGGATCTTCTTCTGCAGCTCGATCTTGTCCGTCCTCTCCTGATCGGACAGCTTCAGGCGATCGAGCTCGCGCTGCTGCTGCTCGAGGATCAGATCGGCGCCGCTCGTGCCACTGGCCGCGATCACCACGAGCGCGTCGATCTTCTTCTCGCGCGCGGCGGCCAGCATCGCGACGGCGGCGCCCTCGCTGTGGCCCGCCACCGTGATGCTTCGCGCGTTCACATCGTCGCGCTTTTCGAGCCACTTGACCGCCGCGATCACATCGTCCGCGTAGTCGCGCTGCGTGGCCGTCTCGGGGCGTCCGCCGCTCTGGCCGACGCCGCGCTTGTCGTAGCGAAGCACGAGATAGCCCTGCTCGGCGAGCGCGCCGGCGAGCTGCGTGAAAATCGGAATGCGCGCGATCGTGCTGTCACGATCGACCGAACCGCGCCCGCCGACCAGGACGATGGCGGGAAGCCTGAGCCGTCCCGGCACGCGGAGGCGTTGGTCAGCGTGCCCGCGATGATGAAGCCGTTCGCCGGAATCGTGACGTCGGAATCGGTCGGGTTGCGGGCCGTCAACGGACGGACGGCAACGCTCGACGAGATCGTTCCGGACGACGGTGAGCGTGGACGCGGGCACTTCGATCCTGGCGAGCCGCAGGTTGTCGTCGATCGTGACGGTCATCGGGAACGGCTGCGCGGCGTTCTGAACGGAGAGCTCGTACTTTCGGGTCCTGACGATCCCGGACGGTGTCTTCACGTCTTCCGATGAGATCGTCTTCACGGTCGACCTTGATCTCGCCGTCCGGTGGGATGTAGATCGGAATCTCCGTCCCGAGCTGCGCCGCCGAGAGCCTGGCGGCGAGCGCCTCGTAGCCCGGCAAAGATATTGTTCGGCAGGACCGTCGTGCGCGCGGAGATCTGATCGGTCTTCGAGTTCGTGACGCCGTTCTGGGTGATCTCGTTGATCGCTGTCGTGACGCCGAACGACGTCGTGAGCTGTAATCGCTTCGCGCCGTCCTTGCCGGCCTGCGTGAGCTCGACGTGGCTCTCGACCGGCTGCCAGTCCGGCGTGTACTTCAGCTCGAAGCGGTTCACGGTCACGTCGCCGAGGCGGCCGGTCGACGTGACGAGCCACTGCGAGCCCGTGCGCGTGACGTTGACCTGTTCGCGTCCGACGTCCACCCCCCTGATGAAAATCGTGAACGTCGCCTCGCCCGGGGCAGGCTGGGGAGCGGCAGGTGCCTGCGCCCGGCCCTGACTCGAGCACGTCAACGCCAGCACAGCGGCGGTAAAATAGGAGAGCGCCGGCCGCGTTCCTGGCATCGTCGCATCGATTCAGAATACCAGCACGCCGCACATGTTTTCACCCGAACAGTATGGAGCCCTCCGCGAAGGAACCGGTCTTGTCGACCGGTCCTATCGGGGCCGCCTGCGCCTGCGCGGCCAGGATCGCCGCGACTACCTGCAGGGGCTGCTGACCAACGACATCGCGGCGCTTGACTCCCGGGACGGGCTGCTACGCGGCGATCCTGACCGCGCAGGGCCGCATGATCTCCGACATGTGCGTCCTCGAGACCGGCGAGAGCGTGCTCATCGACCTCGAGCCCGAGGTGCTCGAGCGCGTACGTGGGCTTCTGGAGCAGTTCATCTTCAGCGAGGACGTCCAGGTCGCCGACGACACGTCGTCGCTCGCGCAGCTTGGCGTGCTCGGTCCGAAGTCGGCTGACGTGATCAGCGGGGCGCTCACCGGCGATTCCGGCAGTATGCGGGCCGAGCTCGAATCGCTGCCCGTTCTTTCCAATAGAACTCGGGACTGGCACGGCGCTCCGGTCCTCATCGTGCGGCGCGACGACGCCGGTGTGCCCGGGTTCGATCTGTTGATCGATCGGGGACAGGCCGGCGCTCTCGCCGATGCGCTTCGCCTGGCTGGAGCGATCGCGATCGATCGATCGACGACGGAGATCACCAGGATCGAAGCCGGACGGCCGATGTTCCGCCGGGACATGAACGAGGACACGATTCCGCTCGAAGCCGGCATCGAAGAGCGCGCGATCAGCCTGACGAAGGGGTGCTACGTCGGACAGGAGATCATCATCCGCGTCCTGCATCGCGGGCACGGCCGCGTGGCGCGGCGTCTCGTCGGGCTGACGCTGGACGGCCGGGACGTTCCGGCACCCGGCGATCGCGTGCGAGCGGGCGATCGCGAGATCGGGACGGTCACGAGCGCCGTGTGGTCGCCGGCGCTCGAGCGGGCGATCGCGCTCGGCGTACGTCCACCGCGAGTTCGTGGAAGCGTCGACGAGCGTCGAGGTCGTCAGCGCGAAGGCGGTTCTGCCGGCGACGGTGACGAGGCTGCCGTTCGTTCCTCCGCCGTCCGCGTCAACCGCGCGATCAACTCCGCATCAGCCGGTGGAAACTCCAGAGCGCTGAGGCGTTCGCGCTCCACCCACTGCATTTCCTGCCCGAGCAGCGCGCGCGGCTCGCCGGCGAGCTCGCACGCGAAGAAATGCAGCTCCACGATCCGGTCGGCGTAGGTGTGGGTCACGCCGAAGATCTGCGCGCCGACGCGGACGCCCACGCCGAGCTCCTCGAGGATCTCCCGGGCCAGGCAGGTTTCGAGCGGCTCGTTGGGATTGCACTTGCCGCCCGCGAACTCCCAGCAGCCTTCGAGATGAGAGCCGCGAGGGCGGCGCGTGACGAGGAATCGCCCGTCACGTTCGATGACGGCAGCGGTCACGACGAGATGCGTACGCGTCACGCGATCCGCTCGTGCTCGGGATTGAATGGATACGCCGCGCAGCCGGCGCGCATCGGGCAGATCAGGCATTTCGGCTTCCGCGCCGTGCAGAGCGTGGCGCCGAAGTCCATGAGCGCCTGGTTGAAGTCGAAGACGCTGCTCGCGTGGAAGCACCGTGCGCGACACGTCCCAGAGATGACGCCGCATGGCGTGGGCCTTCAGGTTGCCGCGTCCGACGAACACGCGGAACAGCACGCGCGCGACGTTCGTGTCGAGGATAGCGGCGCGCTGGCCGAAAGCGAAGCTCAGTACCGCGCCGGCGGTGTACGCGCCGATGCCCTTGAACGAGCGCAGCGTCTCTTCGTCGGAAGGCAGCTCGCCGCCGTAGCGCGCCACCGACTCGCGCGCGATCGCGTGGAGCCGCTTCGGCCTGATGTTGTAGCCAAGCGGCCGCCACGTCTGCGAGACGTCGGCTTCGGGCGCCGCGGCGAGCGCGGCGAGCGTTGGGTACTTCAGCGAGCCACTCGTCGTACTTCGGCAGCACGCGATCGACCTGCGTCTGCTGCAGCATGACTTCGGACACGAGGATGTGGTACGGGTCCGACGTCTTGCGCCACGGCAGGTCGCGGCCGTTGCGCTTGTACCACCCGAGGAGGCGGCGCCGGAACCGCTGGCGCGCGGGTGAGAGAGGGACCTGCCGGTCCGAAGCCTTTGACGAGGCCCGGCCGGGTGACGCGCGCCGTGAGGAACCCACTCTGCGGAACCCTCCAACTCTATAATTGGTCCGTGAAAATCTACACCAAGACCGGCGACAGCGGCGAAACCGCGCTCCTCGGGGGAACGCGCGTCTCGAAGGCCGCTCCTCGCGTCGCCGCGTACGGTGACGTCGACGAGCTCAACGCCTGGCTTGGATTCGTGCGGGCATCCGGGCTCGACGACGACCTGTCGGCAATGATCGAGCGGATCCAGCGCGATCTGTTTGCGATCGGAGCGCGGCTCGCGGATCCCGCGGGCACCGTCACGGCGCGCGTCGTGAAAGACGGCGGTCGCGAGCGAGGATGTCGCGCGGCTCGAGGAATGGATCGACCGTTTCGACGGCGAACTGCCGCCGCTGCGCCGTTTCATCCTGGCGGGCGGATCCCCGGCCGGCGCGGCGCTGCACGTCGCGCGCACGGTCTGCCGCCGCGCGGAGCGCGCCATCGTCAGCCTCGGGCGCGATGCCGTGGAGAGCGACGTGGTCGTCTACTCAACCGGCTGTCCGATCTGTTGTTCGTGATGGCGCGCGCTGCGAACCACGGAGCGGGGTCACCGAGCTGGAGTGGTGACGGCCGGCCCGGATCTGGCGCTCGCGTACGCGCGCTGTGAGCGCTTGCCCGCGCGCACTACGAGAACTTCCCGGTGGCGTCGCGTCTCCTGCCCGCGGCGATGCGTCCTCACATCGCGGCGATCTACGCGTTCGCGCGAACGGCTGACGACTTTGCCGACGAGCCGGGCCGGCCGGACGCCGAACGGCTCGCGTCTGCTCGACGACTGGCAGGCGCGGCTTGCCGGGGCGGCACGAACGGCCGGCATTGGCGCCAGGCCCTGGGCTCGGCGCGCCCGGCAACCGATTGATCCCGAGGCTGTGTTTCTCGCGCTCGCAAACACGATACGGGTCCACCGCCTGCCCGCGATCCTGTTCGAGGA
Source organism: uncultured Acidobacteriota bacterium (assembly GCA_963820905.1). GTDB lineage: Bacteria > Acidobacteriota > Vicinamibacteria > Vicinamibacterales > 2-12-FULL-66-21 > DATBJJ01. The sequence continues at coordinate 367,869 of CAWGBU010000009.1, read as the reverse complement.
TCTGCTGAGCGCGTTCCGGCAGGACGTGACCACGAAGCGCTACCAGACCTGGGCGGACGTGCTCGACTACTGCCGCCGCTCGGCCAATCCGGTCGGCCGCCTCGTCCTGCGCGTCGCGGGTTACGATGATCCGCGGCTCGATCGCGCGTCGGACGCGGTGTGCACCGCGCTTCAGCTCACGAACTTCTGGCAGGATCTCGAGCGCGACTGGTCGATCGGCCGGCTCTACGTCCCTGCCGATGATCGCGATCGCGCCGGCGCGCGGGAGGCCGATCTCGACGCCCGGCGCATGACGCCTGAATGGCGGGCGGTGATGGCGGACGCGGCCGGCCGCACGCGCCGCCTGTTCGCGGAGGGCCGGGCGGTCTGCGACGGCGTCAACGGGCGGCTCCGGTGGGAACTGCGTCTCACCTGGCTGGGCGGCAACAGGATCCTGGACAAACTCGAACGCGCCAGCTTCGATGTCTTCCACGATCGCCCGACGCTAGGCACGAGCGACCTGGTGCCCCTGATGCGCGACGCTGTGCTATGGAAATGACTGACGACCGTCGACTGTGACTGCCGACTATGACTGACGACTCCCGACTGCCGACTGACGACTGAGCGAGAGACACCAACTTCTACTACTCGTTCCTCGTGCTGCCCGCGGCGAAGCGCGACGGCATCATCGCGGTCTGGGACTTCTGCCGCGCGGTGGACGACGCGGTGGACGAGATCGGCGATGGGGATCCGGCGTTGGCCGCTGCGGAAGTGGAGAAGTGGCGGCGCGAGCTTGCCGCGTGCTTCGAGGGCGGGCAGCCGCAGACGCGCCAGGGCCGGGCGCTCGTGCCCGTGATCCGCCAGTTCAATCTGACGCGCGAGCCGTTCGAGGCGTTGATCGAGGGCGTCGAGATGGATCTCGGGTCGCGCCGGTACGAGACGTTCGACGATCTCTATCAATACTGCATTCGCGTGGCATCGGCCGTCGGCCTCATCTGCGTCGAGATCTTCGGCTACCGCGAGCCGTCCGTCGAGGCAGTACGCGACCGATCTCGGCGTGGCGCTGCAGCTCACGAACATCCTTCGCGACGTGCGCGGCGATCTCGAGCGCGGCCGCCTGTACATACCGCAGGAGGACCTGCGCGCGCACGGCTGCACGGAAGACGATCTCCGGAGGGAATCCGGGGCGCCCGGTCGAAGCGAAGGCTCGGCGAGGGTGAAGGCGCTCCTCGTGCAGCAGGCTGCGCGGGCGCGCGACTACTACGCGCGCGCCGCGCGGGCGCTTCCGGCGCCGCGGCGCCAGTCAGCTCGTCGCCGCCGAGATCATGGCGGCGATCTACCGCGCGATCCTCGATCGCATCGAGCGGCGCGGCTACGACGTGTTCTCCGAGGTCGTCAGAATCCCACGGCCGCGGCGGGCGGCGATTGCGGCGCTGACGTGGGCCCGCGTGATGTTCCGTTCGCGCGCGGCATCCACCTCATGATCCAGCCCGACGTCGTTGTCGTCGGAGGCGGGTTCGCGGGGCTTGCGGCCGCGTCGTCGCTGGCGGAGGCCGGCGCGCGCGTGCTCGTGCTGGACGCGAGGCCGCAGCTTGGCGGGCGGGCAACGGCGTTCGCGGATCGCGCGACGGGTGAGCTCGTGGACAACGGCCAGCACGTGATGTTCGGGTGCTATCGCGAGACCCTGGCGTTTCTTGCCCGCGTAGGCGCGATGGAGAACGTGCGGCGTGAGCGTTCGCTGAACGTGCCCTTCCTCGATCGGAGCGGCCGCCGGTCGGTCCTGAAGTGCCCGTCGCTGCCGTCGCCGCTGCACCTCCTGGCCGGCGTCCTTGCCTGGGACGCGCTGCCGTGGGGCGATCGGTTGTCGGTCCTGCAGATGGCGCGTCCGATTCGCGCCGCGAGGCGGGACCTGATCGAGCACGGGCGTGTCACGCTGCCCGGCAGCGACACTGTGTCGTCGTGGCTGAGAGCACACGGCCAGTCCGACAGGCTGACCGAATGGCTGTGGGAGCCCCTCGCGGTTGCCGCTCTGAATCAGTCGCCGGAGGAAGCGCTCGCCGAGCCATTCGTTCGCGTGCTCGCCGAGATGTTCGGTCCCGATCCGGCGGACTCGGCGCTGGTGCTGCCGACGCGCCCGCTGCACCAGATGTACGCGGAGCCCGCGCGCGCTTTCATCGAGAGCCGCGGCGGGGCGGTGCGAACCGGGGCGCTCGCGCGCATCGTTGCGGACGATAAACGCGTGACCGGCGTGGAGGTGCGAGGCGAACGCATCGAGGCCGCGTGGGTGGTGTCCGCCGTGCCATGGTTCGGCATGCGCACGCTCTTCGGCGAGGCGGTTCCGGGTCCGCTCAGGGACCTCGTGCAGACAGCCGCGTCGATGCGATCGAAACCGATCGTGACCGTCAACCTGTGGTACGACACGCGCGTGATGGACGAGCCGTTCGTCGGGCTGCCCGGGCGCATGATGCAGTGGGTCTTCGACAAGCGGCTGGCGTTCGGCAGCGAGGCGTCGCACCTGTCGCTCGTCGCGAGCGGCGCTGACGCGCTTGCGGGCGAAGGCACGGCGGACCTCGTCGCGCGAGCGGCTCGCGAGGTCGAGGAAGCCATTCCCGGGGCACGCCGGGCGAAGCTCACGAGGGGCACCGTCGTGCGCGAAAAGCAGGCGACGTTCTCGCTCGCAGCGGATCAACCGCCTCGACCGGGAAGAGAGACTGCCCTCGGCGGGTTGTTCCTGGCCGGCGACTGGATCGATACCGGGTTGCCGGGCACCATAGAGAGTGCCGTCCTCAGCGGACATCGCGCGGCGTCCTCAATCCTCCGAGCGCGCGGCTGACGCCCGGCCACCATCATGACTTCCATCGTCGTGCACTATCAGGAGATCGCGCTCAAGGGCCGGAATCGCCCGTGGTTCGTCGCGCGGCTGGTCCGGAACATCCGTGAGGCGACCGGCGGCCTCGGCGTGAAGCAGGTGCGCGCGCTCGTGGGGCGCATCGAGGTCGTGCTGAACGACGGCACCGACTGGGAGGCCGTTCGCGATCGGCTCGTAAAAGTGGCGGGCATCGGCAACTTCGCGAAGGCCGGTCGTGCGCCCCTCGACGTGGACGCCATCGCCGCCGAGATTCTCCGCGATCTGGATCCTGCCGACCCGCGATCGTTCCGGGTGTCAGCCAAGCGCGCCGACAAGCGCTTCCCGCTCACGTCGCCCGAGATCGAGCGGGAGGTCGGCGGGCGCATCAAGGAAGCGCGCGGGTGGCACGTGGATCTCGGCAATCCGGAGCTCGTCATTCACGTCGAAGCGCTGACCCGCGACGCGTTTTATTACTTCGGCAAGAACCGCGGTGCCGGCGGGCTTCCGGTCGGATCGAGCGGACGCGTGGTCTGCCTGCTGTCGGGCGGCATCGATTCCCCGGTCGCTGCGTGGCGCATGATGCATCGCGGCTGCCGCGTGCACTTCGTCCATTTCCACAGCTATCCAATCCTGTCGCGCGCGTCGATGGAGAAGGCGCGCCAGCTCGTGCAGCTCCTGACGGAATCGCAGTATCGCTCGAAGCTGTGGCTCGTGCCGTTCGGCGAGATCCAGCAGCAGGTGGTGCTCTCGGTCGCGCCGCCGCTGCGCGTGGTGATCTACCGGCGGCTGATGATGCGGATCGCGCAGGCGATCGCGAACACGAGTCGCGCGGGCGCGCTCGTGACGGGCGAGGTCGTCGGACAGGTCGCGTCGCAGACGATCGAGAACATGTCAGCGATCAACGACGCGGCGGCGCTGCCCGTCCTGAGGCCGCTCGTCGGGATGGACAAGGAAGAGATCACGATCGAGGCGAAGCGCCTCGGCACGTTTCCGATCTCAATCGTGCCGGACCAGGACTGCTGCACGCTGTTTACGCCGAAGCATCCAGCGACGAAGGCCCGGCTCGGAGACGTGCTGCGGGCCGAAGCGTCGTTGTCGATCGACGAGATCGTCGAGCGCGCCGTGGCGTCAGCCGCCCTCGAGCGGTTTCAATTTCCTGTAATAGAATGATTGATCCACATGTAGCGTCCGGTCTCATCCGGACCGGTGAGTGAGGAGAGGTTCTCGTGAAGTTCACACCAGGCAAGCTGGCCGGAATGAAAGCAGTCTCGAACGATCGCGGCGTGATTGCCGCCGCGGCCATGGATCAGAGGGGTTCGCTCCAGAAGGCGCTCGCGAAGGAAAAGGGCGGCGACATCGGCGATCGCGAGCTCGAGGAGTTCAAGTCGCTCGTCACGGAAGTGCTGACGCCGCACGCGAGCGCGATCCTCCTCGATCCTGAATGGGGAATTCCCGCCAGCAAGCGGCGTGCGAAGAACGCCGGCCTGCTCATGGCGTACGAGAAGACCGGCTACGACAAGACCGGCGAGGGGCGGCTGCCGGATCTGCTCGACAACTGGTCGGTGCGCCGCCTCAAGGAAGCCGGCGCCGACTGCATCAAGATCCTCCTCTACTACACGCCGTTCGACTCGAAGGACATCAACGACCGGAAGCACGCCTGGGTGGAGCGCATCGGCGACGAGTGCCGCGCGAACGACATTCCGTTCTTCCTCGAGTTCGTCGGCTACGAGGAAGGCGCCGACGAAAAGGGCCCGGAGTTCTCGAAGAAGAAGCCCGAGATCGTCACCGGCAGCATGGCGGAGTTCACCAAGGACCGGTACGGCGTCGACGTCATGAAGGTCGAAGTGCCCATCAACATGAAGTGTGTCGAGGGCACCAAGGCGTTCGGCGGCCAGAAGGCCTACACGAAGCAGCAGGCCATGGACTTCTTCCGCCGGTCGGCGGACGTCGCGACGCGTCCGTTCATCTACCTGTCAGCTGGCGTCAGTAATCAGGAGTTCACGGAATCGCTCGAGCTCGCGGCCGAAGCCGGCACGCGATTCTCCGGAGTGTTGTGCGGCCGTGCGACCTGGAAGGACGGCATCGCGATCTACGGGAAGAACGGCGCGGATGCGTTCCGGAAATGGCTGCAGGACGAAGGCGTGAAGAACATCGCGAACGTCAACGACCACCTGAAGCCGGCGCACCCGTGGTTCGAGTTCTACGGAGCGAAGCGCGCCGACGATCTGGCGTAGCGCGCTCAGTTCTTGCGCAGGATCTCTACGCCGTTCACGCGCCCGAGGCACGTGTCGCCCGAGTAGGGCACGCGAATCGAGTCCGCGCCGAGCTCCGCCGTACCTGAAAGCGCGATCGCACAAGACGGAAAGCCCGGCACGGACGCCGTGCCCTGCGCCGTCCACGTCACGATCGTTCCGCTCAACGACCCTGTCGCGTTGCCCGACACCTTGATGTCGCCGGGGCAGGTGGCAGTGAACGTTCCGCTCGCGGCGCTGCCGGACAGCTGCGTGACGGTCCAGCGGAAATCCGAGCACGCGGTCGGCGTCGGCAGGCTCGCCGAGGTCCACGTGCCGAGGAGCGCCGACGTGCCGGTCGTCGTCGGGCCGACGGGGTTCTCGTCGCTCGGGGTGCACGCGGCGGCCGCCGCCGCGAGGCTGAGCACGATGAGAGCAAGGGTCTTTTTCATAGCTATCGATCTATCGGTTGATGCGGCCGCAGAAGGACACCCGTATCGGTGTCGCCGCAGAGTGAAAGCCCGTGAATCTGGAGGCGAGAAGCATACCACCCCGGGATGCGGTTTTTCCCACGGGAATAGGCTGCTCGTACTGTCCAGCTATTGCAGTTTCGAGCTCAACCGATCAGATCCGAAATAGTCCTTCAGGGCTTCCGTCGTGCTCCGGAACGCCAGCTGTTCCCACGGAATCTCGTCGCGGGCAAACAGGCGAGCCTCCAGGCATTCGTCGTCGCCGCACAACTCGCCCCCCAGCACGCTCGCGGCGTAGACGATGATGATCGGCGAGCGTCCGCCGTACGAATAGATGTTCACGAGACCATCGATGCGGACGTCGAGGCCCGATTCTTCGCGCGCTTCGCGAATGGCCGCCGCCGTGATTTCCTCGCCGCGATCGACGTATCCGCCGGGGAACACCCACAGCCCGTAGCCGGGCTCGATCGCCCGGCGCACCAGCACGAGTCGATCGCCGGCGGTGCGGATGATCGTGCCGACCGCGACCTTCGGATCGAGGTACACGACGTAGCCGCACGCCGTGCAGACGGGCCGTTCTGGTTCCGTGGCCTTGAGCAGGCGCTGTTCCAGGCGGCTTCCGCACGCTGGGCAGAAGCGGTATGCGGACGGTTCCATCATTGACGAATATAATCCCGATATGTCGATTCTGAAGGTGGCCCGCATGGGTCATCCGGTCCTGCGGACGCGGGCGAGCGCGATCGATCCCGCAGCCATCGGCACGCCGCGAATCCAGCAGCTCATCGACGACATGTTCGACACGATGGGCGAGTATCAGGGCGTGGGTCTCGCCGCGCCGCAGGTCCACGAGAGTCTCCGGTTGTTCGTTGCGGGCTTCGCGCCGGACGATGACGGCGAGGAGCGATCGCGCGTGCCGCTGATGGCGTTGATCAATCCGGAGATTACGCCCATCGGGCCCGAGACCACCGAGGACTGGGAGGGTTGCCTGAGCATCCCCGACATCCGCGGCCGCGTGCCGCGCGCGCGTCAGATCTCGGTGCGCGCGTTCGATCGGCACGGCAAGCGTGTCGAGCTCAAGGCGTCGGGCTTCACGGCACGCGTCATCCAGCACGAGACCGACCATCTCGACGGCGTGCTGTTCTTCGACCGCATGAAGTCGTTCGAGTCGCTGACCTTCCTCGACGAGTTCGGCCGCTACTGGAGCGGGGAAGAGGTCAGGGCCGAGTAGCGCGCTTCCGCTCGAGCGCGCGCTCGGACCCGAGCCGCTCGAGCTCCACGTCGGAGTGATCCGCGAACCGCATCGCGGCTGCCACCGCGCCGTGCCCCGCGACCTCCAAGATGAGCGTGTGCATCTGCTGGCATACCCGGCGGTACGCCGGATGTCCCTGCGGCGCGCTGCGCAGCTCGATCACGTGCATCGCTTCCCGCGCGTTCATCTCCATGTAGAACCGCACGCGGTACGCCATCGCGGCCGCATACGGCGCCACGTCGCTCAGTCCCGCGCTCATCAGCGTTTCGTACAGCTCTGCTGACGCGTCCATCACGCGGGCCCAGTCGTCGCCGGCCCCCGCTTCCGAGATGGCTTCGGGCTCGATGAACCCGTGCCGCGTCCCGAGCGGCTGCCACTCGAGCGTGAGAAGCCTGTGGCGCTGGAGATCGCGGAACGCGCCGTAGTCGGTGAGCACGTCGAACCGGTATGCCGTCCGTTCGAACGCGCGTCCAGGACGATGACGCCTGTTGGTTCGAGGCCCTGCGTACGCCTGGAGGATCGCGACACGGTCGTCGGCTGTCATGCGGCGTGCGATTTCCATCAGCTGATCGTCGGGAAGATCGGAGACCGCATAGAGGGCCGCCGCGACGATCTTCAGCTCGCCGTCCGGATCGAAAGCGCTCAGCGTGACCTCGGGACGCGGCTCCGGGAGCACGTCGTCCACGAACACCGACGCGGCGCCGGCGATGCGCTGCCTGGACTCCGCGAGAAAAGCGGTCCAGGCGCCGCCGCGGTCCGGCTGATCGACTCTCACCAGGAACGCCGGGATCACCTTGCGCAGTTCCGTCAGCATCTCGCCGGCGCACGCGCGGACCTCCGCCAGCGGGTTCGCGCGCATGCGCAGCAGCAGCGCCTCGAACGCCTGTCCCGTGCCGTAGATGCCGAGGTTCGATTGCGTGGCCGCGGGCAGCAGGCCGCGCAGCGTGTCGAGCGCCTTGGCGCGAATCGCGGCGCGATGCACGGGGTCCGAATCGGAGGCGCTCTTCGGATACCGGCGCGCGAAGTACTCCTGCATCGGTCCGATCCATGCGGCGTAGCGCTCGAACGCGCGGTCCATCGCCTCCACGTACCGATCGCGAAGCCCGCCGTCGCCGAGCTCGGCCGGCACGTGATACCGCCATCGTCCGTGCAGCTTGTCCGTGTACGGCACGTACCGCGTCGACTGCTCGAGGTACGCCATCAGGCGTCCCCACTCGAGCACCTTGGTCAGCACGTTCGAGACGTACTCGCACGCGATGTGCGCGCCGCCCAGCTGCGCGACCGAGTCGTCGCCGTACTCGTTGAAGACCTTGTCGAAGAGCCTTTCGGCGCGCGCGAGGCCGACGGCCGCGCCGCCGGCGCCCCCGTCGGCGACCTTGTCCGCGAACTCGTCGAGAAACAGCCGCCGCAGGGACTTGGCTGAGCGAGAATAACGGGCGAAGAGCGCAGCCTTGACGGTCTCGGGGAGGTTCGTCAGGGCGAAAACGTGACCGTCGAGGTTGGTGAAATACGGCGACAGCCGCTGTCGCTCTTCTTCGGTAAAACTCTCAGCCGACGACGCGATGGGGAGCACGGCGAGATTGTAAACTAACGCTGACGATTGCGGATTGGGGATTGCGGACTGTGGATTGGTAGCTATGAGTACCACCTTCTCTCACCCTATCGAAGTTCGCTTTCGCGATTGCGACCCGCTGGGGCACGTCAACAACGCCGCCTATCTGACCTACCTCGAACAGGCGCGGCTGTTTTACTGGCGATCGCTCTGGGGCTTCGACCTCGACGAGGGAAAAGCCAATCCCGGCGTGATCATGGCGCGCGCCGAGATCGACTACCGGCTGCCCGCGCGCTACGGGCAGATGCTCGACGTCCGGATCGAGGTCGCCGCGATAGGCCGGACCAGCTTCACGTACGACTACGAGATCGTCGACGAGCAGGGGCGCGTCGTCGCGTCCGCGCGAACCGTGCAGGTCATGTACGACTACGAGAAGTCCGCGCCCGTGCCCATCCCTGACGATATCCGCCAGAAAATGCAGAATAGTTGAATAAACTGACTCGTTAGTGAAACACTTCACATAATGGGTCTGCTCAGATTCGCTGCACCTCCGGCCGTCCTGGCGGGGCTTGTTGCGCTGGCCGCGAGCGGTCCGGGCCTCGACGCGGCCCAGGCGCCGCCCGTGACGCCCGATTACGTCGCCCGCCAGATTCAGGACCGCAACACCGGCCGCGATTCGCGATCGACGATGCGGATGAAGCTCTACGATCGTCATCAGCGCGTGCGCGAACGCTCGCTCTCGATCACGTCGCTCCGCGGCCGCGAGACGCCTGGCGCCTCGGCTACCGCGCCGGACGGAGATCGGCTCCTCATCCGCTTCGACTATCCCAACGACATCCGCGGCACGAGCTTCCTCGTGTGGGAGCACCCGAAAGCGGACGACGAACGGTTCCTGTACTTGCCATCGCTTGGCCGCGTGCGGCGCATCGCCGGTGCGGAAACGCAGGAGAGCTTCGTCGGCAGCGACTTCACGTACGAGGACATCGGCGGCCGCGAGCTCGACGAGTACACGTACGCGTTCGCGGGCTCCGCGGACGGCAGGACCACGTGGACGCCGCCGGCCGGCGGCGCGGCGCGTCCGGCGTGGCGTCTCGAGTCGCGCCGCAAGGATCCCTCCGCGCAGTTTCCGCGCGTCGTCTCGGTGGTTCTCGCCGACAGCTTCGTCGTCGTCGCAGCGGATGTTCACAACCGGCGTGACGAGAAGCAGAAGGTCTACACTGTGCGTCGCCTGGAACAGGTCGAGGGCATCTGGACGGTCATGGAGTCCGAGATGACGAACTCGATCGAGAAGACGCGCACCGAGCTGCTGGTTGAATCGACGGACTACAACGTCGGACTGAAGGAGGCGGACTTCAGCCGCCGCGAGCTCGAGCGGCAGTCGAAGAGCGGCGGCCTTCCGTGAGCCTCTTCCTCGCCGCCGCGATCTACCGGTGGCGATTTCCTCTCTCGGCGTTCTTCATCGTCGGGGCCATCGCCCTCTCGCCCCGCGCGAACATCACGGACATCGACAACGACGTCACCGCCTGGTTCTCGAAGGCCGATCCGGTCTACCAGGACTACGAGCGATTCCGCTCGGAGTTCGGGGGCACGCGGACGCTCATCGTGGCGCTCCAGAGCAACTCGTCGTCAACGCTCTTCTCGCGGGACATGCTTCGCCTGATCGAACAGATCACCGGCGACATCGAACGCGTCGACACCGTCCAGCACGTCCAGAGTCTCGCGACGGCCACGCTCGTCGAGGCGTTGAAAAGCACCGGCGAGGAAGGAGGGCTGGACGTCCGGCCGCTGCTCGAGAACCTCGAATCCCGCGACCCGAAGGACATCGAGCGGCGGGCGCTCGCCGACGATCTCATCCGCGGGGACCTGATCTCCGACGATGCGCGCACGACCGCTCTCGTCGTCACGTTCGACGAGGATCGCATCGACGAGGTCCGCGCCGGCGTGATCCAGCGCATTCACGACATCGTCGATCCCCGGCTCCCGCCTGGCGTGAGCGCGTACTACAACGGCAGCCTGGAGATCAGCGAGACCTACAACCGGATCACGCTCGACAATCAACGCACGTTCACGCCGCCGATTCTGCTCGTCACGATCACCGCGATCTATCTGTCGTTCCGCTCGTGGCGCAAGACGGTGCTCGCGGTGATCGCGATCGCGGTCAGCATCCTGTGGACGCTGGGTCTGTACTCCCTGATCGGGTACAGCTACAACGTGCTCGCCAGCATGCTGGTCCCGCTCGTCATCGTTCTCGCGATCGCGGACGACGTGCATATCATGCAGCACTGGGACGAGGAGCGCCGCCGCGGTGGCGTGGAGCAGGCGTTCAAGGCGACGGTCGCGCATCTCGCGGCGCCGCTCTTTGGCGCGAGCGCGACGACGGCGCTGGGAATGCTCTCGCTGGCGACGAGCAACGTCGTCGCGGTCCGGGCGTTCGGGGTCGGATCCGCCGTCGGCATCATGGTCGACTTCGTGATCTCGCTCGTCCTGATGCCGACGCTGCTGTCGCTCGTCAAACCGGAAGTCGGGGAGGCGCCGCACGAGCGCTATCTGATCGAGCCGCTGCGCGCGGTGGCGCGATTCGCCTGCGCCCGCCCGAAGCGTGTCCTCGCCGTGTCGTTCGCCGTCGTCGTCGTCGCGGCGCTGGGGATGACGAGGCTGCGAGTGGACACGAATCACATCAGCTTCTTCAGCCAGACACACCCGCTCGGCCGTTCAGCCGCGGTGATCGACAAGGAGCTTGGCGGCGTCTACAGCTTCCAGATCATGCTTGAAGGTCCGCCGGAGTCGCTCAAAACGCCGGACGCGCTGATGCGGATGGACCGGCTGCAGGAAGAGCTGCGGCGGTTTCCGTACGTGCGCAAGGTGACGTCCGTGGCGGACTACGTCAAGCGCATCAACAAGGAGCTGAACGACGGGCGTCCCGAGGCGAACGTCATTCCGTCGAGCGGGGACACGATTGCGCAGGAGCTGTTCGTCTTCGCGCTCGGCGGCGAAGGCCGTCACGAGCTCGATCGCGTCGTCGCCAGCGACTATTCCCGCGCGCAGATTTCGATCAAGCTCGCGTCGATGAGCTCCGACCTGGTGCTGGAGGAGGTCGAGCGGGCCGACCGGCTCGCGAAGGAGGCGTTTTCAGGCACCGGGATCACCGTCCTGACCACGGGGTCCGGCCGGCTCTTTTCGACGCTCGACCGCTACCTGGTGATGTCCCAGATCAGCAGCTTCAGCACGGCGTTCTTCACGGTGTTCGGCGTGATCTTCATCGTGTTTCGCTCGTTCAAGTTCGGAGCGCTGACGATCGCGCCGAACCTGCTGCCGGTCGTCGCCGTCCTCGGCGTGATGGGCTACCTCGACATCTCGTTGAACATCGCGACGATCATGGTCGCCAGCGTGGCGCTCGGGATCGTCGACGACGACACGATCCACTTCATCAACCGGTATCGGCGCGAAGTGGCGGCGGGCGCGACGACCGATCGGGCGATCGAGATCGCGACCACGCACGAAGGACGGGCGTCGCTGACGACGGCTGTCATCAACAGCGCCGGCTATGCGGTGCTGCTGATGTCGGAGTACAAGCCGACGGCCTGGTTCGGCGGCCTGCTGGCGCTGACGATGGCGACCGCGTTCCTCGCCGAAGTGTTCATCCTCCCGGCGACCATCAAGACGATGGGGACACTCAATCGGGACAGTCACGCGTGACTGTCCCGATTGAGTGTCCCCGGGTGGCAATTTCTGCGATCTGCGGTGTCGTGCTGGTGTTGCTGACGGCGCACGGCGCGGCGGCGCAGGCGCCGACGGGCTACGTCAGCGTGTTCGGCGACCACTTTCCCAACCAGGGGGACACCACCGAGCTGCGCGGGCGCGTCTTCGTCGAGCAGAAGGTCGAGCCGTCGCCGCGGGTCTCGATCAACCTCTCCGGCTTCGCCGAGGGCCTGGTCGCGCAACGCGCGACGGACGGCATCCTGAGGGTTCAGGATGCGAGCGTCGCGTTCACGAGCGGGCGCGTCGACCTCCTGGCCGGATTCGCGCGGGTGACCTGGGGCAAGCTCGACGAGATTCAGCCGACCGACGTGATCAACCCGCTGGACGTGTCGCGGTTCTTCTTCGAGGGACGCAGCGAGGCGCGGCTGCCGGTGCTGCTCCTTCGAGGCCGCGTCCACGTCAACGACGACCTGGCGATCGAGGGCGTGTACGCGCCGGACTTCCGGCGCGGACGATTCGACGAGCTCGACGAGGCCACGTCGCCCTTCAACCTTCCCCTCGCGATCGCCGGTGCGCCGGTCGTCGTCGACGATCGGGCGCCCGCGTTCACCGCCGCAAACGCGCAGGGCGGCGCGAGACTCTCGGCGACAACGGGGACGGTGGACTGGAGCGTATCGGCCTACCGGGGGTTCGAATCGTTCGGCATTTTCGCCATGGACCCGTCCTCCACGCAGCTTCCGCCGGCGCTCGCGCGCCAGTACCCGCGTTTCACGATGGTTGGCGGCGACTTCGAGGCCGTCCGCGGCAAGTGGGGGCTCCGCGGCGAACTGGCGGCGTTCGTGGAGGACAGCTTTCAGTCGCCCGATCTGACCGTCCTGCCTGGGCATTCGATCGACGCCGGCGCAGGTGTCGACAGGCGGGCAGGGAGCTTCACGGTGAGCGGCACCGTCCTCTTCCATTCGGAATCGTACGATCGCGGGCTCTCAGCAACCGATCGGAGCACGGGACGGAGCGATGTGTCGCTCGTCGGATCGATCGATAGAACGTTCGATCGCGAGCGATATCGCTTCAGGGGATTCGGCGTCTACAACGCGACCGAGGGGTCGGCGTTCGTTCGCGGCATCTGGATGGCGAACGTGCGCGACAACCTCGCGCTCGAGGCGTCGCTCGGCTGGTTCGTGGGCGACGGCCGCGATCTCGTCGGCCGATTCGCCGACAGCGACTTCCTGTACGCGCGGCTGAAGTACTATTTCTGATCTGTGATCCTGTTGCCCGCCGGCAACCCATCGCAATGGACCGGGCCGACCGGCAACAATACCTATCTCCTGACGGGCCGCGTACCCGTGCTGATCGACGCCGGTGTCGGGAACGCGGAGCACGTCGCCGCCGTCGAGCAGGCGCTCGAAGGACGGGACCTCGCGGCGGTCCTCATCACTCACGGGCACGTCGATCATGTCGCCGGCGTTCCAGCGCTCGTCGCGCGCTGGCCGAAGGTGTCCGTCCGGCAGTACGGCGCCGGGCCCAAACCATTCGCTGACGGCGAACGCATCGACGCCGGCGACGAATCGGTCGTGGCGCTCCACACGCCCGGCCACGCGCCGGATCACTGCGGCTTCGTGTCGGATGAGGGAATCTATTGCGGCGATCTCCTGAGGATTGGCGGATCCGTGGTCATCCCCGCGACGCGCGGCGGCGATCTCACCGCGTACCTCGACTCGCTGCGCCGCGTTCGAGCTCTTCGGCCGCGGCGCCTCTTTCCGGGGCACGGTCCGATCGTCGAGCATCCCGAGGCGCTCATCGACGAGTATCTGCGTCATCGCGAGGAGCGCGAGCGGCAGATCGTCGCCGCGCTGAGCACGGGCGGCGCGACCGTCGACCAGATCGTCGCGCGTGTCTATCGCGGGTTGAACGACGCGCTCGTCCGGGCGGCGGGCGAGAGCGTCACCGCCCACCTGATCAAGCTGCAGCGGGATGGACGGGTGGCGGAGCGCCGCGGGACGTGGACGCTCCTGGATCAGACAGGCTGAAATCCGGGCGGCAGATCGGGCAGACGCTCGCCGCGTTTTGCCGCCTTCGGCATCGCATCGCGTATCACCTGTTCGAGCTCCTCGAGGTACGCGAGGAACCGCTGCCGCCCGTCGGGCGACACGCGGCACAGCGTCTGAGGCCGCCGGTTCTCGAAGCCCTTCCAGACCTCGACGAGCCCGGCTTCCTTCAACACATCCAGGTGCCGGCTCAGATTGCCGTCGGTCAGCGCGCACAGGCGCTTCAAGTCGGAGAAGAGCAGCCCTTCCGGCCGCATGACGAGCGACGTCATGATGCCGAGCCGCGCCTTCTCGTGCAGCAACCGCTCGAGCCCGTCGTAGGCGAACCGGCCGGGCTGCGCGAGCTCGCTAGTTTTCTTCTTCTTCATCCTTCAGATCCCGATCCTCATCCGCGAAACGCGTCTCGAGGTTCCAGAAGAGCAGCGCCGCCGTGAGCAGCTGGCCCACGCCGAACGTGCCGCCGACCGACCAGGGGCTCAACATCTCTGGTCCGCGCGCGTTCCACAGAAGCACGATGCCGGCCGCATAGAAATAGAGGGCCACCCACCCGCTCGAGCGAACGAGAAACGGCCGCGACGCGAAGATCCCGACGCCGAAGCAGATCGCCCAGACGCCCGGCAGCAATGGCACCAGCGCCGCGCCGAGCCGCATGAAGCAGGCCGTGATGATCACGCCGGCCAGCAGACCCGGCACGAGCTGCCCGACGACACGGCGCGTGCGCCGCCGCGCCATGGCCTCGTCGTGGACGACGTAGTTGTAGACGATCTCGCTGACGCCGACGAAACCCGCCGACGCCGCGACGACGATCCAATACAGCACGAACGCGAACGGATCGGCCTCCAGCCCCGACGGCTGCAGCCACGCGGCGGCGAGACCGATCAGCCCGCTCGCGGCGACCGGTATCGACCGGTATCCCCGATAGACGTCGGCGCGGGCGGCGCGGTCTCGGATCTCGGCGACTTCCGCCAGCGCGCGGTGCAACTCCATCTACAATAACTTTGCACAACAAAGCGAATGGCGTCAATGTACGATTTGCCGGAATGAAGGGCTATGCGAACCCAGGCCTGCTCGTCACGCCCCGCGAGCTGAAATCCCTCATAGAAGGCGAGCCCGCCGCACGGCCGCTCGTCCTGGATCTGCGGCCCCCCGAGGCGTACACCGAAGGCCACATACCGGCGGCGATCCATCTGGATCTCTGGGGCCTGAGCTTGACCGACACCGATCCGGCGCCGCTCAAGGCGTTCATGTGGATGATCGAGCACGTGCTGGCGATCCACGGCGTCAGCAGCTCGACACCGATCGTCGTCTACGACGAGCAGTCAGGGATTCGAGCGGCCCGGGCGTTCTGGTTCCTCGAGTACTTCGGCCACCCGTCGGTGCGCGTGCTCGACGGCGGGTTCGGCGCATGGACACGCGCGGCGCTTCCGGTGACGCGCGACGCGGCCGCGCCGCCAAAGAGCGAGTGGACCGGGATCCGCGATGCGAAGACGCTCGCCACCTGGCGGGAGGTGCGGGACGCGATCGACAAGAAGGACTCGGTGATTCTCGACACCAGAAGCGAAGGCGAGCACACGGGCGCCATCGTCCGCGCCGCGCGCGGCGGCGCCGTCCCCGGCGCGGTCAACATCGAGTGGACGAAGAACCTCACGCCCGAAGGGGAGTTCAAGCCCGCGGCCGACTTGAAGCAGATGTACGAATCAGCCGGCGTCACGCCCGACCGCGAGGTCATCACGTACTGCCAGGGCGGGTACCGCGCCGCCCACTCGTACCTCGCGCTTCGCCTGCTCGGCTATCGCGTGCGAAACTACGTGGGATCGTGGAAGGAATGGGGCGACCGCACCGAGCTGCCGATAGCGCAACCCTCGTGAAAGAGAACCTGAACCTTGAACCTTGAACCTTGAACCCTGAACCGTGAATCGTTATGAACGAGATCCTAGACTTCATCCACACCAACAGAGATCGTTACGTCGACGAGCTGAAGGAATACCTCGCCATCCCCAGCATCAGCGCCCTCCCGCAGCATGCAGGCGACGTGAAGCGCTGCGCGGAGTGGACCGCTGACGAAATGCGCCGGGTCGGCCTGACGAACGTCAGGTTGATCGACACGCCGGGCTACCCGGTCGTCTACGGCGACTGGCTCGGCGCCGACGGCGCCCCGACGATCCTCTTCTACGGCCACTACGACGTGCAGCCCGTCGATCCCGTCGAGCTGTGGGACTCGCCGCCGTTCGAGGCCACGATCCGCGACGGCGAGATCTACGCGCGCGGCTCGGCCGACGACAAGGGCCAGGTCTTCATGCACTTCAAGGCGATCGAAGCGCACCTGAAGAAGGGCGGCCGGCTGCCCGTCAACATGAAGATCATCCTCGAAGGCGAGGAGGAAGTCGGCTCCGCGAATCTCGACAACTTCGTCAAGGCGCACAAGGACGAGCTCGCCGCCGACGTCGTCGTCATCTCGGACTCGCCGATGTTCGATCGCGGCATCCCGTCGATCTGCTACGGCCTGCGCGGCCTCGTCTACTGCCAGATCGATCTGCGGGGGACGAAGAGCGATCTGCACTCGGGCTCGTTCGGGGGCGCCGTGGCGAATCCGGCGTTCGTGATCGCGCAGGTGCTCGCACAGATGAAGGACCGCGGCGGACGCGTGAAGATTCCGGGCTTCTACGACGACGTGCGGCCGCTGAGGGACGAGGAGCGGGCCGAGTTCAAGAAGCTTCCGTTCAACGAGACGCGGTACCGCAAGGATCTCGGCGCGCCGAAGCTCTTCGGCGAGAGCGGCTACTCGACGCTCGAGCGCGTCTGGGGCCGGCCGACGTTCGAGGTCAACGGCCTGCTCGCGGGCTTCACGGGAGAAGGCGCCAAGACCGTCATCCCGGCCGTGTCCATGGCGAAGGTCAGCATGCGGCTCGTGCCCGATCAGGATCCCGACAAGATCGCGAAGCTCTTCGAGGAGTACGTCCGGAAGGTCACGCCCAAGACCGTCGAGCTCAAGGTCACGCGCATGCATGGCGGCAAGCCGTGGATGACCGCGTTCGACAACCCGTTCGTGCAGGCCGCCGGGCGGGCCATCGAAAAGGGCTTCGGCAAGACGCCGGTCTTCAACCGTGAAGGCGGATCGATTCCCGTCGTGGCGACGTTCCAGGAGATCCTCGGACTGCCGTCGGTGCTGTTCGGCGTCGGGCTGCCGGACGAGAACGCGCACGCGCCCAACGAGAAGCTCGATCTCGGCAACTTCCACGGCGGCATCGTCGCGTCCGCGTATCTCTACGATGAGATTGCCCGGAGCAAGTGAGGTTCGCCGGTCGACGTGGATGGCGGCCGCGCTGACCGCCGCCGTCGCCGCGCATGGCTGCTCCGATCCCGAGCGCGAGCGGCTGAAGGCGACGACGAAGCCGACGTACGACAATGCGACCGGCCGGCTGAAAGAGCTCACCTTCGACGCCAACAAGAACGGCCGGATAGACACGTGGACGGAGATGGACGGGAGTCGTCCGCTCCGATCGCGCATCGACGACAACGAGGACGGCCGGCCGGATCGGTGGGAGTACTACGACGACAAGGGGAAGCTGTCGAAGGTCGGCTTCTCGAGACGGGCGGACGGCACGCCGGACGCGTGGGCGTACTCGACGCCGGACGGCCGCATCGATCGCATCGAGGTGTCGTCGGCCCGCGACGAGCGCCGCATCGATCGATGGGAGTTCTACGAGGGCTTCGCGCCGCACCTCATCGCCGAGGGCGGTGCCGTCGGACCGCTGCTGCGCGTCGAGGAGGACACCAACGGCGACGGACGTCCCGACAAGTGGGAGCAGTATGCCGGCGGCGTCCTGTCGACGGCGGAGTTCGACGAGAACCACGACGGCCGGCGCGATCGCCGGCTGACGTATCGCGGCGCGGATCTCGTGCTGATCGAATCGGCGCCGGACGCGTCGGGCGCCTATACCAGGAAAGTCGAGCCGAAGGGGTAGCGATTGCCGTTGAGAATCGGCTTCGACATGGACGGGGTGCTCGCCGATTTCGCGTCGGCGTTCGGCGAATACGGGACGCGGCTCTTCGGCCCCGGGCCGCCGGACGAGACATACGTCAATCTCCGCCGCTTTCCCGGGGATCAGCCCGAGACGGAAGAAGCGCGTCAAGCCGCGGAGCAGGCCGCGAAGGAGCGCGTCGCCACTGCGCGCGCGCTGCGCCGCCGTGAGGACGCCATCTGGCAGTCAATCGAGAGCACGACGGATTTCTGGACCACCCTCAAGCCAATCGACCCGGGTGCCGTGCGCCGCATCCACCAGCTGATGCTTCGCGATCGCTGGGAAGTCGTCTTCATCACGCAGCGTCCGTTCACCGACGGCGAGACCGTTCAGCGCCAGACGCAGCGATGGCTCGTCGCGCAAGGCTTCGACCTGCCGAGCGTGCTCGTGATCAGCGGATCCCGCGGCGCCGCCGCCAGGGCGATTCGGCTCGACTACCACGTCGACGACAACTCGCAGAATTGCTTCGACGTGATCGCCGATTCGACCGCCAGGCCGATCCTCATCGTTCCGGCGACGAACGAGCCCGCGATCCTGAGCGCGCGCAAGCTCGGCATCGGCGTCGTCCACCGCGTCGGCGAGGCGCTCGACATCCTCGATCAAGCGTCGCGAGCGGAGAGCAATCCCGGCCTGCTCAAACGGATTGCCGGAATGGTGGGGTGGAAATAGACGGTCGCTCGGTCGGTCGGTCGCTCGGTAGTTCGGTTCGGTCGTTCGGTCGACCGAGCGCCAGGCCAACTGAACGACCGACCCTGCAGGCCCATTCGGACGACCGAGCGACCGAACGACCGAACGACCGGCTGAGCACAAAAAAAGAGGCCAGAGGCAACGGATTGCCCCCGGCCCCCTCCACATTACTCGGAACCCGAGACCCGAATCCCGGATCCCGACAGCGTTAGTTCCCGCCTACCAGGTCACCCTCGCGCCGAAGCGTATGACGCGCGGCGCGACGATGCCGCTGATGTCGTTGGCGTTGGTGGCCTCCTGGAGGCGCCGGCGGGCCAGCACCGTGTTCGAGTTCAACAGGTTGAACACGTCCATGCTCGGGATGATGCGCGTGTTCGCCGAAGTTGAACGCCTTGTCGATCCTCAGGTCGACGAGCGAGAAGTTGCCCAACCGCACGTCCCCCATCTGATCGAGCAGGACGTCGACGGTGGTGGCGCGGTTCGCGCGCGTCGCGATGCGGACCGCCTGCGGGAACGGGTAGCCCTGGCGCGCGCTGAAGTTGCCGGCGAGGTTGATGTCCCACAACGGCAGCGTGTACATCCCGCTCGCCTTGAACAGCCACTTGGCATTGGTGAAGACGTTGTCGATGCCCGAGCCGCCGGACTCCGGCGCGAACTGCGCGCCGCTGGTCTGGAGGATGTTGGTCGGATCCTCGTAGGACGCAGGCGAGTCCCACACGTCCTTGGCGTCGTTGTAGGCGTAGCTGAACGTGCCCATCCAGCGATCCGAGTAGCGCTTGGTCAGGGCGAACTCGACGCCGTTGTAGTCGCGGAACCGGTCCGGAACGTTGGTGAACACGAACTGGGCCGGGATCGGGAGGGTCGGCTCGAAGAACGTCACCGTGTCGCAGCGCGTGCCCGCTTCGGCGCAGGAGCTCGAGGTCGGCGTGTAAGTGCGGCCGACGTAGTTCGCTGCTGGTCAGGCCGACGCGGTCGGTCCAGTTGAACTGATCGTACTTGCGCCAGACGTAGTTGCACGCTGATCGCCAGGTTTCGGATGATTTCCTGGTCCAGACCGACGATGAACTCGCTGGGTCCGATCGTTCTTGACGTTCGGATCGACGGAGCCGGTCGTGCCCAGGAACGTCGGGTTGTTGGGGTCGTAGTTGCCGCTGAACGTCACGTTAGCCAGGCCCAGTGTTAGCTCGTTGGGCTGCACGAACGTGTCGCCGTTGACATCCGTCCACGGGAAGCGAACGCGACGCCTCCGTCATCGGGTTCAGTGCGCTGACGCCCTGGTTCGGCGACCATCTGGCCGAAGTACACCGCATACGACGCCTCGCGACCGTCTTGCCCGTGCCGATGAAGTCGTAGGTGAGCCCGAGTCGCGGCGAGATGTCGTTCCAGACGCACGCCGGGTCGGCGCCCGGGAACGACGATCGCCGGCAGCCAATCCTCGGGAACGGGTGGCCGGGAACGACGAGGCGAGCGCCTCGTCGCTCTGCCGGTCCCACCGGACGCCGAGGTTCAGCGTCATCCGGTTAACGGTGTAGGTGTCCTGCAGGTAGAAGCGCGCTTGGTGTCGAGCTCGTAGTCGACGATCGAGTCGCGCCACAGGTCGGCCTGGTGCCGGCGCGCGCTCGCCAGGCAGGCCGAGATCGCGTCCGCGTTGCCGCCGCGGTGCGCCTCAGAGTGCTCGCTTCGCCGTGCGGTAGCGATATCCGACCTTGAACGCATGGTCGCCGCCGAGCGAACGCCGGCAGGAAGTAGCTCGTCGTGAGGTCGAGGCTCGTCGTCGGGCGGACGAACGCCGACTCGTTGAACGAGCGCGCCCAGACGCCCGTCGCGATGTCGAAGCGTCGGCTGGACCGCAGCCAGCCCGGCCTCCTGGAAGTCGAGCACGAAGTTGTTGCCGAGGTGCGACGCACTGCACGTCGAACAACCAGCGATCGGTGATGACGTGCTGATCGCTCGCCTTCCAGAACGGCGACGGACCGACGTCCCATCCGAACGACCCGAACTCGCTCGCCACCGCGCTTCTGCCGATAGGTGGTCTCGAGCGGCCGCGTGTCGGAGGCGTCGCGGGCGTTCCGGACCTTCTCGGCCCAGGTGTTCTGGAAGTTGAACGTGTTGTTCTTGAACGGCGACCAGGTGATCTTCCAGTTGTAGTTGTTGAGCATCGTCCGTCGGTCGCGAGGCAGTGCGCGCTGATCGCTCGTCGACGACCGGCGCCAGCGGATCGGCGGCCGGCACGGCCTTCATCGTCTGGCACTCGGGTGTCGGCTGGTAGAAGTTGACGACGCCGACCTTGATGTCCTGCTTGCCGTAGCTGCCCCAGAACCACAGCTTGCTCGCGCATGATCGGGCCGCCGACTTCGAAGCCGTAGTCGTTGATGTTCTGGATCGGCGCGCCCGAGCCGGCGCGCTGCAGCGTGATCTCGTCGGTGACGTTGTCGGCCTGGAACGCTCGTTCGTGTCGTAGTAGCGGCCGGAGCCACGGAAGCGGTTCGTGCCCGCGCGCGTCACGAAGTTGATGCCGACGCCGCCGGTCTGCTGCGACGCATCCGCGCCGCCGGTCGTCACCTGCATCTCCTGCAGCATGTCGAAGTCGTAGTAGATCGGCGACGCGCCCGTGGCCGACATGTCGGTGATGTCGACGCCGTCGATCGACCACTTGTTGTTGCCGGTGCCGCTGCCGCGGATGACGTAGCCGGACTGCTGGCCCGACTGGTTGCCGCCGACGTTGACGCGATCCATCGTGATGTTCGGGCACGCGCTCGCAGCATGACCCACGGGTCACGCGCCGATGGAAGGTTCTGCAGCGTCTCGGAGATCGAACGTCGTCCGCTCGGCGGTCGTCCTGGTGTCGACGATCGGACTCTCGCCGCTCACCGTGACCGTCTCCTGCACGGTGGAGATCGCGAGCTGCTGGTTCACGTTCGCCGTGAACCCGATCGTGACCTGAATGTCCTCACGGACGACGGTCTTGAAGCCGGGCAGCTCGAACTTGACCGAGTAGGTGCCGATCGGAATGACGCGGGAACCGGAACGAGCCGGTCTCGCTGCTCGTCGCCGTCTGCGGCTGGATCAGTGCCGGGCTCGTCAGCGTCACCGTGACGCCAGGCAGCAGGGCACCCGTATCGTCAGTAACCTTCCCCGTGATTTCTCCCGTCTGGACCTGCGCCAGCGCTGGGCTCACGCCAATCAGCATGGCCAGCAGGGCAAGTACGACGGTCATCCCACGCACCTTCATCGTCAGCCTCCATTTGAATCACGGCTCCCCGCCTCCCCGCCCTTCCCCGCGGAGCGCGCGTTGGCTTTTCGTGCGGAGCCAGGCCCGTACAGAGTTCAGGTACAGGCGGGCCCCAAAGAGGCTCAGCCGAGCACCTTGAGTGCCAGTCGTCCCGGAACCGGACTGTGCGGTGTCCGCAGCCGGACGTTGGGATGAAAGGCGTTACGAATCTACGACATACAGGCGACGAATGTAGTGACGATGTGCGGAATATCGTGGTGACATGGAGGGACGTTCGGAGGGACGAGATCCAAGGATTCGCAGTCCGAAAAACCAAAAGGCCGGAGGGATTTCCCTCCGGCCTTCCTGTGCGGGCGAACGACGATCGATCAGAACATCAGCCGCGCCCCCAACCGCAGAATCCGCGGACTGAGGTTGGTCGAGATCCGCTGGAACGACGGCGAATCGATGTTGCGATTGCGCACGAGCACCGTGTTCGCATTCATCACGTTGAAGAGATCGGCGATGAACTGCGTCGACGCTGCGACCGATCAGGAACGAACGCGCCACGCGAAGATCGAGGTTCCACAGGTCGTCGTAGCGGATCGAGTCGAGGTCGGGCGACACCAGCACCCGTCGCGAGCTGTCCCGTCCGAGCGTGACATCGCGGTACACCGGGATACGGGATAGCCCTGGCGGCCGAACAGGCTCGCGCCGAGCTCGATGTTGGCCGGCAGCACGTACAGCGCGTTGGCGCTCAGCTGCCACTTGCCGTGGATGAACATGTCGCCGACGCCGCTGGCGGAGCTGCGCACGGTAAACGGCCCGCCGTTGTCGAGCGGCTCGGTGTCGAGCGGCGTCGGGTTGCCAAGGCTGTCGAGCGGCGGGTTCGTGCTGTAGTGCTCGGTCGCGTTGTTCCACGCCGCGCCGACTCGCGCCATCCAGCGATCCGACATCCGCTTGACGAGCGACAGCTCCAGGCCGTGGTAGCGGCTCGAGTATCCGTCGTAGTTGGTCAGGATGCGGCCGTTGCCATTTGCCGCGATCTTGCGCGGAGTCCGGAATCCAGGTCTGCACGCTGAAGGACTCACCGTTCGGCAGGGTTCCGGTCAACACCGGTCCCGTCGCGAAGTCCGAGGCGAGAGGCCGATCCATGGGTTGAACGTGGCCGCGCCGGAAGTAGTTGTGCGTGCGCGTGAAGCTGTAATTGACCTGCACACGCAAGGTTCCGCATCAACTCACGATCGATCCCGATGACGGCCGCCTGCGTCACCGGCGCTTCGAGGTTCGGGTCGATGACGTTCGCCGACGTCACGGCGGTCGGCGCCGCCGGATTGAAGCCGCCGCCCTGCGTCACGAAGTGCGAAAAGTCGACCTCGCCAGCCTGCACGAAGTGATCGCTGTTCAGGTCGTTCCACCAGTAATCGACGAAGCCGACGTTCTGCGCTCGGGTTGCTGTAGCCGACGGTGCCTGTATCGAGCTGGCCCGGCGTAGCGGCTGTAGCTCGCGCGCAGGATGGTTCGCCGCGACTCGTCCAGCGCATAGCGTGAGACCCGCGCGCGGCGACACGTTGTTCCATGTGAACGGCGCCTCGTATCCGCTGAAGCTGATGCCCGGGACGACGTCGGGGAACGCGGCGTTCGACTGGGTCGTCGCTCGGCAGGGCCCGGCCCCACTGGCGGTCGTAGCGGACACCGAGGTCCAGCGTCATCCGACCCTTCGAGATCGTGTCGCCGACGTAGAGATCCATGTACTGGGTGCGGTTCGATCCCGCGCCTTCACGGTAGATGCGAGCGATGGCTGCCTCCCTCGGGGCTGGTGTTGTTTTCGAGAGCGAGAATCATGTTGCCCGGCCACAGCGTGCCGGTGAACGCGTCGCGTTCGCCGCCAGCCGAAGCCGAACTTGAAATCGTGCGACGCCCCGAGCGCGTTGCGGAAGTAGTTCGCGTCCACGTTGACGATGTGCTGCGGACGGATGTTGAGACTCTGCCGCGTGCTGCCGAACGACTGGTTGAGCACCTGGCTCTGCCCGCCTGCATGTCCGAGGCCGCCGAGCGGCTCCAGCCCGAATCCTGTGTTGTAGTAGGCGTACTTGCCCGACACGAAGAGGTTCGAGTTGAACACGTGGTTGTCTTCGATCTTCGTCAACCCGTGCGGCCGTCCGTCGACGTAACTACCGCCCTGGAACCAGGTCGCCGTCTGCGGCATCGCGGGTGATGCCGCCGTCGCCAGGTCGATCGCCCGGTCTTCTCCTTGGCATGGAGGTACCACAGCACCGACACCATGTCCTCTGGACGTCGCCTGCCAGTTGCCCTTGGCGTTCATGTTCTCGAGGATCGTCTTGTCGAGCGAGATTGCCGGACGAGCGCATCAGGCGGATGTCCTGGTTCGACCACGATCCGTAGAACCACGCCTTGTCGCGGACGATCGGTCCGCCGAGCTCGAAGCCGTAGTCGGAGATCTGTTCGTTGTGATCGGCGGTATTCGGCGGTCACGCCGAGCGCGCTGAGCTCGTCGGGCACGTTCGAGGACTCGAGGCTGTCGTTCGTGAAGAAGCCGCGCGCACGCCGCCGCGATACGCGTTTGTACCGCGCTTGACCACGAAGTTCAGGCCGACGCCGCCGGTCGGCGGCTTGATGTCCTGACCGGCCGTCGAGATCTGGATCTCCTCGAAGTTGTCGTAGTTGAAGTACGCCGGTGACATGCCGATGTGCCGCCATGTCGGTGACGACGACGCCGTCGAGCGTCCACACCGCGTCGCCGGGCCGCGTGCCCTTCGACTGGAAGTTCGACTGCTGACCGGTCTCGTTGCCCGCGATGTTCACACGGTCGACCATGACGCCCGGGCACGGTGCGCAGCAGCGCCCACGGATCGCGCGACGTCGGAATCTTGTCGAGCTCCGCCTGCGTGAAGTTCGTCGACGTGCCCATGGCCTTTGAGTCGACGATGGGCGATTCACCGCTGACGGTGATGGTTTCCTGGACGCTCGCGACTTTCATGCGCGAACGTCAGATCGAGGTTCGAGCCGACCGACACGACGAGTTGTTCGCGCACGACTTTGCTGAAAGCCCGGGAGCTCCGTCGACACGGAATAGGTCCCGGGTGGCAGATTGAGGAAGCGGAAGCGTCCATCCGATTCCGTCGTGAAGGTCGCCGAAGCGGTCCGCGCCCGACAGGGTCACGTTGACGCCTGGCAGCACGCCGCCCTGCTCGTCCTTGATCGTCCCGGCGATGATGCCGCTCGAACTTGCGCGAGCGCGGGCGCCGCCAACGCAGGCGAGCGCCAACATCAAGGTCAATCTCTTCATGGCTCTCCCACTCCTTCATGTTTCCATCAAGGTGAATCGCGGCGTCGTGAAGCCAACTGAGGCTGCGGTGGTGCGAGGGCACCATTCCGCACGATGACACGCTGCATCGCTGGGGCGACAAACGTCGAGCATCCAATGTGCCAGTGGACTCGGAGGTGACCGGTGTGTTCGCTGCAGTTACCGGCGCGCGACGATCGCTCGACTCCAGCGCGTTGAACGGCGCTCGTCACTCCATTCGACACAACCGGACAGTGTGACGAGATCACGCCGAACGCATGCGGATTCCACGCTTTTCGTGAGCTTCAATCGATTGAATCGGTGACGAGGAAAACCAAACGGTCGTCTCACCGTTCGTCACCATCGCTGGCGGTTCAGGGTTCAGGTTCAGGTTCAAGGTTCAGGGTTCAGGGTGCATCGTTCGCGTTGGATGCCGAACCCTGGACGCTTGAACCCTGAACCTTGAACCGAAGCTGTCAGTTAAACCCCGCGACTCGCTTGCGCAGGTTCTTGACGTGTTCCCAGAGCTCGTGGTCGATGCTGGCCGACGAGTCTTCGCTCGTCGTCGTCGACGGTGTCGTCGAGCGGCGTCGTAGAGCCCTGGGGAGGAGACGCAGGTACTCCTCGAGATCGCGCAGCGCGGCGGCGAAGTCCTGCAGGTGGTAGGCAAGCAGGCCGCGATCGCGCAGCTCGACGATGGCGGACGGATCGACGGTCAAGCAGGAGATCGGAGATGAAGCGCGCCTGCGGGAACGAGCGCATCCGCACGTAGAGCCGCTTCAGGTTCACCAGCATGCGGACGACGATGTGGTGGCGCGTCGCCGGCTCGAGCAGCGTGCGGTCGAACGCGGCTTCGTCGCCGACGTGCTGGCGCAGCAGCTGGCGGCAGTCGACCTCGGAGAGCAGCGCGCCGCCGTGGAACGGATCGATGATCACGACGTCGCCCGCGTCGCGCCCGGAGGTGATCGCCGTCGATCGGCGTCCGCGCCGCGCAGCAGGAAGTGGCCGGGGAAGTTGACGCCGGCGACCCGCAGCCCGGCGCGGCGCGCGACCTCGAGATAGACGACGGCGAGGGTGATGGGAATGCCGGTGCGCCGGTCGAGCACCTCGTTGAGGAAGCTGTTGCGCGGATCGTCGTAGTGCTCCCGGTTGCCGACGAATCCCTGCTCGTCGTAGAGGTACTCGTTGAACGCGCGCAGCGCGTCGAAGTCAGCCCGGTCGGGCCGGCCACGCGGCGCGACGCCTCCTCGCCCATGCGATCGAGCAGCTCCAGGTACGGCGCCGGGTCGAGCGACGGATACTCGACGCGCGCGATCGCCAGGGCCGCAGGCGCCAGGTCCTCGCCCGGCGCGTTCATCGCACGCTCGAGCTCGGCCGCGACTTCGATCGAGCGCGGGTGCAGATGGAGCGAGAAGGGCACAAGTAATTCTAGTCAGCTTCCAGCTGCCAGCTGCCAGCTGCCAGCTAAGAGCATTCAGCTCGAAGTCCCGCGACTGAGATTCAAGAGTTCCTGGCTGGCAGCTGGGAGCTGGTAGCTGGCAGCTATTCCATCCTCCCAATCAGCTCCGGCGTGAGCTCGTCGAGCGACGTGATGATCGCGTCCGCCCGAGGAGCTCGGCCGCGGGATACGTGTTGGTGATGCCGATGCACCACATGCCAGCGGCCTTCGCCGACTCGATGCCCCAGCGCGAGTCCTCGATCGCGAGGCAACGATCGGGAGGCCGGCCGTGGAGCTCGGCGGCCCGGCGGTACGGATCCGGGGCGGGCTTGCCCGTCGGGCGTGTCGCCGGACGCGACGATGAAGCGGAAGTGTCGATTCAGGTCGCGGCTGCGGAGCATCGCCTCGATCTCGTGGCGCTGCGCGCCGGACGCGATGCCGAGCGGGAAGGCGGCGGCCAGGCGTGCGATGCACTCGGCGGCGCCGGGTAGAGATGATCGCCGCTCTCGAGGCAGGCATCGAAGACGCGGGTCTTCTCCGCGATGAGCGCCTGGATTCCGCGCTCGTCGATCTCCCACTGCCGCGTCGCCGCCAGCTCGCGAAACACACCGACATCGTCGTAGCCGAGATAGCGCGCGTAGTACTCCTCGCGCGGGAGCGACATGCCGAGCGGCGCGAGCGCTTCCTGATGCGCGCGGAGGTGCAGCGGCTCGGAGTCGGCGATGACGCCATCGAAGTCGAAGACGATCGCCTCGATCACTTCGGCTGGCTCAGCTTCTCGCCCGCGCGGACCGGCACGGGCAGGCGGTTCTCCCGGGGAGGAACGGGACAATCGTAGGTCGCGTTGAAGAGGCAGAACGGATGATAGGCGCGGTTGAAATCGAGATCGTAGATGCCGGTGGCCGTGCGATCGAGATCGAGATAGCGGCCGCCCGGTACGTCTCGTTGCCGTTGGTGAGATCGCCGAACGGCACGAACAGCCGCAGCAGCGTCGTGTCGGTGGCCTCGGCGAACGCGGTCAGCGTCAGCGCTTCGCCCTTCAACGTGAACTCGAGCGTGCCGACCCGCTTCATGCGCCGCCGCTGTCCCGTCGACGTCGGCATGTCCAGGATGTCTTCCGCCGGTGCGACCTTGAGCGACGCCGGCACGCGATACTCCGCGTCGACCGGGTAGTAGGGAAGCGGTGGAAATGTCGCGCGCTCGGACTCCAGGACCGGCGATTCGGCGATTTCATGAAGCGATCGATGTCGGCGCGCCACGACGCGATCTGTTCTCCGTAGGGCACCTCCCGGCCTCGCACGCGGCGAGGCCCAGCAGGAGCGCAAGCGCAATGGGCCTGATGGTCAAAAAGGATACCCCTTCGCGCTCACGATCGCATCCGCCACGCGGCGGCGGAGCGCGACGGTATTGACCGGCGACAGCTTCAGGATCCGACGAAGCGCGGCGAGCAGCGTTCGGAGTGTGTCGCCTTCCGACATCGCCGACAGCGCGTTGCGCGCGGCGCCCTCGACGCGGCCTGCCGCGTCGCTGACGAACACCGCGGCGGCGTCTGCGTGCAGTGCCCCGTTCCTCGCCGAGCCCTGCGCTGCGGTCGCGCGCAGCAGCACGCTCTCGGCCGCGAACACGTCGATGACGATGTCGGCGGTTGAGGAGAGGATTTCCTGCTCGTCGGTCAGCTTCTCGCCGTATGTCTGCATCGCCGTGCCGAGCATCATCAGCGCGACCTTCTTCATCGCCGCCACCGTGCGGCGTTCGCCGGCGAGCGCGCCGTCGCCGGGCGCCTCCGGCAGCGAGGGCGTGAGGATCTCGTCCTGGAGCTTGCGCGCGGCGGCGATGAGCGGGAGCCCGCCCTTCACCGCCCGTCGCGCCAGCATGCCGGGCATCAGCAGCCGGTTGATCTCGTTGGTGCCCTCGAAGATCCGGTTGACGCGCGCGTCCCGATAATGGCGTTCGGCCGGGTAGTCGCGGACGAAGCCGTTGCCGCCGTGAATCTGGACGTTCTCGTCCAGGACGAAATCGAGCATCTCGCTCGTGGCCACCTTCAGGATCGACGCTTCGATCGCGAACTCCTCGAGCGCCGCGAGCGCCGTCGTTCCGCCGTCCAACAGCCCGTCGATCGCGCCCGCGGTGCGATAGAGCATGGACTCGATCGCGTACTCGCGCACCGTCATCTCGCCGAGCTTGTGGCGGATCGCGCCGAACGCCGAGATCGACTGGCCGAACTGCTTTCGCTCGACCGCGTACTTCGCGGACTCGCCGACGACCGCGCGCGCGCCGCCGCTGCACATGGCCGCGAGCTTGAAGCGGCCGTAGTTCAGCACGTTGAACGCGACCTTGTGGCCCTTGCCGATCTCGCCGAGCACGTTCGCGGCAGGCACCTGCGCGTCCTGCAGGATGAGCGGCGTCGTCGACGATCCGTGCAGCCCCAGCTTGTGCTCCTCCTTCCCGGTGCTCACGCCCGGGAAACCCCGCTCGACGATGAAGGCCGTGAACTGTTCGCCGTCGACCTTGGCGAACACGATGAAGAGATCGGCGAAGCCGCCGTTGGTGATCCACATCTTCTCGCCGCTCAGCAGGAAGCTGCCGTCGGGCTGACGGGTGGCGCGCGTCTTCGCGCCGAGCGCGTCCGAGCCGGATCCGGACTCGCTGAGCGCATACGCACCGACGATCTCGCCGCTGACGAGCCGCGGTACGTACCGCCGCTGCTGCTCCTCGGTGCCGAAGCAGAGGAGCGGGGTGATCGCGAGACCTGTCTGGGCGCCGAACGTCGTGGCGAACGAGGCCGACCGGCCCATCGCTTCGCCGACGATGACGGCGGAGACCTTGTCGAGCGCGACGCCGCCGAGCGCCTCGGGAACGTCAGTGCCGAGCAGTCCGAGCTCGCCGCACCGCCGCAACAGCGTGCGCGCGAGCGCCCAGTCCTTCTGCTCGAGCCGATCGAGCGCGGGCGCGACCTCGCTCGTCAAGAACTCGCCCGCCGCCTGCCCGATCAGCCGGTGCTCGTCCGTCAGCTTCTCCGGAGTGAAGACCGCATCAGGCGCCGCCTCCTCGAGGAGCCACGCGCCCCCTTTAGCAGCCATCGTCGTCGTTGTCATGGTCATCGTCCTTGCTACGCTACCGATTCGAGTAGAACCCCGAACCATCCCTGGCACCCATGGCACCCTTGCACCCTGCCCTTGCACCCTGGCGCTTGCACCCTTGCACCCTGATCTAAATTCTTTCGAAGATGCCTGCCGCTCCCATCCCCCCTCCGACACACATCGTGACCATCCCATACCTCGCCTTGCGCCGCCGCATCTCGTACAGGAGCGTCGTTGTCAGCTTCGCGCCGGTGCAGCCGAGCGGATGGCCGAGCGCGATCGCGCCGCCGTTGACGTTGAGCCGTGAGGGATCGATCGGAAGCTCGCGCAGGCAGGCGAGCGCCTGCGCGGCGAACGCTTCGTTGAGCTCGACGAGATCGATCTCATCGAGCGACAGCCCGGCGATCTTCAGCGCGCGCCGGATTGCGGGCACCGGCCCGATGCCGAAGCGCTCCGGCTCGACGCCCGCCGTGGCGAACGCGACGAATCGCGCCATGGGCTCGAGGCCGATCTCGCGCGCGCGCTCGAGCGACGTCACGATCACCGCTGCCGCGCCGTCGCTCGTCTGGGAGGAGTTGCCGGCAGTGACCGTTCCCTTCACGTGAAACGCCGGCCGTAGGGCCGCGAGCGCCTCGAGCGATGTGTCGCGCCGGGGTCCTTCGTCGGTGTCGAACGCGATCGTCTTTGCCTCGGCGTTCGAGGGTCCGTTTCCAGGCACCCGGACCGGGAGCGCGACGATTTCCTCCCGGAACCGTCCGGCATCGATGGCCGCGATCGCCTTGTGGTGGCTCGCGAGCGCGAAGCGATCCTGCTCGTCGCGCGGAATCGACGCCTCGCGCGCGTGATTCTCCGCGACCAGGCCGGTGGTCAGATACACGTCGGGGTAGTGCTCCACGAGGCCGGGATTCGGGGCGACCTTGTGGCCGCCCATCGGGATGAGGCTCATCGACTCCGTGCCGCCCGCCGCGATCACGCCGTCGAAGCCTGCCAGGATCCGTTCGGACGCGTACGCGATCGACTGGAGACCCGACGAGCAGAAGCGATTGATCGTGACCGCCGACGCGGACACCGGGATGCCCGGCGCGCAGGCTCGCTATCCGCGCGACGTTGAGTCCCTGTTCCGCTTCGGGCATCGCGCAGCCGAGGATGACGTCTTCGACGTCGGACGGATCGAGGCCGGGAGCGCGCTTCAGCGCTTCGGCGAGCACCGTCGCCGCCAT
Source organism: uncultured Acidobacteriota bacterium (assembly GCA_963820905.1). GTDB lineage: Bacteria > Acidobacteriota > Vicinamibacteria > Vicinamibacterales > 2-12-FULL-66-21 > DATBJJ01. Next base: position 336,831 of record CAWGBU010000009.1, on the reverse strand, counting down.
TTCATCGGGCCGCGTCTGCCGCAGGGTTCCGCCGGGCGCCTTGCCGACCGCGGTGCGGACCGCCGAGACGATGACTGCGTCTTTCATGTTCACCCCTCGAAATCGGCGAGCAGATCCTCGAGCGCCTCGCCGACTTCCTGTGTCTTGCTGTCGAAGAGATGGTCGGCGGCGTCGATCACGACGAGCTCCTTCGGCTCCTTCAGCTGCCCGTAGAAGTGCCACATGCCTTCGAGCGGACAGACCTCGTCGGCCTCGCCCTGCACGAAGAACTTCGGCTTCGTCGACTCGCGCGTGTTGTCGAAACGGTAGTCCTGGCCAGAGGCCGATGTCGCGACAGGAGGCGCGATTCCGATCAGTGCCGACACACGATCGTCAATCGCCCCCCGCTCGAGCGCGATCCACGCGCCAAACGAGAAGCCCGCCGACCAGAGGCGGCGGTCCGGATACCGCGCGGCCATGTAGTCGAGCGCCGCTGAGAAATCGTCCATCTCACCTTCCCCGCGATCGAACGTCCCCTCGCTCGCGCCCACGCCGCGGAAGTTGAAGCGGAGCACCACACACCCGATCCGCACGAGCGCCTTGGCCGCCTGATACACGGCCTTCGTATGCATCGTCCCGCCAAACTGCGGGTGCGGGTGCGCAAAGACCACCGCCGCGCGAACCGCCGCCCCATTCTCCGGCGCATCGAGCAGCGCCTCGAGCCTTCCCGCTGGTCCGTTCAGATCAGTAACGATGGGCATATGTCTCGGTCGTTCGGTCGTTCGGTCGCTCGGTCGTTCGGTTGCTCGGTCGACCGGTCGCTCGGTCGCTCGGTGGTTCGGCCGTTGGGCTATAACGGCCTGGCACCCCGGCACTTTGGCACTCTCGCCCTGGCACCCTCGCTTTTGCACCCAGCACCCTGCCCCTGGCAACCCGGCACCCTGGCACGCTCGCCCTTGCACCCTGACCTAATTTCGCAACGTCTTGCCGGTCTTCAACGTGTGCGCAATCCGCTCCTGCGTCTTGCGCTGCCCGCACAGGCCCAGGAACGCTTCGCGCTCGAGATCGAGCAGCTCCTGTTCGGTGGCCGTGCCCGCTCCGGGACGATCGCCGCCGGCGAGGATCCGCGCCAGCGTCCGGCCGATGAGCGCGTCGTGATCGCTGATGCGTCCGGCGCGCCACGCGAGGTGCACGCCGAGCTTCAGCGCCGCGAGCAGGCTCTCGCCGCCGACCGGGATCGACGAACGCGGCTGCGGTTTCACGTACTCCGCGGCGCGCGCCAGCGCGCGCGACTTCGCGTCGGCGATGAGGCGATCGCGGTTCATCGTGATGTGATCGACTGGACGGAGGTAGCCGTGCCGCGCGGCGTCGGGTCCGCTCCCCGAGACCTTGCCGAACCCGATCGTTTCGAAGACGCGCTGCGTCGCCGGCAGCAGATCCGTACCGGGCGCGATGCCGTCGACCGCGCGGGCGAGCATCTCCTTCGTTCCGCCGCCGGCCGGAATCAGTCCGACCCCGACTTCGACCAGCCCCATGTAGGTTTCGGCCGCGGCCTGGACGCGATCGCTGTGCAGGACGATCTCGCACCCGCCGCCGAGCACAAGTCCCGCCGGCGCGGCGACGACGGGCACGTCGGCGTACCTGAGCGCCATCGTGGCCCCCTGGAACGCGCGGACCATGAGATCGACATCGTCCCAGTTGCCTTCCTGCGCTTCGAGCAGCAGGAGCATCAGGTTCGCGCCGGCTGAAAAGTTCGCCGCGTCGTTGCCGACGACGAGCGCGCGGAAGTTCGCCGAGGCTTCCTTGACGCCCGCCTGCAGCATCTGAATCGTGTCGCCGCCGATCGAATTCATCTTGGAGTGGAACTCGACCGCCAGCACGTCGTCGCCGATGTCCACGAGGCTGGCGCCGGCGTTCTTCTTCACCACCGGCGTGCGCTCCTTCGCCGATCGCAGGATCTGCAATCCTCCGTCACGGGCTTGCCCGGCGGCGTCGGCTTCGCGTTTGACGGCGCCCTCGACGGCGTCGCCGAGGACGTCCAGCAGCTCGAACGGCCCGAGCTCCCAGCCGAATCCCCAGCGCATCGCGCGATCCACGTCGCCGGGCGAGTGCGCGATCCCTGGCGCGACGCGCGAGGTGTATGCGAGCGTCGGGCCGAGCGTGTCGCGCAGGAAGCGGCCGACCTTGTCGTCGCCGGTGAACAACTTTCGCGTTCGTGCCCCGAAGTCCTCGATCGCGCGGGCCGCGTCGATCGACGGCAGCCGTGCCGGCTGTTTCTCGCGATACGTCATCGACGCGGGATCCAGCGTGAGGATCTCGCCGGTCGCGTCTTTCTTGTAGAACCCGTGGCCGCTCTTGGCGCCGACCCACCCCTTCGAGATGAGCGCGTCGATGATGGGCGGCAGCGCGAACGCCGCGCGATCCTCCGCCGACGTCAACCGCTCGGCAAGGTTGCGCGAGACGAGGGCCAGCACGTCGATGCCGGCGATGTCCATGGTGCGGAACGTCGCGCTCTTCGGGCGGCCGATCGCCGGCCCGGTGATGGCGTCGATCTCCTCGATGGTGTAGCCGCCCTCCGCCCACGCGCGCAGGATGCGAATCACGCCGTAGAGGCCGATGTGGTTCGCGATGAAGTTCGGCGTGTCCTTCGCAACGACGACGCCCTTGCCGAGACGTCGATCCGCGAACTCGCGGACGGCGTCGAGCACGCCCGGATCGGTGTCGGCCGTGGGGATGACTTCGAGCAGCCGCAGATACCGCGGCGGATTGAAGAAGTGGGTCCCGAGCGCGTGAGCCTTGAACGAGGGCGAGCGGCCGTCGGCGAGCGCGGCAATCGGGATCCCCGATGTGTTGGAGCTGACGATGGCGTGCGCAGCGCGAACGCGCTCGACACGCTCGAAGAGCGCCTGCTTGACGTCCAGGCGCTCGACCACGGCCTCGACGATCCAGTCGGCGCCCGCGATCGCGTCGAGATCCTCGTCGAATCCACCCGTCCGCACGAGCGTGTGGCCCGTCGGGACGAAGAACGGATCCGGGCTCAGCTTCCGCGCCCGCTCGAGCCCCTCGCGCGCCGCCGCCCGCGTGACATCGAGCAGCAGCACCGGTACGCCGGCGTTCGCGAAGTGCGCCGCAATCTGCGCCCCCATCGTCCCCGCGCCCAGAACCGCCACGCTCCGCACCTGGATCACGTTGCCCTCTTGAACCTGAACCTTGAACCTGAACCCTGAACCCTGAACCTTGAACCCTGAACCTATGGTTCGCCCAACCCCCCGACGACGAAATCGACGATCGCGTCCGCCTCGCCGGCGAGCGAGTACTTGCGGCGGCTGAGGATCCAGTTCGTGGCCATCTCGTCGAGGCCGCCGAAGAACAGCTTCGCGGCGAGCGTCGGGTTCACGTCCTTCCGGAACACTCCGCGCGCCTGTCCGTCGGCGATCACGTCCCGGATGATCCCGAGGTACTCGCGGAGGTGGGTCGCGGAGAACCGCTCCATGAACTTGGTCGACTGTCTGAGCTCGACCTGAAAGACCACGGCGAGGGCGCGATCGCGTCCGAGGCGGTCGAGATGGAGCCGCGCGATCTCGCGCAGCCGCTCGATCGGATCGCGAAGCGCGCCGACGCTCTCGCGTCCCTCGGCGATGGCCGCTTTCATCGTGCGGTCGAAGATCGAGATGAGCAGGTCGTCCTTGCCGCGGAAGTAGAGATACACGGTCCCTGCCGCGACCCCAGCCGCGCGCGCCACGTCGGCGACCTGCGCGTTGAAGAACCCGCGTGCGGCGAACGTGTCGATCGCGGCGCGCACGAGGGCGTCGCGCTTGTCGAGCCGTTCGAGGCGGGGCGGAGATCGGCGGACGGGAGCGGCGCTGCGCATGAATGAATGTTCATTCAGCGCGATCCACGCTGTCAAGCTCGGGGGTAGGGGGTGGGGACACTCAATCGGGACAGTCACGCGTGACTGTCCCGATTGAGTGTCCCCACCCGCTGACTGTCCCCATCCCACGCTTTCAAGCGTTTGGAGGAATCCCACCACGCATTTGGATCGCAGGCATCGCGTCGATGCTCGCGTGACGATCGCGCATGAGACGCTCGTCCCGCACGTCATCAGTGCCGAGCGTCTCGTCACTCACCACACATGCTTCGTCCCCCGGCCGCAAACAGACGATGAACCACCGCGCGAGGGCAGTGTCCTTGCACAAAACGGCCGCTGCACTCGTGCGCGCTGAGCGCTGTGCAAAGGGGGTCGGAAAGATGAGACGACTGGTCCTCATGGGCCTCTCGCTGCTATGCCTGTCGCTCCTGGCGGCGCCGGCATCAGCGCAGGTCTACACAGGCCGCATCGACGTCACCGTCAAGGACAGCACCGGCTCGCTGCTCCCTGGCGTCACCGTCGAAGCTGCCGGAACGCAGAACGCATCCACCGTCACGGACGCCCAGGGCGAAGCGCACTTCGTCAACCTCGCCCCGGGCCGCTATACCGTGACCGCGAAACTCTCCGGTTTCGCCGACTACACCAACGAGAACGTGCCGGTGAACGCCGGTTCGATCGTGCCGCTCGGCGTCACGCTCGCCGTGGGCGGCATCGCCGAACGCGTCGAGGTCACGCAGGAGACGCCGGTCATCGAGACCAAACGCCAGACCGTCTCGACCAACGTCAACCTCGACGAGCTCCAGAATATTCCCAGCGCCCGCGATCCCTGGGTCGTGCTCCAGACCGTTCCGGGCATCATCGTCGATCGCGTGAACGTCGGCGGCGCGGAGTCCGGCCAGCAGTCGAACTACCAGGCCAAGGGCGCCAATACCGATCAGAACACGTGGAACATGGACGGCATCGCGATCACCGACATGGGATCGCTCGGCGCGTCGCCGACCTACTACGACTTCGACATGTTCCAGGAGATGCAGGTGACGACGGGCGGCGCGGATCCGGCGAACCCGACGCCAGGCGTGCAGCTCAACTTCGTGTTGAGGAGCGGCACCAGCAAGTGGCGGGCGACCAGCCGCTACTACTTCGAGAACGACAGCCTGCAGTCCGACAACGTCAGCGACGATCTCTTCGGCGAGATCGCCAGCTACAACCGCGTCGGCGAATACTCGGACTGGGGCTTCGAGGGCGGCGGCCCGATCATCCGCAACCGGCTCTTCGCGTGGGGCGCCTATGGCAAGACCGAGCCCGAGCTGCGCGTCTACAGCTTCGATCCCGGCACCAGCGACTACCTTCAGATCGCACGGGACGCCACGACGCTCGAGAACATCTCGGCGAAGGTCAACGGAGAGATCAACCAGAAGATGCGCGCGAACTTCACGTACTTCAGGGGCAACAAGCTGAAGTTCGGCCGCGGCGCATCAGGCTTCCGGCCCGACGAGACGACCTACAACCAGGATGGCCCGACGGATCTCTTCAAAGGCGAACTGAACTACACCGTCGGCAGCAACCTCTTCCTGGTCGGCCGGTATGCCCACACGAAGAACGGCTTCTCGCTCGAGCCCAGAGGCGGGCGCGACGTGCAGTCGTATCGAGACGACGCGACCGTGTATCACGGATCGTACGGCTGGGCGCAGACGCTCCGGCCGCAGGACAACCTGAGCGCCGAGGCCAATCTCTTCAAGGGCAAGCACGATCTGAAATTCGGCTTCGGCTGGCGCAAGGCCAGCGTGACGTCGGAGAGCGGATGGCCCGGCAACGGCGTGCGGACGTATCACCGCGGCTACCCGAACATGCAGGCGCGCGTCGTCCGCGACTGGTCGCTCGCGGGTGAGGGTGTCTACTGGAACGCGTATGCAGGCGACACGCTGACCTTCGATCGGCTGACCCTGAACCTCGGCGTTCGGTGGGATCGCTCGTCCAGCTCGGTGCTCGAGGCCTCGGTGCCCGCGAGCCCGGCGCTTCCGGACCTCCTGCCGGCGCTCAGCGCGCCCGGCATCGAGAACGCGATCGTCTACAACAACATCACGCCGCGCGTCGGGTTGACCTACGCCCTGAACGAGTCCCGCAAGACCGTCCTGCGGGGCAGCTATGCGGCGTTCGCCTCGCAGCTCGATTCCAACCGCGCGTCGCTGACCGTCTCCGCGATTCCGTACTACTCGGTACGTGTACTACGCGGCGGTCGACACGAACGGCAACCGGATCGCCGACCTGAGCGAGTTCGGGGAGTTCCAGGGAGTCGCCGGGTTCAACCCGGACAATCCGCTGGGGGGCAATCCCGACAAGATCGGCGACTACAGCTCGCCGCTGACGCACGAATTGCTGTTCGGGGTCGAGCACGAGCTGTTCCGCAACTTCGGGATAAGCGGCAACGTGACGTGGAGGCGCTACACCGGATTCAACTGGCTCAACTATCCGGGCGTCACCGCGGCAGACTTCACGCAGGCGGGGCGTTTCACCGGGACGGCTCCGGGCGTCGGCGCGTACGACGTGCCGTACTACCACGTCAACGAGAGCGCGCTGCCAGAGGACCTCGGTCAGCTGTACCAGACGCGCACTGACTACTACCAGCGATACCTCGGGTTCGAGATCGCCGCGACCAAGCGCATGGCCGATCGCTGGATGATGCGCCTCGGATGGTCGACCAACGACCACCGTGAGTACCTGAAGGGTCCCGGCGCGAACGAGGATCCGACGCCCGTCTTCACGACGACCGACGCCTATCCGAACGTGGACGGCGGTGCCGTGATGACGCCCAGTACCGGCAGCGGCAAGAGCTCGATCTACATGGTGCTGCCGAAGTACCAGTTCATCGCGAACGGCGCGTACCAGGCGGGATGGGGCGTCACGCTCGCAGGCAACTACGTCATGCGGCAGGGCTTCTCGGCGCCCTACTTCATCCTGTCGGACACCGACGGGGCGGGTGATGCGATCGCGCCGGAGAAGAACGTGCTGCTCGTCGCCGACGTCGGCAAGAACCGGCTGCCGAGCGTGCACTCGTTCGACGCCCGGGTAAGCAAGACGTTCCTGGTTCGGCGCGTGAACTTCCACGTCGACATGGACATCTTCAACGTGTTCAACTCGAGCACGGTGCTCGGCCGCGACTACGACCTCGCGTCGTCGGGGTTCAACCAGGTGCGCGAGATCATGAACCCGCGCATTGTCCGCTTCGGCGTCAGGGTCGGATTCTAACGCTGTCAATTGCGGATTGGTGATTGCGAGTGCGCAATCGCCAATCCGCAATAGTTTTTCGCACCTCTGCCACGCTTTTGACATAGACGCGTGCGAAGATTGTCGTCCGTCAGCCGTTCGACGGCTGTCTACAACGAGCGGACGGCCATCCAGTGCGCATGCGCTTCTTCGCCACCGTGGGGTCCTGGGTAGCGCTGTCGCTCGCGTGGACCGGTCCGCGCGCGCAGACGCCGGCTCAGCCGCCTCAGCCCACTCTCCCATGCGCGGTCTCGGGTGTCGTTCAATCTGGAAGCATGGCGCTGCCCGGCGTCGCGGTTACGGCACTCTCAGCTGACGGCGCGGAAATCACCTCGACCTCCACCGAACAGAACGGCGGCTACGGCCTTCGACTTCCGGCTTCCGGCGCGTTCACGATCCGCGCGACGCTCGCGGCGTTCGCACCGGGCGTTCAGACCATCACGATCGCCGAAGCGAACTGCACGTCGCGCATCGACTTCACGCTGACGCTCGCGTCGCGCGCGCCGGCAGCGACGAGCCCATCAGCGCCGGGCGCGAAACCATCCGCACCTGCGAACGCGTCAGCGCAGCCAGCGACCGGTCGCGGCGGCGGACGCGGGGGAGCGCAGGCCGGTGCGAACGGCCGCGGCGGTTTCCAGCAGCTCGACGTGGTCGCGAACAGCGCGGCTGGCGACGCGAACGCGGACGATCGTCCCGAGACGCTTCGCGCGGAGCTGCAGCTGCCGCCCGGGTTCTCGGCTGATGCGCCGACGGAGACGGTCGCGACGGCAGGCGCCCAGGGGCAGTCGAACGACGCCTTGCTCTTCGGCGGCCGCGGCGGCCGCGGCGAGTTCGAGCCCGGCGGTCCCGATGGCTTGGGCCGCGGCGGCGCCGGCGGCGATCAGTCCGGCTTTGGCGGCAGCGATCAAGGCGGCTTCGGCGGCGCAGGGGGAGGCGGTGGAGGAGGCCGCGGCGGCGGACAAGGGGGCGGCCCCGGCGGATTCGGCGGCGGCCCCGGAGGGTTCGGCGGAATGCGCGGCGGCGGCGGACGCATCCAGGGCAACGCGAACTACAACCTCGGCGGCTCGATGTTCGACGCGGCGCCATATCCCCTCAACGGACGCGTTCGCGAGGAGCCGGACTACGTCCAGCAGCGGTACGGATCCTCGTTCGGCGGGCCGCTGACGATCCCGCACGTCTACAACGGCGGCACGCGCACGTCGTTCTTCCTGAACTACTCGGGCAACCATTCGCGCACGCCGGTCGACACGTATTCGACCGTTCCGACGATCGCTGAGCGCGCCGGCGACTTCTCGTCGAACGCGTCGGTGGTGATCGATCCGTCGACGGGTCAGCCGTTCGATGGCAACCGCCTTCCACAGTCGCGGATCACGCCGGTCGCGCAGTCGCTGCTCCCGTTCATTCCGCTGCCGAACGTCCTCGGCGACACGCAGAACTTCCACTACGTCAACGCCAACTCGTCGGCCAGCAACGATGTGAACCTGCGCGTGACGCATATCTTTGGCTCGCAGCCGCAGCGCGGCGCCGGCCCGGGCGGCGGACGCGGGCGCGGCGGCTTCGGTCCGGGCGGCGCGGGCGGGCGTGGCGCGCCGGGCGGCGGAGGTCAGGGCTTCGTCCGCGGGCGCGGCGGTCCGCTCCCGACGCGCAGCGTCCTCAACGCCAGCCTCGGTTTCCGTCAATCCTCGTCGTCGAACTCGTCGACGTTTCCGACGATCGGAGGAACGGGCGAGAACAAAGGGTGGAATCTCCCCGTGTCGTGGCTGCTGACGAAGGGACGCATCATCAACACGCTGACCGTCACCTACAACCGCAACAGCGCGCGCAGCAGCAATCTCTACGCGTTCAACACGAACGTGGCCGGCGCGGCCGGCATCGAGGGTGTCTCGACCGATCCGTTCGACTGGGGCATTCCCGGCATGTCGTTCACGACGATCGCGGACCTGCGCGACCGGACGCCGTCCGAGCGGATCGATCAGCGGATCCAGATCAGCAACACCACCGTGCGCCCGTTCGGTCTTCACGCGCTGAGGTTCGGCGGTGAATTCCGCTACCTGCGCCTCGACAGCCTCTCGAACAGCAACCCGCGGGGCAGCTTCGTGTTCACGGGCCTCTACACGTCGGCGATCAGCAACGGGCGTGCGGTCACCGGCACGGGACTCGATTTCGCGGACTTCCTCCTCGGGTACGCGCAGCAGGCCTCCGTGCAGTACGGTCCGGGCGAGCTGAAGATGCGCGGCCGCGACTGGAGCCTTTTCCTCCAGGACGACTGGCGCCTGCGCGGCAACGTCACGCTGAACTACGGCGTCCGCTACGAGTACGTCTCGCCGTACTACGAAGCCAACAACCACCTCGTCAACCTCGACGTGAACTCCGATTTCACGGCGGCCGTGCCGGTGGCGGCCGGCGAAACCGGTCCGTTCACGGGCGCGACGCCCACGAGCCTCGTCGAGCCGGATCGCAACAACGTCGCGCCGCGTTTCGGTCTCGCGTGGCGCGCGCGGCCGGGAATGACGGTCCGCACGGGCTACGGCGTGAACTACAACCTCGGCGCCTACGGTTCCATCGCGCAGCGGCTGGCAGCACAGCCGCCGTTCGCCGTCACGTCCACGAGCCTCGGCACGGCCACAGTGCCGCTGCCCGTCGTCGATCCCTTCGCGCACGTCGACAGTTCCACGACGACGAATTCGTACGGGATCGATCGGACCTACGATCTCGGCGTCGCGCAGATCTGGAACGCCGACGTCTCGCGCGACCTTCCGCGGAACCTGTCGGTAGGCCTGGGCTATACCGGCACGAAAGGCTCGTACCTGGACATCCAGCGCGCGCCGAACCGCGATCCTGACGGCGGGATCCGAATCGAGGACGTGCAGCCGTTCACCTGGCAGTCATCCGAGGGCCGGTCGATCCTCCATGCGATCACGGCGCGGGCGCGCAAGCGCCTCTCCCGCGGCGTGTCGTTCGGCGGCCAGTACACGTGGTCGCGGGCGTACGACAACGCGTCCTCGTTCGGCGGGGGCGGAGGCACCGTCGCGCAGAACGATCAGGATCTCGACGCGGAGTGGGGACGTTCGAGCTTCGAGCGCCGCCACGCGCTCAGCGCCGACTACAGCGTCGAGCTGCCGTGGGGACCCGGGCGTCCCTGGCTGCACGGCAACGGGCCGATGTCGCAGATCTTCGGCGGGTGGAGCTGGAGCGGCAACTTCGTCGCGCAGTCGGGCGGACCGGTACACGCCGCGCGTGACTGGCAGTTTCCGCGACGTCGGATCGGGCGTGAACGGCACGCTCCGCGCCGACTACGCCGGCGATCCGATCGACATCGACGATCCGACCACGCTGCGATTCTTCAACACCGACGCCTTCACGATTCCGGCGCCCGGGCTCTTCGGCACGGCGCCGCGGAACCTGATCATCGGGCCGGGCTCGCGGAACCTGAACATGAGCCTGTCGAAGAACGTGAACTTCGCGCGGTCGCGCGGGATGTCGATTCGAATCCAGGCAAACAACGTTCTCAACCGGGTGCAGTTCTCCGCCATCGACACGGTCGTGAACTCGCCGACGTTCGGCCAGGTCACCAGCGTGCGCCCGATGCGATCGGTGCAGCTCATCATGCGGTTCAGATTCTGATCATGCCCCGCCCGTTCCACGCCACCGTGCGCGCGCTCGTTCCGCTCCTCGTCTCGGGATTCATACTCTCGACGCCGGCATCCGCACGCCAGAGCCTTCAGCAGCGGCGCCCTTCATTCCGCGCCGGCGTCGAGCTGATCTACGTCAACGTCGTCGTTCGCGACGACAAGGGGAACATCGTCCGCAACCTGAAGCCGGCGGACTTCACGCTCCTCGAAGACGACAAGGCGCAGACGATCAGCGCGTTCGACTTCGAGGAAGTGCCGTCGGAAGCGCTGCCGACGGATCCACCGGCCGCGCCCGTGCAGCCGATATTGAAGGCCGAGGCGCCGAAGCCATCCGCGGGTGAGCAGCCGAAACCGGAGGCGCCCGCTGCGGCTGCCAGGGCCGAACCGATCGATCTCAAGAACCGGCGGCTCATCGTGCTGCTGTTCGACGCGAGCTCGATGCAGCCGGAAGAGATCGAGCGGGCGATTAGCTCCGGGCACGAGTACATCGCGAAGCGCCTGACGCCGGCCGATCTCGTGGCGATCGCGTCGGTGAGCTCGACGCTGCGCATCGTCCAGGACTTCACGGCCGATCGCGAGACGCTGGCGGCGGCGCTCGATCGATTTTCAGGGCTCGAGGGCGCGGGGTTCGAGGAAGGCGCGGCGCTCACCGGCGAGGAGACGGAGGCCGACGGCTTCGTCGCGGACGAGTCCGAGTTCAACATCTTCAACACCGATCGCAGGCTCGCGGCGATCGAGCAGCTGTCGGACGCCCTCGCGCCGATTCAGCAGAAGAAATCCATCGTCTACTTCAGCAGCGGGATGACGCAGCGCGGCGAAGACAATCAGGTCCAGCTCCGCGCCGCGATCGATCGGGCGGTGAAGGCGAACGTCTCGATCTACCCGGTCGATACGCGTGGGCTCACGGCGGTCGTTCCCGGCGGCGCCGCGAGCCAGTCGAGCGGACGCGGGGGAACGTCGATGTTCTCGGGACGTGGAGTGTCGCGCCAGTTCGACAGCCAGGCGGCCAGCCAGGACACGCTCGTGGCGCTCGCGGCGGATACCGGCGGCAAGGCGTTTCTCGACACGAACGACTTCGGCGGCGTCTACACGAAGGTCATCGCGGATACGTCCGCGTATTACCTGATCGGGTACTCGAGCACGAACCCCGCACGCGACGGACGATTCCGGCGCATCCGCGTCAGGCTGAACAAGCAGGGCCTCAAGGTCGAGCACAGGAACGGCTACTACGCGACCCGCGACTTCCTCCACTCCGGCAAGGAAGATCGAGAGCGGCAGCTGCAGGATCAGCTGATGACCGACCTGTCGTCGACCGACCTGACGGTCTGGATGTCGACCGCTTTCTTCCGACTCGCCGACGATCGCTTCTACGTTCCAGTGTCGATTGCGGTGCCCGGCTCTGAGATCCCGTTCGTACGATCGAGCTCGCAGGAGCGCGCGACGATCGACGTGATCGGGATCGTGCGGGACCCGCAGCAGCGACCCGTCGGCAGGCTGCGCGACACCGTGAAGCTCGCCGTGCAGCCCGCGCAGGACGTCAAGCGGAAGACCGTGCAGTACGAGACGGGGTTCACGCTTCCGCCAGGGAAGTACCGGCTGAAGGTCGTGCTGCGCGAGAACCAGAGCGGCGCGATTGGCTCCTACGAAAGCGATGTGCTCGTTCCCGATCTGCGCCGCGCGCCCGTGAAGCTCAGCTCGGTCGTCCTCGGCACGCAGACGCAGCCGGTCGCCGGGCGAAACGCCGTCAGCCCACTCGCGCGCAACGGGACGATGCTCGTGCCGAGCCTGACGCACGTAGTCTCGACAGGTCAGCCGCTGTACTTCTATTACGAAGTGTACGAGCCGTCGGTCGTGCAGTCCGGCGGTCCGCGCCTGCTGACGAGCATCGCGTTCTTCAGGGGTAAGGTGAAAACCTACGAGACGCCGCTCGTCGAAGTGACCAGGCTCGACGCGCCGGACCGCAAGGCGGCGATCTTCCAGTATTCCGTTCCCGCGTCGGCGCTCAAGCCTGGGTACTACACCTGCCAGATTACCGTCGTCGACGACGTCGCGGGCACGTTCGCGTTTCCGAGATTACCGCTGCTGGTCCGGCAGTAGAACCCGTCTCTTGACGTACGTGTCGCGTCCGGCTGAAGTCCAATGCCTTTCGGAAATTGGCAATTTGTGTCTGGCTCATAGGAGCCGGGCCTCTTGGAACGTAGGCCTTACCACCCGGCAATCTCTTCACACGGCGGGATTCGCTCCGGCGTTCGATCACGCCGCGGCGGGCTGGCCGGCTCGGACCGCCGGCTTCGACAGCGCGGAAAAAATGGCCCCTCCGCCTGGCCTGACGGTGCTGGCGGCGGCTTGGGGTGATCCGGACGCCGGTAAAGCATCGGTTCAGCAACGAGGTGACTCGACCGCTTGAGACGAATCGGCGCCGCCGCCAGGCGGGAGGCTCCGGGACCATTTTTAGGGGCTTCGCTGATCGCGCTGCTCAACGTCGGCCCGAGCCGACCAGCCCACCACGGCGTGGAGGGCCAACCCGAGCGGTCGGGCACCGCCCGATCGATCGACACGCCCGACGTCACTTCTTCATCAACTCGCGGACCCTGGCGATGTCGGCGGCGAAGAGCGCCGGCGGCGCCGTCGCCACGTAGCGCTCGCCGTACGTCCTGGCCTCTTCGGGTCTCTTCAGCTGCAGCAGCGTGAGCGTGAGGTTGTAGAGCGCGTCGAACTCGGACGGGTCGAGGGCCACCGCTTTCTTCCACATCTCGATCGCCTCGCTCTTGCGTCCGCTCTCCGAGAGCACGACGCCGAGCGTGGTGTACGCGCCGGGGAGCGAGTCGTCTATCGAGAGCGCGCGGCGCAGCGAGGCCTCGGCGGCCGCGCGATCGCCGGCGCGGAGCTCGAGCGTTCCGATGTTCTGCCATGCGAGGCCGTTAGTAGGATCGACATCGAGCACGTGACGAAACGTCCGCATCGCTTCCGGTGAACGGTTCGCGTGGCCGTACGCGATGCCGAGAGCATTCAGCGGCTCGGTGTCGTCGCCCGCGAGTCCCTCGAGCAGCGCGATGGCGCGCTCGGCGCCGCCGGTCTCGGCGAGGTAGATCCCGAGCTTCACCCTGATGTCGCGATGGCTCAGGCCGCGCTTCAGCGCGGTTTCGAGCGTGTGGATCGCGTCACGCGGGCGGCCGGCCTGCCAGTAGACGAACGCGAGATAGCGATACGCGTCGGCGGTGTCGGCTCGCCGGTCGATAGCCTCCTGGAATGCCGCGGCGGCTTCCTTCAGCTGCCCGCGCTGATACAGGTCGCCGCCGCGATGGAGCAGCGCGTCGATGTCGACGAGGCGCTTCGGATCGTCCTCGTCTCCGTAGCGGTCGCGCGGCGGCGCGGGGCTTCCGCCGACGTAGCCCAGCGCACGCAGCCGGTCGCGGACGGCGGCCGTCTCTTCGCCTGGCAGCGCCGGCGGTGCCACGTTGAAACCGACCAGCGCGTTGCGGAGAACGTCGACGCGATTGCGCGCCGACGCCGCCATGTTCTGCCGCTCGGCCGGATCGGCCGCAAGGCCGTAGAGCTCCTGGATGGGCAAGTCGATGTACTTCTCGCGGCCGAGCAGGACGCCGCGCAGCGGCGCCCATCCTCGCGAGAGGTTGGCCGTCATCGCCTCGAAGTACGAGGGCCGATCGTCCCCGCCGCCGCGCCGGATCACGTCCACGAGCGACGCGCCGGCGAGCTTCGGATCCGGCGGCACGCCGAGCGCGTCGAGAACCGTCGGCAGGATGTCGACATGGCGCGCCGGCGATTCGATCGTGACGCCAGCACGATTCGAAGGCACAGTGGGGCTGACATCTGCGATGACGAGCGGCACGCGCAGCGTCGCCTCGTACGCGAAGATGCCGTGCGTGAGCTCGCCGTGATCGCCGAGGCTCTCGCCGTGATCGCTCGTGACGATGACGAGCGTCGGCCGGGGCTGGCTCGAGAGCGCATCGAGCAGCGGCGTCAGCGCGCGATCGGTCCACGCGATCTCGGCCGCATACGGATCGTCCGGGTACCGCTTCGCGAACTCCTCGGGCGCCTGGTAGGGCGCGTGCGGATCGAAGACGTGAACCCAGGTAAACCACTTGTCTTTCTGCGCGCCCGTCCATGTGAGCGCGGAGGAGACGACCGCGTCCGCGCGGCGCTCGGGCAGCGCGAAGTCCACGACGCTCCCGACCTCGCCGATGCGATCGTCGTAGACGTCGAAGCCGTTGTTGAGGCCGAAGCGCTGATCCAGGGGGAACCCGCCGACGAACGCCCCGGTTGCGAAGCCGAGCGCTTTGAGACGCGTCGCCAGCGTGGGCTGATCCCTGCGCACGCGATAGCCGTTGTTATCGCGCACGCCGTGCTCGTACGGATATGCGCCCGTCAGCAGGCTTGCGTGGGACGGCAGCGTGACGACGGCGTGCGCGTGCGCGAACGTGAAGCGCGCACCGCCCGACGCGAGCGCGTCGAGCCTTGGCGTGCTGGAGCGGCCGCCATAAAGCGACATCGCGTCGGGGCGCAGCGTGTCGATCGTAATGAGCAGCACGTTGCGATCGGCGCGCTGCGCGATCGTCATCGTGCGCGATCCGGAGAACCGCCAAAAGAGGCCGCCCGCGACTGCCAGGACGATCACAGCCACGAGCGCGAGCTTGACGCGTCTCCAGCCGGAACCACCAGGCTTCGAACGCTCCGAGCCAGTCCGTTTCGCGCGGCTCACCCTTGACCTCGCGATCGCGCTACGGTCCGCGATGTCCGCCTGGCCTCCGCTTCGACGGCGCTCGCGCGATCCGGGCGACCGAACATCCGCCACACGCGCGCCGCCGTGTCGTAGGCGTCCGGAGAGCGCACGTCGCGAATGAGCGCGTCGAGAACCTGACTGGCCTCAGCTGCGCGACCTGTTGCCTGATAGAGCATCGCGAGCCCCGCTCTCGCGCGCACGTGCTCCGGATAGAGCCGGACCTCTTCCTTCAGGTACGGCTCGGCCTCGCGATAGCGCTCGAGGCGCGCCATCGAATCGCCAATCATGAAGAAGAGATCGCGGGGCTGCGCCGCGCGGTTGGCGTACGCCTTCTGCGCGTCGAGGAGCGGCGGCAGCGCGTCGCCGTAGCGCTGTTCGTTGTAGGCGATCGTGCCGCGGATGAACGACGGCATCGGCAGTCCTGGCTCCGCTTTGGCCGCGAGCTCGGCCTGCCGGAGGGCTTCGTCGAACCTCTTCGCGCCGACCTCGATGAGCGCGAGTGCCTGGTGCGCCTGCGACGGCGATTTGTCGATCGCGAGCGCCGCATGCTTGCGCGCTTCGTCCAGTCGTCCCAGCGCGACCAGCGCGCTGGCCGCACCGAGCGGGCCGTTCGGTTCCTGCGGCTGCAGCCGTATGACGCGTCCGTACGCCTCGAACGCGTCCTGCCATCGGCCCAGCCGTCCGAGCGCCGCCGCGTACTGCGACCACACGTCCGTCATCTCGGGGTCGTCCTTCAGGATCTGTTCGAGCAGCCGCGTCCCCTCGGCTGCGCGTCCGTCCCCGAGCATTTCGACTGCCTGGCGGTACGTCCGCAGGAGCGGAGCCTTGTCTTTCGGATCGGGTCTCGATCCCGACGGCGCAGTAGACGAAGAGGATTGCGTGCCGACGTACCCGAGCGCCGCGAGCCGCTGGCGATCGTCGTCGGACACGGCCGACGGCTTGTCGACGTCGCGTCCGGCGACGAGCGAATCGAGCGCCGACCGGAGAGCGGCGGCCGCCTGCGCGCGGCTCGCGACGATGTTCGCGCGTTCGCCCGGATCGCGTTCGAGATCGTAGAGCTCCTCGCGCGGCGCCTTGATGTACCTGAACCGATCGTCGGTGAGCGACAGGAGCTCGCTCCAGCCGAAGTGATAGCGCGGGTACAAGGCTTCCGCGTAAATTCCCTGCGGCGCAATCGCGTTCCCGTCGAACGTGGGCGTCAGATCGCGTCCTCGCAGGGCAGCCGGCGGGGTCAACCCGTACATCGCCGCCAGCGTCGGCAGGAGATCGATGTGCTGCACGGGAGCGGCGACGCGGCGTCCGCCGGACCGGCCGCCCGGCAGCTTCATCAGCCACGGCACGCGGATCACTTCGTCGTACAGAAAGAGCCCGTGCTCCTCCTCGATGTGATCGCCGAGGCCTTCTCCGTGATCGGCGAGCACGACGACGGTCGCCGGGTCGTACCAGCCGCGCTTTTTCAGCGAGTCGAGTAGGCGCCCCGTGATCTCGTCGGCGAACGCCACCTCGCCGTCGTATGGCGGGAGATCCGCGAACCGGTCAGGCGGCCTGTACGGTTTGTGCGGCTCGTAGAGGTGAACGAAGAGCAGGAATCGCGGCGACGTTCTCGCGGCGAGCCAGGCTTCCGCCGCCGCAAGCGTGTCGGGGCCAGCCCGCTGCACCTGAGCCGGGGACCGATCAGCGCCCGTCGACCGGAACGTCGCGTCGTAGACGTCGAAGCCCTGTCCGATGCCGGTCTCGCGCCGCAGCACGAAGGCGGACACGAACGCCCCGGTCTCGTAGCCGGCGCCGCGGAAGAGTGCCGCCAGCGTCGCCGTTCCGTCGGCCAGCGTGAACCCGAGGTTGTCGCGGACCTTGTGATCGAATGGCAGCCGCCCCGTGAACATCGACGCGTGCGACGGCAGCGTCTGCGGCGCGTGCGCGTACGCGCGATCGAAGACGACGGCGTCGCGGGCGAACGCCGTCAGCGACGGGGTTCGCCCCTTCCCATAGCCGTAGACGGCAACCCGATCGGCCCTGAGCGTATCGATGGAGACGATTACGATCGGTCCGCCGGCGACACGCGATCGCGCCGGCCACCAGCATGCAGCCGCCAGTCCGGCACCGAGAATCACGGCCGCAATGGCGATCGCCTTTCGCGGGCGGGAGGGGCGCAGAAGGTCGAGTGGAGGCATGCAGGCAGAGCTTGGACGGGCGGCCGCTGCGGAATCAGAGGACGTGTTCAGTATAATCGCCGGTATGACCAGACGACGTGACTCGAGACGTGGGGCTGGCCTCGCGGTGGCCCTGTTTGCGTTGCTTTTCTGCACCTTCGTCCCTGGCGCTGCCGCTCAGCCCAAGGGAAACGGCCGCATCAACGGAAAGATCCTGGACGACCAGGGCAAGCCCGCCTTGAACGTGCTGATTCGCGCGCAGAAGGGCGGAGACGCGCTGATCGTCGAAGCCAAGACGAACGACAAGGGCGAGTGGAACATGCAGGGTCTGACCGGGGGCCAATGGAACTTCGAGTTCGCCAAAGAGGGCTTCGACACCCAGCGCATGCAGGTGCAGATCGCCGAGAACCGCAATCCGCCGATCGACATGAAGCTGACGAAGGCGGCGCCCGCGGTCGATCCCAACATCGAGATCCAGGCCGAGATGAAGAAGGCGGTGGAGCTTCAGAAGACCGGAAAGCTCGCTGACGCCCGCAAGATCATCGAGGATCTCCTGGTGAAATACCCGGCGGCCTTCAGGCTGAACGCCTTTCTCGCCTCCACGTACGAGGCGGAGAAGAACTACGACAAGGCGATCGAGGCGATAAAAATCGTCGTCGACAAGGAGCCGGGCGACGTCGATTTGAAGCTCTATCTTGCCGAGCTGTACTTCCTCAAGGGCGACAAGGTCGAGGGGCAGAAGCTCCTCGATTCGATCGACCTGGCGCAGGTGAAGGACCCGGTGATGTTCATCAACGTCGCCATCGCGTCGATCAATGCCGGCAAGGGCGACGAGGCGGTGGCGCTGCTCGACAAGCTCGCCAAGCAGTTCCCGACGCGGGCGGACCTCCACTACTACCGGGCGCGCGCCAACATCACGAGCAAGAAGATGGTCGAGGCGAAGGCGGATCTCGAGAAGTTCATTTCCATGGCCGCGCCCGACGCGCGAGAGCTGCCGGATGCGAAGAAGCTTCTCGAACAGCTCAAAGACGTCAAGTAGCCCCGCGGCTTTCTTCGCCGCGCTCGCCGTAGCCGTCGTCGTGAATGCCTGCGGAGACTCCGGCGGGTCGGGCGGATCCGGAAACGGCAACACGCCGCCGCCGAGCGGCGGCGACACGACGTGCAGCACCGCCCAGCTCGAGGCGGACTCGCTCGATACCCGGACTGCCGCCGAGCGTACGCTCCTGCAGCGGGCAAAACGCGAACGGTTCGACGGCGATCCGCGCAACCGTCATCTCGACGCGCTCTGGCTCAACCGATCGCGCAATCGTCCGTCCGGCACGCTCACGACGACCACGCCCGGCGGACGCGACTCGATCGACGTCGGCGAGATCGCCATCGTGCAGGATGAAGGCGGCGACCTCATCGAGTCGCCGAACCGCTACGATCTAAGCAACGTCGGGCTGCGCTTCACGCGCAACGGTGCCGGCGGCTACGACGTCGCGCGCATCGACGGCGTGTTTCGCACGGGCCTCGGCACGCGCGTGACGCTCACCGACGACGACAGCTCGCCCTTGAACGTGCCGTTCGGGTTCTCCTTCTACGGCCGCAATCAGACCGCCGCCTTCGTCAACTCCGACGGCAACATCACGTTCGAGGAAGGGGATAGCGCCAGCACGGACCGCAACGTCTCACGGCTCCTGACAGGGCCGCCGCGTGTCGCGCCCTTTCTCGCCGACCTCGACCCGTCCGCCGGCGGACGCGTGTTCGCCAACGCCGCGTCCGATCGATACACGGTGACCTGGTGCGGCGTGCGGGGCTTCGAGTCGACCCGGACTGTGAACGCCCAGCTCACGCTCCTGCCGAGCGGCGTGATCGAGATGAAGTTCGGCGAGGTGAACCTCGAGGAAGCGATTGTCGGCGTCTCGCCAGGCCGCACGGGCGAGTTCACGCCCGTCAACCTGAGCGACGATACCTCCCGCGGCGGCGGCGGCGCCGTCGGCGAGCGGTTCGCCACCGAACTGCAGCTCGACATCGTGGAGGTCACGCGCAAGTTCTATCGCACGCACCCCGACAACTTCGATCAGCTCGTCATCTGGACCGACGTCACCCTGATCGACAACGCGTTCGCGTTCGAGAGCACGGTCGCGAACGAGGTGCGCGGCATCGGCCTGAGCCAGTTCGACGCCTCGCGCGACTTCGGCAGCGCGGGCCGCCTGCGCAGCTTCACGATGATGGACTGGATCGGCAAGTACCCGGAGGATCCGCTGCAGACGTTCCTGGGCGAGAACAACACCGTGAGCGTCCTCGGGCAGGAGGTCGGCCATCGCTGGCTCGCGTTCATGGAGTTCCGCAACCACACCGGCGCCCGCTCGGAGGCGCTCCTCGGCCGCGATGAGTCGCACTGGAGCTTCTTCATGGACACGGACGCGTCCGTGATGGAGGGGAACGACATCGAGGATCTGGGCGGCGGATCGTTCAGGACCGTCGGCGCGGTGCGCCGGTACAGCCTGCTCGACCAGTACGCGATGGGGCTCGTGTCGGAGAGCCAGGTGCCGACCTTCTTCTACGTCGACAACCCGACGAACGTCGCAGGCTCGAGGGACGCGTCGTCCGCGCCGCGCATCGGCGTGACGTTCAACGGCACGCGCCGCGACGTGCTCATCCAGGACATCGTCGCGACCATGGGCACGCGGCTTCCGTCCGCATCGGAGTCGTCACGCGTGCATCGCCAGGCGTTCATCCTGGTCGTCGGCGCCGGCCGGTCGCCAGACGATGCGCAGATCGCAAAGGTCGATCGGATCCGCCGCGCGTGGGAGACGTTCTTCCAGCCAGGCGACGGACGGTCGCATGCAGGCGATAACGACGCTGCGATAGTGGTCTGGACGTTACCTGTAGTGTCCGGCTTCAGCCGGACCCGGTCAGCTTCAGCCGGACCCGGTCCGCCTGAAGGCGGACACTACAGCTGTTTTTCAATCCGCTCGACGGCCGCGAGCGCTTTGGCGTTCCCGGGCTCGATCTCGAGCAGCCGGCGGTAGGCGGCGAGTGCCTGCTCGGGATCGGGCTTGCGCTCGTAGAGCGCGCCGATCTGCAGGTGCGCCGATGTCAGCGCCGGCACTTTCGCGAGGATCTCGCGCCACGCGGCAATCGCGCCGTCGACGTTCCCGCTCGACGCCAGCGATTCGGCGTGCTCGATCCGCTGAAGGATGTCGCCGGCTTTGGTACCGTCGAGCGGCAGCGCGGCCGGCGCCGCGGTCCGTTCGAGCGTAATGTCGATCGGCTGCTGCCGGCCGGCCGCCACCGGCCGGCGGAACCGGACCGGCTCGTGCCCGGGCGCCTCGATGCTGAACATCCACTGGCCGCGCCTGATGCCGATGAAGCCGAACTGCCCCTTGTCGTTCGACGTGGCCGTCAGCCGCGCCGGGGCCTGATCGGGGTTCTCGCCGTCACGATGGCGCCTCGCACAGGGTGCCCCGCATCGTCCTTGATCGTTCCCGAGACGCGGATCACTTGCGCATCGGCGCCTGCTGCGCAGAGCATCGAGATCAGAGCGGCGGCGGGCATCGTTCCGGCCAGGCGCATGCCGTCAGTATAAAGCTATCTCGAAAGCCTGTAGTGTCCGCCTTCAGGCGGACCTGACAGGTCCAGCTAAAGCCGGACACTACAGCAGTTGGGCTATTCTGTAGGCCATCCATGCGCGCGCTAGCTCCAGTCGCCGTGCTCCTCCTGTTCCTGACACAAGGTGGATCCGCCCGGCAATCGGGTCTGAACGTCCTCTCGCCGGTTCCCGGATCGACCGCCGCGCAGCAGGCCACCGTCGACGTGCGGCGCCTCGATGCGATCGAGCCGGTGGTGCCGCGAGGCCATCGCCGAGAAGAAGCTTCCGGGCGCCGTCGTGCTCGTCGGACGCGGCGAGCGCATCCTGTATCAGAAGGCCATCGGCAACCGCGCGCTCGTGCCCGCTGTCGAGCCGATGACGCTCGACACCATCTTCGATCTCGCCTCGCTCACCAAGGTCGTGGCGACGACGACGAGCGTGATGATCCTCGTCGAGCAGGGGCAAGATCCGGCTGAGCGATCGCGTCGCGTCCTACATCCCGGGGTTCGAGCGCTACGGCAAGGCCGACATCACCATCCGGCACCTGCTCACGCACGTCTCGGGTCTGCGGCCGGATGTCGATCTCGCGCGAGATGTGGACCGGCATCGGAGACGCGCGATCGCGCTCGCGATCGAGGAAGTGCCGACGTCGCGTCCCGGCGAGCGATTCGTCTACAGCGACATCAACTTCTTCCTGCTCGGCGACATCGTCCGCCGCGTGAGCGGCCTGCCGCTCGATCGCGTTCGCGCGCGAGCGCGATCTTCGAGCCGCTCGGCATGAAGGACACGATGTTCAATCCCTGCCGGCGGCGCTGCGTGCCGCGCATCGCGCCGACCGAGAAGCTGCACGCCGTACGGCTGGCCCTGCGACGGGCCGGACGATGACGATGCTGCGCGGCGTCGTGCACGATCCGACGGCGCGGCGGATGGGCGGCGTCGCCGGGCACGCGGGGCTCTTCAGCACGGCCGCCGATCTCGCGATCTTCTGCCGGATGCTGCTGAACGGCGGCGCGCACGACGGACGCGCGCATCCTGTCGCCGCTCGGCGGTCGAGAAGATGACCACGCCGGCGACGCCGGAGCTCGAGCGCCAACGTCGCGCGGCCTCGGATGGGACATCGACTCGACGTTCTCCTCGAATCGCGGCGAGCTCCTGCCGATCGGATCGTTCGGCCACACCGGCTTCACCGGCACGTCGATCTGGATCGATCCGGTCGACCGAGATGTTCGTCGTCTTCCTGTCGAATCGCGTGCATCCCGACGGCAAGGGCGACGTCACGCCGCTGCGCGCGCGCGTCGCGACGATCGCGGCGTCCGCGGTGACCTCGCTTCCGGCCGCCGCCCGCACCGCGACGTATACCGGCCGCGACTTCGGCCCCTCCGGGACGATGTCCGGCCAGCGCCGTCGACGCCGGTGCTGACCGGCATCGACGTGCTGCGCGCCGACGGCTTCGCGCCGCTTCGCGGCAAGCGCGTCGGCCTCGTCACGAATCACACCGGCCGCGCGCGCGACGGCGCGACGACGATCGATCTGCTGTTCGGCGCGAAGGACGTGAAGCTCGTCGCGCTCTTCAGCCCGGAGCACGGGATCCGCGGCACGCTCGACGAGAAGGTCTCGTCGGGAACCGACGAGAAGACGCGGCTGCCGATCCACTCGCTCTACGGCGAGACGCGGCGGCCCACGCCGGCGATGCTCGAGGGACTCGACGCGCTCGTCGTCGACCTCCAGGACATCGGCGCGCGCTTCTACACCTACACGACGACGATGGCCTACGTGATGGAGGAGGCGGCGAAGCGTACGTCTGCCCGTCGTCGTGCTCGACCGTCCGAATCCGATCAACGGCTTGCAGATCGAGGGGCCGACGCTCGACAAGACGCAGCTCGGCTTCACCGGCTATTTCGCGCCGATGCCGATCCGGCACGGCCTGACGATCGGCGAGCTGGCGCGGCTGTTCAACGGCGAGAACAAGATCGGCGCGGACCTCACCGTGGTCGATGCGAAGAACTGGGATCGCGACGAGTGGTTCGACGAAACCGGACTGCCGTGGATCAATCCGTCGCCGAACATGCGGAACCTGATCCAGGCGACGCGTCTACCCGGGCATCGGCGCGATCGAGACGACGAACCTGTCGGTCGGCCGGGGCACCGACACGCCCTTCGAGCAGATCGGCGCGCCGTGGATCGACGGTCCCGCGCTCGCCGACGCGCTCAACGCGCGCCGGATTCCCGGGATCCGCGTCTATCCGATTCGCTTCACGCCCGTGTCGAGCAAGTACGCCGGCGAGGAATGCCAGGGCGTGTTCCTCATCGTCACCGATCGCGCAGCGCTGCGCCCGGTGCGCCTCGGCATCGAGATCGCCGCGGCGATCTACAAGCTGCATGGCCAGCGGTTCGAGATCGACGCCGCCGAGCGGCTGTTCGGCTCGCGCGAGGGGATCGCGCGTGTTCGCGCGGGAGAAGATCCGGCGGCGATTGCCGCGTCCTGGGCCGCCGCGGAGTCGCGGTGGCGGCTGCTCCGCGCGCAGTACTTGCTCTACCGTTAGCGGACTGCCGGAAGCCGGCCTCTGCCGTTCTGCCGCGGCCTTCACAGATCCGCAAGGCGTTGCCGTAGCACAGCCGTGCGCCGGGGCCGCTAATTCGTTGAATCGGCCGCACATCCTACCGTTCGTGCGGCCGCGTGATGATAAGATAGCCGCAAGGCTCCCCCCTTAAAAACCATGATGGACCGAGTGCCGGGCTACGCCTGGCTGATGGTCCTGGCTGCCGCGGTCCTCGTCACGGTAGCGTCGGCCGTGCCTCTTGCGCCGACGGCCGCTGCCGTGGCGCACGCCGCAAGCCAGCATGCATCGGTCGTGTATCCCGAACGGACGGTGAATCCGTGGCAGCTCGCCGGCAAGGGCGGGCTCGTGGTCACGGCCGTCCTGCTCCTGCTCTTCGTGTATCGCCGCCGGCTGTACATCCTCTTCTGGACAGCCGGATGGTTCCTCGTGTCCGCGTCGATGTTCCTTGCCGGGCGGCCGCCGGGCAACGACTTCTCCGGCCTCCTCACGTTCGGCGTCGCGCAGTTCCTCGGCATCCTCAGCGCGCTGTTCTTCGTCATCAGCGCGGACGCGTATCCCGCGCGTCCGCGCATCCGCCGCGGGTACACGCTCGTCCTCATCGGCGTGCTGCTGTGGTTCACGCTGGCGCCGATGCCGCTCGGCGTCTGGGCCGTGTTCGCGCCGGGTCACGTCCTGATGGCCGGGACGCTCGCGGCGGCGGGCGTCGGACATCTCGCGCTCCTCCGCCAGGTGCGCATGCTCGGCGCGGCCGTCGTCGGCGTCGCTCTGATCCTCATCGCGGGAACGCACGCGTGGATCGTGCTCCGCGTCGAGTCGCCCGCCGATCCCGGCGTGACGGGCGTGCTCGGCGTCAACCTCGTGCTGTACCTGATCGCCGCGCTCGGCATGCAGCTGATGACGTTCGAGGACATGACGTGGGAGCTGCGCCGAACGAACCGCCGGCT
Source organism: uncultured Acidobacteriota bacterium (assembly GCA_963820905.1). GTDB lineage: Bacteria > Acidobacteriota > Vicinamibacteria > Vicinamibacterales > 2-12-FULL-66-21 > DATBJJ01. The sequence continues at coordinate 312,115 of CAWGBU010000009.1, read as the reverse complement.
CGAGGCGGCGCAGAGCAAGCTGCGGCGGATGGTGATCACCGATCCGCTGACCGGCTGCCGCAACCGGCGCTTCTTCGACGAGATCATCGGGCGCGAGCTGCAGCGCCACCGCCGCTATGCGATCCCGATGTCGGTGCTCTTCGTCGACGTCGATCGCTTCAAGGCAGTGAACGATACGCTCGGCCACGACGCGGGCGATCGCGTGCTGCGCGAGGTCGCGGCGTTCCTGCTGAGCAACATCCGGGAAGCCGACTACGTGTTCCGGTGGGGCGGCGACGAGTTCCTGATCCTGCTGTCCTGCGCGGAAGACGAAGCGCTCCGCCGCGGCCTCGCGCTGCAGTCCGATTTCGCTCGCTACGCGATGGCCGCGTCGCTGCCGTCCGGAGTGGGCCTCAGCATCGGCTGCGCGGAGGTGCCCGACGAAGCGGAGAACGTGATGCCGGTCGTCAGGATCGCGGACGAGCGGATGTACGAGAACAAGCGGATGCTGCGCCGCAATCGCCCGCCGGCGCAGGTCCGAGCGAACATCGCCCGGTAGGGCTCCCGTAGTGTCCGGCTTCAGCCGGACTTGCTCCTGTAGCGTCCGGCTTCAGCCGGACTTCGCGAGGTCCGCCTGAAGGCGGACACTACACGAACGTGATCAGACGCGGTCCGCGATCATCAGGATCCAGAGCAGCGGCAGGTAGATGATCGATCCGAAGAAGACCCGCCGCGCGTCGCGCGACCGAGCGCGTGCGCGCGAACTGCAGCGTCAGGCCGAGGAAGAGCAGGCCCAGCACCAGCGCGCCGGCGAAGTACAGCGTCGCCCGTCATGCCCATCAGCGTCGGCGCGAGGCTGAGCGGCACGAGCGCCGCCGCGTAGACCACCGCCTGGCGTCCCGTGCTCCGTCCGTCCGGCTCGAGGACCGGCAGCATCGGGAAGCCGGCCCGCGCGTAGTCGTCGCGATACATCCACGCGATCGCGAGGAAGTGCGGGAGCTGCCAGAGAAACATGATGCCGAAGAGGGTCCACGCCTCGCGTGGAGCGAGCCGCTCGCCGCCGCCCAGCCGATGATCGGCGGCAGCGCGCCGGGGATCGCGCCGATGACCGTCCCGAACGACGACCGCCGCTTGAGCGGCGTGTAGACGACGACGTAGCTCACGAGCGTCGCCAGTGCGACGGCGGCGCGAGCAGGTTGGCGCCGACGCGACGATCAGCAGAGCCCGCGCAGCGTGATCGGCGCTGCCGAAGAGCAGCGCCCTCGACCGGCTGCAGCCGCTGATCCGGGAGCGGACGCGTGCGCGTCCGCTTCATCAGCGCGTCGAGGTCGCGCTCGATGACCTGGTTGAACGCCGAGGCGCCGCCGGCGACGAGCCCCGTGCCGAGCAGCGAGCCCGGCGACACGCACGACGCCGAGGCCTCGCCGCCGCCATCGCGTAGCCGACGAGCGTCGACGCGACGACGAGGAGGTTCAGCCGCGGCTTCGCCAGCGCGACGAAGTCGCGCGACCGCGCGTGCGAGCCGCGGCATGACGGCCGCGTCCGATCTCACGGCGTGCTCGTACGTCCGAGCGGCCCGGCGATCATCCTGCTGGACCGCCGCGCCGGCGCGTGCCGTCCGAACCGCGATCCGTTGCGACACGGCAGACGCCGCGACTCGAACCGGCGACCGGAAGCTCCGCAGCGTCAGCACCAGCGACGTCGCCAGCACGAGCGCGCCGTTCACGACGTGCGCGGTGTTGATGACGGGATCCATCCCGCTCCAGACCACGAACGCGCCGAGCGTGACCTGCACGAAGACCAGCGCCAGCGAGCAGCGAAGCCGGGCGCACCAGCTCGCGCCGCGTGCGGTGGTGATAGAACACGTGGCCGGCGGTCGCGAGGATCGCGAGCGTCACGACCAGCGCGCCGACGCGATGCGCGAAGTGAATCGCGATCCCGGCGTTCCACACCGGCGGGATGACGTGGCCGAACGCGCAGGGAAAGTCCGGAATCGCCAGCCCGGCATTCGTATGCCGCATCGTCGCGCCGACGAGAATCTGCGTGTAGACGAGGACCGTCGTCGCGAGCGCGACGCGCCGGCAGCATCGGATCGTCGACCGGGCGACGCGTGCGTGCTTCCATCCCGGCGACGTGACCACCGCGCAGCGTCAGCGTCAGGCAGAAGAAGATCTGCGCGAGCCCGGCGTGGCCGATCGAGATCGGCGGCGGCAGGAAGAAGAGGACCGTCAGCCCGCCGAGCAGGCCCTGCAGCGATCACCGCGCCGAGCGCGGCGAAGCCGAGCCGGCGCACCCAGCGCCGCGGCTCGACCCACCACGTCCAGGCCGCCAGGATGATCGTGAGGAACCCGACGGTGCTCGCGATCAGCCGATGGCTGTGCTCGTAGCGGATGCCGCCGACCCACTTGCTCAGCGGAAACGTGAACATGTTCCACCCGTACGTCGTCGGCCAGTCGGGCACCGAGAGGCCCGAGTCCGTGCTCGTCACCATGCCGCCCGCGGCGATGAGCAGCACGGTGCAGCGGCGACGAGCTTGACGTAGCGGTGGATGCCAGATCATCAGTCGGTGGCCTTGAACGTGAACGTGATCGCCTTTCGCTTCCTTCTCGCCGAGCGTGACCGTCTGCGTCTGGGTGCCGAGCTTCTCGTGGACGCTTCGATCGTGTAGGTGCCCGGCGGAATGTTCTTCAGCTCGAACGTGCCGCCGTTGGCCGCTCACCGCGAAGTACGGATGATCGACGACGCCGACGTAGGCGTCATCCAGCGGTGCACGTCGCACTTGAACGGCATCAGCACTTCCGGCGTCGTGAACGTCATCGTGTTCTTCATCCCCGGGAACGGCTGCCCGAAGTTGAACTCCTGGTTCACGTTCCGGCATCCCGTGCACGTTGTGCAGCGTGTTGTCGCTGTTGACGATCTCGAGCGGCTGCCTGTGCGGACGCCGACGACGTGCGGCGTGTAGTGGCAGCCTTTCTGATCGAGCTTCACCGGCTCGGTCGGCGTGTCGAAGTAGTAGTTGCCGAGCCCGTCCTTGATATAGACGAAGACGTTCTGGAGGCCGCCGTTCTCGACGAGGATCGACTCGACCGTGAGGCCGCCCGGATGCTGCGACGCGCAGGCGGGATCGCTCTCCAGCTTCACCGGCGCATTCTGGACCGCGGCCCCTCGAACGTCACGCGGCCCGTGACCGCGCCCGCCGTCGACTCGTCGACGTGCCTGGCGTTCGCGGGCGCGGCCTGCTGCGCGGGCGCCGGCGCGCCGCCCCCGCAGCTGACGGCCGACAGCGCCGCCCCCACGACGAGCGCGACGGAGATACAGAACCACAACTTCTTCACATGCATGACTTTACTTGAGTATCACGGCCCGCCGCCAACGCCCAGGAACCCTGAACCTTGAACCCTGAACCTTGAACCCCGATTCCTACGTTCCCCCCGCCGCCCTGAGCTTGCGGAGGATCCGGTCCTGGATCCAGTGCGAGTCCCACCATTCGACCGGGTTCACCATCTGGCCGTTCACGCAGCATCGTGAAATGCAGGTGATCGCCGCCGGCGAGGCCGGTCATGCCGCTTCTGCCGAGCTCCTGTTCCTTCTCGACCATCTGTCCGGCCTTCACCGCGATCGACGACAGGTGCGCGTAGAGCGACTGCACGCCCATGCCGTGATCGAGGATGACGCAGTTGCCGTAGATGCCGAGCGCGTCGGCGAACAGGACCTTGCCGCGGTTCGCCGGCGACGATCGGGCGTGCCGGCGACGACGCGAGATCGAAGCCGAGGTGCGTCTGCCGATCGACCTCCTTCCCGTCGTAGACGTACGTGCGCTGATCGGCGAACGCGGATTCGACGGCGGTGTTCGTGAACGGATGGAACACGACGCCGCTCCAGAGCATCTCGGGCGAGGTCTGCTTCGCGAAGCTCGCGATCTTCTCGGCGTTCTTCCGCCGCAGCTCGCCGTTGATCGCGAGGAACTTCGCGAGCGTGTCCCCGTCGGGCTTCACGTCCGGTCGTGGTCTCGAGGATCGCCGGCACGACGCGATCGAGGAATTGTCGCTCGAGCTCGATGCGGCTCTTCTTGAAGGGCTTCGGGAACGTGAGGTGATCGAAGTCGGCGCGCGCCGTGTTGCCCGCGTCGTCGCTCGCGTAGACGCGCATCGGCGTGTTCACGTCCTGGTCGTAGCAGCAGCGCGAAGAAGGCGACCGTACCGCGGGGTCGGCGATCTTGACCCCTTCGACCGTCGCGCCGGACGCGGGATAGCCCGGATACTCGACGTCGCCGACCTGCACGCCGGACTCGACGTCGGCCGGCGTCGCGCGATAGACGACCATCTCGGATCCGCCGAGGTTGACGTAGTGCTTCGTCGAGACGACCGACACGCGGGGGCGCTCGAGGCGGACCTGCACGTCGTGCGTCGCCGTCGACTGCACCGTGCGTATGCCGCACAGGACGGGACGGTCGGCGGTCACGAGGATGCGCGCGGCGCCGCTCTTGAGATCCGGGATCGTCTGCTTGCCGATCTCGTGCGTGATGCGGACCTTGTCGGCGCCTTCCTGCTTGATCTGCGCCTTGCCCGGCTGCTCGAGGCTGAAGAGCTGCGGTCTGCTTGCCGTTCTGCTCGAGCGCGACGCGGAGCGGCTTCATCGCCGGCGCGTCTGGCGCGGTAATCACCACCTCGAGCGGCGTCGCCGTGCCCACGAATTTGGCCGGTTTTTCAATGGTGATCGCCGGGGGTGCCATCCGTCCCGCGACGAGGTACGTGCCGCCTGCTGCGAGGAGAAGTAGCAGGACCAGTCCGACGAGATACTTCATGTGATGATCATAATCGGTTCCGGCAACCAGCTGGGCGGTTGTCCGCTTTCGCAAACGCTCCGCCCGATTCCGGTCGCTCTGACGATCGGCCTGCGACGCAAGTCGTTGCTGGCGCGACGATTCATCCCGGGCACACTTCTCGCTGAAGGCAGAGGCTGACCAGGGAGATTCACCATGGCAACCATCGGCCAGGACCTCCGCTACGCCCTTCGCCGAATCAAGGACACGCCGCTGTTCACGCTGGCGGCGATCGCGACGCTGGCCCTCGGCCTTGGCGTCAACAGCGCGGTGTTGAGCCTCGCCAACACGATCTTCTTGAAACCGCTGCGGTTGCCCGAACCCGACCGTCTGGTCCTCATCGATCAGCGGCGGCCGGACCGTCCGCCCGTCTATTCGTTCGGACTGTCGCACCCCGATTATCTGCACTTCCGCGAGTACGCGCGTTCGTTCGAGTCGCTGGCCGCGCACTACCCCACGTCGCCATTGCACGTCACCGCGGCCGAGGGCGGATTCGAAGTGCTCGGCAGCGTCGTGACCGCGAGCTACTTCGATGTCCTCCGTCTTCGTCCGTCGCTCGGCCGCTTCTTCACGAGCGAGGAGGATCGGGTGCCGGACAAGCACGCAGTTGCGGTCCTCGGCCACGACCTCTGGCGGCGAAGGTTCGGCGGCGACCCCGCGATCCTCGGCTCCGTCGTTCGCATCAACGGCACCGACTTCACCATCGTCGGCATCGCGCAGGAGCGGTTTCGCGGGATCCTGCGCGAGAATCCGGTCGATGTCTGGATACCGACCGCCATGTTTCGCGTCGGCTATCGCTACTGCGACGGACTGGCGCGCGACTGCACGGTGGTCAATCTCGTGGGCCGCCTCGCGAGTGCCGCGACGATCGAGGACGCGCAGAACGAGCTGACCGTCCTCGCCGGCCAGCTCGAGAGGGCGTACCCGAAAACGAACAAGGGCCGGGGCGTCGTCGTGCGGCCGGCGCGCGGCATCCGCGTGGACGAGCAGACGCAGAACCGATCGATGGTGGCGATGCTGGCGGCAGCGGCGGCACTCGTGATGCTGGTCGCCTCGGCGAACGTTGCCGGCCTGCTGCTCACGCGTGGCCTCCGGCGGCGGAAGGAGATTGCGATCTGCCTCGCGGTCGGTGCCTCGAGGTGGCGCGTGATCAGTCAACTGCTCGTCGAATCCATGCTGCTGTCGATCGCGGGGGGCGCGGGCGGTCTGCTCGTCGCGGTCTGGGCCACCGATGCCGGCCGTGCGCTGCTAGGCTCCGCGGGCAATGCCGACTTCTCGCTCGATCCCCGCGTCGTCTCCGTCGCGTTCGCGATCGCGCTCGTCATCGGCCTGGTCACCGGTGTCGCTCCGGCGCTGCAATCGACGCGCGTCGAGCCGATTCTGGCGTTGAAAGAAGAAACACCCGGCGCCGGTTCTGGACGAACACGGCTCCGCGATGCGCTGATCGTGGTGCAGGTTGCCGTCTCGGTGCTGCTGCTCGGCGTGGGCGGGCTGCTCGTCCGCAGCTTTTTCGCCGTGCATCGCGGACCCGGATTCGATCCGGGTGCGATCGTCATGGTCCGGCTGCGGCCAAGCCTGGTCGGTTACGGAGCGGAGCGATCGTGGACGTTCCAGCGCGAAGCGATCCGGCGCCTCGAAGCGATTCCCGGCGTGCTCGCCGCGAGTCCCGCGAGCGTGCCGCCGCTGCCCCGGTGGGGAAGGGGATCAGCGGTCGTGACGATGCCTGGCGGCGATCGGGAACGCGCGTCGGTCGAAGCGTCTACGACATATGTCGGTCCGCGCTACTTCGAGACGCTTGGCGTCCCGCTGGTCGAGGGCCGCGAGTTCGACGATCGCGATGGACCCAAAGGCACGCCGGTCGCCATCATCAACGAGACGCTGGCGCGGCGGTTCTGGCCGCGCGGCGGCGCCGCCGGCAACGGCTTGATGTTCGGCGATGTTCGCGTCGAGATCGTCGGCGTCGTCAAGAACTTCGACTACGTGACCGTGCTCGAGCAGTCGCAGCCGATTGCGTATCTCAACTTCTGGCAGCAGGACACGCGCCAGAACTGGTCGCACGATTCGCGGACGCACATCCGCGTTGCCGGAAACGCGGCGTCGATGATGGCGGCGATCCGCCGCGCGATTGCCTCGGTTGATGACGACGTGCCCGTGGCCGATGCGGCGCCGCTGGCGGATAGCATCGACGCGGCGTTCTCACAGGTACGGCTGGCGCGCGCGTTCCTCGTCACCTTCGGAGCGCTGGCCATGCTGCTGAGCGCGATCGGGCTGTATGCGGCGCTTGCGTTCGCGGTCGCGCAGCGTACGCGCGAGATTGCGATTCGCATCGCGCTCGGCGCCGCCCGCGTCGACGTCGGCCGGCTGGTCTTCGCGCGCGGAGCCGCGCTTGTGGCGGCCGGCATCGCCGTCGGTCTCGCTGCCGCGGTGATGGCGGGACCGTTCGTCGCGCACCTGCTGTACGGCGTCAGCTCCCGCGATCCGCTGACGCTCCTGGCCGGGCCGTCGGTGATGGTCATCGTCGCGATGCTGGCGATCTGGCTGCCCGCAAGGCGCGCGATATCGCTCGATCCGATGCAGGCGCTGAGGGCGGAATGACCGGCGGTCGGGGACGGCTCAGTCGATGGGCGCACCCAGGTTGAACGGACCCTCGAGCTTTTGCTAACATCAAGGGTTCCTGTTCGCCTCTCCGCTTGACCAGGGCCGGTATCGTCTAGGGGTCAGGACACGTGGTTCTCAGCCACGGGACCGGGGTTCGAATCCCCGTACCGGTAAACCCCGCTCTTCAGTCACCCAAGCCGCGTGTGGGTGCCACAGCTGCAAAGGCCGCGCTCGCTCTGGCGGCCCGCTTCCTGGCGTTCATGGGACTCCAGTACCACCCTTCCCCGATAGCGCACTTCGCCTTTGACTACGGTGAGACCACCGGGCAGTCAGAACCGAACAACGACAGGAGCAACTCCGCGGAGGGAGCGGGCGTCGCGCGCGGGGAGCGGGTGTGTCGGGGACGAATTGCGCGTCGCAGTGATCAGTCCATCGGTACAGGCTCGACCCCCCATAACCTCCAGCCATCCTTGGAGCGCGATTCGTCGCCCCACAGCATGAAGAGGAGTCCCGGAGCTTCATCGCCCGGCGGGGATATCAGTCGCACGACGACGGCCCGGACTTCGGCGCCTGTTTGCTTTGTACGGTCCGCCAGGGCGGATCGGAATCCTACCGTCCCTGAGGCCGTCCACGAGATGTCAGCCCACCGCCGGACACCGTAGGTAATCGCCGGAAGACCGGTCAGATCGGTGGGCTCGCGCTCACGCAGGAGCTCATCGAGGTCCGACAAGCCTTTAAGGCCGGCTACTGAAAAGGGTCGCAAGACGGACTGAAGCGTGAGTGCCTGACCCCGGCCACCGCGTCCCGGCGCCTCCGGCTGGCCGCTTCTACCAGGACCAACCGGCGGACGAAGCGAGCTGAGGGTCCTCAGTCATGCGTCGATTGAACTCGTCCGCTGAGATGGTGTGGGGCTGGCGCCTCGCGTCGCGGTTGAACTTGCGCTGGTATTCCTCAGGACTGAACCACTCTGCCGGCACGAAGCGCTCATCGTTCAGTGTTCGCGAAACGAAGCGCTCCACCGCCGATGCAGGATTCCCCTCGACCAGCCAGACCGTCAGGAAGCCTCTCGTCGCCTCGGCGAGCGCCGGGAGGCCACCGCCCGCCTGCGCACCAACAATGGTGAACTCGGTGGCAACGATGAAGACTGCGACGACAGCGGCGAGAACTGCCACAAACGGTTCGCGACGCCGCAGGAACGACGGGATCAGTAAGTTCGTGAGCAATGGTGGGTCGTGTCGGTCCATAGACTCTTCAGGTCGTCGGCGAAAAACCTGAACGAACTGTTGAAAATCGTTAAATGGCTGTGCCCGTCCTTCTTCACCGATCCTACGTCCGAATTCGACGGCCGGCAATGGCACTGTGCCCACAGAAAGCAGCCGGAATCGAAATCAATGTCCACTTCGCCGATAGTTGGATCTGCCTTGAAATAGCTGATTTGCAGTCTAGGCAGGCGTGACGCTTGACGATGTGTCCTGATATCATCTTTGCGAACATCAAACTTGTCGAACTTCTCCTCGTCGTCGCCGCCCGTCTTGACGGCCATGATCACGTGTCCCGCGACGCTTCGCGGAAGATTGGACGACGCATCCAGCGCTTCGGCAATGCCAGCTTTCCAGAGAACCGAGATGCGGAACTGTTGGTCTCCACGCCGATTGCCGGCACGAACTCCCCAGATACCCTGAACCGCCTCGAGGTAGTGAATCGGACGGTCACCGGTGGGTTCGCCGTCCTCGTCTTCCAACTCTACAAAGAGCGCTCGCACGATGGCGTCGAACACAGCCTGCCTGTCGGACTTCAGCTTCTTGTCAAACACCTCTTGCGAATCCTTGATTCCGTAATTCTTGTAATCCGAGTAAGCCTGTAGCAGCCGATAGCGGCTGTCGCTCAACTCCTTGTCGATGTCTTGTCCGGCCATGATCCCGAGTACGCCAGCGCACAGACCGGTCAAGCCTATGATTGCGGCAGGGCGACGCACGGCTCGGCGTGCAAATCCATTGCTCATGAGTCTCTCACTGCGGAAGCTTGGCGAGCTATCCACTTCCTTCATTTCTCCGCCTTACTTCGAGAACGCGTCCGGGCCTCCCGCTGTGAAGACCCGTTTGCCGCCCTGCACGATCTCGATTAGCGGCGTGGGCACAGCCCTGACGCTAACGTAGTTATCGTTCCGGTTGTTCCCACTCCACACGGCCAGGTTTGCGCCGCCGTCTCGGTTCGCGAGGAAGATCGTCTGTTGACCGCTCTTCGCATCGAGCGTCAGAAACGCGTCCCCCCTGGAGTTCGTGACATAACCGCCCCGTTCGTCGCCGTCGCTATCGAAGAGCAAAATCCCCGAAACCTGTCCCTGGCGTGGAACCCGCTTGCCCTGGACGATCGGGTCAGGCAATGGAGCACCGATGCGAACGCGTTCAGTCCCTTTCTCGTCGACCACCGCCAACCCGCGGATAGTCAGGAATTCACTTGCTGCGCGCCCTTGGGCCTTCGCCTTCGGCATCGCGTATGAAAGTCCTAAACTCACAAGACCAGTGACCAGCGTCAAGGCGACTGTGACCCGGAGCCGGGTGCAACGGCGCTCGAGGCTCTCGATGCGTAGCAACAAATCTGTCTCGACTTTTGCCATGTGCGTAGCTCCCGCATGCTCGTGGCATCGCGCCACGGACATTGTCCGCCAGGTGCGGTCGACGGCCGCAGGCGTATCGAGTTAGCTCGAGAAGACCGACGACTCGGAATACGGGAAATTCGGATGGGTCATCGATCCAGAGGGCAACAAAGTTGAACTCTGGCAACCGCCACAAGGGCAATGAAGTTCGGTTACACGGAGTACCTCGAGATGCCCGGTCTCCGCCTCACGGCGCCGCAGGCCCAATCCCTGTTCGGTCTCGATGCTGAGACCTGCGACGCAGTCCTAGCGCAAGATAGTTCTTGCGCTCAAGGCTAAAGAGCAATATACTTCTCACCTCCCTCCAGTTAGGCGAGGCTCCTGCACGCCCTCTAGCGTCCTCCTTGAGCCCGCGCCCCTCTGACGGAATCCGCATTCACGGCAGGAGATTCATGAGAAACACGCTAATGGTTTGCGCGGTCATCGCGCTGGCGTCGTCGCCGACGGTGGCGCAGCAAAAGCAGTTGTCGATCACGACGGCATCCCCCGACGCGCTGGTGCTGTATCAGAAGGCGCTCGACTACGTCGAAAACGTCGAAAGCGAGAGCGCCCGTCCCTTGCTCGACCAGGCCATCCAGAAGGACCCTGGTTTCGCGATGGCCTATTCGTTGCGCGCAGTAACGGGCGCGGGATTCACCGTGGCGCGGGAGAACCGTGATAAGGCCGTCAGCCTGATCGACAAGGTGTCGGCCGGGGAGCGTCACTGGATCATGGCCGCGCAGGCGCAGGCCGACGGAGACGTTCTGAAGATGAAGCAACACCTCGTCGAGTTGTTGAAGTTGCACCCCAACGATCAGCACATCGCCTACTTCGCGGGCAATGCTTCCCGCCTGGTGGACGACACTGAGGCCCTCACGTATTTCAAGCGCGCGACGACCATCAACCCGAAGTTCGCGGCGCCCTACAATCAGATCGGCTACATCCAACTCCGGAAGGGCGATTTCCCGGGTGCCGAGCAGGCGCTCAAGCAGTACATCACCAATCGCCCCGATTCCGCCAACCCGTATGACTCGTACGCCGAGCTGCTGCTGAGAATGGGCCGCTACGACGAGTCGATCGCACAGTACGAGAAAGCGCTGACGAAATTGCCAGCGTTCGCCGGGTCGTTGATCGGCATTGGCCACAACAATGTGTTCAAGGGCGACTACGACAAGGCGCGCGAAAGCTACAAGCGCCTCTACGACACGGGAAATGCACCGGACAAGGCCGCCAGCCTGTACTGGACCGCGGTGTCCTTCGTCCACGAAGGCAAGCCGGCCGAGGCCATACAGGCGCTTGAACAACAACGTGAGTTCGCGACCGCGGAGAAGCTCACGCCTACCGCCATGGCTTCGCATCTCGACCAGGCGTGGTTGCTGTCGGAGTCTGGCAAGGCGACTGACGCCGGGGCGCATATCGACAAGGCCGAGGCCTTGATCGACGGCGCGCCGTTCACCGATCGGGCGAAGGCCGACTGGCACCGACGGGTGCTGCTGTCGAAGGCACTGACTGCGGCGCAGGCCAAGGATTTCGCGACCGCCGGGTCCAACATGGAGCGCGCCAAGGCCACTATGACGTCAGACCTGCCGAGGTCAGCCACGGAGAACTACGAGTCGGCGATGGGCGTCATCGATGTCCTTCAGGGTAAAAATGACGCAGCGCTTCCGCACTTGAAGCGGGCTGATCCAGAGGACCCCTACGCGATGTTCTACCAGGCGGAGGCGATGCGCTTGAAGGGCGACGCCGCCGGCGCTGCGAAGATGTACAAGAAGGTCGCGGCGTCTAACCAGAACGGCCTGGGGTACGCGTTGGTGAGGTCGCGCGCGATGAAAGCGTCTGGGACGTAGTCCTCTCGACACCAGAAACAGAGGCAAGGGCCTCAGCTTGGCTCATTAGCACGCATGGACGGCCGCCTGGAAGGGCGGCCGTTTTTTGCTGCCCAGGATCGACGCGTGACCGAGCAGGGATCGGCGAGATTGAGCAACCTCGCCATGGAGCCGCCGGCGAGGATGGACAGCGAGTACCGGTTGTGTTGTCACCCTGACCGTCTCGAGCGGGCACAGTGAATCAGGCAGCAATTCCCTCGAATCGAACGTTCCAACCTTTCGCAAAACCCCGTACCGGTACCACAATCGACAGTCTTCAGTCGTTCGTCGTCAGTCTCAGTCGGCAGTCTCAGTCCTCAGTCGCCAGTCAGAGCCGCCAGTCGTTACGTTCGAAGCCGCGTATCATCCGCAGTTGTCACAATTCGTCGATAGCTCAGTAGCGGGAGGTTCTTCTCGCGGGCCGGCGCGGAAGCCGACTGCGTTCTGGGTGAGATAAACTCAACCGCGTTCCCATGTTCCTCACGTCGGGTACCCGCCTGGGCGTCTATGAGGTCCTGTCCGCCATCGGCGCGGGGGGGATGGGCGAGGTCTACAGAGCCCGCGACACGAAGCTGCTGCGCGACGTCGCGGTAAAAGTCCTTCCTCACCTTCTGGCAGCCGACGCCGATCGTCTCGCCCGTTTCGAGCGCGAGGCGCAGGTGCTCGCGGCCTTCAATCATCCGAACATTGCGCAGGTCTACGGCCTCGAGGACTCCGACGGCGTGCGGGCGCTCGTGATGGAGCTCGTCGACGGCCAGACGCTCTCGGACATCCTCTCCGCCGAGGGAGCGCGCGGCCTGCCGCTCGCGCGCGCCTGGCAGATCGCCGGACAAATCGCCGAGGCGCTCGCGGCGGCGCACGAGCGCGGGATCGTCCATCGCGATTTGAAGCCGGCGAACGTGATCGTCAAGAGCGACGGCACCGTCAAGGTGCTGGATTTCGGTCTGGCGAAAGCGTTCGGGTCTGAATCGATCGACGCGATGAACTCGCCGACAATGGCCCACGCCACAGAGGCTGGACTGATCCTCGGCACCGCCGCGTACATGTCGCCCGAGCAGGCTCGTGGAAAGCCGGTTGACGAGCGGTGCGACATCTGGGCGTTCGGCGTTGTCGCTCTACGAGATGCTGACGGGGCAGTCGTGCTTCGGGAAAGAAACGGTCTCGGACACGATCGCCGCCGTGCTGACGACCGATCCGGATTGGACGCGCGTGCCGCCGCCGGCGCGCCGTCTGTTGAGGCTCTGCCTCGAAAAGGACCCGACGCGCCGGCTCCGCGCAATCGGCGACGCGCAGTTCATGATCGCCGACGACCGGACCGACGCGGCGCCCGCACCAGCGAGGCGGAGATGGATTCCCTGGGCAGCTGCCGGAGTGCTGGCCGCGGCGCTGGGAGTGTCGCTCGCGCTCCCGAGGCTGGAACGTGACACTCGTCCGCTCGTCAGATTCGATCTCGACCTCGGCGGCGACCTGCCCGACCGTGCGTTCGGCGTGCTTGCGTTTTCGCCTGACGGCACGCGAATCGCCGTCCCCGTTCGGGGCGCCGATCGCTGGACGGTCCTCTCGACGCGGCGCATCGATCAACCGGACAGAACGCTTCTGCAGGGAACTGAGGGCGCAGACCAGCCCTTTTTCTCGGCCGACGGGCAGTGGATTGCGTTCTTTGCGGGTAACAAACTGAAGAAGGTGCCGGTGCAAGGTGGGACGTCGGTTGCAATCGCCGACGTGCGCAACGCGCGCGGCGGCAGTTGGGGCGACGATGGCGTCATCGTTGCCGCCCTGACGAACACATCGGGACTCTCGCTCGTGCCGCTGGATGGCGGCGCGCCGAAACCGCTGACGAAGCTCCTGGATGGCGAACTGACGCACCGCTGGCCGCAAGTGCTGCCAGGCAGCGCCGCGGTGCTCTTCACCGCTCATTCCGGCACGATCAACAGCTACGAGAACGCTTCCATCGTCGTGGTCTCGCGTGCTGACGGCTCGAGGAAGACCGTGTGGCGCGGTGGATATCACGGACGCTTCATTCCAACCGAAGGAACGCGAGGGCATCTCGTGTTCGTGCACCGCGGCATCCTCCACGGCGTGCGATTCGATGCCGAGCGGCTCGAGGTGGAGGGCACACCCGGTACCGCTGGTTCAGGATGTCGCGAGCGACCCGGAGTCGGCGGCCGGCCGGTTCGACTATTCGCGCAGCGGCATGTTCGCGTTCAGAACGGGCGCCGGCGTGCAGGCCTGGACCGTCGGCAGGCTTGGCGGTGACGGGAAGATCGCGCCGCTGCTGTCGAAGCCGGCCATGTATTACAGCCCTCGCTTTTCCCCTGACGGTCGGCGGCTCGCGGTCGCCATCGACGCCGGGAAGGGCATGGACATCGTCGTCCACGACTTCGAGCGAGATACGACATCACCCGTCACGTTCAACGCCGAGACGAATGCGGATCCTGTCTGGACGTCCGACGGGGCGCACTTCGTCTTCCGATCGCTGTGCCGCAAACAGCTGGCACCTTCTGGTGGATTCGTGCCGACGGTGCCGGCGGTCCACGGGCACTTCTGAAAAATGCGGGCGAGGTCGGGGATCTCAGCGCGAACGCGATGTCACCAGACAATCGACGTCTGATTTACTCACGCACGGATCCTGTCACGGCCGGGGACCTGTGGGTCTTGCCTGTTGATCCCAGCGATCCGGATCGTCCTCGGGCTGGACAGCCGGAACTGTTTCTGAGGACGCCAGCCAACGAAACGCGTCCCACGTTTTCTCCCGATGGACGATGGGTTGCGTACAACTCGAACGAGAACGGCATCATCGAGGTCTACGTTCGCGCGTCCGCGAGTTCTCCGGATTCGGGTGGGAAGTGGCAGATCTCGAGCGGTGGCGGCGGCACGCCCGTCTGGTCGCGAACCGCGCGTGAGCTCTATTTCCTTCGGGCCGGCCAGATCATGGTTTCGGACTACACGGTTCGTGGAAGCTCGTTCGAGGCGAGCAAGCCGCGCGTATGGTCGAACCAGCGGCTGTTCCAGACCGCATTCACGAACTTCGACCTGGCGCCTGACGGCAAGCAGTTCGCGATCGTGCCGGACTCGAACACCTCGCCGCCCGAGGTCCGCGTGACGATCCTGCTGAACTTCTTCGACGAGCTGCGTCGCCGGCTTCCCTGAGGCACTTCAGCTTTGTGCGGCCATTCCTGAAGACGTCACGTTCCAGGCTGCCCATTCACGCGACGATGTCGGCGAATTGGGTTCCCGTCTCAAGCAAAGAGTCGTTGGCGCAGCGCTCTCGCGACCGCCTCCGACTTGGAGTGCACGCGCAGCTTTTCGTAGACGTGGCGCATGTGGAAGGACACCGCGTGGACGGTCACGCCGAGCTCGGCGGCTGCGGTCTTGTAGTTGTGGCCGTCGACGAGCATGCCGAGTACCCGCAACTGGTACGGCGTGAGATGGTACTCGGCGCGCTCGGGCGGCTTGATGAACTTGCGAAACAACTCGACGACGCGGCGGGCGACCTCGGGTGACATCGGCGCACCGCCCGCCACGACCTCGCGCACACTCTCGACGATCTTCTCCGGCGGTGTCTTCTTCAGCAAATAGCCGCACGCGCCGGCGCACATCGCGCCGAAGATGCGCTCGTCATCGTTGTGCACCGTGATCATCAGGACGAGGATGCCGGGATAGCGGGCTCTGAGCGGCTCGATGCCGACGATGCCCGACATGCCGCGCAAGCCGATGTCGAGCAGCGCTACGGCCGGCGGCTCGCCCAGGCGCGCGGCGAGCGCCTCCTCCATCGATCGACATCGCGCGACGCATCGAACGCCGGCCGCCCGATCGATCAGCCGTGCCAATCCTTCTCGAATCTCGAGCTGGTCTTCGACAATGAGTACAGCAATCGGGCCTGACGCTGGCGCGCCGGTCGACTCGTCGTTCCGTGGCCCTTGACGCTGGAGAGGCATGACTCGCGACTGTACGTCAGGCCTTGCTCGAGGCTCACTACCTGCTTAGGTAGCGTCGGCGACTCAGCCGCGCCGGGACGCGCAGCACGATCCTCGTTCCGCGGCCCGGGCCGGTGTCGACCTTCAGGCAGTGCTCGGCGGTGGATTCCTACTCGCACGGGTAGTGACAGATGCGCCAGCGCCGCGCAGACTCCCGCACCAGCCGATTTGGTTGGCTCGCCGACGAAAAAGGGGGGGTCATGCGGACCGGAACATTCGTTGCGCTCCCGATCGCGTTAGTAGTATTCGCCACTCACGACGCTTCCCTCGCGCCCCGGTCACTGCCCAAGGCGGAGCTCATTCACGATGTCAACAAGGTGGGCGAGCACGCGTTCTGCCGCTTCGACTTCACGTTTGGGTGGGATTCCTGCCCCGAGCAATTCACGCCGCTTGCGACCGATGTGGCGTTCATGGCGCTCGAGCCGATCAACGGCTTCGCTCTGTGGCGAACGGACGGCACGCGTGCGGGAACGACCCTGATCCGCGACGTCAACAGCATTCGGATCTTCAACCCCATCGTCGCGGGCAACGGCGTCATGTTCTTCGCCGCCCAGGACCGGAGCGGCCAGTTCGGAACGGAGTTGTGGCGCAGCGACGGCACGTTCAACGGGACCGTGATGGTCGCGGATCTCAACCCGGGCCCGGCGAGCTCGCAAGGGTCCAGCCCCCAGATGCTGAATGCGGCGGGCATGCTGTATTTCCTGGCATCCGACGGGGTCTCGGGGGGCGAGCTGTGGAAGATCGAGGCCGGCCGCAGCGTGCCGGGAACCGGACTGCTTCCTCGCCCGCAACTGGTCAAGGACATTTATCCCGGTCCGGGTCATGGCGGGCCGAATTCGTTCGCCCTGACCGGTTCGACGCTGTTCTTCGTTGCCCAGGACCCGGACCATGGCGTCGAACTGTGGAAGAGCGACGGAACGGCCGAAGGGACCGTCCTCGTGAAAGACATCCTTCCCGGCCCGGGGTCGTCCACTCCTTCCACGATCGTGCCGTTCGGGAATCGGGTGCTGTTCACCACCCATTTTTTCGACGGCGAGACGCCGGGCGGCCTGTGGATTTCGGACGGCACCGAGGCGGGCACACTGCGGCTCGGGGCGCCTCAGTCTGTCAGCGACATCGTCGCCGCCGGTCAGCGCGCGTTCTTTTTGTCGTTTTCCGACGAGACCGGATCCGAGTGGGGAGTCACCGACGGTACTGTCGCCGGAACACACATCATGGATACCCGCCCAGGCCCCGAAGGCCTGGGTGGCTCGAACTCCTTCGCTACCCTAGGGAACAACTTGATCTTCTCGCCTACCGAAGGCAATCAGCCGGGAACCGCCTTCGAGCCCTGGATCAGCGACGGCACGGTCGAGGGTACCCGGCTCCTGAAAGACATCGAGCCTGGGGTGCTCAACTCAGATCCGAGAGAGCTCACCGCGGTGGGCAATCTCGTCTTCTTCAGCGCGTTCGACACGGCGCATGGCTATGAGTTGTGGGTCACCGACGGGACGACCGACGGCACACGCCTGGTCAAAGACCTCAACCATGGCCCGGGGAGTGCCTTTCCAAGATCCCTTCGAAACATCCGCGGCGTTTTGTACATGAGTGCTGACGATGGAGTGCACGGCTTCGAGCCATGGAAGGTGACGCCATGAAAACCCGCCACACATTCGCTGTCATTTGCGGACTCGGGTTGCTCGCCGGCGGCCTGACCGGCTGTGCCACGCGCGCGCGGAGCGCGCACTCGGGTCGCGTTCAGCTGCCCGTGCGGCTGCCTCTGTACTTCTCGCCGAGTCCCGTCACGCCGGGCTCGTTCTCGGTCAACGGCGCCGGCGCGAGCGCGGTGTTCGCGGCCGGCGCAGTACGTTTCGATCTCGCGAACGGCACGGGCGAGGCGACGCGATCGGCCTCGGTCGCGCTCGATTTCATCGGCGCATCTCCGGCATGCCACGCCGGAAGGATCAGGGCGAACGGACGCGACCGTGAACTACTTCTCGGGAGCGCCGGAACGCTGGCGCACCAATCTGCCGACTTATGAAGGCGTTGCCTACCGTGAGCTGTGGCCGGGAGTCGAGCTCGCAGTCAACGGCAGTCAGGGGCAGTTGAAGTATGCCTTCACCGTCGCTCCGGGCACGGACGCAACGACGATCCGCATGGCCTACAGCGGCGCACGTGGGCGATTGACGGCAGAGGGCGCGGTCATCCTCGAGACACCAGTTGGACCGATTACCGATCCGCCGCCGGTCGCCTATCAGGAACGGGACGGACGTCTGCGTCCGGTCGAGGCGCGGTTCGCCGTGATCGCGTCGAGCGACGACCGGTTCACCGTCGGTTTCCGCGTCGGCGAGTACGACCGCACCCTCCCACTCGTGATCGACCCTGCGCTTCCCGTGTTCGCCGGTTTCATGGGCGGCGCCGGAGACGACCGCGGGCTCGGCGTGGCTGTGGACGCCAGCGGCGCGGCTTACGTGACCGGACAGAGTCCTACTCCGTTCACACAGAGCCCTGACGCGTTCGTTGCCAAGGTCGCTCCCGATGGCCGCCGGCTCGTCTACGTCAGCTTCATCGGCGGCACCAGCGTCGAGGCCGGCTTCGACGTCGTCGTCGACGCATTCGGGCAGGCATACGTCACCGGCGGCACGACGTCGGATGAAACGACGTTTCCCGTCGCGGCAGGCCCCGATCTCACGTTCAACGGCCGCGTCGATGCATTCGTCGTCAAGCTCGGCGCGTCGGGATCGACAGTCCTCTACTCCGGCTATCTGGGCGGCGCCCAGATCGACTTCGCGGAAGGTATCGCGCTCGGTCCCGGCGGGGTAATCTTCCTCACCGGACTCACACAGTCCACCGAGAAAACATTCCCCGTAAAGGTCGGCCCGGACCTGACGTCCAACGGGCACTACGACGCCTTCGTAGCGGCGTTGAAGCCCGCTGCGGATCCCTTCGCGTTGACGGTCCAGGACAATCTCGTGTACGCCGGCTACATCGGCGGCCGCGGCGACGACGCGGGCGTGATAGGGGGGCCTCGCACACAGGGGACGATCACGGGCGGTCACATCGCGATTGGCGACGATGGCTCGGCTTACATCAGCGGGATCACCGCGTCGGATCAACGTTCGTTTCCTGACGGCGATGGCTTCGGCGCTGTTGTCGGTTTCGATCGGACCTTCAACGGCGGCACTGACGCCTTCGTCGCGAAAGTACTTCCAGGGGGAGCGGCGCTCGACTATGCGACGTACCTGGGCGGCGCGGGCGACGATCAGGGATTCGGCATGGCCGTTGACGCCGCCGGCGCGGCGTATCTCACGGGGAACACCAACTCCGACGAGCGTTCGTTCCCGGTCCGGGTTGGTCCCGATCTCACGTTCAACGGTGACACCGACGCGTTCGTCGCGAAGCTGGCACCAGGCGGGTTGGAACTCGAATACGCCGGCTATCTCGGCGGGGCGGCACTCGATCAGGGTCTCGGCGTTGCGCTCGCGCCTTCAGGCAGTCTCATCGTTGTCGGACACACCCATTCTTCCGAGGCCACGTTCCCGGTGGTGGGTGGACCCGATCTCAGCTTCAACGGCGCCGGCGAAAACGGCGACGCCTTCGTCACCAGCGTGAAGGCGCTTCCGTCGAGCGCCACCGTCGTCGACAACCTGGACTTCTCCGGCTTCATCGGCGGAAGCGGCGAGGATGGCGCGTTCTGGGTCGCCGTCGATGGCGTGGGCGACGTCTACGTCGTCGGCGACACGGCGTCCACCCCGTTCACCTTCCCCGACGGCGACGGCATTTTCGGTCTCCCCAGCTTCGGTTCCGACGCAGGCGGAGGTTTCGATGCGTTCCTGATGAAGCTTGTCGTGACTCCCTGAAGGCCATCGCGTGGCGCCGATCTGATAGCCGCGATGCGCCGTAATCGCGTGCACGTTCTCGACGAACCGCAACTGACGGCGACCAAGGAGGATTCCGATGATGCAGCATTCTGCGCGTCGTGACGCGAACTCGCGTCGACAGCTGATTCAGGCGGCCTTGCTGATTGGAGTGTTGGCGACGGGGATCTATCTCGGTGTCGCACTCGTGCGCGCGTACGACACGCGACTCGTCGACGCCGTGGCGGCGCTGCAGAAAGCTGCGGCGCTGGTCGAAGCGTCATCGGCCGGAGTCGTGTCGCCCCACACTCAACACAAGTTCGACAGCGAGCGCGGCAAGGCGCTCGCCAGTATCCAGGACGCGATGGATCACATCGTTGCCGCCGGGCTGACGGCGGATTCCGATGGCGGTTCGCAGTGAGACCCCAACCGGACTGGAGACGGCCTCTTCAGCCTCTCTGACGCGCCGCCGCTGGTTGTCCTCCAACTCCATCCGAATCGGCGCTACACTGCGACGGCCGCAGGCGTATCGAATCATGAAGTTCGAGCGACTGATGGTCAGGCGGTCAGGCGCATGCAGTGGACAACCTCGAGCTCCGTTTACCTTGTCGCTGACGTCGCAGCGTCGATCGCTTGGTATCGTCGCGTGTTCGAGTTCGAGCCGCGGATCGTCAACCCGCCGGGCGACGAGGTTCCCGTTTACGCAGTCCTCTATCGCGGTAGTGTTTCGATCCATCTTCTCCGAAAGGACGAGGCACCATACGGGCTAACGGGTCCCGTACAAACTCAGTTCTGGGTTGACGGAGGTCTTGACGGTCTGTTTCAGCGAGTCGAGGCCATGGGCGTAACCGTGCTTCAGTCGCCGCGGGACCGACCATGGGGGCACCGCGATTTCATGGTTGCCGATCCCGATCAGAACGTCGTCTGGGTCACGGTGCCTTTGCCGCACGAGGCCGATCACCCTTAACCACGCCGCTGAACGGCGATGTCGCTGGGGTCATCGGTACCACAATCGGCAGTCGTCAATCGGCAGTCCTCAGTCACAGTCGGCAGTCTCAGTCGTCAGTCCGGCCGCCCGTCACGTCAACACGGGCTTCGATCGGCTTCGCAGAGCCGAAGCAGTGACGTCGTCGGAAACGTGTGACCCGAGAGCGGCTGGTACCGTCCGTCGGACGTGGGAGCGAGGAACGCCAGGTAGCGCGTGCGCGAGGGTGCGATCTGAAGCGTCGAACCCGCGTTAAACAGGCCACGAGGCGGCGTGCCTGGCGGCGAAGGGTTCTCCCGGTGCCACTGCTCCATGTCGTGCCGGAAGTACATGAGGCGGAGCGTGTCGGGCTTCTCACCGTTGAGAGGCGCCTTCAGCAGCGCAAGGACACGAAGTTCCGACTCCATCTCGACGACAGGCAGGCGTGGCTGCAAGGATGGATGGCTCTGCGTTCGCCCGGTGTCGCGCGTGCTGATCACTTCGACGATCGCGATCATGTCTGCCTTCGCCGTCAGCTCCTCGGATGTCCACAGATATCCCACCTGGGCATTGGCAAATGTCGCGTTGGCCACGTAGGGGAGAATCAGCGAGACGAGTCGCAGGAGTCCCGCTTCTCGGGTTGCCATGCCCATATTGGACACCGAATTCTGCGCGGTTGGCCCGCAACTCCCTACCGGACCTTCAGGTATCGATCCAGCCAGTCAACAGTGTCGCGGCGGAGGTCCGGAAGCTGGGGGTGGGGCTTGCCGCCCATGCCGAAGTCCGAACCGTGTGCGCCGCCTGCGACGCGAATCAACTTGACGGGAATGCTCGCTCCACGAAGCGCGGCCTCCATGGCGACGGACTGCTGAAACGGCACAGTGTCGTCGGCGTCGCCGTGAAGGAGGAGCACGGGTGGAGACGACGCTCCGACGTGCGCGATGGGCGACGCCTCGCGATAGACTTTCTGATCGTCCCCACCCGGCGTTGGCAGCCGGTTGAGGAACGCGACGACCGCCGCGGTACCGATGCCGCTCGCTCCGATCATTGCCTTCAGATCCGACGGGGCCGCACGCAACACGATGCACTGGAGCGTCGCCGGTTGCCTGTTGACCGGATCGGGATCATCGCTGATCCCCGGCGCACTCAGCATGGCGGCCAGGCCGATGAGGTGTCCCCCGGACGATCCCCCGATGGCCCCCAGCCGCGCCGGGTCGATTCCGAATTGCTTGGCATTGTGACGGATGAATCGAATCGCGCGCTGGACGTCGTCAACGGGCGCAGGATAGTGAAACCGCGGCGTGGCGCGGTGATTGACGGCAAACACGGTGTAGCCCGCTTGAAGCAGGGCTGGCACCCAGTCGGAAACCTGCGCATCCTTCAAGCCGGTGGCGCTGTACCCGAGCGGAGCGCTCCACCCGCTGCCGGCGACGAAGATGACCCCATATCCGTTGCCGGTTTCGGGGCGATGCACGTCCATGAGCAACGCCAGTCCGGAGTACATGCCGTACAGCACGTTCTTCTCGACACGCGGCTGCGCCGTGATCTCCGTCGCTCCGCCGAAAGACACCACCATCAGCGCGACAACCAGTCGGCGCCCGGCGGTGGCCATCGAGGCCCTCAGTCGCGGCCTGGAACTCTGGGAAACGCGTCGATCGGCTGGCTCTTCGTATCGCAATGACCACACTCCCCGGTGAACATTACTACGCGGCCGAGACGGAGGGGTTAACAGCCTGGTCCAGCGCGCCCGTTTACCTCTGCTGATCGTGGTCAAAGACAGGGATCGCTTGTTATCGGCCCGCGGACCTCAAAAAACGCCGCGCCTCCTGTAGCTCGGGGCGATCGTGATCGGCGCTCTTCCACATTTCAATCAGCCGCGCGTATTGTTCCCTGGCTGCGGCTGTATCCCCCATCGCCTCGGCCGCCCGCGCGATGCCGAGGATCGCCTTGGGCCGGCCAGGCGTGCGTCGCAGCGTCTCCTCGAAGTGCTTGCGCGCCTCCGCGTGCCTGCCCATGTCCATCAACATCGATCCATAGAGCTCATGCGCGGGAATGATCGGGTACGGCGGCTGCGACAGGCTGTCGATTGAATCTTCGATCGCCACGGCGGCGTCCATCTCCCTCACCGCACCCGCCGCGTCGCCCGCCGCGTGCGCAGCCAACGCCGCCGCTTCTCTCGCCTGCATGGTCAGGATCTGCTGCACGAACGGATGCTGGCCGGGGACGCGCGCCCGGTCCATCATCTCCGCGGCCTTGGTCTTCGCCGTGGCGGCGTCCTTCCGCTTCGCCGCGGCCATCGCCTCCAGATGCAGCTTCATCACCACGAAATCGCTCGATGGCGCGACGAGCGGCAGGGCCGTCACGTCGCTCCACGATTCCGATTCGACGATGAAGCGGGCGAGGGTGTCGAAATAGCCGTAGAGCACGCGATCGGGCAGCGCGAAGATCGTCCGGCCACGCACGTGGCGGGCCTGAAGGTCCTGCGAGTCGGGAGCGGTCTTGCGGTTCGGGGTCGCTGCGTACTCTGCCGCGAACAGGTCGACCGCCTTCTTCGCATCCTTGTAGCGGCCGAGCTGAAGGTAGTTGTAGGAGAGGTAGTTGAGTGAATGGAAGTCGCGCAGCGCACCAGGCTCTCCCGCCTGCTTCACATCCTCGCTCGAAATCCGCCACGCGTTCTCATTGGTCGTCGCTGCCTCGTCCCAGTACCCGAGGCGCGTGAAGATGTGCGAGGGCATGTGATACGCGTGCGGCACTGCGGCGGCCGTCCTGGCGTACGCACGCGCAACAGCTACACCAGTTTCGGCATGAACGGGATCGTCGTAGGCGTGAATGAGGTAGTGCAGCACTCCGGGATGCTGTTTGTCGCGAGCGTAGACGGATTCGAAGAGGGCAATCGCACGGCCCTGCATCTCGAAGCCTTTCGTCCCTTCCCTGATGGTGCCGATGATCGACAGGCCATAGAACAACCTGGTCTCGTCGTCCGGATACTTTGCCTGCGTCGCGGCCATCTGCTCGCGGTAGGCCTCGTCACGTGACTGCTTCGTCCCCGCGCCGCCATCCTTGTAGAGCGCGGCGACGGCCAGAAGGTACATGTGCTCGCGATCGTTTTGCGACCGAGCCTCGAGTCCCTTCTGCACGTGCGCCCATGCCGCCGCGGTGTCCTCCGGCGACGGCGCATCCCAGAGCGGGTGGTTGTAGGTCATGGCCGCGCCCCAGTAAGCCATGGCACATTCGGGATCCGCTTTCTGGATCTCTTGAAACAGCGTGAGGGCCCGCGCGTACCAGAAGTTGTGGAGAACAGCCAGCGCGCGATCGAATCGGGCTTGCACCGCTGGAGCGCACGACGTCTCCATGTGTGCCGTCCCAACGCCTTCGGAGCCGTGGCCGTGCTGTGCGAGCAGCCCGGCGACGCCAAGCGACGCCATCACAGTCGCCGACATGCACCGACGGATGTCGCGACGCAGCACACAACGGGAATATTGATCGATGGTTGTCATAACCGCTCCCATTCTCGAGAAAAGTGGATAGAGAGTCGTCATCGGACGGGTTGGGCCGCGTTCTTGAGGACGTAGTTGGCGATCCGGGCGCCTACCCTCGCCGTTGTATTGCTCGAGCCTCGGAAGTGCATGCCGCCGTACGTGCGCGCGTCGATACCTTGCTGCGCCATGTCAGAGATGCGTGAGTAGCGCCGCGGCTGGACTCCACCCTCCGGAGGCCCGGGGAAGACAGTGTTGAACGCGGGGTGAATCTCGAACGTGTTGCGGTCGCCGAAGAAGTGCTGGAGCACGCGTGGGCCGGCGCCATGTGACCCCGGGTGCGAGGCGGGGTACTCGGGGTGATTCGGCGTCGTGATGAGCGGAGCCCAGTCGGCAATCGGAGCGGTGTCCGGGTTGCCATCGAGGTCGGCGTTCCGAATGGCGAGGATCGGCCGCCACGTGACGTCGAGAGGATTCATCCCGAAGTCGCGCTTGGCGCGGAAGACGGTCACCGAGGTGTCGTGCAAGGCGATGGTGAGCAGCGCGAAGATGCGCGAATTGTCGCGGCGTGAGCTCTTGTGCTTGCGGGCGATCTGAATGGCCGTTTCGATGTAGTCGTTCACGGCGTAGCCGTTGAAGAAGAACGCGATGTGGGTTTGATCCAGGGTCCGAGGAGAGCCGGTCCTCACACCGATGGTCGCCACCTCATTGAAGTCCTCGGCATATTCCGGATCGAGGAGTGCCGTCCAGGGCCGCGGAAAAGCGCCCTGGAACTGCGTGTTGCTGCTCAGCACGAAAGGGGCTGTGAAGGCGAGGTTGCCCTGCGACATGGTGGTACCGGTTGCGGACTCCCACTGGCCAACCACTGCACCGGCCCCTGTAAACGGAGGTACGGGGTCGCTGAAGCCGTCGGTCGCGCGCCATGCCAGGACTTGGTTCGCGACGTGCTCGCCCCACTCGAGGCCGCGTTGGACCTCGGCCGGGTCGTCGCCGTCGAACTCGGCGAGAGACACCGCGCGCTCCTCGTCGAACAGGTTCAGCTGCGCCGGATAGAACGAGGTCAACGTCACGTACGCAGCCTGAACAATCGCGGCGCGGCGGTGCGTTCCGCGCGTTGCCCGATCGGTCACGAAGATCGGCCTGTATCTCTGGCGCCCGACGCCGTTCTGGGCGTCGAACATTGCGGTGTTCACGGTCGCCGCCATGCGGATGGTCTGCGGATTGCCGAGGGTGCCGGCGACGATCGCCTCGAGCATCACCGCGTTCCATGCGAGAGTTTCATCGACCTGAGTCCTGACCTCCGCTGAATGGGCCCGCCTCTCTGTTGCCTCTTGGCTCATGGCGCCGGCGGGCCCGGCGAGCAACGCCAACATGACAAGAACGGTGGTTCTCAAAGACGGCGTTTTCATGGGACCTCCTGTTCCTCGCCGCTGAAGGCGAGAACACCGGCCCAAAACATCAATGCCTTCAAAAGTGGCCGGAAAGGGGGCGGAGCGCGAGTAAGATGGGGAGCGTTCCGAGCAATTGATGACACCTGAACGCTGGCGACAGGTGGAGGACGTGTATCACGCGGTCATGGCCCGTCCAGCAGGCGAGCGGGCGATCGTCATGGCCGAACTGTGCGCAGCTGACGAGGTGCTCCGGCACGAGGTCGAGTCGCTGCTGGCACACGCAGGGCAGGCGAGCGCGTTTCTCGAAACGCCCGCGTTCGCGGCGGCAAGCGTCGCCGGCGAGGGGCCACTCATCGGCCGGCGGCTCGGGCCCTATCTGGTCCGGTCACCATTGGGCGCTGGCGGCATGGGCGAGGTCTATCGCGCTCATGATGAGCAGCTCGGTCGCGAGGTCGCCATCAAAATCCTGCCGCGGCTGTTCTCGAGCGATCCAGAACGCCTTGCGCGCTTCGAGAGCGAAGCGCGCGTGCTGGCGGCGCTGAATCATCCACACATCAGTGCGATTTACGGCCTCGAGCACGTGGATGGCAGCCCCGCGCTAGTCCTCGAGCTCGTCGAGGGCGTGACGCTGGCGGAACAGATCGCCAAGGGTCCGTTGCCTCTCGACCACGCGCTCACGATCGCGCGTCAGATAGCCGATGCGCTGGAAGCCGCGCACGAGCGCGGCATCATCCATCGTGATTTGAAACCCGCGAACGTCAAGATCACCCCCGACGGCGTTGTCAAAGTCCTGGACTTCGGCCTCGCGAAACTCGGTGTGCGAGAAGTCGGCGCGACGGGACCTGATCTGGCCGACTCGCCGACGATGATCGGCGGGACCCGCGAGGGCGTGATCCTCGGCAGCGCCGCCTACATGAGCCCGGAGCAGGCGCGGGGAGCAGCCGTCGACAAGCGTACGGATATCTGGGCGTTTGGCTGTGTCCTCTACGAAATGCTGACCGGCAGCCGCGCCTTCGTTGGCGACGCGCCCTCCGAGACACTGGCCGCTGTGTTGAAGGACGAGCCCGAATTGAATCGCGTACCCCCACCTGCACGGTCGCTGGTGCAGCGCTGTCTCGAGAAGGATCCGAAACGGCGGTTGCGGGATATCGGCGATGCCATACCGCTGCTAGAGACGGTGCCGCATGTCAGTGTGGCCCCGCACGTCCATCGGCGCTCGAATTGGGTCGCGGCAACTGTTGCTGCCATCTGCCTTATTGGAGCAGTCGCGATCGCGGTCGTGCACTTCGGGGAGCAGCCGCCGTCGTTCACACCGGTGCACTTTCAAGTCCAGACGCCAGAGACTGGACGGTTTGGGGGCTACTTCGCCCTGTCACCCAACGGCCGCATGATGGCGTTCATCGCGATGGTTGCGGACGAGCCGCGTATGTGGGTGCACTCGTTCGAAACAGGCCAGTCCCGGCCGCTCTTGAACGCCGGGTCCTTTTCGAACGTCATGTTCTGGTCGCCCGACAGCCGGTTCCTCGCGTTTCCGATCGAAGGCAAGCTCAAGAAGATCAGCGTCGTCGGCGGGCAGGTGCAGACCGTCTGCGATCTTCCTCCCGGTAGTACATATGGAGGCGGTGCCTGGAACGCCCAGAACGTGATCGTCTTCGGGGGTTCCGCGGGTCTGATGCAAGTTCCCGCGGAGGGTGGCGTTGCGACACCAGTGACAGTCCTCGATCGGTCACGCGGTGATATGGGACATCCCGGGCCAAGGTTCCTTCCCGACGGCCGGCACCTCCTGTACTACCGGAACTCCGTCACCGAGACCCGAGGGATCTACGTGGCCTCGCTGGACGTCACGCCAGACGCACAAAGCCTCGCTCGTGTCGTGGCCTCTGCGTCGAGGCCGATCTATGCCGCGGAGGGCGTGGGCCCGGGGCACCTGTTATTTCTGCGGGAGCAAACCCTCTTCGCACAGCAGTTCGATCCCGAGGAGCTGCGGCTGACCGGCGAGTCGTTCGTCGTTGCTGAGGAGGTGGGCCTGTACTCCGGCATTGCGCAGGGGTGGGTCAGCGCCACGCCCGAGGGCACGCTGGCGTATCGGGGCGCGGAGGGGATGTCGGGCGCTCCAATTTGGGTGACTCGGGCCGGGGCTGAAGTGCTCACGATTGGGGCTGAGATCAGAGAGCCGGCTAACCCGCGCCTCTCGCCCGACGGCAAGCGCCTGGTGCTGGTGGCGGGGGACGACCTGTGGGAGTACGACCTTCAGGGCCGCCCTCCTGTGAAGCTGACTGCGGAAAGCCGCGTGGCCTCACCACTCTGGACGCCCGATGGGAAGAGCCTCGTGTATGAAACGGGCAGCGCGACATCGCTTCGAATCATCGCCGCCGCGGCGGGAGGCACGCCCCAGCCAGCCTCGACCAACGGGCACTACCATCCGCACGGCTGGTCGCCCGACGGGGATCTCATCGTCGCACAGGTCGCCCGCGGAGAGTCCAATGAAGGCCGACGGGATGAGACGGGGTGGGACATCGTCCGCTTCGCGCCCAACGTCAAATCGCAGCCGCAGGTCGTCGTCAAGACGCCGGCGACCGAAGGAGTCGGCGGCACGGCGCTGTCGCCGGACGGCCGGTGGCTCGCCTACGTCTCCGATACCACCGGACGATCAGAACTGTGGATACAGGCGTTCCCCGGGCCTGGGAGCCCGGTTCGCATCACGTCGCGCGGCGGCGTTGAACCCGTATGGGCGCGGAACGGTCGCGAGCTGGACCATCTCGAGGGTAACAAACTGATGGCGGTAGGCGTGAGCGCAGGGTCGGAGTTCAATTTCAAGCCGCCCGTGCTCCTCTTCGAGTTTCGGTATGAGCGCAGCCGCCAGCCTCCGTCGTACGACGTTGGACCAGACGGGCGGTTTCTCGTCATCAAGCCGTCGAATGCTCCACCACCACCCTCGGCCATTACTGTCATTTCCAACTGGGCTCAGACGGCGGCCAGTTCGAGGTGACCTCACGGCTGTTACTCCAAGTCCAACCGCTTTACTCCTGGCCTGGGGCCGTGGCGATCGGGCCGCGTTCGATGAGCTCGTCCCGCTCGTTCACGACGAGCTGCGGCGGATCGCTCGCCGTCACATGGGCGGCGAACGCGGCGAACATACCTTGCAAGCCTCGGCGCTCGTCAACGAGGCATACATGCGCCTCCTCGATGTCAAGCGGATCCAGTGGCAGAACCGGGCGCATTTCTTCGCGATGGCAGCGCGGGTGATGCGCCGTATCCTGGTTGAATCCGCGCGCGCGCGGAAATTCCAAAAGCGTGGAGGTGGGGCGCAGAGAGTGTCCCTGGACGAGGCACTCGTCGTGTCGAAGGAGCCGAGTCAGGACCTCGTGGCGCTGGACGATGCGTTGCATGCGTTGGCCGAGGTGGATGCACGAAAGGAGCAGGTGGTCGAGATGCGGTTTTTCGGCGGGCTGAGTGTCGAGGAGACAGCCGAAGCGCTACAGGTGTCGACGGGCACCGTCATGCGCGACTGGCGGCTGGCGAAGGTGTGGCTGTTGCGCGAGCTCCAAAACAGTCAGAAGACGTGACTGAACACCGCCGATCGACCCCAACTTCGACCCGCTCCGACAGAGTCCGCGATTCAAGAGGCTGATCGGGTAGGCTTACCGCTGCGCCAGCGCGTCCTTCAGGCTCGCCTCGATCTGTTTCGCGGATTGATACCTGGCGAAGATGTTCCCCGCGCGATCCAGGACGAAGACTTCAGGCGTGCCCTGAATGCGGTACGCCGTCGGGATCGGTCCGTCGAAGCCTTTTCCGTCCGCGAGGATTAGCCACGTCATCCCCTTCTCCTCGACGACGCGATCGACGCGCGGAACGTTGAGATCGACGCTGACGCCGACAATCGCCGCATCATTCGAGTACCTGGCGTGGAGCGCTTTGATTAGAGGAACCTCCTCCATGCAGGCCACTCACGTCGTGCCCCAGAACACCAGCACGACCGGCTTCCCGCGCAGCGCCGCCAGGCTGATCTTGCGGCCGTTTCGCGCCGTACCCGAGACCGGCGGCGCGGGCAGGCCGATGCTCAGGTGCGCTATTTCGTAGAGGAGGCCGTCCGCTTCTTCGGCAAACGGCGTCCCTGGCGCAGCCGCCCTGGCGGCCTCCAGCGCGCGGTTCGCCGCTTCCTTGTCACCCTGACGGCGATACGCCCGCCCAACGACTACCAGCAGCGGCGCCTTGATCGCGGCGTTCGGCGTCGACGCCGCGACGCCCGACAGTTTTTCGATCGCGTACGGAAGGTCCTTGCGCGCGATGCCTTCTTCGTAGACCACCGGCGCCACCCGCGGCCAGGCGGGATCGTCCGCCGCAAGTGAGTCGATTCGCGCGTGCGCGCGATCCCAGAGTTCGGCACGCACCAGGAGCCGTACCGCTTCGGCGGACCCGATCGCGGCGGCATCCGTGCCGGGATAACGGTCGCGGTACGCCCACAGCGCCGAGTCCCATTTGATCGCGGGGTGCTCCGGCGTGCCGGCACGCCCGCCAGCGGTGGTGTAGGCCTCGACGTCTTTACGGGCGGAGTCGACAGTCTGCCGCACCTCACCTGCGCTGGCGTCGGGGACTGTCTGCGCGAGGATTGTCCGGCCCGGGCTGGCGGCCACAGACACGAGCGCCGCTAATAGGAGAAGCCGCATCCTCAATCTCAGTCGTCCCGAACTCATTCTAATGTGTTTCGAGGTCGCGCTTTCACATCGACGGCAGTGATGTCGGCTGTCGTCACACGGCGAAGAACCGTTTGGCAAACTCCGACCAGAGGGCCTGCGGCTCGACCGGCGGCCCCGTGGGATTGGCGAGCATCTTCATCAGGAACGGCACGTAGGTGTCGCCGTTCAGCATCACCATCAGTCCCGACCGCCGTTCCGTGCATCCCGCCGTGAGGCAGTACCACCCGTTTGCCGAGCCGGCGTGGGTGAAGAGCATCGGGATTCCCTCGTTCTGTTCGAGGTGCCACGACAGTCCTTCCCATGTGGTATCCGTCTTCTTCACCTGCGGCCGCAGCATCTCGGCGCGGCTGGCGTCGTTCAGCCGGAAGGCGTCGGCCGGTTTCGGATCGAGGAACTCCAGCAGAAACGTGGCGTAGTCGGTCGGGGTCGTCATCAGCGACGCGGCGGCGCCGTACCGCGCAATGTCTTCCGCACGTTTCTGCGGCGTGACCGGATTGTCCGGAAAGCGCTTGCCGTTCTTGTCGTGGGGCCGGGCAACCTGCCGCGCATAGGCGGTCCCTTCCTCGTAGGCCACGCGGCTCGCCGTCATCCCCAATGGCTTCAGCACGTCGTCGTGCATGAAGTCGACGAACGACTTGTGCGTGATCTCCTCGACCACGGATTGCAGATAGCCGAAGCCCTCGCCCGAGTACTGGTTCCGCGATCCCGGGTCGAATTCGATCGGGAGATCCTTTCCCTGGCGCCAGTTCGGGAACCCGGTCGTGTGATTGAGCACGTGCCGCGTGGTGATTCGCTCGATCCGTGGATCGGCCGTGATGCGCCGCGTCGTGTACTTCGTCAGCGGCGCATCGAGATCCAGCACGCCCTTCTCGCACAGCTTCAGGACGCCGTACGCGAAGACCGGCTTGGTGTCGGAGCACGCCGCAAACGGCGTGTTGACGTCTACCGGCTCGTTCGTGCCGGTGTCCTTGACGCCGAAGGCACGCTGCCACGCCAGCCGGCCGTCGCGAACGATCGCGATCGACACAGCGGGCATCTTGGTCTCATTGAGCGACTGCGGAATTCCTGCCTCCCACGCGGCGACAAGAGACTCCAGGAAGGCATCCTTCGGGGCGTTCGGGGTGCGTGACGAACACCCACAGAGCCAGAACGCACCGGATCCAAGCGCCGCGCGACCACCATCGAGGAGGAACTTTCGGCGATGCACGCGGCCATCATGCCAAACCGCCGGTCACGTGACAACGGTCAAGGGAAGCCTCTGACTCTGTTCCCGCCGATCGTTCGCCTCGATAAGATCCTCGGGACGCGCAGGGACACCCCGCGCGCAAAACAGACGATCGGGACCTACACGGCATGGGAGCCGGAACGGTTTCAACGGATACGTGAAGGCTGGAACGACCGATATTTCCGGCTTTTCGGGGAACTCCTGTGAGCGCGTGCGAGCGGTAAGCTCTCTCACATCCGAGCGATAATTGCTGCCGCCATGAACGTGCGCAGCGCTTTCCTCGCGACTCTGGTCCTCATCCCCCTCCAGGTACCGGCGGTGTCCGTGCCGGTCGATCTCACGGGCGTGCAGCCGGGGCCGATCAGCGTCGTCCGCGGCGCCGACTCGGTGACGGTGACGTGGCCGGACGAGACGGCCCGCGCCTGGCGCGCGACGTTCTCGCTCAACCCCGCGCAGCCGCTCCTCACCTCCATCGGACCAGATGGCGAAGCCGTCGTCCGCGGCGCGCGGCCCTTCTACCAAGGGGAGACCGGCACGCGTCGAGGCGGGTGGTACGCCTTCTTCGACGATCCGGCGTCGCACCCCGACGGAACGCGCCACGTGCGGAGCACATTTCAGCTTCGGGGCGCCACGGCGCGCAGCCAGGGCGAACGGGTGGAGATTGTCTTCGACGGCCTGCGCATGGGCGGCTTCGACGGCGCGTTGGCTTACACGTTCTACCCGGGCAGCCGGTTGATTCAGCAGGAAGCCGTCCTGACAACGAATGACGCGGACGTCGCGTACTACTACGACGCCGGACTCGACATGGCGGCGGCCTCTGATCGTCAAGCGGGCAACAACATGCGCACCGAGGCCGTCTTCTACGACACTGAAGGCGCGCTGCGGCATGTCACGCTGCACGGATTGCAGTCCGAGCGCGTGCCTGTGCAGGCGCGCTATCGCACGCTGGCGCTGAAGACGGCCGGCGGCAGCGTGGCGGTGTTCCCCGCGCCGCACGCCTACTTCTTCCCTCGCGACTTCACGTCCAACCTCGGCTTCGTCTGGCATCGCGCGTTCCGCGGGCGCGTGTCGCTGGGCATCCGCCAACTCCGGGATGAAAATTTCCAGTTCTATCCCTGGGTGAACGCGCCGCCAGGACGGCCGCAGCGCATGGCCGTGTTCTTTCTGCTGTCGAGCGCCGCGCCGGAGTCGGTGCTTGCACACGTGCTTCGCTATACGAACGGCGATCGCTTTCGCGCCCTGGACGGATACAAAACGCTCAGCACGCACTGGCATTTCGCCGACACCGTTCAGGCAGTCGCACACGGCCCCGACTGGACGCCGCCGTTCAAACCGGTCCTGAAGGCGATGGGGGTCGACGCGTCGATGCTCATGGACTTTCACGGCGACGGGCACCCGAACGATCTCACCGATCTGCGTCTCGACGAGCTGCACGCGTACTTCGCCGCGCTGCGCGCGCAGTCGGATCCGGATTTCCTGCTGATTCCAGCCGAGGAAGCCAACGTGCACCTCGGTGGACACTGGGCGCTCGCGTTTCCAAAGCCCGTGTACTGGTTCATGAATCGTCCGAAGGACGGGGCGTTCATGTCGACGCACCCGAAATACGGCACGGTATACAGCGTGGCCGACGCGAAGGAGATGCTCGACCTCGTGCGTCGCGAGGGCGGCGACATGTATCAGACGCATCCGCGGACGAAGGGATCGACAGGGTTTCCGGATCGAATTCTGACGACCGACCACTTCCGCGATGCCAGCTATCTTGGCGTCGGATGGAAAGCCATGCCGTCTGATCTCTCGTCGCCGCGGCTCGGCGACCGCGTGCTGGACCTGCTCGACGAGTTGAACAATCAGGGACTGCGCAAGCGGCTGCTCGGCGAAGTGGACGTGTTCCAGATCGACCACACGCACGAGCTCTACGCGCACATGAACATCAACTACGTAAAGCTCGATCGCCTTCCCACGTTCGATCGATGGGGCGATGCGCTTGCGCCGCTGGCGAAAGGGGAATTCTTCACCACCACGGGAGAAGTGCTGCTGCCGGACGTCAACCTCGCCTCATCGTCCGCGAACGAGATCGTGGTGAAAGCGCGTGTGTTGTGGACATTCCCGCTTCGATTCGCCGAGATTGTCTGGGGCGATGGCCAGACGACCCATCGCGAGGTCATCGCGCTCGCGGACGCGCGCGAGTTCGGCAGCAAGACCTTCGAGTGGCGAGCCAAAGCGAACGGCTGGAAATGGGCGCGGGTGGCGGTGTGGGACGTCGCCGGGAATGGCGCGTTGGTGAACCCGTTCTGGCGGCCGTGAGGGGAGGTTCGTGACCGGTCATCTGAGCGGAGCCGCTGAGGACTTGCCGTCGTACGCGGGATTCTTCTCCTTCGGCAGCGGCGCGTTCGTCGCCTCGAGCCACGCCAGCAGATCGTTCAGGAGCTCATCGCGTCTGGCCGCGTTGCTGGCGGCCAGATCATGGCGCTCCCCGATATCCGATGCGATGTCGTAGAGCTCCACGGCATGGTTCGTGTCGATCTTCCCGCGGCCGCCATCGAGCTGCCATTCCTCGTGATAGAGATGCAGCTTCCAGTCGCCCTTGCGAATCACGCTCACCGGCCGCGTGCGAAACACCGGATCGCGTCCACGGATCACCGGAGCGTCCAGATAACCCGGGAAGTGCCAGAAGATCGCCTGACGCTTCAGCCTGGATTTCGGATTCTCGAAAAGCGGCACGAGGCTCTCGCCGTCGCGTGTCGTTCCGCGCGGCACTTCTGCACGCGCGAGCGCGAGAAACGTCGGATACAGGTCCACGCTGTGTATCGGCGTCGCGTTGCGCGTTCCGGGCGCGATCACGCCAGGCCAGTACGCGATGAACGGCTCGCGAATCCCGCCCTCGTAGTACCCGCCCTTGCTGCCGCGCAGCGGCTCCTGCGACGACTGCTGTGTCCCGCCGTTGTCCGACGTGAAGATCACGAGCGTGTTCTTGTCGAGGCCGAGCGCTTTCAGGCGATCCAGGAGTTGCCCCACGCCCTCGTCCAGGTCGAACAAACACGCCGCGTACATCGCGTCGGTGTGCTGCACGCCCGGGCGCTTGGACTTGAAACGCGCGAGCGATGACGGACGGGCTTCGAGCGCGACGTGAATCGCGTGATGCGAGACGAACGCGAAGAACGGCCGATCCCGGTTCGCTTCGGCAAACGCCGCCGCGGCGCGCGTCAGCGAAAACACCCCTTTCGGATCCTCCGGCTCGTCGCGCCACAGATTGGGATTCGGCGAACGCGGATCGAACACCGTATCGAAGCCCTGTGCGGCGGGCGTCGTCCCGTCCGGCGGTCCGAGATGCCACTTGCCGAAGATGCCGGTCGCATAGCCCGCTGCCTTCAACGCTTCCGCGACTGTCACGCTCGAGGACGCCAGCCCGCTCTTGTTCGGAATCGGCAGCATCCGCATCAGGTTCTTCGGGCCGCGGTCCGTGCTCCCGACGGCGTAGACGCCGTGGCGCGGGCCGTATTGGCCGGAGAGCAGCACCGCGCGGCTCGGTGCGCAGTTGCCGGCGCCCGCGTACGCCTGCGTGAACACCATCCCCTGCTGCGTCAGCCGATCGAGGTTCGGCGTTTCGTAGAAATCGGATCCTTGATACTGGACGTCCTTCCACCCCAGGTCGTCCGCGACGATCAGCACGACGTTCGGACGTGCGGCTCCCGGCGCAGGCTGGGCAGACGCCGAGACTGGCAGAAGAATCACGCCGCAGACGATCGCACGCGTGAACCGTGATGTGTGCATGACGTGCTCCGGGCGCTACGATACCATCCAGATCGCGTGAAAGCGCTTGTCATTCTCTGCGGGATTGTCGCCGCGGTCGCGTGGCGCGCCGGTGCCCCGGCCCAGGACCGGATGAACGTCCGGATGAACGTCGTCGTGCTGGTGATCGACGACGTGCGGTGGGACTCGCTCGGCGCGGCGGGCAACCGGGTCGTCCGTACGCCCCGACTGGATCGCCTGGCGGCACGCGGGCTCAGGTTCGCGCAGGCGCGCGTCACGACGGCAATCTGCATGGTGAGCCGGGCGACGCTCCTCACCGGACAGTACATGTCGCGGCACGGCATCGATCGGTTCGGCAAGCCGCTGACGCCCGAGGCCTTCGCGAACACCTACGCGGGCCTGCTGCGAAAGGCCGGCTACTGGACGGGGCACGCGGGGAAGTACGACGTCGGTCCGCCGCGAGCCGAGGACTACGATTTTCTCCGCGCGTATCACGGCCGGCATTGGATCGCGCAGCCGGACGGCGCACCCGTGCACGTCACGGAGCGGAACGCGCGCGACGCGCTCGACTTCCTGCGGGAGCGGCCGAAGGACCGTCCGTTCCTGCTGACCGTCGGATTCTTCGCGCCGCACGCCGAGGACGCCGCGAAGGAGCAGTACCTCCCGCAGGAATGGAGCGCGAAGCCGTACGAGGGCGCGCGCGTCCCGCCGTCGCCCCTTGGAGGAGACCTCTTCTTGAAGTCGCTCCCGCCGTTTCTCTCGCGGGATGCGAACGAAGGTCGAATCCGCTTCAACTGGCGCTTCGACACGCCCGAGCGCTATCAGGAGTACATGGTTCGGTACTTCCGCCTCATTACCGAAGTGGACGCCGCAATCGGAAGGATCGTCGACGAGCTCGAGGCGCAGCGGGTGTACGACAACACGCTCGTCGTCGTCATCGGCGACAACGGCTACTTCCACGGCGACCGCGGTCTGGCGGACAAGTGGTATCCCTACGAACAGGCGCTCCGCGTCCCCCTCATCGTGCGCGATCCGCGCGCGCCGCGCGGCCGTGTGCTCGACGACCTCGCGCTGAACCTCGACGTCGCGCCGACGATCGTCGTGGCCGCTGGCCTGCCGCCGCCGCCCGCGATGCAGGGCCGCGATCTCGCGCAGGCGTACGTGAGCCGACGGGGCCCGCGCTGGCGCGAGGAATTCTTCTACGAGCACCCGACCGTCACGTCCCGCGACCGCATTCCCTCGTCACAAGGCGTGATCCGGCGCGACTGGAAGTACGTGGTCTATCCGGAATGGGACTACGAGCAGCTGTTCGATCTAAAGGCAGATCCTTCCGAGGTCACCAACCTGATCGGGGATCCGGCGCAGGCGAAACGCGCGGCGGCGATGCGGGAGAAGGCGGAGTCCTGGCGCCGATCGGTCAGGTAAGGACCTACTTTGCAACCGCCGATATCGGTACCGCGTCCACAGCCGATTCGAATGCGATGAACAGTACGCAGGGTGCGCTCCCGCGACACGAGGCGGTATGTGGAAGCTTCGCGGGTCCGTACGCGTACATGCCTGGCCTCAGCACGACTTCTGCTTGTTTCTGGTACCGGACCGCAAGTTCTCCTGACACAAGGATCATTCGCTCGGCGGACGTGTGCCAGTGCTCGGGAATCGTCGTATTGGCTTGAAGTCGCAGGAATACGTCGGCGTTCGGCTTCGCCGGATCGCCGTTGAGAACGGCCAGGCCGCAGCCAGCCGGCATGAATGCAGGGCACGGCCCCCACTGGAGCTTGGGATCTTGCGCGGTGCGCGTCAGGGCCTGCTCCTGTGCCTGGGCAAACGCCGACGCGGTGATGACGGCCACCAGCAGGCCTTTCGTCCAATCGAGTCTTGACATCGCTGACTCCTCCTTCTCGTATCTATAAAGCCACAAACTCTCGCAGAACGGCTCAAGGACCCAAAAAACCCACGATTCAGCATGTCTGGTTTTGCCGGGAGACGTCAGAGACCCGCGCGATCCGCGTCCCGGTGACAAAATTCGCGTCCCGGTCCGCGTCCTGGTTGACACATGGCACCGACGGCGATAGTGTCGTCATCCGACACCATGACGCGACAGACCGTTCCCGACCTCCTTCCCGGAACCCTCGACCTGCTCATCCTGCGGACGCTGCAGGCCCAGTCGCTGCACGGCTGGGCGATCTCGGAGCGCATCCAGCAGATCTCCCAGGACGTCCTCCAGATCAACCAGGGCTCACTGTACCCCGCGCTCCATCGCCTCGAGCACCAGGGCTGGATCGAAGCCGAGTGGGCGGTCTCGGAGCTGGGCCGGCGCGCCAAGTACTACCAGCTCACGCCAGCCGGCCGCCGGCAGCTGGCGGTGGAAGCGAGCGAGTGGGAGCGCATGTCCACGGCCATCGGCCGCGTGATGAAGCTGGCGTGATCCGCCTTCGCAAAGGACTGAGAGCCGCTAGAATGATGACCGCGAATGGCCCTTTCCCCGGGCACGCGCCTTGGTCCCTACGAAGTTCTCTCGCCCCTCGGCGTCGGGGGCATGGGGGAGGTGTATCGCGCACGCGACACGAAGCTGAATCGCGACGTCGCGTTGAAGGTCCTCCCGCCGGCGTTCGCGACGGATGCGGAACGCGTGGCGCGCTTCGCACGCGAAGCACGGTTGCTCGCATCGCTCAATCATCCGCACATCGGTTCGATCTACGGTCTTGAAGACGCCGGCGACGTGCCGGCACTGGTGCTCGAGCTGGTCGAGGGCGAGACGTTGGAGCAGCGCGTGCGCCGGGGCCCTCTGCCCCTGTCCGAGGCCTTGCCCTTCGCGCGACAGATCGCCGACGCGCTCGATGCCGCCCACGCATCCGGGATCGTTCATCGCGATCTCAAACCCTCCAACGTCAAGATCACGCCGGATGGGATCGTCAAGGTGCTCGACTTCGGCATCGCAAAAACGCTCGCCGCGGAAGGCTCCGGTCCGGATCTGTCGAACTCGACCATCACGGCGGGCGTAACGACCCCCGGTGCGATTATCGGTACCGCTCGGTACATGAGCCCGGAGCAGGCACGAGGTCAGCCGGTCGATAGACGCACCGACGTCTGGGCTTTCGGCTGCGTCCTCTTCGAGATGTTGGCGGGCTCTTCGGCTTTCGGACGGCAGACCGTCACGGACACGATCGCCGCCGTCGTCGGTGCCGAACCGGACTGGACGACGCTGCCTGACGATACGCCGGCGAGCATCAAGCGCATGCTGACGCGTTGCCTGCAGAAGGATGCCAGGCGGCGGCTTCATGACATCGCGGACGCGCGGATCGAGCTCGAAGACGCCATCGCTGCGCCTCCGGGACCGGCGTCAGGGCCGGCGCCCCGAAAGTGGCCACGCCCCGCAGTCCTGGCGCTGTCGCTCGCGCTCGCGACAGCCCTCGTCCTCTTCCTGGCGACGCGCGACAGGTTCGGAAGGGCGGCGGAGCCGCCGCCGGCGGATACTCGCGTCACGCGACTCACGGATCTTCCCGGCCTCGAGGAGTCTCCGGCCATTTCACCCGACGGAAGGTCGGTCGCATTCACCGCCGGCGTGAGCGGCAGACGACAGCTCTTCGTGCAGCTCATTGCCAGCGGCGCGCCCCTGCAGATCACGCGCGACCCGGTCGATCACGAGTACCCCCGCTGGTCGCCCGACTCGAGCTCGATCTTCTACTTTTCGCCGGCGGCATCAGGACAGCTCCAGGGGAGCATCTGGGAGATCCCGGCGCTTGGCGGCGTACCACGGCGCGTCGTCAACAGCGTGGGCGGTGCCGACGTCGGCGCGACGGATGGACGGCTTGCGTTTTTCCGGCTGGCAAAGGAGGGCATCGAGCTTGTGACCGCGCCAACGGACGGTTCCAGGTTCGACGTGGTCGCCAGGCTCGCGGCCGCCACGTATTACCTGTATCCCCGCTGGTCGCCCGACGGTAGTTGGATTGCCTTTCAGCGGGGTGACAGCGTCAGGTTCGACGTGTTCGTGGCGCCGGCGGCTGGCGGCGAACCGCGCCAGCTGACGCATGACAACAACATGATGAGCGGCTTCGCCTGGCTGCCCGACAGTACGGCTATCGTCTACAGCTCGAGCCGCGGCAGCACGATGCCGTACTTGCCGGTGCTGGGCCTGTGGCAGGTGACACTGAGTGATGGAACCGTACGGCGGGTCACATCGGGCGAGACGTCGTACGTCAGTCCGGACATCTCCAGGAGCGGCGCAATACTCGTCAGCCGCATGAAGCTGCAGTCCGACATCTGGAAATATCCAGTCGACGGTCTGCCCGCCGAGAACGTGCGCAGCGGAGTTCGTCTGACGCGGCAGACCGGGCAGGTCCTCACACCTACGGCCGGGCCGGGCGACAAGGAAGTCGCGTTTTTATCCGACAGCGGCGGTCACGCCAACCTGTGGGTGGTCAGCACCGAGAGTGGCGCGTTGCGCCAGATCACTCACGAGCGCGATCCGAGCGTGGCCATGGGCGTCCCGTTGTGGTCGCCTGATGGCCGCGCCATCGCGTTCGTCTCTTCGCGCGGCAACCAGGGGTGGACGTTTGGAGTCTGGCTGGTGGATTCGGACGGAAGCAACCTGCGCAACATCGCGAATCCTGGGCTCGGCCCTGCGTGGTCGCCGGATGGCCGCTGGGTGTATTACTCGACGCGGGGCGGCGCGGCAGCCACGGATGTCGTGCTGAAGAAGGTGCCCGTTGACGGGGGGCAGGCCGTCACCGTGAGGACCGAGCGGCTGCGCAACGTGATCGGCCTGGATGGCACCACTCTGTACCATTCCTTCGAGCGGCCGCTGATGGATGGCACGCCGGAATTCGAAATCCGGACTGCCACGCCGGAGGACGCGCCGTTTCGCGTGCTCGCGCGCATTCCAGCCTCGCGCGTGCCGATCTGGCAGATCGTCAATCCCGCGTTGTCCCCGGACGGGAAATGGCTCGCCCAGGCATTGACCGACAGTTCGACCACCAACATATGGGCCCTCTCGACCACGACCGGCGAGTGGCGTCAGGTCACGGACTTCGGCGACCGCACGACGTTCATCGCCCGTCGCGTGTCCTGGTCGTCCGACGGCCGCTCGATCCTGGCCGCGGTCGGAGAAGGGGATTCCGATGTCGTCCTGCTGGAGGGACTGACGGATCCGTCAGGCGTTAGGAGGCGTTAGGAGGTGTCAGGCAGTGAATCGT
Organism: uncultured Acidobacteriota bacterium; assembly: GCA_963820905.1. Taxonomy (GTDB): domain Bacteria; phylum Acidobacteriota; class Vicinamibacteria; order Vicinamibacterales; family 2-12-FULL-66-21; genus DATBJJ01. The sequence goes on along the minus strand of CAWGBU010000009.1, from coordinate 271,708 downwards.
GAACGCTGTTGCGGGGACGATGTCTGATCGTGACTGTCGCCTCGCACACCCTCATGGCGCGTCCGCCCTCGGGCGCGGCTCAGTGCCTTGCTGACGGTAGACGGAGCCACAGCCAGAAATGCCGCAATTTCTGCAAGCCGGTAGCCGTGCGTCACATGCGCGTTGAGGATCAGTGCGTCCCGGCTTCGGCAGTCCAGCTCCTCCCCGGAGAACACGAGCTCCAACGGCGGCTGTGCACCGGGTCGGCACTCGTCGGGGATCGGCCGGTTCTCTCCGCAGCGGTCCACCCTCAGCGACTCACCGATCGCCTTCTTGAACCGGTCCGTGCCAAGCGCCGTCGTCACGTCGAACGACCACGTGAGGCCGCCCGGATCCCGCACGTACGCCTGATAGAGGCGCTGGGCATCGGGCAGCAGGTCGGCGCGAAAGGCCCAGCGTAGCCAATCCAGATGGAGCCATGACGGCGCGTCTTCCAGGCCAGCCGTGGCGCGATGCGTGCTGTATGGCCAATCGGCCGCGTCGCCGCAGAGCCGCGCCTTGACCGGATTGAGGGCAATGTAGCGCGCCACCCGCCGCAGGTATTTCTCGCGTTGGACCACAATCGATTCGAATCGCTGCTCGAAGGTATGTCCCACGCGGTCATGGCGGCGATTGAACGCTTTCGAGTATTCGGTGTTGAGCGAGCGCATGAACTCGGACAGATTCCCCCGCGGCGTATCGAGCAACGCGTGGTAGTGCGTTCCCATCAGACAGCAGGCATACACACGCACCTGGGCGTCGCGTGCAGCCTCGCCGAACGCGGTCATGAAGGTCCCCCGGTCGTCGTTATCCTCGAAGATTATCGACTTGCGGTTCCCGCGCGACATGACGTGGTAGACCGCGCCTGGAAACTGAACCCGATGACGTCTCGCCATACGAGCAGGGATCGCAAACGGCGGGCCGTCAGATGCGCGATATCATGGAGGGACTCCGGGCAGATCAACGGGCGAGTTGCAGATTGTGCGAGCGCGGCGCGGACGCGCCACGCAAGTATTGCGGGATCGGCCACTGGAGGATCAGGCCTCTCGACTGTCCACGACGACGTCGAGGCAGTCACGATTCACTGCCTGACACCACCATGCCCCGGTCACGTTCATCGCCCGTCGCGTGTCCTGGTCGTCCGACGGCCGCTCGATCCTGGCCGCGGTCGGAGAAGGGGATTCCGATGTCGTCCTGCTGGAGGGACTGACGTCCGTCAGGCGTTAGTGATCGAACGTTCGCACACCCCCGATGACTTTCGTCGATCGACTCTGGCGTCGTCTCCCCGTCGTCGGGCGCGCGGTTCTGATCGGCGTCGCTGCCGCGGCCGCGGGTACCCTGCCGTGGGCCGCACTGGTGTCGGCGAACACGAGGCATCTATCAGCAGTGCCGTGGGCCGTTCCGCTCATGGCGGTGTACCTGTGGTGGTACTGGCGCTACTTCGTGCGAGGAGCGGGATGGCCGCAGGCGACAGCCGATGCGCGCCGGACGAATGCCCGTGCGAACGCACTGCCGCACGAAGCCTGGGGGCCGGCGCTGTTGGCGGGACTGCTCGGCCTCGCCAGCGTACTGCTCCTTCAGGGAGTATTGAGCCGGCTCGTCGCGCTCCCCCAGCAACGAGATCTCGACGACGTGTCGCGGTACCCGGCTGTCACGGTTCTGATGTGGGTCGTGATGAGTTCCGTCGTCGCTGGCGTGGTGGAGGAGACATCCTTCCGTGGCTACCTTCAAAGGCCGATCGAGCGCCGGAACGGGCCGGTGATCGCGATCCTCTTGACCGGAAGCCTGTTTGGGTTTGTGCATTTTACGCACCCGGAGGTGGGCGTCGTGCTGCTGCCGTTCTACATTGCCGCGGCCGCTGTCTACGGCGCCCTTGCTTACGTCACGGATTCCACATTGCCCGGCATGGTCCTCCACGCCGGCGGCAACATGTTCAGCGCGTTCGACCTCTTTACGCGCGGTCGGTCCGAGTGGCAGCTGTCGGCCGAACCCCAGCCTCTCATTTGGGAAACAGGGCCCGACGTGGCGTTCTGGGGCAATCTGGCGGCTCTCGCGATCGTCGCCGCCTTGACGGTGTGGGCGTACTCTGCGCTTGCGCGCGTCGTGCGAACAGCCAGGGCATCGACTGCTGCCTGACACCCCTACTGCGCGCTCGACGGCGTCGCCGCGTGCAGCGTCCGGTTCCAATCCGGCGTCGCGACGCCATGCAGGTGACGGACGAAGAAGTCGTACTGACGGCGCGTGCCGTACTCGATCGGTCCGTTGGTGCGGCCGGCGCCGTGGCCGCCGCCCGGAATCACCAGCAGGTCGAACATCTTGTTCGCCTTGATCAGCGCGTTCACCACCTGCAGCGTCGACGCCGGATCGACGTTCATGTCGAGCTCGCCGACGATCAGCAGCACCTGCCCCTGCAGCTTGCCGGCGTTGTCGACGTTCGACGACTTGCCGTAGCGATCGTCCACCGGATAGCCCATCCACTGTTCGTTCCAGCCGATCTTGTCCATGCGGTTGTCGTGGCAGCCGGCGAACGACACCGCGACCTTGTAGAAGTCGGGGTGGAACAGCAGCCCGCCGACCGAGTTCTGGCCGCCGGCCGAGCCGCCGTAGATGCCGACCCGCGTGATGTCGTAGGAGGGGTATTTCCGGGCGGCGGCCTTGTGCCAGAGGATCCGATCCGGAAACCCCGCGTCGCCGACGCTCTGCCAGGCGACGTCGTGAAACGCCTTCGATCGGTTGCTCGTCCCCATCCCGTCGATCTGCACGACGATGAAACCCATCTCGGCGAGCGCCTGCATGCCGATGACCTTGTCGCCGGACGAGTGCGGGCCGAAGGGCCAGAACGTCTTCGGCACGAACGAGCTGTGCGGGCCGGCGTAGATGTTCTCGATCACCGGATACTTCTTCTTCGGGTCGAAATTCGTCGGGCCTGACGATGACGCCCCAGATGTCGGTCTTGCCGTCGCGGGCCTTTGACGTGAACACCTCGGGGTACTTGAACCCCGCGGCGACGAGCGCCGAGACGTCGGGTTTCTCGAGCGTCGCGACGAGCGAGCGATCGCTCGTGCGGCGCAGCTCGGAGACGGTCGGCAGGTCGACGCGCGAGTAGGTGTCGACGTAGTAGCTCATGTCGCTCGAGAAGCGCACATCGTGATTCGCGTCCGCTTCGGTCAACGTCACGAGGTTGGTGCCGTCGAAGTCGATGCGGTAGTGGTGAACGAGATACGGATCCTTCCCGGGATACATGCCGCTGGCGCTGAACCAGATCTGCCGCTTCGCTTCGTCCACCCTGGTCACGCCGCGCACGACCCATTCGCCCTTCGTGATCTGGTTCTTCACCCGGCCGGCCGCGCCGTCGTACAGGTAGAGGTGGTTCCAACCGTCCGCGCTCGGACATCCAGATGATCTCGCGGCCGGCGTTGTCGACGTCGTGGCTGAACTTGCGCCAGCTGTTGTAGAACGTCTTCGGTTCCTCCGAGACCACCGCCCGCGCCGCGCCGGTCGCCGCGTCGACTTCGACGACGCGGATGGCCTGGTGGCCGCGCTGCGTGTACTCGAAGGCGACGGTCCTGCTGTCGCGCCGCCACGTCAGGCGCGACATCACGTACGGGTCCGGGAAGAGGTCGGTGGCAATCGCCAGCTGCTTCGCCGGCTCGACGTGGAAGATCGCCGGCTGATCGAGGTCGACGGCATCGCCCGGCTTGACGTAGAGCTGCTCGTGCAGCTTCGGCTGCACCTGGTCGGCCGGCGACGATTCGACGCGATGGACGATGCGGCGGAAGCCCGGGCGGACGCGATAGGCGGCAATCCTGGTCGAGTCCGGCGACCAGGCGATCGACTCCGGGTCGTAGGCGTTGCCAGCCGACCCGTCGCTGCTGAGCGCCTTCACCGTCTGGCTGCCGCGGGCCCGCACGACGACGTTGTGGTTGCTGACGAACGCGTCCCAACGCCCGTCGGGCGACGCCTTGGGCTGATTGTCGGGCGCGACCGAGGTGTCGCGAGTCGTGCCGAAGCTGCGCGGCTGGCCGCCGCGCCCGCCGCCGCCGGTCCGCGCCGCGCACGTGTACTCCGGCAGCCGGCACGTCCACCCCGATTCGTTGAACGTGATCTCCATCGTGCGTTCGCCGTTCGCGAAGCGGAAGCGTGTCGAACGGCAGCCGCAGGCCGGTGTACTTCGTCGCCGGTCGCCGCGCTCAGGGCGGCGGCGAGCTTGTCGTGGTCGAAGGCGGGCTGCCGCTGGAGCGACTGTGCGTCGACCATCACGAACTGGAATCCGCCCTTGACGGTCTTGCGGTAGTAGAAGCGCATGGTGCCGTCGACCCACGTCGCCGGCTCGGCGACGCCGTCGGTCAGGTACATCCAGCGATCGCGAAGGCCCATGGCGCGGTCGTAGTCGGCGGCAGTGACCTGCGCGCGGGCCGCTCCCGCCAGGCCGAACAGCAGCACCAGCGTTCCAAGCACGCGGCAAGTCGTTCGTGTCATCGTCAAATCCCCCTGAGCGGTTTGGGGCCGACTTTATCGTGAGCCGCGGCTGATGGGCCCATCAATTCTTGTCCGACGGGCTTCGCCCTCGAGACCTCGCCGAAGCGCCTTCGGCGCGGAGGCGGGCGCCTCGCTGCCGGCTGTTTGGCCTCGGCTATGGCGGTCATTTTGTATATACTGAATTGTGTTCGAGTGGGACACGGGCAAGGCTGTTTCCAACCTCCGCAAACACGGGGTCTCGTTCGACGAGGCCATGACCGTGTTTGCGGACCCGGATGCGTTGGACGGTCCCGACTTGACGCACTCGGCGCACGAGGTTCGGTTCCTCCGGCTGGGCCGGTCCTCGGCAGGTCGCGTGCTCATGCTCGCATACACAATCAGGAGGTCGGGAGATGGCGAAGCGATCCGCATCATCAGCGCGAGGCGCGCGAGCCGTAAGGAAAGGACGGCGCATGACGCCAACTCGACGGATTGACTTCTCGGAAATTCCGGAGGCGTCGGCCAAACAACTCCGGGGGATGCGTCGGGTGGGCCGCCCGCCGCTTGGTGGAGCGGCGCGTCAGCTGATCGCGATTCGCGTGGACCCGGACGTCCTGGAGCGCTTCCGCAAAGAAGCGCGGCGAAGAAAGGTCGGCTACCAGACGCTGATCAACGAGGTGCTCGCGGAACATGCCGGCAAGGATGTCGCATGACCCGCCTCGTGATGGGGGACCACGCGTTCACGATTCACTGCCTGACACCCTCGTGATCAGGTCGTCGAACTGCGCGGCGACGGCGTCCCACGAGTGCGCGGGGTTCTCCGTCGCGGCGGCACGGGACAGCTCCTGCACGCGCGCGGGATCGCGATAGAGCGCTTCCAGCGCGTGCGCGACGCCTTCGGCGGAGACCTCGCCCATTTCCAGCACCGAGAACTCCGGCGTATAGCTCCTGACGGGCGGAACCAGCTCGGCGCGGCCGCGCCACAGCTCGGAGCACGCCGTGTGGTCCGGAACGATCTGCGCGGCGCCGGCGGCGCCATGCTCGCAGCTGACGAGTCCCCAGCCTTCGCCCATGGACGAGGTGATCCCCACGTCGCACGCGTTGTAGAGCAGGTTCAGCTCCGCGTCGCTGACGATGCGGCTGCCGAGCGGGTTCAGCGACACGCGCTCGCCGATCCCGCAGTCGCGGATGACGCGCGCGAGTTCGCGTTCGGCGGCTTCGTCCATGATCGCGTGATGCAGGCAGAGCCTGACGCCCGGCGGCTTGCCGGCGGCAAACCTGGCAAACCCTTTCACCGTGAGATCGACTCGCTTTCGCTTGTCGGGCCTGCTGGCGTTCAGGACCACGAACGACTCGGAGCCGTCACTCGGCTCGCCGAACACGCGCCTCTTCGCCTGCGCGCGGCCCGCTGATGCGAATGCAGCCCGCGTCAATTCCGGAAAGGGAAAGAACCGATCCCGATCGAGGCCATGCGGAATGACCTCCACCGACGGGAACTCGCGCGACGGGTCTTTTTCACGCAGCCGATCGAAAGCGCCTTCGAACTGCGCGCGCGCGAAGTGCGTGTAGGCGACGACCCGGTCGGACCGCTCGAGCGCCGCCGCGTCCTCCGCGCGAACGATCGCCCCGTCGAGGGGGATGTAGGCGACGATCTTCAGGCCGTTCCGATACGGGCCGAGGAGGCGCAGGTAATACTCGAAGAGCCAGAGGTCGTGCAGGATGAAGACGACGTCTGGGTGGATGTCGTCGATGAGCCGCCTGGCCTGGAACGCCGCGAAGACGTCGCCGCCTTTCGGGTTGGTCGGGTAGATCGTCAGGCCGCGATCGCGAACGACGTCGCCCGAGTAGCCGATCCCGAGATAGTGAATCTCGTGCCGGTCTGCCAGGCGACCCACGACGCTGTGCATCACGCGCGTCAGTCCGGTACCGGCGACGTTGTAGCCGATGACGATCAGCCTGACGCGCGCCCTCGAGTCGTTCACGGCTCCCTCAGGTTCGGCCCTGCTCTCGTGTGGCAAAAAAAAGCCCAAGGCCCTCGAGCGCGCCGTCGGGCCGCCGATGCCGGAAGTGCGAGACGAGGAATCCCGCCTCCTGCAGGACGCGAACGAGCTCGTCGATGGTGAAGCGCGCGACGCGATCGCTCTGGAACATCTGCACGTTCGACAGCCGATCCTCGCTGATCTCCACGAAGGGTCCACCGATCTCGTGAAACTCTCCGGCGATCTCGTCGATCAGATGAAGCCGCCGCGACGTCAGCAGGGCCGGCCATTCGGCGCCTTCGCAATCCAGCTTGAGCAGCCGGACCCGGCGCTCGCCATGACTCGTGACCAGATCGATCACATCATCGAGGGCGACCTTTGCGACCCGATCGCCGGCACCCCACATGACCGAGCCGCCGCCCGTATTGAGGATGCCTGCCAGGCTGGGGAACGACGGCGGGAAGACTTGATAACCGTCGAAGCGCAGTTCGTCGTCGTTCGGATCGGAACGCCACACGGCGCCTTCCATCAGCTGCACGCAGCCCCGCTCGATGTACGGCTTCAGGTTCTCCCGCGCGCACGCGCAGTTCGCGCGATCCGGCTCGATGCTGTAGACGTGCTCGCCGCCTCTCGACACCACCGCGTAGGCGAACGATCCGATGTGCGCGCCCACGTCGATGACGATGTCGGTTGGAGCGAAGCGGGACGGCAGCCGGTACTCGTTGAAGACGACCACCGCGTCGAAGATCATCCGATCGAGCGTGCCCCGGCGGAAACACCATCCATTCGACACGAGTGGTTCTTGCCGGGGCACGGGCTTCAATCGATGACTGGCGCAGTTTCCATTTCCCTGTAGCGTCCGGCTTCAGCCGGACTTCGCTCGGTCCGCCTGAAGGCGGACACTACAGAAATGAGAAGTGCTCTACCGCGTGACGAACGTGTAGCTGTCGCAGAGCGAGTAGGGCGGCTGTCCGTTCGGCAGCGGCATGAGCGACATCACCAGCATCGCCGGCGCGGACTGCATGCCGACCTCGTAGGCCGGGCTGCTACCGTTTGGCGGCCCGCCCTGTCCCGTGAGGATATAGCTCACGCCGGAGACCGATCCGCAACTCTGGTGCAGGTTGAGCTGCTCCAACCGCTGCAACTCGCGTCCGGCACCGTGAGCCGCCAGGTAGTCGTAGAAGTCCCCCTGCGGCACGAACGTATTGGCCAGGCTCTGGGTCGCGACCGCGAACAGATACTTCGGGTTGCTCATGTAGGTATCGAGACCCGCGGGCACCGTCGCGTTGTTCGTGCTCGGGACGATGAACTCCATGACTTTGTTCAAGGGGTTGTTCGCATCCAGGATAGCAATCCAGTAACTGCCATCCGCGGGATTGGCGGGTTTGATGAAGGTGTTCTGGAGCCCCTGTGAAATGACGATGATCGGCGGCCTGCCTAAGTCGAGGTACGCGTGTACCGTGTAGCCGAGCATCGGTGGCATGGTGGGCGGGGGAAGAGGTGGTACTGCTTTGGACATTCGCGACTCCTTTCACGTGAACGACGAGCAACGACAAGAAACGAGCGACGACAAGCGATACGATTGCGGTCATGTCGAACAGCCTGGAGACCCTGACCGTCGAAGCGTTCCAGCCGCGGGTCGGCGAGCGATTCCGGATCCGCCCGAGTCCGGACACCGACATCGCCGCGGAGCTGATCGAGGCGCGCCCGCTCGGCGCCGCCGGTCGCGCGAATGAAACGTCCGCGAGACGAGTCCCGTTCTCGCTCTCGTTCCGCACGCCGCGCACGCCCGTCCTGCCGCAGCGCATCTACGAGGTCGTGCACGACGAGCTGGGCTCGTACGAGATCTTCCTGGTGCCGATCGGTCCCGACGCCGAGGGCATGGTCTACGAGGCGATATTCACGTAGGCACTGTCATGATCGGTTCCGGGAGTGACGGCGAAAAATCAGAGTAAAGCCAGAGAACGAACTAGGGGAGATTGCGCTGCGGATTCTAGCAGAGAGTGCGCGCGCGATCTACGATCTCGCGACGTAAATTCTTGCGTGTGCGGTCGCGGCTCACGACGCGATGGAAGTGTGCGCGATCCGCGACGATACGGAGCGCGGACGAGCTGCGTCCGGGTTTCTCCGTGGGGGCGATCGCTCTCCACGCGCTACGCTGCACCCGGAGGTTTTCCGCGCATGCTGGAGTCAATGACGCTCGAGACGTTCGCGCCGCGGATCGGCGAGCGCTTCCGCCTCTCGGCGGACGCCGAACAGGCGATCGAGGTGACGCTGATCGAAGCATCGGCGCTCGGCGGCGGAACGAGCGCGCCTGACACCCGTCGCAGGCCGTTTTCGCTGGTGTTCCTCGGGCCGCCCGGACCGGTGTGGCCGCAGCGCATCTACCGGCTCGAGCACGAGGTCGGATCCTGCGATCTCTTTCTCGTCCCGATCGGTCCGCGCGATCGGGGCATGCAATACCAGGCGATTTTCACGTAGCCTGTCGTCGCACAAAACGTCCCTGACTCTCAGTCGCCGCGCACGCGCGCGTCCCGGCGTGCAGGCGCGCGCAGCTCCATGCGCCAGCCCGTGTGCCAGCACGGACAGCCGTGCGCACATCGAGGCATCCGAAACCCGCAGCAGCCGCTGCGTGTCTCCCCGAACACACTGCACTGGCCACTGACTCCGGACGAGAGCCTGAGCGAGGAGAACGCTCACGCCATGAAATCTTCACGACGTCAGGCGATCAAGCTTGGTATGTGTGCGACCGCGTCGCTCGTGGCCGTCAACGGCCTGTACGAGGACGAGGCCCACGCCCAGAATCCGCAGCCCGCTGCCGACGGCGGCTGGCTGCAGAGGTATCAGTTCGAGAACTGCGCTGGCCAGTCGCTCACCGTACGAACCTCGTCGAGATCCATCACCTTGCGGCTGAACGCAGTGGACGACGTACCGAACGCAGAGTCCACCGGCGCCATCGCCGATCCGAACAGGTTCATCGTCCGCTTCCTCGGCCCGCGTGCGCCGACGCTGGCGCAGGGAACCTACTGGGTCGAGAGCCGCAGGCTGGGACGCTTCCAACTGTTCCTGGTGCCTGGGTGGACGTCCGCGTCGGGCACGACGTACACGGCGACGTTCAACCGCGTGTAGTAACCGCTCGCGTCTTACAGGCGCGGCAGGTCTATGAGTTAGCTTGTAGCCTTGTCCGAGGGGATCAGGAGTGCTTCTCGATGGCCTGGAGCCGGACTTCGTGGTTGCCCACGACGGTCGCCAGATGCGCGTGCCCCTCGGCGACCAGTCGCACCGACGCCTCGACCTTCTCGACCATGACGTCGAAGTGGCGGCGGATAGTCTCTTCCTGCTCGCGGAGCCGCGCGTCCATCTCGCCGAACCGCGCGTCGATCCGCGCGTCCGTCTCGCGGAACCGCACGTCGACCCCGTCGAACTCTCGCCGCATTTCGGCGAAGCCCTCAACGACCGTCTGGTGCAGCTCGTCGATCGTCATCGCGCCTCCATCCTACCATCGTCGGACATGCGCAATTCGTACCGGATCGCAGGCGTGCGGATCCATTCAGCGATGCGCGGAGTGGCTGAGCCGATGGTCTTCGAAGGATCGCAGGAACTGCGACGCGGGATGACGGTGGACGTCGCAGAATTTTGCGAAGGCGTTGGATTCGGGGCTCGAGAGAGCTACTGATCAGGGCCGGACGATTGTGTTTGATCTCCCGGACCCCGAACCCCGGATCCCGAACGCCGATCATTCCACTCGAGGAACAGATAGACGCCCTTGTCTTCGATCTGCGTGAACCCGAGCCGCTCGTACAGCCTCAGCGCCGGATTGAAGCGCTCGACGTGGATGCGCAGCGGCTTGCCGGCGGCCGCGGCTTCGGCCTGCAGCTCGCGCAGCAGTGTCGTCCCGATCCCGCGATTGCAGAACTCGGGCAGCAGCGCGATGTCGACGATGCGGATCTCGTCGGTCCAGCGGGCGACGTAGAGCCGCCCGACGGCTTCGGCGTCGAGGAGGATGACGTCGAAGCTGGTGTCGGGGTAGTGCTCGCGATAGTGCCTGGCCTGGGCCGCGAACTGCATCTGCACGAACGCGGCCTTCTCCTCGTCGGTCCACGGCACCGTCGCCAGCTCCGCGGCGCGGGTGCCGGCATACACCCGCGCCAGGAACGGCTCGTCGTCGGGCGTCGCCGGTCGCAGCGTCACCGAGCGACTGGACTGCGCGAATCGCTCCGCCATCAGGTTCGTGGCGGGAACACGCCCTGCAGCGCGATGCGAAGTAGAACGTCAGGTACGGCTGCAGGTTGTTGTGCGGCTGGTCGCCGCCGGCCGGCGCCAGTGCCTCCGGGGCCATCGACGAGCGGTGAGCCGGAGCGTGCGTAGATCACACTCTGTTGATCCCGGTCGCCAGCTGCTGCCGCTGGCTGCGTGGATCGATTCCGTCTTCTGACGAGGCGCGCAGCGCGTGCGTGTGAGCGGGATCTCGCTCTCGAGCAGCGTCACTGTCTCCGAGCCGCCCGTTTCGCCGAGGTCATGCGAGTGACAGACCCGGCCCCTGTCCGGGATGCATCGGCGCGCGGCCCTGCAGGTCGGGCAGCGCGAAGTTCGATCGCCCGTTCGCCGCCGTACGTCGTACCCGAGCAGCGAGAACAGCGCGGTGTTCTGCGACAGCGGCAGGAGCTGGCCGTCGCACCACGCCCACCCCCTGGGCGCGAAGTTGAACGGGAAGATCCGGATTTCAGCCACAAACGGATCGGCCATCTCCTCTCCTTCGTCTATTCCCGGGTCTCCGCTCCACACTCGAGCGCCTCTCTAAGTCGGGGACGGGAAGATGCCGAACAGCGAGATGATGAAATTCACGCACAGATACGGCTGGAAGTTCGTGTGCGGCTGGCTACCGCCCGTCGGACGAGATCGCTGCTGCGGACTGCATTCGCGGGCGCCGAACCGTGACGTCGGTATAGACGTCGCCTTGGACGACGCTGAACGAGCGCTCCTGTCGGCGCCTTTGCCGTCGCCGCTGCCGACTTGTCGCCAGCATGGGGTGGCTGTGCGCGGGAATCTGATTGCACCGTCAGCGTGATCTCCTCGGCACCGCCGGTCTCGGCGAGGATGAAGCCGTTGCCCTGATGGAGCGGGATCCGGCCTCGCAGGTCCGGCAGCGCGAACGTCGACTCCCCGTCGCCGCCGTAGGTCGTGCCGATCAGCTGGAACAGCGTCTCGTTCTCGGTGATCGGCAGCAGCTGACCTTCGCAGAACATCCAGCCGGCCGGGGCGAAGTTGCCCGCGAACATCCGGATCTCGCCAACATATGGCTGTGCCATCGCCGACTCCTCTCAGTTCGGGACTGGGAAGATGCCCTGCAGAGCGATGCAGAACGTCAGCGTCAGGAACGGCTGCATGTTCAGGTGCGCCTGCGATCCGCCGACGTTGACGATCGTGCCCGGATGCCATCGCGACGAGCTGTGCCGGCGGCCGCGTAGCTGTCGAGGTTCGCCTCGGCCAGCACGTTCGTGCATGGGTGCAGTCCGGTCGGTGCTCGTGGTCGGCTGGACGTTCGTGCGTTGGCACATGCGTGATGCGTCGGCAGCTCGGCGATCGACAGCGTGTGCGCCTGCTCGCCGCCTCGTTCGCCGAGCGTGTGGCCGCTGCCGACGTGGATCGGCGTGCGGCCGCGCAGGTCGGGCAGCGCGAAGTTCACCCGGCCGTCGCCGCCGAACGTCGTCCCGAGCAGCGAGAACAGCGCCTGGTTCTGGTTGATCGGCAGGAGCTGGCCGTTGCACAGCGCCCACCCCTTGCGGCGCGAATTCGAAGCTACATGATCCGGATCTCAGACAAGAACGGTTCCGCCATTCGTACCTCCTCTCGATGAACTGCATTCGCTACCGCTGCCTGTACGGCATGATGCAGGCCGGACGACCGAAGCCACGGCGCGCCGAGCACGCGTAGCGTTGCCCCTGCGGCATCCCGTTGCGCCGCTACGCAAGTCGCGGCGCCGCGCTGGCTTGCGTCACCGTGATCGTCCCCGCCGTCTCGTCAACGGTCGTGCCACCGCCGGCTCAGCGTGTTGCCGCTGACGTTGCGCGCAGAGCGCGGACGTCGCTGATTCGGACGTCACGCCGATCGTGTGCCGGGCGACGCGTTCGTGTTGGTGAAGTCGTTGTTGCCGTGACGGTCGCGTTGCACGGTCGCCGCGGCCTCCGACGTCGACGTCGAGGAAGTTCACCGCCGTGTCTGGTGCGTCGATGTCGTTGTTGCTGACGAGCACGTTCACCGTGCGCGGCGTTGGTCTGACGGAACCGCAGTTCCACGGCTGCTGTGTGCCCGCCGTGGGCATGTTGATGTTGTTGTTGATGGCATCGTCACGTTGCCGCCGGACGCGGGCGGCGGTAGTCGATCGAAGATCGCTTCGCGGTTCGTCGCCGTGTAGGTGACGTTGCTGACGGTGTTGTTCGTCGATGGTCGAGCGTCGGTGAAGTCGCCGCGTTGAAGGCCAACGGCTCGAAAACGTGCCCGATCACGTGACGACCACCGGCGCCGACCCCGTAGGCGATGTTCTGGATCGTGTTCCGTTGACCGTCGCCTTCATCTCGCCGCCGCTGTTCTGCGTGCGCACGATGCTGGTGTTGGCGATCGTGCCGTCCTTGGCGATGTTCTCGAAGAGGTTGTCCTGAACCAAGCTCACGTGGGTCGCGCCGTTGTTGACCAGCACGCCCAGGTTGTTCTCGTTGACACCCTTGGCGTTCAGGAAGTCGTTGTTGATGACGTTGCTGGTCAGCGTCCCGCGTGCGTCGGCGACCACGCCTCCGGCCGCCATCGTGAGGGCCTGATTGCTCAGGTCGTCGAAGACTGCTGTCCCGGACGTCCGCCTGCATGTTCGCCGTGCCGCCGTTGGCCACGAAGAACGTCGCGCTCGCCGGACACGTTGTTGGTGATCCGGCTGTTCCTGAAGTCGAACAGGGTCATGTTGACGTTGTTGTTGAAGACGTAGACGCCGTGGCCGGTCGCCGACGCCCGGGCGTCGATGTGGGTAATGAGGCTGTTGTTGTCGATCCGGTTGGTCCCGCCGACGTCCCGCACCAGCACGCCGGTGGCCGCGGGATTGTTCACGGTGATCGCCGACAGCACGACGTTGCTGCCGCCGACGACCTCGACGGCGTGCTCGCCGGTGCTCTCCGGTGCCGTCCGCGGCCGAGGGTCGTGGTATTGCCGCACGCTCGAGGAAGTCCATCTGCCGCAGGGTGACGTTCTGCGCGTTCGTGAGCCGACACGCAATCGTCGGTCGTGTTCTGGATGGTGCCGCCGCTCGCGTTGCGGTTGCAGAGGCCGCCGTCGCCGGTGGCGCCGTTGCCCGTCACCGTGAAGCTGCCGGTGCCCGTGCTGGTCAGCACGATCCCGTTCGCGGCGCCGTTGGCGGAGATGCTCCGGAAGGTGAGGCGCGCTCGCGCCGATGGTCGTGTTGGCGACGTTCGACGCCGTGCCGGTCGTCGTGCTGATCGTGTTGTTCGATGCCCGTGACGTTGACGGTGCCGCCGCCGGTGGCGTGGAACCCGCCGCCGCTGGTCGCGTCGATGTCCAGCCCGCCGCCGGTGAAGTTGATCGTCGCGCCGGTGTTGTCGGTGAGGATGACGGCGGTCGCCGTGCCGCCGTTGAGCACGCTGTTGGCGCCAGAGAACGTGATGGTGCCGGCGGCGTTGTCGTCCATGAAGATGCCGCTGGCGTTGCCGCTGGCGTGAGTGATGGTGCCCGACAGCGTGATGTTGCCGGCGCCGGCCGCGCGATCCTGGATGTCCACCGGGCGCGCCGTGCCGGTCGTGGTGATCGTGCCGCCGTAGGTAATCGCGGCCGTGCCGCCGGTATTGGCCGTGCCGATGCCGTCGCCGACCAGGAACGCCGCGGCCGGTCGCGCCGGTGAGGCTGCCGGTGCCGAGCGCAATCGCGCCGCCGGTGACGCTGGCCAGCTTGACGCTGTTGGCCCCGCCGCCCGACGTGGTGCGTCCCGAAGGTCACGCCGCCGGCGCCGACGATGACGGTCGCCATGTCGAGCGCCATGCCGGCGCTGGCACTGATGCTGTTGCCCGTGCCCTGCACGCGTGATCGTGCCGCCGCCGAGCGCCGAGAAGCCCGTGCCCGTCGTCGTCGTGATGTCGAGGCCGGTGCCGCCGCCGCCGGGATTGAAGTTGATCGTGCCGCCCGCGTTGCCGACGTCGAGCGTCACCGCCTTGTTCGCCCCGGTCGTGAGCGCGATCGTCGGGCTGTTGAAGTTGATCGTCGCCGCCGGTGTCTGTTGCCGACCTGCAGGCCCGGTGCCAGTGGACGTGATCGAGCCGGTCTGGAACGTCACCGTGCCCGCGGCGTGGCCGCTGATGTCCACCGCGAACCCGGTGTTGTCGCTGATCGTGCCGCTGTAGGTGACATTGGCATTGCTGGCCGACAGCAGGAACGCAGTGCCGGACGGGTTGGTGATCGTCGTCCCGGCGCCGAACGTGAACGTTCCGGCCGACCCGCCGGTGATGTCGATGCCCGCATCGCCGCCGTTCAGCGTCGTCGTGCCGGTGAAGTTGTACAACGTCGTGCTGTCGGCGTCGGTGAATTGCAGCCCCGTGCCGTTGGTCGCGTTCAGCGTCCCGCTGAACGTGATCGTGCCGGTGGCGTGTCCGCCGCTGACGGAGACCATCGCGGCGTTGTTCGCCTGCGTGACGTTGCCGCCATAGTTCAGCGAGACCGTGCCGCCGACGACGTCGACGGAGATCCCGGTCGTGTTGGCGATGGACCCCAACGGCGCCGACACCGGTTCCAGACGCGGTGTTCAGGGTGATACCGGTCGTGGCGCTGCTCGTCACGGTCGCCGAGCCGAGCGGGAGATCCGCGGTGGCGTTGGTGATACTGAGCACCGGGCCGCCGATCGACTGCAGCGTCCCCGCGCCCGGCGCGACGGCGACGCGCGTGCCCGTGCCTGCACCCGCGTTCACCGCGCCCGTGCCAGTCACCTGCAATGCGGCGCCGGCGGCGGTGAAGATATCGAGATCGGTGAACGCCAGGTCGCCCGAGACGTTGGTCAGGACGATGCCCGCGCCGCCCACCGTGTCGGCCTGCGAACCCACCGCGGTCGTGCCGCCCGCCACCTGCTGGTAGGCCCCGCCCGCCGTGCCGTCGAAGGTCGCGTTGGTGACGACGATGCCCGACCCTGCCGTGGCGCCGGTGATGATGATTCCGCTGAAGCCGGTCACGGTCAACGTGCCGGCCGTCTCGTCGAGATCGATGCCGGTGCCGGTGGAGGTCACGGTGACGTTCGTCATCGACACCGTCGCCGACCCGGTGCTGGCCTGGTTGATGTCGATCCCTTCCGCCGTCGCGCCGGTCACCACGATGTCGCTGATCGTCACGCCGACGTTGGCCGCGTTGGCCGTCGTCACGTCGATCGCGTTCGACGCCGCGCCCGTCGTCGACAGCGTGAGGCCGCGGATCTCGACGTTGGTCAGGCTGCCGTTCGCGGTGTTGGCGAGGACGCCGACGGCGTTCCCGCTCGTCGCGTTGATCACCGGGCGGGTCCCCGGCGCGACGAGGCACGGTCGGCGCGGCGTTGCCGTTCAGGGCCTGATCGATCGAGAGGCCGAAGCCCTCGCCGTACAGCTTCTGCCCGTTCTGGAGCGTGATGCCGCCGGTCACCGTCGAGTCGTGGACGAAGATGAAGTCGTCCGCGTCGCCGATCGTCGCCGGGAGCGCGCTGAACGGATCGCTCGATGTTCCGGTGCCGGGACCAGCGACGGCGCCGTCCACGTACCAGATCCGCCCGTGCAGCGTCAGGTTCACGGTGACCATGACGCTGGCCGGCAGGCCGGACGAGGGCGTGTCGGTGGCGATGTACTGGAAGCTGTCGCTCGTCACGTCGCCGGCCTGCGGCGTGTAGCTGAAGGTGCCGTTCGCCTGGATCGTGACCGTCCCGCCTCCGGCCGTGGCGCACGTGAAGACGCCCGCGCCGCAGCCGGCGCCGACGAGGCCGGTGACCGCGATCGGGTTGCCCTCCGGATCCGTGTCGTTGGCGAGCACGCCGTTGGCGGGCGTGGCATCGAGCACGTGCGGCGTCGCGGCCGGTCCCGTGCCGACCCGCAGCTCGGTGTTCCCGAACGTCTCCCACGCGTCGATGCCGCCGATCGGGGCGCTGTTCACCGACGTGACCGTGATCGTGCTCAGGGCCGTGTTGCTCAGGTTAGTGCCGTCGCTGACGGTCCAGCTCACCGTGCGCGGCGCGGTCGACGGGTTGTTCGAGGCGTTGACGTAGGTCACGGTCCGCAGCGCCGCCTGATAGTTGGCGATCGGGTTGTTGCCGCTGAGCGTCAGCGTGCCGGTCGCCGGGACGAAGACGCTGCTGATCCCGAACGCCGGGGTGAATCCGAGCACGTCCTGGCCGTTGACGTAGTTGCCCGTGATCTGGACGGTCGCAAACGCGATGTTGGGGCTGTCCGCGTCGGTGACGGTGATGGTGGTGTCGATCGCCTGCGGCGCCTGGCCCTCCGTATAGCTCAACGTTCCGCCCGCGGTGATCGCGGGCGCATCGTTGACGGGAGTGATCGTGATCGTCACGGTCGCCAGCGCGGATTGGAGCCCGTTCGCTACCGCGCGGTAGGTGAACGTATCGGTCGTCGTCTCGCTGCCGTTGTGCGTGTAGGTGAACGACCCGTCCGCGTTCAGCGTGAAGGACGAGGCGTTGGTGGGCCCGCCCACGAGCACCGCGGTGATCGGCGTGTCACCTTCCGGATCGGTATCGCCGTCGAGCACACCCGGCGCGGGCACGGTCAGCGTGGCGCCCTCGGCGACGGTGTAACTGTCGTTGTCCGCCGTCGGCGGATCGTCCACGGCCGCGATCGTCACGGTCGTCGTCGCGGTGTTGCTGTTGCCGACGCCGTCGTTGACGACGAACGTGATCGTGCGCGGCGCCGTCGTGTCGGGACCGCCGTCGAGGTTCTGGTACGTCACGCGCCGCAGCAGGGTGATGAAATCAGCCAGCGGCTGCGGCGTCGTCGCCGTGATGGTCAACACGGCCACGCCCGGCGTCGTGGTTTCGTCGAAGCTCTTGGTGAAGTTGGCGGTCGAAGCCGCCGGTCACGAGATCGACGTCGAGCTTCTCCTGCAGGGCGTCGAGCACGTTGGTGATCGTGACCGTGATCGACGTCAGGTTCGCGCTGTCGACGTCGGTGATGGTCGCGTCGGCCTCGTCCTGGATGAACGCGGGCGGACCACCTTCCGTGAAGGTGATCGCGAACCCGGTACCGGTCACCGGCGGCGTGCCGCCGTCGTCGTCGAGATCGAGGTCGAGCGCCGGGACGTCGTTCACGCCGTTGATCGTGATCGTCACCGTCGCGGACGACGACAGCGCCCCGCTGTCCTGAATCGTGTAGGTGAACGAGTCGGTCGCGGTCTGGCCCTGGCCCAGCGCCTGGAAGGCGGCGACTCCGTCGGGTCGTACACGTACGAGCCGTCGGCGTTGAGAGTGACTATGGCGCCGCTGGCCAGCGTCACCGGCGTCCCGACGTTTGCGGGGGCGCCGTTCACCGCGGTCACGGTCCGGATATCTCCCAGATCCGGATCCACATCGTTGCCGAGCACGCCGGGAGCGGGCACGGTCAGCACCGTGTCTTCGTCGGTCGTCGCGCTGTCGTTGACGGCCGTCGGCGGATCGTTCACCGGCACCACGGTGATGGTGAACGTGACCGGCGCTGACTGGTCGACGCCGCCGTTGGCGGTGCCGCCGTTGTCCTGCAGCACCAGCGTGATCGTGGCGAGGCCGCTCGCAAAGCCGCCGGCGTGTACGTCAACGTCCCGTCCGACGCGACCGTTGGCTGGGTGCTGAACAGGGCCGTGTTCGTGTTGCCGGTGACGTTGAAGGTGAGCGTCTGCGACGCCTCATCGGCCGGACCTGCGCTGATCGCCGTCGCCCACGCTGCGACCGTTTGCGGGCCGGCGTTCTCGATGACGGTCTGGTTCGGGCCGACAATAAAGCTCGGCGCGTCGTTGACGGCGGTGACGGTGATCGTGAACGTCTGCGGCGCGGACGTGTCGACGCCGCCGCCGGCGGTGCCGCCGTTGTCCTGCAGCACCAGCGTGATCGTGGCGGCGCCGCTGGCGTTCGGCGCCGGCGTGTAGGTCAACGTGCCGTTGGACGCGACGGCCGGCTGGGTGCTGAACAGGGCCGTGTTGGTGTTGTTCGTGATCACGAACGTGACGACCTGCGCCGCCTCGCTCGGCGGGCCCGGGCTGATCGCGGTCGCCCAGCTCGCCACGCTCTGCGCGCCGGCGTCCTCGAGGACCGTCTGGTTCGCGCCCGCCGTGAACGACGGCGCCACGTTGGGAGCCGACGCGATGTTGAGCGTGAACGACACCGATCCCGTGCAGCCGCCCGCGGCAGTGGCCGTGATCGTGAGCGGGAACGCGCCCGCCTGCGTCGGTGTGCCATCGAGCACGCCGGCCGCCGAGAAGTTCATCCCCGCCGGCAGCGTGCCGGACGTGATGCTCCAGGTGATCGGCGCCGTGCCGCCGGTCTGCGTGAACTGCACCGGCGCGTAGGCGAGGTTGATGTTGCCGCCGGTCACCGTCGTGGGGCTGACGACGATCGCCGCGCACGCCGTGGTCGTGAACGACACGGTCGCGTCCGCCGTCATCGCGTCGGGCGGATCGTCAGTGTCCTCGTCGGTGATCTCGGTGGCGACGATGCGCAGCGTGCAGGACGTGTTCAGGGGCAGCGGGCTGGCGGGGTGGAGCGTGAACGTCGTCGCGGGCGACGCGGTGACGATCGTCAGCGGAATCGCCGTGCCTGACGGGCACTCGAGTACGAACGCTCCGACACCGGCAGTCACCGCCTCGCTGAATGTCACCGTGAGGTCGGCGTCGACGGCGACACCCGTCGCGTTGTTCGCCGGCACAGTGCTGTCCACCCTCGGCGCGTCGTCGGTCGACGGATTCTCCGAGACCGACCCGATGAAGGCTCCGGTCCCGCCGGTGGTCGGGTCGTAGGCGAGATACTCGCCGAAGAGGAAGAACGTCGTGCCGCTCCACAGGCGCACGATCGGCAGGCCGATGGCCGGGCTGGTGACGATCTCGTTGATGCCGTCGCGATTGAGATCGGTCAGGCCGACCCGCACGCCGATGTTGGCGCTCGGGGCGTAGGCGAAGAAGCCGCCGATGTGGTGGAAGTCCGCGCCGCTCCACACCCGCACGTGAGGGCCGCCGCCGTCGATCGGTCCCGCCCCAGTCACGATGTCGGCGAGGCCGTCCCCGTCGACGTCGCCCGCGGCGACGTTGACCCCGCCCATGAAGGTCGGGTGGTAGGCGAAGAAGCCGCCGATCTCGGTGAGCGTCGCGCCGTTCCACACGCGCACGTGCGGTCCACCCCCGAACCCCGCGCCGGTGACGATGTCGGCGAGGCCGTCGCCGTTGACGTCGCCCGCGGCCACGTGGACGCCGCCGGGGAATGCCGGGTTGTAGGCGAAGAAGCTGCCGATCTGGCGCGAAGGTCACGCCGTCCCAGATCCTGACGTGCGGTCCGCCGCCGGCCCCCGCGCCGGTGATGATGTCCGCGCGGCCATCGCCGTTGACGTCGCCCGCGGCGACGAACACGCCTCCGGCGAACGCCGGGTTGTACGCGAAGAAGCCGCCGATCTCGGTGAGCGTCACGCCATCCCAGACGCGCACGTGCGGGCCGCCGCCCGGCCCGGGGCCCGTGACGATGTCGAGCACCCCGTCGCCGTTGACGTCGCCGAGCGCGACGCGCACGCCTCCGACAAACGCCGGATCGTACGCGAGGAAACTCCGATCGGTGCCCGTCGCGTCGATCACGCGCACCGACGGCGGCGCCCCTAGGCCCGGCGCGGTGACGAGTTTCTGCGCGGACGCCGTCGCGGGAATCGCGAGTGACACCAGCAGCGCAACACCAATCGAGCGAATTCCGCGTTCAGGCATGCGAGTCACTTACGGAATACGAATGGCGAGATTGTGTAATGCGTGGAAATCGCGCGCAGAGTGTAGCAGAAAGTCGTGACGCAAACCGGTAGGTTTTAGCGGGGCGCCAAAAAACCTTGCGAGGGGCTTTCAAGAAGCGAGCGAAGTGTGTGCGTCGACGGCACACTGCTCGGATCACTTCTCCAGCGTGAACTCCAGCAGGAGCCCGCAGACGTCCAGCAGGTCGCCGTCCTTCAGTTCGTGGCGTCCATTCAACGGTTTGCTGTCGATGAAGACGACCCCCCCGAGCCACGTGGCCACGTATCCCTGGTGGTTGCGCGAGATCGCCACCGCCGTCTGCGGCTTGAACCAGCCTCGCAGGCGCACCATGCTCGCCTTCCCCTTGCCAATCAGCGTCGTCTGCGCCTGCAGGCGGTAGATCGCCTGATCGGCGCGGCCCGCGACGACGCGGAGCACAGCAGTTTGCGCTTTCGCCGGCGCATGCGCGGCGGCTGCCGCCGCGCCTGTGTGTGTTTCGACGTCCTTCAATCGGCCGAGCAGCGCCCCGTACTTTCGCGCCTCGGTTTGCGACTGCATCAACTTCTCGACGAGCGTCCGCTTGTCGATGAAGACGGTCTCGCCGTGATTCGGCGCCGCCGGATCAGCGTCCTCGGTGCTCTGCGCGCCGGCTTCGGCCGTCTGATCGAGCACGAGCCGGTGCTGTCCGACCTGGAGCACGTCACCGTGCTTCAGGATCCTCCGGCTCACACGGGCGCCGTTGACGAACGTGCCGTTCGTGCTCTGCAGGTCCTCGACCGCAAGCAGGCCACCGTCGTCGAACACGCTCGCGTGGTGGCTCGATACCGCGGGACTGTCGATGACGATCGTGTTGTCGGCGAGGCGTCCGATGGTCGCCATCGTTCCGATCGCATATTCCTTCAGCACACGGTCTTCAAGTTGTAGCGTGAGTCTGGCCATCGCGACTTCCGCTCCTTTGTCAGACCGCTCACAGGCGGCACACACTCCCAGGTGGGAAGCGTGGGATTCAAGTTCCACGCCGTCGGCCGCACGCGCCACGTGGAGCGAACGCGGCGCGCGCCACGGCACATTCTGTAAGTTCGCGGCGAAATACGTGATTGCATTTCTGCAGTGTGCGTACGTCCGCTCTTCGGACATTGACACGCCCTTGCGTGCGTCGTACTGTGGGTTTCTTCCCAGCCAGCATAGGTGCGACATGTCCATGCTCGGCACCACTGTCGGCAAATACCGGATCACCGGCGCGCTCGGACGGGGCGCCACGGGGATCGTCTACAAGGCGGTTGACGAGTCGCTCGGCCGCGACGTCGCGCTCAAGATCCTCAATCCGGATCTCGCCGAAACAGAGAGCGGCAAGCGTTTCCAGGGCGAGGCAGCGGTACTGGCGAGCCTCAATCATCCCGGCATCGCCACGATCTACGACCTC
The DNA here is from genome assembly GCA_963820905.1 of uncultured Acidobacteriota bacterium. Classification (GTDB taxonomy): domain Bacteria; phylum Acidobacteriota; class Vicinamibacteria; order Vicinamibacterales; family 2-12-FULL-66-21; genus DATBJJ01. The sequence continues at coordinate 249,871 of CAWGBU010000009.1, read as the reverse complement.
TGCACATCGTCGACGCAGCTGGTGATGGTGATGGAGCTCGTGCGCGGCGAGACGCTCGAGCAGCTGTGCGATCGGGTTGGACCGCTCCCGCTCGATCGCGCCATCTACGTCGTCGATCAGATTCTCTCGGCGCTCGAACATGCGCATCGCGCCGGCGTCGTTCACCGCGACTTGAAGCCCGCGAACGTCATGCTCACCGAGCAGGGCATCAAGATCATGGATTTCGGCGTGGCGCGCGCACGGCGCGACGAGGGCGCGGCGGAGAGCCATATCGTCGGAACGCCGGCCTACATGGCTCCGGAACAGGTGTTCGGCGAGCGTGTCACCGAGACGGCCGACCTGTACTCGGTCGGCGTGATGTTCTATCGACTGCTGACGGGCGCGCTGCCCTTTGCAGCAGATTCGCCCCTCGAGATGCTGCAGAGGCAGGCGACGGATCGTCCGGCACCGATCTGGCGCTACGGCAAGGATCTGCCGGCATGGTGCGACACGATCGTGACCAGGGCGCTCGCCAAGTCCGCGTCCGATCGTTTCCAGAGCGCCAGCGCGTTCCGCGCGGCGCTCGGCGGGGCGGCGGGCCACTCGGTCCGGCGAAACAGCGCGCTGTCCGCACTTTCTCAGTCGTCGTCCCGGACCATGGCGGCTTCGCGATCGTTCAGGAGGAGAGTCATCCCGCCCGGCCGGCGGCGCTCGCGTGTGAACGCGAGCCTATTTGCTTTCGCCGCGGGCATCGCGGCGCTGACGTCCGTCCCGATGCTCTATGCAAAGCCGAAGAGCGTTCCGCCGATCGCAACCGCACCGGTTCTGCCGGTGTTCGATGCGAGGGTCATCGTGCGGGGAGGAGAGGAGCGCATCGCGAAGTTGACATTGGAGGACTGCAAGTTCACCGTCACCGCAGCGAACGAGACGGACCCTCCAATGCACCTGGTGCCGTACGGCAGCGTCATCTCCGCCGCCTACGCGAAAGGGCGGCAACCATTGTGGAGCGCGCAAAAAGGGCCTGCGCCGGTGTCGCGCGCGCTGCGGCCGCGCGACCGATCGGCCGCGCGGCACTGGTTCGTGGTCCGGACCAACATGGAGTCGCGATTCGTCGTGCTCAGGTTCGAGGAACCGCAAGTGGCATCGCTGTTGAAGGCGTTCGAGGATCGCGCCGGGCGCGCACCGAAGATCTTCGGCCGCCCGACCAAGCGCTGACGAAAGGATCCAGCATGCGGCTGCGCGTTGGAGCCGGCACGGACACCGGTCGCGTCCGGACGCTGAACGAAGACGTCTACGTCCTGCGTGAGGATCGCGGGCTGTTCATCGTGTGCGACGGGATGGGCGGAGCGCCCGCAGGCGAGGTCGCCAGCCAGCTGGCTGCCGACGCGATTCTCGAACGCCTGGAGACGGGCGATGAGAGCGAAGATCAGTCCGACAGCCCGAGCAGCTATCTGCCGTGGACGACGCGCCTGGCGGACGCGGTGCGGCAGTCGAACCAGGTGATCTATCACCACGGCCAGACCGATCGCCGCCGCGCCCGGATGGGAACAACCGTTGTCGGCGCGTGGCTGAACCATCAGGTCGCCAGCGTCGCGCATGTCGGCGACAGCCGCGCCTACCTGTGGCACGACAACGGCCTGCAGCTGCTCACGTGCGATCACTCTCTCGTCGAGGAGCAGGTCCGCGCCGGCGTGCTCGACCGTGAACGCAGCGCCGACTCCAGCGACCAGCACATTCTGCTTCGCGTGTTGGGCGGCGCCCCGGACGTCGACGTCGATCTGCACGAAGTCCCCGTGCGTCCCGGCGACTATCTCCTGCTCTGCAGCGATGGCCTCACGCGGATGGTGCCGGACTCGACGCTCGCCGAGGCGATCGTCCGCTGCCGCGCTCCGCAGCGGATCTGCGACTGCCTGATCGATGCCGCCAACCGCAACGGCGGCGCCGACAACATCACGGTGGTCGTCGTCCAGGTGGTCGACAGCTGGTGGCGGCGCATGGCCTCACGCTTGAGGCCGGCGGCGGCCTGGTGAGCGCGCTTTTGGAATGCTGTAGTGTCCACCTTCAGGTGGACCTGTTCCGGTCCGGCTACCAGCTCCGCTAAAGCTACGGCGGTCCGCCGGAGCCTTGGCGAAGGCGGAAGCCAGACTTGAGCGGGTCCGCTTGAAGGCGGACACTACGGACAAATGAAAAGCGCTCTGGTCCTGTCGATCGCTCTCGCAGCCGCTTTCTGTCCCGGTATCTCGGCTGCTCAGAAACCGCGAGTGGTCGTGCTCACCGACATCGAGAACGAGCCCGACGATGCGATGTCGATGGTGCGGTTCCTGACCTACGCCAACCAGTGGGACGTGGAGGGCCTGGTCGCGACCACGTCGATGCACCAGAAGGACAAGACCGCCGCCTGGCGCATCCGTCAGATCGTCGAGGCCTACGGCAAGGTCCGGGACAACCTCGAGAAGCACGAGCCCGGCTATCCAACAGCGGACTACCTGTTGTCGATCGTTCGCGAGGGCCGGCCGGCCTTCGGCATGGCGGCGGTCGGGGCTGGAATGGACTCGCCCGGGTCCGACCGGATCATCGAGGTCGTCGACCGCGACGATCCTCGTCCGGTGTGGGTCACCGTGTGGGGCGGACCGAATTGCCTCGCGCAGGCGCTCTGGAAAGTTCGCGCGACGCGCTCTCCGGAGGCGCTCGCAGAAATTCGTCGCCAGGCTGCGCGTCTACACGATCTCGGACCAGGACGACAGCGGACCGTGGCTGCGAAAGACGTTTCCCGCGCTCTTCTACATCGCGAGCCCCGGCGTGCACGCCGGCGGCGCGTATCACCACGCGACGTGGACCGGCATCAGCGGCGATCGGTTCCACGGCCGCTTCACGGGCGCTGACTTCAGCCTCGTGGACAATCCCTGGCTCGATCGGCACATCCGCAGCAAGGGACCGCTCGGCGCGCAGCATCCGCAGACCACGTTCCTGATGGAAGGCGACACGCCGAGCTTCCTCTATCTCGTTCGCAACGGTCTCGGCGATCCCGAGCACCCGGACTGGGGCAGCTGGGGCGGTCGCTACGAGCTCTACACGCCGCGGATGCGGAAGTGGTTCCTCGAACCGGAGACCCGGCCGTTCTGGTCCGACGCCGAGGACGAAGTGTTCGGCGTCGACGGCAGCTGGCACACGAGCAACAAGGCGACGATCTGGCGCTGGCGCGCCGCGTATCAGAACGACTTCGCCGCGCGCATGGACTGGACGATCAAGTCCTACGCGGAGGCGAACCACCCGCCGGCGGCCAGGGTCAAGCATTCGAACCAGCTCACGGTGAAGTCCGGTGAGCGCGTGAACCTCAGCGCCGAAGGTTCGAGCGATCCCGACGGACACGGCCTCGCGTACGAGTGGTTCCACTACGGCGAGCCGGGCACGCTTCTGCTCTCGAGCGGCCGCACCGGTTCTCCGCTCAGAATCGAAGATGCGAAGAGCGTCAACGCCTGGTTCACCGCGCCGAACGTCTCCAAGCCTGAAACGATGCACATCATCGTTGCGGTGACCGACCAGGGCACGCCGCCGCTGACGCGCTACCAGCGGGTCATCGTCAGGGTGGACCCGGCCGTCGCGGCCGTCCCGTCGGCGGCGCAGATCGCCTGGGGCTCCGCGGTGGTTCGGCAAACGCCGGAGTGGTACGCCTCGCCCGAGGCGCGGGCGATGTCCGACAACGTTCTTCTATATCAGTCACCGGTAGGCGCATGGCCGAAGAACACGGACCTGGCCCGATCCCGGCCCGCGGCTGTATCAGCCGAAGAAGCGGCCGCCGATCCCAACGGCAACACCATCGACAACGACGCGACGACGCTGCCGATGGAGTTTCTCGCGTTGATGACGCACGCGACCGGCGACGCGAGATATCGCGCCGCGTTCGAGCGCGGCGTCGACTACCTGCTCGCGGCCCAGTATCCCAACGGCGGCTGGCCGCAGTTCTTTCCGCTGCGCGAGGGCTACTACTCGCGCATAACGTTCAACGACAACGCGATCGTCCGCGTGCTGACGCTGCTGCGCGATCTCGCCGCAGGCAAGCCGCCGTATGCCTTCGTCGATGCCGGGCGGAGAAAAAAAGCGGACGCTGCCGTCGCTCGCGGCATTCAAGTCATCCTGCGTACCCAGGTGAAACAAGGCGGCAGGCTCACGGCATGGTGCGCACAACACGACGAGCGGACGCTCGAACCGGCCTGGGCCCGCAACTACGAACCACCTACGCTATCCGGCAGCGAAAGCGTCGGCATCGTGCGCTTCCTGATGGACATCGATCGGCCGACGCCGGAGATCGTCGCGGCCGTCGAGGCGGCCGTCGGCTGGTTGAAGGCCGTCGCGATCGCGGGCCTGCGGCTCGAGGAGTTCACCGGCACCGACGGCACGCGCGACAGGCGCGTCGTCGCCGATCCCGCCGCGTCACCGCTGTGGGCGCGTTTCTACGAGCTCGGCACGAACCGGCCCATCTTCACCGGCCGCGACAAAGTCTTGCGCTACGTCTTCAGCGAGATCGAGCAGGAGCGCCGCATCGGCTATGCCTATTACGGCACCTGGCCCGCCACGCTGCTCGCCACGGACTACCCGCGCTGGCGAGCGAGACTGAACCAGCGGTAGTGTAGGATGACATCGAGCTTCGGCATCCCACAGGCATATGCTCGGCGCAACCGTTTCCCACTATCGGATCCGCGCCAAGCTTGGCGCCGGCGCGATGGGGGTCGTGTACGCCGCAGAAGACACGACGCTCGGCAGGGCCGTGGCACTCAAGTTCCTGGCTCCGGAGCTGTTGCACGACCCTGACGCGCTCCAGCGATTCAAGCGCGAGGCCCGAACGGCGTCGGCCCTGAACCACCCCGCCATCTGCACGATTCACGAGATTGGCGAGCACGATCATCAGCACTTCATCGTCATGGAGCTGCTGGAAGGCGGGACGCTCAAGGATCGGATCGCCGGCGGGCCGCTCCCGCTCGACCAGCTCTTGAGGATCGCGATCGACGTGGCTAACGCGCTGGACGCTGCGCATGCGGAAGGGATCGTCCACCGCGACATCAAGCCCGCCAACATTTTCGTCACCAACCGGGGGCACGCAAAGGTCCTCGACTTCGGGCTCGCGAAGCTGGCGTCCGTCGGGCGTCCGGCGCGCGGGCCAGACGCCGACTCGCCCACGATCTCGGGCGCGCCCGATCACTTCTCGAGCGGCAGCGGTGTGACGGCCGGGACGATCGCGTACATGTCGCCGGAGCAGATTCGGGGAGAAGACCTGGACGCGCGCACCGATCTCTTCTCGTTCGGCCTCGTGCTGTACGAGATGGCGACCGGGCGGCAGGCATTCCCGGGTCGGACATCGGGCGTGATCCTCGATGCGATCCTGAACCGGGATCCGGCGCGACCGCTCTTCCTCAATCCGCATCTGCCGCCCGAGGCCGACAGCATCGTGACCAAGGCGCTCGAGAAAGATCGAGCGGTCCGGTATCAGACGGCGTCGGACCTGGGAGCGGATTTGAAGCGGCTGCAGCGCGACACGAGCCCCGACCGATCGCCGAGGGGTTCCGCCGCGCAAGCTCCCGTGGCCGCGCGCACGCACAGCTGGTGGCGCCTGGGCGCGGTCGGTGCCATCGTCGCGCTGCTTGCGGGGGGAGCGTGGTTCATCAGCCAGCAGAGGACCGCCAACGCGGGCGTCCCGGGCCAGACGGCGATCGCGGTGCTGCCGTTCCAGAACCTCGGCGCCGATCGGGACACGGACTTCCTGCGGATCGGACTCGCGGACGAGATCGTCGGCACGCTGAGTCCCGTGTCGTCGCTGGCCGTTCGCCCGTCCACGATGACGCTGAGATATGCGGTTGCGGGCGTCGATCCGCAAGCGGCCGGCCGTGAGCTCAGGGTAGCCAAGCTCCTGACAGGACATTTCCAGCGGGAAGGCGATCGGCTTCGCATCACCGTGGAAGCCATCGACGTCGACAGCGCGAGGACGTTGTGGCGCGACTCGGTAAGCGTGCAGCCGCGCGACGTCATCGACATGCAGAAACAGATCGCGTCGCGTGTCCGGCAGGGAGCGTTGCCGCATCTTGGCACGTCCTCGTCCGCCGAATCCGCCACGGCGGCGCCACAGAACGCAGAGGCGTACGATCTGTACCTTCGGAGCGCCGCGTTCTCCTATGATGCGGGTCCCAACGCGCAGGCGATCGAGATGCTGGAACGGTCGGTGGAGCGCGATCCGGCGTACGCGCGGGCTTGGGCCGCTCTGGGATTGCGCTACAACTACCACGGCTCGTATTCGCGCGGTGGGACCCTCGCACTCGATCAGTCACACTCGGCGTACGAACGGGCGGTAGCCCTGGATCCGAACCTGATTTCGGATGCGGCCGCTCCTCTGGTCCTCGGTCTTGCCGATCGGGGCCACCTCGACGCCGCCTATCGTACGGCGGCAACGCTGGTCGATCGTCACCCGCGCAACGCACGCGCGCATCATGTGTTGGGCTACGTCTTCCGGTACGCCGGCCTCCTCGAGCAGGCGACAGAGGAGTGTGAGGCGGCGCTCGCCCGGGATCCAACCGACCGCCGGTTCAGGTCGTGCGCAATCGCGTTCATGCAGCTCCGCCGCTATGAGCGGGCGAGAGTGTTTCTGCGCCTCGATGGCGGATCGGAGTTTTCGACGGCCATCGAGGCGTTGGTCTTTCTTCACGAGGGACAACCGCAGCCGGCCTTGGAGCTCTTGTCAAAGTTGCCCGCTGGCTACGTTTCTCACGGCGAAGAGCTCTGGCGAGCGTGCCTCGAACGTCGGGCGCCGCCGGAGATCGAGAAACGCTCACGCGAGGCTCAGCTGACCGGCCTCGGTCATCGCGATCCGGAGCTGAAGTACATCGTTGCCGCAGCGCAGGCGTTCTGCGGACGCGCGGAGCAGGCCATCGAGCTGCTACGGCAGGCGATTGACGGGAAGTACTGCTCGTACCCCTTCCTCACGACGGATCCGATGCTGGCGAACGTCCGAACTCACCGCGAATACCCCGCCCTCGTTGCAGCCGGGCGCGCCTGCCAGGAGACATTTCAAGCCAATCGCCGCTAGAAGTGTTTTTCAATTCGCTGTAGTGTCCGGCTTTAGCCGGACCGAACAGGTCCACCTGAAGGTGGACACTACAGCATTCCAAAAAAGCAGCTCCAGCTCGCGAAGTGACGATGACGTTCTGTTGGAAGTTGCGGATTGGGTGGCGCGGACACTCAGCCGCCACCAAAGCGCCGAAACCACTCGATCGCCGCGGCGTCGCGATCGGCGCCACGACCTCCGATGCGGTGCTGCTGTCCCTCGAACAGCAGCAAACGATGTGTGCGGCCGAGTCGACTCAGCTCGGCGGCCATCCGCTGTGAGTGCTCGACCGGCATGTCCTCGTCGGCCGTGCCGTGCATGATGAGCACCGGCGTGCGAATTCGATCGGCCCATCGAATCGCCGACCGCCGCTCGATGATGACGTCGCGGTTCTGCTCGAGATCGGGAAAGATCTGTGGCGCGAACTTCGCCTGCGATGAACCTGGGGCGATCACGGCTGCGAGATCGGTAAACGCGCCCCACACGGCAGCGGCCTTCGCAGGGAATTGGTCGCGCAACGCCTGATACACCATCATCCCGCCGCGCGACTCGCCCGACAGATACACGCGCGACGCGTCTGCTCCCTCGATGCGCGCCACCTGCGGCGCGATGTTCATCAGGTCGGCGAGATCGGCTCCACCCATTTCGTCCCGTCCCTGCCATCCGTTGCTGCCACGGTAGTGAGGAGCGACGACGATGAAGCCTGCCTGGCCATAGCGGTTCGCCATGACCAGCATCTCGCCGGCGAAGCCTTTCGGCCGCGTAAAGCTCCCCCGGTTGTAGACGATCACGGGAAGGGGACGGGCGCTGCGCGTCCGCGGTCGATACAGATAGGCACCGACCGTCAGCCCGTCACTCTCGTAGGTGAACTGTTCGAAGACGTAACGCTCGTCGGCCCGCGCCGCGTCGTACTCCTCGCGGGACGAGCTCCCCCGAAGTCCAGACTCGCCATCGAACGCGGGCACCGTGACGGGCCGCACGTCCGTGGGGCCGAGCGTTGGCTGCACCGCAATGCCGGATTGCTGCTGCAACAGCCACATGGCTGCAACGGCGCACGCGCATGACCACTTCATCGAATCAGCCCTCCGTCGCCGCTACGTCCGCTTCAGACCGAGCGTGCGGATACGCTTGTGAAGGCTCGTGCGTTCGGTGCCCAACAGCCGGGCGGCGCCTGACACGTTCCAGTCGGTCTGGTCGAGCGCCTGGCGGATGCGCTCGCGTTCGGCGGAATCGCGAATCTCCTGGAGTCCGGCGGTCGAGCGTGGCGACTGGGGCAGCCTGATCTCGAGCGGAATCGACTCGACCGTGATCCGGTCCCCGCCGGTGAGGATGGCCATCCGCTCCACGACGTTGCGCAGCTCGCGGACGTTGCCGGGCCAGCTGTAGCGCTCGAGGACCTTCACGACATCCGGATCGATCTCCCGGCGCCGGAAGTTGTTGCGGGCGCAGAACTCGGCGAGGAAGTACGGGGCGAGCTCGCCGATGTCCTGCGGGCGCTCGCGGAGCGCGGGCACCCGGATGGGCACGACGCTCAGGCGATAGTAGAGGTCTTCCCGGAACCTGCCCGCCGCGATCAGCTCGTCGAGACGACGGTTGGTGGCGGAGATGACGCGCGCGGAGACGCGAATGGGCTGCTCGCCTCCCACACGCTGAAGCTCACCGTCCTGCAGGATGCGAAGCAGCTTCGCCTGCGACGCCTCGTGCAGGTCGCCCACCTCGTCGAGGAAGATGGTGCCGCCGTCGGCCAGCTCGAACTTGCCGCGCCGCATCGTCGACGCGCCGGTGAACGCGCCCTTTTCGTGCCCGAACAGCTCGCTCTCGATGAGCTCGGTCGGGATGGCGGCGCAGTTGACCTTCACGAACGGGCCGGACCCGAACGGGCTCTCCCGATGGATGTGCGCCGCCAGCAGCTCCTTGCCGGTCCCCGACTCGCCCGAGAGCAGCACGCCAACATCCGATCGCGCGACCTGCGAGGCCTGCTGGATCGCATTCTGGAACGCCGCACTCGACCCGATCATCTTCGGAGCGTCACCGACCAGCTCGCGGAATCGCAGGTTTTCGCGCTGCAGGTCGGATCGCTCGAGCGCATTCTTCACGACGAGCAGCACGCGATCCCGGGCGAGCGGCTTCTCGAGAAAATCGAACGCGCCGCTGCGTGTCGCGTCGACGGCATCCCGGATCGTTGCGTGCCCGGAAATCATCACGACCGGCGCTGCGTCGTCGCTCTGTTTCAGCGATCGGAGGACGTCGACGCCGTTGCCATCGGGCAGCCGGACGTCGAGCAGGTACAGCTCGGCGCGGCGCTTGCGCCGCTCGACATCCAGGGCCGCGACTGAGTCGCAGACCGCGACGCTGTAACCGGCGCCTTCGAGGATCAAGCGCAGCGAGCGGCCGATGTTCGGCTCGTCGTCCACGATGACGAGATGGCGAACCCGGGTCATGAAGCACGACCTGGCGTGCGATGGTTCACCGCACGCGAGTGACCGCGGGCACCGAGGTCCTCCGCCACGGGAAGCGTCACCCTGAACGCCGCACCGCCAAGCTCGCCGTCAACGAGCGTGATGTCGCCGCGCGAGAGGAGCGCGTTCTTCTTGGCGATCGACAAGCCGAGCCCCATTCCGTGCTTCTTGAAGGTGATCGTGGGCTCGAAGAGCGTCGCAGCTGCTTCCTTGCTGATCCCCGGTCCGGAATCGTGCACCTCCATGGCCACCTCGTCGCCGTCCGATCTGGTGACGGCGAGCACGGATCCGCCGGGCCCGGCTGCCTCCCCGGCATTCTGCAGCAGGTTGGTCAGGATCCCCTTCACGAGATCCGGGCACGCCAGCACACGCGGCACGCCGGCATCGAGCCGAAGCGAGTAGGCAGTGTCCGGATGCGCGGGGCGCAGCAGCGCCACGCGTTCTGTGATGAGCGCATTGACGTCCAGCGCCTCGGGGTGCATCGGAGGCTCGCTGGAGAATTCCGAGAAGGCGCGCACGCGCCGCTCCAGCGAGTCGATTTCGCCGACGACGATCTGGACGGCCTGATCCATGAAGGCGCGGTCCGCCGGCGGCTGCCGGGCGAGCATTTCCTCGACGGTCAGGCGAATCGGCGTGAGCGAGTTCTTGACCTCGTGCGCAGTCTTGCGCGCGAGCGATTGCCAGCTGGCCATCTGCGTCAGACGCACGAGGCGCTCGCGGTTCTGCCGAAGCTGCTCGGCCATGCGGTTGAACGCGTCGACCGCGCGCCCCACTTCGTCTTGCGCGTCGGATGGACCCGGACGCGTCTCGAGCCGGCGCGACCAGTCGCCGGCGGCAAAATCGGTCAGGCCAGCTGTGAGCTGCTCGATTGGCTGGCTGATGCGACGCGCCATGAACACGAGCGGCGCCAGCGAGACGAGCCACGCCGCGCCGAGCAGCAGGAGCAGCGTGAGGGTGAACCCGCGCCGCAGATCGCGTCCCTCGATCGATTCCACGAGCTGTCGCGTCTGGCGCAACTCGGTCGACAGCTGCTCCATCCGGATCCCGCGAAGATCGCGGCGGTAGGTCTCGACGCCGCGATGACGATCATCCCCGCGGTCGCGCCGTCGCAGGTAGTCCACGTGGTCCCCGCCCCCTCCCGACAACCCGAACCGCTCGGGCTCCCCGCTCTCCCAGAACGCGCGTACCGCATCCGGCCAGCCGGCCGCAGCGTCGACCGTGTACGTTGTCGGCGCGGCCCGGCCGGTGAGGACGTCCTGCTTGAGCGCCTCGCGCTCGCGTTGATAGAACTGCCGGACGGTGGCTTCGAGCGTCCGCGACAGGCGATCGAGCTCGTCGGTCGTCGCGTAGCCCAGGCTTCGATCGAGGAGCGACGTGGTGATCCAGATGGTGGCGGCGAGCGGCAGGACCGTCGCGGCGAGGAAGGCCGCGATCAGTCGATTGCGAAGGCGGTTCACGTCAGCCTCACAGGCGGAATGGACCCGCCTCGATCGACTGCGAGGATTCTTCCGGCTTGCGCCGCCGGCTCAGCGCGTCGATCAACCCGCGCAGCGTGAACGCGTCGCCGTCGTCGGAGGGCGGCTGGCTCTCGACACCCTGGAGCCGGGACTGCAGTCGAATCCAGAACGGCGCGGCGCGGCCGAGCTGACCGAGCGCGCTCACCGGCACGATCAGCCGCTCGAGGCACCAGGCCTCGGCGCCGGTTGTCGTCATGTGCGAGATCGACTGCGAGGGCACTCCCACCTGCGTGACGGCAAATCGTTCTTCCCAGAGATCGTAGCTCAGAACGAAGGTGTGACGGATGTGCGCAACGGCGGACCCGCCCGGCTTGTCGAGCACCGCGAGCTCGAGATCGACGCGCACCGAGCGACCATCCTTCAGGCGGACGAGCGCTTCGCCCTTGATGAAGCCGAACCCCGCCGCGCGGACGCGCAGGTTGCCGCCCACCGCGCTGACGCTGGCCGACTGTCCCGACAGGCCCACGGCCACCCACGCCATGAGCATGAGCACAACCAAAGCCGCGCGGCACGGCGAATGCGCCAGGCCGTCCGGTCGTGCGTCGGGGACAGGCACCGCTCGGGTCAACGGCCGTTCAGCACTCAATGTTTCTGTATCCCGATGCCGGAGAAGCGAAGCCCGATCGTGAAGACAGCCTTCAGGTCGTCGGTATTGACGGGAATCCCAACGGTCATGAAGAAAGGACCGGAGTGGAAACCGAAGCCGGTTGCCACACGGACTTTCCGGTCGGTGTCGCGATCCCACACCGAGCCGGTATCGAGGAACAACGCGAGCCCGCCGTACCGGTACTCCACCGACGTGTGGAACATCCGATCGCCGCCGGCCGGAGCGATGTCGTACTTGTTCCAGCCACGCAGCGTCGCCGAATCACCGAGCGAGAAACGCTCGAAGAGCGGAGCCTGGCCGCTGATGGTTCCGCCCATGCCCGACGCCAGCACCGTGTGTTTTCCCCACCGGTACCAGTAGCTCCCGCTGGCGAGGTACCGCTCGTAGACGAGGTCGCTTTCGAGCGCGTCCGTTCCCGCCCGGACGGCGAAGCGTGCATCGACGTCGTGGGTCGCGCCCATGTTCTGCTTGAACTGCTGGTGGTAGCCGATGGAGCCGACCGCGGCGTTCGCCATCGGTGAGTCAGTCGGCACGGACAGCGGTTCCAGTTCGGAGATGCTGACTCCGCCACTGACGGCGACGTGCGGCGTGAACGCGAATGTCACCTGCGACGCGAAGGTCGTCCGCTGCTCGTACGCCGCCGGGATGCCGGGCGCCAGGTCGTCGATCGCCGTCAGCGTCTGGGGTTGCCACTTATTGTCGAACGTCGACCACTCCAGGCTTGCCCCGAGACGCTCCGTCCCGATCTTCCGGGTCTCGAGGCGAATCCCGAAGCCGGAGTACTCCTCGAGCAAGTCGTCGCGGTTGTCGATGGCGATGCTTGGTGTGACACGGAAGTCCCCGCCGCCAATGGGGAGATCGAGATAGCCGCCCCAGCCCTGAGCCGAGTGATAGAGGTATTTCGACTTCAACGGCTCGAAGCGAAGCCATCGCGTCGATTCGCTCCTCCTCATCTCGAAGACGAGGCGGATCTGGCCCTGCTGACTTCCGCGCTTGATGCTTCGATCGACGTCGTAGTCGGGGAGCGACTCTTTCAGCCGGGTCTCCAGCCGGTCGGCTTCAGCGTCGAGCCGTCTGCCGACGAGCGCCTGCATCTCGTCGCGCAGCTGCTTGCTGATAGCGCCGTCGGGCACGCCCTTCGTCTCGACGCTCTCGACAACGTAGCGAGCGTTGATGTTGGCCTCGCTGTCGCGGGTGTGCGCGACGACGAAGACGACCCGGACTTCACCGTCGGGATCGCGAACGGCTCGAACGGCCGCGACGAATCGCGGCTGTTCGTCCTCGATGCGGGCGGCGAGGAGCCGAAGATTCTCGCGCACCAGCGGTGTGCCGCGGAGTGCGGCGATGTCCGCCTGGAGGCCGGGACTGAGCTTCCCGAGGTCGAGCCCCGATACCTGTGCCGAGCTGATTGTCGCTCCTTCGGGCGCCTCGGTCACTTGAGCGGAGACCGTCAATAGCGGCATGAGGAGCAGTGTGACCAGCAACCTGAATCTGTTCATGTCAGCGCTGAGAGCAATTCACGGACCGATACGTAACCCATTGATTTCCAAGGAGATGACATTAGGCTGATTGTGACTGCACGACACAGGTGTGCAGCTCTGGCAACAGCGATTAGCGGACTGGCGGGGAACGGGTCGCGTGCGACGCGCTCAGCGCGCCAGCTTCTGCTGCGCCTCGGCGATCCAGCCGCGTTCGAGATCGCCGTCCTTCCAGTGAGCGACGAATTTTCGCGTATTGCTGGCGTGCACGTTCAGCCTCGCCTCGTCGCTCGTAGATCTGACCGAGCAGGAAGAAGCTGCGCGCGTATGGTTCCATCGCGAAGACGCGCTCGTAGCCCGCCTTGGAGACGCTCGAGCAGCTGCGCCGCCTCGGCGTCGTGCCCACCCTTGATGTTGGCCATGGCCGCCGCGAACCAGAGATCGGCATGAGACGACGGGGGGCCGATCGCGGGGCCGTGGGCGGGCAGCATCTTCCAGGCGGTGGTGAGCTCCGTCATCGCTGTCGCTGTGTCGCCTGACAGCAGGGCGATCTCGCCGCGTGCCCAGTGGAGCGTCGTGCTTCGCGTTGGCTCGGGAGGATCTTCGCGCGCGACGCGAGCTCGGCGAGCGTGGCGTCGGAGTCGCTCTTCCGGCCCACGGCCGCCTGCGCGACGGCCATGATCTGAAGCGTCTCGAATTCAGGATCGCGGTTGCGCGCATCGACGAGCGCGAGCTCCGCCTGCGTCAGGGCGAGCGCGGGTTTGCCGTGCCGTAGAAGAATCGATGGCGATGCGATTCCGCGCGGCCGAACGCTGATGCGGCGGGAGACCTCCGAGGCGCGCGCCGCGATCCAGGTGTTCGAGCATCGCGGAGCCTCGTCCGCGGACTGCCGCGAGCACGCTGTCGCCGTACGAGCTCAAGAATCCGTAGAACGGATCTCGGCGAGCCGGCCAACTCGTCGTTCACCGCCTGGACGTCGGCCCACCGCTGCTGCAGAATCGCGACGGACCGCGTGCCGATCCGCGGCCCGAAATCCGACGGATCGAGCGCCTCGGATTTCTCGAAGGCGGCCCGCGCGTCGTCGAGGCGTCCGTCTGCCGACGAGGGCCGTGCCACGCATCCGGTAGGCCGGTCGCGATGTCCGGGTAGCGCCGGACGTAATCGTCCGCGACCTCGAGCGCACGCCGCCCATCGCCGGTCTCGACCAGCATCTCCGCCAGATTCTCGTAGCTCGTCGCCGTGGACGTGCCTCGCCGCAGGAGCTCCTCGTACTGCGCGATTCCCTCCGGGAACCGTTCGAGGTTCAGGAAGTGCAGGCCCAGATTGTGCCGCGACGCCTGGTGCTCCGGATGCAGCTTGAGGCCCTGCTGGTAGGCTTCTATGCTTCGGCCGCGCGTCTCCGGCCGCAGACCGTAGTAGAAGCCCTCGATGTAGTAGCGCTCGCGCGTCGTGAGCCGGTCGATCAGGCTCAGTGCGCGTTTGGCGTACTCGTCGCGCTTGTCGAGCAGTCCGACATTGTTGTTCACGACCGCCAGCTTGGCGTACGCCATGGCGAAATTCGGATCGATCTCGATGGCCTTTTCGAGCAGCGGCGCGGCCTGCGACGACAAGCCCCGCTCGTGAAAGTTCATGCCTTCGACGTAATAGCGGTAGGCCTCGATCGAGGACGGTCGTGATGTCGGTGACGCCGCGATCGAGCCCGGCGTCCGGACGCCGGTCCCGGGGCGCGGCAGAATGCGATCCGGCGCTCGGCGCCGCCCAATTCGGACGATCTTCGACATGAACCGGCGGGTGAGCTCGTCGACCAGTCGCGAACACGCTCGATTCGCCGGCGCCTTCGACGCGCTCAGCGCTCACGATTCGGCCCGTCTGCGCTTCCTGCAGCCGGGCGGTGATGCGGATCGTGTCGCCGGCCTTCACGTAGCTTCCGACGAGCACGTTGTCGACGCCGGCGCGGCTGGCAATCTCGCGCACGACGTCGGCCGAAATGACGCGATCGTCGGCGCGCTTCAGCTCCTGAAGGATCTGGACGAGTCGATCGGTGCCCAGGACCTCGATGTCCGCCGACTGCGAAAGATCCGTCACCATCATGTCGGTGAGCCCCGTCCGCATCCAGTCGAGCGAGGCGTCACCGGTGTTGTTGTCGAAGTAGAGCACGGCGACGCGCCGGTTTGCCGGACGGGATCGTCGCCGCGGGCTGCTGGCCGACCGTCCACCACCACCAACGCCTGCGACACCGCGAGACACCGCCAGAGCCGATCCGGCGAGCATCGTTGCTTCGATTCGCGGCGAGGCTTGCCTGCGGTCATCTGCGGACCGTTGCGGCTCGTTGCGGCGGCCCCGTCTGCGACGATTCGAATCGGCGTCGCGCGGCGCGCAGATCGACGATCAGATCCTTCATGCCCTGAAAGCGATCGTCGGCCTCCTTGGCCGTGCACTTGCTGACGATCCGCTGCAGCTCGGCAGTCGCCTCAGCGGACGATCCCGCGACGTGCGGGCAGCGGCGGAATGGGCTGCGTCAGGACCGCCTGCATCGTATCGAGGCGAGATCGGCCCTGAAACGCCGGCCGGCCGGTCACCATCTCGTAGAGGGTGACGCCAAGCGCGAACACGTCCGCTCCGGTGATCGACTCGCTCGCCGCGCGCCTGTTCCGGCGACATGTAGGCGGCCGTGCCGAGGACGACGCCCGCGTCCGTCCGAGGTCCGTGGACGCTCGCCGTGCGCTGTTCAGTCGCTCGCCTGTTCGACCAGCTTGGCCAGGCCGAAGTCGATGATCTTCACGTGGCCATCGTCGGTGACCATGACGTTGGCCGGCTTCAGGTCGCGATGGATGATGCCCTTCTCGTGCGCGCGCGCGAGTCCTTCGGCGATCTCGGTGGCCAGGTGTAAGCGCACGGACCTGCGGCAGCGGGCCGCGGCTGAGCGTGTCGCTCAGCTTTTCGCCGCGAATCAGCTCCATCGCGATGAAGGTGACGCCGTCGGCGTCGCCGACCTCGTGAATCACGGCGATATGCGGATGTTCGAGCGCGGAGGCGGCACGCGCTTCCTGCAGCAGGCGTTCGCGGCGGGACGGATCGTTCACGAGATCGTCCGGCAGGACCTTGAGCGCCACCTCGCGGCCGAGGTTGACGTCGACCGCGCGATAGACGACGCCCATGCCGCCGCGGCTGATCTCCTCGATGATCTCGTAGTGCGAGAGCCTCCGGCCGATCATGCGCCTGAATCATAACTCCAACGCCGGGCGTTTCCCGGGGGCCTACTCCGTTCGCACGGAGTCGATGGCTTCACATTCGCCGCGCGCAGTGAGCGCACGAGCGTGCCGATGGGATATGCCGCTTCAGAAGATGTAGCGGATGTGCACCTGGAGCGCCCGCGCGGTGTTGAACTGGCTCGTGATCCGCCCGAACGTCGCGCTCGCGATGTCGCTGGTTGGAAACGCCCACTGCCGCCGGTTGAACGCGTTGTACAGCTCCACGCGGATCATCACGCGATCCTCGCCAGGCAGGAACACGTTCTTGGTCAACCCCAGGTCCACGTTGCGAACGCCGTCCGCGTAGAACGTATTCCGTCCGACGAGGTCGGCGGTATCCTCGGGCGTCGCGCGCTGGAACGCCGATCGCGGGAGATCCTGTTCCGCCGTGTCGATGTCGCCAATCGTCGTCCCGAGGATGGAGGGGTCGAGGATAATCGGCCGGTTCTCGGAGAAGCCGTCCCAGTCGAGATCGCCGCCCCCCGAATCGATCACGGTGAACGGTGTGCCGTGCGCGAGTTTCACGACGGCCGACACCTGCCAGCCGCCAGCCACCAGCCCCAGCAAGTCCCGGCGGCCCTGAAGGAACGGCAGCTGGTACGACCCGTTGAACGTGAACCGGTGAGGCGTGTGAAAGCGCGAGAGTCCCCGCGCGAAATTCTTGTTCCGTCCCAGCTGGTTGCTGTCCCCGGCGCCGACGAACGTCGCTTCCGACGTGTCGTCGATGGCCTTGCTCCACGTATAGGTCGCGGAAAACCACAGCCCGCGCTGCAGCGTCTTGGTCCACTCGGTCTGCAGCCCGTTGTACCAGGTGTTGGCGTCGTTGTTCACGATCAGGTTCGTCGTGAAGTTCGGATCCGGCCGGCGCTCGTTGATTCGCGGGACGCGCAGGCTGATCTCGTTGTTCGCGATCGGGACTGCAACAGGGCAGGTGGCGTTCACCGCCGTGTTCGGAATGAATCCGGTCCCCGCGCACCGCCAGTCAGCCGCGACGCGGTCGATGCGAACGCCGCGCAAGTCGGGCGCGCCTGCCGCCGGGGCGTTGTTCGGGTGGTTCACGACGACGATCCCGCCGTCGGCCGGTGTCACCGCGAGGTTGTCCGGCACGTAGCGCAGGAGGCCGGTGCCGCGCGAGCCGCTGTAGGTCAGCCGAAGCGTCGATCGCCAGGCCACCTGCCGCTCGAGGCTCAGGTTCCACTGGTGCGTCTGCGGCATCTGCAGATCGGGTCCCGGCAGCGTCTCGGAATGGCGCGCCGCCTGCGGGCCTGGCGTGAAGACGAAGCCGAGCGTCGGATCGGCGAGGTTCAGGATGTTCGGCAGCGTGGTGGTCGCGAGCGAGATCGCGTTCGGCGGGTTCGAGCGGACGCTCGCGCCCCCCTGCGAGAACGCCGACTGGAAGATCCGTCCGTGGTAGAGGCCGTAGCCGCTGCGAATCGAGAAGTCTCCCGGATCGCCGGCAAGCGCCCCGAGCACGCCGCTCGTCCAGTTCGGCGTCCACGCGAAGCCGACCCGCGGCTCGATGTTGTCGCCGTCGTCGCCGTAGCGATAGTCGACGAGATCGTTGGCTTCCCGGGCCGCGCCGGCGGTACTGGTACCGCACGCCGAGATTCAGGGTGAGGGTGTTGGCGATCCGCCAGTTGTCTTCCGCATAGAAGTTGTACTCGTTGATGCGGTTCTCGAGACCGAACGGCCCGTAGGCTTTCGTGAAGCTCGTGACGCAGCCGTCCATGAACGCGGCCCAGGACGAGGGATACGTCACGCCGCCGCAGCCAGCCGAGAAACTCCAGAACCCGCGGCTGAAGTTGTCGGCGAAATCGTCGAGATGCGAGAGCCTGATGTCGGTGCCAGTCTTGATGTTGTGGCCTCCGCCGAAGAGCGCGCTCAGGTTGTAGACGAACTGGTAGTCCTTCTGATCGCGCAGGATGGGGAAGTTGCCCGCGTTGCCGATGATCGAGCCGGACACCGGCGCCCCGGCGAACCGGATGATCGGCGTGTCGTTGCCGGCCTTGATGTTCACGTTCGTATCGCGGACGCCAAGCCCGACGCGGAGCTCGCCGACGGCGGTGCTCGTCAGCGCGCGCGTCCACGTCAGCCCGAGGTTCGACTGGTCGTTGAGCTGCTGCGTGGTCTCGCCGACGATCACGTCCTCGTTGTCGAACTTCTGGCGGAGTACTGATAGCGGCCGGTGAAGCGATCCCGGGCCGTGATGTTCCAGTCGATCCGCTGGCTCGTGTCGACCGTCGGCCGGTCGAGGCCGGCGACGCTCTGGAACGTCCGGTTGCTTCGTGAATCGTTCGGCTGCAGGCCGGCGAAGCGCGCGAGCACCGAGTCCTGGAACGCACGGTTCGCCGCCGTATCGTTGCCGCGCGTCAGGCGGGGGAGCGTCTTCTCGGCCTCGGTGAACAGATCCCTCACATACGGGCCGTCGCCCTCCTGGCGCCCGTAGTCCCCGCTCACGAACGCGAACACCTTGTCCTTCGCGATCGGGAACCCGACGACGCCGGCGTAATTGGGCCGCTGGTTGTTCGGCCGCAACGTCGCGAACGCTTGCATCGCGTTCCACTCGCTGTCCTGCCTGGTGAACGCCGCTTCGCCGTGAATACGGTTCGTGCCAGACTTCGTCTGCACCAGTACGACGGCGCCGTAGCCGCGGCCGAATTCCGCGGTGTAGCTGTTGCTGATCACCTGGAATTCCTTGATCGTCGCGAGCGACACGCCCTGGCGGTTCTGGTTCTCCGAGGAGTCGTCATTGTTCACGCCGTCGATCTGGAACGTCGCGCCGCGTGTGCCCGTGCCGTTGAAATTGATCGACGACCCGGACGACGCCGTCGGGTTGTTCTGTCCCGAGGTCGGGTTCTCCTGGAACCCGGCGAAGGTCTCGGCCAGGGCGAGAAAGGTATTGTTGTTGTTGATGTTCATCGCGGTGGGCCGGTCGGAGATCTGCTCGGCCGACAGCGACTGCTTCACGTCCTGCGTGGTCGTGTTGATCCGCGCCGGCTCGGCGACGACGGTCGTCGTCTGCTCGATCGCGGGATTGAGGCGGAAGTCCACGACCGTGGTCGTATTCAGCGCAACGCCGGCCTCGCGCACGATGGTGCCGAAACCGGCCAGCCTGGCCGTCACCTTGTAGCGGCCGAGCGGCATGAATGGCGCGGAGTACAAGCCCTGATCGCCGCTCGTGACGTCGCGGGCCGTGTTGGTCTCGAGGTTCTGGATCGTGATTGTCGCACCGGGCACCGCGGCGCCCGTCATGTCGGTGACGACGCCCTGGATCGTGCCGGTGACGGTCTGCGCGCCGCTCGCGGCCGGCAGGACGCCGAGTGCGCAGATGAGGACGGACGGGACGAGAAGGAAACGCGAGACGCGGCGCGCGCGCGACGTCTGGATGTCGACCATCGGTCTGCCTCCATGAACGTTGGACAGGGCAGGCATCATAACATTATAATGATATAAAAACATGCTCACATTGAGCCGCGACGGCCCGCTGCCCCTGTACCACCAGCTGAAGACCGTCATCCTGCGGGAGATCGAGGCGGGGCGGTGGCAGCCGGACGCGCAGCTGCCCACCGAGAACGAGCTCGCCCGGCGATTCGGCGTGAGCAAGATCACGGTGCGCCAGGCGCTCCGGGAGCTCGCCGGCGACGGGTTCATCCGGCGCGAGCAGGGACGCGGGACGTTCGTCGAGCGCCGGCGTCTTCAGCAGGGCCCTCGCGAGCTGACCAGCTTCACCGACGAGATGCGCGATCACGGCCTGGTGCCGACCTCGCGCGTGCTGGAACAGGAAGCGATTGCCGCGCCGCCGGCGGTCGCGACCGCGCTCGGCGTCGCGCCCGACACGCCGGTGTTCCGCCTCCGCCGCTTGCGGCTCGCCAACCGCGAGCCGATGGGCATCCAGACTGCCTACGTCCCGCTCGATCTGACGCCGGGGATCGCCGGGATCAAGTTCGCCAATGCCTCGTTGTACGACGTCCTGCAATCCCGCTACGGACTCCATCCGGCGACGGCCCGGGAGACGTACTGCGTGACGATTCTCAAGCGGGAGATCGCGGCGCTGCTGCGCGTGCCCGCTCGTTCCCCGGCGATGACCGCCGAGCGCGTCACCTTCCTCGCTGGAGGCCGTCCCTTCGAGTACGTGCAGTCGGTCATGCGGGGCGATCGCTACAAGATCGCCATCGACCTCACCCGATCCCCGAAGCGGTCTTGACGTGCCTGTAGTGTCCGCCTTCAGGCGGACCTACTCCCTCCGGCGGACCTACTAAAGTCCTGCGCGGCCGGCGAGTCGACCACGGCGTGATCGTCATATCCATCGGTCGAGCGGTGCGCGTGGCGGCCCGCGGCCCGCTCCGCGCGCCGGGAACGCGCGCTCCGAGGGCAGCTGGCTGTCGAAGTAGGAGGTCCGAGCCGGCCAACCCGCCGCGGCAACACCAGACGACGAGACCTTCCCGCCGTGTGAAGAGATTCTCGGTTTGTGAGATCGACTCTGATGTCCGTGTCCTGATCACCGGGCGTCCAGGCGTCGCGCCGCGAGCGGGCGCGCCAGTGCCATCTGCAGCGAGAAGCCCGGCCGCGCCATCACGCGGGTGTAGAATTCCCGCGCCACGGCCATCTCCTTCTTCTGCTCGTGCGCCTGCGCCAGCAGGCTGAGGACGAACGGATCCTGCTGGTCGGCCTTCGCGAGCGCGGCAATCGCTTCGTCGTAGTGGCCCTGATAGAACGCGATGTAGCCGGCTAGCTGCGGCCCGAACGACTGCTGACCATCCGGCAACCTGCCCTTTGCAATCAGGCCGTCGACTGCGGCCAGGTGCTGGCGCGCCGTGTCGAATTGCTTGCGGCGGGCGGCGATCCGGCCCTGGCCGTGGCGCCAGCGCATCTCCCAGATATCCGTCTCCTCGCTCGGCACGTTCTGGATCTTCGCGGCCGTTTCGTATCCCGTGCGGTACCACTTTTCAGCGCCGTCGAGATCGCCGGTCTCCAGGAGAGAGCGCGCCAGCGCGTTCGCGGTGTTGGCGGCCGGGCTCATGGCGCTGGCCTTCAGCTGACTCTCGAAGACCTGCTGAAAGAGCTTCGCGGCTTCCGTTCCCTTGCCCTCGAACACGGATGCGATCGCGAGCGTCGACAGCGCCGGATTGCGCTGGGTGTCGGACGCAGCCGCGAGCGCCCTGTCGAGATGCTGCCGTCCCTCGGCGATCTTGCCGTCGACGATCAGGATGCGGCCGAGGCCGAGATGGGCGTCAAAACTGTCCGGGCTCGTGGCGAGCACCTCACGGTAGATCGCTTCCGCCTCGGACCGCTTGCCGTCGCTGAGCTCGAGCTTGCTGGCGATCTTCAGCCGCTCGGCAGGATCCTGCGGCGACGACGTGGCGGGGAGACTCGGAGCCGTCATAGAGAGGATCGCGAGAGCGGTAATCAGCTGAGTCATGCCGGGATTATGTCATCCTCCATGCGTACGCGGCGGCCCGCTCGTGACGACAAGCCGCTCGACGATATCCCGATCTCCACGCATGGATCCGCTGCGCCTCGACAACCGAATCTGGCGCGTCCGCCGGCGCGGCGAGTGGATCGACGCGTCGCTCGAGGCGATTGGTGCGAAGTGGCGGGTGACGTTCACGCGCAAGGGGCGGCAGCTCGCGTCCTGGGAGTTCGGGACGCGCGAGTCGGCGGTGGACGCGGCGCGCGCGCGGCTGCGCGAATTCGAGCGCGCGGGCTGGACCGAGCACTGGTAAAGGCAGTCTTGCAACAATCTTCCGCCTGAAGGCGGAAGCCATATGTGTCTTTCACCCTGCTAGAATCCCGAGGCGACACCTTCGACTATACGCATGCGCAAAGTCCTCGCAGGGCTCGCGATTGGTGCCGGTTCCGCGGCGCTGGCGCTCGCGCTCGGTTATGGCGGCTGGCTCGATCGGACCGAGCTCCAGACCTACGACTGGCGCACGGTCACGCTCTCGCGCCTCCGCATCGCCCGCGGACAACCGCTCGTCCACCCCGACATCGTCCTCGTCGAAATCACGGATGCCTCCATCCGCGATCTCGCGCCGCACGTCGGCCGCTGGCCGTGGCCGCGCGCGCTCCAGGCGATGCTGATCGAGTACATCGGCCGCGGCCGGCCGAAGGCGATCGCCGTCGACATCACGTTCACCGAGCCCGAGCGCAAGGCGAAGTACGAGTTCGCCGAGCGCGGCGAGATCACCAGTGAGGAGTCCGATCGCGATCTGGCCGAGGCGGTCGCTAAGGCCGGCAACGTCATCATGCTCGCGGACGCCGTCGATCCCGGGCTCGACAACGCCGAGCTGAAACAGGAGGCGTGGAAAGCGCCGCCGTATCGATTGGGCCCGGCGATCGAAGAACGGCCGGTCGTGACGTTGCCGTACCCGGCGCTGGCGTCCGCGGTCGCGGGCTTCGGCCACAATTTTCTCGCGCTCGACCCGGACGGCCCGGCACGCCGCGTGGCGCCGTTCATCCGTCAGGGCGATCGCTACATGCCGTCGCTCGGCGTTGCGGCGGCGCTGGTCGGCGGAGGCTACCGCCCCGAGGAAGTCGCGCTCGAGGGGCCCGCGATCGCGATTCGCGATCGGCGTATCCCGCTCGTCCCGGTCACGGTCGTCGACGTGAAGGATCCGTCGAAGCGCCACGATCAGCAGACGATGCTGATCAACTATCGGGCGCCGGCGAGCGTGAACGGGAAGCCGGCGTATCCATCGTACGAAGCGTCGATGGTGATCCAGTCGCTCGGCCAGAGCGTCAACGGCGAAGCCCCGGACATTCCCGCGGAGACGTTCAAGGACAAGATCGTGTTCGTCGGCCTGGCGGCGTCAGGGCTGCTCGACGTGTTCCAGACGCCGTTCGGCGCGGGCTCGCTTCGCGGCATTCAGCTGCACGCGACCGTCGCGGACAGCATTCTCTCGAACCGCTTCCTGCGTCCGTCCGCGGCGTGGGTGCTTCCCGCGGTTGTCGTGGCCGGCGCGCTCGTGATTGGCCTCATGTCGGCGATGCTCCCGTTTGCCGCCGCGGCGGGCGGCGCGGTTGCCGTCGCTGCCGGCTGGAGCGGTCTCGCGCTCTGGCTCTTCGGGCGCGGAGTCTGGGCCCCGATGGCGCAGCCGGTTCTCGCGGTCGGCATCGCGTTGTTCGCGGGCACGGCGTACCGGTATTTCGTCGAAGACGCCGAGAAGCGGAAAGTCAGCCGGCTCTTCGGCCGCTACGTCTCGCGCGACGTGTACAAGCAGCTGATGGCGAACCCGTCGATGGCGGAGCTTGGCGGGGCACGGCGCGAAATGTCCGTGCTTTTCTCGGACATGCGCGGTTTTACCGCGATCACCGAGAAGGGCGAGCCCGAGGCGCTCGTGCGCCAGTTGAACGAGTACTTCACGCTGATGGTCGACATCGTCTTTCGAAATGGTGGAACCATCGACAAATTCGTCGGCGACATGGTCATGGCGCTGTTCGGCGCGCCCGTCGATGACGTTAATCATGCAGATGCCGCGGTGTCGGCGGCCGTGGAGATGGTGCGCGAACTCGGCGACCTCAACCGGAAGTGGGCGCTGGAAGGCGGCGTGCAGCTCGATATCGGGATCGGGGTCAACTCGGGCGACATGATTGCAGGGAACATCGGGTCGTCCGCGATCATGAGTTACACCGTGATCGGCGACAATGTGAACCTGGGCGCGCGGCTGGAGTCGCTCAACAAGGACTATCGCACCCGCATTATCATTAGCGAGGCCACACGAAGCCGGCTGGCGAGGTCGTACGACACCCGCCCGCTCGGTGCCGTGGTCGTCAAAGGGAAATCGCGGTCCGTCGAGATTTTCGAGGTCGTCGTGCCTTCGCCGATGGCGGAGTCCGCCGGCCAGGCGGCGGAAACCGCCAAGGAAAAAACTGTATGAAAAAGCATGCAATGTCCGTCGGACTGTTGGCGATTGCGCTGCTGGCAAACGCGAGCCCCTCCGGCGCGCAGTTCGGCCGGCTGGGCGACATAGCCAACAAGGCCGGGACCGTCAAAAAGATCGCGGATGCCAAGGTGACCGACGCCGAGGAACGCCAGATCGGCCAGGAGGTCAGCGATAAGGTCGTCGAGGTCTTCGGTGTCTATCAGGATGCCAACGTCGCCAAGTACGTGACGCTCGTCGGCGCCGTCCTCGCGCAGGCGAGCACCCGCCCGGCGCTCGACTGGCAGTTCGTCGTGCTCGACACCGACGGCGTCAACGCCTTCGCGGCGCCGGGTGGCTTCATCCACATCACCAAGGGTCTGCTCGGCCTGATGAAGAACGAGGCGGAGCTCGCCGGCGTGCTGGCGCACGAAATCACCCACGTCACCGAGAAGCACACCGTCAACTCGATTCGCAACGGCAACCTCGTCTCCGCCGGCACCGACGAAATCAGTTCCAGTGGCGGCATGGCGCAGAGCCTGATCACCAAGTTCGCGGAGAAGGCGTACAGCGACATCCTGAACAACAAGTTCAGCCGCAATGACGAGAACGAGGCGGACGACAAGGGAGTGGTGCTGGCCAACAAGGTCGGCTACGCGCCGAATGGTCTGGTGGATGCGTTGATCAAGCTCGTCGAGCGGAACAAGACGGCCGCCGAGCCGAATGGTCTCTTCGCGTCGCACCCGCAGATGAAAGATCGCCTGACGAACATCGTGAGGGTGATCAAGGAAAAGAACCTCACGGCCAAGGCGATCGTGCAGGCGCGCTACGCAAAGAGCATCACGTTCGACGCCAAGCCGGCGGCCGCGATCGCGACCGTGGCTGAAGGCTCGCGCGGCCTCGCCGGCGAGGAGAAGAAGCCGGCCGAAGGCACGAAAACCGCGGACGCCGAGAAGAAAGAGGAGCCGAAGAAGAGCGGCGGCATGTTCGGCAAGCTGCGGCCCGGCGGCGGATCGCAGGCGCAGCAGTCGCAGACCGTGGCTTCGGCGGGCGCGCGAGGAGTCAACCCGGATCGCGACGCCGTGGGCGGCTCGAACAAGAACCGCGTGCCGGTGAAGATCGGGCCGGCCGACGTCGCCGAGTTCCAGAAGGGCATCGCCTGACGGGAGGAGCGCCGCTTCTCCCCCCTTCATGGAGCACTATCCAGGTCACGTGATCCTGGGCGTCGCGGCCGCGGCCGCGACGCTCGCGATCATCAGCCTGACGATCAATCAACTCGTCCAGCGGAAGCTCCGGTTTTCGCTGTTTCTCTTCGCCGCGTACCTTCTCTTCAATCTGATCGCCTGGCAGACTCCCCGGTATTTTTCGGAGGTCGAAGGCGACCTCCGCGCGCTCGAGCGGCTCGTTTTCGCCGCCGCCGTCATCAACCTCATCGTCTACCTGCTGATCAACCCGCTGCGGTCGAACCGCGTGCCGGACGCGTTCCCGTCGATCGTGCAGGACGCGATCGTGATCGGCCTGCTCGTGATGGTCGCGACGTTCGTGTTCCGCGACAAGATGCTGACGACGTCCGCGGTCGGCGCGGTCGTCGTCGGCTTCGCGCTGCAGGACACGCTCGGCAACGCCTTCGCCGGCCTCGGCATTCAGAGCGAGAAGCCGTTCCGCGTGGGCCACTGGATCCGCGTCGGCGAGTTCGAGGGACGCGTCGCCGAGGTGACCTGGCGCGCGACGAAGCTGCGGACGAAGGCCGGCAACTTCGTAGTGGTGCCGAACAACATCGTCGCCAAGGAAGCCATCACGAACTATTCGGAGCCCGCCGTGCCGACGCGTCTCCAGGTCGACGTCGGCGCGAGCTATCTGAGCTCGCCCACGGACGTGAAGGCCGGCATCCTGGAAGCAATCGCGCAGGTCCCGCGGGTGCTGAAGGATCCGCCGCCCGACGTCCTCCTGCACGCCTTCGACGGCTCCGCGATCGCCTACCACGCGCGCTTCTGGGTGGCCGAGTACGAGTTCGACGAAGAGACGCGGGACAGCGTCCGGACGGCCATCTTCCATGCGTTCGCCCGCCGCGGGATCGAGATTCCGTGGCCGATCGAAGTCGGCTACTCGCGGGAGTGGCCGGAGCCCGACGCGGCGGCGAGGCAGGCTGACCGCGTCCGCGCCCTCGAGACCGTCGATCTCTTCGCGCGGCTCTCCGACGAGCAGCGCCGCGACCTCGCCGCGGCCTCGGCGATTCGCGTGTACGGCGACGGCGAGACGATCGTGAGGCAGGGCGCGCCGGGCGACTCGATGTTCGTCGTGTGCTCGGGCGCGTCGCGCGTCGTGCTCGAGCCGGATCGCCGCGAGGTCGCGGTGATCGGGCCTGGCGGCTACTTCGGCGAGATGTCGCTCCTGACGGGCGATCCGCGTTCGGCGTCCGTCGTGGCGCGAGGGGATACGTCGGTGCTGGAGATCGGTGCCGATCAGTTCCGGACGCTGGGCGCAGCCGACCCGGAAGCGGTCGAGGCAATTGCCGTCGCCGCCATCACGAGACGCGCCGAGCTGAACCAGATCCGCGATGCGGCGCGCCGCGTCGTCGTCGATCCGCCGGCGACGTTCGTGAGCCGGATGAAGAGGTTTCTCGGACTGTAGAAGGTTTTAGCTGCCAGCTTCCAGCTCCCAGCTTCCAGCTCAAACCTTTCCAAAGTAGAAGCTGGAAGCTGGTAGCTGGAAGCTGGCAGCTGGGAGCTAGCGCAGACTCCACTCCCGGTACGCGCGGTCGTACCCGGCCTCGAACCCCTGGCGATACGTGACCTCGTACTGCTGACGTGATCCGTACCGAGCTCCTGTAGTCGTGATCCCCTTCGCGATACCACTTGTGCCGACGCACATCGTAGGAGTCGCGATCGCGCGCGTCCTCGCGGCCCTTCTCGTACCCGTCGTTCAAGCCGTTGCTGTACGCCGGGCCGGCGACGTTCCCATAGCCGCCCTGTCCGGGGTAACGATAGCCGCCCTGATTGGGATATCCGTATGTGCCGCGCGTGTTCGGGTACACGCCCCCGGGCCCGTTGCCGTTACCGTTGCCGTAGCCGCCGTTTCCATAGTTCGGCGCGAAGCTGCGATACGCATCCGAGTAGCCCGCCGCGTATCCCGTGCGGAAGGTCTGCTCGTAGCGGCCACGGTCGCCGAAGCTCCGGTGGTACCCGCGATCGGCGCGCTGCCAGGTGCGTTCGTCCTGATAGTTGAAGGCCTCGCGCCTGCGTCCCTCGCGTTCGCCTTCCTTCAGTCCTTCGCGATAGCCGTTGTCGTACGCGACACGCCGCGCTTCGTTGTATGGCTGACGTGCCTCGTCTGCGTAACTCCAGTCAGGGCGGCCGATTTGCTGCGCGTTCGCGGGCGACGCTGCAGCGAAAGCGATCAGGGCGAGAGCGGGCACGAGGAGAAGTCGATTCATGGGTCCCTCCGTGCTGGACCTTTCGGACCAGGTATCGCAGGGAGGGGCAAGAATCAGACCCGGCGTGCCAGCTCGATTTGGGCCTGAAATCCGCGGGATCGTCCGGCCGCGGTCGCGTGGAAAGGACAGTTACTGGGACCAGACGAGGACACGCTCGCCAGTGTGGGTCTGCAGATCGACGATGAGCGTGGGACCGAGGCGTTCGAGATCGTCGACCGTGAGCTTGAGATCTTCGAGGTCCAGCCGGCCGCCGTTGAAGTCGACCGTTGTCCCGTGCGCCTTGAACTTCAGCAGCCAGAACGGAATCGTCACCTTCACGATGCGCTCGTCGCCGGGATCGAACGCCAGCACATTGAGCTGATCGGGCGTGCGCGTGTCCGTTCGCGGGGGACGATCCGGGTTCGAACGGAGGAAGCGTCCGCGATCGTCGAGCTCGATGAGGGGCTTTTGACCGGTGAACCGCGACTTGGCCTGTTCGAACTCGACGGACGCCCCGTCCCTGGAGACGACCTTCGTGTCGAAGTGCTGCGAGAAGAAATAGACCCCGACCCCCGCCATCGCGACGATCCCGAGGATCCCGATGACGACGATCCCGACGACGACCCATACCCAGGTCTTGACCTTAACGGCCATCGGTGGTCCTCAGCAGCATCCGGGCATCATCGACGCATGGTTGATCGTTTCCCTGCTGGCAGAGCGTTTCCGCCTGGCGAAGCTCGGTCGCGGCCGCGCTCCGGTTACCGCGGCGGATCGCGATGCGCCCGAGCTCGACGTGCGTGCGTCCCTGCACCCACGTCTGCGCCTCCGGGCCGGCGGCGACTTTCAGGTCCTCCGCCGCTTCCTCGAGCCTGCCGAGCGCCGTCCGCGCCGCGCCGCGCTTGTAGCGCCACAGCGTCTCTTCGCCGGGAATCTTCGCTCCAGTCGACTTGGCAAGAAGGGCGAGACCCTCGGTCAGAAACGCGTCCGCCTGTGCTGCCCGTCCAGCTCGAAGGGCCGTCGACCCTGCTTCGAGGACTACCAGCCTGTTACGGGGGTGCATGCGGCGCAGTTCCTGTAGGCTGCGCAGCGCGTCGTCATAACGTTTTTCGCGGTTGTAGAGCAGGACGAGGGCAAAGAGCGCATCCGTGCCGCTTTCGCCTCCGGCGGCCGCGGTTTCCTCCAGCATCTTGATGCCGCGTTCCTTGCCGCTGCCGAAGCCGGCGACGTACGCCATCGCCCGCATCGGCGCCGAGAGGGTCGAGATGATGTAGCGATACGTCCCCACCGTTACCCAGGCGTCCTTGCGCGACGGATCGAGCTCCATCACCGTCTCGTGCTCGCTGTAGGCGCGGCGCGCGGCCCGGAATCCCGCCAGCAGCTTTCCGTCGATCGATGCGACATACGACGCCTGCAGCCCGACGGCGGCGCCTAGATCGTACCGGGCCTGAGCGTCCCTGGGCCTCGCGGCGACGCGCTTCTCCGAGAGCTCGACGGCCTTCGCGATTTCCGTGGAGAATTCAGCCGCAAGCTCCGGCGATGGCTTCCTCAGATCGACCCGCGGACGGCTGAAGGATCCCAGATAGTGATCGACGGTCACCGCCCCGCGCTGGAACAGCATCTTCAGCCAGATGGCGTTGGCGAGCGCCCGGTGGTTCGTCGGATTGTCGGGCGCGAGGGCCGCCGCCTGGCGGAGCAGCTTGATCGCCTCGTCGTGCTCGTGTTCGTACACGAGCTGGACGCCGCGCGCGCGCAGCGCCTCGACGTTGGCCGGTTGCGCACCGATGCTGTCCACGTCCGCGCAGGAAATCAGGAGCGCGAAGCACGCGACACGGCAGCGCATAAGACTATGATAGCAATGCCAATGGACCGCCGGCGGGAGCTGGCGCATTGTGGTGGGATGACCGGAGCCGGACTGTGCCGGCGACGGCCGGAGTGCTGCGAGCCGGGGCTGCAACGCCTGCCGGCCGGAAGGAGACGCGTGACATGGTTCGAAGGCGACGGAGGACGGGAACCGGGAACTCGCTGCTGCTCAAGTCTGCCGACTATATTGGCTGGGCGCTGGGCGGGTTGGAGCGGGAGATCGCGCAGACGCGCGAGCGGCTGGCTGTGCTGATCGCCGAAGCGGCGAAGCTTCGGGCGCGCGTGGGGAAGCCCGGAGGATCCTCGTCAGTCGAGTCGAGTCCGCGTTCGGCTGCGGGGAGGAAAGGGCGGCGCGGCCGCATGACGCCCGAAGGCCGGAAGCGCATCTCCGAGATGATGAAGAAGCGCTGGCAGGAAGCGAAGAAAAAGAACAAGAACCGGCTCTAGCGGCCTACATCGGAATCCCCCGGCCGAGGCCGCGCTCCGTCGCTCGCAGGAACGCGAGGTGCGCGGCCGCCACATCCTCGACCGCCATTCCCAGTGATTTGAAGAGCGTGACGTCGGCGGCGTTGACGCGGCCCTGGATCGAGCCCGACGCCAGCTCGCCGAGCTCGCCGGCGATCCGCTGCGCGTCGAACAATCCCTCGCGCATGGCGAGCACGAGGTCGCCGGCTTCGGCGAGCGCACCCGCACGCGAATCGACGAACACACGCGCGCGCGCGACGAGCGCGCCATCCATTTCGCGCATGTCCGGCCGGCACGCGCCGACCGCCATGACGTGGGCGCCGTCCGCGATCCACGCGCCCTGGACGACGGGCTCCCGCGCCGACGTGGCCAGCACGACGAGGTCCGCGCCGGAGACTGCTTCCTGCGCCGTGCTCACGGGCCTGATCGGCACCCGGCTCTTCTCACCCATCTCGAGCGCGAACGCCGTGCGGCGTGCGGTGGTCGGACTCCACACACGGACGTCCTTCAACGATCGCACACGACCGACCGCCGCGAGGTGGCTGCGCGCCTGGACGCCCGACCCGACGATCGCCAGCACGCCCGCGTCTTCCCTCGCGAGCAGTCTCGCCGACACCGCGGACACCGCTGCCGTTCGCGCTTCGGTGATGTACCGGCCGTCCATGACGGAGAGCAGCTCGCCGGTCGTCGAGTCCAGCAGGACGATCGTCGCGAGGTGCGACGGCAGCCCGATCTTCTCGTTGTCACCGTAGACGGTCACCAGCTTCGTGCCGAGCGCGCCGCTCTGCGGCACGTACGCCGGCATCACCCCGAAGAACGCGCGATGCGCGCCGATCTCGAGCACCGTCCGCAGCGGCTGCTGCACGCGGCCCGAGGAGAATTCCGCCAGCGCCGCGTGCATCGCGTCGATGAGATCGTCCATCGACAGGAGCGCGCGAATGTCCCGTTCGTTCAGCAGCAGCATGGCGTCGTTCGCAATGTCATGACGTCCTCAGACGCGGAACCCGAGCCGGAGCGGATCGCGGTCGTCCAGCACGAACGTGCTTTCGCCGGTGATGTACGCCTCACCCTCGATCTCGGGCACGATCGCCGGCACGTCCGCCACCATCGTCTCGCCGACGATTGTGCCGCGAAAGCGGGTGCCGATGAGGCTCTCGTGGACGAACGCATGCTCGGGCTGCAGCAGGCCCATCGCGGCGAGGACGGCCATCACGGCGCACGTGCCGGTGCCGCACGGCGATCGATCGACTTCCGCGTCCGCGAAGATCGTCACGTTCCGCAGGTGCGCGGCGTCGCTCGACGGCGGGCCGGTGAATATCGTTCCGTAGATGCCGTGCAGCCCGGGCTCGGTCGGGTGGACGATCTGCAGCGAGGCCTCGAGCGCGTTCTTGATGGCCATGCCGGCCTGGCGGAGATCGGCGAGCCGTTCCCGCACGATTGGAATTCCGGCGGATTCGGCGTCGGCGATCGCGTAGAACGCGCCCCCGAACGCGATATCGGCGCGCAGGTCGCGGCCGCCGATCCGCACCGGGACGCCTGCGTGGAGAATGAACGACGGAACGTTCACGAAGCGCACGGACTCCACGCGCGTGGCACCGTCGACCTGCCGCGTCGTCGCTTTCGCCCGAACGGCACCGGCGGGCGTATCGAGCACGATCTCACCGCTCCCCGCGCGCGGCACGATGAGGCCGCGCTCGATCGCGATCGTGACGACGGCGATCACGCCGTGTCCGCACATCGTGCTGTAGCCCTCGTTGTGCATGAAGAGGACGCCCGCGTCCGAGTCCGCGTGTTCCGGCTCGGTCAGCAGCGCCCCGTACATGTCGGAATGGCCGCGCGGCTCCAGCATCAACGCCGTCCGCAGGTGATCGTGATTCTCTCGAACCCACTCCCTCCGCTCGAGCATCGTCGTGCCCTCGACGCGCGGGAAGCCGTCGACGATGAGGCGCAGTGGCTCGCCGGCGGTGTGAGATTCGATCGTCCGGATCGTGATCATGCGAGGTCGGCCGATTGTATGAGATTGGAAGCTGGCCGCTGGAAGCTTGAGCTGGAAGCTGGTAGCTGGAGCTGGAAGCTGGAAGCTGGAAGCTGGAAGCTGGGAGCTGGAAGCTGGGAGCTGTCAGCCATCCGTCACCGGTGAGGCAGACTTTTGTCCGTCGCGGATGTCAGGCTCCAGAAGCCCGGAGGTGCGAGCGTGGCGCGGCGAGCAACGGTCAGTCCTCCAAGTCCTGTTTCGACCTCGGGTTAGCCGTCGCGGAGGTTGGCGCGGGACACCCGGCATGGATCACGCAGCGGTCCCCGAGGTTCGATTGACAACGGGGGACGCTGACTCCTACACTGGCAATCTTCGGTCCTTTAGACGCCCAGCACATGATCGGTTCCATAGTCGGGAAGTACCGCATCGTCGACAAGCTCGGACGGGGCGGTATGGGTACCGTTTACAAGGCGGTCGACGAGACGCTCGACCGCGAGGTCGCGATCAAGGTCCTCAATCCCGACCTGACCGACGCCGACGTACTCAAGCGATTCCGCGCGGAAGCGGTGACGCTCGCGCGGCTGAACCATCCGGGCATCGCGACGATCTACGAGCTCCACCACCAGCACGACGACTTGCTGATGGTGATGGAATTCGTGCGCGGCGAAACGTTTCACGACCTGTCGGATCGCCTCGGCGCGGTCGCGCCGCCGCAGGCCGCCCATCTCTGCATCCAGATACTCGACGCGCTCGTCCACGCGCATCGCGGCGGCGTCGTGCACCGCGACCTGAAGCCGGCCAACCTGATGATCACCGAGAGCGGAGCGGTGAAGGTGATGGACTTCGGCATCGCGCGCGTGCTCGGAAGCGAGCACTTCACGCACAGCGGCTACATGATGGGCACGCCGGCGTACATGGCGCCGGAGCAGGTCCTGGGCCGGGAGATCGACGGACGCGCGGATCTCTATTCGGTCGGCGTCGTGCTGTATCGATTGCTGTCGGGCCGCCTGCCGTTCGCGGCAGACACCGCGATCTCGATGGTGCAGATGCAGATCTCGGAGCAGCCCACTCCGATCGTGTCGTTCAAGCCTGACCTGCCGCCGTGGTGCACCGCGATCATCGATCGTGCGCTCGCGAAATCTCCCTCGGATCGGTTCCAGAGCGCGGAGGAGTTCCGATCGGCGCTCGTGGCCGCGGTGACGCCGCAGGCGCTGGGCGAGATGCCGACGCTCGCGACGCCGACGCCACCCGGACTGACGCTCGACGCGGATCCGACCATGCCGCATCGCACGCCGCTTTCGGCCCGCACGGCCATGTCCGACGGTGCTCGCGTCGTCACGCCGTCCTCGCCCGTTGGAATGCCGATGGCGGTCGCGACGGTCACGCCGCCGACGCCGACGAGCATCCCGCCGGCCGAGCGCACCGGCACGACGGTGGTGCTCGGACGGACGCACCTGGCAGCCATCTCGGCGCTGGTCGCGATCGTGGCGATCGGTATCGGGTTGCTGGCGTATGCGGCGTTCCGGAGCCGATCCGCTCCGTCGGCTGAACCACAAGCGGCCACGCAGGCTGCGCTTGCGACGCCCGTTCCTGCCGCGGCGCCACCGTCGGAGCCCGCGACGCCACCGAACGCGACGCCGCCGGCAGCATCGGCACCGGCACCGGCGGCTGGCGTCCCGCCGGCTTCGCCGGGAGCGAAGCCTCCGACCACAACGGGAGCGGCTGGTGCTTCTTTGGCGCCTGGCGATCGAGGCGTGGCCACGGTAGGCGCCGCCCCGGCTGGCGCGAAACCGACCACGAAGCCCGCAAATGCCGCAGCGACGTCACCGTCGACGTCAGCGCCGGGCAGCGCGCCGCCGCGCCGCCGACGGTCAGCACGCCTCCTGCCGCGCCGCCCGCGACTTCGCCCGAGGCGAGCGCCGCCGCGGCTGTTCCGCTCGCGACGTTCAATCAGGTGCGTGTGCTGGTGAACGATGGCGACAAGTCCCGGGAGCGCGAAGGCGTTCTGCACGTCGGAGGCGGGCAGGTCGCGCTCGTCCCGGCTGGTGGCGGCGCGCCGATCGTGAACTTGCCGATTTCCGCGGTGACGGCGATCTACTACGCGCGCTCGAAGCAGCCGAAATGGCGCGACGCGAGCGGAAACGAAATCGAGAGCCGCATCGACCTCGGGCGCATGGGCTTCCTGCGCGGCGAGCGCAACTGGATCGTGATGCTGATCGGGTCGCGCGACCCGGTGATCTTCCGCATCGAGGACTCGGCGCTCAGAACCGTGCTTCCCGCGATCGAAGAGCGCACGGGACAGAAGATCCGCCGGTAGCCGCTCTCGCCCTACCAGCCGATCGCGAGGCCGTCCTTTCTCGGATCGGATCCGCCCATCAGCACGCCGCTCTTCGGATCGATCAGGATCCCCTGAAATCCCCCGTAGACGCCGGGACTCGCGATGACCTTGTGCCCGCGCGATTCGAGGCCCGCGCGCGCGTCCGCGCCGATCGCCGATTCGAGCGCGAGGCCCGCGGGCGAGTGCCGGAACCGCGCCGCCTCGCCGGCTTCCTGGATGTTCATGCCGAAGTCGATGAGGTTGACGAGGACCTGGACGTGCCCCTGGGGCTGCATGTCGCCGCCCATGACCCCGTAGGACACCCACGGCCGTCCGTCGCGCAGGACCATTGCGGGGATGAGCGTGTGAAGCGGACGTCTGCCTGGCGCGAGCACGTTTGGATGACCGGCATCGAGCGTGAAGAGGCTGCCGCGATTGTGCAGCGCGATGCCCGTGTCGCCGGCGACGATGCCCGCGCCGAACGTTTCGAAGATTGACTGGATGAGCGACACCACGTTGCCGTCGCGATCGGCGACCGTCATGTAGATCGTGTCGCCGCGGGCTTCGGGGATGTCGTTCTTGCCAGCGCCCGCGCCGGGCTGGACGTGCGGCTTGTAGTTCTGTGCCGCACGGTTGGGATCGATCTCGCGCCGCCGCGCCGCCGCATAGTCCTTCGACAGGAGCGTCTTCAGCACACCGGCGGGAATCGCATCGAAATCCGCGAGCCACGCGGCGCGATCGGCGAACGCGATGCGCTTGGCTTCGACGAGCATGTGGAGATACGCGGCGGAATTGTGGCCGAGCGCCTTCAGGTCCACGCCTTCGAGAATGTTCAGCATCTCGAGCGCGACGATGCCCTGTGTGTTCGGCGGGAGCTCGAACACGTCGTAGCCGCGATAGCTCGTCGAGATCGGATCGATCCAGTTCGACTGGTGCGCGGCGAGGTCGGCCTCGGCGAGGAGACCATCCCGCCGCTTCATGTCCGCGGCGATCGCGCGCGCGATCGGCCCGCGATAGAACGCGTCGCGGCCGCCGCGCGCGATCTCTTCCAGCGTCGCGGCGAGCTTCGGGTTCCGGAAGACATCGCCAGCCGAGGGCGCGCGTCCGCCAGGCAGGAATACGGCTGCGGCCGCAGGGTCCTGCGCGAGGGTCTTCTCGTCGCTCTGCCACTGGCGCGAGATGATCTCGCTCACGGCGAAGCCGTCGCGGGCGTAGGCGATGGCCGGCTCGAGCGCGCGCGCAAGGCCGATCGTGCCGTGCTTCGCGAGGAGCTCGCTCCACCCGTCGACCACGCCGGGAACGCTGACGGAGAGCACGCCGCGGTACGGAATCTCGTCGAGCTTCCGTCGACGGAATTCCTCCGGAGTAGCGGCGCGCGCGGAGCGTCCGCTCGCGTTGAGCCCGCGCACCTGCTTCGTCTTCGCGTCGTACACGATCGCGAAGAGATCCCCGCCGGGTCCGTTCATCGTCGGTTCGACGACGGAGAGGACGGCGGCGGCGGTGACGGCGGCGTCGATCGCGTTGCCGCCCTGCTGCAGCACGCGCAGGCCGGCCGCCGACGCGAGCGGCTGGCTCGTCGCGATCACTCCATTGCGCGCCATGACGACGGATCTGGTCGAGCGCGGGTTGGCGGCTGGACGATCGCCCGGCAGCTGCGGAGCGGGCGTGATCGCGGTCATCGTTATCAGCGCAAGGCCGGCGAGAATTGCCGCGCGCATGGCCTACTTCAGGGCCGCGAGCCGGTTCATGTCGATGCGCCCCGCTGCGTCGTGGAGTACCTTCACGCCGTCGATGTTGCGGCCCTCGATGCTCAGGAGGAACCGTTTCCCGACGAACGCATTCACGGAGCCGTCCTTGCCCTCCGTGTTCCACTTTTCCCAGCCGGGCTGGCCGGCGATCGTGGTGGATTTTTCGTAGCCGCTGGTGGTCTCCTTCTCGTAGCCCGCCTGCAGGAACATCGTGTACGGCGTGAGAAGAAGCTGATTGAATCCGGAGTCCGTGATCTTCATCTCGAGGCGCGAGTCGTCCCTGGTGTACCGGACCTCGGCCTGAGAAAAGGCGAACGGTGCAGTCATGCGCTCGCCGGTGGGCTTTTCCTTCTGCCAGCCGTCGAGATCGGGGAAGAGCGTCTGCAGATCGCGGAAGCTCACGGGGTCGACCGGCTTGGTGTCGCCGCCGGCCGCCGCGCCCGCCATCGCCTCGAGCCCCTTCGCCATCTGCTCGAGCCCCTTGGCCGCGTCCGATGCGCCCTGCCCGGCACTCTTGGCTGCCTGCTCGGCCGCCTTCGCGGCCTGCGCGGTTTCCTCCGCGCGTTTTTTCTCCGCGTTGTCACAGCCCGCCGCCGCCACCGCGAACGCCAGAGCGATCACCGCGCATCGTTGCATGGCACCATCCTCGAGAAGGAACGGAGCCGCATTGTATCAGTCGACACGTGTCGACCGCGAGGCACACGTCGACCCTGATCCGACGGCGAGGGTCTCAGCTGGGAAGTTTGAGATGGGTTGCGGAACGATGCCTGGCTAGCGGCCGAACACGCGCATGCGAACAGGGGCGGGTGAGGGCCGCTGGCTAGGCGAGTGCGAGAACGAGAATCGCGCACACGAGCAGAAACGCCACCATGCGTTCCGCGTTGCTCGAAAAGTTCAACTCGAACATTTGATCCGTCCTTTCCAGAACGCTTCGGTCAGCCAACTCGAAAGTGCTGTCCGGGCGCTCTAGATGTAAGACGGCCTGAGGGGGTCAAAAGTTTAGCGGCGGACGTAAGGGAATTGTGAGGTTTATGTGGCAAAACCCCGTAAAGTGGCCTATTTACCGGGTGAACTGGTAATTCCTGCCGACGCCACGTAACTCTTACGCGCCCGCGCCGATAAGCCGGCCTTCTTCAACTTCACTTCGAGCTTGTGCACCTTGCCGTCGAGTGTTTCAGGCGAGAAACCCATGGCGTACTGGCTGTGCAACTCGAGCGAGATACGTGTGAACGTGGGGCCGAGCTCATCCTTCTTCTTCAAGTGGAAGAAACCGCCGCCCGTCTCTTCGGACAGGCGTTTCAACCCGCGATCGGGTGAAGTCCTCACGCGCTGATTCCCGTTGAAGTACTCGTTCTCGAGCCCGATGGAATAGACCATCACCTCTTCGGCGCGCGCACGATCGATCACGTCGCCGGACTTCATGCGGCTTGCCGTGTCTTCGCCATCGGTGAAGACGAGGACGACCTTGCGCGTGTCGATCTTCTCGAGCTGCGTGACGCCGAAGTCGACGGCGTCGAAGAGGCGCGTGGGATATCCGAAATCGAGATCTTCGAGCGCCCTGATCAGCTGATCGCGGTTGCTGCTGAACGGCAGGCCCGGTGCCGGTTTGATCTCGAGCTTGTCGTTGAACGCGCCGACCTTGGCCTTGTCGCCGGGCAGCATTCTGAGCAGAAACTCCTCGGCTGCCTGCTTCACGAGATCGAGCGCGAGCGTCATGCTTCCGCTCGTGTCCAGCATCACGACGGTGCTGATCGGCAGGGCCGCGTTGTCGAAGTTCGTAATCTGCTGAGGCTTTCCGTTGTCGTAGATCTCGAAATCCTCGAGCTGCAGATCCGGGACGAGCCGGCCGGTAGCGTCGGTGACGGTCACGTACATCGCGACGGTCTGCGTGCTGACCTTGATCTGCGCGGCGGCCGCGACGGAGAGCAGAGCCACGCCGCCGGCTGCGGCAGCGATCCATAGGGCGGGGACGACGTGTGAAACATGCATAGGTCTTGGCTCGTGACAGGGTGTCCTACAGGATACCCCTTCTGGCGTCAGCGCTTCAGCGCCGCTTCGACGGCCGGGGCGATGGCTTCGGCCATCAGGCGATAACCGTCAGCCGACGGGTGCAGGCGGTCCGGAGAGCTGACGAGCGTGTCGGGGCTGCCGGGCGCCGCGACCGCCGCGCGCGTGTCGACGAACCCGAGCGACGAATCCGCGCGCGCCTGCCCGCGGATCCACGCATTCACGTCGCGCATCTTGTCGTTCTGCTCCTTCGTCGCCGAATTGAACGGGATGATCGTGCCGGCGACGACGCGGATGCCAGCGGCGGACGCCCGAACGTACATCTCGCGGAGCCGGCGCGTGACGTCGCCGGTGCTTCGGCCCTGATAGATGTCGTTCACGCCCGCGATGAGCACGACCACGCGCGGCGCGGCCGCGATCACGTCACGGTCGAATCGCGCGGCGATCTGATCGGTGCGCTCGCCGTTCACGCCGCGATTGAGCACGTCCCAGTCGGGTTGCGCGCGCATCAGCCAGTACCGCGTACTGGCTCTGCTCGTTGCCGCGTCCCTTCGGCGGCGCCTCGACCGGGGATGCATAGCCCGGCGTACCCGCCGTGGTCGAGTCGCCCATGGCGACGATGCGAATCCTGTTCTGCATGGATGCGTGCGGGACTGCACAGACGCTCGAGACTATTCCGGCAGCCGCGAGCGCGAGCCATCGTCGTCGTGCGTCCACGAGTTACTTCGTGAAGATCAGGGGCGATGCCGCGCGCTCTTTCTGCAGCTTCGCCGCCACGCTCTCTGCATCCCGCATCACGCGCAGGATGTTCAGCCCCAGGACCTTCTTGATGTCGTCGTCCTTGTAGCCGCGCCGCAGGAGCTCTGCGGACAGCGCAGGGTACGTCGAGACGTCTTCCAGGCCTTCGACGACGGTCGTGATCCCGTCGAAGTCGCCGCCGATGCCGATGTGGTCGATGCCCGCGATCTTCCTGATGTGGTCGATGTGATCGGCGGCGTCGGCGATCGTGGCGCGCGGCGCCGGATGCGCCTTGTCCCACGCCTCCATCGACGCTCGCACGCGATCCGGCTGGCTTCGCTCCGCCTCCGGGATCGCCGCCTCGGCCCGTTGGCGGTCGGCGTTCCACTGAGCGACGCGGCTCGAGAGGAAGCCCGGAACGAACGTGACCATGACGACGCCGCCGTTCTTCGGCAGCATCTGCAGCACGTTGTCGGGCACGTTGCGCGGAACGTCGGTGATCTGGCGCGCGCCCGAGTGGGAGAAGATCACGGGCGCCTGCGCGACCGCGATCGCGTCCGTCATCGTGTCGGGCGAGACGTGCGAGAGGTCGACGAGCATGCCGAGCCAGTTCATTTCGCGCACGACCTGCTCGCCAAACGCCGAGAGCCCGCCCAGCACGGGCTTTTCCGCCGCGCAGTCCGCCCACGCCAGATTCTTGTTGTGCGTCAGCGTCATGTAGCGCGCGCCGAGGCGATGGAACATGCGCAGCGTCGCGAGCGAGTTGTCGATCGCGTGCCCGCCCTCCATGCCGATGAGCGACGCGATCTTTCCCTTGCGGAAGATCCGCTCGAGGTCGCCGGCCGTCAGCGCCAGCTCGAACGTGTCGGGATATTTCCGCAGCATGCGGTGCACGATGTCGATCTGCTCGAGCGTCGCGGTCACCGCCGTCTGTCCCAGCATTTCTCCCGGGACGTAAACGGACCAGAACTGCCCGCCGACGCCGCCGGCTCGCAGCCGGGCGATGTCGGTCATGATCGACGGCTGCGGCCGGGAGATGTCGAGCCTGTCCAGATCGCGCGCGGCTTTTTCGCGGAGCTCCCACGGGTAGTCGTTGTGGCCGTCGATGAGCGGGGACTGCTTGTGCAGCGCGCGCGCCCGCTCGAGCAGCGCCGACGGCGGGGGGGAAGTTTGGACCAGAGCCGCGAGGACGAGCACCAGCGGGATCGAACGCATCGGGCAATTATGACGGGTTCAGGGTTCAGGGTTCAGGGTTCAAGGTTCACGGTTCACACGGTTCACGGGTTCACAAGGTTCACGGGTTCACAGTTCAGGTTCGGCCGAGCGACCGGTCGACCGAGCGACCGGTCGACCGGCCCAACGATATCCGACTTGACCGGTCGGATATCCGCGTGTACGCTTGGTCTGGTTCAAACGAGATCAGTCTCATTTTCCAGAATCCACCATGCTGCCAGCATTCGTCGTGACCTTGAGGGAAGGGCTCGAAGCGTTCTTGATCGTCGCGATCAGCCTTGCCTATCTGAGAAAAACCGGCCGGAAGTCGCTGATTCCGGCCGTGCACTGGGGAATCGCCGCGTCGATCGGGCTGAGCGTGCTCGCAGGCGTCATGCTGGCGAGAGCGGCGAACCAGGCGCTCTGGGAAGGGATCCTGGCGCTCGTCGCAGCCGCGCTCGTGGGCACGTTGATCGTCCACATGTGGCGGGCCGGACGGCACATCAAGCGGGAGATCGAAGGCAGGCTGGAGGCCTCCTCGCGGCGCGTGGGCGCGGCCGCTTTCCTCGGCGTGTTCGGATTCACGCTGCTGATGATCACCCGCGAGGGCATGGAAACGGCGCTCCTCATGAACGCGCTGCTCTTCCAGGTCAAGCAGCTCGAGATCATCTCCGGCGCCGTCGCCGGAACGGTCGTCGCAGCCTTCGTCGCGTGGCTCTGGACGCGTTACGGCCACCGCATCAACCTGGCGCGCTTCTTCCAGGTCACGGCCATCTTCCTCGTCGTCTTCGTCATCCAGCTCGTCATTTACGGCGTTCACGAACTGACCGAGGCAAACATCTTCCCGAACAGCCAGCCGTGGCACGACGCCACGGAGCCCTTCGGCCCGGATGGCATCTACGGCCAGTACCTGTCTTACCTCCTCGTGGTGCTGCCCGTCGCCTGGCTCGCGCTCTCGAACCTCTTCAACCGCCCCGTTTCGCAGCGCTCGCAGACTGCCTAGCGGGCGCGCGGAACACACGTCGCGCCCGCGCGGGTCCGGCTGAAGCCGGACACTACAGCGGTGTGCTGGAAGCCGGACGCTACAGCAGTGTTCTGATTAGAATGCTGCGATGGCG
The DNA here is from genome assembly GCA_963820905.1 of uncultured Acidobacteriota bacterium. Taxonomy (GTDB): domain Bacteria; phylum Acidobacteriota; class Vicinamibacteria; order Vicinamibacterales; family 2-12-FULL-66-21; genus DATBJJ01. The sequence goes on along the minus strand of CAWGBU010000009.1, from coordinate 208,779 downwards.
AAACCTCCGATGACGCTCGAGCTCGTCTGGGAACACGATCTCGTTCTCGGCGGCAAGGCGGGCGAGGCGAAGATGACCCTCGACAGCGCGGCGATCGAAGGGCCGTCGCCGGTTCAGGCGCTCGGCTTCGCGCTGGCTGGCTGCATGGCGATGGACGTCGTGCACATCCTCAAGAAAGGTCGCCACGATCTTCGAGGGCTGAAGGTCGAGCTCGTCGCCCGGCGCGCGGACGATGACCCCCACCGCGTGATCAGCGTGGCGCTGCACTACGCAATCACCGGGAGCGTGCCGGACGATCAAGTGCAGCGCGCGCTCGATCTCTCGCACGACAAGTACTGCTCCGTCTGGCACTCCATGCGTCAAGACATCGCCTTCGAAGCCACGTTCACCGTGGCCTCCGGCGTATGAGCGCGAGCGAGCGGCGCAAAGGCTACCTCGACTGGCTTCGCGGGCTCGCGGTCCTCATCATGATCGAGGCGCATGTGCTCGACAGCTGGACACGCGTGCCCGATCGGCAGTCGGTCGAATTCGCGTTCGCGATGATCGTCGGCGGCTTCGGCGCCCCGTTCTTCCTCTTCCTGGCCGGCGTGGCCGTGCCGCTGTCAGCCGGCGCGAAGTACCGGCGCTCGGGTGACCACCCGGCGGCCGCCGGCGCGGTCGCCCGCCGGGGACTCGAGATCTTCGGCCTCGCGTTCCTCTTTCGCGTGCAGTCCTGGATTCTCGGATGGGGCTCGCCGCGCAACCTGCTCAAGGTCGACATACTCAACATCATGGGGCCGTCCATTTCCGCGGCGGCCCTGCTCTGGCGCGCGGCCGGCTCGCTCCGTGGCCGGCTCGCGGTTTTCGCGTTTGCCACGGTTGCGACGACGCTCGCGACGCCCCTCGTTCGATCGTGGAGTCCCGTTCGATGGCTGCCCGATCCGATCGAGGCCTACATCAGCCCCGTTGCGTCGCTGAGCAACTTCGTGTTCTTTCCATGGGCCGGGTTCGTGTTCGCCGGAGCGATCGTCGGGCTTGCCCTCGACGCCGCCCGGACGATCGAGCAGGAGCGCCGCGCGAACATCATCCTGGGGTGTGCCGGTGTCGCCGTGGCGGTTCTCGCGTACCGGGCGTCGTTTCTTCCGAGCCCGTATTCCACGTCGTACTTCTGGACGACGTCGCCCGCGTTCTTTCTGATACGCGCCGGGATCCTCACCGCGGCAGTCGCCGTCGGCTACTTCTGGGAGGCGCGGTCACGAGGACGGATCGCGTGGAGCCCGCTGCAGCAGCTGGGGCGGACGTCGCTCTTCATCTACTGGATTCACGTGGAGATGGTCTACGGCCTCGTGTCGCTCGACCTTCACAAGAGGCTGTCGTGGGGGCAGACGTGGGCCGGCTTCCTGCTCTTCACGCTCTTCATGCTGCTGTGCTCGATCGGCAAGGAGAAGATCGCGTCGTCCTGGAAGCGTCGCAAGGATTCGACGGTCTCTATTCAGCCCGCATAGCCACCATCGGATCGACTCCGGCGGCGCGCCGTGCCGGAATCAGGCAGGCCGCGATCGCGATGACGCAGAGCAGGAACGTTGCCGCCCCGAATACACCCGGATGATGCGGCCCGACGCCAACGAGCAGGTGGCGCAGGAAGCCCGTGACCGTGTAGGCGACGAGAACGCCCGCCGCCAGCCCGGCGGCCGCGAGGCGCAGACCGTCGCCGAGGACCATGCGCGTGATCTCCTTCCGTCCCGCTCCGAGCGCGATGCGCACGCCGATCTCCTGCGTGCGGCGGCTGACGGCATAGCTCATCACGCTGTAGGTTCCGACGGCCGAGAGCACCACGGCGAGGATCGCCAGCGCGCCGAACAACCTCGCGTTCAGCCGCCACCGTCCCATCGCGGTCGCCACGATCTGATCCATCGTGAGGAGCTCGACGGGCTGAGTCGGATCGACCTCGCGGATCGCACGGCGCACGTCCGCTGCGATAGCGAGTGGATCTCCGGACGTCCTGAGGACGAAGTCCCTGACGAGAGACGTGGACTGGCCGTACGGTTGATACAGATCCAGCCGCGCCGTTTCGATCTCCCGGTACCGCACGTCGGCGACGACGCCGACGACCGACAGCCACTTGTCGTCGAACGGCGAGCTTGGCATGTTCATGCTGAGGCGCTTGCCAATCGGATCCTGTCCGGGCCACGCGGTCCGCGCGAGGCTTTCGCTGACGATCACGACGCCTGACGACTTCATGCCGTCCTGTTCGGTGAAGTCCCGTCCCGCGACGAGCCGGATGCCCATCGTCGAGAAGTACCCCGGCATCGTGCACTCGATGTTGATGACCGGGTTGCGGTTGACGTCCTCCGCGCGCTGGCCTTCGAGGAGGTAGATGCCGTCGTATCCGACGGCGCTCCAGAGCGGCCGCAAGAGGATCGCCGACGCTGACTGCACGCCAGGTATTGCCCGGAGCCGTTCGGCAAGTTCGCGCTGCGCCACGCGGACCTGTTCGGCGTTCTGGTATTTCGGCGATGCGAGGCTGACTTCGACCGTCAGCAGGTTGCCCGCGCGGAAGCCGAGATCCTGCGAGCGCAGCGCCAGAAAGCTGGTCACGAGAAGCGTCGCCCCCACGAGCAGCACGAGCGCCAGCGCGATCTCGGCCGTCACGAGCAGATCGCGCAGCCGGCGCTGCAGCCGGCCCGTTCCGGCGCGCGAGTCGTCGCGGAACGCGGAGGCAAGCGCGACCTCCCGCGTCTGGAGCAGCGGCGCGAGCGCACAGAGGAGACCGGTACCGATCGAAAGAATGCCGGCTACTACCACCGCTGTGAGGTTGAGCTGGATTTCGTCGGCCCGGGGCAGTTCCGCGCCCGCGATTCGGACGAGCGATTCCACCGCTATCCACGCGAGGCCGATTCCCAGGACGCCGCCCGCGATCGAGAGCGGCAGCACCTCGGCGATCAAGTGCCGCGCGAGCCGCCCGCGCGACGCGCCGAGCATCGTGCGCGTCGCAATCTCGCGGCGCCGATCGATGCTGCGCCCGAGGAGGAGATTCGAGACGTTCGCGCACGCGATCAGCAGCACTGCGCCAACCGCACCGAGCAGGAGCAGCAGCGCCTGACGCGTCGTGCCGAGCAGCTCTCCCACGAGCGGACGCACGACCGCGTGGAACGGCTCGGGACTCTTGGGAAACAACTCGCGCGTGATCGCGGCGATCGTGACGTCGAGAGCCGCGCGCGCCTGGTCGACCGTCGTTCCAGGGCGCAGCCGTCCAACCGCAACCATCCAGAAGAGCCCGCGGTTCTCGAGCGCCTTCGGACCGACGATCTGCTCGACCGGCGCCCAGAGGTTTGCCTCCTCCGGATAGCTGAAGCCCTGGCGCATCACGCCGACGACGGTCCTCGGCTGGCCGTCGAGCGCGATCGATCGGCCGACGATGCCGGGATCGCCGCCGAAGATCCGCGCCACACGCCGTGACCGATCACTACGACCGGCGGCGCTCCGAACCGGTGGTCATCCTTCTGCAGCGTGCGGCCGAGCGCCGGCGGCGCGCCGAGAAGCTCGAAGAACGGATCCGAGACGACCCGCAGCTGAAGCTGCTGAGGGTCGCCGACGCCGGTCAGCGTCGTGGCGAAGTTGACCGACGACATCGAGGCGATCGATTCGAACGCGCCGGCTGCGCGTGTTCCCCAGTCTCGCGCGTCGAGGTACGACACTTCGACGAACGGATGGTTGCGCGTCACGTCGCTCTGCCAGAGCGCAACCAGACGCCCCTGATCGCGGAACGGAAACGGCCGCACCAGCACGGCTTCGACGACGCTGTAGAGCGCGGTGGCGGAGCCGATGCCGAGCGCGAGCGTGGCGACGATTACCACGCTCAGCGCGGGACGATGGCGCGCGAGGCGTCCAAGAAGCTTCATCGTCGTGTCAGCGTCCAATCCGAGTGGCGAAGAATGACGTCGTACGTCGGTCGCGTGCGGCCGTCCGAGAGACGCACGCCGCGCGGGGCGATCGCGGCGAAGCGCGAGCCGTCACCGTCGACGTGGTCGTATGAGAGCGCGACGATGCCCGCCGACGCGAGCGATCGGACCTCACACGCGTCCGAAACGCCGTCCGCGTTGCGATCCTGCCAGAGACCGATGTTCCGCAGCTCGTCGCCGGCCAATTCACCGCTGGCATCGTCGTCGAGAGACTGCATCGCCTCGTATCCGTTCCTCCAGAACAGCCAGAACGTGACGCTGCCGAAAAGCTGGAGCGCCGAGTCGATCCGTCCGCTGCCGCGCGGGTCGTACACGAGCCAGGCCGCGTTCGGCGTGATCCACGTCCAGCGGCGGCCGAGCGCTGAGCCATCCGCGTCGAATCGCACTCGCGCGAGCGGATCCACGATCGCGCTCGCCGGGATGTCGTCGGCGAGCGGAACGGCGATCGGCGTGATCGCGCGAGGCTTCGACTTGATCGCGTCCAGCTTCGCCGTCAGATCGCGGATTTCCTCGCGGTCCTTCGAAGGATCGAGGAGCGGAATGAGATAGCCCGCTGCTTCCTGCGTGTAGAGCCGCTGACCCACGCCGAGCGCGCGGACTTTCTCTTCCGACGGCCACGCCAGCTCGATCACGCGGCGATACTCGGTGATCGCTCCTCGTGGATCGCCGCTCTGCTCCAGCACCCATCCGTGACCGAGGCGCGCCGTGATGTTAAGCGGTTCGCTGGCCAGCGCGGCCTCATAGTGTCGAAGCGCTTCTTTGAGGTGATGATCGGCCTTCGCTTTGGTTTCAGGCGAGGTGGCCGGGCGGACAACGTCGGCAATCCTGCTGCGCTCTGACGGATAGTCGAGAACCTCGGGCGCGTCGTTCTTGCCCTTGGTCGCGGGCAATCCGTCGGTCTTGAGCGCGTAGGCCATCGCGTGGACCCTGGCCAGGTTCAGCCGGGCCTGGATGTTGCCCGGAGAGGCTTCAATCTGACGCTCCAGGTTCGAGACCAGCCGATCGACCGGCACAATCTGGGCTTCGTTCCTCATGAAGATGGCCGGAAGGCTCGTCGAAGCGACGAGGAGGAGGACGACGGCGACGGCGGCGGTTCGTGACGGCATGAACGGCGGCACCCTCCAAATGCATCCAAATCAGTAACTTAGACGATGACGCCGGTCCGGCGGACGGCCCCTTGAGATTCTGCACCGGACACAATATAAAATCGCACCGGTTTATCTCGTGTCACCTCGACGTCAAACGCCTCGAAAGTCAGGACTCATCAGCCCATGATCAGCGTCGCCGCCATCCGGATGCAGCAGTTCGGCGTGCAGTTCTACCAGGCGTCCCTTACCGCCAGCGACATCGACAAGCTCGTCCGGTTCGAGGTCCTCAGCTACGGCGAACAGGCGCAGCCGGTGCGCGGCGGCCGGAAGAAGGCGCCGGCGGCACCGACGCAAGGTGAACTGGGACCTGCTCGAGCGGCGGATCGCCGCGAGCGAGAAGGCCTATCAGCGCCAGATCATCCGCAAGAAGATCGACGAGCTCGTGCAGTACTACGAGCAGTGCCGCCAGGCGCGCGATCTGCCGTCGATCGCTGGCGCCGTCATCATCTCGTGCGACGAGGCGCTGCGCTTCGAGCCGGTCGAGGCCGGTTCGCCGGTCGGCACGCTGAAGGTCCCGGAGCGCGAAGGGATCCTGCGCGCGATCGACGGCCAGCACCGCCTGCTCGCGCTGCACGCCGACATCGAGCGCTTCGGCGACGAGCCGTTCACGGTTCCGGCGATCATCTTCGATCGCCTGCCCGAAGATCACGTCGTGCAGATGTTCGTGACGATCAACGCGAAGCACACGCGCCTGAACGCGTCGCACCTCGTGTCGCTCTCGGGCCGCCAGCTGTACCGCGACGAGAGCCTCGCCGCGGCGCACGACATCGTCCGCGCGCTGAACGATCGCGAGGACTCGCCGCTCTACGGCGAGATCAAGCTGCTCGGCGTCGGCAGCGGCCGCGTCGCGCAGGCGCCGCTCGCGCAGGAGCTCAAGAAGCTCTTCGCGACCGAGGCGTTCGGGGCCGGGCGGAAGGGGGACGCGTTCCGCGAGGAGTCGAAGAAGTTCTTCGTCAACTACCTGAAGCAGGTCGCGCAGGTCTTCGGCGCGGCCTGGAACGGCCGCAAGTACAGCATCAAGAGCGCGACCGCGCTGCGCGCGTTCGTCCGCGTCGCGCCCGACGTCGTCCGCCGGCTGGATCAGGAGCACGCCGACCGCACCGACTTCCGCGCGATCGGACGCGTGATTGCGCCGTGGGGCCGCCGGATCGGCGATTTGCGGTTCGAGACCGAAGGCGCGTGGAAGCGGTCGGGCACGACGGTCGATTCGCTCGCGAAGGAACTGCGGTTGGCGCTGCAGTACCCGGAAGGCGCGGCGGTCTGACCGCGCGCCGGCGAGCTAGGGAAGAAACGCGCGGAAAAGAAAAAAGGGCATCGCCGTTATGGCGATGCCCCTCGGTTTTGCGGGCGACCCGGCTCCCCAGCAACTCACGGCTCCCTGCCGTAAATATTCAGGCCGCCTGCACCCCGCCATAGAGCAAGTGATGTGCCGCTCATTTTTTCGGGCGTTTCTCGCGCATTTCCGCTGATATTCTGCGTCGCCCGACATGATTGATGCTCTAAAGCGTCACGTCGATTACGGTTTTGTGCTTCGGCGAGCCGCGGCGCTCCTGCTGGTAGCTATCGGCCGGCGTTTCCGAGCCGCTAGCTGGGCAAGAACTGTCGATCGACGGGTGTTCACGGGCTGGTCGTGGACGCGGGCGGACAGGCGCGCCTCTGACCCGGGTCCGCATCGCGACGGGGGACGACCCGGCAGCGCGGCAAGACGGCCGTCACCGGAGACGATGGCCGGTTTGCGCCTCACGCTGCCCGCCGGCATCCATCGCCTGACGAGTGTCAGTCGTGGGCTATGCGCTGGTCGACGAGGAAGTCGCGGTTCGCCACGACGGGGTTCGTCGAAACCACGATTGCGCTCAGCCGGCGGCACTGGCACTCATACGGAAGACGGTGACGGTGAGCGCGGATCGCTTCCGGTCGGCGGATCCCGGCGCGCCGCGCAGCAGGTCCTGGGAAGCGCCGACATCCAGAATCTCCGCGGCGTGCTCGCCGACGATCCGCTCCGCGCCGTCCAGGTGCTGCCGGGCGTCGCGACCGGCGACGATCTCCGCAGCGAGTTCACCGTCCGCGGCAGCGGCTTCTCGCACATGCACCTGACGCGTCGACGGCTTCACGACGCCGTACCTGCTGCACACCGTGCGCGCCGTCGAGGACGCGACCAGCTCGGGCTCGGTTGCGATGATCAACAGCGACATCCTCGCAGGACGTGACGCTCGCTGAACGGCGGCTACCCGCAGCGCTACGGCAATCGCACCGGCGCGGAGGTCGATTTCCGGCTTCGCGACGGCGATCGCGCGAGCGAACGTCGTCCGCACTCGCCGTGAGCGGCACGAACGCGTCGGTCGTCGCGGAAGGACCGCTCGGCGGCGATCGCCAGCGCGGATCCTGGCTCGTGTCGGCGCGCCAGAGTTACCTCGACATGCTGGTCGATCGGCTCGTCGACGATGCAGGTGGAGTTCGGGTTCTCGGACGCCCAGGCGAAGTTCGTCTACGACCTGACGCCGGCGCAGCGCGTCGAGCTGGCGCTGCTTGCGGGGCGATCGCGTCTCGAAGAACCGGCCGCCGAGATCGACGCCAACGACCTCTATCTCGGGCTCAATGCATCCGCCGTCGGCATCGGCACGTGGCGCTGGACGCTCGGCCCGGACCGTGGTGACCGGACGGCCTTCTCGTCGGCGGTCAACCGCTTCCGCAACGAAACCCTCGAAGCCGTCGAGCTCGATCGCGGGCGCGACGAGTCAGCTTGCGTGCGCGGATCGATGCACGGCGTCAGGTGTCGACGTGGCTGGAGATCGAGGGCGGCGCGGACGTCGACGCGTCGACGAATCGCGTCGGCGTCAGCGGCCCGTCGGGTCGGCGTCCTTCCGGGTCGTCAACGACTATTCAGGAGCCGCGAACCGCGCACCGGCGGCTACGCGCGGCGCGATGGACGATCCGACCCGTCGCTGACGCGTGCAGCCGGGCGTGCGCGTGGATCACTGGAGCCTGACGGAGCAGTCGACGACGTCGCCGTGGGTGCAGCGCAGTGGCGGCCCGCGACGGGTACGTCGGTGCGCGCCGCGTCCGGCCTGTATCAGCAGTTCCCGGACTTCGAGCAGGTGATTGGCGCGCTGGGGAACTCCCGGACTCGATCGCGAACGGGCCGCGCACTTCGACGTCGGCGTCGAGCAGCTGCTGGGCGAGTCCGCCGCGGATACAGATCGCCGCTGTTCGATCGCGAGGAACGCGGGATGCTCCGGCGGCCTGGCGCCGAAACCATGCTCGTGAACGGTCGCGCTGCGGCGTCGGCTCGACGGATGCGAACTACGAGAATCGTCTCGACGGATTCGCGCGCGGGGTCGAGCTCATGGTGCAGCGGCGCGACTCGAACGGCATTCTCCGGGTGGATCTCGTATTCGTTCGGGCGCAACCGGTACAGCGACGTGGTCACGGGAGAGACCTACTGGGGCGATCTCGATCAGCGGCACACGATGAATCTCTACGGGCTGTATCGGCTCTCGGACCGCGACTGAGCCTGACGGGCGAAGCTGCGGGTCGGCAGCAACTTCCCGATGCCCGGCTACTACCGGGAAGCTGACGGCAGGTACTACATCGTCAGCGACGTGCGGAACGACGTGCGTCTGCCGTCCTACGCGCGCCTCGACCTCCGCGCCAACCGGACGTTCAACTGGTCGCGGAGGCGGCTCACGCTGTTCGCGGAAGTGATCAACGTGCTCAACCGCGACAACGTCCGCTTCACCCGCCGTCGATCGACGTCCGCACGCTGGAGGTGCGCCGCCTCTTCGAATCGATGCTGCCGATCGTGCCGTCGGCGGGACTACTGTTCGAGTTCTAGCGTGCGCGGGATTCCGGCTGAAGCCGGAAGCCACGGGCCTTCAGTGCAGTTGGACATCACGTGCAGTTGGACATCACGTGGCTTCCGGCTTCAGCCGGAAGACTACGAGACCAAAAACGAGTTTAGAGATGCAGCTGAGAACGAAGTGGATCCTCGCGGCGGTCGTCGCGGTTGGCGGGTCGGGCCCAGCCGGCGATCGATCAACGTGCTGCCGTCGAGGAGCTGGGTGCAGGCGCATCAGCAGGGAGATCGTGCGCGAGCTGCTCGAGCTGCTCTCCATTCCGAACGTCGCCGCCGATCGCGCCGAACATCCGGCGGAACGCCGAGCTACCTGCGACGGATGCTCGCGGCCCGCGGCTGCGCGCGCGGAGCTGCTCGAGACGACGGGCAACCCGCTGGTGTACGGCGAGCTCGCGTTCCGGGCGCGACGCGGACGCTGCTGCTCTACGCGCACTACGACGGGCAGCCGGTAGAGCCGAAGGCGTGGCAGCAGCCGGATCCGTTCAAGCCCGTGCTGCGGACCGGCCGGGTCGATCGAGGAGGGACCGAAGTGGATGCCTCGTCGGCGCGCGACACGTTCGACGCCGACTGGCGGATCTACGCGCGGTCGGCGTCGGACGACAAGGCGCCGATCGTCGCGCTGTGCGCCGCGCTCGACGCGCTGAAGGCGTCGCGGCTTGCCGCCGTCGTCGAACGTCCGCGTCATCCTCGACGGCGAGGAAGAGGCGAGCTCGCCCAGCCTCGTGCCGGCCATCGCCAGGTATCGCGACAAGCTCCGCGCCGACCTGATGGTCGATCCTCGACGGCCCGGCTCACTCGAGCGGCCGTCCGACGGTCGTGTACGGCGCGCGCGGCATCGTGACGCTCGATCTCACCGTCTTCGGCCCGCGAGCCGGCGTCCACAGCGGCAACTACGGCAACTGGATTCCGAACCCCGCGCAGCGGCTCGCGGCGCTGCTCGCGTCGATGAAGGACGACGAGGGCCGGGTGCTCGTGCCGGGCTTCTACGACGCGCGTCGCGCCGCTCGGGCCGCGAGGAGCGCGCGATCGCTCGACGCGCGTCCCCGACGATACCGCGCGGATGCTCGCAGACGTTCGGCGTCGCGGCGCCGGAGCAGGCGTTTCCGAGGCTGCAGGATGCGCTGCAGTACCCGACGCTCAACGTCCGCGGGCTGACGAGCGCGCACGTCGGCGCGGGCGCGCGAACGATCATTCCCGATCGCGCGACGGCGGCGATCGACATCCGGCTGGTGAAGGAGACCCTCGCCGCGGATCTCGTCGAGAAGGTGCGGGCGCACGTCCGGGCGCAGGGCTTTCACCTCGTCGACGGCGAGCCGGACGATGACGACGCGGGCGGAAGTACGCCAAGCTCGCGTCGATCGTCCCCGCCGGGACGGCGACGGAGGCGTTCCGGACACTGCCCGCCGATCCGCACGCGCGCCGCGTTGCCGCGAGCCTCGAACGCTGGTTCGGCGAACCGCCCGTGCGGCTGCGCACGCTCGGAGGCACCGTCCCGATCGCGCCGTTCATCGAAGCGCTCGGGCTTTCCGGCGCATCGTGGTGCCGATCGTCAACTTCGACAACAACCAGCACGAAGAGAACGAGAACCTGCGGCTCGGGACACTTGTTCCAGGCGATCGAGATCGTCGCGGCAATTCTGCGGAGTTGATGGTGCGTGGCCTTTTCATTTTGTCCGTAGTGTCCGCCTTCAGGCGGACCCACTGAGGTCCGGCTGAAGCCGGACACTACAGCCGATCTTCGCATGCACATCGACCTCAATAGCGATGTCGGCGAATCGTTCGGCGCGTATCGGCTCGGCGCCGACGCGGACGTCATGCGGAGCATCACGTCCGCCAACGTCGCGTGCGGCTTCCACGCGGGCGATCCGGACGTGATGCGCGAGACGGTGCGGCTCGCGCGCGAGGCGGGCGTGGCGGTCGGGGCGCACCCGGGCTTCGCGGATCTCGCGGGGTTCGGACGGCGCGAGATGCGTGCGTCACCGCGCGAGGTCGAGGACATGGTCCTCTATCAGATTGGCGCGCTCGACGGCGATTGCGCGCGCCGAGGGCGTCAGGCTCTCGCACGTGAAGGCGCACGGTGCCCTCTACAACATGGCGGCGCGCGACCGCACGCTGGCCGACGCGATCGCGCGGGCCGTCCGCGCGTTCGATCCCGCGCTCGTGCTGTTCGGTCTTCCGGGGTCCGAGCTCGTGCGCGCGGGCGAGGCCGCGGGCCTTCGCGGTGGCTTCGGAAGGATTCGCTGATCGCGCCTATGAGCCCGACGGTTCGCTCGCCGCCTCGCGGCACGTCCGGTTCGGTCATCCACGATCCCGAGGACGGTCGTCCGCCGCGCGATGCGAGATGGTGACCGAGGGACGCGTCGCAGCCCGGGACGGATCGCGAGCTGGCCTTGCACGTCGACACGATGTGCGTGCACGGCGACACGCCTGGCGCCGCCGAGCTCACGCGGCGGCTGCGCGCAGGGCTCGAGCAACACGGCGTCGTCGTCGAGCCGCTGGCGGCGCGGACGTGAGCGCTGCACCCGCTCGGTCAACTCGAGCGCCTGGCCTCTTCGGCTGGTGGCGCGAGGGCACACCCGACGCGCGGCGCGCGCTCATCGCCGCCGGCGCTCGGCTGGATGCTCGACGCGTTCGACGTGATGCTGTACGCGCTGCTGCTGCCGTCGATCATGCGCAGAGCTGCGGCTCTCGCCGCAGACGGCGGGCGCCGCTCGGATCGGCGACGCTCGCTCGCAGCGGCCGCCGGCGGCCTCGTCTTCGGTGTCGTCGCCGATCGTTACGGGCGGACGCGCGCGCTGATGGCCAGCGTGCTCATCTACTCGATCTTCACCGCCGCGTGCGGCTTCGCGACGACCGCGCTGCAGCTGGCGCTCTTCCGGATCTTCCTCGGGCATCGGCATGGGCGGCGAGTGGGCGAGCGGCGCCGCGCTCGTCTCGGAGACGTGGCCCGCCGAGCATCGCGGGAAAGCGCTCGGCCTCATGCAGAGCGCGTGGGCGATCGGCTACGGGCTCGCTGCGATCGTCACGATGATCGTGCTGCCGCGCTGGGGCTGGCGCGCCGTCTTCTTCGTCGGCATCCTGCCGGCGTTTTTCACCCTCTGGGTGCGACGTCACGTCGAGGAACCCGATCTCTGGCGCGCAGCCGCGCCAGCGCGAAGCCGCGAGGCCGCCTCGCCGACATCTTCGGCGATGGCCGGCTGGGGTTGACCGTCGCGGTGACCTCGATGAACGCGTGCACGCTGTTCGCGTGGTGGGGCTTCAACCTTTGGTTGCCAGGATTCCTGTCGATGCCGGCATCGGCGGGCGGCATCGGCCTCTCCGCCACCGACATGTCGTGGTTCATCATCGCCATGCAGATCGGCATGTGGTTCGGGTACGTGACCTTCGGCTTCATCAGCGACACGATCGGGCGCAAGCGCGCGTATGTGGGGTATCTCCTGACCGCCGCGGTCCTGATCCTCGTCTACACGTCGCTGCGCACTCCGATCGCCCTTCTGCTCCTCGGGCCGTTCGTCGCGTTCTTCGCCACGGGCTACTTCAGCGGGTTCGGCGCAGTGACCGCGGAGATCTACCCGACCGATATCCGCGCGACCGCGCAGGGCTTCACCTACAACATCGGCCGGATTGCCAGCGCCGTCGGCGCCGTTCGCCGTCGGCACGCTCGCGCAGACGCGCGGCTTCGATGTGGCGCTGTCGACGACGGCGATCGCGTTCGTGCTGGCGGCCGTGATGTGGATCTGGATTCCCGAGACGCGCGGACGCGAGCTCGCATGACGAGGGCCATCGTGTCCGCCGCCGGCAGGACGATCGCGCTCGCATGGATGGCGTGCGGCGCCGCGGGGTGCCTCGTGCTGTCGCTGAATCCGGCGTACGACGATTCCACCATTGCCTGGGAGCCGCGGCTGGTCGGAGCGTGGCAGAGCCCCGACGACAGGTCGTCCATCCGGATCGATCGCGGCGAGTGGCAGTCGTACCGCCTGCACTACGAGCATCCGATCGAGACAGGCGACCTGACGGCCTACCTGACGATCGTCGGCAACGATCGCTATCTGGACGTGATGCCCGCGCGAGGGCAGGATCACGGATCGTTCCTCGTTCCCGTGCACGCCGTCCTGCGGGTGCGCCTCGACGGCGACACGCTCGAGCTGACGCCGCTGTCGTACGACTGGTTCTCCGATAGACTGCGGACCGCGCTCCCGATTGCGGGACTCGACACGACGCTCGATCAGAAAGAGAACGCGCTCATCGTCTCGTCGTCGGGACGCGTGCGCGACTGGCTGCGCACTCAAACGTCAGCGTCGCCCGCCTTCGGCGCGCCGGCGACCTTCGTCCGGAAGCCCGTGAAGGCCGAACCTGGCAGGCAGTGAGGACAACGATGCGGATGCGATTCGCGTTCGTGATGCTGCTCGCGGCGGCGCTGCCCGCGGCGGCCCAGAACCGCAGCGAAGACGAGTACACGCGCTACGAGCTCCTTGCGCCCGAGACGGCGTCGTTCAAGATCGTCTACGACGTGACGGCCGTCACGCCGGGCGCGAAGTTCTTCTTCAACCCGATCCGGATCGGCAGCATCGCGACCGACGAGTCGGTCGTCGATCTCATGACCGGGGCGCCGCTGAAGTTCCAGGAGGTCAGCGGCCAGGAAGCGCGAGACTCCGGGCTGTCCAATGCGAGCCTCGAGGGACGCTACATCCGCGTCGAGCTGGCGAGACCGGTTCCGCAAGGTGGCGAAGGCCGCATCCGCATCATCAAGACCTACAAGGATCCCAAGAGCTACTTCCGCGATGGATCGGCGATCGTGTTCGATCGTCCGCTCGGCATCAAGCGGAACGCGGTGATCCTGCCGCCCGGATACGAGATCGTCTCGTGCAATATTCCGTCGCAGGTGATCGAAGAACCCGACGGGCGCGTGGGCATCAGCTTCATGAACACGTATCCATCGCAGGCGCCGCTCGTCCTTCGTGCGGCCGCGCTGGCGAACCGGACGAGCGCGTCAGCGCCGGCCGCGGGCGGTTCCGCCGGGCGGGCGTCCACGCCGGCCGACCCGGCGCCCGCGCTGCCGCCCATGGATCGCGTGCGCGTACCCGAACGCGCCTTCCAGGATCGCGAGATCGTGTACTTCCTGAAGGGCCCCGAGACGCACGCGTTCAGCCTGTATCACGACTACACCGAGACCAGGGAAGGCATCGATCGCTACGTCAACGTCGTGCGGACGGGAAGCACGGTGTCCGATCCGTCCGCGAAGATCCTCGACACGGGAGAGGTGCTCGAGACGAAGATTCTCAAGGGCCCTGCGATTACCGCTGCGAAGGTGGACATCGGCGAACCGGTTCGCGCCGACTCGGAGATCGTGCTGATCCGGTTCGCACCCGTGAAAAAAGGGCAAAGCGTGCGTCTCCGGATCGAGGAAACGTACACCGATCCCGCGCGGTACGACCTCATCGACGGTCAGCTCATGTGGCGGCGCAGCTTCGGCCGCCCGCGCAACGACATCGTCCTGCCGGGCGGATGGTATTTGACGACAAGCTCGATTCCCGCCACCATCTCACAGACGGAGGACGGACGCGTGCGGCTGTCGTTCGTCAATCCGCGGCCGGATTCGATCGAAGTGTTCGTGAAGGGACGGCGGAAGTAGATGCTCAAAGGCACACGCCCGGCGCTCGTGAAGAAGATCCAGCCCGTCAGTATCCACGGTCAGATCTCACTCGACGTCTACTTCGTCGATCCCGAGGATCCCCAGGGACAGGTGAGCCTCGCGCGGGTCGGACCCGAAGCGATGCCGCGCCACCTCGAGCCCGGCGATCGCGTCGACATGCACTACCTGCTCGGCGTTGTCACGACGATCACCAGATCGACCGAGTAGATTCGACGGTTTCTGCAAGAGTGCCGGGCCCGGCGGCCTGGTAGGGTCCTTGCAAACTTCCACACGGTATTGCACACTGGGGGGACCCCCCAGCCTGTGACAGGAGCCAGCTCGTAAATGCGTCTGTCCTTATTCAAGCGGGGCGTTGCCCTGCCTGCCGTTGCGTGCGTGTCGCTGCTGTCGGCCGTGCCGGATAGCCCGCACCTCCAGGCGCGGCAGGAAGCGCTGCCCGCGGCGCGAGCGATCATCGACAGGCACATCAAGGCGATCGGCGGCAAGGACGCCATTCTCGCGCAGACGTCGACGCACTCCATCGGCAGGGTGACCCTGCCTGCGCCCGGCATCAGCGGCAAGCTCGAGACGTTCCACGGAAAGCCGAACAGGTTCGTTCAGAGAATGTCCCTGCCCGGGATCGGCGATCTCGAAGAAGGATTCGACGGTACTGTCGGCTGGTCGCTCTCGCCTCTGACCGGACCGACGCTCCTCGACGGCAAACAGCTCGAGCAGCGCGGATTCGACGCCGATTTCTACGAGGAGCTCAAGTCCGCGGATCGCTACGCCTCGTTGACGACGCTCGAGAAGACGACGTTCGACGGACGGCCGGCCTACAAGATACGGCTCGTCAAAAAGAACGGCGAGGAGGACATCGAGTTCTACGACGCGGAGACCGGGCTCAGGGCCGGCGGCATGACGAGCCGCGAATCGCCGATGGGACCGATTCAGGGAACGACGGTGACGACAGACTACAAGCAGTTCGGTCCGCTGCGGCACCCGTCGACGATGAAGGTGAGCATGATGAACGTGGAGATGATCATGTCCATCGAGACCGTTGAGTACGGCAAGGTCGATCCCTCTGTCTTTGCGGTGCCGGCGCAGATCAAGGCGCTCATCAAGTGAACCATCCTTCCTCGAGACGTTCGGCGCCGCTCGCGATCCTCCTGATCGCGGTCGCGAACGTGTGCCTGCTGTCGCAGGCCGCGGTTCCGCTCGAGAAGGGCACTGAGACGTTCGACGCGGCCTGGAAGATCATCCGCGACTCCCACTTCGACCCAGGGATGAACGGCGTCGACTGGCAGGCTGTGAGGGCGGAGCTCGGTCCGCGCGCGGCGCATGCGCGCTCCGAGTCCGAGCTGCGCGACGTGATCACGGACATGCTGGGCCGCCTCGGCCTGTCGCACTTCGCGCTGATTCCAGCCGGGGGCGGCGATTCATCGAAGCCCGTCGACCTCGGCGGGGATCCAGGGTTCGACGTCCGCCTCATCGGTTCGGAACTCATCGTCACCACCGTCGATCCCGGCGGCGGCGCCGCTGCCGCGGGCGTACGCCCGGGCTGGCGCCTGCTGTCGCTGGATGCCATGCCCGCGGCCGAGCTTCTCTCGCGGCTGCCCGAGACAATGCCGGATCGTCTCAGGCACGTCGAAGCCTGGCGCCTCGTCGAGACGCGCGTGCGGGGGCCGAAGGGGTCGCGGGCCTCCCTCATGTTCGACAACGGGGTGCACGACATCGGCGTCGCCGTCGAGCGGCGGGCCGAGTCGGGACAGCCGGCGACGGTCGGCAGCCTTCCGACGATGTTCGTGCGGTTCGACGCGGACGAGCGCCGCACCCCGCGGGGCGCGACGGCCGGGGTGATCCGCTTCAACGTCTGGATGCCCGCCGTTGACGCGCTCTTCCAGAAGGCGATCGATCGGTTCCGCGGAAGCGACGCGATCGTGATCGATCTGCGCGGCAATCCCGGCGGCCTTGCCGCGATGATCATGGGAATCTCGGGACACTTCCTGAGCGAGCGCAAGCCGCTCGGCATCATGAAGACGCGTGACGCGGAGCTCCGCTTTGTGGCAAACCCTCGGCTCGTGACCGCCGCGGGAGAACGCGTCGAGCCGTTCGCCGGTCCGCTGGCTATCCTCGTGGACGATCTGACCGGCAGCGCGTCTGAGTGTTTCGCGGGCGGCATGCAGTCGCTCGGCCGCGCCAGGGTCTTCGGCCAGACGTCGATGGGGCAGGCGCTCCCCGCCTTTTTCGATCGAGCTACCGAACGGCGACGTATTGATTCACGCCACTGGCGATTTCGTAACCGCCAACGGAACCCGGCTCGAAGGACGCGGCGTCGTGCCTGACGAACCGGTCTCCCCCTCGAGACGCGAGCTGCTCGAGGGACGGGATACCACCCTGGCAGCGGCTCTTGCATGGGTCGATCGACAGGGTAAGTAACTGGACAGCCTGTTCGTGTTGCGCGGGCGCGGAGAGGCTCTGCTAGACTTTGCTAACCTGCGTCTAGGCAGTCTTCCAGCCCATCTCATCGCGGACACCCAATCGGGAGAATCTGAATGGAGCAGCGCCGGCTGCGTCTTGGAGACATATTGGACGACTACTGCCCGCGCGAGCGTCGCCTGACGAATCACGCGGTGGTAGCCATGGTCGAAGACACCGTCAAGCAGACTCGTTGTACGACGTGCGATGCCGAACATCCTTACAAGGGTGGCCAGGCGCCGAAGCGCAAGCGCAAGGACTCTGCGCCGACGGCTCTCTACAAGGAAGTCCTTGCCGGAAAGTCTGACGCGGACTCGTTGTCCGCAGCCTCGCCCGAAGTCGCTCAGGCATCTCCAGCCTTCGACCCGGCAGAGGATGATTTCAACGCGCTGGAGATGTCGCGAGAGGATTCGGTCATGGACGTAGATTCCGAGAACGGCGACTCCGACGGCCCGGAGAATCCCGAGTCGCCCGCAGCGCCGGACGTCGAAGAGGGTCCGGTACACCGGCCGCTCATTCGCGCGACGCTGCCGCGGCCCGAAGGACAGAAGGACGCGACGGACGCCGCCCGAGTTCACGATCCGCCAGGCCGGCGGACGCGGCGGCAATCACCCCGGAAACGCGCAGTTCCGCGGCGGCACCAACAACAGCCGCGGTCGTCAGCACAGCGGGGGCGGCCAGGGCGGCAACGGTCATCGTCCGTTCGGAGGCACGAGGTTCGCCGGCGCGCGTTCCGGGCAGGGCCAGGGTCAGGGCCAGGGACGAGGTCAGGGCGGCAACTTCCGTCCTGGTCAGCAGCCGCGTCAGGGCGGCGGCGGCCGCAAGCGCTCACGCTAGCCGCTTCACTCTCTACTGTCATCTCCGCACTCTCTGTGCTTGAATGCCCTCCAGAAGTTTCTGGAGGGAACATGCTGCGTTTCCCAGCGCTGCCGTTCGTCGTCGTCATCCTTTTCGTTCAAGGCGCCGCGCAGGTCGAGAATGCGCAGGTGCAGCCGGACCGGCGTCAGCCGGCGGACCGGCAGGACCCCGGGCGGGACGTTCCTCCGCTGCAGCAGCCGATCAAGTTCGAGCCGACCGCGGGTGTTCCGACGTTCGCGGTTCGTCCGCCGGTGCTGACGCTCAAGCCGGGCGCCAAAGTCGAGACGCGGACGTTCTCGCGCGCCGGTGACTACTATGAGAAGGACGGCGGGCCGTGGCCCGGAGAGGTGGGGCCCTTCCTGATCGAGGGCGCAACGCCCCAGGACACGCTGGTCGTCCGGATCGTTCGCCTTCGTCCGAATCGCGACACCGCCGTGTCGGCGGTGAATCCAAGAGGCATCAGCGCGGTCGCCGGCGATTCGCGCACGCGAATGCTCAACGACCCGCTGCCGGCCCGGCGATTCGTCTGGCGTCTCGATCGCGCCCGCAGCGTCGGCATTCTCGATCTGCCGAACTCGGCGTCGAAATCGATCACGATGCCGTTGAAGCCCATGCTCGGACGGCTCGCGGTCGCGCCGTCGGGCGACGAGGCGTTCGGCGGACTCTGGCCGGGCAACTTCGGCGGCAACATGGATGCGTCCGACGCCCGCGAGGGCACGACGGTCTTCCTGCCTATCTTCCACGAGGGCGCGTACTTCTACTTCGGGGACGGCCACGCCCTGCAGGGGGACGGCGAGATCTGCGGATCGGGACTCGAAACGACGATGGACGTCACGTTCGAGTTCGATCTGATCAAGGGCCGCAGCATCCGATGGCCGCGGATGGAAGACGCGGAGGACATCATGGTTGCCGGGAGCGCGCGGCCGCTCGTCGACGCGTTCCGGATCGCGCAGGTCGAGCTGATCGAGTGGCTCGTCGACGAATACGGGTTCGAGAAGCTCGAGGCCTACCAGGTGGTCTCGCAGGGTGGCCACTCGCGCATCGCGAACGTCGTCGATCCCAACTACACGGTCGTCGCGAAGTTTCCGAAACGCCTGCTGCCGGCGAAGCGCTGATGCTCGCGCCGGCCCAAAGTACGTAACCGACTTCCGGGGTCTGACCCCACCGGTGCGCTGGCTGGGGTCTGACCCCGGTCAGTAGGGAGCCACTGACGAATCTGACAGGGAAGCAGGGGCTGATTGTAGGAATTGCCAACAAGCGGTCGATTGCGTGGGCGATCGCGCAGGCGGCGTCCGCCGCCGGTGCGAGGTTGGCGGTCACGTACCAGGGGGAGCGGCTCGAGGAGAACGTGCGCGAGCTTTCGGCGTCGCTGACGGATCCGTTGATCCTTCCGTGCGACGTGACCGACGATGCGCAGATCGAGCAGGTGTTCGCGGCGATCGATCGCGAGTTCGGAGGGCTCGACTTCCTCGTGCACGGCGCGGCCTATGCGCGGAAAGAGGAGTTGACCGCGCCGTTCGTCGAGACGACGCGCGAAGGCTTCCGCCTGGCGCTCGACATCAGCGCCTACTCGCTCATCGCGCTCTCGCGCGGCGCGCTGCCGCTGATGGAGCGCCGCGGCGGCGGCAGCATTCTCACGCTGACCTACCTCGGCAGCGAGCGCGTGTTTCAGAACTACAACGTGATGGGCGTCGCGAAGGCCGCGCTCGAAGCGAACGTGCGCTACCTGGCGGCCGATCTCGGACCCAAGGGCATCCGCGTCAACGCGATCTCCGCGGGACCGATAAAGACGCTGGCCGCCGCGGGCATCAGCGGGTTCTCCAGCATCCTTCAGGTGTATCGTGATCGCGCGCCCCTCCGGCGCACTGTCGAGACCGCCGAAGTCGCCGACGCCGCGATGTTCCTGCTCTCGCCGGCGGCCGAGCCGTTACGGCCGAGGTGCTGATGGTGGACGGCGGGTATCACGCCACGGGCATGTAGCTTGCTGCCATCCGTGAGGCGCCGCGGACAACGGGCCTTCTATTTCCAGACGGCGTCAGATTGAGCAGATCGCATCTCAGGAGATTCGAGACGATGAAGATGAAGATGAAGACGTACAGCTATCCGACCGTCATCATTCTCGCCCTCACGCTGATCGCCCCGCTCCTGCTCTCCGCCTGCGGCAAGTCCGTCGGCGAGACCATCGACGACGGGACGGTGACGACGCGCGTGAAGACAACGCTGCTGAACGATCCGGACGTTGGCGGCCTGCGCATCGACGTCGACACCTTCAAGGGTGTCGTGACGCTTTCAGGCGCCGTGAAGACCGCCGCGGAACAAGACAAGGCGATCGCACTCGCAAGAAAGATCAGCGGCGTGAAGGACGTGAAGTCGACGTTGCAAATAATTCCTTAGGGGGACAGGGGTTTAGGGTTCAAGGTTCAGGGTTCAGGGTTCAGAGGTTTAAGGTTCAAGGTTCAAGGTTCGAGGTTCAGAACGCAGGAACCCAGAACCAGAACCAGAACCTTGAACCCTGAACCCTGAACCCTGAACCTTGAACCCGTCGTCCCGCTACCACTCTTCCACCCGAATCCGAGTCCTGTCGATCCCGAGCTCCTGCAGCATTGGCGCGACATCCGCCACCATCGATTCCGGACCGCACACGAAGCACAACGTCGCCGCCGAGTCGACGAGCGGCGCGAGCTGCGCGCGGCCGATTCGGCCGCGCTCGGCTTTCGAGACGTCGATGCCGGTCTGTGATGCGGGGGAATCCGCCGTCGGATCGTGTGCCGCCTTGCGCGTGACGTGGAGGCGAAGATCGAGGCCGTCGTGCGCGGCCATCTCGCCGAGCTCCGGCAGATACGCGAAGTCGTCGGCGGTCTTGGCGCTGTAGAGAAGCCGCATCGTCCCGGTCTGCCCGCTCAGGAGTGCCTGGCGGATCATCGCCCTGATCGGCGCGATGCCCGTTCCGCCGGCGATGAAGAGGAAGTGGTCCTCGACGGGGTTCCTGGGAAACATGAAGGTGCCGAACGGACCCCTGAGGCCGATCGCATCGCCGGGCCCTACGCCGTCGAACTGATGGCCCCAGCGGCCCGACGGCTCCACCTTGATCAGAAAGTCGAGCAGGCCCGTCTGCGCCGCTTCGTCCGGCGCCGACGCGATCGAGTACGGCACGCGGGCCTCGTGATCCGCGAGCCCGATGAGCGCCGCCTGGCCGGCTTCGAAGTCGAAGGGCCGGCCCTCGAGTTCGAGGCGGACAATCCGCGTGGACGGCGTCGCGCCGAGGACCGCTTTGACTGGCAGGACGAGGTTGTCGAAGGCAGACACTGAACGGGACCTGAACGCCGGGTTCAGGTGATTCTAGATTAGCTGGGCTCTCGGGGCGTCAGATGATGCCGGCCGCGGACTGGTGCGCGTCGCGTTCGCCGGGCGCCGATGTGCCCGGCGTTCCTCCACGCTTCTGCTCATCATCGCGCGCGCGGCGCTTGCGCTCGGCCTTGTTCTGATACATCCGGCTGTCGGCCGTGGCCAGGAGCACCTCGTACGAATCGCCGTCGTGCGGGAACACCGCCGTGCCGATGCTGACGCCGATGTGCAGCCGCTTGCCCGGCCGCGCCTCGAAGAAGACCGCGTCGATGGAGCGTTGAAGCTCGTCGCGCTTCTGCTCGGCCTCTTCCGCTCCGCATCCCGACATGACCACGATGAACTCGTCGCCGGCGTACCGGACGCAGATGTCATAGGGCCTGATCGTCGTGCGGAGGACGCGCGCGATCTCGCAGAGCGCACGGTCGCCCACGTGATGCCCGTGGTTGTCGTTGATCTCCTTGAAGTTGTCGAGGTCCATCACCATCAGCGAGATCTCCGACTGCAGCCGCTCGGCGCGCGAGAGCTCGCGCGTGAGCTGCATGAACAGATATCGCGTGTTGGGGAGGCCCGTGAGCGGATCGGTCAGCGAGTCGGACTGCGTCTGCTCGAAGAGGATCGAGTTCTTGATGACGGCGCCCGCCTGCTCCGAGACGCGATCGAGGAGCCTGCGGTGGTCGTCGCGGTAGAAGCCCGCTTCGGTGTGGTAGACCGAGAGCGTGCCGATGAACTGATCGTTGAAGAGCAGCGGGCATACGAGCGCGGACTGCAGCGATGTCGGCGCCGTGATGCCGGCGGCCTCCAGATCGGCGCTGGGACGCGCGTTCACGAGCGGCCGCCTGTTGCGGGCGACCCAGCCGGTGAGGCCTTCGCCGTTGGTGACGGAGATCTGCTGAATGACCTCGGCGTCCACGCCGCTGGCGAAGCGGCACCGGAGCGTTTCGGTGTCCTCGTCGAAGAGGAAGAGCGCCGCGCACGAGAACGGGACGAGGTTGCTCAGTTTCGCGGCGATGAGCGCCATCGTGTCCGAGACGCCGAGGCTCGTGCCCATGGCCTGCGCGATCTCGTAGAGCGCGTAGATCTCCCTGTGCGCGAGCGCGATGTCCTCGAACACGTTCTTCTTCGGCGTCTCCTGCGTCAGGCCGGTCGCCGGCCGTCCCGCCGACTGGCCGGCTGCGTCAGCCGACGACTTGCGCATCGCGATCTCGAGGCCGGCCGCCTCGTCCTGGAGCGACGGGAGGAGATCGACGAACTTCGCGACGACCACCGGATCGAGGCCCTTCCCGGACTCCTGCTTCAGGAGGCCGATGGCGGCGTCGAAACTCATCGCCTTGTGGTACGGGCGCTCGGCCATCAGCGCGTCGAAGTAGTCCACGACCGAGAGGATCCGCGCGCCGAGCGGGATGTCCTCGCCCTTCAGGCCGGTCGGGTAGCCCTTGCCGTCCCAGCGTTCGTGATGGCTCAGGATGAGCGGCGCGACCGGATACGGAAACGGCACCGAGCTGACGATGTCCGCGCCGACCTTCGGATGCGCACGGATCTTGTTGAACTCTTCGGGTGTCAGCGGGCCCGGCTTCGACAGGATGTGTTCCGGCACCGCGAGCTTCCCGATGTCGTGCAGCAGCGCGGCGGTCTTGACGCCCTGGACGTCGTTGTCCGACATCCCCATCACCTTCGCGACCGACGCCGCGTAGAGCTGCACGCGGCGGATATGCGACTGCGAGGTCTGATCCTTCGCGTCAATCGCCAGCGCGAGCGCCTCGATCGTCGCGAGGTGCAGATCCGCCATCTCGCGCACGTGGCGCTGCTCGTCCTCGATGCGGCCGAGATACACCTTGTAGGTGCGATACGTGAGGTAGAGCGGCGCGAGCGCGAGCGGCGTGATCCAGTGCGCCGAGAGGCCGCGCACCATCCAGGTCGCGATGGCGGCCGCGCCGGCGCCGACGAAGTAGCTCGGGGCGCTCCACAGGAAGGTTTCGTTCCAGACCTTGAGGACGAACTGGTTCGTCGAGAGCGCGATGGCCGTCGCGATGGCGAGCGTGTTCACGACGAAATACGTCGTCGCGGCGCCCACGAGCGGTTTCGGCAGATCGGAAAACGAGAAGTTCGGCGGAAGGCCGCCGAGGAACGTGTACGCGGCGCCGGCGGCCTGCACGGTGATGATCAGGCAGGCCATGCTGAAGAACGTCCGATGCAGCGCGTTGCGTTCCTTGATCCGGAACGTGCACTGGCTGTAGGCGCTCGCGGCCGCCACGAGCATCGTCTCGTCGGGCCCGAGCAGCAGGAGCGCCGCGAAGTCGACGGCATACGAGACCGACATCGTGGATCCGCTCCGCGCGAGCGGCAGGTTCACCTTGAACGTCGACGTGATCGCGGAGAGCGCGAGCAGGAGCAGGAAGAGCGGGAAGCGCCCTTCACCGGTCAGGATCTCGTAGGGAAAGCGCCAGACGAGCAGACCGGCACCGAGCGCGATCACCGCGCCGACGTACGTCCGTGCGGCCGTCGGGAGGGCCATCATCGGCGGAGGCCTCCCTCGTTGCCGAGGCATCCGGCGCCGCAGAGCGTGCCCCACTCGACGAGGTCACCGCTCGCGGTGCGGCGATCGCCCCACGCGACACCCGGCGTCCACGCATTCGCGTGCGCGTCGAGCGGCTTCCCGCCGATGCGGCGGTTGCCCCAGATGATGTGGCGGCTCCAGGTGACGGGATCGGTCGAGAACTCGGCGGGCCACGCCGGATCGCCGAACGATCGCGAGAGCTCGACGGCGCCGCGCGCGTTCAGGAATCCTGCGCCCTGCGTGAAGTGATCGAACCCCTTCCGGGTCTCGGCCGTGTATTGCAGGATGGCTTTCACCGCGTTGGGCGTCAGCTCGGGGTTCGCCTCGAGCATCAGCGCGATCGCGCCCGCGACGACTGGCGCCGCCATGCTCGTCCCGGTCAGGCTCAGGTACGGCTCGCTCACCGTGCGCACCGATCCCCAGGACCGCTGCGTGGGCTGCGAGGCGTAGAGCGCGCTCGTCGGCTCGGTCGCGGCATCGATGCCGACACCGGGCGCGACGAGGTCCGGCTTGACGACGTGATCGATCGGCGAAGGACCCCGTGAGCTGAATCCCGCGACGACATCGTCGTCGCGCTCGACCGTGCCCATCAGGTTCGCCGCGCCTACCGTCAGC
This sequence comes from uncultured Acidobacteriota bacterium, assembly GCA_963820905.1. Classification (GTDB taxonomy): domain Bacteria; phylum Acidobacteriota; class Vicinamibacteria; order Vicinamibacterales; family 2-12-FULL-66-21; genus DATBJJ01. Next base: position 184,359 of record CAWGBU010000009.1, on the reverse strand, counting down.
ACCCAGGGGGCGTTGCCCGGCGACGCGATGCCGCCGTACTCCGCCCGTCCATCCGGCGTCTTGCCGTTGTTGCCGGCCGCCGCCACGACAACGATCCCCGCGTCGACCGCGCGTTTCGCCGCGAGGGTCAGCGGGTCCTTCAGATAGGACTCGTACACGCCCGCAGCGACCGACAGGTTGATCACGCGGATGTTGTATTCGGCCCGGTGCGCGATCGCGTAGTCGAGCGCCGCAATCACCGTGCTCGTGTAACCGTTGCCCGCGGCATCGAGGGCCTTCAGCACGACGAGGTGCGCGCCGGGCGCGATCCCGCGCCGCTCGCCGTTCGAGGAGCGGCCGTTGCCCGAGATGATCCCTGCCACATGGGTTCCATGGCCGTAGTCGTCGTACGCGAGCGGCAGCGCGCTCACGAAGTCGACGAACTGCGCCACGCGTCCATCGAGGTCCGCGTGGAACGCCGTCACGCCGGAGTCGATGGTCGCGATGCCGACCCCGGACCCATCGAACCCCATCGTGTCGGTGACCCATCGAGCGCCGATCGCGCGCGCCGTGCGATCGATCGTGCCCCGGACGGCCCGATCGAGGCTGAGCGCCGAGACTTCGGGCTGGCTCGCCAGCCACTCGAGCGAGGCGTCGGGAACGATCGCCACCTGGCCGCCCAGCCACGAGAAATACCGTCCGGCGCGGCCGCTGACGGCGTCTATCAATTCAGAAGCGGGCCGGCCATCACGAGTGCGAACGATGACGCGGGACTTGCGAAGGGGAAGGTCGGTGGCGTGGGCTGCGTGCGCGCGCGACAGGAGGGCGGTATCGAGCTTTGAATCAGCCGCGTGCCCGGACGCCTGCGCGCTGACGACGGAGATCGTCGACAGGACACACGTCAGCACAACGACTCGTCGAATCATGTTGGAATCCGCGGAACTTCAAGAGGCTTGCAAGCCATCTGCCTAGCCCAGCCGCGTCACGCTGTTTTGGAGCTAACTAACTGATGTGGTTGCCGTTCCGGCCAGCCGACCACGTGCTGACCCGACGCACGTGAGCGATCGGGGCGCACTAAAATGTCCCGTAATAGACCACGAAACACACAGAAGCGGTCGCGGGCTGTTCCGAACTGGCGCAATCTACTGTTCAGTTGCCGCGTTACGCCGGATTGCGTGCTCTGTTTCGGGACGACCTGGGTTCCCCTTCCAGCCCGTACTCCACGATCTTCCGATAGAGCGTGCCCCGGCTGATCTCCAGCACCCCGGCCGCCTGCTTCTTGTTCCACTGGACGCTCTCGAGCACGCGGGCGATGTGCGCGCGCTCGGCGTCGGCCAGCGACGGCAGGCGCTCGCGGGCGGACTCGACCGGCGTCTCCGAGGCGTGGAGGAACTCGATGTCTCCCGGTCGAATGATACGCCCCGGCGACGAGAGGGCCGCGCGCGACACGGTGCTCTCCAGCTCGCGGATGTTGCCCGGCCAGTGATACTGGAGCAGGAGGTCGACGCCTTCCTTCGAGAACGTCTTGCCGTCGAGGGCCAGGCCGTTCGCCGCGCAGTACCTCGCCAGAAACCGCTGGGCGAGTACGGGGATGTCGACCGTCCGCTCGCGAAGCGACGGCAGGCGGATCGAGAACGCGTTGACGCGGTAGTAGAGATCCTCGCGGAAGCGCGAGTCGCGCACGAACTGTTCGAGCGGCCGGTTGGTTGCCGAGATCAGCCGGAAGTTGACGTCGATCGGCGTATTGCCGCCGAGCCGCTCGAAGCGGCGCTCCTCGAGCACCCGCAGCAGCTTCGCCTGCGCGATGATGGAGAGGTCGCCGATCTCGTCGAGGAAGAGCGTGCCGTTGTTGGCCAGCTCCAGCCGTCCGGGCTTGCGGTCGTGCGCGCCCGTGAACGCCCCTTTTTCGTAGCCGAAGATCTCCGACTCGAAGAGCGTGTCGGGCAGAGCCGCGCAGTTGACCGCCTGGAACTTGTTCGTGCCGCGGCGGCTCAATTCGTGGATCATCCGCGCGACGACTTCCTTGCCCGATCCGGTCGGCCCGAGAATGAGCACCGAGATGTCGGACTTCGCGGCCGTGCGGATCCACTCGAAGACGACCAGCATCTTCTCGTCGCGTCCGATCATCTCGCGGAAGCGCTGAACCGATGGCGATCGATCTTCGTGGCTGACCGTCGCGCGCCGCTCCAGGAATTGATCCAGCAGATCGCGGACCGCTTCGGATTCCGGGTGGACGTGCGCGTACCGTGGGGTGCCGCCGCCGGCGATGCGATGCGCGACGCCGAAGGCGACGAGCTCGCGCACGCAGTTTTCCACGTCGAGCCGCATGCGGCCGAACGTCTGCATCAGCGACTCGACGTCGAACGCCTCCTCGGGCCTCGCGCACAGGAACCGCAGGAGCGCGGCTCGAAGCGGGGACTGCACGAGCGCCTGGAATCGCGTCTCGATGTCCGTGGCTTCCGCCCGGTGCCCCGATGCAGAAACGTTGTCCACGGCTCCTAGGCCCCCTTCAGGTCCTGTCGAAGATCGCGCGGCCCGCGCGGCCCGTCGTCGCGATTGCGGTAGTACTCGGACTGATACTTTTCGATCAACTGCTTCATCGCCACGGCGTCAGCCTTCCTGTGCCCGTGGCACCGCACAGGGCTGGTCCCGCCCGAGCTCTCGATCAGCACGTCGGAAAAAAACAGATTGCGATCGATGAGCACGGAAGCGATGTGCGAGATGTGCATCGAATGTTCCCGGCCGCCCACCATCTCCGGCGTGAAGTGGACGACGCTGCCGGGCGTGACCGCCACTTGCGTTGGAAACCAGAAGTTGCCGCGGCTGAACCGGCTGGCGCGGAACACGTGCTCGCCCGGGATCTTTCGCCCTTTCGCCCAGAAGAAGGCAACCGCGGCCAGTCCGACGGCTACTGCCGCCGCGACGACGAGCCACACCATGTCAGGTCCTGCACCTGTCGCGTCTGACATACTCCAAGTCTACGGGAGTCTCCGGCAAGGCCTGGGCAGAAGGCGAGGTACGTTCGCTCCGGAACACGGCCCCTGTCAAGGCTTTTCGGCCGATCGGCAGAGCTCCTACAGGAGAAGCGGTGCTATGCTGAACCGCGTATGCCCCACCGAGCGCCGGGCGCCCCCGGCCATGCGCCGAAGAACTATCTGTCCGGCAAGCCAATCCGCTACTACCGGCCGCGCGGCAGCGAGGAGATCCGGCACCTGATCGACGGCGGCTTCCAGGCCTTCAACGCCGGACGGCTCTCCGAGGCGTGCCACATCTTCACCGAGAAGATGCTCGACCCCGCCAACGACACCACCATCGGGCTCACCGTCGCGGGCGCGATGACGCCGGCGGGCCTCGGCGGGTGCGTGATCGAGCTCATGGATCGCGGGCTCGTGGACTTCATGATCAGCACGGGCGCGAACCTGTACCACGACCTGCACTACGCGCTGAACTTCACGCTCCACCGCGGATCGCCGTTCCTCGACGACGTGGAGCTGTACGAACAGGGCATCATCCGCATCTACGACGTGCTGTTCCCGGCCAGTGTGCTGCTCGAGACCGACGCCTACATCCGCGATTTCCTCGTCCGCTCGAAGCTCGCGGGTCCGATGTCCAGCTCGGAGTTCCATCATCGCCTCGGCCTCGATCTCCTCGACCGCCATCCGGGGTGCGAGGAGTACTCGGTCGTTGCGCGCGCGGCCATGGCAGGCGTGCCGATCTACACCTCCTCGCCCGGCGACAGTTCGATCGGCATGAACATCGCCTACCACGAGCTGATGAACGGCAGCACGCTGATGATCGATCCGAACCGGGACGTCAACGAGGTCTGCGCGATCATCCTGGCCGGCAAGCAGAACGGCTGCGTGATTCTCGGTGGCGGATCGCCGAAGAATTTCTATCTGCAGGGACAGCCGACGTTGTGGGAGGTCTACGGCATCCCCAAGGGCGGGAACGACTACTTCATCCAGATCACGACGGACCAGGTCGTGTGGGGCGGCCTCTCGGGCGCGACGCCGGCCGAAGCCGTGAGCTGGGGAAAAGTGAATCCGGGAGTGCTGCCGGACACCGTCGTGGCGTACTGCGATTCGACGATTGCGTTCCCGCTGTTCTGCGAGTACGCGGTCGGATCGCCCAACGGCCGCCGCGCACGCCGTGAGCTCATACGGCAGCGCGACGACCTCGTCGCCGATCTGCTTCGGCAGGCACGCGCCCCGAAGGTTGCCAGGGCGGACGTGCTCGGCGAGGAACCCGCCGGGATCGATCGCCACCGGTGACCCCGGACGAACCACCGAACGACCGGACGACCGACCGAGCGACCGAACGACCGGGCCACCGAGCGACCGAGCGACCGGACGACCGAGCAACCGAGATGGGCACCCTCTCGTCTGAACTGGGACCGCACGCGTCGCGCATCGCGAACCAGCCGCGCGTGTACGCCGACGCGAATATCCCCAGCGGCGTTGTCGCCTACATGCGCGCCACCCTGGGCTGGGACGTCCTGTTCGTGCTCGAGCACGACGATCTGCGGCGGGCACCCGATCTCCATCACTATCAACTCGCGCGGCAGCTCGGGCGCACGCTGATGACGCTCGACCGCGACTACACCGACGATCGACGGTTCCCGGCCAGCGAGAGCCCCGGCGTCATCGTGTTCAGCGCGCCGGACGAACGCTGGCTCCGCAAGCTCCTCGAGCAGGCGGACAAGAAACTCTTCCGCGTGAACGGCGCCGCCGCGCGGCCGCTCGAAGGCCGCAAGCTGCTCTGGCAAATCGGGACGGACGTCTGAGGCCGGCAGGATGATCTTTCTGTCCGACGCAGACGTCGTGCTGCCCGATCGCGTGCTGAGCCCCGCAACCATCGTCATCGAGGGCGATCGGATCGTCGACATCAGATCGGACGCGCCGGCGCGATCCGTCAGCGATGTTCACTTCGACCTCAGGAACCACACGGTCGTGCCTGGATTCGTGGACGTTCATGTCCATGGCATCGAGGGAACCGACACGCTGGATGCCGGCGGCGCCATCGAGCGGATTGCGTCGCGTCTGCCCAGGTTCGGCGTCACCGCGTTCTGCCCGACCTCGATCGCGTGCTGGCCCGAGGCGCTGCGCGGCATGCTCTCGGCGGTCCGCGAGGCGCGGCTTCGCCCCGCCGCAGGCCGCGCTCGCGTGCTGCCTGCTCATCTGGAAAGCAACTTCATCAATCCGGAGTACCGCGGCGCGCAGCCGCTCGACTGTCTTCGCCTGCCGTACGAAGGGCCCAAACGGGAAGGGGAGTTCTGCGGCGCCGACATCCTGCGCGAGATCGAAGCGGCGCGGCCCGACGTCGGAATCATCACGATTGCGCCGGAGATAGACGGCGCAGCGAATCTGATCCGCGAGTTGCATCGCCCACGGCCACGTCGTGTCGCTCGGCCATTCCGGGGCCACGTACGAGCAGGCGGTCGAAGCGATCGACCTGGGCGCCCGGCACGCGACACACCTGTTCAATCGCATGCCTCCGGTCAGCCATCGCGCGCCCGGGCTGGCCGGCGCGGTCCTCGCGCCACGAGGACGTCACCGCGGAGATCGTCTGCGACGGCGTGCACGTGCATCCGTCGATGGTGCGCGTTGCGATTTCCGCCAAAGGTCCGTCGCGCATCATGGCGATCACCGACGGGACGGCGGGCGCCGGCCTCCCGCCCGGCACGCGAACGACGCTCGGAGGCCACGCCATCACCGTTCGCGGCGCCGCCTATCTCGACGATGGCACCCTCGCGGGAAGCGTGCTGACGATGGATCGGGCGTTCGCGCTGCTGTCGAGCGTGATGGGGCTGAGTCTCGTGGATGCGGCAACTGTCTGCTCGACGACGCCCGCGAGGTCCCTGGGCCTGCAGGGTTTCGGCGTCATTGCCCCCGGGGCAGCCGCGGATCTGGCCGTCATGGGCCGCGATTTGTCGGTAGTCCAGACATGGATTGCCGGGGAGCTTGCATATAGCCGGTGATATTGTGAAAATTTCGGGCCCGGGGGAACGCCCGGTCGAGCCGCCCCGTCTATGGCCATCATGAAGACCTCCGTCTTGACCGGCTCTCTGCTCGCTGCCGCCGCGCTGGGCTCTGCCTGCGTCGTCAGCGTCGACTCACAGGGGCAGATAATCCGGGAAGAAAAACGATATACCGTCACCGGCACCCCCGAGCTGCGCTTGACGACCTTCGACGGGGCGATCGAGATCCGGGCGTGGGACAAGCCGGACGTCGCCATCGACATCGAGAAGCGCGGCCCGACCAAGGAAGCTGTCGACGCGCTCGAGGTCAAGAGCACGCAGGACGGCAACCGGATCGAGCTCGAGGTCAAGCGGCCGCGTCAGGAGAGTTTCAGCGGATTCGGATTCCACCAGTCGGCAAGCGCCCGCCTGATCGTCTCCGTGCCTCGGGAGGTCAACGTCGTCGCCAGGAGCGGAGACGGATCGATCACGATCGAAGGTGTGAGCGGCCGTCTCGAGCTGCGGACCGGGGATGGCGGCATTCGCGCGTCGGAGGTCGGCGGCGAGCTGATACTCGACACGGGCGACGGATCGATCACCGTGGAAGGCGCGCGCGGCAGCCTCGAGCTCGATACGGGTGACGGCGGCGTCAACGTGTCGGGCAGGCTGACGAGCGTCAAGCTCCACACCGGGGACGGTTCCATCGTGTATCGCGCGGAGCCGGGCACGGAGATGTCGGACAACTGGGAAATCACCACCGGCGACGGCGGCGTCACGCTCTATCTGCCGACCGGTTTCGGCGCCGAGATCGACGCGCACACCGGCGACGGATCGATCCGCAACGATCTCGACGTGTCCGGTGCGTCTGATTCGGGGGATCGTGACGAGAACAAGCGGACGTTGAAGGGCCGCCTCGGAACGGGCGGCAGACAGATCAGGGTTCGCACCGGCGACGGCACGATCCGGTTGCGGCCTTCCTAGCCGGCTTTAGGCTCTGGGCTCTGGGCTTTAGCAAAAGCACTCAGATCCAACCACGCCTCAAGCCTACAGCCCAAAGCCCAAAGCCCTCTCGATCCACCTTCACCTGACCGGAACCACGGCGTACGAGGTCGGATCGTCGATCCCGGCCTCTCGAAACGCGTCCCGCCGCTCGCGGCACTTGCTGCATTTGCCGCAGTGCATGCCTCTGAACGGGCTGCATGCACGACAACGTCAGCTCCAGCGGAACCCCGAGCGACTGTCCCACCCGAATCACGTCAGCCTTGTGACGATCGCGCGATACGGTGCGTCGATGGCGAATCGTCGTGTCCAGGCCGAGTGAGAGAGCGCGTGCCATCGCGTCGAAGAACGCCGGTGTTGCGTCCGGGAACGGGTTGCCGGCGAGCGGGCCGATGACGACCCGCGTCAAACCGGGCCCGCGCGGCGAAGATCGCGGCCTTCGTCAGCAGGACGACGTTTCGGCCTTCGAGGTAGACGTCTTCGTCCGGTGTGTCGAAGCCCGGCGGCTCACCGCGAATCGCCCAGTGCGTCGCGGGATACACGTCCCGCATGTCGAAGTGAAGGCTGACGACCAGGGTGGAGCCCGTGGAACGGCCGCGCCGCGAGCAGCCGCTCGATCATGGCGCGCTCTTCGGCTTCCCACGCAAGGCCGACGCTGACGTAGACCGGCTGAACCCGCGCCGGCCCATCGCGCCGGGCGACGTCGGCGAGCAGCACGGCGCTGTCGAGCCCTCCGGACAACAGGACGGCGGCGCCGCCTTGACCGGCTTCAGACGGTACCACTACGATGCTCCGGACATGTACCTGGTCACCAAGCGCATCGAATTCTGCTACGGACATCGGCTGCTCGACTACGACGGCGTGTGCAAGCATCCGCACGGCCACAACGCCGTCGCCGAGATCGACGTCCGGACCGACGAGCTCGATCGCCGCAACATGGTCGCGGACTTCTCCGACATCAAGCGGCTCGTGAAAGGCTGGATCGATCGAGAGCTCGATCACAAGATGATTCTGCGGCAGGACGATCCGCTCGTGCGCGCCGCTGAGGGAGCTGGGCGAGCCGATGTACCTGCTCGAGAGCAATCCGACCGTCGAACGAATCGCCCGCCTGATCTTCGAGAAGACGCGCGAGCTGGGTTTTCAGGTGGTCTCGGTGCGGGTCTGGGAGACGCCGAGCTCATTCGCCGCTTACAGCTAGGGTCAAGGGTCAAGGTTCAAGGTTCAGGGTTCAAGGTTCAGGGTTCTGGTTCAGGGTTCTGGTTCAGGGTTCTGGTTCAGCGTTCGCGCGATTCCGCTATCGACGAACCAGAACTTGAACCCTGAACCCTGAACCCTGAACCTTCACTTCGTCATCCCCACCCCAGAAACCGCGCGACCGTCGCGGTGAGGAACGTCACGAGAAACGCGACGACGAGCGGCATCAGCGCGCCGAGCGTCGGCCCACTTGGCGCTCAGCGTTTCCTTGTAGATCGTCAGGATCGTCGTCGCGCACGGGTTGTGCAGCAGCGAGAACAGCATCAGGTTGACGGCCGTCAGCATCGTCCAGCCGTTGCTGATCGACGAGCAGCGTGCGCAGATCGCTCATCGAAGTCGAGCTCGGTCATCATCCCGGTTCCCATGTAGACCATCAGCATCGTCGGCACGACGATCTCGTTGGCCGGGATGGCGATGACGTAGGCGAGCAGGATGACGCCGTCGAGCCCGATGGCGTGACCGAGCGGCTGCAGGGCGTTCGCCGAGTGCGTCGCGAGGCTCGTGCCGCCGACGTAGATGTTGCCGAGCAGCCAGATGACGGCGCCGGCCGGCGCCGCGGTCAGCATCGCGCGCCACAGCACGAACAGCGTCCGATCGATGAGCGACGTGTAGAGGATGCGGGCGATGCCGGGACGCCGATACGGCGGCAGCTCGAGCGTGAACGCGGACGCTTCGCCCCTCAGCACCGTGCGCGAGAGCAGCCACGACATCAGCAGCGTGAAGCCGACGCCGAGCACGACGACGCCGACGACGGCGCCCGCGGCGGCGATCGAGGCGAGCACCGGCGGGAACGCGGCGCGCGACGAAGATCGTCGCCAGCATGATCAGCGTCGGGAAGCGGCCGTTGCACGGCACGAAGTTGTTCGTGAGGATCGCGACCAGCCGCTCGCGCGGCGAATCGATCACGCGCGTGGCGATGACGCCCGCCGCGTTGCAGCCGAACCCCATCGCCATCGTCAGCGCCTGCTTGCCGTGCGCGCCGGCGCGGCGGAACAGGAAGTCGAGGTTGAACGCCACGCGCGGCAGGTAGCCGAGATCCTCGAGGATCGTGAACAGCGGGAAGAAGATCGCCATCGGCGGCAGCATGACGCTGACGACCCACGCGAGCCCGCGGAAGACGCCGTGCCAGATGAAGCCCGGTGAGCCACCATGGTGACGCCGGCGGCGTCGAAGAGCGCGGCCGCGCGATCCTCGAACCAGAAGAAGCCCGATCGCCAGCATCGCCGACGGGCACGTTGGCGCCGGCGATCGTCAGCCAGAAGACCACGGCGAGGATGACGAGCATCAGCGGCAGGCCGAAGACCGGCGACGTCACGATCCGGTCGATGCGCTGATCCCAGTCGCGCCTGCGCGGTCGCCGCTCTGATGCCGACCGCGCGTCGCGAGATCCGCTCCGCCTCGGCGTAGATGGAGCTGACCGCCTCGTCGCGGAAGTTGCCGGTCAGCCCGCGGCGCAGCTCTTCCGCGCGCCGGATCGCCGCCTCGGGATCCGGCGACCGGTGCGCTGGCTCGACCCGCTGTGCGCGAGGCAGGCCGGGCAGCGGCAATCGCGTTGGCATTCGGACGTCACTGTGCCCCCTGAAGCGCAATCTTCCGGCTGAAGCGATCGTCGGGCGCTGCTGCCGCGCGACGAGCGTCGCCAGCTCGCCGGCGCGCAGCGCCTGTTCGACGCGCACGTCGCCGTCGAGCAGCCGGATCGCAATCCAGCGCGCGTTCGGCACGCCCGGCGCGGCCGCTTCGATGAGCGGCACGAGCTCGGCGATGGCCGCGTTGAACTCGCGCGTCCCTTGCGGACGCTTCGGATGCGTCGCCAGTCTCGCCGCTGATCACGCCTTCGACCGACGTCAGCAGCGCGTGAATGCCTTCCGCCGTGCGCGCGACGACCGGCACCGCGGGCACGCCGAGATCGCGCGACAGGCTGCGCACGTCGACGTCGATCCCCTTGCGCCGGGCTTCGTCCATCAGGTTCACGGCCACGACGACCTTGTCGGTGATCTCGAGCACCTGCAGCACGAGATTCAGATTGCGCTCGAGCGCGGTTGCGTCGACGACGACGATCGTGCAGTCGGGGGTGCCGAAGAGCAGGAAGTCGCGCGCGACCTCCTCGTCGTGCGACGCCGACAGCAGCGAGTACGTGCCCGGCAGATCGACGAGCTTGTAGTGCTGTCCGTTGAACTGCGAAGCCGCCTTCCGCGCGCGTGACCGTCTTGCCGGGCCAGTTGCCGGTGTGCTGCTTCAGTCCCGTCAGCGCGTTGAACAGCGTCGACTTGCCCGTGTTCGGGATTTCCGGCGAGCGCGACCACGCGATCGAATTGCTCGACCTTCAATCCCATCTGCGCGAGGTGCGCGTGCGCCGGGCACGTTTCACAATTGTGTGACGTCGTCATTGCGCGTTCTCCAGTGCGGTCCGGCCTCGTGCGTCTTCTTCAGCGGCCTCGGGCGAGCTTTCTCACCTGCACCTGTTTCGCCTGCTCGTCGCCGCAGCGCGACGAGCGTGCCGCGGATGCGGTACGCGCGCGGATCGCCGGCGAACGTCTCGAGCGCCGGCTCGAGCCGCGCGCCAGGCGTGAAGCCGAGATCCATCAGCCGGCGGCGGCTGAAGCCCTGGCAATTCGCATCGAGCGCGACGACTTCGGCCGCGTCCCCCGTGAGCGAGATCCGCCAGCGTGACGAGATCCGATCGCGGCGGGCGCCGGCGCGGGCGCGAGGAACACGTTCGCTGCGACCGCCGGCGCGAGCCGGTACTCGTGCTCGCCGTCCGTGAGCACGATGCGCTCGGGCGTCGACTCGAGAATGCGAACGACCTGTCCGACGCGAAGCCCCTCGGCCAGGATCTGCGCGTACGCGAGCGGAGGTTCGTCCTCGAGGTGCGTGATCCGGCCGAACTGATCTTTCGGTCGATCCGTGTCGAGTCCGGCGCTCCCGCAGGCGGCCACGCCGTCACCGGCGTATCGCGCGGCGGTGCGATGTCGCCGTCGCGCGACCGGGAATCGGATCGCCGTGAGGATCGAGCCGCGGATGTCCGAGCGACGCCGACAGCGCGTCGACCTGATCGACGGTCAGCGTATGCTCGCGGCGTTCCGCGACCGCGTGCACGGATCGCGCAGCGGCAGCCGCGCCTCGTCCGCGAAGTAGCGCTCGAGCAGGCGATGCGCGCGAACGACCTGCCGCGCCACGCGCTCGCCTTCGCCGGTCAGCTCGAACTCCTGCCCGCGCGCGACGACGAGCCCCTGCTGCTGCATCCGTCGCCACGAGCTGCATCAGCCGCCGGTCGCTCAAGCGCAGCGTCCCGCTGAGCGAGACGAACGACCCGTGCCGCCCGCGGTACTCCTGATCGAAGAGATGCTTCAAGGCGTCCTCGACGTGCGTCCGGCGGCGGAGCGCGCGACGCCCGCGCATGTTGCGGAGCATCAGCACGATGCCGGCGGCGAGCGCAATCGCGGTCGCCACGGTCACCCACGTCACTGGGTAACCCTTCCCGAGCGCCGTCGCAGCGTCAAATCCATAATTTTGACTAATCAAAATTATACCCGGCCGAGGGCCGAACGTCAAACGGTCTATCGGTCCCGACGGTCGAGGTCCAGGCGCCGGCCTTCAAATCACGCTGCCGTAACGGATTGTGGTCAGGCAGGAACGACGAGGACCTTGGACGCGGCCCGGGCGCCGATCGTGGTCTCCTCGCCGGTCTCGCTCCGGACCGTGACGCTGTCCGAGGCCGAGTCCCGGCCCACGATCGCGAGCCGCTGGCCCGGCTTGAGGTTTCGCTCCTCGATGAACCGCAGGAATTTCGCGTCCTGATCGGTCACACGGGCCACGAGCAGGGGAGTGTTGGTAGGGGAACTGAGGAGATCGGCGTACGTCTGGGGGTCGAGCTTTCCTTCGGGGCCGGGTATCGGATCGCCATGCGGATCGACCGCAGGGCCGGCCCAGCATGTCGTCGATCCTGTCTATCAGGCGCTCGGACACGGCGTGCTCGAGACGTTCCGCTTCGTCGTGCACCTCGCTCCAGTTCATCCCGAGCACCTGCACGAGGAACTGCTCGATCAGCCGGTGACGCCGCAGCACGAGCGCGGCGAGCTTCTCTCCGGCTGCCGTGAGGCGGACGCCCATGTACGGCTCGTAGTGGACGAGCCCGGACTCCGCCAGCGTCTTGACCATCGTCGTGGCGGTGCCCGGCACGACGCCCAGCGCCGAGGCGAGCTGCCCCATCGGCACCAGGTTTGGGCCGTCGTCCTCGCGCTCGTCACGGCGCGGCAGCGCAGACTGCGCGAGGTAAATCGCTTTCAGGTAGTTCTCGACGGTCTGCGAGGCGAGCATTGGCCGTAGATTATCATCCGGTCCCCTGTCATGCCGACCCGCGAACAGCCCCGGTTGCGCGATGCGTTCGAGACGCCCGAGACCAAGCGCCGCTATGTGAGACGGCTCTTCTCGACCATCGCCGATCGCTACGATCTCATCACTGTCCTGCTGTCGTTCGGCCAGGACCGGCGCTGGAAGCGGCGGCTCGTGTCGCTCGCGCCGCTTCGCGGCGGCGTCCGCGCCCTCGATCTCGCCTGCGGCACCGGCGACATCTCGTACGCGATCTCCGCACGCGACGCGCAAACGGTCGGACTCGATATCACTCACCGGATGGTGGAGCTCGCGCGCGAGAAGCCGCACGCAGGGAAGCGTCCCGCCTTCCTCGTCGGCGACATGATGTCGCTGCCGTTCGCCGATGGCTCATTCGATGTCGTCACGACCGGCTACGGCATTCGCAACGTTCCATCGATCACGGCGGCGCTCGCCGAGATTCATCGAGTGCTGCGTCCCGGCGGCGTTCTCCTGTCGCTCGACTTCAATCGTCCACGCCAGCCGATCGTCCGCTTCGTATATCTGTCGTACCTGACGCTCGTGGGATCGGTGCTCGGGCTCGTCCTGCATGGCGACGCCGACACGTATCGCTACATACCGGCATCGATCCGTCGTTATCCCGGCGCCGACGGCGTGTGCGCACTCGCACGCGAGCAGGCGTTCACGTCGTGCGAGTACCGGCGCGTGCTGGGCGGGCTGATGGCGATCCATCGAGCGGTGAAGTGACGCCCGACTCGTCCCGGCGAATATGCCGCGGCCGTCTACGAATTCTGTTACCATGACATGAAGAGCTTCTTGGACAACTCGCGCGCTGATCATCGTGGTGCGAGGCAACCCTTATACGTCAGTGCGCGGCGGTGCACTGAAGATCGCGAAGGGTCGTAGTATTCGTGAAAAACGAGGAACCGGCCAACCGCGAATCGGGTTACTGTTCAGCAAGTTAGCGCGTTTTCATCGGTGCTCCCAGCCTCCCCGGCAGCGGTTTTACCGACGAGCTCGATGAAAGCCAGTACGAACCGTTTCACGGCGCCCCAGCGCAACCGAAGGCCGACTTTTTCCTGACCGTCGAACGGTCGGGCAAGACCGATCATCCGAGACCCGATCACGGTGAAGCTGCTCGATTCCCTGCTCGACGCCATCGTTCGCCTCGAAGGCGATGCGCTCGTGATGCACGTCGGCGAAAAGCCGTACGTGATCACGGCGTCGTCCACGATGAACGCCTATCGTGGTCCGCTCGCGTGGGGACAGGTCGAGTTGTCGTCGCGCGTGCTGACGTTCGATGCCGTATCGAGCATGCTCGCGCAGATCCTCCCGCCCGATCAGCAGCGCGCCCTGGACGAGTTCGGCGCGATCGAGCACGAGGTTCTCCCTCCCGACGGCATCATCGATCGATTCACCGTCGTCGCCGCGCGCGGTGGAGAGGACGTGTGGGTCGAGGTTCGCAGGAAACCAGTCCCGCCCGCGGTACCGGACGTTCCGTACGATCCGCCGTCCGTGGCGCCTGAGCCGGCCGCTGTCGAGGATTCCGCGCCCGCCCACGCGTACGTTCCCGTCGAGCCGCCGCAGGCAGCCATCGATCCGCCGATCGCGCTCGTCGCCGATCGCGACGCGGGAGTGATTGCCGTCGAAGCCTCCGCGCAGGTCGACGAACCGGTTCTCGAAATCTCCGACGATCGGGACTCGACTCAGGCGCAGTTCGAACCGCCCGAGACGATCACCGTGGCGCTCCCCGGCGAGACGCACGAGGAAGTGCCCCTCAGTGGGGTACATGACGACGCGATTCAGATCGTGGACGATGAGCCGCAGGGCGTTCCGACGGAAGAGGAAGTGGATGCGATGCTGGCGGCGACCGCCAGCGCGATCCTCAACTCGGGGCTGAGCGCCGAAGAGCCCGTCTTCGAGGAAGCCGTCGTCGACGAACCCGTTGCCGCGGAGCCGGTCACCGTTCAGGCGATCGAGCCCGAAGCGCAGCCGGCGGCCGAACCCGCATTCGAACTGACGCCGCCACCCGAGGTTGCCCCGGAGGTCGAGGCGGAAGCTGCGCTGGAGATCGCGATCGCGGAGCTGGAGAGACCTGCCGGCGCGCCGCTCTTCAGCGAAGATGCGGCACGCGCCGCGGCGCCGATCGAGCCATTGCCCGCCGTCGCGGACGAGATTCGACCGGAAGACACACGCTCGATCGACCAGATCGCGTCGATCGAGATCCGGCCGGAGATCCACGCCGAAGAGATCCGATCCGATCTCGACACGATCGAGATCGCCGAGGCGCTGGCGCCCCAGGGCCCTGTCGTCGATCACTACGAACACTGGCGCGCCGTCGCCGAGGAGATGCCTGCCTCGACGTTCGTCGCGCCCGAACTGACCGTTGGTCCCGAGGCGGTCGCGTCAGCACCGGCGCCCGTTTCCGTGGACCCGACTCCTGCGGAGATACGAATGGAAGTCACTAACGATCCACGCCAGCCTGAAGCCATCGCGCAGCCGCACGATTCAGACACCGAAACGCACACCGGGGTCGTCGTGCCGCTCGCGCGGCCTGCCATCAGGACGGAAACGATCACGACGCCGTACACGCCGAGCGAGGATGCCGCGCTGATGCACACGCTGCGCGCGGCCGCCGCGCGGGGCGCGGGCACGGTCTACGTCGTCGCGCAATCGAAGCCGATGATGCGCGTGGATGGCGACATCGTGCCGCTCGAGAACGAGCCGACGCTCACCGCGTCCGACGTCGAACGCCTCGTGCTGGAGCTCGCGCCGCCGCGGCGGCGCGACGCGCTGCAGAACGGGCCGGTCGAGTGGCTGTGCGACGTCCCGGAAATCGGACGCGTGCGCTGCCTGACGTTCCGCGATCATCGCGGCCCGGGCGTCCTGTTCCGGATGATGCCGCCCCGCGCGATCTCGGCGGATCAGCTCGGCCTGACGCCGGAAGTGCAGGCGCTCTGCCAGCAGTCCGACGGCCTGGTGCTCGTCGCCGGCGCGCGCGCCAGCGGCAAGTCGACGCTGCTGAACGCGTTCGTGGATCTGATCAACCGGACGCGCAGCGATCATGTCATCACGATCGAGTCGCAGATCGGCTTCGTGCACGAGAGCCGCCGATCGTTCATCAGCCAGCGCGAGACGCGCGGAGACGCGGATCTCGCGGCGGCGGTGACGCGCGCCGCGCTCCGCGAGGATCCCGACGTCATGATGGTCGAAGAGCTGAAGTCGGCCGATCTGGTCTCAGCCGCGCTCGAAGCCGCGGAGTCGGGGCGGCTCGTCCTCGCGTCGGTCCCGGCCGCGTCGACGATTGGCGCGCTCGAACGGATGCTCGAGCTGCTGCCCGCCGATCGCCGCGCCAGGGCGCGGATGTCCCTCGCAACCTCTCTCCGCGGCGTGATCGCCCAGGTGCTCCTGCGGCGCGCCACGGGCGGCCGCGTGGCGGCCCGCGAGATCCTGCTGAACACGCCTGCGGTCTCGACCCTCGTCCTCGAGGGCAAGATGTTCCAGCTGCCGGTGGCGCTCGACAGCGGCCGCCGCCATGGCATGGTGCCGCTGACCGACTCGCTCGCGGGCTACGTGCGCGACGGGACGGTCCAGGCGGGCGAGGCGTACCGGAAAGCGCTCGATCGCGCGGCGCTGGTGGCCGCGCTCAAGCGCGACGGCGTCGACACGTCGTTTGCCGAGCGCCTGGCGTAACTGGCGTACACTTACCCCGGAATGGACGTTCCGGAGATCCGACGACGCGTGCGCGCGGGCATCGAGCGCGCACGCCATGACGCCGTGGAGCGTCGGACGCGCACCGACGCCGCGTCGCGCGCGTACGAACAGTTCCTCACCGCGCAGGCAACCCCCGCGTTCCATGCACTCGCCTCGGCGCTGGTAGGCGAGGGGCATCGCTTCAAGGTCTTCAGCCCCGCCGGGTCGGTGCGGCTGTCGGCCGAACGCTCGACGGACGACTTCGTCGAGCTGACGCTCGACGCATCGGAAGATCCGCCCGTCGTTCTCATTCGCACGAACGTCGGCAGGGGCCGGCGCGCCGTCACGAAAGAGCGTCCGCTCCACCCCGGCACCCCGATTTCCGATCTGACCGAGGAACACGTCATCGACGTCGTGCTCCAGGAGCTCACGCCGCTCCTCGAGCGCTGACACGTGTAGCGTCCGCCTTCAGGCGGACCAGGGAAGGTCCGGCTGAAGCCGGACACTACAGAATCACACCGCCCGCAACGCGCGCAGGCTCGCGATCTCTTCATCGTCCAGGCCCACCACAGTACGCAGAATCTGATCGGTGTGCTGTCCGAGCGTTGGAGGCGCGCGTCCGGACGCGCCCGGGCGTGTCCGATAGCTTGATCGGAACCCCAAGCACGCGCAGCGCTCCAAGCGTGACGTGATCGACGGTCTCGATCATCTGACGCGCCGAGAGTTGCGGGTCCTCCAGCACCTCGCCTACGTTCCGGACCGAGCCGCAGGGGATGCCCGCCCCCGTGAGCGCCGCGAGCCACTCCGACCGGGACCGCGCGAGCAGTCGCTCGGCAATCTTCGGGCGCAGCTCGTCGTAGCGCGCGACACGATCGCGGTTGGTAGCGTATCCAGGATCGTCCGCGAGATCCGCCAGCCCGATCGCGCGACAGAACGCGCGCCAGAGCTCGTCGTTGCCGACTGCCATCACGAATTCGCCGTCCGCGGCGTCGAACGTCTCGTACGGCACGATCGTCGGATGCCGGTTCCCGAGGCGCTCGGGGGATCGCCGGTCGCGAAGTAGATGGCCGCCTGATACGTCAGGAGTGCCGCCGTCGAGTCGAGCATGCCGATGTCGACTCGCTGTCCGCGTCCCGTGCGCATCCGGGCCAGCAGCGCCATCGCGATTCCCTGCGCCGCGAACATGCCGCTGACGATGTCCGCGATCGCGACGCCGAGCCGGAAGGGCGGACCGTGGCGCTCGCCTGTGATGCTCATCAGCCCGGCCTCCGCCTGGATCACCGCGTCGTAGCCTGGTTCGATCCCGTCGCGGGCCGGTCTGCCCGAAACCCGACACAGAGCAATAGACGAGCCGCGGCCAACGCGCCGCGATCGTGCCATCGTCGAACCCCAGGCGTGCCATCGTGCCCGGGCGGAAATTCTCGACGAGCACGTCGGCGCGATCGAGCAGCCGCTCGAGAATCGCGCGGCCTTCGGCGCGCTTGAGGTCGAGCGTCAGGCTCTCCTTGTTGCGGTTGATGCTCAGGAAGTACGCGCTCTCGCCGCCGACGAACGGTGGTCCCCACGCGCGCGTATCGTCGCCGCGATCCGGGCTGCTCGATCTTGATCACGCGCGCGCCCATGTCGGCGAGGAGCATCGTGCAGTACGGTCCTGACAGAACGCGCGTCAGATCGACGACGAGCAGGCCGTCGAGCGGAGAAGTCGTTTCGGTCATGGTCAGCTTTGCCTGCAGCGGATCGCGACCAGATCGCTCAGGAGCGCGTACGCGGTGTGGGTGAGGCCGCCGTCGATTTGCGATATGGCGATTTCTCCGAGGAGATCGGTGTCGAGGATGAGCGCGTTCGACAGACCCCTGAGCCCGGCCAGGAGATCCTGCTCCGGCAGCTCTTCGAGGCGGACCGCCGGCCGGCCGCCCCGGCGGGCCGACGCCACCAGGCGCAGCCTCGCGCCGCGCGCCTTCGCGCTGCGCGCGCGGGTGGCGCAATCCGCGTCGAGACCGGTCCGCTCGACGTCGTGCGGCGTGATCCGCGCATCGAGGAGCACGTTCGACAGAGCGGCGGCCTTCGCCGCGGCATCCCAGCCGTCGACGTCCAGCGACGGATCCGCCTCGGCGATGCCTTCGGCCTGCATCCGCGCAAGCGCGGGCGCGAACTCCTCGCCGTCTTCGAGCGCGGTCAGGATGTGATTCGTCGTGCTGTTCACGACCCCGCGAAAGCCGACGGATCTCCACCGCGGGCAGCGTTTCGCGCACGAGGTTGAAGATCGGAATCCCGTCCATCACGGCGCCTTCGAACAGGAACGACACGCCGTGCGCCCGCGCGACGTCCGAGAGGTCCCTGAACGCGAACGCCACCGGCCCTTTGTTGGCGGTGACGACGTGACAGCCGGACTCGAGGCGCGGAACGGACGTAATCGATCGCGGGCTGGCCGGTCCCGATATCGAGCGTCGTCGTTTCGATCAGCACGCGAAGCGGCGCGGTGCTCCGGGCGAGCGCCTGCAGCGCCATGGACTGGGGAGCATGTCCGCCCGTGTGAGCTTCGGCCACTGCAGACGCGCCGTCGAGCGTTCCGCCATCGTCGATTTGACGGGCCGCGGCGAGAGGATCGATCCCTGCCAGATCGAACGCTGCGCCATGCCGCCGCGTGGCGATGCGCGACGACCCGGTACGTCAGATCGTGGCTGCGGAGGAAGTCACGCTGCTCGTCGAGCAGGCGCACGAACCGGCGCGCGACGTTGCCGAAGCCGATGAAGGCGAGATCAGCGAGCATCGGCGCCGGCCGCGGCCGGAATGGTCGCGAGCATGCCGCCGATCCGCGCGAGGCTCTCGCGAAGGTGCGACGGATCCGAGCCGAATCCGATTCGAAGATAGCCGTCCATCTCGAAATGATCGCCCGGCACGACGAGGACACCGCGCTCGAGCCTCAGGCGATCGATCAGCGCCGTGGAGTTGATCGCGTGTCCGTAGCGGACGAATGCGATGGCGCCGGCGTCTGGCGGCGCGTGCCAGAGCAGCGGTTGATGGCGCTCGATCCACTCGCGCACGATCGGATAGTTCGTGTGGAGGATCCCTCGCGTGCGCGCGAGAAGGCTCTGACGACGCGCAGGGGCGAGCGCGATGCGCGCGAGCCGATCGCTCACGGCTCCCGGCGCGATCGTCGTGTAGTCGTGGATCCCCCAGAGGTCCTCGATGACTGCCGGAGGTCCGGCGACCCAGCCGATCCGAAGTCCCGGGAGGCCGTAGGCCTTCGAAAGGCCGCTCGTGACGAGCACGCGGTCGTATCGGCCCCAGTTGCTCGCCGTTTCCACGCCGTCGTATTCGGCGCCCCGGTAGATTTCGTCCGAGATGATCCAGACGCCGCTGCGGGCTGCGATGCGGCAGATCGCGTCCAGCTCCGGCGCCGTGATGCGCGCGCCGGTCGGATTGTTGGGGTTGCAGATCATGATGACCTTCGTGCGTGCACCGACGAGCCCCTCGAGCGCGCCCAGATCGATCTGCCATCGCGGTGTCGGTTCCGATCGATCCACGAGAGGCCAGCGGCGAACGGTCGCGCCCAGGGCGCGCGCGAGCCCGCCGGCCTGCATGTAGTTCGGCATCATCATCACGACCTCGTCACCGGGCTGGACGAGGTGGAAGAGCGCCACGCAGTTGGCCTCGGAGCCGCCGTTGGTGACGAGCACGTGCCCGGTCGACGCGCCGCTGTAGAGCGCGGCGATCGAGGCGCGCAGTTCCTCCGTTCCGTTCGTCTGCGAGGTACGCCAGCGGCTGCGCGAGGAGGGCCGTCATCGATTCGGGCCCGTCGAGGAGCTCCTCGACGCGCAGCGGCTCCACGCCGCTCTCGGAGATGTTCAACTCGACCCGGTTCTCCCACGTGGACTGCAGGCGCTCCATCGCAAACGTCTCGAGCTTCATGGGGGGCAGTGTACCTCCGGTCGTCCGGTCGTCCGGTCGTCCGGTCGTCCGGTCGCTCGGTCGTTCGGTCGTTCGGTCGACGGGTTGCGTCCTGCGCTATCCTGATCGCGCCTGATGACCGCCGATTTCCTGCCGGAGCTCGCGCCGATTCCCGCGGGGCCGTTCGCGATGGGATCGGAAGACGGTGCGGCGGACGAGCGGCCCACGCATACGGTGCATCTCGACGCGTTTGCGATCGGCGTGCACCCCGTCACCAACGCCGAGTACTCGCGCTTCGTGCGCGAGACCGGTTATCGGCTTCCGGCCGTGGACGATCTTCCGCTCGTCGTGCGCGCCGGCGGCGCCGAGCGCGAGAATCAGTTTCGCGCGACCGGGGGTCTCTACGCGTGGACGGGCGCGCAGCCGCCGTCGAGCCGTCTGGACCATCCCGTGACGCTCGTACGCTGGGAGGACGCGAGCGCGTACTGCCGATGGCTGTCGCGTACGCTCGACCGCGCGGTGCGGCTGCCGACGGAAGCGGAGTGGGAGAAGGCCGCTCGCGGCGGCCTCGAACGCCAGCCCTTTCCGTGGGGCCAGGGACTCGAGCTCGGGCGCGCGAATTTTCTCAACGACGGGACGGAGAGGCACAACGGCGGCACGACCGTCTGCCGGACCTATCCCCCGAACGGATACGGTCTCTTCGACTCGTCCGGGAACGTCTGGGAGTGGGTCGCCGACTGGTACGATTCCGAGTACTACACTCATTCGCCTCAGAGCAATCCACCCGGTCCGGCCGACGGCCAGTTCCGCATCGTCCGCGGCGGTGGATGGCTCGCGTCCGATCAGTCGATGCTGACCTGCAGCCATCGGCATCGGGTTCCGCCCGACACCTATTCCTACGGCATCGGTTTCAGGGTGGCGTGCTCGACGGAATAGACTGAATCAGTACCGGCGCGAGCCTGGCCGGACAGTATTGCGCGCAGGGTGACCTCGGCAGCGCCTGAAGGAATGGAGGTACCGTGAAGACACTTGCCACGTGGGCATTGGCGATCGCCGTCTCGTCGGCAAGCCTTGCGGCGCAAACGACGCAGCCGGGCGACGTTCCCGTCGTCATCACGGTCGGCGAAGGCAGCGTGAAGCGCGCGCCGGATCAGGCGTGGGTCACGATTGCCGCCGAGTCCAGGGCGAAGACGCCGGCGGAGGCGCAGAAGCTGAACGCCGATGCGATGACCGGCGTCATGCAGAAGCTCAAGGACGTGGGACTTCCCGCCGACGCGATTCGCACCGCGGCGTACGAGCTGCGCCCGGAGTTCGACTACGCCAACAACCGGCAGACGCTGCGCGGATATGTCGCGCGCAATGCCGTCGAGGCGCGGGTCGACGATCTGCCGAAACTCGGGCAGGTGCTCGATCTTGCGGTCGGCGCGGGTGCGACGTCGGTGAGCGGCATCCGCTTCGATTTGAAGGATCGTGCCGGCGCCGAGCAAATGGCGCTTCAGCGCGCCGTGAGCGACGCCCGCGCGCAGGCCGCCACGGCGGCGCAAGCCGCGGGGATGAAGGTCGAGCGCGTGCAGCGGATCGAAGTGAACCGTGAGGCGGCCATGCCCCCGCCCCGTCCGATGGTCATGCGAGCCGAGATGGTTGCCAGCGCCGAGCCGCCGATCGCGCCCGGCGAGCTCGAGGTCAAAGCGACGGTCACGATGACGTCGGTGGTTAGATGAGGAAGACGGCTCTCGGCTTTGGGCTCTCGGCTTTGGCAAGAACTTTCAGATCCTAGTCGCGCAACTGGGTTCCTAATCGCGCAACTGGGCTCCTAATCGCCCGACTGGGCTCTGAAAGTTCGTCCGAAAGCCCAAAGCCCAAAGCCGAGAGCCTACTCCTTCACCACTACCCCTTCCACCGGCTCGTCGTCGAACAGGCCGATGAGCTCTGGTGCGCCGAGCGCGCGGGCGGTGTGGTCGATCACTTCGAGCTCGGGCATCTGCTCCGGCGCGGTAATGCCTTTTTCCTTCAGGCGCCGCGCGGTCACGAGGACGCGGCTCTCGAGCGAACCGATCGCCTTGTTGTACGCGTCGACCGATCGTGTCAGCCCCCGCGCGACCTCTTCGAAGTGTTCGGCCATCACCCGGATGCGATCGTAGAGCTGGCGTCCGAGGTCGCTGATCTCCTGCGCGTTCCGCGCGATTTTCTCCTGCTGCCAGCCGTACGCGACTGCGCGAAGCAGTGCCATAAGCGTGAGCGGGCTCGCGAGCATGACGCCGCGGCCGAGGCTGAACTCGAGGAGCGAGGGATCGCGCTGCATCGCCGTGCTCAGCAGCATCTCTCCAGGAACGAACATGATCACGAGGTCCGGGGCGGGCTGGAAATGCTGCCAGTACGCCTTGTTGCCGAGCCGCACGACGTGATCCCGCACCTGCCGCGCGTGATCGCGAAGCTTCCCGCTTCGTGCCGACTCGTCTTCGGTCTCGATCGCGTCGAGGTACGCCGATGACGGGACCTTCGCGTCGACGACGACGTTCTTGTCCGCCGGGAAGCCGGACGATCATGTCCGGTGTGAGGCGCGTGCCGTCGACGTCGACGGATTCCTTGAGATCGAAATCGCAGTACTCCAGCATGCCCGCCGCTTCGACGACCCGCCGGAGCTGAAGCTCTCCCCACTGCCCGCGCACGTTCGGCGATCGCAGCGCCTGAACGAGGCGGCCGGTCTCGGTCTGCAGCGTGTGCTGCGCCTGGTTCAGCGATCGAAGCTGCTCGGTCAGCGCCGAGTGCGTGCCGACGCGATTCTTTTCGACCTCTTCGAGCTTGCCGTCCACCTTCGACAGGGATTCCTTCAGCGGCTGCACGAGATCCTCGATCGCCTTCTGACGCCCCTCGAGATCGTGCTTTGCCGTCTGCTGGTACTCCGCGAGCGACGTCCTGGCGAGCTCGAGGAACGACTTGTTGTTCTGGCGCAGCGCGTCGGACGACAGGGCGCTGAACGCGTCCCGAAGCTTCACCTCGGCGTCCTGCAGGAGCGCGAGCTTTTCCGCGGCAGACCTGCGCTCCGCAGACAGTTCGGCTTCGAGACGCGCACGCGTCGACACGAGCTCGGACGAGAGCTGGGCGCGCAGGGTCGCGACCCTGCTGTCGGCTTGGGCGCGCATGACGAACCAGACGCAGACGGGCAGCAGGATGGCGAGGATGACGAGCGAGGCGACGAACAGGGTCACGTCAGACGAAGTTTAGGCGAAAGCGTGGAAAGTGCCAAGGTGCCAGGGTGCATGGGTGCCAGGGTGCAGAGTGCAAGGGGAGGGTGCAAGGGTGCAAGGGGCAGGTGCCAGAGTGCCAGCTCAGCAGACACATCGAAAGCAGGCGTTGACCCCTTCTTGCGGGAGCCATTAAAATAGGACTGTTCTGGTCGGCTTTGGGGACCGGCCTGTGGGCACCCCAAATCCTTCGCGGCTCGACGGGAGAATTTCCGCATGTTCCAAATCAGCGAGAGCGCCGGCAGGCTGATCCGGAAGATGACGCAGAAAAACGGCATCCCGGACGGAGGTCTGCGCATAGGGATCAAGGCGGGCGGATGCTCGGGGCTCAGCTACGTGTTCGCCTGGGAGCCTGCGCCGAGACCCGGTGATCAGGTGTTCGAAGGGCCAGACGGCTCGAAGGTGTTCGTCGATCCCAAGAGTTACAAGTTTATCGACGGCACGACGCTCGACTACGACACGAGCCTCGTGAGCAAGGGATTCCTGTTCGATAACCCCAACGCCAAGGGCACGTGCGGCTGCGGCGTTTCATTCAGCGTGTAGCGGAAGCTCAATGTCCACTTCAACCGATACCATCGAACAACTCGCAACCCGCGAGTACAAATACGGGTTCTACACCGACGTCGAGACCGACACGATTCCCAAGGGTCTCAACGAGGACGTCATCCGCCTGCTGTCGGAGAAGAAGCAGGAGCCCGAGTGGATGCTCGAGTGGCGACTGAAGGCGTACCGGATGTGGCTCACGATGAAGGAGCCCAACTGGCACAACGTCAAGTACGACCCGATCAACTACCAGGACATCGTCTACTACTCGGCGCCGAAGAAGAAGAAGACGCTGAACAGCCTGGACGAGGTCGATCCGGAAGTGAAGCGGACCTTCGACAAGCTGGGGATCCCGCTCGAAGAGCAGATGCTCCTCGCCGGCGTCGCCGTTGACGCGGTCTTCGACAGCGTGTCGGTCGCGACGACGTTCCGCGAGAAGCTCAAGTCGTACGGCGTCATCTTCATGTCGTTCTCCGACGCGGTGCGCGAGCATCCCGAGCTGGTGAAGAAATACCTCGGCTCGGTCGTGCCCTACACCGACAACTTCTTCGCGACGCTGAACTCCGCCGTCTTCAGCGACGGCTCGTTCGTGTTCGTGCCGAAGGGCGTGCGCTGCCCGATGGAGCTGTCGACCTACTTCCGCATCAACGCGAAGGACACGGGCCAGTTCGAGCGGACGCTGATCATCGCCGAGGAAGGCGCGTCCGTCAGCTACCTCGAGGGCTGCACCGCGCCGATGCGCGACGAGAACCAGCTGCACGCCGCCGTCGTCGAGCTCGTGGCGCTCGACGATGCGACGATCAAGTACTCGACGATTCAGAACTGGTACCCGGGCGACAAGGACGGCAAGGGCGGCATCTACAACTTCGTCACCAAGCGGGGACTGTGCGCCGGGCGTAGCTCGAAGATCACGTGGACGCAGGTCGAGACGGGATCAGCCATCACGTGGAAGTACCCGTCGTGCATCCTCCAGGGGGACAACTCGATCGGCGAGTTCTACTCCGTGGCGACGACGAACAACTGGCAGCAGGCGGACACCGGCACGAAGATGATCCACATGGGGCGGAACACGCGCAGCACGATCGTGTCGAAGGGCATCTCCGCCGGCCACGGCCAGAACACGTATCGCGGCCAGGTCAAGATCGGCAAGAACGCGAAGAACGCGCGCAACTACTCGCAGTGCGACTCGCTGCTCATCGGCGACAAGTGCGGCGCGCACACGTTCCCGTACCTCGAGATCAAGAATACGTCGGCGAGGGTCGAGCACGAGGCGTCCACCTCGAAGATCGGGGAGGACCAGATCTTCTACATGCGCCAGCGGGGCATCGCGCTCGAGGACGCCGTCAACATGATCGTCAGCGGTTTCTGCAAGGAAGTCTTCCGCGAGCTGCCCATGGAGTTCGCCGTCGAAGCGCAGAAGCTTCTCAGTGTCAGTCTGGAAGGATCAGTAGGCTAATGCTTGATATCAAGAACCTGCAGGTGCGCGCGGAAGACAAACAGATCCTCAACGGCATCGACCTCCACGTCAACGCCGGCGAGGTGCACGCGATCATGGGCCCGAACGGATCCGGCAAGAGCACGCTGGCGCGCGCGCTTGCGGGGCATCCGGAGTACGCGGTCACCGGCGGCCAGGTCACGTACGAGGGGCGCGATCTCCTCGAGATGGACCCGGACGAACGCGCGCGTGAGGGCGTCTTCATGGCGTTCCAGTATCCGGTCGAGATACCGGGCGTCACCAACGCGTACTTCCTGAAGGCGGCGCTCAACGCGAAGCGCAAGCACCTCGGCCTGCAGGAGCTGGACGCGATCGAGTTCCTGCAGTTGAGCAAGGAGAAGGCGAAGCTGCTCAACGTGGATCAGTCGATGCTCAACCGCGCGGTCAACGAGGGATTCTCGGGTGGCGAGAAGAAGCGCAACGAGATCTTCCAGATGGCTCTGCTCGAGCCGAAGCTCGCGATCCTCGACGAGACCGACTCCGGGCTCGATATCGACGCGTTGAAGGTCGTCTCCAAGGGCGTGAACGCCCTGCGCAGCCCGGAGCGCGCGATGGTCGTCGTCACGCACTATCAGCGGCTCCTCAACTACATCGTGCCGGACTTCGTGCACGTGTTGAGCGGGGGCCGCATCGTGAAATCGGGCGGCAAGGAGCTGGCGCTCGAGCTCGAGCAGAAGGGCTACGTCTGGCTCGAGGCGCATCCCGCGGACGTCGCGGATCGCGCGAAACTCGCGAACCTCAGTGCTTCCTGATCGGAACTGACAGACACATGGCACAGCTCGCAGAAAAGCTTCAACCCTGGCTCGCGGCGCTCGACGAGCGGCCGCGCGGCGGCAGCCGCTGGCTGCAGGACCTGCGCGACCACGCCGCCTCGCGCTTCGTCGAGCTCGGGTTTCCGTCGGTGCGCGACGAGGAGTGGCGGTTCACCAACGTGTCGCCGATCTCGTCGTCCGAGTTCCGTCCCGCGCCCGCGGCGCCGCTCGCCGCCGCCGAGCTCGAGACGTTCCTGTACGCCGACGCGCCGTACCGTATCGTCTTCGTGAACGGACGATATTCCGCGGAGCTGTCGCGCGCGTCCGGGCTGCCTCCGGGCTTTCGATTCGGATCGCTCGCGACCGCCTCGGCGGACCAGGCGGACGTCGTCGGCCGGTATCTCGGCAAGCTCGCGGATCCGGACCAGCGCGCGTTCGCGGCGCTGAACACGGCCTTCACGCACGACGGCGCGTTCCTCTACGTGCCTGACGGCGTCGTCTTCGAGCATGCGCTCCAGATCATGTTCGTGTCGGTCGCCGACGGCGCGCCGTCGATGACGCATCCGCGGACGCTGATCGTGGCGGGCGACCGCAGCCAGGTGCAGGTGGTCGAGACCTACGTCAGCCGCGCCGGCCAGAGGCACTTCACGAACGCCGTGACCGAGATCGTGGCGGGCGAGAACTCGGTCATCGATCACTACAAGATCGAGGAGGAGAGCACGGACGCGTTCCACATCGCGAGCATGCACATTCACGCGACCCGGAGCGCCAACGTGTCGACGCATGCCTTCACGCTCGGCGGCCGGTTCGTGCGCAACGACATCGTCGCGGTCCTGGACGGCGAGGGCGCCGAGTGCACGCTGAACGGCCTGTACCTCGCGGACGGCGAGCGGCTCGTGGACACCCACACGACCATCGACCACGCGAAGGCGCACTGCCCGAGCCACGAGATCTACAAGGGGATCCTCGGGGGGAAGGCCCGCGCGATCTTCAACGGCAAGATCATCGTGCGTCAGGACGCCCAGAAGACCGACGCGAAGCAGACCAATCGCGCCCTGCTGCTGTCGGACAACGCGACCATCAACACGAAGCCGCAGCTCGAGATCTTCGCCGACGACGTGAAGTGCACGCACGGGGCGGCGATCGGGCAGCTGGACGAAGACGCGCTGTTCTACCTGCGCACGCGCGGGCTGACGTTCGCGGAGGCGCGCGACATGCTGATCCATGCGTTCGCCGGCGAGATCCTGGAGCGCGTGAAGATCGAGCCGCTCAGGCGTGCGCTGGAGGACGAGCTCTACGCGCAGCTCGCGAAGGATCTCGCGGAGGCCGACGCCGCATGACCACTGTCGCCGCACGCGCGCGAGGATTCGACGTCGCGCGGGTGCGCGCCGACTTCCCGATCCTCGCCCGCACCGTCAGGGGACGGCCGCTCGTGTATCTCGACAACGCGGCCACCACGCAGAAGCCGCGGGCGGTCATCGACGCGATCACGCGCTACTACACGGAGATCAACGCGAACGTCCATCGCGGCGTGCACGAGCTGAGCGAGGTCGCCAGCGAGGCGTACGAGGACGCGAGGCGGAAGATCGCCGCGTTCGTGAACGCCGCCGATCCGCGCGAGATCATCTATACGCGCAACACGACCGAAGGCATCAACCTCGTGGCGCAGACCTACGGCCGGACGCACGTCAAGGCCGGCGACGAGGTGCTCATCTCCGCGATGGAGCACCACTCGAACATCGTGCCCTGGCAGCTGCTGTGCGAGGAGCGGGAGGCGCGGCTTCGCGTCGCGCCGATCGACGATCGGGGCGAGCTCGTCGTCGACGAGCTCGAGCGTCTGATCGGCGAGCGCACGAAGCTCGTCTCGATCACGCACATGTCCAACGCGCTCGGCACGATCAATCCCGTCGAGGAGATCGTCCGGATCGCGCACGCGCGGGGCGTGCCCGTCCTCGTGGACGGCTCGCAGGCGGCGTACCACATGCCCGTCGACGTCCAGGCGATTGACTGCGACTTCTACGTGGCGACCGGCCACAAGCTGTACGGTCCGACGGGTATCGGGTTTCTCTACGGGAAAGCCGCGCTCCTCGAGGCGATGCCGCCCTTCATGGGCGGCGGCGACATGATCAGCTCGGTCACCTTCGAGAAGTCCACCTGGAACACGCTGCCGCACAAGTTCGAGGCCGGAACGCCGCACATCGAGGGCGCGATCGTGCTGGGCGTCGCGCTGGATTACATCCGCGCGATCGGGCTCGACCTGATCGCGGAGCACGAGCGGGACCTGCTCGAGTACGGGACGCGGGCGCTGTCGTCGGTGAGCGGACTCCGAATGATCGGGACCGCGCGGCACAAGGCGAGCATCCTCTCGTTCGTCCTCGACGGCGTGCACCCGCACGACATCGGCACGATCGTCGATCGCGAAGGCGTGGCAATCCGGACGGGACACCATTGCGCGCAGCCGGTCATGGAGCGCTTCGGCGTGCCGGCCACGGCGCGCGCCTCGCTGGCGATGTACAACTCGCGTGACGAGATCGACGCGCTCGTCCGCGCGCTCGAGCGCGTGCGCGAGGTGTTTCACTAGCTCTCAGCTTCCAGCTCCCAGCTCGTAGCTGGAAACTGAAAGCCGGAAGCTGGAAGCTGGAAGCTGGAAGCTGCAATGAGTGACCTGAGCGATCTCTACCAGGAAGTCATCCTGGACCACAACCGGCGGCCGAGGAATTTCGGCGTCCTCGCGGACGCCACGCACCATGCGGAAGGGTACAATCCGCTCTGCGGCGATCGCCTGAGCCTGTTCCTCAAGCTCGACGGCGACGTGATCACCGACGTCGCCTTCGAGGGTTCGGGCTGTGCGATCTCGAAGGCGTCGGCGTCGCTGATGACCGACAGCCTCAAGGGCCGCGACGTCGCGACGGCGCGCGCGCTCTTCGACCGGTTCCACCGGATGGTGACGACGGCTCCGGACCGTGAGGTCGAGGATCTCGGGAAGCTGTCCGCGCTGGCCGGCGTCCGCGAGTTCCCGGTGCGCGTGAAGTGCGCGAGCCTGGCGTGGCACACGCTCAAAGCCGCGCTCGAGCGGGCCGCGAAGACGACGACGGAATGAAGACGATTCCTTTGGTACCTCCTGCGAACGGTCCGACCGCCGAAACCCCTGCCGCCGCGCCGGCGACGGTCGTGGCGGATGCCGCGCGCACCGAGGCGATGAAGCCGAAGATCGTGGACGCGATCGCGACGGTGTACGATCCGGAGATCCCCGTCAACATCTTCGAGCTCGGCCTGATCTACGACATCGTGGTCGACGCGCAGAACGTCGCGGGGATCACGATGACCCTGACCGCGCCGGGGTGCCCGGCGGCGCAGTCGCTGCCCGTCGAGGTCGCCGAGAAGGTCAAGGCGATCGAAGGAATCGCCGACGCGAAAGTGGACGTCGTCTGGGAACCGGCATGGACGAAGGACCGGATGTCGGAGGCCGCGAAACTGCAGTTGGGATTGTGGTGAGCTTATGCTGCGACTTTCGAAGAAAGCGGACTACGCGCTCATCGCGATGAAGCACCTGGCCGTGCGCCCGGACGCGGCGTCGGCCAGCGCCCGGGAGATCGCCGAGCAGTACGACATCCCGGTGGAGCTGATGGCCAAGGTGCTGCAGCGGCTCGCACGCCGGGGGCTCGTGACGTCGCACCAGGGGACCCGGGGAGGCTACCGCCTCTCGAAAGCGCCATCGGTCATCTCCGTCGCCGACATCATCCAGGCGATCGACGGTCCGCTCACCGTCACGGCGTGTTCCACCGAAGCCGAGAACTGCGATCAGTACGCGAAGTGCAGCGTTCGCGATCCGCTCTGGCGCATTCGCGAGCGGATCGTCGCCGCGCTCGAGTCGTGCTCGTTGCAGGAAGTCTCGACAGAACTCGCGCACATAGACCTGGACGACGCGCCGACCCCGGTGGCATTTACCAGAAAATCATGAATTGGTGATTGCGGAGTGCGTCGCGCAGCCAAATCGCCAAGCCGCAATCGTCAACGGACGAGCCGCAATCCGCAATCCGCAATCAGCAATCCGCAATGACGACGCCTGTCTACCTGGATTTTCACGCGACGACGCCTGTCGACCCCCGGGTCGTCGAGGCCATGCTGCCGTACTTCAGCGAGCTGTTCGGCAATCCCGCGAGCCGCCAGCACGCGTTCGGGTGGAAGGCGCAGGAGGCGGTCGACAAGGCGCGCATCGAGATCGGTTCGCTCATCGGGGCGTCCGGCGGGGAGATCATCTTCACGAGCGGAGCAACCGAGTCGAACAACCTGGCGATCAAGGGTGCGGCCGAGCGCGGACGTTCCCGCGGCGACCACATCGTCACGGCGAGCACCGAGCACAAGTCCGTGCTCGATTCGTTCAAGTCGCTCGAGAAATCCGGTTGGCGGGTGACGTGGCTCGACGTCGATGCGGACGGGTTCATCAGTCTCGACCAGCTGCGGGCCGCCGTGAGCGACAAGACGGTGCTCGTTTCGGTGATGGCGGCCAACAACGAGATCGGCGTCCTGCAGCCCCTTGCCGAGATTGGCGCGATCGCGAGCGCGGCGGGCGCGCTGTTCCACACCGACGCGGCACAGGCGGCAGGGAAGATCCCGATCGACGTTCAGGCCATGGGGATCGACCTGCTCTCGCTCACCGGCCACAAGTACTACGGCCCGAAGGGCGCGGGCGCGCTGTACATCCGGCGCCGGAAGCCGCGCATCGAGCTCGCCTGCCAGATCGATGGCGGCGGCCACGAGCAGGGCCTGCGCTCCGGCACGCTGAACGTGCCCGGCATCGTCGGGCTCGGCCGCGCGGCGGCGATCTGCCGCACCGAGATGGCGGACGAATCCGCGCGACTCTCGCGGCTGCGGAACCGGCTGCTCGACGGTCTGCTCGGCGGCCTGGACGGCGTCAGGGTCAATGGCTCGATGACGTCGCGTCTGCCCCACAACCTGCACGTCAGCTTCGACCGCGTTGAAGGGGAGGCGCTGCTGATGGCCCTCGGTGATCTCGCGGTCTCCACGGGATCCGCCTGCAGCTCCGGCAGCCAGGCGCCGTCGCACGTGCTCCAGGCGATCGGCGCCGTCGGCGAGGGCGCCGGCGCGTCGGTGCGCTTCGGCCTCGGCCGCACGACCAGCGACGCCGACATCGATTTCGCGATCGACCGCCTGACGACAGTCGTCAAGAGCCTGCGCCGGGCGCTCGCCGTGCGCTGACACGCCGCGATGCTCGCCTTCCTGTCGGTCCTTCTGCTCCTCGTTCAGAAGCCGGCCGACCCGTCGCTCGGCGAGGTGCTCGCCAGCGTCGAGCGGTACGTCGTCGACTACGAGCCGCGCCTCTCGCACTGCGTCGCGCGCGAGGTGTACGTGCAGCAGACGACGTGGCCCACGAAGCAGGTGCGGCGGCTCGAGTCGGATTTCCTCTTCCTGCGGGCACGCGACGGCGACGCGTGGATGGGCGTGCGAAGCGTCATGGGTGTGAACGGCCGCGAGCTGCCAGGCCGTGACGAGGATCGCCTGAGGGCGATCGCGTCCGCCACTACGGCCGAGGCGTTGAAGCTCGCGGCCGAGGTCGCGAAGGAAAACGCGCAATACAACGTCGGCGTCGAGAGAACCGTCAACGTGCCGAACCTTCTGCTCGGCTGGCTCAGGGACGACGTGCGTCCTCGACTTCGCTTTCGCCACGGCGGCCGCGAGAGGCTCCGCGGGCGTGATCTCCTGAGAATCGATTTCAACGAAACGACCCGGCCCACGCTGATTCAATCGCACCGAACCGATCTCGTGTCGTCGGGATCGTTCTGGGTGGATCCGCTGACGGGGCGCGTCTGGCAGACCGAGCTGCGCAACGGGACGAGGGCCGCGTCGTACCTGATGCGGGTGCAATACGAGTTCGAGGCGCGTCTCGAGATCCTCGTGCCCGTGAGGATGGAAGAGAGTATCTCGGGCGCTGTCTCGCAGCGCGGCGACGCGACCTACACCAACTATCGCCGCTTCGGCGTGACGTCGCGGATCAAGTAGGCCGCGCCGTGCGGCGCCGCGGCGCCCTGGCCTTGAAGCAATCGGCGGCGTGATCGTCGACCATGCCGACCGCCTGCATGAAGGCGTAGCAGATCGTCGAGCCGACGAACCGGAAGCCGCGCTTCGAGAGGTCCTTGCTCAGCGCATCCGATTCAGGCGTCCGCGCCGGAAGATCCTGCATCCGCCGCGGCCGATTCACGCGTGGCTTGCCGCCGACGAACGCCCACAGATACGCGTCGAACGTTCCGAACTCGCGCTGGACGTCGAGCACGGCCTTCGCGTTGGTCACCGTGCTCTCGATCTTCAGCCGGTTCCGCACGATGCCCGGGTTCTGCATGAGGCGTTCGATCCGCGCCCGCGTGAACCGCGCGACCTTCGCGGCGTCGAATCCCGCGAACGCCCGCCGATACTCCTCGCGCTTCCGAAGAATCGTCTCCCAGCTCAGCCCCGCCTGCGCGCCCTCGAGCGTGATGAACTCGAACAACACCCGATCGTCGTGCACGGGCACGCCCCACTCGGCGTCGTGATAAGCGACGCTGAGCGCCGTCTGCGCCCATCGGCATCGCGTCAACGGTCGCTTCTCCGTCATCAGCAAAGGGCCCGTGAACCTGTGAACCCGTGAACCCGTGAACCCCGAACCCTGAACCCTGAACCTTGAACCCTGAACCTTGAACCCTGAACCTTGAACCCTGAACCTAGGACTTCATCCGTATCCCATGCCACTCGAGCGTGGTTCCAACCGCCCGTTCGAGCTGCGCGATCGCCTGGTTGAGATCCGCGCGGGCGCGGAGCTCGCTCGCCTGCGCCGTGACGAGCGTCGTCTGCCGCTCGAGGACGAGGAACACCGTGCTGATCCCGGATTCGAATCGCCGCTGCTCGCTCTGGTACTGCTCGAGCGCGAAGCGCCGCGCGGACGACGACGCTTCGAGGCGCTGCTGCGACGAGCGCACCGCCTGCATGGTGTTGCGCACTTCGCTCTCGATCACCTGTTCGAGTGCCTGGCGGCGACGCGCGAGCTGGTTGTCCTGGATGTCGGCCCGCGCCAGGTTGGCACGCGCGGTCCGATTGCGAAGCGGGAGGTCCACCTGGAGCTGGACGATTGCGGCCGGGAAACGCCGCGCGAAAAGGTTGCTGAGCGACGTTCCGTAACCCCCGATGAAGAACTCCGGCACGGTCGTCCCCGCCGACGGCGTGGGCGCGGGTAGCGGCGCCAGTCCTGCCAGGACCGAGAGCTCGTTGAGGCGCGCGAGGAGCGCCGACTCGCCGTCGTCGCCGCCAACGGGCGGCTCGGTCGTGCCCGACAGCGGATCGCCCGCGAGACCCGCGAGCGTCGTCCCGCCGGTCAGGTTGACCAGGGGCTTGGCCTGATTGCGGAAGAACGTGCGGTCCACTTCGTTCTGCGCCCGCACGCTGTCGAGCGCCTTCAGCTCCGGCCGCCGCACGAGCGCGATCTTTACGGCTTCGTCGAGCCCGAGTGTGGGGGCCGGCCGTTCCGTCAAATCCGCCGGCACGATCGGCTGGTTCCATGCCGCGGCATTGCGATCCGCCAGCATCAATCGCTTCAACCGGTTCTCTGCCTCGGTCAGCGCCTGCTGGCCCGACGCGACGGCGAGCTGGAACCTCGACACCTGTGTCTGCGCCTCGACGACGTCGATCGGTGCGAGCGTGCCTTCCTTGGCCTGGCGCTCGTTGCTGGCGACCTGGCCGCGCGCCTGCGCCAGCGCGGACGCCAGCACGTCGAGGTTGCGGGCCGAGAATGCGAGGTCCCAGTACGCTTCCTCGACGAGCGTCAGCTGATCCATGACGACCTGGAGCAGCTGCGCGTCCGTGAGGTCGACGGCCCGCCGCGCGATCTCGATGTTGCGGCGATCGAGGTCGATCGCGCGCCCGCGCAACAGCGGCTGGGTGTAGCTCGCGCTGAGGGCGGACGGGAATTCGGGATTGAGTCTCGCGAACTGGTTGCTCGTGTCGAGGCGCGACGAGCTGAAATCGATCGAGTAGCGGCCGCCGGCCCACGGCGTGCGTCCGAACATGCCGGCGCCGCCTGAAATCTCCGTGCGCTCGAGCCGTCCTTCGGTCGCGCCGCCGATCGCCGACGTGTTCGCCGTCACCGTCCGCTCGTAGGCGATGTTGGGTGTGACGCGGGGATCGAACACGCCGAGGGCGGCCAGCACGTTCTGCGCCGCGACGTCCTTGTCCATCCGCGCGATCGCGACGTCGTTGTTCTGCTCGAGCGTCATCCTGATCGCGTCGGCGAGACTGATGGTGAGCGGCGGCTGGGTCACGCCAATCCGGGCGGGCAGCGGCACGTCGGGCGCTTGCGCGCTGACTGCCAGGACGGGTGCGAGGGCTGCGACGAGCGAGAGAGAAAGTTTCCAGATCCGCGGACGACTCATCGATCGACCCCCTGGCCAGGCGCCAGGCGCCGGCCAGTCAGCCGGCCGATAGCGCGTCGCGCGGGGCTCGTCGCGCGATCCCACCGCTGCCCCATCCGCCGCCACGCCGGCGACTCCGCGGCGTCGTCGAAGAGCGAATAGAACACCGGAACAGCCAGCAGCGTGAGCAGCAGGCAGAGCGACTGGCCGCCGGCGACGAGGAGCCCGATCGATCGGTTCGTCTCCGCTCCGGGCCCGCTGCCGAGACAGAGCGGCAGCATGCCCGCGACGAGCGCCATCGTGGTCATGAGAATCGGGCGAAGGCGGTCGCGGTTCGCCTGCATGATGGCCTCGTCTCGCGCCAAGCCCTTCGCGCGGAGGCCAATCGTGTGATCGATCTGCAGGATCGCGTTCTTCTTCACGATGCCGAAGAGCAGCAGCACGCCGAGCGCGGAGTAGATGTTCAGCTGCTGGCGGAAGAGCAGCGACGCGGCGAGGCCGAACGGCACCGCCAGCGGCAGCGTCAGCAGGATCGTGATCGGGTGGATGAACGACTCGAACTGCGCCGCGAGGACCATGTACATGAAGACGAACGACAGCGCGAACGCGATCGCGAAGTAGTACGCCGCGCGCCCGAGCTCGCGCGACTGGCCGCTCGTGACGAGCTTGTAGCCGGGCTCCATGTCGAGCGACGCGAACGCCGCCTCGAGCGCCGCCTGGCCTTCGGCCTGCGCGACGCCGGGCGCCGGGTTGGCCGAGATCGTGATCTGCCGCTGGCGGTTGAGGCGATCGATCGAGGCCGGGCCCGAGCCTTCGTTGAACGTGACGAGATTGCGCAGCTGCACGAGCTCCCCGGATGTCGTGCGGACGGTCGCCGACGCAATCGATTCCGGCGTTCGCCGGAACGAGTCCTGCGCCTTCAGCACGACCTCGTACTGATCGCTCGCCGCGTTGAACGTGCTGACGTCCTGCCCGGCGATCAGCGCGTTGACCGTCTGCGACACGTCCTGCACGCGCACGCCGAGATCGGCGGCGCGCTTGCGATCGATGTCGAGGCGCAGCTCCGGCAGTCCGGGCTGGAAGCTCCGGTCGATGTCGACGAGCACCGGGTTCTGATCCATCGCGGCGGTGCCCTTCGCGCTGTATTGATCGAGCTTTGCGAGATCCGGGCCGACGAGCGCGTACTGAATCTGCGCGCCGCGTCCGCCGACGAACGTCAGGCCGCCGGTGCCCTGCACCGAGATGACCGCCGACTTGCGGTAGGGCTGCACGAGCTTGCGCGCCTGCACCATCAGCTCCTGCTGCGTGACGTCGCGCTCCTCGATCGGCTTCAGGCGGACGAACACGTTGCCGCTGTTGTTGCCGCCCTGCCCGCCGCCGGTCAGGCCGGCGTTGCCCTGAACGGCCAGGACGCCCGGCAGGTTCGCGCAGCACGTCACGCGAGATGCGATCGACGAGCGACTGCGTCGCCGCGAGGCTCGATCCCACGGGGAGGCGCATCGAGATCTGGAAGCGGGACTCGTCTTCGATCGGCGTGAAGTTGATGCCCGACATCCGGTAGAGCGGGACGATCGACAGCGACGACCATGACGCACGTCGTGACGACCAGCCAGCGGTGGGCCATCGACCACTGCGAGGAGACGCGTGTAGAACCGATCGATGTGGCGGTAGAAGCCGCGCCTCGAGCGGTCGCCGCGCTTCGTGGCCACGGCTCGTGCCGACCGGCTTGATCCACGCGCGGCGAGCATCGGCGTCAGCGTGAACGAGACGATCAGGCTGATCGCGATCGCCGCCGCCGACGTCAGGCCGAACGACGACATGAAGCGGCCGACGATGCCGCCGAGGAAGCCGACCGGGATGAAGACCGCGAGCA
Source organism: uncultured Acidobacteriota bacterium (assembly GCA_963820905.1). Lineage (GTDB taxonomy): Bacteria > Acidobacteriota > Vicinamibacteria > Vicinamibacterales > 2-12-FULL-66-21 > DATBJJ01. Next base: position 147,954 of record CAWGBU010000009.1, on the reverse strand, counting down.
GCGACATGCGTCGTCGCCATGACCGCGAGGCCGATCTCGCGCGTGCCCTCGATCGCCGCCTGGAACGGCGACATGCCCTTCTCTTCGACGAAGCGGTAGATGTTCTCGAGCACGACGATCGCGTCGTCGATGACGATGCCGACCATCAGCGTGAGCGCGAGCATCGTCATCTGGTTGAGCGTGAAGCCGAGCGCGGCGATGACGGCGAACGCGCCGATGATCGACGTCGGGATCGCGACCGCGGCGATGAGCGTCGAGCGGAAGTTCCTGAGGAAGATCAAGACGATGACGGCGGCCAGAATGCCGCCGAGCACGAGGTGCTCCTCGATGGCCGCCAGCGAGGCGTTGATGAACTCCGAGTCGTCGCGCACCAGCCGGACCTCGACGTTCGGCGGCAGCGTCGCCTGGATCTCCGCCATGCGCGCCTTGATCGCGTCCGCGAGCGCGACGGTGTTGTACGCCGCTCTGCTTGCGGACGGCGACGCGTCACCGCGGGCCGGCCGTCGAGCATCGAGACCGAGTTCGGCTCGGCGCCGGTGTCGTCCACGCGGCCGATGTCGCGGATGCGGATCGGCGTAGTTGCCGCGCGTCGCGACGACGAGATCGTCGAAGTCGTACGGCGTCGCGAGGCGGCCGACGCGTCCGGACCGACAGCTCGCGCGCGCCCTGTTCGAGCGTGCCGCCCGGGCAGCTCGAGGTTCTGCGACCGCAGCGCCGCGGCGACGTCGGTCGTCGACAAGCCGTACGCGTTGAGGCGATCGGGATCGATCTGGACCTGGATCTCGCGGCGGCGCGCGCCGAACAGCAGGACCTCGCCGACGCCGTTGACCGACTCGAGCCGCTTCTGCACGTTCTGCTCGACGATACGTCGTCAGCTCGACGACGGACATCGGCGCCGAGACCGAGAACATGATGACCGGGAACGGAATCCGGATCCTGCTTCTGCACGACCGGCGGATCGCGCGGTCTCCGGCAGATCGCGGATGACCGGGTCGACCTTGGCGCGCACTTCCTGCGCCGCGATGTCGGCGTTCTTCGAGCAGGTCGAACGAGATCGTCACGCGCGAGCGGCCCTCGGTCGACGTCGAGCGCAGCTCGTCGATGCCGGCGACGGTGTTCACCGCGGCCTCGATGCGATCCGTGATCTCGGTCTCGATGTTCTCGGGCGTGGCGCCGAGGTTCGATGGTCGTGACGGAGACGACCGGGCGTCTCGACGCGAGGATACCGATCGACGCCGAGCGTGAAGAACGACACGCCGCCGACCACCGTGATGGCGGCGATCAGCATCGTCGCGAAGACGGGGCGGCGGACGCAGATCTCAGCGAGCTTCTGCATGATGTCGTGCTCCTTCGATCCGCCGACCGTTGACCTCGGCGCCCTCGTACAGCTCGCGCCAGGTTGGAGGTCGCGACGCGGTCGTTCGCCTGGATGCCCGAGACGATCCTCGTCGTTGTCGCCCAGCTCGCGCGCCGCCAGCTGCACGACGCGCAGGCGTGCCTTGTTGTCCTTGTCGATGACGAAGACGCGATACGAGTTGGTGTTGGCGTCTTCGATGACCGCCGCGGCGCGGCACGATCATCGCCTTGATCGTGCGTCCCTGATCGACGGTGGCGACGGCGAACATCCCGGGCTTGAGGAGCGCCTCGGGATTGGGCACGCGCGCTTCGACGATGAAGGATCGCGACTCGGCGGAGATAGCCGGGTTGATGGCGGTGACGCGGCCGGAGAAGGACTGCTCGGGGAACGCATCGACCGTCGCGCTGACTTTCTGGCCGACGCGGATCTGCCCGGCCTGCACGCCGGGGATCGTCAGCCGCAGGCGGAGCGGATCGATCTTCAGGAGCGTCACGACGGCCGTCGACGGCTGCACGTACTCACCGAGCGACACGCGCCGCTGGCTGATGTAGCCGGAGAACGGCGCGAGGACCGCGACGTCTTCCACCGCCTTCTCGGCCAGCGCGACCTGCGCGCGGGCCTGCGCGAGCGTGGCGCGCGCCGAATTCACGGTCTGCACCGAGGTCTCCGCGCCCGAGCGCGCCTGATCGGCGACCGTCGTGGACACATCCCCCGTGGCGAGCAGCGACGCGTAGCGCTGCGCCGTCGTCTGCGCGAGCGTGTTCTGCGATTCCGCGAGCTTCAGGTTCGCTTCCGCCCGGTTGACGGCCGCCCGCGCTTCGTCGAGCCGCAGTCCCGCATCGATCCCCTGGAGACGCACGAGGACAGCGCCGTTCTTGACGAACTGCCCGACGTCAACCGGCGTCGCGATGACGCGGCCGGACGCATCGGGCGCGACGTCGGACGATTCGTCGGCGTCGAAGCTGCCGGTCGCTTCGAGCGTGACGGGCTCGTCCTGCGTCTTGACCTGGGCGACCGAGACGGTGACCGGCGCCGGCGTGGTTGCCGCCGGCGTTGCCTGTGGGTTGGCGCGGCAGGCCGCCGCCGCGAGCCCGGCGCATGCGATTGCCGGCAGAAGGCGCCACTTCACGATCGCACCTCGGCCTTCAGCCCCGCGAGCGTGAACTGGACGCCTCCCTCGATCACCTCGTCGGCGTCGATCGCCGGCCACGGCGTCCTGAAGAGTTGACGCTGGAGGATGTAGTAGACCGGCAGCGCGAACGTCGCCCGCGCGAGAAACGCCGGCGAACCGCTCTTGAACCGTCCGCCGCGCTGCCCATCCGTGATGAAAGTCTCGAGGAACCGGTAGAGCCGCGCGGCTCTCCGGTGCAGGTGCCGCGACAACGGATGATCCTCCAGCGCCGAGAACACCATGAGCCTCAACAGATCCGGATCGCGCTGGTGCTCGGTGATGAGTCCTTCGTAGAGCGCCCGGATGACGGCGGCATCGTCTCCGCGCGCCCGGCAGGTCTCGAGATCGGCGAGCCAGCGATCGGAGTGCGACTCGGCGGACTCCTTGTCGAGGATCGCGGCGTAGAGGGCGTCCTTGTCCGGGAAGTGCTGAAAGATCAGCGCTTCGGTGACGCCGGCCGCCGACGCAATCTGGCGCGTCGTCGCGCCGCGGAAGCCGTGCTCGGCGAAGACGCGGCGCGCCGCATCAATCAGCTGACGGCGCCGCTGCGGAAGACTGAGCCGGACCTGGGGCGGGGGGAGGGCAGACGGGCGCTGCATAAAGTCCAAGGACGTTTGGCCGGAAGTAAGTGTTTACTAACTTACCTGATTTCTTGGGATGAGCGTGTGTTTTGGCGCGGTCACGCCGCTGACGCGGGGCGCAGCAGGAGGTCTGCGAACGTAAACCCGTCGCGATCGACGATTACGCCGAGCTCGACGTCGAGCGGCCTCGAGAACATCGGGCCGCCGGTCACGCAGGTGTGGAACTCGCCACGCTCGCCACAGGGGTCGGTGCCGGGCGGCAGGTCCGCGAGGAGCGCCGTATCAAAGGATCGCCCGGCAAAGGCCGACGGCACGACCCTGGGATCGACGCAGGTCAGCCGCGCCTGGAGTCCGCCCGCGATCATCTCGCGCGCGAGCTCGGGCGTGGGGCGGTTCCAGAGAGGAAAGATCGGCGTGAGGCCGCTTCCCGCGAGCCGCTCCTCCCGGTATCGCCGCACATCCTCGAGGAAGAGATCGCCGAACGCGACGTGCGTGAATCCGTCGGCGACGGCCCGCGCGCACGCCGCCGCCATGCGCTCCTCGTAGATCTCGTTCGGGCAGGGGTACGGAATCGGGACGGAGACGAGCGGCAGGCCTGCGGCGTCCGCCTGCGCTCGCAGCACGTCGGTCCGGACCGCGTGCATCGCCACGCGATCCGCCGCTTCGTTGATGGTGGTCAGCAGCGCGGCAGGCATACCGAGCCCCTCCTGCCTGATCACGTGCAGCATCCAGGCGCTGTCCTTGCCGCTGCTCCAGGACACGAGGATCTTCACTTGCCGAACGCCTCTGGATGGATCGCGCGCGCGATGAGCTCCGTGCCCTCGGCGACTCGGGGTCCCGGCACGACGGTGCGCTGATCCGTGATGATCGCGATGCGCTTTGCGCGCACGGCAGGGACCGACGGCAGGCTCTGCCAGACGGCGATCTCCCTCGATCGCTCGTCCGCCGTCAGCGCTCCGGTTCTCAGCTCCACGATCACCTCGGGCCGGCGCGCGAGGATCAGCTCCGTCGTTGCCTGGACCGATTGACGCTGGACGTCCGCGAACGCGTTCTCGCCTCCGGCGATGTCGAGCATGTCCTGCAGGAAGCCGATGCCGCCGCTCGCGTAGATGCCGCGCAGCGCGGCGGCGTCCCGGCCGAAGACGAGGAGCGTGCGCGGCCGCGGCCGGCCTGCAACGCGTTTGCGGATCGACTCCAGATTTGCCTCGATCTTCTTGACGGTCGCGTCCGCCTCGGCCTCGTGGCCGATCCGGGCGCCGAGCAGGCGAATCGTCGATGTCACGTCCGCGAGCCCGGCGTGCTTGTAGACGAACATCGGAATCGAGGCGCGGTCGAGCTGCTTGCGCAGATCGGTCTGGCTCTCGTAGACCGCGACGAGATCGGGGCGGAGCGAGAGGATCCGCTCGAGATCGGGATCGAGGAGCGCCCCGACGCGCGGAAGCTTCGCGACGTCCTCGGGGTACTGATCGAAAGTGCCGACGGCCACTACCTGGGGCCCGGCGCCGAGCGCGAAGAGCATTTCGGTGACGGCAGGAATAGCCGAGATGATGCGCGAGGGCTTTGCCTGCGAGGCGGCGGCCGCCGCTGCGCCAGGCACACGCTCGGACGGGCACAGTGCGGCGAGCGCGAGCATTGCGACGAGCGTGAAGAAACGGGGAAGTCGTCTCGTGTTCATGATGTCAGTGACGATGAACGTCCGCGATCAGGATCGCTTCAACAACAGCCACAGGAAGAACGGGCCGCCAATCAACGCGGTGATGACGCCGACTGGAATCTCGACCGGCGCGATGAGCGTCCGCGACAGGACGTCGCATCCCACCAGGAACGCCGAGCCGAAGAGCGCTGACGCCGGCAGCACGATGCGATGGTCGGAGCCGACGAGCAGGCGGACGAGGTGCGGCACGACGATCCCGATGAATCCGACCGGGCCGCTGACGGACACCGCGGCGCCCGTCGCGAGCGATGCGGTGAAGAACGCACGCCGCTGCGCCCGCGCGACGGATATGCCCCTGGTCTCGGCGCTGTCCGGACCGACCGACAGCAGGTTCAGCGGACGGGCCAGCCACGCGAAGGCGACGAACGACACCGCCAGCAGCGGAAGCGCGGCCACGATCGGCTGATAGCTGCTCGACGTCGAGATCGCCCATGAGCCACCGCAGCGTTCGATACGCATCCGTGAAGTCGGCGAAATACTGCACGCACAGGATCAGCGACGAGAAGAACGCGTTCAGCGTCACGCCGGCGAGCAGCAGGACGTTGGTCGACAGGCCGTGGTGCCGCGCCCGGGCGAGCGCATACACGATCCCCACCGCTCCGACAGCGCCCGACGAACGACGCCGCCGGCACGGCGGCAAACCCGGCGGCTCCGAACGTCCAGTCGAACGTGATCGCCAGCATCGCGCCGAGCGCCGCGCCGGCCGATACGCCGAGCGTGAACGGCGTGGCCAGCGGATTGCGCAGCAGGCCCTGAAAGACGACGCCTGACGAGGCGAGCGCCGCGCCGACGATCGCCCCTGCCAGCGTCCGGGGCAGCCTCGCGACGAAGAAAATCTGCGCGTCGACGTTGTCGGCGAACGGATGCGAGAAGTCGAATGCGCGCCGCAGGCTGATCGACGTCGATCCGACGAGCGGCGCGAGCACGATGGCGGCGAGCGCGAGCGTGCCGAACCCCGCGATCGCAATCGTCAGCCGTCTCCGAATGCTCATCGCGTAGTCCCGCCGTGAGCGCTTCCTGCACCCACACGGCGGAGCGGGACGACGACAAGGTGGCCGGCCTCGTCGTGGTGCCGGATCTCCGCGTCGACATCGTAGAGCGTCCGGATGCGGTCCGGCGTCAGGACGTCGGCGGTGGGACCTGACGCGATGACGGTGCCGGCTTTCAGCAGGACCAGCGATCGGCAGACGCTCGCGGCGAAGTTGAGATCGTGCGTGGCCACGACGATGGCGATTCGCATCCGGTGCCGGAGATCGCGCAGGAGCGCCGCCACTTCCAGCTGGTACGCGAGATCCAGCGCCGCCGTCGGCTCGTCGAGCAGGAGAATCGCGGAGCGTTCCACGCCTGACGCTATCTGGGCGAGCGCACCGGCGATGATCACGCGCTGCTTCTCGCCGCCGCTCAGCGTCGTGAACGGCCGATGCTCGAGCTCGCGCGTGCCCGTGGCCGCGAGCGCCTCCCTCGCGATGGCGATGTCCGCGGGACCCTCGACCTCGAACGTGCCGAGATGCGGATAGCGGCCCATCAGCACGACCTCGAGCACGGTGAAGTCGAACGCCGGCCGGGTTTCCTGCGGCACGACCGCCATGCGTCTCGCGAGGTCGGCCCGCGGCAGGCTCGCGAGCTCGGCACCGTCGAGCGAAACGCGGCCAGCCGACGGCTCCAGCGTGCCAGCGAGGACGCGGAGGAGCGTCGTCTTGCCGCAGCCGTTCGGTCCGAGGATCCCGACGAACCCATCCGCCGGCACGTCGACCGACACGCCGCGGAGGACCGGCGTCGTGCCGTACGCGAAGACGACACCGCTGGCCTGCAGCAGCATCGCGTCGTTCATTCGCGCCGGTCTCCGTCGCCGGCCGCGTCGACCTCGAGGTCGAGCGCCCAGCATCCGGCGCGCAGGACGTGGCCGCGCGCGCGCAGCTCGAGGGGACGGCTGAACCGCGGGCTGTTGACGACGACCGTGTGATATTCGCCGAGCTCGCCGCAGGGATCGACGCCGAGCTGGGTCAACTCGTCGAGCATGGACAACGTGAGAGGACGTCCGAGCCAGGACGGATCGAGGAACTTCGCGCGCGCGGTCACGATCAGCGCGTCGCTTCCCGAGGCGAGAAACTCCCGCAGCATCAGATCCGTCGGTTCGCCCCAGATCGGCTGGACGGCGGTGAGGCCCGCGTCCGCGCAGCGCTGCTCGGTCCACGTCCGATGGCTGTCGAACATGATGTCACCGAAGATGACGTGCGTGATCCCGGACGCCGCCAGCTCTTCGAGGCCCGACGCGAACGCCGCGTCATACGTGTCCCACGAACATCGGCGGCTCACGTGCGTCATGCCGAGCCGGTCGACCTGGGCCGCGACGATCTCCGGCCTCAACCCATGCGATCGGCTTCGCGCTCCCTCTTCATCGAACATCGTCAGCGCCGCGGCGACCTCGTACTGATCGGCGACGCGGTGGAGTGCCGTGCAGCAATCCTTGCCGCCGCTCCACGAGATCGCCGCGCGCGGACGGTCGTGCATCAGAAGCCGACCTTCAGGCCGAGCCGCGCCGTTCGGCCCAGCGCCTCGTAGCCGAGCGGTTCCATGTGGTCGGAGCCAGTGAGATTGTCGACGGCGCCGATGACGCTGATCTGCGGGGACAGGCGAAACTGCCCGCGGAGATCCCACAGCGCGTATCCGTCGTTCTCGACGATCGCCGGAACCAGGCGGAGAAGTCGCTGTCCACCCGCCGCCCGACGAAGATACCGGACAGGTCGAGGGAAATCCGCGTCGTGCTGCCACGCCGACCGCCGCGAATCCGGAATGGCGCGGACGGCGGAACAGCCACTGGCCCGGCTGGAACACGGGACTACTCGGCGCGGTGCTGTCGAGAATCTCCGACGCGAGGAGCGTGTAGCCGGTCGTGATCCGCACCTCGCTCGACGGCGCGAGCTCCGCGGTGAGCTCGGCGCCCCTGCGCCTCCGAGTCAGGCCGATATTGAAGTACTGCGACAGGAACGGATTGAAGCTGACCGTGCGCGTCGAGATGATGTTGCGGAACCGGTTGTCGAACCAGGTGACGCTCGACCTTCACGCGATCGTTCAGAAAGCGCTGCTCGACCCCGGCCTCGAACGATCGCGAGCGTTCCGGCTTCGAGATCGGGATTGCCCAGCGAACGGCGTCGGGCTGAACGACTGCAGGATCGTCGGTTCCTTGATGCCGAGGCCGGCCGATGCCTTCACCTTCGTATCTCCCATCGACGCCGGATCGTTTGTGCGCGATCCACGCAACCGAGGCGCGCGGCACCGTCGCGACGCCGAAGCTGTCGTTGTGCTTCGATGCGGACGCCGACCGTCATGAACACGCGCGGCCACAGTCGCCTGGTGCTGGAGCGTGTACGCCGACGTTGTTCCGGCTGGCCTTGGTCACCGTTCCGGCGCTCAGATCGCGAAGGGTCGCACGCTCGCCGTCCCAGTCGATGGCGCCCGTGACGATGTGAGTCCCCACGTGGCCCGACGCGCCCGAGATCCGCCAGTCCGCCTGGTAGCTGAGATGATGCCGCCGCAGCTCGTTGCGGCTGTGGTAGGTGAAGTCGGAAAACTCGAACGGCGCGGTGCTGCCGCCGAACGACGGCGTGTACGGCGGATCCTCGATGAGATTGGTCGATTCCTGGTTGGACGATGCCAGACCGTAGAGCGCGCGATGCTGGAACCGCTCGGTCACGCGTTGCGTGAACGTCACGCCGACGACGCCGTCGTGCCGCTCGAATCGCGCGTCGAGATCCGGCCGCCCGAATGCCGTCTGTCCCGGCGTGCCGACGTCGCCGAGCTCGCCGCGGCCGACGAATCGCAGCGACGTGCCCGGCGCGATTTCGAATCCCGCGGACGCGGAAAGGGTCGTGTTGTTGAACTCGTTGTTCGGCACGTTGTTGTCGGTGACGTAACGCGCGCCATGCAAGGAGTAGTCGATCGCGCCCTGCTTTCCGGTCACGCCCGCCGAGCCGCGCACGGTTCCGATAGCCGCCCGCCTTCGAACGTTCCGCCGCCGTCGACGCCTTCCCGCACGGCGCGGCGCGTGAACATCTGGACGACGCCCGCCATCGCATCCGAACCGAAGAGCGCCGACTGCGACCCGCGCACGAACTCCACGCGCTCGAGATTCTCCGAGGTGACGTTGCTGAAGTAGAAGACGCCGCCGGGCTCGTTCAGCGGAATCCCGTCCAGCAGGACCTTGTTGTAGTTGCTCTCGCCGCCGCGCACGAAGAGCGACGTCTGCGTGCCGTAGCCGCCCGTGTGCACGACGGTGACGCCCGGCGCCTGGCGCAGCAGATCGGCGACGAGCGGCGTCTGCCGCCGTTCGATCGTCTCGGCGTCGAACACCGTCACGCTGGCCGCGAGCTGGCCCGCGGGGGCCTCGCCGCGCGTCGCGGTCACGACGATCGCCTCCTGCACGGGTGAAATCGACAGCGACAGCCTCACCTCCTGGGTGCGCGCGCACGGCACCCGCGCGGGCTCGAATCCCGAGAGCGACGCATCGACGCTGCAGTTGTCGCCAGGGCTCACGCGAATGCTGAAGCGCCCGTCGCGCCCGGTGAACGTCGACGCCACGGTTTTTCCCTGCGCGTCGACGATCGTCACGAGCGCGCGGACGACCGGTCGATCGTCGGCGTCGACGACGACACCCGCGATCGCATCCTGCGGAGTCTGCGCGTGGAGCGCGGGCGTTGCCAGGAAGAGTGGAAAGAGAACAGCGAGCAGTCGGACGAGGGGCTTCGTTCGCACGGGGACTCCCTTTCGGCGTGATCTCGCGCCGTGGAAAAGGACGGCCCGGCGCCAGGTATCCTGGCTTGCGGATCGTCGCGCACGTTCCCGCCTTCCCAAGCCCGAGGGCTCAGTGGCTTCGATGGGAACGGCGCTCCCCGCTTACAGTGGCGGCACCGCGTGGGCTTTGCACCCACTTCGCGTGGTCGCCGGGCAGAGCCGCGCGCCACAGCGCGCGACTCCGGCGTCAGTTGTGCCGGGCAGTATAACACTTATAAAATGAGGTACTTGCTGCCGGCCGGCAGCGGCCGTAACCGTCCTGTTGCCTATGAGTAAGAGCTCGACTGTTTTTGCGAGGCAGAACCCGGCGAAGGATGCCTCGATCACCGCCGGCGCGCTGGTCGTCCACGCCGAGACCATCACCGTCGAGACGACCGAGCGCGTCGAGATCGTGGACCTCACCGAGCGGATCGCCAGGATCGTGTCATCGTCGAAGGTGCGCGAGGGCCTCGCCAGCCTCTGGTCGATGCATACGACGTGCGCCGTCTTCATCAACGAGGATCAGTCGGCGCTCCACGCCGACATCAGGCAGTTCCTGGAAAAGACCGTGGCGCGCGACGGCATGTGGCGGCACAACGATCCCGAGCACTCGGACTGCGACCGCAACAACGCGGACGCGCACCTCCGCGCGATGCTGCTCGGCCACGGGATGACGCTGCAGGTCACCGGGGGCGAGCTCGTGCTCGGGCAATGGCAGCGCGTGCTGAGCGCGGAGCTCGACGGACCGCGCAGCCGCACGTTCCGCGTGCAGGTGCAGGGAATTGGACGTGCCGAATAGACGCGCATGTAGCGTCCGCCTTCAGGCGGACCCGAGAAGTTCCGGCTGAAGCCGGATATTACGTACTCGATTGGGAGAATGGGGCGAGCCCGAAGAGATGCAGACACGGTTGCGCGACCTTGGTCTCGCCGACATCGACGCCAGGCTTGAAGCCGGCGAGCGCCTGACGTTCGACGACGGCCTGCGGCTGTTCGACTGCCCGGATACGCTGGCACTCGGCTGGCTGGCCAACCGCGAGCGCGAGAAGCGGCACGGCGCGCGCACGTACTACAACTTCAACATCCGCCTCGAGGCGACGAACGTCTGCGTGGCGAGCTGCCTGTTCTGTTCGTTCGCGCGGCTGCAGCCGGGCGACGAGGGCTCGTACACGATGTCCCTGGAAGAAGCGTGGGACAAGCTTCGTCAGCGCGCACATCAGCCGCTCACCGAAGTACACGTCGTCAACGGCCTGCACCCGGAGCTGCCGTTCGATTACTACCTGGAGCTGCTGCGCGGCTTCAAGAGGATCCGTCCCGGTATTCATCTGAAGTGCTTCACCGCCGTCGAGATCGCGTTCTTCGCGGATCTCTACAAGATGAGCGACGAGGAGGTGCTGCGCGCGCTGCAGGGCGCGGGCCTCGACTCGCTGCCGGGCGGCGGCGCGGAGATCTTCGCGGAGCGTGTGCGCAGAAAGATCTGCCACGACAAGTGCGGGACCGATCGATACCTGGAGATCCACAAGATCGCGCACGGCCTCGGACTCCGCTCCAACATCACGATGCTCTACGGGCATATCGAGACGATGGCCGAGCGCGTCGATCACATGCTGCGCACGCGCGCGTTGCAGGATTCGACGGGCGGGCTGCAGGCGTTCATTCCGCTGGCGTTCCATCCCGACAACAACCAGATGCGGAAGCTGCCGCCGCCATCCGCCGCGGACACGCTGCGCGTGCACGCCGTCGCCCGGCTGATGCTGGACAACATTCCGCACATCAAGGCGTTCTGGATCGCGACCGGCGTCGACGTGGCGCAGATGGCGCTGTGGTTCGGCGTGGACGATCTCGACGGGACCGTGCAGGAGGAGAAGATCTACCATATGGCCGGCGCCGTGACGCCGGAGTTCATGAGCACGTCGGCGATACGGAAGCTGATCCGTGCCGCCGGCCGCGAGCCCGTCGAGCGCGACACGCTCTACAACGTCGTGACCGGTCCCGAGGCGCCGGATGACGCGAGAATCGCGGTAGTACAATAGACAATAGGCTTTGGGCTGGGCCTTGGGCTTTGGGCTTTGGCAAAGGCATTCCGATCTAAATCAGGGCTAAAGCCTAAAGCCCAGAGCCTAAAGCCACTGCGTCCACCAATGGACATCAAGATCCTCACCGACGTCGAGAAGCAGAGCATCGGCGAGCGGCAGCCGCTCCCGGAGCAGTACCTGCGCCTCTCGGACGACGAGATGGACGCGCGCATCGGCGCGGCCAAGGCACGTCTCGGCGATCGGCTCGTCATTCTCGGCCATCACTACCAGCGCGACGAGGTCATCAAGTTCGCCGACTTCACCGGCGACTCCTTGAAGCTCGCGCGCGCGGCGGCGAGCCGCGGCAAGGCGGAATACATCGTCTTCTGCGGCGTCCACTTCATGGCCGAAAGCGCGGACATCCTCTGCGGCGCGCACCAGAAAGTCGTGCTGCCCGATCTCGCGGCAGGATGTTCGATGGCCGACATGGCGGCCGGCGATCAGCTGGAAATCTGCTGGCGCGAAATCGGGGAACTGGGTGTGCCGCTCGAGCGCGACGGCGATCGCGGCGGCCTCGTTCCGGTCACGTATATCAACTCGTCGGCGGAGGTCAAAGCCTTCTGCGGCGAGCATGGCGGCATCGTCTGCACGTCCACGAACGCGGCCGCGGTGATGAAGTGGGCCTGGGAGCGCGGCGAGAAGCTCCTCATGCTCCCCGACCAGCATCTGGGCCGCAACACCGCCTACAAGATGGGCGTGCCGATCGAGCAGATGGTGGTGTGGGATCCCGAGGAGATGTGGGGCGGACTCGACGCGGAGCGGGTCAGGGCTGCGAAGTTGATCCTCTGGAAGGGCCACTGCTCCGTGCACACGCGGTTCACCGTGCCGCAGATCGCCGCGTTCCGGCAGAAGTACCCGGAGGGCAAGGTCATCGCCCACCCGGAGTGCACGTTCGACGTCGTGCAGGCCGCCGACGTCAGCGGCTCGACCGAACACATCATCACGACCGTCAAGGCGAGCCCTCCGGGATCGGTGTGGGCGGTCGCGACAGAAATCCACCTCGTGAACCGACTGAAGAACGACGTCGCGCCCGACAAGACCGTCGTCACGCTGGATCCGTTCGGCTGCCTGTGCTCGACGATGTTCCGCGTCTCACCAAATCATCTGCTGTGGGTCCTCGAAGGGCTCGTCGAGGGCACGATCCACAACCAGATCACCGTCGACGAACCGCAGAAGAGCTTCGCCCGCCTCGCGCTCGATCGAATGCTCGACTGTCTAGCTTCCAGCCTCCAGCTTCCAGCTTTCAGCTTCAAGTCCGGCTGAAGCCGGACCTACGAACGTCAGCTGTGCCTTTGCGAGACGGACGCTACTCGAATGCGATATGCTCACAGCCGAGAGCTGAATTGAGCAGCTGAAAGCTGGAAGCTGGAAGCTGGAAGCTGGAAGCTGACTGAGAGGAGCAGACCGATGGCGCACGAAGTTCCACCACTTCCGTACGACTACACCGCGCTCGAGCCGCATATCGACGAGCAGACGATGCGGATCCATCACGATAAGCATCATGCGGCGTACGTGACCAACCTCAACACCGCGCTCGAGAAGGCGCCCGATCTGCAGAAGAAGAGCGTCGAGGATCTGGTGCGCGGCATCAACTCGGTGCCCGAGGAGATTCGCACGGCGGTGCGGAACAACGGCGGCGGCCACATCAACCACACGATGTTCTGGGAAATCATGGGCCCGAAAGCGGGAGGCGCGCCGTCGGGAGCGATTGCCGACGCCATCAAGTCGACGTTCGGCGGATTCGACACGTTCAAGGAGCAGCTCACGAAGGCCGGCGTTACACGCTTCGGCAGCGGCTGGGCGTGGCTCGTCGACGTCGGCGGCAAGCTCGTGATCGAGAGCACGCCAAATCAGGACAGCCCGCTGATGGAAGGGAAGAAGCCGATCCTCGGCATCGACGTGTGGGAGCACGCCTACTATCTCAAGTACCAGAACCGGCGTCCCGACTATCTCGCGGCGTGGTGGAACGTCGTGAACTGGGACGCGGTCAACAAGAGATTCAAATAGGCTACTCCTGCCGCAGCGCCGACATCGGATCGATCCGGGACGGCGCGCCACGCGGGCACGAAGCACGCCAGCCAGCGCGACCGCGAGAAACAGCGACGGCGACGGCGATGAGGCTCGGCGCGTCGATCGGGCTGACCTGGAACAGCATCGACTGAATGAACCGCGACAGCCACATCGCGCCGCCGACGCCGATGCACGATGCCGGCGAGGACCGGCATCGTCCCGCCGCGGATCACCATGCGCACGAGATCCCACTGCGACGCGCCGAGCGCTGCGCGGATGCCCAGCTCCTGCGTGCGTTTCGCCGTGACGAACGACAGCACGCCGTAGATCCCGGCGCAGGCCAGCAGCATCGCGAGCAGCGCGAAGCCGCCGAGCAGATAGCGTCGGCAGCCGTGCGCCCGATCATCGAATCGGCCTTGAGCTGCGAGACCGTCATCGGCGCGATCGAGCACCTGGATACTTGTTGACGCGCCAGACCGCCTGCTGCATCGACTTGATCAGCATCGCCGGATCGCCGCTGCCCCTGGCGACGAGCCCGAGACCGACCACGGGGCTCTGCGCGAAGCTCGCGTAGGTGCCGACGTCGGTGAGGTTCTCGAGACCGCTCGCTTTCTCGTCGGCGACGACGCCGACGATTTCCCATGCGGTGAGCGGCCCGAGCCCGCGCCGCGAAGGAAGAATCCGCTCGACGAGGATTCGGCTGCCCGATCGGCTCCTCGTTCGGCAGAGTAGCGCCGCACGAACGACTCGTTGACGACGACGACCGGCACCGATCCGGTCGTGTCGCGATCGTCGAGCAGGCGGCCCGCGACGAGCCGGAGACCGAGCGTGCGGAAATACCCCGGCGTGATGATCTTGAATCCAGTGCCGACGATCTCATCCGGCTTCTCGGGCATGCGGAACGGCATGCCGTCGCCCCAGCCGCGCAGCGGAATCGCGGTGGCGACGGCCGTCTCCTGCACGCCGGGCACGGCGCGCACCTCGTCGAGCACCTGCTGGATGTACTGCGTCAGCGCCACGGGCTCGGGATCGCGCTCCATCGGCAGCGGCAGGTACGCGGCGACGATTCCCTCGGTGTCGTAGCCGGTGTCGACGTCCATCACGCGTTGAAAGCTGCGAATCAGCAGCCCGGCGCCCGCGAGCAGGATGAACGCCGCGGCCACCTGCGCGGCGACGAAGACGTGCCGCGCCTGAGATGTCGCGGCGTCCCGCCGAGCTCGTGCGTCCGCCTTCCTTCAGCGCTTCGGCGGCGTCGCGCCGCGACGCAAGGAGCGCCGGCGTCAGGCCGAACACGACGCTCGTGAGGATCGTCACGCCGGCCAGGAACACCAGCACGCGGCCGTCCATCGCGATGTTGGCTTCGGCCGGGAAGTAGAACGGCGGCAGCAGGCTCTGAATCCAGCGCAGCAGCCCGTAGCCGAGCGCCACGCCGAGGAGCCCGCCGAACGACGCGAGCATCAGGCTCTCGGTCAGCAGCATCCGCACCAGGCGTGTGCGGTTGCGCCCCGAGCGCGAGGCGCAGGGCGATCTCGCGCGAGCGCAGCGTCGCGCGCGCCATCAGCATGTTCGCGAGGTTCGCGCACCCGATGAGCAGCACGGCGACGACGGCCGCCATCAGCACGCGCAGCGACAGCTGCATCTGCGGCCCGACGACGCGATCGATGTAGCGGTCGACCGTGGCGCCCCAGCCCTTCTTGATGTCCGGGATAGAGTGCGGCGATGCCGTTCCGCGATCGCGCTCATCTCGGCCTGCGCCTGCTCGAGGGACACACCGGGCTTCAGGCGGGCGACCGCGCTGAGATAGTGGTAGTCCCGCGCGACGCTCGGCGGGAAACGCGAGCGGGATCCACAGATCGGACGACCGCCGATCGAACTCGCTGTTGCCCGGCAGCACCCCGATGACGGTGTACGGCTCGCCGTTCAGCAGGATGTCGCGGCCGACGATCGTCGGATCGCGCGCCGAACAGGTTCACCCAGAGGCGATGGCCGATCACCGTCACCTTCTCCCGGCCTGGCTGATCCTCGTCCCTGGCGAACGTGCGGCCGAGCGCCGCTCGCGTGCCGAACACCTCGAAGTACGGAGCCGACACGACGGCGGCCCGGAGCGATCGCGGTTCGCCGCCGGCTCGACCGGTGGCTGAGCCTGCGGAGTAGCTCATGGTCGCGCCGGTCTGGGCCGCCATGGCCTCGAAGGACTGGCTCTGGCTTCGCCCAGTCGAGATAGTTCGCGCCCGAGATGCCGTTGCGCAGCCCGCGCGGCGGCTTTTCCCACAACTGAACGATGCGTTCGGGTTCGGGATAGGTGAAGGACTTGAGGAGCACGCCGTCCACCAGGCTGAAGATGGCGGCGTTGGCGCCGAGCCCGAGCGCGATCGTCAGCGTCGCGAAAAAGGTGAACCCGGGGCTTCGCTTGACGAGGCGCCAGGCGTAGCTGATGTCCTGCAGCAGGGTCTCGAATGTCGCTCGCATGTGTTCAATAGACGGGATGCGGCGCCCGATGGTTTGCTGTCAGCGCTTGATGAGCCCCGTTTCGGCGAACAGCTCCGCTTCGCCCTCGGCCATCGCGTACGTATGCTCGGCTTCGGGAAACTTTCGGGTGCGAACGTCAGAGACGTACGCCTCGAGCCCCGCGCGCGCGGACTGGCCGAGATCGGCGTAGCGCTTCACGAACTGCGGCACGTGGCCGGTCGTCAGGCCCAGGAGATCGTGCCAGACGAGAATCTGTCCGTCGCATCCGCCGCCGGCGCCGATGCCGATCGTGGGCACGTCCAGACGCTTCGTGATGTCCTCCGCGACGATCGCCGGCATGGCCTCGAGGACGATGGCGAAACATCCCGCGCGCTGCAGCGCGAGCGCTTCCTCGCGCAAGCGATGCGCGTCGCGCACTCGTCGTCCTTGCACGCGATACCCGCCGAGCGCGACCGCCGACTGCGGCGTCAGGCCGACGTGTCCCATCACGGGAATCCCGATGGCCACGATCGCGGCGACTCTCGAGAGGGAAGGCCCGGCGCCCTCCAGCTTGACGGCGCCCGCGCCGCCTTCCTTGACCAGGCGCACGGCATGGCGGACGGCTTCCTCGTTCGATACCTGAAACGATCCGAACGGCATGTCGGCGACGACGAGCGGACGTCGCACGCTGCGCGCGACCGCGCGCGTGAGCATCAGCATCTCGTCCACGGTGATCTGGACCGTCGTTTCATGGCCGAGGACCGTCATCGCCGCCGAATCGCCGACGAGGATGCCGTCGATGCCTGCGGCTTCGGCGAGCCTGGCGCTCGGCGCGTCGTACGCCGTCACCATCGCGATGCGCCCGCCCTGCTGCTTCTCCTTCGCGAAATGGAACGGCGTGAGGCGCAGCGTCTTTCCCAGCGGGTGCGCCGGCGTTTTCCTAGTGGCCATCGTGGGGCTCCCGCCGGGCGTTGTCGTGAAAGATCGGCAGCGCGCGGTCGTCGTCGAGCCGGACGTTGTCGATGAGGCGCGTGTGTCCGGCGCGCGCGGCGATCGCAAGCGTCGGGTGTCCGTTGAAGTGCGCGACATCGACGTAGTCCACGTCGAGGCCGGTCAATTCGCTTCGTGCCGCGGCCACGGGATCCCGGCCCGCCCGCGCGGCCGCGAGCCCCGCGTCGAGCGCGCGCGGGATCGCGAGCGCACGCGCGCGTTCCTCCGGCGATAGACGAGCATTCCTCGACGAGAGCGCGAGGCCATCGGGATCGCGCACGGTGGGCACGACACGGATCTCAACCGGCATGTTCAGATCCTGCACCATTTGCTTCACGACCGCCACCTGTTGCGCGTCCTTCTGGCCGAAGAACGCGAGCCGCGGGCCCACAATCGCGAAGAGCTTCAGGCACACGGTCGCGACGCCGCGGAAATGTCCGGGACGATGCGCCCCTTCGAGGCCGGCGGCAACGCCTTCGACGTCGACCCACGTCGCGTGGCCGGCCGCGTAGATCGCTTCGACCGGCGGCGCGAACAGGTAGTCCACGCCAGCCTGGCCGAAGATGTGGCTGTCGGTCGTTTCGTCTCGCGGGTACGCGGCCAGATCCGCGGGATCGTTGAACTGCGACGGGTTCACGAAGAGACTGGCGACGACAGTGTCGCACTCGCGCCGGGCCGCGCGGATGAGCGCGACGTGGCCGGCGTGCAGCGAGCCCATGGTCGGCACGAGCCCTACGGTGCCGAAGATGCGCGGGCGCTCCAGCGCCTCACGGACCTCCGCGACCGTCCGCACCGTCTTCACGGCGTCGTCACCGACGCGAGCGCCAGGTACATGTCGGCGAGCTCGGGCGCGCGCTTTCTGATCTCCGACAGGTGCGCCTCGACGGTCTCGAGGTCGCCGCGCGCGATCGGCCCCGTCAGATCGAAGCCGTTGTCGATCGTCCGCTGCATGAGCGGCAGCAGCGCCTCCGGCGGCGCGCCCGCTTCCCGCATGAGCCGGGACGCCGCCCGGTGCAGCGTGACGAGGTAGTTCGACGCGATGACCGCGCCGGCGTGATAGAGCACGCGATCGGCATCGGCGACGGTGAACGGACGCAGGCCGAGGAGATCCGCCAGCCAGACGCCGCGCCGCTGCGCTTCGTCCTGCTCGGCGGTGACGGCCGCCCAGGCGCCGTCGAGCTGCTCGGGACCGCGCTCGCGCGTGAACGTCTGCAGCGGGTGCACGCCGAACCGGTTCACGTGAGGATCGAGCGCCGAAAGCGGCGTGGCCCCGCTGACGTGTGCGATCCACGGGCCGGAGGGCACGGACCGGGCGACGTCGCGAATCGCGGAATCGGGGACGCAGAGAATCACGAGATCGGGGCGATCGCCGCCGACCGTCAGGCCGCGCTGCTCGAGCCGTGCGGCGACGGCCGATCCCACGCGTCCGCGTCCGGCGACCCTGATTCGTTCAAACACGGGTCGTCGATCCCAGGATTTCTATCTGCCGCAGGATCTCCTCGTGCGACGGGAACTCGTCCTGGCGCTCGCCGACGTACCAGTACCGGATCGCGCCCGCCGGATCGATGAGGAACAGCGCCGGACGCGCGATGTTCCAGGCGTCGAGACCGAGGCGATGCCAGACGCCGTACGCCTTGAGCACGTCTCGCGACTCGTCGATCAGGATGTTGAACGGAAGCCCCGTATCCTCAACGTACCGCCGCACGACGTCGGACGATTGCGCGACGACGGTGACGACCTGCACGCCGCGCCGCACGTACTCCGGCGAGTGCTGCGCGAGCTCGCTGAATTTCTTGCGGCAGTTCGGGCACCAGGTCCCGCGATGGAACGCGAGCAGCACGGGGCCCTGCGTCAGATAGTCCTGAAGCGATCGGACCTGACCCTTCTGGTTCGGCAGCGAGAATGGCGGCGCCGCCGTCAGCATCGACCGCGTCGGCATCAGAACAGCTTCACGTCCACGAGCTCGCCGGCTTCGACGATGTCGGTCTGCGCGGGGATCTCGATGTAGCCGTCGGCGAGCGACATGCTGGTGATGTCGCCGGACGCCTTGAACGCGGGCACCGCGGTACCGCCTTCGACTCGGACCGTGTAGAACTGGTGACGCCCGGTCGTCGACACGACTCGCTTCGAGAGAGGCAGCCGCACGACGCGCGGGTTGTGGTCGGGCAGCCGCGCGATGCGGCGAAGCGTCGGCACGAGGAGCATGTAGCCGTTCGACAGGCACGAGGTCGGATAGCCGGGCATGCCGAAGACCGGCTGGCGGTCGATCATTCCGAATGCCGTCGGCTTCCCGGGCTTCACGGCAATGCCGTGGAAGAGCACCTCTCCCGCACGCTCGATCGCGTCGAGGATCAGATCGTGCTCGCCGACCGAGCTCCCGCCCGAAAACACCAGAACGTCCTCGTTCCCGGCAGCGGCAATTGCCTCCAGCAGCGCCGGAATGCTGTCCGCCGCCGGAGGGTACACGACGGGGACGCCTCCGTGCGCCCCGATGATCGACGACAGCGTGAACTGGTTGATGTCGTAAATCTGCCCGGGCGCGAGCGGTTGGCCTGGCTCGACGATCTCGTTGCCCGTGGAGAGGATCGCGACCCGGGGGCGTGCGTAGACTTCGATCTCCGTCACGCCGATGGCCGCCAGCGCGCCGATGCGGCCAGGCGTCAGCAGATCGCCGGGCGAGAGAAGCGTCTGACCGATTGCGATGTCCGCCGCCCGCCGTCCGACGTGCTGCTTCGGATAGACCGGCGTCATGACCCGCACGGCTCCGTCGCGCGTCTTGTCGGTTTCCTCGACGATCACGACGGCGTCCGCGCCCTCGGGCAGGGGCGCGCCCGTCGCGATTTCGGTGCACGTCCCGCGGACGACGCGCTCGGTTGGAAGCTGGCCCGTGTGGATCGACTCGAGGCAGCGGAGGACAGCCGGGTCCGAGGCGCTCGCGCCGAAGGTGTCTTCGGCGACGACCGCGTAGCCGTCCATGGCGGCGCGATCGAACGGCGGCACGTCGACCTTCGAAACCGCCGGCTGCGCGATCACGCGGCCGTGCGCGTCGCGAATAGTGATTCGCTCGGTGCGATCGATCGGGCGCGCGGAGTCCGACAGGATCCGCCGCGCTTCGTCGAGCGCGATCGTGCCGCGGATGGGACGGACAGGAGTCATGACGTCACCGTGCGCTCATCGCCTCAGCTCGCGGACGACGTGGCCGATTTCGGGAAGGATCAGTTTCGCGATGGCGAGCCGTACCGCGTGTTCCGAGCCGGGGAGCGAGAACACGGCGACCCGTCCGATCGTGCCCGCGGCCGCCCGTGTCAGCATGGCCGCCGCGCCGATCTCCGCGTAGCTCAGCATCCGGAAGAGCTCGCCAAAGCCGTCGAGCCTCTTCTCGAGCAGTGACGCGATCGCCTCGTACGTGCTGTCGCGCGCGGTGATCCCGGTTCCGCCCGTCGTAATCACGACGTCGGCCGCGCCGTCGACGCCCAGGATCACGTCGCGCACGAGCGACGGCTCGTCGCGGACGATCCGCCGATCGACGACCTCGTGACCGGCCTTCGTGAGCAGCTCCACAATCGCGTTCCCGCTCGCATCGTCTGCCGCAGTGCGGGTATCGCTCACCGTGACGACGAAGCAGCGCACGGAGGCGGGCGCGTCTTTCCGATGCGCAGTGGCGCTCACGGTCTCAGTATACGTCCAGGCCCGGCGCGAGCCGGGGGCCTTGGGAGTAAGATGCGGGATCGTGCGAGCCCTTTGTGTTGTCGTCGCCCTGTCCTTCGTCGTCGCCAGTCAGCCGGCGGATCCGTTTCCTCTCGACAAAGCTGCTGAGAAGTGGGTGCAGACGACGTCGAAGAAGATGACCCTCGAGGACAAGGTGGGCCAGGTCCTCGTCTCGTCGTTTCAATCCAGCTTTCTCAGCACCGACTCCGAAGGGTTCGACGCGCTCGCGAAATCCGTTCGCGAGTATCGCGTCGGCGGGTTTCACGTGTTCGGCGCGAGCGAGCTCGCGCCGCCGGTCCTGCTGAATCCCGCCTACGGGACCGTGACGCTCGGCCAGCCGCTCGAGGCGGCGTCGACGCTGAACCGGCTGCAGGAGATGGCGGGCGTGCCGCTGCTCAACACGGCGGACTTCGAGGCAGGCGTCGGCTTCCGGATCATGGGCGCGACCGCGTTCCCGCGGCTGATGGCGTTCGGCGCCGCGCGGGACGACAAGCTTGCGTTCGACGCGGGACGCGTGACGGGAGAAGAGACGCGCGCGCTCGGCGTGCACGTCAACTTCGCGCCTGTCGTCGACGTCAACAACAACCCGCGCAACCCCGTCATCAACACGCGCTCCTTCGGCGAGGATCCCGCGCTCGTCGGCAGGCTCGCGTCCGCCTACATCCGCGGACTGCGGTCGGCCGGCGTCATGGCGACGCTGAAGCACTTTCCCGGTCACGGCGACACCGACGTGGACTCGCACCTCGGGCTTCCCATCATCAAGCACCCGCGCGAGCGGCTCGACGCCATCGAGCTGCCGCCCTTCAGGGCAGGCATCGCCGCCGGCGCCGACGCCGTCATGACCGCCCACATCGAGATGCCGGCGTTCGACCCCACGCCCGCGACGCCGACCACGCTGAGCGAGCCGATCGTGAGCGGCGTGCTCCGCAAGGAGCTCGCGTTTCGAGGATTGATCTACACCGACTCGATGGGCATGCAGGGCGTGACGAAGATGCACGGGCCTGGCGAGGCTGCCGTGCGCGCGGTCCTCGCCGGCAACGACGTCGTCCTGCACTCGCCCGACGAGGGCGCCGCGTTCGCGGGCATTCTCGAAGCCGTGAAGTCGGGGAGGATTCCCGAGACCCGGATCGATCAGTCCGTCGATCGGATCCTCCGCGCGAAGGCGCGCGCCGGCCTGCACAAGAGCAGGACCGTCGCGCTCGACGCGATTCCGAAGATCGTCGGCACGCGCGCGAACCAGGCCGTCGCGGATACCGTCAGCGAGCGGTCGATCACGCTCATCAAGGATGCCGGGAATCACGTGCCGCTCAGGATCGCGAAGGACGCGCAGGTGCTGTACCTCTCGGTGCTCGACTACCCGTCGGGGTGGCGGATCGCCGCGCCGAGCCGGACGTTCATCCCGGAGCTGCGCAAGCGGTGGGCGAACGTGACGTCGATCGAGCTCTCGGATCGCACCACGCCATCGGAGATCGAGCTCGTGCGGGCGACGATCCCGCGCTACGACGCGGTGATTGCGTCGGTGTTCGTGCGGACCGCGTCGTTCAGCGGGCGCATGGATCTCGCGCCCGGCTTGCAGCGGCTGCTGCAGGACGCCGCCCGCAGCGTCCGCTTCGTCCGGCCGGCCGTTCGTCACGACGTTCTTCGGGAACCCGTACGCGGCGACGTTCCTGCCCGAGCTGCCGGCGGTCCTGCTGACGTATGACTTCTACGATCGCGCGGAAGCGTCCGCCGTCCGCGCGATCGCGGGCGAGTCCGCGATCGGCGGCCGCCTGCCGATCACGCTTCCGGGGATGTTCGAGCAGGGATCGGGCCTCACGCGCGCGGCGCTTGCCCCGACCGGGGCGAGCCGGTGAGTGTTATATAATCGGAGTTTCGGGTCGGTGGCGTCGAGGCCGCCGAGACGAGCCCTTCGCGCCCTTAGCTCAGTTGGATAGAGCGTCTGGCTACGAACCAGGAGGTCGCAAGTTCGAGTCTTGCAGGGCGCACCAACCTTCGCTCAGGATTCAGGCGAAGGTTGCCCACCGTAGCTTTAGCGGAGGTGGGCACTTCCGCCGTGCTCTGAGCTACGGCTGACAAGCCAATCGTCTTCATCATCGTTCTACCGCGTCTCTCCACCCCAGCCTCAGCGCGCCGCTGGAATCGAACCAGAAACGCCGCTCCCTCCACCCCAGCGCAAACAGCGTGAGATTCTGATCATAGTACCGCGCTGGACGGCCATAGAGGCCGGTCTTCGCGTCGAGGGCCGACTCCACGCGCGCCAGTTGCGCCGACTCGAGTGGCTTGTCACCAATCGCCGACAGATAAGGCAACACTGCCGCCGAAAACCCGACCGGGCCGCTGGGACTGGTCACGGCGCCATCCGACTTGACCTTTTCAGGAGGTGCCGAGTGCGAGCGGAGCCACGCCGTCATTCCTGAAAGCACGCTCAAGATCGCGTCGCGGCCGGGAGTGGATTGATCGAGCATGCCCGCCCACAGGTAGACGCGAATCGAGTCGTAGCTGGCGATCTCGGAGGGCGTGAACCCTTTGCCCGGCGAGAACTCCAGCCAGTCTGACGCGAAGCCCTTAGGCGACGATGCCTTCACCAATGCCGGAATGCGATCCGCCATCGCCTGCCACGGCCCGCCTGGCAGCAACCGGTCGAGTCGTATGAAAAGCTGCAGCGGCATGTAGCTGACGTTCAGGCGGTAGCTATCGGCGCCGCGTCGAAACCCCTTCGGCGCAGGCATGAGCACGACGCCGACGCCCGGGATCTCGACGACCTCGTCGCGAACGATGAGGCTCGCCAGCGATCGTCCGAGCGAGGTGTAGCGCGGCTCGTTCCACGCCTGTCCGGCCTCGAGCAGCGAATAGGCCATCCACACGTCGGCATCGGACGCGGCATTGGCGTCGAGCACGCCCCAGCGCTTGCTGCGATTCCGACCCCACAGCCATGCGGGAAGATGCGTGGCGAGATCTCCTGACGCGAGGTTCTTTTCGGTCCACCCGAGCAACGCGTCGAACCGCGGTCGATCGTTGGCGACGAGCGCAAAGAACATCGCGTAGGCCTGTGCTTCGGAGGTCGTGCGGTCGGCGGCGTCACGATCGATGACCCGGATCTGCCGGTCGAGAAAGTGTCCCGCATACGCCTGGTACAGCGACTGCCACGACGGCCCGGCGCCGGACACTTCGGCGACCGTCAGGAGCGACAAGCTCATCAGCGCTGGAAGGGTCATCGACCTCGTCGTCATGTTCTCGGAGAATCACCGTTCTTACCGCGGAGTTCGCGGCGGTAGACTAACGATCGCATGGATTTCCCGCCGCCCAAAGCATCATCCGGCGCGGTATCGCTATCAGAGCGACTGCTGTGGGGCGGGTTCACACTCCTTTCTCTTCTCGGCCTCGCGATCCTTCTGATCCTTCCTCTCGGCTGGCGCGAGCAGGCAGTCTTTTCGATCGCTCTGATTCTGATCGCGCTGATTCTCGGTCGCGCATCGCGCGCTCCGGCAGTCCCGCTGACGCTGATGGCGATCTCGGTGTTCAGCACGCTGCGCTACGGATATTGGCGCACGACACAAACCTGGGATGGCGTCACCAGTGCGGGCCACCTCTATCAATGGGACACGGTGTTCGTCGTCCTCCTGCTCCTCGCCGAGTTCTATGCGTTCCTGACGCTCGTCCTCGGGTACTTCCAGACGCTGCGGCCCCTGGGGCGACAACCAGTGGCGCTCGAGGGTGACCCCCAAAGCTGGCCGTCGGTCGACGTTCTCATCCCCACCTACAACGAGCCGCTCGCCGTCGTCCGCGCAACGGTGCTCGGCGCGCTGGCGATGGATTATCCCGCGAACAAGAAAAAAGTCTTCGTGCTGGACGACGGCAGGCGAGAGGAGTTCCGGCAGTTCGCGGCGAGCGTGGGCGCCGTCTATGTGACGCGCGAGGGCAATGCACACGCGAAGGCCGGAAACATCAACCATGCGCTGGCGCGCACGAGCGCCGAATACGTGGCGTCCTTCGACTGCGACCACGTCCCCACCCGTTCGTTCCTGCAGGCGACGCTCGGGTGGTTCGTGCGCGATCCGCGGCTGGGACTCGTCCAGACGCCGCATCATTTCTACTCACCAGATCCGATCGAACGCAACCTCGGCCAGTTCCGGCGCATTCCCAATGAAAGCGAGTTGTTCCACCGCCTGATCCAGGACGGCAACGATCTGTGGAACGCGACCATGTTCTGCGGCTCGTGTGCGGTGATGCGGCGGAAGGCGCTCGACGAAATCGGCGGCGTCGCGGTCGAGACGGTCACCGAGGACGCCCATACGTCGCTGCGCATCCAGCGTCGCGGCTGGAATTCCGCGTTGGTCAACATGCCCCTGGCTGCCGGGCTGGCCACCGAGAGTCTCGGGGCCCACATCGGCCAGCGCATCCGGTGGGCGCGCGGCATGGTGCAGATTCTTCGTATCGAGAATCCGCTGTTCGGGCCCGGCCTTTCGATCGCTCAGCGGCTCTGCTACTTCAATGAGGCGCTCCACTTCCTGTTCGCGGTGCCGCGTCTCATCTTCCTCACCGTTCCACTCACGTATCTGCTCCTTGGCATGGTGAACATCTACGGCTACTCGCTGGCGGTGTTGGCCTACGCGCTGCCGCACATCGTGCTGTCGAAGATGGCCAACGCACGCATTCAGGGACGGTATCGATTCTCATTCTGGAGCGAGGTCTACGAAACGGTCCTGGCGCCATACATCCTCGCGCCCACCCTGCTCGCGCTCGTCAACCCGAGGCTCGGCAGATTCAACGTGACGAGCAAGGGTGGCGTGATCAACCACTCGTACTTCGATTTCCGCATGGCCCTGCCTTTATTGATCCTGCTGGCGTTGAACATCGCCGGGCTGTTCATGGCCGGCCGCCGATGGGCGGTCGATCCCGCGCACCACGACAGCCTCATCATGAACATTGCATGGACGACGTACAACATCGTCATCCTGTCGGTGGCGGCATCGATCGCCCGGGAGAGGCGGCAGCGGCGGTCGGAAGTCCGCGTCGACGTGCCTGTTCGCGTGACGCTGGTCACCGCGGACGGGCGACGCTTTGCTGGCGCGGCTTCGCAGCTTTCGCGAGGGGGCGTCGCGGTTCATTTCGAGTCCCCCGCCGGAATATCCGCGGACGCGGCGGTCGTCGCGATTCTCGACCACGCGGGATCGCGTTGTGAGATCGCCGGGCGCGTTGCACAAACGTCCGGTGTCATGCTGCGGCTCGCGTTCGGCCCTCTCGATCTCAGCCAGGAAGCGTATCTGCTGGGCCTCATCTACTCCCGGCCGGACGCCTGGCTGTCATGGCACGGCTCACGGCCGACGGATCGTCCACTGTTTTGCCTGCTGCAGATTGCCGGTCTCGGGATCCGCGGCCTTGCCCTGATCCCGCTCGCGATCCTTGCGCCATTGTTGACGGTGAGGCGCCGTCGGAAGCGCGTGCCGGCGATCGCCACGGTCATCGCTTTGTCCGTTCTGCTGCGGCCAGTCGACTTTGCGGCACAGGTGCAGCGTCCAGGCGCCAGCCAATCCATTCAGGGATCGACGACTTTTCAGGAACCGTACGCGCTCAGCGACATCGGCGCCGCGGACGGCATCACGCTGGATCGCGCCGGCGCGTCGCGGAGCCTCTTCTTCGACATCCCGCTCACCAAGATCGTGAGCAGGGCGGCGCTGGAGCTGCACTACAGTTCGTTCGCCACAGGAGAGCGCACGCTGCAGCTGTGGCTGAACGGCACGCGCTTAACGGCTGTCCGACTGCCAACGGGCAGGAACGTGCAGGCCGATGTCCCGCTGCCCACGGATCTCCTGGTCACGGAAAATACGCTGACCCTTCAGCTCGGCGGGTGTGATGGCTGCACCGCAGACGAAGGTGCTCGGATCGTGATCGACGCGAAGAGCACGCTGACGATCGGTGGCTCCCGGCTGCTGCTCAAGAACGACCTGTCGGTGCTGCCGATTCCATTCTTCGATGCGACGGCTCAACGCGCGTGGGCGCTGCCCGTTGTCTTCTCAGGCCGGCCCGATCCGGTCACGCTCCAGGCTGCAGCCGTCGTCGCGTCCTGGTTCGGCGTGTTTTCCGACGTCCGCGGAGTGCGGTTTCCCGTGCGGATCGCGGATCTGCCTGGCGGCAACGCGGTGGCGCTGGTGCTCGCGAACTCGGATTTGGCGAGGAGCCTCTCGATCTCCAATCGGCCGGGACCGTCAATCGCCGTTCGCGAGAATCCTCGAGACCCGTACGGGAAGCTGCTGATCGTTGTGGGAAACGACCCTGCCGATCTGCTTGCCGCTGCCCGGACTCTCGCCACGCGCAAGAGCTTTCCGCAGGACTCCAGCTTCAGCGCCCCTCGTAACGTCAGCGTGCCGGTGCTCGAAAGACGCTCGGCACCAAGATGGCTCGCAACCGACAAGACTGCCGCGATCGGCAGGTACACGACCGCGGAGCGCCTGACCCTTCACGGCTCCGGATCCGTGAACATCTACTTCCGCCTGCCGCCCGATCTGTTCCTTGCCGCGCGGCCGTCGGTCCCGCTTTTTCTGAGGTTCGCGTACGCGGCAGACACGCGTGGGAGCAGACCAGAGGCACACGTCCGCCTGAACGGACAGGATATTGACACCATTCGGCTCAGGTCTTCGTCCACGAAGGTGGAACGTGCAGAGATCGTGCGGCTGCCCACGGGCACGCTGCGGCCGTACGCGAACGAGCTGATCGTTGATTTCGACTTCGGCCGTCCCGGGCAGTCAGGCGATGTTCCGCAGTACGCCACAGTCGATCGCGACTCGTGGATCGATCTGCGAAGCATTCCGCATTCGGTCGTCCTGCCGCGTCTCGAGCTGTTCGCGGACTCGGGCTTTCCATTCACTGAATGGCCCGACCTTTCACGCACCGCCCTTGTCTTGCCAGACGCCCCGACGATCGCCGAATACGAGGCGCTGCTCGACACGGCCGGCTTCTTCGGCGCGCAAACCGGATCGCCCGCGACGTCGCTCACGATTGTGGAGGCCACCCGCGTGGACACCGTCCGCGACAAGGATCTCATCGTGCTGGGGACTCCCCGGTCACAGCCCCTGCTGTCGGAATGGGCTCGCAGCCTGCCTATGCAGTTCAACCCGGACGGCCCCCGTGTCAATGCAAACCGCACGCTCGCTCGATTCCTCCATCCCGAATGGCCGTTTCGGGCCGCCGACGATGATCGCCTCACGAAAGTGCTCGCAGAAGGGTCGCGGCCTGAAATGATCGTCGAACAATTCGTCTCGCCGTATCGCCGAGATCGATCCGTCGTTGCGATCGTGCCGGGTGAACAGTCGAACTATCGTGACCTGGCGGGGCTGTACTCGCCGGCCGTGCGCAACGGCCCGGTCTACGGTGCGGTCACACTGGCGAGGGGAGGGCAGTTCCAGTCGTTCCTTGTCGGAAACCTGGCCGTTCATTCCGGCGATCCGGGGCCACGTCAGCGCGCGATCGTGTTCCTGTTCGAGAACTATCGACTCCTGCCCCTGATGGTGGTGGTGCTGGCGCTCGTTGTTGCCATCGAAGTCCGACGTGGTGCGGAACGCATGGCAGAGCGACGCATCCCGGCAAAGATGGGATCCGGTCAGTAATATGAACGCAATCATTCGTTTGTGTTTGTCGATCGTGCTCCTGGGCGCGGCCTGTCCGGTGCTGAGCGCCCAGACAAACGAGGGCGTGGACATTCTCTTGAGCAAGGCACGCGCTCTCGAAGCCCGCGGCCGGATGGATCTGGCTGCACGGAATTGGAATCAGGTGCTGCTGGTCGATCCGAACCAAACCGAAGCGCTCGAGGGTCTCGCCCAATACGCCAAGCAGACCGGCGACGCCCCCGCATACCGCGGGTATCTCGATCGGCTGCGCAAGATCAATCCCAACAACCCGGCGATCGCGGCAATCGAGCGGGCGCACCTGATGACGCCGCAGGAGCTCAAGCTCCTGGACGATGCGGGACGGCTCGCGGCGGAGCAGAAGCCGGACGAGGCCATCGCGGTTTACCGGCGCGTGTTCGGCGACACGCCGCCGCCCACCAGATGGGGCGAAGCGTTTTATGAAACGCTGGCAGCCAGTATCGGCGGGCGCGAAAAGGCGGTCGCCCAATTGCGCGACCGGGTGGCGCGCAATCCTGCGAACGATGTGTATCGGCTCTGGCTGGCGCGAATCCTTACCTACGATCCGAACACGCGCATGGAGGGATTTCGCCTGCTCGAATTGATTCACGATGCGGGAGCCATCGAGCCGGCTCGCGTGGCGTGGCGGCAGGCGCTCGTCTGGGAGAAAGGCAACCCCGCCGCCCTGCCGGCGCTGGAGGCCTACGTTCAGCGCTATCCCGATCGGGAGTTGCAGGACAGCCTTGTCGAACAGAACGGCTTCAAGGCGCTTCGCGAAAAGGATCTGGCCACGGCCCAGGCGAAGTTCGAGGATCTGACGCGGCGCCACCCCAACGACGTGAATGCGATCGTGGGTCTCGGCAACGTGAGGCTCGCTCAGCAGAAGTTCGATCAGTCGCTCGCGCTGTTCACGCGCGCCCGGGCGCTGGCGCCGGACCGGGCGGACGTCAAGGACGGATACGAGAGTTCACGGTTCTGGCTCGTGATGCAGCGTGGTGCGGCGGCGCAGACGGACAAGCCTGACGCGGCAATCGCGGCTTTCAACGAAGCCCTGGTACTTCGCCCGGGAAACGAGCAGGCGCTCCTGGGCGCCGGGCAGGCCATGCAACGGCGTGGACATCTTTCCGGGGCACAAACGAAATACGAGGAGGTCTTGAAGGATTCACCCAACAATGCCGACGCGCTCGCGGGCCTCGCCTTCGTGAGGCTCAGTCAGAAGGACTTTGACAGGGCGGCGCAGCTCTTCGCTCGTGCTCGCGCCGTCGAATCCGATCGCCGCGACATCGACGAAGGGTATCGCACGGCCACGTTCTGGAGAGCGATGCAGCACGGCGCCGCGGCGCTCAACGAGCGCCGCCCTGACGCAGCCGTCGCCAGTTATCGAGAGGCTCTTGCGATCGATGCCGGCTCGAAGGATGCCCTCTTGGGGCTTGCCGACGCCATGCGCCTCTCGGGAAAACTTCCGGAAGCCCTCACCGTCTACCAGCAGCTCACCGCTGCTGACTCCTCGGACGTGCGAGGCTGGCTCGGGCTCATGAGAACGTCGCTCGCCTCGCGAGATGGAAAAGGAGCGCTCCAGATCGCCAGCACGATCCCGGCCTCGACGCGCAAGAGCCTGGAGGCAAATCCCGAGTACCTCGCGCTCGTTGCGCAGGCCCTCTACAGGACTAACCAGCGCACGGCCGGCGACCAGGCGCTCCGCACGGCCCTCGACGTGTCGGCGCGTGCCGATTCGGACGCTGCCATGAACGCACGACTCGAGATCGCGGGCCTTCTGATGGAGCAGGGGAACGACGCGAACGCGGCGTTGGTTTACAAGCGCGTGACCGAGGCGCATTCGGATAACACGACGGCCTGGGAGGGCTTGATCCGCGCCTACGCACGGTCGCAGGAGTTCTCCAGCGCTTCGGCGGCCCTCGGGTCGATGCCTCGAATCGCGCACAACGCCGCGATGAACAGCGCGAGTTTCTTGAAGGTCATCGCAGCGGTCTACACGGCCGAGGGACGCTGCGTCGAGGCGGAGTCGTTGTTGACGCGCTCCATCGATCTCGATCGAGCAGCCGGCCGCTCCTTCTCCGACACGCAGCTGCAGCTAGCCGGCGTCTGGGCGCTCGAGGGCCGGCACGATCGAGCCACACAGGGTTACTCCGACGTCCTGACGGCCAACCCGCAATCAGGCGACGCATGGCGCGGCTACATTGCCGCGTTGCACAACGACAAGAAGGATTACTCCGCGCTTGCTGCCATCGATCGGATACCCGCGGCGGTCCGGACCGATCTGCTGAAGGATCCGGACTTCCTCCGGCTTCTGGCCAGCGTGTACTCAGCCAACGGGAACAACGGCCGGGCCATCGAGCTCCTCCAGCAGGCGAGGTCGTCTCGTCGAGCACTCGGCCAGCCGACGCCGATCGACCTGGATGTGCAGCTGGCGTGGGCAATGTTCGATAGCCCGAAGCATTCGGCGGAGGTCCCTGCGCTCGTCACAGAGATGAGGGCGCGAAGCGGCCTGACGAGCCAGCAGCGTGACGCACTGAACGACATCAACGCGGCGTGGAATCTTCGCGCAGCAGACCAGGCCATGCGCGCGCAGGATCCGGTGCGCGCCATTGCCGTGTTGACCCGGGCGGTGCGCGAGTTGCCGAACGACTCGCGGATCAGGGCAGCGCTTGCCTCCGCATACGTGCGAGTGCGGGAGTTCGAAAAGGCCCTCGACGTTTATCGATCGTGGGGAATGGCTGGAGGCAGCGCCGACGACTATCGCGCCGCCGCCAATACCGCACTCGCGGCTGACCAGAGCATCACCGCCGAACGCTTCCTGTATGAAGGGCGCCAGCGCTGGCCGCTCGACATCGAGCTGCTGCACATGACGGCCCTGCGGGCGCTCGCGCGTCACGACTACGACGGCGCCGAGCACTATCTGGCTAACGCGCTCGCGGCCGCACGCGGCGAGAACCCGAATGGTGCATCGGGCTCGTCTAAAACCGCCCCATCGAAATCGGGGCCATCTACGTCGTCGACGCAGGGTGCTGGGACTGCCAACACTGCGGGAACAGCGGTCTGTTGTCAGAAGGCTACGGAGAATACGGGAACGAGCGGCGTCCCGCGCCGCGCCGCGACTTCAGGAAGCACCACCGGGAACACCTCGAACGACCCGCGGTTCAGCCCGCAGCAGCTCGAGGACCAGCTCGATGCCGTCACCAACCGCAATTCACCGTTTGCAGGCTTCGCGAGCCCCATCACGTTTCGCAAGGGCGATCCCGGCGTGAATCGATTGATCGCTCGCGACAGCGTGGCCAGCGGGTCGGTGGCTGTCTACGACGAGTTCCGCGTTGGCCTCGACGTGCACTTCGTGCATCTGGACAGCGGGACTCCAGATGGCAGCTCCGGCTATCCATTCGGCACGCTGCCGTCGTATGCGACATTCGGTGAACAGTCGGCCGACGGTCTCGGCGCCGAAGTGCAGGCGTCGTCCGATTGGCTCGGCGCAGCCGTCGGCATATCGCCGAACAACTTCCTCGTTCAGAACTGGACCGGAGGATTGCGGGTCGGCACGGCCGACGGCTCGATGCGGCTCGTCGTCTCGCGCGACAACGTGAAAGACAGCCTGCTGTCGTTCGCAGGGGCACGCGATCCGGGCACCGGCACAGTGTGGGGCGGCGTGGTTTCCAATTCAGCCGCTGCGCAATTCGCGGCAAGCCAGTCGACGACCGGTCAATACGTATCGGTCGGAGGCTCGCTACTCCGTGGAGAACAGGTCGCCGACAACTGGGGGGTGCAGGGGACCGCAGGCGGCTGGTGGCGTGTGTTGTCGAACGCTCAGGGAGAGCTGACCGTCGGCATCAATTTTACGGGCCTGCACTACGACAGGAACCTGAATTTCTTCTCGCTCGGGCACGGCGGCTATTTCAGCCCGCAGGAGTACCTTCTGGGAGCCGTCCCGGTCTCATGGCGCGGCCGCCGCAGTGGCCTCGAGTACGAGATCTCAGGCAGCGCCGGCCTTCAAAGTATCAAAGAGGATGGGGCACCGCTCGATCCGACTCAATCGGAAGAACTCTTCTATGCTTCGGATTCGCGGAGGGGAACGAACTACAGCGTGTCATGTCGCCTGGAGTACCGCGCCTCGCCGCACTGGTACGTCCAGGCTTTCGCGGGAGCGAGCAACGCGCGCGACTACGTCAGCCAGACGTTTCAGATCTCGCTCAAGTGGCTCCTGAATCGGGTGCCTGCGGGGACCAACCTTCCCGTGAAGACGATTCCGGACTGGAAGGGCAATCGACCCTTCACGTTTGACTAGAGCGCTCTGATATCCGCACCGCGATAGTTCCGTCTCCCTCGCGGCCTTCCCTTTTCGCGCCCTTTCGGTGCCAAAAGGAGCGGCCGACGAGGTACGCCCGCCCTCAGAAGACGATGTAGCAGAGGAGCGCGCCGACCACAGTCATCGACAGTCCCCAGGCGAGGAGCTTGTTGAACAGGGCGCGGCTTTCGTCGGCGGATGCGGCCGCGATGCAGAGCGCACCAAGCGTCGAGAGCGGCGACAGGTCCACCAGATGCCCGCTCACGTTCATCGACATCGCGATGCCGAGCGCGCTCGCGCCGGGAAGCTGCTCCGCCAGTCCCGGCACGATTGGAAGGAACGCCGGCAGCACGACCCCGGACGTGCTGCTGTAGACCGACACGATGCCGGTCAAGAAAGCCACGATGCCGGTGACCGTGTTCGCCGAGGAGATCTTCGCGACGAGCGAGACCACGAGGTCGAGACCCTGGGCTTTCTCGACTAGCGAGATCAGCACGGTCACGCCGCAGACCATCACGATCACGCGCCACGGCATTCGCTTGATGCCGTCCCCATCGTCGGCCGATCCCGTCAGGACGAGAATGACGGCGCCAACGAATGCCCCCATTCCCACGTGGACGTTTGCGCCGATCGCGCTGACGATCAACGCCGCAATGACAGCGATCGTGATCCAGTGACGACGCTCGAACGGTCCGTCCTGGGAGTCGACCCCGGCATCCAACGCTGAGCGCGGGATCTCCGCTGAGCGGCGTCGCAGGGCCCGGACGAAACAGCGTCAAGCCGCCGAACATCGCGTACCCGCGAACGCCACGAACGCGTGTGCCAGAAGGTTGTAGAGGTACGACTGCAGCTCGAAGCCCGGCAATCCATTTCGTGCCATCAACCCGTTCACGATGATCCCCGTTGGCGCGATTGGTGAGAGCGAGCCGGCGTTGGCACCGTTGCCGACCATGATCGCCATGAGAAACAGCGGGATCCCCGCTCGCGCCGCTGTCGGCATCGCGAGCGGGGCGAGCAGCGCCGCCGTCGCGATGTTGCCGGGGCCGATTGAGGAAATGGCGACGCCCAGCACGAAGAACATCACCGGAATCGTGCCGCGGTTCCCGCGACAGAGCCGGACGGCATGGCGCGTCAGCCGATCGAGCGTGCCGTTGGACTGTGCGAGCGCGAAGAGCAGCGTCACGCCGGTCAAGGTCAGAAAGAGCTGGCTCGGAAACCCGCTCATGATCGTGGTCACCGGCATGCCGCCGATGTACACACCGACGATCCAGGCGAGCGCGATCGAGAGCACGCCGACGTTCAGCCGGCTCACACAGCTCACGAGCACGGCGAGCGCGAGGGCGCAGACCGAGATGACTGCCAGGTTCATGACGAGCGACTACCGGCCGGTGAAGCGAGGGCGCCGCTTCTCGAGAAACGAGGTGACGCCTTCGCGAAAGTCCTGGCTCGCGTAACACGCGGCGATGAGGTCGTCGGCGTCCGGTCGGTCGAGACGGCGCCGGATCGCGATGCGGCGAACGGCCTCTTTGGTGGCGCGGATCGTCAGCGGGGCGTTTGCCGCAATCGAGCGCGCCAGGTCTCGCACGACCGTGTCGATGTCGCCGGGCTCCGCAAGGCGCGTCACGAGGCCGAGGGAAGCCGCCTCCGCGGCATCGAGGAGGCGGCCCGTGAACAGCAATTCTTTCGTGCGTGCGGGTCCGACAAGGTCGACGAGCCTGGCAAGGTTGGCGGCCGACAGACAATTGCCAAGCGTTCGAGCGATGGGCACACCGAATTGTGCGCTGGGCGTGCACACGCGCAGATCGCAGGTCAGCGCGATCGCACAACCGCCGCCAGCCGCGACGCCGTGCACCTGCGCGATCGTCGGTATCGACACGCGCTCGAGCCGATCGATGACCGCGTCCAGCCTGCGCTCGTAGGCGATCCCGTCGTCGCCCGAGGCGAACTCGGTGAACTGGCGGATGTCGGTGCCGGCAGCGAAGGCGTCGCCCTTGGCCCGCACCACGAACACACGGACGGTATCATCATCATCCACCCGGTCGCACGCCTCGACGAGCGCGTCGTACATCGCCCAGGTCAGGGCATTGCGCGCCGTGGGCCGGTTGAAGGTCAGGAACGCGATGGATTCGACGGATTCGAATTGCGCCTCAGAAGTGGACACAATGGAAACCTCACTGGAGTAGAGCGATGAGCAAAGGCCCGGGCGCGCTCGAAGGGATACGCGTGCTGGACGTCACGCAGGTGATGGCCGGCCCGTTCTGCGCGATGCAACTATGCGACATGGGCGCCGACGTGATCAAGGTCGAGCCGCCCGAGGGTGATTCGACGCGCCGCATGGCTGGGGCAACGGGCACCGACAGTCCCGGCTTCAATGCGGTCAATCGCGGAAAGCGGGGGATCGTTCTGGACCTGAAATCGGCAGCCGCCCAGACCGCATTTCGACGTCTTCTTCGCCGCACCGACATCCTGATCGAGAACTACCGCCCGGGTGTGATGCGCAGGTTCGGGTTGGACTATGCCTCGCTGGCAGCCGAGTACCCGGCCCTGATCTACGCGTCGATCTCCGGGTACGGTCAGACCGGACCCGATGCGAGCAAGGGTGGCTTCGACCTGATCGCGCAGGGCGTGTCGGGGCTGATGTCGGTCACGGGCGAGCCCGGACGACCGCCGGTCAAGGTCGGCGTGCCGTTGACCGATTTGGGCGCGGCGTTGTTCGCGTTGTCGGCAGTCCTCGCAGCCCTCCACTATCGCAGTCGGACAGGCCGTGGCCAGCACATCGACACGTCGCTGGTCGAAGCGGGCATCGCGCTGTCGGTCTGGGAGTCAGCCGAGTACTTCGCGGAGGGAGTGATCCCCGGGCCGCTCGGCTCCGCTCACCGGATGTTCGCGCCGTACCAGGCGATCCGGTGCGCAGACGGGTTCATCACCCTCGGCTCGGCGAACGATCGGCTGTTTCAGCGGCTGTGTGCACTCCTTGGCCATCCCGAGTGGGTGACCGAGCCCGACTATGCCAACGCCACGCTCCGTGTGCGCAACCGAGCCGCACTGGCCGAGCG
This sequence comes from uncultured Acidobacteriota bacterium, assembly GCA_963820905.1. Taxonomy (GTDB): domain Bacteria; phylum Acidobacteriota; class Vicinamibacteria; order Vicinamibacterales; family 2-12-FULL-66-21; genus DATBJJ01. The sequence continues at coordinate 112,161 of CAWGBU010000009.1, read as the reverse complement.
AATCGAGAGCATCACCGTCGAGGACACGCGTCAACATTGGCTGGCACGCTTCGACGCGGCGGGAATCCCGTGCGGTCCCATCAACAACTACGCGGAGGCGTTCGCCGACCCGCAGATCCGCGCGCGCGGGATGGTCGTCGAGATCGAGCATCCGACGCTCGGTCGTGTCCAGACACCGGGCTCGGCCATCAAGATGTCGGAGACTCCGCCCGTGGTCGCGCGTGCGGCGCCGCTCCTCGGGGAGCACACTCGGGAGGTATTGCGCGAGGTGGGATATTCGGACGCGGAAATCTCGGCCATGACGTTTCGTGATCCGCTGCCGAACGAAGAGGGCTAGCGCTTTTTGGAATGCTGTAGTGTCCACCTTCAGGTGGACCTGTTCCGGTCCGGCTAAAGCCGGACACTACAGCGATCTGAAAAACTCTAACGCGGCCGCCCGCAGGATCCGGACAGCGGGCCCCGCGCAACCCGAGGCCGCGCGAGCCGAACTGACTTACACTGCTCCGGTATGACGTCGGTGCGCCGTCAGGCTGCGCGCGTCGGGCTGTTCGTCATCGTCTGCGCGTTGGCGCTGGTCTCCGCCACCCACGCGCAGCGGGGATATGGACAGCGCTCGTTCCGCGAGGGCAGTTTCCCACCGCAATTCCCGCCCGAGGACTTTGCCGATGGCGGCTTCACCATCTGCAAGCTGATGTACACGCAGGTGCGGCGCGAGCAGTGGGGCATCGGCTGGCTCACCGACTATCCCTACGCCGCCGTCAACCTGATGATCCGCGCGTCCGAGCTGACCAAGATCAACGTCAGCTGGGACGCCAACCACAATCCTCACCCCTGGGTGGTGAGGCTGACCGACGACGCGTTGTTTCAGTGCCCGATGATCATGGCGTCGGACGTTGGCACCATGGGCATCAGTGACGTCGAGGCTGCGCGGCTGCGCGAGTACCTCCTCAAAGGGGGATTCCTGTGGGTCGATGACTTCTGGGGCTCCGACGCGTGGGAACAATGGGTCAGTCAAATTCGCAAAGTCTTCGACTCTACCGAGTACCCGATCGTCGATGTCCCTCCGACACATCCGATATTCCGCACCTTTGCCCCCGTGGGCGGCGTGCCGCAAGTCACGAACATCCAGTTCTGGCGCGGATCCGGCGGAACCGAGACATCGGAGCGCGGTGCTGACAGCGCCGAGGTCCACACCCGCGCCATCAGCGACGCGCACGGCCGGATCATGGTCTTGATGACCCACAACACCGACCTCGGCGATTCCTGGGAGCGCGAGGGAGAGGATCCCGCGTATTTCTATCAGTTCTCTCCGCGCGGCTACGCGGTCGGCATCAGCGTCCTCCTGTACATGTTGACGCATTGACGCACGGTACAGACCGACGTGGCGCCATGAAGCAGCCAGGCACTGAAATGGATGATCGGTCCTCTCTGTTCGGTCATCGGGAAGCAGAGTCCAGGAAGCGTCTGCCAGCCGAGATCGCCGAGCCTGTCTCCGCGATCGTCATGCTGCTTTCCGTGTTTCTCGCCAGCGCGCTCTGGAGTGTCGTCGGTCCGACGCTGAATGCGGTGCTGTCGGCGCTGGTGCAAACCGGCGTCACCACTCGTCTCGTGTTGCTGGGCCTGTTCCTGGCGGGCGGCTTCGGGGTGTTTACGCTCAGAATGCTGAAGCAGGTCTGGTACGGCCACGCCGCGTGCGTCGTCGCGCTCGTCGTCGCGTGGAACATGATCGCGAGGCTGGCGATACAGATTCAGGCCACTGATGTCGTGGCGCTGGCGGGGGCCGCGTGCCTGCTCGTGCACGGGCTGCTGAATATTCGACAGGGCCACGACACGCAAGCGGGAGGCTAGCGACCGTCTTACCTCTTCGCGTACCAGTACTTCATGTGGCAGTTCTCGCAGGCTCGGTCGATACCGTCGCCGACGTCCAGAAGCTTGTCCTTGTCCTTCGCTTCGATGGCCTGCAGCACGGGCACCATACTGTCGTAGAGGTCGTACGCCATCTTCGTGAAGCTGGCCCGATCCTGGTTGATGAGCGCCTCGATCTGATCCGGCGGTATGGCGATCCGTGGATCCACCTTTTCACCGGGCCTGGCGACGCGTCGGCCTGGCACGAGCAGGAGGTTCGCCCCTTCCATGACTTGAATCGCCCGGCGGCGCAGTTCCTTCCACTCCTCGTCGGTTCGCGGGTGTTTCTCCACGCGCCCCTTGGCGGTCACGGTGATCGAGACCGCGTCCCAGATGTGATCAGCGGCGGGGTCGATGAAGGAGTCCATGATGTCCCTGATGGTGGCGTTCAGCCGGAATTCAGGGACTGCCGCCGTTTCCGCCTTCGACGGTGGGCGTTCCCGGCAACCGGAGAGAACCAGCACGCCCGCCGCAATCACCGAGACCCATGCGCGCATGGCAGTCCTTTCTGAAAGGCGTCCATCCTATCCCAGCGCCGGCCTCGCGCGGCAATCGCGGTTGCCGGAATCCCACCGGTCCTGTACAGTCACGCGCACCGCACCGCGTCCAGAGAGGAGTTGCGGATGTCCCTGCTTGGCTGGTGCCAATGGCTCGAGCAGACGCCGCTGGCGACCGCCATCAGCGAATCGGTGTGGCTGTTCCCGATCATCGAAGGCAGCCACATCCTTGCGCTTCCATTGTCAGTCGGCATGATCCTGATGTTCGATCTGCGCCTGCTCGGCATGGCGTTTCAGGGCGGATCGGCGTCCAGGATGATGCGCGATGTGGTGCGCTGGTCGAAGCTCGGATTTATCGTCATGTTCATCACAGGCGCGCTACTCTTCATGACCCAGGCGACAAAGGCGTACGACAACGTGTTCTTCCGAACCAAGCTGGTGTTTCTCCTGATGCTGGGCATCAATGCGGCGCTGTTCCAGATTCTCCTCTTTCCAAAGATGGAGGAGTGGGAGGCCCGCGGCGGAACGCCTCTCGGCGCGCGGATCTGCGGTGGGCTGTCGCTGATCGTCTGGATCGGCGTGATCATCTGTGGCCGCACGATGGCGTACCAGTTGTGAGGTGTTGCGAAAGGCCTTCATGACGGCAGCCAGGTCGTTGCTCGAGTGGTGCTCGAACACCAGCGCGATCGTGTTCATCCGCGACAGCAGTTACGGGATGCCCGCCGTGCAGTCCGTGCATCTGGTGGGGCTCACGGTGCTGCTGGCGGCAATTCTGGTGCTGAATCTTCGGCTGGCGAGCGTCGGCATGATGGGGGACTGGTCGCTCCCGGCGATCGAGCGACAGCTCAGGCCCTGGGCCTGGGGAGGGATCACTTTCGTGCTGGCTTCCGGGGTCGTCATGTTCCTGGGCAACCCCTCGAAATACCTGGCCAGCGCCGTCTTTCAATTCAAGATGGCGTCCCTGACTCTGGCGATGCTGTGTCAGTTCGGTCTGTTCCGCGGGTTCTTCAGATCGGAACCTGGCGTCCGCCGGCGGTCGACGAAGATCGTTGTTGCCGGCCTGTTGCTGACGCTCTGGTTCGCCGTCGGCTGGGCGGGCCGGATGATTGCCTTTGTTTAGGGAAAAGATGTATTGTCAGCCTCTACTCGAAGGAGAGTTCCCGATGATTCGCCGTATTTTTGGCTGCATCGTCTTTGCGGTCCTGGTGTTTGGGAACGGCGCCTCGGCGCACCACAACATGACCGCGCTCTTCGACTTCAACGATCGCGTCACGGTGACAGGCACCCTGACGAAGATGGATTGGCGGAACCCTCACATCTACTTGACGATCGACGTCAAGAACGCCAAAGGCGCGATGGAGAACTGGCAGGGCGAAGGTCCCTCGCCGTCCTGGTTTCGCATCCGCGACGTCGGCAAAGCCGATTTCGAGAAGAGCATCGAAAAGTCCCTTACCCTCGAATTGAGCCGCGCGCGCGACAAGTCGCTGTCCGGATTGATCCGAACCATCACGTTGCCGGATGGCAAGGTCATCTCCGCGTGTCCGCAGAACTGTTGAACTGAAAACACCGTAAGAGGTGTGTCATGGCGAGAGCCGATCGGGTGGCGTTGGTATGTGCGGCCGCCTTGCTGGGTATGGTGTGCCTTGCGGGGCGAGCGACCGGACAGGAGCTGTCGGCAGAAGCGAAAGAGAAAGCCACGGCTGAAGCCAGGGCTAAGCGCAACGCGCTCGCCTTCGAGAACAATGCGACGACGATTGTGTTCTTCGATCGCGCCGGCAAGCGCACTGGAGGGATCGCCGACCGGGCGATGTACGGTGAGACCGTCGTCTCGCCGGATGGCTCGCGCGTGGCAGTCGTGAAGAACGATTTGCCCAACGAGACGGCGGACCTGTTCATCGTCGACATCGCAACTGGCGCGAGCACGCGACTGACGACCAGCGTGAGAACGGAATTCGTGATGGCGCCGGTATGGTCGCCCGATAGCAAACGGATCGCGTATGTGACGATCCGCAAGGGGCAGGAGGCCATCCTCGTGCGGCCCGCCGATGGACAGGGCTCCGAGGAGCTCCTCTACAAGAATCCCGGCGCGTTCATGAATCTCACCGACTGGTCGTTGGACGGCAAGTTCCTGACCTACGCGATTTCCGATATGAAGGGCGGGGCGTTGTTCACGCTGCCGCTCGACGGCGGCACCGACCGCAAGCCCACCGAGGTGTTCAAAACGGATCTGCGTGTGTTCGGGCCGAAATTCTCACCCGACGGACGCTTCCTGTCGTACATCCAACTCGACGCCGCGAACCGGGCCGAAGTGTTCGTGCGGCCGATCGATCCCAAGGCCGAGGGTGGACCCTGGCAGATCTCGGATGGCACGTTCAGCCCCGCGTTCTGGCGCCGCGACGGCAAGGAGCTCTACTACCTCGCGCGCGACCAGGCGGTGATGGTCGCCGACGTGGGCACGTCGCCGACCTTCACGTTCACCAAACCCCGGGTGCTGTTCCGCCAGGCCAGCAAAGTCCCGGACCGTCTCGCCTACGTGACTGCGGACGGCGAACGGTTCCTTGCGCTCCCGGCGCCGCGCGGGCCGCAGCTCCAGCAGATCACCATCTTCAATCGCAGCGGAGAAGTGGTGCAGAAAGTCGGCGAGCCGGCCCTGTATGGCGGCCCGTCGTTTTCGCCGGATGGCAAGCAGTTGCTCGTCTCCAAGACCGACCAGCAAAAAGGCCAGAACGATCTCTGGACGATCGACCTCGCCACCGGAAAGCAGACCAGGCTGACCAACGATACGTTCCCCAGGGTCAATCCGCTCTGGTCTCCCGACGGGAAATACATTTACTACGCTTCATTTCGCAACGGCGATTTCCCGGTCCATCGTCGCGCGTCGGACGGGACCGGCGATGAGGAGCTGGTGTACACGTACGAATCCGGCGCGTTTGTCGGTCTCAGCGACATTTCCTCCGATGGCAAGTACCTCGTGTGCGACTCGGGCGGCTTCATCATGGTGGTGCCGCTGACCGGAGATCTGGCGTCGCGAAAGGGGATCGAGTTCCTGCGCACGGAATGGACCGATACCCTCGGCCGGCTGTCCCCCGATGGCCGGTTCATGGCGTACCGATCGGACGAAGCGCAGGTCGAGCGCGGCGAGATCTACGTGCGGCCGTTCAATGCCGCGACCGGACAGCCGGGTGACGGGAAATGGCGCGTGTCGCAGGACGGCGTCCTGGCGATGCTGCACTGGCGCGCGGACGGCAAAGAGGTCTTCTTCCGCGGACAGAATCTCGAGTCCAACGAGCTGCTCGTCGTGTCCGTCGAGCTCGAGACCACGCCGACGTTCAAGCCCGGCACTCCCAAGGTGCTCTTCAAACTGCCCGGACCTCTCGGCGGGAATCTCGGAAACGTCAGCCGCGACGGGCAGCGATTCGTGTTTGCGGTCAACGTCCCCGCCGCCAGCACCACGGACAGCGGCAACGCGAAATGAAGGTCAGGTCCGTCTGAAGCGCGCCGACGAAACCCGGCGGCTCAGACGGACGATCCGTCTCAAGGCAGGCAGCGCGGACGTGACACTGATCGCGACGCCGCCAATGCTCAAGAGAATGACCACGATGTCCCAGAGCGGGCGCCTGTAGTAGAGAAACGGAAAATCCAGGCTGTGGAATCCGTGATAGAGCCAACGGTTCCATCGGCTCGCCCGTTCGAGTCTCAACGCGAGAATGCCCCGCTGCGGATCCAGATATAGCCAGGTTGCCCGCGGATCCGCGTAGCGGATCCGCAGTACCGGCAGCGGCTTCATCCCTTTGTGACTGTAGTAGTACGCGTCGTATTGGTTTAGCCACGTCGCATCGGCGACAGCGACGCCCGGCATGGCCGCGCTCGCCACCTCCCACATGCGGCTCCTCTCGAAAGACACGAGTGGTCCCTGCTCGGGATGCCTGGCGGAGACCATCACGTGCTGCCGGTCGATGTGCAGCGCACTCGCTGCCGAGATGTCGCTGTTCCGCCAGGGCAGACGTTCCGACGGCGATGGCGGAACGTAGGCGATGAAATACGGCTCGCCGAGGAACTGGAAGAAGTCGAGTTCCTTCGGTCGAAAGGAAAGTTGCACGGTGTCCGTGACGGCGCGAATTCGTTCGACGGTCAACGGCGTGAGATCGACGGGCCCGCCGGTCGCCGCCTCGCGCATCGCCCGCGACGGCGGACTGGTTTCGAGAAAGCTGAACGGATCCAGCGACAAGGCGCCGCTCAAGGCCCACGTGCAGGCGAAGAACCCGAAGAACAGTCCGCTGTAGTGGTGCCACCGAATCCACCCGGCGTATGGCGAGCGTGACGACGGCATGGCTCGCAGGCGAAAACGCCCGGCGAGCGAATACCGCCAGATACCGATCGCGATGCCCATCGCACACAACACGGTTCCGACCAGCGAAATCCCGATGACGAACGCCGCCCAGAGCGCGCCCTGACGTCGTAGCGGCGTGAAATACAACCAGTGCAGGACCGCGCTCATGTAGCCCCAGAACCGACCACGGGCCGTCGTTCGCAGCACCGGCTCTCCGGTCCGCTCGGCCACGTAGTACTCCGTGCCGGCCGGGTCGCCGAGCGCAATGCGATGCACCGGCATCGTGTTGCGGATGACGCCTTGCAGCGTCCATTGATCGGAATCTGTGAGCCGCGTGTCGTAGTGAAGCGTGGCCGCGTGCTCCGGCACGAATCGCCGCACCACCGTGACCGCGGCGTCGGCGGTCAATGGCGTCAGCGGTGCACCGGAGTCCGCATAGGTCGCCTGCCACGTGCCGCTCGAGAAGAATCGGTATACCGGACGGCCGCCATGCATGGCAATCCGCACGCGAGACGGTGACTTCAGGCCGGCTTTCGACGCGGCGTCCGCGGGGCTCACGGCGATCGTCGAGACGTCGAGCGGTTCCATGCGAAGCAGCCGCTCTTCGGCGGGCAACGTCGGCATCCCGACGTACATGAAGATCACGCCGGAGACGAACCAGATGACAAACACCGCGGTGAGCGCGATGCCGAGCCATCGGTGCGAGTAGATGAGCGCTTTGCGCCAGTCGAGCGCTTTTCGGAAATTCATGGGTGAGGGCTGGGGTACTTCCGCTTGTCGCGACTCAACAATAGCCTTCCCGCCGCCGATGGCGCCCTTAAGGCGCGTTTAGGATCAAGGCTTTGCTCGGCCCGGAATGACCGAGGCCTATTCTTGTTGTATCGAAATGGATGATCGGTCCTCTCTGTTCGGGCATCGAGAAGCAGAGTCCAGGAAGCGTCTGCCAGCCGAGATCGCCGAGTCTGTCTCCGCGATCGTCATGCTGCTTTCCGTGTTTCTCGCCAGTGCGCTCTGGAATGTCGTCGGTCCGACGCTGAATGCGGTGCTGTCGGCGCTGGTGCAAACCGGCGTCACCACTCGTCTCGTGTTGCTGGGCCTGTTCCTCGCGGGCGCCTTCGGCGTGTTTACGCTCAGAATGCTGAAGCAGGTCTGGTACGGCCACGCGGCGTGCGTGGTCGCGCTCGTCGTCGCGTGGAACATGATCGCGAGGCTGGCGATACAGATTCAGGCCGCTGATGTCGTGGCTCTGGCGGGGGCCGCGTGCCTGCTCGTGCACGGGCTCCTGAGTATTCGACAGGGCCACGACAAGGAAGCGAGAGGTTAGATCAAAGCTTTGCCGCGATGAGGTACAACCGGTGCGCGGTGGCCAGATAAAGCGCATCGCCGACGAGCGCCGGAGGCGAATAGAGCGGCGCATCCATCTCGATCTGCCCCAGCAATTGCTTTTGGCGTCCGGCACGAAGAACGGTCATGGTGCCTAGAACGTTCCCAACGTAAAGCCGGTCGCCGGCCAGCAGGAGGCTGCCCCAAATGGCCTCGTTCGTCTCGTGCTTCCAGACGTGGGCGCCGGTCGCCGCGTCCAGACAATGAATCGTTCCGCCCAGGTCCCCGACGTACAGGAGACCGTCTTTCGCAATCGGCGTTCCCACCACGCGACCGACCTCGCGAGAAGTCCAGAGAATCCTGCTTCCGGTGACGTCTCCCTGGCCGTTGGGACTGATCGCATGAATCAATGAGGGTCCGTTGCCGTGCCCGGGACTCTGTCCCATCGCAACGAAGACGCGGCCGTCGTCGAAGACCGGTGAAGCAATGATGGAGCCGCGCGAAAGGACTCCCGGTCGCGGAAGCAGACGGGCGTCTTTCGGATTGCCGTCGAATCGCCAGACTTCGTGGCCCGACGCCGCGTCGTAGGAGCGCAGCCAGCCATCTCCACCGCCGAAGAGCACCTGTATGCGCCCATTGACATTGGCCGCCACAGGGCTGGACCACTGGCCGTGCAGCACCTGCCCGCCCGGCCCGATGGCGCGCCAGACCACTTCGCCCGAACGCTTGTCCACCGCGATCAGGCTTGGGGCGCGCGGCGATGGGACGCGCGTGTGGCCTTCATTCTGCCCGTTGGAGGTAGAGACCATCAGCAGGTCACCGACGGGCAACACTTCGCTGTTGGTGGCTTCATGCGGAAAGACACCCAGGCGGCCACACATGTCCAACTCCCAGACGATGTCGGCCGCAGCGTTGTCCTGGAAGGCCTCGTCCCGATACGGACCATTGTTCTCGCCATCACGGAAGCCCTGCGTATCGAGGCAGCGGAGCTGGCACTCGGCGGTGACGTAGTACAACCGGTTCCCTTCCACATACGGCGCACTTGTCGTCGAAGGCAGCAGGAACTCTCGCAGACCTCGCTCTACTCGCGGGGCCACGTCCTGCCAGAGGAATTTGCCGTCCTTCGCGTGAAATGCCATGAGCACGCCGGCTTCTTCCTGGATGGCGGGGTTCATGTGCCTTTCGTTGTCGGTGCCCACATAGACCGCATCGCCGACAACGACGGGACGTCCAAACGTTTCGTTTCCCAACTCGACACTCCAGACGATGTTCCGACCGGTGGTCGTATTCCAGTCAACCGGGGGATTGCCCGTTTGGACGACTGTCGTCGGAAGTTGGGGCGCGACGGAAGGCGCGGGCACAGCGTGTGAGGCGACAGGCTCTCCAGGTTTGACTCCAGCGATTCGACTCAACGCCCACTCCGCTTCGCTGCGCAATATGGGATCGTTTTCTGCGGCCGTCCTCAGCGCCTCTCGGGCCGACTGCGCCTTCGGTCCGATGCTTCCGAGAGCTCCGGCCGCAAAGATGCGCACATAGAGGAATTCATCCTCCAGGGCTTCGATCAGCTGCGGCACTGCAGACTGCGCAGCCGGGCCGATGCTGGCGAGGGCCTCACACGCCGCCCATCGAACGCCGGGAATGGGATCGCCCAGGGCTTTTGCCAGGGCGTTTGTCGCGTTGACCGCGTTCGGACCTATGGACGCCAAGGCCTCCGCCGCGTAGATGCGGACGTATGGATCCTCGTGCGAAAGCGTATCGACGAGAGCGCCGACCGAAGGGCTGGCGCTCCTGCCCAAAGCGCCAAGGGCACGTGCGGCATCGCCTGCGACGATCGAATTCTCGTCTCTCAGTGCCCGCCTCAACGCTGGTTGAATCCATTCCGTATGCGGCGCCAGGTCAATCAATTCATCGATGGCGCGGCGCCTGATGGAGTCTGACTCATGTCGCAGCAGGTCCACCAGCAGCGGAATGGCAGGAGGACCGATCCGCTGGATGATTTCAAAAGTCACCACGTGCAGGTCTTCATGCCCGGGGTCGAGGAATCGTCTCAGCAAAGGTAGCGAACGTCGCGCCCCCCGGACCAGGGCGGCTTCGGCGGTTGCGCGGACCTTCGAGTCGCTGGCCTGCAGGCGACTTGCCCAGTCACGTACCAGGGCGGGGTTTCTGGAAAGACTCGACTCCGTCGGGGGCAGCGTCGATTGGGACAGCGCGACCGCCTGGCTGAGGCCGGCAGCAAATACTATTGCGAGAGCAGGTTTCCTGAGGAATGACATCACGTAGCCCACACCACTGCCCTGTTCATGGTCGCGGCCCTCACGAACGACGCGCTCGTCCACGAAGCCCCGGCGATTGTCGGCTGCAAGACGCCCTCGGCGCTCGCGCACGCCCTCCTGCCTATGGTGGCTCCTCCACGTGCCTCGCGGGGGCCATCAGTCGGTAGCGGATGAACCGTTCGCCCGAAATCACCAGCTCACCGTCCGGGCGGAAGCCCAGCCTCAGAACTCCGCTGACGCGCGTCCTGCTGGGAGGAAGGAGGGCGATCACGGAGCTGACCCCGAGCTCCTCGAAGGCGAAGGCGATGATCCGCTCGAAGAGTACTTTGCCCGCCCCCCAGTGCTTCGGATGAAGCACCAGCCCGACATCCGCCTCGCCGCCTTCCCACTGGACCCCGCCCCAACCTGCGAACTCACCATCGATGATGAACGCCCAGGGGCCGTACCCGTGTTCTTCCCACAGCCGCTCCTTGGCGGCGACGAAGCTGTCGCACTCGGCGCGACCGAAGCCGCCGCGCGCGAGCGGCAGGTGGCGTCGCACCAGGGGGTGATTTATCAGCTCGATGATGACCGCCGGGTCCACCTCGGTGAGCCGCGTGAACACGAAGGTCGCCCGATCGTAAGCCGGCATGAAGAATTCCGATTCCTCGGTCGCCTGAACTGATAGTAAGCCAACGAGCAGATCGCGGCCTGGCTTCGATTCGCTTGACCGCCTCAGACCGCGGGGGTATATAACGCCGGGCGTCTGGAAGCGCCACGAGGAATGGGAACTTCGCACGAGGTCACTCATGAGCACACGGACGCTTGTCCGCTTTGTCGTCGGGTCGATCGCGTGTGGAACCACGGTGATTGCCTGGAGTCAGGCGGCGGTGGTGCCCTCGGGCGGAGCAACAAACGTCGACTGGCCCGTGTATCGCGGCGACCAGAAGGGCAACCAGTACTCTCCGCTGGCACACATTCACGCGGCCAACGTCCACAAGCTCGAGCGCGCGTGGGAGTACAAGGCCGGCGACGCAAACGAGCGATCCACGATGCATGTGAATCCGATCGTGGTGAACGGCGTCATGTACGTGACGACGGCCAGCCTGAAGGCTGTCGCGCTGAACGCGGCGACCGGCAAGGAGATCTGGACGTTCGATCCAGCCAGGCACAACAACGGCATGGTCGTGAGGCTGCGCAACCGCGGCCTGGCGCATTGGAAGGGGGCCGAGGGAGAGCGCATCTTCCATTTCGTGCGCGATCGCGTCTACGCGGTCGACGCGAAGTCCGGCGCGCTCATCTCGACGTTCGGCAAGGCCGGGTTCATCGATCTCCGGCAGGATCTGGGCGTGGATCCGTCGTCGGCGGTCATCGAGATGACCTCGCCCGGTGCCGTGTTCAAGAACTTCCTGATCGTCGCGTCGCGCGTCAACGAGAGCTACGATGCCTCTCCCGGGCACATCCGCGCGTACGACACCGTGTCGGGCGCGCTCAAGTGGACGTTCCACACCATCCCCCTCGCGGGGCAGGTGGGCCACGACTCGTGGAAGTGGGTCAAGGGGGAGAGCTACGGCGGCGCGAATGCCTGGGGCGGCGTGACGATCGACGAAGCAGCGCGGCTGGGTGTTTGCCGCGACGGGCTCGGCCACCGAGGACTTCTACGGTGGATTTCGCAAGGGCGACAACCTCTTCGCCAACTCGGTTCTGGCGCTCGACGCGGCGACCGGCGAACGCAAGTGGCACTACCAGACGGTCCGGCACGACATCTGGGACTACGACAACCCTCCCGCGCCAATCCTCGTCACGCTCGGGTCCGGCCCCACGGCGAAGGATGTGGTCGTACAGCTCACGAAGATGGGATTCACGTTCGTCCTCGATCGGGACACGGGCCAGCCGCTGTTTCCGGTGGCTGAAGTGCCGGTGCCGCGCTCGACGGTACCGGGTGAGGAGACGGCCGCGACGCAGCGTGTTCCGCTGAAGCCCCAGCCGCTGGTCAGGCAGACACTGACCGAGGCCGATCTCACGAGCATCACGCCGGAGGCGCGCGCTCAGGCGCTGAGAGATTTCCGCCGCTACCTGTCCGGGCCGATCTACACGCCGCCGAGCCTGCAGGGCACGATTACGACGCCAGGACATCTTGGCGGCGCCGAATGGCACGGCGCCAGCTTCGATCCCGTGCTCAACATGCTGTACGTCAACGTGAACGAGGCGCCGACCATCAACAGGCTGCGTCCCCTTTACGATCGTCCCGGCGCCGGCGCACGAGCGCCCGTAGAGCTCGGACGGGAGATCTACGACCGGGCCTGCATGGCCTGTCACGGCGCCGCGCGACAAGGGACGCCGCCCCATACGCCGCCCCTCGTTGATCTGAAGCGGACACCGCAGGAGATCGAGACGGTGATCGTGCAGGGACGCAATGCCATGCCTGCGTTCAGACAGCTTCGTCCCAGTGAGATCAGCGCGCTGTCCGCATTCCTGAAGACGCCGCCGGGCGCTGTCACGCGCTCGGCACCAACCGCGCTCGGTTCCCGATCGCTACACGATCGACGGCTATCCCCTGTTTCTTGACCCGCACGGTGTGCCGGCCATCGCCCCACCCTGGGGAACGCTCAACGCGATCGATCTCGTCAAAGGAGAGATTGCCTGGAAGGTGCCGCTCGGGGAGTACCCGCAGCTCGTCGCCAAGGGCATTCGCAACACTGGAACACTCAACTTCGGCGGCGCCGTGGCGACGGCCGGCGGGGTGATCTTCGTCGCCGCCACGGCGGACGAGAAGATCAGGGCGTTCGAAAAGAGCTCCGGACGCGTGCTGTGGGAGCATCAGCTGCCGGCCGGCGGCTATGCCACTCCAAGCCTGTACATGATCGATGGACGGCAGTATGTCGTCATCGCGGCAGGAGGCAGCGGCAAGAACGGCACCAAGGCGGGCGATTCGATCATCGCGTTCGCGCTGCCGCCGACCGGCCGTCAAACTCAGGCGCCTGCAGGCGGAACGCGGGCCTCGGCGGACGGCTGGATCGATCTGTTCGACGGGTCGACGCTGAACGGCTGGGTGCACCTGAACGGTGGTCACCGCTTCACCGTCGAGGATGGCGCCATCGTCGGCAGGACCGTGGAGAGCAGCGCGAGCATGAACTCGTTCCTCTGCACGGTGCAGGAGTTCGACGACTTCGAGCTGGAGCTCGAGACCGCGATCGATCGCATCACCAATTCCGGGATTCAGATCAGGTCCCTGGTCCGTCCGGTCGCCATGACGGGACGCAGCTTCGAGGCTGCCGCCGGCCGGGTGAACGGCCCTCAGGTGGAGATTCGCCGGACCTATAAAGGCCAGCCGGCGACCGGCCTCCTCTACGGCGAGGCGATGGGGACGGACTGGCTGTCGTCGCAGCAGAAGATCGACGAGGGGCATCCGTACTTCGTCGACGAGGGCTGGAACAAGCTGCGCATCGTCGCGAACGGCCCGCGGATTCAGACGTGGGTGAACGGACGGCCGGTCGAAGACATCGTCAACGAAGCGGTCTACAAGACGCATGCGCGCGGGTTCATCGGCCTGCAGATCCACGGACTGAGCGAGCGTGAGGTGAACCTGCCTGTCAACGCCGGCTCGGGCATTACGACGTCGCAGCCATTGGTCATCAGGTGGAGGAACATCAGGATCCGACCGTTGCCCCAACGGCCGATGAACCGCGCTGCGCGGCACGGATCGTACGACTGAAAATGAGACTGGTATCGACCGGTGTTTGCCGCGAGTAACCCAAACTACCAGCGGTTGGCGTCGGACTTCAGATGCGACCTGATGCCCTGGCCTGCCAGCGGTTCCTGTCTGAATCTTGGAATGACGTGCAAGTGGGCGTGGAAGATTTCCTGCCCGCCCGCGCGCCCGCAGTTACAGCCAACGTTGTAGCCGTCGGGTGAGAACTCCGCATCCATCCACGCCTTGACTCTTCGCAGCAGGTGGAACGTGGCGGCAACTTCGACCTCGGTGAGGTCGAAGACGGTCTCTCGATGCGCGACCGGGATGATGACTCCCGAGTGTTTCAGCGCACCCTGATAGCGGCGGTCCTGCAGAAAGCACACGTGGTCGTCCCTGAAGACGACCTTCGGATCCGACGCTTTCAGCGAACAGTAGGGGCAGTCCATCCGTAGCTCCGATCGGCCTCATCGCGGGCCTGTCCTGGCATCGTGGCACGGAATCGCGTGCCGGCGGGTGTGTGCCAGTGACACGCGCTGGACGGTCGTGCGGGGGAGCGGCCTCGAAGAGGGTAAGGGCCAGCCTGCCGGTCTGGAGCAGGCACGTGGGCGACCCCATCCTCGAGAGCAACGTCACCCGCCGCGTGGACTTTGCCCTGTTCATGGTCGCCGCCCTCACGAACGATGCGCTCGTCCACGAAGCCCCTGCGATTGTCGGCTGCAAGACGGCGAGCGACGTCCCGCCAAGCCTGAACTGTTAGTGAATCAACCGAGCCGATCGCGGCATGACTTCGACCGAGTGATGTAGGAACATAACGACCGTCTCGGCATTGAGCGAGGAAGTCGTGGACGATCTCTCCGGCAAGCTCCTGGGCGTCTTCTACCTCTCGGCCCTGCTGTCGTGCGTGGCCGCGTGGGTCATCGCGCGTCGCTATCGGGCGGCCATGCGCCGTCTGATGAGCGCACCGCTCGTCAGCGAGTCGCTGCCGCCGGCGACTGTGGACAAGACACCAGCTGAGCCTCCGCCGGCCCCTCTCACGTGGGCGGAGAATCGCCGGGCCCTCACGCGTCTTTCGGTGGTGCTCGTCGGCCTGTCATGCGTCATGGCGGCGACCGCCGCTACCCTGTGGATGTGGGCGTCGTTTCCCGGCGAGCCGCTACCGCCCAAGCGTCTAGCGGCGGTCGCGCTCCTGATGCTGTGGCCGGTCGTGCCGGCGCTCGGCCTGTTGTGGCGCTGGTCGCGCTGGCGAGTGTTCGGAGCGTTGGTGTTGTGGTGCGCCTTCGTTTACCCGGTGTTGCTCTGGCGTTCGATCGAGCCGCGGCCGCTGCAGTTGCTGGTGTCGATGATGGTCGAGATGGGGACATCGATCGTGATCGTCGCGCTCATGATGCTGGGCCCATCCACTCGTCCCATCGCCACGTGGCTGTTTCTCCCGTGCGTGGTGTTGGTGGGCGCGTCTCTCGCGGGGTTCGAGCTGCTCATCGTCGTGAGCGAGCGGTTGCCGGGCGCCCTGAACAGGCTGGACGGCTGGGTCGGCGCACCTGCGCTGATAGCAGCCTTCGTGATCGTTCCATGGGTGGTCCTCTGGTGGCCGTTGCGGTGGCTGGGCCGCGGCCTTGGCCGCGCGTATTCGCGGCGGTGGCTCTCCGAGCTGATGGTGGTGTTCTTCTCGGTCTGGGCGATCGTCCTGTTGGAGAAAGCCATCGTCGCGAGCTCGGCGGGCCCACGGGCTGCCGGGGTGCTGCTCGCGCTGCTCTGGATACCGCCCGTGGTCCTGCTGGTCGCCAGGCGGTCCGGGCGATCGGAGCGCCCTCCCACGCTGCTCGTGCTTCGGGTCTTCCAGCACGATGCGCAGGTGCAGGACCTGTTCGATCACGTCATCGAGCGCTGGCGGGCGACCGGCAACACCGTCATGATCGCCGGCACCGACCTGGCCGATCGCACGCTCGACGCCGCGGATCTGTTCACCTTTCTCGATCGCCGGCTGGCCGAGCGCTTCGTGCGCTCGCCGGCTGACATCGCGTCACGACTGGCGGCCTTCGACACCGAGCCAGACCTCGACGGACGGTTCAGGGTCTCCGAGTGCTATTGCCACAACCTCGCGTGGCAGGCGGCGCTGACGGCACTCGTCGATCGAACCGACGTCGCGCTGCTGGACCTGCGTGGCTTCAAGGCGCACAACGCCGGCTGTCGCTTCGAACTGCGAACGCTCGCCATGGCCTCCCGACCGCTGCACGCGATTGTTCTGGTTGGCGGCGAGACCGATCGAGCCGCCGTCAACGAGTCGATTGCGGACGGGCGGACCGACCGGTTCACCTGGATCGAGGCCCGAACGATAGATCGCCGCACGCGGCGCGACGTGCTCATGCGCCTGTTCGACGGTCTGGCCCGGGTTCAGCCGAGTGCATCAGGCATCCGCTGAGCCGACGCCAGCGTTTCACGCCGTCGTCGTCGACGTAAGCCCGCCAGCGGTGGTGCCGCCGCCGTTCCAATCGCTGTCAGCCGGCAACGCCGGTCGGTTCTCCGAATCGGATGCGATGGCCGTCCGGTGTGCGGATGCTGAACTCGCGCAGGCCCCAGGGTTCGGTCGCAGGTTGGGACAACACCTCTGCTCCTCGCCTGGCGACTTCCGCATGAAACTGATCGACGCCCTCGACGATCAGGTACGCCACGTACCGAGTGGTCCCCCAGCTCGCTTGCCGGCTTGTCGCCAGCGCATTCGCCAAGCATGATCTTGAACGCATCCCGCGACAGAAAACTCCAGCCATCCGAACCGTCGCCGAAATCCCTGCGAAATCCGAGCACGTCGACATAAAACCGCGTGGATGCCTGCAAATCGCGCACGGCAAGAACGCAACGGGAATCCACGATGCGATGCATAGTGCCCCTTCCCCGGTGGCACCGGTGTCCGGCTAACGACTCTTGCGCATTTCCGCCGGCGCTATCCACCAATCCGGAAATCCTGCGTCGTCGTCTCGCCATCCCGCAGCGTGACCTTGGCCGACGACGGCACGAGCTCGTCGAGCAGCGCTGGATCGTTCCATTCGCCCGTCTCCAGGTCCGCGAGCGCCGCGAGGAAGTACTCGCCAGGCGGGAGGCCCTTGACGCTGAAGGCGCCGTCGGTGGCCGGCCGGGTCATACGGGTACGGCGCGAGCCGGGCGTCCAGTGTCTGCGATCGGTTGAGAAGACCAGAATGTAGTACTCGGTGGCAGCGCGGCCGCCGCGATCCTGGAAGACGCCAGTCAGGCTCGCCGGCTTGTCCGTGTAGGTGACCGTCCAGTCGACCGCTTCGTTCGGGTTCACGCGAAGCGGGGCCTCGAACGCCTCGCGGCCGTTCGCGGTGGACGCTTTGATCGACCACTTCTCGCGCGCGGCTGGCGCGTTCCACGTCGTTACGAAACGATACGTGTCGGGTACGACGCCCGCGAAAGTGAAGCGTCCTGCGGCATCCACTCGGCCGCCACCGCTCGCCTGAACCTGGCCGCCGGATCCGGGCGGCACGAGCCCGAACGAAAGCGCCTGGAGATCTGCGGCCGTGGGCTGCGAGCCCTCGAAGACGACGCGCCCGTTGATCGCGACGCCGGGCTGAAGCGTCAGAGGGACGTCAAGATCCTGGCCGTTCACCATCACGTCGGCCGCGGCCCACTGCGTCGGCGTGTTGGGTTGCGCGCCGCGACCGCCTCCGATGTTCGCCTTGATCGTGTACGCGCCCGGCGCAACGCCGTTGAACACGTACGTGCCGTCGGGGCGCGGTACTGCGGACAGGCCGCGCAGGCCAGCTCCCGCGAGCATTTCCGTCTGCGTGCCGGCCGGTACCAGCCGGACCGAGAGGGTCGGGGGAAGACGACCCGCCGGTGAGCTGATCGTGCCCGAGATGGTTGCCGTCGGCACGAGCTGAATCGTGACGTCCACGCCGGCGCGCTCCTCGCTCACCCCGAGGGCCGTCGGCGCCGCAGCGCCGATGTCGGTGACGCCGGGATGAAAGATCGGCGCGTAGTTCAGGCGCGCTGCACCTGGCGAAGATGACGGCGGGAGTGTCGGCTGCCCCGGCTTCGTCGTCGCGGGAGCGGCGCCGGTGCGAGCCGCCTGCAGTGCCTGCCGCACCTCGGCCGCCGTCAACTGCCGGATGTCGTTGTTGCCTCGCCCAGACGGGACGCTCGGCACCACGACCACGAGATAGCCGCCCGGGGGAAGGCCGTACGCACGGTACTCGCCGCGATCGTCGGTGAGTCCCACGCTGCCCGTGCTCGGTGCGCCGAGCGTGCGCTCGCCGGTCACGGCGTTGTAGCCAAGCTTCAGCACCCGCACGTTCACGCCAGGCACAGGCCGGCCGCCAGCGTCGCGCACGACGCCGGTGATCACGCCGCCGCGCGCGATCGTCATCGTGAGATCCGCAACGGCCTCACCGTCTTTCACGACGACCGGCGTGCCCGTACGGTCCGGCCGTGACGCGCCGTAGCTGGCTCTGAGATAGGCGTTCTTGAACGCCTGCAGTTCGTACTGGCCAGGTGTCAGGCGGTGAAAGGTGAACGCGCCGCTGTCGTCGGTGGTCGTGGTCTGACCCGGCGAAGTGCCAGCGACGTTCGAGAGCGTCACGCGCACGCGGCGCGCCGGCTGCTTCGCCTCACCGGCGACGAAGACCGTGCCGGAGATCGACGCGGTGCCAGCCGCAACGCGCGCGTTGTCGCGGACGGGCGTCTGCGCTGCGGCCGCCGCGCCGCAGGCGATCCCGAGGACTAGAACGAGGCGGGAGTGGCCGATCATCGGATCGCCTTCACGCGCAAATCGAGGGTCTTGAGCGTATCGCCGGCAGCGACGGTCAATCTCGTCGCCTGGGTCGCGAGCGCATCGAGCGTGGCCGGATCCTTCCACCCGTCGATGTCGGCGTCCCCGATCGCGATCGCGTGATAGTCGCCGGGCGGCAGGTGGTCGATCGTGTAGACGCCGCCTCGCGTCGCCAACGCGCTCTTGAGCGTTCGCGGAGACGCGCCGTAGCCCGACCACTTCCGAGGATCGACAGGAAAGACCAGCACAACTGCGGTCGCGCTCGTGGAACCCTGGTCGTCCGTCACGGTGCCGGACATCTTCGACGGCCGATCAGTGTAGGTTACGACCAGCGACGTCGCGTCCGCTTGCAAGTCGAACGCGCGATCCGTGATGTCCTGGCCGCCAAGTGTGACGGACTGCACGAACCAGCCGCCCGATTCGTACGGCCGCGCGATGTACTGACCGCCGGCGGCGACGGTGGAAAACGTCAGCGTCGCGCCTTTCGTCGCTGGCGCCGAGAACTGGCCGGCCTCTCCGAACGGCGTCTCGAATGTGATTCCGGTGAGCTGCGGCGGGCTGCTCCCGCGGTACTCGAGCCGGCCTTCGACGCGAAACGCGGGTCGAAGCGGAACGACGAGATCAGAAAGATCATCTCCGCCGACGGTGACAGGTTGGGAGATCCAATACGCGGTCTGCTCCTGCTGAATCGCCCGGGAGAGGAAGCGGTTGGCGTGAGTGAGGACGTACTCCCCGGCCGGGACGCCGAGCAGTGTGAACCGGCCGGTCGCATCGCTCATGCCCGTGACGGTCTCGAAGCCGACGTAGTCCCGCCCGTTTATCAAGCCTGTCGTAATGACGTCGGTCATCGCGGCGCCGACCAGCCGGATTGTGGTCGGCGGCGGAACCGATCCGTCCGGCGTCACGAGGCGGCCGGACAGACGGACCGCCGGCACGGGCCGCACCGAGATCGTGATGTCCGATCGCTCCTCGCCGGCTTCCAGCCGAATCGGCGTCGCCGCGCCGGCCGTCGCCGCGGCAGGAAAGTATGTCGTCGGGTACACGGCCATCCGGCCGGCCGGCGACAGGGGCGGAGGAATGAGCACGCGATTCGACGTCAGCAAGGCAAAGTCGCCCGCTTGTTGCGTGCGAGGCTGCCCGAGCAGCGACACTTCCGGGACGCCCGCAAAAAAGAGGTCGCTCCGCAGCTCGGAGTCCGACCGCTCCACGAACGAGGCCGGCACGGTGGTCTGCGTGGAAGGGACGAGGACCACGTACGTCCCAGGCATCAACTGCGAAAGCCGGAACATGCCGCGATCGTCGGTCGTCGCAATCGGCACGAGCTCGGATATCACCTGCATGGTGCCGTACCGCGGGCGTCCGGCGAAGACGTCCTTGATGAGCGCCCGCACCGCGACGCCGACGACCGGTTCGCCGACTTCGTCCACGACGGTGCCGGCGATGGCACCGTACTTCCAGACTTTGAGCGTGATGTCCGTGGGCCGCTCGCCCTCGGCGAGAGTGAAGCGCTGGCTCTGGCCCCAGGCTCGGCGCTGGCCGAACGTCCCGGGTGCATAGCCGTCCTTCGTCGCTTGCAGGAAGTACTCGCCCGCGGGCAGGTCCGTGAAGAAAAAGCGGCCTTCGCCGTCCGCCATCACGCGACCCCTCGGGCTTGTCGGATTCTCGAAATACTTTGGCATCGTCAGTACGACGATGGCCTCGGGTACCGGGTCGCCGGTTGCGGCGTCCACGACCTGGCCGACGACCATTCCGGTGCGTGGGCCAGGCGGGGCGTCAGCGGTAGGGATGACCTGTGCAGAGCCTCGAATCGTCAGGGCGAGCATGACAACGAGAGGCGCGATCCGGAATGACTGAGCGTGCCCGATCATTGCGGGTTCAGGATATTACTCATTGCCGAAGCGTGCCACCGCTCGAATGAACCAGGGAATTCACGCGGGTCCCCGAGCTTCAGTCCACGTCAACGCCTCCCGCCATCTTGACGTCGAGGCCTGGCAGTCCATCGACGCTTCGGGCGTTCTTTGTCTGGCGGTACTGAGTGAGCCCGTCTTCACCTTTCGATTCCGACCACCGAGTGAGCGTCCGTCGATCGCCACCATACTGGTACTTTGGCACTGCGTATCCGCACGAATCGCTGATGCGCGTGAGACGCGCGCGGATGATCGAACGACTGCCGATGTACGCCGGAAACAAAGAGCTCAACGAATCGTACTGCGGTGAGCCGGGGAAGTGCACCTCGCTCGTGCCGTGGAGCCGGACGATCTTTGGCGGGCCTTCGAACGCGCAGAACATGAAGACAATCCGCCCGTTCTCGCGGGAATGGGCGACCGTTTCGATGCCGCTGCCGGTGAGGTCCAGGTATGCGACCTCGTGCGGCCCCAGGATGCGGAACGTATCCATTCCTTTCGGGGAGCAATTGATCAGGCCGTCGGGCGCGAGCGGAGCCGTCGCCACGAAGAACATGTGCTGGCGCTCGATCCACTGCACCAGTTCGGGTGTGATGCCGTCGTCGGACTTTCCCATACGCTCTCAATCGTATGGCATCCCATGGCGGCTGCGGCAAGTCTGGTCCCGACGATCACCTGCTGCGTCGTACGGCGTCCGCCGCGGCGGCGAGACCGCGCACGGCGCGGCCCAGTTCGTCTTCCGTCAAGCATGCAAATCCGAGACGCGCGCCGGAGATGGCAGCACCGTCGAGCGTGAACGCCGCGCCGGCGTCGAACAGCACGCCGCGGTCTCGTGCCGCACGCGCCCATTGGGCCGTTGTCCGGGCAGAGCGCGTTCGAACCCAGATCGCAGTGCCGCCGGAGGGCTCGTCGAACGAGAGAAAGTCGCCCAGGTGCTGCCGGAGCGCCGTCGCGAGCGTGTCCAGGCGCGAGCGATACACTCGCCGTGTCTTCCGTACGTGCCGCTGAATCAGCCCCTCTTCCAGTAACTGCGCAATCGCGGACTCGAGCACGTGATCGCCTTGCAGATCGGCGAACGAGCGATATGCGATGAGCTGCTCGATCAGATCGGTCGGCGCCGCGACGAATCCAATCCGCAGCCCGGGCGCCAGCACTTTTGACAGCGTGCCGATGTAGACGACGATGCCGGCGCGATCGAGGCTGGCCAGCGGCAAGACCGGCCGGCCGGTGTAGTGAAACTCATGATCGTAGTCGTCTTCGATCACCGCGAAGCGCTCGCGCGCCGCGAGGCGCAGAAGCTCGAGCCGTCGCGGCGCCGATAATGTGACCGTCGTCGGAAACTGGTGGTGGGGCGTGACGTACACGGCGCGAATGGGCCGCCGCGACACCAGTCGCGCCAGGGCGCGAACGTTCAGGCCCTGTTCATCGACGTCGACGGGCAGCACGTCCGCGCCGGCAAGCTTGAACGCTTCCCATGCCGGCCGGTAGCCGGGATGCTCCACGGCGATCGCATCTCCCGGTCGGATCAGCGCGCGGGCCACTAGCGCCAGCGCCATCTGGCTGCCGCGAGTCACCATGATCGAGGCAGCATCTACGGCGAGTCCGCGCGTCGCGGACAGCATGCCCGCGAGCCCGCGGCGCAGCCGGGGCAGTCCCGCCGGATCGTTGTACGAAAGCAGCTCCCGCCCGCCCGCTCTCAGTGCGCGACGATAGGAACGGCCGATCAGATCTGCGGGCACCAGCCGAACATCGGGACGAGCGCCGGACATGAGAAGCGTGCGCGGCCCTCCGGCACGTGGGAGCTCAGGCGCGGGCGCGCCCGGGAGCTCCAGGGCAAATCTCGACGAGACGGCTCGGCGGTTGGGTTCGTCGCGCCGGCGTCGATCGAACGGCGCTTCCGGCAGCCCGTCTGCGACGAACGTACCCGACGCCTCCTTGCTCACGAGCCAGCCCTCCGCCACCAGGTCCTCGAGCGCCGCGACGACCGTCTGCCGATGAACCCTCAACGTGGTGGCGAGTGTTCGTGACCCTGGCAGCCGATCGCCAGGGCGCAGCCGCCCGCGTTGAATGTCGGCGGCGAGCGCCCGTGCGATCTGCCGCGAGAGCGACGTCCCGCGCCTGCGGTCCAGTTCGAGTGCGAAGTCCCAGGTGGCCAAGGTCGGGGCTCGTTTTTCTGGCCTATTTAGAATGCGCAATTAGAGTGTAACGAATAGGCCATGTTACTGGTGGATTTCTTCGCACTGGCCCATGCCCTGGTGCGGCCCGATCGGGTAGGGTCGTCGATATGCGCATACGTGCAGCGGCGCTTACCTGCGCGATCGGAGCAACGATGAGCGGTGACGCGTCTACGAATCGTTCCTGCTGTCCGGTGATCGAGTTGAGGCAGTACACGCTCAAACCAGGACAACGAGACGCGTTGATCGACGTGTTCGACCGGCACTTTATCGAGTCGCAGGAGGCGGTGGGGATGACCATCGTCGGACAGTTCCGCGATACGCGTCGAGCGGATCGGTTTGTCTGGATTCGGGGCTTCTCCGACATGACGAGCCGGCATCGCGCGCTCGAGCAGTTCTACGGCGGACCCGTCTGGGCCGCACACAAGACGGCCGCGAACGACACGATGCTGGACGTGAACGACGTGCTGCTGCTCCGGCCAGCTCGCCCGGGCACCGGCTTCCAGGTCGGCGGCGATCCGGCGACGGCGGCCACTCAGGCGCACCGGGAGACGACGGTGCTGGCGGGGATCTATGCGTTCGCGGCTCAGCCGGACGATTCGCTGGTGTCACGCTTCGAACGCGAAGTCGCGCCGCGACTGCGGGCCCAAGGCATCGACGTCAAGGGCGTGTTCGTCAGCGAATCCGCGCCGAACACCTTCACGCGTTTGCCGGTTCGTGAGGGACAGCACCTGGTGTGGGTGGGAACGGTCGAGCGCCGCGAGCCCTCTCCAGAACAACTGGAGAGACTGGCCACCCTGAGTGCGCTCGGGAAAAACGTGCCCACCGTGCTGGACCTCGAACCGACCTCGCGTTCGGTGCTCGGTGGCGGCGTCCACGCCGCGCGCGCCACCAGGCACGACTTCGACTTTCTGCACGGATCGTGGCGCATTCACAACCGGTATCTCAAGCGCCGGCTGCAACAGTCGTCGGAATGGATCGAGTTCGATGCGCAGTCAGACGTGCAGCCGTTATTGAACGGCCTGGGACAGCTCGATCGCTACAACGCCGTGCGTGATGGCGGGGCGGTCGAAGGCGTGACGCTGCGGCTCTTCAATCCAGAGACCGGTGAATGGTCGCTGCATTGGGCGGACACCGTGCGCCCCGGTGTGTTGCTGCCTCCCATGGTTGGAAGTTTCACAGGAGATGTCGGCGAGTTCTTCGGTGACGAGATGCTGGATGGCAAGAAGGTCTTCTGCCGATTCCGCTGGAGCCGCGCGAATGCGGGCTCTCCCCGCTGGGAACAGGCGTTCTCGAACGACGGCGGCAAGACGTGGGAGACGAACTGGATCATGACGTTCACGCGCCCGTGATCCGCCGTCGCGACACACTGTCGCGGGATACGTGCGTCAGTACAGGAGAGACGTTCTCCGCGTTCACATCAGCGCACGCGCGAACCAGACGAGCGGCGTAGCTGTGGCGATCGCGACCGCGCTCACCGTGGCAAGACCGAGCGCTGCGAACGGCGCGACCCTGAACAGTTCGAGCCACTCGGCCGCGAGCGGCGTGTCGCGCGCTTCGAGCCACGCGAACACGCGCGCGTCGATGCGCCGCCGCCGCCGCATGGTCGGCTCGAATGTCGTCCATGCGTCGGCGAGTTCTTCGTCGTTCATGACATTCCTCCACTGGGAACCAACAATGCCTCGATGCGCTCGCCAAGCCGAGTGCGCGCGCGCTCGAGAATCTTGCGGATCGTCGCGGGCTCGATGCCGACGATGGCCGCGATTTCGCTCGCGTTGAGATCGGCGCCGTAGCGCAGGCTTACGATCGCGCGCTCGCGCTCGGGCAGCTCGCCGAGCGCGATGAGCAGCGCGCGCCGCTGCCTCGCGCGGTCGAGAGCGTCTGCCGGATCGGCTGCGTCGTCGGGCGTCTCGGGCAGCTCGCCCGTGGCCGTGAGCTCGGGACGGCGGCGGCGAAACCGCCGGCGCACCGTGTTGACGGCGATCGTCGTGACCCAGGCCGCGAAACGCGCGTCGGCACGCGGCCTGTATCTGTTGAGCGATGTGAGCACCGTCAGCAGCGCATCCTGGGTCACGTCCTCGGCATCGGCGTCGGATCGCAGCATCCCGCGCACCGTGCGAAACACCCGGTCGACGTGCTGCATGTACAGCGTGCGGCGCGCCCCGGTATCGCCGGCGCGCGCCTGTTCGACGAGGCGCGCGATCGCGTCTTCTTCCAGCACGGGGCGCGCCTCGGCGTCGCCACCGAGGCGCGAGCTCAAGATCGCGAAAAACGCCTCGAGCGGCGATGCCGCTGCGATCACGATTCCACCTGCGTCACGTAGCCGATCGTCCAGATCGAGGACCGAAACGTCCCCAGGACCGCGGCGAATACGTAGGTCACCGGCAGGAGCACGAGACACCCGAGGACGATGACGGGGAAGACGCTCAGCACCTGCATCAACGCGACGAGCACGAGCGCCACCAGCAACATCGCGACGATGCCGACGACCGCGATCGCGAGCGTTCCGGCGAACATCGCCACGATGAGCTTGAGGCCGTGCATCAGCCGGCCGTGCAGGAAGAGCCGCGCTTTGCCGATCGCGTCGAGCGCGTGGCGGTTCTCCAGCACGGCGATCCGCGATGCGAATGCCTGCACGAGATAGAGCGTGACGAGCCACGGCACGCCGACGAACAGAGCGGGGATACCGAGCGCGAGGCCGCCGACCAGCCCGAACGCCTGCAGCCCGATGACGCACGGCGCCGCGAGCACCGCGAGGCTTCCTATGGTCGCGCCGAAGTAGAGCAGCGCGATTCGCACGAGCACGCCCCAATGCGCCCAGCCGGCGCGGAACCCTTCGCGCGTCGTCATCGTCCCGCCCTGGCGGGCGCGCACCACGCCTTCGATGAGCGCGCCCTCGCTGACGAAGCGCAGGACGAACGCCGCTACGAAGGCGAGGATGAGCACGACTGCGACGAGCGCGATCTGCGTGACGGAGAAACCGAAGGAACCGCTAATGGACACCCCGGCGACGCCAACGCTGGTGCCATCCCCGCCGCCTCCGCCGCTGCTTCCGCCGCTCGCGATGGCGACGAAGAATCCGAACAACCAGAGGGATCTACAGGTGCGGGCGTAGTAGAGGCCTTGTCTGACGATCTCGCTTATGGTCATGCGCTACTCCCAGATCCAGGGCGCGAGGCCCATTCACTGGGTAAAGCCGGTGAGGCTCGCGGGTGTGACAGTACCACTCCTGCCGCGAACGCGGTCGGCGCAGGCCAGGCGAGTCGGCCGCCTTCAAGTCCCGAACTCGGCGGTTACTCCTTTCAATTGCGTGGCGGTGGAACGATCTGGACCGCCCTCAGGACGTCGATGCCGCTGAGCACCAGGCTGGTCGCACCGGTCGATCGATTGACGACCTCCAGCGTGGCGGCCCACTTGCCGGGCGGGTCCGGCTGCGGGTTGAACCCCACGATCTCCGCGCGGAACGTCCGTCGGCCAAGCGACGGGACAGTGCCGGCGTATTCTTCGTCTTGCACCGCGACTTCCACGGATCCGATGGTGCCCGTCGCCAGCTGCAGCCGCCGTTCCTGGACGACCTGACCACGGCGATTGAATACCCGCACGACGAAGTTCCATGGGTGCTCGTTCGGGTTCCCGATGATGTCTGGGTTTCCGACGGAGTAAATGTTGAGCAGCGCGCGCTCTCCCGGCGTGATCCCGACGGGACCGAACCAGACTTTGTCTTCGCTGTCCTGGATTGCCACTGCGCGATCCCCGAATCGGAGCAGCGCGAGTCCGCACAGCGCGAGTGCCGCAGTAAATCGTATCCACCGTGAATGAGCAGCCATGGAACCTCCTTGGCGATGGCGGTCGTCGGGTCGTGCCTCCTGACCGCCATCGCACGTCTTACCTGACGTATCCGTCCTGCGCAGTTACTTGTCTCTCCGGTCCCGACCCAGAAGCTTCAGGTACGCGACGATGTCGTCGACATCCTGATCTGTGAGTTCGATGAAACCGCCCAGGGACCGCGAACCAACCGGGTCCTGCGCCTCCGTGAAGTTGAAGAACCGCTGATAGTGGGCGACGGCGTCGCGCAGCGTCTTGGCGCCGTTGTTGTGGAAGTAGGGCGCGGTCTCCGCGACACCCCACAGCGTCGGGATTTTGAACAGCCCCGCAAAGAAGGCGCGGGGGATGACGGTCGGTGGGGGCGATGGAGGAGCGGGGTTGAGGAGCAGCCCGATATCGGGCGAGCGGATCGTTACGACCGGGTTGATCCCATCATTGATGACCCATGTTCGAATCGGATTGTCGGGTTCATTGACGAGCGTGACGCCGGTGTTGATGAAGCGAACTCCCGGCGGAATGTTCCCGGAGAAGTCCGAATGCGCCTGGTTGACCGTGTTCAGCATCGGACCGCCATGACAGAGGGCACAGATGCCGTTCTTGGAAGGAGGTGTGAAGGGCGCGTCGACAAGGAACAGGCGTCCCCGCTTTTGAGCCGGCGTGCGTCCACGGGGCAGCTCGGGTGGCGGCCCACCGGCGGCGAATTTTCTGAGCTCATGCGACGAGAAGAACTGCGGGTCGGTTCGCTGGAATTCTGCGATGGCATCGAGCTCGGCTGGCGTCGGTTCGACGGCGTTCTGGGTATGGTCGTGGATGGCGTCGAGTGCCTGCTGCTGCAGCGTGGGAGCGCGTCCGTCGTGCATCAGAACCGGGTCGAGCGCTGGCGTGTTCAGTGTCGACGGACTACCGCGAAATACGCTGACGTGCGTCGCGCCCGGGTCATCCGCCATCGAGACCCACGGCGGCAGCGGGATGGTGAGCCGGATGGTTCCGTGCTTCTGGACCCGCGTCGTGCCAACCCCGTCATCGTCGAGCGCGTCGTGAATCAGGAAAGGGTCGTTCGGGTCCGCCTTATCGATGATCTGCTGTATGTCCTCTAGCGTGAGCGTACCCGTGCGCCTGGTGTGACACGTGAGGCACGTGCGGCCATTGCCGCCGAACGTCTCCCTTTCGAAGAGCTTCCGGCCATTGAGCTTCTTGCGATGGAGCTCCATGCCAAGCTCGGCCTGGCCAGGCTCAGTTGAAAGGGTCAGGTCGCTGCCACCGCTGATCGCGAACGCGATCGTGATGCCCAGCGCGACAAGCCGAGGTACTGGTCGAACCATGGGGCCTCCTTGAAAAGGGACGAGACGAACATTCGGGCATGTCGTCGGGAGGCGCCAGATCTCTACCGTGTCCTACCTCCGAAAGCGGGGTAATGATGGGTCCTCGCACACTGTTGTACACTCGCGTCCATTCGCATCGAGCGCCCGATGCCGTCCGAAACCGACGTAAGCGCCCAACCGCGAAGCGACCTGCCGGAAGCCCTTGTCCGCGCCCAGCTCGACAGAATCCTTGCCAGCCAGGTCTTTTCTCGATCCCAGCACCTGCGGCGCTTTCTCTCATTCATCGTCGAACAGAGCCTGGCGGGGGAGGGACACTCGCTCAAGGAATCCGTCCTCGCGCACGAGCTCTACGGGAAGGGAACGGACTTCGATGGCGGCACCGATCCGGTGGTTCGGGTCGACGCGAGGCGGCTCCGCGACAAACTGCGCGAGTACTACGAGGGCCGATCCGATCCGCTCGTGATCTCGCTGCCGAAGGGCAGCTACGTACCCGTCTTCGAAGCGAATTCCGCCTCGCTCACCGACACGGTTCTTCCGGTTGTTCCCCCGGAGCCGAAGCGGACGCCGTGGGTTCTCAACGTCAGGCGCGCGAGGATCGCCGTCGGCGCTCTGGCTGTCGTCGCGGCGGTCATCGCTGCCACCCTTACGTGGCGCGCACTCCGCACCCCGGCGCACGCTCCAGTCCAGTTGCTTCCGTTGGCCTCGTACCCAGGTGTGGAGGGAGCGCCGGCGTTGTCCCCGGACGGCAACCTTGTCGCCTTCGCCTGGTCGGGCAAGGCCGAGGCTGGTCCGACGGACATCTATGTGAAGGCCGTCGAGAGTGAAGCGCTTCGGCGATTGACACAAACTCCGGACTGGGAGGGCAGCCCGGCCTGGTCCCCTGACGGACACAGCATCGCTTTCCTTCGGTCCGGACACGGTGTATTCACGATGTCGCAACTTGGCGGCGCCGAACGCCAGGTGTCGGCCACCGGCACTCACGTCGCGTGGGCGGGTGATTCGAAGTCGATTCTCATCCGTGACGGCGAACGGAACACCGGTCCCTTTGGCATCTACCAGGTGTTCCTCGACACTCTGGAGCGTCGGCGTCTGACACAGGCCCCCGTCGGCGACGGAGACTACAGATTTGAAGTCTCACCGGACGGCAGCACCCTGGCGTTCATACGCTATGAGAAGCGAGGAATCGCCGACGTGTACGTCGTACCCATGACGGGTGGCGAACCGCGGCGGCTCTCGAATTGGAACAACACGATGTACGGGTTGTCGTGGACGCCCGATGGCCGGGAGATTGTCTACGACGTCGACGAGCCGCCAGCCAG
The DNA here is from genome assembly GCA_963820905.1 of uncultured Acidobacteriota bacterium. Taxonomy (GTDB): domain Bacteria; phylum Acidobacteriota; class Vicinamibacteria; order Vicinamibacterales; family 2-12-FULL-66-21; genus DATBJJ01. The sequence continues at coordinate 82,833 of CAWGBU010000009.1, read as the reverse complement.
TCGGCTGTGGCGCATCGACGCAAAGAGCGCCACACCCACTCGAGGATCGCCGATTGCCGACATCCCGGCGGCGGCAAGGTATCCGTCGATCTCCAGGCCAACGCGCGGGCACCCGGCGCGACTGGCGTTTCAAACGACCGCCATCGACGTCGACCTTCAGCTGATGGATCTCGGCGCGCGCCTGGTGAACGACACCATCGAGGTGCAGCCGTTCTGGAACTCGACTCGTATCGAAGGTTCGGCCCGATTCTCGCCAGACGGCAGCCGGATTGCGGTCGTGTCGTTGCGCTCAGGTGCCCCGGAGATTTGGGTCGCCGCGCGCGACGGCAGTGGACTTCAGCAGGTCACGACGCTCGGCGCTTCCGGAGTGCTGGTTGGTGGATGGTCCCCGGACGGCTCACAGATTGGGTTCGAAGCGGCGATCGATGGCAACAGCGACGTCTACGTTGTCGGGAGAGATGGCGGGCACCTGCGTCGGCTTACCACAGAACCCTCCATAGACGGCGTTCCGTGGTGGTCGGCAGACGGTCGGTGGATCTATTTCGGATCGACACGCGCGGGAAAAATTGCGGACATTTGGCGGATGTCTTCCGACGGAAGCCAGGCCATCCGACTGACACGCAACGGCGGCTTCGAGCCGCGGGAATCTCCGGACGGCCGGTACCTCTTCTATCTCGACCGTCCTCCGGCGGGCGTGGCGGCCGGTGGGACTGCCAGGCTGATGCGCCTGCCTCTCGGTGGCGGACAGGAGGAGCTGGTGCTCGAGGGGGTTCGGCCGTTTCTGTGGTCGGTCACCGACACAGGGATCGTATTCGTCAAGCGCGAGCCGGACTTCGATGCGATTCATATGTACCGGTTCAGCGATCAGCAGGTTGCCCGCGTGGGCCGGCTCGGATTTCGGATACCAGGGATCTACACACACATGACCGTGTCGCGCGACGGGCGCTGGGCGTTGGCCACGAAATTGGTGCGGAACGATTCTGATCTCATGCGGTTCGACAACTTTCGATGAGAGATCGCCGAACGCTGTAGTGTCCGGCTTTAGCCGGACGGAACAGGTCCACCTGAAGGTGGACACTACAGCATTCCCAAAAGCGCTTTAGCTTAGCGCTTCGCCCGTCGTGAGGAGCTCGGCTTCGGTCTGAAGCCGGCCACCTCGCTGCGTTCCGCGCTGGACAGGTTGCGGGTCATGTTCTCAATGATCTCCTGAAGGTACCTGGCTCGGGTCTCGGGCCGCCTGGCTCCGGCCAGGCGGTAGAGAACGCCTTTCCGCCTGCTTGGACTGTAAGACACCCAGTAGCGGCTGGCATCCGGATTCGCCTTGAGTGCTTTCTTGAGATCTGGAGGGATGATCAACTCCTCGACGTGTGTCGTCGCGTTCCAGGTGCCAGAGTCCTTCGCCGCCTTGACGATCGCAAGGCCGGCAGCGGTCATCAGCCCGGCAGCCAGCATTCGTTCGACACGGCTCTTGTTCAACGCGGACCAGGCGCTCGTCAACTTTCGTGGCGTAAACACCTGCTTGTAGAAGTCATGGTCGATCGGATTGATCTTGCTGTCGATCCATCCGAAGCAAAGCGCTTCCTCGACGGCGTCGCCATAGGTCAGTGACGCGATGCCTGAGTGCTTCTTCGCATAGACGAGCCACACCCCCGCAGTCGATGCATGGTTCTTCGCGAGCCAGTCGCGCCAGGCCTTGCGAGATTTCGGCCGAACTCGAGGAAGCTCGCCCATGCTGTACCGACAGACACTACTCCTGATCAGTGCCGGGTGTTGACCGATTGTCGTGAGGATTATCCTGTACGCTAAAGTCGACACTGCTCTTGGGAGGACGGATGGACAAGCCGCGCATCTTCCTGGGCTCGTCAGGAAAACAGGAGAAGCTGCTGCGGGGGCTGACACGCGGTCTCGAGGACGTCGCGCACGTGGAACCCTGGACGACATCCTTCAATCCCGGGACCACTACCCTGGAGCGTCTCCTCGAGCTCACGCATGAAGTCGACTTCGCCGCGTTCGCGTTCGCTCAGGACGACTGGACGACGACCAGCGTGCCTGCATCGGGATCCGGTCAGGCTTCTCCGCGAGACAATGTCGTCTTCGAAGCCGGCCTTTTCGGCGGAGTCCTCGGAATGCGCCGAACCTTCATCCTCCATGCGAGCGGCTCGAAGCTTCCGACCGATCTCCTCGGGCTCACGTGCGTACGGTACGACGGAGCGACGACCCCTTCCGAGATGAGAGTCATCAACCAGAAGCTTCGGAAGGCGATCGAAAACGAGGGCCGCGTCGCACGTATCGAGGGCATGTGGTGGCAGTTCTCCCTGACGGAGCGCAACGCGCTCGAGCCTTCCGCCGTGAGCCTCCTTCGAATCTCGCGAGACCGCGGCGGCGCGCTGGAGCTGGCCGGCCGCTCATGGCAAGAGGATGGCAGGCTGTCAGCGAGATACTGGTGCGAAGCGTCGAAGGAGAGGAAGGAGCCTTCGGGCATCTTCTATTATTGGAAGGGGGAACGGCCACGGGATTCGAACGCACCGCAGATGGACGGGACGGGAGAAATCCTGCTGGAGTCCGCCGATCGCGCGTCCGGATACTGGACGACTCGTTCGGACACGCCCGCGAGCGTGAAGGCGCGGACGGCCGGTGTTTTCTTGCGCGCCGCTCCTGAGGACCTGAGCATCCTGGACGGAAGCGACGATCGGCAACGCGCCGAGTTGATCGCAGAGCGGCTGAAGCGTTGGAAGTCGCTCACGAACGCCTGAGATGAGCGCATGGATGCGTGCAGCGGCGCGTCAGCCGGCCCCGATGCGAACGACGACCATCAGTCCTGACGCCCACGCGAGCCTTGCCGTGATGAATTCGCGGCGCTGCTCGAGGCTGTCGATCAGCACGGGCACCTTCGGCGCATGCCCCTCCGGCCAGTTCGGTTGAGGGAGCAAGTCGTCGATCAGATAGATCCCGCCGAGTCGCAGCAGCGCGAGCGCCTCGTCGAGATGACTGAACTTGCCAGGCCACGCATCCGCGTAGATGACATCGAATTGCCTGCGGGGCGCTCGAGCGATGAAGTCCGCTCCATCCATGACGTGGAATGTCACACGGCTGTCGGAGCCGAGATGGCGTCGAGCCACTGCAACCACCGCTGGATCGGTATCGACGCTGTCGAGGGTCGACGTGGGACCCATGCCAGAGAGGAGCCACGCAGTGCCGTGTCCCGTTCCGGTCCCCAGTTCGAGGATCCGCCCTCCGGGCTTCGATGCCGCAAGAGCCGCCAGCAGGGCTCCAACCTTCGGTTCGGACACCATGTTGAAACCGAGCGCGTCCGTTTCATTCCGGATGGCGTCAAACGCCTCCGGCCGCCGGATGATCTCCTGGTCGTTCATCGAATGCTTAGCCTTTCCCAACTCGAGTGCCCGACAAGCCACGTATCTTCTTCCAAGCAGAACCACACAAAATCGAGCCAAACCCCGACCGGATGAGTCGGATCGGCGCGCCCGTTGATCCGTAGCAGTTCTCGTTGATAATGCTCACATCTGAAAACGGACGGTTTGACGAAGGGATCACGCATGGCGTCGACGAGTGGCACGATCAAGCGCAAGACCGACAAAGGGTTTGGATTTGTCGCAGCATCCGACGGGACCGAGTACTTCTTCCATCAATCCGCCTGCGTCGGCACGAGGTTCGACGATCTGCGTGAAGGGCAGCGCGTGACCTTTGACGTTGGTCAAGGTCCGAAGGGCCCGCGAGCGGAGAACGTGAGGGCCGAGTAAGCACCGGATTCGTCTGCCAGTCCTGAGCGAGCGCAAGGAGATCGAAGGGTCATCGTTCGCTCAGGATTACCCCGCCGCGCTCAGCTCGACGACGCAGGAACGCGACGGGCACGGAGCGTCGTTTCCACGAACGCGCGCACGAGCGGTGCCTCGCGTCGAGCGTGACTCCACGCGATGCCGATATCCCACGCGGCATCCGCTTCCTTGAGCGCCCTGACTCGAACGCCCGGCGGGCGGCGAATCGTCGCGGAGCTGGGAGCGAGCGCGACGCCCATTCCACCTTGCACGAGCATCATCATCGTGAAGAGCTCGTTGGTCTCCTGCACGATGTTCGGAGTGAAGCCGGCGGCGCGGCAGACCGCGATCACGTGATCGTAGAAGCCGGCGGAGGTGGTACGGGCGATCGTAATGAACGGCTGGTGCGAGGCCGATCGCAGCCCGTCGCGTGAAACCCAGCGGCTGTCCGTTCCGAGCAGGGCGACGAGCCGTTCCCGCATGATCGGCCGCGTGTCGATACGCGGGTCGATGACCGGGAGCCGCACGAAGCCCACATCGAGGTCACCGCGCACCAGCGCTGCGACTTGGGCCGTCGTGGCCATGTCGCGCAGCCGGAGCTCGACCCCCGGCAGCGCGGACCGGAACCGCAGCAAGAGGTCCGGCAGCAGCTTCTGAATGGTCGCGAGGCCGAAGCCGATCCGCAGCACGCCCAGTTGTCCCCGTGCGGCGCGGCGCGCGGTCTCGAGCGTCGCGGCTGACTCCTGCAGCAGCAGTGTGGCGCGCGGCAGCAGCACCTCTCCAGCCGGCGTCAGCTGAACCTCCCTGTACCCGCGCAGCACGAGCGCCCCGCCTACGGCTTCCTCGAGACGCTGAATCTGCTTGGTCAGCGCTGGCTGCGTGATGTGGAGCCGGTCCGCCGCCTTGCCAAAGTGCAGCTGCTCCGCCAGCGTGACGAAGGACCGCAGCTCCGTCATCGGAAGTGTCATTCCGGCACGTTATCACACACGACCTATTCTTTCATTGGACAGAATGACTTGGCCACCGCACACTCGGGACCAGAGCGGAGGGCTCATGGCTGTCGACGGTGTGACGATGTGCGTCGGTGGTGCGGCGGCGATCTGCACCACCCTCTCGTTCGTTCCTCAACTCGTGAAGATTCATCGGCAGGGCGGACGCGACCTGTCGGACAGCATGCTGGGACTCTACCTGCTGGGTCTCACGCTCTGGCTCGTGTACGGCGTCCGCATCAGGGCCGCCGAAATCATCGGCGCAAACGTCGTCGCTGGAACGCCTTGTGATTGCCGCAGTGGTCATGAAGCACCGCTCCGGTACATCGGCGGGTGAAGGCGGACGAACGCGTGCGCGGGCACGAACGCTGGCCGACGCGGACTGCAAGTCGGAGATCCTGGCGCGCGTAAGGGCGCTGCAGCCCGACAGCGTGCGTCGATGGGGGCGCATGACCGCCCATCAGATGGTGTGTCATCTGATCGACTGCAATCGCATGGCACTGGGCGAGGTCGTCGTGACGGCTCCGGCGGCCCGGGTCCCGCGCGCCATCGTGAAGTGGGTGAGCCTGCACACGCCCGTGCCCTGGCCGGCAGGGCTTCCCACGAACCCGGAGCTCGATCAAGAGGTCGGCGGGATGCGGCCCGATGACTTTGCTGGAGACGTGGCCGCCCTCGAGTCGACCGTGGAACGGCTGACGTCGAGGGCAGGTCGAGGCGACTGGCCGAGACATCCGGACTTCGGCGCGATGTCAGAGGGCGATTGGCTCCGCTGGGGCTACCTGCACATGAATCACCACCTGCGCCAGTTTGGCCTGTAGCACCGAGCCGGAACGCGGTCAGGCCATCGCATTTGACCCGACGAGATGCCGTGGACGAGAATTCGCGAAGGGTGAGCGATAACACCAACCCGAACGACCTCGCGCCGATTCGGCAATTGACGGCGCACAAACTCAAGGCGCTCCTCGACAGCGGCGCTCCCATCGAGCTCGTCGACGTCCGCACCGAGCAGGAACGCGCGGTCGCAGCCATCGAAGGCTCACGCCTGCTCGATCAGGCGTACCACGATGCGCTTCTTCAACGCGAACGGGACACGCCGATCGTGTTCCAGTGCCACCACGGCATCCGCAGCCAGAACGCAGCTGAATACTTCCGCGCTCAAGGGTTCACGAATCTCTACAACCTCGAGGGCGGCATCGAGGCCTGGTCGCTACTCGTCGATCCATCCGTACCGCGCTACTGAGCGCACCTGAATCCGCGCCTGCAACGAGTAACGCTGATGACTACTACCTCCGGGGTCCCTCGCCTCCGGCTCGGTCTCCTGCTGTGGCTGGCCGGAATGGCCGGTGTCGTCGCGATCAACGTCACCGTGCTGCCGCAATTCCTGAGGGAGGCGCCGCAATTCCTGAGCGACGTGACTCTTCCTGCGCCTGTATGGGTGATTCTGCTGGCAAGCTTCGCACAGAGCGGGCTGTTGCTCGCGCTCGCCGTGTGGGCGGGCATCAAATGCGCGCCCAGGGTCGGCCTGCGCGCGCTCGTCTTCGAGGCTGCCGCGACCGGCCGCCCACTCATGCTCCCACTTCGGCCGCAGCTTCTACCAGGCCTCGTCGCCGGCGTCGCCGGCGGGCTGCTGTTGTTGGCCGCTTACCGTTACACACCGCCCGCACTCGGGCAGATACAAGAACGGTTCAACCCTCCGATCCTCGCCCGCATACTTTACGGCGGTATCACCGAGGAGCTCCTCTTGCGCTGGGGGTTCATGACGATGCTGGTGTGGCTGGCGTGGAGGTTCCTGCAGGGCCGGACGGGTGACCCCCGTACCGTCTTCGTCTGGCTCGCCATCGTCGTGAGCTCGTTGCTGTTTGGTGCGGGACATTTGCCCGCGGCGTCGATGCTCGTCGGAACGCTGTCAGCCGATGTCGTGGCTTGGGTGGTCGGAGTGAACTCCGCCTTCGGCGTGCTCTTCGGCTACCTGTTTTGGCGGCATGGCCTCGAGGCGGCGATGATTGCCCACGCGACTACGCACGCAGCGTTCTTCATCGCGAGCCTGCTCTAGCGGACCCATCAGCTGCGATTTTGCACTGCCCGTCTAGCTAGCCGGGACCGCGCTTGACGACAGGCGCCTCGAATTCCAGGTCCCACTCGAACTTCCGGTTGGGAACCTTGAGCGACGCCATGTCGCATGCGTGGGTACCCTTACCCTTCAGGCGCAGCCGGCCGCCGTCGAACTGAAACGCCTGCAGGGCATTCCTGGCGGCCCGATCCGATTCGGCGATCGTGCACGTGTGTCCCGGCAGCGAGAGGTCGACCTGCCAGACCGTCGAGTTCTTGTCCACCGTCAGTTGAAGGACGGCAGCCCAGCGCGTCTGGATCGAGTCGATATCACCCTTCGCCGCCTGCGCTCGGTCGGCTGCGCTCAACGGCGACGAGTAGAAGTAGATTCGGAGCCACGAGTACCCTGGCGCCGCCGTCCGGGGCTGAATCGTCGCCACGATGGTGGACGCAGACGTGGCTGCGCCGTCCACGGCGAACTTCGCGGTCTGCGCCGCGGTGAGCACGGCGGCGGCGAGCAGCGTCGACATCCAGAGCAGGTGCATGTCCCTGTTTTTCGACACGACGCGGCGCGTCCTGCAGAGGTACTCAGCGATCGTCTGACGGTTGCAGCGTCGTTACCCGCGGAGTTTCTCTGGCGTGTCCCACCCGCCCGGCGGCAGGTAATGGAACCGAACCAGGTACACGTTCTCGCCCCTTCCGTGCTTGGCGATTCGCAGGAGATCCTCCACGCTCTCGAACCCCGATTGACGGGCGAGATCGTACGTGACGTCGGCGATCTCGATCGGGTCAATCGCGTCCACGACGATGTGGCCATCGTCCATCTGGTAGCGGCCACCCACCTTGACGTGGGGGCGCATCCAGATGCGAATGCTGCACTTGATTCTCCCGCGCCGGATGCCTTCGCGAAGGCGCTTGGTGAACACCATAGGAACGCGTGTCGTGTCCGCCTTTAGCGGACCAGCGAAGTCCGGCTGAAGCCGGACACTACAGCAGCATTCCTGTAGCGTCCGCCTTCAGGCGGAGCAGAGAAGGCCGGCTGAAGCCGGACACTACAGCAGTATTCCTGTGGCTTCCGCCTTCAGGCGGAAGATCTTCCGGCTGAAGCCGGAAGCCACGAGACCGGATCAAATCGCGTCGGAGACCGACGTAAAGGCGAACGCGTTCAACTTGAGCGCCGGCACCATGAGCGGCGAGAGGCGCTGGGGCGCGCCGATGGCGTCGACGTTCCAGGGCGCGAGCATCGCGAGCACGCCCTGGTTGAAGCGCAGGTTCCGGACCGGGTGGCTGATCTTCCCCTTGTCGATCCACCACAAGCCGTCGCGGGTGAGGCCGGTCAGCGCGATCGACCGCGGATCGACGAGCCGCACGTACCAGAACCGCGTCACGAGCAGGCCGCGCTCCATGCCGTTGATCATGGCGTCGATCGAGACCGGCGGCTGCGAGCTCTCCATGATGTAGTTGACCGGTCCAGGCGTCGGCTCACGCTTGCGCTCCTGCGCCCAGAACCGCGAGTATCGCAGGCTCTCGAGCACGCCGGCCTTGACGAGCGACACTCTCGCCGCCGGAATCCCCTCGTCCGTGCTCGGGACGGCGGGCAGTTCCGGGTGCATCGGATCGCTGTAGAGGCTGAGCCGCTCGTTGAACAGTTTCTCGCCCAGGCGCGTCTTGCCGTCCTTCGCCGAAAACGCGCTGCGGCCCTCGTCGGCGGTCCGCGCATCGAAGTTGGACGCCAGGAAGCCGATCAGGTCCGAGACCGCCTGCGGCTCGAGGATCACCGGATACGTTGCCGGCTCGATTGGCTTCGGCTGACGTGCGCGCACGGCTTTTCCGACAGCCTGTTCGGCGATGACCTTCGCGTCGAGGCGTGCGAGATCGAAGTGGTCCCCCGAGAAGTAGCCGGAGCCCGTGCCGTCCTCGCTCCGCGCCGTCATGCTGAACCCGGCGTCGCTCGATCGGAAATAGCGCCGGTTGCCGTTCGCCGTCGCCGCGGCGCTGGCGGATGCGCGCGCCGTGTGAAACCCCGCACCCGACACCTTGCCGGCGCGGCATGCGGCGAGGACGCTGTCGAGCGACGCCGCGCGGGCCACGGGATCGACGTCGGACGTCGCGCCGGCGAACCCGCGCGACTCCGCGTACTCGAGCGGACCCGGCGTCGGCACGTACTCGCGGTGGACCGGCGAGACGCGGGCGATCTGCACCGCTTCGTCCGCCATCCGCTTCAGCCCGTCCTCGCCAGGATCGTTGCCCGTCGCAGACCCGCGCCGCCGGCCCACCCACACGGTGGCCGTGATGTCGAGATCCTCGGCTCGTCCGCTCGTGGTGATGCGGTTGTCGGCGAATCGCGCGTGCGACTCGATGGAGCTTTGCAGCGAGACGGCCGCATCCTCGGCGCCCGCCGTTCTGGCGTGCGACAGGACGATCTCGCAGATTCGAAGCGCTTCGTCCCTCGTGAGCATCAGACTGACGCCGTGTTGAGGACCGTGATTTGGCGGAACCGCGCCGGCGGGCAGCCGTGGCTGACGGCGTTCGTCTGCCCGGGCTCTCCCTTTCCGTCGGCCGACGTGCCCCAGAGACGATAGCTCGATCGACCACCGATGCCGTCGCACGACGCCCAGAAGTCCGGCGTGCGCGACTGATACGCAGCGTCCTTGACCATCGCGCCGAGGCGGCCGTCCCTGACCTCGCGGATGACGGCGCCGCCGAACTGGAAGTTGTAGCGCTGCTGATCGATCGACGAGCTGCCGCGTCCCTCGACGAAGAGCCCGCGCTTGATGTCGCCGATCAGATCGTCGAGCGAGACGTCGGTCGGCGCGGGCTCGAGCGAGACATTCGGCATTCTCGGGAACGGCACGCTCGACCAGTTGTCCGAGTGGAGGCAGCCGTGCGACCGCTGCTGCCCGACGAGCGGCGCGAGCTCGCGCGTCGTCTGCCAGTCGACGAACATGCCGTCGCGCACGATGTGCCACCGATCCGACTTGACGCCCTCGTCGTCGAACCCCGTGGTCGCGAGCCCGCCGGGCTGCGTGCGATCGCCGACGAGGTTGACGATCTTCGCGCCGAACCGCAGCTTGCCGGCGTCGGCCGCCTTGAGAAAGCTCGTTCCGGCCATGTTCGCTTCCCATCCGAGCGCGCGATCGAGCTCCGTCGAGTGGCCGACCGTCTCGTGGATGGCGAGGAAGAGCTGCGAGGGATCGACGACGAGGTCGTACTTGCCTGGCGAGACCGGCTTCGACTTGAGCTTCTCGACCACCTCGTGGGCGGCCTTCTCCGCGTCGCGCAGCCACGGGTAGTCTTCGACGTACTCGTAGCCGACGAGCTGTGCGCGATCGACCACAACGCGTGTCTGAAAGTCGCCGGAGGCGCGATCGGCGGCCGTCGTCGTGAGCTGAGGATATGTGCGCACGAGGCGCTGAGTGATCCGTGAGCCCTCGGTCGACGCGAAGTACTTCTGCTCGTCGGCGAAGAGCACCTGCGAGTTGACGAAGCTCACGCCCGGCACGGCCATGGCGGCTTCGTTCAGCTTCATCAGGAACGCGATCTTGGTGTCGAGGGGAACTTCGAACGGGTCGCGCTTGAAGGCGCTCGTCCAGTGCGTCACGACCTTGTCTGCGCCGGCGAGCACGACCTTGCGCGAAACGAGCGCAGCATTCGCGCGTGCGATGGCGACGGCCTGCTCCGCGGCCGCGCGAGCCGCGCCAGGCTCGACGCGGTTCGTGGCGGCGAAGCCCCACGCGCCGTTCACCAGCACGCGCAGCCCCAGCCCGTAGCTGGTCGAGCGCGACACGCTCTGAACCTGCCGCTCGCGCGCCGCGATCGATTCCCGCCGGTAGCGGTTGATCCGGATGTCGGCGTACGACGCGCCGAGGGACGTCGCGCGGGCGAGCGCCGCTTCTGCGGCTTCGGCGCGCGCGGCCTCGTGAGCCGGCGTCTGCTGGAAGGCATCCGCCCACGCCGGCACGCAGCTGACGGCGACGGCCGCGCTCCCCGTCGCGAGGAAGTGGCGCCGGGATACGGTGGGCACGGCCATCGGACGCGATTATACCCGTCCCGCGATCGACCGCTCGATCGCGTCGCCGGTCTCAGTCGCCGATCAGCTCCTTCATGGCTCGAACGACCTGCTTGTGGCGCTCCAGTGCCGGTCGCCCCGCCATCGCGTACTCCGCCTGCCCGAGTTTGTGCTGAAGAACGAACTGCATGTGCTGGTCCTGTTTCTTTGTGTCCACGTCGAGGGCCGCGCTGTACGATGCACCGAGCCGCAAGAGCACGGACTCATACACGAAGCGCCGCGCCTCCTCCAGCCCGTCGCGATTCAGATCGAGAATGGCGACGGTCGCCCGTCCCCGATCCGTCTTGCCGATGATGCGGCCCGTCTCGGGGTCGAACACCAGGTGCTTGTCCGGATCGTCCTCCTCGAGCAGGGGATTCAGCAGCAGCGGTTGTTCGCCGGCGATGCCGTCGGGTGTCCACGCGTGCTTCCCGAGGACCGGAAAGCGATTCCATTTCCCGACCCGGCGGTCTCCTGTTTTGCCGGGGCGATTGCAGGCCGCACAGGACGGCAGGAGGTTCCGCCAGTCATAGGCGAGCCAGTAGTAGCCGGGATGCGGACGGCTGCCGCCGTTACCATCGTCGATCAAGATGTCGTTGTCGTTCTCGTCCGTCACGCCACCCTTGGGCCGGTAGTGTTCGACGTCGCCTTTGTGTTGATCGAGGATGAGCTTCGCTTCGCAATAGGCGCACTTGCCGTTGAACAGATCGAGGAATACCTGCCGCTGCTCCTTGTAGAGCTTTTCGCTGACGTCGTCGGATCCCCTCAACGCCTTCGCCGCGGCCTCGCATCGTTCGAGCCAGTCGTCGAAGTCGTCGGGCGGCACGGGCTTCCTGAACTCCACTCGGATCATCGCGTGCCTATTTCAACAACTCGGTGAACCTGGCCGTGAGCGCCGCGCGGATTTCCGCCTCCGGCGGCCTGGTGCCGAGCCCGGGTGCAACCGGCGGTTTCTGTGCGAGCTCGCTCAACGCCTGTCGCACGGCCTGCTCGACGAACCGATCGGCGGGCGTTTCACCCGCAGCCGTGCGGCGCACGATGGCTGCCCGCAGCCGCCGGAGCTCGCTTTCCTCTTCGGGCGTGCGCACAGCCTTCAGGAACAAGTTGTCGTACTGCTGTTCGTCGTCTTGGGACTTGCGCAGCTCCTCCGGATCCCGTGTGCCGCCCAGCCCGAACAGCGGGCTCGTCAGGAGCTGGTCGGCGCGCAGGTGCGCAACGGATTCGGTCACGACCTGTGCGGTGATGTCCTGGTGCTCGCTACGCAGGACGACGATCTCGCCTGGATGCAGGCCGCGGAGGCACAGTGGCTCGTGCGTGCTCACGATGAACTGGATCCGCGGGAACGTGCGCCGGAGGCTGCTGACGATCTGCATCCGCCAGGCCGGGTGCAGGTGGTTGCCGAGCTCGTCGATCATGACGATGCCGGTGTCCGCCTGGATGTCGGTCGAGTGTCTCGGCAGTCCCGCCATGATGTCGACGGCCAGGGCAATCATCGACTGATAGCCGTCGCTGAGCTCGTCGAGCCGGCTGCTGCTGTTGCCGATGTCGACGATCGGCACCATCACCTTTCGCGCGCTGTCGTATGCCTTCCGCGGCGCCCGCCGAATCCCGTCCTTGGGACCCAGCTGCATGAGGTTTTTCAGCGCGAGCGCGGCAGCCTCGAATCGGGGTTGTGGCCGGCTGGCGAGCCAGCCCTCCGCGCTGGCGAAGGGGCTGTCCGAATCGAACAGGTTGATGATCCGGACCATCGCCTCGACCGATTTCCAGGACGCGGGAACGCGCGTGGTTGGAAGGTTCCGGGTCGGCCCGTACGCGCGCAGCGTCGTGAGCGCGCCCTCGGCGCCGCTCTTGAACCAGCCTCGTCTCCTGTTGAAGCGCAGATCGATCAGCTCCCCGGTGCTGAGCGTGATCTTCACGAACCCCTCGCGGGGCCGTTTCCGATTCCCACGCGGCCGGCGGAGGATCTTGTCCCAGTTCACGACGATATTGCGGACGTGGTACTCGCCGCCGAGCGCGAGGGCCAGCGCCTGGAGCACGGAGGTCTTGCCGGCTCCGTTCTCGCCCAGGAACACGGTCCAGCTGACCAGCGGAAGGACGGACACGTCCGGCGGATCCTCGATCTTCAACGCGAGTTTGCGGATCGCCTTGAAGTTCTCGATGCGCACGTCGCGGACGTAGGCCGTGCGCCGGTTTCTGACACGCGGAGCGCGCAGGTAAGACTCATCGCCGCGGGGCGGGGACAGCTCCGGCACGAGCGACATGATCTGTTCGCCGAAGCCCCCCATGGCTTTCAGCTCGTATCGTGCCGCTTGCCGCCTCGTGGCCGCGAACGGCAGCCAGGGTTCGAGCGCTTTCCTGAGACGATTCTTGGGTTGCGACATTGGTGCGCCGGTTCCGGCGACGAGCCGAGGCCGGCGCCGCGCTATTGCACGGCAGACGGCGGCGACCTCTTCCCACGCGTGCGCGCGTCCTTTGACGAGCGACTTCCGGTTCAGACCGAGGACCTTGATCGTGGTGGCCGCCTTCTCTGCGTCGATATCCGGCGTCCGCCTGTTTCCACCCGGATAGACGCGGCCGTCCGGCATGAAGTACAGCAGGTCCTCGGGATTGTCGTAGCAGGGATCGAGAAGGAGCGCCGTCTCTTTCAGAAGCTCCTCGCCAGTCGCTCCCTCACTCGCGCGCGTCCCCTTGACGGGAAAGAGCGTCTTCTTGGTCTTGCGGCACTCGGGACACGACGGATACAGGTTCCCCCACTCGTAGGCGAGCCACCAGTAGCGATCGGATGACGACGGGCCGCGCAGCTGCCGCGCGTCGGCGAGCGGCCGGAAGTGATCGACGAGGAACTTCTCGGTCTTCGAGAGGCGGCGATCGCAATACGCGCATTTCCCGCGGAACAGGCGTACGAGATCTCGCTCCACCTTCAGCCACAGTTCCTTCTGGAACGTGTGACGCTGCCCGGTCCGCTTGCGCCGGGGACGTCCGGAGAATTCCGCGGCGTCCTTGCGGGCAGCGGCCGCCCGCTTCGACTCGAGGATCGCAGGCGCCGTGTTTCGGCGTACGTGAATCATGGCCGATGTGTCCCGGCAAGGCGCTCGGGCGCGACGTTCGACAACCCATACAGCATCTCGGCGGCCACGAACGTCCAGTCGTCCGACGCTTTTGCGGCAGTGGGATCGCCGAGGGTCATGACGAGGTGGGCGAGCGTCCGCTGCACGGCCACGCGCTCCTCGGCGGGGGCCGCGCGGCCGTCAGGACTCCGCAGCCAGCGAATCGCGCAGTCGATCGTCCACGGGTACCACGGGAACGTGATCGACTCGCGCGCGACGTACGGCTTGTCGGAACCGAACATGACTGTCGAAACGAATTCGGCGCTGCTGGAGGGAAAGTCCCACGGCCGTCCGGCGATGCTGCCGAGGTGCCGAGGAATCTCGCGGCGAATCTCGGGCGGAATGGTGATGCCGGACGTCAGCTCCGCGTCGAGGAGCCGGCCGTAGACCTGCATCGAGAGGCCTTCGAAGCTCAGATCGAGATTCTCGCCGCCCGCCTTCCATCCCGGAGGGCTCGTGCGAGGATCGAACTGACCGATCAGCCAGCCGGATGTCTGGCGAATCAGCTGATCCCGCCGATCGATGCTGCCCTGCCACGGGAGGTTGGCTTTCCGGGCCTCGAGCAGCGCCATCAACGCCAGCGTCGTCGCGTACACGTTGTGCTGCGTCGGCGACGATTGATGGGGGAACATGTTCCATCCGTGTGTCCCGGCTGGCTGATAGGGCGCGAGCGCCTCCTGGACGTACGTGAGGCGCGTCAGAGCATCGGCTCTCGCAGCGGGAGCCGCGTACGTGTCCTTGCCGATCGCCACTGCCAGGCTCATCGCCGTCCAGAATGCCGGAATCGACATGGGACTCAGCTCACCCTGCCGCGCCAGCCATCCGTACTTGACGCCGCCGCGTTCGATCTCGAGATCCGTGGCGAACGGCTTCGCGAGCGTCGACGCGACGTCGTGACGGTGATCCTTCCCGGCGTCCGGCAGGCTCAATAAGGCAAACGCGATCTGCGAATGAATCCAGACACCGTCGTTCCCTTTGTCCTCACCCTTGAAGTTTGCGAGAAACCAGTCGTCCTTCCGGGCGGTCAGCAGGCGGGAGGCGAGCCGCTGCCTGAGGCTCCTGGCCTTCTCGTACACGGCGGACTCCGGCGGCACTCGCCGCAGGAGTGACACGCCGTAGCGATCCGCCACCCGGCGAACGGTTGCTCCACCGGGGGCGCCGCTTCCGGCGTCGAGCGCCAGCAGGTAGCCTGTCGACAGAACAACGAGTGCGGCTGCAGCCGCGGCTGACTGATACATCCGCCGCCTGAAGCGTCGTCGCGCATCGCGCTGCTTCAGCTCGTCGAACGGAACGCGGAGCATCTCGGCCAGGATCTTCAGCTTGGCGTTCGTTCTGCCGTCTTTCTCCTTTCGCGCGTCGGCGGCGATCGGCTCGCACGGCACGAGCTCGCCCTCGGGCGATCGCTTCGTGCGGACCGGGGCAGGCAGGCACTCCTGCTGCGCCGTTTCGGGCCGGCGGCTTGCGCCCGGCTCGCCGTCCACGATCAGGCAGACCACGCGATCCTCGCGCCCGAAGCTCTCGAAGACGTCGATCTCCTGCTGCACGTGGCTCGACGCCGCCGAATGAGGCGAGCAGATGACGATCAGGAACCGCGACTGTTCGAGCGACGTCTTGATGCGCTCGCCGAGATCGAAGCCGCCCGCCAGCTCGTCGCGGTCGCGGAAAACAGGGTAGATGCGCTCGCGGGAGAGCCCGTCGTCGCTTGCGGCCGCGCGCTCGGCCAGCTGGGCGGGAATGCGATAGGTCTCGAGCGCGTTGTGCAGCCATCGAGCCCACTGCTCGTCCCGATGGCTGTAGCTGATGAAAGCCCAGTACTTGTAGCCGGATTCGCGGCCGGGACTCGCGGCAGTCGTCACAGGACACCATCCCGATAGGGACAACGCAAGGGACGGTCGAAGCGAACTCGGCCCCCATCTTAGCGGAGCGCCGCCGCCCGAGCTTGTTGGTGCTGAATTTTTAGCATAGCATGTCAACCTTCGCGCGATCGCGAACCATCCAACAGCCTGGAGGAAGTCAGGCGCCCATGATCGACACGGTTGTCCAGGATCTCCGCTACGCGGTTCGCGCCTTCGTGCGCGCTCCCCGCTTCACCGTGCCCGCGCTGCTTGCGCTGGCGCTCGGCATCGGCGCGACCTCCGCCATCTTCAGCATCGTCCGCGGCGTCGTCCTCGAGCCGATGCCGTACCGCGATCCCTATCGCATCGTCTCGATCTGGGAAACGAGCGCCAGCCAGACGCGCGGCATCGTCGCGCCCGCGAACTTCGTGGAGTGGCGCGAGCGCAATCGTTCCTTCGAGTACCTCGGCATGGTGGGCCCGTCGCGCATGACCGTCCTCCTGAACGGGCAGCCGTACGAGTTCTCCGGTTCGCTGGCGTCCGCCGATGTGTTCCAGGCTCTCGGCGTCCAACCCGTTTTCGGGCGCACGTTCACCGCCGAGGAGGATCTGGAAGGCAAGGACGCCGTCATTCTGCTCGGGTACGAGTTCTGGCTGGCGCGCCTGGGCGGCCGGAGCGACGTCGTCGGTTCCACGCTCACCGGAAACGGCCGGCCGCGCACGGTCGTGGGCGTGATGCCGCGAGGCTTCAATATCGAGGGGCGGCGCGCCGACTATTACGCACCGTACGGATGGACGAGCGAGCGGCTGCGCCGATCGGCGGGCCGCGGAATTTCCCACGCAGTCGCGCGGCTCAGGAACGGCGTCACGCTGGCGCAGGCGACCGACGAGATGATCGCGCTCGCCGCTCAGCGCGCGAAGGAGGCGCCGCGGCTCAATACCGGTCGATCGGTCGCCGTCATCCCGATTCACGCGTTCACCATCGAGACCGTCAGGCCAGCCATCATGGTCCTGGCGGGCGCCGTCGTGCTCGTGCTGCTCATCGCGTGCGTGAATGTTGCGAACCTGCTGCTCGCGCGCGGCACGGTTCGACAGCGCGAGCTCGGGCTGCGAACGGCACTCGGTGCCGGGCGCGCCCGCCTGCTGCGCCAGATGCTGACGGAGAGTCTGCTGCTGTCGCTGGCCGGCGGTGCGGCTGGTCTCGCGCTGGCGTTCGCGTTCCATCGTGGGCTGCTCGCGCTCGTGGCCGATCGCATTCCTGTACCGCGGCTCGATCAGGTGGCGCTGGATCTTCCAGTCGTAGGGTTCACGCTGGCGACGGCCCTCGGCACGGGGCTGCTGTTCGGCCTCGTGCCCGCGCTCCTCATATCCGCGAGCGCGAACGACGCGCTGCGCGAAGGCGGCCGGCACGGATCCGGGCCGCGATCGCGGCGCATGCTCGGTGCGCTGGTAGTCGTCGAGGTCGCGCTGTCGCTCGTGCTGCTCGCAGGCGCCGGCCTGCTCATCCGGAGCTTCATTCGCCTGCAGCACGTCGATCCCGGATTTCGCGCGGAGGACGTGCTGACGTCCCGTGTCTCGCTCAGCAGCGCGCGTTATCCGCAGCCGCGAGACGGCGCCGCATTTTTCGAGACGGTGATCTCGCGCATTCGATCGCTGCCGGGCGTCCAGAGTGCGGCGGGCACCGCGTTTCTCCCGATGGCCGGTCTGGGCATCGGCACCCGCTTCTACCGTCTCGATCGTCCGCAGCCCGCGGACGGCCAGGCGCCCTCCGCGCAGGTGCGGCCGGTGACGCCCGAGTACTTCCGGACCATGGGGATTCCGCACCTGACCGGCCGCGACTTCAGCCCTGCCGACCGCGCGGACTCGCCGCCGGTCGCGATCGTGAGCGACGGGCTCGTGAAGCGCACGTTCGCTGGCGAGGATCCGATGGGCAAACGGCTGAACGTCAACGCCGGCCCGACCGGAGGCCTGCAAGTCGAGATCGTCGGCGTCGTCGGCGACATCAGGTTGTCGTCGCTCGACAGCGAGTCACCGGTTGCGATCTACGTTCCCGACCCGCAGCTCTCCGTCGGTCAGATGACGTTCGTCGCGCGCACCGCGGTGGAACCCGGATCGCTCGCGAGCGGCATCACCGGGATCGTGCGCGCCCTCGACCCCGAGCTGCCGCTCGTGGACGTCAGGACGATGGACGATGTGGTGGATGCGACGCTGGCGCGGCCGCGAGCGGTATCGGTGCTGCTCACGGTGTTCGCGGTGATCGCGCTGATCCTGGCAGGCGTGGGCATCTACGGCGTGATGGCGTACTCGGTGTCTCAGCGGACTCAGGAGATCGGCGTCCGCATGGCACTGGGCGCGACACCGGAGTCGGTCTTCCGGATGGTCCTGGGCCAGGCGCTCCGCCTGGTCGCGCTCGGCGTCGTGTGCGGGCTCATCGCCGCCGGCCTGTTGACGAGATTGCTCGACGCGCTGCTCTTCCAGACCGAGCCGCGCGATCCGCTGACGTTCGCCGCGACAGCGTTGGTGCTCACGATTGTCGCGACGATCGCGTCCTTCGTTCCCGCGCGCCGCGGCACGCGCATCGCTCCGACCGAGGCGCTCAGGGCAGAGTGATGCGCCTCTATTCGGCGGCCATGCGTCCCTGCGTGGCGCAGTGACCAGGTGCGAAGCCGCTACCTGAGGCCGACTCGCCGGCGCCATTCGGCGTGGAACGCGTTCGGCTGCACCTGGAATTCCAAGAGCGCCTGATCGACCGACTGCCCGCTCCCGACGATCCGCAGGAACGCGCCGACGTTGGAACCGAGCTGCGCGCAGAGGATCTCGGCGGCGATCGCGCTCTCGGCGTACGCGACGGGCGCGGCCTGCTCGTCGAGTCCGCTGAAACCCTGGACCAGGGACTCGAGGGGCACGATCGCGGTCGCGTTGCGAACGACGTGGCGCGCCCACGCCGGATCGGTGCCTTCCAGGTACGTCGCGAGCCCTTCGTTGAGCCAGGCGGGCACGCGCCGCGTCGCGGCGCTGGCGACGAAGGCGTGCGCCAGTTCGTGCGTGACGACGCGATCCAGATCCTGGGGCCGGACCGTGCCTCCAACGGCGACGCGGATGCGCCCATCGTAGTTGCCCGTAGCCCACGAAGGCGATCGCGTGATGTCGTGAAACTCCTGGTTCGTATACAGCACGACCGTCACCGTATCGCCGGGGACGGTGTTCAGGATCCTGCCGATCCGCGAGTACTCCCGCTCGAGCACGAGCGCCACGCGATCGCCGATGCTCTGCTGCGTGCCTCCCTCGTACAGGATGCGGAAGTGCGCCGCCGACTTCTCGACGTAGGAGCGATGCACGGAGGATTCACGCCGCCAGCGTTCGAGCGAATCCTTCACGCGGCCGTCGCGAGGGCGGAGCGCCGAAGCGGACTCCATCGACCGGATCGCGAGCGCGGCGTCTCCGCGCTCGTACGCGACCTCGCCGAGCATGGTCAACGCCTCCGCGAACTCCGGATCGATCTCGATCGCGGTTCGGAGCGAGGAGAGTGCCGCGCCTGAATTCCCCATGGCCCGAGCCGCGGCGGCCGACCCGACATGAAGGACCGGATCGCGCGGGCGCTCCTTCAGCTTGTCCCGGAAGAGGGACGCCGCGAGCGCTGCGTCCTGGCGCTCGAGCGCCGCCCACGCCTCCGGCGCGGCCATCTCGCGCTGGGCGCGCCGCGTCAGCGTCGTGGCAATCGAGAACGCGGACAACGTGGCGACGAGTGCCAGGAGCAGGATGCCCCTCGTTGCGCGCGGTATGGCCATGGCCCATGAGGGGCAAGACGTGTGCCTGCCGGGCCGATCGCGGGACGTCGCTTTTTCGGCGGGTGCCTGCCCGCCGGGAGTTGCCGGGTCGAACGTGACGCCAGATCTGTCATTGGCGGTCGAAAGTTGGCGTGCCTACAATACGGGCGTGTTCGTCATCGAGCTGATCTACAAGGCCGATCTCGCGCGGATCGACCAGCACATGCCCGCGCACGTCGCGTTCCTGAAGAAGCACTACGCTTCGGGCAACTTTCTGGTGTCGGGGCGGAAGATTCCGAGAACCGGCGGGATCATCCTGGCCGTCGGCAAGAGCCTCAAACAGATCCAGGCGATCGTCGAAGCCGACCCGTTCGTCGCCCGCGGGCTCGCCGACTTCCGCATCATCGAGTTCCGGGCGAGCCAGCGCGCGAGCGACATTCAAAAACGCATCGACGATCAATCCTGACGATTCGGCACGAGCAGCCGGATGACGCCGTCCCGCTTGTTCATCACGAAGATCTGCCCCTGCGGACCCTCTCCGAATCGCAGATCCGCGCGCGCGGCGGGCTCTTTCTTCTGCAGCGTGTTCTTCTCGACGATGAGCTGCAACAGCGTCTTCCGCGATCCCTTGTCGTTGAGCAGCACCTGCCGGATCGCCGACTGGCCGCCCTCCGGCAGGTTGTCGGCATCGACGCAGAAGATCTGCCCGCTCGGATTGTCGCCGAACACCATCATGTTCTGAAGCTCGCGAATAGCGGCCTGACGATAGACGATGACGCCGGTGATCGCGGCGCGCTGAAAGAGCGGGTCGCGATGATCGAACTCGACGACCGGCCACGTGAGATCCGGTTCGCTGCGCGACTTCGAGGCATCGACCTGTCCGTTCACGTACGGGAAGCTGGCTTCCCACTTGTTCCAGCCGAGATTCGCACCGGCCGTCACGGGACTGATCTCCTCGACGGCGTTCTGGCCGATGTCGGCGAGGTAGAGACGGCCGGTCTTCGAGTCCCACGAGAACCGCTGCGGGTTGCGCACGCCTGACGCGTAGATCTCGCCGAGGGCGCCGGGCGCGGCTTTCGCGACGAAGGGATTGCTGGCAGGAATTCCGTAGCGGCCGTTCGCGCTGCTCGTCCCGAGCGGATCGATGCGCAGGATCTTGCCGAAGGCCGACGACAGGTTCTGCGCGACGTTGAGGGGATCGCCGCCGCTGCCGCCGTCAGCGAGGCCGATGTACAGCAGGCCGAACTCGGGGCCGCCCGGCGCCGCCAGCGGATTGAAGCCGATCTGCCCGCCGTTGTGATTGTTGAACGGCTGCGCGGCCCGGAAGATCTCCCGCGGCGCCGCGCCGTCGTACGTGGCGGCCGCCGGCGTCTTCGCCGTCCACTCGAGCAGCACCGTGTCGTGCGTGCGTTTCGAGCCGGGCGTGACGAAGTCGGCCGTCGGCGTCGTGTTGGACGTGTCCGTGAACGTATAGAACTTCCCGTAGCCGGGGGTGCCGCGCTGGTTGAACTGTGGATGGAACGCGAAGCTCTGCACGCCGCGCTCGAATCCCTCCGATTGCACGCTGACGCTCCACGCGGGAGCGTTGACGTTGAGGTACTCGGCCACGGTCTTGCCGTCGTAGCTGAGGCTGTACAGTCCACCCGTCATCAGGCTGACGAAGATCCGTCGCGTGCCGGGCTCGTCGGTGAAATGCATCATGCGCGGCGCCTCGCCGTTGACGTCCGGCAGGGTCGCGAACTCGACGAAGTCCACGGCGATCACCCCCTTCGTCGTCTCGATCGGCGTCGGAAACGGATCGAGCGTCAACTGCTGCGACGCGGCGAGGGTGGTAACGATCGAGATCCCGATCAGGATGAGAATCAGGCGGTGGCGCGGCATCGCGTGATCATAAGCGAAAGCCGCGCACGTTGCTCAATGCGTGGCCGCGCCGCCGCGCACCGTCTGCTCCGCGTGCGCTATTTCTGACGTGCCGCTTTGGCGGCGACGCTCGCAGCCACCACTTCTTTCGCCCGGTACTTCGCGATGTCCGCGATGAGCTTCACCGGGACGGCCTCGGAGAGGGGAAAACGAATGGTCCCCTTGTTGTTGAACTCGTACGGCCCGAGCCGCGCCTTGAACGCGGAGATGAGCGGCGCGGTGGCAGGGTAGATCGAATAGTGATTCTTCCACCCGGCGAAATAGATCAGGGTTCGCCCGCGGAACTTGAACGCCGGAATCCGGTAGGAAATCGTCTCCTCGGATTCCGGCACGGCGGTGCGGATGGTGCTCCGTACACGCTCGAGCACCGTCCGCACCTCGTGCGGGAACGTCGCGATGTACCCGCGGATGGTCGCGGGCGGTTTCTTCGCGGCGTTCGTTTTCGCGGCTTTCATGCTCGCTCCCTGCCAAGCGAGCCGACCAGCTCGTCGAGCTGATCCATCGACTCGCGCATGCCGTGCTCCATGCCGGACGCGATGATGGCGTCGCACACTTCCTTCGACGGGCACATGCTGCGCGACACCACGTGGGTGCGGCCGTGCTCCTCCTCGAACGTCACCGTCACGACGACCGCCGGCTCGCCCGGTTTCACGCCGGCGGCCTCCGGCTCGAAGATCTCGGTGTGGACGAGGCGTGAAGGCGGCGTGACTTCGCTGTACGTGCCCGAGAACGCCATCACCTGCCCGCTGTCGAGCCGGAACACGTAGCGGTACTGCCCGCCGGCACGGAGCTCCGCGTCGCAGCTGACGATGGAGACCTTGCGCGACTTCGGCGCCCACCAGCGCTTCACGAGCTCGGGCCTGGTCCAGGCGTCGAACACAATCCGCGCGGGTCCGTTGAACGTGCGCGCGATGACGATCTCCCGATCGCCTTGGAGCTCCATCGTCGTCTGGTTCATCGCGGCCGCCTTACCTTCGTTTCCTGCGTTCATGGGCTTTCTCCTTCTTCGTGAGCTCTTCGATGATTTCGTCCAGCTCCTCGAATCGCGCGTCCCAGAGCTGACGATAGCGCTCGAGCCAGTCGTGGATCTGCCTGAGAGGCTGCGCGCGCAGCTCGTAGACGCGCTGCTGGGCAAGCGGCTGGACGTCGACGAGCCCGGCTTCCTTCAGCACGCGGAGGTGCTTGGACACCTGCGGTTGGTTGAGCTGGAGGCGCTCGCCGATGTCGTTCACGGCGCGCGGCCTGGAGCGCAGCAGCTCGACGATCCGGTAGCGGTTGGGCTCGGCGAGCGCGGCGAACGTTTCGACCATGGCGACAATATGCCCCATGAGGAATATGCCTGTCAAGGAATATTGGAGCGCGGCCTCGTCCTCTGCGTGTGGATCGTGACGGCGAACGGGCTCGGCACGCCGTGGCTGGCGCTCTCGCTGATCTTCGCGATCTGGAACCCGCTCGTCGAGCTCCTACTCCCCGCGCGGCACCGACGACTTCACGATGGCCACGACGAACGCCCTCATCTGCCTGGCGTTCGGCGTGTGGCTCCACTAGAGAGCGTTTTCAGAACGCTGTAGTGTCCGGCTTAGCCGGACCGGAACAGGTCCACCCGACCCGCGTCCGCAAAAGCTACGGCGGTCCGCCGGAGCCTTGGCGAAGGCGGAAGGTGGACCCTACACCCTATAATCGCAGGGCTTCACAGTGGCGAGCCTCTCGAGCGGTACCCGGCTCGGCGCGTACCAGGTCATTGGCGCCATCGGCGCCGGCGGCATGGGCGAGGTCTATCGCGCGCGCGACGCGAAGCTCAACCGCGACGTCGCGCTGAAGGTCCTTCCCGAACTCTTCGCCGTCGATCCCGACCGGCTCGCGCGGTTCAAGCGCGAAGCCCACGTCCTCGCGTCGCTCAATCATCCGAACATCGGCGCGATCTACGGTCTCGAAGAAACGAACGGCGTCCAGGCGCTGGTCCTCGAGCTGGTCGAAGGGCCGACGCTCGCCGATCGTCTCGAGGCCGGTCCGATACCGCTCGACGAGGCCGTGCCGATCGCGCGGCAGATCGCCGAGGCGCTCGAAGCCGCGCACGAGATGGGGATCGTTCACCGCGATCTCAAGCCGGCGAACATCAAGCTGCGATCCGACGGCACGGTGAAAGTGCTGGACTTCGGGCTGGCGAAGGCCGCGGATCCGATCGAGGCGCTGAGCAGCAGCGCAACGGCCTCGCCGACGATTACGAGTCCGGCGCTGACGCAGATGGGCGTGATCCTCGGGACCGCGGCCTACATGAGCCCCGAACAGGTCAAGGGGCGGCCCGCCGACAAGCGGAGCGACGTGTGGGCCTTCGGCGCCGTGCTCCTCGAGATGCTGTCAGGGCAGCGCGCGTTCAAGGGCGGCGATGTTCCCGACACGCTCGCGGCCGTGCTGCGGCAGCCCGTGGAT
Source organism: uncultured Acidobacteriota bacterium (assembly GCA_963820905.1). GTDB lineage: Bacteria > Acidobacteriota > Vicinamibacteria > Vicinamibacterales > 2-12-FULL-66-21 > DATBJJ01. Next base: position 58,916 of record CAWGBU010000009.1, on the reverse strand, counting down.
CTGACGACGCTTCCTCTGTCGACGCCGCCGGCCGTGCGCAGCCTCGTCGCGCGCTGTCTCGAACGCGACGTCAAGCACCGGCTGCGCGACATCGGCGAAGCGCGGATCGTGCTGGAGGATCCTGGAGCCCTTGCCGGAGAACGCGCGAGCCCTGTTGCTGTCGTCGCTCGCCGTCCGTTCTGGCGGCGCGCGATGCCGGCGGTTCTCGCGGCCGTGGCGGCCGCTGCGGTGACGGCAACGGCGGCGTCGTACCTCACTCGCGGGCCTGAGCAACGTCCTGCAGTGGCCCGGTTCACGTTTCCCCTGCCCGACGGACAGGCGTTTCCCGGCGCGACCCCGCGCCAGGTAATCGCACTGTCACGGGACGGCTCGCTGATCGCCTACGCGGCGAACGCCGGTCTCTATCTCCGATCGATGTCGGACGAGAACGCGCGCGTCATTCCCGGCACCGAGCAGTATCAGTCGCTGAGCGATCCCGTCTTTTCACCGGACGGCCGATCGATCCTGTTCTACGTGTCCGAGGACCAGACGATCAAGCGGATCCCGATCGCCGGCGGGAGGCCCACGACGATCTGCCAGGCGGCTCCCCCGTACGGCATCAGCTGGGGGCCGCACGGTGTCGTCTTCGGCCAGGGCCGGGGCGGCATCATGCGGGTCGCGCCCGAAGGCGGAGTACCCGCGCCGATCGTGCGTGTCAAAGAGGATGAGCAAGCGCACGGCCCGCAGCTGCTGCCGGATGGGCGCCACGTCCTGTTCACGGTTGCCGCGGGACCTGGAATCGATCGATGGAGCACGGCGCGCATCGTCGTGCAGCCCGTGTCGGCGGACCAGGCCGTGTCGTCTGCTGAGGCCACGACGCTCATCAAGGGCGGCACCGATGCACGCTATCTGCCGACGGGGCACCTCGTGTACTTTGCCGATGGCAGCCTCGTCGCGGTGGCGTTCGACGCACGACGGTTCACGATGTCCGGCCCTCGCGAGCCGCTCGTGCACGACGTGAGGTGGTCCGGAGGCAGAACCACGGGCGCAATTCACTTCAGCACGTCTGACACCGGATCCCTGATCTATATTCCGGCCTTCGCCCAGTCCGACCGCACGGCCGTGGAGATGGTCCTGACGGACCGATCGGGAGCGATCGAACGGTTGAAGCTCCCGCCGGCGCGGTACGCGTCGCCGCGCGTGTCGCCGGACGGCACGCGAGTCGTCTTCGAGATCGAGGACGGACGGGCATCGAGCATCTACACCTACGAGTTGTCCGGCGCCACGAACATGCAGCGCCTGCAGTCGGGCAGCAACGACCGCTACCCGGTCTGGTCGTCGGACAGCAGGCGTGTGGCGTTTCAATCCGACCGCGGCGGTGACCTGGCCATCTGGCAATCCACGATCGGAGGAACGGCGGAACGGCTCACGACCCCCGCGAAAGGCGAGTCGCACGCGCCGGAGTCGTGGTCTCCGAAAGCCGACGTGCTTCTGTACAGCGTGTCGAGGGGAACGGACGTCTCGCTGTGGACGATCGCGTTTCCCGATCGCACGTCAGTTCAGTTTGGCAACGTGCACTCGACCTACCCCACCGACGCACGGTTTCATCCGAGCGGACGATGGGTGGCCTACGCCAGTCGGGAAGGGCAGGGCTCGAGCGGCATCTACGTTCAACCCTTCCCGGCGACAGGAGCCAAGCATCAACTCTTCATCAAGGGGACCAATCCGGCTGCCCACAAGGTCGCGTGGTCCCGCGATGGGACGGAGCTGTTCTACGTGCCCAGAATCTTCGAATTCGAGGCGATCCGCGTCACGACCGAACCGGCTTTTTCGTTCGGCAACGCGGTGACTGTCCCAAGACCGTTCAACCCCGGCGCTCCCGCCATGCGCTCGATGTACGACATCGCGCCGCTCGGCAAGTTCATCGGCGTCATCCCGCCCGGGCAGACGCAGGCCGCTCCACGCAACGCGCAGCAGATCCGCGTGGTTCTCAACTGGTTCGAAGAGCTCCGCGCGCGCGTCCCGCCGGCGCGGTGAATGAGGCGGCCCGCGGCGAAAATCTGACGGCCGGGGATCGTGCTCGAGCTGAGGCGCGTCTACTTTGGCGTGCGGATGACGTCTGGAGGCAGATCGTTCAGGATCGCGATCGTGGCCGCGGCGTTTTTCAGTTCGGCCGTGTACGTGCACAACGACGCGCGCATCGCTGCAAATGCGAAGACGAGGTATTTCTTCCCGGGCGTGAAGTCGTAGTCGCAGCTGTTGTAGCTCACCGATCCGTCCGCCTCTGTCCGTAGTCCTGATTGCATGGTGAACTCCGGCTCGAGGTCACCCTTCCACGCCTTTTCGAGCTTGAAGCGCACGCGCCCGTTCTCGACCGCTATCACGTCGGCGGAAAACACGGCCACAGTCATCTTGAACTGCTCGATTACGTGCTGCCGCTCCTGTTCGGCCGACCTCTGCGTCGTGACGCAGGAGCAGGCTTCTGCGCTTCTGGCCGGCGCGCACGCGAGCGCTGCGATCGCGAGTACCCAGGTCCATCTGCTCATGATCCGATTCTCGCATGGTTCGCCCGGGACGGCGAGTTGGCGCCGCCGCTGAGACTCTCCTTCATTCCGCGAGTTTGAGACGAGAATAGGGCGTGACCGCGAGCGAAGAGGATGGTGCGATCGAGGCCGTGTGCGCGGCGATTCGCGGCGCGCCGGATGCCTGGCGCCAAGCGTTCGAGCGCCGCGAGCCTGCACGCGTGCTCGCCGCGGCGGCGCAGCACCGCCTCCGGCCGCTGCTCGCGTTTCGTCTCCGTCAGTCCGGCGCGCTGGAATCGTGGCCTTCGGACATTCGGCGCGCGCTCGCGGACGCCGAGCGCGCGGAGGCCGCGCTCGAGCTCGCGCGTCATCAGGATCTCTGCCGCCTCCTGCCGGCGTTTGCGGCGGCTGATGTCCCCGTCCTGTTGATCAAAGGCGCGGCGCTCGCGTACTCGCTCTACCCCGAGCGATGGCTCCGGCCGCGCGAAGACACCGATCTGATGGTGCGGCCACGCGACGCCGCGCGCGCGGGCACCGTGCTCGCCGCCGCAGGCTATCGCGAAGCCGTAAGGCAGAGCGGCCGCTTCGTCACGCACCAGCGTCTCTACGTTCGGCCGGATCGCAATGGCAGGCGCGACGCGTACGATCTTCACTGGAAGATCGCGGATCCCGCTCCGTTTGCCGATCTGCTCTCGGCCGACGATCTCCTCGGGGAAGCGGTGACGCTGGCCATCGGGGATTCGTGTGCGGCGCTCGTTCCGTCGCGCCGCCACGCGCTGCTGCTGGCGTGCTGGCATCGGGTGTCGCACCATCACGACACCGCCGATCTCCTGTGGCTCTACGATCTTCATCTGCTCGCGGATCGGTTGAACGACGCGGACGCCGCGTTCATCGTCGAGACGGCGACGCGTACGGGAACGGACGCCATCTGCGCGCGGGGGCTGCGTCTTGCCAGTCAGCATTTCGCGACCGTGCTGCCGCCGTCGCTGCTCGCGGACCTCGAGGCGCGCGGAGGGCAGACCGCGTCCGCCGCCGATTCGTACCTCAGGCCCGGCGCCCGGCGGATCGATCTGCTCGCCGCGGACCTGAGAGCGCTCCCAGACTGGGCGTCGCGCGCGCGGCTGCTGCGCGAGCATTTGTTTCCCCCCGCCGACTACATGTTCGAAACCTATGGACGATCGAGCCGGTGGCTCCTGCCGGCGCTCTATCTGCGTCGAATTGCCACCGGCGCCCCGCGCTGGTTAGGGAGGGGGACACTCAATCGGGACAGTCACCGGTGACTGTCCCGATTGAGTGTCCCCTGTCTCAGGGGAGAACACTTGCCTCGAGATCTACGAGCCTGTCGACGCTGAACCTGCGGCAACCTGTTGAAAGGGGGGTCCCCGCCCTTGACACCAGCGGGGCGTTTGACGATTCTTGGGGCATCCGTGGATGTCCGGCAGGTCTCCCGAGAGCGAAACGGCACGCGCGAGTTCGTGACCCGTCAGATCGCCGACGAAACGATCATCGTGCCCATCGTTGGCGGCGTCGGCGACCTGGATGCCATCTTCACGCTGAACGAAGTGGGTTCGTACATCTGGCGGCTCACGGAACAGCCGACGACGGTCCACGCGCTCGCGGAGGCGATCGGCCGGACGTTCGACGTCCCCTCGGATCGGGCCGAACTGGATGTGGTCGAGTTCTTGAACAAGCTCGCGGAGGCCGGTCTGATCCGGCCGCTCGACCCTCGCTGAACGAGACCAACGCTATGGACACCGTCAGCTACGGCGAGTTCAGCCAGACGTTTCACCAGCGGACGATCGCGCGCCAGCTGCCCCTCAACGGCACGATCGAGGTGACGCGGCGCTGCCCGCTGACCTGTGTCCACTGCTACAACAACCTCCCGATGGCCGATCGCGAAGCGGCGAGCACGGAGCTCACGTACGACGAGCACTGCCGCATCCTCGACGAGCTGGCCGACGCCGGCTGCCTCTGGCTGTTGTTCACGGGCGGCGAGATCTTCGCGCGCCGCGACTTCCTCGACATCTACACCTACGCGAAGCGGAAGGGCTTCCTCATCACGCTCTTCACGAACGGCACGCTGATCACGCCGAGGATCGCCGACTATCTCGCCGCGTGGCGGCCGTTCGCCATCGAGATCACGCTGTACGGACGGACGAAGGACACCTACGAGCGGCTCACCGGGATCCCGGGATCGTACGAGAAGTGCCTGCGGGGCATCCAGCTGCTGCTCGATCGCGAGCTGCCGCTCGCGCTGAAGACGGTGGCCGTCACGATCAACGTGCACGAGCTCCACGACATGCAGGCGTTCGCCGACGAACTCGGCGTCGCGTTCAAGTTCGACGGCATGATGAATCCGCGCATCGACTGCTCGCAGAGTCCGCTCGCGGTACGGCTTGCGCCGGAAGATTGCGTGGCACTCGATCTGGAGGACGAGCGGCGCGTCGCCGAGTGGAAGCTGATCGCGCAGGAGTACCAGGGCCCCGCCAACCCGGCCGAAAAGGCCGACGAGCTCTATCACTGCGGCGGCGGCGTCACGTCGTTCGCGATCGATCCGCAGGGCGGCCTGAGCATCTGCGTGCTGTCCCACGTCGACAAGTTCAGCCTGCGCAGCGGCTCGGTGCGCGAAGGGTGGGAAGGCGTGCTGCGCCAGGTGCGCGCGCGGAAGATTACGGCGCCCTCGAAGTGCACGTCGTGCGAGCTGAAGTCGTCGCTCTGCGGGATGTGTCCCGCCAACGGCGAGCTGGAGAACCGCGATGCCGAGAAGCCCGTCGACTTCCTCTGCCGCGTCGCGCACCTGCGCGCGTACACGTTCGATCTGCCGGTTGCGCCCCACGGCCCGTGTGAGTACTGCGAGGGCGGCTCCGGATACGGCGAGATGATGCAGTCGGTCGCGGCGTTGAAAGCGAACGCGGCCGGCGGTTCCGCGAAGCGTCGATCGAAGATGCTGCCGATGATGGCGGCGCCTTCCGCGGGCGGGTGCGGCAGCGGCGGCTGCTCGTCGTGCTCCACGCACTGATTCAGAGAGAACACATGGCAGACGACAACAACGAGAACAACAGCGACAAGCGGCCGTACGTGAAACCAGAGATCACGCAGGTGGCGCTCAGGCCCGAGGAGGCCGTGCTCGGCGCGTGCAAGGCCAGCTCGGGCGCCGGCGGCAGCGGGCCGGGCGGCGGCAACTGCAGAACCCCGGTGCCCTGCAGCTCGCTGGGCTCGTAATCCGACGGCGTGCACCTCCGAGTCGCGGGCCTCACGATTCGCGCCACCTGGGCGGAGGGCGATCTGAATCTCGCGCCGGGCCGCGCGTCGGCACGGTTCCTGGTCGAGCCCTCGCCACCCGACGTCGAGATCGATGTCTTCGCGCGCGATCTCGAGCGCGTGCCGGAAGGCGAGTGCCTCTTCGACTCGGGAGGAACCTGGCGGCTCCTTCGAGCCGGCAGCGACTTTCTGTTCTGCTTCTTTTCCTCGACCCTCGACGGTCTGCCGTACAAGATCGCCCGCTTCACCGGCGATTTCTCCGCCGGCCACGTCACGCTCCATCGTCCGTTCTTCGCGTCCGCGGAATCGATCGATCCGCTGGAGTACCCGCTCGACGAACTGCTCTACATCAGCCTGCTCGGCCAGGGCCGGGGCGTCGAGATCCACGGATGCGGTGTCGTGTTGAACGGCTCCGACGGCTTGCTGTTCGCCGGGCAGTCGGGAGCGGGGAAGTCGACGATCGCGCGGCTGTGTCTCGCCGAGCCCGGCGCGGTCGTTCTCAGCGACGATCGCGTGATCCTTCGGGAAGAGCCTGACGGAATCTGGATGTACGGCACCCCGTGGCACGGCGAGGAACCGCTCGCGTCGCCCGCGCGTGCGCGCCTCGCCGCGATTCATTTTCTCCGCCATCACCGGCAGAACGAGGTCGCGCCAGCCTCGCGAACCGACAGCGTGGCGCGCCTGTTTGCAACCTGCTTTCCGCCGTTTCACGACGCCAGGGCGGTCGACTTCACGCTCGGGTTCCTCGATCGCGTCGCCTCGTCGGTTCCCTGCTTCCTCCTCGGATTCAGACCGGACCGAACCGTCCTGGACGCCGTTCGATTGGACGGCTCAGCCAGATAGCTTCCATCGCGTTGAGCTGGATGATCTTGTCCGTAACCGAGCCCGCGTGCTGTTCTGACGCAGCCGGTTACAGTTTTGAAATCGTCCGGCGGGCCAAGGTGGTTGAATCCCTTGTTTTTCAATCAGTTAACGGAATCACGATCGGCAGGTTTGTTGCCCATCCTGGGGCACGCGGCCGCTTTTTGTCAGTCCCCGCGCACCCCCGAAAATGCAACCAGAACCTGGCCGGAACAAGTTCGTGGACGTCAGCAGTGACCTGCTGACGCGAGGATACACAGTCCGCTTCACCGCGACCGGTGCCAGCATGTCGCCGGCGATCTGCGACGGCGACGTGATTTCTGTCGAGCCCATCGCCGCGTCGAAGCTCTCGCCGGGACACGTCGCGGTGTACCACCGCTCCGGTCGTCTCTTCGCGCATCGCCTCGTCCGCGTCGACGCCGACAACCGTGGATGCGAGCAGCTCCTGCTTCGCGGTGATGCGTCGGCGACCTGCGACGCGCCGGTCGCGCCTTCCCAGGTGCTGGGACAGGTCGTGTCCGTGACGCCGCGTCCGTCCGGACGGATGTACCGCCGCGTGCGCCGCGCCGCGGCCAGCGTGATGCTGGCGTTCTTCACCCTCGTCCTGATGTGCGCCGTCCCCGTGGTCGCGGAAGCGGCAGTCGTTCAGCAGGTGCAGAGCGGCACGGCCGTCAACAACACGAACGGCGTCCAGACGATCACGATCTCCGCGGTCGACACCAGCAAGTCGTTCCTGGTTTTCCAGGCGCGCAGCAGCGGCGACCGTCCCGTCAATTCCTTGCTGCGAGGCCGGCTCGCATCGTCCACGACAATCCAGTTCGAGAGGGTCACGAACGAAGGTGCGCCGCTCGCGATCAACATCCAGTGGTACGTCGCGACGTTCGGCTCGGGTGTGACGGTCCAGCGCGGCGAGTCGACGTTGTCCGCGACCACGGTCAACGTGCCGATCACGGCCGTGAGCTCCATGAACCAGGCGTTCGTGCTGTGGTCGATGACGTCGGCCAACACGGCGAACGAACACGGCAACGACGACACCATCGCGGGCGATCTCACGACCACGACCAACCTGCAGTTCAGGACCACCGGCGTCGCCAACCACATCGTCTCGTGGCAGGTCGTGGAGTTCACGAACGCGGCCGACATCAACGTGCAGCGCGGCTCGGTGACGACGATGACCGGCGCCACGCTGTCGACGACGGCCACGCTGCCGGCTGCGGTGGACGTCAGCCGGACGTTCGTCCTCGCGGCCGTCAGGACCGACGGCGGCGGCCCGGACATAGGCTCGCGCGTGGTGCGCGCGCAGCTCTCGAACTCCACGACCATCACCTTCGACCGCGGCAGCGCGGGCTCTCCCGACAACATGACGGAGATCTCGTGGCAGGCCGTCGAGCTGCGGGATGGATCGACGGTGCAGAGGGGCTCGGCGAGCTTCGCCGCAGGCGCCGCACAGACGACGGCTACGCTCGTGACGCGCGTGAACACGACGCGTGCGATCGCGTTTGCCTCGGGGCAGAACAGCGGGCAGAGCATGGGCCGGACGCCGTACATCGCGAATGACGTCCTGGGAGTCGCGACGGCAACCGCGGCGCTCTCGCCCACGCAGCTGACGCTCGACCGCAACAGCACGCTCGCCGCCGCGGACATCGGCTGGTTCGTCGTCCAGTTCGCGGGCGGCAACGGCTTCAAGGTCGGCAGCTTCACGAAAACGCCAGGCGTCGCGCCGGCGTCGCAGGCGATCGCGCATGGCCTCGGCGAGGTGCCGAAGGCGCTCATCCTGTGGACGCAAGGCCGCCCCGACGAGACGTTCAGCAGCGCGTCGGGGATCACGTTCAAAGGCGCGGCGACGGGATCAGCCGTGTCCGGCGTGATGACACTCTCGGTCAACGTTCCAGCGGCAACCGCCGCCAACGACGTGATGATTGCGTCGATCACCGTTCGTCCGAACACCGCCGTCATCACGCCGCCCGCCGGATGGACACTGGTGCGGCGCATGGACAACGCGGCAGTCACGGCGAGCTCGCTGGCGGTCTATCGCAAAGTCGCGACGGCCGGCGAGCCTGCGAGCTACTCGTGGACGTTCAATACGTCCACCGGTTCGGCGGGAGGCATACAGTCCTTCTCCGGCGTGGACGTGGCGAATCCGGTGGACATCGAGAACGGCGCGGCCACTGCCAGCAGCCTCACGCACGCGGCGCCGAGCGTGACGACGACGGCCGCGAACGACATGATCGTGACGTCGCACGCATTCTCGTCGTCGGCGACGTGGACGCCGCCCGCCGGAATGACCCAGGCGTTCGATGTCATGTCCGATGCCGTTCCGAACGCGCTCGGCATGTCTGTCGTCGGCAGCTACGCCGTGCAGGCCGCCGTCGGCGCGACCGGCGCCAAGTCGGCGGTCGCGTCGAACGACGCCGACGCCGGCAACACGCACACGCTCACTCTCAGAGCCGCACCAGCAGGCACCGCGTACTTCGGCTACGGCATGACCGACGGCACGGCGAGCCGCTCCGTGTCGACGTCGAGCCAGGACGGCGCGGCCGCCTCCAACGCCAGCACGCGGATGGCGAGCAAGGTGCTCACGATCGTCAGGTGGAGCGAGGCGCTCGTGGCCGAGGCGGATTTGTCGTCGTGGAACGACACGACCTTCACGCTGAACTGGACGACGAACGACGCGAACGCGTACGTGATCCACTACATCGCCATCGGAGGCTCCGACGTCTCCGCGAAGGTCGTCGACTGGACGATGGGGACGGCAGTCGGCAACAGGGTGGTCACCGGCGTCGGATTCCAGCCAGACGTCGTGTTCCACGCGCACGGCGGCCACGCGTTCACGCCCGCCCTGGGTTCCAGCATCGCGGGTGGCGCGTTCGGCCTCGGCGTCATGGACTTCGACGGCGATCAGTGGGCGTTCGCGAACTGGACGCGGGATGCGTCAGGTACGAGCGACACCCAGCGCGGTCAGGTCACGGACGCCGCACTCCTGTCGTTCAACCAGACCCTGGCCGTACAGAAGCGCGCGTCGTGGGTGTCGATGAACGCCGACGGTTTCACGATGAACTTCACGAACACCGCCAGCGTCGCTGCGGCGCGCGTCTTCTCGCTCGCGCTCAAGGGCGTGAACGTCAAGCCGGGGAGCTTTCTGAAGGACACTGCCGCTGCGCCCGCGTCCCAGCCAATCACCGGCGTAGGTTTCAGGCCCGGCCTCGTCATGCTCGCGAGCGTGCAGAACACCACGTCGGCCGCGCCTGTCGCTCATAGCCGCTTCGGCCTGGGCGCCTCCGACGGCACGACCGAGGGAAGCTCTGCGTTCCAGGACGCCAACGGTTCGGGCACCATGAGCGTCGATGCCATCAGCAAGACCAGCAAGGTCTTCATGAAGGTCGACAACAACACGCCCGCGATCAACGCGGAGGCGGACCTGACCGCGATGGGCGCCGACGGCTTTTCGTTGAACTGGACGACGAACGACGCCGTGGCGACACAGATCCTGTACCTGAGCCTCGCGCCGCTCGCCGTCACGGAAGTGCGGCTCATCTCCTTCACGGCTTCGCGCGAGACGCAGGGCGTACACCTGGCGTGGCGCACCGGCTACGAAGTCAGCAACCTGGGCTTCCATCTCTATCGGGAGATCGGTGAACGACGCACGCGCGTCACGCGATCGCTTGTCGCAGGATCAGGTTTGACCGTCGGCGCGCGAAACCGCGTGACGTCCGAGCAGAATTACAGCTACTGGGATCGCGAGGCCGCCGCGCAATCGCCGCAGGCGGTGTACTGGCTGGAAGACGTCGACTTCAACGGCAAGAGCACGTGGCACGGGCCCATCACGCCGGGTGGCGCGCTCGCCCGGCCCGGCGAGCCGCTTGCCGCCGACAGTCCGCTGCTCGCGGGACTCGGCCGTGGTGTCGGGCACCGAGAGGAACGGTTCTCCGCGTCGCCGGAGTCCGAACCGCGAGTCAACGAAGCCGAGCCTCTCGTGGGCCGGCAGATGTCGATGTCGATGTCGGCGTCGGCCCCGATGTCCATCCAGGCGGCGGCGGCCGCGGAGCAAGCGCGGCAGACCCAATGGGCGATCGCCGGTCAGCCCGCGGTGAAGATGGGCCTGCGCGTGTCGGGCTGGTATCGCGTGAACCAGCCGGCGCTCGTTGCTGCGGGTCTGCCCGGGTCGGTCGATCCCGCGATGCTTCGCTTGTATCTCGATGGCGTCGAGCAGCCCATGAAGGTCACGGGCGCGGGCGACGGCCAGTTCAATCCCACGGACGCGATCGAGTTCTACGGCACTGGCGTCGACACACCGTACGCCGATACCGCGGTCTACTGGCTTACGTGGGGTACCGGCACCGGGCTTCGCGTGCAGGACGCGCCGCCAGCGAGTCCCGGCCCGGCGGGAGCGCCGCGGTTCTGGGGAACCGTCGAGCGCAAGGATCGCAGCATCTATTTCGCGGCGCTCCGCAATGGAAGCGCCGAGAACTGGTTCGGCCAGCTGATCACGCCTGTTACGCCTGAAACGCCAGCTGTGGACGTGACCGTGAACGTGCGCCGCCCCGACGCCTCCGCGCCGAGCGCCGCGATGCTCGAAGTCACTCTCCAGGGCGTCACGCTCACATCCGATCCTGTCGGCCATCAGGTCGCAGTCCGTTTCAACGGAACGCCCGTCGGGACCGTGACGTTCGAAGGCCGCAACCTGGGATCCGCGACGCTGACGGTAGCGCACAATCTCATCCTCGACGGGGCGAACGTCGTCCAGCTGGAAGCGCTCGGCGGCGAAGCCGATTTCAGCCTGTTCGACACGCTGCGCCTGAGTTACTGGCACACGAACGAGGCCACCGACAACGAGCTCGAGCTGACCGCCGACGCCCAGCGCACGGTGACGATCGGCGCCTTCACCGGCAGCCCGATCCGCGTCGTCGACATCACGGACACGGAGGCCCAGATCGAGTTGCCGGCGACCGCGGGGTCGCCCGGTTCGGTCGACGTCCAGACGTCCGGCGCAGGTACGCGCACGCTGTTCGCGTTTGCCGACGCGGCGATCAAGACGCCGGTGTTCGTCGCCGCGAATCAGCCGTCATCGCTCAACGCGGTAACCAACCAGCACAACTATCTGATCGTCAGCCATCCCGATTTCCTGAACCAGATGACGCCGCTCGCCGCTCACCGAGCGTCGCAGGGGTTGCAGGCGACGGTCGTTTCGATCGAGGACGTGTACGACGAGTTCGGATTCGGCGTGCGATCGCCGGGCGCGCTGAAGGACTTCCTGGCGCAGGCGCGCGGCTGGACCGTGCCGCCGCGCTACGTCCTGCTCGCAGGCGACGCCACGTTCGATCCGCGCGACTACGAAGGGCGCGGGTTCGGAGACTTCGTCCCGACGGCGCTCGTCGACATGGCGGAGATCGAGCTGGAGACCGCGTCGGACGATTGGTTCGTCGACGGCAACGGCGACGGCGTCCCGGACATCGCGATCGGCCGGCTGCCCGTTCGCACGGCCGGCCAGGCGGCCACGATCGTTGGCAAGCTCGCGGCGTACGACGCCGGCCCCGGCGGCGAGTGGGCCAGGAACATCACGCTCGTGACCGATACCGACGACCCGACCGTGCGGTTCCGCGCGTCCAGCGATGGCGCCGCGACGCGCGTGCCGGCCAGCTTCACGACGCACAAACTCTATCGAGACGACATCGGTGTCGGGCCGCTGCGCACGGCATTGTTCTCCCGCGTGACCGAGGGACAGTTGATCGTCAACTATCTCGGCCACGGATCCTCGTACATCTGGGGCACGAGCGGCGAGCTGCTGAGCAGGGCCGACATCGGGACGAACTGGACCACGACTGGATCGCGCCTGCCGTTCGTCGTCGCGATGAACTGCCTCAACGGATTCTTCCAGTCCACAGACGACGAAGCGAGCCTCGCCGAGACGCTCCTTCGCGCGAACGGCGGCGCGGTTGCCGTGTGGGCGTCGTCGAGCCTGACGGAGGCCGAGCCCCAGGGCGTGATGAACGACGAGCTCTTCAGGCTTCTCTTCACACAGGGCGCCCAGGGCACGCTGGGCGACGCGGTCGCCGCCGCCAAGAGCGGCGTCCTCAGTTCCGACGTCCGACGCTCGTGGATCTTCTTCGGCGATCCCGCGATGCGCCTCAAGGGTCTGCCTGTGGCGCCGCCACCCGCGCCGCCGACGCTGGCGGTGGCACCGGCCGCCTTGAACTTCGGCGTCGTCTCGTCCGGCGGAACATTGACCACTTCCACGCCGGCCCAGACCGTTCGGGTCACTCAGACCGGCACGGGCACGGTCACGTGGACCGCATCCGCGAATCAGCCGTGGATCCAGATCACGAACGGCACTGGCACGGGAACAGGACGATTCAACATCACCGTCGTCCCGACCGGGTTGCCCGCGACCGGGACCGCGACGGGAACGGTGGCGCTCACGGTCAACGGTTCCTCGAGCGCGCCAACCGTGAGCGTGCGCGTCTCGATCATTCCCGCCGGAACTTCCAATCCGCCGTTTGGAACGATCGACACGCCGCTCCAGGGAGCGACGGGGATCAGCGGCGCGTTCGCCGTCACCGGCTGGGCGTTGGACGACGTGGCCGTGACGAGGCTCCAGATATTCAGGGACGCCGTACCGCCCGAGGCCGCGGGTCCCGTGTACGTGAGCGACGCGTCGTTCATCCCGGGCGCTCGTCCGGACGTCGAGTCGGCGTATCCGCAGCTGCCGCTGAACTATCGCGGCGGGTGGGGCGTCATGGTCCTGACGAACATGCTGCCCAACCGGGGGAACGGCACCTACACGTTCCACGCGATCGCGACCGATCGCGACGGGAATTCCGCGCTGCTCGGCTCGCGCACGTTCACGTCGGACAACGCGAGCTCGCTGAAACCGTTCGGATCGATCGATACGCCGGGCCTCACCCAGATTGCGTCGGGCCCCGCGTTCCTGAACTTCGGGTGGGTGCTCACGCCGCAACCCAAGACGATCCCGTTCAACGGATCGACCATCTCCGTCATCGTCGACGGCGTCGTCGTCGGTCATCCGGGTGCGCTCGGCGCGCGCTCGGACATCCAGACGCTCTTCCCGGGCTACAACAACACGAACAACGCCGTCGGCGGCTTCGCGCTCAACACGACGGCCTACGCGGATGGCCTGCACACCATCGCCTGGGTCGTGACCGACGATGCCGGGGAGACCAAGGGAATCGGCAGCCGCTACTTCACGATCGACAACAGCGGCGGCGGGTCGCTGGTGCAGTCCGTCGTCGAGGCCGCGACCGCCGTCGAGGACCAGGGTGCGTCGGTTGAATCCGGCGGATCGATCCTCGTCCGACAGGGTGACGACGAGGCGGCTCCGTTCGAAGCGGTGCCGTTCACCGGCCGGACGCGCCAGATCGCGGGTCACGAGCTCGAACGCATCGAGATCAAGCTCGCGGCCGATAACGACCCGTCACAGGGTTCGCGATATCAGGGTTATCACATCGTCGGAGGGGAGAGGCGTCCGCTGCCGATCGGCTCCACGCTCGACGCCGCGACCGGTCGCTTCTACTGGCAGCCTGGGGCAGGCTTCATCGGCGCCTACGATCTTCTGTTCGTCCGCATCATGCCGGACGGACGCTCGGAGCGGATTGCCGTCCAGATCGTGCTGCAACCGCGCCATCGCAACGCGTCGGATGTGCAGATGGCGATCGACATGCCGGTGCCTGGCGACGTTCCCTCGACGTTCATCGTGGCGGGCTGGGCGATCGATCGCGCCGCGCAGTCGGGAGTCGGCATCGACGCCGTTCACGTCTGGGCGTACCCGAACCCCGGATCCGGCGCGGAGCCGATCTTCCTCGGCGAGGCGCGCCCGCGCGCCGGTCGGCCAGACGTGGGCGCGTACTACGGTGAGCGCTTCAAGGACTCTCTCTACGAGCTCGTCGTCGAGGGGCTCGCGCCAGGGCTGTACGACGTCGTCGTCTTCCCGCACAGCACCGTCACCGCGCAGTTCGAGCCTGCCGCGGTGGTGCGCGTGACCGTCAAGTAGTCCAGGATTCAGATCGGATGTAGTGTCCGCCTTCAGGCGGACCAGTCGGGTCCGGCTAAAGCCGGACACTACAGCTGTCTCGGCAGGTTCTACCGCCAGACGTATCCGCGCCGCGCGCGGATTTCGGCCTTCGCGTTCTTCACGCGGACGTCCAGCGTGTGCGAGCCCTGGCGGTCGACGCCGTTGGGAATGAAGTAGAGGACGTAGCTGGTGCGGAACTGCTCGAGCACGCGGCGGAAGGTCGACGTGACGTTCTCGCCCGGCGCAATCGCGGCCACGAACCCGCCGGTGTCGGCCGCGATCTGATCCGACAGGTCGCCGACGGTCGCCGACGACAGCTTCGTCGAGGTGCGCACGAGCGACGCCGGACGCTGACGGGAAGGCGAGGACAGCACGACAGCCACCGTCGGCGTGCTGCGGCGCGCGACGTCGAGCAGCGCGTCCGCGTCGGTGATGCTGCTGCTGTCCTGACCGTCGCTGAACAGCACGATCAACTGCCGGCGGCCGGGCGGGACCGACGATGAGAGCGCGACGGCGAGGCTGTCGAAGACCGCGCTGCTGCCGGACGCCGTGAGCGACGCGATCGCCGTGTCCGCGGCGGCCGCGGGATCGCCGAAGTCCACCAGCCTGCGCACCCGCATGTTGAACGTGAGAAGGCGCAGGCGATCCTGCTTGCCGAGGTCGGCGCGAAGCTGCCGCAGCGCGCGGCGCAGATCGTCGAGGACCGAGCCGGTCACGCTTGCGCTGACGTCGAGCACGACGGTGACGTCGATCGGCAGCCTCTCATAGCTGACGTCGGTGATCTGCTGGGGCACGCCGTTGTCGAGGATCTCGAAGTCCGCGGCCTGCAGGCCGACGACCGATCGACGGTCGCGCCGGACGGAAACGTCGACGCTGACGGCATCGGCGCTGGCACGAAACACGGACGAGGGTGCCGGCGGCTGGGGAGCAGTAGGTTGTGTGCCCGCCGACTGCGCGGCGAGGACGGCTGCGCCCATGGCCATGGCGCCAGCGATGGCCGGAAGCCCCGTCATCGCGTCATCCCGCGAAGCTTGTCGAGGATCGCGGGGTACCCGCGATAGTCGCCCAGCCAATACGTCCACCACGGATCGAATTCTTCTTCGGGGCCCGTCTGCGCGGCTTCGGCGAGCGCCGCGGCGCCTTCGCGATCGCCGCGGTTGAGGAGCAGCGTCATGAGGCCGACGCGCGCCGACTGGGCGCCCGGCCACGTCGTGAGCGCGGCGCGGTACGCGGCGACGGCTTCGTCGGAACGTCCGCGCGCGCGCTGAATCTGCGCGCGCACGAGCTCCGCGAAGTACCGGAGCTCCCGGTCCTGTGATTGCGTGACCGTAGCCGTCAGCAGCTCGAGCGCGCGATCGTGCTGTCCGAGCGAGTAGAGGAACCGCGCGCCGCGCACGCGCGCCTCCGCCTCCGTCTGCGGAAACTTCATCGCGGCCTCGTAGCGGCCGACGACCTCGAGCTCCTGGGCCGGCGTCATGCCGCCGCGCAGCCATTGCTGCTCGGACACGAACGCGTAGGCGAGGTGGAGCCGCGGGTTCGTGGGACACCGCTGCAGCGCGCGCGGAATGAACAGCAGCGCGTTCTCCGGCATGAACAGGCCCTCGAGCGCGGTTGCCTCCGTGAAAAACCACCAGCACTCGAAATCGTCGGCGCCGTCCGGCTGCCTCACGCGCGCGTGATACTCGCCGAGCAGCCGCCCGCCTTCCTCGCGCGCGAAGCCGTTGTCGCTGCGCAGTCCCGCCAGCGCCATCTCCAGCGCGAAGACCGCCGTGCGTTTCGAATCGTGCGGCCACGGGCTGTCCGACAGCCGGAACGACCGGATGATGTTGGCGAGGTTGTTCGACTCCGCGAGCGTCTTCTGCACGGACGCGTAGTTGCCGCGATCGAAGGTGTCGGCAATCGACTGCACTTCAGGCGAGACCGCGCGCAGAGCGGGCACGGCGGGTGCGATGGACGCTGGCGCGCCTGCCGGCGGCGCGGTGGGCTCCGCCGTCTTGACCGGCTTCGTCGCGCCGGACGACGCAATGCGCCTCGGTATGGTGACCCATCGCCGTCCGCGGATCGTGACGTTCGGCTGATTCGTCTTGACCGTGATCTCGTGGGTGCGCCCGTCGCGATCCTGATCGTCCGGCTCGACGCCGAGGAGATAGTAGGAAGCCAGTTCAGTGCGGATGCGCGTCAGCGCCGATTCCGCGTTCCCCACCTGCACGCTGAAGAGCGCGCCGCCCGCGGCACCCGAGAACTGCTCGAGCCACCGCCCGAGGAGCGCGCTGTCCCGGTTCCAGTTGCTGAGATTCTTGTCGCCGAGCCGTTCCTGCGCGGAGAACCGCTGGATGAAGCTCGAGTCGATGAAGAGCGTGTAGATCGCCGTATTCGCAATCGCGGCTTCCTTGCCCACGCGAATGCCCATCTCGCTCAGATCGGGTCGTCCGCCCGGGACGTCGCTCGCGATCATGCCGCCGCTGATGAGGACGAGCGTCTTGCGGCCGGTGAACGCCCCCATCTCGCTGACGAGCGAACGCAGCATCCCGAGGCTCGCGGACGCCTCGCCTTCGTAGTAGAGCGCGGTGCCCGTGATGTCCGTCACGAACCGGTGCTGGCAGGTCGGCTCCACCGGATTGCCGCATTCTCTGAGGAGGATCGCGTCGACCGTCGGTCCGCCGCCGCGGTTCAACTCGCGCGTGACGTCCACGAGCTCGGACGGCCTCACGTGGAACTGCGTCATCTCCGCGAGATCCCGCTGGCCCACGACCCTGTCGAGCGCCTTGAGGACGGCTGGATGATCCGTCGTCGGATCGACCTTGGGTCCGTTCGGGTACGCCGAGAGGCCGACGTAGTCGTCCGGCGACAATTGCCCGACGAACTGCCGCACGGCCTGAATCACGCCTCGCGACGCCGTCGCGTCGAAGCTCACGCAGTCGACCGCGATGACGATCACGCGCCCGCTCAGATACGCCGAGGCTCCCGCGCCTCCGCTCGATCGCCCCGCCTCGCGGTCGTCGATCCCGATTCGTTCGGCCGAGACGACGCGCCGGCGGCGGCCGTTGATGGTGACGGAGAATTTCTCGGGGCCGAGATCGGGAACGGGCTTGCCTTCGCGATCGATGGCCTGCACGTCCACCGCCACCACGTCGACGGACACGCGGAAGGGTTTCGGGGCCTCCTGATCGGGAGACTGTGGTCTGGCGGGGGCCGCCCCCTGAGCAGCGAGCGTCGCCGCATTCGCCAGCAGCGCCGCGGTGAGGATTATCAGCCGTCGACTCATCAGCTCTGCTCTGTCGTCGTCATTCGGGTAGAGGGGGAGCTATCCGAGGTCGACGACAACCTGCTTCGAATTGTCCGGAATTGAGCGCTGACTACGTTACCACAACGGCGCCGCCCGGTTGCCGGTACGGCACCGGCGACGGTATTGGCCTGCGGTCAGGCGGGCACCCGGTGTAGGCTCATGCGACCGAGAACGCTGTAGTGTCCGGCTTTAGCCGGACGGGACGGGTCCACCTGAAGGTGGACACTACAGCATTCTCAAAATCGATCCAGCGCGGAGGATCTCATCGATGTCCTGTCAACGGACCTTGCGCCTGCGCCGGATCGCGGGCATCGTCGCGCCCGCGATGCTGCTCGCAGCCGCGAGCGTGGCGAGCGGACCGGTTTCCACCAGCAGCCAGCGCGAGTGGCGCGACTATGCGGGCGGTCCGGACAGCTCGCGGTTCGTCGCCGCGACCGGGATCACGAAGTCCAACGTGGGCCGGCTGTCGGTCGCGTGGACGTACGCGCCGGGTCAGACCGACTTCAATCCGCTCGTCGTGCGCGGCACCGTCTTCGCGCGCGGCGCGAAGAACTCGTTCGTGGCCCTCGACGCGGCGACCGGAAAGGAGCTCTGGGCGAGCGAGGCCGTCCCGGGGTTCAACGCGCGCGGCGTCAACTACTGGGAGAGCAAGGACGGCAAGGATCGCCGCCTGATCTTCAGCGCGAACAATTTGCTGCAGGCGCTCGACGCCAGGACGGGGCAGGCAATCCGGTCGTTCGGCGACAACGGTCGCGTCGACCTGCGCGTCGGCCTCGATCGGGATCCGTCGACGATCAACCAGCAGAGCCGCACGCCCGGCCGGGTGTTCGAAAACCTCATCATCCTCGGCTCGGCCACGAATCAGGAATACGCGTCGGCGCCAGGCGACATCCGCGCCTTCGACGTCCGCACGGGGGCCCTGGTCTGGACGTTCCACACCGTGCCGCGTCCCGGCGAGTTCGGCTACGACACGTGGCCGCCGGACGCGTGGAAGACCGTCGGCGGCGCGAACAACTGGGGAGAGCAGTCCATCGACGAGCGGCGCGGCATCGTGTACGTGCCGACCGGCAGCCCCAAGTACAACTTCTATGGCGGGTACCGCAAGGGCGCCAACCTGTTCGGCGATTGCCTGATCGCGCTCGACGCGCGGACTGGAAAACGGCTCTGGCACTTCCAGACCGTTCATCACGACATCTGGGATCTCGACAACAACTCCGCCCCGCAGCTGACGACCATCCGCCGCAACGGCCGCGCCGTCGACGTCGTTGCGATGGCGAGCAAGACCGGATACCTCTACGTGTTCGATCGCGCCACGGGCACGCCCATCTGGCCAATCGAAGAGCGCCGCGTTCCGCAGAACACGAGCGTGCCGGGCGAGGAGCTGTCGCCGACGCAGCCGTTTCCGACGAACCCGCCGCCGTTCTCCCGGCAGACGTTCACCGCCGACGACTTGAATCCCCACATTCTCACGCCCGAGGAGCGGGAGGCGTTCCGGCGACGCATCCTGGCAGCGCGGAACGACGGGCCCTTCACACCGATCGGTTTCGAGGAAGTGATTCACATGCCGGGCAATCAAGGCGGATCGAACTGGGGCAGCACCGCCGCGAACCCTGACGACGGGAGCGTGTACGTGATTGGGTTCAACGTACCGACGATCCTGCGACTGCTGAAGCCTGGCGAGCTTCGCAACATGGGCCGCGGCGCTCCGCCCGAAGTGGTGAAGGAAGGACGTTACGTCACCGAGGGATTCGGGCTCTATCCGACGATCATCAGCCCGCCGTACACCACGTTGACCGCGTACGACCTGAACAAGGGCGCGATCAAATGGCAGATTGGTCTCGGAGACGATCTCCGGCTCGTCGATCAGGGCGTGAAGGGAACCGGATCGGCGTCGACGGTGAAGGGGGGGATTATCCCCACCGCGACGGGCCTGTTGTTCGTGACGGCGGCGGACCGGAAGGTTCACGTGTACGACAGCGCGAACGGGAGGCAAGTGCACGAAATGCAGCTGGGCGGCGCGACGAGCGGATCGCCGTCGATGTACGAGCTTGGCGGGCGTCAGTACCTTCTCGTCACCGCAGCCGCGGCCGTGGACACCCAGGCGGCCGGACCGACCGGATTGGTTGCGTATGCGCTGGCAGCCAATTGATTGCGATCAATGTTCGGTCGCTCGGTTGCTCGGTCGCTCGGTCGACCGGTCGTTCGGTCGTCCGGTGGTTCTCCGAGCGACCGGTCGACCGAACGACCGAACGACCGGCTGTATTCTATTAGCAGCGACATGATCCGAACGGCCGTCTCCGTGATTGTGTTGGCGATGGCGGCGGGCGCGTGCAAGACTGCGGGCAACGGCGCCGGAGCGCCAATCGTGCAGCCCGGTGCGCCGGGCGAGGCGAGCCGGGTGATCGACGCGCGGACGGCGGCGGACCTCTCGAAGATCCGGCACACTCCGGCGGACGTGCAGTTCATGCAGGGTATGATCGGCCACCACGCCCAGGCGC
The DNA here is from genome assembly GCA_963820905.1 of uncultured Acidobacteriota bacterium. Classification (GTDB taxonomy): domain Bacteria; phylum Acidobacteriota; class Vicinamibacteria; order Vicinamibacterales; family 2-12-FULL-66-21; genus DATBJJ01. The sequence continues at coordinate 38,483 of CAWGBU010000009.1, read as the reverse complement.
TCGAGATGGCCGCTCTGCTGCCTTCCCGTACCGAGCCGCGAGGAGATGAAGCTGCTCGCGAGGCGCATCGAGGTATCCCAGGCGGACGAAATCCGGATGATGCAGGCGTGGCTGCAGGCACGCGGCGAACAGATCCCCGACGCGCACGCGCATCACGCGCGCGGGGCGCCGCTCATGCCCGGCATGCTCACGCCGGACGAGATGAGCCGGCTCGCGGAGGCGAAGGGCGGTGCCTTCGATCAGGCTCTTCCTCGAGCTCATGATCAAGCATCACGACGGCGCGCTCGTCATGGTGAAGGAATTGTTCTCGAAGCCGGGCGCGGGCCAGGAGTCGGACATCTACGCGTTTGCGTCCGACGTCGATGCCGATCAGCGCATGGAGATCGACCGCATGGGCGCGATGCTCGCGCAGTTCAAGGAGCCCTAGAAGCATGAGATCGGTGAGATTCCTCTGTGTCGCGGTGCTGCTCTCGTTCGTGATCGCGGGGAGCGCCGAGGAGCGTCAGGCGCCCGCGCCCGCCGATCCGCGGGTCGGGCTGAAGGCCGGGATGAAGGACGCCGGGCAGGCGGCGCGGAACCTGGAGCTCGTCGCGAGCCTGCCGAAACCGCCAGGCTTCTTCGATCCGAAGACTGCCCGCCGGCGAGCCGACGCCTCCCGAGAAGGATCCGACAGGAAGAGGAAAAGGAAGCGGCGGAAGCCGCCAAGCCTGGCGCGAAGCCCGATCCGCGCGCGAACATGCTGAGCTTCGCCAATTCCGACATTGCCTTCAGCGGCAATCACCTCTTCATGGGGAGCTTTCACGGCTTCAACATCTATGACGTCGAGAACCCGCGAAAGCCGAGGCTCGTTGCGTCGATCGTCTGCCCGGGCGGCCAGGGCGACCTCTCGGTCCACGGCAATCTCCTGATCATGTCGGTGGAGCAGACGCGCGGACGGCTCGACTGCGGGACGCAGGGCGTCCAGACTGCGGTCAGCGCCGAGCGCTTCCGCGGCGTCCGCGTGTTCGACATCACGCGACGTGAAGAAGCCGAAGCAGGTCGCGGCGGTCCAGACCTGCCGCGGCTCGCACACGCACACGCTCGTCACGAACCCGAGGGACAAAGAGAACATCTACGTGTACGGATCGGGCACGGGCACGGTTCGCGCAGGAGAGGAGCTCGTCGATCTGCTCGGGCGGCGATCCGAAGGAGAATCCCGAACACGGCGCTCTTCAGCATCGACGTCATTCAGATCCCGATCGCTGCGCCCGACAAGGCGCGCATCGTCAATCGTCCGCGCATCTTCGCGGACACGTCGACCGGTGCCATCTCGGGGCTGTGGCCGGGCGGCACTCACGGGCCCGGCACGCAGACGACGAGCGTCACCAATCAGTGCCACGACATCACCGTCTTTCCCGAGATCGGCCTCGCGGCCGGCGCGTGCTCGGGCAACGGCATCCTGCTCGACATCTCGGATCCGGTGAAGCCGGTGCGACTCGATCACGTGGTGGACAAGAGCTTCGCGTACTGGCATTCGGCGACGTTCAACAACGACGGATCGAAGATCGTCTACACCGACGAATGGGGCGGCGGCACGCGCCCGCGATGCCTCGCGACGGACAATCACTCCTGGGGCGCGGACGCGATCTTCAACGTCGTCGATCGCAAGCTGGCGTTCGGCGGCTACTACAAGCTGCCGGCGCCGCAGACCGCGACGGAGAACTGCGTCGCGCACAACGGATCGCTGATTCCCGTTCCGGGACGCGACATCATGGTGCAGGCGTGGTATCAGGGCGGCGTGTCCGTGTTCGACTTCACGGACGCGTCGAAGCCGGTGGAGATCGCGTTCTTCGATCGCGGACCGTTGAGCGCGACGGAGCTCATCACCGGCGGCTACTGGTCGACTTACTGGTACAACGGCTACATCTACGGCGCCGAGATCGCGCGCGGCGTGGATGTCTTCAGGCTCACGCCGAGCGAGCACCTGACGCAGAACGAGATCGACGCCGCGACCGCCGTGCGTGCGACGGTGTTCAACGCGCAGACGCAGCCGCGCGTGACGTGGCCCGCCACGACGGCCGTCGCGCGGGCGTATCTCGATCAGCTGTCGCGCGCCAAGGCAGTGCAGCCGGATCGCGCCGCGGCGATCGTCGCCGCGCTCGAGCGCGCGGACAAGGCCGGATCGTCGAAGGACAAGATGGCGGCGGCCGCGAAGGACCTCGAGTCCCTGTCGGTTCAGCTCGAGCAGGACGCCGGACGCGCGACCGGGCCCGACGCCGTGCGGCTGCGCGCGCTCGCATCCACGGTCAAAGGGCGCACGGCCACCCTCCGCTGACGCGTACAATGTAGCCATGTGCCGGAACATCCGAACGCTGTTCAACTTCGAGCCGCCGGCCACCGATGAAGAAGTGCGGGGCGCGGCGGTGCAGTTCGTCAGGAAACTGTCCGGGTTCACGAAGCCGTCGCAGGCGAACGAGACAGCCTTCGATCAGGCCGTCGACGAAGTGGCCGCCGTCGCGCGGCGGTTGATCGACACGCTGGTCACGTCGTCGCCACCGAGGGATCGGGAAGAATGGGCCGCGCGCGCGAAGGCTCGCGCCGCCGAACGCTACGCCAGGAATTGAGACGGTATGTCACGAGAAGTCGAAGTGAGCTTGCGGGTGCCGAACATGAAGGTTCGCGCGCTGGACGAGAACGGGTATCCGATCGATCACAGCGCCGTGCGTTTCAAGAAGATGATCCAGGTCCCGGCGATTCCCAAGCCGGACGAGACGCTCGAGCTGAGCACGAGCTCCGGCCGCACGTTTGCCGCGAGAGTCACCCGCGCTGACTGGCACGAGGGCCGGGGCCTCTTCGTGGTGTCCTGTCAGTACGGAAACCGCTCGATCTCCCCCGAGGAATATGGGGCGCTGGTCGACGATCCCGAATGGGAGCTCAAGCCGTTGATCTAGGCCCCCTCACGGCCATCCGCTAGACCTCTCCACTTGGCCCCCCGCGGGCATGCGTGATGCTTGTCATATACGATCCGGGCGCTAAACCGTGAAAAACGGCGCTACGGCGTCGGACATCAATACGATTCGGGCCCCCAGAGTTACACGTGTGAATGCAGGGTGCCACCGTGGAGCATATTGTCCAGCTTTTCGACGATGCGCAGTCCCTCAGCGACGCCGTTGCGGAGTTTGCCCGGGAGGGGCTCGCACAGCGCGACCCGGTCCTGTTAGTGATGAGCTTCGAGCATTGGCAGGCGACAGCCGTCGAGCTCGCGGCCCGAGGCGTGGATCCCGATGAGGCCGTGGCTTCCGGCAGGCTGACGGTTCGCGACGCCCCTCACGTGATGAATCAGTTCATGCGCCAGGGCAGGCCGCGCCGCCATCTCTTCGAGGAGACGGCCGGCACGCTCGTCCGAAAACTCGTGTCTCGTGGAAAGCGTCTGCGGGTGTACGGGGAGATCGTCGATCTGCTGGCGGCCGAGGGGGACTTCGAGGCTGCGGCACAGCTCGAAGAGATGTGGAACGATCTGGGCGCGCGGCACTCGTTCACGTTGCTCTGCGGGTACTCGTCGGTTCACTTCGGCAACCCCGTGAGTGCCGATGCGCTGCGCCGAATCTGCCGGACGCACACCCGCGCGTGTGCGAGCACCGGCGACCTTCTCGGATCCTATCTCGTCAGCGCAGTAGCGCCCGCGGCGTCGTAGCGCGCGGCAACCGCCCGGTTACATCGGCCCGAGCGTCCGCTCGCCGATCTCCGTCACGTCCACCGACACCGTGTTCAGCCGGTAGTACAGGATCTCGATGAACGCGCCCGCGCGCACGCGCGGCAGCAGCGGCGTCGACGAGGTGCTGATGATCTGCGCAAGGCCCGCGGCCCGCTCGGACCACTCGAGCAGCCTGCGCTGCTCGTCCATCGAAAGCGCGCCGACGTCGTGCAGGATCAACGTGCCGGTGCGGGACACCGGCGGCAGCACCAGACGCTGACCCGCCGACCACGTCGCGATCGGCTCGTGCAGATCGGGTAGCAGCGTCCTGAGCACGTTCCACACGCCGCTGTCGATCCCGACCAGAAGCAGATTGACGCGCGGCGTTCCCATCAGGTTGAGATACACGCGCGATGCCCGTGCCGTGCGCCAGTCTTTCGGCAGCGGCATGCCGGATTCAACCACCGGCCCGCCTGCGTCGACAACGTTCGTCGTGTTCTCCATGCTCGCCTCCTTCAGGGATTGCAGAACCGCGCACGCCGCGACTCTACGCCCGGGTGGTGGGTCAAACAATCGGGAAGACGGTGGGAGAGTCCTAGGGAAAAGCCCTTACTTCAGGGTCCCAGAGTGCCAGGGTGCCGGGGTGCCAGGGTGCAGGGTGCAAGGGGAAAGTGCCGAGTGCAATGGGAAAGTGCCGAGTGCAAGGGCGAAGGTGCTGGCACCCTGGCACCCTGGCTACTCTGATCCCAGCCATCCCTGCAGAATTGCGTATTTAACGATATCGATCCGACCGGTGAGCCCGAGCTTGCGCATGGCGTTGGCTTTGTGGGCCTCGACGGTCTTGACGCTCAGGTCCAGGCGTCCGGCGATCTCCTTGTTGCTGTATCCGGACGCGATCAAGCGCAGCACTTCGGATTCGCGCTCGGTGACGGTCGCGCCCGCCTTGCCGACGCGCTTGCTTTCGCGTCCGAGGAAGCCCGCGGTCACGCGCGCGGTCAGCGTCGAGTCCAGGTACTGGCCGCCTCTGGCGGCGACGCGGATTGCCTGAAGCAGTTCCGCCGGCGCGCTCTGCTTCAGCACGTATCCCGACACGCCCGCGCGCAGCAGCTCCTGCAGGTACGCATCGTCTCCGTGCCTGGTGAGCGTGATGATGGCCATGGCCGGCTGCTGCTGCTTCAGCGTGCGTGTCGCGACGAGGCCGTTCATCCCGGGCATCGAGATGTCCATCACGACGACGTCCGGCTTGATCTCGAGCGCGCGTTGCACGGCGTTCGCGCCGTCGCTCGCTTCCGACACGACTTCCATGTCCGGCTGCCCGTCGACCAGCAGCTTGAGGCCGTGGCGGACGGTCACGTGATCGTCGGCGAGCAGCACGCGGATCTTCTGCGACTCACGCATGATCGGGCGCCTCTTGCGCGGGTTCGGTCTTCATTCGAAGGAGCACGGTCGTACCTCGTCCGGCCGAGGACTCGATTTGCAGCGTCGCGCCGACGAGCGCGGCGCGCTCCTGCATGCCGAGCAGGCCAAATCCGTGTTCGGTTCTCGGCGTCTCGGCCGGTTCGAACCCGACGCCGTCGTCCTCGACGATGAGCACCACCGAGTCGCCGTGGCGCTCGAGTATGACGTCGACGTTCTCCGCTTTCGAGTGCCGCGCGACGTTCGTCAGCGCTTCCTGGGCTATGCGGTAGAGCGTCGTCTCGATCTCCGACGGCAGCCGATCGTCGAGCAGCCCCGAGGTGTGCAGCTGCGCGGCGATCCTGGCGCGCGCCGACCAGTCCTGCACGTAGTTGGCGAGCGCGGCGCGGAGGCCGAGGTCGTCGAGCGCGGTCGGGCGGAGCTCCCAGACGAGATGGTCGACGTCGCGATCGAGCTGCTGCGCGATTCGTTCGAGCGTCAGGACGCGCGCGGCGAGAAGCTCGGTGCCGCTGGTCGCCTCCTTCAACGCGGCGATTTCGCGGCTGAGCGACGTCAGCTGCTCGCCGAACTGATCGTGCATCTCGCGCGCGATGCGGCGCCGTTCGTCTTCCTGCGCGAAGACCAGTCTGGCGAGAAGATCCGTGCGCGCGCGTTCCGCCTCGACGCGTCTGCGCTCGGTGAGGTCGAAATGGGTGCCGACGATGCGGACGACGGGCCCGCCCGGCTCGCGTCGCACGGGAAAGCCGCGGGACAGGACGTGGATGTAGCGGCCGTCCTTGTGCAGGAGCCGGAATTCGCCCTCGTAGATCGGATCGCCGCGCTCGACGCTTTCGTTCAGCTGGCGCGCGCGCGGCATGTCGTCGGGGTGCAGCAGCCGCTCCCATTCGCCGACGTGCGACTCGATCTCGTCTTCGGCGTACCCGAGCATCTGCTTCCAGCGAGGCGAATACACGACGGCGCCGGTCTCGAGGTTCCAGTCCCACACGCCTTCCTGTGCGCCGACGAAGGCGAGCCGCAGGCGTTCCTCGCTCTCGCGCAGCGCCGCCTCGGCGGTCTTGCGCTCGGTGATGTCGCGCAGAATCCATTGAATCGAGCGTGCGTCGCCGTCCTCGAGGACGCTGCCGGTCACTTCGACGTCGGCCATCGTGCCGTCGAGCCGCTGGATCTGTTCGTCGAACGGGGGCGCGGCCGCGCCCGCGAGAAGTTGATCGATGCGCCGCTCGAGGATTGCGCGGCTGCGCGCGTGGAACACGTCGAAGACGGAGCGGCCGAGCAACTCGTCCGGCGCGCCCGCGCCGAACAGGCGTGCGGCGGCCGGGTTGAGGAACACGATTCGCGCGTCGTGGCTGATGAGGATGCCATCGGGCGAGAGCTCCACCAGGCGGCGGTACCGTTCGTTCGTCTCCAGCAAGGCTCAAGCCCCTTCGCAGTCGAATCAGGATTGATCAACCGCACGATCCTTGTCATGGCAAATCGGTGTCGCAGCGTCCGGACGCCCGTGTTCACGCCGCGCGCATCGGCGGTTGCCGCGAATTCGCGGAGTCTCGTGGCCGGACGTACAATGCCTGCGGGTCTTCATGCCTGACATCGGCAAGGAACGTTTTCAGCAGCTGCTCTTCTACGGGCTGGTCCTCCTGATGGGGTACCTCGCGTACCTCGTGCTCGGCCCGTTCCTGCCGTCGCTCGCCTGGGCGGCCGTCTTCGCGATGATGTTCCACAGCGTCCATCTCGAGCTGAAGCCGCGCATTGGCCCGAACCGTGCGGCGCTCGCGACGACGCTGATGGCCGCGATCCTGATCGTTGCGCCGGCGGTCACGCTGGTGTCCATGTTCGCGCGCGAGGTCCCGCAGGTCGTGGAGCGCGTCCGTAACCTGACGCCGACATCGCCTGCCCAGATCCAGCGGCTGTGGACCGTCGTCCGCGATCGCAGTCCGGTGACGCTGCCGGAGGATCCGTCGGCACTCCTGCGCGACGGCGTTCAGCGCGCGCTCACGTTCCTCGCGCCGCGCGCCGGCGCGGTGGTCGCTGACGTCTTCGCGACGATCGGCAGCCTGTTCGTCATGCTCTTCGCGCTGTTCTTTCTCCTGCGCGACGGCGAGGCGCTCGGACGGCAGGTGCGTGAGTTGCTGCCGCTGCCGGATCGCGAGCGCGATCGCCTGATGCGGGAGACGCGCGACATGGTGATCGCCAGCGTCGGCGCGGCCCTGCTCGTCGCCGCGGCGCAAGGCGCCATCGGCGGCCTCGCGTTCCTCATCGTCGGGATCGCCGCGCCCGTGATCTGGGGCGTCGTCATCGCATTCTGCTCGCTCATTCCGATCGTGGGCGCCGCGCTCATCTGGGTGCCGGCTGCCTTGTGGCTTGCGTTCTCGGGCGAGATCTGGCGCGCCGTGACGCTGACGATCTTCGGCGTGCTCGGCATCAGCATGGCGGACAACGTGCTGCGTCCGCTGCTGCTCGCCGGACGCACGTCGGCCAGCGGCCTCGTCGTGTTCCTGGGCATCCTCGGCGGCGCCGCGGCGTTCGGCTTCATCGGCCTCGTGATCGGTCCGATCGTGCTCGTCACGGCGGGCAACCTGATTCGTGTCTTCACGCGGTCCGAGCTCATCGACGCATCGCCTGTGTCGCTCCTGAGCGAATCGGCGAAGACGAAGTGACCGCGCCGTCGTCGACCGACCGGCCGACCGACACGACCGAGCAACCGAACGACCGACTGAAATGCTCCCCGACGACGCGATGCGGCTGGCGCTCGAGGAAGCGGCGAAGGCGCGCGCGATCGGGGAAGTGCCCGTCGGCGCGGTCGTGCTGCTCGACGGCGCGGTCGTGGGGTCGGGATTCAATCAGCCGATCGCCAGCCGCGATCCGACGGCGCACGCGGAGGTCGTGGCGCTGCGCGCGGCGGCGCGCGCGGTGGACAACTATCGACTGACGGGATCGATCCTTTACGTCACCGTTGAGCCCTGCCTGATGTGCGTCGGGGCGATGATCCACGCGCGCGTGGCGCAGGTCGTCTTCGGCGCGCTCGAACCCAAGGCCGGCGCGCTCGTCTCTGCCGCGCGCGCCCACGAAACGCCGGGACTGAACCATCGCCTCGACGTCGTCTGCGGGGTGCTGGAAGACGAGTGCCGCCGGATGATTCAGGGTTTTTTCGAGGAACGTCGCCAGAGTGGCGGTTCGGGCTGAACTGGAGGTAGACTCGCCAAAGCTCATCAGTACAACAATCGTGCTCGGGGACCGCTGCGACCGATGCGACCTCATACTCAGCCGACGTTCGCCCTGGCGCTCGGGGTCTGTCTGGTCGCTGCGGGCGCGGCTTCTGGCCAGCCTCAGACTGTCCCCACTAAAACCCGCCCGCTCACCCTCAGCGGGAAGACGACGGACACTCCCATCGCAGGCGGCGGCGCCTTCGTCTACAGCATCAAGCTGAAAGCCGATCAATTCTGCGCGATCCGACTCCGGCAGTCGTCGATCGATCTCGTCGCAACGCTCGCCGGACCTGATGCGACCGGGCTCGCCGAAGTCGACACGCCGCACTTTACGACCGGAGACGAGGTCGTCGAGCTCGTTGCGGAAAAGTCCGGCACGTATGCGCTGACGATCCGGCCGAAGGAAAACGACGCTCCTCAGGGCACGTTTCAGATTCGCGTGGAGACGATTCGTCGAGCGTCGGACGCCGACCGTCGTCGCGTCAAGGCGCTGCGTGTGTTCGAACGCGCGGAGCGCTTGCGCGGCGAAGCCACCGCGGAATCGTTGCGGGCCGCACAGTCGCACTTCGATCTCGCTTTGACGATGTTCCGCGAGAACCAGGATCGCCGCGGAGAAGCCGCCGCCGTACTTCGAAGTGCCGACGTCCTCCGGTTGATGCGGTACGTCAAGCGAGCCCCCGCGAAATACCGAGAGGCGCTGGAGCTGTATCGAGCGCTGAAAGATCAGGCGGGAGAAGCGGAATCACTGAGCGGCGAAGATTCGGCACACGAAGAGGCGGTCAGGCTCAGCCGGCTCGTAAACGATCCGGGTCTCATCGGGCGCGCGCTTCTCAATCACGCGTCTGCGCTCTATTGGGCGCGCCGCTATCCCGAGCACAAAGTTGTCGTCGAAGAGGCCGCCGACGTGTTCAGAGCCATCAACGACCGTCGTGGGCTGGCGGTTGCGATCCGCGGAATAGGACTGGCGGTTCAGCAGCAATCGCCGAGCGAGGCACTTCCGCTGTTTCACGAGATGCTGTCGCTCGCCCGCAGCGTGAACGATCTGCACATTGAAGCACTAGCGCACGGCAGCATTGCGTGGGCCTCGACGTACCTGGGAAAACCGCAGGACGTCATCGACGCCTATTCGAAGGGAGTCGAGACTGCTCGACGGGCTGGTTCGCTCCTGACGGAAGCGTGGCAGACGCGTGCTCTCGGCCAGGCGTACGCGCAAGTCGGGCACTTGACGAAAGCGCTGACGTACTACGAGCGGGCGCTGCCGCTCGAGCGTGAAGTCGAAGTCCGGATGGATCATGGCGTCACGCTCGGAGCGATGGGCCAGGCGTACTTAGCGCTCGGAGACCATAACAAGGCCCTCGACTATGGCAAGCAGTCGCTGGCCGTCTTCCAGGAAATAGGCGACCGTCAGGAGGAAGCCGTCGCGCTGCTTGTGCTCGGCACGATGTACGAGAACCTCGGGCGGACCGATGAGGCGCTCGAGCACCTCACTCGGTCGCGGCAGATTCTTCAGGAGCGGAAAGATCGTCGTCGTGAAGGATGGGCCCTCACCCGGCTGAGCGGCTTCTACGCCGATCGCGGCGACTATCAGCTGGCGCTCGACGTGAGTCACCAGGCGTTGGACGCCAGCCGATCCGTCGAGGACGGCGCAGGCCAGGTCAGGGCGATCGCGCGTGTCGCGAACGTCTACCGTCTTCTTGGGCAACCGCAGCGGGCCGCGGAGTCGTACGACCAGGCGCTTGGGACCGCGCACCGCAACGGTCTCAAGGCCGATGAGGCCGCGATGCTCGTCAGGCTGGGACACACGTTCAGCGAGCAGGGCGATCACGCGCGCGCCCGCGAACGCTTCGAGGAGGCGCTGTCGCTGGCGCGCGCGAAAGATATCGCGATGCCGGGCGTCGAAGCCTCTGCCCTCGACGGACTCGGCGCCATACGACGCGCGACCGGCGACATCGGCGGCGCGATCACAGCCTACCGCGAAGCGCTCGACATCGGTCGGCGCATCGCCGATCACTCGAGGCAGGTGGACTCGCTGAACGGCCTGGGACAGACGCTCGCAACGAGCGGTGATGTTCCAGCCGCGGTCACGGCGTTCGTCGAGGCTTTGCAGCTCGCGCGCGCGAGCCGGCTGACGGCCGCCGAGACGCTGACGCTCGGGAATCTCATGGCGGCATGGCGCGCCGCCGACCGTCCGGTCGTGGCCACGTTCTACGGCAAGCAGGCAGTGAATCTGCTGCAGACGGTGCGCGCCAATATCCTGCAGCTCGAGCCCCAGACGCAGCGCGCTTTCCTCCGATCGAAGGAGCAGGTGTACCGAGATCTGGCGGATCTGCTCATCTCCCAGGGTCGTCTGCCGGAAGCGCAGCAGGTTCTGGATTTTCTGAAAGAGCTCGAGCTGCGCGATTACGTGCGGCGCAGCGCCGCCGCCGAGGCGCAGAAAATCGACCTCACGCCCGACGAACGTGTGTGGGAACAGCGCTACCAGGAAATCGCTGACCGCGTCGTTGCTCTGGGCCGCGAACGAAGCGCGCTCGTGGCCCGCAAGCTCAGGACGCCAGAAGACGACGCGCAGCTCGCCAGCCTCGACGCCGACCTCGTGGCGGCGGGCCGGGCGTTCAAGTCATTCATCGCGTCTCTTGAAACCGAACTGGGCTCGAGCCGCGATGCCAGCGAGCGCGTGTTCCAGCTTCGCGAGGCCGAAGGGCTCACGAGCACCTTGCGCGATCTCGGCGACGGATCGGTTGTGCTCTACACCGTCGTCACCGAACGCCGCTACGTCGTGATGATCATCACGCCGGACGTGCAGAAGGCGGCCGAGTTCGAGATTTCTTCCGCCGACCTGAACCAAAAGGTCATGGCGTTCCGCCAGGCGCTGCAGAATCCTCGAAGCGATCCCCTGCCGCTCGCAAAGGAGCTCTACACAATCCTCGTCGGGCCGGTGGCGCGCGATCTGCAGCAGGCACGTGCGCGGACACTCATGTGGTCGCTCGATGGCGTCCTGCGCTACGTACCCCTGAGCGCGCTTCATGACGGCAAAGGGTACCTGGTCGAGCGCTACCGCACGATGCTGTTCACGCCGGCGAGCAGAGATCGCCTCAAGGATCGCTCCGGAGCGTGGCGGAACGGACTTGGACTTGGAGTCTCCAAGCCGATGGAGGGTTTCGACCCGCTGCCTGCCGTGGCCGAGGAGCTGCGCAGCATCTTCCGTGATTCCGGACAGCCCGGCGGCGAGAACGGACTGCTCACCGGCAGAGTCCTGCTCGACGAGGCGTTCACAGAATCCGCGCTGCGCGACTCGCTTCGCCGGCGGCCGCCGGTCGTCCACATCGCCAGCCACTTCCAGTTTCGCCCCGGCAGCGAGGAGGATTCCTTCCTGCTGCTCGGCGACGGACGGCGGCTGACCGTCGCCGATCTGTCGGCGGAGTTCGCGCTGTTCAGCGACGTCGATCTGCTCACGCTCTCTGCATGCGACACCGCGGTCGGAGGCTCTGACGCCAACGGCAAGGAAGTCGAGAGCTTCGGCATGCTGGCGCAGCGCAAGGGGGCGAAGTCCGTCATCGCGACGTTGTGGCCCGTCGCCGATCGCAGTACGCGTGTGCTGATGGAAGTGTTCTACCGGAGCCGGCTGCAGGCTGCGCCGGTATCGAAGGCGGACGCGCTGCGGCGCGCCCAGTTGACGCTGCTGCGCGGCTCCGACGACCCGTCGACCGATCGCTCACGACCCCGTGGTCTCACGCGAGTGCCGTCCTCGCGGGGGCAGAGTGCCGAAAGCGCCGCGACGTACGCGCATCCTTACTTTTGGGCGCCGTTTCTCCTGATCGGCAACGGCCGGTAGCGAGGAGCGGGCGGGCCGAATCAGGGCCTGTTTCGGACTCTGGAGGTTCAGGGTAAAATAGAGGTTTGCCGAGGCTCGGTCGGACCACGCAATCAAGCGTCACGCACCCACAATTGCTGATTGCCGATTGAGCCGCGCGCCAGACGGAGAGGTACCGAAGTGGTCGTAACGGGGGCGCCTCGAAAGCGTCTTGTCCGAAAGGGCACGTGGGTTCGAATCCCACCCTCTCCGCCATTCTAGGTCACTGAAGATACATCGCTTGTTCGATCCAATTTGGCCATCACGAGCTTCGCCAATGACCCCTGAGGCTGCGCCGACAAGACTGATTGTTATTGGCTGAAGCCGTCGTCACCTGACCGGCTCACGACTCGCTTAGCGCGTCGCGCCAATGGAACACATTGGCGCATGCCACGCACACGCGCAGAATCCCAAACCAGCGGAGGTTACTCGCACGGCAGAACGGACAGCGTCTCGTCGTCGTCAGCGGCGTGAGCGCGCGCATATCGATAGTCGCCACAGGTTCCTCTCTTTCGTCGCACGCTCCTGTGCGACGCAGGTCGTGACATAAATCTGCATGGCACCAGGTCACACCAACAAGTGTCGAGGCGCGACGGCGCCCATCACCAGGACCATGCGAGGACCGCATGCTTTGTCATGGCTAGCCCCGAAGATTGCAGCGAACTACTAAAACCTCACCGTCCCCGTTTGAGCGTGGACGGGAGAAAACATGCCCACTGCTCGCGCAGGATCCGCTTCATTCGATTCGATCGACGCATGACGTCACCTCCATCACCACACGGCACTGCTTGGCGATTACGCGGTGGCAGCTTGCTCGAGTCCGTACTTGCGGACCCGCCAGTGGAGCTGCGTGCGCGACAACCCAAGCCGCCGCGCGGCTTTCGTTTTGTTTCCTCGGCATTCCTGCAGGACCTTGGCAATCGTGGTGCGTTCGAGTGCGCTCAGGTCAGTGGTGTCGTTGCGCGATGACCTGGCCGCTGGTTGCAGGCTCAGATGATCCGCGTCGATGAGCGCGCCTTCACTGAGAATCGTGGCCCGCTCCAGGACGTTGCGAAGCTCTCGAACGTTTCCAGGCCAGTCATATTGGAGAAGCGCCTGTCGTGCCTCGCGCGTCAGACCAGCGGCTGGCCGGCCGAAGGACCTGCCGATCTCCTGCAGAAAGGTCTCGCTCAGCGGCACGATGTCGGCGGGACGCTCGCGCAACGGCGGTATCTGGATGTCGAAGACGCCGAGGCGGTAGAACAGGTCCTCGCGAAAGTCGCCGCGCTCGACGGCTTTGCGCAGATCGCGATTGGTCGCGGCGATGACGCGGATGTTCGCCTTCAGGAGGCGCGTCCCACCGAGCCGCTGGAACTCGCGCTCCTGCAGCACCCGCAGGAACTTCGCCTGCGCGGACAGGCTCATCTCGGTGACCTCGTCGAGGAACAGCACGCCGCCCGACGCGAGCTCCACCTGGCCGGGCTTGGCCTGGTGCGCGCCGGTGAAGGCGCCGCGTTCGTAGCCGAACAGCTCCGCCTCGAGCAGCTGCTCGGGCAGCGCGGCGCAATTCAGCGCGATGAATGGCCGGCTCCTGCGCGCAGACGCCGCATGGATGAACCGCGCCACGACTTCCTTACCGGTGCCCGAGTCGCCGGTTACCAGCACGGTCGTGTCCGTCGAGGCGACCTGCGTTGCCTTGCGCAGCACCCCGCGCCATTCGGCGGACTCGCCGACGATATGCACGTGGGTGCCCCCGGTCGCCTGTTCGACGGCTCGCTGCACGCGCGCGTCGCCCCGTTCCACCCGGTCGTCGTCGATCTGAGGGATCGTTCTTCCGAGCGTGCGGGTCTGTGTCCCGAGCCCGAGGTGGTAGGCGATACGACGGGCGAGCGGCACGTGGGCGCGATTGAACGCCAGCGGCTGCTTCGACCAGAATGCCACGCGGACCAATGGCTCCGGCGCGAGCGTCGACACGCCCAGGACCGAGCGGTAGCCGGCGCCGACCAGCCGCTCCATCGCGTGCGGGGCGGCGGTTGCGCCCGGCGCCTCTGACCGCAGATCACCGATGATCACCTCGTCTGCGTCGGCCGCCATCATGTCTGGCAGGTCGGCGGTCGACGCGTTCACGATCGGCCGCCCCTGTTGATCGAGGCACACCATGCGCAGGGCGTCGTGCGGCAACATCTTGCTGACGATCGCTGACAGCCGCGGCAACGCCGCGTCGACATCGATCGTGACGGCGAGCTCGCGGAGCAGTTCCAGCGAGCCATCGAAATACGCCCCCTGAGAGTGCGAAAGGTGCGCCGCTCGTTTCATCAATAGCCAGCATCGCGATTGCCCTCCGTGTTGTCGGCCATTGTGGGCGTTCGCACCGGCGGTCACAACCTCCGTTCGGGCACGTTGATGCACTCAAAAATCGTCATCGAGGCGACTGGTTCGGGTTCCTCCGGGATGCCCTTTCGGGTCACGCGCGTCGTGCGAATGGGCGGTCGGGGATCGCGTTGCGCTCCAGGCTCGTCGCACGTGCGCTCGTATCAACCGGTGCGAGGGATGTTGAGGCGGGAGGACGCTTCGCCGTCAGTGCGCGTTCGGAGTTCGGTGCGCGCGGAGGTGCTTCGATGCGCTTCCATCCGAAGAGCCGAGCGTCGAGTGACCAACGACCCGGTCCTAACATTGCCAGCGCGCCCGCCATGGTCGCTGCCATGAGGGGCGCGAAGACGTTCCTCAGACGTGAGGATCTGGGAGAGCTCAATCGCGGCGACGGCCATTCCAGCCAGGGGCGTCCACAGCCCGGCGACAAGGAGAAGCCCCGGTCCCGCGAGGGACACGAAGGTCAGGGTCGCATGCCAACGGTGGGTCGGTCCACAGCAGCCAGCTGGCACGTACGAGGAGGACGGACCCGACGACCAGGCGCATGAAGAGCAACCCGATACCTGGCCAACCGCCCGCGAATGTGGAATAAAGGCGCCGCAATTCGTCCCCTGACGCGATTATTCGTCATGGCCGTGCGACGCGAAGCCCCCGGCGGGGCGGCGGACGTGACCCTTTCGGGTCTACAGCTCGATGATTCCTCTTCTGAGGCCGATGATCGCCGCGTGCGTCCGGTCGTTGGCGTCCAGTTTCGACAGAATGCTCTTGACCCGCCCCTTGACCGTGTCCTCCGTGATGCCGAGCTGATCCGCGATCTGCTTGTTCGCGTTTCCGGCCGCGATGAGACGCAACACGACGACTTCTGCTGGCGTCAGGGCCTGGTCAGCTCACATGCTGGGCGACCTGGAACGAGGCCTCAGGTGACAGACTCCTCTTTCCAGCATGGACCAGCTCGGATGGTCTGCAGTAAGTCCGAATGGAGCGTGTTCTTGAGCAGGTAGCCCTGCGCACCGGCCTTGAGCGCGCGGAGAATGTGCACATCACCCTCGTACGTCGTCAGCACGATGACTCTTGCGTCCGGAAACTCGGCTCGAATGGCGATGAGCGCGTCGAGGCCATTCATCTCCGGCATCTGAATGTCCATCAGCGTCACGTCCGGACGGTGCGTGCGGAATTGCTGGATCGCGTCGCGACCGTTGGCCGCTTCTGCGATCACCGTCATGTCTGGCTGAACCCCCACGAGACCGGCGATCCCTTCGCGCACGACTGGATGATCGTCGACGGTGAGAATCCGAATCGGCGTGCTGCTGGTCATGACGCGTCCCCTTCGACGTCTGCCGGCGCCTTGGCAGCAAACCGCCGCGACCACCACGAGCGCCTCGCGGATGTCGCGTAGACAGTGCCGGCAGGCAGGCGTAGCTCCACTTCCGTCCCTGCGCCGACTTCGCTCCACACCGTCAGCTTCCCTCCAATCACGGCGGCGCGCTCCGGCATGCCGCGCAGTCCGTAGTGTCCTTCGATTCCCTGGGCCGCAAGGACCGCCGGATCGATGCCTTTGCCGTCGTCCCTCACCCGCAATCGGAATTCATCGTCGTCGTAGCGGATCTCGACCTCGACCAGTCCGGCCTGCGCGTGACGAAAAGCATTCCGCAGCGCTTCCGCCGCAATCTTGTAGATCTCGTCACGAAGGATCGGGTGCAGGTCCCGCGGCTGTCCTTCGACCGCCGACGCGGAATGCCGGAGGCGGGTTGGCGCTCGCGTCGGTCGCGAGCTCGTCGCCCAAGGTTCTGATCGCGACCGCGAGATCGTTACGTTCGACGGTCGACGCCCGTAAGCCTTGCACCGCGTCCCGGCCTTCGGTGATCGCCTTGGCCGCGTGTGCAATCGCGCCATCCAGTTTCTCTTTCGCCTCGGCCGGGCGATCGGGGAGGAGGTACGACGCCGTCTGGAATCGCAGCAGCAGACCGTGGAAGCCCTGAAGCAGCGTGTCGTGAAGTTCCCGGGCGATTCGCGTGCGCTCTCCGACGCGCGCCTCGAGCGTCATCTCGAACGCGTGCTGTACCTGACGCATCCGGGCGTGGTACGCGACCCACATCAGCGCCAGGACCAGACCCACGGAGAAGGCGCGAAACACGTTGGTCTTATACCACGGAGGTGTGATGACGATCGGCAGCGACACTCCTGCTTCGTTCCACACGCCGTCGCTGTTCGAACCCTGCACGCGAAACACATACCTTCCGTGATCCAGGTTCGTGTACATCACCAGACGCTGGGTGCTGTCCACCTCGTTCCAGCCTTGAGCGGAACCCTCGAGTCGATAGCGATAGCGATTCTTGTGGGAGTTTGCGTAGCTCAAGGCCGCGAATTCAAACGAGATGAAATTCTGCCGATAGGACAGCGTCAAGGAGTCGGCATAGGGAATGGCCTTCTTGAGCACGGACTCAGCGCCGATCGGAACGACCTTGTCGGAGATTTTGAAGCCCGTGAGAACGACTGGCGGCACGAAGGAATTTTCGCGAATATCTTCAGGGAAGAACGCGGTCACCCCTCCGTTGCCGCAGAAGAACATCTCGCCGGTGCGCCCTCGCTGGTAACAACTCCGCGCGAAGTCATTGCTCCGCAAGCCGTCGGAGACGTCGTAGTTCTTGAACGTCTCCGTCTGCGGATCGAACCGGGATATACCCCTCTTGCTGCTGATCCACAGCCTGCCGCCGGCATCCTCGAGAATACCCATGAGATCGTTGCTCGGCAGACCATCCGCTTCCGTGTAGCGCGTGACGACTTCATTCTGAGGGTTGAATCGATAGAGGCCCATTCCAGAGGCCAGCCAGAGTGCTCCGGTCCTGTCTTCGTGAATGGCTCCGATGCTGCCTCCCTGAAGCTTCTGAGGGTCACTCAGGCTGGGCGTGTAGTGCACGAAGGTCTTGGTTTTATCGTCGAAGCGGCTCAGGATGCCGCCCCACGTCCCGAACCACAGCGTGCCGGAACGATCGCGATGAATCGCCGAGACGCTGAATGGAAGGTCTTCCGACGCGCTTGGACCAAGCCGGTAGTTGGCGAATCGCTCCGTCGCTGGATCAAAGTGGCTCACGCCGCCAAACTGTCCCACCCATAACCCGCCGCGTGGATCGTCATAGATACAGATGACCTCATTGGTCATCAGGCTGCCGGGATCACGAGGGTCGTGTCGGTAGTGCTTGAACCGGCCTGTGCGTTCATCGAACCGATCCAGACCGGCGCCCTGGCCTCCCACCCAGAGATAACCGCGTGCATCTTTGAGAATGAAATTGACTTCAGGGCCCTTGCTGAGACTGTCTCGGCCGTCCGCGCCGGGAACATAGTGCGTGATGCGGCCGCTCTTGCGATCCAACCGATCAAGCGCGCGGGGGAACGAGCCGACCCACAGGACGCCGTCGGAGTCCTCGTGGAGCGCGCTCACCTTGCCGGGAGAGAGACTATCCGGTTCGTCGGGACGATGGGTATAGTGGCTGAATTGTCTCTGCCGAAGATCGAGAATGTTCACTCCGCCATTGGCCGTGCCCACCCAAAGCAGCCCGGACCGATCGCGGTATATGGACATCACGCTGTTATCGCTGAGGCTGTCCGGATCGGTTCGAGCGTGTTGGAAGAGGCGAGCGAAACGCTCGGTGCGCCTGTCGAAGTAGGAGAGCCCCAGGCTGGACGCCACCCAGAAGCCATTCGGTCCATCAGCGACGAGAAATGTGCTGCCGTCCAGCAGCGTCGCGCCGGCGCCGAGCGGATATTCGGTGAACCGCTTGGTCTGGCGGTTGTATTTGACCAGACCGACGATCGGGGAAGAGGCGAGCAGCCAGAAATCGTCGTGGCTGTCTTCGTACACGTCAAACACGGACAAGCCCGTGATTATCGGAGCAGGACCCGTGACCTGCCCTGTCTGGACGTTCACGTGAAACAGGCCGCGGTCGCCAACGAACCAGATCTCCCCGCGCTTGTCTTCGATGACGCGCCTGACCCACCCGACGAACTGACCGGCGCTGTCATTCAGGTAGTTCGTGAATGTTTCGGTCGCCGGGTCGAACCTGTCCAGCCCGCTGTCCAGGGTCGCGAACCATAGATGGCCGCGACGGTCGGCGGTAACGCTCGCCAAGCGAATCGCCGCTGAAGCTCTTCGGATTCTTCGGATCGTGAAAATACCGAGTGGTACGTTCAGTCCTGGGGTCGAATCTGTTGATGCCGGGATACGCAGCAACCCACAAATACCCCTGGTCATCTTCGAACACCGTGCGAATGAAATTGTGGCTTAAGCTCCCGGGATCCTTGGGGTCGTTTTTGTATACGACGAAAGAGTCGCCATCGTAGCGGTTGAGGCCCTCTCCCGTGGCAAACCACATGAACCCACGGCGATCCTGCAGAATGGCCACGACGTTGTCCTGGGCCAGGCCATCTTTGGTGGTGAGGTGGCTGAATTTGAGGTCGCGCGGCAGAAGGTGGCCGCCTGCCGCGTGCCGGATGACGGGTTGACCTCCAGGCGCGGGGGCCTGCGCGGGTGCCGGTTGCCGCCGCAGGCCGCCACGAGCACGATCAGCATCAGCCGAAACGCCGGTCCATCCGGAACCCTTGCCGTCCGGACTCGTGCGGCAGTCATCGCTCGATCTTCCTCCAAGAATGCGATCGTGCGGAAGTTCTAGATCGGAGCGGCCCGATGCCGCAAGCATTGCTCCGCGCATCTTACTCTTCCGCGGGAGTGGCTTCGGCCGACGGCTGCGGTTTCCGTCCCCGCATGCCCTCGGGCAGCGCCAGCCCGACGCAATGGCGCGACATGGCGTTACCGCGATCGAGGTTGGCGAGCATGAGGGCAGCCGCATCCGCGTACGGCACGATCATCTGTGGAATCAGCGACGCAAAGACCGGCAGCAACAACGGGCCGGGCAGGGCGCGGGCGAATGCCGGGACGCGAACGGGCAGCACGTCGATCGAAACGCGCAGCTGGTCCAGTCCGAGCGAGGGCTGATCGACCATCGGCCCGGGACAGAGAAGCCGCCAGTCCAATCGCGAGCGGATCAATCGCTCGAAGTTGACCCGGTGCGGCCAATACGTGGACTTCACCTTGGGCAGGTCGACGCCGCGCCGGCCGAACGAGTCAATGTGGAGGAGCCCCATCCCCGCCAGGAACCAGCAGACGGGCTGCGCCGCCGGAGGAAGCGAGTCCACAGCGGTGACGAGCCGTTCGATCAGGCCGACGAACGCTTCGCCGTCCGCGACGTGGCCGGCACAATTGATCAACGCGTCCGTGCCGCTGATCAGATCGAGCGGCACGAGCGCGTTGAGATCGCCTGTATGCACCGACGTCCGTTCACGGACGTCGGGCGGAAGCTTCGACGGCGTGCGGACGAACGCCGTGACCTCGTAGCCGGCGCCGACGGCCTGGCGAAGCACGTGGCGGCCGAGGGACCCGGTGGCGCCCAGGATGAGGAGACGGGACATCACCCTTACTTCGCCGCCGCCTCTGCGGTCTTGGCAGCAGCTGTTGGCGGCGGCGCACCGAACTGCAGCTCCAGAATGTCGTGCATCGCCGTGTGCGTGGAGAGGGTCGGGTCGAGGAACGTCAGCGCGCCGGCCGACTGCATCATCCCGCTCACCAGGTGAAAGCGATTGCCGATCACCGCGCCCGCGATGCCGTGCCGCGGCATCGGCATGGACGGCAGCGTCATCCACGAATTCGTCACCGGGTCGTACGCCTCGACGCTCTTAAACGCCCCGACCAGATCCTTGGTCGTCACCTCGCCGCCCGCGGCGTAGATCCGGCGGCCGTCCGAGCCGGACGCTCCGCCGCTGCGCGCGGTCGGCATCCGTTCCTTCGGCACGCTCCACGTGTTCGTTGATCGGGTTGTACTCCTCCACGACATCCGTGTTCGTGGCCGACAGGATGAAGCCGTGCCCGGTCCGGCCGCCGATGACGTAGATCTTGCCGTTGACGACACCGCTGAACGCGTGGTTGCGCGGCACGGACATCGGCCGCGCGGCTCTCCCATTTGTTCGTGGCGGGGTCGTAGACCTCGTTGGTGCCGAGCACCCGTGACGGTCCGAAGAACGAGAAGAACGGGTCCTTGGACCCTTCCGTCGTCGTGGCGCCGCCGATCACGTAGATCTTGCCGCCGACTTCGGCGGCGATCGCGGACCCGCGCTTGCCGGGCAGCGGCGGCAGCGACTTCCAGGAATCCGCCGCCGGGTCGTACTCCCACGCGTTGTCAATCGGTTCCCAGGCGCCGCCCACGGGGATGGCGGTGTCCTTCGGGGGGACGAAGCCGCCGATCACATAGATCTTGCCGTTCGCCAGCGGCCAGGGCCGCATGGTGGGCCGGCCGCGGCATCGACGTCTTCTTCGTCCATTTGTCGGTGGTCGGGTCGTATTCGTAGGCGACGCCGCGCGCCTTGCCGCCGTCCCAGCCGCCAAACACGTAGAGTTTGCCGTTGGTGGTCACGCCGTAGAGCTCCTCATCGGCCTCCGGGAATGGGGCGCCCTTCTTCCAGGGCGACGTGGGCATCTGCGCCAGCGCGGTCGTGGCGACACACCACGCTCGCGATCATCACCGCCAGCATGGCGGTTCCTCGTTTCAACACGTTCGACATGAATGGTCTCCTTTGACGATCGTTGACGACGTACTTCTTGGGCCTCACACGCGCGGAAAGGGCAACGGCGATGCCAGCGCGCGATTCCTCGCGGACACGCCGAGAACGCGGGGTCTTTCTTGCGGGCACCGCGCAGAGGCGTGTGTGTTTTCGAGCGGTGCGTGCGTTAACACGCGGCGGCCTAGCGTGCGTCCATCTCCTTCGGCGCCTGCTACGCGTATCAGATCGAAACCGAATGCGCCGCTTGCTCGTGCGGGACGCGATTCACATCCTGTTCCTGGTTGCGTTCTGGAGCCGGCTGCGTCATGTCGGTCGTGGTTCTGGTACATGTGTGCGCCAGAACGCAGCGTGCACGTGGCCACGCAGGGTCTAGGCGACGCTTCCCCGCGCGATCTGGCGCAATCGGCCACTTTCCACCCAATCACATGTCGGCATGGTCGTTGCCGTTATGGGGGGCATGATGAAGCGACCTCTCTTGAATCGACCCGCTATCGCCTCAGGCTGTGGCATGGCGATCGCGCTCACCCTGGCAATCGCGTCAGCCGCGTGCGACCGCTCGGATGCGGCCGCGGCCGACCCAGCACCGCCCCCGCCGGAGGTCGTCGTCCACACCGTGAGGCCGAAGGCGGTCACCCTGACGACCGAACTGCCCGGCCGGACCGCGCCGTTTGGCATCGCCGAAGTCCGCCCCCAGGTGACCGGGATCATCCAGCGGCGGCTGTTCGTGGAAGGAACGACCGTGACTGCCGGCGCTCCGCTGTACCAGATTGATCCGGCGCCTTACGAAGCGGCGCTCGACCGGGCGCGAGCGGCGCTTGCGCGAGTCCCAAGCCAACCTCACGGCAGCCCGTCTACGGGCAGAGCGCTACCGGGGTCTGGTCGCGATCAACGCCGTCAGCAAACAGGAATACGACGATGCCGAAGCCGCCCGGCAACAGGCGGAGGCGAGCATCGCCGCGAACGAGGCGGCTGTCCGCACAGCGCGGATCGATCTGGGCTACACGCTCGTGACCTCGCCCATTGCGGGCCGCGCCGGGCGATCGTCGGTGACCGCGGGAGCGCTCGTCACCGCCAACCAACCACAGGCACTCGTCACGATGCAACAGCTCGATCCGATGTATGTCGACGTGGCACAGTCGAGCGCCGAACTGCTGCGCCTCCGACGGCAGCTGGCCGCTGGCGAGCTGACGAGCGATCGCCGGGGCGAAGCGCGCGTCACCTTGCTGCTCGAGGACGGCACGCGCTACGCGCACACTGGCCGGCTGCAATTCTCGGAGGTATCCGTCGATGAGAGCACCGGCGCGGTGACGCTTCGCGCCGTGTTCCCGAACCCTCGCCAGGAACTGCTCCCAAGGATGTACGTGCGCGCCGTGCTCAACGAAGGCGTCAAGCAGGATGCGCTGCTGGTGCCCCAGCAGGCCATCTCGCGCAATCCCAGGGGCGAAGCGACCGCGCTCGTGCTCGGCGTCGATGGCAAGGTGGAACAGCGCACCATCGAGGCTTCACGGGCCATTGGTGATCGGTGGCTGGTCACGTCGGGTCTGACAGCCGGTGATCGCGTGATCGTGGAGGGCGTGCAGAAGGTACGTCCCGGCGGCATGGCGCGTGTTGCAGCCGCGTCGGCGGCGGCAGGGAGTAGGCGGCGCATGTCTCGCTTCTTCATCGATCGTCCGGTCTTCGCCTGGGTCATCGCGATTGTCATCATGCTGGCCGGCGCGCTGGCGATCGCGACGCTGCCGGTGGCGCAGTATCCCGCCATTGCTCCGCCCACGATCAGCATCACCGCGAGGTATCCAGGTGCATCCGCGAAGACGCTCGAGGAGGGCGTGACGCAGGTCATCGAGCAGCGCATGAACGGCCTCGACGGGTTCGTCTACATGTCCTCGTCCAGCGATGCCAGCGGCACGGCCACGATCACGCTGACGTTCGACCCGTCGGTGGATCCCGACATCGCGCAGGTGCAGGTGCAGAACAAGTTGCAGCTCGCGACGCCGCTCCTCCCGCAGGAAGTGCAGCGTCAGGGCGTGCAGGTGAGCAAGGCGCGCTCGACCTTCCTGATGGTCGTGGCCATCGTGTCGAGCGACGGCACGCCTCACGGCGGCCGACCTGTCGGACCTGATCGCCTCGAACCTGCAGGATCGGCTCGGCCGCGTTCCCGGCGTAGGCAGCGTGACGCTCTTCGGCGCGCAGTACGCGATGCGGATCTGGCTCGATCCGGAGAAGCTGGTGAACTACTCGCTGACCCCCGCCGATGTGCGCGCCGCTATACAGGCACAGAACGCGCAAGTCTCCGCCGGGCAGCTGGGTGCGTCGCCGGCGGTACCCGGCCAGCAGCTGAATGCGACGGTCAGTGCGCAAAGCCGCCTGCAGCGGCCCGAGCAGTTCGAAGCGATCGTGCTGCGCAGCGAGAGCAGCGGCGCCATCGTGCGCCTGCGCGATGTCGCGCGCGTGGAGCTTGGGAGCGAGAGCTACGACACGACCGCGCGCTTCAACGGGAAGCCGGCGTCGGGCATGGCGATTCAGCTCGCCACCGGCGCCAATGCGCTCGACACCGCCGACCGCGTCCGCGCGACGCTCGAGGAGCTGAAGAGCCTGTTTCCCCCGGGAGTGCAGGCCGTCACCGCGTTCGACACCACGCCATTCGTGAGCCTCTCCATCGAGGAAGTGATCAAGACACTCGTCGAAGCCATCGCGCTCGTGTTCATCGTCATGTTCGTGTTCCTGCAGAACGTTCGCGCCACACTGATCACCACCCTCACGGTGCCGGTCGTACTCCTCGGCACGTTCGGCGCGCTGGCCGTATTTGGCTTCAGCATCAACACGCTGACCATGTTCGGAGTCGTGCTGGCCATCGGCCTGCTCGTGGACGACGCGATCGTCGTGGTGGAGAACGTCGAACGGGTCATGCACGACGAGGGGCTGCCGCCGGTCGAGGCGGCGCGCCGCAGCATGGATCAGATCAGCGGCGCGCTGGTCGGCATTGCGCTCGTCCTCTCCGCGGTGTTCGTGCCCATGAGCTTCTTCGGAGGGTCGACCGGCGTCATCTACCGGCAGTTCTCGATCACCATGGTCTCATCGATGGCGCTCTCGGTCGTCGTGGCGATGGTGCTGACACCAGCGTTGTGCGCGACCATCCTCAAACCGCCACACGCGCACAACTCCAGGCGCCGTGGGTTCTTCGGATGGTTCAACCGGTCTTTCGATCGGACGAGCCACGGCTACGAATCGGTGGTGCAGCGCCTGACCCGCCGCACGGTGCCGGCCATGGCCGTGTATGTGGTGCTGGTGGCAAGCACGGCGGCGCTCTTCGCTCGAACGCCGACCGCGTTCCTGCCGGACGAGGACCAGGGCGTGCTCTACTCGCTGGCGCAACTGCCAGCCGGCGCGACCCAGCAGGAGACCATCGAGGTCCTGAAACGGATCGAGCAGCACTTCCTCGGCAACGAGAAGGAGGCGGTCGAATCGCTGTTCACCGTCGCCGGGTTCAGTTTTGCGGGTCGCGGGCAGAACATGGGGATAGCGTTCGTGAACCTTCGTCCATGGCACGAGCGCACGAGCGAGGCGCTGAAGGTCAAAGCCGTCGCCCGCCGGGCAATGGGCGCGTTTGCGCAGATCCGGGAAGCGATGGTCTTCGCCTTCGCGCCGCCCGCGGTGACCGAGCTCGGAAATGCCGCCGGCTTCAACCTCCACCTGCAGGATCGCGCCGCACTCGGTCATGAGCGGCTGATGTCGGCCCGCAACCAGTTGCTCGGCATGGCCTCGTCGAATCCCGCGATCGTCGGCCTCCGACCGAACGGGCTCGAGGACACGCCGCAGTACGAACTGGACGTGAGCACGGAGCGCGCAGGGGCGGTGAACCTGACGGTCGCGGCCATCAACGACACGCTGTCGAGCGCATGGGGCAGCGCCTACGTGAACGACTTCATCGACCGCGGCCGGGTGAAACGCGTCTACCTGCAGGCGGACGCGCCGTTCCGCATGCTGCCCGGCGACCTCGAAAAGTGGTACGCGCGCAACGACGAAGGCCGCATGGTGCCGTTCTCGTCCTTTGCGACCGCGCGGTGGACGTACGGGTCGCCGCGCCTCGAACGCTACAACGGCGTGCCGTCCGTCGAGTTGCTGGGCGCGCCGGCGCCCGGCCGCAGCTCGGGTGAGGCCATGGCGGAGATCGAGGCGATGGTCGCCAAGCTTCCGCCAGGGATCGGCATGGAATGGACCGGTATCTCATACCAGGAACGGCTGTCGGGATCCCAGGCGCCGGCGCTGTACGCGATCTCGCTGGTGGTCGTGTTCCTCTGTCTCGCGGCGCTGTATGAGAGCTGGTCGGTGCCGTTCTCAGTGATGCTGGTCGTGCCGCTCGGCGTACTGGGCGCGCTGGTTTTTGCGGGCGTGCGCGGGCTGGCCAATGACGTCTACTTTCAGGTGGGCCTGTTGACCACGATCGGTCTCTCGGCCAAGAACGCGATCCTGATCGTCGAATTTGCCAAGGATCTGCAGGAGCCGCGGACACGAGCTGGTCGAGGCCACTGTCATGGCCGCACGCCAGCGTCTGCGGCCGATCATCATGACGTCGCTCGCCTTCGGCTTTGGTGTCGTGCCGCTCGTGATCAGCAATGGCGCCGGCTCGGGCGGGCAGAACGCCATCGGCACCGGCGTGCTCGGCGGCGTCGTCTTCGCCACCGTGCTCGGGCTGCTCTTGATTCCGGTGTTCTTCGTCGTGGTTGGCACGTTGTTTGGGCGTCGTCGCGCGTCGGTGGCGCCGGGTGCGCCCGTTCAATCAGATACCGAGGAAGGTCGTTAGCCGTGCGCAGGTCGATCCCGCAGACCACGATGAGACTGGCGCTGGTCGTCGCGGCGAGCATCGTGCTCGGCGGCTGTCGAACGCTGGCGCCCGACTACGCGCGACCCGTGATGCCGGTGGCTGACACCTTTCCCGATGCTGGCGCGATTGGAGGGCGGGCGGCGGCCGACATTCCCTGGCGCGAGTTCTTCGGCGACGAGCGGCTGAAGTCACTGATCGTGATGGCGCTCGAACACAACCGCGATCTGCGGGAGGCCGTGCTGAACATCGAGCGTGCGCGCGCGCTGTACCGGATTCAGCGATCGGACCTGTTCCCGTCGGTCGATGTCGGCGCGAGCGCTTCGGTGCAGCGCGTCCCACGGGGCGTCAACGGCGCCCCGGTGGGTCGGACTGTCGAGCAGTATTCGGCGAGCGTGGAGAGCAGCTACGAGCTCGATGTGTTCGGCCGTGTGCGCAGCCTCAACGCCCAGGCGCTCGAAACGTTTCTTGCAACCGAGCAGACACGGCGCAGCGTGCACATCAGCCTGATCTCGGAGGTCGCACAGGCGTATTCCACGCTCGCTGCCGACCGGGAGCTGCTGCAGCTCGCACACAGTACCCTCGAGAGCCAGCGCGCCGCATACGAGCTGACACGCCAGCGCTTCAACGCTGGCATCGCTGATGCGCTGGCGCTGCGCCAGGCGCAGACAAGTGTCGAGACCGCGCGCGGTGACGTCGCACGCTACACGACGTTCGTCGCGCAGGACCGCAACGCACTGGTGCTCGTCGTCGGTGCGCCCGTGCCCGACGCGCTGCTCCCGGGCGGTCCGATTGAGCAGATCGGCATGGTGACCGATCTGCCGGCGGGACTGCCGTCGGAGGTGCTGCAGCAGCGTCCCGACATTCGCGCCGCCGAGCACCAGCTGCGCGCCGCCTTCGCCAACATCGGTGCGGCGCGGGCGCAGTTGTTCCCGTCGATTCGGCTCACCGCGTCGGCCGGTACGGCGAGTAGCGCGCTCTCCGCGCTGTTCGCGGCCGGTTCGGGCGCGTGGAGTTTTGTCCCGCAAATCACGATGCCGATCTTCAACGCCGGCCGGAATCGCGCGACCGTGCGTGTGGCGGAGGTCGATCGCGATCTGGCTCTCGCCTCATATGAGCGCGCCATCGAGGTGGCATTCCGTGAAGTCGCCGACGCACTTGCCGATCGCAGCACGATCGACGAGCGGCTCAACGCGCAACAGTCGCTGGTCGAGGCGACCGCCGATAGTTATCGGCTCTCCGACGCCCGGTTCAGCAGCGGCGTCGACAGCTACCTCGCCTGTCCTCGATTCGCAGCGCTCGATGTACGCGGCGCAGCAGGATCTGATCAGGGTTCGCCTGGCGCGGGCGTCGAACCTCGTGACGCTCTATCGCACGCTCGGTGGCGGCTGGAGCGTGGCGCCGCAGCCCTAACTTAGATCCGAGGGGCTTCGCCCCTCGGACTCCCCTACACCGCGCGCGTACCTAGCGGCATCACTCCTCAAAAGGCCGCACGATCTCGTCGAGACGCATGTTCTCAAGCCGCTGTTGACGTCACGATGCGAGCCGTGTCGTTCCACAGGCGAATCGCAGGTCGATTCCGGCGTTCATGGGTCAGCATGCTCAGACTGGCGGTGCTCAGCATCAACGTCCCCGCCACGATCGGCTCGGCTCCGATCCACCGCGCCGCCAGGACTCGAAGGAAGTGGCCGCTCGAGAACAGCAACACGTCTTCAGTAGCCCGCACGACCGCAAACACAACGAGCAGAACAGCGAAGGACAACCGGGACGGCAGCGACGACAACCGGAGCTGGAACTGTGCCGGCGAAGGACCGACCGCCGATCCCGCGATCGAGAAGCTGCGAACGCGGCAAACCAGGAAACTTCTTCGTCGTGACGATGCTGTCGGCGGGAATGCCGATGATACTGATGGGCGACGAGGTGCGCCGGACGCAGCACGGCAACAACAACGCGTACTGTCAAGACAACGAGACGAGCTGGTTCGACTGGACGCTCCTGGCGGAGCACGCCGAGATACACCGTTTCGTGAGCCTGCTGAACCGTCGCCGGAGCGCTCCCGACACCGAACCTCAGCCTCACCGAGTGACCCTGAGCCAATTGATCCGGCACGCACACGTCACCTGGCACGGGGTGAAGCTGTACGAGCCGGACTGGAGTCCCTCGTCGCACAGCATCGCATGCACGTGGCGATTCACGCATCGACGAATGCTGTTTCACGCCATCTTCAACGCGTACTGGGAGCCGCTCGAGTTCGAGCTCCCGCCGGTCGTCGACGGCGCGCAGGTACAGTGGCGGCGCTGGATCGACACATCTCTCGTTTCACCGCACGACATCGTCGAATACGAGGAGGAGGCTCCCACGATCGACGGACATGTATCGCACCGGGCCGCGCTCGGTCGTCATGCTGTTCGCGACGCTTCGTTAGATCTTCTTCCCTAATGACTCGAGTTCGCGCCGGCACGCATTGCTGAATTCTTGCAGGTGATCGTTGTGCCTGCTCGCCGCCGACTGAATTTCCTCGGGACTGAGGTTCGGCTCGAGATACGTCTTGAGGATCGTCGCGATCACTCGTTCCCCGCTCTCGATCACGTCGGTCGAGGAGCCTAGACGAATGCGGCTGAGCAGTGCGTAGAGCGGTACGATCATGCCCGGGTTTTCAAGCGAGTGCTGCACGGCGTCGACCAGCAGGCGTGCGCTCTCGTTGATGAAGTCTGAATACAGCTGCTCGAGTTGAGCAATCTTCTTCGCGACGATTTCCCGCCGCTCTCGATGCCGCTGGGCGATCCAGGCGCTGACCGTTGAACTCAGAGCGCCGATGATCGAGCCGCCGATCGCGGATAGCGTCGGAACCGTCGCCGGATTGTCAAACAGACTCATTCCTCTGTCTCCCTGATGAAAGCGGCGCGACGACGATCTGGCGGCTCATGCCCCGAGTTACGCGGCCGGGTCGCTGGCCGCGGATACCTCTGCGGACGCTGGCGCGGGCGCCTCCGCCTTCCATCGAATCAACTTCAGATCCAGCACGAAGATGGAGAACAATACCGGCGCCAGCAGCAGCGTGACGGCGCCTTCCGCGGAAAACAGAAGGAGAGCCGCAGGGCGACTTGGGTTGTCACCACGCGGTTGCACTGCGGGTCGATCCCGCGGTAGGGCGCAACTCACAAACGAGCTGAGGCACCGCCAGGAGCGTCACCGGACGAAACTCGAATCGCGAGTGTCGTACGTGTCGCCGCGACGGCTCCAAGCGCGAGGGCGAGCGCCATAACGATCAGCGATTCAACAATCTCGGACTTCGCGAACATCAGGTAGAAGACGCCAAGCGCCAAGGCGATGCGGATCGCGACCGAGGCAGGCCAGAGCCGGCCGATGCGAAGGTCCTCGGCGCGGCGGCGAGATCGACTGGCGATTCCTGCGAGCGCGGCGATGAGCAACAACGCCACGAGCGACACGTTCACCCACGCGAGGTGAAACACTTCGAGCCGCGCTGCCATCGCAACGCCGGAGGCGAGGATGACGGCTGCGGCTGCAATCTGCCATCGTAAACTTCTTCTCGCCCACCGCTCCGCCCTGCGAAGTGTTGGCGACCGGCTGAGCGCGCCGATGGCGGCCCACTCGACTCCAAGACTGACGAACAGCAGCAGCACTCCGACAATGTGTACGAACGGCACCAACATCTTCAGCGTCATGAATCCCCCTGTGTGACCCTGCGTCCGAATGACATCCTCAACTTCCCAGCAGCACCACGATGCACACGCCGTCCCATGTCGCACGCTCCACTCCCTTCGGCGGCGCGCTGTTCATCGGCACGACTCCGAGATTCTTTGGATCGAGCTCGAACCGCTGCTGAACGTATTGCCGAACCGCCATGGCACGGCTGCGGGAGATCCGGAGCTCATCGGCGGGAACGCCGCCGTTGGCGTAGCCCTCGATGACGATGGCGCGCTCCGTAAAGGACTCGCCGTGCTGTGTGAGAGCTGCGTGCAGCACCGCCTTTCCCCTCTCGGACAGTTCCTCGCCGTTCGACCCGTTCTGGAACAGCTCCGAACCGGACAGCCAGATTCGCCGGTTCGAGCGATTGGTGAAGGCCCCATCCCGGCGATACCTTTCCGGGGAGATATCCGCCAGGCTGTAATACCCCCTCTTGTTGAAGAACCCGCGCAGCAGGAAATTGTGCTTCGCCGCTTCCGTCACGTCGGCGAGATTGGCTGTCGCCGCATTGACGTTGGTGAGCGATGACTCTGATGTTCGCGCCGGCGCTCATGCCGGCCTGATCGGGTTTGGAAATGTCGGACGTGATTTGATGAATGTGCTGCGCGCTGTCTCGTAAGTGATCCACCAGCTCGCCCGCCTTTTGCGGGATCTGGCTGCGAGCTCAGATCCGTCATCAGCGCATCGGCCTTGCGCGTCGCCTGACCGAGGTCCGCAGTTGCCGCTCGAGCATTCGCGACCGCCTCGCGGATCTGACCGGCCACGGCTTCGTCCCGCAGCAGCATGCCGGCTGCGCCGCGGCCGTTCTGCAGATCTGCAGCGATGTCACGGACGCTCGACCCCGCGGCCGTGACTGTCCGGCGGATATCGCTCGCCAGCGCGTCGTCGCGGAGCAGCATTCCGGCCGTGCCACGGCCTTCTTTGACCCCGACCACGACATCATTCACATTCGATACGGCCGCTGTGACGCCTTGCAACGTTCCCTTCACATCGTCGAGAAGTCCCGCAGCACTCGCGAGGAGCGCCGACATTTCAGTCGGCTCCGCGCTCGGTATGGTCGCCAGTGCGTCCGCTTGCGGCGCTTCGCTGCTGCCCGGTCGAACCGACAGGTAGGTGCCGCCGACGACCCCCTCCCTGCCAATCGTGACGACGGAATCGCTCCGCACAAGGGCACCCAGCTGCGCGTTGATTCGAAACCTGAGGCGGAACCGCGCGGCGGGGGAGTCGGGTACGCCGATAGTGAGCACCTCGCCGGCATCAAGCCCCGACACGCGAACCTTCGCACCCGTGGTCAGCCCCGAGAGATTCGTGAACTCGGTGTAGTACTCGGTGTGGCGCGCGAACAGCTGATGGCGATCGCCGATGAGAAACATCCCGATCCCAAACAGCACGAGCCCTCCGATAACGAAGAGGCCGATGCTTTCTTTCCTGATGCCCATGGCTTCACTCCCACATCAAACTGCGAGCGATCTCGTTCTCGCTGTGTTGGACTTCCTCGACGGTGCCATCGGCAATCAGCCGT
Organism: uncultured Acidobacteriota bacterium; assembly: GCA_963820905.1. Lineage (GTDB taxonomy): Bacteria > Acidobacteriota > Vicinamibacteria > Vicinamibacterales > 2-12-FULL-66-21 > DATBJJ01. Next base: position 7,334 of record CAWGBU010000009.1, on the reverse strand, counting down.
CCCTGATTGAGGACGGCGATGCGATCGGCAATACGCCTGGCGCCACGCACGTCGTGGGTGACGACGATCAGCGTCGTCCGATGCTCGACCTTCTGCCTCAACAACAGCTCGTCGATCTCGGACGCGGTGATGCGATCGAGCCCGCTGCTCGGCTCGTCGACGAGCAGGATCCTGGGCTCGAGCACAAGCGCACGTGCCAGCCCGGCGCGCTTTCGCATTCCACCCGAGAGTTCCGAGGGCATCCTCTGCCTGTCATCGCCGAGGCCGACGTCGCGAAGAACCCGGTCGACAATGGCGTCGATCTCCGCGGGTGTTTTGCTGGTCAGCCGCAAGAGCGGCAGCGCCAGATTCTCGTACAGCGTCAGGGAATCGAAGAGCGCGGCACCCTGGAAGAGAAATCCCATCTTTCGTCGCACGCGAGACAGGTCCCGGGCGTGCAGGCCGGTGATGTCTTCCCCTTCAATCCAGATCTGCCCCTGCTCCGGCTTCAGGAGCGAGATGATCAGCTTCAGCGTCACGCTCTTGCCGGTTCCGCTGCGGCCCAGAATGCAGAGTGCTTCCCCCGCGCGAACCTGAAACGATACGTCTCGGAGAATCGGCTTTTCGCCGAAGGACTTCGACACCTGTTGCAGGACCACCGCGGGAGCGGCGCCGCCGCTCATAGTGCCGTCTCCGGAAAGATGAAGAAGATGAACTTGATCAGCAGGACATCCAGAAAAATGATCGCCAGGGACGAGACCACCACGCCTCCGGTCGCCGCGCGTCCCACGCCGTTCGCACCTTCGTCGGTGGTGTAGCCGAGAAACGAGGAGATCGTGCCGATCGCGAATCCGAAGACGGCGGTCTTCAGCGTCGGCGCATAGAAGTTCGACCACTCGAACGCCGAGAACGCCCGGGAGATGTACAGCTGAAAGGAAAGCCGCGACGCGGCATACTCCGAGGCGAAGCCTCCGAGCAGGGCAGAAAAATCCAGGAAGAGCGTCAGGAGAGGGAGCGCGAGCGTGCACGCGACGATGCGGGGCACGACCAGAAACTTGAACGAGTCGACGGACAGTGATTCGATCGCATCGATTTGTTCGGTCGCCCGCATGTTGGACAGTACAGCCCCGATACCGGAACCAACCCGGCCGGCCACGAGCAGGCCGGTGACAAGTGGCCCGATCTCGACGAAGAACGCCAGGGCCTGCACCGTCGGAATCCACGCGGTGGCGCCGAACGTGACAAGGGTCCCGCGGGTGTGCAGCGTCAGAACCGCCCCGAGCGCAAAACCGGCCGCCACGATGAGAGGAAGAGACTTCGACCCGACTTCGGCGAGCTGCCGTCGGATCTGAGCGACTTCGAAGGGGCGCCGAAACGCATCGGTGACCGCCCGCAGTCCGAAGAGACTGATGTCCCCAGCGATTGCCAGCACGTTGGTCGAGCCATTCATTGCGCAAGTCCTTCGCGTGTCGCAAGCACCATGCCGCGATCCGCGTTTGCACGTGCACGCATGTTTGCGACGTAAATCCTTGATTCGATCGCGGTTGCCCTGACAGCGTGGAAAGATTCAGTGAACGACTCGAGTGGCGCGCCGTTCGAGAACACGCGCTGCGTCTGTTGTCACGCACTCTTTGGCTACACGATCACGTGAGTCCGACCGAACTACTTCACCTTCCGGAACATCTCATCGCGAAGCGGAAGAATGAACGAGAAGCGGAAATCCCCGTCCATTCGGCCGATGGGAATGCCCACGAGCCGACCCTCGGCGTTCAGCACACCGCCGCCGGACACGCCGGGGTGGCCGTCCGTCAAACAGGTGACCAGCTTGTTGGGAGTCCGCTGGCCCACGTACCCGGTCGATACGACGATGCCCTTGGAGTAGTCGTTGCCCAGACGGAAGATCGGATCGGCAAACTCGAACTGATAGTTCAGCGCGACATTCAATGCCGGGAGATCGATGTCCTCCTTGACCTTGAGGATCGCCCAGTCGCCTGGGTCGACCTCGACGCGAGCATCGCCGGCATCAACCACGCGCGCGCTGATCGGACGCCCGTTGATCATCAACGTGATGGAGTTGATGACACGCGGATCGGAGGCACCTTCCTGGCCCAAGGCAACCACGGCATGCTTGACGGTGATGAAATAGCCGTTGCCAAGGTAGCCGGCGGTGCCGTAGCTGCTGGCACCCCTGTCGTCGTATGAGTGGAGCTCGACGAAACTGTGCCGGCGATCGCGAATCAGCGTCAGGGGCAACAGGCCCATTTCGGTCTGGAGCTGACGCTTGACATCGGCGACGATGGCGGCGCGCTTCTCGTGATCGAATACGGGGGCCTCAACAACAGGAGGCGGTGGCGAAATGCCGGCGGTGCGGGTCGGCGCGAGCTCTTGTTGTTTGCGCAACAGATCGATTTCTGCGCGCAGAGCCGCCAATTCCTGCTGTGGGTCGACGCTGGGCCGGGCCCCGAGGTAACTTCCGAGGCCAAAAAACAGAACGGCAAACGCTGCGGCGACTACAGGGACAGCAACACGATCTTTGGCCATCGTCCGGTAGCCGACGCCGACCAGCCGCTCCGGCGTATGTGGGGCCGCGGAGGCGCCACCTGCCCTGGTGCGTAGATCATCGACGATCACCTCTTCGCCATCGGAGGTGGTATCAAAATATGCGCCCTGAAGGTCTGGACGATCGACAGCGTCTTGCTCAATAACCAGCATCGCGATAGCCCTCCCTGTCTTCAGCGATTCTGGTCGTCCACGCAGGCGGCCACAACCTCCGTTCGGGCGCAGTCACGCGCTCAAAAATCGTCGTTAGGGCGACTGATTCGGGGCTCTTGCGGCGGCTCTTTCGGGTAGCGCCGGCTGCCGTTGCCGGACAATTAAAAGACGGGTGCGAAGGGGTTCGAGGTCGTGGAAGACGCCGCCCTCAGTGGGCGTTCGAATGCGACCGGCGCGGTGGTGCTTCGATGCTCTTCCTTCGCCCGCGAGACAGGCTGCGCCCCGCGCATTGCGTCAGCCGACACAGCCTAGTAGAGTGAGGTCGCACTCACGACTCCGCCCCGGTACGGCTCGCCGCTCCGGATTAAGTGGCCGAGGGGAAGATTGACATGAGACGTGCCTTGGCGCTCCTGGCGATGGCCGCGGTCTCGATGCTGTTCGCATCGGCTCCCCTCCTCGCGTTGAATCCGTCGCTCGCGGTGAGCCAGTACGCGCACACGGCGTGGACGGTTCGCGACGGGTTCTCGTTGGGTAACGTCTACGCAATGGCCCAGACCCCTGATGGGTATCTCTGGCTGGGGACCGAATTCGGGTTGTTTCGCTTCGATGGCGTTCGCTTTCTCCCCTGGCAACCACCTGCGGGTCAGCAGCTCCCCGATAAGAACATCAATAGCCTGCTCGTCACACGCGACGGCAGTCTGTGGATTGGCACGTTTGGCGGACTCGTAATCTTGAGGGACGGCAGGCTTGCCCGGCCTCCGGCACTCCACGACCAGTTCGTAACATCGATGTTCGAAGACGGTGAGGGAACGGTGTGGGCGGCGTCGCTCAATCGCGCTGGTCTGCTCTGCGCGATACCGAAGCGGCGGCGCGAAGTGCTCTGGGGAGGATGGCGCGTTCGGCAGGGCCGTGTGGGCGATGTACGAGGACGGCTCCGGGACGCTCTGGGCCGGCGCCGAATCCGGTGTGTGGAGACTGAGGCCGGGGCCTCCCCAGCGCTATGGAACACGGACTGAGCTCATTGGCCTGAACAGGACTGAGGATGGGCGGTTGTTGATGGCGCGGCACGGCGCTGGACTCATGCAACTCGCCGGCGACGAAGTCGAAGCCTATCCCATTCGAGACGCACGCAACCGGAACAGGCTGCTCGCCGATCACGAGGTCAATGCGAACAGACTGCTGAGGGACCGCGATGGCGGTCTGTGGATCGGAACGGTCGACCGAGGCCTTATCCATCTCCGGAACGACCGCGCAGATCTGTTCAAGAGATCGGACGGCCTGTCAGGCGACGTGATCTTGAGTCTGTTCGAGGATCGCGAAGGCAATGTGTGGGTGGCCAGCACCGGAGGACTCGACCGGTTTCGAGAGTTGCCGGTCACGACCATTTCAGTGAGACAAGGTCTGTCGAGCGAGGCGATTCAAGCCGTCCTCGCGGCGACAGATGGAAGCATCTGGGCCGCAGCTGCCAATGGCTTGACACGATTGAAGAATGGAGAGACGACAATCTTCCGTACGGGAAGCGGAGTGCCGGATGCGCCGCAAGCTCTTTATCAGGACCATCGCGGGCGACTCTGGGTATCTACGCGTCAGGGACTTGCCTATTTCGCCGACGACCGGTTCGTTGGCGTTAAAGGTGTGCCTGGCGGACAGGTGCATTACATTGCTGGCGACTCGGAGGGCAACCTCTGGCTTTCAGAGCATCGGAATCTTCTGCACCTGACGAACGGTCGTCTGGTCGAGCAGATCCCGTGGTCAGAGTTGGGACGCCAGCAAGGGGCCATTGACTCGCTGACCGGGGAGGAGTGTGGCTCGGTTTCTGGACGGACGGGGCTGTATCGTATCTCAAGGATCGCCAGCTCCGCGCGTCGTACACGGCCGCTCATGGACTGGGTCAACCCCCTGTCCAGCATCTTCAACTCGATCGCGATGGGGCGCTGTGGGCCGCAACCCAGAATGGCGGCCTGAGCCGGATCAAAGATGGCCACGTCGCGACGCTCACGAGCAGGAATGGTCTGCCTTGCGACGGAACGAATTGGACGATCGATGACAACGAAGGTTCGCTGTGGTTGTACATGCGCTGCGGCCTGGTGCGCATCACGCGAACCGAAGTAGACGCGTGGATCGCGGATCCGAAGCACAGGATTGGCGCGACTGTCTGGGATTCAGCGGATGGCGTCAGGCTCCGCTCCAGTGCGGCCAGCGAATACGCCCCTCGTGTCGCGAAGTCCGCGGATGGCAAACTGTGGTTCGTGACTGGGGAAGGCATTCAGGTCGTCGATCCTCGTCATCTTGTGGTCAATGAGATTCCGCCGCCCGTGCGAATCGAACAGGTCACCGCCGACCGCAAGACCTACGACACCGCTCGACGACATCCGCCTGCCACCGCTAGTGCGCGACCTGCAATTGGATTTCACCGCGCTCAGTCTGGCCGCCCCGGAGAAGGTCAGGTTCCGCTACAAGCTGGAAGGGTACGACAACGATTGGCAGGAAGCCGGCAACCGCCGCCAGGCGTTCTACACCAACCTGCCGCCGCGATCCTATCGCTTTCGCGTCATCGCGGCCAACAACAGCGGTGTGTGGAATGAACAAGGCGACGTGCTGGAGTTCTCGGTCGCGCCAGCGTATTACCAGACCACCTGGTTCCGTGCGCTCTGCGCGGCGGGTGCTCTGGGGCTGCTCTGGACTGGGTACCAGGTCCGGGTCCGGCTGCTGCATCACCGGTTCGAGATGGCGCTCGAGGCGCGAGTCAGCGAGCGCACCCGCATTGCGCGGGAGCTGCACGACACCCTGCTGCAAAGTTTCCACGGGTTGCTGCTTCGCTTTCAAACGGTGTCCCACGTGTGGGCGGAGCGACCGGAACTGGCGAAGGAAAAGCTCGACAGCGCGATCAACGAGGCGGCGAGCGCGATCACCGAGGGCCGGAATGCGGTCCAGGGATTACGCAAGTCGACGGTAGGGACGAGCGACTCGCGGACGCGATCGGCACGCTCGGAGCGGAGCTCGCCGCCGCCCCCGGCGACCATCCGGCGCCGGCGTTTCACGTCACCGTGGAAGGCGAACCCCGTCCGCTCCATCCCATTCTCCGCGACGACATCTACAAGATCACGGCGGAGGCGCTCCGCAATGCCTTCCGGCACGCCGCGGCGACGAACGTCGAGGTCGAGATCCGCTACGACCGCCAGCAGTTCCGGTTACGCGTGCAGGACGACGGCAAGGGGTTCGATGAAGCGCTGCTGCCTGGTCAGGCGGCTGCGGCCACTACGGCGTGCCCGGGATGCGCGAACGCGCGGTGCTCATGGGAGGCACGCTCACGGTGTGGAGCAAGGAGGGCGCAGGCGCGGCCGTTGAGCTCTGCATCCCGGCGCGGAGCGCGTATGTGAAAACGCGAGAGCGGCGCTGGCTGTCGCGAGCGTTCGCGCGTGAGTGAGCGCCGGCCCCGTTATGAGCCGTCTCGTTCGACATGTGCCCGCATCGTCGACGCAAACACCCGTGACCACCAGGAGCGCGCCGCGGCCGTTTCGTACACCGCTCTGGCGGGAATGGTCAGTTCCACTTCCGTGCCTGCGCCGGTTTCGCTCCACACCGTTACCTTGCCGCCGATCAACGTGGCGCGTTCCGGCATGCCCCGTAACCCGTAGTGGCCCTCGACTTCCTGGCCTGCGAGTACCGCCTGATCTATCCCCTTGCCATCGTCACGCACGCGCAATCGGAACTGGTCGCGGTCGTAGTGGATATCGACCTCGACGCGCCCGGCATGCGCATGCCGGAAGGCATTCCGAAGGGCTTCCGCGGCAATCTTGTAGACCTCGTCACGAACGATCGGGTGCAACTCGCGCGTCTGGCCCTCGACGGCGACACTGAAGTGGGAGCCGGCGGTGGCGCTCGCGTCGGTCACGAGCTCGTCGCCGAGGGTCCTGACAGCGGGCGCGAGATCGTTGCGTTCGACGGTCGACGCGCGCAAGCCCTGGACCGCGTCCCGGCCTTCGGTAATCGCCCTCGCCGCGTGTTCGAATCGCCCCATCCAGTCTCTCTTTCGCCTCGGCCGGGCGATCCGGCAGCAGGTACGACACCGTCTGGAATCGCAACAGCAATCCGTGGAAGCTCTGCAGCAGCGTGTCGTGCAGCTCGCGCGCGATGCGCGTCCGTTCGTCGACGCGGGCGTCGAGCCGCCGTGCGGATCGCGCGTTGGAAGTGGCGGAGCGCGGGCGCGATAGCCGGCCCACAAGACCGACGAACGCCCCGGCGACGCACGAGCGCTTTGAACCAGCTCGTCTGGTAGTACGCGGGCGCGACCGAGAACGCGAGCACCTCGCCGTCCTCATTCCAGACGCCGCTGTTGTTGGAGGCCCTGACCCGGAAGCGTAGTTCCCCGGGGCGAGGTTCGAGTACTGCACCCGGCGATCGTTGACGACTTCGCGCCAGTCGCTGTCTTGTCCGTCGAGCTTGAAGCGGAAATGGACCTTCTCGGGTGCCACCAGGCTCAGCGCCGTGTAATCAATCGTGAGGTCGCGAACAAGCGGCGGCAGTTCCGGCGACAACGGGGCCTCGCCTGACACGTTCCGCCAGTAGGTTTTGCCGTCGGCTGTGATTTGCTCAACGTGCACCGGTGGCGGAAGTTTGTTGAACGCAAGGTGATGCGGATC
>CAWGBU010000008.1:0-532170 GCA_963820905.1 uncultured Acidobacteriota bacterium | reverse complement strand
CGCCACACGCACACCGCCGGCGAAGGCCGGATCGTAGGCGAAGAACCCGGTCAGCTCGGTGAGCGTGCCGCCGAGCACGCTCCACACGCGCACGTGCGGACCGCCGCCCGGACCCTCGCCGGTGATGATCTCGGCAATGCCGTCACCGGTGAGATCACCGACCGCTACGAACGCGCCCCCGGGAAACGCCGGGTCGTACGCGAAGAACCCGTGGCCGAAGAGCTCCGTGATCGTGTCACCCGCCGTACTCCACACGCGCACGTGCGGGCCGCCGCCCGGGCCTGCGCCGGTTACGATCTCGGCCACGCCATCCCCGGTCAGATCGCCCACCGCGACGAATACGCCGCCCGGAAACGCCGGGTCGTACGCGAAGAAGCCATGGCCAAACAGTTCAGACACCACGCCTCCCGCGGTGCTCCACACCCGCACGTGCGGGCCGCCGCCACCGCCGGCGCCCGTAATGATCTCGGCAATCCCGTCGCCCGTCACGTCGCCGACGGCCACCGACACACCGCCGGGAAACGCCGAATCGTACGCGAAGAACCCGTGCCCGAAGAGCTCGCTGACTACCCCGCCCAGCGTGCTCACCACGCGCACGTGAGGCCCGCCCCCCGCGCCAGCGCCCGTGACGATCTCGGCAATGCCGTCACCCGTCACATCGCCGACAGCCACCGACACACCGCCGGGAAACGCCGGATCGTAGGCGAAGAACCCGTGCCCGAAGAGTTCCGTGATGACGCCGCCGATGACGCTCGCCACGCGCACGTGAGGCCCACCGCCCGGCCCGGCGCCCGTGATGATTTCGGCAATGCCGTCGCCCGTCACGTCGCCGCAGGCCACGAACACGCCACCGGGAAACGCCGCGTCGTACGCCCAGAAGCCCGACCCGACGGTTTCACTCACGGTGCCGCCGGCGACGCGCCACACGCGCACGTGCGGCCCGCCGCCCGGTCCGGCACCGGTAACAAATTCAAGCAGTCCATCGCCGTCGACGTCGCAGGTGACGGCGGTCGACGGGCCGACAATGAAGCTCACGGATGACACGTCGTTTGCGGCGTCCGGATCGATGGGCTCGCTCGCGACCCGAGAGGCCGTGTTCTGAAACGAACCGGCATGCGCGGCCACCACGACGAGCTGCAGATCCGCCAGGCCGCCTTGAGGCAGGCTTCCGACGCTCCAGGCGCCAGTCTGCAGGTCGAACGAACCCTGGCCGGCCATGGCTTGCACCACCTGAATCCCCGCAGGCAGGGCGTCGTTGACGACGATCCCCGTGGCGTCCGCGGGTCCGTGGTTCAGGACCCTGATCGAGAATGCGAACGGCTGTCCGAGGCCCACATGGATCCCGTCGGGCCGGCGGCCACGGACAGCGTCTTCTGAACCTCGATGTCCGCGGACGTCGACAGTCTGTCGAAGACGGTGGTGAGCGCGGACGCGGAGTTGTTCCCCATCGCAGGGTCGGAACTCGCGGACGTCACCTGGGCCGTGTTCAGGATGCTCGTGCCCCCGGGGGTACCGCTCGGAACACGGACGACGAGCCTGACCGACCGCGCGCCGTCCGGAGCCGATCGCCGTCAGGCCCGACCAGACGCACCTCACCGTCCCTCCCAGAGCAGACTGCGTCTCATCGCAGATTCCGCCAGGGCTCGGCGAGGCCGAGACGAATGCGACTACTGGGGGAATGGTGTCCGTGATCAGGACGTCGCTGGCCTCGTCGGGACCCAGATTGGTCGCGACCAGCACGTACGTGATCGCGCCATCCGGCAGCACGGTGCCGGTGCTCGCGGTCTTGGTCAACTCCAGGTCGGCAACCGCAGGGGCGATGTCGCTGATCGCAGTGGCGAACTCAGACGTGTTGTTCGCCGCCACCGGGTCGATCGTGGAGGCGGACACGGTGGCTGTGTTGACGAGGGTGCCCGGTGCGGCAGTGGCGTTGACCGTGAAAATGGCGGTGATCGTGCGCGTCTGGCCGGAGGCCAATGTCTCGAGGCTGCAGGGGAACGCGGTCGTGCAGTCGCCCGTGTTCGAGACGAACGTCAGTCCGGGCGGTGCCGGATCGTCGACGGTCACGGCCTGCGCCGCTGCGGGGCCGGCGTTGGTGACCGTGAGCTGGTACGAGATCGTGTCGCCCGGACGCGCTTCGGCTTCGCCGCTCTTGATGATTCGCAGGTCCGCGGACGGCGGCACGACAGCCGTCGTCACGCTCGCGCTGTTGTCGGAGCTGTCCCCATCCGCCACGGTCGCCGTCACGCTGGCGGTGTTGACGATCGAGGCCGCCCCGTAAGTGGTCGGGACCAGGTACGTCGCAGACGATCGTCCGCGTCTGTCCGGCGGGCACGGTGCCGAGCGCGCAGGGAAACGCCGTCGTGCAATCGCCGGCTGTTGCCCACGAACGTCAGGCCGGCCGGCGGCGGGTCCGTCACCGTGACACCAGAGTGCGTCGCTCGGCCCGTGGTTACGCACCAGGATCGCGTAGCTCACGTTCGCGCCCGCCGTCACGCTCGCGGGACCCTGTCTTCGTGATGGCCAGGTTGGTGGATGGAGTTGACCGGCGTCGTGACGGTGGCCTGGTTGTCGGTCATATCCTGATCGGCCACGGTGGTCGTGACGATCGACGTGTTCGAGATGGGATTGGCGCCGGCATAGCCGGACGGCACCGCAAAGGTGGTGGTGATCTGGCGGCTCTGGCCCGCCGGGACGGTGCCCAGCGCACAGGGAAATGGGGTGGTGCAGTCGCCGGCATTGCCGACGAAGGTCAACCCGTCCGGTGTCGGGTCCGTCACCGTCACGTCTGTCGCGTCGAGCGTGCCGGTGTTGCTGACGGTAATCGCATAGACGAGATCGTTCCCGGGCGTCACACTCGCCGGACCCGCCTTCGAAATGTCGACGTTGACGGTGAACAACGGCCCGATCGCGGTCGTCGCGATCGCCGAGTTGTTGGTGAGATCAGGATCGGCTGCCGTGCTGCTCACGGTGGCCGTGTTGACGACGGGATCCGGACCCGTGTAGCCCGACGGCACCAGGAAGGTCGTGGTGATCATCCGGCTCTGGCCCGCGGGAATCGGTCCGAGCGCGCAAGGGTACGCCGTCGCGCACGCGCCGATGTTGCTGATGAAGGTCAACCCCGCCGGTGTCGGATCGGCAACAGTCGCGTCCGGGACATCGCTCGGACCGTGATTCGTCACGACGATCGCGTAATCCAGGTTGGCGCCCAACTCGCGCCGCACCGGCCGGCCCTTCGTGATCGCGAGATCTGCTCTCGGCGGACCGATTGGTGTCGTGCTCGTCGCCGAGTTGTTCGTAGAGTTAGGATCGTTCGTCTGGCTGCTGACGGTCGCGGTGTTCACGATCGGGTTCGGCGTCGTATAGCCGGCGGGTACCATGAACGTCGCCACGATCGCGGCGCTCTGGCCGGAGGCCAGCGTCCCCAGGGCGCACGGAAACGGTGTCGTGCACGCGCCGGTGGTGTTCACGAACGTGAGGCCCGGCGGCGTGACATCGGCGACGGTGACCGCGGCGGCCTCGTTGGGCCCGGTGTTCGTCACGACCACCGTGTATGAGAACGTCGTCCCCGGCGTAGCGCTCGCCGGGCCGGCCTTCGCGATCGACAGGTCCGCCGACGGCGGCACGACGGCCGTCGTCACGCTCGCGCTGTTGTTGGAGCTATCTCCATCCGCCACCGTCGTGGTCACGCTCGCCGTATTGAGGATCGAGGCCGCGCCGTATGCCGTTGGGACCAGGAACGTCGACACGATCGTCCGTGTCTGCCCGGCGGAAAGCGCGCCGAGTGCGCACGGAAACGCTGTAGTGCAATCGCCGGTGTTTCCCACGAACGTCAGGTCGGCCGGCGTCGGGTCGGACACCGAGACACCGGGCGCGTCGCTGGGACCGTGGTTACGCACGAGGATCGTGTAGGTCACGTTCCCACCCGCCGTCACGCTCGCCGGGCCGAGCTTCCCGATCGACAGATCGGCCGTCGCGGCATTGACGGGCGTCGTCACGGTGGCCTGGTTGTCGGTCGGATCCTCATCGGCCACGGTGGTCGTGACGGTCGACGTGTTCGAGATGGGACTGGGGCCGGCATAGCCGGGGGGCACGGCAAACGTCGTGGTGATCTGGCGGCTCTGGCCCGCGGGGACGATGCCCAGCGCACAGGGAAATGGGGTGGTACAGGCGCCGGCATTGCCGACGAACGTCAACCCGGCCGGTGTCGGGTCCGTCACCGTGACGTCGGTCGCGTCGAGCGTGCCGGTGTTGCTGACGTTGATCGAATAGAGAAGATTGTGCCCGGGCGTAATACCCGCCGGGCCCGCCTTCGAGATCTCGACATTGATGGTGAACAACGGCCCGACCGCCGTCGAGGCCGTCGCCGTGTTGTTGCCGGGATCGGGATCAGCCGCCGTGCTGCTCACGGTGGCCGTGTTCACGATGGGATCCGGACCCGTGTAGCCCGACGGCACCAGGAAGTTAGTGGTGATCATCCGGCTCTGACCGGCGGGAATCGGCCCGAGCGCGCAGGGGAACGTCGTGGTGCACGCGCCGGTGTTGCTGACGAAGGTCAAGCCCGCCGGCGTCGGATCGGTAACGGTCGCGTCCGGGGCGTCGCTGGGACCGTGATTCGTGACGACGATCGTGTAGTCCAGGGTGGCACCCAGAGTGCGCCGCACCGGCCGGCTCTTCGTGATGGCGAGATCTGCTCTGGATGGGCCGATTGGCGTGGTGCTCGTCGCGGAGTTGTTCGTGGGGTTGGGATCGCTGGTCGGGCTACTGACGGACGCGGTATTGACGATCGGGTTCGGCGTCGTATAGCCGGCGGGGACCGCGAAGGTCGCCACGAACGCGGCGCTCTGGCCGGAGGCCAGGGTCCCCAGGACGCAGGGAAACGGTGTCGTGCACGCGCCGGCGGTGCTCACGAACGTGAGGCCCGGCGGCGTGACATCGGCGACGGTGACCGCGGCAGCCTCGTTGGGCCCGGTGTTCGTCACGACCAACGTGTATGAGAACGTCGTCCCCGGCGTGGCGCTCGCCGGGCCCGTCTTCGCGATCGACAGGTCCGCGGACGGCGGAGTGACGGCGGTCGTCACGCTTGCGCTGTTGTCGGAGCTGTCCCCATCCGCCACGGTCGCCGTCACGCTCGCGGTATTGACGATCGAGGCCGCCCCGTACGTGGTCGGGACCAGGAACGTCGAGACGATCGTCCGCGTCTGTCCGGCGGGCACGGTGCCGAGCGCGCAGGGAAACGCCGTCGTGCAATCGCCGGTGTTGCCCACGAACGTCAGGCCGGCCGGCGTCGGGTCCGTCACCGTGACACCAGATGCGTCGCTCGGCCCGTGGTTACGCACGAGGATCGCGTAGCTCACGTTCGCGCCCGCCGTCACGCTCGCGGGACCCTGCTTCGTGATGGCCAGGTTGGCGATGGAGTTGACCGGCGTCGTGACGGTGGCCTGGTTGTCGGTCATATCCTGATCGGCCACCGTGGTCGTGACGATCGACGTGTTCGAGATGGGATTGGCGCCGGCATAGCCGGACGGCACCGCAAAGGTGGTGGTGATCTGGCGGCTCTGGCCCGCCGGGACGGTGCCCAGCGCACAGGGAAATGGGGTGGTGCAGTCGCCGGCATTGCCGACGAACGTCAACCCGTCCGGTGTCGGGTCCGTCACCGTCACATCGGTCGCGTCGAGCGTGCCGGTGTTGCTGACCGCAATCGCATAGACGAGATTGTGCCCGGGCGTCACGTTCGCCGGGCCCGCCTTCGAGATCTCGACGTTGACGGTGAACAACGGCCCGACCGCCGTCGTGGCCGTCGCCGAATTGTTGGCGAGATCGGGATCGGTCGCCGTGCTGCTCACCGTTGCCGTGTTCACGATCGGATCCGGTCCCGTGTAGCTCGACGGCACCAGGAACGTCGCGACTGATCATCGCGGCTCTGACCGGCGGGAATCGGCCCGAGGGCGCAGGGGAACGCCGTCGTGCAGCGCGCCGGCATTGCTGACGAACGTCAACCCCGCCGGCGTCGGATCCGCGACCGTCGCGTTCGGGGCATCGCTCGGGCCGTGGTTCGTGACGACGATCGTGTAGGTCGAGGTTGGCGCCCAGGCTGCGCCGCACGGCCGGCCTTTCGTGATCGCGAGATCGGCCCTCGGCGGAGCCAACCAGCGTGCTGGTCGTCGCGGTGTTGTTCGACAGGTTCGGATCGATCGCCTGCGCTGCTCACTGTCGCGGTGTTCACGATCGGACTCGGCGTGGTATAGCCGGCCGGCACCGCGAATGTCGCGACGATCGCGACGCTCTGGCCGGCCTGCAGCGTCCCCAGGGCGCACGGAAACGGCGTCGTGCACGCGCCGGTGTTGCTCACGAACGTGAGGCCCGGCGGCGTCACGTCGGCCACGGTGACCCCGGTGGCTTCGCTTGGCCCGGCGTTCGTCACGACCAATGTGTAGGAGATGGTCGTTCCCGGCGTCACGCTCGCCGGGCCCGTCTTCGTGATCTGCACATCGGCTGCGAACGTGATCGGCGCGGCTCCGCCGAACTCCGACGTGTTCGCGGCGCCGCTACGATCGGTCGCCGTGGCGACCACCACGCTCCCGGCCGGCAATCCTGGAGGCAGCGGGATGGTGAAGCGAAATCGCTCGGTAAGGTCGGCGCCCTGGCTGATGCCGTTGATGGGACCTGGCCCGTACGCGCCGAATCCAGAAGTCGCTGTCCTGCGGGGTGCCTTCACCGGCACTGCCGATGAACGTGCGCCCCTGGCTCCCAGGGGGATCCGCGAAGAATTCCATCATCGCCCGGTTGCGGGCCCACCCGGACACGATGAGCGAGTTGCCGCTGATCGTCGCGCTCTCTATCACCGGGAAATTGTCCAGGGCGTTGCCACCGTCGTCCGCGTCCTCGGGATCGTTCAAGGTCATCCCGTCGCCCGTGAGCGGATTCGACGTTTGTCCTCCCAGATCGATCCCGATGCCACCATTCTGGAAGATCGAGTTCAGCGTGATGGTATTGCCTCGATTCGAGTCGACGGGATTGCCGGTAACGAGAATGCCCGGCCCCTGGTTGCCGGTGACGATGTTCCGGACGAGAACATTGGTCCTCGACGTATCGTTCGCCGAGTTGGTCAGGCGGATACCCGCGGGATTCGCCCCTCCAGTGCCGTTGTTGCGCACCGTGTTGTTGTTGACGGTGAATTTCGTCTGGCCAAGGAGGTCGAGACCGTAGCTGACCGAGTTCCTGATCAGGTTGCCCGAAATGAAGCGGTTGGGCTCCTGGTCACGCGTCCCGAGAAGAGTTTCGGTGCTGAGTCTCAGCGAGCCCACCAGCTCGTTGCCTTCGACCAGGAGTTGCCCCCCGTGATCGGTCACCAGCACGTTTTCGGGCCCACTGGCATATCCGACGAGATTGTTCCTCACGCTCGGCTCGTTCCCGCGCTCGAGCAACAGGTTGGTTCCGGCTCTCAGCCCTGGTCCGGGATCGCCGAATTCCGGGTTTGCGCCAATCAGGTTCTCCAACACCTCCGCATCGTTGTTGCTGTTGAAAGTCACGTTGACCGCGGTGAAGCCCCAGACGTGCAACCCGCGAAGCGTCGAGTCGTTGGCAGTGAACACCAGGCCGGTCCCGACGAGACCGTTGCCGAAGACCTGGACGATCGGCGACCTGAGTCGGGGCAAGGCCAGCTGATCGACGCCCACCGTGCCGCCGGTTCCGATGAGCGGCCGGAGTGCGTAGCCCGGTTGCGTCGTTCCATCAACCGTGACGCCACCTCGGGCGTCAAAGGGCGGAAGGGCGGACGCGATGGTGATGACGTGGGGACCAGGCCCCGGAATGTCGAATGTGATGATGTCGGCGCCCCCACGATCGTTGGCGTCGAGGATGGCCTGCCGCAGTGAGCCCTGGCCGGCGTTGTTCGTGTTCCTCACGACGATCGTATCTGCCGACGCGTGTCCGAACGCCAGCAAGAACGCGACGAGAGTGAACGCGGCTGTGCGGTTCATCTCATCTCGCGTTCTTATCGCGGAACGCACAAGGTAAGTACAACGCTAGGGCGAGCGCCAGAGACTTCAATGAAATCACCTACCCCCGCCTCGAGTCGCGATACTTTTGAGCCGCGAGTAACCAGGGCGACCCCCGGCAACATCGCCATGTTGCAGGCCCGGATGAGCTGGACCTTAAAACGTCGGCAAGCTTACGAGATGTCGCCGGACCGGCAGACGGTCACGAATCAAGCGGGTTGACTTCCGCCCGAAACATGCGGGTCACAACTGCGAAGAAGAACCCGGTCGACCACCCGCACATCAGGATCCCCGTGAGCGCCTCGATAGCCCCAACCAGTCGCCAGTCTTGCGGCAGCACGATGTCGCCGTAGCCGGTCGTCGTGTAGGTCACGGCGCTGAAATACAGGGCGGACGCCAAGTCGTCGATGGCGTCCGATAGCACGTAAACCACCGCCCAGGTCGTGATTTCGGCCAGGTGGAAGAGAATAATCCAGCCCGCCAGGCGAGTGAACAACCATGTGCGCCGCCAGAATTGGTTGGCCGTGGAAAGTGGATTGCGCAGCCACCGTACTGCGGAGATCACGCCGACGGCGTGGATCACCACACAGAGGGCCATCAGGCCCCATCCGATCAGGAGTTGCGAGACCATTCTCGATCAATCTGGTGTGCACGCATCGTGCCCGTTCCCCTCAATTCGACGCCCGCCTCATGACACGTTTGGAGGACAAGCCGTTGTCGCAGACCGAGCCGCTTCGAGGCGCGATCGAACGAGCGCGGCAATCTCACGGACATTGATGCTTTTCAGGCACAGGTTGTCGTTGCAGGGAGACAGCCGCTGATTGTACGGACCGATGCAAGGACTGCATGAGTATCCGGTGTGGACGACGTCCGAACTCGTCGCCAGCGGCCGGTAGCGCTCGGGGATCTCGGGCCCGAAGAAGACGACGACGTGGATCCGTGTCAACGCCGCGAAGTGTGCTGGCCCGGAGTCGTTCGTGACCAGCACGTGCGCCAGATCGAACAGGTGCAGGAGCTCTTTCATCGTCGTTCGGCCGGTGAGGTCCAGCGCACGCGGCGATCCGACCTGCGAGCAGATGTACTGCGCGTCGGGCTTCTCGCTCGCAACGCCCGTGATCAGCAGGAAGACCTCGGGATCCTCGAGCAGCTGGCGGGCGAGCTCGGTGAACGATTCAAGCGGCAGGCGGCGCATCGGGAACTTTTCGCTCGCATTCGGATTGATCACCACGAGCTTCCGGCTGGGGCCGACGTCGGGCGCGATGGCGCGAAGCTTTTGCCAGATCGCGGCAGCCGCCCCTTCGTCGGTCACGACCTTCGGAACGTCGAGGCGGTCCATCGCCTTGGGCCGTTTGACGCGCGGCACCTGGTCGGGCGGGGCTTCGAGTGCGTGGACGAGATCGAGAAAGGTATGCGCGGCGTGGATTTGCGCGTTGTAGATCACTTTATGTGTGACCAAATCGCCGGTGTACATGCCCTCCTGGTTGAACCGGTGGAAGCCGACTCGCCGGCGCGCGCCGGACAGATAGCTCAACACGCTGCTGTACCTGACGAATGCCTCCGTGTTGATGACGGTGTCGATCCGGCGCCGGCGGGCTCGCCCCGGAAAGAGAAGCGAATCCCGCACCAGTGACAGGACCGAGTGCGCGTCGATGACGAGGATGTTCTCCGAAGGAATGATCTCGAGCATCTCCACGCTCGGCCGAATCTCGGTGAAGCACAGGAAGTGGAGCGTGGCATCCGGAAAGAGCTCGCGGGCTTTCCTGAGCGCGGGGTAGGCGACGACCATCGTCCCCATTTCGGCGAGCTGAATGAACAGGATGTTTCGCGGTGCGCCGGCAGGCGAAGCAGCGAGCCCCAGGAAGCGCTGGATCTGGCTAACCACGGTGAAGCAAAACGTCAGCGGGATCCCGACCCAGAAGTCGATGGCTCGCATGAGGTTTGGTGTCACAGTGGCGCTCGCGCACCATTCTGCCGAGTACGTGACGAATCAGCAACTGGCCGGAACGCAGGACGAGTGGGATACATTGTCTGCGATGCAGCCCCGGCTCCGGTTGTTCCTGCGTGCGGTGGCGATCGTGCTCGTCGTCGCCGGCGCTTACGGCGTCGTACGCCTCAAGCGCGCGGAGCTTGTCGACTTCGCCGTGCCGTACACCGCGGCTGTGCGCTACCTTGCCCACGAGCCGCTGTACAGGCCGGATGATGGTCATTACCAGTACAAGTACCTGCCGGCGTTCGCGCTGCTCATGGTGCCCTTTACATGGGCTCCCAAGGAAGTCGCAGAGGTCGCCTGGTTCGCGCTGACGGCCGCCATGGCCTACGCGTTCGTGCAGTTGTCGGTGTTCGCCCTGCCCGATCGGCGACTGTCATCGCGGGTGCTCGTGTGGCTCACGGTGCTCCTCACCGGCAAGTTCTTCGTCAAGGAGCTGGCGTTCGGACAATTCAATCTGCCGGTCGGGTTGCTGCTGCTTGGCGCCGTGATCGCCGCGCAGCGCGGCCGGGGGCTCACCGCCGGAGCCGCCATCGCGGTCGGCGTGTTCGTCAAGCCGTATGCCCTCGTGCTGGCGCCGTGGCTGGCCCGAACGTTTGGATGGCGTCCGTTCGCCATGTTCACGCTGGTCTCGGCGGCCGGCCTCATCCTGCCGGCCGCCACCTACGGGTGGGATGGCAACCTGACGCTGCTGCGCGAGTGGTATCGCACCGTCACCGACACCACGGCACCCAATCTTCTCGGCCACGACAACATCTCGTTCGCCTCGATGTGGGCGAAGTGGCTGGGGCCGGGCCCTCTGGCCCGGGCCCTGGCGCTCGGTTCTGCGGTGACCGCTGTCGCGGCGGGCGGCCTCCTCATGTTGAGGCGCCGGCAGGTGGCCGAGCCGAACTATCTGGAGGCGGCGTACTTCTGTGTTCTGATTCCCCTTCTGTCGCCGCAAGGATGGGACTACGTGCTCCTGCTCGGGCTGCCCGGGTACATGTGTCTCGTCGATCGCTGGCGCGATTTGTCGACGGGCTGGCGCATGGTCGCGCTGACGAGCTTCCTTCTCACGAGTTTCATGATTTTCGACCTGCTGCGGCGCACGCTGTACATCACACTCGTGGAGTGGTCTGCGTCCAGCGTTGGTGCCGTCCTGATTGCCGCATGCCTCATCCGCCTGCGCTGGAAGGCGCTCGCATGACTTCAGCGACGTGGAGCCTTCGCGACGAGCATCAGCGGTTCGCCCTTCCCGCCGACCTGGAAAGCGATTAGCGACGTCCGCGCCGTGGTGCTTGGATTCCGCGCCTGCATAGTCGTATTCACGGCTTCGTGATACACGTCGCCCGGGCGAAATACCTTTCGACCCTGGCCTTCCACATCCACGACGAACTCGCCCGATACTACGTACACGAACACGTCGCCGGTGTGATAGTGCCAGCCGCCTACCCAGCCTGCTGGAAGATCTATCCGGAGGACGGTGCCTTCCTTCCCGGGCACACTGACGAGGTCGCTTTTGATCACCGTCTGTTGGTCCGCTGTCGTCCGATACTCCTGGGGTGTCGCCGGCGCCTGGGCGTGCACGTGCCCGCACCACAGACCGCCAGCGAGCGCCACCACGCAACACGCGGCATAGCCATTCATGAGAAATCTCATCGCCTGTCTCCTTCGCCGAACGCGTCGTTCTCGTTGTCTGCCTTCTGCGTTTGTATATTTCAGGCTGACGTCTCGGTCCATGCGCCGAGCCTGAGATCTGGATGAGATCGCGATGAGCGGGGCCCTACAATGCGCCCGAGGAACCCATGAGCACCGTGCGCTTCGGACGTTTCGAGCTCGATCCGAAGAAAGGCGAACTTCGAAAGGACGGCGAGATCATTCCGCTGCCACCTCAGCCGTTCAAGGTGCTCCTGTCGCTCGCCACGCGCACCGGCGATGTGGTCACGCGCGACGAGATACGTCGGGACATCTGGGGCGGCGACACATTCGTCGACTTCGATCAGGCGCTCAATTTCTGCATCCGGCAAATTCGCGAGGCGCTGAACGATGACGCGCACGCGCCCCAGTACATCGAGACCTTGAGGCGCAGGGGCTATCGGTTTCTTCCGCCCGTGGAGACCGGCGCGGCGGCCGCGCCGGCCCGCGTGACGCGGCTGATCGTGCTGCCATTCCGAATGCTGCGCCCCGATGCCGACACCGATTTCCTTGCGTTCAGCCTGCCCGACGCGATCACGGCATCACTGTCGGGCCTGCAGTCGCTCGTCGTACGATCGAGCGTTGCAGCGTCACGCTTCGGCGCCGACATGCCGGAGCCGAAACGGCTGGCTGAAGAGGCAGACGTGGACGCCGTCCTCACCGGGTCGCTCGTCCGCGCAGGCGACCAACTGCGCGTCAGCACACAGCTGACCGCCGTCCCCGTCGGCACGCTCCTCTGGTCTCAGACATCGCAGGTGCGCCTTGGCGAGCTGTTCCAGGTGCAGGACGAATTGACGCATCGCATTGTCGAGTCGCTCGCAATTCCCTTGACCGCGTCGGATCGAGGCCTGCTGGCGCGCGACGTCCCGTCGAGCGAGCGCGCGTACGACTACTACCTTCGCGGGAACCAACTCAGTCACGATCGCGAGCGATGGACCACAGCGCGCGACCTTTATCTGAGAGCAGTGGCCGAGGACCCGCGGTACGCGCCGGCCTGGGCGCGGCTCGGACGCATGTATCACGTGATGGGGAAATACGCCGACACGCACGCGGGCGACAACATGGATCGTTCGGAACAGGCGTTCCGCCGCGCGCTCGAGCTCAACCCCGATCTGTCGGTTGCGCACAAGCTCTACGCGCAGCTCGAAGTCGATCTCGGGCGCGCGTCCGCTGCGATGATGCGGCTCCTCGAGCGCGCGACGAGTGCCGACGCCGAGCTCTTTGCCGGCCTGGTGAGCGCGTGTCGGTACTGCGGGCTGCTCGAAGCGTCAGTTGCCGCCGACGCCAGGGCACGCAGCCTAGAGCCGCGGGTCCGCACGAGCATTCCGCACACATGGTTCCACATGGGCGATTACGATCGTGTGGCCACGAGACCGATCGACGAATCCTTCTACATCGGCGCGATGGCATTCGCGTCGACGGGAAGGACGGCGGAAGCGGTTGCCGCGCTGGCCGCGCGCGAACACAGAACGCCAGCGCGCGCGCGCGACATCATGATTGCGGCGCGGACCCTGCTGGAGGGCCGCGTCGCCGATAGCCTCGCCGCGATTCATCGCATCGCCGCTACCGACTTCCGCGATCCGGAAGGATTGTTCTACCTGGCGCGCCACCTGGCACACCTCAATGACAAGGACGCGGCGGTGCAGCTGTTTCGTCGGGTCGTCCGCGGCGGGTTCTGCTGCTATCCGGTTCTGGCAAAGGATCCGTGGCTCGATCCGATCCGCGATCTGCCGGAATTCGCGAAACTACTGCGCGAAGCGCGGACGAAGCACCGCGAAGCGCTGACGGTATTCGACAGCGTGAACGGCCACGTGATCCTCGGCATGTCGCGGTAACGCGCAAGGTCCCGCTCTACCCGGTTTTACAATCACGTCTGCGGCTGGCGCGAGCGCCGCGGTCAGGCAGCCTAGGCGAAGGGCGCCTTCGGGGTCCGTGCCGCGCGCCGGACCATGGCTGGACTGGAGCCACAATCCGCGGGTCAACGACTGCGCGACACGCGAGCGAGCGTTTCGCCGGCGAGGCGTTGCAGCAGCCGACCGGCAGCCGCTGCGAGGTCGCCGGGCGGTGGTGCCGAGACTGGCTCCGCCGCGCGGACGACGTCCGTGCGAACCGAATGATCGGGCGATGTCACCTGCACCTCGACCGCACCGATGAGCTGATTCCCGGCGCCCGCTGATTCGAGGTGCCACGCCAGCAGCGTCACGGCAACCGTCGAGGCGTTCGCCGAGTCCACGAGACGCACGCCGGCATTCGCCGCCAGTTCGACGCGCAGCGCCGTGTCCAGGTACCGGTCAGGGGCGGAGGACCACTGCCACACTGGATCCTGGGTGAGTTCGCCCCCCGGCTCCCGGTGCAGTACGCGCCGGCCGATATGTCCCCGCGTCTGCGTCTCCACCAGCCGCACCGCGATGGCGTCAGCAGTGCGCCCGGGTCGCGCCGCCGGTTCCACCAGCTCTGGCTCGATCATCCGGCCGGGGACCACATCTGGCCGCTTGAGCGTGATCTGGCAGCCGGCGGTTGACAGGATGAGCGTGGCGAGCGCGCCGTGAAGCACTCTCCTCATCGTTTCTTCCCCGTGGCAGGTGGTCGCGGTCCGTACATCACCGATTCGGGCTGTTCCTGGATCTGCCGCGCGAGGTCGCGCAGCTCGTCGAGCGACTGGCGGATCGCCGGCAGTGATCGGCGGAGATCGTCGGCGGCGAGGCTGGTGCGCTCCATCGCCTCGCGCGACGACCGCGTGGCGGCGGGAAGGTCCGCCTCCCGCATCGCCGTCCGGGCCTCTTCGACGAACGTCACGACCGGTCCTTCCGTGCCGACCAGTCCTTGGAGCTCGTTCGTAATCCGTTCCATCTGTGCGGTCGTCGTCGCGAAGAACTTGCGCGAGTCGGTGCTCAACGCCTGGAGATCGCTCTCGCGAAAGATCCGCTCGATGTTGGTGAAGAACCGGTCGCTCCGATCGAGGCTGCCAGGGACGCGCGCTACGATGTCGCGCAGCGTCTGCAGTGTCGCTTGTGCTGTGTCCAGGACCTCCGGGAGGCGATCCTGCACCTGGCCGATCACCGACGGCACCGACGCCACGTACGGCCGATCGGGCGTGAAGCCCAACGTGAGCGGTGGCGGCGGATTCTTTGGCGCGTCGAGCAGCAGGTAGGCCTCGCCGGTAATGGGGTTCCCCACAACCTGCGCCCGCAGGTTCGGAAGCATGCCGCCGAGATCGGTGAACTGGCGGATCCGTTTGACGTTCACGCCGATCGTGTTGAGGCGATCCAGAAACACGTCGAAATCCACTTCGATAACAGCAGTGCCGCCTCGCGGGTCAACCCGCACTTCGGTCACCTGGCCCACCGCCACTCCCCGGTACCGGACCGGGCTCGACACATCCAGGCCGCTGACGTTGTCGGTGGTGTAGGTCACCATCCCGATCACCGCCTGGCTCCTCACGCGCTGGACGAAGAAGATCGCCGTGGCGAGAGTGGTCAAGGCGACGACCACGACGAACAGGCCGAGCCGCGCGTAGTTTTTCTCGACAGCCATCGGTTACGCTCCGTGATTTGCGGGCACATCAGGTGAGGTTCGGGTGAAGAAGCTGTGCACGAACGGCACCGTCGACTCGTCGCGCAGCCGACGCGGATCCCCGCGCGCGACGATACCTCTCGCCGACTTATCCAGCACGATGCAGTTGTTGGCGACGAGAAAGATGCTCGGCAGCTCGTGGGTGACGATCACGATCGTGATGCCGAGGTCGCGGCTGAGGGTGATGATCAGCTGATCGAGCTCGACGGCCGTGATCGGATCGAGTCCGGCGGACGGTTCGTCGAAGAAGAGGAGATCGGGCTCGAGCATGAGCGCGCGGGCAATACCCGCGCGCTTCCTCATGCCGCCGGAGAGCTCGCCAGGCAGGTGATCGTCGAAGCCACCGAGCCCGACGATGTCGAGCTTCGCCCGGCACAACGCGCGCTTGGTCTCACCGCGAATCGACGTCCACATCGTCATCGGCAGAGCCAGGTTCTCCGCGAGTGTCAGCGAGCTGAAGAGCGCGCCGGACTGGAAGAGCACGCCGAACGGCGGCGTCCCTTCGTAGAGGTGCGGTTCACCGACGCCATCGATGTCGATGCGTCCAGACTGCGGACGGCCAAGCCCGATGAGGTGGCGGAGCAGGCTGCTCTTGCCGCACCCCGAGCCGCCGAGGATCGCGAACGTCGATCCGCGGGCGACGTCGAAGCTGACATGCTCCATCAGGACTCGCGAGCCCCAGCCGATGCGGAGGTCGTCGGCGATGATGTGCGGCCTGGTATGCGGCGCGGTCATATGCCTAGGAACGCGTAGAAGAGCGTGAAGAGCGAGCTGATCACGATCATGCCGAAGATGGCCAGGACGACCGCGCTCGTCGCCCGCGCGCCGACCGCGGCGGCGCCTCCCTGCGCGGCCAGCCCCTGGCCGCAGGCGATGAGGCCGATCGCCACGCCGAGGAACGGGCTCTTGACGAGTCCTGCCGCCAAGTGGCCGACGGTGATTGTGTCGGCCGTCGCCAGCACGTACGCCCGCGGCGTCATGTGCGTAATTACCGTCGTGGCCGCCAGGCCACCGACGAGTGCCAGGCCGTCGCCGATCCAGGTGAGGAGTGGAAGGACGATGGCGAGCGCGAGGCAGCGCGGCACGACCAGCCAGCGCACGGGATCGAAGCCCATGGCACGCAGGGCATCGATTTCCTCCGACACCTGCATCGTGGCGAGCTCCGAGGCCAGGCCAGCGCCGGATCGACCGGCGACCACGATCGCGGTCACGAGCGGACCGAGCTCGCGGAAGTGCGCGACCACCACGAGCTCGGGGACGAATGCCACGGCGCCGAAGCGACCGAGCTGCGAGACGCCGAGGAAGCCGATGATGACGCCGATGAGCAGGTTGGCCGCGCTCGTGACCAGCAGCGCATCGGCGCCAATCTCCTGCAGCAGCCTCGGGAGCGAGCGCCAGTCGACCGACTGCGGCGCGGCGATGGCCTTCGGCAAGGCGACGGCCGATCGACCGAGGAAGTCGAACGCCGCGACGATCGAACCGGGGACTGCAGCCGCAGCCGCGCCGACGCGCCCGAGCACCGAGGGGCCCGCCGCGGCCAGCGTGTCCCGCGCCGCGTGCTTCCCCCGATAGAGCGCGACCAGCCGTGCTGCTTCAGGATTGCCGCCCTCGACGACGCGCGTCCGGCCGCCGTCGGGGTCGAGCCGATCGAGGAGTTTCGCCAGCAGGGCGGCCCCCGAGCCGTCGATGCGATCGAGCCCCGAGAGGTCGACCTCGATCGCCTGACACCCCTCGAGGCGCGGCTGCACATCGGCCACGGCCGCGGCGACGGTGCTGGCGTGCGCCAGGTCGAAGGCGCCGGCCGGCACGAGCCGTGCCCGATTTCCCGTACGATCCGCCCGCAGGGTAACCGTCATCGTTCGCATCTTCTCGGGTCTGATGGCCCGCGTCAGTGTGCGTGTGGGACCGGGCTGCCAGAAGCAGCGCTAGCCGATGTGTTCAGGCAGCCTGTCTAATGACCACCGCAGCTCCAATCGACCATCGGTTGCCGATTACATCGTCGATGAGCCCCTGGCTGGCCTGCAAGTCCCCTGGCGCAAGGGCGCACGCGCGTTTCGCTCCGCGCGGCCCACTTTTCAAACGGCTGCGATCCCGGAGCGACGGGCAAATCTCATTCCACTACGCGAGATCAGACCCGAGGCACGGGAGAAACGCCCACCTTGGCGACTCAGTCACGGCCTGCCCTACCGAGGCCGAGCGCACGGGATTCCGGAGAAGCTCCGGCTGACCGGATACCTGAGGATTCCGTGGAACCCGAAAACAGGCGGGATTCGAGCCGCCAGCTCTGGCACACGCCATGCCTTTGGCAGTAACGCCCTTCGTGGCGCTGTTGTAATGCCGCCCTCCGCGAACGGTGCTCCCTACGGACTCACACGGCGGCGACTGAATCGAAGACCAAGAAGCTCTCTCACGAAAGGGAGCAGGTGCACCATGTCACACAAAGAGAATGAGAAGTTTGAAGGCGAACTCGTGTCTGCAGAGAAACCCCATGAAGTCCTTCGCGAAGATTCGCTTGCGGATACAAGCCAACTTATTTCACAGGAGATTCCGCCCGGCGTGGATCGCCGCAATTTCCTGATCCGGAGCGCTGTGGGTGGTGCCGCCGCAGTGATGACGGGGCGCTATATCTCGGCCGAAGAGCGAACGGCGATGGCCATCGCCACGATGCCGCCGCAGGCCAAGGGAACGCCCCCGCCCCTCTCTGCGGACTTGAACGTCGTGAAGAAGGGGCAGGGGCCGGTGTTGACGACCGTGGACGAGTTCTACAAGGTGGGCCCCGGCCCTTCCAGCTCGCACACGATTGGTCCGATGCGCATCACCTACGATTTCTACCAGCGAGCCGCCAAGCTGCCGGCCGACACACTCGCCAAGGCGACCAAGCTTCAGGTGAACTTGTTCGGCAGCCTCAGCGCGACGGGGAAGGGACACGGCACGGAACGGGCCGCCCTCGCAGGGCTGGTCGGGAAGGAACCGGCAACGGTCGACCCGAAGTTTCTCGACGGGTTGCGAGACAAGCCTGACCAGGTGTTCCCGGTGAAGCTCGGCGCCAAGTCAATCGACGTGACCCTCAAGGACGTCATCTACGATGCCCCCAAGGGCGACTTCAAACATCCGAACACGATGACGGTCAAGCTCCTCGCCGGCAAGGAAGTATTGCTCGAGCAGGAGTACTACTCGGTGGGCGGCGGGTTCATCGAGTGGAAAGGTTATACGCCTCCGAAGAAGAACCCGCCGAAGTATCCGTTCAGAACGATGAAAGAGCTGCGGACCCACGCCGACACCAACAAGACCACCATCGCCAAGATCATGCTCGCCAACGAGATGTCGATCACGGGCAAGACGGAAGCGGAGGTGTACTCCTTCATCGACAAGATCACCAACGCCATGGTCGCGACGGTGAAGTCTGGTCTGTCGATGCCGGAGGATGACGTGCTGCCCGGCCCGATCAAGCTGCACAGCAAGGCCGCCACCGTTTACAAGCGGGCCATGGACGAGAAGTATCAATCAGACCGCGGTATCGGGACGCTGTCGGCATTCGCGTTGGCGGCATCCGAAGAAAACGGGCGCGGCCACCTCGTGATCACGGCTCCGACCGGCGGTTCCGCCGGCGTGATGCCGGCGCTGGTCTACGGGCTGCTCGAGGTGCGGAAGGTCGACCCGCAGAAGGTCCGTGAGGGCATGCTCGCGGCTGCGGCGGTCGGCTACCTCTGCAAGCACCATGCGACGCTGTCTGCGGCCGAGGGCGGCTGCCAGGCCGAGATCGGTGTGGCGTCGTCGATGGCCGCGGCACTGACGGCGACTGCGTACGACGCACCGTCGCTGGTGGTCGAGAATGCTGCCGAATCGGCGCTTGAGCATCACCTCGGCATGACATGCGACCCGGTTGCCGGCTACGTGCAGGTTCCCTGCATCGAGCGGTGCGCGTTCGGGGCCGTCAAGGCCTGGACCGCCTACGCGATCGCCAGCAACGAGATCGCGTCCAGGCACCGGGTCAATTTCGACGAAACCGTGATCGCCCTGGCTCAAACCGCGAAGGAGATGAACAGCAAGTACAAGGAAACCAGCGAGGCTGGCCTCGCACTCTCCGTGGTGCTCTGCTGAGCGTCTTCTAGTTCCCGGCGATGGCTCGCCGGGTCATGGGAACTTCCGTGACCCGGCGAGTGTCGCAATCCCATTACTTCAATCACTGCGGGACGGATTCGGGAGGGCATAGCACGTGTCGTTACACCGCGCATTCATCAAGGCGTCAGTCGCACTGGCGCTGACGTCCGTTACGTTCTTCGCGACTTCCGCCTTCGGACAGTCTCCGGCAACCAACCCGAACAGCACGGACAAGGAAGTCGCCGCTGCTCAGGGATCGCAGGTCGGGAAACCCGGAAAACAAGGTCGTTGCCGCGGAGCCACCACCGCCGGCGACAGATTCAACAAGTACATCCGTAGCAAGCGGCACCCGCACCACAGGCCAGCAACGATCGTTATAGAGATGGCATCGTCATCTGGGAAACTCCCGCCGACGCCAGCGTGCCGTTCCTGCTGAAGTTCAACGTCAACACCCAGATCCGCTATCTCAACACCCTCGATAGCGACGAGACTTACATCGACCACCTGGGCGTTAGCCGCGACGTTCATACGCGCAACGACATCACGGTGAATCGCGCGATGTTCATCCTGGGCGGCTACATTTTCGACCCGAGGGCGCTATACAGCTTCACCGTCTGGACATCCGCGGGGGCCGCTTCGATCATCGTCGCCAGCAACATTGGCTGGCGATTCAACAAGGGCCTCGCGATTACCGGAGGTTACACCGGCGTTCCAGGCAGCCGATCGCTGGTGGCCACGTTCCCATTTTTTACGGCAACCGACAGGAGCATGGCCGACAACTTCTTCCGCCCCGGGTTCACGCAGGGAGTCTGGGTGAACGGCGAACCCGCGAAGGGGCTGAATTATCTGGCGTTCGTCGGCAACGGTCTCAATACCCTGAGTATCTCGGCCAACAAGATCGATACGCATCTGCTGCTTTCCGGCAACGTCTGGTGGGAACCGCTGGGGCCGTACGGGGAACCCGGCAAATCACGCAACATGTACGATGATTATTTCGCCGCCGACGAAGTACGCATTCGAATTGGTACAGGGTTCACACGATCCCGGGAGGACCGTTTTTCAAATCTCGATCAATCAAGTCCCGAGAACACCTCACTGTACAATTCCGACGGCGTGCTGTTCTTCTCGACCGGAGCGTTTGCGCCCGGTGTAACGATCGACAAGGCGACGTACAGGATGTGGGCGATCGACGGCGGCATCAAATGGAACGGGCTTGCGGTCAACGCGCAGTACTTCATGCGCCGGATAAATGACTTCGAAGCCGACGGACCGCTTCCGCTCACATCCACATTCGACCACGGCGCCGAGCTCTCGGCGAGTTTCTTCGTCGATCCGAGAAAAGTCATGGTGTATGGCCGCGGATCGTGGGTGCACGGCGAGTTCGGCGACTCCTATGAGTATGGCGGCGGGGTCAAGTGGCATTTCCTTCCGACCGAGCGGCTCTGGCTCAACACAGAGGTGTTCCGGGTCGACAGAGCTCCTTATAGCGGAGCCTTTACACCGTATACGGCAGGGATGACGGGCTGGGTGCCGATGGTGCAGACGGTCATCGCTTTTTGACGGCCATCAGCTTCTGATTACGGCAAGCGATCGAGCGCAGTGCGTGCCAGCGGAACGAAGTTCGCGGCGCGCTGATCCTGGGTCAGCCCCGCCATCCTGAATCGCAGCAGGACGTCACCCTTCAACACCCACGGCGTCGCGACGTCGCTGTAGTACGCGCTGTCCGCGGCCTTCGCGCCGGCGCTGGCGCCGGTCAGCGGCTCGAGGTCGACGCCGCGATCGCCAAGGATGCCGGCGGCAATTCCACTCGCCGTCCCCTCGGTGCGCGCCAGCTCACGACCCCCCTTCCACGTCACGTCGAGATAGAAGAACGCTTGATTGGTCGTCGCGTCGTAAACTTCGCACGTCGTTCGATCGTCGGCCTCGATGTTGTGCAGCATCGTGACCTTGGCGCCGTGCAGCCGCTCCATGTCGGCGGTGTCGAGCAGCTGACAGGCGTTGCCACGGCCGCCCCCAGTCCCCGCCGCGGCCGCGTCGGCCGGCGGCTTGCTGCACGCGGCGGCGAGCAGCGCGACGAAGGTCCAGGCAGCGAGACGCCAGTTCGCGGTACGAACGCTCATCGGTTCCTCCAGTGGATCACCCGATACCTGGGGAATTGTCCGCTGATTCGCGTCAGCGTCGGCAGCAAAATCGACGAGCCTCGTGGCGCGATTCACCGCGGCGCGCGCTGATCGAGGCTGAATGAATCCCGCCATACACCCGCGCATCGCCAGCGCGGCTCAGGTAAGATGCGCCGCATGGGAATGGCTGGACCTGCTTAAGGGGGACACAATGATCCTCAGATCTCTGTCGTTCGCCGGGTTCGTAACAGTCGCGCTCGGTACCGCGTTCGCAACGTCCTCCTCGCTCACGGGTGCGCCTCAATCGGACACGGTTTCCGTCGATGGTGACGACATCGGCGGGGTCGTTACCGGTCCGAAAGGTCCCGAAGCCGGTGTCTGGGTGATTGCAGAGACCACCGAGCTCCCCACGAAGTTCGCTCGAATCGTCGTCACCGACGATCGCGGCCGCTACCTGCTTCCCGACCTTCCGAAGGCGCAGTACAGCGTGTGGGTGCGCGGCTACGGGCTCATCGATTCGCCGAAAGTACCCGGTATTCCGGGAAAGAACCTGGCGCTCCGGGCGGTGCCGGCGCCCACGCCTCGAGCAGCGGCCGAGTACTATCCGGCTGCGTACTGGTTCTCGCTGCTTCGCGTTCCCGACAAGAGCGAGTTTCCCGGCACCGGTCCTGCCGGCAACGGCATCGCGCCGGGGATGAGGAGTCAGCCGGAGTGGCTTCGGCAACTCAAGTCAGGCGGGTGTCTCGCGTGCCACGGACTCGGCACCAAAGGCACGCGGGAGATCCCGAAAGAGCTGGGCGCATTCGCGAGTTCGACTGCCGCGTGGGAGCGACGCCTGCAGTCCGGCCAGGCCGGCGCGCAGATGATCAACGGTCTCAACGTTCTGGGCCGCGACCGCGCGTTGGCCCTGTTCGCGGACTGGACCGATCGCATCGCGGCCGGTGAAGTGCCTCCGACCCCGCCCCGTCCCCAGGGACTCGAACGCAATGTCGTCATAACGATGTGGGACTGGGCGGATCCGAAGGCGTATCTCCACGACGAGGTCTCGACCGACCGGCGCGACCCGACGATCAACGCGAACGGGCCGATCTACGGCGCCCTGGAGCTGAGCGCGGACTACCTGCCGGTCCTGGATCCCGTGCGGCACACAATCAGCCAGGTGAAGTTGACCGTTCGCGATCCCGAGACCCCGCCGACGTCGCCGCAGATGCTGCAGCCGTCCCCTTACTGGGGCGCCGAGCCCATCTGGACGAGCAAGAACAACGTTCACAACCCGATGTTCGATCACAAGGGCCGGGTCTGGATCACATCAGCCGTGCGTGCGTTCGACAACCCGGAGTTCTGCAAGCAGGGATCGGAGCATCCATCCGCCAAGCTCTTTCCGATTCAGCGATCGAGCCGTCATCTCGCCATGTACGATCCGAAGACGCAGAAGCTCACGCACATCAGCACGTGCTTCGGCACGCATCACCTGATGTTCGCCGAGGATGCGAATCACACGTTGTGGACGAGCGGCGGCGGACAGGTGGTGGGATGGCTGAACACGAAGATGTTCGAGGAGACCGGCGACGAGATAAAGTCGCAGGGCTGGACGGCACTCATCATCGACACCAACGGCAACGGCAAACGCGATGCCTATGTCGAGCCGAACCAGCCGGTGGATCCGGCCAGGGACAAACGCTACGGTGCCGCGTTCTACTCGGTGGCGCCCGCGCCTGACGGGTCCGTGTGGGGGTCCGTGCTTGGTTTCCCGGGCGCCGTGGTTCGATTGAATCCGGGATCGAATCCGCCGGAGACCACGCTCGTCGAGGTGTACGAACCGCCCGTGAACAACCCGAAGGCCAAGGTCGAGGGATTCTCTCCACGCGGCATGGACATCGATCGCGACGGCGTCGCGTGGGTTGCGCTCGCCAGCGGCCACCTCGGGAGCTTCGATCGCCGGAAGTGCAAGGGCCCGCTCAATGGTCCCGACGCCACCGGGCAGCATTGTCCCGAAGGCTGGACGCTCTATCCGGAACCGTTGCCGCAGATGAAGGGCGTGACGGATTCCGGGAGCGCCGAAGCGAGCTACTACACGTGGGTCGATCAGTTCGACACGTTCGGCCTCGGCAAGAACGTCCCCATCAATACCGGCAACGGCGCCGAAGGACTGCTCGTGCTGAAGGACGGCAAGTGGATCGTGCTGCGCGTGCCATACCCGACCGGCTATTACACCAAGTGGCTCGACGGTCGCATCGACGATCCGCGTGGCGGCTGGAAAGGACGAGGCCTCTGGTCGACCGTCAGCACGCGAGCGCCGTTCCACATGGAAGGCGGCAAGGGCACGCCGAGCAAGGTCGTGAAGTTCCAGCTGAGGCCGGACGCGCTGAGCAAGTAGCGATCAGAATACGGCGCCGCTTCCGCAATCCAAACGGCTGCGGCAGCCGTAGTTCGTTGAATATGCCGCTGGCGGGGTGCCCACCCTCGGTTCATGCTCCATCCCGGTCCGGCGCGCCGCGACGTTCGCACGCGTCCGAACGGCCGCGCTTGCGGCGGTCTCGAGCGCTATGCAATGGTAGGTTAACCGTGGAATCCAGCAGTTCCGAGGTCGACGCCGATCTCCTCCAGCGCATCGCCACCCGCGACGAAACGGCGCTGGCAGAGTTCTACGACCGGCACAGTCGCCTCGCCTACACTGTCATCGTACGCATACTGGGCAGCCTGTCGGACGCCGAAGACGTGCTGCAGGAAACCTTCGTGCGCGTGTGGTCGCGCGCCGAAACCTACAACCCGTTGCTGGGTTCGCCGGCCACGTGGCTGGCGCGCATCGCGAGAAATCGCGCCATCGACCGTCTGCGCGCCCGCCGCGTCCGAGAGAACGTCGCGATCGAACCCGCAGTCCCCGCCGCCGACGACGCGCCTCGTTCGGCGGAGCCGGTCACGCGCGACACACCAGAGACGCTTCTCGAGGGGCGCACGACGGCCGGCGCGGTGCGGACGGCGCTGGCCACGCTCACGCCCTCACAAAGGACGCTCATCGAAGCGGCGTTCTTCGAGGGCTACACCCAGAGCGAGCTCGCGACCCGGTTCGGCGTGCCGCTGGGCACGGTGAAGACGCGCATCCGAACGGGCCTGATTGCGATGCGGGCCCGCCTGGAGCAGGTCATATGATCCCCCACGAGCTCGAGGCTCTCGTCCTGGCCGATTCGGTCGGCGCGCTCGACCCTGACGAGCACGTGGAGCTGCAGGCCCGTCTCGAAACGCTGACGCTGGAACAACGATCCGAGGTCGCCCGCCTGTACGACGCCGCGACGGCGGTGGCGTTGAGCCTTCCGCCCTCGGAGCCTCCCCCGCGCGCGCGCGAGCGTCTGCTCGCCGCGGCGCGCACGCCCTCGACCTACACCGTATGGGCGGCCGACGCCGCGTGGACCGACACCGGGCTGCCCGGCATCCGTGCCCGGGTCCTGGCCGTGGACAAGATGCGATCGCTCGTCACGCTGGTCCTTCGCGCCGAGCCGGGCGCTGTCTATCCGTCGCACAAGCACCACGGACCGGAAGAGTGCTTCGTGATCAGCGGGTCGGTGGTGATCGACGGCCGCGTGCTGCGCGCCGGGGATTTCCATCACGCTGACGAGGACTCCGATCACGGCGAGATCACCACGACCGACGGCGCCGAGGTGCTCCTCGTCGGCGCCATCGACGACTACCTGCCGTCGGCCGCGGCGCGGTCCGGCGAGTCCGGCCTGTCCCTGGATCGGTAGTCACGCCGCAGTGGATACTCGCAATTTGCAGCGCTACGCACCCATCGAGGACTACGGCATCATCGGCGACCTCCACACGGTGGCGCTCGTGAGCAAGGCTGGGTCGATCGACTTTCTGTGCCTCCCGGCGTTCGACTCGCCCTCGGTGTTCGCGGCGCTCCTCGACGCCGATCGCGGCGGACGGTTTCAGATCGCGCCCCAGCTCGACGACGCGGTGCAGAAGCAGCTTTACCTGCCCGATACCAACGTCCTGCTGACGAGGTCCCTGTCCGACGCCGGAGTCGCCGAGGTATCCGACTTCATGCCGGTGGAGGATGCCGGCGTCGCGCACAACCTCGTGCGTCGCGCGAAGACGATCCGCGGCGAAGTGCGTTTCGTGATGCGCTGCGACCCACGGTTCGACTACGCGCGCGCGACGCACTCCGTGGATCGCCGCAGCGACACGGAAGTCCTGTTCCTCGGCCGCGCCGGCGCGTCCGAGCTGGCGCTGCGGTTGCGCTCGTCGGTCCCGATGCAGGTCGCGGATGGGGCCGCGGTCGCCGAGTTCACGCTCCGCGCAGACGAGTCGGCGTGGTTCGTCCTCGAGGTGGCGATCGAGGACGAGCCCTCGCCCAGCGCGCGGCCGGACTACGTGACCGATGCGTTCAAGGAAACGGTGAACTTCTGGCGGCGCTGGATCGGCCGCAGCACGTACAAGGCCCGCTGGCGCGAACATGTGAACCGCTCCGCGCTCGTGCTGAAGCTGCTCACCTCCAGGGACCATGGATCGATCGT
The DNA here is from genome assembly GCA_963820905.1 of uncultured Acidobacteriota bacterium. GTDB lineage: Bacteria > Acidobacteriota > Vicinamibacteria > Vicinamibacterales > 2-12-FULL-66-21 > DATBJJ01. The sequence goes on along the minus strand of CAWGBU010000008.1, from coordinate 506,201 downwards.
GGCCGCGCCCACCTTCGGGCTGCCCGAGCACGTCGGCGGCGGGCGCAACTGGGACTACCGCTACACGTGGATCCGCGACTCGTCCTTCACCCTGTACGGGCTCATGCGGCTCGGCTACACCGGGGAGGCCGCGGCCTTCATGCGCTGGGTAATGGCGCGCTGCGAAGAGCTGGAGCCCGACGGCTCCCTTCAGATCATGTACGCCCTCGACGGCAGGCGGGTCATCGACGAAGAGACGCTGCCACACCTCGAGGGCTACATGGGCTCTCGGCCGGTCCGCATCGGCAACGCCGCCCATACACACCTCCAGCTGGACATCTACGGCGAGCTGATGGACTCGGTGTACCTGTACGACAAGTACGGCTCTCCGATCGGACACGACGCGTGGATGAACGTCGCCCGGCTGATCGACTGGGTGTGCGAGCACTGGCGAGAAAAAGATGAAAGCATCTGGGAGGTGCGCGGCGGGCGCCAGGAGTTCCTCCACTCGCGGGTGATGTGCTGGGTGGCGATCGACCGCGCCATGCGCCTCGCGAACAAGCGATCGTTCCCGGCTCCGCTCTCACGCTGGTACGACGTGCGGGACGCGATCTACCGCGACATCTACCAGCGCTTCTGGGACCCGGCCCGCCGCGGCTTCATGCAGCACCCGGGCGCGACCACGTTCGACGCCGCGGCGCTGCTCATGCCCCTCGTGCGTTTCATCTCCCCCACCGACCCGCGCTGGATCTCCACGCTCGGCGGCATCGAGCGGGAGCTGGTGAGCGACTCCCTCGTCTATCGCTACAGTCTCGATGGGGGATTCTCCGACGGCCTCACCGATCAGGAGGGGACGTTCTCGATGTGCTCGTTCTGGTACGTCGAGTGCCTGTCCCGCATGGGCGACCTTCAAAAGGCGCGATTCTTTTTCGAGAAGATGCTCGGCTATGCGAACCACCTGGGACTGTACGGCGAGGAACTGGGCCCGCGGGCGCAGCACCTCGGCAACTTCCCGCAGGCATTCACCCACCTCGCGCTGATCAGCGCCGCCTTCGATCTCGACCGTCGGCTCTCGGCTGCCGGCCATACCGGCTGACAGTGCTCGAGGAGCAGCGCAGTTCACAGGCTGCGGGCCGCCTCCAGAAGCGCCGCGATCTCGGTGTGTCCCATCTTTCTCGCCCACGCTGTCGGCGTCGCCCACGATTCCGCATCGGCTTCGATCGGATCCGCACCGCGCTCGAGCAGCAGCTTCACCATCTCCGGCCGGCGCCAACGGCACGCCCAGCCGAGCGCCGTACTCTGGAGCAGATCGTCACGGATATCGAGACGCGCGCCTCGGTCCAGCAGCAGCGTCGTGTACGCGATCCGGTCGCTCGCCGTCAGTCCGCCTCGCGACGCCGCGACATCATGGACCAGCGTCGTGCCTCGCCTGCTTCGAACATTCGGATCGCACCGGTCCAACACAAGACGAAATGCTTCGATGTGACGCGGACGATCGCTCTCGGAACACAAGTACAGTCCGTTCTCCAGAATGCCGTGCCACCGTGGATCGTCCGGCGGCCAGCTGGTTGCCCGGAGCGTCAGCGTGACGATCTCAGGCGAGGGACTCTCGATGGCGCCCCACAGGAGATCCTGCGCGACGCTCGCCCCTGGCCCAGCGATGCCGTCCGGCGCGCGTCCTTCAGCGTCGTCGGCGAGAAGCCTTGCGGCCTGCTCCACGAGGCCGAGTTCCGCGACGGCCACTGCCGTCAACCGGCCACCGTGCCGCTCGAGGATGGCCATCATCGATTCGTCGCGCCTCTTGTACGCCTCGTACATCGCGGAGCTCGCCGCGTAGACATTGGTGTTGGCATTGGCGCCATGCGCCAACAGAATCTCTGCCATCGTCACCCTGGCCGATATCGCGCACGTACGCAGCGGCTCTCCCCACGTCGGCACGACTTCTTCCACACCGCCGACTCGCCCGGCTTCGTCGGGGTCGAGTCCCAGGTCGAGCAGAAGCGCGAGCATGTCGGGCCGATCGGCTGCGACGGCATGGCTCACGAGGCCGTAGCCGTTCTCGAGCATGCCGTCAGCATGATGCGCACGCAGCCAGCCGGCATCTCCAGTCGTAATGGCGGCGCGAGCAGTGCTTGCCGAACCGCGTCCGAGGAGCATTTCGGCAGCCGGTGGCGGCAGCGCGCTGAGCGGAGCGTCTTCGGAGCGGCGGCGTTCTTCCTCCTCGATGATCTTTGCGATCTCGTCGTAGCCACGCTCGACGGCGAGCGTGAACGCCGTGGTCGCCCCGCGGTGTGGCCAGATGCCTTTTCGCGCGTCGGCGCCATGCTGCATCAGAAGGCGGACGATTTCCGGCTGCCGGTGCAGCACGGCATGGTGAAGCGCCCGATGCTCGTCGTTCTCCGCGACATCCAGGTGCACCAGCTCGGGGCGAGCGGTCAGCATCGACCGCACGACGGCGAGATCGCCGCTCTGCACGGTTTCAACGAGTCGACGAACCGTCATCGCCGTCGACAAATGCCTTCAGCCTTGGCCAGCTTTCGAAGCCATGCGCGCGCGCCATGACGAGCTGCGCATCGTGGAGAGCGAAGGTCGACGCGTCGGCTTGCCGGTAGTGAGCGTGCACTTCCTTCACAGCGTCAGCAGTCCCGGCGCGAAACGCGTCGAGCAGTTCCCTGGCCTGCCGCTTGAGTTGATCGAGGTCCGGGCGGTCGCGAAGCGTACGGGTGGGCGGCGTGTTGCGGGGCATGGATGAACTCCTTTTCCGGCGGCGCCAGGCGTCAGCCGATGGCCCGGTGTCCGCTCACTCGGGCAGAAAAGAAGGTCATCTTCACGGTCGGGTCTTGCCGGTTCAGGGGGACGCAGTCCTTCCCGCGGACACGGAGGCGCCCTGATGCGCCTCGCGGAGCTTAAAACGCTCCGCGTCCCGGTTGCAAGCTGCGTGCAGCGACCGCGATCCATCGACCTAGTGCTTCGCGGTGATTCGACATCCAGGGCCACGATCTACAGCTGCTCGTTGAGTTGACGCAGGCACTCGGACAGGTCCGCCCGGTGGCGTCGAAACATCCGCTCGACGTATCCGAGTCCGCTGCGGTACGACCACGTCACGGCCAGGGCGGCAATGACCAGGGCTCCCGCGAACAGCGGTCCTGCGCCGTTTCGCCACCAGACCCAGCCAAGGAGGATGACCGACGACGCCACGAAAAAGGCCACGTACACCCCGACATAGGCGTGGCACGCCGCATTTATCTTTGACTCGAGATCGGTCAGGGCCTCCCGAAGGCTCTTGTCGAGCGGCGTGTCCTCGATGCGGCGCTCGACCCACCAGAGCGTCGCCATCACGCCGCCGAGCATGACCGCGAGGGTGCAGACCGCCAGTATCCGGTTGAGGGTGAATCCTCCCGCGAGGGTCATCGCCGACACCGCTACGATTGGCACGTAGTACCCCGCTTCGCGTCGCAGGCGACGCCTTACGTGCCGTCGAAGATCTGTCGCTCTGTTCGTGAGCATTCTCATCACGGTTTCCTCCTCCAGCGATGGCGGCACGGACTGCGCATCCTCTCGCCAGCACTGCTTGATCGAGTCGAGGTCCATCGAACTACTCCAGGGTCCTGACGAGGTGTTGCAACCGGGCTTTCGTCCTGCTCAGCCTCGCGCCGACATTGGTTTCCGAGAGGCCAAGCACATCGCCGATCTCCCGGTAGGTGAGGTCGTCGAGGTAGCACATGATCAGCGCGCGATCGATTTCGTCGAGCCGCCGGATCGCCTCATAGAGCACTTCCGTGCGTGCGTCGCCCTCCGCCGGCGTCCGCGGTGACACGACGTCGACGGCGGCGTCGAGCTGCACGTGCACCGGCTGACGCGCGCGACGACGCAGCCCCGTAATCGCCGTGTTGATGGCAATTCTGTAGACCCACGTCAGCACGGCCGCCTCTCTCCGGTACGACGGAAAGGCCCGCCACAGCTGATACACGATCTCCTGGACGAGGTCCTCGCGCTGGGCGGCGGTCGACGTGTACGTCCGGGCGACGCGTTCGATGGCCCCTGCGGGACGTGTTCAACAGCGTCAGGAAGTCGCCGTCCAAACGGGTCTTGTCCAATCCAGCCTCTGCTCGCTCAGGCGTCCGTTACCCGCTACATCCATTAGTCGCCCGCGTTGGCAAAACCTTACCGGCCCTCCTCGGGTGCACGAGTCACAACCCGTCACACCGGGCTCACGGCCGGTTGTGGGTCACAGCACAAAGAGTCGCGCGGGCCGCAGTTTGCCAGCTATCATGGCTGGGCTCGGTTCTTGCCGTGCTCAGCCCAGGTCACTGCGTCTTCTCAAAACTTTACGGATCCTGAGGAGGTTCCATGAGAAATACACTCGGACGATCGCTCGTCGTCGCCGGACTGCTGGTCGTGTGGGCTCCGGTTGCTCCCATCGACGTTCAGACACAGGAGAAACCCACGGTGGCGCTGCCCAAACCGGGGGTACCGGAAATCATGACCATGGAGGGGGCCTTCGTCCGGGCCGCGTACAACAACGAAGGGTACGTGATCCTCGGATACGAGCCGGTCAATCGGTCGATCGGCGAGCAGTGGGTGCTCCTCGACATCGGCGTCACAGTGCGCGACCGGGCGCCGAGCTTCAAGCTGACGCGCGCCGACCTGTCCCTCGACACGCCTGACGGCAAAACGATTCCGCTGTCGACTGTGAACGAGCACCGTTCCGCAAACACCAGCGCGCTGCAGGCCCGCGCGAACGTGCAGCGCGACTCGATCAACTACTTCCCGCCGAGCGCGAACCGGGCGTGCCGCATCGGCTTCTTCGCCGATCTGGACTCTGGCGCGATGACGTGGGACGAGGTCGAGGTGAGCTCCGATCGCGCCTGCGTCGGCCGGATCTTTTTCCACGTCCCAGGCGGCATCGCGTACGGCCAGCATTGGCTCAACGTGAAGTTTCCGAAGAGCCTCGTGCGCGTGCCGTTCCGAATCCTGACCAAGGAGGAAGAGAGGCTCCTGGACAGGAACTACAAGAGCATCAAGCAGCAGGTCGAAGACGCGTTCAAGAAGAAATGAGTGGCCGCGCATGCCACAGGCAGTCCCCGTCTCCGCGAGCGACCGGCTGGAGTCGCTCGACGTGCTCCGCGGCTTTGCGCTCCTGGGCATCCTGGCGATGAACATCCGGGCGATGGCCGCGCCCTTCAGCGCCTACATGTATCCCTACGCGCTGTTCGAGTACGCCGACGCGAGCCGCGCGGCCTACGTATTCACGAGCGTCGTCTTCGACCTGAAGATGATGGGCCTCTTCTCGATGCTCTTCGGCGCCGGCGTGCTGCTCTACGCGGCCAAGCCTACCGATTCCGGTGCTCCGCCGCGAGGCTTGTGGTTCCGGCGGATGTTCTGGCTTCTGGTGATCGGCCTGGTTCACTCGTACCTGATTTGGAATGGCGACATCCTCGTGCCGTACGCGCTCACCGGGATCCTGCTTCTCTGGTGGGTGCGCCGCTTCTCCGGCCGGGGCGCTTTTTGCGGGAGCCGTCGGATTCCTCGTCGTCGGCACGCTGCTGTCAATCGTGATCGGCGGGTTGTGGGACTCGATGCCCGAGGCCGCCCGCATGCAGGAAGCCGAGTTGTGGATGCCTACGCGGGAGCAGGCCCGGGAGCAGCTCGGCCACCTGCTCGGAAGCTACCCCCACGTCGTCGCGCATCGCGCCCCGTTCGTCGCGCTGACCCAGACGGTCATCTTTCTCGCCTTCTTCTTCTGGCGCGTCGGCGGCATGATGCTGCTGGGGATGGCGTTGTACAAGTGGGGCTTCCTCGACGGCCGGCGCCCGGTTCGCGACTACGCGCTGGTCGCGGGAGTGTGCATCCCCGTCGGCCTCGCGCTCGCGTGGTGCGGGGTCGTCGAGCTCGAGCGCATTCGGTTCACGATGCCGGGACGCACGACCGCCGACCTCTGGAACTACTTTGGTTCGGTCTTCGCCTCCGTCGGCTACGCGGCGGCCCTGATCCTGGTCGTGAAGTCTGGCGCGCTCGGTCCGATCCGGCGCGCCCTCGCCGCGGTCGGGCAGATGGCATTCTCCAACTACCTGTTCCAGAGCGTGGTCACGTCGATTCTGTTCCTCGGATGGGGCTTTGCGCTCGCCGGGCGGTTCGACTACGCCGGGCAATTGATGATCGTCGCCGCGATCTGGGCTTTCCAGCTCGTCGTCAGTCCCATCTGGCTCGAACGCTTCCGCTTCGGCCCGGCTGAATGGCTCTGGCGATCGCTCACGTATTGGACGCGGCAGCCGATGCGGCGGGCGACGCCGTACTCCGCCCGGACCCCCGCGGCTGGCTGACCTCTTCAGATTGCTGTAGTGTCCACCTTCAGGTGGACCCCGTTCCGGTCCGGCTGAAGCCGGACACTACAGCGTCCATTCCGGTCCGGCTGAAGCCGGACACTACAGCGTCCAGACTATTCGCCAAGAAGGCGTGGCAGCGCGCCCATGAAATCGCGGACCTTCGCGATGTCGGCGTTGCCGGCGATGAAGACGAAGGCGTGTGGATCGATCGCGCGCGTGCGGCGCTCGAGTGACGCCGTCAATGCGCCATGGATCACCGGACACTCGGCGATGAGCGCGACCAGCGCCACCCACGCCGGCTGGTCGAGGATCGCGATCACGTCGAGTGACGGCTCGGCGCGCCACGGTGTTCCCGCCTGCACCTGTCGCATCATCGCGATACGAAGCTCCTCGAGCGCGCCCTGAACCTCTTCGTCGGCACATCGCATGCGGCCAACCACATCGATCAGCGTCTTCGCGGCATACATGCCGACCTCTTCATGTAGGGCGGTCCATCCGATCTGAAAGACGCCGATCAGATCGTGGCCGAGCAGATAGTCATCCGGCAGAGGGGCTGATCTGGCGAGTCCCAGGTTGCAGACCGCGACCGCTGCGTCGGACGCCTCCTTCGCGGTGAATGGCCGCGACTGGATCGAACATCCGGCCATCAGCACGTTCGTCAGGTAGGCCAGCTCGGCGTTCCGCTCTCCATACGCGACCTGATCGCGATCGAACACGAATCGCATGTGGCGATGCATGTGCGCCAACCGGCTCGATGACGGATCCTGAGCACCCGTGAGCAGACCTCGCGGCGCCTGCTGCGGCAGCACGCCGGCCTCCGTCAGCAGCTCCATTACTTCGGCGTCGGCCTCGTCTTGACGAGCAGGACGTTCATCAACCGATGACGAATTGTCGATCGAGCGAAAGTACGCGCGTGCGAGTGGATTCGGCGGTGGAGGCACGGCCCCCGGACGGACACTCCGCGACATCTGCAGGAATGCGCGTGCCTCCGCAGGTGAGGCGAATCCGTGCTTCTCGCGCCGTTGCTCACGCTCGTCTGCGACCTCGAACATCATCTGGCCGCTGCTCTCGAGGAGCGAGTCCAGGCCATCGAGCTCGCGCTTCGAGTTCGAGAGCGATCGAAGGGCGCCCATCAGCTCGTCGAAGCGATTGCGATGCTGAGCAGCGAGCGACGACAGCACGGCGACGATCGCGTCCCACGCATCCTCGCGTCGCGCGGCGACGTGATATCCGCCAATCTCGCAGGCGAGCTCATCGCCCACGGCGCGCGATTCGATCCGCTCGCCGTCGGTCGTTTCGTAGGCGGCGATCGCCGACATATCGAACACTCGCGCGTGATGCGCGAAGCCGGCGATCAGCTGCTCGATCGGCATCTGCGAGAGCTTCTCTGCCGCGAGATCGGCGCCGGCTTCCACCAGGACTTCGATCCAGACACCAAAGCGCTCCGCGTCGAACCGTTCGTCGAGCCCGGGCCTTGCGGGGCGCCACAAGTCGAGATCGAAGACCTGTGAGAGCTGCGCCGGCGTCGCCTGCGCGACAAGCTCGGCGCAATCCTCGAGCCCGTACGCACTGATGACGCGATGCAGCATCTCGGGTTGCAGCCGTGGAGCCAGCTGTGCGAGCCGATGAATGAGTTGATTTGACAGGCTGGCGAATCTACCGCAGCGCCCGGTGACCTTCCAGTCTGTTTCTTCCTTGACGGGCGTCGTACAATAGAAGTGCGGGTGAAGAGCACCCTCCTCGCGCCCTCCTCGAAGAATCTCTGCTATTTTCGAATCGTCGTCTCCGACACCCCTATCGCGCATCGAGTCGAGCCGCTACGCAGCGCGCCGGACGCCAATCGGCAGCACACCATGGCGCATGTACGCGACGTACGTCGCGATGGCAAAGAGCAGCAGCGTGACTGCTGCCGAGCTCATCTCGCCGCGGATCAGATGGAAGACCGTCGCCGACACGGTCACGATCATGATCCCTGCCGCCGCCCATGTAACCAGCCACGGCAGGATCCGCGTCAGTCCGGGGAGTGTCAGCCCCACCGCAGCCAGCACTTCTGCGACACCGAGGAAGAGCTGGAACCACCGCGGCAGGGACGCGTTCATCTGCTGGGCGATGTCCGGCGGCGGCCAGAGAAAGAGCCAGCCGTGGGCGAAGAACGCAACCGCAAGCAGTACCTGCAGGATCCAGAGCACGATGTTCATGACGTCACTTCCCTCCCTGCTGACACGTCGACTGAGACCTGCACGGATCGACATCTGACCACAGCAACGAGGATTCGGCGCAATCTGACGCCCCTGCGGGGCGACAAGCCCGGCCGAAAAGGTCACTCGTATCAATTTGACACTGGTGTCATTTTGATAGTAGCCTGCTCCATGCCCGATTCGAATCCTGCCGACTACCTTCCGCTCAAGCCGCTCGTCTTTCAGGTGCTGCTGGCGCTTGCTGACAACGAACGCCACGGCTGGGCGCTGGTGCGGGACATTCAGCAGCGCGGTGCCTTCGAGCGCATCATGCCGGGCAACTTCTACCGCACGCTGCGGACCATGCTCGCGGACGGCCTGATCGAAGAGGTGCACCGGGCCGCGGCGTCGAGATCCGACGAGGACGAGCGCCGTCGGTATTTCCACCTCACCGGGCTGGGCAAGCGCGTCGCGGCCGCGGAGGCGCTCCGGCTCGAGGCGGCTGTAATCGAAGCGCGCGTCAAACGGCTGCTCGTGAGGTCGCGGTGAAGCACGAATGAACGCCCGGCTGTACCGGCTGCTCCTGATCCTCCTCCTGCCCTCGCGGCTGCGCGCCGAGTTCGGCGACGACATGGCGCGGATGTTCGCCTCGCAGCGGGCGGACATACGTCGATCGGGAGGAAGCCTCGTCCGGCTCTGGTTCGATGCGATCCGCGACGCTGCGGCGACGGGCGCAGCCGAGCGTCTTGCGTCAGTGGTGAGAATGCAACAGTCCGCGGTCAGGGAACTGCGGCGCTGGAGGTGGTGGATGCGCGCGCTCGTGCAGGACTCTCGCTACGCGCTGAGGCTCGTCTTCAAGCAGCCCGGTGTCACGGCGATCGCGGTGCTCACGCTCGCGCTCGGGATCGGCGCGAACACGGCGATCTTCTCGGCGGTCGACGCCGTCCTGCTTCGTCCGCTGCCCTACCACGAGCCCGAGCGGCTCGTGATGGTGTGGGAGAAGCGAGTGGCCGAGGGCGTCTTCAACAACTCCGTCTCGCCCGCGGACTTCCTCGACTGGGGGCGGATGAACGGCGCGTTCGACGCGCATGGCCGCCTACACGAGCGTGACGGCGGACCTGACCGGGGTGGGCGAGCCGGTTCGTCTCGCCGCCGGAGCGGTTTCACCACCGTTCTTCGACATCCTGGGCACGCAGCCGATCCTCGGCCGCAACTTCCGTACGGAAGAAGCCATCGCCGGACAGCACCGCGTGGTCATCCTCGGCCACGGGCTATGGGAGCGACGCTTCGGGTCCAGTCCGTCGATCGTCGGCCAGAAGATCGTGCTGAACGGCATCCCGCACGAGGTCGTCGGCGTCCTGCCCCGCACGTTCCAGTTTCCCGATCGGTCGCTGGAGCTCTGGGCACCCCTTGCGCTGGGCACATCTCCGTCGCGCGTGCAGCATTCGCTCGAAGTCTACGCGCGGCTCAAGCCCGGCATCAGCCTCGAGCGCGCCCGCGCCGACATGGACCGCGTGGGTTCGGAGCTCTCGATGACGTATCCCGGAGCGAACCGAAGGCACAGCGCCCATGTCACGGCGCTCTCCGAGGAGCTGACCGTCCCGGTGCGTACGGGCCTCATGCTGCTCCTCGGCGCGGTCGCGTTCGTCCTGCTGATTGCGTGCGTCAACGTCGCGAACCTTTTGCTCGCGAAGGCTGCCTCGCGGAAGCGCGAGATGGCCGTGCGCGCGGCGCTCGGCGCCGGACGCGGCCGCCTCGCGGGCCAGGCGCTCACCGAGAGCCTGATACTCGGCCTTCTCGGGGGAGCGGCCGGCCTGCTCGTGGCGCACTGGGGAATCCAGATCATTCGGGCGCTGGCGCCGGCCGACTTGCCGGTGCTGGGGATCGATCGCCTTGGCCTCGACGCGCGCGTGCTGCTGTTCACGCTCCTGCTCTCGGTCCTCACGGGCCTGCTCTTCGGACTGCTGCCCGCGTGGCACCTCGCCAGCCAGGACGTGGGCGGAATGCTCAAGGACGGCAGCCGCACGGCAGGCAGCGTGCGCAAGCGAATCCGGCTCGCGCTCGTGGTCGGGGAGATCGCGCTGGCGTCGCTTCTCCTCTTCGGCACCGGCCTCATGCTTCGCAGCGTCCAGGCACTGCTCCACGTCGATGCGGGCATCCGCACGGAAGGCGTGCTGACGACGCTCGTCGCGCTGCCCAACAGCCGCTACAACACGCCCGAGCAACGGCGTACGGCGGTCGCGGAGCTGGCACAGCGGTTTGCGTCGATCCCTGGCGTACGCTCGGTCGGCGCCACGAGCCTCCTGCCGCTCTCCGGACAGAACTCGCGAAACGGCATCGTGATCGAGGGACGCGAGCCGGTGCCCGATACACCCACGCGCGCGCATCCCCGCAGCGTCACGGTGGACTACTTCAAGACGATCGGCATGACGCTGGTGAGCGGACGTCTGTTCACTGAGGCCGATCGCGAGGACGCGCCGCTCGTCGCCGTCGTGAACGAGACGCTCGTGCGGCAGTACATCCCGGATGGGTCGCCGATCGGCAGGCGGATCACGATGACCGGCACGCATGACTGGCGCGAGATCGTCGGCGTGGTCCGCGACGTGCGGCACTGGGGCCTCGACCAGCCGGTCAACCCCGAGTACTACATGCCGATGCGACAGTTCGTCTGGTCGGCGCCGAACTACGTGCTCGAGGTTGACGGCGACCCGGCATCTGTCGGCAGCGCCGTGCGCGAGCAGCTCCGCGCCGTGGATCCCGAGCTGCCGCTCTCCAGTCTTCGCACGATGAACGACGTGGCGGCGGCGTCGATGGCCTCGAGGCGCGCGTCGATGCTCCTCCTCGCGATTTTCGCCGCGATCGCCCTCACGCTCGCTGCAGCCGGCATCTACGGCGTGATGGCGCACCTGGTGGCGCTGCGGACTTCAGAGATTGGCGTCCGCATGACGCTCGGCGCCCGCCCGGCCGACGTGCTGTCGCTCGTGATGACCGAAGGGCTCGTGCAGGCCGTGGCGGGACTCGCCATTGGCCTTGCGGGCGGCGTGCTGCTGATGCGCAGCTTCCAGACCCTGCTCTTCGGTGTGCAGCCTGCCGATCCGATCACGCTCGCCGCCGTGGCGCTCATCCTGCTCGGAACCGCCCTCGCCGCGTGCCTCATCCCCGCCCGCCGGGCGATGCGGGTCGACCCTATCGCCGCGCTTCGCGCGAACTGAACGTCGTCTTACGGCCGCGCCTCACCCGAGAGCATCGCGGCCTGCTTCGCGTCGAGCACGAACGCCGTGTGCGCCGCGATGATTTGCCACCGGCCGTCGCGCTTGATCCAGACATTCGTCGTCCGGTACTGGCGATGCACGGTAACGTTAGGGCCGGTGAGCTTCACGACGAATCGGTACCTGGCTATCGCCGTGTCGCCGTGCGTCGTCACCGTCATGTCTTCGTTGTCGCAGGACGTCTCGAACGCCTGCCCGCTGGCCGCGGCCTTTTCCCGCTCGGCGACCCCACGCTTCGCTTCGTCCATGATTGCCGCCTTGGTACAGGTGGGCTCACCCAGGACTCCCGTCATCAACAACTCATCGGCGTAGATGCGATTGAAGGCCTCGACGTCCACCCTCCGCTTCGCGTCCGCCAATTGCTCTTCCTGCCGAAGAATCTCTTCCTTCATCGTCGTGGACATGGGCAATCTCCTTGATGGAGAGCGTAGCCACTGCGGCCGCCGGCCGTCCCGAAGGTTTTGTTAAGATTCGCCTAAACCACAATGGCCACTCGAGAGGTCTACCAGTTCCGCGAGTTCACGCTCGATGTCGGCGAGCGGCGGCTCTCTCGCGGCGATACGCCGGTACACCTGCCGCCGAAAGCGCACGATCTGCTGGTGATGCTGGTTCAACACCCGGATCGCCTGCTCACGAAGGACGACTTGCTCGCGCGCATCTGGCCGGATGCCTTCGTGGAAGAGGGCATCCTGAGCGTGCATGTCTCGGCGGTGCGGAAGGCCCTTGGCGACGACGCCCGGCCGCCGACGTACATCGAGACCGTCTCCGGCTCGGGCTATCGTTTCATCGCGGCCGTGACCGCAGCGCCGGCTGACGCCGCGTCAGATGCCGCTCGCGACGTAGCGCCGCCGCTCGAGGTCTACGAGCTCGTCGGGCGCGGGCGTCTGCACTTGATGTCGGGCTCGTATTTCGAGCTGCCTCAGGCGGTGCTGAACTTTCGCGCGGCGATTGACATCGATCCAACCTACGCGCCCGCGCATGCCGGACTGGCCCTGACCTCCTGCGCGCAGGCGGGACTTCGGTCCGTGCCGCACCGGGAAGCATACGCACAGGCGAAAACGTCGGCCCTGCGTGCGCTTGCCCTGGATGATGCGAGCGCCGATGCGCAGGTGGCGCTCGGCACGGTGCTGTTTCTCAGCGAATGGGACTGGGTCGGCGCCGAGAAAAGCCTGCGCCGGGCGCTCGACATCAACTCCGCCCATTCCGAGGCGTTGCTCCATTACGGCAGCCTGATGGAAGCGCTTGGAAAACTCGAGCACGGACTGCAGTTCAAACAGCGGGCGCTCGAGCGCGATCCGCGATCGCCGCTCGTGCTCGTGCAAATCGCCAGCTCGTACTGGCATCAACGGCGGTACGACGACGCGATTGTGTGGGCGAACAAGGCGCTCGACGTGGATCCGCGGCACCTGCTGGCAGGGGAATTCCTCGCCGGCGCCTACTGGAAGCAAGAAGACATGGACCGTTTCGTGGCGGAGAATCTGCGACGCGCCGAAGTCTTCGGCGCGTCCGTCGAAGCCATCGAGCATCTGCAGCGTGAGTGTGCAGGGATGCAGAACGCTTACGTCACGACGGGGGCTCGAGGGCTGGCCCGCTACATGCTCGAACACATGCCACGCGCGGAGGGCGGTTCGGCGTCGGTGCAGCGCGCGATCCTGTGCGCAGGGGCGGGAGATCTCGACAGCGCGTTCGAGCAGCTGGATCGAGCCATCGAGGACCGGGATCCCGCCCTCGTCCATCTCGCCGTGGCGCCGCAATGGGACAGCCTGCGTGTCGATCCCCGCTTCGATCAGCGCCTGTCACGAATGAACCTGGCACCTGCAAGCGGTCATCAGAACTGAGCCGGCCGCCGTCGGGTTCGCGCGAATGTCACGCTGGCACGAAGCGATACGCGCCATCCTTGCGCTCGGCGAAGCCGGTGCCGGGGAACGGCAGATGCGCACCGAGCAGCCGCACCTTGTCCGTGGCCAGACGATCGAGCAAGCGAAGGCGGGTCGCGACGCCGCGGTCGGCCTCATGGTCTACCGGCACCTTCCATGAGGGGTGCTGGAACGAGATGAGGGGGTGCGTCAGCGCATCGCCGCCGATCACAATGCCGCCGCCCCCCGCAATCTCCAGAGAGATATGGCCCTGTGTGTGGCCAGCGGTTTCGATCACACGCACGCCGCTGATTATCTCGTCGCCGCCGCGCACCATCTTGATCTTGTCCTTGATCCGCGCGAGGTGGTTGCGCGCCCCGTCCACGATCCGGTCGTTCGCCACCGGCGTCGGCAGCGTTCGCATCACGTTCGGATCCGACCAGACGTCCCACTCGCGCGCGGAGAGCACATACGTGGCATTGGGATAGACGGGCGCGTCGCTGGCGTCCAGTACGCCCCACAGGTGGTCGGGATGGCCATGCGTCAGCACGACCATGGTGATCGCGGCGGGCTCGATACCTGACGCCTTGAGATTCTCAGAGAGCTTTCCCGCCGTTGGCTGGTGGCGGGGCCCGGTGCCAGCGTCGACCAGGATCAGCCCCGACCGTCCTCTGATCACGGCGACATTGTTGGGCAGCTGGAACTCTTCGCCGGCAAGCCCTGCGGTTTTCAGGATCGCTTGCCTCTCGACCTGGGGCGAGTCCGGACTGATCAGGAAGCCGGTCGGCAGAACGAAGTGACCGTCGCTCACTGCCAGCACTTCGAGATCGCCAGACTTGTGGACCGCCTGAGTAGCAGCCATCCACAACGCGCGTGAAGGACGTGTACCCGTCGTGAGAGCCATCGCTCCGGCTGAGGCACAGCTCAGAAATTGCCGGCGCGACAGTTCGCGAACCTGAGATTTGGACATGATGCCTCCCTACCAAGCTCTTCAACGGACAGCGCGGAACACTCCGGACCGTCAGTACAACGACGATCGCAGACGCAAGCGAACAGTGGTCGGCGAACTGCGGCGTCCTGCTTTTCAGGGAACGCATCAGCTTCCCGTTCCGACGTTGACGTCCGCAGATTGATCTCTTATAAGGACGACTCGACACAGCGAGGAGGCACGCATGGACGAACGAGCGTTGTTCACCGGTTTCTGGGAGAACGAAGCGAAGACGACGCGCAACGTGATCGCGCGCATACCGGAAGGATCCGAGTACCGTCCCGATCCGAAGTCCCGCACCGCGGCCGAGATCGCCTGGCAGATTGCCTGCGAGGAAAAGATGATCATCGAGGCGCTCGAGACCGGGAAGGCAGACTGGAAGCCGGCACCCGCGCCCGCCACGATCAAGCAAGTGCTCGACGTCTACCAGAAGCAGAGCGCCGATATCGTCCGCCGGCTGAAGGCGCTTCCCCCGGCGCGCTGGGACGGAACGCTCGAGTTCTTCGGCAGCCAGCGGCCGGCGTCGCCGATGGCCTGGAGCTTTCTCTTCGACATCGTGCACCATCGCGGCCAGATCACGACCTACCTGCGCCCGATGGGCTCGACCGTCCCCCAGATCTACGGCCCGAGCGGGGATGAGCCTTAGCTCGAGCTCGAGCGCCTGCTGATCCCTGAAAAATGCATGCTGGCCTCAAAAACTCCGTAAATGTCAGACCAGCCAGAAAACTCGTCCCAACTTGTTGGTTGACCGTCACTCGTCCCAGGCGTAGACTTTCGCGCTAAAGCGCTCGAAACCTGGCAAGTTTGCAGCACGCATTGCTTGGAGGGGGCATCCATTCGGGTGCCGGGAGGGAAGCATATGTTGCGTTCGGCTTGGTGCGCGAGAACCGCGCTCGTCGCCGCCCTGTTCGTCATGTCGGTTCCGATGGGAGCCGACGCACAATCGACCGCCTCGATTTCAGGGGTGGTCAAGGACACCGATGGAAGCGTCCTCCCCGGTGTGACGGTCGTCGTCAGAAACGACGCGTCCGGCGTAGCCCAGGAAGTGACGACCGACGGCGAGGGTAGATACCAGGCGACCGCGCTTGGCGCCGGATCGTACACGGTGTCGGCCTCGCTCACGGGCTTCAAAACGGCGACGGCGAAAAGCGTCCGAGTCGCCCCCGGTCAGCCCATCGCCATTGCGCTCACGCTCGAGATCGGCCAGCTCGAAGAAACCGTCGTGGTCACGAGCAGCGCGGAGCTCGTCAACACCGAGAACGGGACTGTCGCCGCGACGCTGAACGCGGACCAGCTCACGCGCCTGCCGACGCCGACGCGCAACGCTTTGAACGCGGTCGCGTTCCTGCCCGGCATCAACACGACGGGGACGAACCGCGACTCGACGATCAACGGCCTGCCCGAGAGCTTCGTCAGCATCACGCTCGACGGCGTGAGCAACAACGACAACTTCCTTCGCAACACGGACAGCTTCTTCGCCTCGGTCACACCCAGGCAGGACGCCGTCGAAGCGGTATCGGTGACGTTGGCCGCGGGAGGTGCGCAGGTGGGCGGCGGCGCCGGCGCCGTCACGATGGCGTTCCAGACCCGGTCCGGCGGCAATCGGTTCAGCGGCAGCGGCTACGAGTACTACCGGAACCCGGACTTCAACACGAACTACGTCTTCAACGAGATCAACCATCAGGGCAAGAACGAGGTCAAGCTGCACACGTTCGGCGCGCGTGCCGGCGGTCCGATCGTGCTCCCGGGCCTGTACGACGGCCGAAACAAGGCCTTCTTCTTCGCGCACTACGAGCAGATCCGCTTCCCGAACAGCTTCACCCGCACGCGGACGGTCTTCAATCCGAAGGTCTACGACGGTTGGTTCCGCTACCAGTTCGGCAGCGACGTGCGGGAGGTCAACCTGCTCCAGCTGGCCGCCGCGAACAACCAGATCTTCGCAAAAGATCCGACGATGGTGAAGCTGTACAGCCAAATCGAGGCCGCCGTGGCAACCACCGGCACGCGCGCCCCGCAGAGCGATCCGCTGTACGACAACTACGTGTGGCAGAGCCCATCGGAGCTCTTCGAACACCAGCCGACGGTGCGACTCGACTACAACGTCAGCAACAACCACCGGCTGAGCGGATCGTGGTCGTCCATCACGGCCAAGCGGACGCCGGACTACTTGAACAACGCCGATCCGCGTTTCCCCGGCGCGCCGAACCAGCGCGACTTCAAGTCGATCCGGCCGCTGCTATCGGCGAGCCTGCGGTCGGTGCTCTCGAAGGACATCGTCAACGAGGTGCGCGGTGGCATGACAGCCTACGGGGCCGGCTCGAACTTCGGATATCCGTCGAGCACCTCGTCGCGAAACGATCCGAGCACGTTCGAGGATTCCAATGGCTACGCGATCAGCACGCCGACCAACACGACCGACTGGTTCACCTCCAACGGCCCGAGCTGGCGCAAGGCGCCCACCTACAGCATCGAGGACACGCTGACCTGGAATCGCGGCGCGCACACGATCATGACCGGCGGGAGTTACATGATCTCCGACGCCTCGTCTTCGGGGCAGACGATGGTCCAGGGGATCACCCTGGGGTTCAACCAGGATTTCGATCCCGCGGCAGGCCTGTTCAACACCACCAATTTCCCTGGCGCGTCGAGCGATCAACTGAATGCCGCGCGCGCAACCTATGCGGTGCTCACCGGACGAGTCGCCACGATCAGCAGCACGGCCGTGCTGCAGGGCGATAGCGGCCAGTACGCGGAACTTGCGCCGAGCACGCTCGAGGGCGGCTATAAGGTGTTCGGCTCGTTCATCCAGGATACGTGGCGGGTAAAGCCGAACCTCACGGTGAGCGGCGGCCTCCGCTACGACATCACGACGCCGTTCGTCCCGTCGTCGAGCGTCATGTCGGCGGTGACGATGGCCAGCATCTGCGGTCGGTCGGGCCTCGGCGACGGCGGCGAGTACAGCCGGTGCAACTTCTTTGCGCCCGGCTCGCTCGGCGGCTCGGCGCCCGAGTTCATCCAGCTCGAAAAGGGAACCGAGGGGTACGAGACCGACCTGAACAACTTCGCGCCGTCGGCCAGCATCGCCTGGCGGCCGAACGTGCAGTCGGGGTTCATGCGCACGGTCCTCGGCGATCCCGATCAGGCGACGCTGCGCGCGGGCTACGCCGAAGCCTACGACCGTCAGGGGCTGACCAGATTCACCGGTCTCTACGGAAACAACCGGGGGGCCTCAGTGTCCCTCAACCGGACGGCGAATACGGGAACGCCAACACTGGTGCCGCCGGGCCAGTCGTGGCCGGTGCTCCTCTCGCAGACAAATCGTCTGTTTCCCTCGTCGTTCAACACCGACCCGACCTACCCGATTGCCGTCGGCGCGAACCGGGCCGACAGGGTCGATGCCTTCGCGCCCGACATCGAGATCGGACACGTGCGGACCTGGAGCATAGGCTTCGCGCGATCGATCTCGAGGGACATGGCCGTCGAGATCCGCTACGTCGGCAATCGCGGCGACAGCGAGTGGGAAGCCATCAACTACAACACGATCCGCCCCGACGTCCTCGCCGCGAACGGGTTCCTGAACGAGTTCAAGCTCGCGATGGCAAATCTCACAGCCAACAACGCGTCGGGCGTGTCGAACCGCGCCGGCTCCTTCGCGTACTTCGGATCGGGCAGCGGGACGACCCCGCTCCCCATCTACCTGGCGTACCTCAACGGCCGAAGAGATGCCGACAACCCGGCCGCATACGGGCTCAACGCGACGGGTGGGACGCTGAATCCCGCGAACACGTGGGCGAACTCCACGATCGCGGGCCGACTCGCCGGGCCGAACCCGAACGCGACCGGAGCGGCCGGCGATCTCGACGGCAACCTCACGCGCCGCAACCAGGCTCAGGCGCTGGGATACGGGGCGAACTTCTTCGTGATCAATCCCGACGTGTCCAGCTCGAACGTGACTGACAGCGGCGGGTTCAGCAAGTACAACGCGCTGCAGCTCGAGCTGCGCCGGCGTCTGTCGAACGGCTTCTCGGCGAACGTGAACTACCAGTACGCGTTCGAGGGCGGGTCGGAGTTCGACGGATTCAGCTTCGGCCGCGCGTGGACCAGCGTCCCCGTGACGCCCAATCCCACCGTCCGGCACGCGATCAAGTTCCAGGCGGACTGGACGCTGCCGATCGGCCGCGGCGAGCGATTCGGGAGCAGCATGGGAACGTTTGCCAACGCACTGCTGGGCGGGTGGAGCATCAACAGCGTCGGCCGCTTCCAGGTGACGGCGGAGAACCTCGGCAACGTAAACCTCGTCGGCATGTCGCTCGACGATCTGCAGGATCTCTACAAGTTCTACCGCAAGCCGAACACGGCCAGCAACGTCGACGAGGTCTGGATGCTGCCGGAGGACATCGTCCTCAACACGCGTCGCGCCTTCAGCACGAGCAACAGCACGCTCAACGGCTACTCGACGAGCCTGGGCGCGCCGGAGGGCCGGTACATCGCACCGGCGAACTCCGCGGGCTGCATCCAGGTGAAGGCCGGCGACTGCGCGCCGCGCAATCTCCAGCTCCTCTCGCCGTGGTTCAAGAGAGTCGACCTCGGCATCGCGAAGAGGGTCGAGACCGGCGGCTCGACCAACATCGATGTGCGGTTCGAGTGGCTCAACGTGTTCGACAGCCCGAACTACAGCCCGGTCGCCAATCCCGGATCGGGCTCGAATATCTTCCGGACGACGGCGGCGTATCAGGATCCCAGCAACACCTACGATCCCGGCGGCCGAATCGGGATGCTGAGCGTCAGGTTCAACTGGTAGTCAGCTTCCGGCTTCCGGCTTCCGGCTTCCAGCTGAGAGCTTTCAGATCATAGTCGCTCGACTAAGAACTGAATGTTCCGAGCTGGAAGCTGGAGGCTGGAAGCTGGAGGCTGATACCCTCTCATGCTCTCCCCCCGTCGCGCCTCCGTCCTCTTCGTCGGACTCGCGGCTGTCGCCGCGGGTCCGCTGGATCGCGTGGCGGCGCGCACCTCCCAAATCGCGACCGAGCGTCAGGCCGGGCCGACTGTCGACTTCATCGCGCTGGATGCGGGCGGCGCTCCGGTCGCCGATCTGAAGTCATCCGAAGTCGAGATCCGAATCGCCGATCGCGTTCGAGCCGTGCGATCGCTTCGGCGCGTTGCGGCCGCTGCGGCACCGGCGGCCGCTATTGCGGCCGCCCGCGTGCCGCCGCCCTACGGCACCAACGACGACGTAGCGGCCGGCCGACGCTTCTTGCTCGTCATCGATCAGGAGTCCTTCCTCGCGGGACGCGAGCCGCTCTACAGGAGCGCGATCGAAGGGCTGCTGGTCCGGCTCACGCCGGGGGATCGCATGATGGTTGCCGCGCTTCCGTTCGGCGGCGTGGTCGTGCCGTTCACGTCGGACATCGCGCGCATCCGGCTGGCGGTGGGGCGCGTCGCGGGCCAGGCGTCACGCGGCGAAACCGGATCCGCCCTCGCCTGCCGCACGCGGCGATTCCTGGAGTCGCTCCAAGGGCTGCTCGAGGAGCGCGGCTTGCAGGACACGCCTCAAACGCTGATTCTCTTCACGGCCGGTCTGGCGGGGCCGCGGCGCGACGCGCCGATGGCGCGCGTGCCGGGCATGTGCGAACTGCTCGTCGATCAGTTCCGCCACGTCGCTACCGCAGCCAGCGCGGCGCGCGCGAACATCTACATTCTGCAACCGGCCGATGTCGGGATCGGTACGTCGCTGCCGCGGCCGACGGCTGGCGGCGTCGGCGACATCGGCTCCGACAACCCGCTCGAAGGCATCGAGCACCTCGCCGGCGCTACGGGAGGGGCCCGCCTGTCGCTCGACGCGACCGGCACGGAGTCGCTGCTTCGGGTCGCGAAGGAAAGCTCGGCCTACTACGTCGCGGAGCTCGAACCGGCGCGCGACGAAGTGTTCGGCCGCAGCCGTCGCCTGGGCGTGCGCGTCGCGCGCCGCGGCGTGACCGTACGCGTGCGTCCCGAGATCACGCTCACCGACACGATGCGTCCGGCAACGGGGCGTCTCACCATCAGCGATCTCCTCGGCTCCACCGAATCCATCACGGATCTCCGCCTGCGTGTCGACGGCTTCACGGTACGTGACGCGGACGGCAAGCTGCGCGTGGGTGTGCTGGTCGAACCGGTGGACGCCTCCGCGACGCTCACGTCGGCCGGCGCCATTCTGATCGACGCGAGCGGCCGCGTGCCCACGCACTGGCACGCCAGGGACGCGACCGAGCGCCCGCTGCTCGGCGCGATGACGGTTCCGCCTGGCGCCTATCGCGTCCGGGCCGCGGCCATCGACGCGAACGGACGGCCCGGCGCTGCGGAAGCGGACATCGACGTCGGACTGACGCAGGTCGGCGGACTCTCGCTCGGGTCGCTGCTGCTCGGCATCTCGCGCGGCGGCACCACGGTCCTGCAGCTGGAGTTCGGATCGGAGCCCACCGCGAGGGCGTCCTTCGACATCTACGGAGGCGCTCCCGGGCAGCGGCTGTCGGCGACGCTCGAACTGTCGCGCGATCTCGACGGGCCCGCAATAGCCGCGGTGCCCCTCGCGCTGACGCGCGCCGACGAGACAAAGGTGGTCGCCACGGGCACGGTGCCGCTCGGGGCGCTGACGCCGGGCGACTACGCGGTGCGCGGCATCATTCGCCTCGAGGACGGCACGACGGGCCGGGTCGTGCGGACGTTGAGGAAAGTGGTCAGGTAACGATCAGAATCGGAACCGGGCGCCCACGATGATGGGGAACGTCAGGCGCGCGCTGTCGTTGTTGATCTCCTCCAGCCCCGTCCCGACGAGCTGATCCACTTCGGCAAGACCGCTCACCCGCCGGAGGCCCACCTGGAGGCTGACGTCCACCTTCTCCGCAACGGGAAACAGCGCGCCCACGCCGAAACCAAACATGAACGCAGCCGTCTGATCGAAGAAATCGGTGTCGTCGAACACGATGTTCGCCTGGGGCGCCGCCAGCACGACGTCGATCGCATCGATGAACCCCATGCCGATCATCCCCTCTCCGAAGAGGCGCAGCTGCGTGTTCCGCAGCGGTATGTATCGCCGGTAGCCGAACTCCAGCCCGAGGGTCTGGTAGTCCGAGTACTGCCCGTACAGGCTCGAGGGACCGATGTCGCCCATACGCACCAGGTCCGCATCACCCGACTGGAACGTCAGTGCCGCTCGCACTTCGGCCTCATCGTCCAGGCCATAGCCGACGCCAAACCGCAGCTGCACGCCCGTGCCGTACACCTCGCCGTACGGGTTCGGGAGGATTGCCGCGGCCTGACCGTTGAGGGTGCCAATGGCGCCGGAATTCACGTTGCCGTTGACACTGATGTCCAGTCCGACGCCCGCGTCGAAGCTCCAGCGGGACAGGCCGGCCGGCTGTGCCGCAGCGCCGGCTGCGCAGCAGACGAACGCGAGAGTCAGGATCGACGAGCGAAGTGTGTGTACGACAACATGCATTGACGGCCTCCTCCAGAGCACTGCGGACGCGCAGTCGCTACGCGATCGAGCGTACCAACCGTTCGCGATGCCTGCATCAGGGGAAGCCGCGGGAGCAGATGTGGAAAGTACGGGAGAGGGGTCCGGAAACTTCGGTGCGGCAACCAACTCTGGCGTTTTCCAGTGACGAAGGCGAAGCAGCGTCGCTGAGCTTCAGGTCAGCCGCGCCGCTCCCGGTCGTCGAGATCTCGCACGTATGCCAGGGCTGCAGCGTCAGATGTGCTGGTGTTGGGTGACATCGCTCGCTGGCAGCGTGAACTGGAACGTGGCGCCTCCCGTGGCATTCGACGCGGCCCACAGGGAACCGCCGTGCGCATCCACGATCGACCGGCTGACTGCCAGCCCGATCCCGATGCCGTCCGCCTTGGTCGTGTAGAACGGCTCGAACACGCGCTCCGCGTCGCCCGGGCGGAATCCGGATCCGCTGTCGCGCACGGTGACCAGCGCGCCCTTCTCGTGGGACATGGACGCGATCCGCAGAACGCGGGGCCGTTCGTGGACCTCGATCATCGCGTCGACGGCGTTCAGCACCAGGTTCAGAACCACCTGCTTGATCTGGACCCCGTCCGCTTCCACGGCCGGCAGGTCGTCGTCGAGCTCCGCCTCCAGGCGTACGCCGCCCTTCCGCAACCGAGTCCCGGTGAGCGCGATCACGTCACGGATGATGCCGTTCAGATCGACGCTCGACTTCTGCACCGATCCGTTCGAGAACATCTCCTTCGTGCGCCGGACGATCTGGCTCGCGCGGTGGCTGTCGCTCACGACGTCCTTCAACGCGCCCCGAAGATCCGCGTCGGGCGCTGCCGACGCGAGCCAGCGAATGCACGCGTTCGCGTTGCTGGCGATCGCGGTCAGGGGCTGGTTCAACTCGTGGGCGATCGAAGCGCTCAGCTCCGCCAGCGCACTCACTCTGCCCATCCGCACCAGCGCGTCGTTGGCCTGCTTGAGCGCGTCTTCGGTATGGCGCCGCGCCGTGATGTCGGTGTACGTACCCGTCACGCGCGTGGCCGTCCCTTCGACGCGATCGACGAGCGCACCCCTGGTCAGGATCCATCGGACGGAACCGTCCTTACAGATCACGCGGTACTCGACTTCCAGAGTAGGGCTGGCGCCGCTTGTATACGCCATGAAACGCGAGCGGACCTCGTCGACGTCGGCAGGCGCAACCAGGCGCTCCCAGTCTACGAGTTGGCCTCCGACCTCGGCCTCCGTGTAGCCAAGCAGGGCTGCCAACCCTCCCTCCACGGTCGCTTGGCCCGTAGCGATGTCGATGTCCCACACGCCGATCCCGCCTGCGGCCGTCGTCATCGCATAGCGCTGCCGCGCTTCTCGCAGCGCGTCCTCGGATCGCCGCCGCTCGGTGATATCGCGGACGACAGAGAGGACGCGGTCCCCGTCGAGCCCGATGAACCGCGCCTCGTACTGGCGCAGATCGCCATTGATCGACAGCGAGTACTCGACGACGGATGGCTCGTCCGCGGTGACCGTCTGGAACGCCGGCGCGAACTTCTCCACCATGTGCGGTGGAAGGATCTCGCGCATGTTCCTCCCGAGGAACGTGTCGGGCGGCACGAGCAGGTCGGAAGGATTCCTGGCGTAGTGCTGGAGATACACCCCGTCGCGCGTCTGCACGAAGATGAGATCCGGCAGCGCCCGGAGCGTGGCGCTGTTCTGGTGCTCCATCTCGACGAGTGCGCGGTGCTCGTCGCGATTCTGTTCGAGCAGCCCTGCGATCAGGATCAGCGGCACCGCCGTGATGGCCACGAACAGCTGCACGCCCACGACGGCCTCGAGCGGCGTTTCGCTCCCGAAGGCGCCCTCGCCCCGGAGCGCGCTGAAGATCGTCAGCAGGGTCGTCGTCAGCAGCGCCACGGACAGGCCGAGGCCACCGAACCGTACGGTGGCCCACAGGAGAAACGGCGCGGGCGCATAAAGTGCCAGCGTCAGGCCCATCGAGTCGTTCCGGCCGACCTGCCTGACCAGCGCGTGAGCGGCCAGGATGCTGGCAAACAGCACCGCGAACTCGAAGACGCGCCGTCCGGCCGGCAGCTTCGGCCTCGCCCAGAGATACGGCCACACCATCACGATCGGCGGCACGAGCGTCAGCGAGGCGATCGCGTTCGATACCGCCCGCGCGCTCCAAGCGTTCGCAAAGCTCGAGGCCCAGCCCAGGCTCACATACAACGAGGCAGCTACGACCGACGCCAGGGCTGGCGCCACGATGCCTGCCCCGACGATGAACGCACCCGCACGCTGGAGGTTGGCGAAAGGCCGCAGCGGATTGGAATACCGGCGGACCAGGTACGCGGCAAGCACGGCCTGCAGCGCGTTTGCGAGAAACTGCAGCGGCCACGCGAGAAGCGCCACGCCGTTCTGCGAGTGTGCGACGGCATGCGCCACGAAGGCGCCGGTCAGCAGCGCCCCCCATGCGCGCGGCGCCGTCAGCAATAACGCGGCGGTGAGGACAGCCGTCGGCGGCCAGAAGAACGAGATGCCGCTGGCGGGGAACCGCAGACGGAACCCAACCAGCGCGCCGAGATAGTACCCCGCCGCGACGAGGGCGGCGGCCGGCAGCAGCTTCGGCGCCGCTCGCCACGCGACGTCCCGGGGCGCGTACGAAAGTCTCTGAGCCAGCTCGCCCATCAGGGAGCCCCGGCCGCCAGCTTGCCCTCGAGCCGCGTCGTCCGCGTTTCGGCGGCCCCGACGTTCTGCTCGACGGTCACGTCGACGCGATCGCCCGCGAACTGCAGGCGGTAAGTGGTGACGAAGGGCGTGTTGTACCGGGCGACGGCGACCGTATACGTATCGTCCGCCGTCCATGCGCCGCTGGCCGCAATCTTCTCCGTCGAGCTGGCGGTCGCGATCGTCCCCTTCCGCCAGGACTGGTATCCAGGCACGACGCGGCGATCGACGCCCGCCATCCGGATGACGAGCGCGGCGTCTCCGGTCCCCGGCGCCTCGAGCGTGACAGCCTCGATCGTCTGCGGGTTGCTCGCAAAGACGTATCGCTTCCCTGACGCGGTCTTCTCTGCCGCGGAGTGCGCCGCACCGGCGATCGATTTCAGGCGAAGCGACTTCAGCTTCGACGTGAGCGCGGCGTGCGACTTCGCATCGGCAGGCAGTGCCGCGGGCTTCAGGGCCGGCACGAGGCGATCCCACACCAGGTTCATGACCGACGCCATGTCGCGCGTCCCGCTGGTTATGGCAACCACCGCATCGTACTGCGGGAGGATCAGGCAGAACTGGCCGTGCGCGCCATCGCCGCGGTAGAAGCCATGACGGCTGCGCCAGAACTGGTACCCGTAGCCCTGTTCCCAATCGCTCGACGGCGAGCTGCCGTTGGACATCTGACGCGTGGTCGCCGCGTCGATCCATGCCGCGGGCACCAGCTGCTTCCCTTTCCACTCGCCCTTCTGCAGATACAGCTGCCCGAAGCCCGCGATATCCTCCGTCCGCACGCTCAGCCCGAAGCCGCCGAGGGAAACCCCCTGCTTGCTCGCATCCCATGTCGGCTCCGCGATGCCGAGCGGCTCGAACAGCCGCGGCCGGAGGTACTCGAGCACCGGCTGCCCCGTGACCTTCTGCACGATGGCCGACAGCATGTAGCTCGCCGGCGTGTTGTAGAAGAAGAACGTGCCTGGCTTGTGCGACACCGGCCGGGCGAGAAAATTCTTCACGACGCTCTCGTCGGACGTGTAGGGGAAGTTCCGGACGTCCTCGTCGTGATGACCGGTCGACATCGTCAGCAGATCCCGGACGCGCATCGCCCGGAGGTTCGCCGATGGATCGGAGGGCGCGTCCTCCGGAAAGAACCGCAGCACCGGGTCGTCCACGCTGAGCTTGCCGTCCGCTATCGCGAGCCCGACGGCGGTCGACGTGAAACTCTTGCTGAGCGAATAGAGCGCGTGGCGCTCGTTCGCTGCGTATGGCTCCCACCAGCCCTCTGCGACCACCTGACCGTGCCGAACGAGCATGAACGAGTGGAGCGCGTCGATCTTCTGCTCCGCTTCCTCGATGAAGCCGAGGATTGAGTTCGACGAGATGCCTTGCGCCTCGGGGGTACTCCGGGCCAGCATCGCGTCCGCTTCGCCGGCATGGCGCGCAAGGCCGGTCACGGCTCCGAAGGCGACCAAGCCAACGACCAGGGCAGACAGCGTGCGTGCTCGTCGCATGAAAAGACCCTCGCAGGAGCGCGTGACGTTCACAGACCGTTTCCGCAACGAAATGACCGCCACCCGCGGGCGTGGCCGGATCGAGCGGCGTGACCGGAAGGGTCGATTGTAATCCCGCCCCAGGGAAAAACGGACGTCCACACACACCCCGGGTCGAAGTGGTTACAATCGGTATCAAGGCGAAAAGATAGGGAGGCTGCCGTGGACCCGTCACTGTCATTGCGAGCCATCAACGGTTTAGCCCTCGGGGACGCTGGCCCCGCGCCGCTTCTCACGGACGCGCAGCGCGAACAGCTCAGGGCCCTGGCAACCGTCCTGGAGATTCGCCCGCGCGGAATCGTCTACCGCGAGGGCGCCCCGGCCGGGCACATCTTCATCGGCGGTTCCGGCATCGTCAAGATCTACCGGGATCTGCCAAGCGGCAAGCGGCGGATCGTCACGTTCTGGACTTCCGGGGACATCTTCGGCCTGGCCGAAAAGGGCAAGTTCGTCTGCACCGCCCAGGCCGTCACGCCGGTCACGCTGCACCGCATTCCCATGGATGCGCTCAAGCAAACGTTCCTGGAAGACGGCTCCATTCAGTTCCAGTTCCTCATCAAGGTGACGCAGGAGTACCGCGAGATCCAGCGTCAGAAGATCGCTTTGACCAGACGCGACGCCATCGGCAAGGTCGCGACGTTTCTCGACATGCTCCAACGGCAGGTCGGCGACGGGACCCGTGCGGACAGCATTGCGGTACCGATGACGCGGTCAGATATCGCGAACTTCCTCGGCCTCTCGCTGGAAGCCGTCAGCCGCGCAACCCGCGAGCTCACGCGCCGTCGTCTCGTCGCGATTCCCGATCGGTATACCGTGCGGATCCTCGATCGCACCCGCTTTGACCAGCTCGTCTCGAAGATCTAGAAGGCTGGAATCTGTCAGGGTTTCGGCTCTGGGCTTTGGGCTCTGGGCTTTGGGCTCTGGCAAGAGCTCTTGAGTCCTCGGCCGGGCCCACAGCCGAAAGCCCAAAGCCCAGCGCCTCCCCCGTCTTGATCCCAATCAACACACTCTTTCGCGGACCTCTCGTAGACTCGAATTGAGGCCGTCAAGCTGAATGCCTCCTGGCCGTCGCGCACGTCCGCACTACGCGATGACCTGAACCTGCCCTGGACGTTCCTCCTCGCCGTCGATGGTGACGGCAGGACTGAGTGCCGATGCTGAATCAGATAGTCGCTGCGTATTCGAAACCCTCCACGTACGAGATCGCCGTCGTCGAAGACGACCCGAGTGTCCGCAAAGCCGTTGGAAGGATTCTCACCGTCGCGGGCTACAAGGTCGTCTTGTTCGAGAGCGCCGAAGAGTTTCTTGCGCAAACCAGGCGCCAGGACTGCGTGGTCCTCGACGTCCAGTTGCCCGGCCTTTCAGGGCTCGAGCTGGAACAGCGCCTGCGAGCGGCCGACGCTCGCACGCCCGTCGTGTTCTTCACCGGCTGCACTGACGCGAAGCGCGCGCTGATCGCCCGCCAGACCGGACGGCTCTGCGTCCACAAGCCTGCAGACGACAGGGTGCTGCTGGAAGCCGTCGCGCACGCGATTCACCGCCAGCTCTGATCGCCGGCGGCGAGCCGTTCGCCACGCAATGCTTGAATCGCGCCCCATTTGAAAATATCGTGGGGTCATGGCCGATCCCTCCACGCGTCCGACCGACACCCGTAAACCAGCCGGCGCCGACATTCCGCTATTCCGGCCCTTCTCGTCGCTCGTGCAGGTCGATGTGAGCGCCTTGACGCACACGGGCCACCTGCGCGAGAACAACGAGGATCAGTTCTTCGTCACGCGGGTGTCGCGCGCGCTCGAGACGATGCTCTCGAGCCTGCCGCCCGGCGACGTGCCGGAACGAGCCGAAGAAGTGAACTACGTGATGATCGTCGCGGACGGCATGGGAGGCCACGCCGCCGGAGAGCTCGCAAGCCGGATGGCCATCACCACGCTCGTCGGCTTCGCGCTGGAGCTCCCCGCCTGGATTCTCAAGCTCGACTCCAGTTCTTCAGAGGCGCTCGAGCAGCGCGCGCGCGAGGCCGTGCAGCAGGCCGGCGCGACGCTCTTCAGGAAGGGCCAGGAAGACTCCGCGTTGAGCGGGATGGGGTCGACCTTGACGGGCGCCCGGAGCCTCGGCCGCGATCTGCTGATCGCCCACGTCGGCGATTCGCGCGCGTACTTGTTCCGCGCGGGCGGCCTTCACCGCCTCACGAAGGATCACACCTACGCGCAGATGCTCGTCGACTGCGGGCGGCTCGACGCCAGCGAAGCGGCCAGCTCCGGCGTGCGCCACATCCTCACGAACGCGCTCGGCGGCTCCACGGAACACGTCGATGTCGACGTCGATCTGTGCCGCCTCGAGGACGGCGATCGCGTGCTGCTCTGCAGCGACGGGCTGACCGATCTCGTCGACGACGACACGATCGCACACACGCTGGCGGGAGCGGGCACGTCGCACGACGCGTGTGCGCAGCTCGTGCAGCTCGCCCTCGATCGCGGTGGACGCGACAACGTCACCGTGATCGTGGCGGCGTATACGCTGCCAGCCGAGTAGCCGCGCCCCGCGAATCCGCGATCGGATCGGTAGGATCGCTCCGCACCCCCTCGTCCTCCAGTCAGCCTCGCGCTGGCAGCGATCTCGCTGTCCATCCCGTACGTCTTGCGCTCTCTCGCCAAGCTCAACGGCTGCCGTTCAAGAATGACCGACTTTCAGCGCAGCCGCGACCGAGGCCCGGTCGATGGGTTACGAAACCCGGTTGCCTCTCACGGTATCCCGGAGATCTTCCGCGGTGTCGTCCGCATTGAGGCTTCCGTCTGTGCCTGAGGTCGAAGGCGGATGGGTCGGCAAGGAGGTTCTATGTTCGAGCAACTCATCAACGAAACGGCGACGCGCTTCAACCTGTCCGCGGGAAGCGTCTCGGCCCTCGTCGGTGAACTTCTGTCGATGATCACGAACGAGCGGACCGGAGGCGCTGAAGGATTCGTGGATCAGTTCCGGCGCGCGGGTCTCGGCGATGTCGTCACTTCTTGGTTCGGCGGCAAGGAAGGCCGGACGATCTCGCCCGCGCACGTCGAGTCCGCGCTCGGCGCGACCGCACTCGACAAACTCGCCGGGTCGAGCGGGCTCACGCGAGGCGTCGTGACGTCTGCGCTGTCCTTCCTGTTGCCGAAGGTGATCGGCCGGTTGACGCCCAGCGGCGCGTTCGGCTCCGCCGGCGCGCTCCGCTCCCAGGTGTCCCCGTATGTTGCCGGACCGGCGATCTCGACCGTCAGGCACGCGGCCCCCTCCGCGGGAGTGCCGCGCTGGCTCGGGTGGGCTGCGGTGGCTGCGCTGGCGATCGCCGCGTTCCTCTGGCTGCGGCCGGCTGCCGGCACGATCGATCCGCAGCTCACGGTCAGCAACCGCGACGGCAAGATCACCTACTCCGGCGTCGTCCGCGACGAGTCCACCCAGAACGCGATCGTCAGCGCGCTGCGCACGACGTTCGGCGACGCAAACGTCGAGGGCACGCTGCGCGTCGATCGCAACGTGCGGCAGGCCGCGTGGCTCCCGCGTCTCAACGAGCTCGCCGCGGCTTTGAGAACGCCGGGGGTCGAGTTCAATGTGAACGGGAACAACGTGAGTCTCGGCGGATGGCTGTCCGCCGCCGATCGCCAGGCGCTCAGCGACAAGCTGCTCGGCATCTTCGGTCCGCAGGCGACCGTGGGATCGCTGGGGGACGCCGCGCTCACTGCCGTTCGGGCCGCCAACGACAAGGCGCTCTCGGCTCTCGGCGCCATCGGTACGTCGGGAGTGTCTTCGGACGCGATCGTGCGAGCCATGAACCTGGCGGTCATCAACTTCTCGAGCGGCAGCGCCGACATCCCCGCAGACAACATGGAGATCATCCGGAAGTCGGCCGAAGCCATGAAGCGGGCACCGGCCGGCTCGACCATCGAAATCGGAGGACACACGGACAACACCGGAGATTCTGCCGCGAATCTGGCACTCTCTCAGGCGCGTGCGGACGCCGTGAGGAGCGCCCTCGTCAACGCCGGCGTCTCCGCTTCCATGATCACGACGAAAGGCTACGGAGATGCCAGGCCGCGCGTCTCGAACGATACCGAGTACGGCCGATTCCAGAATCGTCGGATCGAGTACGCGGTCGTGACGAGCAGGTAGTCGAATCGACCGTCGGCGTGGCGACCGGCCCGAATGTGACTCCCGAGAGCGGCTGAAAGGCTCGTTGCCACGCCCCCGCAACCGCAGGACGATCGAATCAGGAGCGATCCTGGCGCGGTGAATCGGCCGCGGCCAGGATCGCGTCGATGGCGCGGAACGCGGCCCGGCAGATTCGTCCGTCGCCGTCGTACTCCGGCGCATACGCGGTCACGGCCGCCGCGGCAATCGGCAGCGCGCTGCCGATCTTCCCAATCGCCTGCACGAGCGTCTCGACGTCGAGCCCGCCAGGAACCGGAAACACGTTCGCCTGTCCCTCGTCCGGATCGAGCACGTCGAGATCGCAGTGGACGTACGCCTGCAGCCCCTTCGGCAGGCTGGCAAGCGCGTCGTCCAGCGCGGAACCTCGCAGTTCGGCCGGCGAAATTCGCCGGACGGCGGCGCGGTCGAGCAGCGCAGCTTCGTCCGAATCCAGGTCCCGCGTCCCGATCAACCGCACGGCGGACGCGTCGACCGGCTCGAATCCGGGGATGCGGTCCGCCAGACCGTGCCAGCACCACCCGAGCGCGGTCGCGAGCGCGGTTCCGTCGACGAAGCCCGTGATCGTCGTGTCCGGGGTGTTCGCGTCTCCGTGCGCGTCGAACCACAACACCGCGCGTCTCGAGGGCGTCAACCCGGCAAGCGTGCCGGACGCCGTGCCGCAATTGCCGCTCAACACGATCGGGAACCGGGCATCACCAATCGCCGTCCGCACGTCGACTGACACGAGACCCATCAGCTCGAACGCCGTGCCGATTT
The DNA here is from genome assembly GCA_963820905.1 of uncultured Acidobacteriota bacterium. Lineage (GTDB taxonomy): Bacteria > Acidobacteriota > Vicinamibacteria > Vicinamibacterales > 2-12-FULL-66-21 > DATBJJ01. The sequence continues at coordinate 474,944 of CAWGBU010000008.1, read as the reverse complement.
CCGGCCTCGGTCCCCCAGAGGTCGAGATGATCGACGTCGTGACCGTGTGGCCCTGACGAAGGAGATGCCCCTCGAGCCCGTTCGCGAGCAGATGCTCAGGGCCTGCGCCCATCCTCCAGCCTCGAATCGCCGAGTCGTACGGCACGACGCAAAAATGGACCTTCATCTCGAGCTCTCACCAGTTCGCTCTCAGCGCCGCAACGGATCCTAACAGCGTCGAGCATACGTATAGGATGGATCAATCGGCTTTTTGCCCTCCACGCTACCATTGACGAGGCAGACGGGCCGTGCAGGAATCGTCGACCGACTGTTCAGGAGGTTCCATGCAGCATGCAGCGACGCCGTTCATCGCCGTGACGCTGATCGCCTGCGGCCTGGCGGCCGCTCCGTCGACCCCAAAGGCGCCAGCTGTTATAGCGGCGCAATCCGGTACCACCGAGCGGATCGACCTCGGCGAACGCCTGACCGCGGGCAAGCTCAGAGCGGTCAATCGCGAGGTGACCAGGGTCCAGGGACGTGAGGACGCTATCCACGTGTCGGAACGCGAAGGAAACGGCATCGTCTGGGTCGAAGGCACTGACTTCGCCGAAGGGACGATCGAAGTCGACGTGCGCGGACGCGACGTCATGCAGAGAAGCTTCCTCGGGATAGCCTTCCACAGGACCGACGACAACACGTACGAAGGTGTCTACCTGCGTCCTTTCAATTTCCGGGCTACCGACCCGGTCCGGCATCAGCACGCCGTCCAGTACATCGCCGTGCCGGACTTCGATTGGCCCCGCCTCCGCAAAGAGTTTCCGGAGGAGTTCGAAAACCCGGTTGACGCGTCCATTGTCCCGACCGACTGGGTCTCGCTGCGCGTCACGGTAAAGGCCCAGACGGTCCAAATCCATGTGGGTCCGGTCAAGACCCCTGCGCTCGAGGTCCGAAAGCTCGGCAAGCACGACCGGGGGGCGATCGGGCTATGGACCGGCAATACCAGCGACGGCGACTTCGCCAACCTTCGGATAACGCCCATGAAATGACCGAATTAACTTTTTCTCGTGAGTACCGTGGAGTGTGTCGATCCGGCCGGTCTCCGTTCGACGTGTAGACAAGAAGCGGGATTGAACTCTACAAACTGAACAAGGAGACACGTCATGAAGTTCCTGAGCGTCTACAAAACGGCCGAGCGCGGGGTTCCACCGTCAGCGGAAGAAACGACGAGGATGGGCAAGCTCGTCGAGGAGGGCATGAAGGCCGGCTTCCTCCTTGCCGTCGAGGGATGCATGCCCAGCGCGGCCGGCGCGCGCGTCCGCCTGTCCGATGGCAAGATCTCCGTGACCGACGGACCCTTCACCGAATCGAAAGAAGTGATCGGCGGCCTGGCGATCCTGCAGGCGAAATCCAAGCAGGAAGCGATCGAAATGACCAGGCAGTTCCTCCACACGGCCGGCGACGGCGAATGCGAGCTGCGGCAGCTTTTCGAGGCCGAACCCAGGGGATGAGGACGGGCGGCTGCGGGGTCATCGTCGCGGTGCTCGCCGCGTCATGGCCGGCTGGACAGCCGGCGCCACAGGACGACATGCGGTCATGTGTCGTCATCCACGACGTGGCGCACGCACGCACGACACGGACGGACGAGACGGCGTGCGGCACACGCCTCTCGCCCGCGTCCACGTTCAAGATTCCGCACGCGCTCGTCGCGCTCGAGACACGGATCGTCACGGCGCGTGACGTCGAACGGTGGGACGGCACGAAGTACGCCGGGCGGCCGGCATGGGAGCAGGAACACACGGTCGTCACGGCCATGCGTCCCTCGGTCGTCTGGTTTTTTCAGCGGATCGCCCCGCGCATCGGTGCCTCGCGCATGCACGACTTGTTGACGCGGCTGCGGTATGGCAATGCCGACACCTCGGGCCCGATCGCCGAGTACTGGCTCAACGGACGTCGGGACGCGCCGCTTCCCTGACGAACATGCTGGACGACAGGACGCTCGTCGAACTGTTCGAGGCTGGTGAAGAGCCGCCGGGGGGATTCCACCATCGCGAGCACGTCCGTGTCGCGTGGTGGTACTTGAAGCAGCATCCGATGCCGGACGCCCTGAACCGCTTCAGCCGCTCGCTCAAACGGTTCGCGGTCGCCCGCGGCAAGCCAGGGCTCTACCACGAGACGATCACGGTCGCGTTCCTTCTGCTGATCAACGAACGCCTGGACGGCGTCGAGATCGGCGAGACCTGGGATCAGTTCGCCGAACGCAATCCGGATCTCCTGACCTGGCGGCCGTCCGTGCTCGATCGCTACTACCGTCCTGACACGCTTGCCTCCGATCGCGCGCGCCGGACGTTCGTCTTCCCCGATCGATCGGGTGGCTGACTGCTGGCGGCGCCGGTGAATCGATACAATGGTCCGCATGCGGTTTCTGCCCCATGCCGTACGCACGGCGTCGCGCAGCCTCGGATTGGCTGCGCTGGCCCTGACCGTCCTCTCCACACCGTCGGCGCAGGAGCCTCAACGGTTTCAAGCACCCGCGACTCCGCTGCCCCCGTCGGCTGAGCGCGCCTATCGCGCCATGGTCCAGCGCGTCGACGGCTTCGCCGCGCTCGAGACAGTGCGGTACATGGATCAGTTCTGGCGGCTTGCGGGAAATCCCGGCTACAACAGTTCGCTCGACTACATTCGTGCGCGCCTGCTCGCGGCGGGATTCGCCGATTCGCCGGAAAAGAACCGGCCGTTCGTGCGCGTCGACGAGTCGGATCAGACGCGCGGCTGGGACTACCAGCTCGGCACCGTCGCGTTCGCGGACGGAGAGGTGATCCTGTCCAGGCTCCGCGATCGCATCTCTCTCTGCATCAACTCGTTCTCCACGCCGAAGGGAGGATTGTCGGCGCGCCTCGTGGACGTGGGGAGCGGCGGCGATCCGAAGGACTACGAGAACGTCGACGTGAAGGGCGCCGTCGTGCTCGGCGACGCCGACCCGGGCCGCCTCTGGCAGCAGGCCGTCAAGGCGCGCGGCGCCGCGGGCATCATCTCGACCCGGGTCGCGCCGTACATCCGCCCGGCGGATCCCAAACAGTTCACGTCCCCCGATCAGCACGATGTCTTCCAGTGGGGATCGATTCCGTACGACGCGGAGGTGAAGTCCTTCGGCTTCAAGGCGAGCGCGCGCGCCGCCGCGCGGATGCGCGAACGCCTGAAGAACGGCCCCGTCGATCTGAGGGTCGAGATCGCTTCGTCGTTCTACGAGGGCCCGAACCGGACGCTCGTTGCCGAAATTCCGGGCTCCGTGAAGCCTGACGAGCGGATCGTGCTCGTCGCCCACGTCCAGGAGCCTGGCGCGAACGACAACGGCAGCGGAAGCGGCACGCTGCAGGCGATTGCGAGCGCTCTCGTCGGCACCGCGCGCGGGCGCGGGCTCGATCGGCCGGGACGCACGCTCACCTTCATGTGGCTCGACGAAGTGCGCGGGAGCCAGCAGTGGATCAAGGCGTATCCGGATCAGGCAAAGCAGGTTCAGTACATGTTCTCACTCGACATGACGGGAGAGGACGTGGCGAAAACGGGTGGCACCTTTCTCATCGAAAAGCAGCCGGATCCGTCCGCCGTCTGGAACCGGCCGTCCGATCCGCACACCGAATGGGGCAGCCGGATCCGTGACGGCGGACGCGGTCAAAGGCAGCCTGCTGAACGACGTGTTCCTTGCGATCTGTCTGCGCCGGGTGAAGGACGCTCCATGGGGCGTCAGGACGAACCCCTACGAAGGCGGAAGCGATCACACCGCGTTCGGCGGCGCCGGAATTCCATCCGTCCTGGCCTGGCACTTCACCGATCGCTACTACCACACGAACCTCGATCGCCCGGACAAAACGAGCCCGGTCGAAATGACGAACGTCGGGATCTCGATCGCGACCGCGGCCTGGTTCCTCGCGTCAGCGGACGAGCGGGATGCCCTGGCCGTTGCCGACCTGCTCTCGGCATCGGCCGACGCGCGGTTGGCGCTGGAAAAGAAACAGGGTGACGCGATCGTCGCCGCGGCGGCGGATCGCGCGCACGCGGAAGCCCTCGAAGCCGACGTCGCCGCAGCATGGCGCAAGTGGTACGTCGAAGCGCTCGACAGCGTCAAACGGCTGGTGCCTGCCGGATCGTCAGCCGCCATCGACGCCCGCGTCGCCCAGGCGCAGCAGCGACTCCAACAGCCGTGACCATCGACGATGACGCGCGGCGGACCCTGCGCGCGCTGGGCGATCGTATCCGCGCGGCCGATCGCGTGACGATCCTGACCGGCGCCGGCGTGTCCGCGGCGAGCGGCGTTCCCACGTTCCGCGGCACGGGCGGCCTATGGCGATCGTTCCGGGCGGAAGATCTCGCGACCCCCGAGGCCTTTCAGCGCGATCCCGCGCTCGTCTGGGAGTGGTACGACTGGCGCCGATCGCGCCTCGCCCAGTGCCGTCCGAACCTGGCGCACGACGTCCTCGCCCGATGGAGCGCGCGCAACGGCGTGACGCTCATCACGCAGAACGTCGACGGGCTCCACGAGCTCGCGGGCGCGACGAGCGTCGTCCGCTTTCACGGATCGATCTGGCGGATGCGGTGTCTGCTCGGGTGCGGGACAGGGCCGGACAGCTGGGAGGATCGCGCCGTGCCGTTGCCCGCACTGCCCCCGCAATGTCCCGGGTGCGGCGGCGTCGCGCGGCCCGCGGTCGTGTGGTTCGGCGAGGCGATCGATGCGGACGTGCTCAACCGGTGCATCGACGCAACCGCGTGCAACGTCTACTTGTCGATCGGCACATCGTCGCTCGTGCAGCCCGCGGCGGGGCTCGTCGCGCGCGCGAAATCGCGCGGCGCCTACACGGTCGAGATCAACCCCGAGCCCACTGGAAGCGCGCCGTACCTCGATCTCGCGCTCGCTCTTCCCGCCGAGGACGCGCTGCCGGCCATCGACGGCTGATCCTCTCCCGTGTCCATCACACGAGCCACCATTCTCGCTGCCACGATCGTGTGGGCCGTCGCGGAGTGCATCATGTTGCTGCGTCCCGATCTGTGGAAGCTGGCAAGGGCGCTCTGGACATGCGGCGCCGCGCTCGCCGCCGCGCACGCGGCGGCAGCGCTTCACCTCACCTATCAGTGGAGCCACGCGGCAGCGCTGGAGGCGACCCGCCGGCAGACGCTGGCGACGACCGGCCTCGACTGGGGGGGAGGCCTCTACGTCAACTACGCGTTCCTGGCGCTGTGGCTGTGGGACGCCAGAGCGTGGTGGCGCCAGCCGGGACGGCGGGCCAGCCGGTCGAGGCTGCGCGCGAACGTCCTGCTCCTGTTCTTCCTCTTCATGTTCGTCAACGGCGCCGTCGTGTTCGCCCACGGCCCTGGAAGGGTCGTCGGCGTGGCGGCGGTGGCGTCCGTCGTGATTGCCTGGGGCGTGGCGCGGGCTGAGATCCTCGGCAGCGTGACTTCCTGCTGCTTGAGGTACTTGCCCTTCTTGTCGCCGTACGAGATCTCGCAGGGCTCGTCGCTCTGGAAGAAGAGCACCTGGGCGATGCCCTCGTTCGCGTAGATCTTCGCCGGCAGCGGCGTCGTGTTCGAGATCTCGAGCGTGGCGGTGCCTTCCCATTCCGGCTCGAACGGCGTGACGTTCACGATGATTCCGCAGCGCGCGTACGTCGACTTGCCCAGGCAGACCGTCAGCACGTCGCGCGGGATCCGGAAGTACTCGACCGTTCGCGCCAGCGCGAACGAGTTCGGCGGCACGATGCAGACGTCGGTCGTGAGATCCACGAACGAGCGCGGATCGAACTGCTTCGGATCGATGACGGTCGAGTTGATGTTGGTGAAGACCTTGAACTCGTCGGCGACCCGGATGTCATAGCCGTACGAAGACAGGCCGAACGACACGACACCGTTCCGCACCTGCCGCTCCTCGAACGGCTCGATCATCCGGTGCTCGAGCGCCATCTTCTTGATCCACCGGTCGGATTTGATCGACAATCAGCCTCCGTTATCGCCGCAGAAGCGCCATCAGCAACGTCAGCAGCACGCTGAAGAGAATCGAGGTCGTGAGCGGAAAATAGAACGTCGCGTTCCCGCGCTTGAAGGAGAAGTCTCCCGGCAGCCGGCCAATCGGCACGCCGAGCATCACCATCACGCCCACCACCGCCATCACGAGACCAGCGACGACGAGCAGTCTGCCCACCGGGCTACCCTGGCTTTCACATTATCGGCCCAGCTCGATTCCAGGAAAGAAGTACCCGAGCTCGAATGCCGCCGTCTCGGGCGCGTCGGACCCATGCGTCGCGTTGTGCTCGATGGAGCTGCCGAACTCCTTCCGCAGCGTGCCGGCGTCCGCCTTGCCGGGATCGGTCGCGCCCATGAGCGTCCGCCACTTTTTGATGGCATCCGGCGCCTGCAGCGCCAGCACGACCACCGGTCCCGACGACATGAACGCCGTCAGGCTGGCAAAGAACGGCCGCTCCCTGTGCACCGCGTAGAACCCCTCGGCCTCCTTCTGCGTCAGCTGCCGGAGCCTCATGGCACGAATCTGGAATCCTGCCTCTTCGATGCGCTGAATGATCTTTCCCGTGAACCCGGACTTGACGGCGTCCGGCTTGATGATCGCAAACGTTGTCTCCATATCCGATCAATTATAGCCACAAGGAAACACATGACGGAACCACGACACCCGAAAGACGTGCCCGACGCCGACGCGGGAAAGGGAGCGGTCGAAGGCGATCGTCCGGACTCCGCGCCGCAGGGCAACCCGCACGGATCCGGACTGGACGACGAGGGACTGCCGAAGGACGGAACGGCGATCTGCGAGGACGTAATCGGCGCGAACGTCGACGAGTCGCAGGGATGACCTAACGCCGCGCTTCCGAGGTCTCCGAGGGCTTGAGGTACTTCTCGTACCAGGCCAGGTAGCGCTCGAGCCGATCGATCCGGTAGCTCGGCATCATGATCCCGTGGCGCTGGTCGGGATAGATCACGAGCTCGGTCGGCACGCCCAGGCTTCGCAGCGCCTGATACATCTGCTCGCTCCCGGCGAGCGGCACGTTGAAGTCTCTCTCACCGCACAGGAACAGCGTCGGCGTCCTGATCCGATCAGCGTGGAAGAAGGGATACGAGACCTTCAGCCAGAGGTCCTGCGTCTTCCAGGGCGGACCGAGCTCGTTCTCGTACTGCCGGATGTACTGATCGGTGCCGTACATCGTGATCTGGTTCGAGCTGCCGGCGCCGCTCGTCGCCGCCTTGAAGCGCTTGTCCGTGGCGATCGTGTAGTTCGTGAGAATGCCTCCGTAGCTCCAACCGCCGATTCCGAGGCGATCGGGATCGACGAAGCTGAGCTTCTCGACGTGATCCATCGCGCCGAGCAGGTCGAGCACTTCCTTGTTGCCCCAGTCCGCGAAGATCGCCTTCTGGTAGGCGCTCCCGCGGCCGTTGCTCCCCCGATAGTTCACCGCGACGACGACGTAGCCGTGTGCCGCGAACAACTCCCGTTCGAAGTTGAACGAGTACTCGTCCTGCCCGTTCGGCCCGCCGTGAATGCGAAGGAGCGCCGGGTAGCGCCGCCCGGCCGTGAACGTCGGTGGCTTGACGATGACGCCGTGGACCTCGGTCCTGTCGCTGCTCGTCGACGTGAACCCCTCGGTCGTGCCGAGCAGCCGCTCCTTCAACCATGCGTCGTTGTGCGTCGTCAGCTTCCGCAGCCGTCCGTTCTCGAGCGCGTGCACTTCGGGGAGCGCGGTCGCCGTCGACGACAGGACCGCGAACGCCTGATCGGGACCCGCCGAGAGCCCGGAGACCACGCGAGGTCCATCCGTGACGCGTTCGATGGCGCCTCCGCTGGCCGGGACGCGTCCGATCTGCTGCGAGCGATCGTCGACGATCGTAAAGAGCAGACTCTTTCCGTCGCTCGACCAGATCGCGCCGCTCACCGGACGATCGAGCGCGTCCGTGAGCGTGCGAGGCTGTCCGCCGGCCGCCGGGATGACGACCAGCCGGGCCTGGTCGTACGCGAAGTACTTCGGCTCGTCGCCGAGGTGATACGCGATCGAGCGGCCGTCAGGGCTCCAGCTGACGCGTCCGCCTTCGTCTGCGGTCGTCGTCGTCAACCGGCGCGGCGTCGCGCCTGCGCGGGCCTCGATCACGAAGAGATCGGGATTGGGCTGCCTGTCGACGTCCCCTTCGCCATGCCGCCTGATGAACGCGAGCTGCTTGCCGTCGGGAGACCATGCCGGAGACGTCTCGTCGAAGGCGCCCGGAGTGAGCGCCTCGAGCTTCTTCCCGCCGATGTCGAACAGATACAGATGGCTGCGCTCCCCCCGGAGGTACCCGCTGCCGTCAGACTTGAAGGAGTACCGATCGAGGACGATGGGCTTGGGCGTTTTCTGCGGACCTTCCTTCACGTCCGGCGGGATCTCCGGAACCTTGGGATCCGGATCGCTCACGACGAGCGCGAGGCGCCCGCTGTCGGGCGCCCAGGCATAGTCGGAGACGCCGCCCTTCACGTCCGTCAGCTTCAGCGCTTCCCCGCCGGTCCGGTTCAGCAGCCAGACCTGCGCACCCTTGTTCGGAGGTGAAACACCCTGCGCGGCCGTGCCCTGGCGTGACGAAAGAAAGGAGAGGAACTTGCCGTCCGGGCTCCAGCGGGGACGCGATTCGTTGTCGGGGCTCGACGTGAGCTGGATCTGCTCCCGGCCGTCCCAGCTCACCATCCAGACGTCCGTGTCGTTCTTGTCTGTGTCGCGGATGGCGCGGGTGACGGTATACGCCACCCACCTGCCGTCCGGCGATCGCTGAGGATCGCGGACGTCCCTGACGTTGAAGAGATCGTCGACCGCCAGCGGGCGTTTGCCTTGCGCTGCCAGCGGGGCAAGAGACGGCGCAGTCAGCGCGGCCGTCAAGAGTGAGACACACGCCGCTGTCCGGTTCACCGGAGCGACTCCATCACCTCGTCCAGCACGGCCTTCCCCGGCCGGACGCGATCGAGCGGCAGGCTCGCGAGCGGCTCGTCGACCAGGCCGAGCAACGAGATGAAGTCTTCCTTGTCCGGCTCGACATAGAGGACGCCGGTCGCGAACTCGCCGCGGCGCGCGGTCTCGTGCAGCAGGCGCAAAGCCGTCATCTTGTCGGTGGGATTGTAGTCCTCGGCCACCTTCTTGAGATACAGCTTCGACCCGTCGTGCATGTCGACGGTCTTCGTCGTGCCCGGCTCGTACTCGACGGTGATGTCCTCGAAGAACGGCACGAAGTTGACTTCGCCCATGACGTCGTCATGGTCCTTCGCGTAGGCGTAGCTCTTCGTCGATCCCTCGTGATCGTTGAAGGTCACGCAGGGCGAAAGCACGTCGATCATGCAGGTGCCGCGGTGCGCCAGCGATGCCTTGAGGATGGCGAGCAGCTGCTTCTTGTCGCCCGAGAACGATCGGGCGACGAACGAGGCGCCGAGCTCGATCGCCAGCCCGCACGTGTCGATCGGCGGCAGCTCGTTCGCGACGCCGTTCTTCGCTTTCGACCCCAGATCCGCCGTCGGCGAGAACTGTCCCTTGGTCAGGCCGTAGCAGCCGTTGTCTTCGATGATGTAGATGATCGGCAGGTTGCGCCGCATCAGGTGCACGAACTGGCCGATGCCGATGGCGCCGGTGTCGCCGTCGCCGCTCACGCCGATGGCGATGAGCTTGCGGTTCGCCAGCATCGCGCCGGTCCCTACCGACGGCATACGGCCGTGCACCGTGTTGAAGCCGTGCGACGCGCCGAGGAAGTACGCCGGGCTCTTGCTCGAGCAGCCGATACCCGAGAGCTTGATCACCTGGCCCGGGTCGACGCCCATCTCGAAGAACGCTTCGATGATGCGTTCCGAGATGGCGTTGTGTCCGCAGCCCGCGCAGAGTGTCGTCTTGCCCCCGCGATAGGGCTGGAGTTCGAGGCCGATTCGATTCAACTTCTTCGCCGCTTCTGGTGTTGGTGTCGACATGGCAAGTTCGCTATCCCGTAGCTTCCGGCTTCAGCCGGAAGAGTTTTCTTCCGCCTGAAGGCGGAAGCCACGCATGTTTCTCCTGCATCTACTCTCCGCGGCCAGCGACGCCGGCCGAGAGCGTCTCGCGGTGCGGCGAACCCTTCGACTTCAGCCCCTCCTGCTCGAGGATGTCGTCGGTCACCGACCGCGCATCGATCGGCAGGCCGCTGTAGTGCAGCACGCTGCGGACCTTCGCGTGATGGTCCGCGGTGATGTCCAGCCGCATGAGGGCCAGCATCTGCGCGTCGCGGTTCTGCTCGACGATGTAGATGCGCTCGTACCGATCGAGGAACACGGTCAGCTCGTCGGTGAAGGGGTATGCCCGAAGCCGGAGATACGCGCTCTTGATGCCGGACTCGCGCTCGAGTTGATCGCGGCACTCCTCGATGGCCCAGTGGCTGCTGCCGAAGCCGATGATGCCGATCTCGGCGCCGTCCACGTCCTGCACGACCGGCTTGGGCACATAGCCGCGCGCCGTGTCGAACTTGCGCGCCAGGCGCTCCATGTTGCGGACGTAGTCGTCGGGCCGCTCGCTGTATTGCGCCTTGTCGTTGTGGCCCGAGCCGCGGGTGAAGAACGCCGGCATCGACTCGCCGGGGACCGTGCGGTACGGGATGCCGTCGCCGTCGATGTCCTTGTAGCGCCCCCACTCCCCGATCCGCTCGAGCGTCTCGCGATCGAGTCGCTTGCCGCGATCGAGCGCCCGATCGGGGTACTCGAACGTAGTCGACATCCACATGTTCATGCCGAGATCGAGGTCGCTCATCACGAACACCATCACCTGGAAGCGCTCGGCCAGATCGAACGCATCCATCGACATGGTGTAGCACTCCTCGACCGACGACGGGATGAGCATGATCTGCCGCGTGTCGCCGTGCGACAGGACCGCCGTCGAGAGCAGGTCGCCCTGCGCCGTGCGCGTGGGAAGACCTGTCGACGGCCCGACGCGCTGGATGTCGAACACGACGCCGGGCACTTCCGCGTAGTACGCCAGCCCCGCGAACTCGGCCATCAGGGAAATGCCCGGGCCCGAGGTGGACGTCATCGCCCGCGCACCGGCCCACCCCGCCCCGACGACCATCCCGATGGCCGCGATTTCGTCCTCGGCCTGCACGACGGCGTACGTGGCCTTGCCCGTCTCTGGATCCTTGCGGTACTTCTTCAGGTAGCCGATGAGCGACTCGGGGAGAGACGACGACGGCGTGATCGGGTACCACGCGACGACCGTGACGCCCGCCATCATGCAGCCGAGCGCCGCCGCCGCGTTGCCCTCGACCAGGATCATCCCGGCTGTCCTGTCCATCGGCTCGGCCCAGTACGGATCCTGCTTCGGCAGGTGCTGCTCGGCGAACGCGAAGCCCGCATCGAGGGCGCCCATGTTCAAGTCGATCGCCTTCTGCTTCTTCCCGAGCTGCCGCTTGAGCGCGTGCACCATCAGCGCGAGATCGATGTTGAGCAGCTTCGAGAGCACGCCGTCGTAGATCATGTTCTTGACGAGGCGCCGCAGCTTCGCGTCCTTGCAGACCTCGGCCACGATGCGATCGAACGGCACCGGGTAGAACACCAGGTCCGAGCGGAGTCCGCTCAGTTTGAGCGGCTCGTCGTAGACCACGGCGGTGCCCGGTTCGAGCGACAGCACGTCTTCCCGCGCCGTCTCCGGGTTCATCGCCACCAGGAAGTCGACTTCCTTCTTGCGGGCGACGTAACCGTGCTTGTTTGCGCGGATCGTGTACCAGGTGGGCAGGCCGGCGATGTTCGACGGGAACATGTTCTTGCCCGACACAGGGAGGCCCATCTGGAAGAGGGAACGCAGCAGGACGAGGTTGGCGGTCTGACTACCGGACCCGTTGACCGTCGCCACCTGGATGCTGAAGTCGTTGACGACGCGCGTGGCTGTGGACTGGGGGGCGGCCGGAACCGCGACATCACTCAAAGACATGAAGCTCCTTCGAGGCGAGGCGGCGGAGATTTCCGAAGCAGTAAATAATATATGATATCAGGAAACTATAGCACCGTATAGCCTTACGTCCACTTACCTGCGGGGAGTTGGCCCGCGGCTGCCTCTAGGGGCGTAACGCGCCCTGAACGGCAGCGCCAATCTCCGCCGGGCTCTTGACCACCCGGACGCCGGCCGCAGTGAGCGCAGCCATCTTTTCGGCCGCCGTGCCTTTTCCTCCAGCGATGATAGCTCCCGCGTGCCCCATCCGCCGGCCTGGCGGAGCCGTCTGCCCGGCGATGAAGCCTACCACCGGCTTCTTGAAGGAGCGGCTGATGTAAGCGGCCGCCTCCTCCTCCGCCGTGCCGCCGATCTCTCCGATCATGACGACCGCTTCGGTCGCCGCGTCCCCGGCAAAGAGGGCTAGGGCGTCGATGAAGCTCGTCCCGATCAACGGATCGCCGCCGATCCCGATGCAGGTTGTCTGCCCTAATCCTAGCCTGGTCAGCTGGTGAATCGCCTCGTAGGTGAGGGTGCCACTCTTCGACACGATCCCCACACGGCCTTCCTTGCAGATATGGCCCGGGATGATGCCGGCCTTCGCTTGACCGGCCGTGATGAGGCCGGGGCAGTTCGGCCCGATCAGGCGCGTCGTGGATCCACGCACGACCATCAGCGCCCGCATCATGTCGAGGGTTGGTATTCCTTCGGTGATGCAGACGGCCAGGCGCAGACCCGCGTCGACGGCTTCGAGGATGGCATCCGCCGCGAACGGCGGCGGCACGAAGATCACGGTCGCGTCCGCGCCGGTCTCGCGGACCGCGTCGGCAACGGTGTTGAACACCGGCCAGCCCTCGTGCGTCGTCCCGCCCTTTCCAGGCGTCACGCCGCCGACAACGTTGGTGCCGTACGCCGCGGCCTGCTTCGCGTGAAACGTCCCTTCGCGGCCAGTGATGCCCTGAACGATCAGGCGAGTGGTCTTGTCGATGAGTACAGCCATTGAAATCAATCCTGTCGGGTTTCGGGGCTCGGAACCGGGCCGCAGGCACGCCGTAGCCTTGGCGAAGGCGGCTACTTCGCGAGCGCCACGACTCTGTCCGCCGCGTCGCCCATCGTATCGGCCGTCGTGAAATTCAGTCCGCTCTCCTTCAGCATCTGCTTGCCCTTCTCGACATTCGTGCCTTCCATCCGGATCACGATCGGCACGGGGACGCCCAGCTCCTTGACGGCCGTGATGACGCCTTCCGCGAGAACATCGCAGCGGAGGATGCCGCCAAAGATGTTGATCAACACCGCCTTCACGCTCTTGTCGGACATCAGGATCTTGAAGGCGTTGCGAATCTGCTCGGCGTTGGCGCCGCCGCCCACGTCCAGGAAGTTCGCGGGCTCCCCACCCGCCAGCTTGATGATGTCCATCGTCGCCATCGCCAGGCCAGCGCCATTGACCATGCACCCGACGGTGCCGTCGAGCTTGATGTAGTTCAGCGAATACTTCGACGCTTCGACCTCGAGCGGCGCCTCCTCGGACAGGTCACGCAGCTCCTTGATGTCGGGGTGGCGGTAGAGCGCGTTGTCGTCGAAGTTCATCTTCGCGTCGAGCGCGAGAAGACTGCCTTCGTCGGTGACGATCAGCGGGTTGATCTCGATGAGTGACGCGTCGGTCGCCTTGAAGGTTTGGTACACGGCCGTCATCAGCTTCGCCGCCTGGGCGATCTGCGGGCCGGAAAGTCCCAGCGCGAAGGCGAGCTTGCGGGTCTGATACGGCGCGAGCCCCGCGCCCGGGTGAATCGCTTCCCTGACGATCCGCTCGGGCGTGTCGTGGGCGACCTTCTCGATGTCCACGCCGCCATCCTGGCTCGCCATCAGGACCGGCTTCTCGGTTGCCCGATCGAGCACGATTCCCAGATACAGCTCCCGCTTGATGCTCAGCCCCTGCTCGATGAGCACGCGCTGCACGATCTGCCCTTCGGGGCCCGTCTGGATCGTGACGAGGCGCATCCCGATCATCGCCGCGGTCGCGCGTTCGGCTTCGTCGGGTCCCTTGACGACCTTGACGCCGCCCCCCTTGCCGCGTCCCCCCGCGTGGATTTGCGCCTTCACGACGACGGTGCCTCCGCCGAGGCGCTGGGCGACCCCCCGGGCTTCACCGGCATTGAGGACGACTTCTCCCTGCGGAACCGGCACACCGTGGGCCGCAAGGATCGCCTTGGCCTGATATTCGTGAATTTTCATGACGCAGTAACTACCGTGGCGGCTCGCACGCCGCGCGGGAGAAGAAGCTCAATCGACGACGCTCGCGTTGCCGGATCGCGCATGGGGAGAAGCGCGCAGATTTCATGCGCGCAATCCTCCCATCATATCCCAGGGGCGCGCCTGGATCACGCGCAGGCCTGCCCCGCGTTCACCCGACAGGGTGAAGTAGAATTGCTTCGATCGTCCTCTTCGAACTCGCCATGTTGCCGAAGCTCTCCAGGATCTTCTCGTCGTCGGTCGGCACGAAGCTCGTCATCGGTGTCACCGGCCTGGCCCTGTTCGTCTACATGATTCTGCACCTGGCCGGGAACGCCATCATTTTCTTCGGCCCGGAGACGTTCAACGATTACTCGCACAGGCTGATCTCGAATCCGCTGATCATCCCCGTGGAAATCGGGCTGCTGCTCGTGTTCCTGATCCACATCTACAAGGCGGTGACGATGTGGCTCGGGAACAAGGGAGCAAGGCCCATCGGATATCAGAGGAAGGAGCGCGCCGGCCACACGAGCCGCAAGAACCTCGCCTCCTCCACGATGATTGCCTCGGGCCTGCTGCTGGCGGTGTTCGTCGTGATCCACGTGAAGCAGTTCAAGTTCGGCAGCTTCTATCTGACGGCCGGCAGCGAATCGATCCGCGATCTGTACCGCACTGAAGTCGAAGTCTTCCGGCACCCGCTCTGGGTCCTGCTGTACGTGATTGCGCCCCTGCTCGTCGGCCTGCACCTCCGGCACGGGATCGCGAGCGCGGGTCAGTCGCTCGGGCTCGAGCATCCGCGATACACGAAGCGCCTGGTGACCGCAGGGCTGCTGCTCGCGATTCTGATCGGCGGCGGGCTCGCGATCATTCCGATCTGGGTGTACCTGACTCACTGACGGCTGATTATGACGTTGGACGCAAAGGTTCCGGCCGGGCCGCTCGCGGAGAAGTGGGACCAACACCGGTTCGACTCGAAGCTGATCAATCCAGCGAACCGCCGGAAGTACACCGTGATCGTCGTCGGCACGGGCCTCGCCGGCGCGTCGGCCGCATCGTCGCTCGGCGAGCTCGGGTACAACGTCCTGTGCTTCTGCATCCACGACAGCCCGCGCCGCGCGCACAGCATCGCCGCGCAGGGCGGCATCAACGCCGCCAAGAACTATCAGAACGACGGCGACAGCGTTCAGCGGCTGTTCTACGACACCGTCAAGGGCGGCGACTATCGGTCGCGGGAGGCCAACGTCTACCGGCTCGCTCAGCTCAGCGTGAACATCATCGATCAGTGCGTCGCGCAGGGTGTGCCGTTTGCGCGCGAGTACGGCGGGCTGCTCGACAACCGATCGTTCGGCGGCGCGCAGGTGTCGCGCACGTTCTACGCGCGCGGCCAGACCGGCCAGCAGCTGCTGCTCGGCGCCTACCAGTCGATGATGCGGCAGGTCGAGCGCGGCACCGTCCGGATGTTCGCGAACCGGGAGATGCTCGACGTGGTCGTCGCCGACGGGCTCGCGCGCGGGATCGTGTGCCGCAATCTCGTCACCGGCGCCATCGAGCGGCACGCCGGGCACGCGGTGCTGCTCTGCACCGGCGGCTACGGGACTGCGTACTACCTGTCCACGAATGCCGTCAACTCGAACGTTACGGCGGCGTGGCGGGCGCACAAGCGCGGAGCGTTTTTCGCGAACCCCTGCTACACGCAGATTCACCCTACCTGCATCCCCGTCTCGGGAACACATCAGTCGAAGCTCACGCTCATGAGCGAGAGCCTCCGGAACGACGGCCGCGTGTGGGTGCCGAAGAACCGCGGCGACAAGCGGCCGCCGTCGCAGGTCCCGGAACCGGAGCGGGACTACTACCTCGAACGGCGGTATCCGAGCTTCGGCAACCTCGTGCCGCGCGACGTGGCGTCGCGGAACGCGAAGTCTGTCTGCGACGAGGGCCGCGGCGTCGGCGACAGCGGTCTGGCGGTGTACCTGGACTTCGCCGACGCGATCAAGCGGCTCGGACCCGACGTCATCCGCGGACGCTACGGCAACCTGTTCGACATGTACATGAAGATCACCGACGAGGATCCGTTCAGAGTGCCGATGCGGATCTATCCCGCGATCCACTACACGATGGGCGGGCTGTGGGTGGACTACAACCTGATGAGCACGATCCCGGGCCTTCATGTCCTTGGCGAGGCGAACTTCTCGGACCACGGGGCCAACCGCCTGGGCGCCAGTGCCCTGATGCAGGGGCTCGCCGACGGGTATTTCGTGATCCCGACGACCCTCGCGCACTACCTGGGCAGCACGACGTTCCGGAACGTCACCACCGAGCACGAGGCTTTCGACGAAGCCGCAGCGTCCGTGCAGTCGCGGATCGACACGCTGCTGTCGGTCAAGGGCTCGAAGACGCCGCGTCAGCTGCACCGCGATCTCGGCGCCCTGCTCTGGGACAACGTCGGCATGGCCCGCAACGAGACGGGACTGCGCGATGCGCTCGAGAAGATCCCGCAGCTGCGCGACGAGTTCTGGCAGAACGTCTCCGTGCCGGGGCCCGCGAACAACCTGAACAAGAATCTCGAGTACGCGGGACGCGTGGCCGACTATCTGGAGTTCGCCGAGGTACTCGACGCTCGACGCGCTGAACCGGACCGAGTCATGCGGCGGCCACTTCCGCGAAGAAAGCCAGACCGCCGACGGCGAGGCGCTGCGCGACGACGACCGCTTCTCGTACGTCGGCGCCTGGGAGTTCAACGGCGTCGGCCGCCACCCGACGCTTCACAAGGAATCGCTGGCGTTCGAGTACGTCAGGCCAACGCAGAGGAGCTATAAATGAGGCTCCCAGCTTCCAGCCGCCAGCTTCCTGCCAAAAAGCGTCTCAGAGTCGCGGGGCTGTGATCTGGATGCTCAAGCTGAGACCTGAGAACTGGAAGCTGGAAGCTGGAAGCTGGAAGCTGACAGTTAACACCTGCTGACTATGCGCATCTTCCTTAAAATCTGGCGTCAACCCGGGCCCGCGGCGGCTGGAGACCTGGTCGACTACACGGTCGAGAACGCCTCGCCCGGCATGTCGTTCCTCGAGATGCTCGACGTTGTGAACGAAGAGCTGATCGCCAGGGGGCAGGAGCCGATTGCGTTCGATTCGGACTGCCGCGAAGGCATCTGCGGTGCCTGCGGGTTCCTGATCAACGGCGTACCGCACGGGCCTGATCCGGGGACGACGGTCTGCCAGCTGCACATGCGGCGGTTCAAGGACAACGAGCGGCTGGTGCTCGAGCCGTGGCGTGCGAAGGCCTTTCCGATAGTCAAGGATCTCGTGGTCGATCGCAGCGCCTTCGACCGAATCATCCAGGCGGGCGGTTACACCTCGGTGAACGTCGGCGCGGCGCAGGACGCCAACGCGATCCTGATCCCGAAGCCGGTCGTCGAGCGCGCGATGGACGCCGCGGCCTGCATCGGCTGCGGCGCCTGCGTCGCGGCGTGCAAGAACGCGTCGGCGGCCCTCTTCACGGCCGCGAAGGTGAGCCAGCTCGCGCAGCTGCCGCAGGGACAGATCGAACGCGGCAGCCGTGCGATTGCAATGGTCGAGCGGCACGATGCCGAAGGCTTCGGCAGCTGCTCGAACGAGGGGGAGTGCGAGGCCGTGTGCCCGAAAGAGATCCCGATCTCGAACATCGCGAGGATGAATCGCGAATACCTGCGCGCCGTTTTGCTCTAACCCCTTCGGTATGTAGGGTCCGGCTTCAGCCGGACCTACCCTGCGCCAGGATTCAGGCTCACACTTTGATGATGTCCACGAGCTCCTTCACGGCGCCGGCAGACTTCTTGAGCGCGGCATCTTCCTCGGGCGTCAGCTTGATCTGAATGATCTCTTCGACACCCCGCGCGCCCAGCTTCACCGGCACGCCGACGAACAGATCGCGAATCCCGTATTCGCCCTGCAGGAAGACGGAGCACGGCAGGATCTTCTTCTTGTCCTTCAGGATGGCATCGACCATCTCGGCTGCCGCCGTCCCGGGCGCGTACCAGGCGCTCGTGCCCACGAGCTTCGTGATCTCCGCGCCGCCCTCGGCGGTGCGTTTGCTGATCGCCTCGATCCGCTCCTTCGAGATGAGCTCCGTGATCGGAATCCCCGCAACCGTCGAGTAGCGCGGGAGCGGGACCATCGTGTCCCCGTGGCCGCCGAGGACGAAGGCATGGATGTTCTCGACCGACACCTTCAGCTCCATCGCGATGAAGGTCCGCATCCGCGCCGAGTCGAGCACGCCCGCCATCCCGATGACGCGCTCCCGTGGGAACTTGCTCAGCCGGTACACGGCCTGGGCCATCGCGTCGAGCGGGTTGGCCACGGGAACGATGATCGTCTTCGGCGAGTGCTTGACGATCTGCTCGGTGACCTGCTCCATGATCTTGTAGTTGACGTTGAGCAGGTCGTCGCGGCTCATGCCGGGCTTGCGCGGCATGCCCGACGTGATCACGACCACGTCCGAGCCGGCCGTCGCCCTCCATCCCTCGTCGGTCGGCCCGTAGCCGACGACGCGCGCGTCGGAACCCTCGATGGGGCACGCCTCGAGCAGGTCCAGGCCGACGCCGGCCGCCTTCTGGTCGGCAACGTCGATGATGACGACGTCCGCGAGCTCTTTCTGGGCGATCGCCCGCGCGACCGTTGCGCCCACCGCGCCCGCACCACCGACCACTGTTACTTTTCGATTCATGTCTCAGCCCTTCAAGCCTGTCGATCTGCTCTGATTCAGTCGGTCCGGCTGAAGCCGGACACTACGCGTGTCTTCAGAACTCCGTCGTCCGGCTAAAGCCGGACACTACACGTGTCTTCAGAACTCCGTCGTCCAGCTAAAGCTGGACACTACAAGTGTCGCCGGACACTACGCGTGTCTTCAAACGCCGTTGGTCCGGCTGAAGCCGGACCTCGTGAACGCTACATACATTCGATCATTTTGTCCGCGAACTGCGACGTCTTGAGCTCGGTCGCGCCCGTCATCAGCCGGGCGAAGTCGTAGGTGACCTGCTTGGCGGCAATCGCGCCGTCCATGCCCTTCACGATGAGATCGGCGGCCTCGTTCCACTTGAGGTGCCGCAGCATCATCTCACCGGAGAGGATCACGGAACCCGGATTGACCTTGTCCTGATCGGCATACTTGGGCGCCGTTCCGTGCGTGGCTTCGAAGACGGCGTGGCCGGTGACGTAGTTGATGTTCCCGCCAGGCGCGATCCCGATCCCTCCGACTTGCGCCGCGAGCGCATCGGACAGGTAGTCGCCGTTGAGGTTCGGTGTGGCGATGACGTCAAACTCGTCCGGCCGGGTCAGCACTTGCTGCAGCGTGATGTCCGCGATCGCGTCCTTGATCACGATCCCGGCGCCGGGCTTCCCTTCCGGGATCCGGCACCACGGACCGCCGTCGATCTCCACGGCGCCGAAGAACTGCTTCGCGACGTCGTAGCCCCAGTCGCGGAAGGCGCCCTCGGTGAACTTCATGATGTTGCCCTTGTGCACCAGCGTGACGCTCTTGCGCTTGTTCATCACGGCATAGCTGATCGCGCTGTGTATGAGGCGCTCGCTCCCGAGATAGCTGATGGGCTTCAGCCCGACGCCGACCTGGACGCCGACCTCGCGCGCCGGAGCGCCGATTCCCTCGAGCTGCGACTGCCACTGCTGCGCCGCTTCCGCGGTGCCGAACCGAATCTTCTTGAACTCCTTCGGGAATTCGCGCGCGAAGAAGTCGAGAATCTTCTGGGCGTCGGGCGTGCCGGCCGCGTACTCGATGCCAGCGTAAATGTCTTCCGTGTTCTCGCGGAAGATCACCATGTTCACCTTTTCCGGGTGCTTCACCGGCGACGGCACGCCGTTGTACCAACGGACCGGACGGAGGCAGACGAACAAATCCAGCAACTGGCGCAGCGCGACGTTCAACGAGCGGATGCCGCCGCCGACCGGCGTCGTCAGCGGTCCCTTGATGCCGACCAGGTAATGGCGAAAGGCTTCGACCGTCTCGTCGGGCAGCCACGTGTTGAAGGCCTTGAAGCTCTTCTCCCCGGCGTACACCTCGAACCACGAGATTTTTTTCTGGCCGCCGTAAGCTTTCTTCACCGCGGCGTCGAGCACGCGCACGCTCGCGCGCCAAATATCCGGTCCGGTCCCGTCGCCTTCGATGAACGGGATGATAGGATCGTCAGGAACGACCAGACGGCCCTCTTTCTTCGTGATGGCGGTGCCTGTGGTCGGCGGCTTGAGCATCGAAAAATTTGGCATGGTCGGATTAGGTCACATCACCAGCGGGACGTTACAGGATCTTCACAGAAACTGTGGAAAACGTTGTGGAAAAGATCCCGAATTCGTCCGAAGAACCGCATGAAATCGCACGTTCCAGCGGTTTGCACCATCATGGTGCGAGAGCTCGCTTCGCGCTCGATCCTTCATGCGACGCAAGCATCTCGCGCGCCAGTGGAACGGCACATTATATCTGAACGCTCTCTCGACTCTCCTCATGCACATCGTCATCGCCGATCAATTGCCCGCGTCAGCCGTGGATCTGCTGTCATCGGTTCCCGGATGGACCGTCGACGCACGAGCCGGGCGACCACCTGATGTACTCGGACCGGATCTCCAGCGCGCCGACGCGCTGATCGTTCGCAGCGCGACGAAAGTCGACGAATGGCTGATCGCGCAGGCACCAAACCTTCGGGTGATTGCCCGCGCAGGAACCGGGATCGACAACGTCGATCTCCATGCCGCGAGCGCGCGAGGGATCCTCGTCGTGAACGCGCCTGGCGGAAACAGCGTCAGCGTCGCCGAGCATGCGCTGGCTCTAATGCTTTCATTAGCTCGATCGGTTCCTGCCGCCGACCAGACGATGAAGCGGGGCGTGTGGGACAAGAAGAAGCTGCTCGGCGCCGAACTGCGCGGCAAGGCGCTCGGTCTCGTGGGGCTCGGCCGGATCGGCCAGGAAGTCGCCGCGCGCGCGCGGGCGTTCGGCATGGACATTGTCGCGCACGATCCGTTCATCTCGGAGGAAGTCGCCGCGTCGATGGGCATCCGATTGCTCAGCCTCGACGCGATGTGCGAAGCAGCGGACTACATCAGCCTGCATATTCCAGCCACGACAGAGACGCGGCACCTCTTCGGGAAGGCGCGTCTCGCGAAGTGCCGCAAGCACGTGCGCATCGTCAACACGGCGCGCGGCGAGCTGATCGACGAGGCCGCGCTGGCCGACGCGATCGAATCGGGACACGTCGCCGGCGCGGCGCTCGACGTGTTCGAAAAGGAGCCACCGGCGGACTGGCGGCTCGCGCAGCTGCCGCAGGTGGTGGCGACGCCGCACATCGCGGCGTCCACTGCCGAAGCGCAGGAGCTCGTCGGACTGGAGACGGCGGCCGCCGTGCGCGACTATCTGTCGCTTGGCGTGATCAAGAATGCCGTCAACTTCCCTGCCATCGGTGCGGACGACATGCTGCACCTCCAGCCCTTCCTGACGCTCGCCGAACAGATGGGCGCGCTCGGCGTGCAGCTCGCGGAAGGTCGAACCAAGGGCATCAGTGTCCGGCTCTACGGACCACTGGTCGGCAAGAACAGCGGGCTCATCGTCAGCGCCGCGGTCACGGGGCTGCTCCGTCCGCTGCTCTCCTCGTCGGTGACGATCGTCAACGCGCGCGACGTGGCCAGCGAGCGCGGCATCGAGATCGTCGAGTCGCACAGCTCGCGGGCGCGCAACTTCGCGAACATCATCTCGGTCAAGGTGCACACGAATCTCGGCGAACGCTGGCTCGAGGGCACGGTCTTCGAGCCGAACCGCCCCCGGCTCACGCTCCTCGACGGCGTCGAGGTGGAGGCGCCGCTCGAAGGCACGCTGTTGGTGTTGCGCAACGCCGATCGGCCAGGCGTCATCGGGCAGGTGGGGTCAATCCTCGGCCGTCACTCCGTCAACATCGCGAGTTTTGCTCTGGGACGCGACAACGAGGGGGCGGTGGGGGTCGTCCGGCTCGACGTGACGCCTGAAGACGAGGGGCTGGCCAAAGCGCTTCCCGAGATCCGCGCGTCCGACGCGGTGCGCGAAGCGCGGGTTGCGAGGGTGTCGTAGCTATTCCCGGAGCGCCAGCCGTCGAGTCGAGCCTGAAACGAGATCGATCAGCTCGACGGCGTCCGCTCCAACCGCTTTCACGCGGTAGCGAGCCGCGATCAGCTCCCCTTCCTTCACGAGGAACAGCTCACCGCTGAACGCGGAGATGATCGCCGTGCGCTCGAGGCCTTTCGGGGACTGGTTTTCCGCAACGCCTACCAGATCGATCGCGGGCTCGTCCGGCGCGCCAATCGGTGCAGCCACCTCATCGACCCTTTCGCGGACCTGTCGCGTCAGCGCGGTCTTCGGCGCTTCGCGAGGCGCAAACGCAAACGGGTTTCGGGAAGACGTTTGAGGAGCGGGCGCGCTGGACATCCGCGTCCTGAGGCGCTCGGTCTGCGCCTGGACCTCCGACGCGAGCGTTGCCGTTCCGGAGGTTTCGACAGGTGATGGGGATTCGACCGCCGGCCCATCCTGCCCGACGCCCGATGCGGACGCCAGCCACGCCAGCAACAACAACCCGCCGCCGCTGTAGGCCGCCGCCTTCTTGGCAGTCATGTTGGGTCGGAATAGAACTGGATGATGGTACCACATTAGCTTCCAGCTCCCAGCTTCGAGCTTCCAGCTTCCTGCTCTCAACTGCAGCGTCGGGTTGCAGCCGAGTCATTCAGGTCGGAGCTCGCAACGCGTCAGGATGATTGGTGAAAGCTCAAAACTGGAAGCTGGAAGCTGACAGCTGATGCCGATGCGTGCAGCTGTGGTAATATTTGCCGTGCCCCCTGTTTCGTCCCCCGGGCCCACTGTAACTTCAGACCTTCGCACCGCTGTCGCCGTCATCCCCGCGCGATATCACTCGACTCGACTCCCTGGTAAGGCGCTCGCGGACATCGGCGGCCGCCCGATGATCGAGCACGTTTATCGCCGCGCGAGCGATGCGCGGACGATTGCCGCCGTCATCGTGGCGACAGACGACGCGCGCATCGCGGATGCGGTACGAGCGTTCGGCGGCGACGTGCGCATGACGTCAGCGTCGCATCAGAGCGGAACGGATCGCCTGGCGGAGATCGCGCGGACGCTGACGAACGAGCTCATTGTGAACGTACAGGGGGATGAGCCGCTCATCGAACCGGCCATGATCGACGAAGCGGTGGCGCCGTTTGCTGCCGAGCCGACGCTCGCGATGAGCACGCTGCGACGCCGTCTCACCGATCCGGCGGATCTCGAGAACCGGAACGTGACGAAAGTCGTCGTCGACCGCGAGAGCTATGCGCTCTACTTTTCACGCGCGCCGATTCCCTACGCGCGTCCTGGCAACCCGGCTGCGCCCGCTTGGGTGCACGTGGGCCTCTACGTGTACCGCCGCGACTGCCTGCTGACGCTGGCGGGCCTGCCGCCCACGGCGCTCGAACAATCGGAAGGGCTCGAGCAGCTGCGCGCGCTCGAGCACGGCATCAGAATCAAGGCGCTCGAAACCCGCTACGAGTCGATCGGCGTGGACACGCCGGACGACCTCGAACGGGTCCGCAGTATGACAACACAGCAACCAAACGGAGTCACATGGGCGACGTCAACGTGAAACCGGAGCCGGGGGCAGAGAGACCAGTCAAATACATTCTCGTGACGGGCGGTGTGGTCTCGTCGCTCGGCAAGGGACTCGCCGCCGCATCGATCGGCGCATTGCTCGAAGGCCACGGCTATCGCGTCGCCCTGCAGAAGTTCGATCCCTACATCAACGTCGACCCCGGCACGATGAGCCCCTATCAGCACGGCGAGGTCTACGTGACCGACGACGGCGCCGAGACCGACCTGGACCTCGGCCACTACGAACGGTTCACCAACCAGACGACGACCCGGAACAACAACTGGACGACCGGCAAGATCTATCTGTCCGTCATTCAAAAGGAGCGCCGCGGCGACTATCTGGGCCGGACGGTCCAGGTCATCCCCCACATCACGAACGAGATCAAGGACAGCATTCGCGCCGTGGCCACGAGCGACGTCGACATCGTCCTCGTCGAGATCGGCGGCACGGTCGGCGACATCGAGAGCCAGCCGTTCCTCGAGGCGATTCGCCAGCTGCGGCAGGACGTGGGGCGCGAGAACACGCTCTACATCCACCTGACGCTCGTCCCGTTCATCGGCGCCGCCGGGGAGCTCAAGACCAAGCCGACGCAGCACAGCGTCCGCGATCTGCGCTCGATCGGCATTCAGCCGGACATCCTCCTCTGCCGGACCGATCGCTTTCTCGATCAGGACATCAAGCGCAAGATCGCGCTCTTCTGCGACGTCGACGAGGAAGCAGTGATCACCGCGAAGGATGTGTCGAGCATCTATGAGGTCCCGCTCGTGCTCGCCGCCGAGGGGCTCGACCGCATCGTGCTCGACCGCCTCCACCTGCCCCGCACGCAGGCGCGGATGGACGCGTGGGTCGATCTCGTGGATCGCATCAAGAATCCCGTCGACGAGGTGACCATCCACGTCGTCGGCAAGTACGTCGGCTACGAGGACTCCTACAAGAGCCTGAACGAAGCGCTCTATCACGGGGGGTTCAAGCACCGGTTTCGCGTGAACATCCGCTGGATCGAAGCTGAAGCACTGGAGCAGCCTGGCGGCGAACAGCTGCTCGATGGCGCGCACGGGATTCTCGTGCCGGGCGGGTTCGGCGATCGCGGGACGCGAGGCATGATGCGCGCGGCGGAGATCGCGCGCGAACGCCGGATTCCCTACTTCGGGATTTGCTACGGCTTCCAGTGGGCCGCCGTGGAGTACGCGCGGCACGTGTGCGGCCTCTCGGAGGCGGATTCGACCGAATGCAGCCCGGACACGCCCATCAAGGTGATCTACAAGCTGCGCGACCTCCTCGGTGTGGACGATCTCGGCGGCACGATGCGGCTCGGGAGCTACGCCTGCGAGCTCAAGGCCGGATCGAAGGCTCGGGAGCTGTACGGCGAACCAGTGATCCACGAGCGCCATCGCCACCGCTACGAGTTCAACTGCCTCTACGAGAAGACCCTCACCGAGAACGGCCTCGACATCGTCGGCCGGTCGACCGACGGGAAGTTCGTCGAGATCGTCGAGATGCCGTCGCATCCCTGGTACGTCGCGGTGCAGTTCCACCCGGAGTTCAAGTCGAAGCCGCTGAAACCGCACCCGCTGTTCGCCGGTTTCGTCGAGGCGAGCGTCCGGCACATGCGTGCGGCCGCGTCGCAGCCCGCGGCGTCCGTGGTAGGTTAGGGGCGCGTGCAACCCATCCAGTTTGCGGGGCTGTCCATGGGCGGCGGCGGACCGCTCCTGCTCATCGCCGGCCCGTGCGTCATCGAGAGTGAGTCTCACGCGGTCGGCGTCGCTATCGCCGTTCGCGACATCGCGCGCCGCGCGGGCATCCCGTGCGTCTTCAAGGCGTCGTACGACAAGGCGAACCGTACCTCGGGACGATCGTTTCGCGGGCCGGGGCTGAACGAAGGCCTGCGGATTCTCGCCGAAGTCCGCCAGCGGACGGGCCTCCCGATCCTGACCGACATCCACGAAGCGGCGCACGCGGCGCCGGTCGCGGAGGTCGCGGACGTCCTGCAGATCCCGGCGTTCCTCTCGCGGCAGACCGATCTCATCGAAGCGGCAGCGCGGACCGGGAAGACCGTCAACCTGAAGAAGGGGCAGTTCCTGGCGCCCGCCGACGTGCGCCACGCGATCTCGAAGGTCACCGCCGCCGGAAACTCGAAGGTCTTCGTCACCGAGCGCGGCTTCACGTTCGGGTACAACAACCTCGTCGTCGACATGCGCGCGTTTCCGATCATGCGGGCGTTCTGCCCCGTGGTCTTCGACGTCACGCACAGCCTGCAGCTTCCCGGCGGCGGGGAGGGCGTCACCGCGGGCGAGGCGCAGTTCATCGAGCCGCTGGCGTCGGCAGGGGTTGCCGCGGGAGTGGACGGCGTGTTCCTCGAGGTGCACGAGAACCCGTCACAGGCCAGGAGCGACGCCCAGAACGCGCTTCGGCTCGATCTGCTCGAGCCGCTGCTCTCGCGGCTGATTGCGATTCACGACATCTGCCGCCGCACGGACACCACAGGGGTCCGGCTGAAGCCGGACACTACAGACGTCCAGCCGAAGCCGGACACGACAGGCGTCGACCAGAACTCCCCGGTACGATGAGCTCCGACACTGCCACCGCCCTCGATCTCGCGCGCAAGGTGCTTCGAACGGAAGCGGCGGCGATCCTTGGCCTCGTCGACCGGGTCGACGCCAACTTCGAGCGCGCGGTCCAGCTCCTCTTCGAGTGCCGGGGACGCGTGATCGTCACCGGCATGGGCAAGTCCGGGATCATCTGCCGCAAGATCGCCGCGACGCTGTCGAGCACCGGCACATCCTCCTGGTTCCTGCATCCCGCGGAAGCGACGCATGGAGACCTCGGCGCGATCCGGGACGACGACGTCGTCGTCGCGCTGTCGCACAGCGGAGAAACCGAGGAGCTCCTCAGGCTTCTGGAGTCGATTCGGAGGATCGGCGCCCGCCTGATTGCGCTGACGGGCGACCCCGCGTCCACGCTGGCCAAGGCCGCCGACGTCACGCTCGACTGCTCGATCGCGAAGGAAGCCTGCCCGATGAACCTGGTGCCGACCGCGAGCACGACAGCTGCGCTCGCGCTCGGGGACGCGCTGGCGATGACGCTGCTCGTGCGCAAGGGTTTCCGCGAGGATCAGTTCGCGTCGCTCCATCCAGGGGGAAAACTGGGGCGGCGGCTCATGCGCGTGGAGCACGTCATGGTCAGCGGCGATGCCGCACCCGTCGTGAGCGTATCGACCCCCATGCCCGACGTCTTCCACGTGATGTCGAGCAAGCGCCTCGGCATGACGGCGGTCGTCGATCAGGACGGCCGGCTCACGGGAGTGTTCACCGACGGCGATCTCCGGCGTCTGATGAGCCGCACCGTCGACGTACTCACGCTCACGGCCGGCGAGGTCATGACGCCGAACCCGATCACGATTCGCCGCGATCTGCTCGCAGTCGAGGCGCTGAGGGCCATGGAGACGCACAAGATCACGTCGATCGTCGTCACTGACGAGCGCGGAACGGTCGAGGGCGTCGTCCACCTTCACGATCTATGGCGCCTGCAGATGTTCTAAGCCCGACGATGACCCTTCAGGCAAAGGCGTCCCGGATCCGGCTCCTTCTGTTCGATGTCGACGGCGTGCTCACCGACGGCGTCGTCGTCATGCACGCCGACGGATCGGAATCGAAGGGGTTTCACATTCGCGACGGCGCGGCCATCGTGTGGGCGCAGCGCGCCGGGTTGACCGTCGGGCTGCTCTCCGCCAGATCGTCAGGGGCGACGGCGCATCGCGCCGCGCAGCTCGCGATTCGAATCGTGGCGCAGGGCGTGGCCAGCAAGCTGTCGGCCTACGAACAGATCGTCAGGGATGCCAAGGTCGACGACTCGGCTGTGGCGTACATGGGAGACGACCTTCTCGACCTGCCCGTCCTCGCGAAAGTCGGGCTGTCGGCCGCGCCCGCGGATGCCGCAGCCGAAGTGCGCGAACGCGTGGACTGGGTCAGCGGGGTCCCCGGCGGCCATGGAGCGGCGCGCGAGCTGATCGAGGTCGTGCTTCGGGCGCAGGAGCGCTGGGACGACGTGCTGCGGCAATACTTCCCGCGTCAACAGCAGTGATGGAGAACTACGCCGTACTGATCGCGCTCGTCGCCCTGCTCGCGGGCCTGGCGATCGGAAAGGGCTGGGAGCGTTACAAGCTCCAGGACGGGCAGTGGATCGACCGCCGCCGCGCGCGCGAGTCGCCTCACTACATGCTGGGGCTGAACTTCCTGGTCGCGAACCAGACCGAGCCAGCCATCGACGAGCTCACGCGCGCGGCCGCCGCGGCCGGCGACCCGCTCGAGATTCACCTGATACTCGGGAATCTCTATCGAGAGAAAGGACAGGTTGGCCGCGCGATCCAGGAGCATCAGAAACTGCTCCAGCGGCCGAATCTCCGGAAGCTCGAACACGCCAACGTGCTGCTGTGTCTCGGCCTCGACTACAAGCGCGGCGGCTTCGTCGATCGGGCCCTCGAGGCATTCACCGAAGTGTTGAGGCTCGATCCCGAGAATCAGTACGCGCTCGCAAACCTGGAGAAGCTGTACGAAGAACAGCATCAGTGGAGCGAGGCCTACGCCACCCGACAGAAGCTCGCGCGACGGGGTGCCGACACCTCTCAGGCGCGCCACAACGAGATTCTGGCGTTTCTCGACAACGAGCTCGGCCTCGACGCGCTGAAGCGAATGGACTACGACGAGGCGTCGCGGCGCTTCCAGGCCGCGATCGCGCTCGACGAGCGCAACGTGCCGGCCTACCTGAATGTCGGTGACGTGCGCTTTCTCCAGGGCGATGCCGCTGGCGCCATTGACGCGTGGGAGCGGCTGATCGAGCGCTCGCCCGAACGCGCGTATCTGGCGTTCTCACGGCTGGAAGGCGCGTATCCCAAAGCGAACGATGCGTCGCGCTTCCCTGCGCTGTGCCGCCGCCTCATTGCGGAGAACCCGCAGGACTGGCGCGCGCGGCTCGCGCTGGCGCGCCACCTCTCGTCGCGCGACGCGGCGAACGACGCGCTCGAGCTCCTGTTCGAGGCGCTCGTGCACAACCCCCATGCGCTCGCGCTGCACCAGGCGGTCTGGCAGACGCTGTCGCGCCTCGAGCTCCCGCCCTCCCTGGTCGCCCATTACGTCGAGGTCACCCGCGACGCCGTCTTCTACTCGGATCCTCACATCTGCATCCGCTGCCGGTATCGCAGCACCGAGCTGCTGTGGCAGTGCCCGCAGTGCCACGAGTGGAACACCTTCATCGAGGAACGGATCGCGCCCGCGAAGGACACCGAGGCGACGCTGACCAGCTGAGCTTTCAGCTTTCAGCTTTCAGTGCTTCGTAGACGCGCCTGACCGCGGCGTCGGTCTCCGCGAAGCTCGCGTCCGTTCGAACGACCGCGTGCGCCCGCGCGACCTTCTCACCGATCGGCCATTGCGCCTCGAGGCGCGCGCGCGCGGCGTCCGGCGTGAGGCCGTCGCGTACGACGAGCCTGCGGAACTGCTCCGCCGGATCGCAGGCTGCGACGATCACGCGATCGAAATCGTGCTCGTGGCCGGTCTCGAACAACAGAGGGATATCGGCAATGGCTACGCGGGTACCTGAGGGAAGGTTGGCGAACCACTCGCCGATGCGGCGGTACACTTCCGGATGGATGATCGCCTCGAGATCCGCGCGCGCCGTGCGATCGGCGAACACGATTCGCCCGAGCGCGGCGCGATCGAGCGTGCCATCCGCACGGATCACAGCGGCCCCGAAGCGCTCCGCGATGCGGTCGAGTGCAGGCGCACCGGGCTCCACGACGTCGCGCGCGAGGCGGTCCGCGTCGATCGTCGACGCGCCAAGGCGCGCGAACTGCGCAAGACAGTAGGATTTTCCAGTCGCGATGCCGCCGGTGAGCGCGGCGCGAACCATGTCAAGCCGGGCGGGTCCGGGCGATCGCCGCCTTGACCGTGTTTTTCAGCAGCATCGCGATCGTCAGCGGGCCGACGCCGCCGGGCACCGGCGTGAGCGCGCCGGCCACGCCGGCCGCCGAGGGATGCACGTCGCCGACGACGACGGCTCCGCGCTTGAGGAAGTCGGCCAAACGGGTCGACTCCGGTGTGAACAGGCCGCGGGCCGTAGCTTCGTCCGTCACGCGGTTGATGCCGACATCGACGACCGTGGCGCCGGGCTTCACGAACGCGGGCGTCACGAATCCCGCGCGGCCGATCGCCGCCACCAGGATGTCGGCCTCCGATGCCACACCCGCGAGGTCGGGCGTCTTCGAGTGGCAGATCGTTACGGTGGCGTCCCGCTGCAGCAGGAGCATCGACATCGGCTTGCCGACGATCTCGCTCCTTCCGATCACGACCGCACGCGCGCCCGCGATCGGAATGCGATAGTGATCTAGCATCTCGATGACGCCTGACGGCGTGCAGGGCACGAGGTGCGGCCGCCCCTGCACGAGGCGCCCGACGTTGACCGGATGAAATCCGTCGACGTCCTTGGCGGGATCGATCGCGTCGAACACCCGTTGCGTCGCGCGCTTGCCCATCGCATCCGGCAATGGCGCCTGCACGAGGATGCCGTCGTGCGCCTCGCTGGCATTGAGGCGCGCCACCAGGTCGAGCAGATCCTCCAGGCTCGCGGTCGCCGGGAGCCGTTCGAGGTCGACGCGCAGACCGGACTCCCCGCCCGCCTTGACCTTGTTGCGAACGTAGATCTCCGAGGACGGGTTCTCGCCGACGAGGACGATGCCGAGGCCGGGTGGACGCCCGGCGGCTGCCGTGAACGCGCGTACGTCCGGCAGCACGGCCTCGCGGATGGCCGAAGCCACGGTCGGACCATCCAGAAGACGCGCGCTCAACGTTCGCCTACTTCTTGCCCGTCGCGCGCGCGAGCACGAATCCGATGACGCTGGCCACCAGGCCTGCGGCGAGGATCTTCAATCCGAAGATGTCGGCGATCTCCGGGCTGATGCGCAGCCCGAAGTAGTAGTTCAGCCTCTCGTCGAGCTCGTGCCATCTCGCGAGCTCCGCCGTCAGCACACCGACCTCCGTCAGGACGCCGAGCAGCGCGATGCAGAATCCGTTGAACATCAGCATGTAGCCGGCGATCTTCAGGAAGTTGGACAGGCTCTCCATCCCCGAGCGCGCAGCGGCTTCGGCCTTGTCGACCAGCTGGCTATGGGTCCGGCCGTAGAACCAGTAGATGATCATCCCGAGGTCGAGCCACACGAGGAATCGCACCCAGGTGAGGACCGTCAGGCTGAGCATCAGGTACGCGCACGATACGACGCCAAGGACCGGGAACAAATAGCCCAGCGGAACCTTGAATGGCCGTCGCGCGTCCGGACGCTTGATGCGAAGGATGATGACGGCCATCGAGACGACGACGAACGCGAACAGCGTGCCGATGCTGGTCATCTCGCCGAGCACGTTGATGGGCGTGAGGCCGGCGACGATCGCCACGACAACGCCGGTGATGATCGTGGTGATGTACGGCGTCCGGAACCTCGGATGGACCTTGCTGACGCCTGGCGGAAAGAGATTGTCGCGGCTCATCGCGAAGAAAATTCGCGGCTGGCTGAGGAGCATGACGAGCAGCACGCTCGTGATGCCGGCGACGGCGCCGGCGGAGACGAGGCCCGCGGCCCAGTCCTGATTGATGACGGACAGCGCGTAGCCGACCGGGGCGTTCAGGAACTGCGCGTCGTTCTTGAAGTCCACGACCGGGATGATGCCGCTGAGGATCCCGGCGACCGACAGGTACAGCACCGTGCAGATGATCAGCGACGCGATGATGCCTATGGGCAGGTCCCGGCTCGGGTTCTTCGCCTCCTCCGCCGTCGTCGACACCGCATCGAACCCGATGTAGGCGAAGAAGACGACCGCCGCGGCCGCAGACACGCCCTGGAACCCGTACGGCATGAACGGCGACCAGTTCGTCGGCTTGATGTAGCCGATGCCGACGACGATGAAGAACAGGATCGCCGCGAGCTTGACCGCCACCATGACGGCATTGAAGCGCGCGCTCTCACGGACGCCGATGACCAGCAGCGCCGAGATGACGAGGACGATGATGATGGCCGGCAGGTTGACGATCGCGCCCTCGACGCCCGCGGCGGGCGCCGCGGACATCCAGACCGGAAGGTGCCAGCCGAACCCGGCCAGGATGCGCTGAAAGTATCCGCTCCATCCGACGGCGACCGTCATCGAGCCGACGGCGTACTCGAGGATGAGGTCCCAGCCAATCATCCAGGCGAAAATCTCGCCGAGCGTCGCATATGCGTACGTGTACGCGCTGCCGGAGATCGGAATCATGGCGGCGAACTCCGCGTAGCAGAGCGCGGCAAACGCGCACGCGAGGCCCGCCAGCACGTACGAGAGAACGATCGCGGGTCCCGCCTGATTCGCAGCGGCGGTGCCTGTCAGGACGAAGATACCGGTCCCGATGATCGCGCCGATGCCAAGCAGCGTCAGATCCATCGAGGTCAGCGTCCGCTTCAGCGCCTTCGCCCCGCTTTCCGCGTCGCCGACCAGCTGCTCGATCGACTTCGTCCTCAGGAGATTCGAATCCATTCATCCTCCAGCATTGGAGTACGGCACGGTTGGATGCCACGGGAACACCTCGAAATGCGAGGCACCAGAGCGCCTTTTCTAGAATGCTGTAGTGTCCACCTTCAGGTGGACCTGTTCCGGTCCGGCTAAAGCCGGACACCACAGCGATCTGAAAGACGCTCTACTCGAGCCAACCGGCGGTCTCAGGCACACGCACAGGCCGAAAAGCGCGGGCGATTATACATTGAACGGCTGGCCTGGCAGCCGCTCGACGAACGCTCGAACTCTCGCCTCAGGGTTGCCGCCGGTCAGAAGGTCGGTGATCACCGCAACCGCGTCGGCGCCGGCGTCCCTGACGCCGGCCGCCCGGTCGAGCGTGATGCCGCCAATGGCCACGACCGGTTTACCGCGGCCCGCGGCATAGCGCACGAGGTCGAGGCCTCTCGGTCCGTAGCCGGTGTCCTTCGTATCGGTCGGAAAGATCGGGCCGACCGCAATGTAGGTCGCCGTCGTCTCGAGCGCGCGATCGATCTGCGCCCTGTCGTGCGTCGACAGGCCGACGATCGACCGGGGTCCGACGACGACGCGCACGGCGTCGACCGGCAGGTCCGTCTGGCCGACATGCACGCCATGGGCGCCCGCCACTCGCGCGACGTCGGCGCGATCGTTCACGATCACCTTCGCGCCGGCGGCCCGTGCAATCGACACCACGCGCTCGACGACCGCGACGGCCTGCGCGCTGCCGTCTTCCTTTCCGCGGACCTGCAGGAGCCGCGCGCCGCCGTCAATGACAGCGCGCGCAAGCGCAACGGGATCGATCCCGCGTGCGCGGCAGACCGTGGTGTCGATGATGGGGTAGATGGGGGGGAGCAGGTTCAGGGTTCAGGGTTCAGGGTTCAAGGTTCGGGGTTCAAGGTTCGGGGTTCAAGGTTCAACCCGCCTGTGCCAGGCGGCCGCCTTCGCCCTTCTTCTCGTTGAGGAACCGTTCCATGAACGACGTGCTCAGGCGTCCCGCGACGAAGTCCGGTTCGGCGAGGATCCTGAGGTGCAGGGGAATCGACGTCTTGATGCCGTCGATCACCGTCATTTCCAGCGTGCGGCGCATGCGGGCGATCGCTTCCTGACGATCGCGCCCGTGCGCGATGATCTTCGCGATCATCGAATCGTAGTAGGGCGGAATCGTGCAGTCGGAGTGCGCAAAGGTGTCCACGCGGACGCCGGGTCCGCCGGGCACGCTGAACGCCTGAATGGTCCCGGGCGAGGGCGCGAACGTCACCGGATCTTCCGCGTTGATGCGGCATTCGATGGCGTGGCCGGTGAAGGTCACGTCGCCCTGCTTGAAGGACAGCCGCTCGCCCGCTGCGATGCGGATCTGCTCCTTGACGATGTCGACGCCGGTGATGAACTCGGTGACGGGGTGCTCGACCTGGATGCGAGTGTTGACCTCGAGGAAGAAGAAGTTCCCCTTGTCGTCGAGCAGGAACTCGAACGTGCCCGCGTTCGTGTACTGCACCGCGCGGGCCGCGTCGACGACCGTGGCGCCGAGCTTCCGGCGCATCTTCTCGGTCACGGCGACCGACGGACCTTCCTCGAGCAGCTTCTGGTGGCGCCGCTGGATCGAGCACTCGCGTTCCCCGAGGTGGACGACGGCACCATGGTGATCGCCGAGGATCTGGAACTCGATGTGGCGCGGGTTCTCGACGTATTTCTCGATGTAGACCTCGCCGACGCCGAACGCCGCCTCCGCCTCGCGCTGCGCGGTCTTCAGCGCCTTGCCAAGCTCCCCGGATTCGCGGATGACCCGCATCCCCCGTCCGCCGCCGCCCGCGACCGCCTTGATGATGACCGGATAGCCGAGATCCTTCGCAACCTTCGCGGCCTTTTCCTCGCCATCCACGGGACCGTCGCTGCCCGGCAGAATCGGCAGGCCCGCCTTCTTCATCGCCCGGCGCGCGCGCGCCTTGTCGCCTAGCAGGCGGATGACGTTCGGCGCGGGACCGATGAACTTGATGTGGCAGGCCTCGCAGACTTCCGCGAGATACGCGCTCTCCGACAGGAATCCATACCCGGGGTGGATCGCGTCGGCGCCGGTGATCTCCGCCGCGCTCAGCACGGCAGGCACGTTCAGATAGCTGTCGGCGCTCCGCGCCGGCCCGATGCACACGTCTTCGTCCGCAAAGCGGACGTGCAGGGAGTTTTCGTCGGCCTCCGAATACACCGCGACGGTCTTGATACCGAGCTCGCGGCACGCGCAGATGACGCGCAGCGCGATCTCCCCGCGGTTAGCGACCAGGATCTTCTTGAACATGAATCGGTACCGACTCCATCAAGCGGTTTTGATCGCAAACAACCGTTCGCCGTACTGCACGGGCTTGCCGTTCTCGACGTACACCGACGTGAGCTCGCCCTCGTACTCGGAGGTGATCTCGTTCATCAGCTTCATCGCCTCGATGATGCAGAGCACCTGGTCCTTCTTGACGCGCTCCCCCACCTCCACGAACGATGCCGCGCCGGGCTCCGACGATCGGTAGAACGTTCCGACGATCGGCGACTTCACCACCGCGAGCTCGACGCTGTTCTCATCGAGGTCGGCCGCCGTCTCGGACACCGGAACGGGAGGCAGAATCTGGGCTGGCTGCGTCGGGGAGACCGCGGGCGGGAGGCTTGCCGCCGGAGCAGGCGCAGGCAGCACAGACATGCCGCTGCTCGTTTTCCGGACCCGGAGTTTCAACCCCTCCCGCTCCAATTCGAACTCCGCGAGATCGTGGTGCCGCATCAACTCCAGAATCCGCTCGATGTCCTCGAAGTCCAATCACCCTCCCCGCCACGGTTCGATCGACTGTCTGCGCGCTCACTCGGGGCGCGACGCCGTCAGCACCTCGCATCCGTCCCGCGTCACGAGCACGTCGTCCTCGATGCGCACGCCGCCGATGTCTTCCACGTAGGCGCCCGGCTCGATCGTGATGACCATGCCAGGTTCGAGCGCCACGTCTGGCTGGCCGGCGGTCGGCTTTCCGACGCGAGGCTCCTCGTGGACTTCGAGCCCGAGCCCGTGGCCGGTTCCATGGCCGAACGCCTCTTCTAGTCCGTATCGGCGCAACGCCTCTCGCGCTGCGGCATCCACGGAGCTCGCGAGGGCGCCCGGCCGGACGGCGCGGAGCGCGGCCCGTTGGGCTTCTTCCACGGCGGCGAACAGGCGGCGAAAATCAGGTCCCGCGTCGCCGATCTGAACCGTACGGGTCAGATCCACGCAGTATCCGTCGTAGACGCCGCCAAAGTCCAGCACGACGCCGTCGCCGGCCTGGAGACGCCGCCGTCCCGGACGCGCATGGGGCAGGGCGCTGTTCGGCCCCGAGGCGACGATCGTCTCGAACGCTGGCCGCTCGAAGCCCATCCGTCGGAGGCTCGCGTCGATATCCGCCGCGACCTCGAGCTCCGATCGACCGGCCCGGGCGAACGCCGCGGCCTCGCTGCTCGCGTCCGCGATCATCTGTCCCGCGACGCGGAACGTGGCGATCTCGCGCTCGTCCTTGACCGCCCGTGCCATCTCGATCGCGCGTTCCGTTGGCACGAGGGCCGGGCACGCATCCGGGCTGCGCAGCGGCGTCGGCGCGCCAGCCGCGAGTGCGGTCGACAGCTTGTTGAAGCGGCTGACTGGCATGTGCGCCGCCTCGATGCCGATGCGCCGCGCGCCCGTCTCTCTCAGCACCGCCGCCAGGGTTTCGTCGTAGCTCTGCTCCGGAATCTCCAATGCGATGTCGCCCGAGAGGTCCTGAGCAGCCAGGTGCGCACGCGCCGCCGTGCGATAGCGGAAATCCACGATGAGCGTGCACTCGGCCGCGGTCAGGACCAGCAGCCCCGCGGTCCCGGTGAATCCCGTCAGGTAGCGGATGTTCGGCAGATGCGACACGACGAGCGCGTCGATGGCAAACGTTCGAAGGCTGTCGCGTGCACGAACGAGACGGGGGATCGCGGACGACGGGAGACGGCCGGTCATGACACGCCCCGTTATCGGGCGGTGTGAACGTTAACGTCCCGCCTGGCGCGCTCGATTGCCGCCAGAAACGACTGAAGTCCGGCGAGTGCCGGAGGCTCCGGCTGCATCGTCACCACAGACGACTGTACTGCAACGGGAATCGGAGTGGAAGCCGGCGCGGGTTCTTGATAGTGCGCGTAGGAGTCCATCGTTTCCGGGATTTCGCCGCGCCGTCGATGGATATCAGCCAGCGCGCGGATGGCTGCCAGATTCTCGGGCGCGGCGCGCAGCACGTGCTCGAGCTCCGACGTCGCTTCGTCGTACTCCGCCATCTCCACGAGCGCGCGGCCGAGCGTCACGCGCGCGGACAGATACGACGGGTGACGCTGCAGTCCGGCGCGGCACGTCTCGATCGCCTCGGCGAAGCGCCCGAGGCGTCGATATTCCTCCGCCAGCGCGGCGAAGGAGATCGACGCCGGGTCGCGATCGACCCGGCGCTTCAGCTCCGCGAGGCGTGCAGTTTCCAGCATGGTCGCGCCGTCGAGCATGACCTACGGCGCCACCTGAATCGTCAGGCTGACCGTGCCGATCCTGCCGGATTGATCCGTCACCATGAGCGTGACGGTGTAGGTCGCCGCGCGGCCGAACGTGTGGGCCACCAGCGTATCGCCGGTCGTGACACGATCGGTGCCGTCGCCCCACTCCCAGGTATAGCTGACGATGCGTCCTCCTGCGGACGGACGCGACGCCGACGCGTTGAACGTCATCTGCTGTCCAACCCGCGGACTCGTGGGCGAGAACGTAAACGCGGCCGTTGGGTTCTGTCCGGCTGAGACGGTGACCGACTGCGCCGTCGACGCCGCGCGTCCGAACGGATCGACCAGCGTCAACGTGACGACGTAGGTTCCAGGCGCGGTGAACGTGTGCTGCGTCATCCGGCCCGAGCTACGCCCGCCGTCGCCGAAGCTCCACTGGTAGTCCGCGATCGTGCCCGTGCTCGCAGACGCGTCGAAGAGTACCGTCTGGTTGTCCTGCGGCTGGCCTGGAGTCAGCGTGAACGACGGGCGCAGATCGCCTGGCGGCTGGACCACGCCGGGAGGCGTCAGCCTGATTGCCGCCGATCGCGTGTTCGCGTTGGCGAAGTCGGTCCCAATCGGAGTGGCGGCGATGTCGACGATGGTGAAGGTGTCGACCGTCATGCCAGGCGCGGCCGGCGCTGTATATACGAGAGTGGCCCGGCCGTCGGCGCCGGTTACGACGCTCCTGGCCGAAATCGTGCCGAAGTCGGCCGCCGTACCGCCCACCCGCATTTCGATGCGGAGCGTGACGTTCCTCATCGGCAGGGAGTTCGCATCGCGCACGGTCACGGTGACGAGACTCTGCGACGCGCCGTCCTGCGGAAGCGAGTCCGGGCTCACGGAAACGCCGACCGACTGCGCGAACTCGGAGGGTCCGGCAAGTGGCGGCGGCTCCTGGTCGTTCAACGTGCAGCCGCTCATCAACGCGGCGCAGGCCAGAAGCGTCATCGATTTCACAATTGACTGATTCATATGCGTCACTGCCGGAACCGCGCCGGCACCCCGGTCATCCAATTCTTCCGCCTGGTCGATCCATCCGCCGCGACGACTAGCCCGGATCGCCGAAGTTGCCGAAATCGACGCCCATCCGGGCGGTCACGCTGACATCGCGACCCGCTCCGTCGCGGCCGTAGAACGTGACCTCCGCGATCGTCGAGACGACGACGAAGTTTCGCGCGAGCCCCGCCAGCGGCGCCTCGCTCTTCGCCTGAACGCGAACGAGCGTGAACCCCGCGGTCGCGTTTCCGGTCACGGTCACCGTGAGCGCTCCATCGAACGCGTAGGGCACGTCGACGCCCGGGGTATTTCGTCCGTCCGCCCGGATGTAGCGCACGTGGTACCGATCGAGCGTGATGAAGTTCGCCGTCGTCGGATTGGTTCCGCTGGTCGGGTCCTTCATAGCCAGCGTGAACGAGGCCCGTCCGACGTCGCCGAAGACCGTCGGCACGCTGTTCACCACGGTGATGACGTCCGACGAGAGGTTGGTCCCGAACTCGCCCGGCTCGGCACCGGACGCGCCTTCGAGCGCGCTCACGATGAGGTACGACGACCCCGTGCCCTGTTGCGCGACGTCCCCGCACGCGCTGAGCGTGGCGAGGGACGCCACGAACAGGAAGCGCAGAACGCCCCCACCCCAGACCGCTTTCCGCCCAACCCGCGCGTCAATAGATCCGAAGCTCATAGCTAACCCTTCAAGATGCGTGGAGTGATGAAGATCAGGAGTTCGCGGCTGTCGTCCAGGTCGGACACGTTCTTGAACAACCAGCCAAGCAGCGGCAGACGATGAAGCACGGGCGTCCGGCCCGAGCTGTGCGTCTCCCGCGCGATGAACACGCCGCCCATTACAGTGGTCGTGCCGTCGCTCACCTGGACGCGCGTGTTCGCGCGCTGAGTATCGATTTGAACGTTGTTGCCCCTGGCCTCTCCGGGGCTGGCGTTCTCCACCATGATTTGCATGATCACCGTGTTCGCGGCCGTGATCTGCGGCGTCACCCGGAGCGTCAGCGCGGCGTCCTTGTACGTGACGGTCTCGGGATTGTTGGCGGTGGCCGGCGTGACGAGCGGAATCTGCACGCCTTGCGTGATCTCCGCCTCGACGTTGTTCTGCGTCGTAACGCGCGGCGTCGACAGCACGCGGCCCTTGCCTGCGCGCTCGAGCGCCGTCAGCGCGATATCGAGGTTGAAGGCGCCGTTGACCGAGCCGAGAGCAAGGCCGATCGCAGACGACGCGGGAACCCCGAGGTTCACGACCGGCCCGGGGGTGGCGCCCTGGCCGGTACGTCCGTCGACCACTCCCGAGTTGGGGAACGCGAGGTTCGTCGTGTTGCCAAGCTCGGGCGTCATCCGTCCGTTCAGCCCCCACTGGATGCCGATCGCGCGTGCGAAGTCACGGTTGGTCGTGATGATGCGCGCCTCGATCTCCACCTGCGGCTCCGCGCGATCCAGTGTCGACAACAGCTGACGGATCGCCGGGAACTGCTCCGGCAGATCCGCGATGATCAGCGTGTTGGTGCGGGCGTCGAACTGCACGTTGCCGTGCTTCGACACGCGCAATGACCCCCTCAGCAGCGCCACCATTTCGGCGGCCTTGGCGTAGCTCAATGGGAAGGTCTCGAACGCGAGCCCGCCGGCCTGCGCCGCACGCTCCGCGGCTGCCTGCGCCGCCGCCTGCCGCGACTTGTTCTCGTCCTCCAGCGTCTTGATCCTCGAGATGCGGACGATCGTGCCGTCGACGGTGTAGTCGAGCTGATTGCCGCGCAGAATTACGTCGAGCGCCTGATCCCACGGCACGTCGGTGAGCTTGATGTCGACGGTCCCCTGCACGTCGGGATCGATGACCATGTTCAGCCCGCTGACGTCCGCGAACGTCCGCAGCACCGCGCGCAGATCGACGCCTTCGAAATCTAGGCTGATCGCATGCCCGGTGAACTGCCGCTGCTCGCCCGGACGCTGCAGCCCGCCCGGGGGCGTCTGCGACAGCACGGCCGTCTGCGGCGTGGCCGGCTGCGCCGGGCTGTTCTGTTGACGCGCCTGCGCCGGCGGCGTCTGGCGCGCGACCTCGGTGACCGGCGCGGGTGGTGCCGCCTGTGGCGTCTGACGGAGCGGCGCCGGAGGCTGTGCCGTCGGAGCAAGCGCCGGGGCGCCAGCCGGTGTCGCGCTGGCTGGCGACGACGTCCGCGCCGGCGCTGGCGTCGAGCCGTTCGTTTTCAGAGCGGCCATCGCGTCGGGCGGCGGCGTCGACGCCTGTTCCTTCGGCATGATCGAGGCGACGTTCGCCATCGCCTGCGAGAGTGAAATCGGTGGTTCGGGCTCGGCCGGTGGTGCAGCTGGATCCGCCGCCGCGATCCTTACCGTTTCGGGCTGTGAGTTGGCATCGGCACGCTTCGCCGGCTCCGTGGACGTCGGCGTCCCCGCGGGTTTCGGCGTCTCCGCGGGCTTCGGCGTCTCGGCAGGCGTCTTCGTCTCGACGACGTTCGACGGCTCGAACACCACGTTCAGGTCGCGGCCGCCGTCCCCGCTGCGCTCGACGTGATACTTGGCCGCCCCGGAAATCTCCATGACGACGCGCGTCACGAGCGGCTGATTGCTGTTCAGCCCGATCCGGACCCTCGACACGAGCGGGCTGTCGATCTGGGTGTGCGTCGGCGCCTTCGACGTCACGTTCGGAAAGTCGAGGACCAAGCGGCGCGGCTTGTCCTTGCTTTCGACGACGCCGGCCGGCGCAAGACGGCCGTTCCCGCTGAGCGTCACCGTCGTCGCCGAGGAGGTCTTGCTCGACTGAATGCGCTCGAGAATCGTCGCAGCCGATGTGTCCTTCTCCACCGGTATCGTCGGCGCGGCCGGCTGCTGACGGACGCTCAGCGGCGCGGTCGACCGGGGTGTCAGGGAGACCGGCGCTGCCGTCGGGACGACCATCGGTCTCGCAGGCGCGCCGCCCGCGGGCGTGAGCTCGATCCGGATTGTCGTGCGGGCGCTCCGCACGACGTGTTCCGACGCGCGCGTCAGCGCGAGGTGCACGCGCGCGAGCGCCTTTCCGTCGCTGGACGTGGCCTGCTCGAGGCGAATATCCGCAATCGCGCCCTGCTTGACGAAGTTGTTGCGCGCGTCCGCCACGCTCACGTTGCGCATGTCCAGGATGAGCGTCCGGGGATCGGGCCGGGTGACGGAGTACGGCGCAGGCTCGGACGATTCGATCAGTACCGCGTCTCCTTGCGTCATGATTTCCACGAGACGCACGGGCGCCGCCGCGGCGTTGAGAATGACTCCCGCCGCCGCGGTGACGGCCAGCAGGGTGCCCAGCCTTCCGGCGGCTCGCGACCCCCAGTGACGCCGGGATTCCCGCCTGCTACATTCGCTAATCGCGATCATCGTGTCGGCTCTTTCGAAACATCACCCACGTCCTTCGGCCTGCCTGACCGGCTTCGGCACCTCGCGTTGCTTCACGAGCGACAGCGGGTCGTTGACGTCCTGTGAAAAAATCACTTGCTCCTGGTTTATCGACTTCACGCTGCCATCCATGAGCTTGTCGCCCACCCGGACGTTGTAGGTCTTGTTGTCCGGCGCCTGCAGCATGGCGATAAAGCCAGACCGATCCCGGAGCACGCCCTTCACCGTCACCTCGCCGATCAGCAGCCCCGCAAGCCCCGACGCGCGGGCGGCCTGCGGTTTCGTCTCCTGGCCGCGGCCGAGCAGACTGACGAACGGATCGCGGCGACCGGCCGGGTCGTACGTGTAGCCCGGCTCGATCTTCGGCAGTGAATCGGGGTTCGGCGGCGCGGGCTGGGCGGCGGCGGGCTTCGCCGGCGGCTTGGCCTGCGCCTCGAGGCGCACAGGGACCGACGCGGTCAGCACGGTGAGCGCAGCGCACAAGAGAACTTTCGTCATGCGCTACCTCGCTCCCGACGGCTGCTTCGGAATGATCTTCCCGCCCTTGCGGCTCGGCGCGGCAGCCCCTTCCTGCAGCACGAACGTGGTGGCGATGCACTCCGCCACAATCGTCGCGTTCGGTTCGACCGGGTTCTTGGCCCGGATGTGGATCTCGCTCACGTTGATAATCCGCGGGAACTTGCTGACGCGATCGAAGAAGAATCCCAGGTTGTGGTACGTCCCCTCGGCCTGAAGCCGATACGGAATCTCGGCGTACATCGCCTGCTGCACGACCGGGGCAGGTGTGAAGCGCTGAATCGCGAGATCGGACTGGGTCGCGAGCCCCTGGATCCGGCGGAGAATGTCCGCGACGTCCTTCTCTTCCGGCAGCACCGCCTTCAGGTTGTCGAGGCGCTGCTCCAACTGCACGACCTGCTGCTCGAACTCCGGCAGGCGCCGCGCGGTCGCCACCCCGCGAGAGATGTCGTTGCGCAGCGCGGTCAAACGGCTCTGGCGGATGTTCACATCGGCCTGCATGTCCGACACGTAGAAGTGCCAGAAGCCGTACGCCGCGCCGCCGCACACCAGGACGAAGGCGCCGATCTGGCCCCACCAGGGAAGTTTGCTGAGCGAGAGATCCATGGGTTCCTGTTATGCCTGTTCAGCGCTTCGCACCGCGTCCGCGTCCCGCCGGCGCCAGCGTTGGCGGAGGCGCTTCCGGATCGTTCAGCACGCCTCTGATCGCGAACTTCACGAGGTCGCCGGCCTTGGCATCTGTGGTCACCTGGCTGTCGAGGATTTCAACCGGCTTCTTGAACCATTTCGTCGCTTCGAGATTCGCGACGAAGTCGGACACGGACGGCAGCGACGCCGCGAACCCGTTGATCGTGAAATCCGCGCCGACCTGCCGCATCTCGGTGAGCCACAGGCGATCGGGAAGGCTGCGGCTGACTTCGTCCAGTACGTGGACCGGCGCTGACTGGCCGCGGCGCAACTGCTCGATGAGCGTGACGCGCTGCGTGAGCTGCGCCTTCCGTGCCTCGAACTTCTGAACCTGCGCGAGGACCGTCCGGAGCTGCACGGCTTCCTGCTCCGCGCGCGCGATGTCCCGATCGAGCTGTGCCGATCGCTGCCGCAGCGAGAGGAACCACCAGCCGATGCCGAGCACCGTGGCGATGAGGATCAGGCTCGCGGCGATCGTCACGCGGTGCGCCGGCGTGATGGAAATCGCGCGGGACGCCCGCCGGGCCTTCTTACGCTCGACG
Organism: uncultured Acidobacteriota bacterium; assembly: GCA_963820905.1. Classification (GTDB taxonomy): domain Bacteria; phylum Acidobacteriota; class Vicinamibacteria; order Vicinamibacterales; family 2-12-FULL-66-21; genus DATBJJ01. The sequence goes on along the minus strand of CAWGBU010000008.1, from coordinate 431,943 downwards.
GCGAGAAGATTGATCCGAATCATCGGTCGCCTGCCCGCCGGAGCGCGAGGCCCACGGCAACCGCCGCGGTCGGGGCGATCTCGGCTGAATCCACGCTGAAGCGGCCCGCGTCGAACCCGACCTTCTTGAACGGATCGAACAGCTCCACCGGCGCCTGGAAGCGCTCGTGGAGGAGCTCGGTGAAGCCCTCGGCGCGCGAAGCGCCGCCGCTGACGACCATTCGCGTGATGCGGTCGGAGGCGGCCGACGCCTTGTAGAAGTCGAACGTCTTCTGCACCTCGAGCATCAGGTTTTCCGTCACCGCACGCAGCACCGGCCTCGCATCGTCGAAGGACACACCGTCGATGGAGAGACCGCGCTTGAGCTGATCCGCCTGCTCGAACGGCAGATTGAGCTCTTTCTGAAGCGCTTCGGTGTAGGCGTTGCCGCCCGTCGAAATGTCGCGGGTGAAGACCGACTGATCGCCTTCGAGGAAGTTGATGTTGGTCGCGCTGGCGCCGGCGTTCAGCAGGACGACGACCGCGCCCGGTTCGGTGCCGTAGTTGACCTCGTACGCGTTCTGCAGCGCGAACGCGTCGACGTCGATCACGACGGCGACCCGGCCCGCCTGCCCGATGACGCCCGTATAGTCGGCAATCTTTTCCTTCTTCGCGGCGACGAGCAGCACGTCCATCGTGCTCTTCCCGCCGGTGTCGCCGCGATCGAGAATCTGATAGTCGAGATTCACATCCTGGATGTCGAACGGGATGTACTGCTCCGCTTCCCAGTAGATGGACTCGGCCAGCTCCGCCTCGGTCATCGCCGGCAGGGCGATCTTCTTGACAATGACCGCGTTGCCGGAGAGCGAGGCCGCCACTTCCTTGGTCTTGATGTTTCGGGTGTCGAAGACACGCCGGATCGCCTCGACAACGGCGGCCGCGTCGATGATCGCGCCGTCAACGATGCTGTCAGGGGGCACGGGTTCGCTGCCGAACGCCGCAACCTTGTAGCCCTTGCCGACTGGCTTCAGCTCGACGGCCTTGACCGCGCTCGAGCCGATGTCCAGTCCGACCAGGGATTTCGATCTACCAAACACCGCGTTGTCCTATCTGTAAGTGACCCACGGGCACACCCGGAACGGTTCGCCTTGATGGGTTATCGGCTCGACCGGGGGCAAGTTGGGTACCACGCCGGCCGGTACTACTAATTCCGGCATTTCTGCGCAGTTCTGATGGGCCAGCGCAGTTAGGTGAAGCGCTGGAATTGACGAAATTGCAATCCCCTAACGATAATGTAAGTGGAGCTTTTTCCACCTCATGCGAGCGGGAATGCGCCTGAATCCGCCTGTTTCGCTCGCGTTACCTTGACACCACCCCAAATCGCCGGTATCCTCTTGGTTTGCCGTCCTTTGAACGGGGTTGACCGCCTGCGCACTGCTTCGGCGGGTCGCCCGTAGCTTCTAACGAAGGCCGAAAGGGAGTTCATGGGTTCGTTTGTCCCCACCGCCGGCACAGTGTCCCGGCAGTGGCACATCATCGATGCCGAGGGCCGGGTCCTCGGACGTATCGCGACCGAAGCGGCTCGCCTGCTGCAGGGAAAGCACAAGGCGACCTACACGCCGCACATCGACACCGGTGATCACGTGGTGATCGTCAACGCGGCGCGTGTCCGATTCACCGGTCGCAAGGAAGAACAGAAGCTTTACCGCACGCACAGCGGGTACGAAGGCGGGTTGCGCGAGGAGCGCGCGAAAGACGTCCGCAAGAGGAACCCCGTGCGCCTCGTCGAGGAGGCCGTCCGCGGGATGCTGCCGAAGACGACGCTCGGTGAGGCGATGTGGAGGAAGCTGAAGGTGTACGCGGACGAGAAGCATCCGCATCAGGCGCAGAAACCCGTGCGGGTGAAAACGCGAGAGGTCGCTTAACGTGGCAGCAGGGATTCAGTACTACGGCACGGGCCGACGCAAGACATCGACCGCCCGCGTGTTCCTTCGCCCCGGCACCGGGGGCATCACCATCAACCGCAAGTCGATCGAGACGGCTTTCCCCACCGAAGCGCTGCGCACGCAGATCAAGCAACCGATGGCGGTGACCGAAACGACCGATAAGTTCGATGTGCTCGCGACGATCGCGGGCGGCGGCATCGCGGGCCAGGCCGGCGCGCTCCGCCTGGGGATCGCCCGGGCGCTCGTCGAATACAACGCCGAGCTGCGGCAGCGGTTGAAGAAGGCCGGCTTCCTGACGCGCGACGCGCGCATCAAGGAGCGGAAGAAGTACGGACAGAAGGGAGCGCGTAAACGCTTCCAGTTCAGTAAACGTTAAGACCTAATTGGAGGAAGCTTGACCGGCATCGCGTTGAAGGATTTGCTCGAAGCGGGTGTTCATTTCGGCCACCAGACGAAGCGGTGGAACCCGAAGATGAAGTCGTACATCTTCGGCGAGCGGAACGGGATCTACATCATCGACCTCGCCAAGACAGCCAAGCTCTTTCGTGAGGCAGAACAGTTCACGACGAACCTGGCGGCGGACGGCCGGACGATCCTCTTCGTGGGCACCAAGCGGCAGGCACAGGACGCGGTGGCGGAAGAGGCAACGCGCTGCGAGATGTACTTCGTCAACCAGCGCTGGCTCGGCGGCCTCCTGACGAACTTCACGACGATTCAGCGCAGCCTCGCGCGGCTCCGCGACCTCGAAGCGATGGAGACCGACGGACGGTACGAGACGCTCTCGAAGAAGGAGATCGCGCAGATCGAGAAGGAGAAGCGCAAGCTCCAGAAGAACCTCGAAGGCATCCGGAACATGTCCCGCCTGCCCGACGCGCTCTTCGTCGTCGACACGCGCAAGGAAAAGATCGCGGTGGACGAGGCGCGCAAGCTGAAGATCCCCGTCATCGGCGTCGTCGATACGAACTGCGACCCGGACGAGGTCGATTACGTCATCCCCGGCAACGACGACGCGCTGCGAGCGATTCGGCTGTTCGCGTCCCGCATCGCCGAAGCGGTCATCAGCGGCCGCGGCATTCGTGAATCCGCGCAGGCGGACGACGGCGACGCAGACACCGACGACCGCACCCGCCGCGGACGTCAGGCTCGACAGGCGCGGCCCGAGCAAGCCACGTCGACGGCGTCCGTCTAGGCGGCACGGGCTCTCGGTTTTTCGCGCCGGCCGGACTCACCGCGCCGGCGTTGTTATGTACAGCCGGAAGCTGCCAGCTTCTAGAAGGTTCCAGATCCGGATACCAAGACTGGGAATTGAACGGGTCCTTCGCTGGAAGCTGGGAGCTGGAAGCTGGAGACTGGAAGCGATAGGAGCAAAGCAGCAATGGAAATCACAGCGGCGATGGTCAAGAAGCTCCGCGATCTCACGGGCGCGGGAATGATGGAGTGCAAGGCCGCGCTGACCGAAGCGAACGGCAACGTCGAGGAGGCGACGACCATCCTCAGGAAGCGCGGTCTCGCGCAGGCGACGAAAAAGGCGGGCCGGAGCACCAACGAAGGGCTGATCGGCAACTACATTCACATGGGCGGCAAGATCGGCGTGCTCGTCGAGATCAACTGCGAGTCCGATTTCGTGGCGCGCACCGACGACTTCCAGAGCCTCGCGCGCGAGATCGCGATGCACATCGCCGCGGCCAGCCCCCAGTATGTGCGCCGCGAGGACGTCCCAGGGGACGTGCTCGACCGCGAGCGCGAGATCTACCGTGCGCAGATGAAGGAGCAGAACAAGCCGCCGCAGGTCGTGGACAAGATCGTCGACGGCAAGCTAAACAGCTTCTACGAACAGGTGTGCCTGCTCGACCAGCCCTCAGTCCGCGATCCGAAGGTCACGATCGGTCAGCTCGTCCAGTCCGCGATCGCGAAGCTGGGCGAGAACATCGCCATCCCGCGCTTCGTCCGGTTCAAGCTGGGCGAATCTGCCAACTGACGCTCCGCGAGTTCAGGGTTCAGGGTTCAGGGTTCCAGGTTCAAGGCGTCTGGTTCGACAAGAACCTTGAACCCTGAACCTTGAACCCTGAACCCTGAACCCTGAGCCGGTACAACGCTATAATTGCCGCCCATGTCGGCTCCCGTCTACCAGCGCATCCTCCTCAAACTATCCGGCGAAGCGCTCATGGGCGAGCAGCAGTTCGGGATCGACCCGGCTGTGGCCAACCGGATCGCGGCCGACATCGGGGAAATCCAGCAGCTCGGGGTGCAGACGGCGGTCGTCATCGGCGGCGGCAATCTCTTTCGCGGCCTCGCGGCAAGCGCGAAGGGCATGGACCGCGCCACGGCGGACTACATGGGGATGCTCGCCACCGTGATCAATGCGCTCGCGCTGCAGGACGCGCTCGAGCACCACAACGTGACGACCAGGGTCGCGACGGCCATCGAGATGCGCGCCGTGGCGGAGCCCTTCATCCGGCGCCGCGCCGTCCGGCACCTCGAGAAGGGCCGCGTCGTCGTGTTCGCCGCCGGAACCGGCAACCCGTACTTCACGACCGACACCGCCGCCGCGCTCCGCGCCATGGAAATGAAGGCGGACGTGATCCTCAAGGGCACGAAGGTCGACGGCATCTATACCGCCGACCCGATGGTCGACAAGACCGCGACGAAATACCAGGAAATCTCCTACCTCAAAGTCCTCGAGCAGGGACTCAAGGTGATGGACGCGACCGCCATCTCGCTCTGCATGGACAACCGGCTTCCGATTGTCGTCTTCAACCTGCGGACCGCCGGCAGCCTCAAGCGAGTAGTCATGGGAGAGCCAATCGGCACAACCGTCAGAGTCTGACGAAGCGCTGGAGAGCCTATGGACGCGACTGACATAAAAGGGCTGTTTGGTGAGCTGAAGAAAAGGATGGACGGCCACATCGAGCACGTTCGCCGCGAGCTTGGAGGCGTGCGCACCGGGCGGGCGTCGGTGACGATTCTCGATACCGTCCACGTAGAAGCATACGGATCCCAGATGCCGCTCAACCAGGTGGCGTCGTTGTCGATCCCCGAGCCGACGTTGATCATGGCGCAGCCCTTCGATCCATCGCTCACCGGGGCGATCGAGAAGGCGATCCGGAGCTCCAACCTCGGCCTGAACCCGACGACCGACGGCAAGGCGATCCGCATCCCGATTCCGGCGCTGACCGAAGAGCGCCGCAAGGAGCTCTCGAAGCTCGTGCACAAGTACGCCGAGGAGGGCCGCAACGGCGTGCGGCAGTCGCGCCGGGACGTGAACGATCGACTGAAGAAGCTGCTGAAGGATCACAAGATCTCCGAAGACGACGAGCGCCGGGCGCTCGAAGACGTGCAGAAAGCCACCGATCAGCACATCGCCACGATCGACGACCTGCAGAAGAAGAAAGACACGGAGCTCCTCGGAAAGTAGCGCGTGTCCTTCTTCTCTCATCTGGAGTGCTCGGTGCCCTGCGGCGCCGGGCCATACGATCCGCGCGTCGAGCAGCACCTCTGCACCTGCGGCGCTCCCCTCCTCGCCCGATACGACCTCGACGCGGCGCGCGGCTGGCCCCGCGAGGCCGTCGCGGGGCGCGAGGCCACGATGTGGCGGTACCGCGAACTGATGCCGCTCCTCGCCGGCGAACGTCCGATTACGCTCGGCGAAGGGTGGACACCGCTGGTACATGCTGAACGGCTGGGCGCCGACGTCGGCATGGCGCGGCTCTTCGTCAAGGACGAGTCGCTGAACCCTACGAACTCGTTCAAGGCGCGCGGCCTGTCGGCGGCAGTGACGCGCGCCGCGCACCTTGGCGCAACCGCCCTCTCGGTTCCCTCGGCGGGAAACGCGGCGAATGCGATGGCGGCGTACGCCGCCGCCGCAGGCATCCCGGCTCACGTCTTCATGCCGAAGGACGTCAAGATCCCGTTCATCCGCGAGTGCGAGCTCTACGGAGCGACGGTGACGCTCGTCGACGGCCTGATCACCGACGCGGGACGGATCGCCGCCGAGCGGGGAAAGCCGCTCGGGTGGTACGACATGTCCACCCTCAAGGAGCCGTACCGCATCGAGGGCAAGAAGACGATGGCGTACCAGCTCGGCGAGCAGCTGCAGTGGACCTTTCCCGACTGGATCATCTATCCGACGGGCGGCGGAACCGGAATGGTCGGGATGTGGAAGGCGTTCGACGAGATGGAGCGTATCGGCTGGAAAGAGCCCGGCCGCCGGCCGAAGATGGTCTCGGTTCAGGCAGAGACGTGCGCGCCCATCGTCCGCGCTTTCGACGAGGGGGCCGAGCGCTCGGTTCTCTGGCCGAACGCGCGCACGATCGCGGACGGCCTGCGCGTGCCGAAAGCCATCGGAGACTTCCTCGTGCTCCGCGCGATCCGGGAAAGCGGCGGCACCGCGATCGCGGTGTCCGACGCCGAGATGGTGGCTGGCATGCGCGACCTCGGCAGCCGCGAAGGCATCAGCGCGGCGCCGGAAGGCGGCGCGGCGCTCCAGGCGCTCAAGGTCCTGCTCGCCGACGGACGCGCAAAGCCAACCGACACGGTGGTCCTGTTCAACACGGGCGGCGCGCTGAAGTATCTCGATGTGATTGGCTAGCCCGTCGCTGCAAGCCGGTCCCGCCTCAGTCTCCGAACACAATCCCCACGGCGCGCGCCGCGCGAATCACGTCGAAGTCAGGTGGAACGTAGCGCGTGCGGCCCACGACCTTTTCGAGCGGAACCGCGACGATGTCGGGCGGATGGAACGCGACCATCGTTCCGAACTGTCCCTCCATGACGAGCTCCATCGCGCGCGCCCCGAGGCGCGTCGCCAGGAGGCGATCGAAGCTCGTGGGCGCGCCGCCCCGCTGGAGGTACCCCAGAACCACGCTGCGCGCCTCCTTCCGCGTCAACCCCTCGAGGTCGGCCGCGACGCGTGCCGCGATCCCGCCGAGCCGTTCCTGCACGCCCGGCGATCCCTTGTGCGCAACGACCGGCGAACCGCCAACGGGACTCGCTCCCTCGGCGGCGACGACGATGCTGAATCCCGCGCCCATCTGTTCGCGCGCGGCAATATGGTTCGCCACCTTCTGGAGATCGAAGGCAATCTCCGGAATGAGAATCACGTCCGCTCCGCCGGCCACGCCCGCGTAGAGCGCAATCCACCCCGCATGCCGGCCCATGACCTCCACCACCATCACGCGACGATGCGACTCCGCGTGCGTGTGGAGCCGATCGATCGCGTCTGTCGCGAACGCCACCGCCGTGTCGAAGCCGAACGTGTTCGTCGTCTCGACAATATCGTTGTCGATCGTCTTCGGCACGCCAACGAGTGGTATGCCGCGCCTGGAAAACTCGTGCGCAATCGCCAGCGTTCCATCGCCGCCGATGACGATGAGCGCATCGAGCGACAGATGGTGGAACATCTCCACGCATCGCTCGGAATAGTCCCTGGGCCCTCCCGACGTTTCGACCGGCTGCGTGAACGGATTGCCGCGATTGGAGGTACCGAGAATCGTGCCGCCCACGCGAAGGATCCCGATCACATCGCGGCGCTGGAGGCGCCGCCAGCGGTTCGGCTCGAGCAGCCCGTTGAAGCTGTCCTCGAGGCCAATCACTTCCACGCCGTGCCCTTCGGCCGACTTGACGACCGCGCGAATCACCGCGTTGAGCCCGGGGGCGTCTCCTCCACCGGTCAGGATGCCGATTCGGCTGATGGACGGCTGTGGTCGAGGCGGATGGGACATGCCGTCGAAGTATATCCATCCGTTCGATCAGTCCCTGAGCGTGCCGGCGGTCCCGTCGTTCGTGGTAAACTCATGGTTTGCGTAGGCATAGCGCGTCGGCGCCGTGCCCTCCAACCATCAAAAGAGTGGGCGGCTAGCTCAGCTGGGAGAGCGCCGCGTTCGCAACGCGGAGGTCGGGAGTTCGAGCCTCCTGCCGTCCACCAAAATCGTCGAGCAATTCCGCGATTTCTGCGGATACTCCCCCGTCTGATCGTCGTCCGCGTCGCGCTGCCATCGTTGACCGTGCGATAGTGAAGCGAGGGCCCAATGAGGATTCTGAAAAACCGCGAGTTCTGGATTGTTGTGGTCGTGTTGGTCGCGGCGATGACGTGGAACGCCTACGTCAACCTCCGCTGAATATGTGGCTTGGGTTGCGAACTACAAATTCCCCCGATCGATCGCATCCAGCTATCTAGTACGTTCTTCTGCCTCCCGGCGCCGGGCCTGAGCCGCCGCTTTTGCCGGCGCGACTCGCCTCACCCCCCAACATTCGTGGCAGCCTGCACAAAACGTCAGCGGGTTTGATCCGCTCCGGTCGCGATCGCCGCCTCGCTCGCCCGCGAACGACGTGAATGTATTCGGATTACAGGATTCGGATCGGTGCGTTGCTTCTGGGCACGTCTCGAACCCGACCCAAATCAAACCTGCGCCGAAAACAGGCGGAAGCGGCTGCCAGACAGCACATTGCGGGCGCACAGGAATTCAACGGGTAGGTGGTGTGCGGGTTGCAGAGTTGTCGGGTCCCTGCAATGTCGGCACCAGTATCAGACCTGTTCTTCTCGTCCGTCTCCTCCTCGGGCCACGTAGATGGCCTCGGGCAGCGGTCTCTCTCGTTCGATCGGGAGACCGGCGCGATGCGCGAACGCCTGCGGGTTCGGCCGGAGCTGGCTGTGTTCGAGCCCTTGCTGCGGCAGCGCGTCGAGCGCCTGTCGTCGATCGAGGAGGAACGGTTCGCACGGCCGTCAGCCGTCGAGCGAGACGCCTCCACCGGCGATCTCATCGTCGTGGCCGAGTTCGTGACCGGCAGCCGGTTGTCGGAGCTGCTCGACGTCTCGGCCGATTCGGCCGCGGTGCCAGGCGTGGACGCCGCTCTCGGCTATCTGCTCGAGAGTCTTCCCGCGCTCAACGCGCTGCACACGTCGAACCGCGCCGTGCACGGACTGATCGACGCCTCGCGCACGATCGTGACGGCGGAAGGCCAGGTCGTGTTCCTCGACCTCGCGATGGGCCCGGCGGTCGAAGCGCTCAACCCCACACCACAGCGCCTCTGGACGCAGTTCGGCATATCCGCGCCATCCGGCAACGAGCGCCTGCGTTTCGATCCTGCCGGCGACGTCACGCAGGTGGCCCTCTGCGCGCTGACGCTGGTGCTCGGACGCAACCTGCAGCCCGGCGAGTACCCTGACGCGATACCAACGCTTCTCATGGAAGTCATCGAGGTCGCTCACATCCGCGGAACGACGGCGTTCGCGGGTGGCTTGCAGCGAATTCTCCAGCGGTCGCTGCCCTTGCCAGGACGCAGGCCGTACGCAACGGCGAACGAGATGCTCGAAGACGTGCGGCAGCTCGTGCGCAAGGAAATCGGACTGGATGTCTGCCGCCAGGCCGTGACCGATTTCGTCGCGCAGATGGATGCGGCGTTCGCGAACGCCGCGCCTGCCGTAGACAGAAGCGCGGCGGCGCCGCGCGCGGACGCGGCATCGCTCCAGCCGCGCGTTCCGGAACTCGATCAATTCCTGGATACGTTCGAGGTCGCGGAGGAAGTCGAGGCGGCCGAAGAAGCCGACCACGAAACAGATCATCAGGCCGTCGGGCTGGTAGAAGAATCCGAAGCGCTCGAAGAAGACCCGCTCGCAGAAGAAACGCTCGAGGACGATTCGTCGGACTCGGACGCAGAGGAAACCGAGCTGTCGTTCGAGCACATGGACACCGCGCCGGCGCCGCAGCCGCAAGGCGACGAGATCTACGATCTGGCGGGTCTCGACGATCTCAACGATCCGTCCGCGCTGTCGTCGGAGCTTGCGTCTTTCGACGTGCGTCCGGCGCGCGCTGAAGCGCCGCCGCAGCGGGCGAAACCCGTCGTCTACGAACCGCCGCCTCCCGTTCCAAGCGAGAGCGACGCTGGCTCGATCGATGACGATGCGCAGAGCGAGGCCGAAAGAGCTGCGGAGGCCGCGCACGATCTCGATCTCGAGGCCACCACGGCTGCGGAAGAGCACGCACCCGCGGACGTGCCGGATGTCGCTGCAGCGCCCGAAGCAGAGCCTGCGCCGGCTGCTCCGATCGAGGAAGCGCCCGTCGCAGCCGCGCCAGCGGAACCCTCCCCGCCAGTTGTCGAACCGGTCGAGAACGAGCTCGAACCCGAACACGAGAGCGGATCGTCGCGGCGCCGGAAGCGCCAGCAGATGAAGTCGGCCCGGGCGAGGAAAGACAAGCTGCGATCGACGACGGCCAATCAAAAGCCTCCGGTTCCGCCACCGGCGCCGCCAGCACCGCCGAAACCCGCGAGTCCGAGCGGTTGGCTCGTGTCACCGCATCGCGCCGCTGCGTCCGAGTCGCTCATTCCCGAACAGACGCACGTGCCCGTGCCGCAGACGACGCGGCCTGCACAGATGCCGCCGGTCTCCTTTACGCCGTCCCCAGTTGGGCCGCTGCCGCAGCCGACATACGCGAACCCGTCGGCATCGACGGGAGGCTACGGAACGCCCACGGTCGTGAAGCCTCCGCCCCCGCCAGTTCCGCCGCCGGTTCCGCCGCCGCCGGCGTCGCTGAAGATCAGGGCCGAGCCGCCGCCCGGGTTCAACGCGTCGCGACGCACGTACCCTGAATCACAGGCTGCTCCTCCACCGCCGGATCGGTTCAGCACGCTCTCCCTCGGCCGGGGGGATGCCGAACCGGAACCGCCCCGCGCCTTTCCGTGGAAGCTGGCTGCCGTTGCCGTGGGCGTCGCGCTCGTCGCGATTGTGGCCGGACGATCGTATCTGCCGGGCCGGACCGCGGTCGCGGGCGAACCAGGCGCGCCGGCCGACACGTCGGCGACGTCGACGCCACCGCCCGTCTCGATCCCCGAGCCGCAAAATGCCGGTGCGATTCCGGCAGGCAAGGGACGCGTCACGATTCAGACGCAGCCGGCGGGCATCAAGGTACTCCTCGATCGAAAGCCGATCGGTGAAACGCCGGTGCAGATCGACACCACGCCTGGCCGCCACGTGCTGACGTTCCTCACGTCCGGCGGCGAAGTGCTCCACAGCGTGCGAGTCGTGGCAGGCAAGTCGGTACCGCTGGATCTCCCGGTCTTCTCGGGGTGGGTCGCGGTGTTCGCGCCGATTCTGCTCGACATCTCCGAAAACGGCCGGAGCCTCGGGACCACCGAGCAGAACCGCCTGATGCTGCCGCCGGGCCGGCACGAGCTGACGTTGAGCAACAAGGACTTCGGATTCAGCGAGGTTCGATCCGTCGACATCGAGCCCGGGGGCGTCCGCAGCGTCACCGTCCAGGCGCGCGGCACGGCCAACATCAACGCAAATCCCTGGGCCGAGGTGTGGCTCGACGGGACGAAGCTGGGCGAAACGCCGCTCGCAGGCACGCCGGTTCCGCTCGGCACGCGGGAGTTCGTCTTCAAGCATCCGCAGCACGGCGAGCGGAAGGTCAGCGCGACCATCCGCGCCAACGCAGCCGCTCAGGTCTCGGTCGACTTCACGAAGCAGTGACGCCGCCAGGCGCCGCGAATCCTACGTTCCCGATTTCACATTCGTAATGCGAGAACGATTTCGGGCCATCCCCCGATCGCGGCCGAAAGCCTGTCGCGTCAGAGACTTGCCCCTTTACGGCTTATTCATTGCAGAAAGCGCGAACGCCGACAGCTGTTCCGATGTGGCACCTTGCTTGCCTTCGGTCATCGCAACACGCATTTTCTTCAGCAAGGTGTACCATGTGGAACTGGATAAGCTGCTACGTAACCGGTCATGACTACAGCGTCTCCTGCAAGGGCGGCTCGATTTTTCTGCGCTGCCTCATCTGCGGCCGACGGTCACAGGGCTGGGTCGTCAGCGGGCAATCGCACTCCCACGCGAATCGGGCGTAGGCGCCTGCCGACAGCGTGCCCTCTCCCGTGGCGAGCACTCGTGTTGGCGTAGGAGTGACCGCCGCCGCCGCACTCACGTTAGGTCGTGCCTCGGATTTGTCGGACCGGCTGCTGACGTCGATCGCCTTCGCGTGTCCCGATCTCCATCATCTCGAACAGTCAGGTGACTTCCGGCGCGGCGAGCCTCTTCTTGGCGCGCTCGTGCTCGTCGGCCGCGCGGACGATCCCGCCGCGGCGCTGGACGCCATCGAAGCAGACCTCGACTTCCAGAAGATCATCGCGCGTTCGCCGCGCCACCTGGCCGCCATCTATCAGCTGGCCGCGGTGGAGATTCACGTCGCCACGCCTGACGCGTTCGGCAGCACACTCCTCTCGACGACTGGAACGCCCGCGCACGTGCACGAGCTCGCCCGTCGCGGACTCTCTCCTGCGCCGTTCGCAACCGAAGCGGAGATCTACCAGAGCCTCGGCCTGCCGTTCATTCCCGCGGAGCTTCGCGACGGCGGTGACGAAATCGATGAGGCCGCCGCCGGCAGGCTGCCTCTGTTGCTGGATGCCGCGGCCATCCGCGGCGACCTGCACATGCACACGCTCTACAGCGACGGTCGTGACCCCGTATTTGCAATGGTCGAAGGGTGCGCCGCGCTCGGCTACGAGTACATGGCGATCACCGATCACTCGTGGGGTGCGAGCGCATCGCGCACGCTGGCGGTCAACGCGATCGCGCGGCAGCGGGAAGAGATCGACGGGATGCGCGCGCGGTTTCCACGGATGACGATCCTCCACGGCATCGAGGTCGACATCCGGCCAGACGGCCGCCTCGACTTCGACGACGAGGTCCTCGAGCGGTTCGACATCGTGCTCGCGTCGCTGCACAATCAAGCGAGACAGAGCCCCGATCAGCTCACGCGCCGGACGCTCGGCGCCATCGCGCATCCCCTCGTGAACATCATCTGCCATCCCGCCAACCGCCTCGTCGGCCGAACGGCCGGGTACATGCTCGACTTCGACGCGATCTACGAAGCCGCGGCGCGGACTGGCACTGCCCTCGAGATCGACGGCGCGCCCAGCCACATCGACCTCGACGGCGGGCGCGCCAGGGCGGCGGTGGCCGCGGGCGCGACGCTGACGGTCGACAGCGATTGCCACCGCGTCGGGGCCCTGGGCAGGCAGATGCGATTCGGCGTGACAACCGCCCGCCGCGGATGGATCGAGCCCAGGCACGTGCTCAATACCAGACCCCTCCAGGACGTTCTCGCGTTCATTGCGGCGAAGCGCGGCCGCTGAAGCGGCAGCGCCGGTGGGCTGGCGTCTGCGCCACCTGCGCCGTGGTCCGGGTGGTAACATGGGGTTCGGGCCCTGCCGTATCGAATCGCTATCGACCATGTCATTGCTGAGTCCGTTTCCCGGCGCCGCATTGCTGGTCGTGTGGGCAGTTGCCATACAGCCGGCCGCGCCCTCGTCCGCCGTGGACGTCGCAAACCAGCTCCAGAAAAAGTACGACGCGATTCGCGACTTCTCGGCCGACTTCGTTCACCAGCACGAGTCCTCCGTCTTGAAACGGAAACGTGAGGAGAGAGGGACGCTGCTCGTGAAGAAGCCCGGCAAGATGCGGTGGCAATACAAGGGCGCCGACGAGAAGGTGTTCGTGTCGAACGGCACGCGGATGTATCAGTACCTGCCGCAGGAGAACCGCGTCATCGAAGGCCCGGCGCCCGCCGAGGACGAGGTCGCGGTGTTCTTCCTCGCCGGCCGCGGCAACATCACGCGGGACTTCAACGTCAGCTTTGCGCAAGGTGGCACCGACGCGACCTGGGCTCTCCGCCTCGAACCCAAGCAGCCACAGCAGGAGTACGACTGGCTCGAGCTCACCGCCGACCGCAAGACGCTGCGCATCCAGGGCTTTGCCGTCGCCGAGAAGCAGGGATCGCGGTCGACGTTCACGCTCTCGAACTTCAAGGAAAACCCGGGACTGGCCGATAAAGCCTTCGAGTTCTCTATTCCACGTGGAGCGGAGGTCACCCATGCCGGACCGGTCAAGCGCTGAGCGCGGTCACTCGACACTGGCGGTGGCCGTCTGCCTCGCGGCCGGCCTCGCGGCGGCCTGCGCGACGAGCAGCGCCTTTCGCGCGGGCGAACGGGCCGAACAGGCCAGCGACTACGATCGCGCCGTCGTCGAATACAACAACGCGCTGCGGGCGAATCCTGACGATCTCAACGCCCGGCTGGCGCTCAATCGCGCCAAGCTCCGCGCCGCGCAGGAACACGCCGTGCGCGCGCGGCGCTTCGCGGCGTCCGATCGATTCGAGGATGCGCTCGTCGAATACCAGCTGGCCGTGGAGCTGAACCCGACCGACGCGCTGATCGATTCGGCGATTCGCGACGTGCGCCAGAAACTCCGCGCGAAGGACGCGATATCGCGCGGCGGAAAGACCGACCTGCAGCTGCTCATCGAGAAGGCCCGCACCACGGCTCCGCCAGGGCTCGAGCTCCCGGCGTCCAAGCTGCCGGACTCCTTGACGTTTCGATCCGCGTCGAGCCGCGCCGTGTTCCGCGCCATCGCACAGTTCGGCGGCCTGAACATCCTGTTCGACCCTGCGTTCCGCGAGGAGACGATCGACGCCGACCTGCGGAACATGACGCTCGAGGACGCGCTCACGGCGGTGACGTCCGTGACCCGCACGTTCTACCGTGTCGCGTCGCAGCGGACGGTGACGGTCATCCCTGATACACCGGCGAAGCGCCGGGAGTACGAAGACTCCGTCGTGCAGACGCTGTATCTCAGCAACGCAGATCTGAAGGAAGTCATCGATCTCCTGCGTATCGTCGTCGACGTCCGGCAGATCTCGGCTGTCACCGGGCTGAACGCGCTCGCGCTGCAGGACACGCCCGAACACCTGGCGGCGGCGACCAGGCTCATCGCGGCGATCGACAAGGCCCGGCCGGAAGTCGTCATCGACGTCGAGCTCCTCGAAGTGGACCGCTCGCGGCTGCGCGAATTCGGCATTCAGATCGCGTCGCCGGGATCCGACGGCATCGCCGGGAGCCTCGACGTGAATCGCGAGGGTCTCACGCTGCAGGATCTGTCGAACCTCTCACGGGCTGACGTCTTCGTGGCGGGTGTGCCGGGGATCTACTATCGGCTGCTCAAGAACGACAGCAACACGCGCATCCTCGCCAACCCGCAGCTGCGCACGTCGGAAGGCATGGCCGCGCAGGCGAAGTTCGGTGAAGAAGTGCCGGTGCCGGTGACGACGTTCGCGCCGATCGCAGCCGGCGGCATCAACCAGCAGCCGATCACGTCGTTCACGTACCGTCCGATTGGCGTCAACATCGACATCACGCCCCGCACGCATCACGACGACGAGGTGTCGCTGACGCTCAGGATCGAGTTGAGCAGCATCTCGGGGACGGGAGTCGGGGTGACGTCAGGCCTCCCGACGTTCGCTTCGCGTCAGATTACGTCGACGATCCGGTTGAAGGACGGTCAGACGAACATGCTGGCCGGGCTCATACGCGACGAGGAGCGCACCGTCCTCGCGGGCGTTCCCGGCCTGAGCGACATCCCGCTCGTCGGGCGGCTGTTCGCGCGCAATCGCAAGGAATCGACGCAGACCGACATCATCCTGACGCTGACGCCGCACATCGTGCGGACGCTGCAGGTGTCGGAAGCGGATCTCAGGCCATTCCGCCTCGGCCGGACCGGGGGGGCTCAACCGCGGATCGAGATTCCTGCCGTGCCGCAGGTCCCACGTGATCCCGGTCCGATCGCGCCGGACGCGCAGCCCGCACCCGTGCCTGCGTTTCCGCAACCTCTCCAGCCGTCGATTCCCGGAATCACCACGTCGCCGGGTTCAGTCGTGCCCGTGACGCCGCCGAAGAAGCCGGGCGGAGGCGGGGGGAGCTAGCCACTTCGCTCGACCTGCGCGCCGAGGGACGTCAGGCGTTCCACGAGCGCGGCGTACCCGCGCTCGACAGTCTCGAGCGGGCCCACCTCACTCTTCCCGTCAGCCGCCAGCGCCGCGGCAATCAGCGCCATCCCGGATCGAATGTCGCGGCTGTCGAGATGACGCCCGCGCAGCTTGGTTGGACCGCTCACGATGATCCTGTGGGGATCGCAGAGGAACAGGTCCGCACGCATCGCGCTCAGCTGCTCGAGCGCGAACAGCCGCAGCTCGTACATCCAGTCGTGCACGAGCGTCTCCCCTTCAGCCTGCGTCGCCAGCACCGTCACCAGGCTGACCATGTCGCTCGGGAACCCGGGCCACAACCCGGTCGTGATCCGCCGGATGGCCGTCAGGCTCGAAGGCTGTACCTCGAATCGCTCGTCGTTCCACGAGCACTCGAGGCCCATTTTCTTCAGCGGCGCCGCGACGACCTCGACATCGGTCCATCGAGCCCCTGTCACCTGCACGCTCCCGCCGGTGATCGCGGCGACGACACCCCAGCTGCCTGCCTCGATGTAGTCACCGTCGAGCCTGTGCGACGCTCCGCGCAGGCGCGCCGGGCCCTGGACGCGAATCGTGGATGTGCCCTCTCCCTCGATGTGCGCGCCCATGGCGCGCAGAAACCGGCACAGCTCGACGACATGCGGTTCCATCGCGGCGTGGCGGATCTCGCTCTGCCCCTTCGCTGCGGCGGCCGCGAGAAGTGCTGTCTCGGTGCCGGTCACGGACGCCTCGTCGAGATAGAACGAGGCGCCGTTCAATCCCTTCGGTGTCTCGAGAACGTGGCCCTGCCCGGGACGCGGCACCGCCCCCATCGCGGCGAGCGCCTGCAGGTGGGTGGCAATCGTCCGGCGCGCCGGAAAGTCGCCGCCCGGCTGCGAGAGATGCGCCGATCCTTTTCTCGCGAGCAGCGGGCCGAGCAACAGCACCGATCCGCGCAGGCGGCCAACGAGCGCAGGATCCGGCGTGTCACTCGTCACGCGCTCGCACCGCACCTTCAACGTCGACGTACCCATGCCGCTGACCTTGGCGCCCAGCCCCGTGAGCAGCTCGACCAGGACCTCCACGTCGCGAATGCGCGGGACGTTCGTCAACACGCACTCTTCGTCGGTGAGGAGACATGCGGCGAGCAGCGGAAGGGCGGAGTTCTTGTTGCCCTCGACGGCGATGGTCCCCGAGAGCCGTCGTCCGCCTTCAATCCTCAGAATGGCCATTCGGCTCCTCGCTGCCCGTACGCTCGAACCCGAGATAGACGATCTCTTCCCGGAGAGCGACCCCAAAGCGCTCCCGGACGTCCTGTTTGCACCGTTCGATCAGATCGCGCACTTCGCCTGCCGACGCGCCGCCTTCGTTCACGATGAAGTTGGCGTGCGTCGCCGACACGCGCGCTCGTCCCGCCTTGACATTCTTCAGACCCGCCCGATCGACGAGCGCGCCCGCGGACGCCGGGATCCCGTCGGGCACCCTGTCGCGCGACGGGTCCGGATTCTGAAAAATACATCCCGCGCTCGCCGATTCGAGCGGCTGTGTCCGCTTGCGGAAGGACAGCGACTCCCGCGCAATCCGGCGGAGCTCATCCGGCTCCCCCGCCGATACCCTGAACACCGCCGCCACCACGATCTCGCTCGTCCGGTGCAGGCGGCTGTAATCGTAGCCAAATTCCATCTCCCCCGCGGAGACATCGACCATTGTGCCGTCGAGGCGCGCGAGCGTGACGCGCTCGATGAGCTCGCTGATCAGGCGGCCGCGAAAATGGGCGTTGCCGTGGATCGCGCCGCCGACCGTGCCCGGCGTGCCTGCCCAAGCCTCGAGACCGGCGAGGCCGTGACTGATCGTCCACCGGACGAGGCCGTTGATCGTCACGCCGCCATCAGACTCGGCGCGATCGGGAGCCAGGTGCCTGACGTCCCCTCCATGGATCCGGAGAACCAGCCCGCGCAGTCCGTGGTCGGCGATGAGGACGTTCGATCCTCCTCCGAGCACGGTGACCGGGAGGCCGGCCTCGTGCGCAACGGCGAGCGCAAGGCGAACCTGCTCCGCGGTTCGCAGGTCGACCAGGAAGTCCGCGAGGCCGCCGACCTTGAAGGTCGTGAGGGGCGCGAGCGGCGCATCGCGGCGGACGCGATCCGCCCCGACCGCGTCGGCTAGTCTCTGCTCGATCGTCCGGCTCACAGCCGCCGCGCCTCCAGCGGGCGAAAGCGGCGTCGCCGCGCGTCGACAGCCGCCTCGCGCGAACATTGACGGAACTCAATCCAGTCCCCGGGCGCGAGCTGTCCAGCCAGGGGCAGGTCGGCGCCAATCACGGTGGCAATCTTTGGATACCCGCCGGTTGTCTGACGATCCGCCATCAGCAGGATCGGTTGTCCCGAGGCTGGCACCTGAATCGAACCAATCGCGGTCGCGTCGGACAGGATGTCCGCGCTCCCCGCGTGGTCGATGGGTGCACCCGCGAGCCGGTATCCCATTCGGTTCGAGCTCGGGGTGATCGCAAACCGCGACGTCAACAGGGCTTCCACGGCGGACGCGGTGAACCATTCGACGTGCGGTCCGGGGATGACGCGCAACTCCGCTCCACCGGATGGAATTCGCAGCGGTGGCGCGAGCGCCGGCGCCCGATCGCGTCCTTGCGTCGATGCCGGATCGACGACGCCGATCGGCAGGACATCTCCCGCGCGCAAGGAGCGGCCGCCGAGCGGCCCTAGCCCGCTGATCAAACTGGTCGCGCGGCTCCCGAGTACGGGCTCGACCGCGACCCCTCCGCCGAATGCGAGCGTTGCCCTCGCGCCTGCGATCCGCTCGCCAAAGCGAAGCCGCTCTCCGGCGTGGAGTACGAACGGTTCGTGCATCGCGACGCGTCTGCCGCCCGCCATCAGAGCGAAGGACGCACCCGCCACCGCGCAGAGCACATCGCTGCTGCTCTGAAGTTCAGGCCCAACCAACGTGAGCTCGAGCGCGGCGGCGGAAGGATCGTTGCCGACGATCCTGTTCGCCAGGATGTGCGAGTACTCGTCCATCGGGCCCGCGACGGGTACGCCTTCGGCCTGGAATCCCCAACGACCCAGATCCTGGATCGTCGTCAACATGCCCGGCCGTATCACGGTGACGTGGCTCACGGCGGTCCGATCAGGGCCGGCTCCCGGCGCCGGCGGCCACGGCGTCGCGGTAGTCGTCCTTGCTGATGCGATGAAATCTGACCCGATCCCCGGGGTTGAACAGGCACGGCGTCGACCGGTGCGCATCGTACGGCGCAATCGGGGTTCGTCCGATGATGTTCCAGCCGCCCGGGGTCACTGATGGGTAGATTCCCGTCTGCCCTCCGGCAATGGCGACCGAGCCTGCCGGCACGGCAGTGCGCGGCGACGCGCGGCGCGGCGCGGCAATCGCGGAATCGACCTCTGCCATGTATGCGAATCCGGGCACGAATCCTACGAGGTACACGCGGTATTCCGTGCCGGCGTGAAGGGCCACGACCTCTTCCTCCGATCGACGAGCGAAGGCCGCCACATCAATCAGGTCCGGTCCATACTCCCCGCCGTAGCAGACCGGCACATCCACGACCGGGCCATCCTTCGGCTCGAACACCCCCAGCGCCTCGGCGATCCCACGAACCTCCTCCTCGAGCCATGCGCCATCGACGAGCTGCGGATTGAAATACACCGTCACGGAACAGTATCCGATGACCGCATCGCGCACCGACGCGCCCAGCCCGGTCCGCAGCCGTGCGGCGAGCGCGACACACCACGCATTCAGCAGCGGGTCGATTCGCTCCGGGAGCTGCACGACCAGGGCCGCGTCACCCGCCGGGCGGACGATGAACCCTGTCACGGCTGACGCTCGAGAGCGGCCAGAAGCTTTCTGTGGATGTCGTCGAAACCGCCGTTCGACATGACGATGACGATGTCACCGTCGCGCGTATCGCGGGCGAGAGCGGTCACGATGTCGTCTGTCTTCGGAATGTACCGGGCGTCGACGCCGGAGCCCTGCAGCTCGCCGACTATCAGCTCCGGCGACAACCGCTCCTCATCGGGTAGGGTCGACCGGAACACGGCGGGCAGAATCACGCTGTCAGCTCCGGAAAGCGCCTTCACGAAATCAGCCTGGAAGATCCGGCGGCACGAGGTCGCCGATCGCGGCTCGAACACGGCCCACAGACGCCGTCCGGGATGCGCGGAACGCACGCCGGCGAGCGTTTCGGCAATCGCCGTCGGGTGATGCGCGAAGTCGTCGTACACCGCGACGCCACGCGCGGTGCCCCGATGTTGAAGCCGCCGCCGAATGCCCTTGAAGCGCCGCAGCGACGCCGCCATGGTGTCCGTGTCGAGCCCGACGGCCGCGCCGACCGCGATCGCGGCGAGTGCGTTGCGGACGTTGTACGTGCCGAGCATCGGGATCTCGAACGTGCCGGCCGGCGCGCCTCGCCGTCTGACGCTGAAGCTCGTCGACGTCTCCGACACCTTGACATCGTGGGCCTGCCAGTCCGCCCCTGCCGACAAACCGAACGTCTCGACCCTGCAGTGCGCGCGCGCGCGGAGGGAGAGCGCATCCGCGTTGTCCGCGCCGAGCAGCAGCAGGCCGCGACGCGGGATCAAGTTCACGAACCGCTGAAACGTGAGGCGGATTGCGTCCAGGTTGGGGTAGATGTCCGCGTGATCGAACTCGATGTTGCCGACGACGGCGATGTCGGGAAGATATTTGAGAAACTTGGCGGTCTTGTCGAAGAAGGCGCTGTCGTACTCGTCGCCTTCGATCACGAACTCCCGGCCGCCGCCGACCCGATAGCTGCCGTCGAAGTTCTCCACGATGCCGCCGACGAGCATGCTCGGATCGGCGCCGCCGTCGGTCAGGATCCATCCAGCCAGCGCGGTGGTCGTGGTCTTGCCATGCGTGCCGGTGATCACCACGGCGCGCGACGCCCAGAGAAAATGATCGCGTACGGCTTCCGGCAGCGAGCAGTAGCGGATCTTTCGATCGAGCACTTCCTCGAGCTCCGGATTGCCGCGCGAGATCGCGTTCCCGACAACCACCAGGTCGAGATCGGCACCGATGTGCTCAGGTTTGTACCCCTGGAGCAGCGTGATGCCCTGGTCGACGAGAAAGTCGCTCATCGGCGGATAGACGTTCTCGTCGGACCCCCGCACGTCGAAGCCCTTGCTCTTGAGCAGTGCGGCCAGGGTCGCCATAGCCGTCCCGCAGACGCCAATCAGATGGACGCGTGTAGGCATGTGGGAATCCGGCGTCTCAGGATACGGCTGCCTCGGCGATCACCAGCCGCGGGGCCGACGTCGCGACGACACGGGCCTCGACGCCGAAGGGCAGCGTCAGCGTCGCACCCGAAGTGTGGCCCGACGGCAGGCCGAACAGCACGGGCCCCGCGAAGTCGCGAGTGAGCGCGGCGACCGTCGCCACGGGTGCCAGATCCCCGCCGGGTTCGTCGCAGCGCGGCAGCTCGCCGAAGACCAGTGCCGACGCGCGCCCGAGCAGTCCGCTCAACCGGAGCTGCGTCAGCATGCGGTCGAGTCGATACGGACGCTCGCCCACTTCGTCGAGAAAAAGGATGCAGCCATTCGGGGGGTCGAAGGCATAGGGCGTTCCCAGCGATGCCGTCAGCTGGGTCAGCGTGCCGCCGACCAACATTCCTTCCGCCTCTCCCCCTTTCACGACCTCGAGCCGCGGATGCGTGATCTCGCCGGCCGGTTCGGCCCGGCAGAGGCAGCGGAAGAACGTGTCGCGATCGTACCCGGCTTCCCCTTTCGCGAGCCGGCCTTCGATCATCGGCCCGTGAAAGGACGCGACGCCGAGCGTGAGGGTGATCCAGGTCAGGATGGACGTGTTGTCGCTGTATCCGACGAAGGCCTTGGCATGCCGGCCGACAGCCGCCGCGTCGAGCAGCGGAAGCATCTGGACGCTGCCAAATCCGCCGCGCGCCGCGACCAGCGCGGCGATCGAGGGATCCTCCCAGGCGCGCATGAACGCACGCGCCCGGGTTTCCGCCGTTCCCGCCACGTACCCCTGCCGGTCGAACACGCAGTCGTCGTACACGGGCTCGAAACCGAGCGATCGAAGCTCGGCGACGCCTGCGTCGAACTCGGTGCGCGCGAACGGGCTGGCGGGGGCGACGACGGCGACGCGATCGCCGCGACGCAGTGCGCGAGGTTTGCGCATCGCCTACGCGAACCTCGCCATTTCGTCGGCCACGGCGCGATGCTCGTCGCGGCCCAGCGCGGCGCGGAGCGCCGGGCCGGAGAGGGGCAGGGCGTGAGCCGGCGCCAGGAAACGCTCCTTCGCCCGCCGCTGACGCGCGAGCGCGTCCTCGACGCGTCTGACCGGCAGCGCGCCCGTTTCGACGGCGCGTATGAGGCCCTCGAGCGCAACCGCCTGCGGTTCCTGCGACGTGCCGCACATGAGCACCGCGTCACAGCCGGCCGCGACGGCCGCCATCGTCGCCTCGGGCACGCCGTATCGTCCGCTGATCGCCTTCATCTCGAGATCGTCGCTGAGGACGAGACCGCGATATCCGAGACGCGACTTCAGGAGATCGGTCACGATTGCCGGCGAGAGCGTCGCCGGGCGTTCCTCGTCGTACGACGGAACCAGGATGTGCGCGGTCATGATCGCGGCGACCTGCGCCTCGATGGCCGCCCGGAACGGCACCAGCTCGATCGCGTCCAGGCGGTCGGGCGGATGCTCGACCAGCGGCAGCTCGTGATGCGAATCGGTGCTCGTGTCGCCGTGCCCGGGAAAATGCTTGCCGCAGGCGGCGATGCCCGACTGCTGCAGGGTGATGATGATCGAGCGTCCCAGACGCGCGACGTCCTCGGCCCGCTCCGCCAGCGCGCGATCGCCGATGACCGGATTGTCGGGATTCGTCAGGATGTCGAGCACCGGCGTGTAATCGAGCGAGATGCCGACCGCCTTCAACTCGGCCGCCAGCGCCGACGCGAAGCGCTGGGCGAGACGCTCGTCGCCGCTCCGTCCGAGCGTTTTCATCGGCGGCCACACGGTAAAGGGCGCCTTGAGACGCGCGACGCGGCCACCTTCCTGATCGACGCTCACCCACAGTGGCAGCTCGTGCGCCAGAGACTGCGCCTCGCGCGCAATCTCCGCGACCTGCTCCGGCTCGACGACGTTCCTGGCGAACAGGATGATGCCGCCGAGATCGAACTCGCGCGCGAGGGCGCGCAGGTCCGGAGGGATCGACTCGCCCGCAAACCCCGCGATTGCGAGCTGACCGATGTGCCTTCGAAGATCGCGCATGCTCATTCCTGATGATTATAGTGGCTGCGCGGTTGCGGGTTCACGAGGTTCACGGGTTCACGGGTTCACGGGTTCGTTATACTGCGCACGTGCATGTAGAGACCTCGGCTCCCACTCGTATCGACCTGGCGGGTGGGACGCTCGATATCTGGCCCCTGTATCTCTTCCACGATCGCGCGCAGACCATCAACGCGGCGATCAGCCTCCGCGCGCGGTGCGTGATCAAGCCTCGAAACGGGAGCGGCCTCACGATCGTCTCCGGCGACACCGGACGGCGCGTCGACGTCGCGCACTGGAGCGAGCTGCGCGACAACCACGAACTGCGGCTGCTCGGACGTCTGCTGCACTACTTTCAGGCGGACGCGCTGGAGCTGCACACGCGGTCGGAGTCGCCGGTCGGCGCCGGCATCGCGGGCTCCTCCGCGCTCAACATCGCGGTCTGCGGCGCCCTGCGGGCGTGGAGCGGACAGCCGCGCTCCGATGAGAGCCTGATGCAGATTGCGATGAACGTCGAGGCACAGGCGATCGACGTGCCGACGGGTGTCCAGGACTATCGGCCGGCCCTCTATGGCGGGATCTCGGCCGTCGAGCTCGCGGTCGACGGCATTCGCCGGATTCCCCTTCCGATCGCGGCGGGAGAGCTCGAGCGGCGTCTCGTGCTCGCCTACACCGGCGCCACGCGGAACTCGGGTATCAACAACTGGGAGGTCACCAAGCGGCACATCGACGGGGATCGCGAAGTGCAGAAACGCTTCGCGCGCATCCGCGACATCGCGGGCGCCATGCGGGACGCACTCGAGCGCAGCGATTGGCCGGAGGCCGGGCGGCAGGTCGCGGAGGAATGGGAAAATCGCAAGGGTCTCGCGCCTGGCGTCACGACCGCAGGCATCGATGCGATGCTGGCCGCCGCACGAAACGCCGGGGCCTACGGCGGCAAGGTCTGCGGCGCCGGCGGTGGCGGCTGCCTCTTCTGCCTCAGCGAGCCCGAGCACGTGCCCGCTGTCCGCCGCGCGATCGCCGCGGCCGGCGGCGAGCTCCTCGACTTCCGGATCGAGTCGGAGGGTCTCCTGGTTGAGACCCGCGTGACGGCGTGACGACATCGTGGAAAACCTGGCGCTCGCGCGGATCTTCGCCGAGATCGGCGACCTCCTCGAGATCAAGGGCGAGAACCCGTTCAAGATCCGTGCGTACCGCAACGCGGCCGAAACCCTGACGCATTCCGCCGAACGGATCGCCGACCTGACCCCTGAGAAGCGCCTCGCCATTCCCGGCATCGGCCGGGATCTCAACGCGAAGATCAGCGAGGTCCTCGAGACCGGCACGATCGCCTATCACCAGGCGCTCCTGCAGGAGTTCCCTCCGACGATTCTCGACCTGCTGCACCTTCAGGGCGTCGGGCCGAAAACAGTCTCGCTCCTGTATCGCGAGCTCGGCGTCCGGACGCTGGAGGACCTCGAGCGCGCGGCCCGGGATGGCCGCTTGCGCACGCTCAAAGGCATGGGGTCGAAGAAGGAAACATGGATCCTGAAGGCGCTGGAGGAGCGATCCCGCGTCGCCGGACGCCGCCTGATCGCCGAGGCCCACGACACCGCCGCGGCGCTGGTGTCCGCGCTGCGCGCGCACGCACCTGACGCCGAAATCTCCATGGTCGGCAGCCTGCGCCGCGGCTGCGAAACCTGCGGCGATCTCGACATCCTCGCCGCCGGCGCGCCCCCGTCACTGATGGAAGCCTTCACCGTGTACGGGCTGGTCGAGCGGGTCCTCGCGCATGGGGACTCCAAATCGAGCGTGCTGCTCCACGGCGGGTTCCAGGCCGACCTGCGTCTCGTCCCTCGCGAGAGCCTCGGCGCGGCGCTTCAGTACTTCACCGGCTCGAAGCCGCACAACATCGCGCTCCGCGACCGCGCGCTTCGCCGCGGCCTGAAGCTGAACGAATACGGCCTCTACCGGAACGACGACGGCGCGGTGGTCGCGAACGGCTCGGAGCAAGCCATCTACGAAGCGCTCGGGCTGAACTTCGTGCCACCGGAGCTTCGAGAGAATCGCGGCGAGATCGAGGCCGCCGAGCGCGGCGGCCTCCCGCACCTGATCGCCCACGCGGACCTGCGCGGGGACATCCACATGCACACGACGGCGAGCGACGGCCGCGCGGACGCCGAAACCATGGCCGTCGCGGCGCGGGAGGCTGGCCTCTCCTACATCGCGATCACGGATCACAGCCAGTCCCTGGCAATGACGAACGGCCTCGACGAACGGCGCGCGCTCGAGCACGCCCGCCAGGTTCGCGCGCTGAACAAGCGGCTGAAAGGCATCACCGTCCTCGCGGGCATCGAGTGCGACATCCGGCCGGACGGCACGATGGATCTGGCCGACGAGTGCCTCGCCGAGCTCGACATCGTGATCGCCTCCGTGCACTCCGCATTCACACAGGACGAAGCACAGATGACCGCAAGGCTGCTGCGCGCGATTGCCTGCCCGTGGGTCGACGTCATCGCGCACCCCACGGGACGCCGCATCCTCAAGCGCGAGGGCTATCGCTTCGACTTCGAGCGGGTCGTCGACGCCGCCGCAACGGCCGGTGTCGCGCTCGAAATCAACAGCCTGGTCGAGCGCCTCGACCTCGACGACCAGCACGCGCGCCTGGCGCGGGATCGCGGCGCGAAGCTCACGATCGATTCGGACGCGCATTCCCCGGCCGCGCTCGCCGTCACGCGCTGGGGGATCGCGACGGCGCGGCGCGGCTGGATCTCGCCCGGAGACGTCCTCAATACGCTTCCCGTCGAACAATTCCGGAAGGCCCTGCGCCGCCAGAAGACGAGATCCGGACGATGACGCCCAAGCGCGATCAAGACCGGCTTGCGGAAATCCGGCGGCTCTATTTCGAGACTACCCCCGCCACGATCCTCGCCGACTTCGACCGGGCAATCGATTTGATCAAGGAGATGCCCGACGAAGCCGAACGGGAGCGCGCGACCGTCTACATGCAGGGGCTCGCCGACATGCGGAAGGAGTTCGGGGCGAGGAAGAAGCCCGCGAAGTGACGAACGCTCACCTCTTCGACTTCACCAGCATCCGGCGCGCGGCGAGGCGGAGCGCCTCGGACACGTTGCGATCGATCGTGAGCATCTTCACGTCCTTCTCGTTGAGGCGATTGAGCAGCTGCATCGACAGGGCGGGCGGCGTCTTCGGGTTGCGCGCGGCTCCGAGAACGATCGCGTAGTTCTTCGTCCACGCACGGTTGGTCGCGATGATCCGGAGCACGTCCTCGGAGACGTTGCCCATCTTGCAGAACGCCTCTACCTCGGCCTCGGTCAGCTTCGGGCTGCTCAGGACCGCCGTCGCCACGATCTTGTTCGAGTCGCGAATGAGCTGCGCGCGCTGCTCGCGGGTTCCCTTCGTCGCGAGCTTCAGGCGCTGGGCGATCGAGAGCCCGGACAGGACGCGCGGATCGGCCTCATCGGCGTCCACGTCGTCCGCCTCGTCCGACGGGCTGCCGCTCGCGTCGAGGAGCGGCTCCGACGCTGTCGGCGCGGCCACCTGGGCGCGCTGGACCCCGCGGGCGGCGAAGAACTCCCGCACTTCGGAGGGCACGTCGGCGCGCGCGAGAAACGCCCGGAGCGCCTCGGACGGCAGCCGCGACAGCGTCACGTTGGCCTGCGCCGCGACTTCGGTGTCAGAGGCTTCCGACAACAGAACGAGGAGGCCGACCTGATCGTGAGCGCTCGCGGCCAGCAGCCCGCGTGCCGCGAGCAGACACATGTCGCGGGCCGCCTCGCCGCGGCGGAAGAGATCCATCAGTGGAGTGCGATACCCTGGGTCCATGTGTTCGCGGTGATCATCCTATATCGATCCAAAGACGGATCTGATCTCCTGCACTATTTCGGTCAACGTCTCGCCGCTGGCGGACGCGAAGAGGCCGATGGCCGCGACGCCGGATGCACCGGCCCTGGCAACCGCTTCGACACGGGACCGAGTGATGCCGCCGATCGCAAGCACCGGCAGCGCGGCGTTCGCGCAGACGCGCGCCAGCGCGTCCAGCCCCGCCACCGGATGCCCTGGCGTCTTGCTGGCTGATTCGAACACCGAGCCGAAGATCAGGTAGTCGCAGCCGCCTTCTTCCTGCGCCGCGTCGGCCTCCGACTCCGTGTGCACGGACCGTCCGATCAGGAATGCTTCAGACACGATCGAACGCGCAGCGCGGCTGGACATCCCAAGGAGAGGCAGGTGGACGCCGTGCGCGCCCGCGGCCAGCGCGACGTCGAGGCGGTCGTTCACGAGCGTCCTCGCCCCAGCCGGCGACGTTTCGGCGACGATCCCTTGCGCGAGCGCCAGCAGCTCCCGGTCCTCGAGCCCGCGCTCCCGTACCTGGATCAGACCGATCCCGGCGCGCGCGGCCTCGACGGCATCGCGGACCAGCATCTCGAGCGCACGGGCGCGTCCCCCACCGGGAGCGTATCGCCGACTATCGCTGACGAACATCAACGCGGGAGAACCGAGCGCGCTTCCGGCAGGAATCACCGCGAACGCACCTCAGGGCTCGGCGCGCGAGGCGTCCTTGGCTCGTTGACGCTGGGCGACGACGCCGGCCAGCTCCGCCAGCCCGGCGACCACCGTAATGGCCCCGATGCCCGAGACGGCGCCGCGCACGAAGGGGCTCTCGAACAGCCGGGCGAGCGCCGGAAAGGCGTCGATGAACAGATTGCGATCCCAGAAGCCCGACCAGGGCGCGACGATCAGAATCAAACCTGCTTCGAGGAAGTACGCCGCAAACAGGATGCGCGTGAGGAAGGAGATGTCAGCCTCCGGTCTGCACGCGGACAAGACGATCGATGCGGGACGGAACGTCACGGAAGTCGCCGGCGTCGGCCTGAAGCTCGAGAAACACGGCGAGCGCCCGTGAGTTCTCCCCCGTGCTTTCGAGCAGGATGCCAAGATCGTAGAGAACGGTCCTGCCTTCTTCCAGCGTCGGCGGCGGAGCGCCCGCCGCCCGCTCGAGCCATTCGATCGCCTTGGCTTGATCACCCTGGCGCTCGTGGAGCCGCCCGAGCGCCGCCGACGCCTCGAACCGCAGGCGAGGCGCCCGCACCGCCGTCTCGAGCGATGACACGGCTTCGTCGAACATCCCGATTTCCATGTAGGTTCGAGCGAGCGTCATGTGCTGCGCGGAGAAGTCCGGATCCGCCGCGGCCTCTTCGCGCATGCTCGCAAAAGTCTGATCGAGGGTCTTCGACGATCCCGTGGACCCGCCTGCGGCCGGATCGTCCAGGCTCCCGAGCTCGCCCGTCAGGTCAATCTCGTCGGTCGCGGCCTGCGCCGGCTCTGGCGCGCGCTTGATCGGAATCGTCCGGATCTCGTCCGGCGGCGTTTCGGGCTCCCCACCCGGCGCGCCGGCCACTTCACGAGACTCACTGTGGTCACGGTAAGGCGACTCGGCTTCATTTGCCGGTGGCTCCGGCTGGGCGGCAACGGGTTGCGGGACTTCCACCGGCGTCGGAGCGGGCTCGGGTGGAGTAAAGAACGGATCGTGGGCCATGAACGGCGCCTGGCCGCTGAGCCGCTCCGCGATCAGCGTGTCCGGATCATCGACGCGCATCATGACCAGCGCTCTGCGGAATCGAGCGATGTGCGCCGGCTCCCAGGGCTCCCGCGCGACGAGATCCTCAGCGATAACCCGCGCCTCCGCGGCCTGGTTTGCCGCGAGGTACGCATCGGTCAGCTTCTCTTGCGCGTCGTACATCGCCGACTCAAGGCCGCCGTCGACACAGACTTCGACGAGCTTCAGGAGGACCGGGATCTCGCCGGGAATGCGTTCGAGGAACTCCAGCAGCCTTGCCGCCGCTTCCTCGTAGTCGGACGTCGCGATTGCCGAGTCCACGACCGCATCGAGGCACGCGAGCGCGGTGGGCGGGCTCGACTCGATGTATCTCCGGCTCAGATCGGCGATCGCGGAGCGATGCCCGGGATCGACCCTGAGGAGCCGCCTGATGAGATCCTGCGCGCGCGTGCCCTCGCCGGATCGCAGCTCGATGTCGATGAGCGGCAGCAGCAGCGTCGGATCGTCGCCCGCGCTGTGCTCGTCCAGGTACTCGCGCGCGCCGGCGACGTCTCCCCGTCCCAGGGACGCGCGCGCAAGCGTCGCGCGCGCATCACCGGCGAGCGGGTTCAGCCGGACGAACTCCTTCAGCATCTCGAACGCTTCGGCGTTCCGTCCCTTTTCGAGGAGATCGTCGTGCAGCGACTTGAAGCGCTCGCCCGCCAGGCCCTCGTCGCCCATCTCTTCGAGCGTCCGCGCCGCGGCGATCCGCGCGTCGAAATCCGCGGGATCAATCTCTCCCAGCTTGATGACGATCTCGGCGGTTCCGCGGCGATCGCCTTTGGCCTTCCGCCGCGCCGCGACGGCATTGAGGTGCGCCTTGGCATCCGCCAGCAGGCCCTGCTTGGCCGAAATATCAGCCAGCTGCACTTGCGCGGCTTCGTCCTGCGGGATGATCTTGAGGATTTTCTTGTAGAGGGCGGCGGCCTTCGGGTAGAAGCCCGCGTCGACGAAATGCTCGGCCACGCGGTTGTACTGCTCGACGGCCTTGGCGGTCTGCCCGGCCTTCGCGTAGATCTCGCCGAGCGTGTTCGCCGTGCTCCAGTCGCGCGGGTTCTCCTCGACGATGCGGACGTACTCCGCAATCGCGGGCTCGACCTTGCCCCCGCGCAACAGCTTCTCCGCTTTCTTCAGCGCGCCGTCACGGTCGAAAGCCAACGGGATTCTCCACGGCGATGGCGCGGCGGACGGTCAGTCCATCCTGTCGAACAATGAGGGCGGACGAAATGTCCGCCGGTGAACGTCCGAATACCCGAAGCGAGACACGGCGTCGAGATGGTCCCGGGTCGCATAGCCCTTGTGTCGGTCGAAACCATACCTGGGATCACGGCTGTGCAGTTCGAGCATCATCCGGTCCCTGGTCACTTTCGCGACGATCGACGCCGCGGCGATGGCCGTGCACCTCGCGTCGCCGTGCTCGATGGCGCGCTGCGCCATCAGCAGGTCCGGAATCCGGAAGGCATCGACGAGCACGAAATCCGGGCTGGGGACCAGGCCCAGCACGGCGCGTTGCATCGCCCGCAGCGACGCCTGGTGGATGTTGATCCGATCGATTTCCTCGCGATCGCACGAGGCCACGTACCAGCTGACGGCGTTCCGCGTGATCTTCTCGTAGAGGCGCGCACGCTCGAGCGCCGTGACCGCCTTCGAGTCGCCGATTCTCGCGATGTATCGATCCGGGTCCAGCACGACGGCCGCCGCGACCACCGGCCCGGCGAGACAGCCCCTGCCCACCTCGTCGACGCCCGCGACCCCGTTGAACCCCATCCGCCGGATGGCGTTCTCGATCGTGCGGAAGGCGCGGACCTTGACCATGCGAAGCCGTCAGATCTTCTTCTGTTCCTTCATCCTCGCGGCCTTGCCCTTCAGGTCGCGGAGGAAATAGAGCTTGGCGCGCCGCACGCGTGCGGATCGCAGCACCTCGATGCGATCGATGATCGGCGAGTGCAGCGGGAAGATCCGCTCGACACCCTGGCCGAACGACACTTTCCGGACGGTGAACGTGGCCCGGATGCCGCCCCGGTGCATGCCGATCACCATGCCCTCGAATACCTGAATACGCTCTTTGTCGCCCTCGCGCACCTTGACGTGCACCTTCACGGTGTCGCCGGGCTTCATCGCCGGGCGCTTGGTCAGCTGTGCGCGCTCGACGGTCTCTACCGCATTCATCACAACGCTCCCTTCTCTCGCAACTCTTCAAGCTCACGCAGCGTCGCGCGATCGTCCGCGTCGAGCGCCGCGCTCTCCAACAAATCCGGACGGCGCTCGAGCGTCCGCGCCAGCGCCTCGCGCCGACGCCACCGATCGATGGCCTGGTGGTGTCCCGACAGCAAGACCGCCGGCACATCGGACCCCTGAAAGCTCGCCGGCCGAGTGTACTGCGGATAGTCGAGCAGCCCGCGCATGAACGTGTCCCGCGCGACCGATTCCTCGTCGCCGACGACGCCGGGCACCAGCCGCGACATCGCATCCACCATCACGAGCGCCGGGAGCTCCCCGCCCGACACCACGTAGTCGCCGATCGACAGCTCTTCGGTCGCGAGGTGCCGCCGGACCCGATCGTCCACGCCCTCGTAGCGGCCGCAGAGCACGACGACGTGACCCGAACCGCTCAACCGCACGGCATCGCGGTGCGTGAACCGCGCGCCATCCGGTGTCGTCAACACGACCGCCGCGGGCGTTCCGCGATCCCTTCGAATCGCGTCCAGCGCCGCGAAAAACGGCTCGGGCTTCATCACCATGCCCGGTCCGCCTCCGAACGGCACGTCGTCGACGACCCGGTGACGATCCGTGGTGAAATCCCGGAGATCGTGAACGGCCACGTCGACCAGCCCTCGCCCGATCGCTCGCGCGACGATGCCTTCAGTCAGCGAGGCCTTCACCATGCCCGGGAAGATGCTGACGATGTCGACTTTCAACGGCGTCGTCATCGCTCGTTCGCTTCGAGCAGCCCCTCGGGCGGGCGAACGACGATCACCCGCGCCGCCGGATCCACGCGAACGCAGATTTCGGCGGCCAGCGGAATCAACACGTCTCCCCGGCTCCCCTTCACGATCAGGTGGCTTCTTTCCAGCGGTCCGTCGACCGCCGTCACCAGACCGATGCTGGCTCCAGACGCGTCCTGCACCTCGCAGCCCACGAGGTCGTGCCGGTAGAACATTCCGTCAGGCAGCGGCGGAACGGTCGCGGCCGCAACCCACAGCCCCGCGCCCGCCAGTGCCTCCGCTTCATCCATCGTCGCGACGCCGTCGAGCGCGACGATCGGGCGCCCCTGGTGGAATCTGACAGCGGCGATCCGCCGCGGCTTTGCCGCCTCACCGTCGCCCACGAGCAGCGTCTGCCCGACCTTGAACCGATCGCCGGGAAAATCCGTCTCGAGGTTGACGATCACCTGCCCGCGATTTCCGTGGGCGCGCGCGATGCGGCCGACGAGGAGGAGATCGTCCTGCGTCATCTTGCGCACCCTCTGCCGCGGGCCGTCAGCGCTACTGCTGATCCTTGAACTCGAGGGTCGCCTTTATCCCTTCGAGCTCGGCGGTTGCGCTGACGAGCGTTCGCATGGCCTGCGCCGTGCGCCCCTGACGTCCGATGACGCGCCCCAGATCGCCCGGCGCCATGAACAGCTCGACGAGCGTCTGCCCCCGATGCTCGCGCTCGGTCACGCGCACCGCGTCGGGGTGATCGGCCAGTGTACGCGCGATCACCTCGACGACATCCCGCGCCCGGCTCACGACGCCGGCTGCTCCACCGGCGCAGCCGCGACAGGCGGCAGGCGGTTGACGAGCGTGCGGATGGAGTCCGACGGCTGCGCGCCGACCTTCACCCAGTGATCCAGCCGCTCGCGATTGATCACGAGCTTCTCCGGCTTGGCGCGCGGGTCGTAATGCCCGAGCACCTCGACGAAGCTGCTGTCGCGGGCCGCGCGCGAGTCGATCACCACCACTCGAAAGTACGGGCGCTTCTTCGATCCCATCCGCCGCAAACGAATCACTACCATGCGTATCCTTTCAGCTTCCAGCTTCCAGCTTCCAGTTTCCAGCCCTGACTTACCTCATGAGCGACTTCATCATCCCGAGGCCGCCGCCCTTCTTCTTCATCAAACCGGCCATGCCGCCGAGCTGCTTCAGCATCTTCTTCATCTGCACGAACTGCTTCAGCAGGCGGTTGATCTCTTCCACCGACGTGCCGCTGCCCTTCGCGATCCGCTTCCGCCGGCTGCCGTTGATCAGCTGATGATTCCGCCGCTCGTGCGGCGTCATCGAGTCGATCATCGCCTCGATGCGACCGAGCTGCTTGCCGTCGACCGCATCGCGGTTCGCGGTCAGCTGCTTCAGGTTGCCCATGCCCGGAAGCATTCCGAGAATCTGCTCGAGCGGTCCCATCTTCTTGATGGTCCGCAGCTGATCGCGGAAGTCCTCGAGCGTGAAGTCGTTCTTGCGGATCTTCTCCTGGAGATTCTCGGCGTCCTCGATCGACACGGCCTCTTCGGCCTTCTCGATGAGCGACAGCACGTCGCCCATCCCGAGGACGCGCGACACGACGCGATCGGGATGAAACGGCTCGAGATCCTGGAGGCGCTCGCCGCTGCCCGCGAAAGCAATCGGCACACCCACGACGCCGACGACCGACAGCGCCGCGCCACCGCGCGCGTCGCCGTCCATCTTGCTCAGGACCACGCCGGTCACGCCGATGCGGCGGTTGAACTCGCCCGCGCTCTTGATCGCATCCTGGCCGGTCATCGCGTCCGCGACGTACAGGAGGTCGGTCGGCTCGGTCGCGTCCTTGATCGCCTGCAGCTCGACCATCAGGTCGTCGTCGATGTGGAGACGGCCTGCCGTGTCGACGATCACGACGTCGAACCCGCTGTTGCGGGCCTCGGTGAGCGCGCCCTGCGCGCGGCGCACGGGATCGGTCTCGCCCGCCGGATCGTGGACGCGGACGCCGGCCTCTTTGGCGACCACCGTCAACTGCTCGATCGCCGCGGGACGGCGGACGTCGGTCGACACCAGGATCGGATGCCTACCCTGCTTGGCCAGCCATCTCCCGAGCTTGCCGGACGTCGTCGTCTTGCCCGACCCCTGCAGGCCGAGCAGCAGGATGACCCGCGGCTTCGCCTGGGACGGAGGCAGCCCGCCCGCGGTGTCGCCGAAGAGCGCGAGCATCTCGTCGCGAACGATCCGCACGACATGCTGCACCGGCGTCAGGCTCCGGAGCACCTCCTGGTCGACGGCCTTGTCGCGCACGCGATCGATGAAGGCCTTGACGACCTTGAAATTGACGTCCGCCTCGAGCAGCGCCATGCGGATCTCGCGCAGCGCGATCTCGACGGTCTCCTCGGAGAGGCGAACCTCTCCGCGCAGCGACCGGAAGACGTCCTGCAGACGTGTGCTCAGAGAATCGAACATGGCTCGAACGTGATGTTGAAGCGCTCCGGGATCCGCGCGTTTCGAGGCTCGGGAGGCCTCAGAGCGAGGTGTAACCGGCTCAGACGCAAACGTTTATCGTAACAGAAGGGGCGGGACCTGACAACCGGCGGCCGCTGCCGCCTAGACCCCGTTCAGCTTGTGCCCGAGCTTGAGCTTCTTGGTGCGCAAATACCCCCGGGAATGGTCCGATGGCGGTATTTCCAGGGGCAGCCATTCGGCCACCGACAGGTTGTAGCCCTCGATCCCGACGAGTTTTCTCGGATTGTTCGACAGGAGGCGCATCGACCGGACCCCGAGGTCCTTCAGGATCTGCACGCCGATGCCGTAGTCGCGCTGGTCCGCCTTGAAGCCGAGCCGCTCGTTCGCCTCGACGGTGTCGAGCCCCTGATCCTGCAGCTCGTAGGCCCGGATCTTGTTGGACAGCCCGATCCCGCGCCCTTCCTGGTTCAGGTACAGGAGGATTCCGCGGCCCTCTTCGGAGATCCGGTCGAGCGCCGCCGCGAGCTGCAGGCCGCAGTCGCAGCGCGCAGAGTGGAACACGTCGCCCGTGAGGCAGCGCGAATGGACGCGCACGAGGATCTGCTCCCCGTCGCCGATGTCGCCCTTCACCATGGCGACGTGCGTCTCGCGATCGATGATGCTCTCGTAGGCGATCACCCGGAACTCACCGCGCTCGGTCGGCAGCGCGGCCGCGGCGACGCGCCGCACGAGCGCCTCCGTCCGCATCCGGTACTGAATGAGGTCCGAGATGGTGATCAGCAGCAGCTTGTGCCGTCGGGCGAACGTCGTCAGCTCCGGCACGCGCGCCATCGTGCCGTCGTCGTTCATGATCTCGCAGATGACGCCGGCGGGATAAAGGCCCGCGATCCGCGCGAGATCGACGGCAGCCTCCGTCTGCCCCGCGCGAACGAGCACGCCGCCGTTCCGCGCTCTGAGCGGAAACATGTGGCCGGGCCGCGCGAGATCGGAAGGACGCGTCGCGGGATCGATCGCGGTGAGCACGGTCGCCGCGCGGTCGCCCGCCGAAATTCCCGTGCTCGTGACCGACTTCCCTTCAATCGATACGCAGAACGCCGTGTCGAAGCGCGCGGTGTTCTGCGGGACCATCTGCGGGAGATCGAGCTGCGCAAGACGCTCCTCGGTCATCGGCATGCAGATCAGGCCGCGCCCGTGCTTCGCCATGAAGTTGATGGCGTCGGGCGTGATCTTCTCCGCCGCGATCGTGAGGTCGCCTTCGTTCTCGCGATCTTCGTCGTCGACGACGATGATCATCCGGCCGTCGCGGATGGCATCGATCGCCTGCTCGATCGGCGCGAACACGGAACGCTTGCGGCGAGTGGTAGCTTTCTTGGCCATTGGAGAGGCTGTGGGGGCGCGGCCTGGTTTCAGCGCTGCAGGTCCATGGCGCGCGCCACGTACTTCCCAAGAATATCGCACTCGAGATTCACCCGCAGCCCGGCGCTGGCGTTCCGAAGGTTGGTGTGGGACCAGGTGAACGGGATGATCTGAACGTCGAACCGGTCCGCGCCATCCTCGATGGACGCGACGGTGAGGCCGATGCCGTCGACGGCAACCGACCCTTTGACCACGAGAAAACGGCGAAGTTCCGGGGGGAAACGCACGCTCACCCGCCAGGCATCGCCTTCCGGCCGCAGATCGGCGATCGTCCCGGTAGCGTCGACATGGCCCTGCACGAAGTGCCCGCCAATCCGTGCATCGGCGCGCATCGACCGTTCGAGGTTTACGACGGCACCGGACTTCAGATCGCCGAGCGTGGTAATCCTCGCCGTTTCCGGAGAGATGTCCGCTGCCACGCCGCCTGACGCAGTCAGCACGGTAAGGCACACGCCATTGACAGCAAGGCTGTCGCCCGCCGTCAGCTCGGCCGCGAGATCGGTCGTCAGCACGAGCCGGAGGCTCTCGCCGCGCGGCTCGAGGCTTGCGACGGCCCCGGTCGACTCAATCAATCCTGTGAACATGTCCCTCGATCAACACGTCGTCCCCGACCGGCTGCGCCGTGAAGTCGTCCAGCCGCGCCAGAGTGCCGTCGGGCAGGTCGATCCATTCAACACCCGATGATCCCAGGCAGCGAGGCGACACGAACAACTCGAAGCGATCGACGAGGGACCCGCGCCAGAACGCGTCGTGCAGCGTCGGACCGCCTTCGACGACGACCGAGATGACGCCAAGCGACAGCAACCGCCGAAGCGCCGCAGGAAGAAACGAGTCTTCTTCGATGATCTCGATCGAGGCTCCAGCCGCGCGCAGCAGGTCCGCCAGGCGCAGCCGATCGTCTGTTGCGAGCGGCGTGGTCAGGACGACGACGGGTCCCTCGGCAACCGTCGACAGCAGCCGCGCCGTCGGGGGCGTCCGCAGCCGTCGATCGAACACGGCGCGGACGAGCGGACGATGACGGTACACCCCGCGCGCCGTCAGCAGCGGATCGTCGACGATCGCGGTCTGCGAGCCGATGGCGATCGCGTCGACTTCCGCTCGCTCACGGTGCACCGCGGCCGATGCCGCCGCACCGGTGATGGGCGTCCTGATTCCCGCACCAGCCGACATGCGCGCGTCGAGGCTCAGCGCGGCCTTCAAGGTGACGTGCGGCCGGCCGCATCGCATTGCCGTGAAGAAGGGCCGGTTGAGCTTCTCGGCTTCGACGCGTTCCACGCCAACGCTCACCTCGACGCCGTGCTCGCGCAGATACGCCAGACCTCGGCCGCTGACCCTTGGGTTCGGATCTTCGACCGCGACCACGGCCCGGCGAATGCCCGCCTGCGCGACGAGCGGCGCACAGGGGCCCGTCCGGCCGGTGTGCGAGCACGGTTCGAGCGTGCAATACAGGGTCGCGCCGCGCGCCCGTTCGCCGGCGTCGTTGAGCGCGTGGACCTCAGCGTGGGGACCGCCGGCAAGTTCGTGGGATCCCCTGCCGACAATCACACCGTCGTCGTCGACGACGAGCGCGCCGACCATGGGGTTGGGGCTGGTGCGGCCGCGGCCGCGCTCGGCGAGCGCGAGCGCGCGGGACATGAAGGCGACGTCAGCGCGGCTGTCCATGCTCGTGCGCGGTCACCACTTCTCTTCGAACAGTGCGTCGACATACTCCTGCGGCGCGAACGGGATCAGATCGTCGATGCCTTCACCCACGCCCACGTATCGGATCGGAATCTTCAAGTCGTTCGCGATCGCCACCGCGATGCCGCCCTTGGCTGTGCCGTCCAGCTTCGTGAGGACGATGCCGTTCACGCCGGCCACGCTCATGAACTCGCGCGCCTGCGCGAGGCCGTTCTGGCCGACCGTCGCGTCGAGCACGAGCAGCACCTCGTGGGGCGCCCCGTCGACCTCACGCGCGGCGACGCGCCGGATCTTGTCGAGCTCTGTCATGAGGTTCACGCGCGTGTGAAGCCGTCCTGCCGTATCGACCAGGATGACGTCCCGATCCCGCGCCTTGCCTGCGGCGATCGCGTCGAAGACCACGGCGGCGGGATCCGCTCCGGGCTTCGCACGGATGAAAT
This sequence comes from uncultured Acidobacteriota bacterium, assembly GCA_963820905.1. Lineage (GTDB taxonomy): Bacteria > Acidobacteriota > Vicinamibacteria > Vicinamibacterales > 2-12-FULL-66-21 > DATBJJ01. Next base: position 394,444 of record CAWGBU010000008.1, on the reverse strand, counting down.
CGACGTCGGCCCGCTTGGCCCAGATTTCGAGCTGCTCGACCGCCGCGGCCCTGAACGTGTCGGCCGCGCAGATGATCGGATTGCGTCCGCTGTCCTTGATCAGCCGCGCGAGCTTGCCGACGGTCGTGGTCTTGCCCGTCCCGTTCACGCCGACGATCATCACGACGTGCGGCTTCCGGCCGTTCCCGGCATCCGTTCCCGCGCCGCGAAGAATGTCCAGGATTTCGTTCTTGACGAGATCGCGCAGCGACGACGTGCGCCGATCGCGCGATTTCACGGCCTCGACGATCCGATCCGTCGCCGCGACGCCGACGTCCGCGGAGATCAGCGCCTCTTCGAGCGCCTCCACCGTCTCGACATCGACCGGCCGCGTCCGCTGTTCCGGCGAATCGGCGCGCTTGACGACATCCTCGAACCTGTCGACGAACTGCTGCTTCGTCCTGACGAGCGACTGCTTGATGCGATCAAAAAATCCCATTTACCGATCCGCTTCAGCTCGCTGCTTCCTGCCCATCAGTACGTCGACCGCTTCGGCCGGCGATCGCTGGCCGCCGAGGACGGCGGCCATCTCCGCCGTGATGGGCAGTTCGATCTTGTGCCGCTCGCCCAGGGCAAGCGCAGCGCCGGTGGTGCGCACGCCTTCCGCAATCATCCGCATGCCGCTCAGGATCTCTTCGAGGGTGCGGCCTTTGCCGAGCTCGAGTCCCACGTGGCGGTTGCGGCTCAGACTACCGGTCGACGTCAGGACCAGATCGCCCAGCCCGCTCAGCCCGGCCAGTGTTTCACGCCGTCCGCCTTCGGCGTCCGCGAGCCGCGAGATTTCGGCCAGTCCGCGCGTGATGAGCGCGGCCATCGAGTTGTAGCCGAGCCCGAGCCCCTCGACGACGCCGGCCGCGATCGCGATGATGTTCTTCGCCGCTCCCCCGATCTCCACGCCCGCCACGTCGTCGCTGACGTAGAGCCGGAACGCGGGGCCGCGAAATCGATCCTGCACGTACTCCGCCGCGTCGCTGTTTCGCGAGGCGGCCAGCACCGCGGTCGGCAGCGCGCGCGCGACTTCCGAGGCGAAGCTCGGTCCGGAGAGCACGACCACGGGCCGGCCCGCGCCGGCTTCGTCTTCGAGCACACGCGACATCCGGTGCAGGGAATCGGTCTCCAGCCCTTTGGTCGCGCTGACGAGCACGGCTCTCGAGGGAATCGCGGGCGCGACGGCGCGCGCCACGGCACGCAGTCCGTGCGAGGGCACGGCGAACAGCACGACGTCGGCGCCGTCGAGCGCGGTCTGATGCCGCTGCACAGGCGCGACGCGCGCGGGCAGAGGTACATCCGGCAGATAGCGCGGGTTCGTCCGCCCTCGCTGCATCAACTCGACGAGCTCGGGATCGCGCGCCCAGAGGCGGACGTCGTGGCCCACGCGCGCCAGGTGGATCGCGAGCGCCGTCCCCCAGCTCCCCGCGCCGAGGATGGTGATTGTATTCGTCGTCAATCCTGCGTCACACCCTTCACCCGGATCCGCCGTTCCGTTCCGCTCCTGAGACGGCGCAGGTTCGCCCGGTGGCGGAAGAGGATCAATCCTGCGGTTCCCGCTGCCGCGCCGACGACCGCGCCGGGCGCGCCCGTGAGCCAAGCCGCCGGTGGCAGCGCCAGCGTCGCAGCGACCGATCCGAGCGAGACGTAGCGGGTGGTCCAGACGATCAGGAGAAAGAGAGACATCGCGATCGCGGTCGCGAGGGGGGTCAGGATCGCGAAGACACCGGCGGCCACCGCCACGCCCTTTCCGCCGTGGAACCGGAGCCACACCGGATAGATGTGTCCGACGACCGCCGCGGCGCCCGTGAGGGCGGCCACGCCGCTGCCGCCGCTCGACACGTACGCAATCGCGACGGCGGCGGCGCCTTTCGCCACGTCGAGCGCCATGACGATCACGCCACGCCAGACACCCGCCGTGCGCAGGACGTTCGCCGCACCGACATTGCCGCTGCCGGCGCTGCGCACGTCGATCCCCGCGCGGCGCGCCAGCAGAAACGCAAACGGCACCGAGCCGGCCAGGTAGCCCACGAGGATGCTCAGACCGCCCATCACGCCAATGGTACTCGCAACAGGGCCTCGTACTGCGAGCCCCCGGGTGACGTGCGGCTCCTGAAGAGCGTCACGTGTCGAATCGTGCACCGGCCGATTTCCCCGGGAATAGACGCCAGTGCGCCCCGCAGACCCGCGGCGTCACGCCGATGGATGTTCTTGACGCGTCCGATTGTGAGGTGCGGCGAGTAGGGACGCGCTTCAGGCGCGAACCCCAGCGGCCCGAGGCGCGCCGCCACGGCGCCGTAGATGGCAACCAGGGAATCACGGCCGTCGACGAGTCCGAGCCACACCGCGCGCGGTTCGCCGGATTTGGGAAAGGCGCCCGCGCCCCCGACGCACAGGGTGAAGCTGGAGACGCTGAATGGCGGTGAGAGCGCTTCTGAAAGCCGGGCGGAGCTCGCATCGCTCACTTCCCCCACGAACCAGATCGTGACGTGGAGACTCTCCGGGGCGATCCAGCGAATCATGGCGCCTGGCGCGACGCTGGAGATCTGCGATCGCAGATGTTCCGTTGCCTGTGAAGCAGCGTGCCGGACTTCCTCGGGAAGCTCAATGCCGATGAAGAGACGCATGACGGCCCGAGCCCGATCATGTCATGCGCCACCCGTGGAACGAGTCGTCAGTGTTCGAAACGTTCGACGTCGCGTGCGATCCGGTTCGACAGGCCCTTGCGTATCAATTCCGCCGACTCCGGCGAGAAGTGCAGCAGGCCTGCGGCGGCCGACCGGAAGTGGCCGCTGTCCCACGACGCGTGCATCAGCCCATGCCTCGAGTGCGACCTTTCCGGCAGCAGCATGTGCCCGAGCTCGTGGGCGATCGCGACGGCGAGGAGCATGTCGAAGCCGGCGGCGTACTTCTGCCCGTACCGCTGCACCCGCTGCCAGAAGACATAGCTCTGTGTCCCGCGCGCGGCCGGTTTCGCTGGCGTCATGCCCAGGGCCATCGGAAACTCGTCGTCGCGCGGCTCCCACGGCGTGACCTTGACGAAGCGTAGCCGGTCGTCCAACGCCGCCGGGTCCGCGACCCATTCGATGTCGACCTGGATCAGTTTGTAGAGCCGGACGACCTCGAGCCTGGCACGCTCCGCCATGTCCGCCGGCACCACGTCGTCGTTCTGAAGGACCACGCGGACCGTCCGGGATTGAACCTGGGCGCTGCTCGCTCCCGGAAGCGCGGCCACGGCCGCGACCCCAATCACGAAACCCGCCACTCTCCGGCCCATTTCGTCCCTCCCCGCGGCGGAAGGCCGCGTGTCGAGGAAGGAGGCGGAAATCGCCGGCGGCAGCTGTCACCGCCGGTTTTGGGGCGTTAGAATGGGCTCGCACCCTAGGCTGAGGCGCTTTGTCCGACGCTCGCACCCACAACGTCACCGCGCTGCTGATCGACTGGAGAGGCGGCGACGAGGCCGCCGTTCAGAAACTCGTGCCCGTCGTGCACGACGAGCTGCGCCGGATGGCGCACCGGCACATGGCAGGCGAACGACCCGGCCACGTGCTCCAGGCTACGGCGCTCGTCAACGAGGTCTACCTGCGGCTCGTCGACATCCGCCGGGTCCAGTGGCAGGATCGCGCGCACTTTTACGCGATGGCCGCCCGCCTGATGCGCCGGGTGCTCGTCGACTTCGCGCGCGCTCAGCGAAATCAGAAACGAGGCGGGGCGCTCCAGCGCATCACATTCGACCAGAACATGCCGGTGGCCGCGGACACGCCGGACGAACTGATCGCCATCGACGATGCGCTGTCCGCGTTCGCAAAGGAGTACGAGCGCAAGAGCCAGGTCGTCGAGCTTCGGTTCTTCGGAGGTCTCAGCGTGGAAGAGACCGCGGAAGCCCTGAACATCTCGCAGGAGACCGTGATGCGGGACTGGAAGTTCGCCAAGAACTGGCTGATGCGCGAGCTGTCCCGGATGAAATCCGCGGGCGCGTGACAGTTGCGTGCAGCGTTTTGCGCCTCAATAGCGAGTCGCAGAACGAAGGTCGATCTGCCGGCGTCACCGCCGGCTATCCGGTCGTCTTGAAGATCCTGGAGTCGGTCTACTTCTTTGGCAGGTGAATGCTCTGCCTGGAGTGGTCACGGATATACAGCGAAGCCGCAGTCGCGGAAATCGCGGTCGAACGTGAACGACCCGTCGAGCGCCAGCGCGCGGATCACGGCGAAGCTCACCGCGTCGACGAGGCTGAGCCGCTTGTCCGCGAAGCGCCGAAGATCGGCGAGTCCGGCGTCAATGAGCGGCGCATCCACGAACAGCACCTCGTAGCGCCGGCTGGTCAGGAGCGCAGCGCCGACGTCAGCGGCGTGGGCGGCGCCGGTTCTTGCGCGAAGGCGCGTGACGGTCTCGCTGAGAATGAGCTCCGTCACGACGAACCGCGTCTCCGCCGCGTCCTTCGCGAACCTTCGCGCCCGCTGGTGAAGCGCGTCGCGCGGATTGAACAGGGCGAGCAGCGCGCCGGTGTCCGCCAGCAGTTTCACGGGACTCCTCCTTCGGCCAGCCGTACAGGTAGTGGTCGTGATTGAGCGCTTCGTCAATTGGCTCGAACGGAGTGCTGCCGACGAGCGCATCCACGGGGTCCTGACGGGGAGCGGACGCGTGCGCCGCCGGAGCCAGGGGACGGCCGAGATACTCCTCGACGGCTTCCCGGATCAGCGACGCAAGGGGCACGCCGCGGCGGGACGCGCGCAGCATCAGGTCCCGGTAGGCCTCGGCCGGCAGACGGATGTTGGTCGTCGTGTACCGTGGCATCGCGGTACCATTCTACCAGCATCGCCACGTCAGAATCAGAGTCCCAGCAACAGTCGCCGCACCATATTCATCGCGTACTGCGAAGACCAGAACTTGATCATCGTCCGGGTGCCGAAGAGCGCGAACGTGCGAACCTGAGCGGCGCCGTCAGGCGCCACGATTGCGATCGCGACGGTGCCGACCGGTTTGTCCGGGGTGCCCCCCGTGGGCCCGGCGATGCCCGTGATCCCGACACCGATCGACGCGCCAGTGCGCGTCTTGACCCCTTCAGCGAGCGCGACCGCGACCGGTTCGCTGACGGCGCCGTGCGCCGCGATGAGCGCCGGGTCGACGCCAGCCAGCGCGGTCTTCAACTCGTTGCTGTACGCGACGACGCCTCCCGCGACGTACGCGGAGCTTCCGGGAACATCCGTGAGACGCGACATCATCAGCCCGCCCGTGCACGACTCCGCGGCGGCGATCGTGAGCGTGCGCTCCAGCAGGAGCTGTCCGAGGATCTCCTCCATCGAGCGGCCGTCGATGCTGAACACGTCGGGACCCAGAGCCTCGACCAGCTGGTCGCGCGCACGCAACAAGGCCTGTTCTGCTGCGGTCGCATCCATCGATCGCGTCGTCAGGTGCAGCTCGACCTGTCCGGGCGATGCGAGGATCGTGGTCTCGATTGGCGGCTCGTCGTTCAGCCACCTCGAATAGACAGGCTGCGCGATCTCCTCGACGTGCGACTCTCCGCGCCCGACGACGAACAGCACCGAGCGGAAGAAGCGCTCGCTCCCCGTGTGGCTCGCGAGCGCGCCTCCGGGCGCCACGAGGGCGTCCATCATCGCCTTCATCTCGCGCGGCGGCCCCGGCAGCAGGATGACCACCTTGCCGCCTCGCGCGAACATCTGCCCCGGCGCGGTGCCGTTCGGATTGCTCAGCACCGTTCCGCCCTCGAGCACCATCGCCTGGCGCCGGTTCACGTCCGGCATGTGCGAGCCCGCGCCGCTCGAAGCGCTCTCTCAGGCGCTCGACAATGTCTGCGTGCTCGACGAGCGGCACCGCGAGCACGTCGGCCACGGCGTCTCGCGTCACGTCGTCGTCGGTCGGCCCCAGGCCGCCGGTGAGAATCACGAGGTCGACGCGCTCGAGCGCACGCCGTACGAGCTCCGCGACCTCGCGCCGGTTGTCGCCGACGATGGCCTTTGCGCGCAGCTCGATGCCGAGGGATGACAGGCGATCGGCGAGAAACAGCGAGTTCGTGTCGACTCTCGTCGATCCCAGGAGCTCGCTGCCGACCGCGATGACTTCGGCGGTCCGGATGGATCGAGACGCTGCGCCTTCGATCATGCGATCCAGCCTGCCGACACGGCGATCAGCACGCGCAGCGACAGGTTCGCGTAGATCGCCGCCATCGCATCGTCGGCCATCACGCCAAGCCCGCCATGCAGCTTCTCGAACCTCGCCGCTGGAAACGGCTTGATGACGTCGAACACGCGGAAGAGCACGAAGCCCGCGATGGCGCCCGACACGCCAACCGGCAGGAGCGCGAGGGTGATGAGCATGCCGACCACTTCGTCGAGCACGATGGGTCCGGGATCGATACCGCCGAAGTACCGCTCGGCAATCGTGCCGGCCCAGACACCTGCCGCGAACAGCACGACGATCAGCGCGATCTCGAAGGCGGTCGACTGCATCCACCAGACGAGCCCGGTACACAACCAGGCCGACGGCCGAGCCAACTGTGCCGGGCGCGATCGGGAAGTAGCCGGTGTAACCGGCCGTAGCCAGGAAGACTGCGAGGCGTGTCACGCTTTCACGACGCGCGTGTTGGCGAGCCGATCGTGGAGCGCGCGTCCGTCCTTGTCGAGCAGGATTGCGGCAAACCCGAGGCCCGCCGGCAGCAGCGACACCAGGTAGGCCGCAGCACGAAGCACGGCGGCGCCAAGCGGCACGCGCAGGCTTAAGTAGCTGGGCTCCTCACCGTGGCCGGGCTGTTCGGCTACGACCCTGATTCCCGTCAGCATCTTGCCTATGGTCTGCCCTCCCGCTGCGGTAAAGGTCGCCAGATACCCGCCATTCAACAGGCCGAGAAAGATGGCCAGCGGGATCGGCGGAAGCACGCCTGCGTCGGCGAGCGTCAGGCCCAGCACGCGAAGCGTGAAATACAAGACGGCGGCGTCAATCGATGCGAGGAGCACCACGTCGAAGAGCCCCGCCGCCAGGCGCGCGACCGCTGAGGCGACGACGAGGTCGGCGGCCTGTTGCCGTGACATCGGTTTCGTCGCGCGCAGCGACTGCGAGAGCTTCTGGAATTCGCGATCGCGCGCACGATCTTCTTCGTCGTCTTCGACGTCGGCGTCCCTGGGTTCCTGGAAAAACGCGCTGAGCTCGGGCGGCGTCCGTTCGATCTTCGGTTTGGGAACCGGGGGCGGCGCCCGGCGCACCGAAAGCGGAGTGCGAGGCACTGCCGGCGCCGAAATGAGCGGCGCATCGTCAGCCGGCGGCTTATCGGAAAACAGCGGCAGGTCCAGCCTGGCCGCGGAGGGCACCCGCCGAGCGCCGCTGTCGTCGGTGGGCGGCTGCGCGGGCCCCGGTCGATCCGACAGCCGCAAATCGCCCATCGGTCCGATCGGCGCGTCAGCGTCCTGGATTGGCAGATCGAGCGGCGCGGCTTCAGGAGCGAGCGAGAACTCGTAGCCGCAGTTCCGGCAGCGGGTGACGCTGCCAAAACTGATGTAGTGGCACTTGGGGCACCTCATTGTCGCCCGGGGCGTGCGCGCGCGGCGTCGAGAAGCTTGCGCTGGATCGCGGCTCTCAGCTCGTCGGCCTCTCCCCGCTTCGGATCCGACTGGCCGATGGAGTCGAGCGCCCGGAGCGCATCGCGGACGCGGCCATCCTCGTAGAGTCTCCTCGCGCGCGACAGCCAGATCTCCGAAGGAGCGGGCACAGGCAGCGGGTCCGCGGCGCGGACCGCTCCCGGCAGCGTCGTGCGCGTCGTGACGGGAAGCCACTCCGGACGTGTGAGCGCGATCCATCCGACGACGCTGGCGGCGGCGAGGCCGGCGAGCACTCCGGTCGCGACCCAGACGATGCGTGAGGAGCCCGGCTTCTCGGGCGAAACGAGCAGAGACTCGGCGTCTTCGTCCGACGTCGATCGCGGCGGGACGGCGAACGCCGGGCGCACGGTCGCCTGCTCGAGCCTGTTCAACCGCTCGAGGAGCATGAGCGCTTCGTCAGTGCCCACGCCGCGCTCGAGCGCGGAATTCAGCAGCCGCCTGGCGCGCGCCGGCATCGCCGCGATCGAAAGCCGCCGCACCGGTATGGAGCAGCTCGTCGCCCTCGCGCTGGCGCTCCGCGATCGCACTCCGCGCGCGATCGATATAGGCTTTCGCGCGCGCGTGCCCGCGATCGAAGAACAGGACGCGCGTCCAGACGCTGATGGCGAGCTCATGCTGGCCCGCGAAATAGTGATCCAGGCCGGAGACGAGAAGACTTTCGACGCGGGCGTCCTTGTCACGATCCGGCAGTTCTCCCGCTTCCGAGCGTGCATCGGTTCGAAGCGGATCGGTCATCGTGATCGCGGTTGCTGCCGAATGCTGCGCCGGCCTGGGCGGCGCTGGAAACTTCTGTCGGTGAAGAACTTCGGAGGATTATGAAACCGGCGGCAGGGCGCCGTCAACAAAAAGGCGCGCGCGCCGCCCCGGCGAACGCCTGTGCTACAAACTACCGTCATGCCTATCATCGAGTCGATTCCGAACGTCAGCGAAGGACGCCGCGCCGACATCGTCGAGCAACTGGCCGCGGCGATCCGGGCCACGCCAGGCGTCCGGCTCCTCGACCACTCGTCGGACGCGTCGCACAACCGATCGGTCTTCACGCTCGCTGGCGACGGCCCGGGATTGAAGGCTGCGACGCTCGCGCTGTTCGAGGTCGCTGCGAGGACGATCGATCTGCGGCAGCACAGCGGCGAGCATCCGCGCCTCGGGGCCGTAGACGTGGTGCCGTTCGTCCCAATCGAAGGCGCGACCATGGCGGACTGCGTGGCGCTGGCGAAGGAGGTCGGCGCCGCTCGTGGCCGAACGGTTTGGCATTCCCGTGTATCTCTACGAGGAAGCCTCGGCGAATCCCCTTCGCAGGAACCTCGAAGACATTCGCCGCGGGGAGTTCGAGGGACTGGCCGCGAAGATGGCGTCATCCGGCTGGGCGCCGGACTTCGGTCCAGCGGCGCCGCATCCGTCGGCCGGCGCGTCGGTCGTGGGCGCGCGGATGCCCCTCATCGCCTACAACATCAACCTGAACACCGATCGGCTCGACGTCGCGAAGAAGATCGCGGCCGCCATCAGGCACAGCAGCGGAGGCCTGAGGCACGTGAAGGCCATGGGCGTGATGCTCGAGGATCGACGGATCGCCCAGGTGTCGATGAACCTCACGAACTACGAGAAGACCCCGATCTTTCGCGTGTTCGAGATGGTGAAGCGAGAGGCGGCGCGATACGGCGTGGCCATCCTGGAGAGCGAGATCGTCGGGCTGACGCCGTCAGCCGCGCTCACGCGCGCCGCGGAGTTCTACCTGCAGCTGGAAGGCTTCAGCGACGAGCAGGTCCTCGAGAAGAAGCTCTCGGGCTAGGCCGATTCTTCCTCTTCGTCGAGCTTGCGCGACGGCGCGATGCCGAACCCCCGCATCTTGCGATAGAGGTTGCTGCGCTCGACTCCAAGCGCTTCGGCCGTGCGCGAGATGTTGCCCTGCTGCTGCGCGAGGGCGCGCAGGATGTAATCCCGCTCGAAACGATCGCGCGCGTCGTGCAGCGGAACGATCGACCCGCCCTCCGCCTCCTCGATCGAAGGCGCACCGTCGAGAAATGACAGATCGGTCGCAGCGATGGTGTCGCCGGGCACCATGATCATCAGCCGCTCGAGCACGTTGCGCATCTCGCGCACGTTGCCGGGCCAGCGATAACGCTGCAGCACGCCGAGCGCCGCGGGCTCGAACGTCTTCCGGCGCCGGCCGTACTCCCGCGCGAGCTCCGCCATGAAATGCTCCGCGAGGCGCGGCACGTCGTCGGCCCTGTCCCGCAGCGGGGGCACGAAGATCGGGATGACGTTGAGGCGGAAGTACAAATCCTCGCGAAAGCGCGAGGCCCGGATCTCGCCCGTCAGATCCTTGTTCGTGGCGGCCAGCACGCGCACATCCACGCGAACGCCGCTCGCGCCGCCCACGGGCTCGACGACCTGCTCCTGCAGGGCGCGCAGCACCTTCGCCTGCGTCTTCAGGCTCATGTCGCCGATCTCGTCGAGAAACAGCGTGCCGCCGTCCGCCAGCTCGAACTTGCCGCGCCGGTCGAGCATCGCGCCGGTGAACGCGCCCTTCACGTGCCCGAACATCTCGCTCTCGATCAGCTCTTCGGGAATGGCGGCGCAGTTCACTTCCACGAACGGGCCGCCGCGGCGGCGGCTCAGCGTGTGAATCGTCCGCGCGACGAGCTCCTTGCCGGTCCCGTTCTCTCCGTAGATCAGCACGCGGCCGTTGGTCGGCGCGGCCATGGCCACCTGCTCCCGCAGCTGCACCATGGCATAGCTCTCGCCCACCATGGTCAGCCGCCGGTCGACGTGCTCGCGCAGGGCTCGGTTCTCGGCCTCGAGCCGGCTCTGACGCACGGCGTTGCCGATGACGAGCACGGTCTTCTCGAGGGACAGCGGCTTCTCGACGAAATCGAACGCGCCGAGCTTGATGGCCTTGACGGCGGACTCGATGTTCCCGTGGCCGGAGATCATGACGACCGGCGCGTCGACACGCCGCTCGCGCAGGCGCGCGAGCGTGGCGAGCCCGTCCATCCCCGGCAGCCAGATATCGAGCACGATCACGTCGTACGGGGCGCGCACCACGCGATCGAGGCACGCTTCCCCGCTCTCGACGGCATCGACGACATAGCCCTCGTCGCGCAGCACGCCGCTCAGCGCGCTGCGCACGCCGGCTTCGTCGTCAACGATGAGCACAGAGCTTCGCATTGTTATCAGCTATCAGCTGCCAGCTTCCAGCTTGCCGGCTCGCCAGCTACCCTATCAGCTCTCAGCTGTCGATTGTCAGTCACAACGGTGACTGCTCATAGCTGGAAGCTGGGAGCCGGAAGCTGGAAGCTTAAAGCTAGACCGGCAAATCAATCGTGAACACCGTTCCGGTCGGCACGTTGTCGGCGACCTCGATGCTGCCGCCGTGCTCGGCGATGATCCGGCGGACGATCGCGAGTCCGAGGCCGCTTCCCCTCCGCTTCGTGGAGTAGTACGGCATGAAGAGCTTGTCGCGATCCGCGGCGGGGATTCCCGGACCGTTGTCCGAGACGAGAATCCGCGCGACCCCGTTTCCCTGATCGTGCCGCGTCTCGACCACGATCGTCGGCGGCCGGCCGTCGGGACGCACCTGCGCCGCGCTTCCGCCCAGCGCGTCCACGGCATTGTCGACGAGATTGATGACGACGCGCCGGATCTGCTCGAGGTCGACGCGGACGGGAGGCAGATCGGGCGTGAAGAAACGCTCGATCCGGATCTCCTTGAAGAGGCCGTTGTAGAGCGCGAGCGTCTCGCCGAGAAACGCATTGACGTCCGACGGAACGGCCTTCGGGGCGGGCATGCGCGCGAACTGCGCGAACTCGTCGACGAGCCCCTTGAGCGACTCGACCTCTCCCACGATCGTCGTCGTGCACTCGTCGACGAGCACGCGGGCGGGGTCTGGCGCCGAGCTGAAGTGCCGGCGCATGCGTTCCGCGCAAAGCTGAATCGGCGTGAGCGGGTTCTTGATTTCGTGCGCGAGCCGCCGGGCGACGTCGCGCCAGGCCGCCACGCGCTGCGTCCGGATCAACGGCGTCACGTCGTCGAACACGAGCACCGCGCCTCCGACGCTGCCGTCGTCGCGGACCAGCGGCGTACCGGCGGCGGCCAGGTGCAGCTCCCGCCCTTCCCGCAGGAGCGCGATCTCCTGCGCCGCCGGCGTTGACGCGCCTGCGCGAGTCTGCGTGAGGAGCGCCTGCAGCGGCTTGAGGTCTTCGCGCGCGAAGACGGCCTCCACGCCCGCGCCGATGACCGTCCGATCGACGTCGAGCAGCCGCAGCGCCGCGCTGTTGATCGTCTCGATCTGCCCTTCCGCACTGAGCGAGACAACCCCCGTGGCGATGCGCTCGAGGACCGTCTCGATGTACTGGCGGCGCTCGTCGAGCTGCAGGTTCTTCCGCTCGAGATCCAGGCGCGAGTGTTCGAGCTTCCGCTGGCTCGTCGCCAGCTCGCCGGCCATCGTGTTGAACGCCTCGACGAGCTGCCCGAACTCGTCGCGCGTCTCGGGCTCGATGCGGTGATCGAGATGCCCGGCGCCAATCTCCCGCGCGCCGGCAGCCAGCAGCTGCACGGGCCGCGTAATCCGCTTCGCGAGATAGAGGCCCGTCCAGATCGCGCTGACCAGAATCATCAGCGTCATGATGACGAACAGGTTCAGGTAGATACCGCGAATCGGCCCCCGCAGCGCGTTGAGCTGGCTGCGATTCTGGTAGGCCTCGACGACCCGTCGCGCATTCCGCGCGGACTCTCCCGACAGATGATCGCTGGCCAGCACGACGCCGACGACCCGGCCGCTCGCGTCGCGCACCGGCGAGCCCGCGCGAACGAGCTCACCGCCGCCGTCCAGCGGTTCCGGCGAGTGCCGCTCGGGCGCCCCCATCGCCACGAGCGTGGCCTGGCGATCCGCGGACGCCTGCACGCGGCCTCGCGGCGCTCCCGGCACTTCGACGGCGAACACCGGGACGACCTCTGGCGCCTGGCCCGCCCTTCGCGCCCGATAAACTTCGACGAGCCCCACGCGTCCCTGTGCCACCTCGGGCTCGATCGCGCGCCGCAGCGCCACCAGATCTCCCGTCTCCAGCGCGCCTACGGGAATGTCGCGCGCGATGCGCGCAGCGTGGTTCGCCACGCTGGCCTCGCGATCGCGGTAGTAGTCCTGCGCGATGCGCGTCGCCGCGTTGAGAACGTCGTCGATCGGCTGGCTGAACCACTTCTCGGTGCTGCTGCGGATCAGCCCGCTCCCGACGATCAGGACGAGCACGCTCGGCACCACGGTCAGGCCGAGCAGGGCCAGCACCAGCTTCGCGCGAAACCGCGCGAACGGCAGACCACGTCGCCGCTCGACCACGAGCTTCACGACGTTGCGCGCGAGCACGAAGACGAGCGCGACGAGCATCGTCAGATCGGCGGCCGAGAGCGCGTAGATGAGGAAGTCGGGGTTGAGCTCCGTCGACCAATCCGCGAGGCGGACCATCGCCACGAGACCCGCGATGAGCACGAAGATGCCCAGGAGGATGAGCCGCGGGTTATCGCGGAACGGGCGGCGCTCTGACGGCGGAGGCGCTGACGCGTGCCGTGCGGGCAACGTCGGGCGGGCCGCCTCGCGGGTCGTGCTCATGCCGCTCATGGTGTGGGGTCGTGGCGCGGGACGATGTCCGTCGGTGCGCATCGCCGTCCAGGCCACGACGAAGCTCGCGAAAAGAGCGACGTCGGGTTATCGCAGAAACGTGAACTTTGAGAAGCCGGCGACGCCGCCCTCCCAGGGCCAGACAAAGGACGCGTTCCTCGGGGTCGTATGGGCGCGGACGCGCAGGTAGTATTCCGAATTGCCTTCGAGCGTCGAGGTGCTGAACAGCGGCAGCTTGTCGAACTCCGTCAGCCAGACGCGCGCAGCTTCCTCGCGTTCGAGCGTTTCCGCGTTCTCCATGCGGCCGTCCTCGCGGCGCGTCGCGAGATACCGCCGCTTGAGAATGTCGTACTCGACCGACGCCGTCACGGTCGCGGTCGCAAGCGTGCGATCGACCCAGAGCGCCGTGCTGCGCTTCAACTCGATGTCGTAGACGAACGTGATGCGCAGCCCGCTGTGCATCGCCACGCGCACTTCCTCGGTGAACACGTCGTTCATCCGCAGCGTGACGAGCAGCCGGCCGTCCTTGGCGAGCGGGGTCACCTGGACGGTCTGCGCCTGGCACACGGCGACCGCAGCCACCACCAGCAGCGCCGTCAGGATTCTTGCGGGCCCATTCATTTCGATTTCTGCAATTCGTCGACTTCCCGCTTGAACTGCCCCACGTCCCGGAACTGACGATACACCGACGCGAACCTCACGTAGGCGACATGGTCGAGCTGCTTCAGCTCTTGCATGAGCCGTGCCCCGATGTCCTCCGTCGTCATCTCACGATCCGGCCGGTCCTCGAGGTCCGCCACGATGCGATCCGCAATCGCCTCGAGCTGCTGTACGCTTATCGGCCGTTTCTCGCACGCCCGCAAGAGGCCCGCGATGAGCTTCTGGCGCTGGAACGGTTCGCGGTTGCCATCCTTCTTGACGACACGATACTCGATTTCCTCGATCCGCTCGCGGCTCGTGTACCGCTTCCCGCATTCCAGACATTGCCGCCGGCGCCGGATGACATCCCCTTCGCGACTCTCCCGCGAGTCGACGACCTTGTCCTTCAGATGCCCGCAGAACGGGCACTTCATCGAGCGCGGCCTTCCGCTTCGCGCCCGATGCGGTCGACCCCGGCGCTCTCTCGAGAGGCGCGATCATCGCCGGCACCCGGCCCGGGTGCCGGTTCGCGCGCGTCGTGAGCTTTCTCTTCCGCGAGCCGACGGGCGCCGCCGAGCGTCAGGCCCTCCCGTGCCATGAAGTAGATGCCGAGCAGGGTGACCGGGATGAAGGAGATCGCGTGCAAAACGATCGCCGCCCCGACCGCGCGCTCGGAAGGCGCCGCGAAAAACACTTCCACGGCGATCTGATACGCGAGATGGAAGCCCCCGACCGCCCCGGGCGTCGGCACGGCCACCCCGACCACGAGGATCGTCATCACCAGGAACGAAGCCTGAAACGGGAACGTAATATGAAATGCCTGCGACGTCAGCCAGATACCGGACGCAATCGCGAGCCACAACGGTAGGGACAGCGCGAGCGCGATCAGCATCCGGCGTGGCTGCCGCATCACCGCCAGTCCCTGCGCGAAGGTCTCCACGAAGGTTGCGACGAGCCGTGCCAGCCGTTCGGGCAGGACCCGTTCAATGCGGAGCGCGACACGTCCCAGGGTTTCAGGATGGCCTGCCAGCACGAACAGCAGAGCGGCGCCCGCCATAGCCACTCCAGCTGCCAGCAGGCCGCCGAACTTCACCCGCGCGAATTCGGACGGCTCGCCCGTGACGGCGCCGGGTTCGGCCGTCAGCACGAACCACGCGAACAGCATCAGGACGGTGATGAGATCCAGCAGGCGCTCGAGGATGATGGTGGCGAACGCGGCCGTCGCGTTCAAACCTTCGCGACGCGCCAGCAGATAGGGCCGCAGCACCTCGCCGGCACGCGCCGGTAACAGAAACGTCGCTGCAAAACCGATAACGGTAGTCCGAAACGCAACGGCGAATCGGGTCTTCCCTATCGGGGCGAGCAGGTACTGCCACCGGAACGCGCGGATGATGTACGTCGCGCCCGTCAGCAAGACGGCGAAGAGAAGAAACAGCGGATTCGCCTGGCGCGCTTCGGCCCAGACGTCGGCTACGTTGACGCTGCGGAGGAAGACGGCCAGCAGCCCAAGCGTGAGCAGGAAGATCAGCGCGTTCCGGACTCGAGGCTGCATGCGCCGGGCTTGGTCAGGATTAGAATTCGGGAAAGTCTAACGTTTTTGTGAGTCGCGATAGTGGCCGGTGCTCGCGTCCGCTTGCCGCCAGCCCTTGGAACACTATCACAGGGACCGCTCCAAGTCTATGGGAAAACGTGAGTTAATGCTGATCGGCGGGTTCGCGCTCGTCGGGCTGATCCTCTACTACGCCACGGCCCCGGCGGCAGCCCCCGAACAGCAGCGCTTCTCGTTCAGCAAGCTGCTCGAAGAGGTCCGCCGGGAGATCCACGGGAATCCGGGGTCGGCCGAAGCAAAAACCTCAACCCTTGCGCCGGTCAAGCCGGGCATCACCGAGCTCCGGATCGAGGTTGGCTCCGCACCCTTGACGATCGTGGGCGAGGACCGTCCGGACGTCTCCTGCGAATTGTCCGTCCGCTCGACCGGGTACGACGACGCCGAAGCCACGCGCCTGGCCAACGAAACGCGCCTCAAGGTCACCGACGCCGGCGCCGCGATGCTGCTCGGCATCGATTATCCGGATCCCGGCGTCCAGCGGGCTACGCTCTCGCTCAAAGTACCCAGGAATCTTGCGGTTCGCATCCAGCCGAGCCGGGGCAGGCTCGAGATCTCCGGCCTGACCTCCGTGGAGCTCGTCGAGGCCAGAGGTCAGGTGAGTGTCCGCAACCTATCGGGCCGGCTCGTCGCAACCCATCGAGGCGGCAAGCTCGAGATCGTGGACGTCGCGAGCGTGAAGTTGAACACTCGCGGCAGCGCGATCACGCTGAACCGCATCCAGGGAGACGCGATCCTCCAGATCCAGGCGGGCGAGCTTCGCGCGTCGTCACTTGCCGGACCCGTCGAGATCGACTCGAACGGCTCGAAGGTTGCGCTCGAGGAGATCGCAGCGACAGGCGACAAACCCGTCGGGCGCAAGTCGGTGCGCATGAACACGGTCGGCGGGTCCGTCACCCTCAGCGGAGTCTCGAGCGACGTGCGCATCGATGGACGCGACACGAAGGTCGACGTCTCGCTCGACAAGCCCGCGCCGCTGTCCATCTACACCGAAGGCGAAGAGCCGATCGTCGTCACGCTGCCCGCGGGCGGCATCAAGCTCGACGCGCTCGCGACCGACAGCAAGTTGATCGTGCCGGAGGGACTTGCCGTTGTTCAGGTCACCGGCGACGAGCAGCGCGCCACGGCCACGATCGGCGGCGGCGGACCGACGATCACGCTGCGCGCGGTGCGAGGCGAGATCACCGTCAAGGCGAAGAAACCCGACGCGTAGCGCGCCGGTCGCCGTCGCGCTACTTTCCAATTGACTCGCAATTGGACCTGCCGATAAGCTGTCGCGTTCTCGCCGAAAGGTCCCTAGAGTGCTGTCCACCGCTCCCCTGCTCGAAACCTCGCTCGATGGTCTGACGCTTCACCGACGCGGCAAGGTCCGCGATGTCTACGACGTTGGAGACGACCTCCTCATCGTCGCCACCGATCGCATCTCCGCGTTCGACTACGTGCTCGGCTCGGGCATTCCGGACAAGGGCAAGGTGCTCACGCAGTTGTCGGGCTTCTGGTTCGAGCGCATGGGCGATCTCGTGCCGCACCATCTGATCTCGATGGACGTGGACGCGTTCCCCGACGAACTGCGCCGGCACCGCTCGACGCTCAGCGGCCGATCGATGCTCGTCCGCCGGACCCGTCCCGTGCCGATCGAATGCGTCGCGCGCGGGTACCTCTCCGGGTCGGGCTGGAAGGAATACCAGCAGACCGGGTCGGTCTGCGGCGTCACGCTTCCGGGCGGACTGCGCGAGTCCGATCGGCTCCCTGGGCCGATCTTCACACCCGCCACGAAAGCGGAGAGCGGCCACGACGTCAACATCAGCGAGGAGGAGGCCGCGCGGATCGTCGGCGCCGATCTCGTCGCGCGCTTGAAGCGGCTGACGCTCGAGATTTACGCGCGCGGCGCCGCTCACGCGGAGTCGAAGGGCATCATCGTCGCCGACACGAAGTTCGAGTTCGGCCTGGTCGGTGCGGGCTCGCCGGCCGACGATGTCGTCCTCATCGACGAGGTGCTCACGCCGGACTCGTCACGCTTCTGGCCCCGCGCGCAGTACGACCCGGGCCACGCGCAACCCAGCTTCGACAAGCAGTTCGTCCGCGACTACCTCGAAGAGATCCGCTGGAACAAGCAGCCGCCCGTGCCGTCGCTGCCCGACGATGTCGTGCGCCGGACGCGCGAAAAATACGTCGACGCCTATCGACTGCTCTCCGGCCTCGAGCTGCAGTAACGCCGTGCGCGACCAGCTCGAACGCCTCGTCCAGGAAATGCTCGACCGTGGCGTGATCTACGACGACGCCCGGCGCGAATTCGAGAAGGTCTTCATCACGCGCGCGCTGCAGCGATCCAAGGGCAGCGTCGGCGACGCCGCCGGGCTCCTCGGCCTCCATCGCAATACCGTCGCGAGGAAAATGACCGAGTACCGAATCCGAAGGGTGGTCTAACTCGGTCGCTCGGTCGTTCGGTCGCTCGGAAAACCTACCGATCTTCAAGTCGTGACCGTGATCTGACGGGCCTTTCCGGACGACCGGCCGACCGAGCGACCGGACGACCGGCCGATCCCCACTTAGCACTCCCCCGCCTTGACTGCTTGACAACCCCCCGACGGGTTCCTGTAGAATTGGCAGTCGCCACCGTTGAGTGCTAAGCGACAGGGTGGCAGGGCTTCATTTACACGGCTTTTACGACCAACTCAACCGTTCAACCCTCAATCTAACGGAGTTAGACCGTATGCCAGCGACACAGACGAAAGTTCGGATTCGCCCCTTGCACGACCGCGTGATTGTGCAGCGCCTCGAGGAGGGCGAGCAGAAAGTCGGCGGGATCATCATTCCCGACACCGCCAAGGAGAAGCCGCAGCAGGGCAAGGTCATCGCGGTGGGCAAGGGCAAGGTCGAGAAGGACGGCAAGATCACGCCGCTCGACGTCAAGGACGGCGACACCATCCTCTTCGGCAAGTACTCCGGCCAGGAGATCAAGCTCGATGGCGAGGAGTACCTCATCATGCGCGAGGAAGAGATTCTCGGCGTGATTCAGTAGCGTCCGGCGTCAGCCGGACTCTCGAGAAAAACAGCAGCGTCCGGCGTCAGCCGGACCATCAGGATCATCAGACGGAGATCAGGCACTATGGCAAAGCAGATTGTTTACGGTGAGGAGTCGCGCCAGGCTATCCTGCGCGGCGTCAACAGCCTCGCCAACGCGGTGAAGGTGACGCTCGGTCCCAAGGGACGCAACGTCGTCCTCGACAAGAAGTTCGGCTCGCCCACGATCACGAAGGACGGCGTGACCGTCGCCAAGGAAATCGACCTCAAGGATCCCCTCGAGAACATGGGCGCGCAGATGGTGCGTGAGGTCGCGAGCAAGACGTCCGACATCGCGGGCGACGGCACCACGACGGCCACCGTGCTCGCGCAGGCGATCTTCCGCGAGGGCGCGAAGAACGTCGTCGCCGGCGCGAACCCGATGGAGCTCAAGCGCGGCATCGAGAAGGCCGTGGAAGTCATCGTCGCCGAGCTGAAGAAGCAGGCGAAGCCGGTCAGCGGTCAGGCGATCGCGCAGGTCGGCACCATCTCGGCGAACAGCGACGAGACGATCGGCCGCATCATCGCCGAGGCGATGGAGAAGGTCGGCAAGGACGGCGTCATCACGGTCGAGGAAGCCAAGAGCATGGAGACCTCGCTCGAGGTCGTCGAAGGCATGCAGTTCGACCGCGGCTACCTCTCCGCGTACTTCGTGACCGATCCCGAGCGCATGGAAGTCGTGCTCGAGAACCCCGTCATCCTGATCCACGAGAAGAAGATCAGCTCGATGAAGGACCTCCTGCCGCTGCTGGAGCAGGTCGCGCGCGCGGGCCGTCCGCTCGTGATCATCGCCGAGGACGTCGACGGCGAGGCGCTCGCCACGCTCGTCGTCAACAAGCTGCGCGGGACGCTGCAGGCCGCGGCCGTCAAGGCTCCGGGCTTCGGCGATCGCCGGAAGGCCATGCTCGAGGACATCGCGGTGCTCACGGGCGGCCGCGCCATCACCGAGGATCTCGGCCTCAAGCTCGAGAACATCAAGCTCGACGACCTGGGCAAGGCCAAGAAGGTGACGATCGACAAGGACAACACGACGATCGTCGAGGGCTCGGGCGTTCAGGGCGCTATCGAGGGCCGCGTGAAGCAGATTCGCACGCAGGTCGAAGAGACGACCTCCGACTACGACCGCGAGAAGCTCCAGGAGCGCCTGGCGAAGCTCGTGGGCGGCGTCGCGGTCATCAAGGTCGGCGCGGCGACCGAAACCGAGATGAAGGAGAAGAAGGCGCGCGTCGAGGACGCGATGCACGCGACCAAGGCGGCCGTCGAAGAGGGCATCGTGCCCGGCGGCGGCGTGGCGCTGATTCGCGCGAGCAAGGCGCTCGAGTCGCTGAAGCTCGAGGGCGATCAGAAAGTCGGCGTCGAGATCATCCGCAAGGCCATCGAGGAGCCGCTCCGCTGGATCGCGTCGAACGCGGGCCAGGAAGGCTCGATCGTCGTCCAGCGGGTGAAGGAAGGCAAGGGCGAGGAAGGCTACAACGCCGCGGCCGACAAGTACGAGAACCTCGTGCAGGCGGGCGTCATCGATCCGGTCAAGGTCGTCCGGACGGCGCTGCAGAACTCGTCGTCCATCGCGTCGCTGCTGCTCACGACGGAAGCGCTCGTCTCCGAGATTCCCGAGGACAAGAAGGAATCGCCGATGCAGGGCGGTGGCGGCGGCATGGGTGGGATGTACTGAAGTCGGCAGTCGAGAGTCGTTAGTCGAGAGTCACAGTCGAGAGTCACAGTCGACAGTCACAGTCGACAGTCACAGTCGACGTGTCGACGGTCGACAGTCAGCCGGCGGGGAGCAATCCCCGCCGGCTTTTTATTTCAGCTCGGCGAGAAACCGCTCGAGTTCGGCGGCCCACACCTGCGGCAGCGAATGGGTGCCGTGGCCGCGCGTCTGGTCCGAGATCGGGATCAGCACGAACCGGCCACGCTTCACCTTGCCCATCAGCTCGCGCATCATCGGCAACTCGGGCGGGTTGACGAAGTCGTCGGCCGAGTTGATCGCAACGAGCGGCTTGGTGATTCGTTCCAGGTGGGGCGCCGGGTTGTAGTCCTCGGACGCGCGAAAGTAATAGATCATGTCGTTCGCGTCGGTCGAGGCCATTCGCGAGGCGACTTGCGCCGCGAGCTACTTGTCAGCGGCCTCGGCCGTCGCGTACTGCCGCTGCCACTGCAGCGGCACGCTCGTCGCCATCAGGAGAAACCCGATCGCGCTCGCCATGCCTCGAGGCGGCGACGTGTAGTTCCCATCGCGCCATTCCGGATCGGTCACGATGGCGTCCACGAGGGCCTTGCGCCACACGCGGTTGCGCCCGGCGATCTCGACCGGATTGCTGGCGAGCGGGACCAGACCATCCATGAAGTCCGGGAACATGTAGCCCCAGAGCCACGTGTGCATGCCTCCCATCGAGGTGCCCATCACGAGGTGGAGGTGCGACAGGCCGAGGCCCTGAGTTACGAGCGCGTGCTGCAGCCGCACCATGTCGGTATAGCCGTACTTCGGAAACTTCATTCGCAGGCCATCGCTCGGCTTCGACGAGCCGCCGTGACCGAGATTGTCCGGCAGGATGATGTAGTAGCGCTCGGCGTCGAGCAGCTGCCCCTTGCCGAACAGGCGTCCCGCGTAGCCGTCGGTCAGAAACCCTCGACCGGACCCGCCCGTTCCGTGCAGGATCAGCACACCGTTCCGCACCACGCCGTCGGCGTCCTTCCGCGGTGTGCCGACGGTCCGGTAGTGCATCTTCACGTCCGTGAGCGTCTCGCCGCTCTGAAAGCGAAAGTTGCGGACAACGAAATCGGCTTCGGCTGGCTGCGGGTACGACTGCGCCCGGGCCTCCCCCGCCGAAACCCAGCCCACAATAATGGCGGCAATCAGGACGCGGTAAGTCGTCATGCGCATGAGTATAGAGGTGCGTGGCCGGGCTGAGTTACCATCTGGCGGTGATGGTCCGCATGGAGGAGGGGTGGATATGAGAGTTCGATACCTGACGCTGGCCCTGGCGGCAACGCTGTCGGCGGCAAACGCGTTTGCCCAGGATCCCGCGACGCAGGATCCACCGCAAGCCGGGGGCGGACGGGGAGGACGGGCGCCTGAACCCGAAATCCGTCCGTACGATCGCGTCATCACGAAGGACGCGAAGTCCGATGACGGCATCTTCACGGTGCACCGCATCAAGGATCGCGTCTACTACGAGATTCCCAAAGACCGCCTCGGCCGCGAGTTCCTCTGGGTCAGCCAGATTGCGCGGACGACGCTCGGCGCGGGGTACGGCGGACAGTCGGCCGGCAACCGCGTCGTCAGGTGGGAGCGCCGCGGCGACCGGATCCTGCTCCGGGCCATCGCCTACGACGTCGTCGCTGACGCGGCGACGCCGATCGCCAGGGCGGTCGATGCCTCCAACTACAGTCCGATCCTGATGGCGTTCAACATCGAGGCGCTGGGCAAGGACGACGCCGCGGTGATCGAGGTGACGCGGCTCTTCACGACCGACGTGCCGGAGTTCAGCGGACGGACGCGCGTCGGCGCGCGGGCGTTCGACGCGGCGCGGTCGTTCGTCGAGCGCACGGTGGCGTTCCCCGAGAACATCGAGATCGAAGCGACCCACACCTACAACAATCCGCCGGAGCCGGCAGCGGCCGGCGGCCGCGGTGGTCCCCCGACGCCGGCTCCCGGCGGCGGCCGCGGCGCAACGCCGCTCCGCGCCGGCTCGCATAGCGTGCTGATGCACTACAGCATGGTGCTGCTGCCGGAGAAGCCGATGCAGCCGCGGCTGTTCGACGATCGCGTCGGCTACTTCTCGGTGCGCAACATCGATTACGGCCGCGACGAGCATCGCTCGCCGCAGCGCCGCTTCATCACGCGCTGGCGGCTCGAGAAGAAGGATCCGAATGCGGCCTTGTCCGAACCGGTGAAGCCAATCGTCTACTGGATCGACCCGGCGACGCCCAAGAAGTGGGTGCCGTACATGAAGAAGGGCGTCGAAGCCTGGCAGCCCGCCTTCGAGGCCGCCGGATTCAAGAACGCGATCATCGCGAAAGACGCGCCGACGCCGGAGCAGGATCCCGACTGGAGTCCGGAGGACGCGCGCTACTCGGTGATCCGCTGGCTGCCGTCAACGATTGAGAACGCGTCAGGGCCGCACATCAACGACCCGCGTTCGGGCGAGATTCTCGAAAGCGACATCCAGTTCTACCACAACGTCATGAACCTGGCGCGGAACTGGTACTTCGTGCAGGTCGGGCCGCTCGATCCGCGAGCCAAGACGCTGCCGCTGCCCGACGATCTCATGGGCCGTCTGGTCGAGTACGTCGCTGCCCACGAGGTCGGCCACACGCTCGGGTTCCAGCACAACATGAAAGCCAGCTCGATGTACCCAGCCGCGAAAGTCCGCGATCGCGAGTGGGTCAAGAAGATGGGCCACACGCCGACGTTGATGGACTATTCGCGCTTCAACTACGTAGCGCAGCCTGAAGACAATATCGACGTCGCCGATCTCGTGCCCGGCATCGGCCCGTACGACAAGTGGGCGACGATGTGGGGCTACAAGCCGATTCCGACCGCGCACAACGCCAGACGAGGAGAAGAAGACGCTGGACGAGTGGGCGCGGCAGCAGGACGAGACGCCGTAGCTCCGCTTCTCCACCACCGGTTCTGCCGGCTCCGATCCCGGCGAACTGACCGAAGCGGTCGGCGACGAGGACGCGGTCGCGTCAACGGCACTCGGCCTGAAGAACCTGCAGCGCGTTGCGGCGATGCTGCTGACCGCGACGACGACGAAGACTGGCGAGCCGTACGACGATCTCGACGAGGTCTACGGACGCATGCTCGGCCAGTGGGCCACCGAGATGAATCACGTTGCCGCGATCGTCGGCGGTTTCAACACGCAGCAGAAGAACATCGGCCAGCAGGGCGTGCTCTTCAAGCCGATCGCGCGCGAGAAGCAGGCCGGCGCGGTGAAGTTCGTCAACGACAACGCATTCCAGACGCCGACGTGGGCGATCAATCCCGAGATCCTGCGCCGAATCGAACCCGTCGGCGTCCTCGATCGCGTGCGGACCGGTCAACTCCGTGTGCTCAACTCGCTGCTGAGCAGCGCGCGCCTCGCCAGGCTCGTCGAGCAGGAAGCGCTCGACGGCGTGGCGTCGTACCGCCCGCTCGACTTCCTGGCGGATCTGCGCAAGGGGATCTGGGCCGAGTTCTACAACGGCTCGGCGATCAAGGTCGACGCGTATCGCCGGAACCTTCAGCGGGCCTACGTCGACACCCTCGCGGATCGCATCAACGGACGTCTCGCCGCCGTGGACGACGCGCGCGCGTTCTTCCGTGGCGAATTGAAAACTCTCGACGCCGACCTTCGTGCCGCCACGGTGCGCACGACCGATCGCGCGACGCGTCTGCACATCGACGATATCCGGACGCAGATCGAGCGCGCGCTCGATCCGACGGTCTTCGAGACGGGCGCATCGACGGTGCGGCCGGGCGCCGCGCTCGCCGAGGATCTGTTCGATGTGTCGGTGGATCCGGAGGCGTGCTGGGTCGATTACGCGGTCAGGGGAAAAAGGTAGCTGGTTTAGCTTTCAGCTTTCAGCTCACAGCTCTCAGCTCGCGCACAAGCACTCATGGAAGTGCCGGGAAGTGCGCGGAAACTAAACCCAGTTGGAAGCTGAAAGCTGAGAGCTGAAGGCTGGGAGCTGTCAACGCAGCGTGAACGACATCTCGATCTCGATGAGGGTGGCCACCGGCTGCCCCATTCGAGTTCCCGGCCTGAAGAGCCACTTCTTCACGGTTCGCTCGGCTTCGAGATCGAGGCCGAAGGTCGGATCGAGCGAGCGTGTCACGCGAACCTGACCGACCGATCCGTTTTCCGTGACGACGGCCTCGAGCCAGACGACGCCCTGGATCTTCGCGCGCATGGCATCGGCGGTGTAATTCGGCTTGACCTCGCGGACCAGCGTTGGCTGCGTGACGCCGTTTCCTGGGCGGTACGCGCCGCCGCCGAACCCGCCGCCGGTGCCGGGCCCGACGCCCGATCCGTCGCCGCTGCCGCTGCCCGTGCCCTTCCCGGTGCCGGCCCCGCCGTTCGTGCCGGAGCCGAGCGAGAGTGTGGGATTGATGACCTGGCTGATGGCGCCCGGCAGCTCCTGCACGCCGGAGGCAACGGGTTGCGCGGGAAGCGTGATTTTCTGTTCCGGCTTGGGCTCTTCCGGCGCCTTCATCTTTTCCGGTTTCGCGACCGGAACCGTGAGCTTGTCTTTGGCCGGAAGCTCGGCCTTGCGCGGCGGTTCCGGTGTCTTGTTCCCGCCACCGCCGCCACCGCCGCCCGGTCCCGGCGCCACGGTCCAGATCAGCCCTTTGAGGGACAAGTTGTCAGGAATCGGCGCGAGCGGCGCAGCCGGAAGGCTGATGATGAAGAGCACGAGCAGCGCGATGACGACGTGGGTGACCGCGGACACGCTGAACGCGTTGCCGAAACGGACGGAGCCCTTGGCCGACAACTCGGTCGTGCCTGCCAGCAATCGTGCGTTCGGGCTAGCGCCCTGATAGGACTCGGGCATGTTAGGGTTGCGACTCTGGAGTTTTAGACGTCCCCATAAGCATTGTGGCTGACGTCGCCGTGATGCGCAAGGTGCAAGATAAAGGCCGGGGTGCTGCGGCCCCGTTTCAGGCCTTTCCGCGTGGATTTGACGCGGCTTGTCCATCACGCTGGACAACTGTCTTACGATCGGCTGCGATCGGATGTTTCGAGCCTCGGCAAAATGCCCCGCTATGACGTCCTCGTCGTCGGTGCCGGCCCGTCCGGCTCGTGGGCCGCTCAGCGCCTCGCGCGTGCCGGCGCGCGCGTTGCCCTTGCCGATGGCAGTCATCCTCGGGAGAAACCGTGCGGCGGCGGCGTCACGGGCCGCGCGCTGGAACTGGTCGGCGCAGCGCTCGATCCACGGGCGCTCGACGCGGTCCGGATCACCGGCGCGACGTTCTCGCATCAGGACCGCACGGCGAGCGTCGACTTGCTCGCCGACCAGTCCGGATATCCACCGCTCGTCGTCGCCGGCCGCCGCGAATTCGACAGCTCGCTGATGCACGCGGCAGCCGCCGCCGGGGCGCATCTCCTGTCCGAGCGCGTCACAAGGGTCCGACGCGATCGGGACGCGTGGACCGTCGAGAGCCGCACAGGACAATTCGCCGCGTCGTGGATAGTCGGCGCCGATGGCGCGAACAGCCTGGTTCGCCGGTACGGTCGCCCATCCCTTCGCCAGGGCCGATCTGTCGGTCGCCAGCGGATACTTCGTCGACGGTCGATCGTCGCGCGAGATCGTCGTCTCGTTCGAGAACGATCCTCCCGGTTACCTCTGGTCCTTTCCGCGGCCCGATCATCTCGCGATCGGGATCTGCGCGCAGGCGGACCAGGCGAGCGCCGCGCAGCTTCAGGAGGCGACACGGCAGTGGATCGTCCGGCAGTTCGGGGAGGGCGGCACCCTTCGACGCTACAGCTGGCCGATCCCTTCCCTCAGCCTGGAAGCGCTCGAGCGCGAGCGGCCCGCCGGGCCCGGCTGGCTCCTGGTCGGGGACGCCGCGGGACTGGTCGATCCAATCACCCGCGAGGGCATCTACTTCGCGCTGCAATCCGGAGACATCGCTGCTGACGCCGTGCTCGACGGACATCGGGTCGGCGAAACGTACGTCGAGAGGGTCCGCCACGACATCCACGCCGAGCTGGCGCGGGCGGCGCGCATCAAGGCGAGGTTTTTCCAGCCCCGCTTCATCGCCCTATTGATGAAGGCGCTGTCTCGCAGCGCCGCCATCCGCGCCATCATGGCCGACCTCGTGGCGGGCCGCCAAAGCTACGACGGGCTCCGACGCCGGCTGCTGCAAACGCTGGAATGGCGGCTGATGCTGGAGCTCTTCGGATAGACGCGGATCACGCGGATCTCGCGGATCACTCAGGATCGGCGCGGATCTCGCGGATTGCGCAGGATCGGCGCGGATCACGCCGATCTGCTAGAATCGTGATCTCTCCCGCAGCGATGAAGGAGCTGATATGGGTCTCGGGATTCCCGAATTAATCGTCATTCTGTTCCTGATCGTGCTGATCTTCGGCGCCAGCCGGCTGCCCGAGATCGGGCGCGGCATCGGCAAGGGCATCAAGAACTTCAAGGAAGCCAACCGCAGCGACGACGCGAATCGTTAGAGCACGACCCGGGTCTCCCCCTGCCTGCGGGTGACCCGCTCGCGATCCAGATACTCGAGCAGCGGGATCGCGTATTTCCTCGTCACTCCATAGCGCGCCTTGAACGAAGCCACGTCGACGCGCGCCGTTCCTGCCTCCGACTTCAGCGCGCGGATATTCTCCTTGAGCTCCTCCAGCGCCGACGCGTGGAAGAGCATGCTCTCCACCTTGACCAGCGTCCGGTTGCGGACCAGGAGACCGACGACGCGATCGACGATTGCGCGGGAAGCACCTGTCTCCTGTGCGGCGGCACCAAGGTCCGGCGGCGTGAGCTTCGCGTCGCGATAGACCCGTTCGATCGCGGCCTGCGCAGCCGACTCCTGCGGCGTGAGCGATACCTGATGGCCCGCAAGCGCGAGCCGGTCGCGGCCTGCGATCCGCTTCGCGGCCGAGAGCGTCTCCAGCACGCGCTCGAACACTGCGGGATGCGCGCGCCGAAAGATCCGATCGCGCGCCTCTTCGCGCGGCATTCCCTCCGACAGCGCGCTCGTCGCGTGATGGCTCGCCAGTTCGCGCACGAGCCGTTCCGCGAGCGCCTCGAGGACGGACGGCGACACGATCAGATCGCCAAGCACGGTGGCCTTGCCCGCGGTGGCCAGACGAGCGACGGCCTGCTCCACTGCGGGACCGGGCAGCCCGGACCGCGCGCGCAGTGCGAGCCGCGTCACGCCGGCCCCAGCCTTGTCTTCGATGAACGCGCAGATCGCGTCGTCGTCGCTGCTATGCACTGGATCGAGACGCCGGAACCGGTCGAGCGCGGCATCGCGGCGAATCGAGCCGCGCGCCGGCTGCGGATCCAGCACGACTCCCCCGCCGATCGTGACGACTGGCGAGTACGCACGCAGGATGAACCGATCGCCGCGCGTGACGACGGCTTGCGACTCGAGCCTGATTCGCGCGTACACGGGCGTCGTTTCCCCAAATGGGCCCGCCGACGAAACGGAAGCCGCATCCGCCGCGCCGCCGGCCAGCGCCACGCGCCCGAGGAGCTCCGTGGTTCCGCTGTGGAACCGCACGCGCGCGCCATGCCGCAGCGGGCGCGCATCGGCGAGCAGTTCCATCACGACATCGAGCCGGCGGCTGGGCTCGAACGCGTCCGCCTCGGTCAGCGTGTCGCCGCGGCTCAGCTCCTCGACGTCGACGCCACCGAGATTGACGGCAACCCGGCGGCCCGCTGTCGCAGACGATTCCCGGCGCCCGTGCACCTGCAGCCCCCGGACCTTGACGCCCCTTCCTCCCGGAAGCGCGACGAGCTCGGCATCCTCCCGGATGGTGCCCGACACAAGCGTCCCGGTCGTCACCGTCCCGAAACCCTTCAGCGAGAACACGCGATCGATCGGGAGCCGCACCGGGCCGCTCGCTTCCCGCGCGGGAATCGCGTTCGCCGCATCGACGATGGCGCCGCGGAGCCGGTCGAGACCGTCGCCGGTGCGGGACGAGACCGGCACGATCGGCGCGTTCCCCAGGAACGAGCCCTGGACCAGATCGCGCACTTCCATCGACGCCACATCCACGGTCTCCGCGTCGGCGACGTCAGTCTTCGTGAGGACGATGACCCCGGCGGGCACGCGCAGCAGCCGGCAGATGTGAAAGTGCTCGCGGGTCTGCGGCATGACGGACTCGTCGGCCGCGACGACGAGCATGACGAGATCGACACCGCCCGCGCCCGCGAGCATGTTCTTGACGAAGCGCTCGTGGCCCGGCACGTCGACGAACGCGAGGTTCGTGTCCCCCTCGAGCAGATGGGCAAACCCGAGATCGATCGTAATCCCGCGCTCCTGCTCTTCCTTGAGACGATCGGGATCCGTGCCGGTCAGCGCGCGGACGAGCGCGCTCTTCCCGTGATCGATGTGCCCGGCCGTGCCGATGACGATGGAGCGCACGGTCGTTCAGCGCTTCCGGCGAGCCGCGCGTTCCTTCCTGCCCGGCCGCTGCTTTCGTGCGCGCGCCGCGCCAGCCGGCATCGCGCCCTTCTGCGGCCGGTTCGCCCGGCTTCGGCTGACACGTGGTCCGCGGTTCCGTTCCGACTCGCGCACCGCGTCCAGGATCTCGACGAGGCCCAGGTCCACCTGGCGGCGCTCCATGTCGACCTTGACGACCTGCACCTTGACCCGATCGCCGAGTCGATAGGTCTTACCTTTGTTCTCGCCCCGCAGGATGTGCGCCCGGTCGACGAATCGATAGTAGTCGTCGGCCATCGTCGACACGTGGACGAGCCCCTCGACGAAGTGCTCGACGAGCTCGATATAGAGACCGAAGGCAGTGACGCCGGTGACGTAGCCCTCGAACTCGTCGCCGACCTTGTCCGCCATGAACCGCACTTTCTTCCACTGGACCAGCTCGCGCTCCGCGTCGTCCGCCCGGCGCTCACGCTCCGAGGTATGACGGGCGACTTCCGGCAGGTCCTCGGTGAGATCGTTCCGGCGCTCCTCCGTCATGTGGCGCCGCGATTCCCGAAGCGTCCTGTGGACGACGAGATCCGGATAGCGCCTGATCGGCGACGTGAAGTGCGTGTAGTTCTCCGCGGCGAGGCCGAAGTGCCCCAGGTTCGAGGGGTCGTAGCGCGCCTTCTGCATCGTCCGCAGCATCAGGAAGGCGATCGGCTTCTCTTCCGGTGTGCCGTGCATGCGCTGCACCAGCTTCTGGAAGTCGCGCGGGCTGACCTCGGATCCGGATCGGCTGAGGCTGTGGCCCAGCGTCGAGATGAACTCTTCGAACTCCTCGACCTTCAACGGATCCGGTTCCTCGTGGATCCGATAGAGCGTCGGAACGTCGTGCTCGCTGAGATGCGACGCGACCGTTTCGTTCGCGACCAGCATGAACTCCTCGATCAGCCGGTGCGCGACGTTGCGCTCGAGGGCGATGATCGCTTCGACCATACCCTCGTCGTCGAGCACGATCTCCGGCTCCTTGAGGTCGAAGTCGATCGAGCCGCGCCGGCGCCGCCGCCGATTGAGGATCTCGAAGAGCTCGCGCATCTGCTCGAGCTTGGGCACGAGCTCGCGGTACCTGGCGGTCGTGGCCTCGTCGCGGTCCGTCAGGATGGCGTTGACGTCGGTATACGTCATCCTGGCGTCGCTGTGGATCACGCCGTCATGGAGCTCGTACCGGACGACGGTGCCGCGCGGATCGATCTCCATGAGACAGGACTGCACCAGGCGATCGACGTCGGGATTGAGGCTGCACAGGCCAGTGGACAGCTCCGAGGGGAACATGTGCACCGCGCGCTCGGGAAAGTAGACGGACGTGCCCCGCTCGTAGGCCTCCTCGTCGAGCGCGCCGCCTTCCGGCACGTAGTGCGCGACGTCCGCGATGTGGACTCCGAGCCAGTAGCTGCCGTTCTCCAGCTTCTCAATCGTGATCGCGTCGTCGAAGTCACGGGCGTGCTCGCCGTCGATTGTGACGGTCACCGTCGACCGGAAGTCCGTCCGGCCCGCGAGATCTTTCTCGCGAACGGCCGACCCGAGCCGCGAGGCTTCCTGAACCGCTTCCTGGCTGTGCTCGTCGGGAATCCCGTACTTCCTGATGATGATTTCGATGTCGACGCCTGGCTCGTCGATATTCCCGAGCACTTCGACAATCCGTCCCAGCGGTCCCCGCGCTGCAGTTGGCCAGCGGGTGATCTCGGCGCACACCATGTCGCCGGGCTTCGCGGTACTCTGCTCATCGTCGGCGATCTGCAGATCCATGATGAGACGCCGATCGAACGGAACCACGAAGCCGTGCCCGGATCCGCCGGCCTCGAAGCGCCCGACGATCGTCGTGGCGCCGCGTTCGAGGATTCTCAGGATTCGCCCTTCGGCCCCGCGGTCGCTCACCCGTTCGACCCTCGCCACCACGCGATCGCCGTGCATCGCCTGGTTCAGGTTGCTGCCGGCGATGTAGATGTCCCCCGTCACGTTCTCGACGGGACGATCAGGAACCACGAAGCCGAATCCGCGCGGGTGCGTGGTGATGCGCCCGACGATGAGGTTCATGCGATCGGGAAGTCCGTACCGATTGCCCCTGGTTTCGATCAGGGAGCCGGAGGCCACCAGTTCCTTGAGCAGGCGCTTGATGTGGGGACGGTCGTCGCGCGGTATCTTGAGTCGTTGCACCAGCTCGCGCGGCGTCGCCGGGTGCTCGATTTTGTCGCGAATCAGCTGCAGCAGCTGTTCGTGGTTCATGATGTCCTCATCTTAGGTCGATAACACTTTTTCCAACTGTGGCCCGACCGGCTGAGTCTACAGACTGTGTGACCGGAGCCGAACCCGTAGAGGTTTCCGACCTGGACCTGGTGCGCCTGGCGCAGGCCGGGGACGCGGATGCGTTCGGGGAACTGGTCGAACGGAACCGCCGGGCGGTGTTTCGGGCCGCTCTGGCTGCCCTCGGCTCGGCGGCCGAAGCCGACGACGTGGCGCAAGACGCGTTCGTGATGGCGTACCGGAAGCTCGGAAGCTTCCGGGGCGAAGCGGCGTTCCGGACCTGGCTGCTCGCCATCGCGTGGCGCAAGGCCCTGGATCGGCGGAAGAGCATGGCCCGCTGGCTCAAGCTGACGGTCACGCCGACAGAAGCCGAGGGCGAAGTCACGAATTGGATCGAGCAAATGCCTGGTGACGAACGTTCGCAGGAGGACACGCTGGCGGGGTCCCAGCTGCAGCATACCGTCAAGGTCCTCATCCGGACCTTGCCCCGCAAACTTCGTGACGCCCTGCTGCTGGCCGGGTCCGGGGACTACACCTACGAGCAGATCAGCCACATCCTGGGCGTTCCGATTGGAACCGTGAAGTGGCGCGTGTCCGAGGCGCGACGGGTACTCAAGCAGAAGATGGCGGCCGTTGGTTACCCGCATGAGTGAATGGGACATGGAACGCGGCGACGCGGCGGACGCGGTCATCGATCGCGCCGTGCGCGAGATCATGAGCGCGGAGCCGCGGCCCGGGTTCAGGCAGCGGGTTTTCGCCCGGCTCGAGTCCAGACCGGCGCCGTCCGTGTGGATGCGCTTCGGCGTTGCGGCGCTCGCAGCCGCCGGAATCATCACCTTCGTCGTGTTGTCGCGGCCGGTCGATCGAACGCCCGAGCGCCCGGCCATCGTTGCGCAGCGACCGCCAGTCACATCGCCGCCACCGCCGACCGCGGCGCCTCGCGTTCCGGACCGCCCGGCACCGCGCGCAAGCAAGGCTCCTCCGCGCAGGATCGAATCCGAGCCTCCGCGGTCCGAGGAGAGAATCGTCCGCGCGGCCTCGCTTCCACCCCACTCGCCCGATCGAGAGGACCCGCCGGCCGCCGAATCAATCGATCGATTGCTTCCGATCGATCCGATCACCGTGGCGCCGCTCGCCGCCCCTTCCGTCATCGTCCGGCCTCTGCCGGCGATCGAACGCATCGCGATTTCACCATTGTTGCCGCCGTCACCGCCGAAGTGATCGGCCGAGGAGAAACATGCTCAAACAGTTGCTGACCACGACGTGCCTGTGCCTTCTGGTGGGAATCACGACGGCCGCGCAATCCACCCCGCCGCAAGTTCCGGTCAAGGAGCAGCCCGAACGGGCACCTGCTCCCGCGCGGCCGGCCGAACAAGCGCAGCCCGTGAACATCCGCCTCGAGCTGACGATCCTGGATCAGACGGGGCCTGGCGAGCCATCGCGAAAGGTGGTCACGATGCACGTTGCGGATCGGTTCAACGCGAGCATCAGGACGAGCGGGTGGATCCTGACGAAAGAGGGCCGGCGCGACGTGAACATCAACGTCGATGCGCGTCCGATGGTGCTCCGGAACAGGGAGGGCGCCGTGCAGGTGGAGCTCGGTCTCGCGTATCAGCCGACGGGGCTCGCGGCGGCTGCCGGAAATACCGCGGCATCCGCTGAGGCGGGCTCGGCGCAGTCGGGCCTCAACGAACGCATCGTCACGATCCTGGAAAATGGCAAGCCGCTCGTCGTCTCGCAGGCCGCGGATCCGTCGCTCGACCGGAAGATCAGCGTCGAAGTGAAGGCCACGATTCTGAAATAGCGTCGCTACTGAGATGCCGCGACTCTGACGGCCTCGAGGGCGTCGTTCGCTTTCGCGTTCGACGCCTGATCGAGCTTGCCCGCGAGACGCTGGGCCTCGTCGACATGTTCGATCGCCGCCGAGATGCTTCCCGCGGCGGCATTCTTCCCCACGTGCTGGTACCGCTCGCGCACGCGCCGCAACGGCGCCTTGCTCTCCTCGAAGTGCCTGCTCGCGTCGCCGAAGTTGACGTTGTACAGGCTCACCCTCGCATCGAGCAGGTGGCCGCGCGCTTCGGCGAGATCCAGGCGCGCGCGCGTGTCGTCGAGCGCGTTCTGGGCCACGAAGCGGCCGGACCCGCCAAACGCGAAGCCCGCCCCGAACGCGACCACGAGCGCAGCAATCCCGGCAAGAACCATTCGTGTCGGTGTCATACCCACATCACGCTATCAGCAGCAGTTGGACGTCTCCCACATTCGTACCCGTCGGACCCCATTTGATCAAATCGCCGAGCGCCTCGAAGAAATGATACGAGTCGTTGGCCTCGAGCGTCGACGCAATGTCGAGCCCCAGCGACCGTGCGCGGCTCAGTGTCGTCGAGTCCACGACCGCGCCCGCGGCGTCCGTCGGACCATCGGCCCCGTCTGTCCCGGCGCTCGCAAGCACGACAGCGTCACTGCCGAGATGGCTCCTGAGGGACTCCATCTGATCCGCCGACGCGAGCGCGAACTCCTGATTGCGCCCGCCCCGTCCAGTGCCGGTGACGGTCACCGTCGTCTCGCCTGCGGCGAGAACGCAATGCGGGCGCCGGACGGTCGCGCCGGCGGCGCCCACGCGCTCGACGAATGCGGCCGATGCGTCGCGCGCTTCGCCGTCCACGACGCGGTCGACGACGGTGACGGTATAGCCGAGGGATTCTGCCGCGCGCCGGGCCGCATCGAGCGAGGTGAGCCGATTCGCGATCACTTCGAAGCGCGCACTCGAGGCTCGGGGATCGCCGGGCTTGATCGTCTCCGGCCGCGATCCGCTCGCGCCGAGCTCCAGCCGCTCCAGCACCCGCGAGGGAACGCCCGGCACGGATCGCACGATCTCCAGCGCGTCGCCGTAGGTCGTCGGGTCGGCTACGGTAGGCCCCGAACCGATCACGGACGGATCGTCGGCGACCGGCGAGTGAACGTCGGAGACGGCCAGCGTGAGCGTTCTTGCGGCAGCCGCCGCCAGCTGCCCGCCCTTGATGTCGGAAAGATGCTTGCGGACGCAGTTCAAGGCGCCGATTGGCAGCCCGGCGTGCATGATCGCGCGGCCCGCGGCGATCTTGTCCTCGAGAGTCACGCCGGCCGCCGGAGCGGTCAGCATCGCCGACGCCCCTCCGGAGAGGAGCACGACCAGCCACGCGTCCGCCTCGGCGCTCGACTGACGCGCGAGCGCCAGCGCGGCCTGGGCCGCCGCCACGCTTGCGTTGTTGGGCGACGGGTGCCCCGCCTCGAACCAGTCGTAATGGGGAGGCAACGCCGCGTCTCCGACGCGAGGGCCAGCGACCACTCCCCTCCTCACGCGTCCGAGATCGAGCTCGGAAAACGCACGCGTCATCGTCCAGGCCGCTTTGCCTGCCGCGACGACATAGAGCGGAGCTGAACTGCCGAGGGGATCGATGGAGCGGCGCGCTCGATCGCCGGTCAGGAGATGCGACGGGTCGACGGCGCGGACCGCCGCCGCGAGAATCTGATCGGCGTGTTCGCGAAGCTGGCGGAGAGAATGAGTCAGTGCCGCTGCGACGGATCCAGCCAGCCATGAAGGCCGGTGACCGCGTTGAACTTTCGAAGCAATCCGGCTATCACCTGCTCCGCGTCGTCTTTCGCGCAGAGCTGTTCGAGCTCGTTGAGCACGCGCGCGAGCGCCGCGTCCGCGTCGGTGATTGCGCTCTCCGAGAAGTACTCGCGCATCGCCGC
Organism: uncultured Acidobacteriota bacterium; assembly: GCA_963820905.1. Taxonomy (GTDB): domain Bacteria; phylum Acidobacteriota; class Vicinamibacteria; order Vicinamibacterales; family 2-12-FULL-66-21; genus DATBJJ01. The sequence goes on along the minus strand of CAWGBU010000008.1, from coordinate 359,762 downwards.
GAGACACTGGCGGTGCCTCGTGAACTCGGCTCGATAGAAATCTGCGTGTTTGGTGACTGGTGAAACAGGTGAGCTCAAAACCCCGGCCGGGCTGACAACGCGTGCCATGCGACTCCTTGCCTGGGACATATGAGGTGGGTATTTCGAGTGTAAACGCGGGCTGGAATCCGTGTCAACAGACGGATTTGTGTTTAGACGTTCGAGCGACCTCAACGGACGGTGCGCGCCACGATCAGGCCGCCCACGCACCCGAGCAGCATGCCGCCCGCGACCAGCCCCAACACGGCGCCGGCCGGAAGAAACACCAGCGTGCTGAGCCCCAGCCCTTCGAGCGCCATGCGTCCATACCAGCCCTTGCCCACCATGAAAACCGCCCACAATGAGGCGATCGCCACGAGCGCGCCAAACCCGCCCTGAAGGATCCCCTCGGCGACGAACGGGCCTCGGATGAACGCGAACGGGGCCCCGACGAGCTGCATGATTTCAATTTCGTCACGCCGCGCATACGCGGCCAGCCGGACGACATTGGCGACCGTGAGGGCGGCGGCGATCCCGAGCAGCCCGACGATCACGAGGCCGACCGTCCGGAGGAACTGGACCGCCGACCCGAGGCGGCTGAGCCACCGGCGGTCGTAGCGGACATCCGCGACGCCGGGCATGGCACCGAGCCGCGTGACGAGACCGTCGACGGTCGACGCCGCACCGGGCGCCACGGGCGCCAGACGGACTTCCATGGACGCCGGAAACGGGTTGCGGTCAAGCCGGGAAGCCGCGCCCGCGAGATCCGGAAAATCTTCACGAAACCTCGCGACGGCGTCTTCCTTCGACAGATGTTTCTGCTCCCGCGCCAGGCCGCTCGCCGCAATCGTCCCTTCGATCGCCTGGACCTGCTCCTTCGTGATGTCGTCCTTGAGGAACACGGACATCTCCGCGGACTCCATCCACCGGCCGAGGATCTGCTGGAGGTTGTTGTTGACCATCACGAAGAAGCCGAGGACGAACAGGCCGGCGGCAATGGTGAGGATCGCGAGCAGGGCGGCGCGCCAGCCCCTGAGCAGGCTCTCCGCCGCCTCGTTCACGAAGTACTTCAGCGCGCGCATCGCGTCAGTTCACCTCGACGATTCGGCCGTGATCGAGCGTGAGCGCGCGCCGCCCCACGCGGCGAATCAGCTCGCGATCGTGCGTCGCGACGACCACGGTCGTGCCCCGCGCATTGATTTCCCTGAAGAGATTCATGATTTCGAGGGACAGATCCGGATCGAGGTTGCCCGTCGGCTCGTCCGCCAGGATGATCATCGGATCGTTGACGAGCGCGCGCGCGATTGCGATGCGCTGCTGCTCGCCGCCGGACAGCTCCATCGGGTACGCGTTCATGCGATGCTGCAGCCCCACCCACTTGAGGACCTGGAACGTGCGCCGCTGCTGCTGCGTCATCGGCATCCCGAGCACGTGCGGCACGAAGGCGACGTTCTCCAGGACCGTTTTCGTCGGCAGCAGCTTGAAGTCCTGGAAGACGAACCCGAGCGAGCGCCGGTACGCCTGCACCTCGTGGCCGTTCAGCGACGCGAGATCGCGGCCTCCGACGACGAGTTGCCCGTCCGTCGGCACGTCGCGCCGCAGCAGCAGCCGAAGGAGGGTCGACTTGCCCGCGCCGCTCGGACCGGTCAGAAAGACGAACTCGCCCTTGTCGATGCGCAACGAGAGATCGCGCAGGGCGTAGACGCCCCGGCCGTACAGCTTCGAGAGGTTGTGCGCCTCGATCACGACTCCAGCATCTTCTTCATAAGGGCGTTGACGATGGCGGGATTCGCCTTCCCGCGCGTGGCTTTCATCACCTGGCCGACGAGGAAGCCGAACGTCTGCTGCTTCCCGGCGCGATACTGCGCAACCGCCGTCTCGTTCGCCGCAATCGCGTCCCGCACCGCCGCCTCGAGCGCCGCGTCATCGTTGATGCTGGCCAGGCCCTCGGCCGCGACGATGGCGTCCGCGGACTTTCCGGACGCATACATCTTCTCGAACACGTCTTTGGCGATCGGCCCCGTGATCGTGCCCGAGTCGACGAGCCGAATCAAGCCTGCAAGCGCCTCCGGCGCGAGGCTGGCGGACTCGATGCCGATCCCCAGCTCGTTCACCTTCCGCGTCAGCTCGCCCATGATCCAGTTGCTCGCGGCCTTCGCGTTCCCGGCCGCCGCGGCCGTCGCTTCGAAATACGCGGAAATCGCCGGGGACTGCGTGAGGATCGCGGCGTCGTACTCGGGAAGGCCGTACTGCGCGACGAACCGGTGCCGGCGGGCGTCGGGAAGCTCCGGCAGGCCGCGCCGGATTTCCTCGATCCATTCGGCCTTCAGCCGAAGCGGCAGCAGATCCGGTTCGGGGAAGTACCGGTAGTCGTGCGCCTCTTCCTTGCTGCGCATCGAGAGCGTGCGGCCCGACGCGGTGTCCCACAGCCGCGTCTCCTGCTCGACGCGACCGCCGCCGCTGACGACGGCCGTCTGACGTTCGATCTCGAACTCGAGCGCGCGCTGCACGTGGCGGAACGAGTTCAGGTTCTTCACTTCGGCCTTGGTGCCGAAGGTCGGCGAGCCCGCGGGCCGCACCGACACGTTGGCATCGCACCGCAGGCTGCCCTCTTCCATGTTGCCGTCGTTGACGCCGATGGCGACGAGGATCGCCCGCAGCCGGCTGAAGAACTCTCCGGCGTCCGCCGCCGACCGCAGGTCCGGCTCGGTGACGATCTCGATGAGCGGCACGCCGCTTCGATTGAAGTCGAGGTACGTCCGGCGATCGGAATCCGCAAAGCCCTCGTGCAGCGACTTCCCGGCGTCTTCTTCGATGTGCGCGCGCGTGATCCCCACGCGACGCGACGCGCCGCCCGACTCGTATTCGACGTAGCCGTTGGTCGCGATCGGGCGCTCGTACTGCGAGATCTGGTAACCCTTGGGGAGATCCGGATAGAAGTAGTTCTTCCGCGCGAAGACCGACGTCGGCTGCACGTCGCAGTTGAGCGCGTGGGCCGCGCGAATCGCGAACTCCACGACACGGCGGTTCAGCACGGGGAGCGCGCCGGGCAGTCCGAGGCAGACGGGACAGACGTTGGTGTTGGGCGGAGCGCCGAAGCGCGTGCTGCAGCCGCAGAAGATTTTCGTGTCAGTCAGGAGCTGCGCGTGAATCTCCAGACCGATGACAGGCTCGTACGTGGCCACAGCAATCAGGCGTTCGATGAGGGTTCGACCAAGAGTCTACTTCAATCGTCCGGGGATTCCGCGCCTCAGACGGCGCGCGGCCCGGCGGCCTTGACGTCCGGAGCGGCGTCGCCCTCGAACGTGCGGAAGTTCTCGCCGAACATCCGCGCAAGACGACGCGCCTGCTGGTCGTACGCGGCAGTATCCTTCCAGGTCGATCGCGGCGTGAGGACCTCGGGCGGCACGCCGGGGCAGGCGGTCGGCACCGACAGATTGAACACGGGGTCCGTCTGGTAGACCGCCGAATCGAGCTCGCCGGAGAGCGCCGCGCGGATCATCGCTCGCGTATGCCCGATCTTCATCCGCGCGCCGGTGCCGTACGGGCCGCCGGTCCACCCAGTGTTGACGAGCCAGACGCGGACGTCGTGCCGCGCGATCTTCTCGCCGAGGAACTTCGCGTACACCGTCGGGTGCAGCACCATGAATGGCGCGCCGAAGCAGGTGCTGAACGTGGCTTTCGGTTCGGTGACCCCCTTCTCCGTCCCCGCGACCTTCGCCGTATAGCCCGACAGGAAGTGGTACATCGCCGCCGACGGCGTCAACCGGGCGATGGGCGGCAGGACGCCGAACGCGTCCGCCGTCAACATGATGATGTTCCGCGGATGCCCGGCCCGTCCCGACGGCACCCAGTTGTCGATGAAGTCGAGCGGATAGGCCCCGCGGGTGTTCTCGGTCAGCGTATCGTCGTCGAGGTCCAGCTGCCGCGTCATCGCGTCCATCTTGACGTTCTCGAGCACGGTACCGAAGCGCCTCGTGGTCGCATGGATCTGCGGCTCCGCCTCCTTGGAGAGGCGAATCATCTTCGCGTAGCAGCCGCCCTCGATGTTGAACACGCCCTCCTCGCTCCAGGCGTGCTCGTCGTCGCCGATCAGGTTGCGCTCGGGATCGCTCGAGAGCGTCGTCTTGCCCGTGCCGGAGAGCCCGAAGAACAGCGCCACGTCGCCCGCGTGTCCGACGTTGGCCGAGCAGTGCATGGAGAGCACGTCGCGCAGCGGCAGGAGGTAGTTCATCACCGTGAAGATCGACTTCTTGATCTCGCCGGCGTAGCTCGATCCGCCGATCAGGACGAGCCGCTTCTGAAAGTTGAGCAGGATGAAGACTTCCGAGTTCGTGCCGTGATGCGACGGCTCGGCGTGCAATCCGGGCGTGTCGATGACCGTGAAGTCGGGCGTGTGAGCGGCGATGCCCGTCGTTCCGGGAATCTCGAGGAACATGTGGCGCGCGAACAGGCTGTGCCAGGCCTGTTCGGTGATGATCCGCACGGCAAGCCGGTACCGCGGATCGGCGCCGGCATGACAGTCCTGGACGAACAGCTCACGTCCCTCGACGTAGTTCAGCAGCCGCTGGTGCAAGGCATCGAAGTGGCTCACGTCGATCGGCCGGTTCACCTTGCTCCACCACACGCGGTCTTCGCTCGACGGCTCCCTCACGATGAACTTGTCGTTCGGCGAGCGGCCCGTGTGCTGGCCGGTCCGGCAGACCAGCGGGCCCTCCGCTGATATCAGCGCCTCGCGCCGGCGCACCGCCTCCTCGTACAGCGCCGGAACACTGAGGTTCCAGTAGACCCGAGCCACGTTCGTAATGCCGTGGAGCTCGAGTCCGTTCGACTGCTGCGCCTGTGCCATCTCTCCTCGTTTACGCCTGTGAGCCTGGTGAACGGCAAAACGGCTCGGGGTTGGGCCGCCTCGGTGAAAGGGAGTGATCGTACCGGGAGGCGCGGTGGGAGTCAATTCACCCGACGCCGGAAACGGCGGATTTCGAGCGCTTTTCGCGGGATCAGCCGCCGACCAGCCCGGCAAACGTCTTCACGACCAGCGGATCGAACTGGGTCCCGCTGCATCGCGTCAGCTCGGCGAGCGCGGCGGCGGGGCTGATCGCGTCGCGAAACACACGCGACCGTGTCATCGTGTCGTACGCGTCCGCGACGCCGACGATGCGGGCGCCGAGTGAGATGGCGTCGCCGCGGCTCCCCGACGGATAACCGAGCCCGTCGAGGCGCTCCTGTGCGTCGCGAACGACCGGCGCGGAGGGGGCCAGGAAGGGCACACGCTCGATCAATGCGGCTCCGACGGCCGGGTGCATTCGAATCACACACTGCTCTTCTGCCGTCAGCGGGGCCGGTTTTCGCAGCAGTGCATCCGGCATGGCCAGCTTGCCCACGTCGTGGAGCAGCCCGCCGCGCTCGACCGTTTCGATGTCGGCGCCCGTCAACCCGTGCGCGCGCGCCAGACCGGCCGCAAGCGCGGCGACGCGATGGGCGTGCGCGTAGGCCTCCGTGTTGTCCGCGGTAATCGTCGCGAGCAGCACGTCGAGCGCGTCCGCCGAGTCGACCAGCCGCGCGGCAAACGCGGCCTCGAGCCTTGCCTGCCGCTGCCGCGTCTCCCGCTCGAGGACTTCGCGCCAGCGGCGCGAGTCGGCGGCCGCTCGATGCCATTCGACCGCCCGAGCCACCGCGTCGAACAGCCGCTGACGGTCGAACGGCTTCGTCAGATAGTCGACCACGCCCTGACGGAGCCCTTCGACCGCCGCGGTGACATCGCTGACGCCGGTCGCGATGATCACGGCCGTGTCGGGAAACTCGCGGCGCAATTGATCGGTCAGCCAGAGCCCGCCGCGCCCCGGCATGCGCAGGTCGCAGATCGCCACTGCGGCCGGCGATGCCGACAGCAGTTCGAGCGCTCCGGGAGCATCGGTGGCCAGCGATACGCGGTACCCGCGCGCTTCGAGCCAGCGCCGCATGAGCGTGCAGATGCTGGCTTCGTCGTCGACGACCAGTACGCGGCGCGCGACGTCCACTGAAACCGCGTCTTCGGTAGTCGTGGACCTGCGCAAGGTAGTGCCCGGATTCGACATCGTTACGCTCCGACCAGCGCCGACTGCCGCCGGCGCGCGATCGTGGCGGAGAGATCCAGCCGCTCCAGCCGGCGGTAGAGCGCGCGGCGGCTCAACCCGAGCATCTGCGCCGCGGCCTTCTTGTTGCCGCCGGTGCGTACGAGTGCGCGCTGAATGTGATCGCGCTCGACGTTGACCAGCAGGTCCGTGTCCGACTCCGCGGCCATCTGGCCCGCGGCGCTCGCCCCACGGGGCGCCGGCGTCATCGCGACGGCTGGCGGCAGGCACACGACGAGCTCCCGCTCCGTCACGAATTCTCCGTCTGCAAGGATGCACGCGCGCTCGATCACGTTGCGCAGCTCGCGCACGTTGCCTTCCCACGCCGATTCGTTGAGCAGGCTTTCCCCACCCGGCGTCAGCCCGCGCAGCGGCTTCTGCAGCCGCTCGGCAATCTCTCGAACGAATGCCGCGGTCAGGTAGGGAATGTCCTCGCGGCGATCCCGCAGCGGCGGGAGCTTCACCTCGACCACGTTGAGTCGATAGTACAGATCGCCGCGGAAGCGCCCTGCGCCGACCTCGGCGCGAAGGTCCCGGTTCGTCGCGGCGAGCACGTGCACGTCGATACGCCGCGGTTCGAGCGCACCGACACGGCTCACCTCGCCCATTTCGAGGACGCGCAGCAGTTTGGCCTGCGCGGTCGGCGGCAGGCCGCCAATCTCGTCGAGGAAGAGCGTGCCGCCGTCGGCGAGCTCGAACAACCCGGGCTTGTTCTCCGCCGCGCCGAGGATGCCGCCGCGAACATGACCGAACAGCTCGCTCTCGAACACGGTGTCGTTGACCGCCGAGCAGTTGACGGCGATGAACCGGCGGTCCCGCCGCGGGCCGATGCTGTGGAGCGCGCGCGCGACGAGCTCCTTGCCGGTGCCCGTCTCGCCGGTGATGAGGGCGAGGCGGACGTGCGGCGCCAGGCGGCGGATCATGCCGAAGAGATCCTGCATCCTGGGCGCACGGCCGATCATCCCGCAGAACTCGAGGCGCCTCGCGAGATCGCCTTCCATCGACAGCACGCTGCGCCGCCGGTCGAGCTCGTCGCGGACCGCGGACAGCAGCTGGTCGAGGCGTCCGAAATCGAGCGGCTTCGTCAGGTAGTCGGACGCGCCGAGCTTCACGGCTTCCACCGCCGTGTCGACCGAGGCATACCCCGTCATCAGCACGGCCTGGCAGTGCGCGTCGACGTCGCGGATCGCCCGCAGGATGTCGAGCCCGCCCACTTCGGGCATGCGCAGATCGACCATCACCAGGTCCGGCCGGCGGGCCTGAATCAACCCGATCGCGTCGCGTCCGTGCGAGCACGTCGCCACGTCGAACCCTGCCCGCTCCGCGAATCGGGACACGACATCCAGAATGCCCTGTTCGTCGTCGACAATCACGAGCAACGGTCGTTGGCTCGCCATGAATCCCCCTCTTACTCTTGTATGAGCGCGGTCAACGCCGCGCGAAGTGCCCTGAGCTGATAGGGCGGCGCGAGCACGGCACTCGCCTGTTCGCTCCCGAACCGCTCGACTTCCCCGTCCTCGGTCGCCATGGACATCACGATGAGCGGCGTGCGGGCGGCATCGTCCTGTCGCGCCGATCGCCAGCCGTCCAGGTTTGCCGCCAGGATGCCGCGGTCCACGAGCGCTGCGCGCAGGTGGCCGCGCCGATAGCGCTGCAGCGCCTCGTCCGCGCCGTCGGCGAGGGCGACGCCGAAGCCCCAGGCCCGAAGCGCGGCCGCGATGAACTCGCGCTCGCCCTGATCGAGGTGCGACACGAGGATCTCGGTCGCGTTGTCGTCCGCGGACTCGGTCCGCGCCGGCAGCAGGATCGTGAACGTCGTCCCGACCTGCACCTTGCTCGCGACCGCGATCTGCCCGCCGTGATCGCGGACGATGCCGTAGCAGATGCTCAGGCCGAGCCCCGTGCCTTCCCCGACGTCGCGCGTCGTGAAGAAGGGATCGAAGATGCGGCTCAGATTCGAGTGGTCGATGCCGTGCCCGGTGTCGGCGATCGAGATCTCGACGCTGCCCGCGCGGTGATCGACGCGCGCTCCGACGGTCAGCCGTCGCGTGGCGCGGCCGCGCATCGCGCGTTCGGCATTGAGCACGAGATTCAACAGCGCCTGCTGCAGCTGTCCTCCGTCGGCCATCACCTGCGGCAGCCCGGGTTCGAACTCGGTGACCAGCTCGATGCTGCTCAGCCGGAACTCGTAGCCGCGCAGCGCGAGGACGCGTTCGACGATGTCCTTGATGTCGTGCGGCTCGCGCGCCGCGGTCTGACGCCGGGCGAACGCGAGCAGGTTGCGAACGATGCTCGCCGCGCGGCCGGACTCCTCCGCGATTCGGCGCAGATCGCTTCCGATCTCCTCCGGGGATCGCGGGCAGTCGCCCGTTTTCCACTCGCTCTCGAGCAGCTGCGCGAAGCCAATCACGCTCGTCAGCGGATTGTTGAGCTCGTGCGCGACGCCAGCGACGAGCTGACCGATCGCCGAGAGCTTCTCCGCCTGGAGCAGCTGAGCCTGCGTCGACTTCAGGCGTTCGAGCGTCGCGGTCAGCTGCGCGTTCGCCTTGCCGAGCTCGTCGCTCAACGTCTGGAGCCGCCTGGCCGATCGCGTTTCTTCGGTGACGTTCTTCGCGACCTGCACGACCGACGCGCCCGCCAGGGTGCCGTCGACCGGAAACGTCGTCACGCTGAAGATCCTGCCGTCAGCCAGCGTGATCTCGACGCGCTCGCCCTCTTCGCCGAGGAGCGCGCGCCCGATCCCGCAGTGCGGGCAGTTGCCGCCGCAGAGGCCGACATCGGTGCACGTCGCGCCGCGCATGCTGGTGACCGGGCACTCGAGCAGCGCCGCGAGCGCGGTGTTGCCCCGCAGCAGCCGCCGCTCGCGGTCGTAGACGCCAATCGGATCGCTGATCGCGTCGAACGTCCGCTCCCACTCCTGCTTGCCGCTTCGCACGAAGTCGTGCAGGCGCGCGTTCTGGACGGCGACGACGATCTGTCCCGCGATGATCGCGAGCAGCCGCTCGTCGGCGATATCGAACCGCCGCGGGCTCGCGGCGCCGACCGTCAGGACGCCGAGCAGGTCGTCGCCGGCCAGGAGCGGCAGGCTGATGCCGCTCCGGACGATCTGATCGGTCCTCACCGTCGCAGGTACCTGCTGTTTCAGGTCGTCGACGATGACCCCGGTGCGGGTCGAGATGACTTCGTCGCTGAGCCACGCATCGGACCCGGCCCACAGCTGCTGCGTGCGCAGCGGGCCCACCGACGCCGTCACCTCGTAGATTCCGGTGCGATGGTCGCGCAGCCTGATCGACGCGCCGAGCGCGTCGAACGCGCGCACGATCTTCTGCAGCGCGCCCGTGAGGACGTCGTCGAGCTCGAGCGAACGGCTCACGCCGTCGGCGATCTCGTTGATCGTCTGCAGCTCCCACAGGAGACGACGGTTGTTCACCGTCATCTGATCGACGAGGAGCGATCCCGGGCTGTGACTGGCCATGGCTGAATGCCGTGCGAGTGCGGACTGGCACACGGAGGTTCCCGTCGAGGTGGCAAGACTCGGGCCGCAAGCGCACACGGCGGCCGCGGACGCCGCAGACGGTTTGCCGTCAGTCGGTTACGCGCAAAATGGGATTGAGGGGACAGGCCGCCAAGTCGCGGCGCGTTTCAGAGCTGAAAAGGCGGTGGGTTGCGCGGATGAAACGCGGTCACGCTTCGATGCCGTGTTTCTTCATGAGCCGCCACATCGTCGTGCGGCTGACCTGAAGCTCTCGCGCGGTCGCACTGATTTCGCCGCGGTGCCTCGCGAGCGTCGCGACGATCATCTCGCGCTCCGCTTTCTCGCGCGCGGCGGCGACCGTTCCCTCGGCGGCCGGCGGCGCCGTGGGTTCCGCGAGAAGCTCCTCGGGAAGATCTTCCGGCTGTAGCTCGGATGACTGCGCGGTCGCGACGGCGCGCTGCACGATGTGCTCGAGCTGCCGGACGTTGCCCGGGTAGCTGTACGCCGTCAGCACCGAAAGCGCGGCGTCCGAACAGGTCGTTACCGACGTGCCCCTGGCGTTCCGCGCCAGGAAATGCGCGACGAGCAGCGGGATGTCGCCCGCGCGCTCGCGAAGCAGAGGCATGTGCACGTGGTGCACGTGGATTCGATAGTAGAGATCCGTTCGAAACTCGCCCGACGCGGTCGCGGCCTTCAGATCGATGTTCGTGGCGGCCACGAACCGGACATCGACGTGCCGGCTGTCGTTCTCTCCGATGCGCCTGATCTCGCCGGACTCGAGCGCTCGAAGCAGCTTCGCCTGAAGCCCTTTCGAGAGCGTGCCGATCTCGTCGAGGAAGAGTGTGCCGAGCTCGGCGTGCTCGATCAGCCCGGCCCGCGCACTGGCCGCTCCGGTAAACGCGCCCTTCGCATGCCCGAACAACTCGGCCTCGAGCAGCGACTCGGTGAGCGCCGCGCAGTTGACGGCCACGAAAGCCTTGTCGGCGCGCGGGCTGCCGGCGTGAATCGCCCGGGCTGCGAGCTCCTTGCCCGTGCCCGTCTCCCCCGTGATGAGCACGGTACCCTGCGCCGCCGCGGCCCGCTGAATCATGTCCTTGACCTTCGCCATCGCGCGGCTCTCGCCGACGAGCGCGTCGAGGGACGCATCGGGCTGGTTCTGCCGCTGCAGGAGATCGACCTGGCGCGCGAGCTGACGCCGATCCGCGGCCGCGCGGACGCGCAGCAGGAGCTCGTCGCGGAAGAACGGCTTCTGTACGAAATCGACCGCACCGAGCTTCATCGACTCGACGGCGCTCTCGACGGTGCCGAAGCCGGTCATGACGATGAACGAGGCATCGACGCGAACGGCCCGCAGCTTGCGCAGCACGTCGATCCCGGAGAGTCCGGGCATGCGCATGTCCGACAGGATGACGTCGAACGCGTCTCCTCGCGCGAGATCGAACCCCTCTTCGCCGGTCGAGACCGTCAAAACCGTATAGCCGGCCGCGCGAAGCATCCGGCCCATGCTCTCGCGCACACCCGCATCGTCATCGATCACCAGTACGCGCGCCATGTGACAGACCTAACTGTAACATTCACCTCCGCCGATACACCGGTATGGTGAAGCGCACCACTGTCGCGGCGTTGCTCGGCCTCATGGTCTCGGCCTGCCTGACGGCTCCATTGCGCCCGAGATTTCCCTCTGCCCGCTTTGCCATTCCGGAATCCGTGCGGGTTCACTACACCGAACGCGGAGAGTCTGTCGTCGGAGACGTCCCGCTCGAAGAGTACGTCCGGGCGAGCATCCTCAGTGAGTTCGCCCCGGCTGCAGGCGAGGTCGAGATCGTCGAACGCATGCTGGAGGTGCAGGCTGTCATCAGCCGCACCTACGCCGTATCACACGCCGGACGACATGCGCGTGACGGCTTCGATCTCTGCGCCACGACGCACTGCCAGCTGTACGAGCCCGATCGCGTTCGCACGTCGCGCTGGGCGGAGGCGGCCGCCACTGCCGTCGAACGAACGGCAGGCGTCGTCCTCGGCTTCAACGAGACGCCGGCGCAGGCGCTCTTTCACGCCGATTGCGGCGGACGAACGAGCACCGCGTCGGCCGTCTGGGGCGGCGACGATCGTGCCTACCTGACGTCGCACGCCGACGACGGCGTGCCCGACGAAACGCACGCGCAGTGGGAATACCGCGTCGATGCCGTCGCCCTCGCCAAGGCGCTCGATCTCGACGATCGCACCAGGGCGCCTGGCGCCGTCGATCGGGTGGAAGTGACGCGGCGCGACGAATCCGGGCGCGCGCAGGACGTGGTCATCCGCAGAACGCTGTCGGGAGCCGCTCGACGATCCGATGGACTCCTCGCGGGCACGACGGTTCGTGCCGACGCGGTGAGGCAGGTCCTGTCGCGCAGCTTCGGGGCGCGCGCGATTCGAAGCACGTGGTTCGACGTCCGGCGTGATGGTCGCGTGTTCGTGTTCAGCGGCCGCGGGTTCGGCCACGGTGTAGGTCTGTGCCAGGCGGGGGCGCTCGCGAGGATCCGTGGAGGATCGTCGCTCGAGGACGTCATGCGCTTCTACTACCCGGGCACGTCGCTCGAACTGGCGCGCCCGTAGGACCGCCCCGCCGTTTCCGTCGCGTCGTCAGCTCGTCATGGCGTAGACGACGATGTTGACGCCGAACTTGGTGTTGTCCTCGCGCTGGAATCGCTTGTTCCGCCAGTCGTAGTCCCACTCGCACCCGTAGTCCTTGTTGCTGTAGAGCACGCCGATGCGATGCTGGTGTTCGACCCCGCGGAGGTAGTCGTGCACGATCTCGTCTCCCCACCCATTGAGCTCGTGCGAGGTCGTCGGCGGGCCGTCGTCGAACGTGAAGAAACTGCGATAGATGGGATGCCGCCTGGGAAGCTTCGGCATCGACTCCTTCCGCCCGCCTGATCCCGGCGGAAAGATGGTCCTCATCTCTTCTTCGAAGCTCCTGGCGTAGAGCCCTTCGATGTCGTGGTTGCAGTCGTCCGAGAAGAGGAAACCTCCCTTCTCGACGAATCGCCGCAGGCGATCGCGCTCGTCCCGGCTGAACCGCACGAGCTTGTGACCTGTCATGAACAGGAACGGGAACGAGAGCAGCTCGTCGGAGGACGGCGGAATGACGACTTCCTCGGGGTAGACGGGGATCGTCGTGTACTCGACGACGGAGTTGAGGATATTGGCGGCAACCTTGGGGTTGTAGTCCCAATCGCCGGAATCGTAGCGGAGCCGGGCGAAGACGAACTCGGACGCCCGCGGCCGCCCCTGGGTCATCGTGTGATTCTATTCGGGCGGGACGCTGTCCGCTATAATGGACGACAGCAGTGAGATGCGGTAAACGGTGGTAGCCGGGAAGCGTAATCACATGACAGGAGCTCCGGCCGCGGGCATCCCCACCCGCGAAGCCGACAGCGCGGCAGCGTCAGCCGTGAAGGCCCTTCAGGCGGAGGGCCGGCACGCGGAAGCCCGCGAGCGGTACGCCGAACTGGTCGCCCGTCACCAGCGGCGCGCCGCGCGGATCGCGTTCCATTACCTGCGGGATGCCGCAGAGGCCGACGAAGCCGTGCAGGACGCTCTGGTCAAGGCCTATTCGCACCTGTCGTCGTTTCGCGAGGAGCTGCCCTTCGAGGTCTGGTTCACGCGCATCCTGATCAACGGATGCCTGGATCGCATCAAGGCGCGCACACGGCGGGAGCGATGGCTGGTGCCGATGCCCGAGCCTCAGCACGGCCAGCGCGATTTTACCGAGCGCGTGCGCAGCGCGGGCCCTTCGCCTGAGGATCAGGTACTCGGACGGGAACGCAGGCAGAAGCTCGCGGCGGCGTTGTCGCGGCTGCCGGAACGTCAGCGGTCGGTGTTCATGCTGAGCCACTACGAAGGGTGCACGTCGCGCGAAGTCAGCGCGTTGACCGGACTCAACGAGTCCACGGTACGCGTGCACCTGTTTCGGGCGATCCGTCGTCTGCGCACGCTGCTGGCCGACGATCCTGCGGCCAGTGGATCGACAGGGGAGAAACGCCGTGTCACTTCTTAGCCGAAGCCCGAACCGCCATCTCGACGATGGCGCGTTCGCCGAGATTTGGAGCGCGTCCGCGGCGAGCGGGCAACCCGCGACCGATCCGCACCTGAACGCCTGTCAGCCGTGCCGGACGCGCTACGCGGCGTTCACGGCGTGGCTCGACCGGCTCCGCGACGACGCGCGGGCCGAGGCTGACGAGGCGCTTCCCGCCGAGCGCCTTGCCGCGCAGCAGGTGCAGATCATGCGGCGCCTCGAAGCGCTCGAGCGTCCAGCCCGCGTGCTGAGATTTCCGAAGTTCGGCCGTCCGGCAACGTCGACGCAGGGGCACGCGCAGCGGTGGGTTGCTGCGGCGGCGGCCGCGGGCCTCGTCATCGGCCTGGCCGCCGGACAGTTCGTCGACATCCGCGACGTGCTGCGCGGCGGCCGGCGCGCACCCGTTGTGCAGACCGCACGCACGAACCCGTCCACCGCCCCGGCGATTCCGTCGGCCGTCACCCCGGTGAGCGCCACGTCGGTGTCGGACGAAGCCCTGTTCTTCGGTGATCCGATCCCGAGCGCTCGCGTGTCGGCACTCCTGCCGGTGGACGACATCACCCCGCGGGCGCGCGACCTCAGATAGTCAGTGTCCACCCCCAAGCCGCTCATTTTCCGCAAGGGCCTCGACATGAAAGAGGCCGTCGCCGGCGAGCTCGCGGCGGCGTACCACAGCGGGATCGTCGACGACGTTCGTGCGCGGGATTTCGAGTACAGCGCGGGCCGGCTCACGGTCCATCTGGCGCGCGAGTTCGGCTTCTGCTACGGCGTCGATCGGGCGGTCGACTATGCGTACCAGGCGCGGCGGCGCTTCCCCGACCGCAACGTCTTTCTGACCGGCGAGATCATTCACAACCCGCACGTCAACGAGCGATTGAGATCCGTCGGCATCCGCTTCCTGAGCGAAGAGCGCGGGGTCTGGGACACGCTCGGTCCGGCGGACGTCGTCATCCTGCCCGCGTTCGGCGTCACCGTCGGCGACATGGCCCGGCTGGTCGATCAGGGCTGCACGCTCGTCGACACGACCTGCGGATCGGTCCTGAACGTCTGGAAGAACGTGGTGCGCTACGCGCAGGATGGCTACACGGCGATCATCCACGGCAAGATCAAGCACGAGGAAACGCGCGCGACCGCCTCTCAGGCGTTGAAGTACCCGCGCGGCCGCTTCCTCGTCGTGCTGGATCGCACCGAGGCGCAGATCGTTTGCGACTACATCCGCAACGGCGGGGACGCGGCAGGGTTCCTGGCCCGCTTCGGCGAAGCCGTCTCGCCGGGTTTCGATCCCGAGCGCGATCTCGATCGCATCGGCTGCGCCAATCAGACCACGATGCTGATGACGGAGTCGCTCGAGATCGGCGAGATGTTGAAGGCGGCGATGATCGATCGGCACGGCGACGCCACGCTGCCGCAGCACTTCCGCGCTTTCGACACGATCTGCAGCGCCACGCAGGAACGCCAGGACGCGGTGCTGGCGCTCCTCGACGATCGGCCGCTCGACCTGATGCTCGTCGTCGGCGGCTACAACAGCTCGAACACCTGCAACCTCGCGCGTATCTGCGCGGAACGGGTCCCGACCTTCCACATCGCCGATCCCGACTGCCTGACGTCGGCGCATGAGGTGCGCCACCGCCCCGTCGGTGCGCCGTCCACGACGACAAGTCAGGAGCTGACGACGAGGGGGTGGCTTCCGTCGACGGGACCGGTCGTGGTCGGTCTGACAGCCGGCGCTTCGACGCCGAACAACATCGTCGGACAGGTCCTCGAACGGCTGGGGCAGTTCGCGTCTGCGGCGGCCGATTAGAGGCCCTAAAACCTGCCACACTTTTGTCTCAGCTCTTGGGCGGAGCCCAATCGGGCCGCCTGGAGATTTCTCCTGTATTTGCAGCTCTTTACAAGCGCCGACGATCGCGGCGCCAGGGACGCCGGATGGCTGTAAATGGTAAACATGGCCCCTCACTGGGTCGTATTACCGCCTGTAGCGAACATCGACCGGAGAACACCACTCCATGACCAGGCATTTTGCGCGCGTTTTTCTGCTAACGTTCCTCTGCTCCGCAGGGGCGAGCGCGGCGCCGCTGTGCGACCAGCAACGCGGCGACCAGCAGCGCGGCGAGGCGCAGAAGGCAGATGCCCCACGGCCCACCGACCCGCCGCGGTTCAAGTGGTGGCTGAAGCCTGACACGAAGAAAGAGCTGCGCCTCACCGACCAGCAGTCCAAGAAGATCGACGAGATCTGGGAAGCCACGGCGCCAAAGCTGCGCGAGAAGTGGCACGAGCTCGAGAAGCTCGAAGATGCGCTGACCAAGACCATCAAGGACAGCACCGCCGATGTCTCGAACGTCGCGCAGCAGGTCGAGAAGGTCGAGCGGCTCCGCGCGGAAAGCACCGCGACGCGCACGGTCATGATTTACCGCATGCATCTGGTGCTGACACCGGAGCAGCGGGTCAAGGTCGACGAGCTCCGCGCCAAGATGGACGCGGAGCGCAAGCGTCAGGACGAAGAGCGGAAGAAGGAGAACAAGGGCGACGGGCGGCGCTGACGCGCCGCGGGCCCGACGTCGGAACGACGTTCACAGTGGAGGCATTTTCGTGAGCAAGACTGCATTCCTCTCAGTTACGGCCGCTGTCGTATTCGCGCTCGCGGCGCCGGCGGCGGCGCAGAAGGCGGCCCCGGCCGCCGCGCCGAGCGACGCCAAGGTGAAGGCGCTGATCGAACAGGCGATGACGCAGCTGTCGCCGCAAGCACCATCGGGTCAGGGTCCGGCACCGGCCGCGACCCAGCAGCCGCGAGTCGACCTGACCGTGGATGACGCGGTGGCCCGTGCGCTCGAACGCAACGTCACGCTGGCGGCGCAGCGCCTGACCCCGCAGACGTTCGACTACTCGCTGGCGGCGACGCGCGCGTTCTACAGGCCGAACATCACGTCGCTCTACCTCAACCGTTCGGCGACCACGCTCAATCGGCAGGCGTTCGAGGGCGGCGACCGGGTCAACAGCGATCAGGCTGACTGGAATGCGGGCGTGACGCAGAACGTGCCGTGGTACGGCGGCAACTACTCGGCGCAGCTGACGAATCAGCGGATCGCCTCGACCCAGAACAACGCCCTCTACAACCCTGCGTACAACGCCGGGCTCCAGCTCAGTTACACGCAGCCGATTCTGGCCAACCGCAAGATCGACAACACGCGAACCAATCTGCTCACCACCGAGATCCAGCAGGACGTCGCCGAGCTCGACCTGCAGGCCACGACGGCGAGCATCGTCTCCCAGGTGCGCAACGCGTACTGGGAGCTCGTGTTCGCCATCCTGAACCTGGAAAACCAGAAAGCGTCGCTCGATCTCGCGTCCAAGCTCGTTCAGGACAACGGGGCGCGTGTCGAGATCGGCACGATGGCGCCGATCGACGTCGTGCAGGCGCGTGCGGAAGAAGCGACCCGGCGCCAGGCGGTCGTGAACGCCGAAGCGGCCCTTCAGAACAACGAGCTCGCGCTCAAGCGCCTCATCGTCAGCGGCACGGACGACCCAGTGTGGACGTCGACGATCAATGCCACGGACCGGCCGAGGCCCGGGTCGGAAGCCGTCGATCTCGAGGGAGCCGTGAGGAATGCCCTCGCGAATCGAACCGACTCTGATCACCGCGAAGAAGAACATCGATTCGGCGAACGTGACGCTTCGCAGCCTGAACAACCAGACGCTCCCGACGCTCAACGTGCTGGGCACCTACCGGCTCGACGGCCGCGGCGGCGCGCCCACCGTGCCGAATTCGCCTCCGCCGACCGACTGGTTCAGCGCGCTCGGCGGGATCGGCGCCTGGGAGGCGCCGACGTGGACCGTGCAGTTCAACTTCGCCTATCCGATCGGCACGAGCCAGGCCGAGGCCAACAAGGCGCGGCAGCAGGTCATCATCCGCCAGAACCAGACGACCGTGAAGGCGACCGAGCTGCAGATTGCCACGGAGGTCACGGCGGCGGCCATCGCGATCCGGAACTCTCTCGAAGCCATCGACGCGGCCCGCCTGGCGCGCGAGCTGTCCGAGGAGCGCGCCAAGGCGGCGCAGAGCAAGCTCGACGTCGGCATGGCGACGAACTTCGAAGTGGTGCAGGCGCAGCGCGACCTGGCGGACGCCCGCAACCGCGAGCTTCGCGAGCACCTGAACTACCGCCGCGCGCTGGTCGACTTCCAGCGGACGCAGGTCAGCCCCCGGTGATCGCGCGCCGGGTGCCTCGAGCCGTTGCAGTTGAAGGGTCCCATGCGTAGAACAATCGCGATCGCCATCGCTGCCGTCCTCGGTCTCGGCGGTCTCCTCCTCTACAACCGGGGGGGCGACGCCGCCGCCGACGCAGGCTCAGCCGGCAGCGGCGCGGCCGCGGGACGTGGCGGCCGCGGGGCACGCCCGCCGATGCCGGTGGAGTTCGCCACCGTCAAGCGTGCGCCCGTCAATGAACAGATCCTCGTCGTCGGCAACCTGATTGGCGCCGCGACGGTCCAGGTCGTGCCGCGCGTGAACGGCAGGCTGCAGACCGTGAACGTGCGGCTCGGCGATCCGGTGCGCGAAGGACAGCTGATCGCGCGCATCGAGGACGGCGAAATCCGCGAGCAGGTTCGACAGGCGGAGGCCACGTTCAAGGTCGGACAGGCGTCGATCCGTCAGCGCCAGGCGGACCTGACGCTCGCCGAGAACAACCTCGAGCGGTCGCGCAACCTCTACGAACGCCAGCTGCTCCCCCAGCAGACGTTCGACGACGTCGAGGCGCGGCATCAGGCGGCGCTGGCGCAGCTCGATCTGGCCAACGCGCAGATCGAGGCGTCGAAGTCGCGGCTCGACGAGCTGAAAATCACGCTGGCGAACACGATGATCGTCGCGCCGGTCGACGGCTTCGTCGGCAAGCGCTTCCTGGATCCCGGCGGCTTCGCCTGCACGAATTCCCCGATCGCCTCGGTCGTGGACATCCGGACGGTGCGCATGGTCGCGAACCTCGTGGAGCGGGACATGCGCCGCGTGCCCGTCGGCACCAACGCCCGCGTCGAGGTCGATGCGTTTCCCGGTGAGAAATTTCAGGGACGCGTGAGCCGTGTGGCGCCGATCTTCGACCCGGCGACTCGCACCGCGGAAATCGAGATCGAGATTCCGAACGCTGGATTCAGGCTCAAGCCCGGCATGTATTCCCGGGTCGAGCTCACGATCGACACGCGCCAGGACGCGATCACGATCCCGCGGAACGCGCTCATCGATCTTCAGGGAACGAACGGCGTCTTCGTGGCCGAGGCCGCGCAGACGCCCGAAGGCACCCGCGGCGGTGCGAGCCCCGGTGGGGCGCTGGTCGCGAAGTTCGTTCCGGTGCAGGTCGGGATCCGCGACGGCGAGCATATCGAGATCACTCGCGGCCTCACCGACGGCACGCGCGTCATCACGTCGGGCGCGACGGCACTGAAGGACGGCGACCGCGTGGTCGCCGCGTCGGACGAGTCCGGCCGCGGCCGCGGTCGCGGTCGTGAAGGCCAGGGCGCCGGGGGATCACCGAAGCCGGCTCAGGAGAACAGCCGATGAGCATTCCGCGTCTCGCAATCGAACGTCCCATCACGATGTTCATGCTCTCGGCGGTCGTGATGCTGATCGGCGGGTTGTCGCTCGCGCGGCTTCCGGTCGACCTGATGCCCGACGTGTCCTTCCCGAGCATCACCGTGCGCGTCGGCTACCCCGGCGTCGGCCCGCTCGAGATGGAAGAGCTCGTCACGCGTCCAATCGAGCAGGCCCTCAGCGCGGTCGCCGGACTCGAGCGTCTCGAATCGACGTCGTCGGAAGGCTCCGCCCGCGTGACGCTGAACCTGGCATGGGGCACGGACCTCAACGAGGCCGCCGACGACATCCGCAACAGGCTCGATCGCGTGCGCGGCCGGCTGCCCGAGGAAGCCGAGGCCCCCGTCATGTTCAAGTTCGACGCGAGCGCGGCGCCGATCATGGGCGTGGGCGTCGAGGGGGACTACGACCGCGTCCGTCTGCGCGAGATCGCGGAACACGACCTGTCGCAGCGCATCGAGCGCGTGCCCGGTGTCGCGGCCGTCACGGTCGATGGCGGCCTGCGCCGTCAGATCCACGTCGAGCTGTCGAAGGAGAAGATCCGCGCGCTCGACCTGCCGGTCGATCGCGTCGTGAACCTTCTGCGCACCGAGAACCAGAACATCCCGCTCGGCGAGATCGACGAGGGCGACCGGACCTTCCTCGTCCGCAGCCAGGGACAGTTCGAGAACCTGAACGAGATCCGCGATCTCGTCGTGATGACGCGCCAGGGCGTCCCCGTCTACATGCGCGACATCGCCGAGGTCAAGGACTCGACCGAGGACTTCCGGTCGTTCACGCGGATCAACGGGAAGCCCGGCGTGCGCCTGCGCATCACGAAGCAGTCGGGCACGAACACCGTCGGGATCGCCGACGCGGTGCGGGTCGAGGTGGCGAAGATCAACCGCGAGGTCCCGAGCATCACGATGACGGTGCTCGACGACAGCTCGGTCTTCATCAAGCGCTCGATTCACGCCGTCCAGGAACACGCCCTCGTCGGCGGCTTCCTCGTGATGGCGATCATCTTCATCTTCCTTCGGAATCTCCGCGCGACGTTCATCGTCTTCACGTCGATTCCGATTTCGGTGGTCGGCACGTTCGCGCTGCTCTACTTCAACGGCTACACGCTGAACACGATGACGTTCGGCGGCCTCGCGCTCGGCATCGGCATGATCGTCGACGCGTCGATCGTCGTGCTCGAGAACACCTTCCGGCACATGGAACACGGCAAGGATCGGATGACGGCCTCGATCGAGGCGAGCGAAGAGGTCTGGTCGGCCATTCTCGCCTCCACGCTGACGCACATCGCGGTCTTCGTGCCGCTGCTCTTCCTGACCGGCGTGTCGAGCATCATGTTCAAGCAGCTGTCGGTCGTCGTGATGTTCTCGCTGTCGATGTCGCTCTTCGTCGCGGTCACGATCGTGCCGGTGCTCTGCTCGCGCCTGCTGAAGCTCCCGCCGCCTCCGGCCGAGCGCCAGGGTGTCACCGGCCGGTTGTACACGTGGAGCGAGGACGTCCTGAACGGCATGGACGATCGCTACAAGCGGATCATCCATACGGCCCTCAAGCACCGGCCGACGGTGCTCGGCCTCGGCACCGCGTGCGTCGTCGCTGCGGTCGTGATCCTGCCGACGATCGGCTTCGAGCTGATGCCGCAGACCGACGAAGGTGAAGTGCGCGTGACCGCCGAACTGCCCGTGGGGACGCGCGCCGAGCGCGCGGAAGAGGTCGCCATACGGCTCGAAGGGCTCGGCAAGGAATACGTGAGCGAGGCCGTGGACATCGTGACGCAGGCGGGCGGCGGCGGCGGCTTCATGGGCGGCGGCGGAAACCGCGTAAACATGACGCTCCGGCTCAAGCCCAAGGACGAGCGCACGCGCTCGAGCGAACAGATCGCGCGGGACCTCAGCCGGCAGCTCGCCGGGATCATTCCCGGCGTCGTCATCCAGACGCAGGCGACGGGCGGGAACCAGCAGCAGAACCGCCTCTTCGGCGGCGGCGACTCGCGCATCGCCCTCGAGATTCAGGGCGACGATCTGCAGACGGCGCAGCGCGTGGCGCAGAGCGCCAAGGCCGTGATGGACCGCGTCCCGGAAGTGCGCAACTCGCGCGTGGGGCGCGACGACGGCCGGCCCGAGCTCGCGATTCAGGTCGACAGGCCGAAGGCGGCGCTGCTTGGCCTCTCCGTCACGGGCGTCGCGAACTCGATCCGCACCAGCGTCGGCGGCACGCAGGCGGCGTTCTTCCGCGAGTCCGGAAACGAGTACCCGATCATCGTTCGCCTGCGCGAGGAAGACCGCGGCCGGGTCGAGGACATCAGCGACATCCTTCTCAGCACGGCGCAGGGCCAGGTGGTCGAAGCGAAGAACCTGATGACGGTGCGCAACCAGGCCGGCCCGACCGAGATCCAGCGGAAGAACCAGGAACGCATCATCCGCGTCACGGCTGAACCGGAGGTGACCCTGAGCAGCGCGCTCGCCGCGGTCAACGCGCGCCTCTCCGAGGTGACCGTCCCCAACGACTTCCGCGTGAGCTTCGGCGCCGAGGCGGAAGAACAGGCGCGGGCGTTCCAGCAGCTGCAGCTGATGCTGATCCTCGCGATCGTGCTCGTCTACGCCGTCATGGCGTCGCAGTACCAGTCGCTCCGGGATCCGTTCATCATCATGTTCTCGGTACCGCTCGCCGCCATCGGCGTGGTGCTCGCGCTGAAGTTCACGGGGACCACGTTCAGCCTGCAGGCGTACATCGGCGTGATCATGCTGGCGGGCATCGTCGTCAGCAACGCGATCCTGCTCGTGGACTACACGAACATCCTGCGCCGGCGCGATCACGTGCCGCTCCGCGAGGCGGTCGAGACCGCGGGACGCACGCGTCTGCGGCCGATCCTCATGACCTCGCTCGCGACGATGCTGGGACTGGTGCCGATGTCGATGGGGATCGGCGAAGGCGCGGAGCTCCAGGCGCCGCTCGCGCGCGTCGTCATCGGCGGGCTGCTGGCGTCGACGCTCATCACCCTCGTCTTCGTGCCGGTCGTCTACACGATTTTCGAGGAAGGCTGGAAGGGACTGCGCCCGGGGCACGAGCCCCAGCACTCATAACGCGGAACGCGGATTCGACATCATGAAAAAGCTGATCGTGCTCGTCGTGATACTTGCAGGGCTGGGCTCCGCCGGCTGGGCCTACTATGCCAACCGGAACCGGCCGGAACCGCAGGTCACCAGCCTGCCCGTGTCGCGCGGCGACGTGCTCCAGTCCGTGCAGGCGACGGGCACGCTCGAGGCCGTGACGACCGTCGACGTCGGCACGCAGGTGTCGGGCGTCGTGCAGGAACTCCTCGCCGACTTCAACCAGATCGTGCGCAAGGGACAGGTCATCGCCCGGCTCGACAAGTCGATCCTCGAAGTGCAGATCGAATCGCAGAGGGCGAACGTGGTCCGGGCCCAGGCGGATCTCGACCGCTTGAAGGTCACGCTCGCGGACGCGGAGCTGAAGCTCCAGCGCGCGGAGGCCATGTTCAAGAAGGAGCTCGTCCCCCGGACGGAGTACGAAGCCGCCGATCTCGCGGTGAAGAGCGCGCAGGCGCAGATCAAGTCGGCCGAGGCCAGCCTGACGCAGTCGCGGGCGGCGTTGAACACGGCGCAGGTCAACCTCGGCTACACGACCATCACATCGCCGATCGACGGCATCGTGATTTCGCGAAACGTCGACCCCGGCCAGACGGTGGCGGCAAGCATGAACGCGCCGACGCTCTTCGTGATCGCCGCCGACTTGAGCAAGATGCAGGTGCTCGCGAACATCGACGAGGCGGAGATCGGACAGATGCGGCCGGGACAGCACGTCACGTTCCGCGTCGACGCCTACCCCACCGACACCTTCACGGGCACGGTCGAGCAGGTGCGTCTCCAGCCCACGGTCGTGCAGAACGTCGTCGTGTATTCCACGGTGATCGCGGTGCCGAATCAGCAGCTCAAGCTCAAGCCCGGCATGACCGCGAACGTCATCATCGAAATCGCGCGGCGCAACAACGTGCTGCGCGTGCCGACGGCGGCAGTGCGGTTCCGTCCGACGGAGGCGATGTTCCAGGTCCTGAATCAGCCCGTGCCGCCCGAGGCGCAGCGCGGCGCCGGCCGCGGCAACCTCGCGGGCGGCGGACGCGGCCGCGGCGGGCGTGAGGGACGCGACGGCGGCCAGGGCCAGCCGTCGGCACCGAGCGCCGGCGCACCAGCGGCCAGCGCTCCCGCGGCAGGCGCTCCACCGGCAGCGGCTCAGCAGCAGGGCACGCGGCCCGCAGCGCCCCAGCAGGCGGCACCACAGCAGCAGGCTGCGAACCGTCCGGGCGGAGGCGAACGCCAGCAGTCGGCCGAAGCGCGCGGTGGCGGCGATGGCGACGGCGGCAATCGCGGCGGCGGACGCGGCGGCCCGGGCGGAGGACGCGGGTTCGATCCGAACATGACTCCGGAAGAGCGCGCCAAGCGGCGAGAGGAATTCATGGCCCGCATGACTCCTGAAGAACGCGAGCAGTTCGAGGCACGGATGCGCGAGCGCGGAGCGGGCGGCGGCGGCCAGGGCGGAGTCGAGCGGGGCCAGGGCGGACAGGATCGCGGCCAGGGTGGCGTGCACGCCCCGGCGTCGACGGACGCAACAACCAGGGCGGGGGCCGCGGCGGCAACCAGACGAACGCCGCGCGCGACCCGAACCGTGGCATCGTGGGCAACGTGACCGCAGGCAGCGCGGTGTCGAGCGGCGCGACGACGATCGACGCGCTCTTCGCGCCGCTGACGGTGACCGAAACCCGCGGACGCGCGTGGCTCTACGAGAACAAGCAACTGAGGTCCGTCCAGGTACGGCTGGGCGTCACCGATGGCACCTTCAGCGAGCTCGTCGAGGGCGATCTCAAGGAAGGCCAGGAAGTCGTCGTCAACATGGTGACGGGGCTCGAGCCGACAACGAGACCGGGACAAACCGGCACGGGCAATCCCCTGATGGGCCCGCAGCGCGGCGGTCCGGGCGGCGGTGGCGGCGGCAACCGCGGAGGCGGCGGAGGCCGCGGCAACTAACAACCAGCCATCAGCTGATAGCTGATAGCTAGAAAACAATTCATGCCTGTCATCTCAGTACGCGATCTCGTCAAGACGTACCACGTGGGCGAAGTCACGGTCCGCGCGCTGCGGGGCGCGGACCTGGACATCAATGCCGGTGAGTTCGTCGCGATTACCGGACCGTCGGGCTCCGGAAAATCGACACTGATGCACATCCTCGGCTGCCTCGATCGCCCGACGAGCGGCAAGTACTTCCTGGATGGCGTCGACGTGTCGCGCATGTCCAAGGACGAGCTCGCAGCGGTCCGCAACAAGAAGATCGGGTTCGTGTTCCAGGGCTTCAACCTGCTCTCGCGCACGACCGCGCTCGACAACGTCGAGCTGCCGCTCCTCTACAACGGCGCCGGCAAGATGAAGTCGGCGGAACGCCACCGCCGCGCGATGGACGCGCTGAAGATCGTCGGGCTCGGCGACCGCTTCCATCACTTCCCGAACCAGCTGTCAGGTGGTCAGCAGCAGCGCGTGGCGATCGCGCGATCGCTCATCACGGAGCCATCGATCATCCTCGCGGACGAGCCGACCGGGAACCTCGACACGCGCACCAGCATCGAGGTCATGGACATCTTCCAGCGCCTCAACCGCGAGCGCGGCATCACGATCGTCCTCATCACGCACGAGATGGACATCGCCGAGCACGGCACGAGGTTCATCCGCTTCCGCGACGGCAAGATCAATCTTGATCAGAAGATTTCCAAGCGGCGGGACGCCGCGGCGGAGCTCGCCGCGCTGCCACCGCCCGACGACACCGACGACGAGCCTGCGAAAGCCGACCCCGCGCCGGCCGAGCACGGCGGCGTCGTCTAGGAGTCACGCATGTCTGTCCTCATGACCCTGCGGATCGCGCTCAAGGCGCTGAACCGCAACAAGCTCCGCACGACCCTGACGATGCTCGGGATGATCATCGGCGTCGGGGCGGTCATCACCATGGTGGCGCTCGGGCGCGGCGCGCAGGCGACGATCGAAGAGCAGGTCAAGTCCGCCGGCACGAACACGATCAACATCAACGCCGGCAACTTCACCCAGGGCGGCGTCCGCCAGGGCCAGGGCATGTCCAGCTCGCTCACGCCGGAAGACGCGGCCGCCCTTCGACAGGTGCCGGGAATTCTGTATGTCGCCGCCGGCGTGAACTCGCGCGGCCAGGTCATCGCCGGCAACCAGAACTGGTCGACGCAGGTCCAGGGAACAGACGTGGATTTCCAGCAGATCCGCAGCTGGCCGACCAAGTATGGAAGCTTCTTCACGCCCCAGGACGTGAACAGCGCCGCGAAGGTGGCCGTCCTGGGAACGGTCGTCGCCGAAACCCTGTTCGGGCCCGACGTCGATCCGACCGGCGAGATCATCCGCATCCGCAGTCAGCCGTTCAAGGTCATTGGCGTGATGACCGCGAAGGGGCAGGGCGCGTTCGGGCAGGACCAGGACGACGTGATCTTCACGCCGTTCACGACGGTTCAAAAGAAGCTGCAAGGCATTCAGCACATCAACAACATCACCGTCTCGTCCGAGACGCCGGACACGGCGCCCGTCGCGGCGGCCATCAGCGAGACGCTCCGGCTGCGCCACAAGCTGTCGCCGGGTGATCCGGACGACTTCACCGTTCGCACGCAGGAAGAGATCGCGAGCCTCCGCACCGAGACGACGCGGACGATGACCGTCCTCCTCGCGGCGATCGCCGGCGTGTCGCTCGTGGTCGGCGGCATCGGGATCATGAACATCATGCTGGTCTCGGTGACCGAGCGCACGCGCGAGATCGGGCTTCGCATGGCGATCGGCGCCCGCGGCAAGGACGTGCTGCTGCAGTTCCTCGTCGAGGCGATCGTCATCAGCCTCTTCGGCGGGTTGATTGGCATCGCGCTCGGCTTCGGCCTGTCGATCAGCATCGAGCGCATCTGGCAATGGCCGACGTCGATCCCGGCGGACTGGATAGGCGTCGCGTTCGGCGTCGCGGCGGCGACGGGCGTCTTCTTCGGGTTCTATCCCGCGCGCAAGGCCGCGCAGCTTGACCCGATCGAAGCTTTGAGGTTCGAATAAGCAGAATCATGGCCGCGGTAGACGGGAAATGACGGGGTGGACAGTCTCATTCTTCAAAGGAGTCAGAGCATGAAGTTGGCACGAACTGGAATCATCGCTACTGCGGTTCTCGCGGTCGCGACCCTGGCCTTCGCGCAGGCCAAGACGGACTTCTCCGGCAGCTGGGCGCCGGAAGTTGATCCCGCGGCGGCAGCGCCGGCGGGCGGGGGCGGCGGCCGGGGCGGCGGCGGGGGCCCGATGGCCGTCAAGCAGACGGCGACCGAACTCTCGATCGAGAGACAGACGCAGAACGGCGCCATCACCCAGGTCTACAAGCTCGACGGCAGCGAGAGCAAGATCTCGATGGGTCAGATGGAAGCGACCGCAACGGCGAAGTGGGACGGCCCGAAGCTCGTCATCACCACCAAGTCGGAGCGTGGCGAGCAGACCCAGACGTGGTCGCTGGCCAACGGCGTTCTCACAATCGATCGCACCGGCGGGCGTGGGCCGAGCTCGACGAAGTACAAGAAGACCACCTAGTGAACCGCGCGGTTCGCCTCTGCGAATCGCAGGATCGGAGAGCAACAGGAGGGGAGGCTCGGGACGTAGTCCCGGGCCTCTTTCTTTTTGTACGTAGTGTCCGCCTTCAGGCGGACCCGCTGACGTCCGGCTGAAGCCGGACACTACAGCGTTCTGAAACGCTCTAACGGGTCTCGTCGCGAAGGAGACGCTGGAGCAACTCCCCCACCCTCAGGCCGGTCACCGGATCGCGCATGGCCGGAGCAATTCCAGCGAGGGGGCCCAGCACGAAAAATCGCGAACGAAAGCGCGGGTGCGGAACCTGAAGTCCTGGCTCGTCCAGCGTGAGATCGCCGAACAGAATGAGATCGACGTCGAGCGTGCGCGGCGCGCCGGGGTACGGCCTGTCGCGACCGAATTCCCGCTCGATCGCCATCAGTTCCTCGAAGAGCGCTCGCACGTCGAGCGAGGTGGTGCCGACGACGGCGGCGTTCAGATACAAGGGCTGATCGGCGAGACCGTCACCTTCCGGTTCGGTTTCAATCGGATCGGATACGGCAACGTTCGAGAGGAGGGCGGAGAGGCGAGTGATGGCGAACGTCAGCGCCGCCTGACGGTCGCCGAGGTTGCTGCCGAGGGCTATGGCGACCGGATACTGGCCGCTCTCTACTGCTCGATCCACCGTATGGGGAGCACGGCTCCGCCAGTTCCAGGCCCGGCGTCTCTCCGGCCCAGGAGATCTGTGTTGCCGGCCACTGCCTGCTCGAAGAAGCGCTTGTGCTCCAGCGTTTCTCCCAGTATGACGTTCAGCATCGTCCGGTGGCGCGCCTGGGTCATGGCCTCCACCCTGGGCCGCCACTCCTTGACGAACGTCTCGGCGGCATCACGATCCTCTGCGATGAGCGATCGCCCGGCGTCGCGGACCTTGCCGCCCGCAGAAATCTCGGGTGCGGCGACGGCTTCGAGATCAGCGTGCGTTGACGGCTTCCCCATCCCGGCCAGCACGTCGAGAATCGCGTCGGCGACCCAGTTGACCTGCACTTCCTCGCGGGCAATCACGTACTGATACGTGTTGTTGAAGTCGTAGTCTTCGACGTGGCGGGCAGAGGCCTCGTGGCGCCGCAGCATGGTCAGCTTGTGGCGGTAGAAGAGACGCAGGAAATCGAGGAGCTCGGTGGCCGTCACGCGTTCTGCTTTTCCTTGCAGCTGATGCAGACGCGGGTCCAGGGAATCGCGTTCAGCCGCGCCGGCGCGATGGGCTCGCCGCAGTCCCGGCAGACCCCGAACGTGCCCTTTTCCATCCTGTACAGCGCTTCTTCGATGGCCTGGAGGATCTTCGCGTCCGTCTGTTTGAGCTTCAGCTGAATGTGGACTTCGTTGTTGCCGCTCGCCTGGTCGGCCAGATCGCCCTGGCGCGTGTTGGTCTCCATCGACGTGGTGAGCGGCTTCACGCCGCCGCCGGCAGCGAGGATCTCGCCGCGCTTCCGAAGCAGCGCATCCTTATACGGGGACTGGTCCATGATTCCGTCCATGATTCATCTCCACAGGCGCCTCTTTTGCCCCTCCTGGCAAAAGCTGATTTTATCAGATTCGCGATCATTCCGCTCTCAGCGCACCGAGCGGCTTCCTCGTCAACACGTCGAGGCTGGCGATGACCCCCACGATGCCGACGAGCGCCATCGTCAGCACGGCGCCTGTCGTCAAGAGGAGCGGCTCCGGTCTCCAGACGATCTCGAGTAAATACTTTGCGACGGCCCAGCTGAGGATCACGGCGCCGAGGGCGCCGATGAGCCCTGCGAGGAGGCCGAGCGCCGAGTACTCGAGTGCCAGCATGGTGCCGAGGAGTCTCGTGCTCGCGCCCAGCGTCCGCAGGATCGCGGCCTCGTAGACCCGCTGGAACTTCGTCATGGCGACGGCCCCGATGAGAATCAGGATGCCGCTCGCCAGCGCGATGCCGCCGACCATCGTGACCGCCAGCACGATGTTGTCGACCACGGTCCTGATGCGGTTGATCACGTCGCGCGCGTCGATCGCCGTGATGTTCGGATACTTCGACACGAGCTCGTACTGCAGCTTCGCGCGGCCGGCGGCCTCGTCTGGCCCGCGGACGAACGCGACGTACGCGTGCGGCGCCTGCTCGAGCGCGCCCGGCCGGAAGACGAACATGAAGCCGCCGCTTCTGGCATCCTCCCAGACGACCCGCCTGACGCTCGCCACGCGCGCTTCGAACGCCCGTCCCGAGATGTCGAAGCGCATCAGGTCCCCCACCTCGATCTTGAAGCGCTCGTGGATGCTCTCTTCAATCGACACCTGCTGCTCCGCCGGCGGTGGCACCGGCGACGGCGGCCACCACTCGCCGTCGATGACGGTCTCGTTCTGCGCGAGCCCCGGACGGAACGTCACGGTGTACTCGCGGGCGAGCGACCCGCGGCCGCGTACGTCCGCCACGCCCTCGAGGTTGACCTCGCGGCCGCGTACGGCGGTGACCCTGGCCCGAAGGGTCGGGACGAGGCGGGCCGGAGTGTCCCCGGTCTGGTACCGCGCGACGATCTCGCGAATCCCGTCAGCTTGATCGTTCTGGATCCCGATCACGAAGAGATCCGCGCTGCCCTGGCGGACGTCGATCACCGCCTCCGCGACGAGGTTCTGCTGGAGCGACCGGACTCCGAGCACGAAGAAGCTGCCGAGCCCCACCGACAGGAGGATCACGCGCGCCTGATTGCCCGGCCGACGAAGGCCGAGGACCGCGTGACGGAGCGGAAACCATGGCGCGTGGGCGAGCGGCCTCGTGCCGCGCACGAGGAGCCACCCTGCGGCATACAGGACGAGCGCGATCGCGGCGAATCCGCCGGACACGATCGCCCCTGCCAGGAGCGACGCCGCCTGCCAGGACGCGACGGCTACGAGGCCCGCGGCCACCGCTACGCCGGCAGCGACCTGGACGAGATCGATCCGTGCCAGGAGCGGCCGAGGTACCTCGCTGCCACGGAGCAGCAACAGCGGCTTGATGCGGCGCACTTCGAGGAGGGGCACCAGGGCGAACAACAGGGACACGAGGAGGCCGACGGACACGCCCTGCACGATCGCCGACCACGTCAGGCCATACGCGATCCCGCCGAACGTTGCCGAGAGCGACAGCGGAATCGCGCGCAACGCGGCCTCGGCGATGAACACCCCGAGGACACTGCCGGCGATGCCGAGCGCGGCGACTTGCGCAACATACGTCGCGAGCACCTGTCCCGTCGTCGCGCCGAGGCACTTGAGGATGGCGACGCTCCTGATCTTCTGCCGGACGAACACGCGCGTGACGCTCCACACGCCGACGCCTCCCAGCACGACGATCACGAACCCGACGAGGCTGAGGTAGTTCTCCGCGCGCTGGAGGTCTTCGCCGATGTCGTCCTCGAGCGCGAGATACGACCGCGCATTCACGAAATCGTCGCGCAGCGCCTCCTTCAGCCGGCTCGTCAACCGGGAGACGCCGTCGGGCTCGACCTTGAGCAGAATCTGGTAGCTCGCGCGGCTGCCAAATCCGAGCAGGCCCGTCTCCCGCAGGTCGGCGCGATCGATGAGGACGCGCGCGCCGAAGCTGAACGCGCCGATACGCCGCCCGGGTTCCTTCTCGATCACTCCACGGATGGTGAACGGCTGTGCGCCGACGAGCAGCCGATCGCCGACTGCAACGCCGAGCTGCGCGAGGAGCTCCGGTCCGACCAGCGCGCCGCGCTTCTCGAGCAGGCCGTGCGAGTAGGGCTGATCCCCGGCGATCTTGAGCGTTCCGTAGAACGGAAACGCGCCGTCGACCGCGCGGAGCTCGACCATCCGGGCCACCGCGCTTCCGCGCTCCGGCCTGACCATCGTCGGCGTTTCAATCGATTCGCTTCGCGCGACTATCGGTGCCTCGGCCAGAATCCCGTCGACCCGGCCGACGACCTCGGGCGTCCACGGTCGGTTCGTTTGCACGATCACATCAGACGCGATCATCGTCCGCGCCTCGCTCATGAGGCCGAATCGCAGGCTCTGAATCACCGACCGAAGCGCCACGATCGCGCCCACACCGACGGCGACGCACAGAAAGAAGAACACCAGGCGCCGCCATGTGGCACGCAGCTCTCGCAGCGACATTCTCAGAGCAAACATGTCAGTCGGCAGTGCCGGTTGGCCGTTGGGCGTCGGCCTCCGGACGGCGCTCGCTGACGACGCGGCCGTCGCGCAGCGTGACGATCAGATCGGCGATCGCGGCGATCTCCGGATCGTGCGTGACGAGTACGAATGTCGTCCGCCGCGAACGGTGGATCTCGAGCAGGAGGTCGATCACCTGGCGTCCGGTCGCGCTGTCGAGGTTTCCCGTCGGCTCGTCGGCGAGCAGGATGGGCGGATCGTTCGCGAGGGCGCGCGCGATGGCCACCCGCTGCTGCTCGCCGCCGGACAGCTGCGACGGGTAGTGATGGCCGCGGTCGCTGAGCCCGACTTCGGCCAGCAGCGCGCGGGCACGCCGCGCAGGGTCCTTGCCGCCCGCAATCTCAATAGGGACCAGCACGTTTTCGTACGCGGTCAGCGACGGCAGCAGGTGGAACGACTGGAACACGAATCCGATGCGCGAGCCCCGAAGCCGCGCCAGCGCATCCTCGCCGAGCATGGTGATGTCGACCGCGTCGATCACGATGCTGCCCGTCGATGGCGCGTCCAGACCGGCGATGAGACCAAGCAGCGTAGACTTGCCGCTGCCCGACGCGCCGACGACCGCCACGACGCGGCCCACGGGGATCACGAGATCGGTGGGATGGAGAATGGTCAGCGTGCCGGCGCCGCTCGGGACCGTTTTCGAGACGTCGCGCAGCTCGATCACTGCGATGTCACCATCTGATCGATCACCGATCGCAGGACCGGCCACACCGTCTCCGCGATCATTCGCGCGCCTTCCGCGTTCGGATGGATGCCGTCGGCCTGGTTCAGCGTGCTGACGCCGCCCACCTTGTCGAGCAGGAACGGAATCAGCAGGACCCGCTCGCGCCCCGCCACCTCACGGAACGCCATACGGAAGGACTGCACGTACTCGGGGCCGTAGTTCGGCGGTGCCTCCATGCCGGCCAGGATCACCACGATGTTCTTCTCGCGCGCGCGATTGATGATTGCCGTCAGGTTCTGCTTCATGTCGGCGACCGAGAGGCCACGCAGCGCGTCGTTCGCGCCGAGCGCGAGGATGAGGACCCTCACTTCCCCTTCGAGCGCCCAGTCGACGCGGCGAAGTCCCCCTGCCGACGTATCGCCAGAGACGCCGGCGTTGATGATCTCGAACGCGTATCCGTCCCTATCGAGGTAGGTCTGCAGAATCGATGGATACGATTCGGATTCGAGCAGCCCGAGCCCGATGGTGAGGCTGTCTCCGAGCGCCACGATTTTCGGCCTCGCCGGCGGTGCCGCAGGATCCCCGGACGCAGACGCGGACGAGCCCGACGCCGGAGGCGAACCCGACGGCTGGCCGCCGAAGACGTCCAGGCCGCAGCCGCCGCCGCACGCCGACGTCAGCAGGCACAGCGAAAGCACGGCAAGTGAAGAGGATCGCGCCAGAAACATCAGCTTGAATCGTACTATATAGACCGTTCCGCCGCGCGGCCGGTTCCCTGCGCGTCTTCTCGGCAAGTGCTGGCGGCAGCGTTGCAGGGCGGACGAGAAGCGCGGCGAAACCGGTCCAGTGGCACTCGAAGGTCACCAAATGGCACGAGGATGGGAATCGAAATCGATCGAAGCGCAGCAGGATGAAGCCGTGCGCGATCGAGTACGCAAGCCGTCACTCACTCCGGAGCAACAGGCGACCGCCGAGCGCCGGAAGACCCTGGAGTTGCAGCGCGCGCGGACCGCTGCCGATCTCGATCGAGCGACCGCTTCCCACCATCGCTCGATGCTCGAGCAGGCGATCGCGGCCATTGATGAGCAGTTGCGCCAGCTCGACCGCTGAGGGCACAGCTCTTGCTGCCTCCTCGACGGGATGGCCACTCCACGCGACTTCGTACGTATCGCGGCAGTCGGAGATCTTCACTTCAGCCGCACGAGCACCCAGGGGTCGCTGCAGCCGCTCTTCGCCCAGATCTCGGAAGTTGCCGACATCCTGGTCCTCGCCGGTGACCTGACGGATTTTGGCCTGCCGGAAGAAGCGCGTGCGCTGACCAAGGAGATCGTCGGCGCGCTCAAGATTCCGTCCGTCGGCGTCCTCGGCAATCACGATTTCGAGTCCGACCATCAGGACGAGATCCGATCGATTCTGCAGGATGCCGGCATCACCACGCTCGACGGCGACACGACGGAAATCCACGGCATCGGGTTCGCCGGCGTGAAGGGCTTCGCGGGCGGCTTCGGGCGCCGCGCCCTCGGTCCGTGGGGCGAAGGCACCATCAAGAAGTTCGTCCACGAAGCGGTCGACGAGGCGCTGAAGCTCGAGACCGCGCTCGCCCGCCTCCGGACCGACAAACTGATCGCCATCCTCCACTACTCGCCCGTGCAGGACACCGTCGAAGGAGAGCCGCTGGAGATCTATCCCTTCCTGGGTTGCAGCCGCCTCGAAGAACCGCTCACGCGATATCCGGTAACCGCGGTCTTCCACGGCCACGCACATCACGGCCGTCCGGAAGGACGAACGCGCACCGGTGCGCCGGTGTTCAACGTGTCGATCGGGCTCATGCGAGCGATCTCTCCCGAGCGTCCGTTCCGGCTGTTCGAGGTCGACATCCGGGAGGCCGACCATCGATCCCACACGCGTGAGGAACTGCCATCGCCGCAGCCGTCACGCCCGGCATTCGGGGGACCAGGCAAGCGATGACCGTCGTCTACGCGCTCATGTTGACGATCCTGCAGGCGCAGCAGCCAGCGGCGCAGGCGCACACAGCCGCGCACGCCCAGAAACTCGCCGAGGTGCATGGCCGTGCAGGTTGCGCTCGATCGCGCCGGTTTTTCTGTCGGCGTGATCGACGGACGCGCCGGCACGAATACCGCTCGCGCGCAGGAGGCGTTCCGGCGGCAGAACGGCCGCGACCCCGAACCCTTCGCCGAGCCGCTTCTGAAGTACCGCATCACCGCACAGGACGGCGCGGGACCATTCGTCGAGCACGTCCCATCCGATCTCATGGAGCAGTCCAGGCTTCCGGCACTTTCATATCGCTCGATCGCGGAGATGCTGGCCGAGCGGTTTCATACGACGCCGGAAGTCCTGCGGCTGCTGAACGCTGGCGCGACCTTCGCGGTCGACTCCGAGATCAGCGTGCCGAACGTCGAGCCGCTCACGCTCGACGCTCCGGCGCCGGCGTCAGCCGACGTCGTCGTGCGCGTCAGCCGATCCGCGAGCGCGCTCAGCGCGACGGACGCGGGCGGCAAGATTCTCCTGTTCGCTCCGGTGACGACGGGGAGCGAGCGCGATCCGCTGCCGATTGGCGAGTGGAAAGTGAACGTGGTCCAGAAGAATCCGACGTTCCGGTACAACCCGGACCTTTTCTGGGACGCCGATCCCAGCCACACGAAAGCCACCATTCCACCCGGGCCCGAACGGACCGGTCGGCCTGGTGTGGATCGACATTTCGAAAGAACACTACGGACTGCACGGCTCGCCGGAACCGTCCACGATCGGGCGTACCGAATCGCACGGCTGCGTGCGGCTGACGAACTGGGACGCGCTGCGGCTCGCGCGACTGGTCAAGCCCGGAACCCGTGTGGTCTTCGAGGAATGACGAAGCAACGAGCGTGGACCGAACGGCGACTGGAAGCGCGACCTTCGAACGTTCGCAGCAGGCGCGGGGTGCGGAGTTCTCGGCGGCGCTCTGCTCGTCCTGACGGTCCTGTCGCAGTACAACCTCGTGCGCGCTTCCATGGGCGCGCGCTGAGCTCACGGAGACTCGATCCGTCGAGGACCCAGCCGTCCGGTCTGCGGCCGATCGGCCAGCCGCGACGAACGGACGAACGATCGTGACCCCGGCCCCGGAAGCGGAGCGATCGGTGATCGGTCCGGTACCGTCCAGTTCGGGGGAACTGAAGGCCCGCCGGCTTGATCGTTCCCGTCGAGGGCGTCGACCGGGACAAGCTGACGCGCCAGTTCGGCGAGTTGCGAGGCGATCACCAGCATGAAGCGATGGACATCCTCGCCCCCAGGCACACGCCGGTCCGGGCGGTCGAAGACGGCAGGATTGCGCGGCTCTTCTACAGCAAGGCGGGCGGGATCACCGTCTATCAGTTCGACCCCAGCGAGACGTTCTCGTACTATTACGCTCACCTCGAGCGTTATGCCGACGGGCTGAGGGAGGGTCAAACCGTCCGCCAGGGAGATGTTTTGGGGTATGTGGGCACTTCGGGCAATGCCCCGAAAGACACGCCTCATCTACACTTCGCGATCTTCCGGCTGGACGAGGCCAAACACTGGTGGGAAGGCACCCCGATCGACCCCTACGACGTTTTCCGCTGAGCGGACCCCCGCTCTTCCAACCTTTCGGACCCCTCTGTCCATCCAAGCGTATACAGGAGAGGGGCTTGCGAGCGGTCACAGCAACGCAGGCGGCGGAGCTGCTGCCCGGCATGAGCGGCACCGTCACCTGCCTGAAGTCGTGGAGACATTCTTCGCTGCCGTCTGAGCGCCTGGAAGCGCGCCGGTGCGTCCGGCGCCGCACTGGACGATTACGTGGCTGCGCGCCGCGGCGGGTGACGTGCGCGCGTTCGAGCACCTCTATCGCACGCATCTGCCCCGCGTGCACAGCCTCGTGCGCCGCATGGGCGGCGGGCGCGACGCGGACGAGATCACACAGGACGTGTTCGTCCGCGTCTGGCAGAAGCTCGGGAGCTTTCGCGGCGACTCCGCGTTCAGCACCTGGCTGCACCGCCTCGCGGTGAACGTGGTCATCGAGCGTTTCCGGCAGGACACGGCGAGGCGGCAGCGCCTGCACGACGGCGAGCACGTCTTCGACACGCTGGCGGCGCCGCTGCGATCCCGGGATGTCGTGATGGACTTCGAGGCGGCGCTCGAGACGCTCCCCGACGGCGCGCGTCAGATCTTCGTGCTGCACGACGTCGAAGGCTACAAGCACCGCGAGATCGGCACGCTGCTGGACATTTCGAGCGGCACGTCGAAGGCGCAGCTTCACCGCGCGCGCATGATGCTGCGCCGCTATCTCAGGGCGGAGAAGTAAGATGACCACCGAGGATCCATTCACCGATCGTCTGTCGGATTATCTCGACGACGAAGATCTGAGCCCGGCGGAGCGCGGATCGATCGCCGCGCACATCATCGGGCTGCGCCGCGTGCCGTGAGACGCTCGAGGATCTCCGCGCCGTTCGCGCGCACGCATCGTCGCTCGTGGACTCTGGTCCGGCCGTCGATCTCTGGCCGGCGCTCGAGGATCGGCTGAGCGCGGGCCGACGGGTGCTCCCGTTCGCAGCCGGGGAGCCGCGCCGCTTCTCCTTCACGCTGCCGCAGCTCGTCGCCGCCGGCCTCGCCCTGATGGTGCTCTCGGGCGGCCTCGTCTGGTTGTCCCGCATCGACGACGAGCGGACGAATCTTCCTCCGGTCGCGGCGCAGTCTGCTCCGGATGCGGTGCAGCCGGAACCGGCGGACGAGCGCCCACTGACGGTGAGCTTCGCGGACACGCACTACGACGCAGCCATCGCGGATCTCGAGAAAGCGCTCGCCGACAATCGCAGCCGGCTCGATCCGGAGACGGTCCGGATCCTCGAGGAGAATCTTCTTGCGATTGACGTGGCGATTGCGCAATCCCGGAAGGCGCTGCGCGCCGATCCCGCGAACGTGTATCTGAACAACCACTTCGTCGAGTACCGCAATCGGAAGCTCGCGCTCCTCCGCCGGGCGAGCGCGCTGGCCATGGCCCAAGGGGACTCTTGACACTGATGATTCCGAGACACACGTTCTCGATAGTGCGCAGGTTGACGATCGCCGGTGTGCTGATCGCCGCGGCCGCGCCTCTCGCCGCCCAGCAGCGAAGCAGCCGGGGCTTCGACACCGACCGGACCGTTGCGGTGGCCCGCGGCGCCCGGCTGACGATCTCCAACGACGCGGGTGAGGTGCTGGTTCGAACCTGGGACCGCGACTCGCTCCGGATTCAGGCCAGACACGGTCCGCGCAGCACGATCGACGTGCAGGCCAGCGGCAACATCGTCACGATTCGCTCGCGCGGAGCCGGGCCCTCGAACTCCATCGACTACGAAATCACGGCGCCCCCCTGGCTCGCGCTGCGGGTCAGCGGCCAGTTTCTGTATATCGGCATCGACGGTTCGCAAGGCGAGATCTCCGCAGAGACGGTCCACGGCGACATCGTCATCAAAGGCGGCGCCGGATCGGTCACGGCGAAATCGATTCAGGGTGAGATCGTCGTCGAGGACGCAAAAGGCCGCATCACGGTGAGCGGCGTCAACGAGGATATCCGGGTCACGGGCGCGTCCGGTGAGATCACCGTCGAGAACACCAACGGCGACATCGTCATGACGAAGGTCGACGCGAAGAGCGTCGAGGCGGGAACGGTGAACGGCGATCTCCGCTACGAAGGGACGCTCGCCGCGGGCCCCTACCGGTTCGCGACGCACAACGGCGACATCACGATGGTGCTGCCGGAGACCACCGGAGCGACGTTCACGGTCCGCACCTACAACGGCGACTTCACGAGCAACCTGGCGACGAAGCTCGTCGGGGAGCTCCGCCGCGGCCGTCGCGCGACGTATTCGCTCGGCACCGGCGCCGCGGAAGTCGAGCTCGAGAGCTTCGGCGGCTCGATACGGCTTCGCAAGCCGGGCACGGTCGCTCCCGTGCGCACCAAGGACAAGGACAAGGACAAAGAGCAGGACAAAGACCAGGACAAGGAGCGGCCCTACTAGAGCCTTTCATTTGTCCGTAGTGTCCGCCTTCAGGCGGACCCGATGGAGTCCGGCTGAAGCCGGACACTACAGCATTAGCGCCGCGACGCCGGATCCGGGAATCTCGTGTTCGAATCCGAACAGACGGAGACCCGGCGCCAGGAGATCCAACGCGTAAAGCGTCCTCGTTGGCGGCGTTTACATCGATCGACCCGGTGGCACATCGTTTGGACTACCGGCAGCGTCCATGAGCACGACCTGCGATGTTCAACCGCGCATCCTCGTCGCCGACGATCAGCCGGACTTGATCGACGCGCTGAGGCTGCT
The DNA here is from genome assembly GCA_963820905.1 of uncultured Acidobacteriota bacterium. GTDB lineage: Bacteria > Acidobacteriota > Vicinamibacteria > Vicinamibacterales > 2-12-FULL-66-21 > DATBJJ01. Next base: position 321,748 of record CAWGBU010000008.1, on the reverse strand, counting down.
GCTCAAGAGCGAGGGCATCCAGGTCCACGCGGTCTCCTCCCCCGACAGCGCGCTCAGCGCGCTCGAAGGGCGGCGCCTTCGACCTCCTGCTGATGGATCTCAATTACACCGGCGATACGACGTCCGGCCGCGAAGGCATCGACCTGCTCACGCGCGTGCAGGCGCTCGACAGCCTGCTGCCGGTCATCGTCATGACCGGATGGGGATCCGTCGATCTCGCCGTCGAAGCGATGCGGCGGGGCGTGCGCGACTTCGTGCAGAAGCCGTGGGACAACCGGCAGCTCATCGTCACGCTGCGGAACGAGATCGAAGAGGGCCGATCACGGCGGCAGCGGGTCGCGCTCGAGCAGCGCGAGCTGGACGAAGCGCGGCGGATACAGCGCAAGCTGCTGCCGTCGGCGATGCCGCAGATCGAAGGCTTCGAGATCTGCGCGTCGTGGCAGCCGGCCGCCGGCGTCGGCGGCGACTGCTACGACGCCATCGCGTTCGGCCCGTCGCGTATGGGCCTCTCGATCGCCGACGTCGTCGGCAAGGGCATCCCCGCGGCGCTGCTGATGTCGAACCTGCAGGCGGCCGTCCGGGCGTTCGCGACCGGAGCGGCGCAACCCGCCGAGCTCTGCCAGCAGGTCAATCGCATCCTCTGCGGCCACATCGCCGAGGGACGGTTCATCTCGTTCTTCTACTGCCTGATCGACGGCGACGAAGGCACGCTGTCGTACGCGAACGCCGGCCACTACCCTCCGATCCTGGTTCGCGCCGACGGGACCGTGGAGCGTCTCTCAGTCGGCGGCGCCGTGCTCGGTGTCTTTCCGGAAGGCGCGTACGAACAGGGCCAGACGCCGCTCCACACCGGCGATCGACTCGTGCTCTACACCGACGGCATCACGGAGGCCAACGACGCGAACGGCGAGGAGTTCGGCGAAGAGCGACTGATCGATCTCGCGATCGCGCACCGTGGCTGCAGCGCGCCGGCCGCTTCAGGCACGGCTCGCCGACGCCGTTGCCGCTTCACCGAGCGGCCGTTTCCAGGACGACGCGACGCTCATCGTCCTCGCAGTGGACTGAAAAGTTTCACAATTGGACGGATCGTGTGACGAACGCACGCTGCTGCTGGTACGAACGGCGGCAGCTGGGTACGAACTGCGAAAACATGGTCGCTCCAGACCCATAAGCAAGGGTGATGAATACGTAACTGGTCCCTTGACGAACAGCGCCTGCACCCCAGATAGTTGTTAAGAATGCAAACAGCCTGGACCCCGCCACTGCGGTGGGTGTTCGCCGCCGCGACGCCGTTCGTCCTGTTTTCGACGCTCCAGGCCTATCGACTCACCACGCTCAACCTCCGCGCGCCGGTCGACATCGAAATCGGCAAGCTGTTCCTGCTGAACTCGGCGTACTGGTACGTGTTCGCGATCCTGACGCCGACGATCTTCCGTCTCGCCCACCGGTTCCGCCTCGACGGGCCGCATTGGGTTCGCGCCGCCGGCACGCACATGCTGTTCGCGGTCGGCTTCTCGGTCGTCCACTGCGCGAGCATGATCGCGATGCGGCTGATGCTCTGGCCGTACGGAGGCAAGGCGCCATTGGTCGCGTGGACCACGTTTATCCAGCGCCTGTTCCTCGAGAACCTCGACTGGACGCTGATGGTCTACTCGACCATCGTCGGCCTCAGTTACGCGCTGACCTACTACCGCGAGTCGCAGGCGCGCGCGATCAAGGAGGCCCACCTCGAGACGCGGCTGGTCGAAGCGCGGCTGCGAACGCTCGAGGCCGAGCTGCACCCGCACTTTCTCTTCAACACGCTCCACGCGATCTCGTCGCTCGTGCACACGAATCCTGACGCCGCCGATCGCATGATCAGCCGCTTGAGCGATCTGCTGCGGCTGACGTTCGATCGATCCGGGGCGCCGGGCGTCTCCCTTCAGGAGGAGATCGAGTTCCTTCAGAAGTACCTCGAGATCGAACAGACCCGGTTCCAGGATCGTCTCTCCGTGCAGTTCGACATCGATCCGGAGACGCTCGACGCCGAAGTGCCGCGCCTGATCCTGCAACCGCTCGTCGAGAACGCCATCAAGCATGGGGTCGCGCCGAAGCCCGGCGACGGCCTGGTGCAGATCGCATCCAGGCGCCGCGACGACACGCTGTGGGTCGAGGTCAGCGACAACGGCGTCGGCCTGACCGCCGGTGCGCGCGCGCGGCTGCGCAACGGCGTCGGCCTCTCGAACACGCGCGATCGCCTCGAGTGCCTCTACGGGGCCGCGCACCGGATCGAGTTCTCCGACGGGTCCAAGGGCCTCGCCGTCCGGCTCGAAATCCCGTTCCACCGCGTCCCGCACGAAGCGGGCGAGGCCGCGTTCCAGGTCGCATGACGACGACGAACGGGCGCGTGCGGGTCCTCGTGGCCGACGACGAGCCGCTCGCGCGCGAGCGGCTGCGCACGCTGCTGGCCACGCGAAGACTGGCTCGAAGTCGTCGCCGAGTGCCCGAACGGCACCGACGCCATCGACGCCATCTCCCGCCTGCAGCCCGATCTGGTGTTCCTCGACGTCCAGATGCCGGGCGCGAGCGGCTTCGAGGTGATCGAAGCGATCGGCCCCGCGCGGATGCCGCTCGTCGTGTTCGTCACCGCCTTCGACCAGTACGCGCTGCGCGCGTTCGACGTCCACGCCCTCGACTATCTGCTGAAGCCGTTCGATCGCGAACGCTTCCACGAGGCGCTCGTTCGCGCGCGCCAGCAGCTCGAGCGGCGCACGAACGGCGACCTCGAACGGCGGCTGCTCGAGCTCGTCCAGGATCTGACGCCGGCGACGCAGCGGCTCGAGCGCTTCGTGATCAAGTCAGGCGGCCGCGTCTTCTTCGTCCGCGCCGACGAGATCGACTGGATCGAGGCGGCCGGCAACTACGTGAAGCTGCACGTCGGCAGCGACTCGCATCTCTTCCGCGAAACGATGAACGCGGTCGAGTCGCGGCTCAACCCCGACATCTTCTTCCGCATCCACCGCTCGCACATCGTCAACATCGAGCGCGTGAAGGAGCTGCAGCCGTGGTTCAACGGTGAGTACGTGGTGTTCCTGAGGAGCGGCACCCGGCTGACGCTCAGCCGCGGGTACCGGGAGAAGCTGCAGGATCGAATCGGCAGGTCCCTCTAGCGCGCCTCCCTGGGCGGGCCGTTCGGACACAACTGCTCGAACTCCTCGACGTGCACCGCGCGCGCGTGCGCGTCGCGCCAGTCCACGAGCCCTTCCTTCACGAGCCTGCGCCAGCGACTCCTCGAGCGTGAACGAGCCGTGCCTGCGCGTAATCGTGATCTCCTGATGGAGGTGCTGCAGCGCGTTCTTGCGAATGTGCTGCCGCGCGCCGTAGCCCACCATCAGCAGTTCCGCCGCGGGCACGAGGCCGCCGCCGATCCTCGGCAGCAGCGTCTGCGTCAGCACCGCGGCGAGCGCCATCGCCAGCTCCTGCCGAATCGTGTTCTGCCGCTCGGCCGGAAACGAGTCGGCGATGCGCGACACCGTCGACGCCGCGTCGGTCGTGTGCACCGTCGACAGCACCAGGTGGCCGGTCTCGGCCGCGGCCAGCGCGATCCGCATCGTCTCCGGATCGCGCATCTCGCCGACCACGATCACGTCCGGCGCCTGCCGCAGCGCCGCGCGCAGCGCCGTCGGAAAGTCGGGCGCGTCGACGCCGATCTCGACCTGCTCGATCAGGCTGCCCTGGTGCTGGTGCTCGTACTCGATCGGATCCTCGATCGTCACGATGTGCCGCGCGTCGCGGCGGTTGATCTCCTCGACGATCGCCGCGAGCGTCGTCGTCTTGCCCGATCCGGTCGGCCCGCCGATGAGCACGAGCCCGCGAGGCAGCTGCGCCAGCAGCTCGACCGACTGCGGCAAGCCGAGCGTCGACAGCCGCGGCACGCGGGTGGGAAGCAGTCGCACCGCCGCGGCCGCGCGGCCCCGCTCGCGATGCAGGTTGATCCGGAACCGTCCGACTCCGGCCTTGCGGAACGACGCGTCGGCGATCCTCGTGTCGCGATAGAGCCGCCGCGCGTGCGGCGCGAGCGCCGGCAGCACGGCTTCCTCGATATCGAGGCCGTCGAGCGGCCCCTCGGCGAGCGGGATCACCTTGCCGTCCACACGGATCGCCGGAGGCGCACCGGCCACGAGCAGCAAATCGCTGCCGCCCCGGGCGGCCACGACGTCCAGCCATCGCTCGAGCCGGGCGCTGTCGCCCTTGTGTGCGACGGGCGGCTGCGCCGTCGAGTGGAGCTCGAGGATCAGCCGCTCGATGTCGTCGGTATCGGACATGTGACGTCCGATCCTAGCGGTTCCCGGAAATTCGTTCTACTACTACTCGTCTCTGAGGACGACCATCGGATCGACGCGCGTCGCGCGGCTGGCGGGGATGTAACAGGCCAGGAACGCCACGGCCGCGATGAACAGGACGACGCCCGCGACCGTCGCGGGATCCGAAGGCCGCACGTTGAACAGCTGGGTCCGTAGCAGGCGCGTCAGGAGCACCGACGCGGCGACGCCGGCAACCAGGCCCACGGCAGCGAGCCGCATGCCCTGGCCGAGAATCATCGCGAGCACGCGACGCTGCGACGCCCCCATCGCCATATGGATGCCGATCTCCTTGCGGCGCTCCGTGACGGCGTAGGACAGGATGCCGTACGTGCCAATCGCCGCAAGCGAGAGGGCGAGTCCGGCGAAGATGCCGAGCAGCTGCGCCAGGAAGCGCGGCCGGGCAATCGTCTCCGCGAACACCTCGTCCATGGTCCTGAGCCGCACGAGTGGAAGCGTCGCGTCCAGGCCAGTGACGACGCGCCGGATGTCGGCCGCGAGCGCGTCGAACGGCAGCGGCGATCGCACGACGATGTTCATGCTGCGCGGCGCGAAGCCGACGGCGCCGGGCCCTTGATTGGCCAGGAAGTAGACTTCGGTGCCCGTCTTCTTGTCCACGCCGCCCTGCTTGACGTCCCGGACGACGCCGACGATCGTGAACCACGGAAGCTTCGGGTTGAAACCAGGCTTGACCCTTCGGCCTATGGCCCCATGAGGCGGAAAATACGCGCGTGCGAGCGTCTCGTTGACGAGCGCCACCGGCGTGCCCCCGACGTCGCCGGCATTGAAGTCCCGCCCCTCGACGACCGGAATGCCCATCGTGGTCAGGTACGCCGGCGTGACGTTCTGGTAGTAGTCGACGTTCTCGGCCGGTCCTTCCGGCGGCGCCGTGTAGTTCTCGAAATCGGTGTCGTTCGCGTTGACGAGGCGCTGCGGCGGAAGTCCCTGCATGGCCGCGACGCTCTGCACACCCGGGATCGCCGAGAGCTGGCTCTCGACGCGGGAGAAGAAGTCGACGACGGCCTGCGGATCTGGGATACGCGGACGACGGCAGGACCAGGCCGAACGTCACCAGGCGGCTGCGATTGAACCCGGCGTCGACCTTCATGAGATTCCAGAAGCTGCGAAGCAGCAGGCCCGCGCCGATGACGAGGACGACCGCGAGCGCCACTTCCGCCATCACGAGGCCGCGTCGCACCCACGTGCGCGCCGCGCCCGCCGTCGACCGCTGCCCCGCTTCCTTGAGCGAGTTGCTCACGACCTGCTCGCGAAGATGCAGGAGCGGCGCGAGGCCAAACAGAAGACCAGTACCGATCGAGACGAGGACCGTGAACAGCAGCACGATCCGATCGACCGTGACCTCGCCAGCGCGCGGCAGGCTGTCGGGATTTGCGGCAAGCAGTGCCTTCAGGCCTCCCACACCCAGAGCGGCGCCGAGCGCACCGCCGATGAGCGCGAGTACCACGCCTTCCGTCAGGAATTGACGCAGCAGCCGCCAGCGGCCGGCGCCGAGCGCCGAGCGGATCGCGAACTCCCGCTGGCGCGACTCCGCGCGTGCGAGCATGAGGTTCGCCAGGTTGGCGCACGCAATGAGCAGCACGAAACCCACCGCCCCCTGCAGAACCCAGAGCGCAGTCCGCAGGCTCCCGATCAGATCGTCCTTCAACCCGTCGAACCTGAGACGGTGCCCTTCGAGATTCGGCACGTGTCCGCCAGCGCTCTTGGCCGGCCACTTCTGCAGCATCGACTGAAGATCGGCCCGCGCCTGTGCGAGGCTGACGCCGTCCTTGAGCCGCCCGACGAGGTAGAGGAAATGACCGCCGCGGTTACCGGGGTTCGCGGGGTTGAGCGTCAACGGCAGCCACACTTGAACTCGCTGGTCGTGAATGTCGAACCCCGGCGGCATGATTCCGACGATCCGCGTGGTCGCTCCGTCGATGGGGACTGTACGGCCGACGACGGATTCGTCGCCGTTGAACGCCGTGCGCCACAGCTCGCTCGAGAGAATCGCGACGTCCTCTGCCTCGGGCAGCGTGTCCTCGCGTGTGAAGTGCCGTCCGCGGATCGCGGGCACACCGAGCACGGGCATCAACTCCGACGTGACGATCGCGGAGTTGACGCGGCGCGGCTGATCCTGCGCGCCGAGATTCACCGCGCCGGCGCGGTACCCACCGACCTGTTGAAAGGACTGGTTGCTCGCGGCGAATTCGACGAACTCCGGCGCGGAGACCCAGAATTGATCGAACCCGAGACCCGGGAACTGGCTCGTGATGAAAATCAACCGCTCCGGCTGCGGGTAAGGCAGCGGCTTCAGCACGACTCCGTTGACCACGCTGAAGATCGCGGTGTTCGCGCCTATGCCGAGCGCCAGCGTGAGCACCGTGACCGCAGCGTAACCCGGGCTCTTCCACAGACTGCGGAACGCGTAGAGAAGATCCTGTTTCACGCGGACAGCTCCTACTCTTTCAACCCGTCGAGCGGCTCCGCTCTGACCAGGCCACGAAGGCCGTTCCGTAGATCGAGCAGCTGATCGGTCATCCGGAGCTTCCGGGGCTTTGACGGCCTGGCGCCGTCAAAGGTTCAAGCGCGCGCCGGCTTCGCCAGCTCTCCGCGCCTCAGCCGCCGATAGAGGTCGAGCGCCTCGCGGATGATCCGGACCGCGTCGGACATGCCCAGCAGATCCTCGACGACGACCTGCTTGTGCTCGAGCACCTTGTAGTCCTCGAAGAACCGGCGGATCTGCGAGAAACATGTGCGGGGGAAGCTGGTTCTTGTCGGTGTAGTGCGCAAAGGCCGGATCCCGCACGCTGACGGCGACGATCTTGTCGTCGATCCCCTTCTCGTCGCGCATGCGCATGACGCCGATCGCGCGGGCCTCCACGATCGTCAGGGGCACCACCGGTTCCTGTCCCAGCACCAGCGCGTCGAGCGGATCGCCGTCGTCGCAGAACGTGCGCGGGATGAACCCGTAGTCTGCCGGATAGTGCACCGCGCTGTAGAGCACGCGATCGAGGCGCAGGAGGCCGGTCTCCTTGTCCAGCTCGTACTTGTTGGTGCTGCCGTTCGGCACCTCGATGATGACCGGAAAGGCCGCCTCCACGAGCGCGTCGTCGACGTAGCAGTCGTGCCAGGGATGCATGGACGTGACACTAACATACTGGAGCGCGCGGTTCGCGGCGATCCGCTTACGCCCTGAGCGCGCGGATATGCGGCTGCGGACCGCCGTCCCAGCGGAACTCGTAGTGGCCGCCGCTGCGCACGTTTCTCACGAGCGCGGGCCTGAAGCACGCGATGCACTCGCCGCCGGGATCGCGAACGCTTCGATAGACGATCCCGTTCGATCCGTCCTCGAGCAGGGCGCGCCCGAGCGCCTGGCCCGCGGTGTAGTGGTCGGGATCGTAGAGCGCGCTCCACGCGCGCTTGTTCGCGCGGACGTCGTGAAAGCGCGCGCGGAAGTCCGCCAGGTACACGCGCATCTCCACCCGCGTCTCGAAGGTGCCCACTTCGCGAAGTTCCTGCGTCCTGCGGAACGCGGATTCAGCCAGGGCGGTGCCGAGGGCGCGCGCCGCGTACCAGGCGCCGCGATCCTCTGACGAGAACCGGCTGCCGCCGGGCGGCGGATGGCAGAACGCGGCCATCACGACGCTCGCCATCGGCTGCCCCGTGACCCACTCGTGCTCCGGGATCGTCCGGATCAATCCCAGCTCGCTGCTGATGCGATCGTTGGTCCAGCCTTCGAGCTCGAAGAGCGCCTGGAGATCGTCGGCGGAGGCGACGCGGTCGAGCAGGCCGACAGTCGGATAGCGGCTCGGGATCAGCCTGGGCGACGCCGTCCACCGGAGCAGCGTCTGTGGCGGGGTCAGTTCCATCCGCCGCGGCGGGCGTCGATGAGGCGCCGGACTTTGTGCAGGCCGTCGATGCCGCCATCGATCATCAGCGCCAGCGCGGGTCGGCCGCCGAAGAGCGGATGACTGTTCGGCGATTTCACCCAGGCGTCGGCGAACGCCGGCTCGGGATACAGGACCTGGAGGCCGCTGTAGATGCCGACCACGAGGGACAGCCTCGTGAGCATGTCGAAGCTGAGCGTGCCGTAGTCGCCCGACTTGTATTTGTGAAACGTCGACGACGCCGGCCAGCCGAGGAGGCCGCGCTGCTCGGTCACGCTGAGCTGCCAGGCGGACGCGATGTTGAAGAAGGTCCGCAGGGCCGGTCCCGACAACCGCCGCCGGACCTCGGGATTGCTGCGAGCGCCGTCGGCAGGCCCCGACGCGTTCGGCCGCCTGGCGGGTGTCTCCATATATGGATATCTTAACACAGATGTGGAGAGCGCAGGGCTGCCGGGCCGGCCGGGCCGCGGTCCCGGCCCGTGCGGGAATGCGCTAGACTGCCGGGTAGTCGTCATGTCGCTCCGGACACGCCTCATCATCGCCTTCCTGGTGCTCTCGATCGTCCCGCTGAGCGCGGTCACGCTCATCTGGTATGTCTCGTCGGTACGAACCTTCGAGCGCGTCGCACATCGGGAGGCGACGGAGATGGCGACCGACATCGGACGCCGGATGGAGATGGTGGCCGCGAACGTCGGACGCCGGATGGACCGGATGTACGACGAAGCTGTCGAGCTCAGCACGCGCGGGAGCGCCGGCGGCAAGGTCGAAGACCGGATCGCCCCGATGCTCGGCGACTCGGCCGCACTCCTCGATCGGCTCGAGTTCCACCCGGCGGAACTGCGGAATCCCGACCCGAATCCCAATCCAGACGCGAACCCGGATTCGAAGTTCGGCCACCGGCCCGGTCCGGCCAGGTTCCGGCGCGGCCGTCCTCCCGGCCCTCCACCGCCCCCGGGAATGCCGCCGCTCCCCGGTGCGCCAAAGCCTCCTCCGCCGCCTGGGCCGCCCCCGGCCATCGTCGTGGACGTGCCGAGGGTGGTCGAACAGGCACAGCGCGCAGCAGCGGCGGCCGGCAAGTCCGCGGGTGTCGACGTCGGCGCGATCGTCGCGGATGCGATCAAGTTGAGCGGCCCCGGCATCGAAGCGGGGGTGGCCGCCGTCAACGAGGCCATCGCCCGCGAGGTTGCCGCGCGGACCGCGCCAGGTAAGCCTGAGATGGCCGTCACGGGACGCTGGATCGAAGTGCCCGTCATGAAGAACGGGAAGATGGTCGGCAAGGCCAATGCGACGCTCAATCTCGATCGCACGCTCCGTTCAGTGCTCGGCTTCGCGCGGCGCGATCAAGGCGAGATCCCGTTCGCCTTCGATCTGCAGGGCAAGATATACACGCTGGATCCCCGCGCGCGCGGCACGCTCGAATCGCTGGGCATCACAGGCGCGGCCGCCGCGAGCGCCGTGGAATCTCCCAGGCGCATCGGAGACTGGCTCGTGGTCGCGCGGAAGGACGCGAGCGGCCTCGTCTTCGGAATCGCGAGACCGATCGGCGCCTCGTTGAGAGAGATTCGACGGCTCTCGTTCCGCAACCTGTCGGTCGGCCTCCTCGTGATCGCGCTCGCGTGCATCGGGATCGTTCCGATCTCGCGCCGGCATGACGCAGCACGTGTCATCGCTGAGCGATGGCGTGAAGCAGCTCGCGGGCGGCGACTTCAAGGCGCGGGTGGCGGTCCGATCCCGCGACGAGTTCGGCAGCCTCGCGGCGGCGTTCAACAAGATGGCCGAGGATCTCGAGAAGCATCAGGCGCTCGTCGTCGAACAGGAGCGCCTGCACCGCGAGCTCGAGCTCTCGCGGCTGATTCAGACAGAAATGCTGCCGCGCGATCCGCTCAGGCTCGGCACCGCCGAGATCAATGGGACTCTCGCTTCCCGCGCGCGAGGTCGGCGGCGACTTCTTCAACTACTTCGCGCTGCCGGACGGCCGCCTGGCGCTGCTGGTCGGCGACGTCTCCGGCAAGGGCGTCAGCGCCGCGCTGCTGATGGCCAACGTGCAGGCGACGCTGCGGGCGCGGCTGCCGCTCGAAACCGATCTGGCGCAGCTCGCCGACGGCCTCGATCGTGAGATCGACGCGAAGACGCCCCACAGCGTCTACCTCACGCTGTTCCTGGGGATCCTCGACATGGAGCGATCGGAGCTCCGCTACGTCAACGCCGGGACACAATCCGCAGTTCGTGCTGCGGCAGCGCGGCGGCATCGAGCGCGCTCTCCTCGACCGGCATGCCGATCGCCCTCTACGCCGGTCACGGTTATCAGGAATCCGCGATCGAGATCGGCAAGGGCGATCTGCTCTTCTTCTACACCGACGGACTGGTCGAGACCGAGAGCGAGCCCGGCGACATGTTCGGCGCCGAGCGGCTGCGAGCAGCTCCTTGCCGTCGAGCACGAGCAGCGGATCGACACCGTCCTCGAGCGCGTGGACCAGGCGGTCCGCAACTTCCGCGGTCGCGCCGAGCCCTTCGACGATGCGACGATGATGGCGCTGCGCATCGACAGCTGAGTCCATGCAGCCGCGCGCAGATCGGTGAATTGGCGCGGCCGCCGGCCACTGCTACAATATTTGAGCCTCCCCGGCGCCCTGCACTCAACGTGCGTTCTCAGCAGGAGTCTTTCGCATGAAGTCCACGTGTCCATTCGTGCTCGCGTTCCTTTGCTCCGCGTTAGCACTGCCGGCATTTGCCGATGTCACGCTCAAACAGAAAACAGGGGGCAAGGGGATGGGCGTCCCCGGGGCCGGCGAGAGCACGCAGTACGTCAAGGGAATGAAGATCCGCATCGATCAGTCGAACGACGGCAAGATGACGTCGACGGTCATGGACGCGAGCGGCAAACGCATGTTCATGCTCAATCACGAGAAGAAGGAAGCGGACGTCTACGACATGGCGAAGATCGGTGAATCGCTGGCGAAGATGCCGATCTCCGACATCAGGGCGAGCGTGACGCCAACCGCGCAGACGCGTCAGATCGCCGGTTCCACCTGCACCGTGCACGACGTGAAGGTCGAAGTCCCCATGCAGATCGGCGGCGCCGGTGGTCTCACCATCGTCATGGCCGGTCCCCACTGCCTCGTGAAGGATGGGCCAGGCCAGGCCGATTACGCGGCGTTCTATCGCGCGGCGGCAGAGGGCGGATTCATCTTCGGCGATCCGCGCCAGGCGAAGGCGCAGCCGGGCCAGGCGAAGGCCATGACCGAGATGTACCGCAAGATGTCGGAGCTCGGCGTACCGTTCGCGAGCGAGATGAACATCACCTTCTCCGGCGAAGGGCCGATGGCCGCCATCATGGGCAAAATGGGGAATCAGAGCATCACGAGCGAGGTGACCTCGGTCTCGACCGCGGCGATCGAGGACTCGCTGTTCGAGATTCCGGCGGGCTACAAGCTGAACAAACGCTGACGTGATCCGGCCGCGAGCGGGGTCGCGCCCTGCGGGCGGCGCGCGCCGCCCGCGGCGCGCGTCGGAATCCGTCGAATGACGGGCTGGCGGCCCGGGATCCGGGCACTCGCGAAGGTCCCGTCAGTGATGCCCGCGGCGCGGCCGGCCTGCTCGGCGACGACGATCTCGTCCGGCCCCAGTTCATCGCTCCGGACCCTGCGATCCGCACCGGGCGGTTCCGCCGCGGACGCGCGGCGATCCTCGATCACGCTGAAGCCGGAGCGGCCTTTGAACGCTATCGAGAGGAGCTCGAAGAGCTCCGTATTCCCACGAGGAACGACGATCCAGTAACTAGCCATCTGACCGGAACGTATCGGCAGAATCCGCGCCCCGCTTCAGAGGGCGCGCACGGCGCTACAGGAGCCGCGCCTCTTCGCCGAAACTCAGGTGTGCTCTACTTTTACGAGAAACGCGAAGCGCTCCTCCAGTGCGAGGTTCGTAATACAACGGTTGCAGACACCTTCGCGATCGTCCTGACCGAGCCCGACGGCCGGGTCCGCACGCATTACGTCAAGGGATCGAACGACGCCCACCGACTCTGGCTCGAGATCGAACAGCAGCTCCGCGCAACGGGCTGGTCCGGTCCGGTCGGCCAGGCGCTCGCAACCCGCCGGTAGCTGCGCACTCTCCGGCGGAATCGAGAAAAACTGTTCCCGCGTTCACCTCTCGGCGATCGTCGTCTTGTCGACTACGCGGCGAACTCCGTCGGTCTCGCGGGCCAGCGCCAGCGCGCGTTCGCGTTCGGCGACCGATCGCACTCTGCCGGTCACGGTCACGTTGCCGTCGACCGTATCCACGTTGAGGTCGAGCGCCTTCACGGTGTCGTCGAGCGCCATCTTGGCCTTGATCTTCGCCGTCAGCGCGCCGTCGCCGAGGGCTTCCTTCGCCTGCTGCGCCGCGACGGCCGTCTTCTCACCGATCTGCGCGCCGACCTCCTTCGCCCGCTCTGCGCCAGCCTTGCCGGCGGTCGCGACCGCGCCGCTGTCGGGGAGCGTCGTGTTGTTGCTCCACCATCCCAGGAAGAATCCGCCCACCGCGACGAGAATCACGAGCAACAGGACGAGCTTGAACAATGCCCTGATCATGCCGACCTCCGATCTCTGCTGTGAGTCCTTGCAGTGTCTGTGCCGGATCGCCTGGAGTTGCCGAGGCTGTGCTAGGCTCCCCGCGTGACGCCTCCGACGCCGTCGCAGAAGCTGGCCGTCGTGCTCGCATTCGTCGCGTCAGCGCTCAGCCTCATCGCCGCGGCGCTGGCGTTCTCGCGAACCGGCCGCATCGAAGCCACGCCGCTCTTTGGCGGTCTCTTCATGCTCGCGCTCGGCATTGGCGGGCTAGCGAAACTGCGGCAGCGCAGCGGCACGGACAAGTAACCTCGACAACAGCCTGTGCTACGCTGGCCCGAGGTCCCTCCTCCCTTCCACGCGGGGATGGCGAAACTGGCAGGTACGCACGAGACTTAAAATCTTGTGATCCGCAAGGATCGTGTGGGTTCGACTCCCACTCCCCGCACATCATTCGCCGCACTTGGGTGGCACGAAAAACGGCTGCCTGCAGCAATCGAGAATGGAGCGGCGACGATGGCGTGAACCATGTCTCGGTCCGCTCCGTATCTCGGATCGGGAGGGCACATGTCGGCGGCACGGCTCTCGTTCACCTCGGTCGTCGCTGTCGCCACTCGTGAAGCCGTCACGCATTTTTCCTGCTGGCTTCCCGCGCTCGTCCTGCTGGCACCCACGCTCGTACTGCAGCTCGGCGCGCCGACGTACTTACGGACACGGCTCGCGCCAGCGCCGTCGACTGTCGTCGCCGGCGCCATCCTGCTCGTCTGGCTCGCGCAGATAGCCACGCCCGCCGTCTGCGCGCTGGTCCACGCTCGCCGCGCGGGCGAGCGTCGGACCGTCGACCGAGCGCTCGTTCGAATGTCGCTGGCCATCGGCACTCGCGTCACGGTCGGACTCGCGGCCCTCGTGCTGCCTGGTCTCTGGCTCCAGGCGCGCTACGCGTTCGCGCCTCTCCAGACGACCTCCCGGCTCAGGGGGACGCTTGCGCGGTCAGGGACGAACGAGAGAGATGCGCCGCAGATCTCACTCTTCCTGATGGGCGGCACGCTGCTCCTCCTGTCGGCGCTCGGTCAGAGCGCGATCGCTGCAACCGCAGAGGCCATGAACACGATCACGGCAGCGGGTCATGTGAACGGGCGGACGGTGTTCGAGTTGAACTTCTTCCCCCACGCGCTGACGTCCCTTGTCGCCTACTTCTGGAGCGTAGCGACGCTCACGCTCTACGCCCTCTGCGTCAGCACGCTGTTCGACGAGGCCCGAGGAGTCGCGCGCCGGGAGGCGTCACCGGGCCGCGCGCGCCGCGCCAGCGCCTGGGTCAGGGTCGCCCAGGCGACCGGCGCGGCCGTGGCTCTCGGTGCCCTGACCGCCGCAATCTACAAAATTCAGCAGCACGTGAACTGACGTCAGATCGGAACCGCTCAGTGCGGCGGACGGGTCTCGTCTTTCGGCGCGACGTAGGCCTTCTTCGCCCGCGTTTTCAAGCCGCCGGTGGTGACCCGCACGCTGACCTCGTGAAGCTTGCCGTCACGCTTGGGCGGCGTGAATGCGAGCAGGTACTGGGTGTGGAGTTCGTCGGCGACGCCGGCGAACGCGGCACCGAGATCCTGGCCGTACCGGATCTCGAGAAAGCCGCCGCCGGTTTCCTCGGCGACCCGCGCCAGACCGGGGTCCGGCAGATCGGCAACCATCATCGCCTGCAGCCCGCCCGGGCCCAGCCCTCCAGGAGGCAGCGAACGATTCCGCGGGCGGCTGCGCATGCCGATGCCATAGATCATCACGTCGTCGCGGCGCGCGCGATCGATGATGTCGGCCTGGCTCGACGGCCGCTCGCGAAAGCTGATCGGGCCGCTGTCCTTCCCATCGCTCAACACGAGAACGACCTTCCGCCGTTCGTCTTCCGTGCCGAACGCGCCCATCGCCTGATCGATCGCGCGCCACAGCGGCGTCGGCGAGTCAGGCACGATCGCGGTCGGCAGCGCAGCGGTCAGCTCCCGCGAATCGTTGGTGAACGACGGGCTGATCGCCACCTCGGTGCCGAAGCTTCCGACCCGCGCTACATCGTCCTTCAGCAAGCGGCCGAACAACTGTTCACTCGCCGCGCGCAGCAGCGGGACGTTGCCCTCCATGCTCCCCGACACGTCGAGCATCACGATGAGGCGTATGGGCTGCGGCGTGTTGTCGAAGTGGATGATGGGCTGAGGCCTCCCCTCGTCGCGGACCTCGAAGTCCTGCTGCTTGAGGGTCGTGACCAGCCGGCCGTCCCGATCGATCACGGTCGCGAAGACGCGGACGGCGTCGAGGCTGCCGCGAAAGACCGGCTGCCTTTGTTGTTCGGGTTGCTGGGTTGCGCCGGGAATGCTCAGGGCGCAGACGATCAGTGCCGCAGAAGCGAGTCGTCTTTTCATGGGAGCCCGATCCTCGACACGCGCTGGCCTGCCGTGGGTCTGGATCAGTCATAGCACGTTGCGGCCCGGCATGACAGTCCCCATCGCGAGCGTCCCTTCACGCAGATCTTCCACTCCTCGCACGTCACCCGCCCCACCCGGGTGGCACCAAACGTGCTCAGCCTCCACCAGGTGGAAGCTGACGGGGTCGTGGTGTATCCAAACCGTTCAGAATCCTCTGCAATAACTGCCATCACGCTGCACGGCGGGTGCGCACCGCGCGACTCGCCTCAGTGTGGGCAACCGACGCATGCCCAAGCGGCGAGGCTCCGAGCAAGCCGAACGGATCATCGCGCTCTGCCGCGCGGTCGACGCCGCCATCAAGGCGGCGGCGAGTCAGCGCGCGTCCGCGACGCGTGCGCTCGCCGCCCTCGTCGACGCGCAGCGCAAGTCGACGCGCCTCTGCCAGGAAGCAGACCGCTTCCTTCAGGAGACGCACCCGAACGCCTCTCTCCCCAGGGGCGCTGTCCGCCGCCGTCGTCTTCGACGGGCGTAGTCGCGCACGGTGTACAAGAAAAAGGGTGGCCTCGATCGGGCCACCCTGTGATCTGAAACGACGATTCCCTATTCGAGACGCGTCTTCGCAGCCACGAGCTTCGCGCTCGTCGCCTTCACAGCCATTTCGGTCGCCTCGCCGAGGATGGTGTCCTTGAAATCCGACGCGCCGAACTCGATGCGGCCGCCGCCACCGCCGCCACCGCCGCCGCCCGCACCGCCGAGGAGCAGGCCGCTGCGCTTCGATGTCCCGTCACCCTTCGCGCTCGCCATGATCTCGCCCGTCGTCGTGTCGATGATGCGCGCGGTGATCGCGACGTTGGCCTTGCCCTTCGCGGTCCCGACCTGGCCCAGGCCGAACGCGCTGCCGTAGCCGCCACCGCTGAAGCTCTTGTTGCTCTGCTCGGTTCCGAACTTCGTGACCGATCCCACGACGAGGTACTTCACTCCGAGCGCCTTGCCAATCTGCACGATGGCCTTCGCACTCGGATCGGCGCGTTCGCTGTTCGAAAAGTTCTGCTCGGCCAGGATGGCGTCAAGACGCTTGCGCTCGATGACGCGGAAGCTTCCGTCGTTGACGAGCTCGTCGACGATCATGTCCGAGATGCCTTCGCCGATGTCCTGGTTGAGGCTCCACCACCGCTGGATCGTTCCGTACTCGAAGCTGAGCACGGCAATCGTCGGCCGGGTGCTCTGCGCCGCCACCGGCGTCGACGCCGGCGCGAAGAAGACGGACGACAGGGCAATTGTGAACGCCGCTCTCCGAGCCAATACGTGCACGCTGTACCTCCGAGAAGAAAAGCTGGGGTGGCTTCTAGTGTAGCAGGAATTCGCGCTGGCTCAGCAGCAAAGTCGAAACCCGCGGCCTGCCAACGTGTGCCAAACCGCGCGGGCGCGCCTACGTGCCAAAAGGCGGCCACCGCTCGTCGCGCGGCGAGAGGACCGGTGTCGGCGTCGGCCAGTCGATCGCGAGCGCCGGATCGTTCCAGGGTATGCCGTGTTCGAGCTCCGGCGCGTACTCTTCCGTCGTCTTGTAGATCACTTCCGCACGGTCGCTCACGACACAAAAGCCATGCGCGAACCCCGGCGGGACGTAAAGCGATTCACGGTTCTCCGCCGACAGCGTGACGCCCACCCATTTCGCGAACGTCGGCGATCCCTCGCGGATATCGACGGCCACGTCGAAGATTGCTCCCACGATGACCCGCACCAGCTTGCCCTGCGCTTTCGGCTCGCGCTGATAGTGCAGGCCCCGCAAAGTGCCCCTGCTCGAAGCCGAGTGATTCTCCTGGACGAGCGGAACGCCGCGCGTCAGCACGTCGAACGCGGATCGCTTGTAGGTTTCCATCAGGAATCCGCGATCGTCGGCGAACACCTTCGGCAGGATCCGGACGACGTCCGGGATTTTCGTAGGCTCGAATGTGAACGGCATAACGGATGTATCAACCTTGCGGCTCGGAGCGATGGTGGTCCTCGTCCAGGATCTGCTGGAGGTAGAGCCCGTACGTGCTGCCCTTCATCGCGGCCGCGAGCCGCGAGAGATCGCGCCAGGTGATGTAGCGCATCCGATACGCGATTTCCTCGAGGCACCCGACCATCAAGCCCTGACGTTCCTCGACGGCCTGGATGAAATTCGACGCCTGCACCAGCGACTCGTGCGTGCCGGTGTCCAGCCACGCGATTCCCCGCCCGAGCCGTTCGACGCGCAGCTGACCGCGTTTCAGGTATTCGCGGTTCACGTCGGTGATCTCGAGCTCGCCCCGCGCAGACGGCACGAGCCCGTGCGCGATCTCGATCACCTGGTTGTCGTAGAAATAGAGACCGGTCACCGCAAACGACGACTTCGGGTGTGCCGGCTTCTCCTCGAGTCCAATCGCGCGGCCGTCGTCGTCGAACTCGACGACGCCGTAGCGCTCCGGATCGCGGACCTGGTAGCCGAAGACCGTCGCGCCGCCGGGCTGCCCCGCGGCGTTCCTGAGGGCCTCGGAAAAACCCGCGCCGTAGAAGATGTTGTCGCCGAGCGCCAGCGCAACCGGACTGTCGCCGACGAACGCGCGGCCGATGATGAATGCCTGCGCGAGGCCGTCGGGACTCGGCTGCGCGGCGTACTGGATGGCCACGCCGAAGTCGCGTCCATCGCCGAGCAGGCGCCGGAAGCTCTCCTGATCCTGGGGCGTGGTGATGATCAGAATCTCCCGGATACCCGCCAGCATCAGCGATGACAGCGGGTAATACACCATCGGCTTGTTGTAGACCGGAAGGAGCTGCTTGCTGATGCTGCGTGTCAGGGGATGAAGTCGGGACCCGGATCCGCCCGCGAGAACGATGCCTTTGATCATTTGCGGGACAATTGTAGCGCCACTCGACGCTCGATCGCCCGCAGCCACTCGGTCCGGATGATCGAGCTGCCTGGATAGATGAAGCGCCAGTACACCGCGAACGCGCGAAGGCTGCGGCCATCGTCGGCGAGGACGCGCGTCTCCGTCGACAGGTGCGATCGGCCCGAGCCGTCCGGAACGATGAGGAAATTCATCACGCCGCGGACGCGCGGCGCGACGCGCACTTCGATGACCAGCTCCGACGGCGGCCGCTCGCGAATCAATCGAAAGCCGCCCGCGAGCGCGACGTCGAGGATCGGCTTGTCCGCGGGCGCCTCCAGAATCGATTCCTGGCGATCGCGCAGCCGCGGACTGCGAATCCACGTCAACGCACGGAAGAACCGGATCTCGCGTGCGGTCACCTGTCTCAACGCCACGAAAACGTCGCCCGGTGCCGCGGGAATGATCCGCTCGTGCCGCTCGACGAACTGATACACCGGCATCGCCTCATCAATCCCTGCGATGCCGCTCGCCCGAATGAGGGGCGTCGGCCAGAAGCAGCCCACAGCCAGCAGCACAGCTCCGACCACGACCGCCGCGAGGCCGCGCGCTCGCGACGGCACTCCGAGCCATCGTATCGGGCGGACGACGGTCAGCAGTCCGAGCAGGAAGAAGGCGAGCCCCGCATAGACGAGGACCGAGAGGAGGAGCACGCGGTAGTGTGGGCTCCGATTCGCCTCCGGGGCAACGGCTATAATCGCCGCAGGCGCATGACGAGTCCCGACCCAATCGTCGAATTCCTCAAGGCGATCGAGCGCGCGCAGGCGCACGAGATCGACACGACGCCCGTTGCGCTGGCGACCGCCGACGCCGACGGCAAACCTTCGGTCCGCATCGTGCTTCTTCGGGGCGCCGACGAGCGAGGCTTCGTGTTCCACACCAACTACACGAGCCGCAAGGGACGCGAGCTCGCCGTCAATCCCAATGCCGCGCTCTGCTTTCATTGGCCGACGATCGAGGAACAGATTCGCATCGAAGGAACGGTCGAGCGGCTGCCCGCCGAGGAGTCCGACGCGTATTTCTCAGGCCGGCCGCGCGGAAGCCAGATCGGCGCATGGGCGTCAGCCCAGAGCGCGGTGCTGGAATCGCGCGACACCTTCGAGGCGGAAGTCCGCGCGACCGAAGCGCGGTTCGACGGTCAGCCGGTCCCCCGGCCGCCCTTCTGGGGCGGGTACCGCATCAAGCCTTCTCGAATCGAATTCTGGTACGGGCGTCCGAGCCGGCTGCACGATCGCATCGCGTACACGCGAACGACCGACGGCTGGAAGATGGAACGGTTGTACCCCTAGGCTACCGTCGCCTGAACCACAGGAACACCGGAACGCCGGCCGCGAGCAGCAGCGCGCCGCGAAGCGCGCTCGAGGGGTCGGCGCGGACGACGCTCAGCACGACGGCGACGGCCACGGCGACGAACGCGATCGGCAGGAGCGGAAACCCTGGCGCCGCAAACGTTCCCGCCGGCCGCCGGGCGAGTGGATGCGTCCGCCTGAATACGATCACCGTCGCGACGGTCAACCCGAAGAAAATCCAGTCCGCGAAGACGACGTAGTTCAAGAGCTGTTCGTAGCGCCCCGTGAGCGCGAGCACGCACGACCACGAAGACTGAACCAGGATGGCGACCCAGGGAGTCTGGTAGACCGGATGCAATCTGGCGAGTGACGGGAGCAGGAGACGATCCGCGGCCATCGCGTAGTACACGCGCGTCGGCGCCAGAATCGCGAGGTCGAGAAAGCCGAACGTGGACACGGCGATCGCGGCCGTGACGAACCGGTCGCCGAGCGAGCCGAACATGATCGCGGCAGCCGTCGACGCCGGCGTCGCAGTGGCGGCCAGTCCCTCGAGCCCGAGCGCGCGCAGGTACACCACGTTCACCGTCACGTAGATCACGATGACGGTGAGCGTCCCAACCAGAAGGCTCAACGGCAGATTGCGCCGGGGATTGTCGATCTCCTCGGCGATGTAGTTCGCGTTCTGCCATCCGCCATAGGCGAACAGAATCGGCACGAGCGCCGCTCCGAACAGGACGACCGTCGGCGACGACGCGGCGGTGTCCCGGGCGGCCGTCCACCAGCCTGCCGCCGCGGGCGCCAGCGCTCCAGCGGCGATCAGGATCGCGAGCGCGGCCACCTTGAGGACGACGAAGACGTTCAGCACCCGGCTCCCCGGTTTCACGCCGAGGTAGTTGACAATCGACAGCAGTACGATCGCGCCGATGGCCAGCGGCGCCGGGGCCACGTCCGGACGGCCGATCAAGCGCAGCGCGTAGGTCGCGAACGTAATCGCGACGGCCGCGATCGCGCCGCTCTCGATCACGAGCAGGAGCGCCCATCCGTACAGGAACCCGAGCATCGGGTGCCAGCCGTCGCGGAGGTAGACATACTGCCCTCCCGCTTTCGGGAACAGCGCCCCGAGCTCGGCATACGCAAACGCGCCCGCGAGCGCGATCGCGCCGCCCGCGGCCCAGGCCGCGAGCACCAGCGCGCTGGAGTCCAGCCGCTGAGCGACGATGTAAGGATTGATGAAGATGCCCGACCCGATGATCCCGCCGATCACGACCATCGTCGCGTCGAACGGTCCCAGCACCCGGCGGAAGCTCACGCGGCAGAGTCTATCAGGTAGGATCGGCGCGATGAGATTTCACGCGCCCTACATGGAGTGGGCCAAGAAGCGTCCGTCCGCCGCGTTCGATCTCGCGGGCAGCAACGTGCTCGCCTGCGCCATCGAAGATCTGGCAGGCGCGCGTGACGCGGTTCTGCTGGCCGGAGAGAACGAGAGCGGCTACCCTCCGCTGCTCGACGCGATCGGCGCGCGGTACGGCGTCAGCGCCGATCGCGTCACCACGGCGACCGGCACGTCAGGCGCCAACTTTCAGGTCTTCGCCGCGCTGGTCGAGCCCGGCGACGACGTGCTCGTCGAACGCCCCGCGTACGACCCGCTGATGGGCGCGATTCGCCTCGTCGGCGGCAACGTCGTTCGCTTCGACCGCACGTTCGGCGAGGCGTACGCTGTCGATCCCGATCGAATCGCCAGGGCGATCACTCGCCGCACGCGCCTCATCGTCATCACGAGCCCGCACAATCCGACTGGCGCACTCGCGGACCCAGCCGCGCTCCGGGAGATCGGTCGCGTCGCGGAGACGAACGGAGCGCGCGTGCTCGTGGACGAGGTCTATCTCGACGCGGCACGCGCCGATGCGCAGCCGGCCGCGCTCCTCGGCGACGCGTTCGTTTCGACGAGCAGCCTGACGAAGTCGTACGGCCTCGCCGGGTTGCGCTGCGGGTGGGCCATCTCGTCGAGCGAGGTGGCGGAGCGCGTTCGCCGCGCGCGTGACGTCATCGACGGCACCGGCTCAATCGTCGCGGAACGGCTCGGAGCGCTCGCGTTCTCGCAGTTGTCGAGCCTCGCGGCAAGAGCCGCCGCTCTCGTCGAAACCAACGACGCGCTCGTCAAGGCGTTCGTGCGAAGCCGTCGGGAGCTCGAGTGCGTGCTCCCGAACGCGACCACAGTGATCTTCCCGCGCCTTCGCGGCGCAGTCGACACGGCCGCGTTCGCCGATCGCCTGCTCGCCGAGCGAGACACCGCGATTGTCCCCGGCCGCTTCTTCGAAGCGCCCGACCATTTCCGCGTCGGCGTCGGCGTCTCGACCCCAATCGTCCGCGGCGGCCTCGACCGCCTCGGGGCCGCGCTCGACGAGTGGAAATGAACCTGAACCTTGAACCTTGAACCCTGAACCCTGAACCCTGAACCCTAGAAGCGCACCCCCGCCAGCACGGTAATCGCACGATTCTTGATGTTGGCTCCGTCGGGATCGACATCCTTGAAGCCGTGGGTGTAGCGGCCTTCTACGGAAAACCTCGAGAACTCCTTGCCTGCGCCGACGACGAGCCCCCAATCGAGCTCCTCGGTATCGTCGGTGATGTCGATGCTTTCCGACTCCTCGCCGAGCAGCGCCGACGCCTCGGCGTGAAGCCTGAAGGCCAGCGAAGGTCCGCCAACCAGGAAGAACGGCTGCGCGCTGCTCGTGAGGTTGTACCGGGCGAGCAACGGCACCTCGAGGTAATCGAAGCGGATGGACGCCTCGACGAGGTCGGAATCGATTTTCGCTCCCTTCTGGTTGAAGAGGACCTCGGGCTGGAACGCGAACCGGGAACCGATCGGCCAGACTACGAACCCGCCAGCCGCCAATCCAAAACGCAGTTCGTAGTCCGGCTGCTCCGGAGCATCGATCGTCGCGAAGGTGACGCCCGCCTTGGCGCCGTATCTGACTTGAGCGGCGGCGCCGGACGACAACAGAAGAACGAGCGGAAGGATTGCCGCGACACGACGCATCGATCACCCCTTTCCTGCACTCTACCGGGTTCCAGGACTACGGCTGCGCCACGCTGAGGAGAAACTTTGGCGGCTGGCGCCGGCGCGTGCCCTGCTCGTACGCATATGCGAGGCTGATGAGCGTCGCCTCGCTCCACCGCCGGCCCATGAACGACAGGCCGACAGGCAGTCCGTTCACGAACCCTGCCGGCACCGTGATGCTCGGATAGCCCGCGACGGCCGAGGGCGTCGAGCTGGCCCCGAGAAAGTGATCGCCGTTGACGAGATCGATCGGCCACGCCGGGCTGCCGGTAGGCGCGACGATTGCGTCCAGGCGCAGGCGGTTCATCACGGCATCGATGCCGAGTCCGCGCGCGCGCGTCTGGCACGTGGCGACCGCCCGGCGATACGCCGGAGACGTGAGCGGCCCTTTCTTCGCTGCCCTCACGAACAGTTCCTGCCCGAAGAACGGCATTTCGCGATCCCGCTCCCGTTCGTTGAATGCAATGACGTCGTTCAACGACTTCACGCGCGCGGACGGTCCCAGCCCGGCGAGATACGCGTTCAGGCCGGCCTTGAACTCGTACAACAAGATCTCGATCTCGCAGTTGTCGAGAACGCCGGCGGTCGGGATGTCGGCGGGATCGACGATGACCGCGCCGCGAGCCTTCATGTCCGCGATGGCCGCCTCGACGATGCGATCGGCTGGCGGGCTGTAGCCGAAGTAGCGCGTGCGCGCGACGCCGATCCGTGCACCCTCGAGCGCGTTCTTCTTGAGAGCCGCGGTGTAGTCCGCGCTCACGCCGCCCGACGCCTTCGTCGCGGCGTCATGCGGATCGACGCCGGCCATCGCACTCAACAGGAGCGCGGCGTCCGCGACCGTGCGCGTCATCGGACCAGCCGTATCCTGCGAACGCGAAATAGGAATGATGCCCGAGCGGCTGACGAGGCCGACGGTCGGCTTGATGCCGACGAGCGCCGACACCGACGACGGGCAGACGATCGAGCCGTCGGTCTCCGTGCCGACGCCGACGGCCGCGAGGTTCGCCGCGATTGCCGTGCCGGTTCCCGAGCTCGACCCGCACGGGTTTCGATCGAGGACGTACGCGTTCTTCACCTGGCCGCCGCGCCCGCTCCATCCGCTCGTGGACTTCATCGATCGAAAGTTCGCCCACTCGCTCAGGTTGGTCTTGCCGAGAATCACCGCTCCGGCGCGTCGCAGGCGATCGACCACGAACGCGTCGCGCGGCGCTACGGAGCCTTCGAGCGCGAGCGAGCCGGCGGTCGTCGTCATGCGATCGCCGGTGTCGATGTTGTCTTTGATGAGAACAGGAATGCCGTGCAGTGGCCCGCGCGGGCCTTTGGCCTTGCGCTCCGCGTCGAGCGCGTCCGCGATCGCCGCGGCGTCGGGGTTCGTCTCGCTCACCGAGCGAAGCGACGGGCCGGCACGATCGATCCGGGCAATGCGTTCCACATAGAGATCGACCAGACGGCGCGACGTGTATCGCCCGTCCTGCATCCACTGCTGCAGCTGTGCGATCGTCGCTTCCTCGAGCTCGAATGGCGGGGGGGACGGCTGAACGAAAACGGCGGCCGACGCGGCGAAGAGCAAGGCCGTCGCGGCCATCCGATGCATCATGCGGCTGAGCGTAGCATAGCGGATGCGTCCAGGCAGTCGTCGCTGCTCTTCCGCCTGAAGGCGGAAGCCACGAGGATCGCATGCGGCGTGAACCGCGTGGCTTCCGGCTTCAGCCGGAAGATCCCGGGCCGACGCTACGCTGAAAGACGGTCGACGATTTCCCGCCAGGTGCGTGCGGCAGGTGTGGTGTCGGACGTGAGCGCGGCGCCGCACAGCACGGCGCCGGGCTTCGCCGGAACCGACCACACCGGTTCGACCATCAGGTGCAGACCGATCCCGGAAACTTCGACGTCGAAGCTCGCCGGCAGCGTCTGGCTCGTTGGTATCTGCAGGCACAGGCCGCCGTAGCTGACGTCGACGACCGCCGCGGCCACTCCTGCGGCCGTGACGCGGAAACCGCCGAGGACCCGCGTGCGCGGCCAGCGGCGTTCACGCCGTACGGTACCGAGCGCGCGGTTGACGGCGTCGAGCAGCGCGCCGGCCTTCATCGGCTTGCGCACGAACTGCGCGCTGTATCGGCTGGCCTCGAGCTCCATCAGCGGCTCGTCGTAGCCCGTCATGATGATGATGGCCGTCTCCGGCGATTCCTTGCGAACCTTCTGGACGAGGTGCAGCCCGTTGTAGCTGCGCAGGCGCACGTCGGTGACGAAGAGATCGTAGCTGCCCAAGGCGAGGAGCTTCTTGGCATCCTCGTACGCGGACGCCGACGTCACGTCGAAGCCGCGCTCCGAGAGCAGCTCGACAATGCCCGCCAGGGCGTTCTCGTCGTCCTCGAGAACGAGGACGCGGTAGGGTAACTTCATGACTCCCGTCTGGATAGACTTCGGGTGTATCCGTTGGACGGGCAAGGCCAATGCCGCGCCGATCTCGCGAATTCACACGTATTTTCGCGCAGTCCGCGGCAAAGGCGAGTTCAGATTTGTAATCGGCCCGACAAGTCTGCAGCCGGGCTCAATGGACGACAGGCTTCGGCTCGCGCGCGCTTGCGAGCACTCTCGTAATCAAACCGTCCAGCCTGGGCTGTTCTATCGCGAAGGGGCCCGCGACCGCGGCGCCGCTCGTGATCTCCATCGCGATCACCACACCGGCCGACGTCGGCTCGACGATCCAGCTGAACCCCTGGAGCCTGACGGTGCGCGGCTCGACGCCCGGGTTCTTCACGCGATCGATCGCTAGGAGCATCGACTTGAGCACGCCCTCGACGTCGAGCTCGGTCCACTCGGACGCTTCATTGCCTGTGTGGTGTACCTGCTCGGTCACCGCGTAGTCGCGCTCGCGCAACACAACCTCTACATTGAACAGCATCGGATCGCTTTCTCTCCGTCGCGCCACGTCATGACTGCTGTAGTGTCCACCTTTAGGTGGACTCGTTCGGGTCCGGCTGAAGCCGGACGCTACAGCAGACTGCAAGTATAGCTGCTCGCCACAAGGCAGGACGCACGATCAGCCTTCGGGTGACAGCTGGCCGGCGAGGCGATCGGGGTCCGTCACCGGTTCACGGCAGGTGAACGCGCGGCACACGTAGGCCGTGGCCCGATCGCCGGGCGCGCGCATCGATCCGACGAACGGCAGTGCCTTCGCCAGGTCTCCCTGGCGCACCCCCGGCTCGACGGGCACGACGACGGCGAACGGGAGATATCGTTCGCGGATGGTTCGGAGAAGCGGCTCCGTCTCCCCCGCCGATCCGACGACGACGATTTGCGCATGGTCGGCATGCCATGACGAAAGCGCCGAGAGCATCATCGGCACGACGCGCGCCGCGGCGCCGATGTTCGGACCGAACCTGCCGAGCGTGCGCTCCGCCTTTCGCGCCCACGTTCCGCCGCCGATCAGATGCTCGAGCGTCAGCAGATTCAGCACGGACACCGACCCGGCCGACGGCTCCGCCCCATCGTAGTCCTCCTTCAGGCGCAGGAGGACGGAGGGATCGCGGCCCGTCGTGCTGAACCAGCCGCCCTCCCGATCGTCCCAGAAGAGCGCATCCTGCCGCTCCTGGAGCGTGCGCGCCCACGAAAGCCAGATCGGATCGCCGTCCGTCTGGAACAACTCGAGCACGCCGAAGATCAGGAACGCGTAGTCTTCGGCGTACGCGTCAATCGCGGCTTCCCCATCGCGATAGCGCCTGAGCAGCCGGCCTTCCTGCTCATTCCACAACGTCGTGCGGATGAACGTCGCGGCCTGCCGCGCGGCGTCGCGATAACGTGCAGACGCGCGCGTGCGCGCGGCGCGCGCGAACGCCGCGATCATCAGTCCGTTCCACGCGGTCAGAATCTTGTCGTCGAGGTGCGGACGAGGGCGCCGGGCACGAGCGGCGGAGAGCGCAGCACGTATCTTGCCGAGGGCCTCAATGACGCCTTCAGGCGACGCGCCGGTAGAAGCTGCGATGTCTTCGATCGGCTTCGCGATGTAGAGCAGATTCTTCCCGGTGAACTCACCCTGCGGGTCGTGCGGCGCGTTGCCGTCAGCCTCGATGCCGAAGCGGCGGCGCGCGATCTCCGCGTCTTTGCCGAGGAGGGCCGTGATCTCCCGATCGGCCCAGATGTAGAACGCGCCCTCCATCTTGTGCGCGGCCGGATCGCCCGCGTGCTCGGGCGGAATGCTGTCGGCGTCTTCGGCCGAGTAGAACCCGCCCTCCGGATCCCGGAGATCCCGCAGGACGTACTCCAGCGTGTCTTCGGCGACCGTTGCGTGGAAATCGTCCGCGGTGGCCTGCGCGGCCTCGAGGTAGGCCAGCGCCAGCTGCGCCTGGTCGTACAGCATCTTCTCGAAATGCGGCACGCGCCACTCCGCGTCGACGGAATACCGGTGGAACCCTCCGCCGACGTGGTCGCGCATCCCGCCGAGTGCCATCGCGCGCAGCGTCCCCACCGCCATCCGAAGCGCGGCCTCAGAGAGATCGCCGTGCGGCCCCCGGCGCGCATGCTCACGCAGCAGGAACAGCAGCTCGGACGGCCTCGGGAATTTCGGCGCGTCGCCGAAGCCGCCGTGCCGCGCGTCGAACGCGCGCCGCGATTGCTCGACGGCAGCGTCGAGCGCATCGGTGCCTGCGACGGCGTTCGGACCCGTCCCGGGCCCGGCGGATCCGGTCACCAGCTTCAACCGCTCGAAGAGTTCCGCGGCCGCCTGATCGACCTTCGTGCGATCGTTCTTCCAGACGCGGGCAAGCTCGCCGAGCAGGTCGGCGAATCCTGGACGGCCCCACCGGGAGGCCGGCGGGAAGTACGTCCCGCCGAAGAACGGCTTGAGCTCCGGCGTCAGAAACACCGTCATGGGCCATCCGCCGGAGCCCGTCGCAGACTGCACGAACGACATGTACACGCGATCGACGTCGGGCCGCTCCTCGCGATCCACCTTGATCGAGACGAAGTCGTCGTTCAAGAGCGTCGCGATCGCCGGGCTCTCGAACGACTCGTGCTCCATGACGTGACACCAGTGGCACGTCGAGTACCCGATCGACAGGAAGATCGGCTTGTCCTCCAGCCGGGCACGATCGAACGCGTCGCTGCCCCATGGATACCAGTCGACGGGATTGCCCGCATGTTGCAGGAGGTAGGGACTTCGTTCGCGCGCGAGGCGGTTCATGCTGCTCGAATCGTACTCAAGATCGAGAGATCGCGGAAGGAACGATACAATCCCGCCATGGATCTGGCGGTGGAGACCCGCGGGCTCACGCGGGAGTTCGGATCGCTGCGCGCGGTGGACGGTATCGATCTCGCCGTCCCCGCCGGCAGTTTCTTCGGCTTCCTCGGTCCGAACGGCGCCGGCAAGTCGACGACGATCAAGTGCCTCACGGGCCTGCTGCGGCCGAGCTCGGGGTCGATGCGGATCCTCGGCATCGATCCGCTGGCCGACGCCGTCGCAGTGAAGCGCCGCATCGGCGTGGTGCCTGAAGATCTGGCGCTCTTCGACCGGCTCACCGCGCCGGAAACGCTGACCTTCATCGCGGAAGTGCACGGGCTCGATCAGCAGATTGCGCGCGAGCGCGCCGAGGACCTGCTGGATCTCATGGACCTCAAGGCCGCGGGCAACACGCTGGTCATCGACTTCTCGCATGGCATGCGCAAGAAGCTGTCGCTCGCGGCGGCCCTCCTCCACGCGCCGCGGTTGCTCTTCCTCGACGAGCCGTTCGAGGGCATCGACGCGGTGGCGTCGCGGCAGATCAAGGATCTGCTGCAGGCGTTCGTCGCCAGGGGCGGCACGATCTTCCTCACGTCGCACATCCTGGAGATCGTCGAGCGCCTCTCGACGCACATCGGCGTCATCGTGCGCGGGCGGCTCGTGGCCCAGGGAACCATCGAGGAGCTGCGCGCGGGCGCGGCCGGCGGTTCGAGCCTGGAAGAACTGTTCATAACCCTGGTTGGCGGCGACGACCGCGCGCCCGTGGCGATCGACTGGATCTGATGCCGATGAGGACGCTCTGATGTGGCGGACGCTCCGGGCGTTCGCGTGGATGCGCTGGCGCGTGCTCATGAACTCGCTCGAGCGAACGACTGCGCGCGACACGATCGAGCGCTTCTCGCTGGCCATCGAGCAGATCGGCCCGCTGATCGCGTTCGGGCTGCTCGCGCCCTCGGCCCTCGCCCTCGCCGCGATCGGCGGCTACGCCGGCTACTGGCTGCCGTCGTCCGAGCGCGTCATCACTTTCGACGCGATCCGGCTCCTGCTTCTCGTCTCCTCCGGCCTCAGCATCGTCGGTCCGATCCTCATGCCGACGCTGGAGCGAACGAGCGCCGTGCGCCTGCTGCTCCTGCCGATCCCGAGAGGCACGCTCTACCTGTCGCAGGTATCGACGACGGTGAGCGATCCCTGGATCATCCTCGTGATCCCGATTGTGATGGCCATGCCGGTTGGCGCGGCGATCGCCGGCGCGTTCGCCGTTGCTGCCAGCACACTCGTCGCCGGCGTGCTCCTGCTCGTGGTGCTGGCCGGCCTGTCTGCGCTGTCCACGCTCCTCCTGCACCTGATCGTGCGGGATCGCAGGCGCGGCGAGTGGCTCGCACTGCTGATCGTAGTGATCCCGGTGCTGTTCATGCTCCCCGGATTGATGAACGCGTCACAGACGAGAGAGCAACGGCGGGCGGAACGCGCCGCGGCGGCCGAGCGACGCCAACTCGGCGAGGAGTCGACCGGGGAGTACGCGCTGCGCGTGGGCCAGCGGGGCCTCGCGCTGCTGCCATCGGAGCTGTTCGCAACGGCGGCGAGGGCTCCCTCTACGGGAGGCGCCGGCGGCGTGGCGCTGTCGCTGGTGGGGCTTGCCCTCTGCGGCGCGCTGGTTCACGGGCTCGGCGTCGTGACGTTCGGACGTCTGTTGAGCTCGCCCATCGCGGGCGGCCAGCGTCGAGCGGGTGGAACCGCCGGCCGCATGGTCCGGATTCCAGGTCTCTCGCGCGCGAGCGCCGCCGTCGCGCACGCTCACCTGCGTCTCGCGACCCGCACGCCCCGAGGCCGCTCCACGCTGCTGTCGCCGCTCCTTGTCTTCACGGTGCTGGCGTTCGTGATGTCGCGGCGTGAGAATCTCGAAAGCCAGTTCGCCGGCGGAATCGGAGTCGCGGCGTTCGGATCGAGCATCTGCCTGCTGTCGATCCTTCCGTTCGCCATGAACCAGTTCGCGATCGACCGCGCCGGCCTGACGTTGTCGATGCTCGCGCCGATCGAGACGCGCGATCTCCTCGTCGGCAAGGCGGTGGGCAACGCAGTGATCGTCGGAGGACCAGCGCTGCTGTCCGTGCTGATCGCCTACGTCATCTTTCGCGAGGGACCGCTCGCGTTGTGGATGTGTGTTCCAACGGCCCTCGCGGCGACGTATGCGCTCATGGCGCCGGGAGCCGCGGCGCTGTCCGCGATCTTCCCGAGGCACGTCGATCTCAACAGCGTTGGCCGCGGCAGCAACGCCCACGGCATGGCGGGCGCGCTCGGTCTGTTCCTCTTCCTCGCCGCCGGTCTCCCGGGCGTGCTGATCGCGATGGTGTCAATCTTGGTTCTCGAGCGTCCCACGGTCGCCCTGATCCTGATGATCGCGTGGTTCGGGATCGCGGTCGTGGTGAGCCGATGGCTGTTTCGCCCGGCCGCCGCCGTATTCGACAGGCGCCGAGAGAACCTGGGACTCGTGGCGTCGTAGGTCTACAGAGAGAGACTTCGATCCGCCCACCACCACATGAGGAGCGCTGACATCAGCAGGCCGGCTGCCGCGACGTAGGTCGGGAGCGCCGGCGCCACGGCGAGCACTGCGCGTCCCGAGGCGTCCACCAGCACGCTCCAGACCCATGCGCTGCCCGCGAGCACTCCGCTCACGTTGGTGAGCGCCAGAACCCCGCCGACTATCAGCAGGACCGCCGCCGCAATGGCGACGTTGAAGATGCGATCGACGCGCTGCTCGGATTGCCAGCGATCGTCCCGAATCCGCGCGAGCACCGCCGACGCGAACGCGGCGGGCGGCTCGCTCGCGCCGCGCTGCTGCAGAAGCATCTCGAGACTCCTGGCGGCAGCGAGCTCCGCCGCGCACCGCGGGCACGTCTCGAAGTGCGCGCGCAGCTCCTCCGATACGCTGAGATCGCCGTCGGCGATCGCTTCCACGAGGTGGACGGTGTCTCGGCAGGTCACGAGTCCAGCAGCTCCCTCAGGCGCCTCTTTGCGCGATAGAGATGCGTCTTCACGGTCCCGAGCGGCATGTTCATCGATTCGGCCAGCGCCTCGTACTGCACGCCCTGCAGGTAGTGCGCGGCAATCAGCAGCCGGTACTGATCCGGCAGCTGCGCGATCGCCTTCTCGAGGCGGTCACGCAGTTCCAGGTCCGCGAACGCGCCATCCGGTCTGCCCGGATCGATCGGCCGGCGGCCCTCGTCGGACGCATCGAGCGATTGCAGCGCCGGCGGCCGGCGCGCACGCTCCTGAAAGCACACGTTCTGGACGACGCGGTAGATCCAGGTCGAGAGACGCGCATCGCCACGGAAGTACGGAAGCCCGCGGTGGATCTTGAGAAAGACCTCCTGCGCGAGATCGTCGACGAGCGATCGGTCGGCCACCAGCCGGTACACCAGGCCGTATACCAGACGCTTGTACGTCTCGACCAGCTCGGCAAACGCCGCGTCGTCGCCCGTTCGGCAGCGCTCGATCAACGCGCGTTCGTCGAGTTCCTCCGACACCCACCCGCCCTTTCGCCACCGTGAGCCGTCAGCCTCGACCCCTTTAGAACCCCCGAGGCCGGTTTTTGTTTCAGTCCGGGGCTGAAACAATCCCGTCAGGCGCCGAGTCTAATGCACCTGACTGGCTGGGAGGGCTTCCGTGGACGAATCAGCGTTCGTTGTCGCGTGCACCGCGCTCATGATCCTCGCAGGGCTGGCGGTGCTCTACATGGCGATGCAGAGCCGCCGGCAAATCCGGGAAATGGAGCATCGCGAGCGGCTCGCGATGATCGAACGCGGCCTGGTCCCCTCCCCCGAGATCGATCCCGGCGGCTTCGAGGCCAATCTTGCGGCACCGCACCCGCCTGAGAGCCGGTCGATCATGCGCTGGCGCTCGGCCGGCGTCATGATGATCGGGATGGGCGGCGCGCTCATGTTCCTGATGTCGTTCACACCCGCGGGCGAAATCGGCATCGGCATTGGCGGAGCGTTCGCGCTCATCGGCGCGGCGTTCTTCGTGAACTCGACGCTGCTGAGCAAGTCGCAGTCACGAGGAGCGCGGCCTGCGCCCCTTCAGCCGCGCAGAGCCGATGCGCAGGAAGCGCGGCCGGGCCCACCCCCGGACCCGCCGCAGCTCTAGTCGTCCGACTCTACACAGAGTGTGACGTTCGCTACCCATCGTCGCGGACATCACGGAACACTCGCTTCACCTCTGCGGTGAATTCGCCACGAATCTCACGCGATTCCCGCGGCAAAACGAGTGGCATACGCGTTGCTCCAGTCCAGGGTGTCGGGTCGCTTCCATGCGATCCACACCAGCCGCTTCGGCGTTCCGTCGAGGCATCAACCCCGTCACAAGCCTCCACAAAGGCAGCAGGGAGAGTCCTTCGGGCCTCCCTGCCCAGTCATTTCCGAGGACACCGAACGACCGAACGACCGAGCGACCGAACGACCGAGCGACCGGACGACCGATCCGATCACCCCTAACTACGAACGAACGCGCCGCCGGTTATCACCTCGGCATCGGCCGCGCCGGTCCCATCCTGCTCGTTCGCGCACGGATCTCGCGGAACTGCGTGCTGTCCTTTCTGCCGCCGGAGACGCCGCGCAGCTCTGAACGCAGCAGCTGCGCACGCTCGGCCGGACCGGGATGCGACGACAGGAACACTTCCACCGAGCCGGGATCGCGCCCCTGCTCCTGCCGCAGGACGTCCATGAACGCGATCATCTCGCGCGGATCCCACCCGGCCTGGCGCATGATCCGCGCTCCGACGCGATCCGCCTCGCGCTCGTCGTCGCGGCTGAATTTCAGCATGTACCCGCCCGCCAGGAGCTGCGCGGCGATCTGCGCAGAGCGCGCGCTTCGATCGTTGCCGAGCACGGCGCCGAGCAGGCTCAGGAGACCGTTGGCGACGAGACCCTTCGTGAGTTGATCCGCGGCGTGACGTTCGGAGATGTGCGCAATCTCGTGCGCCAGGACGCTCGCGAGCTGCGCTTCGTTGCGCGCCGCCGAGATCGTGCCGCGATGGATCCAGACCGGCCCGCCTGGCAGGGCGAAGGCGTTGATCTCGCGGTAGTTCGCGACCGAATAGCTGTACGGATATTTCGGCCCGGTCGTCCTGGCCGCGAGCCGTCTGCCGACCGACTGCACGTACGACAGAACGGCCCTGTCGGTTACCTGCGGAACCTTCTGGCGGACCTGCTGCTGGCTCTGTCTGCCGAGCTCGATCTCCTGCTCGACCGAGATCAGCGCCAGTCCGGTCGCCGTCGTCGCCGCAAAGACAATGGGGGGAAGAATGGCGGGCAGTCGCAACATGCCTCTCAGGTGCGCGGGCTCGGCGCCGCCGGAACCTCCTCGGGCCGGTGCCGGCGCAGCCGCGCGTACGCGGCCGTCACTTCCACGCCATAGAGCAGGATCACCGCCGAGATGTAGATCCAGATGAGGAACACGATCACCGCCGCGATCTGTCCATGCACGGTGAACCGCGACATGTCGCGGACGTAGGCCGAGAACCCGGCCAGCGCGGCGCGCCACAGAAGACCTGTGACCACCGCGCCTACCCACACGTCGCGAAACCTCACCTTCGCGTTGGGCACGAAGTAGAACACGAGGCCGACGACGAGGATGAACAGGATCGTCGTGAGCCAGCGCACGAAGAAGCTTTGCAGCACGAGCAGGCGCGGCATCCCCTCGATCACGCCAGCGAACCATCGTGCTTCGACGACGCCGACGAGGCTCGCCGTGAGGAGGCCGATCATCAGCAGCAGGCCGGCAAACACGAGCATCACGAACGAGATCAGTTTGTGCTTCAAATAGCTCGGCTGCTTCTCGACGCCCCACGCATGATTCACCGCGGAGGTGATCGCGCCGAAGACGCCCATGGCCGCCCAGATCATCACGGCGCTCCCGAGCACGCCGAGCTGGAGCTGCGCCCGCTGCAATGCCTCGAGCTGCAGCGTCACGAAGTCGAACTGGCGCGGAAAGTATCGGAAGACGAAGCGGAGTACCGTGTCGCGGTCGGAATCGCTGCTCGTGATGCTTGCGATGATCGAGAAGAGGAGGAGGAAGAACGGAAACAGCGAGAGCAGCGCGTAATACGCGATGGAGGACGCAAACGTCAGGTCGTCGCTGTTGTAGACGCCGGTGAGGCCGCGCCAGATCGCCAGCGCCGTGAGCCTGACTTCCGCGCGCCTGCGCGCGCGCCAGCGCCCGGCGCACGCGCCGGTCGCCGCGCGCGGCCAGCTGGGTCACGCGGTCATCATAGCGCGGAGCCCGCGCGCGGCGCGGACCTCCGGCTCGCGTCCCACGCCCGCTGCACTTCGCGGCCGAGCCACTGCGGCGCGGTGCCGAGCGCCGCCGAGGCAGCCAGACCCGTCGCCATCCGGCGAAGCGACGGTTTCCGCAGCACGAAGTACGCGGCGGCAAGAGCCGCCGCCCCGACAACGATGTTTGCGATTCTGTTGGCGTGTTCTTCCGTCACGACGTCGGATAGCCGGAGGTGCCGGTCGCCGTCGGGCCCGGGACGCTCGAAGGTCCGCTCGACGTGCGCGCACGATCGTACGCGTCGCGGCCGCGATCCACGATCTGGCTGACCTTTTCCGAGGCCTGATTAATCCGCTCCGCCGCGTGCGCGTACGTCTCGTTCGCGGACGAGCGGAGGCGGTTCGCCTGATCCGTCAGCTGCTTCCTGGTCTCGGACCCGGCCTTCGGCGCGAACAGCATGCCCAGCCCCGCACCGAGTACCGTGCCGGCCAGCAACCCCATCAGAAACGCCCCGCCGCCATCTTCCCGCTCGATCCGATCGTATTCGTAAGCCATTGCTCGATCCCTCCTGGTGATCTGAACTCGTTCTCTACCCTCGTCCGCCGGCCTGGACCGACGGCTCCGTCGTCAACAGCGACGCGATGATCGCGCGAACGCCGCGGACGACTCCCGTCGCGCGCCAGACCTGCTCGCGGACGCTGTGCTTCACGCGCTCCTTCGTCTCGTCCACTCGATCGATCGTTCCACTGATCGCGGAGTCGACGCGCTCGGTCTGATGGCTGACCCGCGCCGTGATCGCCTGGACGTTGCCGAGAATCTCGTCCACCTGCCGGCGCAGCGGCACTACGTGACGCGCGTCGAGCTCCGCCAGCGCGGTAGTCGTTTGCCGGTAGAGGCGAAGCCCGGCGATCGCGGCCCACACGAGCGCCACTGTCTGAATGGCGCTCGTCAGAGCCATCGCCGCGAGCAGCCAGTTGGTCGTAGTCAAGTCAACCATCGTTCCTCCAAAGAGCGATGAGCCCGCGTCGCGCTCAGGCCGACCAGCGGCCACCGTGACTGCCGCTCGTGATGTCGCTCAAGGAGCGCCACCCTTCGTTCGCGGCCGTGCGCGCCTTCTCGACCGTGCCGCGCACGCGAGTGAACTCGCCGATCAGATCGTCGAGCTTCGGCTCGATCTGCTCGCGCACCTGCCGTCCGCCTTCCGTCAGGTACAACCAGCCCCACACACCCCCGGCGACTGCGCCAATGCACGTCGCCACCAACACCCGTGAGCGCTCGTCCACGTCCGCCTCCTTGAATGAATCCACTCCGAGCCGGTAACGCGATCCACCGGAAGGTGGACATTAGCTCAAACCATCAAACCGCGTGCCAGCTCTTACTCGCTGCCCGGCATCATCAGCCGAGCTTCAGGCTT
This sequence comes from uncultured Acidobacteriota bacterium, assembly GCA_963820905.1. Classification (GTDB taxonomy): domain Bacteria; phylum Acidobacteriota; class Vicinamibacteria; order Vicinamibacterales; family 2-12-FULL-66-21; genus DATBJJ01. The sequence continues at coordinate 286,411 of CAWGBU010000008.1, read as the reverse complement.
GCGCCGTGCGGCGGTTCTTCCCGCCGTCCTGGATGTCGTGCTTCTTCATCTTGCTGTACAGCGTCGGGCGGTACAGCCCCAGAATCTGCGCCGCCTCCTGTTTGTTCCAGTTCGTCCGCTGCAGCGTCTGCAGGATCGCCATGCGCTCGATTTCGGCGAGGGTCCGGTGCGGGGGCACGACGAAGTCAACCGGCCGCGTCGAGTCCGTTCTGAGGGACTCGGGCAGATCGTTTACGGCGATCTCGGGCCCTTTCGCGACCAGGACCCCTCGCTCGATGACGTTTTCCAGTTCCCGTACGTTCCCCGGCCAGCGGTGCCGGATGAGCAGGTGGTACGCCGCGGGCGCGATCGACTTGACGTTCCGCTGATGCCGCTGGCGATACTTCTCGAGGAAGTGCTCGCAGAGAAGCGGGATGTCCTCGGTCTTCTCCCGGAGCGGCGGCACGCGCAGCGTGATCGTGTTGATCCGGAAATAGAGGTCCTCGCGAACCTTGCCGTCTCGCAACGCGGCGTCGAGATCGATGTTCGTCGCACAGATGAGGCGGAAGTCCACTCGAACGATCCGGTCGCTGCCGATCGGACGGTACTCCCGTTCCTGCAGGACGCGCAGCAGCTTCGTCTGCAGGTACGGAGGCATCTCGCCGATCTCGTCGAGGAGCAGCGACCCGCCTTCCGCCATCTCGAAGAGCCCCTCTTTGTCGCTCTGCGCGCCGGTGAAGGCGCCTTTCTTGTACCCGAACAGCTCCGACTCGATCAGGTCCTTGGGAATCGCCGCGCAGTTGATCTTGATGAACGGGCCCTTGGTCCGCTTGCTGTTGTAGTGGAGGGCGTTGGCGATCAGCTCCTTGCCGGTGCCGTTCTCGCCCTGGATCAGGATGTTCGCGTCGCTCCCTGCCACGCTCTCGACCAGCTCGAGCACCTCGTGCATCTTCTTGCTTTTTCCGACGATGTTGCCGAAGCGGAACTGACCCTCGAGCTTCTGCTTGAGGAGGAGGTTCTCGCCGACCAGGTCGCGCCGCTCGATCGCCCGCTCGAGCATCGCCAGAAGCGTGTCGGGCTCGATGGGCTTCTCGATGAAGCTGTGCGCGCCGGCTTTCATCGCCTCGACGGCTTTCGGCACGCTGCCGTGCCCGGTCACGACGATCACCTCGGTTTCGGGGTGGATCTCCTTGAACTTGCGCAGCAATTCCAGGCCGTCGGCATCGGGCAGCATCATGTCGGTCACGACGACGTCCGGCTTCCAGGTCTTGAAGATCTCTTCGCCGCGGGTGCCGATCATTGCCGTACGGACCTCGTAGCCCTCATGCTCGAGCATGATCTTCAGCCATTCGATCATCGACGGCTCGTCGTCTATCGCGAGCACGCGGCTCTTCTTCTTCATGCTCAGTGGCTTGGTCAGGCGATCGGGAAGCTGCTCCATGGCGTCAGTCCATACGCTCCGTCTGAAAGAGATAGGCGAAAAGTATACAGCCGGTGCCGGCCCTGTCCAAATATCGACATTGTAATGGCGCTCTTGAGGCGAAGGGCGATCGCCCCATTCGGGGACACTCAATCGGGACAGTCACGCGTGACTGTCCCGATTGAGTGTCCCCGCCCTTATAATCCCTGCACATGGCGGAGCCCCTGAAGCCTCTTCCTCTCACGAACCCGCCTGGAACTGGGTCGCAGGGGCCAAGCTCGACAGCCCGAACCCCGGCGTGTCGCCCGGCCGCCAGCGACGACAAGGTCCTCTGCGAGCGCTGCGGCGTCGAGATGTTCAGGATGCACGCCGTGTGGAGATGCCCGGCCTGCCGCTTCAAGACCGACTGCTGCGGGTGGTAACGCGCCATCGGCATGGACACCCTCGAGTCCCACATCGATCCAGGCTCTGAAACCTTCCGCGTCAACAAAGCGCGGATGGATCAGCTCGTCGCGGAGCTGCGCGAACGCCAGGCGATCGTTCGCGAGGGCGGCGGACCGAAGTACATCGAGCGCCACCGGGCTCAAGGCAAGCTCCCCGTTCGCGAGCGAATCGAGAAGCTGCTCGACCCCGAGTCGCCGTTCCTCGAGCTCTCGCCGCTCGCGGCCTGGGACCTCTACGACAACGACGCGCCAGCCGGCGGCATCGTCACCGGCCTCGGCCGCGTCTCGGGGCGCGAGGTCGTCATCGTCGCCAACGACGCGACGGTCAAGGGCGGCACGTACTATCCAATCACGGTGAAGAAACATCTGCGAGCGCAGCAGATCGCGCTCGAGAACCGGCTGCCGTGCGTGTACCTCGTCGACTCCGGCGGCGCGTTCCTGCCGCTCCAGGCGGACGTCTTTCCGGACCGCGAACACTTCGGCCGCATCTTCTTCAACCAGGCGCGCATGTCCGCGGAGCGCATTCCCCAGGTCGCCGTCGTCATGGGATCGTGCACCGCGGGCGGCGCCTACGTGCCCGCCATGTCGGACGAAACCATCATCGTCAAGGGCACGGGCACGATCTTCCTTGGCGGGCCGCCGCTCGTGAAAGCCGCGACGGGCGAAGAGGTCTCGGCGGAAGACCTTGGCGGCGCCGACGTCCATACGCGCCTGTCCGGCGTGGCCGACTACTTCGCCGAGGACGACGAGCACGCGCTGCACCTCGCGAGGACGATCGTGGGGACGCTCAACTCGGTCAAGCGGATGCCAGGCGATCGAACGGCGCCCGAGGACCCGGCGTACGATCCCGCGGAGCTGTACGGGATCGTGAACGTCGACACCCGGAAGCCGTACGAGGTCCGCGAGATCATCGCGAGAATCGTCGACGGGTCCCGGTTCGACGAGTTCAAGGAGCGCTACGGCACCACGCTCGTGACGGGATTCGCTCGGCTCCACGGGATGCTCGTCGGCATCGTCGCCAACAACGGCGTGCTCTTCTCGGAGTCCGCGTTGAAGGCGACGCACTTCATCGAGCTCTGCAATCTCCGGAGCGTGCCGCTCGTCTTCCTCCAGAACATCACGGGGTTCATCGTCGGCCGGCAGTACGAGCGCGCCGGCATCGCGAAGGACGGCGCGAAGATGGTGCACGCCGTGGCCAATTCCGTCGTGCCGAAGCTGACGGTCGTCATCGGCGGATCGTTTGGCGCAGGCAACTACGGCATGTGCGGCCGCGCCTACGACCCCCGGCTCCTGTGGATGTGGCCGAACGCGAGGATCTCGGTGATGGGCGGCGAGCAGGCGGCAGGTGTGCTGGTCACCGTGAAGCGCGACCAGCTGGCGCGCGACGGCAAGACGCTCTCACCCGCGGACGAGGACGCGATCCGATCGCCAATCCTCGAGAAGTACGATCGTGAAGGTTCGCCGTACTACTCGACGGCGCGCGTGTGGGACGACGGGATTCTCGATCCCGTGGAGACGCGGCAGGCGCTGGCGCTGGGCCTCTCGGCGGCGTTCAACGCCCCGATTGCCGAGGCGAAGTTCGGCGTGTTCCGCATGTAGGCCCCGCATGCCCGTTCTTGCCACGACCCGCCGCGACGATCAACCCGGCATCCTGCGCATCACGCTGACTCGCCCCGAAGTGCGCAATGCGTTCGACGAGGAAGTCATCGCGGCGATGACCGCGATCGCACGCGACGCGGCCAAGGACCCGTCGCTGCGCGCGATCGTCCTCTCCGGCGACGGTCCCGTTTTCTGTGCCGGCGCCGACCTCGGCTGGATGATGAAGGCGATCGCCTACAGCCGCCGGGACAACCTGCGCGACGCGGAGGATCTCGCTCGAATGCTGGAGCTCCTCGATTCGCTGCCGGTGCCGCTCATCGCGCGCGTGCATGGCGCGGCGTTGGGCGGAGGCGTTGGACTGGTCGCGGTGTCGGACATCGTGATCGCCGCGGATACGGCGGTCTTCGCATTCAGCGAGGCGAAGCTGGGGATCATTCCGGCGGTGATTTCTCCGTACGCCGTCGCCAAGATCGGCGAATCGGCCGCGCGGGAGCTGTTCCTGACGGCGTCCCGATTCTCGGCCGCCCGCGCGTACGAGATCGGCCTGGTGCATCGCGTCGTTCCCGAGGGCGAGCTCGATGCGACCGTCGACGCCTGCGTGCGGGACATCCTTGCCTGCGCGCCGAGCGCGCATGCGGCGGCGAAGCGACTCATCCGCGAGATCCACGGTCTTCGACCCGACGAGGTCATCGCGCTGACCACGAGCCGCATTGCCGACCAGCGCGTGTCTCCTGAAGGTCAGGAAGGCATGCGGGCGTTCCTCGAGAAGCGCAAACCGGGCTGGTCGGCCTAGCGCCGCGGCCATCGACGCGGCGTCCCTACTATGAGTCTTCGACGGGTGCTCATCGCGAACCGGGGCGAGATCGCGGTGCGCATCGCCCGCGCCTGCCGCGAGTCCGGCATCGAAAGCGTCGCGGTGTACTCCGACGCCGACGCAAGCGCATTGCACACCCGTTCCGCGGATCGTGCGATCCGGATCGGTCCCGCCTCCCCCGCCGAGAGCTACCTCTCCGTGGAGGCAATCATCGGCGCCGCGCGCGCCGCGGAGACGGACGCCATCCACCCTGGATACGGATTCCTCTCGGAGCGCGCCGAGCTCGCGAAGGCCTGCGAGACGGCGGGGATCGTCTTCGTCGGCCCCCCGGCCTCCGTGATCGAGCGCATGGGCTCGAAGATCGCCGCCCGCGACCTGATGCGGCGCGCCGGCGTCCCGATCGTGCCCGGTGAGACTCCGGACGCGCAGTCCGACGACGGGGTGATGTCCGCGGCGCGCGCGCTCGGATATCCCGTGCTGATCAAGGCGTCAGCGGGCGGCGGCGGCAAGGGCATGCGCATCGTGAGGAGCGACGCCGACGCTCGCGATCTCGCGGCCTCCGCGAGGCGGGAAGCCGAAGCGGCGTTCGGCGACGGCACGCTCTACGTCGAGCGTTTGATCGAGCGTCCGCGCCACGTGGAGATTCAGGTGTTCGCCGACGCTCACGGCAACGTCGTGCACCTCTTCGAGCGTGAATGCTCGATCCAGCGGCGCCACCAGAAGATCGTTGAAGAGAGTCCGTCCCGGGCGATCACGCCCGAGCTCCGCGCACGGATGGGTGAGGCCGCGGTCGCGGCCGCGCGCGCCGCCGGATATCGCAGCGCGGGCACGATCGAGTTCCTCGTCGAAGGCGGCGCACAGTTCTATTTCCTCGAGATGAACACGAGACTCCAGGTGGAGCACCCGGTTACGGAAGCCGTGACCGGAGTCGACCTCGTTCGCGCGCAGCTGGCGGTCGCGGCCGGCGACCGGCTTCCCTGGACGCAGGCCGATCTCTCACAGCGCGGTCATGCGATAGAGTGCCGGATCTACGCCGAAGACCCCGGGAGCGGCTTTCTCCCGCAGGCCGGCCCGCTTCTCGTGTATCGCGAGCCGTCCGCTCTGGGCGAACCGTCCGCTCCAGGTATCCGGATCGACAGCGGTGTCGTCGAAGGCGACCGGATCGGCGTGGCCTACGATCCACTCCTCGCAAAGCTCATCGCGTTTGGCGACACGCGCGAGATCGCCACCGATCGCGCCGTCGCGGCGCTCGACGGTTACGCCGTGCTCGGCATTCGTACGAACATCGCGTTTCTCTCCCGGCTGCTCCAGCATTCCGCATTCAGGTCGGCGCAGCTCCACACGGGGCTCGTCGACGAGCTCCTGCCCGAACTCGGGGAGACCGGCGCTCCCCCGCTCGAAGCGGTAGCGGCGGCGGCGATCGCACGGACGCGATCGACGGTCACCCGCCTGGACAACGACGACGACGATTCGAGCGGGACCGATCCGTGGTCGACGCTCCGGCGATGGGGACGGTAGCCGCATGAAGCTCACGCTCACGCACGGCGAACGCGAATACCACGTCGAGCTCCTGAGCGGCGGCCGCGTGCGCGTCGACGATCGAATCGTCGAGGCTGTCGAGAGTGGATCGAATACGGTTCGCGTCGAAGGGGCCGACGCGTGGGTCGCTTCGCGCGAGGATACGATCTGGGTTTTCTGGGACGGACGCGCCTACGAGTTTTCTACACCCCAGCGGGCGATCCGGCGCCGGGGCGCACGCCACCACGGCGGGCTCACCGCGCCGATGCCAGCCACCGTGCGGCGCATACTGGTTGCGCCCGGCGAAACGGTGAAGGCAGGAGATACCCTGCTGATTCTCGAAGCGATGAAGATGGAGCTGCCTGTGCGCGCGCCTGCCGCGGGGACAGTGAAGACGATCAGTTGCCGCGAAGGCGAGCTCGTGCAGCCAGGCGTCGCGCTGCTCGAGGTCGAGTGAGCCGCCTGCAAAAGGTGAACGAGTGAAAGTGCCACAACGCGTCACGATCGTCGAAGTCGGCCCGCGGGACGGCCTTCAGAACGAGCACGCGCAGGTCGAGACCGCGGACAAGATCGCGTTCATCGATCGCCTTTCAGCGGCCGGGCTCTCCACGATCGAGGTGTCGGCCTTCGTGAGCCCGAAATGGATTCCACAGATGGCGGACGCGGATGCCGTGTTTGCGGGCATCACCCGGCGAACCGGCACCCGGTATGTCGCGCTCGTTCCAAACGTCGCCGGTCTCGAGCGCGCGCACGCGGCGGGCGTCTCCGACGTCGCGATTTTTGCCGCGGCGTCGGAAACCTTCAGCCGCAAGAACATCAATCAGAGCATCGAGGACTCTCTCCGGACCTATCGCGCGGTCTGCGAGCGCGCGGCGCAGCTGGGCATGCGCGTGCGCGGGTACGTGTCGACGGCATTCGGGTGTCCATTCGAAGGGGCCGTGCCGCCGAGGCGGGTGGCGGACGTGTCCGCCGCGCTCATCGAGATGGGGGCCTTCGAAGTCGCCGTCAGCGACACCATCGGTGTCGGGCACCCGGGACAGATTCCACTCGTCGTCGGCGAGGTCGCGGCCAGGGTCGGGATCGACCGCATCGCGCTGCACTTACACGACACGCGCGGCACCGCGCTCGCGAACGTCTTCGCCGCGCTCGAGCTCGGTGTCGCGACGTTCGACACGTCCGCCGGAGGCCTTGGCGGCTGCCCCTACGCGCCCGGCGCGACTGGCAATCTCGCAACGGAGGATCTGCTCTACATGCTCGACGGCCTCGGTGTCAGCACCGGCGTCAAGCGCGACGAGGTCGTCCTTGCGTCGTCGTTCATCGAATCGCGGATAGGCCATGCGCTACCCTCCCGCTACTACAGGGCCGTGAAAAGCTCGTCGGGTGGGTAGCGGAAGTTCGTACGCGCGCTCAGTGCGAGTCCTGCATTCTCGCCCGCACAAGCCGAGCTTCCGCCCTTAAGATCAAACAACGCTGACAGTTGGACGGACGGTATATCCCCTCGGCACTCCCCTTGCTCAAAGGCACGCGTGCGATTCATTGCGCTCGTGTCGCTTCTTGCCGCCGCGTGCGGCGCCTCCGCCTGCGGGAACGACGTCAGGCAGCAAGAACTCGTGCGAGGCGAGATCGAGATCACACGGCCACCGACGTACGCACGGAGCGACAAGGACGGGCGACAGGTCTGGGCGAAGACACAGAAGTTCTATCGCGACGCTTCGTACGCAATGGTGTGGCTCGAGCGAAAGCGGCCAACGGAGAAGATGAACGAGCTGCTCCAGGCGATTCGCGCCGTCGATGGCGACGGGCTCGACCCGGCGCTGTACGACGTCAGCTTTCTCGAGGGCGACCTCACGGCGGTGAAAGGTCTGTTGCAATCGCTTCCGCCGGACGCCGCAGCCGGGAACGACGTGAGGCTCACCTATCTCTACATGCAGCTCGCGTCCGACCTGGCGGACGGCGTTTCCGATCTCGCGCAGGCGGATCCTCTCTGGCACATACAGCAGCCCGACGGGTTCGATCCCGCGTCGCACCTGGCGAGGGCGATCGCGAACGGAGACATCGCGCAGTCGCTTGAGGCGCTCAAGCCGGACAACCCGGAGTATCGGGCGCTCCGCGACCTGCTGGCGAAGTATCGCAAGGCAGGCCCGGAGGGCCAGCCTTCAGCTGGGACGGACGGATCCAGTGCCGAACGCGTGCGTCAGATCGCGTTGAACCTCGAGCGCTGGCGCTGGCTGCCCCGCGGCCGCGGCGCTCGCCACATCGTCGTCAACATTCCCGCGTTCCGGCTCGACGCGTGGCAGGACGGCAAGCCGGCGCTGTCGATGCGGGTCGTCGTCGGGAAAAAAGACTCGCAAACGCCGATCTTCGACGATCAGATGACGCACGTCGTGTTCAGCCCGTACTGGAACGTTCCGCCTGGGATCGCTGCCGAAGAGACGCTGCCGTCGGTCGTGCGCGATCCCTCGTTTCTCGCGCGCACGAACATGGAGGTCCTCGATGCCAGCGGGAAGATCGTGGACGCCGGCTCCATCGATCCCGAACGTCCGCAGGCGTACCGGTTCAGGCAGCGGCCGGGCTCGGGCAATTCGCTGGGCCTCGTGAAGTTCATGTTTCCGAATCAGTTCAACGTGTATCTCCATGACACGCCGGCTGACTCGCTCTTTGCGCGCGCGAGCCGTTCGTTCAGCCATGGCTGCGTGCGCGTCGAAGATCCGCAGGCCCTGGCCGAGTTCGTACTCAGGGATTCGCCGGAGTGGACCAGCGAGAAGATCGTCGAGGCGATGAACTCAGGCGAAGAGCGGACGGTGAAGCTGCGGCAGCCGATCCCCGTTCACATCGGCTACTGGACCGTGGACGTCGCGCCCGACGGACGCATCGAGTTCAAGCCCGATATCTATGGCGTCGATGCGCGCCACTCGCGCACCTGGGCCGAGCGACTCGCACAGCTCCGCCCGCGCACGACGCTGACCGCACGCGCACGTTAGAGGCGATCTGGTTGTCGGCGGATTACATCCTGCGCGGTCCGCCAAAGCATGTCCGGAAGGCAGGGCTTGACGAGCACGCGATCGCACCCGACCTCGCGGGCGCGCTCTTCGTGCCGGTTGCCGCTGTAACCGCTCAGGCAGATCGTCGGGACGTTGCGCGTGGACTCGTTGGCGCGCATCGCCTTGATCAGCTCGAATCCATCGAGCTCGGGAAGGGAGAAGTCGGTGATCACGACTGCGGGAATCTGCTGCCGCATCGCATCGAGCGCCTGACGGCCATTGGCCGCCTCCATCACGTCGAAAGAGGCGCTGAGAAACTCCGCGTACATCTGCCGGGTATCTTCGTGATCCTCGACGAGGAGCAGGAGGGGCCGAGCCGAATCGAGTGCCATGCGTCGTGCACCTTGGCCGTACGCAGGTAAGGCCGCCGCTAGTATACCTGAACGGTTCGATACGAAGGCTCACGGCCGCAGGAGCCAGCCCCCGGACCGCGAGCCTCTCGAGCGGTCACCGGATTCACGGAATCTTCAACACCTGCCCAGGCGCGATCTTGTCGGGGTCGGACAGCTGATCGCGATTCGCCTCGAAGATCTTCATGTAGGCGTTCGCGTTTCCGAGTTGAGCCTTCGCGATCGCGCTGAGGCTGTCTCCAGCCCGAACCGTGTACGTCCGCGCAGCAGCGCCTGCGGCTGCCGCACCGCCGGCCGGCGCGACCACCTTGATCTCGCCGACAATGTCCTGGCGCCAGGTCGGAATCGTCTTGATGGCGTTCCAGATCTCGTTGGCTTCCGCCTCGGACTTCACGGTACCGACGAAGTGCAGCTTGCCGTCTTTTTCCTGTGCACTCCCGTCGAATTTACCCTTGGCGGTCTGAATGGCGTGAGCGTAGGTATCTCTCAAACCCATACGTGCCTCCTGCGAACTGATTCAAAGGTGCAAGGCACATACCGGAGAAACGGCCGCTCGACACGAGCTACCGTGCGGCTTCGGCAACAATGGCGATGCGGTCTCCTTTCGGACTGATGGCCAGGCGCGTGACGCCGCGCAGCCCCAAAACCTCGAGATCGGCAACCGGCTCGAGCGCGGATTCCCCCTTCCGCCAGCCGAGCAGGGCGCCGTTGGACGAAACCAGCAGGACTCCGTCCGGGGTCCAGGCTGTATCAGCTTCGGTCGCACCTGTCGGCAGCCGGACGAGCGGTAGTGTCTGCCGCGTGCCCGGCGTGAGCTCGCTGACGGTCAGGTACAGGCACCTTCTCGTCGGCGCCGGCTTCTCTGAGCACGAAGCTGATGTTTCCGCCGGGCATGCGCTGAATGGATCGACCGATCCCGCTGGCCGCGACCTCGGCCTTTCCCGTGCGCGCGTCGGCGACCTGAAGCGTGGCCGGGCGTCCCAGGACGAACAAGGCGAGGGTGTTCGCGTCCGCCCACGCGTGATAGCCAACCGGCTTGACGTCAGCCAGCACGAGCTCAGCGGCCTTCCCGTCCAGCCCGAAGCGCCACAACCGCTGCGTCCCGTCGGCTTCAACCCTGATGACCGACACGTGCGCGCCATCCGGCGTGACCGTCGGGGAGTACTCGCTCTCCGGCGTATCGGTCAACTGCCGCAGCGTCCCCGACGTCAGGTCGTACCGATAGATATCGCTGCCCGTTGCCGCCGCGTTGGCAGGATCAGGTTTGCGACCTCCTCGAACCGACGTGAACAGGATGGCGTTACCGTCGGGCGTGAACGACGGCTGGTTGTCGTAGCCGGGACTGTTCGAGATGTTCCGTGGCGTGCCGATCGTGATCTTCCCGCCAACCGTCGACAGCGACGCGACAAAGATCTCCGTATCGGGCGGCGTCGCCTGCGCCAGGACGGCAAGCAATACAAGAAGTGGGTTCATGGCCGTCGATACTACTCCGCCCCGCGCCGGATGAACGCTCTGTCGATTCCTTCCAATCCCGTTCGTCTGTAGATCGAATACGCTGGCGCGGACCGTCCGGGCTGCGGATACCCGGCGCCGCCGAGCGAGATCTGGAGGCTAGGATGAAGGCACGTAAGCTACTGTATGCGGCGACGTTGGCGGCTCTCTGCGGAATCCCGTCAGGACCCGGTGCGGCGGTCCTCCCCTCTGCGCTGACGGCCGCGGTCGACGCGCCGTCGGCATTCGCGCGGCTGAAGACCCTCGAGGGCACGTGGGAAGCAAAGGCCGCGGACGGCAAGACCGCGAGCACCGTCTTCGAGCTGACCGCCAGCGGCACCGTTCTCCTGGAGCGGTACCTCCAACCCCGCCCTGCCGGGCGGAGGCCACATGGTGACCGCGTATCACCTCGACGGCGACTCGCTGATTCTCACCCACTACTGCATCGCGAGGAACCAGCCCACGCTGCGCGCGGACAGCTTCGACGCGGCCACGGGAGAGATCCAGTTCGAGTTCGTGCGCGCGTCGAACCTTGCGAGCGAGAAGGCCGGCCACATGCGCCGCGCGTTGTATCGCATCGAGGACGCCACGCACTTCACGACCTCGTGGGACTTCTTCGAAGGCGGGAAGAAGACGATGACGGAGACGGAGAGGTTTCAGCGGAGAAAGTAAGGTTCAGGGTTCAGGGTTCAGGGTTCAAGGTTCAGGAGATCCAATGGCCAAATACATGTTGCTGCTCCATGACAACGTCGCGGCGTTCTCGAACGTCAGTCCGGAAGAGATGCAGAAGGTGATCGAGAAGTACATCGCGTGGGGGGACAAGCTCAAGAAGAAGGGCGTGGTGCAGGGAGGCCACAAGCTGACCGACGAGCCCGGGAGAGTCATGCGGCGCAAGGACGGTCAGGTCCGCGTGACCGACGGTCCGTACAGCGAGAGCAAGGAAATTCTCGGCGGGTACTACATGGTCGAGGCGCCGAGCTACGAGCAGGCGATCGAGTATGCGCGCGACTGCCCGCAGCTCGATTACGGCGGCACGATCGAGGTCCGGCAAGTCGATACAATGTGACACGTTTGGATTCAGACACTCCGCATCACCTGGTCGATCATCTGTTCCGCAGCCGCGCGGGACAGATGGTTGCCTGGCTGACCCGTATCTTCGGTCCCTCCCACCTCGATCTCGCTGAAGAAGTCGTGCAGGATGCGCTCGTCAAGGCGCTGCAGCAGTGGCCGTATTCCGGCGTGCCCGACAATCCCGGCGGCTGGTTGTTCCGCGTTGCGCGCAACGGCGCGCTCGACGTCCTGCGCCGCGACGCGTCGTTCCGGGACCGCGCGCACCAGATCGCGGCCGACTTGCAGCGGCTGCCCGGTCCTCCGCCTGGCGAGGCGGCAGTGGACGATGACGAGTTGCGGATGGTGTTCATGTGCTGCCATCCGTCGCTGCCGCGCGATGCGCGTGTCGCGCTCAGCCTGAAGACGGTCGGCGGCTTCAGCGTGACCGAGATCGCGCGCGCGTTCCTGACGACGGACAGCACGATCGCGCAGCGGCTCGTGCGCGCCAAGCGGACGCTGCGCGAGCACGGGATCGCCTTCGAGCTGCCGCACGGATCGGATCTCGGGGAGCGCGCCGACTCGGTCCTCGAGGTCATCTATCTACTCTTCAACGAGGGCTACAACGCGCACGCGGGCGAGGACTTGATACGCCGCGACGTCTGCGGCGAAGCGCTGCGCCTCGGCCGCCTCGTGGCGTTGTCGTCCGCGCTCGCCGGCCGTGCCCCGGCGGCGCACGCGCTGACGGCGTTGATGGCGTTTCAAGCAGCCAGGCTCCCCGCCCGCGTCGACGCCAGCGGCGAGATCGTGCTGCTCGAGGATCAGGATCGTTCGCAGTGGGACCGCGGCCTCGTCGCGCTCGGCTTCGCGCACTTCGAGCGAAGCGCCGAAGGACCGCAAATCTCCGTGTACCACCTGCAGGCGGCGATTGCCGCCGTCCACGCGGGCGCGGCAACACCTGCCGAGACGCGATGGCCGGAGATCCTCGGGCTCTACGATCAGCTGCTCGCGCTCCAGCCGTCGCCCATCGTGGCGCTCAACCGCGCGGTGGCGCTCTCACGGGTCTCGGGACCGCGCGCCGCGCTCGCGCTGCTCGACAGCCTCGCCGGGGAGCCGGCGCTCGCGAACTACTACCTCCTGCCGTCCGTGAAGGCGCGCCTCCTCGCGGAGCTCGGACAGCATCGCGCGGCAGCGGAGTCCTATCGCTCGGCGCTCGAACGGCCGTGCAGCGAGCCCGAGCGGCGGTTCCTGCTCAGAAGATTGCGCGAATGCGCCGAAATGCCGTCGGCGAACTGATCCAACGACGGCGTCCTGATCGATAATCCACCGCATGCGACAGAAGCTTGCCGTCATCGCACTGTCGGTCGCCGCCTTCCTCGCCAGCGCGCCAGCCGCGCAGGAATCGATCGACAGGGACACGCTCGGACGGATTCGCCGCGAGGGCCTCGATCGTTCGCGCGTCTACCGGAGCTTCACGCACCTGGTCGACGGCATCGGTCCGCGCCTGACCGCGTCGCCGGCGTTCAAGGCGGCCGCGGACTGGGGCCTCGCCGAGCTCACTGCGATCGGCCTCAGGGATGCGCGCCTCGAATCATGGGAGTTCGGCCGCGGGTGGCAGCTCGATCAGTTCACGCTCGAGATGGTCGAGCCTCGATACATGCCGCTCATCGGCTATCCGGAAGGATGGTCCGCGTCGATGCCGGGCGAAATTGTCGCGACGCCGATCTTCGTCGGCGACAAGACGGCGGACGAGATCGCCGCGATGAAGGACTCGTTGACGGGCGCGATCCTGCTCACACAGCCCGCGCAGGCGTCGTTCGTGCGCGAAGATCGCGGGCAGCCGACCGACCCGGGATACACGCCGCCGCCCGCGCCTGCCGGACGCGGACAGGCGGCTGCAGCCGGCCAACGAGGCGGCGGGCGCGCGGGTGGCGGGCGAGGTTCGATGCAGCAAGTGCTCCGCGAAGCCGCACCCGCGGTGATCCTTCGGACGAGCCGCGGCGAACACGGGACCATGTTCGTCCTCGGCCGCGATCAGGGCGACAACGCGCTGCCCTCGATCATCGTCGCTGCCGAGCACTACAACATGATCGTTCGCCTGCGCGCCGCGGGTGTGCCGGTCAAGCTTCGCGTGAACGTGAAGAGCCGGTACCTCGAGGCCGACCGCAACGGCTACAACGTGCTCGCGGATCTGCCGGGCACTCACCCGACGCTCAAGGACGAAGTCGTGATGATCGGCGCGCATCTCGACTCCTGGCACAGCGCGCCCGGAGCGACCGACAACGCCGACGGCGCCGCGATCGTGATCGAAGCCATGCGCATCCTCGCTGCGGTGAAGGCGGCGCCCAGCCGTACGATCCGGGTGGCGCTCTGGGGCGGCGAAGAACAGGGCCTGCTCGGTTCGCGGGAGTACGTCCGGCGTCATCTCGCGGGCGACGCGAATGCGGCCGCGCGCGATCGCTTCTCCGTCTACTTCAACCTGGATCCGGGAACGGGACCGATCTACGGATGGTTCCTGCAGGGCCAGGCCAGCGCGCAATCGATCATGGACGGCTGGCTCGAGCCGTTCAAGGATCTCGGCGCGCGGAAGAACGTCCCGGACTCAATCGGCAACACCGACCACCTCAGTTTCACCGCCGTCGGGCTCCCGGGGTTCAATCCGATCCAGGACTACGTCGACTACGACGTGCGCACGCATCACACGAACGTGGATACGTTCGAGCGGGTCCGGGAAGCTGATTTGAAGCAGGCCGCGATCGTCCTGGCGTCGTTCGCCTACCAGGCGGCGATGCGGCCCGAGAAGATGCCGAGACCCGTCACTCGCCCCTGAATGTGGTGAAATAGGGTCATGTCCGACGCCCCCAAGAGCTCGTTCGAGCTCGCGATGGAAAAGCTCAAGAAAAAGGATGCCGAGGCCGGCGTCGAAGAACAGGTTCTGACCGACAGCCAGCGCGCGGCCATCGGCGAGGCCAGAAACCTCCACGACTCGAAGGTGGCGGAACGGCGAATCCTCCACGAGTCCACGATGCGGGCTCTCTTCGATCCGGCGGAACAGGAAGCGCGCGAGGCGGAATTCCGCCGCGATCTCGAAAGGTTCGCCTCCGACTGCGACGCCCGGATTCGGCGAATTCGCTCGGGCGAGTGAAAACCGGGCTTGACGCCCGCCCTCCGCGCGGCAAGAATGTGAGGTCCGGTCGGGACACACCTTATTCATGGGCAACGTCATAGCCTTTCGGCGCATGAACGACCCAAACGAGCATCGCCGCGGCCCGGATCGCCGCAGCACCCGCCGCGGCGGGCGTCGCGACGGCGACCAGAAGGGCTATGCGCCCCTCGTGCTCCTGGTCGACGACAACGACGACAGCAACGCGCGCTGCGAGGCTATCCTGGCTCGCCTGCACTTTGCCGTCGCTCCGACTCGCACGATCGAGGAAGCCGCCCGTGTCATGGACGCGCTGCGCCCGGACATCGTCGTCGCCCGCATCGCCGACGCGGCGGAGCTGCGGCGCGCGACGGCGGCCGACCTGCCGATCGTGCTGCTTGCCGACGACCTGCTCGACCCCGAAGCGCTCATAGAAGAGATCCGCCGCGAGCTTCGCGCCCACAAATCCAGGTAAACCCGGTGTGACCGGCGGCCGGTGAGCCCCTTCCGGCGGAAGCTTCGCCTTACAGGGCATGAGGCTCTACTGCACGGTTTTCGCCGCCGGGTGGCTGCTCGTGGCCACACCCGCCGCATGGGCTCAACCAGCCAGGCCATCCTCACCAATCTCGCGAGGCGACGTGACCGGCTCGCTGGGCTGGTTCAACGCCGACAAGGGCGAGGTTTTCGAGTACGACACCTGGTACAACCGCAGCGCGTTCGCGGGCATTACCTTCGGGTGGTACTGGACCGATCATCTCAAGACCGAGATCGAGGGCGGGGTCAGCTCGGAGGTCGAGCGCGACGTCTACCACCTCCACGGGGTGGTGAACGGCCGCCAGACGACGTCCGAGTCGACGTTTCGCTTCTCCACACGCCGGGTCGCCATCGGCCAGCAGTACCAGTTCTTCCGCAACGCGTGGTTCCATCCCTACGTCGGCGCGGGAATCGACCTGACCTGGGAAGCGATCGAGCAGTCGGACGGACCCCAGATCATCTTCGACACCAACGGACGTTCGACGGAAGTGCGGCCGCCGCTCGTGCACCCGGACCGCACCGAACAACACACGCGGCCGTTCGGCGCCTTCGGCTTCAAGGCCTACCTGACGCCGCGATCGTTTTTCCGCACCGACACGAAGCTCGTGTTCCAGGACGGCGTGGACGAGGTCCTGTTTCGATTCGGATTCGGCGTCGATTTCTGAGCGATTCGCCGCAGGAGGATACGATGAAGCGTCTATTCGCGTTGTTTCTTTGCGCCCTCATCTCCGCCCCCGCGTGCGCCACACGCAGCGGACCACGGGTTCAGATGGCGCCGACGGTCTCGGCGCGATCCACCTCGGATCGCGCGGTGCTCGCCGAGTTCGCCAGGCAGCTGCCGCTCGGCTCGCGGGTCAAAGCGAGCGTCGCCGATGAAGGGACGATTCGGGGAACGCTGCTCAAGGTGACGGACACGTCCATCGTGGTGCAGCCGCGCACACGGGTCGCCGAGCCGCTGGCGGAAGTCCCCTTCGATCGCCTCCTCGCGCTCGAACAGGACGTGCCGGGCAGCAGCGCGGGCCGCACGGCCGCCATCAGCGCCGCCGCGGCGGGGGGCGCCACGCTCGCGGTTCTCATGGTGCTCGCAGCGATCTTCTCAGACTAGGGAGTTTTCAGAACGCTGTAGTGTCCGGCTTCAGCCGGACCGGACCAGGTCCACCTAAAGGTGGACACTACAGCACATGAGTCTCATCGCCGGCGGTACTCTGCGGCGATAGTGGCGATGAGCGCTTCGTCGTCGGCATGAGTGGCGGAGGAGATTTCGAGGCGATCGCGGATGCGTGCGGCCAGCCGTCCGGCCGTGCGCATCCGGACGTGATCGGGCAGCTCCTCCCTCCGGCTGATAAATGTCTCGATCAGCTCGAGCTCCTCGACCGTCAGCCGCGCGGCGCCAAGGCGCTGCGCGCCCGCATCCCGTGGCACGACGGCGGCATGACCCCTGACGTGCTCCTGGACCACGACCGTGCCCGCGACGAGGTCGCCAAGCCGCTGATTGCGGGACGTGAAGAACACCGACAGGACACCCACCGCATAGATGGCCGGCATTTGATCGACGATGCGCAGCAGGTTGCGCAGCAGCGCCTCGTAGGTCGTGATCGGCTCGCCGGAGACCTTGATGACGCGAAGCCCCACGGTCCGCTTGCCGGGCGTCTGACCTCCCCACATCGCCTCGAAGACCGCGAAGTACCCGTAGTAGATCGCGAAGCCGGCAAACAGCAGGCCGGCCACGATCCACGTCGACGACGCCTGGAACCCCGCCGAGCGAAGCCAGAGCGCGCCGAGCCCGAGCAGCACGAGCCCGAGCAGTCCGCCGATCTGGATGAGGGAATCGATCGCCAGCGCGAGAAAGCGGCTGCCCGCTCCCGCGAGCGGGAACTCCAGCGCAATCTGCTCCGGCGTGTCGATGGTAAGCTTTTCCGGTGCCTGCACCGGCGGTCTCCTCGCGCTGGATCGAAAAGCGGAAGGCTCACTGGGACAGGCTCGAAGCGCTGATCGCCCAGGGCCGACAGGGTGTGTCGCGATTCACTCCCGGCGAGCTTCGCGAGCTGGCGCTATTGTATCGTCAGACCGCGGCGGATCTGTCGAGCGCGCGGGAACACCGTGCCGATGCCCACCTCGCGGCGTATCTCAACCAGCTGCTCGCGCGCGCGCACAACCTGATTTACTCCGGCGCCAGGCCGCGCACGCGCGGCATCTTCGCCTTCTACGCGACGACCTTCCCGGCAATCTTTCGCGAGACGTGGCGCTACACGCTCGCGGCGACGGCAATCTTCGTGGTGGGCGGACTCGCCGGCGTCGGCATGACGCTCGCCGATCCGGGCTTCTCGCGATTCATCCTCGGCGGGCCGATGACGGACACCATCGAGAAGAAGGTCATGTGGACGCACGGGATCCTCGCCGTCAAGCCGCTCGCCTCGAGCGCCATCACCACCAACAACCTGAGCGTGTCGTTCGCGGCGTTTGCGATGGGCGTGACCGCGGGCATCGGCACGGCGTGGATGATGCTGCTGAACGGCGTCCTGATCGGCGTGATCGGCGCCGCCTGCTTTCGCGCCGGGCTGAGCGTCTCGCTCTGGAGCTTCGTCGCGCCCCACGGCTCGCTCGAACTGCCGGCGATCTTCATCGCGGGCGGCGCCGGGCTGATTCTCGGGCGCGGCCTACTCGATCCCGGAACCTTGCCGAGGCGCGAAGCGCTCGCAGCGGCCGGCGGGAAGGCCATCCGGCTCCTCCTCGGCGTGATTCCACTGCTCCTCATCGCCGGCGCAATCGAAGGGTTCGTCTCTCCGGTTTCGATCGCGCCCTCGACGAAGTTCGTCATCGGCGCGGCAATGTTCACGCTGCTCGTGCTGTACCTCGCGCGGGCGGGACGAACTACAGCAGTCCGCGTTCCTTGACTTCGAGATAACGATCGATCAATCCCGTCGAGAGATCCGACGGCGACACCTCGAGCACCATCGCGCCGCGCTGACGGAGTCCGTGCAGCAGCGCTTCGCGGCGTTCGAGCGTCTCCTGCGCGGCCATCACTCGATACATCGCGGTTGCCGACGCGGGCGGCGCCTCCGCCAGCGTGACCACCTCGGGCTGCCGCATCACGGCAAACAACACGACGTGAGACGGCGCCATGCGCAGCGCGTGCTCGATCACGTCCGGTACGCCCGCGGTCTCGGCGACCTCCGTCAGCCAGACGACCATGCGCGCGCCGCTTCTGCGCGGCCAGAACCGCGGCCGCCGCCGAGGCATGATCGGCTTCGACCGCGTCGGCGCGGACGACGGCCAGCGCTTCGACCAGTTCCCGCAGATGGCCCGCGCCGCGCGCCGGCGCCACGCGCTGCTGCAGGCGTCGGCCGTAAGCGAGCAGGCCCACGCGATCGCCGGACGCCATCGCCACTTGCGCCAGCGTGAGCGCCGCCGTCGCCGTCGCGTCGAGCATCGTCTGGGCTCCGACGCGCGCGCGCAGCAAACGTCCTGAGTCGATCAACAGCCAGACCGTCTGGCTCCGCTCGGGCTGATACACCTTCGTGACGAGTTTGCCGCGCCTGGCCGACGCGCTCCACGCGATGTCGCGCCGCTCGTCACCCTGGCGGTAGTCCCGGAGGCTGTCGAACTCGCGTCCGGCGCCGAAGCGCCTCGCTCTCCGCTTCTCGAGAGCGATCTGCCGGCTGCGAATGAGGTACATCGCCTGGCGCCGGCCTTCCTGCAGATCCGGGTACAC
This sequence comes from uncultured Acidobacteriota bacterium, assembly GCA_963820905.1. Classification (GTDB taxonomy): domain Bacteria; phylum Acidobacteriota; class Vicinamibacteria; order Vicinamibacterales; family 2-12-FULL-66-21; genus DATBJJ01. The sequence goes on along the minus strand of CAWGBU010000008.1, from coordinate 267,321 downwards.
GCGGACGGTCTGATCGATGGGCGCGAGGCCCCATCGCTCGACGAGGCCCATCCCGTCCCGCCACTGCAGGGCCACGCCTCCCATGTCCGCGTCGCCCCGCTCTCGAGGCGTTACGACGTACTCTGCTTCCGATTCCGCCGCCGCGGGCACGGTCAGCGTCAGTTCCGCGAGATCGCGCGACAGGGCCGGGCTGACGTAGTCGCTGGCGCGCAGCGCGATGGCGGAGCGGCCGCGATTCCGGATACCAATGCGGACGGCCACCGGCGATCCGATCGTCAGCGCCGAGGCCCACGTCCGCGTCGCCGTCAGTTCCGATGGCTCCGGCAATCGCCGCAGGTTCATCCAGACGAACAGCAGGACGAGCACGTCCCAGATGACGAGGACCGCGAGCGCGCGGCGATCGACCCACGCGGGAGCGATCCAGAGAAGGCCTGCCGCGAGAAACAGGAACGCGCGTCCCGTAAGGCCGAACGACCCGCGCCGTCCCGCGTGCGCAGGCTTCGCGATCGACGGAGGAGCCAGGCGCGGTGCGATCACTTCGGTACTTCGACGGCCCCGAGCAGATCCGACGTCACCTGATCCGGCGTCAGACCCTCGAGATCTGCCTCGGGCTTCAGCACGAGGCGATGGCGGAACACGGGAGGCGCCGCGCGTTTCACATCGTCGGGCAGCAGGTATTCGCGGCCGTCCATCGCGGCCATCGCTTTCGCGAGCTGCATCAGGTGCACCGCGCCGCGCGGGCTGACGCCAAGTGTCAGCGACGGCCACTCGCGGCTGCGCCGCGTGAGGGCGGCGATGTAGGAGAACAGCGGCGCTTCGACGGCCACGGCCTGCACCTCGCGGCGCGCCGCGGCCATGTCGTCCGGCTCGAGCGCTGCGAGATCCATGTCATCGATCGCGCGGGCGTCGAACCCGCGATGATGGCGCTCGAGAATCGCCTCTTCCTCGCGCGCGTTCTTGTCTGGATATCCAAGGCGGATCTTCACGAGAAATCGATCGAGCTCCGCTTCCGGCAGCGGATAGGTACCCTCGAACTCGACAGGGTTCTGCGTCGCGAACGCCGTGAATCCGGGCGGCAGCCGGTGGCTCGTGCCGTCGATCGTCACCTGCCTCTCCTCCATCGCTTCGAGGAGCGCCGCCTGCGTGCGCGGCGGCATGCGGTTGATCTCGTCGACGAGCAGCAAGTCCGTGAACACCGGCCCCTGGTGCAGCGTGAACGCGCTCGTCGACAGGTTGAAGACGTTCGCGCCGACGATGTCGGCTGGCATGAGGTCCGGCGTGCACTGCACGCGCTGGAACTGCAGCCGCATGATTCGCGCGAGCGTCCGGACGGCAAGCGTCTTCGCCAGCCCGGGTACGCCCTCCAGAAGAGCATGTCCGTGACACACGATGGTGAGCAGGAGGAGGTCGATCATCTCCGACTGCCCGACGATGACTTTCGCGAGCTCGCGGCGAGCCTGGCTGGTGACGCGTTCGAGTGTGCTCGGCATTAGGCGTGTCTCGGGCGATGACGTTCGGAGGCGCGGGCGCGGGCCGCGAGAGCCTGAAGCTCCGCGACCAGGGCAAGCGCCTTCGACGATGACAGGTCGGAAGGGAGCGATGCGTCCTTCGATCGCGACAGGATCGCGCCGACGTCGGCATCGAGGGACAGGCGTTCGTCTGCCGCGGCGGCCAGGCGATCGTCGGAAGTCGTCAGCGGAAGTCCTGCCAGCTCCAGCAGCCGCCGGCGGACGCGCTCCCGCACGGTCGCGACCGCGGCATGCGACGCGTCCGCACGTTCGTAGAGTCCGCCCATGGTGTCGATGAACTCGAGCGGCGAGGTGCGCGGCTCGACCACGGCCGGCCTGATCGGGCGGCGGCGCCGCGTGAACGTCAAGAGCGCCAGGCACGCGATGCCCGCGATCTGCCCCATCGCCGCCGGCAGCGGCGTCGCGCCCAGGTACGACCAGATCGATCGCGTGTGACCGTGATAGAACTCGTCCCAGACGACGGTGCGTCCCTTCGGAGCGCCGACGCTGTTCACGAACAGCTCGACGTGACCGGGCTCGTCGATCCCGAGGTTCGTGAGGGGCTGCGCTCCGGCCCACCAGATCGCGCGCCCTGTCTCGAAGCGCGCGGTCGCGACACCCGCTTCATCGACGGTCCCGTAAATCGGGATGAACCGAGAGTTCGCCGGGATCGGCGCGCCCGCGATCGGCATGTCGATCTCCACCGCGCCGGACGACAGGGGGCTTGGAAACGAAGCGCTCTGCCGCCGCGCGCGCGAAGCGCGAACGCTCACGCGATCGGGAATCCCCGGTAGGAAAGCGGCAGCGCTGCGACCGGCGGCTAGCACGACGCCGCCGCGATCCAGGAACGACTTCAGCGCGCGAACATCCTGTTCGGACGGCCTCTGCATGGGATTCGCGAGCACGAGCGTCGTGGATTCCGGCGGATGCTTGAACGCGGCAACTGGCTCGAACGATCGCTCGACCCGATACCCCAGCTCGGTCAACAGGAGAAAGGCGGCGGCGGCGCCGTCCGGGTGCGTGGCGTAGCTAGACCCGTCGTTTCGCGGGAGCCTGTCCGGCGGCGCGGCAAAGAACGACGCGATCGTCAGGAGGATCGTCCCGGCCGCCGCGACGGCGAGGACGGCTAGGTCGCCCGATCGCCAGGCCGCAGGCATCCAAGTGTCTCCAGGTCCGCAGCCACTCGCGGCGTGTCATCCGCCGAGACCGGGCGATTGCCGTACCAGATCCGCTCGAAGCGCTGCGTGAGGTCCACGACCGGGGACCGCCGCGCGTCGCCGGCCTCGAGCATCGGGAGGTACTCGCGCGGAGTCCGGGCGTCATCCACCTTCCACGCGCCCTCCTCCTCGAGCTGCACGAGCGCCGCGTTGTACGCGCATCGCACGGCCTCGCGCGGATTGCCGGCGCGCGCCTGGGCCAGCGCGCGCAGCGCCAGCTCGCGGGCCCGCGGCCGGGCAACAGCGCCGCCGCCAAGGTTGAGCGTCGATCCGCTGGGGAGGTCGGCGATCGATCGCGCGAGCCAGAACCCGAGCCCGATGAGCGCGGCAATCGCGGCCGTCCACGCAAGAACGACCGCCGCGCCGGTTCCGGGTCCGGTGCCGAATCGGGACCACAGATCGTCGATCCATTGCATGACGCGCTCGCGGAGCTGATCGCGCCACCTGGCGGTCGCGCTCTGCTGGAATTCCTGGCGCGACAGGATGCCGCCGATCGCCACCCGCGCGCGCGCGCGGGCGCCCGGCGCATCGCTCGCCGACGGCTCCCCGGCCTCCTGGCGCACCGCGTCGGCACGCCGGCGGATCTCCGCGCGCATCGCCGGCCAGTTGGCTGGCTGCTTTGCCGCCTCGGCGAGTGACGCAATCAGCCAGCCGCTGCTGACGTCAATCGTGCCGGAGCCGGTGTCGACGTGCCACCGGGCCGGAATGCCGGCCGCGATACGGGACGCATCCGCGGGCGTCGCCGCGGCATCGATGTCCTGGATGATCCGATCGAGCGCTCGCACGAACGCGTCCAGCGGAATCGGCGCGTCACCGGTGGAGGAGGTCGCCGGCGCGGAGTCCTGCGCGGCCGCCGAAAGCGACAGCGCGAGCGCGAGCGAAAGCAGGCACACAGGGAATCGAGCGCGAATCATCAGCCCGGCTGCGACGCCGGTGGCGCCTGCGGCGCGCCGGCGCCGCCCTGGAGATTCAAGTTCGCGAGCATCATCTGCAGGTCGAGTCCCTCGTGCCTGACGCGCAGATCGTAGTACAGCACCGCGAACGCCACAATCATCAGCGGGCCCGTGAACGCGCCGCCGATCGCGCCGGCGATCGTTCCGCACAGGTTCAACCAGAAACCGGCCGGCGCGGGTCCCGCCATGGCGCCGGCGAAGAGGAACGGCCCCTGAAAGATGAGCAGCACGCCGTACGTGATGACCATCGTGAAGACGAGGAGCACCAGCACCCTCCAGAGACTGCCCCGCGTCAGATCGATGCTGCGCCGGATGGCATCGGTCGCGGTTTCGTCCTCGAGGACCGCCGCGGGAACGGCCACGGCGTATCGCAGCATGATCCAGATCCACAGCGCGAACGCGCCGAACATCCCGCACATGATCAGCAGCACGCCCAGGATCGGCGATCCCATCGCCATGACCGCGCTGCCGACGCCGATCCCGACGGCGGCGAGCATGAACAGCCCGAAGGTGCGGATCGAGACCAGCAGAAGCAGCAGCGCGAGCCGGCCGACCTTGCCGCGAAGCGGGGTGAACGACTCGCGGATCGTGACCTGGCGTCCCATGTAGAGCTCCGAGACGGCGACCGTGGTCGCGCCGAGCGCGACGGCGTAGGTGACGAAGTAGACGATCGCCATGCCGATCATGGCGATGCCGAGAAAAACGAAGGTCCCCACCATTTCCGCCGGATTCGGCGTGGCTCCGGACTCGGGAGACACGGGCTGCGGCGTGAAGACCGCGGTGAGGATGCCGAAGGCCAGCCCGAGCAGCGACGGCACAGCCATGATGCCGACGAACAGCCAGAAGTGACGCCTGTAGAGGCTGAATGAGCGATCGAGCAGCTCGCCAAGCGTCAAGGGACGAAGATCCAGGGACATGGGCGTCTCCCGCAACCTGGCTGGGGGTCGTCAGGATAGTAGCACAGGGATTTTTGGTCCGCCCTCGCGCGACGCGCTGCGGCGCGACAGCCTTCGTGTGGCTTGCGGTGGAATTCAGAACCCGAAGACGCCGAGCAGCCTGGCGATCGTCCGTCGCGCGCGGCGCGCGTGACGTGCCGCGGCGGCGACGAGCCGCGTGTGCCTTCTGGCGCTGCGCCTGGGCTCCAGGGGCTTTCCCGTCGCCGGGCTGGAAGGCATCCAGCCTTCGTCGATGAGGCGCTGCTGAACCGTGAGCGCGCGCGTCACCAGCCGTGCGGCCGTCTCGAAGCGTTCGATGCGCTCCGCCCCGTCGGGGTACGTGACCGCGAGCGTATACGCCGCAGGGTCCGGCCCCCGGTGGACTTCGACGTCGATCTGCGCCGCACCACGCGTGAAGAACCAGATCATGGCTGCTCCCGGACCTATCGGACGGAGAGCTCGGCTGGATTAACGGCCGAAAAAAAGGCACGGCGTCCCGCACCCCCGGAACGCCGCGCCGCCCGAATACACCGCGCCAGGAGGAGGCAAGGCGCGCTGCAACGGGACTGCTCGAGGCTTCCGGCTTCGGCCGGAAGGACCGTTATATGATTCGGTCGAATCCCCTGCGGTCGCAGACACGGAATTAGCATGGCTTTAACGGTCAAGTAAACAAGGATCCCGTTACGCTCGCCCGGGCGGACCACCGTCGCACAACGCCCTGGAGCCCGCTGCCAAACAATGACCCCCACAACGATGAAGCGGATCGCCGCCGATCTCGGCGTCTCGATCACGACCGTCTCGAAGGTTCTCAACAACCATGCGGACATCGGGCCCGCGACCCGCGCGCGCGTGCTGGCCCGGGTCGACGAGCTCGGCTACCGCCCCAACGCGGTCGCCCGCAGCCTCACCCTCCGCCGGACCCATACGCTGGGCGTCGTCATTCCCGATCTGATGCACTCGTTCTTCGTCGAGGTCGTCGCCGGGCTCGAGATCGTGGCCAACGCGCGCGGCTACGGGCTGCTCCTGTGCAGCTCGACGGAGAACCCGCGCAAGGAGCGATCGGAGCTCGAGATGCTCCGCTCGCGCCAGGTCGACGGCATCGTCCTGGCCTCGGTGCACGGATCGAACGACACGGAGTTCCTCCAGCGGATCGCCGGGGCCGGCGTGGCGCTGGTGATGATCGATCGCGACGATCACCCGCGCGTTCGCTGCCACCGCGTCCTCACCGATGACGATCTGGTCGGACGGATCGCGACGAAGCACCTGCTGTCGCAGGGCCGGCGCGCGATCGCGCACATCGCCGGTCCCGCGATCACGCACGCCAAGCGCCGCGAGGCAGGCTACATCGCGGCGCTGCGGGAGGCTGGCGTCGAGCCGCGGTCCGAGTGGGTCGTGCGCGGCGGCTTCATGGACGCCGACGGCTACCACGCGATGCAGCGGCTGCTCACACTCGACCCGCCGATCGACGCGGTGTTCGCGGCCAACGATCCGGCCGCGATCGGTGCGATGCAAGCCATCTGGGAAGCCGGTCTCGCCGTCCCCGACGACATCGCGGTCGTCGGCGCGGGCGACATCGCGCACGGGGATCTGCTGCGGGTGCCGTTGAGCACGGTCGGATGGTCGAAGGAGGAGCTCGGCAAGCGCGCCGCCGAGTTGATATTCGATCAGATCGACGGCGACGACGAGGTCGCCTTTCAGCGCGTCATCATTCCTCCCCGCATGGTCGTGCGGGCGTCGTGCGGCGAGGAGGCGCCGGGCGCCGCGAACGTCCAGCCCAGGGTCAGGCGCCAGCGCTGACGGATAATACCGCCGCAGACGAGCACCGCTTCGATTCCGCATGAAGATCACCGACGCCAGCGTCATCACCAGCAGCCCCGGCCGGAACTTCGTCACGTTGAAGCTCGTGACCGAGGATGGCATCACGGGCCTCGGCGACGCCACGCTGAACGGACGCGAGCTTGCGGTGGCGAGCTACCTCTCGGAGCACGTCGTTCCGCTTCTCATCGGACGCGATGCGCGGCGGATCGAGGACACCTGGCACTACCTGTACAAGGGCGTCTATTGGCGCCGGGGATCCGTCACGATGACGGCAATCGGGGCCGTCGACGTGGCGCTCTGGGACATCGCGGGAAAGGCAGCGAACAAGCCGCTCTATCAGCTGTTCGGAGGCGCGTCCCGCGACGAGGTGCTTGCGTACTGCCACGCGAGCGGCGCGACGGTGGACGAAACGCTTGCGTCCGTCGCGCGACATCAGGAGAAGGGTTATCGCGCGATTCGCGTGCAGTGCACGACGCCCGGACAAGGCGCATCGTACGGCGTCGCAAAGGGCGGACGCCGCTACGAACCCGCTGAGCCGGGCCTGCCGGGCGAGACACGCTGGGCGACGGAACCGTACCTGCAGTTCACGCCAGAGCTCTTCGCGCGCGTGCGCCGCGAATTCGGACCGGAGCTGCAGCTCCTCCACGACGTGCACCACCGCCTGCGTCCGATCGAAGCGGCGCGGCTTGGAAAAGCGCTCGAGCCGTATCATCTGTTCTGGATGGAAGACCCGGTGCCCGCCGAACTCCAGGAGGGGTTTCGCATCATCCGCCAGCAGACGACCACGCCGATCGCCGTCGGCGAAGTCTTCGACAGCATCTACGACTGCTATCGTCTGATCCAGGAACAGCTCATCGACTATCTTCGCGCGACGGTGATGCACGCCGGCGGCCTGACGCCGCTCAGGAAGATGGCCTCGCTCGCGGAGCTGTATCACGTCCGTACCGGTTGCCATGGCGCGACCGACCTGAGCCCGGTGACGATGGCGGCGGCGCTGCATTTCGGCCTGAGCGTGCACAACTTCGGCATCCAGGAGCACATGCCCCACACCGACGAGACCGACCGCGTCTTTCCGCACGCCTACGCCTACCGGGATGGCGCGCTTCACCCCGGCGACAAGCCGGGGCTCGGGGTAGAGTTAGACGAAACGCTGGCGGCGGCGTACCCTTACCAGCGCGCCTACCTGCCCGTCGCCAGGCTCGACGACGGGACGATGCATGACTGGTAATCGGCAGGGTTCAAGGTTCAAGGTTCAGGGTTCAAGGTTCAGGGTTCGAATCGCTTGTAGTGTCCGGCTTTAGCCGGACCGCCGTTGTCAGTTGCAGTGTCCGACTTCACCTGGACCGTCGTCGTTGTCGGTTGTAGTGTCCGGCTTCAGCCGGACCTTCGGGGTTATCACTTGTAGTGTCCGGCTTCTGCCGGACCCTCGTGGCCGTGCAAAAGAAGGATCTAATCATCATGCGCAACGTCACCTACTACATCACGTCAGCGATCGCAGCCGCGGCGACGGCGGCGTCCTTCGCGACGGCGGCGCTCGGCCAGGCACCTGCGGGCAACAGCGACCAGAAAGCAGTGAACCAGCTGACGGACCAGGAGAAGCGCGACGGGTGGAAGCTGCTCTTCGACGGCACGTCGCTGAATGGATGGCGCGGCTACAAGCGTGAGGACGCGTCGGGAAATCGCTGGAAGGTCGAGGGCGGGCTCCTGACCGTCGATCCCAACGACGGGAAAGACACGCGCGGCCAGCGGGACATCATCTCTACCGAGACGTTCGACAGGTTCGATCTGAAATGGGAGTGGCGCGTCGCCGAGGGCGGCAACAGCGGCCTGAAGTACTTCATCCTCGAGGATATGGACTCGGCGATCGGCCACGAGTACCAGATCATCGACGACGAGCGCCATGCCGACGCGAAGATCGGGCCGCATCGTCAGACCTCGGCCTTCTACGATGTCCTGCCGGCGTCGGTGCCCAGGCCGATCAAGCCCGCCGGCCAGTGGAACGAGAGCCGCGTGCGCGTCGCTCCGAGCCGCGTCGTCGCTGGCGGCACGCGCGTGTATCACTACCTGAACGGCGTGCGTGTCCTCGAGTACGAGCTCGATTCCCCGGAGCTTCGCGCTGCAATCGCGAAGAGCAAGTTCAAGGACGTCGCGCGGTTCGGAAAGCTGCAGAACGGCCACATCCTGCTCCAGGATCACGGCGACCGCGTCTGGTATCGCAACGTCAAGATCCAGCGGATCTCCGCGACGGATACGGCAACGGGCGCAACGCCCGCCAGCGGGACCGAGATCGTCGCGAACGACGCGGCGAAACGCGTGGACGTCACGATAGACGGCAAGCCGTTCACGTCGTACATCTACCCGGACGTCCTCAAGAAGCCGGTCCTCTACCCCATTCGCACCGCGAAGGGCGCGCTCGTGACGCGCGGCTTTCCGCTCGATCCCAGGCCAGGCGAACGCGTCGATCATCCGCATCACGTCGGCCTGTGGTTCAACCACGGTGACGTGAACGGCCTGGATTTCTGGAACAACTCGACGGACATCCCGGCGGACCGCGCGCCGAAGATGGGAACGATCCGGCACAAGCGGATCGTCGGCACGAAGAACGGCGCGAACGGCGGCGAACTGTCGGTCGAGATGGAATGGCTCACGCCGTCCGGCACGCCGCTGCTGCTCGAGACGACGCGTTTCGTCTTCGCCGGCTCGGGCGACTCCCGCACCATCGATCGCATCACGACGCTGACGGCGCTCGAAACCCGGGTCGTCTTCCGCGACAACAAGGAAGGCTCGCTGGGATTGCGCGTCACGCGCGCGCTCGAGCAGCCGGCGGACAAGCCGGAGCTCTTCACCGACGCGAGCGGCATGCCGACCAAGGTGCCCGTGCTCGACAACAAGGGCGTCACTGGCCAGTACACGAGCAGCGAAGGCCTGAAGGGCGACAAGGTCTGGGGCACGCGCGGGCGATGGTGCATGCTGAGCGGCAGCATCGACGCGGAACCGGTGACGATCGCGATGCTCGATCACCCGTCGAACCCGAACGCGCCGACCTACTGGCACGCGCGCGGCTACGGGCTCTTCTCCGCCAACGTCTTCGGCCGCAAGGTCTTCAAGGACGACCAGGAAGAGCTCGTGCTCACGCTCGAGCCGGGCACGTCCGTCACGTATCGCCACCGCATCCTCGTGTTGGGCACGGCCACGCCCGACTCGGTCGAGCGCGAGTACCCGGACGTTCGCGGCGGCCGCGACATCCTCGAAGTGACGGCTGTCGCTCATGAGTGTGGTCGGTCAGGGGCGCGTCGACGGTTATCTCAGTCCCCAGGAGCTCGCCCGGCAGCTCGGAGAAGGGCTCGCACGGCTTCCCGTTGACGGCCGTCGTGTGATCGTCCTCATTCCGGACGGAACGAGGACGATGCCGATGCCGCTGATGTTCGACGCGCTCGAGCGCGAGCTCGGTCCTCGTGTGGCGGCGCTCGACTTTCTCGTCGCGCTCGGGACGCACACCCCGATGAGCGACGAGGCGTTGACGCGCCATCTCGGCCGCCCGGTCGTGAACGGCATGGCGGGACCGCGGCACGTCTTCAATCACCGGTGGGACGATCCCTCGACGTTCGCGAACCTGGGCACGATTCCCGCGCGCGAGATCGCCGACCTCACGGCGGGCCGCCTCGAACAGGATGTCCCGGTCGCGCTCAACCGGCTCGTCGTCGAGTACGACCACGTGATCATCTGCGGACCGGTCTTCCCGCACGAGGTCGTGGGCTTCTCCGGCGGCACGAAGTACCTGTTTCCAGGCATCGCGGCGCCCGAGATCATCCACTTCACGCACTGGCTCGGCGCGCTCATTACCAGCTCCGATGTGATCGGCACGATCGACACGCCGGTCCGCGCGGTCATCGACCGCGCCGCGTCCCTTCTCGACACGCCACTGTCGCTGGCGGCGCTCGTCGTCACGCACGAGGGCGTGGCGGGCGCGTTCTGCGGCGATCCGCGGGACACCTGGCGTGAGGCTGCGATGCTCTCGGCCCGCCGGCACATCGTCTGGCTCGATCGACCGTTCGATCGCATGCTCGCGGTGATGCCGTCGATGTACGACGATCTCTGGACGGCGGCGAAGGGCGCGTACAAGACGGAGCCGGCCGTCGCCGACGGCGGCGAAGTGATCGTCTACGCGCCGCACGTCCGCGAGGTGAGCTACGTGCACGGCCGGCTCATCGACGAGATCGGCTATCACTGCCGCGACTACTTTCTCGCGCAGTGGGAGCGGTTCGCGTCGTACCCGGGCGGCATCCTGGCGCACTCGACGCACGTCAAGGGTCTCGGTACCTACGACGCGCGCCAGGACATCGAGTCGCCGCGAATCACCGTCACGCTCGCGACGGGGATTTCGCGCGAACGGTGCAATCGGATCAACCTCGCATACCGCGACCCCGCGGCGATCGACTTCGCAGAGTGGTCCCCGGACGACGACGGCGGATCGCGCCTCGTCCCGCGCGCGGGCGAACTGCTGTTTCGCGTCGGGAAGCCTCCCGTCGCATCGGAGGCGGCATGACGTACAGCATGGGGGTGGTCGGGCTCGGTGTCATGGGATCGAATCTCGCGCGCAACATCGCGGGCAAGTCCTTCCCCGTCGCCGGCTACGATCTGAGCGCGGCAAAGACGGCCGCGTTCGTCGACGGATCCGACAAGAACCTGAAGGTCGGCAGCGTCGACAGTCCGGCGGCGCTGATGGCGGCGCTCGAGCGGCCACGCCGCGTCCTCCTGATGGTGCCCGCCGGAAAACCGGTCGACAGCGTCATCGAGCATCTGCGGCCGCACCTCGAGCCCGGCGACATCCTGATCGACGGCGGCAACTCCTTCTTCGCCGACACGGATCGCCGATGCGACGAGCTCGCGGCCGCCGGCTTCCGGTTCGTCGGCGCCGGCGTGTCCGGCGGCGAGGAGGGCGCGCTGCTCGGTCCGGCGATCATGCCGGGAGGACCACAAGACGCGTGGGACGCGCTCGCGCCCATCTTCCGCGCCATCGCGGCGAAGGCCGACGACGGCGAGCCGTGCGTCGGATACATGGGGCCGCGCGGCGCCGGCCACTACGTAAAGATGGTCCACAACGGGATCGAGTACGGCGACATGCAGCTCATCGCCGAGGCCTACGACATCCTGCATCGCGGCGGCGGCCTCAGCGCGCCGCAGCTGGCTGGCATCTTCGCGGAGTGGAACCGCGGCGACCTTCGCTCCTATTTGATCGAGATCACCGCGCACGTGCTCACCGTCGTCGATCCGGAGACGGGTCGGCCGCTCGTCGACGTGATCCTCGACGAGGCGCAGCAGAAGGGCACGGGCAAGTGGATGAGCCAGAACGCGTTCGACGTCGGCGCGCCGATTCCGACGGTGAACGCGGCGGTCGAGGCGCGCCTGCTCTCGGCGCTCAAGACCGAGCGGGTCGCCGCGAGCGCGGTGCTCTCAGGCCCGCCCGATCGGTATGCGGGCGCGCCGGAGAAACTCGTCGACGCCGTGCGCCAGGCGCTCCATGCGAGCAAGATCATGTCGTACGCGCAGGGGATGTCGCTCCTCAGGATCGCGTCGAAGGAGTACGGCTACGACATCGATCCCGGCGAGGTCGCGCGGGTCTGGCGCGCCGGATGCATCATCCGCGCGACGCTTCTCAACGACATCCGCGACGCGTTCCGGCGCGAGCCGTCGCTCGTGAATCTCCTGCTGGATCGCGCGTTTCACGAGGCGATCAGGTCCAGGCAGGAGGCGTGGCGCTTCGTCGTGCAGACGGCGGTCGGCCTCGGAATCCCGGTGCCGGCGATGAGCGCGTCGCTCGCCTACTATGATTCCTATCGCAGCGCGCGGCTCCCGGCGAATCTCACGCAGGCACAGCGGGACTTCTTCGGCGCCCATACGTACCGCCGGATCGATCGCGAAGGCAGCCATCATACGAACTGGAGCGGGAAGGATTGATGAGCACGGGACTGACGATACCCGACCTGAAAGAGCCGGCCGGACTGGATTTCCTCTCACTGGGCGCGCTGATTCACCGGCTCGATCCCGGCCTCGTGCCGTTCCGGAAGGCGGCGACCTGCTCGATTCACGTCAGCGGCGGCGAGTTCAACACTGCCGCCAATCTCTCGGACTGCTTCGGCCTGCGGTGCGGCATCGCGACGGCGATGGTCGACTACCCCATCGGCGAGCTGATCGCCGAGCGCGTGCGCGCGATGGGCGTGAAGCCGTTCTACAAGCGGTTTCAGCACGACGGCGCGCGCGGACCGAACATGGCGACGGTCTACAGCGATCAAGGCTACGGCGTGCGAGGCCCCGTCGTCTTCTACAACCGGGCGAACGAGGCGGCCGCGCTGCTGAAGCCCGGCGACTTCGACTGGTCCGCGATCTTCAAGTCCGGCGTGCGCTGGTTCCACAGCGGCGGCATCTTCGCCGCGCTCTCCGAGACGACGTCGGAGCTCATCGTCGAGGCGATGCAGGCAGCCAAGGCGCAGGGCGCGATCGTGTCCTTCGACCTGAACTATCGCGAGAAGCTGTGGGCCGTCTCCGGCGGCCGCTGGCGCGCCTCGGACATCCTCAGCCGCATCGTCAAGCACGTCGACGTCCTGGTTGGCAACGAAGAGGATCTCCAGAAGGGCCTCGGTATCGCAGGTCCCGACGTCACCGCGAAATCGACGCTCGACCCGAGCGTCTTCGTCGCGATGATCGATCGCGTCGTCGAGCGATTTCCGCAGATCAAGGTCGTGGCGACGACGCTGCGCGAAGTCCACTCCACCAATCGGCACACGTGGAGCGCGGTCGCGTGGATTGACGGCACGACCTACGAGGCGCCCTGCTGCGATCTCGACGTGCACGACCGGGTCGGAGGCGGCGACGGGTTTGCCGCCGGAGTGTTCTACGGGCTGATGTCCGGAGAAACGCCGGTAGACGCGGTGCGGCTCGGCTGGGCGCACGGCGCGCTGATGACCACGTTTCCGGGAGACACGACGATGGCGACCGTCGATCACGTCAGGGCGTTCGCGAAGGGCGGGTCCGCCCGCATTCAGCGATGACGCGCGACCCGCTCACCGCCCAGGACATCTGGGGTGTCTACGCGGTGCCTCCCCTTCCACGCAAGCCGGATCGCTGCCGCAGCCTCGACTTCGAAGCGGCCGAACAGGTCGCGAAGCACATCGCCTCCGGCGGGGTGATGAGGTTTCTCTACGGCGGCAACGCGTTCCTCTACCACATCACGCTCGAGGAGTACGACGACCTGCTCGGCTGGCTTGACGCATTTCCCGCCGCCCGCGTGCCGATCCCGAGCCTCGGTCCCTCGTACGGGCGCGCGATGGATCAGGCAAAGCTCCTGCGCAGACATTCCTTCTCCTGCGCGATGATGCTGCCCTGCAGCGATCCACGCGACGCCGACGGGCTCGAGGCCGGCATCCGCGAGATCGCGGAGGCCGCGGGCGTCCCGCTGATTGTCTATCTGAAATCCGAGGACGCGTTCGGCGCCGACAGGGACCGGGGCCTCGACGCCGTCGCCAGGCTCGTCGACTCCGGCGTCTGCGCCGCGATCAAGTACGCAGTGGTTCTCGATGATCCGTCGCGCGACCCGTATCTCCAGGGTCTGCTCGAGCGCGTGGATCGGACGCGCGTGATCAGCGGGATGGGCGAGCGTCCAGCCATCGTGCATCTCCGCGACTTCGGGCTCGGCGGCCTCACTACTGGATCGGGGTGCATCGCACCGAACCTGTGCAGCGCGCTCCTGTCCGCGGCCGAACAGAAGGAATGGAAGGCGGCCGAGGTGCTGCGCGCCGAGTTCATGCCGCTCGAGGATCTGCGCGACGCGTGGGGACCCGCGCGCGTCCTGCACCACGCGACCGAGCTCGCCGGCGTCGCGAGCGCCGGGCCGATTCCTCCGTATGTCTCGCCGTTGACGCCGCCGCAACTCGACGAGCTCGCGCCGGTCGCGCGAAGACTGCGGGAGCGCAACACGTGAGCCGCCCGCGCAAGAGCGCCACCGAGCTGCGCAGCTTCCGCTGGTTCGGCAAGGACGACTTGCGATCGTCCGGCCACCGGTCGCGCGCGCGCCAGCAGGGTTTCACGTCGGAGGACATGACGGGCAAGCCCGTCATCGCCATCCTCAACACGTGGAGCGACGCGAACCCGTGCCACGCGCATTTCCGCCTGCGGGCCGAAGACGTCAAGCGCGGCGTGTGGCAGGCGGGCGGCTTCCCCATGGAGATTCCGCTCCTCACGCTGGGCGAAACCTTCATGAAGCCGACGACGATGCTCTATCGCAACCTGCTCGCCATGGAGGCGGAAGAAGCGCTGCGATCGTACCCGGCCGACGGCGCCATCCTTCTCGGCGGCTGCGACAAGACGGTCCCCGCGCTCGTGATGGGCGCGACGAGCGCGAACATTCCCTCGATTCTCGTGCCGGCCGGGCCCATGCTTCGCGGAAACTGGCGCGGCCAGCCGCTGGGATCCGGTACCGACGTCTGGAAGTACTGGGCCGAACGGCGCGCCGGGACGATCGACGAGTGCACCTGGCGCGAGATGGAAGAGGGCATCGCGCGATCCTTCGGCACGTGCATGACGATGGGTACCGCGTCCACGATGGCAGCCGCGGTCGATGCCCTCGGCCTCACGCTGCCCGGCGCGTCGTCCATTCCCGCCGCTGACTCCAGCCACGCGCGCATGGCCTCCGCCGCCGGCCGCCGCATCGTCGAGATGGCATGGGAGGATCTGAAGCCCCGCGAGATTCTGACGACCGCGGCGTTCGAGAATGCCGTCACGGCCGCGATGGCGCTGGGCGGATCGACCAACGCGATCATCCACCTGATTGCGATGGCCGGACGCGCGGGCGCCCAGCTCGATCTCGATCGGTTCGACGCGCTCTCGAAGCGCACGCCGTTCCTCGCGAACATCCGTCCGTCGGGACAGTTCCTGATGGAGGACTTCTTCTACGCGGGCGGGCTGCGGGGCGTGCTGGATCGCCTGCGCGATCTGCTGCACGTCGACTGCCTCACGGTCAACGGCCAGACGCTCGGGGAGAATCTCGCCGGCTCGGTCGTGTGCAACGACGAAGTGATTCGGCCGCGCGACCAGCCCATCGGGCCAGAAGGCGGCGTCGCGGTGCTCCGCGGAAACCTCGCACCCGACGGCGCGGTCATCAAGCACACGGCCGCCGATCCACGGCTGCTCCGCCACTCGGGTCCCGCGGTCGTCTTCCGCAACTACAACGATCTCGAGGCGCGCATCGACGATCCGGCGCTGCCAGTGACCGCTGACTCCGTGCTGGTACTGCAGGATGCCGGACCGCTCGGCGCGCCGGGCATGCCGGAATGGGGCATGCTGCCGATTCCCAAGAAGCTGCTCGCGCAGGGGGTCCGGGACATGGTGCGCATCTCAGACGCGCGCATGAGCGGGACGAGCTATGGCGCGTGCGTCCTGCACGTCGCGCCGGAGTCGTTCGCGGGCGGGCCGCTCGCGTTCGTGCGGGATGGCGATCGCATCGAGCTCAACGTGCCGGAGCGCCGCCTCACGCTCTGCGTGCCGGAGGACGAGCTCGCGCGCCGCCGCGCCGGGTGGACGCCGCGCGAAGTCGCGTATCCGCGCGGATTCGGACGCATGTACGCGCGGCACGTCACCCAGGCGAACCGCGGCTGCGATTTCGATTTTCTCGAAGGCACGGCGCCGATCGCCGAACCGGAGATTCATTGACGGGAGTTACTTCCGCGGCTTGGGCACGTGCTGATCGATCAGGATCGGGTTCCCGTCGGGATCCGTCAGCACCATGCTTGCGGGGCCCGTGGAGGACTCATCGGCCGCCGCGGTCGGCACGAGGCCTCGACCCTTGACTGTCCGCTGAATGTCGCGCACATCGTCAAAGTCCGGCAGGGTGCTGCCGGTTCGGTCCCACCCCGGATTGAACGTCAGCATGTTCCTGGTGAACTGCGGGCCGTGAAAGAGCCCGATGGTGCTGGTCGAGTTCTGAAGGATCAACCAGTTCTGTGCCTGGTCGCCGCCAATCTTCTTGAAGCCGAGTTTTTCGTAGAACGCCAGGGACGCTGCGATGTCCTTCACGGCGAGGCTGACTGAGAAGTTCCCGAGTTGCATCTGATCATCTCCTGAAGCAAGGCCGGTGTTTGCACGCGGGGTTTGAGGGATCGCCGGGGCGGGCTGGGAACCCCCGAGGAAGCACACGAAAACGAATATGATGAATCGCGTCATGGAGCAGCTCCGATTCCGACTGACTAGTCCCTGAGTCCAGGTCCGGAACAGTCATCATACAAATCGCAGCGTGGATTGCTTGCCAAATCTTGCGAACAGGCCTGAAACTCGCACGACAACCACGAAGGCGTACGCCGAACGGGTCAACCTCGCCATCGATCACGTGGTGGGTCATCTCGAAGAGCCGTTGCGGCTCGCGGACGTTGCGGGTGCCGCGCGTCTGTCGACGTTCCACTTCCACCGTGTGTTCCAGGTCCTGGTGGGAGAGACGCTCGCCGAGTTCGTGAAGCGGTTGAGGCTCGAGCGGGCGCTCGTCATGATGGCCCACGCGCCGCGATCCTCGCTCACGACCATCGCGTTCAAGTGCGGGTTTTCGTCTTCGTCTGACTTCTCACGGTGCTTCAAGCAGCGCTACGGAACGGCCCCCAGCGCGTTCGACATCAAGGGGTGGCGCGAGGCGCACGGCAACGAGCTGCAGGCGATGGTCACCGAGCCGGCCCGTTCGACGGGCTCAGGGCAGGCCAGCCGGTTTCATATGGGCCGTTTGCCCGCCGCGAACAATCCCGACGGATTCAAAGTGAAGATCCGCGATCTACCCGCGCGCACGGTGGCGTACATCCGGGTCCTCAATCCTTATCGTGGCGACGCCGTCGCCTCAGCGACCCATCGCCTCATCGCGTGGGCGGAACGAAACTCGCTGGCCGATGGTCAGTGGCTCGGCTACCAATGGGATAATCCCGAAATCACGTCTCTGGAAGATTGCCAGTATCACGTCGCCGTCGAAGCCGAGCGATTCGTCCCCAGGGGAGAGATCGGCCGGTTCAGGTTTCCGCCGATGACCGTCGCCCAGGTCGAAGTCCGCGGCGGGATCGACCTCGAACTCCGCGCCATCCAATGGCTGTACGGGACGTGGCTTCCGAGGAGCGGCTACGTGCCCGGCGATCAGCCAGGCTTCGAGGCGTGGATCGGAAGACCGTTCGCCCACGGCACGGAGCACTTCGAGCTTTACGCTCAGCTACCCATCGAACGAGGATGAACGTTAATACGCGCTGAGCCAACCCTTTCAATGCCAACCCGCGCGGGAGTGTTGACGTCCAAGCACTCATGACCAACCTGCTGGCCGACGTACGCCTCGCGCTGCGGTCCTGTCGCAAATCGCCGGTCTTCG
The DNA here is from genome assembly GCA_963820905.1 of uncultured Acidobacteriota bacterium. Classification (GTDB taxonomy): domain Bacteria; phylum Acidobacteriota; class Vicinamibacteria; order Vicinamibacterales; family 2-12-FULL-66-21; genus DATBJJ01. The sequence continues at coordinate 249,507 of CAWGBU010000008.1, read as the reverse complement.
CCGGGATTGCCATCCTCTCGATCGCCCTCGGCATCGGGGCGAATGCCGCAATCTTCACGCTCGTCGATCAGGTCCTCCTCCGGCCGCTGCCGGTGCGAGACCCGGACGAGCTCGTGCAGGTGTCCTTCACGGGGTCGAGATACGGGAACAACTGGGGCGACGGGTCCGAGCTCTCGTACCCGATGTTCACGGAGATCCGCGACAACAATCAGGTGTTCGCCGGTGTCTTCGGCCGGTTCGTTACGGCGTTCCACATCGGCGCGTCCGGCCGCACGGAGCGCGTGGCCGGCGAGCTGGTGTCTGGCGACTATTTCCCGGTGCTCGGGATCTCCGCGGCCGTCGGCCGCATCCTTGGACCTGTCGACGATCGCGCGCCCGGCGCTCACGCGGTCGCCGTCCTGAGCCACGGGTACTGGACGAGCCGCTTCGGATCCGATCCTTCGGTCGTCGGCACGGCGATCACGATCAACAGCCATCCGTACACCGTCGTGGGCGTGGCCCGCCCGGGCTTCGATGGGGTCGAAGTCGGCCGTCCGACGCAGGTGTTCGTGCCGATCCTGATGAAGGCGCAGATCACCCCGACGTGGAACGCGCTCGACGAGCGGATCTGGCGCTGGGTACGGGTGTTCGCCCGGCTGCGCCCGGGCGTCTCCGCCGATCAGGCGCACGCCGCCGTCGAGCCCGTGTTCAAGACGCTCCTCGAGAAAGACGTCGCGACGCGCGACTTCTCATCGGCGTCGGATGCGCAGCGGAAGCGCTATCTCGCGAACCCGTTCACGGTGACCGAGGCGTCGCGCGGACGGTCGGGCCTCCGCCGCGCGCTGACGACGCCGCTGTGGGTGCTGATGGCGACGGCTGCCGGAGTGCTGCTGATCGCGTGCGCGAACATCGCGAACCTGCTGCTGGCGCGCGGCGCCGCCCGCCAGCGCGAGATGGCCGTCCGCCTCGCGCTCGGCGCGACGCGGGGCCGGCTCGCGTCGCAGTTGCTCGTCGAAAGCCTGATGCTCGCGTGCGCCGGAGGCATCGCCGGCCTCGCGATTGCCGCGGCCGCGGCGCCCGTCGTGCTCGGGTTCTTCGTGAGCCCCGACGTGCCGCAGCCGATCTCCACCGCGCCCGACTGGCGCATTCTCGGCTTCACCGCGCTCGTGACGATGCTGACAGGCGTACTGTTCGGGATCGCTCCCGCGTTCCAGTCGACTCGTCCGGACGTGGCACCGACGCTGAAGGATCAGGCGACGAACGTGCTCGGCGGCCAGGCGCGCCTGCGAAAAGTACTCGTGGCCTCTCAGATGGCCGTCTCGCTGCTGCTCCTGATTGGCGCGGCCCTGTTCATCCGCACGCTCGACAACCTGTTGGCCGTCGACATCGGCTTCGACACGAGCCGCCTCCTGTCCTTCAGCATGGACCCGTCGCTGAACGGCTACGAAGCCCAGCGGACGCGGACGTTCGCGAAGACGATGCTCGAGCGGCTGAATCACGCGCCGGGCATCGACGGCGCGGGGCTCGCGAGCATGCGGCTGCTCGAAGGGAACCAGTGGAGCACGGGCATGACCGTCGCCGGCCACGTGCCCAAGCCGGACGAGAGCGACCAGCTATGGGCCAACTCGATCTCACCCGGGTACTTCAAGACGATGGGAATCCCGCTCCTCGCCGGCCGGGACTTCGACGAACGCGACGAGATCACGGTGGCGCCGCCAGCGGGCACACCTGACTTCCGCGTCGCGATCGTCAACGAGCGGCTCGCCCGTTACTACTTCCGCGAACCGGCTCTCGCGATCGGCAAACGCATCGGCTTCGGCAGGGATCCGAACACGCCGACGCCCATCGAGATCGTCGGCGTCGTCCGCGACTCGAAGTACACCGACGTCCGCGACGCGCCGCAGCTGCAGGTGTTCTTTCCGTATCTCGAGGCATCACGTCCGAACGCGTACACGATCTACCTGCGAACCGATCGGCCGGCCGAGACGATGTTCGGGCAGGTCCGGCAGATCGTGGGACAGCTGGATACGAACATTCCGATTCACACCACGCGTACGCTCGAGCGCCAGGTGGGGTTGTCGCTCAGCCGCGAGCGGATGGTCGCCACGATGACCGTGGCGTTCGGCGCGCTCGCGACGCTCCTCGCCGTCGTCGGGCTCTACGGCGTGATGTCGTACACCGTCTCGCGGCGCACGAGGGAAATCGGCGTCCGCGTTGCGCTCGGCGCCACGGCGGGCGCCATCGGCTGGCTCGTGATCCGGGAGGTGCTGATCATCGCCGCCGCCGGAATCGCGATCGCTCTCCCCGCCGCATGGTGGCTGGGCCGGTACGTGTCGGCGCAGCTCTACGGAGTCCAGCCAGGCGATCCGTTCGCCACGGCGGCCGCCGTCCTCCTGTTGCTCACGGTCGCCGTCGCCGCCGGCCTCCTGCCGTCCACGCGCGCCGCGCGCCTCGACCCGACGACGGCACTGAGACAGGACTAGCATTGCGGATTGGCAGGGCGAGTTACGGCAGCCTGCAATCCGCAATAGTATTGGCGCATGCAGCGCCTGCTCGTCCTCGGGACTCTGTTAGCGACCCTCGTCGTCGGGCCCCCGGCGGACAGGCTTCTCCTGGTCGACGCGGGCCGTCTCGAGAGCGTGCTCAGCCGTGCGGAGCGACCGGGCACGAAGGCCGCGATTGCTGCGCTCCTCGAAGACGCCGCGAAAGCGCTCGCGGTGAAGCCCATGTCGGTGATGGACAAGGGCATCACGCCGCCGAGCGGCGACAAGCATGACTACATGAGTCAGGCGCCGTACTGGTGGCCCGATCCGGCCAGGGCGGACGGGCGTCCGTACATCAGGCGGGACGGTCAGCGCAATCCGGAGATCGATCGCCTCCCCGATCACGATAACCTCGGCCGCCTCAACAGCGCGGTCGCGACGCTCGGGCTCGCATATCGGCTGAGCGGGAAACCGGAGTACGCGCACCACGCGGCGCGGCTCACGCGAGTGTGGTTCCTCGACGCCGCGACGCGGATGCAGCCGCATCTCAAGTACGGCCAGGGCATCCCCGGCATCAACGACGGCCGCGGCATCGGCATCATCGAGACCCGCGGCCTGCCGGATCTGCTCGACGGCATCATTCTCATTTCCCAATCCGGCGCATGGACGAGCGCGGACGAAGCGGGCCTGCAAACGTGGATGCGTGCCTATCTCGACTGGTTGCTGACGAGCACGTACGGAAAAGAGGAATCCGCGAACGGCAACAATCACGAGACCTGGTACGACGTGCAGGCGGCGAGCCTCGCACTCTACACGGGCCAGCGTGACGCCGCCCGCACGATCCTCGAAGGCTCGCGGCGCAGGATCGACCGTCACTTCGAGCCCGACGGCCGTCAGCCGCGCGAGCTGGAACGCACGCGTTCCTTCGACTACAGCGAGTTCAACCTGACCGCCTTCTTCAACCTCGCGGTACTCGGGGAGCACGTCGGCGTGGATCTCTGGAACTACTCGTCGGCGGACGGCCGCAACCTGCGCCGCGGTCTCGATTTCATGGCGCCGTTCGCAGCCGGGACCAGGAAGTGGGACTTCGATCAGATCACGCCGTTTCGCGGGAGCACGATCTCGAACGTCCTGCGTCGCGGCGCGGCAGCGTGGAAGGAGCCGCAGTACCGCGCGCTCGCCGACAAACTCGGCGGCGGCAGCACGCGCGTGCGCCTTCTCTACGAGTAGCGCTTCCGGCTGAAGCCGGAAGCCACACGTCACGAGGCGTCACGTTCCGTGGCTTCCGCCTTCAGGCGGAAGGCCCAGCAGGACGAACCCCGAATCATCAATCTGCTGCTGACTGCCTCGCGGCCAGGATCTTCACGAACGATCGACTCTGCAGCTCGTCCTTCGTGAGACCCGTCTCGCGCGCTTCGTCGAGCGTCAACGCGCCCGAGCTCAGCCCTCGCACGAAGAAATTCAGCAGCCCCTGACCGGTGGCCGCGTCATCGAAGACGTCTCCGACGAGGGTCGCCTGCGCGGCCTTCTCCACGAAATTGCGCAGGCGCGCGGTCGCTGCGGGCAGCGCCGACAGGAAGAACGCCGCAACGGCCGCGTAGCGCGTAGGAAGCTGCGCCGGATGCAGGTCCCAGCCCTGGTAGAAACCGTTGACCAGCGAGTGCTGCACGTCGTCGTAGTGCAGCTTCCACGCGCGGTAGACCACGTCGCGATTCTCGCGCCGCTGGACTTCAGTGAGCGTACCGCCGGCACCCGCCTTGTGGGGAGGAACCGGCATGATGTTGGTCGCGCCGTCCGAGAGGCGAACGCCGGTTTGCGCGAGGGCGACCTGCATCATGTGCTTGGCGAAGTCGCAGACCTTATGGCGCATGTGCTGCCACGAGGCGGTGATGCCGCAGAGCGCCGTGTAGTCGTAGGTGCCGAAGTGCGCCCCCGTGACGCGGCCGCCGCCGGCGGCGACGAGCGATCGCAGCGCGGAGGATCCGTCCGCCGCGAGGATCGATTGCGGTGTCTCGATCATCAGCTCGAGCTTCAACGCGCCCGGTGCGAGCTTCAGGCCGCGTTCGAGCGCCGTGCAGGCGCGAGCCACCGCGGTGACGTGGCCAGTCGACATGAGCTTCGGCACCGTCACGACGAAGTTCGGCGGCAGCCGCCTTCCGCCCGTGCGAACCAGCGTCGAGACGAAGAGATCGAGCGTGCGGAGGCTTCGTCCGTGCAGCTCCTTCGACATCGGCTTGATCCGGATGCCGCTGAACGGCGGCAGCGTTCCAGCCGCGAGCCCCTCCGCCATCTCCACCGCAGCCGAGCGGGCGTGTCCGTCCTCATCCGCATCGGGCCTGACGCCGTATCCGTCCTCGAAGTCGACCCGGAAGTCTTCGACCGGCTCGCGGCGCAGCTTCGCGGCGACGCGTGCGCGCACCGTGCCGGCGAATTCCAGGGCCACGTTTTCCGGCAAGCCCGCGCCGAGGCCAAGCGCCTGCCGAAGCGCCCCCGCATCGGGCGCATACTCGTCGAGCGTCGCGAGCGCGACCGCACCGATCCTGGCAGCCGAGTCCGACTTGAACAGGTGCGCGCCACCGTACACCGTATGCACCGGCTGCCTGTCGCCTGATTCGCCAGGGAAGGCCCGCGCGACAACGATGTTCGCGTCGCGAAGACCAGAGAGGATCGGACCAAGAGTTCGAGGCGTGAGTGTCGGCGACGCCGCCGGCGGTTTCGATCGCATGGCTCGATCGTGTACTACGACCCGCGGTATGTCGAGTACCCGAAGGGACTGAGGAGCAACGGCACGTGATGATGCTGGGCGGGGTCTCGAACCTCGAAGGTCACGACGACCGACGGGTAGAATCCCGACGTCCCGGTGCGTTCGAAGTACCGCCGCGTATCGAACACGAGGCGGTACACACCGGCAGCCACGCCCGCGCCTTCCGCGACGAGCGCACGAAGACGGCCATCTGCGTCGGTCTCGCCGCGGCCCACGAGCTGCCACTGGTTCTCGGCCGCGGCGCGCTCGAGCGCGACCGGCACGCCTTCCGCCGGGCGGCCGAGCGACGTATCGAGGACGTGCGTCGTGATGCTCGCCTTCACGGGCGGCAATGTATCACGAGCGTTCGCCGATGGCCTGCCAGCGAGGGCGCGCTCACGGCAGGAGCAGCTGTCCGGCTGGGGGTGAGGGAAACGCTCCGTCGGTGAACACCACGCGGCCCGCGAGGATTGTCGTCAGGTACTCGGCCTCGAAGTGTTCGGCCCGCATACGGGGTGATGGCGTGCCGGTGCTGCAGGGCGAGCGGATCGACCACGAATTCCGCATCGGGATCGAGGATGACCAGGTCCGCATCCCGGCCAGGCGCGATCGACCCCTTGCGAGCATCCAGGCCCGCCAGCCGCGCCGGCTCCTCCGAGAACCACTTTGCCATCCGGTCGAGCGGCACGCCTCTCGCCGCAGCGCCGGTCCAGGTCGCGGCGAACCCGATCTGCAGCGAGGCGATGCCTCCCCACCCTTTCACGAAATCACCATCGTCGAGGTGCTTCATCGCGGGCGGCGAAGGCGAATGATCGGTTGCGACGAGATCGATCTCGCCACCGATCAACGCGTTCCACAGGGCGCCGCGATTCTCGGCCGATCGGATCGGCGGCGCGCACTTGAGCGGTGTCGCGCCGTCGCTGATGTCCTCCGCGGCAAACGTCAGGTAGTGCGGACAGGTCTCGACGGTGACGCGCGCGCCCGCTGCGCGTGCCGCCCGAAGCACGGGCAGACCTCCAGCGGACGCCAGGTGGACGATGTGCACGCGGGTGCGGAACTCGGCTGCGAGACGGCCGAGCAACTCGATCGCGGTGTGCTCGCTCGCGGGGGGACGGCTTGCCAGCCACGTCTCGTATCGCCGGGGATCGGCATCGGCCGGCGGCTCGACGAGGAGCGGCGGCCACTCGGCGTGCGCGAGCAGTGGAAGATCCAGCGACGCGACGATCGGCATCGCCGCGCGAAGGTCGTCCTCGCCGACGTGCTCGAACTCGTCGACGCCGGAAGGCGACAGGAAGCACTTGAAGCCGCGGACGCCAGCCTGCGCCAGCCCGGCCAGCTCGCCGGCGTTGCCGGGCACGACGCCGCCCCAGAACGCCACGTCCACGAAACATCGATCGTCTGCCGCCACCCGCTTCGCGAACAAGCCGGCAACCGTGGTCGTCGCAGGAATGCTGTTGAGCGGCATGTCGACGAGCGTGGTGACGCCTCCGGCCGCCGCCGCCCGCGTCGCATGCTCGAACCCTTCCCACCCTGCGCGGCCCGGATCGTTGATGTGCACGTGGCTATCGACGATCCCCGGAAGCACGGCGTGCTCGCCCGCGTCGATCTCGACGACCCCCGATGGACGCTCTCGATGATCGACAACCGCCTCGATGCGGCCCTCGCGGATTAGAATCGCCGCCGGACGAATTCCGTCCGGCAGCACGACGCGCTCGCTTCGGACGAGGAGGGGGGTGTGATTCAATGGGTCAAGATTTCAAGGTTCAAGAGTTCAGGGTTCAAGGTTCAGGGTTCAGGTTCTGGTTCTGGGTTCGAACCTTGAACCCTGAACCTTGAACCTGAACCCGCCACATCACCTGACGAGCGTCGCCTCGATCAACCCGTACGGCTCGTCGGTCGGCACGAAGACTTCGTTGCGCTGATCGATGCCGAGACGCGGAAGATCGAACGCCAGGTGGTGCTTGTTCGGCATGACCAGGCGCACGGCGGACACCGAGTCGACATTGTCGAGCACGGCCTGTCCCATCGCGTGGAGGGTATGCTGGACCGATTGGCTGTCGTGCTCGGCGAAGGCTGCGAGGAGCGTGGCGCGGACGGCGGTCCAGGACGCGCCGAACTCCAGTTCCTCTTCGCGATACCGCCAGCTCGCGGTCAGCGACGTCGCCAGCAGGCGATCCGTGGTCTCGGGCAGCGTCGTGAGCTCGTCGCGGAGAAAACCGGTGAATGCGGAACGCGACGACTTGAGGATCACGAGGTCCCGGATGCCCGCGCCAACCGTGCCGCGAATCCGATCGAATTGAACGGTCGCGGTCCGGATCTCGCTGCCGGATCGCATGAACGCCTGGCCGTGCTCGCGGGCGCCGATCGGAATCCGGCTCCACGGCTGCTCGGTGAGATCGAGGCGAACGCGATGCAGCCGGGGATTCCGCTCGAGGAAGTGGCGGCCAAGCGCGAGGCCGAAGGCCTCCGGCTCCTCGACCGGTCCCCTGGCCGCCAGCGCGTAGACGGTGTTCTTCATCGTGTCGGTGGGCAGCACGCCGCTGTTGTCGCCCGCCGAGTAGGACGCGTCGTACTCGCCTTCGAAGCGGATTGACACGGTCAAATCGATCAGATCGTGACGATCGCCGTTGCGCGATACTTTGACGAGCCGAACGCTCGATTTTCCGTAGGCCGCATCAACCAGCATGGAGAGGATCTCCTCAGGAAGGACGGGTCCCGCCGTGGACCACGCGACGGGCGACGATCATAGCACCGCGCCGTTCATTGCTCTGGCCGACCTGGCATCGTCCCGCGTGGGCGGCCGCGCGCTCGCCGCCAACGACGACTTCTTCGCGCCGAAGTCCAACCTCGTCCGGCCCGAAGCGCCGGTCTTCGTCCCGGGCAAATTCACGGCGCGCGGCAAGTGGATGGACGGATGGGAGTCGCGGCGCCGCCGCACACCAGGCCACGACTGGTGCGTCGTCGCGCTCGGCATGCGCGGCGTGATTCGGGGCGTCAACGTCGACACGAGTTTCTTCACAGGCAACTTCCCGTCCCATTGCTCGATCGAGGCGCTCGACTCCGCGAAAGCGCCCCGTCCATCGGTCTTCGACACCGAAGGCCCGCCGTGGGTCCCGCTGGTGCCGAAGTCCGCACTCCAGGGAGACCGCGACAACATGCTTGCCGTGAACGACGACCGGCCATGGACGCACGTGCGGCTGAACATCCTCCCGGACGGCGGCGTCGCGCGCCTCAGGGTCTACGGCGAGGTCACGGTGAACTGGGACGCCGTATCCAGGCGGGGCACGCCAATAGACCTTGCGTCGATCAAGAGCGGCGGCCTCGTCCTCGCGGCGAGCGACATGCATTTCGGCGCGTGCGACAACGTCATCATGCCGGGCCGCGCGAAGAACATGGGCGACGGCTGGGAGACGCGCCGCCGGCGCGGGCCGGGATTCGACTGGGCGGTCGTCCGGCTCGGCGCGCCCGGCACCGTGACGCGTATCGAGCTGGACACGAATCATTTCAAGGGCAACTACCCGGACAGCGCGTCGGTCGAGGGATGCCTCGCGCCTGGCGCGGCCGTCGACGCCCTGCCCGCTGACGGCTGGCGCGAGATCCTGCCGAGGACGCGGTTGCGCGCGCATCACCGGCATTTCTTCTCGCGCGGCCTCGGCAAGGCAGGCGTCGTGTCGCACGTGCGGCTCAACATCTTCCCGGATGGCGGCATCAGCCGCATGCGCGTACATGGACTCGTCGCACACGCTTGATCGCGCGCCGCACGCTGAGGCGGCGGAGGTGCTGCGCGCCTGCTGCGGCTCGACTCGATGGGTGGAGCGCATGCTGGATCGGCGTCCCTTCGGCAGCCAGGACGCGCTCCTGTCCGCCGCGCGCGCCGTGTGGCTCGATCTCTCGCCCGACGACTGGCGCGAGGCGTTCGCCGACCATCCGCGCATCGGCGATCGCGACTCGCTGGCGCGCCGCTTTCCGTCGACGCACCATCTGTCGTCGAAGGAACAGGCGGGCGTCGACGACGCCGGCGAGGACGTGCTCGACGCGCTCGCCCGCGCCAACCAGGAGTACGAGGAGACCTTCGGCTACACCTTCATCGTCTGCGCCACCGGGCGTACGGCGGACGAGATGCTGGCGATGCTGCGAACGCGGTTGAGGAACTCGCCGGCGATCGAAATCGCCGTCGCCGCGAAAGAACAGGCAGAGATTACCGCGCTGCGCCTCGAGTCACTGGCAGCCGGGTAGCCGGAACGCGCCGATCCTGGTCGAGTAGCTGGCCGCGCCCTTCTTGATGTAGTCGCCGACGTACCAGATCGTGCAGTCGTCGTCGGGATCGATCGCCGTCTGCGAGTAGTCTTCCCAGCGCATCGTGGTCGTTTGCGCGTCCTCACCCTCGACCAGCACGGCTTCCTTCAAGGTCATCGCGCCTGGCGGATCGGTCGGCAAGCCTCGCCGCGAACCGCTGGCCTGCAAAGTGCGGTGGTCCCGCCGAACGAGTATCCAATCGCGATGTTGCCCGAACCGATCGATGGCCGGGCTCGCCATCCAGCGGAAGAAGCCTTCCGGCGCGTACGTGCCCTGCTGATGCAGCGTGACCTTGCGATCCTTGTCCACGAGGAACTCGTACCAACGCACGCCGCCGCCGCCCGCCGTCGTGTTCACCGAGTGGACGGCGACGACCGATTCGCGGTTTCCACGCCGGCGATAGACGAGCCGCGCCATGATCTTGTCGCCCTGCGCGTCGAGCCGGCGCTCGGTGCCCGGCTGCGGCACGCAGTTGCGTCAGCTGGCCGTCGCAGAGATAGCGATACGGCGCGACAGCGATCTTGTCCGGACCGCTCACCCGCGTCTTCGACGGATGCTTCCAGTCGACCGCAGAACTTCCAGGCGTAGATCCCGTCGTCCTCCAAGATCTTCTTCAGCTGTGTGCCGCCGGTCGCCATCATGACGTTCGGCGCGCCGGACGGCGGCATCGACCGTGCCGTCGACGTCGGCGTTGTTCAGGAAGTTCACGCCGTCGATGATCACGCACTGCTCCGTCGCGGCCTGTCCCTTGAGCATCCTGTCGCGCTCGACGACGCAGGCGTGCTTCTGGATCACGTCGTCGCCGGTGCTCGTCGGCACGTAGTAGCCGTCGCGCCAGATCGCGGGCCGCGGATAGTCCGGGAAGAGCGGGCGAAGAAACTCGTAGCGATAGTACGAGCCGAGCGGATCGTCGCTCGCGCTGATCGCGTAGCACATCGAGTACGGTCCCTGCGGTCCGGGCTGGCCTGCCGCGACCGCGCTGGCCTGTTGGTGGCGGCGCGGCGGCCGGCGGTGGCGCAGCCGGCTGAAAGAGCGGCGCCGCGGGACCTGGCTGATTCGGCCGCCCGGCCGGGCTCACGTACGCAGACTCGCCGGCTCTTCCACTCGGATGGCTGGTCGGGCCGCACGGGACCGCGCCTGAAGAGCGGCATCACGATCAGCCACCGGTTCGGCGATCTGATCGTAGCGAACGACGGCATCGCCGTTGTTCGTCGCTTCGCACTGGCCGCCGAACCCCTTGAAGACGTTCGCGGTCTCGACCGGCCCGTAGAGCACCCGGCCTGTCGTGTCGAACTTCTTCCCTTTCTTCGTGAAGATCGCCGTCCGCGTGTTGACGATCTGGACGATGTGATTGGGGCCGACGGCGAGCGAGTTGTCCGATGGATTGCGCTGACCGCGGTAGTCCCCTGCGGCCCCTCGAACCCGACGCCCAGCCCGTCGAAGCTCGCGACGAGAACCGCCGGCGCTCTGTTGCCGGACGTGGTCTGTTCGGCCGCCGCCGATCCTGCCGGCGTCGTCATGACGGGCAGGACGGGCGCCTGCTGCTGCGCGCCGATCAACCCGACCAAGAGAAGCAGTGCGCCGGATGCTGCGGCAATCCGATTCATGCGGCTATCCGGGACCAGCGCCCTGCGTGTTGACGTACACCGCATAGAGCGACTGGCTCGCAGCCATGAACAGACGGTTCCGCTTCGGGCCGCCGAAGCAGACGTTGCCGCAGACCTCCGGCAGGCGAATCCGCCCGAGGAGCTTCGCGTCGGGCGTCCATACTGTCACGCCGCTGTAGCCGACGGATCGTCCGGCGTTGCTCGAGCACCAGACGTTTCCGTGCACGTCGCAGCGGACGCCGTCCGGCGCGCACTTCACCCCATCGATCATGAAGTTCGAGAACCGCCGTACTCCGGCGAGCGTGTTGGCGGCGGTGACGTCGAACACGAACATGTCGCCCTGCCCGCCGGGGCCGGTGTCGCCAGGTCCCCTGCCGGTGCTCGCGACGTAGAGCCGCTTGAAGTCCGGCGAGAACGCGAGGCCGTTCGGATCGGGCACCTGCGCTTCCGTTGCGACCTGCGTGACCTTGCCCGCCGAGTCCACGCGGTAGATGCCGTTCGGAAGCTCGCGTTTCATCTGTCCCGCTTCCGGCGGCTGTCCGAGCCGCGGGTTCAGGAGTCCCGCCGCGTTGGTGGGCCCGCCCGACGCGTCCGGCTGCCCTTCGTACAGTTGTCCGCCGTACGGCGGGTCGGTGAACCAGTAGCTGCCATCGGGATGCGCGACGACGTCGTTCGGCGAGTTGAAGCGCTTGCCCTCGAACCTGTCCGCGACGACGGTACTCGATCCGTCGTGCTCGTAACGGACGACGCGGCGCGTCAGGTGCTCGCACGAGAGCTGCCGCCCCTGGAAGTCGAATGTGTTGCCGTTGCTGTTGTTGGACGGATTGCGGAACACCGTCACGCGGCCGTCGTCCTCGGACCAGCGCAGCTGCACGTTGTTCGGGATATCGCTCCACACGAGATACCGGCCCTGCCCGCTCCACGCCGGCCCTTCGGCCCACAGCGAGCCGGTCCACAGCCGCTTGATTGGCGTGTTGCCCTGCGCGAGGCCGTTGAACGACGGATCGACCGCGACGATGTCGGGATCGGAGAAGTAGGTCGTGGGCGCGCCGTTCGGCCCGAAGTCGCGCGGCGGATTCGTCACCGTCGTCGGGGGCCCGGCCTGTTGCGGCGCCTGCGCGTCGAGCGCCCACGGCGCGGCGATCGCCGCGGCGCCGGCAAGCTTCAGCAGTCCACGTCGAGAGATCTCTCTGTCGCGTCCATCCATGTGCTGTCCTCGATTCCGGGCGTCGATCGCGTCCGCTCGCCGCGAGCGGGCGCGAAACGCGCGGCATGTTACCATGCGCCCCACGATGGCCTCCCACGGTCGCCGTACTCCAGGACTCCTGCTGGCGGCCTTCATGATCGCCGCGCCGCTCGTTGCCGCGCAGCAGGGACAATCCGCGCCGCAGATCACCGCGGAGGACTACGCGCGCGCGGAGAAGTTTCTTCCGGCCGCGGTTGCTCCGCTCGTCATCGGCGGAGCCATCACGCCAGGCTGGCTCCCGGACGAACGTCTCTACTATCGAAACGTGCGTACTGATCGATCGGAGTTCCTGCTGGCGGACCCCGGTGAACGAAGCCGCGGCCCGGCATTCGATCATGTAAGGCTCGCGGCGGCGCTATCCGCGGCGACCGGGACGACGTACATGGCGACGGCGCTGCCGTTCCAGGTCATCGAACTGTCCGACGACGCGTCGATGGTGTCGTTTGCAATCGACGGCCGCCGTTGGTCCTGCGATGCGAAGGGAACCAAATGCGCTGAGACAGCAGGACGCGTCCCCGTCGCCCTCCCCGTCGGGCGGGGCGGACGGGGCGGCGGACGCGGCGGCGCTGCCGGGCCGACGTCGACCGGCGGCAAGCCGCTGAACATCTCTCCCGACGGCAGGCGCGGCGTCTTCATCCGCGACTGGAATCTCTGGGTGCACGATGTCGCGACGAAGCAGGAGCGGCAGCTGACGACCGACGGCGTGAAGTACTTCGGCTACGCCACCGACAACGCGGGATGGCGCAGCAGCGACGGCGCCGTCGGGCTGTGGTCTCCCGACTCCAGGAAGATCGCGACGCAGCAGCAGGACGAGCGCGAGGTCGGCGAGATGTATCTCGTGCCGACCACCGTCGGCCATCCTACCCTTCGCGTGTCGAAGTTTCCGCTGCCCGGCGACAAAGTGATGGCCATGGTGCACCGCGTCGTCGTCGACGTGGACACCGCGCGAACCGTTCGACTGAAGATGGACCCCGACTTTCATCGGGCGACGCTTGGCGACGACCTGAGCATGCGCGACTACAGCTGGAGCCCGGACGGAACTCGGCTCGCTCTCGCGTCGGTATCGCGCGATCACAAGCAGGCGTGGCTCCGCGTCGCGGACACGTCCACTGGCGACGTGCGCACTGTCTTCGACGAGAAGGTCGCGACGCAATTCGAGTCGCGGGGCTGGCAGGTCCTCTGGAGCACGAACGAGGTCGTCTGGCACTCGGAGCGGGACAACTGGGGCCAGCTGTATCTTTATGATCTCGCCACCGGGAAGCTGAAGAACCAGATCACGACCGGCGAGGGGCCCGTGATGCAGATCGTCCGCGTGGACGAGAAGGCGCGCCTCGTCTGGTTCGGCGCGAACGGACGCGAAAAGGGTGCGGATCCGTACTACATGAGTTTCTTTCGAATCGGCCTCGACGGGGCGAATCCCGTCGCGCTCACTCCCGGCATCGCGACACACGCCATGCAACTGTCGCCGAGCGGAAAGTACCTCGTCGATACGTATTCCTCGCCGCAGAATCCACCGGAAGCCGTGCTCCGCGACGGCGACGGCAAGCTCATCCTGCCGCTCGCTCGAACCGACATCTCGAAGCTGACTGGGATCGGGTGGAAGCCGCCGACTCCAATCCGCGTGATCGGCGCCGACTACAAGACACCGCTCTACGGGCTGATGTTCACGCCCACGAACCTCGATCCGTCGAAGAAGTACCCGATCATCAATCACGTGTATCCCGGCCCGCAGACCGGCAGCACGGGCAGCCGCGCGTTCTCTGCGGCGCGCGGAGACCGTCAGGCGCTCGCCGAGCTCGGCTTCGTCGTCGTCACGATCGACGGGAGAGGTACGCCGGGACGGTCCAAGGCGTTCCAGGATGCCTACTACGGCGCGATGGGCCGCGACAACACGATCCCGGATCAGATCGCCGGCATGACGCACCTCTCGCAGCAGCACCGGTTCATCGATCTCGAGCGGGCCGGCATCTGGGGGCACTCCGGCGGCGGCTTCGCCACCACGACCGCGATGTTCCGGTTCCCGGACTTCTTCAAGGTCGGCATAGCCGAATCAGGGAATCACGATCAGCGGACGAACGAGGACGACTGGGGCGAACGCTACCAGGGGCTCCTCGTGAAGAACGGCGACGGCACCGACAACTACGACGCCGAAGCGAACCAGAACTTCGCGAAGAACCTGAAAGGCAAGCTGCTCCTCGCGCACGGGACCATGGACACCAACGTCCCGCCGTATCAGACCTACCTCGTGGTCGAGGCCCTGATCAGGGCAAACAAGGACTTCGATCTCTTGATGCTGCCGAACCAGAATCACGGCTACGGCGCGGCGTCGGCGTACATGATGCGCCGGCGGTGGGACTATTTCGTCCGGCATCTGCTCGGCGCGGAACCGCCGAAGGAATACCGGATGGCGCAGTGACGTCAACGGAGGCGTAGCCATGCAGTTCGACGGCATCGCCGCAGTCCTCGTGCTGATCCTCTTTGCTGCCGCGGTCTGGAAAGTGTTCCGGAGGCGCACGCACGCGGGGCCCGGCACGATCGGCACGATGCACGGCTTCCTGAACGAAGACAAGCAGAAGGCCGTCGAGATCATCGTCGAGCAGCGGGCGGAGGCGAGAGATCCCGAAGACGCTGACGGGAACCTGCCCGATCTCGAGGACCCGAGGCGGTAGTTGGCGTGCTCGAAACGCCGCGCCTCTTCGTCCGGCGGCTGTCGATCGACGACGCCGCGTTCATCCTCGAGCTCCTGAACGAGCCATCCTTCATTCAGCACATCGGCGACAAGCACGTGCGGACGCTGGACGATGCGCGCGGCTACATTTCGAGCGGTCCTCTGGCGAGCTACGCGCGATTCGGATTCGGACTGTGCGCGGTCGAGCTGCGTGAGACCGGGGAGTCCATCGGCATCTGCGGCCTGGTCAAGCGCGACACCCTGCCGCACCCGGATCTCGGCTTCGCGTTCCTTCCCCGGTTCTGGTCGAAGGGATTTGCGTTCGAGTCGGCGTCCGCCGTGCTTGTGTACGCGCGCGACGTGTTCGTGCTGGAGCGCATCGCGGCCATTACGTCACCGGACAACACCGCGTCAATCGCGCTGCTCGAAAAGCTCGGGTTCGTGTTCGAGCGCCAGGTGCGGCTCGCAGGCGACGGCTCGGACGTGAAGCTGTTTGCGCTGCGGACCGTGTAGTGTCCGGCTTTAGCCGGACCAGCACCCTAACTCGACGCGGGAGCCGCGGCAGTGCCGGGCTGTTCGGGGAGCGGGGGCTGCGAGCTGATGTCGGTGAAGAACGCGATCGGATCGTCGAGCTCCCCGACCTTCACGGCGAACACATGCTCGGCGCCGCTCAGGTGCACGCGCCCGTCGGGGCGCACGCGCAGCTGCATCGGGCGCTTGAACGACTTGTGCGGCGGCGGCGTCGGCGCGACGTTCTCGAACCAGTTGGCCGGCACGTACGGATCTTCCGTGCCGTAGTTGCCTGGCGGCTTCGAGAGCACCCAGTTCCCGTACGGCAGCACGCGCAGGCTGTCTTCGAGCGCGGTCCACTCCTCCGGGCGGAGGAACTGCTCCTGCCTGAATTCTTCGGCGATGTTCGCCGTGTTGAACGTGTAGCGGATCTCGATCTCGAACGCGTTCCCCGATTCGTTCATCCAGCGCACCATCGCGGGGATCTCGCCCATGTTCGAGCGGTACGCCATCGTGATGTAGCGGATGAGCGGCGCGCCCGGCGTCCGCTTGAACGCGTCGACGACGCGCGCGAGGTTCTGCCGGAACATCTTCAGCCGCCCGTGCTTGCGCAGCACCGCGAACAGCTCTTCATCCATCGAATCGAACGACACGTTGATGTGATGGAGCCCCGACGAGGCGATCGTCTCGATGAGCGAGTCCGGCAGCGGGCGCGTCAGGTTGGTCGTGAACCAGAACTTGCGCCGCTCCTCGCGCGGAATGATGTTGATGAAGTCGCCGAGCTTCGGGTGCAGGGTCGGCTCGTGAAGGCACGACAGCCAGAACCCGGCCTCCGGCACGGCGGGCGCCAGGCGGATGAGCGCCCTGAACGTCTCCTCCGTCATCAGGTTCGTCGTCTTCACCTGGTCGTAGTCGACGAGGCAGAACGGGCACCGCAGGTTGCAGTTGTTGACGATATCCGCGGCGATGTACTCGATGATCGCAGGCCGATGGAGGAGCCGTGCCTTCGCGTGTCGAAGCTTGCGCGCTCCCGACGAGAACAGGGCCCTGATCGGCTGTTTGGTCAGCGACACAACCAGCCTTCCGGTGTCGCAGCGCAGGAGGAAATCCGCAAGACAGGCTTATTGTAACAAACTGCTATCGCGCGGTCCGATCTCGATGCCGGCGAAGCGCGGCGATCGCCGGCTCGCTCGCGTCGAGCTCAGGGGTGATCTCGGGCGCCGCCGCGCCGGCGGTCAACAGCGACTCGACGGTTGCGCCGTAGTCGCCGGACGGCCTGTGCCAGCTGTTCAGCGAGCCGTGGAGGGCCCAGCCGAGAGGGGTTCCGCCGTATTGCGTGTCCTTCAGCTCGAGATCGGGGCCGCGCGCGAGAAGATCCTGGACCATCCCGTGATTGCCGTGCCACGCCGCCCAGTGAACGGCGGTTCCGCCGAACGGACCGCGATCGTTCACCGGCCAGCCCGCCGCGAGCAGGCGCCCGACGACATCGCGCTTGTTGCCTTCGGCGGCCTGCGCGAGCCTCTCGCGTTCGTCGGCCGACAACGCCGCGATGACCCCCGGAGTCTCCGCGAGCACCGCGCGCGCGGCCTCATCGTCTCCGACCTGGCACGCGACCGCGAGCCTGAGCGCCGCCGGGCTCCGGCTCGTGACGAGCTCGACGATGGCGTCGTGCCCGCGCTCACGCGCCACGATGTGCGCCGTCTTGTGGCCCCCGATCGTCCAGATGTAGATGCAGCCGCCGCTGTGAGGATTCCTTTTCGGAAAGTATCGCTCCGACACCGACGTCTGGACCGACGCCGGATCGCGATCGAGATGCTCCCGGGTCCGGTCGAGATCGCCCAGCGCGGCCGTCATCAGGATGTCGGTCTTCGCGCCGCGGGAGACGAGATAGCGGGCGACGTCGACGCGATCCTGCACCATCCACTGCGCCGGCGTCGACTCGTGATCGACGTCGATCGTGTCGATCCCGGCGCCGCGATCCAGGAGGTGGCGCGCCACGTCGACGCTCGCGGCGAAGTGCAGCGGCGTCTGGCCATCACCGCCGCGGGCATGCACGAGCGCCGGGTTCTCCGCCAGCAGCGCCTGCAGCCGATCCATCATGCCCAGACGCGCCGCCGCGTGCGCATCGACGACGGCACCGCGCTCGATCAGGAACGGCGCAAGCGCGGGATCGCATCCGTGGAGCGCATGGAAACCACCCGCCCACCAGCCGCTCGGACGGTTGATGTCCGCGCCGTTCTCCAGTAGCACGTCCACGAGCTCGCGGTTCTTGTCGTAGATCGCCGACAGCAGCAGCGTCGCGTCGAACGGCAGCTCGGGACGCGGGTCGTTGAGCTGCTGCTTCAGCCCGGGCGAGCGCGCCAGAATCGCGCGAACGTCAGCCGGCCGCCCGCCCGCGACCGCCGACACCAGTTCTCCCATCGAGTCGGACATGATTCCAGTTCAGAAGCTATTTCGTCGCGCCTTCGATATCAAGGTGCGTAATCGGCGCGACGTTCGCCGCCTTGAGCGGCGCTTCGATCGACGCGCGGTCCCCGACGATCACGATCGCCAGCTTGTCGATGTCGATGTACTTCTTCGCCACGCGCAGCACATCGTCCTTGGTGACGGCCGAGACGGCCTTCGCGTACTGCTGGTAGTAGTCGTCGGGCAGTCCCTGGACCCAGAGTGACGTCAAGGCGCCGTTGATCGCCGTCACCGAGGCGAATGTCGCCGGAAGACGCTGGACCAGCGAGTCCTTGGCCGTCTGCAGCTCCGCGTCCGTCACCGGACGTTCGCCGAGAATGCCCCGCAGCTCCTTCATGAACTCGAGGAGCGCCGCGTCCGTCTTGTCCCCCACGATGTCGCCGCCGGCGCGGAAGGCACCGGGACCCTTGCCATACGCGAAGCTCGAGGTAACGCCGTAGCTGTAGCCCTTCTCCTCGCGAATGTTCGCGTTCAACCGGGATTGGAACATGCCGCCGAGCATCGTGTTCATCACCTGCATCGCGTAGTAGTCGGGTGTGCTCCGCGGCGGACCCGGGAGCCCCATCGTGACGGTCGATTGCGCCGCGCCTGCACGATCCACGAGATAGATCGTCGTCTTCGTTGGTTGCGGAGGAGCGGGATACGAGAACGTCGGCCGCGCGCCAGCTTTCGTCCAGGCCGCCAGCGACTTTTCGATCGCCTGCTTCGCGCTCGCGCCCGTGACATCGCCGACGACGGTAATCAGCGCCCGGGCCGGCTGAAAGTAGGACCCGTGAAAGCTCGCGACGTCGTCGCGCGTGATTGCTTTCAGAGAGGCTTCCGTGGCGACGCGCCCGTACGGATGCGTCGATCCGTACAAGACCTTCGGGAAGACGCGGCCGGCGATGGCGCCAGGCTGTGCGCGCGACTGAGTGAGGGCGACGAGGCGCTGCGCGCGAATCCGTTCGAGCGCATCGGCCGGAAACGTCGGATTGAGCAGCATGTCGGCGAGGACGTCAAGGGTCGGACCGAACTTCGCGGTCGTCGCCATGAAGGACATGCCTCCGCTCTCGCTGCCGACGGACGTGGAGATCGACGTCCCGAGCAGCTGGAGCGCATTCGACAACGCTTCCCCGTCGCGCGACTTCGTCCCTTCGCTCATCATCGACGCCGTGATGCTCGCGAGGCCCGTGCGCTCGGCCGGCTCGAACTGGCTCGCGCCGCCGAGGAAGGTGATGGTGAACGACACGAGCGGCAGATCGTGCTTCTCGGACACGATGAGGTCCGCGCCGTTGGCCAGCGTGCGTTTTCGTCCACGTGGGAACGCGCAGGTCTGGTGTCTTGCCCGGCTCCGGAATCTTCTTCCGATCGAGCCCCTGACGCGCGGATGCGCCGGCAGCCGACATCGCGAGCACGAGTGCAATCGCGGCGAGCTTCTTCATCGCGACACCTCCGCTCCCGCCGCGTCGTCTGTGACCTTCTTGCTTTCGCCTGGCTTCGCCGCCTGGTCGCCCTTGCCCACCGGCACGATGCTCAGAACGACCCGCCCCCTTGTCAGGTACTTCGCGGCGACCCGCTTCACGTCCGCTGCCGTCACGCCCTGACTCTTCGCGTACTCGGTGCGCAAGTAACCGGGATCCTTGTGATAGCCGGCGCCATCTGAAAGGCGCATGGCTTTGCCCAGGTTCGATTCGAGGCCGCGGACGAACGCCAGCTCGTCGCCGGCCTTCGCCTTCTGCATCTCCTCCTCGGTGGGTCCTTCCGCCTTGAGCTTCTCGAGCACGGCATCCACGGCCTGCTCGAGATCAGTAAGCGAGTTGTCCGGCCTGGGCGTCACGGTGATCCCGAAATCTCCGACGTCCTCGCTCGATCCCTGGAACGCCGACACGGAGGCCGCGGACTGCTTGTCGTACACGAGCGCCTTCGTGAGCCGCGCCGTGCGCGGACCCGAGAGAATCGATCCGAGCATGTCGAGCGCGAAGCGGTCCTCGCTGCGCTCGCCGACGGTGGGCCACTGGATGTAGAGCCGCGGGACCTGCACGCGATCCTCGAACACGAGCCTGCGCTCGGCGTCGAGCGTCACCGGCGACACCGACGGCCGCGTGATCGGCTTGCCGCGCGGGATGTCGCCGAAGTACTTCTGCACCCACGCCTTCGCCCGGGCCGGATCGAAGTCGCCGACGATCGCGACGTAGGCGTTGTTCGGCGCGTAGTAGAGACGGAAGAAGCTCTTCACGTCCTCTTCCGTGGCAGCCGACAGATCCGCCATGCTGCCGATCACGTCCCACGAGTACGGATGGGTCTTCGGG
This sequence comes from uncultured Acidobacteriota bacterium, assembly GCA_963820905.1. GTDB lineage: Bacteria > Acidobacteriota > Vicinamibacteria > Vicinamibacterales > 2-12-FULL-66-21 > DATBJJ01. Next base: position 229,221 of record CAWGBU010000008.1, on the reverse strand, counting down.
TAGGTGGCAGCCGCGAGGATCTCTCCCGCGCGGCCGTAGGGCTGGTTGTCCACAGCCTGTCTGCGCTCGTTCTTGACGATGTCGCGCTGGGCGTTCAGCTTGGCGAGGTCGAGCGAATCGAGCAGGAAGCCCATCCGATCCGCCTCGATCCAGATCGCCGACTCCAGGTAGTTCGATGGGATCGTCTCGTAGTACGTCGTCCGGTCGTTATTGGTCGTGCCGTTATTCGATCCGCCGACGCCTTCGGTGAGGCGGTCGTGCGTACCGTACGGCACGTTGCCGGATCCCGTGAACATGACGTGCTCGAAGAGGTGCGCGAAGCCCGTGCGGCCGGCGGCCTCGTTCTTCGAGCCCACGTGATACCAGACGTTCACCGCGACGGTCGGGGTCGTCCGATCGATCGAAGTGATCACCGTGAGGCCGTTCGGCAGGGTGTAGGTCTCGAACGGGATCTTGATCGCGTCAGAGCCCGCCGGCGACGGCTTCTGCGCGTGAACGACGGCGATGGCCGCGGCGCCGGTCAGCATGACTGCGAGCGCGCGGCGTCGAACTGGATTCAGCACTGGAGTTCCTTTGTCGTGTTTCGCATTCTTCGCGGCATGTCTACATGTCGCGGACGAACCCGGACTGGTGCACCGATTCGTAGATTATATGCACGAGTCTTTGCACGTAGTGTCCGGCTCCAGCCGGACTCTGTACGTAGTGTCCGGCTTCAGCCGGACTCCCAGGGTCCGCCTGAAGGCGGACGCTACAGGCATGCGTCTACCCGAAGAGGCGCAGGAGCTGCTGCCTCAGCGTCAGCACGGCGAGGACGCCGAAGAACGCGCTCGACCAGATGAGGATCGCCACTCGATACGATCGAATCCTGATCGCGTCCGGCAGAGCCCTGCGGTTCAGCAGCACGAGGAGCGCCGAGTACAGGCACATCATCGCGCCGCCGACCGTCGCCGAGATGACGAGCAGCACGAGCGGCTGATCGATGCCGGCAAGCAGGATCGAGCTGCCGAGCGCGACGAGCCCCCACACGAGCCAGAAGTACAAGCGGCTCTCCGACACGGGCGACGACTGCAGATACGTCGACTTCAGGACGTCGGCCGCGAGACGGCTCGTGTAGTCGGTGATTCCCATCGCCGAGGCGAACAGCGAGAAGGCGCCGGTCGCCCAGAAGAGGACGCCGAACCACGGCCCGACGATCTCCTGCAGCCGCCGCCCTTCGATCTGCAGGAACGCCACCGTCTGCGGCAGGCCGGATGTGCCGAAGAGCGTCGCGTGCGCCAGCATCGACGTGAGGCAGATCGTCGCCACCGTCACGAGCACGAACGTCACGAACTGCTCGACGTTCGCAAAGCGCCACCATCGGCGCCATCGCGCCATGTTCGCGGCGTCGGGTTCGAAGATGTAGGCGACCGGCTCACGCGACGCGGTCTTGCCGCCCGTGACCGCGCTCACGAGCCTGGGCACGATACTGACCCATGCCGAACCCCTTGTCCCTGATCCAGTTGCTCTGGCAGAGGTTCTGGCCGCCGCCGGCGCCCGCGAACGCGACCGCGCCCAGCAGCAGCGCGAAACCGAGCTCGAGCGGTACGTGACCCACGCCGACGAGACCGGCCGGCAGCGCGCGCCACGTGCCGGCGTCGATCGCAAACGCCATGGCGAGCACGACCACCACACCCACCGCCGCCACCTTGAGGAAGATCAAGCGCTCGAGCGCGACGTACACGACCGGCGCCAGCGTCAGCGACGCGCCGATGACGACGAGCCCGGCGATGGCAATCAGGCCGCGGATCGCCCCCGAAGATGTACGTCGTCAGCGTCGCGGCGCTCATCGCCCACCCCGGCCACAGGTTCGCGAAGTACACCATGATCGACAACACGAGACCCCAGTGCTTCCAGAACCGGTTGAATCCCGTGAGCGCCGTCTCCCCCGTCGCCAGGGTGTAGCGCTCGATCTCCATGTTGATGAAGAACTGCATGACGACGCCGAGCACGGCGCCCCAGAGAAAAATCAGCCCCGCCTGCGACGCGATGTACGGCCAGAGGATGAACTCGCCGGACGACAACCCCACGCCCGCGCCCACGATGCCGGGACCGACGATGCGCCACAGGTTTCTGGGGGGGTCGGGGAGATCTCTGACTACTGGTTGGTTCAAGGTTCAGGGTTCAGGGTTCAAGGTTCTGGTTCAAGGTTCAGGGTTCAAGGTTCAGCGATTCAATCGACGATTCGGAATCGTACCGAGAGTATCCGAGTACCTCTCCCATTCCAAACCAGCCGTTGAACCCTGAACCAGAACCTTGAACCCTGAACCTTGAACCCTGAACCCTGAACCAAGTCCGTCAGAAAACGAACTTCATCCCGATCTGAATATTCCGCGGCAGATTGTTCTGGCTCGTCACCTTGCCGAATTCGGGACTGTTCGGCGTGAGGTTGGCGTTGTTGTAGAACACGTCGTTGAACGCGTTGTAGAGCTCGATGTGGATCTGCGCGCGGACGCGTCCGAACTCGAGGCCCTTCACGAACGACATGTCCCAGTTGGTGTAGCGCGGACCGCGCAGGCCGTCCCAGCGCGACGGGATCGTCCGGATGTTGCTTCCCAGCTGGATCCGCTGATCGGCGCGCTGCTTGGCTGGATCGTCGGCGCCGTTGGTCTGGACCGCGGCGTCGTGGAAGTAGAACCCGCGCGTGTCGAACACCGTCACGTCGGGATTGTTCGTGTACTTCGTCGTCAGCTGCGTGATGTCGCCGTCGTAGTACACGTTCCCCATCGTCAGGTTCGGCCGGCCGGATTGCCAGTTCCATACCGCCGACACGCTCCAGTTGCCGATCAGGCCGTTGACGACCGCGTTGGTGTCGGCGCCCCACCTCCGGCCCTTGCCGAACGGGAGCTCCCAGATGCCGTTGACGACCAGGCGGTGCGGCAGGTGGGTGTCGTTGAAGCGTTCCTCGAAGTCGGGATCGGTGTCGTTGAGCCGCGTGACCTTCTCCTTGAAGTCCGACCACGTGTAGCTCGTTTCGAACATGTAGCCGCCTGAGAAGCGCTTGCGAAGCTGGCCCTGCACCGAATCGAAGCGGCTCGATCCGTCGTAGCGGCGGACGTCGATGTTCTGGAATTGCGGGAACGGGCGCAGCAGCTGCTGCCGCTGCGCGGTGCCGTTGAGGGTTTCGCCTGGCAACAGGCCCGCAAACGGATTCGGGACGGTCGCGGTGAGGAAGTTGATCGTCCCGGTGTCGCGCACGTTGCTCGTGCTCAGGTACTCGCGCGGCACGGGGTTGCGATTGAAGTCGGTCGACAAGTCGTAGCTCCGCGACGCGACGTACGCGCCTTCGACGACCCACTGGCCGGGCAGCTCGCGCTGGACGCTGAGCACATAGCGCATCGACTGGCCGCTCACGTAGTCGAGGTCGTCGTTGAAGCGGCCGATCGTCCGGCCGAGGAACGTATTCGGGCCGTTGGCCGCGCCCGGCGGCGCCGCGACGCCGTCCGGCCACGGGTTGTCGAGCGTGGCGCGGATGGTCACGCCGGTATCGAGCGACGGCACGATGCCCGTGCCCTGCGAGAAGCCAGGCTGATAGATGCCGCTGATGTCGAAGAGCGCCGGCACGGCGTAGATCGCCCAGCCGCCGCGGACGACCGTCTTGTCGTTCAACTGGTAGGCGAACCCGACGCGCGGCTGGAAGTTGTTCGCGTCGAAGTCGTAGGTGCCGCGCTGATTGTCATCCATGAACATCAGCCCGCCGCGGACGCGGAACGCGCTCGGCGGAACCTGCGGGATTGGGTTGGCGGCGTACGCCGCTTCCGCCGCCGACGTGATGCTCAGCGTGACGTCGGGATCGAAGCCGCGGACGTTGCGGTTCGACCGCTCCGTCGGCGCGCCCTCGAACTCCCAGCGCAGCCCGAGGTTGACCGTCAGCTTGCTGCCGACCTTCCAGTCGTCCTGGACGAACACGCCGCCGTAGATCACCTGGTTGAAGCGGTCGCTGCTGCGGTCGATGGTGCCGCCCGACGGATTGCCGAGCAGCATCGCCGCCAGGTCCTGCCCAATCGCGGCCGCCGGCGAGTTGTCGAGCTGCCGCGTCAGCACCGCGTTGCGGGCGAACAGCGTACTGGCCGGCCGAGTGCACGTTCGGGAACTGCTCTTCGCGATACACGCGCATGTCGGAGCCCACGCGGAAGCTGTGCTTGCCGCGCATCAGCGTCATCGTCGGCTGGAACGAATAGATCGACGCGTTGATGCCGCCGGCGAACGAGTCGCCGAGATCGCCGAACGAATTGTCGTCGAACTCGAACCGCGGGAAGTACAGGTTGTCGCCGAAGTGCTGCGTCGCGCTCTGCCCGAACCCGAGCGACGCGGGATCGAAGATGCCCTGGTTCTGGCGAATGCTCGGCTCCTGGAACCGCGACCAGCTCCCGCGCATGTTCAGCAGCACCGACGGCGTGATCGTCCAGACGTGATCGGCGTTGAGCGCGTCGTTGATGCGGAAGAGGAAGTTGCCGACGGGCCGGGTGCCATTCAGCTCGCCAGTCCAGTTGCCGCGGTTCTCGACGCGGTTGTTGCGCGAGTAGCGGACGAAGAAGCGCTGGCGGTCGGTGAGCGTGTGATCGACCCGGTAGTTCATCGAGTAGAAATCATCGCCGCGTGAGTTGGCGGTGATGTAGTTGTTGACGCCCTGGGCGGTGCCGGCCTGGTTCGGCAGCGGGTAGTACTTCAGGTACTCGAGCGCGATCGGATTGAGGCGCTGCGTCGGAATGATGTTGCCGGGAAACGGCTGCCGCTCGACCCGGCCGTCGGCGCGGCGGACCGCCGTCAGCGGATCGTAGATGACGATGTTCGGGAGGAGCGCCGAAAAGTCACCGCGGCGCTGGGCCTCGGTCGGCACCGTGAACTGTCCCGGCTCCGGGAACGTGTCGTAGAGCCACTCGAACGCGCCGAAGAAGAACGTGCGATTCTTGATCGCCGGTCCGCCCGACGTGAAGCCGTAGCGCTTGTAGCCGGTGTCGTCCTTCGGACGGCCGGCGCGCTCGAGGAAGTAGTCGTTCGCCGACAACGCCTCGTCGCGGTAGTGATAGTAGGCGTCGCCCTTGAAGAGGTTCGAGCCGCTCTTCATCGTGACGTTGACCGTCGCGCCGGCAGTGTGGCCCTGCTGCGCGTCGAAGGTGGCGGTCTCGACCTTGAATTCCTGCACGGCGCCGGCCGGCGGCACGAACGCGACCCGGCGGCCGTTGGCCATGTTCGGCGATCCGTCCAGCGTGAACTCGTTGCGGCCGGGACCGCCATCGGCGGTGAAGTCAGAAGTGCCGCCGTTGTCGAACGGCCGCGAGAACTTCAGGTCGCCGTGATACGCGACGCCAGGCGCGAGGCGCGCCAGGACGAACGGGTTGCCGTCCGACAAGGGCATCAGCGCGATCCGCTTCTCGTCGATCACCTGGCCCGCGGATCCCGATCGCGTCTCGAGCAGCGGCGTCTCCGCCACGACCGACACGGTCTCCTCGAGTTGTCCGACCTGCAGCGCGAGATCGATCGCGAGGCGGTCGCCGATGCGAACCTCGACGCCGTCGCGTACGACTTTCTTGAAGCCGGACATCTCGACGGTCACCCGGTACGTGCCGGGATTGAGATACGGAATGGCGTAGTCCCCCATGGTGTCCGTCGTCGCGGTGGACTCGGCGTTGGTCGCCATGTTCGTTGCGGTCACCGTGGCGCCGGGCAGCCGTCCGCCCTGCGCGTCAGAGATCCGTCCCGTGATGGAGCCCCGGAAGTCCTGCGCGTTCGCCGCTGCCACGCACCCAAAGACGAGCAGCCAGAGCGCACCTGATCGCCACAACCTGACAGGCGTTCTCATCTCTTCTCCCCCTTCTCCTCGGTCCGGCCGGATTCGGTGGTCGTCGATGCAGATACTACACTCAACCGGTAAAGTTCGCGCTACCGAGAGAGTCTTTCCCCTGTGGCTTCCGCCTTCAGGCGGAAGATCTTCCGGCTGAAGCCGGAAGCGACGCGATGACCGATATCTCGCTCTAACGCCGCGGCGCGGCGGGAGATGCGGCTCTTCGACCCGATAGAGGTGGGTGCGCGTCCTGAGGAACAGCGCGTTGCCGTCGATGGCAGGCGACGCCATGAAGCCGTCGGCGAGATCGTTCTCGGCGAGTACCTTCATCTCGCGGCTCGCCTCGAGCACGGTGGCCTTCCCGTCTTCGTTGAACACGTAGATCCGCCCGGCTGCCGCGACGGGAGATGCGGAATACGTGCCCGGCACGCGGCCCTTGCCGACGATCTCTCCCGTCTTCGCGTCGACGACGCTCAGCACGCCGGCGTCGTTCCCCATGAAGATCAGGTCGCCGAGGAGGAGGACGCTCGGTTTCTGCGGGACGCCGCGCGTGACCCTCCAGGCGACGTGCGAAGCGGTCACGTCGCCCTCTCCGTCGGGACGAATCGCCAGGAGCTGCGAGGCATCGAAGCCTGTCGGCACGTAGACGAACCCGTGGCCGACGACCGGCCGCGTGCTGCCCGAGTGGCTGCCACGCTCGACGATCTTCCAGATCTCCCGGCCCGTGCGGGGATCGTAGGCGTACGTCGCCTTCGACCCGATGCTCACCATGATTTGGCGGCCGCCGACGGTCACGATCTGCGGCGTCGAGAACGCCTTCCGGTAATCTCCGTCCGCCTTCGGCTTGCCGTCCGGGTTGAGATCCTGGAAGTCGACCGACCGCGGCGTCCGCCAGACGGTCTTCCCCGTCCGCTTGTCGAGCGCGACGACGAATTGATGGTCGCTGCCGTCGAAGTGCATCAGCAGCAGGTTCTCGAACAGGACGGGCGACGAGCCGGCGCCGCGGAAATGGTTGCACTCGAAATCACGCCGCTCCCAGATCACCTTGCCGGTCTTCGTGTCGATCGCGGCCGTGCCCGGCGATCCGAACGTCACGTAGACGCGGCCCGGCTCGATGACCGGCGTCGGCGACGCGTACGTGTTGAACGGGTGCGCGTACTGCGGCTGCGCGACGTCGAACAGCTTGAGGTCGTGGAGGATCTTCCCGCTGTCGCGGTCGATGGCCACCGCGAAGAGCTGCCGGCCGTCCTCGGTGGCCGTCGTGAGCCAGATCTGCGTGCCCAGGATCACGGGCGAAGACCACGCGCGGCCGTGAATCGCCGTTTTCCATCGCACGTTCTGGCTCTCCGACCACGTCAGCGGAAGCGCGCGCGCCGTCGAAGTGCCCATGCCCTCCGGGCCGCGGAACTGCGGCCATTGCGCGTGGAGCGTCAGGCTCGACGCGAACGCGCCCGCCACCAGGGAGCCATAGACGAGGTACACAAACAATCTGCGCATAGATAATTTCCAGGGCCCGACGCAGCGAGAGTGGCAAACGCGCGAAAACATGTCAAGGACCAGGTCAGTCGGCAGTCGGCAGTCGTGAGTCGTCAGTCGGAGTCGTCAGTCACAGTCGGCAGTCGTCAGTCATCGTCGGCAGTCGTCAGTCATCGTCGGCAGCCGTCAGTCATCGTCGACAGCCGTCAATCGGCGTCCAGGCCGACCTCGACTATCGACTCACGACCCCGACTGTCCACTGACGACACCGACTACTGACTATCGACTGTGACTGTCGACTCCGACTCCCGACCGACGACTACCGACTACCGACTGTCTCGCCTCTTCCCCCGGTAGTCGGAGCAACATCACCAGCGTCGCTTCCAGCACGAGCGCGAACGCCAGGACGAGGAGACCGCTCGAGTAGTTGCCGCTCGCGCCGCGCAGCCATCCCATGACGGTTGGCCCGACGAACCCGCCAAGATTACCGACCGAGTTGATGAACGCGATGCCGGCGGCGGCGGCCGTACCGCCAAGGACCATCGGTGGAATCGCCCAGAAGACGCCCTGCACCGACCGCTGGCCGAGCTGACAGATCGCAAAGCTCAGCACGATCATCCCAACGTGATTCTGAAAAAACGCCGCGAGCACGAGGCCAATCGCGCCGAGGATCGCGCAGGCCGCCACGTGCCGCTTGCGCTCCCCCGTCCGATCGGAGTGACGGCCGATGAGGACCATGCCGACGAGCGCCACGACGAACGGGATCGACGTGATCGTGCTCAGGGCGGCGCCGCGAAGGCCCGATGCATCGCGCAGGATGCGGGGCAGCCACAGGAACACGCCGTACGTGACGAGCGTGTTGAGGAAGTAGATCAGGCAGATCAGGAGGACGCGGCCGTCGAGGAGCGCCCGCCAGTGCGAACCTCGATGCTGCGCCTCGCGCGCGCGGCGCTCCCGGGCCATCAGATCCGACAGCCACTCACGCTCTTTCGCCGGCAGCCAGCCGGCCTGCTCGGGTCGGTCCGTCAGGAACCAGATCGCGACCACGCCGAGGACGACCGCTGGAAAGCCTTCGACGAGAAAGAGCCACTGCCAGCCGGCCAGGCCGAGCCGTCCGTCCAGCGCGAGCAGCGATTCCGAGAGCGGCGCGCCGACGAGGACGGCCACGGGCGCCGCGGTCATGAAGAGCGCTCCGGTCCGCGCCCGCTCCGCGGCCGGAATCCAGTACGTCAGATAGAGGACCATCCCCGGGAAGAAGCCGGCCTCCGCGATTCCGAGGAGGACGCGCATCGCATAGAAGCTCGACTGACCGACGACGAACATCATCGCCATCGAGACGAGGCCCCAGCAGATCATGATGCGAGCGATCCACACTCGCGCGCCAACCCGCTCCAGGATCAGGTTGCTCGGAATTTCGAACAGGCAATAGCCAAGGAAGAACAACCCGCCGCCCAGCCCGTACGCCGCGTCGCTCAAGCCGAGGTCGCGCTGCAGCTCCCGCGCGGCGAACCCGATGTTCACGCGATCGATGTAGGCGACGACGTAGCAGAGAAAAATGAACGGGATCAGGCGCCGGACGACCCGCGCGATGGTCGCGCGGCCTTGCTCGTCGAGGGTATCGGCCGCGGCGGACGTGTCGAGCATCGCGGCGTGACGCTAGCACACCCGGGCGCCGCGTGGAAAACCCGCGGCTCCCGGACCGTTACTTTTGCTGGTCAACGGGACGCATTCGCTGGAGAATCGTGCTGTCCAGGAGATCGCCGCATGACCATGACACCAGACGCGCTCGCATCGAAACTGCACGGCGTCATCGCATTCCCCGTCACCCCGTTCCACGAGGACCTGTCGCTCGACGTCAAGGGCTTCAGGCGCAACCTTCGAGTCATCCTCGACGATCCACCCGCGGCGATCGTCGCCGCAGGCGGCACCGGCGAGATGTACTCGCTGACGCCGGAGGAACACCTCGAGGTCGTCCGCGCGGCGGTCGAAGAAGCTGCGGGCGCGGTGCCGGTGATCGCGGGGGTGGGTTTCAACGCGGCGATCGCCCGCGCGCTCGCGCGCCAGGCCGCGTCAGCAGGCGCGAGCGGCGTCCTCGCCTTTCCGCCCTACTTCCCGGGCGCCGAAGACGACGGCCTCGTCGAGTACTACCGCGGAATCGCCGACGCGTCCCAGCTGGGGATGATCATCTACAGCCGCGACTGGTTCCACCCGTCGCCGGGACTCGTCGAGCGCCTCGCGGGCCTCTCGTCGCTCGTCGCGTGGAAGGACGGGCAGGGCGACATCAGGCGGCTGCAGATCCTGCGCGCGCATGTCGGCGCGCGGCTGAAGTGGATTGGAGGCGCCGGCGACGACCTCGTGCCGGCGTACTACGGCATCGGCATCCGGTCGTTCACGTCGAGCGTGGCGAACGTGTCGCCGCGCATGGCGCTTCGCCTCCACGAGGCCGGCGCCGCGGGCGATTCACACGCGCTCGACGCGCTGATGGCGAGCCACGTCGTGCCGCTGTATGCGCTACGCGCGCGCCGCCGCGGCTACGAAGTCTCGGCCATGAAGGCGCTGATGAACCTGCTCGGCCTCGCGGGCGGAGTCCCCCGTCCGCCGATTCCGACCCTTCGCGCCGACGATCTCGCGTACCTGCAAACGCTCGTGCCCGCCTGGCAGGCGTCGCTCGCGGCAGGATCCGCCCGCGGCGCGGTCGCGAGTCCCGTCGGATGAGCGAACGGCCGATCGCGATCGGCATCCTCGGCGCCGGAAACATCAGCGACACGCACGCGCGCGCGGCGCGCGCGATTCCCGGCGTGGACGTCGTCGCGGTCTACGGCCAGAACGCCGCCAAAGCCGCCCGGCTCGCGGACGCGTACGGCGGACGCGCCTACGATCGCCTCGAGGCGTTCCTCGATCACCGGCCGATGGATCTCGTCGCGATCGGCAGCCCGTCGTCGCTGCACGCGGAGCAGGGGATCGCGGCGGCGGAGCGCGGGCTGCACGTGCTCACCGAGAAGCCGCTCGACATCTCGGCGGCCCGCGCCGATGCGCTCATCGACGCCGCCGATCGATCGAACGTCAAGCTCGGCGTCTTCTTCCAGGATCGGCTGAAACCGGACGTCGTGCGGATGAAGCGGCTCGTCGACGCCGGCGCGATCGGCCGGCCCATCCTCGCGTCCGGCCACGTGAAATGGTATCGCCCGCCCGAGTACTACGGCGGCTCCAGGTGGAGGGGCCGACGCGCGTTCGACGGCGGCGGCGCGGTGATCAACCAGGCGATCCATACCCTCGATCTGCTCCTGCACGTCGTCGGGCCGATCGCCGTCGTGGACGCCCGCGCGTCGACGGGCCTGCATCGGATCGAGGTCGAGGACACGCTGGTGGCGACGATCGAGTTCGCCAACGGCGCCCTCGGGGTCTTCGAAGCGTCGACCGCCGTCTACCCAGGCTACCCGCGGCGCGTCGAGGTGACCGGCACGAACGGCACGATCGTCCTCGAGCACGACAGGCTGTTGCGCGTCGATCTCGTGGACGCGGCGGGGCACGTGCCGCCCAAAGAAGACCGTGCGGCGGAATCCGCGCAGAACGCCGCGTCACCGATCGTCTCGGATGCCACGCCGCACCGCCGCGTGCTCGAGGACTTCATCGAGGCGATCCGGACCGGACGCCCGCCCGCCTGCGACGGCCGCGAAGGCCGCCGGAGCGTCGCCGTCGTCGACGCGCTCTACGAATCGGCCGCGCGCGGCACAGCCGTCTCGATCGCAGGGTAGTAGCGGACGCCTTCGCTGTTGTGACGCGTCTGCAGATTTGCGAAAATGGATGGGGTAACCGGAGGAGACGTCGTGTTCGAAGTACTGCTGCTGCCGCTCGTTGGGCTTGTCCGCGGCAAGGATCGTTTTTCACCCGACATTCGCGAGGACGATCGCGACAAGGACTTCAGCGGGGTGCGGTGCCCGTCGTGCAAGTGGCGGCCCACGCGAGCCGACAAGTGGGCCTGCTCCCCCGGCTGCGGCGAGGTCTGGAACACGTTCGCCACGCGCGGCGAGTGTCCCGGATGTCAACGCTTCTGGTCGCGCACCCAATGCACGAGGTGCGGCGTCTGGTCCACCCACGACGCCTGGTACGAAAAGGGCCCTTCCCGCCCGTAAAGCGCGTTTCAGAATGCTGTAGTGTCCACCTTCAAGTGGACCTCTTCAGGTCCGGCTAAAGCCGGACACTACAGCGCCCTTGAAAACGCTGCAGCCCCCCCAAACTACAGAAGTTCGTCAGAAATCCGTAACAGTTTTCGGATTCCCCCAGCGTTATCTATTCACGTGAGCTCGATACGAGCTCATCGCCTGGCCAGGCGGCTCGCTCTTGAAAGGAGCCGCCCATGCGTACCGTTGTCCTGCTCGGAGCCGCGATCGCCCTCGCGATCGCACAGCCGTCGGCCGAGGTCCCCCGATGGCCCGGGGTCGCGATCATGAACCCGAGTGCTTCGGGGATTGTGGTCTGGGGACTCGAAGGCGCCGACCACTGGCTGAAGAAGCCGGAATGCCGCGCGCTATTCTCGGAATTCCGCGATCTGAACGGCCGACCGCTCACAGAGAAGCTCGACGAGCTGCAGATGGAGGCAGCGGCGTACCTGCGGCAGGTGAGATTCAGGGACGGGTCGACGACACCGCAGTGCGAGCGGGAGCTGACGCTGATGTACACCTCGCCCGGCAGCCGAGTCGTGTTCGTTTGCGCCGACCAGCTGCGCCAGCGAACGCAGAGCGATCCCGTCCTGAAGAGCGCGCTGGTCCTTCACGAGGTGATGCATACGCTCGGGCTGGGGGAGAATCCGCCGACGAGCCTGTTCATCACGCGCCGCGTGCTCGATCGCTGCGCCCGCTGACGGACGTCAGCCGCGACGATAGCCCAGCGTCGCGCCCCCATCCACCGGAAGCGCTGTTCCCGTGATGAAAGACGCCGCCGGCGAGGCGAGGAACAGGATCGCCGACGCGATCTCGCCCGGCGTCGCCATGCGATTGGTCAAGTGCATCGCGGCCTGGCCGCGAAGCACCTCTTCAGGGTTCGCCATCGTCGCGGCCCACCCGCGCATCAGCGGGGTATCCACGCCCGCAGGACAGACACAGTTCACGCGGATGCCGTCGGCACCGAGCTCGAGGGCGAGCGCTCGTGTGATCGAGATCAGCGCGCCCTTCGTTGCGGCGTAGACGGCGCCGTTGGCCTGCCCGACGAGTCCCGTCATCGACGAGACCGACACGATGTTGCCCTTCGCGCGCCGCAGCGCCGGCAGTGCCGACCGGATCGCGTACAGCGCCCCTTTGAGGTTGACGTCCAGCAGCAGGTCGATCTCGTCCGCCGAGTACGCGTCGACCGCGCGCGCGAAGTGCACGGCGGCGTTGTTGACGAGAACGTCGATGCTCCCGAACGCGTCGACCGTCCGCTCGGCGGCGCGGTCCATGTCGGAGGCGACGGACACGTCGGCCGGCAGCGCGAGCACTGAGGCCTTCGCGCCTAGCGTGTCGCACAGCCCGGTGAGTGCGTCGCGATCGCGGTCGACGATCGCGACCCGCGCGCCCGCGGCGAGGAACTGTTCGGCCGTGGCGCGCCCGATGCCTTTGGCCCCGCCGGTCACGAGGACCGTGCGGCCCTGAAATATCGCGTCGCTCATGCTTCCTTGACGACCCGCCGCACGTCAGCAGACGCCTGCCGAACGGCGTGTTCGGCCGACCACTCTCCCACGATCGCTTTCTGAACCGCCCGCCAGATGGCGTCCTCGCATTTCGGATAGGCCGCGAACCTGGGTGGAACGATCATCGTTCGCTCGGTTTCGGCGAGCATCCGCCACCTGGCGGCCTCGAACGCGTTCCCGCGCGCTTCTTCCTGCACGCGCGCGAGCGCGCTCGCCCGCGACGGAATCGCGCCTTCGCGCGCTTCACCGAGCTGCGCGTCGAACGAGGTCAGATACCGGAGCAGCGCCGCGCCGCCCTCGCGGTTGCGCGCGAGCCGCGGTATCGCGAACGAGTGGCACCCAGCATATGCCGAACGGCCGCCGGCGGGACCGGCGGGCAGCACGGCCAATCCCACGGAGTCCGCCACCGTGCAACGAACATGATCGCGGTAGAGATGATAGCTTCCGGGCCAGTCGCAGACCATGGCCGCGCGCCCGGCGCGAAACTCGGCCGAGATCTCGTCGTAGTGCCACAGCGGAAGCGCGGGGGCGGTCACCTTGCGGGTGCGATGCAGATCGACGAGAAACCCCGCAGCCCAGGCTCCTTCCTTCGAGTCGAACGCCGGGTCGAGACCATCGTCGAAGAGATCGCCGCCGGCGCCCACCAGCAGCTCGTAGAACGAGCCGAAGAGCCCGGACTCACGCCCCGGAAAGAGAAACCCGGCCCGCGCGCCGGTGGCCGCGCGCGCCGCTTCGTCGGCGAGATCGATCCATGTGTCTGGCGGAGCCGCGATCAGATCCGTCCGGTAGTGCAGCAGCCTCACGTCGATGTTGCGGGGAACCTGCAGGAGGACCCCGTCGACTCGCGACAGATCGGCCGGCCGCGCCAGGAGATCCGCAAGGTCAGCGCCGTCCACGACGTCGTCGAGCGGCGTGAGCCACTCGGCCTGCGACGGCGCGTATTTCGTGTGCGTGGAGAGGAAATCGATGTCCGGATCGCCCGCGCCGAACGATCGCTCGACCCAGGCGTTCAGTTCCGGATGCGGCAATTGCGCGACGATCTCGACGTTGAAGCCGGTCTGGCGCACGAAGTGCGGCAGTGAGTCGTAGAGGCGGTCGTACATCGGGCCGCCGACGAGCGCCGCCCGAACCGTCCGATGACGCTGACTCACGGGCGGCCGCTCAGCCGTTCCAGCCGCCGTCGATCGCGAGCGCTGAGCCCGTCACGAACGACGCGGCATCACTCGCGAGATACAGCGCCGCGGCGGCGATTTCCTCGGGCCGCCCCATCCGGCCCATCGCCTGCGTCGCCGCCATCTCGCGATACGCCTTCTCCGGATCCGGGTATTCGCGCACGCGCGCGGCAACCCAAGGAGTCTCGACCCTGCCAGGACAGATGCAGTTGATCCTGATGCCCTCCGTCGCGTGATCGAGCGCCATGCTCTTCGTCAGGCCGACAACCGCAAACTTCGTTGTCGCGTAAGCCAGACGATCCCGGATCCCGACGAGTCCGGCGACAGACGCCATGTTGACGATGACGCCGGCGCGCCTCTTCACCATCTCCGGAAGATACGCGCGGGTGACGTTCAGCATGCCGCGCACGTTGACCGCGTACAAGCGATCCAGATCCTCGCCCGTAGTCGTCAGCGCCGTTCCCACGTGCCCGATGCCCGCGTTGTTCACGAGCACGTCGACGACGCCGGTCTCGCGGGCGGCCGCGGCGCACGCGGCTTCGTCCCGCACGTCGAGCGCGAGCGCGCGCGCGATGCCGCCGATTCTCGTCGCGGTCTCGGTCGCGGTCTCGAGCTTCACGTCGCTGACGAACACGCGGGCGCCAGCGCGCGCGAACGTCTCCGCGATCGCGGCGCCGATTCCCGAGCCGGCGCCGGTCACGAGCGCGCTCTTTCCCTGCAGGTCGAATATCATGTTGGCGTTTCTCGTCGGTCCCGGGAGCGGGTACAGTGGCCTCGTATTGTAGTGAAGGACTCCATGCTTCACCAGTTCTCGCGACACGTCATCGCACTCTGCCTGCTGCTCGTGCCCGTCGCGTTCGCCGCCGCGTGCTCGGGCTCGAGTCCGGCGCCCGGCCGCCTGACCATTGCTGTCATTCCGAAGGGCACGTCGCACGTGTTCTGGCAGAGCATCCACGCCGGCGCGCTCAAGGCCGGCGCGGAGCTCGGCGTCGACATCGCCTACCGCGGGCCGCTTCGCGAGGACGACCGCGACTCGCAGGTCGCCGAGGTCGAGAACGCCGTCGGCCGCGGCGTCTCGGGGATCGTACTCGCGCCGCTCGACGACGCCGCACTCGTCGCACCCGCGAGCGCGGCCATGCGTCAGAAGATTCCGGTCGTCGTGATCGATTCGGGCCTCAAGGGAGACGACTACGTCAGCTTCGTGGCCACCGACAACGTGGTCGGCGGACGGCTCGGCGGAGAAAAGCTCGCCTCGCTTCTCGGCGGCAAGGGACGCGTCATCCTCCTCCGCTATGCGGAAGGGAGCGACAGCACCACCAAGCGCGAAGAGGGATTCCTCTCGGCCATGCGAGCCCAGCCCGGGATCGAGGTCGTCAGCTCGAACCAGTACGCGGGCGCGGACGTGGAAGGGGCGTACAAGAAGGGCGAAGCGATCCTCAGTCAACTCAAGCGGCCCGACGGCAGCCTCTCGATCGACGGCATCTTCTGCGCCAACGAGTCGAGCACGTTCGGGATGCTGCGCGTGCTGCAGGACAACGGATGGGCCGGCAAGGTGCGCTTCGTCGGCTTCGACGCGTCGGACAGCCTCGTCAAGGCCCTTCGAGACGGCCACCTCGACGGCCTCGTCCTGCAGGATCCCGTGCGCATGGGCTACCTCGGCGTGAAGACGATGGTCGACCACATCAACGGACAGAAGGTCGAGCGCCGCATCGACACGGGCGTGCGGGTCGTCTCGCGCGCCGACATGAACTCGCCCGAGGCGGCCGAGCTCCTCAAGCCCGACCTCGATCGATGGCTGAAGAAGCCATAGCTCACGACGCCGCACGAACGCCGCCCGGACCTCGCCTCGAGATGCGCGGGATCCGGAAGGCGTTCGGCGCGACGCTTGCTGTCGACGGCGTCGATCTGCTCGTCAATCCCGGCGAGGTCTGCGCGATCGTGGGTCAGAACGGCGCGGGCAAGAGCACGCTGATGGCGATCCTCGCCGGCGCGCTCCGCGCCGACGCCGGCACGATGTGGCTCGACGGAGCGCCGTACCGTCCTGCTGATCCGCTCGGCGCACGCACGGCGGGCGTCGCGATGATCCACCAGGAGCTCTCGATCGCGCCGCATTTGTCCGTCGGGGAGAACATCCTGCTCGGCATGGAGCCGTCGCGGCTCGGCCTGATCCGGAGAGACGAGATGCGCCGCGTTGCGTCCGCGGCGCTCGCACGGCTCGGCCATCCCGAGATTGCGATTGACGCTCCCGCAGGCACGCTCTCTCCCGCCGGTCAACAGCTGGTCGAGATCGCCCGCGCGCTCGCAGTGGGCTGCCGGGTCCTCGTGCTCGACGAGCCGACGAGCAGCCTCGCCAGGACCGACACCGAGCATCTCTTCACGGTCATCGGAGAGCTGAGGCGTACCGGCCACGCCATCGTCTACATCTCGCACTTCATCGAGGAGGTGAAGGAGATCGCGGATCGGATCGTCGTGGTGCGCGACGGCAAGGTCGCGGGAGAGGGCGCGGCCGCGGCGCTCGATGCACAGGAGATCGTGCGGCTCATGGTGGGACGATCCGTCGAGACGCTGTATCCGCGATCACCGAGAGCGCGCGGCGAGGCCATTCTCGATCTGTCGGAATTCGGTCCATCCAGCGCGACGTTCGCTCTTCACCGCGGCGAGATCGTCGGAGTCGCGGGTCTGCTCGGCGCCGGCCGCACGCGGTTCCTGCGGTCGCTCTTCGGTCTCGAGCAGGTCCGCAGCGGACGCGTCCGGCTTGGCGCCTACACCGGCGCGGCGAAACCCCACGAGCGGTGGCAGCAGGGCATGGGCTTTCTGAGCGAGGATCGCAAGGAGGAAGGACTGGCGCCGGCGCTCTCGATCGCCGACAACATGACCCTCACGCGTCTCGAGGGCCTCGGCCCCGGACCGTTCGTCGTGCCAGGCCGGCAGCACCGTGCCACAGCGGCGCTGGATGGAACGGCTCGGCATACGCGCGCGCGGGCCGCGGCAGTTGATCAGCGAGCTCTCCGGAGGGAACCAGCAGAAGGTCGCGATCGCCCGCCTCCTCCACCACGACGTCGACGTCCTGCTCCTCGACGAGCCCACGCGCGGGATCGACGTGGCCAGCAAGGCGCAGATCTACGAGCTCATCGACGCGCTGGTCGCCGAGGCGGCGGTGCCGCGCCCCAAGGCCGTCCTCATGGTGAGCAGCTATCTCCCGGAGCTGCTCGGCATGTGCGATCGCATTGCCGTGATGTGCCGCGGCAGGCTGAGCGAGCCTCGTGACGTGCTCGACGACGGGCTCACGGAACACGATCTGATGCTGCAGGCGACCGGCGCGGGAGACGCGGCGTGAAGCCGCGCGACTTCCTCGAGTCCGCTGGTCCGCTGCTTGGCCTGGCGTTTGTCGCCATCGTCTTCGGCGTTCTCGTCGGCCCGCACTTCTTCCGCGGCAGCAACCTCGAGCTCATCGCCCGCCAGACCGCGATCGTCTGCACGGCCTCGCTGGGCATGACGATGGTGATCGTCGCCGGCGGCATCGATCTCTCGGTTGGATCCGTCGTCGCGCTGACGACGGTGGTGATTGCGCTGATGCTGCGGGCGGACGCAAGCCCCGCGGTCGCGGCCGCGGCGGGCATCGGCGCGGGCGCCGTGTGCGGCGCCATCAGCGGTGTGCTCGTCACGCGGCTCCGCGTCGTGCCGTTCATCGTCACGCTCGGCATGATGATCCTCGTGCGGGGCGCCGCGAAGGGACTCGCGGGCGAGCGCCGACTCGAAGCGCCCTCCAGCTGGCTGAACGATCTGCTGCGCACGCTCGAGCCCGGCCGCGGGTTCCTCGTGCCCGCCGGCATCTGGATCGTCGTCGCGCTCGCACTCGCCGTCGCGATCACGCTTCGGTACACGCGGTTCGGCCGCCATCTGTTCGCGATCGGCTCCAACGAGCGCACCGCGCGGCTGTGCGGCGTGCCGTCGAACGCACCAAGGTCGCCGTCTACACGATCGTCGCCGCGCTCGCCGGCGTCGCCGGCGTGCTCCAGTTCTCCCGGCTGTCGGTCGGCGATCCGACGGTCGCCGACGGCCTCGAGCTCGACGTGATCGCGGCCGTGATCATCGGCGGCGGAAGCCTCGCCGGCGGGCGCGGCACCGTGCCCGGCACGATCCTCGGCGCCGCCACCATGGCCGTGATACAGATCGGGTGCTCTCAGCGCGGCCTGCCGAACTGGGTGCAGCAAATCGTCACAGGGGTAATCATCGTCGTCGCGGTGGCGTTGGATAGATTTAGACAGAGACACTGACACGGTCGCTCGGTCGACCGGTCGTCCGGTCGTCCGGAACACTTCTCAGAACACAGTCGGTCGATTGCGATCTGAATGGTTTTTCGGACGACCGAACGACCGGTCGACCGAACGACCGAACGACCGAGCGACCGAGCGACCGAACAACCGAGCCATGCGCATACGCTCCCTCGACACCTACGACCTCCGCTTCCCCACGTCCCGCACGCAGGACGGGACGGACGCGATGCATACGGATCCGGACTACTCGGCGGCCTACGTCGTCCTGACGACTGACGTGGGACTCGAGGGCCACGGGCTCGCGTTCACGATCGGACGCGGGAACGAAGTGTGCGTGGCGGCGATGGAAGCGTTCCGTCATCTGGTCGTGGGCCGCTCGCTGAACGACATCACCGCGAACTTCTCGGGCTTCTGGCGCCAGCTGGCGGGAGACTCGCAGCTGCGGTGGCTCGGACCCGAGAAGGGTGTCATGCATCTGGCGCTCGCGGCGATCGTCAACGCGGTGTGGGATCTGTACGCGAAGTCGGAACGCAAACCCGTGTGGAAGCTGCTCGCGGACATGACGCCGAAGCAGCTCGTCTCGTGCATCGATTTCCGCTACATCACGGACGCGCTGACGCCCGAGGAGGCGTACGCGATCCTCGATCGGCAGGCTCGCACGAAGGCCGACCGCGAAGCGGAACTGCTGCGCAGAGGCTACCCCGCCTACACGACCTCGGTCGGATGGATGGGCTACTCCGACGACAAGGTCCGCGCCGCGTGCCGGGAGGCGCTCGACGACGGATGGACGCACTTCAAGGTCAAGGTCGGCGCCGATCCCGCGGACGATGCGCGGCGGGTGGGGATGGTGCGGGAGGAGATCGGTCCGGATTGCGTGCTGATGATCGACGCGAACCAGCGGTGGGACGTAGGCGAGGCGATCGCGCGGGTGCGGGACCTCGCGCGATTCAAGCCCCTCTGGATCGAGGAGCCCACGAGCCCGGACGACGTGCTCGGGCACGCGGCGATCGCGGAGGCGATCCGGCCCATCGGCGTGGCGACCGGCGAGCACTGCGCGAACCGCGTGATCTTCAAGCAGCTCCTGCAGGCCGGCGCGATCGACTTCTGCCAGATCGACAGCTGCCGGCTGGGCGGCGTCAACGAGAACCTCGCGGTGATGCTGATGGCCGCCAAGTTCGGTGTGCCCGTGTGCCCCCACGCCGGAGGCGTCGGCCTCTGCGAGATGGTCCAGCACCTGTCGATGTTCGATTACATCGCGATCACCGGCACGATGGAAAATCGCGTGACCGAGTTCGTCGATCATCTGCACGAGCACTTCGTCGACCCGGTCGTCATCGACCGGGCGCGATACATGCCGCCGGTGGCGCCGGGGTACAGCACGGAGATCAAGAAGGCCTCCCGGGCGACCCACAGGTTTCCGGATGGAGGGGTTTGGGCTTAGCCGGCGGCAAGGTTCAGGGTTCAAGGTTCAGGGTTCAGGGTTCTGGTTCTATGAGCGGAGGATTCATGTTCAGGTATTTCTTGCTCGTCGCAGTCGTCCTCGCGGCCTCGTCTACTGGGGCGGCGGGACGGCAAACCCCTGCGGTTGGCGGCTTCATCGTCGAGCGTGACGCCGAGGTGGCGAAGAACGAGCCGGGGACGCACAAGGGCGGGGGCGAGACGATCGGCTATTCCTTCTTCGCGAAGGCTCCGGATCTGCGGATGGTGTTCCGCAAGCGCGCGTTGAAGCCTGGCTCGGGGATCGGCTATCACGAGCAGAAAGAAGACGAGATCTACTACGTCATCAGCGGCCGAGGGATCATGACGATCGACGGCAAGAGCTTCGACGTGACGCCAGGGACGGCAGTCCTCACGCGGCCGGGAAGCTCGCACGGGCTGAATCAGACGGGCGCCGAGGACCTCGTCATCCTGATCAACTACGAACAGCGGCCGCGTCAATGAGCGACCGACACGCGAGTCCCGCGCTCCTGCGAGTACCTCCATGAGATCCATGATGCTGACCGTCGCCACTGCGTTCAGTCCGTTCGTGATCGGCGCGGGCGCGCAGGACGCGCTGGTGCCGAATCCCGACCGAGTCCGCTATGAGTTCCTCTTCGAGACCGCGCCCTATCCGAGCGTGCACGCGTCGACGCTCGTCGAAACGCCCGACGGCCTCGTCGCGGCGTGGTTCGGGGGCACGCGCGAGAGCGCCCCCGACGTCGGCATCTGGCTGTCGAGCCACGTGAAGGGCTCGTGGACGACGCCGCGCGAGGTCGCGACGGGCGTCCAGGCGGACGGTACGCGCCACCCGTGCTGGAACCCGGTCCTGTTCAGAAACGCCGACGGATCGATCCGCCTCTTCTACAAGGTCGGACCAAGCCCGCGGACGTGGTGGGGGATGTCGATGACGTCGAGCGACGGCGGTCGAACGTGGAGCCCGCCGCTGCGCCTCCCGGACGGCGTGCTCGGTCCGATCAAGAACAAGCCGGTGAGGCTGACAGACGGCACCATCATCAGCCCGAGCAGCACCGAGTCGACCGATCAGCCGAGCCTCTGGCGCGTGCACTTCGAACGATCGACCGACGCGGGCAAGACATGGACTCTCGTCCGACCGGCCGCCGCCGACGGCGCGGCCGAACTGCACGCCATCCAGCCGAGCATCCTGCTCCACCGCGACGGGCGCCTGCAGGCGGTAGGCCGAACGCGATCGCAGCGCGTGTTCGAGACGTGGTCCGGCGACGGAGGCCGGACCTGGGGCCAGGTCTCGCTCACCGATCTCCCCAATCCGTCAGCCGGCACCGACGCGGTGACGCTCGCCGACGGCCGGCATCTCATCGTCTACAACCACACGATGAAAGGCCGATCGCCGCTGAACGTCGCGATCTCGGCGGACGGCAAGGCCTGGAGCGCCGCGCTGGTGCTCGAGCGCGAAGCCGGCGAGTACTCGTACCCGGCTGTGATTCAAACCGCGGATGGCCTCGTGCACGTGACCTACACCTGGCGCCGCCAACGCATCCGCCACGCCACGATCGATCCCAAACGTCTCGAGCCCGTCGCGATGACGGCAGGCGAATGGCCGGTGGCGGTGAAGTAACACATTCGGTCGCTCGGTCGTTCGGTCGGTCGGTCGGTCGAAGTGCATTCAGACGGAATCGAGCGACTGTGATCTGAATGTATTCCGAACGACCGGACGACCGAGCGACCGGACGACCGAGCGACCGGACGACCGAGCGACGGACGACCGTCCCTACATTCCTGTAATATTGACGCCCTATGCCCCACACGGCTGTCAGCCAGACCAGGGACCACACGAACGAAACCCGGCGCCTGGCCACGCTGCTCGAGATCAGCCAGGCGTTGTCTGGCGTGCTGAACCTCAAGGCCGCGCTGCACTCCGTGCTCGACATCCTCGAACGCCGCCATCAGGTCGCCGGCAGCGCGGTCATGCTCGCAGACCGCGACAGCAAGGACGTTCACGTCGAGGCCGCAGGAGGAGCGAAGCTGCCCGGCCACCGGTCCCGCAACCGCGCGGACGGCAGCGTGATGACCGAGCGGGTGATCGATTCCGGCAAGGCGGTCGTGGTCCCACGTGTCAGCCAGGAGCCGCACCTGGCGACGGGGCCCGAACGCTCGCGCGGCGATCGCGAGCTGTCGTACATCGCGGTCCCGATCGTCGTGGGACGGCGGCCGACCGGCACGCTCGAGGTCGCGCTGCCCTTCAAGTCCGATCGCGACTACCAGCGGTCCCTCGAGTTCTACCGCGTGGCGGCGTCGATGATCGCGCAGGCGATCAAGGTGAGCCGCATGGTCGAGGCGGATCGCCACCGGCTCACCGAGGAGAACGAGCACCTGCGCGACGAGCTGCGCGATCGCTACGCGTTCCGCAACATCATCGGCAACAGCGCGCCGATCCAGCAGGTCTACGAGCAGGTGGCGCAGGTCGCGCGCACGAACACCACCGTGCTGATTCGCGGCGAATCGGGCACGGGCAAGGAAATGATCGCGCACGCGATCCACTACAATTCGCCGCGCGCGAAGAAGCCGTTCATCAAGGTCAGCGCCGCCGCCCTGCCGGAGTCGCTGATCGAGTCCGAGCTCTTCGGCTACGAGCGGGGCGCCTTCACGGGCGCGCAGGCCTCGAAGAAGGGGCGGTTCGAGCTGGCCGAGGGCGGGACGCTCTTCCTCGACGAGATCGGCGATCTGAATCCGTCGACGCAGGTCAAGCTGCTGCGGGTGCTGCAGGAGCGCGAGATCGAGCGACTCGGAGGCACGACGTCGATCAAGATCAACGTCAGGCTCATCGCGGCGACGCACCAGCCGCTCGAAACGCTGATGGAGGAAGGACGGTTCCGCGCGGATTTGTACTATCGGCTGGCGGTGTTCACGATCTTCGCGCCGCCGCTCCGCGAGCGGAAGCCGGACATCATGCTGCTGGCCGATCACTTCGTCGAGAAGTACGCCCGCGATCACGGCAAGCGCATCCGCCGCGTCTCGACGCCGGCGATCGACATGCTCACGTCGTATCACTGGCCGGGCAACGTGCGCGAGCTCGAGAACACCATCGAGCGCGCCGTGCTCGTCTGCGACGGGGGCGTCATCCACGGCCACCACCTGCCGCCGACCCTGCAGACCGCGGAGGCCTCCGATACCGTGCCACGCCAGTCGCTCACCGAGAGCGTCGCCGCGTTCGAGCGCGATCTGCTGCAGGACGCCCTGAAGACCACCCGCGGCAATCGCGCGCACGCGGCGCGGCTCCTCGACACCACCGAGCGAATCTTCAACTACAAGATCCGCCGCTACGCCATCGATCCGCGGCGGTTCAAATGACGGGCACGAAGCGCGGCACGTAGCTGCCCTTCGGCACCTCGATGCGGACCTTGGCCGCCGTCAGCTCGTTCGCGTACACGCTCTCGAGCTTCTGACGCAGGGCGTACGCCCGGCGCCGCACGCTCGAGTCGTCGTCGGTCGAGTACGAGCTCGGGAGCCCCATCGCCTCGACGGCGATGAGGTACTCGTGGAGCGCCGACGCGCGCCCGGCGAGCTCCATCTCGCAGATGTACCGCAGAAAATTCCGGACCTGGCTGGCGCGAAGAAACGTCGCGCTCTGGAGCACCTGCTCCATGGCCTCGCGCTTTTCAGTGTCGCCGATGGTGCACGTCGCGCTCATGATGCCCCCTCCTGATGCCTTCGCCTCGTGCGTGATCTCCCGCCCACGGGTGGCCCGCACCCGTGACGTTTACGGCCGTCCGCCCGGCAAAAACTCCTGGCGGATCGGCGAAAAGATATCGACCAGCACGACTTCTTCGTCGAGCATGGTCGCGCCGTGCGGGCAACCCGACGGAAAGTGCAGCGCGTCGCCGGGACCGGCCACGCGCTCCTCTCCGTCGATGGTGAACCGCGCGCGCCCGCGCTCGACGATCGTGATCTGCTCGTGCTCGTGCGTGTGCACGGCCGTGACCGTGAACGGCGCGATCGTCAGCCGGCACACCATCAGCCGCTCGCCCCAGATCATCTGGCGCTCGATCGCGTCGCTCACGCGATCGATCCGCCACGCCGCGCCGCCGGCCGCCGTGCCCGTGCTGCCCGCAGTCTCGTGTCCGCTCATGCCACCACCGGCGCCGCGAATGCCGGCGCGTTGAAAAGCGCCGCAGCTCCCTGCAGGCGGGGATGCTCCGACGCGGACACCGGGTAAATCTCCGTCGCGGCGATCGTGGGTGTCAGCGCGCGCGCCGCGAAGGCCGCACGCACATCCCCTTCGATCAGATCCCACGCCGCCGTGATCTCGCCGCCGACATACACGCGGGCGGGATCGAAGACCGTGACCACCGACACCAGTCCGGCGCCGAGGTACCGGCCGGTCGCCTGGATCGCGTCGCGCGCCTTCGCGTCGCCGCCTCGCGCGCGCGCGATCAGATCCTCGATCGTGAAGTCCACGTCGTTGGCGCCCGCGCGATCCGTCGGTTCGACGGGCCGGCCGAGGTACCGCGCCAGCGTCGCGCGATTCGACACGTACGCTTCCCAGCATCCGACGGCCCCGCATGAACACTGCGGACCGTTCATCGTGAGCGGCACGTGCCCGAACTCCCCCGCCGCATTGTGCCGGCCCCGCAGCAGCTCGCCGTGCACGACGATGCCGAAGCCGAGGCCGTCGGAGACCGTGACGAAGATCAGATCGCCGCCCGCGACCAGCCCCGGCGGCTGCGTGCCGTGCATGGCCCAGAGCTGCGCGAGCGCGCAGGCGCGGCCGGAGTTCTCCACCTGCACGGGGAGCCCGAGCGCGGCGGCGAGAGGTTCCCGCAGGTCCACGTTCCGCCAGCCGAGCTGCGGCGCGTGAATCACGCGCATCGTGGACTGCTCGATCATCCCGGGCACGGAGACGCCAACGCCTTCGCACGCACCGGATCCGCCGTCATCCTCGAGCAGCGCGCGCGCGCGGGCCGCAATCGCTGCCACCAGCGCCTTCGGATCGCGCGTGGTCGGAAAGCGGGACACGCCGCTCACGGGCTTGCCGAGCAGATCGGCCAGCATCATGAACGTCTGCGTGGCGCGGACATCGACGGCGATGACAGTACGCCGCCGCGAATCGATGTAGAGGAAGGTCGGTTTCCGTCCGCGGATCGTCTTGCCGGTCGCGCCTTCGACAATCAGGCCGCGCGCGAGGAGATCGTTGACGATGAGGCTGACGCTGCCGCGGCGGACGCCCATCGCGCGCGCGAGGTCGGCGCGCGAGATCGGCTGCCGGGCGCGCACGAGGTTCAGCACGATCCGGCGGTTGATCTCGCGCGACGTGCTCTGCGTCGCGATCTGGAATCGAACGGGATCGATTTTCCGCATTAGTCTTACGTCGTGACTAATCCCGTTACCACACCGCTCGACCGGTCGTGCGACCGGCGCGCGGCTCGTGAACTGTAACGCTTAAGACAACTCAATTTGGCTAAAGTCAGGACAAATTAGTCCTCTCGGCACGCGTTGTCAAGCGGAGTCCAGAACAACTGTAGTGTCCGGCTTTAGCCGGACCCGGCTAACCGGTGTTCTTCGGGTCCGGCTGAAGCCGGACACTACACCTGCGGACGGAGCTTGCGGAGCGTGCGCAGCACGCGAGCGGGCGGCTGGCCGGCGATGGAGACGCTGACGCGCACGACGAAGTCGCCCGGCGGCAGCGCGCCGATGGGAATCGCGACGCTGCCAAGCATCCGCGCCTCTCCCGGCATCTGGCGCAGGGCGCCAGGAATCGCGGGCCCGAGAGCGGGGCCGTCGACGGACCGGGCGATCTCCGCCGACAGCGTCGGAGCCGCGCCGCCGGTGCTGCCGTAGATGTCGACGTAGCCGATCGCGACCGGTTCGGGCCCGAACTGCATCCTGGGGACGAAGCCGCCGGCGCGAGACAGTCCCAGCACCAGCGAGCTGACCTGAAGAGGACCGAGCGGCGCGAGCGCCGCGGCGACTTCGTAGTCCGCGCTGCCGCTGCGGCCCGCCGCATCCGTCGCGGCAACGCGAAGGCGATACGTCGCCGCTCTCGGCGCGACGAGCGCGCCCATCACCGGAGTTGCCGCGAGGTTCTTCTGATCGGCCGTCCACTGCGCGATGAGCCGACCCGATTCGTCGTAGAGGCCGGCCGCGGCGGCCGTCAGCTGCGTGTCGGGCTCCGCCGGCTCGATCAGGGAGACGATCTTCAGACGTCCGTCCTCCGCGTTGAGCGACGTATAGCCCACGCCGCGCAGCGGGAGATCGCGAAACGTCTTCGCCTCGCGCAGCATGCTGCGCGGCGTGATCGTCTGCGCCTTCACCGCCAGTCGATCCGGCGCCGGCCGCGCGAACGTAACCGTTGGCCGCACGCGCACGACAACGCCTTCACGCGCCACCTTCAGGTCCACCTGCCGGGTCGCGCCGTTCCGATCGCCCGGCTGTGCCTCGAATCCCAGGACGTAGTACGAGGCCGTCTCGCGCGCAATCCGCAGGAGCGTAGTCTCGCCGGTCGCGGAGAGATGCAGGCGCACCGCACCGGTGACGCCGGCAAGGTGCTCGATGCCCACGAGCGGATTGTCGGAACCGCGGAAGCCGACGCCCGCGATGTTCTCGGCCGGGCTCGCGCCGGGCCTGATCATCAGGTCCTCCGGCTGCAGGACAAAGAACGACACGCGCGCCGCGGCCGCGGCGGCGCCGACCTGCCCGAACATGTCCACGGTCAGCTCGCACATCCCGGGCGCCAGCGCCTGCACGGCATCGCGCCTCGGCCCGGCCATCCCCGACGTCACGACGATCAGGTGCGTCGGACGTTCCGGGGAGCCGAGACCGGAAACCAGTCCGCCGATCGACTCCAGCGTCCGCCGCGTCCGGCACGCCATCTCCGATCCGGTTTCCGTCGAGGAGGCCTGTCCGCCGATCTTTGCCAGCTCGCTGCGCACCCGCTCGAAGTCGTTCGTCAGGTTCACCTTGAATCCGCCGTACGGCATCGTCATGAGCGCGACGCGATCGCGCGGCGTCAGCGCGGCGAGAAACCGATCGACGGCGGCCCTCAGCGGAGGTTCGCGGCCCGGCCGGAACGAATCGTTCTCGATCGCGATGACGAATGTGCGTCCGGCATCGGCGGCCGCGTTGCTGCCGAACGGAGGCGGGACGGGCATGACGCTCGCGGCGCCGTCCGCGGGCGGAGCCTCCGCCACGGGAATCCACTCGAGCCACTTCACCGGGCGCGCGCGGCCGTCGATCCGCAACTGGACCTCTTCGGACTTCAATCCGAGGAACGGCTGACCGTCGCCCGACGTGGCATAGAAATCGACCGACAGCGTGTCGAGCGTCCGCGCCGGTTGCGCGGGCGCTGGCGTCTGCGCCGACGACGCCTGACCCTCGACGGCAACGACCGCAGCGGCGACCGACAGCGCGGCCCCGATGCCGATCGCTCCGGCGAAACCACAGACCCGACACATGGGCTAAGAATAGTCCTCTTTCGCCGCGTTTCGGTCCGCTCATGGGGATGAGCGTCGACGAGCTGACCGATGCCACGACCGGACGACCGAGCGTCGTCGAATCCCCTCATAAGTGTGATTGATAGCGGTCCCCCAGGGCTCAATCGCCACCAAACCGGGTTGGAGCTTGATTTGAGCGGCGGTACCGGATACATTTCGGGCCAATCGTTCAGCTCGTTTTGCAAGCTCTGTACTTCGTGTAGTGGGAGGATGCATGAGAAACAGTGCTCGGCGACTGCTTCTATTGCGTCGCGGTCGTACTGGTGTCAAGTTCCCTCGGGCTTCGCGCAGGGCGGCGGTCAGTCGTCTCTCGGGTGTCGTCGTCGACTCTGGCGGGGGCGTCATTCCGGGCGCCATCGATCGTCGTCAAGAACAACGCGACCGGCGCAGACATTCGAAGTCACCTCGAATGACGCCGGCGTGTTCGCCATTCCCGGTATCGCCGTCGGCACCTATTCCGTCACCGTCACCCTGTCGGGATTCAAGACCGCCGTCATCAACGACGTCCGCATCGTCACGGCGCACGCCGACGAGCGTCAAGGCGATCGCTCGAAATCGGCGCGCTGAGCGAGACGGTCCAGGTCAGCTCGCGCGCCGAGCTCGTACAGAGCCAGTCGACGCAGGTGTCCTCGACGCTCGTCGCCGAGCAGCTCAACGAAGTGCCGCTGAGCTCGCGCAACGCGCTCTACGCGGTGAACATGCTGCCGGGCGTCCAGTACGGTGCCGGCGGCGGCCCGCGCGCGGCCGGCATCAACGGCCTGCCGAACAACACCGTCAACATCACGATCGACGGCGTGCAGACCGGCAACATGCTGCAGTCGACCGACGGCTTCTTCTCGATGGTCACGCCGCGGCTGGACGCGGTCGAGGAAATCACCGTCACCGGCGCCGTGCCGGGATCCGGCGCCGGCCCCGGCTCGGTGCAGATTCAGTTCGCGACCCGCTCGGGCACGAACCGGTTCGACGGCAGCGCCTACCACTACTGGCGCCAGCCGAGTTCAACTCCAACTACTACTTCAACAAGATCAACAACCTCGCCGAAGAACGAGGTCATCGTCCACCAGTACGGCTTCCGCCAGGGCGGCCCGATCGTGATCCCGGGCCTCTTCGACGGCCGCAACAAGGCGTTCTTCTTCTTCAACTTCGAGCGCCTGTACCAGCCGCTCGAGCGCGACGCGCACGCGCACGATGCTGCGGCCCGAAGCGCAGGCCGGCATCTTCGGCTACAACGTGACCGTCGCCGGCGTGCAGCAGCGCCAGACCGTCGACCTGATCGCGCTGGCGCGCGGCGCAACGGCCAGATCGCCGCGTTCGATCCGACGATCGTCCGGCTGCTCGACAAGATTCGCAGCGGCGCGCAGCTCGACCGGCACGATCAACGACACCGGCGCCGGCAACACGCTCCAGTACGTGTTCCAGAGCCGAAGCCGGTCGGCAACCAGTACGCGCCGACCGGCGCGCGTCGACTTCAACCTGTCCGACAACCATCGGCTGAGCGGCTCCTACTGGTGGCAGCGGTTCACGAGCACGACCGACCTGCTGAACAACGTCGATCCGATCGTTCCCGGGCCTGCTCGAACTTCGGCACCCAGAACTCGTACCGCACCACCGGCAACTCGACGCTGCGCTCGACGCTCTCGGCCGAACGTCGTCAACGAGCTGCGCGGCGGCTGGCAGTGGTCGCCGAACGACTTCTTCGCGAACGTCACGCCGGATCAGTTCGACGATCAGGACGGCTACGCGCTGAGCGTTCCCGGTCAACACCGGTCAACGGCGTCGACCGCACACGATCACGCCGCAGCCGCGCAACACGACGACGTGGAGCGTCGACAACACGCTGAACTGGCTGCGCGGCGCGCACAGCCTCTCGATGGGCGGCGGCTACGCCGGCGTGTTCAACCGCCAGAACAGCTACAACGCCGTGACGACGATCACGCTCGGCTTCGACACGAACACCGATCCGGCGACCGGTCTGTTCAGCGCCACGAACTTCCCGTCGCGCGACCGGCGACCAGCTGACCGAAGCGCGCAACCTCTACGCGCTGCTCACCGGTCGCGTCTCGTCGATCCCCGGGCACGGCGCGGCTCGATTCGGCGACCGGCGAGTACGTCTACAACGGCGACCTCGCGCGCAAGTCGCGCCAGTCCAGCTTCTCGGCGTTCTTCGCCGGATCAGTGGCGCGCGACGCCGACGCTGACGCTCAACGGCGGCCTGCGCTGGGACCTGCACATGCCGTTCACGCCGGCTGACGACGACCTGGTCGATGGCGACGATCGAGGACATCTGCGGCATCTCCGGCCT
Organism: uncultured Acidobacteriota bacterium; assembly: GCA_963820905.1. GTDB lineage: Bacteria > Acidobacteriota > Vicinamibacteria > Vicinamibacterales > 2-12-FULL-66-21 > DATBJJ01. The sequence continues at coordinate 199,563 of CAWGBU010000008.1, read as the reverse complement.
CGGGCGACGGTCCCGGCGGACGGCGGCTGCAACATCTTCAACCCGCAGCGCGCAGTCGGGCACGCTGATCCCGGCCTACGACCACTTCGACGCCGGGCGTTCCGGCGCACAAGACCAACTGGCTCGACTTCGCGCCGAACGTCGGCGTGGCGTGGCGGCCGAACGTGCAGGACGGCTTCCTGAGGACGCTGCTCGGCGATCCCGAGCAGGCGACCGTCCGCGCCGGCTACGCGCTGAGCTACAACCAGGAGCGCATCGACCGGTTCACGGCCAACGCCGGCGACAACCCGGGCGGAACGCGTGAACGTCGACGCGCAACCTCGACACGGGCTATCCCGCTCGTGCTGCCCGGGCGAGACGCTACCCGGTGCTCTTCAGCCAGCGGTCGCGCCTCGGCCCGCCGGCGTTCCCGGAGTCGCCGGTGTACCCGATCGCGGCGACGACGGCGAACAGCGTCAACATCTTCCCGCAGGATCGGCACCTGAAGACGCCGCGCGTGCACTCGTACTCGGTCGGGCGTGCAGCGCTCGATCGGCCGCGACATGGCGTTCGAGGTCCGCTACGTCGGCAACAAGAACCTCAACACGTGGGCGGAAGAGAACTGGAACGAGCGCAGCATCTTCGACAGCGGCTTCTACGACGAGTTCAAGCTCGCGCAGCGCAACCTCACGGCGAACATCGCGGCCGGCCGCGGCGCCGCGGCTTCGCGTACACCGGCGCGCCGGGCACGTCGCCGCTGCCGATTCACCTCGCCTACCTGCAGCGGCCGAACGGCAACGCGAGCAACCCGGCGGCGTACACCTCGACGAACTTCACCAACGCAGGCGTTCGTCAACCGCTTCAGCACGCTCGACCCGCAGGTCGACCGGCGCGCTGGCGGCGATCGACACGGCCGCGTTCCGCGCCAACGCGCTGGCCGCCGGCCTGCCGCGCAACCTGATCGTCATGAACCCGATGGTCAGCAGCGCCATCGTCGTGATGGACAAGAACTGGACGAAGTACAACAGCCTGCAGCTCGAGCTGCGGCGCCGTCTCGTCGCGGGGCTGCTCGTCGGCGCCAACTACACCTACGGCATCAAGAAGACCGTCGCTGCTAGCCACGCTCGCGTGCGCCGCGCATCGAGGTCGATGCGTCGGACGACCGCAACGTCGCCGCACGCCTTCAAGATGAACTGGGACTACGAGATCCCGATCGGCCGCGGCCAGCGCTTCGGCGTCGACATGAACCCGGTGCTCGACGCGATCGTCGGCAACTGGCAGTTCTCCGGCAACGGGCCTCGTCAAGACGCGACCGCTACCGGATGATCGGCGTCAAGCTCGAAGGCATGACGGTCGAGGAGCTCCAGAAGGAGTTCAAGATCCGCATCGAGAAGAACGCGACCGGGCAGCACCGTGGTCTTCAGCTTCCCGGAGGACATCCGCCTGAACACCTGGGCGGCGTTCAGCGTCGACCCGACGACGCCGACCGGCTACAGCGTCGGCGCGCGGCGTGCCGACCGGGCCGCTACCTGCGGCCGTCGAGCGACGCCGAACTGCATCGCGATCTACCGCTACGACTGCAACACGCCGGACATCAACCTGAACGGACCGCTGTTCTCGCGGTGGGACATGCGCCTCAAGAAGCAGTTCCCGCATCGGGCGGCCGCGTGCAACTTCGAGCTCGATGGCCGAAGTGCTGAACGTGTTCGACACGATCAACTTCAACCACTCGGTGAACTTCAACCGGCGAGCGACGGACGATACGTTCCGCGTGACCTCGGCCTACACCGACGTCAACACCACGTTCGATCCGGGCGGCCGGATCGGGCAGCTGGTGTGGCGGGTGAACTGGTAACTCTTTTAGGGTTCAAGGTTCAGGGTTCAGGGTTCAAGGTTCGGGGTTCGTAGGTTCTCGCGTCAGCGAGAAAGGGTGCCGGGCAGTCGCTCGGCACCCTTTTTTTTGCGAAAACCTCGGCGAACCTTGAACCAGCACTCTGAACCAGAACCCTGAACCTTGAACCCTGAACCCTGAACCCTGAACCCGGCGCCAACCCACCACCGTTATCCCCCCAACCGTCCCAGCTCCACCCCCATTCGCGTCACCTTCGTTGAAACCGCTCAGCCGGGACGTTAGGTTGGGAGGTCAGGACTCCGCGTGTCATGTGGGAGGAGCATGTCATGAGATCGTTTCGTGTCTGGTGCGCGCTTGCGCTCGTTCTCGTCTCGAGCACGGCCGCGTTTGGTCAGGGAAGTGCGAACTCTTCTCTCGCCGGCGTGGTCGTCGATACCGCTGGCGGCGTGGTGCCGGGAGCGACGGTCACCGTCAGGAACAGTTCGACCGGCACCGCGTTCGAGACGTTCTCGAACACGTCCGGCGCGTTCTCCATTCCTGTTCTCGACCCCGGCACGTACACGGTCACCGTCGCGCTCGACGGGTTCAAGACGGCGGTGATCAGCAACGTGCGGCTGCTCGCGGCCACGCCTGGCAGCCTCAAGGCCACGCTCGAAGTCGGCAGCCTCGAGGAGACGGTCGAGGTCAGGGGCGGCACCGAGCTCGTGCAGACGCAGTCGTCGACCGTGTCGTCGACGATCACGACCGAGCAGATCACCAACCTGCCGCTCGTCTCCCGGAACGCGCTCAACTTCATCGTGTTCCTTCCGGGCGTCGAAACCTCGGGCGGCCCGCGCGGCTCGACCATCAGCGGGCTGCCGCAGAACACGATCAGCGTGACGCTCGACGGCGTGAACGTGAACAACAACTTCCAGTCGACCGACGGGTTCTTCTCGATGATCACGCCGCGCCTCGACGCGGTCGAGGAGGTCACGGTCACGGGCGCGACGCCCACGGCCGACCAGGCGGCGCTCGGCGCGGTCCAGGTCTCGTTCGTGACGCGCTCGGGCACGAACAACTTCGACGGCAGCATCTATCACTACTTCCGCCATCCGACCCTGAACTCGAACTACTACTTCAACAAGGCCCGCGGCCTCGAGAGGAACGACGTCGTCGTCCACCAGTACGGCGGCCGCATCGGCGGGCCGATCGTGATCCCGGGCCTGTTCGACGGACGCAACCGCGCGTTCTTCTTCTTCAACATGGAGGAGTTCTACCAGCCGACGGAGGCGTCGAGGACGCGGACCGTCCTGCATCCGCTCGCGCAGGACGGCTGGTTCCGCTACAACGTGACGGTTGACGGCGCGACGCAGGTCCGGCAGGTGAACCTGCTGGCGCTCGCGGCGCAGAACGGACAGACATCGACGCTCGATCCCACGACGAGGGCCATGCTCGCGAGCATCCGTTCGGCGGCCGGGACGGCCGGGACGATCTCCGAGCTCACGAACCCCAACACGCAGCAGGTACTTCTATCAGAGCGCGGCCACCGGACGGCAGCACGCGCCGACGGGACGCGTCGACGTCAACGTCACCAACAACCACCGGTTGACGGGCACGTACTACTGGGGCCGCCTGCTGACGACCCCTGACATCCTCAACAACAACGACGCGCCGTTTCCGGGCTTCCCGAACTTCGGCCAGTCGCCGTCGTATCGAACCGTCGGCTCGACGAGCCTCCGCTCGACGCTGTCGTCCAGCATGGTCAACGAGGTGAAGGGCGGCTGGCAGTGGTCGCCGCTCGAGTTCTCGCCGAACCTGACGCGCGAGATGTTCGCGCAGCAGGGCGGATTCGGCTGGAGCTTCACGAACGCCAACATGTTCGGCCTGACCTCGCCCGGCAACCTGACCGGCCTCGAGGATCGGAACACGACGAACTGGAACATCGACAACACCCTCAGCTGGCTCAAGGGCACGCACAGCTTCAGCTTCGGCGGAACGTTCATGCAGGTGAACCACGCGAGGACGGTGTCGAGCGCCGCGGCGCAGATCACATTTGGGACCGACCAGAACTTCGATCCCGCGAACGCGATGTTCGTGCCGGCCAATTTCCCCGGCGCATCCACGCAGAACTTCACCGACGCGCGCAACATGTACGGTCTGCTGACAGGGCGCATCACGGCGATCAACGGCACCGCGCGGCTGAGCGAAGACTCGAACCAGTACGAATACCTTGGCCCGCGCACCGAGCGCGTCCGGCTGAACGAGGTCGGCCTCTTCGCGCAGGACGCATGGCGGCTCACGCCGACCTTCACGCTGAACTACGGCCTGCGCTGGGAGCTCCAGCTCCCCATGAAGCCGCTGAACGACTCGTTCTCGATGTCGACCTTCGCGGATCTCTGCGGCCGATCCGGCCTGGGCTCGGGTCCCGGCGGCCGCGGCTGCAACTTCTTCCAGCCTGGCGCGCTGAACGGCATCTCGCCGCAGTACGTCCAGTACGACAGCGGCAATCCCGGATACGACACCGACTGGAACAATTTCGCGCCGAACGTGGGCGGCGCGTGGCGCCCGAACGTGCAGGACGGCTGGCTGCGGACGATCCTCGGCGATCCCGAGCAGGCGACGATCCGCGCCGGCTACTCGGTCGCCTTCACGCGCGAGCGCATGGATCGCTTCACGGGCCTCTACAGCGCGAATCCCGGCGCCGCGATCAACGCGAACCGCACGGGCAACCAGAGCAACCTCGTGCTGCCCGGCGAGAGCTGGCCGATCCTGATCAGCCAGACCGAGCCGCCTCGGCCCGCCGCCGATCCCGAGCGGCGCCGCAGTACCCGCTCATCCCCTCGCTCGTGAACGGCGACGACATCAACATCTTCGATCCGGCGATCAAGGTGCCGAACACGCGCTCCTGGTCGGTCGGGGTCCAGCGCGCCCTCTCGCGCGACATGGCGATCGACATCCGCTACGTCGGCACGCGCCTGATGAACGGCTGGACGACGGAGAACTGGAACGAGATCAACGTCTTCGAGAACAACTTCCTGCCGGAGTTCAAGGCGGCCCAGGCAAACCTGCGCGCGCACGTGCTCGCCGGCTGCGGCGGAACGGCCAACCCCTGCTCGTTCGCCTACCGCGGGCCCGGCACGGGGACTTCTCCACTTCCGACCTACGTCGCGTACTTCAGCCGAGTCCCCGCCTCGCGCGCGAGCGATCCCGCCGCGTACACCGCCACGCAATTCAGCAACAGCGCGTGGACGGGTCACCTGGGCGAGTACCGCCCGGATCCGCTTGACGCGGGCAACGATCTCCACGCGAACGCCACGTTCCGCGCGAACGCGCTCGCGGCCGGCCTGGCCGCCAACTTCTTCGTCCTCAATCCCGACGTCGATCAGGCGAACATCACGCGCGACGCGGCGCGCACGAAGTACGACGCGCTCCAGCTCGACTTCCGCCGCCGCCTCTCACGCGGCCTGACGGTCACGGCCAACTACACGTTCGCAAAAACGTACGAGACGGATCTCGATACGGTCCGGCGCGACCGCGCGCTCGTCCTCGCCGACGACGGCGTGCCGCACGCGTTCAAGACGACGTGGTACTACGAGGTGCCGGTCGGGCGCGGCAAGCGCTTCGGCGGGGACATCAACCCCTGGCTCAACGGCGTGATTGGAAACTGGGAGTTCTCGGGCACCGGGCGCCTGCAGGTGCGCGATTTCCGCCTCGACGATCCCGGCCGGCTCGTCGGGATGACCGAGCAGGAGTTGAAGGACGCGCTCGTGGTGCGCACCGTTCGCGACGGCGCCGGCGGGCTCGTCGTCTGGGGTCTCCCGCAGGACATCGTCGACAACACGCGCCGGGCGTGGAACACGGATCCGACGTCGCTGACCGGCTTCTCGGCCGACGGCGCGCCGACGGGCCGCTACATCGCGCCCGCGAGCCAGCCCGGCTGCGTCGTCGTGTACCAGAGCGACTGCGGCACGCCGCACGACATCTACGTCCGCGGCCCGCTCTTCACCCGCTTCGATTTCAGCTTCAAGAAGCGGTTCCCGTTCGGCAGCGGCGCGAGCTTCGACCTCCAGCTCGATCTGCTCAACGCGTTCGACAACGTGAACTTCAACCCGACGTTCGATGTGACGCCGGCCAACAACGGCACGGCGTTCCAGATCACCAGCGGCTACACCGACATCAACACCACCTTCGACCCGGGCGGCCGCATCGGGCAGATTATTTGGCGTCTGAACTGGTGAGTTGGTGAGTGCAGACGGTCGCCCGGTCGACCGGTCGTCCGGTCGTTCGGAAGAACATTCAAATCACAGCCCATCGACTGTGCTCTGAACGCCCTTCCGAACGACCGAGCGACCGAACGACCGAACGACCGTCGCGTCTATTGCACTCTCACATTCAACACATACCGCCCGACTTCGGTTCCCACCCCTTCGAACAGGAGGTCCGGGAAGGTTGACACGGCGATCGCGGTACTCGCCGTCGGCGAGAATGGTGAACTGAATCCGCGACAGCAGACCCGGGCCGCCATCGTCGTCGAAGGCGATCATCTGGCCCGTCGCGCGGTTGAACAGCCCCAGCACGGTGTCCATCTGGCTCGAGAGAATCTCCGCGACCAGCACGTCGCCCGCCTGTGCGTCGAACTTGTAGAAGTCGACGTCGCCCTCGCTCCCGATCTCGGTGAAGCGCCTGATCGGAATCGAGCTGAACGGCAGCGTGATCCGCTGTGCTTTCGCGAGCCTGTCGTTCGGCTCCGCCCAGCGATCCGAGTAGTCGGTCGTAGGCGTAAACCGCAGCGTCAGGTTGTCGAGATCGTTTGGCGATCCCGGCGACGTCGGCGTCGGCGCGGTAAAGCGCTCGAACACCGCGGGCTGGAACAGCAGGTTGATGCGGAAGTTGTCCGCCAGCGCGCTGAGATCCGAGGGCGTCTCGAACCCGCTCGTGATCGCGCCGCCGCAGCTCACACCGGCAAGGCCGTCGAGCGCCGTCATCGATCCGTAGCTGAGCGTGATCTGATCGAAGAACCGCTTCAGCGTGATCGCGAACGTGTTCGAGCCGATCCCGACGGCGCCGCCGAATTCAGGAACGCCCCCGAAGTGCACGGTGATGTCGCCGTGCTCCTCGGTGAAGAAGACCGTGCCGCCCGCCCCTGCATCGAGATCGTCCCAGAGCCCGGCGATCTGCGGCGGGCCGGCGAGAAATTCCGGAACCGACTCCGAGAAGTCGATGACCGGGCTGCCGAACGACAGCGTCCCGTTCGAGTTGACGAACACGTCGTGGTAACGCGTGCCGCACATGGAGAACGTGAACGGCAGCGACAACTCGATCGCCGACTCGTCGCGGATCGGGAGTGGCTCACCCTCTTCGAAACCATTGAAGATGATGTCGATGCGGCTGGACACGCCGCCCGCGGTGACCATCACCGGTGTGAACGCGTTCGGATCGTCGTCCCTGCGCTTCCGGCTCTCGAGCCGCCCGCTGTAGAACTCCTCGGGGCCTGGGAGAGCCCCGGCAGGCACGCTGAACGCGCCCTCGAGCATCTCGTCGACGAAGACCGCGTAACTCGCGCCCGGCGTCAGGCCGTTGATGATGTAGACCCCTGCGAGCGTCGAGTCCGGCGAGAGGTCCGGCGTGAACGCGCCCGAAATCCCGGAGACGGCATCATCGAACGGATTCGCGATGTTTCTCGCGATGACGTTGAACCCCGGCTTCGGCGTGCGGCCGTTCGACGCGAGAATGCGTCCGGTGATGGTGCCCGTCAGCGCGAAGAACGTCGGCGAGGGGTAGAGCGTAGCGATCCCGGCGATGTCGTCTTTGTTTGGCGTGGACGTGCCGGCGAGCACTCCGAAGTAGAACGGGTACATCGTCTCGATGCGATTGATGAGGGACGGGATCGCGAACGTGTTGAACGGCGTCGGGCCGCTCGTGTCGCCGATCACGATCTGTCCGTTCACGATCGTGTGGCCGAGTCCCTGGTAGTGGCCGAACTCGTGCACCATCACGTCGAGGGCTTCCTGGGGATCGCCGAACGAGGGGCCGTTCAGGAAAGACACGCCCTCGAGGACCTCGCACGTGTTCGTGTTCACCCATTCCGGCCCCGCAAAACCGAGCACACCGGAGCCCGGGCCGAAAAGCAGATCGAAGATCTGTCCCGTGTGGTCGAACACGATCGCCGACAGGCCGTCGGGCGCGGCCGGCGCGAGGAATGGAATGAAGTTCGTGATGTTCACGTCGACGGGCAGCGCCGTCCCTCGAGAGAAGCTGACGGACGTGCTCGACGATTGCCACTGATTGAACGCGGTGCCGACCTGCGCGACGGCTTGCGCGTTCGTCAGCGGCCCCAGCGGTCCCTGATCGGGATTCCACGGGATGTTCGTTCCTCCGTTCGGCCAGAGGAACGGCTCGCCGGGCCTGCAGGCGTCAATCGGTCCCGACGCAAACGCCGTGGAGATACCCAGTGTGAGCAACGCAGCCAGCGCGATGGCCAGCCGCACGAAGCGAGGATGACGTCTCATGTCGGCCTCCTTTCAGCGTCCGACCAGCGTTTGAATCTGCTTCACGAGCTCGCCGTAAGCCACGGGGCCCGGCGTCTGCGGCGCGCTGGAAATGCCGCTGAAGAGCCCGAGGTTGTTGGCTTCGTTCACGGCCAGCTCGGCGCCCGGCCGGCCGCGCAGCTGGAAGAGCCCCTGGCCCAAACCGACCGTCGTCGACAGGCCGATCTGGCTGGGTTGCGTGAGGATGAAGAGGTAGTCGCGGCCCACCGTGAACTTCGGGAGATCGCGGAGCAAGGTCAGGTTCCGGATCGGCCCGACAGCCGCGTCCTTTCCCTGGCCGAGCAGGCGAACCTCGATCGTTTCACCCGCCGCGGCGCCGCCCTTGAGCGACTCCTCGACGCGAATCTTGTAGGTGACGGTCGGCAGCGCGCCGCCGCCCACCGCAACCGTGCCCTCCTCGCTCGACACGACGGCGCCGCGGACGATGCGGTCGGCGCGCGCGACGAGGTCGCGCAGGTTCATGTAGCGGACGTTCGACGCGTCCGCGCCGCTGGCGACGAGGATCGCCATCGCGCACGCCGCGCATGCGGCGAGCGGACGCGACCGTCGAACTGTTCCGGGAGCTGTCGTAGGCATGGCGTCCTCCTCCTCCTGGTGTCCCGACTAACGTGCGCGGGATTCTACTTCAAGCCGTGCGCGGCCGCGACGGGGATCGGCGTCGTCACGTTCGTTTTCCGCCGCCCGCGCTGAGTGTGCCGTTTCCGCGCGCGGCGATGTACAGGAAGAGGAAGCTGTAGAGCGCTGCGAGCTCGCCCTGGTTCCTGATTGGCCAGAATCCGCCGGGCGCATGCATCTGAAAGTACGCGACGGCCATCTCGCCGCTGGCGATGAAGGCGGCCAGGCTCGCGAAGAAGCCGATCGCGATCAGGACGCCGCAGCCCAGCTCGATGACGCCGGCGAACCAGACCTGCGTCATCGGCGACGCCTGCGCGCCACCGAACGCGCCGAATAGTTTCTGGGCGCCATGGCAGGCGAACAGGAACCCCGCCACGATGCGAAGGAGCGCGTAGAACTGCGGAGCGAATCGACCCAGCACCCTTTCCATAGCACCTCCCGTTGTGGAGGCCAACAATACTCCGTTTGATCGCGCGAGGGCGTCCGAAAACGAGCCAGCTCTACGGCTTGTCAGCCATTGCGGCGCTGGGTATGCTGTGGCAGGTTCACGAGGAGGCGCGCATGGATCGCAAGACGGCTGGCGAGTTCGATCAGGATTTGCTCATTCTCTTCGACGCGTACGTGCACGGCGCGATCGACCGGCGTGGCTTTCTCGACAAGGCACGGAAGTATGCGGCCGGCGGCATGACCGCCGGCATGCTCCTCGACTCGCTCAATCCGAACTTCGAGCTGCAGCAGGTCGCGAAGGACGACAAGCGCCTCAAGGCGGACTACATCGAGTACGCCTCGCCGCAGGGTACGGGAAAGATGCGCGGCTACTTCGCGCAGCCCGCGTCCGCCAAGGGCAAGCTCCCGGGCGTGCTCGTGGTGCACGAGAACCGCGGGCTGAATCCCCACATCGAGGACATCGCCCGCCGCCTCGCGATCGACAACTTCGTCGCGTTCGCGCCGGATGCGCTGACGCCGCTCGGCGGCTATCCCGGCGACGAGGAGAAGGCCCGCGACCTCTTCCCCAAGCTCGATCAGGCGAAGACGCGCGAGGACTTCGTCGCGGCGGCCGCGTTCCTCAAGGCGAAGCCGGAGTGTACCGGCCGCGTCGGCGTGGTGGGCTTCTGCTATGGCGGCGCCATCGCGAACATGCTCGCGACGCGCGTCGAGGATCTGGGCGCCGCCGTTCCGTTCTACGGCCGCCAGCCCGACGCAGCCGATGTGCCGAAGATCAAGGCCCCGCTCCTCATCCAGTACGCGGAGAACGACAAGAACGTCAACGCCGGGTGGCCCGATTACGAAGCGGCGCTCAAGGCGAACAAGATCAACTACACCGCCTACATCTATCCGGGCACGCAGCACGGCTTCAACAACGACACGACGCCGAGGTACGACGAGGCGGCCGCGAAGCTCGCGTGGCAGCGGACGGTCGAGTTCTTCAACAAGCACCTGCGGTAGCGTCGCTCGCTCACGACGTTCGTCACAGTCCGTTCACGCTAATTTCAGCGTTTCTCATGAGCGGCTCGAGGGGTTCCGTGATTTGCTATCACGAGCACTCACCTCTCAAGGAGTCACACATGCGTCTCGCTCGTGTAGTGGTTCTCTCGATCCTCGCATGCCTTACTCTCGTTCCTGCGGCGGCGTCCGCGCAGGACAAGGGCGACTTCGGCCTGACGATGGGCGCGCCGCTCTCCATTGGTTTCATTTCACACATCAGCGATCGTTTCGCGCTTCGGCCGGAGATCCAGCTGCGCGCCAGCACCACCGAGACGGAGTCGACGTTCTCGGGCATCGAGGCGGATAGTCTGGATTTCTCTGTAGGAGTAAGCGGACTGATCTACATCGGCGACAAAGACAAGCTGCGGATGTACGTGAGCCCGCGGTATGTCTTTGGCCGGACCGACACGAAGCTCGAGTCACTGTTCGGAGTGGGCGGTGAGGACACCTTCACGTCGCATTCGCTGACGGGCTCGTTCGGCGTCCAGTACTCGCTGCACGAACGGTTCAGCGTCTTCGGCGAAGCCGGCTTCGGCGTCACCGTCACCGAGCGCGAGTCGGGCACGAGCCCCGTGCAGAGCGAATCCGCGGCGTTCGCGACCCGCTCGGCCGTCGGGGTCACGTTCTATTTTTGAGTTGCCTGAAGCCGGAACGAGCGCGCTTTTGGGAATGCTGTAGTGTCCACCTTCAGGTGGGCCTGTCCCGGTCCGGCTGAAGCCGGACACTACAGCGTTCTGAAAAACGCTAGCCGAACGGCGTCAGTCGCGCGAGCTCCCGCGCGCGGCTGACGACGTCCGACGCGCTCCAGCCCGACGCTTTCAGATCGCGTACTCCGCTGTCGCCGTCGGACTTGCTCAGTTTCTGCGTCGCAGTCTTCATGATCAGCGGGTGGTGCACGAAGACCGCCGGCGCGGGTCTTCCGATCAGCCGTGCGAGTCGAATCTGCCGGCCCGTTGACGTCAGCAGATCCTGACCGCGTACGACGAGCGTGATTCCCTGCACGGCATCGTCGATCGCCGCGACGCACTGGTAGGTCCAGTTGCCCAGTCGATCCCGCAGCAGCAGATCTCCGCACTGCGACGAAGGGTCCTGTTCCTGGGGGCCAAGCAGCCCGTCGTCGAACACTTCGACGCCAGGATCGATCCTGAGCCGCCAGCCAGCGCCATCCTCCAGCGGAATGCCGCGGTCCCTGCAGGTACCCGGATATTGGAGTTCCACCGGCCCGGTCGATGACGCCGCCGCGGCCGCGGGCGGCGAAGCCTGATGGGCACGAGAACACCGGCACCCGAACACGAGTCCACCCTCGATGAGCGGCGCGAGCGCCGCGCGGTAGATCGCGTCCCGTTCGCTTTGCCGCGCCCCGCAGACGCCCTGCCGGGTACTCGTCTGCCGGATGAATGTCGGCATCGAACCCGAGCCAGTCGAGATCGTCGAGGAGCGCTCGCTCGGTACTCGACGCGCGCCCGTTGCCGATCGTGATCTTCGATTCGCAGGAGCACGCGTCCGCCGAGCGCTCTCGCCAGGCCCCAGACATAGAGCGCGTTGACGACGTGCCCGAGGTGAAGCGCGCCGGTGGGCGCGGGGGCAAAGCGAGTGAGGACGATCGGCAGGCGGGATCGGAGATGCCCCGTCAGGTCAAGCCCTGACCGCAGCACGTCGCCTGATGCGAACATTCGGCGCGGCGCCGGTCAGCGATCGGGAATCACGGACGGCGCCCGCAGCGAGACGCCGCGGCGCTTGACGCTCACGTTGAGACGGCGGTCCGGCTTCACGCCGTCGGGCAACGCGTAGGTGATCGCATACTGCGCCAGCAGGTCGTTCGCGAACTGCTGCAGCGCCTTCGGCATCGCGTTGGTCGTCGTGACGTCGATCCGGCGCCCGCCGGATTGCCTCGTGCCGTCGCCCAGGACCTGCTCGCGGCCGGCGTGATCGTTCATCGTTCCGAGGCTGGGCGCGGCCGACTCGGCTCCGGCCAGGGTCGCTGCGTACATGATCGCGCCGCTCTGACGGAGCTTGTCGAGCACCATTCGCGGGTCCACGCCCGATTGCCCGTGCGACAGCGAGATCACCACGATGACCGGGCGCTCGGGCTTCGACTCCGAGATGCGATCCGAGAGGTCGAGGATGCCTTCGGCGACGCTCGATTCCTTTGCGGGGTTGAGCGTGAGCTTGTTGAGGCCCCCGACGAGCGCATCGGGGCTCTGCGTGTAGTCGACGACGGTCGTGTTCCGCAGGCCCACGGTGATCAGCGCAATCTCGGCGTTGCTGACGATCCGCTTCATGAACTCGAACACCGCCGTGCGAACCGCGGCGTCGCCGACCATGCGTTCTTCGACGGCCAGCGCGAGGCGCATCTTCGTCGAGGCCGGCACCGCCTTGACGATCTCACGCTCCTTGCCGCCTTCCTTGATCACGAAGTCGGCCGGCGCGAGGTCGGGGACGGCCGCACCCTGGTTGTCCGTCACGGTCACGAACACCGTGCGTTCCGTCGCGGCGGCGTTGACAGAGGGAAGGGCCGCCGCCGTCAGGATCGACGCCACTACGAATGCACCACACATCGGGTCTCGCTCCTTCGCAGCCGCGAATCAGCGCGCCGGCTTCGTCGGCAGGCTCACGGCGAACACGAACCGTTGACCGTCCGGGCTGCTGATGTTGCTCAGCTGCGCGGGCGCGCCAATCGGACCGGGAATCTCGAACAGCCTCCGCGGTGCGCCCACCTTGAACGACGGGCCCGCCTCGACGTCGACGGCCATCATAGTCTGACCGGGCGGCTGCGACAGATAGAATAACTCCCGGCCGTCCTTCCGCCAGACGATCCCGCCGATTCCGCCTTCGCTCGAGATCTGCGATCGGGATGAGTCCTTCGCCGGCGCCGCCGCGAGCGGCGTCCCGACGGGCCGCACGTAGATCTGGAACCGTCCCGAGTCGTTCGAGTTGAACGCGAGGAAGCGTCCGTCGGGCGAGATGCGGCCGCCACGGCCGAAGAACTCTTCCGGAGACAAGGCAACCACTTTCCGATCGCCTGCGATTGGCAGCACGAACATCGCGTCGCCCGACCAGAAGCACAGATACCGTCCGTCGGACGACCAGTCGGTCAGCACGATGGGCGCGCCCGTCGTGTGCTCGTAGAGCTGTTCTTCCGCGCCGCTGCCATCCGCGGCGCGGCGGTAGACCCCGTGCGTGTTCCCCCGGATCGACACGTACGCGATCGAACGACCATCCGGCGACCAGACCGGCGCAGTGTCCGGCGCCGTGTCCGACGTGATCGCCTTGCCTTTCCCCGTCGCCACGTCGAACGTCCAGACGTCCTGCGCATCGGAGTCGAGGTCCCGCTTGACGACCGCCAGCCGCGCCCCGTCGGGCGAGAACGAGGCCTGCGCGTACGACCCGGGCTCCCCGACGCGGCTGACGACTGCGCCCTGCCGGTCGTAGACCGTCAACTGCTGCAGTCCGCGGTTCTGCCGCTGCTGCCTCGTAAGGAACCTTCCAATCGTGCCGTCCTTGCCTCCCGCGGCGATCGCACCCTTGTTGCGGGCGCCGAGCGCCTGCTGGAACGCGGGAACGTCGGCCGTGTTCACGACCTGGAACCCGAAGCCGACGGTGCCCATCTCATCGAACGACTCCTCTCCCCACAACGCGCGCCTGGGAGGGCTGATCGGGTTGCGCGGGTTGTCCGCGGAGTTGTCATAGACGAGGGTCGACTCGATGCGCGTCCCTTTCGGCAGATCGATCGGCGTCTTGTAGACGTAGGTGTCCTGCCAGTTGAAGTCCCAGTCATCGACCCAGATCAGCGGCTTCGTGGAGCCGTCGGGCAGCGTCGCGATCGCCTTCATCTCCCTCGCGAGGTAGTGCGCATGCGCCATTGCCGAGAACACGCGCACGTCGCCCGGCAGCGTGAAGGAGTCCTTGATCGTGAAATCCTTGACGCCTGGCGAAATGTCGATGCCGGCGCCGACGCCGAACATCGCGGGCAGCTCCACCGAGAACAGGCTCTTCTCGGGTGCCTTGTCGGCGAAGTAGATCCCGATCAGCGACTTCTCGGTCTCGGGCTTGCCGCTGAGATGAAAGTGCAGCTGCAGCAGGAAATCGGACTCCTTCGGCAGCCGCAGCGCGACGCCGTCGGGCAGCAGCCTCGGCGTTCCGCCGACCGCCCATCCGCCGAGGCCTCGCGTGTCCGCGCGGGTCGCCACGACGCCCGTCGAACTCATGCCGCCGAAGCCCGGCCGGCCGTCGGCGCCGTCGCGGGCGGCGAGCTGCCCTGCAGGCACCGACGCGAAGATCGCGTGGTGGACGACCTTCCGCGCGCTCGGACGGAACTCGATCGCGCGCACCCACTTGTCTTCGGTGAGTTTCGTCGGAATAACGAAGTTGCGGAACACGTCCGGCCCGCTCGCCGGCAGATCGAAACCGAGCGGCATCTCGAGAATCAGGTCTGGCTGGCCCAGCCGCCAGCCGTCGGCGGGGAACGCGGGCAGCTTCGGCAGCCTGGACGCCTCGCCGCGCGGCATGCCCGCCTTGATCCAGCCGGAGATCGTGGCGATCTGCGCGTCGGTCAGCCGGCGTTCGCCCACGAACTCGCCGAATCCCGGGGCGGCATGCCAGGGAGGCATGTATTTCGACCGCGTGACTTCGCCAATCAGCTCGCCGCGCTTCACGACGTCCTCGTAGGTCACGAGCGGAAACGGCGCGGCTTCGCCAGCCCGGTGGCACGTGACGCAGTTGGCATAAAGGATCGGCGCGATCGTCTCGGTGAAGTTCGGCCGGGATGGAGGCTTGGCGCCCTGCGGCGCGCCGCGGCCCGGTGATTCCTCCGAGATGAGGGCCGTGGAACTCGCGAGCGTGGCTGTGAGAAGCGCGGCGAACAGACGCAGACGGATACGCATGGCTATTTCCTCACGACCGCCGGATCGACGATGTAGCAGCCGAGCGCTTCGGTCTCGCGCTTCGGTACCGGATCACCCGCCAGGATGGCGTCGAGCGCGTTGCGGAGATCGCGCTCCGTCACCTGCTGCCGAGGCTTTCCAAACGCCGCGTAGAAGTTGTCGATCCGCCCGCGATAGCGAATCTGCTTCGACCGATCGATGACGATCGCGTGCGGGGTCACCCTGGCCCCGACGCGTCTCGCGATGGTCCGCGTCCGATCGATGACGGCCGGCATCCCGTCGTCGTAGCGATACTCGCGCAGGTGACGGCGAACGAGATCGTCGAGGGGCGTTGCAGCTCCGGGCGTCTCGACGTCCTCGTAGATCAGCACGCACGAGACGCCGCGCTTGCCGTAGTCGCGGCACAGCCGCTGAATCTCGGGCGCGTAGGAGTTGGAAATCGGACAGTCCGTCGCGACGAAGAAAATGACGTTTGCCGCGCCGGCAGGTTCCAGCCACTGCGCGACACGGCCGTCAACGCCGCGAATTCGGTCCGTGTTCGAGCCCTGAGGGGCCCCGGCGGCAAGGCTCGCCACGGCAAGGACGCCGCACGCCACGAGCCGGCCCGGTCTCACGCTTCGTCGCATTGGAGTGTCGATAGTCTAGGCATCAAGATTGTCGATGGTCTAGGTGTCGCTGTCAAGGGCTCGACGCGCCTCTCGCAGATCCGCATTGCCGTCGCCGTACACGCCTTTGTAGCGGTCCGGCAGCAGCCGAGCGATCGCCAGGCCGACGGCATCGACAACCACGCGCCGATCGCCCCGGGCGCGCTGGAATAGATCACCTGCGTCGATCGGTGCGCCAATCCGGACGACGACCCGCACCGGATGCAGCGTGCCCGCGTCGATCGGATACAACACATCCGTGCCGGCAACTCCAACCGGGACGATCCACGTGCCGGGCGTCTCCACATACCGTGCGGCGGCCACCAGCATCGGCTGCATCGAGCCAGAGCGGCTTCTCCGGCCCTCGGCGAACACGAGCAGCGCGTCGCCGCGCGCCAGTCGCTCGTGCGCGACGTCGATCGACCGGCGCGCCGCGCGCGCAGTCTCCCGCACGCTCATCACGGCCTCGTCGCTCGACAGGCTCGCGCTCTGCGGCGTCCTGATCGTCCCGAAGCAGAGGCTGGAGAAGCGCCGCAGCCGGTCGGAAAACACCTTCGGTCCCGCGATCGCCGTCAGCCGCGCGGCAATGGCCCCGGCGCCCGATCGTTCCAGCAACACGTCGATCATGTTCGCGTCGGTGTACGACAGATGGTTCGCGACGAGCACGACGCGCTTGTCGATCACAGGCGCGAGATGCCCGGCGCCGAGCAGCGTGGAGTCGCGGCGAAGCAATCGATCCGCGACGAGATGGTGGATCCGCCTGGCGAGCGGATCGGGTGGATAGAAGTCCCAACCGGCCTCGGCGGTCAGACGCTCCTTCAACGCCACCAGCGCGGCAGGTCCCGCCCCGTCGATCTCGCGCTCCAGCGCGGAACGGATTTCGCCGCGCGCCGCCGGATCGCCCAGCTCGAGAAACTCCATGATGCGATCGACGAGACCGTCGCGAGCGGAGGGATCGACGGGCGGCGACGAGCGCGCACAGTCGTCGACGTGCGCCTTGAGCTTCGGCCAGCTCGGGAAACCATAGAGCCGCGCGGTCTGGAACTGCGCGTCCGCGATCGACGTCGCGGCTCCCGCGTCGAGCAGATCACGGGCCTGGGCCTTCAAGTGACGGAGATCGGGTCGATCGGGAAGCGCGCGCGGAGCCCGATCCGGGTCGGTGGGCATGGCAACCTCCTTTCATCGAAGCGCCCGCTGTCCGCACATCGGGCTGAAAGAAGGTTCTCGACGCGGTGTGGCTGCAGGTGGGCTTCTGCCCTTTCCGCGGACCGGAGGCGTCCTGTACGCGAGTCGATGTTACCCCCGGCGGAATCGCGGCGTCAAAGGCGCTGGATCTCCTCGAGGACGCGCCGGGCGATCGCCTGCGTGCCGGCCGTGCCGCCGTGCTCGACGGGGACGAGCGTGCCGTCCGCGAAGGCGCGTTCGACGGACCGGGTGAGCGCGTGGGCCGCGCGCGTGCACTCGGGAATCCGGTGACGATCTCCGAGCCAGTCGAGCATCATCGCGGCCGAGAGGAACATGGCGGTCGGGTTCGCGATGCCCTGGCCCGCGATATCCGGCGCGGTGCCGTGGCACGGCTGGAAGACCGCGTGCCGATCGCCGATGTCGGCTGACGGCGCCATGCCCATGCCGCCGACGAGCGCCGCGGCGAGGTCGGACAGAATGTCGCCGAACATGTTCTCGGTGACGAGGACGTCGAACTCCCAGGGAGATTGCACCAGCCGAAGGGCGGCGGCGTCGACGTACAAACAGTCTGCGTCGACGTCAGGACACTGCGCGGCGCGCTCCAGGAAGACGCGGCGAAAGAACGCCATCGAGGGCAGCACGTTCGCCTTGTCCACGCACGTCACGCGTCCGCGGTGGCCGTCCTTCCGGCGGCTGCGCGCCAGCGCGAACGCGAAATCGAACAGCCGTTCGCAGGCCGCGCGCGTGATTCGCATCGTGTCGAACACGGCCTGGTCGCCATCCCGCCGGCTGAGATCGCGCGCCGCGAACAGTCCTTCGGTCGACTCACGAACGATCACGAGGTCGATCGACGCGGCGCGCGCGTCAGCCAGGGGCGTCCGCGTGCCGGGCACGAGCTTCGCCGGCCGCACGCCGGCATACAGCTGGAATCGCTCGCGAAGCTCGATCTGCGGCGTGACCTCAGTGCCGTTGGGATACCGCACGTCCGGCAGCCCCATCGCGCCGAGCAGCACGGCATCCGCCGCCTCCGCCGCACGCACGGCTTCGTCCGGCAGTGCCACGCCCGTTTTCAGATAGACGTCCGCCCCGGCTTCATACGACTGACACTCGAGACGCAACCCGCCGAACCGCGGCACCAGGTCGTCGAGGAGGGAAAGGCATGGCGCCATCACTTCCCTCCCGATCCCGTCGCCGGGGAACACGGCAATCTTCAACTCACGCATGGAACCGTCCAGCACTCATTGAGGCTTGGACGACCACTTCTCCGTTCCGACCTTCCACCCGCTCTCTTCCCTGGTCATCGGCACCGAACCGGTCGCGGGCTGACCCCTGGGATCCTTTCCGCTCAGCGCCAGCACCGCCGTGTCGCCCGTGATGGATTCCTTCGTCACCGCGATCTCGGTGAAAGTGCCCGCGAACTTCTTCAGCAGTCCGAACATTCCCGTCCGCTGCGATTCCGGCAGCGCCTCGATCAGGCCGCGGCCCTTCGCGTCCATGAACGGCAGAAGCTCGGCGTACGACTCGGCTTTCGTGAGCGCAGTCCGGTACGCGAGGTAGACGTCCGTCGGTGTGTCCGGCTGTGCCCCGGCCGTGGCCATCGTTCCCAGCAGAACGCAGGCCACAACCAGAGACGCACCGATCCAACGGCTCATTGGCGAATGTTTCATGAACCCGATCTTACGACACGGCTTGCGATGCCACGGCCTCGCTCGCGGCGAACGGGTTCTCGTCCGCGCTCGGACCGTAGATGGACGGCACCAGCGCGCCGACCTGCCGCAGATAGACGGACAGCTGTCCGCGATGGTGATACCAGTGGTTGAGCATGATCGTTCGAAGCAGCGCGCCAACGGGAATGGCCATGACTTCCCTGTCGCCATCCACGACGCGCCACATCGTCGCGAGCGCCGCATCGTCCATCGATTTCCAGCAGCTCGCGGGCCTGGGCGACGCTGCGATCGAGCGCGGGGATCAGTTCGGCCGCGCTCGACGCGCTCGGCTGCTGAACCCGTCGGCAGCGGAGTCGGGCGAAAGCCGCGAGCTCCGGCGACGGTGCCCGGACGTCGTCGCGACGTGCAGCGCGAGCTGACCGAGCGACATGGACTTGTCGTGAGGCTTCCACCCGAGGCGATCTCCGGGCACGCGTTCGAGCACGCGCCGTGTCGTACGTGCTTCCTGTTCGAGCTCCTGCAGCATAGCGTTTACAACAGACATGATGACCCTCCTTCGCTGAACGGTTTTTCCTGCCTTCAGCCTGTCGACGGACCCGCTCGAGCAGCTGCGGTCCAGCCGCTTCGACAGCCCCTCGCGCAACTCGTCCGGCACGAACCCGAACGCCGAATGGCGGAACGCGACCACTGTCCCGCCGCCGACTTCCGTCAGCCGGTACTGCACGTTCGAAATCACTGCCGACGACATGAACAGCGGTCCCGTGATCTCGAGCAGCGTCGGCCTCTTGATGGCCTGCACGAGGCCCCAGAAATGGCCGTTGTCCCCTCCCAGATCGCGGAACCACCGTCCGCCCGGCCGCGGCTCGATTGTCATCGGCAGTGGTCGGCCGTCCGGCGTCTCGTTGGCCGGCCCCATCTGCTCGAGCAGTGAGTCGAAGGTGATGTCGAGCGACGCATCGACGTGCGATCTCGAGGACCACGTTGAGCACCATGTTTTCAAGTGTCGGAGTCGTCAGCGTCATTTGTCCTCCCTCGTCCTCGATATGGCTTCCGCCCGCTCCTTCACGCGCGACAGCTGATGACGCCAGTAGCGCTCGAAGGTCCGCGTCCACTCGTGCAGCGGCCTGATGGCCTCGGCGTTGGCGCGGTAGTAGATCTGACGTCCGTCCCGCCGGACGTGCACCAGCCCGACGTCCCGCAGCACGCGGAGATGCTTCGAGACCGAAGGCTGCCCGATGCGCATCTCGGCGACGATCTCGCCAACCGGCCGCTCGCGGGGCGCGAGGTAGACCAGGATGTCGCGCCGCCGGGCTTCGGCGATCGCATTGAAGGGATCCGATGAGGCAGCAGCGCGGGCCACTCGGTCATTATATTCCCATTACGGAATGTGTCAACCGCGCGTTCCCCCTCGAGCGCCGGGCTATACTTTGGTGGCTCGGGACACCTTTTCTTGCTCACTTCAATGCGTTCGCTTACATCTCGCGGACTATTTCTCTTCAGCCGGGTCGTCGTGCTGGCGGCCCTCTCCATCGTCGCTGTCTCCTGCTCGAAATCCGAAACGGCCCAGGCGCGTACAGGCGACGCTGCCAAACAGGTGAAGGTCGAGCTCGTGCGGCGCGACTCCGTCCGCCGATCGGTCGACGTCGTCGGTACGCTGGCGGCGGTCGACCAGGTCACGATCTCGTCGGAGGCCGACGGAAAGGTCCGCCGCATCCTCGCGGACCTCGGCGATCGCGTGAAGGCCGGCCAGGTGCTGATCGAGCTCGACAGCGAGAAGCAGAAATACACATATGAGCAGCACCAGGCTGCCCTGGCTCGTTCCCTCGCGCAGTACGGCGCGAGCGATCCCAACCAGCTGCCCGAGATCGAGCAGACGCCTGACGTGAGGCGGGCGAACGCCGAGCTCGTCCAGGCGACGCAGGCATTCGATCGAGCGAACGAGCTCTTCAAGCGGACGCTGATCTCGCAGCAGGCGCTCGACGACGCGAGGGCGGCGTTGCAGTCCGCACGGTCACGCTACGACTCCGCGCTGCAGGGGGGCAAGGACCTGCGCGCGAGCATCCAAGCGTCCGAAGCGACGATGAAGCTCGCGGATCGTCAGCTCAGGGACACGCAGATTCGCGCGCCGTTCGACGGCTATGTCGAGAAGCGGCTCGTCAACCTCGGCGAGCTCGTCAAGGCGCAGATGCCCGTCATGGCGATCGTGCGGCTGGATCCGTTGAAGGTCATCGCCGAGATCCCCGAGCGCATGACGCCGTGGATCACCGACGGCAGGCCGGTGGAGCTCCGAGTGGACGCCTACCAGGGGCGGACCTTCACGGGCAAGGTCACGCGCATCAGCCCAGCGGTGAACGCCGCGACCCGCGCGTTTCCCTTCGAAGCGCTCGTTCCCAACGCCGATGCCGCGCTGAAGCCCGGGACGTTCGCGCGCGTCCACGTCGAGATCGGCAAGGTCGACGACGTGCTGACGCTTCCCTACTCCGCGATCCAGTACCGCTACGGCGTCAATCGGGTGTTCGTCGTCGCGGGAGACCGGCTGGCCGTCCGCGAGCTGACCGTCGGCGAGCGGATCGGCGACCGCATCGAGATCACGAGCGGAGTGAAACAGGACGAGCGCGTCGCCGTCACGGACGTCGACACGTTGACCGAAGGTACCCTGGTCGCGGTCACCAAATAGCCCTCCCGGAGTTGCTGCGTGCTATCCGAGCTGTGCGTCCGGCGTCCCGTGTCCGCCACGATGCTCGTCATGTCGCTCGTGGTGCTGGGAATCTTCTCCTTCCGCGGCCTGGGCGTGGACCTCTTCCCGAAAGCCGACCCCGCGACGGTGAGCGTCACGCTCTCGCTGCCCGGCGCCAGCCCCGACGAGATGTCGACGACCGTCATCGAGCCGATGGAGCAGGCGATCAGCGGCGTCTCCGGCATCGACGAGATCCAGGCGCGCATCGCGGAGGGCCGCGGGCAGATCACCGTCCGGTTCGTGCTCGAGCGCGAGATCAACGACGCGGCCAACGACGTGCGCGAGAAGGTGGCCAGCGCCATCCGCAACATGCCGCCCGCGCTCCTCCCGCCGGTCATCACGAAGGTCGATCCTGACGCCGACCCGGTGATGTCCTTGATCGTCTCCGCCGAGGGCATGAGCCTTCGCACGCTGACGGAACTCGCGGACAAGCAGATCGCGCGCGTCATCCAGACCGTGAACGGCGTGGGCGAGGTCAGCCTCGCCGGGGGCCGCGCGCGGGAGATTCACGTCGTGGTCGACGTCGAGAAGCTCAACTCGTACGGGCTCTCGATGTCGGAAGTGCGCGACGCGCTCGTCGAGGAGAACGTCGAGATTCCCGGCGGCACGGTCGAACAGGGCAAGGGACAGCTGCTGCTGCGGACGCTCGGGCGCGTCGACGTCGCCGAGGACTTCAACAACATCGTCATCTCCACCACGGGCGGCACTCCGATCCGGATCGCGGACATCGGCCACGCCGAGGACACGTTCCAGCGGCCCACGTCCGCCGTCTGGCTGGGCAAGACGCCCGCCGTGATGCTGGACATCCGGCGCGCGATGGGCGAGAACACGGTGGCGGTCATCGAGGGCGTGCGTACGAAGCTCGACACGATTCAGCGGTCGCTGCCCGGCGCGGTCAAGGTGACGGTGATCCGCGACGACTCGAGGTTCATCTACGCGTCGATCGCGTCGCTCGAAGAGCACCTGATCTTCGGCGCGCTCTTCGCCACCATCGTCGTGATGTTCTTCATCCGGAACATCCGCGCCGTGATCATCTCGGCGCTGGCGATCCCGGCATCGATCATCTCGTCGTTCACGCTGATGAACATCATGGGGTTCACGTTGAACAACATGACGCTCCTCGCGATCACGCTCGCCGTCGGCATCGTCATCGACGACGCCATCGTCGTGCTGGAGAACATCTTCCGCTACATCGAGGAGAAGGGCTGCTCGCCGTACGAAGCGGCGATTCAGGGCACGCGCGAGGTCGCGCTCGCGGTCATGGCCACGACCCTGTCCCTCGTCGTGATCTTCCTGCCGATCGCGTTCATGGACGGGTACGCGAAGCGCTTCATCAACCCGTTCGGCTGGACGATGGCGTTCGCGATTCTCGTCTCGATGCTCGTCAGCTTCACGCTGACGCCGATGCTCAGCTCGCGTTTCCTGAAGCTGTCGGACGCGGCCGCGGATCGCAAGACGAAGGAAGCCGGGTTCTTCCACTGGCTCGACGGCTGGTACACGCGCCGCGTCAGCTGGGCGCTCGATCATCCGGCGGCCATCATCGGCATCTCGGTTGTCGTCGCGCTTCTGACGATCCCGCTCAATCGCATGGTGGGCCGCGAGTTCGTCCCCAACGAGGACATGGGCGAGTGGACCGTGCACGCCGATGCGCCCGAAGGCACGTCGCTCGCGGGGACCCAGGAGATTGCCTTCAAGCTGCTCGAGGAGCTCCAGGGCATCGAAGGCGTGGCGGACATCGAGCCGTCGATTGGCGTCTCGGGCATGACCGCCTCCTCGCCGACGCACATCCACTTCCTGTGTCAGGCACTCCCGCTCGAGGCGCGCAAGAACACGCAGTCGCAGATCATCACGGAGATGCGGCGCCGGCTCGCGGCCCATCCCGGGTACCGGCCGAGCATCTCCTCACGCAACGCGCTCGGGAGCGGCGAGGGGACGGGCGGGTTCGCGATCGCGGCCAACATCCTGGGCCCCGATCTCGGTCAGATCGCCGGGTACTCCAAGAAAGCGCTCGAGGCCGCGCAGAACGTGCCCAGCATCACGGAAGCCAAGATCAGCCTGAACATCTCGAATCCCGAGGTCCACGTCGCCGTCGACCGCAAGCGGGCCGCCGACCTCGGGGTGCGCATGGCGACGATCGGTAACACGCTGCGCCTGGCGGTCTCCGGCGACGATCAGATCAGCTTCTACAAGGAAGGCCAGGAGCAGTACCCGGTCAAGATGCGCGTGCTCGAGAGCCAGCGCGGCAACATCGAGGAAATCGGGCGGCTGACGGTGCCGTCCCCGAACGGCCCGGTGCGCATCGACAACCTGGCGCGGCTCGAGCGCGGTCTCGGCCCGACCACGCTGCAGCGCTCGAATCGTCAGTTCTCGGTGCCGTTCATCTCCGACGTCGCGCCCGGGCACGCGCTCGACGAGGCGTCGAACGACGTCCGCCGGATGATGGCCGGCCTGAACATGCCGCCGACGATGTCGTTCCGGCTCCAGGGCCAGTCGAAGATCCTCGACGAGACGACGGCGAACCTGATCCTCGCGATCAGCCTGGCGATGATCTTCGTCTACATGGTGCTCGCGTCGCAGTTCGAGAGCTTCCTGCAGCCGATCGTGATCATGCTCGTCATGCCGATCGCGGTGCCGTTCGCGCTGTTCACGCTGTGGATGACGGGCAGGACGCTCAACCTGTGGAGCGCGCTCGGCATGCTGCTGCTCCTCGGCATCGTGAAGAAGAACTCGATCCTGCAGGTCGACTACGCGAACGTCCTGCGCGCCCAGGGCCTGCCGATCCGTGAGGCGATCCTCGAAGCGTGCCGCACGAGGCTCCGGCCGATCCTGATGACGACGACCGCGATCATCGCCGGGCTCATTCCCACGTCGCTCGGCATCGGCATCGGCGGCACGGGCCGCGCCGCGATCGCCGTCACGATCATCGGCGGCCAGGCGCTGTGCCTGTTCCTCACGCTCCTCCTCGTGCCGGTCGCCTATGTCGCCTTCGATCGGATCGAGCAGGCGCTCATCGGAGAGTCGGCGAGAGCGTGGCTCGGGCGCGTCTCGTCCGCCACGGTCGGGCGCTTCCGTCCCGCGTCGCGGTAGCGCACGCGAGCACGTGTGCAATGTTCACGGGCCCGGCGGTGGAACGACGCACCACGACCCGACCTTCGGGCCGGTGTCGCACGGCAGCCGGCGGAGCGTCACGGCCTCGGACGCGTGGCGGTCGACCTCCGCTTGATAGGCGGAGACGCGCACCGCCTCGGTGGAGGCGACGATGACCTGCTCTCGCGACAGGAACGTCACGACGTACGCGTCCCAGTACCGCGCCCGCGCGTATCGGATGCCGCGATCCTCGAGATAGTCGGCAGCCATTCTGTGATTGAGCGGCGGCGGCGTGCGCACGAACTCGCGGACCACGCGCGCGACGTCGATCGCGTTGCCGGCGCCCCAGATCGCGATCGCCGCGGCCGCTACGGCCGTCCACGGACGGGAGCGATCGACCAGAAAGTACGCCGTGAAGAGCGCCATCGGCAGGAACGGCGCGAAGATCACGTACCGCAGAATCGGCGGCGCGCCGATCAGGATGCCGCCGTTGAGGCCGTAGATCAGGATGTTCTGCACCGCGACGAGCGCGAGATACGCGCAGAAGCGCAGCCCGTCGCGCTGCAGCGCACTCATCGAGGCGGGACGCGCGAGCCACGCAAGGCGCACGAACGCGATGACGACGGCGAGCCAGAACGCGGCGGCCGCGACCCGGGATCCTGCCTCGATCGGAGTCGACACGGCGTACGTGCTCACGGTGTACGTGCGGATGCCGAGCATGTCGGGGATGCCCCACGTCACGACCTCCCGGAGGCGCGCCGCATAGTCGCCCCAGTCGAACGACAGCCACTTGGCGAACGTCTGCGGCCCCAGCGTCAGCGACCCGGACGCCCAGTTGCCGCCCGACGGGCCCAGCATGTTGACGTTCCGCTTGAGGATGTCCACCAGCAGCCAGACCGCGGCGAACGCCGCCGCGCGCGCGGCGAGCGACCTCACCGACCAGAACGATCGCCGACCGAACTCGACGAGCGCCAGCGCGGGAAGCGCGAGAAACGTGAACTCGCGATGAAGAGTCCCGAAGCAGAGCACGGCGCCGAACGCCGCCGGGCGGTCGCGAAGGAACCACAGGATCAACGCATACGCGAACGGCTCAATCCCGACGCCGAGCGCGATCAGCAGATCGGTCGAGATCGAGGGCGCGAACGCGATGACGGGAAGCGCCGCGGCGAGCGCGTAGCGTGGACGAATCCCGAGCCGTACCAGCCCCCAGATCGCCCCACCGGCGACGGCCAGGTTGACCAGCACCAGCGGCACGCGCTGCATCGCAACCGTCGGACCGCCGATCCAGAAGAACGGAACCGCGATCCACGCCTCCACGGCGAGGAGGTAGTTTTGACCGTAGAAGAAAAGCGGGAACGCGCGGAATTCGCTCAGGTGCTTGGTCATCAGGCCGTAGACGGCCTGATCGGAATCGAGGATTTCGAATCCCAAGGGCACGATCGCCCGGAGCAGGACGAACGCTGTGGCGATAGCCAACGAGATCCAGAGTTCCCGCCGGCTGTATGAGTCGGTCTGAGGCATGCAGGCCGCGCCGATCCGGGCGCGGTCCTGAAGATTCTACGTGCTTTTCAGTAGCGACACGGTGCCGGCGGTTGCGCGCGGCCGCGCACTCCGCTTATTGTGTAGCGTCTACACAATGAATGTCGTCGCGGGAGGCCGCACCATGCATCGATACGTTGTCGCGTTGGGCGTCGTCGCATTCGTGACCGGGATGGCGTCGCCGGACGCGCGCCAGCAGGCGGCGCCCGCCGTGCAGCCGGCAGTCGTCGCGAAAGCGTACCGCCAGCTCCCGGCCGTGCCGCTCTATTCAGGCCCGGCGCCGCTTCGGACGGACTGGCCCGGAGGACTCCCGTCCCCCGTGTCCGAGACGACGTCGCCGAACGGTGAAGCGATCTACAACGTCACCAACCCGAGCTACACGGCGTTTCTGCCAACGACGGCGCGCAACACGCGGACGGCGGTTCTCGTGGCGCCGGGCGGCGGGTTCCGTCAGCTGTCGATCAACTCGGAAGGCAACAACGTCGCGATCTGGCTCGCCGAGCGGGGCGTCGCGGCCTTCGTCGTCAAGTACCGGCTCGTACCTGCAGACCGGACCGCAGTACACGATGATGTCGCGGATGAAGGAGATCCCGATCGAGGTCTCCGGCGAGCCCGGCGTCGCGGACGGTCTCCGCGCGATCGCGATGATTCGCGAGCGCGCGGCTGAGTACGACATCGATCCTGCGAAGATCGTCGCCATTGGTTTCTCGGCTGGAGCGCACATCGTCGCGCACGCCGCGCTCAGGGCCAACGTCGCCGAGCGTCCCGACTATGTCGCGCCGATCTACGGTGCGCCGTTCGGCGGCCTGCCGCCGATTCCCGACGCCAAGGCTGACAACAAGCTGCCGCCGATCTTCCTGGCCATGGCACAGGACGATCAACTGGTCGGCAGCGACGTGCGCGCGTTCTACGCAGAGCTCTTTGCGAAGGGCTACCGGCCGGAACTGCACTTGTACATGAGCGGCAACCACGGGTTCGGGATGAACGTCACGAGGAACACGAGCGACCTCTTCATCGACCAGTTCTTTGCGTGGATGCAGGCGCAGGGATTGACCCGAAAGCCCGGCGACCCGGATCTCCGTCCGCGCTCGTTCGGCCCGCGAGGCGGCGGCCCGCCCAAGCCGCCCGGCGGTGCGCAGTAGAAGGAGTCTCACGAGCTGGTCAGGCTGACGCTTGATACCTTTCGGAGATTGATTCGATTCGTCGGGAGTGTCGATCGGTGGTGCGGTGCGCGTGACAGGCCGCGGCCCGCTCCGCGCGCCGGGAACGCGCGCACCGCTCAACCGATCGAGTAAGCCCTCCCGCCGCGGTGGGCTGGTCGGCTCGGGCCGACGTTGAGCAGCGCGATCAGCGAAGCCTCTAAAAATGGCCCCGGAGCTTCCCATCTGGCGGCGGCGCGGATTCGTCCCAAGCGGCCGAGTCACCGCGTTGCCGAACCGATTCTTTACCGGCGTGCGGATCACCCCAAGCCGCCGCCAGCACCGCCAGGCCAGGCGGAGGGGCCATTTTTTCCGCGCTGTCGAAGCCGGCGGTCCGAGTCGGCCAGCCCGCCGCGGCGTGATCGGAGGCCGGAACGTACCCCACCGCGTGAAGAGATTGCCGCCTGGTGAGATGAGGATAGCGTCCGAGGGACCGGCTGCCATCCGCCACACACACAGTGCCAATTTCCGAAAAGGCAGGGGCTGAAGCGAGACACCACAACTGTTTTGGAAGGTCCGGCTGAAGCCGGACACTACGGCTGTTGATGTACTCTCTTGTCGAGGAGCTCGATCATGCGCGCAAAGGCCTGGAAGCTGGCACTGGTGTCCGTCCTGCTGGCCGCGTTCGAGGCCGGGGCGCAGGCGCCCGTCGGCCAGCCCGCGGGAGAGCCGAAGACGACGTGGTTCTTCTACACGGTGAAGTGGGGATTCCAGGACGAGTTCCTCGATCTCTTTCAGCGGAACCACTACCCTGTCCTGAAGGCCCGTGAGAAGGCGGGCTACTACCGTTCGGTCCGCACGTTCGTCCCCGAGTTCCACGGCGACGGCCGCGCGGACTGGACGTTCGCCGTCGAGCTCGTCGTGGCGCCGAACCCGCCGGCCTCTCCGACAGCTGACGAGATCATCGCGAAGCTCTATCCGGATCGCGCGAAGTTCAACCGCGAAGAGCAGCGCCGTTTCGAGATTCTCGTGGCGCACTGGGACGTCCCGCTCAACCGCGTCGACTTCGATCGGCGTCAGCCCGCGTCGCGATAGGCTGCTCTGAGCGGGTTCAGCGGCCCGGCGGCGTGTAGGGATCCGGCGTGCCGACGGGAATCAGCGGATCCGCATCCACGGTCTTCCAGAAGTCCTTGACGATCCGATCGATCGCGCTCACGACCCACGGGTTGAAGTCCTTGATGTCGGTCTCTTCCTTGGGGTCCGATCGGAGGTTGAACAACTTCATCGTCTGCTGAACCGGTGTGCCCGGCTCGTCCTGCCAGGTGTAGTGCAGCTTCCAGTCACCCCACTTGACCGCGCGCACCTGGTTGCCAGGCGCGAAGTAGATGAAGTGATCCCTGTTCGACTTCTCCTGCTTCCCTTCGAAGAACGCCAGCTGGTTGACGCCGTCGATTGCGCGATCCGAGGGCACGCGCGCGCCGGTGGCGTGGGCGATCGTCGTGAAGACGTCGGTGCCGTGGACGATCTCGTTCGACACGCGGCCCGCGGGAATGCGGCCGGGCCAGCGGATCATGAACGGCGTCCGGATCCCCCCTTCCATGGCCGTGTTGTAGAAGCCGCGCCAGGGCCCGGCAGTCCCCCGCCACGGACGCCTGGCCTCGGCCCCGCCGTCGCTCGCCCAGATCACGATGGTGTCGCGCGCGATGCCGAGCTTCGCGATCGTGTCGAGGATGACGCCGACGTTGCGATCCATCTCGGCCATCGCGTCCCCGAGGTCGCCGGCACCGGTCTTCCCGGCGAAGTCGGGATGCGGGAGCGTGGGAAAATGCAGGTGGGTGAACGGGACGTACAGGAAGAACGGCTGGCGCGCGCCGCGGCTGCGCGTCATGAAGTCCACCGCTCGATCGGTGCTCTCGCGGTCCATCGTCCGCCGCGTCTCGAGGTTGAACTCTTTGACCGGACGCGAGGGCGTGCCGGCGCGCCCTTCCCAGATGTACGGCGTGTCGTTGAACGTGCTGCGCTGCGACTCGTTGCTCGAGTCGCGTATGCCATACCACTCGTCGAAACCCTGGGCTGTCGGCGCGCGGCCCGCGGCGTTGCCCGCGTGCCACTTGCCGAAGTGCGCGGTGGCATATCCGAGCGGCTTCAGGTACTCGGCGATCGTGATCTCCCACAGCGTCATCCCGGTGACCGGAAGCCGGTACCCGAGCGTCCCTGATCGCAGGCCGTACCGGCCTGTCAGGAGCGCCGTGCGCGACGGCGTGCAGAACGTCTCGACGTTGAAGTTCGTCAGGCGGAGGCCTTCGCGCGCCAGCGCGTCGAGCCTCGGCGTCGGGACTCCCCGCACCCCGCCGTAGATCCCGACCTCGCCGAAGCCGAGATTGTCGGCGTACATGATGACGACGTTGGGACGCGGCGCCTGGGCCAGCGCGCGCGACGACGACACTCCAGGAATGATGAACACGCCGATGACGAGCCACACACATGCGGAACGGACCATGCCGCCTCCTCTGCGCTCCCGATGCGCGTAGACTATCTGCTCGGCCCGAAGGAGGCCAGTGATGGCGCGGCTTATGGGGCGGTTAGAAAAACTGTTCGCCTTGGCGGCGGTCGCTCTGCTCGGCGTCGCCGGGGCGGCGCAGCCGCTGCCCGATTTCTCGGGACGCTGGACGGCCGTGCCCCCCGAGGGCGGCGGTGGCCGGGGCGGACCGGTCGCGGCGGCGCCCTTCGGCAGCGGGTGGGGCACGGAATTCACGCTCGTGCAGAACGAGACGACGCTGACCGTGGAGCGCGCGCAGTTCTCTCAGTACGACATGCAGCCGCCGATGCGATTCACCTATGCGCTCGACGGCTCCGAGAACCGCATCACCTACAACATGGGCAGAGGCGTCCACGAGATCTTAGCGCGAGCGTCGCGACAGGACTCGACACTCGCCATTACGAGCACGTATCGATTCAGTGCGCCGAAGGATGGCCGCCCGGCGGCGCTCGACGTGAAACAGGTCCTCTCCCTCGACGCCTCCGGATCGCTCGTCGTCGCCACGACGCTGAACGGACTCGATGGAGAGCCCGGGTCCACGTCGACCACGCGTTACAAGAAGAACTGAATTCCCGTCTTGGAGCGCTTTCATTTGTCCGTAGTGTCCGCCTTCAGGCGGACCCGCTGAAGTCCGGCTGAAGCCGGACACTACAGCATTCTCAAAACGCCCTATGGATCTCCCGTCGCGCCGGACGAAGTTGCACGTTCGTCACACCACCGTTACACCGTCGCAAGCTCCCCGCGGTTAACTTACCGGCGCAATCCCAGTCAATCAGGCATTGGAGGAGACTCATGAGGGAGAAGGTGTCTGCTCGACCCGTCGCGCTGGTCCTCGCGCTCGCGCTGGCGTTCACAGTCGTGAGCGTCGGCGCCACGTCGCCCGCGACGGTGTTCGTGCTGAATTCGAACGATGACGGCCCGGGCTCGTTTCGACGGGCCGTTGCGCTGGCCAACGCCGCCGATTCCGGCGTGACGCGGATTCAGTTCCTTGGAAGCGTGTCGACGATCTACCTTCGGAAGAAGGTCGAATTCACGGGTGCCCAGTCTTTGACGATCAGTGGCGCCAATGCCACGCTGGACGGCTCGAAAGCCACCGGGGATCCGGCGTTCCTCGCCTCCGGCGGCGGCAACCTGACGGTATCGGGGCTGAACGTGCGCAACGCGCACGCGGAGGGCATCGTCGTTCAGGTTCCGACCGACGCCACGGGCACGCTGCGCGTGTCGCTCTTCAACGTCGACATCGTCAACAATCTCGGCCACGGCGTCCTGGTGAACGATCAGGAAGACGACTCCACGACGGAAGACGAACAGCCGAACCCGAATGGCTCCGCGGCGTCGGTCGACGTCTCGGTCGTCAACTGCCGCTTCGTTCACAACGGCTACAGCGCGTCCGATCGCGACGGCCTCCGTGTGAACGAAGGCGGGGACGGCGATCTCGTCATCACCGTCAAGTACACGCACTCGGACAACAACGGCGCCGACGGGATCGAAGTCGACGAGCGCGGCCCTGGAGACATCCGGCTCGACATGCTGGGCGCCAGGCTCACGCGCAATGGTCCGAACGATCCCAACGATCTCGACGACGGTTTCGACATCGACGAGTGGGACGCCGGGAGCATCATCGGGACCGTCGCGTTCAGCGCGGCCAACGACAACTACGAAGAGGGGTTCGACTTCAACGAGAACAACGACGGCGACCTGCGCGTGGACATGCAGTTCGTCGAGGCGAACCGCAACGGCGAAGAAGGCATCGACCTCGAGGAAGACGACGACTTCGGCAACAGCGGCGATCTGGTCACCGTCATGAGCAACATCGTGACGATTGGCAACGGCAACGGCGCGGACGGCGCCCTCAAGATCCGCGAGAAAGAGACCGGCAACCTGGACGTCACCCTGACGAACGTCCTGTCTGCGAACAACTTCGGGTCCGGCATCTTCGTACGCGAGAGCTCTGGCGGGAACTCGGTCGTCAGGATTCTCCGGGCGCTGACGAGCGGCAACACGCTGAGCCTGCTCGATGGCGTGTTCGCCGGAGGGCACGGCATCGAACTCCTCGAAAGCGGTGGCGGCGATCTGTCAGCAACTGTCACGAAGTCGAACTCGTCCGGGAACGACGGCGCTGGCGTCTTCGGCAGCGCCGGCACCGTGACGCTCAGCGGTGTGACCTTCTTCGGTGCTGACAACACGGGCGGCGAAACGGGCGGCACCGCGACGTTCGTCGTGCAGCCGTAGCACGGACGGGTCGCTCGGTCGTTCGGTCGCTCGGTCGTCCGGCAGGTTGTTAACGGCGTCGTATTGCGTCTACAATCCGGCTGGCTCACGCGCTTCGTCCGGCGCCAGCCAGCCGGTTGCGGACACATCATGATTAACCGACGAACGTTCATCAAGCAGGCCGGCGCGTTCGCGTCGGCTGCGGCCGCCCTCCCGGTCTTTCAGCCACGCCCCGGTACAAGCTCGGGCTGCAGCTCTATACGATGCGCGCCGCGATGGCGCGCGATGTCGACGATACGCTGAAGCGCGTCGCGGCCATGGGCTACCAGGAAGTCGAGACCTACGGCTTCGATCCCGCCGCGATCGGGTTCTACGGGCTTCCCGCAAAAACCTTCGCGCAGCGGCTGAAGGACCACAACATCACGGCGCCGAGCGGTCACTACGATCTGAACCGGTTCGTCTCCTCCCCCGTCGACGATCTGACGCGCTACGTCGATCGGTGCATCGAGGGCGCGCATGCGCTCGGGCAGAGTTACATCACGTGGCCCCTGCTCGACCCGGACTCCAGGACGCTCGAGAAGTTCAAGGTCGCCGCCGAGCGGCTCAATATCGCGGGTGCGCAGGTCAAGAAAGGCGGCCTGCAGCTCGCGTATCACAATCACGATTTCGAGTTCGTCGAGCAGAACGGGCGGATTGGATACGACATCATCCTTTCCGAAACGGATCCCGCCCTGGTCAAGCTGCAGATGGACCTCTACTGGATCGCGCACGGGTCGAAGGTGACGGCCAACGAATGGTTCAAGCGGCAGCCGGGCCGCTTCGTGATGTGGCACGTCAAGGACATGCACAAGGTCAGCCGCGACTACACAGAGGTCGGGAACGGCACCATCGACTTCACGCGCATCTGGCCCGATGCGTCACTGGCGGGGCTGAAGCACTTCTTCGTCGAGCAGGGCAGCAACTTCACGCACGACCCGTTCCGCAGCATCTCCGACAGCGCCGACTACGTGAAACGCGTGCTCCTGAAGTAGCAAAGCCGCGCGCGGAGCGTCCCCGTGTGCGGCGTGGGATCAATCAATCCGCACGGCGGCCATCGGATCGATTGAAGCCGCGCGGCGCGCCGGCGCAAGACACGCCAATATGGCGACGGCCAGCAGCACGAGCGTCACGCCGGTGAGGATCAGGGGATCCCGCGGGGTTTCGGTGACCCAATGTGCGGCGAGCTTGTCGAAGACCAGGCACAACAGCACGCCCGCCAGCAGTCCCGCGCCGACGTTCCAGAACATCCCCGACAGCACCATGCGAACGACGTCGCGCGCCCTCGCGCCGAGCGCCATGCGGATGCCAAATTCGCTGGTGCGCGTCGCGACGCCGTACGACACCACGCTGTAGAGTCCGACCGCCGAGAGCGCCAGCGCCAGAATCGAGAAAATGCCGAACAACCTGGCGATCAGCCGCTGCTGCGCGTATTCCCGGAGGTTGGTGATCCAGCCGTGCAGATCGCGCACGCGCATGACCTGCTGTTCGCGATCCACCCGGACGAGCTCCGCGCGCACGTCCCGCAGAATCGACAGCGGAGGCACGCGCGTGCGCACGAGGATCTGCGTGAACATGCGCATCTTCAGCGTATACGGCACGTAGAAAGCCGGCTTGATCGGGTTGCGCAGGCCATCGTTCCGGGCATCGGCGACGACGCCGATGATCTCGAGCCAGCCATCCGAGCCGGCGGCCGCGGGCGAGTACGGCGGTTCGTCCCTGAGGTTCGCGATCCGGAACTGGCGGCCGAGCGCATCGCCGTTCGGCCAGTACTGGCGGGCCATGGTCTGGTTGATCACAGCGAGCGCCGCGCCCCTGGTCGTTTCGTCGCGGCTCCACAACCGGCCTGCCGCCACCGGGATGCGCAGGAGCGGAAAATACTCCGGGCTGACGAAGTTCAGGCGCGCGATCGGCTTCTCGGTCGTACTGCTGCTGCGGATCTCGAACGCGCTGTCGCCGCCGTTCGCCGGCGGCGTGGCGTTGGTCGAGATCCCTGCCGACACGACCTGGGGCATCGCTGCGATCGCCGCGCGAAGCCGCTCGAAATACTCCGACCGCTCCTTCCACGTTCCATAGGTGCCCTCGTGAACGGGGATCGGCAGCGACATCGTGTTCTGCGGGTCGTACCCGAGGTCCGCGTTCGCGAGCTTCATGAATCCCTTCGCGGCCGCGCCGGCGACGGTCAGCATCAGGAGCGTCAACGCCACCTGCATCGCAACCATCGCGCGGTGGACACGCCGGCCGTGCGCGCTGCCGACCACCCGCCGCGCCCCGGCCTGCGCCACGCGCCCGAGATCCGGGCGCGAGAGCTGCAGCGCCGGCCAGACGCCGAACACGATCGCGGTTGCCAGCGCGAGCGCGGTACTGAACAGCAGCACCGGCACGTTCATCTCGATGACCGACTCGGCGGCGAACGAGTTCGTCGGAATCCAGGCGACGATGAGCGCGAGTCCCTTCCACGCGAGCAACATCCCCAGCGCCGCACCGGCCACGGCAATCGCCAGTGCCTCCGTCAGCAGCTGGCGGACGATGCGCGCCCGTCCGGCGCCGAGCGCGGCGCGAACAGCAAGCTCCTGCTGACGGTGCGCGCCTCGGACCAGGAGGAGAATGGAAACGTTGGCGCAGCCCACGAGCAATAGCGACGCCACCGCGCCGAGCAGCAGCAGGAGTCGCGGGCCCATCGGCCGCGCGAAGAGCTCGACGATGCTGCGCAGGTGCGCGCGAAAAGAGTCGGGGTAGCGATCGGGTGACTGCTTGGCGAACGTCTCCAGTATCGGTTGCAGCTCGGCGTTGGCTTCTGCTGTCGACACGCCCTCGCGGATCTTGATCGTGCCGCCGTAGTAGATGTTGGGCTCGAGCCTGATCTTGAGCGGCATGTAGATGTCCGCCTCGCGCCAGCGGAATCGCGGCGGCATCACGCCCACAATCTGATAGTCCTTGCGAACGAGCTGAAGCGTGCGGCCGACGACTGCCGGATCCCCCGAGTAGTACCGCTGCCAGAACTGGTAGCCGAGCACGACGACCCGCGCCGGATCCTGCCCCTGAGGCGCATCGGCCGGAATGAGCCATCGTCCCATCAGGGCTGGCACGCCCCAGTGGTTCGGCGCATTCGGGGAGACGTACGTCGCGACGACGTCTTCGGGGATGTCGCCATCCGTCGTCGTGAGGTTCCATCCGTCCTCCGCCACGATGCTCTCGACGCTGCGGACCTTCCGAAGCTCATCAAGTTGAGCGCCGTTCCAACCTGGAAAGCGGAATCGTCCGGCGGGGTCCCGGAGCGAGAGCTGCATCATCCGATCGGAGCCGACGTACGGGAAAGGATCGATCAGGACGCCGTAGACGACGCTGAAGACGGCGCTCGTGGCGCCAATACCGAGGGCGAGCGAGAGGATCGCGGTTATCGCGAACCCGGGGCGGCGGCGCAGCTCGCGCGTCGCATAGCGCAGATCGGCAATGACGGAGTGCATACGATCGACTTTGACGGATTCGGGGGCGAAGGGGTTGGCAGCGGCTTTCGTCTTCCGGCATTTCAGCTACGATAAGGCTGTGACCATCACCGCGTGGATGTGCATCGGCTGACCATCGAGGACGCTCATGCCAGGACCGTTGATCGACCGCCGTCACTTTCTCGGCTCTACCGCGGCAACCGCAGCCTTCTTCGCGATGCACGACCTGCCTCCATCGGGCGCTCAGACGGGTGCGGCGGCTCCCGCGCAGCAGGCCCGGCCTCGCCTGCTCTCGCTCGAACTTCTGACCGGAGCGCCAATGAATGCCATGAAGGCGTTCTACGGCAAGACTCTCGACCTCCGTATCACGGACGAACGAGCCGAACGCTTCACCGTCGAAGCTGGAGAGACGCTGATCAGGTTCGTGAGCAGCCCCAGCGTGGCCGGGGAGCGCGCGCCGTTCTACCATTTCGCGTTCAACATCCCCGAGAACAAGATCGTGCAGGCGCTCGAGTGGCAGAAAGCGCGCACGCCGATGCTGCCGATCCCGGAGCGCAACCGCGCGGCCGGATACCCTCCAGAAGTTGTCGACTACAGCCACTGGAACGCCCATTCGATCTTCTTCCTCGACCCCTCCGGCAACGTCGTGGAATACATCGCGCGGCACGACTTGAAGAACGGCGATCGAGCCCCCTTCGGCTGGGCGGACATTCTCTACGCAAGCGAGATCGGCCTCGTCGTCGACGACGTCGCGGCGGCCGCGGCGACGCTGAAGGACGCGGCGGCTGTGTCGGAGTACAAGGCCAGCAGCGATCAGTTCGCGGCGATGGGCGACGAGTACGGTCTCCTCCTCGTCATGAAGCGGGGCCGCGTCATCGACTTCACGTCCAACCCCGACAACAGCGTGCGCGTGTATCCCACCGGCGTCACGGTACGCGGGCCGAAGGCCGCGAAGCATCGGCTCGCCGACTATCCCTACCAGATCGACGTCGAAGAGCGATGCGCCTGCGCCTAGGAACGCGCTCCAGCACGGCGGGAGGTCCCGTGCAGGTGTTGTCGTGACGATGAGCGTGGAAGATCGCGAAGCGCTGGACGGCCTGGAGCTCCGCCTGCGGACCGTTCTTCCAGAGGAATACCAGGACACGTACGAAGAGCTCGAGCCCGCGCCGATGCGTTCCGCGGGCCTGAAGTACGGGACCGACGGCAAGGTCGCCTGGGACGAGATCTGGGGGAGCTTCTGCGACCTGGCAATGGCCGGCGGCCCTCCGCACAAGGGCAGGCTGCTCGAGCCGGCGTCCCGGACGGACGTTGACGCGCGGCCCGATCGCTATCGCGAAGTCGCGATGGAGATCTGCCGAGGGATCAGGATGGCGACGGGGCTCGAAGCGGACCTCTCTCCGGTTACTGGCTGGGTACGCGTGGCTTGCCTCAGTCCAGGCGATGGCGGGATGGCTGGTCCGCGCGATCGTCATGGAGAACATCGCCGCGCGCGCCGACCGCACGACGCTCGACCTTCCCGCCGCGCCGCACTTCCGGCTCGAAAAGGAAATCAAGAACGTCGTCACCGTGATCGCGAAGACCTGCCACTACTGGACGGGCCACATGCCGCGCGCCCAGCAGCGCGCGATTGCCAGGATGTTCGCCGAGCTGGCAGAGGACTCGCCGCTCATCGAGCCGGCGCCCGCCGGCGAAGGCGTCGACGCCGCCGGTCACCAGGCCGTTTCAGACGGCATCGCCGCGATCGTGGAGCGCGACACCGCGCTCGGCCGCTCGACTCGTCGCTACGCGGGCTGGTTCGGCGTGGAGTGCCCGGACGCGCGAAGCGCCATCTGGATGATGCGCGCGATGGTCGTCAACAACATCCTGTCGCGCCGCGAAGGAACCGTGCTCTTCGTGCCCGTCAATCCATCGAGCGATCCCGGCGGCGAAATCGTCGCGAGGACCCTGACGCGGATCCACGACCTCGCGGCCGCAAAAGGCATCGTCTGAGCGCGCCGCCGCCGCGCGTGCGGCGTGGGTCACCGACTCTCCTTGTCGGGTGCGACCGCCGGCGCCTCGAACCATTTCTCGCGCGGGACGACCTTCCGGCCCTCCGGGTCGGCCTCGTAGTTGGGCGACATGATCTGAACGCCGAACTCGTTGAACGCATCCTGGATGTTCGCGTGCAAGGAATCGAGAACGGGCGGGCGCATCGCGGGATCGTCCAGCGAGACGAGCAGCGTGTACTCGACGTAGAAGTCCCGCAGCCCGCTCTGCCGAACGGCGGGCGGCGGCTGCCGGCGGATGCCGGACGTTCGCTCGGCCGCCAGGAGCAGCAGCGCGTGCACCTGCCGCCAGGGCACGTCGTAGCCGATCGTCACCGCGGTCGGCACGAACACGCCTTCCGATTCGTGCAGGCGCGAGTAGTTCGTGGTGATGTTCGACGACACGAAGGCGTTCGGGATGGTCATCTCCTCGCGGCGTGGCGTCTTCACCTTGGTCGACAGCAGCCCCAGGTGCGTCACGGTCCCCTCGACATCGCCGATGCGGACGAAATCGCCCTTCCGCAGGGCACGCGAGTAGGTGATCGTCAACCCGCTCATCACCTGGTTGATGATCCCGCTCGACCCCAGGGAGACCATCAGGCCGACGAACACGCTGATGCCCTTGAACGCGTCGGTCTCGCTGGCGGGGAAATAAGGGTACGCCGCGGCGAGGGCGAACAACCAGAGCAGTTGCGGTGACGAGGCGCCGCGTCGTCTGCGCCGTCTCCGGGTAGAGCCACGGAACCTCGACGCGGCCGGCTCTCGACCGCGTCGAACAAGTGTCCCGCAAGCTTCACGGCAAACCGCGTCACAATCACGATCAGCAACACCGAAAACAGATTCGGAACGGCCGCAACGATGCCCAGGCCGAGCGACGAGATCCGCTCCAGCAGGAAGCCGCGAAGCGCCTGGCCCCACGGCCGCGAGTACGGAAAGCGATTGAGGACGATGGTCAGCCAGACGTAGACGAAAAAGAAGCTCAGTCCAACCGCGATGACCGTGATGACGGTTCTCAGGTGCTCGGGAATCCGCGACGCGCGGACGA
Source organism: uncultured Acidobacteriota bacterium (assembly GCA_963820905.1). GTDB lineage: Bacteria > Acidobacteriota > Vicinamibacteria > Vicinamibacterales > 2-12-FULL-66-21 > DATBJJ01. The sequence continues at coordinate 160,923 of CAWGBU010000008.1, read as the reverse complement.
CCTCCCCGGCCGGCAGTCTCTGTATTTGACGGTCCGCCATCCTCGCGGTGCTGGCTGCCAGCGCACGGTGGCCGCGCCTCAGGAGGCGGAGGACCAGCACGAGGAGCGCCGTCGCGAGCAGGCTCCAGCCAACGGCCACGGCCATCCGCCGGGGAGTCCGAAGCTCGACGGACTCGTCGAGCGCGATCTGAAGCGTCGAGGCCGCCCGACGCGCGGTTTCCTCCAGCGACTCGCCAAGCGCGGCGGCGTCGAGCGGCACGAGCGCGAGGAGGTCGAGCGAACCTACGCTGATGACCATCGATTGCTCGATCTGGCGCGCCGACACCACAACGGCCTGGCGCTCACCCGCAAGGTCGCGCAGCACGCGTCCGCCCAGCGCGGCGCGCATCGCCGGCGTGCGCCCGAGAATCGTCGCGCGAAACTCGACGATGTCGCGATTGTTGAACCTGAGGGTCGCCGGCGGGTCCGTCATCGCCGCGGATTGCACCATGGCCCTGATCATGGCCACGTCCGCAGCGGGCGGACCGCCGGCCGGTTGAGCCGCGCCCGGCGCCGGCCACGCCAGCGCGGTCCAGACGACGAGCGTGCCGATACCGAAACCCTTCGAGGCAGATCTCATGATCCTGTCTTTCTTTTGCCGATGGACGAACAGCGTGTCCGGCTCACCGCGGGTCAGGCGTCTTCGTTGCGGCGGCGGCCGGCGTCATGGGTACGCTCCATTCCACAGACGGGGCGTCTCTTCCGCCGGCTGTTCTCAGATCTCGGGATGACGCGATAGCATCCCACGTCAGCCGTCCGTGGACGCCATACGGAATCACGCGAACCCTGTTCGCCGACCGTTCGACGCGAACCTCGACGAAGCTCTGGAAGAACGGCGCGACGTTGTAGTCGAACGCGCCGGACAGCCACTCGGCAGAGAACGGCCACGCACCAAACTGGCGAGTCCACCACCACGCCGGACGCTTCCACCAAGGCGTCATGGCGTCGATCTTCTGTGTGACCGCGGCACCATCGGGATAGTACGCCCAGTCAGCCGTCGGCGGGCGCTCCGGCCAGGCGAGCGCCGCACCGAAGCTTAGGGTACGCGCCCCCACCGCCGTTGACGAAGTAGTGCACGGCAGGCGTCGTCGCGGATCCCGGTTCCGCGTCAGTACTCCAGGTCGTGCGTGTCTCCCGCCATGACCACGGTGACGCCGCGACTTCGCAGGAGATCCTTGAGGTGCGCGAACGTCTCGTCACCCGCTGTCGTATCGTGGCCGCCGGCGAAAAAGGGGTGGCCGAGAATCGCCATCGTCGCCTTGCCGGACGCGCGGGCCAGGGCCGCATCGAGCCAGGCCGCCTGAGCCCGGTCGATCGACCTGAGAATCCCCGTATCGACGGCGATCAACGCGAACCGATCCGTCTGGAGCTCGAAGAACGGCCCCTGCTGAAATCCCGTCGGCACACCATAGGCGGCGCGAAGACGCCCCGCTTCACGAATCAGCTCGTCGATCCTGTTGTCGGTCGTGCTGGTGACGCGCAGATCCGCCTCGACCCGGGCGCGTATGCTCGCGCGGGCGGCGCCCATCTCGAAGAACGTCGCCGCGAACGCGTCGAGCGCATCGTACCAATCGTGGTTTCCAGGAATCGCGTACACGGGCACCGTCACACCCTTGAACGGCAGCCAGAACTTCGCCTCGTAGTCCATCATGGAACCGGCGGGGTACACCACGTCCGACGACAGGACCACGAAGCGTACGTCCGGCCGGTTGGCCACCGTGAGCAACTGATCGCGGAGCACGTGCTGCGAGGCGTCCCCTTCGCCGGTGTCGCCGATGACGAGGAACGAGAAGTCTCCTGACGCCACACCCGGAGGCTCGACGGCAAACTTCGTGGGCGACAACTTGTCCGCCGTCCGGCGCGAGGACCGAGCGAATCATCGCTTCGCGCCATGTATCGGTGCGCGACTCCGCCCACACGCTCCACATCCCGGTCGCCCAGTTCTCCGTGTCGAAATACCAACTCATTCCCCAGACCGGTACCGTCGCGGCCAGGATCGCGGCGAACGGTAGCCCGCTCTGAAGGCCCCGACTGAGCGCGGCCGGAATGGAATACCGCGCCTCGCGCATTCGAAGGGCGTACCGCATCCGTATGCGGAGCCACGCATCGGCCAGACGATCGATCCAGGCGGCAATCCACGCGGATCCTGCCGGCCGCTGCTTCGTCAGCTGCCAGCGCCAGACCCGCCGCTCGATCCACCGGGTGGGCCCGCGCCACAGGAGCTGTGCGGGATTGATGACCAGGAGCGTGAAGAGCACGGCAATGAGCATGTCTCCAAGGACGGCCACCGCCGGCGACACGAGCCCGAGCATCGTCCGATCGATGCTCATCCGCCCCGCATGAATCGCGAAGAGCGTCGCGATGAACGCGACCGTCCACCCGCGATCGATCGGGGCACGCGCCTGCTCGGAGGCCTGGACCTCCGCGGCGATGGCGGCGGCCCCGGGTTCGTCCGTCAGGCCAAGCTCGCTGACGATCGTCTCATCCGCCTCGGCGGTCGTGTAGACCGGGGCGGCCATGATGTTCCACGCGATTCCGCAGATTCGCAGCGCGCCTGCGATGGCAACGACCCACGCCAGGATCCAGCCGTGCGCGAGCACCAGCCCCAGCGCCACCGCCGCGTTGCCAAGCGCTGCGGCCGCCGCCAGCCATCGTTCCGCGCGGGTCTCGCGGCGAAAGCTGCCGAACCCGTCACGGACGGCGTCGATCGTGAACCACGCGGCGACCACGTATCGCAGCGCCTCGGACGCGACCAAGGGCGCGTTGATCAGGAAGAGCGCGATCGCGAGGCTGATGAGGGCGCCGACGGTCGCCTGGCGCCGGGCAGCCGCGGTCGCGCGGCGCAATGCGTGCAGCGCCTCGACGCCGGCGGCGACCGCAAGCAGCCAGCCGACCCGGGACGCTGGAGACGACGCGCCCGTGAGAGGTGTCGCGAGCGCGAGCAGCGCGAGGCCCAATGCGAGAGCCGCCAGGCCCGTCAGCCTCGCTCTCCGATCCGATCCGCTCGCCTGTGACATGCAGCCGGACAGAGTATCCCTGTCAAATACCTCTCCGGGCCAGTGTTTTCCTGCGGCAAATCGTCGGATCGACGACTTGCCGGCCTCCTGGAATTCGACTACAGTCCGAGAGCCGGCATGGCTTCGGACGAGCCGGAATCGATCGTCTCCTCAAAGTACAAGATCGTACGCCTGCTCGGTGCGGGCGGCATGGGGTCCGTCTACCTCGCACGCGACCTCACGCTCAATCGCGACGTCGCGATCAAGTTCGTGGCGTTGAGCAAGATCGGCGACGCGACCGCTCGCCGTCGTCTTCTCCGCGAAGCCCAGGCCGCCGCCGCCCTCGACCATCCTCTGATCTGCGGTGTCCATGAAGTGGGCACTGCGTCCGATGGACGGCCCTACATCGTCATGCAGTTCGTCGAGGGCGAAACGCTTGGCGAGCACTTGCGCCGCAGTCCGATGGACCCTCGGGCCGCGATCGCACTCGCCGCCGATATCGCGGAGGCCCTGCGGGCGGCGCATGCGCACGGGATCGTCCATCGCGATCTCAAGCCGCACAACATCATCCTCACGGCATCCGGCCGGCCGAAGCTGCTCGACTTCGGCATTGCCCATCTACTCCATCCGCAGCCGCTGACGCTCGGCAACGAGGAGGAGACTCGCACGGACCTTACGGGCCAGGACCACGTGATTGGTACGCCGGGCTACATGTCGCCGGAGCAGCTTCAGCACGGCGCGATCGATGGACGGAGCGATCTTTTCTCGCTCGGGGCGGTGCTCCATGAATGTCTGACCGGCCGCCCCGCGTTCAAGGGACGCAGCCCGATTGAGATCGGCGCGCAGGTTCTCCACGCGGACCCGGCGCCTGTCTCGAGCATCCGGCCTGAGCTGACCGAGCGCCACGATGAAATCGTCTCGAAGCTTCTCGCGAAGGAACCTGAGCACCGATTTCAGTCGGCGGAGGAGGTGCTCGGAGCGCTGCGCGTGTTCTCCACTGGCGGGACGCACAAGGTCACGCCTGCCCCTTCGCCGGCGCGCCGCTTCCGCATTCCGGCCTGGGCGTTCGCACTCCTGGGCCTTCTCGTTCTGGCCACCGGCACATGGGTCTGGTGGCGTGGCGGTTCGGCACCGGAGCCGACGGCGGAAGCCAGACGGTGGTATCAGCGCGGTACGGAATCCATTAGAGACGGTGCCTACTACAGCGGCCGCCTGGCGCTCGAAGAAGCCATTCGACTCTTTCCCGCGTATCCGCAGGCCTACGCGCGGCTGGCCGAGGCGCAGAACGAGCTCGATGAGGAGCGCGACGCGCAAAACGCGCTCCTGCGCGTCCGCGGATCTGCCGATCGCACTCGACTCGGGCCGGACGACCGCCTGACCATCGATGCGATCAAGGCCATCGTCCTTCGCGATCTCGACGTGGGAATCGCAGCCTATCGTCGGCTGGCGGACCGGCGATCGAACGAGGCGGGAGTCTGGCTGGATCTGGGCCGTGCGCAGGAAGCCGCGTCCAGAGGCGCCGACGCACGGCGCAGCTACGAGCGAGCGACACAGATCGATTCTCAGTACGCCGCCGCCTACCTGCGCCTTGGCTCCCTGGATGCGCTCGAAGGACGTTCCGCTGAAGCTCGGGCCGCGATGGAGAACGCCGAGCGGTTGTACAAGACTGCATCCAACCACGAAGGAGAAACCGAAGCGCTTCTAAGGCGAGGCTCCTTTCTGAACGACACCGGGGATGTGCCGGCTGCGAGAAGCACGCTCGAGCACGCCCGCACGCTCGCTTCGGGCATGGGCAGTCGCTATCACGAGATTCGCGCGCAGCTGCAACTGGCGGCCGTCACGGCCTCGGAAGGACGCCTGCGGGATGCCGAGCTGCTTGCCGCCTCTGCGGTTGAGGCCGCGCGCGATGCCGAGCTCGAGACCGTCGCCGCGGAAGGCCTTATCGAGCTCGGGACCGCGTTGCAACTGAAGCGCGAGCTCGACGCCGCGCAGATCCAGCTGACGCGCGCGATCGCCGTCTCGGACGAGCGCGGCGCCAAACGCCTTGCGGCGCGAGCCAGACTGCAGGCGTCCAGCCTCCTCCTCGCGCAGAACAAACCGGCGGACGCGTTGAAGCTCGCCGAGGGTCAGCTCGGGTTCGTACGCGCGCAAAAGTACCGGCGGCTCGAGTTGACCGCGCTCAACCTCATTTCCCGCGCGCGCAACGACCTCGGCCAGTTCGAGGATGCGAGGGCGACGGTGCAGCAGGTCCTCGCGATCGCAGAAGAGATTCAGGATGAAACGCAGATCGGAAATGCACTCGAGAATCTCGCCGGACCGTCGCTGACGCACGGGCTCCTTCCCGACGCGCTCCGCTTTCGGGACCGCGCCGAAGAGATCCACCGTCGGCAGGGCAACGAATACTCATTGTCGTTCGACCTGACCAATCGCGCCGAGCTGTTGATCCGGCTGGGCCGAGGCGAGACGGCCGAAGCGTTGCTGAGAGAAGTGGAAGCGGGGATTGCGAAGAAGATCGAGGCGTACGTCGGCCGGTCGCGCCGCGTGAAGCTGTTGCGCACGCTGCGCGCGACGATCGATCTACGGTTTGAGGAGGCGGCGAGGCTGGGGATGGACGTCGGGCCAAGCGCACCAAACACCGGATCGGCGCCCGACGCGACGGGCTTGCTGGCGTCTGCGCTCGCCGACCATGCCCGCCTCCGTTCGCGAAAGATGTCGAGATATCCCGAGCCCTCGCCTGTCCCGTCCTCCGTGTCGCTGGCAACGTCACGCGAGATCCGCTACTGGAGGATTGCAGCCTTCAAGGCAAGCGGCGCCAGCGCACGCGCGCTGGCGGACGTGTCCGAACTGCTCGAGCACCTGTCGGCTGCGCAGTCCGACGAGTTGGAGTGGCGTGTTGCTGCCATGGGTGCGGCCGCAGCCAGGCAGGCCGGGCTCCCCGACAGGGCGCGCGATTTCGCGGAACGCGCGCGCAAAGCGTGGCAGCGTCTCGAGGCCAGCTGGCCGGCGGATATCTCGATTTACGCGGCGAGACCCGATATAGTCGAGTTGCGTCGGGATGCTGGGATCGATGGTCCTCTTCCACGAAAAGGAACACCGTAATGCAGACCACACTGATCGTCGTTGCCGTCGCCGGTGTCGGCCTCCTGCTGTGGAAACTGAAACTCTTGAAGCTGAAACACTTCATCGCCGATGAGGACCGCCCCGAGATCGTCGTCCGGAACCGCAAGCTCCGCATCAGGACCCGCAAAGACTGGGAGCAAGTGTCATCGGCAAGGAAGTGGAGACCGAAGCACCCGAATGGCAAGTCAGTCGCTGAGTACAAGGTCACCACGGAGAATGCGAAGGAATCTCATTGCAACAGCCCGTTACACGGCGATGAGGTCGAGATCGTCTACGAGACCGGGTCCGGCACGCACACGATCAAGGTCGTTCGCGAGCTGAACGGATCAAAATACGAGCCACATGTGCAGTCAGACAACGTCGACCTCGAGCATGATGGCAACGACCGCAGGGCCCTAAGGATCAAGATTGATCCTGATGGTGGGATCAAGAGCGTGAAGGTCAGCGGCAACCCGATCTGCACGTTTCCCAAGGATTCCGATCGGGACACCGAAGTAAAAGTGAAGATGAGACACTGAGAGGATCTATTTCCGTGCGACCAGCGACACAAGCGCCCTCGATCTGGTCACTCGTGCCGCGGCGCCACCGTCAACGGATCTTCTGATCGGGAAGTTCTTTCTTGATCCCGGCATCGATGGGCATCGTGTCGGTGGCCGCTGTCAGTCCGGCCGCGGCCATCAGGCGGGACAGCTCGCTCTTCAACTGTTCGAGCACCGCGGCAGATCCGGCGTCCGCCATCCTGTTCACGTCCTCTCCGGGATCGTTCTTCAGGTTGTACAGCTCGGCCATGTGCCGGTCGGGGCTGCCGTCACCGTGCGGATAGCGGATGTACTTCCATTCCTCCGTGCGGACGCCCCTCACGTTCGGCGTGTACGGAAATTCCTTCTCGTAGTTGTAGTAGTAGAACCAGCTTCGCCGCCACTCGGGGTCGCCTGACTGCACGAGCCGCACCCACGAGCGGCCGTCGGTGCCGGCGATCGCCGGCGCGCGGGCGAGCTCCAGCAGGCTCGGCGCCATGTCGACTGTGAGCACCTGCTGATCGATGACCTTCGCCGTCTTGGTCAAGCCTGGATACCGCACCGCCATCGGAATCCGGATGCTCGGCTCGTGCATCGTCCGCTTGTCGACCATCCCGTGCTCTCCCTCGAGCAACCCGTTGTCGCCGACGAAGACCACGATCGTGTTGTCGAGCTGTCCCGCGGCTTCGAGCCACGCACGCAGGCGGCCGACGCTGTCGTCGACGCTCAGGATCGTGCCCCAGTAGGCGTGGACCATGTTCGCGAAGTCCCGCACCGCCTCCGGACGATCGTCGGGGAATTTCTTGCGCCACTCGAACAGCGGGCCGTAGATGCCGTGCCACGTGGACATCCGATCCTTGATCCATGCGGGCTTGTCGCCGAGCGCGAACGCGCTCGGCGGATACGACACCGGTGCGTCGTCGAACGTGCGGGCGTACTTCGGCTCCGGCGTGTAGAAACTGTGCGGCGCCTTGTGGCCGAGGATCAACATCCAGGGCTTGCCGGCGTGATCGCCCTTCAGCCACTCGAGCGCCATGTCGGTGACGACGGTCGTGTAGTACCCGCTCTTCATCTCGCGGCGCTGACCGTTGATGTTGAACTCGGTGGCGAAGTATCTGCCCTGCCCTTTGTGCGTCACGAAATGGTCGAACCCCGGCCTCGGCTCGTCGTTGTTCTCCCCCATGTGGTACTTGCCGATGTAGGCCGTGGTATAGCCGGCGTCGTGCAGCACTCGCGGAAAACTGTTCACGGACGCGGGAAACTCGGTGAAGTTGTTCGTCACGCCATGCTTGTGCGCATACACGCCGCTCAGGAGCGACGCACGGCTCGGCGAGCACAGCGACGTCGTGGAGAACGCATTCCTGAAGTTCACGCCCTCGTTGGCGATGCGATCGATGTTCGGGGTCTTCACGTACGGGTGCCCCGCGTACCCGACCGCGTTCCAGCGGAGATCGTCGAGCAGGATGAACAGGATGTTCGGGCGCGTGTCGACCGCGGGCGCCTCGCGACGGCAGGCGGCCGCCGCTGCCAGGATCAGCACGATCGCGCAGGCCGCGATGAATTGGCGCTTCATTGCGCCACGATGATAGCCCACGCCGTTACACGCATTTGCATTGATCCGCGGTCGCGGTTCTCATTACACTCGCGCCGGCTTTCCTGGCGGCGCTGCCGCACGAACCAGACCTCGATCCATTGATGAACGCAATGAGAAACACGTCTACACCGAAATCCTCCTCGACACGTCTGCGCCCAGCGGCCGCCGCGATCGCGGCCGCCGTGATCTGTGTCGCGGCGGGTGCTTCACACATCGGACAGCCGTCGTTCGCGACAACCAACGGCGGGAACATAACCGCCCTGGACGTTGCGCTGACAGAAGACTTCAATACGCTCGCGTCGGCCGGAACCGGCATCGCGTGGAGCGACAACTTGACGATTCCCGGCTGGTGGTCGACCCGGACGACCTACAACTCGGGCACCGGGTCGTCGAACACGGGCGCCCTCTATAGCTTCGGCGTGGCAACCGATCGCGCGCTGGGCTCGGTCGCGTCAGGGACGACCGGCACTATCTTCCAGGCAGCCAGCCTGACGAACAACACGGGCGGGACGATTACGTCGCTCGACATCAGCTACGTGGGCGAGCAGTGGCGCAATGGCGGGAACGTTGCAGCCCACACGCTCGCTTTCCAGTACCAAGTCGCCAGCGCAGGCGTCATCACGGGTGCGAATGCTCCAGCGACCGGCTGGACGACGTTTCCTGCGTTGGACTTCACGGGCCCCGTGACCGGCGGGGCAGCCGGCGCGCTCGACGGCAACGCCCCGGCGAACCGCGTCGTCATCTCGGCGACACTCCCAGTGACGATCGCGAACGAGCAGGAGATCTGGTTGCGGTGGCAGGACCCGGACGATACTGGAAGCGATCACGGGCTGGCCATCGACGATTTCTCCGTGACGGCGAGAGGCGGAGCTGCAGGCGACGGCGCGCCGTCGGTCGTCAGCACGATTCCCGCCCACCAGGCGGCCAACGTCGCCGTCGACTCGAGCATCGTCATCAACTTCAGCGAGAGCGTCAACGCGACCGCAACCGCGTTCGACCTCCAGTGCCCCGCAGGCGCACCGCAGTCATTTGCGCAGACCACCTCGCCCGCCAGCTCGTTCACGCTGAATCCGGTTGCCGATCTGCCGTCGAGCACGATCTGCACGGTGACGGTAAGCGCTGGTCAGATCTCGGATGCCGACACGAACGATCCGCCCGACTCGATGGGATCGGATTTCACCTTCTCGTTCACGACGGCTGGCACGCTTCCGCCCGTAGCGACGAACGTCATCATCAACGAGGTGGACGCGGACACGCCCGGAGCGGACACAGCGGAGTTCGTCGAGCTCTACGATGGTGGCGTCGGCAACACGCCGCTCGACGGCCTGGTCGTCGTGTTCTTCAACGGCAGCAAGCGACCAGTCGTATGCGGCGTTCGATCTCGACGGGTTCAGTACCGATGCGAACGGCTACTTCACGCTTGGCAACCCTGGCGTTCCTGGGGTCGATCTCATCGTCGATCGCCAATGTGCTGCAGAACGGAGCGGACGCGGTCGCGCTCTACGCCGGCAGCGCGAGCGACTTCCCCCCTGACACGCCAGTCACCACGGCGAATCTCCTGGACGCCATCGTCTACGACACCGACGATGCGGACGATCCCGGACTTGGCTCGTCTTGCTGAATCCCGGACAGCCGCAGGTCAATGAGAACGGCGGCGGTAGCGGCGTCACGCAGTCGAGCCAGCGCTGCCCCAACGGCACGGGCGGCGCGCGCAACACGTCGACCTACCTGCAGGGCACGCCGACTCCGGACGCCGCCAACACCTGCCCGCCGCCGCCGCAGCCGAGCAACAGCACGATCGTCATCAGCCAGCTCTATGGTGGTGGAGGCAACGCCGGCGCCACGTATCAGAACGACTACGTCGAGCTGTACAACCGCGGCGCGTCCGCAGTCGACATCACCGGCTGGTCGCTGCAGTACGCGTCGGCGACGGGCAACGGCTGGGATTTCAACAGGCAGCCGCTCGGCGGAACGATCGGTCCCGGCGAGTACCTACCTGATCGCGCTGGCGTCGGGCGGCGCCGACGGCGCAGCCCTGCCGCCGGCGAACATCAACGGCCAGATCAACATGAGCGGCACGAGCGGCAAGATCGCCCTCGTCAACAGCTTCGATGGGCTGATCGGCAACTGTCCGACCGGCGATCCACACGTGATGGACTTCGTCGGCTACGGAAGCGCCGACTGCCGCGAGGGGACGACGACCGCGCCCGCGCCGAGCAACACGACGTCGATATTCCGTGCCGGGCGGTGGAAGCGTCGACACCGACAACAATGGCAGCGACTTCGTCACGGGCATGCCAGCGCCGCGGCGAACCGCGCCGATCGTCGAGCTCGGGCCGCTGGTGCTGAGTACAGCGATCCACGCGTGAACGGTACGAACGCGCCGCGCGACGCGACGATCGAGGTGACGTTCACCGAGCCGGTCGACGTGGTCGGATCGTGGTTCGACATCACCTGCGCGCTCAGCGGTCCGCACAACAGCGCGACGTTTGCCGGCGGCGGACAGACGCCACTACATCACGCCGAACGTCAACTTCCTGCCGGGCGAGCAGTGCACGGTCACGATCTTCAAAGACCAGATTCACGATCAGGATCTGGACGACGCCGGTCCGAACACCGACACGCTGCCGGCGAACTACATCTGGTCATTCACGGTGGCGACCGGCACCGCGCCGCCCTATCCCACCGGACGTCCATCTGACGATGGGCAACCCGAGCGGCGCGACGGCCAGCCTCGACCAGCCGAACAACTACCTGATGGAGAAGCCGGAGTATCGCCCTGTCGTACGCCAGGGATCTCGGCCGGCCGAACTGGGTGAGCTGGCACCTGTCCGACGAGTGGATCGGCACCTTGACGCGTGTGGACACGTTCCGCGCCGATCCGCGAGGTGCCCTCGGACTGGTATCGCGTGCAGTCGTTCGATTTCGCCGGCACCGGCTTCGATCGAGGCCACATGATGCCCAACGCCGACCGCGACAAGGAGACGTCGATCCCGATCAATCAGGCGACCTTCCTGATGTCGAACATGCTGGCGCAGGCGCCTGACAACAATCAGGGCCCGTGGGCCGCGCTCGAGGAATACCTCAGGACGCTGCTGCCCGCCGAAGAGGTCTACATCGTCGCAGGTGGCGCGGGCACCGGCGGTACGGGTTGCAACGGCGGCGTGACGACGACTCTTGCCGACGGTCACGTGACCGTGCCGGCCCACACCTGGAAGGTCGCGCTGGTGATTCCCAAGGACGCCGGCGACGACATCCGCGCGTCAGCTGCTCCACTCGAACGATCGCCGTCATCATGCCCAACACGCAGGGCATCAGGAACGATCCGTGGGAGAACTTCCTGACGACCGTCGATGCGGTCGAGACGCTGACCGGCTATGACCTCTTCTCCAACCTGCCGGAGCCGATCCAGAGGTGCGTCGAGGCCGGCACGAACGGCAACAACCCCGAGCTCGACACGGACGGAGATGGTGTCCCGGATCGCCTCGACAACTGTCCGGCGACGTTCAACCCGGATCAGGCTGACACCGATCAGGATGGTCTCGGCGACGCCTGCGAGGACAGGACCGGGCCGGCCATCGCGTGCGCGGCGCCCGACGGCGCGTGGCATGCCGACAACGTCGCGCTCGCCTGCACGGCAAGCGACGGCGGAAGCGGGCTGGCGAATCCGGCGGACGCCTCGTTCCTGCTGATCACGGCAGTTGATGCCGGGGTCGAGACGGCGAACGCGAGCACGAACAGCCGCGTCGTGTGCGACGTGGAAGGCAACTGCACCACGGCCGGACCGATCGCGGGCAACAGGATCGACCGGAAGGCGCCCGTCATCGCAGTGACCACACCAGCCAACGGCGCGACGTATCCGCTGAACCAGAGCGTCGCCGCCAACTATTCGTGCGCCGACGGCGGCTCGGGGACGACATCGTGCGCGGGCACCGCCGCCAACGGCGCTCCGATCGACACCTCGTCGATCCGAACCAAGACCTTCGTCGTCAACGCCACGGACGCCGTCGGCAACTCGTCGAGCGTGACCGTGACCTACGACGTCAGGCGGACGCTCACGGCCGTCGGACCTGCGAAGGCATGGATCGGGCTGAAGAACAGCGACGATGCGGGCCTGCGTGTGGACCTGCGCGCTCACGTGCTCGTCAACGGCGTCGTCGCCGCGACGGGTGAACTGGTGAATGTCTCGACCGGCAGCAGCGGCTTCAACAACGCGATCCTGCACACGATCGCGATGTCCCTGCCGGCCGGGCCCGTGGAGGTTCCGCGATTTGCCGTGGTGTCGATGCGTGTCGAGGCGCGCCGGACCTGTGCGGGCGGCGGGCGCAACGCGGGTACCGTGCGCGAGTGGTACAACGGCCAGGCAGTCGACACCGGCTCGCAGCGAGATGCCGGAAGCCGCGTGTCTGCCACGCTCGGCGGCCAGGCAGTGGATATGTTCCAGCGGCCTCTGTTCCTCCTCCTGCCGAATGACGGGCACTTCCGGATACCCGTCGACGTCGGAGTCAACAGCAGCGCGCCCTGTCCCGCCCGCCCGTACAGTTCCGTTCGGCGTTTGGAGTATCGTTGCGCCCTGACGATGCTTTGCCCGTTCGGGTCCGGCTAAAGCCGGACACTACAGCAGTCGAAAACGCCGGACCGAACGGGCGTCCAGTTCGCGTGCAGCGTCCGGCTTTAGCCGGACCCGAACGGATGTCCAGATTGCCTGTAGCGTCCGGCTTTAGCCGGACCCGAACGGATGTCCAGATTGCTTGTAGCGTCCGGCTTTAGCCGGACCCGAACGGATGTCCAGATTGCCTGTAGCGTCCGGCTTTAGCCGGACCCGAACCTAGTGCGCCACCAAGGAGTGAGCATGCGTGTGAGCCGTCGAAGCAAGAACGTCCTGGTGGCGCTCGCGATGGCCGCCGGTGTTTCCGTGTCAGCCGGCGCCGCGCGCGAGCCTGGCATCCAGCCGACGCCTCGCCTGCGAGTGCTCGTGATCCACGGACCCAACCTCAATCTCCTCGGACGGCGCGAACCGCAGATTTACGGCACGACGACCCTCGATCAGATCAACGCGCGGCTCGGCGAGCTCGCCAAGGAAATCAACGTGGATCTGATTGCCATGCAGTCGAACTCCGAGGGCGCCATCGTCGACGCGTTTCAGAAGCACATGGACGATGTCGACGGCGCGCTGATCAACGGGGCGGGGTTGACGTTCAGCAGCGTGTCGATTCACGACGCCATCAAGGCGATGCCCTTCCCCGTCATCGAGGTGCACATTTCGAATCTCGCGACGCGCGACGAGATCCATCAGCGTTCGATTCTCACGCCGGCCGTTCGCGGCGCGGTGATGGGCCTCGGCTGGCGCTCCTACACCGCGGCCCTGCGTTCGCTCGCCGAGATCGTCCGCGAGGACAAGACCGCGAAGAGGAGCCGGTGATGTGGCCGCGCGCGCGACCTGGATGGTCTGCGCATTCCTCTCGTCATCGCGGGACTCCTGCTGACGCTCAGCGTCAGCCTTCCATTCGCACGAAGTCCGCAGCAGTCGACGGGCATCGACCCGGCCGCCGCCGGTCAGCCGGGCGGCCGCCAGGGTCGCGGAGCAGGACGCGGTGCGCAGCCTCGTGTGCGCAAGGCGCTTTTAGCCTGGGCCGACACGCGCAACGGCCAGGCGCAGCATGCGTTCACGTCCCATGCGCTGGCGATCGTCGAACGGCTCGGATACGACTCGGGTCTCTGGGACACGTTCATTCGCACCGATTCGCACATCATCTTCAATCAGGCTCAGAAGACCGACGGCACGCCAGCGAGCGGAGGCCCGAGCCTGAGCAACGTGGACGGCATCTTCTTCCTCGGCCATCGCGACGTTCCCCTCAACGACCAGCAGAAGGCGGAACTGCTCGCGTTCGTTCGGAGCGGAAAGGGTTTCGTCGCGGCGCACACGGGGCTGACGGCGTTCGAGTCGTGGCCGGAGTTCGGCGAGATGCTCGGCGCGAGCTACGGCGGACATCTGTACACGGGGACGGGCCGCATGATCAGCGAACAGCCGGCGCATCCCGTCGTCAAACACTGGGGCACGACCGCCGAGTATCAGGACGAGTTCTATCGTGCGAAAGGGCTCTCGCGCGAGACCGTGGACGTCCTGCTTCGGTTCGACCCGGCGAGCGCGCCCGGCTCAGGGCTTCCGGCGGACGGCGACTTTCCTCTCGTCTGGACCAAGACATACGGCCAGGGCCGCGTGGTCTACAGCTCGCTCTCCCACAGCACGGAGGCGTGGGATCTCCGGAACCTTCAGATCATGATGTCCGAAGCGATCAAGTGGTCCCTGGGCCTGACCGACGCACCGGTGCAGCCGCACGCCAAGCGGGAGCCGCCGCTGTAGTGTCCGGCTTTAGCCGGACCAGAACAGGCGTTCTATCTACTGCAAATGACGACGGAAGAAGTCGCGGGCGACGTCGAAGGCTCGCGCCCGTTCATCGCGTCGCGCTTCAGGCCCGCCGCGCGGATGTTCGCGGACGTGCATCTGGAACGGACCGGCCACGTCGTCCAGATCGGTGCGGTTGAAGAATGTATGTGGCAGCCCATCGATCAGCCGAAGCGTCACCTCGTGGCCCGCACCCTTCAGCGCGTCGTACAACATCACACTCTGATGGTGCGGCACTGAGCTGTCCGCGAGCCCATGCATGATCAGGAATGGCGGCGCGTCCTTCCCGACGTAGGTGATCGGACTGGCGGCACGCACGCGGTCCGGAACGCTCTGAACGGGCGCGCCAACCAGGCGGGACTCCGGTGAGGCGGGGTCGTCGTGCCGAATCGGTCCCCGTCCGCCGGCTGCGGCCGGTCCTGCGCCGCCCGGCGACGCCGCAGGCGGAGTCGTGCCGCGTCCTCTTCCGCCGACGTTGATCGTGATCACGGCAGGCTGCAGCGTCGGCCGTTCCTCTTCGGTCTGGGCGTCCATGACATCGAAGCGCGTCGGGCCGTAAGCATCCAGCACGCAGCGGACGCTGCTCGAGTGGTTCAGATTGTCCGTGCCCTCGAACGTTCCGCGCGGCGCCAGCGCGGCGACCGCGGCCAGGTGTCCGCCGGCCGACGTGCCCCACAGGCAGATGCGATCGGGATCGAGCGCGTGCGCGGCAGCGTTGGCTTTCAGCCAGCGGACGGCGGTCCGCACGTCCTCCACGTTGGCGGGGAACGTGATCGACGGCGTCAAGCGGTACTCGATGGACGCCATCGCGAATCCGTCGCGCGCGAAGTATCGACTGAAGTCCGGACCGGTGGTCCTTGTGCCACCGGACCACCCGCCCCCGTGCAGGAACACGATCACAGGTATGGGCCGCCGAATCGGTTCCGGAGGGAGATGCAGGTCGAGCCGGAGCTCGACGCCGTCGCGGGACGCATAGATCAGCGTCGTCGGCATCTGGATGGCCGGCGGCGTCTGCACGGCGCTCACCGACGCCACTGCGAGCAGCGCCGGAAGCACGCGATGCGTCAGGCGCGAGACAAGACTCAAATGAAGTCCTCGGCTCTCGGCTTGAGCGCGAGCGCGCGGCGAAGTTCCGGAGTGATCTCGCGGCTGATCGGAACACCGCAGATCGCCTGCGCGTGCGCAAGGAGCGCCGCACGATCGGAGAGCGATGCAGCCGCGGCTGCCTTGATCCACACCGGGTCCTGCGGCGGCAGCGGCAGCTTCGGCGCGTGCACGTCGAGCGGATATCCGTCCGGGCCGCGGCCGCTCATCTGCAGCGATCGGAACATCTCGGCGGCGCCGCCGGCGAACGCGCCACGGCCGCGCCCTTCCGCCTCTCCGCGGCCGGCCGGTGGTGCGCCTCCGCGACCGTCGGCTCTACCCCGCCCGCGGCTGCCCATCATCACGAAGAAATTCTCGAAGATGCCGGGGGTCAGGAACGCGGCGAAGCGGTTGTACTGCTGATTCAGCCGGAAGCCGTGCAGGTTGCGTGGCGGCGCCTGGAAGTAGTCGCCGGTCCTCAGAGGCACGGCCTTGCCGTACGCCCACCCGAGCGTCTCGCCGTCGAGCGCATAGAAGTTCTCGAAGTGCCGCGCGTGGAAGTGCGCGCCGACGCCGCCGCCAGGACCACCCTCGGTGATGATGAACAGGAATTGTCCCGTCGTGTTCGCGTTCCGCGCGAGGAACGTGTTGCCGCCGAACCGCTCGCCGCCGCCGTCCGCGAGCACGTAGGCGCCCGGCGTCAGCGGCAGCTGTTTATTGGTGACGCGAACGGCCGTGGCCGCTGAAGCCGCGGCCGGCACGAGCTGAAAATCGGCGGCCGCCGCCGCGCGCGCCAGCGCATCGGGCGGGATGTCATGCGCAACGTTCGCGGGGATCTGCGATCCTTCCTGCCGTGCGCCCATCGCCGTGAACGCGGCGCCCACGCGATGGTTCATCGAGAAGAGCGCCAGCTGCGCGCCATCGGACTTCATCGTCCACGCGTGCGGCGTTCCGGGCGGCAGGTTGGCGAAGTCCCCGCGCATCATGGTCCAGCGATCGCCCGCCAGCTCGAATTCGATTTCGCCTCGCATGACGAGCACGGCGGCGTGGCTGCCGAGATGCGCATGCCGCGGCATCGCCGCACCGGCGTTGCCGCTGAACGTCGCGAGCTCGTGCACGTCACCCGTATCCTCCCGCCGCGCGATCCTCTTCATGACCTGGCTGCCGACGCGGTGATACTCGCCCGCGTCGTTCGGCAGGACGTACATGCGCTTCTGCCCCGGAAGCGTCCCCATCACCGGCTCGGCTTCCGCGCCGCTCACCTCGACGGGATTGAGAATCTCGTCCGGCACGCCGGCGAGCGGTTGTTGAGCGAGCACACCACTCGAACCGAGAATGTTCCATCCAACGAGGCCGCCACCCGCAACACCGGCCGCGCTGAGAAAGCGGCGCCGATCCCACTGTGCCATCGCTGACCTCCGGTCAGTCGGTACTTCGGTGCTTCCG
The DNA here is from genome assembly GCA_963820905.1 of uncultured Acidobacteriota bacterium. Lineage (GTDB taxonomy): Bacteria > Acidobacteriota > Vicinamibacteria > Vicinamibacterales > 2-12-FULL-66-21 > DATBJJ01. The sequence continues at coordinate 143,721 of CAWGBU010000008.1, read as the reverse complement.
CCGCCGCTCGCGCGCAGCTCGTTCTCACGACGTCGAAGAGCTCCTCGGGACCCCACGAGTTCGACGCGAATGTTCGCACGATCCGGCCATCATGGCCAACGACGGCTGTCGTCAACGTATGGGTGACGAGTCCCTGATCCATCCGGGATCCGACGCCGAAGAACCTGGCCAGATCCTCGATTCGCGTCACCTCGCCCGTGGCCAGCGTCCACTGGTCGAACCGATTTTCGCCCTGGAGCACCGATTCGCCGTACGCGCGCAGAACGGCGGGCGTGTCGAATGCCGGGTCGAGGGTCACGCCCAGCAGGGCCACGCGGTCTCCGATGCGCTGTTCGTTCGCGCGGCGCCGCACGCGCTCGAGGTGCTTGACCATCAGCGGACAGAAGTCCGGCAACGGACAACGCGTGTAAATGAACGTCACGACCAGCACCCGTCCGGCGAAGTCGCGCAGCGTCAGCGGCCGGCCGTCCTGGTCGATCAATGGAAGCGCGGGCACGAGCGCCCCCGGCTCGCTCGCGTTGCCCATCGGCGCGCTCACAGTCGCGCCAGCTGCGGCCATCGAGATCCTCACATTTTCCAGCCAGCTGCGACTCGTCGTCACGACCAGCGTCGCCACGATGCGATCGCCCTCGCGCAACGCCGGGGCGGCGCCGCTCAGCTCGAACGGCATGCTCATGGCCGGCATCAATCCCGCCACCGCGTCGTGCGCGACGACGATGCGAGGCGGCGACGATTCGCGGCCGACGACCACGCCGGTGAGCTGAAACCGGCGCTCGTCGACGTTCGTGCCGGCCGAACAGGCCGCACTGATCGAGACGAGGAGTAGAAGAAGGAGTCGCATCGCACCGCCGATCCGTCGGCCAGAAGTGTAGGCCTCCGGCGGCCACTTTGGGCTCTCGGCTTTGGGCTCTCGGCTTTGGGCTCTCGGCTTTAGGCTTTCGCCTTTCGGCCTGGATCTTAGGCCCTTGCCAAAGCCCAGAGCCCAAAGCCCAAAGCCTTGGCCCCGGCGATCCATAATCGTCGCCGGAGCCTTATGACGGACTTGTCCAGACGTGAGTTCGCCGCGCTGGCCGCATACGCGGTCGCCGCGCCTGCCATCATCGGCCGGAGAACGCATGCGGCCGCCGCGATTACCGCGCAGGACGTGATCGATCGCGTCAAGCGCAACCTTGGCGCCGAGTGGAAGACCGACTCCGTCGACGGCGTGAAGGCCGGCGATCCGGCGACGGTCGCGACGGGAATCGTCACCACGTCGATGGCGACGCTGGAGGTCCTGCAGCAAGCGGTAAAGGCCGGGGCGAACCTCGTCGTCACCGCACACCCTACGTTCTATTCGAGGAGCGACGCGCGAGTCCCACCGGCGGGCCGCGGCGGCCGGGGCGGCGCCGGCACGGGCACACCCGGCAGCGGCGATTCGACACCGCCCGCGCCGCCGCCCGCCGATCGTGTCTTCGATGCGAAGAACGACTTCATCACCAGGCACAACCTGGTCGTCTTTCGCCTGAGCGAGCACTGGCGGCTGCGCACTCCCGATCCGCTCGCGCAGGGACTCGCGGCCGCGCTCGAATGGACGAAGTATCAATCGGGCGGTGACCCGCGGCGCATCGAGATGCCCGCGGTCACGCTCGAGGCCATGGCGGCAGCCGTGAAAAAGCGTCTGCGCTCGCGCGGCGGCCTTCGTGTGATCGGTGATCCGCGCATGAGCGTGAGGCGCGTCGGCCTGCTCACGGGATCGACGCCGATACAGGCCGCCCTGAACATGCTTCCCGACGTCGATGTCATCGTGGCCGGCGAAGTCCGCGAATGGGAGTCCGCCGAATACGCTCGCGACCAGGCGTTCTCCGGCGGTAAGAAAGGACTGGTGCTCGTCGGCCGCGTCGCGTCCGAGGATCCGGGCATGAACGTGTGCGCAACCTGGCTGAAAGGCTTCGTCACCGAGGTTCCGGTTCGGCACGTGCCGGCCGGCGACCCGTACTGGAGCCCGGAGCGATGAAGGCTGGGGAAATCGTCGACCGCATCAAGAAGAACCTTGGACAGCCGTGGCGCGACGCCACCTACCGCGACACGTTCAAGAGCGGAGGTCCCGATTCGGACGTGACGGGCATCGCGACGACGGTCTTCGTGACGCTGGAGGTCATCGAGAAAGCAGCCGCCGCGGGACTCAACATGATCGTCCCGCACGAAGATACGTTCTGGAACGACCGCGACGACACGACTGTCGTCTCCGGCGATCCGCTCTACCAGACGAAGCTGAAGCTCCTCGAGAAGCACAACATCGTCATCTTCCGCATCCACGATCACATGCACGCGCAGCGGCCCGACTTCACCTATGCCGGCTCTGCGCGGGCGATCGGCCTCGACGCGAAGTACGAGACCGCTCCCAACTCACATCGGTTCATCGTTCCGGAAACGACGCTGGGAGCGCTGGCAGCGGACGTGAAAAAGCGCATCCGGCGCGCGGGCGCTGAGGGTCGTGGGCGATCCGGCCGCGAGAGTCAGCCGCATCCAGCTCGGCGTCGGCTACGCGACTCCTCCGGTGAACAACCCCGAAATCGACGTCGTCATCAGCGGCGAGCAGCAGGAGGCCGACGGAGCGTTCGACAGCCCGGCGTACGTGCTCGACGCCGTCACGCTCGGCATCGCGAAGGGCTGGATCATGCTGGGCCACGCGATCTCGGAAGAAGCCGGGATGCTGGAAATGGCCAACTGGATCAAGAGCTTCGTTCCCGAGGTGCCAGTACGGCTCGTGGAAGCGGGCGAGCCGTTCTGGCGTCCTTAGGCACGCAGTCCTCTACGTAACGGACTTCAGTTCCCAGCCCTTGCGGAAGATCGGCTTCACGTACTTGTTGGCGTCCTTGTTGTTCGTGAACTCCATCTTCTTCGGATCCCACAGCAGCTTGCCCTCGACGCGGGCGGCGACGGCGCCAAGCACCATCCACTCGGTGTACGGGCCGGCAACGCCAAAATTCGAGCACGCGGGTTCGCCGCCCTTGCACGCCCGCACCCAGTCGCGCTGATGCCCGGGTGACCGGCTCAACATGCGGGGAGGCAGCGCGTAGCTCGCCCATCGCGATCCTGGCAGGAGACCCACGCTTTCACCGCGGCCGCCAGTACCCAGATAGCCCTTCGCGCCGACGAACACCGTGTTGTAGCCGCTGCCCTGCTGCTGGCCGCCGCCTGCGCCACGGCCTCCGCGGCCGCGGCCCTCTGCGGGTGCAGCATCCGCCGGCGCGGCGCCGCGGCCTCCACCGGCGCGCCCGCGTCCACCGCCCCCTCCGCCGGTTTCGATCTCAGGACCACTACCCGGGATCGCGCGCATCTCTTCGATGGTCATGCCTGGCGGCGTGAACGACTCCCCGGTGTCCGACCAATAGACGGTGACCGGCGGCATGCTGCCGCGGGCAGCGAACTCCCACTTGATGACCACGCCGCCGCGCGGGAAGGTGTATGGACTCTGTCCCTCGCCTTTCTTCGTGCACTCGACGCTGATGGGACTCCCCAGCCGCAGCGCGAGGTTCGCCGGACCGAGCTGGTGAATCCCCCAGTCTCCGATCAGGCTGCTGCCGAAATCGTAGAACCCTCGCCAGTTGAACGGCAGGTAGAAACCGAACTGCGACTTGTATTCCGTCCGATACGCGTCGTCGCCCGACGTGAACGGCCGCGCGGCAGCGTTGCCGAGCCACAGGTCCCAGTCGAGTGTGTCCGGTATCTTTTCCGTCGCGGGGAGCGTCTGCATGCCTTGCGGCCAGCTGGCGCGTCCACGGAACGAGTGCACTTCGGTGACGTCGCCGATCTCCCCCGACCAGATGATCTCGGCGGCCACTCTCGTCGCATCGTGCGAGTAGCCCTGGTTTCCCATCTGCGTCGCGACTTTGTATTTCGCCGCGGCATCGGTGAGCAGCCGCGCTTCCCACGGCGTACGCGTCAACGGCTTTTCGACGTAGACGTGCTTGCCCAGCTGCATCGCGGCCAGCGCAACCGCCGCGTGCATGTGATCCGGAATGATGACCGTCACCGCGTCGATGCTCTTCTCCTTGTCGAACATCCGGCGGTAGTCCTTGTACTTCGTTGCCTTGTCCCAGCGCGTGAAGCCTTCGGCGCCACGCGTCCAGTCCACGTCCGCCATGGCGACGATGTTCTCGGAGTCGAGGCCACCGAGCACGCCGAGCGCGCGGCCGCCGGCGCCGACGGCGCCGATATGCATCTTCTCGTTCGGCGACTGATAGCCCAGTGCCTTGAGGGAAGGCACGCTGCCAAACCCGGCGCGGGGAACGATGCCGGCGAGCAGGGTGCCGAAGAAGAAGTGACGTCGGGAAATGCCGTTGGACATGATCTCTCCTGTTCGAACGACTATCCGGCGGAGCGCGTCACGTGGCTCCGTTCCGGGCTACATCACCGTCATGAAGTCGCGGCGGCTGTCGATCTTCTTGAAGTCGAGGCCGGGCACTTTCTTCAGGTCATCCAGGGACTTGAACCGGCCGTTCTTTTCCCGATAGCGCACGACGGCGGCAGCCTCGCGTCGCAGGAGCCCGCCGGCGGATTCCAGATCGATCTGCTGCGCCGTGTTCACGTTCAGCGGCTGCGGCGCCTGGCCGAGGAAGTGCGTGGTGAGGTAGTCGAGAACCACGGGAAAGTCTTCGTTCGACACCTTCGCGCCGCGCTTCATCATGTTGTCGATGACCGCGGCCCATCCGTCGCGCGTCAATCGCACGGAGGCGGCGCGGCGCGTCTCGTGACAGGTCCCGCACGACCTGACGGTGGCGTCCTTCCCGGGACCGTCCGGCATGCCCGCGCCTGACGGGACGATGGGCTGCGGATCCTGGCGAGCGGTGATCGCGACTGCGGCCACGAGAACGAGACCGGCGACGCACGACGCAACGCGAACGGACGGCACCCGCACGGAACTCTCCTTTTCTGGCGCAGCGTCGACCGCCGCGCGAGGTCCATTCTGCCTCAAATGGCGCCGGGACGCGCCAACGAGTCGCTCTTTCGCACTGCGAGACGGGACGCCCACCCGCGATGCGGCCGCCCGCAAACGCCGCCACTGTCTTATGATTCCGTATCCACTCTGGCGACACACGAGGCGCTATGCGACTTGCGAAGGTTGGAATCGTCATTCTGTTGTGCTCGACCGCGATCGGAAGCGCGTCCGACTTCCTGACCGAAGGCGTCGACAACGGCGCGCACCGGCTGGGTGCGCGACGAGAAGGTCTTCACGCCGGCCAACGTCGGCAGCATGAAGCTGCTGTGGAAGCTGAAGCTCGAGAGCAAGCCGCGCGCGATGCACAACCTGTTCGCGCCGCTCGTCGCCGAACGCGTGACCACGCGCGGACGGCGCGCGTGAGCTCGCCGTCGTCGCCGGCGTCTCCGACGACCTGTTCGGCATCGACGTCGCGACGCGGCAAGGAGATCTGGCATCGGCAATTCGACAGCACGCTGGCGAACCCCGGCGGCACGAACGACACGCTGTGCCCCGGCGGCCAGACGGCCGTGCCGACGATGGCCGCAGGCGTCGCCGGGAACATACACCGTCTACGCGGTGTCGTGGGACGGCCGGCTGCGCCAGGTGAACCTCGCCGACGGCAAGGACGTCGCGCCGCCCGAGAAGTTCATCCCCGGCGGCGGCAAGCCGTACGCGCTCAACCTGCACAACGGCGTGATCTACACGGCGACGGCGCAGGGCTGCGGCGGCCTGACGAACGCGTTCTACTCGTTCGATCTCGCCACCCGCCGCGCCAGCGCCTTCATTCCCGCCGGCGGCGGCCTGTGGGGCCGCCGCGGCGCGGCGATCGCTCCGGAAGGCACGGTCTACCTCGGCACCGGCGACGCGCATGTTCGATCCGCTGACCCGCCGGCTCGGCAACGGCATCGTCGGCGTGAAGCTCGACGCGAACAAGCAGCTGCAGCTCGCGGACTACTTCGGCGCGCCGAACGCCAACTGGCTGTGGCGGCGCGACCTCGACGTCAACACGACGCCGATGGTCTTCGACCATCGCGGCCGCAAGTTCCTCGTCGGCACCAGCAAGGAATGCCGGCTGTGGCTGCTCGATCGCGACGGGCTCGGCGGCGAGGATCATCGGACGACGCTGCACACGACGCCGCTCATCTGCAACGACGCGCAGGCGTTCGACGCGAAGGGCATCTGGGGCGCGCTGAGCGCGTGGCAGGACGCGAAGGGCACGCAGTGGGTGCTGGCGCCGTTCTGGGGACCGGTGAGCAAGGCGTTCAAGGCGCCGATCGAGCACGCGCGGCCCGACCGGCGGCGGCGTCGCGGCGTTCAAGCTCGAAGAGCGCGCCGGCAAGTGGCAGCTCACGCCCGCGTGGCTGTCGCGCGACATGGACCTCGCGCGACGAAGCGGTGATCGCCAACGGGATCGTGTTCGCGTATGCGGCCGGTGAAGACGCGACGCAGGTGGTGCCGGACGTCGCCTGGAACGAGCCGGGCGGCGCGGTCTACGGCGGCGGCCTGAGCTCGGGTCCCGGCGCGTCGCGTGCCGACGTCGCGGCGCGCCGCGCTCTACGCGCTCGACGGGCAGACCGGCAAGGAGCTCTGGTCGAGCGGCACCCAGATCGAGTCGTGGAATCACTTCAGCGGCCTGACCGTCGCGAACGGCCGCGCCTACATCGCGACGTTCGACGGCGTCCTCTATTGCTTCGGCGTCGCCAGGTAGGAGGCGGATCGTGATGCGCGTCCACGTGTCGTGTTGGTGATCGTCGCCGCTGCTGGCGGGGACCCTCGGGCGCAGCCCGGGCGCGGCGGCTCGCAGTGGCTGACGGCGCTCGCCGATGCGCAGCGGACCTGCTGGATCCGCACCGACGACAAGATCTCCGTCGCCTCCCTGTCGAAGCCGGGCTTCGCGCTGCAGTGGACGTCGAAGCTCGACAACCAGCCGCGCGGCGTGCACGGTCTCGGCGCACGGTGTGACGGCGAGCGGCGTCACGCTCTTCGTGCCGATGTCGGTCGTCGCCGGCAGCTCGAACAACGTCTACGGGATCGACAACGACACCGGCTACGTCGTCTGGCAGCGTCATTTCGATGCCGCTCTGCCCTCACCGACCGCGGCGTGCGGCGGCGGCATGACGTCCGGCGCGACGCGCATCGTCAGCCTCGGACCTTCGGCCACTGCCGCGGCCACTGCCCTGAGCTTCGGGCGGGGCCGCGGTCGGGTACCGCAGCCTGCTCGGCGAGCCCGGTGAAGGCGTGCCGGCCGAAGGCCGTGCGGGCGGCGGTCGGACGCACCTCGGGAGATCCGTCGGGTGCGGCGCGCGGCGCCGGCGCCGGTGCGCCTGGTGCCGCGCGCGGCGCAGCTCGCTGCCGCCGTCCTCGCCCCGCCGGCAGGCCGCGGGCGCACAAGCGGTCGAGCGCATTCCCGGCGCGCCGCCGCATGGAAGAGGGCGGAGCGTTCGGCTTCCTCTTCCGGCCGTCCGGCGTCGCCTACGTCGTCTCGAGCGACGGCATGCTGCACGTGCTCGGTCTGCCGTCGGGCAAGGACATGCAGAGCCCGGCGCCGTTCGTGCCGGCCAACGCCCGCTGGTCCGCGCCCGTCGCGCGTGGGCACGACGATCTACACCGCGACGTCGGGAAGCTGCGGCGGTGCGCCGAACGCCGTGTGGGCGATCGATCTCGACAGCGACGCGAAGCCGGTCGTGTCGTGGAAGACCAACGGCGGCGAGATCGTCGGCGCGGTGGCGTTCACGCCGGAGGCACCTTGATCGCGGCGATCGGCGCGGGCAAGGCGACCGGAGACGGCAAGGCCAATGCGATCGTCGCGCTCGACGCGAAGACGCTGCAGCTCAAGGACTGGTTCACGCAGCCCGACGCCGATTTCGTGACCGGACCGACGATCCTCCGCCACGACGACAAGGAGATCGTCGCCGCCGCGACGAAGGACGGCCGGGTCGTCCTGCTCGATGCCGCGTCGCTCGGCGGCGCCGAATCACTCGACGCCGCTCCTGGCATCTGAAGACCGTGCTCGGCGCCGGCGCAGGTGGCGCAGCGCTGGCGCGTGGCAGGATGCGGCTCGGCCAGCAGCGCCAGCCGGCGCGGGCGCGCCTGCTACGCGACCTCACGGCGGCGTGGATTCTTGTTCCGGTTGCCGGTCGCATCGCCGCCGGCGTCGCCGCCGCCAACGGTGCGGTCTCGAACGGGGCGGTGGTTGCGTTGAAGCTGCCCGGCGCCGGCGGTGCGCTGTCGCTCGCACCTGGATGGGTCTCTCACGACCTCGCGTCTCCCTCGACGCCGCTGATCGTCAACGGCGTCGTCTTCGCGCTGGCCACTGGCGTGTCGGCGGCGCCGCAGCGGGCAAGGGCGGCCCGCGGTGCTCCACGCCTACGACGGCGCGCACCGGCAAGCGGCTGTGGGAGAGCGGGAAGGCGATGCCGACGTCCGCGTCGCCCGGCAGCTTCTGGAGCGGGCTCGGGCAGGTCTACGTCGGCACGCGCGACGGCACGCTCTACGCGTTCGGCTTCGACGACGAGCGGCGCGCGACCCGCGGCAAGTGAACGGCGCCGCTTCACTGATGCTGTAGTGTCCGGCTTCAGCCGGACGACTGTCGATCATTCTCCGCTTCGCGGCGTCAGTTCTCGCGCGTCCAGGTAGGACGCCAGCACGTCCGGGCGCGCGTGCGGATCTGCCAGGCCGATGAACCCGTCAGGCCGCACGAGATACAAGGCATTGCGGACAAGGCCGGCGCGATCGCACTCCTCGCGCCATGCAAACACGTGCACCGCGAGCGAGCGCTGTTTGCAGAGCGCGAGCAGTTCGCGGCTCCCCTCCCCATAGACATGGACCTGCCAGTCGAGCGACGTCAACGGCGCGAAGTTGTCGCTGCCGTTCACCGGCGGCGCAACCCACGGTAACCGGTCGCCGCCGTGCACTGCTCCGCTGCCTCCCTCGCTGAGGCTGCTGCCACGATAGTTCACGGCGGTCTGCGAGACAGTTCGAAACATGAAACGGCGCGTGGCGTGGAACCTGAAGATCGACGGCACCACCAGCGGCGCGACGTCCAGCCGCAGGCGCCGCGCGATCCAGCCTGGGCTCGTCACACCGGCGAACGCCTGATCGGTCGTCGCGACCAGGCGTCGTGCGAAGCCGATGCGCTCCGGCTCGTAGCTGTCGAGCACCGATACGTCGGCGCGCCCGCGCAGGACGGCGGCGAGCTTCCACGCGAGGTTCACCGCGTCGCCGATGCCGGTGTTCATCCCCTGCCCGCCCACGGGGCTGTGGATGTGCGCGGCGTCGCCGAGAAGGAACGCGCGGCCCTTGCGGAACTGATCCGCGACGCGATGGTGGACGCGGTAGGTCGAGAACCAGTGCACGCGCTCGACAACGATGCGCATCCATTCATGACGCGCGTGCTCACGTCGTCCCAGGAGAGATCCCCATCCTCGTGCGGGGCGGCATCGCGCACGATCCCGACGAGTCGCGCGCGCCCGTCGCCCTTCAGTGGAAAGACCGCGAGAAAATCTGTCTCGTCCAGGGCGGCGTGCAGCTCACCGTTCATCACCGGGCCGCGCGCATCGACGTCGGCGACGTAGAAGGTGTGTTCGTAGGTGCCGCCAGGAAATCCGATGCCGAGCGTCTGGCGCACGACGGAATGCGCGCCGTCACACCCGGCGATGTAGGCTGCATCACATCTTTCGATCGCGCCATCCCGACGCTTCACACTGGCGCGCACGCGGCCCGCGATCTCCTCGAATCCGACCACCTCGGTCTCTCGCTCGACGTCGACACCGGCGTCGTGCAGGCGATCGATCAACACACGTTCGTGTTCGTCTTGCGGAAAGATCAGGACGTACGGGTACGGGCTGATGCCCGCTCCGATGTCGCCGAGCGTCGCATGGGCCACTCGCGCGCCCCGTACCCAGAGATTGATCGACGACATCCGGCGTCCACGCGCGACGACGTGGTCGGCGAGTCCGATCTGGCGATACCACTCCAGTGTCCGCGCGTGCACGGCAAGCGCCCGCGACGTCGTCCCCGGCTCCGGCGTCTTGTCGACGATGCGGACGCGAACGCCAAGCCGTGTGAGCCAAAGGGCCAACACCAGCCCGGTAGGTCCCGCGCCGACTATGAGCACCTCGGTGTCGCGCATCGGCCGTACAGTAGCTTCAGTGCGTTCGATGCGTGTTCGTCAGCTCTTTCGACCCGTCACTTGACGCCGGTCGATTCGAGGAACGCGAGCATCGATGCGAGGTCGCGCAGCGTCAGCGTATCCACGAGGCCGGGCGGCATCACCGAACCCTCGCCGACGCTGCGAGCGGCGATCTCGTTCTTTCGGAGCGTGGTCTCCGCGCCGGTCAAATCCCGGATCACCACGTCGTCCTGCCCTTCGCGCACGACGAAACCGGTCAGTTGCCGCTTGCCGGTCGTCGTGAACGAGTGGGTCGCGAACCCCTGCGCGACTTTCGCCGCCGGCCGCAGGATGGACTCGAGGACTTCTGCCCTGCTGTATCGCGACAGGATGCCGCCGAGGTACGGGCCCTTCTCGGTTTCGCCCGGATCCGTCGTGTGGCACGCCGTGCAGGCCTGCTGCGCGAAGAGCTTCCTCCCTAACGCGACATCGCCAGTCATCTTCGCGAGCCTGCCGGTGAGCTCGTCGTAAGGGATCGATGCGACGGCTGGACCAGCTTCGGTCGACGAGGCGGCAGACGAAGCCGCCGCGGGCTTCAGTGCCAGCGCGTCCAGCCGCGCGAGCGCGGTGGCTGCCGCCTCACGAACGTCGGTCGCCGGTGAGCTAGCGACCTCGGTGACACGATCGCGGTAACGCACGGCGCCGGTACGGCCAACGGCCCAGACCAGGCTCGGAGCGGCCGGTGTCGTCCACGCGGCGTCGATGATCGAGCGCGCCTCCGTGCGCGCGTCCTCGACGGCGGCCTGGCTCGGCCCGCCTCGACCGCGGCCGCCTCCACCACCGCGACCACCGCCGCCTCGCCCGCCGCGTCCAACGGCCGGCGGGTCGGCCGCAAGCTGAAGGAGCACTGCGAACGCGAGCCGCTGCCCCGATGGATCTTTACCGTCCGCCAGCTCACGCCAGACCTCAATGTTCTCGACGTGCGCCGGCGCGGAAATGAACTGAGTCCAGACCGCTTCGAGAGGCGCCTCGAGCGTTGGCGCGGCCAGGCTGGAGAATACGTCGATCGATCGACGGATTGACTCCGGGCCGGCGGACGCAAGCGCGGTGAATGCGGATGCGCGCACCTCGGCGCTCAGCGATCGATCGGCCGCGGCCGACCTGAGGATGGCGCCGGCAGGCGGCGTCGGCGGTCCGGCGGCGACGACCATTCCCACGACGGCGGCGCGGTAGCCCGGTCTGCGCGCTCGCGATCCGCTCCAGCAGCTGGCCGGTCGTCGCATCGACGTCGAGCCGAGCCTTGCCGACCAGCGCACGGGCGGCGTCTGAGAGCAGCGCGTGCCGATCGACTGCCAGCGTCGTCAAGAGTTCCGCGCCGCCGGGAGGCAGCACGCGGTTGCGTTGAAGATCGCTCGCCAGTCTCGTGAAAGCATCGCGCGATCCGCCGCCGGCCGCCGTTTCGAGCAGCGCGGTCGTGAGCACGCCGCGGATCCGTGCGCTCTCTTCCCAGGCAACCGGATCGTAGTAGGGGCCAGTGGTGTCGGGACGAGTTCCCCACCACTCGGCAAGCGTGCCGCGCCACACACCCTCGCGATTGTGCAGGCGCGCCAGCGCCTGGAGGATCGCGCCGCGGCGCGCGGAAAGCTTCGTGTCCGATGCCGCGGAGATCAACCCGCTGACCACAGCGGGCTGATGGATCTGCTGGAGCACGCGCAGCGCGCCCGCAGCGATGTCGTCGGACGAGCCTCTCACGGCAGCGAGCGGCGCGTCGATCGCCGAAAGCGCCGCGAGCGCATTGATGCCCACGTTCGAGATGACCGGGTCCTTGCTCGCGGTGAGCGGCAGCATGCTGGCCGCCGCGTCCGTGGCGCCCATGCGCCTCAGCCCGGAGATCGCCTCGAGCACGACGCGAGGGTCGGGGTCCGCGAGCGCCTTGACGAACAGCGGTTTCGACCCGTCGGCAATCTCGCTGCGACGGTCGGCGAGCGCGCGCAGCGCGAAGGCTCGCACACCGGCATCGGCGGCCAATTTCACGAGCGACGGCGTCGCATCCGGACCGGCAAGCTGCTTCAGCGTGAAGATCGCCGCGACGCGGCCGTGCAGCGTTCCGCTCGCGGCACGGCGCTCGAGCAGGGCGATCCGATCCGCCGACCGGCCGCGCCTCAGCAGCGCCGCCTGAGACGCCCGGCTCAGCACGAGATTCGCGGATCCGATCAGCTCGACGAGCCGCGCGTCGGTGGCCGCCGTGAGATCGATCGGTGGCGAGGCTTTGACGTTCGCGTGCGTCAGCCGGACGACGTAGCCGACGTTCTCGCCGGCATAACGGAACTGCCCGCCGTCCCAGCTCGCGAGGTACAGCTGAGAGCTGCCGTCGATCGCCATGTCGGTCGGTCTCGGTACGGTCACGAAGTCCTCTTGCCCGACGGCGAACGACGATCCCTTCGCCTGGAGCGGGTGGCGAAAGACCAGGTTCTTGCCCCAATCGACGGAATAGAGTGTGTTGCCGAAGGGCTCTGGCAGGCCGGCGTCGTGGACGTACAACATCCCGGTCCCCGATCCCGTGCCGTAGTCGGCAATCGGCGGGACGACCTCGTTGCTGAAGTTGCGAAAGAGCGACGGATAGCCGAACGTGGCCCCCGAGACGAAGTGGTACATCCGGATGTCGAAGCCACCGCCGTCGTTCGTGTTGCCGCGCGCGAACAGATTCAGGTAGGGATCGATCGCCAGGTCGTAGTCGTTGCGCGTGCCGCGCGAATAGATCTCGAGGTCGCTGCCGTCGGGGCGCACCCGGACGTTGCCGCCGCCCCGCAGTTGAATCTCGTGCCCGTCGGCACCGGTGGCCTTCACGAATCCGTAGTCGCCGACGGCGACGTAGAGCCAGCCGTCGATTCCAAGCTCGATGCCGTTGGTCGTGTGATCGGCGCCGCGGAAGTCCAACCCGAATCCCAGTCCGCGAACGAGCGTGCGCCGATCGTCGGCGACACCGTCACCGTCCGTATCGCGCAGGGCCGTGACGAACGGTGGGTGCGACACGTACAAGGTCTCGCCGTCGAACGCGGCGCCGCGAGGACTGTCGAGCGTCGCGAACACCGTGTATTCATCGGCCTGACCGTTGCGGTCCTTGTCGACGAGCCTCGCGATGTAGCCCATGCCGGGATCGGTCTGCAGCGAGCCATTGCGATCGACGCAGACGAAGACCACGCCGTCGTGGGTCGCGGTGATGCACGCCGGGTAGTTGACGATCGGCGGCGTGGCAAACACGCTGACGGTGAAGCCGGCTGCCGGCTTCACCGCGGCGAGGATCGTGCTGGCGGCTTCCGGACGGACCGCGAGGGCGCCCCGCGCGGGCGGCAGCGGCGGCGTTGCAGGAGCCGGCGGCGGCCCCTGCTGCGCGGACGGGACGATCGCGGCCACGACCGCGACGAGGAGCGACGAGACGAGAACGACGCGGCGGAGATTCATGGAATATCGCTCCAGTGCAGAACGCCGAAGCTAACTTGCAGCGACGGCTATTCTACAGGCGAATCCCGCCCGAAGCCTGCGTGGCGACTGCGCTTCGATCAGGCGCGTTTGCGATCGCGGCCGCCGGACACGGTGCACACAGAGTAGAAATCGAAGATCCGCGACGTGACCTGACGGTTGGGACGGTAGATTCGAGAGAGCTCGGCCATCCGAAAATTTTCGGTGAGGCCGAGCCCGAGGTCGTGCGCGAGACTCTGGATGTCGCTGACGCCTGAAAGCCACGGCGCACCCATATTCGCGAAGCTCTCGACCAGTTTGGTGACGCCCGGGTCGCCGGTGGCCTTCGCGATCACCGCCTCCGACATGTAGTCGAAGGAGAGGTGAAATCGCGACACGTGCGTTCCAAGCTCGCGCAGGACCCATTTCATCCGGTCGAGCGGCAAGTACATGGCGTTGCCCTCCCAGATGACGTAGGTGGGCTGGTCGAAATCGAAGTGGTTCCGAGCCAGCAGATCGATCATCCCATCGTTGACATAGTTCCCGGGAATGAGCTTCAGGTCGAGATCAAAGCCCAGTTCGTCGTACCGCGTTCGCTTGAGCTCCAGCGTCTCGGCATCGTCAATCTCGTAGTAGGTCACGCCGGCGGCGGCCTTCCTCACAGCGCGGGTGTCGAGGCCGGATCCGAGAATCACAACCTGGCGCACATGCGATCGAAGCTGCTTCACGAGCGCGTCGTCGAAGTACTTCGTTCGGAGCTTGACCGGTTCCTTGATGAGGGGAAAGTCGTCCGTCACACGTTTGGCGGCTCGCTTGCTGTCTTCGTTGAGAAACAGTCCAACGATCGTATCTGTATACAGGGGCGCCGGTTCAGCGTTTTCTTCAGCTCTGAACTCCGCGACCACGAATGCCGTGCCGCTGACGTGTTCGATAATCGCCATGAATCGCCTCGCGAATGAAACCAGGCGCAAATGCCTGACCGTCGATACATTGGACGGCAGACGTGGCAGCCGAGGGTCGGCCTCGAGGTAAGGGAGCGGTAATGCTTGGTTGAGGGTGAGGTTACCTTTTACGCGGCTTCATCTCTCCGGGCCGATTACAATCGTCTCGAACCGGACCGCGAGGCTGCCCCGATAGCAGCCGGATGCGATACTTCACCGAAGATTCGCGATCACGCGGCGGCAAGGAGTCGACATGTGCGATCAGGATCATTTTGAGCAGGATCGAGAGAACTACGAGGCGCTCGGCCTGGTGACGCGCCGCCAGTTCGGCGTGCTCCTCGGAGCGGGCATGACGATGATGCTGCCGCGCGTCGCGAACGCAGTCGCCGTGACCGAAGCGGACGTGACCGTGACGACGCCCGACGGCTCAGCCGACTGCTACTTCGTGCACCCGGCGACCGGCACTGGAGCCGCCGTGCTCGATCTGGCCCGACATCTTCGGGCTGCGGCCAGCGTTCCGGCAGATGGGCAAGAGGCTCGCCGAGTCGGGCTATTCGGTGCTCGTCGTGAACCCGTTCTACCGCGTGAAGAAAGCGCCGACGGCGGACAAGGGCTCCGCAACCCCGATCCCGGAGCTGCGGCCGCTCGCGCAGGCGCTGAACGAGACGACGCACATGTCCGACGCGAAGGCGTTCATCGGATGGCTGGACCAGCAGGCGTCAGTCGCGAAGAACCGGAAGATCGGCACGCAGGGCTATTGCATGGGCGGCCCGATCGCGTTTCGCACCGCGGCCGCGATGCCCGATCGCGTCGGCGCCGTCGCCTCGTTCCACGGCGGCGGGCTCGTCAACGATACGCCGAGCAGCCCGCACGTTCAGGCGGCGAAGACGAAGGCACAGTTCCTGGTCGCGATTGCCGCGAACGACGACGCACGGTCGCCGAATGACAAGACCGTGCTGAAGGAGACGTTCGCCAAGGCGAACCTGTCCGCGGAGATCGAGGTCTACGAGGGCGCGGCGCACGGCTGGTGCCCTCCCGACTCGGGCGTCTACAACGAGCCGCAGGCCGAGAAGGCGTGGAGCCGTCTGATCGCGCTATACGGCAAGGCGCTGGCTTAGAGAGCGTTTTTGAGAACGCTGTAAAAGCGCGGGGTCACGGGTCACAGTTCTGCCGACCGTGACTCCTCCGCCTTGCGGCGGAGCGCGACGCGAAGCAGTCCCGCCACACCGAGCCACGCGCCGACGAGCACGACGTTGATGGCCGCAAACCCGGGCACGGAGAACGCCAGGCGCTCGCCCGTGAAGACGACCGCGGCCTGAATGACGTCGCCGGCCCGCATGAAGAACGAGTCCACGGCCTGCTTGGCCTTGTATTTGGCTTCGCGGCTGGTCGGCAGCCACAGCGCCTGCTTGGTCGTGTTGCCGAGCGAGTAGTCGAGGCTGTTGTCCGCGACCTTCACCCACGTCATGAGCTGGAGCGACGGCGCGCGCAGCATCAACAGGTAGCCCACGCCGGCGACGAGCGGGTGAATGAACAGCGACTTGCCGACGCCGAGGTACTTGAACACGCGGGACACCACGAACATCTGCAGCAGGAACCCGACCAGGTTCACCGTGCTGAACAGCTGACTGTAGGTCTGGCCGATGAACCGCTCGCGCGCCGCGGCCAGCTCCACGCCCGTCCCCTGCAGCGCGTTGGCCTGTTCGACCACGTAGCGCCCGAACAGGTACTCACCTGACGTGTTGACGACGTTCAGCAGCACGGTGAGCATGGCGATGAGGAGCAGGTAACGGTCCTTGCGAATGAGCTCGAAGCCCCCTTCCTTGCCCAGCGGCTTCTCGGCGGCGGCCGCGGCGGCCGCGGCCGCCGCGCTGCGGTCCGCGCGTGCCGTCACGCGGCTCACGACGCGAGCCAGCAGCGTGCAGATGACGAGGATGCCGGCAGCGGAGAGCAGCAGTCGCATTGGGCCCTGCGTCCCCACGAGATGTCCCGCGCGCACGGATCCGACCCAGGCACCCAGGCTGCTGCCGACACCGATGAGCGGAAAGAGCCGCTTGCCTTGCTCCGCCGTGAAGATATCGTTGGCGAACGCCCAGAACTGCGCGATCACCATCACGTTGAAGATGCCGACCCAGAGGAAGTAGGCGATCCCGATGTTCAGGCCGGCCTGGTACGCAAGCGCGAACAGCAGAACGTTCCCGACGAAGAACAGCGTCACCCACGTGACGAGCCGCTCGCGATTCACCTTCGACGCGAAGGCGCCGTAGGCGGGAACGAGCACGAGGAGGAGCAGGGCCTGCCCGGCCGACGAGTAGCTCTTCACCTCGGCGCCGCCCTGCGCGAGGATGAACACCTCGCGGGCCGTCTTGAGCTCGTAGTACGCGGCGAGGATGAGGAACATCAACAGCGTCATCAGCAGCGCGCCCGCCACTTCCTCCTGCCTGACGTCGGCGACGAGCGACAACATCCGCTCGAGGAGCGTTTTCTGACGACCTCTCCCCTGGCCTGGGCGTCGCACTGTTCACTTGACTCATTCGCGGGTTCTCTCTTTCGTCGGTCCGGGGATTCCTCAGGCGAGTCTACAGCTTCCAGCAGCGGTTAGCTGGTTGGCCCTGGCTTCACGCCTTTGATTCGGACCTTGTAACGCCCACCGCAAGGCGACGCAGGCGCACGTACGGCACCGTGATCGCGGTGAGCACGAGCAGATACAGCAGAATCGTGGCTCCCAGATACGGCTCATTCGGAAAGTTGACCTTCGCCACCGCCAGCGCGATCGCGGGATGACGGCTGGCCGTTGACAGCGCCAGCACTGTCGCGTTCTCTGGCTCGGGCCCGCCGAGCACGTGGCCGACCGCCACGCCGGCGACAACGAACGCCGAGATGGCAAGCAGCGTTTTGCCGTCAATCAAGCTGACTATTACCGGCATCGCCCCGACGAGCAGCGCCCCGGCGCCAAAGAGCAGCAGCACCGTGCCGACGAGCGTCGTCGGTCTGTTCAGGCGATCGGCGATCGCCGGAGCGAACGTCCGAACGATCACACCGGCGGTCAGCGGCAGCAGGGTCATGACGACGACCACCTTCGCGACGGCCGCCGGCGACATGTGCAACGGCTGCGCGGAGTAGAGCCCCAGGATCTCCACCGAGAGCGGCACGATGCCGATCGCCAGCAGGGACACGGCGGCCATCAAGCCCAACCCGTACGCGGACTGGCCACCAGCCTTGCCCTCTTTCCTCGGCAGCAGCGGCGGCACCGGCGCGATCGCCAGCGCGACCAGCGCGATTTCGAACGCCGGCCGCAGGTCGAAGGTCCACACCAGCATCACCGCAATGATGGGCATCACGACAAACATCGCGAGCATCGATCGGGCGAGCAGGCCCGGCTGCCGCATCAGGTACAGCATCTGGTGCGCCGTCGTCTGCATGCCGAATCCGAACACGGTGAGCAGGATGCTGGCCTGAAGCCCGAGCACCACCGCCTGTTGCAGCGTCATCGTGCGATTACCTCGGCGTGATCCACCCTGGCGTCAATACACCACCACCCGGTACCCGGTTCTGACACGCCGATAATAGCTCCTTGTACGCGCCGTCGGCGGACATGTAGCTGGTGGCGGCTGCGCCGATCTCGACGGGATGCTATTTCCCGAAGCTCTGCAGGATCATCGCGACCGTTCGTGGCGAATCGTCTGCGGCGCGGGCGCGCCTTCCACGATCTTGATGAACGTGTTGGCAGGAATCTCGCCGAATCGCTGCACGGTCCCGTTCGGCCATCGCACTTCCATCGAATCGACCTTCGTACGTGTTCCGAGTCCGAAGTGCAGCCGCGGGATCGCTGTGCGACAGATAGCTGTCGCCACTGCGCCGCTCTGCGCGCTGGACGAGATCCGCGGCCTGACGGTGACGATGGCGCCAACGGCGCTGCGGTTGCCGGCGCGGCCTTCGAGGTCCACGACGAGAAAAGCTGCCGCGGTTGCCGCCGTCGTTGCGGAGCACCGTCGGCGCGCCATCCAGGTTGTTGATCGACGACGTCGAGATCGCCGTCGTTGTCGAGATCGCCCGCGGCCGAGCCGCGGCTGACCGACGGCTCGCTGAGCGCGGGACCTGCTGACGACGTGGCTTCCGTGAACGTGCCGTCGCGGTTGTTGCGGTACAGCAGCTTGCGCTGCGCGTACCGCGTCGGCGTGCCCGGCCCGCTCCACCTGCGGGTAGACATGGCCGTTGACGACGAGCAGGTCGAGCCAGCCGTCGTTGTCGTAATCGAGGAAATGCGTTCCCCAGCCGACGAGCGGAATGCTGGCTTTCGCCGTCTGCGAGCTGAAGGACACGTCGGTGAACTGAAACGCCCTTGTCGTGCCGGTAGAGGGCGTTGTATTCGTCCGAGAAATTCGTGACGAAGATGCTCCAGCCGCCTGAGTGGTCGTAGTCGCCGATGGCGACGCCCATGGAGCCCTGCTCCTTGCCGTCCTCGCTGAGCGCGGTCCCGGCCTGCAGCGCCACGTCGACGAACGTGCCGTTGCCGTTGTTCCGGTACAGAAAGTTCGGGCCGGCATCGTTGGCGACGAAGAGATCGGCGTGCCCGTCCCCGTCGAAGTCGCTCCACGCGACGCCCATGCCGAAGCGCCCGTCGGGATCCGCCACACCGGCCTTGCTCGGACACGTCCTCGAACGTGCCATCTCCGCTTGTTGCGATAGAGCGAATCGCCGGAGCCGCGCAGCCCTCGCGGGCCGCACTGAACCGGAATCCCGTGGAACTCGCAGAACTTTCCCTTGCCGAACTCGGGCAGCGCCTCGAGCCGCACGTCGACGTAGTTGGCGACGAACAGATCGAGCCACCCGTCGCCGTCGTAGTCGGCGAAGGCCGCGCCGGTCGACCAGCGGGGATCGCCGACACCCGCCTTCGCGGTGACATCCGAAAACGTGCCGTCGCCGTTGTTGCGATAGAGCCGATTCGGGCCGAAGCAGGTCACGTACGAGATCGTCCCAGCCGTCGTTGTCGAAGTCGGCGGCGACGGCACCCATGCCCCACCCCGGATAGCCCACGCCTGCCTTGTCCGTGACATCGACGAACGTGCCGTCGCCGCGGTTGCGCCACAGCTCGCTTCGCGCGCTCCGGCGGTCGCCGGCCGAAGCGACCGTCGGCGAGTTGACCAGGTAGACGTCGAGCAGGCCATCCTTGTCGAAGTCGAAGACGCGCGACGCCGCCGCTCATCGATTCGAGGATGTACTTCTTCTCAGGCGACGAGACGTGCGAGAAGGTGATGCCGCTCTCTTTCGTGACGTCCGTGAACGTCACGTCCTCGGATGGCGCGCGTGGGCACGATCGCCAGATACGCGGCGATCGCGGCCGCGGCGCACAGCGGCGTTGCATCTCCCGGTCATTTCGGCGGACTTGACATCGAGCGCCTGCGGCGTGACGTCGCGCTTCGTCTCGGGCACCGCGCTGCGCCGTGCAGCGAGGCTGCGCAGCCGGTTGAACTCGGCGAGCGCTTTCTCCTGCTCGGCCGAGTTCCCGAGCGCCCGGTATGCCTGCGCGAGCTTGATAGTGGGCGACCTCGTTCTCGGGATTGCTGCTTGAGCGCCGTCTGCAGATGAGGGAGCGCCTTCGGCCGGCCGGCCGAGCGCGATCGAGCGTTCGCGTCCGAGTCCGACGAGCGCCTGCTCGAACGCTGGATAGTGCGACACGGCCTGCTCGAACAGTTTGCGCGCCGGCTCGAGCTCTCCGGCCTTGCGATGCATCTCGGCGAGCTCGTAGGCGGCGTTCGCGTTCGTCGGATCCAGCGCGAGCTCGTCTTCGAACTCCTTCCGCGCTTCGCCCGCGCCTGCGAGCATCTCAGGGGTTGCGGCGTCGCCGTTCGATCGCTGGAGCAGCACGCGACCGATCCGGAAATGGATGCCCGGCCGGCGCGGCGCGGCCGTGAGCACCTGCCGGTATTCGCGGATCGCGGCGTCGTAGAGACCCTGGCTCTCGTTCGCTTCCCCCGCCGCCTGGTGCAGCCACACGGAATCGGGCGCAACAGTCGCCAGCCTCATCGTCTGCAGGTAGGCGAAGTTCGCGAACAGCCGGCCGGAGTGATAGAGCACCTCGGGGTCGTCCGGATACAGGCGCGACAGGCGCAGCGCCACGTCGACGGCGTCGCGATCGCGTCCCAGTCCCGTGTAGATACGCTGGAGGTGGAGCCCGGCCATGCGCCGCAGGACCGGATCGGCGGTCTGCGAGAAGGCTTTCGTCACGACCGGAAGCGCCTCGTCGTACTTGCCCAGCTCCGAGAGCGACATGGCGAGCAGCGCATCGACCTTTGGCAGACCCGGCTTCAGCCGGAGGGCCTCGCGCAGCGGTGCGATGGCCTCGTTGAACTTGCCCTGCTGGAAGTAGATCAAGCCGAGACGCGCATGAACCTCCGCCGTGCCTGGGCTCAGCTTCCGCAGCATCTCGTACGCCTTCTCCGCGTCGGGGTACCGCCCCTCCGCAAGCGCACGCTCCCCCTCCTTGGCGTGCTGCTGCAGCACGGCCGGGTCGGGCGGCTGCCGCGCCTCGAGGCTACCGGTTCCCGTACAGAGCACGTACCCAGATCCCTGCAATCCAAATCAGAACAGGCTTGACCCGCGATGCGATGGTCATGTCCTGAACTACTTTAACCCGCCGGTACGAAGCCGCGCCGCCTGCCGGACGTCCGGACGCTGTGGGGGAGGAGGATCCACGACGTCAGGTTCCGGAGGCGGCGCGGCTGGCTCGAGCCAGCGTCAGAACAGTAACTTCAGGCCCAACTGATTGATGCGAGCCGGGCGCGCCGACGTCACGACGCCGAAATTCGGCGCGGTGAGGTTCGTCGAGACATTCCCGAACTGCGTATGGTTGAACGCGTTGAACGACTCCAGCCGGAACTGCAGCCGCACGCCGCCTGTCACCGAGAAGTTCTTGAAGAGCGCGAGATCGAGGTTGTTCACCCCCGGCCCGCGTTCGGTGTTCCGTCCGAGGTTGCCGAGCGCCCCGAGCGCCGGCTGCGCAAAGGCTGCCGTGTTGAACCACCGGTTCACGGTGCGCTCGCCGGTGTTCGGGTCCCCGACCAGATCGGCGCGGTTGGTGCCGAAGGTGTCGTTCAGGCCGCCGAGATCGGCGGCCGTGATCGTGATCGGAAACCCACGCTGCCAGGTATAGATGCCGTTGACCTGCCAGCCGCCGACAACCGCGTTCTTCACGCCGGTCGCGTCGCCGGCGCACCTTCTCGCCGCTGCCGAAGGGCAGGTTGTAGACGAAGCTGCCGACGAGCCGATGGTCGACGTCGAAGTCCGATAGACCGTAGTCGCGCTCCGGGTCGTGCGTTGTCCAGGAAGCCCTGCCAGCCGTTGAACCCGCTCGCGCCGATACCGGCCGCGGCCGACTTCGAGTCGGTGCTCTTCGCCCAGGTGTAGGCGAGCGTCAGGATCGAGCCGACCCCGCGATGCTCGAGCTTGGTGTTGAGCGCGTTGTAGCTCGAACGGCCGCTCCAGTCGCTGTCGATGTAGACGTACCGAAGTTCGGGAAGGGCTTGCGCGCATCGACCGACTGCGGATTGGCCGGGTCGAACAGGAACGCCTGGGCGATGTTGCGCCGCATCAGCAGATTGGAGCCGTGCGTGCCGATGTAGTTGAGCTCCAGCGTCGTGCGTGCGAACGAGCTCGCGCTGCACGCCGATCGACCACTGCTGCATGTACGGATTCCGCGGTTCGGGTGACTGGCTGACGGCCAGGAACGTGTTGGCCGCCGGTGTCGCCAGCCCGGGGGCGGCGAAGCTCGGGAACAACGAATCCGACGTCTGGCAGCGGTGTCGGCTGGCCGACGGACTGCGAGTAGTTGCCGCGGCTGACGTACGGATAGACGTCGGCCGCGCCGTCGATCTCGCGCCCTTCCGCCGAGTCGAAGAACACGCCGTAGCCGCCGCGGATGACGGTCTGCTCGCCAATCGGCCGCCAGGCAAATCCGACCCGCGGGGCAAACACCTTGAACCGATCGGGATTCTCCGGGCTGCGCCGGCCCGCTTCCTGGTAGTAGGCGCCGTCGACGATGCCGCCTGGCGCGAGCGACTCGTCGGCCACCAGCAGGCCGCCGGGCGCGTAGTCCAGGTTGCGCCACGCCATGCGATTGTTGGTCTCGTAGGGGACGTTCCGGTAGTCCCAGCGGAGACCCAGGTTGACGGTCAGTTTCGAGTTGACGCGCCAGTCGTCCTGGAAGTACGGCGCGAAGTACTTGAAGTTGAACTCGCGCGGATTGCCGGCTGCTCCCGGCACGCTGAACGCCGCCGGTTGGAAGACGCCGACGCCCGAGTAGTACCCGAGCAGCATGTCGGCGACCACGATTGCCGGTGAACCCGACGTTGAACGCGTAGTTGCCGAGGAAACCGGTGGCCAGATCGCGCTGCAGCCACCAGCGGCGATAGTTGACGCCGAAGTTCAACGTGTGTGTCCCCCTGACCCACGTCGTCGTGTTGCTGATGTCCCACATCGGCTGGTTGCTCGCCGTGTAGGCGTTGACCGCGCCGCCAGTGCCCGAGTAGCCCGTGCATCCCGATGCTCGGACACTCGCGCTGGTCGTCGGGAATGTCCGTGAAGACTCCTGACGGCTGAGGAAGTCCACGTCCCCCTGCGGGCACGCGATGCCGTGCTGGTCGGCTCGCGCGTCCACACGGCCGATCCGGAACTGGTTGACGAGCGTGTTGAGAATCGGCCAGCTGTGCGAGACCTGCCAGTTCTGGGTGTCCTGCACGAACACCCGGTCGCCGGCCTCGATCAGGTTCGCCGCGGTCGTGTTCTCGTAGGTGGTGTTCGTATAGCGGAAGAAGGCGCGGCCGAACTTCGCCAGATCCTGGTCACCGCGAATCGTGAACTGATCCTGGACCTGCGGGAACGTTCGGACGGCCTGATAGTTTCCCTGCGCGGCCGACGCTGTTCGGTGCCGGGAACCAGCTGTTCCGGATGGCCAGCTGCGCGAGCCGCGAGAATCGCGACTGCGGGATGGTGTTGTTCAGGAACGGTACGCCGGTCGCCGGATCGATGATCGTCGTGTTGAAGCGTCCCGTCAGCTGCTCCGGCGTCGGCACCGTGTAGAAGCTCGTCGCGCCGCGATCGATCCGCGTCCCCTCGTAGTTGACCAGGAAGAACGTGCGATTCCGTCCGTCGTACCCGGGCAGCATCACCGGACCGCCAACGACGAACCCGAACTGCTTCTGATCCAGCTCAGGCGCCGGGCGCCGTCTTGTCGTCGAAGAAGTTTCTCGCGTCCCAGGCATCGTTCCGAAAGAAGCCGAAGACGGTCCCGTGGAACGCATTCGTGCCGGTCTTGCTCACCAGGTTGATCTGGTTGGAGCTGAACCCGTATTCGGCCGAGTAGGTCGTCGTCTGTTCCTTGAATTCCTGGATCGCATCGACCGAGAGCACGGCGGCCGGCGTGCCGATCGACGTGTCGATATTGGCCGTCCCGTCGATCATGAAGTTGTTCGACGTCGGCCGGGCGCCCATGATGCTGATCGCATTGCCCACGCCCTGCCGCATCCCTCCCTGCTCGCCGGTGGTCTCCACGGCGCCGGCGCCGAGGAACAGCAGCTGCAGGAAGTTGCGGCCGTTGAGCGGCAGCTCCGTCACCTGCTTCTCCGTAATCGTGTGACCGACCGAGGCGCTGCCCGTGTCGAGCACGAGCGCGCTCGCTTGCACTTCGACGCTCTCGGTCACGTGCCCGGTCGCGAGCACCATGTCGAGGCGCTGGATCTGATCGACCGTCAGCGCGACGTTCGAGTGAACGGCGGTCTTGAACCCCGCCTGTTCACCCGTGATCACGTAGACGCCGACAGGGAGCAGCGGGAGGACATACTCGCCGTTGCCGCCGGTCTTTGTCTGGCGAGTCAGGCCGGTCTGCTCATTCGTGACGACCACTTTCACGCCGGACATGACCGCACCGGTCGCGTCGCGCACGGTGCCGGTGATCTGGGCGGTAGCCGTCTGGGCGAATGATGTGGAGGGCATGCTCACAAACGCCGCCAGCAACGCGCCGGCGAATATCAGGAGCGGAGTACGTCTCATTACAGAGCCTCCCTTCCGTCTTGCGTTAATGCGTCTGGATTCGTGACCACGCGGACGGCGATCGATGCCGTCGCGCGCGCGTGGAGGAGCGTCAGAGGAGTGGAGGCTTCTTCCCGCTCTCCGATGCTCGTAATCTCGCTCGGATCAGGACCGCGCGCCGAGCTGGATGCGGCGCGCGCTGGTGGTGTTGCCGTTCAACCCGTCGAGCGTGTTCGCGTTGGTCAGTTGCGGCCCACCTCTTTTCTTCCGGGCAGCCGCGTCAAAGCCCGATAACGGCCATCGTGGTTAGCACCTCGTCAGGAAGTCAATCGCGATCTCCAACGCCAACTGAATTCTGCAGTGCGACACAGCCACCGTCCGGCTCAACGCCGAGCAACGGGACGAGTGACCGGCGCGATTGCTCGCCGTCGTCTCGCACCGCGCAACTCTGCAGTTTTGCGGCGCGTGGAGGAGCGTCAGAGGAGCGGAAGCTTCTTCCCGTTCCCCTGACGCTCGTCATCTCACTCAGAACGTGAACCGTGCGCCGAGCTGGATGCGGCGCGCGCTGTTGGTGTTGCCGTTCAACCTGCCGAACGTGTTCGCGTTGGTCAGCGCGCCGGTCGTGTAGTCGAAGGTCGCGTTCGTGTTGACGCCGGTCCACTGGTCGGTGTTGAACGCGTTGTACAGCTCGACGCGGAACTGCAGCCGCCGCGTGCCGCCCATCGGCACGTGCTTGAACGCCGAGATGTCCCAGTTCATGTAGCCGGGCCCGAGATACTCGTCGTTCAGCGCCGTGCCGAGACGGAACTGATCGGTCGGCGGTGCGACGCACTCGGTCCGGAACTGCCGCTCGAAGGTGCGCTCGCCGCGCGGCAGATTCGGATCGCAGGTGATGACCACGCGGCTGCGCACGCCGCCGTTGATCGCGCCGCGTGCCGCTGCAGCAGCGCCCGGTCGGCACGTTGGCGTAGTTGTAGGTGAACCCGCCGTACGTGCCGGTCGTGAACGTCGTCACGCCCGAGAACTGCCAGTTGTCGAAGACCGCCTTGGCCAGGAGGTTGTCCCACTTCGCTGGCTCAGGTTCGGGCACGTCGTACGAGTAGTTGAGCACGAGGACGTGCGGCCGTCGCCCGTTCGAGGTGTAGTTCCTGGCGCGATTGTCGTCGACGAACGGATCGATCGCGCCGAGGTTCTTGTTCGAGAGCTGGTAGGTGTAGGCGGCGCCGACCGACAGCCCATCGGACGATCGCCGCCGATTCACCGAGAACTGCAGGGCGTGATAGTCGGCGTACGCCGACGAACTCGACGCTCCTGGATGCGCCCGAAGCCCTGGTAGGGCCGCAGGAAGTCGTCGGCAAGCGGCTGCGCCTGTCCGCCGACGACCATCGGTCGGATCGAGGCTCGACGGCTGATAGGCGTAGCCGTACGGGCCGGCCATTGATGTCGACCGTCACTTGCTGATTGCGTGCCGCGTTGCCGACGTACGCCGCGTCGGCGATCAGATTGAAGCCGACGTCGCGCTGCACGCCGAGGCTCCAGTTGTAGACGACCGGCGGCGTGAACGGCTCGACCCGTCGCACGGCGCTCGGCGTCGCGGTCAACGGGCTGGCCAGCAGCTCGTTGATCGTCGTGTAGTTCGTCCGGTAGGTGTTGAGCACCGGCGGCAGCTCGATCAGGTCGAGGATGATGTCGTCGGCGTAGCGATCGTAGAAGACGCCGGCGCCGCCGCGGATGGCCGTCTTGCCCGTCGCCGGTCACGTCCCACGCAAAGCGAGAGACGCGGCGCGACGCGGAACGGCGAATCTGTCGTGCGGCGTGCCGTCGTACACCTGCATGCCGTTGATGAAGTTGCCGGAGCCCGGGACGAGTCGGCCGATGTAGACGGCCGGGAAGGATCTCGCCGGTCAGCGGGATTCAGCGCCAGGCGTCCCTGCGGCGTCGACACCGGCGTGATACAGCCTCGGCGCCTGCGCGCCGGTCCACTGCGCCGGGCTCGAAGGCGGCGACCTCATCACCCTCGCTTTGCGTCGGCGTCATGTAGTAGAAGCGGACGCCGGCATCCAGCGTGAAGTTTCGCTTCACGCGCCAGCTGTCCTGCGCGTACCACTCGGTGATGAGGAACTGGCCGTGCGCCGAGGGATGGCCGTCCGACTCGGTGTACTCGGTGATGGCGCCGAGCAGCCCATTCGCAAACCCGACGTTCGTGTTCAATGGGTTCGAGGCGTCGGTGTTGAAGCTGTAAGTTGCCGTTGAAGCTCGAGGTCCGCGCCGCGGGCCGCGTCGTGTGCTCGACGAAGAGGCCCGCCTTCATGGTGTGCGCTCCGCTCGACCTTCGTGATGTTGCTCGACACGTTGAACAGCGTGTTGTACCCGAAGAACGGGAACCGCTGCTCGATGCCGAACTGGAGCGGGTTGCCGGGAACGCCGCCGGTGAAGGTCGCCTGCGGAATGATGGCGAGCGGATTCGCCGCCGGGAAGAACTGCGGCATGCCGGGCAGCACCAGCCTGCCGGTCGTTCGCGTCGCGCGCCGGCATCGTCGAACGGGCTCGTGTACTGGTGCGCCCAGTTCACGCCGACCGTGAACTCGCCGTACAGCGTCGGGCTGAACGTGTGCAGCAGCGTGTTCACGTAGCTGACGGTGTCGATCTCGTACTTCGTCGGCATCTGCGGCCAGCCGCCGGTCGAGCCGAGCAGCGAGACGCCGCCTGAACGCTTTTCGTAGCCGTACTGGAGCCGTCCGTACGCCGTCGTGCCGGGCGCGATGTTCCAGTCGACGCGAAGCACCTGATCGTTGCGCGGCCAGTCCTGCTCCGTCTGGAACACGTAGTTGAACTGGTTCGTGCCGGTCGGATCCGTCGCGTTCGGCAGCGGAAACAGATTCAGCAGCGCCCGCGCATTCGCATCGATCCGGTTGGCCGGGATGACGTTGCCGGGGAAGCACGCCGGGCCGCCGGTCGTCGCGGCGCAGTTGCCGGGCAGCAGCGGATCGCGGATGAAGATCAGGCGACCCTGGTTGTCGAACGTCTGCGAGAAATCGCCCTGGCGCTCGAGCGCGGTCGGCACGCGCCGCTGATTCAGGTTGCCCGGGTCCGTGCGCCCGAGGATGTCCTGCGACCAGAAGAAGAACAGCTTGTCTGCGGTTCCGGTTGAAGGACGGTCTTCGGGATGAGCACCGGTCCGCCGATCGTCCACGCGGTGTTGTCGAACGTGTAGAGCGGCGGATCGCACTGCGCCGTCTGGCCCTGGTCGCACAGAATGCGACGCGAGTACTCGTTGCCGTTCCAGCGCGTCGTCGCGCTTGTAGAACGCCGCGCTGCCGTGAAAGTCCCTCGATCCGCTGCGTGTGACGACCGTGATCGTCGCGCCCGAGCTGCGGCCGTACTCGGCCTGGAAGTTCGACGCCTGCACGCGGACCTCGGCGATCGAATCGAGCGCCGGCGCGGCAAAGTTGCCGCCGTTCTGACCCGTGTCCTTGTTGGTCACGCCGTCGTAGGAGAAGTTGAACGACGTGCGGCCGTTGATGGAGAGATTGTTCATGCTCTCCCAGCCCGGCGCCTCACGGTTCCGCGTGTCGATGACGCCAGGCAGCAGCTTGAGCAGTGCCGGCGAAGTCGCGGCCCTTGAGTGGCGATGTCCTCGATCGTGTCGCGCGTGATCAATCCGGAGCGCGCGCCGTTGGTCGTCTGCACCTGCACCGCGTCGGACTGCACCGAGACCGTCTCCGACAGGCCACCGACGTCGAGCGCGATGGCGCGCAGGCGCGACACGTTCGGTCGCACCCGAGCTCGATGCCCTTCTGCTCGTAGGTCTTGAACCCCTGCATCGTGACGGTCAGGTCGAACGTGCCCGCCAGCAGGTCGGGAAACAGGAACGCGCCATCGGTGCCCGGTCACGGTCTCGCGCGTGAGACCGGTGCCGACGTTCCTGATGGTGACGGTGACACCCGGCAGCACGCCGCCGGTCGTGTCAGTGACGGTGCCGGAGATCTGACCGGTGAGTCCCTGCGCCTGAAGCAGGCCCGGGATGCCAAGGACCGCGATCGCAAGAGCGAGCGCGAGCCTGGCGAAGCAGTTTCTCACGACGTCCTCCTCCTCGATGTCGGTGATTGCCTGACTCGAGTGCCCTCCGGACATACACCGCACGTGCGGACGGTACGCACTCAGCCTGGCTTTTGGAACCTACGCAGGGTCGGCACGGCTGTCTATAGCGGGAGCGTTGAAAAGAGTTGAAAAGACTTGAAACGACGACGTCACGCTATGCAAGACGAACGCTATCGCGCCGTCCGATCGCAGCTCGGCGCATTTTGAACGGTTCGCACATACATCCGACGTCATTGACCGAGGTTCTGTCGACTTGGGTACCGTGTCGCGATGCAGAACGGTCGGCGGGGGCCGAATGGCGGTTGACTTGTGGGATGGCCCGGCTGACGATGGCGTCAACCTTTGGCGCTGAAGAACCCTCGAGAGAGGCACGACGTGGGCGACACCAGACTGGAAGAATTGTCCGGGAACGGTGGCTATGCCTTCGGTCCGTTCATCGTGGATCCCGTCAAGCGGAGACTGTGGCGGGGAGACCATCTCGTGGCCATCACGTCGAAGACGTTCGACGTGCTGGTCGTGCTGCTCGACCATCGGGACCACGTCGTCAGCAAAGATGAACTTCTGAGCCGCGTGTGGCCGGATACCGTCGTAAATGAGAACAATCTGGCGCGGCAGATCTCATCCCTGCGGCGGGCGCTTGGGCAACGTCCCGATCAGCATGATTTCGTTGTAACCGTCCCGGGTCACGGATATCGATTTGTCGCAACCGTCCAGGACCTCGCTGCCGTACCTGCGATGGACCTCGAGGATTCTGGTGTCGTCGACGAACCCCTATCGGATCCACCGATTCCAAACCCGGTCACAGAAGACGCCCATGCGGAGTCCCTCCAAAAGCCGGAGGGGCGGTGGACGTTCGTCGGGACGCTCGTAGCCTCGAGCAGTGGCCTGCTGGCAATGGCCCTTGCGGTGACGTTGCTGCGGCCGGGGGAGCCGAACCTTCCACCCCGGCGAGACCTGCAGCGCATTACATATGACGAGGCGGCCTTGCCGCGGGACGCCGCCTGGTCGCCCGACGGCGAGTGGGTGGTGTACGCGAACGACCGTTCGGGAAACGCCGACCTCTGGAAACAGCGTCCGGGAGATCCTGACCCGGTCCGCCTGACGACCTCCGACGTGAACGAGTCTCAGCCGCACTGGTCGCCCGACGGGCGATCGATCGTGTTCCGCTCCGAGCGCGACGGCGGCGGGTTGTACGTCATTCCAGCGAGCGGCGGCATCGAGCGCCTCATCTCGACGTTCGGCCACGAGCCGGTGTGGTCGCCGGACGGAACGCAGATTCTCTTCAAGCGCTCTGTGGTACTTCCCGGATCTGCCCACCATCTACGTGGCTGGCCTGGATGGAAAGCCTCCCCGTCCCATCCGGCCCGACGTGCTGGGTGAATTCAGCGCACTTCATGCCGCGTGGCATCCCGATGGTCGGCGCATTTCGATCTGGGGAAGGCGCGGCAAAAAAGATGACCTCAGATTCCTGACGGTGCCGCTCGATGCCGGCAGCGCGACGACATCAGAGATCCCGGCGCGCGTCCGGCAGGATCTGTCAGGCATCTCACCGGGCAGGTTCGTCTGGGCGGCGTCGCGCCGGTTCATCTACTTCGAGGGGCGTGCGGGCGACACCCAGAACGTCTGGCGGGTCACCGTCGATCCGCTGACAGAGAAATGGATTGATGGCCCCGAACGCATGACGACTGGCGCGGCACACGAGGCGAACGTGGCCCTTTCGCCGGACGGCAGGAGGCTGGTCTTCACAGCGACCTCGAGCACCACGCGGTTGTGGGCGTTCCCATTCGACCCGGGCAATGGCCTCGTGACGGGGCAACCGTATCCGATCAATGACGGCAACACGGGAGAAGTCGATTTCGACGTGCGAGCCGACGGATCGAAGGTCGCCTACCGCACCGTGCGGGCCGGTCGGAACGAGTTGTGGGAGCGATCGATTGTCGAAGGGCAGGAACGGCTGCTGCTGTCGCGTACGGACATCCGATTGGCGAAACCGTTGTGGTCGCCGGATGGCGCGCGGCTCGCGTTCTCCCGTTGCGCGACGGCGGACCGCATGGGCGCGGTCGGCGTCCTCAACTCGGATGGCACCGGTGAGCGCGTGTTGACACTGCCCGGCCGCGTGGAGATGCAGGCGTCCGACTGGTCGAAAGATGGCCAGGCGATCCTCGGTGCCTGTCGCTTCAACCAGTCCGAGCGATACGCGACGTGCCTGGTGCCCGTCTCGAACACGACCGAGACCGACGATTCGAGTCTTCGGGTCATCGCATCGGATCCCAAGCGCAATCTCTACAACCAGCGGTTCTCTCCGAATCAGCGCTGGATCACGTTTCTGGCCCACGATCTGTTGTACGCCTCCACGTCGATGGTCTATGTCGTACCGACGACCGGCGGCCCGTGGCGCGCGATTACAGACGGCGCGTGGTTCGACGACAAGCCACGGTGGGGGCCCGACGGACGGATTCTGTACTTCGTGTCGAATCGCACGGGAGTCGCCAATGTCTGGGGACGCCGATTCGACAACGCGACCGGCACGCCAGTCGGCGAGCCATTTCCCGTCACGTCGTTCCGAACCGCGCAGTTCCAGTTGACGCCACGCACCGTGCAGATGGACATTGCCATCACGACGACGCACCTGCTCCTTCCGATGACCGAATCGCGTAGTGAGATCTGGATGCTGAGCGAGGTCGATCGCTAGGGCGTTTTTCAGAACGCTGTCGTGTCCGGCTTCAGTCGGACCGGAACAGGTCCACGCTCGAGCTTTTCCGTCGGCGGCGAGTTTGCACGCAACGGACGAGTGCGCAAGCTGATCCTGCAGAACTTTCAATCGGCCGGCGACATCATCATGCTGACCGCCGCCGTTCGCGATCTGCATCGGTCCTACCCGGGCGAGTTCAGCACGGACGTCCGCACACCGTTTCCGGACCTCTGGGCGCACAACCCCTGGATCACGCCGCTGGACGAAGCGGATCCCGCGGTAACCGTCATCGACTGTCACTATCCGCTGATCGACCACAGCAATACCACCCCGTGTCACTTCCTGCACGGGTTCCCTGCCTACCTGAACGATCGACTCGGATTGCGAATCCGCGTCAGCGATTTCAAGGGGGACATTCATCTGTCGGACGAAGAACGAACGTCGATTTCGGCGCTCGTAAGTTCGAATGCCGATACTGAACCCTATTGGTTGATCGTTTCAGGCGGGAAACGCGACTACACGATCAAATGGTGGGATCACGAACGCTACCAGCAGGTCGTCGATCATTTTGCAGGACGAATACAGTTCGTGCAGGTGGGCGAACCGTCGCACCATCATCCGCCATTGCAGGGGGTGGTCGATCTGCGAGGGCAGACGAGCCTTCGGCAGCTGGTCCGTCTGATGTATGCGGCACAAGGAGCCATCACTCCGGTGAGTCTGCTGATGCATCTCGCAGCCGCCGTCGAGGCACCGCCCGGGGCGCCGCGCAACCGTCCGTGCGTGGTGATCGCGGGGGGCCGCGAACCTCCGCACTTCACGGCGTATCCGCACCATCAGTTCATCCATACGGTGGGCGCGCTCAAGTGTTGTGACAACGGCGGATGCTGGAAGTCGCGGACGCTGCCGCTTGGGGATGGCGACTCTAAAGATGCGCCGAGCGAGCTGTGCGTCGACGTCGTCGGCCAGCTCCCGCGATGCATGCACATGATCACCGCAGACGAGGTGATTCGGCGGATCGAGCTCTATTTCAGCGGCGGCGCGCTGCGGTATTCGACTGATGCCGAAGCGGCCCACACCATTCCGGGGGAACTGGCGCATGACCGAACAACCTAAGCATCGCAAGCCGATCGATACCAGGCAGCGGGAAGAACGCCTTCGGGCGCGGCGGGAATTCCTGCTTCGTCTTTCACAGGGAGGCGTCGCGGTCGCGGCGAGTATGGTCGCGGCGTGCGGATCGTCACCGACGGAACCCGGCGCTCTCGGTACAGGGGCGTCGGCGACGGGCGGGGGCGGCGCTTCTTCGTCGAGCTCCTCGAGCGCCTCCTCGTCCTCTTCGAGCAGCTCCTCGTCGTCTTCGAGGGGATCCTCCAGTTCGTCGTCTTCGTCGTCGTCGTCCAGTTCATCTTCGTCGTCGAGCTCGTCATCCCGATCGAGCTCGTCATCCGGGAGCTCGTCCTCTTCGAGTTCGACTTCGAGTCGCGGCTCCAGTAGTTCGTCGAGCTCCAGCAGCTCGTCGAGCTCCAGCAGTTCCTCCCGGGGAGTGCAGGTTGGCGACGCCGATCCAAATCCGCCCCGCGGTCTGCTCGTGTGATACGTGGCTACACCGTTTTCAGAACGGTGTAGTGTCCGGCTTTAGCCGGACCAGAACGTCAGGGGTGTCAGGCAGTGAATCGTGAATCGACCCTTTTGCCCGGAAAAAGAATGCTGGAGGGCAGACGCGATGTCATAGCCTGAAGCGGCCGATATTCTGTCGACACTCGGAAGGTCGAGCAGGAGGACGTGAGCCCGGAATGTGGCCCAATCGCCGCGCATTCGTGATCATCGCTCTTTCGGCGG
Organism: uncultured Acidobacteriota bacterium; assembly: GCA_963820905.1. Taxonomy (GTDB): domain Bacteria; phylum Acidobacteriota; class Vicinamibacteria; order Vicinamibacterales; family 2-12-FULL-66-21; genus DATBJJ01. The sequence goes on along the minus strand of CAWGBU010000008.1, from coordinate 110,593 downwards.
CAGGAGGCATGCTGCTGCTCTGGACGGTCCGGCATCTGACGTCGACGGGATCCATCGAGATTGTCGAGGCCGAGTATGGCGTTCCGGGTCGGACGTGCACCGCCGGACCGGACGTCAAGAAGACCGCGAGCGACGCGTGCGGAGGCTTCCGCCCTCGCTGCCTCGTCTCGGTGAGCAACGGCTGGTGCGGCGATCCTGCCCCCGGCGTCCTGAAGACGCTCACGGTGGACTACATGTGCGGGACCACGCGGAAACGTGCGTCGGGTACGGAAATCACTGGGGTGGTACTAAGCTGTCCGTGAATTGCCGTCAGGCGACACGAGTGTTCACTGGGGCCACTTCAGTCCACGCGCAGGGCGGCAATCGGATCGACGCGGGCGGCCCGAAGCGCCGGCACCAGGTTCGCGAGCACGGACGCGGCGGCCAGCATCGCCGCGGCGGCGGCAAGCGAGAACGGATCGCCGGGCCTCACGTCGAACAGCATCCCTTCGAGCGCGTCGCCAGCGAGAACCGCGACGGCGGCGCCTGCGGCGAGCCCGGCGAGCGCCGGCGCCAGGCCGGTTCGCAGCACGAGTACGATCACCTCGCGGCGCGAAGCCCCCAGCGCGGCGCGGATGCCGATCTCTCTCCGCCGTGCCGCCATCGCCGCCGCCGCGACCGCATAGACGCCGATCATCGCGAGCACCAGCGCCGCGGCGGCAAATGCCGCGACCAGCAGCAGGTTGAAACGCCTCGGCGCCAGCGTGCCCGCCATCCATTGATCCATGCTGCGCACGAATGACGCGGGGACGGCCGGATCGACCGCGGCGATCTCGCGCCGAACGGTACCGCCAACCGCCAGCGGCGCCCCGTCGGTATGCAGCACCCAGTACATGTTGTTGGCGAGCCAGATGGTGGTTTGATCGGGCACCTGGGCGATCGGCACGTACGCTTCGATGGTGACTTCCTTCTCGAGACCGAAGTGCCTCACGTCGCCGACCACGCCGACGATCTCCACGTCCCGAGGAACCTTTTCGCCATCGTCCAGGCGCATGCGGCGGCCGACCGGACTGCGGCCTGCGAAGTACCGCCGCGCGAACGTCGCGTTGATGATCGCTACCGGCGCCGCGTCGTGGCGATCGGCGGTGGTGAAGCTGCGGCCCTCGCGAAGCGGAATACCAAGCACGCGGAAGTAGTCGGGGCTGATCATCCGGTAATGCGCCGCGGGCGTGTCCTTGGCGATAACGCCGTCCACGAAGAATGCGGTCGTCGCGAGATAGCCGTTCATGGGCACGACGTTGGCGGCCGCCACGCTGCGAACCCCTGCGATCGACGCGAGGCGGGGCTGCACCTGGTTGTAGAAGCTCTCAATCGCGGCCCGACCGTTGTACCGGGCGCGTGGCAGCGACAGCCGGACGGTCAGAACCTGTGCTGGACGGAAACCTGGATCGACGGCCTGCACCTGCTGGAAGCTGCGCGCCAGGACCGCGGCCGTCATCAGCAACACCGTCGAAAGCGCGACCTCCGCAAACACCAGGACGCTGCGCACGCGACGGCCGCGGAGGCTCGACCCACGTTCGCCACCCTGGAGCGCGCCGCGAACGTCCCCCCGCCAGGCTTGCACTGCCGGCGCGAGTCCGATGAGGACGCTTGCGCCAAGCGCCGCCAGCAGCGTGAACGCGGCCGCCGACCAGCCGATCCCGATCTCCGCGACGCGGGGCAGGTCGGCTGGCCCTGTCGCGAGGAGCGCCGCCACCAGCATGCGCGCGGCGAGAAGGCCGCCCGCACCGCCAAGGACGCCGAGCACCGCCGCTTCGCCCAGTACGTGCCCGACGATACGCGAGCGCGAGGCGCCGAGCGCGGTGCGGACGGCCAGTTCCCGTTGTCGTGTGCTGGCGCGAACGAGGAAGAGGTTGGACAGGTTCGCGCACGCGACCAGCAGGACGAGAACCACGGCGCCGAGAAGCATCCAGAGCATGGGCGCGGACTTGCCGCTGATCTCGTCGTGCAGCCGGGCCACGCGCATCGCGGTGTCGGTGCCATGCGAGTCCGGGTACTCGTCACGCAGCCGTCTCCCGATCGCGGTGAGATCGTCGGCCGCCTGCGCATCCGTGACGCCAGGCTTCAATCGCGCGATCACCCGCAGGAATCCCTGCGCACGGTTACCGCGCCGGACGTCGGCAGCCGGCGAATACGGCACGACGAGATCGACGTCGCGGAAGAGCGACACGAAGTCCGGCCGCAGAATGCCAACCACGGTGAAGGTCTCGCCGTTGAGAACGACCGACGTCCCGACCGCCTCCGCTCTCCCGCCGAACCGACGCTGCCACATGCCGTGGCTCAGGAGCGCCACCGCCCGCGGCTCGTCGTCGGGCTGTATCGCCCGTCCGAGATGTACCCGGGCGCCGGTGAGGTCGAAGTAGTTGGCGGACACGCGCATGGCCGTAAGACGCTCGGCGTCGCCGCTGCCGGTGAGGTTGGCGCTCCATCCGAACAACGAAGCAATCCCCTCCAGCGTCCGGTTGGATTGGGCAAAGTCGGCGACATCGGGCAGGGAGAGCGGCTGACGGTCGGTCCCCGGACGCACGATGCTGAAGGTGAGGAGCCGATCCGGCTCCCTGAGTGGCAGCGGGTGGAGCACGATCGTCTGCACCAGCGTGTACATCGCGGTGTTGGCGCCGACCGCCAGCGCCAGCACACCGATAACGCACGCGGCGAAGACCGGCTGACGGCGCCATGGACGGACGGCCTGGCGGAGGTCCAGGAACGTCATGCCTGCGAGCATACGAGCGGACCGGCTCGCAAACAAAGCTCATTGTTTTGCTAGAATAGATGAATCCTGTTCATGGACATCGACATCAGGCATCTGCAGATGGTGACGGCGATCGTCGCGTCCGGGAGCGTGACGCAAGCGGCGAGAGACCTGCACCTGACGCAGTCTGCCGTCAGTCATCAACTGCGCGCCGTCGAGACCCGTCTTGGAACGCCCCTATTCCTCCGCATCGGCAAGCGCATGGTGGTGACCGCCGCCGGCGGCCGCGTCCTCGAGACCGCCAGGCGCGTCCTCGACGACATCAAGTCGGCCGAGGACGACGTGCGGCGGCACCGCGCCGGCGAAGCCAGCGTGATCCGCGTCTGCGCCCAGTGCAATACCGGGTATCACTGGCTGCCGCCGCTCATCGACGCCTTCCGCCGGAAGCATCCCGCGGTTGACGTGTCGATCGCGGTCGAGTGCACGATGCGGCCGCTCGAAGCGCTGCTCGAGGGCCTGCTCGACGTCGCCATCGTCACCGACGCGGTCCGCAGCAGCCACGTCAGGATGCGGCGGCTGTTCGAGGACGAGCATGCCGCGATCGTCGCGCCGGACCATCGGTTCGCCGCGCAGGCCTTCGTCACCCCGAAGGACCTTGCCGACGAGCGGCTGCTCCTCTATTCGAGCTCGCCCGACGACAGCTTCACGATCCAGAAGATCCTCAAGCCGGCGGGCGTTGTCGCCAGGCGCGTGTCGTTCGTCATGCTCACGGAAGCGATCCTCGAGATGGTGAAGGCGCGGCTGGGCGTCAGCGTCATGCAGACCTGGGCGATTGCGCCGGCGCTCCGGGACGGCGACGTCAAGGCTGTCCCCATCACCGCGTCGGGCATCCGGCGCCAGTGGCGAGCGGCGACGCTCACGGAGGCGGGCCGCGTGCCCCACGTGGACGCGTTCATCGAACTGCTGGCCGCGCGCGCGATGCCGGCCCGCCGCCGGCCGCTGACCATTCCCCGCGCGCGCCGCGCGCGCTGAGAACGTCGGTTCAACGCAAATCTCCGGTCGGACAATGGCGGAAATCGCCGGGCAATCTGAACCCGGGCGACCTCATCCACGACTGGGCGTCCCGAGTCGACTTTCCTATTGCTACGTCGGCGCACTGGTCCTACCATTCCCGCCATTCATGCTTGTTCCTTCCGCCCGCAGTAATGTCGGACCCGTTGTGGGGCGCTTGACTTGCCAGCCCATCCGGAGGGCACATGATGAGAGCCACGATCCGTATGTTCGCGTGCCTGCTCGCCTTGATCGTCGGGGTCTCCGTCGAGGGCCGTGGTCAGGGATTTCAGGGAGGAGTCCGAGGCGTGGTCAAGGACTCCGGAGGCGTCATCCCCGGCGCGGAAGTGACGCTGACGCACCAGGGCACCTCACTCTCTCGATCCACGACAACCACCGCGGCTGGTGAATACAGCTTCCCGAACCTCGCGCCCGGCACGTATCGCTTGAAGATCGCGCTCCAGGGCTACAAGGCCTACGCGCAGGAGAGCATTCCGGTCGGCACGCAGCAGGTCATCACGCTCGACGTCACGCTCGAGGTCGGCACGATGGCGGAGACGGTCACCGTCACCGGTCAGTCGCCGCTCATCGAGACGTCGAACGCGTCGACCGGCACCGTGCTGAACGCGGAAGCCCTGCAGACGCTGCCCTCGCAGGGGCGCGCCGCGTTCATGATTGGCAACACCGTGCCTACCGTCGTGCCCTCCGGCGACGGGCAGTACAACCGGCAACAGGATCAGACCAACGTCTCGCTCGTCTCGCTGGGAGGCGGCACCCGCCGCGGCAACAACTACACCCTCGATGGCGTGCCGATCAGCGACATGCGCAACCGCGCGAGCGCGCACCCGTCGATCGAATCGCTCGAGGACATGAAGGTGCAGGTGCACACCTACGACGCGGAGATGGGGCGCACCGGCGGCGGCGTGTTCAACACGACGCTGAAGTCCGGCAGCAACGACTATCGCGGGTCGGCCTTCTTTCAGACGCGACCCATCTGGGGACAGTGGAACAACCACTTCGGCGAAAAGGCAGGACGGCCCAAACCCGACAGCCCCTACTATCTGGGCGGCGGCGCTGTGGGCGGACCGATTGTCAGGAACCGCACGTTCTTCTGGTTCGCGTCCGAGAGCTATCACGACGTCCAGACGCGCAACGTCAGCACGCTGTTTCCGACGGCGGCCATGCGCCGCGGCGACTTCTCCGGCGTGACCAACGCCGCCGGACAACCGGTGACGATCTACAACCCGCGCACCGGGTTGCCGTTTGACGGCAATCAGATTCCGTCGGGAATGATGAGCCCGGTCGCCGTGGCGATGCTCGAGTTCCTTCCGCCGCCTGACGTCGACCGGGACAACGGCAGCACGAACTACACCCGCACCTCGAGCATCAAGAGCAACTTCTCCCAGTTGTACTCGATCAAGCTCGAGCACAAATTTACCGACCGCGTGTCGGTGAGCGGCTTCTACTTGTACAACAGCACGAATGAGCCCGAGGCCAACTTCTTCGGAACCGCCGATCAGAGCGAGCCGACGCGCTTCGCAGATCCGAACGACTACTACCTGCGGCGGCGGCCGCAGATCCTGGCGCTGAACAACACCTGGGTGCTCAGCAACACGACGGTGCTGGCGCTGCGATTCGGGAGCACGGAATTCCCCGACAACGATACGCTCACGATCGATTTCGATCCACGGAGCCTCCCCTTTTCGACGACCTACGAGAACCAGATTCAATTGAACAAGTTTCCCCAGGTTCGGATCCGCGGCTACGACCAGGGGCACGGAGCGCGGACGCTGGGGGCGATCAACCCGACCGAGATCAACTGGAAGTCCACCAGCGCGAACGCCACGCTGTCGAAAGTCGCCGGCTCTCACACGTTCAAGTTCGGCGGCGACTGGCGGAAGATGGGCATCGACACCTACATCCCCGGCGACGGCGCAGGCTTCTTCGATTTCGACAAGGACATGACGTCGTCGGACGGCGGCATCGGCAGCACGACGAACGGAAACGCGTTCGCCTCGTTCCTCCTCGGCTATCCATCAGCACGGACGGACCGGGTCACGTCGCTGTCGGTCTCGACGCCGCTCAACGTCTTCACGCACTACTTCGGCGGGTTCGCGCAGGACGACTGGCGCATCAACTCGAGATTCACGGTGACGTACGGTCTTCGCCTCGAGCACGAGAAGGGATTGAGCGAGAAGGACGACAACTTCACCGTCGGCTTCGATCCGGCCATGCAGAGCGCGCTCTCCACGGTCGTGATTCCCGCCGATCCGGCTGCTGGAACGTCCGCGCGGACCGTGGCAGGGGGCTTGATGTATGCGGCCGTGGACGGGAACAAAACCTACCAGGGCAATGCACCGGCAGTGAAGTGGTCTCCGCGGGTCGGCGCCGTGTACGCCTTGAACGATCGCACCGTGCTGCGCGGCGGCTACGGCCTCTACTGGGCGCCGTTCAACTATCCGATTCCCAGCACCTCCGCCAGCAACTACGGGCAGGTCGGCTTCAGCCAGAACACGATCCTCACCAGCAGCCGCAGCAACCCGACGACCTTCGAGAATCCGTTTCCGAATGGCATCGAGCTGCCGTCGGGCAACACGCGCGGGGCGCTGACCAACCTCGATAGCAACATCAGCTACGTCGACCAGCACCGGACCGCGCCGCGCGTGCATCAGTTCTCCGTCGACCTGCAGCGCGAGCTGCCCTGGAACATGGGGCTCACGGTGAGTTACATGGGCGCACGGAGCGATCACATCGGCCTCGGCGGGTCGAACGACATCGGCGTGAACATCAATCAGCTCGATCCGAAGTACCTCGCGCTTGGTTCGGCCGCGCTCGACGCGCAGCTCCCCAACCCGTTCCTGAACAACCCCAACGTACCGCGGTCGCTGTCGACGCCGGCGACGCTGTCGCGAGCGCGCCTGCTCCGCCCGTTCCCGCAGTACGGCCAGATCAATGCCCGGCAGGTCACCGAAGGCCTCAGCCGCTATCACGCTGGAGTGATCGAGCTCACCAGGCGGATGTCCAACGGACTGGGCGGCCGCTTCAGTTACACCTACAGCCAGCTCAAAGACAATCAAGTAGGTGAAACCAACTTCTACGCCGCGGTGAGTCCGGGCATTCCGATGAACAACTACAACTACATGCCATCGATGCCGGCGTGCGCGGCCGGGCAGCAGTTCACGACCGCCTGCTACGATCCGCTGGCGGAGTACGGCACCAGCATGCTCGACGTGCCGCACCGCGTCCTCCTCGCGCCGATCGCCGAATTGCCCTTCGGCGCCGGCAAGCGCTGGGCGAATGACGGCGTCGCCGATCTGCTGTTTGGGGGATGGACAATCGCGGGGGCGATCACCCTGCAGAGTGGATTCCCGATCAACGTGCAGCAGCCTGCCGATTCGCGGCTCGGCGGCGCAAACGCGAATCGACCCAACCTGACCGGCGCCGACCTCGCCACGCCGGGTGGCTTCGAAGATCGGCTCGCGTCGGCGGACCACCCGTCCGCGACCTGGCTCAATCCGGCGGCGTTCAGCCTGGCGCCGGCGGGGACCTTCGGCAACGCCCCGCGCGCGATCACCGACGTCCGCGGGCCGGGCTGGTACGTCGTCGACGCGTCGTTCATCAAGAACATCCGGCTCGGGGGCAGCAAGGTCGCGCAGTTCAAGCTCGAGGCGCTGAACATCCTGAACCGTCCGAACGTGCGCACGCTTCAGGGCGCGAACACCTTCGGCAATGCGAACTTCGGCCAGACGACGATACAGGTTGGCTTTTCGCGAATCTTGCAGCTAATGTTCCGCCTGAACTTCTAGGAGGCGCTTTTCAGAATCTGTAGTCCACCTTCAGGTGGACCTTTCCGGTCCGGCTAAAGCCGGACACTACAGCGGTCCGGCTAAAGCCGGACACTACAGACTGGAGCCGGGGTGGAGATTTTGCCGATTCGTCTGCTTTCTGGTCGGCCCAACTCCCCCGGTTTCCCGGGTGTTTGGGCGCAAACGTTCGGCAAGTTGCTCCCAAGTCCCCGGAGCCATTCGCAGGGCTGTCGGTGGTCCCCCGCACTCGGCCTTCAGGGCCCGGTGCACCCGATTATCGGGGGTAGAAACGTCTTACGGACCGGCTCTTTTGCGCACGACATTACGGACGTCCTCCGGCGGCCCGGAGGCTGGGCACGTCCCTGTCCGAAGTGCACCCCGGGAAAACGGCTGGGATTCGGGGAATCGCGGTCTGGCACAGCACGTGCCCTTGTGAACTGAGCGCTCGCGAGGCACGCCCCGATCCCGGGGTTACCCTTCGCGTGATACGGGGGTTAGTCGCGAGTGGAACCTGCTCCGCCTGACAGTCCGAGAATCGGATCGCGCTGGGCGCTGGCTGAACGCGCGGCCTGGACCATCGGCCTTGTCTGCCTGGCGACCTGGGCGGCGCTGCACTTCGAAGGGGTCAGAGGCGCCCGCCACGAACTCGACCGCTTTGCGGTCCTCAAGGCTGCCGCGACCGAGCAGACGGGCAAACCGGATCTGAGCCTCTGGGACAGCGACCGTATCGACGCCTGGCGGCACGCGCTGAACGCACCCGCACCGCCGCCGCTCGCGGTTCTGCGCATCCCGACGATCCGCCTCGAGGTGGCGGTCTTGCCGGGCACCGACGACTTTACGCTCAACCGCGCCGTGGGTCACATCGAAGACACGGCATTGCCGGGAGCGGATGGCAACTCCGGAATCGCGGGGCACCGCGACGGGTTCTTTCGAGGCCTGAAGGACATCGGGGCCGATGATGCAATCGAGCTCGAGACACTGCGAGGGAAGGAGGTCTACCGCGTTGAACGGATCTGGATCGTGGACCCCGAGGACGTATCCGTGCTCGATCCTACGCCGAAGCCCTCGCTCACGCTGGTGACGTGCTATCCGTTCTACCACGTCGGCCCGGCGCCGCAACGCTACATCGTCCGCGCTGTGCGTGCCCAGCAGAAGGCAGGAGATCGGACGAGTCACGGGCAATGAGATCAGACCATTGACGGGAGCTTGGAAACGGGAGTCACAGGAGGCTTTATGACGCGTGCAGCGATTCGGTTGATGTTGTGTGGTGCGCTCGTGTGCCTGAGCGCGGCGGCGGCGGCGCAGACGACAACGACGTCGGAAACCAAGAAGTTCCAGGTCATCTCGGTCGATGGAAGCCAGCTGGTTGTCAGATTGCCCGAAGGCACACGGGAACTGACCGTGCCCGCGGACTTCCGGTTCACCGTGGATGGGAAGTCGCTGTCGGTGCAGGAACTGAAGCCTGGCATGCAGGGCACTGCGACGATTACCACGAGGACCACCGTGACCCCCGTCACCGTCACCGAGGTGAAGAACGGAACCGTCACGAAGGCCCTTGGCACGAGCATCATCGTCGCGACGGACGGCGGCTACAAGATGTTCTCGCAGAGCGACATCGACAAGCGCGGTGTGAGGATCATGCGTGAGGGCCAGCCGGCGCAGATCTCGGACTTCCGTGAGAACGACCGGATTACGGCGACGATCATCACGTCGAAGCCGCCTCGCGTCATGACCGAGAAGGAAGTCAACGCAACGCTTGCCGCTCCTGCTGCAAGCGCGCCTGCGGCAGCCGGCGCCGGCACCGGCTATGGCACCGAGGGCGCCCGCAGCAGCACCAGCAGCGCCGCCTCCAGCGGCGACCTCGGGCGCAGCACCGAGGACGCTGCCCAAGACGGCAAGCGCCCTGCCGGCTCTCGGGATCGTGGGTCTCGCGTCGCTCCTCGCCGGCTTGGGCCTCTCGGTCCGGCGGCGTACCGCGACGCGCTAGGGAGCTTGCTTTTCGATGCCGGGCCGCGCCCGTTTTCCTGATGGTCGCGGCCCGCGCCCTTTTCCGCGCTGGCGCCACGAGGAGATGACGATGGGTAGGACATGGATGGCAGCCGTTGTGATGGCGACCGTATTCATCTGGGCGGAGCATCCGTCAGTCGCACAAGACAATGGGAAGTCAGAAGCAGCCGAACTCGCTGGCGAGTCGAAGGCCGCCTTGCAGCAGTTGTACAGCACCGCGGAGCTCGCCAAGATACTGGGGCCCAAGGCGCAGGCGATTCTCGTCTTCCCGAAAGTCACGAAAGCCGGCCTCGGGATTGGCGGCCAGTATGGAGAAGGCGCGCTGCTGAAGGGTGGGACGCGCGGCTGCCTACTACAAGACCACCGGCGCTTCCTTCGGACTGCAGGCCGGGGGCCAGACGTACGGCTACGCGATGTTCTTCATGAACGCGAAAGCACTGAACGACTTCGTCAACGCGAGCGGCTTCGAGGTTGGCGTCGGTCCGAGCGTCGTCCTGGTTGACGAGGGCATGGCCAAGACAAGAACGACCAACACGATGAAGGACGACATCTACGCCTTCGTCTTCGGTCAGAAGGGATTGATGGCGGGCCTCGGCATACAGGGCAACAAGATCACGAAGATTACGCCAAAGTAGGCAACGCGCTTCAAGACGGGGAGCCAGGAGGACACATGAAACGGTTTGTCGTAGGAATCATGGCGGCGGCAGTGGCGTCGGTGGCGGGCACGGCCAGCGCCCAGGTCAGGACAATCAGTTCAGAGATGAGAACGGAGACAGGCGTCGTCGAGGCGATTGAAGTCTCGACGCGCACGGTGACGCTCAAGAAACCGGACGGGACGTTCGTGCAGACCGTCGCAGGGCCGGACATCAAGCGGTTCGCGGAGGTCAAGGTCGGCGACAAGGTCAACGCCCGGTACTACGAGAACGTCGTCGTCCGGCTCAAGCGGCCGGGCGAGTCGGAGGCGCCCAGCGCGACGAAGGCCACGACCGGTTCCGATCAGGCCCTCCCGGGTGGCACGAGAGCCAAGCAACTGCAGATCACGGCCACGATTTCGGCGATCGACATGAAAATGCCGTCGGTCAGCTTCACGGGGCCGAACGGCTGGAAGTACACGTCCAAAGTGCAGGACGTCGAGGCTCTCGGCAAGGTGAAGGTCGGCGACAAAGTCGAAATCACCTGGACGGAAGCGCTGCTGGTGTCGATCGAACCTGGCAAGTAAGGTGTGTTGGTTTTACGGCCGGGGCGATCCGCCGTGATCGCCCCGGTCGGCGGTGAAAGGAATTTCATCGCCGATTGAAGTTCCCGCTGGTTCACCTCTGCTCGATTCCAGGGCAACAAAGGAGTACGCCGTGGTCTCAAAGCTCTCTGCCGAGTTCATCGGCACGTTCTGGCTCGTGCTCGGAGGTTGCGGCAGCGCCGTCCTCGCGGCCGCGTTCCCAGAGGTCGGAATCGGCTTGCTCGGGGTCTCGCTGGCGTTCGGTCTCACGGTGCTGTCGGGCGCGTACGCGCTTGGCCCGATCTCGGGCGGGCACTTCAACCCCGCTGTGTCCGTCGGTCTGTGGCTGGGAGGGCGATTTCCCGCCACGCTGTTGTTACCTTACGTCGTGGCCCAGATCGTCGGCGGGATCGTTGGCGCCGGAGTGCTCTACCTCATCGCGAGCGGCCGCGCGGATTTCAGCCTCGCCGGCGGGTTCGCCTCCAACGGATACGGCGCGCACTCACCTGGCGGCTATTCGCTCCAGGCGGGGCTCGTGTGCGAAGTCGTGATGACGTTCATGTTTCTGATCGTGATCCTCGGCACGACCCACAAACGCGCTCCAGCAGGATTCGCAGGCGTCGCCATCGGTCTCGGACTCACGCTGATCCATTTGATCAGCATCCCGGTAACGAACACGTCGGTCAATCCGGCGCGGAGCACCGCAACAGCTTTGTTCGTTGGAGGCTGGGCCGTTCAGCAGCTCTGGCTCTTCTGGCTGGCTCCGATCGTCGGCGCGGCCATCGCGGGTGTCGTGCACAAAGCGCTTCTCGAAACACCCGTCGAGGAACGTCCCGTAACCGGTCGCGTCCGTTAGAGAGTTCTTTGCGTGTCCGTAGTGACCGCCTTCAGGCGGACCCGCTGAAGTCCGGCTGAAGCCGGACGCTCCAGCATTCGGAAAAACGCTCTCTAGTAAGTCCAGCCGATAGACAGGACGACGCCGACGTCGTTCGTGTCGGCGGCGGGGTTCGGAGGGCGACTGTCGTAGCTGTTGTACAGCGTCAGCGAGACGAACAAGTCCTTCCAGAACTCGCGCTTGACGCTGGAGTCGAGCTGTACGCGCCGACGGCCGGCGTTGTTCAAACTTGGGTAGTACTGAAGGTTGATGTCGAGGTTTGTCCTGGGGCGATCGTAGGTGTAGAACGACGTCCCGAACATGAGGAGTGCTTCGATGTTCTGGGTCGGCTCGACATCCACGCCCCGTTCGTCGTTGAACGCGAGCCCGGCGCCGACCACCATTTGCGCGCGATTGCTGTTGACCAGGCGGGGACCGATCGCGGCGGCTCCTTGCGACCGCAGCTCGAGCCCGAGGCTCTCATTCGACTCGAACCGGCCCACACCAAGAATGAACCAGCGCTGCCATGGATATTTCAGGTAGGACATTTCCACCGACAGGCGATCGTCCCGATCCGATTCGTCGTCCTTCTTGGTCTGGGTCAGCGATGCGGTCAGCCGCGTCCGCGAAGCGAGCTGGCGGTAGACGGTGTCCGAGTTCAGGTTGAGCTGCGCGACGCCGCTCGATCGGGTGTAGCTGAATCCAGCATCGATGGAGCCATCGAGCTGCCGCCAGAAGCTCCTTCCGATCGGGGTGATCAACGTCACCTCCGTCATCTGGAGCCGCACCTCCCCTTCCGAGGTCACGACGGCGATCGATCGATCGGGCGCCAGGCCAAGGCTGCCGAAATACCGGCTGCCGTCCGTGGTCAGCACTTCGACGCTCCGCGTCGCCACGAGGCTGACAAGTTTGTCCCATTCCAGGTACAGGGTGCCAACGTCGTCGGTCTTGAATTCGAGCCGGCCCCGCTCCAGCCGTACGACCTCGCCGGTGATCCGATCGCCGTTGGCGAGCGTCACCACGTCGGTCCTTCCCTGCGCGTTACCCGTCGCGACGGTCCACACCGTCAGCGCGATCGCAAGGATCGCGCGTGAACAGACGTTCATGTCCGTGATCAGAGTAGCGCGACGATGACTGTGCCCCAAAGTGCCAGGAGGACGTTGCCGACCGCGTACGAGATACCGTATCCCAGGGTCGGCACCGGACTCTTCGCGGCCTCCTGGATCGCCGCCAGCGCAGGCGTCGCAGTTCCGGCGCCGGCGCAGACACCGAGCAGGACGCCGGGCTGCATCTTGAACCCCCAGTACCCGACGATGACGCCGACCAGGTGCGGCACCAGGACGGTGACGAGCCCGGCGATCACCAGGCTGGTGCCGCTCGTGCGCAGGCCGACCACGAAGTCTGGCCCGGCGTTGAGCCCGACAACCGCGACGAATCCAGCGAGGCCTACCGACTCGAACACCCACAGGGTCGGCGCAGGCACCCGGCCGAAGAATCGCGGCCACATGGACCGGAGCCAGCCGCACACGAGACCGCCGAGCAATACACCGCCCCTCGTTGCGTATCAGTTCCTGGGCTTGGCGGCGCCGTACGGGTTGCCGCCGAGCGCATTCGAGATGTCGGTGATCGCCCTCTGCGCGCGCACGCTGTTGCCAGCATCGTCGAGCGGGGGTGAGACGACCGCGATGCCGAACTTTCCTGGCGATACGGCGACGATCCCGCCGCCTACGCCGCTCTTGGCTGGTAGTCCGGTGTGATACAGCCACTTGCCGGAGTCGTCGTAGAGACCGGCCGTTGCCATCACCGCCAGCACGCCGGGGACCTTCCCTGCGTCCAGCACCTGCTTGCCGGTCACCGGGTTCTTACCGCCGGCGGCCAGCGTCGCCCCCATCACCGCGAGATCCCTCGCGTTCACCCCGATCGAGCACTGGCGCGTGTACAGATCTACCGCCTGCTGCCAGTTGCTCTTGATGTAGCCGTAGGCGAGCATCAGTGCCCCGATCGCCTGGTTGCGCTGGTTGGTGTCGGATTCGGACTTGTACACGTCCTGGAGCACGGTCAGCGGGCGCCCGGCGGCATCGTTGTGGAACGCGATGATCTTCTGCCACACCGCGTCCGCGTTCGCGCCCCTCACCATGCTGGTGGCCGAAATGGCTCCCGGATTGACCAGCGGGTTCATCTCCGGTGCGCCCGAACCAACCACGGTGCGAACGCCCTCGACGGCGATGATCGAGTTGAACCGCGCGCCGGTCGCATCGACACCGATCTGCTTTTCGACCGATTCCAGCCCCTGCTCCTGGATGACCTGCGCCATGGTGAAGACCTTCGAGATCGACTGGATCGACACCTCGGTCTTCACGTCTCCCGCGGTGTAGACCTTGCCGTCGGCGGTGACCACGGCGATGCCGAACAGGCTCGGATCGACCTTTGCCAGCGCCGGAATGTAATCGGCGTTCTTGCCTTCCTTGAGAGTTCTGAACTTCGCATAGGCGGCGTCGACAGCCTGTTGCACGTCGTTAGGTGTCTGCGCCTCGACGCCGAGTGCGGCCAGGCCCACGACTGCCGCGGCCGCGAGAAGCATCCGTTTCAGTTTCATCGCTATCCTCCAAGCTTCCACGAGAAGTTGTACTTGAACGAGAACTGCACCTTGAACCCGTCGCTCGTGAACCCGTCGGAGAAATTCTCGCGGCGGCCCCATTGCAGCTCGCCGCCGAACATCACGTTCGGCACGGGGTAGTACAGCAGGTTGCCGAGCGCGTAGTGGCCGGTCCTGAACGCGCTGGGGGCCTGCGCGTCAGTGTTGTCGTTCTCCTGCCACGAGTAACCGATCGCGGTGCTGTAATGTTCGCTCCAGGTCTGATCGAGGAAGAGGCTCACTGCGACGATCGGTACGGGCTTGCCGACGATCGGCGTCAGCGGATCCCCCAGGTTGTTCTCGATGCCGATGTCGACGGGTGAGTCGTTCATTTCGTTCTGAATGCCTTCGCCGACAGTGAACTGCATCCGGATGGCGCTGCCCTCGGTGGGCTTGAGGACCGAGCTGACGTTCAATCCCCAGCCGGTGGCGTCTCCTGACAGGTCGAGCCCGTCGTCGAGGGTGTCATCCCAGTTGATTCGCCGCAGCATCCCGGCGGTGCGGACGTGGCCCCAGCCCGCGGTGTACTTGTAGGCGGCGGCAAAATCAGGCAGCGGGAAACGCGCGCGGATGCCGTCGAGCTCGATACGATCGGCATAAACCCCCTGATCGCCGCTCGCACCGGGTCGCGCGAGCGCGAACATCAGGTTGCTCGTATCGTTCTGGATCGCCGTGTAGCGAAGCTGCACGTTGCGGAACCACGGAAGACCCGTGGGCCCCCAGTATTCGAGCGAGTTCGGGAACACATCAGGGTCGGTAAAAGGGCTCCAGGTACTGACCGGCCGCCAGCTTGCCGAGCTCTCCCCATGCATGGCGCAGGCGGAACGTCGTCTGTCCGGAGTCCACGCCGGTGCCGAACAGCTCGAACTCGAAGATGGTCTTCAGTTCGCCGACGGGGGTCGGCGTCGAGGACCTGAAACCCAGGCGGCTCTGGCGTACACCCGCGAAGGTGCTGTTGTCCTCACCGAACTCGTTTGGAACCTGCGGCAGCTTGGTCAAGCGCAAGGTGTCGAACCAATCGGGGTGGATCTGCTTGAAGTCGTGGCCGATGTCGAGCATGGCGAAGCCGTAAATCTCGAAGCTTGGTCTCTTGTCCGCCGTGGCTTGCACAAGGACTTGTTGTTTGGGAGGGTCTGCACTGGCCGTCGTGCCGCCGGCCGGGGCGTCCTGCGCCAGGGCCGCCGCGGGCACGCCGAGCAGGACCAACATCGTCAGAAGCCAGGCAACACCGGCGCTCCGGTTTGTCCTCGTAAATCGCATGACCAGGTCTCCTTTTTCAGCTGAATGCTTCATCGCACGTTCACTTTTTCCCAGGCCCGGACCCTTCGCCGCCCTTCGTCGAAGATCCGCTCGTAGTTGCCCTTGCGCACCTTGAGGCTCGTTTCGGGCGTCAGCAGGCGCCAGACGGGCTCCCACATGTCGAATACCGCGTAGTACGGCGCCGGGCCGGCAGGCGCCACGGTGTCGGTCCCGAACAGGAACCGATCCGGGTACTTGTTCAGCATGCCGGCCACGCGCGCGATTGATTCCGGCGTGGCGACGGCGTACTTGGCGACCTCGTCCCACGAGATGTCGAAGCTCACGTGGGCGAGCGCTGGATCGGTCGCCATCGCTTCGACGGTCGCGATCTGGGTCGGATTGCGTTCCGCGGCTGCGGCCGAGACGCGCACGGGGTGTACGATCCGACCGAGGCCGACGTGCGCCCAGATGATCGTCGTCTTCGGATGGCGCTTCAGCAGCGCTTTCATCTGTGACAGGTAGACCGGCTCTGCATCCTCTTTCGCGAACGGCATGTCGATGTCGTTGTGAAGGATCACGACCAGGCCGGCCTCGGCCGCAAAGTCGAGGATGCGGTCGAGCGCCGGGTTGGTGAGGCTGGCGGTTTCGCCAGGGATCTTGGCGCTGACGAACTCCTTGTGAATGCTGAACTCGCCAATGCCGGTGAAGACGCCAGGAAACGTCGACAGCACGCGGCGGATGTGATCGACGCCGTACATGTCGGCCGGGTTGAACCCGGTGATCATCGGATCGAGGCGCGCTTGCTGCTCGGGGCGCAGCGCACGGTACACACTCGCAATGTGCGCGTCCGTGAACGAGTAGTAGTAGAGCGGCGCGTCGCTCTGCAGGTAGTAGGTGGGCGCGAAGTCGCCGGAGTTCGCGTACGACCAGTGCTGCTGCAGCGGGATGCCGAACAGCGTCGATCGGCCGACGCGGCTGCCCATGATCTCCAGGAACTTCGGGACGTCGATGCCCTTCTGGATGTAGTTGGTCAGGTGGAAGTGCGAGTCGTTGAACTCGTTGGCAGCACCCTGAGCCTGAGCGCCGAGCGGACGCGCGCGGACGAAGAAGAGTGCCGGCAGCGTCAGCGCGACGCAGGCACCGAGAACAGCCGCCGAACGGGACCAGGGTCTGCGAGTCATGTTCACCTCGTCGATCAGAAGTTCATCTCGAGGTTGACGTGGAAGACCGGGCCCTTGGCGCCGACCGGGTAGGGATACGCCGTGTATCCCACGGGCGATCGGTTCACGTACATCAGTTCGCCGTTGAGGCGAATCCCGCGCTCCTTCATCACGTACCAGTTCTCTCCCCCTCGCACCTCCCACTGGTCGCCGTACTGGCCGAACACCTGCGAGGCGCCGAAGTACAGCTGAAGAGCCTTCGGAACGGCCATCGCCGACGCCTGCAGCTGATAGCCGTGATCGTTGATGTTGGGAATGCCGCTGGTGTTGACGCCGGCGTAGTTGCTCAGCCAGCGCCAGTAGTACTCGCCCTCGAGCGACAATCCCTTGTACTTGACTCCCGCATCCACGCTCGACATCCGATAGTCCACTTCGTTGACGGTGATGCCCGGGCCGAAGAGATCCGGCGTGAAGATGACGCTCCCGTCCGTCAGCCGGATCTGGCTGTTCTCGATGCCTTCGGTTCCCGGCTGGCTTTGCTTTTCCTCGAGGCTGTGCGTGTAGTGCACGCCGATCCGCGTCGCGACCTTCTGGTGATCGTCGTAGTCGCCGAACGTGTTCCACAGGCCGAACTCGCCTGTCGTCGGCAGCCACACGACGGAGTACGACTGCGTATCGAAGCGGTTGTCGAGCTGCGCCGCGCTGACGCCGAGCGTGCTCAGGTTGTTGGCGAACATCGCCTGGTACTTGACCTTGGTATGGAACTCGCCTTTGAGCCAGAAGCCGGAGGTATACGAGCCGCGGAAGAACTCGTCGGCAATCAGCCGGTCGTCGACGCCGAGCCAGTACGGGAACTGACCTTCCGTGCTTCGCACGGAGGGCAGCGACGTGATGCCGGCACCCACGCTCACGAACCGGTTGAAGGTCCAGGTGAGGTTGCCTGCGCCGACGACCTGCGCCGCGTCACCCTGCGAGGTGTTCGAGGACCAGACGTAGAGGTAGTAGCGCATCTTCGGCGTGAGGAACCACCCCGAGAACGGCGCGAAAAACTTCTGCAGCTGGACATCCTGGCGCCGCGTGACGTCCTTCGTGTTGCCAAAGGCGTCGACGTAGGAGTCGTCCAGATTGCGCTGGTTCAGATACCGCGCGTAGCTGAATAGCCGGAAGTAGATCTGCCCCTTCTCGCCGTCGAAGAGCAGGAAGCCTACGTTCGGAATGTGCGAGAGGGGCTTGGGCTTCGTCGTCTCAGGTTGCTCGGCCAGGCCGGTGCCGAACTCGGCGCTGCAGCCGTCCGACACCCAGACGCTGGTCTGGTCGTAGCCCCACGTCCGTCCGAGCAGGCACGGCGCATCGCCCATCGATCGCAGCAGCACGACGCCCTTCGATGTGTCGGCGGCGCAACTCGCACGTTCACCGGGCTTCGACGAGCACGTCACCGTCGCGGCTTTGACCTGCGGCGCTGCGGCGTTCTGAGTAGCCGGCGATTCGTCCTGCGCGGCGGCAGTTGCCGCGTTGATCGCTGGCGGCGGTTCCTGGGCGTGGGCCGACTGCGCGAAAACGAGCAAGAGCGCGAAGCCAACGGCGATGGAAGACGTGCGACACGCGATAGACGCGCGCATCGAGATGAGCGACGAGTGCGATGTCATCGGCAGTGCTTCTCAGCACGCCCGGTGCCATGCACGGCTCGGCGAGTCGTCAGACTTTCAAGTCATTGACAACGAACGGACTGGAAGATCTGAAGGCGACAGTCGGCGGTGATCTGGCTCCGACATTCCGGAGGATCTCCGGTACCCCGTGAAGGCATCTCGGCCGTGGCGTGTATCAGCGACCGGGCAAAGCTTGAGGAAAATTCAACTATTTCAGCGTCGTCTTGCTCCGTATGGAGGCTGGCATGTCCGATGCTCAGGTGATGCCGCCAGAAAGGATGCGTGTCATGCGTGTATTCAGGGTACCTGTGTTCGTCGTGAGCCTTCTCGCCAGCCTTCCCTACGTCGCGTCGGCCCAGAGGCCGGTGAACTTCTCGTTTGGAGGTGGCTACACCCAGCCGAACTCCGAAGTGAGCGACCGTCTCGGCGGCGGCTACAACTTCAATATCGGCCTCCAGGGCAATGTGACCCCGGTGATCGGCATCGAGGGTCTCTACAGCTTCAACGGTTTCGGCGACAAGCAATTCTTGATCGACATCGCCAATAACCCCGGCGGCTCAACGGTCCCGACGGACTTGTTCGGCGACATGAGCATGCAGTACGGAACGGCGAGTCTGATCGTGCAGAAGCCGGACGGCGGGGTCAGGCCGTACGGGCTCGTAGGGATGGGCGTCTACTTTCGCAAGGTCCGCTTGACGACGCCCGGTGTGGGCTTCGTGCCGGGGTACTGCGATCCGTGGTGGTATGTCTGCTATCCGGGTGGCTGGGTCGAAACGACGAACATCATCGGCGACCGCAGCTCCACCGACTTCGGCATGTCGTTCGGCGGCGGCGTGAACTTCGGCGCCTTCTACGGCGAGCTCCGCTATCATTACGTCTGGGGTCCGGAGGTGGACGAGAGTACGCCGATTCCGACTCCGCCGATCGCCGGTGTGCCACTCGACACTCGAAAGGCCAACGGACAGTTCCTCCAGACAACGTTCGGCTTCCGCTTCTAGACCGAACCACCATCCCATTCGCTGCCGTTACCCTCCTTCCTGCGGCAGCGATGCCCCGCTCGTCCGGTACGGCCTGGGCACCGCCCAGGCCAGCCGGACGGGGCGAGGGCTTCCCTTCTTCGATGCTCAGCGGATCGCTGACACGAACGACCGCCCGGCCCGCGCTTCCCGCACGGCGAGCATCAGGTCGGAGGAGAGGCGGGGCTTCACGACATAACCGATTCCGCCCGCGGCCTGCGCGGCCAGGACGAACTCTTCATCCTCGTGGACGGTGAGGAACACGAGGGCGGCCGTCGAACCAGCCTCGCCGAGACACTGCGCCAGCTCGAGGCCGTTCATCCCGGGCATCGAAATGTCGAGCACGACGACGTCCGGCTTCAAGGCCGCAGCCGCTTCGATCGCGGCAGTCCCGCTCCTCACGGTTCCGACAACCGTGCAGCCGCGTGCCAGCACGGACGCCGCACGAGCGAGCATCGCCTCGTTGTCGTCGACGAGAAGGACGCGCACCGTGTCAGACGATGTGGTGCTTGACGGCATACTGAATCAACTCGGCGGTCGACTTCACTTTGAGCTGTTCCATCATCCGGTATTTGTGAAAGGCGACCGTCCGCGGCGTGAGGTTCAGCAGGTTTGCTACCTCCTTCATCGAGTGGCCCTCGGCGAGCAGTTGCAGCACTTCCCGCTGCCGCGGCGTCAGTTCCCTGGCAGGGTTGCTCTCGTCGACGTGGAGCAGCGACCCGACCAGTCCCTCTGTGATCAGCGGCGTGATGTAGGACCGCCCCTGCATGACCTCGCGGATCGCCGTCGCCAGCTCGGAAGCCGCGGAACGTTTGAGCAAGTATGCGGACGCGCCGGATCGGAACGCTTCGGCCGCCAGGTCCGCATCCTCGTTCATCGTCAGGAAGACCAGCTTGACGTTTTGCAGCCGCTGTTTGATCTGTCGTCCGGCTTCCAGGCCGTTCAAGAGGGGCATGGAGATGTCGAGGACGATGACATCAGGCTTCAGCTTTTCCGCGGCGGTCACGAGGGCGCGTCCATCGGAAACCTGGCCCACGATCTCGCCCTCTCCGGCCAGGAGCTTCTCGAATGCGCCGAGCAGGAGCGCATGATCGTCTGCGAGCAGGACTCGAGGCTTCGCCGTCAGTGGCACGTCATACCCTCTCCCGCGAACCGTGTGTGCCGCTTCCTGTTCGAACCCCGGACTTCGCACGACGTTCACGATACAGCCAAGTAAATTCTTCGCCTATGCAGAATCGGCACGCGCAGCTCGCGCCTCGTAGCAGAGCGTCTCGAATCATCCACATGGCGGTTCGCGCGTCAGACCGCAACTGTTTCCGTACCCTCGGCGGCGGGTAGGGGCGTCCTGATCTCCAGCCGGGTCCCGATCCCAGGCGCGGAGCGAATCTCGAGCGTGCCTCCGATGGCCTCCAGGCGCTCCCTCATGCTCATCAGGCCGAGCCCCGTCCCCCACGCCGCATTGACGTCGAACCCCACGCCATCGTCGACAATCGTCAGCGCCAACCCCTCCGGGCCGCCACCCAGATGCACCGACACGTGGGCGGCCCTGCTGTACTTGAGGGCGTTCTGCAGCGCTTCCTGGACGATTCGGAACAGGCACAACGTCAGGTCGGGCGAAAGCCTTGCCGGAACGTTGTCGTGCGTGAAGGTCACGGCGACGTCGGACCGTGACAGCTCGCGCTGCAGACCGTTGAGGGCAGGCACCAAACCGATCAGCCGGAGCTTGGCTGGATGCAGACGGTGCGACAGATCGTGCACGCTCCTCGCAATCGCATGCGCGCGGCTCAATGCCTCCTCGGTCAGCCCGTCGGCCTTGCCGTCCACAGCATCGGCTCAGCAGTTCGAGATCGATCTTCCAGGAGCGCCACCTGCTGGCTGACGTCGTCGTGCAATTCGCGCGCAATCCGCGCGCGCTCGGTGTCCTGGGCACTCAGCAGGCCGCGCTCCGAGAGTCGCGGACTCGCTCGTAGCTCGATTCGCAGCTCCGCCTGACTTGCCCGCACTTCCTCCTCGGCGTGGCGACGTCTCGATCGCTGAACGAGCAGCCCCGCAATGAGCGCCGATTGCGCAAGCAGGATCGCCGCCGCGCCGAGAATGTAGATCCTGTATCGCTCCCAGGCCGAGAACTCCTTGAACCTGACGAGCGTGCCAGCGGGGACGCGCGCTTCGCTGATGCCCCAGCGCCGGAGCTGCCGCCAGTCGACCTGACTGACGTTCAACGAGGGCGACGACGTCGGGATGCTGTCGGCTCGTTCTCCGCGAAGCACCCGCACTGCCAGCTGGCCGACGGCTTCCATCATGGCCTGACGGTCCAGCAGGCTGCCGCCAACCAGGCCCAGACCCATCACAGCGTCTGACCAGGTATAGGTCGGCGCGCGGGCGACTGACGCAACTCGTTCCGAGTACGCCTTTGGACCGAAGGCTTCGCCCGCCCCATCCTGATAAACCACCAGGTAGTAAACGATCGAACGTTCGGGCAGTGTCGCCAGGCGCGCCTCGAGATCCTTTGTCGCCAGACCCGACAGGTAAGTGATCTCGAGTCGGCGTTCGAACGGCTGCAGCTGTGCCCGCGCCAGCCTTGCGTACTCCCTGCCGGGGCCGCTGGCGCCGCTGACGACGAACACGTTCCGGATGTCTGGCTGTAGTTCGACAGCCAGGGCCAGGGTGCCGGCCAGATCCAGGTCGGCGATTACCCCGGTCGAGTTCGCGAGGTGGGCAGTTGGAGACGAAAGCGTGAGGAACACGACCGGTGTGTCTGGGAAACAATTCGTTCCGACGCTGGTTGACGAACTGGACGGCGGCGGCCTGTATCGGAATGATGAGGTCGATCTGATGTCCCCTGTACTTCACGCGAAGGAAATCACTGAGGGCAGCCTGATACTCCGGGTCGGGGAACCTCCCCTGGTCGATGTACTCGGCGAAATACGCCACGTCCTCTTGCAGGCCTTGTTCGAGAATCCGCGGGAGCTCACGGTCACCCGCGTCGGCCATCGGCGCATCCTGATTGGTCGAGTACAGGACGAGCACTTGTTTCCTGCTTGATTGAGTCCACCGCAGCCTCGATCGACCCGAGAGCTCCAACCGTCACGGCAATCAACAGGCAACGCGCGAACAGGAAGTGTTTGAGGGACGTCCGCATACTTGGTCAGAAGTCGATCTCGGCGGTGAACTTGAGGAACCGCGGCGTCAGGATCGCCAGCGGCTGCAACCATGGCCCGTTCGGGACGAAGGTGTTGTCGTAGGTCAGCACCGCACTCGAGTTCAGCACGTTGTAGATTTCAAGCGCGAACAGCGTTCGTGAGCGGCGGTACGTCAGGGTCTTTGACACGCGGAGGTCCAGCTGGTTGACGCGATCGCCGTACATCGACCCGGGCTCCAGCAGGTTCACAGTCACGTTGGCAGCGTTGCCCGACAGATCCCGTCTGAGCGACGCAGCAGCCGCCGAGTTCGGTACCGCGTAGTTGGCCGCCAGCATCGCCCCGGGCTTGCTCTGGAACGTCGCGGCCAACTGGATGTCGACCGTGGGGACGATGTACGAGGAGAGGGCCCTGAATTGGGTCTGGATGCCGAACGCGACACGGCAGTACGGGCTCGAGGGCGTCACGGCCGAACCGGCCAGTCCGGCGCCGAACGCGCTCGTCCCGGTGGTCGTGGTCGCGAGCTCCGGCAGGCGCGCGCGGACGTCGCAGTTGTCGGCGACGGTTTGACCCGTGCTCGTGCCCCCGACGAACGTGACGTCTCTACCGATCCGGACGTTGACGTTCACGTCGACGCCGTTGAAATACTGAGACCAGGCTCCATACCTGTCCGAATCCGCGACCAGGTTGTCCACCTGTCCCGCCTTCTCGGGAACGACGTCGTAGAGGCCCGACACGACGTAGCCGCCACCTCCCGGCAACCGCGGATCCATGGGAGCCACGATGCTGAACGGCGTCAGATCGGACGGCTGAAGCGACAAGTTGTCAGCAACGAAGTAACCGCGATACCAGCGCCGGCTGTACGTCACACCCACCGAAGACCGCCGCCCGATCTGCTGCTGAATCGACGACGCGAGATTCCAGTCCGAAGGACGGACGCCCCATCCGCTGAGGACTGCCGGATCGAAGTTGTTCGTCAGGACGTTCGTGCCGAAACCGCGTGTTCGACATCACGCCGCAGAGATCGCCGCCGCTGCCCCGCAGATCCTGCGCCGCGGGGTTCGACAGATCGCAGTCGGCCTCGAAGTTCTGGTTCGCGTCGATCCAGGCCCGCGTCACTCCCGACGTGCCGAACGCCTGTGTCGTCTGCGGCATCCGCAGCGAGGGATTGGTGTTGGCGTAGTTGCCGGTCACGCCGGCGCCCTCGAGGTACTTGCCGAGGCTCACGCTTGATCGCCGTCGCTGCCGGTTCCGAACAGGTCGTACGCCACGCCCATTCTCGGCGTGACATCCGTGTAGCTGTCGACGCCAGCGCGTCTCCGGGATGTGGATGGGCGTCGGCAGGAATCTCGACGGCCCTTCCTGCTGCGCGGGGAACCAGCTCCGCGCCCGGTCGAACCGCAGCGCACCCTGCAGCGTCAGGCGCTTCCGCGTCCACTGTTCCTGAACGTAAAGCGCATCCCAGGCGACCCGCGCGTTGTTCACCCACGGCGAAATCGACTGGGTCAGCTGATTGGGCCGGCCGTTGTTGAAGCGGTACGTCAGGTTCTGGTCGTTCGTCATGACCACGTCCGGTCGTCGGTCATCAGCGTGTGCTGATAGCCGACCTTCAGGTTGTGCGTGCCGGTGACGTACGAGATCGATCCCTTCCACAG
Source organism: uncultured Acidobacteriota bacterium (assembly GCA_963820905.1). Lineage (GTDB taxonomy): Bacteria > Acidobacteriota > Vicinamibacteria > Vicinamibacterales > 2-12-FULL-66-21 > DATBJJ01. Next base: position 86,421 of record CAWGBU010000008.1, on the reverse strand, counting down.
GTACGAGCCGGTATAAGCCACGCTGAAGTCCTGCGATCGGTACACCAACCCGGGGATGTTGCCGTTCGCCTCGCAACCGGTCGCGCACTGTTCGGCGACGCGAATCAAATCGCGCGTGGGATTCGGTTCGCGCTCGAAGTTGCCCACGCCGAAGAACGTGCCGCCATAGCCCGCTTCGAGCAGCAGCCGGTTCGTGGCCGGTGACGACCACGTCACCTGCGTCAGATGGAGAGGACGGCCGAGAACTCCGACCGCTTCGGGCGACACGCGCGCGGGTTCGGGTCCGCCGGGAGTGGAGCCGCTGCAGGTCCTGCAGATGGACTGTGCGTCCCAGAAGCCGCTCACTTTGTTGCGCGGCGTCACCTGCCAGGTCACGCGTCCGCTGGCATTCTCGAACGTCCGGTCGGAGTACTCGCGATCCGATCGGAGTCCGGCGAATACAGCCACTTGGACGGATCGGCGGCGTTCAGGTTGTAGTAGACGTTCGGGCTGTTCCTCGTGCTGCCGCCGGTGTGCGCGTTGACGAAGTACCACGCGCGGTCCGTTCGAATCGGACCGCCGAGCGTGCCGGAAAAATCGTAGACCTTGGTCAGCGGCGGGGCCGCGCTCACACCCTGATCCCTCAAGGCCTGCGTCAGGTTGTCGGATTGCAGCCATCCGCCCGTGCCGCTGGCGAACACTGACCCGTGCACCGTGTTGCCTCCCGACTTCGGCACGATGTTCATCACGAGTCCCGCCGTTTCAACCTCGCCGAGTGCACCGGACGTCAGGAACGTCACTTCCTCCGCGCGGCCAGTGTCCACCACGTAGTTGGTCGCCGAATTTCCGACTCCCGGACTTCCGACATTCAACCCGTCGAGAAGGAGGCGCCCCTCGTTCTGCCGGCCGCCGTGGATCGGGAACGAGGTGCTCGCGGGACCGGTGATCGTGTCGTTGGAGGTGGTGACGACGCCCGGCACGAGCGCGAGCAGCGCGTTGTAGCTCCGGACGGTTGGAATCGCCCTGATGTCCTCGCCGCTCAGCGTCACCTCGTGCTTCGCGGTATGGACGTCGACCACGGAAGGCTCACCGATGACGGTGACCGTGTCCGTCAGGGGTCCCAGTGTCAGCGTCGCGTCGACGGTGGCGGTGAACGACCCCATCACGTCCACGCCTCCCCGCTGGAACGGACGCCAGCCCGCGAGCGTGAACCGAACCGCATACGCGCCCGGTCGCAGGTCCTCGATGCGGTACCGCCCCTTGCCATCGGTGACGGTCGAACGGGTTTTCTCGATGAGCGCGGGGCTGCTCGCTTCGACGAAGACCCCCGGCATCACCGCGCCGGATGAGTCCCTCACGGAGCCTGCAATCGCTGCCTGCGCGAACGCGTCCGCCGGCGCGCCGCTCCAGGCGACGATCACCAGCATCAGCGGCTTCATCCCCCGCCTCAGGACGCCGGCTGGAGCGCGATGCATTGACGGGCTAATGATTCCAGATCCCACGGACCTGGTAAAGGGTGCCCCCCTGTCAGTTTTACCGGTCCATTCTGGCAGATTGGCCAGTTCCCTAAGGTTTTCCCAGCGTGTACCTTGTCCCGGCCATGGAAACGTCCCGCAGCCGTGAGCACCGCCCGGGCGCAAAGCAGTCGCGGCAGCATGCTGTGGAGTTGGCCGAAGCCTACCTGCGCGCGCATCTGGATGCGAGCGTGCCCCTCTCGACACTCTGCCGCATCGTGGGGCTCAGCGAGCGGGGCCTCCGCAATGCGTTCTACGGCGTGCGCGGTATGAGCCCCAAGCGCAGCATGCTCGCCGAGCGTCTCCGTGGCGTGCGGCGCACCCTCCGCGGCGCGGGTGCCCGGCCGATCACGGTCGCGGGTGTCGCAACGGAGTTCGGATTCTTCGAGTTGGGCCGCTTTGCCGCGACGTACAAAGAGGCCTTTGGCGAGGCGCCGTCTGAGACACTGCGCGGCCTCGGTCGGACCTCCGGCGCCGAACACACGCCGGACGCGAAAGGACACGGTAATGCCTGCACGAGCTATCGAGACCACGGCGACCGAACCTGCCCACCGCCAGTTCTGGACGCCCGCATCGGCTCGCGATCGATCTGAGCGCCGAATGGGCGACCGCAGCCACATGTTCGACCTCGTCGACTCGGCCACGGACGTGAGCGAGCGTCTCAGGCTCGAAGGGGACAACGCCGCGGCCACCGGGGGCCAGCCGCATCTCCAGGGCCTGCTCGCTGACCTGGCCGCGCGATTCGACACCGTCGAGACCGAGGCGAATCCGTACCTGCGCCGGGAAGCGCTGGAGCGGCTCTATACCGGCGCGATCGTCGGACAGAGTGCAGCCCTTCGACGCGCCCTCGAACTGGCCCGTCAGGTTGCGGCCACTGATTCGACCGTGCTGCTGCTCGGTGAAACCGGCACGGGCAAAGAGCTCATCGCCACGCTCATTCACGAGCTGAGCGCGCGGCGGGGGCGCGCGATGGTTCGCATCAACTGCTCGGCGATTCCCAGCACCTTGATTGAGAGCGAGTTGTTCGGCCGCGAGAAGGGTGCCTTTACGGGTGCCCTCGCGCGGCAGATCGGACGCTTCGAGCTGGCCGACCACTCGACGATTTTTCTCGACGAGATCGGCGACCTGCCGACGGACGTCCAGGTCAAGCTGCTGCGCGTGATCGAGGAGAGGAACATCGAGCGGCTCGGGAGCCCGGCATCCATTCATGTGGATGTGCGGATCGTCGCGGCAACGCACCGGGATCTGGAGCAGCGTGTCGTCGACGAGGCGTTCCGTGAGGACCTGTTCTACCGGCTCAACGTCTTTCCGATCCAAATACCGCCGCTGCGTGATCGCCCCGAAGACATTCCACTGCTCGTGTGGCGCTTCGTCGACGAGTTCTCGAAGTCATTCGGAAAGCGCATTGAGGCCATTCCCAGCGAGAACATGGCCGCGCTGCAGCGGTACGCGTGGCCAGGAAACATCCGCGAGCTGCGCAACGTGGTGGAACGGTCGATGATCGCCGCATCGGGCAGCCAACTCACCCTGGCGCTGCCCGCATCGGCGGCTCCCGCCGGCCCACGCAGCGCCACGCTCGCCGACGTCGAAAAGGAGCACATCCGCAGCGTCCTCGAAAGCTCCGGTTGGCGCGTCCGGGGATCGGCCGGAGCGGCCGAGCGGCTCGGGCTCCGACCGACGACCCTCGAAACGCGCATGGCGAAGCTGGGACTCAGCCGCCCGAAGGCCAGACTCGGATCGTCGTAGCGCGAAACGGTCAGCGCGGATCTGCGAGCAGCTGGCAGCACGTACGCCGCACGCGTGAGGCCCGCGTTGCGATTCGAGGCTCCGATATCCGGGAGGAACTCCGGCCCGGCGGAGCCCGTCATCTCCGATGACGGGATCGCGTTTCCCGGCTGGACTGCTAAACCCCACTCGGATCTGAAGATCTCCGGTTGGCCTGACACCAACTCCAACTTACGTTGCAGAGGAATACCCCTTGCTCTCGGGAAGTGCCGGATCGATCTCTGTGAACAGCGCTCTGCGGACGGCGACCGTCGCGTGGCGTCACCTTCGCCATCGTTCTCGCACTTCTCTAGAAAGAGACGGGACCCGCGGTCCGGCCGCTGGCCCGGCAACAAGGAACCGCATGCCATGACTCGAGAACAAGGAACTGGAAAGTACGAACAGGTGCTCGTGCGTTGTCGAGGTATCGATCCCGTCCCGACGGCTGTCGCCCATCCCTGCGAGTCTTCAGCGCTCGTCGCGGCGCTCGAGGCCGCTGAGAAAAAGCTGATCACGCCGATTCTCGTCGGCCCGGCCGCCAAGATCGAGGAGGTGGCGAAGAAGAGCGGAATCACCCTCGGCGACACGCGAATCGTGGATGCTCCCCACAGCCACGGCTCGGCTGCGAAGGCCGTGGAACTGGTCCGGCAGGGCCAGGCCGAGCTGCTCATGAAGGGCAGCCTGCACACAGACGAGCTCCTGAGCGCCGTCGTTGCCAAGGAGACCGGCCTTCGTACCGGACGCCGCATCAGCCACGTGTTCATCATGGACGTCCCGACCTACCACAAGGTCCTGATCGTCACCGACGCGGCCATCACTATCGCGCCAACGCTGGAAGACAAAGTCCACATCTGTCAGAACGCCATCGATCTCGCCATCGCGCTCGGCGTGAGCACACCGAAAGTCGCCATCCTCGCCGCGGTCGAGACGGTGACCTCCAAGATGCCCGCCACGATCGACGCGGCGGCGCTGTGCAAGATGGCCGACCGGGGTCAGATCACCGGCGGCCTGCTGGACGGCCCGCTCGCGTTCGACAACGCCATCAGCAGAGAGGCCGCGAGAGTGAAGGGCATCCAGTCGAAGGTCGCTGGCGATCCCGACATTCTCCTCGTGCCGGATCTCGAGGCGGGCAACATGCTGGCCAAGCAGTTGAGTTTCCTGGCGAACGCCGACAGCGCCGGTCTGGTCGTGGGCGCACGCGTCCCGATCATCCTGACCAGCCGCGCCGACAGCGTTCGGTCGAAGATCGCCAGTTGCGCGGTCGCGGTGCTGGTGGCTCACGCGCGACGCCAGGCGCTGCAGGGGGCAACGTAATGTGCGTAGCTCCCAGCTTCCAGCTTCCAGCTCTCCAGCTTCCAGCTGCTAGCTGGTGAGCTGACAGAAAGCTGAGCGCTGAAAACTGGAAGCTGGGAGCTGGAAGCTGGGAACTGCCATATGGACGACTACGCTGTTGTTCTAAATGCCGGATCGTCGAGCCTCAAGTTCTGCGTCTACCGCAGACCGCAGGTCGAAGCCTGGCGGCTCGAGGCGCGTGGCCTCATCGAAGGCATCGGGACGTCGCCGCGATTCGGCGCCAAAGATGGTGCGGGCGCACGCCTGGACGCGCCCGAGTTGGACAAGTCGGTCGTGCGCGATGGCCGCACCGCGCTCGACTCGCTCGCGGCCTGGCTTCGCACCCGGTACGGAGGCGCGCGCGTGCTCGGAGTCGGCCACCGCGTCGTGCATGGCGGGGCGCAGTTTTCCGGTCCAACGATCGTGACGCCGCAGGTTCTGGAGGAGCTGCGAAAGCTGGTGCCGCTCGCTCCCCTTCATCAGCCGTACAACCTCGCGGCGATTGACGCGGTGTCGGAGCGGCTTCCCGGTGTGCCGCAGGTGGCCTGCTTCGACACGAGTTTCCACCGCGGGCAGCGGGCCGTCGCCGAGCTGGTTCCCCTCCCTCGCGAGATCTGCAGCTCCGGCGTTCAACGCTACGGCTTTCATGGACTCTCGTACGAGTACATCGCCTCGGTGCTGCCGCATATGGCACCGGAGATCGCCACCGGGCGCGTGATCGTCGCGCACCTTGGCAGCGGTGCGAGCTTGTGCGCGTTGAAGAACGGCCGAAGCGTCGACCACAGTCTCGGGTTCACCGCGCTCGACGGGCTGTGCATGGGCACGCGGCCAGGCGCGATCGACCCGGGCGTCATCCTCTACTTGTTTCAGGGCCTCGGCCTGTCCGCCAAGGACGTGGAGACGATCCTCTACAAGAAGTCGGGCCTCCTCGGCATCTCCGGCATCAGCAACGACATGCGCGACCTCGTTGGCAACAGCGAACCCGCCGCCCGGCTCGCAGTGGACTACTTCGTGTACCAGGCAGCGAAAGAGATCGGCGCGCTCGCCGCGGTCCTGGGTGGAATCGACGGGCTGGTCTTCACCGCCGGCATCGGCGAGAACTCCGCCGAGATCCGCAGCCGGATCTGCGAGGCGTCTGCCTGGCTCGGCATCGAGGTGGACCAGGAAGCGAACTCGCGGGGCGGTCCGCGGATCTCCCGCGCTGGAAAACCCGTGTCGGCATGGGTGATCCCGACGAATGAGGAGCTGATGATCGCCCGGCATACCGGGGTCCTGTTGGGACTCATCGAAGCCCGCGCCTAGCGGGCAGGAAGTGAAGGCGTACAGATGACCGCGACCGCTGCGCAAGCCAAACAGAACGAGGGGACGACGTCCCCCTGGCAAGGATTTCGAACGGGACTCTGGCAGAAAGAGATCAACGTCAGGGACTTCATTCAACAGAACTACGAACCGTACGACGGCGAGGCGTCGTTCCTCGCGCCGCCCACGGGCCGGACGGAGAAAATCTGGCAGACGCTCAATGCTCTCTTCGTCGAGGAGAGAAAAAGAGCGTGCTCGACGTCTCGCTGATCCCCAGTTCCATCACCGCCCACGCGCCGGGTTACATCGACCGTGAAAACGAAATCATCGTCGGCCTGCAGACCGAAGCGCCGTTGAAGCGCGCCATCATGCCGAATGGCGGCTTCCGGCTCGTGGCCAACGCGCTCAAGACCTACGGATACGAAGTCGACCCGCACATCGTCGAAACCTTCACCAAGTATCGGAAGACCCACAACGACGCGGTGTTCGACGCGTATACCGCGGACGTGCGCCGATGCCGCAGCTCTCACGTGCTGACGGGCCTGCCCGACGCGTACGGCCGCGGCCGGATCATCGGCGACTATCGCCGCGTAGCGCTCTACGGCGTCAACCGCCTCGTCGAGCGCAAGCAGGAGGAGAAGCGCAGCCTCGATCCCGTCCCGTCGAGTGACGAGATAATCCGCGATCGAGAAGAACTCGCCGAGCAGATCCGTGCGCTCAAGGAGCTGCTCCAGATGGCGAAGAGCTACGGGTTCGACATCTCGGGTCCGGCGCGCACCGCGAAGGAAGCCGTTCAGTGGCTGTACTTCGGGTACCTGGCCGGCGTGAAGGAACAGAACGGCGCGGCGATGTCGCTCGGCCGGACGTCGACGTTCCTCGACATCTACTTCGAGCGGGATCTCGCGGCCGGAACCCTTACCGAGGCGCAAGCCCAGGAGATCATCGACGACTTCGTCATCAAGCTGCGGATCATCCGCTTTCTGCGCACGCCCGAGTACGACGATCTCTTCGCCGGCGACCCGACCTGGGTCACCGAATCCATCGCCGGCATGGGCGACGACGGCCGGTCGCTGGTGACCAAGACGAGCTTTCGCTTCCTCCAGACGCTCTACAACCTCGGTCCCGCGCCGGAGCCGAACCTGACGATCTGGTATACACCGCGACTGCCCGAACCCTTCCGGCGCTTCGCCGCCAAGGTCGCCATCGACACCAGCTCGATCCAGTTCGAAAGCGACGAGATCATGCGCAGCGCGTGGGGAGACGACGGCGCCATTGCCTGCTGCGTGTCGCCGATGCTGCTCGGCAAGCAGATGCAGTTCTTCGGCGCTCGCGCCAACCTCGCCAAGGTCCTGCTCTACGCCATCAATGGCGGCAAGGATGAGATCAGCGGCGAACAGGTGGGGCCCGCCTGCGAGCCCGTAAAAGGCGACTATCTCGACTTCGACGACGTGCTCGGCAAGTTCGACCGGATGATGGAGTGGCTGGCTGGCGTCTACGTCAATGCCATGAACATCATCCACTACATGCACGACAAGTACGCGTACGAGCGGATCGAGATGGCGCTGCACGACTACGCGCCGCTCAGAACCATGGCGTTCGGCATGGCCGGCATGTCCGTCGTCGCCGACAGCCTCTCGGCGATGAAGTACGCCAAAGTGCGGGTCATCCGCGACGAGAAAGGGCTGGTGACCGACTATGAGACCGAGGGCACGTTCCCGATGTTCGGGAACAACGACAACCAGGTCGATCAGCTCGCCGTGTGGACCGTCAGCACGTTCATGAACAAGCTCAGAAAGCACCCGACCTATCGCAAAGCCCTACACACGCAGTCGATTCTGACGATCACGTCGAACGTCGTGTACGGGAAGGCCACCGGCAACACCCCCGACGGCCGCCGCCGTGGGGAACCGTTCGCGCCAGGCGCAAACCCGATGCACGGCCGGGACAGCCATGGCCTGCATGCCTCGGCGGCCTCGGTCGCCAAGATTCCCTATCGCGACGCCGCGGACGGCATTTCCCTCACGGCATCGCTGGTGCCGACGGGCCTCGGGCGCGTCGCGGAGGATCGCATCACGAACCTCACCGGCATGCTCGACGCGTTCTTCGGCAGCACCGGCTACCACATGAACGTGAACGTGCTGAACCGCGACACGCTCCTCGATGCGATGGAGCACCCGGAGAAGTACCCGAGCCTGACGATCCGTGTCTCAGGCTACGCCGTCAATTTCGTTCGACTCACACGCGATCAGCAGATGGACGTCATCAATCGGACGTTCCACGGGGCTTGACGACATGGCTGACCGTCACGTGCATTCGCCGTTGGTGGCGAAGAGTCCATTCGAGCTGCGCGTCAATCTCGGGAGGGACGTTCCCGAATCGGACGTGCGGACCGCGCTCGCCAGCGGCGGAATGGGCTTCCTCCATTCATTTACGACGGGCTCGACCGTCGATGGCCCCGGAGTACGCGTTGTCGCGTGGACCGCCGGCTGCATGTGGCGGTGTGTCTACTGCCACAACCCGGACACGTGGACGATGACCAACGGCATCCCTGTGACCGTCGCCAGGGCCGCCGAACAGCTACGCAAGTATCGGCACGGTCTGAAGGCCATGTCCGGCGGCTTCACTCTCAGCGGCGGCGACCCCTTGATGCAGCATCGCTTCGCCGTGAAGCTCCTCACCGCTGCGAAGGCGATGGGCATCCACACCGCGCTCGATACCAACGGCTATTACGGCGACCGCGTCAGCGACGACGAGCTCGAGGCGATCGATCTCGTGCTCCTCGACCTGAAGACGTGGGATCCCGAACGCCACCGCCAGCTCACGGGCATGGACGTCGCACCGACGCTGCAGTTTGCCGAGCGTCTTGCGCGACTCAGGCGGCCGATCTGGGTTCGGTACGTCCTCGTGCCTGGCGTGTCGGATGACCTGGAAGACATCGCGAAGACCGCGGCCTTCGCCGGCGGTCTAGGCAACGTCGAGCGAGTCGACGTGCTGCCTTTCCATCAGATGGGCAAGTACAAATGGAAGCAGCTTGGCCTCAAGTACGCGCTCGAGGACGTGGCCGCGCCGTCGCAGGAACTGGTCGAGCGCGTGTGCGGGGTGTTTCGCGGCGCCGGCCTCACGGCTTATTGAAGAGGCGATTCCTTCGGGCGCCTGAGCCCCAGCTTGGCCAGGCGCGTCTCGAGGGTCGTGGGCCGGAGACCGAGTTGTTCCGCTGCTCCGCCTCCACCACGAATGCGCCAGCCGGTGCGCTCGAGCACGCCTCGAATGTGCTCCTTCTCGACCTCGACGAGTCGCTCGCCGCGTTGCCCGGCCGACGGCGTCTGGGTCGGCACGGTGATGGTGAGCCGCGGGCCCGTCGCCACGATCATCGCGCGCTCCACCATGTTGCGCAGCTCACGGATGTTGCCCGGCCACGAGTACCGCTGGAGCGCGATCATGTTCTCGCGCGGAATCTCGTCGATCAGCTTGTGGAACCTCTTCGAAAATTCCTCGACGTAGTGCCACACCAGGAGAGGAATGTCCTCGACGCGCTCTCGAAGCGGCGGCACCTGGATCGGAAACACGTTGAGCCGGTAGAACAAATCCTCACGAAACGTGCCGGCGTCGATTCGCTGTGCAAGATCCCGGTGCGTGGCGGCGATGATCCGCGCGTCCACGCGAATCTGTGTTGGGCTCCCAAGCCGCTCGATCTGGCGCTCCTCGAGCACGCGCAGCAATTTGACCTGGACCTCCAGCGGCAGGTCGCCGATCTCGTCGAGAAAGATCGTCGAACGATCGGCCAGCTCGAATCGGCCCACCACGCGCGCCACCGCGCCGGTGAAGGCGCCTTTCTCCCGACCGAACAGCTCGCTCTCGATGAGGGTCGCCGGAATGCCGGCGCAGTTCACGCGGACCATCGACCGCCCGCGCCGCTCACTCAGGTCGTGAATCGCCGCCGCGAGCAGCTCCTTGCCAGTGCCGGTCTCCCCGAGCAGCAGGACCGTGGAGCCCGTGCCAGCCACTCGCTGCGCCTGGTCCAGGGCGGCGCGGAAGGCGGCACTCTGGCCGACAATGGCGCTCGTCGTACCCAACCCTTCCCGGGCTTCGCGTCGGAACGGTACGGTCGCGGCGTGTAGGTGATTGCTCATAAGGTCGACTTCCCTGCCGGTGCCCGCCGTCAATCTCGGTTCAATGACCTAGGTCGTCCGACACGAGAATCCGGCGACAGGGCGCCAGCTCCGGCGTAGGCACTAGCCCGGCTGCGTGGCAGCGTATAAAAAAAATACAGGCAGTGCTATTGGACCTTAGGCACCCCGGTGCCAGGACACCCAAAACTCAGCCATATGAGAGCTGATCCGCTAGCGAATTTACTGGCAGGGTGGCCGCTCAGCGGCGAACCTTGACCGCCGTGCCCATGATCTCGAGAGGGCCGACGACCGGAGAGCGTATCAGGGGATTGCACTCATCTGGGGTGCGACGCCCGCGCCTCTTCAGACCGCAATCGACCGGGTGAACCGAAGCTCATCGCTGCGCAATCGGAGGGCACCCGGCCGATGCGGAGAAGAGGGCTACTTCGGCACGATGACGAGCAGTTCGAGTGGGTCGCTGCCCGCATTGCCGATGCGGTGGAACGTGTTTGCCGGAATCACATTCACATCACCCCTGCGAACCGGTGTCGCGCCCCAGAAGTCCGTGAGGGGCCACGTGTACCCTCCGCGCAGGTAGACGACAAGCACGTCCTCCCCATGAAGGTGCAGCGGACCGCCGTATGCGATCGGCCCGTAGCGATGCTTCGTGACCAGCACGCGCGCGTTGTCGATGAGAGGGGACACCTCCACGCCGTACTGTGCGTCGAGCGCTTCGACGGGTGTGCCGCTCGAGGTACCCGGCACGTCCTTCAGCTCGATCGAGATCGCGTTCAACCGGGCGCGCCCGCGATTCTGGACCGCGCCCACACCGGCGGCTTGCCAGACCGCTTCGACTGGCATCCTGCCGGAGGGGTCGGCGGTCAGGTATACGAGGATCTGGTTACCGCCTGCGGGAAGCGTGGCGCCCGGTTCGACAGAAAGCTGCGTGAGGCGGACTCGGTTGTTTTCCCACGGACCCGTCTGACGCCCCCCGCTGCCCGCACCGCTGTATTGGGCCCGGACCGGTACCGTGAGCAGCGCGCCGAGGGCGAGGGCGGCGACGATTGGCGACGAGGAGACAGCAAAGCGCGGTGTCATGGTGACCTCCTGGTGCGTTGCTTCAACGCGGGCGCGCCGCACCGGCGCCTTCCCGCGACGGTTCCCGGCTCGCGGTCGCATCCTCCACGCGGAACGCGGGCGCGCGGTAGCCCGGCGGCCGACTGGCCTCCGGAATCGCGACCGTGTTGCCGTCGCGGAGCGACGTGTAGTGCGGGGACATGATCTCGACGCCTGCGGCGTAGAACGCATCCTGGATTCTGGCGTGCAGCGCGGCGTAGATGTCAATCATGTCGCGCGGCTTGTCGGTGTAGGCGTTGATCTCGTAGGTGACGTAGAAGTCGTTCAGGGCCGTCTGCCAGACGAATGGCCGCGGTTGCTCGAGCACGCCTGGCGTCGCGAGCGCCGCCTCGATGAGCAGGTCGTGCACCTTCCGCCACGGCGCGTCGTACCCGATGGTCACGCTGGTATGCAGGATGAGACCGAGCGTAGGAGCCTCACGAGAATAGTTGATCACCGAGCTGCCCAGTACGACGCTGTTGGGAATCGTGATGTCCTCGTTCTTGATCGTCCGGATACGAGTGGCGAGCAGCGACGCCTCGATGATGTCGCCGAAGGAGTCGCCGACCTTCACCCGATCCCCGAGCCGGAACGCGCCCGTGTAGGTCAGCACGACCCCGGCGATCATGTTCGAGAGCGCCGAGCTCGACGCCAGGGAGACGAGCACGCCGATGAACACCGAGACGCCGGCAAACGCCGGCGAGTCAGAGGCCGGCAGATACGGGAACGCGACGACGACCCCAAACGCGATGAGGAGCACCCTGGCAATCTTGTTGGTCGGGGCCGCCCACTCGGCCGGAAAGTTCTGGAAGACGATGCGACCGTGCTCAATCTGATGGAATAGCAGCCCGACGAGTCGAATCGCCCAGTAGAAGATCACGCCGATGACCACCACGAACATCAGGTTCGGGAGATAGCCGACCACGGCCGCTCCGGCCAGATGAACCGGCGTGGCAACATAGTCGAGAAGCGTCGCCGACAGGGCGCGGGTCCACGGAAACAGTCCGAGCACATAGGTCAAGTACAGATGGATCGCCAGCAGGCTCACCACGATGCGGCCGGCGCGAATGACCCGATCGATGGCGAGCCCGACCCGGTCGAAGGAAGCGATCTCGGCCTGGTGAAGACGCAGCGCAGCGGGACGCCTCCCCTGCCAGCGTACAAGGCTGTTGTGAGTCGCTCGGGCCATGCGGACAATCACCCAGAACACGAAGCCCAGCGCCAGCGTCGCCACGAGCCCGTAGATCGCCGAACGAGCGAGCGTCGCCGGAGCGTAGCGCACACGCTCGGCGCGGATGGCCGTCTCGAACTCGCGCGCGTACTGCTGCGCGATAGCCGTCCGCGCGCCGCCGAGGCTCCTGGCATCCTGCGGGGTGACCACCATCAACAGGCGCGAGCCCACTCGCAGTTCGGACCCGCCATCGTTCTCGACGACAGTGACGGTGGGATCGGGCAGGCCGGGATCGCGTATGGCTTCTCGCAATCTCTGGCCGATCCGATCGGCGCGGAACTGCGGCGTATAGGGGCCGGCGCCCGCCGTTATCCAGATGATCGCGTCGCCTCCGACCAGCACGGGCGCGGCACGTTCGCGATCAGCTTCGGGATCCTGGGGCGGAGGGGTTGCCTGGACCGTCGTCGCGGTGCCGGGCGTCGGCTGGCTGGCGAGCACGGTGGGGACGGGATACCAGAGCGTCGCCAGCAGGACTGCCACCGGTACGCCGCGCGCGCGCCTGGCCAACGTCATCCCCGTCGATGACGTCGTTTGACCTGCAGCTGCGCCAGCGACCGAACGAGCGACGCGTTGACGGTCGCGACTTCCTCGTCGGAAATCTTCTCGCGAAGCCGCGCCGCCGCGCGGGCGCGCGCCTCTTCAACCTTGGTCTCGTCGATGAGCTCCGCAGGAATGGCCATGTCCGTGACAATCGACACGCTCTTGCCCGTAATCTCGACGAGCCCTTCGCCGACGGCGATGAATCGATCCTGGCCATCCCGCGTCACGATGATCTCGCCAGGCACCACCTGCGTGATGACCCGCACGTGCTGAGGGTAGACGCCCATCTCCCCTTCGATCGCCGGAAGGGTGACCATATGGACGTCTTCCGAAAACGCGATCGCCTGCGGCGTGACGATTTCCAGTCTCAGCGTCTCAGCCATACACGTGCCTTCATCCCTGTGCGATCTCCTCGATGCCGCCCTTCATGTAGAAGTTGCCTTCCGGAACGTTGTCGTGCTTGCCTTCGAGAATCTCCTTGAAGCCGCGAACGGTGTCGGCGACCGCGACCTGCCTGCCTTCGCGGCCTGTGAACACCTGCGCCGAGCTGAACGGCTGGCTCAGGAAGCGCTGCATCCTGCGCGCGCGATAGACCGTCTGCTTGTCTTCCGGTGAGAGTTCGTCCATCCCGAGGATGGCAATGATGTCCTGCAGGTCCTTGAACCGCTGGAGCACCCTCTGGACATTGCGCGCCACCTCGTAATGCTCCTCGCCGACGATCTCCGGCGCCAGCGCGCGAGACGTCGAGGCGAGCGGGTCGACGGCCGGGTAGATGCCGAGTTCGGCGATCGCGCGCTCGAGCACGATCGTCGCATCCAGGTGCGCGAACGTCGTCGCCGGCGCCGGGTCGGTCAGGTCGTCGGCCGGAACGTACACCGCCTGGAACGACGTGATCGACCCCTTCTTCGTGGAGGTAATCCGCTCCTGGAGGACACCCATCTCGGCAGCCAGAGTCGGCTGGTACCCGACCGCGCTCGCCGTGCGGCCGAGGAGCGCCGACACTTCCGAGCCGGCTTGCGAAAACCGGAAGATGTTGTCGATGAAGAGCAGCACGTCCTGGTTCTTCTCGTCGCGAAAGTATTCGGTGATCGCCAGGCCGCTGAGCGCCACCCGGAGGCGGGCGCCAGGCGGCTCGTTCATCTGCCCGTAGACCAGGGCGATCTTCGACGATCCCAGATCCTTTTGATTGATGACGCCGGCCTGCGACATCTCGTGGTAGAGATCGTTTCCCTCGCGCGTGCGTTCACCGACTCCCGCGAACACCGAGACGCCGCCGTGAAGCTTCGCGATGTTGTTGATCAGCTCCATGATGACGACGGTCTTGCCGACGCCGGCGCCGCCGAACGCGCCGACCTTGCCGCCCTTCAGGAACGGACAAATCAGATCGATGACCTTGATCCCGGTCGTGAGCACCTGCGGGGAGGTCGACTGGTCCACGAGCGGCGGCGGCGGGCGATGGATCGGATAGTACTCTGTCCGCCTTGACCGGGCCGCGTTCGTCGATGGGATTGCCCGTGACGTCGAACACGCGGCCCATCACGCCCTCGCCGACCGGCATCGAGATCGGCCCGCCGGTGTCGGTGACCGCGAGGCCGCGCTTGAGGCCCTCCGTGCCGGACATCGAGATCGTTCGAACCCAGCTGTCACCGAGGTGCTGCTGGACCTCGAGAGTCAGCTTGACCGGCTGCGTCTCGACCGTGTAGTCCACCGTCAAGGCGTTGAAGATCGGCGGGAGCGCCTGCGGGAATTCGACGTCCACGACTGGACCCACGACTTGAACGACTTTGCCTATGTTCATGCTCAGCTCCCGGCTCCCAGCTTCCAGCTTCCAGCTTCCAGCCCGTCCTAGCTTCCAAGTCCTAGCTTCCCGCTCACAACTCCGAGCCTCGCTCTCAGCTGGAAGCTGGAAGCTGGAAGCTGGAAGCTGACAGCTACTTATCCCGCTTGCCCGCCGGCAATCTCCAGCAACTCCTTCGTGATGTTGCCCTGCCGGAGCTTGTTGTACTCGAGCGTCAGGCCATCGATCAGGCTCTCGGCGCTGTCGGTGGCGCCCTTCATCGACACCATCCGGGCGCTTTGTTCACTGGCCTTCGCGTTCAACAGCACGTAAATAGAGGTACACGTTGAGATAGATGGGGAGGAGATAGGCGAGCACGGCCTCGGCCCCCGGCTCGAACTGCGCCTCCTCGGTGTCCTCCGCGATCGCTTTCTTCATGACATCGGGGATCCGCATGTCGGTGATCGTCCCCACCGGAAGGTACTCGTTGGAGATCGCCTCCTGCGTGAGCGTGTTGACGAAGCGCGTCGCGATGACCCGTACTTCGTCCACCTCTCGATTCACGAAGAGGTCGCGGGCGTGCGACGCAATCGCCCTGGCTTCGGCAAACGTCGGCGAGTCGCCGTACGCGAATTCCGCGACAAGCTGACGCCCGGTACGGGCCACGAACTGCGCCGCCTTCCGGCCAGCCGTGATGAAGACCGTCGACTTGGAATCCAACTGCGCCGCCAGACGGAACACATTCGTGTTGAGCGGCCCGCAGAGCCCCTTGTCGCCCGCGATCAGGATGACCGCGCGCTTCCGGACGGTCCGCACTTCCAGCAACGGATCCGTGAACTCGAGCAGCCGGGCGGTCGCGCTGCGCTGGATGCGGTACAAGCAGGTGCGCAAACGGCATGGCCGCGAGGGCAGCCTGCTGGGCCTTGCGCATCTTCGAGGCCGCCACCATCTGCATGGCCTTGGTGATCTGCGCAGTGCCGCTGACGGACTTGATCCGGCGCCGAAGGTCACGGGGGCTGTTCATAGTCAGCTACCAGCTTCCAGCTACCAGCTTCCAGCTTTCAGGTTCCAGCTAGCTACCAGCTACCAGTTGCCAGCGGGAACCTGGACGCTGGTAGCTGGTAGCTGGAAGCTGGCAGCTGGAAGCTATTTCCACGTCTGCTTGAACTGATCGGCGGCCGCTTTCAGTTCGGCCATCAGTTCCTTGCTCAACGCCTTCTCCACACCAATTTTCTTCAGGAGGTCGGCTCGACGGGTCGTCAGGAAGTCGGACCACCCGGCCTGGAACTGCTTGATCCGCTCCACCGGCACGTCGTCCACGTATCCGTTCTGGACCGCCCAGATCACGCCCACCTGGATTTCGACAGGAATCGGGCTGTGCTGCGGCTGCTTGAAGAGTTCGACGATGCGCTTGCCGCGGTCGATCTTCGACTGCGTCGACGCATCCAGTTCGGACCCGAACTGCGCGAACGCCGCCAACTCCCGGAATTGCGCGAGATCGCCCTTGAGTTGTCCCGCGACCTGCTTCATGGCCTTGAGCTGCGCCGCGGACCCCACGCGGGAGACCGAGATGCCGACCGAGATCGCCGGTCGAATGCCCTGGTAGAAGAGGTCGGTCTCGAGAAAGATCTGTCCGTCCGTGATCGAGATGACGTTGGTGGGGATGTAGGCCGAGACGTCGCCGGCCTGCGTCTCGATAATCGGCAGGGCCGTGAGCGAGCCGTCGCCGTACTCTTCGCCGACCCGCGCGGCCCGCTCGAGCAGTCGGCTGTGCAGGTAGAACACGTCGCCGGGGTAGGCTTCTCGACCCGACGGCCGCTTCAACACGAGCGACACCTGGCGGTAGGCGACGGCGTGTTTCGACAGATCGTCGTAGACGATCAACGCGTCCATGCCGTTGTCCATGAACCACTCGCCCATCGCGGCGCCGGCAAACGGCGCGAGGTACTGGCTCGTGGCGGAATCCGCCGCGGGCGACGCCACGATGATGCTGTACGGCAGTGCCCCGGCTTCCTCGAGGACCGTGAGAATGCGGGCGATCGTCGACTGCTTCTGGCCGATCGCGACGTAAATGCTGTAGAGCGGCCGGTAGCTCTTGTCGCCGGCGGCCTTTGCCGCCTCGTTGAGGCGCGCCTGGCTGATGATCGTGTCGATGCAGATGGCCGTCTTTCCGGTCGAACGGTCGCCGATGATGAGCTCGCGCTGCCCGCGGCCGATCGGGATCATCGCGTCGATTGGCATGATCCCCGTCTGCACCGGCTGCCCGATGGGCCTGCGCCTGATGACCCCGGGGGCGAGCTTCTCTACCGGATAGGTGGTGTCGGTGACGATGGGCCCCTTCCCATCGAGCGGTTCACCGAGTGTGTTGACGACGCGCCCGAGCAGTCCCTTGCCGACCGGCACCTGCAGCAGCTTCCCGGTCGCGCGGACTTCGTCGCCTTCCTGCAGCCGCGTGTAGTCGCCGAGAATGATGACGCCGACCTCCGTCTCGTCCAGGTTCAACGCCAGGCCGGTGATGCCCTCTCCGAAGTCGAGCATCTCGTTCAGCATGACATCGGCCAGGCCTTCGACCTTGGCGACGCCGTCGCCAATCTCGCGGATGACGCCGACCGTCTGCTTGCCGGCCGCGGCTTTCGCGCCTGCAATCTGAGCTTCGATTTCCTGAACCAGATCAGCCATAGGTCATCTCACCGCTGAAGCGTTCACAGACGTGCCTCTAGTGCGGCCAGGCGGCTCCGCACGCTGCTGTCGTACACATCGCTGCCCACTTTGATCCGCACCCCGCCGATGAGCGAGGGATTGTCGACGAAGATCGCCTCGAGGCCGGAGCCATAGGTGCGCGTCAGGTCGGCCTGAATGCTGTCGCGCAGACTGTCGGCGAGCGGCGCGGCGCTCTCGACGAGGGCCATGTGCCTGTCGCAATCGAGTCGCACCAGCCGCTGGAAGTTCGACAGGAGACCGAGCGAGCCACGACGCTTGGAGATGGCAATCCGCTGCGAGACCTGGCGCACGCGAGTCCCGTCGAGCACGCCGTCGATCAGGCACGCGCGATACAGGTGACGTGCCGCACGCTTGGTTTTCCTGTTTGGCTTCATCCGACCGCCTCTGATTCCTGCCGCTGACGCCGCCGGCGCCTAGGAGGCCAACTGCCGGGCCGTTTCCTCGGCGAGACGGCGATGATCCTCCGGCGTCAGGATCTTGCCGGTGACCGTCGCGGTCGTCTGCACGACGAGCCGGCCGACCTCGCGTTTGAGCTCGGCGAGCATCCGGTCGCGATCCCGATCGGCGGCTTCATGAGCCCGCTGCACAATCTGTTCGGCGGCGGCGGTCGCTTTGCGCGTCTCCTCCGCCTGGACCCTGGCGGCCGCGGCGCGCGCGTCGTCGATCAACTGTTTGCCCTCGGCGTCAGCCCGTGTCAGCACGACCAGTCGCTCGGCTTCGATCCGGGCCAGCTCCGCCTTGATTTTCTCGGCGTTGGCGAGGCCGCTCGCGATCTGCTGGCGCCGCGCCTCCAGCATCTGGAGGATCGGTTTGTAGGCGAGCATGTACAGGATGCCGCACACGATCCCGAAGCTGACGATCTGGGCGCCGAGATGCGGCCAGTTCACGCCGAACGTGGTGGCGACCTTCTCGAGTTGTCCGGCGCCTTCCGCCGCGGTCTGTAGTGCTAGAAGCATCGCGAACTCCCCTGCGTGTCGTGCCGCACCGCCAACGATCGACCTAGCAACGTGCCCGGGTCACGGCTACTGCACGAGGAACAACGCGTAGAAGACGATGGCTTCGGCGAAGGCGATTGACAGAATCGACTGGACCATGATCTTCGTGGACGCGCCGGGATTCCGCCCGACCGCGACGGACGCTCCCTGGCCAATCAACCCTACGCCGATGGCCGCGCCCAAGGCTGCTAGGCCGACGTGAATACTCCCGGTCATCGTCATTTGTCCTTTCTGATGTCGCGTCTCGCCACTCGAACCGGCGGACTCCCCGTCAACCGTGAGCCACTGCGGCTCCGGGTTCCTCGTGGTGCTGGCAGATCAAGAGCGTGAACACCGCGGTCAACAGCATGAAGACCAGCGCCTGCACCAGCCCCACCAGCAGTTCCATGAAATAGAACGGAATCGGCAGCAGCCAGCCCAGCCCAGGGACGAGGGTGGCCATGGTCTCGAGCATGTTCTCCCCCGCGAAGACGTTGCCGTAGAGCCGAAAACTCAACGACACCGGCCGGAACAGGATCGAAACGATTTCCAGGCAGCCCGCGGCGAAGAACACGACAATCATCAGCAGCTTCAGCGCGCCCGTGGTGTCCCCCTTCGGCGCGAAGAGCTCCTTGAATATGCCGCCAACGCCGACTTCCTGCAGCGCCCAGACGATCCACAAGGCGAAGAACACGAGCGCCATCGCCAGCGTCATGTTGAGATCCGCGTTCGCGCCCCTCAGCAATGGCTGCTCGATGACGAAGCCATGCGCGGTCTGATGGCCCCAGCCGATGGTGCCGACGCCGGGAATCAGCCCGATCCAGTTCGAGGCGAGGATGAAGATGAAGATGGTGGCGAAGAACCAGAACGTTCGCTCGACCAGGTGCCGGCCGATGACACTCTCCAGGAGGCCGTACAGGCTCTCAACGAGCCATTCAAAGAAGTTCTGCGCGCCGCCGGGGATCTGCGACATGTGACGGGTCGAGCGCTGCGCGAACACGATCAGGCCCACCGCGACGATCCACGTCACGACCATCGAGTTCGTGATCGGGAAGCCGAGTGGCCTGGCGATCTCAACCGCTTTCTGCGACAGGCCGTGATGCGTCGGCTCCTGCAAGGCGAGACAAAAAAGATCAAACACATGCACCCCGATGCCCGCGGGCGCAGCACGGCGCGTGCCACCGACAGGATTTCCGCACGGCGATCCAGAAGCCATGAATCACGGTCATGCACCGCGCGATCGCCGTCGCGGCCTTCACTCCAGCGGTCGAGCTCCTCCGGTATTTCGGATGCTCTCCGCGATGTCGGAGCCGGATCAGTTACACTCCGGCCACCGGCTTCGCGGCATTGCCATGCCCCCTTCGATATTGCAGCGATTCGGCCCAAACTCACGCGTGGTACGCCTGCTGCACGTGCCACCCAATTTGCGATTCCGGCTACAGAGAGGTCCGTCATGATGCTTCGACAGCTGCTACGAAACGGCGCGCTCACCCTGGTGGCGTCAACACTCGCCGGGGCACCCGGGTACGCCCAGACACCCGAGAGATTCACGGCGACCGCCGCTGTCAAGACCGCCGGAGCGGCGACGGCCACCGCTCCCGTCACGATAGTCGTCGACCGAAAGATGCCGCAGAGTGAAGCGGACCGTCTGGTCGGGGCCTTCAAGACTGGCGGGGTGTCCGCGCTCCGCAAGGCGCTCGAGGGAGTGCCGCCGACAGGCACCGTGCAGCTCGGCGCCGGCGCGGCGACACCCACACGGCTGACGATCGAGCGGGCGACCGACAAAGGCCGGCTCCTCACCATCGTCACCGACCAGCCGATCCTGTTCCTCGGCAGCGGCGTTCCGGGATCCAAGCCGAAAGAGGGTTACGACTTCGCCATCATCGATATCGAGGTCGATGCCAAGGGCACTGGCTCGGGCACGGTCGCGCCGGCGGCCAAGATCACAGTAAAAGAGGGCGTATTCGTCGTCGAGGAGTACTCGTCGGAGCTGATTCGATTGACAGCCGTCAAGAAGGTGACCTAGCGAGAGATGTCCGTGGCCCGTGACGACTTCGACACGGCGGCGACCTGCGAGCTCGCGATCGAGACCTCGCCGAGCGGCGTTCTAGTGACGGACGCGGAGGGAACGATCCACCTGGTCAACGGCGCGTTGGAGCGGCAATTCGGATACACGCGCAGCGAACTCCTCGGGCAGCGCGCCGACCTGCTGATGCCGGACGCGCTGCGACAGGTCGAGGCCGCTTCCCGGAAGGGCTGCGCAGATGCGCCACGCGAGCAGCCGGTGATGGGCTCCGGTCGCGAGGCGGCCGGCCTCCGCAAGGACGGCTCGAGCATCGCAGTGGAGATCGAGTGGCGGCCGATCCAGACACTGGAGGGCCGTTTCGTCCTTGGCTCCGTCGTGGACATCACCGATCGCCGACATGTCCAGGACGCGGAACGCGCGGCACTCGAGCAGCAACTCGAGTTCGAGCGGTTTGTCGCCGAGCTCTCCTTTCAGTTCATCAACCTTCCGGGAGATCAGATCACAGAAGCGATCCGGACGGGGCTGAGGAGAATCAGCGAAGCGTTCGATCTCGACCGATGCTCGTTCTTCAGGATCGACCCGGATGGTGTCCTGTTCGATGCCGTCAATTGGACCGCGCCCGAGTCTCCCTCGGTCGAGGCGCCTTTCACGGCCGCGGCACAGTGCCCGGGGGCGCTCGAGCGGTTGCTCAACGGCGAGCTGGTGCTGTTCTCGACGGCCAGCGAGATTCCGAGCGAGGTCGACCGGCTGTCGTTCGGCGCGACCGGCACCAAGTCGGCAGCCTTCATCCCCTTGTCGGTTGAAGGCCGGGTGACGGGCGCCGTGGGATTCAGCACGATTCGGGCCGAGCGAACCTGGCCGCCGGAGGTCGTGCACCGCCTCAAGGTCTTCGCGAGCGTGTTCGACCAGGTCCTCGCCAGGCAGCAGCGCGCCGAGGCGATGCAAGCGGCGTCGCGCGAAGTGCAACGGCTCAAGGATCGGCTGCACGCCGAGAACGTCTACCTGCGACTGGAAGAGCGAGAGCGGCTGGGGCTGTCTCGCATCGTTGGGCAAAGCGCGGCTATCCGGCAGGTACTGGAGCAAATCCGGCAGGTAGCGGCCACCGATTCCACTGTGCTCCTGCTCGGCGAAACGGGAACCGGAAAGGAACTCTTCGCGGCGCAAATCCACGAACTCAGCAGCCGCCAGGGGCGGACGATGGTGCGGGTCAACTGTGGAGCGATTCCAGCGACGCTCATCGAAAGCGAGCTGTTCGGGCGGGAGAAAGGCGCGTTCACGGGAGCGCTGTCGCGCCAGGTCGGGAGATTCGAGCTCGCGGACCACTCGACGATCTTTCTCGACGAGATCGGCGACCTGCCGGCCGAAGTGCAGATCAAGCTCCTGCGCGTGCTGGAAGAGCGCCAGATCGAGCGGCTGGGAAGCCCGCGCCCGATCTTGATCGACACCCGGATCATCGCCGCCACCCATCGCAATCTGGAGCAGCGGATCGGGGAAGGGGCGTTTCGGGAGGACCTGTACTACCGCCTGAATGTGTTCCCCATTCACGTGCCGCCGCTCAGGGAACGCGCGGAAGACATTCCATTGCTCGTCTGGCGGTTCGTCGAGGAATTCTCGAAAGTTTTCGGCAAGCGCATCGACACGATCGACAAAGACAGCTTCGCAGCGCTGCAACACTACGGGTGGCCCGGAAACATCCGCGAGCTGCGCAACGTGGTCGAGCGGGCGATGATTGCGGCGTCGAGCAAGCGACTGAGCATCACGCTGCCACAGTCGTCCGGCACGCCCGCCAAGCGAAGCCCAAAGCTGCGCGACGTCGAGAAGGAGCACATGCGCGCCATTCTCGAGGCGACCCGCTGGCGAATTCGAGGAGCGGGAGGCGCGGCCGAGCGGCTCGGGTTGAAGCCGACCACGCTCGAAACCCGCATGGCGAAACTTGGACTCAAGCGCCCGGTCCATTGATAGCCGGCTGATCCCACGACGCGCCCTCCGGCATTCCGGGGGGAGCGTCTGAGATTTCGGGGGGCTGGCAGGTGCCGAGACCGACACGACCACGGCCAAACTTCTGGATCTGCCGGCGTTTGCGGCCGTGAGGAGCCATTCCAACGAGTGGAATGACTGGTGCACGAGGTGCGCCCATGGTGCGGCTCAATGTCGCGCTCAGCGGCTCGTCGCAGCGGAGTGTTCAGGACCTGCTCGAAGGCCTTCGCTTCCTGATGTCAGGGACCCGACTCGAGCCTGGGTGTCGAGAATGCTCTGTCTGGGTGGATCCCGATTCGACGGTGCATTACGTCGAGGAATGGGAGACTGAAGCCGACATGCGGCAGCGGGTCCGATCGCCCAGCTTCACGTCGCTGCTTGGCGTCATCGAATCCGCAACCGAGCCGCCACGCGTGCAATTCGATTTCGTCACGAGCACACGGGGTCTCGACTACGTGGTCCAGGTCCGAAACGACGTCGCGAGTTGATGGAGCCTGTTGCTCCCGCCACCCCTCGAGGACGAGCAGCGATGAAACGAGCCAAATACGAAAAGGAGTTGCAGAAGCTCCAGGTGCGGCTGTGCCATCTGCAAAGCTGGATCAAGGAGAAAGGCCTGCGGGTCGTGATTGTGTTCGAGGGCCGGGACGGCGCCGGTAAGGGCGGTACCATCCGCGCGAT
This sequence comes from uncultured Acidobacteriota bacterium, assembly GCA_963820905.1. Taxonomy (GTDB): domain Bacteria; phylum Acidobacteriota; class Vicinamibacteria; order Vicinamibacterales; family 2-12-FULL-66-21; genus DATBJJ01. Next base: position 63,384 of record CAWGBU010000008.1, on the reverse strand, counting down.
CACCGAGCGTCTCAGCCCGCGAATCTTCCGGGTCGCTGCCTTGCCGGCGCCTTCCGACCGCGAGAAGAGCCAGGTCTACATGCAGCGTTACCTGCAGCATTTTCCGGCGGCTGGCGAAGCCGTCATCTTCGATCGAAGCTGGTACAACCGGGCGGGCGTCGAGTACGTGATGGGCTTCTGCTCGTCAAAGCAACACAAGCGGTTTCTCGAGGTGTGCCCTCAGGTCGAGAAGTTCATGGTCGACGGAGGCGTGACCCTGATCAAGATCTGGATGGAAGTCAGCAACGACGAACAGAAGCGCCGCTTCGAGGCGCGCATCGACGATCCAATCCGCCAGTGGAAGCTGAGCCCGATGGATCTGCCGTCGCGGCGGCGCTGGTACGAGTATTCCCGCGCCCGCGACCTGATGCTGAAGAAGACCGACACCCGCTTCGCCCCCTGGTCGATCGTCCGCTCGGACGACAAGCGTAAAGCGCGCCTCAACACCATCGCCCACCTGCTCGCGCAGATTCCGCACAAGAAACTGCCGCACGACAAGGTGAAGCTGCCTGGCCGATCGCGGAAGGGCGCCTACGACGACGACGCCGCCATCAAGCGCCGGCGATTCGTGCCCGATCGCTACTGAGGACGCGCTACGCCCCTTTCGGCCGTCTCAGCCCCAGCTTGGCGAGACGCGTCTCGAGCGTCGTCGGCGGGAGGCCGAGCCTGTCCGCGGCGCCGCCGGCGCCGCGAATGCGCCAGCCCGTCGTTTCGAGCACGGCGCGGATGTGCTCTTTCTCGACATCAGCGAGCTTTGGACTTCGCTTGGCCGCCGCGGCAGACGACTGCGGCACCGGGATGGTCAGGCGTCTGCCTGTCGCCGTAATCATCGCCCGCTCGACGACGTTGCGGAGCTCGCGGATGTTGCCGGGCCACGGATAGAGCTGCAGCGCCGTGAGGTTCTCTTTATCGATCGTGTCGATGCGCTTGGCGAAGGTTTTCGAGAACTCCTCGACAAACCGCTCGACGAGGAGAGCAATGTCCTCGGTGCGCTCGCGCAACGGCGGCACCTGAATCGGAAAGACGTTCAGCCGATAGAACAAATCCTCGCGAAACGTGCCGTCGGTGATTCGTTTTTCGAGATTCCGGTGTGTCGCCGCGATGATGCGCGTATCGACGCGAATCGGCCTGGGACTGCCGAGACGCTCGATCTGGTGCTCCTCGAGCACGCGCAGCAGCTTGACCTGGACGTCCACCGGCAGATCGCCGATCTCATCGAGGAAGATCGTCGAGTGATCTGCCAGTTCGAAGCGTCCGATCTGCCGCGACAGCGCACCGGTAAACGCGCCTTTCTCCCGCCCGAACAGTTCGCTCTCGAGGAGCGTGGCAGGAATCGCCGCGCAGTTCACGCGCACCATCGTTCGCGCATGCCGGGAGCTCAGCTCGTGAATCTGCGTTGCGAAGAGCTCCTTGCCGGTACCGGTTTCGCCCAGCAGCAACACGGTCGAATCAGTGGCTGACACGAGCTGTATCTGATCGAGGACCTGACGAATGGCGCTGCTCTTGCCGATGATGCTGCTTGGGCCGTGGCGCTCGCGCGCTTCGGTGCGAAGGTAGACGTTCTCGGCCTGCAATCGATCGCGCAGCCGGCTGACTTCGTCGAGCGCTCGCTGGAGTGCCTCGTCGCTCTCCCGCCGCGCCAGCACACTGCCGAACGCGCTCGCGAAGACGCGCAGGCGGTGAACCACTTCCGGAGGCCAGGAACGCTCCCGGCGCATCGTCGTGAAGCCGACACCGCCGACAACCTTACCCGCCACAGATAGAGGCACTACCAGTCCGGACCGAACCCCCTGCGCGCGGTAGCCGACCTGATCCGGCTCCGGTATTCTGTCGATATTCTCGAAGGACAAGAGCTTGCCCGACAGAATCGTTTCGTGCACCCACGGGGCTTGCCTCAGCGGGAAGGGGTTGAGCGGCGGCGCAACGCCTTCTCTGAGCCAGAACACAGTAGCGAGGGCGACACCGTCGGGTTGAATTCGTATAAACGCGCAGCGGTCCAGGTCGAGCGCCTCGCCGATCCTCCGCAAGGCATCCCGCATCGCAGCATCGACGCGGTCGGCCGGCAGGTTGATGAAGCTCGCGGACAACTCGGCGACGAGTCGCTCGAACTCGAGTTGTCCCTCGGCAATCAACGGGTTCGTCGCTTCGACTCGTGGTGTCGCGCTCTCGATGACGACCGCGAGCACGAACGTGCCGTCCCCGGTTGTCAGCGGACTCAATCCGACTTCGGCCGGGAACTCAGACCCGTCTCGACGTCGGCAGCGCAGCTCGCTGGCCGTTCCCGTCGGGCGGGCGTCCAGCGTCGCCATCACACTCGCTCTGTGCGCGGCGTACGCCACGCGGCTCGACTCCGGCAGCAGGGTATCGATGGATTGGCCGATCAATTCGTCGCAGCAGTAGCCGAACTGCGACTCGATCTGGCGGTTGGCCAGCACGATGACGCCCGCGGCGTCGAGGACGACCACGCCGCCGGGCATCGCGTCGGCCACGGCCCGGGCCAGCGCATCGGCGCGTGCCTCCGGCCTGGTCGATTGCGAAAAATCGGGAGCTCCCACGAAGGCTCCAGTCTATCCAAAGCTCATCATTTCAATCTACCCTGCCCCAATGCTACGCCCGCAAAAGGGTACGGGAAGGCCGCGTGTGACAGGAAGCGGAAGATTACGACCCCCGGGAAGGGATAAGTACGGCAGAGCAGGCGAAAAAATACGGTCAGGGACGGGCCGGGCCAATGACTAAGCTCGACCACGTACTTTTTCACCGGCCGGGCCGTACTTCTCCCCCCTTTGCCAACGTAGTCTCCCGCTTCTCGCGGCCATCGCATCGTTCCTATCCTTGCCGCAACCGGGAAGCTGATCCCGATGATTCGCAGGCGGGTTCTGCTCGCTGACGAACACGCGACGACCATAAACAAGCTGCGGATCGCCACGTAGTATCGGGCACACCAGCTGACCTTCGTATGTCACGAGCGCGATCCACTGGGTTACTTCTACTAGCGCTGTGCGTTCTGACGCTGTGGACGGCCAATGCCGCGGCGGCGCCGCAGCCCGGCCATCTGACCGGCACCGTGAGGAACGACCTGAAGGCCCCGCTGGCCGAAGTGACCATCACCGTCCGAGGTCCCGCGTCCCACGTGGCTCGGACGGATATCCAGGGACGTTTCGACGTCACCGGGCTTCCGGCGGGGACCTACGAGCTCGTCGCCACGCTGCCCGGCTTTGCGCCGGCTCGGCGAACGGTTCGCCTCATGCCGGGCGAGAGCACGAGCGTGTCGGTGACGCTGTCTGTCCACATGCACGAGCTGACGGTCGTGACCGCGTCAAAGACCGGCGAGCACGACGTTTGGACGACGCCGATGGCCGTGAGCGTCCTGACGGGAGCGGACCTCCAGCAAGCGGAATCGCACAACATCGCGGACATCGCGGGCGACGCGCCTGCGTGACGTTCTCTCAGAACTCGGACTTCGCGCAGCTGACCATCCGTGGCATCGGCTCCAACGTGGTGTTCGCCGGCACGGATCCGAGCTCGGCGGTCTACGTCGACGGCGTATACCAGTCGCGGCCGGTCATGCTGTTGGCTGATTTCCTGGATCTCGAGCGCGTCGAAGTTCTGCGCGGCCCGCAAGGAACGCTCTACGGCCGCAACGCCGTAGGCGGCGCCATCAATCTCGTCACGAAGCCACCGACGAACAACCTCGACGCATCCGCGCGATTCGTCGCCGGGAACCTCGGGACGTTTCGCACCGAAGCACGCCTGAGCGGTCCTATCGTTCGCGACAGGATTCTGGGCAGCGCCGCCATCCTGCGAGGCGTGCGCGACGGGTTCGTCCGGGACCTGGATCACCCGGACCACTCCCTCGGCGGCGAGGACGTGACCGCCGTGCGCAGCAAGGTGCTCGTCGTATTCAATGGGCGCAGCAATCTGCTCGTCGCCGCGGACATGACCCATCAGGATCCGATTCCGTTGACCTACGCCAAGGTGCTGGCCGTGAAGCCGGGATTCCAGGTGGACAACCCCGCCGATCTTCACGAGGTTCGTGCCTCGTCGCTGGCTGAGGGGCGGATCCTGCAGTACGGCGGGACCGCCCGCTTCACAGCGATCCTCCCGGCATCGACCACGCTCACCAGCACGACCGCTGTTCGGAAACTGGAGTACGAGATCAAGCACGACGCCGACATCACCGAGCTGCACCTCACGGATGTTCATTTGCGCGAGGCTCAACACCAGTGGTCCGAGGAGGTCACGATCTCCCAGCAGCGACCAGGGCTGTCGTGGATCGCGGGTCTCTTTCTGTTCAATGAAGTCGACCGCGAGCCGATCGTGCTCACGCTTGTGGAACCGCAACGTTTCAATCTCTTCAACCCCGAAGTCGAGGCAGGCAACGAGGCCGTGTTCGGGCAGGCGACGATCGACCTGACGTCACGCGTGTCGGTGACGGCCGGGCTCCGCTATTCCCGTGAGCACAAGACGATCGACAATTCGGGTCAGCTCTCCACGATCGACCTGCCGGTGACCCTCGTGCCGGGAAGCGCCTACTCGTACACGGATGCGATCTCACACACCGCCTGGACCCCGAAGTTCGGTCTGGAATTTCGCGCCAGGGAGAATGCATTCGTCTACGTCTCCGCGACGCGCGGGTTCAAGAGCGGCGGGTTCAACTTCACCTCGTCCGAGGCCGGCCGGGGCTACGCGCCCGAATGGGCCTGGAGCTATGAAGGGGGGCTGAAGACGATCGTCGCCGGCGGTCGCGCGAATATCACTGTTGCCGCGTTTCAGACTGATTACACCGATTTGCAGGTGCAGACGGCGATCCGGCCGGGCGTGGTCGACATTTCGAATGCCGCAGAGGCAACGATCCGCGGCGTAGAACTCGAGGGCTCGACTCGAGTCACCGGAGCCCTGCAGGCCGGAGGACATCTGTCCTGGCTGGCAGCAGCCTACGATCAGTACACCGCCGTGGGCGTAGGCGGGATCACCGGCGATGTTGCCGGCAATCGGCTCACCAACGCGCCGGAATTGTCGGGACGTCTCTGGCTCCAGTGGAACGGCAACCTCGGTCGAGCCGGGCGGGCTTCACTCAGGGCGGCATCCAGGTGGCAGAGCACGGTCTTCTTCACGCCCTTCAACGACCGCATCCAGCGGCAAGCTCCCTACGGCCTTCTCGATGCCAGCGGTGAGTTCGGACCGACGCGCCGGCATTGGTCGGTCACGATATGGGGGCGGAACCTCACCAACAGTGATCACATAACAGGCACATTCAGCGCACCCATTCCGGCCATCGGTGGCCGGCCTGGGTTGCCCCGCCAGGCGGGTGTCGAGCTCACACTCCGACCGTAAGTGAAAGCGCTCATCGACATCAGCGTGCCGGTGCTCACGGTCGTCCTGCTCGCGGCGGTCGGGATGGATTTGACGTCGAACGACTTCGCCCGCGTTCGTCGCCAGACCGCGCTCGTGCTGACGGGCCTGGTTGGACCGCTTCTTCTCCTGCCGCCAATCGCGGTCTGGCTCGCGTGGATCCTCGAGCCCGCGCCCGACGTGACGGCCGGCTTGCTTCTGGTGGCCGCGTGTCCAATCGGCGGCATTTCGAACACGTACAGCTATCTGGCGCGCGCATCGACAGCATTGTCGGTGACGCTCACGGGCCTCTCGTGTCTTCTCGCAGGTGTGACGCTGCCGCTCGTTGGGCGAGGGCTCGAGATGGCGTTCGCGCAGCCTCTCGAGCTGTCGGTGCCGATCCCGACTCTGGTCATCCAACTCTTCCTGATGTTGACTCTCCCGGTAGGGCTTGGGATGTGGGTCCGGCGACGCTGGGCCGATTGGTCCCGGCGGTACCAACCAGCAGTGCAGCGTCTGGCGTTCATCGGCGTCGGGCTGATGCTGGTCCTCATCATCCTGGACGATCCGCGAGCCTTTGTCGGCGACTTGCCGACCACGGTGCCGCTCGCTGCCGTGTTCATCGCGTGCTCTGCGGCAGCCGGATGGCTTGCGGCGGCCCTGGTGACGCGGGATCCGTGCGATCGATTCACGTTGGCCGCCGAATTCGGGACTCGCAATCTGGGAGTCGCGATGGCAGTTGCAGTCACGATGCTCGGACGCGTCGAGTTCGTGCGATTCGCCTACACCTATTTCCTGACCGAACTGCCATTGGCGCTCGTGGCGATTGCCCTTTTTCGCCGTCGCCGGGCAGAGCCGCTGGCTGCCCCATAGTTACACCCCATCGTCCCCGAACATGTCCGGTCACACGGAGATACTCCGGGCGGCCGGAGGCGTCATCGCTTTTCGTGGGACCGACATCAGTCCGCCTCGGCAAGCAAGTCGCTCACAACGCAAGGGTTCTGCTCGGATCTGGCGGCTGCGAAGCGGGGCACGTCGCTTGCCTCGGAGGAACCGGCTCGAGATCGTTCGCCAGCAACGATGCTCGCGATCGCGGGAGCTCGCATGCTATGAGGAACCTCGTTGCTGTCACGATTGGCTTGCTCGTCATCGCCTGGTCCGGGCTGACAGGACCACCGGCATCGGCCGGCGCTGAACAACAATCAGCGCAGAAGAGCGCCACGCCCGCGGCAAAACCAGCCGGGACGGCTGACGCGCTCGATCGCGTGCTCGCACCCGTCGCGCTCTATCCCGACGCGCTCCTCGGGCACATGCTGCTGTGCGCCGCGAACCCGGGCAAGGTCGGCGCCCTCAGTGAGTGGCTGCGCAGCCACGAGTCGTTGAAGGGCACGGCGCTCCAGGACGCCGCAAAGGCCGCGGGCTTCGACGAGAGCTTCGCGGCCATCGCGCTCTTCCCGCAGGTCGTGAACACGATGGCGGAACAGACCGAGTGGACCGCGAAGGTCGGTCAGGCGTTCACGTCCGACAAGTCGGCGGTGTTCGCGAGCATCCAGCGGCTGCGAACGAAGGCCCGGGACGCGGGCAAACTGAAAAGCACCTCACAGCAGGACGTCGAAACGCGCACGACGTCGAGCGGGCAGCAGGTCATCGTCATCGAGCCGGCCAATCCGCAGGTCGTCTACGTGCCGCAGTACAACCCGCAGACGGTCTACACGTCCGCTCCGACCTCGTCCACCGTGGTCATCCAGGAGGACGACGACGCCGACGCGGCGGTCGCGGCAGGGTTGATTGGTTTCACCGCCGGCATCGCGCTCGGCGCCGCGATCGACAACGACTACTACTACGGTCCCTATGGCTGGCGCGGCGGCGCGTACATGTACGACGACGCGTGGGACGACTGGGCCGATGCGCGCGAAGACGTGCGCGATGATTGGCAGGACCATCGGGAAGATCTGGTGGACGAGCGCGGTGACCGCGCCAGCAACGCGCAGGAACAGCGCACCGAGCGGACTCAGACTCGCCAGGAGAACCGTCCCGAATCGCAGGCCCAGCGGGAGCAGCGGCGGACGGACGCGCAGACCGCAACGCAGCAGAGGGCGTCCGGCACGAGCCAGGAGGCGCGCGGTTACAGCAGGGACCAGGCCAAGACCACGCGAGAACGTAGCGGAACCGGCTCGGACGCGTTCTCGGGGTACTCGAGTGGACGGTCGGAACGCGCCGCCAGCGAACGCGGACAGCGCAGCAGGAGCAGTTCCCGCGGAGGACGACGCCGGTGAGATTCAGGCCCTCGTTTCTGAACCTGGCACGGACAGCAACGACTGGCGCGGCGCTGGCCGCGCTTGTGTCGTGCACTCGCACTGACCCGCCGCCGGCCGCTCGAACGTTCGACGCACCCGAGAGTGCGGTGCGGGCGCTGGTCGAGGCGGCCAAAGCGAAAAACCTCGAAGACGTGGTTGCGATCTTCGGCGCGGATGGCCGGTCGCTCGTGGACTCGTCCGATCCGGCAACCGCCCGCCGGAATCGGCAGGTCTTCGCGATCGCCGTCGCCGAGCGGTGGCAACTCGCCGATCAGACGAACGGGAGCAAGGTCCTCGTCATCGGCAACGAGGCATGGCCGTTCCCGATCCCGCTCGCGAAAGACGCGAACGGCTGGCGGTTCGACACCGCTGCGGGCAAGGAGGAAGTTCTCGACCGCCGGATCGGGCGGAACGAGTTGGCCGTGATCCGGATCAGCCGCACCTACGTCACTGCCCAGCGCCTCTATGCCAGCAGGGGACACGATGGACTGCCCGCGGGACGATATGCGAGAACGTTCGCGAGCGAGCCGGGTCGCCAGAATGGCCTCTACTGGCCGGCCCGTCACGGCGAGAAGCGCAGTCCGCTCGGTGACCTGGTCGCACAGGCCGCGGAGGAAGGCCGGGCACTTGGTGGAGCGGCCGCGCAGGCACCACCGCCCTTTCACGGCTATTACTTCAAGATCGTCACCGCGCAGGGACCTGCCGCGGCGGGCGGCGCGAAGAACTACCTGGCCGACGGCGCGATGTCGGGCGGGTTCGCGCTCGTGGCCTGGCCGGCGCAGTACGACGTCACAGGCGTCATGACGTTCATCGTCAATCACGACGGGGTCGTGCACGAGAGAGATCTGGGGCCTGACACTCCCACGACGGCCAGGGCAATGACGCTCTACGACCCGGACCCGTCATGGGCAGTCGTGCGATGACGCATCACGGGGTTCACAGGTTCATGGGTTCACAGGTTCATGGGTTCACAGGTTCATGGGTTCGCTTCAAGAACTCGTGAACTCGTGAACTCGTGAACCCGTGAACCTCGTGAACCTGTGAACCGGTAGTGTCTATCGTCACGCTGACCACCGCCGCGCGGCGTCGACGAATGATCCGTTGTCGGGTGCGTACGTGACTCCGGAGTCTGATGCGGAGATCGTCGTGCCGGCCTGTCCTGCGATGATCCGGGCAAGATCGGCGAGCGCACCGATCGCGGCGGTCTTTCCGGTCGACTGGACGAAGCGGCACGCCGCATCCACCTTCGACCCCATCGATCCCGCCGCGAACGACATCGCCTTCAATGCGTCCGCCGAGGCGCGCCTGATTGCTTTCTGCGTGGGCTTTCCCCAGTTGACGTAGACGGCGTCGGCGTCGCTGAGCATCACGAACAGGTCGGCGCCCAGCTCGCGCGCGAGCAACTCCGACGCGAGATCCTTGTCGATGATGCACTCGACTCCCGCCAGCTTGCGATCCCCGGCGTGCTCATTGATCGCGGGAATCCCGCCGCCGCCCGCCGCGATGACAATCGTATTGCGCTCGAGCAACCACTTGATGGGACCCAGCTCGAAGATGCGCTTTGGCTCCGGCGACGCGACCACGCGGCGCCACTTGTCGCCGACGGGCTTGAACACCCAGCCCTTGTCCCGCATCAGGCGCTCGGTCTCGTCTCGGAGGCACAACGGACCGATGAACCTGGTCGGGTTCTTGAAAGCCGGATCGTCGGGATCCACTTCGACCATCGTCTGCACGGTCGCGAACGGCCGATCGAAGGGAAGCAGATTTCCAAGCTCCTGCTCGATCATGTAGCCGATCGTTCCTTCGGTCTGGGCGCCGAGCACGTCGAGCGGATAGGTCTCGACACTCGCGTAGGCAGCGCCCTGCAGTGCGAGCAGGCCGACTTGCGGGCCGCTGCCGTGATCGACGACGAGCTGGTGCTCGGCCGCGATCGGCGCCAGGGCCCGTGCCGCGATCCGCACGATGGCGCGCTGTTTTTCCGCGGTCATCGCTTCTCCCCGCCGGAGGAGCGCGTTGGCGCCAAGCGCAGTGACGACGAGCATCGCTGATGAAAGTGCACTCCAGCTGCCATGGCTATGGCGGAGGGCGGTGAGCGCTAAAGTCTTGCGTCCAAGGTTTTTAGGTAGGAACCTGCAAAAGCTTCCGCGGGCCGGTTCGGGTCGTCCGTCCGGCATGTCGGTGCAACCTCCGGAATTCCGTGGGCTGCACCGAGGGGCAGCAGAAACATCGCGCGATGGCGCCCGGAGGCGGCGGCACGCGGCTGGCAACCGAGGACTTGAATGTCGTTTGGACTGGAGATGCGGCTGCTGTCGCTTGCGCCAACGTTGCTGGGAGCTGCCGTCGCTCTCGTCCTATCCGCGCCCGGCCTGCTCGCTCAGCCGGAGCCTGCCGCCGGTGGCGCCGCAGCGCAGACGCGCCCCGTCGAGCCGCCGACAGATCCACTCGGTCGCAGCACGCCACGGGGGACCGCTCTGGGTTTCCTGGAGGCCGCGCGAAAGGGCGACCACGAGCTCGCGCGTCAATACCTCGACGCGCCGACCGGCGGAAAGCCGGCAGACGATCTCAGCCACCAGTTGTTCGTGGTCCTCGACAAGAAGCTCCCTGCCCGGTTGACGTTGATCAGCGATGAGCCTGAAGGGTCGCGATCCGATCCGTTGCGGCCCGACCAGGACGTAGTAGGAACTGTCACCGGTAAGGACGGTCCCATTCCCATCCTCGTCGAGCGAATTCGACGCGAGAAGAACGAACCGATCTGGCTGTTCTCGAAAACGACGCTCGATTCGATTCCGGGTCTGTACCAGGAAGTGTCGGCCAGCGAGCCGAGCGGCTTTCTACCGGGATGGCTGACCGGCGTCCGCCTGGGCGAGTCCCGGCTCGGCGAGTGGCTCAGCGTACTGCTGGCGATCCCGATCGTGTACCTCGCCACTGGTCTCCTGAACCGTCTGCTCGTGCCCCTGGTCCGCCCGGTCTGGCGCCGCCTCGCCGGCGAGGACGGGCGCCAGATCCGAACCGTCCTCCCTGTCGCTGCACGACTGTTGCTGCTGGCACTGGTGGGCCGGTGGCTGGTGTCGTTTCTGTCGCTCTCGCTGCTCGTCCGTCAATTCTGGTCGAATGTCGCCCGCATGCTGACGATCGTGACGGTCGTCTGGCTGTTGATCGTGATCGCCGGCAAGATCGAGCGATACATCCAGCGGCGTATTGCGTCACCGAACGGTGCGGCCGCCCTGTCGCTTCTGCGCCTGTCCCGCCGCGCCGTCGAGCTGCTGCTGATCTTCGGAGGACTCCTCGCCACGCTCCGCCACTTCGGCGTGGATCCGACGCCGGCGTTGGCCGGCCTCGGCGTCGGCGGCATTGCGATCGCGCTGGCGGCGCAAAAGACGCTCGAGAACGTCATCGCCGGCGCGTCGCTGATCTTCGACCAGGCGGTTCGGCTGGGCGACGTTCTCAAGATGGGTGACATCGTCGGCACGGTGGACCATATCGGCCTGCGCTCCACGCGCATCCGCACGCTCGATCGCACCATCGTCAGCGTGCCAAACGGACAGATCGCCAACGCCAGTCTCGAAACCATCTCGGCGCGCGACAAGTTCTGGTTCCGCCCGGTTGTGACGCTCCGTTACGAAACGACGCCCAAGCAACTCCACGTCGTGCTCGATGGCATCCGAAACATGCTCGAGACGCATGCGTCCGTGGATCGGGCGACCACTGTCGTGAGGTTCGTCCGTCTCGGAACGTTTTCTCTCGACGTGGAGGTTTCTGCCTATCTGTTCGCGCGCAACTGGAACCACTTTCTCGAGCTTCAGGAACAACTGCTTTTCGGCATCACCGAGCTCGTCGAACGAGCGGGCACCAGCATTGCCTTCCCGTCGCAGACGATGTATCTCACCGATCGGCAGAGCGCGCTGGCAGCGAGACCAGCCATCGACCAGTCCAAACGGGAAGCCGGAACACCGACGACGCGGTAGGGCGACGAGCGGCCGGCGCTCTTTTCACGGAGTGTGAGACTCATGCGTTATCAGACGATTGTGCCGACGATTCTCGTGATGTTGGCGACGATTCCTGGCCCGGCGCAGGCACAGTCGCGTGGGGCGCCCGAGGTCTTCACCGCCAACCTGCAAGTCGCTGGTGCCACGGGTGCGGGTGGCGCCGCCGCCGCGACCATCCAGATCGACGTCCAGCGCTACACGGCGGACGCCGACCGCGCCGCCGTCGAATCGGCGCTGAAGTCTGGTGGGCACTCGGCATTTCTGACGGCCCTTCGGAAAGCGCCGGCCGTCGGCGCGGTCAGTTTCGGCGATCAGAAATGGACCATCCGCTGGGCGCGTGAGCAGACGAACCCCAAGGGTCGAACGATCGTGCTGGTGACCGACCAGCCGGTGTTTTTCGTCGGCGGCGGACGTGCGGATCCCAAACCGCGCGCCGGCTACGATGTCGCGGTGATTCAGATTCAGATCGACGACGTCGGCCTCGGAAGCGGCTCGATGGCGGCGGCCGCGAACGTGAAGCCCGGCGCGGAGTCCGGCGTCGAGATCAACGACTACGCCGACAAGCCGATCAAGCTGGTGAGCGTCGTTCGGAAGTTCTGATCCGTTCGGCCCCGTTTAGGGACGGGGCTCGAAGGTCCCCCCCAGGGCGAGGTGCAGGTTCACGCGCTGGACGCGCTGCTCGGCGCGCATCCGGATGACCGACGACTGGGTCGCGTTCAACGCCAGCTGTCGCTGGGTGACGAAGCGCAGGTCGGTGCTGCCGACCTTGAACTGCGCCTGCACGATCTCCAGGGCGCGCTGACTATCGGCTTGCGTCTGCGCCAGGATCTGTTCGCGCTCGCGCGCGGCGATCTCGGCCGACAGCGCGTTCTCGACTTCGCCGAACGCCCTCAGCCCGACGGCGGCATACGCCGCGATCGCCTGCTTCTGCTCGACTGTACGAATCTCGACCTGGGTTTTCAGCGCCCCGCCCTTGTAGATCGGAGCGACCAGGTTGGCGCCGAGGTTCCACACCGGGTTGTCGTGGCTCGTCAGCACGAACAGGTCGCTCGAGATCGAGCTCACACCCGTCGTCAGCGCGATCACCGGCAGACGCGCGGCTCGGGCCTCGCGAACCCGATTGAAGGCCGCGGCGACCCGTCGCTCCGCGGCGATCACATCCGGGCGGCGTTCGAGCAGCTCGGATGGCAAACCTGCGGGAACGGCGTCAGGCTGGCCGGGCAGCTGCGGTGTGACCGCCGCCGCGGCGGCCGGATAACGACCAAGCAGGATCTCGAGCGCGCGGATGGCCTCCACGCGGGCGAGCTCGATCTGTCGAAGACTGTCGCGGGACGTTCCCGTGGACGCGCGGGCGACGAAGACGTCTTCGTCGTTCCCCACACCGATGCGGGAGCGGGTTTCGGCGAGGCTTACGAGCGCCTCGCTGTCACGAATCGCGCCGCGAGCGATCTCTGCCTGCAGTCCGGCCTCGGTGGCGAGAAACCAGCTCTTGGCGACGAGAGCCGCGATCGACTGCCGCCCGAATTCGAAGTCCGCCTGCGCCGACGCGGCGTCGGCGGCTGCCGCGGCGCGGCCATATCGCACCCGGCCCCACAGGTCGAGCTCCCAGTTCACCGACAGCACCCCGCCCTGCAGTCCGGAACCGTCGCCCGACATCTTGCCGCCGCCGCGCGCCAGGAGGTCGACCGAAGGGTAGAGTCTCGCGCCGGCGAGCCGCGCATGCAGCAGGGCCTGTTCGACGCGCGCGGCAGCCACGCGCAGGTCGGCATTGAACGCGATGGCCTCGGCGACGGCCGCCGTCAAGGCGTCATCGCGAAACTCGGCGAGCCAGTTTGCGGACACGACCCCGGAACCCGCGACAGGCGCGTTCCAGTTCGCTGGCACCGCGATGGTCGGCATCGCCTCGGCCTTGATCGCTGCCGCGTCGGGCGGCTTCTTCAGGATGCAGCCGGTGAGGGGCGAGAGGATCGCGAGCGCGGCGGGCAACGCGACGTACGCCAGCCGCGCAACCCCTGGGCGATCGACGGTCCGCACGCGAGTGGCCATGCCGCTCTCCAGAATCAATGACCGAGGCTGATGCTGTGCTTGATGATGACGTAGTCGAGATACGACGCGACGCGCAGCAGCACCTTGCGAATGACGTGAAGCATCGCGAGATGCTCCGTGTAGATCGCGGCGGACCCGCGGGCGCCGGCGGCCAGGAAGAGCGACCGCTCGTGCTCGCCGACCACGAGCTTGGCCGGGAACCGGCCGGGCGGCGCCGCAATGGTCGTGCGCGGGAGCTCGCCCGACGCGTCGAGCTGCCCCTGCCCCTGCGCCCAGATCACGGAGTCCACGTGCGCCTTGATCACGCGGCCCGGGTAGGTGTCCAGGGTGATCTCCGCGTGGTTTCCTGGCACAACCTGATGCAGCTCGTTCTGGCCGAACAGCGCGAAGATCTGAAACTCGTCGTCGACGAAGGTCATGACTTCGTTGAACGGCATGCCTGCCACGAAGAAACCTGGGCGCAGCATCACGTTGACCATCGTGCCGTTGCCGGGGGCCACCACCGTCGTCTGCGTCAGGTCCCACTGGGCGTTGTCGAGTTGCGCACGGGTCGTTTCCACCTGTGCCTCCGACATTTTCACCTGTGCGTTCGCCGTGGCGATCTGCGCCTTGACCTGGGCCACCGCCGCAAGGTCGCCCTTGACGCGGCCCGACAGCTTCTCCCTCACTTCCTGCTCCGCCGCCCTCGCCGCCACGAGCTGCGCCGACAGCTCGTTGACGCTCGTCTGCGCCTGCTCGAGATCGAAACGATTGCCCGCGCCCGTGCTCACGAGCTCGGTGTTCTGCGCAACACGCTTGCGCGCCAGCTCCAGCGACGCCGACACCGAGGTCACCTGACCTGTGGCCCGGTTCAGCTGCTCGTTCATCTGTCGCTCGGTCGATTCGGCGTCGGGAAGCTTCGCTTGCGCCTCCGACAACCGCGCCCGATCGGCGCCAACCTTGGCTTCTTCCGAGACCAATCTGGCCTCGAGCGAATTGACTTCGTTCTGATACGGCGTCGGGTCGATCCGGAACAGCACGTCGCCTTTCTTCACCGGACGGTTGTTTTCAACCGGGACTTCGATCACGCGTCCCCTGACCTGCGACACGATGGGGACGATGTACTTGACGACCCTCACGTCGGACGTCGTGGGCGCAAAGATGTTCAGGAGCAGGAGCATGGTCGCGATAGCGACCACGGGAAAGATCGCCACGGCGACCTTCCAGGGCGTCGTCCAGGGCAGCAGCTTCAGCTTGATGAAGATCAACCAGACGAAGAACGAGTAGATGCCGAGCAGCAGGATTTCCATTACCGAGCCTCCTGCCCCTCGAACTTCGCCTCGAGCGCCTCGAGATCGGCGCGGAGCGTCGACAGTTCGGAGGCGGGCACCCGTTTCTCGAGCCTCGCCAACCGATCCCGAAGGCTGGCCGCATCAGGCGCGTCCCCTTCGGCGCCGTGACCGTCCTCCGCGTCGTGAGGCGCAGTGTCCGTGCCGTACGCCATCTTGTACATGACTGGCTTGGAGTACGCCCACAGCCAGGCCAGCGGCCACAGCAGTCCGCCAAACACCAGCGACAGGAGGCACAGCGTGCGGATGGCCTCGAATTGGGGATGGTGGCGCTTGTGCGCGATCTTCTCCGGGAGGACGTGCACCATCCAGAACAGGACGATGAGCACGACCGGCACGAGGAAGAGGACGAAGATCGCGATGAACGTGGCGAGCTTGTCCTCGGCCTCCTCTGACAGTAGCGACGCGCGAGCCTCGGCTGGTGCCAGCAGAATCAGGGCGAGCGCGAAGAGGACGACACTGCGAACCGTCAAGAGCGGGTCTCGACGTCCGATTCCGATGGGATGACTTGGCGCTGTTGCCATGATCCTTCGTCCGCGACCGTGGTTTACGTGTGCAACGGGAACGAACCAACCAAGTGCGCGTCACAGCACTCGGCGTGCCACTGAGTCCCAGGGCGCGGAAGCTCCATAAGGTGACTCGCACAGCGACATGCGCCGATCGGTCCCGCCCCGCAATCCGTCTTGGCCTCCGACATAGCGGGTTTCCTCCGGGATGCCGGAGTCGCCTGTTCGAACTCGCGAGCGAACTGTCGAAGGCGAGCGCGGAGCAGCGGGACATTGCCCGGCGGAAACCTTTTCTCCAGACCGGGAATCCGCCAATTTTCCCCGCGATCAGATCGGGCAGTCTCCTGCCGGCGACTGGGCATGCCTGTTGCTCAACTGCCGGCTAATACGCCCCACTAAGCGGGCGTCGAGGAGCGGGCATGTCTGTTCCGAATTCCGGGGCCTATCCGTCCGTGAACCCTCCCGCAATCCGGGACCTTGCTGAAGACCTCGGGACCACGCGCATCGTCCGTGGGGCGTTTCGACGAGACGACGTCGATCCAGTCGGTCCTCCCTCCGCGATCGTCGGCCGGAGTGCCGCCGTACGACGAGTCCTGGAGCAGATCGCGCAGGTTGCGCAGACCGACGCGACGGTGCTGCTGCTCGGCGCCACCGGTACGGGCAAGGAGCTCTTTGCCTCCCACCTTCACGAGCTGAGCGCACGCCGGAGCCGGGACATGGTGCGCGTGAACTGCGCGGCGATTCCCTCGACGCTCATGGAAAGCGAGTTGTTCGGCTGCGAGCGCGGCGCCTTTACGGACGCGGTCGCGCGGCGAATCGGCCGGTTCGAACTCGCGAACCACTCGACAATCTTCCTCGACGAGATTGGTGACCTGCCGTCGGATGTGCAAGTCAAGCTGCTGCGGGTCCTCGAGGAGCGCCGAATCGAACGGCTCGGCAACCCGACGAGCATCGAAGTCGATGTGCGGATCGTCGCAGCGACGCACCGCGATCTCGAGCAGCGGATCGGAGACGGAACCTTTCGCGAAGACCTGTTCTACCGGCTGAACGTCTTCCCGATTCGCGTGCCGCCACTCCGCGAGCGCGCCGAAGACATTCCGCTGCTGGTATGGCGCTTCGTCGACCAGTACTCGAAGCTGCTCGGCAAGCGGATCGACACGATCCTGGCCGAGAACCTGGTGAGACTGCAGGAGTACGGCTGGCCGGGCAACATCCGCGAACTGCGAAATGCCGTGGAGCGGGCAATGATCGTGGCCACCGGACCGCAGCTGACCATTCCAGTCCCTTCGGCCACGCCAGCGGCGCGGCAGTACAGCGCCAAGCTGATTGACGTTCAGAAGGAACACATACGCGGTGTTCTCGAGGCCGCCCGGTGGCGTATCCGCGGAGCGGGTGGCGCCGCGGATCAACTCGGCCTTCGACCGACCACGCTCGAGACGCGGATGTCCAAGCTCGGACTGACCCGGCCCAAGGCCAGCTAGGCTGGTTGATTTACCGTTGAACGTTGACGGCGGCCGTGAGCTGGAACTGAAGGCGCGTTTCGGCTGCCAGCTTCAAGTGCTCCTCGCCGGCGCTCGAGACCGCGGCGCCGGTCACACCGCCGATGGCAGCGCCGATCGCGGCGCCTTCGCCGCCGCCTGCAATCCCTCCGACAATGGCCCCGAGGCCGGCGCCGCCGCCAACCTTGCGCGCCGTGCGCTTGCCTTCTCCCTTTCCTTTGGCCTCCACGTAGCTGGTCACGACCTCATACACTCTCCCGCCAAACCCGATGGAGTTGATCTTCAGCGAGATCTTGTCGCTGCCCTTCATCTTGCCCGATTGCTGCACCTGAACGGCTTGCAATGTTGCGGACGCCCCACGCGGAATCACGACGGAGCCGCCGATCATCACTGGATCGTCGACGATCGCTTTGAACGTCTGTCCCGCCTGCGAGACGTCGACGTCGATCGCCTGTGTTAGGCGAACGTTCAGTGCCGTGCCCGCGGGCACCGTCACGGGCTTTGGCGCCGCGGCGGGACTCGGCGCCGGCGCCGGACGTGGCGCGGGCTTTCGAGCCGCGAACTCCACCGCTACCGCGTCCTCGATCCGAATCTCGGACACGCTGCCGTTGTCGAGGAGCACGCGCACCGTCTTGCTGTCACCACCGATGAACATGCCTTCGATGACCTTGCCCGATCGGAGGCGAACCCGGTCCGCGGAAAGCGACGCGCCGGCGGCGATCACGACAAGCGCAATCGACAGCAGGTGTCGAACAGACATGTCGAGGCGTGTTTTCTTCATTGTTGGGCGATGGGAAGCGAGGCCGAAATCTGCAAGTCGATCACCAGCAGCAGCTGGTGCTCGACCTGGAGGAAGCGCAAGGCTGTTCGCGGCGAGAGTGCGACCCTGAGTCGGTCATAGCACTTTGCCTTGGCAGCCTGCCGCCGTGCCTCCAAATCGAGCGCCTTGCTGGCGAGTGTCCCGGCCATGGCATCGGTCAACTTCGAATAGTTGCTCGCATACTCGGCAATCATCGCGACGCGCTCGTCGCCGAGCTTCGCCATCTCGAGATCGTATTCGCGATAGATCGGCCAGAACGCTTTGTCCTCGGCCTCCGTGAAACCCATGACCTCAGTGATGATCGCGACCTTCTGCGCCCGCACGTCGCTGCGCAGGAGCTCCGCATACGCACTGAGATTGAGCGTCTTCGTCTCTCGCTCACTCGGCGACGACGACGGCGCCTGGGCCTGGGCCTGGGCGACAGAGCCGATCATCAGCAGGACGAGCGTGACTGCCATGCGTTGACACACGTCGACATCCTCCAGACGCTGCGGTTCCGCCGCTCCCGCGTTACGTCTTCGCCTTCGGCGGATAGTTCTTGAAGATCTTCTTCACCGCTTCGTTGATGCTCTTGTCGCGCTTTTCGGGGTTCGCCTGCGTGTTGACTTCCTTGACGCCCATTCCCCGCCACACGAGCTGCGCCTTCTTTGCGTCGGCAAGATCGATTACCAATGTGCCGACCAGGATGTCTCGCACCTGCGTCGTCGTCGTGCCGCCGGCCCAGCCGCCGCCGCCCCAACCCCAGCCGTACGCGCCGTAGCCGCCGCCGTACCCGGAGCTGTACGTCGAGATGTCCTTCTGCTTGTCGAACGCGACATGGTAGACGACGAACACGTCCGGATCCGATGTCGCTTTTGTGAATCCTTTGGCCGCGAGCTGCGTGTCGATAGCTGCGATGATGCGGTCGTCGATCAGTTCCTGACCGACCTTGGTCCCATCCTTGTGCGCGTAGGTCTTGAAGCCGGAGAAGGTTGCGGTCTTCTCGTAGTCGTAGCTGACCTTCTGCGCCACGGCCAACGCGGGGATCGCGAACGCCGCGATCACGAGGGCAATGACTCTCTTGTGCATTTCAGTTTTTCCTTTCGCTCAGGTGACGCTGGAACAGAAGGCAGAGTGCAATTGTCGAGCCGCGCCCGCCTCGGTCGAATCCGTCGCTGGACGACCCTCGAGGTACGAACGGCGTGAGCGGCAGATCCGCTATACCGGAGGAACTCCGGTAAATCGGAGCCCCGGGTCGCCAGTCAACCGACGCCAAACCATGGTTATCGCTCCAACATGGCCTTGAAGCGGCCTCCCCGGTCGACCCCCGATGGCGGTGGAGCGGCACGATCCGTGCTCCTTCGACGAACACCGTAGGATACCCTCGTCCGAAGCGTCTCCTGACGCTCCCGACCTTTGGCACGCACGACCGGAAGGACGACAGGGCACGTTCATCATGCCGGTGACAACGCAGCACGATCGGGACGACATCTATCGCGTGGAGCTGACCGGATTGCTCCGGAAAACAGAGCTGGAACATTGCCAGCAGCAACTGAAGACCGAGATGGACCGCGTTGGTGCGGTAAAGCTGCTGTTTGTTCTTGTAGAGTTCGACGGGTGGGAACCTGACGCCAACTGGAACGATCTATCCTTCTATGTTGCACACGGTGACCGCATCACGCGGATCGCGATCGTCGGGCCCGAACGATGGCGCAGCGGGACGTTGATGTTCGCGGGGGCGGACTTGCGACGGGCGCCCGTGGAATTTTTCGCCGAGGACGGCGTGGCAGAAGCGCGCACGTGGTTGGCGTCGTAAACAGAGTGCGGCGGGATTGAGAGGGTATGGTCCCTCGAGGAAGGAAACACCAGCGATGAACCGCAACACTCGATTGCGCCGGGCGGCGGCCATGATTGCCGCGCTCGGCATCATGGTGGAGCCGTCGGCACACCTCTTACTCGTCGCATCAGGGCAGGGGCAGGCTCCCCCGCCTCAAACAACGACAGCCACCGGCAAACCGGCGCCGGCGGCTTCCACCGCAAAGCCCGCGGCCGGCGCCGCCACGACGACGCCAGTCGATGGCGGCTGGCCGCGCCTCTACGATCTGCCGAGTGGTGGCAGCATCCTCGTCTATCAGCCGCAGGTTGCCACCTGGGACAAGCAGACGCACATGGTGGCATTCAGCGCCGTGTCCCTCCGCAACAAGGCCGGTGACAAGCCGGCGCTCGGTACGATCAAGCTCGAGGCCGACACCAAGGTGGCCGTCACCGACCGCCTGGTCAGCTTCCAGCAGCTGAAGATCACCGAGGCAACCTTTCACACGCTCCCGAAGGAACAAGTCCGCGAGATTACCGGAGTCATCGAGCAGGCGATTCCCAACGACGAAAGGGTGATTGCGCTCGATCGAGTTCTGGCCAACGTGGACAAGAGCATGATCGTGCCGAAGACGGCCGAAGGCATCAAAGCCGATCCTCCAGCGATCTTTTTCAGCAAGACCCCGGCTGTGATCGTGAATCTCGATGGCGACCCGATCTGGAGTCCGATCAAGGGCAACGATCTGAAATACGCGGTGAACACCAACTGGGATCTGTTCGAGAACACCCCTACCAAGACGTACTACCTTCGAAACAACGACACGTGGCTGAAGGCGACTGATGTGAAAGGACCGTGGTCGCCGGCGGGGACGCTGCCGGATGGCTTGAAGCAGCTGCCGGCAGAGGACAACTGGAACGACGTCAAGGCAAACCTGCCCGGCAAAGCGATCAAAACGGCGCCACAGGTCTTCGTCAGCACGACGCCGGCTGAATTGATCCTCCTGACCGGTGAGCCCAGCTACCTCCTCGTCCAGGGCAGCAACCTCTTGTGGGTGAGCAACACCGAGAGCGACGTGTTCCGACTGGGAAAGACCGGCCCGGTGTATTACCTCGTGACCGGCCGGTGGTTCTCGGCTCCGGATTTCAAGGGGCCGTGGACATTTGCCACGCCGTCGCTCCCGGAGGACTTCAAGAAGATCCCGCTCTCTCACGAGCGGTCGCGTGTGCTCGCGTCGGTCCCGGGTACCGATCAAGCCGCTGAAGCGGTCCTGCTGGCGCAAATCCCCCAGACCGCACGCGTCAACAAGAAAGAAGCGAAGGCTCCCGACGTCGCGTTCCAGGGCAATCCGGAATTTGCCCCGATCGAAACGACGACAGTCGAGCGCGCCGTGAACACGGACAAGGACGTCTTCAAGATCGGCGACCTCTATTACATGTGCTACCAGGGGGTATGGTTCTCCGGCAAGAGCGCAACGGGGCCGTGGGAGGTCGCGAGCTCGGTGCCGAAGGAGATTTACCAGATTCCCACCAGCTCTCCGGCGCATCACGTCACCTACGTCACCATAGAGGAAGACGATGACGACTGGGTGACGTATGCCGCTGCTGCCGGCTACACGGGGATGATGGTGGGGTGGGGCTGCGCGGTCTGGGGCACGGGTTGGTACTATCCGCCCTACTGGGGATACGGCGCCTACTACCCGTACTACTATGGTCACTTCCCGACTTACGGATACTCCGCGTGGTACAACCCGTGGACGGGCGCATACGGACGCAGCGCGGCGGTGTACGGCCCCTACGGCGGCGCTGGCGTTGGCGCGCGCTACAACCCCCGGACGGGGACCTATGCACGTGGCGCGGCCGCGTACGGTCCGTACGGAGCGCGGGGCGTCGCACAGGCCTATAACCCGCGAACCGGAACTTACGCAGCCACGCGTCAGGGATCCAACGTGTACGGAAGCTGGGGATCGACGGCCGTGCAGCGCGGCGACGATTGGGCCAAGACCAATCGCTACACGAATCGACAGACCGGGAACACGACGCGCACGATCAGGACGGATGACGGATCGGCCGTCACGCGGCGCGGTCCGGGAGGCGCCACCGTCGGCGTCGGCGACGGCGGGAACGTCTACGCCGGAAACGACGGGAATGTCTATCGTCGCCAGGACGGGACGTGGCAGAAGTACGACAACGGCGGCTGGTCGAATACCGATCGGCAGCCCAGCGGCGAGAGACCAACCCCGCAGGACCGGCCCACGACGCGCGAGCAACCAGCCGATCGCGGCGCCTCGGATCGCGCGACGACGGATCAATTGAATCGAGACGCGGCCGCGCGCCGCGAAGGCTCACAGCGGACCGGCGACTACGGAAACTATCGCGGTGGCAGCGGCACTGGCGGCACCGGCAGCTATCGGGGTGGCGGCGCCAGCCGAGGCGGCGGCGGCGCTAGCCGAGGTGGCGGCGGACGAAGGCGCTAGGCATAACCTGTTCGTGATTGTCGCCGGGCGATAAGGCCCGCTGATTGTGGTTAGTTCTGTTCGAGCTTCTTGATCTCGGTCGCTGTCGAGACCTCGAAACGCCTGAAAGCCTCGTAGGCATACGTCTGGCGTATCGTCAGCCGAAGGAACGTCGGTGACTTTTTGTCGCTCTCCCTCTCGAACAGGGAAATGGCAATCCGCGCCGGCATCACACCCAACGGGCTCTCCTTGTAAGCGATGTCCTTGTGCATCAGCACAGCCGCCGTCTTGATCTCATCGTCCACGACCATCACGTCATCAACCCATCGACGCAGCCGGCCGTTTTTCGCGTCCAGCCACACAGTACCTCGAACACCCGCGCGAGGATTCCTGAACCGTTTGAAGATCACGGTCGGCTCGCGCGGCACGAACACCTTCGATTCGTACTTCAGCACCAGGACCTCTTCGTCGCCGAGTTCTTCCCGCCCTGAGGAAAAGAATTTGAAGTCCTTCTGGCTTTCCTCCCGCAACGGCACCACGAGTGGAGCGACGGTAAGCCCCCAGAAAACGAATCGAACCACGTGCTTGAAGTTCTGTCGATGAAGCGCGGCATCCTCCTGTGCGCGTGTTCGCGCCTTTCCAAGTGCTGTGAACAGTTTCGTTGCCTGCTCGACGGGATCGGCGGCGGCCTTGCCATCGACTTCCCGCGTGATCCGGTATTCGCGGGTGACGTCAGCGTCGAGTCTCGACTGATATACGTAAAAATCAGAGACGACGGTCCGCCGCCGGTCGACGGTTCCGTCCCGGCGGAGGATTTCCGTCACCCAGGTTTCAACCGCGGTCAGATCCCGGAAGCTGCGGATGTACTCCTGGCGAGCCGTGACGGCCTGCTTCAAGAGGGCCTCGTGCTCCTCTTGTGCGAGACCCCGCCACTCGAGTGCGGTCGCGAGCAGCAGCACGATGGCGAGCACGTGTCTGGTCAGTCGTAACCACCTTCTGTTAGGCTCCGCGATGAACGAGCAGTGGTCCCTTTTAACCTTCTTTGCCCGCGGGTGTCCCTCACTGCCGCCTCGGCGCACCGCGACGAAACACGAAGATGACCGCCCCCAGCGCTAGAGCGGCTGCGAACGCGGTCCACTCCGCGGCGGTGACGCTCGTCAGCATCCAGCCGATGAGGACGAGCGCCAGCACGATCACGACCGTGGGCGCCGGGACCCTGAAGGGCGTG
Organism: uncultured Acidobacteriota bacterium; assembly: GCA_963820905.1. Taxonomy (GTDB): domain Bacteria; phylum Acidobacteriota; class Vicinamibacteria; order Vicinamibacterales; family 2-12-FULL-66-21; genus DATBJJ01. The sequence continues at coordinate 40,060 of CAWGBU010000008.1, read as the reverse complement.
CCGTCGGCGCGCACGTCGCGGCGGCGGAGCTCCCACGTCGCCACGCAGCACGCGCCGTACACCGCGAGTATCGAGAGGTTGGCCAGAATCGCCAGGCGCTCGAACGTGCTGGTGATCGCGAGCACGAGGACGATCGCGCACTGCAGGAGAATAGCGACGTGCGGCGCCCGGCTCTCCGGATGCACACGCGCCAGCGCTGCCGGCAGGAACCCGTCGCGCGCGAATGCGAACAGCGTGCGCGGCGTGGCAAGGATCATCGCGCCGGCGTGGCCGAGCATCGAGATCACGGCGCCGGCGAGGAGCAGGGTTCTCGCCCATCCGCCGAGCGCCACGCCCGCGGCCTCCGCGAGCGGCGCGGACTTTGACGTCGCCAGCGCCGGCCCGAGCACGCCCTGCGCGACGAATTGCAGCGAGGCATACAGCGCCGTGACGGCGACCATTGCGATGAGGATCGCGCGGGGCACCGTGCGGGCCGGATTCCGGACTTCTCCGCTCGGCACCAGCGCGGCCTCGATTCCGGCGAACGCGAAGATCAACAGGATGCTGCTGCGTGCGAGCGTCGGCAGATCGGGCGGGTTGACGATCGCGAGGTTGGCCGGGTCGATCGCGAAGAGGCCGCCCGCGACGAGCAGCAGCAGCGGGACGATCTTGGCGATCGTCAGCGCGGTGTTCAGGCGGGCGCCGCGCTCGACTCCGAGGATGTTCACGGCCGCGAACGCCGCATAGATCGCGACCAGCACGCCCGACGATCGCCAGCGCGGCGCCAGCGCCGGCACGAGCGCGCCGAGGCTTCCCGCCAGCACCGTCGCCACCGCCGCCATCGCGAACGTCAGTACCATCCACAGGAGGAATCCCGCCAGGAACCCGACGAGCGGCCCGAACGCGACTTCGACGTACGCGTACGGTCCGCCGGTCATCGCCACCCGGCTCCCCGCCTCGGCCAGACACAGGACGATCAGCCCCATGGCAATGGCGCAGAGCACGTAGGCCACGGGCGCGGTTGCGCCGAGCGTTCCGGCCACGTCCGCGGGCAGCCGGAAGATGCCGCCGCCGATCGTGACGTTGACGATCCCCGCCGCCAGCGCGAACGTGCCGATGGAGCGCCGCAGCGACGACTCGGCCGACGGCGCGCGGGTGGTGTCGGTCACGCGGCGGCTAATCAAGCTTCTTGCGCGCGAAATGATAGACGGAGGGCGCCAGCAGCGCGCACATCGCCACGGCGAGCAGATTCGTCGTCTCCACGTTCGATGCCTTTGCCACGCGAGGTCTCCTTCACGGATGGATGGTCGCTGCCGCCCGGCCGATGAACCTACCACATCCGGGGTGCGGAGGATCGGCGAGTGCCACTTTGCCGCCGCGATGCTCCGTCGCGGGGCTTATCATGGGCGCCTTCGGAGTACACGACCATGACGAAGACGCTCTCGTGCACGAGCGGTCTGGTGTTGATTGCCGCCCTCGTGTCAGCGGCGCTTCTCCACGCCGTCGACGTCTGGACCGTCGGCATCAACAACACCCGCCAGGGCTGGAACCGATTCGAAACGGTGTTGACGACCGCGAACGTGCCGAGGCTGACAAAGCTTCGTGAATTCATCGTCGACGAAAAGATCGACGTCACACCGCTCGTGGTCGGCGACAAGCTCTACGTGTTCACCATGACGAACACCGCGTACGTGTTCGACGTCAACACGGGCGCCCAGCTTGCCAGGCGTCAGCTCGCCGCGCCGTTCGATCCCGCGGACATCGCCAACCCGCCGGGGAAAGGCATGGACCTCCACAACATCTATCGCAACTGGGGAATCACGGCGACGCCGGTGATTGACGCGGCAACGAACACGATCTATGTCACGACGTTCGGCAAGCCGAACGCGGCAAGCGAGAACACCGAGCGCAACAACATGCTCTGGATGCTCGACGCGAACACTCTCGCCGACAAGCAGCCTCCAGTGCTCATCGAGGGCACGGCAGACAACGGGGGCGGGGCGATCGCGAACGGCTTCACGATCCCGTACCAGAAAATGCGCGCGGGGCTGGGACTGTTGACCGACGCCGGCAACAACAAGGCGGTCGTGGTCTCGTTCTCGATCAACGGCGAGAACCCGCGCGGTCCGGGACACGGCTTCGTCGTCGCCTACGATGTGCGCGGCCTCAATCGCGACGCCGGGTTTGCTCCGACGCCGGCGATATGGAATGTCACGCCGGGCGGCGGCGCCGGCGGCGTGTGGATGTCGGGCTCGGGTCCGGCGATTGACGGCAGTGACATCTATCTCGCGACGGGAAACGGGATGGATCCAGGCACCAGCCCAGGCAGCTTCGGCGAGAGCTTCGTCAAGCTGCGATATACGCCGGGCGTCTCCGGTGTCGACAACGGCAAGCCGCGACTCGAGGTTGCCGATTTTTGGGGCGCGTTCAGCGACTTTGGACGTGCGGACGAAGATCAGGACCTTGGCGCCGCCGGTGTCTTGATCACGGACCGAGGCAATCTGATCGGTGGCGGCAAGGACGGGATCCTGTACAACCTCGATAAAAACAACCTCGGGAAGGACACCTGGACTCCGCAGTTCAATCTGCCGTTCGTGGCCACGTACCTCCCCGACGCGCCGACGAGCGGCGCGGGATTGCCGACGACCACCGTCACCAATCCGAACTGGCCGATCGTCAATCGCGATCGCAATCTGCCCGCGCAGACGCCCGCCCGCAAGAGCCATCACATTCACGGAACGCCCGTGTACATGGAGCGGGCGGCTGCCGGAATCGTGTTCCTGTGGGGTGAGAACGAGCGGCTCAAGGGCTACAACTTCAACTTCGCCACTAAACGGATTACCTCCTTCCGCGCGCAAGGAACGCAGATCGCGTCAGGCAACATGGCGGCACCCGGCGGCATGCCGGGTGGACGTCTTGTCGTCTCCTCGAATGGCACGACGCCAGGGACAGCGGTCGTCTGGGGCGTCTATCCGACCGACGGGAACGCGAACCTCGCGGTCGTGCACGGCGCGCTCGTCGCCTATGACGCGACGACGGTTCTAAACGGGAACCGTCTGAAGCAGCTGTTTCACAGCGATGCGGATCCTGCCAACAGCATGGGGAACTTCGCCAAGTACTCAACGCCGGTCGTGGCGAACGGCAAAGTTTATGTTGGAACGTTCAGCAACAAGGTCGTCCAGTACGGCCTCGCGCCGGGCCTGGGAATTGCCAAACCGGCTGGCGTGGCCGCCGCATCGCCCGCACCCGCTGCCGCGGCCGCAGTCCCCACTCAACCAGAGCGGCCGGCTGTCGCGGCGCGCGCGGCATCCAGGACGAGCAGCCTGAGCGATCTCGGTGTCATGACATTTGGTTGTTCCGCGGCCGCGTTGAATGCCGCCGCGCGGGAGGCATCCAAAGTGCCCTCGCAGGGAAATTATCAATTCTCGTACTTCAGGACGCATAGCGACTCTCACCATGCGGCATACGAAGTTCATTTCAAAAGCAACTTTCAAGGCGAGGCGGATCTGAAGTACTGCGTGGCCATCTACTGCCAGCAAGGCTGGGATCCCACGACGACGAAGACGTCGGTCACGTCGATGGGCGCCAGGAGCCAATCGACGGCTGGCGCCGGCCACGGAGGCGAGTGCAGCGCCAGGCCGGCTGCAGGAAGAGGCCCAGGTCGACGGTAGGGACCATCGAGGCGTTCAGGCCCGCAGAACGCAACGGGCGGAACATCCGTGTCCGCTGCGAGCCCCCAACGGGAAGCACAATCTTTGCAGGTTCGTTGTGGACCTATGACAAAATGCCCGCCCGGTGGAAGTCGATCACTCAAGGAGATGACAATGCCCGACCCGAAGAACCCGAATGCAAACTGGCCGGATCCCGACCGCGAGCGCGCGCAGCCAGGCGATATCCTCGGCATCGAGCGCGGTGGTGAAACGACGAGCCTTGGCGATACCGAGGAAGACGAGGATCGCCGGCGGCGGGAAGCTGAAGACGAGGGGAAGGACGCTGAAGGATAAGAACGTGCTGAATCCCGCGCGTCAGGCCGCCGAGCGCAGCCCGAGCAGCCGCACGATGACCCGGTTCATCGCCCTGCCGTTCCGCGTGCTGCGCCCGGATGCTTGATTGTAGCCGCGCCTGAGCCAACCTTTGCGCCCGGTCCGTTCGGCATCTGTCCGGGGGCTCTAGAATCTCCGCCGGATCGATTCTCGCCACCCGGCCAGGCGGGACATCCGCGCGAGCCCAGCCTGGTCGGTGACGCTGGTGAACGTGGTGATAAAGGGACGGGCCGCGCTCATCCCGACGGCAGTCGGCTCGTAGCCCTCGGTCTCGAGAAGCGGATTCAACCACACCACCGCAGCCGATCGCCGGTGCAGCTCACGCATCGCGTCGCGGAGCATGTCCGGCACGCCGACGTCGAGCCCATCGCTGGCGATCATGACGACCGTGTCGCGTCCCACCATGCGCTCGCCGAACCGCTGCAGAAAGTCGCGGAGGCACGGGCCGATGGTGGTCCCGCCTGCCCAGGCATGGTTGAGGCGATCGAGACGGCGCTGCTCCCCCGCTGCCGCTCGGCGCACCTCGTTGGTCGCCCGTTGGACCCCGGTCGAGAACGTGAATACCTCGAGGCGCATCGTCGCGCTCGCCAGCGCGACCGCAATCGTCAGCGTCGTTCGCGCGTAAGCGCTCATCGATCGGCTGCCGTCAACGAGCAGCACGATTCGCGGCGCCCGCCGCGGGCGGCGCAGCCAGCGTGGAGACAGCATCTCTCCGCCCGTCTGCAGGCCGGCCCGCAGCGTGCGTCGAAAATCGAATCGGCGTCCCCGGCTTCCCGGACGCCAACGGCGCGACAGGCCGAGGTGCAGCCGCCGAACGAACAGTCGCGCGGCGTCGCGCCAGCCCTGGTCGATGCGCGGCAACTCTGGCGCATCGGACGTCTCGGCCTCGAGCGGGCTGTAGCTCGACGTCGCCATCAACGCCGCCTCCCTGGACTGATCGGCGGTTGACGCGATCGGCGTCATCGGGCCGCCGCCGAGCGCGGACGCATCGTCTGCGTCATCCGTCGATGACGGAGCGTGACGCGCGCGCTCGGCGTCTCCGTCGCCGCCGGCATCAGGCGCTGGCTCCCGCCGTGTGGCAATCGTCTCATCCCGCCGTCGAGCCGCGGGATCGGGGAAGAAGAACTGCGTGAACGCCGCGTCGAACACCCTGACGTCGTCCAGCGTGCCGCTGAGGATCGGTCGGAGCGCGTTGCGAACGGCGCGCTCGCTGGCGAGATCGACGACGTCGAGCGCGCGTGCGGCATCGTGCAACTCGCCAGGCCCGATGTGAAAGCCATGCCAGCGGCGCAGCGCGTGGCAGAATGCGGCGAGATTCCCTGGCAGAGTGGCGAACGGGTACATTACCGTCGCGGCGCCGACACCGAACCGAAGCCGAAGTCGGTATCGAGGCTGTATCCGCCGGTTTCGAGCGTGTCGGGGACGTGACCCAGGATCGGATCGAGCTTCGCGTGGTGCGCGTGCATGACCCCGCGATCCTCGTGCACCTTCAGCACGCATCCCAGCGTTTGCTCCAACGTCGCCGCGTCGAGATGGTCGCGGTGCAGGCTCATCAGCGCCGACGCCCAGTCGAGGCTCTCAGCAACGCCGGGCGCCTTCTGTAGGGGCAAGCCGCGAAGCGCCTGCATGACCCGCGCAATCTGCTGCGCAAGCCGCTCCGACAGGCCGGGTACGCGCGCGTGGAGGATCTCGATTTCCACCTCGAGCGCCGGATACGGGAGCCAGACAAACAGGCAGCGGCGGCGCAGCGCATCGGACAGTTCCCGCGTGCGGTTGCTCGTTAAGATCACGTGCGGCTTGTGCTGCGCGCGGATCGTGCCAAGCTCGGGGATCGTGACCTGCCATTCCGCCAGCACCTCGAGGAGAAATGCCTCGAAGGCTTCGTCGGCGCGATCGACTTCATCGATCAGGAGCACCGGAGACCGATCGCGCGTGATCGCGTCGAGCAGCGGCCGCTTGAGCAGGAACCGCTCGCTGAACATGTAGGCTTCACGCTCGTCGAGGCTGGAACCGTCGGTCTCGCTCAAGCGCGCGTGGAGCATCTGGCGCGGATAGTTCCACTCGTAGAGCGCCGCCATCGCATCGAGACCTTCGTAGCACTGCAGGCGGATCAGCTCGGTCGCGAGCACCTCCGCCAGCACTTTCGCGCTCTCGGTCTTGCCGACGCCGGCCGGCCCCTCGATGAGCAGCGGCTTCTCGAGCGCGAGCATGATCTGCAGCGCGGTCGCGAATGCCTCGTCAACGATGAACCCTCGCTCGCGAAAGCGGTCGTGGATCGCCGCAGCGTCTGTCATTGGTGGGCCAGGTACGCCTGGGGATCCTTCAGGAACTTGGCGCGGCACTGTGCGCAGCAGAAATAATACGCGACGCCGTCCACCTCCGCGGTCTGGCGCACCGAGTCGAGTGTCACGCTCATGCCGCAGACCGGATCGATGGCGGTCGCGGTCGACGACGATGGCGGCTGCGCGACAGGCGAAGGCACAGCCTCCGTCGACGCCGTCCTGGCTGCGCCAGTCGGACGCGCCTGGACGATTTCGGCGAGGATCGACAGCGCGACTTCCGACGCCGTCCGGGCGCCGAGATCGAGCCCCGCTGGATTCCGGATCGTCGTTACGCCGGGTACACCCTGGTCCTCGAGCAGCGCTCGCACGGCCGCTCCTCGCGTGCGTGATGCCACCAGCCCGACGTAAGGCACGCCGCACTTCAGAATCGGCTCGAGCGCCTCCTCATCGTAGTGCCCTTGCGAAGCGACGACAGCCGAGAGATCGGGGCTGCCGGCGATGCTCTCCCGCACAATCGTGTCGAGCGTGTCGAGGGCGGCGACCGTCACGCCGAGCGTCGCCGCTTCCTGCTCGATGTCGCGCAGCTCGCGGCCTTCGACGACGCGCACGACGTCATAATTCATGGTGCGCGCCAGCCGCGTCAACGACTCGGCCACCGGCGTGGCGCCGACGACGATGAGCCGCCTGGCCGGCACGAACGGCTCGACGTAGACGTCGATGGCACCTTCCGAGACGCACGTCATCGGGACAACCACGTGCTCGGCGGTCGCCCCGGCTGCCTCACCGGCGTCCGGTCGAATCGACACCAGGCGGCTGCACCGTGCCGCCAGAGCCTCGAGCGCCTGCCGCCGGATGATTTCGCGCGAGCACGCGCCGCCGACAAATCCCTCCATTCGGCCGTCGGCGAACACGATCGCGCGATCGCCGAGATGGGCGGAGACCGGCGCGCGCCGCGCCACGACCGTGGCCACGGCAAAGGACTGCCCTTCGCGCCGCAAGATCGCAATCTGCTCGAAAAGTTCCATATCTTATCCGAGGGGCTTCGCCCCTCGGACTCCCCTACACGCTCTCTCGCGCGCGCTTTGCCGGCGCGCTCCGTTCGCGTGGCTCGCTCGCACTGCTCGCTCGCTCGTACCTTGGAACGGGCGGCAGGTCTGTGAGATCCGTTCTAGTGTTCTTCTCAACCGATTCACGTCGTCATTCGATCCGGCAGCCGCTCGAGCAGCCGCGCGGCGCGTGCCTCCAGCGGCTCGAGCCGGCCGGCGAGCCGGCCCTGGAACTCGACCGCGACGAGCCGCGCCGCCCGGACGTCGCGGCCCCACTCGTTCTCGAACAGGCTGTTCAACAGCGCGAACGTCTCATCATCGCGCCAAAGCGCTTCGTTCGCCAGCCGTTCCAGATATCCCCATTGGAACCGCTCTTCAGGCAGCTCGCCTCGCACGAACTTCGACAGCATGCTCCGATACGGCTCGAGTGAAACTACCGCCTCGTTCCGGACCGGAGGTCCCACCTCGACGGGAAGCCGCTCGCGCAGGAGCGGTACGAGCTCGTCGGGCACGATCGCGAACTCATCGAGGTGGCCGAGGGCGGTGCCGTTCTGAAACAGGACGAGCTGCGGGCTGCGATGTGCAATGCCCGTCACCGTGCTCACGCGGTCGCTCGCCGCACGGTCCTCTGGCAGCCGGATGAAGCCGACCGCAACATCCACTCGCGGCTCCAGGGCGTTCTGCGCCGCGAGCCACGCATCGACCGTCTTGTCGCTCGTCCCCGCCTTGAAGACGACCGACCACGCGAATCGCTCGAGGAACCCATCCACCTCGTCAGGCTGATGGAGCGGAAAGAACCGCTCGCGAAGCGTGATCCTGGGCATGGGCGCGACGGCTTCACGTCGTCAGCTGCTGGCGCACATTGCCGAACGCCTGCGCGATCAGCTTCTCGGCCTGCGCGTCGAGCACGCGTCCACCGACGGCGGCGACCGGGCCACGCGCTTCGGCCGCGCCGCTCCATTTCAGGAGCGTCGTGCCATCGCCGCCATCGACGATGTCTGCGCCGGACGTCAGATCCACGGTGCTCCCGAACCCGCCGCCGGACATCTTCATGTCGATGCGGCGCTTCGCGTCGGTGGGCACCAGCTCGACTTTCATCTTGAACTTGCCGCGTACCGGCCCGACGCCGACTTTCACGGTTGCCTCGAAGTGCCTCGCATCCTGCACCGTCACGTCAATCACATCGGGAAAACAGTGTCCGACTTTCTGGGGATCGGTCACGAACGCCCACACCGTGTCGAGACTGGCCGGAATCTTCTCCTCGCCCGTGTACTGAAGGTGCATCTTAGGCCTGCTTTGCCTTCTTCGCTTCGGCGTCACGAATCGCCCGCCATACCTTGTCTCGAGTGAGCGGCATGTCGATGTGCCGTACGCCCAGTGGTGACAAGGCGTCGATGACGGCGTTCACGAACGCGGCGGGGCTGCCGACGTTCGGGCTCTCTCCCACCCCCTTCGCGCCCATCGGATGGTGCGGGCTCGGGGTGACGGTGTTCCCCGTCTCCCAATGCGGCGTCTCGAGTGACGTCGGCACAAGGTAATCCGTGAAGTTCGTGTTCAGGTTGTTGCCCTCGGCGTCGTACTGGATCTCCTGGATGAATGCCATCGCGAAGCCCTCGGTCAGCCCGCCGTGGATCTGGCCTTCAACGATCATCGGGTTGATGACGACGCCGCAGTCGTCGATCGCGACGAAGCGGCGCACCTTGGTTTCGCCCGTCTCCCGATCGACGTCCACGACCGACACGTAAGCGCCGTTCGGGTATGTCATATTCGGCGGATCGTAGTAATAGGTCGCCTCGAGGCCCGGCTCAATTTGCGCCATATTCGTGTAGGCGGCAAAAGCCACTTCCTTCATCGTCACCGTCTTGGACGGCACGCCCTTCACCTGGAATTTGTAGTCGGTCCACTCGACGTCGGCCTCGCCCACCTCGAGGAGATGCGCGGCGATCTTGCGCGCCTTCTCGCGGATGCGGCGCGCCGCCATCACGATCGCGGCGCCGGCGACCGGCGTGCTGCGGCTCGCATACGTGCCGAGGCCGTACGGCGCCGTGTCGGTGTCGCCTTCCTCGACCATGACGGTCTGCGGATCGAGCCCCAGCTCCTCGGCGACGATCTGCGCCCACGTCGTCTCGTGGCCCTGGCCCTGTGACTTGGCGCCGGTACGAACGATGCCGGCGCCGGTCGGATGGATCCGGATCTCGGCGCTGTCGAACATCTTGATGCCGAGGATGTCGAAGTGCTTCGACGGCCCGGCGCCGACGACCTCGGTGAAGGTCGAGAAGCCGATGCCCATCAGCTCGCCGCGGGCGCGCTTCTCCGCCTGCTCCTTCAGCAGCGCGGAGTAGCCGATCTTCTCCAGCGCGACGTCGAGCGTCTTGTGATAGTCACCGCTGTCGTAGGTGAACCCCAGCGCCGACGGGTACGGAAACTGATCCTTCCTGATGAAGTTCTTCTTGCGCAGCTCGACGGCGTCCATCCCGAGCTCGTCGGCCAGGATGTCCATGCCGCGTTCGATCGCGTAGCTGGCTTCCGTGACGCGGAACGAACACCGGTAGGCGATACCACCCGGCGCCTTGTTCGTGAAGTAGGCGTCCACCTCGGCGTGGGCGACGGGGAACGCATAGCTGCCCGTGACGATGCCGAAGATCCCGGCGGGATACTTGGTGGGATCGGCGGCCGCGTCGAACGCGCCGTGATCGGCCGTCGTCGCCACGTGCAGGGCCGTGACCTTGCCATCGGCGGTCGCGCCGATCTCCACGTCCATGTGGTAGTCGCGGGCGAAGCCGGTGCTCGTCAGGTTCTCGGTGCGCGTCTCGATCCATTTGACCGGCCGCCCTATCTTCAGCGCGCCCACGATCGCGCAGACGTATCCGGGATAGACCGGCACCTTGTTGCCGAAGCCGCCGCCGAGATCCGGCGACATCACGTGGATCTTGTCCTCGGGAATGCCGGTGACGAGCGAGAGGGCCGTGCGATAGACGTGCGGCGCCTGCGAGGTCACGTGGAATTGCAGCCGCCCCATCGTGTCGAAGTACGCGACGCAGCCGCACGTCTCGAGCGGAGCGGGATGACAGCGCTGAAACCAGATACGCTGCTTGATCCGCTTCGGGCTGGACGCCATCGCGCGAGCGGTGCCGTCCTTGTCGCCGACCTCCCAATGGAAGATGTGGTTCGTCTTGCTCTCGCGGTCCGGCCTGAGCAGCACCTTGTCGGTCTTCGCCGTGAACGGATCGGCGACGACCGGCAGCGGCGCATAGTCCACCTGCACCGCCTCGGCGCCATCGACCGCCGCCGAGCGCGTCTCGGCGAACACGGCGGCAACCTCCTGATATTGGAAGAGCACCTTGCCGATCGCGAGCACCATCTGCTTGTCAAACCCGTGGAAGGTCGGGAGCCACCCGAGCCCGGCCGCCTCGAGGTCCTTGCCCGTGATCACGGCCTTGACGCCGGGCACCTTCATCGCCTCGCTGATGTCGATACTCTTGATCTCGGCGTGGGGATATGTGCTTCGCACGAGCGAGAGGTAGAGCATGCCGGGAAACGTCAGGTCATCGACGTAGTTCCCCTTGCCCTGAATGAAACGTGGATCTTCCTTGCGCTTCATGCGCACGCCGACCGAGTGCAACGGCTTCGCCTGGATGCTCATCGTGTTGTCCTCGTGAGCCGTCGTTACCTCTTGTTACTTGGTGGCGCCGGCGGGCTGGCCGAGCGCCGCGGCCGCCTGCTGCACCGCTTTCACGATGTTCTGATAGCCGGTGCACCGGCACAGATTTCCGGAGAGCCCCTCGCGGATTTCGGCCTCGCTCGGATTCGGCTGATGCTTCAAGAGCGCGTACGCGGTCAGGAGCATGCCTGGCGTGCAGAAGCCGCACTGCAGGCCGTGCTGATCCCAGAAGCCCTGCTGCAGCGCGTGCAGCGTGCCGCCCTCCGCCAGCCCCTCGACGGTGAGGATCTCGTGGCCGTCCGCCTGTGCGGCGAACATCGTGCAGGACTTGACCGCCCGCGTTCCATCCAGGACGACGACGCAGCAGCCGCAGTTCGACGTGTCGCAGCCGACGTGCGTGCCGGTCAGCCGGCACTCTTCGCGGAGGAAGAGCGCGAGCAGGGTCCGCGGCTCTACGTCTCGATCGTAGGCGACACCGTTCACCGTGACGTGAATCTTCATGCCTGCACCCCCAGACGCGAGAACGCCTGGCGCAAGCCTCGCGCCACCAGCACGCCCGCCAGATGCTTCTTGAACTCGACGCTGCCCCGCAAGTCGGCTTGCGGCGCGCTGCGGTGCCACGCGGCATCGGACGCGGCGCGAAGCAAATCCGCTGATGGTTTCTGTCCGGCAAGCAGCTTCTCGGCCGCGTCCACGCGGACGGCGCACGCGCCGGCCGCCGACAGCGCCACGCCGGCCGAACGGATGGTCCCGTCGGCGTTCAACGACACCTGCACCGCCGCCGCCGCGGTGGCAAAATCACCGACCTTGCGCTCGACCTTCTGGTACGAGCCGGCCGTGCGATCGTCGGGCACCGGGAACTCCGCGCCGAGCGCCATCTCGCCGTCGCCGACCGCCGTCGCGAAGCTGTCAACGAGGAACTCGTCGATGGGGACGCGTCGCGTGCCGCTCTTGCCGCGAACAACGACGGTGGCGCGCGCGGCGAGCGCGACCGTGGTCCAGTCGCCAGACGGATCGTTGTGGCACAAGCTGCCGACCACCGTGCCCATCTGCCGCACGACCGGATCGGCGACCACGCGCGACACATCGTAGAAGACGCCCCACCGATGCTCACCGATCCACGGCGCGCGCTCGATGTCGGTGTCTCGTGCGATGGCTCCGACCGCCAGCACTCCATCGCTCATCCGCACATAGTTCAGTTCGCCGATTTCGTTGATGTCGACGAGGACGGCTGGACGCGCGAGCCGGAAGCGCATCGCCGGAATGAGGCTTTGCCCACCCGCCAGCACCCGGGCTTCGGCCCCGTGCTGCTGCAGGTGTGCAAACGCCTCGTCTGTCGTGCGGGCCCGAAGGTAATCGAAGGCTGCAGGAATCACGTCGCCAACCTCCTGCCTCGGCAGTGCCGCGCGTGTCGAGCCACGCGGGCGTCGCAAAGGTGATCCTGAGAAAGGTTGATTCTATACCGCAGGCAACGGGTTGTTACGCACTGTGCCAGAGATATCGATACACTATTTTCATGGTCAGCGCAGTGGTGCTCGCGGCAGGCGCTTCGACAAGGATGGGGGCGCCAAAGCTCCTCCTGCCGTTCGGCGGCGAGCCGCTCGTCCGCAGGGCGGTCCGGCAGGTCTCGGCCGCGGGCTTCGACGATGTCTTGGTCGTGGTAGGAAGCGAGCACGAGGCGACCCTGGCAGCGCTCGAGGGGCTGCCCGTCCGCCATGCCGTCAACCTGCAGTTCGCCAGCGGGATGGGAAGCTCGTTCCGCACGGCGGTCGAGCACCTGCCAGACAGCGCTGCCGCCATGTTCGCGCTCGCCGATCAGCCGTTCGTGACGACGGACGAGTACCGCACCGTGCTCGACACCTACCGCCAGCAGGCGTCCCCCATCGTCAGCGTGCGGTACGGCGACGTGATGGCGCCGCCGCACTTGTTCGAACGGGAGTTCTTCCCCGAGCTCGCCGAGCTCCAGCACGGCGCCCGCTCGGTCCTGCACCGTCACATCGACCGGACGACGATCCTGCGGTTTCCGCCGGATCTGCTGGTCGATGTGGACACACCCGAGGACTACGAGCGGGCGAAAAGCCGCCTGTCTTCCGGTCGGTGAAGGCTGCGGACAGAGCCGCTGAGGAAACCGCCTTCGAACCCGCGGCGAGTCGCCAGGATCTCTCCCACGATCGACACTGCCACTTCGTCCGGCGTTTCCGCGCCCAGCGAGAGCCCGACCGGGCTGCGCGCGCGCGAGAGCTTCGCCGAATCGGGCGTGTAGCCGTGCGCCGCAAGGCCCGCCAGCAGCTTCTCGTAACGCGAGCGGGGCCCGAGGACGCCGACATAGGCGGCATCCGATTCGAGGCCGAAGCGCAGGCTCTCCTGGTCGCGCTCGACGTGGTGGTTCATCACCAGCATGAAGGCGCCGGCTGGTGGCTTGACGCGGTCGGCGAACTGGCTGAAGTGCGCGCCGATCAGCGTCGCGTTCGGAAAACGATCCGGCGCCAGGAACGCCTCGCGGACATCGACAACGGTCACCGCGAACCCCAGCGTCCAGGCCAGCCGCGCGACCGGGGCCGCGTCGTGCCCGGCGCCGAAGATCACGAGGTCGGGCGCCGGCAGCGCGATCTCGAAGAACAGCTCTGCGTCGGCGATCGACTCGAGACCGGATCCGGGGTACGGCGCGCGCAGCCGGTCACGGGCACACTCGATCGCCCGCTGTTCGAGGACGGCATCGGACAGGCCGCCGGCAACGAGGCGGGCGCCGGCGACGACCATCCGTCCCGACACGCCGGAGAGCGACGTCACGAGCACCGCAGGCTCCGACCGCTCGAGGATCGTGAACCACGTGCGCATGACGACGTCGTCTTCGAGCCGTTCGATGAGAACGTCAACGGCGCCGCTGCAGCCGAGGCCCAGACCCCAGATCGAATCGTCCGCCAGGTCGTAGCGCACGACCACCGGCTCGCCGCTGGCGATGACGCGCGCCGCGGTCTCGGCAACCGCCGGTTCCAGGCAGCCGCCGGACAGCGAACAGACGTAGGTCCCGTTCTGGCGCACGACCATCCGCGTGCCTTCGCGTCGATAGGCGCTCCCCGTGACGCGCACGATCGTGGCCAGCGCCGCCGGCTCCCCGGCCGCACGTGCCTGCCGGATGACTTCGACGAGCCGTTCAGTCTCGCGTCGATCCATGCCCACGGATGAGGATACTTCATCCTTCAGCACGCCTTGGCGCGGCAAGGCCCGCGCCCCGAAGCGCGTCAACCGAGCATGTCGGACTTGACCGGGGCGCCGATCCACCAGGTGATCGTGTTTCCATCGATGACCCCGGCGTTCCGGTGCCCGTACGGCTTGTCCTCAGGCTCGCTTTCCGACGTCGCTCCGGCTCGCAAGGCCCTCGCGTAGGTCGCGTCGACATCGTCCACCCAGAGATAGAGCGCTGCGGCGACCGGTTTCCACTGGCCGCCCGCTTGCCCGAGCATGACCAGCGAATCGCCGATCCTCACTTCGGCGTGCATCACCGTGCGGTCTGCGTTTCGCTGGCAACTGACCTCGATGGCGCCGAAGGCTGACTTCAGGAACGCGAGCTCTGCGTCAGCATCGGGCACCACGAGATACGGCGTAACTGTGCGATAGGTGTCTTTTGAATCAGCCATGGGCCCATCGTCTCAGATGCCGGTTCCGTCGGATTGTAAAAAATTGACGTGGTTCTGAAACGGCGTTTTCGCCTCGTGATAGCCGGTCGGCGTGAGGCCTGCAAACGAGCGGAAGCGGACGCGCAGCCAGATTGTTGTTCTTGCCGAGTTTGTTTTCAGGTACTCACGACCGACGCGAATCACCGAAGGGTCTAGGTAGTCGAATTCGCCTATGATTTCAGGTGCCAGAGGCAACCGCGGTACCTGGACGATTGTCGGTTCCAGCTCACCGACGAAGGGTGACGCGAGCTCTTGGCGAAGGGACCAACCACTACAACGGCGACGCGCCGAATTGACCGGTGAGTCGCCAAGAATCGATCACACAGACAGGCGAGAGGAAGAGCGATGGCTGCAAAGAAACCGAACATCCTGATTCTCTGGGGCGACGACATCGGCTACTGGAACGTCAGCGCGTACAACCTCGGCCAGATGGGCTATAGAACGCCCAATATCGACCGCATCGGCAAGGAAGGCGCCCTGTTCACCGACTGGTACGGCCAGCAAAGCTGCACGGCTGGCCGCGCGTGTTTCATCACCGGCCAATCAGGCTTCCGGACCGGCATGCTGAAGGTCGGACTGCCCGGCGCGAAGGAAGGGCTGCAGGCGCGTGACGTGACCATCGCCGAGCTGCTCAAGGACCAAGGCTACATGACCGCGCAATTCGGCAAGAACCACCTGGGGGACGCCGACGAGACGCTCCCGACCGCGCACGGGTTCGACGAGTTTTTCGGCTCGCTCTACCACCTCAACGCGGAGGAGGAGTTCGAGAACGAGGACTACTTCAAGGATCCCGCGCTGATCGAGAAGTACAAGACCCGCGGCGTGATCCACTGCTGGGCCAATCCGGATGGTACCCAGAAAATCGAGAGCACGGGTCCGCTCGGCAAGAAGCGCATGGAGACGATCGACGAAGAGGTCACCGCGAAGACGCTCGACTATCTCGAAAGGGCCAAGAAGACCGACAAGCCGTTCTTCCTCTGGTGGAACTCCACCCGCATGCACATCTTCACGCACCTCAAGAAGGAGAGCCAGGGCAAGACCGGGCTCGGAACCTATCCGGACGGCATGGTCGAACATGACGGTCACGTCGGGCAGATCCTCGACAAGCTCAAGGAGCTGGGGCTCGACGACAACACCATCGTGATGTACTCCACCGACAACGGCGCCGAGTGCTTCAGCTGGCCCGATGGAGGCACCACGCCCTTCCGGGGAGAGAAGAACGAGAACTGGGAGGGCGGCTATCGCGTGCCCTGCCTCATGCGGTGGCCTGGCGTCATCACGCCAGGGACCATCAACAACGACCTCTTCTCGCACGAAGACATGCTCCCCACGCTGCTGGCGGCCGTCGGGGTTCCAGACGTGAAGGAGCAGCTGCTCAAGGGGATGAAGGTCGGTAAGAAGACGTTCAAGGTCCATCTGGACGGCTACAACCTCACCGACCGGCTGATGGGAAAAGGGCCGAATCCGCGCAACGAATTCTTCTACTGGAACGACGACGGCTCGCTCGTCGGGCTGCGCTACGGCAACTGGAAGGTCGTGTTCCAGGAGCAGCGCAGCCATGGCTTCGACGTCTGGCAGGATCCGTTCACGCCACTGCGTTTGCCCAAGATCATCAACCTGCGCTCCGATCCGTTCGAGCGTGCGGAGCATGAGAGCATCGGCTATGCCCGATGGAGAATTGACCGCACCTACCTGCTCGTGCCGGCGCAGGAGTACGTCGCGAACTACATCGCCTCGTTCAAGGATTTCCCGCCGAGCCAGAAGGTCGGGAGCTTCTCTCTCGATCAGGTTCTCGAGAACCTGACGGCGGCGAGCACCAGCGGAAGGTGACAGAAGGCACGCGCTCGGCATCGCAGGAATTCGACGGCCGGCAGCCAGCATCGGCTGCCGGCCGTGATGTGGCGGCGGCGGGAACGTCACCGGCGTCCTGAGAACTTACAAGTGCTGCGGCTTCGGCGATCCGCGTGGCTGCAACGCGGCGATCATTCACCGCTAGCGCGGCGGGACCGGATGGTTCTTCATCATCTCGGACCGGCCGTTCGCGAGAAACGCGCTGACCACCTCCGCATGCGCGTGTAACAGTTCGACATATCGTCTACTCCAACGCCATCTCTAACGACCACGCGACACGGCTGAGAGCGGCCCCAGGTGTTCGATCAAGATGAACGCAGCCATTATCACGAGGAACACGGCAAACCCGCGCCTGAGGATCGGCTGTGGTACGAATTGATGCAGGTAGCTTCCCATCGCGATCCCAGGCAGCGTGCCTGCCGCGACCAAAGCCACGGCGACCCAGTCCAGGCTCACGTGGCCGAGGTAGCCGAGGAATCCAACGAGGCAGGTGCCGGTGATGACGAGCAGCGACGTGCCTACGGCCTCCCGTAGCGGCATCCGCATCAGCACCAGCGCAGGAACGATGAGAAAGCCTCCGCCTACGCCGACGATGCCCGTGAGTGACCCGACCAGGAGCCCCGCCGGGACGACCTTGACTGCTGATACGACAGGCGTCGCCACACTCTCACCGCGCTTCTCGTCGCAAATCGGGCGCCCTCGGAGCATGAACACCGCCGCCGCTAACATCACTGCTCCGAAGATGACCATTTGCGTCGTCCCCGGTATGAATCGCGCCAGTCGTACTCCGAACAGCGTGCCGAGCATGGCGACGCCGCCGAAGACTGAGGCGATACGGACGTTGACGTGACCCGCGCGCCAATAGCCCACCGTGCCGAACGCGGTGGTGGCCGCGACCACGGCGAGGCTCATCGCAATCGCCTCCTTGGGACTGAAGCCGAGCACGTAGACGAAGATCGGCACCGTGAGGACGGACCCGCCGCCGCCCAGCAGGCCGAGCGCTGCGCCAATCAGCACGCCCGGGACGATCGCTGCGGCAAGCATCTGCGCACCCCATTCCGCTATGCGCGGCCGCGCAGCATCCCGTGCCAGTAGAGGCGCGGCAGCGCACGCCGTTCACTCGTGGCTACGGCGGTTACTTCGGGTGTCATGGCAGTCCTCAGGCACGCGCGGCAAGGTGGGCGGCGCGGGGGTAGTTCGCGAAGTTGTCGTTCACGTCGATCGCGTTGAGGCCGAGGCGTTGCAGCATCGAAACGGCCGCTGCCGCCCGCGCGCCGCTGTTGCAGTACACGAGCAGCGGCTTGTCGATCGGCAAGCTGTCCGCGTTCACCGCGATTCGCGTGTGGGGAACATGGAGCGCCCCCGGTACGTGACCCGCCTCGAACTCGGCGGCGCTGCGAACGTCGAGCACGTGGGCACGCCCGAGGGCGCGCTGTTCCTCGAACTGGGCCATGTCGAGCGTCGCCGTCTGGCGAAGGTCGCCGACCTGCCGCCCGTAGTCGGCCAGCGTCTCAGGAGTGACGTAGCCAACGACGCGATCCAGTCCGACGCGGATCAGCGCGCGGATGGCTTCGTCCAATCGCGTCTCGTCAACGACCAGGTAGATGGGCGTGCCTTCCGCAACGTAGGAACCGGCGATCGAGCAGAGCTGATAGTCGAGCTCCGTCAGAAGCGAACCGGCGAGATGGCCGTTGAAGAATGCCTCACGAGAGCGTGTGTCCAGCACGGCGATGTCACGTCGGTTCTCCAGGGCCGCCAGATCCGCAGCGTGCAGCAACGGAGGTGACGGCAACGCCGGCAGCAGCTCCGGACCGCGGCGGTTGTCGCGTTTCATGCGGGCGAAATACAGAGGTGGTTCGGGTTGGCCGGCGAGAATGAAATCCACGAACGTCTGTTCGTCCACGGCCGCGTGGATGGAGCGGTTCGTCCGCAGCTCGTAGCCGACGGTTGACGTCGGCACATCGCCGAGTGACTTGCCGCACGCGCTCCCCGCGCCGTGTGCCGGCCAGACCTGGATGAACTCCGGCAACCCCCGGAACTCGCGCTGGATTGACGCAAACTGCGCCCGCGCCGAGGGCTCCATCACGCCCACCATTCCTGCCGCTCGTTCCAGCAGGTCCGGCCTGCCGACGTCGCCGACGAATACGAAGTCGCCGCTGGCCAGCGCGATGAAATCCTGTGCGCCGCCGCCGACGTCACGAACCAGATAGCTCAGGTGTTCCGGTGTATGGCCGGGCGTGTGCACCGCCACAAATTCGATGTACCCGACCGAAAACTGATCGCGGTGGCCGAGCAGCCGGTGTGGATACTCGCCGTGGATCAGCCACTCGTACTGCCACTCCGGGCCGCCCTCTTTCGACGCATACACGAACACGCCGCGCGCGGCCATCTCCCGGAGGCCCGAGAGGTAGTCGGCATGAATATGGGTATCGGCCGCGGCGACGATGCGCAGTTTGTGGCGAGCCGCGAGATCGAAGTAGCGATCCACGTCGCGCTCGGGATCGATGACGATCGCCTCGCCCGTTCTCGGACAGCCAATCAGGTACGCGAACTGCGCCAGCTTTGAGTCGGCAATCTGTCGAACGAGCATGACTTCCTCCGAGCGACAGCGGACAGATGGGCTTTCGCCGGTTGCCCCGGCGTTCCCTACCGCGTAGGAGCCAATCGCGCCTGAAAGGGTTCGCGACGCCCGGGGACCGGTTGTGCAACAGGTGCTCCGGCGGCCTGCGAACGCAGTTCGGCGGAATTGCGCCCGAACGACGACGTCCGTTCCGGACGGAGCCCGCACAGGCGGGAAAAATCCCCCATGCCTGCGCAATCCCGCGCGGTACGGCTCGTTAGCGTTGGTTGAGGAACGCGTGGATGGCGGCTTTGACGGAGGCTGCCAAGGATGCGGGCACGTCCGGCGTCGGCAACTGCCGGCAGATCGCCAGCGTGCGCTTCAGCGACTCGCAGGCGTCGCGGCAGTGATGGCATTGCGCGAGATGTGCCTCCATCGTCGCGCACACGCTCGGATCGATCTCGCCTTCGAGATGTTGCGAGAAGAGCGTCAGGACATCCGGGCACAGGGCTCCGCGGGGTGGTGCGATTCCTGGGCGTCCCAACGCCGGCGCGAGCTCCTCACGGATCGCGACCCTCGCCCGATGCAGTCGGCTCTTGACGGCATCGACGCTCAGACCGAGGATTTTGGCCACTTCTGGCGCCGATAACCCTTCGACGTCGCGGAGCACCAGCACCTCGCGCTGAGAGGGTTCCAGTGCGTCGATGGCGTGCGTGAGAGCGGTCGCGAGTTCCCGATTGGTCGCTGTCTGCTCCGGGTTCGGTCTCGGATCCGCGAGGTGCTGGGCAGCGTCGGTTCCGGGCGTGTCCAGCGACTCATCTCGCGTAGGGGCGAACTTGCTTCGGCGCCGCTTCTTGATGCAGAACCGGCGCGCGATGGTGTAGAGCCAGCTGGAGACTGAGGAGTCGCCGCGGAAGTCGCGGACTGAGCGGGCCATCGAGATGAGGCTCTCCTGCGCGACATCGCCGGCATCCTCAACATTGCCGCACATCCTCAGGCCAAACCGATACAGGTGCGGCTGGTACCGCACGAGCAACGTCTCGAGCGCCGCGGTGTCCCCCTGGCGCGCGGCCGCTAACAGCTCGTCGTCGCTCGGCGATCCGGCTCGCATGGCCCGCTGGAACCTCCGCCCCCATCGGTGAATTGTTACACGGGTCCGCTCCACATCTTGTCTGAACCCTTTGGGGGTCCGCCGGCTCTTACCAACCGTGGACGTGGAGCGAGGAGATAACACCGTGACGCGCGTGCGCCTGCGCATATGGGCCGCGCTGGCTGTGCTGCTTCTGGGGGCCGCTGGGCTGGATGCCGCCTCTGCACAGACGCCCTTGACCCTTGAGGACGCCATCAAGCGCGCACAGGGCGAAACTGCCGACGCCCGAGCGCTCGCGTCGTCGATCGACGAGGCGAACGCGCGTATCCAGCGGGCTCAGTCGGGGTACTGGCCGCGAGTCGACCTGACCGAGACGGTGCAGCGCGGCAATCAGCCGGTCTACGTCTTCAGTTCTCTGCTCTCGCAGCGGCGAGTTCACCGCCGCAAACTTTGCGATTCCGGCGCTCAATCATCCCGATCCTGTCACCAATACACGCACGGCGGTGGCATTCGAGCAGCCGGTCTTCAACGCTGGATTGACGCGGCTTGGAGTTCAGGCGGCGACGTTGGAGCGCGACATGGCCACGGCGGCCCGGGATACGGCGCGGCAGGAACTGGGCTTCCGGGCAGCGCAGGCCTTCGTGCGCGTGCTGCAGCTCGAGGCGACGGTGCGAGCCACGGACGCGGCCATGGCGGCGGCAGAGAGCGATCGCCAACGTGCTCGTGCCCGGCGCGAGGTCGGCCTCGTCACCGAAGCGGATGTCCTCGCGGTCGACGTGCACCTGGCAGACATGCGCCAGCGGCAAATCGCGGCGGCCGGGGACCTCGCGGTCGGACGCATGCAGCTCGCCGAAGCCGTGGGCTTGCCGCTGACCGCCTCAGTTGCGCCGGTTCGTCCTGCCTCGCGGCCGGCGCCTGCCGACGGAGAAGCCCTCGTCCGGGAAGCGCTCACGAGGCACCCGCAGCTTCGGCAGGCCAATGTCCATCTTCAACTCGCCGAGAACGGGCGGCGCACCGCTCGTGCGGCGCTGTTGCCCACGGTCGGCGTGCAGGGTGGTTGGGAGTTCAACGGCGAGACGCTCGGTGACCAGCAATCGAGCTGGGTGATTGGCGCGGAGGTGCGCGTGAACGTCTTCCGCGGGTTTGCGGACACGGCGCGCACGACCGAAGCGCACCACGCTCACGTCCGCGCGACCGCCGAGCGCGAACGCGTGGAGCGACGAATCGAAGTGGACGTGCGCGGGGCGCTCGCGCAGCTCGCCGCCGCGCGCGCGCGAGAAGAGGCCGGACGCGCAGCCCTGACGCAGGCTCGCGAGTCGCAGCGCATCATCCGCGATCGGTACGAGAGCGGGCTGGCCACAGTGACTGACGTGCTGCGAGCCGCCGAGTCGGTGCTGGAGGCAGAGTCGCGGGCCACAACAGCCGAAACCGACGTGATTCTCCAGACCGTGGCGCTCGATCGCGCGCTCGGGCGGCTCTAGGAAGGATGCCCTCGGAGCCAAGGACGTGATTGCCATGAATCGATTGATTGGAATCGTCGCGCTCAGTGTTGTGGCGGGTGGTCTGTCCGCCTGCGGCAGGGGCGAGGACCGGCCCCAGGCGAAGGCAGGAGAGCCGATCCTGGTCACAGTCGCTCCTGTGGCGACGATCGAGACGGCCGAGCGGCTCGAAGCCGGCGGCGTTGTGGCCGCACCGGAATCCGCATCGCATCTCGAGTCGAATCGTCGCGACGATTGCCGGCATACGCGTAAGGGCCGGAGACCGGGTTCGCGCTGGTGACGTGTTGATCACGCTGGACGCCCGAGATGTCGCGGAGCACACGGGGCAGGCGCGCGCCAGTGCGGTCGCCGCGGAGAAGGCGCTGACGCAAGCCCGAACGGAGCAGAGCGCGGCCGAGGTCGAACATCGATTGGCCACCGCATGGGCGAAACGCATCGCGACGCTGCACGCACGGAATTCGGCCACGGATCAAGAACGTGACGAGGCCGAGGCCCGTCTCTCAGCGGCGGCGGCGCGGCTCGCGGGCACTCAGGCGGGGATCGAAGGTGCCGAGGCGCATCTTGCCTCGGCGCGGGCCGCAGTCGGCGTCGCCACCGCGACCGAGTCCTTTACCACCGTGCGGGCACCGTTCGACGGTCTGGTGACCGAGCGCCTCACCGATCCAGGCAATCTGGCCGCACCCGGCGTCCCACTTCTCAGGATCGAGTCTGACGGTGCGCGGCAGGTTGTCGTCCGCGTGGATGAGGCCCGCGCCGCTTACGTCCACGCCGGTGACCGGGTGAGCGTCTTGATCGATGCAGTCGCCGAACAGGGCGCGGACGACAAAGGACTCGAGGGCGTCGTCACCGAAGTGGCGCGGGCCATTGGCGCGGACCAACGGGCATTCACCGTCAAGGTCAGCCTTCCATCAACGGTGACGGCTCGCTCAGGCAGCTTCGCCCGGGTCGTCTTCCGCGGCGCGCCTCGCCAGGCCCTGCTCGTTCCGGCACACGCCGTACAGCGGCACGGCCAGGTGTTGTCGGTCTATGTGGTGCAGGACAGCGTGGCGAGACTGCGCCTCATCCGCGTGGGCACTTCATCGTCAGAGGGCGTCGAGGTGCTCGCCGGCCTCGACGCCGGTGAATCGATTGTCGTCTCGCCACTGATACGCCTGGTCGACGGAGCCAACGTCACGGTTGCCAATGTGAAGACTCGCCCAGGGGGCACGTCATGACCGCGCGCCTTGGTCTTGCCGGACGCCTCGCAGCCACGTTCATTCCGTCGAAACTGACCCCGCTGTTGATTGTCGGGTCGATGGCGCTCGGCGCGTTCGCGATCGCGGCACTCCCGCGCGAAGAGGAGCCCCAGATCATCGTGCCGATGGTCGACGTCTTCGTGGCGTTGCCCGGCGCGTCGCCGGCGGAAGTGGAACAACGCGTCACGCGCCCCATGGAGAAGCTGCTGTGGGAAGTGCCGGGCGTGGAGTACCTCTACTCCACCTCGAGTCCCGGGCAGTCCATGGTGATTGTCCGTTTCCTCGTCGGCGAGGACGAGGAACGGGCGCTCGTGCGTCTCAACCAGAAGCTGCAGGCGACACTTCGATCGCATTCCGCCCGGGGCGTCGTCGCCGATTGTCAAGCCACGCTCGATTGACGACGTGCCGATTGCCGCAGTGACGTTGTGGGGACACGGCTACGAGGACGATGTGCTTCGCAGCCTCGCCGCGCAGCTGCGCGAGGCGCTGGCCGAAGTGCCGGATGTGTCGGAAGTGACGCTGCTTGGGGGACGCCCGCGCGAGATCGGCGTAGAACTGGATCCGGCGAGGCTGGCTGCAGCCGCGATCGATCCCGTGCAGCTGTCGCGGACGCTTGAAGCCGCCAACGCACGAGCAACGGGCACCGGTCCTGTATCGGCCGGTGACGTGACGCGTCTGGAAAGCGGTCGCCACCTCGACACCGTCGGCGCCTTGCGTGACGTCGTGGTCTCCGCGCAGAACGAACGTTCGATCCGGTTGAGCGATGTCGCACGCGTCACCGATGCGGATGCCCCGCCGACGTCGTACGTCCGCTTCTACTCGCGAGACGGCGGCTCGCATCCCGCGGTCACCCTGGCCGTGGCGAAGCGCAAGGGCGCAAACGCCATCACCGTCGCGCATCAGGTCGAAGCCAAGCTGGCGACGGTGCGGCCGATACTCCTGCCCGGCGATCTGAATGTCACGGTCACGCGAAACTACGGTGAGACGGCCGCAGAGAAATCGAACGAGCTCCTCTACCACATGTTCCTCGCCGTCGTGTCGGTGTCTCTCCTCATCGCGCTGGCGCTCGGGCTCAAGGAGGCATTCGTCGTCCTGACCGCGATTCCGGTCACGCTCGCCCTGACGTTGTTCGCGTTCTGGGCGTATGGGTACACGCTGAACCGGATCACGCTCTTTGCCTTGATCTTCTCGATCGGCATCCTCGTTGACGATGCGATCGTCGTCGTGGAGAACATTGTCCGGCACGCCCGCCTGAGGCCGGAGGGTGGGTCAGGCCTCCTCGCGATTGCGGTCCGCGCCGTCGATGAGGTCGGCAATCCGACGATTCTCGCGACCCTCACCGTCGTCGCCGCGATTCTGCCGATGGCGTTTGTCGGTGGGCTCATGGGCCCCTACATGCGGCCAATTCCAGTGGGCGCGTCCGCGGCCATGCTGTTTTCGCTGGCGGCCGCGTTCATGGTCACCCCGTGGGCCGCCGCCCGCCTGCTTCGGGCCGAGAGTGCTCACGGCCACGCGCCGGAGGGCGCGGTCACGCGCCTGTATCGCCGCGCGATGGCCGGCCTCATTGGGAACGGCCGCACGCGGCTCGCATTTCTTGCCGGCGTCTCCTTCCTGCTCCTCGCGTCGGTGGCGCTCGTGCCGCTCAAGCTCGTGACCGTCAAGATGTTGCCATTCGACAACAAGAGCGAGTTCCAGGTGATGGTGGATATGCCCGAGGGGACGCCCCTCGAGCACACGGCTCGTGTCACCTCGGAGCTCGCACATGAAGTCCTGAAGGACGTGAGCGTCGTCAACGTACAGAGCTATGTCGGCTTGTCGTCTCCGTACAACTTCAACGGCCTGGTGCGTCACTACTTTCTCCGTCGCGGCCCTCACCTCGCCGACCTTCAGGTCAACCTCGCGCCGAAGGGAGAGCGCAGCGAGCAGAGTCACGACATCGCCAAGCGCGTGCGGGACGAGCTCGTGCCGATCGCACGACGATTCAACGCCACGATTCAGGTATCGGAAGTGCCCCCGGGGCCGCCGGTGCTGCAGACGCTTGTCGCGGAGATCTACGGTCCGGATCCGTCGCGTCGCCTGGAACTCGCCGGCCAGGTGAAATCCGTGCTCGAGCAGACGCCAGGAGTCGTCGATGTCGATTGGTACGTCGCGGCGCCGCAGGCGAAGACGTCACTCGTTGTTGATGAGACGCGCGCTAGTGCCGCCGCCGTCACGGCTTCGCACGTGTCGGCTGCCGTCCAGATGGCGACCGAAGGCCGCACCGTCGGCCTCCTGCACGATTCGAATGCGCGCGAGGATGTCCCGATTGTTCTGCGGTTGCCGCGCTCGGTTCAGGGGTCGCTGGCCGCAGTGCGCGAGCTGCGCCTGGGCCCGAACCTCGTCGCCGTCGGAGAGCTGACGCGCGAAGAGACGCGCACGGAGGCGGACAGCCTGTACCACAAGAACTTGCTACCCGTGACGTACGTGACCGGCGACCTTGCTGGCGCCGACGAAAGCCCGGTGTACGCGATCCTGCGCATGAACAGTGTCATCTCGAACGTCACGCTGCCGGAAGGGTACGCGTTCGAGATCTACAACACGCGTCAGCCGTTCGACACGACGAAGTACGCGATGAAGTGGGACGGCGAATGGCACATCACGTATGAGGTCTTCCGCGACCTCGGACTCGCCTTCGCCGCCGTGCTTATTCTCATCTACATCCTCGTCGTGTGGTGGTTCGAGGCCTTTCACGTGCCGCTGACCATCATGGCGGCGATTCCGTTCTCGCTCGTGGGCATCCTGCCGGCGCACGCCGCGATGGGTGCCTTCTTTACGGCCACGTCCATGATCGGCTTCATCGCTGGCGCCGGTATCGTCGTGCGGAACTCGATCATCCTGGTGGACTTCATCGAGATGCGACTGCGGGAGGGCATGCCGCTTGCCGAGGCCGTCGTGGACGCCGGCGCCGTCCGCTTTCGCCCGATGGCGCTCACGGCGGCGGCGGTGATCGTCGGGTCAGCGGTGATCCTCTTCGATCCGATCTTCCAGGGCTTGGCGATTTCCTTGATGGCGGGCGAGGTGGCGTCGTTGCTCCTCTCGCGGGTCACCGTTCCCGTGTTGTATTTCATGAGTCACCAGAAGCGGAACACCAGGACTGCGTCCGTGGTGCCCTCGCCAGCAGGAGCGCTGTCATGAGTCCGGTCGCGAAGATGTCACGCGTGCTGGTCGCAGTGGGCTTCGATAATTGCTGAAGGATGTGTTCATTCGGATCTTCGAAAGGAGTCTGTCATGACAGTCGAACGTGCGCTTCGTTTGATCGCTGGGGCGTTCGTGGCCCTCAGTGTGCTGCTGGGCATCTACGTGAACGCGAATTTCCTGTGGTTCACGCTGTTCGTGGGAGTGAACCTGTTCCAGTCCGCGTTTACAAATTGGTGTCCGATGATGGTGATGCTGCGAAAAGGCGGCCTGCCAGACGCCACGACGCCAGTCACTGGTTCGCGATAACGCGAGAGTAGTCGCGCGCCGAACACGTGGAGCCCAAGGGATGAGTGCGTCTACGGGCGATTGCCGAAGTGGGACGAGGTGAAATCCGAATCCATTTCTCTCCCAGTGGCTCAATACAAGTAGGCACGGAGGACCCACGCAGTGGACTGGCTCATTCTCGTCGGCGTTCTTGCTCTCTGGGGCGTGCTGCAGGCATGGCTCCTCCCCCGCCTGGGTGTGCCCACGTGAGCGGTGCCGCACCCTCGCCGGTCGGCGGGGACGGACACCTGCGTCACACTCGCGTCAGCGCACGAACTTCGCCGGAATCAGCAGCGGCATCGAGTCCTCCCACAGGCTGTCAGTGACGATGCGCTTGTTGCTGCCGTCACCGTCCATGACGAAGATCTGACCGTAGGGCTGGAACGTGTCGTCGTAGAGGGCGGCCTCGTCGCGGAAGCCATACATGCCGCTGCTCCACATGATCCGGCCGTCGTAGGTCCACACGGCGTGGCCGTCGTTCGAGCCGTCGGTCGTGAGCCGGTCGAGACCGGTGCCGTCGGGGCGGATCGTGAACACGTCGAAGTTGGTGGCGCTGGTCTGGCGCGTGAAGACGACCCGACGGCCGTCGGGAGACCAGCCGGGTAGATTGTCGTACTCGGTTGTGAGGACGCGCACCGTGCGGCTGGGAATGTCGAGAATCCGCAAGCCCTTCTCCCGCTCGCCCCAGACACGGAACACGATCTGCGTACCATCGGCCGAGTAGCTCGGGAATCCCGAGTGCACTGTGCCGTCCGACAGCGCCTCCACGCCCGTCCCGTCGCGACGGACGCGCATCAGCCTCGCGGCGCCGGTACGACGCTCCTGGAACCAGACCCCGAGACCAAACGCGATCCATTGCGCGTCGGGCGACCACGTCGGCTGGAAGGCTCCCGCGATTCCGCGCGCGAGCGCCGCTGGCTCGAACCCGTGGTTCGCCGGATCGAAAATCCTTCGGCGATTGGATCCGTCAGGATTCATGACGACGATCGAGGAGTTGCCCTGCTGCTTCTCCGTGAAGACCAGCTCGCCGTCTCGGGATAGCGCGGGGAACACGTCGGTGTGGCGATAGACCCATTCCGCGTCCCAGCTGTAGAGCGGCTTGTTCTGCGGCCTAACCGGCCTGAACGCGACCTTTTCGTAGATCACCGTCTTGCCGTCCGGAGACCACGTTGGCGATCGCATCGCGCGCTTCAGCGTGTCGACGCCGGTCGTATACGCAAGCCCCTCGTTCGGTCCTCCCTTCTGGTGGTACGCGATGACCTTCTCGTTCAAGAACTGCGGGAACAGCTTCAAACCGGGCCCAGAGCTGTGGACGATGCGGTCTCCGCTCGCAACATCGACGGAGACGATCTGCGACACCGTCTTGAGGACGAGGTTCGGCCGGCGCGCGCCCCATGTGTCCTCGGTGGCTAGCTCGTAGAACACTATGCGCCTGCCGTCGGGCGACCACTTGGGTGAGCCCAGGCACCATCCGGGCTTTGAGGCGATTCGTCGAAAGGAGCTGCCGTCAGGACGGATCACGTAGACGCTGAGCTCCTGCGTGTGTTCCCAGCCGTGCCCGTCGGAATGGCCGCGCCACGGCGTGTTGCGATCGCTGGAGAACGCCAGCCACTGGCCGTCCGGCGACCACGCCGGACGGAAGTAGCAGTCGGGGCCGCCCGGATCCCCTTGGATATCCTTGGCGCCGGTCAGGTTTCGCAGACGCCGAGTCGCGAGCTCGAGGGTCCAGATGTTTACCTTGTATCCGTCGCGGGTCGACACGAACGCCAGTCGCGATCCGTCTGGCGACAGCACACCCGCATCGTCCATCGACGGACCGGCGACGAGCGATTCGATCCCCTTCCCGTCAGGACGGCAGCGGAAGATGTCGGACTGTCCGTCGCCGTTCCGCTCGGAGGTGAACACTACCCACTTCCCGTCTGGCGCATACGACGGGTGATAGTCGAAGGTCGGTGCAGCGAGTAACTTCCGTTCGTTGGTTCCGTCGAGGTTGGCGATGTAGAGCTCTGAAATCGATGGACCAATGCGGTTCATCAGCATCACGCCCTGATTCGTACTCTGCGCAATCGGCCTCGCCGGTTGAGCCGCGAGCAGCACGCCCGCGGGAATCGTGCTGAGGAACTCCCGACGATTCATGATCTTCTCCGGGTTTCGAGCGCGTCGGCTATGAACGTGGAGTTTGGCTGCTCAGAACCGTCGCATGCCTCCGGTTGAATTTGACATCGAAACCGGGTGTGCACGGCGGTCGCGGCGTGTGAAACTTTTGTGACAGGAGCTGTGTGGTGCTCGAACGTGCCGGACCTCCCCGGCAAGCGGCGATTGGTGGCCCGACTACTTCTTGGCGCCCAACTCGAGGTCCACTTGATCCTCGAAGGCTCGTTTTTGCCTCGCGACGAACTGACGGTACTCCTCCGGGTTTACCCACGCTTGGACACCTTCCCTCTTGGCCCGATCGCGCTTCTGCTCGTAATTGAACCACTCGGCGTGGGCGCCGAGGAAGATGTCCGGCCGCAGCATTTCGTGGAGGTAGTGCGTCCGACGGTAATCGGCGTTGATGCCAGGATAGGACGTCGGCTCTTTGGCGATTCGGTAGCCCGGGTTGAATCCGCCGCCATCCGGCCAGACGACTCTGTAGGCCTGGCCAGTGTCGACGAGCGTCGTTTCCCACGTCGTGGCCCCACGCGTATGGCCCGGCGTGTGGTGAGCAATGAGCAGCACACCACCCAGGCGCACGGTGTCACCATCGCGCAAGACGCGGTCGACTTTGACGGGAGGCTGGCCCATGATCTGCCAGTCGTGACCGTAGTGGAAGTCGCTCTTGCCGCCGTCTTCGATCATGGCGACGTCCGGCTCCATGATCGCGACCTGTGCGCCGGTTAACTTCCTGAAGTAGGCAAAGGCCCCCGCGTGATCCGAATGGCCGTGTCCATTGATCAGGATCTTGATCTCCTTCGGATCGAAGCCTAGTGTCCGGATCGACTCGACAATCATTGGACCGGAGTCGGGCATGCCAGTGTTGAAGAGGATATGGCCCTCCTCGGTCGCGAAAAGATAGGAGGCCAAGCCGGCTGTCCCCACATAGTGCAGCGGCCCGACGATCTTCGACGGCGCCGTTGGCTCGTCCCACTTGAGGGCCTTACGCGCGAGCGTGATGAAGAGCTTGTTGTCCTTCGCCAGGTCCTCCTTGGTGGGGTTGGGCACCTGCTGCGCCGCCGGCGGCGGGACCGCGACGCACAGCCCTACCGCCGCAACCGCCAGAACTCCCACGACGCGCTGCAAGGCGGTTCGCGGAATGCTTGGCCTGGTCACCATGGACGGTCCTCCTTCGCCATCAATCGACAGTTCTCTGGCTCATCTCACAGGCTGCGCATCATGAACTCAATTCCTCACAGACAATCGCCGCCTACGACGGGGAACATGTGGCGGCGAAGCCTCATGCCGGCGCGCGGCGCCGCGGCCGCTGCTTCGCCGAGACCGATCTGACCACCAGCCTGCGCCCACCGGCTGTTGGCAGCGGCACTCGTGCCTGCCTCACAGCGGCAGCAATGAGCGCCTCGATACCAAGTTCCTTCAGCACTGCCGCCGAGGGCAAACGAATGAACCGATTCTGCGTGCCAGAGCCCAACAGGCGGCGCTCCGGATCCGGTAGCGTGGCGCCTCGGTAGAACGACAATCCCACGCCGCTTGCGCCGGCAACCAGCGACACGATCGTGTCGCTCGGCCGGTCGGTCGGCGAGTAACCGATGACGAAGAAGTTGTAGTTGTCGTACACCAGCTCATTCGCGGTGGGCAACCGCCGCCGCAGCACTCGGCGTGCGCTCCGGATCACGCGCTGGTGCTCGAGCGCGAACTTCCCGATGAAGCCGGCCAGGGCTGTCGCTGGACTCGTCGCAGTGTCGCGTTTCTTGGCCAAATCTCTTGACTCCTCAAATTCCTATCGACTTCACAATACTTGAAGGACTTGGCCGAACAGCGCAATGTCGAGGCACAATTTGGCGGGAACGCGATTACCCAGAAAAGCGACGCATCGACTGTGATGAGAGAACTAGACTTTACGACGTTCGACGTGCTGGAGGTGTTCGTTCTCAACCCGAAGGGCTTTCATGAGCGGTCTCGCGCGCGGAGCGCCGCGCAACGGTCGCAGTACGTGGCTCCACCAGTGAGGAGCCTTTGCAGACGCAGCGCTGGCTTTTGCACGCGTGGAGGTTGTTCTGGTGCGCGCCGCCTCGCGACCGCTGACGCTCTCAATCACGATCCGATAGATGACCGGTGTCCGTTCTGGGGTAGAGCGGTTCTTCTGGGTCTTCCCGCGCGCCGGATACCACCAGTCAGCCGATCCTGAAAGAGCGCGTAGGCGCGCTTCCTGGCGGCCTCGTGGGCCGGCGCTCTCGTCAACTCCTCGTAGCGTCCCTCCACAACGACCGTTGTCCAATTGAACTGGTCGAGGATGTCGTCAACCTCCACGCAGACACGTGGATTCGTGCGCATCCACTGAATCTTCTTGCCGATCGTGGCAAAGCTGTACAGATAGTCCTCAGAAAAGTCGAAGTAAATCGGCACAATGTAGGGCTGGCTGTAGCGCACGCAGGCAAGCCTCCCAAGGTTCGTCCCTTTCAGGATCGCGCGGCACTCGTTGATGGTTAGTTCGGTGATTAGCAAAGGGCCGATCTTATGGAGATATGGGCGATCGAGCAAGGGCACGCCTGCAGTGAATTCCGTTGACGAGACTCATGCAGCGTGAGTACCGGCTCGGGCGCGTGTGATTGTGCACAGAGCGTTTCCGACACGGTCAGCCAGTCGTGGCTCAAGTAACGCGAGGTCCTCTCGGTCTGCGACAGGACTCGTGGCTGTCACCATGGTGCATTTGCCGACGAGCTCGTACACCGCAATCTGGCAGCTGAGCACGGGCGTAACGTCAGAGTGCGGACGGTCCATATCGAACGCCGGTTCGGGAAGAGTCGCTTCGAGCACCGCGTAGCGCAGAGCGCCTCCCATTGCCGCTTGCTGGCGCAGATCTCCCCCTCCCACCGGCGTGACCGTAAAGCCTTCTCTGAGAAACGCGTCGATCACTGTTTCGACGGTGCAATCGAAGCCGTGATCCACGATTATCCGACGGTCGTTGGTAGTCATTGCCTTCCTCGTGTTCTTAGTAGGCAGTTTCTATGCCGTTCCGGAATACCGCGAAAATGGGCCGTCCTTCAACCAGCCTATGGAAAACCACGCACCAGGCGCGGAACTTCCCACGGCCCCCGAACGGTCGCATCTCCAACCTCCACGCGAGGCGCCGGTGAGTCGAATGGACGGTGGGGGGCGCCCGGAAACGGTCCGAGCGACCGGTCGAGCCGGAGAGGCGGCAGCCTGAAGTAGCGCCGCCCGACGGTCAGAAGAGGTATAGCAGCCGCACGCTCACGGTATTGCCGGTGTAGTCCCTCGGGTTGTAGCCCGTAATCAGCCCGCCAAGGTAATCGACGCGCACCGCACCAGTTTCAGGATTGAAGCCCACGGATCCGCTCGAATCGATCGTCGCAAAATCTCTGACGTTCAGCTTCTCGTACCAATAGGCGAACCCGATGCCCACGTTCGTCTTGAAAAAGTACTTGACGTCGGCCGTGAATCGATTCCAGGTGGTCTCGACGTCTGGTAAAGGGATGAAGCAGTCCGACACGCCGGCCGGACACGGTGGATTGCCCGTCACGGTTGTGTTCGTGTTGAGCTGGTCGATGCGCGGCCCCCCGAAGACGAACGGGTTGTCCGAGTCCATCCAGTCGTAGCTGAGGCGAATATCCGTCCTTTTGAGCACCTTGAGCAGGTCGGCGTAGAGCGTCAAGGTATTGACCTTGTCGCCGTTATCGAGGTCCCAGTCGCGGGTCGGATCGAACCATGACGGATCTGGCGGCGGATTCGCGTTCCTCGACCGCTGCAACGCGCTGTTGGTCTCGTATCCATACGTTCCACCGAAGGCGAACGCCGGCACCGGCGCCACGTTGACTCCGACCGTCACGGCCTGAGTCTCGGCCTCGAGCAACCCGAACTGCTCGCGTCCGGGCGCAAACTCATCTGTGAGATATGTGTCCTTGCCCCCGGAGTACGTGACGCTCAGGTCGACCATCTCCACGGGCATGACGCTCACGGTCAGCGAGGCTCGGGTCCGATCGCGATCCGCCTCATCGTAGTATCGAAGGCTCGGCTGCGTGCCGCCCGGACCTTCGTAGTCGACGCCAGACTCGATAAACCCCTCGCCTCGTCGCCAGGATCGGTCAAAGCCCGCGCGAAGCGTGACGTACTGGCTCGTGATCGTATCGAACGACACGCGGATGAGATCGTCGCCCACGCTGCTGAATCCGCGGCCCTGGCGGTCCCACGCGTCGTGGCCGTAGCCGATCCGCAGCGCGCCCCATCCGGTCAGGCTGTACGACGCATTTACATCGAACGTCTTGCGCGTGGTGTCGTACTGCTGCGAGAGGCCATGCTCGATTTCCTCGGGGACGGCGTCGAAGCGGACGTACTCGGTGGCATCGAAAACCGGAGTCTGGTTGTCGCGATCGTTGTAACGGTATCGAACTGTGAAGGCGGTATTACGGAACGGTCGCGAGTTCAAGTTGAGGAGTGCGTTCACGCCCTTCACCTCGGCCTCGGCCGTGCTGCGGGGCAAGGCGGCCAAATGAGGGAACGCAGCGTAGACGGTCGGGTTCGCAATCACCGGATTAATCGTCCATGGTATCAACGCCTCGTCTTGTGACTGCGTCGTGAACTGCAGCGTTCCGTTGACCGAGGTCCGCCGCGCCATCTTATAGAGGCCCGTAGCGCTGACGACGTTCATGGTATTGCCTGGGGCGAGCGCCATCCGACCCTGGGCGGGACCGTTGCCGTTGCTGTAGCCATTGGGGTCGTAAGGCCCGGCGGGGGGCAACAAGCCGTTGTTGAAGTCCGTCGCACGAATAGGATTGTCCCAGGTCAGACTCTCGAAACTATTGCTGAAGAACGACCCGTCCCAGGCCAGACGGACCATCCCTTTGCGGTTGGCCCATTCAACTCCGGCCGAGATGTCGTTGGTGCGGTTGTCGACTGGCAGTGGAAGCTCGTTGGCGTTGTTGAACGCGAACGAAGCACCCCAGGGCTGATACCCGGTCCTGCTGGTGGTCGTAAAACCGACGTTAACACCGAGGGTGGGGGTCGCTTCGTAGGCCAGCCCGAACGCCGCCGTGTCGCGCCGCGACCGGATCTCGAAGCCAGGCAAGTCCAGGTTGTAGATCGACCGGTTGGTCAAGGCCGCGGCCGCTTGCGTCGGATTGCCGCACGCCGCCGGCGGCGCGCCGGGGGCGCACGGCACACCGACGGCGGTTCGGCTCTGCACCTGCTGCCGAAGCGTCGGACTAATCGTCAACACCGCGTTGTCGCCCACGGTCCAGGGCGACACGGTGAGTTCGCTGTAGTTGATAGGGATCGAATCCCACAGAAACCCGAAATTCAGCTTGTGTCGATCGTACCGGATCTGGTACCGCTGGTCGCGATACCCGACGTTGAACGCGCTGGCATCAAAGAAGTACGACGCCGTCTCTTTGCTGATCGCGAACAGCGAGGCGGCTCCACTCCGGAGATCGCGATACCGCTCGTATCGCGCCCCATCCGTTTCGGTGTCCGTGCCGCGCGCGCCGAAGTCAATCGACCCCAGGGATGGCACGGTGGGGCCCGGCGCCACGGGTTGCTGGACCGGGGGCTTCGGCGCCGTTTGCGCCGTTCCGATCCGTGAGGATAGCAGGAGGATCCCCGCGCCAATCATCAGTGTGGTTCGCATGTGCCGCTCCTCCCTCGCCTACCGCAGCAACGCCTTGCCTGACGGCGCGTTCGATCCGTGCACTTGCTGATGACAGGCCACACACTGCCGCCCGTAAATCTTGTTTGCGTTCTGCGAGTTCTGCAGCAAGAACCCCTCGTAGACGGTCGGCGGATGACGCGACGTCACGTGGCAGCGCTGGCAGAGAAACGGTTGCTTGGCCACGAGCATGCGGTCGTTATTCGATCCGTGCGGATCGTGGCACGTCGTGCAGCTCTCGGCGACGGGTGCGTGCTCCCAGAGAAACGGCCCGCGCTTCTCCGCATGGCATGTCGTGCAGCTCTCGTCGATCGTCGTGCCGGTCTTGAGCAGCTTCACGTTCGACGATCCGTGGACGTTGTGGCACGACGAGCACGTCATCTTGCCCTCGCGCAACGGCATGTGGTTGAACCGATATTGCTTGTTCACGATCGGACGGTGGCAGCTGGAGCACAGCGCCATCTCGTCCTTGGCCTTGAGCAGCGGCTCGCCCTTGAGGCGAGTGCACGCTGTGACACGTGAGACATCCGATCTGGCGTTGATCGTGCTGGCTGCCGTCCCACAGCGCGTGCTTCGCCCGATCGTGGCATGCAGTGCACGTCTCACTGGCCTGGTCCGGCGACACGCTCTTCAAATTCAGGATCTTGGCCTTGTCGCCGCCGGCGTCCACGTGGTCCTTGCCCGGACCATGGCAGCTCTCGCAACCGTGCGTCGCCGCAGGTGTCTTCTCGTTGAAGGCGCGGGCGTGCGCGGTGCCCTTGTAGCTCTTGGTGTCGTGACACGTCAGACACGTCGCATCGTCGCCGACGTAAGCCGATGGCGGCGGTGTCTGTGCCGCGGGTTTGGCGCCTGTGGACTGAGCGCCCTGTAGTGACCTCTTCGGCGATCCCTGTTCCGCCACCAGCACGATGGCACAGGCGAGCAGGACGACGAGGAACCCCACCGCGAACGAAAATCGCTGCCAGCGTCCCATGGAATCCATGAACACCACTCCTCGCAGGCACGTCGAAGAAATGACACGTTCACGATTGACGGGCACGCTCGCCGGATTCTTGGCACGTTGCCGGATTTCCGGCAGGCAGCGGCACGCTCTATCCCGTGCGGGGATACCTGGATCGTGATGTCGGCCAGACGCGAGCAATTGCAGTGCCATGGAACGTGTTCACTCTCGTTCTTTCTCAATCCGGACCGCCGTTACCTTGTATTCGGGAGCGCCGACGACGGCATCGCGCTCCGGGCCGGTGATCTGCGTTGAGAAAGATCGTCGGATCGTGGAACGTCACAAACAGCTCACCTGACTTCATCCACGGCGAACGCGTCGCAGGAACCACGGTCTTGCCGTAACGGCTCGTAAGCGTCACCCGTTCGCCCTCGCCAACCCCAAGCCGCGTCGCATCGAAGGGAGACATTTCCAACACGTCAGTCGGCCGCAGCTCGTTGGTCTGGCTGCGGCCCGTCATCGTGCCTGCGTTGAACTGGTAGAGCGTCCGTCCCGTCGTGAGAAGGAACGGGAAATCGGCCGTCGGAACCTCTCGGGTAGGGCGAAAGTCAATCGCGCGGAGCGACGCGCGCCCGACTGGAAAGCCTGCCTCGTAGAGAACCTGCGTGCCGGGATGTTGCTCGGACGGGCACGGCCAGCACAGCCCGCCCTCGTCGTCGAGGCGCTTATACGTGATACCGCGGACGTCGGACCACACGCGGCGAATCTCGTTCCAGATGGCCTCGACGTTGGCGAAATCGAACCCGGCGCCCTGGTTCATCCGCCGCGCGACGGCGGAGAGAATCTCCCAATCTGGTCGCGCCTGGCCAGGGGGAGGATACGCGCGCCGCACGCGCTGGATCCGGCGCTCCGCGTTCATGAACGTCCCATCCTTTTCAAAGGATGCAGCCGCGGGCAAGAAGACAGAGCCGAAGGTTCGTGCGGTTTCGGTCAGGAACAGGTCCTGGACGATCACGAATTCCATGGCTTCGAACGACTTGCGCGTGAGGCTTGTGTTGGGGTTCGTGAGCAAGACGTCATATCCGATGGCCCAAAGCGCTTTCAGGCGGCCCGCTGCCGCCGCATCCATCATCTGCATCAGGTGGAGCCCGTGGGTCGTCGGGATTCCCGAACCCCAGATGGCCTCGAAGGCGCCGCGTCCCGTCGCGATGGAGGCACCGCCGGTGAGAATCGAGGGATCGCAGCCCATCAGGGCTGCGCCCTGGACGTTGTTCTGACCTCGCAGGGGATTGACGCCCGTGCCCGGGCGGCCGACGTTCCCGGTGATGAGGGCGAGGTTGATCAGGCACATGACCGATTCGGTGCCCTGCACGTGTTCGGTCAACCCCAAGCCGTGGACGGTCATGGACGGCCGCTCGGACGCGTACATCCAGGCGGCCTCACGAATCGATGCGGCGTCGACTCCGCACAGCGTCGCTGCCCGCTCGGGCGTCCAATCACGCACGAAATCCACAAAGCGGTCCCAGTCCGAGACCCGATCGCGCACGAAAGAATCGTCGTAGAGACCTTCGGTGACGATCGTGTGCGCCAACGCGTTGAGCAGCGGCACATTCGTACCGGGACGGGGGGCGAGGTGCACGTCCGCGTCGCCGGCGAGCTCGATCGCGCGCGGGTCGATGACGATCAGACGCGCGCCGCGGCGCGCCGCCTGCTTGATCCGCGCGCCGACGATCGGGTGGTTCTCGGTCGCATTGGCCCCGCAGACGAGGATCGTCCGCGCGATCTCGATGTCGTCGAAGGCGTTGGTCGACGCGCCGGTACCGAGCATGGCCTTGAGCGCCGCCGCGCTCGGCGTGTGGCACACGCGAGCACAGCAGTCGACGTTGTTCGTGCCGGCCACGATCCGCGCGAATTTCTGTGCGAGATAGTTGTCTTCATTCGTCGCTCGCGCCGATCCAAGAACGCCCAGGCTGTCCGGCCCGTGTCTGTCGATCACCTCCCGCAGGCGTGCCGCGACGAGATCGATTGCATCCTCCCACGAGACCACCTGCCAGCCGCTGCCGGTACGCACGAGCGGATCGGTCACGCGATCTGTCGACGACGCGAAGTCGAAGGCGTAGCGGCCTTTGACACAGAGGTGGCCGCGGCTGACGGGCGCGCCGGTGACAGGAAGCACCTGCGTGAGCCGTCCAGCGCGCGTGCCGACCTTCAGCTCACATCCAGTCCCGCAGTACGGGCAGGTCGTGCGTGTCCAGTCGGTCGGAATACCCAGAGAGAGAACGGACTTGTCCTCGAGCGCGCCGCTGGGGCACGTATCCACGCAGGCGCCGCAGCTGACGCAGCTGCTCTCAGCAAACGTCGGCCCATCGGGACGGATCCGGGTCTCGGCCCCACGATTCCAGACGCGCCAGACGGACTGCCCCTGCACTTCGTCGCAGATCCGCACGCACCGGTAGCAGTACACGCACCGGGACATATCCACCCGGATGAGCGGGTGCGACTCGTCGACCAACGCCGGGTCCACCGCTGCGCGGCACTCGTGATCGAGCTCATACTCGCGCAAGTAGCGGAAGAACTCCTTGTGCGGAAGATGGGCTGCCTCGACTGGCGGTTGCTCGCGCGCAAGCAGTTGTAGCAGCGACCGTCGGAGCTCTTCGATCTCGGGAGGGTGGGTTTCGATCTCCATCCCGTCGATCAGCGGGGTCGTACACGCAGGAACGGGCTTCGCCGATCCTCTCACCTTCACGACACACAGACGACACGCGCCGTAGGGCGTCAGGCGATCATCGTGACACAGCCTGGGGATATCGATGCCGATCTGGCTCAACGCTTGAAGAACCGTCACCCCGTCCAGGCAGTTGTACGGCTCCTGGTTGACGATCACGCGAAGCATCGATGCAGTTCCTCCGGGTAGTACCGCTCGATACTGGCGCCGAACTCGCCGAGCCCGCTCCCGTGACCGCACAAGCTGGTTTCGGCCAGCGCGGTGACAAGGGTTCGCCACGCCTCGCGGCTGTCACCCTCCGCTTCCCTGGCCGGCGGTTGTGCGAACAGCCGTTCGACACTGCGCGAGCCCAGCCGGCACGGCGTGCACTTGCCGCACGACTCGGCCGCGCCGAAGGCAAAGACATGGTGAACCAGCTCGGGGATCGTCGTGTGCTCGTCGAACCCCACGACGCCCCCGTGTCCAACGGAGGCGCCGATTGCGCGAAGTTCGTCGAACGCCAGCGGCGTCTGCAGGAGCGACGGCGGTATGATGCCGGCCAACGGACCGCCGATCAGCACGCCCTTCAGCGCGCCGGTCGTGAGTCCGCCGCCGAGATCCTCGACGACCTGACGGACCGGCATACCCAGCCCGACCTCGTAAAGCCCTGGCCGCCGGAAGAGTGAGTTGAGCGACAAGACCTTGGTTCCGCGGCTCGTCGAGTGGCCGTATGCCGCATACGCGTCGCCGCCCCGCGAAACGATCCAGGGGATATTGACCAGCGTCTCGATGTTGTGGACGAGCGTCGGCAGGCCGAATACGCCGTGAGAGGCCGGATATGGTGGTCGTGCCCGCACTTCCGGCCGCTTCCCTTCCAGCGCGTTCAGCAGCGCAGTCTCTTCACCACAAAGGTAGCTGCCGTGGCCGCGAACAACGTGAAGATCGAAGCCGAGCGAACTTCCAAGAATTCCCTCACCAAGGAGGTTCTCTGCACGGGCCTCGCGGATGGCAGCCTCCATCCTCCGGGCCGCGGTCGGATACTCTGCACGCACGTAAATGAACCCGCCGCGGGCCCCAACCGCGATCGCGGCGATCAGCATCGCCTCGAGGATAGCGTGCGGGTCCTCCTCCATGAGGAATCGATCGATGTACGCGCCAGGATCTCCCTCGTCGCCGTTGGCGACGATGAATTTACCGCCGAGTCCTGGCTGAAACGGCCCGCCATTTCTTGCCTGCCGGGAACCCGGCGCCGCCGCGGCCCCGCAATCCGGACCGCTCGATCTCGGTGACGAGGTGCTGTGGCGCGAGCTCGAGCGCGCGTGGCAGGGCACGATAGCCGCCCTGCGCCCTGTAGTGGCTGAGGTAGGAGCGCCGCCTTTGACCAATCGGTCAAGCACGATTGCTTCAGGGGCCGCAACTTCGATGCGAGGGCGATCCTCGTCGGCCGCACTGGCGGGAGCGATATGACACTTACCGAGGCAGTGCACACGAGTCTGTTGCGCGGTGGCGGCGCGCCAGCGGTCCGCATCGAGGTGCCTGGCGACGAAACATGCGAGGCCCTGACAGCGCTCCGTCCCTTCGGGAGGCGTCGCGAGGTGGTAGAAGGACGCTCGTTCCGGGCCAGCCGCCGACGTCCGCGGCGGACCCGGAGGCGGTGAGGTGACGCGAGCCATGGACTACTCTGACCAGCAAGACCGGAGACTGAGCCAGCAGCCCGACCTTGTAGCTCATCGTCCCCCAGTCTCGACCCACATTTGAGGGATTCACGCGGTGCGAGGCCAGAACGATCAGATCCGCCTCGCGTGCCGTCGCGAACTTGATGATGGTCTCGGCTCTCGGTCCGTAGGCCACTTCAGCCTCGACCCTCCCGCGGGGGGGCCCGGCGGGCTAACGCCGCCATCTTCGCGTCAGCCTTGGCTTGCAACTTCCGATAGAAGGGTCTGAGCTCCGCAAACGCGAGACCGGGAATGGTCTCGATCACATGAAGCAGGGTGACGCGTGTTCGACCGCCCCCCGCGAAGCGGAGCGCGAAGTCCAGAGCCTTCACCGTGCGCTCCGTGAGATCGGTTGGCACGAGGATCTCCTGGAAGGTGGCGCCGTCAGCCTCGCTTGATCGTTCCTGTCCTTGCGGCCTTGTCATTGGTATTCGGCCTCCTGACTCCAGTCTTTGTCGTGCAAT
>CAWGBU010000007.1:0-352692 GCA_963820905.1 uncultured Acidobacteriota bacterium | reverse complement strand
CGACCCGCGCGGGTTCATCCTGCCCGCGGATCAACCGGACTTCCCGACAGCGACCAAGTTCGTCAACGCGTTGATCAAGACGGGCGTCACGGTGCATCGCGCCACTGCGGCCTTCCCGGCGGCCGGCAAGAACTATCCCGCCGGTTCGTACGTGGTGAAAGCGGCGCAGGCTTTCCGTCCTCACGTGCTCGACATGTTCGAGCCCCAGGATCATCCGGACGATATTCCGTACCCCGGTGGCCCGCCGAGCCGGCCCTACGACAACGCCGGGTGGACGCTCGCCTATCAGATGGGGGTCAAGTTCGACCGCATCCTCGAGGGCTTCGAGGGGCCGTTCGAGAAGTTGTCGGGACTGCAGAAGCCGGCCGCGGGAACCGTGACGGCCACCGCGTCAGGGGGCTACACGTTCAGCCACGCCGTCAACGACTCGTTCACGGCGATCAACCGGCTGGTGGCCGCTGGCGAGGATGTGTTCTGGGTCACCTCCGGACCGAAACAGGGAACGTTCTTCGTCTCGCCGAAGGCCTCGACCCCCGCCGCGGTTGGAAAGATCGCCGCGGATCTCGGCGTCAGCTTCGAAGGTGTCGCGGCGAAGCCCGCGGGGGATTCCATCAAGCTGCGTAAGGTCCGCATCGCGCTTGCCGATCAGTACGGCGGGTCGATGCCGTCCGGCTGGACGCGGTTCCTTCTCGAGCAGTTCGAGTTCCCGTTCGAGGTCGTGTTTCCGCAGGCGCTCGATCTTGGAAACCTCTCGAGCCGGTACGACGTGATCATCTTTCCGTCAGGCGTGGGTCCTGCCGGTGGCGGTGCTGGGCGGGGTGGCCGCGGCGGTGGCGGTGGAGGGGGCGGGGCCGCGGGCGGGCGCGGGGGAGGCCGCGGTGCGAGTATTCCGGCCGAATACCAGAGCCAGATCGGCTCGTACACTGCGGCCCAGACAGGACCGCAGCTCAAGAAGTTCCTCGACGACGGTGGCACCATCGTCAGCGTCGGCCGATCGAGCGTCGCGCTCGCCGAGATCATGGGGCTGCCGCTCGAGAACCACCTCGTCGAGCGATCGTCCGACGGCGAGACACGGCAGCTGCCGAGCGAGAAATACTACGTGCCCGGGTCAGTGCTGCGGGTGGCCGTCGACACGACGGCGCCAGTCGCTCACGGCCTGACGAACCCGCTCGACGTGTTCTTCGACAACAGTCCGGTGTTCCGCCTCCAGCCCGAAGCCATCGTCAAGGGCATGCGCCCGGTGGCCTGGTTCGACAGCGCGACGCCCCTGCGCAGCGGCTGGGCGTACGGCCAAGGCTATCTACGCGACGGCGTGGTCGTCGTGGACGCTTCGGTGGGCAAGGGCCGGTTGCTCCTGTTCGGCCCCGAAATCACATTCCGCGCGCAGCCGCACGGGACGTTCAAGTTCCTCTTCAATGGGATTTATTTGGGAGTCAAATAAGGGTGCCAGGGTGCCAGGCACCCCTAGCACCTAGCACCCTGGCACCTATCTTTTTTTGCTCTTCTTTACCGCTCTCCTGACGACCCTCTTGACGGAGCGCTTGGTGCGCCGTGCGGTTCGCTTAGTGACCCTTGCCGAGCGCTTAGCGGCCCGCTTGGCTTTCTTGACGACGCGCTTGGCTTTCTTGACGACCCGGCGGACGGTCCGGCGGGTTGCCTTTTTGGCCGCGCCGCCGGTGGTCTTGACCTTCCTGACCGCAGCCCTGACGGTCGCCGTCGCGGTCTGCGCCGCGCCGCTCGCCGCGCCCGCTGCCGACTGGGCCGTCTCGCTCACAACGCGGGTGGCGCTGCCCAGCGTATCTCCTACGGTCTCTGCCGTGCGCGACAGCAGGTCGTCGTTTCCTCCCAGGTCATCTCGTTCGTCGGACATAGATACTCCCTTCGGGCCCTGTTGTGATGGCGGCTCGCGCCGCGCAAAGTGTGTCGCGCATACTAACAGAGACGCGCCGGAAACGCGCAACGAAGTTCGAGGATCGCGGTCGCTCTTCCGATAGCTCCGTCACGTGAGCCCTCAGTACCGATACGACGTCCGCATTCTCGACGCGTTGGCCGGCCACGGGCTGGTTCCGCATGCCGGCACGCCGCCGGGCCTCCTGCGCGACGCGGTGCGGGACCTCTACAAATACGAAATCCGCCGGCTCCGGGATGCGTACGTGGCGGGCCGGATTCCGAAGCGGGAATACGCCGATCACGTGATCGCGCTCCGCCGGAAGTACCCGTGCTGTCGGTACCGCTGGAGTTGTGGATCGTGGCCGGAACAGGGAACATACGGTCCATGCAGGAGTTCGAAAAGCTCGGGTTGTTCTACCTGGGCCGTCGATACGACATGGATGCGCGCAAGTCCCTCGACGAGCCGGTGCTCTACGAGTCGCGCGACCTGGTGACGCATGCCGTCTGCGTCGGCATGACGGGCAGCGGAAAGACGGGCTTGTGCCTGTCCCTCGTCGAGGAGGCGGCGATCGACGGCGTGCCGGTGATCGCCATCGATCCCAAGGGTGATCTCGGGAACCTGCTGCTCACGTTTCCGGACCTGTCCGCGAAGTCCTTCCGCCCGTGGATAGACGAGGACGAAGCGCGGCGTGCGGGGCAGGACCCTGACGCTTTTGCGCAGGCCGAGGCCGACCGGTGGCGCGCGGGACTTGCCGAGTGGGGGCAGGACGAATCGCGGATCCAGCGCCTTCGCGAGGCGGCCGAGTTCGCCATCTACACCCCGGGCAGCCGCGCGGGCCTGCCGGTCTCGAT
The DNA here is from genome assembly GCA_963820905.1 of uncultured Acidobacteriota bacterium. Classification (GTDB taxonomy): domain Bacteria; phylum Acidobacteriota; class Vicinamibacteria; order Vicinamibacterales; family 2-12-FULL-66-21; genus DATBJJ01. The sequence continues at coordinate 349,950 of CAWGBU010000007.1, read as the reverse complement.
CCTCAGCACGTTCGCGGCGCCGCCGGCCGCGGCGCGGGACGATGCGGAGGCGCTCTCCGAGCGCGCGGGGAACACGGCGACAGGCCTCCTGTCGCTCGCTGGCGTCGACCCGCAGCCGCGCAGCCGCGAGCACACGCTGCTCGCGAGCCTGTTCGCCGCGTCATGGTCGGCGGGCGCCGATCTCGATCTCGCGTCGCTGATTCAGCAGGTCCGGACGCCTCCGTTTCAGCGGGTGGGCGTGGTCGATCTCGAGTCATTCTTCCCGGCGAAGGAGCGCTTCGAGCTGGCGATGCGCCTCAATGGCCTGCTCGCCGCTCCCGGCTTCGAGCAGTGGATGGAAGGCGCGCCGCTCGATCTCGCGTCATTGCTCTACACGGCGAAGGGAAGACCGCGTGTCGCGATCTTCTCGATCGCGCATCTCGGCGACGCGGAGCGCATGTTCTTCGTCTCGCTGCTGCTCAATCAGGTCGTGTCATGGATGCGCGGCCAGACGGGAACGACGAGCCTGCGTGCCATGCTCTACATGGACGAGATCGTCGGATACTTTCCACCGGTTGCGAACCCGCCGTCGAAACGGCCGCTCCTCACGCTCCTGAAGCAGGGCCGCGCCTTCGGGATCGGCGTCGTCCTGGCGACGCAGAACCCGGTCGACCTCGACTATAAGGGCCTCGCGAACACGGGAACGTGGTTCCTGGGCCGGCTGCAGACCGAGCGCGACAAGGCGCGATTGCTCGACGGCCTCGAAGGGGCGGCGGCCGGCTCGATCGATCGCTCCGAGACGGATCGGCTGCTGTCGGCGCTCGACAAGCGGGTGTTCCTGCTGCACAACGTTCATGAGAAGGCGCCGGTGGTCTTTCAGACGCGCTGGGCGTTGTCCTATCTGCGCGGACCGCTGTCCCGTGATCAGATCCGCGCGCTGACCCCGGCGTCGCGCGTCGAGGCGCCTGCCGCCGGCGGAGCGCCGTCCGTCCCGTCGCCGAAAGCCGCGGCAGCCGGGCGAGCGGCCCGCTCGGAGTCGTCGCCGGCGGCCGAACGCGCCGCCCGTCCTGCCGCCCGGCATTCAACAGTTCTTCGTCCCGGCCTCGCCGAGCGGCGGCGGTTCCCCGGCCCCTCACTACATGCCCGTCGTCCTCGGCGCGGCGCGTGTCGGTTTCGGCGATTCGAAGCTCGAAATCGACGAAGTCGCGACGTGCTCTATGCCGCGCCCTTCAGTCCTGGCGCGATCGCCGATCGATTGGGCAACGGCGTCGAAGGTCGAAGGCACGGCCGCCGATCTGCCGCGAATCAGCGGAGTCGGATGCGACGTTTGCCCAGGTGCCGGCTGCGGGCCTCCAGCCCAAGAACTACGCCGCCTGGGAGAAGGCTTTCACGCGCTGGCTCTCGCAGTCGGAAAACCTCGAGCTGATGCGCCAACGCCGACCTGAAGCTCGCTTCGGCGCCGGGTGAATCGGAGCGTGACTTCCCCGTTCGTGCGCAGGAAGCGCAGCGCGCGGAGCGCGACGCGGCTGTGGACGCGGTCCGCGCCAGGTACGCCGTGAAGCAGGCGCCACTCGCGGAACAGCGGCGCCGCGCGGAGGCCGCGGTCGAGCGCGAATCCTCGCAGGCGTCCCAACAGAAGCTGCAGACCGGCCTGACGATGGGCGCGACCCTCCTCGGAGCGCTCTTCGGACGAAAGACGATCAGCACGTCGACCCTGGGCCGCGCGACGACGGCAGCGCGCGGAGTGGGGCGGAGCATGAAAGAGGCCGAGGACGTCAAGCGGGCGAGCGACAACGTCGAGGCGCTCTCGGAGCGCGAGCGCGCGCTCGAAGCCGAAATCGTCGAGGAGACCAGGAAGATCACCGCGGCGTCCGCCACACCGTCGATCGAACGGCTGCAGCTCTCGCCCAAGCGCGGCCAGGTGTCGGTCCAGCTGGTCGGACTCGGATGGCTGGCGGACTGACCTGACGTGTCCCGCTATCTGCGGACCGCCCTCGCGTGTGTCGGCCTGGCGGTCGCGGCCGCGTGCCGGGTCGGATCTCAATCGATCGAGTCGAACGCAGGACGCGCACGAGCGTGCGCACGCTGCAACCTCAGGCGGGCGCACTCGCGCTGCCGCTCGAACATGGTTCGGTCCGTTTCGCGGTGATCGGCGATGCCGGGCGAGGCGACCAGGCCCAGCAGGACGTCGCCCGGCAGATGGTCGCCTGGCGATCCCGCTTTCCCTTCGAGTTCGTCGTGATGCTCGGCGACAACGTCTATCCGCCCCACGGGCCGGATGACTACCGCCGCAAGTTCGAGGAGCCGTACCGGCCGCTCGTCGACGCGGGCGTGACGTTCCATGCGGCGATCGGCAACCACGACGATCCCGCCTCCGTGCACTACAGCCCGTTCAACATGAACGGGAAGCGGTACTACACGTTCCGCAGATCGGAGCGCCGGCTCGGGGGGCTGACCGGCGCCGGTGTCCGCTTCTACGTGCTCGACAGCCGCACGCTCGACCCTGCGCAGTTCGAATGGCTGAAGGGCGAGCTGTCCGCGTCGGGAACGGCCTGGAAGATCTGCTACATGCACCATCCGCTGTACACGTCGGGCCGCTATGGCGCGGCCGCGCGGGCGATTCGGCGGACCATCGAGCCGCTGCTCGTCGCGGGAGACGTCGACGTCGTGTGGTCAGGGCACGAGCACTTCTACGAGCGGATTCGTCCTCAGCATGGAATCTGGTACTTCGTTTCCGGCGCCGGCGGCGCGCTGCGCAAGCACGACATCAGGTCTTCGGAGCTCACGGCAGCCGGATACGACGAGGACTGTCACTTCATGCTGGTGGAAGTGTCCGGCGATCGCCTCTACTTCCAGGCCATCGCGCGCGACGGATCGCACCGTGGATGCGGGTGTGATCGTGCGCGAGCGCGCTGCGGGATGATCACGGGCAGGGGCCCGCTTCGCGAATCTGCCGGATCTTGTCCGCGAGCGCCCTGACCCACGCGTCGGCATCCCGGCCTTCGCCACTGATTCCGTCGAAGCCCGACATGCCCGAGCCCGTGAACAGCTCGCGCATCTGTAGCATCGAGAGCTGATCCAACAGGCCGAGCATCATCACGCGGCCTTCGTCCGTGATCCGCGTTTCCGGAAACGTGGCTCCGTCGAAGGGCAGGTGTTCCATGCTGAGCGCGCAGGTTCGCGGATCCGTCCAGACAGGCGCATTCTTCCAGTTGTGCAGGTCGAGCTTGGCCGGACCGAACGTCGCTCCCAGGTCCTGCATCATCGCGATCGTGCTTCGGCACGCGTTGGCAGGTCCGCCGCAGGCGAGGCGCTGATTCTCGGATTTGTTGTCCCAGTGCGCCAGCACGACGGCCAGCAGACGAAGGGCGTCCACGTGCGTGCGCGGCGAACCGCCGCGCGCCGGATCGATCCGATCCAGTTCGTACCAGGACCACCCGCGTGACGTCGGCGTCTCGATGCTCCGCCCGTTCGCCCGATGCTCGATCACCGCGGGCGTGAAGTCGACGGAGTCCGTCGAGTCGAGCGCGCCCGCAAAGCACGCCTTGCCGAGCGGGGTGCCTGCGTGGCAGCGAAGCGCCTGGAACGGAAAGGCCGGACAACCGACGCACCGAACGGCGGAAACGAGGTACATGCGATCGGCGGGGAAGCCGAGTGCGGCGACGAGCCTCGTCGCCGCGACCTCCGCGAAAAGCTCGGGGTTGCGGGCCCCGTACTTGACCTTCACGACTTCGCCGCTGGGAAGCTGGCAGTTGAACTTCGACGTCGTGCCGCTGACGGGAGCGACGACGAACCGGCACGTCACGATATCCGCTGCGGTGAAGGACCACGGGGCCGCCGGATTTTCACCGAGCCGCGCGGCGCCGACGGGCACAACCGGCGGCTCCCACACCGTGGCTGACGCGAAGAGCGCGTCGCGAGCGGGCGTGACGAGAGACTCCGGCGATGCCGTCGCTGCCGTGTACCCGCTCACCGGACGGCATGCGGGCAGCGCCAGCAGGCCGACGCAGAGTGCCACGAGGAGCGATGTCGACACGATCGACGCGGACTTCTCACGCACGGCCGGCAGGCGTTCTTCGTGCGGACGACGAGGACTGGCGCCCACGAGCACCAGTCCAACCAGGTAGAGCAGCAGGACGAGAAAAGCCACGTATCCCGTCGCTGCGCCCGCAGGCTGATACTCGAGCGAGCCGAGCGTGACGCCCTCGAGCAGCGTCGTCATGACGCGCTTCATGAGGCCCTGACCTGGCGCATACCAGGACTCGAGCGCGAGGAAGCGCAGCACGAAGGCCGATCCCAGCAGCACCGCGAGGCCGCGCAGCATCGAGACCCGATCCCGGACGGCGGCCAGCGTCGTCAGCAGCTGGACGAAGAAGAACAGGCTGACGAGCAGGTGGAGCAGACCTCGATCGGGCGTCACCAGGTTGAATATCTGCGACGAGCCGGCGAACAGCGTCAGCAGCACCGTGAGCCCGCAGAGGTTTTCGAGCGGGGTTCGCTGCTGATGCATCAGGCGTTCGGGCGCGATCGCCCGCGATCGGACGAGCGCCGCGATCAGCAGGATGGCCAGCACCATCGCGACGAGCGGGGGCGGTACGAGAAGAACGCGCGTGCCCAGGCGCAGGCCGCCGAGGAGCGCGACCGTCAGGAACAGGCACGGCACGACGAGCGCTTCGCGCAGCGGAGTCATTTTCTCGGCCTCGCGAGGCCCATCGGATTCAGATCCGACGCATCGTGCGTCAGGCCGCGCTGCAGCTCCGCGCGGAGCTCGTCCGCAGTCTGCATTCCGAGCTGTGAATCGTCGACGACGAGCCGCTGGTTCGGCGCGAGCGCGATGGCTTTGTCGACGACGGCGATGCCTTGCTTGTACAGCGCATCGTCGCTGTAGAGCCGTCCCCACCCCTCACGGTAGAACGAGTACGCGACGTAGAACTGCGTCCGCGCGTCGCGCTGCGCCGGATCGGCGCGCCCGAAGGCGGCGCGCGCCTCGATGAACTTGTCCGTCCGGAAGAACGCCAGGCCGTCGTCAAACGCCTGTTGATCGATGTGATAGGCACCGATCGTCGAGGTCAGGCCGCCGGTGACCTGAGCGACCGTCTGCGGCTGTGCCGCGTACAGCCACACGATGATCGCCAGGTACAGCGCCGAAACCGTCAAGCCGATGGCCCGGACCATCGGGGTCGTCATAGCCGAGATGGTTGCATGAATGTTGCCGCCCGTCGTCGAACCGCCGCGCCAACGTTTTGCACGGTTTTCCCGTCTTAGTGCGATAGAACTCTACATATATAGGGTTTCGCGGTAGATTGACGGTTTCCGCAGGAGATGTATCCGTGTCCCCACGGCTCAACCTGACGTACCCCACCGCCCTCGTGCTCCAGGCCCTGTCGCGCGGATTTCACCACGGCTTCGACATCATGGACGCGACCGGCCTGCCGAGCGGAACCGTCTATCCGATCCTGCGCCGCCTGGATCGCGAAGGACTGCTGAAATCCGCCTGGGAGAAGCCGGCCACCGCCCAGCGCGAACAGCGCCCGCCGCGACGGTACTACGAGATCACCGGCGCCGGCGAAGCGATGCTCGCGGATGCCGTGGAGCGGTATCGGGCGCTCGATCAGGCCGTGGCCTCGAGACGGCTCAAACCGTCGCGCATCTGACCCATGGCTCGCCGAACCACGCGTAACGTCGGCTCCGGGCGCGATGCCGCCCTCCTTCGCGCGTGCCTCGCGGTGGTCCGCGTGTGCGCGGCCGTCGTGCCTGCTGGATCGCGCGACGAGTGGCGCGCCGAGTGGGACGCCGAAGTGCGTTGTCGCTGGGCGCTGCTCGCCCGGCGCGATCGTCTGGACTGGAGGACCCGTATGGATCTGTTTCGCCGCGCGCTCGGCGCCCTGCCCGACGCCGCCTGGCTTCGCCGTCAGTTCACCGCCGACGCCGATCTCGTGCACGACCTGCGGCATGGCGTGCGGATGCTCGCGAAGTCGCCGTCCTTCACCCTTGCCGCGGTCTTCATCCTCGCGCTCGGCATCGGCGGCACGGTATCAATCGTGGCCCTCCTGGACACCCTGTTTCTCAAGCCGCTGCCGTATCAGGAGTCGGATCGGATCGTGACGATCTGGCAGCGGCACGCCTCCAAACCCGCGGAGCGCGAGGACGTCGCGCCCGCGGATTTCCTGGACTGGCGCGAGCGATCGCGATCGTTCTCGGCGATCGCCGGCATCATTCCGTACTCGAGAGACTACACCGGCGGCACCGCGCCGGAAGTGCTCTTCGGCGCGCAGGTCACGCAAGGCTTTTTCGACGCCATCGGCATGCAGCCCGTCATCGGCCGGGGCTTCCTGCCCGAAGAGCACACCGCGGGCGGACGGCGGGCGGTCGTCATCACGCACGCGTTCTGGCAGTTGCGGTTTGGCGGAAACCCCGACATCGTGAACACGGCGATCAGCCTGGACGGAGAGCCATGGACGATCGTCGGCGTGCTCCCGGCGGCGTTCGCTCCGCAGTTGCTGCCGCGGCCCGGCGAGCTCTCGATCTGGACCCCAAAGGTCGTCCAGGAGTACGAGAAGCGCATTCGCGCGAGCGCATGGTGGAACGTCGTCGCGAGGCTCGCGCCCGGCGTCACGCTCGAACAGGCGCAGAGCGAAATGGACGCGATCTCCGCGAAGCTGGCGCAGGAATATCCGCGCACCAACTCGTCGGCGAGCGCGGTCCTCGTGCCGCTCCGTGAGCACCTGACGGGAGGCGTGAGCCGGGCGCTGCTGCTGATGCTCGCTGCCGTCATCCTCGTGCTGGGGATCGGATGCGCCAACGTCGCGAGCCTGCTGCTCGCGCGTGGCATCGAACGCAGCCGCGAGTTCGCGATCCGGTCGGCGCTCGGCGCGGGCCGCGCGAGGCTCGTCCGGCAACTGGTCGCGGAGAGCCTGCTGCTCGCCCTCGTCGCGGGTGCCGCCGGCATCGCGCTCGCGCACGCGGCCCTTCGCGGAATCATCGCTCTTGCGCCCGGAGGCATGATTCGCCTTCAGCAGTCGGTCATCGACGCTCGAGTGCTCGCCTTTGCGGCGGGCCTCGCGACGCTCACGGCGATTGCGTTCGGGCTGATCCCTGCGCTGCAGTTCGCGCGCGGAGGACGCGACGTGCTGCGCGAGCGCCAGGCCGAAGGGCCGCGAGGCTCGCTGCGTCGAGGGCTCGTCGTCGCGGAGGTCGCCATCGCCCTGGTTCTCCTTTCGAGCGCCGGCCTCCTCGTCAGAAGCTTCGAGCGGCTGCTCGCGGTCGATCCCGGCTTCAAGGCGGAGAACGTCGTGATGGCCCAGCTGTTCGTCGACGATCGCAACGCCGGACCGGTGCGCGCCCGGGCCTTCTTCGCGTCGACGATCGAACGGATGCAGTCCCTTCCCGGCGTCCAGGCTGCCGGCGCCGTCTCCGCGATGCCGTTCGCGATGTCGAACATCAACATCCGAAGCGACTTCGACATCGTCGGCCGGCCCGGCGCGAAAGAAGGCGAACGGCGGAACGCATACGTGACTATTGCCACGCCGGGCTACTTCCGCGCGATGTCGATCCCTCTGCGCGAAGGCCGGCTGCTCGAAGCGCGCGACAGCGAGACCGCGCCCCTCGTCGCGGTGATCAGCGACGCGCTGCGGCGCAGGGACTGGCCGGACGAGAGTCCAGTCGGGCGGCGCATCAGAGTGGCCTGGCAGGGCAAGCCGATCGAGGCCGAGGTCGTCGGCGTCGTGAGTCAGATCAGGCACGACGGGCTCGACACCGCCGCGCGCGCCGAGGTGTTCTTTCCGCACGCGCAGCTGCCCTTCGGGTCGATGACGTACGTCGTCCGCGGCGGAGGCGAACCTGCGGCGGTGCTCGAGAACGTGAAGCGTCAGATCTGGAGCGTCGATCCGATGCAGTCGATCTACGACACCGCCAGCGTCGAGCGCCTGGTGCAGGCATCGCTCGTGCGGCAGCGCTTCAGCATGACGGTGATGTCCGCGTTCGCCATCGTCGCGTTGATCCTGTGCGCGAGCGGCATCTACGGGATCATCAGTTTCACGACGACGCAGCGGACGCGAGAGATCGGGCTGCGCATGGCGCTCGGGGCGGATGCGTCGACGATTCGCCGCATGGTCCTGCGGGAGGGCTCGCGCGTGATAGCGATGGGGCTCGCGGTCGGGCTGGTCGGCGCCGCGGCCGGCTCGCGCTTCCTGCAGGCGCTTCTCTTCGAGGTGCGGCCCGGCGATCCCGTCACGCTCGCGATCGTGTGCGTCGTATTGGGCGCGGTGGGGCTTGCCGCCTGCTACCTGCCGGCGACTCGGGCGACCCATGTCGATCCGCTCACCGCGCTGAAGACGGACTGAGGTCGAGCGCGTCGATCTACGTGCCGTTGCGCACGGAGAGCTGTCAGGAGATGGCCGTTCGCGACCGTGCTATCGTTGCTGCCCGATGCGACAAATGCGGACGTCGGCGGCGCTAATCTTGATGATCGGAACGTGGGCCTGTTCGCCGAAGCAGATCGGGCTCACCCGGATGGCTGACGCCCTGACGGCGACAGCCACGTCCTTCTCGCGCGACAACGACATCGAGCTCGTGCGGGATGCCGCGCCGTCGACCCTGAAGCTCATTGAGATGGTGCTCGACGAGCAGCCGAAACACGCCGGGCTCCTGATGTCTGCGTGCAACGGGTTCGCGCAGTACGCCTACGGGTTCGTGCACATCGACGCCGAGCTCGCCGCTGAATCGAGTCCCGCACTGGCCGCGGAGCTGCGCGGGCGCGCGGTCCTCATGTACGATCGCGCGCGCGGGTATTGCACGCGCGCGATCGAGCTGCGCCACCCCGGTTTCGGAGCGGCCCTCGTCAAGGACCCGGCCGCGGCCGTCGCGCGCGTCGGCATCGACGATCTTCCGGCGCTCTTCTGGCTGGGCGCGGCGCTTGGCGCGCAAGTCTCGATCGCCGACAACCAGCTGGCGCGGCTGCCCGATCTGGTCGCGGTCCGCGTGATTCTCGCCCGCGCACTGGCGCTCGACGAACGATGGGAACGCGGGACCATCCACGAAGCGCTCATCGCGGTCGAGAGCCTCCCGCCGCTTCTGGGAGGATCTGCCGACCGCGCCCGGCGACACTTCGAGCGCGCGCTGGAGCTCTCGAGCGGTCAGTCGGCGTTCGCATACGTGACGATGGCTTCGGGGATGACGGTGACGCCGGCGAACCGCGCGACGTTCGAGCAGTACCTGAAGTCGGCCCTCGCGATCGACGTGAATCGCGAGCCGGCGCTGCGGCTGGTCAATTTGATCGCGCAGAAGCGCGCACGCTACCTGCTGGCTAGAACGTCCCGCCGGTTCTCCGATAAGGGCTTTTGAGCTGCCGCGCTCGTGCCTGGTGCCGAGGCTCGATGCGCCGAGGCAGCGTCCACCTGACGGCCGTTCACCGTTTCGTACTCGGTACTGCACGTCCAGGTGCGCCTGCCCCGCGAGCTTCAGCTTGGCGACCGTGGCGGTCGTGACAGGCACGCGGACGCCGTCGACGAGCGCGAACTCCCGGACGATGTTGACGGTGCTCGTCCAGAACGAGGGATTCTTGGCGAGGGTGCCCTCGACTCGCAGGAGCTCGCCTTGGCTGTTCAGCACCATGCGGCCATCCACGAGCAGCACATCCTTGCGCTTCGGTTTCAGGAGAACGTATCGAAACGAGTCGTGCTGCTCCCCGACTTCCTCGAATAGGTAGTTCTCACCGCATATTTCGGCGCGCCCGGCCTCTCCCTTACCGACGAGCTCCTGTTCGCGCGCGAGGAGCGTCTTCAGCACCTTGTCCTTGATGTACTCGGACCCTCGCTCGCTCGTGATGTCGTACGTGAAGGTGTTCCCGTTCAGCTCCGTCCAGACTTCGATCCACGCTTCCTGATTGAACTTGAGATTCCGCGCGTGCATCCGGCGGAAGGCGCGGTATTGCTTGAGTTGCGCCTCCTTGAGAGCGGGCCGCCGATCCTGCTGAATGCTCACGTCAGTGGCGGCGCAGAGCGCGACGCTGGCGGCGACGAGCGTCAGGATCGCGAGACCGGCTTGTGCACGACCGTGCCGCGTTGCGGTGGGGTAGCCAGGATATGTATCCATCGTCCGCTCCGCACGCGCAGCACGCAAGAACTGTGCTCGTTCCAGCTCGACGTTACGCTCCGGGCGTCGTGTCGGGTGGCGGTCGCGCGACGCGCCGGCGAAAGACGATGATCGTTGCCACGATTACAGCTGCGAATTCGAGGGTCATCAGCCAGGGCGGCGTCACCCAGCGCGCGCCGTGGCGCGACTGATACCACACCTCGTACACAGGGATGATGCTGACGGTCCAGACGTTGAGCGGGATCGTCGCAACCGTGAAGAGGAACGGCGTGAGATACAGGATGTACCAAGGATAAATGACCGGCGCGAACGCGACCGCGACGGCCATTGGCCATGCCCACGCCGCCGGATCGGATACCGGCAGCCGGAGCCTGAGCCACATGGCTGTGGCGAGGCCCAGCGTCAGCGCCACGGCCGCGGCGACGCGCGGTGACGTCATCGCGCGCACGGCCTTGAACGCCGGATCGTTGAACCGCACGTAGTCCACGACATTCGGGACCGCGCCGAGCGCGATGTTCCCGCCGGTCGAAAACGGCAGATACAGCGCGATGAGGAATGCGGCGCCCAGGACCGCGTCACGTTTCCTGATCCGGCCGAGCAGGATCGGCGCGAGCACGATGGGCACGAGCTTGCTCGCGACGGCCAGGACGAATGCCATCGTCGCCAGCGACGTGCGCTTCCTCGTGAGCCAGAACGCCGACGCCACGAGCCACAACACGCCGAGCGCGTCGATGTGTCCGCTGTGCGCGACCTCCAGCACGACGAGAGGATTCCACGCGTAGGTGAGCGCCAGCCATTCCGACCGGCCGGTGGCCGCGAGCCATCGCCACAGCACCAGGATCGTGAGGATGTCGCACATGACGAGCGAGAGCTTCATCGCGAGCGTGGAGTCGCTGAGCGACACGATCAGCCTGAAGAACAACTGGGCAGCCGGCGGATATGGCGTCCTGGCGTTGCGGCTCGGCATCTCCGCCGATCGATCCTTGTGCGTGTGCGCGACGGCCGGGTCGGAGGGGACGACCGTGTACGGGTTGTACCCAAGCAGCTGCACGCGCCCGTCCCACAGATATCGCACCATGTCGCTGTCCCAGCCCACGGGCGCGACCGCGGGCGGAATCCTGAACGCGAGCGCGAGCGCGAACGCGGCGAAGAGGAGGCGCCGCGACGCCCGCGGCTCGTGCCAGATCCGAACCAGCATCACGACGTAGGCCGACACGCAGACGGCGGCCATCGCGAAGAAGAGCCGGGAGCCGAGAAGCGTCTGCGTGACGACGATGACGAGGATCGCGAGAAGGTAGGCGGCGCCGCAACTCGAGAGGACGCGCGATATGGGAACGGAAGCGAGACGCATGGCGACGGCGACCGGACATCATAGATCGCCCGTGTACGTCGCGCCTAAAGAGAGGAGACGTTCATGAAGCCACAGGGAGATTTTCAGCCGCCCCGACGACTGTGCGTCGCGAGCTTCCGATCGCCCTGAGCACCAGCGTGATCCCGCGCTCCCGGGCGCGCTCGATAGCAGCACGTTGAAGAAGACCGCAGCCCCGGTCCGCCATCGCCAGCACGTCGCCGAAGCCGATCTGAGGAAGATGGCGCGCATGCGGGTCGTGATTCGGATCGGCGGTGTAGTAGCCGTCCACATCCTTCACGAGCTCGCATGTGGAGGCTCCGAGCGCATCCGCCAATAGCACCGCCGTGAGATCGGAGCTGCCGCGTCCGAGCGACACGATCCCGTCGCCGGGCGCACTGGCGAGGAACCCGGGCACGACGACCACATCGTGCGATGCGAGCAGCCGCAGCAGGCGCCTCGGCCGCACGGAGGTTGCAGCCGGCGGTACGCATGTGTCCAGCGCAGACAATCCGGCCTGATGCACGTTGGCGCCGGTCGCGCGGACTCCAAGCTTCTGCAGCGCCATCGTCAGCAGCGCGACCGATCGATGCTCGCCGGTCGACCAGAGCAGATCCAGCATCGCCGGATCGGGTGCCGCAGCGAACGCGCGCGCCGTAGCCTCGAGCGCGTCGGTCTGTCCGTGCTCCGCGGACACGACGACGGCGATCCGGCATCCTGTGCGTTCGGCCCTGGATTCGCTTACGAACCTGGCGGCGCGCTGATACGCAGGCAGGTCCGTGAACACGGATCCGCCAATCTTCAGGACCGCGATCGGCCGCGTCTCGCTTGCGGTCACGATCGGGGCTTCAGCGCGCGGATGATCGAGATCGAGCACCGCGCCGCGGCCGAGAGCGCCGCGGCCGCCGCTTCGAGCCGATCGCGTCGCACGGGAAACGTCAGGAGCGCTTGCGAGTGTTCACCCTCGGTGCGCGCGGTGCTTCGGGCCACCCCGATGCTGTAGCTGCCAAGAAGATCCGCGATCGCTCTGCCCTCGGGCCAATGCCCGGCGCTACCCAGGCGAATGAACCACGGGGTTTCTGGCGTGTCGATTCTCTTGTGACGCCGCTCGATCCGCGGCGTCAGCCCTCCAGCCACTGCCAACCGCACGTCGTCCAGGATGGTGACCGCGGTCGCGCGCGGGCCGGCGCCGGGTCCCGTGAGACCGACCTCGCGCCCCTCCCAGTCGCGGAGGATGATGCCGTTGCCCGCGCCATGGATCGCCGCGAGCGGGTGTGACGAGGGCACGAAGGCCGGACCGCTGAACGCGTCAACGGCGTCCGTCGTCCACTCGGCCTGAACGACCGGCTTGATCGTTCCGCCGAGCTCGGCGGCGTGCGCGAAGTCCGCGGGCGTGACGTTGGTGATGCCCGACGACTCGAGATCGGAGAGCGCAACGGAACATGCCGCGAACTGTCGAAGCAGCACGACCAGCTTCTCGGCGGCGTCGATGCCGCCGACGTCGTTCGACGGATCCGGTTCGGCAAGGCCACGGCGCTGCGCCTCGGCGAGCGCGCCGCGATAGTCCGTCCGGCCGCGTGCGACCTCCGAGAGGATGTAGTTCGTCGTGCCGTTGACGATGGCGGTGAGAGACGTGACGCGCGACGCGATGGGACGATGAGCGAACGTGCCGAGGAACGGCACGCCGGCGATGACGCTCGCTTCGTAGCGGAGCGGCACGCGCGCCTCGGCCGCGGCGTCGAGGATCTCGTCGCCATGGCGCGCGAGCAGCGACTTGTTGGCGGTGACGACCGGGATCCCGCGCGCGATCGCGTCCAGCACGAGCGAGCGGGCAGGTTCGACACCGCCGAGGGCCTCGACGACCACGTCCGGCCGCGCGTCGAATATCGATTCCCTGCGCGTCGTGATCGGGACGGCCTCCAGGCCGTGGCGAGGACGCGGATCGCGGACGAGCGCCGACGCGACGCGGATCGGCGGCAGGGCAGGCTCGGACGGCTCGGCCGCCAGCCGTACGACCGCGGAGCCCACGCGGCCGAGACCGAGCAGCGTCAGACGAATTCCCGTGTGTGGCGATCGCGCCTGCTCCGACGGTCCCACACACACCAGTTCCGTGGTCGACATGTCAGTCCTCCAGCGTTCGCGGCCGAGGCCCGTGCGGCCACGGGTTCGCGCCACGACGCGACAAAGTGGGAGCAGGAACTTCGTAAGACCGGAGCGGTCCGCCGAGGCCTTTATCTCTCCCGTTCAATCGGGCAGGAAGTAGCACCACGAGCCGGACGCGTGGAGGCGCGCCAGGCCAGGTTGCTGTGGCGTCGTCGGGCCTGTTCCCTCAGCCACTCTGGATAAACGTCCGCCGCGACGGGCGGACAGCCGGAAGGATAAGTTAATACCGGTGTGAAGTCAAGATGCTCTTATGTGGATGTATGGATATAGCTTTTTCGCGGCTCGCGGCTCGCGGCTCGCGGCTCGCGGCTCGCGGCTCGGGGGTTCGGTCGCTCGGTCGTCCGGTCGCTCGGCAGGGCTTTCACATCACAGCCGATCGATTGGGCTATTACGAACGACCGAGCGACCGGACGACCGAGCAACCGACGTCTCTTCAGCGAAGCAGGCTGACCGCGAGCGCTATGAGAGCGATTCCTGCTGTGAGATCGAGCGCCTGTCGCGGGCGGCCGGAGGACAGCGTGCGGGCGAGGGTGCCGCCGGCGGCGGCCCACGCGGCGTGCCAGGTGAGCGCGAGCGCGACATGAATGGCCGTGAGCAGCAGCGCCGTCTGCGCGACGGAGGCCTCGCGCGGGATGAACTGCGGGAGGATCACGAAATAGAAAGTCGCCAGCGCGGGGTTCGTCGTGTTCGTGAGGAAGCCGTCCCGCACGTTGTCCAGCCACGTGCTGTGCCGACGCATCGGCTGGAGCAAACGGGGGTCGACCGTTCGGTCGTTCGGTACGAGCCCGCGCCGCACGGATTGGATCCCGAGCCACGCGATGTACGCGATGCCCGCGAGGCGCAGGATCGACCAGGTCATCGGCCATCGCTGTACTGCGATCGACATCCCGAACGCGCAGAGCACGCCGAAGCATACGGAACCGGCGTTGGCTCCGATCGCCGTCTCGAGTCCTGCGCGCGTGCCGCCGCTGATGCTGTTTCGCAGCACGACGGCCGTGGATGCGCCCGGGATCAACACGAGCGGCACCGCGACACCGAGGAAACCCCATATGGGAATCACCCGCCGATCATATGAGATGCCGCTCGACGCGCACGACCTCGCGATCGGCGAAGCCCACACCAGGGTGATCGAAATCTCGTTTACGAAGAGGTGAAGATTCGGTTTATCCTCGCGTTGTGACGACACTCGGCATTCGCAGAGCCGCGGTGGCTGCCGGCCTCCTTGCGGCCCTGTCCGCCGTTCAGGATCAGGCCTCGCCCGCGATCGGCACCGCGCAGGATCCGCCCGGCCTTCGATGGCTCAAAGGAAACACCCACACCCACACGACCGAAAGCGACGGTGACACGGCGCCGGACGAAGTCGCGCGCTGGTACCGGGAGCACGGGTACGACTTCCTGGTACTGAGCGACCACAACAAGCTGACGGCGGTCGATACCCTGAACGCGCTCCACGGCGCGGATGGCAGGTTCCTGCTGATCAGAGGCGAGGAGGTCACCGACAGTTTCGAGTCGAGGCCCGTGCACGTCAACGGCCTGGACGTGTCGGAGAAAGTCGACCCTCAGGGCGGGACGTCGGTCGTCGACGTCATCCAGCGCAACGTCGACGCGATCCGGCGCGCCGGGGGCGCGCCGCACATCAATCATCCGAACTTCAGATGGGGATTCTCGACCCCCGATCTGCAACGCGTGAAGAACAACCGCCTCCTCGAGATCTTCAACGGCCACCCTCAGGTGAACAATCTCGGTGGCGGCGGCGTACCCGGGCTCGAGGAGGTCTGGGACGCGATTCTCTCCAGCGGCACGCTCGTCTACGGGATCGCGGTCGACGACGCGCACAGGTTCAAGCAGCCGGGGAACCCGGCGGTTGCGGGGCCCGGGCGCGGGTGGGTCATGGTCCGCACCAGCCGTCTCGACGCCCGCGCCATCGTCGGCGCGCTCGAAGATGGTCAGTTCTACGCGTCGACGGGTGTGGAGCTGAGCGACTATGCCGTCACGTCGAAGTCGATGACCGTGACGGTCAAGAAGGACGAGTGGTCGAAATATCGCATTCAGTTCGTCGGCCGGGCCGGCCGCGTGCTGCGCGAGGCGCTCGACAGCCCGGCCGAGTATGTGTTCCAGGGGAACGAAGGATACGTCCGCGCGAAGGTCATCGAGAGCAACGGTCGCGTGGCGTGGTGCCAGCCCGTGCGGATCCCGTAAAGGCGCCGGATCGCTCGTGCGCGTCAGCCTCCGCCCTGCCAGGTCCTGATGCTGTCGAGCGGGTAGATCAGCATGATGATGTTCAGCGTCAGGTTGTCGCGGATGAAGTAGAGCACGATCAGCTCGAGCGCGATCGTGGCGGCGACAGTCGTCCAAACCGGCAGCCGCGACGCCAGGAAGAATCCAAGGACCATCGCAAGGATGTCGCAGGTCGAGTTCAGCACGCTGTCGCCGTAGTAGTCGAGCGAGATCGTGACCTCGCGATAGCGATTGATCACGAGATCGGTGTTCTCGAAGATCTCCCATCCCGATTCGATCGCGATCGCCAGCGCCAGCCGCAATCCGAGCGTCCATCGCCGTCCGACCAGCCAGAGCAGACCGTAGAACGCGAACCCGTGAATCACGTGTGAAGGCGTGTACCAGTCGGACACGTGCTGAGAGTTCTCGGCGCTGAACACGACGCCGTGCCACAACTTGACGTAGCCGCATTTGCAGATCGGGACCTGGCCCATCAGCAGGAGCGTGACGGCGGTCGCCGCGAGAATCGCGGCGCCGGCGACGAGCCACCTGGAGGTGATCTGGCGGCGCGGGTCCCGGGCGTTGCTATGAATGGGACTTCTTCCCGCGCGTTGGCCTGGGCAGGCACATCGCGGTCGCAGGCTGGGCGAGCCGCGGCAGCCGGGCGCGCTCGAGCACTCGACGCAGCTCTGCGAGCAAGTGATCCGGCTGGCAGGGCTTCATGATGATCGCCGTCATGCCGGCGCGGTCCGCGCGCTCGTGGACGTCGGAGGCCCAGTAGGCTGTCATCGCGACGACCGGGATGGCGCGGGTCCGCGACTGGACGCGCAGGTCGGCGGCCAGCGAGAAACCGTCACGTCCCGGCAGGGCGATGTCGGTGACCACGATGTCAGGAACGAGCTCCATCGACTGCGAATAGGCGTCTTCTGCGGAGCCGCACTGGGCGACGCGGAATCCACCTGTTTCCAGGAATTCGGCGTAGCCCTCGCGCGCCTGCGGATCGTCTTCGACGAGCAACACCAGCGGTTCTCGATGCACGGTCGCCCCCAGTGAACGGACGCGTCCCGGCAGGGAGTTGTGGGGAATAGTTATGGTACGCCGTGTCCCCCGGGCCGGTCAAACGCGAGCGTCTGCCGCCGGGGATAATAGATCAGCTGTCGGCACGAATTTGCTGATTTGCTCAGCGTTTTCGCAGATTCTGTGCAGCGCTGCGCCGGCGCACGACAGGGCGTGCCATGTGTCCGCGCAGTTGCGGGCAGTGGTGGTCAGGCGGTTTTGGTCGAGCTCTCGTTTTTGCTGCGGTAGGCCGCCACGAGGAACGCGGCGTCGGTTTTCGCGGGTTCCACGCAACCGTTGAACGTGGCGCCCTCCTCGAGGGCCAGCCGCGGCGCGCGGATGTCCGCCTTGACCGCCGCGCTGTGCTGAACGCGCACGAATTCGCGCGCGATCAGTCGTCCGTTCGAGCGGCCGCGTACCGTGATGCTGCGGGCCGTTACCGCACCGTCCACTTGCGCACCGGCTTCGACCGTGACGTCGTAGTCGGATGCGTGCACGTCGCCGCGAACCGTTCCCGCGATCGTCACCGCCTCCTGCGCCTGAATGGTGCCGTTGATCGTGATGCCCTTGCCGATGGTGGTATTCATGTGGGACTCGCCGGGTATTGTACGCAAATATTGCAGGGCGGGGACACTCAATCGGGACAGTCACCCGTGACTGTCCCGATTGAGTGTCCCCGCCATGCCGGGTGATAGAATCCGCGCCATTCCAAGGAGCTCGAGCGATGAGGGCGTCTTTTGTCGGGTTCTGCCTGCTGTTCTGCGCGATTTCGCTGCCCGCGCAGCAGATGGTCACCGAGACCCGCGATCCGGCGCAGACGCAGGACGAGGAGTTCGCCAAGCTCGTCAAGGAATGGACGACGCAGCCGTACTTCACCAGTCCGCTCGTCGATCACCTGCCGAAGGTTCCGGGCGTCCCGACGCCGAAGGACGTGCTCGGCTACCACGTCGGCGCGCCCGCGAAGCTGACGTACTACGCCGACGCGCTGAAGTTCTATCGCGCCCTCGCCGCCGCGACGCCTCGCGTCAAGGTCGAGACGATCGGCCGATCCGACGAAGACCGCGAGCTCGTCGTCGTTTGGGTGTCCTCCGACGAGAACATCAAGGATCTGCAGCGGAATCGCGACAACCTCGCGAAGATTGCGGATCCGCGCGGTCTGTCGGATGAACAGGTGCGTCAGCTCGTGGAGACGACCCGGCCTCACTATCACCTGATGGGTGGGCTCCACAGCGGCGAGACAGGGCCATCCGAAATGCTGATGGAGCTCGTCTATCGGCTCGCGACGGAGACGTCGCCTCTCATCAAGCAGATCCGCGAGCACGTGATCGTCTCGGTGACGCCTCAGGCGGATCCCGACGGACGCGATCGCAACGTCGACTGGTTCTATCGCAACCAGGAACAGCAGGCCGCTGGCGGCCGTGGCGCAGGCGCGCCATCGAGTGGAGACCAGCCAACGGCGGAAGGCGGCGGCGGGGGAGGCGGGGGAGGCGGAGGTGGTGGCGGCGGCCGCGGCGGTCCTGCGCTTCCGTACTGGGGCAAATACGTCTACCACGACAACAATCGCGACATCAATCTCTCGCAGAAGTCGATGCGCGCGATCGTCGACTGGTACTTCACCGCGTATCCACCGATCGTCCACGATCTCCACGAATCGCTGACGCTGCTCTACACCTATAGCGGCGCGGCTCCGCAGAACCCGAACCTCGATCCGATTCTCTTCACGGAGCTCCCGTTCTTCTCCAACTTCGAGTTGTCACAGATGACGAAGTGGGGCATGCCCGGCGTCTACACACACGCGTTCATGGATGGATGGTCGCCCGGATACCTGGGATCCGTGGCCTACAACCACAACGGCATGATGCGCATGTACGAGACGCAGTCGGGTCGCGAAGGCGGACCCGGCGGCGCGGCGACGCCGACAACGCCGAACGAAACCACGGCCACGGGACGTGGCCGTGGACAGGGTGGCGGGCGAGGTCGCGGCGCTGGACGAGGCGATGCGCCCGCGGCAGCTACGCCCGCAGCAGCCACGCCCGTTGCCGATGCCGGGCAGACAGCGAGCGCCGAAACCGGTGGCCGGGCCGGTGGGGCTGGAGGCCGTGCCTCCGGACCGCCGACGGGACGCGGCGGCACGCAACAGCGGGAGTGGTATCGCGGCCTGCCGATTCCGCCTGGCGCGGCGACGAATTTCTCGCGGCGCAACAACACGAACTACATGCAGACGGGCGTGCTCAGCGCGCTGCAGCTCACCGCGACATTCCCGAACCTCGTGCTCGACAACTTCTATCGCAAGACGAAGAACTCGATCGAAGCGGGGAAGACGCAGGCGCCGCACGGATTCGTCATCCCGGTCCAGCGCGACATGACGCGCGTCGCCGAGCTCGTCAACCTGCTGCGCGTGCAGCGGATCGAAGTCGGGCAGGCCACGACGGAGATCAAGGTGAAAGAGGGCGTCTTCCCGGCCGGATCGTACGTCGTCAAGCGCGATCAACCGTACGGGCGGCTCGCGAAGAATCTGCTCGAGAAGCAGACGTTCCCGGATCCCAACCTCCGCACGTACGACGACAGCGGCTGGACGATGGGCCTGGCGATGCTGGTCGACGTGAAGGAGATCGGCGACCCGGCGATCCTCGGCGTGAAGACCGCCGCGGTGAATCAGGCGGTGGCGAAAGGACAGATCTCGGGGAACGGATCGGCGGGCGTTGCGGTCGCGCACGTCGGATCGAACAACATGGCAGCCTTCCGCTACAAGCTGCGCGGCGTGCCGATGAAGATTGCCACGAAGAGCTTCACCGCCGACGGGATCGAGTTTCCGGCGGGTTCGTTCGTCGTCTCCGCGCCGGCCGATCTTGCGGCGGTGCGCGCGGCAGTCGATCACTTCGGCCTGACAGCCGCCAGCCTGTCGTCGCTGCCCTCCGTGACGATGCACGACGCCGACGCGCCCCGGATCGCGATGTACTCCTCCTGGAACGGCACGCAGGAGATCGGCTGGGTCCGCTACACGTTCGACAGGTTCGGCATTCCCTACGATTTGATCTACAAGGAACGGGTGAAGAAGGGAAACCTCCGCGCCGACTACGACGTGATCCTGATGCCGACGCAGCAGGCGAATCGGCAGGCGGTGTATCAGGCGCCCGCGGCGCGGCCGGTGCCGTACATGAAGTCGGAGAAGTACAAGTTCCTCGGCATGTACGGCGAGACCGCCGACATCACCGGCGGCATGGGCGGGGAAGGCGTGGATGCCTTCGCCAAGTTCCTCGACGCCGGCGGCACGCTCATCGCGATGGGAAACGCCGTGCGCTTCCCGACCGAGCTCGGGTTCGCTCGTACGGTCGACGCTTCGGGGGCGACATCGGCGGAGTTCTACGCACCGCGTCCGCTCGTCAACGCCGAGGTGCTGAAGCTGGATCACCCGGTCTTCTTCGGCTACAAGGACAAGATCATGCCGGTGAAGTACCTTGGCGGCCCTCTCCTGTCGGTGGGCGCGCCGGATCAGGCCGGCGTTCTCGCGCGCTACGTCGGCGGAGACGGCGCTGTGCTGAGCGGGCTGATGAAGGGCGCGGACGAAATCCGTCAGCGTCCGTTTGCCGTGGACGTGCCGGGTGGATTCACGGGCAAGGGGCGTGTGGTGCTGTTCGCGAACAATCCGATCTACCGCTGGCAGAACCACGGCGAGTTCAACATGGTGTTCAACGCCCTGCTGAACTGGAACGATCTCGCCGGGCCCGCTGAAATCGGGGACAGTCACCGGTGACTGTCCCGATTGAGTGTCCCCTGTAACAATCGGGGACACTCAACCTTGGGTGTCCGCTTTGAGTGTCCCCGTCTTCATCGCTGTTACATAGACGGCGAAGCTCGCACCGAAGCCGACGAACCACGCATAGTCGTACAGCGGAGCGAGCAGCGGGATGACCAGCCCGCCCCAGGCGAGCGCACACCCGGCGAGCGTTGCGACGACGGCGCTGACGTTCCACCCGCCGGTGTACCGGTACCGCCCTGAAGGGAGATACAGATCCTCGAGTGAGATCTTCGTGCGCCTGACGATCCAGTAGTCCGCGATCAGGACGCCCGCGATCGAGCCGAGGCCGCCCGAATAGCCCAGGAGCCACGTGAAGATGTAGCCTGACGGATCCGCGAGCAGCTTCCACGGCTGCATGAGAATCGCGAGCACGCCCGTGATGAGTCCGCCGGTCTTGAAGTCAATCACGCGGGGAAAGGCGTTCGCGAAGTCGTTCGCCGGTGAGACGACGTTCGCCGCGATGTTGACGGCCAGCGTCGCGACCACCGCGGTGAACATCGAGATCGCGACGACGATCGGCGTGTCGAATCGGGCGACGAGCTTGACGGGATCCCAGATCGCTTCGCCATAGATCACGACGGTCGCGCTCGTGATGAGCACCCCCATCGCCGCAAACACCGCCATCGTCGTCGGCAGCGCGACGACCTGGCCGACGGCCTGCTCCCGCTGGCTGCGCCCGAAGCGCGTGAAGTCCGGCATGTTGAGCGAGAGCGTCGCCCAGTACCCGATCATCGCGGTGAGCGACGGGATGAAGACCGGGAGGAACTCACCGAACGACGTGAGCGAGCCCTGCTGCGCGAGGAGCGGTCCGAGACCATTCGCGCGGCGAACCGCCCACACGAGCAGTACCGCCGTCATGACGAGGACGAACGGCGCGGCCCAGTTCTCGACCGATCTCAGCAGGTTCATACCTCGATAGATCACGAAGACGTTGAGGCCCCAGAAAAGGAGGAAGGACAGCCACTCTGTCGTCGTGTGTCCGCCAAACCCGGCGCCGAGGAGCAGGGCCCATCCGGGAATCAGGCTCGAGAAGAGCGTGTGCAGCGCCTCTCCGCCGATCCACGCCTGGATGCCGAACCAGCCGCACGCGACGAGCGCCCGCATGAGCGCGGGCAGATTCGAGCCGACAGTTCCATACGCCGCCCGCGCGAAGACCGGAAACGGAATGCCGTACTTCGTCCCCGGATGGGAGTTGAGCAGGATGGGCACGAGCACGATCGTGTTGCCGAGAAGGATCGTCAGGAGCGCCTGCCACCAGTTCATCCCGCTCGCCATCAGTCCCGACGCCAGCATGTAGGTGGGAATGCAGTGCGCCATGCTGATCCAGAGCGCCGCGTAGTTGTACGTGGACCACGTGCGTTCCGACATCGCGACGGGTGCGAGGTCGTGGTTGTACAGCGGGCTCGCGGTGATCCTGGACGTGTCGCGCAGCTCCACGCGTCCGTCCCCGTGGACGATCTCGTTCATGGCGCGTAGAGTCTACTACCCGCACGGGCCCTTCACTTCGGCATGTACTTCCAGTTCCGGCTTTTCCCTTCCTCGAGCCACTCGAGCGACGTGCGCAGGCGCTTCTGACGCGTCGCGTCGGTCCTGGCTTCCGTGAGCCACTCGACGTACTCACGCTTGTGGCTCGGACTCAATGCGTCGAAGTGCGTTCTGGCCGCCGCGTTCTTCTTCAGCGCGCCCGTGAAGTCTGCAGGAACCGCGACCGGCGTCTTCGGCGCGGATGGCTTCCGTTCAACCTTCACGCCCTTCTCATTGAGCATCGCCGCTTTCCGGATGTACCCGGACAACGTCCTGTCCGATGGCAGGTCCTTCAGCGACGTGATGCGGCCGAAGCTGCCCATCGCGTCATCTTCCGCCCCAGGACCCAGCACGAGGCTCGACTTCCAGAATCCAAACGTGCAGTGCTGCTTGAAGGCCGCCATGCCGCACATCATTCCCTTGTGGTCGAATGCGGGCATGCCCCACTTGATGCCTTCCTCGACGTCAGGACAGGCCGTGTGCACCAGGCTTCTCAGGTGCCTCAGGATCGGTTTGGCAAAGTCCGCGGACCTCGCGATGTAGGCGTCGACTCTTTTGTCCTTCTTGCTCATGAGCAAAGCCTAGAACGCCGGCCGTGCCGCGGCTTCTTTGAAATTGCGATTCGGCAGCTGTTTCAGATCGACACACGAGCTTTTGACAGCCGGACCGGCCGGGTATACGGTGGATCTCTAGTCGCCAAAGACGCCCGAAAGGCGTCGCGGGGGAACCAACGGCGCGATATCCGCGCTACGGGGCGCATCCGGACATAGTTCCGGTAGAGGACTCCAACCTCGAGCCCGTCAGCTAACCTCGCCGGCGCATTGGAGCCAGCCGTGTTGACTTTCCACGCCTCAACGGAGTCGCAGCGTCGTGGTGCGGGCACTGCCATCGCCCTCGTTGCCGTCGTGTCCCTGGCATTCGCGTTCGCGTGGCTCATCGGATCGCGCAATCCGTTCACACCCGCCGGCTACGTGGGCTACCTGACGAAGGGCGCGGTGGTAGGGAAGTCGCGCTTCTACGGCGTGCAGAAGGGGCCGACGTCCGCGGGCCGCACGTGGCTGCTCGAGGTTACGAACATCAGCGTCACGCCGTACACCTACACCGAGAACTTCACGGGAGACGAGGCGGTGCTGAGCCGCGACAACCTGAAGATCGCGTTTCGCGTCCACACCGTCTGGCGGATAGACGACGCGCGCATCCCGCTCTTCATGGAGCGTTTCAGCACGACGGTCTCGCAGGCGGCGCACGACAAGGATCCGGATTCGATCGTGCAGGTGGCCTACGGCAACTTCGTGCGCGAGCCCCTCAAGACGTTCGCGCGCGACGAAGTGCAGCGGCGGAACGGGCTCGAAGTGAAGGACGCCCTCATCCCAATCGGCGAGGCGGTCCTCAATCGCATTCGCCAGTACGCCGACGGCAGCCCGTTCGCGATCACGAGCGTCGTCGTGGGCAACGTCCAGTATCCGGAGGAAGTCGCCAACGCCGTGTCGCGCAAGCTGGCGGCGACGCAGGAGCTGCAGCGCAAGGACACGGAGATCGAGATCGAGCGCAAGGAGCGCACGAAGCGGGAAGTGCAGGCGCAGGGCATCGCCAACGCGATGCAGATCATCCGCGGTCAATTGAGCCCGATGTACATCCAGCACGAAGCGATCGAAGCGCAGAAGCAGATGGTGAATTCTCCGAACCACACGGTCGTCTACATCCCCGTCGGTCCGATGGGCGTGCCGTTGACGGGCGCGTTCAACCCGGCGCTCTCTACTTCGAAGTAGGTGCGGCGGCGGGGCGCGTGACGCGCCAGGCGAGCGAGAATGCGACCACGAGGAGAAGAGCGGACAGGAGGAACGGCGCGCCTGGCATGTGCAGATCCGAGCGCGCGCCGATGAACGTCGCGAAGGTGAACGTGAAGATGAAGGGGCTGATGAGGCCGCTGAGGCCTCGCAGCCCCATGATCGCGCCCTGCAACTGTCCTTGTTCCGACGGCGACACGCGCTTGCTCATCATTCCCTGCGCCGATGGGCCATAGAGTCCCCAGATCGCCATGATCGGCACCCCGGCGAGGAACAGCTTTCCCGTCGGCGCGAGTCCGTACGTCGCGAACGCGGCCGATCCGAAGGCCAGCCCCACGAGCGCCGCCCTGCGCTCGCCGATCCGCGCGACGATCGGGCCGACGAGCCCGCCCGAGACGATCGCGGTGCACACGCCGACCAGCGCGAGTGTCAGGCCGACCGTCGCCGACTCCCATCCGTACCGATAGCCGGTGTAGAGGACGAACGTGCTGGGCAGCACTTCGTGCGCGACGTAATAGAGGAACGTCACGGCGGCCAGCCCGAAGAGCTCGCGGTGCGACCGAAGCAGGCGCAGCGAGCCGAGCGGGTTCGCGCGCGCCCAGGAGAAGCCCGCGCGGCGCTCCTGCGGCAGCGACTCCGGGAGAACGAACAGTCCGTACAGCGCATTGGCGAGGCAGAGCACTGCCGACACCCAGAACGGCAACCGCGGGCTCACCGCGCCGAGGACTCCGCCGAGCGCCGGTCCGAGCACAAATCCAAGGCCGAAGGCGGCGCCGATCAAGCCGAAGCTCTTTGCCCTCTGCTCGGGCGGCGTGACGTCAGCGATGTACGCCGCGGCCGTGGCGAAGCCCGCCGAGGTGATGCCCGAAATGACCCGCCCCACGAACAGCCACGACAACGTCGGCGCGAGCGCCATCAGGATGTAGTCGAGGCCGAGGCCCGTGATCGAGAGGAGGATGATCGGCCGCCGGCCGAAGCGATCGGACAGCGCGCCGAGGACCGGGCCGGCGACGAACTGCATCAGCGCCCAGGCGGTCGCGAACAGCCCGTAGATCTCAGCGGCGCGCGCCGTGTTGCCGCCGAGAAACTCGACGACGAGCGGGGGCAGGACGGGGATGATGATCCCGAGCGCGAGGACGTCGAGTACGACGGTGACGAAGATGAAGGTGACTGCGGCGCGGCGCGGCATTCGTCCCAAACTTCTAATCTTAGTCTGCGGCGCGATGCCGACGCCTGGTTTTTCGTGCAACAATCCGCTCGTGCGCTACGCGGAGTACCCGCCGGCACCGCGACTTGCCGCGCTCGTCGAGCGGTTCTGGTTCCTCGATGGCGACGCGGCCGGCGCGGCCGATGCGATCATTCCCGACGGACGGGTCGAGCTCGTCGTCCACTACGGCGGTCCCATCTGGCGTCATCGCCACGGCGCCGATCCCGTTCGTCAACCGTCGGCGCTGCTCGTCGGACAGATGCTCGAGCCGGTCGTCCTCGCGCCGCACGGATACACGGCGGTCGCGGCGATCCGGATGCGGCCCGCGGCCGCGCGCGCATTCCTCGGCTTTTCGATGCGCGACGTCGCGGGGGAGTTCGTCGATCTCGAGTCGATCCACCCATCGATTCGCGCGGTGCGCGATCGACTCGGCGAGGCGCGCGACGACCCCGCGCGCATCCGGGCGCTCGAGGCATGGCTGGCGACGCTGACGTGCCGCGCGCCGCGGCGGCACGTCGAAGGCGTCGTGGAAACGATCCTGCAGAGCGGCGGACGCGCCGCGATCGATCGCGTCGCGTTCGGCACCGGCGTCAGCGTGCGCCAGCTCGAACGGCAGTTTCAGCAGGACGTCGGGCTCCCGCCCAAGGCGTTCTCGCGAATCGTCAGGCTGCAGGCGGCGCTTCGCCGGATTCGTGAGGGCCGGCCGCTCAGCGACGTCGCACTGGCGTGCGGCTACTACGATCAGGCGCACATGACGCGCGACTTCCGTCAGCTCGCGGCGATGTCACCCGGGGCGTGGCAGACGCATTCCGGGGAGCTCGCGCCGCTATTCGTCGAGAGTCACGCCCCGGCTACAGCTTTTTCTTCGCCGGAACAGGCGCAAGCTTCCTCGTCACGTTGAACGAGGAGACGTGCACGTTCATGTCCTTGCCGATCCGAAGACCGATGCGCCCGTCCGTCCCGAGCCCGTCGCGCGGCACCGACAGCACCTTCGCGCCGTTGACCATCATCGTCGCCGCCAGCGGATCGAGATCGATCCTGATCACGTTCTTCACCGTGTCGTCGCCGCCCTTGTGCGGAACGACCGCGTCGTGCCGCTGCCAGTCCGCGGCCGTACCGGCCTGACCCGCCCCTCGTCTCAGCACGGCCGCGTGGCCGTCGCGGCGCAGGACGAACGCCGCGTACTCCGGCGACGCCGATCCGTCCACTTCGCGGCCGCCGAGAAACACGCCGTACTCGCTCTGGCTGTCACCCGGGAAGAGGAAGATCTCGGCCTCGAGCGAGTAGTTGCCTGACACGTCGCCGTTGGCCGCCGGATAGAGCAGCGCTCCCGGCCCGGTCGTGACGTGCCAGCCCGGCGGCATCTGTACGAACACCCACGATCCCGGCTCCATCCTGGCGCTGCCGGAGAGCGGCGCAGGGGAGTCCTGCCGCCACTTCCAGTCGGACGGCGTCGTGAGCTGCGCGTCGAGCGGGACGACTCCGGTCCCGGCGAAGTCGATTGGAAGCAGGAGCAGGACCAGACCCATCACGAGACGTCGCATGTGACCTCCACAGCTACCTTACGCGCGCCGGTCAGGAACTGTACTCTATCGAACCTTGAACCTTGAACCCTGAACCCTGAACCCTGAACCCTGAACCGATCCGGTCGTGGTCCTGCGCGATTCGTGAACGGGGTTGTGGGCTCTTGGCTTTGGGCGTTAGGCTTTGGAGCGCTTTTCAGAACGCTGTAGTGTCCGGCTTAGCCGGACCGGCGCTTTAGGCTTTGGCTCTTGCCCCGAGCCCGAGCACAGGAGGCCAACGATGCCGACCACACCTGCGACGGTCCAGGAGTTCATGAAATCACTTCCCGACGACCGCCGATCCGCGATCGAGCGTGTCAGAAAAGTCATTCTCGACAATCTTCCGGCGGGGTACCAGGAGGGCATGGGGATGGGGATGCTGATGTACTCAGTGCCGCTCTCGGTGTGCCCAGACACGTACAACGGCCAGCCGCTCTGCTACGCGGCGCTCTCGTCGCACAAGACCTCGATGTCGGTCCACCTGATGCCGCTCTACGGCGACAAGAAGGCGGAAAAGGATTTTCGATCGCGGTTCAAGGAGCGCGGCAAGAGGCTCGACATGGGCAAGTCCTGCGTGCGCTTCAAGGATGCCGACGATCTTCCGCTCGACGTCATCGGCAACGTGATCGCCAGCTACCCGGTGGAGAAGTGGGTCAGTGTGTACCGGTCGTCGCGGGCGCCGGCACGAGCCCGGCCGGCGAAAGGCGCACGCGGAACTCGCGCTGCAGCAGCCAAAGCACGGCGGCGACCTGGAAAACGATCGTGAACGCCGACAGATACCAGATCCACCGCAGCTCGAAGCCCGGCATCCGCGACATCACGATGGCCGGAATCGCGACGAAGAGCATGCGGGAGAACGACGCCACGAGCGGTGGAAGCGTGTTGCCCATCGCCTGGAACATGCTCGACGAGACGAAGATCAATCCCGAGCCGACGAACGTCCAGGCCACGATCCGGAGATACTCCTCGCCGACCGCGACGACCTGCGGATCGGGAGTGAACAGGCTGACCATCTCCGCCGCGGCGAAGTAGCAGGCGAGCGCCCACACAACCATCACGGCCGTCGCCATGACGGCAGCGGCCGAGAACGTCCGCTTGACCCGATCGCCGAGCCGCGCGCCGAAGTTCTGTCCGGCCACCGGGGCTACCGAGAACCCGAGCGCCACGACCGGCATGAAACCGGCCTGAATGATCCGGAGGCCGATGCCGAAACCCGCCTGCGCGGCGGCGCCGAACGGCCGCGTGATGACGTACACGATGAAAAGGTAGACGGCCATCAGCGCGAACTCCGCGCCGGCCGGCAAGCCTATCTTCAGCATCTGCCACCAGAGCGGCAATCGAGGCGTCCACGTCGCGGGCTGAAAGTGGAGATAGCCGCTCGCCTTGAAGAAATACCCGGCCAGCCAGACCGTGCCCACCACGACCGCCACGAGCGACGACAGCGCGGCGCCGGCGACGCCAAGCGGCACGCCCGTGCCCCAGCCGAAGATCAGAAACGGCGCGAGGATCATGTTGATGACGACCGATGCCGTCTGCACGATCATGCCGGGCTTGAAGTTTCCTGTGCCGCGCAGCGCCGACCCCATCGCGACCATCGCGAATTGCAGCGCCATCGCGGGAATGAACCAGGTCAGGTAGTCGGCCGCCATGTCGGCCGTCCGTGCCATCGGCGCCGAGCGTCGACGCGTACGCGCGGCGGAGCGCCATCGCGAGCACGAGAAACGCGCCGCCGACCACGACCGAGAGCACCTGCGACTGGTTGAAGACCAGCAGCGCGCGATCGCGATCCTTCTGACCCGCCGCGTGCGACACCAGCGTCGTCGTGCCGACACCCAGCATCTGCGAGATCGCGAGCACGATGAACGTGAGATTGCCCGCGATCGCCGACCGCCGCCACCGCCTCTTTGCCGAGCCGTCCCACCCAGTACAGATCGATCAGGAAGTAGAGCGTCTGAAACACCATCGTCACCAGCATGAAGCCGGCAGTCTTCAAGAGGTGCCGCGTGACGGACCCGGTCGTCAGGTCTTGCATGAGTGGAGCTTACCTTGAACCTTGAACCTTGAACCCTGAACCCTGAACCTTGAACCCTGAACCTTGTGACCCTGACCCTGAGCGCTAGATCGCTTCATCCCCGCTCGGTCCGTAAATCGCAGGCACCGTCGAGCCCATCGGCCGAAGGTACGTCGAGAGTTGCCCGCGATGGTGGATCTGATCGAGCAGGAATCCCCACGCGTTGTCGTAGCCGCTCGCGCGCATGAATTCCTGGCCCTGCCAGAGGAACGGCACGCTCGCTTCCCACTTCGATGCTGGCAGTCGATGGAGCGTCTTCGTGACCTCGCCATGGTGCGCATCGTATGTCTCGAGGATTTCCTTGACCGTCGCGGGCGTGGGGATCTCTTGCCATTCGACCTTCCCCTTGTCGAGACCGCTGCCGAGCACGATCTCTTCGCGGACCATCAGCCAGGCGATCTCCCGCGCCGTCCGCGCCTTCGGGTCTGCCCGGTAATCCGACGTGTCCTGCGGGATTCGTTCGATCACCTTGCGCGTCGCGGCCGCTTCCTTCTCCCAGAACTTCATGAACAGCGCTTTCTGATCCACGTCGACCTCCAGTCACCCGCCGCCCGCGGGAGTCGGGAGTGTAGGCGAACAAAAGACGAAAGTCAAGTGAGGCGCCCATATATGGGCGGATAAGAAAAACGAACGCCGCCTTCCCGGTCGAACGGGTAGCATAGAAAGTCTGCAATCATCTGAAGTTCTCCACTCTCTCGAGGCGCGATCACGATGACCATCACCGCAGGGACCGTTCCAGGCACGAGTCAGACACCAGCCGACTCGCCGGCTTCTTCCGTCACATTGAACGCGGCGTTCGCCGGCGTCCGCCGCGTGCCGCCGCCGGTCAACGAGGTCAACCGAACTTACGCGGCCGGCTCGCCGGAACGCGCCGAGCTGAAGGCGCGCCTCGCGTCGATGGCGGCCGAGAAGATCGAGATTCCGCTCGTGATTGGCGGCAAGGAGATTCGGACCGGGAACGTCGACAAGTCCGTGATGCCGCACGACCACAAGCATGTGCTCGCCGAGTATCACAAGGCGAGCGCCGAGCACGTGCAGCAGGCGATCGCGGCGGCGGCGGAGGCGCGCCGCGAGTGGGCGGCCTGGCCGTGGGAGGACCGCGCGGCGGTGATCCTGCGCGCCGCGGAGCTCCTCGCCACGACGTGGCGTCCGACGATCAACGCGGCGACCATGCTCGGGCAGTCGAAGACGGCGTTTCAGGCCGAGATCGACGCGGCGTCGGAGATGATCGACTTCTGGCGGTTCAACACCTACTTCGCGCAGGAGCTCTACAGCGAGCAGCCGGTCAGCGGACCGGGCGTGTGGAACTCGATGGAGTACCGCGCGCTCGAGGGCTTCGTCTACGCGATCACGCCGTTCAACTTCACCGCCATCGGCGGCAACCTGACGACCGCCCCGGCGCTCATGGGCAACACGATCATCTGGAAGCCGGCGTCGAGCGCGATGCTGAGCGCGCTACTACACGCTGCAAGGTGCTCGAGACCGCGGGTCTGCCGCCGGGCGTGATCAATTTCATTCCGGGTGACGCGCAGGCGATCACCAACCAGCTGCTCGATTCGCCGGAGCTTGCCGGCGTCCACTTCACGGGCAGCACCGCCGTGTTCAACAGCATGTGGAAGAAGATCGGCGAGAACGTCGGCCGCTACCGATCGTATCCGCGACTCGTCGGCGAGACCGGCGGCAAGGACTTCATCGTCGTGCACCCGTCGGCGGATCCGCAGGAAGTGGCAGTGGCGATCGCGCGCGGCGGGTTCGAGTATCAGGGGCAGAAGTGCTCGGCCGCCAGCCGCGTCTACGTGCCGCAGTCGCTGTGGAGCGAAGTCAAGGATCGCACGGTCGCGATCATGAAGGACATCCGGATGGGCGACGTTCGCGACTTCCGCAACTTCATGGGCGCCGTCATCGACAAGAAGGCATTCGTCCGGATCAGCGAATACCTCGACGACGCGAAGAAGAATGCGAAGGTCGTGCAGGGAGGCGTGGCGAAGGGCGAGACGGGGTATTTCATCGAGCCGACGCTCGTCGAGACCGACCGATCCCGGCGTACCGGCTGCTGTGCGAGGAGATCTTCGGGCCGGTCGTGACGGCGCACGTCTATCCCGACGCCAAGTGGGCCGAGACGCTGGCGATCGTCGATCGGACGTCCCCGTACGCGCTGACCGGCGCGGTGTTCGCGCGCGATCGCGCCGCGGTCCGCCAGGCGATGAGCGCGCCTGCGCAACGCGGCGGGCAACTTCTACATCAACGACAAGCCGACCGGCGCCGTGGTGGGCCAGCAGCCGTTCGGCGGCGCGCGGGCCTCGGGCACCAACGACAAGGCCGGCTCGAAGCTGAACCTCGTTCGCTGGGTCAGCGCGCGCACGGTGAAGGAGACGTTCTCGCCGCCGCGGGACTACAAGTACCCGTTCATGGGCGAGGAATAGCGCCGGCGGGCACAGCCGGCTGAGTCCGGCGACCAGACGTCGTAAAGGGGACGGGCCGATTGCCCGTCCCTTTTGCTGTCCGGCGTACCGCGTGCATTCGGTCCGGCCAGTGAATGCCAACAGCCAAGCGAGGTGTGATGAAGAAGAGCTTTCCGCAGGTCCCGACGCCACTCATCCGTACGCTGATCCTGGCGGGCGCCGCCGCGTTCGCCGCGGTTCCAGCCGCCGCGCAGCAGCTCGACGCGGGCGTGCGCGCCGGCGTCTCGGTCGATCCCGATCAGTTCTATTTCGGAGCGCACGTCGAGACCGGGCCGATCGTCGATCGACTGCGCTTTCGTCCGAACGTGGAGATCGGCCTCGGCGACGATCAGACGGTCGCGGCCTTCAACGTCGAGTTCGCGTATTTTTTCCCGACGCGGAGCCCATGGCGCTTTTACGCGGGAGGTGGCCCGGCGCTGATCGTCATCGACCGCGACGACGATACGCGCGCGGAAGGCGGATTCAACGCGCTCGGCGGCGTCGAGCACGCGAGCGGGCTGTTCTTCGAGTTCAAGATCGGCGCGTTCGACAGCCCGGAGTTCAAGTTCGGCGTCGGCTACACGTGGCGCTGACAGGCGGCTCGCCGGCGGCGTCGCATCGCAGCGCAAGGATGAGTATACTTAACAGGGCGTCCGACGCCCCGCTGCGCTGATGCGAGCCGATTGGAGGCCACGCGATCACCCTCTCGATCCTGCCAGCGTATCCACGAGTTCTTCGAGTTGGCGACACGGATATGTCGCGGTCTGGAGGCCACGGTGCAGAAATCACGACCCACCCAGAATAAACGGGCGCGCGAGCGCGCGCGCCAGGAGAAGCAGCAGCAGAAGACCGCTCGCCGCATGGAGGCTGCGTCGCGGAAAGCGTGCGCGCCCGGCGTCAGCGAGCGATGAGGATCCGGACATCGCGGGGATCGTCCCGGGTCCGCAGCCGTCCCCCTGGGGGGACGAGCTCCTCGACGACGAGGAGCAACAGTAGGGAGGGGCGGGGCACAAACCGTCAAGGTTGAGTGTCCCCACCCTGCCTGGGCTGCATCCGCGAGCCGGTGTCGTGCTCGTGGGGAGGCAGCGTGCGCAGATACCGGTAAATGCTGCGAACATCGTCGTCGGTCATCCGCCCGTAAGCTCCCCACGGCATCGGCGTCCCGGCCAGCGTTTCCCCCACACGAAATCGCCCGACGAACATCTCTTCGGACCATTGACCGATGACGCTCGTCCGGGGATCGGGCGTCAGGTTCGGCGGCACCGCGACGATGTCGCTGTTCGCGGCCAGATCCATCCGCTGACCGCCGCCGAACTTCGGTCCGACGAACGCGCCGCTCCGCGGATCGCGATCCGTGTGGCATTCGACGCATGACGAGACGCGCGTGGCGAGGTACTCTCCGCGCGCGATCGTCGGCCCTGCCGGGCTGACCCGCGGCGGTGTCGACGCAGGACCGACCGGCTCGATCGCGAACGCCATCAGGATTTTTCCGAGCAGCGACAGCCGGTGGCCGGGCACGGCCAATCGGACCGGCGCCTGCAATCGCAGGAACGAGATGACCGCGGTCAGGTCCTCGTCGCTCATCTCCTGGAACGCCATGAACGGAAACGCCGCGCGCCCGTCCGCGCGCACGCCGTGGCGCAGCACCCGCGCGAGCTCGCCGTCGGTCCGCCGGCCGATGCCCGTGTCCGCGTCCGGCGTGATGTTCGGCGCGACCAGCTCGCCGAAGGGCAGCCGGAACACGTGATGGCCCGAGAGCGGCAGCTCGGTCTTGTCGAGCGTGGCCCACTGCTCTCTCGGCACGTGGCAGTACGCGCACGCCGCGGGACCGTAAACCAGGTACCGTCCCCGGGCGACGACGGCGGGATCCGCGCTCGCCTGAATCGGGGGAAAGGGCGCGTCGAACGTGCGGCGCGAGCGAACTTCCGTCGCGGCGACCGCACCGATCGCGAGCAAGGCGCAGAAGAGCAGGGCCCCCCCGAGGAGCCGCTTGAGTCGAATGCTCATTGGAGCGAGTAGTCTACCGCGCGGCGTCCTGATCCGCGTGTCAGGAAACGGTGAAGACTTGACAAGCGCTCGACGGCAGCGGAAACTAGGCATAGTAAAACTATGCCTAGAGAAGACGGCCTGCCTCCCGGCACCCTCGTGATGCTGATCCTCCGCGTGCTGGCAAGCCAGCCGCTCCACGGCTATGCGATCGCGCAGCGCATCTCGCAGCTCTCCCGCGACGAGCTCAGCGTCGAGGAAGGCTCGCTCTACCCGGCGCTTCAGAAGCTGCTGCTCAAGGGGTGGGTCAAGGCGGCGCCCGCCGTCTCCGAGACTGGACGCCAGGTCCGCGAATACCGGATTACGGCGGGCGGGCGCAAGCAGCTCGAGATCGAGCGCGCGAACTACCGCCGGGTCTCTCACGCCATCGGTATCGTGCTGGAGTCCGCGTAGAGCCCGGCATGAGCACCATCGCCGAATGGTTCCGCCGCGTCGGCTATCTCCTCAACCGATCGAAGCACGACGCGGCGCTTCGCGCGGAGATCGAGTCGCACCGGGCGATGATGGCCGAACCCACGAGATTCGGGAATCCGCTGCTGCTGCGCGAGCGCGCGCAAGACGTCTGGGGATGGCGATGGCTCGACGACGTCGCGCGCGACCTGCGGTTCGCGGCGCGGACGCTCGCTCCGATCCCCCGGATTTTCCATCGTGACGATCGTCTCCCTGGCGCTCGCGACGGGCGCGACGACGGCAATCTTCAGCGTCGTCAACGGCGTGCTGCTGAGGCCGTTGCCATTCGAGGCGCCGGATCGTCTGGTGCAGGTCCGCGTGATGCACCGCACGGGCGGCGCGGGACCCGTGGGGCTCGCCGATCTCCGCGAGTTCAGGCGGCAGAGCGCATCCTTCGATCGCTTCTCCGGCTACGACCTGACGACGAGGCTGCTCGAGACGCCGGCCGGGTCTGAACGCGTCACCGTCGTCAACGCGGACCGCGAGCTGTTTCCGCTGCTCGGCGTCGGAGCGGTAGCGGGTCGGGCGTTCCGGGAGGACGATCCGCTCGCGGTCGCGGTCGTCAGCGAGGCTTTGTGGACGCGGCTGTTCGCACGCGACCCGTCGATCGTCGGCCGGACGATTGCGCTCAGCGGCAACCGCTGGGATCCGGTCGAGCGGCGCTCGGTGATCGAACGGCGCGAGGTTACGGTGATCGGCGTGATGCCGGATCGGTTTCAGTTCCCTTACAGCGCGTCGTCCGGATTCCCCGGGGCGCTGCCCGAGTCACGCACCGACGTGTGGCTGCCGAACGATCCCACGGGCGGGCGCTGGGGTGTCGTCGGCCGGTTGAAGCCCGGCGTAGACGTGCGCGCCGCCACGCAGGAGCTGCTCCTGATCCAGAAGCGTCAGGACGCCGCGGCGCCGGCCCAGTACAGAGGATCGGGCGTGGAGATCACGCCGCTCGCCGAAGAAGTCCTCGGGGCGGTGCATCGTTCGCTGTGGCTCCTGTTCGGAGCTGTCGCGCTCGTGCTCGCGGCGGCGTGCGCGAACGTCGCGAACCTGCTCCTGGCGCGCACGACGGCGCGTGCGCAGGAGATCGTCACGCGCGGTGCGCTCGGCGCCGGGCCGCTGCGTCTCGTCCGTCAATTCCTGGCCGAGAGCCTGCTGCTGTCGCTGGCCGGCGGCGCGGCGGGGGTTGCGCTGGCGTTCTGGGGCGTGGATCTCCTGATCCGCGTCGGGTCGGCAAAGATTCCGCGCGCGCACGAGGTCGCGCTCGACTGGCAGGCGTTCCTGTTTCTGCTGTTGGTCTGCGTGGTCACGGCCGTGCTCTTCGGTCTCGCGCCAGCGCTCGCGGCATCGCAGGCCGACGTGCAGAGCATCGCCCGCGAATCGGGCGGCCGGACGACGGTGTCTCGGCGATACGTCGCCTTGCGCGACGCGCTGGTGGTCGCCGAGGTGGCGCTCGCGTTCGTGCTGGCCCTCGGCGCGGCGGGCGTGATGCGCGAGCTCAGGGCGCTCGAACGCACGAACTCGGGGATGATCACGCGCAACGTGGTCACGCTGCACATGACGCCGCGCGTTCCCGATCACGACTACTACGCGATCGAGGAGCGTGTGGCCGCGCTTCCCGGCGTGCGTGCGGCGGGGCTCATCCAGATGCTGCCGCTGCAGAACTGGGGCTGGACCGGCGACTTCCACGTCGGCGGACGGCCGGCGAACGAGCGGCCGCCGACGGAGCTTCGCACGGTGACGCCGGGCTACTTCAAAGCGCTCGGCATTCCTGTGCGCGGCCGGCCGGTGGCCGAAGCCGATGCGCTCGGCAGCGCGCGCGCGGTCATGATCAACGAGGCGCTCGCGCGAGCGCATTTCAGGAACGAGGATCCGATCGGCCGCGAGCTCGACCGCGGCCTGATCGTGGGCATCGCTGGAGACGTCCGCCAGGCGCGGCTGGACCGACCGGCCGTCCCCGAGATCTATCAGGCCGTCAGCCGCGACGCCGGTATCGCGAGCGATCTGGGCATGTCGCTCGTCGTCAGCACGTCAGGATCACCGGAGGCCATCGTGCCGGCCGTGCGCGCCGCCGTTCGCGAGATCAACCCGATCCTGGCGATCTTCGACGTGAGGACCATGGATCGAGTCGTCGCTGATTCGCTGTGGGAATTGAATCTCTATCGCTGGCTGATCGGGCTCTTCGCCGCGCTGGCGCTGACGCTGGCCGCGTTCGGCCTCTATGGCGTGATCTCGTACGGCGTCACATCGCGCCGCCGCGAGTTCGCCGTGCGGCTCGCCCTTGGATCGGATCCCGCCGGCGTCGCGCGGCTGGTGCTCGGTCGCGGGGTGCGGCTGGCCTCGGTCGGCCTGGGGCTCGGCGCCGTTGGCGCGCTGGCCATGCTGCCCGTGCTGCGCCGTCTTCCGTCGAGCATCCAGCCCGACGTTGCGACGTTTGCCGTGATCGCCCTGCTGATTGCCGCGATCGCGCTCGTCGCCTGTCTCGTCCCCGCGCTGCGCGTCGCTGCCGTCAATCCAGCGACTGCGTTGAGGCACGACTGATCGGGTGTAGCGTCGCCGCGCTCGCGGACGCTATCCCTGTAGTGGCCGGCTTCAGCCGGACGAGAGTCCCTGTAGTTTCCGGCTTTAGCGGCAGCTCGTGCTGCCGCGGCGCATCGAGAACTTGTCGCTGACCAGTTTCCAGCAGCGCCTCGTCAAGACGGGTGGCGGCTGGTCAAGCAACTCCCGGTACTACTGAGTTCTGCTGGCCGAGAACCACTTGACACGGCGGCTGTTCGGGTCGATGCTCCAGCGGATCTGAGCGCTGCCCGTGCCGACCGGTTGACGGGCCAGCGTTGCCGGAGACCGCGGGCGAAGAGAGGATGGAGGCGGGCGACGTGTCCGCAAGAATATCGGAGCCGTCGTGCCGCGCGTCACGATTCGGGCCGCTGGGGTATTCGATGCGAGATCCATTACGGGAAGGAATCCTGACCCCGCGCGCGATGGTGGGTCTAGGATGCGAACGATCAACGGGTGTCAAATCGGAAGTGTCGGCTTCAGCCGGAACCCAGCGATCGATCTCCTTCGACAACCGTGAAACGTTGGCACCGTTATGTAGTGACGCGAACCATCGACGGCCCAGTCACAGATGCGAGTCTCGACACTCGTGACCATCGCCGCGCTGACCCCCTTGACGTTGGCCTGCGGCAACGATGCGCACGAGTCTTCCCGTGAATCGAATCCAACCGGCGGCCAGGCGCGCACCTATTACATCGCGGCCGACGAGCTGGACTGGGACTATGCGCCGTCGGGGATTGATCAGATTCACGGCACGAAATATCACTTCCAGGACAATCCCGGCTCCAAGGGGATGCGGGATCCGAACGCCACCGTCTACCGGAAAGCGCTCTTTCGCGAATACACCGACGCCTCCTTCGCGACCCTGAAGCCCCGGCCTGACGCCTGGGCGCACCTCGGCGCGCTCGCGCCGCTGATTCGCGCCGAGGTCGGCGACACGATTTCCGTGGTCTTCAGGAACAACGCGACTCGAGCGTACTCCATTCATCCACATGGCGTTGTTTACAAGAAAGATGCGGAAGGCGCCGGCTACCAGGATGGGAGCCGTGACACTGACAAGAAAGACGATGCCGTGCCGCCGGGCGGAACGTACACGTATCGCTGGTCGGTTCCGGAGAAGGCGGGCCCGGCAACCGGCGAGGGCAGCACCGCCTTCTGGCTGTATCACTCGCACGTCGATGAGGGTCGTGACATCAACTCGGGACTCATCGGGCCCCTGATCGTCGCGCGTCGCGGCAAGGCGAGACCCGACGGCGCGCCCACTGATGTCGACCGCGAGTTCGTTGCGCAGTTCGGGCTCTTCGACGAACACCGGAGTTGGTACTGGGACTTCAATCTCAAACGCGTCTATGGCGACCCCAGGAACTACGCTGGCACGGTCAAGGAGATCCACGAGTTCCACCACTTCTACACGATCAACGGGTACATCGATGGCAACGGTCCGTCGTTCACGATGAAGCAGGGCGAGCGCGTGCGGTGGTATCTCTTCGCCAATCCGAACGAGGAAGAGGCCTGGGACATCCATACGGCCCACTGGCACGGCGAGACGGCGATTGCCAATCACATGCGGATGGACATGATCATGCTGAATCCCATGATGACGATGGTGGCGGACATGGTTCCGGAGAACGTGGGCACATGGCTGTTCCACTGCCACATGCCGGGGCACTTCACCGCTGGCATGCGCACTAGATTCCATGTGCTGCCGCGTTCGTAGGAAGGCGCGGACAGACGCGGGAGCACTTTCTAACCTCTGACTCTTTAGCTCGCGGACCTCTTGCGGCAGTCGGTCTACAGCCGCCCGCCGGGTTTGAGGACCTCAGCGACGCGGAACGGCTCGCCGCCGACCTCACGTTTCGGCTGATCGGGTGTATCGTCCCGCGTTCGCGGGGTCCGGCTGAAGCCGGACTCTACAGGGACTCCCGGGTCACCAGCTGCTCTCCTTGAGCCATTCCTCGAATCGCACCATCCACTGACCGACCGGACGGCGATTCGTGGCGCGCAGCCCGAAGCCGTGGCCGCCCGTGCCGTAGATGTGCAGCTCCGCGGGCACGCCGGCGCGTTTGAATCGCAGATACGCTTCGGCCAGCCCTTCGGAAATGTCCGGCCGATCGTTGTAGGCAGCGGCCAGGAACACCGGCGGCGACGCGGACGTCGGCTGGATGTCCGCAGAGCGGCCGGGGTAGATCAGTGCCTGGAACGTCAGCTTCGAGCCCTGTCGATCGATCGGATCGGCCGGCTGCGCGAGCCCCTCGTCCGCGCGCGCCGCTGCCAGTGAAACGATCTCGCCACCCGCCGAGAATCCCATCGCGCCGATGCGTGAAGGATTGACGTTCCACTCCGCCGCGCGGCTGCGGATCGTACGAATCGCCCGCTGCGCGTCCGCGAGCGACTCTCCATCGATCTTGTAGGTCGAGTCCGCTTCACGCGCGAGCCGATGCTTGAGCACGAAGGCGGCGATCCCGCGGTCCCGGAGCCATTCGCCGACGTTGTAGCCCTCGTGCGTGATCGCCAGCATGCGGTGGCCGCCTCCGGGAATCACGAGGATCGCCGTGCCGGTCGCCTTGTCCTTCGGCGGGATGTACGGCGTGATGCTCGGCTTGTGGATGCTCGAGACGCTGATCTCGCCGCTGGCCGATTTCGTGAAGGCCTCCGGCGCGCTCTTGCTCTCGGACCCCGGAGCGCTTCCGGGCCAGAGCGGGATCTCCTGCGGGGTCTGGGCGCTCATCGCAGCAGCGCCAGCGATCATGATCGCGGCCAGCAGCGGCTTCGGCACGTGCATACGCGTTTCTCTCCTGGGCATGTCAGAATACCCGGCCGGTTCAGTCATGACAGTCGCCGCCACCGCGCCCGCGCCGCCGCCCGTCCCGCACACGTTCCTGGAATACGTTCGTTCGTTCGGCCCGGGGATCGTGGTCGTGCTCACCTGGCTCGGCGCCGGGGACGTCGTCGACATGGCGACCGCTGGCGCCAACTACGGCTATGCGCTCCTGTGGGTGTTCGCCGTCGCGATTCTATTCCGATTCCTGTTCGTGTCGCTCATCGTCCGCTATCACCTGTGCAATCAGCACGGAGAGGGCGTGCTCGACGGTCTCGTCCGGCTGAATCGGCTGTACGCGCCGGTGCTCTTCATCGCCGCGATCGTGATGGGACACGTCTACGGCTCCTACATGACGCGCGGGGTCGGTGAGGTGTGCCGCAACGTGTTCGGTTTCGGCGCGATCTGGCAGTGGGCGGTCGCCTGCAACGCGCTGGCCTTCTATCTCGTGTTTCGACCGAGCTATCGCAAGCTCGAGCTCGTCTTCTTCGTGTTCCTCGCGGTCCTCTCGGCGTCGTTTCTCGGATGCGCGGTGTGGGTCGGCTTCAACCCGGCCGATGTCGCCCGGGGCCTCGTGCGGATGGAGATGCCCGGTCAGCACGGGGCCTTCGATCCGTGGCAGGTCGCGCTCGCGATGATTGGCGCCGTCGGGGGATCGCTGATGAACCTGGTGTATCCGTATTTCCTCGACGAGAAGGGCTGGCGCGGGCCGCAGTACCGCCGCGTGCAGTTCTACGATTTCCTGCTCGGCGTGATCGCGATGTTCGTGCTCAACCTCTCGATCTGGGTGCTGGGCGCGGAGCTCCTGTATCCCGACAAGCACATCGGGACGCTCGACGACCTGCCGAATCTCCTCAGCACGATGCTGGGCAACTCGGGCCGGCTGCTGTTCTACGCGGGTATCTTCTCCGCGATCTACACGTCGATCATCGGGCACGCCGCCGGGCTCGGGCGGCTCGGCACGCATGCGTGGCTGCGCTGGACGACTCCATCGGGACCGATCTCCGGCGACTATCGTCATCACCCGTGCTTCCGCTGGATTGCGGTCTCGTGCCTCGTCTCGCCGCTCGTCTGGACGATGCCCGGGATGCCGGGTTTCGTGGCGCTGACGCTCGCGGCGAACAGCGCGCAGGTCGTGCTGCTGCCGCTGCTCGCGGGCGGGCTGTGGTGGATCACGGCGAGCGCGCGCCTGATAGGGCGCGAGCACCGAAACCGGTGGTGGGAGAACGTGCTCATGGGAATGCTGTTCGTACTCGCCACTTACTTCGCGGTGCGGGCCCTCGTCGATCTGCTGGGACGATAAAGAAAGTTGTTCCGGACGTCGTTCCGTGGTCACACGCGTCTGATTCACTGCAGATCGATCCTGAAGACGCCCGCGCACGGTGGCAATTGGCGTCCCCAACCTGATACGCTACCTCGCTGCCCATCGAAGGGTGCGGCGGCGTCCATAGCAAATCATTTCCAGGGTTCAGCAGGAGTAGCGATGGCTTTGCATCTACGTCTCTCGAACCGCGTCGCGCTGGTGCTCGCGCTCGCGTGCCTCTTCGTCCCCCGGCCTGCGTCCGCCCAGTTCGACGCCGCCACCGTGCTCGGAACGGTGGCCGATGCGACCGGCGCCGTCGTCCCAGGCGCGACAGTCACGCTCAAGAACGCGGATACCGGAATCACGGCGACCGCCATTACGGACGGCGAGGGCAACTTCCAGTTCCTGAACGTGCGCATCGGCACGTACAGCCTGCGCGCCGAGCTCCAGGGATTCTCGGCGGCCATTGCCGACCGGATTACTGTGACGGTCAACGCCCGTCAGCGCGTGGACCTGACGATGAAGGTCGGCGACATCGGGGAGACCGTGCAGGTGACCGGCGCCGCGCGGCTGCTCGAAAGCGAATCGAGCGATCGCGGGCAGGTCATCGGACGCGAGCAGATCGTGAATCTCCCCTTGAACGGCCGCGCGTACGCCGATCTCGCGCTGCTCAGTCCAGGCGTCCGCCGATCGTCCATTGCCGACTCGCGCGACGCCTCCTTCAACGTCAACGGGCTGCGCAGCTCGCTCAACAACTTCATCCTCGACGGCGTCGACAACAATTCGTACGGCACGAGCAATCAGGGCTTCTCGAACCAGGTCGTGCAGGTCGCGCCCGACGCGGTCGAGGAGTTCAAGGTGCAGACCAACAACTTCAGCGCGGAGTTCGGCCGCGCCGGCGGCGCGGTGATCAACGCGACGTTCCGAAGCGGCACGAACCAGTTCCGCGGCGCCGCGTGGGAGTTCAATCGCAACACGGCGCTCAACGCGACCGGCTTCTTCAAGCCATCGTCGGGCGTCAAGCCGACGCTCGACCGCAACCAGTTCGGCGGCGTGTTCGGCGGCCCCATCGTGCGCGACAAGGCGTTCTTCTTCGCGAACTACGAAGGCTTCCGGCAGGTGCAGCGCACGGCGACCTTCTCCAGCCTGCCGACGATGGATCAGCGGC
This sequence comes from uncultured Acidobacteriota bacterium, assembly GCA_963820905.1. Lineage (GTDB taxonomy): Bacteria > Acidobacteriota > Vicinamibacteria > Vicinamibacterales > 2-12-FULL-66-21 > DATBJJ01. Next base: position 308,372 of record CAWGBU010000007.1, on the reverse strand, counting down.
GCGGGATCATGGGCAGGCCGATCCGCAATCCGATGACCGGTGAGGTCTACGCCAACGGCATCGTGCCGGAGTCGGCGATCACCTCGTTTGCCCGCACCGTGCTCGCCGGCCTCCCGGAGCCCACCCGCCCCGGCGTCTCCAACAACTTCGACACGCTGCCGCGGCGCCAGGACTACAACGACAAGTTCGACGTCAAGGTCGATCAGCAGTTCAGCACGAGCACGAGCGCGTTCGTGCGGTTCAGCAATCGCAAGGCGGACAATTTCGAACCGCCGCCGATTCCTGGCGAGACGAGCAGCCCGTCGAACGCCTTCGTCGAGGTGCTCAACCAGCAGCTGGCGACAGGCGTCACGCGAACGTTGGGCCTGACATCGCTCCTCGAAGTGCGGGTCGGCCTGTCGCGAACGAAGGCGGGGAAGACCGCGCTCGGCACGGGCACGCCGAACATGTTCGAGCGGTTCGGGATCACCGGGCTGCCGACCGACGCCGACTTTGCCGGCGGCCTGACGCAGCAGAGCGTCTCGGGCTGGACGGCGTGGGGGCGTCAGAGCAGCAACCCGCAGTTCCAGGATCCGCTGGTCTGGGACGCGCGCATCAACTATTCCTGGATTAAGGGCCGCCACACGATCAAGAGCGGATACGAGTACCAGCGCATCAACACCGACGTCGACGACGTGCACCCGAAGTATGGGTCGGACACGTACGGCGGACAGTTCAGCCGTCCGACAGGCGCCGCGGCCGATCCGGCAACCTACAATCTCGTGGATTTCCTGCTCGGCGCGCGGAGCCAGTACGAGCTGGTCAATCCGTTCATCTTCCAGCTGCGCCAGCGGATGCACTTCGGTTACGTGCAGGACGACTGGCGCGTGAAGCCGAACCTGACCCTCAACCTCGGCCTGCGCTACGAGCTCGGCACACCGCAGTGGGAAGAGGAGAACTACCTCACGAATTTCGATCCCGCGACGCGGACGCTCATCGCCGCGGAGGACGGATCGGTCGCGGACCGGGCACTCGTCAACACGGACACCAACAACTTTGCGCCGCGCCTCGGCGTCGCCTACAGCCTCACGCCCAAGACCGTCATCCGTTCGGCGTACGGCACGAGCTACATCCACTTCAACCGGCTGGGCGGCGAGAATCTCCTGTCCTTCAACGGTCCGCACGTCGTGCCGATCGCCATCGCGCAGCAGCCGTCGCAGGGTCCGTGCACGGGCAACCAGTCGCCAACCACGTGCTTCCGCCTGACCGAGCAGGGATACCCGGAGGGCTTGAACGTCCCGGCGAATTTCAACCCGTTGAACGGGCGCGTCAACTACATTCCGCCGGACACGAACACGGGGAACGTGCAGAACTGGCACGTCACCGTGCAGCGCGAGATCCTGACCAACCTGCTGGTGGACGTCGCGTACATCGGCAACCGCAGCCGGAATCTCGTGATCCTCGGCGACTACAACCAGGCGCGTCCCAACAACGCCGGCGAGGACGTTCCGCTGCAGGCTCGGCGCCCGATTCAGGGCTACCAGTTCATCCAGGCGGCGTTCGACGGCGGCAGGGCGAACTATCACGCGCTGCAGATCAAGGTCGAGCGCCGGTACACGCGCGGCCTGTATCTTCTCAACTCGTTCACGTACTCCAAGGCGCGGGACAACGCGTCGGGCCATCTCGAGGCGAACAACGGCGACAACAGCCGCGTCAACTTCCGGGACATCGAGGGCGAGTGGGGGACTTCCGGGTACAACCAGCCCGTGAACAACACGACGACCGTCGTCTGGGAACTGCCGTTCGGACGCGATCGCCGCTGGGCGACCGAGTTGAACCCGATTCTCGAAGGTTTCGTCGGCGGGTGGCGCCTGACCGCGATCAACACGATGACGAGTGGTCTGCCCGTGAATCTGAGCTACTCGCCGAGCAGCACCTTCTCGGTCAGCGGCGCGCCGACGTACCGGCCCAACGTGACCGGCGACGTGTACGGCAACGGCACGGTCGACAACTACCTGAACCGCGACACCGTCGTGATCCCGACCGATCGCACGCAGCCGTTCGGCGATGCGCCGAGAAACGTCGCGCGCGGTCCTGCGGTGTATGCGCTCGACCTGGGCCTTCACAAGGGCATTGGACTGGGGTTCAGGGACAGCCGGCTCGAGTTCCGGGTCGAGGCCTTCAACGTGCTCAACAGGAGCAATTTCGGTTCGCCGAATGGCAACCGGTCGTCCACCGACTTCGGCACCATTCGCACGCTCTCGACGACGCCTCGCCAGATCCAGCTGGGAGTGAAGATGTATTTCTGATCGAAGAGCCGCGGGCCTGCTCGAGGATCAGGTCCGCGGCCGGTCTTTGAGGAGATCCCGCCCGCGCACGACTTCGACCGCGTTCTTCATGCCGCCGACGAACGGGATGAAGTCCAGGATCGTATCGGCGGTTCCGCGCACCGCACCCTTCCGGCGAATCGCCGCGCCCAGCGTGGCGAGCGCCAGGATGCCGCCCACCCAAGGAGCCGCGCGCAGCATCCGTCGCGTCATCCGGCGCTGTCCGTACTGAACGACTTGTCGTGAGATACCCATACAGCAGACGTAGCAAGAGCCGTTCCCGAATGGAACAGCCGAGCTGATGACGCACTCGTCACCCGACGATCGCGATCATGCGCAGCACGCCGGACCCGATCCGATCGTCGCCCTCGATCGTCGCGTGCTCGCGCGCGTTCTCCGGGCTGATGCCCTTGGTGAAGATCCGCCACGCGATCTCTGGAGCGATCGACGTGTTCGAGACGATGCGCGAGGGATCGGCCGAGGTGACGAGGCTCCACCCTTCGGTGCGCCGATCGAGAAGCCACGTGCCGCCGCACTCGCCCGGAACGTGAATACGCGCGGCGTCTCCGACGCTCGCGGCGATGTCCCGGTAGGCGTAGGGCAGCGCGCGCATGAAGCAGTCCAGCACCGGAGCGTAGAGGCGCGGCGTCATGATGCCAGGCCGATCGGTCGCGAGCCGGATCTGCTGCTGATGGTGCCAGCGCTCGGTGAACTCGCGCGCGATGTCGAACCAGTTCGCCGATCGATCCTCGCCGGCCCAGCTCACGCCGATCGCCGCCGGCGCGAGGGGATCGAGCGACGTCAGGTAGTCCGACAGGTTCCGCGCGGCCGGACGCATCATTGCGACGAGGAGCCGCGGGCTCAGGCGGCCGTACACGGCCACGCCCTCGGCGTTCATCGTGTTCACGAGATCTGTCAGGCTCGTCGCCGGCCTTGCCTGGAGTTCGGCGCGGTCCCTGCCAAACGCAAGCCGGCGCAGCGCCGTGTCGAGAAGGTGGGCGGCGATCTGCCGGACGTTCCAGCGCGGGACGATCGTCGGGCGCGTCCAGTCGTCGGGCGTCAACGATTCGAGGAGCTCGAGCAGGTCGTCGTCGAGCTCGGCGAAGAGATGAGCGGTGAGGATCGGAGGCAGGGTCGACTCGACCATTGAAGTCCGGAGATCATAGTCGAACCCGCACCAAACCTTTCCGCCGCCGCGCCCGTCAAAGCCTGTCGAACCCCCGTGCTCCAGGCCGGTGACTCACAGGAGACTTCTTGGAGAACTTCACGCGCGACCTGATTTCCGCGGCGCGTTCCGTCGCATCGGCCAAGCGGTTCGCCGCCATCGTCATCGCGACGCTTGCGCTCGGCGTGGGCGCGAACGCGGCTGTGTTCGGTGTCCTCGATGCCGTCGTGCTGCGTCCGTTACCTTACGACGAGCCCGATCGCCTCGTCCGCGCGTACCACCGCACCAGCACGACGGACGACTACTTTCCGGGCCTGCTGCTGATCGAGTATCGCAACCGGAGCCGGACGCTGGATATCGCCGCGGTCTACACCTATTCTGTGGAAGGGCTCGACCTCACCGATCGTGCCCGGCCGGAACGCGTCCAGAGCCTGAAGGTCAGCGCGAACTATTTCGAGATTCTGGGTGCCGCGCCGCTCGTGGGACGCATGTTCGACCGGGCGGACGAGGTCCCGAACGCGAGGATCGCGGTCGTGAGCGAGCGCATCTGGCGCGAGTATCTCGGCGGCGCGATGGACGCGGCAGGCCGCTCGCTGTCGCTGAACGGCATACCGCACAGAGTCGCGGCCGTGCTTCCCGGCACCTTCGTGGATCCCCTGCAGCCGGATGTCGAAGTGTGGACGCCCATTAACATGCAGGCGGGCGGGTCCAATTCCTGGTCGAACCACTACCTCAGTGCCGTCGCGAAGCTGCGTCCTGGCGCTACGGTCGCGCAGTCAGAGGCCGAGCTCTCGGCAATCGGCACGCAGATGAAATCAAGCTACGACGCCAACGGTCCGGCTCCGTCCGTCCGTGTCGCGCCGCTTCAGGAAGACACGGTTGGCAGGGCCGGCCCGATCCTCTGGCTGCTCTTCGGCGCCGTCGGGCTGCTGCTCGTGATCGCGTGCGTCAACATCGCGGGCCTCGTGCTCGCGCGAAGCGCCGCGCGGGAGTCCGAGCTCGCGATTCGCGCGGCGCTCGGGTGCGCGCGATGGCGCCTCGTGCGGCATCTCGTGCTGGAGAGCCTGCTGCTCTCCGTCGCGGGGGGCATTTCGGGACTGCTGCTCGGCGCGGCCGTCACGCGTGCGCTGCTCGCTGCGGCGCCCGACGTCGTGGCGCGATCCGGTGGCGAATCGAGTCTGATCGTGTTCGCGTTCGGCCTCGGCGTCGCGATCTTGGCCGGCTTGGCGTTCGGCCTCGCGCCCGCGTTGCAGTTCGCACGTCCGGGCCTCGAGCGCGTGCTGCGGGAGACGTCGCGCTCCGCGAGCGGCAGCCGTCGTCAGGTCCGCTTCCGGAACGGGCTGGTGGTCTGTCAGATCGCGCTGGCGCTCGTGCTGGTCATCGGCGCCGGCCTCCTCGTGCGCAGTTTCCAGCGGCTGTCGTCCGTGAACCTGGGCATCCGTCCCGACAACGTCCTGACGTTCGAGGTGCACCTGCCGTCAGGCCGGTACGCGGATCCGCAGGCACGCGCCGATTTCCACGTGGAGCTCCAGCGCCGGATCGCGGCGATCCAGGGCGTCCGATCCGTCGGCGCCGTATCGCGACTGCCCGTGACGGGTCCGTATCACGTCTGGGGCACGACACGCCCGGACAGGCCCAATGAGCGCGGCGTATCGGCAAACCAGCGGGTCGTCGAGGGTGAGTATTTCCGGACCCTCGGCATTCCTGTCGTCCGCGGCCGGACGTTTGCGCCTCAGGATCGCACGGCCGCCACGCGCCGGGTCGTGATCAACCAGGCGTTCGTCCGGCGGATGTTCCCATCCGAGGATCCGATCGGCGTCCGCCTCCGCACCGGCGGCGCCGATCTCGAGGTGATCGGCGTCGTCGGCGACGTCTCGATTGGGGTCCGCGAACCGATCAGGCCGATGGTCTATCACTCGCACAGCCAGTTCGCGGCGAACCGTCTCTGGGCCCTGACGCAGATCGTTTCGATCGATCGCGCCGGCCGCCGGCGTGCTGACCGAGCTCGGCCGCGAACTCTCTGCCATCGATGCTGCCCTCGTGCTCCATCGCCCCCGCATGCTCGCGGATGTCGTTCGTGACGGCATCGAGCAGGAACGATTCGCGATGCTGGTGATTGGCGTGTATGCCGTGCTTGCGCTCACGCTCGCGGCGGTCGGCGTGTACCGGGTCCTGAGCTACGCGGTGAGCCGTCGCAGGCGGGAGCTCGGAATCCGCATCGCCCTTGGGGCGCAGCTTGGATCCGTCCGTGCGCTCGTCGTCAAGGACGGCTTCCGCCTTGCGGTCGGCGGTGTCCTGGTCGGGCTCGCGGTAGCCTCCGTCGCCACCCGCGTCCTTCGCTCGATGCTGTTCAGCGTGAGCGCCGTCGATCCGGTCGTCTTTTCCCTCGCGTCGGCGGCGCTCGTCGCGGTCGCGGTGGCGGCAAGCGTGATTCCCGCGCGGACGGCGACAAGAGTCGATCCGCTGGATGCGGTTCGTGCGGATTCGTGAGAGAAGCAGGTTCTTGAACTGCCGGCCGACGGGCTGCGACTCGACATGACGTATCGTTGTATCGACGTCATGCCGCATGCCCCTCACGCTCGATGACCTTCGCCGTTACGCTGTCGCGCGAACGCTCTTCCCGCCGACCACGCTGCCGCGCGCGCTGCAGAAGCTCGGGTTCGTGCAGGCCGATCCGATTCGCGCGCCCGCCAGGGCGCAGGACCTGACGCTTCGCCACCGCGTCCGGGGCTACCGCGCCGGCGATCTGGAGCGCCGCTACCCGCACCTCGACATCGAAGAGGACTTCTTCGTCAACTACGGCTTCCTGCCGCGCGGGTATCACGCGCTGATGCACCCGCGGAGTGGTCCGCTGCCGTGGAGCCGGTCCCGCAACCCTCAGGCGGACGCGCTGCTGGCGTTCGTGCGCGAACGCGGCGTTGTCCACCCGCGCGAGGCTGACGATCATTTTTTGCACGGCCGCGTCACCAACTTCTGGGGCGGATCGTCGACGGCGACGACGCACATGATGAACCTCATGCACTATCGAGGGCTGCTCCGAGTCGTGAAGCGCGAGCGGGGGATCCGGATCTACTCGGCGCACGAGCATGCGCCCCGGCTGGGCGACGCCGCGGCGCGGCGCGCGCAGGTGGATGCGCTGGCCGATCTGGCAGTCCGCCCGTACGCGCCGCTCACGCGCACGGGCCTCGCGTCCCTGATCAACCGCCTGCGCTACGCCGCGCCGCACCTGCGCCGCGATCTCCGCGCGGCCATCGAGCGCGCGCGAGAACGCCTGGCTCACGCGCGCGTCGACGGCGTCGATTGGTACTGGCCGAGGGCCGAGCGCATGCCGCGTGAGCCGCCGGACGACACGGTCAGGCTCCTTTCACCGTTCGATCCCATCGTCTGGGACCGCGGCCGGTTCGAGATCCTGTGGGGCTGGGCGTACCGGTTCGAGGCCTACACGCCGCTGCCGAAGCGCAAGCTGGGGTACTACGCGCTGCCGATGCTGTGGCGCGATCGCGTCATTGGATGGGCGAATCTATCGGTCAGGGACGGCATGTTGCGATCGGACGTGGGGTACGTTCGCGCGAAACCCTCGGGTCGCGCCTTCAGCCGGCAGCTCGACGCGGAATTGGACCGGATGCGCGACTTCCTGCGTCTTGACGACTAGAATACAGATGTAGTGTCCGCCTTCAGGCGGACCCGTTCGAGGAGACCAGGGAAATGGCATATCCGGAATCGTTCATCGGCCCGATGCGACAGGAACTGACGGACCTCGGTGTGCGCGAGCTGCGAACGCCGGGCGATGTCGATGCGCTCATTCGTCAGACAAAAGGGACCGTCATGGTCGTCGTGAACTCGATGTGCGGGTGTGCTGCTGGAAAGGCGCGGCCGGGCATCGCGCTCGCGCTCAAGCACTCCGTCACGCCCGACGTCGTCGCGACCGTGTTCGCCGGCGGCGACATCGAGGCTACCGAGCGCGCCCGCGGCTATTTCGCGCCGTACCCGCCGTCGTCTCCGTCGATCGCGATCCTGCGTGACGGACAGCTCGTGTACATGATGGAGCGCCGCCAGATCGAGAATCAGACCGCCGACAACATCGCGCACGCGCTGACGCAGGCGTTCGACAAGTTCTGCGCGCCTACGATCCACTAGCTGGCGGCGCGCCGTCAGCGCAGGACATCGCGGACCGCGCCGGAAGAAAACGGCCAGGGGGGCTGCATGCGCAGGACGGTCTCGCTGAGCGTGAGCGTTTCGAGCGAGAACGTCGCGAGCGTGGGATCTATCGTCGTTCGAAGGGGCGGGACGATCACCGCCCGGTATTTCCGATCGACATAGCGTCCACCGTCGAACATTACCACCTGCTCCATCGGCAGAGCGAGAAGATGCCTGCAGTAGTACAAGCCGCTCTCGTCGCTCTTGCACCTTGTCGTCATTGGACCGAGCAGCGTCGGACCTTCCACCGTGACCGTGACGTCCTGAAGAAGCTGACGCTGATCGTTCGTGATTCGCCCCCCGACTCCTCCCCAGAAGATCATCACGGCTGACAGGAGCACGAAGGGCACCGCCAGATCGCGCTTGAATCTCGCGCCGCGCTCGGCGCGCCACCACCGGCGCACGTGCAACACGGAAAGGACGAGGGCGGCGGCGACCCCTGCTTCGGTGACGACGTGGAGCAAGGCGAGGTCGTCGAGCGCGCCGGCCATCGGCTGGAACCCGAGCGCGGCCCATATCGCGATGCCGAGGAAGATCGCCTTCCACGAGATTCTCCGCGTGAAGCCGGCGCTCCCGGCCTGAGAACCCTCTCGCGTCCCGCGCCAGATCGCGATGGTCGCGGCCAGGCTCGCCGCGACGGCGAACACTGCCGTGTGGCTGCCAGCCTGTGCGATGGCGCTCCAGATCATGGTGCACGCCACGGTGAGGCGCACGGCGAACTGCCTCCACACATGCGTGGGGTAGCGGTTCCTGAGCAGAAACCACAGGATGCCGGCCGTCACCGGCGCCGTCACGAGGCCTGTCAGTCCGAAGATGAAAAGACCGTCGTCTGCGCTCCACTTTTCCCAGGCGCGTGTGCCTGCAACGGCCCAGCACACTGCACACCCGAAGAGGCCGACCGGCCACTGCCAGTTCGTTCTCAACCTGGACAACACGGATGGTCCGGCAGGCCGAGGAACCGGCGCCGGTTCGGCAGTGACCGGCTCCGGTGAACGATGCGCGGCGTCAGGGGCGGGAGACCCGATCGAGGGATCGAGGCTGTGCACGAGCCGTTCGATATCGTACGCGCGCCGATCGTCGGAGATCTCGATCGCGTGACGCGTCGTGAGCGGCTGGATCGAAGCGGGCAGATCCTGACGGCGGGGCATGGACGCACGATCGACGAGCACCGGGATCACGCGGATCTTCCGATCGAGCGCGGCTTCCACTTCCAGACGGACGAAGTCGGCTTCGTCCTCGATGCGCCGCCGGCCGTCCGCGTCCGCGGCGGTGACCCATCTGCGACCGATGATCGCCAGCAGCACGTCGCACTCGGCCAGCGTCCGCCGGATGGCGTCAACGAAATCCTGGCCCGGCTGCAGGTTGTCGACGTCCATGAACACGGAGTCGGAGCCGAACGTCCCGCTCAGCGTCTGGTACAGATGTCCGGCGTACCCCGAACTGTCCTCGCGGCGGTAGCTGATGAAGATGCGCGGCAAGCCCTTCGCCGGGGGGCATGATACACCCCGGGCTGCGCCTGGTGCCCAAGATCGAACCTGAACCCTGAACCTTGAACCCTGAACCCTGGTGCCGCTATCCAGTCGTTGCAACAGGTCCCAAAAACCGATCGTACCAATCGAGAACGGCCTTGATGACGTGCCCTCGCCGAGGCGGTCGGAGATGGTGTAGTGCGAGAGCCGGGTGCCAATCATGCGCTATCTGTCGGAGAGTCCGGACGCACGGAATGATACTCGTTCCGCTTCGTCAAAACACTCGTAGTGTCCGGCTTCAGCCGGACTTCTCAGGTCCGTCGTGTGAGCATGAAGTAGACCACGTAAATCCAGCCGAACAGCCCGTGTATGCAGGCCCACAGGACCGAATGCCACAGGCTCCAGGAAATCGTGATGGCGAGGGCGCAGCCGAACCCGATCCCCGCCTTCGCGCTACTCGTTGTCGTGTCGCTCATGGTCCGGATCTCCTCGGAATGTGACAGCGGCCGTTCACTCCCAATACCAGACGACGATGACGCCGGTTCCCCCGACGCCGAGCATGTCGGTGCCCCCGGAGGCCGCGACCGAGATGTTGATCAGGCGCTCCTTGCCGACCTCCGTGGCGAAGTCGCTCGCCTCGGACACCAGCGTCGTCCAGGACTTGCTCGAACTCTCAAAGATTCGGAACTGCACGGTCATGTCCATCTCCCTGGCGCCGATTCGTGACGTATGGTGTAGACGTCCGCCGGGCGTCCGATCCTGAACCGCCGGTCGACGTGTCGGGTATTCTAGCGCCCCGGCAGTACCGGGGTTCTCCTGATCGCGTAAAAGAACCGGCAGCAGATCAGGACAGGAGGCGGACCATGGACAAGGCCTACGCGACGCAGCTCGCCAACATCGAGAAACGAACCGGCAAGACGCTCGACGCGCTGGCGTCGGTCGTCAAGAAGAGCGGCTTGACCAGGCACGGAGAAATTCGCGACATGCTGAAGCGCGAGCTTGGCATGGGCCACGGCGATGCCAACACGCTCGTCCACTACGTGCTGCAGTCCGACGGTTCCAGCGCGGCGCAGGCAGCGGGCAAGAGCACCGCTGACGTGCTCGACGAGATCTATGCCGGTGCCAAGGCGCCGCTGCGGCCGATCCACGATCGCATCATGAAGTCCGTGGACGGTTTCGGCTCATTCGAGATCGCGCCCAAGAAGGGGTACCTGAGCCTCCGGCGCTCGAAGCAGTTTGCGACGATCGGCCCGGCCACGAACACGCGCGTGGAGGTCGGGCTCAACATGAAGGGCGTCAAGGGGACCGGGCGTTTGATCGAGCTGCCGGCAGGGCAGATGTGTCAGTACAAGGTGAAGCTGACGGACCAGGCGGAGGTGGATCCGGAGCTCATCGCCTGGATCCGTCAGGCATTCGACGCCGCCGGGTGAACGGCGGCGTTCGAATGGTTTTGCAACGGAAGGTCTCCGCGGTGCGCGGCTATTTCTCTTCCGAGGCAATCGTCAGCAGGAAGCCGCTCGGGTCGGTCACCTCGAAGGCGCGGCCCTTCCACTCCGTGTCGTGCGGCTCCGAGTGGAGCTTGATGCCGGCGCCCCTCGCGCGCGCCGCGAGCTCGTCGACGTTCTGCCTCGTCCCGATGAAGATGCGCATTCCTACGCCCTTCTTGCGATCGCGGCCTTTCTTCCAGTCGTCCTGGTTCAGTCCGATCTGGGTCTTGCCCGCCCGCAGCATCACGCCGAGTAGCGTGCCCTTCTCTTCCCACCGTTCATCGACCGTGAAGCCCAGCCCTTCATAGAAGGTGACGCTCTTCTGAAGATCGTCCACGGTCAGGCCCGGCACGACGCTGGTGGCCTGCAATGTCTCTTGCGTTGTCGTCATGTTGAGGTTCCTCTCGAAGCGTTTGGTCGAGTTTCTACTGGTCGAGGAGCGCCGCACGGCGAATCCCGTGCGTGCGATCCGTACCGTCCAGCGATCGTACCGATCTCTGTCGTGCAGGCGCAAGCACGGCCGGTGTCAAATCGGAGCGACAAGGTCAGAGTCAGTGGTTGCAGTACAGTTGCCGACATCGTGTTGAGGCCCTAGCGTGAGTGTCGAAGACGCATCGGTCGTCGATCTTGTTGGCGTTGATGCATCCGCTTAACTCGTTGATCGGGCTTGAACCGAGACCTGCTGACTACGAATTCTTAAGGCCCGACGTCGGTTTCCTCGATGTTTTTGACGATCGTGCCCCCCCGCCGGTGACAATGTCATTTTGGCGCGCGACGCGCAATCGTCTGAAACGCACCATCAGGGTCATTCGAGGCCGTCGTTGCAGTACCAGTTACCGATGTGCTGACGAGAATCAGCAGAATGCGCGTTCGCGATTCATGTCGTCATAGGTCGATCGAAATACTCCAGGATGTTCGTCTTTGCGACCGCGGCAACTCCCCGCGGGTGGCGCGCTGCCTGGCGCCGTCTGTCGGTTTCGCCGCCTCTCATCCGGCTGACCAGGGCGCGGATTGCCTTCCAGTGGTGGCTCACCGGGAAGCCGATTCCGCCTCCGAATGTCGTCAAGCAGCGCACGCTCCTCGGCTACCGGCGACGCTACCGGCTCCGTGCCTTCATCGAGACCGGCACCTACACCGGTGAGATGGTGCAGGCGATGATCGGGCACGTCGACCGGATCGTTTCGATAGAGATCGCGCCGGCCCTGCACGCCCAGGCCGTCAGACGATTTGCCGGCCAGCGACACGTTCAACTGCTGCTTGGCGACAGCGCCACACGATTGCCGGAGGTGCTGGCATCGCTCGACGCGCCGGCACTGTTCTGGCTCGACGGCCACTACATGGGCGGCGAAAGCGGGCGAGGCGCGGTGGATACGCCCGTCATCGCGGAGATCACCGCGCTCCTCGCACACCCCGTCCGCGGTCACGTCGTCCTCATCGACGACGCGAGGCTGTTCGACGGCACGTCCGGCTACCCGCGGCTCGGTGAATTCTGACGTGGGTGAGGGAACAGAGGCCCGGCACGAGCGTCCGAACCGATGCAGACATCATCCGCTGTGTCTTCGATGCTGACGAGTGACGCGAGCGGGGAGTGACGAGTCCCGGACATCACGTGTCTCGATAGGAACCCCCGAGTGTCAGCTGTCAGCAGGATCTTGAAGGAGAGGGGGCTTGTCTGACAGCTGAGAGGCTCGGAGCTGCGTACCCGCCAGGCCCGCGCCCAGGAGGTACCCGGCCCTCGCCTGCTGGCATTACACTGCGCGCATGAAACCTCGATCAGTGGTCGCGTTGTTCACCCTGTTCGCCGGAGCGGGGCTGTTGGCCGGCAACCAGGCGCCCCAGTCCGCGCCGCCGGACCTGATTCTCGTCGGCGGCCGCGTGTACACCCTCGATTCCGTACGGCCATGGGCCGAAGCCGTCGCCGTGCGTGGCGAGCGCATCGTCGGCGTGGGCAGCTCCGCGGAGATGCGCCAGGCCGCGGGATCGTCCACGCGCGTGATCGATCTGAACGGCGCGTTCGTCAGTCCCGGCTTCAACGACGGGCATGTGCACGTGGAGTCCACGGGCGCGCTGCTCACCGGCGCCAACCTGCTCGACGTGCACGAGGCGAAGACGTTCCGCGAGCGCATCGCGCAAGCAGCCTCCCGGCTGCCGGCGGGCAGCTGGATCACACGCGGCGACTGGGGCGCGTACGAGCAGTGGGGACAGGGCAGCCCGGGCGCACCTGCAGCAGCGGGTGGAGCAGGCGCGCCCCGCGGTCCTTCATGCCGGATCGGCAGCTCGTCGACGACGTGACGCCGAATCATCCGGTGCTGGTGAATCGCTTCGATCAATCCGCGTTCCTCGCGAACAGCCTCGCGCTTGAAGCTGGCCGGCGTCGCGGACGCGACGCCGAATCCAGCGGGTGGCGAATTCGTCCGCGATGCAAACGGACGCATGACCGGCGTGTTGCGCGGGTCCGCGGTGCAGATCGTGCGCAAGGCTGTGACGCCGATCTCGTTCGAACAGCGGCTCGCGCAGGTCCGCGCAGTGCTCCAGGAAGCGCGCGAAGGCGGCGTGACCTCGATTCAGGATCTGACGTCTGGGCCGCAGCTGCGCGCGTACCAGCACCTGCATGCGCGTGGCGAGCTGGACGCGCGCATGCTGCTCCGACCGACGCTGGACATGGTCGCGCACGTCGAGCCGCTCGGCATCACGCGGGGATTCGGCGACCACTGGCTGAAGTACATCGGCTACAAGGCGTGGGTGGACGGGATCATGGGCGGGAGCACGGCGATGTTCTTCGAGCCGTACCTCGAATCGATCCGAAGAACAAGGGCGACGCTGCGGCCGATCATGCGGCCCGAAGGCCGCGACGGCGCCGCGGACGAGATGACGCCCGCGCAGACGGTACACCGACGCGCCGCCGGGCAACATGGAGAAGCTGCTCGTCCAGGCCGCACGCAGCGGGCCTCACACCGCACGTGCACGCGATCGGCGACAAGGCCGTGCGCATCCTGCTCGACGTCTACGAGCGGGTGCTGACGCAGGAGAAACTGCTCGGCACCGACCACCGGTGGCGCGTGATTCACGCGCAAGTGCTGTATCCCGGCGATGCGCACGAGACTCGGCAGGCTCGGCCTCGTGGCCGAGGTGAACCCGTATCACATCTCCGACGACATGCGCTGGATGGAGGAGCGGATCGGCGCCGAACGATCGCGCCGCGCGTATGCGTTCCGCACGCTGAGGAACGCGGGCGCCGTGCTGGTGTTTGGCAGCGACAGCCCGGCACGAACGCGGCCCGCTACTTTTTGAACCCGGTCTACGGCCTGTATGCCGCGACATCACGGCGAACGCTCGGTGGTGAGCCCCGCGGCGGCTGGTTCCCGGGCGAACGCCTCACGATCGAAGAAGCGATCGATGCGGCGACGAAGAATCCGGCGTGGGCCTCGTTCGAAGAGAGCATCAAAGGCACGATCGCCGTCGGCAAGCTGGCCGACTTTGCGGTGATCGACACGAACCTGGTCGAGGCGGGCCGCTCCGACCCGGCGCGGCTGCTCAAGGCGCGTGTGTTGTACACGATCAGCCGGCGGCAAGGTGGTGTATGAGCGGCGATAGACCGCTGCGGCCCCCACCCTGAACGGAATGATTGCGCCGGCGCTTGGCGACCACACGCCAGCTGAAGCTGCCGCCCGTGCCCAGATAGCCGCCCGCCGAGATAAGTCTGGTCGGACCCAGCGCGTTGTTCTCAACGGGACTGGACGACGCCAGGTCGCCGAACTGCAGGGGTGCGGCTGCCTGCACAGGTTCAGCGTGTGCTTGAAGACCAACCCCAGCACGGCCGCCCAGGCGAGGGCGAACAAGCTCCGCTGGTGTGCATTGCGGCACAGACGAGCACCAACGAGCGTGTCACGCTCTAGATGCGGCACACGTTAGGAGTCCGGTATGACCAGTGCGCGAAAGATCTCATTCACGTTCTACAACGACGCGTTGTATCGGCCATCCGATCTCTGATGGTCAATCTCTGAGGTTCAACTTTAGCTATGACTCACAGCTCTTCACGACCCCACACGACAGCAGCGCAGCTAGACAATGAACCGGACGTGCGATGTGCAACGTGTCCGATGTGCCATACGCCCACGTCCGTGACCCGGAACGCGATCGAGGCCGGCGGCGACTGGCGGTGCGTCAGGTGCGGGCAGCACTGGGATGCCACGCGACTGGCGGCGATCGCGACGTATGCCGCGTGGGTCGCCGATTGCGATCGCGCACGCAGGGAGGCCCTGAAGGCAGTCAGGGCGCGGCGCTCTACCGCGATTCGCCGACCGAACGGCTGGGCGGTACACCGTGACGTTCGCCACGAACCGCCTTGAAGCAGGGACGCTGACGAGGGCAACCCTCGCGACACCGTTCAAGCTGGCCCGGCCGCTCGTCGGTTCCGGCCCGCTCCGGCGTGCGGCCGCGGTCATCGGCGACCTGTTTGCGGCGGTGGGCGTCGTACTCTGCATCCCTTTCGTGATCTTGGCCATCGGAATACCGATCGCGCTGTGCGTGCGATTGCTGTTGTGGATCGCAGGGTTGCTCTGACGCGTCGGAGAAGGGGACCTTCGGACACGCTAGGCGGGGCCCCACCGGAGTGATCCGTTCTGTCAGACGTTGGGAGGCAACTTATGGATGTCAGGCCGCTACACGATCGAATCATCGTCCGCCGTCTCGAAGAGGGCGAGCAGAGCAGCGGCGGAATCATCATCCCGGACTCCGCGAAGGAGAAGCCGCAACGAGGCACGGTGATCGCCGCCGGCAGCGGCAAGGTGCAGAGACGATGGCACGCGCGTCGCCCTCGATGTCAAGGCCGGCGATGTCGATCCTGTTCGGCAAATACACGAGCCAGGAGATCAAGCTCGATGGTGAGGATTACCTCATCATGCGGGAGGACGAAGTCCTGGCGATCATCGACGACGAGGCCTGAACGAGGAGACGAGATGGCTCCAACTTGAATGGTCAAAACAGATTGTGTACGGCGATGCCTCGCGGCAGGGGATTCTTCGCGGGGTCAACAGCCTGGCCAACGCGGTCAAGGTGACCCTCGGACCGAGAGGGCGGAACGTCATCCTCGACGGCGAAGTTCGGGTCGCCGACCATCACCAAGGACGGCGTCACCGTCGCGAAGGAGATCGAGCTGAAGGACGCGCTCGAGAACATGGGCGCGCAGATGGTGAAGGAAGTGGCGAGCAAGACCTCGGACGTCGCCGGAGACGGCACCACGACGGCGACGGTGCTGGCGCAGGCCATCTATCGCGAAGGCGCGAAGAACGTCACCGCCGGCGCCAATCCCATGGCCGTCAAGCGCGGCATCGACAAGGCCGTCGAGGCGATCACGAGCGAGCTCGAGAAGATGTCCAAGCCGGTGACCGGGTCGATGATCGCCCAGGTCGGCACCATCTCGGCGAACCACGACGAGACGATCGGGCGCATCATCGCCGAGGCGATGGAGAAAGTGGGCAAGGACGGCGTCATCACCGTCGAAGAAGCCAAGGGCATGGACACCTCGCTCGAGGTCGTCGAAGGCATGCAGTTCGACCGCGGCTATCTGTCGCCGTACTTCGTCACCGATCCCGAACGGATGGAAGTCGTGCTCGAGAATCCGGTCATCCTCATCCACGAGAAGAAGATCAGCTCGATGAAAGACCTCCTGCCGGTGCTCGAGCTGGTCGCGCGTGCCGGCCGTCCGTTGCTGATCGTCGCCGAGGACCTCGAGGGCGACGCGCTGGCGACCCTCGTCGTCAACAAGCTGCGCGGCACGCTGCAGGTCGCCGCGGTGAAGGCGCCGGGCTACGGGGATCGCCGGAAGGCGATGCTCGAAGACATCGCGGTCCTGACCGGCGGCAAGGCCGTCACCGAGGACCTCGGTGTGAAGCTCGAGAACGTGACGATCGACGACCTCGGCCAGGCCAAGAAGATCACCATCGACAAGGACAACACGACGATCGTGGAAGGCGCCGGGCAGCTCGGCGTCGATCGCGGGTCGTGTCAAGCAGCTGCGGACGCAGGTCGAGGACACGACGTCCGACTACGACCGCGAGAAGCTGCAGGAGCGACTCGCCAAGCTGGTCGGTGGCGTGGCGATCATCAAGGTCGGCGCGGCGACCGAGACCGAGATGAAGGAGAAGAAGGCGCGCGTCGAGGACGCGATGCACGCGACGAAAGCGGCCGTCGAAGAGGGCATCGTGCCGGCGGCGGCGTAGCGCTGCTGCGGGCAGCGAAGGTGCTCGAGCACCTGGCGGTCGAGGCCGACGAGCAGGTCGGCGTCAAGATCATCCGCGCGCGATCGAGGAACCGATGCGATGGATTGCGACCAACGCCGGTCACGAAGGCTCGATCTGTCGTGCAGCGGGCAAGGGAGATGAACGACGACGAGGGCTTCAACGCCCAGACCGAGCGCTACGAGAACCTGGTGCAGGCCGGCGTGATCGATCCGACCAAGGTGGTCCGCTCGGCCCTGCAGAACGCCGCATCGATCGCGTCGCTCCTGCTGACGACTGAAGCCGTCATCTCGCCGATTCCCGAACGGCATCAGCGCGAGCGGCGCCGATGAGCGGAATTGGCGGTGGCATGATTGACGCTGCGTGTCACGCGACCAGTAACAGTCGGGGAATTCCGAAGAAGCACGCAATGAGTAAAGCAATGATTACAATTCGCGCGGAGGCGCAGGTGCGATGGCGATCACGGCAAGAAGCGCGCGCTTCTCAGCGATTCGTGGACGGCGGACGTCGAGGCCTTGAAGGCGGCAATCGGCCGTTTCAAGACCGACGGCCAATTCGACAAACAGCTGCGAAGTCGTGTTTTTCGAGATCGTCGGCGACGACCAGCCTCCATGTCAACGTGACACATCGGTACACGACGAAGTCGTCGGTCGATCAGCAGGACCTTGGCAGAAATCTCCCGCGGATTCGTCATAGCCGAACATTCGGCGACACAAACCAGAACAAGATGATCAAGCACATCGCGACATCGTTTTTGCCGCACCGGTGTGACGCCAACCTTCCTAGCGCGTAGCCAGCACCATAGGCCATGGCAACAAGGCGGCAGTGTCCAATCGTCAGGTCCGTAAGCTTCCGAGCGAAGTTACCGACGGATTCCACGGCGAATCTGCTCCTCGTGCTAGTCACGGCCGCCATCATCGCCTCGTCACCTCATCGCACTTCGCCTCCCGCGGGAACACTCAAGCAGCGATCGGCGGCACTTTCAGCTCACGCTCCGCCTGTCGCCAATCCTCTCGATCGAAGCCGTCTCGCTGGCCGCCGTCAAGGTAGATCTCGTAGGCGCGCTTGGCGATATCTTGCGCAGAAAACGATCGCGAACCTGGGCGAATAATAAATGTCGATCAGAAGCAGCGCTCCAGTGATGTGGGCCCTGCAGTTACGGGCTGGTTGACGTTCTCTGATCCCTCCTGCACCAATCACGGCGGGGGAACCCAAGGCTCTTCTGATCTTCGGGCCGGGTGAGGCCAAGCTGGAACTCAAGGCGCATCTCGGTCGCTCCAAGGCGCTGTTTGAGCGCATTGTCTGGAGTCGAGACGACGGACAAACTGACCGATCCGCAGATCGTCGCCAAGGTGAAGGAGCACTATCAGGATCAATCGCTGAGTCGATCGTCGCGTTGCATCTCGCCGAAAAACTCGCTCGGAGATGAGCGGCAGATTTCAGCTCACGCTCGGCTCGAAGCCAATCCGTACGATCGAAGCCGTCCGCGTCGCCGCGCTCAACGTAGATCTCGTCGGCGCGCTCGGCGATGTCCTTCGCAGAAACGATAACGAACTCGGGCGAACGAGTGTGATCGAGCATGACACGTACCTCCTCGGGCCCACCGTCGTCAAAACCACGAGCGTGCCATCCTGATTCCCGAGACCATGATGCCGCATTCCGCTCAAACCCTTTGTGCAAATCGGTACATCCGCCCGGGCGTACAACCGCCGCCGCTTTCTTCATGCTCGCCGCCTCCGTGGCGCTCGCGCAGACACGCAGCCCCATGTGCACAAGCGCACAGACAGGTGCCAGGCAGAAGTGTCAGGATTGTTGAACACGAGGGGACCTGATTACAGGCGAGAACCACATGCTGTTTACCTTTGGTGTCGTCATCGTGCTGATCGCGGTCGTGACCATCCCAGAAATGCGGCTGCCGCGCGGCCTGGACGCCGCGCCTCTCGGCTGGATGAGCCAGCAATGGCTCGCCGAACACCGCGCGTCGCACCCCAATCGGTTCGAACGTGACGGCGAAGTCATGTCCTCTATCTCCGGTCGTCGTCATCACCAACTGATCTCCATGCAGCGTGGCGCGGGTATTGACTGTCCGACCAGCGTGTCCCTGCTCCGTGCGGACCTGGCCGTCAGCCTCGAAGGTGAGCCTCGGTCCGCGCGACGAAGCCATCGTGACGGTGTTCTGATTGCGATCGATGGCAATCGCCTCAGGTGCATTCAGCCGGTTCATGAGGCGCTGATAGGTACGCTGCCGCTGGTCGGACGACAGCGTGCGCACCGCCTGTTCAGCCGCCTTACGCGGATCGTCGCTCCGGCTGCTCTCGAGTTGGTACGTTCCCGTGAGGCGATGATAGAGCCCCGTGCGTCGCTCGTCGCCCGTGTAACGGGGATTGCTCCAATTCCAGGTCACGTTGTACGCGTGCGCCAGGTCGTCGAGATCACGACGCACTGAGAGCCAGTCCTTCTCGGCCTGGTCCGCCAATTGATGGCGCTGCATGAAGCTGTCGATGCTCACGCTCCGTCGGAGAACCTCTTCGATGTCGCTCGTCACGACTTGACGGCGGTCGAAATGGTCGCTCAGGTGGTTCGCCGTTTCGGCGAAGTCCTTCACAAACTGGTTGATGTTGTTGTCCTCTCGCGATCTGTCAATCCGGCTCCGATCAACCGCCCGATCGAGACTGCGGCGAAACCGACCGGCGTCCTTGCTCGTCCGTGCCAGGAGTTGCCCGATCTGCTGGTCGCCGAGCCGGGAGGCCGCAGTTTGTGAGCCGGTCCAGTTCCAGGCGACGCCATACACCCGCGCCAGCTCGTCGAGATTGTCTCGCAGGCTCCGCCAATCGCGTTCAGCGGCAGCGCCGAGGGCACGGCTCGCAATGAAGCCGTCGATCGACGACGCGCGTCTGAGCAGGTCTTCGACGTCGGTCGCGCCAGCTTGCCGATTCTGCACTCGATCACGCAGGCGATCGGCCGCCTGCTTGAAATCGTTCACGGCCTGCTTGAAATCGTTCACGGATTGGCCGATGTCGTCTTTCGCTCGGCTGCCGCTCTTCCCGCTGCGATCGATCGCCTGCTCGAAACTGACGCGGAAGGCAGCGATGCTCGCGTCCAGACGGTTCAACAGATCGCCCACTTGTTGATCGCCAACGCGATTGGGTCGCTGCGGTGCCGCCACGATCACGTTGGCACCCGCGAGCGCGAGAACAGCCGCGAGAGCGACAACGTGCCTCTTTCCGATCATAACGGTCTCGCCTCGATTCACTTTCCGATTGACTACGCAAGGCAACCTTGAGCAGGCCGCGACGTCGTGGTCTACTGGGGGTTGAGCGGGTTCATGTCCTTGATCTCACGGAGGGTCCGCCGCATCTCCTCGACAACTTTCATTTGCTCGAGCGTCGCGTTGAACGTATCGGCGGTGGCGCGCACCGCGTCGACCGCGGCGTGACGCGCAGCCTCAGCCGCGACCCGTGCGTCTTCACTGGAGAGCCGCGCATTCTCAGCGATTGCCCTGAAGCCCTCCTGCTCCTGTCGGATTGCTTCGAGCGCTTCGCGATGCTGGTCCCGCACTTCGCGAGATTCCTCTGCCAGCCGCCTGAATTGTTCCGCCTCATTCCTGGCCGCCTCCGCCAGGTCGTGCGAGGTGTTCATCCTCAATCTCCTGCTTCAAGAGCGGCACGCTGCCGACAGGCGTGCCGCTAGGGTCTGGGCGCTTGCATGTTCTCGCCAGTGTATCTGCTGCCTCACAGGGACGATGTCCGTTAGGGCACAGGGAGACTTTCGTGCCGACGTGAGGAGTGGCCGGCACGACAGCAACGAATTCAGCGTGTACAGAAGGGAACAGACGTCTCGCTTCGTCGGAGCTACGCTGCTACATATAGATGAGGAGCCCGTCCGGAATCCCGAAGGCAGGGGAAACCCCTCAGAACGCCGGCAGGCCGCACTCTTTCGTCAGGCAACTGTAAGGAGCGAAACTGTGGACACGAACACTCTACTAATCATCATCCTGGTGCTGCTGGTCCTTGGTGGCGGGGGATTCTTTTTCAGACGTCGCGTCTAGCACGCAGGCCGCGGGGGAACGCAGGTCCTATGCACAACGTCGGCGTTTGGGGTGAAGGCGCACTATGGGATCGACCACTGAGATCGTCAGTCGCGCAACACCACACCCAGGAGTGAGTTGTTCACTTTCAATGCGCCGTTGTAGTCGATGAACCCGAGCTTCCGAAACTTGTTCATGAAGAAGTTGACCCGCGACCGTGTCGTGCCGACCATTTCGGCCAGGACTTCTTGAGACAACTTCGGCAGTGCGCGGTGGGACTCTTTGGGTTCGCCGTACCGCGCAAGTAACAACAGCGTACGTGCCAGCCGCTTCTCGGTAGAATTGAAAAGCTGGTCGACGAGATCCTCTTCGATTCGGATGTTCCTGGTCAGCATGTGACTCAGGAAGCGATCCGCGAACGCGGGTGCGGCGTGGAGCTGCCGCACCATTTCGTGTTTCTCAACGGTCAGGATTGTGGACGCCGCGATGGCCGTCGCGGTCGCCATCCGGTGCAGCTGGCTCGCAAGGCAGCCCTCGCCGAAGAAATGGCCGACATCGAGCACGGCGACCACGGCCTCTTTGCCCGCGTGCGACAAGACTGACAGCCTTACGGCGCCTTTGTCGACGTACATGACGCTCGTGGCTGGATCTCCCTGGGCAAAGACCGTCGCTGCAGGTTCGTACTCGACGCGCTGGAGTCGCACGCCCGTCCAGTCGACTTCCTCGGCATGTTTGAGCGTCGCTGCGCTGGCCGATTTGCTCATTGCGGTCGCCGCCCTCCGTGGACGGGCGCCCCCCGTGGACACAGGCGTCGGACGTAAAGCCACTCCATCACAGTAGCACCGATCAGCGATCGGGAGAACTCAACAGCGGGAGCAAGCCTTGAGTTCGTGCTGGTCGAAGGGGAGGCGTCGCGCAGATACCAGACGATGGAGGCCAGCGGGCGGGCCCGCGGCAGGGCGCGCAGGATCTTTGATCGCCACGCCGTCACTGGTCGTCTAAGCACGCATGTTCCGACAGGACCTCCGCTATGCGATTCGAAGCCTCTGGCGCAGCAAGGGGCTCGCGGTCGTCGCCATTCTCTGCCTTGGATTCGGCATCGGCCTCAATACCACCATATTCAGCATCGTCGACGGCGTGCTGCTGAAGCCCTATCCGTACAGGGAACCGGATCGAATCCTGGTCCTGGGGGAGAAGAACGAGCGGGCGGGCGACGAGTCCGGCCTCTCGTTTCTCGACATGAAGGATTGGGAGGAAGCCACCTCTCTGTTCGGCTCGATCGGTGCCACGACTGGCGGGGCGTATACGGTCGCGGACGGCGTCAGCGAGCCGGAGCGGCACCTCGGGGCGGCGGTCTCCTGGGATCTGTTTCCGCTGCTCGGCGTCTCGCCTGTGCTCGGCCGCGGTTTTACGGCCGATGAGGATCGACCCAACGCCGCCGGCGTGGTCATCTTGAGCGACATTCTGTGGCACCGCCGATATCACGCCGATCGCAACGTGCTCGGCCGCAGCATCCTCGTCAACGGAAAGCCGCACACGGTCATCGGCGTCATGCCGCCGAACTTTGCGTTTCCGAATAACCAGCGCCTGTGGATACCGCTCGAGCCCACGACGATCAAAGACCGCCGCAATGCCCGGTACCTGTTTGCGTTCGGACGGATGAAGCCGGGTGTGACGGCGGAGCGAGCCCTCGAGGAACTGAACGCAATTGCCGCGCGGCTGGCACGAGACTACCCGGCGACCAATGAGGGCTGGAGCGCGCATACGCGGACGCTTCGCGAGGCATTTCTTCCTGACGATGTGCCGCTGGTCCTCGGGCTGATGATGGCCGGTGTGACGCTCGTGCTTTTCATCGCCTGCTCCAACGTGGCCAACCTGCTGCTCGCGCGCGCCGCCGGACGCCGGCGCGAGCTCGCCGTGCGCGCGGCGATTGGCGCGGGACGCGGACGCATCATCCGGCAGCTGCTCACGGAGAGCGTGGTGCTCGGTCTCGCGAGCGTTCCGCTCGGCATCGTGCTCGCCCAGATCGGCACGCGGCTGATAGCGTCGATGATGCCCGTGGACCAGGTCCCCGCCTACATCCAGTGGGAGGTCGACTGGCGGTCGCTGGCCTACGCCGTGGGCGTTGCAATCTCGACGGCGCTGATCTTCGGCTTGTTCCCGGCGCTGCAGGTGTCCCGCGGAGATCTGCACGAGGGCCTCAAGGAAGGGACCCGCGGCAACAGCGCCGGACGATCGCTGATGCGAAGCTCCCTCGTCGTGGCGCAGGTGTCGCTCGCACTCGTGGCGCTCGTGGGCGCGCTGCTCTTCGTTCGGACGTTCGTCAATCTCGACACCTTTCAGCTGGGATTCGATCCAAGTCCGCACATGACGATGCGGTTCTACATGACGGGTGAGCCGTACGAACCGCAGACTGCGAAGCTGCGGCGCGTCGAGGACGTCGTGCGCCGCGTCGAGGCGCTGGCGGGCGTTCAGGGCGCGTTTGCGTCGAACCTGATTCCGATCTCCGGCGGTGGCGGCGGCGGAGATATCGAGGTCGAGGGACGCGCGATCGAGAAGGGCGAAGGATCGCGCATTTCCTTCACGGGCGTGACGGCGCACTTCCATCAGGTACTCGGCGCCACCCTGATCCGCGGACGCGACTTCACCGACTCGGAAGGCTCGACCCGGAGTCCGGTAGCCATCGTGAATCAGACCATGGCCGACCGTTTCTGGCCCAAGGCCGATCCGATCGACCGGCGGTTCCGCCTGGCGAACGACGACGATTCGCGCGAGTGGTTCACCGTCATCGGCGTCGCTCCGGATCTGCACTTGTTCGGCATCGACCCGAGCGACAGCCAGGCGAGCCCGGCGGCCTTCGTTCCGTATGCCTATCAGGAATCACTGAGCACGGGGCTGACGATTCGCGTCGCGGGCGATCCCGCCTCGATCACGTCCGCCGCCCGCGAAGCCATCCGCGCGTCCGATCCGAACATCCCGGTCTACTGGATTCGCACGCTGGAAGACGTGCGGCGCGTCAGCTTCTGGCAGTACGGCCTCTACGGCTGGGTCTTCGGCACGATTGGCGTGGTGGGATTGCTGCTCGCCTCGGTCGGCGTCTATGGTGTGCTTTCCTACTCCGTATCGCAGCGCACGCAGGAGATTGGCGTGCGGATCGCGCTCGGCGCCAGCCGTGGAGCCGTCCTCAAGCTCGTGGTCGGCCAGGGACTCATGCTCGCGGGGATCGGAGTCGTCATCGGACTCGTGCTCGCCGCGTCGGGCATGCCTCTGGCCAAGAGCCTGCTCTACAACGTGAGCCCGTTCGATCCGGTCACGTTCTCCGCCGTCTCGACGTTTCTCCTGATGGTCGCGTTCGTCGCGAGCTACATCCCCGCACTCCGCGCGACGAAAGTCGATCCCGTCATCGCGCTGCGCGGAGAATGAACCGTCAACTGTTCGAGGTACGTGAAGAACGAATAGAAGGATGCGCCGAAGCGGCTTGATGCCGCCCCGGCGCTGGTTCTGTTCGTTACTCTTCGGCCTGCACCTTGACCAGAGTCCGCATCCAGGAATGGATGCAGCACTGGAACTGGTGCGTGCCCGGCGTGAGCCCTGACACCTCGGTGCCGTCGCCGGGCGCCAGGACCTGCGCCGGGTCGGCAGCAATCGCGAGGCAAGCTGGCGCAGGAGTCAGCCCAAAACGGAGGGGCGCAACGAATCCGCCGCCGAAGCTCGCCACTTCCGTGAACGTGTGCCCCCGGCCGCCCTCGTTCCTGATTCGGAGCCTCTGACCGGCCCCGACTGCGACATAGCCCGGGTCGAAGCGCCAGGATGGGTGCCCGATCACAGCTGCGGCCAGCGGCGTGCCGGCCGGAGGACCCGGAGGGCTCGGAGGCATTCCCGTTTGAACAGAGAAGAAGTTGAACTCCGCTCGAGTGACGGTACCGTGCTTGATTGCACAACCCTCGGCGCCTGCGTTATCCCAGGCTGGGTCGTTCGTGTCGCAATCGTCTTCCAGAGCAATCCTCACAACCCCGCGATTGGCGGTCAGCTCGATTGGGTTCAACGTCACCCACGCGGCCAAAACCGCACCGAACAGCACAACGACAGGTACCCGTATGCTCCGCATGACACACCTCCATTGACCCGCCGAGCGCAGTAGGTCTGGGACCGTCCTGAGCCTTGGCAGGCGGCGACCGGACTGTCGGCAATTTGCCAGCGTCTGGCGTTAACCCGCGTGATCAGGAGGAAGTGATCGTGGGGGCCTCTGCCGGGGCTATCACAATCCGACCAGAGAAGGCCGGACGGTACCACCCGCATACGGGCGCGTCAACTGCCAAGGGTCAGTTTTCATACTTTTTCAGCGTTTCCGAACGGGTCGATCACGACTTGACGCCTGACCGACGCGCACAGTGTCGGTAGCGGCACGAGCGATCGAAGAAAGAGTGCCGCCGTGGAGGCCGGCATGCGCGCTTCGGGCTTTCTCGTCGTCGTGCTGGGGTTTCTGGTCCTCCGTCCGATGCTCGTCCGTGCCCAGCGCGTGGAGGTCGGTGCCGGCGTAGCAGCGAGCTGCGAACCGCTCGAGTACTCCTTATGCCACCGGAATTGGGGCACAACGAGCGCGGTTTACGGAAACTGGTGGGTCTCCGGCGGCGTCGCGCTCGAGCTGCGCGGCGCCCGCCTCGACGGACCGCAGTCGCGAATCATCGCTGTGGGGGAGGAGACATCGCCGCACTCCACGTTTTTCACGAGTTACTTGCTGCAGAACGAGCGGCGCACTCTCGCGCAGGCGTCGGTCGTTTACCACTTTCGCAACACGCACGTCGTTCGCCCGTTCGTCGGAGGCGGCCCCGGCGTGCTCTGGTGGAACGGCGAGTCGTCGTGCCCACGCTCGCTGATTGGATGCGAGCGTGTGATCCCGAACGGGGCGCCGGGTCGGCTCGAACACACGACGATGGTGATCGGATTGACCGCGGGAGTGGCTTTTCAGGTGCCGAACGGTGTGATCGTGCGAAGCGGCGTCCGGGGCGCATCGAGCTGGAGCGATCTCGCGCGGCGGCAGGCGCGAATCGAGGATCTGCCGAGAGGTCTGCCGGAGTACTTCGCCAGCATCGGCTACCGTTGGTGAAGCCGCAATCTCAGGGCGGAATGAGCCATTCGTCCCGGCGCCCGCACCTTTCAGCCCAGGAGGTCCGGATGCGAAGAGTAATCGCCTTGGTCCTGTCGCTGACGCTGAGCGGCTGTGCGGCACATCGTGCCCCGGTTGCACACGGGCCTGACCCGCTACATGACTGGGCGTCGGTGGTCGCCCTCCCGCGCGGAGCACCCGTCCGGGTCACACGGGACTACGACATCGACGGACGCCTGCACGAGGTTACCGACTCGACGCTGACGATCGGCTTGCCGCTGCCCGACATGCAGCGGCTGAAGATGAGCCGCGCCCGGGTGGTCCGCGTGGCGGTACTGTCACCGAAAAGGATGCCCTGGCGCTGGCTCGCCGCGCCCCTTGCCGTCGGCATCGTCGGCGGTCTCGTGGGCGGACTCGTCGGCGCCGTCATGAGAGATGGCGAGGTCGCCGCCATATCGCTCGGGGTCTTCGCCGCCAGCTCGATCGGCGGCTTCTACCACCTCGTGCACCACCATGCCGACCACGAGTGGCGCGTCGTCTACATGCGCCGATGAGAGTGCCATGAAGCATTCGCCGAATAGCATGGCGCTGCCTTCGGCGGGCCGGTCGCGAGTCTGATGATCGCGCTCGTTGTGAAGAGGGAGGACGACATTTCCTGTCGAACGACGAGTAGCGACAGGCCGCCGCGACCAAGAATCGCTTGACACTAGGGCCGGTGCGCCGCAGATTACACGCGATCGAGGCCTTCCAACGCCACTCCGTCCTAACAGAGTGAAATCGCGAGTTCTGAGGTAGACGCATGAGTGCGACGCCGCCGGGCGACGATTCCGCGCAGACGCAGACCGAGAGCCGTCAGGGCATGAGCGGCGGAACGATAGGTCCGTACCGGCTCCTCGAACGCCTGGGCGAGGGAGGCATGGGTGAGGTCTGGCTGGCCGAGCAGATGCGGCCGGTCCGGCGCCAAGTCGCGTTGAAGGTGATCAAAGCGGGGATGGACACCGCGCAGGTCGTGGCGCGGTTCGAGGCTGAGCGCCAGGCGCTCGCGCTCATGGATCATCCGGCGATTGCGAAGGTCTTCGATGCCGGCGCCACGGACCTGGGACGGCCGTATTTCGTGATGGAGCAGGTGCGCGGTGAATCGCTCACCGCGTACTGCGATCGGCACCGGCTCACGATCCGCGAACGTCTCGAGCTGTTCGCGAACGTCTGCGATGGGGTCCAGCACGCTCACCAGAAAGGGATCATCCACCGGGACCTGA
Source organism: uncultured Acidobacteriota bacterium (assembly GCA_963820905.1). Classification (GTDB taxonomy): domain Bacteria; phylum Acidobacteriota; class Vicinamibacteria; order Vicinamibacterales; family 2-12-FULL-66-21; genus DATBJJ01. The sequence goes on along the minus strand of CAWGBU010000007.1, from coordinate 281,116 downwards.
AGCCCTCGAACATCCTTGTGACGCTGCTGGATGATCGCCCGGTGCCGAAGATCATCGACTTCGGCGTCGCCAAGGCGATAAGTCAGCCTCTCACTGAACACACGTTGTATACGTCCCTGGGCGGCTTCGTCGGCACACCCGAGTACATGAGTCCGGAGCAGGCGGAAGCGGGCGGCGTCGACATCGACACGCGCACCGATGTGTATGCCCTTGGGGTCATCCTCTACGAGCTGCTCACAGGTGTGCTCCCGTTCGATCGGCACACGCTGCAAGACAAGTCCATCGATGAGATCCGACGCACGATCCGTGAATTCGATCCGCTACGCCCCAGCACGCGCATTACCCAGCTCGCAGCGGCCTCGACGGACGTGGCGCGCACACGCGGTGCGGTGCCTTCGCTTTTGAGAAGTCTCTTACAGGGGGATCTCGATTGGATCACGATGAAGGCGCTGGAGAAGGACCGCTCGCGGCGTTACGACACGGCGATAGGACTGGCGAACGACGTGCGGCGCCATCTGCGGAACGAGCCGGTCTTGGCCGGGCCGCCCAGCGCAGCGTACCGGACCGGGAAGTTCGTGCGACGGCACCCGTTCGGCGTCGGCGCGGCGGCGACTTTCGTTCTGCTCCTCGTCGCTCTGGCCGTGACGATGACCATCCAGGCGCAGCGGATCGCCCGCGAACGCGATCGCGCCAATCGTGAGGCCTCGGTTGCGCGGCAGGTCTCGGAGTTTCTGGTCGGCATGTTCAAGGACGCTGATCCATTCGAGGGGCGAGGGAGGGAGCTGACGGCACGCGAGGTACTCGACCGGGGGTCGCAGCGAATGCGCACGCAGCTGCGCGACCAACCTGAGGTACGAGCGACGCTGATGGACACAATGGGTCGCGTGGTACTTCGGACTCGGCAAATACGACACAGCCGCACAGCTTGCTGAAGAGGCGCTCAATTATCGGGAGGGCGCCTTCGGCCGAGACAGTCTGGAGGTAGCCTCAACCCTGAGCAGTATTGGCGCAATCAAGGGGCAGCAGGGCGCTTTTGCTGAAGCGGAGCGAATGCTCCTTGAAGCCCTCGACATTCAACGGAGGCGGCTCGGGCAAGAAAATCCTCGCGTCGCTGGAACACTGCTCACACTCGGCGAGGTTCGATACGCGTCGGGGGACTGGCCGGGTGCCGAGCGAACACTGCGCGAATCGCTGGGGGTGTATCGGAAGGTGGTCGGCAGCGACGATCTCGGGCTAGCGAGCGCGCTCAACGATTTGGCGCTTGTATTGGAGCGGCAGTTCAAACGAGAAGAGGTCGAGGCTTTGTATCGCGAGTCTCTTGCCATCCGTCGCAAGCGGCTCGGCAACGACAGTCCGTACGTTGCCCAATCCCTCAACAACATCGCCTTGCTCTACGTCAGCCAAAAGCTAGCTCCTCAAGCGGAGCCGCTGCTTCAAGAGGCCCTCGTCATCAATCGCAAGACATTCGGCGACATCCATCCCGCCGTCACTGACAATCTGACTAACCTCGCGGCGGTTTATCGGGACATCGACAACCTGCCGAAGGCGGAAGAGTACTGCCGAAAGGTCGTTGAACTGGACACCCAGATTTTCGGTGAGAACAACCCGACTGTCGCCGGGGACCTACAGATGTTGGGCGGTGTGTTGAAGCGCCAAAGGAAACTCGAGGAAGCCGAGTCAGCCTTCCGCAAATCCTTACAGATCAAACTCAAACACTTTCCTGCAGACCACTGGCAAGTCGCAACGACCCAGAACCTCCTCGGCGACTGCCTGACGGATTAAGAGGCGTACACGGCCGCCGAACCGCTCTTAATCGAAAGCGTCGGCATTATCGAGAAGCAGTTCGGCGCGAGCCACGAGCGGACACGGGTGGCGACCACCCGAGCTGTTACTTTGTACGAACGCTGGGGCAAGCCGGCTCAGGCTGCTGAATGGCGAGCGAAGCTGCCGAAGGAAGGAGCAAAGTAGACGACAGCGAGGAATCCAGCGTGGCCTTCTCTCGAAGGCCAAGGCTGACCTGCGCCGCCCAGGAGCCGCGCGCACCTGGCAGGCAGTCGAGCGGCCGACGCACACTCGACCACCTGCGTTTCGTTCACCGGTGCTATCGAAAACTGAATCGCGCCAGATAGTGGCTCCCATCGGTCAGCGTCAGCTGGAGAACCCGGCAGCCCGTCCAGGACGAGGACGTCTCCCATTTGTAGATGAACTGTCCGTTTGGCGGATCGAACCTCAGGAGCATTCCTCCCGTCGACACCCCGTCATCGCCAACCTCCGTTTCCGGGCCGGCATCGCAAGCCACCGGCGACGACGTCAGCGAACCGAACGACGCGAGACTGGAGATCGGCGCGCCGAAGGCGTCGCTCAACCGCCACCGTATCGGGACCATCCGGCCGGCGCGCACGACGTTGACGACCGGTCCGTCTTCGACAGGAGACAGGAAGCCTGAAAACGCATACCGGACCGTGTACGGTCGTGTTCCCAGCGCGCGATTTCCGGCGTGATCGAACGCCGCAACTCCGAACAGATGCGTGCCCGGCTGTGTCGTGTCGATGTTCGACCCAATCGGTACCGCGCCGGCGCAGGACGCCACACCTGACGTTGCGTCGCTGCACGAGTAACTCGCCGGTACCTGCTGATTGAGCAGGTAGACGGCGCCGCCAGCAGGTTGATTGATCATGACGAGCGGTGGTGTCGCGTCGAACGCAATCGCCGTCGCCGCTTCGCCAACGTTGCCGGCGCGATCGGTGCACGCACCCGTCCGTACGACGGCGGCGGCGTCCGGTCCCGAGTAGGTGGCCGGATCGCTGCACTGGTCGATGCCGGAGAGATTGTCCACTCCAGACCAGGTGATGGTCACCGGGTGGTTGTACCAACCGGCCGAATCTGGCTGACGATCGGGCAGCGCCGACGCTGTTGGAGCGGTCCTGTCGAGGTTGACGATCGTGGTGACACTCGAGAGGTTGCCAGCGCGGTCTTCGCACTGGCCGCTGACCGATTGCCCCGCCCCTTCGGCCGAGACGATCACGTCGGGCGGCGGGCTGCCCGCGGCGAGTCCCGAACGTGAATCCGTGCACGAGAAATCAACGGTGATGTCGGTGTTGTTCCAGCCGCTGGCATTCGGTGCCGGTACCCGGTTGGCGTTGATGACTGGCGCCGTCTTGTCAATTCGTACGGTCGCGGACGCCGAGCGAATGTTGCCGGCGGCGTCGGTGGCCGACACGCTCAAGGTCCGAATGCCTTCGAGCGTGAAGAGGAGCGGGCTTGCCGGTTCGACCGTCTCCACTCCCGAGAGCTGATCGACCACGGTAAATGGCACGGCGACATCGGTATTGTTCCATCCATCGCCATTTGGCGGAGGTTCGGCGGAATCGAAGGTGATCACCGGTGGGGTACCATCGCGCCTGACCGTGATGCTCTCCGACGCCGTGCCTCCGAGGCTGGTGGCTGTGCACGTGAAGCTCACCCCCGGGGTGTCAGTGGTGATCCCGGACACGTCGCACCCGGATGAGGAGCTGATAAGCGATTCGTCATCCTCGACCGACCAATCGACCAACGCGTTGGTCTGGTACCAACCGTCGTTGCCGGCCTGCCCCGAGACGAGCGGCGCGATGAGGGGAGCGCTCACGTCGACGGAGACCGTCTTGTTGGCGTACCACACCACGCGGTCGCCCAGAACGTCGGCGGCCACGACGTCGGTGTCGCCATCGTCGTCGAGATCGACCGCCTCGAGTGCCACCGCCGAATCCACCTCGTCATCAACGCCATGGCTTGCCCAGAATCCCACCGCCGGGCTGCCATCGTTCTCGAACCACTCGATCGAATGGGTCACGATGTTCGGGACGAGCACGTCGAGGTCTCCGTCACGATCAACGTCTGCAGGCACAGCGGCATTCGCCCCGGAGGCGTTGTTAACGCCGATTGAGATCAGCCGCGGTACAAAGCCCGGCGGTTGGGCGCCGTCGTTGTCCCACCAATGGATCCGATTGCCTTCGAACGAAGCCGTGATGAAGTCCATGTCACCATCTGCGTCCACGTCGGCGAGCCGGGCCGTCCTGGGGTTGAAAATGACTCCCGCTCCGCGTACCTCGCACGGGAAGCACGGCCACGTCGGATCTACGGAGATCTGGCGCCGCGTGAATCCCGAATGACCGCTGCCATCGTTGTCGTGCACCACCACCTTGGACCCGTTGCTCCAGAGACTGACGATCTCCGGATCGCCATCGCCATCGAGATCGCCGGCCGCGGCCGTATTGTTATTCGAGCCGGTGTTGTTCTCGAGGAACAGCCTCGTGAAGACAGGTGGGTCGGCGCCGTTGTTTCGGTGCCAGGCCATCTCGACTCTATCGATGGACAGCAGGTCCGTGTGGCCGTCGCCGTTGAAATCTGCGGCATGTATTTCGCCCTCAATCAAGGTGGGGGCCTGGAACGGGCCGCTCAAGCTGGTCAGGTTGTGCAAGTCGAACGCCGGAGGGCTGCCACCGAGGTTGGCGTACCAGAAGGTCGCATGCGCGGCGCCGACCACGATGTCCAAGCGGCCATCGCCGTTGATGTCGGCGATCGTCACCGACTGGGGAGCGAAGACAGTGGCGACGCCCCGCCGCGCACCGAATGTCGCAGGAGACGCCCCCAGGTTCTCGTACCACGAGACCAGGCCCTCGTTGTCCGAGATGCTGGCGATGTCGCTGTCGCCGTCGCCGTCGAGGTCGGCTACGGCTATTCCGGACGGACCGTCGACACCGCCGTCGACGAGCTTCGGCATCGAGAACCGGCTGTCGCCCGCTGGAACAGTCCCAGCCAGCACCAGAAGAAACACCACCCCGACAACGGACGCGCGGATACTCCGTATGGGCGAAACAGCAACGGTCGGCAGGCAAGTCATGGGATTCTCCTGATACACCTGGCGCAAACCGCTTGAGGTAGGGCTCAGTCCCCCTTCCCTTCCCTCTTTCCATTCGCTCCATCATTCGTCCGCGTCGATCCTGCTCGCACAGGGCGTCCCGGTTCGTGACGTCGCGGAGATTCTCGGACACAGCGACGTGTGCCTCACCTTGAGCACCTACGCGCAGGTCATCGAAGCGAGCCGCGACCGTGCGGCACGCGTGATGGATCGCCTGCTCCAAGTGGGTGAGCCCTTGAACATGGGTTTCGAGACGCGCGTGATGGTCGCCGCAATGGCGTAGTTCGTCTTGCTGCCGGCATACTCCGGCGCACTGCTGAGGAGCGCGGCCAGTTCCTCCGTGCCGCACTGCAGAAAATACTGAATGGTGAGGCCGACGTCGAGCGTTTGCAGGTCTCGATCGCGGACCTCGTACCGATCCGCCCCCAGACTGATGATGTCGTCCACGGTGCCCACCAGCAGGACCGACCGGCCGTCGGGTCGTATCAGCGCGCGCTGCAGTTCATACGTGTAGGCGCCCAGCCGGTTGTCGTCGGCAAGCGGCTTCATCCACTGGTCGTCGGTGCCGTGTCGCGTCACGAACTCCGCGATGGTGTGTTGGCCTGCCGCCCGCAAATCAAGCGATCCGTTCCCGACGTCGAAACTCCCAAGGCAGAGGATTTGGCGGTGCGATAAGGTTAGCGAACTCCCCGCGATCCCGAGATAACCGGGGCCAAGTCCGACTCCTCTGGCTCGAGGAGTCACTGCGAGGGCCGTGGGCGTACCCCCGCACTCTCGCGGCGGGTCGTGAGAGGGGGTCAGGACTCCCTGAAGGCTTGTGGTGTGCGACCGGTCCACCGCCGGAACGATCGGTGGAACGCCGCCGGTTCGGAATACTGGAGAAAGAACGCGATGTCGCCGATGCTCAGGCTGCGATCCTGAAGCAAAGCGCGCGCGAAATCACGTCGGACGTCATCGAGCATCTGCCGGAAGGACGCGCGCTCCTCGGCGAGACGGCGGGTCAGCGTCCGCCGGCTCACCGCAAGGGTCGTGGCGACTTCGTCAAGCGTCAGGACCGACTGCCCGAGACGCTCGACCAGGATGCGCCGGACGCGTGTGCTCATGTCACCGGCACTCGCCCGGTCTCGATCTCCGAGGGCGTTCTCGAGCCGGCGGCGGATAATTCCCGCAAGTGCCGCATCGGCTTCGCGCATCGGACGTGCCGCATCGGAGGCGCGGAGGCTCATCGAGCTCGAACCTGCGGCAAACCGGACACGTTCGTGGAAGAAGCGCCGATGCTCCGCCGTGTCGTCCGGTGCAGGATGCGTGAAGCAGACACGGACCGGGGTGATGTCGGCGCCCGTACTGTCACGCGACAGCTTGAGCGCCATGGCCAGCGCAAACTCAGCTCGTGCCGGGTGCAGCGCCGTGGTGGCGGTGTCGTGCACCAGGAACAACAGGCTTTCTTTCTTGCGGTGTGTCCGCACCGCCACGCGATCGCTCAGCAGACGCCCATAACGCGCCAGACGATCAAGCCCGTTCTCGAGAGAAGCGCTGGATCGGAGGGCGTACTCGATGAGGTCGAGCGCGCCGCGGGGCAGCGACTCGGCGAGATGGATGCCGAGCGCGTCGTCGCAGGTGAGCGTCGAGGCCAGCCGCCACGCCGTCTCGGTCACAGCCTCGGGGACGCGAATGTTCGGATCCTCGAGCCTCATCCGTCCGAAGAGCCGTCGAATAGGCGCGGCGTTGACGTTGCGGCTTTCGATCCATGTAATGAGGTGCGGCAGTACCCAACCTTGTACGGATGACGCGATGACGGCGCGGCTGTGCCCCTTGCCCATAACGTCAGACTGTCCAGGCGTCTCCGCGCCAGGCTTCAACAGAATCACCGGCGCCAACAAGCGCGCGCCCGAGATCCCACCGACACGGATCAAGCGGGACCGGTGGTGTGGCCATGCGGTGCAAGAATACTCTAACGGTCAAATGGGCCATCGCCTTCCGCCGGCTGGCCTGTCCACGCGTCGCGTTGGAACACTTCTCAGTATTCCTAACCAGCGGAGTTCACCTATCGTTCGGCAGTGGACCGGTCAGACGCCCCGAGCGTTCAGAGCCTGACCGCTCTCGCGAACCGCTGCTCTAGGGCCAGTAGGTGATTGATTTGAAACTGGAGCCGGCGATCGGACTTGAACCGATGACCTGCTGATTACGAATCAGCTGACAGCCGCGAGATCGTGAGATTGTCCCAGCTTTTTTGAGGCCGGGGTTGCAAGCGGATGCGAATTAATGCACGGCGACGCATCCCAGACGCATCCGTCCTTCGCGGTAGCGCGACGGTCACGGATGCCGCGGTGGCAGCGATTCGAGTCCAGAGGCACCGCCGTCCGGCGTCCGTTAAATCCGAGCGCCGGTTCTGGAGCGTCCCGGTCCCACCCGACCGGATACAAAGCACGTGCGGTTCGCGTGAACCTCGTAGGGAAGTCCGCTCCTCCTCATCGCCCCCGCCGATTCCCCTTGCCAGCGGCGGCCATCTCTCAGACTATTCCGGGGCCACCTACCACCTCGGATCGCGCGTGAGGACGCAATGGCCGAAGACTGCCCGGACGACAGCAACCGCCCGACCTTTACCCAGACGCCGGCGCCGGCAGGCGGCGACAGCCCGCGGCGCGTTGGTCCCTACCGCATCCTGCGGAAAGTCGGCGAAGGCGGCATGGGCGTCGTCTACGAGGCGGAGCAGGAGGTGCCCGTTCGCCGGAGGGTCGCGCTCAAGTTGATCAAGTGGGGCATGGACACCAAGGAAGTCCTGGCCCGTTTCGATTCTGAGCGACAGGCCCTGGCTCTGATGAATCATCCGAACATCGCGCGCGTCTACGACGCGGGGGCGACGGCGGAGGGCCGCCCTTACTTCGCGATGGAGTACGTACAGGGGATTCCCATCACGGAGTACTGCGACAAGCATCGGCTCGCAATCCGCGATCGGTTGAAGCTGTTCGTCGACGTTTGCGAGGGTGTGCAGCACGCACACCAGAAGGGCATCATCCATCGCGACATCAAGCCGTCCAACATCCTGGTCTCGACGCAAGACGATGAACGGATCCCAAAGATTATCGACTTCGGCGTCGCCAAGGCGATCTCGCAGCGGCTCACTGAGCACACGGCCTACACCGAGCTCGGACAGGTGATCGGGACGCCCGAGGTACATGAGTCCCGAACAGGCCGAGATGACCAATCTCGACATCGACACGCGCACGGACGTGTATTCGCTCGGTGTGTTGCTCTACGAACTGCTCTCAGGCCATCAACCATTCGATGCCAAGGAGCTGCGCCGGGCCGGCATGGCCGAGATCCAGCGAAAGCTGCGGCAGGAGGAGCCGCCGCGGCCGAGCAGCCGAATCACCAGCGGCGTGGAGGATTCGACGGTCTCGGCGACCAACCGGCGTGCGGGCGTGCGCGCGCTTGGACGCGCGATCGCGGGTGATCTCGACTGGATCACGATGAAGGCGATCGAAAAGGATCGTGTGCGGCGATATGAAACCGCGCACGCGCTCGCACTGGACGTCCTTCGCCATCTCAATGACCAGCCGGTCCTCGCCGGTCCCCCGAGCGGCTTCTACCGCGCGCGCAAAATGTTCCGCCGCCACCGCACGAGCATCGTCGCCGCCGCCGCGGTCGTCCTCGCATTGATCGCCGGCGTCGTCGGCACGTCCTGGGCGCTGCTGCGGGCGGTGCGTGCCGAACGGCAGGCCGCTTCGGAAGCGGTGGAAGCGCGGCGCCAGACCGCCATCGCCGAGGCGGTCAACGGATTTCTGAACAATGATCTGCTCGCCGCCGCAGCGCCATCGGCGGCGCGAGGCCAGGGCAAGGACGTCACGATGCGCCAGGCGCTCGACGTCGCCGCCGAGCGGATCCATCGCGCGTCTCAGGGCACAGGACGTTTCGCCTCCGAACCGCTCGTCGAAGCGGCGATTCGCATCGCCATCGGGTCCACCTATCAGGCGCTCGGCGAGTACGCGGCGGCGGAGCCGCACCTACGGCGCGCCGTGGAGTTACGGCGCGGCGCACTCGGCGCCGAGCATCAAGAGACCGTCCGCGCGGTGAATCAAGTTGCGAACCTCCACTGGCGCCAGGGACGATTCGACGAGGCCGAGCCGCTGTTTCGAGAAGCGTACGAGGTCACGCGCCGCCGGCTCGGCGACGACCACGAAGATACGATGGCGTACGAGATGAACCTGGCTAACGTGCTCCGCGCACGCGGGCGCTTCCAGGAGGCGGAGCCACTCTACGAGCACAATCTCGAGACGCGCTTGCGTGTTCTCGGTGCCGACGATCCGGCCACGCTCGACACCATGGGGAATCTCGCGAACCATTATCAGGAGACCGGACGCTACGACAAGGCCGAGGCCCTCCATCGCCGCGCGCTCGACGTGCGGCGTCGCGTACAGGGACCGAAGGCACCCGGCACCATCAGTGAGATGAACAATCTCGGCAATGATCTGTCGCTGCTGGCACGGTACGAGGAAGCCGGTATCCTCATGCGCGAGACCCTCGCGCTCAAGAGAGAGCTCTATGGCGCGGGTCATCCGACCACGCTCAACAGTGTGGATAATCTCGCGATCCTCAACGAGGTGCTCGGGCATGACGCGGAGTCCGAGGCCCTCCACCGGCAGGCACTCGAGGGCCGCATCCGGGCGCTCGGGCCGGATCACGCCGCACGTTGGAATCGAGCGAGCGGCTGGCTGGGGTGTTGGTCAACTTGGGCCGCTTCGCGGAAGCCGAGCATCTCGCTGCGAATGCAGCCGCGAGAGCTCTAGCCACGCTCGGCGAGAGGCACCTCGGAACCGTAGCCGCGCACGGCACTCGCGCGCGGGCGCTGTTGGGCCTTGGACGAGCGGTCGAGGCCGAGGCGCTCTTGCGGAGTCAGCTGACGATCCTCGCAGACAAGAAGGCCAAGGGCGAGGATATCGGCGAGGGGACGGCGCTCACGCACCAGCTGCGCGTTCAGGAGGGAATGGCTCTTGCCGCGCTCAGCCGGCGGGCCGAGGCCGAAGCGATCCTGCTCGAGTCAGTGCCGCAGTTGCCGGCTAAGACGGCCGCTTCGACCCGAGCCATTCGCTTCCTCGCGGCCTTTTACGAGCGATGGAATCGAGAGCAGCCAGACTCAGGGCGCGCCGCGCACGCAGCAGAATGGCGGCAGCGCCTCGACGCTTCCTCCCCGGCGCGCTAGCGTTCGCCCCGTCGGCGGAATCCCTGCACTCTGAGCGTACGACAGCCATTCTGTCGCCGCGCTTGATCCGCGCGTCACGCTAACTACAACTATTGATTGTATTTATCTGGAGCCGGCGACCAGACTTGAACTGGTGACCTGCTGATTACGAATCAGCTGCTCTACCAACTGAGCTACGCCGGCATCGAACGGTGGGGCAGTCGAACGAATGACGCGAAACCGCTGGAAACACCAACGAATCCGTCGTTTCTGCGTCGACCGAACGTCTATTCTACCAGACAAATGGTCAGGACCTTCAAACACACGCAGGCGACGACGGGCCAGGGAGACGCGCACGACCTGACCGCCGTGGTCGCCGATGCCGTGCGAGCCGCGGGCCTCGCGTCCGGCACGGTCACGGTCTTCGTCGTCGGCTCGACCGCCGGAATCACGACGATCGAGTTCGAACCCGGCGCGGTCGCGGATTTCAACGCGCTCCTCGCACGGCTCGCCCCGAGGGACGAGGACTACCGCCATCATCTCCGCTGGGGCGACGACAACGGATCGAGCCACGTGCGCGCCGCGCTCGTCGGACCCTCTCTCACGATTCCCGTCGACAAGGGCGAACTGCTCCTCGGCACGTGGCAGCAGATCATGCTCGTCGAGTTCGATACAAGGGCGCGACGAAGAGAGATTGTGGTGCAAATGAGTGGAGACTGAGACAGTCGGCAGTCGGCAGTCGGCAGTCGTCAGTCTCAGTCGGCAGTCACAGTCGACAATCGGCAGTCACAGTCGACAATCGGCAGTCGGAGTCGGCAGAGTCGGCAGTCGAGTCAGAGTCGACAGTCGGCGGTTAGAGGCTGTCGGAGGTAGTCCAGACTCGTAGTCGAAGCCCTCGCTACACAGAACCGCTGGACTGTCGACTATCGACTGTGACTGCCGACTCCGACTGACGACTCACGACTGTCGACTGCCGACTGACACCGCTCATTCCAGCGTCTTCAACAGTCCTTCCGCATAGAGATAGTCCATCGTCTCGCGTCCATCGGTGAACCAGGCGAGCAGGGGAGCGAGGAGGTCGCGCGCTTCGGCGGGGCGCCCGCGCCCTACGAGATAGTGCGCGTAGCCGCGCGCGGCGCGCAGCTCGAGCCAGCGCGCGCCCTGGCACCGGGAGATCTCGAGCGCGTCCAGGAACTTCGCCTCGGCCTCCGCCATCGCGCCCGTGGCGGCGTAGACCTCGGCCTGCAGCCGCGCGTGCTCGGACGCGTACGCGTGCTGCCCGGTCTCGTCGGCGACGTGGGCCGACTCGTTCAACGCGGCCTGCGCGCGATCGGGAAGGCCGGCCCTCAGCAGTGCGCCGGAGAGCAGGACGAAGTAGTACGGACGGAGCAGCTTCGATCGCGTCGTCGTGTGCGCGGCGAGGCCTTCCTGCAGCACGCGAAGCCCGCGGTTGATGTCGCCGAGCTCGATGAACGCGCGGCCGACGAGCGGCGCGGCCCACTGCAGCTCCTGCGCGATCCCGTGGGACTGGCAGACGATCGCGAGCTGCTCGTACACGCGCTGGACCTCGTGCGGCGTCCGGCGCGCGAGGTGGACGAAGATCTCGAAGAGCAGCGCGAACGCGAGCGGCTGCGGGTGATCGATCTGCCGCGCGTCGGCGACGGCGCGCTGGACGGTGGCGAGTCCCGCGTCCGGAAAGCCGCGAACGGTGAGCGTCCTCGAGAGCTCGCACCGGCAGAAGATGCCCGGCTCGATGCCGGTCTGCCAGACGCGCGGCCCGTGGAACGCCGGGTCGTAGAGCGTCAGCGATCGCTCCAGGTGCCGGTGCCCTTCCTCGAGCTCGCCGAGATGAAAGTGCGCGGCGCCGAGCGACCATTCGCCGATCATCTGGAGATGCGGATCGCCGATCCGCTCGAAGAGCGCCATCATCTCGACGCGCGATCCCGTGCGCGATCCGGATTTCTCCCGCGACGATGTGGTGCGCGGACATGCCGATGAGGACGGGAATCGACGCGCGCCGGTTCGTCGACCTGCCGGCACAGCTCGCGGGCCCGCTCGTACGCGCGCCCCACTTCCGGCACGGCGTACCCCTTGCTGGTCTTGATCGCCAGTCCGTACGTCATCTGGAGCGCGAGCTCCGCGGCGGCACGCGCCGGGCTCGCGGGCTCGGCCTTGATCAGATCGAGCCCGCGCTGGGCGAGCCTCGCCGATTCGTCGTGCGCGTACAGCCGCGCGGCCGCCTGCGCCGCGCGGTTCCAGTACTCGGCGGCGGAGATGTTGTCGCGCGCGACCTCGAACAGCATCGCGATCTCCGCGAGGCAGTCGCAGGGCTGGTCGCCGTAGCGCTGCACCAGCCGCTCGGCGATCGCCCGGCTCAACGCCGCCTTGCGCGTCGCGCGCAGCGACTCGAAGCAGGCGTTCTGATACATGTGATGAGCGAACCGGTAGTGCAGCGTCAGGGCACGGTTCGGCGTCTCCAGCTCGCGGACGAACCGGACGAGGGCGTGCTCGCGCTCCAGGCGCTCGAGCCGCGTTTCGACATCCTCTTCGTCGAGCTGCAGCGCGCCCGCGAGGATCGCGGAATCGAAGTCCATCCCCTGGACGCTGGCCGCGCTCAGCAGGCGGCGCTCCATGTCGTCGAGCGCGTCGAGCTTCCGCTGGATCAGGCTTCGGACCGACTCGGGCAGCTCCCGCGCAACCGACGACAGATCGTCGGTCATGACCCATCGGCCGTCCTTCTGCTGCACGACCTGGCGGCGCCGGAGATCGCGCACGACCTCGGCCATGAAGAGCGGGTTGCCTTCGGTGCGCTGATGGATCAACCGGGCGAGCCCGGCGGGAAAGGCGTGCTCGGGAAACTGCAGCGCGATGTAGCGCTCGATCGCCGCTTCGTCCAGAACCGACGGCGTGATCTCGCGGCACAACCCGCGCGAGACGAGGTCGAGCTTCAGCGGCAGGAACGGATGCCGCAGCTGCGCGAACTCCGAGGGCCGGCCGGTCGCGACGATCAGCAGCCGCGAGTTGTCGAGCCGTCGTGCCAGATAGCCAATCAGATCCGTCGTCGACGGATCCGCCCAGTGGACATCGTCGAACCAGAGAATCACCGGCTGGATGCGGCCGACTTCTTCGAGGAGGGACGCAATCTCGCGCTTCAGCCGCTCCTGCGATCCACCGGACGTCTCGGCCGCGAGACGCGCGGCTGACGAGTCGTTCTCGGTGGGAGGCATGAGCTGCGCGTACCAGCTCGGGGCCAGCGCGCGAATCAGCCGCGACAGGCTGCCGAGATGCTCGTTGCGCTGCAGGCTGTCGAGCGCTTCGAGGACCGGCAGATACGCCTCGCTCCCCGCGAGCCGCTCCGAGCAGCGGCCGCGGCCGACGCGGACCGGCTCGCCGTTGTCTTCGAGCTGCTGCACGAACGCTTCGATCAGCGTGGTCTTGCCCACGCCCGCCTCGCCCGAGACGACGACGAGCCGGGCCTTGCCGCGCTGCGCCCGATCGAACTCGTGGCTCATCGCGTCGAGCTCGTGTTCGCGTCCCACGAGGTTGGCATTCGCGACGGCAGGTCGTGGCGTGACGGTGACCGACGAGAGCGCCGTCGCGACGCTCGAGTCGTGCGCGAGCGCCAGCCGGTACATGACTTCGCTGGCTCCCGGGCGCAGCCGCTGATCCTTCTGCAACGCTTCCACGATGAGCTGATCGATCGCGCGCGGCAGTTCCGGGTTGAGCAGCGATGGAGGTTCCGGAGTCTCCCAGAGCAGCGCGTGCAGCGTGCCCAGCTGCGACGCGGCCATGAACGGATGGCGGCCGGTCACCAGCTCGTAGAGGACGACGCCGAGCGCGAAGATGTCCGCTTCGGCCGTGACGGCTTCTCCGCGCGCCTGTTCGGGCGCCATGTATCCAACCGTACCGAGGATCAGCCCCGCTTCGCTCCTGGCACCTGTCGATGGCTGACGCGTGGGGCCCGAGAACGGATTCGGCTGCACGCGGGCGAGCCCGAAGTCGAGCAGCTTGACGTATCCGTCGGGTCGAACCATCACGTTGTCCGGCTTGATGTCGCGATGAACGATCTGCGCCGCGTGCGCCACGGCGAGCGCTTCGGCGGCCTGCCGCGCGATGCCGACGATGCGGGAGAGGGGCAGACCTTGCGCGGCGAGCTGGCGCAGCGTCGCGCCGTCGACCAGCTCCATCGCGATGTAGCGGTCGGAGTCGACGACGCCCGTTTCGTAGATCGTGACGATGTTGGGATGGTTCAGCGCCGACGCGAGCGTGGCTTCGCGCAGCAGTCGATCCAGCGAAGAGTCGTCGTCGCCCTCGACGCGGCGAATCACTTTCAGCGCGATCTCGCGGCCCAGCCTCGGATCGAAGGCTCGATAGACCTGACCCATGCCGCCCGCGCCCAGGAGCGCGCGGATGCCATAGGCGCCGAAGGTCGAGCCGACGGCGAGCGCGGATCGAACGCGATCCGATCGGGGTTCGCTGGACACGATTTCTAGCTTATCCGATGCGGATCGTGGCGATGAGCGGCCAATGATCGGACCCGTACGGGTGCGCGGCTCTGATAAAGGACGCGTTCCAGGCATCCGGGACGCGGAAGAACAGATGATCGAGCCGGAGCAGGTTGAGGAAGGTTGGACGGCGATCGGTCACGTTCGTATCCGGAAACGAGCGGCGCGTTTCGACGAACGCGAGGTCGGCGAAGCCGAACCACGTGTTGAAGTCTCCGCCGACGACCGCGACGTCGTCACCTCGGACGTGGTCCACGAGCGCTCGCGCCTGGCGCGACCGGCCGAAGACGCTGCCGGCGACCCACAACCGGCGCGCGCCCGCGAGATTGTCCAGGTGCGCCGACACGAACCTGATCCGCCATGTGCCGCCATCCGGGGCCACGCCGGACGCCGTGGCGGCAACCGCCACGCGGCGCTGGCGCTCGAACGGCAGCTCGAGCGCGCTGAGATCCTCGAGTGGCAGCGTGGACAGGATCGCGTTTCCACGGTCCTCGCCCGGGCGCATGCTCGTCCCGTTGCGCATGGACGGTACGTAGTAGACGTTGAGTCCCGAGCGCTCGGCAATCGATTCCACGTCGCGAAAACCGCGGGGCCGGTTGCCGCCAAGCCGTCGCGGCACGACCGCATCGGACAGGATCATGGCGGGGACGTCCGGTCCCTCGCGATACGTTTCCTGCAGCAGCAGGACGAGCTCGCTCGCGGGGTGCGCGCGCCGGAGCTCGGAGACGAGCGCATCGACGTCGCCCGCGCCGACCGCGACGTTCCACGACACGAGCACGATCGAATCCGCCGCACGTTGCGCGGCTGAGTGACTCCGCACCAGGGGAGGACCCACCACGCCTGACCATCGATCCAAGAGTTTGCGCTCGGCGGACGTCGACGGACCGAACCAGGCGGTCGTATCCCCGGCCGAAGGCCGGCGGGCGATCTCGTAGTGCGACGCGCAGGCCCCGGTGCCGCCAAGCGCGATCCAGCCGGCGAGGAGAAAGACGGAACGCGAATGCGGCCGCGCCCGCGGCCGGGTGACTCGCATGGACAAGTACTGAAGCGGCGGATGCCGAGAAGAGGCGTTCCGTATCCTTGCTGAACAGGACCCAGAGCCCGTAGATGCCGAGGATGGTGATCCACGGGAAACCGAGCAGGGCGATGGCGGAGAGCACGATGCCCACGATTCGAGCCCAGCCCTTGAAGTAGAGAAGCCCGATCCCGGTGATGACGGACGGGAGGGAAAACGCGAAGAGGAACGTCACGAGCGCGCTGCCCACGATCGACAGCACCGGGATGGCCACGGCCGCGTCGTCAGGCTCGGCGGACGCGCTGATGATGCCGGCCGCACCGCTCAGCCCGATCATCGCGAACGAGGCAAAGATCAGCCCGAGCACACCGAGCGCGATGTACAGCACGCCGAGGACCCGGACGTGAGTGTCCATTGAAGAAAGTCTGTCAGCCGTGGCGCCGCCTACGTCTCGTCGTCGTCCTTTTCGTCCTGCTTCAGGCTCGTGGCGAAGTCGTCGATTTCGACCTTGTCCTCTTCCTGCGCGCGCCAATCCTCGTCTGCGTCGTAGAGGCGCCCGACCGGACGTTCCTTGATCGGTCCGCGCGGACCCCGGTCCGATTCCTTGCGGCTCGGTTTGCGCTTGTTCTTCGGCGGCGCATCCGGCCCGAAGTTGCGGCTGCGATCTCCCGATCCGGCGCCGCCGTCGGCGGGCCGCGGCGCGAATCCGCCGGGACGCGGGCTGCTGAACCCGGAAGGCGCCGGACGCGGACTGCTGAAGCCGCCCGGCCGGGGGCCCATGGGGCGCTCGTCGCGCGGCCGCGCTTCGCTGACGGCCAGCGGCCGTCCCTTGAAAGGTTGCTGGTGGAACCGCCGGATCGCCTCCTCAGCGACGCCACGGTCCGCATAGTCGACGAACGCGAATCCTCGCGGACGCCCGGTCTCCCGATCCGTTGGGAGCACGACCTGGGTTGGAGCCCCGACGCCGGACAGATGCTCGCGCAACTCTGCCTCCGTCGCGGCATAAGGCAGATTGCCGATGAACAGACGGACTGACACGACTCCCCTCGTCTCTAAGACCTCGAACGCGCCTGCCGGGCCTCCACGGACACTCGTCCCCTTCGCCCCGGCCGACTTTGGCTCCAACAAAATAGCATGGACCCCGGGCCGCGGCCACTGGAGCTTGGAAAGAGGGGCAGGCGGAGGTTGAACCCGATGGGTCTTGGCGCTACCATGGACTGTTCAGGATTTCGCAGAAGAGCAGACTGTAGATGTCCCAGACCGGCCAAGCAAACAATCATATTGTTGTCCGCGGCGCCCGCACCCACAACCTCAAGAACGTCGACCTGACGCTGCCTCAGCGATCGCTGGTCGTGATGACCGGGGTGAGCGGTTCGGGCAAGTCGTCGCTGGCGTTCGACACCATCTACGCCGAGGGGCAGCGGCGGTACGTCGAGTCGCTGTCGGCGTACGCGCGCCAGTTCCTGGAACGGATGGAGAAGCCCGACGTGGACTCGATCGAGGGCATCTGCCCGGCGATCGCCATTCGCCAGAAGAACAGCATTCGCAACCCGCGATCGACCGTCAGTACCACGACGGAAATCCACGACTATCTGCGGCTCCTCTTCGCGCGCGTCGGCCGGACGTCTTGCCGGAACTGCGGCAAGGACGTCATTCGCGAAACGGCCGAGGTCGTGTCGGGCCAGCTCAGCAGCCTGCCATCCGGCACACGGCTCCTGATCGGCTTCGACATGCCGGTCGTCACGGCCGCCGCGCTGCCGGCCGAGCGGGATATCGAAGAGGAAGAATCGGCAGCCGACGACGAGACCCCGCAGCCGCCGCTGCCGGGGCTGGTCGATTCGGTCGCGGAGACCCTTGCGGCCCTCCGGCGAAAGGGTTTCGGCCGGCTGTTCGTCGATGGACAGACGGTGGCGCTCGAGGAGGTCGAAGCCAGTTCGTTGAAGGATCGGCCGATCCTGCAGGTGATCGTCGACCGGCTGAAGGTCGAAGGGGACCTGCGCGCGCGGCTGACGGACTCGATCGAGACGGCCTACACCGAGGGCGGCGGCGCCGCGTTCGCGATCGAGCTCACGGACGCCGCGCCGATCGTCCACCGGTTCAGCGAGCGGTTCGAATGCCGTCCGTGCGGCATCCAGTACGAGATTCCGCAGCCCCGTCTCTTCTCCTTCAACAATCCGTTCGGCGCGTGCGCCATCTGCCACGGGTTCGGCAACGTCATCGAGCTGGACATGGACCTGGTCGTGCCCGATCAGTCGAAGTCGATCCAGCAGAACGCGATCGAGCCCTGGAGCAAGCCGCACTACCGGGCGCAGCTCGCAGACCTGAAGCGCGCGGCCAAGAGCGGTGGCGTGCGCCTCGACGTGCCCTGGGCCCAGCTCACCGACGCGGAAAAGCTCTTCGTCGTCGAAGGCGACGACGGGAGCGGCGGGAGCGGCTACGAGGGCATCAAGGGGTTCTTCCGCTGGCTGGAGCGGAAGAAATACAAGGTGCACGTCCGCGTGTTCCTGAGCCGGTATCGAGGTTATCTGACCTGCCCGGAGTGCGGAGGGGCGCGCCTGCGGCGCGAAGCGCGCGACGTGAAAGTCGGGGGTCAGACGATCGATCAGGTCTGTTCGCTCACGGTGCGCGACGCCGATCGCTTCTTCGAGCAGGTGACGCTGTCGGAGAAAGAGACCGCGATTGCCGAGAAGGTGCTGCGCGAGATCCGCAAGCGGCTCGGCTTCCTGCGCGATGTCGGGCTCGACTATCTGACGCTGGATCGGTTGTCGTCGACGCTCTCGGGCGGGGAGTCCCAGCGCATCAACCTCGCGACGTCGCTCGGATCGGCGCTGGTCGATACGCTGTACGTGCTCGACGAGCCGTCGATCGGCCTGCACTCGCGCGACAACGCGCGGCTGATCGCCATCCTGCGCCAGCTGCGCGACCAGGGCAACACGGTCCTCGTCGTGGAGCACGACGCCGACATGATCAGGGTCGCCGACACCGTGGTCGACATGGGGCTCGGCGCGGGAGAGCAGGGCGGGCGCGTGGTGTTCGCCGGCACGCTGGCGGCGCTGCTCCAGGAGCCGCGATCGCTCACGGCGAAGTACCTCCGTGACGAGCTGGCGATCCCGGTGCCCGCCGTGCGGCGCAAGCCGACCACCCAGCGGCTGAAGATTCTGGGCGCCAGCGAGCACAACCTCAAGAACATCGACGTCGAGATCCCGCTCGGGCTGTTCGTGGCGGTCACCGGCGTGAGCGGGTCCGGCAAGAGCACGCTGGTGCACGACGTGCTCTACGCCGCGCTGAAGCGGTCGAAGGGCGAATGGGATCGGCGCATCGGTACGCACCGCAAGCTCGAAGGCACGGAGTTCGTCAGCGACGTCGTGCTCGTCGATCAGGCGCCGATCGGCCGGACGCCGCGGTCGAACCCCGTCACGTACCTGAAGGCATTCGATCCGATCCGCGAGCTCTTCGCCGCCACCAAGGATGCGCGCTCGCGGGGCCTGACCGCGAGCCACTTCTCGTTCAACGTGCCCGGCGGACGTTGCGAAGCGTGCGAGGGCGAGGGCGTGGTCAAGGTCGAGATGCAGTTCCTCGCGGACGTGTTCGTGCCATGCGACCAGTGCGAGGGCAAGCGGTTCAAGCCCCAGGTCCTCGAAGTGAAATATCGCGGGCGCGGCGTCGACCAGGTGCTCGACATGACCGTCCGCGAAGCGCTGACCTTCTTCAGCAGCTCGCCGAAGGTCCTGCGCCGCCTGCAGGTCCTCGACGAGATCGGCCTGGGCTACCTCCGGCTCGGGCAGCCCGCGACGACGCTCTCGGGCGGAGAGGCGCAGCGGATCAAGATCGCCGCGCACCTCTCGTCGCACACCGGCGATCGCGTGCTGTACATCCTCGACGAGCCGACGACCGGCCTGCACTTCGACGACATCGCAAAACTGCTCGCGGCGTGCAAGAAGCTCATTCAGGCGGGCCACAGCCTGCTCGTGATCGAGCACAACCTCGACGTGATCAAGACTGCCGACTGGGTGATCGACCTGGGTCCCGAGGGCGGCGAAGAAGGCGGCAGCCTGATCGCCGTGGGAACACCCGAGCAGCTGGCGCAGATCGAGTCATCCCATACCGGACGCTACCTGCGCGACGTGCTCGCGGTCGGACGCTCCAACGCCTACGGAGCCGCGAAACACTAGTCTTCCGTTTGTAGTGTCCGGCTTCAGCCGGACGTGATCAGCGTCATGAAGACGCTCGTGTAGCCGAGCATCCACGAGGTCTGCGCCGCGATCCGCCGAACGCCGTGATCCGCCGATCGATGATTGACGGCCGCGAACGAGACCGCCATCGCGATGAATCCGAGGCAGATCGCGACGAGCCACACGCCGGCCGACGGCGAGTGCATCGAGAACGTCATCGCGCGCATCATCTCGTCGATGCCCATCCACCGCGAGATCCCCTGGACCACCCACACGATGAGGCTCGTCGCTGCGGCTGCGGTGGCGATGGCCGGGAATGACAGTACCAGCGCGCGAACCCCGCTCGAAGACACGGACGACACGTACAAGCTGACGCTGGTCAGCACCAGGGCGAGAACCATCATGTTCACGACTTCGCGGGGCACTTCGTACTCCAGACGGTCGCCAGGCAATGGCGTGAGGATGCGAAGCACATGGGGCAGCGCGACGCCGAAGAGCAGCACGAGGCTGAACACCGTTCCCGCCTTGACCGCCCATTGCTGCCAGGCCGGCACCGGCAGAAGCGTCTGCCATTCGAGCGTCCCCATCTGCCGTTCCTCGGCGATCGCGAGGGCGCCGATCAACATCGCGAGCAGGGCACCGTACAGCATCGTGAGCGCGGTCGCGGTATCCGCGACGGCAGGGACGTCTCGCGCGATCCTGGCGAGAAGCAGATAGCCGGCGACGTACAGCACGACGACGACCAGCGTGACCTGCTGGAGCCGCAGTTCCTTCAACGCGAGCTGCCACACGGGCGACGGGTGGCCGGCGGAGGCCGCCGGCGCGTCCTTGCCGGCCAGCCACCCCGGCCAATGAAAGTCCGCACCGCGTCCTTCGATCGCTTCGAGCCGCAGGAACATCCACCAGCACGCGGCCGCTGCAGCCGCGCAGATCGGCAGCATGCCTCGCCAGAACATCGCGTACTTGAATCGATCGATAGCCGCAGCGTTCGCCAGGCCGTACACCCACGCGCCGATCACGTCGCCGGCGACGACCAGCACACCCGGTATCGCCACGGTGAACACGATCGCGGCGAGCGCGCTGCGGCACAGGATCGAGAGAAATGGCGCGAGGCACACCCCGCACGTGGCCGCGAGGACGAGGAGCGCCCGGACATCGCTGCCGGTCGATAGCCGTAACGCTGGACCGTCGGCAAAGAGCACGGGCCAGGCGAGAACGGTCAGCGCGAGGACCATGAGGCCGAGCGTTCCGAACTTGACGATGAGCGTCCGGCCGCGGCCAGCGGGTTGCGAGAGCAGGAGGCCGAGCGTGCGGTACGAGTATTCGAGCCCGAAGACCTGAGCGCCAAGCGCGATGCAGCCGATCCCGTGGGCGACCGCGGCCAGCGGCAGCACCGGTTCGCGCCAGAGCGCCGCGGTCACGATCACGCTCGCCGACGCGCACCAGGTTGGCGCGAGCGCCCGGATTTCCTTTCTCACGTCGTACGGCAGCACTGGCTGTCCGATCACGCCGTCACCACCGGCGCCTGCAGCGTCGACACGAAGACTTCCTCGAGCGTCAGCGCCTCCACCCGGACGGTCTCCGGCGCATGGGCGCGGAGGCGGTCGAGGATCTCCGCGGAGTTGCCGTTCGCGATCACCTCGATCTCGCGGCCCTGCGTGCGGAGCGTCCGCGCACGAGGCAGCTCGAGACGTCCAGGATCGGCGGAGAACCGCGCGTAGATCTTCTGGTACCGATCGCGTGCGGCGTCGGCCTCCATCGTCAACACCTCCCGTCCGCGATCGATGATCGTGAACTCGTCGATCAGGCCTTCGAACTCCGCGATGAGGTGGGTCGAGACGAAGACGGTCCGGCGCTCGGGATCCTCAGCCTGATAGGCGCCGATGACGGTCTGGATGAACTCGCGCCGGACGATCGGATCCAGGCCGGACGTCGGCTCGTCGAGTACGAGCAGCTCCGGTTCCGGGCAGATCGCGGCAATCAGCGCGACCTGCGTCCGCTGTCCCTTCGAGAGGTGCGCCGCCTTCTGACTGGCGTCGAGTTGAAAGCGGGCCAGCAGCGATCGCTCGGTGTCCTGATTCCACGTCTTTCTGAACGACGCGAAATAGTTCAGGGCCTCACGCACCGTCATCCACGGGTAGAACGCCACGACATCCGGCACGTAGGCGAGCCGCGACTTGACCGCGACTTCGTGTTCCGTCGGGTTGAGGCCGAAGACGCGCGCTTCGCCCGCAGTTGGCCGAATCAGGTTCAGCAGGCACTTGATCGTCGTCGTCTTGCCCGCGCCGTTCCGGCCGAAGAAGCCGTAACAGCGGCCGGGCCGGACGCGAAGGTTGAGCCCCTGGACGGCGTCGGTCCGCCCGAAGCGCCGGACGAGGCCGCGAATGTCGATGATGTCGTCGTGGTCGCTCATGGTGGTCTCGCTCACGGATCAGGGCTGCGAGGCGCGCTCGCGCTTGTGCTGCAGCGCCTCGAAGCGCTCGTCGGCGAGCTGGAGGAAGTCCGACTTTCCGATCTGCAGGTGGTGCGCGTGGATCACGAGGTCGTCGATCATCTCGGCAAGGAGCTTGCGCCGGACGTCCTTCCGGATCGGCGACGCGTTCTGCTCGCGCACGAAGCAGCCCTTGCCGACGGCCGTCTCGATGACGCCCTGGTTCTCGAGCTCTGCGTACGCCTTCGCGACCGTGTTCCGGTTGACGCGCAGGTCTTCGGCAAGCGGGCGGATCCCGGGCAGCGGCTCGCCCGGCCGCAGCGCGCCCGTGGCCGCCGCCAGCTTCACCTGGTCCACCAGCTGGAGGTAGACGGCCTTGCCCGACTTGAAGCTGACTTGGAATCGCATATAACTGTCATAGGACAGTATGACAGTAAGGGTGCAAGAGTGCAAGGGTGCCAGACTGGCCAGGGTGCAGGGTGCAAGGGGAGGGTGCAAGGGTGCATGGGCGAGGGTGCAAGGGCGAATGGCCCAAGTGCCGACGCTAAAGCTAGTGAGTCACAGCCATGCATGTGGAGTGTCGGGGCTGCGCACTGATGCACGTGTCGCTCTCAGGTTGACGCGACTCTTGCACCCTTGCCCTTGCACCCTGCACCTTCCCCCCTTGCACTCTGCACCCTGGACACCTGGCACCTTTGGCACTCCGGCACCCCTTTTCTGCGCTAAACTAGTGAAGCCCCCCGAGAAGTTCCCATGTTCCTGACCCGTGTGATGGTGGTCGTTCCGGCGCTGGTCTGTTCATCGATCGCGGCGTTCGCGCAGCCTGCGAAGTTCGAGGATGTCGTTCGCAACCTCCGCAATCCCGATCAGAAAATCCGCGTGAGTGCGGTTCGCCTGCTGCGCGAGGCGGGCTACGCGGAAGCGATCGGGCCGATGGCGCCGCTCGTCAACGATCCGGTGAACGAGATCCAGCTGGAGGCGATCGATTCGGAGCTGGCGTTCTTCCTGGTGGAACCGATTCCGGCGAAGCGCAAGGTCGGTCTCGTGATCGAGCTCCGCAGCGCCGGCCGCGGCCTTGCCGCCTTCGAGGCGGGACCGCTCGCGGTCTGGCCGAAGACTGCGCCTCCCGAGCTCATCGACGCGCTGCTCAAGGCGCTCGACGATGAGAACAAGAAGGTACGGCTGGAGGCCGTGTACACGCTGGGCGTGGTGGCGGGCGCGTCGGGCGCCCCGCTCAAGGACGCGGACGCCGCGCGGCTGATCAAGGCGCTCGATCACTACGATGCCGTGGTCCGCGCCGGCGCGGCCCGCGTCATCGGGCGGCTCCAGGTCAAGTCCGCGGCGGACGGCCTGCTGAAAGCCGTCAACGACTCGAACGAGCAGGTGCGGTTCGCATCGATCCGCGCGCTCGGGGAGATCGGGGAGGTCAGCGCCGTGCCCGCGATCACCGAACAGCTGAACTACTACGGCAAGGGCGCGGGTGCGGCGGCGGCGCTCGGCGCGCTCGCCCGGATCGCGAGCCCGTCGAGCGTGCCGGTGTTCCAGTCCCGCCTCGCGGACAAGGATCCTCAGCTTCGCCGCGCGGCGATCGAGGGGCTGGCCCGCGCGGGCGACAAGGCGTCGGTCGAGAACTTCGTGCTGGCGGTCAACCAGGACGAAGAGGAATCAGTGCGCGCCGCCATGGCGTACGCGCTCTACAAGAAGGGCCATGTCAACTATCTCGCCCGCCTCATCGATCTGATGGACTCGGAGAAAACGGCCGAGCAGGTCCAGGGTTATCTCCTCGAGCTGGGACCGCCGGTTGCCCAGCGCGTGATCCCGCGCCTGCAGGAGCCGGACGAAGGCGTGCGCGCACACCTGGCAACCGTGCTCGGCGCGATCGGCGATCAGTCGACCGTGGCGGCGCTCACGCCGCTCAAAGACGATCGAGACCAGGACGTGGCGGCGGCCGCCACGCACGCGATCGAGCGCATCAAGATGAGCCAGAAGTAACGTTCGTGCTGTTGCCGCGCGCTTTCTACGCGCGCCCGACGCTCGAGGTCGCCAAAGACCTCATCGGGAAAGTCCTCGTGCACGAGACGCGCGCCGGCCTTGCCGCCGGCGCGATCGTCGAAGTCGAAGCGTATATCGGCGAATCCGATCCCGCCTGTCATGCGGCGCCCGGCCCGACCGCCCGCAACGCACCCCTCTACGGACCACCCGGGATCGCCTACGTCTATCTGAACTACGGCGTCCACTACCTGGTCAACGCGGTGACCGAGCCGGAGGGCTCGCCCGCCGCGGTGCTGATTCGCGCGCTCGAGCCGATCGACGGCGAAGCGCTGATGCGCCGGCGTCGCGCACGGTCGGGCGGGAAACGTCCGGCGTCGTTCGACACCGCCGATCTGTGCCGCGGGCCCGGCAACCTGACGCGCGCGCTCGGCATCACGCTCGCCCAGAACATGCTGGACCTGACGGGCGACGCCCTGCGCATCGAGGACAGGGGGCTTCCGCCGGGCGACGTCTCGTGGAGCCGGAGGATTGGCATCACCGTCGGCCTGGACGCGCAGTGGCGGGTGTTCGCGGCGGGAAGCGACGCCGTCTCGGGCCGTCAGCGCCGGCGCGGCCGTCCCGCGACGGACTGAACGACGGGCACTTTCGCCGAGAACGTCCGGCCGTCCCGGAAGACGCCGAGCGAGACCGAGCCGCCGATCGGCGAGTCGGCCAGCATGCGCATGAAGTGCGTGGCGTCTTCTATCGTCGTGCCGTTGAAGCTGACGATGATGTCGCCGCGACGGATCCCCGCGGTGTACGCATCCGAGCTCTGCGAGATCCCGGACACGATCACGCCCTTGGTGTTGGGCGCCTTGAACTCCTCGGCGATGCTCGTGTTCATCGGATAGAGCTCGATGCCGGTGATCGTGCCGCGGCGCACGCCGCCGTACCTCAGAATCTCCTCCATCACGTGCTTTGCGACGTTGCTCGGCACGGCGAACCCGACGCCCTGCGATCCGCCCGACTGGCTGAAGATGGCGGTGTTGATGCCGATGAGCTCTCCGCGCGCGTTGACCAGCGCGCCGCCCGAGTTGCCCTGGTTGATGGCGGCGTCCGTCTGAATGAAGTCGACGTACGTCGCCAGGCTGCCCTGCAGGTTGCGGCCGGTCGCGCTGACGATGCCGAGCGTGACCGTCTGATTGAGCACGCCGAAGGGGTTGCCGATGGCCAGCACCCATTCCGCGACCTTCAGCTTCGAGGAATCGCCCCACGGCAGCACCGGCAGGTTGCGCGCGTCGATCTTGAGGATCGCGAGATCGGTCGCCTCGTCGATGCCGACGATCTTCGCGCGCATCTCGCGCTTGTCCGGGAGCGTCACCGAGACCTCGGACCCCGCGTCCCCGATCACGTGGCTGTTCGTCAGCACGTAGCCGTCGGTCGATACGAGCACGCCTGAGCCGAGGCTCTGCTGAAGGCGGTCGCGATACCCGAACGGGCTGCCGCCGCCGAAGAACTCGCGGAAGAACGGATCGTTCATGAACGGCGAGTTCGGCGTCCGCACGACCTGCGTGGACGAGATGTTGGGTACGCTCGGGATCGCACCCTGTGCGGCGACCGTCAAGTCGGGCAATACGGCCGGGGCCGCGACACGGGCGGCGGGCTGCGTCGAGGGGCGCGGTTGTTCGGCGGCCGCCGCTTCGGGCTGTGCCGCAGCTTCCTCGGCCGTGCGCATGCGTCCCGTCAGCACGAGACCCGCGACGAAGCCGACGAGCACGAAGAGGCTGACGAAGCTGACGCGTCTGACCATACAGGTTCTTCCGCCTGTGCGACGTCCTACGTGACGGCGATCCGTCGGGGCGGCGGCGGCGGGACCTTCGGCAACGTGACCGTCAGGATCCCGTCGGCCAGGTCCGCCGTCACACGCTCGACGTCAATCTTTTCGGCGAACTCGAACGTGCGCGAGAACGATCCGTAGCTGCGCTCGATCTGGTGGAAGTGCAGCACGTCGTGCGCCGAGCGGTGGTCCGCACGCTGCCCGCGAAGCGTCAGCCGCGTGTCCTCGAGCGCCAGATCTATCTGATCGCGGCTGATTCCGGGAACTTCCGCCGTGACGATGAACGCTTCCGGCGTCTCGTAGACGTCGATCGCCGGAGCCCAGGCATCGGTGTGATGGCTCGAGAGCCGTTCGAGCCGATCCTGCCAGGCGCGAATGTCCCAGGGCATGAAGCGATGGTATCAGCTTCCAGCTGCCGGCTTCCAGCTTCCAGCCACGAGGCGGATTCAGCAGCCAGCAGCTGAGAGCTGAGAGCTGAAAGTCGAAAAACTGGAAGCTGGAAGCTGGCAGCTGGAAGCTGATACCATCTGCAGGATCTGACCACACCATGAGCTCTATTCAAGCGACTCGACTCAAACGCGGGATGTTGATCAAGATGGGCGCGGACCTGTTCCGCGTGCTGGACCTCCAGCACTTCACGCCCGGCAACAAGCGCGGCTTCGTCCAGGCCAAGCTGCGCAACATCCGAACCTCGACGCTCGGCGACCACAAGTTCCGCTCGGAGGACGACGTGGAGCGGGCGATGCTCGAAGAGCGTCAGATGCAGTATCTGTACAAGGACGGCGACTCGTTCTATTTCATGGACACGGCGACGTTCGACCAGCTGCACATCGCCGCGGAAGCGCTCGGCGATTCGGTGAACTACATCATGCCGGACGCGGTGATCACGGTGGAGTTCTACGGCTCCGAGCCCGTCGGGATCGAGCTGCCGGTCACGGTCGATCTGAAGGTCGAAGACACCGTGCCCGGTATCAAAGGCGCCACCGCCAGCGCGCAGGTCAAGCCCGCCCGCCTCGAAACGGGCCTCGTGGTACAGGTACCGCCCTTCGTCAACACCGGCGACGTCATTCGCGTCAGTACGGAGACGGGGGAGTATTTGTCGAGGGCTTAGATTGCGGATCGCGGATTGCGGATTGCCGATTGGAATCGCAGAGTGCGGATTGCCGATTGATTGCGGATTGAGGATTGGGTTCAGCTGACCGCGGAACTCCCGTGCCCCGAACCGCGAACCCCGGACCCCGAGCCCCAAACCCCGACACCGTACAGAGAATGGACAGCAACCAGCATCGCCCCACGTCGGGCTGGATCGAAGTGATTACGGGCAGCATGTTCAGCGGGAAGAGCGAGGAGCTCATCCGGCGGCTGCGGCGGGCGCAGATTGCCCGGCAGAAGGTCCAGATCTTCAAGCCCAAGATCGACAATCGCTATGCCGACGACCACATCACGTCGCACAGCGAGATGCGCATCGCGTCCGAGAACACGGCTTCGTCGAGCGAGCTGCTGGCGGACGTGGCGGCGGACACGGACGTCGTCGGCATCGACGAGGGGCAGTTCTTCGACGCGCAGCTGCCGGCGGTGTGCAACACGCTCGCCGACCAGGGCAAGCGCGTCATCGTCGCCGGCCTGGACCAGGACTATCTCGGCAAGCCGTTCGAGCCGATGCCGCAGCTCCTCGCGATCGCGGAGTACATCACCAAGACGCTCGCGATCTGCATGGTCTGCGGCGCCCCCGCGAATCACACGCAGCGCCTCGTCGCCAGCAGCGAGCGCGTGCTCGTCGGCGCGCAGGGCACGTACGAGGCGCGGTGCAGGCGCTGCTTCGATCCCCGACTCGGACAATAATATCCGTCAAAGGTTCTGCCGCGGAGGGGCGTCGCTTCGATGGATACGCTGTCCCGCCTTCTGATTCTGCTTGGCGTCGGGTTCTTTTTCGCCAACGTTCGTCTCTTCGCCCAGTTCGTCCGCTTTCTGAAGATCCGCTCGTCGGCGCTCCTCACGTGGCCGGGCCGGCGGCCGCCGTTCTACGGTCTGCTCCTCGTCCTCGGCGCGGTGCTCGCGGTGCTCATCGTCTACAAGCTCGCGGTCCTCAAGCGGCACCCGATCCAGGTGTTCGGTGAGAGCATGATGCTGGTCTATTACGCGTACGCGCTGCCGCTCAGCCTGAAGATCGGGCGCGGATTCTACCAGGACGGCATCTGGGCCGAGAGCGGATTCATTCCGTACTCGAGCATCGGCGGGCTCACATGGCGCGAGGGCGAGCGGCAGCAGGTGACGCTTGTGATGATCTATCGCATGCGCGCGTTCGCGCGGCAGCTCGTCGTGCCGGAGCGCTACTACGGGGCGGCGCGCCGCCTGTTACGCGACAAGATCGCCGCGCACGACATTCGCTTCACGGGCAAGGCGCTCGACCTCGGCCTGCACGATGAGAGAGAGGATGTCTAGGAGGGCTTTGGGCTCTGGGCTTTCGGCTTTGGGCGATCAGGTCTGACGTCGTTTCCCCGAGCCCGGAGCCCCGAGGCTAGCCCAACCGCGTGAGCAGCCAGGCGATCGGCCCTGAGCCGGTGGCCATCGGATCGCCGAGCCAGTCCGGCGGGGTGAGCCACACAAAGGCCAGGATCGCGATCACCATCAGGTCGTACTGCCACGTGGCGCGCTCGTAGGTCCAGAAGAACGCGTTCCAGAGAGCCCGAACGGGCAGCGGCGCGGCGGTCTTCACGCGACGGCCTGCTCGCGCGCGTCCCTGAGCGCCAGGTACGTGTAGATGATGCGATTGGCGACGGTGAACACCGAGAGCACGAGGATCACCCACAGCACGGCGGCCATGCGGTTGGTGAACGCGCCGATCATGAAGAGCACGATCCGCTCCGGCCGCTCCATGAAGCCGACCTTGCACTTCGGGATCAACGACTCTGCGCGGGCGCGCGTATAGCTCGTCATGATCGCGAAGATCATCGCGAGCGCCGCGATGATCACGTAGTTGGTCCGGTGCATCGACGAGTACAGGAAAATCAGCCCGAGAAAGAGCGACAGGTCCGAGAAGCGATCGATGACCGAGTCCCAGAACCCGCCGAACGCGCTGACGGCGTCGAGCTCGTGCGCGACCTTGCCGTCGATATAGTCGAAGATGTTGGCGGCCATCATGATGAAGCCCGCCGTCACGAACTTGCCGAGCCCGAGCGCCCACGCGGCGGCGACGTTGATCAGCACTCCGACGAACGTCAGGATGTTCGGATGGATCCGCAGCGCCACGCACGTCTTGATGATGAGCTGGAGCGGGAACAGGCAGATGCGCCCGATGAGCCCGGTGAAAGTCATCGAGTGGAGTCCGGCTTCCGCCGGACCGCGCCGGCTTCTGTGGTCTGGAGTGGCACGCTACAATGTAAGGTTACGACAGGGCGCCGAAACGCGCAGTGTACCGCATGCCGATCCGTGATCTCAAGGCCCAGATCGCCCGCTTGCCGGAACAGCCCGGCGTCTACGTCTTCGAAAACGGCGCGGGCGAAACGCTGTACGTCGGCAAGGCGCGGGTGCTGCGCGATCGTGTCCGGAGTTACCTTGGCGCGCACGGCACGAGCCCGCGGATCGATGCCCTGCTCGACGAAGCCGGCCGCCTCGAGTTCATCGTCACCGACTCGGTCATGGAGGCGCTGGCGCTCGAGAATCATCTGATCAAGCATCGCACGCCGCGCTACAACATCCTGCTCCGCGACGACAAGAATTATCCCTACCTGCAGTTGACGACGGGAGAAGCGTTTCCGCGCGTGCTCGTGGCGCGCCGCGTCCAGCGTGACGGCCACTACTACGCCGGCCCCTTCCTGCCCGCCTCGCTGGGGCGGCGAACGATGGGGCTGACGCATCGCCTGTTCGGCATCCGCTCGTGCAACGAGGTCATCACCGGACAGCGCGGCCGGCCCTGTCTCGAGTTCGACATCAAGCGGTGCATCGCCCCTTGCGTCAGCGCGGTTTGTTCGGCCGACGAGTACCGCGTCGCGGTCGAACACACCAAGCTCTTTCTCGAGGGTCGGAACGACGAGCTCGTCGCGACGCTGAAGGGCAGGATGGTGGAGGCCGCCGACGGCGAACGCTTCGAGCAGGCGGCACAACTCCGGGACGCGATCCGGGTCATCGACACGCTCGGCACCCGGCAGCAGAAAATGTCCAGCGCGGAGCTCGGCGATCGCGATGCCATCGGCCTGAAGGTCGGCCCGGCCGGCGCCTCGGTCCAGGTCTTCCAGGTCCGACACGGCCGCGTCGTCGAGCGCATCGAGCTCGTGACGGACGTCGCCGCGGAACCTGCGCGAGCCGCGGCGGACTCGCGGGAGGTCGACGTCCTGCAGGCAGCCGTGCAGCAGTTCTACGAGGACCGCGTGCCGCCGCCGGAGATTCACCTGCCGGTCGCGCTGGGGGAGTCGGAGACGAGCGTCCTCGAAGAGTGGCTGACGGCGCGGGCGGAGCGGCGCGTCCGCCTCGTCGTGCCGAAGCGCGGCGAGAAACGCGGCCTGCTGGAGCTTGCCGCCCGCAACGCCGAGGTTTCGTATCAGCAGCGCTTCAACGAGAACACCGCGGCACACTACGACGCGCTCGAGACGCTGCGCGCCGTGCTCGGTCTGCCTGCTGCCCCACGGCGCATCGAGTGCTTCGACATCTCGACGATTCAGGGCACCGATACCGTCGCATCGATGGTCGTCTGCGAAGACGGGCGCATGAGAAAAGGGGAGTATCGGAAGTTCCGGATCCGCGGGACCGGCAGCCAGGACGCTCCGGCCATGAACAACGACTTCGACGCCATGCGCGAGGTCGTACTGCGGCGGTACCGCCGCGTGCTCGAGGGCGGCGGACCGTTTCCGGATCTGGTCCTGATCGACGGCGGCAAGGGGCAGTTGACCGCGGCGTATCAGGCGCTCGAAGAACTGGGGCTCGGCCAGCTGATCGCCGCGGGGATCGCCAAGAAGGAGGAGCTCCTCTTCACCCGCGATCGGGACGAAGCGATCGCTCTGCCGCATGAGAGCCCGGCGCTGCTGCTGATTCAGCGGATCCGTGACGAAGCGCACCGCTTCGCCGTGACGTTCCATCGCCAGCGCCGCGCGAAGCGGCAGTTGCGCTCGGATCTCGACGGCATCGCGAGCGTCGGGCCGCGCCGCCGCAAGCAGCTGCTGACGGCGTTCGGCAGCGTCGCGGGCGTGCGTCGAGCGACGCGCGAGGAGCTCGTCCGCGTGGTCGGCGCGAGAATCGCCGACGCCGTGCTCGCGCACTTCGCGTCCGAACGGTGAACGCCACACTGGGGTCAGACCCTTGTAGCGCGTTACACACCCGGGAACGGGGTCAGACCCTTGTCGCGCGTTACACACACCCAGACGCTGACACACCGCCGAGCGGGACAAATCCTTGATAATCCAGCAGTTTTGCCTTAGGCTGTAACGGTTTCCTGCATCCGCGCCTTCGGTGAATCAGCTGTCGCCCGACCTCCTGACGATCGTCGTTCCCATTGCCATCGTGCTGGCGTCGTTGACGGTGCACGAGGCGGCGCACGCGTGGACGGCCGATCGTCTCGGCGATCCAACTGCCCGGCTGCTCGGCCGTGTCTCGTTCAACCCGCTGGTGCACATCGACCCGATCGGGACCGTCCTGCTGCCGCTCCTGGCGGCGATCAGCAACCTGCCGATCATCGGGTGGGCGAAGCCGGTTCCTGTGGACACGAGCAAGCTGGGTCATCCTCAACGCGACTTCATGTTCATCGCGGCCGCCGGCCCGTTGAGCAACATCCTGCTGGCCGTGCTCGGCGCGGCCGCGGTGGCGGCGACGGCCACGCCGTCGTACGGATCCTCGCCGCTCCTGCAGTTCGTCGAGATCAACATCATGCTGGCGATGTTCAATCTCGTCCCGATTCCGCCGCTCGACGGCGGCAACGTGCTCGCAGGACTCCTGCCGCCTGCCGCGGCTGACGGGTTCAACCGGCTGCGACCGTTTGGCATCATCATCCTGTACGCCATGATGTTCACGGGCATCCTGAGCGCGCTGATCATGCCGCCGGCGCGCCTGTTGTGGGGGATCCTGATTCCTTGAAGCCTCGCGTTGTTTCCGGCATGCGCCCGACCGGCAAGCTGCACCTCGGACATCTCGTGGGCGCGCTGAACAATTGGGCCGCACTCCAGGATCAGTACGACTGTTTCTACTTCGTCGCCGACTGGCACGCCCTCACGAGCGACTACGCCGACACCTCGGAAGTCGTCTCGAACGCATATGACATGGCCGCCGACTGGATTGCCGCGGGCCTCGACCCCGGGCGCAGCACGCTGTTCGTGCAGTCGCGCGTGCCGGAGCACGCGGAGCTGTACCTGCTCCTGTCGATGACGGTGCCGATCCCGTGGCTCGAGCGGGTGCCGACCTACAAGGAGCAGATCGACCAGCTGTCCGAGAAGGATCTGTCCACGCTGGGGTTCCTCGGCTACCCCCTGCTGCAGACGGCGGACATCATCATCTACAATGCGCGGTACGTTCCCGTCGGCGAGGATCAGGTCGCGCATCTCGAGCTGAGCCGCGAGATCGTCCGGCGGTTCCAGAATTTCTTCGGCGAGCTCTTCGTGGAGCCGCAGCCGCTGCTGACGACGTTCCCCCGTCTTCCGGGCCTCGACAACCGGAAGATGTCGAAGAGCTACGGCAACACGATCAACCTCTCCGACGACGCGGAGAGCGTACGGAAGAAAGTGATGCAGATGTACACCGACCCGAAGCGCGTTCGCGCGGATGTGCCCGGGACGGTCGAAGGCAATCCCGTGTTCATGTA
This sequence comes from uncultured Acidobacteriota bacterium, assembly GCA_963820905.1. GTDB lineage: Bacteria > Acidobacteriota > Vicinamibacteria > Vicinamibacterales > 2-12-FULL-66-21 > DATBJJ01. The sequence goes on along the minus strand of CAWGBU010000007.1, from coordinate 248,325 downwards.
CCATGACGCCTTCAACCCCGACACGGCGGAAGTCGAGGACCTGAAGTCGCGCTATCGCGCCGGGAAGGTCGGGGACGTCGAGGTCAAGACGAAGCTCGCGCGGGCGCTGAACGCGCACCTCGATCCCATTCGCGAGCGGCGGGCGGCCGCGCTCGCGCGTCCGTCGACCCTTCGCGACATCCTGGAGGAGGGATCGCGGAAGGCCCGCGGGGTTGCGCAGGAGACGATGGAGCGGGTAAGGAGCGCGGTGAAGCTGGAGTACCGGAGCCCGGAGCCCAAAGCCTGAAATGGACCTACATCCCGACTTCGAATCCGTCCTGGAAGCGTATCCCGTCAGGCTCGGGAACTTCGAGGGCCCGCTCGATCTGCTGCTGCACCTCATCAAGCAGAACGAGCTGAACATCTACGACATTCCGATCGCGCTCGTCACGAAGCAGTATCTCGACTACATCGACCTGATGCAGGAGATGAACCTCGACGTCGCGGGGGAATTCCTCGTGATGGCGGCCACGCTCATCCACATCAAGTCGCGGACGCTGCTGCCGCGGCCGGACCCGGCCCAGGAAGATCCCGACGAAGATCCGCGCGAAGCGCTCGTGCGGCGCCTGCTCGAACACCAGAAGTTCAAGGCCGCGGCGGAGCTGCTGCACGAGCGTGAGACGCTCCGCAGCGCGCAGTGGACGCGTCCTGACGGACCAATCACCGAGATCTCGGGCGAAGCGCCGGAGCCCGAGATCGAAGTGGATCTGTTCAGCCTGATCGCCGCGTTCCGGACCGTCGTCGAGCGCTCGAAGCAGCGGCCGAAGGTGTACTTGCCCGCCGAGCAGATCGCGATCGAGGATCGAATCGAGCAGCTGCTCGCGAAGCTGTCGGAGACCGAAGCGTGCGGCTTCGAGGAGCTCTTCGCCGACGTGCAGTCGCGATCCGGTCTCGTCGTGACGTTCCTCGCGCTGCTCGAGATGATCCGGCTGAAGCTCGTGCGGGTGTTCCAGGCCGGCGCGATGGCGCCGATTCGCGTGTACAAGCGGGCGCGGCCGGCCGACGCGCCGAAGCCGCTGCTCGATCCCGAGGAGCGGCGGTCGGAGACGACCGAGAGCGTCGTGGAGCAACCGGCGGATCCGGTCGTCGAGGAAGACCGTTAGACTGATCGTGGACGTTCAACGAACGAGGAAACAGTGTCTGATCACCTGAAACCGATCGTGGAAGCCTTGATTTTCGCGTCTCCGGAACCGCTCACGCGAAAGGCGCTGTATCGGCTGATGGACGGCGAGCCGAAGGAGGACGTCGACGCCGCGCTGCAGGCGATCTGCTCCGACTACACGCGGCCGGGCGGGCTCCAGATCGTCGAGGTCGCGGGCGGCTACCAGATCGTGACGCGCCCGGAGTTCCACGAGTGGGTCCGTAAGCTCTTCCACGAGCGAACGACACAGAAGCTGTCGGTCCAGTCTCTCGAGACCCTCGCGGTCATCGCCTACAAACAGCCGATCACCGCGCCAGAGATCGCGGAGATTCGCGGCGTGTCGAGCAGCGGCGGAGTCCTCTCCACGCTCATCGAGCGCAAGCTGGTCAAGACCGTCGGCCGCAAGCAGGTGATCGGCCGCCCGTTCATGTACGCCACGACGCGCGAGTTCCTCGAGCGCTTCGGCCTCAACGATCTGAACGATCTGCCGAGGGTCGAAGAGATGTCGGACGCGCTGGGCTTCGAGCTGCCGAGCGGGCTCCTCGACGCCGGCACCGCGCCCACCGCGCTCCCGTTCGACGACGCCGACAGTGCGGAAGGGACGGTCCACTAACGGGGGAGGGCTGTAGGCTCTGGGCTCTGGACCCAGGGAGGGCCCTCGCCGTGCGACTTGGATCTGAAGGATCTGGCCAAAGCCTAAAGCCGAGAGCCTAAAGCCCAACGCAGCCAGATCCAATCACGATGGCCACCCGCCTCCAGAAAATCCTGTCCGCCGCGGGCGTCTCGTCGCGCCGCACGGCGGAAACGCTCATCGCGCAGGGACGGGTCAGCGTCAACGGCACGACGATCACCCAGCTCGGCACGAAGGCGGACCCGGAGGTTGACGACGTCCGCGTCGACGGCCGACGGATCAAGCCGCCCCGCCGCGCCCGATACATCCTGCTCAACAAACCTCGCGGATACATCACCAGCCGATCGGATCCGCAGCGGCGTCCGACGGTGATCGATCTCGTCGCCAGCGGTGGCGTCCACGATTACATCTATCCGGTAGGCCGCCTCGACTACGACTCCGAGGGGCTGCTGCTCCTCACGAGCGACGGCGATCTCGCCGCGCGGCTCACCCATCCGCGGCATGGCGTAGCGCGCGAGTACGAAGTGCGCGTGCGGGGGATTCCGGAGCCGCGGCTGCTCGGACGGCTCGAGCGGGGCCTGGAGATCGACGGCCGCAGGACCGCGCCCGCCGAGGTGCGCGTCCGCAAGACGATCGACGCATCCGGAGGACCTCAGGCCATCCTCGCGCTCGTGATTCACGAGGGACGGAATCGCCAGGTGCGAAAGATGTGCGACGCGATCGGTCACCCCGTCGTGCAGCTCCGCCGCGTGCGAATCGGCCCGATCGCGGACGATCGCCTGAAGCCCGGCCAATTCCGCGAGCTCAGTGACAAAGAGGTTGCCGCGCTCAAGAGGGATTCCGAACGATCGAGCAAGCGGCCGACCGAACGATCGAGCAAGCGGCCGACCGAACGACCGAGCCACCGGTCGACCGAACGACCGAGCCACCGGCCGACTGAACGACCGAGCCGCCGGTCGACCGGCCGACCGAGCCATCCGTCCGGACGACCGAACGACCGAGCGACCGAACGACCGGAGCTACCGCCCAAGCACCGTCCCCCAGAACGCGATCAACCGCGCGACGTCGGCAAGTCCCGACCCGCGGTCGACTTCGGCGTGGGTGATGAGCGGCGTCGCAAGCACGTGGACCGCGGCGCCGCGCGCCGCAAGGTCGCGCGCCAGCGCGATCGATTCCGCCGCGGGAATGACGTTGTCCCCGGACCCGTGCAGCAGGAACACGGGCGCCGCCGGCGGCGGCGACGCTGACGGCGACAGCGCCGTGGAGGCGCTGATGCCGGAGACGTGCGGCAGCAGGATCCGTCCGAGATTGTCGACGTCGCGCCGGTTGACGTAGCCCATCAACGTACGCGCCGGTTCCGGAAGCGTGCCTTCGAGCGCGGTCGCACGTTCGAACGTCGCGGCCGATTGCGCCTTGTCGACGAGATCGAGGCGCGACGCCTCCAGGAACGTCAGCAGCGCCGCGCGCAGCGCGTCGACCTGGTCAGGTGGTACGACGCGGTCGACGACGCCGAGCAGGATGATCACCACCCCGTAGTCGTGCGGCGGCCTGCGCTCGCCATCCGGCTGCACTCCGGTGCACAGGTACCGGAGCGTGCGCGAGAGATCCCCGTGCCCCCCGAGCGAGACCACGGCGGCGACGCGGTCCTTCAACGACGCGCGGCCGGCCGCGACGATGGACAGGCCGCCCGCGAAGCTGATGCCCATCATCCCGATGCGTCCGTCCGGCGCGAGATCGCGCTGCGAGGACAGCCAGCGCGCCGCGTCCTCGATCGCGTCGGTGGTTTCAGGCGTGATGACGTAGCGCGCGAGATCGGGCGGGCCGATCGTGACGACCGCGTGGCCCATCGACGCGAGATCGCGCGCGAAGCCGACGAGCCTCGGCTCGTCCACGCCCGATGCGTGGACGCCGGGCACCAGCAGGAATGCCCGGTGAGACGTCCCTCCCGGATCGTACCGCCGGGCGGCGAGCGTGCCGCCGCGCCAGGGGATCTCGAAGGCGCGCTCGGCGACCGTTCCGGCTTCCCACTCGGCGGCCGTCCGCGCGACGCCATGCATGCCCGCCGCCTTGACGACGAACGCGGCGCCGCGGACGTAGTCGTGCAGCGCGAGGTAGGCGAGCAGAAGAAGGGCGGCCGGGAGTCCGACGACGAGCGCCGCACGCCGGCGTGACCGCATCGCGGAGGATAATAGCAGCGTGAGCGCGAGCCCCGGATCCCGAATCCCGATCAAGCCTCTCATCATCGCCATTGACGGCCCATCGGGGGCGGGCAAGGGCACCGTTGCTCGCGCGGTGGCCGCGAGGCTCGAGTACCACCACGTCGACACGGGCGCCATGTATCGCGCGGTTGCCTGGAAGGCGCTCCGCGATGGCGTCCGGCTGGATGACGAGGTCGCGACTGCCGACGTCGCGCGCCGCGCCAGGATTCACGTCATCGACGGCGCCGTCCTGGTCGACGGTGAAGACGTCGCGCGCGCGATTCGAACGCCGGAGATCGACGCCGGGGCCGCCGCCGTCGCGCGGCTGCCGAGCGTACGGTCGGTGCTCATCGTGCAGCAGCGCGAGCTGGGACGCCGCGGAGGCGTCGTCATGGAAGGGCGGGACATCGGCACCGTCGTCTTTCCGGATGCCGATCTGAAGATCTACCTGGATGCGGCGCCCGAGGAGCGCGCGCGGCGGCGCGCCAACGATCCGTCACACAGCGCGGGCCGCGCAGGCGCGGCGGTGGAGGAGGTCGCAACCGCGCTCGAAGCGCGCGATCGCAGCGATCGCACGCGCGTGACCGCTCCCCTCACGCGCGCGCCGGACGCCGTCTGGATCGATACCACCGGCGTACCGATCGAGGAGGTTATCGAGAAGGTGCTGGCGTTGGTTTAGTCCCTGTCTTGATAGTCTTCGGAAGACGCCGGGTCCAGTTCCCACCGGTGCTTGTCGCGCTTGGTGATCTTGTCGGACGCCTTGAGCTCTTCGTTGTCCTGGTATTCGACGCCGAGCGCTCGTCCGATGTCGTCGACCCGATCCTGATCGGGTGTCGGGTTGTCGCCGCCCGGCGCTTCGTCTCCCACCGCGTACGCATCTTCCCAGTGCGCGTCGACGTCGCCGCCGGTGAGCTCCGGGCTCGTTTCGTTGTGCTGACTCCGGGCGACGAGCGTGGTCAGCCGTCCCGAGCGCGCGGCTGACGGCGTTCGATCCAGATCGAGCGAGGAGGGTGGCGTCGGCACGTTGTCTTCGACTTCCGGCAGGTGGCGCCTGGATCGATCGAGCGACGGCGCGTGCCGGTACCGGGATGACGGGACTGGCGGCGCCGGAGGCTTTGTCACCGCGGCCTGGTCCTGCACGGGCTTTGCCGGCTTCGCGCGGGCGGCGGAGGACACGCGCGTGGGCGCGCGTTTCGCGCGCGCAGGGGCGCGCTTTGCGGCGGCTTTACGGGCCTTGGGGCGGGCTTTTGACCGGGCTTTTGGCCGGGCTTTTGGCCGGGCTTTGGCCGCACGCGGTTTGCGCCGGACCACACGTCGCGCTGCCGCCTTTTTCTTCGGTCCGCGCCGCGCTTTCGCCGATTTCGCCCCAGACCGCTTTCCGGACCCGCGCCGTGGCGTCTGTTTCCTGGCCATATCGGTTTGACTCCGTGCCCCTAAGTGATGTATCTTCTTCTGCTTATCGCGAATTGCAAGCGATGCAACCTACAGCCCGCCCGCGAGCTGCGATCCGGGCAAGTACGATCGAGGAGGACCGGTTTAGATGGCAACTGACAAGACGCAACACATCACTCCCAGAGGAGGTGCGCTCGACGAACACATCGATCCGCAGGAATACGAAGCCCTGCTGAACCTTTACGATAGCAGCTTCCGCAATATCGCGGAAGGCGAAGTCGTCAAGGGCACCGTCCTCAAAGTCACCCCTTCCGAGGTCATCGTCGACGTCGGCTACAAGTCCGAAGGCATCATCGCTATCGATGAGTTCGTCGACGAGACCGGCCAGATCGCCGTGCAGGCGGGAGACATCGTAGACGTCCTGCTCGAGCGCACCGAGGACCGCGACGGCTACGTCGTGCTCTCGCGCGAGAAGGCCGAGAAGATGAAGATCTGGGACGACGTCGAGAAGGCGTATGCCGAACGAAAAGTCGTCATCGGCCGCGTGATCGAGCGGATCAAGGGCGGCCTCGCGGTGGACATCGGCGTCCGCGCGTTCCTCCCGGGCTCGCAGATCGATGTCCGGCCCGTCCGCAACCTCGACGCCCTGCGCGGTCAAGAGCTGCGCATGCGCGTCATCAAGGTCAACAAGAAGCGCGGCAACATCGTGCTCTCGAGGAAGGTCCTCCTCGAAGAAGAGAACGCCGAGAAGAAGAAGCACACGCTCGACACGCTGGCCGAGGGCAAGGTGCTCACCGGCGTGGTCAAGAACATCACCGACTACGGCGCGTTCATCGATCTCGGCGGCATCGACGGCCTGCTCCACATCACCGACATGTCGTGGGGCCGCGTCTCGCATCCGTCAGAGCTGTTCAAGGTGAACGACGAGATCGACGTGATCGTGCTCAAGTACGATCCGGCGACCGAGCGCGTCTCGCTCGGGCACAAGCAGCTCAAGAACGACCCGTGGTCGAACGTGATCGATCGCTACCCGGTCGGCGCGCGGATGAGCGGCAAGGTCGTCAGCCTGACCGACTACGGCGCGTTCGTCGAGCTCGAGCCGGGCGTCGAAGGCCTGATCCACGTGTCGGAGATGTCGTGGAGCAAGCGCGTCAAGCACCCGTCGAAGATCCTCAACGTCGGCGACAGCGTGGAGGCCATGGTGCTCGGCGTCGATCCCGGCGCGCGCCGGATCTCGCTCGGGCTCAAGCAGGTCGAGAGCAACCCCTGGCACGAGCTGACCGACAAGTACCCGATCGGCACGAACATCACCGGCAAGGTCCGCAACCTCACCGAGTTCGGCGCCTTCGTCGAAGTGGAAGAGGGGATCGACGGACTGATCCACATCTCGGACATGTCGTGGAGCAAGCGCCTGAAGCACCCGTCCGAGGTGCTCAAGAAGGGCGACACGGTCGAGGCGATGGTGCTGAACATCGACGCCGAGAACCAGCGGCTCTCGCTCGGCCTCAAGCAGCTCCAGACCGACGTCTGGGATGAGTTCTTCACCCAGCACCACGTCGGGGATCTCGTCGAGGGCAAGGTCGTCCGCGTGACGAACTTCGGCGCCTTCGTCGAGCTGGCCGAAGGGATCGAAGGGCTGATTCACGTATCGGAGTTCGACGACTCGCACCACGCCGGGAAGGACGAGAAGCTGGAGCTGAAGGTAGGCGAGTCCTACCAGATGAAGATCATCAAGCTCATCCCGTCCGAGCGGAAGATCGGCCTGAGCATCCGTGCGATCAAGAGCGACGAATTCCGTGCGGACTGGGAAGCGTATTCGGAGAGCACCGGACGGCCAGAAGTGACGCTGGGCGATCATTTCAAGCATCAGCAGTAAGAGGAAGCTTCCAGTTTCCAGCTTCCAGCTTCCCGCCGTGGGAGGTTGGAAGCGGCGCTGGAAGCTGACGCCAGTGCAGCCGGGAGCTGGAAGCTGGCAGCTGGGAGCTATATGAACACCGGGAGCATGACCAAAGCGGAGCTCGTCGAGGAAGTGTCGCGCGTGTCCGACCTGACCAAGAAGCACTCCGAGGTCATCGTCGACACGGTCTTCAAGAGCATCATCGACGCGCTGCATCGCGGCGAGAAGATCGAGCTGCGCGGGTTCGGCAGCTTCCGGCTCCGCCGGAGGGAGCCGCGGAAAGGCCGCAATCCGAAGACGGGGGACAAGGTGGACGTGCCGCCGAAGAAGGTCCCGTACTTCAAGCCGGGCAAAGAGCTGAAGGAACTGATCAACCGGGAGGCGGAAACACCCGCGCCGAGCGCTCCACCCGCCGAGGGCGCGAATCCCGAGTTCTGACGCACGGCGACGGGATTCCGCGAACGGCACTGGGCAGTGGATCACCTCTGGTCGCCGTGGAGGCTGTCATACGTGACCGGGACCGCGAAGGTGGCCGGATGCGTGTTCTGTGACGCCCAGGCTGGCGGCCAGGACTCGCTCGTCGTGTTTCGCGGCACCCGCTGCTTCGTCATCCTCAACAAGTTTCCCTACAACAACGGACATCTGATGGCGGTGCCGAACCGCCACATCGCGACGCTGACGGAGGCGACCAGCGACGAGCTCTGCGAGCTCGCCGACCTGGCGCGCTGCGCGGAAATCGCGCTCCGTGAGGCCTACGATCCGCACGGCCTCAACATGGGGATCAACCTCGGCAAGCCCGCCGGAGCGGGCATCCTCGATCACCTGCACATGCACGTCGTGCCCCGCTGGAACGGCGACACGAACTTCATGACCGTCGTAGGGCAGACGAGGGTCCTGCCCGAGGACCTGACGGTGACTGCCGAACGACTGCGGCCGATTTTCGAGAGGTTGGCGCGGGAACGGTAATCTCTCGGTCGCTCGGTCGCTCGGTCGCTCGGTCGCTCGGTCGCTCGGTCGCTCGGTCGTTCGGTCGTTCGGACCGGTTGTCCGGTCGTGATACTTTCGAACCATGGATCTCTCGCTCTCCGCGGAGCAGAAGGCCTTTCAGCAGCAGGTCGCGGCGTTCGCGCGTGAGCGCGTGGCGCCGCAGGCCGCCGCGATCGACGAGAGCGGCGCGTTTCCGCGCGCCGTGATACGTGAGGCGGCGGCGCTCGGATTGATGGGCGTCACGATCGCGAAGGACTCGGGCGGAGCGGGTCGCGACTACGTCAGCTACGCGCTCGCGATCGAAGAAATTGCCCGGGCCAGCTCCGCGGTCGCCGTAATCGCGGCGGTCAACAACTCGCTCGTCGCGGAGCCGCTCGCCGAGTTCGGGTCGGAGACGCAGCAGCAGACGTGGCTGCGGCGGCTCGCGTCCGGCGACGCGCTCGGCGCGTTCGCGCTGTCGGAGGAGCACGCGGGCTCGGACGCTGCCAATCAGCAGACCGTCGCGCGGCTCGACGATCGCGGCTACGTGCTGAACGGGCGGAAGGTCTGGGTGGCCAACGCGGCCGCGGCGGATCTCGTGATCGTGTTCGCCGCGACGCAGCCCGGCATCCGCGGGCGCGGCGTGAGCGCGTTCCTGGTGCCCATCGACACGCCCGGCCTGACGAAGGTTGCGGCGCCCGATTCGCTCGGCGTCCGCGGGCTCGGCTGCCAGGATCTCGAGCTGCGCGACGTGCGCGTCGGCGCTGACTGTCTGCTCGGCGCCAGGGGCGAGGGATTCCGCATCGCGATGTGGGCGCTCGAAGGCGGCCGCGTCGCGATCGCCGCGCAGGCGCTCGGCGTCGGTGAGGCGGCCCTGGCCGAAGCGATCGACCACGCGCGAAGCCGCGCGGCGTTCGGCCAGCCTATCGGCAACTATCAGGCGATCCAGTGGATGCTCGCCGACATGGCGACGGAGCTCGACGCCGCGCGCATGCTGACGATGAAAGCCGCCGACGGCGTCGGCCGAGGCCCACGGGCCTCGACGCCGCACGCGTCGATGGCCAAGCTCTTCGCGTCCGAGGCGGCGCATCGGGCAGCCGACAAGGCCCTGCAGATTCTCGCCTCGAAAGGCTATCGCCGCGGCTCCGTCGTCGAACGCCTCTTCCGCGACGTCCGCGCGACCGAGATCTACCAGGGAACGTCGGAAGTTCAGCGGATGGTCATCGCGGAACATATGTTGGACTGAGACAGTCGGCAGTCGGCAGTCGTGAGTCGAGAGTCTCAGTCGGCAGTCACAGTCGACAGTCGGCAGTCGTAGTCGTCAGTCGTCAGTCGTCAGTCGCAGTCAACAATCAACAGTCGGCAATCAACACTCGAAAGTCTCCCAATTGCTGCGAGCCCGACTGCCGACTAACGACTGAGACTGCCGACTGAGACTCTCGACTACCGACCGCCGACTGTCGACTGTCTAGTCTCCACCCTCCCCACCTGTATCCCCAGGGTTCGTCCGTCGTCCGAGCCTCTGATGATTTCCGAGGGGCGCCAGGTGTGGTCGATTGTGATCCGCACGCGATGCATGCGGCCGAAGACCGGGACGGCTTCGGGGCGAAGCGCGATGGTGGTGGCTCGCCACTCCGACGTCTCGAGCACGAGCTCGGTGGCCAGCTCGCCATCCGCGTACACGCGCACGCGCGCCGGTTCACGGAACGCGCCGATGTCGTGCCGCAACGGAATCGTCAGCTCGCGCGCGTGGCGGGTGACGTCCATCTCGAGCACGCGCCCCGACATCCACATGTAGGGGAGGGCCGTGACGCTGGTCTCGCGTCCGTGCACGTTGAACGTGGCCACGGTGATCGCCTCCAGCGGATTCGGCGGCACGGTGCCGCGAGCGCCCGGCTCACGTTTGCGGATCACGTAGTCGCGCAGCTCGGGTGCGACGTGCCCCCAGGTGGCGACGATCTCGTCGTGCGCCAGCACGTTGGGGCCGAAGGGCTCGAAGTCGCGTGCGATCGAGCGCGTCACCGCGCCGAACGCGAGCAGTGCGACCGCGACGACTGCGCCGGCCGCCAGCCGAGCAACGGGGGGCGCCGGCGCGCGCGAGGCGAGATCGAACAGGCTGAGCGACGCGCCGCCGAGCACGAGCGAGAATCCCAGGCCGATCATGTACACCTGTTCCGGCTTCGTGCCGAAGACGAGCATCGGCGCGAAGACGAGCGCGATCGCGGCGCCCGCCGACATGCAGAATCGCGCTCCGCTGGAGATCCACGGCCAGGCTGCTACCGCGGCGAGCGGGAGGAATGTCGCGACGGCGCTCGCCAGCGGCTGCCATTCGCGGTGGGCGGGAATCAGCCGATACACCCTGCGCAGCGTCGTCCACACGTTGTGCCAGCCTCTGGACAGTGTCGGACGGCTGTAGCCGCCCAACTCGCCCAGCGCGAGCATCCGCACCCCGATCAGCGCGGCGATCGCGAGCGCCGACAGCACGACGAACATGACCAGGAACGGCGCGAAGACCGGGTTCGATCGTTCGCCGCCTGACCTCGTGGAGCGCGATGATCGCCGGCAGGAGCATCACGCCGTCCTCCTTGATGAGGAAGGACACGACGGCGAAGCCCAGGAGCGGCAGCCACCAGGCGAGGCGCCGGGCGCGGACGCGATCCCACCACGCAATCGCCAAGAGCAGGACGAGCACCTGGAGCAAGTGCATCTGATTCGTGATCCAGGCCGCCAGCGAGTACGCCATGGCCGGATGGACCACGAAGAAGAGCACGGAGAGGATCGCGGCAGATGCCCTGGACGTCGACCGGAGGACGAAGCGGCCGACGAGCACCGCCGCGAGCGCGAAGAGGACGAGCGAGACCACGTGGTGCGCGACGGCGTTCAGGCCGAACAGCTCGAAGCGCAGCGCAGAGAACGCGACCGTCAGCGGACGGTAGAACGGGACCATGACGCCGGTGCGATCCCACGAGCCACGGAACGAGTCGAGGACCTCGGCGGCGGAGTGCGGACGGAGAAAATGATAGTCGTCGTAGTCGAGCCCGTAGTGAAGCGTAGCCCCGTAGATGACGTAGGTGGTCAGTGCGGCGACGCCAAGCGGGACGAGCGCCGCACCGCGATCAACTGAGGATCTGCTTGGCAATCGTCTGGAGCTGGAGGTTCGAGGTGCCTTCGTAGATCTGCCCGATTTTCGCGTCGCGGAACAGCTTCTCGACCGGGTACTCGCGAACGAAGCCATTGCCGCCGAGCAGGTTCACCGCGAGCGACGACACGCGCTCGGCGACCTCCGACGAGAAAATCTTGCAGATGGCCGCTTCCGTCAGGAACGGGCGGCCGGCGTCGCGAAGCCGCGCGGCGTTGTACACGGTCAGCCTGGCCGCCTCGACGTCCACCGCGGCGCGCGCGATCTGGAACTGGACGCCCTGGAACTCGGCGATCGCCTTCCCGAACTGCTTCCGCTCCTTCGTGTACTTGATCGCGTGATCGAGCGCGCCGCGCGCGAGGCCAATCATCTGCGCGCCGATGCCGATGCGTCCCTCGTTCAGCGTTTCGATCGCCGTCTTGTAGCCCTTGCCGATCTCTCCGAGCACCTGCGCCCTTGGCACGCGGCAGTCCTCGAACAGGAGCTCGCAGGTGCTGCTCGCGCGAATCCCGAGCTTGTCTTCCTTCTTGCCCACGGTGAACCCGGGCGCTCCCCGTTCGACGAGGAACGCGGTGATGCCCTTGTAACCGGCGTCGGGATTGACCGTCGCAAAGACGATGAAGAGGTCCGCCTCGTTGCCGTTGGTGATCCAGAGCTTGCGGCCATCGAGGACGAACGCGTCGCCGTCTTCCCTCGCGCGCGTCGTGAGCGCGAACGCGTCGCTGCCGGATCCCGCCTCCGACAGGGCATACGCGCCGACGGTGCCGGACGAGAGCTTCGGCAGCCATCGACGCTTCACCTCGTCGCTGCCGAACCGCATCAGCGCGTTGATCGCGAGCGTGTTCTGGACGTCGACGAGGACGCCGATCGACGGATCGACGCGCGAGATCTCCTCGACGGCGAGCACGGAGTGGAAGAACCGTCCGCCGGCGCCGCCGAAGGCCTCGGGAACCTCGATGCCCATCACGCCGAGATCGAAGAGCTGATCGATGAGCGACCGCGGAATCTTCGCGTGCTCGTCCATCTCCCGCACGAGCGGCCGGATCCGGGCGTCGGCAAACGCGCGCACGCTGTCGCGGAAGATGAGTTCGTCCTCGGCAAGGACAGTCAGGGGATGGGGTTGTTCCCCGGTGGCGAGGTCCTCGGTCACGAGCGCGACTCCTTCACGATGAAGTCCACGAGCAGAGGCCCAATGTTATCATTGCCCGAGCGACGCGCCGGTCCGGGATCTCCGCCTGCGGTCCCGCTGGCATCGCCGGCTCGGAGTTCCAATGCGGACAGCAACTCTCGTCAGCGTCGCGCTTGCCATCCTGCTCGTGATGGCCGATGTTCCCGCGGCGCGCCAGACGGCCCAACCGCCGCCGCAGACTCCTCCCGCGCAGCAGGCTCAGCCACAACAGCCGCCGCCGCAGCAAGAGCAGCAGCCGCCGACCCGCATCAAGACCGGCATCAACTTCGTTCGCGTCGACGTGATCATCACGGATCGCAAGGGCACTCCCGTGCTCGATCTGAAGCAGGACGAGTTCCGACTAAAGGAAGACGGGAAGCCGCAGACGATCGAATCGTTCGCGATGGTCAAGACGATCGACGAGGTGTCGCAAATCGACGGGCCGCCGCTGCCCGAGATTCGATCGCTCGCCGACGAGCAGCGCGAGGCCGCGCGTCCCGACGCGCGCCTCTTCGTCCTCTTCCTCGACGACTACCACGTGCGGCGCGGCAACGACATGTCGGTGCGGAAGCCGCTCGTCGATTTCGTGGTGAACCAGCTCGGCCCGGCGGACATGGTCGCGATCATGTACCCGCTCACGCCCCTCGCGGCGCTGTCGTTCACGCGGAACAAGACGAGCCTCGTCAGCGCGATCGAGCACTTCGAAGGACGGCGCTTCAACTACGTTCCGAGAAACGAGTTCGAGGAGAAGTACGCCTACTACCCGACGGCGACCGTCGAGATGATCCGCAACCAGGTCACGATGTCGGCGCTCAAGGGAGCGATCATCAAGCTCGGAGGCCTGCGCGAGGGACGGAAGAACCTCATCTTCGTGAGCGAAGGGTTCACCAACTCCGTACCGCCGCAGCTCAACGATCCGATGGCCGCGATGCCGGGTATCGGCAATCCGAACCGCAACAATCCCAACGCCACCCTGAGCGACCGGACCGAGTTCCTGTCATCGATGGACCTGCTCAACGACATGCAGCTGATCTTCCAGGAGGCCAACCGCAACAACACGTCGATCTATCCGATCGATCCGCGCGGGCTCGCGGCCTTCGAGTACGACATCAACCAGGGCATCGGCCTTCAGGTCGACAAGAAGCACCTGGACGCGGGGCTCGACAACCTCCGCATGCTCGCGGAGAACACCGACGGCCGCGCGGTCATCAATCGCAACGACCTCGCGAAGGGCATGCAGCAGATCATCCGCGACTCGAGCGGCTACTACCTGATCGGCTACAACTCGGCGCAGGCTCCGCTCGACGGCAGGTTCCACAAGATCGATGTCGAGGTGACGCGGAAGGGTGTCGAGGTGCGCGCGCGGAAGGGGTACTGGGCCTATACCGCGGACGATGCTGCGCGGGCGAATGCGCCGGCAAGACCCGAGGCGCCGGCCGCGGTCACCAATGCGCTGGCCACGCTGATCGAGCCGCCGCGAGGACTGCCCGCGCGATTCTGGGTGGGGACGACGCGCGGCGACGCGGGCAAATCACGGGTCACGTTCGTCTGGGAGCCGGTCGCGGTGGCGCCCGGCGAGCAGCGCCGGCCTGGAAACCAGGGCGCGTCGCACGTCCTGCTCACCGCGCTCGCGCCCGACGGCAAACCGCTCTTCCGTGGTCGCGTGCCGGAACAGCCGTCCACCCCGGTGTCCGCGAGCGGTGCCGCGCCTCCCGTCTCATCGTCGAGCGCGACCTTCGATGTGCCGCCGGGGCAGCTGCAACTGCGCATGGTCGTGCAGACGGCCGACGGCGAGGTGATGGACGCCTCGACACGGGAACTCACAGTACCTGACTACACGAAGGTCCAGGTCTCGTTCGGCACTCCCCGCGTCTTCCGCGCACGGACGGCTCGCGACGTGCAAGCCGTCATGTCGAACGTGAACGCCGTGCCGGTGGCCGATCGGTCGTTCGCGCGATCCGATCGCATCGTCGTGCGCGTCGAGGCCTACGCGCCCGGCGGCGTCGCGCCCGTCGTCACCGCGCGGCTGCTCAACCGTGGGGGCACCGCGATGGCGGACGTTCCCGTGCGATCGTCCAGTGGTACTTCGGAGCTGGAGCTTGCGCTCGCGGCATACGCAGCAGGCGAGTACCTGCTCGAGCTCACCGGCAAGACCGAGAGCGGAACTGCGCAGGAGATCGTCGCGTTGAGGCTGCGTTAGCGCGCGTCGATCCGTCGATCGCGTTGAAAGTCACCCCGTGGACCGCGGACTACTTCGCGGCTCCAGGCTTGCATTGCCACACATCGTAGTATCTCGTCTCGCCCGAGCGAGCGTGCGTCGCGAGAAATGCGCTGCGGAAGTCTTCGGAGTACAGCGGTCGCAAGAGCACCGCGGTATAGCTGTTCAGTCCGCTGAACGGAGCTTCCCCCTTCGGCACGAGCCAGTAGCTCACCTGACAACGGGCAATCGCGTCGACCGTCGCCTGCGGCAGCTCGATTCCCGCGAGCTGGTGCTCGCGAATCGCCGGCTGGTCGAGCAGGTAGAAGTTGTTCCGGAACGTCAGCACCGGGCGGGCGAAGCTCAGGGCCTCTGTCGAGCCGTACCCGAGCTCGACGGTGCCTTGATGCCCACTCGCGAAGGCTTCGACGTCGGCGATCTCTTGAAGCGCACGACGCTTTCCCACCGTGACGACCAGCTGTGCCTGCTGCGCGATCGCGACGATCGAGGCGACAACGACAAACGCGACAGCCGCCTGTGCGACGCCGGGACTGATTGTCGAATTCAGCTGCACGCTCGACGTGTTGCACGCGACGAGGTACGCGATCACCGGGAGAAATGGCATCAGGTGATACGGGCCCGCTCCCGGCTTGGCGGCGACGATGACCACTCCAATCATGCCCGCGACGAGCGCGATCGTAACGGCGGGCTCGTTCGAACTACGCCGGCGCTGGCCGGCGATCGAGTGATGGAACGAGAGCAGCAGCGGCAGGAGGAGAAACGCGGTCCACTCGAGGTTCTGGCGGACAAGGTAGAAAAGGAGGCCGGTCCGCGCCGACAGCCGGATCCACTCGACGTAGTGGAGGAGTGAGACGTTCGAAAACGCGACGAAGGGCGCCGCGAAGACGATCGCCGCGGCTCCAGCAGCCAGAACGGTGTTGCGCCAGCCTGACCGCCTGTAGAGCAGCGCCAGCACCGGCAAGGTGTAGAGCGGTCCCGTGATCTTGAAATTCCACAACATGCCGGACGCGACGCCGGCGGCGATCGCTGCGGCAGGGCCTCGTCCCCCTGCGGCAAAGAGCAGCGAGGCCGCGGCAGTACACAGCTGAAACGGCTCCGGGCGCGTCCAGAACGAGTAGTTGCGGAAGATGAGCAGCAGCAGCGCGTAGATCCCGGTCACGATCGCCGCGCGCGCAGCCGGCGCTTCCCGGCGCGCCGCGAAGAAGGTCAAGGCCAGGCTCGCGAGGGCCGCCAGCGCGCTGAGCGCCTTCGACACGCCGATGCCGGGGCCGAACACGGAGAGCGCGACCCCATGGACGATGTAGGTGAGCGGCCCGTAGATGAGGGTGTAGCGTTCCGGGGCGTCCACGGCGTGGTAGATCGGCTGGCCGGCGTGGAACAGCCAGCCGACGGAGATCATCGTGGCCTCGGCGTTGTCGAAGAAGTGCCACTCGCTCGCGTACCAGATCGCGGAGGCGACGTAGGCTGGCAGCGCGAGGGCGCCCGCGATCGTGACGATCCACGCGGCTCGCCCGATCGTCCGTGCATCCGGCCGGCTCCGGCCGACACCGCGGAGAACCGCCCGCAACGCGAGCACGCCCAGGAACAGGATGAGAAAGAGGAGGAGCGGACGTCCGCCGGCACGAATCCGGAAGAGTTCGAGGACGTCAAGCATCACGACGTACTCGCGCGGCCCTACGGTGGGCTACGCGTACATTCCGCGCATTCGCGTCACCGTTGCCACGCGGTTGATCGCGACGATGTAGGCGGCCGTGCGCAGATCGACCTTGTACCTGATCGACGTCTGCAGCACGTCGTCGAACGCCTCCATCATCTTCGCTTCGAGGCGCTTGTTGACCTCGGACTCTTCCCAGAAATACCCGTGGCGATCCTGTACCCACTCGAAGTACGAGGTGGTCACGCCTCCGGCGTTGGCGAGGATGTCCGGGATCACGAACACACCGCGCTCGTGCAGGATGCGATGCGCGTCCGGGGTCGTCGGTCCGTTGGCGCCTTCCGCGATGATCTTGGCCCTGATGTTCGCCGCGTTCTCGTCGGTGATCTGGTTCTCGAGCGCCGCCGGCACCAGCACGTCGACATCGAGGCTGAACAGCTGCTCGTTCTCGATCGGCTCGCCGCCGGGGAAGCCGTCGATTGTCTTGTGCTGCTTCGAGAATTCCAGCATCTTGCCGATGTCGAGCCCGTTCGCGTTGTAGACGCCGCCCTTCCAGTCTGTCACCGCCACAATCTTTGCGCCTATCCCGGACAGCAGGTCCGCCGAGACGGAGCCGACGTTGCCGAATCCCTGCACGGCTACGGTCGCGCCCTTGATCTCGAGCCCCAGGTGCTTGGCCGCCTCGCGCGTGACGATCATCACACCCCGCCCGGTGGCTTCGCGTCGGCCGAGCGATCCGCCCATCTCGATCGGTTTCCCGGTGACCACCGCCGTCGACGTGTGGCCGACGTGCATGCTGTAGGTGTCCATGATCCACGCCATCACCTGATCGTTCGTGTTCACGTCTGGCGCGGGCACGTCCTTCTCCGGGCCGATCGCGTCGACGATTTCCGCGACGTACCGCCGGGTCAGCGACTCGAGCTCGCGCCGTGACATGCGCGTCGGGTCGCAGACGACGCCGCCTTTGCCGCCGCCGAACGGCACGTGCGCGACGGCGCATTTCCACGTCATCCAGGCCGCGAGCGCCGTCACCTCGTCGAGCGACACGTCCGGGTGGTACCGGATCCCGCCCTTCGCCGGTCCGAGCGTGATGTTGTACTGCACGCGATAGCCGGTGAAGACCTCGATCTCCCCGTTGTCCATCTGGATCGGACAGGAGACGATGATCTGCCGCTTGGGGTTCGTGAGGATCTTCCAGATGCCGGGGTCGAGACCGAGCAGTCGCGCCGCTCCGTCGAACTCCTGGAGCATCGCGTTGAAGATGCTTCCGCCGCCTTCCATTAGGGCTCCTTGTGCGGGCCGACCCCTTGCCGGGGCCACGACGCAAACGCAAACGGTCCAAGCTAACGTGCCCCCCGGCACAAGTCAAGACGGGCTGGCGCGAGGGCCTTTGGCCATTTTTGAAACCAATATTCGGCATTCCAGTGTTCCGAATTGCACCAGTTTTCGGTAGGCTGCACCCAATTTCACGGTCGTAATCGTTCCCTAAGAGGTTGAAGCCCTAGACAGTTAGTAACGGCAGAGGTGACTGGTCCCGCTATTGCTCCGGCTCCGGACACGGGGGAGGAGTTTTATGGAGACAGGTCGCAAACTGACCGTAATGGCGATGGTCGTCTTCACGACCGTCAGTGTTCAGGCCGCCAGTGCGGCCGCGCAGAGCAAGGACGTGCGTGCCGAGGAAAGCCACCACGTGGACGGCTTCGACTTCGATCGCTGGAAGCCGCTCGTCGTGCTGTCCGGCTTCGTCGACGTCGCCGCCGAGACCGCGACGCTTCGCGGGTTGAATTTCGGCAAGCAGAAGCCGACGGTGTTCTGCGAGACGCAGAAGATGACCGTCCTGCGCTGGAGCGCGACGGAAGTGGTCGTGCGGTTTCCGGAGGAAGTCGCGGCCGGCACGTATCTCTTCACGGTGGCGCGGGGGAATATCGATCTCGAGCGCGGTGCGTTTTTCCTGACCAAGTCGAACGCGGGTGGAGGAGGCGGCGAGCGTGGTGCTCAGGGTCCGGCTGGTCCTGCGGGGCCGGTGGGGCCGCAGGGCATTCCCGGCGTCGACGGTCCCGCGGGTCCGACTGGGTCTGCGGGTCCTGCGGGTCCCGCCGGACCTGCTGGTCCCGCGGGGCCGGCCGGTCCGCAGGGCCCGGCGGGTCCGACAGGTGCCACGGGGCCAGCCGGCGCGAATGGCGCGGCCGGTGCCCAGGGTGCGCCAGGGGCGCAGGGTCCGGCCGGCGCCAACGGCGGGCCGGGGTTGCCTGGTCCTCAGGGACCGGCGGGTGAGGCGGGTCCTGCGGGCGCTCCCGGTCAGCCGGGAGGACTGATCGGGTACGAGATCGTCGCAGCAGACACGCTGTTGGTCGCAGCAGGCACGACGTCGACGCAGATTAACAACAGCGCCAACAGCGGGCCGGCTGTCGTGGCGTGCTCCGACGGCAAGAGGCCGCTCGGCGGCGGATTCGAGCCGATGCTGGCGCCCGTGGCGCCTTCGACGACGCCGACGCCCGGGCCCGGCCCATCGAGCCGGATGCTCCTCGCGAGCTCCGCGCCGACCGACACGGGCTGGTTGGTTTGGTTCCGCAACAGCTCCGGCGGGGCGGTCACCAACGTCTGGGTCAGAGTCTGGGCGATCTGCGCAGTTCAGCCCTAGGGTTCCGTTGCTCGCAGCGAATCGCGGGAGGGTCCCGCGGTTCGCTGCGTCGTTTTCTCCCCTCGCGTTCATCCACGAACAGTCCAGTGCCTTTGCGTGCCGCGCTGCGCAGTCGTTTCGTTGCAGCGGGCTATAATGATGGGTGTCCATGAAAGGTGTGACCGCGGAACCCGCGAAGCCGCGCGCGCTCGACGCCACCGAGGGCCTGTCGAAGGCACGCTGGGAGCGGGAACTGCTCGAGCCTGCCCTGCAGAAGGCTCCCGAGCGCGACGTCGAGTTCACCACGATCTCCGGGCGTCCCGTCGATCGGCTCTACACACCTGAAGACGTCGCCGGCCTCGACTACGCGCGCGACGTCAATCATCCCGGCCAGTTCCCGTACACGCGGGGCATCCATCCGACCGGCTACCGCGGCAAGCTCTGGACGATGCGCCAGTTCGCGGGGTTCGGCACGCCCGAGGAAACCAACGAGCGGTACAAGACGCTCCTGCGCGCCGGCGGCACGGGCCTCAGCGTCGCGTTCGATCTTCCGACGCTCATGGGCCGCGATCCGGATGACGAGCTCTCGCTCGGCGAGGTCGGGAAGTGCGGCGTGAGCATCGTGTCGCTGGCCGACATGGAGCGCTTGTTCGACGGCATCCGGCTCGCGGACATCACGACGTCGATGACGATCAACTCGCCGGCGTCGATGATCTTCGCGATGTACCTGGTCGTCGCGGAGAAGCAGGGCGCCGACTGGTCGCGCCTCTCGGGCACGATCCAGAACGACATCCTGAAGGAATTCATCGCGCAGAAGGAGTACATCTACCCGCCGCGCGAGTCGATGCGCCTGGTCACGGACGTCTTCACGTTCTGCTCGAAGGAGGTTCCGCGCTGGAACACCGTATCGGTGAGCGGATACCACATTCGCGAGGCGGGGTCGACGTCGCTCCAGGAGCTGGCATTCACGCTGCGCGACGGAATCGAGTACGTCCAGTACGGCATCGACGCCGGGCTCGACGTCGACGACTTCGCGCCGCGGATCTCGTTCTTCTTCAACTCGCACAGCGACTTCTTCGAGGAGATCGCCAAGTTCCGCGCGGCCCGGAAGATCTGGGCCGAGGTCATGCGCGATCGCTTCAAGGCGACGCAGGAACGATCCTGGAAGCTGCGGTTCCACACGCAGACGGCCGGCGTCTCATTGACCGCGCAGCAGCCCTACAACAACGTCGTGCGGACGGCGCTCCAGGCGCTCGCGGCGGTGATGGGCGGGACGAATTCGCTGCACACCAACTCGCTCGACGAGGCGCTGTCCCTGCCGACCGCCGAGGCGGCGACGCTCGCGCTCCGCACGCAGCAGATCATCGCGCACGAGAGCGGCGTGACAAACGTCGTCGATCCGCTCGGAGGCTCCTACTTCGTCGAGCGTCTGACGGCGGACATGGAGCGCGGCGCGAAGGACTATTTCGCGATCATCGATCGCATGGGCGGGATGGTCGAGGCGATCCAGGAAGGGTTCCGCAGAGAGAGATCGCCGAGGCCTCCTACCGGTTCCAGCAGGCCGTCGAACAGCGCGACAAGATCATCGTCGGCGTCAACGAGTACGTGCAGCAGGACGAGCCGCCGATTCCGATCCTTTACATCGACGACGCGACCGCGGAGAAGCAGCTCGGCCGGCTCGAAGAGCTGCGCCGATCGCGCGACAACGATCGCGTCCGGCAGTCGCTCGATGCGCTGCGGGACGCCGCGCGCGGTCAGGCCAATACGATGTACCCTCTGCTCGAGTGCGTCCGCGCCTACGCGACCGTCGGCGAAATGTGCGACGCGCTGCGCGACGTCTGGGGCGAGTACGAGGAAGTGCCGTTGATATAGGCAGTTGGCTCTCGGCTTTGGGCTTTGGGCTTTTGGCATTGGAAAACTCTCAGATCTCAGTCGCACGATTGGGCACTGACTGCCCTAGCTAAAGCGGAAAGCCGAAAGCCAAGAGCCCAAAGCCGGACAGAATTCAAGCATGCGCAAAATCCGTGTTGTCATTGCGAAGCCGGGACTCGACGGCCACGACCGTGGCGCGAAGGTGATCGCCCGCGCGCTCAGGGATGCGGGGATGGAGGTCATCTACACCGGGCTTCGACAGACACCGGAGCAGATCGTGTCGGCGGCCCTTCAGGAAGACGCGGACGTGATTGGACTCTCGATTCTCTCCGGCGCCCACATGCACATCTGTCCGAAGGTCATGGAGCTGCTGAAGGCCCGGGGCCTGTCCGACGTCCTGGTCCTCGTCGGGGGCATCATTCCGGATGTGGACATTCCGAAGCTTCAGGAGGCGGGGGTGAAGGGGATCTTCCTGCCGGGCACTCCGATGCAGCTGATCATCGATTTCGTCAACACGAACGTTCGCGATCGCGTGGAGCAGCTGTAGTGACGCCCAAACTGCTGCTCGCCGACGACAGCGTCACCATTCAGCGGGTGATCGAGCTGACATTCGCGGACGAGAACGTTCAGGTGCTGGCGGTCGGCGACGGCCGGCAGGCGATCGAGCGCGTGCAGTCCGAGCGGCCCGACATCGTGCTGGCGGACGTCGGGATGCCCGAGCGCGACGGGTACGAAGTCGCGGCGTTCATCAAAGGCAATCCGGAGCTCGCGCACATTCCGGTGCTCCTGCTGACTGGCGCCTTCGAGCCGGTGGACGAAGTCCGCGCGCGAGCGGTCGGGTGCGATGGAGTGCTCGTGAAGCCATTCGAGCCCCAGATGGTCATCAGCCGCGTGCGCGACCTTCTCGCGGGGATTCGGGACTCCGACAAGCAGCAGCTGGTATCGCCTCAGAACGCCGAACGGCATCTGAAGCCCGAGTCGCACGCGGCGCCGCCGTCGCCGGCGGAGAGCTCCGCCGGAGCCTCGCTCGAGGATTATTTCGACAGGCTGGATGCTGCGCTGGCGAACAAGGTCGCGCCTTCGCCCGCGCCTCCGCTCGTCAAGGCGGCACCGCCCGCGTCGCCACCGCCTCCGGCAGCGATGCCTGTCAGGCCAGCCGCGATCGAGCCTGTGACTGGCAGCGGTCTGCCAGAGGTTCGCAGGAGCGTCCCTCCCGCGCCGGTTCGAGTGACGCCAGCGGCTCCGCCAGTACCGGCGCCGACCGTAGCCGCGCCGCCGCCAGTTCCGGCGCCTCACGAGGCGTCGCCGCGCGAGCCCTCGCTGCAGGAAGCGTTTGCGGCGCTTCTCGCCGCCGAACAATCGGTCGCTGCCGCTCCTCCGGCTCCGCGGGCCGACAGCCTGCCGAGCGAGGTGGTCGACGAGATCGCGAACAGGGTCATCGCGCGTCTCGGCGACGAATCCATGCGGACCGCGGTCCTCGACGCCGCCGAGCGCCTCGTGCGCGACGAAATCACCCGAATCAAGTCGCAGGCCTGAGCCCCCGTCTTTTTGATCGCTCCGTTCGTTCGTCACAGACGATAGAATCGGTGGGATATGTCCTCGGGCTTTGACCTGAACTATCCGATCTCCGTCCCCGACAAGCCGGCGCTCGAAGGCCTCGAGCAGAAATGGACCGAACGCTGGGAATCGGACGGCTTGCACCGTTTCGATCGCACGCGCTCGCGCGACGAGGTCTACTCGATCGACACGCCCCCGCCGACGGTGAGCGGCGCTCTCCACGTCGGCCACGTCTTCTCCTACACGCATACGGACGTCATCGCGCGCTTTCAGCGGATGCGGGGCAAGGCCGTGTTCTACCCGATGGGATGGGACGACAACGGGCTGCCGACCGAACGGCGCGTGCAGAATTACTTCGGCATCCGCTGCGATCCCTCGTTGCCGTACGATCCGTCGTTCGTACCGCCGGAGAAGCCTGGCAAGCAGCCGGTCCCGGTGTCGCGGCCCAACTTCATCGAGCTGTGCACGCGGCTCACGGAAGAAGACGAAAAGGCCTTCGAGCGGCTGTGGAGGCACCTCGGGCTGTCCGTCGACTGGTCGATGACGTACGCGACCATCGGCCGCCGCGCACAGCACCTCTCGCAGGTGTCGTTCCTGCGGCTGCTGCAGAAGGGACAGGCCTATCAGCTCGAGGCGCCGACGCTCTGGGACATCGACTTCCGCACCGCAGTCGCGCAGGCCGAGCTCCAGGACCGCGAGCATCCGGGCGCCTATCACCGGATCCGTTTTGCGCGGCCCGATGGAGGATTCGTCGAGATCGACACGACGCGGCCGGAGCTCATCCCGGCGTGTGTCGCGATCGTCGCTCACCCTGACGATCCGCGTTATCAGCCGCTCTTTGGATCCGAGGTCGTGACGCCGCTTTTCGGCGTGCGGGTACCCGTAAAGGCGCACGCGCTCGCCGATCCGGAAAAGGGCAGCGGCGCGGCGATGATCTGCACCTTCGGCGACGTGACGGACGTGGTCTGGTGGCGGGAGCTGAAGTTGCCCGTGCGCGCCATCATCCAGGCGAACGGGACCTTCAAAGAGGTGGCGTGGGGCACGCCCGGATGGGAGGCCACCGATCCCGCGGCCGCGCAGGGCCACTACGATCAGCTGGCCGGCCTTTCCGTGACGAAGGCCCGCGCCCGCACCGTCGAGCTCCTGTCCGCGAGCGGCGACATGCTCGGCGACCCGAGACCGATCACGCACGCCGTCAAGTTCTACGAGAAAGGCGATCGCCCGCTCGAGATCGTGACGAGCCGTCAGTGGTTCATCAAGACGATGGATCACCGGCAGGCGCTGCTGGCGCTCGGGCGCGAGCTCCAGTGGCATCCGTCGTACATGCACGATCGGCTGGAGAACTGGATCAACGGCCTCGCCGGCGACTGGTGCGTCAGCCGTCAGCGCTTCTTCGGCGTGCCGTTCCCCGTGTGGTATCGCGTGCGCGAGGACGGTACCGATCGACCACGACGCGCACATTCTGCCCGCTGAGGATCGGCTGCCCATCGATCCGTCGACGGACGTTCCGCCAGGGTTTGCACCGGAGCAGCGCAATCAGCCCGGTGGCTTTGCCGGCGATCCGGACATCATGGACACCTGGGCGACCTCGTCGCTCTCGCCGCAGGTTGCGGGCGGCTGGATCGAGGATCCGGATCTGTTCGCGCGAGTCTTTCCGATGGACGTCCGGCCGCAGGCCCACGACATCATCCGGACGTGGCTCTTCTCGACGATGCTGCGATCCGAGCTGGAGCATGGGTCGCTGCCGTGGAAGAACGCCGCCATCTCCGGATGGGTGCTCGACCCCGATCGCAAGAAGATGTCGAAGTCCAAGGGGAACGTCGTCACGCCGATGGCGCTCCTCGACGAGCACGGGTCGGACGGCGCGCGGTACTGGGCGGCGAGCGGCCGGCCGGGCGCCGACACGGCATTCGACCCCGGGCAGATGCGCGTGGGCCGCCGGCTCGCGATCAAGCTGCTGAACGCCTCGAAGTTCGCGCTTGCCAATCCGGGGCCGACGGGACCGATCTACGCCGGCGTCGATCGCGGGCTGCTGACGAATCTTGCGCGGCTCGTTCGCGAGTCGACCGAGGACCTCGAGCAGTACCAGTACACGCGCGTGCTCGAACGGACGGAGTCGTTCTTCTGGTTCTTCTGCGACAACTACCTGGAGCTGGTGAAGTCGCGGCGTTACGGCGACCATGGCCCCGAGGCGGCCGCGTCGGCGAACTCGGCGCTGCTGACGGCGCTGTCCGTGTTCCTCCGGCTGTTCGCGCCGTTCCTGCCGTTCGCGACCGAGGAGATCTGGTCGTGGTGGCGTCCCGGATCGGTCCACAAATCTGCGTGGCCGACGGAAGCCGAGATTCTGCAGGCCGCGGGCGGAGCGGATGAGCGCGGTGCACTGACGCTGCAGCTCGCTGCTCAGGTGCTCGGCGAGGTCAGGAAGAAGAGATCCGAATCGCAGCGCCCCGCCAAGACACCGGTGTCGAGGATCGTGGTCCGCGGCCCGGACGACAAGTTGACGCTGATCCCCGACGTCGAGGTCGATCTTCGAGCGTCTGGGCTGATCCAGCAGATCGAAACGCTGACGTCGGAGGCCTTGCAGGTGGATGTCGAGCTCGCGGCGCCCGAAGGTGTGCCGCAGCGGGCGGAGTAGCGCGAGGCTGGAAGCATGAAGAGCATCCCGTTCGAGCCGCTCGACCCGTCGGTCTATCGAGGAATCGTGCGCCGGGCGCTCGCGGAGGATCTCGGGTGGGGCGACGTCACGACCGAGGCGACGGTGGACGCCAGCGTCCGCGCGCGAGGGACGATCGTCGTCAAGTCGCTGTGTGTCCTCGCCGGCATCGACGTCGCGGCGGAGGCGTTCCGCCAGCTCGATCCCGCGGTCCAGATCACCGTCCGGCACCATGACGGCGACTGCTGCCAGCCCGGCGCAATCGCCGCCGAGGTCCGCGGGTCCGCGGCGCTGATGCTGACCGCGGAGCGCACCGCGCTCAATTTCATCCAGCGCCTCTCCGGCATCGCGACCCTCACGAAGAGGTTCGTCGACGCGGCCGGCAACGGCATCACCATTCTCGACACGCGGAAGACGACGCCCACGCTGCGGACACTGGAGAAGTACGCCGTCCGCGCGGGGGGCGGCAGCAATCACCGCAACGGCCTCGACGACGGGATCCTGATCAAGGACAACCACGTGCGGCTTG
Organism: uncultured Acidobacteriota bacterium; assembly: GCA_963820905.1. Lineage (GTDB taxonomy): Bacteria > Acidobacteriota > Vicinamibacteria > Vicinamibacterales > 2-12-FULL-66-21 > DATBJJ01. The sequence goes on along the minus strand of CAWGBU010000007.1, from coordinate 222,651 downwards.
CCGGCGGCGTGAGCGAGGCGATCAGGCGCATGAAGGCCGCGAACCAGGAGATGCCGATCGAGGTCGAGGCGCAAAGCCTCGCCGACGTGGACGCCGCGCTCCAGGCGGGCGTGGATACCATCCTGCTCGACAATCTCTCCATCGAGGACATGCGCCTCGCTGTCTCGCGGGTCGCCGGGCGATCCAAGATCGAGATCTCCGGCGGCGTCTCGCTCGAACGGATGCCCGAGATCGCGCGCACGGGCGCGGACTACGTCTCGATCGGTGCACTGACCCACTCGGCGCCCGCGGCCGACGTGAGCTTCGAGATTGAGCCGGATGTCTGAGCCGCTGCCGGCGGAACTGGCGACCGCGCTGGCCCGGTCGCGTACGCGGCGGGGACGTCTCGGTGATCCCGTTCACTATTTCCAGGAAGTGACGTCGACGAACGATGTCGCGGCCGCCTGCGCCGAGCAAGGCGCGGCGGAAGGTACGACGGTCGTCGCGGCGTCGCAAACCGCGGGACGCGGCCGGCTCGGACGCGCATGGCACTCGCCTCCGGACGCCGGCCTCTACATGTCGATCGTGTTTCGCAACACGAACGTCGCGCCGTACCTGACGCTCGCCGGCGGGGTGGCCGTCACCGACGGCATTCGCGCCGCGACCGGGTTGCCGCTGGAGATCAAGTGGCCGAACGATGTCGTGACCGGCACCGCGAACGGTCCCGCGCGCCGGCGCAAGCTGGCTGGTATCCTCGCGGAAGCGTCGTCGGCGGCCGATGGGCTGCAGTACGTGATCCTCGGCATCGGCATCAACCTCAGGCCGGCGGCGTATCCATCCGAGCTTGCGGAACGTGCGACATCCGTCGAGGCCGAGCTCGGACGGCAGGCCGACCCTGCCGCGATTTTTGTCGAGGTGCTGGCCGCGCTCGCGTCGGAGGTCTCGACGATCGCCGCAGGTCATGTTGACGCACTCCTGAACCGGTGGCGCGCGCGGGCGCCGATGGCATCCGGCGGTGCGGTCGAGTGCGAAGGACCGCGCGGGCGGGTGGTGGGCATCGCGTCCGGTATCGCGGACGACGGGGCGCTCCTCGTGAGAGTCGGCGACGCGATGGAGCGAATCGTCGCGGGCGAGGTACTCTGGAGATGAGAGACGGTGCACATGCTGCTGGCGATTGACGTTGGCAACACCAACATCGTGCTGGGCGTCTTCGACGGCGATCGCCTCGCCGAGAGCTGGCGCCTGCAGACGTTGCGCGAACGGACCGCCGACGAGAGCGGCATCCTGGTCACGCACCTGTTCGCGGAGCGCGGCGTCGATCGGTCGCGCATCGACGGCATCATCATCTCGTCGGTCGTGCCCCCGCTGACAGGCACGATGGAGGAGATGGCGGAGCGGTATTTCGGCAAGAAAGCCCTGACCGTCGATCCGTCGACGAATACCGGCATGCGTGTGCTCTACACGCCTCCGTCGGACGTCGGCGCCGACCGCGTCGTCAATGCCGTCGCGGCGTACGAGATGTTCGGCAGGGCCGAGCGCCGGCCCGTGATCGCCGTCGACTTCGGCACGGCAACCACCTTCGACGTGATTTCCGCGGACGGCGACTACCTGGGCGGTGTCATCTGTCCAGGCATCGGCATTTCGGCCGACGCGTTGTTCCAACGGGCCGCGCGGCTTCCGCGCGTCGACATTCGCAAGCCTCCCGCGATCATCGGGCAGACGACGGTCACGTCGATGCAAGCCGGGCTGTACTATGGGTACGTGTCGATGGTCAACGGCATCGTCGAGCGGATCCGCGCGGAGCTGCCGGCGGGCGGCTCGGCGCTCTGTCTTGCGACCGGCGGCATGGCCGCCGTGCTGTCGAACGAGACCACGGCCATTCAGCAGGTCGAGCCCGACCTGACGCTTCACGGGCTCCGCCTGATCTGGGCACGCCAGCCCAAGGCCCAGGCCGTAGACCGCGTCGGCTGAATCGAACCAGGGATTGTGGACCGCTCCGTGGACTACTCCGACTACTGCCGGCAGATCGAATCCCATCTCTGTCAGAAAAACGGCGGCCACCTCGTTCGCATCGTCGGGCCTGCGTTCGAGCGTGTGTGCGGCTGGGCGGACCAGGGAGTGCCGGTCAAGATCGCCTGTGGCGGCATCGATCGCTACTGCGAGCGGCAGCAGGCGAAGGCCGGCCGCCGGCGTCCGGTCAGGATCGAGTTCTGCGAGGCCGACATCCTTTCGCTGTTCGACGATTGGCGCAGAGCGGTCGGCGTCGTGCAATCGAGTGTCGAGGCGGCGCCGCGCAAAGCCTCGCTCGCTTCGCACGTCGAGCGCGTCGTCGCGCGATTCGTGGGCCGTCGTGCGCCGGGTTCGGCGCCGTTCGAACGGCACGTGGAGACCCTGATCGCGCAACTCGACGATCTCGCCTCCGCGGCTCGTGAGGCGCGAGGCGCCGCGCGGTCCGCGCTCGTGGATCGCCTGGACGCGCTCGATCGCGAGATGATGGACGCTGCCATGGCTGGCTTGGACGCGCCGGCGCTGGCGGCCTTCACGGCGGAAGCGGAGCAGGAACTGGCGCCGTTTGGATCGCGCATGCCGGCGGAGGCGCGGGCGCAGGCCCGTGACGCGGCCGTTCAGCGGCTCGTGCGCGAGTCGCTCGGACTGCCAACGATTCGCTACGGTTGACCCGCGCGGTCATCCACGGGCACGCACTCTCACGTCGACAGAACCGAGCATGCTCACGCGCGGCCAACAGATCGAGCTGACCATCGAGAAGCCCGCGGCCGGCGGGCGGATGATCGCGCGCCACGAGGGCCAGGTCATCCTCGTTTCCGGCGCCGTGCCGGGCGAGCGCGTGATCGCGCAGGTCGAGAAGACGGATCGACGGCTGGCTTTCGCGGCCGTCGTCGACGTGGTCGAACCGTCCGGAGATCGGCGGGCGCCGTTTTCCGATCCGCTCTGCGGCGGCTGCGTGTACTCGCACGTCGCCTACGAGCGTCAGCTCACGCTGAAGGGCGAGGTCATCCGCGACGCGTTCCACCGGATCGGCCACCTCCCGCTCGGCGAGAGCATCGACGTGGCGGCGTCGCCCGAGCGCGGCTATCGGATGCGCGCGAGGCTGCACGTCAGCAGGGGCCGCACGGGTTTCTACCGTGAAGGTACACACGCGTTATGCGATGCGGAGTCGACCGGTCAGCTGGCGGAAGGGTCGATGCCCGCGGTCCGAGATGCCGTCGCGCTCGTAGTCGAGGCGGGCGGACGGCCCACGTCGGTCGAGATCACCGAGAACATTCCTGGCGGCGGCCGCGCGTTGTCGATCGTGGTCGAGGAGTGCACGTCCAGCCTCCGACGCGAGCTGCCGCGCCTCCTCGAGAGCGGCGCGCTCCGCGGTGTGGTGGTTCGCGACGAAGCAGGCCGCCACGCCTCCGCGGGAGAGCTGTCCGTTTCGGATTCGCTCGCCACGTTGAGCGCAGGCCGTGTCGCCGAAGGTGAATTGCACAGGCATCCCGAGTCGTTCTTCCAGGCCAACCGGTTCCTCGTGCCGGCGCTGGTGAAGGCGGTGCTCGACGAGATCCGCGGCGAACAGATCCTCGATCTGTATGCCGGTGTGGGGCTCTTTTCCGTGGCGCTCGCGTCGACGACCGGGTCGAGCGTCGTCGCGGTCGAGGGCGATCGCACGAGCGGCGCGGATCTTCAGCGAAATGCCGGTCCGTACGGGCGATCCATCACGCTCGCGCTCGAGAGCGTGGAGGACCATCTTCGGAAATCGCGAGCGCGGCCGTCGACGGCGATTGTCGATCCGCCACGAACGGGCATGTCGGTCGAGGCGCTCGACGCGCTCGCAGGGCGGGCCAGTGGACGAATTGTCTACGTGTCCTGCGACCCCGCAACGATGGCGCGCGACGCGCGCAAGCTCGTCGACGCGGGGTATGAACTCAGCTCGCTTCGCGCGTTCGACCTGTTTCCGAACACGCCGCATGTCGAGATCCTGGGACTGTTCGAGGCCGGGCGCTGATCTGACTCGCTGTCGGGGATCCGCAATCAGCTGGTGGATTGGCGGTGTGCGCGAAGGCCGAACCGTCCAGCCGCGGCGCGCACGAACGCGTCGAACAGCGGACTGAACTCACCGCTCTGCCAGAAATTCTCAGGGTGCCACTGCACCCCCAAGCAGAACGTCGACCCCTCGCGCTCGATGCCTTCGACGACGCCGTCGGGCGCCGTCGCCGAAGCCGTCAGCCCTTCTCCGAGACGCGCGACCGACTGATGATGGCGGCTGTTGACGCGGCAGGAGTGCGAGCCGTCGACAGCGGGTCCGAGCGCGCGCTCGAGGCGCGATCCCGCTCTGAGCGTCACGTCGTGCGCGACGACGTTCTTCGGCTCCCGGATCTGGTGGGCAAGGGCAGTGTCGACCGCGGTTGGAATGTCCTGCACGAGCGTGCCGCCCGCCGCCACGTTCAGGACCTGCGCACCGCGGCAGATGGCCAGCACCGGCAGGTCCGTCGCCATGGCGCGCCGCGCCAGGTCGATCTCGAACTCGTCCCGGCCGGGCTCCGCGTCCGCCACCGACTCGTGACGATCCTCGCCATACAGCACCGGGTCGACGTCGCCCCCGCCGGTCAGCAGCAGGCCGTCAATCTCGTCCAGCACGCGGCGCGGGCTCTCGCTGACTTCGAGCACGCGCGCGCGCGCACCCGCCTGTTCCACCGACGCGACGTAGTCGGCGACGCGCGAACACTGCGTGACGCCGATGACCGGTTTGCCCATACGCGCTACATCTTTTGCGGGACCGTGGCGCCCATCAGGTCGAGCGCTTTCGTCAGCTGCGCGCGATAGTAGGCGACGGCCGCCGCCCGCCACAGCCGCGCGTCCTCGCGCTCCTCGTTGATGATCGAGTACCGATGGTAGAACGCGTTGAACGACTGCGCCAGCCCGAACGCATACTTCGCCAGCACGGACAGCTCCAGCGTCCTGATCGCCTGTTCGACGACCTCGTCGAGGCGCGCGGCTTCGAGCACGAGACCCCAGAGATCGAGCGCTTCGTCGCTGCTGCCGGTGAGGAGGTCGGCGCTCGTTCCGCGGAGCGCCGCGATCACCGCAGCCTCGTCGACGCCGTCCCGCTCCTTCAGCTTGTTGAAGATGTTGTTCGCGCGGACGACGGCATACTGCAGATACGGTCCGCTCTCGCCCTCGAAGCTCAGGGCCTCGTCGATGTCGAAGACGATGACCTTGCCGCGCGAGAACTTCACCATGAAATACCGAATCGCCGCGATCGCGATGGCTTCCGCCGTCTGCCGGATCTGCTGCGGCGGCAGCTCGGGATTCCGCTTCGACACTTCGCCGGCGGCCTTGTCGATGAGCCTGTCCAGCAGGTCATCCGCCTTCACGCCGAGGCCTTTGCGCCCGGACACCTCGACGAAGGGGCGGTCGGCCTCCGTCGACGTGTCGTACCCGAGCTCGCGCGCGGTCGCGTGCGATAGCGCGACCATCTCGTACGCGTAGTGGACGGAGTGGGCGGCTTGTTCAGCGTAGCCGAGCGCGGCGAGCGCCTGCTTCACCAGCTTCTGCAGGTACGACTGGCGGGTGTCGATGACGTTGCAGACCCAGGACGCCTGACCGAACGCCGGCGCCTGCGCACCGTGCGCCTGCGGGGAAGACGTGGTCGACCAGAGCGGCCGCCCGCCGTCAGGGCTCTCGAACACCCGGTAGTGGAAGTCCTTGCCGAGCAGGCCGAACTTCCACAGCTGGTACGCCATGTCCTTCCCGACGTACGTCACCGTCCCGTCCGAGCGGACGATCACCTTCTCGCGCGCCTCGGCGCCGGCGTCTGCATCCTCGGGGCCCGAGTCGGCTGCGTCGCCGCTGTCGGGCGTCTTCGGCGCGTCGGCGTCGGCCTCCGCGTCCTCGATCTTCATCACCCAGCAGCCCTCGAGACGTCCTTCGGTCTGCAGGAACACAGCGCCCGTCTTCTTGAGGAACTCGAAGGCGTGCGACCAGAAGTGGAGACGGAGGATGTCGCCTTCCCACGTGAGCAGGTCGTAGCCGATATCGAGGCGCCTCATCGTCGCCAGATGGCGGCGGACGATGCGATCGGCGATGAATGCGGCGAGATCGGCGGTCGGATTGCCGCCGCGCTCGATGTCGTGCAGCGCCGCTCCGCGGATCTTCAGCCGTTCCTTGTCCCCTTCGTACCACTCGGTGACTCGCGCGTACAGGTCCCAGCAGTAGTAGTCGAAGCGATCGGCGTCGGCGAGCGCGCGGACGTCGTCCAGTCCCTTGTGTTCGAGCTCGCGAAAACCCACGACGACGTCGGCGACCTGGACGCCGGTGTCGTCGATGTAGTTCTGGATCTCGACCTGCCGGCCGAGGAAGCGGAGCAGACGCCCGAAGGCGTCGCCCAGCGCGGCGTTGCGCAAGTGCCCGATGTGCGCGGCTTTGTTCGGGTTGATCGCCGTGTGCTCGACGATCGCCTTTCTCGGCCCGTCAGGAGGCGCGGCCGCGGACGCCGACGGATCGAGCCAGCGGAGCACGTGGGACGGCCGGTCGAGGAAGAAATTGACGTAGCCGTTCGGCGCGGCGTCGATGCGCGTGCATCCTTCGACGGTGCCGAGGGCGGCTACGATCTCCTGGGCGATGACGCGCGGCGCTTTGCGGAGACGGCGCGCCAGCTCGAACGCGAGCGGCACCGCGAGATCGCCGAGCGCCCGCTTCGGCGGAACCTCCACGGAAACGGCGGCGAGGACGGGATCGTCCGGTGAAACGTCGTAGAGACGCGCGACGGCTTCCGCCATACGGCGCCTGATCAGGTGCTGTGTCGGTAGAATCATGAACCAAGTTCATCCATGATACGATCACGTGACGGCTTCGAAGCGTTTTCCAAGAGCTGATTGGCGCGCTCGTAATCATGCGGTGTGTTGACGTTGACGAACAGCAGGCCGTCGGGGTCGAACGTTCTCAGCACCTCGGGTCCGATCTCCGCCACCTTCACGTCCTCCGGCAGCACCTTCGCTTCGAGCGCTCCGCGCTCCAGACGTTTCCTGATCGATTCGGCGCATCGGCGGGAATACACGGCCATCAGCGGCTCGCGGCCGCGTGCCGTTCGGGGAATCACGAGATCCGCGTCGATCCCCGCGAGATACTCGATGAACGGAGCGTTCAGGAACGGGAGATCGCACGCGACGACCACCGTGCGATCGCGCGGCGATGCGACGATCGCCGTGTAGATGCCGCCGAGCGCGCCGTGATTCGGAAAGCGATCGGCGGCGTGCTCGAGGCCGTCCACGCGTGGACCGTCGGCCGAGGTGACCGCGAAGACGGGGTCGGCGACCGTCCTGAGCACGGCCAGCTGGCGATCGAGGATCGACAGCCCGCCGATCGTCAGGGCCGATTTGACGGCGCCGCCCATTCTGGACGCGCGGCCGCCGATCAGGATGGCCGCGGCGAGTCCTGTGTCCTGCACTCAGCGACGATATCAGACTGCCGGGTGCGGGTTGAGCGAGCGTGAACGATGTCCACTGAGCCACGAATCGGACGCGTGCTCGTCGCGAGCCTGCACCAGGCGATTGCCGATGTGCTGCCCGAGCGGCTCGAGTTCTACGAGAACTGGCTCAACGCGCCCGGCCTTCGCGAGGGGACCATTGGCCTCGCGCCCCTCTCGGCGGTGGTCAGCTTCCTCCGCATGGAAGGGCAGGAGGCGTACAATCGAATCACGGGCGTTGCGGGTCAGTACGCCGCGGACTGGTCGGTCAGCAGCATGTCTCCCTTCGAACGTCGCCTCATCGGCGCCCTTCCGACCCGGCTCCGCACGCGCGGCGCCCTCAGGGCCGCCAGTGCGCTGGTGCGATCGACGTATCCGAGCTCGCGCGCCATCGTTCGGGTCAGGCGGAAGACCGCGTCAATCGATCTTCGAGGGTCGCTCTTCTGCGAGACGCGCGAGGCGGTCGCGGCACCGTTGTGCGGGTTCTATGCGTCCGCGATCGCGCGCGTGCTTCAACGGTTCGGACTGCAGGCGCGTGCGCAGGTGTCCGAGTGCCGCGCCTCGAGCCGCGGCAGGGGTTGTCACCTGAAAGTCGAAGTACTTGGCGCCGTCGCGGGTGAGCCGGCCGCGGCCGCCTGATCCCTCATGGTGCGAATCCTCCTGGCCGGTCTCATGGTGTGCGGCACGGCCGCTTCCGCAGCCGCGCAGGCCGCATCCGCTCGGTACGCTCGTCGTCCCCTTCGAAAACACCCGCGGCGAGCCCCGGTTTCAGTGGTTGAGTGAAGCCGCCGCGGTGCTGCTGACGGATGGCCTTCGGGTGACGCAGCCGGGCACGATCGCCCGCTCGGAGCGCGTGCGCGCGTTCGAGCAACTGTATCTCCCCATTTCCGGATCGCTGAGCCGCGCGACCATCATCAAGGTCGGGCAGCTCGTCGGCGCCGGCGACGTGATCGTCGGCGCCTTCACGGTGGAGGGAAGTTCGATCTCGGTGACCGCGCGCAGCATCAGGCTCGACGCGGGGCGCATCCAGCCGGAGTTCGCCGAGCGCGGCGAACTGACGCAGCTCTTCGCGATCTTCGAGCGCCTGGCCGCGCGGATCGCGCAGCGGGCGCCGCGCACCAGCGAGCCGGCCGCCGCGAATCCGCCGCTCGAGGCGTTCGAGAACTACATCAAAGGACTGCTCGCGGAGAGCACGGCGTCGCGGAGGGGATTCCTGGAGGCGGCGCTTCGCGATCAGCCAGGCTTCGATCGCGCGAAGCTCGCCCTCTGGGAAGTACGCAACGAACAGGCGGATCATGCCGCGGCGCTCGGAATCGTGCGCAGCGTACCGGCAACGTCGCCGCAGTCGTTCGGCGCGCGGTTCTTCTCGGCAATCTCGCTGCTCGAGTTGAAGCGGTACGACGAAGCACACGGCGTGTTGAAAGGGCTGCTCGATGCCCCCGCGGAGCCGGCCGCGACCGCAGCCGTGCTGAACAATATGGGCGTGCTCGTGCTTCGCCGGGGAGTGACGCCGCAGACGGGCTCGCCCGCGTACTACTTCACCAAGGCGACCGACGCCGATCCCGATCCCGACTACATGTTCAACCTGGGCTACGCCTACGCGTCCGACAAGAACTATCAGGGCGCGCTGTATTGGCTGCGCGAGGCGATGCGCCGCGACCCGGCGGACGTCGACGCGCACTACGTCCTGGCCGTCGCGCTCCAGGGAACGGGCAACACGGTCGAGTCCACGCGCGAACGCGACCTGTCCCGTCAGCTCTCGTCGAGATATCAGGATCTCGATCGCCGCGTCGCCGAGCATCGAACGGTCGTACCTCCAGGCCTGGAGCGCCTCCGGATGGAGCCCGAAGGAACCCTCGCCCTGCGAACCGAGCAGACCATTTTCACGTCCGCTCAACGCGAGCAGCGCGAGCTGGCGGCATTTCACCTCGAGCAGGGCCGCCGTCTCTTCGAGCGGGAGCAGGACCGCGAAGCGCTCGCGGAGCTGCGGCGAGCCGTGTATCTTTCCCCGTACGAGTCCCGCGCGCACCTGCTGATCGGCCGTATTCACCTTCGCGGGGGCCGTCCGGCGGATGCCGTCGATGCGTTCAAGATTTCGATCTGGAGCGAGGATCAGGCGCCGGCGCACGTGTTTCTCGCCGAGGCGTACCTGAAGTCCGGCGACAAGACCGCCGCGCGCGCGGAAGCGCAGCGGGCCCTCGCCCTCGATCCGTCGTCGGCCGACGCGAAGAAGTTGCTGTCCGACATCCGGTAGCGAACCCGGTTCACGCGCGATGGTTCCGCGCAAGGAGGGGACGTTGCGAGCGGCATGCGTCGGGGTCATCGCGGTAGGCTGCGCCATCCTGATGTCGCCGGGCGGGGGGCTCGCGCGTCAGGCGCCCGCCGCACCGATCGTGTATACGACGGAGGTCGACGGCATCATCCACCCGGTCGCGACCGCGCACGTGCGCCGCGCGGTCCGGCAGGCCGACGCCGCCGGCGCGAGCCTGCTCGTCATCTTTCTGAGGACGCCCGGCGGGCTCGTCGATTCGACGCGTGACCTCAACACCGCCATCATCGAAGCGAAGACACCGGTCGCCGTCTACGTCGCCCCTCCTGGCAGCCGGGCGGCGTCCGCCGGGTTCCTGATCACGATCGCCGCGGACGTCGCCGCGATGGCGCCGGGGACGCATATTGGCGCCGCCCATCCCGTGTCCGGCGGCGGAGAGAAAGTCGACGACACGATGGCCAAGAAGATGGTCTCCGACGTCGCCAGCTACGCGCGGACGCTCGCCACTCAGCGCAAACGAAACGTCCCGCTGGTCGAGCAGGCCGTGACCGAGAGCCGGTCGTACACGGATCAGGAGGCCTCCCGCGCGGATCCCCCGCTCATCGACCTCGTTGCGGCCGATCTGCGGGAGCTGCTCGAGAAGCTCGATGGCCGGACCGTCACGCGGTTCGACGGACGAAAACAGGTCCTTCGAACAGCGGGGAGCTCCCAGCGGTCGGTCGAGATGACGTGGGCGCAGAAGATTCTGGGCGCGATCGCGCATCCGCAGATCGCCTATCTGCTCCTGATGCTCGGCACGCTGGGGCTGACGGTCGAGATGTGGAACCCTGGCGCGATCCTGCCGGGCGTCGCCGGCGGAATCTGCCTCTTACTCGCGTTCTTCGCGTTTCAGGTGCTGCCGGTCAGCTACGCGGGAGTGCTTCTCATTTTCTTCGGTCTCCTGCTCCTCATCCTCGAGGTCAAGGTGACGAGCTATGGGCTTCTCGGCCTGGGCGGCGTGACAAGCCTGTTCTTCGGGTCCATCCTGCTCATCGACTCGCCGCTGCCTCAGTTGCAGCTGGGCCTCCGGCTGATCGTGCCCGTGGTCCTGAGCATCTCGACGATCCTCGTGTTTCTCGTGCACCTTGCGGTCAGGGCGCAGCGCATCCAGCCGACGACCGGCGAGGCCGGGATGGTCGGCAGCGCCGGGCGCGCGCTGACCTCCATAGAGCCCGGCAGCGTCGGCCGCGTCCGGACCCATGGAGAGATCTGGTCTGCGACCGCTTCCGAACCGATAACTGCGGGGGAACCCGTCCGCGTGGTCGCCGTCGACGGGCTGCAACTTGCGGTCCGGCCCGACCGGGCCGGTCAACAGCTTCGAGAGGGGTAACCCGTGCTGTTTGCTTCGCCCATCCTGATCCTCGTCGTCGGCCTGGTCTTGTATCTCGTCAGCTCGATCAAGATCCTGAACGAGTACGAGCGCGGCGTCGTGTTCCGCCTCGGCAAACTCCTGCCGCAGCCCAAGGGTCCTGGCGTCGTGCTCGTCTTCGCGCCCATCGATCGGATGGTGCGTGTGAGCCTGCGGACGATCGTCATGGACGTCCCGCCGCAGGACGTGATCACGCGCGACAACGTGTCGGTGAAGGTGAATGCGGTTGTCTACTTCCGCGTGATGGACCCGCGCCGCGCGATCGTCGAGGTCGAGAGCTACCACTACGCCACATCGCAGCTCGCTCAGACGACGCTGCGCAGCGTCCTCGGTCAGGTCGAGCTCGACGATCTCCTGTCGCAGCGCGAAAAGCTGAATCACGATCTCCAGCAGATCCTCGACCAGCGCACGGACCCCTGGGGCATCAAGGTGTCGGCGGTCGAGGTCAAGCACGTCGACCTGCCGCCCGACATGCAGCGCGCGATGGCGCGCCAGGCGGAAGCCGAGCGCGAGAAGCGTGCTAAGATCATCCACGCGGAAGGCGAACTCCAGGCGTCAGAGAAACTTAGCCAGGCTGCCGTCATCATCGCTCAGGAGCCGGTCACCGTGACGCTGCGCTACCTGCAGACCCTCACCGAGATCGCTTCGGAGAAGAACTCCACCATCATTTTCCCGCTTCCGATCGACCTGTTGAACATGCTGGGCTCGCGAAAGGCCTAGCGCGAGGGCAGAACCGTGACAGAGATGTACGAAGGCGCCGACGACGGGTTTCACGAGATTCAACTGAGCGGCAAGCAGCTCGTGTTCCTCTTCATGGCGACCACCGTCGTGTCGGTCGTGATCTTCCTGTGCGGCGTGCTCGTCGGCCGCGGCGTCAGGGGCGAGACCGTCAACGCCGCGGGGAAAGCGGCAGCGACGCCCGCCGCAGCCCCTGCGCCGTCGTCCGAGTCCGCGGCGAATGCGCCAGCGGCCGATCCGGCGACGACTGCCGCCAAGGATCCTTACTCGTATCCGGGCAGGCTCGAAGGCGAGAAGCCGCCCAGTGAAACTGTGAGGGCCGGAACCGGGGCCAGGCCAGCGCCAGAGGAACCGAAGCCTGCAGCACCCGCGTCCGCGACGACAACGCCGCCTGCGACGGCGCCGCCTGCCGCGGCATCGCCGGCTGTCCCTGCTCCGCCCGCAGCAGTCACCCCGGCCACGACCCCGGCGGCGCCTCAGCCCGCGCCGGCCGCGACGGCGCGCTCGGGCACGTGGGCCGTGCAGGTCGTGGCGCTGACGGATCGCGCCGCAGCGACGGCCGTCGTGCAGCGGTTGAGCGGCAAGGGCTATCCCGCGTTCCTCGTGACCCCGCAGGCCGGCGCGTCGACGCAGAACTACAAGGTTCAGGTCGGACGCTACAACGATCGTGCGGAAGCCGAGCAGATCAAACTTCGACTCAAGAAGGAAGAACAGTTCGAACCCTGGATTCTCCGCTAGCGCTCCTGCGTGGAGGAGCGCCGCTGGCGCTCCTCAGCGGAGCGCTGCTCGCGCTCAGCTTTCCGAAGTTCGGCCACCCCGCGTTCGCGTGGGTGGCCCTGACCCCGCTCATCGTGGCGCTGGTGCGCCAGCCGTCCGTTCCGGCCCGCACGCGCCGCGCGTTCTTCCTCGGCCTCCTCACTGGCGCGGTCTACTTCTCGGCCACGCTCTACTGGCTCGTCGAGACCATGACGACGTTCGGCGGGCTGCCCGTGCCGCTTGCCGTGTTCGCCGCCGCGCTCCTCGTCGCGTACCTGTCGCTCTTTCCCGCGGCGTTCGCCGTCGCCCTCGATCGACTGCGCGCGTCGTTCGGCGTGACGTTCGCGCTGCTGTTCGCGCCCGCGATCTGGCTGTCCTCTGAGCTCGGGCGCCAGTACGTATGGGACGGCTTCCCCTGGGCGCTGCTCGGGTACAGCCAGATCGCGGTGCTGCCGATCGCGCAGATCGCGAGCGTGACGGGCGTCTACGGGCTGTCGGGACTTCTGGTGCTGGCTTCCGCGGCCTGCGCGCTCGTCATCGTCGATCGAACTCCGCGGCGGTGGGGCATTGCGGCGATCTCGATGTGTGTGATTGCGGTGTGCGCGTGGTGGGGAAGCGCGCGCCTCGCGAATGGCTCGCTGACCTCGACTGGCGATCCGATTCGCGTCGCGGTGCTCCAGGGCAACGTGCTCCAGCACGACAAGTGGAATCCGGCGCTGCGGGACGAGATCGTCGGGCGTTATCTTGCGATGACGCGTCAGGGCGTCGAACAGGGCGCGACGTTCATCCTGTGGCCCGAAGCGTCGCTGCCTGTCGATTTCGAAGAGGATCCGGCCAGGAGCGGGATGATCCGCCGTCTCGCGCAAGAGCACGGCGTCACGATCCTGATCGGCAGCGATCAGATCGAGCGGACGCGGCCGGATGCGCCGGCCGACGATCCCTCGAACCGCCTCTACAACGCCGCCTTTCTCGTGAAGCCCGACGGCCTTGTCGGCGCGGTCTACCGGAAGATGCACCTCGTGCCGTTCGGTGAGTACGTTCCCCTGCAGCGGCTGCTGTTCTTCGTCCGCCCGATCGTCGAGGTCGTCTCCAACTTCACGCCGGGCCACGAGCCCGTGCTGCTGCCGGTCGGGAGCCACAAGGTGAGCACGGCGATCTGCTACGAGGTCATCTACGGGAATCTGATGCGGCGGTTCGTGACCGATGGCAGCGAACTGCTGACGACGATCACGAACGACGCGTGGTACGGCCGATCGTCGGCGGCCTATCAGCACTGGGATCAGGCCGCCATGCGATCCATCGAGAACGGGCGCTACCTCGCGAGGGCGGCGAACACCGGGATCAGCGGGTTCGTCGATCCGTACGGCCGCGCGCTGCAGAAGTCCCCGCTCTTCGAGCGCGCCGTCCTCGTCGAGGACGTGCGATTGCTGCAAGAGAGGACCATCTACTCCCGGGTCGGCGACCTCGTCGCCTGGCTCTCGCTGGCGGCGACGCTGGGCGCCCTGCTGGCCGCGCGTCGACTGCGGGTACAATAAGACATGCGTAGTGTCCGCCTTCAGGCGGACCATCGGTGTCCGCCTGGCGCCGGTGCTGCACGAGAGAACAGGAGTCAATCGTTGGCAGTGCAACTGGACGAACAGCTTCGCAGGTACGAAGACCTCGCGCGCCGCGCGCGCGACCTGCGGAGCCATCTTTGACGCAGCCCGCCCCGAAGCCGAGCTCGCCAGCATAGAGGAGCGCGTCGCCGCTCCGGATTTCTGGAAGGATCAAGCCAGCGCGCAGAAGCTGCTTCAACGCCGCCGCCGGCTCGAGGACGATCGCGAGCTGAGCGCGTCGCTCGGACGCCGGCTCGACGATCTCCATGTGCTCGTCGAATGGGCCGAAGCGGGTGAGCCGGTCGCCGACGATCTCAGCCGCGCCCTCGAGGAGCTCGGGGCGCAGGTGGACGCCGGCGAGACGAAGAAGATGCTCGGCGGCGAGCACGATCGCAAGAACGCGATCGTGACGATCCATCCGGGCGCCGGCGGCACAGAGTCGCAGGACTGGGCGGAGATGCTGCTCCGCATGTACCTCCGCTGGATCGAGCGCCGCGGGTTCAAGCGGGAGGTCATGGACCTCCAGCCGGGCGACGAAGCGGGCATCAAGAGCGCGACCCTTACGATCTTTGGCGACTACGCGTACGGGCTGCTCCTCGCCGAGGCAGGCGTGCACCGGCTCGTGAGAATCTCTCCATTCGATCAGGCGTCGCGCCGGCACACGTCGTTTGCCTCCGTCTTCGTCTGGCCGGAGCTGCCGGACGACGTCGAGGTCGAGATCGAGGAAAAGGATCTGCGAGTCGACACCTACCGGTCGAGCGGGGCCGGCGGTCAGCACGTCAACGTCACCGATTCCGCCGTTCGCCTCACCCACATTCCCACGGGCATCGTGGTGTCGTGCCAGAACGAGCGGTCGCAGCACAAGAACCGGGCGCAGGCGATGAAGGTCCTGAAATCACGCCTGTTCGATCTGAGGACGAAGGAGCAGCAGGCGAGGCTGGATCAGCTCGGTGGCGAGAAGAAGGACATCGCCTTCGGCAGCCAGATCAGGAGCTATGTCCTCCATCCGTATCAGCTGATCAAGGATCACCGGACGAAGGAAGAAGTCGGGGACGTCAACCGCGTGCTCGACGGCGACCTCGACGGGTTCATCAAGTCCTACCTGATGAAAAAGGCAGCGGGAACGCTGGGGCAGGCCGCGCCGGACGAAGACTGACAGGCTGAAGGGCGGGTGCCCGGCTACTGATGGAAGCCGGAGCCTGGCTGCGTGCCGGCGATGAAGGACTCGGTGATTGCGCCGGGCGTCCCTTCGAGTGCGGGGTTGCCCGATCCGCGATCCACCGTCACGAACACGATATTGCCCGGCGGCTCGAATTGCGGAGGCTCGCTGCGCGTTGCGATCCACGCCTTCATCACTTCCATCCAGATCGGCACCGCGGAATCCGACCCGGTGCCGGCCGGGCCCATCGTCCGCTTCTGATCGTAGCCAGTCCACACGCCGATCGTGATGTCCGGATCGAACCCGATGAACCACGCGTCCGTGTAGTCGTCGGTGGTGCCCGTCTTGCCGCCGATCGGCCAATTGAGCGAAGCGGCCTTGGCCCCCGTGCCGCGCTGAACGACTCCGCGAAGAAGACTCGTCATCACGAACGCCGTATCGGCGCGGATGGCGTCCTTGGGCTCGGGACGATTCTCCTCGAGGACGTTGCCTTCGCGATCGCTGACCTTCAGGACGGAGTACGGCCGCATGCGAACGCCCTGATTCGGATAGACGGAGTAGGCGCTCGTCATCTCGACCAGGGTGGCTTCGGCCGCGCCCAGGGCGACCGCCAGGTACGGAGGAAGCGGTGACTCCAGGCCGAGCCGTCGCGCGTACGCGATGACCTGCGCGGGGCCGAGCTGATCCATCACGCGGACGGCGGGCACGTTCCGCGACTGCTCGAGCGCGCGCCTGAGCGTCACGGGCCCCTCGAAGTTTCGATCGTAGTTGAGCGGCGCGTAGGCCGGTTGGCCGGCGCCGCCTGGAAAGCTCACCGGCGTGTCCATGAGCTGCGTGGCCGGCGTGTAGCCGCTGTCGATCGCGGCGGTATAGACGAACGGCTTGAACGCCGAGCCGACCTGCCGGTACGCCTGCGTGGCGCGGTTGAACTTGCTGCGCTCGAAGCTGAAGCCCCCGACCATCGCCAGGACCTGGCCCGTCCGATTGTCGATTGCGAGAACCGAGCCTTCCACCTCGGGGGGCTGTTCGAGCGTTCCCGTCGCCGTCTTGCCTCCGTCCGCGACGGACGCGATCCGCGTTTCGACGAGGTCACCGCGCGAGACGAGTTGTTCGGGAGCCGATTTTCCCGTCCATGCGAAGCCCTTGCGGTCGACGGTGATCTGCATGGCGCCCGCGCGCAGCCGGATCGCGGACGCGTCGACGTCAGTCACCACTGCCGGGACGATCTGCCCGACGACGACCGGGCGTTCCCAGCGGGATTGCCGGAAGCTCTCGATCTTGTGACCTTCCGATACGATGTTTCGCCGCGGCTTTCTGAAACCGCGGCGCCGGTCGATCCGGCGCAGCCCTTCGTCGAGCGCGCGGTTCGCGGCCTCCTGGAGCCGCAGATCGAGCGCGGTCTGGATTGACAGCCCGTTCTCGTACAGCTGCTTCGCCCCATAGCGGACTTCGAGCTCGCGCCTGACCTCCTCGAGAAAGTACGGGGCGAGCGACGACGACTGCTGTGGTGAATCGCCCCGCACGACGATGGGCCGCTTCTTCGCGTTCTCGAATTCGGCGGCCGTGATGAAGCCGACTTCCGCCATCCGTCCCAGCGCGTAGTTGCGCCGTCGCAGCGCGGCCTCCATGTTCACGTAGGGGCTCTGCCGCACGTTCCCCTGGAGGATGCCGGCGATGAGCGCTGCCTCCTCAATCGACACGTCTTTCGCCGACTTGCCGAAATACAGGCGCGCCGCCGATTCCACGCCGTAGACGCCGTGGCCGAAGTACATCTGGTTGCAGTACATCGTGAAGATCTCGCGCTTCGTGTACCGCTTCTCGATCTGGATCGCCAGCAGCGCTTCCTTAATCTTGCGTTCGGGCGTCTTGTCGTCTGTGAGGAACAGCTTTCGGGCCAGCTGCTGCGTCAGCGTGCTGGCGCCGTGCATCCGGCGATGAATGATGTCGTTGACCGCCGTCACGACGATGCGGGACATGCTCAGTCCGGCGTGCTGATAGAACTCGTCGTCCTCGGCGGCGAGGATGGCCTGCTCGAGCCGGGGAGAGATGCGCTCGTACGGGATGACCTCGCGCCGCTCGATGGCAAACTCCCCGACGACTTCGCCGCGCGCGCCGTAGACGCGTGAAATCGTGCTCGGCGTGTAGTCGTCGAGTGCGGAGATCGCGGGAAGGTCGCCGGCGTAAGCGAAGATGATCCCGGTTGCGACGCCGAGCACCGCCGCCACGACGAAGAGAAGAACGACGACGGCGCGGCGGGCGAGGAGGGTGTATTTCATTCAGAATTCAGTCGGTCGCTCGGTCGCTCGGTCGCTCGGTCGCTCGGTCGCTCGGTCGCTCGGTCGTTCGGTCGTTCGTAATAGCCCAATCGATCGGCTGTGATCTGAAAGCCCTTCCGAACGACCGGACGACCGAGCGACCGAGCGACCGGCCCTACTTTCCCCCGCGGCCTCGCGGCACTGCGCGACCGCTCGACCCGGCGTCCCCGCGCGAGCGCGACCCGGCACTCGAACCCGCGCGATCGCCCCCGCCTCCGCCCGAGTTGCTCGACGCCCCGCTGCCGGGCGACGAGCGCTCGTAGGAGCGTGGCGGCGCGGCCGCTGGCGGAGGGCTCGACGGCGACGGCGACGGCGCGCTTCGCTCGACTCCGCCTCGCGGCCGGTACGAGCTCTCACCGCGATCGGGTGGCGCCGAGTACGGATTCGATCGCGGCATTGCGCGCTGGGGTTCCGAGTTGGCGCCAGACGCGGCGCCGTTAGGATTCCTCTCTCGTTGGACACCGGCAGGCGGCGAGTAGCTCTCGACGCTGCTGCGCGGCACGGCTCGCGAGGCGCCGCCGCCGGGGTAGCTCCGCTCCGGACTTCGATACGGCTGCGGATCCGGCGCCGTCTCTCCGGGTGACGGGACGGCTCTGTACTCCGGCGCGCTGCGGCGTGACGGCTGCGACGGCGAGGTCGTCATGCCCGGCGCCGGTGCCGTATTGGCGGGCGCCGATCGCGGGACCGCACGCCGTGCCGCGGCCGACGCGGGATCGCTCGAGATCGAAGGTGACGCCGAGCCTCGCGATCGAACTCCGCCCTGGCGATCGGGCGAGATCGTCGATGGTGCGGTGCGCTCTCTCGCCGGCGCGGTCAGATTCGGCTGACGCGCCGGAGCGGGATACCCTGGCCCGGTCACTGGCGTGCTTCCGGACCGGCGGCTGCGGAACGCCGCGGCCGAATCGGAACCGACCTGTGCCGATGCGCCTGGTGCAGCCCGCGAACCCCGGAACGCCGCGGCCGGATCGGAACCGACCTGCGCCGATGCGCCCGGTGCAGTCCGCGAACCGCGGAACGTCGCGGCGGCGCCGAACGCGCCGTCGCGGCTGACCGCCGTGCGGATCGGCGCCGACGATCGTGGTACCGCGTATCCGCGAAAATCAGGCTGTATGTCGCGGGCAACGAACGCGCGACGCGTGTTGACGTCGAGGCGCGCGGCGTTGACGCTGTGGACGTTGACGAACCCTCGGCCGAACCCGTGGTGCGGCACGACGGTCCACGCGTGCCACCGATCGTAGCGGTGTCCCCCGAAGACGTTGACGTTCACGAAGCTGAAGACCGGCAGGTTGTTCCAGCCGAGCGGGCACCAGCTCACGTAGCCGGGAGCGTAGCCCCAGGAGACGTGCGCCGGGCCCCAGGTGCGACCTGGAATCCAGAACCAGGAACCCGCCGAGAATCCCCATCGCCCGAAGTGGTGCGTCGGCCACGCCCACGGATCGGCGCCGATCCATGTCCATCCCCACGGCCGCAGCGTCGTCCAGCGTCCGTAGTAGTACGGCCGCCAGCCGGGCCGCACGCGCGGATACCACACGTGGCCATAGGTGGCGACGTTCTGCCAGTAGCCGTACTGATTGAAGGTTGCCGCGTACGGCTGGACGGTATCAGGCAGATATTCCGACGCGACACCGAGGCGCGTGTCGCGCCGGCTTTCCGACCAGCGATCGAAGTTATCCCACGCCGCGGAGTTGTAGACGTACGGGGCGGACGGGATCGCGCCGGCGCGCGCGAACGCGCGCTCTCCTGCGCCGAGCGCCGTTCGCCCGTCTTCGTTGACGAGCTCCGCCCGTCCGCGCAGCACCGCGAGCTCCACTTCGTCGCCCGAGAGGACCGCGATGCGATACTCACCGGCCGTAGTGATGTCGATCCAGGCGGAGGGCGCATCGACACGGAATCCGACGCGGCGGTTCGCGCCCGCGATGCTCAGTCGCACGCGGCCGCCGAGCAAGCGGACGACTTCGTCCGACTGAAAGTCGACGAGCGTGCCGCCGTCGAGGTGCAGCGTGCTGCCGTCCGCGTAGAGGATCTCTACGCGTCCGTCGCTCGTGCGCACGCGATCGCCGGCGAGCAACGGCATCGACGTGGGTGCCGACTCGTTGCGGCCGTCACGCTCGAGCGCGGCCGTGCCGTCGACGAAGGAGATGTGCGCGGGCGTATCGAGGGCCGGCTCCTGCGCGCGTACGGGTTGAGGAGTCAGGGCACAGACCGAGAGCGCCGCAACCAGGAAACCCAGGCGAGCCAGGCGGGACATAGGTGACCTCGAGGCCGTGGAGGTTTCCATACTGCGATGGAGAAACGCCCACGTTCCTATCGTAGAGAGGGCTGGCAAGGGGAAGTATATCATCAACTTACAGCCGGTCAAACGACTACAGTTGACATGATTACGCTAAGATAATATATTGTCATCGTTATAAAGATGAAGCCGCGGCCAGCCCGAAGGACCGGGCCAGGCGTTCGGCGGCGGGACGCGAGGAAACAGAGCACATGAGCAAGATCATCGGAATCGACCTTGGTACGACCAACTCCGTCGTCGCTGTCATGGAGGGTGGAGAACCGGTCGTCATCACGAACCCCGAAGGCAGCCGGATCACGCCCTCGGTCGTGGGCTTCACGAAGTCCGGCGAGCGGCTGGTCGGGCAGGTCGCGAAGCGGCAGGCCGTCACGAATCCCGAGAACACGGTGTTCTCCATCAAGCGCTTCATGGGCCGGAAGCACGACGAGGTCTCTGAAGAGATGCGGATGGTGCCGTACTCGATCGTGCGCGCGAGCAACGGCGACGTGCGGGTCAAGGCCGGCGGCAAGGAGTATCCGCCGCCCGAAGTCTCCGCGATGATCCTGCAGAAACTGAAGCAGGCGGCGGAAGAGTATCTGGGCCAGCCGGTCACCAGGGCGGTCATCACGGTACCGGCCTACTTCAACGACGCGCAGCGCCAGGCGACGAAGGACGCCGGACAGATCGCCGGCCTCGAGGTCGCGCGTATCGTCAACGAGCCGACGGCGGCGGCGCTCGCCTACGGGCTCGACAAGAAGAAGGACGAGACGATCGCGGTCTACGACTTCGGCGGCGGCACGTTCGACATCTCGATCCTGGAAGTGGGCGAGGGCGTCGTCGAAGTCAAAGCGACCAACGGCGACACGCACCTCGGCGGCGACAACCTCGATCAGCGCGTGATCGAGTGGATCATCGCGGAGTTCAAGAAGGATGAGGGCATCGATCTCGGCAAGGACCGGATGGCGCTCCAGCGCCTGAAGGAAGCGGCCGAGAAGGCGAAGATGGAGCTCTCGACCGTGGTGGAGACCGAGATCAACCTGCCGTTCATCACGGCGGACGCGACCGGTCCGAAGCACATGGTGAAGAAGCTCACGCGGGCGCGCTTCGAGCAGCTCGTCGACGACCTGCTGCAGAAGACGATCGGCCCGACGCGGCAGGCGCTCGCGGACGCGGGCGTGGACTCGTCGAAGATTGACGAGGTCGTGCTCGTCGGCGGATCGACGCGCATCCCGCGCGTGCAGCAGATCGTGAAGGAGCTGTTCGGGAAGGAGCCGCACAAGGGCGTCAATCCCGACGAGGTCGTGGCGATTGGGGCCGCGGTGCAGGCTGGCGTGCTTGCGGGCGAGGTGAAAGACCTGCTGCTCCTCGACGTGACGCCGCTCTCGCTCGGCATCGAGACGCTTGGCGGGGTCATGACCACGCTCATCCAGCGCAACACGACGATCCCGACGAAGAAGAGCGAAACGTTCTCGACGGCGGCCGACAACCAGACGAGCGTCGAGGTGCACGTGCTCCAGGGTGAGCGTCCGATGGCGCGCGACAACCGCACGCTGGGGAAGTTCCACCTTTCGGGCTTGCCGGCTGCGCCGCGCGGGGTGCCGCAGGTCGAGGTCACGTTCGACATCGACGCGAACGGCATCGTCAACGTCACGGCCACGGACAAGGCGACGGGCAAGGAGCAGAAGATCACCATCACCGCGTCGAGCGGCCTGAGCAAGGACGAAGTCGATCGGATGATGCGTGAAGCCGAGTCCCACGCCGACGAGGACAAGCGGCGCAAGGAGGAGATCGAAACGCGCAACCAGGCGGACCAGGCCGCCTATGCCGCGGAGCGGATGGTGAAGGACGCTGGCGACAAGCTGCCGGCGGCCGACCGCCAGCCGATCGAATCCGCGCTCGAGGAGCTCAAGAAGGCGATCGAGAAGAACGACGTCGCCGAGATGAAGGCGCGCCTCGAGGCGCTGAACGCCGCGCAGCACAAGGCGGCCGAGGCGATGTATCGCTCCGCGAGCGCGCAGGGCGCTCCGGGGGCGGGGCCAGGCCCTTCGGCTGGAGCGCCAGACGGCAACGGCCGCGACACCGGCGACGTCATCGACGCCGAGGTGGTTGAAGAAGAGAAGAAGTAACAGTGTCCGTTCAGGGTTCAAGGTTCAGGGTTCAAGGTTCTAAGAGCCCGACGCTTGAACCCTGAGTTCGAACCTTGAACCTTGAACCCTGAACCCTGAACCAGATGGAGTTCTACATCCTCCTGGGCGTGTCGCCGGACGCAAGCACCGCGGACATCAAGCGGGCGTACCGGCGGCTCGCGCGCCGCTATCACCCTGGAGTGAATCCGGGTGATCGCACGGCGGAGGAGATGTTCCAGCGCGTCTCGGAGGTGTACGAAACGCTCGTCGATCCGGGCAGCCGGCAGCGGTACGACGACCAGGGGCAGGGGGCGTCCGGGACGAGAGCGGACGGCCCGTCGTTCATGTTCGCGGAGTTCGATTTTTCGATGGCGCGGCATGGGGCGCAGGCGTCCACGTTCACGGAGCTTTTCGCGGACGTGCTTCATCCGGCGCGGCCGTCCGGCGGCGGGCGCGCCGAGCCCGGGTCCGATCTGCATGCCGCGCTGACGCTGCCGTTCGCGGCGGCGATGCGCGGCGTCGAGGGGCAGGTGGTCGTGACGCGGCACGTGGTGTGCGGCGCCTGTTCGGGCGACGGGCACGTGGCGTCGACGCGGGGAAAGTGCGGCGCCTGTCAGGGCGTCGGGCAGATTCGCTGGGCGCGGGGCCACATGGTGCTCTCGAAGCCGTGTCCGACGTGCGGCGGCGCGGGGCGACAGACCACCGAGCTCTGTCCGGTGTGCTCCGGCGAAGGGCGATCGGTCCGCAGCGAGGCCGTGAGGGTTCACGTGCCCGCTGGCATCAGCGATGGCATGCAGGTGCGCATTCCCTCGATGGGGCACACGGGCCCCAGGGGCGGCGTACCCGGCGATCTCTACGTAACCGTTCACGTGAAGCCGCACGACCTCTTCCAGCGAGTGGGGGACGACCTGATCTGCGTGCTTCCCGTCGCGGTCCACGAGGCCGTGCTGGGCGCCCGCATCGACGTGCCGACGCTCGACGGCCAGATCAAGCTCCGCGTCCCTCCTGGAACGCAGGCCGGGACGCGGCTTCGGGTGACGGGCCGCGGCGCGCCGAATGCTCAAGGGGCGTTCGGAGATTCGTTGTTCGAGGTGAAGCTCGTCCTGCCGAGCGTGCTCGACGATCGTTCGCGGGAACTGATGCGGGAGTTCGGACGGATGCACACCGAGGACGTCAGGTCCACCATGACGGATACAACCCGGGACCGCGCGCCGAGCGCGTGAGGCGGAAGCTGCACCATGCCCAAGCGAGCCGGCAAGGCCTACTACATGATCAGCGCGGTGGCACAGAAGTACAGCATCCACCCGCAGACGCTGCGCATGTACGAACGTGAAGGGCTCCTCAAGCCGTCGCGCACCGAGGGGAACACCCGCCTGTACTCCGAAGACGACCTCGAGCAGCTCGAGACGATTCTCTCGCTCACGCGCGATCTCGGCGTGAACCTCGCGGGCGTGGAGATCATCCTGAACATGCGGCGGAAGATCGAGGCGATGCAGCTCGAGGTCAACGAGTTCATGGACTACGTCAAGCGCGAGCTCTCGCGCGGGATCGGCGACTGGGAGCAGCGCCTCGGCACGGCGATGGTCAAGTCGTCGCCGACCGATCTCGTCCGCGCGCATGCGCCCGCCGTGGATATCGACGAGCCGCGCAAGAAAGCCTGACGCGCGCGCGCGCGTTCAGGTACAATCCAGTTCGTAGCCGCCACGCGGGCAACAGACTTCAGACCGTCAGAGCTCCCGACATGTGTTCCCTCTGCGACGACACCGGCTGGAAGCCCGTCACTGTCGATGGAGTACGCAGGGTGGCGCTCTGCGACTGCCGGCAGAGCGAGCACACGCAGCGCCTCTTCGACGAGGCTCGCATCCCTCCCAGGTATCGCCGCTGCGACTTCGAGGATTTTCAGGTCTATCGACAGAACGAGAAGCTCGCGATCGCGGTCGCAGCCGTCAAGCGCTTCGCTGACAACTTTCCGAACGTCGGCAAGGGGTTCTGCCTCATCGGTCCCCATGGCATCGGCAAGACGCACCTCGCGGTTGCCGCGTTGAGGGCCGCCCTCGCGCGTGGAAACCAGGGCATCTTCTACGAGGTCTCGGATCTGCTCCGCCTGATTCGCAGCACGTACAATCCGGTGACGAAGACGGCGGAGATGCAGATCCTCCAGCCACTCCTGTCCGCGCAGCTGCTCGTGCTCGACGACGTCGGGAAGGAGAAGACGTCGGAGTGGGTCGAAGAGACGATGACCTTCATCGTCAACTCCCGGTACAATCACCGCCTCACGACGATCTTCACGTCGAACTACGAAGACAATCCGGACGTCGAGGCGCTCGACTCGCTGCGCGTCCGAGTCGGTTCCCGGATGTACTCGCGGATGCACGAGATGTGCGATTTCATCGAGTACGGCGGCGCAGACTACCGTCTGCTGCCCCCGAACGGTGGCGTCGACGATCTGCTCGCGCAATGGAAGGTCATGGGCGAGCAAGCCAGCCGCCTGCCTCACCGATCCAAGGGCCAGGTCCGCGCACAGCTCAAGAACCCGGGGGGCAAGGCTGACCTCGGCTGGTCGGGCGGCAAAGCCGGTTCGTCCTAAGTCCGTGGGCGCCGACGATATCAATCGTCAATCACCAATCAGCGATCCGCAATCCACAATCCGCAATGCTGGGACTCTATCTCCACGTCCCCTTCTGCTCCTCGATTTGCAACTACTGCAACTTCAACCGCGGGTTGTTCGAGGCCGATCTGAAGGACCGTTATGTGGCGGCGCTCGCGCAGGAGATCCAGCGACAGGGGACGGGTGAGCCGGTCGATACCGTGTACTTCGGCGGCGGAACGCCGTCGCTGCTCGAGCCTGTCGAGATCGGCCGGCTGATCGAGGCGTGCCGGCGGGCGTTCGACGTGCGCGCCGGCGCGGAGATTACGCTCGAGACGAATCCGGAGACTTCGTCGGTGCCGCGGATGGAAGGTTTTCGCGGCGCCGGCGTCAATCGGGTCAGTTTCGGTGTCCAATCCTTCAAGGACTCCGAGTTGAAGCGGCTGGGCCGTATGCACTCGTCTGCCCGGGCCCGGACTGCCGTCGACGAAGCGCGGTCGGCGGGGTTCGACAACGTCAGCCTCGACCTCATGATGTGGCTGCCGGGGCAGGGGACTACGGACTGGGCGGACAACGTCGCGCAGCTCGTGGACGTCGATCCGGACCACGTGTCGCTCTACCTGCTCGAGCTCTACCCGAACGCGCCCCTGCGCGAAGAGATGGCGCGCAGCGGATGGTCGCTCGCGCCAGACGAGGATGCGGCCGAGATGTATCTCGCCGGACTTGCGGCGCTCGACGCCGCCGGGTACGCGCAGTACGAAATCTCGAACGTCTCCAGGACGGGACGGGAGTCGCGCCACAATCTCAAGTACTGGACGGACGGGGAGTGGCTTGGCCTTGGGTGCGGCGCCCACTCGACGCGCGGCGGTACGCGATGGAAGAACGTGTCGTCCACGACGGAGTACGTCGAGCGGATCACGGCCGGCGGGGAGATCGCCGTTGAACACCGCCGGTTGTCCCCTGACGAGCAGCTCGAAGACGCGCTGTTTACCGGTCTCCGGCTGACAAATGGGATCGACATCGGCGCCGTGGGCGGCCGTTACGGCGTCGACGTCTGGGAGCGGTTCGGCCCCGGCCTGCAGCCGTTCGTCGACGAGGGGTTGTTGCGCCGCGAAGGCGCGCGCATCCGCCTGACCCGCGAAGGTATGCTTGTTGCAAATGAAATCATGCAAGTTTTTGTGTGATCGTTCCATCCGACGACCCTAGTCGGCCGACTCTCTGGTACGATAAAGTGTCGGCTTTCGTTTTGCTTTTCTGACGCTCTGAGGCTGAGGATTCGAGGACAGTTTTAAGGAGGAGTTTGAATGCGTCGTCCCTTGATTACCACTATTTCCGCCCTGATGATCGCGGTTGCGCCGGTCGCGTTGTTCGCCCAGACGCCGGCAGCGCAAGCCCCCGCGCAGCCTCCAGCGGCGCAACCCACCTCGGGGCCTAAACTCGGTTTCACGACCGAAGCCGGCCTCCTGTTGATTCAGATCAAGAAAGATCAGACCACGACCTTCGAGGAGATGGTGTCGAAGATCAGGGCCGGTGCGGCGAAGTCGTCCGACGAGGGGCTCAAGAAGGCCATCTCCGGCTGGAAGGTGTTCAAGGCCTCCGAGGACATGGCTGGCAACGCGCTGTATGTCATCCTCGTCGATCCGGCGAACAAGGAAGGGGAGTACGAGCTGTTCAGCCTGCTGCAGAAGGGCCTGACCCCGGAGGAACTGCGCGCGGAAGAAACGGTGGCGTTCTTCAAGAAGCTGCAGGGTGCCTTCGCCGCTCCCTACAACAAGCTGAATCTGACGCCGCTCGCCGGCGGGATGTAGGAGCCGGTCGTTCGGTCGTTCGGTCGTCCGGTCGTTCGGCTCAACACCGAACTTTCGGCAGGCCGGGCGACCGAGCGTCCAGTTTTCGGCTTTCCTAACTTTCAACACCCGAAAGATCGAACCCGCCGACCGACCGAACGACCGGTCAACCGAACGACCGAGCGACCGGTCGACCGAACCAACTCAGAACTTGATGTTCAGTCCCGCGTAGAAGCGTTGCGGCTTGGAGTGGAGCGGATCGCCCTGCAGGGTGAAGATCCGATAGTCGAAGCGCAACCGGAGCGGACCCGCGAGCGACATCTTCACGCCCCCGCCAAAGTTGATCCCCACGTGCGTTTCCGAGATCTCGTCGAGCGATTCCCGATAGATTCCGCCGCCGGCGGTGGCGTAGAACTGCAGGCCCGCGATCGGGACCGGCGTCTGCAGCAATCCGTTGAACATGTAGGTTCGAACGCTCGGCGCGAGCTCCTCGAGGTTCTCGCGTGAGTGGCCGTACTCGAACTCGAACCCCACGATCACCAGA
This sequence comes from uncultured Acidobacteriota bacterium, assembly GCA_963820905.1. Classification (GTDB taxonomy): domain Bacteria; phylum Acidobacteriota; class Vicinamibacteria; order Vicinamibacterales; family 2-12-FULL-66-21; genus DATBJJ01. Next base: position 195,654 of record CAWGBU010000007.1, on the reverse strand, counting down.
CCCATCCCGACGCCAAATCCCGTCGTCACGCGATTGACGGGCGTGGGATTCGTGCCGAGAAATGCGGTGACGTCGGCGGACGCGCTCGAGGGCAGCAGAAGAAATCCGGCGAGAAGGAGCCAGGTCCAGCGCTTTGTCATGGAGTCAGCATATCGGACGACCGAACGACCGAACGACCGAACGACCGAACGACCGAACGCCCGGACGACCGAACGACCGAACGACCGAGCACATGATACATTCGATCACGGCATGGACTTTCGCCTCTCCGAGGAGCAGGAACTCCTGCGCCGCACGGTGCGCGAATTCGCGGAAACCGAGATGCGTCCGCACGTGATGGCGTGGGACGAGTCGCAGCAGTTTCCGATGGATCTGCTGCCGAAGCTTGCCGCGCTCGGATTGACGGGCGTGCAATTCCCCGAAGAGTTCGGCGGCGCGGGCCTGTCAGCCGTCGACTACTGCATCTGCATCGAAGAGCTCGCGCGCGTGTGTCCGGCCATCGCGTTGTCGGTGGCGGCGCACAATGGCCTCTGCTCGGCGCATATCGCGGCGTTCGGCAGCGACGCGCAGAAGAGGCGCTATCTCTCGAAGCTCGCTCGCGGCGAGGTGCTGGGTGCCTGGGGGCTCACGGAAGCGGGCGCGGGAAGCGACGCTGCGGGGATGCGGACCACAGCCGTCCGCCAGGGCGACTGCTGGGTGATCAACGGCGCGAAGACGTTCATCACGCACGGCCGGATCGGCGGCGTGATGGTCGTCATCGCGATCACCGATCGCTCCATGGGGCATCGCGGGATCTCGGCGTTCATCGTCGAGCACGGCACGTCCGGGATGACCGCGGGCAAGAAGGAGAACAAGCTGGGGATGCGCGCGAGCGATACGAGCGAGGTCATCTTCGAGAACTGCCGCATCCCGTCCGACCAGCTGCTTGGCGACGAAGGTCAGGGCTTCATCAACACGCTTCAGATTCTCGACGGCGGGCGCATCGGGATTGCGGCGCTGTCGGTCGGGCTCGCGCAAGGCGCCTTCGACGCGGCGTTGCGATACGCGAAGGAGCGCCGGCAGTTCGGGCAGCCGATCGCCGACTTTCAGGCGATTCAGTGGAAGCTCGCCGACAACGCGACGCGAATCGAAGCGGCGCGGCTGCTGACGTATCGCGCGGCGCACCTCCGCGATCGCGGGGCGCGGACCACGCGCGAGTCGTCCATCGCCAAGCTGTACGCGAGCGAGATCGCCGTGAAGGCGGCGGATGACAGCGTGCAGATTCACGGCGGCTACGGCTTCGTGAAGGACTATCCCGCGGAGAAGTACTTCCGCGACGTCAAGCTCCTGACGATTGGCGAGGGCACGAGCGAGATTCAGCGCCTCGTCATAGCCCGCCAGCTGCTCGGCCAGTGACCGGCGGAACGCTCAGCGACCGGGTTCTCGCCGGCGATCCCCGGGCGATCGCCCGGGCCATCAGCCTGATCGAAGACGAAGCGGCCGCCGGCGCCGACGTCATCCGCCAGGTGTTTCCGCGCACGGGCCGCGCGTACCTCGTCGGCGTCACCGGCCCGCCTGGCGCGGGCAAGAGTACCCTCGTCGACAAGCTGACGTCGGCCGTCCGGGCCACCTCCCGTACGGTTGGCATCGTCGCCGTCGATCCGACGAGCCCGTTCACGGGCGGGGCGGTGCTGGGCGACCGCGTGCGCATGCAGGCGCACTTCGGGGATGCCGGCGTCTTCATTCGCAGCATGGCGACTCGCGGTCATCTCGGCGGGCTCGCGCGCGCGACCGGCGAGGCCGCGCTCGTCCTCGACGCGTCCGGCAAGGACATCGTCTTCATCGAGACGGTGGGCGTCGGCCAGGACGAAGTCGATATCGTCCGCACTGCCGACGTGTCGATCGTGATAGTCGTGCCGGGGTCGGGCGACGAAGTGCAGGCGCTCAAGGCCGGCATCATGGAGATCGCGGACATCTTCGTCGTCAACAAGGCCGATCGCGAGGGCGCGGATCGGACGGCGGCCTCGATCGAGACGCTGCTGTCGCTGCAGACGTTCGCGCCCGGCGCATGGCGTCCGCCCATCTTGAAGACGGAGGCGACGACGGGCAAAGGCGTGCCGGAGGTGGTGGAGGCGATCGATCGGTTTCGTGCGCATTCCGCGCCGGTCCAGCAAGGCCGCCGGCGGTCGCGGGCCGAGTGGCGGCTGCGCGAGCTGCTGGCTCAGCGTTTCGTTCAGCACGTCGAGCGCGACGTGCTGGCGCCGGGGAGTTCGAACAAATCCTCGACCGGATCGCCGCCCGGGAAACGGATCCCTACACGGTCGTAGATAATGTGTTCGGCCGCGCGCGTGGAACGCGCCGCGAGCCCGCGTGAGGGACCTTCCGGCTGAAGCCGGAAGCCACAGAACGACAAGACTTCCGGCTGAAGCCGGAAGCTACAGGAAAACGAGACACGTGGCTTCCGCCTTCAGGCGGAAGCAGCATCGTGAGTGCAACAGTGAAAGCACGGATTGATCACATAGGCATCGCGGTCTCGGATCTCGGCGACGCGCTCGCGTTCTACCGGGACGCGCTGGGACTGGAGATCGACCCCGCCGAGGACGTGCCCTCGCAGCGGGTCCGCGCCCACTTCATCCGGATGCCAGGAGGGGAGAGCGCCCTGGAACTCCTCGAGGCGACGGATGGCTCGTCGCCGATTGCGAAGTTCCTGGCGAAGCGCGGGCCGGGGCTCCACCACCTCACGCTGCGCGTCGACGACATTCACGCGGCGCTCGATCGGCTCAAGGACCGTGGCGTGCGGCTCATCGACGAGGCGCCGCGCCCCGGCGCGCACGGGTCTCTCGTCGCGTTCATCCACCCATCGAGCGCCCACGGTGTGCTCGTCGAGTTGAAGCAGGGCGCGTGACCTTCGGGGAATTCGAGCTCACGACCCTCAGCGACGGGACGTTCCGCCTGGACGGCGGCGCGATGTTCGGCGTCGTGCCGAAGCCCCTGTGGGCGAAGCGCGCTCCCCCCGACGAGCGGAACCGGATCCGCCTCGGCATGCGGCCGCTGCTCGTGCGCGGTGAGCGGACGCTCCTCATCGACGCGGGCATCGGCGGGAAGATGGACGAGAAGAGCACCGACATCTACGGCATCGACCGCGCGCGCGACCTCGATCAAACGCTTGCCGAGTCCGGGCTGGCCCCCGACGACATCGACATCGTGCTCGCCACGCACCTGCATTTCGATCACGCCGGCGGGTTCACCAGGCACGACGCCTCCGGCAAGATCGTGCCGACCTTTCCGCGCGCCCGCTACATCGTCCGCACGGCGGAATGGGACGATGCGGCGCATCCGCACGAGCGGAATCGCGCGAGTTATCTGCCGGAGAATTTCAAGCCGCTCGCCGACGCCGGCGTGCTCGATCTGATGGCGGGTGACCGCACGATCGTCCCCGGGGTCCGCGTGGTCCGCACCGGCGGCCATACGATGCACCATCAGATCGTGGTGATCGAGTCCGAGGGCCGCACGGCGGTCTTCGCCGCCGATCTGATGCCCACGGCCGCGCACGTGGACGAAGCGTGGATCATGGGCTACGACCTGTATCCGATGGACACCCTGCGCTTCAAGCGCACGTTCGTCCGCGAGGCCATCGAGAAGGAGTTTTTGGTATTCTTCGAGCACGATCCCGACATCGCGGCCGGCTACGTGCGGGAATCACATGGTCGCAAGCACGTCGAGCCCGTGACGGTCGACTGACGACCCTCGACTGACAACTGACATGTCCATTTCTATCGGAATCATCGGCGGCAGCGGCTTGTACGACATGGCGGAGCTGACCGACCGCGACGAGCGGCGCGTCGAGACGCCCTTCGGCGAGCCGTCGGCGCCCTACGTCACGGGCACGCTGCGCGGCAGGCGCGTCGCATTCCTCGCGCGTCATGGCGCGGGGCACAGGCTGCTGCCGACCGAGCTCAATTTCCGGGCGAACATCTACGGGTTCAAGACGCTCGGCGTCGAGTACATCCTGTCGGCGAGCGCCGTCGGAAGCCTGAAGGAAGAATTCAAGCCGCTCGATCTGGTGATTCCCGATCAGTTCCTGGATCGCACGCGCGGGCGGGTCTCGACGTTCTTCGGCCGCGGGCTCGTCGCGCACGTCGGGTTCGCGCATCCGTTCTGCGCGCCGCTCGGCGACGTCGCGTTTCGCGCCGCCCAGACCGCCGGCGCGACCGTCCACCGCGGCGGCACGTACGTCTGCATGGAAGGACCGCAGTTCTCGACGCTGGCCGAGTCCCGGCTCTACCGGTCGTGGGGCATGGACATCATCGGCATGACGAACCTCCAGGAAGCCAAGCTCGCGCGCGAAGCGGAGATCTGCTACACGACCATCGCGCTCGTGACCGACTACGACTGCTGGCATCCGGAGCACGATCAGGTGACGGTGGAGATGATCGTCGCGAACCTGACGCAGAATGCGACGATGGCGCAGCAGGTGATCGCCGGCGCCGTGGCCGCGCTGCCGCTCGCGCGTGGATGCGAGTGCGCCAGCGCGCTGAAGCACGCGATCATCACGAGACCCGAGACCGTACCCGCGGACGTCAAGCGCGAGCTAGCGCCAATCGTGGGTAAGTATTTGTGAGCTGCCAGCTTCCAGCTTCCAGCTGTCAGCCGAGATCTTGCTTGCAACGATCGACCCAAATGTACCGGTATTCTTGCTGGAAGCTGGCAGCTGAGAGCTGAAAGCTGAGAGCTGAGAGCTAACAATTCATGTCCATTGTCGTTACCGGCTCCATCGCCTTCGACTACCTCATGTCGTTTCCGGGGAAGTTCACCGAGCACTTCCTGCCGGAGCACATGAACCGCGTGAGCCTGAGCTTTCTCGTGGACACGATGGACAAGCGCCGCGGCGGCTGCGCGCCGAACATCGCGTACACGCTGGCGCTGCTCGGCGAGCGGCCCGCGCTCATGGCGACCGCCGGTCAGGATTTCGACGACTACCGGCGCTGGCTGGAGTCGGCGGGCGTGGATACGTCGCTCGTGAAGGACGTACCCGGGAAGTTCACGGCGTCGTTCTTCTGCAGCACGGACGTCGACAACAACCAGATCGCGTCGTTCTACACCGGCGCCATGGCCAACGCCGGCGAGCTGTCGTTTCGAGGCGTCGACTGTCGATCTGGCGATCATCTCGCCGAACGACCCCGCGGCGATGGTGCAGTATGCCGACGAGTGCCGGACGCTCGGCGTGCCGTTCATCTGGGATCCCGGTCAGCAGTGCGCGCGCATGTCGGGCGACGAGCTGCGCGAAGGCCAGACCGGCGCCGCGATGATCATCTGCAACGACTACGAGTTCGAGCTGATCCGCCAGAAAACGTCGGCATCCGAGGAGTCCATCCTCGAGCACACGGGCGCGCTGGTCGTGACGCGCGGCGAGCACGGCTGCTCGATCCAGACCGCGTCGGGACGGATCGACGTGCCGGCGGTCGTGCCGCATCGCATCGTCGATCCGACCGGCGTCGGCGACGCGTTCCGGAGCGGGTTCATGAAGGGCCTCGCGCACCAGGCCGACTATCGCGTCTGCGCGGAGCTCGGGGCGGTCGCCGCGACGTACGTCCTCGAACATCTCGGCGGGCAGAGCCACGCGTTCACGTGGCAGGAGTTCGCCGATCGCTACGAGCAGAACTTCGGCACCCTCGATCTGGAGGCTGTCCGGCCGTGAATGCGGCTGCGGCGCTCACGGGTGCCGCCGTGCTGTGGCTCGTCCTCGTCGCCGCATCGCCGGTCGCGGCCAGCCGTGGACATCTGCCCTGGGTGGCGGCTGCCGTCTACCAGGCAGGATCCTTCCTCTGCCACCAGCGCCCCGAACGTTCGTTCCACGTCGACGGCGTCCAATTGCCCGTTTGCGCCCGGTGCGTCGGCTTGTACGCGTCAGGCGCGCTGGGCGTGTTGCTCGGATGGGGCAGCCGGCGGCGATGGTCCGCGCGCGCGGTCAGGGTCGCGCTCGCCACGGCCGCGGCGCCCGTCGTCGCGAGCGTCGTGCTGGAATGGATCGGGGCGATCGCGACGACCAACCTGTTCCGGATGGCGACCGCGGTACCGCTCGGACTCGCGGGCGGCCTCGTCATGATGTCGATGCTTCGCGCGCCGGTCGGCGAGCGCCGAGGGGAGCCCGCGGCAGATACGCTATGATCGCGCAGGAGATGGCGACCAAATCGACTGCTGCCGACCGCGCGCCCGCGGCCGCAGAACCGGGCACGCTCGTGCTCGTCTGCCTGGCCGCGTGGATCGTGCCGGGAGCGGCGCACCTCTGGCTCGGACGCCGGCAGAAGGGCCTCGTGTTCCTGATCGTGCTGACGGCGATGTTCACGATCGGGCTGATGCTCGGCGGACAGATTTTTCCATTCGAGTTCAGCGAGCCTCTCGTCGCGCTGACCGCGATTTCGGACATCGGGCTCGGTGGTCCGTGGGTGCTCGCGAAGGTGATGGGGTACGGAACGGGTCATGTCACGGCGGTGACGTACGAATCCGGCAACACGTTTCTCATCGTGGCTGGTCTTCTGAACTCCCTCGTCGTCCTCGACGCCTTCGACATCGCGATGGGACGCAAGTAGTCGTGAGAAGCCATCTGCTGGTCCTGGCGCTCTTTTCACTGCTCGTGTCGACGGTCTTCGCCGCGCTCATGCGCGACGAGCCTCGCGATCAGATCAGGACTGGCGGGTGGATGTTCGCGGCGTTCATCGCAACGGCCGTCGTGATTGGCTGGTTGATGTACCCGCTCCCGTTGTGAGCGTGGCCGCGGCGCCGCTCTCCGCGCCGTAGACGCCTACGATGTTGACGCGAGCCCTCCTCTGGATCCCCGCCTGCCTGCAGATGGCGTTCATCTTTCTCACTTCGTCTGTACCCGGCGATCAGCTGCCGGGACATATCTGGGACAAGCTGGCGCACATGGCCGTGTACGCGGCGCTGGGCGCGTTCTTCATGATTCCGCTGTCCGGAGGCCGGTTGTCGGGCGTCACTCTGCGGGCCGCAGCGGTGTCGGTCCTGATGTCCTGTCTCTATGGCATCTCCGACGAGTGGCACCAGAGCCTCGTGCCGAATCGGACGCCCGACGCGATGGATGTGCTTGCCGACACGCTCGGCGCGGCCGCGGGCGCCGCGTTCGTTCTCGGATGTCGGGGCGCAGCGGCGCGCCTGCGGTCAGGACGGGGATGATGTCCGAGAAGGTATACTTCGAATCCGGCCGTGGATAACCTGCAGAACCTTCTCGTCGTGCGTGACGGCCCTGTGGCCCAGGTGACGATCAATCGTCCGAAGGTGCTCAACGCGCTCAATGCGGAGACGCTCGACGAGCTCCGGCGAACGGTGCTCGCGTTGAAGCACGATGCGGACGTGGGGGCGGTGATCGTGACCGGCGCCGGGGATCGCGCGTTCGTGGCCGGCGCCGACATCAACGAGCTCGCCGCCGAGACGCCGGCGGGCGGACGGGAGCGCGCGCTCCGCGGCCAGCACGTGTTCGACCTGATCGAGAACATGGGGAAGCCCGTGATCGCGGCGATCAACGGGTTCGCGCTCGGCGGCGGCTGCGAGCTGGCGATGGCCTGCACGCTGCGGTACATGGCCGACACCGCGACGATCGGTCAGCCGGAGATCAACCTCGGCCTCATTCCCGGCTACGGCGGCACGCAGCGGCTGGCGCGGATCGTGGGCTCGGGCCGCGCACTGGAGCTGCTGCTGCTGGGTGAGCCAATCAGCGCGCAGGAAGCGCATCGGATTGGCCTCGTCAACCGCGTCGTGCCCGCGGCCGATCTGTCGCTCCGCGCGCTTGCGATGGCGGTCGCCCTCTCGACGAAGGCGCCTGTCGCGACGCGGTACATCATCGAGGCCGTCAACAAGGGACTGCAGATGCCGCTTGCGGCCGGCCAGGCCCTCGAGGCCACGCTCTTCGGACTCGTGGCGAGCACCGACGACATGCGCGAAGGCACGCGGGCGTTTCTCGAGAAGCGCAAGGCCGTGTTCAAGGGGACGTAGGGCGTGCGCACCGGGACTTCCGCGGCGCCGCAGCTCACTGGCGCAGCCGGCTATCGCTTCGGGATCGTCTTCTCGCGCTTCAATGAACGCATCACGGCGCGCCTGTGCGACGGCGCGCGGGCCGCGTTGAAGGAGGCGGAGGCGCGGCCGGAGGACGTCGAGATGGTGGGCGTCCCTGGCGCGTTCGAGCTGCCGCAGGCCGCGCGCAGCCATCGCGGAGACTGGGCGGTTCGACGCGGTGATCTGCCTGGGATGCGTCATTCGCGGCGCCACCGCGCACTTCGAGTACATCTCCGCGTCGGTCGCGCACGGGATCCAGGACGCGTCGGCGCGAACCGGCGTGCCGATGGCGTTCGGCGTCCTGACGACCGACACGTGGGAGCAGGCGGAAGAGCGGGCGAGCGACGGCCGCGACAACAAGGGTTTCGAGGCGGCGGCTGCGGCCGTCGAGATGGCGCAGCTGTTCCGGCGCTGGAATACGGCCGGATCATGAGCCGCACCGATCCGGCCGCGCGGCACCGCGCGCGGGAAGCCGCGCTCCAGATGCTCTACCAGTCGGAGATCGGCCGCGCGGGCGTTCCGGAGACCATCCTCACGTTCTGGCCCGCGAGCGATCCCGGCGGTGAGATCGACGAGGACCTGCGCACGTTCGCCAACAGGCTCGTCAAGGACACGTCGGGCCGCGTCGAGGAGATCGATCGGTTGATCGGTGCGCACGCGCACAACTGGCGCATCGAGCGGATGGCCGTCATCGATCGGCTCGTCCTCAGGCTGGCGATCGCGGAGCTCCTGACCGATCCCGGAACGCCTGCGAAAGTCGTCATCAACGAGGCGATCGAGCTGGCGCGCACGTTCAGCGGCGACGAGTCGGTGCCGTTCGTGAACGGCGTGCTCGACGCGGTGAGAAAGGAACTCGATCCGAGTAATGTCCGAGATTAAGGAGAACGATCAGGTCGCGCAGCGCCGCGCCAACTTCGAGGCGCTCGCGCGGCTTGGGGTCGAGCCGTACCCGCACGCGTTCGAGCGGACGCACTCGGTGAGCCGCCTCGTGGCCGACTATGGCGGCCGCACGGGGGAAGAGCTCGCCGCCGAACGGATCGAGACCAAGACGGCCGGCCGGATCCTGGCGATCCGCAACTTCGGCAAGGCCAACTTCCTCGCCATTTCCGACGGCGAGTCGAGGATCCAGATCTACGTCCGGAAGGACTCCGTCAGCGAGCGCGATTTCGCGATGTACGCTCTGCTCGATCTCGGCGATTTCATCGGAGTCGAGGGATATCTCTTCAGGACGAAGACGAACGAGCTGACGATTCACGCGTCGCGGCTCGACTTTCTCGTCAAGTGCTTCGTGCCCCTGCCGGAGAAGTGGCACGGGCTGACCGACATCGAGATCCGTTACCGGCAGCGGTACCTCGACCTGATCGTCAATCCCGACTCGCGGCGTGTCTTCGAGGTCCGCAGCCGGGTGCTGGCCGCGATGCGAACATTTCTGAACGCGCGCGGGTATCTCGAGGTCGAAACGCCGATGATGCAGCTCGTCGCCGGCGGCGCCCTCGCCAGACCGTTCGTCACGCACCACAATGCCCTCGATTTGCAGCTCTTTCTCCGAATCGCCCCGGAACTCTACCTGAAGAGGTTGACGGTGGGCGGAATCGAACGTGTGTACCAGATCAACCGTAACTTCAGGAACGAAGGTATATCCACCCAGCACAACCCGGAATTCACCATGCTGGAGTTTTACCAGACCTACAGCGACTACCAGGAGCTGATGGTCATGACGGAGGCGCTCATTTCCGAAGTCGCACGCGAGTCGATCGGCACGGACCGGATCCGCTTCGGCGACGATGAATTCTCGCTCGCGCCGCCGTATCGCCGGATCTCGCTCCGCGAGGGCACACGAGTGGCCGCTTCGGAGCGCCTGGGCGAAACCGTCACCGACGCCGACCTGCGCGACCCGGCGACAGTCGCCGGCCTCGCGCGCCGTCTCGGCGTCGAGACGCAGGCTGGCTGGGGCGCCGGCCGGACGGCCACGGAAATCTTCGAGCGGCTCCACGACGGGAAGCTCGTGCAGCCCACGTTCGTGTTCGACTTTCCGACGGAAGTCTCGCCGCTCTCCAAGCAGAAGCCGGGCGATCCCGACACCGTCGAGCGCTTCGAGCTCTATATTGGCGGGTTTGAAGTCGCCAACGCGTTCAGCGAGCTCAACGATCCGGCCGAGCAGCGCCGCCGCTTCGAGGAGCAGCTCGCGGGCCGCGAAGCCGGTGACCTCGAAGCGCACGTCATGGACGAGGATTACGTGCGGGCGCTCGAGTACGGCTTGCCGCCGACCGGCGGGGAAGGCGTCGGCATCGATCGCCTCGTGATGCTGCTGACCAACAGCCTGTCGATTCGCGACGTGATTCTGTTCCCGCTGATGCGCCCGCGGTCCTCCCATCCGTCCGGTCATTCGCCGTCAACCGTCGACCATCCGCAATGAGTGGGCTGCCGTTCGAGCTGTTCATCGCCGTCCGGTACCTGCGCGCCCGCCGGAAGCAGGCCTTCATCTCTGTGATCTCGCTCATCTCGGGCATCGGGGTCGCGGTCGGCGTGACCGCGCTCCTCGTCGTGCTCGCGCTCATGACGGGCCTCCAGGGCGAGCTCCGCGATCGCATCGTCGGATCGGCCGCGCACGTGTATGTGTTCAAGACCGGCGGCCTCGGGCCGGCGTCCGAAGAGGTCAAGCGAATCCTCCAGGTTCCGCGCGTGGTGGGCGCGGCGCCGGTGGTGCTCGCGCAGGGGCTGGCGAAGAGCGCGGGCGCGAACGAGTTCATCACGCTCAAAGGGATCGATCCCAAACTCGAGAATTCGGTCACCAACGTCGGGCGGTCGCTCGAGAAGGGCAGCCTCGAGGCGCTCGAGCCGACCGAGGGCGGGCTGCCGGGCATCGTGATCGGCAAGGAGCTCGCGCAGAAGCTCGGCGCGACGATTGGCGACAGCATCGACGTCCTCACGCCCGAAGGCACGCTGACGCCGATCGGCCTGCTCCCCCGCACGCGCGGGTTCAAGGTGGTCGGCGTGTTCAGCCTCGGGCTCTTCGAGTTCGATTCGTCGTACGGATACATCAACGTCGAGATCGCCGAGAAGCTGCTCGACATCGATCGGCCGCAGTTCATCGAAGTCCGCGTCGACGAGCTGTTCGCCGCGCGCGACGTCGCGGAAGACATCCCGGCGCGCCTCGGGCCGGAGTATTTCGCCCAGGACTGGGCGGACATGAACAAGTCGCTCTTCAGCGCCCTCTGGCTCGAGAAGATGGCCATGTCGATCACGATCGGCCTGATCGTGATGGTGGCGGCGCTCAACATCATCGCGTCGCTCATCCTGCTCGTGATGGAGAAGACGCGCGACATCGCCATCCTGAAGACCATGGGGAGCTCCTCCGCGAGCATCCGCCGGATCTTCATGTTCCAGGGGCTCATCATCGGCGTCATCGGCACCACCGTCGGCGCCGTGCTCGGCGGCACGCTGATCTACGTCCTCGACCGGTTCAAGTTGATCAACATCCCCCTCGACGTGTACCAGATTTCTCACGTCCCGTTCCGGCTGCAGCCGCTGGATTTCGTCGCGGTGATTGTCGCGGCGGTGCTCATTTGCTTCCTGGCCACGATCTATCCCTCGCGCCAGGCCTCCAAGCTGGATCCGGCGCAGGCGTTGAGGTATCAGTGAGCTTCCAGCTTCCAGCCTCCAGCTACCAGCAGGTGGGCGGCTGGAACGAGAGAAACGGTCTGATGATCGAAAGCCTGGAGCTGCGAGCTGGAAGCTGGAAGCTGGAAGCTGAAAGCTGAACGTCATGCCCTTCATCACCGTGAGCGGCCTGTCGAAGAGTTATCCCGTTGCGGGCCGGCGTTTGAGCGTACTCAGAGGGCTCGACTTGTCCCTCGAGCGCGGCGAGATGGTGGCCGTCGTCGGCGCGTCGGGCGTGGGGAAGAGCACGCTGCTGCATGTGCTCGGCGGGCTCGATCCGCCAGACGAAGGCACGGTCTGCATCGATCAGGTGGATCTCCGATCGCTCTCCGATCCCGAGCTCGTCGCCTTTCGCAATCGCCATGTCGGCTTCGTGTTCCAGTTCCACCACCTCCTGCCGGAGTTCACGGCAGTCGAGAACGCCGAGATGCCGATGCGCATCGCGCGGCGCCGCGCCGTCGAGTGCCGTGAGCGCGCGAATGCGCTGTTGAGCACGGTCGGCCTCGCCGAGCGGGCGGATCACACGCCGGGGATGCTGTCCGGCGGCGAGCAGCAGCGTGTGGCCATCGCCCGCGCGCTGGTGATGGAGCCGGCGCTCCTCCTCGCGGACGAACCGACCGGCGATCTCGACGAGCACACCGCGGAGACGCTGCACGATCTTCTGAAGGAGATGCATCGTACCCGCGGCCTCACGTCGGTCATCGCGACCCACAACCTCAAGCTGGCCGCGGCGTGCGATCGGATCATGCGGCTCGAGGACGGACGGCTCCGGGAGGAACCGTGAGGAAGAACATCTCGACCGGTACCAAGTGGGAACCGCTCGTCGGCTATTCGCGCGCGGTGAGGGTTGGTGACGTCGTGCACGTCTCCGGAACGACCGCGACGGCTGACGACGGCAGCCTGGTCGGCAAGGGCGACGCGCGGGCGCAGACCATTCAAGCGCTGAAGAACATTCAGCGCGCGCTCGAGCGTGCGGGCTCTTCGCTCGAACACGTCGTCCGCACCCGGATGTACGTCACGAACATCATCCGGGACTGGGAAGCGATCGGGCGCGCACACGGCGAGGTCTTCGGCGCGATTCGACCGACGACATCGATGGTGGAGGTGAGCCGGTTGATCGACCCCGACATGCTCGTGGAAATCGAGGCCGAAGCGATCGCAGACCAGGGCTGAGCCGGCGCCGGCAATATATTCCGAACTCGAAGGGGCCCCCGGCAGTAGAAGAGGGCAGTTCTCACTGGCAGTCACGCCCCAAGGAGGCTGCTATGAAGCGCTGGTTTTCAGTCCCGGTTGCCATCCTACTTCTCGCCTGGCTCGGAGCTCTCCCCGCGACACTTCACGCCGACGACGACACCAAGACCGTTTCCGGCACGGTTTCGGCCGTGACGCCGGATTCCATCACCATCAAGCCAGACAAAGGCGACGAGTTGAAGTTCTCGGTCGACGCCAAGACCACCGTCGTCGGCAAAGGGCTTGGCACCAAGAACGCCCAGATGAAGGAAGAAAAGGTATCGCCGAAGCTCGTCGACTTCCTCGCCGTCGGCGACATGGTGACCGCCAAGTACGACGACGCCTCGAAACGCGCGAGCGAGGTCAAGCTCGTAAGGGCAGCAAAACCGATCAAGTAAAAGGTGCCAGGGTGCCAAGGTGCCAGGGCACCCTGGCACCCCGGCACCCTGGGTCTTAGCCCCACCTAGGCTGTTCGTCCGGGTTGATCCCGAGCGCCAGCTTGCCGATGAGTTCGTGCGAGAGGAGTGAGTTCGCCGGGTGGAAGCGTCCGGCGCGCGCGTCGCGGAACAGGCGTTCGAGCTCGCTCTTCTTGAACATTCCGAATCCCCCAGACAGATCCATCGCGCGATCGACGATGCGCCAGGCGCCTTCGACGGCGCGGTACTTCGCGGCGATGATCTTGATCGGCCAGTCGGGATGCGCCACGCCGTTCGACCAGTCGCGCGTGACGGTGTCGAGGTGTGGACCAATCGCTTCGAGCTCCATCGTGATCTCGGCGATCCCCTGCTGGATGCCGGGGTGGTATGCCATCGATCGGGTGAGCCCGAGCGAAGACTTCGACTTGACCATGTCGACGACGAGATCGCGGACGCGCAGCGCGAGGCCGTAGTAGACGTTGCCGAAGTTGAGGAGCGCCCACGCGAAGATGCCGAGGACGAAGTTGTCGATGCCTGCCGCGCCCGCCGGCTGAACGCGGGCGATGTACTTGTCGGGACAGAACGCGCGCTCGAGGACGGTGTCGTCGCTGCGCGTCGCGCGCATGCCGAGCACGTCCCATGTCTCCTTGATCGAGATGCCCTTCGTGTCCCGCGGCAGGAACCCGTGGACGACCTTCGGCGCTTTCGGATCGCTCGTGTCCATGCCGTGCACGCCGAGCCTCGTCCAGACGGGCGAGAGGCTGCCGAAGGCCTTCCGCCCGGTGAACATGTACCCGCCGTCGACGCGCTCCGCCTTGGTCGTGGAGAGCAGGAGCGGCAGGTCGTTGCCGCTCTCGGCGTGGCCGGCGGCGAAGACTTCGCCCGCCGCGGCATCGCGCAGAATCCACTCGCACGACTTGTCGCCCTGCCGCCACAGGTCGGCGGCGAGCGCCGACCCAGTAATGGTGCATGTTCATCGCGAGCGCCGTGGCCGGAGCGTACATCGCGAGGCGGCGGGTCTGCTGTGACATGTCCGCGAGCGTGTAGCCAAGGCCGCCGAGCTCCTTGGGAACCGTGAGCAGCAGATACCGGGCCTTCACGAGATCATCGAAGTCTTCCTGGAAGAACCGGTTGTCGCGATCGTACGCGGCGGCCCGGGATCGACACGTCTCGAGCAGGGATTCGGGCAAAAGACCGACCGAAGTGACTGTCATGAACACCCTCTCCTTTGAATCAGCGTCCTAGAAGGTACGGAGTACTCCCGGGGTGGTTAACGTCGATCTGCGATGTTCTGTACACGCGCCGGAGGCGTTGTCTCGAATACGGGGTCCCGGACGGAGCGATCGCGGTGTCATTTTTACGTAGCGACGCGCGGCTTGTCCCACTAACTGCCGTATCGAGCCTCACTTAGACGTAACGCATCACGATGGCGCTGTCGTATAATGCTGATAGGGATACTCCCGATAACCATAGGTAAACCCGGATGTTCGAACGATATACGGAGCGGGCTCGGCGGGTCCTCTTTTTCGCCCGGTACGAGGCGAGTCAGCTCGGCAGCATTTCGATCGAAACCGAGCACCTCCTGCTCGGACTGATTCGCGAGGGCAAGGGCCTCACCAGCCGGATTTTCGCGCGCTCGCACCTGTCCCTCGAAAGCATTCGCAAGGAAATCGAAGGCCGGACCGTGTTTCGCGAGAAGGTATCGACGTCGGTCGAGATTCCCTTCAGCGCCGAAACCAAGCGCGTGCTGCAGTACGCGGCCGAAGAAGCCGATCGACTCCTGCACAACTACATCGGTACGGAACATCTGCTGCTCGGTATTCTGCGCGAGGAGCGCTCGGTCGCAGCCACCATCCTGATGGAAAAGGGGATGCGGCTCAACACCGTCCGCGAGGACATCGTCGCGCTCCTGAACGAGAAGACGACGCTGACGCGCGTCAAGGAAACGCCGCTGCTCGCCGAGTTCAGCCGCGACCTGACCGACGCCGCGATGAAGAATCAGCTCGATCCCCTGGTCGGCCGGCACATCGAGGTCGAGCGCGTCCAGCAGGTACTCTGCCGGCGCACCAAGAACAACGCGGTCCTGATCGGCGAGCCGGGCGTCGGGAAGACGGCGATCGTCGAAGGCCTGGCGCAGAAGATCGTCTATGGCGACGTCCCGCACTTCCTCGCCGACAAGCGGATCCTCGCGCTCGACATCTCGCTCATCGTCGCGGGCACGAAATACCGCGGTCAGTTCGAGGAACGCCTCAAGGCGATCATGAAGGAGCTGACCGAGAACCCGAACATCATCGTGTTCATCGACGAGCTGCACACGCTGGTGGGCGCGGGATCGGCGGAAGGATCGCTCGACGCCGCGAACATTCTCAAGCCCGCGCTGTCGCGCGGCGAAATCCGCTGCATTGGCGCGACGACGCCAGCCGAGTACCGCAAGTACATCGAGAAGGATCGATCGCTCGAGCGGCGGTTCCAGGCGGTCAAGGTGGACCCGCCGACGGAGCGCGAGACGATCGAAGTCCTCCTCGGCGTCAAGGATCGCTACGAATCGTTCCACCACGTCGAGTACACCCCGGACGCGATCGAAGCGGCGGTCTACCAGTCGAGCCGCTACATCACGGATCGATTCCTGCCCGACAAGGCGATCGACCTCGTGGACGAGGCCGGCGCGCGCGCCAAGCTGCGCGAGGCGGGCTACAGCGAGGAGTTCGGGGAGATCAACAAGAGCATCCGCGTCGCCGTCGAGCAGATGGAGAACGCGGTCTCCGAGAAGAACTTCGAGAAGGCGCAGTACTACCGCGAGGAGGAAGTCCAGGCCCGCGAGAAGCTGCAGTTCGTCCGCGAGAAGTTCGACGTGAAATCCAGCACGCGGCGCGTCGTCGTCGGCAAGGCGGAGATAGACGAGGTCGTGTCGAAGTGGACCGGCGTGCCGCTGACGTCCATCAACCAGGACGAGGGCGACAAGCTCCTGCGGATGGAAGACGAGCTGCACAAGCGCGTCATCTCGCAGGACAAGGCGATCTCCGCGCTCTCGCGCGCGATCCGCCGGTCGCGTGCGGGGCTGAAGAACCCGAATCGTCCAGTGGGCAGCTTCGTATTCCTCGGGCCGACGGGCGTCGGCAAGACCGAGCTGGCGCGCGCGCTCGCGAACTTCCTCTTCGGCAGCGACCACTCGCTCATCCGCTTCGACATGTCGGAGTACATGGAGAAGCACTCCGTGTCGAAGCTGATCGGATCGCCGCCCGGCTACGTGGGCCACGAGGAAGGCGGACAGCTCACCGAGAAAGTGAAGCGGAATCCCTACTCGGTCGTGCTGCTCGACGAGATCGAGAAGGCGCACCCGGATCTCTTCAACATCCTGCTGCAGGTCTTCGAGGACGGCCACCTCACGGACGGCCTCGGGAACCGCGTGAACTTCAAGAACGCGATCATCATCATGACGTCGAACATCGGCGCCCGCTTCATCCAGAAGAAGGCGTCGATGGGGTTCCAGGCATCCGACGCCGGCGCCATCAGCCGGAGCGTCAACGACATGGTGCTCGGCGAGGTCCGCAAGACCTTCAATCCCGAGTTCATCAACCGCATCGACGAGATCATCGTGTTCGAGGCGTTGTCCGACGACGACCTGCGGACGATTACGCGGCTGCTGGTGAAGCAGCTGAATGACAACCTGGTCGATCGCAAGATCCGTCTCTCCCTCGACTCCGAGGTGATCGACTGGATCATCGAACAGACATGCAAGGACCGGTCGTACGGAGCGCGGCCCCTCCGCCGCGCCATCCAGCGGTACATCGAAGATCCGCTCTCCGAGGAGCTCATCCGCGGGTACCTGAAGGGTGGCGAAATCGAGGTCTACCTCGATGGCGGGACGCTGGCGTACCGGCCCGCTGGTGAGGCTCTGGCCGGCCGGCGGCTGACCTGATCCGCCCGCCTTCGCCGCCGGGGCGGGTTCAGCGGCTTCGGCGCGGCGCGGCAAGGCCCCTTCGCCGGCGAGAGCTGAGCCGGCTTCGGTGCGGCAAGGCCGCCGGGTGGCCTTGAACGTCATAAATCCAGTAAACTCGTTGGGTTGTCACCCCGGCCAGGGAGGAGACCGCGGCCGGGGCTCACTCCGCTAGCATTGCGGTCTGGCGTCTGAAATATGCCCTTTCCAAAGATCCTGTGCGCTGCACTGATGGCCGCGGGCGCGGCTGCGATCGTGCACGCGCAAGCGCCCGCGCCGCAGGCGCCCGCGCAACCCGGCACCCAGACGGTCTGCGGTCAGCCGATTCCGACCCCGAAGATCGTTCCGCCGGCCGGGTCCGGCCCGGTCATCTTCCAGATCGTGCCGTGCTTCGAGAAGCAGGGCGGGTACCCGGTCGTCGAATCGAACACGTATCTCTACTACATCCAGACGCGTCCGTCCCAGGGCGGCCGGTGGATCCCGTACGACGAAGCTGCCGAGCAGGTGATCCGCGAGGACTTCAAGCGCCTCTGGGCGACCAACTTCCTCGACGACCTCTCGGTCCGCGTCGAGGACTACGTCTTCTCCAACGGCGTCGTGGGCAAGATGATCGTCTACGACATGGAGGAGCGGCAGCGCGTCAAGATCGTCGACTACGAAGGGCTGAAGAAAGTCGACCAGTCGAAGATCGAGGAGAAGCTGAAAGAGAAAGCGATCACGATCAAGCTCGACTCGTTCATCGATCCCGGCCTCATTCGCCGCGTGACCGGCGTCGTCCGCGAGGTGTACGCCGCCGAGGGTTATCAGTTCGCCGAGGTGCGTCCCGAGATCAAGGACGTCGAAGGGGGCACGAAGCTCGTTCACGTGACGTTCCACGTGACCGAAGGCCCGAAGGTCAGGATCAAGGACGTCGACTTCCAGGGCAACCAGGCGATCAGCGACGGCTCGCTCGGACGGAAGATGAAGGAGAACAAGGAAAAAGGGTTCTTCGGATTCATCACGGGCGGCGGGACGTACAAGGAAGACAAATTCGCCGAGGACGCGCAGCTCATCACGGACCACTATCGTGACGAGGGGTACATCATGGCCCAGGTGGGCCAGCCGACGATGAAGACCCTCGAGGATTCCTCGGACGGACGGACGCGGTGGATTCAGCTGCAGGTGCCGATTACCGAAGGCAAGAAGTACCGCGTCGGCAACTTCTCGTTCGAGGGGAACAAGGTCGTCAACTCAGAGGCGCTGCGTCCGTTCTTCAAGCTCGAGCAGGGCGAGTTCTACAGCCAGAAGAAGATCAAGAAAGGGCTCGAGAAAGCCCAGGAGATCTACGGCTCCGGCGGCTACTTCGAGTTCACCGCGTATCCCGATCTCCAGCCGCGCGATCAACCCCGCGAGGGCGACCCCGATGGCGCCGCCGGGCCACCCTCACCGGCACCGGCCGCGCCGACGGCGGCCCCCGCGCCCGCGTCGGACAAGGCGGACGACAACGGCAAGCCGGCCGCGCCCGGGTCTGCTGCGGCCAAGAACGGGAAGGAAGAACCAGCTATCGTCGACGTCACGATGCGCGTGGACGAAGGGAAACAGTACTTCATCAACCGCATCACCTTCGTCGGGAACACGACGACGAGGGACAACGTCATTCGGCGGGAACTGCGGCTGCTCGAGTCGGGCGTGTTCAACACGCAGGCGCTGAAGGACAGCGTCCGACGCCTCAATCAGCTCGGCTACTTCAAGCCGCTCGAGGGCGAGGCGGTCGACGTGCAGAAGACGCCGAGCGCCGAGAACAAGGTCGACATCCAGCTGAAGTTCGAGGAGCAGAACCGCAACCAGCTGACGTTCGGCGCCGGCGTGTCGCAGTTCGACGGCTTCTTCGGGCAGCTGTCGTTCCAGACCTCGAACTTCCTCGGACGGGGCGAGACGTTCACCGCCACGGCCCAGCAGGGCAACCGCGCGAAGAACTACCAGGTCGCGTTCACCGAGCCATTCCTCTTCGAACGGCCGATGACGGCCGGCGTCGATATCTTCGCGCGCGAGATTCGCTACGAGGGTCAGTTCACGCAGGCGTCGATCGGCGGCAACCTGGTCTTCGGCTTCCAGGTCATGAACTACTCGCGGATGTTCGTGAACTACAGCTACGAGCAGGTGAAGGTCAAGGAGCTGAACCCGCTCTACCAGAACCCGCTCGTCCTCGCCGGCAACCCGTTCCTCTACGATTCGCTCCTCATCGGCCAGGGTGGTCAGCGGACGATCAGCAAGATCGGCCCGAGCTTCGTGTACAACACCGTCGATCACCCGATCTTCCCGACGAGCGGCAAGCGCTACACGCTGTCGATGGACTTCGCGGGCATCGGGGGCAACACGAACTTCGTGAATCCGCGCGGGGAAGCCATCTGGTACTTCCCGCTCGGCGCGAAGCGGCGCACGTCGCTCGGCTTCCGCGCGCAGGGCGAGTACATCACTCCGTACGGCAGCACGATCGAGCTCCCGATCTTCGAGAAGCTGTTCCTCGGCGGCGAGTACAGCATGCGCGGCTTCGACCTCCGGACTGTCGGCCCGCGCGACGAGGCCACGGGCCTCGTCACCGGCGGCAACAAGAGCCTGCTCTTCAACGTCGAGTACCTGATCAGCATCGCGGGGCCAGTGCGCCTCGTGCTGTTCTACGACGTCGGCCAGGTGCGCGACCGCGGCGAGAGCTTCGGGATGAAGGAGGATGTCACGCAGACGTCGGTGCCTGGCGCGCTGATCCCGAACCCGAACGACATCTACTCGGTGCTCAATCCGTTCATCACCGACTTCAGGCCCGTGACGGAAGTCATCGGGGATCGCAGCGCGTTCAAGTCCTCCACGGGCGCCGAGATCCGGTTCTTCATGCCGGTTCTGAACGTGCCGTTCCGCCTGATCTTCGCGGCCAACCCGTCGCGCGGCGGGGTGCTGGACAACAACCTCCAGCCCGAAAAGAAGTGGAAGTTCCGCTTCGCGGTGGGGTCGACATTCTAGTCAGCTGTCAGCCATCAGTTTTCAGCTGTCAGCGGTTCACCAGATACTAGTGGCGGTCGACGTGCGCGCTGTTGAGGTTGGGCTAGAATTGAAGTTTCTGTCGGGAATTCCGGGAACCGAAAGCTGAGAGCTGATAGCTGAGAGCTAAACCGAAAGGGCCTTGTTCATGAAAGTGTTGAAGATGTTGATGGTGGTCGGGATCGTTGGCGCGATAGCAGCCGGACAGGCACTGGCCCAGACTCCGCCCTCGAAGCCTCCCGCGGCACCCCCGCCGCAGACGACCCCGCCGGCGAAGCCCGTGACCACCCCGGCACCGGCGCCAGCGACGGCGGAGGCGCCACGGCCGTATCCGGAAGGCGCCAAGATCGCCTACGTCGATATCCAGGCCATCGCGCAGAACTCCGTCGACGGAAAGGCCGCCACCGGCAAGCTCCAGGAGCTGGAAAAGAAGAAGGTCGCCGAGATCCAGGCGAAGAACAAGCAGCTCGAGGACGCGCGCACGAAGCAGCAGACGAGCTCGGGCATCATGAACGACAACGCCCGCCTGTCGCTCGAGAAGGAAGTGGACAAGCTGACGCGGGAAGTCCAGTTCCTCCAGCAGGAGGCGCAGTCGGATCGCCAGGCGCTCCAGGCCGAGCTCCAGGTCGAGTTCCAGCGCAAGCTGTCGCCCGTGCTCGACGCGATCGGCAAGGAGAAGGGCCTGCACATGTTGTTCGACATTCAGAACAACGGCGCGATGTGGGTCGACACCGGCCTCGACCTCACGCAGGAAGTCATCAAGCGGCTCGACGCGGCGTCGAAGACCGCGCCAAAGAAATAGCTTCCAGCTCCCAGCTGTCAGTTGTCAGCCTCGGGTTCAGCTTCTCGCGTCGGTTTCGAGAGAAGCTGAGAGCTGAGAGCTGATAGCTGACAGCTGATACACTACCCACCCGTGTCCCTCAGCATCCCCGAAGCAATCGATCGATTCTGCTACCGGTTTCCCTCGGCGCTCGTGGACGCCGTGATGGAGCACGAGCCAGGGAAGCGGCTCGTCGCCGTCAAGAACGTCAGCGTGAGCGAGGACTACTTCCAGGGTCACTTTCCGGGCACGCCGTTGATGCCCGGGGTCCTGATCATCGAGACGCTCGCGCAGGTCGCCGCGCTGCTGCTCGTGCAGTCGCCGGACGGCCGTCCGTCGGGCCGTGCCTATCTGCGCGGCGTCGACAACGCGAAGTTCCGGCGTCAGGTGGTGCCGGGCGATCGCCTCCGGCTCGAGGTGACGCTGGGCGCCCGCCGATCGAAGCTCGTTCGGGCGCATGCCGTCGCCTCCATAGACGAGGCGGTGGTGGCTGAGGCCGAGCTGGTGATGGCGCTCGCGCCGGACGCGGTGTCCGGCGGGCGGCCAGGCGTCTCGGTTGATCCCACCGCGATCGTGCACGCGGGCGCGACGATTGGCGCAGGCAGCGTCATCGGTCCCCACGCGGTCGTCGGCGAGCACGTCGTGCTCGGAAGGGAGTGCCGCGTCGGCGCCTCCAGCGTCATCGACGGATGGACCGAGATTGGCGACGGCAACGAAGTGTTTCCGTTCGCGTCGATTGGCCTCATTCCGCAGGATCTGAAGTTCAAGGGCGAGAAAACCCGCCTCGTGATCGGGCACCGCAATGTGTTCCGCGAGTTCGTGACGATCCATCGAGGCACGGCCGGCGGCGGCGGCATCACCGAGATCGGCGATCACAACGTGTTCATGGCGTACGCGCACATCGCGCACGACTGCCATGTCGGCAACTACACGATTTTCGGCAACGCGGCGACGCTCGGCGGCCATGTGACCGTCGAGGACTACTCGGCCGTCAGCGCCTTCTCCGGTGTTCACCAGTTCTGCCGCGTCGGCCGCCACGCGTTCATCGGCGGCTACTCGGTCGTGACGAAGGACGCGCTGCCGTTTGCGAAGACCGTCGGGAACCGCGCGAGGATCTACGGCCTCAACACGATCGGCCTCGAGCGCCGGAAGTTCTCGAAGGACGCGATCAGCAAGCTGCGCCGCGCGTTCCGGTATCTCCTGCACTCCAACACCAGCCGCGCCCTCGCGCAAATCGATCGCGATCCGTCGCTGCGCTGCGAGGAAGTGGACTACCTCACCGAATTCATCCGTACCTCGAGCCGCGGGGTTGGCCTTCGCCGCCCAAGTCGTCGTCTGGAAGAGCTCGTAGAAGAGTAGGCCGTCGGCCTTGGTCCCTGTAGCGTCCGCCTTGAGGCGGACCCACGCGAAGTCCGGCTAAAGCCGGACACTACAGCCGTCGGCTGAAGCCGGACACTACAAGAGTCAGTTGTGGACGACGGTCACGGTGTAGCTGACCGGATTCGCCGTCAGCACGCCGTTGGGATCGTGGAGCCTCACGCACAGGCTCGCGGGGCTCTGGGTAATCGCCGACAGGGCACTGCCGGATGTGGCCAGGTTGTTCGAGAGGATGGCCGAGCAGGTCACTGTGTCCCACGTGCCCAGCTGGAAGCCCAGGACCGAGCCGGTTGCGGGGTCGACGGATGTGATCGTCGCGGTGACCGTCCCCGCGGCGGTGGCGTTGAACGAATGGGTGACCGCCCCGTTCAGGTTGACGGTGCCCGTAAAGGTCTCCGTAACCGGGGTACCCGGGTTCGGCGATGGGCCTGTCGTCGGACCGTTGTCACAACCGGAGGCCGCCAGGGCGGCGACCATCAATCCCCCGAGAATCGCTAACGTTCGCTGCATCTGCTCTCCAAAGCCACTGTCTCCAAGCGCCGCTGGTCAATCCCACCATTGTATCGCGTCCGCCCGGGCCGCCGGCCGCGCGGATTCATTCTGATAGACTGACGCTTCAGGTCGCCATTCGGCCGGAAACGGTCAGCGGGCCGCGCCTCGCACCGCGGCGAGGGTGGGGATGGACGGGGGCTCCACCCGAGCAAAACAGGACAAATGAGGATCGGGTTGATTGCCGGCAACGGCCGGTTTCCGTTTCTGGCCCTGCAGGGGGCGAAAAGTCTCGGCCATGACGTCACCGTCGTCGCGGTAAAGGAAGAAGCCTTCTCCGAGCTCGAAGGCGCGGCGCGCGAAGCCGGCGCCGACTTCCACTGGGTGTCGCTCGGCCAGCTCGGACGCTGCATCAAGATTCTGAAGGGGGCCGGCGTCTCGCGCGCGGTCATGGCCGGCCAGGTCAAGCACGTCAAGATCTTCTCGCTCTTCTCGCGCATCCTTCCCGATCCGGCACTGCTGTCGGTCATCAGCCGCATCAAGTCGCGAAACACCGATGCGCTCATCACCGCCCTGGCGGACGTGCTGCGCGACGAAGGCATCGAGCTCCTGAACTCGACGGCGTTTCTCGAACCGCTGCTCGCGCGTCCAGGCGTGCTGACGGAGCGCCCGCCGACGGGGGACGAGACCGAGGACATCGCGTTCGGCTATCGCATGGCGGATGCGATTGCGGGGCTCGATATCGGGCAGACCGTGGCCATCAAGGACAAGGCGGTGGTGGCGGTCGAGGCGATGGAGGGCACCGACGAGGTGATCGCGCGCGCGGGACAGCTCGCGGGCGCAGGCGCGCGGATTGTGAAGGTCGCGAAGCCGAACCAGGACATGCGCTTCGACGTTCCGGTGATCGGCGTGCCGACCATTCAGGCGATGCGCGCGGCAGGCGCGACGGCGCTGTCGATCGACGCCGGGCAGACGCTCGTACTGGACGGCCAGGCAGTGTTCGCGTCGGCCAACGAAGCGAAGATAGCGGTCGTGGGCCGACCGCGGGCCTCGCAGGCGGCCGCGGCCGGAGAGTGAAGCGCAGCGTGGCAACCGAAGGACGCCCTCGCATCGCGGTTATTGGCGTCGGCCATCTCGGCAGGCACCATGCGCGCATCCTGGCGGCGCATGACGGCGCCGACCTGGTCGCGGTGGTAGACAAGATCCCGGAGCGCGCGGCGGAGATCGCCGCGGCATCGGGCACGAAGGGGCTGACCGACAGCCGCGACCTCCTCGGGCAGGTCGATGCGGTGACGATAGCCGTGCCGACCGAGGTCCATCGCGAGATCGCGCTGCCGTTCCTCGAGCGCGGTATCGGGGTGCTGGTGGAGAAGCCGATGGCGCGCTCGCTCGCCGAGGCCGACGAGATGATCGCCGCTGCGCGCGCGTCGGGCGCGACGCTCGGTGTCGGACACACGGAGCGCTACAATCCGGCGGTCGCGGCCGTCATGCCGCTCGTGACGTCGCCGCGCTTCATCGAGGTGCACCGGCTCGGCGTGTTTCCCGACCGCAGCCTCGACATCGACGTCGTCTTCGATCTGATGATCCACGATCTCGACGTAATTCTGTCGCTCGTGCGATCCGAGATTGTGTCCGTCGAGGCTGTGGGCGTGCCGGTGCTGACGCCGAAGTACGACATCGCGAACGCGCGGCTGCGATTCGCGTCGGGCTGCATCGCGAACGTGACGGCGAGCCGCATCAGCAAGGATCGCGTCCGCAAGATCAGGTTCTTCCAGCCGGATGCCTACCTGTCGATCGACTATGCGGCGCAGGAAGTCGAGGGCTGGCGCCTCGTGAGGCGCGACGGCGCGCGGCCGAAGATCGAGGGAGGGCCCATCCCGGTCGAACGCGACGAGCCGCTGCGGGTCGAGTTGTCCGATTTCATTCGCGCGGTGCGCGAGCGATCGACGCCTCGAGTCGACGGCGCGGCCGGCCGTCGTGCCCTGGAGCTGGCGACGGTCATCGCGGGGAAGATGGAGAGCGTCGTGTAATGTTCAAGGATCTGAATCACTTCATCGGCGTTCTCGAGAAAGAGCGCGAGCTCGCGCGGATCGCCGAGCCGGTCAGTCCCGACCTCGAGATCTGCGCGGTGACAGACCGTGCGTCGAAGTCGCCCGGCGGCGGACCGGGGCTGCTCTTCGAACAGCCCACCGGCTACGACATGCCGGTCGCCATCAACCTGTTCGGCTCGATGAAGCGCATGTGCCTGGCGCTCGGCGTCAGGACGCTCGACGACCTCGCGCACGAGATCGAGGATCTCGCGACCCCGAAGATGCCCGGCGGCTTTCTCGATACGCTCAAGATGCTGCCCATGGTCAATCGGCTGCGCGATCTGATGCCGAAGACGGTCAGCGACGGGCCGTGTCACGAGATCGTCGAAAAGGGCGGGTCGCTCGACGGCATCCCGATCCTGAAGTGCTGGCCCGACGACGGCGGACCCTATATCACGCTGCCGATGGTCTTCACGAAAGACCCGGAGACCGGGACGCGCAACATCGGCACGTACCGCATGCAGGTGTTCGACGCTCGCACGACAGGCATGCACTGGCAGCAGCACAAGGGCGGGGCGCAGCACTATCGGGTGGCTGAGCGGCTCGGGCAGCGGATGCCGGTCGCGGTCGCGCTCGGTCCGGACCCGGCGCTGGCCTACGCGGCCACCGCGCCCATGCCGGAAGGCCTCGACGAGCTGCTGCTGGCCGGCTTCCTGCGCCGCGAGCGCGTGGAGCTCGTCAAGTGCGTGACCGTCGATCTCGAGGTGCCCGCGAACGCGCAAATCGTGCTCGAGGGCTACGTCGAGCCAGGCGAGCGCCGCCGCGAAGGGCCGTTCGGCGATCACACCGGTTTCTACTCGCACCCTGACGACTACCCGGTCTTCCATCTCACGTGCGTCACGCGCCGCAAGCGGCCGACTTATCTCACGACGGTCGTGGGCATTCCTCCGATGGAGGACTACTTCCTGGGCAAAGCCAGCGAGCGGATCTTTCTACCGCTCATTCGCAAGACCGTTCCCGAGATCGTGGACATGCACTTTCCCGCCGCGGGAATCTTTCACAACATCGTGATCATTTCCATAGACAAGCGCTATCCCGGCCACGCGCGGAAGATCATGAACGCGTGCTGGGGCCTCGGTCAGCTGATGTTCTCCAAGACGATCGTCGTCGTCGACAAGGACGTCGACGTGCAGAACGAGAGCGAGGTCGCCTGGATCGTCGGCACCCACTACGATCCGGAACGCGACATCCAGTTCACGCGCGGTCCTGTCGACGACCTGGACGACGCGAGCGATCTGCACGCGTTCGGGAGCAA
This sequence comes from uncultured Acidobacteriota bacterium, assembly GCA_963820905.1. Classification (GTDB taxonomy): domain Bacteria; phylum Acidobacteriota; class Vicinamibacteria; order Vicinamibacterales; family 2-12-FULL-66-21; genus DATBJJ01. The sequence goes on along the minus strand of CAWGBU010000007.1, from coordinate 169,322 downwards.
GATGGGAATCGACGCAACGAGGAAGTGGCCGTCGGAGGGGTTCAAGCGGCCGTGGCCCAAGAGAATCAGCACGTCTGAGGGCGCGGCCGGCAGGGCCGACGCGATCTGGCAGCGGATCAGCAAGGGATGGCGGCCGTGACCCGGAGCCCGATGCTCAACGCTCACCAGCTGCTCTCGACGCCGGACCTCATCGCGGTAGGCGTCCAGGGCGACGACGTGCGCCGGCGCATGCACGGGGTGCGGACGACGTTCGTGCGCGTGTTCGAGGTGCACGTGGACGCACCACCGTCCGCGATGCCCGCGCGGCTGGCCGCCGGAGAAATCCGCATCGTGGGCAGGCCGGCCGCCGCGGATGCCGCGGTCGCCGTCGTCGGCGCGGCGGCGGCGCTCGCGAACGGCCGGACTCGCGTCGCCGGTTTCTCGCTCGCAGACCTTCGCGATCTCGCGCCTGAGCTTCACGCCTTCGAGCATCTCTGCCGGCGACTGCGTGAACGAGGGCTGGCAGCCGTCGCGGATGCCCCGCTGGACATGTTTGCGGCGGATGCCGGCGCCGAGGAGCTCGTGCGCCGCGCGAGGGGAGCAGGTCTCGAGGTGACTCGGCTCACGGTCCATGCCCCCATCGAGCCCGGGCCGGACGAGACGGATCGCCGCGTGGCACTCGTCGAGCGGGCTCGGCAGCTGCAGGACACTCTTGGCGGGTTCCGGGTGTTTGCGCCTCTGCCGAGACTGATGTCCGTGGCCTCGCCGACCACGGGTTACGCTGATGTCCGCCAGGTGGCGCTCGCACGCGTCGTCGCGGCGAACGTGGAGTCGATTCAGGTGGACTGGCCACTCTACGGACCGAAGCTCGCCCAGGTGGCGTTGACCGTCGGAGCCGACGACGTCGATGGCGTGTCGGCCGTCGACGACGGCGCCCTGGGAACGCGGCGGAGCCCGCTCGAGGAGATCCGGAGCAACATCCGTGCGGCGGGGCTCGAGCCGCTCGAACGCAACGGCGCCTTCGAGTTGATGAGCTGATGTCCGTGACCCGTCTCGGCGCGGTTGACTACCTCAACGCGCGCCCCCTGGTGTTCGGCCTCGAGCTCAGGAGCGATCTCTTCAGCCTTCGGTTCGACGTGCCTTCGAAATGTGCCGCGTTGCTGCACGAACGCTCGATCGACGTAGGAATGATCCCTTCGATCGAGTACCAGCGGGGAACCACGCGCTACCGGATCGTGCCTGGCATGGGCATCATCTCCGACGGTCCTGTCGCGTCGGTCGCGATTTTTACCTCGCGACCGATCGAGCAGCTTCGCTGCATCGCGGTCGACACCAGCTCGCGCACGTCGGCGGGCCTCACGGGGCTGCTGTGCCGGGAGGTGTTCGGCATCGACCCGGATTTCGTCCCGATGCCTCCGTCGGTCGATCTCATGCTCGCGCGCTGCGACGCGGCGCTGGTCATCGGCGATCCCGCGCTCTATCTCGATCATGAGGCGCGCGGCCTGGCCAAGATCGATCTCGGCGAGCAGTGGGTGCGGTTGACGGGCCTGCCGTTCGTCTGGGCGTTCTGGGCGGGCCATCCGGACGCGCTGTCGCGCGAAGCGGTCGCGGCGTTGATCCGTGCGCGGGACGCCGGGGTCGCCGCTTCCGACAGCATTGCGGATGCGTACAGCGGCCCGGAGCGTTCGGCGCTCGGACGCGCGTATTTGAGGGAGAATATCCGGTACACGCTCGACGATCGGGCGGAGGCCGGCTTGCGGATGTACTACGAGCTGGCGGCGAAGCACGGCGTGATCGACGCCGTGCATGCCCCGGAGTTTTATTGAGTGGCGGGGTCCGGCTGAAGCCGGACGCTACAACGAATCTCAGAGTCCGGCTGAAGCCGGATACTACAAGAGCTGTGATCATCGACGAACTCGCGTCGAAAGTTCGAGCGGGCGCGCGCATCGATCGCGCGGAGGCGCTCGAGCTCTACCTGCGCGCGCCGACGGCGCTCGTCGGCCGCCTCGCCGACGAGGTTCGCGCGCGGAAACATCCGGACAACGTCGTCACGTACATCATCGACCGGAACGTCAACTACACGAACGTCTGCGTCGCGCGGTGCAACTTCTGCGCGTTCTACCGGCCGGTGGGATCGTCGGAAGGCTACGTGCTCGGCTTCGAGGAGATCTTCCGGAAGATCGACGAGACGATCGCGCTGGGCGGCGGACAGCTCCTGCTCCAGGGAGGTCACAACCCCGACCTGCCGATCGAGTGGTACGAGGACCTGTTCCGCGCGGTCAAGGCGCGCTACCCGTCGTTCCGTCTGCACGCGCTGTCGCCGCCGGAAGTGATCCACCTGTCGCGGATGTCGCGGCTGCCGGTCCCGCAGGTCATCGATCGGTTGATTGCCGCGGGCCTCGACAGCATTCCTGGCGGAGGCGCGGAGATTCTCGTCGATCGCGTTCGACGGCTGCTGAACTGCTACGGCAAGGCGACGGCGGACGAATGGCTCGAGGTCATGCGCCAGGCCCACTTCAAAGGGCTTCGCACGACCGCCACGATGATGTACGGCACCGTCGAGACCTTGGAGGAGCGGCTCGAGCATCTGTTCAGGCTCCGCGACGTCCAGGATGAGACTGGCGGGTTCACGGCCTTCATCACCTGGAGCTATCAACCGGAGCACACGGAGCTCGGCGGCGGGGAAGCGACCGGCATCGACTATCTCAGGACGCTCGCGATCGCGCGGCTCGTCCTCGACAACTTCGACAACCTCCAGGCGTCGTGGGTCACGCAGGGAGGCAAGGTCGGCCAGCTGAGCCTCGCCTACGGATCGAACGACATGGGCAGCGTGATGATCGAGGAGAACGTCGTCCGCGCCGCGGGCGCGAGCTACTGCATGGACGAGATCGAGATCGTGCGCAACATCGAGGACGCCGGCTTCGTAGCGAAGCGCCGCAACATGCACTACGAGATCCTCGGCGATCCGATCTTCCGGGAGCGCGCCGTGCCGCGTATGCTGGAGCTGGCGGTCGCACGCTCCGAGGGCGACGCGACCCGCGCGCCAGAGGTCGTGAACTATCCCGCGCGGAGCGCCGCCGAGAAGAAAGCCCGCCTGACCGGGCACTGAGTTTCTTCCCTCGCATGCCCCACGTCCATCAGGCGGCATGGGTCCTGCCGATGTCAGGTCCGCCGATTCGCGACGGCTGGGTGTCCGTGGACCGGGGTCGAATCGTGGAAGTTGGCTACAAGGGTCTGACCCCACTGTCCGGATCCGGCCAGTGGGGTCAGACCCCTGTGGATAACCGGTGCATACTCCCCGGCCTGGTCAATGCTCATACGCATCTCGAGCTGTCGTGGATGCAGGGCCGCGTGCCGCCAGGCGGCGCGATGCCGGAGTGGGCCGAGCGGCTGATCGACATCCGTCGCCGCCGCCGGCCAGGATGACCCCGGCCCAATCCACGCGGCGATCCGTGATGCGAGAACGGCCGGCACCGCGCTCGTTGGCGACGTCTCGAACACACTCGCGTCGTGGGGACCTCTCGCGGTGTCGCCGTTGTCGGCAGCGGTCTTCTTCGAGCTGATCGGATTCCGCGCCCCCGACGCCGCCGCGATCGTTGCCGACGCGCAGGCCAGGCTCGCGTCACTCGATGCCAGCGACCGGTTACGGCCTGCACTCGCTCCGCACGCGCCCTACTCCGTCTCGCCCGACCTCTTCCGAGCCATCGGCCAGGCCGCGGGCGAGCGTCCCTTGAGCGTCCACCTCGGCGAGTCTTCAGAAGAGGTACGGTTCCTGCTCGACGGCGGTGGACCCTGGCGCGATCTCCTGGAGAAGGTCGGCGCATGGACCGGCCAGTGGACGCCTCCCGCGTGCGGTCCCGTCGACTATCTCGATCGCCTCGGACTGCTGAACGATCGTCTCGTCGCCGTTCACGCCGCGCAACTGAGCGACGCCGAGCTCGATCGCCTCGCGTCGGCCGGCGCCAGCGTGGTCGCGTGCCCGCGCAGCAACCGCTGGACCGGCGCCGGCACGCCGCCGCTGACGCGGTTCTACGCATCCGGCGTCCGCGTAGCGGTCGGCACCGACAGCCTGGCAAGCGTCGAGGATCTCAGCGTCTTCTCCGAGCTGGCCGCCATGCGCACCCTGGCGCCAGACGTGCCCGCCAGGCGGCTGCTCGAAAGTGCCACAATCGATGGCGCCACCGCGCTCGGGTTTGGTGCGGAACTGGGTTCGATCGCGCCCGGAAAACGCGCCGAGCTCGTCGCCGTCCGGATCCCGCCGGATGTGAACGATGTGGAAGAATATCTGGTGCGCGGCATTCCGTCGTCCGACATCGAGTGGCTGAACGAACCCGAACCTTGAACCCTGAACCTTGAACCCTGAACCCTGAACCCTGAACCTTGAACCCGGAACCAGTGAGCCGCCTTTCCACCTACGCCTCCTTCGTCCGCTTCAGCCACAGCGTGTTCGCGCTGCCGTTTGCGCTGACCGGCGCGCTCCTGGCGCTCCATCGTCAGCCGGACTGGAGCGCGCGATTGCTCGCGTGGCAGATCGTGTGGATCGTCGTGGCGATGGTCGCGGCGCGCAGCGCGGCCATGGGGTTCAACCGGCTCGTGGACGCGCGCTACGACGCGCTCAACCCGCGTACAGCCTCGCGCGAGCTGCCGAGGGGCGCCATGACGACCGCGTGAAGCGACGACCTTCGTCGTCCTGTCGTCGGCCGTGTTCGTGTTCGCCGCGTGGAAGCTTGGACGCTTGTGCTTTATCCTCTCGCCGGTCGCGCTGGCCATCGTGTTCTGGTACTCGCTTGCGAAGCGCGTCACCAACTACACGCAGTTGTTTCTCGGGCTGGCGATGGCGGTCGCCCCCGTTGGCGGCTGGATTGCGGCGGGCGGCCGCGCCGGCTGGGAGCCGTGGCTGCTCGGCCTGGCGATCGGAACATGGGTCGGCGGCTTCGACGTGCTCTATGCGTGCCAGGATCTCGAGTTCGATCGCGCGCACGGCCTGCGATCGATTCCGGTGAAGTTCGGGCTGCGCGGAGCGCTCACGATTTCGCGCGCGCTGCACGTCATCGCGGTGGTCTGCCTCGCCGCGCTCGGCGCGGTGACGGACTTGAACTGGGTCTACCTCGCCGGCGTCGCGGGCGTGGCGATACTGCTCGCCTGGGAACAGTCGATGGTGAGCGAGCACGATCTGTCGCAGGTCAAGCGCGCGTTCGATCTCAACGGATACGTCGGCATCCTCTACCTGGGGGCGACGGCAGCCGCCGTGTAGTCCGTGACATGAGCCAGCGAACGATCGCGCTCGCGATCACCGGCGCGAGCGGGGCGATCTACGCGACGCGCACGCTGGCGGCGCTTCTCCAGCGCGGCTGCCACGTCGAGCTGATCGTCTCGGACTACGGCCGCCGGCTGCTTCGCGACGAGCTGGGCGACGCGGCGTCGGTGGACAAGCTCCTGGACTTCCTGATCGCCCGGTACGGCGAGAGCGTGCGCGCGGGTACGTACACGCTCCACTCCAACAAGGATCTGGGCGCGAAGATCGCGAGCGGGAGCCAGGACTGCGAGGCGATGGCGATCGTGCCCGTGCTCGATGAAGACGCTGGCGGGCGTGGCGCACGGCCTCTCGCGCAACCTGGTCGAGCGCGCGGCCGACGTGATGCTGAAGGAACGCCGAACGCTCGTGATCGTGCCGCGCGAGACTCCGATGAGCCTGCCGCAGCTGCGCAACATGGTGCTGTGCGCGGAAGCAGGCGCGATGGTCATGCCCGCGATGCCGGCCTTCTACCAGATGCCAGCCACGCTCGACGATCTCGCCGATTTCCTGGCCGGCAAGATCATCAGCGCGCTGGGGTTCACGCAGGATCTCTATCCGTCGTGGAAAGGCTGATCGAGGACCGTTTGGCCGCCGACGCGCCCGACAAGACACCTTCACGCATCGCCGGGATGTTCGATGCGATCGCGCCGCGCTACGACCTGCTGAATCACGTGCTCAGCGCGGGTCTGGACCGGCGGTGGCGCGACATCGCCGTCGACGCGCTGCATCTGCCCCCTGGAGCGGTCGTCCTGGATCTCTGCACGGGCACCGGCGATCTCGCTGTGGCGACCGTGCGCCGCGCGCCCGGATCGACCGTGGTCGGAGTGGATTTCGCCGGCGCGATGCTGCGCCTGGGCCTGGAGAAAGTCCGTCAGCTCGGCATTGCGGATCGCATTCGCCTGGTGCGCGGGGACGCGACTCGCATTCCGCTGGCGGACGGCTCCTGCGACGCGGCGACCATCGCGTTCGGCATCCGCAACGTCGCGGAACCCGAGCGTGCGCTGACGGAGATCGTCCGCGTGCTCAGGCCGTCGGGGCGGCTGGCGATTCTCGAGTTCGGCCAGCCCGCGATCCCAGGTGTTCGCACGATGTACTCGTGGTACTTCCGCTACCTGCTGCCGGCGGTCGGCCGTCTCGTGTCCAAACACCACAGCGCGTACTCGTACCTGCCCGCGTCTGTTGGCGCGTTTCCCCCTCCGGCAGAGTTCGCCCGCCTCCTCACCAGTCGAGGTTTTTCGAACGTCTCATCCGTCCCACTGTCGTTCGGCATCGTCTATCTCTATGTTGCCGAACGCCCCTAGCGCGCTTTTCAGAACGCTGTAGTGTCCGGCTCTAGCCGGACCGGAACAGGTCCACCTGAAGGTGGACACTACAGCATTCGAAAGGGCGCTCCAGCGGTCTCCGTGAGTCCCCAAGGCCTGAGAACCCGAGCCAGAACTCGAGCCCGGAGCCTTGAACCAGGACCCAGGAACCCCCGAACGTTCTATAATCGTTTAAGTCCCTGATGTACTTCGACTTCGACGACTCCCGTCCGGATACGCCGCGGATCGTCCAGCCGATCTCGCGCCGCGAAGTCGTGCTGTTGACGATCAATCTGCACGCGATCGTCGTGATCGCCCTTCTGCTCGGTCCGAGAATCCCGTGGGTCCGCGCGGCGATCGAACGCCAGCAGCAGGAGGCCCAGAAACAGCTGGAAGCGCAGTTGGAGCAGCAGCGCGAGCGAGCGCGTTTCGTGTTCGTGCAGCCGCGGATCGACATGACGGCGCCGAAGCCGCCTCCGCGCGCCGAATTGTCGGACCTCGACCGTCAGGCGCGGACCATCGAACGTGCGCCGGCGCCGACGAATCCGCTGCCGTTCTCGCGAGGCAATTCGCCGGAACGGATTGAAGCGGAACCGCCCGTCGCGCCCCGTCCGCCCTCTCCGGTCCCGGAGCCTTCAAACACAAACGGTGAAGCGAGCAAGTCGGCGCCGCTGCCCGAATCGTTGACGGGACCCGAGCGGCCGGATCCGTCTCGGCAGCCCGATGCGCGAGGCCCGGCCGTCGGCGTCATCGCTGATGCGATTCGGAACGTGCGGCGCTACGCCCAGAAGGAAAACTTCGGCAACCTTCGAGGCGGACAGAATCAGACTGTCGGCGAGTCGATCCAGTTCGACACGAAGGGCGTCGAATTCGGTCCGTGGCTGCGCGCGATTCGTCGCACAGGTACGCAGCAACTGGATGATCCCGCAGGCCGCGATGTCCATGCACGGCCATGTCGTGATCACCTTCTTCGTGCACAGGGACGGACGGATCACGGACGTGGCCGTCGCGAAGCCGTCTGCCATCGATGCCTTCACCCTGTCAGCCCGGAACGCGATCCTGACGTCGAATCCGACGATTCCGCTGCCGCCGGAGTATCCCGACGACAAGGCGTTCTTCACCGTCACGTTCTACTTCAACGAGCAGCCGCCCGGCCGATGACCTGGCCCTCGCGAACCCAGCAGATCGGCCTCATCGTCCTGCTCGCGGTTCTGGTCGTGATCGCGCTGTCGCGAGCCATGGGTCTGTGAGTGCGCCTCATCTGGTTGCGATTGTCGGGCCGACGGCAACTGGCAAGAGCGCGCTCGGCATCGCGCTGGCCCGCCGGCTGGGAGGGGAGATTGTCAGCTGCGACTCGACGGCCGTCTATCGCGGATTCGACATCGGTACCGACAAAGTCCCTGTCAGCGAGCGCGGCGGGATCCCGCATCACCTGATCGACGTCGCCGACCCGACCGAGGAGTACTCCGCGGCGCGCTATGCGAGGGATGCCGCGGTGGCGATTCGCGACATCACCGGCCGGGGACGTCTTCCGATTCTGGTCGGCGGGACTGGCCTCTACTACCGTGCGCTGACACGAGGGTTTTTCCCGGGACCTGCGCGCGACGATGCCCTGCGTGCCCGGCTGAACCGGGTCGCGGCGCACCGGGGGTCGGCGTGTTTGCATCGCTGGTTGCGCCGCGTCGACCCTTCGTCGGCGGAACGCATTCCGGCCCCCGATCAGAAACGGCTCGTGCGCGCGCTCGAGGTGTACCACCTGACCGGTCGTCCGCTGACAGCACACTTCGCATCCACGGCGGCGCCGCTGCCTGAGTATCGTCGTCGTGCCCATCGCCCTGCGCATCCCGCTCGAGGCGACGGCGGAGCGCGTGGCACGGCGCGTCGATCAGCAGTTCCAGCAGGGATTGATGGACGAGGTCCGAGGGCTGCTCGCCTCGGGGGTGCCGTCGACCGCCCATCCATTCACCGGCCTCGTCTATCGTCAGGCTCTGGAGCTGCTCCACGGCGTGCGCGACGAGGCCGCGACGCGCGAGCTCGTCGCACGCGAGAACCGCCGCTACTCGCGCCGACAGTTGATCTGGTTCAGAAAAGAGCCTAATCTACAGTGGATTTACGCTGCCGGTGAACTCGAGGACACTCAGCAGCAGGCTGCGCGCGTCCTTGTTGATGCCGGTGTTCGGTCTTCGTGAGGACGTGCGACCGATCGACGGGCGCACACGACGCCCGAGGCCGATCGCACAGTTGGAGACGTTCCCTGATGGCCCAGACACGTGAGTCGAGACCGGCAGCTGCTCAGCCGAACATCCAGGACGTCTTCCTGAACCATGCCCGCCGCGAGAAGCTGCCTGTTCAGATTCGGCTGATGGACGGCACCGACTTCGAAGGTCGCGTCAAGAACTTCGATCGATTCGCCGTCATCGTCGAGCACGGCGGTGCCGACCACATGATCTTCAAGCACGCCATCGCGACGATCCGTTCGAGCGCGGCCGATCAGCAACTACTACTCCAGCCACGAGGCCTAGAGCCACGGACACGACGGCCCGCACGGCTCGCGCGCGCCCCAACCGCGTCATTCTCATCGTGCTCGACAGCGTCGGTGTCGGGCGAACTGCCCGACGCCGCCGCGTACGGCGATCGGGGCAGCGATACGATCGGCAACATCTCCCGCGCCGATTCCTCTGAAGGTGCCGACGCTGCGATCCCTGGGGCTCGTCGCGCGTGACGACCGTTGCCGACACGACAGTCGGATCGCAGCCGATCGGGGCATTCGGGCGCATGGCGGAGGCGTCGCCGGGCAAGGACTCGGTCACCGGCCACTGGGAGCTGGCAGGTCTCGTCCTCGATCGCCCGTTTCCCGTGTTTCCGCACGGCTTTCCGGCGGACGTCATGACGGCGTTCGAGAAGCGCATCGGACGGTCGACGCTCGGCAACAAAGCCGCCTCCGGAACCGCGATCATCGACGAGCTCGGCCCCGAGCACGTGCGGACGGGCAACGCCGATCGTCTACACGTCCGCAGACAGCGTCTTTCAGATCGCGGCGCACGAAGACGTCATTCCGCCCGCGGTGCTCTATCGAGTTCTGCGAGATTGCGTTCGACCTCGTCGCCAGGGGTATGGGCGTCGGGCGCGTCATCGCGCGGCCGTTCGTCGGCGCGCCCGGCGCGTTCCAGCGGACCGCCAACCGCAAGCGATTTCGCGCTGACGCCGTTCGCGCCGACGCTGCTCGACGCGCTCACGGGCGCGGGGATCGCCGTGACCGCGATCGGCAAGATCGAGGATCTCTTCGCCGGACGGGGCATCTCGAGCGCCGTCCACACGACGAGCGACGATCACGGCATGGACGAGATCGTGCGCGCGCTCGACTCGACGCCGCCGGGGCTCATCTTCGCGAACCTCGTCGATTTCGACACCGAGTACGGGCACCGGAACGATCCGCCCGGGTACGCCGCCAATCTCGAACGATTCGACGTGCGGCTGGCGTCGTTCCTGCCGCGGCTCGGTCCGCGCGACCTGCTGATCGTCACCGCCGATCACGGCAACGATCCGACGACGCCGAGCACCGATCACTCGCGCGAGCACGTGCCGCTGTTCGTCATGGGGTCGCAGGTTCGTGCGCGGCGTCGATCTCGGCGTGCGCCGCACGTTCGCGGACCTGGGGCAGACGGTCGCCGACCTGTTTTCCGTGGGACCGCTGAAGCACGGAACGAGCTTCCTGGATGCGGTGCTGATTTGAGTGCAGCGTCCGGCTTCAGTCGAACGTGTCCGGCGTCCGGCTTTAGCCGGACGTGTTCCCTGTAGTGTCCGGCTTTAGCCGGACCTGCCATGATCTAGAGCTATGTCAGTGGAGCCCACGAACGATCGCATAACGGCCATGGGATCCGGGAGCAGCTCGAGCAGCGCGAGCGTGAGATCCTGGCGCCGCAGGCCGCGAAGAGCGCCGACAGCCGCGGGCGGGTCAGGCCGGAGCCCGAGGATCCGATCCGTCCGGCATTCCAGCGCGATCGCGATCGGATCATTCACTGCAAGGCCTTCCGCCGGCTCAAGCACAAGACGCAGGTGTTCTTCGCGCCGACCGGCGATCACTACCGCACCCGGCTGACGCACACGCTCGAGGTCTCGCAGATCGCGCGCAGCATCGCGAAGGTCCTGCGGCTCAACGAGGAGCTGACCGAAGCGATCGCGCTCGGGCACGATCTCGGGCACACGCCGTTCGGCCACGCCGGCGAGCGCGTGCTGAACGACGCTCATTCCCGGCGGCTTCAACCACTACGAGCAGAGCCTGCGCATCGTCGACGTCCTCGAGAACGACGGGCAGGGGCTGAACCTGACGTGGGAAGTGCGCGACGGGATCGCCCGGCACTCGAAGGGCAAGAGCGGCATGCCGGTCGGCGCCGACCCCGAGCACCGCGCCAGCACGATCGAAGGGCAGATCGCGCGAGTCGCCGACATCATCGCCTACGTCAATCACGACATCGACGACGCGGTGCGGGCGGGAATCCTGGATCCGGAGGACGCTGCCGACGAGAGCGCGTCGACGTGCTCGGCCGGACGTCGTCCGAGCGCATCGGCCGCATGGTCACCGACGTCGTCCTGCGAGACGCTCGAAGGCGGGATGACCGAGATCCGGATGAGCGACACCATCCTGGAGGCCACCGTCGGCCTGCGCAGCTTCCTGTTCGACGCCGTCTACGAGAACGAGATCGCGACCGCCGAGTTCAAGAAGGCCGTCGGGCATCCTCGGCGGCCTCTGGGAGAAGGTCCGAGAGCGCCCGGATCAGTTCCTCGATCGCGCGCACGATCGAGGCCGAGGGCCTCGACGCCGCCGCGCGCGACTTTCTCGCCGGCATGACCGATCGCTACGCCGTCAACTCTCTACGAGCAGCTGTTCATTCCGAAGCCCTGGGTCTCGCTTGCGGGACGACTGGTCGGAACGCCGTGACACCTGTGAACCTGTGAACCGCGTGAACCGTGGAACCCCGAACCTTGAACCCTGAACCTTGAGCTCTGAACCTGACTGGGATAGGTGAGGTATAATGCATGGGTGGCGCTATGCTCCTTGACCTCAACAGGCTGCACGGTCCGCGGGAGCACGTCGAGCGGACGTTCGCGCCGTCGGCGTTCGATCCGCAGGACGACGACTACCGGGTCGCGGCGCCGGTCGAGCTCGTCGATGGACGTTGAGAAAGCCGGGGCCGACGCCTTTCGCGTGACCGGCGGAGTGACGACGAGGCTGGAATTGTCGTGCGGCCGGTGCCTCGAGCCGTTCGAGCGTGCCGGTCGATGCGGCTTTCGAGCTGCGCTACGTGCCGCACGTCCGAGAACGCCGGCGAAGGGGAGCGCGAGATCGCCGAAGACGATCTGACGACCGCGTTCTACCGCGACGGCGCTGCTCGACGTCATCGACTTGCTGCGCGAGCAGTTTCAGCTCGCGCTGCCGATGAAGCCGCTGTGCAGCGAGGCGTGCCGGGGATTGTGCCCGGAGTGCGGCGCGAACCTGAACCGAACCGAGTGCGGCTGCGCGCCGGCCTGGGAAGATCCCCGGCTCGCGGCGCTCAAGGGGCTGCTGACCAGACGAGAAGGAGAATTGACATGCCCAATCCCAAACGCCGGCACTCGAAGACGCGCACGGCGAAGCGCCGCACGCACGACGCGCTGAAGCCCGTTCCGTCCGGCGTCTGCCCGCAGTGCCAGGAAGCCAAGGCCCCGCACCAGGTCTGCCCGCACTGCGGCTACTACAAGGGACGTCAGGTCCGCGCCGTCGAAGAGACGTAAGCTCTCGCAGCTTCCAGCTCCCAGCTTCCGGCAGAGCTCGGACGAGCCTGACGCTGATAGCTGGCAGCCTGACAGCTGCCGACAGCTGACATTGCGTATCGCCATCGACGCGATGGGCGGCGACGACGCGCCCGAGGCGATCGTCGACGGAGCGCTTCGTGGCTGCCCGTCACCTGCAGGTTGGTCTGCTGCTCGTCGGCGACCGCCAGGCCGATCGAGACGCGAGCTCGCGCGGCATCCGGCGTGCGGGCGCGCTCGACGTGCGAGATCCTCGACGCGCCCGAGCGCATCGAGATGGCCGAAGCCGGCGGCGGCGGCGCTCCGGCGCAAGCCGCGGGCGTCGATTCGCGTGGCGGCCGAAGCCGTGCGCGACGGGCAGGCGGCAGCGCTCTTCAGCGCCGGGCACACCGGCGCGTCGGTGATGGCTGCGCACGCGGCGTTCGGACGGCTTGCCGGCGTCGATCGTCCGGCGCTCGCGACGATCATCCCGACCCGGCGATCGCCGGCCGTCCTGCTCGATTCGGGTGCCACCGTCGAGTGCCGTCCGCAGCACCTCGTGCAGTTCGCCGTCATGGGGTCGGCGTACGCGCGCATCGCGCTCGGCTGCGAGACGCCGCGCGTCGGCCTGTTGTCGGTGGGCGAAGAGGAGAGCAAGGGCAACGAGCTGACGCGCGAGGCGCACCAGCTGTTGAAGTCCGCCCCGGTCCGCTTCGTCGGCAACGTCGAAGGGCGCGACGTCTACGTCGGGCGACGCCGACGTCATCGTCTGCGACGGCTTCACCGGCAACGTCACGCTGAAGATCAGCGAGGGTCTCGTCGAGACGGTCGAGCGCTGCTGCACGACGAGCTGTCGTCCACGTTTGGCACGCGCGTCGGCTACCTGCTCTCGCGGCAGGCGTTCCGCCGGTTTCGCAAGCGCGTCGACTATTCCGAGTACGGCGGCGCGCCGCTCGTCGGCCTCAACGGCCTCTGCATGATCGGCCACGGGCGTTCGTCGGTCAAGGCCGTCCGCAATGCCGTTGCGATGGCGGTCAAGTGTGTCAACGATGGCCTGCTCGACAAACTGGCGCGCGAGGTCGTCTCGACGCGATGATTGCATTCGTTTTTCCGGGGCAGGGCGCGCAGAAAGTCGGCATGGGCAAGGCGCTGGCCGACACGTTTCCCGTCTGCCGCGCAGACGTTCGACGAAGCCGATGCGGCGCTCGGCGAGTCGTTGAGCCGGCTGTGCTTCGATGGGCCCGAAGAACAGCTGCTGCTCACCGAGAACACCCAGCCGGCGATTCTCGCGGCAAGCGTCGCAGCGTGCCGCCTCGTCGAGTCCCGGGGGATCCGCGCGGCCTTTGCGGCCGGCCACAGCCTCGGCGAGTACTCGGCGCACGTTGCGGCCGGTACGCTATCCTTCGCGGACGCCCTGCGGACCGTTCGCCGCCGCGGGCAGTACATGCAGGAGGCGGTTCCGGTCGGCGAAGGCGCCATGGCCGCGATGCTCGGCCTCGACGCCGACTCGATCGCGCGCGCGTGCGCCGACGCCGCAGGCCGCGCTGCCGTCGCGCATCGTCTCGCCGGCGAACCTCAACGCTCCGGGCCAGGTCGTCATCGCGGGACACGCGGACGCGGTGGCCCGCGCGGGCGAGCTCGCGCAGCGCTGCGGGCGCCAAGCGCGTGATCCCGCTGGCCGTCAGCGCGCCATTCCATTGCGCGCTGATGAAGCCGGCGGAAGATCCGCCTCGCCCCGGTCCTGAGGGCGCTCGAGATGAGCGAGCCGCGAATGCCGGTCGTGGCGAATGTCGATGCCGAACCGAAGCGCTCCGCGGCCGATTCGATCGACGCGCTGATCCGGCAGGTCTCGTCGCCCGTGCGCTGGGAGGATGTCGTCAAGCGGCTGGTGGCGGAGGGCGCGCGGACGTTCGTCGAACTGGGTCCTGGCACCGTGCTCGCCGGCCTGATCAAGAAGATCGATCGCAGCGTGACGGTGACGAGCGTTCAGTCGCCTGAGGATTTGCGGGCGCGCTTGAAGCGCTATGATTGACCTTTCGGGCCGCGTCGCGCTCGTCACCGGTGCGTCGCGCGGTCTCGGTCGCGCGATTGCGCTGCGCCTGGGCGCACAGGGGGCGCTCGTCGTCGCTGCGGCGCGCGGCGACAACGCCGAAGGAACGGCCGCCGAAATCCGGGGCGCGGGCGGCGCGGCCGAGGCCGTTGCGCTCGACGTGACGGATGCAGGCGGCATGCGAGACGGCCGTGTCCGGCGCGCTGGCGCGCCACGGTCGCATCGACATCCTGGTGAACAACGCCGGGATCACCCGCGACCAGCTGATGCTGCGGTTGAAGCGTGAGGACTGGGACGCGGTGCTGGCGACGAACCTGACCGCAGCCTTCACGCTGACGCAGGCGGTACTGAAGCCGATGATCCGCCAGCGCAGCGGCCGCATCATCTGCATCAGCTCGGTCGTGGGCCAGAGCGGCAATCCCGGGCAGGCGAACTACGCGGCGTCGAAAGCCGGGCTGATCGGGTTTGCGAAGGCGGTCGCGCTCGAAGTGGCGTCGCGCAACATCACGGTCAACGTGGTGGCGCCGGGGATGATCGCGACCGACATGACGGACGCGCTGCCGGAGAAGACGCGGGAAGCGCTCGTCGCGAGGATTCCGCTCTCGACGGCTCGGCGCGCCTGACGACATTGCCGCGGCCGTGTGCTTTCTGGCGTCGGATGAGGCATCGTATATTACCGGGCAGGTTCTCGCCGTCAACGGCGGGATGTACTTATAGATACGCAACGGGACAGGGAATCGTGGAGCGGGGCACGGACTCCGCGTCTCACGCGGGAATGGATTCGACGGGACTGGAGATGGAGGGCTGAATGGCGGTCGCTGACAAGGTGAAGAGCATCATCGTAGAGCAGCTGGGAGTCGACGAAGAAGAAGTGACGCCGGACGCGTCGTTCGTGGACGATCTCGGCGCGGACTCGCTCGACACGGTGGAGCTGGTCATGGCGTTCGAGGAGGAGTTCGGGATCGAGATTCCCGACGAGGACGCCGAGAAGATCACGCGCGTCAAGGAAGCGATCGAGTACATCGAGTCGCACAGCAAGAAGAAGTGACAGACGCGGATCACGCGGATCACGCGGATCAGGGATCTCGCAAGGTGCGAACAGCGGAGGGGGTTTGAGCAGGCGAGTCGTCGTCACGGGCGTCGGCCTGGTGTCGCCGCTTGGAATAGGCACACAGGCGAACTGGGATGCGCTCTGCGCCGGATGCAGCGGCATCGGGCCGATCACGCATTTCGATGCGACGCAGTTCTCTGCCCGCATCGCCGGCGAGGTCCAGCGACTTCGATCCGCTGCAGTTCATCGACAAGAAAGACGTCAAGAAGATGGACGTCTTCATCCAGTTCGCCATCGCGGCCTCGCAGTTCGCGATGGACGATGCCGGGTTGTCGGTGACCGAGGACATCGCGACGCGGGTCGGCGTGTTCATCGCGTCGGGCATCGGCGGGTTCGGCACCATCGAGCGCGAGCACCACGCGTTCATCCAGGGCGGTCCCCGCCGCATCTCCCCGTTCTTCATTCCGGCCTCCATCATCAACCTCGCCGCCGGCCAGGTGTCCATCCGATTCAGCGCCAAGGGACCGAACTCCGCCACGTGCACGGCCTGCTCGGCGTCCGCGCACGCCATCGGAGACGCGTTCGAGATCATCCGGCGGGACGACGCGGACGTGATGATCGCGGGTGGGTCGGAAGCCGCGATCACGCCGATGGGGGTCGGCGGCTTCGCGGCGATGCGCGCGCTGTCCACTCGCAACGACGAGCCGCAGCGCGCGAGCCGTCCGTTCGACGCCGAGCGCGACGGCTTCGTCATGGGAGAGGGTGCCGGCGTCATCATTCTCGAAGAGCTCGAATTCGCGCGCCAGCGCGGCGCGCCGATCTATGCGGAGCTCGTCGGCTACGGCATGTCGGCCGATGCGTTCCACATCACCGCGCCATCCGAGGACGGCGACGGCGGCATGCGCGTCATGGAGAAGGCCCTGCGCCACGCGGGTGTCACGCCGGACCAGATCGACTACATCAACGCGCACGGCACGTCGACGCCGTACAACGACAAGCTCGAGACGCTTGCCATCAAGCGCGTCTTCGGCGATCACGCGCGGAAGCTCGCCATCTCGTCCACCAAGTCGATGACCGGCCACCTGCTCGGCGCGGCCGGCGGTCTCGAGGCTGGCATCACGGCGCTCGCCATCAAGCACCAGATGATTCCGCCCACCATCAACTACGAGGTGCCCGACCCCGAGTGCGATCTCGACTACGTGCCGAACCAGAAGCGCGCGGCGAAGATCGAGTACGCGCTGTCGAACTCGTTCGGATTCGGCGGCACGAATGGGGCGCTGTTGTTCCGGCGGTATGAGGAATAGCTTCCAGCTCTCAGCTTCCAGCTTCCAGCTAGCCCATTCAGATCCAAGTCGCGCGGCTAAGCGCGCTCTTAGCTGGAAGCTGGAAGCTGGTAGCGGGAAGCTGAAAGCTGAGAGCTGAGAGCTGAAAGCTGACAGCTATGAAGATTGCCGTCTGCATCAAACAGGTCGTCACCCGCGAATGGCAGCTCCGGGTAGCCGAGAGCGGCACCTGGATTCGTGACACCGACGCCAGCTTCGAGTTGAACGAGCCGGATGCGTACGCGCTCGAGGAAGCGCTGCGGCTGAAAGAGAAGCACGGCGGGGAGGTCGTCGTCGTGTCCGCCGGACCGGCGCGCGCCGCGCAGGTCATTCGCGAGGCACTGGCCCGCGGTGCGGATCGCGCCATCCACGTCGACTCCGACGCGCTTGCGACAGCCGATGCGGTCACCGTGGCGAGCGCGCTTGCAGGCGCCATCCGCGACGAGGCCTTCGACGTCGTGCTGACCGGGCTGCAGTCCGACGATCAGGGCTTCGGCCAGGTCGGCGTCGTCCTGGCGGAAACGCTCGGCATGCCGCACGCGACGATCATCATGGAAGTGCAGGTGGTGCCCGACGGTCTGCGTGTGAAGCGCGAGCTCGAAGGCGGCTGGTTCCAGTGGGTGTCGCTGCCGATGCCGGCGCTGCTGACGATTCAGAGCGGGATCAATCAACTCCGCTACGCCACGCTCAAGGGGATCATGGCGGCGAAGAAGAAGGAGATTCGCAAGGTCGCGCCTGCAGCGGCTGGCGAACCATGGCAGCGAATCGGCCGCATGTATTTCCCGGAGAAGGCGAAGCAGACGCAGATGATCGCGGGAACCCCGGCCGAGGCTGCGAAGACGCTCGTCGCCAAGCTGAAGGATGCCCGTGTCCTGTAGCCACCGTGGTGTTGCACGCTGAAGAAAAATCAATGGTTCTAGTCGTCGCTGAACAACGGGAGGGTGCGCTGAACCGCGCGACGTGGGAGGCGGTCGCCGCCGCCCAGCAGTCCGGGTCGCCGCTGAAGATCGCTGTCCTCGGGTCCGGCGTGGCCGCGCCTGCCACCGAGCTTGCGGCTGCCGACGTGGACGAGATCGTCACCGTCGACGATCCGGCGCTGGGAGCGTACACCGCGGACGGGTACGTCATGGCGCTCTCCAGCCTGATCGAGCAGGAATCGCCGGCGCTCGTCTTTTTGCCGCACACGTACCAGACCCGGGACTTCGCGCCGGCGCTGGCGGCGCGGCTCGGGCGCGCCATGGTTACCGACGTCACGGGCGTGAAGAAGGGCGACGGCGAGCTCGTGCTCACGCGCCCCGCGTTCCAGGGAAAGCTCAACGCCGACGTCGCGGCGTTGGGCCCGGCACCGCACATCGTGACGATTCAGATCGGAGCGTACCGCGCGGACGCGGCGTTGCGGAAGTCCGCCGGCGCGGCGCCTGTGCGCGCGGCGTCGGTGAAGGTCGATCCCGCGAAGATACGGCAGAAGCCTGAGGCGCCCTTCAAGGAGGCCAAGCAGGCCGTCGATCTTTCGCAGGCCGAGCGCATCGTTGCCGTCGGCCGCGGCATCAAGGGTCAGGAGCACCTCGCGCTCGCGCAGAAGCTCGCCGAGGCGATAGGCGCGGAGGTCGCCGCGTCGCGGCCGATCTGCGATGCTGGATGGCTGCCGATGGATCGTCAGATCGGGAGCTCCGGGCAAACGGTGGCGCCGAAGCTCTACGTGGCGCTCGGCATCTCCGGCGCGATCCAGCACCTCGTCGGCATGAAGGGGTCGCGCACGATCGTCGCGATCAACAAGGATCCCGAGGCGCCGATCTTCGAGGTCGCGGAGTTCGGGATCGCGGGCGATCTGTTCGAGATCGTGCCGGCGATGATTGAGGAGCTCAAGAAATAGCTCCCAGCTTCCAGCTCTCAGCTTCCAGCCAAGAGCTTTCCGATCGCAATCGATCGGCTGTGACTGAGAGTCCTGCTGGAAGCTGGAAGCTGGAAGCTGGGAACTGGAAGCTGGAAGCTGGCCGCTCATTGGATCGCGAAACCCTCGACGTCGACGTCCTCATCGTCGGTGGCGGGCCCTCGGGCCTGTCTGCCGCGCTACGGCTCGCCCAGTTGCAGAAGGAACGCTCCGCGGCGCGCGGCGAGCCTCTCGCGATCGCCGTTCTGGAGAAAGCTCGGGAAATCGGGGCGCACAGTCTGTCTGGTGCCGTGCTCGATCCCTCCGCGCTCGGCCGGCTCGTGCCGGACTACAAGGAGAAGGGAGCCCCGCTGGCTTCGGACGTCACCGACGAGGCGGTCTATTTCCTGACGAAGCAGGGCAAGCTTCGCTTTCCGATCCTTCCGCCGCCGTTCAGGAACCACGGCAACTTCGTCATCTCGCTGAGCCGATTCGTCAAGTGGCTCGGCGGGCTCGTCGAGGCCGAAGGCGTCGACACGTTCACGGGATTTCCCGCGACCGAGCTGCTGTACGACGGCGACCGGGTCGTCGGCGTGCGTACCGGCGATCGGGGAATCGGGAAGCACGGCGACAAGAAGGCGAACTACGAGCCGGGGGTCGACATCCGCGCGAAGGTCACGATTCTCTGCGATGGCGTGCGCGGCAACCTGACGAAGACGCTGGTCGAGCGGCTGTCGCTCGACAAGGGACGGCTGCCGCAGCTCTACGCGATCGGGATCAAGGAGCTCTGGGAGATTCCCGCGGATCGCCTCAGGCCTGGTACCGTCATCCACACGCTCGGCTATCCGCTGCGCATGGAGGAATTCGGCGGAGCGTTCATTTACTCGCTGCCGGATGGCGGCCTGTCCATCGGTTTCGTGACGGGATTGAACTATCGCGATCCGATGTTCGATCCGCACCTGGCCTTCCAGCGCTTCAAGCAGCACCCGTTCATCGCCTCGCTGCTCCAGGGTGGGCACATGGTGCGCTACGGGGCCAAGGCGCTCCCCGAGGGCGGCTGGTACACGGTGCCTCGCGTGTACGCGGACGGTGTGCTCATCGCGGGCGATGCGGGCGGGTTCGTGAACTCCGTGCGCCTCAAGGGCATTCATCTCGCGATGGACACGGGCATGCTTGCTGCGGAAACGGCGTTCGATGCCATCCGCGCGAACGACGTTTCCGCGGCGCAGCTTCAGCGCTACGAGACGCGCGTCAACGGCAGCGACGTTCGGCGAGAGTTGTACAAAGTGCGCAACGTGCACCAGGCGTTCGATCACGGGCTGCTGTCCGGCATGATCGTGGCGGGCGCGTCGATGGTGACCGGGGGCTGGTGGATTCGCGATCCGCTTCCGGCGCGGGCCGGCCACGAACGCACCGCCACGCTCGCGGAGTACTACCGTGACGCGCGGCCCAATCCGGATCTGCCCGTGAACCCGCCGAAGATCGATCGTCAGTTGACGTTCGACAAGCTGACGAACGTGCACTATTCCGGGGCGCGGCACGCCGAAGATCAGCCGTCGCACCTCATCGTGCACGACACCGACATCTGCCGCACGCGGTGCCGGGAAGAGTACGGGAATCCGTGCACGCGTTTCTGCCCCGCGAACGTGTACGAAATGGTCGACGCCGGCGACGGCACGAAGCGCCTGCAGATCAACGCGTCGAACTGCGTGCACTGCAAGACCTGCGACATCATGGACCCGTATCAGATCATCGACTGGGTTCCGCCCGAAGGAGGCGGCGGACCGAACTACGAAGGGATGTAGCGTCGGAGCCTCGCGGCCGTCCGCGAGCATTGAGAACGATGGCCGACTCGCCACTGACGTCCTCTCAGATCGCCAAAGCGTCGACCATCGCGTTCCTCGCGGCGCCTGCCATCGGGGCGCTGTGCCGCACGCTCACGTGGCACGTCGAAGGCGCCGAGCGATACGACGCGATCGTGGCGTCAGGACGTCAACCGATCCTCGCCTGCTGGCACAGCCGCATCCTGCCTGGCCTGTATTACTTCCGCAACCGCGGCATCGTCGCGCTCGCGAGTCAGAACTTCGACGGTGAGTGGATCGCTCGCATTCTGTCGCGTTACGGCTATGGGCTCGCGCGGGGATCGACGTCGCGCGGGGGGGCGAAGGCGCTGGTGCAGCTCAAGCGGGAGCTGGCCGAGGGACATCCGGTCGTGTTCACCGTCGATGGCCCGCGCGGTCCGGCGCGCGTTGCCCAGTCGGGCGCCGCCTGGCTCGCGGGCGCGACCGGTCAGCCGATCCTGCCGTTTCACTTGGAAGCGGATCGGGCGTGGACGATGTCGAGCTGGGATCGGGCGCAGATTCCGAAGCCCTTCACGCGCGTCGTGGTGACGCTTGGCGACGCGATCGACGTCACGCGACTCGAAGACGAAGCAATCGAAGGCGGGCGCGTGGAAATTGAGCGCGCGCTCGAAGATCTCGAGACGCGCGCCCGCAGGGTGCTGGGGACCGGGAAGTTCTAGACCGCCTCGTCAAGCACGATTCGATCCTGTCTCTTCCACACCAACCGCCTGCTTTCGACGTCTCAGGCGCTCCAAACGTCATCTCCACCGCCGAGAAAAGTCATCCATGCCGGTGACTATCGAGGTCGTGAGGGATCCGTAAGGTGCCATTCGTCAAGCACGTAGGTGAATTCGCGAATGGTATGACGTTCGCCTGACGAAGACGCGTCGTTTACTAGTGTGCGGGCGCAGTCAGCCTTCAATCAGCTGAGCCTCGACCTGGAGGACACGCGTGTATGGGCCGGGGACGCCACGCATTTGCCATGCGTGATTTGCAGGGGTCGTCCGGTATTCCGGGGACCGCCGCATCGATGCGCGATCCCGGGACGATTCGATCACCGAGGAGACATCAACACACTGTGGCCATCATACGAATCGCCCGACTCTGGCCGGGCGCGGGACGCGCGGCAGAAGCTGCCGCTCCGGCCATTACGCCGATCGATCTGAATTCTGCGACCGACAGCCTCGAAGCCTTCAGCTCGGAAGCGCCGGCGTTGTCGTTGGTGCCGACGCCCGCGAGGTTTCCGGCATCGCATGAGGTGCCGCAGTCTGCCGCGCCCGCCCGCGACTGGGCCGCGATCCATCGTGGGCTGAAAGTGGCGGCGCTCGTTGCCCTGGCCGTCGCGGCGCTCGGCGCCGCCGCGTGGGGATACCGGCAGCGCTCGGCCATAGAAGCGACGGGATCGCTGACGATCGAGACCAACCCGGTCGGTCTTGCCGTCGCTATCAACGGGCAATTAGCCGGACGTACACCGCTGACCGTTACGCTCAGTCCCGCAGTCTACGCGGTCAAGGTTGGCGAGGGCGCACAGCAGCGTGATCTCAGCGTCCCGGTCAGCGCTGGAGGTTCCGTGCTCCAGCACCTCGAGCTGCCCGCCGCGGCGCCGGTGGCGCCCGTCGTCGCGAGCGGCGCGCTGCTCGTGCAGACCGAGCCTTCTGGCCAGACAGTGTCGGTCGATGGCGTCGATCGCGGGACCTCTCCGCTGACGATTGCGGCGCTCGCCGCCGGCAATCACGCCGTCGTCGTTCGCGGTGCGCGCGGGTCCATCCGTCGCACGGTCGCCGTCAAGGCGGGAGAGACCGTGTCGTTGCTCGTGACGCCCATCGCTCCTGCGGCGCCAGCACCCGGATGGCTCAGCGTGCGATCGTCCACGCGCCTCGAACTGCGTGAGGGCGGCAAGCTGCTCGGCACTACGGAGAGCGATCAGCTGATGCTCGCGGCCGGCATTCACGACATCGAGCTCGTCAACGACGCGGTTGGCTATCGAAACCGGAGGCAGATGGAAGTCCGGCCGGGCGAGACGACGATCGTTCCGGTGGAGCTGCCGTACGGCTCGATGAACATCAATGCGCAGCCCTGGGCCGAAGTCTGGATCGGCAGCGAGCGGATCGGCGAGACGCCGATCGCGAACCTCTCGCGTCGGGCGGGGACGTACGAAGTGATCTTCCGTCATCCAGAGCTCGGCGAGCGGCGTGAAACCATCACCGTGACGCTTCGGCAGCCCGCGCGCCTGGGCGTCGACATGCGGAGCAAGCAGCAATGAAGCAATTCTCGGCAGCCGCAGTCCTCGCGTTCCTTGGCGCGGCTGGGGTCCCGACGGACGTCCGCGCGCAGGACACGCTCGACCAGGTCAAGACCCTGTATGCCTCGGCGGCATACGAAGATGCGTTGTCGATGGCTACCAGGCTCGAGGCCGCCGGGCGCAAGTCGGAATACGCGCAGTATCGCGTGTTCTGTCTCGTTGCCCTCGGTCGCACGGCGGAAGCGGAAGGGGTGATCGCTTCGGTCGTGTCGGCGGATCCGTCGTTCGTGCCTGAGGCGAATGACACGTCGCCACGCATTCGAGACATGTTTTCGAAGACTCGCCGCGCCCTCGTACCCGGGATCGCGCATCGGCTCTATCAGGAGGCCCGCGAATCCCTGGATCGACGTGACCAGGCGGGCGCCATCGCGAAGTTCGAAACGGTGCTCGCGTTGATCGACACGGCGGCCCGCGAGCGGCCTGCCGGCTCCGAAGAAGAGCCGTTGCTCTTCGAACTGCGCCTGTTGGCGTCCGGTTTTCTCGATTTGAGCCGCGCGACCGCAGCGCGCGCAGAGGCCGCAGCCAAGCCGGCCGTGCGGCCGCCGCCGCCTGTGACGCCGGCGCCGCCGCCCGGCATCACGGCCCCGACGCCCGTGAAGCAGGACCTTCCGGTCTGGGTGCCGCCGGACCAGGGGAGCCGGCGCGAATTCCGCGGCGCCATCCGGGTCTCGATCGCGCCGGACGGCCGTGTCACCGGCGCCAAGATGGAGCCGGCGGTCCACCCCGCCTACGATCGACTGCTGATGCAGGCGGCGTTGAACTGGCAATACCAGCCCGCGCTGCGCGACGGCTCACCGATCGCCTCCGAGAAGGTCGTCGAAGTCGTGTTGAAGCCGCGCTGAACCGGCGCGGCTTCGGTCTTCGAGTTCGCCCCTCGACCGGACTCCCTTCCGCCAGCAGCATAAAGTCATGCGTTTGGGCGCCTTTTGTCGCCGGATAGCGCCCCGAATAACTGCGCGGCGAACACATTTTTCGTCGAGCAAGGTCAGCCCGCCCGGAAACTCCAGTAGACAAAGGTCTTTTGCGAGGTTGATTTTTCTCTGCGCGCTGGCGGTGGCTTTGCACTGAGGGCCGTCGACCAGACCCCTGGCAACTCGATGCTGTCTCCTGGCGTTTTACAAATGCTCGATCAGGTCCGATCGGAGTTTGGCGTGGAAGTCGAAATCGTCGACGCCAACCTTGCCGGATTCGGGACCTCAGACACCCAGCGCGCCGCGCGCGTGCTGGTGGGGCCAGAGCTCCGGGCGATCGGGCTCGGCGTGCTGCGGGATGGCCGGCCCAGCATCGTTTCGGTCGAGGGCCGCGAATACCGGCTCGTGCCGCTGAGGAACAGCGGCAGCATGTCGCCGTCAGCGCTGATGGCGATGCGCATTCCGGCGCGTGCGGACGACGCAGCCGAGCGGACGAATGGCGGGGATCACACGGTCGCGACGACATCGGCGACTGATCGCCCCCGGAAAGCGGATCGCGAGGACCCATGGGTCGAGGTGCTGCGCGGCGCCATCGAAGCGGACCTCTCGAACCGGGAACAGATTGACGGTGAGCGGCAGCAGGCGCGCGCGGTTCGCGGCGCGCTCAAGTTCGTGACGTATCTGGCGTCCGCGAAGACGCCCGGAGAAGTCGCAGACGCCGCGATTCAGGCAGCCGCCGTGTGGTTCGATGCCGATGCCCGCGTCTACCGGCGCCGGCCTTCGGAAAGCGGGACCGACTACACGCTGGTGGCTTCGCTGCCTGGTGCGAAAGTGCTGCCGGAAGCTCGCGAGCTGTCCGACTTGCGCTTTGGATTCGAGGCGCCGTTCCTGCGCGTGGCGCCGGCGGCCGGTCTCGCCGGTGGACGCGAAGGCGTCGTCGTACCGATGACGACTACGGGTTCGGCCGAGTGGGCGTTGGTGCTGCTCGGCACCGTGCCGGCGGATGCGGACGTGACGCTCGAGGCGCTTGGACGGGTGCTGGGTCTTCAAGTCGAGCGCTTTGCGCTCGAGCGTGCGGCGCAGTCGCGCGCGCGGTTCGAGCACGTGCTCGTTCGCGCCGACCGTCCCGTGGAATTGACGGCCCTCGACCTGATGCGCGATCTGGTCCTGCAAACGGCGGGCAGCGGCGCAGCGCTCTGGGTTCAGGACGGGCAGGACGTCCGGCGCCTGGCGGCGATCGGGACGGGCGTCGACGCCGGCGGTTCGTCGCTCGAACCGGATCAGCGCTCGACAGGGATCGAACAGGTCCGGACATTCTCGCTCGGTCCGCATCGTCGCGCGCGGCTCGAGCTTCGCTCGGCAGGCGTGGACCCGGGGTTCGATTCCGACGTGCCCGTGGTCGTCGATGCCTGCGTCGCGGTGCTTCGCAGCTGGCTGCCGGCAGCGACCAGCCATGCCGCATCGGGACTCTCGGCGGATGTCGTCGCGGATTTCGCGCGCCGCATCGAGGAAGAGCTCGCGCGGGCGAAACGGTTCGATCGCGATCTCGCGCTCGTGGTGGTCGAATCCGGAATGCTGCCGTGGCCCGAGGAAACAACCGGTCGTCTCGTGGACGTCCTGCGCGGCGAACTTCGGGGATCGGATGTCCTCGGTCTGGTCGGCGAACGGCGCGTCGTCGTCCTGTTGATCGAAACGAACAAGAGTGCGGTTGGGACTGTGGTCCGGCGGCTGCGCGATCGGCTGGGTCGTGCGATTCCCGAGCTGAAAGTTCCGACACTGGTCCTGGGGCAGGCGGCGTTCTCCCGCGACTGTGCGACGGCTGACGCGCTGTTGTCGCGGGCGGTAGTGAACGCCGAGACGATCACGCTGTCGGCCTGAGGCCGGCCATTCGGTGGACGGCCCGTGCCGGTTCACGTGAGACCAAACATGCGACGTGGCATGGGGGACCGGCGTCAGAAGCCAAGGTTCGATGTGGTCGGTCAACTGGCGGGCACGCTGGACGCCGCCGTGTCGATGTCGCTGAGGGATGTCGGCCGGGGCGGGGCGCAGGTGGAATCGTTCGTCCAGCTCGCGTCGGGCTCGATGCACCGCGCGACGTTCAGCTGCGACGGGATTGAAGCGACCGTTCAGGTGTGCGTGCGACACGTCAAGCCGGTTGTGGCGACCACCGGGGAGCAGCGGTACCTGATGGGAGTCGAGTTCGTGAGCCCGTCGCCGGCGGTACGCGAAGTGATCGATCGATGGTTGACGCTCCACGGCGATGGAGCGTCCCTTTCGGGAGAGCCGAATTGAACGACGCTCGCAACGCCGGACAGGCCGCGGAAGGGCCCACGGATCGTCGGCGCTCACCGAGGGTGATGCTGCCGGAGGACGAGCAGTGCAATGTGCAGCTGCGCACGCGGGTGCGGCTGCTCGATATCAGCCTGACGGGCGCGCTCGTCGAGTCGGACGTGCCATTGCCGATTGGTGCAAGCGGGCAGTTGCGCTTCGCATTGGCCGGCGGGTCGTATTCGCCGACCGTCCAGGTCCGCCGGCGTGCCGGATCCGCAGTGCGCGAGTTGAATCTCGGCACGGTGTTCACGTCGATGGACGACACGAGCCGTCGGCAGCTGGAGGAATTCCTCCGGAAGGTGACTCCATAGCGTTTGCCCCGGGGTAGACCCGGTCGAGTTGGACACGGGGTGGTTTGATTTAGCGCTGACCGTTGATCAGCACTCGGAAAATGCGGGAGCCGAGGATTTCGGGTATGCACATGAAACGTAACAACAACGCACAGTTGATTGGCACGAGCAGCGTCGTTCTCGAGCTGGCGCAGGAGATTGATCGGGTCTCGAGGTCCGACGCGAAGGTGCTGATCACTGGCGAGAGCGGTGTGGGCAAGGAGCTGGTCGCGCATGCCATCCACGCGCGTAGCGCGCGGGTCGGACGGCCCATGGTCGCGATGAACTGCGCGGGCCTTCCGGAGACGCTCCTCGAGTCCGAGCTCTTCGGCCACGTGAAGGGCAGCTTCACCGGCGCCTATCGCGACAAGCAGGGCAAGCTCGAGATCGCCGACGGCGGGACGATGTTCCTCGACGAAGTGGCCGAGATGACGCTTCGGATGCAGGGCCTGCTGCTGCGGTTCATGGAGACCGGCGAGATCCAGAAGGTCGGCGCGGACCGTGCCGTCGGGCGCGTCAACGTGCGGGTCGTCGCGGCGACCAATCGCAACCTGCGCGACATGATCGTGGAGGGCACGTTCCGGGAGGACTTGTTCTACCGGTTGAACGTCATCCACCTGACCGTCCCGCCGCTGCGTGAGCGCCGCGAGGATATTCCGCTCCTCATCGATCATTTCCTCGAACAGTTCACGCAGAACAACGGATCGTCCGTGCGTCAGATCTCGCCCGACGCGATCAAGCTGCTGAGCCAGTACTCGTGGCCCGGCAACGTCCGCGAGCTCGAGAACGTCATCGAGCGCCTCGTCGTCACCGGCCGCAACGATGTCGTCGGATCCGAAGATCTGCCGATGGAAGTTCGCGTCCACCACGGCGTCGGCGTTCGTCCGAAGCGCGAGCGCCGCCGAACCGTGGCCGACGATCTCTACAAGAAGCTCGTGGAGGATCGCGAGTCGTTCTGGACGGCCGTCTATCCGCTCTACATGCAGCGGGAGATCACGCGGGGCAACATGCGCGACCTGGTCCGCAGGGGGCTCGAAGAGGCGCGCGGCAACTACAAGATCGTGGCCCGCATGTTCAACATGGAGGCACGCGACTACAAACGGTTCCTGAATTTCCTGCGGAAGCACGAGTGCCAGCTTCCGTTCAAAGAGTATCGCTAGGCCGCATACCGGATTCGGATCGATCACATGTACGAAGCGTATTACGGACTCAAGGAACGGCCGTTCGAGCTCGTGCCGAACCCGCGCTATCTGTTTCTGACGCCCCGCCAGCGCGAGGCGCTCAGCAACCTGCAGTACGGGCTGACCACCGCGCGCGGTTTGACGCTGCTCATCGGGGAAGCGGGCACGGGGAAGACCACGCTCGTCCAGGCGGCCCTGTCGGATCCGTCGACCGCGAACGTGCGTGTGGTGCTCATGAGCAACCCCACGCTGACGCGGTCGGAGTTCTACGAGTTTCTCGCCCGGGCGTTCGGGCTGACGGATGCGGCCGGCGAGTCGAAGACGCGGTTCCTGTTCGAGCTGCGCCGCGAACTGCAGGAGCGCCACAAGGCGGGCGTCCTGAGCGCGCTCGTCATCGACGAAGCGCAGAGCATTCCGCACGAGCTGCTCGAAGAGATTCGCCTGCTGAGCAACATCGAGACGACGACCACCAAGCTGCTGAACGTGATCCTGGCCGGGCAGCCGGAGCTGTCGGATCGGCTGAACGAGACGTCGCTGCGTCAGCTGAAGCAGCGCATCGGGCTCCGGTGTCAGCTGACGCCGATGGAGCTGAAGGAAACCGCGTCGTACCTCGCTGGCCGCATCCGGATTGCCG
Organism: uncultured Acidobacteriota bacterium; assembly: GCA_963820905.1. Lineage (GTDB taxonomy): Bacteria > Acidobacteriota > Vicinamibacteria > Vicinamibacterales > 2-12-FULL-66-21 > DATBJJ01. The sequence continues at coordinate 141,155 of CAWGBU010000007.1, read as the reverse complement.
GCGGTCGTCCGGAGCAGGTGTTCACGCGCGAGGCCGTCGGGGCGATCTTCCAGGCGTCGGGAGGGTTGCCGCGCACTGTGAACGTTATCTCTGATAACGCGTTGATGGGCGGGTTTGCCGCGCAGGTGAAGCCGATCAACGCGGCGTTCGTCGAGGAAGTGTGCCGCGACTTCGACATCCGCCCCACGGCCGGTTCGATCGGCGAGGTGCCGTCGTTACTGGAAGAGGGTGAGCCGACGCCGTCAAACGGCAACGGGTCTCATCCGCTCGCACCACAGGTGACGTCGGAGGCGAGCGATGAGGCCCCCGAAGTCGAATATGCCGTCACGCCGATCTTCGGCGACGTCAACCGGAAGCGCCGTTTTTCGTTTTTCTGATTTGTAAGGGTCTAAGTACATGCGCAAGACATTCGACAATCTTTCCGGTTCAACCGTCGCGCAGGTGCGGCTGGTCCTGCTCGCGATCCTCTTGTTCAGCGTGATGTTCGTGCTGCCCGCGTTTGCACAGAGTGCCGCGCCCGCGCCTCCCGCTGCTGGCCCGTCGGTCGACGTTCCGGCGGAGTACGTCATTGGTTCCGAGGATGTGCTTGGCATCGTCTTCTGGCGCGATGCCGACATGACCGGCGATGTCACGGTGCGACCCGACGGCAAGATCACGCTGCCGCTCATCGGCGACATCGTTGCCGTAGGGCATACGCCGGAGTCGCTTCGGGACTTGATCGTGAAAGCCGCTACGAAATATCAGAAGGATCCGAGCGTTACCGTAGTCGTTCGCACGATTAACAGCCGGAAAGTCTTCATCACTGGCGAGGTCACGACGCCAGGAGCGTATCAGCTCGCCGGTCCGAGGACCGTCATGCAACTGATCGCGCTCGCCGGCGGTCTGACGGAGTACGCCGACAAGAAGAACATCACGATTAGCAGAGTGGAGAACGGTCAGGCCCGCGCGCTGAAGTTCAATTATTCCGACGTCGCGAAGGGGAAGAACCTGGCGCAGAACATCGTGCTGAAGCCTGGCGACACGGTGGTGGTTCCGTGACAATGCGCAAGGTTCTTCTTCTGGTCTGGATTGCGCTGCTCGTCGGGCCGAATGCGGCTGCCGCGCAGGGTTCTAACCGGCCAACGCGTCCGTATCGTGGACTATTCGGCGGTGGTCCGCCGGCAGATCCGAATCGGATGCGGCATGAATTGACGCTCACAGGGAGCCTGCAGGCGGCGTTCAGCGAAGTCGTCGAGGCCGGCGGAGACGTCGGCGCCGTCGACCCGGACACGGTGGGCTTGAGTGGATTCGGCGGATTCGGAGACGCGAATCTGCACTATTTCTACGGGAAAACTGGCAAGAGCATTACCACTGAAGGCCGCGCGTCATCCGAGACGTACGGCCGGGGGGTCGGGTCGTCCATTGGGGGCGGCGGCAACGTCCGTGCAGAAACCTCGCTTGGCCGGAAGAGCAGCCTTACGGCGTCGCAGAGTATCTGGTACGATCCGTCACTGGTCCTTGGCGCGTTCGGCTCGCTTGAGGTGTACGTCGACCCGGAGGTCCTGCCCGAAACCGGCCAATCGAATGCCTTCGTCGAACAGCGGTCGCTGTCAGCGACATCCGATCTAACGCTCGAGCGTCGCTGGAATGCCAAGCAAACGACTAACGGCACCCTGACGTATTCGCGCCGCACCTATCTTGACGAGCTCGGCTACGACAGCAGCGGCCGATCCGCGTCGGTGAGCCATCAATGGGCCACGACGCGCACCTTCAGCATCGACGGCTCCTACCTCTTTTCTGACACGGCGTATGCAGACTCCGCAAGCAGCACTGGCGAGCAGCCGTTGACGAACCACGGGCTCGAACTCGGTGCGAACTACGCACGACGGCTCTCGCCGACACGCCAACTGCGACTGGAGTGGGGAGGAGGTGCGACCTACGTGCAGACCCTCAGCACCATCGACCGGTCGCCTCAGGACTATTGGATGCCGTCTGGTCACGGCACCCTGCGCGTCGATCTGGGCCGGAGCTGGGCAGTGGCTGCGGACTATCGCCGCGCGATTTCCGTGCTGCAGGGCGTGACGCTGGAATCGTTCGCGACGGACGCAATGCGAATCAGCGCCGATGGTGCGATGGGCCGGCGGGTTCAGGCGTCGGTTGCCGTGGCGTATTCGAACGGTCAGTCGAGCGCCGCCGACAGTCCGTCGCGATTCTCCAGCTACGGCAGTGTGGCGCAGATTCGCTACGGTCTGGCGCGCTGCTGCGCGCTCTCGGTCGACTACGACTACTACTTCTACCATCTCGATGAGGTGACCGGGCTCCCGGAGGAAGTGCCCGCACGCTACGACCGCCACGCGGTCCGATTCGGATTCTCGTTCAATCTCCCGCTCTACGGTTCGTATTCCGGAGGTTCAGAACGAACCCAACCTCGAGGACGCCGCTGATGTTGCCGAAGAAGAAGTATACGGCCGCCGACTACACCGCAATCGCACGTCGGCGCCTGCCGCTGGTGATCGTGCCCGGACTTGTTGGCCTGCTCGTGGCGCTCATCGTGTCGTCACGGCTTCCGAACGTCTACGAAGCAGAAATGCTGGTGCAGATCGTTCCACAGCGAGTGCCTGAGAGTTTCGTGGAGACGACGGTCACGATTCAGACCGAGGACCGGCTCGATGCGCTCAGCCAACAGGTCACCAGCCGCACACAGCTCGAACGGATCGTGCGTGACATCGATCTGTATGGACCGGAACGGGCCGTTCAGCCGATGCAGGACGTCATCGAGAAGATGCGCACGGACATCACCGTCGTTCCCCAGCGCCAGGCGAGAACGATGCCCGTCGAGGCGTTCACTCTGAAGTTCAAGTACGGGGATCCCGCGGTGGCAGCTCGAGTCACCGAGCGTCTCGGTTCACTATTCATCGATCAGAACGCACGCGAACGTGGTGACCTTGCCGGGACGACGCGTGACTTCCTGCAGACGCGCCTGCTGGAAGCCAAAGGACGCCTTGAGGTGCAGGACAAGAAACTCCAAGAGTTCCGAGAGCGGAACGCGGGCAAGCTTCCCACGCAGGCCGAGTACAACATGCAGGCGATTCAAAGCACGCAGATGCAACGGCAGGCTGTGGTGGAGTCGCTGGCGCGCGATCGCGACCGCAAGCTGATGCTGGATCGCATGCGCAATGACTTGATGAGCGAGCCGACGCCGAGTCGTCCTCTCCCGGCGCCGCTGACTCCAGCGGATCCCGCGGGCTTGGCGAACGTACCCGCGCGGCAACGTTTGGAGATCGCGAGGGCGACGTTAGCGCGCCTGGAACTCCGGTTGACGGAAAGCCATCCCGATCTCAGGCGAGCGCGCGAGCAGGTCGCGGAAATTGAAAAGGAAGTGCAGGCCGAGCCGCCGACGCAGCAGGGGGCCTCAACGGCGGCCGGCATGACGCCCGAGGAGTTGCAGCGCCGCGAGCGCATCAATTCGATGGGCGCCGAGATCGAGAGCCTCGACCGACAGATCGCTTTCAAGGAAGCGGAGGAACGGCGACTGAGCGGAAGCATCGCGGACTATCAGCGGCGGATAGAGGCGGTCCCCGGCGTCGAGTCGGAGTGGCTCTCGCTCACGCGAGACTACGAAACCATCTCGACGGCGTTCAGGGAGTTGCTCACGAAGAGCGAGTCGGCCAACGCGGCGGTTGAGCTCGAAAACCGTCAGGTCAGTGAGCAGTTCCGCGTGCTCGATGCGCCGCGCGTTCCGTTGCGGCCAATCGAGTCCAGCACGGCCGCTCATCAGCCTCGGAGGCTTCGGCACTGGCCTCGGCCTCGGTCTCGTGCTCGTGCTGCTCCTGGAGCTACGCGACGGAAGTCTCAAAAATGAATCCGACGTCGTGCAGGTGCTGCAGTTGCCAGTCCTCGCGGTGGTGCCGACGCTTGTCACGACGGACGACCAGCGACGAATCAGCCGGCGGCGGATGGTACTGAGTGGTGCGGTGGCGGCCTCCGTCGTGGCATCCGGGATCGTGGTGTGGGTGATGAAGCTGTGGCGGTTCGTTTCCTGAGCAGAGAGGAAGACAACGTGGGTCGTGTAGAAGAGGCTTTGCGGCGGAGCGGAAGAGCAGAGATTGGGGCGTCCACAGCGACCGCGTCGCTCGACGGCGACGCTTTCGCATCCCCGTGGTCATTTCGCGAGTCGCCGGTTGCGCTCGCGCGTGGACCCGTTTCCGAGATCGAATCGAGTGTCGCGATTCCGGCGAGCTTCGACGCGCGTGCCGCGGAAGCGTTTCAGACTGCGACTAGGTTCAGTGAAAAATGGCTCGAGCGACTCGTAATCGCCCCGGATGCCGACGGCCTTCTGGTCGAGCAATTTCGCGCCCTTGCGGCGACCCTACATCAGGCGCAGGCAACCGCCAACACGCGGCTGCTGATGGTCACCAGCGCCGAAGCCAGCGAAGGCAAGTCGCTGACGGCTGTCAATCTCGCGCTGACGCTGAGTGAATCGTACGGACGCCGAGTGCTGTTGATCGACGGAGATCTTCGAAGGCCGTCGCTTCACGAAATCACGCGGGTTCCGAACACCGTTGGGCTGACGGAGACGCTCAAGGCGCCAATCGAACAGAAGGTGCCCGCGTTCGCGTTATCGGATCGGCTGACGCTGGTGCCCGCCGGGCAGCCGGATCGCAACCCGATGGGCATGTTGACGTCCGCGCGCATGCGGCAGATTTTGCTGGATGCAGTCGCGCACTTCGACTGGGTGATCCTCGACGCGCCTCCCATCGCACCCGTAGCCGACTCGACGCTGCTGACGCCTATGACCGACGGTGTTCTCCTCGTCGTTCGTGCCGGACGAACGCAGTACTCGACGATTCGGAAAGCCATCGATGCGATCGGCCGTGAGCGCATCCTCGGCGTCGTCCTGAATGGAGCGGAGACCGAAGCTCTCGGGTATCACCGGTACTGCACGTACGGCGAGAAACCCTTGCCGGGAGATGAAGCGTGAGAAAGTTCTTGTTCGGGCGTGTCGCCGTCCGAACGGTGACGGTCGCCTTCATCGAGCATCTGCTTATCGTGGCCGCTGTTCTGCTCGCAGCGGTCGTGCGTTTCGGGCTCGAAGACGTGGGGACGGGATTGTTCGGAGACGACCTGATGCCGCGGGCCGTGTTCATCGCCCTTGTGCTGCAGATTTCGCTGCACTACTGCGACCTCTATGATCTGCGGACGATCTCGGATCGACGCGGCCTCATTGTCGGGCTGATCCAGGCGCTGGGCGCGACGTCGCTGGTCCTCGCGGTGCTGTACCTTTGGGTCCCCGCGCTCATCATCGGTCGCGGCGTGTTTGTCCTGGCTTCGGTATTCGTCGCTGCGCTCGTGTCTGGCTGGCGGCTGGCGTTCGAGTGGCTCTCCTTGCGGGTCGTGCCGGCGGAGCGCCTCCTGATCGTGGGCACCAGCGAGGCGTCCGTGGCACTCGCACGTGAGCTCTTCCAGCGGCGTCAGGAGCTCGGAGTCGATCTCGTGGGTTTCGTCGATCCCGATCCCGATCGCGTCGGATCGCCGGTCATCAATCCTGGCGTAGTGGGTACCGTCGCCGATATTCCATTCATTGTCCGCAACAGCAAGATCGATCGCGTCGTCGTCAGCCTTGCCGACGCCCGAGGCAAGCTGCCGATGGATGAACTGCTGCGAATGAAGCTGATAGACGGTGTCCAGTTCGATCACCTCGCGTCGGTGTACGAGAGTACACAGGGAAAATCGCGGTCGAGAACCTGCGACCGAGCTGGTTGATCTTCTCGGACGGCTTCCGGAAGAGCCGAGTGCTCGCCGGCACAAAGCGCGCGTTCGATATCGCCGTCGCGTCGGTCGGCCTGACGGTTGCCTTCCCGATTCTGGTGCTCGTGGCGGTCGCCATCCGGGCGAATTCTCCTGGTCCAGCGTTGTACCGTCAGCGCCGCGTCGGTCGGGACGGCCGCACGTTCATGATTCACAAGTTTCGATCGATGCGGCAGGACGCGGAGGCGCACACCGGCGTGGTCTGGTCGACCGCGGGCGATCCGCGCGTGACTCCGGTCGGCCGGTTCCTGCGCCGAGCCCGTCTCGACGAACTGCCGCAGTTGTGGAACATCCTGCTGGGCGACATGAGCTTCGTTGGTCCGAGACCAGAACGACCAGAGTTCGTCGAGGAGCTGACGAAGCAGATCCCGTTCTACGGGCAGCGTCACGTGGTCCGCCCTGGGCTCACTGGCTGGGCGCAAGTTCGGCATCGCTACGGATCGAGTGTCGCGGATGCGCTGCAGAAGCTCCAGTTCGATCTCTTCTACATAAAACACACCTCGGTGGCGTTCGACTTGTTCATCGTGCTGGAAACCCTCAAGACCGTCCTGGTGAGGCGTGGTTCCTAGCGGCGGGCGGGACGCCATGGTCCTGGACTCCCAGAGCGCGATTGGCATGCCCGGATCGGCGGTCCCGACACACGGTCGCGCCGGGCTTGGTGTCGCCGGAGAGATCGTCAACATCATGACGGTTGACGTAGAAGACTACTTTCAAGTGTCCGCCTTCGAGGACCGCGTCCCACGGCAGCGCTGGGACGCGCTCGAAAGCCGTGTCGTGCGAAACACGGAAAGGCTTCTCGAGATCTTCAACGAGGCCCACGTTAGAGCGACGTTCTTTGTTCTCGGATGGGTCGCCGACAAATTCCCAGCATTGGTGCGGCGGATTCATGCCGAGGGCCACGAGTTGGCGTCGCACAGCTACAGCCATCGGCTCGTGTACTCGATGACCGCCGCGGAGTTTCGCGAGGATCTGCGGCGGGCGCGGGCCGCGATAGAGTCCGCCGCGGGCGCGTCAGTCTTCGGGTATCGCGCACCGAGCTACTCGATCACCCGGGAATCGCTCTGGGCACTGGACGTGCTGATCAGCGAGGGGTACGTGTACGACTCGAGCATCTACCCGATTCACCACGATCGATATGGCATTCCAAGCTGGACACGCCAGATTCATCGCATCGACCGTTCGGGCGGTTCACTCTGGGAACTGCCGGGATCGACGGTCCGCTGGGCGGGGACGAACTATCCGGTTGGAGGCGGAGGCTACTTCCGCCTGCTGCCGTATGCGTGGACCCGTCGCGGTTTTGCCCGGGTCAACGGGAGAGAGCGGCAGCCAGCCATGTTCTATCTCCATCCTTGGGAGATCGACCCCGAGCAGCCGCGAATCGGTACGGCGTGGCTGACGGCCGTCCGACATTACGGCAACCTGTCGAAGACCGAACCGCGGCTTCGTCGACTATTGTCGGATTTCCGCTTCGCGCCCGCTCGCGAGGTTTTGGGCCTGACTGGACGGCCCACAGAGCCGTGCGCCAGCCACGCCGAGTCCAGAATGACTCTCGCATAGAGACTTAGGTCTTCCTGTCGCAACCTAATGTCTGCCTGAAAGCGAACTTTGTTCGGGGACTCCCCCCTGTCGCCAAGCTATGATACTGAAAGTCACTGAATCCGAAGACCTTAGCTGCACTCCTGGGTGGACTCGGTCCGGGCAGGGTCCTTGCTCAAGTGCTGTGACAGAGCACACGGCGGGCAGGTTACCGTCCCGCTTGAGGGCTCGACCCCATCAGTCTGTTAACGCGATGCGGTGGCGTGCTCACGCACTGTGACTGACAGGGCGAAGCTTTGTACTAGGCATCCGCTCGACCGCGAACATACCCAATCACGAGACAAGGACGCACGAACATGACGCAGCAGGTGGCCGCAGAAATCAAGGATTTCGTGGTGGCGAACTTCCTCTTCGGCCAGAACGCCGCAGCCCTCGCGGACGACCAGTCGTTTCTCGAAAGCGGCATCATCGATTCGACGGGCGTGCTGGAGTTGGTGGCGTTCATCGAGCAGAGATTCTCCATCACGGTCGGCGATCGCGAACTACTGCCAGAGAATCTCGACTCGATCCAGAACGTGACGCGTTTTGTGACCGGGAAGCTGGCCGGAGTCCAGGTTGCTGGTTAGCGGCTTTCTGGAGGACACCGCCGCCCGACGTCCGGGCGCCGTCGCGCTGGTCTGCGGATCGCGGCGCCTCACATATCGACAACTCGACGAGGCGGCCGATCGCGTGGCGAGCGGGCTGCAGTCGCTCGGTCTCCGTCGCGGGGACCGCGTCCTCATCCATCTCGAAAACAGCGTCGACACCGTTCTGGCGATTTTCGGTACGCTGAAGGCCGGCGGCGTATTCGTTCTGGTGAATCCCACAGTCAAAGCAGAAAAGCTCGCGTATCTCCTGGGTGACAGCGGCGCGGTCGTGATCGTCAGCGATCCTCGCGCGCGGGCCACCGTGACCGAAGCGCTCGCGGGCTCGACCTCTCTCAACGCCGTCATCATGACGGGCAGCGGTGCGGACACGGTGCTGTGCGGCCGGCGCTGTGTGTCCCTCGACTCGTTGATCGAGCGTGAGGGAACGCCGGCCACTGTGCATCTGATCGACGAGGACCTTGCAGCCATCATTTACACTTCGGGTTCGACCGGTTTCGGTAAGGGCGTCATGCTCAGCCACGCGAACATCCTGGCCGCCGCCACGTCGATCGAAGCGTATCTGGGGAATACCGAAACCGACGTCATCCTGAACGTGCTCCCGCTGTCGTTCGATTACGGCCTCTATCAGATCTTCCTCGCCTTCAAAGCGGGGGCGCGTCTCGTGCTGGAGCGTTCGTTCGTGTATTCGGCGCTCCTGCTGGAGTTGATGACGCGGGAGCGCGTCACGGCACTGCCGATCGTGCCGATGATCGCCGCGCTGCTGGTAAAGCACGATCTGGCAGCCTGCGATTTGACCGCGCTCCGCTACCTGACGAACACCGGCGCACCCCTTCCACCGTCTCATATCGCGACCCTTCGCAATCAGCTGCCGAACGTGCGGATCTTCTCGATGTACGGGCTCACCGAGTGCAAGCGGGTGTCGTTCCTCCCGCCGGAGGACATCGACGTGCGTCCGACCTCGGTCGGAAAGGCGATGCCGAACGTGGAGGTGTACCTGGTCGATGAGCACAACCAGCGGTTCGATCACGGCACCGGCGAGCTCGTGATTCGGGGGGCGAACGTCATGCAGGGCTACTGGCGTCTCCCTGAGGAAACCGATCGTGTGCTGAAACCCGGACCAGTTCCAGGCGAGCGCGTCCTCTACTCGGGCGATATCTTCAGCATCGATTCGTGACGGCTACATGTATTTCCAGTCGCGGACCGACGACATCATCAAGAGCCGCGGACAGAAAGTGAGTCCGCGTGAGATCGAGGGTGTGCTCTGCGGGATTCCCGGGGTCGACGAAGCAGCCGTCATCGGCGTGCCGGAGCCGATTCTCGGCGAGGCGATGCAAGGCGTTCGTGACGCTCACTGGATCGCACGCGTTGAACGAGCAAGACATCCTGCACCAGTGCGCTCAGCGACTGGAGGACTTCATGGTGCCCCGGACCGTGGAGATCGTCGACAGCCTGCCTCGAACAGGGTCGGGTAAAGTGGCGCGGCAGAAACTTCAGGCCGGCGCAATGGCGCGATGACGCACTCTACCGAGATTCGGGACCGTCTCGTCGCTCGAGAATGGATTGGTGGTTGGCCTGGCGGCGGCGCTGGTCTTCGCCCACGTCCGCTCCGCTCGCCGCGATGGTCCGGCAGTGGTCCGACAGCCCGATGTATTCCTACGGGTTCACGGTGCCGATCGTCAGCGCGTTTCTGCTCTGGTCGCGCCGGTCGGCGCTCGCGGCGCTGTCGCCCACAGCCGGCCCGCGGCGTGGGCGGCGGTTGTGCTGATTGCGGGCGTGGGCCTGCTCGCCGCGGGGCGCGCCGGCGGTATTCAAGTGTTCGAGCAGGTCGCGTTTCTCGTGTCTCTCTGCGGCCTCGTTCTGCTCGTGTTCGGCGTGTCGTACGTGCGTGTCGCGTGGGCGTCGCTGGCATACCTGCTGCTGATGGTGCCTCTGTGGGACGCGTTCACCGAGCCGCTGCACTGGCCCTTTCAGCAGCGCTCGGCGGCCATCGGGGTGGCCGTGATGCAGGCCATCGGCATTCCGGCATATCGCGAGGGCACCTTCATCACGCTGCCGGGCCTGACGCTCGAAGTCGCGCGCGCGTGCAGCGGTGTCAACTATCTGATAGCGGTCCTGGCGCTCGGCCTGCCGCTCGCCTACCTGTACGTGCGCGGGTTCTGGCGCGCCGCGCTCCTGCTCGTCGGCGCGGTAACGATTGCCGCGTTGTCGAACGGCCTGCGCGTTGCCCTCATTGGCGTGCTCGCACACTACGAGGTCGGATCGCCGCTGCACGGACCGTTTCACGTGCTGCATGGTCTCTTCGTGTCGGGAATCGGATACGTCGTGCTCTTCGGCGGCGTGCGGCTGCTTGAGTCGCGCGATCGAACGACGGAGTCGGCACCGCCTCCGGTCATGCGCAGGCGTTTCGCGTTCCCGAGAGTGGAGGCAGCTGCGTGCGTTCTGCTGTTCGCGGGCCTCGGCTCTGGCGTGCTGGCGCACGCGCCCGAGCGGGTGCCGCTCGCCGAGGGCTTCGAGACATTCCCGATCTCCCTCGGCGGCTGGGAGGCGGAACGCCAGCCGGCCGCGGCTGCCTGGCCGCCGCGTGAGATGTGGTCAGGCGCCGACAGAGAGATTCGACGCCGCTACAGCAGCCGCGGCACGTCGGTCGACGTGTATGTCGCGTTACTTCGAGCGGCAGCTGCAGGACAAGGAGATCGCCGGTTCGAGGACCGCGGAGCTCCATCGCAACGCGAAGGCGATCTCGGTGCGCGGGCCCGGTGGAGCGTCGTTTTCGGCCAACCTCGTCAAGGCCTCCGCCGATCAGCCCGAGACGATCTTCTGGTACGAACTGGACGTCGTCGAGGCGACGAGCCCGCGTGCGAAGCCGCGTACCCTCTGGAACGCCCTCCTGCACGCCCGGAGCAACGGGGCGGTCGTGGCGGTCTCGAACCCGCGCCTCAACGGCGCCAGCGCGGGACCCGACGATCTGACCGCGCTTGCCTGGTCCGTGCACGACGCGCTCGGCCGACATCTCCCGCGGTAGCCCGGATCACGCAAACCACGCGCCCCTGTATGAACATCATCGAATGTGACGAGACGCACGGCGAGGCGTGGAACGCCTTTGTCGACGCGCACGCCTGACGCCTCGCTCTACCACCGGTACGAGTGGCGAAGGATCAACGGCGAATGCTTCGGCCACCGCTCGGCATATCTCGCGGCCATGGACGGCAGGCGATCGTCGGCGTGTTTCCGATCGTTCGGGTCGAAGAGCCGGCTGTTCGGCAACATCGCCTGCTCGCTGCCGTTCGTCAACTACGGCGGACCGTGCGGCGAGCACCGACGCGATCGAGCAGGCGCTGCTCGATGGCCGCCAAAGAGCTCGCCGACGAGTGGCGCGTCGACTACCTCGAGATTCGCAGCCGAACGCTTCTCGAGGACTGCCGACCTCCGAGCACAAGGTCAGCATGACGGTCGAGCTGAACCCTGATCCCGACGTGCTGTGGAAGGCCTTCACGACCGCGCGCACCGCCAGGACATCCGCGGCGGATACAAGAAGGGGCTGACTGCGCGGATCGGCGGCCTCGAGTTGCTCGCCCCACTTCTACGCCGTCCTCTCGGAGAGCTGGCGCGACTCGGCACGCCGATCTACTCGCGCCGCTATCTCGAGACGGTGGCGACGAACGTTTCCGCACGGCACGCGTCTGTGCGTCGTCTACGCCGGTGACGAGCCGGCGGCGGCGTCGCTCGACATGCTCGCACGGCGAGACCGCCGAAGGCTTGTGGCTCGGATCGCGCGGGCAAGTTCCGCCCGCCATGCGCGGGCTACGTCCTCTACTGGGAACTGATCAAGAACGCGTGCGAGCGCGGGCTGAAACGTTTCCATCTCGGACGATCGACGGTGCAGTCCGGCGGCGAAGTCGTTCAAGAAGAAGTGGAACGCGCAGCCGATTCAGCTGTACTGGCAGTACGTCCTGCAGGACCGGCCGGGAGATTCCGCAGCTCAACGTGACGAATCCGAAGTATCGCCTGGCCATCAAGAGCCTGGCAGAAGCTGCCGGTGCCGGTCACGCAGGTGATCGGACCGTTCATCGCGCGGAGCATTCCCTGATGCCAGCGCTTCGATCGTCGCTCCAGCGGGCGCGCCGATCCACGCCGTGGATCTCGCGCGATGGACTCTGGCGACGGCGTCGCCCAGGGACGTCTCGATGCTGCTGCGCCAGGCCGTCGAGGCGCAGTTTGGCGTTCGGCACAGCGTGCTGACGTCGACCGGGCGCGCCGGCCTGACGCTGCTGCTGCGGGCGCTGCGGCGAGTCTCCGCGCCGCGCCGCGACGAGGTGATCCTGCCCGTCGTACACCTGCTATTCGGTGGCGGCCTCGGTCGTCAAGGCCGGTCTTCGACCGCGCCTCGTGGACGTTTCGCTCGACACGCTGGACTATCGGCCTGATCGTTCTGGCACGCGCGGATTTTTCGCAGCGTCCTCGGCATCGTCGCCACCAATCTCTATGGGATCCCCAACGATCTTCCAGCGCTCGCTGCAATCGCCCGCGCGCACGGAGCGTTCCTCGTCGACGATGCAGCGCAGGCCATGGGCGCAACCGTCGCGGGGCGCAAGTCGGGAACGTGGGGCGACGCCGGTCTCTTCAGCTTCGACAAGGGCAAGAACGTGTCGGCGATCGACGGCGGCGTCGTCGTCACGAGCTCGTCCGAGATTGCACGGCACTGCGAGCGCGAGACAGCAACGCTCGCGAGTCCGTCCGCCGCCGCATCAGGGCTCGACGTCGTGAAGGCGATCGCGTACTTCGCGCTACTGCGGCCCTGGCTGTACTGGATTCCTCAGCGAATCCCGCAGCTCGGTCTGGGCAAGACGTGTTCACGATGGACTTTCCGCTCGCGCGGCCGAGCCGTGCGCTCGTGGCACTCGCACTGACGATGATGAAGAGGCTCGAAGAGTTCACCGAAGCGCGCCGAACGAACGCGCAGGCGCTGCTCGCAGGACTGGAGGGCGTTCCTGGTGTGAAGCCGATTGCGGTCGCCGCCCGCACGAGCCCGGTCTATCTCCGTCTGCCCATCCTCATCGAGGACGCGCAGGCCAGGGGTCGTCCTTGAAGCGGCTCAGCGCGGAGGGGATCGGTGCGTCCGGCTCGTATCCCGCGTCGCTCGCCGACGTGCCGGAGCTGCAGCGCGTTCTGGCCGGGCGGACCGATCCGATCGGCGGCCGCTACGTTGCTGGACACATCGTGACGCTGCCGACTCACGCCTTCGTCGACCCCAGGACGTCGAGCGGACCGTGGACATCATCGCCGACACGACGAACGGCCGTCGGGCCGGAGCCCGACGCCAGGAGAAGAGCGCAGTATGTGTGGAATAGCCGGACTCGTCTACAGCGACTCGTTCGCGCCCCTGCGAGCCGGACGTCGTCGACGGCCATGCGCGACGTCGCCTCGTACCGCGGTCCCGACGACGCCGGGCTCTACGTCGACGGTCCGGTCGGGCTCGGCCACCGGCGTCTGAGCATCATCGATCTCGGCGGCGGGCATCAGCCGATGACCGACGCGACGGCAGACGCTCTGGATCGTCTTCAACGGCGAGATCTACAACTACCGGCACGATCCGCGAGGAGCTGATCGCCAAGGGCTACACGTTCCGCACGCACAGCGACACCGAGGTCATCCTTCAGCTCTACGCCGATCGCGGCGAGCGGTGCGTCGAACGCGCTGAACGGCATGTTCGCCTTCGCGATCTGGGACACCGACGCAGCGAACGCTGTTCCTCGCGCGCGATCGCATGGGCGTCAAGCCGCTCTACTACGCCGAGACGCCGCGAGGCGTTTCGTGTTCGGCTCGGAGATCAAGTCGCTCTTCGCCAGCGGCCTCGTCGAGCCGCGCGCGCGCGAGGAGGCGTTCGCGGAGTACCTGCTCTTCCGGCAGGTCGGCGGGCAGCGACACGCTGTTCGACGGCGTCAAGAGCCTGCCGCCCGGCTGCACGATGACCGTGCGTGACGGCGCGGTCGCGCATCGCGCGGTACTGGTCGCCGCGGCCGCCGGCCGATCGGCCGGCGATGACCTACGACGAGGCGGTGGCAGACGCTCGGCGAGCTGCTCGAAGACTCGGTGCGCCTGCGGCTGATCAGCGACGTGCCGGTCGGCACGTTCTGCAGCGGCGGCGTCGACTCGAGCCTGGTGACCGCGCTGGCGGCGAAGCTCAAGGGCGACGCGGTCAACACGTTCTCGGTCGGCTTCGACGAAGCGGACTTCGACGAGAGCGCATTCGCGCTGATGGTGTCGGAGCACTACCGCACCATGCACCACCAGCTGCGCGTCGGCAACGTCGAGTTCAGCGAGCTGTTCCCGCGGATGGTGTGGCACAACGACGAGCCGCTCGACTTCGCCAACTCGGTGCACATCTTCGCGCTGAGCCGAGCTCGCCAAGCGGCACGTGACCGTCGTGCTGACCGGTGAAGGCTCCGACGAGCTGTTCGCCGGGCTATCCGCGCTACCGCATTCCGGACCTCGCGCAAGTCGTTCGCTACGTGCCGGCGGCCGATGCGCGCGTCTGCTCGGCCAGCTGCGTCGGCGATCACCGCGTCGACGAAGCTGGATCGCTATGCCGACCGCGTCGCCGGACGACGCGCTGCTCTACAACTCGAGCTACCTGCGGCCGGAGCGTCGTCGCGCAGGCCTGTCCGCGCGCTCAGCGCGCTGTCGCTCGGACGTTCCGGCGCGAGTGTCTTGACGGCAGCGCAGCGCTCGGGCTCGATTCGGTCGGCCGTCGTGTCGCTGCTCGATCAGGAGACCTTCCTGGTGTCGATCCTGCACCGCCAGGACAAGATGAGCATGGCGGCCAGCGATCGAGTCGCGCGTGCCGTTCATGGACTACCGCATCGTCGAGTTCGCGAACCGCGCTGCCGACCGAGCACAAAGTGCGCAGCGGCGCCGGCAAGGCGATCGTCAAGGACGTGGCCCGTACCGTGCTGCCCGCGGCGATCGTCGACCGGCGCAAGTCCGGGTTCGGCGTGCCGCTCGCCGGTGGTTCCGCGCCGCCGACGGGCTGGGCGAGCGCATCACGGCGCTGCCCGAGAGCACCGGCGCCGGACGTCTTCGATCGCGCCGTGCTGCGGCGCCTCGTCGCCGAGCACCGAGCCGGCGCGCAGGATCACTCCGAGCTGCTGTGGACGGCGCTGAATCTCTGTACCTGGCGCGAGACGTTCCGCTGCTAGGGACCCGAAGGAAGGTATCGAACGCAATGGCTACCGAGCAGAAGACCGCGCACGTGCGAGTGGGCATCATCGGATGCGGCAAGATGGGGCTCAATCACGTCCGCGCCATCCGAGCATGCAAGATCGCGAAGCTCGTCGGCGTGGCCGACCCGGCCATCGACCGCGGACAACTGCCGCCGATGCTCGGCGATGCGGAGCTCTTCACGTCGGCTGAGGAGCTGCTCGACACGGCCAAGCCCGACGTCGTGCACATCGTCACGCCTCCGGCGAGCCACACCGAGTTGGCGACGCTCTGCCTGAACCGTCGTGTACACGTCTACGTCGAGAAACCCTTTACCCTGACCACGGCTGAGGCGGGCAGCGTCATTCAAACGGCGGCGGAGAACAATCGATTGATTTGCGCCGGTCACCAGCTGCTGATGGAAGCGCCGGCCCGAGCGCTGGCGGCCGAACGGCACATGATCGGCCGGGTCGTCCACGTCGAGAGCTACTTCTCGTTTCGCACGGTACGAAAATCGCGCGACGGCCGGTCGCCGATGTCACCCATTGACCAGCTGCTCGATATCCTGCCGCACCCGGTCTACACACTGCTCGATGCGCTGAAGGCCGCGAATCCCGCGGCCAGAGTGGAAGTGACATCGCTCGAGGTGCGCGCCGAGGGCGAAGTGCACGCGCTTCTCCGTGCGGGAGACACAACGGCGGTCCTGGTCGTCACGTTGCGAGGACGTCCCGTCGAGTCTTATCTTCGCGTGGTGGGCATGAATGGCAGCCTGCGGGCCGATTTCGTCCGCGGCGCGCTGATTGCGCTTCCGGGAGCGGGGACGTCCGCGATCTCGATTCTCACGAACCCGTATCGCGAGGCCACCCAGGTGCTCGTGAGGTCGACCAAGGGGTTTGCGTCGCGCGTGCTCCACAAGAAGAAGGGCTATCCGGGGCTGACCGAATTGATGGACGCGTTCTACGACAGCATCCTTCACGGGTCCGCGCCGCCGTTCACGCCGGCGTCGATTCTCGACACGGTCCGCGTCTGCGAGCACATCGGCCTCGCGCTGAAGGCCGCCGACCGCGAACGTGAGCGGGTTGCGACCGTCGATCTCGCCGAACGTGCGTCTCTGTTGCCGGTCGCGGACCCCGCGCGAGGTGTCGTGCTGGTCACGGGTGGATCGGGATTGCTTGGCCGAGCAGTCGTCAAGGAACTCAGGCAGCACGGCCGGCGGGTCCGTTCGGTGTCGCGCCGCGTACCGCCGATGTCCGCGCGCGAGGCGGGCGTGGAGTATCTGGCCAGCGATCTCGGGCGTCGCTTCGCCCCGCCGATCTTCGCCGGAGTGTCCACTGTCGTGCATTGCGCCGCTGAAACCGCGGGCAACAAGGAGGCGCACGAGCGAAACACGATCGCCGCCACGCGCCATTTGCTCGAAGATGCCGCAGCGGCGGGGGTCGAGAGGTTCGTTCACATCAGCAGTATCGCGGTGCTGAAGACGAGCAAGAGCGTCGGAGGCCCCGTGAACGAGCAGACGCCGGTCGATGCCGGTAACCTCGCACGCGGGCCGTACGTCTGGGCGAAGGCGGAGGCCGAGCGCGAAGTCGTCGACCGTGGATCGTCACTGGGTCTGAAGATTCGGGTCATCCGGCCGGGCCCGCTCGTCGATTTCGCCGCCTATGAACCGCCGGGTCGCCTCGGACGCGAGCTCGGGCCTCTCTTTCTCGCAATCGGGCCCCGGTCCGGCCGACTCAGTTTGTGCGACGTGCACACGGCCGCGCAGGTGATCCGAGCCACGGTCGAGGATCCGGATTCGATGCCGTCCCTGCTCAACCTCGTAGAGCCCGAGGCGCCGACCCGACGCGAGCTGCTCGCGCTCTGGCTCACCGCGCGCCCCGATCTGGCATCGGTCTGGATGCCGGCATGGGTCCTTGCCGTGCTGTCACCTGTCGCCAAGCTCGCGCAGCGCGTCGTCCTCCGCAGTGCAGCCCCGATTGACCTCGCGGCCGCGTTTTCGTCGGAGCAGTACGACACTCGCGTGGCGGCGGAGGCTATCCGGCAGGCGCGCGCCTCTCGGCAATCGACGGAGCCGCAACTCGCGCACGCGGCCCGATGACACGTCCGCCTGAAAGCGCCATGCGAATCGTCCGCCCACGCCTGTCGTGACTATCTCCAGACTGCAAGAGTCGCTGTTCAGGCTCAGCCCCGTCCGTCTGGCGGTCGCGCTGGTGTTCTTTTGCCGGGGTGGTCTGTTCCTCGCCGCCGGAAGGCTGTATCGCGGGCTCGGCGATCTCAGTTGGATCGTCCGCGTGTCGAATGTCGCGCCGATACAGCGGCTGGCCTACGCGCTCATTGCCGGCAAGCTCGCCGAAATCCGCAAGAGCGGCCGCAATGCGCTCGTGGAGTCGTATCGCGCGGACCCCGCCTCCTCCGTGTCCGCGGCACGCTATTCCCTGACCGGCGCCGGGCCGCGCGATCTCCTTCGTGACGTGATCGTGCTCAAGCGATTCAGGCCAGGGGAGAAGGGCGTGCTGCTGCTCAAGTACGCGCAGACCTTCGATGCTGTCTTCTCCATGTTTGACATCGCGCGTCTGACCGAGCGCTACGTGTTCGTGCTCGAGCCGTGCTGGGCGGGCTACTGCGATCCGAGCATCCTGATGTTCGTCGCGCCTGGCGATCCCGTCATCGTCCAGTGTTTTACGGAGCAGGACTTTCGCTTCATCGAGGGTCTCGGCGCGCCGTTCGTGCCCGTGCGTCTCGGGCCTGCGGATTGGGTCGACGCCGATCTGTTCAAACCCACGCCGGCACCGAAGGCCCACGATCTGGTCATGGTCGCGAACTGGGCGCCGCACAAGCGTCATGCGCAGCTGTTTCGCGCGCTCGAAGAGATCCGGAATAGAGACGTCAGGGTGCTGCTCATCGGATTCCCCTGGGCGGGCCGTACCGCTGACGACATTCGCCGGGAGGCGTCGGCCATTCGCAACACGCGTGTTCAGATTGAAATCCGCGAACAGCTGCCTCCCGCCGAGGTCGCACGCTCGGTCGGCCAGAGCAAGGCCTTCGTCTTCCTCTCTCGCAAGGAGGGAGACAACAAGGCGCTCGTCGAGGCTATGTTTGCGGACGTGCCCGCGATTGTGTTCGACGAGACGATCGGCGGGGCGAAGAGCCGTCTCAACGCGGCCACCGGCATGCTGGCTTCCGACGACGAGCTGCCGCAGAGAATCTGCGAGATGCTGGACAGCTACGACCGCTTCGCACCGCGTGCCTGGGCGCTCTCGCACACGGGCAGCGCGGTTGCCACGACGATCCTGAACGACACGCTCAAGCGGGCCGTGTTGGCCTCCGGCGGCAGCTACACCGAGAGCGTCGTGGAGAAGACCAACGCGCCGAACCTTGCCTACAAGGATCCGGCCTGCCGCGTGAGTTTCGCGAACGACTACGACTTCATTCTGAGCTGCCGTCTCGAACCGTCGCGAGCGAAGGCAGTGGCGTGACCCTCTTCAGGCGGCACCTGCTGAGCGGAGGGATGAGCAGGCGCCGGATTTTTCTGCTCGGCGTCGTCGCGGGTCTGGCGCTGACTTTCGGTGCGCGGTACGTGGTGAACAAGACCGCGCTGGCCGACTGGCTGATTAGCCCGCTCCTGGTACCGATTCCGCCGACAGCGCCGATGCGATTGTCGTGATGGGCGCCGGTGTGGTCGGCGATTGCGTGCCGAATCATAACGGCTTGCGTCGGACGCTGCTCGCGGCGAGGCTCTGGCGGGAGAGCAAAGCGCCGCTGATTCTCTTCACCGGAGGGCGCAGCGAGGGTTCGTGCCCGATTGCAATGGCGATGGCCCAGTTTGCGCGGGAGATCGGCATCCCGGCGTCGGCAATCTTGACGGAAGAAGCCTCGCGCACCACCCGCGAGAACGGGACGCTCGGCGCAGGGTCCCTGCGAGAGCGGTCGTTGCGCCGGATACTCGTGGTAACTGATCAGCTGCACATGCGCCGCGCGGCCGGAACGTTCGTCAAGCTGGGACTCGACGTGCGTGTGGCGTCCGTTCCCATCTACGAGGGGCACGTCGACAACGTCTCCATGTTGATCGCGGGCGTCCGCGAGATGGCGGCGCTCGGGTACTATCGCATGCGCGGATGGGTATCGGCAGTGCAAGCGCCCGACACGCCCGGTGCGAATGCGCGAGCGAGGGCGGAGACGTCGCGACGACCTGAGACCGTTGCGGATGGCAGGAGAATCATGTCGGTATCTGTTGGGGAGCGTCCGGTCGTCATCCTCGGTGCGTCCTACGCGGGCGGGTGGTCGATCGAAAACATCGGCAATGTGCCCGTAATCAACCGAGGCGTCTCCGGGCAGCAATCGTTCGAGTTTCTCGAGCGATTCGACAAGGACGTGGTATCGGCGAAACCCAGATCGGTCATGTTCTGGGGATTTATCAACGATATCTTCAGGTCGGCGCCTCAAGACGAGGAGCGGACGCTGGCCAGAATTCGAGACAGCTACACGCAGCTCATTGCGCTCGCGAAGCGGCACAACATTGAACCGATTCTCGCGACTGAGGTCACGGTCCGGCCCGACGACTCGTGGTCCGAGACGCTCGCGTCGTGGGTCGGCGGGATCCTGGGAAAGGAAGGTTTTCAGGATCGCATCAATCGCCATGTCATGGCCACGAACGCGTGGCTGATTCAGCAGGCGCGCGCGGAACGCATTCTGCTTCTGGACTTCGAGAAGCGGCTTGCCGACGACGACGGCCGCCGTCGCCGGGAATTCACGCAGGACGATGGCAGTCACATCACGCCGGCGGGCTATGACTCGTTGACGAGATATGCGATGCCTATTCTCGAAGATCACTTCGGCACACGATCGGATAGTTTCGTAGGTCGGTAGGTCGAACGCAGAAAGGAACGGTCCCATGGCAACCTGGCGCCTCGCCCCCTCTCTCCTACTAGCCGCCTTGTTCGTTTGCGTCCCCGTTCGAGCGCAGGCTGAGCTCATCGTCCTCGGAGACCGGACCGTCCTCGACGATGGTCTAGGCATCGCGTTTCTCCAAGACATGAACACCGCCATGTCGATGGGCTTCGATGCTGACGGCCGCCTGACATGGTTCCAGGCGATGTCGTGGATCGCCCATCTGAACGCGACAACCCATCTCGGCTACTCTGACTGGGAGCTGGCCGGCGGTGATGGGGGTGACGGCACGCTTCCGTTGCGGACGAGAGCGAACTATCTCGAGCGAGTGTTCTACGGAACGTTGGGCAACGCCAGGCCAGGAGGATCCGGTTCGCCGTTCAACGTCGGGCCGTTCGTCAACTTCGGCACGGCGCTCGAAGGCGGCTACTGGGTATTCCCGACCCTGCTGTACGACGATCCGGGTTCCTGTTGCTACGCGGGATCCTACCGGGTGCTCGCGGATCGCTACGACGGTGATCCGGCGTCGTACCAGGTCCTACGCGACCGCGATACGACGCATCAGCAGTGTGCCGGAACCGGCGACGGTTCTCTTCATGGGCACGGGTCTCGCCGGGTGGGCGTCGCTGAGGCGGCGCTCGCACCGACACCGATCGCGAGAGTCGTCAAGTTGATGACAGAGACGCCGTTCTATTTTCCGAACGGTCAACGTTCGCTGTTCGGCATTTTTCACGCTCCGGGAACGTCGATCGCACAGTCGGCCTTCGTGTTCTGCCACCCCTTCGGAGAGGAGAAGCTCTGGACGCATCGTGTGTTCGTGTCGTTTGCGCGGCAGCTCGCCGCGGACGGACACCCGGTACTACGCTTCGACTATGCGGGGAATGGAGACAGCGACGGCTCCTTCAGTGAGACGTCGGTGCGGACGGCGATCGCGGACGTCGATGCGGCCGTCGCGCACATGCGCAGTGTGAGGGGCGTCACACAGGTCAATTTGCTTGGCCTCAGGTTCGGAGCGACCGTTGCCGCGCTCGCCGCGGAAGAGTTGCCCGAGATCGATCGGCTGATTCTCTGGGCGCCGATTGTCGATGGCAGCCGCTACATGCAGGAGCTCCTCCGCATCAACCTCACCACGCAGATGGCAACCTACAAAGAGATCCGCGACGATCGCGACGCGCTCGCAGCCGCGCTCCACCAAGGACAAACCGTCAACGTTGACGGGTACGAGCTGGGCCTTCCGCTGTTCTCGGAGATCTCTGCGGTGAAGCTGTCGATCGGCCGCAAGTGCCATCGCGGACCGTGCCTGGTGACGCAAATCGATCGGCAGGAAGGGCGTCCGGCGCCGGACCTGCAGCAGCTCGTCGACAGCTACCCAGGCGGGACGCTGACGTTCGCGCAGGAAGAACCGTTTTGGAAAGAGATCGCGAGATTCTACGATCGGGCACCGAGCCTCTTTTCCGTCACATCCGCCTGGCTGCGAGAGGGAACACGGTGACCGGATCGCCCGGCCGGAGGTTGCAAAGGGCATGAGGGTGTTCGTCACAGACGGCGAAACCCGTGCCGCGCTCGCGATCACGAGATCGCTCGGTCGCGCCGGCCATGAAGTGCTGGTCGGCGCCAGACGTTCGCGGTCGCTGGCTCAGTCATCGCGGTACTGCACGCGCGGCATCGTGTACCCGGATCCGGTCTCCGCATCCGCGGCATTCGTCGAGTGTCTGGCGGCCCTCGTCCGCGACGAGCACATCGACGTGCTGCTGCCGGTGGCGGACGTCACGACGTTTCTCACGACGCGACACCGGAATCGGTTCGAGCCCGGGTGCACCATGCCGCTCGCCGATGCCGATGTCGTCGAGCGGGCCGCCAACAAGGTGCAGCTCGTCGAGACGGCGATTCGCCTCGGCGTGCCCGTGCCGCGAAGTCTCGTGGTCAGCGATCCGGAGCGGCTGCCGGATGATGGCGGGTTCGATTTCCCAGTGGTGATCAAGCCGTGGCAGTCGCGCGTCCTGACGCCGAACGGGTGGGCCTCGAGCGCCGTCAGCTACGCCGCCGACCTGGAGGCACTTCAGCTCGATCTGGCGGCGCGCCCACGTCACGAATTCCCCGTGATGCTGCAGGAGCGAATTCCCGGCCCCGGCATCGGTGTCTTCGCTTGCTACGATCGCGGACGTGCGGTGGCGTTCTTCAGCCATCGCCGTGTCAGAGAACATCCGCCGTGGGGCGGTGTCAGCGTGCTGTCGGAGAGCGTTCCGTTGTGTCCCGCCGCCCGCGCCTATGCGACAACGTTGCTCGACGATCTCCGCTGGCACGGCGTCGCCATGGTCGAGTTCAAGCAAGACAGCAGGGACGGCGTCCCGAAGCTGATGGAAATCAACGGGCGGTTCTGGGGCTCGCTGCAGCTCGCAATCGATGCCGGCGTCGATTTTCCCGCGTTGCTTTTACGGAATGCCGCGAATCACACCGGGGAGCTCCAGCGCCCCTATCGCATCGGCGTTCGCAATCGATGGTTGTGGGGTGACTTCGATGCGCTGCTGCTGACGTTGTCGAAACGCGGCTGGCCCGCTGGAGCGGCCTCGAAGGGCCGCGCGCGGGCGCTCTGGGATTTCATGCATTTGTGGGGTCGCGACCTCTACTACGACAACCCCAAGCCGCGCGACCCCCGTCCGTGGCTCTACGAGACGTGGCTGCGGTTGGGAGTCTTGCCACAGGCCCGCGCCAACATCAGTGAGGCCGGATCGAACAGACCCAACGGCCAGCCGTCGCCCGGTTTCGGACCGGTCAATGGGCGGAGCAAGCCGCTGGACCGTGCCCGGATCGTCGGCTCGCTCGATCAAATCGATCTTGATGCCGACGCGTGGAATACGCTTGCCGGGCAAAGCGACACTAACTCCGTCTTCCAGACCCGGCAATGGGCGGACAGCTGGTGGCAGACGTTTGGCGCCGACTACTCACCGCTGTTTGTCGTCGTGACCGGCGCCTCCGGTGTGGGTGGGCTCGCGCCGCTGATCATCGACCGGACGTCCTCGAGGGGCCGGGTCGTGCGCTTTCTCGGCGATGGCCGAGCGGACTACTGCGACTTCCTCGGCCACAAGCGAGAGCCGGGATTCCTGTCGGCGGTGTTCGAGGCCCTGCACGACCATGGCCAATGGGACATCATCGAGTTGAACAATGTCCTGGCGCAGTCTGCGACGGTCGCATCGGTCAAAGCGATCTGCGCACGCATGGGCTATCGGACGTTGACCGACGATCAGTACGTGTGTCCAACGCTCCACGTCGCCGGCCACGAACAGAGCGCCCTACGGATCTACAACAAGCCCGGCCTGCGAAGGGCGCAGCACTACTTCGAGCGTGCCGGACGGCTCGTGGCCCGAGATTTCACGGCGGCGGCGGACGTCGACGGATACCTGCCGGCGTTTTTTTCCCAGCACATCGCGCGATGGCATGGCACTCGCAGCCCGAGCCTGTTCGTGAACCCCACCAACCAGACGTTCTATCGGAGTCTCACGGCCAATCTGGGAACGACCGGCTGGCTGCTGTTCTCCGTCGTCGAGCTGGACGGCCACCCGATCGCGTTTCACTACGGGTTCGACTACAACGGCGCGGTGATTTGGTACAAGCCGTCCTTCGATGTTGCCCATGCCGCGCACTCGCCGGGCCTGGTCATGGTGCGGCACCTGATGGAGTTCGCGATCGAGCATCGGCGGCGAGAGCTCGACTTCACGGTCGGCGACGAACCATTCAAGCGGCGATTCACCAATGCCGTGCGGAAGACAGTGCAGATTCGCATCTTTCGCGACCCCGGCCGCTTCATGTGGGAATTCTCGAAGCGCAAACTCGTGACTGCGGTCAAGAAGGTGTCGGGATGACCGCAAGGCAGCGCGTCACGTTCGGGCTCAAAGTCGCGTTCGCCTACGGGCTGTACTTTTCGGGCGTGCTTCGGCTGTGGCAGAGGATGGTCATGCGCCGCAAGGCCGTGGTGCTGATGTATCACCGGGTATTGACCGCGGACGAGCAGGCCCGCACGGCGTCGCACCCCGCGCTCGTCGTGGATCGTCAGACGTTCGCGATGCACATGTCGGTGCTGAAGCGGCACTTCAGCGTGCTGTCGGTCGAACAGTTCGCCGAGTGCATGGAGCGCCGGATTCCGTTTCCGGACTCCACCTGCGTGATCACGTTCGACGACGGCTGGCGCGACAACTTCACTAATGCGTTGCCGATTTTGAAGGAGCATGGCCTGCCCGCGCTGGTGTTCCTGCCGGTGAACTACGTCGGTCAGCGGCGGCTGTTCTGGCAGGAGGCGCTGACGCATCTCCTGCTTCGCGCGATCGACGAGAGCCGGCGCGCACCCGAGCGGCGCCAGATGCTCGCTCGACTGCTCGCGCCGGTTGGGCTGGAGGGAGTTCTGGAATTGCCCGACTCCGATCCACGCCCGGCGGTCGTGTCGAGGATCGATGTCTTGAAGCGCCACGACCGCGCTAGCGTTTGCGCCCTGCTCGATGCGATCGCCACCGCACTTGGCGTACGACTCGCCGATCTCACGGGCGTGGATTCGTTCATTGACTGGTCCGAAGCAGATGTGATGTCTCGACAGGGTATCCAGTTCGGCGGCCATGGGGCGGAGCACCTGCTGCTGACCCAGGTGTCCGATGAGGCGGCGGAACAGGAAATTCGAGCGGCCAAGACTGTCATCGACGAGAAGCTGAATGAGCGCGTGCTGACGTTCAGCTATCCGAACGGCTATCTGACGCCCGCGATTGCCGCGAAGGTCCGGGCCTGCGGCTACCGGCTGGCGTTCATCACGAAGCGCGGGTTCGTGAGCTGCGACGACGATCCATTCACGGTGAAGCGGCTCAATGTGCACGAGAGCGTGACCCGATCGACCCCGATGTTCCTCGCGAGAGTCGTCGGCATCCTGTGATGCTAGAAACCATTTTTTGGCTGTCCGTCGCGGGCGTTGTGTATCCCTATCTGGGATATCCGCTCGTGCTGGCGTTGCTGTCCGCGATGACGAAGAAGCGACGCGCCGGGCCGATCGCATCCGATCTGCCGTCGGTCACGATGATCATTCCGGTGCACAACGAGGCCTCGCGGATCGAGCGGAAGATCGCGAATTCGGCCGCCCTGGACTATCCGCCGGTCCTGCTGGAAATCCTGTTCGTCTCCGACGGATCCACCGATCGCACGGTGGAACGCATCACCGCGTGCCGGGCCCCGAACATGGAGGTCATCGAGCTGCCGGCGCGGCGTGGGAAGGCGGCGGCGCTCAACGCCGGTCTGCGTCGGGCGCGCCATGATGTGCTCGTGTTCTCTGACGCCTCGATCGAGCTCGAGCCCGGGTCGCTGCGCCGGCTCGTCCAGCAGTTCCAGGATCCCGCGATCGGATGCATCTCAGGAGAGGACCGCATCGGCGACGGCGGTGGTGAAGGACTGTACGGTCGGTACGAGTTGCTGTTGCGGCGGCTGGAAACGCAGGTGCACTCGATTGTCGGGGCGAGCGGCTCGTTCTACGCACAGCGGCGATCACTCTGCGCGCCGTTCGACGAAGGGCTGGCCCCTGACTTCCTGTCGGTGCTGCGTACGGTGCACCAAGGGTTCCGCGCGGTCAGCGAATCGACGGCTGTCGGCTCGATGACCAGCCTGAAGGATCCTCGGCAAGAGTTCACGAGGAAAGTGCGGACGCTCCTTCGAGGCATGACGACGTTGTTTGCGATGCCGGAGTTGTTGAATCCCTTCCGTTTCGGGCGGTTCTCGTTCGCCCTGTGGTCCCACAAGGTTCTGCGGTGGACGGTGCCGTTCCTCCTCGTGATTGCGCTCCTGAGCGCGGTGCTGCTGGTCGCGTCGCCATGGTACGCCGCCGCCTTCGTCGCGCAGGTTCTGTTCTATGCCGCGGCGCTCGTCGCATTTGCGGAAATCGGCGGATTCCAGCGTTCGCTGCCAGGGAAGGTGGCGTTGTATTTCACGAGCGCCAATATGGCGATCCTGTCAGCCTGGCTGCAGTACGGGCGGGGCGTGCGTCAGGAAGTCTGGGCACCCTCGCGGCGAGACGGACAACCGTGACGCGCAACGGTCCAATCCGGATTCTGTACTGCGAGCACAACGTCGACGGCACGGTCGGGGGTTCCTACTACAGCCTGTTGTACCTGGTGAAGGGGCTGGACCGCACCCGGTACGAACCGATCGTGGTGTTCTACGCACCGCACGCCCTGCTTTCTGCGTTCGCCGACGCCGGCGTGGAAACGCACGTGTGGCCGAAGAGCGACACGTTCGCCTTTGCGTCGCGGACAGGTACCCGAAGGTGGTTCACGACGCCCCTGCGCCTGGCTCAGAAAGGACTGAACGTGTGGCGGGGAATGCTGATCGCGGCTGTGCGCCGCGCATGGTTCCTGAGAAGGCGCGGTATCCGCCTCGTGCACCTCAACAACTCCGTTCTGCATAACCACGACTGGATGCTGGCCGCAAGGCTTGCGTCGACGCCCTGCGTGACACACGAGCGAGGTATCAACGATCGCTTTCCATCCATGGCCCGGTTCTTCGGCAAGAGGCTTGGCGCGGTGATCTGCATCTCGAACGCCGTTCGGAACAACATGCGTCAGCGCGGCGCGGACTTCGGGAACCTGACGACGATCTACAACGGTCTCGATCCGAAAGCACTGACCGTCTCGACGCCGCCGATGACGCTCCGTGCGAACCACGGGCTGGACGCCGACGATGTCGTGGTCGGCATGATTGGCAACATCAAGGCGTGGAAGGGACAGGAAACGCTTATCCGGGCCATGGCGATTGTCCGGCAGGAGTTTCCGGAGATCCGATGCGTTCTCGTCGGAGATACGTCGCCGGCGGACCGCGACTACGAGCGAAGCCTGCGCGAGCTCGTGTCGTCGCTCGATCTCGACCGGCAGATCATCTTCACGGGCTATCAACAACACGTCGCCGACTTTCTCCTGATGGTTGACGTCGTCGTGCATGCTTCGGTGCTTCCGGAGCCCTTCGGGCGGGTGATTCTCGAGGCGATGGCGTGCCGCAAGCCGGTCATCGGCGCGCGCGCCGGCGCCATTCCGGAAATCATCGAAGAGGGCAGCACCGGCCTGACGTTCCCGCCAGGGGATTCGGACGCACTGGCAGCGGCGATCCTCCGGCTGTTGCGCGACCGGCGCGAGGCGGAGCGGCTGGGCGAAGCTGGGTATCGACGGCTCGAGTCGGAATTCGGGATTGCCGGCAACGTCGCGTCCACCCAACAGCTGTACGAGAGGCTGCTCGGTGGCGACTAGTGTCCTGCACCTGCGCGACACGTACGAGATCGGGGGCCCCGGAAAGACGATCCTCGAGACCTATCGTGCGATCGACTCGTCGCGTTTTGCGCTTCATCTGGGGTTGTTCCAGGCGAGGACAGATCGGGGCGAGACTCCGTTCTCGATCGCCGCGCACGCCTGCGGCATGCCGGTGCACATCATACGCGGCTACAACCAATACGATCCGCGAATGATCGTTCGAGTCGTCGACCTGGTGAAGACGCTGGGGATCGATATCGTTCACGCGCACGAAGTGAAGTCCGATGTGATTGCCTACCTGGCGGCGAGACTGCATCGGGTGCCGATTGTGACGACGCTGCACGGCTGGATCGGGAACGGCGCAAAGCAGCGTGTGTTTACCGCGCTGGACAAGCGGATCGTGCGCAGATTCGACAGAGCGATCGTGGTATCCCGGCAGATCGAGGAGGACTTGCTGGCAGCCGGCGTGCCGTCAGACAGGTTGCGGTTGCTTCACAATGCGATCGTGGTCGAACGGTACCGGCGAACCGGGCAGAAGGGAGTTCTGGCGGAGATCGTCGGACGGGCTGTTGCGCCACCGGTCCTCGTCAGTATCGGCCGACTGAGTTTTGAGAAGGGTCACGCCGATCTCGTGGACGCGCTCGGAATCGTTGCGGCCCGGAATCATCGTGTCTCGCTCGTCCTGGCCGGTGACGGGCCGGAACGATCCAACCTCGTGGAACGCATCCGAGCGCTCGGCCTCCAGGACTCGATACATCTGACTGGGTATCTCGATCGCCCGCAGCGTATTCTTGAAGAAGCGGATCTGATGGTGCTTCCGTCACATACCGAGGGTCTCCCGAACGCCGCGCTCGAGGCGCTGGCGATGGAAGTTCCCGTCCTCGCGACACGCGTCGGCGGCACGCCCGAGGTCATCGCCGATAGTGTGACCGGTCGGCTCGTGCCCTCCAAGACCCCGGTCGCACTGGCGGACGCAATCATCGAATTCCTTGCAAACCGTGGCCCCTGGAAGAGCATGGCGTGCCGGGGACAGCAGCTGGTGGAAACGCAATTCAACTTCGCGGCGCGAACGCGCCGGCTCGAAGCGATCTATGCCGAGCTGGCAGGAGGGGCGCGATGACGGTCTACCGCGGTCTCCTCCTGTTCTTTGTGCTCGAGTACGTCCGGCCGACCGCCTACATTCCAGGGCTCGACCTCCTCCATCTGAATGCGATCGTTCCGCTTGCCGTCGTCGGGCTGAGCGTGCTCGGTGCGCGGAAGGTCAACAACGTCGCGGTTTTTTCCGAGCTGAACATTCGAATCGTCCTTGCTTTGTTCGGCCTAATCGTGCTCTCCGTCCTCACGGCCGACGTGACGCTGTATGCGTTCACGGTGATGAACAACGTTTTGGGCTACCTCCTGATCGGATGGGTGCTGGCGAAAGAGGTTACCAGCCTCGACCAGCTCAAAGGCGTATTCAGGACGCTGACACTCGTGCATATCGCCGTCGCAGCGCTGACTCCGCAGATGTTCTTGAACCCTGACGTTCGGCACTATGTGGCATCTGGTTCCTTCCTCGGGGACGGCAATGACTTTGCGCTGTCGGTCAATCTGACCATTCCGTTTTGTTTGTTCCTGCTGACCGAATCGAAGAAGACCCTGTCGAAGGTGTTCTGGGCAGGCAGTCTGCTGTTGCTCGTCCTTTCCGTTGTCGCCACGCAGTCTCGTGGCGGCACCTTGGCGCTCGGTTGCGTTGCTGTGTACTACTGGTTGAAGAGCGACAGAAAGGTCGTGACCGCTACGGTGGCCGCGGCAGCGTTGGTCCTCGTGCTGGTTTCCGCCCCTCCTGAGTACTTCAATCGCATGAACACCATCGCAAGCCATCAGGATGGGTCTGCCCAGGGCCGGCTCCTCGCCTGGGCAGCCGGGACGCAGATGGCGCTGGATCACCCGCTGCTCGGGGTCGGCGCGGGGCATTTTCCCACGGCGTACGGCTCGCAATACCGGTCGTCGCTGGACATCCCGTGGCAGACGGCACATTCAATCTATTTCCTGATTCTGGGGGAACTCGGGTTTCCCGGTCTTGCGGTGTTGCTCCTGTTCATCGTGTCGAATCTCATCGCCAATCGCCGGCTCCTGGTCGAGATCCGCGATTTGGAGACCCCCGACCGTTTTGCGCCGGAGTTGCGACTGCTCGCAAGCTTGAGCGCCGCAGTGATCGCCTATGCGACAGGAGGTGCATTCCTCAGCGCCGTCTACTATCCGCACTTGTTCGTGCTCGCTGGTCTTCTCGCGGCGGCCCGCAGGGTCATTCGCGAGCGGTTGCAGGAACAGGATTCGACAACGACGGTCGCCTCGGCACCTGCCGGAATCTGGATTCATCCTGCGCTGCGACGCCCGGTTGGCGCGCTTCCGGCGACATCCAGGCGGGGGCCGACCCTGCGATGAGCAGCCAATCCGCGGTTACTCGAACCATGCCTGGTAGCAAGCGCAATCTGCTGATTCTCGCGTCATCGCTCTGGATTGGCGGTGCTGAGACGGTCATGCGCCATCTGGCGCAAACGGTGGATCGCCGTCGGTTCAACGTCACGGTGTGCCACCTGAAACAGCGCGGCCAGATCGGTGATGAGCTCGCCCGCGCCGGAATTGACATCGTCGGTCTAGCCGGTTCCGATGATGCGGCGCCGCCCAAGGTCGACTACTTCTCGTCGCTGAAACTCTTGAAGCTGATCCGCGCGCGCGACATCGACGTTGTGCACACACATACAGCGCACGGGCTGGTGGACGCCTGCATCTGCAAGCTGCTGAGGCCGCGGCTCAAGGTGGTTCATACGTTCCACTTCGGGAACTACCCCCACACCAGACCGCGAATCTTGTGGATGGAGCGGATCTTTTCGCGTCTCGCGAACCACGTGTTCTCGGTGGGCGACGTTCAGCGCCGCCAGCTGCAGGCCGTGTACAGACTCGACGATCGACACATAAGCACAATCTGGAACGGCGTGTTGTTGCCGACCGTCGCCCCGGATCCATCGTTCCGGGAGCGGATTGGCGCGACCAATCGACTACTGGTCGGCACGATTGCCACACTCATCGAGCAAAAAGGCCTCCGCGACCTGTTGGCCGTGGCCAAGCAAATCCGAGAGACGCGTCGTGACGTGATGTTCGTGGTCGTCGGCGAGGGGAAGTTGCGAAATGAGCTCGAAGCGCTGCGTCATCAGTACGGCCTGGACGATACCGTCATCTTCCCGGGCTGGATCACGAACGCAGCGGACGTTGCGCTGCCGGCGTTCGACGTGTTTTTCCAGCCGTCACTCTGGGAGGCCATGTCTGTCGTGACGCTCGAGGCCATGGCAGCAGGAAAGCCCATCCTCGCCACTCGCGTAGGTGAAGCGCCGTCCATCATCGAGCACGAGGTCGAGGGTCTGCTCGTCGACGCGAAGGACGTGAACGGCATGGCGTCGGCCCTCTCGCGTCTGCTCGGCGACAGCGACCTCCGTATTCGAATGGGTGCTGCCGCCCGACAGAAGGTTGAACGTTGCTTCACCGTCGAACAGATGACGCGAGCCTACGAGGAAGTGTACGCAGCGACCGCGCGATGAGAGTCCTCTTTCTGTCCCAGATCGTTCCGTATCCGCCGCACGGCGGAGTGCTTCAGCGCGGGTACCACATCATCCGACAGCTCAGCCGCCGCGCGAGCGTGCATCTGCTCGCGTTCGTGCACAAGGACGTGCTGCCCACCGAAGCGGCACTCGAGGAGAGCCGGCGGGCGCTCGAGGAATTCTGCGAGACGGTGGAGTACTGTCCGTTGTGGGCCAAGACGTCGATCGTCCACCGCGTCGCGGCGCTCGCTGCGAGCACGTGCTCGACGGTTCCCTTCAGCCTGATCGCGCATCGGTCTTCCGTGTTCGAACGGCAGGTGCGGGACGCCCTGAAGCGCGACCGGTTCGATCTTGTCCACGTCGACACGCTGGCGCTCAGTCAGTTCATTGAGTTTCCCAAGACGCTGCCGGCCGTCCTGACCCACCACAACATCGAATCGATCCTGATGGAGCGGCGTGCCCACGTCGAGACACGCACGCTGGCGCGACAGTTCCTGCAACGTGAGAGCACGAAGCTTCGCAGGTACGAGCGCATGGCGTCGCCGCGATACGACGTGAACATCGTGGTATCGCCCAATGACGGAGAGACGCTGGCCGGTCGTGTTCCCGGCGTCAAGACCGCGGTCGTGCCGAACGGCGTGGACGTCGACTACTTCACACCGGATCCATCGCAGCAGACGCCGGCCGTTGTCTATGCCGGGGGCATGAACATGTTCGCGAACCGCGACGCAGTCATGTACTTTCTGGAGGCGATCTGGCCGCTGATCGTCGCGAAGGCTCCAGACATCCGCTTCATCGCCGTGGGCCAGGATCCGCCAAAAGAGCTGCTGGCGCTGGCCGCACGCGACCGGCGCATCGTCGTTCCGGGATACGTCCCCGACATGCGGCCCTACGTGCAGCAGGCCGCAGTCTATGTCGTCCCTCTGCGCGTCGGCGGCGGAACGCGGCTGAAGGTGCTCGACGCCATGGCGATGGGAAAGGCCATGGTCTCGACGACAATCGGTTGCGAGGGCATCAGCTGCAAAGCGGGTGAACATGTGTTGCTCGCGGATTCGCCGGATGCCTTCGCCCGAGCCACGCTCGAACTGCTGGCGGATCGAGAAAGGCGCCTGCAACTGGGCGCGGCCGCGCGCGCCCTCGTCGAGCGCGCGTACTCGTGGCCCGTCGTGGGCGACATCCTCGTCGATACGTATCGCGATGCCATCGATCGCGCCAGGCCATCGTCATGAACCGATACGCGGCTGAAATCTATCGCCGTGTTCCCATCTGGGGCCAGAACCTGCTGCTGAACGGGTACACGGCGCTGCTCGAACGGGAACGCTATGGCGGGCGTTTTCCCGAATTCAAGACGCTGCTGGCGCGCACCGAGTGGTTGTCGCGAACGGAGCTCGAGGCGTATCAGGACGAGCGCCTGCGAGCGATCGTGACCCATGCGTACGAGACGGTTCCGTTCTACCGGCGGCGATTCGAGCAGTGCAAGCTGACGCCGCGGGACATTCGCGGGCGCGACGACCTGCCGAAGATCCCGGTTCTGACTCGCGACGAGATCAGGACGCACTACGACGAGCTGCGATCGAGCACGGTGTCGCGCCGGGCGCTGAAGACGGGGCACACGAGCGGTACGACGGGGACGCCGCTAACCGTCGGTTACGACCACGATACGATCGGCATGACCTACGCGGTGTTCGACCGCCACTACCGGTGGGCGGGCCTCGAGATGGGGCGCCGCGGCGATCGGATTGCCGTCGCGCGCGGCAACGTGATCGTACCCCTGGCACAGCAGACGCCGCCCTTCTGGCGCCTGAACACGCGACAGAACCAGATCCTGCTGTCCTCGTTCCATCTGTCGCCAGCGACATTGCCGATGTACTTCGACGCGCTCGCCAAGTTCAAGCCCGCGGTGCTCGATGGCTATCCGTCGACGCTGTATGTGCTGGCGAAGTATCTGCGGACTCGCGGTGAGACCTTTCCCCTGAAAGCGGCCGTCACGTCGTCCGAGACCCTGTACGACTTTCAGCGCGAGGTCATCGAGGAGCGTTTCGCCTGCCGCGTGTTTGACTACTACGCGCTTGCCGAACGGATGGCGTTCTCGGGCGAATGCAACCGGCACGAGGGGCATCACATAGCCATGGAGTACGGCCTGGCGGAGATTCTGGACGCCGATGGACGGCCCGTACCTCGCGGCACCGTCGGCCGACTGGTCGGGACGAGCCTGCACAACACGGCCATGCCGCTCATCCGCTACGTCACGACGGATATGACCGCGGTGCTCGAGACGCCGTGTTCATGCGGACGGGGCCTGGACCTAATGGAAGATGTCACGACCAAGGCAGAGGACCTCCTCACGCTGCCGGACGGTCGGCTGATCTCGCCGTCCGTTCTCACGCACCCGTTCAAGCCGCTCGACTGCATCGAGGGCTCGCAGATCGTGCAGACGGCGCCGGACGCGGTCACCATTCGGATCGTGGCCGGTGCTGCGTATTCCCAGGCGCATACCGATCACCTCATTCACGAGTTCAGGCTCCGCTTGGGCGACAAGGTCAAGGTCGACGTGCAGATGCTCGATCGGCTGGACATATCGCCGAGCGGCAAGTTCAAGTGGGTCATCTCGCACGTGCCTCTCGGGATCTAGTCCATCGAGACGACGAGTCATCCATGCAGGTCGATCACATCGCGATTGCAGTTCGTTCCGTGGACACCGCGGCGGACACGCTTGCCGCGCTCCTCGGCTACACGAGAACGACGACGACGGTGACCAACACGCGTCAGCGCGTCAACGTGTTGTTCATGGGGAAGGCAGGGTCGATCGACATCAAATTGATCGAGCCCTCCGATCCCGAGTCGCCACTCTCCGCGTTCGTGCGGAAAGGCGGTGGCCTCCACCATCTGTGCTTCAAGGTTGCCGACGTGCCGGCCGCGTGCGCAGAATTGCGCGCCAGGGGAGCCCGAGTCATTGCTGAGCCGGCTCCGGGCGAGGCCTTCGACGATCACCTCATCGCCTTCCTCTATATGGGTTTGGGGCTGAACGTCGAGGTCATTGATACCGATAGTCGGAGAGGCCGCACTGAGGGCAGCGACGACATTCGTTCGTTACAGGGGTAGGGCAACATGGCAACTCAGACGGCCGTCGCGTTCGCGAATCGCAGGGGGCTGAAGCTTTTCGGCGTGCTCCACAAACCCGACGATCAGCCGGCCAGCGATCTCGCCGTCATACTGCTGTCGCCTGGAGTCAAAATGCGAGTGGGGCCGCAGTGCCTGTACCGGCGGATGACCGACCACTTCGTCCGCCTGGGTCTTCCGGTCCTGCGTTTCGATTTCTATGGTCTGGGCGACTCGGAGGGGACGCTGACCGAAGAGTTGCTCCGGGATGTCTATAACCACATCGAAGTCGGACGATTCGTCGATGATACGGTCGACGCGATGGCGTGGATGGAGCAGCAGCAGGGCACGAAGCAGTTCATCCTCTCAGGGCTCTGCGGTGGCGCGATCACCGGCCTTCTCTGCGGCAGCCGCGACCGTCGCGTCGCTGGTCTTCTGGGACTCGGAATCACGGCGGTCCTGGCGAGTCGCGCCGCCGATGAGTCCCGGTACATGACCGCCAATCAGCTCGCGTACACGCGGCGGCGCTATCTGCGTAAGTTGCTGCAACCGACAGCATGGGTGAGGCTGCTGCGTTTCAAGACCGACTACAGAGCCGTTCTCCGATCGCTTGCGCACCCGCTGCGCAGCCGCGCGCAGGCGACGACGACGGAAGCTGCGCCGCCCGAGAACGACAACGCCAATCCTCTCTTCCCGCCGGCGTTCTTTGCGATGCTCGAATCGAAGCGGCCGATGCTGCTGGTCTTCGGCGGCTCGGATCGACTCCAATGGGAGTTCGACGAGAAATTCGTCGCCAGGCATCAGAAGCAGCTCGCGTCGCTGCCTCCGCTGTACGACGTCCATATCGTCAAGAACGCCAACCATGTACTATCATGGAGCGCCTGGCAGAGCGAGATGCTGGAAGTCTCGACGCGCTGGCTCAACACACATTTCTCGCGCCACCTGAACGTCTCGACGGTCCCTCGGACCGCTACTCATCGAACCGACGGGTTGGCCGGAGCGGAAACCTAAGCCCAACCATGCTGATCGGATCACCCGAGACAAAGGGATTTCTTCTCGAAGCGGTGCAGAGCAATCTCTCGAGCTACGTGCGTCGATTTGGCTGGTACCACGGGGTCCGGTTGTACTCCGCCATGAAATGGCGGAAGGGCGCGATCGAGCTTGACGTGCCAGGACTCGCGCGGCCGCTGGCCGTCCGCGGCGGGACGTCCGACCGGGAAGCGTTCGTTCAGGTGTTCGCGCGCGCGGACTACGACGTTCCGTATCCTGGCCGGCCCCGCCTGATCATCGATGCCGGCGCGAACGTCGGCTACGCGTCCGTGAAGTTTGCCAATCTCTATCCGAACGCCCAGATTCTCGCCGTGGAACCAAGTGCCGAGAACTGTGCGGTCCTGGAGCGGAACGTCGCGGCGTACCCCAACATCCGGATGATTCGCGGCGGAGTGTGGCCCTGGTCCGAACGCCTCACGATCGACAATCCCGAGAGCAAGCCCTGGTCGTTTCGCGTGCGGCCGGCGGCAGCCAACGAAGACTCGTTCGAAGGGTTGTCCGTTCAGGAGCTCCTCGCGTCGACCGGATGTTCGACGATCGATATCCTGAAGATCGACATCGAAGGAACGGAGATGGACCTGTTCGCCGATCGGGCCTGTGACCAATGGCTCGCACGCACGAACATGCTGTTCGTCGAGACTCACGATCGGCTTCGCCCCGGCTGCGAAGCCGCGCTCGCCGCTGCAGCATCGCGGCATCCGTTCGAGCGTTCGCGTCGAGGCGAGAACACCGTGCTGGTGCGTGACCGGCTCGTACGGTAGCCACGCGCTCGTTCGAGCATCGCCTGATCGATCACGCGGAACGCGCCTTCCCATCATGATCGTGAATTCCGAATCAACCGAGACGCTAAACTTCTACGTTCCGTTCAGGGACGAGGTGGCGGAACCGCTTCCGGATCGAATCGAAGACTACTGGGCCTGGATCTCGAAGCACAAGGGGATAGCTGGCGGCAAATACTCCTGGACGCTCCAGACGTATCTGTACCTCGCCAAAACCGGCCTCCCGTGCCGCTTGGTGCGGAGCTTTCCGGCGCGCGGGATCGTGGTGTCCCATCGGGATTTTCTGCCGATCGTGCTGCCGCCGCGGCGCGACGTGTTCCTCGTCTGCATCAAGCCCGATCGGCGCGAACATACATGGGCGCACTTCTACATCGTGCAGAATCAGAACGACCGCATTTTCCGCGGGCCTTGGGCGACGCAGGCACGGGCGATCTGGTACTGGCCTCAGCCCTCGCTCGTTCCCCGAGACCTGTCGCGCGAGGGCAGGTGTGACAGCGTCACCTATTTCGGGCGGTCGGTGAATCTGGCGTCCGATCTCAAGTCTGATGTGTGGGAGCGTGATCTCTCGGCCCTGGGCTTTACTTGGTCCGTCGCGCCGCTGGACGCCTGGCACGATTACAGCCAGACGGATGTGACGCTGTCGGTTCGAGGTTTCGGCGAAGGGGGCGGGGGTAATCCGATCTTCGATCCCGACTCGAAGCCGCCGTCGAAGCTCGTGAACTCCTGGCTGGCCGGCGTGCCAGCCGTCGTAGGTCGCGAATCGTCGTTCGCGAGCATCAGGTCCAGCGAACTCGACTACCTGGAGGTGACGTCGATGCCGGAGCTCAAGGCAGCGCTCGTCGAGCTTCGCAACAACAAGTCGTTGTATCGGCAGATGGTCGCGCACGGCCGCCACCGCGCGAAGGAGTTTTCGAGCGACGCGATGATCAAACGATGGACAGATCTAATCGCGAACGACGTCGTGCCGGCGTATCACCGTTGGATGGAATCAAGTGCGTTCAGAAGGCGCTACCTGAATTGGCGAAACACGGCTGCGTTCCTTGCGTCATTCGAGAACGTCTCCAAAATCAGAATTCACAGGACGTCACGTCCGCGCAAGACTTCTCTTTCGTGACGAAGACGGCGTGATATGCGCCGGCCGCAGTGGGCCTACGCGGTTTTCAGACAGCGCACACACCCGCCGTTGCCGTTCATGAGGGAGACTGAAGACGCGAACCAGGTGGCCAGCCCGTCCGCCTGATCGGACCCGGCCCAAGCCTCCGTGGACGGATCTGTCATGTGAATCACACGGTTGCGCAACGCTACTCGGCACGTGGTTCGCGCAAACCCTACCTATCGTTCGACGTTGCATTCCTTCCGGCCACCTGGGGGGCGACGCTCGGGATGCGCGTATGGCACACCGCTTGCTTCGCTGCGAGCATCCCGTGGCGTTTTCGCTGATTCGGCGTGCACCTTTGAGTCTGCGGCGTGTTGATCAAGGGCAGAAATTGCACCTCGTGCCTTGTCAGGCGAGTAAAAATCGCAACGGATCCGAAAGCCCATCCGATCCTGGGGTCGCGTTACACGTTGACTGCGAGCTGCGAGTGTTCGTGACCATAAGAATTTAGGAGAGTCATGCAGAAGTCTCACGCGCTTCGTGGTTGGTCGACGCTGGCGTTCGCAGTCGCCGTTCTTGCGTTTGGCGCGTCGGCGGCGGCTCAAAACCACTACCCGCTTGAGTTGACGAACATCAAGCCTGTTGGTAGTGCGCCGAACGGGCTCGACGCCGACAATCGCATCTATCGCGCGTATCCCGGACTGACGTACAACATCCGGGCGGCGGTGATAGGTGGGATGTATCCGTATACCTTCGCCCTGGCCAACGCACCGTCCGGGATGACAATCAGCGCGCGTGGGGAAATCAATTGGCCGAATCCGTCGGCATCGGCCTCACCGACGATCACTGTCGTCGATTCGCTTGGCGCGAACGTCTCCGCGACGTGGACGATCGCGGTGAACGCGGCAGGTTTCAAGTTCGTCGATGCGGCCAACGGTCGGAACGCGGCGAACAACGGCTGCTCGTCGTCGTGCGGGACGGGCACGCAGAGCAATCCCTGGCGCTCCCTGAAAGACGCGTTCCAGAACGCGTCAGCCAACGACATCACCTACTTCCGCAGCGGGAGTTACAACATCCTTGATATTCCGAGTGTGGGCCCGGGAAGTGACTGGGAGCACGTCGAGTTCAATGAGGCGGTTCGCTCAGCAATTTGGCTCGAGTATCCCGGAGACGCCGCCATCATCAACTTCGGCTACCAGGCGGGCGCCGAGTGGGGACCACTCATTCGACTGGTTGGCGAGAACATCTACATCGACGGCTTCGAGACGGTGAACTCGCACATCATGGCATTTCAAATTGCGCCAAGCTCGCGCGGTGCCACGTTCCGTCGAATGTACATGCACAATCACGGTCCCGG
Source organism: uncultured Acidobacteriota bacterium (assembly GCA_963820905.1). GTDB lineage: Bacteria > Acidobacteriota > Vicinamibacteria > Vicinamibacterales > 2-12-FULL-66-21 > DATBJJ01. The sequence goes on along the minus strand of CAWGBU010000007.1, from coordinate 102,883 downwards.
ACAGGACGGCAGCAACGCGGCGTTCATCATGAGTATGTCGAACTATCCGAGCACCGCAGTCGGCATGGTCATCCAGGACAATACGTTCGCCAATGCCCAGACATGTACGATCAAGCTGTATTCCCAGAACAAGCCGCTGCTCGAAGACAACGTGCACCTGAGCTCACAGGCTGGGCCCGAGCTGAAGGCCGATGTCCGCCGATTTACCGTCCGCGGCGATCGGTACAGCGACATCGCCGGCGTTGCCATAGGTGGGAACATGCACGGCTCAGTCGGGTCGCCGGATACGCCGACAACGGGCGGCGAGATCTACTTCAACAACGTTCGCAGTAACGACACCGCGATCGAGGTCAATCAGGACGGAATGGCGGTCGCGATCTACATGTATCGCAACACGTTCGTGGGGAGCGTCCGCGTGCGGAACACCGACGGCAGCGACGGTCCATTCCATTTTGCGCAGAACGTCATCGTGAATGACGACAGCGGAGTGCCGAGCGGCTCGCACATCACCCATGAAAACGTGAGCAGCCCGTCCCGCGTGACGCAGTCCAATAATCTCGCCGGTTCGCCGTCACAGAATATCGTGGACGGCAATGGACTCCTCACCCCGGCTTTTTTACAGTATCTCGGCACGCGCGGACATCAGATCTCCGGCGGCGGTGGAACCACACTGCCCCCACTACCGCCGACGAACGTCCGTATCATCCGCTAGTTGACTCACGCCTGCCCGCCCGCGATTCCGCGTGCGGGCAGGCGTGAGATTCTTCTCGAATCCTTCGTCTCTCCGCGTGAATATCCCCGTTGGTCCCCTCTCAGGTCGTTCGAAGGTGCTGCAGAGTTGACAGCGAAGAGTGCGGACCTCGATGGACGCTGACCAGCCCACTCGATTCGCCCGCCTGGAATGAGAGTCGCTCCCTTTCGGTGACCCTCCCGCAACCAGTGCAGCGAATAGGCAGGGATCGACCTGCTGATCGGCCGTCTACCAGGTCAGGGCGTCGAGGCGGCTCCCGAGAATCGGTGCCAGGCTGGAACTGAACTGAGCGGTGATGTGGTGATTGTCGCGATAAATCACGACGTCGCCTGACGTCGGATCACAGCGCGTCTGCTGGCAGATCGCGTCGAACAGATCCAGGACGCGGACATGGCTCAGCCCCTGCGTCGTATCGTTGTCGATTCGAGCGATTGTCGGGCGAACGGCCGAGGCGCTCGGGAAATCGCAGCCGGGCGCCGTCATCCAGGATCGCCAGGCGCGCCGAGCCAGACACGTCGGTACGTCGAAGCCGGGAAGCGGCGTTTCCCGCAGAAGGACCGTTCGCAGGCCGGCGCCGTTCAGCGATTGCATCGTACGTCGCAAGCCCGTCGCCCATTCCTCTCCCGTCGAACTGGCGAAGACCCCGTCAGGTTCATCCCGTAGATAGAGGCTCGCGTTGGCAAGAATGACGAGGTGCGGCTTGAGATCCAGGATGCGCGCCATCGCGGCTCGCCGCCATTCTGAACACTCGGTATACGGGCGCTTTAGATACCGGTAGAACGGGAGTATGTCGGCGGCCGGGCACCCAGATTTTGTCATCGTGATCAGCCGCCAGGCCTTCTCGTGGGCGATACGCTCGAGCGCAGGGAACCACTGCGCAGCGTGTGAATCGCCGAACAGGACAACCGTCGTCGAGGACGACGGATTGCCGAATGCGCAGGCCGGCACATGGACGTCTTCGATGCGGACGTGGCAGCCATCTTCGGAGATGGTGGGGATGTCATCGCGCGCGTGGCTGAACCGGTTCTGAGTAGCGGCTTCAGCGGCATCGCCGGCCGCCCGCCTCCACAAATCGGATGCACCGAAGGTCACGACAGTGAGACAGAACGCGAGCGCGAGCGAGGCCACCGGTCGCTGCACGAGAGGCCGCGAGAACCGAATCGGATTCTCCACGAGCGATCGCGTGGCGACCGCCAATCCGCACGAGCCGACCGCGCACAGCAGTCGGCCACCCAGCCCGATGGAGGGATACACCGCCTCCGCGAATACGAGCGCCGGCCAGTGCCACAGGTACCATGCGTACGAGACGTTGCCAAGGAACTGCAGCGGCGCTGTGTTGAGCAGGGTTCCGATCGGTCCTGGCGCCGCCGGCGAATGTGTGCTGAGGATCAGCACCGTTCCCAGGACTGGCAGCACGGCGGCGACTCCTGGAAAGGCCGTCTGAGCGCCGAACAACGTCGCCGCGAGCACGATCATCAGCAGACCGGCTCCAGCGAGCGCGAAGTCGAGCGTCCGGCTTCGCCGCCACCACGTCGCAGGAACGAGCACGCCGAGCGCCCCGAGCCCGAACTCCCACGCCCGTGCATGCGGTCCAAAGAACGCAACCGGCGCTGCGGTTCGTGTCAGCCAGAGCGACAACAGGAACGAGACGGCGACGAGGCCGGCGCCGGCGATCACAAGCCTCGTCTGCGGCTTTCGTGCTCTCCATGTCGCCGCGATCATCAGCAGGGGCCAGGCGAGATAGAACTGTTCTTCGACCGACAGCGACCACGTGTGCAGCAGCGGGTTATTCTCGGGCGGAGCCGCCAGATAGTCAGTGGCGACGCCGGCAAACCAGAGATTGCTGAGATACGCCGCCGTCGCCCGAGCAGTCGACGCCACGGAACGCTGCTCGAAGGGTGCCAGCAGCCAGTGACCGACGAGAATCGTCGTCAGCAGGACCAGACCGGAGGCCGGAAGCAATCGCCGCGCGCGCCTGGCGTAGAACTGCACGAGATCGATTCGGCCGGTGCTCGTCAGCTCTTTCAGGAGCAGACCGGTGATTAGATATCCCGACAGTGCAAAAAAGACATCTACCCCGACGAAGCCGCCCGGAAACCCGGGGAAGTGAATGTGATAGGCGATGACGAGCAGGATCGCCACACCCCTGACCCCTTCGATATCGGGTCGATATGCCGGCGAATGCGTGGACATCGGTTACTGGGTCGCGCGCGCGGCCCAGCGCGCGGGACGTCGCGTCAAACGCTTCGTGATCATCTGCCGATCGTCAGGCGAGAGCGCCACAAACCAGCACGGCACGACGTACGCGGGCAGCGCGACCGCGCCGTACGCAAAGAACGTCAGGAGATTCGTCGGAACGAGCCTGTCGACCGCCACACACGCGAACCAGAACGGAACCGACGAGAGAAACGGCCGCACGTAGGTCGACACGTAATACTCGCGCAGGCTGATGGGCAGCAATTTCGGCAACGCCGCCGGCAGGATTCCGGCGGCGATGATCACCTGGGGAATCAAGGTCCCGATGGCGACGCCTATCAACCCGTACCACTGGACCAGGATGACGCTGAGCGACACATTCGCGACTGCCTCGAAGAACCGGGCGTACGCCGTAACCCGATGTTTCGCGATTCCATAGAGCGCGCCAGTGATCGTGAAGTACGGGAGGCCGACCAGATGCGCGACGCCCAGCACGGCGAGCACCGGTGCGGAGCGCGCACCGAACTCCGGTCCCATCCAAAGGGTGACGAAGCGCTCTCCGAGGATGATGAATCCGATGCAGACGGGAAGCCCCGCGATCACCGCGGCCTTCGACGCTCGCAGGAACAGTACCTTCAGACTCTCCAAATCGTTCTTCGAGTCCAGCGCGCTGGCCATTGGGTTCAGCACCGACGCCATCGCGCTGATGAAGGCCTTGAGATACCCGATCAGGTTTCCGGCAATCGCGTAATAGGTCAGCATCGAGATCGGCAGGAACATCCCGACGACCAGCTTGTCCGAGGCATACACGAGCTTCTCGCCGATGTTGTTGAGGAGGACGTATTTGCCGTAGTCGACAATCCGCCTGACTTCCGCGCCCCGTGGACGGGCGAATCGGAACGCTAGATAGGGCAGATGCGCGCGGCAGAAACCATAGACCAGCAGGTTCGACACTGTGTTCAACACGAAGTGAACTATGGCGAATGTGACGAGCCCGTAGCCTGCCGACAGTAGCACGACGACCAGCGCCGACCGCAGCACCGAAAAGACAATGCCCATGCGGTCGACGAGATAGAAGCGCTGGATTCCCATCAACACGCCGACGTAGACGTTGAAGACGAACCCCTGGGCGATGGTGGCGCCGACGATGAAGAGCGTGATGCGTGCGGTCCCGATCGCCTCCGGAGGGATATTGAACACGTGAGGGAGCGCCCACGTCATGCCGCCGACCGCCACCATCGCGAGCAAGCTGATGACCGAATACAGCGACACCGCGGCGTGAACCGTTTCCGCCAGCGCTTCTTTTTGATCGGCTGCGTGATACTGCGCGACGTGCTTGATGACCGATTCGCGAACGCCGAAATCGAAGAGCCACAGGTATCCCGTGAACTGGCTCAGCAGTGCCCAGATGCCATAGTAGACATTGCCCAGACTGCGGACGATGAACGGCGCCAGGAAGAACGACAGACCGATGTTGACGACGAGTCCGGCCCAGATGGATGTGACGTTCTTGACCGCGCTGACGGCTGGTCGGCCCTTGGGTGTCGCCGCAGGGGCCGTTGCCACGTCAGTAAGCGGTTCTGTCTCAGCTGATATCGACGGCATTCAGTGTCTCTTGATGTCGGTGTCGTAGCCATCTTTGCTCGCGAGGACCGTGGCTGCGAGGCAAATCGCGTACAAGCGATGCTGTTTCTTGTAGTCGTGCGGCTCCGCGGCGTAGGCCTGGCGCAGCGCTTGAATCGGCTCGTCGCTCCATGTCGCAAGGGATCTCAGCAGACCCGCACGATCGAGCTCGTCGGCCCAGCGGTAGAGGGGATTGCGGAAGAGACGGTTCAGATCGAACGCGAATCCGGACTTCGGCTTGCGAACAATCTCCGGAGGAAGGTTCTTCGCCATATACGCGCGAAGAATCGCTTTGTCGTCCTTCAATTCCCAGGGCAGTTGGTGCACGAAGGCTTCCAGCCGTTTGTCGATGAAGGGAAACCGTACTCCCCGTCCGAGGGCGCGACCGAGGTGCACGGCTTTCGCAAAGCTGGTTTCGGGCTCCCAGATGCCCCCGAGGACCTCTGTGAGCAGCGACATCCACTCATCCGGGTTCGCCTCGCGCATCAGGCGCCACAGATGCGTCTGTTCGAACGAGACGCGCCGTTGAAACAGGCGGCTCAGTTCGTCGGCAGACCATCCATCCCAGGCCACGAAGGCCTCCTCGACCGGCCGGCTCCAGTAGTGACTCAGGCGGCGCCACTTTCGTCCACCGAGCGGCATCGCACGAAGCAGCGCGGGCCAGAGGATTCCCGGAAAGTATTTTTCCGTCCGGATACGCCTGCGGTAAAACTCGATGCCCTTTTCGCTGCTGGTCGATCCGAAATAGTCGTCGTTGCCGGTACCATCCAGCAGCACCGCGCAGTCGTCCGGCAGCTGCGCCATTCCCAGGAAGTACGGAATGGCGGCGGGGTCCCCCATCGGCTGTCCGAGCTGTCGCGCGAATGCTCCGATGCCACGGGCCAGCTCCTCGTCGGTTGGCGTGAAGGCCTGAAACTCGAGGCCGAGAGCGCGGCACACGATGGCTGCGTCGCGGGACTCGTCCAGCGTCGCGTGCTTCTCGGCGACGTTCAGCACCATCACGCGATCCGGACAGATCTTGCTCAGTGCGACCGCGAGCGTCGACGAGTCCTTGCCACCGCTCAGCGTGAGAGCCACGCGACCGGTCGTGGGAATGCAGTCTGCGACAGCCGCCAGCAGCCGCTCTTCGAACTCTGGCAGATGGCGTTCTATCTCAGGCCGCGGATCCACCGATGGGTCCAGACGGGGCCCCATGACAAATCGTGGTGGCGTGAAGCGATCCTGTCGAATGGTCTCTCCGATGGTCAGCACGTAGCCGGGCAGAACGGCGTGACAGTCCGTCACCAGCGACCGTGGCGGTGGGATGTACAGATAGTGGAGGAACTCCGCAAGCGCTTGCTCGTCGAGGGCGTCCAGCATCCCGCTGGCCTGAAACACGCGAAGATCGGTCGCAAAGACGATCCGACCCTCGAGCCTGGCGGCGTAGATGGGCTGAATTCCCGTGCCGTCTCGGACGAACCGCGCTTCCCGCGTTGCCCGATCCCAGAGCACCGCTACCCACGATCCGTTGATGTTACGAAACGACGTCGCGCCGCTGCGTCCATAGGCTCGCAAGGCATGCTGGCTGAGCGTGCACACATGGCTCGACGGGCCAACGCGATCGAAGAAATGGCCCATGACGACGCCGTCCAGATCGCCGTCGGAGGGCATCCGAAACTGGTACACGCCAGGATCCGTGTTGGCCTCGAGGGCGTGCTGATAGGTGACGATGACGACGTCGCCGCTTTCACTGCGCCACTCGCTTTTCGTGGTGTATGGCACCATTCGAAAGCCAAACGTCAGCCAACCCTCGTCGTGCGCGGGCCGGCGGTTCCCGGCCCCTCGGGGATCGGTATGAATCACCCCTGCCATACCAAACGTGACGGGGGCAATTGGTCGTAGAGTCATCTCGAAAGTGGGCGGGACTCGGTTGGCAGTTGGCGCACGATACGTGCGTCGCGGATTCGCCGTACCGTGGGCTCGAGTTCGGCCGCCAGGAGGGTGCCGAAGCGCTTGGAACCCGCCGCGTTGTAATGGACGAAGTCCGAAAAGACCGACTCGTTCCTTCCAAACAGCTGCGACATGTCAACCATCGCGATGTTCTTCGCCCGCGCGACCTCTCGAATCGCCTCGTTGTAGCTGGCAAAGTCTTTGTTGAATCGAGCGAAATCGGAGGGGACAGGCGAGCTGAACTGCCGTCGTCCTTGGAACTCGACTTGCCGGTACACGGCCTCCGACTCGCAAAGCGGCATCGTGAGCAGTGTAAGCACCGCGCTCCGCGCTGCCACGAGCGCCTGGATGTTGGTCAGGTTCCGCTGGAAGTACCGCCGTCCGGCCGTGATGTCGTACGTATCGGGAACAGCCTTGTCGGGCTGCATCCAGGCAGCCCACCGCGAGCGCATGCTCTGCGCCACGCGCGAGAGGACCACGTCGCTGTCATCGAGCTGGCCAGTGAAGGCCTTGTCGGTGAACGCGACACGATAGTGCGAGTCAACGGGCTGGCCCGCAATCGCTGCCCGGTAGTTCACGGTCAGGTCGTTGATGTTGTGCATTACGATCACGAGGTCTGGCTCGTACTCGAGGGCGTCGAACGCCAACCGAACCAGCGTGTGCGCCGAGGTGTACGCGGACATTCCCGTGTTGTACACCCGCACCTCGGTGAAGCCGCGTTGCTGTAGCTCGCGCTCGACCCAGAGCGGCCAGTGGAGGCCGTTCTCGTTCCAGACATCTTCGGTTGTCGACCCGCCGAGCGCGATGATGCGGATCTCTCGCTCCGGCTTGGCTCCCAGGATCTCGCGGGTCCGGAAGCCCTGCTTGTTGAAGTAGGCCGTGTCCGGGTTCGGTTTGCCCTCGATCTGCCAGTCGATGCGCGGGCCGAAGACCAGGAAAGGACTCAACATGAACCGGCTCTCGCGATACTGCGGCAGGAACGTCGTGGGTGACGTGCCTCGCACGGCGTATTGTCCGGCGCGCAGCGTGACTTCCATCAACAAGGCAGTAAAAACCAGAAGAATGCCGGCGAACACCGCGTACTTGGCTCGATTGGTCATGCAGTCAACCTCGTTCGTGTCTCCTTGATGGTGAGGCAGTGCTGCGCGCCGAGACGGACGGCACGCCAGCGACCGACTCTTTACCGTGCCCCAGCCAGGCGAGTCTTCAGCACATCCTTGGAGAGGAACATCTCGACGGTGCGCGCAGCGATGACGTCGTAGCCGCCTGCGTTGAGATGCGCGTCAGGTCCCTGCGGCAGAAACAGCTCTCTGCCGAGTCCCTTCGCATTCCAAAGGTCGAAGGTGTCGACGAACGGAATCGCGTGGGCCGCCAGCAGCGCTTTCGCCTGTGTCGGATATGCATGTGTGGCTGTGTCGGGTCGGCCGACGATGTCGATGACCGGCATGACGATGACGACGAGCTGAAAATCATGTTGTGCGGACAACGCGAGGAGCTCCTGGTAGAACGCCTCGATGTGTTTCCACTCCGCCGGCGTGAGCCCATGACGCAGCAGGCGCTCGTAGGCCTCGCCGTACGCCGTGGTACCGCTCCTGCGGGCCCCGGCGAGCACGCCGCGTCCCGTGGACAGGAGCGCGGAATGGGCAGTGGCCCGCGACAGCACACGTCGGAAGACGCCCTTCGGCTCAGACAAACGGTCCCACGTCAGGAAGCCGTCGCGATCCACGACCGGCGGATCGGACGGCCGCGCCGGCTCCGCGCTCATGAAATCGTTCCAGTACAGCGCGTGGATGACCGTCCTCGGCCTGGTTTGGAGACCACTCGTCCGCATCAGGTCGAGCTCTTGGAAGACGCCGTAGCTGATCGTGCCGCCGTTGACGACATCAGGCGCGTCTGGCATGTGCACCCGCAGGCGTTGCTCGAATCGGGCCGGCCACGTGGCATCGTCGGGAACCCCTAGGCCGAACGTGAACGAGTCACCGAGCGCAAAGATCGACTGCGGTGAGGAGTGAGCCCGCGCCGGCGACGACCGATTCAGCCGGAATCCTCGATCGTCCACGTGCGTCCGCGCACCATAGGAGTAGGCCGCCTGCGACGGCGCCAACGTGAAGCGCCGGACAGGATGCGGAAGGTACCGCACTTCCGGCGCGACCCGTGTGAGCGGCAGCGGTACGATCCTGCGAAGCACCGCCTCTCCGGCGAGCAAAGAGGCGGACATCGCCACTGCCAGTAGCGCAATGTTCCCGACGAGAGGTCGGACGCGCATGCACGCCGCCCCTAGAAGATCGTGTAGATGAACGGCGCGAGCGCTGAGCCTTGCGCGAAGATCAGCAGCGTGCCGACGACCAGCATGACGACGATGACCGGGAGGAGCCACCACTTCTTTCGCTCACGCATGAAGCACCAGAGTTCGCCGACGAGACCAGGTCCTGCCATAGCTTCATTCCTCCTAAAACTGCCGTTCCATGGACGAACGTTGTGAATCGGAGCGCCGACGCCAGTAGCTCGAGTCGACGGACTCGTGCACCAGCGGATTGTTCGACAGTGTCCGCCGGAGATAACCGAACGGCGTCACCACGAGCATGTACATCAGCCCCATGACGATCGGAGTCGTCACTCTCGAGATGGCGTGCGCCAAGGCCATCCACGCACGCTCAACAGGGCCGAGTGCGGTCGGGATGAGCAGGCCCGCCAGCGCGAGCGACGCGCCGAGGGTGGCGAGTACCGACGCCGTGGCGGGATGGCCACGCCACCACGCGAGCGCCGCAAAGGTCAAAAACGCACCGCCGACAGTCAACCCGAAGCGGCGGCCCTGCGAGGCCGTCAATCGAGCTGGAATTCTTTTTGCCATTCTTGTGTCTCCGTCCAGGCCGGCTGCGCGCGCTTGTCGAGCAGATACGGACCCATGACCAGATAGTCGATGTTCGTCCGCATGAAGCATCGATATGCGTCAGCCGGCGTACAGACGATCGGCTCTCCCCGCACGTTGAACGATGTATTGACGAGCACCGCACACCCGGTGCGGGCTTCGAAGGCCTTGATGACGCGGTAGTAGTTCGGGTTCGTATCCGACGTGACCGTCTGGATGCGGGCCGAATAGTCGATATGCGTGATCGCCGGCAAGTCGGATCTCGGTACGTTCAACTTGTCGATGCCCCACAGCGTGTGCTGTTCGGCTGTCAGCGGAATTCTCCGGTCGGCGCGAACAGGCGCCACCAGAAGCATGTACGGCGAGTCGGTGTCGAGCTCGAAGTAATCCGACACGCGCTCGCGCAGCACGGCGGGCGCGAACGGCCGGAAGCCCTCGCGAAACTTGATCTTGATGTTCATCTGCGACTGCATTCGAGGGCTTCGCGGATCCCCGAGAATGCTGCGCGCGCCGAGCGCGCGCGGACCGAACTCCATGCGGCCGTCGAACCAGCCGACGATCTTCTCGTCGGCTAGGAGCTCCGCGACCCGGTCGGCCAGCGGCGACTCGTCCAGTCTGGCTGAGGGCGCGTTCACAGACGTCAGGAAGCGCTGGATTTCGCCCGGCGAGAACTCGGGTCCGAGATATGAGCCTTTCATCGAGTCGCGGCCAGCGACAACGGTGCGCGGTCGCTTGAGATGGCGATGATGGATCAACTGGGCGACGCCGAGTGCGCCGCCGGCATCACCGGCCGCTGGCTGAATCCACAGCCGTTTGAACGGTCCTTCACGCAGAAGCCGTCCGTTGCCGACGCAGTTGAGCGCCACGCCACCCGCCAGGCACAGATTCTCCATCCCGGTTCGTTTGTGCGCGGTGCGCGCCATGCGAAGCATCACTTCCTCGCACACGACTTGCACCGATCGCGCGAGGTCCATCTCGCGCTGGGTCAGCTTGCTCTCCGCGACTCGCGGCGGTCCGCCGAACAGCTTGTCAAACGTCCCGTTCGTCATCGTGAGGCCGGTCAGATAGTTGAAGTGTTTCTGGTTCAACCGGAAGGACCCGTCGTCGCGGAGATCGAGGAGCTCGTTGTAGATGATGTCGACGTACTTCGGCTCTCCGTACGGCGCCAGTCCCATCACCTTGTATTCACCGGAGTTCACCTTGAAGCCGGTGTAGTAGGTGAACGCCGAGTAGAGCAGTCCGAGAGAGTCTGGCCAGTGAATCTCGTCGAGAATCTGGAGGTCGTTGCCGCGGCCGATGCCAATTGACGCCGTGGCCCATTCTCCGACGCCGTCGATCGTCAGAATGGCGGCGTTCTCGAACGGCGAAGGGAAGAACGCGCTGGCGGCGTGTGATTCGTGGTGCTCGGCGTACAACAAATCCCCCCGGTACCCGAGCTCCTTCCGTAGCGTCCGATCGATGTACAGTTTGTCCTTGATCCACATCGGCCCGGCCATCAGGAAGGACTTGAAGCCCCGGGGCGCGACGCCCATGTAGGTCTCGAGGATCCGCTCGAACTTCAGGAGGGGCTTGTCATAGAAGCCCACGTAGTCGACGTCGGTGATGCCGATGCCGGCAGTCTTGAAGCAGTACTCCACGGCTTTGAACGGGAAGCCGGCGTCCCCCTTCTTGCGGGTGAAGCGTTCTTCGGATCCGGCTGCCACGATCTCGCCGTTGCGCAGAAGGCAGGCGGCACTGTCGTGGTAGAACGCGGAGATTCCAAGGACGTACTCGTCTCTCATATGGCCCTTTGACTACTTCGTCAACACGAAACCGTCTATGTACAGCATGTCCAGACCCGAACCGTAGAAGACGCGCACCGCGTCCCGCGGAGTGCACACGATCGGTTCGTGAAACCCGTTGAACGAGGTATTGACGAGACAGGCGAGGCCGGAGGCCCGCCCGAAGCCGTCAAGCAGTGCGCGAAACCCTTGCGGAGCATGCGCGCCGACAGTCTGCACACGAATGCGTGCGTCGCGCGACGGGAGAATGTGCGTGAACGCCGAGGGATCGCGCGGACGATAGTCGCACTCCATGAAGGGGGAGTCCGGCGGGCTGTCGAAATGCGCGGTGGCGACATCGTCGAGCGCGCTCAGCGCGTATCCGCGCCAGGGCTCGCGGCGTTTGAGGAACGTGTTCAGATTCTCGAGAACGAACGGGGCGAAAGGGTTGGCCAGGATCGAGCGCGCGCCCAGCGCACGCGGTCCCCACTCCATCCCGCCTTCGAACCAACCCACGAGCCGGCCGTGGCGCAGCGCCTGGATGGCTGTCTCAATACCCTCGGTCGGTCCCATCCAGGTGTACGGCAGCTTGCAGTTGTCGAGCGTCGCCTTGACCTCATCCGGGCTGTACGAGGGACCAAGGAACGGCGACAGCCGCTGCGCTCGAGCACCGATCGCCTGAAGAGCAGAGCCGACGGCCAGGCCCGCATTCCCGGGATCGATGGGGATGAATACGTGTGGGAACACGCCCGAGCGCTTGGCGATGCTGTTGATGGAGGAATGATAGAAGAAGCTTCCCCCGAGGCACAGGTGGTCACTGTCGCTTTCCGCTTTCACCGCGCCGAGTAATTCGAGAAAAAGGCCGCCGATCCTCGATTCCAACGCTGCCGCCACCTTGGCTTGCCGCGCGACATCCTTCGTGAACGCGGCCCGAGGTTGCTCGACAGCCGATTGCCAGTTGGGCCCGACGATCAGGCTGTGTGCGTCAGTCGAGAGTAGCTGTTGCACCTGTGGATCGGGTTCCGCAGGTGCATAGCGCGCCAGCACCTCGAAATGCTGATCGGCGGCCTCCGACCGGAATCCCAGCGCGCGCGCGGACGCAGAGTAAACGTCCGAGAACCCCGGTCCCGACCAGGGCCATGCCACCTGATCGACCCGACCATCGCTGGCGCGCCACACGCTGACCTTCGGTGCCTCGTGATCGCAGACGACGATCGTCGCGGAATCGAAAGGAGACGTCAGATAGGCCGCACATGCGTGCGCATAGTGATGGTCGACAGACGCGAAGAGTGCGTTGGGTGCTGGTTCTCCGCTCTCCGCGACGATGTACCGCGCAATCTCGGGATGCGTCCGGTTGGCGCGCGACAGGACGAGATCGAGTGCTTCGTCAGGCAGGCCGGTCGCGTTGACGCCGGCCCCACGGACACGGGTGACTCGCTCCTGCTCGCACACGCCAAGCAGCCGCCTCTCGTCTGCGACCGCCACGCACGCGTGGCGTCGAACGCCGCCGAGACCTACCGTCAGGGACATCGCGCGAGAATGGCCTACCGAATCCCGAGCAGATTCTCTGATCGGAGCAAGAGCCTCAGATGTTTCTCGATTCGTGTGTAGCATGCGTCGAAGGTCGCGCGTGTCTGGCCGAACGGGTCGGCAATGTTATACGCCGCGTACCCCGTTCGGCTCGAACCACCGAAAAGAGGCAGCAGGATCACTTTGTCGGAGACGTCGGGGTACGCTGCGCGGACAGCCTGCATGTGCCGCGCCTCCATCACGACGAGCACCGTGTTGTCGTCGAGCAGCGTCCGGTCGAGCTGCACCGGAACGTGCCCCGCCAGTGAGACCCGAAACGCCGCCGCCGCCTCGCAGGCCTCCGGCGGTGGCGCAGCACCCTGATTGGTGCGCAGCCCTGCCGATCGGCACGACAGGCCCGTGTGCCCCGCGTCCATCAGGAGCTTGCCCGCCAGCGCTGCCGCGAACGGGCTCCGGCAGATGTTCCCCTGACAGATGAAGAGCAGCGACGTGACCCGACGAGGAAACGGTGGATTCGAAATCCCCCGTCCCGACATCATCCACCACGCATCCTTGAGCGGCGTCTTGATCGATCGGGCCACCGGGCTCGTCAGGATTCGGTGCAGTACGGCTGAGAGCATGGTGCGAACCGCTACGATTTCATACGCTGCAGCGCGCGCGCGGCCATCGGCGCCTCGCGCGTCTCGCGCAAGTCGATTTGCTTCATGAAATGGGCTTCAGCCTTCTCTCGATCCGACAACGCCAGATAGACCTCGCCGAGATGATAGTGAATGCAGTACATATCGGGTTTCGCCACGTACGCCCGGAGAAGCGGTGCGAGCGCCTCGCGGCTGCGCCCGGCCTTATGGAGCGCCCATCCGTAGGTATCCAAGAAGTCGGGGTTGTCGGGCTGCATCCTCAACGCCTGCTGCGCGTGAACGACCGCGTCGTTGGGCTGTCCATGTCCGGACTCGATCTCGACCCACGCCAGGCCGTTGTACAGGGTGGCCGATTGCATGCCCCCGGCAAGCGCGTTCCGATAGTGGACTAGCGCCCTGTCGAAATCGTGCGCGCTCTCGTAGCGCAGCGCCGCGGCGAACTCGCGCAAGCGCACGTGACTGTCCCAAATCAAGAAGCCCGACGCGATGGCCGCCGTGAGCGCGATCGGGGCTGCAAGCAGGGACACAGGTCGCCTCGCGATGAGCCAGCCGATCGACAGCCCGACGACGTCCGCCGCGAGATCCTTCACCTCGACGGTTCGATTCGGCGAGAACTGTTGGACCACTTCGTCAAGGCCGCCCAGCAGACCGCCGCAGGCAAAGGCGATCACGGAGGCCCACCGCGAGCTGCCGAGGACGGTGCGCGCGCACGCGTAAAAGCTGAGATACACGAGCGTATACCCGGCGAGGTGCGCCGCTTTGTCGATGCCCGGCCATCGCACAAAGATGGCGTTCAGCTGCGACCCAACCATGTTGGCTGCGAAGGCGCCCCCAACCAGCGCCACCGTCGCGAGGCAGAGCCACGGCCGGCGTCCCATCAAGTCAACGAGCTTCATCGGCAAACCGAACCGGCGGTACACGATCGAATCGATCGGGGCGGGCGAGGAACCTCGAGCGGACACGCCGCCAGGCTGTGCGGCCCAGGTCGCGGCAGGCCGCCGTCAAGCCCTCGACGCTCGTCGGATAGACGGCGACGGCGCGGTAGTTCCGCTGATCGGGCTTCCAGCGCGACTCCCACTGTTCGGCGCTTCCGAGGAACTCGTAGCTCGTCAGTCCTCGCTCGAACGCAGACCGGATCGACATTTCCGTCAAGTGCAGCCCAGGATAGTACTGGCGGAGCGCTTCGTGATACCCGATCTTCAGTTGCCAGTGGCGTCCGTACGCGACGACGGCGAGTTCCACCGCGGCGATCTGCGAACCGAAGGAAAGTGTGGTCACATGCAGTCGGCGTCTGGCGGCGGCTCGATGACAGTAGCCTCGAAAGAAATCGCGCAGATCCGCACGGACGTGAATGGCCGATCCGCGTCGAGCCTTCCAGCCCGACCCTTCGACCGCCATGACGGTGTCGAGCAGCGCGTCCACTTCGCCAGGCAACGGATCGAATCGCGCCACGCTGGTGGCGCCGTGCGCCCGCTCGGCCTTTCGTCGGATTCGGGGAAGATTGACCGTGACGTGCGAAGAGAGGCCCTCGTAGTACGTTTCCCACCGTCCCGTCGTGGTCACCGCGAGCGACGCGGCCGTGTCGCGAGCGACGCTCAACGCGCGTGCCGACGACACCGCCTTCAGGGCCGAACACAGCGGCGACTCAGCGGCGATCCTCTGGAGGATGAACGGAGATCCTGCGCGGACCGTTCTGTCGACGAGTTCGTGCAACGACGCCGTCGACGCGAACAACCATCCGCTCGGTTCGTACAGCCTCGACATCCCGAGCAACATCAATCGGCGGCCGGTCGGCGTCGATTCGCCGGCCAGCGGCGCGACCCCCGTGAGTCGTTGGCCGTCACGAACCGTCACAATGTTGAGCTCCTGATCGCGATGGAACGCTTCGGCGCAGGAGAGGAACCAGTCGTGATCGAGCAGGGGATTCTGGAACTCGCGCGCGAGCGCGTCCCACTCCTCGCGGAGCGCCTCAAGCTGCTGGATTGACCGAACCATACCGGTGACTGCCACGTCCGAGCATCACCCGGGCAATCGTCCTGCCGCGCAGCAGCTGGCGCAGCACCGTCGGCCCGCTCTCCAGATCGGAGCACAGCCCGTAGATGCGCGCCCACCCCGGATTCTCGAATCCACCGTAGGTGCGCCACGCGGCAAGCGCTTCGCGCGCGCTATCGCGACGGCCCACGAGCAGCGCTTCTCGCGCGACCGCGAGCAGTGCCCGGCTGTAGGCGGATCTGATGGCGTCCTGATGGGATTCAACGAACGCCTGATCCTTCAACCAGACGCGCTCGAGAAGCGTTCGATACGAGTGCGCGCGATCCAAGGCGCTGCATTTGGAGACGCGGCCGGGATCCTTGTGTCCGACATTGACGGCGATTGGTCGACTGATGAAGCCTACGTGCGACCGCTGCGCGATGCGCGCAAAGAACTCCCAGTCCTCGAACAGCACGACGCGCTCGGCGTACCACGTGGACGAGTCGAGCACGGCTCGTCGAATCATCACCGATGACGTGAGGATCGGAAGCTCGTCGAGCAGCTGCCGGTACATCGGCCCCGCCCAACAGACAACCGGCACGTGGCCGGCCCCATCCGATCGTGCGAGCTCGAGTCGTCCCATCTCCGGGAAGTCGAGCTGCCGTCCCGCCCACTGGCTTGCGCCGTCGGCGTCAACGTGGCCGCCTGGCGTTTCGATCTCGAACTCGCCAAACACCAGACCAACCGCGGGGCGAGCTCGAAAGAGCTCGAGCTGCAGCGCAAGCTTGTCGTCGTGCCAGCGATCGTCGGAGTCGAGAAAGGCAATGAATTCCCGCGTGGCCGCGCGGATGCCGGTATTGCGGGCCGCCCCACAGCCGGCGTTGGCCTGATACAGGTAGGTAATCTCGTCGCCGTACTGCTCGACAACCTGCCGGGTCTCGTCGGTCGACCCATCGTCCACGACGATGATCTCGACGTCCGGCTGCCCTTGCCGCAGCACGGAGTCGATCGCGCTCGGCAGTCGCTTCGCGCGGTTGTAGGTAGGGATGACGACGCTGACGCTCATACCAGTTGGCGGCGCGGCCGCTCGACGACGGCCAGAAAGAACGCGGCGAACGCTGATCGCAGCGCGGGAATACGCGACGCGGCATTCGCAATCCACGCGCTCCTGAGGCCCGGAATGCGGGCGGCGATATACATGAACGCCACTCGACCGAAGAACGGCGAGGCCTCAGTGGCCGCTTCCCTCCGCGTCAGGTAGCACCGATAGATGCCGCTGTCAGGATATCGACCGTGGGCCGGAACGCCTCCGAGGACGTTGCGCAGCCCATGGTGGTGCATGCTTATCACCGCCCGCCCGTCGTCCTTCAACAAGTCGGCGACGTGCTGCAGGGACGCCATGCGCTCGATCGAACCTGGAAGATTGCTGTGCAGGGTCGACAGCAGTCGATCGAACGTACGAGGTGCACCAAACGCTGCGGTCACATCCGCCTGGACGAGTCCGACCGGCGCCGACGGTTCGAGCTTCTGTCGCAGCACCAGCAGACCGGCCAGAGAGAAGTCGACCGCGATGACGGCGGCGGCATCCTTGGCCAGTGCGAGCGTGTAGCGGCCGCTCCCGCATCCGATCTCGTTGACCAGCATGCCGGGTGCGACGCCCACGGCGCGCAGGGTCGGCTGGACTTCAACCGCATCGGCCAGCGGCGAAACCCACTCGGGCTTGGATCCGTCGAGAATCGACTTGTTGCGCCCGTCGCGCAACGCCATTTCAGTTGCGCTCTCGGGGTGCACCAGGTCCTTTCGCAGCAGCGACAACACGCCCTGGCTGATCGTGTAGGTCTGCTGGCAGGTCGCGCAGCGGACCGATGTCTCTTCCAAGAATGCACCGCCGCCCGGTTGCGTGGGCAACAGTTCTCCCCGATCGGCTGGGCACCGCACCAAGTTCAGAAGATCCCGGGGAAAGCCACGTTGCACAGCTGTCGATCCGCTAGGGCGTCGCCGATACCGCGGAAGCTGCGCCCGCCATCGTTCGCAGCGCCCGCTTGTCGATTTTGCCGATACCGGCGATCTTCGGCAGTTCGTCCCGCACGATGATCCGCGAGGGAACCTTGTGTGCGGGCAAGCGCGACCGGCAGAACGCCAGAAGCGCGGCTGCCTGCGTCCCGCCGCTGGTCCTGAATGAGACGAAGGCAATCGGCACCTCTCCGAGGAGATCGTGAGGGATCCCGACGACCGCGGCTTCGTGCACGCCCGCGCATTCGTGAAGGACGTCTTCGATTTCGCGCGCGCCCACGCGATGCGCGCCGACTTTCAGCATGTCGTTGGTCCGGTCGATCAGGTACAGGTAGCCTTCCTCGTCGGCGTAGCCGAGATCGCCGGTGCGGTAGCCGAGCGGACCGAACCGTTCGCGAGTGCCTTGGGCGTCGTTCCAGTAGCCGCGCGAGATATTCGATCCCCGCGCGACCAACTCTCCGACCTCGCCGGGTTCGGCGACCGTGTCGTCTGGCTTCAGCACGAGGATCTCGACGTTCGGAATGGGCCTGCCGATGGATCCGAGTTTCTCCGTCAGGCGCGACGGTTCGAGGTAGGTGAGGCGCGCCGACGCTTCAGTGGCGCCATACATGACGAAGAACGGCGCACGGAATCCGCGTTCGAGCCACTCGCGGATTCGCGCAACCGGCATCGCGCCTCCGGCCTGGGTCACGTATCGGAGATCCGGGAGCTCGACATCGGCGACATTGGACCGATGCAGCAACAGCGCGAAGGTCGAAGGGACGCCCGCGAAGCCCGTCACATGGTGCTGCCGCATCGACTCCAGCACCACATTCGGAAACGCAAAGCGATTGTCCACGACCACGGAAGCGCCGACGGCGAGATGCGTGTGGAGCAGGGAGAGCCCGTAGACGTAGTAGAACGGCAGCACACACATCACGCGATCGCGCGCGGTCAGTCCGAGATACGTGACGATCGAGCGGGCATTCGTCACGAGATTCCGATGCGAGAGCATGACGCCGCGCGGTGTGCCGGTGCTTCCCGAGGTGTAGATGATGGCCGCGAGATCGATGTCGATCGCCGGCGTCGACGGACGCTCCGGAGAACAGGCGTCGAGTCCATCCTTGAGCAGCGTGCCGTGCGCGGACGGGGACGGCGCTCCGGCGACGAAGAGGCTCCGTACCGATTCGAGCGGATGACCGCTGACGACCTCGCGGGAGGTCTGGGCATCGACGATTGCTGCTGCTGGCGCGCAATCGATCACCGCCCCCGCCAGGCGATCGCTGCGCGGGCCCGCCGGAAGCGGGACCGCGACGCCACCAGCTTTCATCGTCCCAAGATACAGTGCGACGAGCTCGACGGAGTTCTCGAGGGCGATGATGACCCGGTCTCCCCTGCGGACGCCGGACGCGAGCAAAAGCTGCGCGCATCGGTTCGCGAGACGATCCAGTTCGCCGAAGGTGGTGCTCTTCTCAGGCTCGACGATGGCGATCGCATCGGGCGTTCGCCGCGCCGCGTCCTCGAGCAGCCCGTGAAGCAGCATCACGCGTGGACCGCCACCGACAACCGGTCGACCAACGTCTTGACTGGCACCGGCGGCGGGTCGGGCAGCGGCCGTCGAATGAAGTGATGATAGAGAAGCTGCGTAGACAGAATGCCGACGACGCCCATGTTGTCGGCGTTCGAGAACTGGCCGGCCGCCGCGCGCGCGCGGCATTTGTCGAGCAGTTGACGCCCGGCGGTCGGGCTGAACACGCCGGCGTCCTCGATCGCACTCGCGCTCGCGACCTCTTCGATCCAATCGGCCGTCGGCTCCGCGAACGAGAGCGCATCGGGTGCGCGATACGGCTGCTTCTTTCGTGCGAGGATCTCCTCCGGCACGAGGCCGGCCGCCGCCATCTTCAGGACATACTTCTCGTCCAGCCCGCGAAGCTTGTACGACGGCGGCAGCGATTCGGCCACGCTCGCGACCTGGCGGTCGAGGAAGGGGAATCGTCCCTCGACGGAGTTCGCCATCAGCATGCGGTCGCCCTGCGACGACAGCAGGTACCCGGAGAGCAGCGTGCGGATCTCCAGATACTGATCCTGCGCCAGCGGCGACCAGCGCGCGAAGTCCGTCGGGATCCACGCGTCGATTCCGCTCGTCTCTGGCGCAACGTGGAAGTCCTCCGCCAGGAGGCGCTTGAGGGCCGACGTCGATCTCCATCGCAACTCGTGGCCGAACCCCGGCGCCATCGCGCGGTCGAGCCCCTGTCCGAAGAAGCGGCGTGTCATGGCCTGTTTCGTCACGGGCGACCGCTCGAGGTACGGATACAGGCGCTCGAGCAACCGCGGCCTGGAGGTGGATGCCGGTTGACGGGCCCAGAAGCGTCGGACCTTCGCTTCACGGAACAGATCGTATCCCGCGAACATTTCGTCCGCGCCCTCTCCGGTGAGCACGACCTTGATCCCCGCCTCGTGCACCAGGCGGGACAGCAGGAAGAGCGGAGCAGGGGCCGTGCGCAGGACCGGACGCTCCGTGTGGAGGATGACGTCGGGAAAGACGCGGGCGATGTCTGCGCGCGTGACCAGCACTTCGTGGTGATCGCTGCCGAGGTGCTGCGACATGAGGCGCTGATAGCGCGTCTCATCGTACTCCGCGTCATCGAAGCGCAGCGAGAACGTGGCGAATTTCGCGCCCTTCGCTCGCAGGCCGAGCGCGGCTACGAGCGAGCTGTCGATGCCGCCCGAGACATAGCTGCCGACCGGGACATCCGCCCTGAGCATGCGCAGACGCGTCGCCGCGTCCAGCGCCTCGCGCACCTGCGCCACCGCCTCACCCAGCGTCTGGGTTGGGGGCGACGAAGGGTCGACCGGATACTGGGGGTGCCAGCACTGGCTGCGCCGCACGATCCGGCCGCCTGCGTACGTGCGCGCCGTTCCAGGCTCGAGCTCCTCGATGCCCTGGAATACGGTCCTCGGTGCGAGCGGGCTCCAGAACGTCAGGAGTTCATCGAAGCCGTTCGGATCGAATCGCCTGGGAATGGTGGGATCGGCCGCAAAGATCGCCTTGACCTCGCTGCCGAAGTACAGACGTCCGCCGTGCTCCGTGATGTACAGCGGTCTGACGCCGAACGGATCACGGGCGAGCACCAACGACTTCGCGTTCGCGTCCCATAACGCGATGGCCCACTGACCGTTGAAGCGAGTGAACGCGTCATCTCCCCACTGTTCGTAGGCGTGGACGATCACCTCGGTGTCGCTCTTCGTGCGAAAACGATGGCCGCTGGCTTCGAGCTCCTTCCGCAGCTCGACATAGTTGAAGATCTCGCCGTTGAACACGATCCAGAGCGTGCCGGTTTCGTTGCAGAGCGGCTGCTGGCCGGCGGAAAGATCGATGATCGAGAGCCTCGCGTGCGCCAACCCTGCGCGGCGGTCGCGATAGACGCCGAACTCGTCCGGGCCACGATGCCGCAGCGCCCCGGCCATGCGCGTCAGCTGATCGATCTCGGGCGGCGATAGATCGTCGCACAGAGCGACCACACCTGCGATGCCGCACATTAGGCGCTGATCTCCGAGACAGGCTCGACCAGAAGCGGCCTGGCGTGCAGATAGCGGGTGGTCCTTCGCTTCTGGTCGATGTCCTTGTACACGCGTTCAACCTGTGCCGCCGTCAGTCCGAGCGCTCCTGCGACGTCGGCAGCGGACACCTGATGATTGTGCCCGTACAGGCACAGGTCCATCTGGTCGTAGGGAAGGGCGAAGTAGAATTCCTCCTGCGTTTGCGGGAGCGAAAACGTATCCGTCGTCGGCGGCCGGCGTCGGATCTCTTCGGGGACGCCGAGGAACTCCGCCAGCGCGTACACCTGAGACTTGTAGAGATGCGCGATTGGCTTGAGGTCGGCGGCGCCGTCTCCCTGCTTGACGAAGAACCCCTGGTCGTATTCGAGACGATTGGGCGTGCCAGCCACGGCGTAGTTCAGTCGATCGGCGTGGTAGTACTCCATCAGTTTGCGGAAGCGCTGCTTGAAATTCGTCGCCGCGACGACCTGAAGGTACGCTGCGATCGCCATCCGCGACGTTTTCTGCTCGCCCGACGGTGTGACGATCGTGAGCTCCGACACGTTGAGCCGATCGCTCTCGAGAATGGAGGGCAGGGTGATTTTGAACTTGTAGCCGTCACCAAACTCCGGGAAGACCTGTCTGATAGCCTCGGTCTGCCGGCGATAGCAGCCCGCGGCCTCGAGGACCTCGCTCAGATCCTCGGTCAGCGTCGACACGCCCAGCTTCCCGGTGAGGAGGGTTCCCAGATGCGCGGACTCGGAACTGGAGTCGCGCTCGGGCATCAGCAGCGCCAGCACTTTGTCCGGTCCGACCGCTCGTGCCGCGAGCGTCGTGACCACGGAGCTGTCGATACCGCCTGACAGTCCCACGACAAGGCCTCGCCGACGGAGGGTTTGCTGTAGCTGCGCGCGAATCGCCGCCTCGATTTTCGAGACCACCTCAGCCGCGTCGATACGAAGAACATCCTTGGAAAACATGCCGCTCCAGTGCAAAGCTTCGCCCTGTCAGTCACAGGTCGAATACCAACCAATGACCTCGATCACGCGGCCTGGGCCGGTGGTCGTCCCCACGCGCGTTCCAGTCAAATGGGGGGGCCGTCTAGGTCGTGCGTGACCAGCGGGACAACAGCAATTTGCACTCCGTCGAGCGATCGGTCCTGAACGGCGCTAAGTCTTAGGAAAAGCGGGTTTTTGTGGCTGTCAACCCTGGCAGGGCGCCATCGTAACGACATAAGTCTCCTATATGGGTGACTATAGTCTGCGCCTTTGAGATCGGCCGGGACCTAGCGATCTGGAGCTGTCCCGCTCGAGAGGGTAGCGAGCGTCCGCCGCGCCTCGGCTTCGGCGGGAAATGACACTTTCAGGGCCAGAGCCCGTTCGAGCGCCTGCCGGGCATCTGAGGGGCGGCCGGCTTCGATCTGCGCCAAAGCGAGGTGGTAGTGGTAGAGGGGCACGCGCGGGGCGAGCCGCACCGTTTCCTGCAGAACCGCCACGGCGCGGTCGTGGGTCTTGCGCTTGTAGTACACCCAGCCCAACGTGTCGCGGACTTCGGCGGACTTCGGTAGGGCTTCCACCGCCGTTTGCGCGAGCTGCAGGGCGACATCGAGCTTTTCTCCTTGCTCGGCGTAGAGCCAGGCGAGGTTGTTTGCCGCGACGGGCGCCTTGGGATCGAGGTCGATGACCTGTTCGAAGCTGCGCCGCGCGGTCGGCAGATCGTTCTGAGCCTCCGCGATCACGCCAAGCATGGTGAGCGCGGCGATTGGTCTCGATTGCCGGGCCGCGAGCGCCTCGAATTCCTTCCTCGCGTGATCGACCCTTCCCTGCACGATATAGAGCTGACCCAACATCACATATCCGCCGAGCATGGCCGGGTCGATTTGGAGTGCCTGCCGGAGGTGCGCTTCAGCCGCTGCCAGGTCCTTCGCCGACGCATCCGCCCGGGCAGCGACAATGAGCAGCTCCGCCGAGGAAGGCCTTGCCTTGAGCTCCGTTTCGATTAAGCCGCGCGCGGCGGCGTGATTGCCGCCGGCGCTTTCCAGGGCGACGAGTCCGGCGAGCGCGTCAACGGACCCGGGATCGAGGCGTCGTGCTTCTTCGAACGACCGCCGCGCTGATGCGGCGTCGTTTTTGGCGGCGAACGCGAGAGCTCGCTGCACGTGGAGGGCTGCGACCTTCGGATGTTGCTGGAGCAACGGTTCCAGCGTCCTTTCCGCGGCGGCAATGTCGCGCTTGACGAGCAGCCCGCGAATCAGCGCGAGCTGCGCGTCCAGGTTCGAGGGTTCCGTGCGGATCGCTTCTCGGGCAAACTGGATCGATGAATCGACCTTGCCACGGATGAGATCCAGCCGCGCGAGCTCCACGTGCGCGCCGGCCGCTCGAGGGTTGAGACGGAGGACCTCGCCATACGCGGTTCGGGCCTGGTCCATGTCGCCGTGCGCTGCATAGCTGCGGCCGAGGGCAAACTGCAGGGACGCCGAGTTCGGATCGACCGCCGCAGCTGCTCGGAGCTGAGCGATCGCTTCGTCACGCTTACCCTCCCGCGCCAGCAGCTGGCCTCTCAGTAGCAGGCTTCGCGCATCCCTGGAATCTTTTTGCAGCAGTTCGTCGACGACTCGGTGCGCCGCGGCGTAGTCACCGCGGATCGCGTACGCCTCTGCCAGCCTGTGACCCGCGGCGTCGGCAACTCGCCGGTCGCTGCGCAACTGCTGCAACTGCGGTATCGCAGCATCCGGACGGTTCTGGAACAGATAGAAGTCGGCGAGGGCGAACGGCGCCGCACCCGACTTCGCGAGCGTCACAACGTACTGTTCCGCCTCGGCGGCCCGATTGATGGAGATGTAGAACACCGCGATCGCTCGGTTGGCGACCGGATTCGCGGGCTCCAATGCGATGGCCTGGAGCAACGCCTTCTCGGCTTCGGTCGACCTGCCGGTGGACCAATAGTGGTTCGCCAGCGCCAGGTGTCCTGGAAGCCACTTCGGCTCGAGCGTGATCGTGCGCTTGAACGCCTCCTCCGCCGCCTCGGCTCGCCCTCGGCTCATCTCGAGCACTCCGAGATTCGTGTACGTCGCGGCTCGAGTGGGGTCGATCCGAATCGCCTCCTCGATTTCGGCAATGGCCTGCTCGATGTTGCGGAGGCCTGCGAGGGAATTCCCGAGAAGCACCTGCGCCTGCGCACTCTTCGGGTTTGCCTTTAGGACCGTCTCGGCTCGCCCCCTGGCATCGTCAAACCGGCGAGCGGCAAGCAGGTAGGTGCCGGCTTTGAGTTGCAGATCCTGGTCTTGTGGTATCAGGTCCGCGGCCCGCACGTACTCGCCTAGAGCGTTCGCAAGATCGCCAGTCTGCTCGAGCGTTTTTGCCAGTTGTCGGCGGGCTTCCCCGAACTTCGGGTCGATCTGAACGGCGTTCCGGTACTCAATCGCTGCTTCACGGTATTTTTTCTGCTCGAAATACACATTTCCGCGGTCGAAGTGGTGTTGCTTTGCGACGTTTGGATCCCGACCGCAGCTCGACGCGACGACGAGACTGCCCAACAGGAACACCGTGGAGATTGCGCAACTTCCTCTGGTCATAGTTGTGAGTATTCAGCAATTATCGATCAGATTTGCGAAGTGGCGTGCTTGCAGGCCGAGCATGGAAAAAGATCCACCGACCGCCTATGCGGGCGCCGTGCAAGGGCCGAATGCAGCATCTATTCGGATGTCAACCCGATTTCAGCCGTTGCGTCATCGGCGACGACTCGAGGCCGTCCAGGAATCGTCGATACCCCGCCTGAAGGCACCGCTGGTGTTCAGTCGGGCGCTGTCGTCTGGAGACTACGTACTTTTCGGGGGGTTCCAGGTCGGTGGTTTTGATTCGCCATCTCGGGTTCGGGGCGACCTCCACTCAGGCACGGCTCAAAACCCGAGTCCTGGTTCCGCAATGCCGAGACCCGACTGGTGCTGCTGGGTCCGTACTTACGCTCGCGCGCCAAGTTGCATGTCGCGAGTCGATTGCAGGTTTGAATCGGGCGCAGCAATGGCGAGGTCGCGGGCATGACCAGGGTCGCGCATACCGCGAGCAGCTACCAGCAGCACGCAACCCCAAACGACCAGAAATTCAATCTCAGAGAGCCTGGTCGAGGCAAACGGGAGATACGCGGCTGCCGCCGTCAACATTGTCGCGAGTGCGGATGTGATCACGGTCAAATTCATGGCTTCAAAGGTTCGTATCAGAACTAGACGTGGGGTCCGGTCGCACAGGGCGTACCAACCGAAATCATTCGAAATTCTTAGGGTTTGCGGCTCGTGAGGCCAGGATAGTCACTCGGGAGGAAGCCTTTTGTATCCAAACCACGCACCGCCGCGTGGAGGCGTCGGCTGGCTCGGACTGACGTCAAGTCCATCCGCCTGTCGTTCACGTAAATCGCGAATTCCAAGCGCAACAGCCGGATTCACTCGCGGCAGCCTGATTCCAATGGAGCTGCTCAGAGCCAGTTATTCGAATGTATTCGATGGTAGGGTCGACGGACCTCGCGGTCGAATGGGCATCCGATCGCGGCGAATCGGAGTTTGTGCACGAGAGCACGCCCCATCAGACAAGCAGTCACCCACAGCCGAGCGGAACCGCGTCTCCTCGATCGGGAACCGGACTTGGAATGGCGCCGTGTTCGCCGAGTGCAGGCGACAAATTCAACTTCAGCGCATTGGATTTGCAACCAGCAGGTGTGATCGAGTCGACGATGCGGCGAATGTCTCCTGAGGGGCATCGCCAGCACCTGAAGGGTGCGTGTGCTGGAAAACCTGCGCGCCGAGTGTCTCGATGCGAAGCGTGTACGCGATTGGCAGCGCGTCGAGAAGCGCCGTGACGGCGTGCATGAGCGCCGGCGCCAATTGGCCTTCGTCATCGGCCGTCAGCGTCGATATGAATCGGATCTCCATCCTCTGTTCCCTCGAAAACTAAAGGCGTGCGTGCTATCGCGCAAAGTGATGCAGCGCGTAGTGCAACGGCCATTCCGCTCTGGGCCCGTGTTCGGAAACCCCCCAAACGTCGTTACAGGTTTGTGAAAAAGCGCGACGGCGCAGAAGCTCGCGCGTTCGGTATTCGCTTGGACGCCGAACAAAAGTCTCCCTGGAAGTAAACCGCAGAGTTCGCCTTACCGTCCCGGCTCCCACGGCCGCTGATTGCCCCGTCTCGAGTTCCTCTGTAAATCCGCCGGGACAGTCGTACAGTCAGCCGCGGCCGCCTTCGGAGCGACTTGGTCACCTCATCTGGCACCGCCCGTGCCTATACTTCCTGAGATGTCGGCACAGATGGCTACGAGGGATCCTCGCGCCAACGAGGACCTGGCTGCCGCGCGTGCCGCGAATCTGTCGCTGGTCGACGCCGGGCGCGCGGTGACGGCGTTCCTCTCTGCACGACTCGGGATTCCGACGGCGCTGTTATCTCATACCGCGGACGGCTGGCGGTTTGCGGCCGAGGCGTGGCCCGAACCCGATGGCTTGGCGACGGAGACCCCACCGATACCGCCCGGGGCGGTCGCGCGCGGCGTGGAAGGCTTGGGACCTGGATGGACAGGGATCGCGCTGACTGGAACAGAGAAGCGCTCCGAGCGCAGGTGGATGCTGTTGCTGCCGGGGCGGCCGGATGTCTGGGAGGGTACGTCTGCCGTGAGCCAGTTCGTGCCCGACATAGGAGCGCTGTTGGAGGACGCGGCCGAACGCGAACACAGCGGCCGGTGGAAGCGCGACGCGCAGCGTTTTCACCGATTCTGCCGGCGGCTGACCCGCACGCAGACGGAGGAAGAACTGTACGGTCTGATCCTCCGGACGCTCGCGGCACAAGTGCGCGCAGATGTCGGTGCACTCGCCATCTTCGGCGAGGCGAGCCGCAAGCTCGCGATCGTGAAGACGCTCGGCTATCCGCGCGAGCTCGTCGATCATCTACGCGTGGCTCCGGGTGAAGGGGTTCTCGGCGCGGTGTTCAGCAGCGCACGGCCCGTGCTCGTCACGGGAGCCTCCCAGGGCCACTTACATCGCCGGCTACGCTATCGAACGGACTCATATCTCGCTGTTCCCCTCGTCGGGCAGGCAGGAGTGCTCGGCGTCGCAACCTTCACCGATCGTCGCGACGGAGGCGAGTTCTGTGCCGACGATCTGTCTGCCTTGCGGCTCCTCGCCGACCCCGCAGCGCTCGCGCTGACGACTCAGAAGCTGCGGCACTCCGCGGACGAGGTTACGCGGCTGGCGTCGATCGACCCGTTGACGGGCCTTTTCAACCGCCGCTACTTCGACACGCGACTCGAGGCCGAACTGCAGCGCGCGCGCCGCAATGGCGACCCGCTGACCCTCCTGATGGTCGACATCGACAACTTCAAGACGATCAATGACGATCACGGTCACGTCGTCGGCGATCGGCTGCTTCGCTGCGTTTCCGAACGGCTCCGCCGCGGCGTCCGAATCTTCGATGTCTGCGCCCGTTACGGCGGTGACGAGTTCGCGATTCTGATGCCGTCGTCGAATCTCGACACGGCGGTCCTCGTCGCCGAGCGAATTCGCACGAGCGTGGACGGGCATTGCGCGCACGGTACGGCAGGCGTCACGGTCAGCATTGGCGTGGCGCACTCAGACGGCCGCGAGCGTGAATTGCTGACGATTGCGGATCGGGCCCTGCTCGAAGCGAAGGCCATGGGCAAGAACAGGACCCGTGTGCCCAGGATTGCGTCGTCGGACTAGGACGGGCTTATCTTCGACCGGTCTCGATCAGGGCGTTGATGCCCGCTGCGAGCGACGCGGGCTCGTGACGAATCTTGTCGCGATCGAGCAGCGCTTCACAAGCGAAGTCCGCTTCCACGATCCGGGCGCGTCCAGCCCAGCGCAGCGGCCGGGTGTAGCGAACCGGCTCGGATCCCTTACTCGCATACTGCGCGACGAGCGACGCTGGCAGTGGACGTCCGTTCACGAGAATGTAGTCGAAGAGATCGAATCCCGTGTGCTCGCGAATGACGCGGAGGTGATCGTCGAGCGAGAACCCGTCGGTTTCGCCAGGTTCGGTCATCAGATTCGCGACGTAGATCCGAACCGCGTTCACGCCGGAGATCGTCGACGCGATCCCCTCGACGAGAAGATTCGGCAGCGTGCTCGTGTAGAGGCTGCCGGGCCCGACGACTATCGCGTCCGCGTTTACGAGCGCGCGGAGGACTTCCGGAAGGGGACGCGGGCTCGGATCGAGCGAGAGCCGGCGAATCGAAGATTTCCGCCCGACGATGGCGGTTTCGCCGGTAACGATGCTGCCGCAGTCCATTTCGGCGCGGAGCCGGACGTCTTCACCCGTGGTCGGCAACACCCGACCCCGAAGTCCGATCATCTCGCCGAGCTGGCTCACCGCGTCCGGAAAGTTGCCGGTGATTTGCGCGAGCGCCGTGAGCAGCAGGTTGCCCACGGGATGCGAGGTGTCGCCCACCCGGTGCTGAAGAAGCTGCCTGACAGGGGAACCAGATTCCACGAGAGCGGCCAGGCAGTTTCGAACATCTCCCGGAGGGAGCACCCCGAATTCCTGCCGAAGCCGTCCGGAACTGCCGCCATCGTCGGTGACGGTGACGACCGCCGTGATGGCATCTCTATCCAGGTCGCCCGACACTGACGCGTGCTGACACAGGCCCTCGAGCACGGCTGGGAGCCCGGTTCCGCCTCCGATCGCGACGATGCGCGGCGTGGCCGCCTGCTGGACCTGAGGTGTCCCGCCAACAAGCCGAGGCCGCGGACGACGCGAGACGGGCTGCAGGATATTCGCGGTGGTACCGGGGTTCATTGCACGCGCTTACGCGCAACCCACGTGCCAGCGAGGAGCGACAGAATTCGGAGGGAGAAGGGGAGTCGCGTCATATGGCCGTCGCACTATGTCTTCCCTGCTAGTTGATAAAGTCCCCCTCCGGAGTGACAACACGGCGATCAGTTGTTGATTGACATCAAGACGAAATGTGCCGAATCGGCACAGTCGCTGGGCTCTGCCCTTGACTCAGAGGCGAAAAGGACGCTATAAAAGCGACTTCTGTCCTAACAGACGCCACCTAGTATCCCAGCATGCAGCCAACCAAGCTCGTCGGCGCGAGTCCGGCGATCAAGACCCTCCAGGAGGAGATCCATTACGCGGCGCGATGCGACGCGAAGGTGCTCATCACCGGCGAAAGCGGGGCGGGCAAGGAGATCGTCGCGCGGCTGATTCATGCCTCCAGCGCTCGAAGCCGGGCGGCCCTGGTAACGGTGAACTGCGCGGCGTTGACGGAGACGCTGCTCGAGACCGAGTTGTTCGGCCACGTGCGCGGCAGTTTTACCGGCGCCTATCGCGATCGACTGGGTGCGTTCGAGCAGGCGAACCGTGGCACCGTGTTCATGGACGAGATCGGAGAGACCAGCCCTCGCATGCAGGGGCTTCTGCTCCGGTTCCTCGAGACAGGGGAAATACAGCGGGTTGGCTCGGATCAAGTGCAGAACCGCGTCGACGTTCGCGTGATTGCCGCAACCAACCGCGTGCTCGTTGAAAGCGTGGCGAACAAGACGTTCCGCGAGGATCTCTACTATCGATTGAACGTGATCCACCTCAGGGTGCCGCCGCTCCGCGAGCGGCTCGAGGACATTCCGGTCCTGATGGAGTTCTTCCTGGATCAGTTCGCGAGGCAGTATCAGATGGAGCGCCCGGTGCTCTCGGCGGAAGCGATGCAGACCTTGACCGAGCACGGGTGGCAGGGGAACGTTCGGGAGCTCAAGAACGTTGTCGAGCGCCTCGTAATTCGCGGGAGGACCGGCGAGATCCGCCGCGACGACCTTCCGCTCGAAGTCTTGCGCGCCGCTCCGGCGGTGCAGGTAGCCCCCACTCCGACGACCAGGCCGGCGGCCGACGTCCTGTTCGAGCGTCTGGTGAACGGTGGCGAGTCGTTCTGGTCGTGTGTGTACGCGCCGTTCATGTCGCGCGACCTGACGCGCGACGATCTACGCGCAATCGTCCGCAAGGGTCTGGAACGGACGTCGGGAAACTACAAGGTGATGGTCGAGCTGTTCAACATGCAGGCTGACGACTACAAACGCTTCCTGGGTTTCCTCCGCAAGTATCAGTGCCACATGCCATTTCAGCAGTTCCGCTCGGCGGCCGTGAGCCGCGATGCCTCGCGGTCGACGACGGAATCGCCCCTTCCACCGGGGCGCATTGCGGCGTCTGCCTGACCCGGTTCCAGCCAGAGTTTTCGACTAGTTTGCTGCGGGCTTTTCGAGAAGCTTGAGCAGATCCCCGCTTGCGACGGGTTTTACGAGGTAAGTCGCGCCGATCTGTTCCGCGTCGGCGCGAAGGACGGGATCATCGAACCCGGAAAAGACGATCAGCCGCACGTTCGGGTACAGGTCGCGCGCCATCACTGCCAGCTGAAGTCCGTTGAATGCGCCTAGACGTACGTCCGTGATGAGCGCGTCGAAGGACTGATCCTTCAGCATCTGCCTCGCCTTTTCGAACGAGTCGCAGGCAACGACAGTCCTCAGCGAGTCCCGCAAGGCGCGCTGCATGGCCTCCAGGAGACCCACGTCGTCGTCGACGATCAGAAGCTTGAGTTTCGTGGAAGCTGGAGGGGCCGGGTTCATGAGCATCTTTTGGCGCTATATTACACAGTTTACGCGAGCCCGCAAGTGCGATGCTCATCCTTACGTCGCCTCGATTTCAGGACCACCTGACGCCGCCGGGTCACCCCGAACGGCCTGAGCGTGCCCACGTCTTCGACGCCGTCGCCGCGCTATGGCGTGAGCGCGGGGGCAAAACGGCGGAACCTTCACCCGTTACCGATGCTCAGCTGGCGCTGGTCCACGATTCGTCGTACCTCGACGTGATCGCTGGAATGTCTGGACGCTCCGCGATGCTCGATGCGGACACGTTTGTTTCTCCCGCGTCGATCGACGTCGCGCGACTGGCGGCCGGCGCGACCGTGCAGGCGGCGCAGCACGCCGTCGATACGCGTGAAACGGCGTTTGCACTCGTGCGGCCGCCCGGCCATCACGCCGAGCGCAATCGGGCGATGGGCTTCTGCCTTTTCAACAACGTCGCCGTCGCCGCCGCAACGCTTCTTGACAGCGGACTGCGACGAGTCGCCATCGTTGACATCGACGTGCACCATGGGAATGGAACCCAGGCGATGTTCTACGACGATCCGCGAGTGTTGTACGTATCGACGCATCAGTACCCGTTCTATCCAGGCACCGGCGCTGCAAGCGAGGTTGGCGAGAACGACGGGCGGGGCTTCACGGTGAACATTCCAATGGAGGCCGGATCGATCGACGCTGATTTCGATCTCGTGCACCGCGAGATCGTCGAACCCGTGCTCGAAGAGTTCCGACCGGAACTGCTGCTCGTGTCCGCCGGCTATGACGCGCACGAGAGCGATCCGCTCGCCTCGATGCGCATGACGACCGGCGGATACGCCGCGGTGGTCCGACGCCTCAAACAGATCTCGGGGCGACACGGCGCTCTCGCGTGCGTCACTGAAGGTGGCTACGATCTGTCGGCGCTTGCGGGAAGCGTCGAAGCCTCGTTGACTGCTCTCGCGACCGAGCATCTCCCGAGTGCCGATAGTGCGAGCCGTAGGCAGTCGATCCTTGCGTCGCCGCGTGGCGAACGGGCAGTTGCATCGGCTCGCGCGGCCCTGAAACCCTACTGGCGTGGACTATAATCGGGAGAAGGTGCCCGACTACAAGCCGCAGACAGTCGAGAAGAAGTGGCAGGACCGGTGGCAGCGCGAGCGCGCGTTCGAGGTCACCGAAGACGATCCCCGTCCGAAGTTCTACTGCCTGGAGATGTTCGCGTACCCGTCCGGCCACGCGCACGTCGGCCACCTCCGCAACTACATGATCGGCGACGTCGTCGCGCGCATGAAGCGCATGCGCGGCTTCAACGTGCTCCATCCGTTCGGCTGGGACGCCTTCGGACTTCCCGCCGAGAACGCCGCCATCAAGAACCAAACGCACCCCGAGGCGTGGACGCTTGCGAACATCGCCCACATGAAGGGACAGCTGCAGCGTATCGGCATCAGCTACGCGTGGGAACGCGAAATCGCGACCTGCATGCCGGACTACTACCGCTGGAATCAGTGGCTGTTCGTGAAGATGCTCGAGCGCGATCTCGCCTACAAGAAGCGCTCCAGGGTCAACTGGTGCCCGAGCTGCAACACGGTGCTGGCCAACGAGCAGGTCGTCGACGGCGCATGCTGGCGGTGCGGCACGACGGTCGTCACGCGCGAACTGGAGCAATGGTTCTTCCGCATCACGCACTACTCCGACGAGTTGTTGGAGGCGGCCGAGGGGCTGCGCGAATGGCCCGAGAAAGTGCTGACGATGCAGCGGAACTGGATCGGGCGGTCCGAAGGGGCGCGCGTGAAGTTTCCGTTGAGTGATGGAGTCCGGCTGAAGCCGGACCACATTGAGGTCTTCACTACCCGCATCGACACGATCTATGGCGCGAACTTCATGATGCTGGCGCCGGAACATCCGCTCGTGCAGCAGTGGAGCGCGGAGTCTGGCGCGGCGTTTCAGGAGGCGCTCAGGAAGTTCCTCGCGCAGGATCGAACCGCGCGGATGACGGGGGAGATCGAGAAGGAAGGTTTCGACACCGGGCGGACCGCGCTGAATCCATTCACGAACAGATCCATCCCCGTCTGGGTTGCGAACTCTGTCCTCGTTGAGTACGGCACGGGCGCCGTGATGGGGGTTCCCGGCCACGATCAGCGCGACTTCGAGTTCGCGCGGAAGTACAAGCTGCCAATCACGATCGTGGTGCAGCCCGATGGGCACACACTCTCTGCGGATTCCATGACGGAGGCATCCGACGGTCCGGGTACGATCGTGAACTCCGGAGAGTTCGATGGGCTCCGGAGCGAGGACGCCATCATCAAGATGAGCGAGGCGGCGGAGTCGCGCGGAATTGCCGAGCGAACGGTCCAGTATCGTTTGAAGGATTGGGGCATTTCGCGTCAGCGCTACTGGGGTACGCCCATACCTGTCGTGTACTGCGACAAGGACGGCATGGTGCCGGTGCCGGCCGACGATCTGCCGGTGCTCCTCCCGAAGCTGGCCGAGTTCTCCGGTCGCGGAGACTCGCCGCTGGCGCAGGTGCCCGAGTTCGTGAACACGACCTGTCCGGAATGTGGCGGTCCCGCGCGGCGCGAGACGGACACGATGGATACGTTCGTCGACTCGTCCTGGTACTTCTACCGCTTCTGCGATCCAACGAACGACGCGGTGCCGTTCGAACCTGCCTCGGTTGGCTATTGGGGGCCCGTCGATTTCTACGTCGGCGGCGTCGAACACGCCATCCTGCAC
This sequence comes from uncultured Acidobacteriota bacterium, assembly GCA_963820905.1. Lineage (GTDB taxonomy): Bacteria > Acidobacteriota > Vicinamibacteria > Vicinamibacterales > 2-12-FULL-66-21 > DATBJJ01. Next base: position 69,753 of record CAWGBU010000007.1, on the reverse strand, counting down.
CTGATCTACTCGCGGTTCTTCGCGCGGGTGTTCCGCGACCTTGGGATGACGGCAATCAATGAGCCGTTCACACGGCTCTTGACGCAGGGCATGGTGCTCAAAGACGGCAACGTCATGTCGAAGTCGAAGGGGAACGTCGTGGACCCCGACGACATGATCGAAAAGGTCGGCGCGGACGCGCTGCGGCTCTACGTGGTGTTCGTCGCGCCGCCGGAGAAGGAAATCGAGTGGTCCGACGCGGGGCTCGAAGGCAGCTACCGGTTCCTGGCCCGCGTCTGGCGCCTCGTCGATCAACTGTGCGAAACGATCGGCGGGGAGGGGATTCCCGCGCCGGCCAGCCTCGAGCTCGACGACGCGGAACGGGCGCTTCGGCGAAAGACGCACGAGACGATCAAGCGGGTATCGCAGGATCTCGATCCCCGTGTGCATCTGAACACCGCCGTCTCCGCGCTGATGGAGCTCGTCAACGAGCTGTACAGTTTCTGCAACCAGAGCGAGTGCACCCGCATCGGCCGCGATCCGGACGATCCCGGAGCGGTCGGCGTCGCGGAACGGCCGGCCACGCTGGCAGTCCTGAAGGAAGCCGTCGAGGCGCTGGTCCTGATGCTCTCTCCATTCGCCCCGCACATGGCTGAAGAACTCTGGGAGCGCCTCGGCCACAAGGAGGGCGTTGTCGCCGCGGGCTGGCCTGCTTACGACGAGCAAGTGTCGCGTGCCGAGCAGATGGTCGTGCCCGTCCAGGTCAATGGCAAGGTGCGCGCGCGGATCACCGTATCGATGGATGCGTCCGAGGAAGACATCAAGTCCATCGCCCTGGCGGATCCGCAGGTAGTGAGGAACCTCGAGGGCAAGGCGATTCGAAAGGTCGTGGTCGCGGGCGGCCAGGGCAGTCGCATCGTGAGCATCGTTGCCGGCTGACCTGATGGGGACCGAAATGCCAACGCGATCGACCTACTCCCGCAGGGCCTTGTTCGGAGCCGTTCAGGGCTGCGCCGTGATTGCGTTGCTGGGGGGCCTGGCAGGCTCGGGCGGGTGTGGCTATTCTCTCGCGGGGCGTGGTTCCTTCCTGCCGTCGTACATCAAGACGATCGGCCTGCCGCAGTTCCTCAACCACACGCCCGTGTTCGACATCGATCGAATTCTGACCGAGCGTGTCAGGTCGGAGTTGATTGGCCGCGGCCGCTACACGGTGTACCCGCGCGCAACCGAAGTCGACGCCGTACTTGCCGGCGAAATCATCTCCATCACGCTCGCGTCGTCCGCTGTGAACCAGCAACAGCAGGCGACCCGCTACGTCATCACGATTGTCGCGAAGGTTGAATTCCGCGACCTGAAGACCAACAAGGTCCTCTGGTCTCACCCGGGGCTGCCGTATTCCGAGGAGTATCCAGTGGCGACGATCAGCGCTGACGCGGGCGCATTCCTGGGACAGAACGCCAACGCGCAGGAACGCCTCGCGTCCGAGTTCGCCCGCGCCATCGTGAGCGCCATCCTCGAGTCGTTCTGATGCCTGCCGCCACGCCAGACGCTGTTCGACGGCAGGTTTCGCAGGGTAGCCCGGATCCCGTTTATCTCATCGTCGGTGACGATGAGTCGACGATGACAGGACTTGCGGTGGCGCTGTCAGGTGTCGTCGAAGACGAACTCAGGGCGTTCAATGTCGAGCGGATCTACGCGTCCGACAAGTCCGGCACTCCGGCGGCAATCGTCGACGCTGCCCGGCTCCTTCCCATGATGTCCAGCCGGCGCGTTGTCATCGTGCTGCGCGCCGAGAAGATCCTCAAGCCGAAACGGCGAGGGAAACCCGACGATCCCGACGACGATTCCGACGACAGCGCCGCGGTTGAAGTTGAAGTGCTCGATCAGTATGTCAGGGAGCCTGACGCCGGAACCATCCTCGTACTCGTGGCGCTGGACGTGGATCGAACGCGGAAGTTGTACAAGACGCTCCAGAAGCACGCGACGATCGTGGAGTGCTGGGGGCTGAAGGAAAGCAGAGATCAGGCCGACCTGCATCACGCCGCGCGGCTGGCGGGCACGCTGGTCGAGAAGGCGGTTGCTGGAACGGGTCAGGCGATCGAGCCTCGCGCGTCCAAACTCGTCGCGGAACGTGCAGGCGCTGATATCGGTCGCCTGAGAGGCGACATCGAACGGCTCCTGTTGTACACAGCCGGCAAGCCGAAGATCACGCTCGAAGACGCGCGCGAAGTGGTCAGCCCCGAAACGGCGCAGGACGACTGGGCAGTGACGAGCGCGATCAAGCGTGGCGACACTGCTGGCGCGCTACGCCATCTATCGCTCGCACTCGAGTCGGGCGCGGTGCCGTACATGGTGCTGGGACAGCTTGCGTGGTTCGTGCGGGACAGGCTGGCGGAAGTCGATCCGCGACGGGTTCCCCCGTCGATTGATGCCGTCTTCCGGACCGACCTCGATCTGAAAAGTTCGGGCGGCGACCCGCGCGTGCTGCTCGAGCGGCTTGTGGTTGAACTCTGCCGCGCCAGCTAGGCCGCGGCGGATCGCTTGGTGACGCGCGCGGACAGCCGGGACTTGTACCGTCCCGCCGTGTTGCGGTGAATCAGCCCCTTCGACGCCATCTTATCCACCATCGAGATCGTGGCGCGCAAGGCGTCCTTCACGCTCTTCGGGTCACCGGTGTCGATCGCCGCGCGGATGTCGCGCAGCGCGCTCCGCAACCGCGTACGGAGCTGCCGGTTGTGCTCCCGGCGCTTGACATTCTGACGATGCGCCTTGAGCGCGGATTCATGACTGGCCACTGTGGATCGATCCTTGAAAGGTTTGGCCGGGTTTAGCGTCCGGCGGATTCATTGGGCCGCCTGTTGTCTCCGACTCGGCGCCCCGTAAACATAAGATTCTAACACACCTCGCGCTCGCACCAGGCGTCGAGGGCAAAATCACGGGGTGGTGCAATCGGGGAAAAAAGGGAGTAACTTTGACGGAGTTTAGACGTCATGTCGGATGACATCATCGAACGTGAAGTCCTGGGCGAGGTCAGCGACGCTTGCCGCGCGCTCATCGAGCGGGTCCGCGCCCGTCTCGGCCGCGAGCAGACCGGAAGCGCCACTGAACTCACGCAATACGCCTCGCTCGCGTTCGAGGCCTACTCCGAGACGCTCCTTCGCGCGCTGCTGGCTGCCGCGTCGCGCCGCTCAGCCGACGATGGGGACGTCTGGGTGCGCCGGCAGTTCCGCGATGGACTCGAGAGCGTGGGGTCGGCCCTTCGCACGGCCGTCGAGCAGTGCGCCCATCGCCACGCGATAGCCCAGGGACTCCAGCGGAAGATGTTCGAGGCGGAGTTGCTCCTGCGGCGAGCTCTTAGAGGACGTGCTGTCCAGCCGGCCGGGGCAATGGAGATTACACCGATTCACACGAAAGTCGCCGGGTAGCGGCGACTAGGACTCTGACCTGCCCCGGGTCCGCACTTGAACCGCGGCGGACCCCAGGCCCGTAACGCGGCTCGCGGTCTTGAGCGCGATGTTCAGCCGTTCGGCCAGTTCCCCAAAAGCCTGAGACGAACGACGCAGTTGGTCGTTTTCGGTTCGCAACTGCACAAGCTCTGCTTCGCACCTGAGCAGTTTCTCTTCCAAACCGATCCCGTCGTACGCTTCTGCCCTCGCCACGTTGCGCTCGCTTTCGCTCGGACTGTGGTCGGCGGTCAATCCGCCGGTTCCGTCCACGGCTGAGGCAAGAGTCGAACCGCTATTTGTAAACATCTGAAAAATAATACCTTAGATGAATTTGCGTATCTGGAGGGGCACGCGAAACTCGTTACACTGTGACAGAACGAAACATAGTATACCTGAATTCCAGCTCATTATTTCGCATATTCGATGGTGCTACAGCATTTTACAGTCGCCTGCTCCATTACGATGCACTCGTGTGCAGAATGGAACAGGCTGTGCGGCTCCGGCATTCGATCATGAGCCGCGCTTCAGTCGCCTCAGGGCGCGACGTTCGCGCTTGTCGGGCGCTCCCAGGCTCTTGGGACGCACGACTCGTGACAGGCGTGACATGCGCCGGACTTCGATTTCTTCGGGCGACGGCGGCGGTGTGAGATCGGTGAACAGGGTGCGCGCCTCGGCTTTGGGAACGTGCCTTTCTGCGGTTCCCTGCACGAGAAGCCGCTGAGTCCGACCGAACGGCCGCGTGATCTCGATCACATCGCCCACCGCGATTTCCCTGTGAGGTTTGGCGGCGTTTCCGTTCACGTCGACCTTGCCGCCGCGGCAGGCGCGCTGTGCCTCCGAGCGCGTCTTGAACACGCAGGCGATATCCAGCCAGAGATCGAGTCGCATCAAAAGACGGCGGCGATTGGCTTACGGGGGTCGGGGAACGACCCGACCCCGGTCTCCTAGAAGTCCTCCGTGCCTGATTCCGGAAGATTGACCTTCACGCTGATGCGGTACCTGACAGGCTTTCCGTTCTTCGTAGCTGGCCGAAACAGCCACGCCTTGGCCGGGCTGACGATCATGCGCTCATGATGACGGTTGAGCGGCGTGTGCAGCTTCACGAATTCGACGGTGCCGTCGCGCGCGATGATCATTTCGAGCGTGCCGATGCGATTCGCGGGGATCCCGAACGGAGACGTTGCGGGTAAGCCGCGGCTGATTTGTCGCGGGGGCACGACGCCGACGCTCGAGTCGGAATAGAGGATGTCTTCCCCGGACGCCGTTGCTTTCGACGCTCTGTCGAGCAGGTCCTCCACCTGGTCACGAAGATTCAGCTGCAGGCCTGTCTCTGCTCTGGCCAGGATCGCCTGCACCTGGTTCGCCAGCGTGATAGCCGATTCGACATCACCGTCCGCAAGTGCGGTTCTCGCTCGCTCGAGGAGTCTCGCGGCAATCGACGGCAGCAGTCGACGCTGACTGGCGCGGAACGCAGCGAGCGCCTCGGGCGTGAGCTCCGTCGGCCTTGGTTCATATAGCGGATTCGTCAGCAGCACGCGATCGTACGAGTCGGAGAAATTGCTCGTTTCACGCGTGGGTTCGGTCGGCGCGCTGCGACCACCGGAGGCGGGCCTGGGGTCACGTTGGGAGCTGCGTTCGCGCTCGAGCCGCCCGACGATACGGGCCGCTCGGCCGCGGCTGTCCGGTCCCGTGGCGGCGCCACCGTGGCGCGGGCTACACGCGACTGCGGCACTGTCGCTGGTTGCCGGGGTGTCTGGCCGGAAATCGCCACTGGCTTTGGCGGCTCATTGCCTTCAGGTCCACTCGATGCTGGTGCGGCTTCGACTGGTGCGACGACCGTCGGACGCGCCGCCACTCGCGCGGCGCTCTCGCTCTCCGACGACGAGGGACGCGTGAGCAGCCAACCGGTGACGATCGCGAGCGCGATGGCGATCATCGCGAGTTCGATGCCGTAGCGCGCCAGCGTGTCTCGAAAGCCTGTAATTTCCGGCGCTCTTCGTCCGCCGTGCTGCCCGCGAAGCCCCGGGCAGAATCGGCCGCGACGGCTTGCGGTAGTCCTCATCCGGAGTCGACTCCTGAACCCGTGGGGCAGCGACGCCCTGCAGGAGAGTCTCTCCCGCGATTCGAGGTTCTTCGAGCCGCTGCAGTTGGTCCAGCGCGCGCTCGACTTCTTCGATCGACTCGAAAATGGGCAGCTCGAAAGTCGCCTGCGCCAGCAGCAGCCGAAGCTCCGGTGGCGCCGCTCTCCCCATCAGCATCGCTCGCAGGAGCCTGCCGACCTGGACGACCAGGGGATCGCTGCTCGGCTGCTCGGACAACAACCGCACTTCGCCGCGAGACGTGATCTGGATGTTTCGCGGATCCAGCAGGATGGGGGAGTGCGGCGCGTGCAGTTTCAGGGTACAGACAGATCTGATGGATGACGGCGACCGCTTCACGCCAGTCGAGTCCATTGTGGCGATCGATGAGCTCGACGAGCGTCACCGGCGCGAGGACCTCGGACGGCGCGATTGCCGCTGAATTCTCGCTCGCGCGCGTTGGAAAGTCCGTTATCGTCGCCGGGCCGCGTGTTTCGGCACGAATTGGTTCAGCGACGGCGCTCTCGTCGCTCTCCAGGACGGTGACGGCCTGAGTTGCGGCTTCGACATGATGCTGGTCGAGGGCGCCGGCGTCGACGAGATGCCCCTCGAGGACATCCCCGGCGTTCACCGGGGACTCCGCTTCGATCGGGCTCAGTGGATGCTCCGCCGCCTCCGACGGGAACTCCATCAGCTCGGACGAATCGAGATCCATGAGGCGCGGTGCGTCCTCGTTCATGTCATCGTTCCGGCGCAAAATACCCGCTTCGGCTACGCACGACGTGGCGTTCCGACCGCGAGCGAATCTCCACGTTCCGCCATGAACCATCCCGCGCGGCGTGCGTCGACGTATAGGCCAGCACGTATCGTCGGCGTAAGTTCTCGATCGTACGCGCGAACTGCTCGCGCAGCTCTGATACATCCGATGGAAAACTGGCGACCCCACCCGAGATCTGGGCAAGCCGCTCGAGACCCGCCCGATCCAGGTTCGTCCCAAGGCCAATTGGCAACACCGTCGCGTCGACTTCCCTGGCGAGCTCGACGATCTCGGGCAGCGTCTGCCGGCTGCCGGGCGCCGTACCAGCATTGTTCTCGTCGCGCCCGTCGGTCATGAGCACCACGGCTCGCCTGCCTTCGACCGGCTTCAGCGCGCTGAAGGCCCCCCCAAGTGCATCGTAGAGCGCGGTTCCGCCAACAGGTCGATACGCAGCGATCGCGTCCAGGCTCTGCTGGCGGTTCGTGGTGAAATCGTGCGCGACCAGGACGCCGTCCGAGAAAAACAGCAGTTCAAGCTTGTCTTCGGGACGCAGCGCCTCCACAAAGGTCCGAGCGGCCGCCGCCAGGGAATCGGCGCTCTTGCGCATGCTGCCGCTCGAGTCGAGCGCGAGCACGATCGACACCGGCGTGACTGCCTCGTGGAACGTGTCGACCTTCTGCTCGACGCCGTTCTCCTGGACGATGAGATCCCCTGCGCTGATTTCCACGTACTGTCCCGCCGCGTCCGTCACGGTGAATTCGAGGGTCGGCCGGATTGGCGGGGGTTTTGGCGCGCGGTAGCCGGTTCGGGTCCGCACCACGTACTCCGGCGACGACGTCGTCAGGCTGATTGCGCGCCACGCCCCGTCGCGGGTCGTATTGGTCGGCGTGTAGGTCACCAGGTATCGATTCTGTGCGTCGCTCGCCAGCCGATCGTAGACCGCCGCAAGCTCCTCGGCCCTGGGAGGAAAGAACACCTGCCCGCCCGTTTCGTGCGCGAGACGCTTCAGCTCTCGTTCGCCCTTCAACGAGATTCCCGCGACGCCTCCGATCCCGACGACGTAAATCGTGAGGCCGGCGCTCTTGACGGCCGTGAGCGCATCCTCGAATTTCGCGACGCTGTGCTCATCGTACCCATCGCTGATGAGGATGACCGTTCGGCGATCCTCGGCCGGCTGAAGTCGTCCCGACAGCTCGATGAGCGCATCGAGGATAGCCGTCCCGCCAGTTGGCTCGATATGTTCGATCGCCTCCGCGATCGTCCGACGGTCGCCGGTTGGCCCCGTCAGCGCGCCGAGACGCTTCGAGAAGGGCGCGACGACGACGCGGTCCTTCGGCCGGAGGAAGGCGCTCAGGCGACTCGCCGCGTCCTTCACGAACTCGAACCGCTGCGACATGCTCTGGCTGCTGTCGATGAGGAGCGCGAACGTGGCCGGTACCCGTTCGTGGCTCACCAGGTCGATGGTCTGATCTCTGCCGTCCTCGCGCACCGAGAACTGCCCGGGCTTGAGACCCCCGACGAAGTGTCCCTTGCGATCGTAGACGCCGGCCTCGAGGAGGACACTGGCGACCTCGGACACCTCGGTGATCTCGAATGCCTCGAGTACTACCTTGTCGCGCGCCCGACTGCCGAGATTGTCTTCGACTTCGACCGACAGCTCACGGCGCTCGAACGGGTTCTCGTCGACCCACTCCACGGCATACGGCGGACCGTCGTCGTCGGTCTTGAAAAGCGAGCCGTCGACGAAGAAGCGCACGGGTCCGAGGACGCCGCCGGGCCTTGGCTGTATCTGCGCGACGATGCGCACGCTGCCGATACCGCCGGTTCGACCGAGAGGCGACGTGATACGGACCGCAAGTGCGGGCTCGCTGGAGTGCGCCCTCGTGTTCGAAAACGCGATCGTGCATGCGGCCGCAGCGGCCGCAGCAACCGTCACCAGACGCCGGAGGGACGTTGAACCGTTCTTCACTTGATCACAGTCCGTGCTTCGCCTTTTTCCGAAACTGGGCCGCAAACCCCCTGAGACTCCGGAGAGGCAGCGTTTCGCTCGAGCCAGCACAGGTTCGCCGCGGCAAACGCCGCGCCCGGGTCGATCGTCAGCGCCCGTTCGAAATCGCGGCGAGCGGCTTCCAGATGGCCCGTCGCGACGAGCAGCGTGCCGCGCGTATTGCGCGCCGCGGCCGACGTCGGCGCGTAGAACACGGCGCGGGCGGCATCGCCCATCCCGAGGTTCGGAAAGCCCCAGTCGCGCCAGATTCTGGCCCGCTCATCGTACGCCGCTGCATCGTCTGGCTCGAGCCGTGTTGCTGCCGTGAGGTGATCGAACGCCGCGTCGTCAATCCGGAGGCGCCGGGTACTCCGCGGCCACCGTACGATGGTGCGCCGCCGACGGAACGAGCTGCAGCTGAACGAGCGCCTCGGACAGCGCCGGGTCCTGGCTCTCGATGGTCGAGCCAATGACCTGACGGGCTGCATCTCGCGTCCGCGCGATGTCGGCCGGCCCTCCGTGCGTCGCGCAGGCCGACGCACACGTCAACGCCAGGAGGCCGACCGTGATCGGTCTCGTCGCAAACGTCATTTGCCAGCGAGCCGACGTCACCGGCGACGTTACTCGTCGCTCCGCAGCCGGCTGCGCCGCTTCATTGAGTACACGACGAGCAGCACCACGAAAGCCACGACGAGAATCAGGGTTGTGTTGTCCATGGGTTGGTTTCTCCTTCCTTCGATGAGTATGAAAACGAGGTGTCAGATTGTCCGCATGATTCTCACGATCACAGGGCCCAGGCAGACGACGTAGAGAGCCGGGATGAGGCAGAGCGCCAGCGGAAACACCATCTTGACGCCGACTTTCGCGGCGCGCTCTTCCGCGCGCTGACGCCTCTTCGTTCGTGCGGTCGTCGCGTGCGTCCTGAGCGCCTGGGCGATGCTCGTGCCGAAGCGATCCGTCTGCGTCAGCATGGCCACGAGCGCGCGGACGTCGTCGACCTGCGTACGCTTCGCGAATCCCTGGAACGCCTCGAGGCGCGGCTTGCCGGCGCGGATTTCGTTCGTGATCGTGCGCAGCTCGGACGCCAGCGACGGCACGGCAATCTCGATCTCCTCGCTCGCACGCACGATGGCCTGATCCAGGCTGGATCCGGCCTCGACGCAGACAACGATCAGATCGATTGCGTCAGGCAAGCCGTTCTGAATCGCCTTCTGATGCCGGTGAATCGCGCGGCTCAGCACGAGGTCTGGAATGACGTATCCGACGCCGGCCAGACAGAGCGCGCCGATCCAGGCGGACATCCCGAAGAGCGCGATCGGGATGAGCCCCAGGATCACGGGCACGGCCATTTCCGCGAGGGCGTAGTAGCTGGCGGAGTCGGCATCGGTCCAGCCAGCCAGCTGCATACGTCGCTGCAGCCGGGAAACTCTGGACGAAGCCGATCGTGGTGCCTTCGACAGCTGGTCGGAACTCTTGCGAGTGCGCAACAGCGCAGCCAGTTGCCCGAACGGTCCCGTGGAGCGAGCCGCGTCGCCGGTCGCCTGGAGCCGCCGCCGTCCAGGCGACGTCCGCGCCAGCGCGAGGGACGCCAGGGATCCGGCAGCCAAGCGCAACGGACAGGAACACCGCAACCAACGGAAGCGCAAGCTCGATATTCATATGTCGTCCGTTCAGAACTCGACGTTGACGATGCGGCGAATCGCCACCGTCCCGATAACCTGAAGTACCAGGGCCGCGATAATCATTCGCACGCCGAGCGGGTCCGCCACGAACGCGCGCATGTGCTCGGGCGCGATCATCGTCATGACGGCCGCAAGCACAAGCGGCATGGCAGACAGGATCCAGCCCGTGATGCGCCCATGAGCGCTGGCAACGCGGACCTGCCGCTTGACTTTCGACCGTTCGCGGATGAGAGACGACAGGTTGTCGAGGACCTCGGCCAGATTTCCGCCGGCCTCGCGCTGCGTGAGGACGGCGGTGATGAAGAACCTCGCGTCGAGCAGAGGAACACGCCGCGAAAAGGCTTTCAAGCGCGTCGGGAAGCGGCATTCCGTAGTTCTGATGGTCGAAGAGCAGTCGGAACTCGGCCCCGAGCGGATCCTGAACCTCGTCAGCGACCATCGACACGCCGGTCGTCAACGCGTGGCCCGCGCGGAGCGAGCTCGCGATGAGATCGATGGCCTGCGGGAACTGATCCTCGAACTGCTGCACCCGTCGCCGCTCTGCAAACCTGACGGCAAGAAACGGTACGGCCGCTACCGCGATAGCGCCAACCGTCGACAGCCACACGAGCTTTGAAGCAGCAAATACGAGCAGCCACGTCAACGATGCGGCGAACGCCGACCCGAGCAGGACGACGCCGACGGTGATTGGCAGAGCAGAGCGCTCGACACTCATCCGGAGCGGGTCGAATAGACGGCCTGAGCGGCCAAGCACGCTGTCGAGGCCTTTGAGTGCGCTGAGCACAGGTGCGCGGCGCGTCAGGGCTCCGCCGATTGGCCCGACCACCTCGGGTTTCAGTCGGCCCCGCAGCTTTCTCGCTGCCCGATCGTCGGGCGCAACGATGAAGATCCAATAGATCGCCAGGACGATGACCAGGCTGATGATGAATGTCGCAATCGTCGCCGCCATGATCTACTCCCTCACGCCACGGCTGTGATGTGCTCGAACATGTCGGCCGGAAGCTGCACGCCGAACGACAACAGTCGCTCGGAGCAGCGAGGCCGGATGCCCGTCGCACGGAACTTTCCGCACACTTTGCCGTCCCGCCGCAGTCCGCTTCGATCGAACACGAAAATGTCCTGCGCGCTGACGACGTCTCCCTCCATGCCCGTCACTTCGGTGATCGCCGTGACCTTGCGGGTGCCATCAGACAAGCGTGTCACCTGAATAATCAGGTTGACCGCCGAGGCAATCTGCTGCCGCACGGCACGCTCCGGAAGATTGACGCTCGCCATCGCCACCATCGTGTCCAGTCGATAGAGCGCGTCTCGCGGGCTGTTCGCGTGAATCGTCGTCAAGCTGCCGTCGTGGCCGGTATTCATGGCCTGCAGCATGTCCAGCGCTTCGTCGCTGCGCACCTCGCCGACGATGATGCGATCGGGCCGCATGCGCAACGCGTTGACCACGAGGTCTCGCTGCTTCACGGCTCCCTTGCCTTCGATATTCGGCGGGCGGGTCTCCAGTCGGACCACATGGCGTTGGCGCATCATGAGCTCCGCCGCGTCCTCGATCGTCACGATGCGCTCGACGTTCGAAATGAATCCAGACAACGTGTTGAGAAGCGTCGTCTTGCCGGCGCCGGTGCCGCCCGAGACGACGATGTTCAGCCGGCACGCGACCGCCGCCTGAAGGAACTCCAGCATGGGCCGAGTGAGGCTCTCGCGCTCGACGAGATCGTCAGGGCCGAGCCGGCCCGTGCGGAACCGCCGGATGGAGAGGCACGGACCGTCGATCGCGAGCGGCGGGACGATCGCGTTCACGCGCGAGCCGTCGCGGAGTCGAGCGTCGACCATGGGACTAGACTCGTCGATGCGCCGGCCGACGGTGCTGACGATACGCTCGATGATCTGCATGAGGTGCCGATCGTCCCGGAACATGATGTCGGTGGGCTGCAGCCGGCCCTCCCGCTCGACGTACACCTGATCGAACCGATTGACGAGAATGTCCGAGATGCTCGGATCCCGCAGCAATATTTCGAGTGGACCGAGGCCGAACAGCTCGTTGAGAACGTCGACGACGAGTGTCTCGCGCTCGGTGAGGCTGAGCGGAGTGTTGTCTTTCCCGCGCTCGATGATGTCGAGGATCAGCCGACGGATCTCGGGCTCCGCTTCCTGCTGTCCCATCTGGGTGAGACGATCCAGGTTGAGACGATTCAACAGCTCCGCGTGGACTCGCGCCTTGAGATCCTGATAGCTGCGCTGTCTCGGATCCGGCGCAGCGACTATCGGCGATACGGGATTCATCATCCGCTCCTTCACTTCCACGTCATCGTCTCGGCGTCATGGCTACGCGCGCCGGCCCGTCAACAGGCCCAGGAACCCTGGCTGGCGGCGCGGCGTCGGAACACCCTCCTCGGGGACCTCGATGAGGCCGTGCGCGAATGCCGTCAGCGACGATGAGAGCTTGTTGTGATTGTCCAGCACAATCGGGCGTCCAGCGTTCAGCGCATCCAGGGCGAGGCGGTAGTTGCTGGGAAACGTGTACGCCACTGGTGAACCCAGCACCCGTTCGACGTCCGATTGGCCGATCTCGGACTGCTGATCGAACCGGCTGATCACGACTGACAACCGCTCTCTGCCGTATCGCTGCCGCAGCGATGCGGCCATGCGCGTTGCTGCCCTGACTGTCGCCAACTCCTGGTTGGCCACGATCACGATCCGGGATGCGGACTCGAGCGCGTCGAGCATGACGTCGGATCGCGGAACGTCGAGCAGGACTCGCGCGTAGTGCCGCGATGCCGCGTCAATCAGGCTTCGGACGCTCGGCGCGTCGACGGGCGTCGTGGACGCCCGATCGGACGAAGCCAGGAGCGCCAGTCCGGCCCGCGATTGACCGACCAGTCCACTGAAAAACGCCTTGTCGAGCCGATGCACGTTTTCGAGCGCGTCGACGACCGAGTAGCGAGGTTCAGTTCCAAGGAAGACCGCGGCGTCGCCGTACGCCACGTGCAGATCGATCAGCAGCGTCGACCCCGGCTCGACGCGGGCCATCGCCGTCGCGACATTGACCGCAACGGTCGTCGTGCCGACGCCACCCTTCGCGCCAACGAAGGCGAACACACTGCCGCGCGCACCCGCCGCGCCCATCGCCGTCACGCGGCTGATCGCGGACTGGAGATCCTCTGGCGTCAGCGGCATTGTGAGGAACTCGGTCACCCCGGCTCGCATAGCTTCGAGCATCAATGAGGGCTCGAGCGAGGCAGCGACGATGACCACGCCTGTAGCTGGGTGCTGGCGTCGCAGCATACCGACTGCTTCCGGCAGAGCCGTTTTCTGCCGCAGGTCGAGGATCACGACGTCAGGCTGTACCGCCCCAGGCTGCGCAAGCGTGCCGAGCTCGTCTACCTTGAGCGGGGTCGGACGAATCGGGCAGGCCTGGAGCACTTCGTCGAGCTGACGATCACGGACACCGACCACGATGGCATTCAAGATGGACGACACGGATTCACCTGATGAGCATCTGCGTAACCAGCCACGATCCCTCGTTCGGGTAGGTCGGAGCGGTCGCGACAGTGGTTCCTGGATAACGCAGGATGTGTCCGTGGGGACCATATCCGCCGAACGCACCATGCACGAAGAACCCGACGATGTTCCGGACCGTGATGCACGGTTCGTTCGTCGGGCATCCGACGCCCGCCTGCGTCCAGTTGTTTGTCGCGCGGCCCAGCTGAAAGCGCTGAGGATCGAACAACGCGATCGGCACGATGCGCGGGCTCACTGACGCGCAACCTGGCGCGCAGCTGTCCTCCACGCGTGCGTCACCGTCGTTCCACGTCACGCCGGGATCCTGGTCCATGATGTGCTGCAGGGCGACCAGCGTGTGGCCGGCCGGCTGCACCTCCACGGGCAACGTCTGGCCCAGCGCGACGGGCTGGCCGCTGCACTCGGTCATGGCGTCGATGAAGTCATCAGCGCCAGGTATCGATAGCGTCAGGACGAAGCCCCGGGTGATGTCAGCAGTAATCGGTTGATCCAATTCCCAGATGACACGGAAACCAACGTCGTGTGGAACGATCGTGTTCCCTGGAAAGGAAGTGGACGGCGGCTGATAGGTGTCAGGGTCGGAAATGACACTTCCAGGTGTTGGAGGGCTCTCGGAAAACCTGGTGAACCGGTCGTTCCCGTTCTCTTCCTCCCACTCGTCGGCGATAGCGATGGGGCGGAAGCAGGGTGAGGCATTGCCAAAACCAGCCACCGCCGTCGCGGTTGCCCGGACGCGCTGTTCATCTGACACCCAGCACTGGACCGAGCAGGGTCGGAATCGTCCGTGAGATATCCACGCGCGTACAGCGAGCCGTGACACCGGCAGGGCAGTCGAACGACGCGACAGCGGTCCCGGGTCCCCGCCAGATCAGATTGGCTTCCGCTACCGCCTCCGCCATCGGAATCACCGGTCCGCTCGGGTGCGGCGGATCTGCAACATCGTCGTACGAGCGCGCGACCGCGCCTGCGAGCGCTCCGGCGTCGGCGGCGTTCTGCGCTTGAGAGCGCGCAACCCACAGCGCCCCGTAGTCGAGCACGAAGACGTTGAATCCGATCAACACGACTGCCGCGAGGACAATCTGGACGAAGACGGCTCCGTCCTCGGCCCGGCAGACGTGTCGGAGTCTGTTCATCAATGCAACCTCAGTCGTGCTGCTGCCGGCCCTTGGGATCGCGCGTGACCGCGGGAGCATCCACCAGTCCGGACGATCCGCCCGGCTTGGATGCGGGCTTTTCCCCGGTGCCCGGCCCCGGCAGGAAGCGGCGCGGCAGCGTTGGGAGCGGCGGCACTTCGTCCGGTTCCAGCGCACGTACGAGGCGCGGAGTAATCAGCACCATCAGCTCTGTCCGCTCTGCCCGGTCCGCTTTGCTCTTGAACAGATTGCCGATGATGGGAATCTTGCTCAGGATCGGAATCGCCGCCGAATCCTCCTGCGTGAGATTGTCGAGAAGGCCGGCGATCGCGAACGACTGGCCGTCCCGCAGCTCGACGTTCGTTTCTGCGCGCCGCGTCGAGAGCGCAGGGATCCGGAATCCCTGCAGGGTGACGCCGTTGCCGAAGTCGAGGGTGCTGACTTCGGGTCTCACCTTCAGACGAATCGTGTCTCCAGCGATAGTCGGCTTGAAGTTCAGCCGAATCCCGAACTCCTTGTACTCGATGCTGACGCTGGAGTTGCCGCCGGCACCGCCGCCCTGGACGACCGGAATCGGAATCTCGCCGCCCGCGAGGAAACTGGCTTCCTCGCCGTTGTAGGCGATCAGGTTCGGTTCCGCCAGGCTCTGGAAGAACCCGCGGGACTGGAGCGCCTTGATGACCGCCCCGATACCCTCGTCGCGATCGAAGTAGAACAGGTTCAGAAAGTCGCCGAACACGAGATCGAGCGGGTCGGCTGCGTTCTGCCCCTTCTCGAAACCCGGCGCCGCAAACTGCTGCGTCGTCGATCGACCGACCTCGCCTGGACGGCTGAAGAAAACGTTGGCACCGAGTTCGGTCAACGCGCGGCGGTTCACCTCGGCGAAGCGAACCTGGAGCATCACCTGCTGGCTCAACTGCTCGGTCGGCAGTTGCAGCATGTTGATGACCTTGATCTTCGAAGAGGTGGCCTGCGCAATCTCCGCCGCACGGAGCGAGACGTTGTTGTTGGAAACGGCGCCCGAGAGGATGATGGCTTCGTCCGTTGCGCTGACCCGCACGTCCTCGCCTGGAAAAAGTGCACGGAGCTGCTGCTGCAGGGTCGTGATCGCCGGCTCGACGACGAGGTCGTAGTGTTTGCGCTCGGCGGAGCCCCAGACAATCAGGCTGACGGTCCCCGGTGATTTCCCGTCGACGAGGATTTCGCGCGACTGCACCACCACGGCATCGGCAACAGCCGGGTTCGTGACGGCAATCCTGACGACCTCGAAGTCCGTGCGCAGTACTGTTGAACGTCCCGCCGTCAACAACACGCGCTCCACCTGACCGGGCAATTGCGCCGGGGCCGCCGGTGTGGCCGGCGCTGGCGTCTGCGCCAGAACGGGTGAAGAGGCGCTGCCGACGAGCAGAGCGCTCAGGGCGGCGCTGAGGACAAAGGACTTCACTTAACCACCTCGTCGGTGCGTTTCGCCGCGCGAATCGTCTCAACCGTTCGTGGCGGCGGAGGAGGGGCGACAGCCGGTTCGAGGGTCGGCTTGGGCGCTGACGCACGGCGCGGCGGCGCAGGCGACGTCGGCGCCGGCGTCGAAGCCGGTGCCTCTGTGGCGCCCAGCAGCGACGTCGTCTTGACACCCTCAGTCACCGTCGGCTCGTTGTCGAGCGGGTTGCGGAGGACGAGCATGATCTGGCCCTCGGACTGCGCGAGCGCGATGCGCTCGGCGTCCCTCGGCGAAACCATCAACGTCACGACCGTTTCACCGGATCTGTTCTCGCGGTCGTCGTCGATCGGTTTCCCCTGATCCTTCCGTGTGCCGGCCGTCAGCACCTGCACGTTGCTGGCTGCGGTCCGCGTCATGCTGTCCTGCGTCCGCCGGATCGTCACGACGACGTCGACCCGGCTGCCCGGGGCGATGAAACCTGCTACACCAATGACGTCGTTGACTCTCACCGACATGGCGCGCATGCCCGGAGGTATCGCCGGGGGAAGTCCCGCGCCGGACTCCAGCGAGGCCAGCTTGTTCGACGTCAGTGGCTCGTTCTGCAGGACCGCGGTGAGTAGTCCGTGGTTCAGGGCCTCCTTGACATCCGTAATCGCGCCGGGCACCAGGCTGCTCGAAGGCCAGGCCACAACCTTGAGGTCCTGGGCCGTGAGCTGGGTGCCGATCGCCAGCGGCCGGGCCGCGACGACAACGGACTGAACCCGCTCTGCTTGCCGCGCCGGCAGCTGCCCCATGAGGCGATAGACGCCGAGGCTCGCGATACTCGCGGTGATGACCGCGATGAAGAGGACGACCACGTGACGATTGCGGCGGTTCATAAGGGCTCCTTCAACCTACGGACAGGACTCGGCGGCGATCTCGCTGCGCATGGCCGACGTGGCGTTGAGCGCCTGCGTGCCGAGCGCGCTCTCGCCGAAGAAAGCCATGAGCGGCCCGATGAAAAGAAACGTGTGTGTGTAGGTCACGGTGACCGGTCGAATGGAGACGCATTGACTGCCGACCGGGATTACCTGCGCAGCGCCGACGTTCACGGTCGGCGTTCCCGTCAGGCCCGCGGCAGTCAGATACTGTCCGACGCGCGTCGTCACGTCGGCATTGGTGTATCCGGGCAGCACTGCGACCCGTGCACCCTCGCGTGCCGCGGCGGTGACCACTTCGTACCGCTGAAACAGAAAACCGAAATCCATGATCCCGAGCACGACGAGGAGCAGCGTCGGGAAGATCAACGCGAACTCGACGAGCTCCGCGCCACGTTCGGACGACCAGAGTCCGCGGCGCGCCGTGGTGCAGGCTGTGGGATTCATCGAAGCCATAACGTCGCCACCGTTCCCGCGAGAATCGGCACCGCGTACGCGACTCGAGGTCCCGCGCTGGTCGCGAGGGTGAGCTCGGCGAGCGGCCGGATACCGTTGATCCGCCAGTGGATCAAAAGCGTACGAAGGTTGGTGACTGCTTGCCCCAGATAACCGCTGGACACCGCGACGAGGATCGCGATGATTCCGCCGGCAATGCCCGTGTAGAGGCCCAGCCAAACCGCATTCGTCGGTCCGAGCCAGGCGCCGAGCGCTCCGAGCAGCTTCACGTCGCCGCCGCCCAGACCACCGAGCGCGAATGGCACCAGCAGGATCGCGATGCCGACGGTCCAGCCTGCCAGACTCAGGATGCCGGCAGACCAGCCGCCCGTGGCCCAGTGAAAGAGCACGCCAGCAACCGCACCACCCAACGTCAGCGCGCGCGGAATCTTCCGCGTTCGCAGATCGCAGGCGCACGCAATGGCCGCGAGGACGAGACTGATGGTCTGGGCAATCGTCATAGTGGTTTGCCGGTTCGTGCACGTCTTACGACCCTGGTGCCGGCGGTTCCCAAAGGTTCCATACGTTGTCTACCCACGATTCGTAAAGGGTTCCCATGCTGTCAGCCACCGGAACCAATACGGCCGCGGCGATGGCCAACGCCGCGGTCAGCAGGGCATACTCGACCAAGTCCTGCCCGCGATCCTCCTCGAAGAGGCGGGTCAACAGCCTGCGAAAGGCCAGTCGATGCTTCTTTCTCATCCTCTTTCACCGCGTTGCTACGGCAGGGGCAAGAAACCGCTCGGAAAGAAACGACCAATGGCAGCGCCAAGCGGTGTCAATGCGAACAGAGACGCGACGATGACGCTGCCGAGCACGAGCGCGTGCTCGGCGGGCGTCCTTGTTCTCTGCTCCTGGAGCAACGGCACGTTAGCCACCGATCGTGGTCCGCACGGTTGTAAACAAGGTGGCGACTCGCGTGCCGATCGCCGTAATGGCGACCACCGCTCCGACCGTAATCAGGCCAAGCAGCAGCGCGTACTCGATCAGGTCTTGACCCTCATCGTCTCGAAACAACCGCCCGAACAACTTCTTCATGACGCTCTCCTTTGATTGCGTTTCGATGGACTACAGTGACAACCCCGACGTATTCGGCAGCGCCGCATCGCCCAGCGGGCTCAGCGAGGCAGCCAGCGCTCGACGGATGGACATGCCGTCCATGCCGCTGGTCTGGAGGAACTCCACCCCCACCAGATAGTTCGACCCTGATCCCGCGACTTCCACGCACCGGGTGGCGCGGACGTCCTCGGTGAAGATCTGACCCTGCACCGTCAGCCGCAGCGCGGCCACCGTGCCCTCCTCGATCCGGTGCACGCTTTCCAGCAGGCATCCGGTCCGGCTGATCTCGATGAGACGCGTGGGAATCTCCCTCGTCAGCACGCCCATCAGCTCCACGTGGCATGGCAATGCGCTAAGACGCCGTTTCATCCACTGCTCTCCTGGCTCGCTCGAAATCGGCGAGGTTTTACACAATCGCGAGACGCAGCCGGTGGCGCACCACGCCGTCGATCAACACCGGACTGCTTTCGACCACGCGCACCGACAAGCTCCGGTCGGGACTCGAGAGGTCGAGTCGCAGCCGCTCCTCACGATGTGCCGGCGCCACGCTGACGACCCAGAGCTCTTTCTGGTCCGTGTCGTGGCGCTCGACCACGACGTCCCCGGGAATGCGAAGCGATCCCTCCCAGGGTTGTGACAACAGGTATCTGGTATCGCGACGCGTTCGACGCATGTGAGTTGGTGCGGGTCCGCACGCGCTTGAGCAACGGGTGTACCGGGGAGTTTTTTTGACTAAGCCGACATGCGTCTATGAGTTGCGCAAAACGACCGCGTGCGGAGGTGTCCGGCAATCTGGTCGGGACCAGATTTTGGTCGCCGCAATGCGGAGCTAATGGCTTCGTCGGATTGCCGATCAGGGATGCAGCGTATGGCAACTGTTCACAACGCGTCGAACCGCCGATCGCGGCACTCGAGCGCTGCGCCGAGAGCGGGCCTCGTTGACGGAGGACCTCACGCTCGACCGCGAGCTATTGGACGATCAGGCTTTGCCGAAACGAACTGGCGGTGCGGGTTGGCCGGCGACGTCGAGCGGTGGCAGCTGAATCGGAGTCGGTGCCCCGATAACCGACGCGGTCGATCGGAATTGACGGAAATCGACGGTGCAATCGTGCGCCGCGAGGAAATTCATGAAGCGCTTGTAGTCGCTCTCCGGCATGCCGAACAACTTGAGCAGGGTGCGGTAGTTGCCGCGCGTGGTGGTCAGCCCGAGGCTCACGAGCTGCCGGAGATCGTGCCGCGTGATGTCCCGCCTGAGAAGGAGCGGGTGGATGTGTCCCCAGAACGAGTAGTGACCATCGATGAGGGTGCTATAGAGCTCGTCGGCCAGCCGCCGCCGGCGCTCGCGCCGTGGCATCAGGCCGTCGCTCGAGGCGAATCGGACGGTTTCCGGAAGATCGGCGATGTCGACCTCGGCCGACTCCGTCATCCACGCCGCCTGCTCGATCACGTTGTGGAGCTCGCGGACGTTTCCGGGCCACCGATACCGCAGAAGGGCCTGCATCGCGGCCTCGCTGAACCGAATCGCCCGTCCGGTCCTCGCCGCGGCATGGTGTACGAGTACCGGGAGATCCTCTTTCCGGTCCCGCAGCGGGGGCACGTGGATGTGCAGCACCTTGATCCGGTAGAGAAGGTCGCTCCTGAACGCGCCGCTCGCAACGAGCTGACCGAGGTCACGATTCGTCGCGGAAATGATCCGCACGTCGACCCGCATCGGTCCGCCGGCGCTCCCGACTGGCTGAATCTCACCGCTCTCCAGGAACCGCAGCAGCAGCGCCTGCATCTGCAGGCTCATCTCGCCGATTTCGTCCAGGAAGATCGTGCCGCGGTGCGCCGCCTCCAGCCTGCCGACACGATCGCGGTAGGCGCCCGTGAAGCTGCCGCGCGCATGGCCGAAGAGCTCGGTCTCGAGCAGGCCCTCGGCGATCGCCGCGCAGTTCACGGCGATGAACGGCCGCGATGCCCGATCCGAGTGCGCATGGATGAACTGCGCGACCACGTCCTTGCCGGCGCCGCTCTCGCCCGTGATGAACACTTTCGCGTCGCCCGCGGCCGCGCGCTCGGCGAGTTCGCGCACCTGCTTCATCGCGCGGCTCGCGTCGATGAGACGATCGCCCGCGCCTGACGGATCGTGTCCGCCAGACCGAAGATTGAGAGGAGCCGGGTTGCGCACGGTTGTGTGGGGAGAGAGTTTACTTCACGGAACGCGAGCCGCACACAACAACTTCTCGCCTTGGTCCCGGCCCATTTCCAAGCTGCCTGGCGCAGCGTCGCGGCCGGATCGGCGCCTTCCGCTGCTGCGGGGGCTTGAGTCTCCCCGGCGAGAGACAAGCACGGTCGGCCACCGAAAGATGTCCTGCGAGCGGTAGACAACCGCGTCGCGGGCTGCGCGATTTTGGGCCAGGCAGTGCAGATAGGGCGACTGAAGTCGTGTGCAGCTGAGCTACCATAGCGCCAATCGTCAGGAGACCATTCGTGCATCTTGATCGCGGCGGCTCGGAACAGGCATCAGCCTCGGATCTCGGGGATTTTCTGGAGGAAGCCCTCATAGGATCGCGGGCCGGACCGCCGGCCCCGGAAGACGAAACCGCGACGCCGACCGGGCGGGAGGGCCTGCCCAAGCGGTTTCGCATGCGACACGGCCGGCACTACGTCGACGAGTTGCTCGGCGACGCACCGCTCAGGACGGTCCGCGAGATCGCCATCTCCGAGATCGATCCGCCGCCCCCGGATGAAGACGCGCTGGACCTCGACGCGCTGGAAGCGTCCATCCGCCGGCTTGGCGTGATCGAACCCCTGCTGGTCGGCAGGCGGGGAGCGCACTATCGCGTGATTGCCGGCCTGCGCCGCCTGCGTGCGGCGCGGACGGTTGGACTGAGCAGCGTGCCTTGTCTGGTGCACGACGTGGACGACGAGAGGTTCACGGATATGCGCGACGCAGCGATGCAGCGGCCGGTGCCGACGTCACCCGCGGCGGTCTTGCCCGCCGCGCCCCAGGAAGTGCGTCCGGACACTACGATTGCCGCTTCGGCACGGGCTCTCCGCGCCGACGAGCGCTTGCGATCGAACGTCTTGAACGACCTCGCGGCCGTCGAGCGCCTTCGCGCGACGATTGCGTCAGCGGCCGCCGACTTCCTCGCGCGGACGGCGCCGCCGCTGGAGATCGCGCCGTCGTCCACGAGCGAGCTGATGAACGAGGCGATCGCCGCCGTGTCGCTCGAGGCACGGCTTCGCGGCGTTCGCATCGACATCGTGGAGGTGGTCGGACAGGAGCCGGAGTACCGGATATCCGTGGACGCGCCGAGATGCAAGATGGCGCTCACGGGACTGCTGCAATGCCTGCTGGCCCTGTCGCCCGACGCGAACGCGGTCCTCGAAGTGCGATCGCAGGTGACGACCGTGCGGCCGGCGCTGATCATCGACTGCCGGCTGAGTACTGCGGACGATCGAGTATTGAGCCGCGAGGCCGTCGCGCGATTCTTCGAATCGGGCTGGCAGGATCATCCGTGTGGGCCGTCCGGAGCAGCGATTCTTGGCGCCGTCGCGCGCGTGGCTCGCGCACATTCCGGGCGGGTCCAGGTCCGTCCCGACGGAACGGTCACGTTCGTCGTGCCGCGGCCGCTGACCGATATCTGGCCTGGAGATCAGCTGTAGTGTCCGGCTTCAGACATCAGCTGTAGTGTCCGGCTTCAGCCGGACCTTCGGGCGAAGATCTTCCGGCTAAAGCCGGAAGGCACGTGACTCTTTTCGTGTGAAGGCAGTGACCGCGGACGATGGTCAGCGGTTCGGGGCCGTGGCGATGAGCTCGGCGCCCGGGGTCTCGACCGTCGAGTACTTGGGAATCTCGCGCCCGTCCACGATTTCGACGGTGCGATAGATCCGCTTCGGCTTGGGCGCCGCGTCCACGACGGTCTTGATCCTCGCGACGTAGTCGCGCGTTTCCCGATACGGCGGAACTGCACCATACCGCTCGACTGCGTTGGGCCCCGCGTTGTAGGCCGCCAGCGCGAGCTCGACGTTCTGCGCGAACTTCACGAGCAATTCCTTCAGGTACTTCACGCCGCCCCGGATGTTCTCGGATGGATCGTACGGGTTCGTCACGCCGAGTTCGGCGGCCGTCGCGGGCATCAGCTGCATGAGCCCCATCGCGCCCTTGTGCGAACGCGCGTCGGGATTGAAGCCGGACTCCTGCTGGATGACGGCGCGCACGAGGTGCGGGCTCACGCCGTGCACGGCGGCGTTCTCGTCGATCAGCTTGGCGAACCTTGCTGCTCGCCCGCCGGTGGCCTGGGTTGTCCTGAACCCGGTCGCGGTATCGGTGCCCGTGGTCGGAACGGAGTAGGTTCGCGCCGAGGGATCCTTCGGGCGGTCCGACAGGACGAGGTTTCCTGAAGCGTCGTGCCACACATATATCTGTGCGTCGGCGACCGCAGGGACGCCGGCGACGAGCATCACGAACGCGAGCAGGATTCGACGCAGATTCAACCTCATCAACTCCAGGAAACGCAGGGCTTTGCGGACTGATCCGGAGAAGCCCTCAGGCAAGGGCAGTGCCCGCCTGTAGTCAATCACTTACAGCGACAGGGGGATCCCTGGTGTCCCGTTACGGGACGCCTGTCCGGCAATTCTGTAATTGGATATCGGTTCTGATCGGGCCCGAAATCAGGCCGGGGAGAGCAGACCCTCGAGCGCTTTTGGCGCCGCCTCGAGCAGCTCGTCGATCCGCGACGCGTCCTTGCCACCGGCTTCGGCGAAGTCCGGGCGACCGCCGCCGCTGCCGCCGACAAGGGGCGCGAGCTCCTTGACGAGCCGGCCGGCGTGGACGCGTCCCGTGAGGTCCTTGGAGACCGCCACGACGACCGCGACCTTCCCATCGAGCTCCGAAGCGAGGACGACGACGCCGCTGCCGAGACGGTCGCGAAGAGAGTCCGAGATGCCGCGCAGTGCGCCCTTCTCGAGTCCCTCCACGCGCTTGGTGACGAGCTTCACGCCGGAGACGTCACGCGCCTGGTCCTGCGGCGCCTCCGCCGGTTGCGCGCCCCCGAGCGCGACCTTCATCTTCAGCTGCTCGACCTCGCGTCCAAGCCGCTTGGTGTCGGCCAGCAGTCGTTGAACGGTCTCTACTGCCTGCGCCGGCGCTGCGTTCAGCGCTCTCAACACCGATCCGAGCGTATCGCGCTGCTGCTGCATCCATACGACCGCGCCGCCGCCCGTGAGCGCTTCGATACGCCGGACACCCGCCGCGACGCCGCTCTCCTCGACAATCACGAAAGGTCCGATGTCTCCCGTGCCTCGGACGTGCGTGCCTCCGCAGAGCTCGACGCTGAAGCCAGGCACCGACACGACGCGGACGCGATCGCCGTACTTCTCGCCGAAGAGCGCCATCGCGCCATGCGCGATGGCCTCTTCGGTCTGCTTGACCTCGGTGACGACCGGGGTGTTGCGGACGATCTGCTCGTTGACGATCTGTTCGATCCGCCGAAGCTCCTCATCGGCGACCGGCGAGTGGTGGACGAAGTCGAACCGCAGCCGATCGGGCGCGACGAGCGAGCCCGCCTGCTTGACGTGCGGGCCGAGCACCTGCCTCAGCGCCGCGTGCAGGAGATGCGTGGCGGTGTGATTGCGGCGCGTGGCGTCGCGCAGCTCGTCGCTGACCTCGGCCGTCACGATCTGGCCGCGGCGGAACGCGCCTTTGTCGATGCGGACCGCATGCAGCCGTGGACGGGATTGTGACGGCCGCGCGAGCCCTTCGACGATGGCTGCCGACCCGTCCGCTCCGGTGATCTGTCCGCTGTCGGAGACCTGACCACCTGCCTCCGCGTAGAACGGAGTCCTGCCGATGGCGAGAAATCCGCGCGCGCCCGCGGCGATTTCCTCGACCGACGCACCGCTCTCGTCGAAGATCGCAACGATGGGCGTCCCTTGCACGACGGTTGCTTCGTATCCTGCGAACTCGTCGCCGGCTGTGTCGAGCGCGCGCTCCAGTTCCGGCGTCATCGTCAACGCCAGCGCCTTCGTGAGCTTCTTGAACGAGCTTCCCGCTCGCGCGCGCTCGCGCTGGCCTTCGATCGCCCGCTCGAACGCCTCGCGATCGATCGTGAGCTGGCGCTGTTCCGCGAGGTCCTCCATGAAGTCCAGCGGCACGCCGAGGGAGTCGTACAGCCGGAAGGCGTCTTCGCCAGAGACGACGCGTGTCGAGCCCGCCGCGCGGTCGAGCACGTCCTCGAGCTTCGGAAGGCCGGAGGTGAGCACGGCGTCGAATCGCTCCTCTTCGCTTCGAACGACGCGGACGATGGTGTCGCGGCCGCCCGGTAGCTCAGGATAGGCGCCGCCCATCTCCTGGACGAGGACGTCGACCAGCGTGTGCAGCACAGGCTCCGAGAACCCGAGCTTCTTTCCGTGGCGCATCGCGCGCCGCATGATCTTGCGGAGGACGTATCCCCGCCACTCGTTCGACGGGACGACGCCGTCGGCGATGAGAAACGTCATCGCCCTGAGGTGATCGGCTATCACGCGCATCGAGACGTCCGCGGGATCGTCGAGCGACGCGCCGTACCGCCGCCCTGCGCGCTCGCCGATCGATGCCAGGATCGGCGTGAAGAGATCCGTGTCGTAGTTCGCCAGCTTTCCCTGGATGACCGCGGTGATGCGCTCGAGGCCCATGCCCGTGTCGATTGATGGCGCTGGCAGCGGCGTGAGCGTCCCGTCGGGCTTCCGGTCGAACTCCATGAACACGTTGTTCCAGACCTCGACGAACCGATCGCAGGCGCAATCGATCCCGAGGCACGGCCGGCCCTGCCGCTCCTCGTCGCACGGCACCTGACTGCCGCGGAAGTAGTGAATCTCCGAACAGCGGCCGCACGGCCCGGTCTCGCCCATCGCCCAGAAGTTCTCGGCGAGGCCGAGCTCGGTGATGCGGTCCGCCGGCACGAGGCGCACCCAGATGTCGTGCGCCTCGGCGTCGCGCGGAATCCCGGCGTCTCCCTTGAAGATGGTGGGGAAGAGCCGGTCCGGCGACAGCTGCCACACCGTCGTCAGGAGCTCCCACGCGAAGGGGATCGCGTCTTTCTTGAAATAGTCCCCGAACGAGAAATTGCCGAGCATCTCGAAGAACGTGTGATGCCGGAGTGACGGACCGACGTTGTCGAGGTCGTTGTGCTTGCCGCTGACGCGCATGCACTTCTGCGACGTCGTCGCCCGCGTGTACGCCCGCTTTTCACGTCCGAGGAACGTGTCCTTGAACTGGTTCATCCCGGCGTTCGTGAAGAGCAGCGTCGGATCGTCGCCCGGCACGAGCGGAGCGCTCGGGACGATCGCGTGGCCGTTACTCCGGAAGTACTCGAGGAAGCTGCTGCGGATCTCGCGAGAGTGCATGACCCCTTATTGTACTTCGTCGTCGACGGCCCGCGCGCCGCCGCGCATCGTCCGAAGCACGGCGCCGATGACGGCCGGCGTGAAGCCCTGGCGCATCAAGTGCTGATACAACCTCGCGAACTCCGCCGGAGTCGCGGGCTTCTGCCGCCCTCGCAGCTTCTTCTGGATCGCACGGGAGACGAGCGCGCGCTCGTCCTTGTCGCCGAAGACGTCGGCGATGGCCTCGGCGGCGACGTGCCTGTCGACGCCGCGCGCCTGCAGCTCGCGCTGCGCGCGCAGCCGGCCGCGTCCTTTCACCTCGGCCGACGTTCGCGCGTGGGCGCGCGCGAGCCGACCGTCGTCGAGCCCGCCGGTCTCGACGAGATGCGCTATCGCCGCGTCGATCTGTTCAGCGGAGTGGCCGCGATCGTCGAGTCGGCTGCGGCATTCGGAAACCGTGAGCGCGCGGCGCGAGAGCAGGTGTAGCGCGTCGAGGTAGGCAGACATCGCAATCTGCGATGCGTCAGCTGCCGAAACGGATGATGTCGGACTGCACGACGCCGCGGGTCTGGGCCATCTCGTCTCTGGCAATCTCGGCGGTCGTCGCGATGCCCTGGACCTTGAGCTTGAACTCGTCGACGTTGGACGCCCAGCGGAGCGCTTCTTCGAGCGTGACGAATCCCTGCTGGTAGAGCCCGAAGATCGACTGATCGAACGTCTGCATCCCGTACTGCGACGTGCCTGACGCAATCGCCCCGTGAATGCTGTTCGTCTTGTCCTTGTCGATGATGCACTCGCGGATGAACGGTGTGGCGATCATCACCTCCACCGCCGGCACGCGGCCAAGGCCGTCGGCTCTCGGCATCAGCCGCTGCGAGACGGCAGCCTTGAGGACCGTCGCCAGCTGGATGCGGATCTGGCGCTGCTGATGCGGCGGGAAGACGGTGATGATCCGGTTGATCGTTTCGGTCGCGTCGAGCGTGTGCAGCGTCGAGAAGACGAGGTGTCCGGTCTCCGCCGCCAGCAGCGCCGTCTCGACGGTTTCGAAGTCGCGCATCTCGCCGACCAGAATCACGTCGGGATCCTGGCGCAGCGCGCTCCTGAGCGCCTGGGAGAACGACGCGGTGTCGACCGCGACCTCGCGCTGGTTGACGATCGATTGGTAATCGCGGTGGAGGTACTCGATCGGATCCTCGACGGTCATGATGTGCGAGGACCGGCTCGAGTTGATGTAGTCGATCATCGCGGCGAGGGTCGTGCTCTTTCCGCTCCCGGTGGTGCCCGTCACCAGCACGAGCCCGCGGGTCTCTTCCGCGACGCGCTTGAGGACCGGCGGCAGCCCGAGCTCGTCGATCGTGCGGATGCGGGTGGGGATGACACGGAGCACCATCCCGACAGTACCGCGCTGCTGGAAGACGTTGCACCGGAAACGTCCGAGCCCGGCCACGCTGTAGGCGAGGTCCACTTCCTGGACGCGCCTGAACTTCTCCTGGTGCTCGGGCGTGAAGAGCAGTCCCGCCATCGATTCCGTATCGGCGCGATCGAGGCGTTTTTCTTCCGAGGCGACGACGAGCGTGCCGTTGACCCTCATCATCGGGTAGCTGCCTACCTTCAGGTGGAGGTCCGACGCGCCCGCGGCTGCCGCGATTTTGAGAAGGTCGTTGAGATGCACGGTACCCGGTTATCGGCCGACGGCCGATGCCTGTCCAGCCGCGACCGCCTGGCGCGGCTCGCCAGGGTAGACGTACGTCAGCCAGCCATGACGATCGGGCTTGTCGCCGTTGATCGTCGCAAAGAACGCGCTCTGGATGGCCTCCGTGATCGGCCCTCGGCGCCCCGCGCCGATCGTGATCTTGTCGGCGGAGCGGATCGGCGTGATCTCGGCCGCGGTCCCCACGAAGAACGCTTCGTCGGCGATGTAGAGCATCTCGCGCGGCAGCACTTCTTCCTTCACGGTGAACCCGAGATCTCTCGCGATGGTGATGATGGTGTTCCGCGTGATCCCCGGCAGCACCGCTGAGCTGAGCGGGGGCGTGTAGACGATCTCGTCGCGTACCAGGAACAGGTTCTGTCCGCTGCCTTCGCTGAGGTAGCCGAACGAGTCGAGGGCGATGCCTTCACTGTATCCCTCGACGACCGCCGCCATCTTGATCAATTGAGAGTTCGCGTAGTTCGCGGCCGTCTTCGCGAGCGTCGGAAACGTGTTTGGGGCGGCGCGGGACCAGGAGCTGACCTGGACGTCCACTCCCTGCTCGAGCGCGTCCTGTCCGAGATATGCGCCCCATTCCCACAACAGCACGGCCGCGTCGACGGGACAGGGGAACGGATTGACGCCGAGCGTGTGGTACCCGCGATAGACGATGGGACGGATGTAACAGGCCTTGAACTCGTTGGCGCGGATGGTGTCCAGGACGGCGTTCGTCAGCGTCGATTGATCGATCGTCGGTTCCATGCGGTAGATCTTCGCCGAGTCAAAGAGCCGGCGCATGTGCGCGTCGAGCTGGAAGCAGGCCGATCCCCGCGGCGTCGAGTAGCATCGGGCTCCTTCGAAGACCGCGCTGCCATAGTGGACGACGTGCGAGGCGATGTGAATCTTCGCATCCGCCCAGTCCACGAGCGATCCGTTCATCCAAATCTTGCCGGAGCCGGAAAAAGACATCAGCTACTCCTGGAAAACCGAAAAAAGCCTGAGGAAATTTTAGCACGGCGCCGGCGGCAGTCCGGCGATCCATTCGCGAATCGGCCCGTTTCTACTGCGTTTCTCCGCAGAACGGGCAGCGATCGCTGCGCGCGTGCAGGGGCTTGCGGCATTGCCAGCAGAACGCGTCGCGGACCCGCTTGTGACCGGCGCCTTCCTCACGCGACTGTACGCCCTGCCCGGGCCGGTTCGTCAGCGGCCGGTAGCCCGTGCGACGGGGTGTGACGCGCTTTGGGCGTTCGGATCGCGAGCACGTCCTCGAGCAGATCCGACGCGCGCTGGTAGCGCGCGGTGATGTCCGGCGCCATCGCCCGGAGAACGATGTCGTTGATGGCTTTCGGAATCGAAGGATTTCTGATCCTCGGCGCGGTGACGAGCTCGCCGGACATCAGCTTGTCCAGATCTCCCGGTGCCGGCGTATCGTACGGCAGGATGCCCGTGAGCATCTGGTACATCGTGACGCCGAGCGAGTAGATGTCGGACGCGAACACGGCCTTCCCGTGGAACTGCTCGGGCGCCATGTACGGCGGGCTGCCGATGACGGTCGTTCCGTGTGCGGCGATCTCGAGGAACCTGGACGTACCGAAGTCCGCGACCTTCGCCATGTCGTTCTCGGTGATCAGGACGTTCGCGGGCCGCAGATCGCGGTGGATCACGCCCTGGCGATGTGCATGGTCGACGGCGTTGCAGATCTGGCACGTGAAGTCGAGCGCCCGATTGAGATCGAGCGGTCCCTTGAGCGCGATGATGTTCTCGAGCGTCTCTCCCTGCACGTACTCCATCACGATGAAGAAGACGTTGTCCTGCTTCTCCGCGGTCGTGATCGCGACGATGTTCGGATGGCTGACGCTCGCGAGCAGGCGAGGCTCGCGCAGCAGCTCGCCGAAGTCGAGCCCCTGACGGTGCGGGACCTTGATGGCGACCTTCTTGTCGATCCAGGTATCGTGCGCGAGGTAAACGGTGCCGAAGCCGCCGCTGCCGAGAGGCGCGGCGATTTTGTACTTCCCGAGTGTCTGGCCTCTGAAGAGCAAGGTGATCGACGGCTGGTTGCGCTGCTTCGAAGTATAGCGCGAATGTCGAGCCCCGAACCGTGCGTTTGCCGCCGTGGCTGGCCTAGAATGACGTTCGTGTCGCTGCCGAGATTCTACGCGCCCGATCTCGATCCCGCGATCGGACGCGCCGTGCTGACGCCCGAGGAGTCGCATCACCTGGCGCGCGTCCTGCGGCTCGCCTCCGGGGACGAAGCCGCGATCTTCGATGGCCGCGGGCATGTCTTCCGCGCGCGCGTCGAGCGCGCCGATCGTCAACGGGCTGTGCTTCAGCTCGTCGACCCGCTCGAAACGGACGCCGGTCCTGCCGTCCCTGTCACACTCGTGCAGTCGGTGCTCAAGGGCGACAAGATGGACGGCGTGATCCGCGACGCGACGATGGCCGGCGTGCATCGCATCACGCCGATCGTCGCCGAACGGTCGCAGGTCGGGCTCTCCACGTTCAGGAAAGGGCACGCGCTCGAGAGGTGGCAGCGCGTCGCCATCTCGTCCGCCAAGCAGTGCGGCCAGGCACGACTGCCGTCGATCGACGTTCCACGGGCTTTTCCGGACTGGCTGCGGTCGAACGACGACACCCTGCGCCTGCTGCTGACGGAGCCTTCATCCAACGTCGGCCCGGTGCGGCCGCTTCGCGACGTCCTCGACGAACACCGCCCGCACGCGGTGAGCTGCATCGTCGGACCCGAGGGGGGCTGGTCCGCCAGCGAGCATCACGCGGCGGTTGCGGCCGGATGCGTGGCCATCACCCTCGGCGGGATGACGCTTCGCGCCGACGCGGCGGGGCTCGTTGCCGCGTCCATCCTCGCGTTCGCGCTCGAGCGAAACCCGTAGAGGTTGGCTTACGGCTTCACAGAGTACAGGTCAGCGAAGGAATCGCAGCGCGAGCGCAACCCATGCGCCCTCGTGCGCGCGATCGGTCACGGTCAGCGTGGGGAACGATTCCTCGATCGCCGAAGCTTCGTCTGGAGCAAAACCGCTCACCACCAGCGTGCCGCCGGGTCTCAGCAGATCCGTCAGGCGCGCGGCGTGCCGCGCGAGAACCGCCGCGGTGAGGTTCGCGGTGACGACGTCCGCGGGAGCGGTTTCGAGCGAAGCCAGATCCGACTCGCCGATCGCGACGACCCGGCCGCATTCATTGGTTCGGACATTGTCGCGGGCATTCTCGAGCGCGTCAGGATCGTTGTCGATCGCGAGTACCTCGCGCGCGTCGAGCTTGGCCATGGCGATCGCGAGCACGCCCGATCCCGTGCCGACGTCGATCGCGCGCAGACCGGAGATGTCGATCGCCTGCAGGATGCCGAGGCAGAGCCGCGTGGTCTCGTGATGACCGGTGCCGAAGCCGGTCGAGGGATCGATCACGATGCGGATGCCGGGACTCGCGTCCTCGTCAAAGGCGTGCCACGGCGGCGCAACGACGATACGGCCGATGCGGACGGCGCTGAGGCCGGCCTG
This sequence comes from uncultured Acidobacteriota bacterium, assembly GCA_963820905.1. Lineage (GTDB taxonomy): Bacteria > Acidobacteriota > Vicinamibacteria > Vicinamibacterales > 2-12-FULL-66-21 > DATBJJ01. The sequence continues at coordinate 38,711 of CAWGBU010000007.1, read as the reverse complement.
ACTCCTACGCGCCCAGCCTTCGTCGGCCACGTCCAGCGCGTGAACCGCCCGGAGTCGCTCGCCCAGTTCCTTGCGAACGGCGGCGGCCGCGAGCTCGCGCTCCGCGGCCGTTCGGAAGAAGACGCGCCAGCCGTCGGACTCATCGAGATCCTGGATGGCGAGCGGCGAGAACTCGTCGAGACAGAGGTGGAGCTGCTCGAAGAGTTCCGTGGACTGTGAACCGTGCCGCCAGCAGAGATCCAGTGCCGGCGAGCTAGCCAAATATGTCTTTCACGCGCTCGAAGAACGGCTTGTCGCCGGCCTCCTGGTGCTCGAGATCGAGCGGCTGCGCGGGGAGCGTTCTCGAGAGTTCTTCCAGCAGGTGCTTCTGTTCCTTGTTCAGTTTCCTGGGAACGGCCACCCCGGCGATCACGTGAAGGTCGCCATGTCCGCGGCCCGACACGTTGGGCATGCCTTTTCCGCGGAGCTTGAAGCGGGCGCCCGACTGCGTTCCCGTCGGAATGTGGAGATCCTCGTGGCCGTTGAGCGTCGGCACCTTGACGGACCCGCCGAGGGCGAGCGTCGGGAAGGCGATCGGAACCTCGCAATAGAGGTCGTCGCCCTCGCGATGGAAGAAGTGATGGTCCTGGACGTGGACGACGACGTAGAGATCGCCAGGAGGCCCGCCGGCGGTCCCGTGCTCTCCTTCGCCGTGCAGGCGCATCCGCTGTCCCGTGGCGATGCCCGCCGGGATCTTGACGGTGATCTTCCGGTCGCGCCCGATGCGGCCAGCGCCGCGGCATGCTGAACAGGGCTTCGCGATCGTCTTGCCGGTTCCGCGGCAGTTGGGGCAGGGGCGAGCCACGGTCAGGAACCCCTGCTGGTAGCGAAGCTGACCGGCGCCGCGGCAATGGTTGCAGGTCTCAGCCGAAGTACCCTTCGCTGCGCCCGATCCCTGACACGTCTCGCACGTCTCTTCCCGCGGGATCTGGATCGATGTCTCGGCGCCGGTCGCCGACTCCATGAACGTGATCTCGAGGTCGTACCGCAGGTCCGAGCCTCGCTGCGGCCCGCCGCGCCTGCGTCGCGCGCCGAAAATGTCGCCGAACCCGAACGTCTCGCCGATTCCCGCGAAGATGTCGGAGAAGTCCGCAAAGATCGTCGGATCGATGCCGCCCGCGCCCGCGCCGCTGACGCCGGCGTGCCCGAAGCGGTCGTACAGGCTTCGCTTCTCGCGATCCGCGAGCACCGCGTAAGCCTCGGCCGCTTCCTTGAAGTGCTCTTCCGCTTCACGGTTGCCTGGATTGCGATCCGGATGGTGTTTCAGGGCCAGCTTTCGGTACGCGCTCTTGATCTGCTGATCGTTTGCGCCGCGCTCGACCCCAAGAACCTCGTAGTAGTCGCGTTTGCTCACGTTGGTGCTCACGCCTCACCCAGTCCTGCGCCACTCGTTCCCGGCTTCGCGGCCTGCATGCTATTCACCCTTGGCCACCTTCACCATCGCGGGCCTGATCAGGCGATCGCCGATCATGTAGCCGCGCGCGAATTCCTCGATCACTTCACCGTCGCGGCGCCCGTGGGCCGGTTCGGTACGCGACGGCCTCGTGAAAGTGCGGGTCGAAATCCGCGCCGACGGCGTCGATCGCCGTCACGCCGCGCTTCCGCAGAATGTCGAGGAGCTGCCGGTGGATGAGCTCGACGCCGCGCCGGTAGGCTTCCGCGGCCTCGGGACTCGTGGCAGCTTTCAACGCGCGCTCGAGGTCATCGACGAGCGGGAGCAGATCGCGTACGAGATCCGCCGCGGCGCTCTCGGCCATCGTCTGGCGGTCCCGTTCGATTCGCTTGCGGTAGTTGTCGAACTCCGCGGTCTTGCGGAGGAGCCGATCGTAGGTACTCGTCGCGCTGGCGCTGGACCTCGTCGGCGTCCACGGTCGCGCCGGCCGCGCCCCCGCCCTCGCCGGTTTCCGGGTCCGCTTGCTGGTTCTGATCGTTCATGGTTCCAGTGGAAGAGATTGATTGCTGTCAGATTGCCGTTGTCGGTGGAACGGATGCCGCGCGGGTCAGGCCTTGACGCTCACGACTTTGCTGACCATCCGCGAAAGGCTGTCCACGGCGTGAATCGCGCGCGAGTAGTCCATCCGTGTCGGCCCGATTACGCCGACCGTACCGGTACCGCGGCCGTCGGAGTACGTCGAGAACACGAGGCTGCAGCGCTGCCATTCGGTCGAGTTGTGCTCGCTGCCGATGACCACCATCAGGGCGTCGCTGCCGATGTACTCGTCCAGCAGCCGAATCAGCCGCGCCTTTTCTTCGATCATGAGCAGGAGCGTGCGGAGCGTTTCGAGCGTGACGTCCGGATCGTCGCTCGAGACGTCCTCGAGCAGCAGCGCCGTGCCCTGCACGAAGACCGCGGGCTCCGAATCCATCTGCGACAGCGTCGCGCGGGCCAGCTCGAGCGCGCGCGCCATGAGCGCATCGTAGAGCGTGCGCTCTTCGCGCAGCCGCTCCGCGACCGCCTGCCGCACGTCGGACAACGTGCGCCCGCGAAACTCGTTGTTCAAGTAGTTCGCCGCCTGCTGGAGCTCGGTCGCGTCGTACTGCCCGGCGGGCTCGACGACCTTGTGCGAAACCTGTCCGCCGGCCGCCACGACCACGACGAGAATCTTGCCGCCGTCGAGCAGCACGAAATTCAGGTGCTCGAGCGTGGTCGTATCCGAGGACGGCGCAATGGCGAACCCGATCTGGTGCGAGGCGCGCGAGACTTCCTGCGAGACGTGCGCCAGGATCGCCCCGACGCTCCCCGCGTTCCGCAGCCGGGCCTCGACGGTCGGCGCGGATCTGACTGCGCGGCGCTCCGACAGAACACCGTCGACGTAATTGCGATAGCCGAGGTCAGTCGGAACGCGGCCCGCCGACGTGTGCGGCTGACGCACGTAGCCTTGCTCTTCCAGGCGCGCCAGGACGTTCCGCAGCGTGGCGGACGACACCCCCATCTGGCCCCTGGCAAGCCAGAGCGACGATATCGGCTCGCCCTGCTCGATGTAGGCAGAGACGACCGCCCCGAGGATTCGTCTATCCCGTTCGGGCAGCGATGGATGGCTCACCATAGACTGTTAGCACTCGGCACTGGCGACTGCTAATCATTATAGCAGTGTTGGACGCGCTCTGGCGATGGTGGTCACGTTATGCCGGCTCGTTCGGCCACCAGCCCGGCTGCTGCGCGAGCCTCGGCCGCGATCTCCCGGCCGTCGAGCCTCGCGAGCGAGCCGTCAGACACCAGCACGTCGCCGTCGATCATCGTCAGCCGGACATCGGCGCCGCGCGAGGCATAGACCAGAGTCGACCACGGGTCGGCGTCCGGCGCGACATGCGGCCGGTCGCGGTCGACCAGGATCAGATCGGCCCGTTTGCCCACCTCAATCGAACCGATTTCGGACTCGAGGCCGAGGGCCCGCGCGCCTTCCCGCGTCGCCATCCAGAGCACCTCGCGTGCGGGAAGGGCGCCTGGTCCGAGCTGAACGCTCTGAAGCGTCGCGGCCAGACGCATCTCGTCGAACATGTCGAGGCGATTGTTGCAGGCGCCTCCGTCCGCACCAAGCGAAACCGAGATCCCGCGGCGCCGCATTTCCACAACCGGTGCGATGCCGGATCCCAGCTTCAGGTTGGATCCGGGGCAGTGCATGACTTTCACACCCCGCTCGGCGGCCAGCCCCTGTTCGGCGTCCGTCAGCCACACGCAATGGGCCGCGCACAGCCTGTCGCTCGCCAGGCCCGTCGCGGCAAGGTACTCGAGATTCGACAGGCCTCCGGAGATCTTCCGGACGATGTCGATTTCGTCACGCGACTCCGACGCATGCGTGTGGACGATCGCGTCATGTCGTGTCGAGAGTTCGGCGACCGCCTCGAGCAGGCTGCGCGAGCACGAGACGGCAAAGCGCGGCGCGAATGCCGCCCGCAATCGTCCGTTCGCCCTGCCGTGCCAGCGCTTGCCGAGCGCCATGCTCTCGTCGATCGACGCCTGCGTGTCTTCGCGCAGCCGCCTCGGGACATCGTGATCGGAGTCCATCATGCACTTGCCGACCGTCGCACGCAGTCCGATTCCTTCCAGCGTCTCGAAGACGACGTCGGTGTCGTGGACGGTTTCCATGGTGAGCACGCTCGTCGTGCCGGAGAGGAGCAGCTCGGCGGCGGCGAGACGCGCCGCCGCTCTCAGCGTCGCGGGCGTGTGCGCGGCTTCCATCGGCCAGACCCGTCGTCGAAGCCATTCGAGCAGCGGCATGTCGTCCGCATAACTTCGAAAGAGCGTCTGGCAGAGGTGAACGTGAGTCTGAACGAATCCCGGGAGGAGATAGGCGCCGCCGGCGTTGATCACCCGATCGCAGGCGACGTCCGGCTCCGGACCAACCGACGTGATCCGGCCGTCGCGCACCGCGACGGATCCCGCGACGATGTCGCAGCGATCGTTCATGGTGAGGATGGTGGCGTTGCGGATGAGCGTCGACATCGGGGTCAGGTCAGGACCTGACTCCGAGAGAGCGCCCGGTCTCGACGCCCCGGCGGACGGCAATCAGCTCGGCCAGGATGCTGACGGCAATTTCCGCGGGCGTGACCGCGCCGATGTCGAGCCCGATCGGGGCGTGCACGCGGTCGAGGCTCTCCGGCGGCATGCCTTCTGCGAGGAGCATCGTACGGATTCGCGCGATCTTGGCGCGGCTGCCAATCAGCCCGAGATACCGCAGGTCGCGCGCTGCGAGCGCGCGCATCGCCTCGAGGTCGTTCTGATGTCCGCGCGTGACGATGACCACATACGCGGAAGGCGGGGATCTCCGCGCCATGCAGCCATTCGGCAATCGGCTCGACGACGATCGCGTCAGCCGCCGGGAATCGCTCCGCGTTCGCGAACTTCTCGCGGTCGTCGACGACGTGGACGCGAAAGCCGCTGTCGATCGCCGCGTTCGCCAGGTGCCAGCCGACGTGTCCGGCGCCAATGACGTAGAGGCGCGGCGCGGGCGTGAGGGGATCGACGTGGACGTCCATCTGACCTCCGCAGATGAGACCGTTCTCCTGCGCGAAATCGTCGTTCAGTTCGTAGTGGAGGAGTGACTGCCGGCCGGACGCGATCGCGTCGCGCGCTTTCAGGCAGGCGTCGTTCTCGTAGCAGCCGCCGCCGATCGTGCCGACCGTGCGGCCGTCCGCGAAGACCAGCATCTTGGCGCCGGCCCGCTGCGGCGTGGATCCCCGCGCGCGCACCACCGTCACGAGCGCGACGGCTTCGCCGCGCCTGAGGGCATCCGCCGCGGCGGAGAGAACTTCCTCGTTCAGATGAGGACCTCGATCTTCGCTTTCTGCCGGAGCTGAGCGATGAAGGCCTGGCGTTTCTGGTCGGCCAGCCCCTGCTTCAGCTGTTCGTTGACGTCCGCGAGCGGACTGATGCCGGCCGGCTTGCGATCCGTCACCTTGATGATGTGAAAGCCGTTCTGCGTCGCCACGAGATCGCTGATCTCTCCGACCTTCAGCGAGAACGCGGCGTCGGTGAACTCGCGCGGCATGAGCGAGCGCGGATCCTCGCGCGGGAAGAAGTTCAACTCTCCGCCGCCGGGGGCGCTCGCATGCTCCGAGTTCTGACGGGCGAGCGTCGCGAAGTCCTCGCCCGCCCGCGCGCGCTTGAGCAGCGCGTCGGCCTTCGCGCGCGCCTGTGCCTTCGCGGCCTCGCCACCCGCCTGATCGAACCGCACCATGATGTGGCTGGCGCGCACGAGGTCGGGATGCTTGAAGCGATCCGGGTTCTTGTCGTAGAAGGCCTTGGCTTCCGCGTCGGTCGTGGGTTGCTCGGCTGCGACCGCGGTCATCATCTTTCCAATCGCGATCTCGACGCGCGTGTCGGCGCGGAGGCGCGCGAGTGACATCTTCCGCTGCGCGAGGGCGGCCGTGAACACCTCTTCGCTCGGCGCCGACTTGCGCATCGACTGGACGCGCTGGTCCACCTCGGCGTCGGTCACCGTGATCTTGCGGGCCTGCGTTTCCTGCTTGAGTACGGTGTACGTCAGGAGATCGTCGAGCACGCGCCGCAGGATCTCGTCGCGGCGCTCGGCCGGAATCGACGTGTTGTTGGTGATCTCGACGTTGCGCACCAGGAGATCGAAATCAGTCTTCCTGACGGGTTCGTTGTTCACGCGCGCGACTACGTCGGGCAGTACCTTCGGCACGGGCATCGGCGGGAGCGGCGCCGACGTGAGCGGATGCGCCTCCGGCGGAGCAGGCGCGGCCGGTGCCGCCGGCGCAGCGGGCTTTGCGCTGCTCGACTCGGGCGCGGACGACGCAGGAGTTGCCGGTGTGGAGGCGTTTTCCGCAGGCGTCGGCGCCTTGCGGCACGCACCAGACGCCGCGATGAACAGGATCAGCGCGAAGCGAAGGGATCTGGACAACGACTGTCGATCTGTACCGCAGAACCGGCGCAGGTCCCGGCGCCTCGGCAGTGGGCGCGCGTCAGTTCCCGTGCAGATGGCACGGCTCTTTGGGCTCGGTGCCGGCGATGAAGGCTTCCGAGAACACCCGGGGACAGGTCGCGCCCGCGACGAGCCCCGTGTCGCGATCGATCTGGACGAACTGGACGCCGTCAGGCGTCTGGAACGCGGGGCTCTCGCGGCCGGCGAGCGCACGCATCATGAACGTCGTCCAGATCGGCAGCGCGGCCTGCGTTCCGCTGAGGCCGAGCGGCTGGTTGTCGTCGAGGCCGACCCAGACGACCGTCAGCAGTTCGGGCGTGAAGCCGACGAACCACGCGTCGCGGAGGTCGTTCGTCGTGCCGGACTTTCCGGCGGCGTCCGGCGTGAACCCGGCGGCGCGCGCCCCGGCGCCGGTGCCTTCGTTCAGCACGCTGCGCATCATGTTCATGACGAGAAACGTCGTGTCGCGCCGGGCGATCGTCTTGGGCGCCGAGGTGCGGAGCGCCACGTCCTGCCCGCCGCTGACGAGGCGCGTGATGGCGCGCAGCGGACGCATGGTGCCGCCGTTCGGGAAGATCGTGTACGCCGACGCGATCTCGTACGGCGTCGCCTCGAAGACGCCGAGCGCGATTGCCGGATAGGGCCTGGGGGCCATGCTCGTGCCGACGCGGCGCCAGAGCGCCGCGACCTGTCCGTAGCCGGTCGTCTCGGCGACCTTGATCGTCGCGATGTTGCGCGAGAGGGCGAGCGCGCGGCGCAGCGTGATCGGACCGTCGTAGTCGCCCTCGTAGTTGCCCGGATCCCACGGCTGATCGTTGAACGTGAAGGTCGTCGGCTCGTCGAGCACGACGGTCGCCGGCGTGAGATCCGTGCGGTTCTGCTCGGCGGCGTGCTCGAACGCCGCGAGGTACACGAACGGCTTGAAGACCGACCCCGGCTGCCGGCGCGCGCTGATGACCCGGTTGAACTGCGACTGGTTGTAGGACCGGCCGCCGACGAGCGCGAGCACTTCGCCGGTGCGCGGATCGACGGCGATGAGCGCGGCCTGCGCCTTCTGGCGCTTCCGCTTCGCGAGCAGCTCGTCGACGCGCACGAGGCCATCGCGCACGGCGTCGTGCGCGATGCGCTGCAGGTGGAGATCGAGCGTCGTGTACGCGTCGACGGAGCTCGCCACCGCCTTGTACTTGTCCTGCAGCTCCTGACTGATGTAGTCGACGAAGTACGGCGCTTCGGATTCGAGCGCGCGCGCAACGATCTGGACGGGCTCCTTCGACGTGCGGTCCGCGGCCTCGGCGGAGATGAACCCGGAATCCGCCATCGCGCGGAGCACGACGTCGCGCCGTTCCCTGGCGCGGTCGGGATGCTCGAACGGCGACAGGCGCGCCGGCGCCTGGATGACGCCGGCGATGAGCGCCGCCTCGCTCAGCGACACGTTCGAGATGTGCTTGGCGAAGAAGAGCCGCGACGCTTCGGCGACGCCGTGGACGGCGAACGAGCCGCGCTGACCGAGCGACACGTCGTTCAGATACAGCTCCAGCACCTGGTCCTTGGTCAGCCGGCGCTCGAGGATGAGCGCCATGAACTGATCCTGCAGCTTGCGCAGCGGGCTGCGTTCCGGCGTGAGGAACGTGTTCTTGATCAACTGCTGCGTGAGGGTGCTGCCGCCGCGCAGGTAGGCTCGCTTGCCGGACAGGTATTCCCAGAACGCCGACGCGATCCCGATCGGATCGACGCCGACGTGATCGTAGAACCGTCGATCCTCGATCGCGAGGACCGCCTGCACCATGTGCTTCGGGATGAGCTGCAGCGGCACGTCGCGCCGTTTCTCGCGGCCCCCCGTGATGAGCGCCGTGACCAGCGGCGCGTCGAACGTCAGCACGTCGATGCGGGACTTGCCGCCCGGCAGCTCGATGTAATCGATCGCCGTCGTCTCCTTCGTCTTGGCGGATCGGACGCCGAAGACCACGCGGATCGTCTGGCCCTTGCGGTCGCCCTCGCGCGGCACGATGAGGAGCGCGTCCCGGCCCACGGTGAATTCACCGGCCTGCGGCGCGCCCGGGCGGTGCGCGTAGCCAAGCTCGTTCAAGCGGTCGATGAGCTGGCGCGGCGAGACGGCCTGGCCCCGGCGGATCTCGAACGGTCGCGCGAAGACCCGCGGATCGACGCGGGACATCTCGCCGTGGAGCCGGGCATCGATCATGTGCGAGTAAACGTAGTAGTAGTAGCCGAGCACCGCCGCGAGGACGACGCAGGGGCCCGCGAGCGCGACGAGCGCGTAGAGCTTCCAGTGCTTCGCGCGGAGCGTCAGGCGACGCCGGCGCGCAGGTTTGTGTTGAGCGGCAGCTGTGGCCACGTCAGAGATATCGGCTGAACCGAAGCGCCGGGTTACCGCGTCTCAGATACAGCGTTCCTGGGGGGAGCCTGTTCAGATTGTATACTCGGACCCGGGGTTTTGCCGGGAAACTTGGGGGAAATGCCATGTGTCGACGATTGACCCGGGTGGCGCTGATTCTGCTCATGACCTCCGCGACGGCCGTTCGCGTCAACGGGCAGGCCCAGGCCGCGAACGGGAACATCGAAGGCGTCGTTCGCGATACGACGGGGGCGGCACTCCCGGGCGCCACCGTGACGGTGACGAACATGGACACCGGCGCGGCGCGGACGTCGTTGACCAACAACGACGGCGTCTATCGAGCCATCCTGCTGCCGCTCGGCCGCTACAAGATCATCGCGGAGCTCCAGGGCTTCAAGACCTTCGAGCAGCAGGGCGTGTCCCTCTCGGCGGGACAGATCGTCCTGATCAACGTCGAACTGGCGGTTGGCAGCGTGTCGGAAACCGTGACGGTGACGAGCGAGTCTCCAGTCGCGCAGCCCGGAAAGATCGATCTCGGACGAACCATCGGCGAGCAGGAAATCCGCAACCTGCCGCTCGTGTCGAGGAATCCCTACAACTTCGCGTTCCTCCAGGCGAACGTGACGGGGTTCGAGAACCCGGAGTTCGGCGTGCCCCGCATCAACGCGAACGGCACGCAGATGCGGACCAACTATCAGCTGGATGGGAACACCAATACCGAGAAGGATCGCGCGGGGCTCCGGCTGCTTCCCGTCTCGGAAGTGCTGGTGCGCGAGGTCAAGGTGATTACCAACGGCTTCGCGCCGGAGTTCGGCCAGACGACGGGGATGGTCTACAACGCGATCACGCCGTCGGGCACCAACACGCTGAACGGTTCCGCCAGCTACCGTTTCCGCCGCAATGCGATGTCGTCGCGCCCCTTCTTCCTCGCTGACACCGCGCTCAAACCCGACACCGAGATCAACGACTTCACCGCGACCCTCGGCGGTCCGGTCGTCAAGGACCGCTGGCACTACTTCGGCGCGTACCAGTACGTCGATCGCAGCCTCATCACGGGTGTCCAGGTCATCACGGTGAATCCCACGGCGGCCCAGGTGCTCGGCATCGATCTGCCCGCAAGCGGCGTCATCCCCGCTCACCAGCAGGTGAACTTCCTGTTCGGCAAGACCGACTATCAGGTGTCGGCGTCCAGCCGGCTGGCGGTTCGCTATTTCCTCTTCAAGAACTTCTCGCTGTCGAACATCGGCGGCGGGCTGACGACCACGGATCGCGCGACGGACTTCACCGATCGCATGGACTCCGCGTCGGCGCAGCTCGTGTCGACGATCGGGAGCAGCAAGCTCAACGAGTTGCGCGTGCAGTACGCGCGGCGCCATCAGTTCCGGACGGCGTCCGACTCGTCCGCCGAAGGTCCGGGGATCACCGTCGATCGCGTCGCGAATTTCGGCGGCCCGCGGATCGGCGACACGACGTCGGTCGGATTCGATTTCAATCAGGGCATCTGGCAGGTCATCGACAACCTCACGTGGATTCGCGGGAAGCATGGGTTCAAGGCGGGCGTCGACGCGCAGTTCATCGCGGACGATCGCGTGCGCGGGGAGCGCTTTCTCTATACGTTCCCGACCATCGAGACCTACCTCACCGCGAGCGGAGGCGCGAACCCGTTCGGCTACACGTCCCTCCAGCAGGACTTCGGCGATCTCACGGCCGAGTACAGCTCGGCCTTCTATGGCGCGTTCGTGCAGGACGACTGGCAGGTCAACCCGCGCGTGAAGGTGCTCTTCGGCATCCGCTACGATGTCTTCGACGTGCCCGCGGCGCGCACGTTCGCCGCGAACGGTTTCTCGCAGGACTTCAGGATCGACAAGAACAACTTCGCGCCCAGGGCCGGCGTGTCGTGGGCGCTCGACGACCGCGCGACGACGGTCGTCCGCGCGTCGGTCGGGCTCATGTACGAGCCCCCGCTCATCGATTTCTACGACAACGCGATTCTCAGCAACGGTGATCCGCGCGCGTACACGGTCAGCGTGGCAGGTTCGGCTCCGGGCGCGCCCGCGTTCCCGACGAGCCTCGCCAACGTGCCGCCCACCTTCGTCCTCCCTCGCCAGAGCATCATCGGGGTCGATCCCGACTTCTCGACGCAGTCCGCGTGGCTGACGAACGTGCAGGTGGAGCGGGCGCTCAGGAGCGACATGTCGCTCGCGGTCGGCTACGTCAATTCGATCGGCCGCAACCTGCCCGTGCTGATGGACGTCAATCTGATTCCGACGTCGCAGTCGCTGGCCGACGGCCGGCCGATCTACTCGACCGCTGTCAACGCCGCGACGCGCGTGAATACGACGTTCGACCACGTGAACGTGTTCAGGTCGATCGGCGAGGCGACCTACAACGCGTTCACCGCCACGTTCTCCAAGCGCATGACCCGCGGCTGGCAGGCGCAGGCGACCTACACCTTCGCGCACGGAGAGGACAACGCCCCGCTGACAGGCACGTACGTGGTCGGGAGCGGCGACGATCGCGTGTCGGATCCGTCGAACCTGGATCGCGAGGGCGGCCTCACGCCGTTCCATCAGACGCACACCTTCGCGATCGCGAGCGTCATCGCGCCCGAGTTCAGCGGCGACGGTTTTCTGACTGCGGTGATGAACCACAACCAGGTCGGCGTCATCCTGCAGGCGAACAGCGGGCTGCCGTTCAACGTGCGCTCGAACCTGGATCTCAACCTCGATGGCGTCACCAACGACCGTCCGCTGAACGTCGACCGCAACGCCGGGAAGCTCGGCCGCGTGTTCTATCTCGATCTGCGGTATTCGCGATTCATTCCGCTGACGGACTCACAGCGCATCGAGCTCTTCTTCGAGGCGAAGAACCTCTTCAACGTGGAGAACATCGCCGGCGTCAACCGCGTCGTGACCACCGACGCCGCCGGCAACCCCGCGAGCCCCCTGTCGTTTGACGCCAGCGACTATCCAACCGCTGGAAAGTCCGGGTACGATCAGCGTCAAATGCAGCTGGGCATGAAGGTTGTATTCTGACAGTCGGCAGTCGACAGTCGTTAGTCGGGAGTCTCAGTCGGCAGTCACAGTCGACGGTCGACTAACGACACGACTGTCGACGAAACGACCCGACTGTCGACGAAACGACCCGACTGTCGACTAACGACTGGGACTGCCGATTGAGACTGCCGACCGCCGACTGTAGACTGCCGACTGTTGTGTTCCATCCCACCTACATTCGTCTGGTTCTGACTCAGAACTTCGAGGACGCGAAGGCCGAGCTCCTCGCGCCGCTGATGGCGATCCACTACGCGCATCTCGTGATGCTCGCGGAGTGCGGGATCGTGTCCGGGACCGACGCCGCGGCGCTTCGCGGCGCGCTTCAGCAGGTTCCGCTCGACGCGGTACGCTGCGCGTCCTATGACGGCACTTGCGAGGACCTCTTCTTCTACGTACAGCGGTTGATCGTGGAGGCCTGCGGCGACGATGCCGCCGGACGGCTGCACACGGCGCGGTCGCGCAACGACATCGACATGACGATGTACCGGATGCGGCAGCGCCTGATGGTCCTCGACCTCCTTCGCGGAACGCTGGGACTGCGCGAGTCGCTCCTGAGCCTCGCCGCGCGCCACACCGGGACGATCTTCGCGGCCCACACGCACACGCAGCCGGCGCAGGCCACGACCGTTGCGCACTATCTGCTCGGCGTCGTGGAGCAGCTGGAGCGCGATGCACGCCAGGCTGAAGGCCGCGTACGCGACGACGAACAGGAACCCGCTCGGCGCGTGCGCGATTACCGGGACGGGATTCCCGATCGATCGGAACCGGACGACCGCGCTTCTCGGCTTCGACGGGCCAACCGGCAACACCTACGGCAGCATCGCGACCGTCGATTACCTGCTCGAGAACGTCGCGGGCGCGGCCGTTCTCGTCGCGGGGCTCGGACGAGTCGTGCAGGATCTGCTGTTGTGGTGCACGGCGGAGGTCGGGTACCTCAGGCTCGCCGACGGGTTCGTGCAGACGAGCAGCATCATGCCGCAGAAGCGCAACCCGGTCGCGCTCGAGCACGCACGGTCGCTGGCGAGCATGGCGCTCGGACAGACGCAGGCGATCTTTCTCGCCGTCCACAACACGCCGTTCGGCGACATCGTGGACACCGAAGACGATCTGCAGCCGCTCGTGTCGTCGACGTTCCGCGACGCGCTTCGCGCGGTGGATCTGGTCGCCGCGTCGATGGCGAGTGCGGAGTTCGACCGCGAGCGGATGGCGTCGCGCGCGCGCGAAGGGTGGGTGACCGTGACCGAGCTCGCCGATACGCTCGCGCGGGAGCACGACGTCCCGTTCAAGTCCGCGCATCGGATCGCGGCGGCGCTCGTGGCCGAAGCGACGCGGCGGCCGCTCGACTCGCACGCGGGAATTCTGGCGGAGGTATCGCGTTCCACGATCGGCCGGCCCATCGTCTACGACGAGGATCGGCTCGCCGAGATCCTGAGCCCGGAACACTTCGTGGCTGTGCGCGCGACGCCGGGCGGCCCCTCGCCCGGGCTGGTTCGCGAAGCGATCGGCGCTTCACAGCGCCGGATGAAAGACGACGAGCGGTGGACTGTCGAGACGCTGGACCAACTGCGCCGCGCGGAAGAGTCGCTGAACGCCGCCGTGGCCGCGCTGTAGAAGCCCGACACCTGTAGTGTCCGGCTTCAGCCGGACCAGGACTAGATCGTCAGCACCCAGTGCTGGCCGAGATCGAGCGGCAGATCGGTCAGCAGCCGGTCGATCACGCCCGGGCCATACCGATTGAGGAAATAGACGACGCCGAGCGTGCGCTCCTGCGCGTGCCCGTGAGGGAAGATCTGCGACTGCGCGCGATTGAACTGACGGCGGAGCGTGTCGTCGCGCCGCTTGGCCGCCTGGACCATCTTCCCCTGCAGATTCCGCAGGTCGTGCTCCATCTTCGAGAGCGTCGTCCGCGCCGCGCCGGCAAGCGTCGGGTCGACCGCCGGCATCGCGTCGATGACCCGCTCCATGCTGTGCTTCACGGCAGACTCGGCGTCGCGGATCGCCGTTTCGACCGATTCCGGCAGCTGCGACTCCAGCAGGTGATTCAGGGCGGATTCGTCCTGGCGCTGGAGGTCCTCCACGCGGACGTCGTGGCGGGCGATGAAGCGGGCCGTCGCCGAATCGACGAGCGTCGCTGTCGCCCGCGGATACATGAGCGGCATCGGCACGCCGAAGCTGTCGTACACCTGACGGAGCTGGCCGAGGTACGCGAGCTCGCTCGGCCCGGCCACGTAGCAGACGGTGGGGAAGAGCGTGTCCTGCGCGATCGGACGCAGCAGGACGTTGGGGCTGAAGCGGTCGGGCGCGCTGGCCGCCTGCTCGACGAGCGAGTCCACGCTGAACGCATGATCGCCGGCGAGGAACTCGTCGCCCTGGCGGCGGATCGGACGGCGCGCGCCGTCGATGTAGAAGAGCGACACGCTGTCGGGCTGCGGCACGACCTGCGGTGAGTGCCCGCGGGAGGTGAGCAGGCCGCCCGCGTCGGCGGCGAGCGCCGCGGTGCGTCCCGGGTGACGAAGTTCCCGGCTGAACAGATCGGCGACGAGCGGCTTCGCCGCGGGATCCGACGAGTCGAACACGATGAGGCCGTGCGGCCCGAGCACGGTTTCGAGCCATCGGGCGAACGCGTCGGCCACGCCTGCGCCGGGCCGGTAGGTGGCTCGAAGCGCGGCCATGACGTCTCTCGTGAACTCCGACTCGCCGAGCGCGGCGGCGAGCTCCTCGAGGCTTTGCTCGACACGGCCGTCCAGGCTCAGCGCGGCGACCGGACGCTCGCCCGCGCCTTCAGGCCTGGGGAGCGTGATCGTGCGCGGCTGGAACGCCGCGTCGAGCACCGTACAGCTCGCGATCTCGTCCCAGTCGTGATCCTCGGCATCTACCCAGAAGATCGCCACGGCCGTGGCTTGATGATCGTGCGCGGCCTTGCGCGCGAGCTGGATGGCGGTGATGGCCTTCAGCAGCGTGAAGAGGGGTCCACCGAACGCGCCGGCCTGCTGCCCCGTGACGACCGCGACCGTCTGTGGATTGGCGAGATCGGCGGCGGCGGCACGCGCGGCTGGAGGCGCCTGCCGACGCTCCTGCTGCGCGCCGAGCATCGCCGCAACGGCCTCGCGCGGGCGGGACGCCCCTCGTACCCGGGCGATCGCATCGGCCCAGGCATGGCGCGACGTCGGGTCGCCCGCGTAGAGCGGGGCAACGTTCTCGAAATTGAAGGCGTAGTCGCCCGCGAGTGGTCGGATCCAACTGAATCGGCGCACATCGATCGCGGTACGCGTCGATCCGTCGGCAAAGGTCGATTCCCCGGGCACCGCCTCGTACTCTCTCAGAGCCTTCTGAAGCATGTCAAGAAGACCGCCACCGCCACTTCGACGCGCGAGAACGGCGGTTGGATCCCTGAACCGCCGATCCGTCTTTTTTGAAACGGCCACCAAAAGCCGCCACATCGAGGCCAAAGCGTGTTACATTTTTTCCCACTCTCGCATCGACACGAGGAGCACGGTACCTGACCAGAGACGACCCGACTGGATTCGCGGCCCCACCGGCGTTCGGCCCCTTCCGGGTGCTGCATCAAATCGGTGTCGGCGCACTTGGTCCCGTCTACAGGACATACGAGCCGACGCGCGATCGACTCGTCGCGGTCAAGGTATTCCGGCTCGATCTCACACCCGAACAGGCGAGCTCGCTTGCGGACGAGCTCCGGCGCGCGGTCGAGGCAAGCCTCGTCCACCCGTCCATCGTCGAACCGGTTGCCGCCGGAATCGAGGGGACCGTCGCCTACCGGGCTGAGGAATACGTCGCCGCCGAATCGCTCGATGTCGCCATGCGGCACTATGCGCCGGCGTCCCTCGACAAGGCCCTTCCGTTCATCGCCCAGCTCGGCGCGGCCATCGACGCTGCGCGCAAGGCAGGCGTGGGGCATGGCGCCCTGCACCCCCGCGACATCTTCGTCACGCCAGACGAAGCGCGTGCCACGGGATTCGGCGTCGTCGACGCGCTCGATCGGCTCAGCCTGCGAGCACCGGTCCGCCGTCCCTACAGCGCACCGGAACGTATCGCGGGAAAGTCCTGGAGCACGCCGGCGGACGTGTTCTCGCTCGGAGCGATCGCGTTCGAGCTCCTGACGGGACGGAGACCGGCGGGGCTGGGCGATCAGATGGGATCGCTGGCCGGCGCATCGCTCGGCTCGAGTGCGGACCGCATGCACGCAGTGCTCGCGCGCGCCATGCACGAGGATCCCGCGCAGCGGTTCGCTTCGGCGGGCGCCCTTGTCGCCGCTCTTCAGGAAGCAGGCGCCCTCGAGTCCGGAACCGTCGCGGTGGCCGCCGTCGACCCTCCGGCCATGGTGGTCGAAGTTCCGGTCGAATCGGCGCCAGTTTCGGCTGAGGCCGTACGCCACGATGCGCCGGGAGTCGATCGTTCGAGCGAGCCAATCGACGCCGCGGTCGAAGCGGGTGCCGGCCCGATGCTCGACGATTTTTCGAGCGAGGCGAGCGCGCTGGTGTCGGAAGAGTCGCCGAGAGAGGCTGCCAGAAAGGCGATCGCGGCGCGAAAGCGCCAGGTCAAGCCGAAGGCGCCCCCGGTCGACCGCGCCGCAATCGAGCAGAGCCCCGCGGCGGCCGGTTCCGCGTCGCTCTTCGCCGATTCTCCAGTTTCAACGGAACATGAATCGAAGGTCGAAGCGGAGGCCGACGCGGTCCCCGCCGAGGCGCCGGCGATTCCGCCACTGTCGGTCGCTGCGCTCGAGATTGCGAATGCCGTCGACGCCGAGGCCGCCGACACGGTCATGAAGGAGTCGACAGCGGACGAGATCAGCGCGGACAGGATCACGGCAGACGAGATCACGGCGGACCAGATCACCGTTCACGAGGTCGTTGCGCGCCAGGAATCCGCCGATCTCGATCTTGCGCTCAAGCACGATCACGTGCCGGTCGAGCTGCCCGTGGAGTTGACGATCCGCGAGGCAGCGCGACGAAAGGCCGACGCTGCCCGTTCGGATCGAGGCGCTTCATCGGGCGCCACCGCGAGTGAGCAAGCAGCGCCTGAGCCGGTCGAAGTTCCGGCGCCGCCTGCGCGGGAAGCGACTGACCGCGTCGTCGCCGTGGATGAATTCAGGGCGCGCGAAGCCGCGAACGCGCGTGAGGCGGGGGCCGCTCGGCCGGAACGAACGTGGCCGCGCGCGCAGGACCGATCGGCGACGCCTCCGGACAGGTTGCTCGTTCCTCCGATCAAGGGACCGGTCGAGCCCATCGATACGGACATTCCGTACGTCCCGTTAGACGAAGCTCCTGTCGAACGGCCGCGCATCGACTGGCTGCAGCGCGCGGTCCTGCTGATCCTCGGACTCGTGCTCGGCTACATGGCCGGATACGTGGTCGGGACCCGCGAGCAGTCGCAGGAGACGATTGCGCGGAACGCGTCTCCACCTGCTGGAGGCGGCACGCCATCGACGCCGGGCACGAGCGGCCAGACGCCGGCGCCGAGCAGCTTCAGCGAAGGCACGGTCACGCCGACCAGCGGCGCCGCGTCCGCTCCATCGAAGCCGCCGTCAACTCCAGTGGATGAAGCCAGGACGGCCGCGCCGCCTGCGCCAAAGCCCGCGCCGCCTCCGGCGAAGCCCGCGGCACCGCCACGCGCGGCACGGGCGACGACGGGGAAGATCGCCGTGACGTCCACGCCGTCGAAGGCGTCGGTCACCATCAACGGCAAGTGGACGGGCCGCACGCCCCTGACGCTCGAGCGTCCGTTCGGCAAGTACGCGATCCGCGTCGTGCAGCCGGGGTACAACGTGACGGTGCAGACGATCACGCTCTCGGCCTCGGCTTCGTCCCGCACGATCGACGTGACGCTCGATCCAAAGCCATCATCGCGCTCGAAGCCTGTGCCGCCGCCGAAGACCGCCGCAGCCGCACCGGCTGCCTCGCCCGCTACGCAGTCGAATCCGCAAGCCGGCACGACCGGCGAGATCTTCGTCGACTCGCGGCCGCAGGGCGCGCGCGTTTTCATCGACGGAAAGCCGCTGGGCGTGACGCCTCTCCGCGTGACCGGGCAAGCCGCCGGCTCGCACGATGTTCGGCTCGAGCTCGCCGATCATCAGCCGTGGACCTCGACGACGCGCGTCGTTGGCGGGACGACGGCGAAGGTCACGGGATCGCTGGACCGCATTGTCCGCTGACGCGCCCGGCGCGTCGACGCACACCGTATCGGAATCATGAAAGCCACACTCGCACTCGAGAACGGTACCTGGTACGAAGGGGAGTCTGCCGGCGCGGCCGGAGAGACAGGCGGCGAAGTCGTGTTCAACACCGCCATGACGGGCTACCAGGAAGTCCTCACGGATCCGTCGTACACCGGCCAGATCGTGACGATGACCTCGCCCGAGATTGGCAACTACGGGATCTCCGGCGAGGATTCGGAGTCGCGCGGCCCGAGAGTGGCCGGGTTCATCATCCGGGATCAGTCTCCGATCGCCAGCAACTGGCGCGCCGACTCGACGCTTCGCGAGTACCTCACGCGCCACGGCATCGTCGCGATTTCCGACGTCGACACGCGGGCACTGACGCGGGTGCTTCGATCGTCCGGCGTCATGCGGGGGATCATCGCGACTGGCGACGTCGACCCGCGCGCACTCGTGGACAAGACCCGGGACCTGCCGAAGATGGAAGGCTCGGACCTGGTGCGCGGCGTCACGTGCGACGCCCCGTTCGACTGGCAGCCCGACGAAAGCGCCACGGGCGAGTTCGCCCCGCCGCCGGAACGCCGCTCCGGACGGCCGCTGCGCATCGCCGCCTACGACTACGGCATGAAGTGGAACATCCTGCGGCGCTTCACCGCGCACGGCTGCGACGTCCGCGTGTATCCCGCGACGGCGCCGGCCGCGGACCTGCTGGCGTCAGGCCCCGACGGCGTGTTCCTCAGCAACGGCCCCGGCGATCCGGCCGTGCTCGACTATGCGGTCGACAACGCGCGCGCGCTCGTGAAGTCGGACGTGCCGGTGTTCGGCATCTGCCTCGGTCATCAGATCCTCTCGCTCGCGATGGGCGCCGAGACCTACAAGCTGAAGTTCGGGCATCGGGGTGCGAACCATCCGGTCAAGGAGCTCGAGAGCGGCAAGGTCGAGATCACGTCGCAGAATCACGGCTTCGCCGTGAATCCCGATTCCCTGCCGCCGGACGTCAAGGTGACGCACATCAACCTGTACGATCAGACGATCGAAGGACTGCGGCATCGAACCAGGCCGGTCTTCTGCGTGCAGTACCATCCAGAGGCCGCACCCGGCCCGCACGACGCCGACTATCTCTTCAGGCAGTTCCTGGACGAGATGGAAAAGCGGGCGTGAGCGGTCGCGATTTCCATGCCTAAGCGTACAGATATCAAGCGGATCCTCGTCATCGGCTCGGGCCCGATCGTCATCGGCCAGGGGTGCGAGTTCGACTATTCCGGCACGCAGGCGTGCAAGGCCCTGCGCGACGAAGGGCTCGAGGTCATCCTCGTCAACAGCAATCCGGCGACGATCATGACGGACCCGGAGCTCGCCGATCGCACCTACGTCGAGCCGCTGACGCCCGAGGTTCTGGCCGCGATCATCGAGCGCGAGAAGCCCGACGCGGTGCTTCCGACCGTCGGCGGGCAGACGGCGCTCAACCTCGCGGTCGCGCTTGGCGAGAACGGTACGCTCGCGAAGTACGGCGTCGAGCTGATTGGCGCGTCGGTCGAGGCGATCAAGGTCGCCGAGGATCGTCTGCTCTTCCGCGACGCGATGCGCGAGATCGGCGCGGATGTCCCGAACAGCCGCTACGTGAAGTCGATCGAGGAAGCGCTGGCGGTCGTGGACGAGCTGGGCTTCCCGGTGATCATCCGGCCGTCGTTCACGCTCGGCGGCGTCGGCGGCGGCATCGCGTACAACATCGAAGAGTTCCGCGAGCTGGCGGGCCGCGGCATCGACATGAGCCCGGTCCACGAGGTGCTGCTCGAGGAATCGGTCATCGGCTGGAAGGAATTCGAGCTCGAGGTCATGCGCGATCGCGCGGACAACTTCGTGGTCATCTGCTCGATCGAGAACGTCGATCCGATGGGTGTCCACACCGGCGACAGCATCACGGTCGCCCCCGCGCTCACGCTGACGGACCGCGAGTACCAGCGCATGCGCGATCTGGGGCGCCGCATCATCCGGCGCGTCGGCGTCGAGACCGGCGGGTCGAACATCCAGTTCGCCATCAATCCCGCGGACGGCCGGATCATCGTCATCGAGATGAACCCGCGCGTGTCGCGCTCGTCCGCCCTCGCGTCGAAGGCCACGGGCTTTCCGATCGCGAAGATTGCCGCGAAGCTCGCGCTCGGCTACACGCTCGACGAGATCCCGAACGACATCACGCGGCTCACGCCCGCCTCGTTCGAGCCGACGATCGACTACGTCGTGGTCAAGGTGCCGCGGTGGGCGTT
Source organism: uncultured Acidobacteriota bacterium (assembly GCA_963820905.1). GTDB lineage: Bacteria > Acidobacteriota > Vicinamibacteria > Vicinamibacterales > 2-12-FULL-66-21 > DATBJJ01. Next base: position 18,441 of record CAWGBU010000007.1, on the reverse strand, counting down.
CGAGAAGTTCCCGCGCGCCGATCGCACGCTCACGACGCAGATGAAGTCGGTCGGCGAGGTGATGGCGATCGGCCGGACGTTCAAGGAAGCGTTCATGAAGGCGTTCCGCTCGCTCGAGCTGGGCGCGGGCAGCTCGCTGATCGATCAGCCGGGCAACCGGCCGGCGGACGGGCCGCCCTCGGAAGCCGACGAAGGCGTGCTGCAGCGGGAGCTGACCATTCCGACCGATCGCCGGATGTGGGCGGTGTTCCGCGCGCTCGACCGCGGGTGGACGACCGAGCAGCTGCACGAGCTGACGAAGATCGATCCGTGGTTCCTGACGCAGTTCTCCCAGATCGTCGAGCTCTGCCGCTCGGCCGCGCTGGTCGGTCAGCGCGGCATCTCCACCGACATGCTCCGCACGCTCAAGCGGGCGGGGCTGAGCGACCGCGATCTCGGCGCGATTCTCGGCACCGACGAAGACGCGGTCAGGAGCCTGCGCCTCGAGAACGGCCTCGTGCCGGCGTTCAAGCGGATCGACACGTGCGCGGCGGAATTCGAGTCGTTCACGCCCTATCTGTATGGGACGTACGAGAAGGAATGCGAGGCCGACCCGACGTCGCGCCGGAAAGTCGTGATCCTCGGCAGCGGGCCCAACCGGATCGGACAGGGTCTCGAGTTCGACTACTGCTGCTGTCACGCCGCGTTCGCGCTGCGCGACGAAGGGTTCGAGACCGTGATGATCAACTGCAACCCGGAGACGGTCTCGACCGACTACGACACCGTCGACCGCCTGTACTTCGAGCCGCTGACGTTCGAGGACGTGTCGTCGATCATCACGCGCGAGCAGCAGGGCGGGGGCGACGTCGCGTGCGTCGTGCAGTACGGCGGACAGACGCCGCTCAAGCTCGCGCTGTCGCTCCAGGAAGCGGGCATCCGCATCCTCGGCACGTCGCCGGACTCGATCGACCTGGCGGAGGATCGCGAACGGTTCGCCCAGCTGCTCTGGGATCTCGGGATTCCGCAGGCGCCGAGCGGCACCGCCACGAGCGTGTCGGAAGCGCGCGACGTCGCCGCGAAGATCGGGTTCCCGCTCGTCGTCCGCCCGTCGTACGTGCTCGGTGGCCGCGCGATGGCGATCGTGTACGACACGGCGACGCTCGATCGCTACATGGCGAACGCCGTGGCCGCGTCGCCGGGACATCCGATCCTGATCGACAAGTTCCTCGAGGATGCGTTCGAGCTCGACGTCGACGCCGTGGCGGACGCCACCGGGGCGGTCGTGATCGGCGGCATCATGGAGCACATCGAGGAGGCCGGCATCCACTCGGGCGACAGCTCGTGCGTCGTCCCGCCGTACCTCGTCGCGCCGCGCCACGTCGCGCAGATTGAGGATTACACGCGGCGCATCGCGCGCGCCCTCAAGGTCGTCGGCCTGATGAACGCGCAGTTCGCGATCAAGGACGACACGGTCTACGTGCTCGAGGTCAACCCGCGCGCGTCGCGCACCGTGCCCTACCTCTCGAAGGCGACGGGCGTGCCGCTGGCGAAAGTCGCGGCGCGGGTGATGATCGGCCGAACGCTCGCCGAGCAGGGACTCACGGCCGATCTCGAGGTGGCCGGCGTATTCGTCAAGACGCCCGTCTTTCCGTTCGTCCGGTTCCCCGGCGTCGATACGATTCTGGGGCCGGAGATGAAGTCGACGGGCGAGGTCATGGGCGGCGCGCCGTCGTTCGGCATGGCGTTCGCCAAGGCGCAGATCGGCGCGGGCGTCCGGCTTCCGTCCGAAGGCGCCGCGTTCATTTCGGTCAACAACTACGACAAGCCAGGCGTCGTGCCGATCGCGCGGGATCTGAAGGCGGCGGGCTTCAAGCTGATCGCGACGCGCGGGACCGCGAACTTTCTCCGCGCCCACGGCCTCGATACCGAGATCGTGTTCAAGGTGAACGAGGGCCGCCCGCACGTCGGCGACGAGATCCTCAACAACCGGATCCAGCTCGTCATCAACACACCGCTCGGGCGCGAGTCCTTCTTCGACGATCGGACCGTGCGCCGGGTCGCAATGATGCACGGCGTGCCCTGCATCACGACGCTGACCGGCGCCGCCGCGGTCGTGAACGCGATCCGCGCGCTGCGCACCGAGGGCCTCACGGTCCGCGCCCTCCAGGAGCACCACTCGGAAACTGCGACGGGGAAGGCCTAGCAACCTCTCGTTTTCTGCGCGCAGTCCGTTCCCAGCCTTCGGTTTGCCACGGAGATCGTCCGCGCCGCTTCCTTGCATGAATTGGCGTCATGCGCGCGCCGGCAGTGCTCCTTGCCGTTCCGCTGGCCGTGGGCTGCGGCTGCGGTCTCATCCTCTCGGACTTCGTCACTGACGCGTTTGCGTTCCGCGTCGCCGCCGCGTCGGCACTCTGCCTGCTCGCCGCAGTCAGCTGCTGCGGCGACGGCCGGGCGCAGGACGCCACCGCCTGCGTGGTACTGGGAGCGCTGCTCGCGGGAGTCTCGCTCGGCGAATCCTCGGCGCGTCGCGCCTATCACCCATCGCTTCTTTCCTGGTTCGAGACTGCCGATCGGGATGCGCGCGCGTCAGCGGTCGTGCACGGGAGGCTTCGCGAGGATGCGGCCGTCACGGCGACTGGCGTGCTGCTGACGATCGCCGTCACTGGCGTGGAGCGAGCGCGCGGTCGCCGGCGGTGTGCGTCTCTCGGTTGCGGGCACGCTTGCGCCGGGCGCGATGCGCGAGTGGCGCGCGGGACGTTCAGTGAAGGCGACGGCATCCCTTCGGCTGCCTGCCGTTTACCTGAATCCCGGTGTCCCTGACGAGCGGCGTTCGCTCGCACGCCGAAGCATCGTGCTCGTCGGGTCCGTCAAGAGCGGAGCGCTGGTCGAGATCGCGGACCGTGGCAGTCCCCTCGACGAATGGGCCGCGGGAGTCCGCGCTCGCGCCCGATCCGTGCTCGGCGCGTCTGTCGGGCGCTGGGACGGCCGATCCGCCGGCATCGCGACGGCCATCGTCATCGGCGATCGCTCGGGCCTCACCGAGGAGGACGAGCGGAGGCTGCAGGAGGCGGGGACCTATCACGTCATCGCGATTTCCGGTGGAAACATCGCGATCCTGGCCGTGATGATCCTCGTCACGCTGCGACTGCTGCGCGTACCTCTCGAGTGGGCGTCAGCGATGACGATCGTCGCCCTGCTCGCGTATTCGCGAATTGCCGGCTCCGCGCCGTCGGTCGATCGCGCCATTTCGGTGGCCGTCATTCTTCTCGCCGGCCGCGTTCTCGAGCGCCGCGGGTTCTCGTTGAACGTGCTCGGCGTCGCCGCGGTACTCGCGCTGGCCTGGTCGCCGGTGACGATCTTCGATCCGGGTTTTCTCCTCTCGTTCGGCGCCACTGCGGCGATTCTGATTGGCGCCGCCAGCTCCGCGTCGCCTCGACGTCGACCGCGAGCGCTCGTCGCCGGTCTCTGGACATCGGTCGCCCGTACTGCGCGCGGTTTGCTGGCCGCCACGATTGCCGCAGAACTGGTGCTTGCGCCAATCACGGCGGCGTTCTTCGGCCGCATCACCTGCGCGGGGCTCCTGCTGAACTTTGCCGCGATTCCGTTGATGTCGATCGTCCAGGCGGGATCGCTGGCGACGCTCGTCGCGTCGGTCCTGGATCCCGGCACCTCGCGTTGGGCCGGATACATCGTCCACCTCGCGGCACGAGGCCTCGTCGACTCGGCGCGCCTGGTCGAGATCGCACCGTGGGTCGCGCGCGACGTAGCGCCACCCGCCTGGGGCGTCGTCGCCGCGTACTATGCCGCGCTGGCGATTGCAGTAGCGGTCGCACGGGTACGCCCCGCGGCCGCAGCGATAGCGGCAGCCTTCGGCGCCGTCATCGCGATCGGACCTCACGCGGCGTCCCGCGACGGCGTCGACGGCGCACCGGGAGGTTCGCTGCGGCTGGCGTTTCTCGATGTCGGACAGGGCGATGCCACGGTGATCGCGCTGCCCGATGGCCGCGCCATGCTCGTGGACGCCGGCGGCCTGCCCGCCGCGCCGATCAGGGATCCGTCCGCCGGCCCGGCCTTCGACGTCGGCGAGCGCGTGGTCGCCCGTGCGCTGCGTGCGCTGGGCGTGCGCGCGCTCGACACGCTCGTCATTACTCACGGCGATCCCGATCACATCGGCGGCGCGAACGCCATCGTCCGCAGCTTCCGACCGCGCAAGGTCTGGGAGGGCGTGAGCGTTCCTCGGCACGAGCCGGTCGAAGTGCTTCGTCGCGCGTCGGCGGTTGTCGGCGCCGAGTGGCGGAACGTGCAGGCGGGCGATCGCCTTGCCGTGGCCGGCGTTGAGATCGTGGCGTTGCACCCTCCGCTGCCGGACTGGGAGCGGCAGCGTGTCAGGAACGACGACTCGGTGGTTCTGTTGGTGAGATACGGAGAAGTGACCGTGATCCTGCCGGGCGACATTGGACGCGAAGGCGAAGCGGCCGCGGCGACACATGTCGAAGGGTCGAACTTCATGCTGCTGAAGGCGCCTCACCATGGCAGCGCGACGTCGAGCCGGCAGGAGTTCCTGGACGCGGTGAGGCCGGATGTCGCGATCGTCAGCGCAGGACGGGACAACCGGTTCGGCCATCCCTCGCCGATCGTGGTCGCGCGCTATCAGGCGATGAACACCGCCCTGTTTTCGACCGCTGACGATGGAGCGGTAATCCTCGATACCGACGGCAAGGACGTGTTCATCAGAGGGTGGGCCAGCGGACGGACCCTTTACCGGCGTACCGGCGCGTTCACGGCATCGCCTTGATCCGGTCCCAGGCCTGTTCCATCTCTTCCAGCGTCGCGTCGTGGATCGATCGGCCATCCGCTTCGAACGCGCTCTCCATCTTCTGAAAGCGCCCGCTGAACTTGTGATTCGCCCGTCTCAGCGCGGACTCGGCTTCGACGCCGGCCTTTCTCGCGAGGTTCGCGACCGCGAACAGCAGGTCGCCCAATTCCTCCTCGACGCGATCGGTTCCTTCATTCGCCATCGCCTCTTCGACCTCCGCGATTTCCTCCCGAATCTTGCTCACCACGTCCCTGGATGCCGCCCAGTCGAAGCCCACCGCCGCCGCCCGGGTGCCAATCTCGTGCGCACCGAGCAGTGCCGGCAGGGCCTTGGGCATTCCCTTCAGTACCGATCGCGGACGTCCGGCTTCGGCCTGCTCGCTCGCCTTGATCTGCTCCCATTGCTCGAGTACCTGTCCCGGCGTCCTGACGTTCTTCGTGCGCCCGAACACATGCGGGTGGCGCCGCACGAGCTTCGCCGTGACGTGGCGCACCGAATCCACGACCGTGAAGCGGCGCTCGTCGGCCGCGATCTGCGCGAGAAACACGCCCTCGAACAGCAGGTCGCCGATCTCGCCCCGCAGATCCTCGTGATCCCGTCGATCGATCGCGTCGAGCACCTCGTACGTTTCCTCCAGCACGAACGGACGAAGTGATTCGAGTGTCTGCTCGCGATCCCAGGGGCATCCGCGAGGGCCGCGAAGCCGCCGCATCACGTCGACGAGCGTCTGAAACGCAACGCCTGCCTCGCGCACACGCAACGTCCGTGGAGCGCGCGCGCGCTTCTTTGCGCTGTCGGGGCGGCGCCGCACGCGCCGCGCGGGTGCTGTCTTCGGGGATCGTTTCGCCATTTCGCGACTATGCTAGCATTCGATCGTGGACGATTCAGTCGGCTCCGATCTCACGTTTTCCGGCTTCGTGCTCTCGCTCGCGACCACCGCCGCGGTGCACTTCGGCGATCTCGCCGATCCCGCGACGGGCGGCAAGGGGGAGCAGGATCTCGACGGTGCCGCGCGGATCATCGAAGTGCTCACGATGCTTCAGCAGAAGACGAAGGGGAACCTGATCGAGCAGGAGGAGCGCCTGCTCGACGATCTTCTGTACGAACTGCGGCTCCGCTACGTCCAGGGCCAGCAGGACGACAAACGGATCATCCAGCCCTGAAGATCACCTTTCTCGGCACGGGCACGTCGAGCGGCGTGCCCATGATCGGCTGCGCGTGCGCGACCTGCCGATCCGGCGATCCGCGCGACAAGAGACTCCGCCCGTCGATCCACATCGAGACCGACGACGACCTCTCGCTGCTCGTGGACACGGGCCCCGACCTTCGCGCGCAGGCGCTCGCCCACCGCATTCTCCGGCTCGACGCCATCCTCTTCACCCACGGCCACGCCGATCACATCCTGGGCCTCGACGACGTGCGGCGCTACAACTTCATGCAGAAGCGCCCGCTCCCGTGCTATGGCGACGAGCGGACGATCGCCGACGTGCGTCAGGCGTTCTCGTATGCCTTCGATCCCGCGACGCAGAAGGGCGGGGGGCTTCCGCAGATCGTGACGTTCGTCGTGGGCGGCCCGTTCTGCGTCGGCCGCCAGGAGATCGTGCCCGTTCCCCTGTTCCACGGCCACCGGCCGATCCTCGGGCTGCGCGTCAAGGGCTTCGCGTACCTCACCGACTGCAGCCGGATCCCGGACGAGTCGTGGCCGCTCCTCGAAGGGCTCGACGTGCTCGTGATCGACGCGCTGCGCGATCGCCCGCACCCGACACACTTCACGGTGGAGGAAGCCGTCGACGCCAGCCGCCGCATCGGCGCCGGGCGTACGTACTTCACGCACATGTGCCACGACCTCCCGCACGAGGCCACGAACGCCCGCCTGCCCGGCGGGATGGAGCTGGCCTATGATGGGTTGGTCGTTGATCTGTGAAGCTCAGTCGGACGTTCGGTCGTCCGGTCGCTCGGTCGTCCCGATTGAACCCTGAACCTTGAACCCTGAACCTTGAACCCTGAACCCTGAACCTTGATAACCGCTCACTTCCCCGACGACCCGCCGCCGAGATGGCATCAGCCGGTCCTGGCGCTCGGGAACTTCGATGGGCTGCATCGCGGCCACATGAAGATCATCGACCGCGTGCGGCGGCGGGCGGGGGAGCGGGGCGGCACGCCTGCGGCGATGACGTTCGATCCGCACCCGTCGCGGGTGCTTCGGCCCGACAAGGCCCCGCCGCTCCTGATGACGACCACGCAGAAGCTCGAGGCGCTCGGCCGGGCCGGGATGCAGGGCGTCGCCGTGCTCAGGTTCACGCACGAGCTGTCGGGATGGGATCCCGAGCGCTTCGTGCGCGACGGTGCTCGTCGAGTGGCTGCGCGTCGCCGAAGTGTGGGTCGGGGCGAACTTCCTCTTCGGCCACGATCGCGCCGGCACGTTCACGGTGCTTCGAAGCCTCGGCGCCCGCTACGGCTTCCGCGCCGAGAAGATCGATCCCGTCCGCTACAAGGACTTCGTCGTCAGCAGCACGCGCATCAGGCGGCTCGTATCCGAAGGCCGCGTGGACGAGGCAGCAGCCTTGCTCGGCCATCATTTCTTCGTGGACGGCACTGTCACGCGCGGCGCCGGCCGTGGACGGGAGCTCGGATTCCCGACGGCGAACCTCTGCACCGACAACGAGCTCGCGCCTCCGCCGGGCGTGTACGCGACGCTCGTGACGATCGACGGCGTCGTCCATCCGTCGGTCACCAACATCGGCTTCCGCCCGACGTTCGGCGACGTCGATCGCGCCACGATCGAAGCGCACCTCTTCGATGTCGACCGCGATCTGTACGGCGGGCAGCTGAGGCTGTCGTTCGTGCAGCGGCTGCGCGACGAGCGGGCGTTTCCGGATGTCGACGCGCTGCGCGGACAGATCGACGCGGACTGCCGCAGCGCGCGCAGGCTGTTCGGCCGGATTTCGCTGTAGAATCGTCGTCATGTCTCAGCCGCCGGAAGCGCCCACGCTGATCGTGCGTCTCTCTGTGCCGGCCGTGGACGCGTTTCCATCGGTGGCTGCGGATCTCGCGGTCAAGGTCGCCGAGTTCGTCGGCCGGAGGGCGGCCGACGCCGCGGCGACGGGCGACGCCGTCAAGGCGCTCGTGGCCAAGGTGGCGCCGTCGGGCACGAACGGCACCGACGAGATCACGCTCGAGTTCCACCAGACGGACGACGAGCTGCGGATCGAGGCGCGATGCGCCGGCCGATCGTCCGAAGTGCGTCACCCGCTGCCCACGTAGTGCCGGCCGACTGATCCCGCGGGCGTCGGACGAGCCCACGTCTCTTCACCGGACCATTTTGATGCGTCTGTTCAACACGCTGACTCGCCGCGAGGAACCGTTCGCGCCGCTGCGGGACAACCGCGTGCGCATGTATGCCTGCGGCCTGACCGTGTACGCGCGCGGGCACATCGGAAACTTCCGGACCTTCGTCGCGCTCGACGTCCTGCGGCGCGCGCTGAAGCACCAGGAAGGGTTCGAGGTGCGGCACGTGATGAACTTCACCGACGTCGACGACCGCACGATACTGGAATCGCAGAAGGCGGGCGTGCCGCTGCGCGAGTACACCGATCGCTACGTCCAGGCGTACCGCGCGGACGCCGCGGCGCTCGGGATGGAGCCCGCCGACGAGAGCCCGCGCGCGACCGACCCCGAGAACATCGCGGCCATGGGGGAGACGATCAAGGCGCTCGAGGCGCGGGGCCACACGTACCGCAGCGACGGCTCGATCTACTTCAAGATCGAAACGCTGCCGGAGTACGGCAAGCTGGCGCGGCTGGATCATGCGGGGATCAAGAGCGGCGCGCGCGTCGACAGCGACAAGTACGACAAGGAGAACGCGCGCGACTTCGTGCTGTGGAAAGCGACGAAGCCGGACGAGCCGACGTGGGATCCGGGCATCGGGCCTGGCCGCCCGGGCTGGCACATCGAGTGCTCCGCGATGGCGCTCCGCCTGCTGGGCGAGCCGCCGCTCGACATCCACGCCGGCGGCGTCGACCTGATCTTTCCGCACCACGAGAACGAGATCGCCCAGAGCGAAGGGGCGACCGGACGTCCGTTCTCGCGATTCTGGGTGCACGTCGAGCACCTGATGATCGAGGAGCCGGACGGCACGTCCGACAAGATGTCCAAGTCGCTCGGCAACGTCTACAACCTCCAGGACGTCGTCGATCGGGGGTTCCGGCCGTCGGCGCTCAGGTACCTGTATCTCGGCGTCCACTACCGCAAGCAGCTGCGGTTCTCGTGGGCGGCGATGGCGCAGGCCGAGGAGGCGCTGCGCCGGCTCACGGATTTTCTTGCGCGGCTCGAGTCGCTGCCGGCGCGTGCGGCGACCCCTGCTTCGGACGGCAGGATGGTTGAACGGCTCCGCGCGGCGAGCGAGGCGTTCGCTGCGCACATCGCGGCCGACCTCAACACGGCGGCGGCACTCGGCGTCGTCTTCGATCTCGTGCGCGAGCTCAACGCCGCGATCGACGCGGGGGAGCTCGACACCCCGGACGCCGCCACGGTGCGCGGCGTCTTCGATCGCTTCGATCGCGTGCTGGGCGTGCTCGCGCTGCGCCGCGCAGAAGACGAGCGGCCGCCCGTGCCGGTGGAGGAGATCGAGCGGCTGATCGGCGCGCGGCGCGAGGCGCGATCGGCGCGCAACTTCGCCGAAGCGGATCGCATCAGGAAGGATCTGGACGCGCGCGGTATCGTTCTCGAGGACACCGGCAGTACGACGCGCTGGAAAAGAAAATAGATCGACGTCCGTGATCCGCGAGATCCGCGAGATCCGCGTCTTTCGAAGGACGTAGACGACAATCCATGAACGTGCCCGACATCAAGACGCCGCTGCCAGGCCCCAAGGCCAGGGCCATCATCGATCGCGACCGCAAGTACGTGTCTCCGTCCTACACGCGGGACTATCCGTTCGTGATCGCGAAGGGCGAAGGGGCCATCGTCGAGGACGTGGACGGCAATCGATTCCTCGACTGCGCCGCGGGGATTGCAGTGAACTCGACCGGTGTGAGCCATCCCGAGGTCGTGAAGGCGATCGCGGAACAGGCGCAGAAGTTCATCCACATGTCGGGGACGGACTTCTACTACGAGCCGCAGGTGCGGCTCGCGGAAGAGCTCGCGTCCATCGTGCCCATCGCGGGCGACGTCCGGACGTTCTTCGCGAATTCCGGCACCGAGGCGACCGAAGCGGCGATCAAGCTCGCGCGGTATCACACGAAGCGGCAGGGGATCATCGCGTTTCTCGGCGCGTTTCACGGCCGATCCATGGGGTCGCTCTCGCTCACCGCCAGCAAGGCGATCCAGCGGCGTGGCTTCGGCCCGTTCGTGCCGGGTGTCCACCACGCGCCGTACCCGGATCCGTACCGCTCGGCGAGCCCGGAGGCGGCCGCGGCGCAGTCGTTGTCGTACATCGAGGATCAGCTCTTCACGCACCTCATCGCGCCCGACGAGGTCGCTGCCGTTGTCGTCGAGCCGATCCAGGGTGAGGGCGGCTACGTCGTGCCGCCGCCGTCGTTCCTGCTCGGGCTGCGGGAGCTCACCAGGAAGCACGGGATCCTGCTCGTCGTCGACGAAGTGCAGTCGGGCATGGGGCGCACGGGAAGGATGTTCGCCTCGGATCACATTCCGCTCGAGGCGGACATCGTGACGATCGCGAAGGGGATCGCGTCAGGATTGCCGCTCGGCGTCACCTGCGCGCGCGCGGAGATCATGAGCTGGCCGCCTGGCGCGCACGCCAGCACGTTCGGCGGGAATCCCGTCGCGTGCGCGGCGGCGACGAAGACCATCGAGCTGCTGAAGGCGAGCCTGATTGCCAATGCCGCCGACGTCGGCGCGTATCTGATGAACGGCGTCCGGGGCCTTCAGGAGAAGCACGCGATCATCGGGGACGTCCGCGGAAAGGGCCTGATGATCGGGATCGAGCTCGTGAAAGATCGCGCGACGAAAGCGCGCGCCGTGGAGGAGCGCAACGCCGTCGTCCAGGCCGCGTTCAGCCGCGGGCTGCTGATTCTCGGCGCGGGCAAGAACGCCCTTCGCCTGGCCCCGCCGCTGATCTTCACCCGCGATCAATCGGACGTTGTCGTCCGCATCCTCGACGAGGCGCTGACCGACGCCTGCCTTTCGTGACGCCTGTAGTGTCCGGCTTCAGCCGGACGTGCCTTCTATGATGCCTGTAGCGTCCGGCTTCAGCCGGACTCCGTGAGTGTTCGCATTCAGCCGGCCACTGTCCGTAATCGACCGCCCTTGCCGCGCGGTTTCACCGGACCGCCGGTTTGCCGCCGTAGCTGGCTTTAGCGGGGGCTGGTCAGCCGGACCTTCATTCCCCGGACCGCCTCGGTTGTCGTTTTGCAGGACGGCCTGGCGTCATGACCCTCGCGCGACAGGCTCTCGGTAAAACCGGCGAGGATCTCGCGGCCGCCGAGCTCCAGCGGCTCGGGTACGCGATTCTCGAGCGCCGCTACCGCACCCGGTATGGCGAAATCGACATCGTGGCGCGCGACGGCGATACGCTGGCGTTCGTCGAGGTGAAAGCGCGCGCGACCAGCGACCTCGGCACGGCCGCCGAAGCCATCACGCCTCGCAAGCGTCACAGGCTGGCGATGATGGCGTTGGACTATCTGTCGCGCCACGCGCTCGAGAACGTCGCGTGCCGTTTCGACGTCGTCGCGATAGACGACGCGGACACGGCGCCGAGATTGACGATCATCAGAGATGCCTTCGATGGGCCGTAGCCAGGCGATTGTCGACGAGGTCCGCCACGCACTGCGCGCGATCGCGCGGGCGAAGACGATCACGTCCATCGTCGTCCTCAGCCTCGCGCTCGGTACCGGTGCGAACGCCGCGGTCTACGGCGTGCTGCATGCGCTGCTGCTGCGCGGGCCGGCAGGCGTCGGGGATCCGTCGCGGCTCATCGACATCTTCACGAGCGAACTGAGCGGCGACCCGTACGGACAGTCGTCGTATCCGGATTTTGCGTCCATCACGGAAGAGGCCGCGCCGATCCTCGGCGTCGCCGCGATCGACGACAACGCGATCGAGAACGTGCGGATCGGCGAGCTTGGCCAGAGCGCGCGGATTGCGTCGGTCTCTGACGGTTTCTTCAGCCTGCTGCAGATGCAGCCGCATCGCGGCCGCCTGCTCGCGGCGGGGGACGCGTCGGCGGATCCGCCCGGCGCCGTTCTGAGCGTCGAGCTCGCGGAGCAGCTCGGCGGGGCGGACGAGGTCGTCGGGAAGACGGTCACGATCGGCGAGCGTCCGCATGCCGTGGTCGGCGTTGCGCCAGCGCTTTTTCGCGGGCTGCGCGCGGGTCGCGAGACGGAGGTCTGGGTGTCGATCGTGTCCCCGGGCCGCGCGCGCGGCGATCGACGCCTGTCGCTCATCGGACGCCTCGGGCCCCGCGTCGATCTGGAACGCGCGTCGTCCGAGCTCCGCAGGATTTCTGCCGATCTGGCCGGCCGGCACCCGACGACCAATCGGGGCAGTGTCCTCGACGCGGACGCACCGCGGCTCATGACGGCGCGGGCGCACTCGCAGATGGATCCGGGCGCGAGCCGGCAGGTGTATCTCATCGGCGCGATCGTGGGCGGCGCGTCGGCGATCCTCCTCGTGAGCGCGTGCTTCACGGTTGGCAACCTGCTTCTGTCCTGGGCCGTTGCCCGTCGGCAGGAGATCGCCGTCAAGATGGCGCTCGGCGCCTCGCGCGGGCGGCTCGTGCGCCAGCTGCTGGTCGAAGCGCAGTGTCTCTCGCTCGCCGGAGGCGCGCTCGGCCTGCTCTTCGCGGCCTGGACGTCCCAGGCGATTCCATCGCTGTTCATGGTCGAGCAGGCGGCGCTCCTCGACACGCGGCTCGACGTGCGGGTCCTGCTGGTGGCACTCGGTGTCGCCATTGTCTCGGGCGCGTTGTTCGGCGTCGCGCCTGCGCTGCAAGGCACCGGCTCGCCCGCCGTGACGGCGCTGCGCGGAGACGCCGGCGGCGTCTCCGATCATCAGGGCGGCGGGCGGCTGCGCGCGATGCTGGTCGGTGGGCAGGTGGCCTTCTCGACGCTGCTTCTCGTGGGCACGGGTCTCCTGATCTCGGGCCTGGCCCACGCGCTCGAAGGTGACCTCGCGTCGACCGTCCGCCGCGTTGCCGTCGCGTCGATGGAGCTCCCGGGACGCTTCGCCGATCCCGTCCGCGGCATACGCGCTCGCAGCAGGCTGCTCGCCGGAGTAGCCGAGACTCCCGGCGTTGCTGCCGCGGGCTGGGCGGGCTCGCTGCCGCTGGGGCGAGGGAACCGGCTGCCGTTCCGGATAGAGCAGAAGGGATCCGAGGTCGCCGACACGCTGGACTTCGACACCAACGCCGTGTCGCCGGGGTACTTCGACGCGCTCTCGCTCCGCTGCGTGGAGGGACGCCTGTTCGACGGAACCGACCACGCGCTGGCGGAGCCCGTGGCCATCGTCGACGAACTGCTCGCTCGACGGTACCTGGGCGCGACGGCGGCCGGGCGCTACCTCGTGGATGGTCAGGGAACGCCGCGCCGGATCGTCGGCGTGGTGCGTACCGGGACGTATCGCACGCTGCAGCAGGGCCGGCATCCCACGGTATACGTTCCGGCAGCGCAGGACTATCTCTACCGCGGCTTTCTGATCGTCCGAACGTTCGGCGAGCCGTCGTCGGCTCTCGACGCGATCCGCCGCGTCGTCGCGGCGACCGGCGATGGCGCGGCCGTCCTGCGGATGTCGACGCTCGAGCAGCACGTGTCGGAATCCCTCGCGCTCGATCGGCTCACGACGACGCTCGTGGCGGTGTGCGGGTTGATTGCGCTCGTGATGTCGACGCTGGGGGTGTACGGCACGATGGCGGACGCCGTCGAGCGGCGGACGAAGGAGATCGGACTTCGCGCGGCGCTGGGCGCGGGACGGTTCCGCATCGCGCGGCTGATCGTCCTCGACGCGTTCCACCCGGCTGTCGGGGGGCTGCTGACCGGAGGGGCTGCGGCGCTCCTTCTGATGCGGGTTGCGCGGACGTTCTCCGCGGCCGTCCCCTCGATCGACGCCATGACGCTCGCGGGCGTCGCGGGTGCGTTGAGCGCCGCGCTTGCGTTCGCCGCCGTCGTGCCGCTCCGTCGGGCGCTTCGCGTGAGCCCGAATATCGCGCTGCGCGCCCAGTAGGGAGCGGCCCTCCACGTGCGGCGGTCGACGTCCGTCGCCTTGTCCGCCGCCCGGAGCGTGTGGTACGCTAGGAGCTTCGGTCAGCACGTCAGTTCGCGGTCGTGCCGGGCGGGAATAACTCAGTGGTAGAGTGCGACCTTGCCAAGGTCGAAGTCGCGGGTTCGAATCCCGTTTCCCGCTCCAACCTTCGCTTCCTGATCACGCGAAGGCGGACGCGCAGTTCCTGAATTCGAGCATCATGACGCCTCACCGACGCAGCGATTCAGCGGCGCGCGGCCCTTGTGCGTGCGCGAAGGTCTCTGGACTCTGAGGCGAATCCTGTAACACAATCTTCAGTCGGGCTTCCTGACGGCGCCGTCGCCAAGTGGTAAGGCAGAGGTCTGCAAAACCTCCATCCCCGGTTCAAATCCGGGCGGCGCCTCCAAATTTCATTCAGAAAATCCGCTCGTTTGTTCTTCAGTCGCACAATCCGCGCCTCGATTGTGGACCCAAATGGACCCAACACTCGGCCGCTCAGAGCGGGGCCAACGCGCAATGTGTTGAGCGACGGCCGCTTGGCCGATGCCGATTGTGAGAAGGGTGGAGGTTCAGAGAACTCCACCCTGGACACGATCGCCGACGGAATGGGGTTGCCCGCGAGGTCGCCCCAGCGTCGTCTCTCGTCTGCACTACGGCGTGTTGCGGGAGTAATCAGTCCGCACAGGTGTAACGGCTATACTCCCAGCCACTTGGCGCTCACTCCCGGCACCCGAATCGGCGTCTACCAAATCGCTGAACAAATTGGCGAAGGAGGGCTAGTATCGATTTGCAGCGACGACGTGTCGCTTTCCGATCACGCCGGATCTATTCGCAACCCCAGTCACGGAGGCTCATATCATGAGCATCGTTGTCCGTTTCAGTCCCATCGCCCTCACTACCAACAAGTACGACGAGGCGATTCGCCAAATCAAGAACGCTGGCGAATGGCCACCGGCCGGGCTCGACTACCACGTCTGCTTCGGTTCGGATGGCAACCTTAAGGTCAGCGAGATCTGGAATTCGCGGGAGCAGTTCGAGGCCTTCGACAAGCGTCTGATGCCGATCCTCGCCGGCGTCGGCATCCAGCTCGCCAATCCGCCGGACATCTTCGACGTTCACAACATCGTCAAGGGCTGACAATCGGGCGCGGCGGCCCGATCGAGAATCGCTAATCGTTCGGGCCGCGACCGCCTCGTGGTCGGCGACCTCCAGTTGGCGGCACACCCACTATTGCCGCTCGAACAGGAACTGTTCCAATAGTCAACGCTGTGAGTCAGGCCCGTCGTGCCTTGAGCCGCTTGCTCAAGACACGCCGCCGAATTGGCGGCCAGATCGGTCCTGGGTAGTCGCCAAGCGTTTACTCATGGAGCCGCGGAGGTTCCCAAAACCTCTGACCTCCCGCAGCCTCCGATCAAGAGGGCGGCGAAGGGCCCAACCTCGGTATTCTGTTTGAGAGCAATTCGGGAACGATAGCGCTCGAATACCTCGTCACAAGCAAGGCGAGTGTCGGGGTGCTGCTCGCGCCCCCGTTCGGTCGTTTGGTGTCTCCGCCGACCCAACGCTCCAGAATCCGAACGAAAGCCTGTGTTCGGGTCGGGGCGCGTACTTGTCAGACGTGGATCGAATATCGGCTATCGTCAGAAGAAGTCGCTGGACGATGTGATGTCGTTCGACTGCAAACAGGGGAGAGGGCAGGACCATTTTCCATTGGCATGACTCGAGGGGCGCGCCTGTTGGAGAATGGGCTGAGAGCAACATGAACATTGTTCGCGGCGCATGCGGACACGACTGTCCGGACACCTGCAGCTGGATCGTGGAGGTGCGCGACGGCACCGCCGAGAAGCTTTCCGGCGATCCGGCGCATCCCTTCACGCGCGGCACGCTTTGCGCCAAGGTGAATCACTATCTCGATCGCGTCTATCACCCCGATCGCGTGCTCCATCCGCTCAAGCGCGTCGGCCGGAAGGGTGAGGCGAGGTTCGAACGCGTCAGTTGGGACGAGGCGCTCGGGGACATCGCATCGCGATGGAAGACCATCGTGGACGAATCGGGCGCCGAGGCGATCCTGCCGCACAGCTCGGCGGGCGTCCAGGGAGTGATTCAGCAGTCGTCGCTCGATCGGCGTCTGCTCGGATCGATGGGATGCAGCGATCTGGATCGCAACATCTGCGGCGCCGTGGCAGCGGCCGGCCTCAAGGTCACGATCGGCACCGGCACCGGGATCGATCCCGAGGAGATCGTCCACAGCCGCTACATCGTGCTGTGGGGCACCAACACGATCGTCACCAACCTGCATTTCTGGCCGTTCGTGCGCGAAGCGCAGAGCCGCGGGGCCAGGCTCGTCGTCGTCGATCCCATCCGGACCCGCACCGCCGAGGCCGCCGACTGGCACCTGCAGATCCGGCCCGGCAGCGACGCCGCGCTCGCGCTCGCCATGATGCACGTGATCGTCCGCGACGATCTGGTCGATCACGACTACGTGTCCAGGTACGCCGTCGGCTACGACGCGCTCGTCGAGCGGGTGCAGCAGTACGCACCGGAGCGCGTCGCCGGCACGGTCGGCCTGCCCGCGGCCGACATCGAGCGGTTCGCCCGCGAGTACGCGACGACCACGCCGTCGTTGTTGCGGCCGCTGATTGGCATCGAGCATCACCGCAACGGCGCGATGCAGTTTCGCGCCCTCGGCTGCCTGCCTGTTCTCATCGGAGCGTGGAAGCATCGCGGCGGCGGTCTTGCACGCTCCACTCACGCGCTGCACTTCGCCGTCCTGGCGATGGACCGCGTCGAGATGCCGGAGGTCTACAAGCCCGGCGTTCGCGTGCTGAACATGCGCGACATCGGCAGCGATCTCTGCAATCGCAGCCTGACGCCGCCGGTTCGTTCCCTCATCGTCTACGGCGCCAACCCGATGGTGTCGATGCCGAATCAGAACCGGATTCGTGAAGGGCTGCTGCGCGAGGATCTGTTCACGATCGTCCACGACCTGTTCGTCACGGAAACCGCGCGCTACGCCGACTACGTGCTGCCGGCGACGAGCCAGATCGAGCACTTCGATCTCTCGCCGGCGTGGGGGCATCTGTATCTGGCGATGAATCGTCCCGCGATCGCGCCGCGCGGCGAATCGCTGTCGAACACCGAGCTCTTCCGCCGCCTGGCCGCCGCGTTGGGACGCACCGAGCCGTACTTGTTCGAGAGCGACGAGTCGATGCTGCGCGCCGCGCTCGCCAGCGGGCACCCGTGGCTCGACGGCATCACTTACGAGCGGCTGTGGGAAGAAGGCTACGCGCGGTTGAATCGTCCCGAAGGCTGGATGCCGTTTGCGAACGGCGGCTTCGCGACCCGCAGTGGCAAGGCCGAGCTGTACTCGGAAGCGCAGCGCGAGGCCGGCCTCGATCCGCTGCCGTCCGCCGGCGACATCCCGTCAGGCGATGGCCTGCAGCTGATCACCGGCAAGCAGCTGCACTACCTCAATTCCGGCTACAACAACATGGAGCGCCACCGCCGCCGCGCCGGCCAGCTGTTCATCGAGCTCCATGCGGAGGATGCGCGCCGCCGCGGCGTCGCGGAAGGCGACGCGGTGGCGGTGCGAAACGGTTTCGGCGAAGTGCGCGCCGTCTGCCGCATCTCCGATCGCGTCCGCCCGGGCATCGCGTGGATGCCGTTCGGCGGCTCCGTCGACGCGGACGGCCAGCGCCGTTCCGTCAATGCGCTCACCCCGGAGGAGCCCACCGACTGGGGCGGCGGCAGCGGCCTCTACGATGCGTTCGTGGAGGTGGTTCCTATACCGGTTCCGTCGCTGGTTCCAGGTCCAATCGCCTAGCTGGATTCTTCTCGGCGAAGCAATGCCAACGTTAGCAGAATCCGCTCGGCGCGGCCGTTACCTCGCGTAGCTGATGCGACGTTGAGGGAGACCGAGCGGGTTACGTCGCACTTCGGTCAACCTCGTCCCCACTAGTGTCGGCTATCGTCTGGCAGGCATCACTCTCAGCGATCGTGGCGCTGACGATTTCACAACCGTCAATGGCATATCCCCTGCCGTAGTGTCCCCGGACATGGAACAAGCCGATGAGACGCGAGCCGCGGCAATCGTCGATGGCTCGCTGGCAAGAGGAGACCGACGCAAGACCTCAAGACCTAGGGAGGCCTCCAACCCCATTTTCCGCGGCCCACCGGGACCTGTTTCCAGCTGAATCCAGGTGCGGGTCCAAAACTCCCAAATTGGCCATCGGAAGTCCCCGTAACGTATTGATCCGTGCAACCGCGAATCAGGTCTGAACCTATGCAGAAACCTCCACCCAAACTTGGGTCCAATTTGGGTCCAAAACAGCCCAAACAACGGGCAAAACGAGGATCTGGCAGATACCAGAAAGCAAGACGAGTCAACCACATAGCCTTTCACGCTTAATCTGCAAAACCTCCATCCCCGGTTCAAATCCGGGCGGCGCCTCCAA
>CAWGBU010000006.1:0-179623 GCA_963820905.1 uncultured Acidobacteriota bacterium | reverse complement strand
GGCGAGCGCTTCGCTGGCGGCACGCCACCTGCACGAACCTGCCACCAGCGTCGTCCCCTCAATCCCGTCCAAGCCGGAACCCCAGAGGAGCAGGCTGAGTCGCAGCCGGTTCTTCAGCGCGCATAACACCCAACTATGGGCAGGCGTCGCCTGGACCGGACTCCAGCCGACGCCCGGGTGAGTCGGCGGGGGGAGTCTCACCCCCCGCCGCTCTCAGGACCGGACGTGACAGTCTCCCGTCATCCGGCCCCCACAGTCCGGCCTGAGGTGAACGCGATGAGCTGCCAGTGGGCGAACAGGCCCGGCTTGTACTGATACACCTTCTGCAGCCAGGCCATCGCTTTGGCGTACTTGCCGCGGAATCGCTTGAACTTGTGCATGGCCCACCGGACGAGATGCTCGTTGATGCGCCATGCCAGGAAGCACAACTCGGAGCGGTAGAAGGCCCCGTAATAGTTGATCCAGCCCCGGACCTGGGGATTGATCTCCTTCGCGAGGCCGGACAGGTCCGCGCTGCTGCGGCGGTTGAGGTGCCAGTCCCTGATCTGCTTGCCTTTCGCCTTCTTCGCCTTGGCGCTGATGGCCGGGGAGAAGCCGGTGAAGTAGCCTCTTGGCCCCTTGGCCAGGCGGCCCCGGAAGGTGTAGCCGAGGAAATCGAAGCTGGTGTGCTCGAAGTCTCCCCGGCGGTTCGCGTCCTTGCAGTACACGACCTTCGTCTTCACGGGATGCAGCTCAAGACCCAAGGTCCCGAGCCGCTCGGCGATGGCGGCCCGCAGCTGGCGGGCCTGGTCCTCGCTGTCGCAGTGCGCGACAATGTCATCCGCGTAGCGTTCAAACGGGCAGCCCGGGAACTCCCGGTCCATCCACGTGTCGAACGCGTAGTGCATGAACAGGTTAGCCAGCAACGGCGAAATCGGGGAACCCTGCGGGGTCCCCTTCTCCCGCGCGCACGATGGTCCCGTCCGGCATCTGCATCGGCGCTTTCAGCCACCGCGAGATGTACAGCAGGACCCACCGCTCGCCGGTGTGGTGAGCGACCGCCTTCAGCAACAGGGAATGCGGAACGGAGTCGAAAAAGGCCCGGACATCAAGGTCCAGCACCCAGTCCTGCGTCCAGCACCGGCGGCGGCACACGGCCAGCGCGTCATGGGCGCTGCGCCCAGGACGGTACCCGTAGCTGTCGCGGTGGAAGACCGGCTCCAGTTCTCTCTCCAGCAGCATCGCCGCCGCAGTCTGCGCCACCCGGTCGGCCGTATTGGGGACGGACGATTCATACTGCCCCTCCTGCAACCGCGTGTAGGGATGTTCTGGTGTGGTGGAGATGTGTGCTGGTCAGGCCCGCATTCTCGGGTCCGTTGACGTGAGCATGGCAGACTGCACTGACATTTCGGTCGCCTTAGCGTCGTTGCCGGGGCTTGGTGCGCCGGGCTTCGGGGTTGAGGTGCCCGGATCCGGCCAGGCGGGCACGGCAGCCGGCCTCGACGTCGTCGGTCCAGGGGATGCACAGCCGGTTGCCGGCGCCGCGGCGGGCATCGAGCTGCCCGGTCTTGATCCAGTAGTAGATGACGCCGGTGCTGCAGCCCAGCTGGCGGGCGGCCTCGGCGACGCTGAGTCTCGCCGGGTGCGTAGGGGCTGGGGCCGGGATCTTGTAGGCGTGGCGGATCCACTGGACGGCGTCGATGTCGAACGGCTTGCCGTGGCCGGTGGCCAGCCCGGCGGTGTTGAGGCGTTCGGCCAGGTCGCGGGTGTCGGTGGTCGGGCCGAGCCGTGCGGACCATCTCCACTGCCGGGGACGGGCTTCGCTTGGCCGGGCCGGGAGGCAGCGGCCGGTCTGCGATGAGCTCGTCGGTGGCGCCGGTGTGCCAGCGGATCCCGATCCGGACCTTGGCCTGGTCGGGCTCGGGCAGCACGGTGACGTCGGCGATCAGGGTGCGCAGCAGCCGTTTGCGGTCCCTGGCGCTGGTGGTGGGCGCGTTCCACAGGGCGGGCAGGTCAGCGGCGAGTTTCTCCAGGTCGTCCCGGCTGGGCAGCGGCGGCAGCGTGTCGCTGGGCGGCCTGCAGCGCCTGCTCGGCTTCGGCGAGGGCGGCGAGCCTGGCCTCCCAGCGGGCCTCCAGGGAGCGGGCGACCAGCCGGTTCTCCGGCTCGACCGGCGCAGAAGGCGCGCTCGGCCCGGTCGGCGTCGTAGCGGGCGCGTTCGACCGCGAGCTCGGCGGCCCGGCTGGCCCGCTGGTGCCGGCCCGCGACCTCGTCGGCGGCCGACAGCGCCAGGGCGACCTGCCCGGGGGTGAGCGCGTCCAGCAGCGCACCGGCGACGGCGGCATCCACGCAGGCCGCGGCGACCGACCGGCACGACGGCGTGGTCAGCCGGTCCCGGCGCGAGCTGCACTCATAGGCGGGCCGCTGATCGGTGTGGTAATTGGTCATCATCGGCTTGCCGCAGCTGCCGCAGCCGATGATCCCCTGGCACAGCGCGGTGCCCTCCCGCGGCGGCCGGGCACCGGCGGCGGTGTGGTTGGCCGCCAGCCTGGCCTCGTTCGCCAGGTAGTCCGCCCAGGTGATGTAGCCCTCGTGGTGGTCTTTGATCAGCACGGGCCATTCGGCGCGGGGCCGTTCGGTGATCGCGGTATGCACCGTGCCGCCGGGTCGACGGTGCGGCGAGAAGTGTAGCGGCCGAACACGTACGCCCCGGCATAGCCCGGGTTCTTCAAGATCCCCAGCACCCGGGCGTGGGTGAGCTTGCCCCAGCGCAGCTGTCCGGCCCACGCGCCGCCGTAGGCGCGCAGCGGGAACCGGCGGCCCGCGAACGCGGCGACCACCCCGTAGGCCGACCCGCACGCGGCGAACGCGGCGAACACGTCCCGGATCGCGGCCTGGACCTCGGCATCGGGGTCGATCACGATATCCCCGGCGTCGTCGTGGACCAGCCCGACCGGCAGCGGGGTGCGCAGCTCGCCGCGCCCGGCCGCGGCCCGCTTGTTGGCCTGCAGCCGCTGGGCCATCACGTGCAGTTCCATCTCTCCCATGGTGCCCTTGAACCCCAGCAGGACGCGGTCGTTCACGTCGGCGGGGTCGTAGACGCCGTCCGGGTCGATCAGCAGCGTGCCGGTGATCCGGGCGAACTCCGCCAGCCGGGCCACGTCGGCGTTGGACCGGGCCAGCCGGGTGATCTCGATCCCGAAGATCGCCCCGACCTCGCCGGTGCAGACCCTGGTGACCAGCTCGGTGAACCCTTCCCGGGCCACCCCCCACTTGCCGGAGATCCCCAGGTCGGTGTCGATCACCTCGATCGAGGTTGCGCGGCCAGCCCAGCGCGGCTGCCGTGTCCGCCAGGCCGTACTGGCTCCTGGTCGACTCGGTGTGCTGGCGGACCTGGGCCATCGAGGACTGGCGCAGGTAGATCAGCGCCGCCCGCTCCCGGTGACTGCTCGTGATCTTGTGCTCGCCGTTCACTGCAACCTCCCGCCCCGGGCCGCAGTGCCGCGGCCGTCATGTTGGCCAGCGCCGCCACCGCCTCGGCCCGCGCGGGCCCGGACAGCACGGCGGCGCTCACCGGCTAGGACAGTTCTCGCCGGGCCAGCAGCTCGGCGTTGATCGCCGAGATCTCCGCGAGCAGCTGCTCGATCTCCTCGCCGTTGCGCAGGTACCGGCGCACCACCCCGGCCAGGGACGCCGGGACGTACCGCAGCCGGCCCCGGGCCGCGGTCTTCGGCGCGAAGAAGGCATACGGGCCGTGCGGCTCGCCGCCGGCGCACCGGCAGCCGGGCTTGCCGCACCGCCGCGTCTGCTCGGTCAGCGAGCCGGACAGCACCTGCTCGGCGCCCCCGAGCCGCGCGGCCAGGGCGCGCCGCCGCGACAGCAGCCGCCGCGTGGACATGCCCGCCAGGCCGGTCTCGGTCTCGTTCTTTTGCTCTTTCATCACAAAAGAGTATGCCGCTGCCAGGCATGACGATCAACGACCCTGCAGTGCGCGTGTCGCGGCGCCGAGCGCGGCGAGCCCCTCGGCCGACAGCCGGCCAGCCCCGGGCGGCTCGCCCCGGTCGGTCCACGCCTGCGGCAGCGTCATCTGACCGCTGAACCCGCCCGCGCAGACGAACACCGTGTCCGCCCCGCGGCGCTTGGCATACAAGATCTCCAGCCGCTGCCCGTTCAGCGGGTGGAACGGATGGGTGACAATGACGAAACCCGAGGGATCACTGGACAATGCGGCACTATGCCGCCTCCGTGGGCACGCCGAGCAACCGCACGCCCTCCCCATGATCCTTCGGTATCTCCACGCCCCGCACCGGCCCCGGGAAGTAGCTCCCCGAGCTCATCCTGTTCCACAGCTTGTACAGATTGTCCCTCAGCTGCTCTGCGAACAGGCCGATGCCGACCGCGTCCACGCCCGGCGCCCCGTTATTGGCCCGGACCTTCTCCCACGCCTCGCACGATGAGGCGCTTATCGATCTCAAACGACTTCACCTTCGGCTTGGGTCCGCTCCCTCGGCTCCTCCCCTTGCGGGTTGGCCCCGGTCTGACCCTGGTCTGCACGGCCCCTTCGCTCCAGCCCCATTACAGGACCTTCACCGCTACTACGAGCCGTCCCGCCCCTGTGCCCCGCCTCGGTACTCTGCCGCTCACGGTGTCCGCCGCTCGCGGTCCTCCCTCTCGCAGCCAGCAGGGCACCGTCGCCCCGCCTACCTGGCCGTCGCTATCGGGGCGACAGGTTCTCCTGTTCCGTGCCAGCGCCTGCGACGAGCTCACGCCACCTCTACACCGGGCACCGCCAGGGCAGCACGCAGGCCGCCCCCTGGCTGAGGGCACGCATCCGCGCGCCTTTGTCCCGGGGATTCGGCCGATCCCCGGTTTTGATGCCATCGTTCCGCCTATCGATGCGTCAGCAGTGGTTCACGCACGTTCGTCTTCTCGTCACACACCTGACCCGCTGACAGCGGGCCTTTTCCGCAACGCTCACCACCCCGGCTCTTAACCGGCGCAGCTTGCGGTGGTTTGGGCTCCCCGCCTGCACGGCGAACCCGGAGGACCTACCTCCATCACTGGCACAGCACGGTTCGTGCCGGCGACCTTCTACATCGCCTCACTCCCCTTTCAGGACACACCGCCGAACGGCGGATATTTTCCGCGGGTCCTACCGGGGAGCTGGCCACGCTACGTCACGTTTCCGTAGGCAAAACTCACCGGAGGAGCGAGAGTCGTCCTCGGCAGGCAAGCGTCTCAGCGACGACAACTGCGGTCGTCGCGGCCAGTGACTATCGGCCTGGCTGGACCATTCGCGCGGCCAGGGCCCGACCCTGGTCATGCTGGCCGCGATAGTGTCCGGTGTCACCGCGGTGATCTTCGGGTTCGGCCTGAGCACGTCACTGAACCGGATCCAGGCTGAGCCTCTCGCACGCGGCAGCCGAACAGGTACAGGTGCTCCTGGGGGGACGCCCAGGGCCATTCCTCATCAACGGGAAGAGCGCTGCCCCGGCCAGCCTGGCCGCACAGGAACACGCGGTGCAGGACGCGCTGCATGCCCAGCCCGGCACACTGCACCGCGTCACGGAGGCCAGCGGGCAGATCGGCCTGCTCGGGCAGTCGGGCCAGCTGTCCCAAGAGCTTCGGCGGCGATGCGAGCTGGACCGGCCACGCGATGATCGCCGGGCACTGATAGGGGTCACCCTGCACCGGGGCGTGCTGCCGGTCATGGGCCATGCCGTGCAGACCGCCCTGCCGGTCGCGGCGCTCGACGTGTACCAGGCGCCGGAGCTGGTCTTGCTCGCGCTGTCAGGACTGGCCATCGCGGTGGCAGGCGCGCTCGCCCCGGCCGGCTGGGCAGCCGTCCGCACCGCCGCCGCGCTGCGCGCCGAGCAGCGCTCCAGTGCCTGGCCCGGCTGGCCGGTCCGGCTACCGGGGCGAGGTCGGACAAAGAATTTTCGCGGCCTGTGTCCATTCCGGGATTGCCGGTTCGAAGCACCAGTGACGGCGGCCGGAACGGCGGGCCGCCAGAGCAGTTCAAGGAGATGTAATGCGGAAGATCGTCGCGGGACTGATGACGTCGGTCGACGGCGTGGTGGAAGCGCCGGAGACATGGACCGGCTCGTATTTCAGCCCGGAAATCGGCCAGGTCGTCGGGTCGCTCATGGCCAACGGCGACACCATGCTCATGGGTCGCGTCACCTACCAGACTTTCGCGGCCTCGTTCGCCGGGAACACCAGCGACCCGATGGCGGCCCAGATGAACGCCATCAACAAGGTGGTGGTGTCAGCCACCCTGGACCAGGCCGACTGGGAGAACTCCACCCTGATCCGGCACGACGCTCCGCGGAGATCACCCAGCTCGAACAGGCCCACGCGAGATTCGGCCGGCGGGATGGTCGCCGAAGACAACCTTCGAGAAGCGCTCCTGCGACAGGAACCCCGGCTGCGTGCGCTGCTGAATCAGCCCCGTGCGCGCCCGGGTCCTCAGCCGATCCCATTCCTCCTGCGGGAACGAGGGATTGAGGAGGATGTCCGCCGTGAGATCGAAGAGCCGGCCGACGTTCTCGGTCAGCGCACCGCCCGATACGGTCGCCATCGTGCCCGATGCCCCGCTGCCCACGTTCACGCCCGCAGCCATGGTCTCGAGCTCCTGCGAGATCTGCTGGGACGACTTCGTCTTGGTGCCTTCGCGCATCATCTGGGCGGCATAGGTGCTCAGCCCGATCATCGGTGCCGGATCGTAGTAGCCGCCGGCGCCGGGGATCAGAATCTGGAACGAGACGCGCGGCAGCCGGTGGTCTTCGAGGACCATCAACCTGAGCCCGTTGGCGAGCGTCGCTTCCTGTGGCTTTGGAAGCTTGACCTTCAGCACGTCGTTCGAGACGGGGGCCTTGCCCTTGATGACCATCCCGGCCGACGGGGGCGGCCCCTGCTGGCCGGGCGCGAGCTGCCCGAACAGCGGAGAGACCGTGAGCGCGGCCAGGGTTACTCCGAGAAAAACGGCTGTCTTGCGCATCACAGATCTCCTTTCGCCGGCGCGACCTTCGACGGCGCCGCGGCGGGCGCCTTCTGCACGGTGATCACTACCGTCCGGCCCGTCTTGACCAAATACTGTTTCGCGACCCGCTGCACATCGTCCGGCGTCACCTTCGCGATGCGGTCGGCCGTGGTGTTGAGGCGCCCGGGCTGATCGTAGAAGAGCGCATCCTCGCCGAGCGTCACCGCGCGGCCGAGCGCGCTGCCGAGGTTGTTGACCAGCTGGTTTCGCGCGCTGTTGCGTGCCTTCTCCATCTCCCAGCTCTCAATCGGTCCGGTCTTGACGCGCTCGATCTCCGCTTCGATGGCCGCCTCGAGATCGGCGACGGCCTTGCCCTGCGTCACAGTGCCGACGACGGTGAAGAGCGCCGGGCCGCGGTTCTGCCCCGGGAAGGCGCTGACGCCAGTCGAGAGCTCCTTCTGACGCACGATGTTCTCGAAGAAGCGCGACGCCCGGCCGCTCGACAACACGTTCGACAGCACCTGCAGCGCGTCGGCGTCGGGATGTGAGCTCGGCGGGATCTTGTAGACCATGTCGAGCCTCGTCAGGCGCGCCAGACTGTCCTCGATCGTCGTGCGTCGCTCCTCTTTCTGGGCAGGCTCGGTCATGTCGACCTGCGGCGGCGGAGGCTGCGACGGAATCGTTTCGAAGTACTTCCGGACCTTCTCGAGCGTCACCTTCGCGTCCACGTCGCCGACGATGCTGACGACGGCGTTGTTGGGGGCGTAGTAGGTCTTGAAGAACGCGGCGACGTCTTCCACCGTGGCGGCGCTCAGATCCGCCATCGACCCGATGACGGAGTGCTCGTACGCGAAGTTCTCGTACGCGAGCTCGTCGCGGACCTCGAAGGTCTTGCCGTACGGCTGGTTGTCGACGCCGAGCCGGCGCTCCTCCTGGACCGCGTTCCGCTGGTTGTCCAGGTTGGCCTTTGTGATCTCGAGGGATCGCATCCGATCGGCCTCGAGGAAGAGCGCGAGATCCAGCTGGTTCGCCGGCAGGATCTCGTAGTAGAGGGTGCGGTCCTTGTTCGTCGTGCCGTTCATCGATCCGCCGTTGGCGAAAATGAGCTGCGGATGCTCGAGCGCGCCGACGTTCTCCGAGCCCTTGAACATCATGTGCTCGAAGAGGTGCGCGAAACCCGTGCGGCCCTTCCGCTCGTCGCGCGACCCCACGTTGTAGTTCACGGCGATGGCGAAGACCGGCGCGTTGTGATCCTCCGAGATGATCACGCGGAGACCGTTCTTCAGCTTGGTATCGGTGAACTCGATCTTCTTGACAGGCGCCGCGGAGAGGCTGAGCGCTGCCGTCGCGCTCAGCACTGACACCGTCAGGCCTCGGCGGAGTGAAACGGGCATGGATCCTCCTGCTGCTGAAAGTAGCGAGAGGATACTACGGGGGGATTTTGGGGGTTCAAGGTTCAGGGTTCAGGGTTCAAGGTTCAGGGAACCCCCGAACCGGAACCGGGAACCCGAACCTTGAACCCTGAACCCTGAACCTTGAACCGCCGCCGTCAAAAGTAGATAGTGACCCCCACCGTCCACATCGAGCCACTGTGGGACGGCAGGAGACCGGTGATGAGCGAGTTGGTTCCTGTCGCGGGCGCGGCGGCAGGGTCGTCGTCATCGTCGAAGCTCAGGAAGGTGTAGCGATAGTCTGCGTGCACGCCGGCGTGGTTGCCCATCCGGAACTCGGCGCCGAAACCCGCATGCCATCCGAATTCCCGGGTGGTGACGGACTCTTCCACGACTTCGTCCAGCGATTCGACGGTGCGGCTGTACCAGCCCGGTCCGCCGAGCACATAGGGCTTGAAGCTGCCGGCAGCCAGGTAGAGCAGGAGCGAGGCCTGGATGGGCGTCTCCCTGACGCGTTCGTTCAGGAGCTCGAAGGTCTCCGTCTTCCTGTCGAGCGATACTTCCACGGCGGAGCGCTGACCGATCCCGAGGCGGATCTGGCCACCGAAAAACCGCACGGAATCATCTTCCAGCTCGGTATCGGCCCTCACCACGGCCATGCGGGCGCCGATGCCGAATTGCGCCGCGGCCGGCGGCGGGGCGGCAGCCGCCAGCGCGGCGAGAAGACACACGGAGAGCAGCACGCGCTGAGCGAATCTCATGAAACCTCGTGAGTTTCCAGTTATCGGCGGCTCACGCGACGATCTTTAGGTCGCGCAACGAACGCCTCGGGCTGGGGAGCAGGAAGGCCGGGGAGGCAAAGAACATCGCTGCAGCCGACCGGAGGCGGAACGCGAAGCACCCTGCGAAAGTGCTGACGTTAATCATGGACACCAGTACCGGACCAGCCCGGTATGGCCCCCAGCGATCCGCCCCCGGTCGATTGCAGCGATGAATGGGGAGTGAAAGCCCGTCGTCGAACATCCGCACGAAAAAGAGCCACCGCCGCGGAACCCTGGACGGGAGACAGGGTTCCGCAGGGTGGCCAGGTGACTGCTTACGCGATCACCTTGATCACGACGCGCCGATTCTGCGCGCGGTTGGCTCTGGTCTTGTTGTCGGTGACCGGCTTCTCTTCGCCGTAGCTGATGACGTTGATCTTGTGGAGCGGCACCTGGTGCGTTTCATACAGGTAGCGCTTCACGTTCTCGGCGCGATCGAGGCCGAGCTTGAAGTTGATGTCCTTGGGGCCGACGTTGTCGGTGTGCCCTTCGATCTCGATGTAGGCGCCGTTCGGGTTCGCCTTCAGCTGCTGCACCAGCTGCGTCGAGCTCGGGCCCGACGTTCTCCGGAACGGCCGCCGTGCCGAACTTGAAGTTGCCCTTCTCTTCGTTGAGCACGACTTCGTAGACGATCCGCTTGGACGCCTTTTCGATGGCGTCCGCGCGCGTGTTCACCGCGGCCGCTGACGCGGATGCAGCGTCAGCCGACTTGCCGGCAGCCATCGCGCGCTGATCGGCGGCGGACGCTTTCTGATCGACTTCACCGATACGCGCCTCGTTGGCGCGCGTCCGCTCCTGCGTCTCCTCGAGGGAGCGCGAGAGCGTGTCGACCTTCTGGTTGACCTGGCCGACTTCGCCTCTTACGAACTTCTTGGTTGCGCACGCCGTAGATCCGCCGAGGACGAGCGCGAGCAACGGTACCGCCAGCACGACTTTCTTCATGATTAGACTCCTCCGTCTATGAACGTCAGATACCCACTGGAACCCACTGGAACCCGGAACGCCAATTTCGTGCCGTTCTGGTCGGAACCGCGTTCACCTCTCCTGCTTTCGCGATTCCCGTCTCCACCACGTTCGCTCAGCTTCTAGCTCTCAGTTCTCCTGCCCGCCTCTATTTCGAACCTGACCCGATCCCGCCGGGGGCGGTGCCCCGCCACCCGCGGAATATCCACTACGCGCCCGCACCACGTGCTCCCGATCGCGGGCTCGAACTTCCAACGGCCTCCAGCCTTCCCGCGCCGACGCTTCGAACGCCAGCATGTACTGGTGCCGCATCTCGCTGACGATCTGCCGCGCGGCGATGCTCGTGTGCGCGGGAGAGATCGCGATGAAAATGTCTCCGCCCGTCCATCGCGCCAGATCGCTGAGGCCGCTGCTCATCGATCCGGTGCCGTAGTCGGGGTTGCGCGGGTCGTCGACCGGCGACATGACCGCCACGACATACACCGGCACGTCGATGCTGCTCGCGATCGCCGAAACTTCGGGAGCCGTCAGCCGGCTCTTCGTATCGATGCCGTCGGTGAGGACGACGATCGCCGCGCGCTGTGTCATGCGGCCGCTGCCGCCCGACGTGTTCGCGACGGCCTTCGCCGTCTCGGCGATCGCATCGTAGAGCGACGTCTGACCGAACGGCTGCTCGACGTCGTCGAGCCTCGACTCCAGACCCTTGAAGTCCTTCGTGAAGTCGGTCACGCGATCGAGTTGTGTATCGAACGCGAACAGCGCCGCCTGATCTCCGCTCTTCAGCGAGCTGAAGATGTGTCGTGCGGCTTGCCGGGCGTCGACCGCCTTGGTCCCCACCCGCATGCTTCCACTGATGTCAAAGAGCACCGCGACCCGAACCGGCCCATCCGCTTCCGACTGAAACCCGATGATCGGCCGCCGCTCGCCGCCTTCCACGACGATGAAGTCGTCGCGGGACAAATCGGAAACGAACCGGCCTTTCTTGTCCCTCACGACCGCCGAAACGGAAACCAAATCCACTGCCGACTTGAACCTGGCCGGCGGCTGCTCGACGGGTGGAGGCGCGGGCGGCGCAGTGTTCTGCGCGACCGCCGACCCCATCCCCATCAACAGCGCTGCCGGGACTGAGGCCGACAGGACGGCCAGGCGCCCCAGCATGCGCTCAGCTGTTCCAAAGAGCCTGCCATGCATATAAGTCTTTGATTTGCTATGAGATAACATACCTGTAGTCCCCAAGACGACCGTTAAATCGCGTAGAATTTACGCGATCTATGAAAACCGCGCCTGTTATTTCTACAAAAGCCGGGCCCATTCCAGAAACCCGCGATTTTGCTGATAGAATCTGCGGAAATGGCTGTCCGTACGACCCACGCCATCCCCGTTGCCTCACGAATCGGGGGCTTTGTCTACGCAATCCGCAATATCGTGACGGAGGCCCAAAAGGTTGAGGCAGCCGGACGGAAGGTCCGATATCTCAACATCGGCGATCCCATCATCTTCGGCTTCAAGACTCCGCCCCACATGCTCGACGCCGTCGAAGCAGCGATCCGAGGCGGGAAGAATGGCTATGCGCCGTCGGTCGGCATTGCGGCGGCGCGGGAAGCGGTCGCCGCCGACTGCGAGCGGCGGGGAATGCCGGTCTCTCCGGACCGGGTCGTGATTACCTCCGGGACGTCCGAAGGCATCGAGCTGGCGCTCACCGCCCTGGCCGAAGCGGGCGATGACGTCCTCGTGCCTGTCCCGACCTATCCATTGTACACAGCTGTGCTTGCGAAGATCGGCGCGCGGCCCGTTTTCTATCGAACCGATCCCGGCCGCGGCTGGCTGCCCGACGTCGAGCATGTACCGCAGCCTCGTGACTCCCGCGACACGCGCACTCGTCGTCATCGACCCGAACAATCCGACGGGCGCGACGTATCCAAGCGGCGTCCGCGAGGCGCTCGTGGAGATCGCCGATCGCCACGGTTTTCCGCTGCTCGCCGACGAGGTCTACGCGGATCTCGCGTACGACGGCCCCGTCGCTGCAATCGCGTCCGGACGTCCCGACGCGCCGGTGATCTCGTTCTCCTCGCTCTCGAAGGCGTACCTCGCTCCAGGCTGGCGTGCGGGGTGGATGGCCGTCTCCGGCGGCGATCGGATGGACGATGTCTTGTCCGCGATCAAGAAGCTCGCGGACGGCAGGCTCTGCGCCACCGGACCGATGGAGTACGCCATTGTCGCGGCTCTCAACGGCGACCGGTCGCACCAGCAGGAGTTTCGCGACGCGCTGCGCGTCCGGGCCGAGCTGACGACGAAGCGGCTCAACGCCATCCCGGGCATCACGGCGGTGGCGCCGACGGCGGCGTTCTACTCGATGCCGCGTGTCGCGCTGCCGCCAGGAAAGACCGACGCGGACTACGTCCTCGGGCTGCTCCGCGCAACCGGCGTGCTGTGCGTCTACGGTTCAGGATTCGGCACGCGTCCGGAAGACGGCTTCTTCAGAGTCGTATTCCTGGCGTCGCCCGACGAGCTGTCGCAGATTTACGACGACATCGCGGGGTTTACGGGGGAGTTCCTCTCGTAGGCTTTAGGCTTTCGGCTCTTGGCTTTGGGCTTTGCCACGAGCGCTCAGGCCTAAATCGCAGCGGCTGGGATCGGAATGCCTTTGCTAAAGCCGAGAGCCCAAAGCCCTGAGCCTTCGTATATTCCCTTATGGCCTCCCCAGCCCCTCCCTCGTCTGCGGCGGACCGCGCGCGTGAGTGGCTTCACACGTATACGCGCGATCTCTCGGGCGAGGACCTGCACCGCCTTTTCACGGACGACACGCGGGACGCGTACGACTTCTTCGCCAGAGGCCTGGACCGGGAGGAGCTCGCCGGCCTGCCCTGGTGGAAGCGCGCGGCCATGCGTTTCCGCCAGGTCTTCATCGCGTTCACGCTGAAGCTGCCCGCAGCGCGCCGCGCGGTCTACGTCGCCGCGCTCCTGATCGCGCTGCTGGGAATCATCCGGCTGTTCGAGGGCTTCGCGCCAGTCTCGGTCCCGCTCGGCATTCCGTTCTTCCGCGTCGCGGTCGTCATGCCCGTGTGGGCGGACGGGACCTTCGCGCTCATCGTCAGCCTCGTGCTGGTGAACCTGCTCGTGCTGCTCGAGGTCGCAGAGCGATTGTCGCTGAAGGGCGAGCTCGAGGTCGCGCGCGAGATTCAACTCGCGCTGCTGCCGACCGGCACATACACGTCGGGCGACGTCGAGATCTCGGGCTTCACGAAGCCGGCCAACACCGTCGGCGGCGATTTCTACGACGTGCTGCCGCAGGCCGACGGACGCGTTGTCGTCACGCTCGGCGACGTAGCGGGCAAGGGCAGCCCGGCGGCGCTGCTGATGGCGCTTCTGCTCGCGGCCATGCGGACCCTCGTCGAGGAGCGGCTCGCGCCGCCGCAGCTCGTGGCGCGCCTCAACATCCAGATCTGCCGGCACAGTCCCGCGTCACGTTTCATCACGCTGGTCTACGCGCTCTACGATCCCGCGAGCGGCCGGCTCACATACGTCAACGCCGGACAGAACCCTCCGCTCATCCGCCGGCGCGACGGCCGCTTCGAACGTCTCCACGGAACGGGCATCGCGCTCGGGCTCTTCGAGCACTCGGAGTACGGCGCGGCCGAAATCGTCCTCGAAGCGGGAGAGCTGCTCGTCTTCTACAGCGACGGCATCACGGAAGCGGAGGATCCCTCGGGACAGCCGCTCGAGGAAAGCGGTCTCGAGCTCGTCCTCGAACGGGTTGCGGATCGATCTCCCTCGGCGATCGCGTCCGAAGTGCTCGCGGCAGTCCATCAGCACGCGCGCCGGCCCAAGTTCACCGACGACCTGACGATTCTCGTCATGAAGCGGTCGGCCGGGCTGACCTGAACCATAGCGAACTCAGTGGATTAGCCGTCGATCCGGGCGATCGCCGGATTTCCGCGGGATTCGTCCCAAGACTCCCGCTTTTTACGCGCGGGGTCTAATATGTGACCATCACAACATGGGCCCGCGGCTTCTCCTGGCGCTCGCGTGTCTCCTGCTCGTGCGGCCGGCCTCCGCTCAGCCGCCCTCGCCGCCCGACGAGATCGAGAAACTGATCGTCCGTCTGGAGCAGGCGCTCGGCGCCGCGGATCGATCCGCTCTCCTCGGCCTCGCCGTCCGCGACACCGACGCATCGTCGCTCGACGAATTCGCGTCCGCAGCCGGCACCAAACCCACGCGCGTCGTGATCAAGGAGCGCGATCGCCAGACGATCGAAGGCGGCAAGCGCCGGTTGCTGATCGAAACGTTCATCGAGCACGGGATCGAGGCCGCGCTGTCGACATGGGAGCTCGATCTCCGCCCGCCCGGGCCGAAGGCGAATGCGGACGACTGGCGCATCGAACGCATCGAGCCCGTCTCGACCGTCTCGGGGCTGTACCGGCTCATGCTGAACACGACGCGGCAGTTCGACGTCCGGAACCTGGTGCTGAGCGGCACCGACCTGACGCTCGACATGGCGGCCGGCATCGCGTTCGTCGCGGAGATCCCCGACGGCCCGACCGCGGTCGTCCTCCTGGGACGCGGCCGCATGCGATTCACTCCGCCCGACGAGGCCGAGCGAACGCAGATCCGGATCTTCTCCGGCGCCGACGATCTCCAGTCGGAATTCGATGCGGCGTTCGTCCGGATCCGGCCCGCCGAGTTCGAGTCGCGATTCAAAGCGGAGTCGCTCGTGGCGCGCGCGGTCTCCGCCGCCGATCTCAGGCGCGCGTCGGAGGTATTCGACGAGTATCTGGGCCGCACGCTGCAGCTCGATCTCACGGATCTCAGCCGCGAGCGCTGGTCGCTCGTGCCGTCGGCCGGCGATCTCATCGCCGAAGTCCGCACGAAGCGCTTCGGCAGCCTGACCTACGCGCGATCCGGCAACGAGGCCGAAGACATCACCGTCTTCGATCGACGCCGGCGGCGCAATATCTCGCTCTATGCCTCCGCGTCGAAGCTCGCGACGCGGGGACGCTTCTACAGCGAAGACGATCTGGTCGACTACGACGTGCTCGCCTACGAGATCGACGCGTCGCTCTCGCCGGACCGCTACTGGATCAACGGCACCGCGAACATCCGCTTCAAGGTCCGCTCCGGCGCGATGACGACCATGACGCTGAAGCTGGCCGAGGCGCTCACGGTGAGAGGCGTCTACGCGCCCGGCCTCGGACGCCTGCTGCACCTGCGCGTCGTCAATCAGAACAACCTGATCGTGAATCTGCCGAACCCGATCTTCAAAGACAACGAGTTCACGCTCTCGGTCGTCTACAGCGGACGGCTCGAACCGAGCGAGATGGATCGCGAGGCGATCCATCTCGGGCAGAACCAGCAGCAGGAACGGGAGATCACGACGATTCCGCTCGAGCCGCGCTTCATCTACAGCAACAACTCCTACTGGTATCCGCAGTCGACGGTCAGCGACTACGCGCTCGCGACGATGCGCCTCACCGTACCGAACGAGTTCGACGTCGTCGCCAGCGGGACGCAGTCCGGTCCGCCGCGGGCGGCAACCCCCGTGTCCGGCCGGCCGCAGAAGACGTTCCTCTTTCAGAACGACCGGCCGGTTCGCTATCTCTCCTGCGTCATCAGCCGGTTCACACAAGTCTCGACGGTCCCGCTGAACATCCGCGCGTCGTCAGGAACGTTCGGCGACATGCGCGTGACGGCCGAGCCCGGCAACCCCGCGCCCACCGCGGCCGAGACGCCGGCGGCAGAATCGAGCGCGGACGATCGCATGCTCGCGCTGACCGTCAAGGCCAATCCGCGGCAGGTTGGACGAGCCCGTGCGCTTGCGGAGCAGACGAACGCCATTCTTCAGTTCTACGCGTCGGTCATCGGCGAAGCGCCGTATCCGGCATTCACGCTGGCGGTCACGGAGAACGAGCTGCCCGGCGGACACAGTCCGGCGTACTTCGCCGTGCTGCACCAGGTGCTGCCGAACCAGCCCGTTGTCTGGCGCAACGACCCCGTCAACTTCGAGAGCTTTCCTTCGTTCTATCTCGCGCACGAGCTCGCGCACCAATGGTGGGGGCAGGCTGTCGGGTGGAAGAACTATCACGAGCAGTGGCTGAGCGAAGGCCTCTCGCAGTACTTCGCCGCCCTCTACGCGCAGAAGGAACTCGGGGAGAACGTGTTCGACACTGTGATCCGGCAGATGCGCCGATCCGCGATCGACACGTCGCCGCAGGGACCGATCTATCTCGGATACAGGCTTGGACACATCAAGGGTGAACGGCCGGTGTTCCGCGCGCTCGTTTACAACAAGGCGGCAATGGTCGTTCACATGCTGCGCCGCCTCGTCGGCGACGACCAGTTCTTCTGGGGCCTCCGGCGTTTCTACTCGGAGTGGCGATTCAAGAAGGCCGGCAGCGACGATTTCCGCGTAGCGATGGAAGCGGCGACGGGCCGCAACCTTACGCCGTTCTTCGACGCGTGGATTCACGGCGCCGCGATCCCGCGGCTGTCGTTCGGCTATCGCTCACCGGATGCGAACAGTATCGTCGTGAAGTTCGAGCATCGGGGCGATGTCGCGCCGGTGCCCGTCACCGTCAGCATCACCTACATGAACGGCGAAACGCAGAACGTCGTCGTGACGGTTGCAGAGAAAACCGTCGAGCGCACGATCGCGCTCAAGCCCAAGGCCGGAGCGATCAAGCGTGTCGAGGCAAACAGCGACAACGCCGCGCTCGTCGAAATAGAACGATCAGGTTCCTAGGCGAGGGCTTGGGTTCAGGGTTCAGGGTTCAGGGTTCAAGGTTCGAAGCTTGAACCTTGAACTCTTAGGGAAGGTAAATAGCGGCGACTCTCGGCTCGCCATTCCGTTCGAACGGCTCGAACACGAGGATGAACTTGGAACCGGAGGTACTCGTAGAAGCGGGTCAACCGCTCGCCGAGGCTGCCTCGATCCACTTCCTGCCGGCCGCTCTCCGCCGCTCGCCCCAGACGGGCCGCTACGACCGACACGGTTTCGCCGACCCTGATCTCCTTGCCGTCGAGAAACGGCAGGACAGGTACCGACACAGCTCGCTCGGGGACCGCGGCAGGAACACTCGCCACGATGGAACGGGCGGGCGGCGTGGCGCGGGCACTCGTGGGGATCGGCCGCAGCTCACGCAGGATCATCAGACCCACGCCGACCGTCGCGAGCAGAAACGCCGCGGCGACGAGCCACTCGAATACGGGACCCAACCGAATACGCGGACGTACATGAAGCGCGTCCATATTGGCCTCCCCTGCTGGGTTGAGGTTGGCCGGGTGAGAGACCCCCACTCTAGGTCCGCACCCACGCGCAAGTCAAGGCCGTTTGCAGCGAAAATCGTGCATGGCAAAGAGATATAGAATTGACTGCTTATGGACACCGTTTCGCTGACGATTGACGGCCAGACCGTCAAGGCCGAGAAGGGCCGGACCGTCCTCCAGGCGGCCATCGAGGCCGGCATCAAAGTCCCCTATTACTGCTATCACCCGGGGCTGGGGATAGACGGTTCCTGCCGCGTCTGCATCGTCAAGATCGACAAGATGGCGAAGCTGCAGACCTCGTGTTCGACGACCGTCGCGGAAGGCATGGTGGTTCACACGCAGACGCCCGACGTCGTCGAGGCGCGCTCGAGCGTGTTCGAGTTCCTCCTCATCAACCACCCGCTCGACTGTCCCGTGTGCGACAAGGGCGGCGAATGTCCGCTCCAGGATTTCTCGTACAGCTTCGGCCCCAACGAGAGCCGGATGGAATTCCCGCGCCGCGTTTTCGACGGCGAGGGCGTGAAGGCCGACGTGGATTTCGGTCCGACGCTGATGCTGAACAGGAACCGCTGCATTCTCTGCACGCGGTGCGTCCGCTTCATGCGCGAGGTCGATTCGGACGCGCAGATCAACATCGTCGATCGCGGCTACGGCAGCGAGATCGCGACGTTCCAGGAAGAGGGCGTTCATTCCCTCCTGTCCGGAAACCTCATGGACGTGTGTCCGGTCGGCGCGATCACCACGCGCGACTATCGCTTCAAGGCGCGGCCGTGGGACAACCCCGAAGCGGTCGACACGATCTGCACGCTGTGCGAGAAGGGCTGCAACACGACGGCGTGGCTGAAGGCCAAGCCGGAGTGGGCAAAGGGCGCGCGCCTCGCGCGCATGACGCCGCGCTTCAATGC
Organism: uncultured Acidobacteriota bacterium; assembly: GCA_963820905.1. Classification (GTDB taxonomy): domain Bacteria; phylum Acidobacteriota; class Vicinamibacteria; order Vicinamibacterales; family 2-12-FULL-66-21; genus DATBJJ01. Next base: position 161,324 of record CAWGBU010000006.1, on the reverse strand, counting down.
CGAGGTCAACGGCTACTGGATGTGTGACATCGGACGCTTCGACTATCACTGGATCGAGGGCGACGAACGTCTGCAGCAGCCGATGGTCAGGAACAAGTCGGGCGCCCTCGACCCCGCGAGCTGGAGCCAGGCGCTCGCCGCGCTTGCCGATCGCCTCACCGAGTCGGGTGGACCGGCGGCTCTGCAATTCCTGATCTCCGCGCACGCGTCGCTAGAAGAGCTCGCCGTGCTCGGCCGTTTCGGAGGAGCGGTTGGCCTGCCCGAGCATGCGGTCACCCTGACCTGGCGGACGCGTGAAAAGCCGCAGCCGCAGGACACGAAGTTCAAGGTGCCTCCCGTCGACGCCCCCAACGTGACTGGCGCGCGAGATCTCTGGCTTCCCGGTCAACGCCGGCAAGGATGGCGCCGCCGATCTCACCGCTCTCAAGCAGGGCGTGGAGGCAGGGCGCGTGAAGGTCTTGTACGTGTTCGATCCGGGGCCTGCCGGGTCCCTCGGAGACGTCAGCTGGCTGCTCGCGGCGCGCCAGTCCGGCAAGCTGCCTTTGCTCGTGTACCAGGGCGTGCTGCTGACGGATGTCGCGAAGGCGGCCGACATCGTGCTGTCCGGCGCATCCTGGATCGAAAAAGATGCGTCGTACGTGAACATGGATGGTCGCCTGCAGGCCGCCGCGCGCGCGATGGCGCCGCCGGGGGACGCCCAGGAGGACTGGAAGATCTTCTCGGACGTCGCCCTCGCCCTCGGCGCCGCGGTGACGTATCCGTCGAGCGCCGACGTCCGCGCGGAGATCGCTTCCGCAATGGCCGGCAGCGCCCGGTACGAGGGGTTGACGACGCTGACCTTCGCGCGGCCTGTGTCTGCGCAGACGTGGCTGCAAGCCTCGAACCCCATGGAACGCTGGAAGTGGGACTTCATGTTCCAGGACCTGCCGCCCGTGAAGTTCGAGGGCCGTCATGGCCTCTCGTCGCTGCTGAGCGTGATCCCGCTGAAGGAGAAATGACCGGCGGAGCTCGAGCGAGGACGATCCGCTAGCCGGATCCACTGCACATGGGCGAAAACGTCACGCTGATTACGGCCTTCGGCGCGGGATTCCTGTCCTTCATCTCGCCGTGCGTCCTTCCGCTCATCCCCGGATACCTGTCGTTCGTCTCCGGCGTGTCGCTCGAAGAGATGCAGGATGACGCGGCGCTCGCCGCGCGGCGGCAGGTCGTCGTCAAGGCGCTCGCGTTCATTCTCGGCTTCTCGCTCGTTTTCATCGCGCTCGGCGCCTCTGCGAGCGCCGTCGGCAAGTTCCTCTTCCGCAACTCGAGCATTCTCGGCAAGATCGCCGGCGCGCTCGTGATCGTCTTTGGTCTCCACACCATGGGCGTCTTCCGGATTCCGTTCCTCGAGACCGAGAAACGGATTCAGGCGGGATCGAAGCCGAAGACGCTCGTCGGTTCTGTCCTGGTCGGGATGGCGTTCGGGTTCGGATGGACGCCCTGCATCGGGCCCATTCTTGCCGGCATTCTGCTGCTTGCGGGCTCGAAGGACACCGTGCTCGAAGGCGTCGTGATGCTGGCCGTCTACTCGCTCGGCCTCGGCATCCCGTTCCTCCTCACGGCGCTGGCGATCAACAAGTTCTTCGCCGCATCGAAACGAATCCGGCGTCACTATCACAAGATCGAGCTGGCGTCCGGCGCGCTGCTCGTTGGAATCGGCCTGCTGCTCTTCACCGATCAGATGACCGTCATCGTCCGCTACCTGACGCCTTACCTGCCTGTCTTCTAATCAGTTCACCTTCACGTTCAGGGCGCCGGCCTGTACGGAAATGCTGAGGGGACCCTCGGAAATCCCCGGTTCGCCGTCCACGTGGTACTCGATAGGGCCGGGCGACGCGACGGTCGCGGAGCGGACGGATCTCGAGATGATCCGCGGCGCGCGATCGATCGAGCCGGTGGCGAGATGGCGGGCGTGCAGGAACCTCCACGCCACGGGCCGATCCTCGACGATGCGCGCTTCGAGGAGCCCGTCGTCGAGCCGGGCCAGAGGCGCGATCCGCATCCCCATCCCGTACTCCGATCCGTTCGCGAACGCGATCAGCAGCGCCTTCAGCGTTTTCGGCGATCCCGGCGCGTCGCCGTCGAGGGTGATCGTGTACTCCGCACCCGCGTAGCGGCACCCTTCCAGGACTCCGATGAGGAAGTACGGCACCGGGCCGCGGCGGCCGCGGCTGCGCTGGTTGAACAGACGTGCAATGTGCGCGTCGAACCCGATCCCTGCGACGTTGAAGAAGGGCCGATCGTTCAGCCTGCCCATGTCCACCGCTATCGTTCGGCCGTCGAGCGCCGTTGCGAGGGCCGCGCGCGGATCCCTGGAAACGCCGAGCGCGGCGGCGAGACCGTTTCCGGAGCCGGCGGGAATCAGACCCATCGCGGTCTGGCTGCCCCCGAGACCGCCGCCGACCTCGTTGACCGTGCCGTCGCCGCCCCAGACGATTACAAGATCGGTACGGTCTTCGGCGGCGCGCGCCGCCAACTCGCGAGCGTGACCCGCACGTTCGGTCAGATGCACTGAGCAGTCGAGGCGACGCCGTCCGACTTCGTCGCGAATCATCGCGAGCCGGCCATTCGCGACTGCCGGATCCATTCCGGCGCCCGACATCGGATTCACGATCGCGACGATACGCATGATGCAGGAGAGATCGCTGATGCTATAGTAGCTTTGGCAACGATGCAGAACGATTCGCTGAACTCTCCCGTTCGCGCGACACTGTAAATGCACAATCGAGCCGCCCGCCTGACCCTTCTGGTTTTGTTCCTCGCGGCGATGACCACGGCGGCTTATCTCTTCTGGAAAGCGGACTCGCAGGCGTCAGCCGCAGCGGCGCAGGCAGCGGTGTTCGATGCATCCGTTCGTTCGGCGGCGCAGTCGCTCGTCGAGCTGCGCGCGTCGCAGCGCGGATACGTCGCGGCCGGGCAGGGCGGAGGTTTCTGGGCGCAGAAGGTCTCGCAGGCGGTCGAGGCGCTCCGCGGCGCAATCGCGACGCTTCGCGCGGAATCGACGACGACGTCAGCGCAGACCGCTCTCGAGCGCGTGACCTCGGCCCTCGACGATTTCGTCCGGGTGGACAAGCGCGCCGTCGAGTACGTGCGGAAGGATCAGCGGCTGCTCGCGTCGGACGTGGTGTTCGCGGACGGACAGGAGTTGACGGATGCGGCGCTGGCGTCGCTCGAACAGGCGCGTGTCGCAGAGCTTGCGGCTCGAGCGGATGTGGTGAGCGTCTCGCGGCGACGAGGGGTATTCGCGATCGCAGCCGGCGCCGCGGCAGCCATACTGTTCGTGCTCCTGCTCCTGCCCCAGCCGCAGGTCTCCCGCAGAGCGGAGCCTCTCAGCCAGCCCGCGATGCCGCTCCGGATGCCCGAAGCGCGTCGGGTGCAAAGCACGGCTCATCCGGCCGAAAAACCCGGGAATGCCGAGAATCGCGCACCCGTCGAGGCCGCCGCGCCTGCGCCGCAGTCCGAGGCCGTGGAGCCGCCCGCGACCTCTGAACCGGTGATCCCTGCGGAGGCCATCACCGCTGCCGGATACACGACCGATTTCAACGGTCTGGCCACGCTTTGCGTCGACCTCGCGCGCGTCGTGGACACACGCGCGCTGCCGTCGCTGCTCGACCGCGCAGCCACGGTGCTCGACGCGTCCGGCATCATTCTCTGGATCGCCGATCCGGACGGAAACGAGCTAAACCCGATTTTCGCGCAGGGATATCCGCAGCAGCTCGTCAACCGGCTCGGCACGATTCCGCGCGACGCGAAGAACGCAACGGCCGCCGCGTTCCGCACGTCGCTGTTGCAGACGGTCATGGCCGACGAGATCTCGCCCGGCGCCATCGCAGCCCCGCTCGTGACGCCCGGAGGATGCGTCGGCGTGATGGCCGCCGAAGTGCTGCACGATTCCGAGCGCCAGGACATGAAGCTCGCCGCCGCGACGATCATGGCGGCCCAGCTCGCGACGCTGGTGGGCCCGCCTGCCCGCAATCACGCGAAGACCGGAGCGGCCGGCGCCTGAATCAGTACGTAGCGTCCGGCTTCAGCCGGACCGTTCTTTCACGCCGGCACTACAAGATCGTCCGGCCGGCCGGCCGCTTCACCTGCAAAACCTCGATCTTGCCCTTGAGCGTCAGCGGCTTCCTGTCACGAACGACGCTCAGCGTGAACTCGTCGCCATCCTCGAGGCGCTGAGCGCGGCGGCGAACGTCGGCGGCGGTCGTCACGGCTCCGCCGTTCAACGACGTAATCACGTCTCCTGCCTTGACGCCGGCCTTGCTCGCGGCCGAGTTGTCGATCACCGACGTCACGAGCACGCCGTCCTTCGTCCCGAAGTACTCCGCAAGCTGGCTCGAGAGCTCATCGACCGAGATGCCGAGGCGGCCCGCGCCGAGTATCGTGGCAATCTTCGGAGCGAAGTCGAAGCTTCCTTCCGGGAACGGCGGCGCGATCTTCACCCTCCCTCCCTTGAGCATCGCGAGCGATCCGCCGTCGCGTGGCAGCACGCTCAGCGTCACCCGCTGGCCGTCGCGAACCACGACCGTTTGTGCCGACCGTCCTGGCGGCGTTTCCTGGACGAGGCGCGCGAACTGCCGCGAGCTGCGCACGCGTTCGCCGTCGAACTCCACGACCACATCGCCGCTCCTGAATCCAGCCTTGGCGGCGGGACTGTCCGTCTCGATTTCGTCGATCTTCACGCCGCCAGTGGCTTTGCCGGTCTTGAGCTCGTCGTCGGACAGATCGCGGATCGTCACGCCGATGCGTCCCCCCGATCCGCCGAGCAGTTGATAGCGAATGGCCTGATCGAAGTCCGACACCACCGGACCCACCTCGACGTCCTGAAGCACTTGGACCGCGGGCGGGTTCGGCTGAACCACCCACGTGTTGGCCTGCTGACCGTATTCCGCCGGTCCCATCGCTGCCGCGCCGATCACCGCCGCCGTCGCCGTTGCGACTACCCAACCCGTCATGTGTAGCTCCTTGAATGGGGTCCGCCCCCGAGCCTTCTCCCCTGGTTCAATGGGAAGACGCGCCCTCTTCCGAAAAGGTTGTCCTCCCCCGTCCGGGGTTGAGGTCACTCTGTGTCCGCGCGATGGGACGTCGCGGGAGCCGACTGCGCCAAAACACAGGGATTTGCGCGGGCACGCGATTTGATGCTGGGCTGATCGGTCGCGCGGAATCAACGGGGTGCGTTAACTCAGGCAGGCGCTGGCATCGCCGCATCCCGTCGCAATACAGGCTGATTTCGCGCGGCTATTTCTTTTTTCACGGTTCCTCGGTTGGGAGCGACCATGCGCATACTGACTCGCGTTGCGGCGCCGCTCGTGGCCGTCATGCTCGTCTCGGGATGCGGGTTGACGACGCGGCGGGCGACGGTCCAGGACGTCAAATACAATCCCGGCCGCTATCAGAATCGCAGCGTCTCGATCGACGGTGTCGTCACGAGCTCGTGGGGAATACCGCTCGTGCCGTTCAAGCTGTACAAAGTGGACGACGGCACGGGAGAAGTCACCGTGGTCGCGCGCGGCGGCCGTACGCCGACGCGCGGCGCGCACGTTCGCGTGACGGGCCGCGTGAACGAAATCGGGACGTTCGGCGGCTCCAGCGTCGGCCTCCACATTCAGGAGACCGACCTCGACTTCAGGCGGTGATCCGGACCGCGACGGCCGTCATGTCGTCGTTCGGCGGCGCATCCCCTCGCCACTCGGCGACCGCCTGAAAGATCGCGCCGACGATCTTCGCCGCGGGCAGATCTCTCGAGCGCCCGACGACGTCGAGCAGGCGGCTTGCCGTGAACTCCTGCCCGAGCGCGTTCATCGCTTCGAACACGCCGTCAGTGCAGAACACGTAGACCTCCCCCGCCTGCAGCGCGAACGAGACCTCGTCGTACGTCGATCCGGAAAACGATCCGAGCGGCACGCCGGGAAGCTCGATCTGCGTGCAGCCGTCCGCGGAGCATCTCACCGGGTACGGCAACCCTGAGTTCGCCATCGTCATCGTGCGGCGCTTCAGATCGAAGATCGTGTAGCAGAGCGTGCAGTAGTACTCCTCGAGCTGCCGCTGATGCAGGATGGTATTGATGGACGCGAGCACGTTCGAGGGGCTCGAGCGCTCAGGCAGGTAGCGGCCGCGGAACGTGCGGCCTCGTACGAGCTCCGCCGCGAACGCGCTGTAGAGAGCGGCCGGAACGCCCTTGCCGGACACGTCGCCGACGGCGACGACCAGCGTGTTCGACTCGGGCGCGAGGTAGTCGTGGAAATCCCCTCCCACTTCCCTCGCCGGATCGAATGCGGCAGCGACCTCGACGCCTTTCAGCCGCTTGGGCGGCTCCGTCGGCAGCAGCGCAATCTGAACCCGCTGCGCAAAGCGCACTTCCTTCTCGAGGCGAGCCTCGTTGGCCCGCAGCGCCTCGTAGAGCCGGGCGTTCTCGATGGCCACTGCCGCCTGGCTGGCGAGCAGCGTCAGGATCTCGACGTCGCGCTTGGAGAAGGCATCGAGCTCCGGGCTCTCGAGATCGACGACGCCGATGCACCGGTCCTTGATCAGCATCGGAATCGCGAGCTCGGAGCGCACGTCGGGCACGACGCGGATGTATCGCGGGTCCTGTGCGACGTCGGACACCAGCACCGGTTCACGGTGCAGCGCGGCATATCCGACGAGGCCTTCGCCGAGCTTCACGCGCGGCATGACGTTGTTCTCGCCGAAGTGTACGGCCAGCTTGATCTCGAGCTCGCCGTCGTCGTTGAGGAGCAGGATGCCGAACGTCCGGTAGTCGATGATGCGCTTGGTGAGCTGCGCGATGCGCGCGAACAGCTGATCGAGATCGAGCACCGACGCGACCTCGCGGCTGATCTCGGCGAGCGTTTCGAGGGCGTCGGCGTCGCTGCGGCTCTGCTCGAACAGGCGCGCGTTCACGAGCGCCATCGCGACGTGGCGGCGAACTGGCGGACGATCGCGACGTCGCGGCCGCTGAACTGATCGCGGTTGCGGCTGAGGATGTTCAGCGCGCCGATCGGCTTCGCCTTGTGCACCAGCGGCACGACGATCTCGGACGCCATTCCCGGCACGAACTCCACGTACCGCGGGTCGGACGTGAGATCGTTCACGAGGATCGGCGTCTCGCTGTCGACTGCCGCCCCGACGAGCCCCTGCCCGAGCTTCAGGCGAATCGGATCCGGTCGATCCGGGTAGCCGACCGAGTACGCGATCCTCAGCTCGGCGCGACGCTCGTCGAGCAGATAGACCGCGAACGCCTCGAACGAGATCAGGCGGCCGATGAGCCGCGGGATCTGCTGCAGCAGCTCGTCGAAATCGAGCACGGCCGTGACCTGTCGACCGAGGTCGAACAAGGTGGTGACGATTTCCCGTTCGGGGGTCGGGGATCTCTCGTCGGGCGCCAGTTCGTCCGGGCTGCCCCGACGCACACCCGGATCGTGATCGGAGTGGCTCACAGCGGGCGTCTTGGGAATGGAATCCAGTTCGGCAACTCAGGTGATTCGAATTATACTTGCAAGTTCACGCGGGCATGGACATTACGCTGCCTCTCGACTACACGGCGATCGAGCGGATCCTTCCGCACCGGTACCCTTTTCTGCTGGTCGATCGCATCACCGAGCTCGTTCCCGACAAGCGCATCGTCGGCATCAAGAACGTAACGCTCAACGAGCGCTACCTCGCGCACCGGAACGGCGATGCGCCGGTGCTTCCGCCGACGATTCTCACGGAAGCCATCGCGCAGGTCGGCGCGATCCTGATTCTCGCGAAACCGGAGAACCGCCAGAAGCTGCCGTTCTTCAGGAGCATCGAGCGCGTCCGGTATCGCCGCCCGGTCCACCCCGGAGACGTCGTGGAGATCGAAGCCACCGTGGTTCGGCTGCGCAGCCGCGTGGGCGTGCTGAAGGGCATCGCGCGCGTCGACGGTCAGGTCGTGGTCGAAGGCACCATGACGTTCGCGCTCGGCCTGAGATCCGAGGATCCCGCCTCGACCGGCGCGAAATAGCCGCTCGCAAGGCCGACAGCCAGGCGCGGCAACCTTCGCTACCGCAGAATCAACACAACAGTACCGATCTTCGCGGCGCGCGAGGCCCACACGAGCCATCGAGCCTCCGGATCGAGATACCGCCACGCGTCCAGGAGCGCCGGCGCGAGGACGAGCGCGCCGACCCAGGGCTCGTCGGTCCGCGAGGCGAATGCCATCCCGTGAGTGTCGCGCTCGATGGGGCCCGTGCGCGCAAACGCCGCGACCGCATACACCCCTGATGCGCCGACGTTGAACGCGACGACTCCTTTCGCGAAGGGCGCCCGTTCGAACCTCAGCCTGGGCCGCGCGGAGAGGATCCACTCGTTGGTTGCCTGCTGAACCCAGAACCCGGCTGCCGAGATCGCAAACTCCTGGTTCGCCGGCATGCCTGGCTTGTGCGTGATCGCGAAGAACGGGATGCCGTGGAACTCGACCCGCCTGAATTCCGGGTCCGCGTCGAAGAGGCCGTCGAACACCAAATGGCCGGTCTCGTGGGCGAGCAGCCCGACCGTAGCGCCCGCGAGAAACTCACCAATCGCAGCAGTCCGATTCACACCACCGGGGGTTTCCGACTGCTGAGCTGCAACCAGGGCCGGTGAGCGCAAGCAGCGCAACCATAACAAGGCACAGCAGTAAGGACGATTGCGACGATGTAACCACAGTTGACTGGACCGTGGCATACGGGTTGCTCATGCGGTGCCGACTGTGAAACGCGTCACCAACGGCGCAAAGGAGACGAGAGATGCTCGAGACTATCGCGATCATTCTGATCATTCTGTGGCTGCTGGGCCTGGTGAGCGGCTACACGATGGGTAACTTCATCTATGTGCTGCTGGTCATCGCGATCGTACTGTTCCTCGTCCGGTTGGTGAGCGGACGAAGGGTGTGAAGGGCGAACAGGTTCGAGGTTCAGGGTTCAAGGTTCAGGGTTCCAGGTTCCGCGGCCATGGCATTCGCGGAATTCTGGAACTCTGATCGGCCTGGCGTAGATTCGCCGGGCGTTGGCACTCAGGCGACCTGACCCAACCTAACCCTTGGCTCCCTGGCACCCGGCAAGACTCGCTGCTTGCACCTGCCCCTTGTCCTTTAACCCTCTAGTGGCCGACGCCCTGTCGCCCTGTCCCCTTTGTACCGTTCGCGCGCCTGCGAAGACCAGCGCCGCCGCAACCGCCATCCGCCACGTGAACGGCTCGTGCAGCACGAGAATGCCCAGCGCGACGGCGATGATGGGATTGATGTACGCGTAGAGCGAGACGAACGACACCGGCAGATGCCGCAGCGCGTACGTGTACGCGACGAACCCGCCGATCGCGCCAAGCGTCGACATGTAGATCAACGCGATGCTCGTGCGCGTCGTGAAGAACAGATCGTTCCACTCGCCGCGCAACGTTCCCGCGGCCATCATGATCAGACCGCCGGCCAGCATTTGATACGCGGTCGATCCGAGCACCTCGTCTGGTCCGTTCGGATCGGCGCCGCCGCTCTTCTCCGCGCGTTTTCCCTGCCGCTTCGAATAGGACGATCCGATTGACCAGCCAATCGCTGCGACCTGCAGCGCGACGACACCTGCAAGGAATCCGCGACCGCTCGACGATCCGAGGGTCAGATCCGGCCACACGAGCAGGACGATGCCGCTGAAACCGATGATGAGGCCGGCGATCGCCGCCGGCCGCAAACGTTCGCCGTCGGGAAGGCACGCTTCGACGGCGGCCATCCAGAACGGCGCAGTGGCGACCATGACGGCCGCGAGGCCGCTCGGCACCCATTGCTCGGCGTACACCACGCCGCCATTGCCGAGCCCGAGCAGAAGGAACCCGAGAACGAAGATGCCGCCCCACTGCGATGGAGGTGGCAGCCGTCGTCCGCGCAGGCGAAGGTAGATCGCGAGGAGCGATCCGGCGATCGTCCAGCGCAGTCCGCCCATCAGCGCGGGCGGAATCGATTCCAGGCTGACTCGAATGCCGAGGTACGTCGTGCCCCAGATGAGACAGACCGCGACCCATGCGAAGTACGCCAGCCGGCGGCGCGCCGCGAGCGCGGCGGTCACGTCCGCACCTCTTCTTTCCGCGCAATCGGCAGGCGCGCCGTCTCCTTCACCGTCTCGAGCACGATCGTCGTGCGCGTCGATCGAACGCCGGCGATGCGCGAGAAACGCGTCCGGAGCAGCAGGCCGAGGTGTTCCGCGTCGCGCGCGCGAACTTTGATCAGGTAGCAGTCGTCGCCGGCGACGTGATGGACTTCGAGCACCTCGGGCAGCTCGCTGAGCGACTCCGCGATGCGCGATTCGGATCCCGCGGCGTCGCTGCGGACCGCCACGAAGGCGAGCAGGCCGAGGTCGAGCGCCTTCGGATCGATCTGCGCGGCGTAGCCGCGCAGCGTGCCGCGTGCCTCGAGCTTGCGGATGCGTTCCTGGACCGCTGACGGCGCCAGGCCAACCGCCTTGGCGATCTCTACCTGGGTTTCGCGACCGTTCGCCTGAAGGAGCTCGAGGATGAGGAGGTCGGTTTCGTCGAGGGTTCTTTCGCTAGCCACGATTCAGAGGTTACACCAGTTCAATTACCTTTGTAGAGCATATTATTCTGAATTGATTCCAAATACAGAATGGACTGCTGAGATACGTCGGCTTTACAGGAATCCATAGGTTCCACGGGCCAGCCAGGCGCCTCCGTCGACGGTCAGCGTCTCCCCGGTGATGAAGCCGGCGTGATCCGACACCAGGAAGGCCACGGCGTCCGCGACCTCCGACGCCTGGCCCCACCGCCCGAGCGGGACGCTGCTCGCGATCCGCTCGACGGCTTCCTTGTTGTTCCAGAGCTGTTTCGCCGCGCCTGCAGACTCGATCGGGCCCGGGGCGACGGCGTTGACGCGGATGCGGTACTTCGCCCATTCGACCGCCAGCGATTGCGTCATGGACATCACGCCGGCCTTCGCCGCGGCGGAGTGCACGGTCCCCGCGCTTCCGGTCCAGACGTAGTTGGCGAGCACGGAGACGATCGATCCGCCTTTGCCACGCTCGATCATGTGGCGGCCGACGGCGCGGGAGCAGTAGAAGCTGCCGTTCAGCACGATGCCGACGACGGCGTTCCAGCCGTTGGGCGATAGATCTTCGGCGCGAGAGATGAAGTTGCCCGCGGCGTTGTTGACGAGAATGTCGATGCGGCCGTAGTGATGGAGTGCCCGATGCACCATCTCGTCGACCTGCTCCGGCTTGCGCACGTCCACCTGGCAGGCCAGCGAATCGAAGCCCGCGCGCCGCAGCTCGGCGGATCCTCGCTCCAGATTCGCGGCGTTGCGGCTGCCGAAGACGAGGATCGCGCCGAGGCCGCCCAGCCGCTTTGCGATCGCCAGCCCGATCCCGGTGCCGCCGCCTGTGATGATGACCACGCGACCCTTCAGGGGCATCTCTGAAAACATGGGAGTCAGCTTAGCGCAATCAGCTTTCAGCTCTCAGCTTCCAGCTTCCAGCTGTCAGCTCAACCTCGTGCCCCAAGATCGAAGCTGATAGCTGGGAGCTGGGAGCTGGGAGCTAAAGATGGTGCTAACATCGGCGGCATGGCGTTCAGGACGATGAGTCGTGGAGGAGCGTGGGTGATGCTCCCTCTCGTCGTGTTGATCGGGTCGTGTTCGAGCGATCCTCCAGCGTCCTCGCCGGCGGCGCCGCCAAAAGGACAGCGCGTCGCGTACGCGGGCGACCTCCCTCCCCTGCCGCAGGTTCAGTTCGCGTCCGCGCGACCCGCGCCGTTGACGCGCGGCGCGTACGAGTTTGCGGCGCGTCACCCCGAGGTGATCCGGCATCTCCCCTGCTTCTGCGGGTGCGAGCGCAACGGCCATCGCAACAACGAGGACTGCTTCATCGCCCGCCGCGACGCGGACGGCCGTCCGGAGTGGAGCCCTCACGGCATCGGGTGCGGGATCTGCATCGACGTGGCGCAGGAGGCGTTGCGCCTGCACGCCGCCGGCACCTCCGTCGTCGAGATCAGGGCAGCCGTCGAGCGAAAGTATCGAACCGAGTATCCGACCAGCACGCCGACGCCAGCGGTTCATTGATCCATGCGCACGTCCACCCGCACCAAACCCTCGGCCAGCGCGTTTGCGCGGCTGTTCGAGTCGGTCCATGAAGGCGTGTACATCGGCACGATGAAGGACGAGGGGAGCCAGACGATCGCGGCGAACCCGCATTTGAAGCTGATGTTCGGCGTCGCGGTCGAGGCCAGTGAGGACGACGTGCGGCCGTTCGATGTCGAACGGTTCGTCGATCCGCAGGCGCGCGGCGCGTTCCTGGATCGGCTCCAGCGCGACGGCGCCGTCACGGACTATCTGCTCCGCGTGCGCCGTGTGGACAAGACGCCGATGTGGGTCGAGGTCACCGCGCACGCGGAGCGCGGTCGCGACGGCGTCCGCGTCGAGGCGCTCGTTCGCGACGTCAGCGACCGCAAGCGGCTCGAGGATCAGGCGCGCGATCTCTATCATCAACTCCTGCAGGCCGAAAAGCTCGCCGCGCTGGGACAGACGATCTCCGGCGTCGCGCACGAGCTGAACAATCCGCTCGCAACCATCCTCACGTGGGCGGAGCGATTGTCTCAGCATCCGGCCGACGAGCAGACGCGGCGCGGGCTCGACACGATCCTCGGCGAATCCGAGCGCGCCGCGAAGATCGTCCGGAATCTCCTGACGTTCGCGCGCAAGCGTCACACGACGCGTGCGATGGTCGATTTGAATCAGGTCGTGCGCGAAACGCTCGCACTCCGCGGCTACGAGCAGCGCGTGAGCAACGTCAGCACGATCGAGGCGCTGGCGGCAGGTCTGCCACAAGCCTTCGCGGATCCACATCAGATCCAGCAGGTGCTCCTGAACCTGATCATCAACGCCGAGCAGGCCATGATCGGCGCCAACGGCCGCGGCACGCTCATCCTGAGGACCTGGCACGACGTCGAACGCGACGCCGTCGTGCTCGAGGTGACTGACGACGGTCCGGGTGTGCCCGAAGACGTTCAGCCGCGGATTTTCGATCCGTTCTTCACGACGAAGGACGTCGGGAAGGGGACCGGGCTTGGCCTCACCGTCGCGTACGCGATCGTGCAGGAGCACGGTGGCCGGATCACCATCAAATCGGAGCCTCTCCGCGGGGCATCGTTCGCCGTCGAGCTGCCCGTCGGCGCCGGAGCGCTGAAGATGCCGATTCCGCGTCCCGCCGAGCCGTCGTCAGAAGGGGTAACCGGTTCGGCCGTGCTCGTCGTCGAGGACGAGGCAGCGCTCGGCGCGGCCGTCGCGGAGTCGCTGCAGGACGCCGGGTTCGTGGTGGATCGTGCGAGCGACGGATTCGAAGCGCTCGAGCGCGTGCGGCAGCAGCACTTCGACCTGATCATCTGCGACCTGAAGATGCCGCGAGTCGGCGGCATGCAGTTCTATCGCGAGCTCGAGGCCTCGAAGCCCGAGATGACGCGACGGATCATGTTCGTGACCGGAGATGTCGCCGGAACGGAAGCGGAACGGTTTCTCGAGGAGACCGGGACGCGGTGGCTCGCGAAACCGTTCCGGCTGAAGGATCTTCTTCGGACAGCCAGGGATATGGTGACGTAGCGCGTCTAGCGCGCTGCCGCGATCCTTTGCGGCGCCACGGCGCGCTTCCGCGTGGGAACTGCCGCGGCCGGCTTCGCCGGCGCCCGGTATCGAGCACCACGCCCGAGGGCCCGTCGATCGAAGCCTTTGCCATTTTCATCCGGCGCATCGTGTGCTGGAAGGACAGAATCGCTGGACGCAGAACAGCGGCGGCTTCGGCGGCGGAGCAGTCGGCGCCGAGCGCTTTCCTCAGACGCTGCACCGCACGCGCGTGCAGCTGCGACACGCGCGATTCGTTCACGCCGATCACCGCGCCAATCTGCTTCATCGTCGCTTCGGCGTAGTAGTACATCCCGATCACTCGTCGCTCGCGAGGCGGCAACGAGGAGATGGCCGCGCGAATCCGATCTCGCACTTCGCGTTCCTCGTACGCCTTGTCGGGCGCCTGCGGTTCCGACGGCACGAGCGCGGGCGGCAGCGACGCCCCGTCCACGTTCTCGCCGGCGGAGAGTGGAGACGTCGATTCGATCGTGTTGATCCTGACGATGGTGCGGCCGAGCCGCGCCTCGTCCGAGCCGACGCGCGCCGCGAGATCGGCGAGGGACGGTTCGGCGCCGAGCTCGCGCCGGAGCTCTTCGCGCGCCGCTTCGAGCTCGCGGCGCTGACGACGGACGCCGCGCGGCCATGCGTCGCGCCGGAGCGCGTCGATCATCGCGCCGCGAACGCGCCGCTCCGCGAACGTCTCGAACTTGATGCCCCGCGCTTCGTCGAAGCGGCAGGCGGCGTCAATCAGCCCGAGCATGCCGTCCTGAACGAGATCGCCGAGCTCGATCGAGTGCGGCATGGACGAGGCCACGCGCCTCGCCAGCGATTCGACGAACGGCAAACCGGCGGCAATGCGGTTTCGTTGATCCTGGGCCAAAGGTTGACGCTGCATCTGCTCCTCTCCTTGAATCGCGGCTCTTCGATGGCCGCGGACGAGGCGGACGTAGGGCAACGGCGGTACCAGCTTCGGCCGAGCCAGGGCCCGGTGAAGGCGTCAACTTCTAAGTTGTTTATGCTGAAGCGTTTATAACTGTGATGCGGCGTGAAGTGCTGTATAGACTGTTGAGCCGTCTATGTAGAAATTGTCAAATATTTGACGTTATCGCGGGGTTTGAAGCCAAAATTTTGACTGCAAAGGGCGGGGACACTCAATCGGGACAGTCACGCGTGACTGTCCCCGAATTTGGTGTGGAGGCGGATTTGACGTGCGGTGGCCATCGCGTCGAGGACGCTGGCGACCACCTGCTCGGCGCGAGCCCGGCCCATGTCATCGCGGGACTTCGCTTCGAGTAGCTCGGCGTTGGCGAGAATGATCCCGAGCTGGTTGTTCAAGCGGTGAAAGAGCAGGCCGAGATCTGACGTATCGTCCACGGATGTTCCGGGAGCCTGGCGCTCGGACGCCGGCATCATGAAGCTTCTTTGGTGTGGAGTTCCGCTGCGCGGCTGGGCTCGCGCCAGAGAGTGTCGACGAAGATCCTGACCGACCCACCGGCCGTGCGGACGTATTCGATCTTGCCGCTCGCGATCCAGTTGTAGATGGTTCGGCGGCTCACCCCCACCAGCTCGCACGCCTTCATGATCGAGATCGTCTTGCGTTCAATCATCATCATTAGGTTCTTCGAGGGCGGCCGCGTCGCGGCTTGAAGCCCCCGTCCGCTGATTGTTATCGGAGCGTGCCGCGGCTCGCTGTAGGGAAGCGCCGGCGCCGAACGGGACCTGAGGTGTGTCAAAATACCGCCAGCCCACTAAATGGCTGACCCTCCTAAACATCTCCTGATCGTCGACGACGAGAAAGGCCTGCGCGAAGCCGTCGCGGAACGTCTCGCCGATCATGGCTTCGTCGTCGAGCAGGCCGACAGCGGGGAAGAGGCGCTCCGGCGCCTGGCGGATTTCGCCTTCGATGTCATCATCACGGACCTGCGGCTTCCGGGGATCGACGGACGGCAGGTCCTCGATGCCGCGCTCGAGCGATATCCCGAGATCGTCGCGATCGTGATCACGGGGTACGGCACCGTGAAGGATGCCGTGGATGCCATCAAGCAGGGGGCATCCGACTTCATCACCAAGCCGTTTCAGTTCGATGCGCTGCTGCACGTGCTGCATTCCGCGATGGAGCAGCGCCGCCTCAAGTCAGAGAATGCGTACCTCCGGTCGCAGCTCGAAGAGCGATACCGGATCGACGGGCTCGTCGGACGCAGCGCCGTGATGCGCGATCTGTTTCACCTCCTGGAGATCGTGGCAGGGACCTCGAGCACGGTGCTGATCACCGGCGAGACCGGCACGGGCAAGGAGCTCGCCGCCAAGGCGATCCATCACAACAGCGCGCGGCGCGCGCACCGTTTCATCGCCATCAACTGCAGCGCGATTCCCGAGACGCTGCTGGAGGCGGAGCTCTTCGGCCACGTTCGCGGCGCCTTCACCGGCGCCGTCGCCAACCGCCAGGGACGCTTCGAGACGGCGCACAAGGGCACGCTCTTCCTCGACGAAGTGGGGACGATGAGCCCCGCGCTCCAGGCGAAGCTCCTTCGCGTGCTGCAGGAACGGGAATTCGAGCGCGTCGGCGATTCCCATCCCGTCAAGGTCGACGTCCGCGTCATCGCGGCGACTCACTCGGATCTCGCGAAGATGGTGAGCGAGGGGACGTTTCGAGAGGATCTCTTCTACCGGTTGAACGTCATCCCGGTGAAGCTCCCGCCGCTGCGCGAACGTCGAGAAGACATTCCAATTCTCGTCCAGCACTTCCTGCAGAAGCTCTCGACGGAACTCGGCCGCGGACCGGCGACCATGTCGCAGGAAGCGCTGCGGCGCATGATGGCGTATCACTGGCCGGGAAACGTGCGGCAGCTCGAGAACGTCGTCGAGCGGGCGCTCGCGTTCAGCCAGGGGCGGACGCAAGTCGAGCTGCACGATCTCACGCCCGACGTGGATACGCCGCTTCAGGTCAGCGCCGCGAGCGCCACGCCCCACAATGCCGCCGACGTCTGGTTCCCCGACGACGGCCTGGACTTCGAAGGCTACATCTCTGGCGTCGAGTTGTCGCTGATACGACAATCACTCGAGCGCACGCAGGGTAACAAGCGGCAGGCCGCCAAGCTCCTGAAGTTGAAGCGCACGACGTTGATCGAGAAACTCAAGCGCCTGCAACCGCCGGGGCAGAATTAGTCGAAGCGCACGAACAGCCATGCCTCCACGCTACGCGTACTGGACGATTATCCTCGACGGCAAACCGACCGCGTTCCGCGCGCACACCGAGGAAGAGCTGCTTCCAACGCTGCGGCAGCTGCAGTCGCGACATCCCGATGCCGTCATGCGCTGGTTCTCGCGCGGTCGTCTCTGGCACTCGCAGGAGGAAGAGCGGCTTGCGCGTGCGGCCCGTCACCCGTCGCGCGAGCCCCGCGGACGCGACTGGCGCCCGGGAGGAGAGCACGAGGATCCGCGCGCGCGCTTCAAGATCCCCCGCGATGAAAAGCGCAAGCGATTCCGGGAGCGCCTCTATCGCGACCGCGGACCGCGCGAACAGGAGGGCCCGAGCGATCCGCGCGATCGCAGCGAGCCTCGACCTGGCGACGGCGCGCCGCGCCCATCGGGCGCGCGGCCGGCGCGGGAACAGAAGCGACCCTGGACTCCCCGCGAGCCCGATGGGCGGCGGGAGAGCAAGCGTCCGTGGACGCCTCGCCCGGGCGATTCACCGCGCGGGACCGATCGCCCGCGAGGCGATCGTCCGCGAGATCGTCCGCCAGGTGATCGTCCGCCAGGCGATCGTCCGCAAAGCGATCGCCCGCGAGACCACCGTCGGCCGGAAGATCGAGACAAGAGCCGCGGCTGGAAGCCAGACCGTCCGCAGGGTCAGGGTGGAGGGAACAAACGCGACTGGAATCGCAGCGGCCCGCCTCGAGGGCCCGGCGGCAACAGAAGCGGCGAAGGCACCAGGGGCGGCAGCTTTCGTGGCGGCGAAGGTACCAAGGGTGGCGGCTTTCGCGGCGGTGAAGGCACCAAGGGCGGCGGCTTCCGCGGCGGCGGAGGCAGCAAAGGCCCCGGAGGCTTCCGCGGCGGGGGCGGAAGTAACCGCGGCCGGGAGGGCAACAGAAGCAGCGGAGGGTACCGGGGCGGCGGTGCCAATCGAGGCGGCGGGGGGAAACCGGGCGGCGGAGGCCGTAAGGGCGGCGGCGGAGGACGGTCGCGGTGATCGCGCACGTCATCCTCTTCAAGCCGAAGCAGGAAGTGTCGATCGAGCGCCGGCAGGCAATCCTCGACGCGCTGATCTCGACGGCACGGGAGATTCCCTCGGTCCGAGGCCTCCGTCTCGGACGACGCATTCGCCACGGCCGTCCGGGATACGAGCAGATGATGCGGGAAGACTTCGAGTACGCCGTCATTCTCGAGTTCGACGACGTCGCGGGGCTGACCGCGTACCTCTCGCATCCGAGGCACGCGGCGCTCGGCGATCATTTCACGCAGTCGTCCGCGGCCGCGCTGGCCTACGACTACGAAATGACAGATCTCGCGCCGCGCTGAGGATCCTTCTTGGACGACGGTCGCGAGCTGCGATATCCCGGAGAGGCTCCGCATCGAGCGGGCAGGGAAGTCCTCGCCTTCAGCGCAATCGCGTCCGTACTCCTCGCCTGGTTGTTTCGCGACGCCCTCCTGCGCGGCTACGTGCTCGGCCAGGCGGATTTTCTCCTGGAGCTCGCGCCGTGGAACGAAACGAAGCCGATCGGCCTGAGACCAAACAATCGCCTCCTGGGCGATATCCCGGTGCTCATCTATCCGTTCCTCTTCCACGCAAAGGCTGCCGTCTGGAATGGAGAGTTTCCGCTCTGGGCAAGCGGCATCGGCGCCGGCCATCCCTTTCTCGCTTCGTTCCAGTCGGCGGTCCTGTCCCCCTTCACGCTGCTCGACTATCTCCTGCCGTTTCCCGCCGGCTTCACGGCTGACGTCGCGGCGAGATTGTTTGCCGGCGGGCTCGGCATGTTCCTGTTCCTCCGGCGAATGCCGGTTGGCTTCGTGCCCGCGCTCTTCGGGGGGATCGCGTATCTGCTGAATCCCTTCTCGATCGTGTGGCTCGAGCATCCGCTCTCGGCGGTGGCGGCGTGTCTCCCATGGCTGCTGCTGACGATCGATCTCTACGTGCAGCGGCGGGACACTCGATCGGCTTCGGCGATCGCCGTCGTCACGGCGGCCGCGCTGCTTGCCGGGCACCCGGAGACCGCGTTCAAGGTCGCGCTGTTCGCGGGCGTGTACGCGGTGTACCGGGCGGGTCTCTCCGCGCGGGGCCTGGCAACGGTCGCCGGCGCCGCGGCCGCGATGGCTCTCGGCGTCCTCGTCGCCTCGGCACAGTTGCTGCCGTTTCTCGAGTACCTGAGCGAGAGCCGTATCCTCGCATTTCGTGAAACCTTGACTCAACCCGTCGTGCACACGCGTCCGCTGGTGCTCGTGACGGCCTTCGTTCCGGATTTCTACGGGACGCCGCTCCGGAATCGCTATCTTCTCTATGGCACGAACTACTGCGAGCAGCAGCTCTATCCGGGAATCGTGACGTTCGTCCTGGCCTCGCTCGCCGTTGCGTCGACCGTGCACCGCAGCCGTGTCCGCTTTTTCGTCGCGGCCGCGGTCGTG
Organism: uncultured Acidobacteriota bacterium; assembly: GCA_963820905.1. Taxonomy (GTDB): domain Bacteria; phylum Acidobacteriota; class Vicinamibacteria; order Vicinamibacterales; family 2-12-FULL-66-21; genus DATBJJ01. The sequence goes on along the minus strand of CAWGBU010000006.1, from coordinate 142,060 downwards.
TCTCTTCTCGTCATGTTCGTGCCGCCGATCGCGACAGCCGTCGTAACGTTGATTCCGCCTCTCAAGGTTGCGATTCTGTCGCGCTTCAACCTGATCGCGATTACGAGCCTCATCATCGTGGCGGCCATCGGAGCAGAGGAGTTATGCCGCTCGAACGGCGGGCGTATCCGTTCGTGGCGGCAGGTCGCGATCGCCCTCGCGGCGGCAGCCGCGCTCGGCGCGATCGTGGCGGGATTCCTGTGGGGACAGCATGGGCGGCTCACCGAGGCGAGGCTCTGGGCGTTCACGCTCCGCTCGACCGCATGGACGGTTCAGCTCCTTGCTGCCGCTGTCGCCATCGTCTGGATCGGCAGCCGCGTTCATCGTCGGGGCGCCGCGCTGCTGGCGGTCGCACTGATCGCCGTCGACCTGCTCGTGTTCGCGGACGGTTTTCACGGACTCATTCCGCGGCACCTCGCGTTTCCACCGGTGCCTTCGCTTCAGGCGCCGCTCGCGGATCCTGAAGTGTTTCGCGTCTCGGGCTGGTCCAACACGCTCCTGCCGAACACGACACTCGTCTACGGACTGCAGGATTTCCGCAGCTACGATGGCATCGGCGTCCGCCGTTACTCGGATCTCCTGGATGTCGGCTTCTTCTACAACGGGAGCTCGCATCAGATGGTCAACACGGCCACACCGAACCTCATCGACCTGCTGAACATCAAGTACGTGCTCGCGCCAGACGACATCGATCTGCCGCTGGATCGCTTCGATCTCGTTCGGGAAGGACCGACGCGGGTCTATCGCAATCGGTTCGTGCGGCCGCGTGCCTTCCTCGTCGACTCGGTGAAAGCCATGGACGGCGACGATGCGCGCAGGGCCATTCGATCCAGCCTCGATGTGGCGACGACCGCGATCGTCCCGGAGATCGCGCCCGATCTCGCGCCGCAGCGCGCCGACGGGCCGGTCGGGAAGGCGGACATAGTGCGCTACGCCGATCATGTCGTCGCGATCAGGACGAGCGCGGCCGGCCGCCGGTTGCTCGTCCTCTCCGACGTGTTCTACCCGGGATGGATTGCGACGGTCGACGGCGTCGAGGCACCGATCCACCGGGCGAACTTCGCGTTCCGCGGCGTCAGCGTTCCGGCCGGCAACCACGTCGTGGAGTTCCGCTATCGCCCGGCGTCGTTCCGCCTCGGCCTCGGCCTGTCTGGTCTTGGAATCGGCGCGGCGGGGTGGCTTGCGCTGCGCGGGAGACGTCGCCTCGATCAGCGAGCGGTGAGCGCCGGCGCGCCCGCTTCCTGACGGCTGGCGAAGAACGCTTCGATGATGTCCGTCAGCTCGGCGATCGAGCCTGCCTGGTTGACGGCAACCCGGAGATGGGAACCGTTCTCCAGTCCCTTGGTAAACCACGTATTGAGCGCGCGCAGCTTGTTGATCACCCAGCGGTCGTGCCCGCGGGCCGGAGCGCCGGCCGGCGGAGCGAACGAGGACTGTCCGGGTGCGACGTGGCGAAACCCTTTTTCCTCGTGCAGCCGCTCCTGCTGCAGCATGTCGATGTACGCGAGGAGAAACGCGGCGCGCTCGGCATCCGTGACGCGGCGCGGGGTCCGGCCCTCGAGCAGATCGGCGGCCTGGCCGAAAATCCACGGGTTGCGCAGGGCGCCTCGGCCGACGAGGACGCCCGACACGCTCCCTTGCCTCAGGCGATCGACGAGCTGTTCGGGCTCGACGCAGTCACCGCTGCCGAAAACCGGGATCGTCACTCCGGAAGCGACGCGCGCGATGAAGTCCCAGTCGGAGAACCCCGAGTAGGATTGCGCGGCGGTTCTGCCGTGCACGGCCAGGGCCGACGCTCCCGCATCCTCCATCCGCTTCGCGAGGTCGGGCGCATTGAGCTCCGTCGCATCCCAGCCGGCGCGCATCTTGACGGTGACGGGTATAGTGACCGCCTTCGTCATCGCGCGGACGACGGTTGCCGCGTGGTCCGGCTCCCGCATCAGGCTGCACCCGGCGTTGTGCTTCGCGATCTTCGGCACCGGACAGCCCATGTTCACGTCGACGATGTCGGCGCCCATGCCCTCGACGATTCGGGCGGCCTCGGCCATCTTCTCGGGATCGCCGCCAAAGATCTGGATCGAGACCGGCCGCTCTTCTTCCGTGTACTCGGCGTACTCGAGCGTACGGTCGATCCCCCGCACGAGACCTTCGGAGCTGACCATCTCGGTCACCACGAGGCCGCATCCGCCCTCCCGCTTGACGAGGCGGCGGAACGCCGTGTCGGTCATGCCCGCCATCGGAGCGAGCGCAAACGCCGGCGCGAGATTGATGGATCCGATCTTCATCTCAACACTCTGGCACTATCACCCTGGCACGTGCCTACCTTAGTAGGCCCTCACGTCCGCGGCGTCGACCTCGACGCTCACGGCCTGTCCAATCAAGTCGACGGCGAGCACGAGGCGCGCGTGCGCGCCTTTGCGCACGAGGCGTCCCACCACGCCCTTCAACGGTCCGCTGGTCACTTCGACCATCATCCCTTCACGGATGAGGGGACACGGATCGTATTGCAGGTCGCTTTCGACGAGCCGGCGGATGCCATCGATCTCCTGCTCTGGAATCGGCGCGATCTCGCTGTCGAACGATACGATGCTGACGACCCCGGAGCACGAGAGGATGGGGAGGCGCTCGTTCGGATCGAACCGGGCGAAACAGTAGCCCGGGAAGAGCGGCCAGTCGATCTTTTTCTTCCGATCCTTCCACCGGCTCCAGCGGGCGATCGTCGGTAGAAAGACGTCGAAGCCCTTCTTCTGGATCTGATCGCGCACGACCTGTTCGTGCCGCGAGCGCGTCCAGATCGCGTACCAGTCCGTCCGTGGTGTGGGTTTAGCCAGGATTGACTGTACCCATCGCAGCGACCTGCTGCTCGTAGGCCTTCCGCAGCTCCTCGTTCTTCCACACGATGATCGCCTGGCGGCGCACGCGATCGAGGAACTTGCGCATCTCGGAGCTCGCCCGCTGCTGGTAGACGCGGTCGGCAACGAGATCGCGGACCGAATCGAACGGACGGACGCCGGCCGCCTTCGACGTTTCGAGTTTCAGGATTTGATAGCCCTTCGCCGTGCGCGTCGGCGGCGTGATGTCGCCGGGCTTCATGGTCGAGAGCAGCTTCTGAAGATCCTGCGAAAGCTCGCTCGTCGCGATCGGACCGATCAGGCCGCCGTTCGCCTTCGACGCGCTGGAAGACACTTCGGCGGCGACCTTGGCGAAGTCCTCTCCCTCGGCCAGCCGCGCGCGAACCGCCGCCGCCTTCTTCCCGGCTTCGTCGTCCTGGCCGACGTTGATCATCGGCTTGCCCTGCTGCGTCACCGTCGGCACGTCGATCAGGATCTCGCGGAGCGTGACGGTCGCCGCTTCGGTGAACTGGCTCTGGTTCGCCTGGTAGTACTGGCGCGCTTCCTCTTCGGTGATCTGCAGCTTGCCGCCGAATTCGTCGCGCTGCACCTGGCTCATGATGAACTGGCGCTCGACGTTCTTGCGCAGGTCGCTGAGCGACACGCCTTCCTGCTTGAGCGCGGCCTCGAAGCGCTGGTTGTCCTCGAGGTTGTTGTCCTTGCGCATGTCGACGAGCCACCGGTTGAATTGCTCGTCGGAGAGCTTCATGCCTTTCTCACGGCCAAGCTGCGTGACGAGGAGCTCGTCGATCGCCGCGACCAGCAGTTGCGGCGTAATCTCGGTCAGCGCCTTCTTCAGCTGCTCGTCGTTCTTGAGCATCTCCGAGTTGATCTTGCGATCCCGCAGCGCCGCGATTTGGCGCTCCTCCAGATCGCTCTTCGTGATGATGTCGCCGTTCACCTTGACGAGCACCTGCTCGATGATCTGCGGCTGCGTGCTCTGACCGGCAAGCGCGCGCGGCTGGACGGCGGCGAACATCACGAGGGCGCCGACGGCGGCTGTCTTTCTGGTCAACATTGAATCACCCGAAGTAGGTCCATCTAACTAACTGCAATAGAACATTTTAGCTGATCGAGCCCCCGGCGCTCAACTCCCGGAGCAGCCCGCCGATGCGCGCGAAAATGCCACCCTCCCCGCGCGGATCCTCTTTCGCCGGACGCATGATCTGGTCGCGGGTGAAGCCGGGCGCCACCTCGCCGGACCGCGCGCGGGCCGCCCACCACGATCCGCCGGCCACAGGGTCTCCGCCCTTCCGCGGACGCCTGTCTTTCGCCCTCTGTTCGGGCCCTTTTTCGGCCGCTTTCAGATCCAGCTTCAGCGTCGCGGGCGGCAACAGCACCACGTCCCCGCGCTCCTGGATGACCCTGAACAGCCACGCCGGGTCGAGCTTGGCGTCAGGCCTGAACCTTAGGACGACCGTCTGCCCGTCACGGTCGAGCGCCTCCACCCGGATGCGATCCGACAGCACGCGGATCGCCGCGTACTCGGCCAGATTCATCACCGAGTCCGGAGGCGGACCGTATCGATCGCGGACCTCGTCCATCAGCTTGTCGAGCTCCTGCTCCGTGCGCACGGCCGCCATGCGGCGGTAGACGGTCAGGCGCTGGTTCATGTCGGGGATGTAGGCTTCGTCCACGCGCAGATCGACGCGCAGGTTGACGGTCGCGCGCAGATCGTCTTCGATCTCCTCGCCCTTGAGCTCCTTGATCGTCTGCTCGAGGAGTTTCATGTACATGTCGAAGCCGACGGCCTCGATGTGCCCGCTCTGCTCGCCGCCGAGGAGATTGCCGGCGCCCCTGATCTCGAGGTCGAGCGCCGCGACGCGGAAGCCGCTGCCGAGATCGCTGAACTCGCGTATGGCGGCCAGCCGCTTCTTCGCGACCGGCGACAGCGTCTCCTCCGGCGGGATCAGGAGATACGCGTACGCGCGGCGGTCGGAGCGGCCGACGCGGCCGCGGAGCTGATAGAGCTGCGACAATCCGTACCGGTCCGCGCGGTTGACGATCATCGTGTTCGCGTTCGGGATGTCGAGTCCGTTCTCGATGATGGTCGTGGCGAGCAGGATGTCGTACTTGTGCGCGACGAAATCGACCATCACGCGCTCGAGCTCTTCCTCGCCCATCTGTCCGTGCGCGACGGCCAGGCGCGCTTCGGGCACGAGCCGGGTGATCAGGTTGCCCAGCGAGTAGATCGACTCGACCCTGTTGTGAACGAAGTAAATCTGCCCGCTCCGCTCCATTTCCGTCCGGATCGCGCGCGAGATCACGGCCTGATCGAACTTCACGACGTTGGTCTGAATCGACAGGCGATCGCGGGGCGGCGTCTCGATGATCGACATGTCGCGGATCCCGGCGAGCGACATGTTCAGCGTCCTCGGAATCGGTGTCGCCGTCATCGTCAGCACGTCGACGCGCCGCCGCATCTGCTTGATCCGCTCCTTGTGCGCGACGCCGAAGCGCTGTTCCTCGTCGACAACCAGCAGGCCCAGGTCGCGAAACTGGACGTCCTTCGAGAGCAGCCGGTGCGTGCCGACGACGATTTCGACTTTCCCCGCAACCGTGTCGTCCACGATCGCCTTCAGTTCAGCCTTGCTGCGAAAGCGGCTGAGCATGTCGATGCGGACGGGAAACGCCGCGAAGCGGTCCTTCAGAGTTTTTGCGTGCTGGAACGCGAGGATGGTGGTCGGCGCGAGGAACGCCACCTGCTTGCCATCCATCACGGCCTTGAACGCGGCGCGCATCGCGACCTCGGTCTTGCCGTACCCGACGTCTCCGCAGAGGAGCCGATCCATCGTGGACGGCGATTCCATGTCGCCCTTGATGTCCGCGATCGCCGTCTTCTGATCCGGTGTCAGCTCCCACTCGAAGGCATCCTCGAACTCCTGCTGCCAGTGCGTGTCGGTGCTGAACGCGTGGCCCTGGACCGCCTTCCGCGCGGCGTAGAGCTTCAGCAGCTCCTCGGCCATGTCGCGCATCGCTTTCTTGACGCGCGTCTTGGCCTTCTCCCAGGTGGTGCCGCCAAGTCGATCGAGCGCCGGCCGCGTGGCGCCCGTGTACTTCTGCACGAGATCCAGCCGCTCGACAGGCACGAAGAGCTTGTCCTCGCCGGCGTACCGAAGCTCCATGAACTCCTGCGGATCGAGGCTCACCTCGATTCGCTTGAGCCCGACGAAGAGGCCGATGCCGTGATCCACGTGCACGACGAGGTCGCCGGCCTTGAGGTCGCGGAAGTCCGAGAGGAAGGTCCGCGTCGCCGATCGCCGCCGCTCGTGGACCTTGCGTTCCTCCTCGAAGACGTCCGTTTCGGCCCACAGCTGCAGTTGCGCGTCCGGCAGCCGAAAGCCGCGGCTCAGATGACCGACGCCCACGAGGAGCGAGGCCGCGTGCGCGTCTTCGGCGCGATCCGTGGGGACCGCGAAGATGTCGTAGTCCGCGAGCAGCTCGATCGTGCGCTCCGCACGACCGGGCGAGTGCGCGATGAACACCTGCGTATCGCCGCGCTCGCGGCCGCGGCGGATCTCCTCGGCCCAATCCTGGACCCGGCCGGAATACTCGAGCGCCGGCTGGCAGGCGATGTGGAGCGATGCGCCATCGTCTTCCAGCGCGAGCGTCTCGAGCGCGGCGGCGCCCTCGAGCCGCGCCTCGACATCATCCCAGTCGAGGAGGAGGTCTGACGGCGCGGGCACGCGCTGCTCTTTGCGGATCGCTTCGTCGTAGCTCGCGGTGATTTGCTCCCAGGCCTTCCGCCCGATCGCCCGGACCTCGTCCGGCTCGGATAAGAGGAGCACCTGACGTGCCATCGAGAAATAGTCGAACACGTCAGCGCTGCGGTCGGCCTCGGCTGGATCGCCGCCGGGCAGCTCCTGAAGCGGGGCTATCGCAGCTTGATCGAGCTCCACGCTCGACCGCTGCGTCGCCGGATCGTAGCCGCGGATGGATTCGATCGTGTCGCCGACGAACTCCAGGCGGACAGGCTGCGCCGCGCCGGCGGGGTAGTAGTCAACCACGCCGCCCCGAATACAGAACTCGCCCGATTCGTCCACGGGATCCTGGCGCGTGTAGCCCGCTGCGACGAGTACGTCCGCGAGTGCCGGCGGGGCAATCTCCTGGCCGGGGGTCAGGACCAGCGCGGCTTGTGCGAGGCGGCCGGGCGCGCTCAGCCGCGGCAGCAGCGACGCCGCGGACGCGATCACGAGCCTGGTCGTCGAAGCCGTGAGCCCATGCAGCGCCCGGGCGCGCGCCGAGCTGATGTCGAAGTGGGGCTTCAGCCCGCGGTACGGATCCACCTCGTGCGACGGGAAGGGAAGAACCGAGCGCTCGGCGTCCGCGTCGGACAAGCCTTCGAGGACCGACAGAAAGAAGCGCGCGTCAATCGTCATGCGCTCGACTTCCGGGTCGTTGGGCACCACGACGACGACCGGCGTTCGCGCGGCAGCGACGGCAGCCGCCATCGCCTTTGCGGAAGGCGTCAGCCCCGTCGTGCGGCGGGCACTACCCCGATCGCCAGGCACACTCATCCCGAGCCGGCCGGCGGCCGACTTCAGGACAGCGCGGAGCGTGAGCGAACTGGAGGTGTACGACGACACGGATTCAGAGGGCCGGAATTCATCATTCTACCAGCTGCTACGGCTCAGCTTTTTTGCTACGGCTCAGCTTTTTTTTGCCGAGCCAAGGGCCTAGACTCGACCCATCGCTCGATCCGGAAACCCCAGGAGGTGTTGCGTGGCGAAAGTGCTGAAGTGCGGCGATCTGATGCCGGGCTGCGACACGGTCATCGTGGGGAAGGATGCCGACGAAGTCTTCGCAAAAGCCGAAGCGCACGCGCGGAAAGAACACAACATGACGATCATCCCGCCGAGCGTGGTCAGTCAGATCGAGGCGGCGATCAAGGATCGTCCGCAGTAGTCCCTGGCGCCGCCGCCATCCGGCGCACGCGTTCGACGATAGCTGTCGTCGAGTGCCCCTGTTCGAGCGGGACTCGAACGACGCGGCCGCGCCGTGCCTCCACCGTTTCGCGGCCGACGATGCGATCCGCGGCCCAGTCGGCGCCCTTGACCAGCACGTCAGGCTGCAGCGCGTCGATGATCGCCGCGGGCGTCTCCTCATCGAAGATGACCACCGCGTCGACCGCTGACAGCGCCAGCAGCACTTCGGCTCGTTCGCGTTCTGGCGTGATCGGCCGCGACGGGCCCTTGTTCCGGCGCACCGACGCGTCTGCGTTCAGCCCGACGATCAGCAGATCCCCGAGCGATCGAGCGACCTCGAGATACCGGACATGTCCCGGGTGCACAAGGTCGAACACGCCGTTCGTGAAAACGATCGTGCGTCCCTCGCCGCGGTGGCGCGCCACAAGCGCCACGGCAGCCTCGCGCGAGAGCAATCGCGCCGTCCCTCCGCCGTCCACGCGCGTCACGGCTGATCCGTTCGCGTGAACGTCATCGAGTCGGAGAACTGCCACGCGTGTTTCGGCCGGTAGATGCCGACGTCCTTGGTCCGCGACTTGACGCGGAACGTGTGCAGCAGCCGGTGATAGTCGTACGGATACCCGTCCGCCTTGTGCACGGCCACGTCCAGCTTGTACGTGCCTTCCACAAGCTCCAGGCTCTCGATTGAGAACACCGCTTCGGCGTCGCCGAAGATGCGCGTGCCTTTCAGCGCTTCGATGTCGGTGTTCGTGCCGTAGCAGCAGACGCCTTCCGCGTTGAAGAACCCGATACCGACGACGAAATCGTCCATGGCGACGGGAGCGCGAAGCCTGAGCCGCACGTCGAGCCGGTCGCCGCTGTGAAACACGTGCGCCCGCTCGCCGTCCGGCCCGACCAGCGCGACGTCCGTGATCTCGATCTCACGCGAGCCCCAGCGGCCTTCGGCCGCGCGGAACATGTCCGTGGGCGCCGTCGCGGTCTCGATGGGATTGTCGGGAAGTACCGCCGACGCCGGCTCGTCGGGCGAGATGGTGATCGCCGATTCCTGCGCCCTGGCGTCCTGCTTCGCCAGCTCCTGCTCCTCGCTCGTCTCGACGTCGGTGATGTAAGCGCCGACGACCCGCTTCGGATCGCCCATCGCCTTCATCGTTCCGCCATCCATCCAGAGCGCCTCGTCGCAGAATCGCTCGACGAGGCCCAGCGAGTGCGTCACGAGCAGGATCGTCTTGCCCCGCCGCTTGAACTCGGCGAACTTGTCGAGGCACTTGTGCGTGAAGCCCTCGTCGCCGACCGCGAGCACCTCGTCCACGAGCAGCACGTCGGGATCGACGTGGATCGCGACCGCAAATCCGAGGCGCATGTACATGCCCGACGAATAGGTCTTCACCGGCGCGTCGATGAAGTCGCGAAGCTCCGCGAACTCGACGATCTCGTCGAACCGCCTCGTGATCTCCTTCTTGGTCAGGCCGAGCATGATGCCGTTGATGAAGACGTTCTCGCGGCCGGAGATCTCCGGGTGGAAGCCGGCCCCGAGCTCGATGAGCGCCGAGATCCGTCCGCGGACGTGCAGGTCGCCTTCGCTCGGCTTGGTGATGCCGGCGACGAGCTTGAGCAGCGTGCTCTTGCCGGAGCCGTTGCGTCCGATCACGCCGAGGGTCCGCCCGGCCGGCAGCGTGAAGGACACGTCCTGCACCGCGGCGAAGGTCTCGTCCGGTTTGAGATCGCGAATGAGGCTGCCCGACAACAGGGCGCTCTTCAGCGTCGCGAACTGCCGCCGCCGGCTGTAGCGCCGGTAGATCTTGGAGACGTGGGTGAGTTCGATGGCGTTCATGGCGATACCGGAAGCCTCCAGCTCCCAGCTTCGAGCTTCCAGCTAAGGGCCCGAAGCACCAGGTCGCGCGGTACCGATCTGAATGCTCTTGGCTGGGAGCGGGAAGCTGGCAGCTGGAAGCAACCCCTCACACTTCCTCCGCGAACGTATCCCTCAACCGGTCGAAGATGAAGTAGCCGAACAGGAAGAAGAGGATCGAGAGCGCGCCGAGCACGAGCAGCCAGTACCAATGGCCGACAGGCCCTGGAAAGTACAGGATTTCCTGATAGGTGATCGCCAGGTGCGTGACCGGGTTGAAGTTCAGGTAGCTCATCACCGTCGGATCGATATCCTTGTACCGGTAGATGATCGGAGTGGCAAAGAACCAGAACGTCACGAGGTTCGTGAGAATGTCGCGCAGATCGCGGAAGTGAACGGTCAGCGAGGACAGAATCAGGGCGAACCCCATCGTCAGGATGAGCTGCACCAGGACGACAACCGGAAACCACGCGAGCTCGTTCAGGTGGATCGGCATGCCGTGGTACAGGATGAAGGCGAAGAGAATCGGCAGCCCGAAGAAGAAGTGGACCATGTTGGCCAGCACGGTCACGATCGGCAGCACTTCCGCCGGGAAGAGCACCTTCTTGATCAGGTTTCCCCCCGAGATCAGCACGCCGGAGGACTCGAGCAGCGACGACGAGAACCAGGTCCACGGCAGGATGCCGCAGAACATGAACACTTCGTACGGCGGCAGCTTGTCGTCGCCGCGCGGCAGGAAGTACTTGAAAACCAGCGAGTAGATGATGAGCAGCAGCAGCGGGTTGATGAACGACCAGAAGAACCCGAGGACCGATCCTCGATACCGCGCTTTCAGTTCCCGCGCAACCAGGCTTTGAATGAGACCGCGATAGCGGGCGAGCCGGACGAGGTTATGAAACATCGACCTCGATGACGAGCGCGGTGATGTTGTCTGGACCGCCGCCGGCGTTCGCTGCGTCGATGAGCGTGGCAGCGATGTCCTGCAACTTCAGCGTCCGGTCGCCGAGGATTTCCGCAATCTGTGCATCGGCCACGACGGAGAAGAGCCCGTCGGAGCAAAGGAGGAACCGCTCGCCAACTGCGGGGTTCACCTCGGTGACGTCGACCTCCGGATCCTCTCCCCCCGACAGCGCGCGCGTGACGACGTTGCGCCACGGGTGCTGCCGTGCGGCGGTCGCGCTCATCGTGCCGGCGCGCACCTGCTCCTCGACCCACGAGTGATCGTGCGTGAGCTGCTGCAGCGTGCCCTCGCGCAGCACGTAGACCCGGCTGTCCCCGACGTGCGCGACGCAGGCCGTCGTGGCCCCGGCGAGAATCGCCGACGCGGTCGTGGCCATCCCGCGGAGATCGGTGGAGTCGGCGATCGCGGACGCGATCTTTCGGTTGGCCAGCCGGAACGCCGCCTTCAGCCGATTCGCCTCCAGGCTCAGGCTCGGCTCGAACGGGAAGGGCCAGGTGCGGTTCTTGTCCGTGTGCGCCGTTTCGGCGATGAACGCCTGAATCGCCTCGACCGCGACCCGCGACGCCACCTCGCCGGCGACGTGGCCCCCCATGCCATCGGCCACGACGAACAGCCCGATGTCCGCCTGTTCGCAATGGCTGTCTTCGTTGCTGGTCCTGCGCAGGCCTTTGTCACTGGTGACAGCCCAACGGAACGGCAGCAACGATGGGCTCATGGCCGGCGATTCTGCTCTACGTCCGCACTCGCTTGAGACCGCCCGCGCGAGGGCCCACGCCGACGCGCGATGAGACCTGCAGGCGGCTCAGCGACTTGGTGAGCGCGATGCGAGCGCGCTCGTAGTCGATGTCTCTCGTGGGACCGGCAAGGCGCTCCTGCGCCCGCTTGAGCGCGGACTCGGCGCGCTCGGAGTCTATCTCGTTGGCCGGCTCCGCGAGCTGCGCGAGGATCGTCACGCTGTCGCCCAGCACTTCCGCGAAGCCGAATGCGATCGCGACGTAGGTCTTCTCGGACCCCTTGCGATACCACAACTCGCCCACGGCGAGCATCGCGAGCAGCGGCGTGTGTCCGGGCAGCACACCGAAGTATCCCTCCGAACCGGGAACTTCCACTTCGTCCACGCGCTCGTGGACGATCTGCCGGTCCGGGGTGACGATGCGAAGGTCGATGTGTGTCGGGAGAGCCATCAGCCCTTCATCTTGTCGGCTTTTGTGACCGCTTCCTCGATAGTCCCGACCATGAAAAACGCCTGCTCCGGGAGGTGATCGTGCTTCCCTTCGACGATCTCGCGGAAGCTGCGGACGGTGTCGGCGATGGGCACGTACTTGCCCGGGTACCCGGTGAACTGCTCGGCGACGAAGAACGGCTGCGAGAGGAAACGCTGGATGCGTCGCGCGCGGCCGACGGTCAGCTTATCCTCTTCCGACAGCTCGTCGATTCCGAGGATGGCGATGATGTCCTGCAGGTCCTTGTAGCGCTGGAGGACCTGCTTCACCGCGCGCGCGACGTTGTAGTGATCGTCGCCGATGATGCGCGCGTCGAGGATGCGCGACGTCGACGCCAGGGGATCGACCGCAGGATAGATGCCGAGCTCCACGATCGCGCGCGACAGGTTCGTCGTCGCGTCGAGATGCGCGAACGTCGTCGCCGGCGCCGGGTCGGTGTAGTCGTCGGCGGGCACGTAGATGGCCTGGACCGACGTGATCGATCCCTTCTTCGTCGACGTAATCCGCTCCTGCAGCTCACCCATCTCCGTCAGGAGCGTCGGCTGATAGCCGACGGCCGACGGCATGCGGCCGAGCAGCGCCGACACCTCGGACCCCGCCTGCGTGAACCGGAAGATGTTGTCGATGAAGAGCAGGACGTCCTTGTTCTCCGCGTCGCGGAAGTACTCGGCGACCGTCAGCCCGCTCAGCGCGACGCGCAGGCGCGCGCCCGGCGGCTCGGTCATCTGTCCGTAGACGAGCGCCGCGCGCGACTTCGGCAAGTCGTCCATGTTGATGACGCCGCTCTCCTGGAACTCCAGCCAGAGGTCGTTCCCTTCGCGGGTCCGCTCGCCGACACCGGCGAATACCGACACGCCGCCGTGTTTCATCGCGACGTTGTGAATCAGCTCCTGGATGATGACCGTCTTGCCGACGCCGGCGCCGCCGAACAGGCCGATCTTGCCGCCGCGCAGGTAGGGCTCCAGGAGATCGATGACCTTGATGCCGGTCTCGAACATCTGGAGCTCGGTCGACTGATCTTCGAGCGGCGGGGCGTGGCGGTGGATCGACCAGCGCTCCTTCGACTCGACCGGGCGATCGGGAAAGTCCACCGGCTCGCCGAGGACGTTGAGGACGCGGCCGAGCGTCGCGGATCCCACCGGCATCGAGATCGGCCCGCCGGTATCGATCGCCGTCATCCCGCGCTGCATGCCGTCGGTCGGCTTCATCGCGACCGTCCGAACCCGATTCTCACCGAGGTGCTGCTCGACTTCGACGACGACGTCGATCGCCTGCTTGCCCGTCCCGGTGATGCGCACCGCGTTGTAGATGGCGGGCAGGTGCCCGCCTTCGAATTCCAGGTCCACGACCGGTCCGATGACCTGGACGACTTTGCCGACTTTCTGATCTGTTGCTACGGCCATGGGTTTTGCTCGAATCCTTCGGGTTGGGCCCTGGGCTTTGGGCTTTAGGCTTTGGCAAGAACTTCAGATCTTAATCGCGCGGCTGAGATCTGAATGTTCTTGCCAAAGCCTAAAGCCGAGAGCCCAAAGCCGAAATCCCCGTCTATAGCGCCTGCGCCCCGGAAACGACCTCGATGATCTCCCGCGTGATGGCTGCCTGGCGCACCTTGTTCATATGTAACGTCAACTGCTCGATCATATCGGCCGAGTTGCGCGTCGCCGCGTCCATGGCGGTCATGCGTGCGGCGTGCTCGGCGGCCGCGGACTCCAGGAGCGCTCGATACACCTGCACTTCGACGTGTCCCGGCACGAGCCTCTTGAAGAGCTCCGCCGGCGCGGGCTCGTATTTGTACTCGACCGCAGGTGTCTGGTCCGTCGCCGCGAACGTTCCGCGCGGGATCGGCAGCAGCTGCTGGACCGCCACCTGCTGCTGCATGACCGACTTGAACTCGTTGTACACGAGCCGCACGCTGTCGACGTCCCCGCCGACGAACGCGTCGATCGCAGCCTTCGCGATCGCCTTCGCGTCGGCGAACTTCAGCGCAGCGAAGAGGTTGACCTGCTCGTACCGCACTTCGAATCCGCGCCGCGCGTAGTAGTCGCGTCCGCGGCGGCCAACGAGGCCGAGCACGACCTGGCGCCCGGGGTTCTCGGCGATGAACGTCGCGGACGATTTGATGACGTTGGTGTTGAAGCTCCCGCACAACCCGCGGTCGGCCGTGATCACGACGAGGAGCGTGCGTCCACCGGCTCGCGGGACCTTTCGTTCGTCCAGCAGAGGATGCGACGACGGATCGACGCGGGAGGCCAGGCTGTCGAGCACCCGCTGCATCTGCGATGCATAGGGCCGCGCCTGTTGAATCCGCTCCTGCGCGCGGCGGAGCTTCGACGCGGCGACCATCTTCATCGCCTTCGTGATCTGCTGCGTCGATTTCACCGCGCGAACGCGGCGCCGGATGTCGAGAAGCGAGGGCATGTCGGCGCTCAGGCGGCCTTGCGGCTCGCAGCGAACTGATCGCCGAATTCCTTCAGCGCCGCTGTCAGGGCCGCTTTCAGCTCGTCGTCTATCTGCTTCTTCGCGGCGAGGCTCGTCAGGACCTCGGGCCGCCGCATCTCGAGGAACTGATACAGGCTCGATTCGTACTCGCGAACGTGCTCGACCGCAACCGTGTCGAGGTAGCCGTTGTTCGCGGCGAACAGGATCGTGACCTGCTTCTCGACCGGCAGCGGCTGATACTGCGGCTGCTTCAGGACTTCGACGAGCCGTCGGCCGCGATTCAGCTGGTTCAGCGTGGCCTTGTCGAGATCGCTGCCGAACTGCGCGAACGCCGCGAGCTCGCGGAATTGCGCCAGGTCCAGCCGCAGCGAGCCGGCGACCTGCCGCATCGCCTTCACCTGCGCCGAGCCGCCGACGCGCGAGACCGAGTTGCCCACGTTGATCGCCGGGCGCACGCCCTGGTGGAAGAGATCCGACTCGAGGAAGATCTGTCCGTCCGTGATCGAGATGACGTTCGTCGGGATGTACGCGGAAAGGTCGCCCGCCTGCGTCTCGATGATCGGAAGCGCCGTCAGCGAGCCGCCGCCGAGCTCCTTGCGCAGCTTCGCCGCACGCTCGAGCAGGCGCGAGTGGAGGTAGAACACGTCGCCCGGGTACGCTTCGCGGCCAGGCGGACGGCGGAGCAGGAGCGAGATCTCGCGGTAGGCCTGCGCGTGCTTCGACAAGTCGTCGTAGATGCACAGCGCGTGGCGCCCGTTGTCGCGGAAGAACTCCCCCATCGTGCACGCCGAGTAGGGGCTGATGTAGAGAAGCGGGGCCGGCTCCGACGCGCCCGCGGCGACGACGATGGTGTACTCCATCGCGCCGGCTTCCTCGAGCGTCCTCACCACCTGCGCGATCGTCGATTGCTTCTGGCCGATCGCGCTGTAGATGCAGATGACGTCCATGCCCTTCTGGTTGATGATCGTGTCGACGGCCACGGCGGTCTTCCCCGTCTGGCGGTCGCCGATGATCAACTCGCGCTGGCCGCGGCCGATCGGCACCATCGCGTCGATCGCCTTGAGCCCCGTCTGCATCGGCTCCTTGACCGGGTTCCGGTCCACGACGCCGGGCGCGAGCCGCTCGATCTCGCTGAACGTCTTCGACGTGATCGGGCCCTTGCCGTCGACAGGCTGCCCGAGGGCGTTGACGACGCGGCCGACGAGCTCGTCGCCGACCGGCACCGAGATGATCCGGTTGGTGCGCCGGACAGTGTCGCCTTCCTTGATGGCGGTGAAGTCGCCGAGGAGCACCGCGCCGACGCTCTCTTCCTCGAGGTTCAGCGCGATGCCGAACACGCCGTGCGGGAACTCGAGCATCTCGCCGGCCATCGTCTTCTCGACGCCGTGCACGCGCGCGATGCCGTCGCCAACCGAGACGATCGTCCCGACCTCGGCGACGTCGACGTCGACCGCATAGCTGCCGATCTGTTCACGGATGATTCTGGAGATCTCTTCTGCTTTGATGTCCATAGATTCGAATGCTCGCGGGTCCACGCCTTCGCTGATTCAGCGGCCGCAACCTGTTCATCGTTCAGCCCGCACCGGGGGCTGGTAGCTGACGCCGCTCCCTCAGTCCGCCGCTGTCGTGAGCGTCTCCCTCATGCGTTCCAGTTGACGCGTCATGCTGCCGTCGAAGACGGTGCCGCCAATCCTGGCGATCGCGCCGCCGATGATGTGCGGATCGACGCGCGACTCGAGCTGCACGTCGCGCCCCGTCGCGCGTGCGAGACCGTCGCGCAGCGCCGCCACACGATCCGCGGGGAGCGGCGAGGCGGTGACCACCTCGGCCCGCACGACTTGCTCGTGGTCCATCAGCCGGCGCTCGAACGCGTCCGCCACATCGGGGACGAGAATCAGGCGATCCCGCTCGGCGAGCATCAGCAGGAGCTTCGCGACTGCTTGTTGCGTGGCGCCCGCGCGCTTGATCAACGCGTCGACGAGGGCATGCTTCCGCGATGCGGGGATCGCGGGATTCGTCAGCACGCGCGCGAGGCCTTCCGTCTTCGAGAACAGATCGCTGAACGCGCGCAGATCGTCGTAGGTCTTCCGCAGATCCTTCTTCTCGGCGAGCGCGATGTCGAACAGCGCCCGCGCGTACCGGATGGCGGCGCCCCGGCTGGTCACCGGACCTCCGTGTTCAGGGCGCGTAGGCGTCGCGCGGACGCGATGGCGTGCTGCAGCATGTTGATTGACGGAAACACCACGTGAACGCCCGGAATACCGTGAGGTTCAGGAGGCCCGGCGCGCCGGATCGTTCGATGCGGTGCGCGCAGTCGGGCTCGGAATCACGCGGGCTCCAAAGGCAGACCGTATCTTCACGTGGCGGACAAGATCAGCCACGCAAAACATCAATTTATACCATTCGCAGGGCTCAGCTGCCAAGAGCGGAGCGCGCTACACGACGACTATCCGCGGTCCCTGTCTCTCCTTGACCCTCCCTACCACCGCGGCTTGAATTCCTTCATTCGAAAGCACTTGCATCGCCCGGTCGGCCTCGGACGCGCTGACGGCGGCGAGGAGACCGCCGGACGTCTGCGGATCGTACAGGAGGCCGGTCAGCTCGTCGTCCACGCCGGAGCCAACCGCCGTCCACGCGCCGAAGTGCTCCCGGTTCGTGCGCCCGCCGCCTGGCGTGTTCTCCGCGACGAGCTCGCGCGCGCCGGCGAGCAGCGGAATGCTCGCGCCGTCGATTTCGAGCGTGCACCCGCTCGCCTCCGCCATCTCGCAGGCATGCCCCGCGAGGCCGAACCCGGTAATGTCCGTGCATCCGTGCACCGCGCCGGCACCGAGGGATCGCAACGCCTCGCTCGCGGAGCGATTCAGCATGGTCATGGAGCGCACGGCACCGTCGATGACGTGCGGGGACGCGCGACGGAACTTGAGTGCTGTCGCGATGACTCCCGTGCCGAGCGCCTTCGTCAGGATCAGGACGTCGCCCGGACGGGCGCCCGCGTTCGACCAGATCTCCGACGGCGCGACCAGGCCGGTCACGGCATATCCGAACTTCATCTCGCTGTCCTGGACGGTGTGGCCGCCGAGCAGGGCGACTCGCGCTTCGACCAGCTTGTTGAGCCCGCCCTTGAAGATCGCGCCCAGCACCTCGCGCTCGGCTTCCTTCGGGAACGCCGCGATCGCGAGCGCCGTGAGCGGACGTCCGCCCATCGCGTAGACGTCGCTCAGCGCGTTCGCCGCCGCGATCTGGCCGTACACGAACGGATCGTCGACGATGGGCGTGAAGAAATCGACGGTCTGCACGAGCGCGCGGTCGCCCTCGAGCGTGTACACACCCGCATCGTCGGAGGTCCGATAGTCGACCAGGACCCGTGGGTCGTTCGGCACGTGCAAATCGCCCAGGACCTGGGCGAGCTCGCCAGCCGCGAGCTTGCTCGCTCAACCAGCGCAGGCGGCGTAGTCGGTCAGGCGTTTAGTCATAGTGATCGTTGTGGCCTTGGGCCTTGGCTCTTGGGCCTTGGGCCTTGGGCGCGTCGAAGGATTCCGTCAGAGTCGCGAGATTGCGATCTGAATGATCGTCCCAAAGCCCAAAGCCCAGAGCCCAAAGCCGACCTCATTTCTCCGTGATCCTCTCGTAAATCCTCTGGAGCTCGTCCTCGGACGCGAAGTCGATCTCGATCCGTCCGCCCTTGCGCTTGCGGACGATTCTCGCGCGGGTTCCCAGCGCGAACCGCAGCGCGTCTTCCGCGGCTCGCGTGTGAACGTCTTTCTCAGGCGCCTCGCGCTCCGACGCCGGCATCGTGGCTTTCTTGACGAGCAGCTCGGTCTCGCGGACGGAGAGCTGCTTCGCGACGACCTCGCGTCCCACGCGGAGCTGCGACGCCTCGTCGGGAAGGCCGAGGAGCGCGCGCGCGTGCCCCATGGCCAGCGCGCCGGACGCGACGTTCTCGCGCATCTCGTGCGGCAGCTTGAGGAGGCGGACGAAGTTGGCGATCGTGGAGCGATCCTTGCCGACAGCGTCCGCAATCTGTTCCTGCGTGAGGTGGAACTCGTCCGCGAGGCGGCGGTAGGCCTGCGCTTCCTCCATGGCGTTCAAATCTTCGCGCTGGATGTTCTCGATCAACGCGGCCGCGAGGAGCTGATCGTCGGGGATGTCGCGCACGACGATCGGCACTTTCAGCAGGCCGGCGCGCTGCGACGCCCGCCAGCGACGCTCGCCCGCGACGATCTCGTATCCGGCGGCGGTCTTGCGCACGACGATCGGCTGAATCACGCCGTTCGAACGAATCGATCGCGCCAGCGCGTCGATCTTGTCGTCGTCCATCGACGTGCGCGGCTGCAGCGGATTCGGCTTCAACAGATCGATGTCCAGCTCCTGCGGGCGCGCGGAGGACGGTGGCGCGGCAGTCGCAGTGGGAATGAGCGCGCTGAGGCCGCGGCCGAGCGCGGGACGTTTCTCAACCATGTTGCGGCTCCGTATAAGAAGGCGGATCGCTCGGCACGCGCGCCATGAACTCGCGCGCCAGCGCGACGTACGCGGTCGCACCGCGGGATTTGACGTCGTACAGGATGCCGGGTATGCCGTGGCTGGGTGCCTCGCCGAGACGGACGTTGCGAGGGATCACCGTCTGGTACACGCGGTCCTGGAAGAACTCTCGGATCTCGCGCGCAACCTGCTGGCCCAGATTGGTGCGTTCGTCGTACATCGTCAGGAGGACGCCGGCGATGTCGAGAGAGGGATTGAGCGAGCCGCGCACCCGCCGCAGCGTGGCGACGAGATCGGCCAGGCCTTCGAGCGCGAAGTATTCGCACGTCAGCGGGATCAGGACGGCGTCCGCGGCGACGAGCGCGTTGAGCGTCAGCAGCCCGAGCGAGGGCGGCGTATCGATGAAGATGATGTCGAAAGCCTCCTTGAGCGGCGCGATCGCGGTCTGCAGCCGGCGTTCGCGATCGGCGAGCGAGACGAGCTCCACTTCGGCGCCGGTGAGATTGCGATCGGCGGGTACCAGCGACAGGTTCTTGATTTTCGTGGGGACGACGATCGCGTGAGGATCGGCGTGATCCGTCGTCAGGAGGTCGTAGACCGTTGTTTCCGCCTGGCCTTTCAGCCCGACGCCGCTCGTGAGGTTGGCTTGAGGATCGAGGTCGACGACGAGGACGCGCTGTTCGGCCATTGCGAGCGCGGACGCCAGGTTGATGGCGGTCGTGGTCTTGCCGACGCCACCTTTCTGGTTGGAAACGGCGATGACGCGCGCGGACATTATCTGTTGATTGACCTAATATTAGCTGGCACCACGGTGGATTCCTTCTTCACGGCGATGATACGGGCCTCCCAATGAGGGGTCAAGCTCGGGCCTCGGGGACTTCAGCTGGACGGTTTCTGTTTCACGTGGAACAGTTCAAGCCTGGCCGAGGCCGTCGCGAGACGGCGGAATGCGATACCCGATAAGGAGCACGTTCCACGTGGAACGCTCAGCGGATCTGCCGCTTCACCAGGACGGTCAGGCGACTCTGGAGGGCATCAACGAGGGGATAGGTGCCGGCCCATTCGAGAGGATGAACGACCGACGCGGGCATTGCCGGGCCAGCGGGTCCGCGAAAGAGCAGCAGAACGCCGCCAGCCGCGGCAAAGGCCTGCAGCGATGTCAGCACCCTGGACTCGGTTCGAACCGCGCGCAGCGACACGATGTCCTGCGTTTCGTGAAGGTCCGGGCGGGTAAGCAGCTCCTCGAACCGCGCGTTCTCGACCGTCACGCGCTCCAGCGACAACTGGCGCACAGCCTCCCGCAGGAACGCTGACTTCCGCGCCTTCACTTCCACCATCGTCAATTGCAGCGCCGGATTGAGCAGCTTGAAGGGAATCGCCGGGGACCCGCCACCGGAGCCGATATCCATGAGCCGGCGCGATCCGGCCGGAAAGTGGCGCGCCGCTACAAGCGGCTCGAGGAGCAGGCGATCGATGCCCTCGTCCGCGTCGACGATAGACGTCAGGTTGATCTTCCGATTCCAGCGCTGCAGCAGCTCGTAGTACGCCGTCAACCTGACCGCGACTTCGTCCGGCAGGAACAGGTTCAGCTTCGACGCGCGTCTGGCGAGACGCGTGCGGACGTCACGCGGGGGCACTGCAGAAGCCTATCAAACTGCGGCTCGGCTGCGCGGGCGATCGAGATAGGCGGCGATAACCGAAATCGCGGCCGGCGTGACGCCGGAGATCCGCGACGCCTGGCCGAGCGTCTCGGGCCTGATGGCGGACAACCGCTCCACCATTTCCCGCGACAGTCCAGGAATGCCAGCGAACTGGAATCCCGCGGGAATTGCGCGTCCTTCCTGCCGGCGCTGGCGCTCGACGGCCGCGTGCTGGCGCTGAATGTAGCCCTGGTACTTGAAGCCGGTCTCGAGGCTCGCCAGATCGATGTCGCGTGCCGCGACGTCGATGTCGAGCGTCAGCTCCCCGGCGTCGACCAGGTTCGAGAGGCGGATCTCGGGCTGCTTGAGCGCCCGGGGAGCTGGAATCCGGTCGCCGTTGACCGACGACACGACGGCGGATTCGACGATCGATCGGTTTCGATCGTATCGCGAGCGGCGCGCCTGAAAACGCTCCCAGCGCTCGTCGGTGACGAGCCCTGCCTCGCGGCCGGCCGGCGTGAGCCGCAGATCGGCGTTGTCGATTCGCAGGAGCAGCCGATGCTCCGCTCGGGACGTGAACATGCGATACGGCTCGAGACAGCCTTTCGTCGTGAGGTCATCGATCATCGTTCCGATGTAGCTGACGTCACGTCCGAGCGCGAATGCCGTGTCGCCCGCCGCACAGCGCGCGGCGTTGATTCCAGCCATCAGCCCCTGCGCCGCCGCCTCTTCGTAACCTGACGTGCCGTTGATCTGACCGGCCAGAAACAGCCTCGAGACGCGCTTTGTCTCGAGAGTCTGTTTCAATTCGGTCGGTTGCACGAAATCATATTCGACGGCGTAGCCGTGCCGGAGGAGGACGGCCTCTTCGAGCCCGGGGAGCGCCTGGACGAGTGCCTCCTGGACGTCGGCCGGGAGGCTCATCGAGTACCCGTTGATGTAGATCTCGTCGACGTCCAGCCCCTCGGGCTCGAGGAACAGCTGATGCCGCTCGCGGTGCGGAAAGCGCATCACCTTGTCCTCGAGCGACGGACAGTAGCGAGGGCCGATGCCGCTGATCTGCCCGTTGAAAAGGGGCGACGCCTCGATGTTGCCGCGAACGAGCTCGTGCACGCGATCGGTCGTGTGCAGGAGATGACAGTCGACCTGCGGGCGATCGATTCGCGCGGTCATGAACGAGAACGCGACGGGCGGATCGTCGCCGCGCTCGGGCGCGAAGCGCGAGAAGTCGATCGATTTGCGATCGAGACGCGGCGGCGTGCCGGTCTTCAGTCGTCCCCACGTGAAGCCGAGCGACTTGATCGACTCGGCCAGATCTTTCGACGGAGGCTCGTCCGCCCGCCCCGACGGCCGCTGATCGCGGCCGACGTGCACGAGGCCGTTCAGGAATGTGCCCGTCGTGATCACGAGAGCGCGGCAGCGATACGTTTCGCCCGACTCGAGCGCCAGACCGGCAACGCCGTTGCTGTCGAGCAGAATCCGTCCTGCCCGCCCGATGATCCAGTCGATCGCCGGATGCCGCTGCAGCGCCTCGCGTACCCATTCGCTATAGCGGCGCTTGTCGGCCTGCGCGCGCGGCGACCAGACGGCGGGACCGCGGCTGCGATTGAGCAGCTTGAACTGAATGCCCGTCGCGTCGATCGCAATCCCCATCAGTCCGCCCAGCGCGTCGATCTCGCGGACGAGATGACCCTTCGCGGTCCCGCCGACTGCCGGGTTGCACGGCATGTGCGCGACCGTCGACGCCGACAGCGTGCAGATGCCGACGGTGCGGCCCATCGACGCGGCCGCCCACGCCGCCTCCACGCCGGCATGGCCGGCGCCGATCACGATGACGTCGAAGTCGGGGGGGATCATTCGGTCGTTCGGTTGCTCGGTCGTTCGGTCGTTCGCTCGGTTGCTCGGTCGGCCGGTCGTTCGGTCGTTCGGTCGCGCTACTTTCCGATGCAAAACTTCTCGAAGATCGCCTGCAGCACATCGTCCGGCGTCCGTGCGCCCGTGATCTCTTCGAGCCGCCGGCGCGCCTCGGTGAGATCCGTCAGCACGAACTCCTCCGGCGTGTTGGCCGCGGCGGCTGTTGCCGCACGATCGAGCGCGGCGCGCGCGCGGCGGACCAGGTCCGCGTGCCTGACATTGGTCACGGCGGGAATGTCGCGCGTGGGCTCGCCCGCCGCCGCGCCGACGAGCGCGGCGCGAAGACGGTCCATGCCGTCGCCGGTCTTCGCCGAGACACATACCACGTCGGCGCCAACGGAGCCAACGTCCCAGGCCGGCGCGAGATCGGACTTGTTCCCGACGATCACGCGCGGACGGTTCGCCGTCGACTCGAGGAGCGCGCTGTCGTCCTCGTCGAGCGGCCTCGAGCGATCGAGCACGAGCGCGATCACGTGTGCCACGTCGCGCGCCGACGCCGCGCGCCTGATCCCTTCGACCTCGACCGGATCGTCGGCGCCGCCGCGGACGCCGGCGGTGTCGACCACCATCATCGGAATGCCGTCGACGTCGATCGTCTCCGTCAGCAGATCGCGCGTCGTTCCCGGCATCTCTGCCACGATGGCGCGTCCGACGCCGGCCAGCTGGTTGAAGATCGAGGACTTGCCCGCGTTCGGCCTGCCGGCAATTGCCACCTGCAGGCCCTCGCGCACCAGGCGACCGCGCGCCGCCGACATCAGCAGCGCGTCGAGCCGCGCGATGAGCGCGGCGATCTCGCGCGACGCGTCTCCCGACTCGACGAAGTGATAACCCTCGTCCGGGAAGTCCAGCGACGCCTCGAGCCTGACAGTCAGATCGAACAGCCGTTCGTCGATCGCTCTGATCTCGGTCGTCAGCGTGCCCTCGAGCTGATCGTATGCCGCGCGCGCCTGCAGCGGCGTCACGGCATCGACGAGATCGCGCACGGCCTCGGCCTGCACGAGATCGATCCGCTCGCGAAGGAACGCGCGGAACGTGAACTCCCCGGGCTCCGCGAGCCGCGCGCCCCGCATCATCGCTGCCTCCACGATCGCGCGGAGCAGCACGGGACTCCCGTGCCCGCTGATCTCGACGACGTCCTCGCCGGTGTAGGAGTGTGGCCCGGGGAAGTAGGTGAGGACGACCTGATCGGCGGCGCCGCGGGACGCCT
Source organism: uncultured Acidobacteriota bacterium (assembly GCA_963820905.1). Lineage (GTDB taxonomy): Bacteria > Acidobacteriota > Vicinamibacteria > Vicinamibacterales > 2-12-FULL-66-21 > DATBJJ01. The sequence goes on along the minus strand of CAWGBU010000006.1, from coordinate 118,493 downwards.
CGAGCCGCGCGAACGTCGCGCGCCTCGGCTCGAGCGGGCCGGCCCTGGTCAGCGCCGCCGCGATTCGCGGCGACTCAGGTCCGCTGATCCGCACGACACCGATTCCGCCGCGCCCGTGCGGCGTGGCAATCGCCACTATGGTGTCATCATGATCGTACATCGCGGATTGCCGATCGCGGACTGCCGATCGCGGATTTGACGATTGGCGATTGCTGATTGAATGGCCGCGATTAGGATCGATCAATCACCAATCATCAATCCGTGAATCAGCAATCCGCAGTCCGCGATCCGCAATCCGTCAGCGTCTGGACGAAATGATCACCGTCTTCAGGAACGCATCGCCAATGCTCTCGGAGGTCAGCTGCGGGTCCTCGGCGACGGTCATGTGCACGAGACGACGGGCGTACGGGTTCAGCGGCCCGATCTCCTGCGGCGCGCCGGTCGACTTCGCCTTCTCCATGATGAAGCGCGCCATCTGCTTCAGCTCCGCGTCCTTGCCTTTCCGGTAGTCGAGGCAGTCGAGCACGAATGTCCGGTCGTCTTTCAGCTGACGCCTGAACGCCGTGTTGACGATGTGCTGAAGCGCGTCGAGTGTTTCTGCGCGCCGGCGCAGCAGGACTTCGCCGCCGTCGCCCGAGAGCTCGAATCGCACGCTGTCCGGGGTGTCCTCCACAGCGATCTCGAGAGGGACGCCCATGGCGCCGAGCGTCTTCTCCAGAAACGCGCGGACCTGTCCGTGCTCCATTACTTCCGCTCCTTCGCTGCTTGGGGTGATCGTCCGGAGCCTGCCGTTTTCAGCTGCCGTTCCGCCGGCGGCCGGGTGTTGTGCGTCATCGGGCCGAGCATGCGGTTGGTGATCATCTGCTGGCCGACCGTCCAGATGTTGCTGACCGTCCAGTAGAGCACCAGCCCGCTCGGCGCCCAGAGCAGCATGCCGGCGAACATCAGCGGCATGAACATCATCATCTTCTGCTGGACGGGATCCGCCGACATGGGCGTCATCTTCGTCTGCACGAACTGCGTCAGCCCCATGAGCGCCGGCGTGACGAACCAGGGATCGTGCGCCGAGAGATCCTTGATCCAGCCGATGAACGGCGCGCCGCGGAGCTCGATCGCGACCGACAACATCGAGTAGAAGGCAATCAGCACCGGCAGCGTGAGGAGCATCGGAACGCACCCCGCGGCGGGATTCGCGCCGTGCTGGCGATAGAGCGCCATCACCTCTTCGTTCATCTTCTGCCGCCCGGGATCGGTCATCTTCATCTTCGCGTAGCGATCCTGGATGGCCTTCATCTCCGGCTGGAGCACCTGCATCTTGCGCATCGAAACAGCGCTCTTGTGCCGCAGCGGAAACATCACGAGATTGATGATCACCGTCAGCGCGACGATGGACCATCCGTAGTTGTGCACGTACGAGTTGACCCAGTTCAGCGAGCGCAGCAGCGGGATGACGAGCCAGTCGAAGTAGCCGAAGTGGATCGCGCGAAACAGGTCGCGATTCACGCCCTGAAGCACTCCCAGGTCCTTCGGCCCGAAGTAGAAGTAGCTGCGCTCACCTGGCGCCGCCGGTTTCACGCTCCACGAGATGAACTGGAGCGCCGGCGTCGTGCCTTGTGCGGTCACCAGCACCGGGTCGAACCGCAGGTCGAACGGCGCACTGGCCGGTTGCGCGGCTCCCAGAGAGGGGACGACCGCGCTCAGAAAATAGTGATCGTCCACTCCAGCGAAACCGAATGCGCCCTGCTCGCGGCGATGTGTTTCGATGTCACCGATCGCGATCCGCGAGACGCTTCCGTCGCGGTAGAAGATTGGCTGCGGCGACGGCGCATACGTCATCCCGCCATACACGACGCCGGTGCCGAGTGCCGGACCCCAGAGAATCGTCGGCTGCAGTACGTTGCCGTTCTGCGTCACCGTCGAGGTGAACTGAACGACGTATGGCTGCGCGGGATCGAACCCGAACTCCTTGCGCGCGACGAGGCCACCCGAATCGCGATACTCGAAGACGAGCGTGGACGCGGACGATTGGACATCCACCGCGTCCCGATCGGGCTTGAAGAGCGCGTCCTTCAATCGCGCCGACACCGCCGCATCATCGACCTCGAGCGTGAACGGGCGGACGGCACCGGGCAGGTTCTGCGGGATGAGCTCGAGCGGCTCGGCAACGCCGTCCTGATAGTTCTTGAGCCGCCAGCTTTTGAGCGCCGCACCACGCGCACTGAAGACGGCCTTGAGCGTCTTCGTCTCGACGACCACCTCCTGGTCGCTCGCTGCGGAAACGAGCGGGGTGTTCACGTCGGCCTCGACCGGCGCGCTGATCGCCTGCGGCTGCACGGACGGAGCCGCGGTCCCGGACGGAGCCGTGGTGACCTTCTGCGGAGTTGACGTCTGCGCCGGCTTCGAAGGCGGCGGCGGCGGGAAAAGCGCCTGCCACCCAAAGAGCACGGCGGCGCTGAGGATGATCGCGAGGAGAAACTGTCTTTGCATTTAGAGGTCGCTGCGAGTAATCAGGAGTTCGGTACTGCCGGCCGGGGCGGAACAGGATCGAGGCCGTACGAGCCCCACGGACGGCATTTCGCCAGCCTCTTCGCCGCAAGCCAGACGCCTCTGACGGCGCCGTGTTCGAGGATCGCGAGGCGCGCGTACTCGGAGCACGAGGGCTCGAACCGGCACGATCCCGCGAAGAGCGGCGAAAACAGGCCCTTGTAGGCCGTCAACAGAGCCAGGAGCACGCGCTGGCCAGCCGACAGGCCGGCGTGCGCCGGGCTGTCAGGAGCGCGCATACTTCGCGACTCGAGCGGCGCATCGCACGAACACGGCCCGGTAATCGTTCTCGAGTGTCTGGTAAGCAGCATCGAACAGCTCGGTTCGGGGGATGACGACCACGTCGAGGCCACAGGCAGCCTGGAGGCCGAGATTGTGTCTGAAAATCTCTCGAATCAGGCGTTTAGCGCGATTTCTCCTGACGGCGTCACCCAGCTTTCTCGAGGCGACGATTCCAAGCCGCGGCCCCCGCTCCGCAGGCGCCATCAGCAGGGTGAAGAACTGTCCCCGCATGCGCTGCCCGTGGTCGAAGACCTTCTGGAACTCTGTCCGCCGCCTCAGCCGCTGCTTCTTGCCGAAACGCCGGGACGCCACGGCTCGACTCACGGGTGTATCGCCCCGAGGGTCTAGCGGGAGGAAACGGTCAGGCGCTTGCGGCCCTTGGCGCGGCGGCGCTTCAGGACCTGACGCCCTTTCTTGGTGCTCATACGCACGAGAAACCCGTGGGTTTTCGCGCGGCGGCGGCGGTTCGGCTGAAACGTACGCTTCATGGTCTAGTCCCCTGCAAGGGCCAAATAAAGGCGGAGAAAACCTAAATTGTAGTCAAGCCGCCAGCAGGCTGTCAACGAATCGCGGGAGGCTGAACCGATGCTTGGAGCGCTCCAAACGGTGTGCTACAGTCACGTCCCCTGCGAGCGACGGCGTAGGGGCTCCCCCCGAAGTTTTCCACAACTGTGGAAAAAAATGTGGAAAAGCCACGGTTTTCGCCCCGCTATACCGAACCCGATTGCGTAGACAACCGGGAGTTCGAGGGGCGAAGGCGGCGATCGTCCGATGTTTGCGGGGCTCGGCGGCGGCGGTGCCCGTAACCAGGCCGTAACCACGGGGTATCCCAGGGGCGAAAGTCCGGGTTCGCCGTTGTCTTAGTTTTCGAGGGTTTGCCGTGCCACCGACTGGCTCGCACAAGATCGCCACCATCTGGGACCAGATTCTTGCGCGCATCGAAACCAAGGTTAACCAACACATCTACGTCACGTGGTTCAAGCCGACGACGTTCGTCGCCGACAATGGCTCGCAGCTCCTCGTGCGCGTTCCCAACGCGCTCTTCAGCAACTGGCTGACGAAGCACTACTCGGTCGTTCTCGACGAGGCGCTCGCCGAAGTGAACCGTCGCGGATGCGCCGTGTCTTTTGTCATGGAAGACGCCGAGCTCCCGTCGGCGACGAGCAACGCGTCGACAATCGAGGAGACCGATGAACTCGCCGCTCAGAGCGGCAGCCTCGCTCCCCGGTATTCCTTCGACGCGTTCATCGTCGGACCTTCGAATCAGTTTGCGCATGCCGCCTGCCGCGCGGTCGCCGAAGCGCCGTCGCGCTCGTACAACCCGCTGTTCATCTACGGCGGGGTGGGTCTCGGGAAGACGCACCTGATGCACGCGATCGGCCACTACGTGCTCACGCACCTCAAGAGCCTCAAGCTCACCTACATCTCGTCGGAACGCTTCATGAACGAGATGATCAACGCTGTGCGATACGACAGGATCCTGGATTTCCGCGAGCGGTATCGGAGCGTGGACGTCCTGCTCGTGGACGACATCCAGTTCATCGCCGGCAAGGAAGGGACGCAGAACGAGTTCTTCCACACCTTCAACGCGCTCTACGATTCGCAGAAGCAGATCGTGATCAGCAGCGACTGCCCGCCACACGAAATTCCGTCGCTCGAGGAGCGCTTGCGATCGCGGTTCGAGTGGGGATTGATCGCGGACATCCAGTCGCCGGATCTCGAGACGAAGGTGGCCATCCTCAAGAAGAAGGCGGAGGGCGAGGGTATTCCGCTGCCCGACAACGTCGCGATCTACATTGCCGGCAAGATCAAATCGAACATTCGCGAACTCGAGGGATCGCTCATTCGATTGATTGCGTACGCGTCGCTGACCGGCCGCGAGATCTCCCTCGCGCTCGCCCAGGACGTGCTGCGAAACGTCTTGCAGCACGACGACCGCGCGGTGACGATCGAGATCATCCAGAAGTTCGTGTCGGACTACTATCAGCTCAAGGTGACGGAACTCAAGTCGCGCAACAACTCGAAGTCGATCGCGATGCCGCGTCAGATTGCGATGTATCTCTGCAAGTCCCTCACGAACGCCTCGCTGCCGGAGATCGGCCGAAGCTTCGGCGGGAAACACCATTCGACCGTCATTCACTCGATCAGAAAGATCGAAGACCTTCGGCAGCGCGACGGAGATTTCAACAGCCTCATCAACAACTTCCTGGAGTCGTTTCGCTAGGCGCGAGGGTCCCTTTCGCGGTTTTCCACAACCCGTTCACAGCAGCCCTGAGGATGAGTTGTGGACGGCGATCCGCGTCCCGAACGAACCGTCGGAACCCGGTAGAAAACCCGCCGCGGTACCGAAAGCTGGTCCACAAGGTAAATCATGGCAGCATAAGGACTAACGCTCACGGTTAATGTTTTCAACAGGACCTTATTCCTGTTATAATTATTTGTTCTTTGATCTCCCTCTTCAGTTAAGAGATCGACGCGCCGCGCCGGCGCTTTCCCGCGAGGTCACAGCCACATGGAATTGGTCGTCCGCAAGACCGATCTGCTGCGCGAACTGCAACTCTTCCAGGGGATCGTCGAGCGCAAGAACACGATTCCGATCCTCGCGAATGTGCTGCTCGAGGCGAAGGGCGATCAGGTCAAGCTGCTCGCGACCGACCTGGAGGTTGGACTGCGAAGCACGTGCGCGGCGTCGGTCACCAGGGGTGGAGCGATCACGCTGCCGGCGAAGAAACTCTACGAGATCGTGAAGGCGCTGCCGGAAACGGACGTGCGGATCGAGGAGGACAAGAACGGCGTCAAGGTTGCGGCCGATCGTTTCGATTCGAGGATGCAGACGCTTCCCCGCGAGGATTTTCCGTCGGTGCCGGAAGCGAGCGGGACTGTCAGCGCGACGCTGGGCCGGGATGCCGTCAAGCAGATGGTCCAGAAGACGCAGTTTGCGATCACCGGTGAGGACACGCGGTATTTCCTCAACGGCGCGCTCTTCATTCTTCGCGGCGATGAAATGAGCCTCGTCTCGACGGACGGCCATCGCCTCGCGCTCGTGACCGTGCCCAGGGACAAGACGAAGGCCAAGGGAAAGGCAGACGGTGATGCCGAGGATCGTGTGATCCTGCCGCGAAAGACGCTGCTCGAGCTCGCGCGTCTCCTCGGCGAAGGCGAGGGCGACATCCAGTACGAGCGCGGCGAGAATCATCTCTTCTTCGAGATCGGCGGGCGGCTGCTCATCTCGCGCATGATCGACGGGCAGTTTCCGGCCTTCGAGCGCGTGATTCCGAAGAGCAACGACAAGCGCGTCGAGTTCGATCGCGATCGCCTGACGAGCGCCGTGCGGCGCGTGGAGATTCTCTCGAACGAGCGGTCCCGCGCGGTGAAGTTCACGATGGACAAGGGGAAGGTCGAGATTGCGTCGAGCAGCCCGGAGTTCGGCGAAGCGAAGGAAATCCTGAACGTCGATTACACCGGGACGCCTGTCACGATCTGTTTCAATTCCCGGTACGTGGTGGAGTTCCTCTCGGCGGTCGAGACCGATTCGATCGCGCTGGAATTCAAGGACGAAATGAGCCAGGCCGTGTTGTCGCCCATCGGCGCGGAGGGTTACGCCTACACCTACGTGATCATGCCGATGAGGGTCTGAATCCGAGATAAATGCCACAATTCGAACCAGAAAAAAACGAACAGCGGCCCGCCGTTGGAGCGGACGCCTCTATCGACGCGCCGACAGCCGCCGGCGGCAACGGGAACGGCGCGCTCACGTCCGGCGCAGACGACTACGGGGCGGACAAGATCAAAGTCCTCGAGGGGCTGGAAGCCGTACGCAAGCGGCCGGCGATGTACATCGGCTCGACCGGCGCACCCGGGCTCCACCACCTCGTGTACGAGGTCGTCGACAACTCCATAGACGAGGCCCTGGCCGGGTTCTGCGATCAGGTCAACGTCACGCTCCACATCGACAACTCGGTCACCGTCGTCGACAACGGGCGCGGCATCCCGGTCGATCAGCACACCAGCGGCAAATCAGCCGCAGAAGTCGTCCTGACCGTGCTGCACGCCGGCGGCAAGTTCGACAACGACAGCTACAAGGTGTCAGGCGGCCTTCACGGCGTCGGTATCTCGGTCGTGAACGCGCTGTCCGAGACGCTCGACCTCGAGATCTGGCGCAACGGCGAGGTCTACAAGCAGTCGTACGAGCGCGGCGCGCCGACAACGGCCCTCGACGTCACCGGAACGACGAAGAAGCGCGGCACGAAGGTCACGTTCAAGCCGGACACGCAGGTCTTCGAGACCGTGGAGCTCAGCTTCGACACGCTGGCGCAGCGCCTGCGGGAGCTCGCCTTCCTCAACGGCGGCGTGACGATCACGATCGAGGACGAGCGGGACGGCAAGAGCCACACGTTCCTGTACGAGGGCGGGATCAACTCGTTCGTCCAGTACTTGAACCAGAACAAGGCGGTCGTCAACGACAAGCCGATCCACATGCACGGCGAGAGGGACGGCATCGACGTCGAGATCGCCCTGCAGTGGAACGATGGCTACACCGAGACGGTCTACTCGTTCGCCAACAACATCAACACGCACGAGGGAGGCACGCACCTTTCAGGTTTTCGCTCCGCGCTGACGCGCACGATCAACTACTACGCCGGCAGGAACAACCTGGCGAAGGATCTGAAGGACGCGAACATTAGCGGCGACGACATTCGCGAAGGTCTCACCGCGGTCGTGAGCGTGAAGATCCCGCGCCCGCAGTTCGAGGGGCAGACCAAGACGAAGCTCGGCAACACCGAAGTCAAGGGCATCGTCGAGGCGATCCTGAACGATCGGCTCGGCGCGTTCCTCGAGGAGAATCCCGGCGTCGCCAAGCGCGTGATCAGTAAGGCCGTCGACGCGGCGCGCGCCAGGGAGGCCGCGCGGAAGGCCCGCGACCTCGTGCGGCGGAAAGGCGCGCTCGACAGCAGCAGCCTGCCCGGCAAGCTCGCCGACTGCCAGGAGCGCGATCCCGCGCTCTGCGAAATCTACATCGTCGAGGGCGAGTCCGCGGGCGGCTCCGCCAAGCAGGGGCGCGACCGCCGCTTCCAGGCGATCCTGCCGATCAAGGGAAAGATCCTGAACGTCGAAAAGGCGCGCTTCGACAAGATGATCAGCAGCGACGAGATCAAGACGATGATCGCGGCGCTCGGCTGCGGGATCGGCGAAGAGGACTTCGACGACAAGAAGCTCCGCTATCACCGCATCATCATCATGACGGACGCGGACGTCGACGGCTCGCACATCCGCACGCTGCTGCTCACGTTCTTCTACCGGCAGATGCGCTCGCTCGTCGATTCCGGCTTCGTCTACATCGCGCAGCCGCCGCTCTTCCGCGCGAAGCGCGGGCGCAGCGAGTTCTTCATCCGCGACGAACGGGAGATGGAGAAATGGCTGATCCGCCGGGCGGCCGAGTCGCGCGTGCTGGTCCTGCAGGGCGGCGACCAGATCGCAGGCGCCGATCTCGAAGCAAAGCTCGAGCAGCTCATGCTCTTCCGCAAGCTGCTGCAGATTGTCGAGCGGCGCGGCCCCACGCGCGAGGTCGTCCTCGCGCTGCTCGATCGCGAGGCCAGGGACAAGGCGTTCTTCACCGATCGCGAGAAAGTGCAGGCCCTCGCGGACGCGCTCAGCACGCCCTCGCGAACGGGCAGCGTGCAACCAGACGAGGAGCACCAGGCGCACAGCCTCGTGATAGAGGATCGCAGCGGCGGGTATCCGCGCCACCATCGCATCGATCTGGATTTCGTCACGACGAGCGAGTTCCGCGCGCTCGCCGCCAGCCATCAGAATGTCAAGGGCATTCGCGGCCGCATGGTCGTCAAGACCAATGCGTCGCAGGCGGCTGACCCGCAGGAGGGCGCGCAGGAAGCCGGCGCGACGGCGAACGCGACGGCGATTGGCGGCGCGCCGCTCGACGAAGCGACGAAGCTCTCGGCCGACGTCAAGTCACCCGACATCAGCTCGATGCCCAAGGCGGCCGCCAAGGCCAGGGACGCCGACGTGGTCGTGGAAACGCTCGACGAGCTCGTCGAGTTCTTCGTAGCCGCCGGCAAGAAGGGCTTCGACATCAACCGCTACAAGGGTCTCGGCGAGATGAATCCCGACACGCTCTGGGAAACGACGATGGACCCGGCGAAGCGGACACTGCTGCAGGTCAGGGCCGAAGATCACATGGAAGCAGATCTGATGTTCACGACGCTGATGGGCGATCAGGTCGAGCCCCGCCGCAAGTTCATCGAAGACAACGCGCTCGATGTGAAGAATCTGGATATCTGAGTCGGTCGTCCGGTCGCTCGGTCGTCCGGTCGTTCGAAAAAACATTCAGATCCAAGCGATCGGCTGAGATCTGGCTGCTCTCGCGAGCGACCGAACGACCGAACGCCCGGACGACCGACTGAACTCACGCACCTATGACAGACACATCTACCCGCATTCCGGTCAACATCGAAGACGAAATGAAGCGCTCGTACATGGATTACGCGATGAGCGTAATCATCGGGCGAGCGCTGCCGGACGTCCGCGACGGGTTGAAGCCCGCGCACCGGCGCGTTCTCTTCGGCATGCGGTCCATGGGCCTGGCGTCGAATCGCGGCTATCGCAAGTGCGCGAAGATCGTCGGCGAGGTGATGGGCAATTTTCATCCGCACGGCGACGCTTCCATCTACGACACGCTGGTCCGCCTCGCGCAGGACTTCAACATGCGGTATCCCCTGGTCGACGGCCAGGGGAACTTCGGCTCGATAGACGACGATCCGCCGGCGGCGATGCGGTATACCGAGGCGCGCCCCGAGCAGGCGGCCGAGGCGATGATGACGGATCTCGACAAGGAGACCGTCGACTTCGTTCCCAACTACGACGAAACCACCGAAGAGCCAACCGTCCTTCCGACGACCTTCCCGAACCTGCTCGTCAACGGATCGTCCGGCATCGCCGTCGGGATGGCGACGAACATCCCGCCGCACAACATGCGGGAAGTCATCGACGCCGTGATTGGCATCATCGAGCACCGCACCGAGTCGAAGGAGGCGCGGCTGCGCGCCCTCTTCAAGGCGATTCCCGGGCCGGACTTTCCGACCGGCGGCTTCATCGTCGGCCGTGCCGGCATCTACGCGGCCTACACGACGGGCCGCGGCTCGATCACGCTCCGCGCGAAGGCCAAGGTCGAGGAAAGCCGCAAGGGCGAGAAGGTCTCGATCGTCATCACCGAGATCCCGTACCAGGTGAACAAGAAGCGGCTGCTCGAGAAGATCGGTGAGCTGCACCGTGAGAAAACGGTCGAGGGCATCTCCGATCTCCGCGATGAATCCGATCGCGATGGCATGCGGATCGTCGTCGAGCTTCGCAGGGGCGAGGTGCCGGAGGTCGTGTTGAACAACCTCTACAAGCACACGCAGCTGCAGACCACGTTCGGCATCATCATGCTCGCGATTGCGGGAGGCCGGCCAAAGGTCCTTCCGCTGCTCGACATCATCGAGCAGTTCGTCGAGTTCCGCCGCGAGGTGGTCCGGCGCAGGACCGAGTTCGAGCTGCGCAAGGCGGAAGCGCGCGCGCACATCCTCGAAGGCCTGAAGATCGCGCTCGATCATCTCGACGAGGTGATCAGGCTGATTCGCGCGTCGAAGAGCCCGTCGGAAGCCCGCGAAGGGCTGATGACGGAGTTCAAGCTGTCGCAGGTGCAGTCGCAGGCGATCCTGGACATGCAACTGCAGCGGCTGACCGGACTCGAACGGCAGAAGATCGCCGACGAGCTCGTCGAGCTCCTGAAGACCATCGAGCGTCTGCGCGCGATTCTGTCGAGCGACGAAATCCTGATGCAGCTCGTCGTCGACGAGCTGAAGGCGGTGCGCGATCGCTTCGCCGACGACCGGCGGACCGAGATCATCGAGGAAAGCGGCGAGTTCCGGATCGAGGATCTGATTGCCGACGAGGACATGGCGATCACGGTCACGAACACCGGCTACGTCAAGCGGACCGCGATCTCGACGTACCGCATGCAGCGCCGTGGCGGCAAGGGCCGGATCGGCATGCGCACGCGCGAGGAGGACTTCGTCAGCCACCTGTTCGTCGCGTCGACGCATTCCTACATCATGATCTTCTCGGACCGCGGCCGGGCGTACTGGCTGCGGGTCCACGAGATCCCCGACGTCGGTCCGGGCGGCAAGGGCAAGGCCATCGCCAATCTCGTCTCGATGGAAGAGGGCGAGAAGATCGCGGCGCTCCTCGCCATCAAGGATTGGCCCGCGGAAGACAACCAGCAGTTCGTCGTGATGGGCACGCGCAAGGGCGTGGTGAAGAAGACGGACCTGACCGCGTTCAGCAATCCGCGCGCGGGCGGGATCATCGCCATGGGTGTCGAGGAAGGGGACTCCGTGATTGCCGTCGAGATGACGGACGGCAAGGAGCAGGTGTTCATCGGCACGTGCGACGGCATGGCCATCCGGTTCGACGAAACCGACGTCCGCCCGATGGGCCGCACCGCGTACGGCGTTCGCGGCATCACCCTCCGCGAAGGCGACGAGGTCGTGGCGATGGAAGTCGTGCGCGAGGGCGGGACGATGCTCACGGTGACGCAGAGCGGCTACGGGAAGCGCACCGAGCTCGACGAGTACCGCGTGCAGTCGCGCGGCGGCGTCGGCATCATCAACATCCAGACGAGCGAGCGCAACGGCAAGGTCGTCGGGATCTCCTACGTGCACGACGACGACGAGCTGATGCTGATCAGCCAGCAGGGGAAGATCCTGCGGATGGTGGCCCGCGGCGTCCGAGCCATCGGCCGTGCTACGCAGGGCGTGCGGCTGCTGGGCGTCGAGGAAGGCGACGAGGTCGTCTCCGTCGCGCGCCTCGCGGAGCGCGAGGGTGAGGAGAACGGCGTGACCGAGAGCCCCGACACTGACGCTGACACTCCGAATAGTGAGTAACGCGCTACAAGGGTCTGACCCCAGTGTTCGGATCCGGACGGTTCTTACGCCAGTTCCAGCTTCGCGTACTTCGACAGCAGCTTTTTCACCCCGACTGCCGCGAAGCGCACCGTGACCTTCAGGTCGTCGTTGTGCTCCTCCACCGCCATCACCGTGCCGACGCCGAACTGGGGATGCCTGACGCGCATGCCCGCTGACAGGCCTCCGACCGACTGATCCTCGTTCTCGTAGGCGTACGAGGTCTCTTCGCGCACGCGTCCGCGCCCCCGGCGCGCGTACGGGTTGGTGCGGAACTCGTAGTGGCTGTGGCTGAACGCGCTCTGATAGGCGGCCGTCCACGCGGGCGCGATGCGTTCGACCAGTTCCGCTGGAATCTCGTCGAGAAAGCGCGACGGCTGCGTTCCCTGGTACTCCCCGAAGACGCGGCGGCGTGCCGCGCTCGTGAGGACGAGATTCGACTGCGCGCGCGTCATCCCGACATAGCAGAGGCGCCGTTCCTCTTCGATGTCCTCTTCGTCCTCGCTGGCGCGGGAGTGCGGGAACAGTCCCTCCTCGAGGCCCGCGATGACCACCACCGGAAACTCGAGGCCTTTCGCCGCGTGCATCGTCATCAGCCAGACGCGCGCTTCGCGGTTGCCCGACTCCTCGTCCGCCTCCGAGAGGAGCGAGAGCCGATCCACGAAGCCGCCGAGGGATGCCTCGGGCTCCCTGGCTTCGTAGTCCCTCGCCGCCGACACGAGCTCCATCAGGTTCTCGATCCGCTCGTTGGCTTCCTCGGTGTTCTCCTCGCGAAGCGACTTGAGGTAACCGGTCTGATCCAGCATCTTGCCGAGAACGACGGACACCGGATCCTGGCGCGCGACGAGCGCAAGGCTGGCGAGCAGGTCGCGAAACGCGCGCAGCGACGCGACTGCCCTGGGCGCCAGCTTGCCCTCTTCCACCGCGTAGACCAGTTTTGCCCAGAGCGATCGGGCGGAGATGGCTTCCTGCAGGCCGATCGCCAGCAGCGGCGGCGCGTCCGCGTCGATCGCCTCGGGATCGATCGCCTGCAGGCCGTCCATGACTCCCTTTCCGACGCCGCGCGCCGGGACGTTGATGACCCTCCTCAGGCTCACGTCGTCGTGCGGGTTGATGATCAGCTTGAGGTAGGCGAGGGAGTCCTTGATCTCCTTGCGCTCGTAGAAACGGACGCCGCCGATGATCTTGTACGGGACGTTCTCGCGCATGAGCGAGTCTTCGATCGCACGTGACTGCGCGTTGATCCGGTAGAGCACGGCCATCGTCGCATCGACGTTCTCGGCGCGCGCCTGCTTCAGTGTCCGCACGATGAAGTCCGCTTCCTCGAGCTCGTCGTTTCCGCGATAGCAAATGATCCGCGAGCCGCCCGCGCGGTCGGTCCAGAGCCGCTTGTCCTTCCGGTTGCGGTTCTGACGAATCACGGCGGTGGCGGCGTCGAGGATCACCTGCGTGGATCGATAGTTCTGCTCGAGGCGGACGGTGCTCGCCTCGGGGAAGTCGTGCTCGAAATCCAGGATGTTCCGCAGATCCGCGCCCCGCCATTTGTAGATGGACTGATCGGGATCGCCGACGACGGCGAGGTTGCGATGGACCTCGGCCAGCCGGCGGATCAGGAGGTACTGCGGCCGGTTGGTGTCCTGGTACTCGTCGATCATCACGTACCGGAACTTGCGCGAGTAGAACTGGCGCGCCTGCTCGGACGTCTCGAAGAGCTCGACCGTCTTCAGGAGCAGATCGTCGAAGTCGAGCGCGTTCGCGTCCCTGAGCGCGGCGAGGTAGCGCTCGAAGATCCGGGCGATCTGTTCGTCCTTGAGGTTGTGCGTGCCCCGCAGCGACGCCGGGCCCTCCATCCGGTTCCGCGCGTGGCTGATTCGGGAGAGCGCCTGGCGCGGCGGGACGAACTTGTCGTCGATGCCCAGCTCTTTCTCGATCTGCTTGACGACGGCGACCTGGTCGGACGAGTCGTAGATCACGAAGTCGCGCGAGAGCCCGATCTTCGGCGCCTCGCGGCGCAGGAGCCGCGCGCAGAGCGCATGGAAGGTCGACAGCCACACGCCCTTCGAGTCCTCGCCAATGAGTCCTTCGACCCGCTCGCGCATCTCGCCGGCAGCCTTGTTGGTGAAGGTGACGGCCAGCACCTCGTCCGGTTCCGCGTGCCCGTCGCCGATCAGGTACGCGATCCGGTACGTGATGACGCGCGTCTTTCCCGAGCCTGCGCCGGCCAGAATGAGCAGCGGCCCCGCGCGGTGCAGCACGGCTTCGCGTTGTTCGGGATTGAGCTTGGAGAGGAAGTCCATTGGGGATGATGGTGATGATTATATCTGTCGGTCGTTCGGTTGTTCGGTCGTTCGGTCGCTCGGTCGGCTCGGTCGGTCGCTCGGTCGGTTCAGACATTGGCACCGGCTCGTCCGCACCTTAGCGGTCGTGGGATCTGTCCTGCTTGATCGGCTCGCAGCGCGTCGCAGGAGCCCGTGCAGGAGTTGTCCAACCCTCTCCATGTGATGCCGTGCAGGTTCGACTGACGGCTCGTCTACGAATTGCAAGCGCAGGGTCAGCTCGATCTGCGTTTCAAGTTCAGCCAGCGAACCCAGAGCGATTCGAACATGTCGACGGTACGCTCGAGGCCGGCTCCGAAACGCGTGTCCTTCTGCGACGTTGGTCGGGACGGACACTGCCGCCCGACGCATCTGAGACGACAAGCCGAAACGTTCTTCCGAAGGCAGCTTGCTGGTGACGTCGTACGAAGCGATCACGAGATCCATAGCTGCCTGCCAGACATCGAGATCCCTGAAACTTCGAGTCCGGGCGCCCATGTGGGGGTGTCACTTTCCGCAACGTCCCTGGCACGGTGAGTGGCAATTCCTGCCAACAACTCCGTCAAATGATTGACTTGGGACAGTGCGAATGAACGGCCCGCAATGAACGCGCCGACCGGTCAACCGAACGACCGGACGACCGAACAACCGGAGCCCCGACGCCGTCAGTACCATCCCCCAATGGCCTCGACCCTTCTGGACAAAGTCTGGTCCGCCCACACAGTCCGGCGGCTCCCGAACGGGCAGACGCAGCTCTTCGTCGGGCTTCACCTGGTGCATGAGGTGACGAGTCCGCAGGCGTTCGACATGCTGCGCGCGCGCGGGTGGCGGGTGCGCTATCCGGACCGCACGATCGCGACGGTCGACCACATCGTCCCGACGCGCGACGTGCGGCGGCCGTTCGTCGACGTCATGGCGGAGGACATGCTCGCCGCGCTCGAGCGCAACTGCCGTGAGGCGGGCGTGCGGCTGCTGAACCTCGACAGCGGATCCCAGGGGATCGTGCACGTCATCGGGCCGGAGCTCGGGCTGACGCAGCCGGGGATGACGATCGCGTGCGGCGACAGCCACACGTCGACCCACGGCGCGTTCGGCGCCGTCGCGTTCGGCATAGGAACCTCGCAGGTGCGCGACGTGCTCGCGTCGCAATGTCTGGCGCTCGAGCCGCTCAAAGTCCGGCGCATCGAGGTCTCGGGGACGCTGTCGGCCGGCGTCTACGCCAAGGACATCATCCTCGAAATCATCCGCCGCCTCGGCGTGAACGGCGGTGTCGGCTACGCGTACGAGTACGCGAGGCAGCACCATCGAGCGCCTGTCGATGGACGAGCGGATGACGATCTGCAACATGTCGATCGAAGGCGGCGCGCGCGTCGGCTACGTCAACCCGGATCAGACGACGTTCGACTACATGAGGGGCCGGCCGTTCGCGCCGTCGGACTCGGCCTTCGATGCGGCCGTCCAGTGGTGGAAGGGCATGGCGTCGGATCCGGGCGCGCGATACGACGACACCATCCGCCTGGACGCCGCGTCAATCCGCCCGACGGTGACCTGGGGAATCAATCCGGGTCAGTCGGTCTACGTGGACGAGCGGCTGCCGCGTCTGGCAGACATCGCTCCAGACCAGCGCGCGTCGCTCTCGGAGGCGCTGCGAGTTCATGGGCTTCCAGGGGGGCGACCCGATCAAGGGCACGAGAATCGACGTGGCCTTCGTCGGATCGTGCACGAACGCCCGGCTGTCCGATCTTCGCGAGGCCGCGCGCATCGTGCGCGGCCGTCACGTGGCAGCGCACGTGAAGGCGCTCGTCGTGCCGGGATCGCAGGCCATCCGCGCGGCGGCGGAGCGCGAGGGGCTCGATCGCGTTTTCACCGAGGCAGGGTTCGACTGGCGCGGCGCGGGATGCTCGATGTGCCTCGCGATGAACCAGGATCGTCTCGAAGGCGAACAGGTCTGCGCGTCGTCGTCGAACCGCAACTTCAAGGGACGGCAGGGAAGCCCGACCGGGCGCACGCTGCTGATGAGCCCGGCCATGGTGGCCGCGGCCGCGGTGGCCGGAGAGGTGGTCGACGTGCGAGAGATGCACGACCGGGAGCTCACGCATGCCCATTGAGCGGATCACGCGCGTCTCCGGCACGGCGATTCCGCTGCCGGGGGACAACATCGACACCGATCGGATCATTCCCGCGCGCTATCTGCGATCGGTCTCCTTCGAGGGCCTCGAGCAGCATCTGTTCGCGGACGATCGCGCGCAGGTGGACGCGCAGGCGCCGGGAACGCATCCGTTCTCGAATCCGCGCTATGGCGACGCGGCGATCCTCATCGTCAACGCGAACTTCGGATGCGGCTCGTCGCGCGAGCACGCGCCGCAGGCGATCCGGCGCCGCGGCATCCGCGCGGTCGTCGGCGAATCGTTTTCGGAGATCTTCTTCGGGAACTCGGTCGCGCTCGGCCTGGTGTGCGTCACGACGGCGCCGGAGACAGCGGACATCCTGATGCAGCGTGGTGACGTCGAACCCGGCGGTGCACTTGACGGTCGATCTCGATGGCCTCACCGTGAGCGCGGGCGATCGTTCGTTCGCGGTGTCGCTTCCGGCAGCGGCGCGCGACGCGTTTCCTCGACGGAAGCTGGGACGCCACAGGACTGCTGCTCGATCGCTTCGAGGAGGTCGAGGCCGTCGCGGCGCGGCTGCCCTACGTCACGGGGATTCGCCTAGGAAGCGGTCGCGTCGGCGCCTGTGAGCTGCGCCGAGCTCTTGACGACCTCGAGGAAGGCAGCGGCGGCGTGCGACAGCTCTCCGCGCCGGAACACGAGGCGGACCTGCCGTCTCGCGCTCAGCCCGGGCACCTTGATCGCGACCAGCTGACCGCGCGCGATCTCGGTCGAGCGCGCACCGGCGCGGCAGCACCGCCACGCCCATCGCCCATCTCCACGGCCCGCTTGATCCCGTCGAGGCTCGGCAGCGCGACCTGGATGTTGATCGGCGTATGGCGTCGCTCGTACGCGCGGAGCACGCGCTCGCGCGCGGGTGACGGATCGTTGTGCGCGATGACCGTCTGCTGACCGACTTCCTCGATCGTCGCGCGGCGCCGGCCGGCCAGTGGATGCGCGGGATGCGCAAGCATCACCAGCTCGTCGCCGCCGAGCGGAAGCGACTGCAGCCCGCGATCGGCTGGCTGGAACGTCAGGACGCCGAAATCCAGACTGCGATTGAGGAGCTCGGCCGCAATGGCTCGCGAACGGACGCGCCGAACCTCGACGAGCGCCTGGGGATGCGCCTTCGTGAAGCGCTCGAGAAACGGCAGCAGCGTGTGGACCGCCGCCTCGTTGGCGCCGATGATGACGCGGCCGCGCCGCACCTGCTGCAGCTCGCGCACGGCGACCTCGGCGTCTGCCGCAAGGCTCAGGAGCCGGCTCGCGTACTCCTGCAGCAACACGCCGGCTTCGGTCAGCGCGCCGTTGCGAACTGAACGGTCGAACAGCCGATCGCCGAGCTCTTCCTCGAGCCGCCGGATGGCCTGGCTCACGGCCGGCTGCGTCCGGTGGAGCTTCTTGGCGGCGACCGAGAAACTGCGCTCCGCTGCAACCGTCACAAATGTGCCCAGATCCTGCAGTTGCATGCGGTCAGTCATAACTTGCAATTATCTAAACGTAAACAAGTATAAATTGGACAGCAGGTTGCGCTGCGGTTACAACGTACTCAGGCAGGCCTATGACTACGAACCGGCTGACCATCTTCGACACCACGCTTCGCGACGGCGAGCAGGCGCCCGGCTTCTCGATGCGCATCGACGAGAAGCTGCAGGATGGCCCGTCAGCTGTCGGCGCTCGGCGTCGACATCATCGAGGCGGGATTTCCGATCGCGTCGGAAGCCGACGCCGAGGCCGTCCGACAGGTATCGGCGGCCGTCCAGGGCCCGGTGATCGCGGCGCTTGCGCGCTGCCACCCGGCCGACATCGACCGCGCGGGAGAGGCGCTCGCAATCCGCGCCGCGGCGCCGGATTCACACGTTCATCGCGACGTCGGATCTCCATCTGGAGCGCAAGCTCCGCATGACGCGCGAAGCCTGCCTCGACGCGGCGGTCGCGGCGGTGCGTCAGGCGCGCAGGTACACCGACGATGTGCAGTTCTCGGCGGAGGATGCGACGCGCAGCGATATCGATTTTCTGTGCCGCGTCGTCGAGGCCGTCATCGACGCCGGCTGCACGACGGTCAACCTGCCGGACACCGTCGGGTACGCGATCCCGGACGAGATCGGCGCGTTCTTCGCGACCATTCTCAAGCGCGTGCCGAATGCGCCGAAGGCGACGTTCAGCACGCACTGTCACGACGATCTCGGGCTGGCCGTCGCGAACACGATCGCCGCGGTCAGCGTCGGGCGCGCGCCAGGTCGAGTGCACGATCAACGGCGTCGGAGAACGCGCGGGCAACGCGTCGCTCGAGGAGATCGTGATGGCCACGCGCGTCCGCAGCGACCGCCTGCCCTACGACACCGCGATCAACACACGCGAGATTTTTCCGTCGAGCCAGCTGTTCTCGGCGCTCACGGGGGAAAACGTCCAGGCCAACAAGGCGATCGTCGGACGCAACGCGTTCGCGCACGAAGCCGGGATCCATCAGGACGGCATGCTCAAGGATCGCCGGACCTACGAGATCATGCGCCCCGAAGAAGTCGGCGTGACGCAGGCGACGCTCGTGCTCGGCAAGCACTCCGGCCGCCACGCCGTCCAGCGCCGCTGCGAGCAGATCGGCCTCACGCTCGATCGCCAGCAGCTCGAGCTCGGTCTACGAGGCGGTCATCGCGCACGCGGATCGTGAGAAGACCGTCACCGATCGCGATCTCACCGCGATCGTTCACCGTGTCCGCGGCGACGAGCTGCGTCCCGCGCTCACCGCATCGAGCGGCCACGACTTCAAGACCACGCCCGCCGAGAGCGGGTATGGGCACGGAGTGTGAGACGTATCGGTCGTCCGGGTGACCGGTCGTCCGGTTGACCGGTTGACTGGAGCGGCGAAGTCGAATCCGGTCTAGTAACTACGTGCAACGCTTGTGCGAACGACCGAACGACCGAACGTCCGATGAATTCCCCCGCGTTGAAAGCCACCATCCTCCTCCTCCCCGGCGACGGCATCGGTCCCGAAGTCGTCGCTGCTGCGGCCGATGTTCTTCGGGCGGTCGCGCGGCGATTCGGACATGACTTCGAGCTGCCCGAGGCGATCATCGGTGCGGCGGCGCTGAGAAAGAACCTGCCGCCGCTTCCAGACGACACGCTGACGGCCGCGCGGTCGGCGAATGCCATCCTTCTGGGCGCCGTCGGCGACCCCGCGTTCGATCGCGGACCATCGTCGGGCAGACCGGAAGCGGCCCTGCTCGGCATCCGGAAGGCGCTCGGGCTGTACGCGAATCTGCGGCCGGCCCGCGTGTGGCCGGGCCTCGAGGCCGCGGGTCCGCTGAAGCCGGAGGTGCTCGCGGGCACCGACATGCTCGTCGTGCGCGAGCTGACGGGTGGTCTGTACTACGGCGAGCCGCGGGGCATTGCGGCGGACAACAGTTCGGCGCACAACACGATGCGCTACTCGCGGCATGAGATCGAGCGCATCGCGCGTCGCGCGTTCGACGCCGCGCGCCTGCGCCGGAGGCGCGTGACCTCGGTCGACAAGGCCAACGTGCTCGAGACGTCGCGGCTCTGGCGCCAGGTCGTGACCGAGGTCGCCGCCGAGTACTCCGACGTCACGCTCGATCACATGCTCGTCGACAGTTGTGCCATGCGGATCGCGCTGGCGCCGTCATCCTTCGACGTCATCGTCACCGAGAACATGTTCGGGGACATTCTCTCGGACGAGGCCGGCGCGATTGTCGGCTCGCTGGGCCTGCTGCCGTCGGCGAGCCTTGGCGAGGGGACGGGTCTCTTCGAGCCAGTTCACGGATCGGCGCCCGACATCGCGGGGAAGAACATTGCCAATCCGATCGGGGCGATCGCGTCCGCGGCGATGCTGCTCCGGCACGCACTGAACCTGGAGTCCGAGGCCGACGCCGTGGATGCGGCGATTGAGCGGACGCTCGCGAAGGGGCTCCGCACCGCGGATCTCGCGCAGGGCGGACCGTCGGTTGGCACCGCCGCGATGGCGAATGCCGTCGTCGCGGAAATCGAGCGTTGAGCCGCGAGGTGCGGCGCTATTCGACCGTGACGCTCTTCGCCAGGTTGCGCGGCTGATCGACGTCGCACCCGCGGCGGATCGCGATGTGATACGCCAGCAGCTGCAGCGGCACCACCATCAACACCGGCGTCAGCAACGGGTGTGACTCCGGCACGGTGATCAGGAAGTCCTGCGCCGGATCCATGAGATCCTGAATGCCAGTCTTGCCGTCGGTCGTCAACGCGATCACCGACCCGCCGCGCGCCTTCGCTTCCTGGACGTTCCCGATCATCTTCTCGAAGACGTGATCGTGCGGCGCGATCGTCACGACAGGCATCTGCTCGTCGATGAGCGCGATCGGTCCGTGCTTCATCTCGCCGGCAGGGTATCCCTCGGCGTGGATGTACGAGATCTCCTTGAGCTTCAGCGCGCCTTCGAGCGCGATCGGGTAGTGGATGCCGCGCCCGAGGTAGAGGAAATCGCTGCGCTGGTAGAACCGCTTCGCGATGTCCTCGGTGAGCGCCTCGCACTTGAGCGTCTGCTCGAGAAGGAGCGGAAGCTGCGTCAGCGCATCGAGGTGCGGGCGCGCCGCGTCGCGCGACAGCGAGCCGCGGATCTGGCCGAGATAGATCGGCAGCAGGTGCAGCGCCACGAGCTGCGACGTGAACGCCTTGGTCGAGGCGACGCCGATCTCCGGCCCGGCGTGCGTGTAGACGGTGCCGTCGGTCTCGCGGGTCGCCATGCTGCCGACGACGTTGCAGATGGCGATGCTGCGCGCGCCTTTCTTCTTGGCCTCGCGCAGCGCCGCGAGCGTGTCGGCCGTCTCGCCCGACTGCGTGATCACGATCGCCAGCGTGTTCTGCGAGCACGATCGGATCGCGATAGCGATACTCCGAGCCGTAGTCGACGTCGACCGGCACGCGCGCCATCGGACTCGATCATGAACTTGCCGACGAGCGCCGCGTGCCATGACGTGCCGCACGCGAGGATGACGACCCGCTCGACGTCGCGCAGGACCTGATCCGGAGATCTCGATCTCCTGCAGGAACACCTGTCCGCTCTCGACCGACGCGCGGCCGAGCACGGTCTCCTTCACGGCCCACGGCTGCTCGAAGATCTCCTTGAGCATGAAGTGCTTGTATCCGGCCTTCTCCGCCATGACCGGATCCCAGGACACGCGCGTGCTCTTCTTCGAGACCGCCCGGCCCGGAGTAGTCGGTGAACTCGACGCCGCCGGGCGTGATGATCGCCATCTCCTCGTCGCCGAGGAACACGACGTCGCGCGTGTGGCTCAGCACCGCGGGGATGTCGGAGGCGACGAAGAACTCGCCGTCGCCGAGCCCGACCACGATCGGCGGACCGTTGCGCACCGTCACGATCTTGTTCGGGTCGTCGGCCGAGATCAGCACCAGCGCAAACAGCCCGCGCAGGTAGAGCAGCGCCCGCCGCACCGCGTTCTCGAGCCCGTCGTCCTTCATCTCGCGCTCGACGAGGTGCGCGACGATCTCGGTGTCGGTCTCGGTGACGAAGCGGTGGCCCTCCTTCTGCAGCTGGCGCTTCAGATCGAGGTAGTTCTCGATGATGCCGTTGTGGACGACGACGATCTGGCCGGTGCAGTCGCGGTGCGGGTGAGCGTTCTCCTCGGTCGGCCGCCCGTGCGTCGCCCAGCGCGTGTGGCCGATCCCGTAGTCGCCGTCGAGCGGGATTCGAGTCGCAGCGCGTCCTCGAGCCGCGACAGCTTGCCGGCGCTGCGCCGGAGCTCGATCGTGCCGTTGCGGACGACGGCGACGCCGGCCGAGTCGTAGCCGCGATATTCGAGCCGCCGCAGCCCGTCGATCAGGATCGGCAGGACCTGCTTCGCGCCGATGTAACCGATGATTCCGCACATGCTAGTGCATCCTCGTCTCTCGCTCGTTCTGTCGTTGCTGGAGGGCTCAGGTTCGCTTCTTGCGCTTCGCCACCCAGCCGGGCTTGTTCACCTGCTTGCCGCGCGCGATCGCGAGCGACTCCGTCGGGGACGTCCTCGGTGATCGACGAACCGGCCGCGACGTACGCGCCCTTGCCGACGCGGACCGGCGCGATCAGCTGGGTGTCGCTGCCGATGAACGCGCCGTCCTCGATGATCGTCGGATGCTTCGTCGTCCCGTCGTAGTTGCACGTGATCGTGCCGGCGCCGACGTTGACGCGTCTCGCCGATCGTCGCGTCGCCGAGATAGGTGAGGTGGTTCGCCTTCGAGCCCGCGCCCAGCGTCGTCTTCTTCAGCTCGACGAAGTTGCCGACGTGCGCGCTCCTCGCCGACGCGCGAGTCCGGGCCTGAGGTGCGCGAAGGGCCCGACCTGGGCGCCCGTGGCCATCTGCGACTCGCGAATCACGCAGAAGTTGTTGATCGTCACGCGATCGGCAACCGTCGAGTCGACGATGCGGACGCCGGAGTGGATCTCGCAGCCGGACCCGATCGCGCGTCCGGCCCTCGAGGTGCACGCCCGGATGCATCGACCGTGTCCGGGCCGACCACGACGTCGGGCTCGATCCAGGTCGTCGCCGGATCGATGATCGTGACGCCGGCGGCCATCAGCTCCTCGTTCTTGCGATCTCTCAGGATTGCCGCACAAGTCGCCAGCTCCTTGCGACTGTTCACGCCCAGAATCTCCCTGCGGATCGTCGAGCGACACCGTTTCGACGGGGAGCCCGCGCGTCCCGATAAATCCGGACCAGATCCGGAAGATAGTACTCGCCCTGGGCGTTGCCGGATGCCCCGATCTGCCGCAGGGCGTCGAAGAGCGGCGGCAGGTCGAACGCGTAAATGCCGCTGTTGATCTCGCTGATCGGCCGCTCGTCGGCTGAGGCGTCCTTGTGTTCGACGATCGCCGAATGCCCCCGCCGTCGGCGGACGATCCGGCCGTAGCCGTCGGGTCGTCGACGTCGGCCGTCAGAACCGTGGCGGCGGCCCCCGCCTCGTTGATGCCGGCTGACGAGCGCCTCGAGCGTGCCGGTGCGAAGCAGCGGAACGTCGCCGGAGAGCAGGAGGACGGTGCCCCGTCTGCCCCGTGAGCACCGGCTCCGCCTGGAGCAGCGCGTGCCCGGTGCCCAGCTGCGGCTCCTGCAGCACGAACGAACGCCAGGCCTGGACGTCAGCGCAGGCGCGTCAACTGTCTGGGCCTGATGACCAACAACAACGACGATCGAGGCCGGCTGTCAAGGTCTCGGCAACGCCGGAGCACGTGCTCGATCAGCGGCAGGCCGGCGACATCGTGGAGAACCTTGCGACCGGTCGGACTTCATCCGGGTCCCTTTCCCGGCCGCCAGCACGACGACGTGGAGGTGCCGAGCATGGCCGCCTCTACCGATCGGTTGCGGAGTTTTGCGGCGGCTTCGGAGCACCTCGGCGGGCCGGTGCGCCGAGTGCGTTCCTCGAAGGACCTCCGGAAGTCCGCGAGCTTCCGGAGGGCGCTAGATCCGGATCTTGTATGGCGTTCGACCTATTATCTGGATTCAGTCCGATGGCCTGCTGCAAATGGTCGATGCGCCGTGTCGGATTCGCCCCGTATCTGTTAGGGCAACAGCCATAATGTAATGAGCGTGGTCGCTGTCGGGCTCCTCGATCGAGCGCGCGGCGCAGGTGCTCGAGCGCGGCGGTGGATCGCCCGCGTTCAGGGCGACCGTGGCCGCGTAGACCCGACTCGGTGCGCGTCTGCGGGGCCGGCGGCCGTCTTGCGGTCTCGCGCTCGCAGACCTGCAGGTAGAGCCGGGCGCGCTCCACGCAGCTCGCGTTCGTCCGGATACCGGTCGATCACGGCGCGGAAGCTCTCCGCGGCGCTGGCTCGAAGTCGTGGCGCTGGAGCGCGCGGACACCCGCTTCGTAGACGGCCAGGGCCTCGTAGAACGCCGGTTTTCGTGGGGCAGGCGGGGAGCCGGCGGCTGTTCCTGGAGGTGTCGCGGATCGCGACGGGCGCTTCGCCGCCGTCGATGCGGGACGCGCGCTTGGTGCGTAACAGGCCTTGCGTGCTGGAGCGGCCGCCGGGACGGTTTCCGACGTATCGTCCGGGCGCTCTCGAGCTACCGCTCGAGGGCGTCCGGGCTGTCGCCCGGCTGCCGCCCGGCGCTGTTTCGGCATGCGGGTTCAGTCCGGCCCGGTTGCCGACCCTGACAGTAGCAAACGATCACGTAGCAGAGTGTCTAGAGATCGGTCAAGACAGGGCGGCGAGGATCACGGCTCACCAGTTATTGGTTGATACGACCAGAATTACGTTCAGCTTCATCATGAGCGTAAGACCTCTCGAGCGCTTGAGTCCGTACTTCAGCGCGAGTTGCCTGATGGCCTCGCGCCGCGACCGAGGCGCTCAGTTTGCGGTCAATATGACCAAATTCGTCGCCGATAGCCTCTGGCAGGCGACTGGGCGGCTCTTTGACGCCGCTGGACAGGGTGGGCCGACCACGATGCGTTGAATAACCGCCACGTATTCCCTCCTGCCGCTCGCGTCAGCTTAGGTGCTCTGAAATTGGTCTTAACGACCAATTCTTCGTGTCGATCTTGGTCAGCTCCCGCCCCACGGCGACAGTTCGATCGCCCAGAATCTGTGCGCATGTCCTCGAGCGTGTCACGAATCCGGTGGGGTGCCTCGTATAGATGACGAACGGCCGGGCGCTCCTGCGCGACGGATCGCCGAGCCAGGTGCGTCGCGCCTGGCGGCGGGCCGGCGGAAAGCCGAGGAAGACGAACTGAGTCGCCGCTCGAACCCGGAGCCGGAGAGCGCCGCCATGGCTGCGCTCGGTCCCGGGAATCGGTTCGACACGAATGCCCGCGGCGTGCGCCGCCGCGACGAGCCGGGCGCCGGGATCCGACACGACCGGCGTGCCCGCATCCGACACGAGCGCAATCGGATTCGCCGCTGCAGCAGGCGCTCGAATCAGCCCGGCGGTTTTCGCGCGTTCGTTGTGCTCGTGAAGGCTCGTCGTGGGCGTCGAGATCGAGTAGTGTTGAAGGAGCCGTGACGTTCGTCGTGTGTCCTCGGCCGCGATCAGCGACACCTCGCGCAGGACCCGCAGCGCGCGAAACGTGACATCCTCGAGATTGCCGATGGGTGTGGCGACCACGTAGAGGGTGCCGGGCATGACTCCCCGGGCGAATTGTACCAAATGTATTCAGCCGAACCCCTTCCGCACTTCGTCGACGAGTACCTGGCGTATCTCTACGAAGTCCATCCCACGACCGCGACCTTCGACGGCGTTCACATCCACGACGATCTGCTCGAGGACTTCAGCCGGCAGGCGATCGACGCGCAGGTGCGCGACGCTCGGCGGCTTCGCCCGCCGCCTGGCCGCGATCGATCCCGCGCGGCTGACCGACGTCGAGCGGCTCGAGCGTCCGGCGCTCGACTCGAGCATCCGCGCCCGGCTCTTCGAGCTCGAAGAGGTCCGCACGTGGGAGCGCAGCCCGCAGTTCTTCGCCGACATGCTGGCGACGAGCCTCGCCGGTCAGGCGCTCTTCGACTACGCGCCGCTCGCCGAGCGCGCGCGCCGCGTGCTGTCGAAGCTGCGCCAGGTGCCGCGCCTGATGCAGGCGGCGCGCGACAACATCAAGGATCCGCCCGGGCATCTTCGTCAAGGTCGGGCTCGAGAGCCTGCGCGGCACGCTGCGGTTCATCGACGACGACCTGCCGCGCGCCTTCGCGCGACCTCGACGATCTGCACCTCCTCGGCGATCTCGCCGACGCGTCCACCGAAGCGTCGTCGTCCATCGGCGGCTACATCGAGTACCTCGAAACGCGATCTCGCGCCGCGGAGCAAGGGATCGTTCCGGCTCGGACGCGAGACGTTCGAGCAGAAGTTCAAGCTCGACGAAGGGCTGACGGTCGGCGCCGAGCGCCTGCTCGACGATCGCCATGCGCGAGCTGCGCGCGACGCAGGACGAATTCCGCCGCGTCGCGTCGCGGCTGAACGGCGGCGATCCGATGGCCGCCTGGCAGAAGGCCAAGGCCGATCATCCGCCGCGCCGGCCAGCTCGTCTCCGTCGCGCAGCAGCAGCTCGAGGAGCTCGTCGAGTTCATCACGCGACGAGCGCATCATCTCGATTCCGCACGGGCGCGCCGGTCGCCGTCGCGCCGACGCCGCGCTTCTACCGCTGGACGTCGGCGAGCATGTGGACGCCCGGGCCGTTCGAGTCGCGGCCGCTGCGGCGCGTTCTACTACATCACCGACGTCGATCCCGTCGTGGCCGCCGGAGCGGCAGGACGAGCACCTGCGCGACTTCAACTACGGCGCGCTCTGGTCGATCTCGATCCACGAGGTCTTCCCCGGTCACTTCCTGCACTATCAGCACCTGCGCCAGGTCGAATCGAAGCTTCGCAAGTCGATCCTCTTCTCGTCGTCCGCCTTCGTCGAAGGCTGGGCGCACTACTGCGAGCAGATGATGATCGACGAGGGCTTCCGGCAAGCAGCGATCCCGGCGTGCGGCTCGGACAGCTCGCCGAGGCGCTCATCCGCCTCTGCCGCTGCGTCGTCGGCATCCGGCTGCACTGCGAGGACATGTCGGTCGAACAGGCGCGTGCGATTCTTCCGCGAGGAGGCGTTTCTCGAGGAGCCGAGCGCGCGGCGTGAGGCCGAGCGCGGCACCTTCGATCCGTCCTACATCCTCTACTCCGCCGGCAAGCTGATGCTGCTGAAGCTGCGCGAGGACTACAAGGCGCAGTCTGGGCGCGAAGTTCTCGCTGCGCGGATTCCACGACACGCTGCTCGCCAACGGCACGGTGCCGATCTGGCTGCACCGCGCGCTGATGCTCGGCGAGCCGAACGGCGCGATGATCGAGTAGCAGTGCTTGCTTCATGCCCCTCTACGAGTACGAGTGCGAAGCCTGCGCACAACGCTTCGAGCGAATCCAGAAGTTCTCGGATCCGCTCGATCGAGACGCTGCCCGACGTGCGGCGGCCCGGTCGCGCAAGCTGTTGTCGTCGCCGGCGATTCAGTTCAAGGGATCGGGCTGGTACATCACCGACTACGCGAAGAAGAGCGGTGGCGGACAGGGCGGCGGGTCGACAAGGCCGCGGCGGAGCAAGTCGGACGCGGCGGACAAGTCGGACGCGTCAGGCAAGTCGGAGAAGTCCGACAAGGCCGCGGACAAACCGCGCGGCTCCACCCTCGACCGAAGACCGAGTCGTGAGCTCGTCGCCGCCGGGCGGCTACTGCGCGGCGGGCTGCTTCGAGATCGATCGCGCGCAGGTAGTCGGCGAACGGCTGCGCGAGATCGGGCCGGCGCAGCGCGAAATAGACGACGGCCTTCAGGAACCCGAGCTTGTTGCCCGTGTCGTGGCGGACGCCGTCGACGTGGCAGCCGTAGATCGGCCGATCCTTCAGCAGCCGGCGCAGGCCGTTGGTCAGCTGAATCTCGCCGGTGCGATCGCTGGCCGTCGCTTCGAGCGCGGGGAAGATGTCCGGCGTGAGGATGTAGCGGCCGATGATCGCGAGATCCGACGGCGCTTCCTCGCGCGGCGGCTTCTCGACCAGTCGCGGATGCGGTAGACGCCCGGCCGGATTTCCTCCGCGTCGATGATGCCGTAGCTGCTGACGTCCTCGCGCGGCACGCGTTCGATCGCCAGCACCGGGCCCTCGACCTCGTCGAACACGTCGATCATCTGCTTCAGCGCCGGCGGCTCCGCATCGATCACGTCGTCGCCGAGGATGACGGCGAACGGCTCGTCGCCGACGAGCGGTCGCGCGTGACGAGCACGGCGTGGCCGAGACCGAGCGGTTCGCCCTGGCGCACGTAGCGAGAAGTTGATCAGGTTCGAGATCTTGCGGATCTCGGCGAGCAGCTCCTTCTTGCCGCGCGACTCGAGAAACGTCTCGAGCTCCACCGAGACGTCGAAGTGATCCTCGATCGCGTTCTTGCCGCGTCCCGTGACCAGGATGATGTTGTCGACGCCTGAGGCGACGGCCTCCTCGACGCCGTACTGGATGATCGGCTTGTCGACGAGCGGCAGCATTTCCTTCGGCTGCGCCTTGGTGGCGGGAAGGAACCGCGTGCCGAGTCCGGCGGCGGGGAACACCGCCTTCCGAATGACCTTG
The DNA here is from genome assembly GCA_963820905.1 of uncultured Acidobacteriota bacterium. Taxonomy (GTDB): domain Bacteria; phylum Acidobacteriota; class Vicinamibacteria; order Vicinamibacterales; family 2-12-FULL-66-21; genus DATBJJ01. Next base: position 90,194 of record CAWGBU010000006.1, on the reverse strand, counting down.
CGTCCGGCTCGCTCCTGGCGAGGACATCCGCGCGATCGTATCCAGAGCGGCCTTTATCTTTGCCTTTGGACTGTTCCGGTCATAGGATTTAGCGCATGATCGATCCCGCGTTCGTCCGCGATCACCTGGACGACGTCCGCGCCGGCCTACCGAACCGCGGGCTCGAGGCGGATGCGCGAGCTCGAACAGCTCGCGACGCTCGAGGCGCGCCGGCGCCGCCTGATCCCGGAAGCTCGAAGGACTGCAAGCGCGAGCAGAACGCCGCCGGCGACGAGGTCGCGCGCGCCAAGCGGCAGGGCCTGGATGCGACGCCGATTTTCGCCGCGAACAAGGCGCGCGCGCAGCAGATCCGGCAGCTCGAGATCCAGCTCGATCAGGTCGAGCAGCAGCGGTCGGCGCTGCTGATGACGCTGCCGAACCTGCCGCACGCCAGCGTCCCGATCGGCGCGAGCGCCGCGGACAACCAGGAAGTGCGCCGCGACGGCGAGCCGCGGCATTCGACTTCGATCCGCAAGCCGCACTGGGAGATCGGGCCCGGCGCTCGGCATCCTCGACTTCGAGCGCGCGACGAAGATGTCGGGCGCGCGCTTCTCGGTGCTGATGGGCGCCGGCGCACGGCTGGCGCGCGCGCTCATCAACTTCATGCTCGATCTGCACACGCGCGAGCACGGCTACATCGGAGGTCGAGCCGCCGTTCCTCGTCAACGCGGAGGCGCTGCGCGGCACGGGCAACCTGCCGAAGTTCGAGCAGGATCTGTTCAAGATCGCCGGCGACTGGGATCTGTATCCTGATTCCGACCGCGGAAGTGCCGCTGACGAACCTGCACCGCGAGCGAGATCCTCGACGGGCGGCAGCTGCCGATCCGCTACACGGCCTACACGCCCTGCTTCCGCAGCGAAGCCGGATCGTACGGCGCGGACGTGCGCGGCCTGATCCGGCAGCACCAGTTCGACAAGGTCGAGCTGGTCAAGTTCACGACGCCCGAGCAGTCCTACGACGAGCTCGAGACGCTGACGCGAACGCGGAAGAGGTCCTCGAGCGCCTCGAGCTGCCGTTCCGGACGATGCTGCTCTGCACGGGCGACATGGGGTTCGCGTCGGCGAAGACCTACGACATCGAAGTCTGGCTGCCGAGCCAGCAGACGCTATCGCGAGATCTCGTCCTGCAGCAACACCGAGGCGTTCCAGGCGCGGCGCGCGAACATCAAGTTCCGCGCGCGACGGGCACGGGCAAGGCCGAGTTCGTCCACACGCTGAACGGCTCCGGCCTGGCGGTCGGCCGCACGCTCATCGCGATCCTGGAGAACTACCAGCAGAAGGACGGTTCCGTCGTCGTCCCGGAAGCCCTGCGTCCCTACATGGGTGGGACGGACGTGATCGCGCGTTCGTGAGCGGCGCGACGCGCATTTCGTATCAAACCTAGACCCGCGCGGCTCCGTCCAATCAAGGGTTCAGCGCCATCGCCCGTTCGAGAGGAGCTCCCTTGTTGACCACGCTCATCCGCGATCTGCAGTTCGGCTTCCGGCTCCTGCGCCGCTCCCCCGGCTTCACGGCGATCGCACTCTCCGCGCTCGCGCTCGGGATCGGCGCGAACACGGCGATCTTCAGCGTCGTCTACGGGACGCTCCTCGCGCCGATGCCGTACCCGGATCCGGACGAGCTCGTCATGGTGTGGTCGCGGATACAGGGCGGGCGAAATTCGAGCGCGGCCGGTGACTTCGTGGACTGGAAAGAGCAGTCGTCGGTCTTCCAGGATTTGAATGCCTGGACAGGCGGTCCGGTCAACCTCGCGGGATCCGATCGCCCTGAGATGATCGACGCCGTTCGCGTCACGCCGGGGTTCTACTCCATGCTGAGGCACGGCTTCGCGGCCGGCCGCGATTTCACGGCGGAGGAGGGTCGTCCCGGCACGGATCAAGTGGCGATTCTCCGGTACCGCGTGTGGGAGGAACGCTTCGACAAGGATCCGGGCATCATCGGGCGGCAGATTCGCGTCGACGGCAAGCAGCGGACTGTCGTCGGCGTCGTCGCGCCGTATCCATCCGAGTATCGCGAGCCCCCGTCGCTCGTGCTGCCGCTGGCGTTCACGCCAGACCAGCTCAATCACGACTTCCACTGGCTCCTGGTGATGGGCCGCCTGAAACCTGGCGTGACGATGGCGCAGGCGAACGCGAACATGGAGGCGGTGTCGAAGCAGATCGCCGCGGTCCATCCGAAGTCGAACACGGGATGGAGCGCCAGCGTGGAACCGCTGCAGCACAACTTTCTGCCGCGGGAGACGCGCAGCTCGCTGTGGCTGCTGCTCGGCGCCGTGGGGTTCGTGCTGCTCATCGCGTGCGTCAACGTCGCGAACCTGATGCTCGCGCGCGGCAGCGCGCGGCAGCGCGAGCTGGCGGTGCGCGCGTCGATCGGCGCCAGCCGCGGACGGCTGTTCAGACAGCTGCTCTCGGAGAGCCTTGCGCTCGCGATCATCGGCGGTGCGCTCGGCGTCGCGCTCTCCTCGGTGATGCTTCGGGCGATCGTCTTCATCATGCCGAAGGACACGCTGCCCTATGAGGCGGATCTGACGCTGAACCCGCAGGTGCTGGCGTTCACGCTGCTGGTCTCGACGCTGTCCGGCGTGCTCTTCGGGTGCGCGCCCGCGTGGCAGGCGGCGCGCGGAAGCGTCAACGACATTCTCAAGGACGGCGGCCGGTCGGCGACCGGCGCCGGACGCCAGGTCGTCCGCCGCGTGCTCGTCGTCGCGGAGTTCGCGCTGGCGTTGTCGCTCCTCGCCGGCGGCGGCCTTGCGGTTCACAGCCTCGTGAAGCTGGGCAACGTCGATCTCGGCTTCCGCACGGATCATCTCACCGCGTTCCAGCTGCCGGTTCAGGTCGAACCGACCGCGGCGGCGGAGGAGATCAGCGCGATTCACAGCCGGCTGCTCGATCGAATCGCCGCGGTGCCAGGGATCGCGTCGGTGTCAGCTTCGACCGGCATGCCGGTCAGAGGCACCTCGTTCGGCATGCCGTTCACGATCGTCGGGAAACCCGTGGACGATCCCTCGAAGCGTGCTGGCGCCGGCTTCAACATGGTGTCGCCGGCGTACTACTGGACGTTCGGGATCCAGATCATCCGCGGGCGGACCTTCACGGATCAGGATCGGCTGGGAACCCAGCCGGTCGCCATCGTCAACGAGACGTTCGCGAAGCGGTATTTTCCCGACGTCGATCCGTTGACGCAGCGGATCGTCGTCGAACAGCTCATACCCGGCGCGACGAGGCTCGGCCCGCCGGTTGAGTGGCAGATCGTGGGCGTGCACAAGGACATCAAGAACGGCGGCCCCAGAAACGACGGCTTCCCCGAGATCGACGTGCCGCTTCTTCAGAGCCCGTGGCCCGGCGTCACGATTGCGGTGCGCACGAGAGGCGACGTGCCGGGCCTCGAGCGGAGCCTGTCGGCAGCGATCCGTACGGTCGATCCCGATCTGCCCATCGTCGACCTCCGGACGATGGATCAGATCGTCCGGGAGAGCATCTCCAGCGATCGGTTCCGGACCGTGCTCTTCGGCAGCTTCGGCGCGGTCGGCCTGCTGCTCGCGGCGTTTGGCATCTACGGCGTGATGTCGTTCGTCGTCGTCCAGCGGACGCACGAGATCGGGTTGCGGATGGCGCTCGGCGCGGAGCGGCGGAGCGTCATCGCGCAGGTCCTGAGAGAGGGGATGCTCTCGGCCGGCATCGGCGTCGCGGTCGGGTTCTGCGGCGCGTATGTCGTCGGCCGCGCGATGCAGGGGATGTGGTTCGGCGTCGGCGCGATCGATCCGGTCGCCTTCGGCGCGGTGGCCGTCGTGCTCCTCTGCTCGGCGCTGGTCGCCTGTTTCCTTCCGGCGCGCCGCGCGGCGTCCCTCGATCCGCTTACTGCCCTGCGTCAGGAGTAGCAGCTCCCCCGCTCGACGGTCGTCGAAACGCTGCTGGCGTAGAATTGGAACTCAGGCGGCGCGCCAGCAGCGTGGAGAGGTGGCCGAGTGGTTTAAGGCGGCGGTCTTGAAAACCGTTGAAGTCGAAAGGCTTCCAGGGGTTCGAATCCCTTCCTCTCCGCCAGCCTTCGCCCTGGCGTACACTCTGAATCTCGTCAGATGCCCATCGCCGGGAAATCACAAACCTTCTGGGGCCGCCTCGCCGCCTGGCTCGTCCTTCTCTTTGCGCTGCTGAATGTCGTCAACGCCCTCAACAAGGGTGGAGACGCGGAAGTGTTCTTCGAGGGAGGACGACGATTCCTTCGGGTCGAGCCGCTCTACGAGGGCAGCAGCGCTGGTTTCGGTTTCATCGGCCCGCCGTTTCAGGCGATATTTTTTGCGCCGTTCGCCGCGATTGCGTCAGCGCATCCGATCGCGGCACGGCTGCTCTGGCACTCGGTCAACGTGTCGTGTTTCGTTCTCGGTACCTGGCTCTGGGCACGAACGTGGTGGACCGTGCGGCGCGAGCTCGGTCTGCCGGATTCGTCGTGGTTCCCGGCGCTTTTCATCCCGCTCGCCGCGATCCTGCTGCCGCTCCAGACGAACTTCGAGCATCAGAACATGAACACGGTGCTGCTCGCGCTGCTGGCGGGAGCGACCTGGCAGCTCACCCTGGGATCGCCGATCGTCGCGGGCGCGCTCGTCGGCATCGCGGCGTCGCTGAAGGCGTTCCCTCTGCTCCTGGTCCTGTATCTGGTCGCACGACGCGAGTGGCGGGCATCGGCGGCCGCCGTCATCACTACGATTGTGCTCACGGGACTTCCGGCAGTCGTGTACGGTCCGGGCGCGTACGTCGATTTGCTGACCACGTTCGGACGACTGGCAAACAGCGGGTGGCCCGTTCGTGGAAACAATCAATCGCTCGTCGCCGCCCTCGATCGACTGTCAGGCGGAAGCACCGCCGAAGGCGTCCGGTCGTTCGCCGACGCCCCGGGCGTCTTCACGCTCTACTGCCTCGCCGCCGGCACGCTCGTCGTCTTGACGTTCGTCGCGATCGCCCTGTACCCGCGCAAGGTGCGCGCGTCGATTCCGATCGAGATCGCAACGGTCACCGTGCTTGCGATCCTGTTGTCGCCGATCGCGTGGGATCACTACTGGCTGCTGATGTTCCCGGCGTTCATGATCCTGTACGACTGCGCGCCGCTGTCAGGCGCGGTCGGGCGGTACGCGTTCTGGATTGCGGCGCTGCTGACGACTGGACTCTCGCCGCTCACGATCGGGCGAAGGGGTTTTGGAGCTGCGCGCGAGCTGTCAGCGGGTACGCTCGCCGCGGTGATCGTCTTCTGTGCTTTGTGGCTGCTCTGGAGGCGCTCGAGGCCCGACGCGAAGAATGGTCCCTAGAGGCTAGTGGCGAACGAACACCAGCATCCACGGACCGATCGCGCCGATCATGTACAGCACGGTCAGGAACGACAGCGTCTTGTACATCCCTTGCACGTACAGCAGCACGCCGCACGCGCTCGCGACCGTCTTCGCGCCGAACAACGCGAGCGAGGGACCGACGAGCGCCATCCATGTCGCGATCAACACGTTGCCTTCCGCATGCATGCCGTAGGCGTGGACGGCCGTGTAGGTGAACAGGCCATCGAAGCCTTGTGCGGCGAGGAAGAGCAGCAGCATCACGCGCGCGGGCACCATGAGCGGTTAGTTGACTGCAAGGAGCGTATCTTTTTCAAGCCTCAATGTTTCAGTAGTTTAGAGTGACGCAGTCTCCGCTGGGGGTACCTTTTGTCGCCCCGGCAGGCCTCGACGAGCGATGGAAGAACGCATTCAGCACTGGCTCTCGGACCTCGAGCGCCGGCATCTCGCGGACCTCACTCTGAGCGAGGCCGCGCGCGCGCTGCGCGCGTTGTCGTCGTGCTATGTCGAGCGGCGCTCGAAGCTGGCGGAGGGAGGCGCGCTGGCCACGGCGGGCAAGCGCGCCGCGTTCGCGCTCTTCTACGGACCCCACCACTTCCTCGTCACGACGTCGATCGTCCGCGCCCTTGCGCCGGCCAGCCTCGATGTCTCGACGATCCTCGATCTCGGATGCGGGAGCGGAGCGGCGGGGATCGCGTGGTCCCTCGAAGCGAAAGCCGCGCACGTGCGAGGCCTCGATCGCCACCCCTGGGCGATCGACGAAGCCAACGCCGCCTACCGCCTTTTTGGTGTGAACGGGCGCGCGCAGCGCCGCGACATCGGCACACCGTTCGAAGGGGTGGTTGGCGGTCGAGGCACGCGAGGGCGCACGGGCATCATCGCCGCCTACGCCGTCAACGAGCTCTCGGCGACGGGCCGCGCGGCGCTCCTGGTTGAGCTGCTGCGCGCGCACGGAACAGGAGCGCGGCTGCTCGTCATCGAGCCGATCGCCAGGCGTGCCCTCCCGTGGTGGGCTGAGTGGCGGACCGCGTTCGATCGCCTCGGCGGACGGGCCGACGAATGGCGATTTCCGGCGCGGCTTCCGCCGACGCAGCAGGCGCTCGCGCGCGCGGCCGGCCTGGACCCCCGCGAGCTGACCGCGAGGTCGCTGTTCGTGTGATACCCTCGGCAACCGCTCCTGATGCTTGTTCTCGATCTCGTCAGCACCGTCGCGCTCGCCGGAGTCGTCCTCTTCCTCGGTTATGGCGTCAGGCGACTGCTGCCGGCACTCGCGCGCGTCAACCTTCCCGCGCCGGTCCTCGGCGGCTTCCTCGTCGCGATCGCGATGACGATCGCGAACGCCTTCGGCATTCAGCTCTTCAAGTTCGACACGACGCTCCAGACCCCGTTGCAGAACGCGTTCTTCACGTCGATCGGTTTCGCCGCGAGCTTGCAGCTGCTCAGGGTCGGCGGCCCGCTCGTCGTGCGCTTCTTCGTCTTCGCGGTCATTGTCGCCGTCCTGCAGAACGTCGTCGGCGCCGCTGTCGCAATGGGCGTTGGTCAGCCGCCGCTCCTTGGCGTGCTCGCCGGTTCCGTCACGCTCACAGGCGGGCCAGCAACCGGCCTCGCGTTCGCGCCGCTCTTCGAGGCCGCGGGTATCCAGGGCGCAGCCACGGTCGCCGTGATGTCGGCCATGGTCGGCATCGTGTGCGGCGGGCTCATCGGCTCGCCAATCGCTACGATGCTGATCGAGCGGCGGCGGATTCCGGTGCCCGGCCGCCGTCCGACGCCGTCCAGAGTGGAGCCCGCGACGCGGATCGTCGAGTCCCGCGTGCCCGAACCCGCCGCGACGACCCCTTCGGGGGAAGATCCCGAAGCGTTCCTGATCCTCAAGCATCTCGTCCTGATGCTTGCCGCCATGTGGCTTGGCGGCTTCGTGAGCCGCGCGCTCACGGGCGTCGGCTTCACGCTGCCGTCCTACATCGGCGCCATGCTCGTGGCCGCCGCGCTGCGCAACGCGGACGATCTGCTGGGCGTGTTCGGCCTCTCGCAGCAGACGCTCGACGATCTCGGGACCGTCGCGCTCTCGCTCTTTCTCGCGATGGCGCTCATGACGCTTCGACTCTGGGAGCTGGCGAACCTCGCGGTTCCGCTGACGATCATTCTCGTCGCGCAGGTCGCCCTCGTCGCCCTCGTGGCCGCCATCGTCGTGCCTTGGCTGATGGGGCGCGACTACGAAGGCGTGGTCATGGCGGGGGGCTTCGTCGGATTCATGCTGGGGACGACCGCGAACGCGATGGCGAACATGAGCGCGCTCGTGGAGCGGTACGGCCCAGCGCCGAAGGCATTCTTGACGGTGCCGCTCGTCGGCGCGTTCTTCATCGACTTCGTCAACGCGATGCTGATCACGGTCTGCCTGAACCTCCCTGATCTGATTAGCCGGATCCAGAGCTACTTCAGCTGAGGCACTCGAATGGATCATTCCGATAGCGCGCGCCGGCCGCGACGCGGTCCGACGCTCACGCAGCAGATCTTCATCGGCCTTGCGATAGGGATCGTCGTCGGCTGGTTCGTCAGCGAGTACAACCCGGCCGCCGCCGCGTACTTCAGGCCCTTCAGCCAGCTCTTTCTGCGGATGATCAAGATGATCATCGCGCCCCTGATCTTCGCGACGCTCGTCGCGGGCATTGCAGGCGCCGGCCACGTCAAGGTCGTCGGCCGGATGGGCGTGCGCGCCATCGTCTACTTCGAGATCGTCACGACGCTCGCCCTCGTCATCGGCCTCGTCGCGGTCAACCTCATGAAGCCGGGGGTCGGCGTGAACCTGCCCATGGGGCAGAACTCCGGCATCACCGCGAAACCCCACACGTGGGATCAAATCCTCCTCGAGATCGTGCCCGAGTCGGTGTTCAGGGCGATGGCCGAGGGCCACGTCCTCCAGATCGTCGTCTTCAGCATCCTCTTTGCGATCGCGCTCGGCATGATCGGAGAGAAGGGGCGCCCGGTGGTGGCGTGGTGCGAATCGGTTGCGGAGACGATGTTCAAGTTCACGAACATCGTCATGCACTATGCACCGATCGGCGTGGGCGCGGCGATCGCGTACACGGTCGGTCACGGCGGTGTGGGCGTCCTGTACAACCTCGCCTGGCTCGTGGCCACGCTCTACCTCGCGCTGGCGGCCTTCATCCTCATCGTTCTGCTGCCGATCGCGTTGATGTTCCGCGTGCCGATCCGGAAGTTCGTGAAGGCCGTGAAGGAGCCGGCGATCATCGCGTTCTCGACGACGTCGAGCGAAGCGGCGCTGCCGCGCGCGATGGAAGTCGTCGAGCGGCTGGGCGTGCCCAGGCGCATAGTCGCGTTCGTCCTTCCGCTCGGATACAGCTTCAACCTCGACGGCACCACGCTGTACCTGTCGCTCGCCTCCGTCTTCGTCGCGCAGGCGGCCGGCGTGCAGCTGACGGTCGGCCAGCAGATCACGATGCTGCTCACGCTCATGCTGACGAGCAAGGGCGTCGCCGGCGTTCCGCGGGCCGCGCTCGTCATCCTCGCCGGGACCCTGGCGTCATACGAACTCCCCCTCGAGGGCGTGACGCTGATTCTCGGCGTCGACGAGCTGATGGACATGGCCCGGACAATGGTGAACGTCGTGGGCAACTGCCTCGCGACGGTCGTGATCGCGAAGTGGGAAGGGGAGTTCAAGGAAGCGAGCGATGAGGATCTTCAGCTCGCGGCGTCCCGCGGGGAAATCTGACCGAGCGTTACGGCCGCTTCTTCCACTCCACGCCCCTTGACCGCCGTCACGTCCAGCACGAGCCGATCGTAGCGCACGGAGTCGCCAACGGCTGGTGCGCGGCCGAGGAGCGTCAGGATCAATCCGCTCACGCTGTCGACGTCCTCGTGCTCGAGATCGAGATGGAAGTGCTGGCCGAGCTCGTCGAGGCGCATCGTGCCGGGCACGCGCAGGCGGCCGTCGGCGTCGCGGTACGACTGGGGCGGCGAGCCGGGGCCCTCGTCGATGTCGCCGACGACTTCTTCGAACAAGTCCTCCAGCGTCACGATGCCTGACGTCCCGCCGTGCTCGTCGATCACGATGGCCATCTGCGTACGCTCTTTCCGCATCGCCGCGAGAACGGTGTCGAGCGGCGCGGTTTCAGGGATCAGCGGCAGCGGCCGCGCGTGCGCCTGACCGACGGATTCGTTCCTGAGTAGAAGCCGCAGCAGATCCTTGATGTGGATCATGCCCACGATGTGGTCGAGGTCCTGCTCGAAGACGGGGTACCGTGTGTGCGGCGAGCTGCCGAGCAGCTGACGGACCCGGATGGGCGAGCTGCCGAGCGGCATGCCGGTGATCCGCACCCGGGGGACCATCACTTCGCCGGCGGTCAGGTTCGCGAAGTCGAACAGCACCTGCAGCATCTGGCCGGATTCCGCGCGGATCGCGCCGAGCTCCTCGCTCTCCTGCACGACGAGCTGTAGTTCTTCCGGTGTGTAGTACTGCTGCTGCGTCTGGACCTGCCGGTTCACGCCGAACAGTTTCAGGACGGCATTGCCGGCGCTGTTGAGGGCGACGACGAGCGGAAAGACGAGCGTCTTGATCCACAGCATCGGCGGCGTGATCCACAGCGCCATCCGCTCGGCCTGCTGCAGCGCGAGCGACTTGGGGATCATCTCGCCGACGACGATGTGGAAGTAGGTGAGGATCGCGATCGCAATGACGCTGGCGAGGCCGTGCGAGACGAGAATCGCGGGCGCGCCCGCGCTGCCCAGGCTGCGGTAGATCCAGTCGGCCACGACATGCTCCCCGTACATGCCGAGGCCGAGGCTTGCCACGGTGATCCCGAGCTGCGCCGTGGCGATGTAGCGATCCTGCAGCTGCGGATCGCGCAGGATCGCCTGGACCGCGATCGCGAGGCGGTGGCCGCGCGCGGCCCTGGCGTCGATGGCTGCGCGGGGCGCGCCAACGATCGCGAACTCGGCCGCGACGAAGATGCCGTTCAGGAGAATGAGCGCGGTGATGACGAGGAACGCGATCACCGCGATTCACCACCAGGGGGTGGAAGGACCAGCGCCGAGGAGACGACGTCCCCTTCGACAGCTTCGACGAGGAGCGGGACTCCGGCGATCGTCAGATGCTCGCCGGTCGCCGGAACGCCGCCGGCCATTCGCGCGATGTACGCACCGACGGTCTCGTTCGAGGCACGCCAGTCCGCGCCGAGGACCTGCGCCGCCTGCTCGACGCGCATCGCGCCAGGCAGCCTGACGCTGCCGTCCTCGAGCAGGATCGCGCGCGCGGTCGCTCCCTTGAACTCATCCGAGACGCCGCCGAGCAGTTCCGCGACGACGTCCTCGAGCGTGATCATGCCTTCGACGCGTCCATCCTCGCCGACGACGAGCGCCTGGTGGATCCGGCGGTCGCGCATGTAAGCCAGCAGGTGATCCGCAGGGATACTGCCGTGGACGCGCGCGATTGGACGAAGCAGCGGGAGCACCGACGTCCGGAGTCGATCGCTGATGAAGTCCGTGACAACGTCCTTCGTGTGCAGGACGCCGATGACGTCGTCGAGCGACCCGCGGCACACCGGCAGCCGGCTGTACGGGCTCGTCGCGACGAGCCGGAGGACCTCCGCGAACGGCGTGGCGACATCGACGGACGCGAGCCGTTCGCGGGATACCATCAGCGCGCGCGCCGTGCGGAGGCCGAGCCGCAGGGCCTGATGCAGGCGCACCTGCTCGCGCGGCTCGAGCAACCCGCCGTCGCGGCTCTCCGCGATCAACAGCTCGATCTCCTCCGGCGAGTGCACGTGCCGATGGCCCGTCGTCTTCATGCCCATCAGCCGCAGGATCAGGTTGCCGCTGCCGTTGAGGAAATCGATCGACCACGCGAACGCGCGCTCGGCCCACTGCATGGGAATGACGGTCCAGAGCGCGACCGTGGTCGGATCGCGCAGCGCGATCGACTTCGGGATGAGCTCGCCCGCCACCATGGCGAGCGTCGTGAGGACGAGCAGGACGATGACGGCGGACGTGGAGAGGGCGGCCTCGGGATCCATGCCGCCAACGCGCTCGATGAGCGGCGCCACGCGCGGCGCAATCGCAGCCTGCGCGTATGCGCCGAGAATGAGGCTGGAGAGCGTAATACCGACCTGGGAGGCTGCGATGTACCGGTCGAGCGCGTGCGGATTCTCTACGACCGGCAGCACGCGAGCGGCCAGAGCGCTTCCGTCTTCAGCGAGCCGTCTCAACCGGCTTCGGCGGGCGCCGACCGCGGCGAACTCCGCGGCCACGAAGAGCGCCGTAAACAGGATCAGCAGGGCAATGATCCATGACGCCAGGAGCATCCGTCAGGATGGTACTGCAAAAGCCCGGTTGGGGTCCGAACGACCGAGCGACCGGCCGACCGAACGACCGGCCCTATCGCCCAATCACCCCGATCGCCCACGCGGCCTGGCGACGGACCCCGGCGCTCGAGTCCTTGAGCGCGCCAAGGAGTCCCGAGAGGGCGCGCGAATCGCCCACGGCGCCAAGCGCCCAGGCGGCCTGCTCGCGCACGTCGGCGCTTTGATCGCCGAGCGCGCCGACGAGGCCATCGACCGCTCTCGTGTCATCGATCGCGCCGAGCGCCCAGGCCGCCTGCCGGCGCACCTTCGCGTCCGCATCTCTGAGCGCGGCGATGAGCGCGGGAACGGCGCTGCGATCGTCGATGGCGCCGAGCGCCCACGCGGCCTGCTCGCGCACGGCCGCTTCGCGATCGCGCATGGTGTCGACGAGCAGGGCGGCGGCGCGGTCGTCGTCGAGGGCGCCGAGCGTCCATGCGGCGTTGCGGCGCGCGATCCATGCGTCGCTCTTGAGCGCGTTGGCGACCGGCTGGAAGGAGCGCGACCCGACCGCCGCGAGCGCGGCCGCGGCCTGCTCGCCCGGACTCGTCAGATCATTCGGGCCCCCGCGCCACCACCGGCGGGAGCAGACGCTTCCTTCCACGGGGGATCCGTCGGCGAGCAGTTTCACGAGCGAGGGGAGCGCATCGGCTGCGCGATCGCCGAGCTCGCGGAGGGCGCACGCCGCGCGCGCTCTGACAGCGGCGTCGACGGCATCCAGTTCCGCGGAGAGCTCACGCACGCCCCGTTCGGGCTGCACCTGCATCGCAGGCAGGGCAGGCGTGGCTGTGGCGTGAAGCAGCACGAGTGCGGCGAGGGCCCGCGCGAACGAACGCCGGAACACGCTAACGTCCTCCGTCCGGGTACCGCAGGTTCAGCGGATTCGGGTGAGGGTTCGGATTCGGATTGGGATGGGGATTCGGGTGTGGACGCGCGTTGGGATGCGGATGCGTGTTGTGTTCGAGCCGCACGTTCACATCGAGATCGTCGAACCGTTCGCGATGCGTGCCGCCGCCGAGCGCGGCAAGCGCGCCGACCGCAGCGCGCCTGACGCCGGCGTCGTCGTCCTTGAGCGCCGCCGTCAGCGCGGCAATCGCGCTCTCGTCGCCGATCTCGGCGAGCGCCAGGATCGCGCGGCGCCTGACCTCGACGTTGGCGTCGCGCACGAGCGCGGCAAGCGCTCCGACAGACGATCGATCGCCGAGCTCGCCGAGCGCCGAGGCGGCTCTTGCGCGCACGCGCGGCTCGCTGTCCTTGAGCGCCTGACGCAACGCCGGCGCGGCCTGCGCATCCGAGAACTCGGCCAGCGCCGAGATCACCCGCAGCCTCACCTCGACCTGCTCGTCGTTGATCGCGCCGATGAGCGCGGGAACCGCGCGAGCGTTCCCTACTTCGCCGAGCGCGCCGGCCGCCTGGCGGCGCACGCCCGCGTCGGTGTCCTTGAGCGCCGCGATCAACCCGTCCACGGCCGCTTCCTTGGGGCTCTTCTGCGCGCGCGCGGATCGCGACGGCGACCACTCGAACGACGGGTTCACGATGACCAGCGCGACACCCAGGCAGATGGCGCTGGATCGGCTGAGCGTGCGGAAGAAGACGGCGAGCGGGCTCATGGCTTTCTCCATGCTAGAAAATTAGCAATCCTGCCCATGAAAAAGGGGTCCGCCGTTTCGAGCGAACCCCTCGAAAAACTACCGGCCGGCGAGCTGACCCAAGGCGAACGCGGCCTGCTGACGCACCGACGCGCTGGAGTCTTTGAGCGCAGTGGTCAGCGCGTCGATCGCGCGCGGGTCGCGCAGCTGGCCCAACGCGAAGACGACCTGCTCGCGCACGTCCGCGGCCGGATCCTTCACTGCCAGAACGAGCGCCTCGACCGCCGCTCGATCGCGCAGCTGGCCGAGCGCGAACGCTGCCCGCTCGCGCACCTCGGCGTTCTCGTCCTTGAGCGCCGCGATCAGAGGCTGCACGGCGCGGCTGTCTCGAATCTGTCCGAGCGCGAACGCCGCCTGCTCGCGCACGTCCGGCTTTGTGTCATGCAGGGCGATCACGAGCCCGTCGACAGCCGATACGTCGCGAATCTGTCCGAGCGCGAACACGACCCTTTCGCGGACCTCCGGGTCGGGATCCTTCATGAGCGTGATGAGCGCCGGCGACGCGCGCTTGTCGCGAAGCTGGCTCAGCGCGAACACGGTCTGCTCGCGGACATCCGCGTTCGAATCCTTCAACGCTGCGATGAGCGCATCGACCGACCGCGGGTCGCGAAGCTGGCTCAACGCGAATGCCGCCTGCTCGCGGACCGCCGGGTTCTCGTCCTTCAAGGCGGCCATGATCGCGTCGACGGTTCGCGGATCACGCAGCTGTCCAAGCGCGCGGACGACCTCCTCGCGCACGCTCGGACTCACGTCCTTGATGACGGACATCAGCGGATCGACCGCGCGCTTGTCGTGCAGCTGACCGAGGCCGCGTGCCGCCTCCTCCCGCACGTCGTGCGCGGCGTCCTTCAGCGCCTGCACGAGCGGCTCGAAGATCGCGGGATCGCGCAGCTGTACGAGCGCGTGCATCGCTGTCTCGCGGACCTCCTTGTCCACGTCCTTGAGCGCCGCGGTGAGCGCCGCGATCGTGCGCGGATCCGCCGCGGCCCGCTTCGCTTCCTGCGCAACGACCGCCGCAGTTCCTTGGATCGCGCCCTGAACGGCGCCCTGCACGACGGCCTGCGCGACGCTCTGGGCTGCCTCCTGCACCACGTTCTGCACCGCGGTCTGTGCGGCAGCCTGCGCGCTTGTGTGCGACTGCTCGTGCGCCGGGAGCGCGGCGTGTGCCTGATTTGCGTCTGCCGGATGCACCGGCGCCGCGCCATGCGCAGGAGCCGCGGCGTGTGCAGGATTCGGAGCCGGAGTCGGAGTCGGAGTCGGAGCCTGCGGCTGCGGGCCCGCCACCACTGAGGGCGCTTCGGCGAATTCGACGACCGCAGCCGGCGCAGCGGCTTCCGCGACGGCCCAGGGCTGCAGCGCCGCAAGCGGAAGTGCCGCGGACGCGACCACCGCCGCAGCCATGACCGCCCGCATCGCCGTCACGCCCGACCGCGGGACCTTCGGATCGAGGATCGCGATGAGCCGCCCTTCGAGCTGCGATCGGTGCGCCATGGCCAGCGTCGCGCCCGCGAGGATCGACGGGAACCGTCCGGCCCGCATCACGCGTGCGATCGCGAGCAACTCTTCCGCGTAGTCCGGACCGCGCGTTCCAGCCGCCAGCACGAGATCGTCGCACGCGCGCTCGCGTTCGGTCCGGATCCGGCGCGCGGCAATCCACGCGAGCGGGTTGAACCAGTACACCGCGCACGCCAGCTGCACGACGACATGCGTCAGGCAGTCGCGACGTTTCACGTGCGCGAGCTCGTGCAGGAGCACGATGCGAAGCCGCTCGACGGGCCAGCGCACGGCATCCGACGGCATCAGCACGGACGGGTGCACGACGCCGCACGCCATCGGCATCGTCGCGCTGCGGCTCTCGAGGAATGTCAGCCGGCGCGTGATTCCGAGCTCGGACGCGAGCTCGACCGCGAGTGGCAGCCACGGCGCGTCGACGACGCGCGCCGTGCGCCTGGACATCCATTGCACCGCCAGCAGGCCGAGGAGCAGACGGCACACGACAAAGGCTGCGCCCGCGGTCCAGAGCGCGAGCAGCCACATCATCACCGGCACCGGTGACGCCGTCGACGAAATGCCCGCGAACGACGACGGCGCTGGCGCCGTTCGCTCGACCGGCGACGGAGCAGGCGCCGACGAGGCACTCTCGGAAACTCGTTGCCGATCACGCTGAGCCGGCGCGCTCGGAGCCGGCGTCGCAACCACGGCCGGCTGCGAGATGGGCGTCTCAGGTGCGGAGAACGTGACGATCGGAAGCTGCCAGCGCGGCAGCGCGATCGAGAGCACCGGAAGGATCAGCGCCGCAGTGAGCGCGAAGGTCCAGATCAGATGGCGGACGGCCGCGGACGCGCGGTAGAGCGCCGCCGTCGCAAGCGCCGCGGCTGCGAGCAGAAGCGTCGCCTTGAGCAGCGCGTCGATCGCGGTCAGCCAGAAACCATCGGGGGCGAAGAAGACTTGGAACATGACTCAGGCTCCCGTGCGGCGGGCGTGATCGATCATACGAGCCAGCCGATCGAGCTCGGCGTCAGACATCCTCGTCGACGACTCGTCGAGCAGTGCCGAGATAGCCTCCTCGGCGGATCCGTCGAAGAACGTCCGAAGCATGTGCCGGAGCGCGGAGCGCTTCGCGTTGTCGCGCGCGATGGTCGGCAGGAAGACGTAGCGCGGGCCGTCCTGCTCATGGCGGACGTGGCCCTTCTCCTCGAGTATGCGGAGCATGGCGCGGACGGCCGAGTAGCTCGGCGGGTCCGGCAGCGCGGCCTGAACCTCGGCCGCGCGTCGCCGCGGCCCTGCGTATACAGAATGTCGATGATCTGGCGTTCCCGGCGGCTCAGCTCGCTGTGCGGATGTGTTTTCATTGGCGTTTTCGTCTCGACTCTTCGTGTCTAACCCTTAGACGGAGGCGCCGCGGAAAAGGTGCTGAAAAAATAGCACACCTGGCGGAGACGGACTCAAGGACCCATTCCCGGAGGGCCCGCTAGGGGTAAGATGCCCCACCATGTTCAAGGAATTTCGAGAATTTGCCGCCCGGGGGAACGTCATCGACCTGGCCGTCGGCGTCATCATCGGCGCAGCCTTCGGCAAGGTCGTGGCGTCGCGTGGTCAACGATCTGATCATGCCGCCGATTGGCATGGCCCTCGGCCGGGTCGAACTTCAGCGACCTGTTCGTCGCGCTGAACGGCGTGAGCTACGCGTCGCTCGAAGAGGCCAAGAAGGCCGGCGCGGCGACGCTCAACTACGGCATGTTTCTCAACACCTGCCTCGAGTTCCTGATCGTCGCGTTCGCGGTGTTCCTGCTCGTCAAGCAGGTGAACCGGCTCAAGGGGCCGGTGATCGTGGACGCGCGCGATTGCCCGTTCTGCTTCTCGAAGATGGCGATGAGCGCTACACGCTGCCCGGCCTGCACGTCGCAGGTTGCCCCAACGAAAAATTGACCGGAATCCGCGCGCCGCGCGGCAGGAGAACCGAAAAGATGCGTCGTCAAGGATCCATCACCCAAGTGATCGTCCTGGTTACCGCGCTCGTGACGGCAGCCTCGGCGCAGGCGCCGAAACCGGATCCCTCCCGGTTCTTGAACCAGCCGCTCGTGGCCGATCTGTTTACGGCTGATCCGTCGGCGCACGTCTTCAACGGCCGGATCTATGTGTACCCCTCCCACGACATCGAAGCGGGCGTGAAGCCGGACGATCTCGGCAGCCATTTCGCCATGCGCGACTATCACGTCTTCTCGATGGACGCGCCCGGCGGCAAGGTCACCGACCACGGCCTCGCGCTCGACATCAAGG
The DNA here is from genome assembly GCA_963820905.1 of uncultured Acidobacteriota bacterium. Classification (GTDB taxonomy): domain Bacteria; phylum Acidobacteriota; class Vicinamibacteria; order Vicinamibacterales; family 2-12-FULL-66-21; genus DATBJJ01. The sequence goes on along the minus strand of CAWGBU010000006.1, from coordinate 73,059 downwards.
ACGTGCCGTGGGCCGGGCGGCAGATGTGGGCACCCGACGCCGCGGAGAAGAACGGCACCTACTACCTCTACTTCCCCGTCAAGGACAAGCAGGACGTGTTTCGCATCGGCGTCGCGACGGGCAAGAGCCCGTCGGGCCCGTTCGCCGCGCGGCCCGCGCCGATCGAGGGCAGCTACAGCATCGATCCCGCGGTGTTCAAGGACACCGACGGACGCTTCTATATGTACTTCGGCGGGATCTGGGGAGGTCAGCTCCAACGCTGGGCGACAGGTGAGTACACTGCAAAAGATGTCTACCCCGTGAAGGACCAACCCGCGCTCAGCGCCAAGGTCGCGCGGCTCGGCGATGACATGGTGAGCTTCGCGGAGAAGCCGAAAGACGTCGTCGTGCAGGACGAGCAGGGCCGGCCGCTCACGGCCGCCGACAACGGCCGCCGCTTCTTCGAAGCCGCATGGCTCCACAAGTATAAGGACACCTATTACTTCTCCTACTCCACCGGCGACACGCACTTCATCGTCTACGCGACGAGCAAGTCTCCGTACGGACCGTTCACGTTCCGCGGACGCATTCTCGAGCCGGTCCTCGGCTGGACGAACCATCACTCCATCGTCGAATTCAAGGGCAAGTGGTATCTCTTCTACCATGACGCCCAGGCGTCGGGCGGGCAGACTCACCTGCGAAACATCAAGATGACGGAGCTGAAGCATCGCGACGACGGCTCGATCGAGACGATAGACGCCTATCTCGAGCAGGCGTCGCGCTGAACCGTGACGGTGGGCCACAATGTTGTGCTACACTCAATGAGTATGAAACGTACAAATCTTGTGATTGACGTGACATTGTTGGACGAGGCGACGCGGTTGAGCGGCGAGCGTACAGTACTCGAGGACGGTGGAGCGCGCGTTGCGGGATTTCGTCAGCCGTGCGCGGGCGCGGCGCATCCTGGAGCTCTCCGGCTCGGGTCTCTGGGAAGGCAACCTCGCGTTGATGCGCGAGGATCGCGGAGTCTACAGGACGCGCCGTCGTGGTGCTCGTTGATGCCTCGGTGTGGATCGAGGTGTTCCGGAAACCGTCCAAGTTGAAGCTCGAGAAGCTCGTCGACTTCGACGACGTGGTGACCTGCCTTCCAGTAATTCAGGAAGTCCTCCAGGGCTTTCGCGACGAACCAGCGTTTCAGGTCGCGCGCGACGCGATGCACGCGCTGCCGATCGTCGAGTCCCCGCTCGGCCGCATGGTGTTCGACGATGCCGTGGGCTTGTATCGAAGCGCCCGCCGGGCGGGGCTCACGATTCGATCGAGCGTCGATTGCCTGATTGCGGCCTGCGCCATCAGGAATGGCTTGTCGGTGCTTCATCGGGACCGCGACTTCGACAAGCTTGCGCGGGTCTCCGCGCTCGAGAGTCGCGCCGTCTGACGGCCTCCGTCTGAATCGGGTATCCTGTCCGGACGAGTTCACCGCTAAACTATCGATAGTCAATGGACGGAGGGTGTCCGGGCCGGTGCGTCCGAGCCCCCCTCATTCAATAGAGACAGGAGATCGGTCTGGATGTTGCCCCAGCAGTGGGAAACGTTCAAGCGGGCCGCGCGCCTCGAAAAGATGGACAAGATGCCCGATGGCGCTGATCATCGACAGCCCGTGGATCCCCGGCTATCTGGGCATCAAGCACATGGACTACTACCTCGATCCGGAGCTGTGGTTCCAGTCCAACCTCAAGATCATGCGGGAGTATCCCGACATCATCTTCGTCCCCTCGTGGTGGATGGAGTACGGGATGGCCGCGGAGCCGTCGGTGCTCGGCGCGAAGATCAAGTTCTGGCAGGACAACACGCCGAGCGAATACCACACGCTCTATCGCCTCGAAGACATCGACCAGTTTCCCGAATACGAAGTCGAGGCCGACGCGTTCGCCGCCCTGACGCTGCACCGCTACAAGATGGTCAAGCAGCGCATCCTCGATCACGGCTACATCCTGCCGATCGTCACCGCGCGCGGCCCGCTCTGCACCGCCGGGCTTCGTCCGCAGCACGACCAATCTGATGATCGAGCTCGTCGAGAATCCGGAAGGCAGCCACAAGCTGATCGATCTCTGCACGCGCGTGGTCATCGACTGGCTCAAGGCGCAGCACAAGGTCCTGGGCGACACGGTCGAAGGCATCTTCATCCTCGACGACATCGTCGGCTTCATCAACGAAGAGCACTACATGGAATTCGCGCACCCGTACCTGAAGCGCATCTGCGACGCGTTCCCGAAGGACTGGGTGAAGATCTACCACAACGACGCGGAGGTCGATGCCTGCCTCGATCATCTGCCGGATGCCGGGTTCAACGTGCTGAACTGGGGCAAGCAGAAGGACATCCGCGAGGTGAAGCAGCGCGTCGGCGACCGCATGTGCCTGATGGGCAACGTGAACCCGCTGGAGATCGCCGTGCGCGGCACGCCGGACGAAGTGAAGGAAGCGACGCTCGACGTGCTCGAAGGGGCGAACGGCGAAGGGCATCATCCTCTCGGTCGGCGGCGGCGTGAGCCCGGGCATGCCGCGCGAGAACATCCTCGCGATGCTCGAGGCGCTGAACGAGTTCAACGCCGGCGCGTTGGCCCGCTAACGGGAGATCGCCAGGATGGTCGATTACGCGCTGATGAACCAGTGCCTCTACGAAGGCAAGGCCAAGGAAGTCGAGCAGATGACGCGGGAGGCCCTCGCCGAGGGCCGGCCGGTCCAGGAAGTGCTCACCGACGGTCTGATCGCCGGCATGAGCGTCGTCGGCGAGGACTTCAAGCACAACATCCTGTACGTGCCCGAGGTGCTGATCGCGGCCCGCGCGATGAAGGCCGGCATGGCCGTGCTGAAGCCGCTGCTGAGCGCGCGCGAAGGCGGCAGCAAGCCCGCCGGCGTGCTGCTGATGGGAACGGTGCGCGGCGATCTGCACGACATCGGCAAGAACCTGGTCTGCATGATGGCCGAAGGCGCGGGCTTCGAGGTGCACGACATCGGCGTCGATCAGAGCGTCGAGAAATTCATGGCGGCCGCCGATCGCGTCAACGCCGACGATCATCGGCATGAGCGCGCTCCTGACCACGACGATGACCTACATGAAGACCGTCATCGACGGCTTCGAGGCGGCGGGGAAGGGCCACATCAAGATGGCGGTCGGCGGCGCGCCGATCAGCCAGATGTTCGCCGACGAGATCGGCGCCGACGGCTACGGCGCGAACGCGTCGGCGGCCGTCGATCTGTTTCTGCGGCTGGCCGGCAAGTCGGCGTGACGCATGGCGACCTACCGGATCCTCTACTGGCAGGAAGTCCCGTCGCAGATCCGGGCCGAGGACGAGAACGGCGACGTCAGCGTGCCGCTGCCGCCGAAGTTCATGGAGCAGATCGACGCGCTGGCCGCCGAGCGCGGCCTCGAGGGCATCCGACGACTACCTGGCGCAGTGGCACTGGAGCGACGAGGAGGAGCGCGAAGGATCGGCGCAGGAGGTCGCCGAGGCGATCTGCCGCGAGCTCGAAGCTCGAGGCCGACTGGTAGGAGACGAGCCCACGTGCCGGTCACGCTCACGATCAACGGACGCACGACAAGCGCGCCGCCCGGGCTCCACGCTCTTCGACTGCGCCGAGGCGCTCGGCATCCGCGTGCCGACCTCGTGTCAGAAGAACGGCAAGTGCAAGGAGTGCATGGTCGAAGTCGCCGAGGGCATGGCGCTCCTCTCGCCGCCGACCGCAGCCGAATCGCATCTCAAGGCGCCGTTCCGGCTCTCCTGCCAGACGCCGGTCGCGTCGGACAGCGGGAACGATCCGCTGCCACACGATGCGCCGCGGGCAGATGCGAATCGAACGGCACGCCCTGCACGTGCCCGCGTCGCGCGCTCGGCGCTGCCGCTCGACCCGGCCGTCACGCGCGACGGCGATCGCATTCTCATCGACGGCGTCGGAGATCGCGCGGTCCAGCGTCGCCGATCCACGGCCTCGCGATGGACCTGGGCACGACCACCATCGTCCTGCGCCTGTTCAATCTCGAAACCGGCGAGCAGATCGCCGACGCGTCGCTTCGAGAACCCGCAGCGGTTCGGCGGGTCCGACGTGATGTCGCGCATCCGCTACGACACCGAGCATCCGGGCAAGCTGCTGCGACGGACGCTCGCCGGCTACGTGACGCACGCGATCGAGGAGTTCCCCGTCGATCCGGCGACGATCTACGAGATGGTCGTCGTCGGCAACTCGACGATGCGCGATCTGTTCTTCCGGCAGAACGTGTACTCGATCGGGCAGACGCCGTATCAGTCGATCACCGAGATCGAGATGGCCGACGGGCAAGCGGACGACGACGAGCCTGATCGAAACCGGCCGGCGGTGTCTGCTGCCGATTCATCCCAGGGCGCGCGTCTACGGGCTGCCGATCATCAGCGGTCACGTCGGCGCCGACGCGGCCGCGTGCATGCTGGCGGTCGACATCGCGCACGAGGATCGGCTCGTCGCGATCATGGACATCGGCACCAACACCGAGCTCATCGTCGGCAACCGGCATCGAATCCTCGCGGCGTCCTGCCCGGCCGGTCCGGCGTTCGAAGGCGGCGCGATCTCGTGCGGCATGCCGGCGCTCGATGGCGCGATCGAGGACGTCGCGATCGACGACGACGGACGCATTCACGCTCGGCGTGATCGGCGATCGGCGCCGCCAGGGCATCTGCGGGTCCGGCCTCGTCGACCTGCTGAGCGAGCTTCGCCGCACCGGCCGGATGAACGAGATGGGCCGGTTCGAGGACGGCGCCGATCGCATCGTGCTCGACCGTCGAGCACGACATCTACCTGCTCGAGAGCGACGTCAACGAGCTCGCGCAGGCCAAGGGCGCGAACGTCGCGGGCCTGCGCACGTGTTCAGCCACTACGGCATCGACTTCGACGACATCGACGTCTTCTATCTGGCCGGCGGATTCGGGCGGCATCTGAAGGTCGATGCGTCGAAGCGGATCGGGCTCATTCCCGAATCTGCCGGACGACCGCATCGTCCGCGTCGGCAACGCGGCGATCGAAGGCGCGTCGATCGCGCTGCTGTCGGGCGCGAAGCGCGTGGAGCTCGAAGCGACCGTCAGGCGCGTCGAGCATTGCCGTCTCGAGACGCATCCGGATTTCTTCGATTTCTTCGTCTTCGGCTGCCAGTTCACGCCGGTCGAGGGGTGGGACAGTCAATGGGGACACTCGAGCGGGACACTGACCTTGAGTGTCCCCGCCATTTCTGACGCGTCACCGCGGGTTGACGTCGATGACGCCGAGTATCATGCGGCTGCTCGGGTTTCCGCGCGGCCACGTCATGGAAGGGCGCGTCCTGCGAGCTCGCTGACTGGGCCCGCGCCTGGTACGCCGGACACGGCCGGCCGTGGGTGTACGCCCGCGAGTCCGAAGAGCTGACGATCGGCGCGCGACTCGATTCGGGTCGACGGTGTCACCGTTCCGCAGCGAGCGGCTCCGCCGTACGCTCGAGCAAGCCGAAGCCGCACAGCGTGATGCTCGTGGCCGTCAGCGCCGGGCCCGAGATCGAGCGCGAGGCGCATCAGCGCTGGCATCGAAGAAAAGCCCGACGAGTACTTCTTCCTGGAGATGTACGGCTCCGCCGTCGTCGAGCATCTGACGACGATGACGGGCGCGCGCCTGTGCGGCTGGGCGGACAGCGAAGCCATGGCGGTGCTCCCGCACTACAGTCCGGGCTATCCCGAGTGGGACATGCGCGATCAGCAGGCGCTGTTCAATCTGATCGGCGCGGACGCGATTCCCGGCGCGCTCGACGTGCTCGACTCCGGCATGCTGCGGCCGAAGAAATCGCTGCTCGCGGTGTTCGGCGTCACCCGTCACATCGACCGCGTCCGCCGGTTGAGCGAGCTCGTGCCGTGCGAGAACTGCTCGTTCGCGAACTGTCAGTTCCGGCGCGTGCCGTATCGCGCGCGCACGCAGGTCAGTCGAAACGGCGGCCTGGAGCCGCCGAGCGCCTGCATATGGGCTCAGCACGAAAGCGCTTCGGCGCTGGGCTGCCGAGCGACTGTCGATCACGCGGACGGCTGACGGCGCGATCGACGCGCTCTTCCGGTACGATGGGACGACGTGCAGCAACATGGGGCGGCCGCTGACGTTCCAGTACCGCGTGACGCTCGGGCCCGCGCGAGGAGGGCTACCCCATACGGGACGAGTCGTGCGCGCCGGCGCCGGGCGACGACGGGCACCGGTTCATGTGCGAGTACATCCGAGAGGGCGACGATCTCATGGTGCGCATCGCCGCGGAGAAGCCGCTTGCTCGGACGGCCGCTCGACGACGTGCTGACGTGGCAGCGCCCGGCGATCGGTCCCGGCGTGCTACTGCGAGCCGACCGCGCGCCTTCACAAGTGGGGCCTCGTGCTCGAGACCATTCACTACGCGCTTTCACACACGCGTGGATACCGAGACGATGACCCTGCTCGACGCTCTCTCGAAGCGGCCGCTCCTCGGCGACGGCGCGATGGGCACGCAGCTCATGTTCGCCGGCCTCGAGCAGGGCAACTGCGGCGAAGCCTGGAACCTCACGCATCCCGAGCGAGTGCTGGCGATCCAGCGCCGCTACGCCGACGCAGGCTCGGATTGCATCCTCACCAACACCTTCGGCGGATCGCGCATCATGCTCAACCGGCACGGGCACGCCGCAGACGTCGTCGCGATCAACAAGGCCGCCGTCGCCATCGCGCGCGAGGCGTTCGGCGGCAGGCCGGGATACGTCATCGGCGACATCGGGCCGTTCGGCGGATTGATGGAGCCCTACGGCGACTTCACCGAGGCCGCACGTGCGCGCCGCGTTCGTCGAGCAGGCCAGGGCGCTCGTCGACGCGGGCGCCGATGCGATCATCATCGAGACGCAGACGTCGCTCGAGGAGCTGCAGCTCGGGATCGAGGCGGCGCACGAAACGCGGGGCGGCCTGCGTCATCGGATCGATGGCCTACGACGTGACGCTCGACGGATCGACGTTCCGCACCATGATGGGGATCGATCCCGAACGCGCCGCGGCGTTCATGGAGGAGCACGGCGCACACGTCGTGGCGCTCAACTGCGGCACCGGCATGGACATGGCGAGGGCCCGCGACGCCGTCGAGCGCTATCGCCACGTCAGCGAGCTGCCGGTCATGGCGCAGCCGAACGCGGGGCAGCCGAAACTCATCGACATGAAGGTCGTCTACGACGAGACGCCGGAGCAGATGGTCGTCGGCGTCGTGCCGCTCCTCGAGGCGGGCGCGCGCATTCTCGGCGCCTGCTGCGGGAGCACGCCGGATCACATCCGCGCGTTCCGCCAGGCGCATCGACGCACATCAGGATCAGTTCGAGAGAAACGCAGCACGCATGAAGATCAAGATCTGCGACGTCAACCAGGCGGCGCTCCAGAAGCTGCCGAAGCACACCGACGACAAGTCCGGGATCGGTGTGCACTACGTGGACGCGTACCTCAAGCCGATGAACGCGAAGCTCGAGGACGGCACGGCGGTGAAGTGCAAGCGCCGCGGCCTGAGATCATGCTGACCGCCGGCACGGCCAAGGGCGACGGGCTGCTGCGCCGGCTCGACGTCAGCACCGACCCGTGTCGTGATGCTCGACGCGGCGCTGCAGGAGGCGGCGAAAGCGGCGGGCGTCGAGATCTCGATCGAAGACGGATCGATTTACCTGTCGCGCTGACGGGCTTCGTCGCCCGGGGAGGGACCTGTCCATGTCACGCGCCGCGCTCCGGTTGTCCGCCGCTCTCCTCCTCGCATTCGTGTCTGCGGCCTGCGGCGACGATCGTTCCCCGGTTGGCCCGACGCCCACGCCTCCCACGCCCGGCGCGCCGACCAATGACACCCTCAAGGCCGCTGCAATCGCGCAGGGCAAACACGTCGGCACTGCCGTCCAGTCCAACCTGCTGGGAAACTCGCAATACCGCACCGTCGCCGGCCGCGAGTTCAACTATCTGACCGCCGAGTACGAGATGAAGTGGAATGTGCTCGAGCCGAGTCAGGGCTCGAACAGCTTCGGCGCCGCCGACGCCATCGTCGGGTTCGCGTTGTCGCAGGGCATGCGCGTCAAGGGCCACACGTTGATCTGGCACGGCGCCACGCCGTCGTGGGTGAACGCCCTGTCGCCGGCCGACCTGCGGATCGCGGTCGATCGTCACATCCGGAACGCGGGCGCCTACTTCCGCGGACGCATCCATGCGTGGGACGTGGTGAACGAAGCCGTCGCGGACGACGGCATGGGGCTGAGGGACACGGTGTTCCGCCAGAAGCTGGGAGACTCGTACATCGCGGACGCGTTCCGCACGGCGCGGGAGGCCGACCCGCAGGCGCTGCTCTTCTACAACGATTACGGCGGCGAGGGCATGGGCGCGAAGTCGAACCGGATCTACGACCTGCTCCGCGATCTGCTGGCGGCAGGCGTGCCGATTCACGGCGTCGGCCTGCAGATGCACATCTCCGCGAACAACCGTCCGCCCGACGGCAGCATCGCCGCGAACATGCGCCGCCTCGCGGATCTCGGGCTGATCGTCCACATCAGTGAGATGGACGTCCGCGTCAACAACGTCCCCGGCAATCAACAGACGCGCCTCGAGGCGCAGCGCGCGGCCTACCACGACGTCGTCCGCCTGTGCGTGCTGGAGCCGCGCTGCGAAGCGCTGACATTCTGGGGTTTCACCGACGCACACACATGGCTCAGCGGCGACACGCCGCTGCTCTTCGACGCCGCCTACCAACCAAAGCCCGCCTACACCGGCGTCCTGGACGCACTTCGCGGCCGTTGATGCCTGGCACCCTTGCACCCTGCCCTTGCACTCTGCACCCTGGCCCGGCACCCTGGCGCTGGCGCAACGGCTTTTGGCCCTGGGCCTTGGGCTCTGGCAAAAGCATTCAGATCCAACGAAAGCCCAAAGCCTAGAGCCGATCATGCGTGTCGCGCTGATCATCACCTTTCACGCGAGCCGCAAGGAACCGTTGCCGTCGTCATCGAACCTGAACCATTGAACCTTGAACCTTGAACCTTGAACCCTGAACCCTGCCCAGCCGTGTGCCTATAATTGCTGCGGAGGGCGGCGATGGCTCTCGAAGGGTCGGCGACGGTCGGCGGCTCCGCAAGTCGGCGACTGACCGCCGAGCACGTTGCGGCGCGCGCCCTCGTCGATGCCGCCACGTTCGCCCAGGCGGCGCCGAAAATCCTCGAAGCGATCTGCACGTCGCTCGGCTGGGAGCACGGCGCGCTCTGGATGCTCGATCGCGATGTCGAGGCGTTGCGCTGCGTGGAGATCTGGACCGCCCCATCGGCCAGTTTCCCAGACTTCGACGCCGCCAGCCGGGAGCTCACGTTCACGCGCGGCGTCGGTCTTCCGGGTCGCGTCTGGGCAGCCGCGCAATCCATCTGGATTCCTGACGTCGTGCAGGACAAGAACTTCCCGCGCGCGCCTCTCGCGGCGCGCGAGGGGCTGCACGCCGCGTTCGGCTTCCCCATCCTCCTTCGCGGAGAAGTGCTCGGCGTCATGGAGTTCTTCAGCGGCGAGATTCGATCGCCGGACGAGGAGCTGCTCTCGACGCTCGCGAGCGTCGGCAGCCAGATTGGTCTCTTCGCCGATCGCGTCCGGGCGCAGGAGGAGCTCGATCGGTTCTTCACGCTCTCGCTGGACATGCTGTGCATCGCGGGCTTCGACGGCTACTTCCGCCGCGTCAATCCCGCGTGGAAGCGCGGGTTGGGGTACAGCGAGCCGGATCTGCTCGCGAAACCCTTCCTCGAGTTCGTGCACCAGGACGACCGCGCCGCGACGGTTGCCGAGATGAAGAAGCTCCAGGCAGGACAGGAGGTCATCTACTTCGAGAACCGCTACCTGCATCGCGACGGCACGCTGCGATGGCTGTTGTGGACGGCGACGCCGTACCGGGAGCAGCAGGTCGTCTACGCCGCCGCGCGCGACATCACCGATCGGAAGGCCGCGGAAGAAACGCTGGAGACGTACGCGCGCGAGCTCGAAGTCAATCAGCGGGAGCTCGCCGATCAGGCGTCCAGGCTCGCGCATGTCGTCAGGGAGCTCGAAGTCGCGAAGCGCCGGGCCGAGGAGGCGACCGAAGCCAAGAGCGCGTTCCTCGCGAACATGAGCCACGAGATCCGCACGCCGCTCAACGCGATTCTCGGCATGACGACGCTCGCGCTCCGGAGCAAGCTGTCGCCCGAGCAGCGCAAGTACCTCATGACCGTGCAGTCGTCCGGAGAGGCGCTGCTCGAGCTGATCAACGACATCCTGGACTTCTCGAAGATCGAAGCGCGCAGGCTCGATCTCGAACGCACGGAGTTCGACGTCCGCGAGGAAGTGGGCGACACCGCCAACCTTCTCGCGCTGCGCGCGGGCGAGAAAGGCATCGAGCTCGCGTGCCACATCGCGCCCGGGGTGCCGGCCCGGGTGATCGGCGACCCGGCCCGGCTTCGTCAGGTGCTGCTGAACGTCATGGGGAATGCCGTCAAGTTCACCGACGAAGGCGAAGTTGTCTGCCGGGTCGAGATGGAGGAATCGACCGGGGATCGGGTGACGCTGCACTTCACCGTCGCGGACACCGGCATCGGCATCCCGCTTGACAAGCAGCAGCAGATCTTCCATGCGTTCACGCAGGCGGACAGCTCGACGACGAGGCGGTACGGCGGCACGGGGCTCGGGCTCGCGATCGCGCTGCGCCTCGTCGAGATGATGGGCGGCCGGATGTGGGTCGAGAGCGAGGTGGGCCGCGGAAGCCGGTTCCATTTCGTCGCGGTGCTCGATCGTCCCGCCGCGGGAGCCGGCGCGCCGATCCGCGTGGAGCCGCAGGCGCTCGAGGGAATCCGGGTACTCGTCGTGGACGACAACGCGACGAACAGGCACATCCTCCACGAGATCCTGGCGAGCTGGCGGATGCGGCCGACGGTTGCGGGCGATGCGAACTCGGCGATGACGGCGCTGCGGCGTGCGGCCGCGTCCGGCGAGCGATTCGACGCGGTCATCTCCGACTGCCAGATGCCGGAGGTCGACGGCTTCATGCTGACTCGCCGGATACGACGGGACAAACGGCTCGCGCGGACGCGCGTCGTGATGCTGACCTCGATCGGCCACGGTCACGGCGATGGCGCGGCTCGCGGCAAGCGGGCCGGCGTCGACGCATATCTGAGCAAGCCAGTCAAGCACTCCGACCTGCTGGATGCACTGGCCACGGCGTTCGGAGTGTCGACGCGGCGCGGAAGGAAGTCGTCCACGCCGTCGCCCGCCAGGAAACCAAAGCGCGTGCTCAGGATCCTCGTCGCGGAGGACAACCCGGTGAACCGCAAGCTCGTCATGACGCTGCTGCAGAAGCGCGGGCACAAAGTAACGGGGGTCGAGAACGGCCGCCTCGCCGTGGAGGCAATTGACGCGAAAGAAAACGGCTTCGACGTCGTGCTCATGGATCTGCAGATGCCAGAGATGGGCGGCCTGGAAGCCACTGCCGCGATTCGCGCGCGCGAGGCGGGAAGCGCCCGCCATCTGCCGGTGATCGCCCTCACCGCGCACGCGATGCAGGGCGATCGCGAGCGGTGCCTCGCGGCAAGCATGGACGGCTACCTGTCAAAGCCGATCAACGTGAACGATCTGATTGCGACCATCGAGCAGTTTGGCGAAGCCGCATCGCCAGCGGCCGCCGTCGCGGCTCCATCCTCGTCGCAGATTTTCGACGAGCAGGCGGCCCTTGCCTGCACGGGAGGAGACCGCGGCCTGCTCGAAGAGGTCGTCGCGACGTTTCGTGCCAGCTGCGCGTCCTATCAACGGACGATCGAAGAAGCCTTGAAACAGAAGGACGCCGAGACGCTGCGCATGACGGCGCACGCGCTGAAAGGCGCGATCGCCACGGTCGGATCGCCGGCGGGACGGCTGGCGGCGGCAGAGCTCGAGCAGCTCGCGCGCGATGGCAACGTTTCCGGCGCGCGATCGGCGTACTCCTCGCTGTCGCGGTGTATCGTGCAGCTCGACGATGCGTTTGCCAGTGCGCGCCTGATGCGTCGATCGCGGCGACGGAGCGTCATGAAGGTCCGTCGTCCCGCTGGCAGGAAGCGAAGTCGATCATGAGCGAGATCCTCCTCGTCGACGACGATCGAACGACCCGGCTCGTCGTCCGCAGGCTGCTCGAGAAGGCCGGCCATGCGGTGATCGAAGCGAAGGACGGGTTGGACGCGCTCGAGATCCTGCGCCGCGACAGGTTCGACCTGATGCTGCTCGACGTCTGGATGCCGCGCATGACGGGCCTCGACCTGCTCGCGGCGCTGCGCACCCTCGAACACGCGCCGCGCGTCGTCGTGATGACATCTGACGACGCGCCGGAGACGCTGCTCAAAGCCGTGCGCGAGCATGCATTCAAGTTCGTGCAGAAGCCCATCGAGCCCCACGCGCTCGTGGAGACCGTTCGGGACGCGCTCGCCGCGCCGGAGCCGCCGCGGATCGAAGTGCTCTCGGCGCGCTCTGACTGGGTCGAGCTGATGGTGCCGTGCTCGCTGGAGGCGGTCAACCGGATCGAAGGCGTCATGGCGCAGCTCGAGGTCAGCCTGCCATCCGATCTGCGCGAGTCGATTGGCTACGCGTTTCGCGAGCTGCTGATGAACGCCGTCGAGTGGGGCGGACGACTCGATCCGACGAGGATGGTGCGCGTCTCGTGCCTGCGCGCGAAACGAATGATCCTCTATCGCATCGCCGACCCTGGCGTCGGCTTCAAGATCGACGAACTGCCGCACGCCGCGGTCGGTCAGCCGCCGGACGATCCGATCGCGCACATGCGCGTGCGGGAAGCGAAAGGGATTCGGCCCGGAGGCTTCGGCCTGCTTTCAGTGCGCTCGAGCGTGGACGAGCTCCTGTACAACGAGCAGCGCAACGAAGTGGTCTTCGTGAAGTACCTCGACGACGACGCCGGACGATAGCGGCGCCGGCCGCCGTCATTTGTCTGCGGGCGGCAGCGCGACCCATTCGTCGATCCGCTCGGCCACGAATGGAAAGAACGGGTTCGAGGAGAGCCGCATCAGCGTGTCCGTGCCGACGGTCAGCACGGCCCGCTCGCCGCGCGGACTGAGCCGCCCGATCGGAAGCAGCCCGGCGGTGGCTGCCCTGGGGCCCTCGATGCCATAGAGCGGATCGTCGGGGCGGAACGGGATGGCCACGTGCGTGAGCGAGAACACCTCGTTGGGCCACGCCAGCCCGAGAGCGCGCCGCGTCGAGACGTTGGCGTTGGGTTCGAACGTCTGCGCGTCCACGTCGCGGGTCTCAGCCGACCCGTTGGTCACCAGCACGCGACGGTACGAGCGCGTCTGCCGATCGAACAGACCCTGGACGAGCGATTGATCGGCAGGCTGCATGAACACGTCGATCCCCGACAAGTGGTTGACGTCGAAGAGGACGAGCTCGCTGCCGTTTTGCGGGAGCCGATCGTAGAGCAGGTGCACGACCGCAGGAGTGCTGACGGTGGCGTCGACGATGGATTGAAACGTGAGCACCGGCGGCATGCTCTTGAGTCCGCCGCTCGCCGCCAGCCTGCTGAGGTCGACCTGCACGGCGCGTGTGATCGACGCCGTCTGAAACGCGGCGTTCGCGGGAAACGAGTTGTACTTGAACGGGTTGTATTCGGGGATCACGTCGAGCCAGTTGGCTTTCTCGAAGTACGGGACCACGCCGAGGCGGCTGATCCACCACGCGAGCCTGGCGGCCGGGGTGACGCCGATCATCGGCGACAGCAGGATGAGTTTCGCCGGGCGCGATTCTCCCTCGCGCTCGAGCGCGTCGAGCGTGTACTTCAGGACGAGCGCGCCGCCATTCGAGTAGCCGACGAGGATGAGCGGCGCGTCCCGCGGAATGCTCGCCCTCACGTGACGCACGCCCATCCGTACGGCGGCAAGCCAGTCCTGCCACGACGCTCGCACCAGCCCCGACGGAGCCGTGCCGTGCCCGGGCATGCGAAGCGACAGCGAATAGATCCCTTTCTCGCTCAACACGTCGGCGACGGCCCGCATGCTGTACGGAGAATCGGTCAGCCCGTGGACGAGGAGCGCCCCGCCGCGAACCGTCGACGGCTTCGTTTCGAACGATTGATTCCAGTCACGACCGGCGCTCGACGGGTGCGACAGGCTTCCGGCGGTGTATCGGTTGACGCGTGTGCGCTCGCGCACATCGAGCGTTGATTCGAACGCGCGGATCGTCGCAAAGATCTGATCTTCGCGAGCCTTGTACTCGGCGAACGTGAAGTCGTCGTCCATTTCCGACGCGGTCAGCTCGTCGAGGCTGAGCCGGTGCCAGGCCTTGAGATCGGGAAGGCGGAGGCGCGCGTCGTAGGCGCCGCCGAGAACCAGCGTGACGACGATCAGCGCGGCCGCGAGCAGCGCACGAAATCCCCAGCGTTTGATCCATGCCACGGGCGGAGTCTACCGCAAGGGGGACACTCAATCGGGACAGTCACGCGTGACTGTCCCGATTGAGTGTCCCCATCCACTTGCTGAGGTAGAAACTGGTCGATCCGCACCTGTTCATTTCACGAGTTTCCGACGTTGATAGTTCTGACGGCCGGCGTGTCTCTCCAAGGCGCCAGCCGTTCTCAATAGCGACGGAATCTGGCACCAGAAGGAGGTCGACGATGGCCAAGAAAGCTACAAAGCGTCCGCGCGCACGGCGCGTCGCTGCAGGACTCGAAGGCATCACTGGCGATGCGCTCATCACAGCGGCCGGGCAGCCAACGGGCCGGTATTTGGTGACCTTCAAGGAGGGTGCGGAAGGCGCGGGTCAGGCGGCGGTGGCGAGCGCCTTTGCCATCCGCGGCGCGGTCGCGAACACGGCCGACTACAGGGACGGCCTGAATCTGGCGGAGATGGAGTCCGCACCGGCGTCGATCCTCAGCGAGATCGGCGTCGAGATCGTTTCCTCGAGCGCGGCGGCCGACGTCCAGGCGATGTCGGCGCTCGAAAGCAACCCGGCAATCGAAGCGGTGGAGCCGGAATTCTTCGTCGAGCTGATCCAGCTCGAGCACGAGGCATCGAACGAGGCCTACGCGCGAGGCTTCCGCGATTCGGCGGCCATGCTGTACCGCGGTCTGTTCGGTCCCGGCGCCGACGGGTCCGTTCCGGGCGGGCTCGAAACGCTCGCCACATTCAGCGACACGGCGACATTCACATGGGGCCTTCAGGCCACCGGCGTCACGCGGTCCCGGTTCACGGGGAAGGGGATTCGCGTCGCCGTGCTCGACACCGGTCTCGATCTGCGACATCCGGACTTTGCCGGACGCAAGATCGTTCCTCAGTCGTTCGTGCCCGGCGTCACATCGGTTCAGGACGGGCACTCGCACGGCACGCACTGCATCGGCACCGCGCTCGGACCGGCTGCGCCTCCACGGCCGCCCGGCAGCAGGCGGTACGGTTGCGCCCCCGGCGCGGACATCTACGTCGGCAAGGTGCTCAACGACGCGGGCGGCGGCATGGCCGGCTGGGCGCTTGCCGGGATCGACTGGGCGATCCGAAACGCCTGCCAGGTCGTGTCGATGTCGCTCGGATGGATCATCTCGCCGACGCATCCCGACAGCGTGGCGTTCGAAGCGGCCGCGCGCCGCGGGCTGACGCGAGGCACGCTCGTGATCGCCGCCGCCGGCAACGAAGGACCGACGGGCGGCCTGCGCAGCCCCGCGAACGTCGCATCGGTCATGGCTGTTGGCGCAGTCAACAACGTCCTCGCAACGGCATCGTTCTCGAGCCGCGGCGACGTTAACATTGCCGGTCCTGGCGTCGACACCTACTCGACGGTACCGCTGCCCGGCCGATACGGCATGAAGAGCGGCACGTCGATGGCGTGCCCGCACGTCGCGGGGATCGCCGCGCTGTGGGCGGAATGCAATCCCGCGCTCCGCGGAGCCGCGCTCCAGAACGTTCTGCTGGCGAAGGCGAAACCGTTGCCGCTGCCCGCGAACCAGGTCGGGAAGGGATTGGTTCAGGCTCCCTGAAAGCACGAAGCCGCTGTCGCTGTTGAGTTCCTCCGCTGGGCGAGGCCTGGGGCGTATGTGCGCCTCGGGCCTTGTCTCGTCACCGCGGTATCATGGCCGCAGGGGATGACCAATGCCCGCATCAAAGAAGAAGCCACTGCTCGTGACGCTCGACGACGAGTATGTCGACAAGCCAGCGAGCGTCATCGCCAGCCTGAAGAAGGCGGGGCTGAGCAACCTGAAGCACATGCAACACGTCGGGGTCGTGTCTGGTCAGGCGCTGCCGTCGAAAGTTGCCGCGCTGAGAAAGATCCGCGGCGTGCGTGCAGTCGAGGAAGACCGGCCGATTCAGCTGCCGTCACCCGACTCGCCTATCCAGTAAGGGCGGGGACACTCAATCGGGACAGTCACCGGTGACTGTCCCGATTGAGTGTCCCCATTGCATTTTTTACCACCCCAGTACCCTGGCGAAGACGAGCGGCGCGACGATCGTCGCATCCGACTCGATGACGAAAGACGGCGTCTCGGGCCCGAGCTTCCCCCACGTGATTTTCTCGTTCGGCACGGCGCCCGAGTACGAGCCGTAGCTCGTGGTCGAGTCGCTGATCTGGCAGAAATAGCCCCACAGAGGAACGTCGGGCCGTCGCAGATCCTGATGCAGCATCGGCACGACGCAGATCGGGAAGTCCCCGGCGATGCCGCCGCCGATCTGGAAGAAGCCAATCGAGTGCTTCGGCGCGGTCTGCTGATACCACGTCGCGAGTTCCATCATGCACTCGAGGCCGCTCCGCATGACGGATACGTCGAGGATGCCTTCCATGCACCGCGCGGCGAAGACGTTGCCGAGCGTCGAATCCTCCCACCCCGGCACGAACAGCGGCAGCTCGCGCTCCGCGGCCGCGACCATCCAGCTGTCGGCGGGATCGATCTGGTACGCCGGACGAAGCGAGCCGTCGCGCAGCAACCCGTACAGGAACTCATGAGGGAACTGGCGCAGGCCTTCCGCGGACGCGCGCTTCCAGCGCTCGAGCACGAACCCTTCGATGCGCCGCATCGCTTCGAACTCGGGAATGCACGTGTCAGTGACCCTGTTCAGGTGACGGTCGAGCAGCGCCTGCTCATCGGCTGAGGTGAGATCGCGATACCGCGGAATCCGGACGTAGTGATCGTGCGCGACGAGGTTGAAGAGATCTTCCTCGAGGTTGGCGCCCGTACAGCAGATCGCGTGCACGCGATCGCGCCGGATCATCTCGGCAAGCGAGATGCCGAGCTCGGCGGTGCTCATGGCGCCGGCGAGCGTCACGAGCATGCGGCCGCCTTGCTCCACGTGCGCCGTGTAGGCGTCGGCCGCGTCTTTCAACGTCGCCGCGTTGAAGTGAAGGAAATGACGATCGATGAACCGCGTCACCGGACCCGACATGCGCGCCTCCTCATCTCGAGGTCGGCTGGGATCCGCGTGTAGCCGACCGCAGCGTCCTACGGCTCGCAGACAGAGCCGCCATCGGAACACCAGGTGGCTTCGTCAATTCTACCAAGAATGATCGCCCAGCGAGAGCCGTTCTACGCACGTCGCCAGAGCACCGACTGATCCAGCTGCTTCAGCGTCGTCTTGCCGAGCAGCGCCATCGCGATCTCGAGCTCCTGACGCAGGATGCCGACGACCTGCGCAACCCCCGCTTCTCCCGCGACTGCCAGCCCGTGAACGTAGGGCCGCCCGATCTGGACGGCGGCCGCGCCCGCCGCGAGCGCGACGACGACGTCGGTGCCGCGCCGCACCCCCCCGTCGACCAGCACAGGCACGCGTCCCGCCGCGCGTTCGACGACGGCGGGGAGCGCGTCGAGCGTGGCAGGCAGGCCGTCGAGGGTTCGACCGCCGTGATTCGACACGATCAGGCCCGCCGCGCCCGACTCGATCCCGCGCGCCGCATCGTCAGGATCCAGGATGCCTTTCAGGAAAACCGGCATGCGGGTCGATGCGATCAACTGTTCGATGTCCTTCCACGTGAGAGCGGGATCGAGGAGAGAACTGTAGATGTTGCGTTCGCCGGGCGCCGCGCGGACGAGCTCCCCGGCCGCGGCGCCGAGCTTGTCGAGATGGACCCGGCGCAGCCCCGGCGGCAGCTCGAACCTGGCGCGTCGCTCACGGTTGCGGACGCCAGTCACCGGCTGATCGACCGTGATGCACAGCGCTTCGCATCGTGCGCGTTCGGCGCGCTGCACGATCTCGCGGGTGAGCCCGCGATCCCTGAGCACGTAGAGCTGAAACCACATCACGCCATCCGACGCCGCCCGGATGTCCTCGATGCTCGTCGTCGAGAACGAGCTCACCGCATAGGGAACGCCGGCGGCTTTCGCGCCGCGGGCCACCGCGAGCTCTCCCTCGGGATGGAACAACCGGCTGTACGCCGTCGGCGCAAGGACGATCGGACAGCTTCTCTCGCGCCCGAGGAGCGTGAGCCGCGTGTCGATCGTCGAGACGTCGACGAGCGCGCGAGGCCGGAGCCTCACGGCCGCATACGCGTCCCGGTTGGCGCGAATCGTCATTTCGTCGCCGACACCGCCGGACAGGTACGCGTCCGCCGTTGGGGTCATGCGCGTCCGCGCGAGCTGCTCGTAGTCGCCGAGGCTGACCGGCTCCGAGCCCGCGGGCGGAGGCGATGGAATCTGCACCGGTGGTGTCCGTGCCTCGACCGCCGTGGAAAGCGGCATGACCGCTGCGGCCAGCGCCGTCTGCAGAACGTCTCGCCGTCTCACCGTCATGGTGTGTCCTCCGTCTTCCGGCGTGGCAGTATACTGCCGCGGTCTTCAAACCAGGAGCGCCGCCCGATCGCTCGCGCACAGAGCGATGCGGCGGCCGACCTTTTCCACGGAGCTCGTATGACCACATGCCGGCTGGCGATTGCGGCAGGACTCGGTGCGGCGCTCATGGTGGCTCAATCGATCCAGGGTGCGCAGCCGGCCGCGCCGAAGTACTACAACACCGTCAAGCAGAAGTTGTCCGAAGGCAAGCAGGTCGTCGGCGGAACGGTCTCGATACCGGATCCGGAGACCTACTGCGCCGTGGCCAACGCAGGCTTCGATTTCACCTGGATCGAGATGCAGCACAGCCCGCTGACGTATCAGGACGCCGCCCGCATGATCTTCGCGTGCCGGGGCGCTGCGGCCGTTCCCTTCATACGCGTCGCCGACGCGACCGAAGGAGACATTCAGAAGGCCACCGACATCGGCGCGCTCGGGATCATCCTCCCGATGGTGGATACCGTGGAGAAGGCCGAGGCCGCGGTGAAGTTCTCGAAGTACCCGCCGGTGGGGCGGCGAAGCCAGGGCGCCGGGCAGTACGGCGCGCTCTGGGGCAGCAGCTACCGCGAGACCGCCAACGACAACATCATGATCGTCGCGATGATCGAGAATCCCGCGGGCGCATCCATCGTCAAGCAGATTGCCTCCGTGCCGGGCGTCGACGTCGTGTTCGTCGCAAGCACGGATCTCGCAAGCTTCTCGGGCCTGCGCCAGGGCGATCCGAAGTACGAGGCGATGGTGACGACGGTGCACGAGACGACGACAGGGTTGGGCCTGAAGGTCGGGGGACCGCTCGCGTGGAAAGACAGCCGCAAGGGATATTCGTTCTTCCAGGGCCCGAGCGAGGCTGCGCTGATCCGGTGCGGCGCAAAGGTATCGCTCGGGGTCACCCCGACCGGGTGTCCGACGACGGGCGTCGCGCTGACTGAAGGCCGGGAGCGCTAGAGGAGCGTTTCAGAACGCTGTAGTGTCCGGCTTTAGCCGGACCGGAACAGGTCCACCTGAAGGTGGACACTACAGCATTCTAAAAAGCGCGCTAGCCCGAGGATACGAACGAATTGCCGCGGTCAATCCGAAAGGGCCAGCGGCGCGTAGCTCTGTCATGTCCAGAGCCGCGACGGTTCTCCTGGCGGTTGTTCTCGCCAGTACGCCCGTCGAGGCCCAGCAATCGGGCATCGTTGTCGGACGAGTGGCCGACCAGACCGGCGCGGCGCTTCCGGGCGTCACAGTCGACCTGGTGTCGGGCGCCACGACGCTCACGTCGATCACCGACGCCGTCGGCGCGTATCGGTTCGACGCGGTGCCGGCTGGTCCGGCGGAACTGAGCTTCCGGTTGATCAATTTCACGGTGCTGCGGCGCACGCTCACGCTGGCGCCGGGGCAGACGGCGACGTTCGATTCGACCCTGCTGCTGTCGCTGACGGCGGACGTCGTCGTGACGGGCACGTCGACCTTTCGCAACATCGCCGATGTCGAGAGGCCCGCCGAGAACCTGGTCGGCATCGCCGCGGCCGCGAGCCAGGGCGCCATCACCTTCAGGCAGCTCGAGGCGCGCCCGATAATGCGAACGGGAGAAGTGCTGGAGACCGTTCCGGGCATGGTCATCAGCCAGCACAGCGGTGAAGGCAAGGCCAATCAGTACTATCTCCGCGGCTTCAACCTGGATCACGGCACCGACTTTTCCACGACGGTCGCGGGCGTGCCCGTCAATACCCCCACGGGTGCCCACGCGCACGGATACGCCGACGTCAGCTTCCTGATTCCTGAGCTCGTGAGCGGCGTGCAGTTCAAGAAGGGACCCTACTTCGCCGACGAAGGAGACTTCTCCGCGGCGGGAGCGGCCAACATCAACTACGTCAATCAGCTGGATCGTGCGCTCGTGCAGTTGGGCGGCGGCGGCGAGAGCTGGGGACGCTTCCTGGCCGCCGCATCGCCTCGCGCAGCCGGCGGGTACCTCCTTGGCGCCATCGAGCTGAATCACAACGACGGGCCGTGGGTTCGGCCCGATGACTACCGCAAGATCAACGGGGTGCTGCGATACAGCCGCGGCGACAATCGCAACGGCTTCTCCGTGACGGGCATGGGCTACTGGGCGGACTGGGACGCGACCGATCAAGTGGCGCGGCGCGCCGTCGACAGCGGGATGACCTCGCGCTTCGGCTTTCTCGACTCCACCAATGGCGGCCAGTCGAATCGTCAAAGCGTCGCAGCCGAATACCAGCGATCCGCCGGTCCGTCCGCGATGCGCGCGACCGCCTTCTTCCTGCGCAACAGCCTGAACCTGTTCTCGAACTTCACGTACTTCCTCGACGACCCCGAGAACGGCGATCAGTTCGAGCAGGCGGAGCGGCGGATCGCCACCGGTGGCCGCTTCACGTACCGGCGCCTGGGCCGTGTGTTCGGGCGTCACATGGAGAGCGCCGCCGGCGTGCAGCTGCGGCGCGATTGGCTGAGCCCCGTCGGCCTCTATCACACCGCCGGGCGGCAGCGATTGTCGACGACGCGGGAAGACGAGGTGGGCCAGACGATGGCGGGAGTGCACGCGCAGACCGAGATCGAATGGACGCGCGCATTTCGCACGACGTTTGGTCTCCGCGCGGACGCCTACCAGTTCGACGTCACGTCGGACAACCCGCTGAATTCCGGCGACGGTTCCGAAGCGCTCGTGAGCCCGAAGTTCGGAGCGGTCTTCGGGCCGTGGTCAGGCACCGAGTTCTACGCGAACGCCGGCACCGGTTATCACAGCAACGACGCGCGCGGCGCCGCCATCCGCGTCGATCCCGTGGGCGGCGCGCCTGCCGATCGCGTCACGCCGCTGGTGCGCGCGAAGGGCGCGGAGCTCGGGCTCCGGACCGTGCGCGTGCGTGGCCTGCAATCCACGCTTGCGGTGTGGTACCTCGGGATCGATTCGGAGCTTCTGTTCATCGGCGACGCCGGCACGACGGAGCCGGGGCGGCCCAGCCGCCGCGTCGGGATCGAATGGTCGAACTATCTGCGCGTCGGGCAGTGGCTGACCGTCGACGGCGACGTCGCCTTCACGCGCGCGCGATTCACGGACGCCGATCCGTCCGGCGATCGCATTCCGGGCGCGCTCGATCGCGTCATCTCGGCGGGGATCACCGCGCAGCCGCGCGCGCCGTTCTTCGGCAGCCTCCGCGTACGCCACTTCGGTCCGCGTCCGCTCATCGAAGACGCCAGCGTGACATCCATCGGCACCACGGTCTGGAATGGCGAAGTTGGCTATCAGCTCTCCAGCAAGGCACGCGTCGTCCTGGAAGTCTTCAACCTGTTCGACGCCGAGGTTTCCGACATCGACTACTTCTACACGTCGCGGCTGCGCGGGGAGCCGGCCCGCGGCGTCGACGACATCCACACGCATCCCGCGCTCCCGCGGACCGCGCGCATCGGACTCCAGTTCTCCTTCTGATAGACGCGGATCGCGCGGATCTCGCGGATCTCTCGAGGTCCGCGTAATCCGCGTGATCCGCGTCTATCGGCGTCTATCGGCGTCTATATTGACAACCGACCTGTCGATAGTCGACTATCAAGCTGTCGAAAGGCGACATGTCCACATCAAAGACGGAAGTTCCGTACGGCACGCTCGACCTCGTGATTCTCAAGACGCTCGATACGATGGGCGCGATGCACGGGTACAGCATC
Source organism: uncultured Acidobacteriota bacterium (assembly GCA_963820905.1). Taxonomy (GTDB): domain Bacteria; phylum Acidobacteriota; class Vicinamibacteria; order Vicinamibacterales; family 2-12-FULL-66-21; genus DATBJJ01. The sequence continues at coordinate 50,636 of CAWGBU010000006.1, read as the reverse complement.
GCGAGGCGGATCGAGCAGGTCGCCGACAACCTGCTGCGCATGAGCCAGGGCTCGATCTATCCGGCGCTCGTCCGCCTCGAGCAGCAGGGCTGGATTCGAACGCATTGGGGGCTCTCCGAGACGAACCGCCGGGTCAGGCTGTATTCGCTCACCGCCGCCGGCGCGAGGCAGCTGCGCATCGAGGTGGCGAACTGGGAGCGCGCGACGGCGCTCGTCGCGAGATTCCTCGAGGCGAAGGGGTGATGCTGAACCGGTTCCGCCTCTGGCTGCGCGCGGTCTTCTTCGGCCGGCGGCTCGACCGCGAGATGCAGGACGAGATGGCCGAGCATCTGGCGCGCTCGACGGAACGGTGGCTGGCACTTGGCATGACGGCGGAGGAGGCCCGGCGGGCCGCGCGCCGCGAATTCGGCAACGTGCCGTCCATCCAGGAAGCCACGCGCGACGCCCGCGGCGCGCGTGCCATCGATTCGGTCATCGCCGATCTTCGATTCGGCATCCGCCACTTCAGCCGCACGCCCTTCTCGACGCTGACGATGGTCGTCGTGCTGGCGCTCGGCATCGGCTTCAACACGGCGCTCTTCGTGTTCCTGTACTCGTTCGTGAACGGTCCGCTGCCGGGCACGACGCGCGTTGAATCCCTGGTCCGCATCCGCGGCGTGCACCAGCGGGCGCCCGGCTCCACTATCGGCCGTGAGTTCTCGTATCCGGAGTTCCGCGAGTACGCGTCTCAGGAGCGTCTGTTCACCGCGGTCGCGGCGTGGGCGTCGTCTGACGTGGTTCTGGACGTGGGCGGCCGCGAGGAGAGCCTGCACAGCGGCGCCGCGAGCTACGTGACCTCTAACTACTTCCAGGTACTTGGCGTGCGTCCGATCATGGGTGCGGGGCTGCCCGCCGGAGTACCGGACGAGGACGCTGCGCCGCCGCTGGTGGCCGTGATCAGTCATGTCCTGTGGGACCGGTACTTCGGCGGGGCGCCGGACGTGGTGGGCAAGACGCTGAAAGTGAACGCGATCCCCGTCACGATCGTGGGCGTGGCGCCGCGCCGGTTCGCCGGCGCCAGAACAGGCGGCTCACAGGTGCGAGTCTGGCTGCCGCTCAGCGCGCGGCGGCTATTGCAGCCCGGGACCGCCTCCGATCTGACCAGCTACGACGCGGCGGTCTTTGGCCTTGTCGCGCGTATCGCTCCCGGGATCCACGTCGGTCAGACACTGCCAACGGTTCAGGCGATTGCCGCACGCTCCGCCCGGCAGAGCGCGCGCGTGATGAGCGGGATGGTGTCCACCGACGTCGTGACGCTCGTCGGCGACAACTACTTCCCTCCGTCGGGCGAGACGCCCAACATGATCAGCCGCGCATCGACCCTGATGATTCCGCTGCTCATCCTGTCGATCACGTGCACGAACGTGAGCGCGCTGCTGGCCGGCCTTGCGGTCGCGCGCCGGCGGGAGATCGCGGTGCGCCTCTCGCTCGGCGCCGCCCGCCGCAGGATCGTCCGGCAGCTCGTGACCGAGAGCGTGCTGCTCGCGTGTGCCGCGGGAGCCCTCGGGCTGTTCGTCATCTGGGTCCTGGTGAAGGCGTTCGAGTCGAACCTCGGGGACGTGGAGATCGTCTTGGACTGGCGCGGGCTCGCGTTCACGTTCGGGTTCGCGCTGGCCACCGGCATCGTGTTCGGGATCTCTCCGGCGCTGCATGCGACGCGGCTCGCGCTGTCGGACGTCCTCAAGGACACGGCCGGCGCCGTCGTTGCGACTCGCTCGCGGCTCCAATCCGGATTCGTCGTCGCGCAAATCGCCCTGACGCAGCCGGCGCTGCTCGGGATGGGTGCGATGATCCTGGAGATGCGGGCGCAGCTCGGTGCGCTGCCGTCTCCGGCCTTCGCCGATCGGATTCTGGACGTGCGGTTCAACACGAACCCGCGATACGGGTCCCTGGACGAGAACCGCGAAGCGACGCTCGGCCGATTGCAGTCGCGATTGCGGGAGTTGCCAGGCGTGACGGCCGTCGTGGCGCAGGAGAACAGCGACGACTACTTCGATATCTCCGTGCACCCGTCGGATCGCCTGAGCGGCGCGGAGCTGGGACCGGGTCTTCGCGTCCGCGCGCAGGCCGCACCGGCCGGTTATTTTCCACTGATGGGGATCCCCGTCGTTCGGGGACGCGACTTCGAGGCTGCGGACAAGGACGACAGCGCGGTGGTGATTGACGCCGATCTGGCCCGGCGGCTCTGGGGCCCGGCCGATCCCATCGGCCGCCGCTTCACCAGCGCCAACCCCAGGCGGGGAAATGCCGGCATGTTCGTGGTCGTCGGCCTGGTGGACGACACGAGGGCGGGCCGGAGCGGCGACGGCGAGGTGCAACGCGTCTTCGTACCCGACGTGCGTGTCACCGGCCACTTCCTGGTTCGAACGCACGGCCCGGCGCAACCCGAGATACCGATGATTCGCTCCGCCGCCAACAGCGAGGCGCCGGAGCTCCCGTTGACGAGCGTCAGGACACTCGCGGCGATTGAAACCAGCCAGCGAAGCTCCATCTCGAGAGTGATCGCGGCGACCACCGGCGCGGGCGCGGTTGCGTTGTTTCTCTCCGCGATTGGACTCTATGCGGTCGTCGCGTTCGCGGTCGGACAGCGGGCACGCGAGATTGGCATTCGCTCCGCTCTCGGCGCAGATCGCCGCGACGTCGTCCGGTTGTTTCTTTTCCGCGGACTGCGCCTGAGCCTGGTGGGACTGTTTCTCGGGCTGACGCTCAGCCTGATCGTGATGCGCTTGATGGCTGTGGCACAGGGCCAGGATCCGCCCGCCGGCACGATTGGACTGGCCGCCCTGGTCGCGTGCGTCGTGATTGGCGTCGCGTGGCTGGCGACCTGGATTCCCGCGCGGCAGGCCGCCGACGTCGATCCGATCCTCGCGCTCCGTGCCGAGTAGCGACACCTGTAGTGTCCGGCTTCAGCCGGACTTCAGCGGGTCCGCCTGAAGGCGGACACTACGGAAGCGCCTCATGGAAGACCGCACCGTGAACGGTCGTGATCGCCAGCTCGAAACAGGGCTCGCCTGCCTCACCCTTGCGATGCTCGTGCTCTACGTTCCTCTCGAAACCTGGGTCTCGTTGCCCTACGGCCTGACGAATCCCTTCTACATCGTCGACGTCATCGCGATGGTGTTGCTCTTCGCCGGAGCCATGCACTCGCTACGGGCGCGGCCCAGGCCGGCGCCGGGCCTCCTCTGCGCGGCGATCGCGTGGGCCGCCGCAAACGGCTGGGGCGCGACATTTCGACGCGTCGCCGAGCTGCGCGAGGGCGGGTCGCTCGACTACGGCGCCGCCGAGTTGTGGACTATCGCCATCTCCACCGGCATCTCTCTCGCGGGGCTGGCGTTGGGGATCTACCTGGTCGTCCGCGCCGATCGCGCGCGCGCCTGAGGTGCCGATCGACAATTCGATTGCGTTTCGCGCTGCTGCTGAATCAGACTGCGCCTGTTCACGAACGGCGCAGACACTCGAGTAGAAAGGCGCACTACTCCATGAAACGTCTCCTTACAACAGCGGTTCTCTTCGGTGTCGTCAGCCTCGCGGGTTTTGCCCAGGTTACGGATTCGCTCATTGGCACTTGGACGCTGAACGATTCGAAATCGAAGGGCTCATCGTTCAAGAGCGGCACCACGAAGGTCGAAGCCGCGGGCGCCGGCGTCAAGTTTACGGTTGACTTGGACGGTTCGGATGGCCAGGTGCATTGGGAGTTCACCGCGAACTACGACGGCAAGGACAATCCCGTCACGGGCCAGAATCCGTACGGCGATACCGTGGCCCTCATACGCATCGACGCGAGGACCACTCGAATCACCGTCAAGCAGGCCGGCAAGGTGACGGCTACGCAGATCATCGTCGTGTCCGAGGACGGGAAGACACGGACCAACACGACGAAGGGCAGGGACGCAAAGGGTCAGGCGATCGAGTCCACGGCGTTTTACGAGAAGCAGTAGGCACTCAACCTCCGATCCTCGCCGCGCGTGCGACCCGCTCGATGGCGGACAACACAAGGGGAGGATCGTCGCCCTGCATGAAGTGACCGCTGGCCGTGGACACGATCAAGGTCCCGTTGGTCACCTCGCGCGACATCGCGCCCAGCCATTCGGTGCGAAGCCGAATCCACACTTTCTGGCACTCCTCGGGGACACAGCTGCTCCGCGACCACGTCGCGGGATTGTAGCGGGCCGACATGAGAATCGTGACCGGTACGTCAGGCATGCGCGGGAGAGTGCGGAACTCCTTGAAGAACGACTGGGAGCTCTCGCGAATGGCCTCGTACTCGCCGCCCTTGCCAGCGAATCCCGCGAGGAGCTCGGCCTTCCGTTTCTGACGCATCTCGTCCGAGTAGCCCTGCGCGCGGAAGTACTCGATGTCCTGCGTCTCCGTTCGGAGATCCGTGGGATCGACGTAGACGAGGCCGGCGACTTCGGTTGGGTACAGGCCGGCGAACATGCGGATCAGCGGTCCGCCCCACGAGTGGCCGACCAGCACGTACGGAGGCTTGACGCCGGCGAGCGGCAGGAGCGTATGCAGCGTCCGCGCGACATGTTCGGGCGTGGGCAGATGGGCATCCGCGTCCGATTCGCCGAGCCCGGCACGATCGTACGCGACTGCAGGCGCGAACGCCGCCACGTCCTTGAACACCGAATCCCATGTTTCCAGGCGCTGACCCGCTCCGCCCTCGAAGACCACCGCGGGACGCGTCCCCAAATGCTCGAGTCCGGCGACGCGGACGCGCAATCGATGTCCATCGGCGCTGATGAAGCGAACCTCCTGCGCCTGCGGAATCGAAGCCAGGAGTATCGCGACGAGCCCGATGCACGTTGACGCGGACACGGATGTCATGGCGGTATTCTCGCCGATCGTGCTGTCAGTGTCTGAGCGCAGCCGGCGTGACGCGATTCCGCTACCGTCCGCGGACGGCGGTCGAGGCGAGGAAGACTCCCCACTGCTCCCGCAGAATCCGTTTCATTCGTTTCGAGCGGCGCATGATGTCACCTGTGTCGAGTTGAACGACAGGCCGTCAGTGGATATGCGCGTGCGCCAGGCTCACGGCCGAGCGCCAGACGTCAGGGTTGGCTCGCACCAGCGCCTCGACTTCGCCAACGGTGAGCTCTACGTCACCCGAGAGATGAAGATCCGCCAGCACGTCCATCGGAGACGTGGCAAATCGATCCCGAAGATCCTGGTCGGTCAGCAGCGAGTGAATGACGAAAGTGACGGCTTGTTGCGACATGGCCTGCAGCATCCTTTGGCTGCCACGCGTACTGTTCCTAACTCGATTACGCGTGGCCTGCCTGAAACGGATGCACAGGCCGAGCTATCTTGGAAACGGGCCGGCCGGTCAGGGTGAGGTGACGTCCCAATGGGTGATGTTTTGATGCCATTCATATGATGCTATGATGTCTTCATGCGCACGACTCTCACCCTGGATCCGGATGTGGCCAGGGCGCTCAAGCAGCTGGCGCGCGAGCGTCAACAGCCGTTCAAGCAGGTCGTCAACGAAGCGATCCGGGCCGGTCTCACGCGCGGACGGCAACCACGCCGGCGGCCGTATCGCCTGACGCCCCAGTCCCTGGGCGGCGTACGGCCCGGGGTCAACCCGGACAAGGCGTTGCAGCTTGCCGCCGCGCTCGAGGACGCGGAGATCGCGCGGAAGCTCGAGCTGCGCAAGTGATCCTGATCGACGCCAATCTCCTTATCTACGCCGTGGACTCTGACGCGCCTCACCACGCGCAGGCGAGACGATGGCTCGAGGACGTCCTGTCGGGAGACACGCGCGTCGGCCTGGCCTGGGTCGTGGTCCTCGCGTTCCTGCGCGTCACGACGCGCGAGGGAATTCTCGTTCGTCCCCTGGCATCCGGCGCCGCCCTCGACTACGTGAGCTCGTGGCTCGAACAGCCCAACGTAGAGCTCGTGTCGCCAGGCGCGAATCACTGGCCTCTTCTGCGGAATCTCTTGCAAGCCTCCGGGCTCGCAGGCAATCTCACGACCGATGCTCACCTGGCGGCGATGGCCATCGAGCATGGCGCAGCCTTGTACTCGACGGACCACGACTTCAAGCGATTTGCCGGCGTCGAACACATCAATCCTCTGTCGGCCGGCTAGAACGCCTTCAGGCGGACCCCGCTGAAGTCCGGCTGAAGCCGGACACTACAGCATGCTGAAAACGCTCTCTAGTCCAGCTTCTTGCGCGCGAAGTGGTAGAGCGAGTACGACAGCAGCGCGAACATGACCACCGCGAGCAGGTTCGAGGTGGCGAGGGCCGGCGCGATCTTCGGGCCGAACGCCAGCACCCCCGGCGGGATCAGCCTGATGCCGAGCTCCGGATCGCCGAGGACGTTGATCACGATCGCGATGAGCCCCATCACGCCGCCGGCAGCGATGAGGCCGCTGGCGAAGAGCGACCCCGGGCTGACGTCGCTTTCGGCGTGACCGCCGCTCGGTTTGGTCCCGCGCTCCGCGGCCCAGCGAACCACGCCGCCGCAGAAGATCGCCAGCGTCGTATGGAGCCCGAGATAGGAGCCCACCGCGAACGAGAGCGATCGAATCCCGAGCAGCTCGACGGCAATCACGAGGAACACGCCCATCGCGACGAGACGCCATGGGAGCCGCTGGTTGAGGATGCCGGTGATGACGGTCGCCATCAGCCGGCCCTGCGGCGCGGCGGCCTTGTCGCTGCCGATGCCGGTAATCCACTGCACCTCGATCTGCTTCGTGTCCGGATCGTACAGATACTTGCCGTCGGGCAGCTCGCGCGAGCCGAGCGCGTTGACGAGGATGTACCTCTTGTCCCGATAGGTCTGCGGGTTCGGGTCGTCGAGCTCTTTTTCCACGCGCACGGCGGCGCCGCGCAGGCTTTGCTCCGCTCGAACCCTGTCGATGTCGAGCGCCCGCTGCATCGGGCGGAACTCGGACAGGCCGAAGTTCATCAGCATCAGCGTCGCGCCGATGACGAACACCGACACCATCACGCCGATCATCAACGCCCACTGCTGGCGATACGGCGTCGCGCCGATGAGGAACCCGGTCTTCAGGTCCTGCGAGGTCGCTCCGGCATTCGCCGCCGCGACGCAGACGACGCCGCCGATGGTGATCGCGAGCGCGGAATAGGCCGGCGCGGTCCACCCCATCGCCAGGAACATCGCGCAGGTCGCCATGAGCGTCGCGATGGTCATCCCGCTCACCGGGTTGGCCGACGTGCCAATCAGCCCGCAGATGCGCGACGACACGGTGACGAACAGGAACCCGAAGATCACGACGAAGAACGACGCGACGAGGTTTTCCACCCCGGACGTCCGCGCGCCGGCGATCGGGTTGAAGGTCAGCATCAGCCACATCGCGACGATGATCGCGAGCGAGCCGAAGACGACCCATTTCATCGCGATGTCACGCTCCAGCCGTCCGCCGGCCTCCGAGCCTGCCTGCTTCGAGCGGATGTCCTTCATGCCGCTCTTGAGCGCATTCAGGATCGTCGGCATCGTCTTCATCAGCGTGATGAGGCCGGCCATCGCGACGGCGCCGGCGCCCATCGGCCTGATGTAGCTCTCCCAGAGCTGACCCGGCGTCATGTTGCGAACCGGAACCGTGCTCGGATACAGCGGCTCGGCGAGCCCTTCGCCGAAGAACTTGATCGCGGGCATCAGCACCAGCCACGAGAACACGCCGCCCGCGAAGATCGTCCCTGCGATCCGGGGCCCGATGATGTAGCCCACGCCGAGATACTCGCTCGTGATCTCGGCGCGGAACGACGCGCCGGGAAGCCAGGCCGGCTCGTAGAACGGACGCTGCTTCCAGACCTGCGCGGTGGCCATGAGAAACGTGTAGGCGCCGCCGAGGCCAAGGCCCCAGAACACGCGGCTGGCGAACGACCCGCCTTTTTCGCCCGCAACGAGCACGTCCGCGCAGGCCGTCCCTTCGGGGTACAGCAGGTTGCCGTGCTCCTGCACGATCAACTGACGCCGGAGCGGGATCATGAACAGCACGCCGATCCATCCGCCGATCAGCGCGAGCATGAAGATGCGCGAGTACTCGAACGGAAAGCCCATGAAGATCAGCGCGGGCAGCGTGAAGATCGCGCCGGCGGCGACCGACTCGCCCGCGGACCCCGCGGTCTGGACGATGTTGTTCTCGAGGATCGTCGCCTTGCCGAACGCGCGCAGGAGGCTGATGCTGAGGACGGCGATCGGTATCGAGGCCGAAACGGTCAGGCCCGCGCGAAGACCGACGTAGACCGTCACCGCGCCGAAGATGATCCCGAAGATCGCGCCGAAGAGCACGGCCTTGAAGGTGAACTCCGGCACGTTCGCCGTCCCCGGAATGTACGGCCGAAACTCGCCCAGGGGGGCCGTCGAATTCCACGCCGTGTTCGTCGTGTCAGCGTTCGGTGCCTTCGCCACGCGCCGCCTCCTTCGAATGGGTTAGCGAACCTGTCCGGCGGAAGAACGTACCACACACCTCGTCCGGACGCGCCCGACCGCTCGGCAACGATTTCGCACTGATCCCGACTGTTTCGAGCCTCGTCGAGGCGACGGGACGGCTTTCGGCCAGAAAGCTGGCCTTTTCGTAGCCTCCCTCGGGAGCCTGCGCGGAGGGGTCACCCGCTGGTCGGAGAAGCCACGGCATTTCGTAGCTTTTGACCGACCCTCGTCAGGCTGAGCCGGACGAGCATAACCGGAGACGGATGAGCCGCGCCTGTTCGCGGGCGAGACCATCCCGGAGAGCGTTCCGCAGCAAAGAGCAAGAGGACATGCCATGGCGAAAGTGATCGGGATCGGGATTGGAACCGCGCGGCTCTCGATTGCGGTGTGCGCCGCAGTCATCGCCACTCTGTCTTGGGCGCCGGCCCTGGCGGCCGAACGGCCGAGCGACAAGGACGTCAAGGAGCTCTTCGACCGGCTCGACAACGAGCGCGATCGGTTCGAGGATCAGTTGGATGGGGACGTGAAGCACGGCATCCTCCGTGGTCCCAAGGGAGAGGTCAACGTCGGGGCGTACCTCGACGACCTCCAGGAGAACGTCGACAAGTTGAAGGGCCGCTTCAAGTCGGATTACTCGGCCGCCGCCGAAGTTGCTGCCATCCTTCGACAGGGCACGGATATCCAGCGCTTCATGTCGACGCAGAAGCCGGATTTCGACGGGGCCAGCGAGTGGAACCGCTTGTCGACGAGCCTCGGGGTCCTCGCCGCGGTCTACGGGGTGTCGTTTCCACTCACGGAGGGGCAGGTGCCGCGCCGTATGAACGACGACGAGGTCGAGAAGGCGGCCCAGGAGCTGGCCAAGAGCGCCAATCGCTTCAAGAGGGAGTTCGACGCCTCGCTCAAGATGGACACGACGGTCGACGTCGCGACGCGTGAAGCCGCGGTGAAGGGGGCCGACGACCTGAAGAAGGACGCCGAGAAGCTGGCGGAAACGGTCGACGACGGCCGGCCGGCGTCGGGAGAAGCGCAGGCGCTGCTCCAGCGCGGCATGGCGCTGCGTGCCGCCTCGACTGCCAGGAAGCTGTCGCCTGCCGCGCAGGCCGAGTGGGGCGGGGTCGAGGGCGGTCTCGACAAGGTGGCGCAGGCGTTCAACCTGCCGGCGCGTCAGCCGTGATCCTCAAGGCCTGCCGCCGCTGCTTCGGACAGCCTGGGTGAGCTCGGCGGCCAGCCAGTCGTTGCCCTCGTCCACCTGTTCCTGCGTGGTCCGATGGCCGGTGTCGTACACGAGGACCAGTCGCTTCGGCGCCGTGATGACGTTGAACGCGGCGTACATCGAGGTCGGCGGACAGGTCTCGTCGTTGAAGCCCCACGAGTAGAAACCGGGCGCCGTCACGCGGCGGGCGAAATTCACGACGTCGTCGTACTGCGTCGTGTTGTACTTCGCCTCGTCACGATGGACGTTTGGTCCCTCGGCCGCGCGGAACATGTGCGGCCAGCCGCCGGCCCGCTGGTTCACGTAGCCGGTCACGTCCGACAGCGCGGGATAGTACGCGACCAGGCGCGTGACGCGCCGATCGAGCCCCGCGGTGACGATCGACAGCGCCCCGCCCTGACTCCCGCCCGTCACGCCGAGGTTCCGACCGTCCCATTGCGGAAGTGACGTCAGGAAATCGTTGGCGCGCAGCGTCCCGACGTACACCCGGCGATAGTAGTAGCGCTCGCGCGAGTCGAGCCCGAACGTCGGATAGCCGCTCAGGCCGCCGCCGGCGAGGCTGTCGTAGACCTCCTGTGGCTGGATCACCGGGATGCCGTGGATCCCGATCTGAAAGGTGATGAGCCCGCGCGCGGCGAGCTCCGTCAAACCGCGATACGGCCGCACGCCAGCGCCAGGCACGCTGAGGACCGCCGGATACTTACCCGGCGCGCGCGGCATGCAGAGGATCCCGTACAGCCGGCTCGTGCCCGCGGTCAGACCGACGTTCTGAAGGTTGATCTGCGAACACTCCACCTGCGACGTGCCGTAATCGGGTAGCGCCGTCCACCTCGCGTCGAGCGGCAGCGCCGCCAGGCGCTTGCGCTCCGCGTCCCAGAATGCGTCGAAGTCCGGTGGATTCGTCTGCGTCGGCAGGATCCGCTCCGGCGCAAAGCCCGCCGTGCCGACGCCGCGATACGTACGCCCATCGATCACCGTCGTCGCCACCAGCCGCAGAAAGCCTGGGTCGTTCATCGTGCCGGCGGCAATCGTCAGCGGCGTTGCGCCGACGGTTGCCGTCGCCTCGGTGACGGGCGGCAGCATCTCCGGGCCGATGCCGTACTTCACGGCCGCGCCGGCGATCTGGTGGCCGTCGCGCACGACATCGATGCGGAACGTGACCGGCTCTCCCGGTTGATAGGTCCAGTCCTGGTGATCGGGTGTGACGGTGATGGCGACGCGGCTGAACGGCTGCCGGATCTGCTGCGCCAGTGGCGCGGCCACCACCCAGGAGATGCCCACCCACGCGACGAGGAGCAAACGAACGGCGAGCCTCGAGCGCAGTCGAGAGGCCTGCCTCGAGCAGAGTCGAGAGGTGATTCGTGTCGGCATCGAATCCTGTCCTGCTCCTACACCGCGCACAGCGCAACCGCCTCGCGCAAACCCTGAACCGGATCGCGCGTCGGGATGAACTCGTGCGCGAAGTAGCCGTCGAATCCCATGTCGGCAATCGCCGCCGCCACCGATCGCCACTGGATCTCCTGCGTCGCGTCGAGCTCGTGCCGGCCCGGCACGCCGCCGGTATGGAAGTGGGCGATGTGCTCGCGCGCGTCGCGAATGGTGCGGATCAAGTCGCCCTCCATGATCTGCATGTGATAGATGTCGTACAGCAGCTTCACGCGCGGCGACGCCACGGCCTTCATCACGCCGACGCCAAACGCGGATCGATCCCCCTGGTAGTCCTTGTGATCGACCTTGCTGTTCAGGAGCTCCAGGCAGACGGTCACGCCGTGCGCTTCCGCGGTCTTCTTGATGCGGTTCAGCGCCTCGACGCAGTTCGCGGCCGCCTCTTCGTCCGGCATCCCCCGGCGGTTGCCGAAGAACGCAATCAGGTTGGGGACCTTGTTCGCCGCGGCGAGCGGGATGCCGCGCTCGAGGCTCGCGATAATCTTGTCGTGGTTCGCCTTGACGTTGAGCCCGTCCACGATCGTTCCGCCGAGCCCGGATCCCATCGAGCACGTGAGGCCGTGGTCGCGTGCGACGGGCCACTCCGCTTCCGTGAGCAGGTCCATCGCCGTCAGGCCGATGTCCGCGACGGCCTTGCAGAACTCCGGCAGCGGGATCTTCGCGTACAGCCAGCGGCACACCGACTGTTTCAAGCGCCCGATCGGGAGCTTCTGCCTGCCCGCGCCGCCGGATTCAGACGCGCCCGGTGCCGTCATCATGGCTGTCACTCCGGCCAGTGCCTCACGTCTGGTTATGCCTGACATATGCGGCGCAGCGTAGCACAGCACTTGTTCTGTTCGACTATCGAAGCTCGACCGAAGCAGACGCCGAGTCGTGCGAGACTACGGATCTGAGCCGCGTTTCATTCGGCTCAACCGTAGTTGTGATGGATCATCTTGAACACGGCCGTGAGTGCTACGGACGCCGTGCGTGGGGTGACGCCTACCAGGCTCTCCTGTGCGCCGACCAGACCGCGCCGCTCCACGCTGACGATCTCGACCGGCTGGCGACTGCCGCGTTCCTGATCGGCCGAGACCTCGACTATCAGCGGCTCCTCGAACGCCTGCATCGCGTGCACGTCGAGGCGGACGACCGGGCGCGCGCTGCGCGATGTACGTTCTGGCTTGCCGGCAGCCTCCTGTTTCAAGGCGACGTCGTTCAGTCGAACGCCTGGCTGGCGAGGGGCGAGCGCCTCGTCGAGGACGAAGACTGCGTCGAGCGCGGCTACCTGGCACTCCCTGTCGCGGAGCAGCAATTACGCCAGGGCCATGGCGACGCGGCGCATGCGACCGCCAGCCAGGCCACCGCGATCGGTGAACGTTTTGCGGACGCCGACCTGACCGCCGCCGCCCGCCACGTGCAAGGCCGCGCGCTCATCGAGCAGGGCGATGTCCTGGCTGGCCTGAAGCTCCTGGATGAGACGATGCTGGCGGTCGTCGCGGGCGAGCTGTCTCCCATCATGACCGGGTTGATGTACTGCAGCGTGATCGACGCCTGCCGCCTGGTGTATGCGCTCGGCCGCGCGCGCGAATGGACGTCCGCGTTCTCGAGCGTGTGCGAGCAACAGCCGGACATGGTTGCATTCTCGGGCATTTGTCTCGTGCACCGCGCCGAGATCCTGCAGCTGCAGGGGGCATGGCTCGACGCGATGACGGAAGCCTGCCGTGCATCTGAACGTGCCCGGCGAGCCGACCGCAGGACTCCCAGCGCTGCGGTCTATCAACAGGCCGAGATCCATCGCCTCCGGGGTGAGTTTGCGGAGGCCGAGGACGCGTATCGTGCCGCGAGCGAACTGGGATGCGAGCCTCAGCCTGGACTCGCGCTCCTGCGGCTGGCGCAAGGACAGACCGACGCCGCGTCTGCCGCGATCCGGCGGGTGACGAACGCGACCACCGATCGACTCCGGCGCGCGCGGCTCCTGCCGGCTCATCTCGAGATCATGCTCGCGACCGGGGATGTCGAAGAGGCCAGGCGCGCCCGCGATGAACTGCGAGATCTGGCGCGCGCGTTCGACTCCGACGTGCTGCGCGCGGTGGTCGCTCAGGCCGACGGAGGGATTGCGCTCGCCGAAGGCGACGCTCGAGCGGCGCTCGAGCCGCTTCGGTCTGCCTTCGAGCAGTGGGAGCGCCTCGAAGCACCGCACGACGCTGCGCGGGTGCGCGTGCTCGTTGGATACGCGTGCCGCGCCCTCGCCGACGATGAGGCGGCAGGGCTCGAGCACCAGGCCGCGCGGTCCGTGTTCGAACGGCTCGGGGCCCTGCCGGACCTGGCTCGTCTCGATGCGCCGCCGGCGCCGATCCAACCGGCCCCGACGCATCCGTTGACGCCTCGAGAGCTTCACGTCCTGCGTTTGATCTTCGACCGGCCGGACCAATCGAGAGATCGCTGATGAACTGTCCCTGAGCGAGCGAACGATCGACCGGCACGTCAGCAATATTCTCGGCAAGCTCGACGTGCCGTCGCGCGCGGCGGCGACCGCCTGCGCCTACGATCGCAAGCTCTTCTGACCGGGTTCGCCCTGGCGGAAACTACCCATTCTCCGACCTCATGCGGAGTGGGTGGTTTCGCCGATGCGCCTGCCCCCGCTTTCATCGCACATTCAAGGGCAAGGAGCGAACCACGTCATGTACGACGCCATCATCGTCGGCGCGCGATGCGCCGGTGCTCCGGCAGCGATGCTGCTGGCCCGGAAGGGATATCGAGTGTTGCTGGTCGACAGAGCCACTTTTCCAAGCGACATCATCTCCACGCACATCATCTGGCCGCACGGGGCGGGGATCCTGGACCGCTGGGGACTACTCGATCGACTGGCTGCGACCGGCTGCCCGCCGATCGCACTCAACCTGATCTTTGATGTCGGCCCGTTCGCACTCAAAGGCGCGGTGACCGATGCGAACGGCGGACGCGGCGGGTTCTGCCCGCGGCGAACGGTCCTGGACAAGCTGCTCGTAGATGCGGCCGTCGAGGCGGGAGCCGAGCTGCGAGAAGGGTTCACCGTCGAGGAGCTGCTGTGGGACGGCGATCGAGTCGCCGGAATCAACGGCCACAGCCGGACTGGCGGCACCGTCGAGGAGCGGGCACAGGTCGTGATCGGCGCTGACGGCGTGCACTCGCTGGTCGCAAGAGCCGTCCGGCCGCGGGAGTACGACGGGAAGCCGCCGCTCACCACGAACTACTACAGCTACTTCAGCGGATTCGCGGCGGACGACATCGAAGAGTACGTCCGCGACTCCAAAGCCGTCGGGTGCTTTCCAACGCACGGCGGGCTGACGCTCATCGCGGTGCTGTGGCCGAGCAGCAGGTTCGAGGAGGTCCGCGCTGACATCGAGGGCCACGTCAGACAAGTGCTCGAGTCCACACCGAGCGTCGCCGAGCGACTGCAGAGCGCAAAGCGCGAAGAGAAGTGGGTCGGGACGGCCGGCGTCCCCAACTATTTCCGTCAGCCGTTCGGTCCGGGTTGGGCGCTCGCCGGCGACGCCGGATACAACAAGGATCCGATTACCGCACAGGGGATCAGCGACGCATTCATCGACGCGGACAATCTGGCTTCCGCGCTCGACGATGGGTGGTCCGGACGGCGTGCGCTGGACGAAGCGCTGGCGGAGTATCAGTCGAGCCGCGATCGGCGCGTCAAGCCGATGTACGACTTCACGTGTCAGCTCGCGACGCTCGAGCCGCCGCCTCCGCCGATGCAGCAGCTGTTTGCGGCCCTGCGCGGCAACCAGGAGGCCACGAACGAGTTCTATTCGGCGCTGACCGGCTCGCGTCCGTTGCCGGCGTTCATGAACCCGGAGAACATCGAGCGGATCGTGGCGGGTGCCGCGGCTCGAGGGTGATGCGCGTCAAGAAGCAGCTTCCCGACGAGTGAGTCTCGTCGACTGCCGAGAGGAGTGAAGTCATGTACGTGATCCGTGAGGTTGTGAACTGCAGGCCGGGGAAGGTCCGCCAGATGGTCGAGAAGTTCCGCAGCATTTCAACGGTCCTGAAAGACATGGGGCAGGAACCCCTTCGCGTGCTCACCGATGTCACGGGGGAGCGCTTCTGGACGATCGTCGCTGAGGCGAAGGTGGAGAAGATCGATGATTTCTTCGAAATCGAGCGACGCCTCATGGCCAACGAGACGCTACGGAAGGCGATGGCCGACTATCACGACCTCGTCGATCGCGGCCGCCGCGAAATCTATCGAATCGAGAGCTGAGGTCTTGAGCGATCAGCAGCTCGGAACCGTGGTCATCGGCGGAAGCCAGTCAGGCCTGTCTGTCGGCTATCACCTCAAGAAGCGGGGTCTGCCGTTCGTGATCCTGGACGATCACGCGCGGATCGGTGACGCGTGGCGGAAACGGTGGGATTCGCTTCATCTGTTCACGCCGGGCCGTTACAACAATCTGCCGGGGATGCCGTTTCCCGGATCGCCGTCCTCATATCCGGGCAAGGACGAGATCGCTGACTACCTCGAGGCGTATGCGCGCGCGTTCGATCTCCCCGTTCGAACTGGTGTCCACGTCGACAGGCTGTCGAAGGCCGGCAATCGGTTCGAACTGATCTGCGGCAGGGACACGCTCTCCGCCGAGAACGTGGTCGTCGCGACCGGCGCCTCGAACACACCTCGGATCCCGGCGTTCGCGCGCGAGCTCGACGACCGCATCGTGCAGCTCCATTCCAAGGACTACCGCCAACCATCGCAGATTCCGGAAGGGGGAGTGCTGGTCGTGGGCGCCGGCAACTCCGGCGCGGAGATCGCAATCGAGCTCGCACGGCACCACCGGACGTGGCTATCGGGCCCGGACACTGGTCAGGAGCCCACCGGGGCGGCCGGGAGTCTCATCGATCGAGCGCTGACGCCCGTCATGTGGTTCATGGCGACGCGCGTGCTGACGGTGAACAGGTTCATCGGCAGAAAGATCCGAGATCACTTTCTCGACCCGCCGCGCGGGATCCCTCTGGGCCGCGTGCGTCGCAAGGATTTTGCCGCCGCGGGAATCGAACGCATGCCGCGCGTGAGTGGGGCGAAGAACGGATTTCCCGTCCTCGAGGATGGACGGGTCGTCGAAGTGTCGAGCGTCATCTGGTGCACCGGCTTCACACCCGGCTATCACTGGATCGATCTCTCGCTCCCGGTTCGCCACGGCGTTCCCATGCACGATCGGGGCGTCGTCCAATCGTGTCCCGGTCTCTACTTCGTCGGGCTTCTCTTTCTCTACTCGCTGAGCTCGTCGCTCGTGGGAGGCGTCGGACGCGATGCCGAGCACATCGTCGATCACATCGTCTCCACGCGAGTCGCGGGAAGGGAAGACGTCCGCGGCCGAAACGCGCAGAGGTGAGAGTTCAACTGTCGCCAGGCATCGACTTGCCGGCGAGCGTGGCAACTGTGGCGACGAGCTCCGCCGGATCGACTGGTTTCGACAGGTGGATTTGGAAACCCGATTGAAGAGCGCGCAAGCGGTCTTCCGGCCGTGTGTACGCGGTGAGCGCTGCCGCAGGGAGGTTTCCTCCCTGTTCGGGCGAGAGCGCCCGCACTTTTTCGATGAGACCGAATCCGTCTTCACCAGGGAGTCCCAGATCGCACAGGAGCACGTTCGGGCACGCCTCCGCGATCGCGGCGAGCCCGGTGGCGACCGTGTCCGCGGTCCTGACGGATGCGCCGGCCAACTCGAGGGCTGCGACCGTGACGTCGCGGCTGTCGCGGTTGTCGTCGACGACGAGCACGTTCACGGTGTTGAGCGAAGGCCGCAGATCCGTTTCGCGCGCGCCTCCGGGAGTTGGATCGATCCGGGCAGTCGACAGCGGCAACGTCACGGTGAACGTGGAGCCCTGGCCCGTGCCGCCGCTCTCCGCGTGAACGGTGCCACCGTGCTGCTCGACGAGATGCCGCACGATCGACAGGCCGAGGCCGAGGCCTCCATGCGTCCGCTCCGTCGTCATGTCGGCCTGACTGAACGGGTCGAACAGGCGCGAGAGAAACTCCGGCGGAATTCCGATGCCCGTGTCGCTGACGGTGAGCACGGCGCCAGCCCCATCCTGCTCCATGTCGATCGACACCCGTCCGCCGTCCGGCGTGAACTTGATCGCGTTCGAGAGCAGGTTCCAGACGATCTGCTGCAGGCGGCGCGGATCCCCGTCGATCATCGACTCCAGAGGACGCAGGCGGCATTCCACGATCACGTCCTTTTCGAGCGCGTTCGGGCTCAGCGATTCGACCGACCCCTGAACAATGGAGAGGAAGTCGACGGGACGCCGCTCGATCGTCGCGCGATCCGCGAGGATGCGCGAGATGTCGAGGAGATCGTCGATCAGACGTGACTGAAGGACCGCGTTCCGGCTGATGGTCTCGACTGCCTGCTTCACTCGCGCAGGATCGAGCGTCTGGTCTTCGAGGATTCGCGCCCATCCAAGAATCGCGTTCAGCGGCGTTCGCAGTTCGTGCGAGACCGTCGCCAGGAACTGATCCCTGATGCGCGTCGCGCCCTCGGCCGCCTGGCGTGCTTCCTGTTCGCGCTGCAGCAGCTGCTTGCGCTCTTCTTCGGCGAGCTTCCGTTCGGTGATGTCGCGCATCACCTTGGCAAAACCGCGCAGGCGTCCGCCGTCCTCGCGCAGGGCAGTCAGCACGCCCGAGGCCCAGAATCGCGACCCATCCTTGCGGAGATGCCACCGCTCGTCCTCGCTGCGGCCCTTCTCGCCCGCCGTCGCGATCTCGCGTGCCGCCGCGCCGGACGAGACGTCTTCCGGCGTATAGATCTTGGTCAGCGAGGTGCCCAGAAACTCCTCTTCGGAGTATCCGAGGAGCCGTTCGACGCCGGCATTCCAGCTGACGGCGGAGCCGTTCGCGTCGGTCATGAAGATGGCGTAATCCCGGACGTTCTCGACGAACAGATTGAACAATTCGTCGAATTCGCGAAGCCGGTCGCCCGAGCGGGTCTGCCGTTTCCTGGCCACAGCTCAACTGCCTGGCCATCCTGGCTGCAACAGCCGCTCCAAACTCTGCCGCGCGCGGTTGTGGCTGCGGCCGGCTCAGCCGCAGCCTTCTTTTCGCATTGTCATTGCTCCGTAGCGTCCGCCTTCAGGCGGACCCGTTGAAGTCCGGCTGAAGCCGGACACTACAGCGTTCTGAAAAACGGGACGACTATCGCGCCGGCTCAGGGTCTTGCCCGTTGAATCCGTCGCACGACACGCTGGGGTTCCAGTTGGAGAACGTGCCAGCGGGGTTGTCCTTCCACGCCCAGACGTGGAGCGTGTAGAACGGCGGGAGCCCGAAGCGGTTGGGAGCCTCGAAATAATGAAACAGCTGTCCGTTGAGTTCGGGCGCACTCGTGTGGGTCTTGTCCCAGTCGGCCGCGAGCACCAGGTAGTCCGCGCCGGTGATCCGCTTCTTCCCGTTCGACGTCGGCTCGTACAAGATGATCTCCGGTTTCGCAGCGTCAATCTGTCCGTCGGCCACGAGCGGGAAGTTCACGTAGTGGAGTCCCATCGCGCCGTAGTCCCCGCCGCTCACGCAGCCGAACAGGAGACCGTAGCCATCGGTCTCGGCGGCCTCCGCATCGCGGTAACGCTCGGTGGTTTCCCGAACGATTCTCACCAGTGCGTTCGCCTGCTTCTTCTGCTCTGATGTCTGTTCGGTCCGAACCGTCCGCGCGTGGCCGTCGTGGTCCTGCGCCAGTCCGCGTGAGGGGCAAATACCTGTGAGCATGAGAATACCGGCCAGGGAATACTCGAGTCGTCTCGCTGCCTTCATGGGGCCTCCTGACATGAAAATGGCTGTATTGCGACCGGACGCCACGGCGCGTACCGGCTCGATATCCCTAGAAGCCACAACAGCCGCCAGGAGGGCTCACGGCGGGGGCCGGCATTAGAATTCACGGGAGGCGACCAGCCACACGCCCATGGACGAGATGTTTGCGCTTGTGTACGACGAGCTTCGGCGCGTTGCAGCCCGCGCCATGCGGGGCGAACGTCCCGATCACACGCTCTGCACCACGGCACTGGTCAACGAAGCGTGGCTGGAGCTGTCCAAGCTCACCCGCATCCAATGGCAGAGCCGTGCGCATTTCCTGGCGATCGCGGCACAGGCGATGCGTCGCGTCCTCATCGACTACGCTGTCGCGCGCCGGAGGCTGAAGCGTGGCGGCGGCCGGGTCCGGGAGCCGCTCGACGGTGACGCGGTCGCCGCCGTCGTCGCGCAGGAAGACGACATGCTCGCGCTCGACGAGGCACTGCAGAGCCTGGCCGCCATGAACGAGCGGCACGCCCGCATCGTCGAGTGCCGCTTTTTCGGCGGCATGAGCGTCGAGGAGACGGCCGAAGCGCTCGGTATCTCACCGGCAACCGTCAAGCGGGACTGGTCGCTGGCCCGCGCGTGGTTGAATCGGGAGCTTCAGTCGTGACCGATCGCCCGATGTCATCGACCGAACGGCTCCTCCGGGCCGCGGCCATGTCGACCGGCCAGTGGGACCGTGTTCAGCGGCTCTTCGCAACCGCGATCGATTGCGACCGTGATGCGCTGGGCGAGCTGCTCGACCGGGAGTGCAGCGACGCCGACGTGCGACGGGAAGTGGAATCGCTCCTCGAGGCACATCATCGCGCGGGGCCGATGGACCGGCTCGTCGCCGACCTCGCGCCAGCCATCTCGCGTGCGCGTTCATCGATCCTCGGATGGGAAGGCCAGTCCATCGGCCGCTACCGCGTGCTCGAGGCCCTGGGATCAGGGGCGATGGGAGTGGTTTACAAGGCGTTCGACGAGCGACTCGGCCGGCATGTCGCGCTCAAGTTCCTTCCCCGTCATCTCGACGAACGGCCTGAACCCAAGCGCCGCTTTCTGCAGGAGGCGCGCGCGGCCGCAAAGCTGGATCATCCCAACATCTGCACGATCCATGAGATCGGCGAGACGCCGGAGGGGCAGCTGTTCATCGCGATGCCGCTCTACAACGGCGAGACGCTGATGGCGCGTCTCATGCGCGGCCCGATGGCGTGTGAGGACGCCGTCGCCGTCACCCTCCAGGTCGCGAGCGGACTGCAGCAGGCGCACGAGCACGGCATCGTGCACCGCGACGTGAAGCCGTCGAATGTCATGCTCCTCTCCGATGGAACTGCGAGGGTCCTCGACTTTGGCGTGGCCAAGGTGGAAGACGCCGCGATCACGGAAGGCGACCTCGCTCCCGGCACGGTTGCGTACATGAGCCCCGAGCACGCGCTCGGGCGCGATCTCGATCAGAGGGCTGACGTCTGGTCGCTGGGCGTGGTGCTCTACGAGATGCTGACCGGCGCGCGGCCGTTTCAGGGGAACAGCCGGCAGGCCCTCATCGACGGGATCGTCACCCGCGATCCCGATCCGATCAGCGCCTGGCGCTCCGACGTTCCTGCAGCCATCGACAACGTGGTACGCAGGGCGCTCGCGAAACGCCAGGACGAACGCTACGCATCGATGTCGGCGCTGATGGCGGATCTCTCCGCGCTCGCCGAGCCTTCCAGATCCGCCGTCCGCACGGTCGGATCCTGGACGTCGCCACGCACGCCGCGCGCCGACGAAGCCCGGGCGATCGCGGCCGGCGCCGAACGCCGCTGGGCGGCGGTGGTCGTCTCAACCGTGTCCGACTACTGCGCGCTCGTCGAACGGCTGTCGCCCGCCGACATCGAGGCGCTCCTCGCTGGCCTGCGGAAGGCCGCCGCCGAGATAGTGCAGCGGCATGGAGGCATCATCAATCAGGCCATTGGGGACGAAATCGTCTCGCTCTTCGGTGTGCCGACCGCCCACGAGGATGACGATCTCCGCGGCGTCCGCGCGGCGATCGAGCTGCGACAGCGTGCGTCCGAAGTGGGCGCATCGCTTGGGCTCGCAGAGCCGGTCCGTGTCCAGTCTGGCGTCCACGTCGGCCTGCTCGTCGCGCAGCGATTGACCGACGACGCGCGCCGGTATGCCGTGAGCGGAGCACCGGCGCAGGTGGCGGCGCGGCTGGCTTCGCTCGCCGGCGCCGATCAGGTGCTCGTCAGTCCCGAGTGTCATCGCCTGATTGCGCCGTTCGTCGATTCGCAATCGTGCGCGCCGCTCTCCATCCAGGCCGATGGCGGAACGGTCGCACCGTTTCTGGTACTCGGCGAATCAGGATTGCAGACGTGGCTCGAGGCTTCCGAACGCGCGGACCTGACGCCATACACGGGGCGCGACGCCGAGCTGGCCTCGCTGCAGGGACAGGTTCAGCAGGCGCACGGCGGACAGGGGCGGGTCACCACCGTGGTAGGAGAAGCGGGGGCCGGCAAGAGCCGCCTGTTGTACGAACTTCGCGAGCGTGTGGGTCAGACCGGCGTGAGGATCCTCCAGGGCCGCTGCCGCCCGCCTGGCAGGATGGCGCCCTGGGTGCCCTTCGTGGAGATCCTGTTCGACGCGCTGTCGCTCCGGGGACTGGCACGTCAGGAGTACAACGCAGACGACGTCATCGGCAGAGCGCGCGCGTTCGATGCGGCGCTCGAGCCATTCGTGCCGCTGTATCTGCACCTGCTGTCGTTGGACAGCGAAGCCGCGCCGCTTCCGAAGCATCTTCAGGGTGAACATCTCAGAGCGGCGCTGCCCGAGGCGCTGGCCGCCATCGTCGTTGCTCAGGCCCGGCGGGCGACGACGCTCGTGCTGTTCGAAGACTGGCAGTGGGCGGACGAGGCGTCGCGCGAAGCGCTGCGCAGGCTCGCCGAAATGGTCGACACGCACGCGCTGATGATCGTCGTCACGAGCCGGCCGGAACCGGGCGCGCTCACGGGTGTCGCAGACGGCGCGTCGCGCATTCAACTCGCTCCACTCGCGCGCGACGCGACGGCGGCGATCATGCGGGCCGCACTGCACGTCGACCGCGTATCGGACGCGCTGGCGGCGCGCGTGCACGAACGGACTGGTGGCAATCCGTTCTTCCTCGAGCAGGTCTGCCGCACGCTGCTCGAGGAAGGCGCGGTGACGACCCATCAGGGCGAAGCGGTAGCGGCCAGCGGCGTCGAAGTGCTGCGATTGCCGGACACGGTGCAGGCGGTCATTCGGTCCCGGCTCGATCGCCTCGACCAGGATTCGCGGGATGTGCTCCGTGTGGCTTCGGTGATAGGCCGGGAGTTCGGGCAAGTGCTGCTCGGCGATGTACTGGGGCCAGACGTCAGTCCGGCGGCCGCGCTCGATCGGCTCAAAGGCTCGGGCCTGATCCAGCAGACCGCCGTCCTGCCCGAGCCGACGTATCGCTTCAGGCACGTACTGACGCAGGAGGTCGCCTACGACAGCCTGCTCGAACGGCAGCGGCGCTCGCTGCACGAGGTGGTGGGACGCACCATCGAGCGCAGTCTCACCAGCCGCGGATCCGACCTGGCGCCGCTGCTCGCCCATCACTTTGCGCACGCCGAGATGTGGCGTGAAGCGGTCCACTACGGCAGTCGGGCGGCCGAGCGCGCGGCCTCACTCAGCCAGTTCGCCGATGCGCTGACGACGCTCGAGCGCGTGCGGGGCTGGATCGCGCGCCTGCCCGATGACGACGTCCGCACGGACGCGCTCGTGGATCTGCTGCTTCATGAGGAACGGCTGTCCGAAACACTCGGCTTGCGCGGCCGTCAGCAGCAGATCGCCGAGGAGTTGATCGACCTGCTGGCGCCCAGAGGCCCGTCAGCCAGCCTGGCCCAGGCGTACCTGCGACAGGGAGACGTGGCCACTCTGCTCAAACGCTTCGATGCGGCGGCGCGCACGCTGAGCACCGCGCTTCGCCTCAGTCGTGAGCTCGGCGAAGGCGCGCTCGAGTGCAACGCGCTCCGCAGCATCGGCCTGCTGCACTGGCATCAAGGGCGCCATGCCGATGCGCTCGAGGTCGCGAGACGCGCGCTGACGATCGCGCGGGAGTCCGGCGACGACCTGATGGTCGCGGGCGACCTGGCAAACATCGGGATGATCCTGAAAGGCATGGGAGACTACCCGGGCGCGCTGGCCAGCCTCGAAGAAGCGCTCGCGATACCGGCCCTTGGAGCGCATCCATCGAAGCTCCTGTACGCGCTGCACACGCTCGGCAACGTCCATCGATCCCTCGGCGATATCGACCGCGCCCTCGAGTGCCTGCATCGATGCGACGAGATCGCCCTCGCGAACCTGTTGTCCATTCCGCGATCCTTTCACCTCACCGCGATCGCGCACGTGTACCTCCAGCAGGGACGCGTCGAGGACGCTCTCGGGACGTATCGACAGGCGATCGAATTGAGCCAGCGCGCGGGCCACGCAGACGGCCACGCGCAGTCCCTGAGAGCGTTCGGGGAAGTACTCTTCGGCCTCGGGAAGGACACGGACGCCTTGCCGCACCTCAGGCACGCGGCACAGCTCTTCGCGCAGCTGGAGGACCGCGAGGCCGAGGCCGAGATGGTGGGCCGCTCCGCAGCTATCCTCGAACGCCTCGCGTCGACGGACGAGGCGGCCGAGGCATGGGAGAAGGTGCGGTCTCTTCGTCGTGCGTCTGGAGATGCGAAAGGCGAGCTCGATGCCCTCGAGGGACTCGCCAGGACGGCGCGGCAGCGTGCGGCGTCGCCGGACGCTGCGATTCCCGGTTTTCAAGCGGCGCTGACGCTTGCGACGACGCTCGGCGACAGGGAACGGGAAGTGTCGATTCATAACACGCTCGGGATCCTCGAATGGCAACGCGAGAGATATCCCGACGCGCTCCGGCACTATGAGGCCGCGCTCGAGCTGGTACGTGATCTGGGCGATCGCTCGTCCGAAGGCTTGCTGCTCAACAGCGTCGGCGTGACGCTGACCCGGCTCCAGCGGCACGAGGAGGCGCGAACCGCTCTCGAGGAGAGCGTCGCGCTCAACCGGGAGCGCGGCGAACACCTGCTCGAGGCGCACGCGCTTGCCGCGCTCGGCGAGGTCTGGCGCGCCCGCGGCCGGCCCGAGACCTCCGCGCGCTGCTTCGAGCAGTCGCTCTCGCTGCGCCGTGCGATCGGCGATCGCAAAGGCGAAGGATGGATGCTGCTGCGTGTTGCCGAGACGCTGGCGGCGAACGGCGACGCCTCCACGGCGCGGGCATCGGCGGCGGCGGCGATGGCGATCGCCGAGGCGCTCGGTGAGCAACGGTTGACGGACGCGTGCGCGCAGCTCCTGCGCGTCGGCGGCAACGATGTGTGAAGGGAGTCGAGCGTGCCACGATATCTGATCGAACGGTCAGTGCCTGGGCTGTCACGGGAAGAGCTGAACGCCGCTGGACGGCGATCGAACGCGGTGCTCACGGCGATGCCCGGTGTGCGCTGGATCCGCAGCTACGTGTCGGATGCCGAGGGGAAGATCTACTGCGAGTACGACGCACCGAGCGTCGAGGCCGTGTACGAGCATGCGCAGCGCGCCGGCCTGCCCGTCGACCGGATCACGGAGATCGCGTTGGAGGTCAATCCGGACATGTTCGTATAGATGCGTGCACGAGAGAGCGTAGCTATAGTGTCCGGCTTCAGCCGGACCGAGTGAGCGCAGCTGTAGTGTCCGGCTTCAGCCGGACCTCTTCGTGACAAGACAGAGAGTTATCGCGTCCCTCGCAGCGTCGCCTCGACCAGGCGTTGGAACCGAGGCTCTTCGCGCAGCGGGTCCAGCTTCGGATCGAGCTTGATGCGGTTGGGAAGAAAACCGTCGCGGTCTCGCAACGCGCGGTCCAGCCATTGCAACGCGCGTTCACGCTCGCCAAGCCCGGTGTGGACGGTCGCGAGGTGGTACGGGTTTCCCACTCCGGCCTTTGAAGCTTCCAGGGAAGCAATGAGCTTGCGCGCCTCCGCGGGCCGTCCCGCGACCGCGTAGCCGTACGCGAGCGCGGCGGTGCGCTCGCTGCTCGCCGACAGCGCCACCGCCTGCTTCAGCGAGGCGAGAGACGCCTCGGCGCGACCGAGTCCAATCATCGAGAGCCCGATCCACTGGTGCGGCGCACTCTGGTTCTGGTCCAGCGCAATCAGTTCCCGGCTGGTCGCGATCGCATCGTCGTACCGCCTCGCAAGATAGAGTGCTCGACACAGGAGCGCGCGCACGTTCATGTCCAGCGGATCGATCTCGACGGCGCGCAAGTGCAACGACACGGCGTCCTGTGCGCGACCGAGCGCGAGGAGGTGGACCCCCCGCCACTGCATGACGGCCGGGTTGTTGGGGTCGAGATCCATGGAACGTTCGGAGTCGCGGTCGGCCTGATCGAACCTCCATTCGTAGACGCGCGACGTCAGACTCCGAAGGCCGTACGCCTCTCCGAGCATCGGATCGAGCTCGAGCGCGCGGTTCAGCCCGTCCCGCACCTTCGGCACCATCTCGGTGTGCGACATCGTCCCGAGCTCGATCGACGCGTTCCGTGCCAGCGCCCGCCCGTAGTGCGCGCGAGCATAGTTCGGATCGTGGCGCAACGCGTCCTCGAACAGTTCGACCGCCCGAGCAAAGCCGGCTTCCGAGCGCTTGTTCATGAAGAAGCGGCCCTCCATGTACAGCTGTCGGGCCCTGGGGCTGCTCGTCTCGTGCGCCGTCAGTTTCTTCTGCTCGTCCCCCGTGAGCTCCAGCGCGAGTTTCTGGACGAGCTGCCCCGCGAGCTGATCCTGAACCTCGAATGGATCGTCCGTGCTGGCGGTGAATACGTCGCTCCAGACCGTGGCTGCGTCCGCGCGGGCGCCCGTGCGAATCAGCTGCACGGTCACGCGGGTTCGTCCGCTGTCGCGCTGCAGGTTGCCCGTCAGCACGGCGTCGACCTGAAGCGCGCGGCCGGCCGACACGACGTCGGGATCCCTCGTCTGGTATCTCAGGACCGCGGTTGTCGGCCGCACCGTCAGCTGTCGCAAGCTGGTGAGCTTCACAATCAGCGCGTCCGCCATGCCCAGGCCAAGGTGTTCGCTGGCATCCGGATAGCCGAGCAATTGAAACGGCAGCACAGCCAGGGTCCTGATCGCAGGCAGTTCAGTCGTCGTGCCCGCGATAGTGGTCGGCGGTTTCCGGGTTGCCAGGTTCCACCACAGCGCACCGGAAGCGGCGACGGCGAGCGGCACCGCGGCCACTATCGCGACGAGAAAGCGGCGTGGACGAGGCAGGGCGCTCGCGCCTCTCCTCGGGCGCGAAGGCGGAGTGAGCGCAACGTCGGCGGAGAGAGCTTTCAGGTCCCGGGAGAACTCGACGACGGTCGGATATCGAGCATCGCGGTCCTTCGCCAAGGCCCTGGCAAGAACCGCCTCCAGGGAAGCGGGAGCGTCGGCGAGGAAGGCGCCGAGCGGCGGCGGATCGCTCAGGAGAATCGCAGCTATCGTGTCCGTCGTCGTCGATCCGCGGAACGGCCTCACGCCCGTCAGCATTTCGAACAGGACGACGGCAAGGCTGAAGATATCCGTGCGCGAATCGACCGACTGCGCCCGCGCCTGCTCGGGCGAAAGATAGTCCACCGTTCCGAGCACCATCCCGGCCGACGTCAGCGCTGTCTTGATCGTCGTTGTTGCCGACGTCGAAGTCGACGGCTCGATGATCGTCGCCAGCCCGAAATCGAGCAGCTTGACGTAGCCGTCGCGGCGGATCATCAGGTTCTCGGGCTTGATGTCGCGGTGCACGATGCCCGCGGCGTGCGCGCAGGCCAGCGCCTCAGCGCCCTGCACGATGATTCCGATCGCCTCGGCTAACGGCAGCGCACCGCGCTCCTGCATGACGGCCCGCAGCGTCCGTCCGTCGACGAACTCGGTCGCCATGAAGTACTGATCGCCAGCACGCCCGAGGTCGAAGAGCGTGAGGATGTTGGGATGATTGAGCGCCCCGACCGCGCGGACTTCCCGTTCGAATCGCTCGACGCGGTCGCCGTCGCTGACGAACTCCAGCGGCAGCACTTTGAGCGCGACCCGTCGATGCAGGCGTTCGTCATCGGCGAGGTAGACCTCGCCCATGCCGCCCTCGCCGATCTTGTCGAGCACTCGATACGGCCCGACGGTCGTGCCAATCATGAAGGAAGTTGAAGCTTAGCCCGACCGCACTCGATTCGCATTTCTTAACGAAAATGGGACCTTTCGTCCAAGCTCATCAGGTTTGGTATGCTCCTCGCCTCAACCAGGAACGCCGATGAAACTCCAGCGACGAGTCATCGCCTGTCTTCTCGCCGCCAGCCTCGTCGCGTGCGGTACCTCGTCGTCGGGGTGCACGACGATGCGAACCGTGAAGCCGAACACGGTGCCCGGCAATCCTCCGTCGACGACAATCAAGCCGGGCGATACCGTGTCGATCAGGCTCAAGGACGGGCGCGAGAAGCGCTTCGTGGTTCAGGCGCTCGACTCTGACGCCATGACGTCTGCGTCAGGCGTGCGCTATCCGCTCGCTGACATCGTCGAGGCCAAGGTGCGCCGCGCGAGCCCGCCCAAGACGATCGCATTGGTGGCTGGGATTGCAGTGGGCACCTGTTTCGTGCTTTTCGCCATCGCCTTCGCTGCTTTGTTAGGCTCTCTCTCGGAAGCACGATAGCGGCTCATTTGCCTGGCTCTTCACGGCATGGTTCACGAGTAAGGTTGCGAGGACCGCAGTGAGCGCTCAACCGCCAGCACCCCGTGCACGACGTCCACGGCGCGCGAGTAGTTGAGACGGACCGGCAGCGTTGACAGACAGGAACAGACTGTAGGAAAACGGTCCGGAGGTGGGCGCAATGTCGATGATCGAATGGTTCCTCGCTGAGCTCGACAGCGAAGCGGCGATCACGAGACGAGTGCTGGAGCAGATCCCCGAGGGCAAGCGCGACTGGAAGCCACATGACCGATCGATGCCGTTCGGCTATCTCACGGATCTCGTGGCCAACATCCTGGCGTGGGTCGGCCTCGCGGTGACACTCGACGAGCTCGACATCGCGCCCAAACAAGGTCCCAGCTACCGTCCGGCTGCACTTCATACGAGCGCGGAGGCCATCGCGGCGCTCGACAAGGCGGTCGCGCAGGCGCGCGAAGCGCTGCAGCAGACCACCGAGGAGCACCTTGCCACGCCGTGGCGACTCCTCGCGGGTGGCGTCGTCGCGCTGGAGCAGCCGCGCCACCAGGTGATCCGCGACACGTTTCTGCACTCATCGCACCACCGGGGGCAGATGACCGTCTATCTGCGGCTGCTCGGTGCGAAGGTCCCGTCGACGTACGGACCCTCAGCAGACGACAAGCGGTTTTAGGAGAGAGCAGTGCTCCGAGCGCCCGAACGGAAGCGACGGCTGTAGGATGCTCTCGAGATGGACCGATCCCTCGAGGCCGAGGCGGCGGCTTTCGCTCAGCTCCTCGCGCTCTCGCCGCAGGATGCGAGCGAGGCGTTCAGACGAGCCGCCGCGCTGGCGCACGGTCTGTTCCCGCACCAGATCGAGGGTGTCGCCTTTCTGCTTGGAAGGACGCGCGCGATCCTTGCCGATGACATGGGACTCGGCAAGACGCGGCAGGCCATTGTCGCGCTGCGGCACGCCGCACCGGACGGACCCTTCCTCGTCGTCTGTCCGGCGTCGGTCAAGCGCAACTGGGCACGCGAAATCGACATCGTTTCGCCGCACGCATCGATCACCATCATCGAGGGCGGGGCCCCGCCGTCCGACCAGAGCGACTGGGTCATCGTCAACTACGACATCCTGTCGAGGCACATCGAGGTGCTTCGGCGACGGGGCTGGGCGGGACTCGTCTTCGACGAAGCGCACTATCTCAAGAACCACCGGAGCGCGCGAAGCCGGCTGGCTCGCGAGCTGGCGGATCGGACCAAAGCCCGCACTGACGATCCGGCAGCCGTCTACCTCCTGACCGGCACGCCGCTGACGAACCGGCCGCGCGATCTCTTCGTGCTGCTCCAACTCGTCGGCCATCCGCTCGGTCGGAGCTTCCTGTCGTTTGCGAAGCGCTACTGTGCGGCCGAGCGCAACAGCTTTGGCTGGCAGACCGGCGGCGCGTCGAACCTCGACGAGCTGACCGTGCAGCTTCACGGCGTCATGCTGCGCCGTTCGAAGGACCAGGTGCTCGCGCTGCCGCCGAAGCTGCGGACGTGGCTGCCGGTGGATGTGCCGGGCGGCACAGGCGTCGGCGACATGCGAAAGGTCGTCGAGCTGCTGGTCGGCGAGCACGCGCTCGCGCCCGGTTCGCCCGTCGCCGAGAGCCGCCTTCGTGGCCGACTGCTGCACGCGGTGACCGTGGCGCGGCAGCGGCTTGCCGAGATCAAGGTGGGCACGACGCGTGACTTCGTCACCGGCGCGGTCGAGCAGGGCGAGAAAGTCATCGTGTTCTCCTGCTTCGAGGCGCCGATCCAGAAGCTCGCGACGGCGTTCGCGGGTTCCGCTGTCGTGCTGACGGGGAGCACGCCGACGCATCGACGCCAGGCACTCGTGGACCGGTTTCAGCACGACGAGGACATCCGCGTCTTCCTCGCCAACATCATTGCTGGAGGCATCGGCAACAACCTGACGGCGGCCACGCAGGTGGTCTTCAACGATCTGGATTGGGTGCCGGCGAATCACTGGCAGGCAGAGGACCGCGCGTATCGGATCGGTCAGACCCGTACCGTCAACGTGACCTACATGGTGGCCGCCGGCACGATCGACGACTTCGTGCAGACGGTGCTCGAGCGAAAGCGTGCGCTCGTCAGCGCGGTGGTGGACGGTACCGCGCTCGGCCCGGACCTGTCGGGCGACGTGCTCGACGAGCTCCGGCGTACTCTCCGAGAGATAACGTCCGGACTCACGAGCGCGCCGGAGAGCGTCGACCACGAGACCCTCATCGGTCGGCTGATTCAGCGGGCGCGGATCGACATCGAAGCGGCGCGGCCAGTCGACGCGGATGCACCTGCGCGCACGGCCGCCGAGGCCGATGCCCTCATGCGCGCGCTCGAGGCGCTCGCGGCGGCGCTGACCGGGCCTGCGGTACAGCGCTACCGGTTCGCCAGCGCGTCGCATCCCGGCGTCGAGTACGAGCTTTCGAGGGACGGCGCTGACGTGATTTGCAATTGCCCCGGGTTCGAGTACCGCGGTCAATGCCGTCATGCTCGCGACCTGAAAGCCGCGCTGGCAGCGGGAGCGCTCGTGCCACCTGGATACCGCCTGGTGTCAGCCTAGAGCGCGTTTCAGAACGCTGTAGTGTCCGGCTTTAGCCGGACCGGAACAGAACGCTGTAGTGTCCGGCTTCAGCCGGACCGGAACAGGTCCACCTGACCAGCCTCCGCTAAAGCTACGGCGGTCCGCCGGAGCCTTGGCGAAGGCGGACACGACAGCATTCTGACAAGCGTCTAACTATCGTTCGATCGTCTCGTACCGCCGTCCCACCAACCCCGACGCTACCGCAAGCGCGCAGCCCGCGACGGCGACGCCGCCGCCGGCGAGCGAGATGGCGGCGCCAAGACCGCCGTTCGCAGCCCAGTTGAGGTTGAGCAGCGCGTGCGCCGCGCCCAGGCACACCACGACGAGCAGCAGCTCCATCGCGAAGATTCGACGGACAAGGCGGTGCAGATTGCCTGCGTCGCCCGCGACGATCGGCCCCGTGATGACCTGGTGCGCCCAGACTTCATAGAGCCACAGGAAGATCAGAGCAGCGGCTGCGAAGGTGATCGGGACGAACATCCGCCGATCGCTGCCGGCACTCGAGGCGCGAACGACGAACGCGGTTGCGCCGAGGACGGCCGTACCCGCAGCCGTCAGGCGCCAGGACCACGGCAAGTACTCGCCGGCCTTTCGCGGCCTCAGACTGGCGGCGCGTTCGGCGGAGTTCACCTGCCGAACTGGCCGTGTCAGATCGTCAATCTCGCCCAGTACTCTGAGGGCCGCGACGGCGGTTCCGCCGAACCCCAGGCCGGCGACAAGCATCATCCACAGCGGAGCGAGGATCGCCGAAGCGATCGAGGCGGCAATTGCCGCGACTGCCGTCATCGCGCGCAGACGCGTCATGGAACGAACGTGCGTGGCCGGAGCGTCGGGTGTCGCTGCCACACGGAGCGCGATCGACGCCACGAACCACGGCGTACAGACCGCGAACAACGCGGCCGAGAGTTGAGCGAAAGCGAGAGCGGTCATCAGCCCCTCCGATCGCCAAAGTTGGCGAGCGCCTCCTTGAATGCCTCTGTGATGTCCTTGCGTGAAAGTCCGCCCAGCAGTCCCGCCGCTACGGCGTCGGCAAACCGCTCGCGAAGGGCCGCGCGGCCCATCCGCGCGTTCGTCCGGGGTTGATCGCGTGTGACGGCGCCGCGGCCGCGGCGCACGGTCAGCAGGCCCTCGTCGGCGAGCCTGCGATACGCCCGCGCGACGGTATTCCAGTGCACACCGAGGTCTCCCGCCAGCTGCCGCACGGAGGGCAGATCCTCAGCGGGCCCCAGGCTCCCCTGGGCAATCGCCTGGCGCAGGCCGACGGCAATCTGATCCTCGAGCGGGCGGGGGTCGTTGAGGTCGATCCGAATCACGCTCTTACAGTATCAGACAATGATACAGTTGTCAAGCGCCTGCCGCAGGAACGAAAATCCATTCGCGGCTTCAAGCGCTCAGGAGTGTCGCGCCGACGATCTACTCTTCGCGAATCCCGGCCAGCGGATCGATCGTGGTCGCGCGATGCGCCGGCAGGAGGCACGCGGTCAACGCGACCGTGACCATCACCGCCACGGCCGCAGCAATGTTGGCGGCGTTGGTCGCCGTGAGCCCGAACAGCAGGTCGGAGATGACGCTGGCGGTCATCCGCACGGCGGCGATCGCGGCCAGCGTGCCGAGCAACAGCCCGAGGCCGAAGACGGCCGTCGTTTCCCGCAGCGCCTCGCGAATCACGGACCATCGATCGGCGCCGAGCGCGCGGCGGATCGCCAGCTCCTTGGTGCGCAGCGCGACGGTGTACGACGCGACGCCGAAGATCCCGATGGAGGCCAGCAGCAGCCCGAGAAGGCTGAAGAACGCGCTGATCGCGGCGACCATGCGCTCCTTCGCGATGTCTCGCTCCATCTCCTCGCGCATCGTATCGATCCTGACGAGCAGCCGGGCGTTGACGCCGGTGACGGCCGCGCGAATCGCCGGCACGATCGCGGCGGGATCGCCGGCGGTCCTGACCTCCAGCGCGTTGACGCGATCCGGCTCCCTCATCGCCATGGCGAACATCGTCGGGCGGAATTCCGTGCGCACGCCGTCGAGCTTCACGTTCTTGACCACGCCGATGATGCCGATCTGCCTGGCAACGGGATCGTCGTTCGGGAAGTAGCGTCTCACCCACGCCTCGTTGACGACGAACAGGCCGCGACTCTCCCCGGCGAAGTCAGCCGCGGTGAAGGTCCGGCCGCGGATGACGGGAATGCCCATCGTCTCGAAGAACGCCGGACCGACGTCGGCACCGTCCCACATGTCGCCGCGATCGAACTCGATGCCCGGCAGCTTGATCAACATGCGGCTGAGGCTGTGCCGCATCACCGGGTTGCGCACGCCGGTGACCGACTGCACACCGGGGACCGCCGCCACGCGCTCGAGCAGCAACCGGTAGACGTCGCCGACCTGACCCTTGCCGTAGCCGGCAAAGCGAGTGTCGATCGACACCTGCAGCAGCCGTTCGGGATTGAAGCCGACATCCTGACGTGACAGGTTTCGGAGCGTCTGGACGAAGAGTCCGGCGCCGACCAGCAGCACGACGGACAGGCAGACCTGGGACGCCACCAGCACGCGGCCCAATCGCCTGACGCTCCTCGGCGCCGTGGTGCCCAGGCTCGATCGGAGGCAGGCGGTCGGGTCGACTTCAGTCGCGCGCCATGCCGGCGCAAGACCGAACAGGAGCGCGCTCAGCAGCGACACGCCGGCGGCAAACGCCAGGAGGCGCGCGTCGGCGTGAAACGTCAGGCTCTCGGGGATCGCCGGCACCGGAAGCATCGACAGCATGATCGACACGCCCCACCGCGCGACGATCAACCCGAGGGCGCAGCCCACGGCCGCCAGCAGCGTGCTTTCGACCAGGTAGTGCAGGACCAGGCGCGACCGGCTGGCGCCGAGCGCGGCGCGCACGGTCAACTCCCTGGTGCGGGCGGCATTTCTGACCATCAGCAGGTTGCCGACGTTCGAGCACGTCGCGAGCAGTACCAGCGTGACGAGGCCCATGAGCGCCAGGAGCGCGGTTCGGTACTGCCCGCGCAACTGCGACAGGCCCTGCCCGGCGGGAACGAGCTCGGTCTCGATCGGCACACCGGATGCGCCGGGCCCCATGCGGCTCTGGACGACCGGACGGAGGAGCCCGTGCATCGCCGCCTGTGCCTGAGCGGCAGTCACGCCGGGCGTGAGGCGCGCGACCATCATCAAGTCCCGGTTCGCCGAGCGGGAGAAGATCCAGGCGTCCGTGGAGTGCTCGAGCATGAAGCCGTGGAATCGCGGCGGGGCGACACCGATGATCGGGAACGTGCGGCCGTCAACGCTGATCGTCCGGCCCAGCACGCCGGCATTGCCCTCGAACCGCGCGCGCCACCAGCGCGCGCTGATGACGGCCACTTCGTCATCCGACGTTTCCGGAGTTCGGCCGATGAGCGGCGTCACGCCAAGATCGCGGAAGAAGCTCGCCGAGACCTGCTCCACCTCGCGGGCTGGCTCCGCGGCGCCGTCGACCGCCATCGTCGGACGGTCGAGACGCGAGAAGCCGACAACCTCGGAGACAATCTGGTCCTGAGCGCGCACCGCTTCGAACACCGACGGCTCGAACATGTGAAACGGTTTCTTGAAGCCAGCGGTCAGGACGGGAAAGGCCTGGATCTGTACCAGGCGATCCGGCTCGCGCACCGGCAGCGAGCGCAGCAGCAGGCTGTCGACGAGGCTGAAGAGCGCGGTGTTGGCGCCGATGCCGAGCGCCAGCGAGAGCGTGACGACGGCGGTGAACGCCGGGCTCTTCCACAGCCTGCGGAGCGCGTAGCGCAGGTCCTGGGAGATGACGTCCACCACGGGCAAGCTGCGGTGCTCGCGGTGCGCCTCGCGGAGCCGGTCGGGCCGGCCGAGTTTCAGGAGCGCCTCGCGCCGCGCCTCGGTCGCGGAGAGCCCGCGCCGGCGGAACTCGTCCGTCAGCAACTCGAGATGCGTCGTCAGCTCTTCGTCGAACTCGCGATCCAGCCGGTTCCTCGTGACGATCGATCGCAGCCGCGACCACAGCAGGGTGAGCAGCGAAGTCATTGCCCGGGTCCTCCATCAGCGAGCACGCGTCCCATCACGGCCGCCACGCGTTCCCAGTTCTCGGTGGCGGCGGCGAGCTGCTTCTCGCCCGGCCTGGTGATCGTGTAGAACCGAGCCCGTCGGTTGTTCTCCGAGACGCCCCACTTCGAGCGAATCCAGCCGCGCTCTTCGAGGCGGACGAGGGAGATGTAGATCGTGCCCTGGTTCAGCATGATGCGATCGCCGCTGACCTGCTCTATCCGGCGGGCGATGCCGTAGCCGTGGAGCGATCCGAGCGTGGCCAGGGTCCGCAGCACCATGAGGTCGAGGGTGCCCTGGAGAATGTCGAGCTTGCCTTTTGCGCCCATGCTGCTCCTGTTGAATATCCACATGAACATACGGCGCTCCATGTGGAATGTCAACAGGAGGCCTCAGGACGGCGCATCGAGTAAAGTCTTCTCATGACTCACCAAATTATCCGGCGTGCCCTGCGCCCCGTCGTGCTGGCGGCCGCGCTGCTGGCGGCAGGCCAGGCGCTGCTCCCAGGCCAGGCCGCCGATCCGGGACTGGTGTTACGCGGGGCAACCATTTACGCGACTCCGGAAGGGCCCGCGATCCCGGATGGGGTCGTCGTCATTCGCGCAGGGAAGATCGCGGCAGTCGGCGCCAGCTCCGAGGTTCCGGCGCCCCCGAAAATGCCGGTCGTCGACCTCGCCGGACGAACGGTCCTGGCGGGGTTCTGGAACAGCCACGTTCACTTCGAAGGGAAGGTCTGGGAAGGCGCGGACGCCAGTCCGCCGACCCGCATCGCGGAGGCGGTCAGGGACATGCTGACGCAGTGGGGGTTCACGACGGTGTTCGACACGGGCTCCGCGCTGGCGAACACGCTGGCTCTGAGACGGCGAATCGAGGCCGGCGAGATCGACGGTCCGACGATCTTCGCGACAGGCGACATCATGTTCCCGCGCGGGGTCACACGCGGCCGAATCGAAGTCGGCACTCCGGCGGAGGCGGCCGCCGCCAGCGCCAGACTGCTCGATGGGGGCGCAGACGCGCTCAAGGTGTACGCGCAAACGTTCTGGGACTTGAACCTCAAGCTCTCGCCGGATGTGCTAGCCGCCGTGGTCGCACAGGCCCACGGACGCAAGTCACAAGTGTTCGCCCATCCCTCCAATCGCGACGGTCTCCACAATGCCGTAGACGCCGGCGTGGACGTCGTGGTCCATACGACGCCGCAGATCGGTCCGTGGGGCGACGCCCTGGTGGGGAAGATGAAGGCCTCCAACATCGCGCTCGTTCCGACGCTGAAGTTGTGGCGGTTCGAGCTGGCCCGCGACAAAGTGCCTGAGGCGACGCTTCAGGCCTTTCAGGACAGGGGTGTGGCCCAGCTGCGCGAATACTTCTCGGCGGGCGGGCCGATCCTCTTCGGAACCGACGTGGGGTACATGACGGACTTCAGCACGCTCGAGGAGTTCCAGAGGATGGCGGACGCAGGCATGGGCTTTCGAGACATCCTTGCCTCTTTGACGACGGCGCCGGCGCGACGACGCGGTGTGGGGGAGCGAGTCGGCCGTGTGGCCGTGGGTTTCGACGCCGACCTCACCGTGTTACAGGCCGATCCTGCCCGGAGTGTGAGCGCGTTTGCGGAGGTCGCGTACACGATCCGTCGCGGGCGGATCATCTACCGGGCGACGCCCAAGTGAGCGTCCGTGTCATTCCGTTCGCAACGCCACGATCGGATCGATGCGCGCGGCGCGGCGGGCAGGAAAAAGCGCGGCCCCCACGGCGACGATGAGGAGGACGACGATCGCGGCCGTCATCGCGAGCGGATCGTTCGGCGTCTGCTGGTAGAGCAGCGAATCGAGCTGGCGCGCCGCCAGCCTGGTCGCAATCCAGGCGGCGGGAACGCCGACGGTCAGTCCGAGCAGCACGATCGTCAGCGCCTGGCGTCCGACCAGCCGCAGGACGTCGGCGCGTGTGGCGCCGAGCGCGACGCGGATGCCAATCTCCGCGGTGCGCCGCGAGACGCTGAACGCCAGAAGTCCGTACAGGCCGACGCTGACGAGCCCAAGCGCCACGAGGCCGAACCCGCCGGACAGCGTCGCGACGAGCCGCTCGCGGATCAGCGCCGCGTCAACTTCATCGGAGAGCGTGTGCACGGCGAACACGGGTACGGCGCTGTCGATCGCCTGCACCGCCTCGCGTAGGCTCGCGACGATATCAGCGCCCCGGCGAGATGTGCGCACGTGCAGCACCATGTGCCCGAAGCCGGTGTTGGCCTGCAGGAACGTCTGATACACCATCGGCGGCGGCGCTTCGCGCAGCGCCGGGAACCGCGAGTCCTTGACGACGCCGATGATGTTGAGCGGCTGGCCGGCCCCGTAAACGAACCCCGTCTTGGGGTTGCGGCCCGTCACCCGCGCTTCGGTGACGCCGTGCTGTGACCCGAGCGGCTCGCGGCCGGCGAGGAACTCGCGGACGAAGGTTTCGTTCACCAGCACCGCGAACGGCGACCCCGGCCGGAGGTCGTCCGCGTTGAAGTCACGCCCCTTCAGCACCGGTATCCCCATCGTTCGGAAATATGCGGGGTAGACGATCAACGCCGGCACCTGGCGCGCGCCGCCGGGGACTGCGACTGGAAAACTAAAGGCGCTCGGCGACAGCGGCGACGTGCGCGCGAGGCTCGCCGACTCGACGCCGGGCATGGCTCCGACCCGATCGAGCAACCCCTGATACAGCCGATCCAGCCGTTCGGCTACGCCGGGCGCGCCCCGGTTGCTGCCGTCGCGCGGCTCGACCCGAACCACGAACACGCTGGATCGATCGACGTTGCTCTCGTCGCGGTGCAGGTTCTGCAGGCTGCGGACGAACAGGCCGGCGCCGAAGAGCAGCATCACCGACAGCGCGACCTGCACGGCGACGAGCGCGCTGCCCGATCCGCGTCCCGCGCTCGCGGTCCGCGTCTGCGCCAGGTCGCGACGGCCGTCGGCCGAGACCTCGGTCCGAGACGCGCGCACGGCCGGAGCGAGCCCGACGAGGACGCCGGCGATCATCGACACCGTGACGGCAAACACCAGGACCCGGAGATCTGGCGAGAGATCGAGCACGGTGACGGCCTGGCCCACGGACGTGTAGGCCACGAGCGCGCTCGTCAGCCAGTAGGCCAGCGCGACGCCGGCGGCGCCACCGATGACGGCGAGCGTCCCCGCCTCGACGAGCACCTGGCGAAAGATCCGCGTGCGCGCGGCGCCGAGCGCCAGCCGCAGCGCGAACTCGTGGCGCCGAGTCGTCGCGCGCGCGAGCATCAGCGTGCCGACGTTCGCGCAGGCGATCAGGAGGACGAGGGCGGCAACGCTGAGGAGAATGAAGAGCGGCTGGGAGAACTGCCGCCGGAGCTCCGACAGGCCGGTTGCGGCCGAGGTCAGCTCCAGCCGCAGGTCTTCCTTCTGGCCGGTGAACTTGTTGCCCGGTCTCCAGTCGGTCTCAGGAACGCGCGCAAGTGCCGCGAGCCGGTCGGTCGCTTGTTCGAGTGACACGTTCGCGTCGAGACGACCGAGCACCCTGAGCGCACTCGACCCCACGCGCGGGCGCTGGAGCAGGTTGCCCGTCAGCGGCATGACGGCCGGCTGCATCATCATCGGGAGAAACACATCCGGAGCGGCACCGACTTCCGTGCCGAAGAACTCCGGGGGAGTGACGCCGACGATCGTCATCGGCGTGCCGCTCACCACGAGCGCGCGGCCGATCGCCGAGTCATCGCCGCCGAAGCGGCGCATCCAGTAGCCGTGGCTCAGGACGGCGAGAGGATGTCCGAGCACCGCGCGGTCGTCGTCAGGTCCGAACAGCCGGCCGAGAACGGGCCGCACCCCGAGCAGCGGGAAGTAGCCGCCGGTGACGAGCTGGCCGTCGAGCGTCGGCTCGATCCGGCCATCGATGCTGGCGTTCAGCGGCACGCGGGCGTAGGCGGAGAGCGCGAGCCCGCTGGTGTGATCGCGGACGATCTGGTACTGCTGGTACGAGAATCCGTTCGACACCGAAGCGGGTCCCCGCTGCGTCAGCACGAGCAGCTGTTCCGGGCTGGCGACGGGGAGGAGCCGCAACATCACGGCGTCGATCAACGTGAACAGCGACGTCGTGGCGCCGATGCCCATCGCGAGCGACAGCACCGTCGTGGCGGCGAAGATCGGGCTCTTGCGCAGCGTGCGCACGGCGTAGCGCAGATCCTGTCCGAGCTGTTCGAGGCGGGTCCATCCCCACTCGGCCCGTGCGTCTTCAGCGGCCAGCGTGAGGTTGCCGAGCTCGCCGGGCGCGGCCATGGCCGCGATCGACTGCAGTTCCTCCTGCATGTCGCGTTCGGCGGCGCGGCGGCGCCAGGGCAGCAGGTAGAGGAGTCGCTTCAGGATCATGATTCGCTCCCACCGGTCGGCTTCATCACGCGCGTGACGGCGCGGACGAAGTCCGTCCACTCCGATCGTTCCTGGCTCAGCTGCTTGCGGCCCGCGGTGGTCAGGCGATACACCTTCGCCCGCCGGTTCTGCGCGCTCGTTTCCCACTTCGAGGCGATCCACCCCTTCAGCTCGAGGCGCTTGAGGGCTGGATACAGGGACCCGAACTCGATCTTGAGGGCGTCGCCGGAGGTATCGCGGATGGCGCCGGCAATCGCGTAGCCGTGGAGCGGCCCGAACAGCAGCGTGCGCAGGACCAGCATGTCGAGAACGCCGTACAGGGGTTCCATATAGAGACAGACTATATGAAGAAGGCCTCCAGCTGCAAGGCGCAGGTTTCTCAGAACGCTGTAGTGTCCGGCTTCAGCCGGACCGGAACGGGTCCACCTGAACGTGGACACTACAGCATGCTGAAAGGCGCTCTAGATGAGTGCGAACGTCAGGAAGATCCAAGCCGCGTTGAGCGGGCTGTCGATGATCACGCCTGCTGCGATGAGGACGCAGACCTTCCAGAAGGTGCGGGCCGGCGGCTCGCGGTACACGCGCCTCGCGGCCAGGAACGTGTACGGCAGCAAGATGCCCAGCATGACCCCGAGCGATCCCAGCCAGTGCAGGCCGCCCGCGGCCTTGTCAATCGCGCCGCCCATCAGCGCCAGCAGGTAGAAGAACGCGATGTAGTAGAGCGCGAAGATGAGGTGCGTGGCGAGCGCAGGCGCGGCGCGCCGGAACAGCAGCTTCAGTATCAGCGCATACGCGATGACGCTCACCGACAGGCCGAGCGTGTACACCGTCTGAATGCGGGAATCGAACCGTTCTGCGAACAGCTCGAAGGTCATCTGCTTCCTGGCGACCTGGGCGTCCACGAGTCTCCGCATCGTGCCGGTTGCGTCGTTGTCAACCATCTCCCTGATGGTCAAGCCGGAGACCAGCGGCGCGAGGAAGAAGAAGAGAGCCGCGCAGATGAAGTACACCTTCAGCGGCCCGAGGAACCGGCGCCGGCGGCCCGCCAGGAACTCCGCCGGCAGCTTGCCGGGAGTGAACAGGGCGGCCACGCTGCGCACGCCCCTGAAGTCCAGGTGCGCCAGTTCGTCGGCGAAGTGGCGCAGGAACCGCGGCACCGACTGCCAGTCGGCGTCGATCCGCTTCTGCCCGCAGCTGTGGCAGTACTCGCCGGTCAGCGAGGTGCCGCAGTTCGCGCAGCTGGCGGCCGAGTCGATGGCGGTGTCCATCGGGAATGCCGGGTGAAGCCGAGCGGGAGTATAGTCCAGCTCAGGAACATCGCGAGTACAGCGAGACGACAGATCGGCCAGTCTTCACAGGCAGGCAGCATGAGCGATTCACGAGTGCTCGTCGTCGGGGCCACCGGCCAACTCGGAAGCGCGATCGCGCGCAAGCTGATCGCAGGCGGCGTCAAGGTGCGCGCGCTGGCGCGCAACCAGGCCGCGCTCGCGCAGTTCGCGCCCCACGCCGAGCTCGCGCCGGTCGATTTCCGCGACGTGTCGAAGCTCACCGAGGCCTGCCGCGGCATCGATCAGATCGTCGCCACGGCCAACAACAACATGGGCAAGGGGCCGACCAGTCCCTCGCGCATCGATCTCTCCGGGTATCAGAATCTCTGCGCGGCGGCGCGCAATACCGGCGTGCGCCGGCTCGTCTACGTGTCGTTCAAGGGCGTGTCGCAGGACGCGCCGGTCGACATCTTCCGGATCAAGTGGTACATCGAGGACGCGATCCGGCGCAGCGGCGTGCCGCACGTGATGCTGCGGCCGACGGCATTCATGGACATCTGGCTCGACGAGATTCTGGTCAAGGGCATCCGCGAGAAGGGCAGAGCGACGATCTTCGGCGACGGGACGAACGTCGCCAACTACATCGCGGTGGACGACGTCGCGGAGTTCGCCGTGAAGATCCTGTCGCGAGGAGAAGTGGTGAACGAGGCGGTCGACGCGGGCGGGCCGTCGAACATGTGTCAGAACGATCTCGCGGCCCTCCTCGAGCGGCAGTTGAAGACATCGGGCAAGCGGCGGCACGTGCCGGTCGCGGCGCTGCGCCTGCTGCCGCCGATCGTGCGGCCGTTCAACGAGGTCGCGGCGCGCCTCATGACGCTCGGGCTCTATTCCGCTACCGAGTCGACGCCATTTCCCGGCTACAGGAAATCTGCCGATCGGTTCGGCGTCGCGCCGAGAACGGTCGAGACGTATGTCGAGGAGATGGCGGAGCGCTCGAAGCTCGGGCGGAGCAGCGCTGTTCAGGCCTGACCGACGACGCGTTGAAGACGCCGCCCGACTGGCATAGGCTTGGCGCAGAGGATCTATCCAATGCGTCTTCCCTTCGCTGCTGTTCCTTTCGCGATCGTCCTCACCGCTGGCGCTTTCACGACACCGTCCGCGCAGACCGATGCGCTGCGCCTGGTGTCGACGGCATGGCCGCCGTTCACGAACGAGCCAGGCCAGACACGCTTCGCGCTGGACCTGGTCGAAGCCGCGCTCGGCCGCGTCAAGCTCAGCGCCAGGACGACGATCGTCGAGCCCGCACGTTTCACACCGGCTCTCCTCAGCAATGAATTCGATGGCAGCGGCGCGGCATGGAAGGACGCCGAACGTGAGCGCGCCCTGGTCTTCTCGCAGCCCTACCTGGAGAATCGGCTGGTCCTCGTTGCGCGGCGGGGAGACGACGTGTCGGCGGCGGCGTTGACCGATCTCAAGGGCAAGCGCATCGCGATCGTCGAGGGTTATTCGTACGGCGACATCGACAAGTCAGGCGCGGCGTTCGTCCGATCGCGAAGCGAGGAAGACAGTCTGTCGCTCCTCCTCGCCGGCAAGACCGACTACGCGCTCATGGACGCTCTCGTCGTCCAGTACATCCTCGACAATCATCCCAATGAGGCGAAGACGAGGCTGAGCCTGGGAACGACGCCGCTCGTGACGCGGCCACTCTACTTCGCCGTGAGACGATCGCGTCCCGATGCCGCGTCGATCGTGACCCGGTTCAACGCTCAGCTGCGCGGGATGATTTCCGATCGGACCTACCACAAGCTGCTGCATGTGTCGTGGATTCGCGCGGACGTCGATGGCGACGGCCTCGTCGAGTTCGTGCCGCAGAACGATCGCGCCGGTACTGCCGCGCCGCAGCGCGCCTACGACCTCCTCACCGTCGACAAGTCCACGGCCTTGAAGATCGATCCCGCGCCGCGCTTCTACGTCGGCGGGAGCATCTATACGGATTGGGCGACAGTGCCCAACCGCTACAAGGTCGAGGATCCGCAGCGCCCGGATCCCGCGCGGTCGACAGGGAGTATCTTCCGATTCAGTTGGTGATCGCGTCGCTGGAAGACGGGGCAAGGCTGTCACGGAATCGCCTGGCCTGTATCGCGTTCACCCAGGCGTGGCAACCGTAGACCATCGACCAGAACACCTCGCCGAGCGGCGCGAGCATCATCATGGCAACCGCGCAGGCGAGGAACGCTGCGGCCCAGGCCCTCTTTTCGAGCGGGCCTACGCGTGACGTGTCAACGTAGCCTGGCGCCCGGAACGCGCGGTAGGCCGATCGGAATGCGCGGAACGTAAACCGCGCTGCGCAAAGCGCGGCAACGCCGAGGATACCGAAGAACGCGAGTGGCGCCGGCGGCTCGGGGAGACCGATTCGAAGCAGGGTGAGCGCCGCGAGCCAGACCAGCCCTGCCATCGCGACCGCGACGGCGAACTGACCGAATCGAAACGCGATGCGATCGAACGGGCTGGCGGGCCTGGGCAGAAGGGGCTCGCCTGCCACCCCGTTTATCAGCAACATGTAGAACATCCAGCGCGAGAAGCCTCTCGAACCGGGCAACGGAACTCCCAGGACCGCGAGAGCCAGCACCGTCGCACCCATCAGGGCGAGCACGGCCAGGCCCTCGGTCATCAGCTCTCGAAAATTGGCCGCGCCAATCGTGCGAAGGGTCGCGTCCGGCTCGGCCTGGAAGCGCCACAGCGCGATCAGGACGCGCGCGCGTTCGATCGACGCCGCGGCGATGACGTCGAGCGCCGCGCGCCAGGTCAGCCCT
This sequence comes from uncultured Acidobacteriota bacterium, assembly GCA_963820905.1. GTDB lineage: Bacteria > Acidobacteriota > Vicinamibacteria > Vicinamibacterales > 2-12-FULL-66-21 > DATBJJ01. The sequence continues at coordinate 7,953 of CAWGBU010000006.1, read as the reverse complement.
GTATCCGAGACGAGCGCGAGGAACTCGACGCCGTAGCGCGCCCGCCACGTGCGCGGATAGAGCCGAAGCAGCGCGCGGGCGACGCGGTCGTCAGACATCGGCCAGCCTCGCCCGCGCGAAGCGGGTCATCGCGCGCAGGCTCGCGAGCCGCGCCCGCAGCACGGTCGCGCCAGACGATGTGAGCTTGTAGGGGCGTCGCCGATCCTCGGCCGGCAGCGGCTCGATCCACTTCGCCGCTTCGAGCCGCGTGATCGCGCCGTACAACGTGCCGGGTCCGAGCTTCTGGCCGGCGACGCGCTCGATGTCCTGCGCCATCGCGTAGCCGTGCTTCGGCCCGTCCGCCAGCGAGATGAGCACCAGCAGCGCGGGTTCTGAAAACCGTCCAAGGTCCTGGAGCGGGTCCTGCTTTTTCGCCATTGCCTTGCGGCGATTATTACGCAGTACGTAGTAGGGAGCAAGTCGGGGCTCGGGGTTCGGGGCTCGGGACTCGGGCTCCGGATTCGGCCATGAATCGGCTTGAATCGGTTCATAGACCAACACTTTATTGCACTGAACCGCTCCGGTACCATACAACACGGGCTCTCGAACGACAGCTCGAAGGAACAGCGTGTTCACCACACCTTCACCGCGTCTCCGCGGACTCGCGAACATCGTCGCCCTGTCGGCGTGCCTCTTCGGAATCGTAGCGGCGCAGGCCCCGCCGCCCGGCTCTTCGGGAACCCTGGCGATCGCCGGCGCCGTGCGTACGCCGCTGACCCTTTCGGCGGCCGACCTGAAGGCGATGACGCGCACGCAGAAGGAGAGCAAGGACCATGACGGCCGGACGGTGAAGTACGAGGGCGTGCTCGTGGGCGAGATCCTGAAGCGAGCGGGCGCTCCGGCCGGCGCCGATCTGCGCGGCGCCGCCCTCACGACGTACGTCGTCGCCACTGCCAGCGACGGATATCAAGTCGTGTTCTCGCTCGGCGAACTGGATCCGGCGCTCAGCGGCAGCGAGATCATCGTCGCGGACACCGCTGACGGAAAACCGCTGGCAGCCAATCAAGGTCCGCTCCGGATCGTGGCGCCGAACGATTCACGCCCGGCGCGCTCGGTTCGCATGCTCGAGCGGCTCGAAGTCGTCCGCCCCGCCAGGTAGCACGAAATCCGTCGCCGTCGTCACGGTGGCGATAGACTTGACGCCCGATGACCGTCAATCTTCTGCTGGCCGCGAGCATCTCCGCGATGGCGATTCCCGTTGCGCAGCCGCAATCTGCTGCTGCAGTCGATCATCACCAGCACCTGTTCAGCCCTGCCGCGGTGGCGCTTGCGCCGACGCTTGCGCCGGTTGACGCGGCGAGGCTCGTCGCGCTGCTGGACGAGGCGGGAATCCGGCGAGCGGTCGTGTTGTCGGTCGCCTATCAGTTCGGCAATCCGAACCGGCCGCCGGTCGAGAACGAGTACGCGCGCGTGAGGGACGAGAACGACTGGACCAGCCAGCAGGTCGCGCGCTTTCCCGATCGATTGCGCGGCTTCTGCAGCGTCAATCCGCTGAAGGACTACGCCCTCGAAGAGATCGCCAGGTGCGCAATGGACCCTCAGCTGCGCCATGGGCTGAAGATGCACTTCGGCAACTCGGACGTGCTGCTCGACACTCCCGATCACCTCGCGCGCGTGAAAGCGGTCTTCGCTGCTGCGAACGCACGGAAGATGGCGATCGTCGTGCACATGCGTCCATCGGTCACCAGAAAACGCGAGTACGGAGAAAAGTACGCGCGGGCGTTTGTGGACGAACTGCTTTCCGCGGCGCCCGACGTCCCGGTGCAGGTGGCGCACCTCGCCGGCGCCGGCAGCTACGCCGATGGGCCGGTGGACGACGCGCTTGGCGTGCTGGCGGCGGCCATCGCCAGGAACGATCCGCGCGTGAAGCGGCTGTACGTGGATGTGTCAGGCGTGGCGGGACTGGGCCCGTGGAAAGCGCACGCCGAACTGATCGCCCGCCGCATCCGCGAGATCGGCGTGGAACGCATTCTCTACGGATCGGACGGCGCCGGTGGCGGCAACGCCGAGCCGAAGGGCGCCTGGGCCGCGTTCCGTGAGCTGCCGCTGACTGAGGCCGAATTTCAAACGATCGCTGCGAACGTAGCCCCATATATGCGCTGAGCACGATAACGTTGCCTGAGCGCGGCCTGATCTATGGCTGAGCTGAGAGGCAGCCCAAATCGATACCATGGCCGATCCGTTCAAGACGACCCGTTGGACGCTGATCGCTGCGGCAGGCCTGGACGACGAGCGCTCGAGCGTCGCGCGCGCCGAGCTGTGCCAGGCGTACTGGCGCCCCGTGTACGCCTTCATTCGCCGCAAGGGACATTCGGCCGACGACGCCGCGGATCTGACGCAGGCATTCTTCCTCCATCTACTGGAGCACCGCGCATTCGAGCGCGCAGACCAGACGCGCGGCCGGTTCCGTTCGTATCTCCTGACGGCGGCCCACAATTTTCTGGAGACCGCGCGTCAGCGCGATCTCACCCTGCGTCGCGGGGCGCGAACCCTCCACGAGTCGATCGACGCCGTCGACGCGGACCGCTATCCGCTGCTGAACGCCCACGATCAGGAGTCGTCGCCCGACGTCGTGTTCGAGCGCCACTGGGCGCTCAACCTGACCGAGCGCGCGCTGGAAAGAGTGCAGGCGGACTACGCGTCGCGAGGCCAGAAGGAGGTGTTCGAGGCCGTTCGCCCGTACCTGACTTCCGACGCTCCGGGATCCGCATCGAGCGACGACTCGCAGGATCACAAGAGCCCTGTTGATACCGCGCATCGCACGGCATTGCATCGGGCGCGCCGCCGGTTTGGCGAGGCGCTCCGTGACGAAATCCGTGAGACGGTGCACGAGAACCACGAGGTCGACGAAGAGTTGCGGTTTCTCCTGCGGGTGCTTGCCGGCTGATCGCTCGGCGCGCCGGCAGTCACGTTCAGCGCCAGATCCCGTATTCCCTGACAGTGGTGTCAGTGTGCGCCGGACCTGAGCGCGGCAAGGTCGAAGCCCGGATGGGTTGACCAAAATGGCAGATCGATCCGCAGCGTGCCCGCGGTGCGGGGCACGGCTCGCCGACAACTCCCCGCTTGGCGGGCTGTGTCCCCGATGCCTGATGGGGTTGGCGCTCGAAACCGAAGCCGACGGCGCAGGCGACGCACCCGGTGTCGAGACGTCTGGAAGAGTGTTCGGCCCGTACCGGCTGATCGAGAAGATCGGCGAAGGCGGCATGGGGATCGTCTGGCTCGCACGCCAGGAGCACCCGATCCGCCGCGATGTCGCGCTCAAGGTCGTAAAGCCAGGTGCCGACTCCGCTCGGGTGCTGTCACGGTTCGACTCCGAGCGGCAGGCACTGGCGATCCTCAATCACCCGCACATCGCCACGGTGTTCGACGCCGGTCTCGGCGACGACGGCCGCCCGTACTTCGCGATGGAGTACGTGGCGGGGCTGCCGATCACGGTGTTCGCCGATCAGCACGCGCTTCCGATCCCCGCGCGGCTCGAACTATTCCTGCAGGTCTGCGAAGCGGTCGAACACGCCCATCAGAAGGGCGTGCTCCACCGCGACCTGAAGCCCGCCAACATCCTTGTCAGCGATCGTGACGGCCGGGGGATCGTCAAGGTCATCGACTTCGGAGTCGCGAAGGCGCTTGGACCATCGCTATCCGCGGACACGATGGAGACGCAGGTTGGCTCGCTGGTCGGAACGCCCGAGTACATGAGCCCCGAGCAGGCGGGCCTCACGGAAGCAGCCGTCGACACTCGGACGGATATCTACTCGCTTGGCCTGGTGCTCTACGAGCTCCTCGTGGGCGCCTTGCCCTTCGACGCGGTGGAGCTGCGCCGCAAGGCCGTTCTCGAGATGCTGCGCGTGATTCGCGAGGAGGAACCGCCGCGGCTCGCGTCACGCCTGACCCATCAGTCCGACGCGGAGATCAAGGAGATCGCGAGGCGGCGGCTCACCGAGCCGCGAGCGCTGGTGCGTCAGCTCCGCGGCGATCTCGAATGGATCACGAATCGCGCGCTGGAGAAGGAGCCGGCGCGGCGCTACGCCTCGGCATCGGAGCTCCGGAGCGACGTGCGCCGGCACCTCGCGAGCGAGCCGGTGGTGGCGGGTCCGCCAGGACTGCAGTACCGGCTCGGCAAACTGATGCGCAGGCACCGCGGCGCCTCCATCGGCGCCGGCGTCGCCATTGCGGCGCTCATCGCCGGCGCCGTCGTGAGCTCCGTCATGTGGATCGGTGCCGAGCGCGCACGCCGCGAGAACCGGCAGCGGCTGAAAGTCCTGCACGTGACCACGGGACTCGACCTCGCCAGCGAGGGCCAGGATCTTCGAGCGCTGCCATGGCTCGTTCGAGCGTTGCAGCTCGAAGAGGGCGGACCGCGGGCCGAGGAGGTCCATCGAGTCCGGATCGGCCACGTGCTCGACGGCGTTCCGCATCCGGTTCGCATCTGGAGGCACGACGGACTCGTCGGGGCGTTTCTCGCGCCCGATCGTCGGACGCTCGCGACATGGGATCTCGGCGGAACCGTGAAGCTCTGGGATCCATCGGACGGCCGCAGTGTCGCAAGTCCACTGCTGCATCCAGCGCCGATCGTCGACCTGAGGCTTGGCGCCGGTCGCGTCGTGACGGTTGATGAGCGTGGCGCCGTGCGCGTCTGGGACATCGGGACTGGCAAAGAGGCGATGCCCACGATCGCTCAGGGATCGCCAGTACATCTCGTGCGCGTGTCGGCCACCGCAAACAGGTTCCTCACAGCGGATCGGGCAGGCGGGATTGCGGTCCGCGCGCTCGATTCCGGCCGCGTCATCACGTCGCTGCACGTCGAGGGCGCGACCTTCGCGGAATTCCTGGACGAAGGCCGCACAATAGCGGCGGCAGGTCTGGACGGGTTGCTGCGGCTCGTCGATATCGACAGTGGTCGGCCGGTCGCGCAATTGCGCGGCGACGACGAGCTCGTCGGCGTCAGCCGCCTCGACGCAAACACCCTGGTGACAACCGCGCGGAGCGGCGTCATCCAGATCTGGGATCTGCCCAGGGGCACGCCGCGATCCGGGCGCACGCCCATGATTCCGAGCGGCGCCAACTCGGTTCGCGTGTCGGCGGACCGGACGAGCGCATTTCTGTGCGGGATGGATGGTCCCGTACGTGCGGTGCTGGGCCAACCGGGGCCGCCGGCTCGCCTCGGACCGAACACCAACTGCCTGTCGCTGGATCTCTCCGACGACGGGACCTTCGTGTCGGCGGGACACTCTGACGGAGCGGTCCGCGTCTGGAACGTACTGGGCGACCCGCTCACGGCGGCGCTTCCGCACGCCGCCGCGGTTCCGTTCGTCGGGTTCCTTCGGGAGAGCCGCCGGCTGCTGACAGCCGACAGCGAAGGGATGATTCGCATCTGGGAGCTGACGACGGCCGGGCGCTCGACATGGCCATCCTCTCGGTACACCTGGATGAGTGAATTCAGTCCGGACGGCCGGCGAATCGCGTTGGCGAGCGGAGCGGCGTCTCCACCTTACACGGGTCAAGCCACCGTGCTCGATTCTGTGACCGGCGAGGTGCTGCTCCCGCCGCTCAGGCACGGCGAGAGCGTCCGCTTCGTGTCGTACACCCCCGACGGAAAGCTGATAGCCACGTCGTCCAGGGACGGGTCGGCGCGGCTGTGGGATGCCGCGAGCGGTGAACCGGTATCCGGTGAGCTGCGCCACACGGCGGGCGCGGTGCAGAGGTTGGCGTTCAGTCCTGATGGTCGCAGGCTGCTGACGTTCTCCGCGGATGTGCCTGCCAACGCCACGCTCTGGGAGGTGCCCAGCGGCCGTCGCATCGCTGCGCTGCCGCAGACTGAATCTGCATTGATCGGAGCGTTCAGCCCGGATGGCGAGCATTGCGTGACCGTCGCACCGGTCACCCGACAGGTTCAGCTCTGGCGGCTGTCGACCGGTCAACCTGTCCTCCGTGCGAGTTGGTCTCCCGACAGCGCGGCGGCGTTCGTGTCCAACTCGCAGCTGGCAACGGCAGGCACTCGTGGACTCGAACTGCGCAACCTCGACGGCACGTCGAGCACGGCGTTCGCTGGCATCTCCCAGGGGTCGTTCATCGTCGCGTCGAAGGATGGAAGGGCCGTCGTCGTGCTGACAGAAACCGGCTCCATCCATGTTCTCAACGCCCGGGATCTCTCGCCGCGGTTCCCTCCCTTGCAGCTGACCGGTCCAATCACCTCGGCGCAAGTCAGTGCGGACAATCGATGGCTCGTCGCCACGAGCTGGGATCGGCGCGCCCGGGTCTGGTCGATGGAGACCGGTGAGCCACTCACTCCCGAACGGCATCTGCCCGTGATCCCGCTGTCCGCATCGTTCTCGCCGGATAGTTCGCGGGTACAGATTGGCGGACGGGATACGACGGTCTGGGATCTCAAAACAGAAGCGCGTCCCGTCGAGACGCTCGAGAGGCTCTCACAGCTGTTGTCCGGACATGAGCTGCTCGGCACGCAGCTGGTGGCGTTGCCGGCCGATCGGTTGATGGCTCTCGCGGCGGATCCGCGGATCGCGCCCGACGTTCCGCCGCGTCGCGAGAGGAACTGGAGGACGACGATCGCCGACAATCTCTTGTTCCAGCGGAGCTATTCGGCCGCGGTCGCCGCGTTGGAGTCGACCGTCACGGATCCGAACACCACGTGGGAAACGCACACGACCTACGCCCACGCCCTTGCGGAGCTTGGCCGCTGGGGAGAGGCGCAGCGGGCGTTCGCGGCCGCGCGTGGAAGGCGTCCTGATTCGACACAGCTCATCTACCTGGAGACGCTGACCCGCGCAGCCGGCGGGGACGGATCCGCTGTCGACACGGGCTGCGCCGATGCCATGCGGCAGTTCGGCAACACGCGCAATCCCGATCGGGCGTACTGGCTGGCACGGCTCTGCGTCCTTTCGACGACGCTCGACGACGCGGCGCGAATCCGCGTGCGTGATCTTGCGAGGCTACCGTCGGAGCTTGAGCCGGAGGTCGGCCGCCACGTCGGGGTCCACGCGGCCGCGCTCATTGGCGCGGGCGATGCTTCGTCCGCCGAAAAGCTTCTCGTCGAACTGTTCGCGCGGGAACGGGTGCGCGAACGAGACGACGAGATGCAGCTCATTCTCGCGTGGGCGCAACGGCAGCTCAGCCGAACAGGGGCGTCGGCCGCTACCGTTTCTCGCTACGACGCGGTCGCGCGCCCCAGCGTGCCCTGGCATCGCCGTTACGAGGCCGAGACATGGCGCCGTCGAATCTCCGGCCGGCAGTAGCCGCCTGTCACGTTTCCCGCCCGACTGAGTAGATCCCTTCAGCGCAGGTAAACCGCCCGACATGGGATCGCGCAACAAAGGAGACATTCGATGAAGGTGAAACACCTCATGGTGATCGGCCTCGGCGTCATCATCTGCGGGGTACCCGCGGTCATGGCGCTCGGAACCGCCGACGACCGTCAGAATCAATCGACCGGCCTGGTCCGAGAAGTCCGCCAGGAGACGCGCAAGTTTCTCGATGTGAACAACGCGATACTCGAAGGATACGGCTCAGCCGGAAGCTGCGTCAGCGGACCGGAAGAGGGCGCGATGGGCGTTCACTACGTCAACGGCACGCTGATTGGTGACGACGCGCTCGAGGCGAGCAAACCTGAGGTCCTCGTGTACGAGCAGCGCGGCGGCAGGCTGCGGCTGGTCGCGGTCGAGTACGTCGTGGATGCGGCGTTGTGGGACGCGAAGGGGATTGGCCCTCCGGTGCTGATGGGTCAGCACTTTCTCTTCGTCGGCAGCCCGCACCGCTACGGCGGCGGCGCGTTCTACGAGCTGCACGTCTGGGCGTGGAAGAACAATCCGAGCGGGATGTTCGTGGACTGGAACCCCTCGGTGTCGTGCGAGGAATACGCGGGCGAGCCTGGCGCGGCCACAGCGGGAGCCCACGGCGCAC
>CAWGBU010000005.1:1337500-1659814 GCA_963820905.1 uncultured Acidobacteriota bacterium | reverse complement strand
AGCTCGGTGCACAACCGGCATCGAGCGGCGCATCACGCGATGGGAGCATGAGGCTGTGCTGGAGACCGTGCAGGCACGTCTCGATCGTCACCCAGAAAAGATGGCGGTGCGGCGTCAGACTGCGGAGCATCCCTTCGGCACGATCAAATGTTGGATGGGAGCAACCCACTTTCTCACGAAAAGGATGCCCAAAGTGGCCACCGAGATGGCGCTCAATGTGCTCGCCTACAACATGAAGCGCGTGATGATGATTGCGGGTGTAGACGGATTGCTGGAGGCGATGCGAGCGTGAGGTACGGGGGCCGCGCGATCAATCGACCATGACAGGAAGCCTCTGGGTGACTTTGTGGCGGCCAGGAGGTCGATCCCGCGGAATCGAAACCTCGGCGGCGCAAAACGCGCCATCGCGGCCCACGGTGCGGGCCTTCCAAGCGATTTTCACACGGCCTGGGCCCTGAGCGACAGAAATCGACGTCCGCTGTCATGTCGGCGATCGGGGGATGAGCGGACCCGTTGTGCTCAGCTTGAGTTTTGTCGCTCATAACCCTGAGCGGTCATACACCCCGAGATGCTGGGCGACGGCGCCGCGAAGGGCAACCTGGTTGCGCGCGCTCTGCTGCCAAAGGGCACCTTTCTCAGGCCTCAATTGAATTGACTGGGCGTCGCCGGGCATGCTTGTTGCGTACCAGATCACCTCACAATCCAAGTGGTACCGCGCCCATGCCCAAAATGTACGAAGCCCTCGCAGAAGCGTTCCTTGCGGAGGGAGTCGACACGCAGTTCGTCCTGATGGGCGACGGCAACATGCACTGGTCCACCGCCTTTGCCAAACTGCCGGGCGTGCATACCGTCCACGTCAGGCACGAGCACGCCACCGTCGCGGCGGCGACAGCCTACAACGTAGCCACCGGCAAGCTCGCCGTTGCCTCCGTCACGTGCGGCCCTGGCGTGACCCAGTTGATGACGGCGCTGCCGGCCGCGGCTCGCGCCCGCCTGCCGATGGTGGTGTTCGCCGGCGAGTCGCCGATCAACGCCAAGTTCTACAACCAGGACATCGACCAGGCGCCGCTGGTGACGGCGACCGGGGCGCATTACATCGCCGCGCATAGCGTGCCGCGCATGATGGACTACGTGCGCGAGGCCTTCCACATCGCCAAGTACGAGCGGCGCCCGGTGGTGCTGGGCATTCCCTACGACCTGCAGAAGGTCGAATACATGGCCAACCAGCCCTACGAGACCTCGGCGATGTACCAGCCCAAGGTCGGGCGCATGCACCCCGATCCCGAGGTCGTGGCCGAGGCCGTCGAGCGGCTGGCCGCGGCAAAGCGGCCGATCATCCTCGGTGGCCGTGGCGTGCTGTGGTCCGGCGCGCGCGATGCGGTGATCAAGCTCGCCGATCGCTGCGGCGCCTTGCTCTCCAACACGCTGCCCGCGCGCGGTCTTTTCCACGACCATCCGTTCGGGCTCGGCATCACCGGCAGCTACTTCACGTCGTTGGGCAAGGAGATGTACGAGTCCGCGGACGTCGTGCTCGCGGTCGGCACGAGCCTGTCCTACTACGTCGGTGGCGGGCACAACTTCGCAAAGGCCTGCAAGATCCAGTTGGACGATGCCCCACGCGGCTTGCGCGATGGGCAGAAGGCCGCCGACATCTACGTCAGATCGGATGCGCTCGTCGGCGTCGAGGCGATCCTTGCCGGCCTCGACAAGAAGCTGGGCGTCGGCAAACCGACGGCGGCGGCGATACGCACGAAAGAGCTGGCGCATCGCATCGCGACCGAGCCGGCGGACTCGAGCCGTTCGACATCGCGCCCGGGGTGCTGGATCCGCGCAAGGTGATCGAGGCCATCGACGCGGTCGTTCCAAAGGACTGGGACATCGTCGTCGGCGGCGGCCATCAGGCCTATTTCAACACCCAGATGCGTGGCAGGCCGGCGGAGCGCTACACGACGGTCCGTGAATTCGGCGCGGTCGGCAACGGCCTGTCGCTATGCGCTTGGGGTTGCGGCTGCGCGCCGGCAGGGCCGCGAGGGCAAGATCGTGCTGTTCGAAGGCGACGGCGGGTTCCTGTTCCATATCCAGGAGCTCGAGACGCTCAAGCGTCAGGGATATCGCATCCTGATCTGCGCTGATGAACGACGGCGGATACGGCTCGGAGTTTCACAAGCTGCGCGCCGACGGCCTCGACGACAGCCTGGCGGTGTTCGGCCGGCCCGCGCTTCGAAAACATCGCACGCGGCTTCGGCCTGCGCGGCCACGAGATTCGCGATGTGTCGGTCATCCCGAAGCTGTTCGCCGACTTCGCCGCGCAGGGCGAAAGCGAAATCTGGAACATCCAGATCACCGACCAGGTCACGGCACCGATCATGCGCCAGACCATCAAGCGCGGGCACGGCAATATGTGAGCAATGCTTGCAGGTGGTCGCTAATGGCCCGTTTCAACCATTCGCGGCAATGCAGCGATTGGTCCGGAGTCAGGGGAGACCGGACGTGTCGGAAGTACTGCGAAAACGGCGCTCCTGCGCCGAAGCTTGCCGATGGCGAGGACACAATCTGCTTGATGATGAAAACTGGCGGGCATTCGGCCGTTACGCAGGGCCGGCGAGAGGGTGTCCCGCGGGTCGGCGATGGCGTCCTGCTCGTGTATCGTGAGCCGGCCCCTTTGTCAGCTCGTGGACACCACGTACATTGCCGTTCGCGTCCCCTTCACCGCGATTTCGACGTTAGCCAGGAATGTCGGAGCGGCCGCGGCGCTTCGAGTTCCCCGGGATATTGAGGCCCTATCGCTGCTGCGGGCCTATGTTTCGAACCTGCCCGAGCGGATCGCGAATCCGCAACTCGGCCGACTGTCAGCAACGCACATCTATGACCTGATCTCGCTTGCCATCGGTGCGACGGACGAAGGCCAGGAGATCGCCGGCCGACGAGGCGTTCGTACAGCACGGTTCGAATCCATCAAAGCCGACATAGTTCAAAACGCGACTCTGAAGCCTTGATCAGGTGGCTGCGCGACAGGGTGTCTCGCCACGTTACGTTCAGATTCTGTTCGAAGAAGCTGGAACGACCTTTTCGGAGTTCGTTCTCGAACGACGGCTCGAAGCAGCCCGCAACATGTTGGCAAGTCCGCGTTACGCGATCTGGTCGATAGCCGCGATTGCGTCCGAGGCGGGCTTTGGCGACGTTTCACATTTCAACAGGCGTTTCAAACGACGCTATCTGATGACCCCATCAGAACTGAGATCCCAGACCGAAGCATGACGCTGCGCTTGGCTTGCATCTCGAGCCAATAAGATAGCCATGTCTGCTGATGGCCCATCGCGACATTTCGCGGCGACGCAGCAATTCGGTCGCTTTCGGAGCGAAGCGGACATTGAGCGGTTTTCGATGTGCACCGAACCTGTAGCATTTGACCCGAATGTACGGTCCGACCGTGCGTTGCAAGCGGATTTCGTCGATCGGCAGATCAATCGACCTTGATCCCGGCCAGGCTGACGACCTTGGCCCATTTTCGCGTGTCGTCGGCGATCAGTTGCTTGAACTCATCAGGCGAACCCGGAAGGGCCATGCCGCCAAAATCGGAAAGACGCGCAACGATCTTCGGCTCGGCAAGGCCACGATTGATCTCGCTGTTGAGCCTTTTGATGATATCGCCGGACGTGCCCTTGGGCGCACCGATCCCGAGCCAGGCGCTCGCATCGAAGCCGTGTACGAAATCTCCCACCGTAGCGACGTCGGGCAGCATCTGCGCGCGGGTCGCGGTGGTCACCGCAAGGCCGCGCAACGTGCCGGCCCGCAGATATCCGATCGTTCCGGACACGGACGCGAACATCATTTGAACCTGCCCTCCGAGCAGATCGGTGAGCGCCGGCGCCTCGCCGCGATAGGGCACGTGCACCAATGTCAGCCCGGTCATTATCTTGAACAGCTCGCCCATCGCGTGGTGTGGTGTGCCGTTGCCGGCCGACGCCATGGCGACCTTGCCTGGATTGCTGCGGGCGTAGGCGATGAAATCAGGAACGGTCGCGGCCGGAACAGCAGGGTTTGTCACCATGACGAACGGCTGCCGCATGATGGCCGCAACGGGCGCAATATCCTCGATGAAATTGAACTTGAGCTTGGCATAGACGGCCGCGTTGATCGCATTCGCGGATGCGGCGAGGAGGAGCGTGTAGCCGTCGGGGGCGGCGCCCACCACCGACTGGGTCGCGAGATTGCCGCCGGCGCCTGGGCGGTTCTCGACGAGAAAAGGCTGCCCAACGCGTTCCGACAACCACTGGCCGATCATGCGGGCAGCTACATCGGTCGGGCCGCCTGCGGCGAATCCGGCGACCAGATGCACCGGCCGGGCGGGATAGGTCTGTGCGGCCACGATGCGGGGGACGGCCGGGAGCGCGATGATGCCGACGGCAAGACGCATCAGTTTACGGCGGTGAAGGCTCATGATGCTTCTCCCGGATCAGGATCTCGACGCGACCGCCAATTTTTGGCGCGCCGCTTTGACGTCACCCCAAGACAACCGCGCCAGGTTTGTTAACTCGCCCAGGCTGGCATAGGCCGAGCCGGCAAGGCGGCAGACCGGATCGAGCAGCCGCGGGTCGACACGTCCGTCTTTCCAGACGCTCGGATCGACGTGCGCATGGATGATCCGCCCCAGCGTGATGTGCGTGTTGCGGTCGCTGACGATCTGCACCACCTCGCATTCGAGATGCGCCTTCGCTTCCGCGACCCGGAACGGCTGGACTTTCGCAGACGGCTCCGAGGTGAGGCCCGCCCAGCGGAACTCGTCCTCCTCGGGCGGAAAATCGGTGCGCCGTGAGATTCATCGTCGCCAAGAGGTGCATGGACACGATGTTGACCACGAACTCCGGCACGTCGCGTAGGTTCGCAATGCTGTCCTTTGCGCCGGTCGAGCCGAAGCCGACATAGGGCGGATCGCTGCCCAGCAGGTTGAAGAAGGAATAGGGCGCAACATTGTTGACGCCTGCCGCCGACACCGTCGATATCCATCCGACCGGACGTGGGACGACCAGGGCCGACATCAGCCGATAGAAATCCCGTTGGGTCCAGTCGTGCGGCCCGACCTCGATGGGGCGATCCAACTTGGTCGGTGGACTATCGTGTGAAGCGGTCATGGGATTTCGATCGGTTTCGGCGAGTTCGCAGCGTAGGCCGGAATGCCGGCCAGGTCGTGAAAGCCGCATGAAAATCTTTGGAAATTGTGCTGCAATCTACTGAGGCGGCGAATGTGATGCCGCCCGACGGAGACCTTGGTGCAAGCGATCGGCGAAAGGGCGTTCTGCTTCGCGGGATATACGCTCGATCCGATTCGCGGCTGCGTGCGCGCCGGCAGTCGCGACGTCGCGTTGCGCCCGAAGAGCTTCGCGGTCCTCGTCTATCTGGTCGCGAATGCCGGCCGGCTCGTCGCCAAGGACGAGCTGATCAGATCGGTCTGGGCCGATCTGAACGTGGCGGACGAATTGGTTGCCCGGTGCGTGAGCGACATCCGGCAGGCGCTTGGCGATGTCGACCAGCGTCTCATCAAGACGGTCACGAAGCGCGGATACATGTTCGTCGCGCCTGTGTCGCGACAGGACGAAGAGATTCCGGCGTCACGATCGACGATCCGCAACCCGTTCGAGGACGAGCTCGAGACCGCTTTCCTCGAGCGGCTGTCCCGAGGGATCCTCCGCTTCCGTGATGCCGTCGCTGTAGAAGACGAGCAGCTCTCCCGCTTCGAGGACGATTTCGGCCGCGCCGTACTCCGAGTGCTCGAAGAGCCCGAGCGCGATGCCCGTTCCGTGGAGCCGTTCGAAGCGGCCGTCGCGCCGGCGGATGAGCGGAGGGTCTGTCCGGCGTTGACGTATGTGAGCCGGCCGCTCGCGGGATCGTAGAGCGCGTAGACCAGCGTGATGAAACGTGACGCGGGACTGTGCCGGCAGATCTGGATGTTGAGGCGCGCCACGAGCCCGCGGCGGCGCAAGCCGCTCCTCGACGAGGGTCCGCATGGCCGCGAGCAGAAGCGCCATCAGCAGTGCCGCCGGGCTGCCCTTGCCCGCTACGTCGCCGAGCGTGACGACAACGCGTCCGTCGGCCTGCGGCAGCACGTCGTAGAAATCGCCGCCGACGGTGTTGGCCGGCTTCGTGAAACCCGAATCTCGACGTCGCCCGACGTGTATGTGCCGGTCGGCAGCAGCGCGAGTTGAATCTCGCGCGCGACCTCGTTCGCCCTTCAGCGACAATCGCTCTGCGACCTCGAGCAGCACGAGCAGGTTCACCAGCACGAGGCTGACGATGAGCGCGAAGGTCCCGTCCGCCCACACGGGCATGACGACCGCGACGCGGAAGAACGGAATGCCGAGCGGGACCGAGACTGGCGCGAAGCCCTCGAACAGCCGGATGATTCCCAGCAGCGCGATCAGGAGCGCGGCGACGTAGACCGCGCGGCGCGCCGCGGCAGCTTCAGCGTGAACGCGATGAAGACCTGGCGGAAACGCATGGCCGCGCGCTTCCACCAAGGCAGGCCGGCGAGCTTCTCCCCGGTCCAGGCCTCTGGCGAAGAAGTCGTACGCGTCCCGCGTGTCGTCCGTGAAAAGGCGGTGCAGGTCCTCGCCCGAGAGATCGCGCGTATACGTGTGAAGCCACTACGCGCGCGGTCCGCCGCAGACGAGGGAGGGGCTGGGGAGGCCATAAGGGAATATACGAAGGCTCAGGGCTTTGGGCTCTCGGCTTTAGCAAAGGCATTCCGATCCCAGCCGCTGCGATTTAGGCCTGAGCGCTCGTGGCAAAGCCCAAAGCCAAGAGCCGAAAGCCTAAAGCCTACGAGAGGAACTCCCCCGTAAACCCCGCGATGTCGTCGTAAATCTGCGACAGCTCGTCGGGCGACGCCAGGAATACGACTCTGAAGAAGCCGTCTTCCGGACGCGTCCCGAATCCTGAACCGTAGACGCACAGCACGCCGGTTGCGCGGAGCAGCCCGAGGACGTAGTCCGCGTCGGTCTTTCCTGGCGGCAGCGCGACACGCGGCATCGAGTAGAACGCCGCCGTCGGCGCCACCGCCGTGATGCCCGGGATGGCGTTGAGCCGCTTCGTCGTCAGCTCGGCCCGGACGCGCAGCGCGTCGCGAAACTCCTGCTGGTGCGACCGGTCGCCGTTGAGAGCCGCGACAATGGCGTATCCATCGGTCCGGTGGCGCAGAGCCTGCCGTCCGCGAGCTTCTTGATCGCGGACAAGACATCGTCCATCCGATCGCCGCCGGAGACGGCCATCCACCCCGCACGCCAGCCTGGAGCGAGGTACGCCTTCGAGAGCGAGGAGAACGAGATCACCGGCGCGTCGGGACGTCCGGACGCGATTGCAGCGACGGGGCCGTCGTACGCGAGATCTGCGTAGACCTCGTCGGCGAGCAGCGGAAAACCGTGGCGATCGGCGATCTCCACGAGCGCCTCGCGGACGCCGCTTGGATACGTCGCGCCCGTCGGATTGTTCGGGTCGATAACAACGAGCGCGCGTGTCGCGGGAGTCACGAGGCTGTGTACATGCTCGACGTCGGGCAGCCAGCCGCGGCCGGGATCGGTTCGATAGAAAACGGGCCGCGCGCCGATCTTCGCAAGCACAGCTGTGTACAATGGATAGGTCGGGACAGGCACGAGGACGTCATCGCCCGCTTCGGCCAGGGCGGTGAGCGCCAGCTCGATGCCTTCGGACGTCCCGGAGGTAATCACGACCCGGTCCGGAGAGACCGGCATTCCCCGCCGCTCGCAGTCGGCGGCGACCGCTTCCCGCGCCGCCGCAATGCCGACCGACGGCGCATAGCCATTCTTCCCGCCTCGGATCGCTGCTTCGACGGCGTCGAGCATGTGGGGCGGAATCTCGAAGCCGAAGATGATGGGATCGCCGATGTTGAGATATCGGACCTTCCGTCCGGCTGCCTCAACCTTTTGGGCCTCCGTCACGATATTGCGGATTGCGTAGACAAAGCCCCCGATTCGTGAGGCAACGGGGATGGCGTGGGTCGTACGGACAGCCATTTCCGCAGATTCTATCAGCAAAATCGCGGGTTTCTGGAATGGGCCCGGCTTTTGTAGATAACAGGCGCGGTTTTCATAGATCGCGTAAATTCTACGCGATTTAACGGTCGTCTTGGGGACTACAGGATGTTATCTCATAGCAAATCAAAGACTTATATGCATGGCAGGCTCTTTGGAACAGCTGAGCGCATGCTGGGGCGCCTGGCCGTCCTGTCGGCCTCAGTCCCGGCAGCGCTGTTGATGGGGATGGGGTCGGCGGTCGCGCAGAACACTGCGCCGCCCGCGCCTCCACCCGTCGAGCAGCCGCCGGCCAGGTTCAAGTCGGCAGTGGATTTGGTTTCCGTTTCGGCGGTCGTGAGGGACAAGAAAGGCCGGTTCGTTTCCGATTTGTCCCGCGACGACTTCATCGTCGTGGAAGGCGGCGAGCGGCGGCCGATCATCGGGTTTCAGTCGGAAGCGGATGGGCCGGTTCGGGTCGCGGTGCTCTTTGACATCAGTGGAAGCATGCGGGTGGGGACGAAGGCGGTCGACGCCCGGCAAGCCGCACGACACATCTTCAGCTCGCTGAAGAGCGGAGATCAGGCGGCGCTGTTCGCGTTCGATACACAACTCGATCGCGCGACCGACTTCACGAAGGACTTCAAGGGTCTGGAGTCGAGGCTCGACGACGTCGAGCAGCCGTTCGGTCAGACGTCGCTCTACGATGCGATCGCCGAGACGGCGAAGGCCGTCGCGAACACGTCGGGCGGCAGCGGCCGCATGACACAGCGCGCGGCGATCGTCGTCCTCACCGACGGCATCGATACGAAGAGCCGGCTGACGGCTCCCGAAGTTTCGGCGATCGCGAGCAGCATCGACGTGCCGGTGTATGTCGTGGCGGTCATGTCGCCGGTCGACGACCCGCGCAACCCCGACTACGGCACCGGATCGATGAGCAGCGGCCTCAGCGATCTGGCGCGATGGACGGGCGGAGACATTTTCATCGCGATCTCTCCCGCGCACACGAGCATCGCCGCGCGGCAGATCGTCAGCGAGATGCGGCACCAGTACATGCTGGCGTTCGAAGCGTCGGCGCGGGAAGGCTGGAGGCCGTTGGAAGTTCGGGCCCGCGATCGGGAGCACGTGGTGCGGGCGCGTAGTGGATATTCCGCGGGTGGCGGGGCACCGCCCCCGGCGGGATCGGGTCAGGTTCGAAATAGAGGCGGCCAGGAGAACTGAGAGCTAGAAGCTCAGCGAACGTGGTGGAGACGGGAATCGCGAAGCAGGAGAGGTGAACGCGGTTCCGACCAGAACGGCACGAAATTGGCGTTCCGGGTTCCAGTGGGTTCCAGTGGGTATCTGACGTTCATAGACGGAGGAGTCTAATCATGAAGAAAGTCGTGCTGGCGGTACCGTTGCTCGCGCTCGTCCTCGGCGGATCTACGGCGTGCGCAACCAAGAAGTTCGTAAGAGGCGAAGTCGGCCAGGTCAACCAGAAGGTCGACACGCTCTCGCGCTCCCTCGAGGAGACGCAGGAGCGGACGCGCGCCAACGAGGCGCGTATCGGTGAAGTCGATCAGAAAGCGTCCGCCGCCGATCAGCGCGCGATGGCTGCCGGCAAGTCGGCTGACGCTGCAGCCGCCTCAGCGGCCGCGGTGAACACGCGCGCGGACGCCATCGAAAAGGCGTCCAAGCGGATCGTCTACGAAGTCGTGCTCAACGAGGAGAAGGGCAACTTCAAGTTCGGCACGGCGGCCGTTCCGGAGAACGTCGGGCCCGAGCTCGACGCGCTGGTGCAGCAGCTGAAGGCGAACCCGAACGGTGCCTACATCGAGATCGAAGGGCACACCGACAACGTCGGCCCGAAGGACATCAACTTCAAGCTCGGCCTCGATCGCGCCGAGAACGTGAAGCGCTACCTGTATGAAACGCACCAGGTGCCGCTCCACAAGATCAACGTCATCAGCTACGGCGAAGAGAAGCCGGTTACCGACAACAAGACCAGAGCCAACCGCGCGCAGAATCGGCGCGTCGTGATCAAGGTGATCGCGTAAGCAGTCACCTGGCCACCCTGCGGAACCCGTCTCCCGTCCAGGGTTCCGCGGCGGTGGCTCTTTGTTCGTGCGGATGTTCGACGACGGGCTTTCACTCCACCATTCATCGCTGCAATCGACCGGGGGCGGATCGCTGGGGGCCATACCGGGCTGGTCCGGTACTGGTGTCCATGATTAACGTCAGCACTTTCGCAGGGTGCTTCGCGTTCCGCCTCCGGTCGGCTGCAGCGATGTCCTTTGCCTCCGGCCTTCCCGCTCCCCAGCCCGAGCGCGTCGTTGCGCGACCTAAAGATCGTCGCGTGAGCCGCCGATAACTGGTAACTCACGAGGTTTCATGAGATTCGCTCAGCGCGTGCTGCTCTCCGTGTGTCTTCTGCGCCGCGCTGGCGGCTGCCGCCCCGCCGCCGGCCGCGGCGCAATTCGGCATCGGCGCCCGCATGGCCGTGGTGAGGCCGATACCGAGCTGGAAGATGATTCCGTGCGGTTCTTCGGTGGCCAAATCCGCCTCGGGCATTGGTCAGCGCTCCGCCGTGGAGGTATCGCTCGACAGGAAGACGGAGACCTTCGAGCTCCTGAACGAACGCGTCAGGGAGACGCCCATCCAGGCCTCGCTCCTGCTCTACCTGGCTGCCGGCAGCTTCAAGCCCTATGTGCTCGGCGGACCGGGCTGGTACAGCCGCACCGTCGAATCGCTGGACGAAGTCGTGGAAGAGTCCGTCACCACCCGGGAATTCGGATGGCATGCGGGTTTCGGCGCCGAATTCCGGATGGGCAACCACGCCGGCGTGCACGCAGACTATCGCTACACCTTCCTGAGCTTCGACGATGACGACGACCCTGCCGCCGCGCCCGCGACAGGAACCAACTCGCTCATCACCGGTCTCCTGCCGTCCCACAGTGGCTCGATGTGGACGGTGGGGGTGACTATCTACTTTTGACGGCGGCGGTTCAAGGTTCAGGGTTCAGGGTTCAAGGTTCGGGTTCCCGGTTCCGGTTCGGGGTTCCCTGAACCTTGAACCCTGAACCCTGAACCTGCCCCAAAATCCCCCCGTAGTATCCTCTCGCTACTTTCAGCAGCAGGAGGATCCATGCCCGTTTCACTCCGCCGAGGCCTGACGGTGTCAGTGCTGAGCGCGACGGCAGCGCTCAGCCTCTCCGCGGCGCCTGTCAAGAAGATCGAGTTCACCGATACCAAGCTGAAGAACGGTCTCCGCGTGATCATCTCGGAGGATCACAACGCGCCGGTCTTCGCCATCGCCGTGAACTACAACGTGGGGTCGCGCGACGAGCGGAAGGGCCGCACGGGTTTCGCGCACCTCTTCGAGCACATGATGTTCAAGGGCTCGGAAAACGTCGGCGCGCTCGAGCATCCGCAGCTGATTTTCGCCAACGGCGGATCGATGAACGGCACGACGAACAAGGACCGCACCCTCTACTACGAGATCCTGCCGGCGAACCAGCTGGATCTCGCGCTCTTCCTCGAGGCCGATCGGATGCGATCGCTCGAGATCACCAAGGCCAACCTGGACAACCAGCGGAACGCGGTCCAGGAGGAGCGCCGGCTCGGCGTCGACAACCAGCCGTACGGCAAGACCTTCGAGGTCCGCGACGAGCTCGCGTACGAGAACTTCGCGTACGAGCACTCCGTCATCGGGTCGATGGCGGATCTGAGCGCCGCCACGGTGGAAGACGTCGCCGCGTTCTTCAAGACCTACTACGCCCCCAACAACGCCGTCGTCAGCATCGTCGGCGACGTGGACGCGAAGGTGACGCTCGAGAAGGTCCGGAAGTACTTCGAAACGATTCCGTCGCAGCCTCCGCCGCCGCAGGTCGACATGACCGAGCCTGCCCAGAAAGAGGAGCGACGCACGACGATCGAGGACAGTCTGGCGCGCCTGACGAGGCTCGACATGGTCTACAAGATCCCGCCGAGCTCACATCCCGACGCCGACGCGCTCCAGGTGCTGTCGAACGTGTTGTCGAGCGGCCGGGCGTCGCGCTTCTTCGAGAACATCGTGCGTCAGAAGGAGCTCTCGACTGGCGTCAGCGCCTTCCCGGGGCAGAACCGCGGCCCGGCGCTCTTCACCGTCGTCGGCACCGTGACGCAGGGCAAGGCCGTCGCCGATCTCGAGGCGGCCATCGAAGCGGAGATCGAGCGCGTCAAGACCGGACCGATTGAGAGCTGGGAGATGGAGAAGGCACGCAACAGCGCGCGAAACCAGCTGGTCAACAACCTCGGCAGCGCGCTCGGCCGCGCGGTGACGCTCGGCGAGGATGCGCTCTTCTACGATCAGCCCGGGCGCCTCAACACCACGGCCGACCGCATCGCGAAGGTGACGCCGGACGATGTGCAGCGGGTCGCGAAACAGTATCTGGTCAAGACGGGCCGGACGGTAGTGATCACCGTGCAGAAGGCGCCCGCCGCGGCGCCGTCGAAGGTCGCGCCGGCGAAAGGAGATCTGTGATGCGCAAGACAGCCGTTTTTCTCGGAGTAACCCTGGCCGCGCTCACGGTCTCTCCGCTGTCCGGGCAGCTCGCGCCCGGCCAGCAGGGGCCGCCCCCGTCGGCCGGGATGGTCATCAAGGGCAAAGCCCCCGTCTCGAACGACGTGCTGAAGGTCAAGCTTCCAAAGCCACAGGAAGCGACGCTCGCCAACGGGCTCAGGTTGATGGTCCTCGAAGACCACCGGCTGCCGCGCGTCTCGTTCCAGATTCTGATCCCCGGCGCCGGCGGCTACTACGATCCGGCACCGATGATCGGGCTGAGCACCTATGCCGCCCAGATGATGCGCGAAGGCACCAAGACGAAGTCGTCCCAGCAGATCTCGCAGGAGCTCGAGACCATGGCTGCGGGCGTGAACGTGGGCAGCGGGGCATCGGGCACGATGGCGACCGTATCGGGCGGTGCGCTGACCGAGAACGTCGGCCGGCTCTTCGATCTCACGGCGGACATCCTCCTCAATCCCTCGTTCCCGCAGGAGGAATGGGATCGGCTGAAGACCCGGGCGCGCACGGGGCTGATTCAGCAGCGCACGCAGCCGGGGTTCCTGTCGCAGGAGCGCTTCTCGAAGGTTGTCTTCGGCGACCATCCCGCCGGCCGAATCTCGGCGACGCCGGAAACGCTCGACGCGATCACGCGCGACGCGATGGTCGAATACCACCGTACGCGGTTCGTGCCCGATCACGCGCTCATTGCCTTTGCCGGTGACATCACGCTCGCCGACGCGCGAAAGCTGGTGGACACGAAGCTCGGCGCCTGGAAGAAAGCAGGCGTGCCGAAACCGGCAGTGACCGACCCGCCGCCCGCGGGCCCGGCCAAGGTGTACCTCGTGGGACGTCCGAGCTCCGTGCAGACGAGCCTCACGGTCGGGACGCAGTCCATGACGCGCACCGATCCGGACTACGTGCCGCTGACGGTCGCCAACCGCGTCCTGGGCGGCGCGATGGGGCGTTTGTTCAGGCACCTGCGCGAGGAAAAGGGCTACACGTACGGAGTCGGGAGCTCGTTTTCGGCGACGACGTACAGAGGGCAGTGGTCGGCGTCGACGAACGTGCGGACGGACGTCACCGATCCGGCGCTCGCCGACCTGATGCTGGAAATCGAGACCATGCGCACGACGCCCGTTCCCGAGAAGGAGCTGAACGACGCGAAGCGCGCGATCGTCGCGGGCTTTGCGCTGTCGCTCGAGAACCCGGACCAGATGCTCGGCTACTACGTGCAGAACTGGATCTACAACCTGCCGGCCGACTACTGGGATACGTACCCGGCGAAGATCAGCGCCGTGACTGCCGCGCAGGCGCAGGCGGCGGCCGCGAAGTACTTCGATCCCGCGAAGCTGCAGATCGTGGCGGTCGGCGATGCCGGCAAGATCACCGACATCATGCGGAAGCGGGGCACGCTCGAGATCTTCGACGCCGACGGCAAACCTGTCAAAGGATCATAGCGGTTCAGGGTTCAAGGTTCAGGGTTCAAGGTTCGAACCCTGAACCTCGAACCGGAACCCTGAACGTTGAACCTTGAACCCTGAACCTTGGATCTCAGGTTCACCCCGCCGCAATCCTCTCCATCGCAGCACTGAACGTGTCGATCTCTTCGAGCGTCGTGTAGACGTTCGGCGTCACGCGCACGCCCTCGTACTCAGCGTGCACGATGGGCGTAGCGATGATGCGCCACTTGTCCCACAGGCGTGCCACGACTTGCGGCGTCGGCACGCCTGTGATCTGTACGGTACCAATCGCGCACGAGTGCGCGGGATCGAGATTCGTGTGCAGCCGGATCTTCGGGTTCTGCGCGAGACGGTTGGCCCAGCGATCGCGCAGGTACCGCAGCCTCGCGGCCTTCCGCTCGATCCCGATGCCCTCGTGAAAGCTCATGGCTTCCGCGATCGCGTTGTGATTCGCGGCCGGGTGCGTGCCAATCTCCTCGAACTTCCGGATGTCGGCCGACTTCGAGGCGGCGGCGGGCGTCAACGGCCAGAGCGACGGGATGTTCTCACGCCGCACGTAGAGGAACCCGGTGCCGATCGGCGCGAGCAGCCACTTGTGCAGACTCGTTCCATAGTAGTCACACCCGAGATCGCCCGCCTTGTACGGAAAGTGCGCGAATGCGTGTGCGCCGTCCACGACGGTCTTGACGCCGCGCTTCCGGGCCTCGTCGCAGATGCGCTTCACGGGAAAAATCTGTCCCGTCAGGTTCGTGATGTGGCAGAAGTGCAGGACCTTCGTCGCCGGCGTGAGGGCCGCGAGGAGCCGGTCGGCGAGATCGTTCAGCGACGCGGGCGGCACGGGGAACGAGATCTTCGTCAGCTTGATTCCGTCACGCCGGACGCGTTGTTCCCAGGTGTCGATCATCCGTCCGTAGTCCTGGTTCGTCGTGACGACCTCGTCGCCCCTGCGGAGCTCGATGCCGAGCTGCGCGATCTGCAGCGCTTCGCTCGCGTTGCGCGTGATCGCTAACTCCTCGGGATCGCATCCGAACGACGCAGCCAGCCGCCGCCTGACGGTCTCGATGTTCGGCTCCAGGATCTGCCACATGTGATACACGGGCGCCTGGTTCGAGATGTCGAGATACCGCTTGAGGGCTTCATGAACGACGCGCGGACTCGGACAGCACCCGCCGTTGTTCAGATTGATGATCGTGCGATCGAGCGTGAACGCCTGCTGGATCTCGCGCCAGTAGCTCTCGTCGCCGGCGAGCGCCGAGGGCTGGCCCGACGCGTGCTGACCGGCGGCATGGACGCGCGCGAGGCCGTCGTCGGTGAACGACGCGACGACAGCGGCGCCCGCCGCTCCCGCCGCCTTCAGGAATCCACGTCGATCGAACATGAGCGCCCTCGCTTCGTGGGTTCACGGGTCACGGGTTCACAGGTTCACGAGGTTCACGGGTTCACGAGGTTCACGAGGTTCACGAGTTCACGGGCACGAGTTCATGAGTCCTGCAATCGGGTTCCCGTAGTCCTGAACCGGTGAACCCGTGAACTCGTGAACCCGTGAACCTCGTGAACCGTTGAGCGCGGAGCATACTGTATTTTCCCGGGCGAAAGGGTGCACAATAGCCGGCCTGTGCAGGCTGCGACCGGCCTTCAGGGCCGGCTGCACGCGGAGCGCGTATGCCGCCTTTCGGGCCCACTATCATCCGCCTGGCTGTCGGAGTGGTGTTTGCGGCGCATGGCGCGCAGAAACTTCTCGGCATCTGGGGCGGCGGCGGCGTCACAGGCACAGCTGCTTACTTCGCGCAGCTGGGTCTCACTCCCGCGTACCCCCTCGCCTTGCTGGTTAGCATCGTGGAGATCGCCGGCGGCCTTCTCCTCATCGCCGGCGCGTTCACGCTCGTCGCGTCATCGATCCTGACGATCTCGATGCTCGTCGCCGTGTGGAAGGTCCATCTCGCCTCGGGATTCTTCCTCAACTGGACGAACGCTCCGGGTGTCGGGCACGGATACGAATTCAACCTCACGCTGATCGCGGCCCTCGTCTCGCTCATGTTGACCGGTCCCGGCGCGTTGTCGGTCGACGGGTTTCGTGCGCGTGAGGCGGACACAGGAGCCGCGGGGCGCGCGCGCCTGCGGGCCGGCCAGGTATGACCGTTCGGCTCGGCGGCGCCGTGATCACGAACCCGTCCAAGGCGTTCTGGCCCGACGACGGGGTGACGAAGCTCGATCTCGCAAAGTTCTACGCGCGCATCGCCTCGCAGATTCTCCCGTGGATGAAGGGCCGGCCCGTCACGATGGAGCGCTGCCCGGAAGGATTCAGGCGGCCATGCTTCTATCAGAAGCAGGCGCCCGCGAACCTCCCGGAGGGCGTCCCGACGATGACGATTCCGGCGCCGACGGCGAAGCGCAACGTGGACTACATAATCGGCGGCAGCCGGAAGACGCTGCTGACGCTCGTCAACCTTGGCTGCATCGCGATGCACGTGATGAACAGCCGGACCGATCACCTCGACCGGCCCGACTGGCTGGCGTTCGATCTCGATCCGCAGGACGGCTTTCCGTCGGCCGCGAGGGCGGCCCTGCTGCTCCGGGACCGACTCGAAGACCACGGCCTGGAATCGTTCCCGAAGACGTCCGGCGGCCGGGGGGTTCACGTGTTCGTGCCGCTGAGGCGCGGCGCGACCCAGGATCAGGTACGGGCGTACGCGGCGGCAATCGCCCGGGAGCTCGCGGCGCAGCATCCGAAGCTGGTGACGGTCGAGGCGCGGAAAGCCAACCGGCGGGCCCCGGTCTACATCGACGTGCTGCGCAACGCGTCCGGCCAGACCATCGTGCCGCCGTTTGCCGTGCGCTGGCAGCCGCACGCGCCGGTGTCGATGCCGCTCAGTTGGGACGAGGTAAGCCCCCGGCTCAATCCGGGCGTATTCAACATTCGCACGGCCGAACGGCGGATCGCGTCAAAGACGCCGTGGGCATCGTTTTTCGGCCATCGTCAGACGCTGCCGAGGATATGACAAAGGCTTTGGGCTTTAGGCTTTTGGCTTTGGGAAGAACATTCAGAGCTCAGGCGAACGGTGGGACTGGCTGCTCTTCCGAAGGCCTACAGCCGAGAGCCCAAAGCCCAAAGCCGATAGTGCCAACTTGAAGTAATCTACCCGCACTTCAACGGGAGGCTTCCTCATGGCTTCCAAAAAGCGAGACGAGCCGGGCTTCAGCCGGCGCACGTTCCTGAAAACGGTTGGGGCGGGGGGGGTCGCGGCCGGGGTGCTCGGACCCGCTGACGCGGCGGAGGCGCAGGGCGTCACCGGCGTCGGACCGGGTGCCGTTCCGGTCACGCTGAACATCAACGGACGCACGCACAAGCTGGAGCTGGAGCCGCGCGTGACGCTGCTCGACGCGCTTCGGACGCGGCTCGAGATGACCGGCGTCAAGCGTGTCTGCGACCGCGGCTCGTGCGGCGCGTGCACGATGATCATCGACGGCAAGACCGCCTACTCCTGCTCGACGCTCGCGATCGAAGCGCAGGGCAAGGCGATCCGGACGATCGAGAGCTTCACGCAGGGCACGGTGCTGCATCCCGTGCAGCAGGCGTTCTGCGACCACGACGGATTGATGTGCGGCTTCTGCACGCCAGGGTTCGTCGTGTCGGCGGTCGCCCTGCTCGAGCGCAACCCGAAGCCGACGCGCGAGCAGGCGCGGAAGGCGCTCGACGGCAACATCTGCCGATGCGGCACCTACACCCGCGTGCTCGACGCGGTCCTCGATCCGAAGGCGGTGCGCCGTGGCTAGCTGGCCTCCTCCCGCAGAACGCGTCCTTCTCGGCAAGTCGATCAAGCGGCTCGACGGTCCGCTCAAGTCCCGCGGCGCTGCGAAGTACACCTACGACCTGGTCCGGCCCGGCATGCTGTACGCGCGGCTGCTCGATTCTCCGCACCCGCACGCGCGCATCCGATCGATCGATCTGTCGGCGGCGCAGAAGCTGCCCGGCGTTCGAGCAGTGCTCGCGCTGAAGGACACGTCGAACCCCGACGTCGCCAAGGTCTATTACCCGGGCGAAGAGATTGCAGCCGTCGCGGCGACGACCGAAGAGATTGCGGCCGACGCGATCCGGTTGATCAAAGTCGACTACGAGATCCTCCCGCACCTCGCGACGATCGAGCAGGCGCAGCGGACGGACGCGCCTTCGGTGTTCCCGAAGGGCAACGTCACACAGCCCGCGCGCCAGCAGGAAGGCGACGCCGACGCGGCGCTCGCGGCGTCGGCGCACGTGGTCGAAGGGCTTTACACGACGCAGGTGCAGACGCACTCGAGCCTCGAGACTCACGGCGGCATCTGCGAGTGGGACGGCGACAACCTGACGGCCTGGGTCTCCACGCAGGCGGTCCACGGCGCGCGGAACGGCGTTGCCAAGGCGCTCGGCATCCCGCAGACGAACATGCGCGTGATCACCGACTACATGGGCGGCGGCTTCGGCAGCAAGCTGGGCGGTGACGTGCAGGTCGTGATCGCCGCCAGGCTCGCCAAGCTCGCCGGCGCGCCCGTGAAGCTGATGCTCGACCGGAAGGAAGAGCACCTCGTCGTCGGCAATCGGCCCTCCGCATTCGCCCGGGTCAAGGCTGGCGTGGACGCGAACGGCAAGCTCACCGTCGTCGACGCCGAGACGTGGGGGACTGGCGGCGCGGGACAGGGCGCCGGATTCCCGTTCCCGTACCAGGTCTATCCGTTTCCC
Organism: uncultured Acidobacteriota bacterium; assembly: GCA_963820905.1. Lineage (GTDB taxonomy): Bacteria > Acidobacteriota > Vicinamibacteria > Vicinamibacterales > 2-12-FULL-66-21 > DATBJJ01. The sequence continues at coordinate 1,641,094 of CAWGBU010000005.1, read as the reverse complement.
GTCTTTCGCCGCGTGCATCGGGACGTGTTCATCAACGCCGGGCCTCAGCGCGCGTTCCGCGCGCCCGGGCATCCGCAGTCCTGCTTCATCACGGAGATCGTGATGGACGAGCTCGCGGATCGGCTGCGGATCGATCCGCTCGAGTTCCGTCTCCGCAATCTTCCGGCGGAAGAGCCGAACGCGATGTGGGGCCGGTACTTCAAGATCGGCGCGGAGCGGATCGGCTGGGCGAAGCGGCATCCGACCGGCGACCCCGTCTCAGGACCAATCAAGCGCGGGATGGGATGCGCCGCGAATCGATGGACCGGGCAGGGCAGCCCCGCGACGCGCGCCGAGTGCGCCATCATGCCGGACGGCAGCGTTGTCGCCCGCATCGGCACGCAGGACATCGGTACCGGTACACGGACGATCGTCGCGATCGTCACCGCGGAGACCATGGGTCTTCCGCTCGAGGCGGTGCAGGCGGCGATCGGCGATTCGAACTATCCATTCGCGCCGGGAAGCGGCGGCAGCGTGACGGTGGCGTCGGTGACGTCGACCGTGCGGCACGCGGCCGAGAACGCGCGCGATCAGCTGTTCAAGGCGGTGGCCACGAATCTCGGGGTTGAACCGTCGGCGCTCGTCGCGAGGGACGGTCGCGTCTACGTGCGCGCCGACGTCAAGAAGGGACTGGCGTGGCGGGACGCCTGCAAGCTGCTTGGCACGACGCCCATCACTGCGCCGGGCGAGTTCCAGGCCAACCTCGGGTCGGTCGGCACGAGCGGCGTGCAGTTCGCGGAAGTCGACGTCGACATCGAGACGGGCGTCACGCACGTCAAGAAGGTCGTCTGCGTGCAGGACTGCGGGATGATCGTCGACAAGCTCACCGCGGAGAGCCAGTGCATCGGCGGCGTCATCATGGGTCTTGGATTCGCGCTCTTCGAGAACCGGATTCTCGATCGCAACACCGGCCACATGGTGAATCCGAATCTCGAGTGGTACCTCGTCCCCGGGATCTCCGACATCCCCGAGATCGACGTGACGCTCGTGGATCAGCCGGAGCGCGGCGTCATCGGGATCGGCGAGCCGCCGATCATCTCGACGGCGGCGGCGGTCGGCAACGCGATCGCGAACGCCATTGGCGTCCGCGTGCGTTCGCTGCCGTTGACGCCCGAGGCGGTTCTCACCGCGCTGGAGAAAGAGAAGGGCGGCACGTAAGGATCGTCGTGACCCGGGGAGTGGGCGCCGGCTTGGTGAACGCTAACGAGCATGAGTAGGAGAGCCCAGTGAAAGCCTTTTCCTATGTGAACGCCGCAAACGAGAAAGAGATCGTCGCAGCGCTCGGCACCGAGCGCGGCCGAATTCTTCCGATCGCCGGCGGGATGGATCTGCTCGGGCTGATGAAGGACTACGTCGCGCAGCCGGACCGGCTCGTGAACGTGAAGAACCTGGACCGGCGGATTCAGCGCACGCCCGACGGCGGCCTTCGCATCGGCGCCGCCGTGACGATCGCCGAGCTCGCGGCGAACGCGGAAGCCGCGAAGCAGTATCCCGCGCTCGTCCAGGCGGCGGAGGAAGTCGGCTCGCCGCAGATTCGCAACGCCGGGACGGTGGGCGGGAACCTCAATCAACGTCCCCGCTGCTGGTACTACCGGAACGAGGAGTTCAACTGCCTCAAGAAGGGCGGCTCGCGCTGCTTTGCCGTCGAAGGCGAGAACCAGTACCACGCGATCTTCGGCGACGGGCCCTGCCACATCATCCACCCGTCGAGCCTGGCGATGCCCGCGATCGTGTTCGACGCGCGCTTCCGCCTCGTGGGTCCTTCAGGCGAGCGCGAGGTTGCGGCCGCGGATTTCTTCCTGATGCCGGACAAGAACATGTTCGGCGAGACCGTGCTCGCGCCGAACGAGATCCTGACGCACGTGACGCTGCCGCCGCCGCGCGGAGCACGCAGCGCGACGTACGAAGTCAGGTTCAAGCAGTCGCACGACTGGCCGCTGGCCACCGCATCGGTCGCGCTGACCGTGAGCGGACAGACGATCAAGTCCGCGCGCGTCGTGATGGGCGCGGTCGCTCCCATCCCCTGGCGGTCCGCGGCCGCTGAGGCGGCGCTGGCCGGGAAGCCGCTCACGGAGGAGACCGCGATGGCCGCCGCGGACGCCGCGATCACCGGCGCGAAGCCGATGTCGGGCAACGCCTACAAGGTCCGCATCGCGCGCACGGCCGTGAAGCGCGCGATCATGAAGGCCGCCGGCTTGAGAGTCGTCTGAGGATCGCCATGGATCATCCACCGCTTTCGTCGCGTCACCTGACGTCGTCGCACTGCGCGAACCTGCGCCACAAGGGGATGTTCGTCCTCGTCGGCAGTACGGTCGAGCAGGACTACGACAACATGCTGGGGGCTTCGTCGTTCTGGTGCGAGTGCACACAGAAGGCGTTCGGCCCGGATGGCTTTCCCGTCAATGCGCGGGACTGCCTTGCGGGCCGGAAGTGTTGTGAACACTGACAGGGACGGGCTTTAGGCTTTGGGCTTTGGGCTTTCGGAAGAGCCTCACATCCCAGCCGCAGGACGATCCAGCCGAGCGACTGCGATCTGAAGCTCTTGCCCAGACGGTATAATTCCCCTAGAGGTCATTTGCCATGAAACAGGCTTGTGCCGTCGTCGTTCTCGCGGGAGCCATGGCAGGGTTTGGCGCGGTTGCCGGGCTGCGCGCGGCGGATCCCGTCGTCAGCGGCGACTATGTCGAAGCCAGGACATCGGAGGTCTTCACCGGCCCCTGCATCATGGGCAGTGAAGGCGAGGTATCGGGCAAGGAAGCCATCATGGCGTGGCGCGTCTCGCGCGGGGCCATGAACGGCGTCTCGCTCGACGGGTTGTCCGTCGTCGCGGTTGTCGCGGCGGATCGGCACCTGAGCATGCACGAGTTCGGCGCGCCCGCGCCGAAGTCGATCAAGTCGGTCGTCATGGTCGACAGCCGGGCGACGGCCGCGCAGCAACGCGCGCTCGTCGCGATGGCGCGCACCCTCGCGCCAGGCGTCTTTACCGACGTCGTCGCGACCAGGGTCGTGCCGATCGATTTCCGGAAGGACAAGGACGGCGTGGCTGTCGCGGCGGGCGCCGCAAAGCTCGACGTCGCGACGGAGTTCGAGCACCCCGCCACCTGCGGGGCAGCCCGCTGGTTCGGCACGCTGTCCCGCACTGACGGATCGAAGCCCGGCCTGACGCGGTCGCAGGAGTGGACCGGCGCCGACTTCGGCTCGCAGTGGACGCAGTACGACCGCAAGTCGTCGTTCGTGGGCCGGTTCAGCGTCAGCCAGTAGAGACGCAGTCAGCTCACGGCTCAGGGCTTCAGGCTCAGGCAAGAGCATTCAGTTCACAGTCGCGCGGCGTGGATCTGAATGGTCTTGCCCAAAGCCTAAAGCCCAAGGCCCAAGGCCGACGGATCCCTTCCATGACTCGCATCGCCCTTTCAATCCTTCTCTCCGTTTTCTGTGCAAGTCATGTGGCGGCGCAGGGCAGCGCGCCGATCGCGGCAACCGCAAGCGACTCGCCGCCGCCAGCCGGTTTCGCCGCGCCGATTGCCGCGAGACTCGGCAAGAATGGCGTGCGTGTCACGGTCGCGAAGGGGCCCGTGACGCTCGACTTCTGGTGGGTCGACTCGCTCGCCCTCAAACCAGGCACCAGCGCGCCGTCGTGGGACGCCGTGGAGGAAGGGACGCTGGTGGGAGTCGTGACCATCTCGTCGGACTTCCGGGACATTCGAGGGAAGATGCTCAAGCCTGGCGCGTACACGCTGCGCTACGGCCTGCAGCCGGAGAACGGCGATCATCTCGGCGCGTCGCCCTTCCGCAACTTTCTGCTCCTCAGCCCGGCGGCTGGAGACAGCAACCCCGCACCGGCCGGCCACGATGGCACGATCGAGCTTTCGAAAGCGTCGATCGGCGGATCGCACCCGGGGGTGTGGAGCATCGATCCGCCCGTGGCAAAAGAGCCCGCGCTGCAACTGCGACAGACGTCCCTGAAACACGATGCCGTCGTCATGGAAGTGTCCGTGAGCCGGGACGGCAAGCCGGCAGGTTCGCTGCGATTCGGCCTGGTGCTCGTCGGTTTGATAGAGGCGTAGCGCCGGCGTCCGGTATCACTTGCGCGTCTCGATCGCTCGAATGGTTCGCACATGACGTTGACCGGCAAGACCGCTCTCATCACCGGCGGAAAGCGCATCGGCGCGGTTGTCGCGCAGGCGCTCGCCGCGCGCGGCATGGACGTCGCTCTCGCATACAACCGGTCGAAGGAAGAAGCGGCGGCGACCGCGGCGGCGATCCAGGCGCTCGGGCGCCGCGCCTTTCCGATTCAGGCCGACCTCTCGAATGGCCCGGCGTGCAAGACGCTCGTGGACGCCGCGGCGTCCGCGCTCGGACGTCTCGACGTGCTCGTGAACATGGCGTCGGTCTATCGCTCTCTCCCGCTCGAGGCGATGGATGAGGAACGATGGGACGAGACCGTCGATGTGGATCTGAAAGCGAGCTATCTCTGCTCGCGCGCGGCGGTTCCGTACATGCGCCAGGTTGGCGGCGGCCGAATCGTCAACTTCAGCGACTGGGTCGCGGCGAGCGGCAGGCCGCGGTACAAGGGTTACCTTCCGTACTTCGTGGCAAAGCGCGGCGTCATCGGGCTGACCGAAGCGCTCGCCCTGGAACTGGCGGACGACCAGATCCTCGTCAACGCCATCGCGCCGGGTCCGATCCTTGCGCCCGACAGCACGTCGGACGAAGAGCTGAAGGCCGTCGAATCCGCGACGCCGCTCGGGCGGTGGGGCGGGGAAGGGGAGATCGCGACCGCCGTGCTCTTCCTGCTCGAGTCGGGCTTCGTCACCGGTGAAACGATCCGGGTCGACGGCGGCCGGCACGTCCGATAACCTCGTCCGTTCAAGTTCTGCTCATCCGTTCGGCAGCGGCAAGAACATTGCGTTGTTGACGGGACAGAGAGACGTGTCCTCGCCCACCGAAAAGAGCGGACTGCGCGCGGATCCGTGAGAATTTATGGGTTTGCGTGAAAAACAGGCGCATCGTGTGGTGCTGACGGCGACCGAGGAAGGTCCCTCCAGTTCCGCTTCTGTTCAAATCGCCGACTCCCGTGTCACGAAAACGACGCAGGCGCCCCGAATTCTGGTAGTGGAAGACCAGGATGACGTCCGCCGCATGGTTGCGACGGCGCTCACACTCGAAGGCTACGATGTCGATGAGGCGGCGACAGCTCAGGAAGGTCTGCGATTGCTCCAGCGCGGGCACTACGTCCTGGTGCTGAGCGACTACGCCATGCCGGGCGGCACGGGCACGTGGATGCTTGCAGAAGCGTCACGCCTCGGCCTGATGAGCCAGACGCCTGCGATGATCGTGACGGCGCACCCGGATGTCCGCGCGCTGGCTGGAATCGCCGTCATCAACAAGCCGCTCGACCTCGATTCGTTCCTCGATCAGGTCCGCAGCGTCGTGGCGAGCTCGCGCATCGACAGCAGCGCGCCGCGGAGCTCTTCCCGGCCGCGCGCGAAACAGAATCGCACGTAGCCTTCCCCGTTGGCGCCGAAGTCGGCGCCCGGCACGCATCCAATCCGTCCGCGCTCGATCAGCTGTTTCGCCAGCGCCCACGACCGCGATTCGTCTTTCGCTCCGCTCTCAGGGCGCCACGACGGATCGATCTTCAGAAACGCGTAGAACGCTCCCTTCGGCGGTTCGCCGCCGAGCATGCCTGCGGCATGCGTTCGAATTCCGTCATAGAACAAGTCTCGCCGGGCCTGAAGCTCCACGCGGAACGCCTCGATGCACTCCTGCGATCCTTCGAGCGCACCGATCCCGCCGTACTGGACGACCGACGCGATATTGCTCGCGGTGTAGAAGAGGACCTTCTTCATCCGGTCGCGAAGCGCGGGATCCTTCGCCGCGACGTACCCAAGCCGCAGGCCGGTCACCGCGTAGGTCTTGCTGAACGTGTAGAACGAGATCGTGCGCTCGTACGCACCCGGCAGCGACGCGATGCTGACGTGCTGCATGCCGTCGAACAGCACGTCTTCGTACGCTTCGTCCGAGATGATCCAGATACCCCGTTTCTCCGCGATCGCGGCGATGCGCTCCAGGTCCGATCGCGTGAACACGCCCCCGGTGGGGTTGTGCGGCGAGTTGACGTAGATCGCTTTCGTCCGCGGCGTGATCTTCGACTCGAGCTCGTCGAGATCCCAGCGCCAGTCCAGCCGCTCGTGGAGCGGGCAGGGCACGACGACGCCGTGCGCAAGGCGGATGTTTCCCATCGCCGGCGGCCACTCGGGGTCGGGCACGATCACCTCGTCGCCCGATTCGAGCAGCGCGTGGCAGGCGATGTACAGCCCGTGGATCCCGCCGTTGGTCACCATCACCTCGTCGGGGGAGGCGACCGGGATGCCGTTGGTCGCGCGAAGTTTTTCCGCGACGAGCTCCAGCAGCCGCGGCACGCCCGTCGTCTGCACGTAGTGCGTGCGGTTCTCCGCGATCGCGCGCTCCATGGCGCGCTTGAACGTGTCGGGCGCGTCGAAGCTGACGTCCCCCTGATCGAGCCGGAAGGGATCCTTGACTCCGTACATCATGTCGCGGATCCGGATGATGCCCGAGAGGGGCACGCCGTCTATGAACTTCGCCATGCTTTGATGTTAGCGAATTCTACAGGCGAACCCGCGAACCTCGTGAACCCGCGAACCCGTGAACCCGTGAACCCGTGAACCCGTGAACCCGTGAACCTGTGAACCTGTGAACCGATAGAATGCACTAAATGTCCCGAGCCGGCGATTCCATCGAAGACTTTTGCCGCGCGTGCAAGCTCGATCGGATGCACACGGTCATTGCCGCCGATCCGAACGGTGTCCCGATCCGGGTGGCCTGCGGGTACTGCTCGAGCGAGCACAACTACCGCGGTGGACCGCGCATGGAGACGGGCGGACGGGAATCGCCTGTCCACGAGGCGAAGCCGGCGGTCACATCGCGCCAGCCGTCGGCTGCCCGCGACCCGTTTCCTCTTGTCAGCGAACGTGAAAGGATTGCGCCGGCCATGACGACGACCGATGGAACAGATCTCGAGATGCTTCTCCGGCGCATCCTCCGCGAGGAAGCCGGGGTCACGCCGGTGGCGCCGGCGGATAAGTGGCGCGGCGGCTCGCTCGTGCTCAAGCCGGGCAACGCGTCGCAGGACAAGAGCTGGCCGATCGAGACGTTCTTCCACAAGATCGTGATGATTCGCAACCGCCTGCGAACGCTCGAGCAGCAGATCAACGGCATGGACGTGCCGGCCGACACGAAAGTCCGCCTGCAAAGCTACATCAGCGGCTGCTATGGATCGCTGACGAGTTTCAACGTGCTGTTCGCCGACGAGGGTGATCACTTCAAGGGATCAGGCGGCGACTGAGCCAGCGACAGCACGCGGTGCAGCGTCAGCGCGGCTTTCCCGAGCGGAAGGTTGCTGAGATAGAAATGGCGGACGCCGGCCGCGGTCAGCGCGCGAATCGAGCGCGCGCAGACCTCGTCGGCGGTGGCGCCCTGCCGGAATTCCAGGGTCAGCTCCTCGGCCGGCACCGGGAGGAAGCTGCCGAGGGCGCCGAGCGTCTTCGGATTGGCCGAACGGTAGTAGAACACCCCGAACAATCCGGGCATAGCCAGTCCCCGTTTCGATCCTTCCTCCAGGAAGCGATCGACCTCCGCGCGGCTGTGATGCGAGACGATCTGCGTGAGATAGAACTCCGCGTTCACCCGATCGTCCATGAGGTAATCGATCTGCGCGGCGGCGGTGGCGTGCGGGTTGGCCCATCCGCCGAGCGTCAGGCCGGGCTGATGCCGCCGGATGTGCTCCCGCAGCTGCCAGGCGTGCTCGACACACCGCGGAGGCCCGACCGACTTGTCGCCGCCGAGCACGACCAACGATTCGAATCCCTGCTGGTGCGCGCGCTCGGCGTACGACAGGCAATGCTCGAGCGAATGCTTCGTCGTCAGGAAAGGCGTCACGCTCGAGCGCGCCACGTCCGTTCCCATGTTGCTCACGAGGTGACGGAGGTTGTCCTCCTCCTTGAGTCCGACCGCGCTGTCCGTGATGAACACGAACGTGTCGTTCCGGACCAGGCTCTTTACCGCGTGGTAGGTATCGATCCAGGCGTCCATGCTCGCCGATGTCGCGAGCTCGGCGCGAGGAGGCCTGAGCTCGGCGGTCACGATTGCCGTGCCCGAGCGAAGACGTTCGAGGAGGATGCTCATGACGATGGCTGGTCCGCGAACGGTTTTCGCGTCGTGCCAGCTCTAATATAGTAACTGCGTGCTGGCCGGCGCCTCCTTCCCCGCGGTTCCCTTCGCGCCAGAGCCGACGCCGGTCGAAGAGCTGACTCGCCTTCGCGCCGCCCTTGGCCGCGGCCCGCGGCTGCTGATCAAACGCGACGACGCGATCGGTTTTGCGTTTGGCGGGAACAAGGTGCGCAAGCTCCGCCTGGTCGCGGCGGATGCCCTTGCGAAGGGCGCGGACACGCTCATCACGAGCGGCGGCGTGCAATCGAATCACGCGCGCGTCACTGCCGCGGCCGCCGCGAAGCTCGGGCTGCGCGCCATCCTCGTAGCCAACGGCGCTCCGCCGGATCCGCCCCGAGCGAACGCCCTTCTCGATCGCCTGCTGGGCGCGGAGATTCGCTACGTCGCATCGAGAGAAGAGCGCGCGGCGGCGATGGAGGAGGCTGCCGCGGCGGAGCGGGCCGCGGGTCGCGTTCCATATGTCATTCCCATCGGCGCGTCGACACCGCTCGGCGCGATGGGTTTCGTCCGCGCAATCGAGGAGCTCGTCCAGCAGATTCCTCCTCCTGACGTGATCGTGCACGCGTCGTCCTCTGGAGGAACGCAGGCCGGCCTGGTCGCTGGCTGCGCGCTGGCAGGCATCCCCACGCGGGTCCTCGGCATCAGCGCCGACGAGCCGAAACAGTCGCTGTCGGCGATCGTTCGTGACCTCGTCGACGGGATCGGCGCGCTGATGAAAGTCGACCTCGGGCAACTGGCGAAGACCGCGATCGACGTGGACGATCGGTTCGTCGGCGGCGGATACGGCGTGCCGACGGACGAATCGAGCGACGCCATCAACCTGCTCGCTCGAACCGAAGCGATCTTTCTCGATCCGACCTATACGGCGAAAGCGATGGCTGGCCTGGTCGCCCTCGTCCGCAGCGGTTGGTTCAAACCATCGGAGACGGTATTGTTCTGGCACACAGGCGGCCAGGTCGCATTGTTCGCTTGACGCGGACACAGGAGATCTCGATTGCACATCACGTTTCTGGGCGCGGCGCGCACCGTCACCGGCTCGAAGCACCTGCTCGACACCGGAACGGCGAAGGTGCTGGTGGACGGCGGGCTCTTTCAGGGCTTGAAGGAACTGCGCGAGCGTAACTGGCGGCCGCTGCCGATCAAGCCCGCAGACATCTCGGCCGTGGTGCTGACCCACGCCCATCTGGATCACTGCGGCTACCTGCCGCGGCTCGTCGCGGACGGATTCCGCGGACGCATCTTCTGCACTCCCGGAACGCAGGATCTCTGCCGCATCGTGCTGCCCGACTCGGGACGCATCCAGGAAGAGGACGCGGAGAACGCCAACCGCCATTCCTACTCGAAGCACGCGCCGGCGCTGCCCCTTTACACCGAGGCCGACGCGTTCCGCGCCATCACGCAGCTCCAGCCGGTCGGCTACGAGCGGCCCATTCCGGTCGCCGACGGGGTCGAGGTCGAGTTCGTGAACGCGGGCCACCTGCTCGGGTCCGCGTACGCGCGCATCCGTGCCGGCGGCAAGACGATCCTGTTCGGCGGCGATCTCGGGCGGTTCGATCGGCCGGTCCTGCCTGATCCGACGATGATCGACGAAGCCGATTACCTGCTGGTCGAGTCCACATACGGCGATCGCGTGCACGAGACCGACAGCGACGGCGAGAAACTGGCGCAGGCGATCGCGGCGGCGGCCGAACGCGGCGGCCGCGTGATCATTCCCGCGTTCGCCGTCGGGCGCGTCGAGGAGCTGATCTACTGGATCAAGCGGTTCGAGGAGGAGCGCCGGATTCCGATCCTGCCTGTCTTCGTCGACAGCCCGATGGCCACCGAAGCGCTGGCGCGCTACACCGAGCGCCTGCGCGAGCTCGACCCGGATCTCCAGCCGGAAGCGCACGACGAGAAGGCGCCCCACGGTCCCGCGGCGCGGCGGGAGCCGCCGGAGCGCCGGCGCCGCGAGGCGCGCCAGGAGCGGGACGTCGCGGCTTTTGCGACGGAGCGATTCCGGACGATCTCATCGCCGCAGGAATCGAAGGAGCTGACGAGATCGACGATGCCCGCGATCGTGATCTCGTCGAGCGGCATGGCAACCGGCGGCCGCGTGCTCCATCACCTCAAATCGGCCCTGCCCAATTCGAGGAACACCGTGCTGTTCGTGGGGTTCCAGGCCGAGGGCACCCGCGGCCGTCAACTCGTCGACGGCGCGCCGGCGGTGAAGATCCACGGCCAGGCAGTTCCCGTACACGCGAAGGTCGTGCGGATCGATTCGATGTCCGCCCACGCCGATTCGCACGAGATCCTGCGATGGCTGGGCGGGTTCACGCGCGCGCCGACCATGACGTTCCTCGTGCACGGAGAGACCGGCGCGATGCAGGCGCTCGACGCGAGCATCCGAACCAAGCTCGGCTGGCAGACGAAAATGCCGCAGCACGAGGAACGGGTGGAGCTTCCCTGACGGCGCGCGTCGTCGGTCCGAACGCCACGCGCAACCCGGTCCTCACACAGCGACGGTCAGCGTCGCAGTGAGCCCGCTCGACGCGCTTCCGGCGACGGTTGCCAGTTCGAGCGACGAGCCGTCGCTGAAGACGTTGTCGGTCGCCAGCGACACCTGGCTGAGGTTCGTGACGCTCGATTGGTAGCCGGATGTCGAGTACACGTCGTCGCACGCTGCCTTCGGTAGAGCGATCTGAGAGGTGGCGTTCCTGTTGCCCACGCTCGTCGCCGCCGAAAGGCCGGGGTACACCTCGAAATGAATGTGCGGCCAGCGGCCCGCATAGCAGCCGGGAAAGATCGACGTGAACGTGACCCTGCCGTTCGAGTCCGCCTCCTGCGTGCCTCTCAAGTAGTTCTGGTTCGTCACGCCCGCGGAATAGAGCGAATAGCGCCCGAGCCGATCGCAGTGCCACAGGTACACCGCGCGCCCTGCGAGCGGCGCGCAGGACGAAGCCGACACGAGCGTGAGTACGATCGTCAGAGGGACGCCGTCGGCGGTACCCGAGAGTCCCGCGAAGCTCGAGCGGATGTCGGTCCGGACGACGCCGGTGGTGCTGAGCACGTTCGGCCCGTTCGACCCGTCCCCGGGAAACGGACCAGCGGTCTCTTCGGGGATCCTCGCGCTGCACGAGCCGGTCGTGCTGCCGCCACCGGTGCCGGTGTCGCTCGGGCTCGTGGCCGAGGACCCGCATCCGAGCAGCTGGAGGGCGCCGGCGCCCGCACCCAATCGCGCGGCGAGGCGCAGCAGCCCCCGGCGGTCCATGGCCGCGCCCGTTGCGCGGAGATCGCGGTGCAGACCGCCGAAGTCGTCGTGACCGTCGAGAAGGTGATGTGTAGTCATGTCGTTGAAGAATTGCAGGGTGCTGGCTGGCGACTCGATCGAGCTTAGGACAGCAACCTCGCGGAGACTGTGGCAAAACGTCGAAAACATCGTGGCAAATGAGAGAATGCGAGAGCGGGCGTGATACGTCCGCAACTTCTATGCGTATGAACAGCAGAACGTTGACTCGTTCGATGGGAGTCCTGATGTCGGTGTCGTTGATGTTTGGATGCAGCAGGGGAAACAACGAAAACTCGCCGTCCGACAGCACGCGGCAGGCGCCCGCAACCGCGCCGGTCGATCGCAAATACCTGCTCGAGCGCGTGGACGACGCGGCGGTGGTGCAGCTGTACGCGGATGGCTTCGAGAAGCTGGCCCTGAAGGAGAAGACGCTCGTCTGGCACCTGTATCAGGCTGCCATCGCCGGGCGCGACATCTTCTACGACCAGCGCTACCGCCACAACCTGGAGATGCGCGACGTGATGGAAGAGATCCTCACGCACGCCTCGACCGTCAATCCCGCGACGCTCGCCGAGATCCAGCGCTACACGAAGCTGTTCTGGATCAACAGCGGTCCCTACAACAACCTCACCGCGCGGAAATTCGTCCTGAAATGCACGCCGGAGGCCCTTGCCGCGGCGGCGCTCGCCGCGCAGAAGGCCGGCGCCAGGTTTCCGTTGAAGGCCGGAGAATCGCTGGACGCCATGCTCGCGCGCATGAGGCCGCTGTTCTTCGATCTCTCGGTCGATCCGATCGTGACGAGCAAGACGCCAGGGAAGGGGAAGGATATCCTCGCCGAGAGCGCGAACAACCTGTACGTGAACGTCACGATGAAGGATCTCGCCGCCTTCGGCGAGCGGTATGCGCTCAATTCGCGGCTGGTCGGGCAGAACGGAAAAATCTCCGAAGAGGTGTACCGGATCGGGGGCAAGCTACGACCCGCAGATCCGGGCGATCGTCCAGCACCTCGACGCGGCGGTACCGTTCGCGACGGAGCCGATGGCAAAGGCGCTCCGCGCGCTCGTCAAGTTCTATCAGACCGGCGAGAACGCCGATCGCGAGGCGTACGACATCGCGTGGGTCCAGGACAAGCAGTCACCGGTCGACACCATCAACGGCTTCGTCGAGGTCTACATGGACGCCCGCGGGATGAAGGGCTCCTGGGAAGCGCTGGTGTACTACGTCGATCCCGAGAAGACCGCGCACATCAGGAAGCTCGCCGCCGACGCGCAGTGGTTCGAGGACCGGATGCCGTGGGCGCCGCAGTACCGCAAGCAGGGAGTGACCGGCATCACCGCGAACGCCATCGACGTGGTGATCGAGACTGGAGACTCCGGGCCCATCACGCCCATCGGGATCAACCTGCCGAACGATCAGGCGATCAGGGAGAAGTACGGCAGCAAGTCGGTGTCGCTGTCGAACGTGACCGAGGCGTACGATCGTTCGACGACGGCCGAGTTCCGGCGCGAGTTCGCGTGGACGGAGGAAGAGGCGGCGCGCGCGGAGAAATGGAGCAGCGTCGCCGGCGAGCTCACCACCAACATGCACGAAGTGATCGGGCACGCGTCGGGGAAGATCTCGGAGAAGCTCAAGGGCAACCCGCAGGCCGCGCTCAAAGAGCAGGTACTCGGCGCTCGAGGAGTCGCGCGCGGATCTCGTCGCGCTCTATTTCGTCTCCGAATCCGAAGCTGGCAGAGATTGGCCTCGTCGACGCGAAGGATCAGCAGGAGATCGTCCTGGCCGAGTACGAAGGCTATACGCGAAACGCGCTCGCGCAGCTCCGGCGCGTCCGCGAGGGAACGCAGATCGAGGAAGATCACATGCGCAATCGCCAGATGATCGTGCGATGGCTCATGTCGAACTCGAAGGCCATCGACGTTCGCGAGCGCGACGGGAAGACGTTCTTCGTGATGATCGACGCGAAGGCATTTCAGGAGGGCGTCGGCCGGCTGCTGGGCGAAGTCCAGCGGATCAAGGCGGAAGGCGACTACGGCGCTGCCGTCAAGCTGTTCGAGACGTATGGCGTCCACTTCGACGCCCGCCTCCGCGACGAGGTGGTGGCGCGGGTCGATCGGCTGCAGATGCCGTCGTACACGGGATTCGTACAGCCGAGGCTCGACGCAATCAAGTCAGCCGACGGGACGATCACCGACGTCAAAGTCACGTACCCGATGGACCTCACGACACAGATGCTCGAATACTCCGGCCGGAGAAAATAGGGTTGGCGCTGCGAGGTTCGGCCCGCTCCGTCGCCGGGCTCATCGCCCTGGTGCTCTCGGCAGTCGGCCCTGTTGACGCCTCCGCGCAGTCCCGGCGGGTGCCGCGGCCATCTGCGGGTTCGCAGGCGATCACGCGCCCAGTCATCCTGGCCATCGAGGACGCGAGGGCGCCGACCGAAAGCGATCTGGCGGTCCTGCTCGAAGGCGCGAGATCGGAAGGCGACGTGCAGCTTGCCGCCATCCGCGCGCTGGGCCGGCTCGAGCGCCGCGACGTCATCCCGGACCTGTTGCTGCTCCTCACCCCGCAGGCGACCCGCGGCGAAGCGGCGAACGCCCTGGCGCAGGCGCTCCGGGGAGACCGGCCGGCAGGCGTGACGATCGGTCAGCACGAGCAGGCGGTTCTCGAGGCGCTCCTGGCGGCCGGCGCGTCGGAGATGTCGAGCAGAAGGACGCCCGCGCTCTCTGCGATCGCCCGTTCGATCGGGCGCCTGCCTCTTTCGAATCCCGCACAGGCGCAGAGCGCCGAGGCGTTCCTCCGGCGCGTGCTCGAGACGCCGTTTCCGGATCTTCTCGACGAGCCGCACATCAGTGCGGCACGCGCGCTGGAATCGCTCGCGCGCCTCAATCGAAAGGCGTTGACGCTCGACGAGGAGACGATTCTCCGGCTGCGGACGCTCGCGAGGTCCTCAGATCCGCGGCGCGCGGCTCACAAACGCAATGCGCTCGCTGCGCTCGTTGCGGCACAGGGTCTCGACGGCGAGACGCTGCGGATGACGCTCGACGATCCCGATATGGAGGTGCGGCGCCTCGCGCTCCTCGCGGCCGGCGGCGCCGGATCCGCCACCAGCGAGGACGATCGCCTTGCCTTCATCCGCGACGCGCTGACGGATCAATCGTTCATGGTGCGCCTCGAGGCGCGTACGCGCGTGGGCGCGGCGGAGCGCACGCGTCCATGGGTGCGGTCCGCTCCTCGACGCCCTCGACGACAAGAACCAGCACGTCGTCCTTGCCGCGCTCGACGCGCTCGGCCGATCAGTGTCCCGACGACGCGAACGTCACCGTCCGGCTGGTATCGGAGGCGAAGGTTCCGGGGACGAGCGGCGGCTGGCAGCGCGAAGCGCACGCGCTGCGTCGTCGCTGGCGCGTCGGGCGCCGGATCGCGCGGCGCTCCGATCGTCGTCGTTCGCGCTGCACAGGAACGCGTACGTGCGGATGTATGGGGCACGGGCGGCGGCGGCGGTCGGCGATGCGGACGTGCTCGCGGATCTCGCCGACGACCCCGACGACAACGTCGTCGAAGCGTCGCTGCCGGCGCTGCGCCGTCTGCTCGGCGCGGGGAGCGATCGCGCGGTCATCGCCGTGCTCAACCGGCGGAACAAGACCGCCGGCCGATCCGATATCAGGCCGTACCAGGCGATTCGCGCGGCGGCGATCGCGCTGGAGGGCGCCACGCCGACGCCGGCCCTCGCCGGGGCGCTCGCTGACGCGCTCGAGCGCATCACGCAGGAGCAGTGCGAGACCTCGCGCGACACGCGCCTCGCGCTGATCGCACGGCTTGGCGAGCTGGGTACTGAGTCGCAGGCATCGATACTCGCGCCGCTCCTGACGGACATCGATCCCCTGGTTGCCAGGGCTGCCTCGGGCGTGCTCGCGCTGTGGACGGGAAAACCGGCGATCGTCGACACGCCGCTGCCGCCGCTGCGCGTGCCGCCGACGCTCGAATCGATCCAGGAGGAGGCGGCGGTGCTGGTCGAGATGGAGAACGGCCGGACGTTCGAGATTCGCTTCAACGGCGAGGCGCCGCTTGCGCGCGCGCGCTTCCTGGAGCTGGCCGGTGCGCCGAGGCGGTACTACGACGGCCTCGCCTTCCATCGCGTCGCGTCGAACTTCGTCATTCAGGGTGGAGGGCCGAACGCGAACGAGTACTGCGGCGCCTGCGCGTTCGCGCGAGACGAAGTCGGCCTGGCGATGAACACGCGCGGGCACGATCGGGATTTCGACCCGCGGCCGCGACACCGGCGACGCGCAGATCTTCGTCAACCTCGTAGACAGCCCCCGCCTGGATCACGAATACACGGTATTCGCCTACGTGTGCCGCGACGGCCAGAAGGACGGCATGGAGACCGTCGACGGCGTCCAGGAAGGCGATCGCATGACGCGGCTCACCGTCATTGCTCCCGGCAAAGCCTGCAGGTAGTTTTACCGAATCCTAACCACTTCGTCAGGCGTTCCGCATGCCGAAAGGCCTGCTGCTCACGTAGTCTCTGTCTGTTGATCGAACGGAGGACGTGGTGGCAATAGCATCTCTCAACAAGGTGGCGGCGGATCGTTTCAGCGAGCGAACGATTCAGATCGTCAACGACGCGGCGCTCGCGATGATGATGAGCATCGGACATCGGACGGGTCTCTTCGACACGATGTCGCACCTGCCGGCGGCGCCGGTCGAGACCATCGCGTCCGCGGCGCAGCTCAATCAGCGCTACGTGCGCGAATGGCTTGGCGCCATGGTGACCGGCGGAATCGTCGAGCACGATCGCCGTGCCGGGACGTATCGTCTGCCGCCGGAGCACGCGGCCAGCCTCGACGCGGGCGGCGACGCCGAACAACGTGGCCGTCACGACCCAGTGGGTTTCCGTCCTCGCGGGCGCTGAGGACGCGGTCGTCGAAGCGTTCAACCATGGACGCGGCGTCCCCTACAGCGCATACGGGCGATTTCACGAGGTGATGGCGGAAGAGAGCCAGCAGACCGTCGTCGAAGGCCTGCACGCGCACATCCTGCCGATGGTCGACGGGCTGGTCGAGCGGCTCTCGGCGGGCATCGACGTGCTCGACATCGCGTGTGGAAGCGGCCGCGCGGCGATCACGATGGCGCAGGCGTTCCCTCAGAGCCGCTTCAACGGCATCGACATGTCGACGCAGGCGATCGCCGCCGGACGCGGCGAGGTGTCGTCGCGGAGGCTTCGCAACGTGAATCTCATCGTTGGCGACGCCGCCGAGCTGCCGCTCGATTCGGGTTATCACCTGATCACGGCCTTCGACGCGATCCACGATCAGGCCCGGCCTGCGCGGGTCCTCGAGCGCGTCCACACGGCGCTCTCGCCGGGCGGCGTGTTCCTGATGCAGGACATCGCCGGCCATACCGAGCTCGCCGACAACATGTCGAACCCGCTGGCGCCGTTCAACTACACGGTGTCGTGCATGCACTGCATGTCGGTGTCGCTGGCGGCCGGCGGGCCGGGGCTCGGCGCGATGTGGGGCCGCGAGAAGGCGCTCGAAATGCTCGGCGCCGCAGGCTTCCGAGACGTGCGGGTCGAGACGCTCCCGCACGATCCGCTGAATCTGTACTACGTGGCGATCAAGTCGCGTTGACGGCGGGGAGGTCATCGTTCCAACACTGCTCCAACCGGTGGTACCCTCCCTTGAGGGCATGACCACCTGCTCATTCGGACCGTTCCGGCTGGATTCCGCCACTGGACAGCTCCGTCGCGGCGACATCGTCGTGCCGCTCGCGCCGAAGGCCTTCACGGTGCTGCACCACCTGGTGAACCATGCCGGGCAGCTCATCACTAAGGACGACCTGCTCGAGCTGGCGTGGGCCGACGTGCACGTGGGCGACGGCGCGCTGAAGGTCTGCATCCGCGAGATTCGGCGGACGCTCGCTGACGATCCGCGGACGCCGACGTACATCGAGACGGCCCATCGACGCGGGTATCGCTTCATCGCGCAGGTCTCGATCGAGCAGCACGCGCCCGCCGCGCCTGCCGTGGCGCTCATGCCGACGGGCCCCGCGGTCTCCGTCGTCTCGGTGCCCGAGACGCATTACGCACGCAACGGCGACGTCAACATTGCGTATCAGGTCGTCGGCAACGGGCCGCGGGATCTCGTGTTCATCATGGGATGGGTGTCGCACCTGGATTACTTCTGGGCCGAGCCTTCGTTTGCGAGATTCCTCCATCGGCTTTCGACGTTCTCGCGCCTGATCCTGATCGACAAGCGCGGCACCGGCCTGTCCGACCGCGTCACCGAGCTCCCGACGCTCGAGCAGCGCATGGACGACGTGCGTGTGGTGATGGACCAGGTGGGCTCGAGCTACGCGGCGCTCCTCGGCGTGTCCGAGGGAGGACCCATGTGCGCGCTGTTCGCAGCGACCTACCCGGAAAAGACGCGCGCGCTCGTGATGATCGGCACGTACGCGAAACGCCTCTGGGATCCTGAATACCCGTGGGGCCCGACGCACGAAGAGAGAGAGGCCTTCTATCAGCAGATCCGGGACGGCTGGGGCGGGCCGATCGGCATCGAGGAGCGCGCGCCGAGCATGGCCGGCGATCCCGCGTTTCGAAGCTGGTGGGCGACGTACCTGCGGATGGGTGCCAGCCCCGGCGCCGCGCTGGCGCTCACCAAGATGAACGCCGAGATCGACATCCGCGACATCCTTCCGTCCATCCGCGTACCGACGCTGGTGCTGCATCGCCGGCACGATCGGCTTCTCAAGGTCGAGGAGGGACGTTACGTCTCGAGCCGAATCCCCGGGGCGCTCTTCGTCGAGCTGCCAGGGGAGGACCATCTGCCGTTCGTCGGCGATCAGCAGCTGCTGCTGGACGAGATCGAGCGCTTCGTCACGGGCGCCCCGGCGCACTCGTCGCTCGACCGGGTGCTCGCGACGATCCTGTACGCGCGCGCGGAGGGCGCCGGGATGCACAGTTTTCTCGAGCATGCGGCTCGCGAGTGCGACTGGTTCCGCGGCCGCGCGCTGCAGACCGAGCTCGAAAGCGGGGCGGTGCACGCGGGAAGCCTGGTCGCGGCGTTCGACGGACCGGCGCGCGCGATCCGCTGCGCGTCAGCGCTCACGGATGCTGCCGCGCGATACGAGGTGCAGGTCCGCGTCGGCCTCCACACCGGCGAGTGCTCGTTCGACGGCGATACGGCGTCCGGCCCGCCGGTCGATCTCGCCGCCCGAATCGCCGTGCGCGCGGCGCCCGGCGAAACGATCGTCTCGCGCACGGTCTGCGACATCGTCGGCGACGCCGGGCTCCCGTTCGAGGATCGCGGGTCTCACGACATTCCCGGCCTCGGAGAGTGGCGGCTGTTCAAGGTTTGAGCCGCGGCGCCCACACGGTCTATCCTGAGGGCTGACCTCCTTCACTCGAGGTAGCCCATGCGAACCCCTCTCCTCGTTCTCGGTATTGCCGCCGCGTTGGCGTTCACCTCGCAAACCGACAAGCCCAAGGTGCCCAAAAAGGGCGATACGGTCGTGATCAGGGGGTGCCTCCGCGGATCCGCGGTCGAGGAGGCCGACCTGATGACCGTGGACGCCGAAGGCGAGCACAACCGCGACGGGCGCGTGCCGACCCTGACATACCGCCTTCAGGGAAAGAAGGATCTGCTGAAGGAGTTGCGCGACCGTCACGACCGGAAAGTCGTCGAGGTCAAGGGCGTCCTGCGATCGGAGCTGTCGGGCAGCGGCATCGGGACGGACGTCGGCCGCACGCGCATCAGCATCGGCGTGGATCCGCGCGTGAGTCGATCGCCGCAAGGTACGGATCAGGCGATTCCGGTTGTCGAAGCGACGTCATTCGAAGGCACCACCGTGAGCTGCGGCAAGTAGCTCCATGCTGCGCAGCCGCTTCGCGCACCGGATCGCGCCGATCGCGTGCGCGTTCCTCCTGCTGCTGTCAGCGCCGGCCGCGCGCCAGCGGCCTTTCCTGCCAGAAGCCCGTCAGGTCGCGCCGGGCGTTCAACTGTATCGGCTCAACGGTCCCGGCCTCGTGAGTCCCGACGAGCCGATGTCGGTCTGGCTGCTCCGGCTCGATCCGCTGCACGTCGATCTTCGCGCCGCGCTGGCGAACGACGAAATCCTCGGGACCGAAGCGGTGTCGGCGATTGCCGAGCGCCACGGCGCGGTCGCGGCGGTCAACGCGGGCTTCTTCCTCCCGAATGGCGATCCCGCCGGCGTCCTGACGCTCGGCGGACGTCTGGTCAGCGATACCAGGCGCCCCCGAGGCGCGGTCGCCATCATCCGGGAGTCCGTCGGCGTGCGTTTGGCCTTCGCGCGTCTCAAGGCGACGGCGTCGGTGGCAATCGGCACCGGCCGGGGAAAGATCACCGTGCCCATCGACGGCGTCGATACGACGAGGATCCGCGGGCGGCTGATGCTGTTCACGCCTTCGTACCATTCCGATACCGACACGGCCGCCAACGGGCTCGAGTGGGTCGTCGATGGACCGAAAATCAAGGCCGATCGGCCGCTTCGAGTCGTCAGTGGTCCCCACCGGGCGGGGAAGACCCCCATTCCTGCCGGAGGGTTCGTGCTATCGTTCGGCGGCGAGAAGCCGCTTCCCGCGCTCGCGAAGATGAAACGTGGAACCGAGGTCGCGCTGACGGTCAGCTACGAGCCGCTCGAGGGTGAGCCGAACGACTGGTCGATTGCGCATGACATCGTGGGCGGCGCCGGTCTGCTCGTTCGAGCCGGCCAGGACGTCGACGACTGGAGCGTCGAGGCGTTCAACAAGGGTTTTTCGGAAGACCGCCATCCGCGCACGATGATCGGCACGGCGCAGGACGGCGCGATCTGGCTCGTCACGGTTGACGGCCGTCAGCCTCAGTTGAGCGTGGGGATGACGCTCGCGGAATTGCGGAGCCTCGCGCACAAGCTGGGACTCGTGAACGCGCTCAACCTCGATGGCGGCGGCTCGACGACGATGTGGGTGCAGGGACAAGTGGTCAACAATCCATCCGACCTCGCGGGACCGCGGAAAGTCAGCGACGCGCTGATCGTCCGCGGCCGCACGTCGGACGGGTCCAGGAGGGAATGACCGCGCGGTGATGTACCGATTCGGTCCCTACACGCTCGATCCCGCCGTCTACCGGCTGATGCGCGAGAGCGAGATCATCCAGCTCTCGCCGAAGATCATCGATCTGCTGCTCTACCTCGTCGCGCGCCAGCCCGCGCTCGTCTCCAAGGAAGATCTCTTCAAGGCGTTGTGGCCAGATGTCGCGGTCACCGACAACGCGCTCACGCAAGCCGTCTCCGAGCTGCGCCAGGCGCTCGGCGACGACCCCTCGAAGCCCGCGTACATCCAGACCGTCGCGAGGCGCGGCTACCGGTTTATCGCGCCGGTCACGACGCTGACGGCCGCGGCGGCGTCAGCCGCCGGTGTGGCGGTGCCCGCGCCGTCAGGAGGCGCCTCCGCCCAGGAGCCGTTCGCGCTCCAACCGTCGATTGCCGTCATGGATTTTGCGAACGTGAGCGGCGATCGAGAGCTTGGGTGGCTTTCGTCCGGAATCGCGGAAACGGTCACGAACGATTTGCGTGCGGCCGCCGCGCTTCGCGTCGTCGATCGCATCCGCGTCGTCGAAGCCACGCGGAGGTCCGGCTCCGATCTGTCAGCCGTACGCGCCGAGCTTCATCTCGACCTCGCCGTTGTCGGGAGCTTCCAGCGGGCAGGGAACCGGCTGCGCATTACCGCGCGGGTCGTCGACGCGGCGACCGGCGAAGCCGCCGCGGAAGCGAAGGCCGACGGACCTCTCGAGCAAGTCTTCGAGCTCCAGGACCGCATCGTCGCGCAGTTCACCGACACGTTGCGGATTCGCGGACGGCAGATACGGACGGCCGGCGACACGAGCAGCCTGGAAGCGTACCGCGCGTTCACTGAGGGTCGTGTGCGGCTCGAATCGCTCGAGGCCTCGAACGTTCCGGCGGCGATCGGCGACTTCGAGCGTGCGATCGAGCTCGATCCCCGGTACGCGGCGGCGCATGTCGGTCTCGCGAACGCCAGGTTCTGGCAATACGAGATGTCGCGCGCGCGCAACCAGCCGGACGCGGCGCTCCTCGCGCGGGCGATCGATCACGTCCGGCAGGCGATCGATCTGGACCGCGATCTCGCCGAGGGCTATTCGACGCTCTCGTTTCTCCTGATGAGCGCCGGCCGCGCGGCCGAAGCGCTGCCGGCGGCACGGCGCGCCGTCTCGCTCGAGCCTCGTTACTGGGGCAACCAGTTCCGTCTCGCGCACGCCGCCTGGGGAGAGGAGCGTCTCCAGGCGCTGTCGCGCGCGATGGATCTCTATCAGGATTTTCCGTTCGTTCATTTCGAGATGGCGATGGTGCACATCGCGCGCGGACATCTCGATCGCGCGGAGCCAGTGCTGCGCGAGGGCACGATCGTTCAGGATCGCCAGGCCGATCGGAAACAGCGGTATCCCGCGAAGGGGCTGCACTGGCTGCTCGGTCTCGTCCGCCTCGCGTGCGGCGACGCGAGCGAAGCGCGGCAGGAGTTCGAGCGTGAGCTCGCGTCGGGGTCGTTGCAGCTCTACGCACGCGAGTTTGCAATGAACGCGCACGACGGTGCGGCGTTCGCCTGGCTCCGGGCCGGCGATCCGCGTCAGGCGGTCGAGTGTTTCAACAGGGCGCTGGAGCTTTTCCCCGAACACGCGCGCTCGCTCGTCGGATTGGGCTCGTCGCTGCAGGCCGCGGCCGATGCGGCCGGTGCCGAGTCCGCATTCGACAGGGCAAAGACGGCGATCGACGGGCTCCGCCGCGGCGGTCGCGGAAGCGAAGCGCTGCTTGCGGAAGCCATGCTGCACGCGGTGCGCGGCGCGAGCGACGACGCGTGTCAGGCGCTCAACGCGCTGCTCGATCGGCCCGACGTGCCGTTTTCAGGATGGACGATTCCGATCGAGCCCCTGCTGGAGCCGCTGCACGCGAATCGCGATTTCGAGCGCGTCACCGCACGGCTCGCCGATCGCGCCAGATAGCTTCGGCGTTACAGCTACGACCGAGCTACGACTTGGCCTTCCCGCACCGGTAGGGCTGGAGTATGGTTTGTTCGCTGGGCGGGATTGAGACACTACAACCGTGCGCTGGCGGCCTTGTGGTGATTCGCTACACTCGCCGATCGCCGGACGATCCTACGCGCAAACCCCGGAGGCAACTCACAATTGGCCGTCAGTTCTCTGATCCCCACCTCTCTTTCGATTCGCGGCGAGATGAGTTCGCATTCGGTAAATCGCTCCACTTCGTAGGCAGGTACCGCCCCTCAGTGAGGCCGGTCTGGGGGCTCGCGGATCCCGGGACGGTTTCTGCCGGCGTCGGCCACCAACCCGCTACGGAACTCCCTGAAGTTCGGCATGCAGTCGTGCGTGGCCAGAAAGTTCAGGAACCGTTTGTAGTCCTCGTCCGGGATCCGGAAGAGCGGGAGCAGCGCGCGATAACTGCCGTAAGTCGTTTTGAGACCGCGGCGTATCAGGTGCCGGAGATCGTGCCGCGTGAGATCGCGATTGAGGAACAGCGCGTGGACGTCGCTCCAGAAGTCGAAGCCTCCCTCGAGCAGCTGCTCGTAGAGCTTATCGCCGAGCTCGGACTTCCGATCCGACACACCCCTGGAGGACTTCTCCCTGCGCTGGAGCTCGCTTGGAAGATCGTCGAGGGTGACGACCGAGTCCGACATGAGCACGGCATGCTCGACCAAACTCTGCAGCTCGCGAATGTTGCCCGGCCAGTTGTACCGCTGCAGCGCCTTCATCGCATCTTCGGAGAAACGGAGGTCCTGGCCGAGCTTGGAGACGAAGTGCCGCACCAGCAACGGGATGTCCTCGCGCCGCTCGCGAAGCGGGGGGATGTGGAGGTGCGCGACGCGGATGCGGTAGAGCAGATCGAGGCGGAACGCTCCCGAGCTCACCATTTCGTCGAGATTCCGATTGGTTGCGGCGATGACGCGGACGTCCACCCGCGCGAGCGACGTATCCGATCCCACCGGATGGATCTCGCCGTTCTCGAGGAAGCGGAGCAGGAGCGCCTGCATCCGCGGGCTCATCTCGCCGACTTCGTCCAGGAAGATGGTGCCTTTGTCAGCGAGCTGCAGGCGGCCCACCTTGTCGCGGTAGGCCCCTGTAAAGCTGCCTTTGACGTGGCCGAAAAGCTCGCTTTCGAGAAGCGTTTCCGTGACGCCCGCGCAGTTGACCGCGATGAACGCACGGTTCGAGCGAGCGGAATACGCGTGGAGGTAACGGGAGAAGACGTCCTTGCCGACGCCGCTCTCGCCCGTGATGAGAACCTTGACGTTGCTCGGGCCGATCTTGGTCGCCCAGTCCCTGACCCGCCGGATGACGTCGCTCTCCCCGATGACGGGGTCGATGTTCAATTGTTTGGCGATCATCTCAGTGGGTCCTTGTTAGTGCGAGCGCCCCAAGAGCAAGGCGCTTGCCAGCCAAGAGCCTGTTACAAGTGGTCACCTCTGGCGCGACTACTATCCGGAACGCTCTCGATCACAGCGCTGCAGCTGGGCCAGACAAATCTCTAGCTCCGTGTAGACCGTCAGGATTTCCGAAAGCCCATCGTTCGTGTGGAGCGCTGTCCGGCGTGATTTTCCGGCCTCCCGCGCGCGGCACACCAGTTGCCTCCCCGCCAACCCCCGGCCCCAATCGGGGCCTGAACCGCCAAAAGGTTCGAAGCAGGTCAGGGACGACTGGCGAGACGAACAACGCCCGTAAGTCACAGGGCGAAGCTTCGCGCCGGTTGCGGACGACGGTCGATCGAAACCATGTCGAGCACACGTGCGCTACGGCAAAGGCCATCCTGGGTGAATCGGCTGTACGCGATTCTCGCAGCGGCCGTGATCGTCGCCGTCCCGGTGCGCGCAACGGCCCAATCCACTGAGCCACCGGACGAATCGATGCTCGTCGGTCCCGTTGCGTTCGTGCCGGTGCTCGAACTTCGCAGCCTCGGGTACGACAGCAACGTCTTCAACGAGGACGTCAATCCTCGCGGCGACGTGTCCGGATCGTTCGTGCCGTCCGCTGACTATCACCTCCGGATGGGCCGTGCGCGGCTCGTGGGCCGCACGACGGTGGCTTTCGTGTACTTCCAGCAGTTCTCCGGGCAGCGATCGATCGACGTCGCGCAGGACGTGAAGTTCGCGGTGCCGATGAATCGCCTGACGCCCTACATCTCGGGCACGTTCCTCAACACGAAGCAGCGCCCGGGGCTCGACATCGATCTTCGCGCGAGGCGTATCGTGATCGATCTCCTCGCCGGCCTGGACCTGCGGCTCGGCGGCAAGACGACGCTTGGCGGCTCGGTCTCGGCCGCGAAGGAATCGTTTGCCGAGCAGACCATCGTCGAGGGCGTGAGCCTGCGCGAGCAGCTGACCCGCCGAACCGAAACCGGGGTCGTGCAACTGACCCATGCGCTCACGCCGCTGACCACGATCTCGGTGGCCGTCGAGGCAGAGCGCCAGACGTTCTCCTACGATCCGTCACGCGACTCCACGAGTTTCCGCATCGCACCGCGCGTCGAGTTCAAGCCGTCCGCGCTCATTCACGGCAGCGCCACGGTCGGTTATCGAAGCGTGATGCCGTCGACGCCGATCGTCGAGCCGTTCTCCGGTCTCGTTGCGGGCGTCGATCTCGCGTACATCTTCCGGGGAACCACGCGCATCGCCGTGTCCGGCGAGCGCGATCTCGTCTACTCGTATCGTCCCGCGTACCCGGTACTACGTGCTGACCGCCGCGACGCTGTCGCTCCGGCAGCAGTTGTCCGGCGCGTGGGAGATGCAGGCGACCGCCGGACGGCAGTACCTCGACTACCGCCGGCGTCTCGGATTCCTGCCGCCCGCGGCGATTGCCGCCGGCAGCGCTGTCTCTACGGGTTACGTCTATGGAGGGGGCCTTGGGTATCGACTTGGTCCAACGACACGAATTGGCGCCGACTTCAGCTGGTCGCGCCGCGATGCAGGCACCGTCGGACGGGATTTCGAAGGATGGCGTTCGGGGCTGTCGATGCTCTATGGCTTCTGAACGCCGATCCGATCGACGCGCGAGATGGCGCTCGAGCGCGCTGGCGTTCGTGATGCTCGCGCTCGGCGCCGTGTCCGCTTCGGCGCAGTCTCCTGACTACGTGCTGGGCAGCGAGGACGTCCTGGCGATCACTGTCTGGAACCAGCAGGACCTGTCGGGCGCATTCAGAGTCGACGCTGACGGCACGTTCACGTTTCCGCTGCTCGGCCGCATCAAGGCCGCCGGGCAGACGCAGCGCGACGTCGAATCCGAGATCCGGCGACGGCTTGCGGAGGGCTACTTCAAACAGCCGCAGGTGAGCGTCGCCGTCAAGGAGTTCCGCCGCCAGGAGATCCACGTCGTCGGCGAAGTGCGGCAGCCCGGAACGTACGCGCTCAGCGGCGACATCACGCTCGTTGCCGCCCTCGCGCGCGCGGGCTCGACGACTCCGACGGCGGGGCACGAGGCGGTCATCGTCCGCGGCGGCGGTCGCGCAACCGGTCCGCAGCTCCCGACCGCGGCGTCCGAGAAGGACGTCGTTCGCGTGGACCTTCGAAAGATGGAGGGGGGCGCGCTCGATCGCGCGGTCCTGCTGAACAGCGGAGACACGTTGTTCGTGCCGGCGGCGGCGATGGTCTACGTGTCGGGCCACGTCAAGGCTCCGGGCGCCTATCCGGTCGCGCCGTCGATGACCGTCCTGCAGGCGCTCTCGCTGGCCGGCGGCATCACGGACCGGGGCGCGTCCGGGCGCGTCCGGATTCTCCGCACCATCGAGGACGGGCGCACGCAAGAGATCAAGGCGAAGCTGTCGGATCCTGTCAGACCGGGCGACACGATCGTCGTGCCCGAGAGGTTCTTCTGATGTCAGACCGTCTCACGCGGGACCGCGCTGCGGACCCCTCCGCATATGTCGACGCCGGCTATCCATCCGGTCCGCCGATCGAGCAGAAGCATCTGCTCGACTACGTGCGGGTCCTCTACAAGGAGCGAGCGCTCGTCGCGACCGTATTCCTGCTCGTCGTGTCTGCCGTCGTGGCGCACGCGTACCTGGCCACGCCGAGGTATCAGGCCCGCGTGCAACTGCTCATCGAGGACGAGCGGCCTAACGTGATCATCTTCAAGGAGGCCGCCGAGACCGACAAGACCTCGATCGACTACTACCAGACGCAGTACCGGATCCTTCAGAGCGAGACGATGGCGCGGAGGACGCTCGACGCGCTGGGGCTCTGGAACCATCCCGAGTTCAACGAGGCAGGGTCCGGATCGATCTTCGATAAGGCGCGCGCGGCCGGCGCGGCGATCGCGCAGCGCGTCGGTTGGAGCGACCCGCCGGCGCCGCAGACGCCAACAGAGGGGCAGCGCATCCGCGCCTTCCTGTCGGCGCTCACGATCGCGCCCGTGAAGAACAGCCGGCTCGTGGACGTCATGTTCGTCTCGAGCGATCCGGCGCTTGCGGCACGCGTCGCCAACACGCTGGCGCAGGTGTACATCAAGGAGAACAAGGACACGAAGTTCGCCGCCTCGAAGGAGGTGTCCGACTGGCTGACGCAGCAGCTGGAAGAGCAGCGGAAGCGGGTTCAGGAGAGTCAGGTCGCGCTGCAGCGCTACCGTGAATCGAACGACGCGCTGGCGGTCGAAGACCGGCAGAACATCGTCGTGCAGAAGCTCGCGGAGCTCAACGGCATTGCGACGCGCGCCAAGACCGATCGCATTCAGAAGGAGGCCGCCTACCGCCAGCTCGAGTCGTTGATGGCGACGCCCGACGGCGTCTACGCATTTCCAGCGATCGTGGCGAACGAGCGGATTCAGCAGCTGCGCTCGGATGTCGAACAGATTCGCCGTCAGCAGACACAGCTGGGAGCGGAGCTCGGGAACCGCCATCCGGAGATGGTGAAGCTGGCGCTGGCGCTTGAGAGCGCGACGAAAAAGCTCCAGCAGGAAACGGTCATGGTCGTCGAAGGTGTCCGCAACGAGTTCACGGCCGCTCAGGGGATGGAAGGCCGGCTCTCACAGGCGCTCAACGATCAGAAGTCCGAAGCGCTCGCGCTCAACCGCAAGGAGATCACCTACGGCGTGCTGCACCGCGACGCGACGAGCAATCAGGAGATCTTCCAGAGCCTCCTGCAGCGAACGCGGGAAACCGGCATCTCGCGCGAGCTCACGGGCCACAACATCCGGGTCGTGGACCCTGCGGCCACGCCATCCTCGCCGGTGTGGCCGAAGACGGGGCGCAATCTGCTCCTGGCGATCCTGGGCGGCGCGGCGCTGGCCGTCGGCCTGGCCTTCTTCCGGGAGTACATGAACAAGCGCGTCAAGACACCCGAAGAGATTCGCCAGCAGCTCCGCCTGCCCTTCCTCGGCCTGGTTCCGCGCGTGAAGCATGGCCGGTCGGAGACGCCGCTGATCAACAACGGCGTGCCCGCGGGCTTCGCGGAGGCCTTCCGCGCGGTCCGCACGAAAGTCCTGTTCGCGTCGGCAGACGACGCGCGATCGCTGCTGGTGACGAGCACCGGTCCCGCCGAGGGCAAGACGGTCGTGGCCTCCAATCTGGCGATCGGTCTCGCGTTGACCGGCCAGCGCGTCCTCCTCCTCGACGGCGACATGCGCCGGCCGCGCGTGCACCAGGTCTTCGACGTGACGCTCGAGCCCGGGCTCTCGGATCTCGTCGCCAGCGCCGGGAAGCCGGCCGACGTAATCAAGCCGACCAGCGTGTCGAACCTGTGGATCCTGACGGCGGGAGTGAGCACGGAGAATCCTGCCGAGATCCTCAGCTCGCAGCGCTTCAAACAGCTGCTCACCGCGCTCGGCGAGGAGTACGACTGGATCGTGATCGACTCGCCCCCGGTCATGGCCGTCACGGATGCGTCGATCCTGTCCCACGTGGCGTCCGCTGTTGTTTTCGTCGTCACGGCGGACAAGACGAACCGCGCGAGCGCGCGCGTCGCGCTCGACCAGCTGGATGCGGCGCAGGCGACGTTTGTCGGCGCGGTCCTGAACGGCGTCGATCTCGAGCGAAACGCGTTCTTCTACTCGTCGTACTACCGCCGCGAGTACCGCGCGTACTACCACGACGCACCGCGTCATTAGAACTGAACTCATCGACAAACGACTACCCATGCGTCAGCCCGCTGCAACTGCGCCGTCCGTTTCCCAGGTCTTCGAGGTGCCGAGGGAGATCCGCATCTGGTCTCCGACACGGCGCGTCGCGAAGGTGCTCCGCCTTGCGAGCGATGTGTCGGTCCTCTCCGCGGCCTTCGTGCTCGCGTACCTCCTGCGGTTCGAGTTCTCGCCGCCACCGTCCGTCGTCCGCTCCGCGCTGCTGCAGCTCGCCTTTGTCGTGCCGCTCCAGCTCGCAGCGCTGCGGTACTCCGGCGTGCACGCGTTCGTCTGGCGCTACGTCGGGATGCGCGAGGTCGGGGCGTTCGGCCAGGCCGCCTTGTGGTCGTTCGGGCCGCTTCTCTTCCTGCGCGTGGCGCTGCCGGACGCCTTCGCCGATCTGCGGGTGCCGGTCTCCGTCATCGTGATGGACACCGTGCTGGCGTTCGGCGGAACGCTCGCGCTGCGCGTCATGCGCCGCGCGGTGCACGAGCGCTCCGTCCGGGTGCGGCACGCGGCGTCCGCGGTCTCCGATCGATCGCGGCCGATCCTGCTCGCCGGCGCAGGACGCGTCGGCGTCGTCACCGCGCGCGAAATTCAGTCGCATCCCGGCTCCGATCTCGAGATTCGGGGTTTCGTCGACGACGATCCGCAGAAGGTGGGAACCGTCATCCAGGGTGTGCCGGTGCTCGGGACGTGCGCCGACCTCCCGCGGCTCGTACGCGAGCTCGGCATCGACCACGTCGTGATGTCGATCGCGCAGCCGACGCGGCAGGAAGTGCGGCAGCTGCGGAAGGTGTGCGAGAGCATTCCGGTTCGCCTCCGGATCATCCCCGCGATGCACGAGATCCTGCAGGAGCGGGTCACCGTCAGCCGGATCCGCGATCTGCAGATCGAGGATCTGCTCGGGCGGGCGCCCGTCGACCTCGACGATCAGGACGTCGGGCCGCCTGCTCGCGGGCAACACGGTGCTCGTCACCGGCGCGGGCGGATCGATCGGATCGGAGCTGGCGCGCCAGGTGGCGCGGTTCGCTCCGGCCAGGCTGCTGCTGGCCGAGCGCGCGGAGTTCGCGTTGTTCGAGATCGATCGCGAGCTCCGCGAGATGTTCCCGTCGGTGCGGATCGTCCCGCTCGTCGCCGACGTTGCGGACCGCAACCGCATGCACGGCATCTTCGCCGAGCACGCGCCGGCGATCGTCCTCCACGCGGCTGCCCACAAGCACGTGCCGATGATGGAGTACAACCCGATCGAAGCGGTCAAGAACAACGTGCTCGCGACGCAGGCGCTCGGCGAGATCGCCGGCACGTTCGGCGCCGACCGCGTTCGTGATGATCTCGACCGACAAGGCCGTGCGGCCGACCTCGGTCATGGGCGCCACGAAGCGAGTGGCGGAGCTCGTCATCCAGGAACTCGACGCGCGCTATCCGACGCGCTTCGTGGCCGTTCGATTCGGCAACGTCATCGGATCGGCCGGATCCGTGATCCCGATCTTCCGCGAGCAGATCCGTCGCGGCGGCCCGGTGACCGTGACGCATCCCGCGATGATGCGCTACTTCATGACGATTCCCGAGGCGTCGCAGCTCGTGCTGCAGGCCGCGACGCTCGGCCGCGGCGGAGAGATCTTCGTCCTCGACATGGGCGAGCCCGTACGCATCCTCGATCTCGCGAAGGACACGATCGCGCTCTCGGGCCTCCGTCCATTCGAAGACATCGAGATCGTCTTCACGGGCCTTCGTCCCGGGGAGAAGCTGTTCGAGGAGCTCGAGAAGACCGACGAGCATCTCGAGCGCACGCGCCACCCCAAGATCTTCATCGGCCGGATCGCCGCGTACTCCGAGGAAGCCGTGTCGACGGCGCGCCGCCGGCTCGAACGGATCGTCGCCGACGGCCGTCCGGCGGACGTGTACGCGTTCCTCGGCGAGTTCCTCCCGGAAGCGCAGCTCGGACGGCCGCCAGGCGAGCCGGTGACGTCCTCCGCGCACGGTGCGCCCGTGCCTGGCCCCGCGCTCTGGGCGGGAGACGCGCGCGTGACAGTCGCTCCGCAGTAGCACTTGGTCGATCGTGACTCTTCGACTTGCATTCGATCTCGACGGCGTCCTGGCGGATCTCTCCCGCGTGCTTCACCGGCGCGCGCTTGCGATGCAGCGTGCCCGGCGATCGCGTGTCAGGCCGCCGCTTCTCGCCTGGCGATCCTCGCGCCGCCCGCCCGTGCGATCCCACGGCGAGGCCCCGGAGTCGACCGTCCGTGCCTCGTCTGACGCCTGGTGGCAGGTCACGCAGACGGACCGCGATCGCGTCTGGCGGTCGCTGGTTCAGAGGCGCGGATTCTGGGAGCGGCTGCCCGAAACAGAACCCGGGATGGTGTCGCGGCTGCGGCGCCTGTCGCTCGAGCACGCGTGGGACGTGGTCTTCATCACAGACAGGCCGACCGTCGCGGGTGAGTCCGCGGAACTGCAGACCACGCGCTGGCTCCAGGCCCGCGGCTTCCCCGACGCCAAGGTCTTCATCAGCCACGGTGCCCGCGGTGAGATGGCGCGCGTTCTCCGCCGGGACATCGTGGTGGACGACAGCGGCGAGAATTGCCTCGACGTGCTCTCGGAATCGTCGGCGCGTGCACTGCTGCTGTGGCCTGCCGAACGCGGCGCTCCGCCGGCGCACCTGTGCCGCGCGGGGATCGGGATCGTGCGATCCGTCAACGAGTGCCTCGACCAGCTCGCCTCGAACGCGAACGTGTACGCGCGCGCGGCCGGCGAGACCGTGAGATGACGACCATCACGCACGACGAGCGCCTCGCGGCGGCGCCGGCTCCGGCCGGCCCCGTCATCTGCATCGAACCCGTCACTGGCTGGGCCGGGTTGAAGCTCCGCGAGGTCTGGGAGTACCGGGAGCTGCTCTACTTCCTGATCTGGCGCGATCTGAAAGTCCGCTACAAGCAGACCGTGCTCGGCGCGCTCTGGGCCATCCTTCAGCCGGTGCTGACGATGATCGTCTTCAGCCTGTTCTTCGGGCGGCTGGCGCGCGTTCCGTCGGATGGCATCCCGTATCCCATCTTCACGTTCGCCGCACTCGTACCGTGGACCTTCTTCTCGAACGGCCTGCAGCACGCCTCGCAGAGCCTGGTCGGCAGTTCGAACCTCCTCAGGAAAGTGTACTTTCCGAGGTTGACGATCCCGCTCGCCACCGTGCTCTCTGGCGTCGTGGACTTTGCGCTCGCGTTCGCCGTTCTGCTCGTGATGATGCCGTTCTACGGCGTCGCTCCGTCCGCACAGATCCTGTGGCTGCCTCTGTTTCTTGCGCTCGCGCTCGTCGCGTCGCTCGGCGTGGGTCTCTGGCTTGCCGCCCTGAACGTTCAGTACCGCGACGTTCGTTACGTGCTGCCGTTCCTCACACAGTTCTGGCTGTTCGCTACACCGATCGCGTATTCGAGCAGCCTGCTCCAGGAACCGTGGCGAACTCTCTACGGCCTCAACCCGATGGTTGGCGTCGTCGACGGTTTCCGCTGGGCACTGCTCGGCGCGGGTACGCCTCCCGGTCCGCTCGTCGCGCTGTCGT
This sequence comes from uncultured Acidobacteriota bacterium, assembly GCA_963820905.1. Lineage (GTDB taxonomy): Bacteria > Acidobacteriota > Vicinamibacteria > Vicinamibacterales > 2-12-FULL-66-21 > DATBJJ01. The sequence goes on along the minus strand of CAWGBU010000005.1, from coordinate 1,608,864 downwards.
GCGCGGCCGCGATCGCCATGCTGATTTCAGGCACGCTCTACTTCCGCCGCATGGAGCAGACGTTTGCCGACATCGTCTAGTGGCCCTTTGCTCCAGCGCGTGTCGGACCACGACGTCATGACGACCGGAATCCTGCGTTCGTGGCTCGGAGGCGCCGCGCGGTTCCGCTCCGGGTGCCTGATCGTGGGCGAAGTCGCGCAGGCGCACGACGGGAGCCTCGGCACCGCTCACGCCTACATCGACGCCATCGCGCGAGCGGGCGCTGACGTCGTGAAGTTCCAGACGCACATCGCCGCTGCGGAGAGCACGGCGGCGGAGCCATGGCGTGTGGCTTTCAGCCCCGCGGACGCCAGCCGCTACGACTACTGGAAGCGGATGGAGTTCACGGAAGAGCAGTGGTCCGGATTGAAGATGCACGCAGAGAGTGCCGGCCTCCTGTTCATGAGCTCTCCGTTCTCGATCGAGGCCGTGGAGCTCCTGACGCGCGTCGGCGTGCCGGGCTGGAAAGTGGCGTCAGGCGAGATTGGTACCACGCCGATGCTCGACGCCATGGCGCGAACGGGGCTGCCGCTGCTGGTATCGACGGGCATGAGCACGATGTCCGAGATCGACGTCCTGGCGGCCCGCCTGCGGGAGCGCGCGGCGCGGTTTGCGCTCTTCCAGTGCACGACCGCATACCCGTGCCCGGTCGAGCGCGTGGGCCTCAACCTGCTGCCGGTGTTCCGGAACCGGTACGGCTGCCCTGTCGGCTTGTCGGACCATTCGGGGACGATCTATCCGGGGCTCGCCGCGGCGGCGCTGGGCGCGGATGCGCTGGAGGTGCACGTCACGCTGAGCCGCGAGAGCTTCGGTCCGGATGTCTCCGCGTCGGTCACGACCGCCGAGCTCGCGACGCTCGTCGAGGGCGTCCGCGCGATCGATCGGATGCTCGCGAATCCCGTCGAAAAAGATCGCGAGGCCGAGGCCGCCGCGCCGGTGCGGGCGCTCTTTCGCAAGAGCATCGTCGCGCGCGTACCGCTTGCGGCCGGCACCGTGCTTCGCGAGGACCTGCTCGCCGCGAAGAAACCCGGGACCGGCATCCCGGCTGACAGGCTTCTCGAGATTGCCGCGCGGCGGCTGCGGCGCGACGTCGGCGCGGACGAGCCAATCCGGTTCGAGGATCTGGAACCAGTCGAATGAGGCGGCGCAAAGTCTGCGTGGTCGTGACGGCGCGTCCGAGCTACAGCCGCATCCAGACCGCCCTGCGCGCGATCGTCCGGCACCCGGCTCTCGAGCTGCAGCTCGTCGTCGCCGCCTCGGCGCTCCTCGACCGGTACGGCAGCGCGATCCGGTTCATCGAAGAGGACGGCTTCGCGGTCGCGGCGCGGGTCTACAGCGTGCTCGAGGGAGAGAACCCGGCGGCGATGGCGAAGACCACCGGCCTCGGACTTCTCGAGCTCGCCACGGTCTTCGACAACCTCCATCCGGACATCGTCGTCACGATCGCCGATCGGTACGAAACGCTCTCGACTGCCGTTGCCGCCGCGTACATGAACATCCCCGTCGCGCACGTGCAGGGCGGAGAAGTCACCGGCTCGATCGACGAGAAGGTCCGCCACGCCGTGACGAAGCTCGCGGACGTTCACTTCGTGGCCTCGGAGAAGGCAGCGGAGCGTGTGATCCGCATGGGCGAGAAACCGTCCTCCGTTCACGTCACGGGCTGCCCCTCGATCGATCTCGTCGCGGAGGTGCTCGCATCCGGCGCCGCGCTCGACTTCGATCCGGTCGATCGCTACGGAGGCGTCGGTCCTGGCGTGGACGTGTCCAACGGATACCTCGTCGTGATGCAGCATCCGGTGACGACCGAGTATCCGCTGGCGAGGCAGCAGGTTCTCCAGACGCTGGAGGCCGTCGCCGAATCACGCCTGCCGACGTGCTGGTTCTGGCCGAACGTGGATGCGGGATCGGATGGCACGTCGGCGGGCCTCCGCATGTTCCGGGAGAGAGCGAAGCCTGACAACATTCATTTCTTCAAGAACATGACGCCGACCGATTTTCTGCGGCTGGTGCACAACAGCCGGTGCCTCGTGGGCAACTCGAGCGCGGGCATCAGGGAGTGTTCGTTCCTGGGCGTCCCGGTCGTCAACATCGGCACCAGGCAGACCGGCCGCGACCGTGGCGTCAACGTGATCGATGCCGACTACGACCGTTGCTCGATCCTCAGCGCGCTCGGGCAGCATTTGAGCAACGGCCGGTATCCGCAGGATCGACTTTATGGTGACGGGCAGGCGGGAGTGCGCATCGCGCAGTCCATCGATTCCGTCGATCTCGAGATCGAGAAGAGATTGACGTATTGACTCAGGCCACCGCCGGCAGGGAAACCGCTTGGCTGGGAGCGAGAACCATGCGATTGCGCGTGCTCGGAGTGGTTCCGGCGAGGGGCGGATCGAAGGGCATCGATCGAAAGAACGTGCGCCTGCTTTGCGGCAAGCCGCTTCTTCACTACACGGCGGAGGCGGCTCACGCGGCAGCCAGGCTGTCACGCGTGATCCTGACGACAGACGACGAGCAGGTGGCGGAGTGCGGCGCCCGATGCGGTCTCGAGGTGCCGTTCCTGAGACCTGCGACGCTGGCTGCCGACGACACGCCGATGCTGCCGGTGATCGAGCACGTGCTGCAATGGGCCGAGGCGCTCAACCAGCCATGGGACGCCGTCTGCGTGCTGCAGCCGACATCGCCGCTGCGCCGGCCGGAGGACATCGACGCGTGCGTCTCGCTCCTCGATCGGCCGGACGTCGACTCGGCGGTCACGGTCGTCCCGGTTCCGCAGAAGTACAACCCGCGCTGGGTCTACTGGCGCACGCAGGAAGGCCTGCTGCGCCTCGCGACCGGAGAGCTGACGCCGGTGACCCGCCGGCAGGATCTTCGGCCCGCGTATCACCGTGACGGCGCGGTGTACGTGGTCCGCGCCTCCGTGGTGAAGAACAAGCAGAGCCTGTACGGCGATCGCGTCGCCGCGTGCCTGACGGATCCCAGCCGCGCCGTGAACATCGACACGCTCGAGGACTGGCGGCTCGCGGAGCGGTGGCTCCGCCGCTACGGCAATCGGCCGATCCTGCAGGAGGGAGTTGGTGCCCGCACCCGCCATTCGAGTTGATCGTCTCGGCAAGCGATATGCGCTCGGCGCCAGGCACGAGCGATACAAGGCGCTGCGGGACACGATCGCGCGCGCGTTCCGGCCCTCGCGCAGGGCGGAGGGCAGGGCAGCCGGCGACGAGCACGTCTGGGCGCTGCGGAACGTGTCCTTCGACGTCGAGCCGGGCGAGGTGGTCGGGATCATCGGCCGGAACGGCGCCGGCAAGAGCACGCTTCTCAAGATCCTGTCGCGCATCACCGCGCCGACGGAGGGCCGCGTCGAGATTCGCGGCCGCGTGGGATCGCTCCTCGAAGTCGGGACCGGATTCCACCCCGAGCTGACGGGCGGCGAGAACATCTACCTGAACGGCGCGATCCTCGGGATGCCGGCCGCCGAGATCCGGCGGCAGTTCGACGCCATCGTGTCGTTCGCCGAGGTCGATCGGTTCGTCGAGACACCGGTCAAGCACTACTCGACCGGCATGTACCTCCGGCTCGCGTTTGCGGTTGCCGCGCACCTCGAGCCGGACATCCTGATGGTCGACGAAGTCCTGGCGGTCGGCGACGCGGCGTTCCAGCGCAAGTGCCTCGGCAGGATGCAGGCCGTCGGCGAAGGAGGCCGGACGGTGTTGTTCGTCAGCCACGACATGACCGCGATCGGCCGCCTCGCATCCCGATCGATCCTGATCGACGGTGGACGTCTTCAGTTCATCGGTCCGACCAGCGAAGCCGTGCGCTTGTACCTTTCAGGCGCGGAGAGCGCGGACGCCGACCTTCGTGCGAGGACCGATCGGACCGGGGACGGCATCATCCGCATGGTGGGCATCGCGGTGCACGACGTCAGCGGCAGACCCGCGAGCGCCGTCGATTCAGGCGATCCCGTCACGATTGCCGTCGCGTACGAAAGCGGGCTCGCGCGCCTCGAGCCTGACGCGCTCATGCTCGACATGCGCGTGCGCGACGCAATGGGCCACCCGATCGTGACGTTCTCGACCCGCTTCAGCGGCCTCGATTCGACTGGCACGCTGCCGGGGTGCGGCACGCTGTCCTGTCACGTGCCCGCGCTGGCGCTTGCCGAAGAGACGTATTCGATCGATCTGTGGCTCTCGTACCGCCGCGGGTGCGCCGACTCGGTGTCGCGCGCGACCGACCTGCGCGTCGGTCCCGGCCGGTACTTCGAGACCGGCTATGCGCCGGTCAAGCGGAAGCACGGCGCTGCGCTCATGCGCCACCGCTGGAGCGCGTGCGATGTCGACGCCGCCACGCCCGTGGCCGTAGAAGCGGTCTCGTAAGGTTCACGAATCGGAGCGAGCGATGCGCGACGGCACCAACGCTGCCAAGACCAGCCCGGATCTCCCGCCAGTCGGCGCGCACCGCGTTGTCGTCCCCGTGTACATACCGAACGAGGACGGCTACTTTCGGGATGCCCGCAACGTGCTCCGTCTGTCACTGGCGTCGCTCCGCAAGACGGCGGCAGGGAAGGCGAACATCACGCTCGTGTCGAACGGTTCGACGGATCGCGTCAACGACGAGCTGCGCGAACAGTACCGTGAAGGCTGGATCGATCAGCTCGTGATCAACCGGCGGAACTGGGGAAGGATCGACGCGGTGGTCGCGGCGGCACGCGGTTCCTTCGAGCCGCTCGTCACGATCTCGGACGGCGATGTCCTCTTCCGCTCAGGCTGGATCGAAGCGATCGAGGATCTGTTCACCCGCTTCCCGGAGTGCGGCGCCGCGGCTCCGGTGCCCATGCCGTTCGCGCTGTGGTACAACACGTCCGCGACGATCCTCGGCGCGCTGTCCCGCGGCGAACTGTCGTTCGACAAGGTCGTCCCTGACCACGATCTCGATCGCTTCGCGGAGAGCGTCGGCCGTCCCGACATCTTTCCGCCGGAGACGCGCGCGGCGCAGCTCATCGTCAATCGTGGCGGCACGGTTGCCTGCGTTGGCTGCGGCCACTTCATCTACACGGTTCGCCGCGAGATCGTCGCGGGCATGCCCGCGCAACCGGCGCTTCGGCCTCTCGGCGGACGGGGCTCGGCCCGGTGGCTCGACGAGCCGCCGGACCGCGCGGGCTTCTGGCGGCTGTCGACGACCCGCGCGTACGCCTGGCACATGGGCAACTGCGCCGAGCCGTGGATGGTCGAGGAAGTGGCGGGTTGCGCATCGGGCGGCGCGCCACCCGTTCGCGTGATTCCCCAGCCGCGGCTGCCATGGACGTCGCGAATCCCGTGGCCGATCCGCCGCGTGCTGACACAGGGGATCAAGAAGACGGCGCTCCGTGCCGTGTTCCTTCGCACGCTGGGACACCCGCATCACACGCACCGCGCCGCTGCGCGGGAGGCGATCTAGCCGCGTAGAGGAGCGGCGGCCCCCTTCACATCGACATGGACGATCCCTACCGCACGTTCCGCGGCTTGTCCCGCGCATTCCACGAAAACTACTTCGAGTGGCACTCGTCCGGGCAGTACGAGGGCGTTCAGGAGTTCGACCGTGTCGAGGACGTCGTACGGCGCCCGCCGAAGCGCGAGCGCGACGACTGGTATCAGGACGAGTGCGACGTGATCGACCGGTCCTTCCGGCGCCTCCCCGACAGCCGCGTGCTGGAGATTGGGTGCGGTGATGGAAACCTGACCTGGAAGCTGGCGAAGCGCTGCGGCACGCTCAGGGCCTGCGACCTCGACCCTGGCGCGGTCGCGCTGACGGGGCTGAGGCTGGGCGAGCTCGGGATCACGAACGTGGAGTTGCGGCAGGGCAGCGCGGAGAACGAGAACGCCGACGGCGCGGCCTACGACGTCGTGTTCTTCGTGCAAGTGCTCGAGCACGTTCCCGGCTGGCTGCAGGGACAGCTGTTCGATCGCGTGTTCAGCCTCGTTGCGCCCGGCGGCTGCCTGTTCGTCAGCACGCCCAATCGGTGGACGATCCGGGACGTCCATGACACCGGCCGGCTCTTCATTCATTGGTGGCCCCGATGGATCCGCGTGCCCGTCGCCAGACGGCTGAACTGGGGGCTCGCCTCGCACGATCCCGCGTGGCCGTATCCGCCGGTGCTGCATGACTACGTGTCGTTCAGGTGGATGTGGCGCCGCGCGCGCCGCGCGCATCCCCAGGTCGAGGCGTCTCGAATGAGCTTCTATCCGACGACGGACGAGTGGTTCGCGGCGAAGCAGCGTCAGGTGTCGACACCGCTGAAGCGCGCGGGCCGCAAAGTCCTCCGCCAGGCAGGCCGCCTCGCGCCGCTGAACCTGAACTACTACTTCGGCGAGAAGGCGATCTTCTCCAAGCGGGCGCAGTCATGAGGTGCGCGGTCCTTCTGCCCGACGGTCGCTCGGTCCGCAATTTCGTGCTCGGCGGGTTTCTCGCGCGCTGGGAGGCCGCGGGCGGTGAAGCGCTCGCGCTGCACACCATGCCGGATGACGTGCTGGGCCGCTACGGCGATGCGCACAACGGCCACGTCCGATACCAGCCGCTCCAGCCCTATCGTGAGCCGGCGCTGGCCTCGACGCTGCGGTACAGCCTCGCGTACGGCCAGATGTGGTGGGGCGACACGCACGCGATGCGGCGCAACCGGACACGCGCCGTGAACGGATCCTGGCGCACGCGCAACATGCACCGGATGGCGAAGATCGCCGGCCGCGCGGCAGCCGCCAGCGGTCAGCTTCGCACGCTGGACCGCCTGCACTGCGGTCTGGTGCAGCGCGTGCCGCAGGTCGATCGATACAAGCGTCTCTTCTCCGAAGCGCGGCCCTCCATCCTCCTCTGCGCGCATCATCGTCCGCTCGCAGTGCTGCCGCCGGTGCTGGCCGCCCGCGCGCTGGGGATTCCGACCGCGACCTTCATCTTCAGTTGGGACAACCTCACGAGCAAGGGCCGGATTGCGGCGCCGTTCGATCACTACCTCGTGTGGAGCGACCACATGCGGCGCGAGCTGCTGCAGTACTACCCGGACGTCGCGGAAGATCGCGTGCACGTCGTGGGCTCTCCGCAGTTCGATTCGTATGCCGATCCCTCGCTCCTCTGGACCCGCGACGAGTTCACCGCGCGGATCGGCGCCGATCCTTCTCGTCCAGTGATCTGCTATTCGGGATGCGACGCGAGCATCTACGCTCAGGAGCCGCGCCAGATCCAGGTCCTCCTGGATCACATCCGCGCCGGACGCATCAGCGGCCGTCCGCAGGTCCTCCTGCGCCCGACGCCTGCCGACACTTCGGGACGGTACGACGATCTGCGCCGCGACTATCCGGAGCTCCTCTTCGCGCAGCCCGCGTGGATCAAGACGGATCGGCACTGGGACAAGGCCTTTCCGCTCGCCGCCGACGTGCAGTTCCTCGCCAACGTCACCCATCACGCGGACGTGAACGTGAACCTGGCGTCGACGATGACGCTGGATTTTGCGATTCATGACACCGCCGTCGTGAACGTGGCGTTCGACGTGAGCGATCCGCCGCCTCTCGGCCTGCCGTTGTGGGACTACTACTACGGCTTCGAGCACTATGAGCCGGTGCTGAGGTTCGGCGCCGCGCGTGTTGCGCGCACGGCTGACGCGCTCGCCGATCACGTGAACGCCTATCTGTCCGATCCCTCTCTCGATCGCGAGAATCGCCGGCAACTCGTGGCGCTGCAGGTCGGGCGGCCGCCGGGGACGTCCACCGACGCGATCGTTCGAGTCCTTCGCGAGCTCGGGTCAGCCTGACCAGCAATCCGCTGTAGCAACGGTGGTCCGCCGCAGCCTCGACGAAGGCGGAAGGCGGCGTGTCGGGCCTGGCCATACGGCCGGGCAATGTCTGGAGACGCAATGCATATCTGTTTCTTGTGCAACGAATATCCGCCCGGCCTGCACGGGGGCATGGGCAGCAAGTTCCAGGTGCTCGGCCGCGGGCTCGTGGCGAAAGGACATGACGTCACGGTGGTCGGCGTGTACCGGCGCGCGCACGACACGCTCGAGAACGACCGCGGCGTTCGAGTGATCCGCCTGGCGCACACGCAGGTGCCGCGGGCCGGCTTTTTCGTCAACGGATGGAGGCTGCGCCGGACGCTGATGGGCCTGCAGCGCACGCACCCCATCGACGTCGTCGACGGCACCGAGCTGAGCCTCGCCGCGCTGCCGCGATCGTTTCCAGCGGCCAAGGTGATCCGCATGAGCGGCGGCCATCACTTCTTTGCCGTGACGCTCGGCAGGAGCCCGCGTCCGTGGCGCAGCTGGATCGAGCGCCGCTCGTTCGCCCGCGCGGATCACCTCTGCGGCGTCAGCCGGTTCGTCGTCGAGACGACGCGGCAGCTGCTGAACCTGGGACGCAGGCCAATCGCGGTCCTGCCGAATCCCGTGGACACGACGCTGTTCCGGCCGCGGCCCGACATTCAGGAGGAGCGCGGCCTGATCGTGTTCGTGGGAACGGTGTGCGAGAAGAAGGGCGTTCGCCAGCTGATGGAGGCCATGCCGCACATCGTGCGCAGCGTGCCGGACGCGAGGCTTTGGCTGGTCGGGCGCGACTACAAGGACGAGAACGGCGGCAGCACGCTCGAGAAGTACCGCGCGCTCATTCCCTCATCGCTGCAGGAGCGGATCCTCTTCAAGGGACCGGTTGAGCACGACGCGCTTCCGGAAGTGCTGGCGCGCGCGCACATCGCGGTCTACCCGTCGCACATGGAGGCCCAGGGGATCGTCAACCTCGAGGCGATGGCGATGGGCAAGGCCGTCGTCAGCAGCCATACGGGACCAGGACCGGAGCTCGTCGAGGATGGTGTGTCCGGTCTCCTCTGCAATCCCCACGATCCCGGATCGATCGCCAACCGCATCATCACGTTGATGACCGACGCCGACCTGCGCCGCAGGGTCGGCGATCAGGCGCGGCAGCGCGTGCTCGCGCAGTTCTCCGAGCAGGTCCTGATCGAGCGCAACGAAGCGTTCCACCGCCAGTGCATCGAACGGGGCCGTGCTGCATAACGTCTCCACGCTGCTCGTCGTCTCGCACGTGGTGCACTATCGCCACGACGGGCGGCTCTTCGCGTACGGACCGTACGCGCGCGAGATGGACGTGTGGGCGGATTTGTTTCCGAGAGTCGTGGTTGCCGCGCCCTGCCGCACGGCCGTGCCGCCCGGCGACGCCGCTCCTCTCGCGCGGGAAAACGTCACGATCGCCCCTCAGGTGGAGGCCGGCGGCGATACCGTCGCCGCAAAGATTGCGCTGGCGGTGAGGCTGCCGGCGCTCGTCGCGAGGCTCGTGCTCGCGATGCGCCGTGCGGATGCGATCCACGTGCGCTGTCCGGGGAATCTCGGGATGCTCGGCGCACTGCTGGCTCCAGTGTTCTCGACACATCTCGTGGCCAAGTACGCGGGGCAGTGGAACGGCCGTCACGGTGAGGCCCGGAGCGAACGAGCGCAGAGGGCCATCCTTCGATCGCGCTGGTGGCGCGGTCCGGTGATGGTCTACGGCGACTGGCCGGATCAACCGGCTCACGTCAAGCCGTTCTTCGCGACCGTGCTCGACCAGAATCAGATCGCGAGGGCGCGCGCCGCAGCCAGGCGGCCGCGCGGCGTACCGCCCGCGATCCTGTTCGTCGGGCGTCTGTCCCAGGCAAAGAACGTCGACGTGCTGCTTGCCGCGCTCCGCGCGGTTCGCGACGCGGGCGGCGCCTTTCGCGCGGTCATCGTCGGGGAGGGTCCCGAACGTGGACGGCTTGAGGCTCTCTCGCTGGCACACGGTCTCCACGATATCGTCACGTTCGCCGGCGGCGTCAGCTTCGATCGGGTGCTTGGACTGTACGAGCGATCCGACGTGCTGGTCCTCGCGTCCGACACCGAGGGGTATCCGAAGGTGATCACAGAGGCGATGGCGTTCGGGCTCGCGTGCATCGGGTCGAACTGCGGCCTGGTTCCGCGGATCCTCGAGGACGGCCGCGGCACCGTCGTGCCGCCGCGCGACGCCGGCGCGCTCGCGTCAGCGCTGCGACAGGTTCTCGAGAGCGCTGGTGGCAACCCGGCCGCGCGCGAGCGTGCCGCCGCCTGGGCGCAACAGCATTCGCTGGAGACATTCCGACAGGAGCTGAGCCGCCTGCTCTCAACGCACTGGGGTCCGGCGTTTCAGCCTCGCCTCGGCCGCACGGCATCGATGGAGAAGTCGACGTCGTGAAGCGCATCAGCGTCACTCATGTGACCGACACGCTCGAGACCGGCGGCACCGAGCGCGTCGCGGTGAACCTCTCAAACCTGCTGGCAGAGAATCAATTCGACGCGTGTCTCTGCTCGACCAGGCGCGACGGTCCGCTCGCCAGCCTCATCGGGCCCGACGTTCGCCGCCTCAGGCTCCAGCGCTCGCACGCGGCGGACCTCCCGGCGCTTCGACGCCTGGTGGCGCACAACCAGGCGCAGCGCGTGGACATCCTCCACGCGCACTCGACGTCGGTGTTCGTCGCGGTTGCGGCCGCTGCGTTCGCGCCGCACCCCGCCGTCATCTGGCACGACCATTTCGGATCGAGCGACGTTCGCGAGCGTCCGTCCTGGATATACCGGACGATGGCTCGTCGCGTCGCGGGCGTGGTCTCGGTCAACCAGACGCTGCGACGGTGGGCGGTGGATCGCCTCCGCGTCCCAGAGGCGCGCGCGTGGTACCTCCCGAACTTCGTCTGCGTCGATGCGGGAGCGTCCCCGATCGACCTGCCGGGCGTAGCCGGGTACCGGATCGTGTCCGTCGCGAACCTTCGGCCGCAGAAGGATCACCTGACGCTCGTCGAGGCGCTGGCGGCCATTGTTCGCGTCGAACCGCGAGCTCACCTGCTGATGGTGGGTGCGTGTCCGGATGCGGGTTATCGCGATCGCATAGCCGGTGAGATTCGCGCACGCGGCCTGGATCGTCACGCCACGATCCTGGGCGAGCGGAGCGACGTTCCGCGCATCCTGCGCGCCTGCGACGTCGGCGTCCTCAGCTCGCGCTCGGAAGGGTTGCCGCTGGCAGTCCTGGAATACGGCGCGGCCGGGCTGCCCGCCGTGGCCACACGCGTCGGCCAGCTGGCAGAGGTGCTCGACGACGGACACGCGGGCATTCTCGTTCCGTCCGGATCGGTCTGCGACCTGGCGGCTGGCGTGATTTCGCTGCTTGCATCGCCCTCGCTGCGCGCGAAGCTCGGCCGCCGGCTGCGCGATCGGGTCGACAACGCCTACAGCGCGGCATCGGCCCTCCGCCAGTTATCGACGATTTATGACACCGTCCTCACCCGCCGCGCGCACGCCGCCTGACGCGATCCCGTCGATCGACGAGTGGCGTCCCACCGCGACGATGGCGTTCGCGTTCGCGGCGCTTCATGTGCCGCTCGGGATCGCCGTGTACTACGTGCCGGTGCTGGCGCTCGTCCACGGCCTCGCGACCGTTGCGATTGCGTTCGTCTGGGCCTGCAAGGCGCGCAATCTCGACCGCGTTGCCTGCGCCGCCGCGTACATCGTGGGCGCCGAGGTGCTCTGGCGAATGGCGCGCGTCCCGCTGTTCTGGGAATTCGGCAAGTATGCGGTCGGCTGTGTGCTTCTGGTCGCCGCCATTCGCGCGGGCCGCGCGACGGCGCCGCTCCTGTCCAGCCTCTATTTCGTGCTGCTCATCCCGTCGGCGGCGCTGACGGTGCTGAACGCCTCGCCAGGTTCGGCCCGCGCCTACATCAGCTTCAACCTGTCGGGACCGTTCGCACTCGCGGCTGCCGCATGGTTCTTCTCGCAGATTCGGCTGACGCCCGATCGGCTGCTTCGCGTGTTGCTGAGCGCGCTCATCCCGCTCATCAGCATCTCGAGCCTGACGATCTTCAGCATCCTGACCGCCGGATCGATTGTCTTCACGACGGAATCGAACCTGGCGACGAGCGGCGGGTTCGGCCCGAACCAGGTCTCCGCGGCACTCGGGCTCGGAGCGCTCATCGCGTTCGCGACCGCGGCGAGCAGTGGAACCGCGGCATCGTTTCGACTGCTGATGCTCCTCGTCGGACTGCTCTTCGCGGGTCAGAGCATGCTGACGTTCTCGCGCGGAGGAATCTACAACGCGGCCGCGGCTGGGGCGATTGCGTTCGTGTTTCTCCTGAGAGATGCCCGATCGCGCGTGGCGCTTGCCGCGGTGGCGATCGTGGTGCTCGTCGCGCTCCCCGTCGTCGTGATGCCGCGGCTCGACGCGTTCACCGACGGCGCGCTGTCCGCGCGGTTCTCGAGCTTCGATCTGACGAATCGCGGAGAGCTCGCGAAGCTGGACCTCGACATCTGGGGGGACAACACGCTCCTCGGCGTCGGTCCGGGCCAGGCGGGGTACTACCGCGAGCGGGCCGGGCGGTACGCGGCCGCGCACACCGAGTACACGCGAATGCTCGCCGAGCACGGCCTCTTCGGCCTGGTCTCCATGCTGCTGCTCTTTGCGTCCGTCGTGCTGAACGTCCGGCGGATCACGGACGCTCGCGTGCGGGCGTTGATCGCCGCGCTCGCGGGGTGGGCGCTCGTCTTCATGCTGGACAAGGCGATGCGGACGGCGGCCCCGGCCTTCATGCTGGGGCTGGCGTTCACCGGTCATAGCGCGGCGGCGGTGTTGTCGCGAGCGATCGCCGCTCCCGGGCGTCGCCTCCTGCTCGCGCCTCACGGCGTGCGCCGGATCAGTCGAGGTCCCGGGCCGTCGCCGCGAACTCTCCCCTCGGTCACGTCACGATGAAAGCCGGCGTTCTGATCGTCGGCAACTTCTTCGTCTCCGAGCGGGGCGGGCGAGCCGTGTGCGAGGACCTGTCGGAGCGGCTCGAGCGATCGGGATGGCGCGTGTCGACGACCTCATGGCAGGCGTCGCGGCCGCTGCGCCTGCTGGACATGATCGCCACGACCTGGCAGGAACGACGCCGTTTCGAGATCGCCTGCGTGGATGTTTTCAGCGACGCCGCCTTCGTGTGGGCGGAAGCAGTCTGTCTGACCCTTCGGCTGGCGGCCAAGCCGTACATGCTGGCGCTTCGCGGCGGCAACCTTCCCGTCTTCGCCGCTGCGCACCCGCGTCGCGTTCGACGTCTTCTGCAGTCGGCACGATGCGTGATCGCACCGTCAGCCTATCTTCGCGACGCGATGCGCCCGTATCGAGGCGACTTGGTGCTGCAGCCGAATCCGATCGATCTCGCCGCGTATCCGTTCAGGCTTCGCGATCGGCCGCAACCGCATCTCGTCTGGATCAGGGCCTTTCACCGCATCTACAACCCGGCCCTTGCCGTCGCCGTGCTCGCGCGAGTCGTCCGGGAGTACCCGGAAGCCCGCCTGAGCATGATCGGTCCGGACAAGGGGGACGGAACGCTCGACGAGACGAAGCGTGCCGCGGCGGATGCCGGCCTCTCGGATCGGATCGATTTCGCGGGACCTGTGCCGAAGAGCGACGTGGGCCGCAGGCTGTCGCGGGCCGACGTCTTTCTCAACACGGCGAACGTCGACAACGCCCCGGTGACCGTGCTCGAAGCAATGGCGTGCGGTCTGCCGGTCGTGACCACTGACGTAGGCGGGCTGCCGCAGCTGGTGAGCCACGGCAGGGACGCCCTTCTGGTTGCCGCGAACGACCCCATCTCGATGGCGGACGCTGTGCTCGAGATCCTTCGAACGCCGGTCCTCGCGGCGTCGTTGTCTCGAGAGGCGCGGCGTACAGCCGCCGCATCGGACTGGGCGGATCAGCTGCCTCGATGGGAGCGGCTGCTCACCTCTGTCATCGCCGGCGGCTCGACCCGCCCGCTCGCGGTCGGGAGCGTTGGCGATGCATGACGGTCTCGTTGCGCTCTACCACAAGGCGCCGCCGCCGATGCGCTCCGCGATCGCGAGCATTCGCGGATGGCACTTGCGCGGATGGCGGTACGGTCCGGAAACAGACGGCCTCGTCGACGCCGCGCACTCGCGCGAGCAGTGGAACCTCGACGAGTGGACGGACTGGCAGGGCCAGCGGCTCGAGCGGGTGCTCCATCGGGCCGCGACACGCGTTCCCTACTATCGGGCGCACTGGGCGGCGCGGCGTCGGCAGGGCGACAGCGCGTCCTGGAGCTATCTCGAGAACTGGCCGGTCCTGCGGAAGCAGCAGCTTCGCGCGCATCCCGAAGCGTTTGTCGCCGACGACATGACGCCGCGGCGCATGTTTCGCGAAACGACGAGCGGAACGACGGGGACGCCGGTCACGTTGTGGTTCACGCGCAGTACGGTTCGTGCGTGGTATGCGCTCTTCGAAGCCCGCTGGAGACGTTGGTACGGCGTGAGCCGCAAGACGCGTTGGGCGCTGGTCGGCGGCCAGCTCGTCGTGCCCGTCCGATCCGATCGTCCGCCCTTCTGGGTCTGGAACGCGGGCCTGCGGCAGCTCTACATGTCGTCGTACCACCTCACGCCAGGCTGGATTCCAGCGTACGCCGAAGCGCTCGGCGCGCATGGTGCCGAGTACGTGCTCGGCTACACGTCGTCGCTCCACGCGATCGCGATCGCGGCGCTGCGTGACGGCATCAGGCTGCCAGCCTTGACGGTCGCGCTGACGAACGCGGAGCCGATGTCGGAGGTTCAGCGCTCGGCGATTCAGGCTGCGTTCCGATGCCCCGTTCGCGAGACCTATGGCATGTCGGAGATCGTGGCCGGCGCGAGCGAATGCGAGCACGGGCGGCTGCACTCGTGGCCTGACGCAGGGGTGCTCGAGGTGTTGGACGACGCCGCGGACACGCCCTGTCCTCGAGGCACTACCGGGCGGTTCATCTGCACGGGGCTGCTGAACGAGGACATGCCGCTCATTCGATACGAGGTCGGCGATCGCGGCGCGGCCGCGCCCGCTCTCGATGCCGCGTGTGCGTGCGGGCGGCGACTGCCCACTCTCGCCGGCGTCGAGGGGCGTCAGGACGACGTGGTGCGGACGGCGGACGGCCGGCTGATCGGACGCCTGGATCCCGTGTTCAAGGCCGACATCCCGATCCGCGAGGCGCAGATCGTCCAGGAAAGCCTGACGCTCCTGCGCGTCCGCTTCGTGCCCGACAGCCGATTCGACAGCACTCACGAAGCGGCGATCGTTGAACGCGTGCGCCAGCGCGTCGGCGACGTGGACGTGGTGCTCGAACGGGTCGATCGTATTCCGCGGAGCGCGAACGGCAAGTTCCGCGCGGTGATCTCGCACGTCCGCGACACCGCGGGCGCCGCGTGAGTGGCCGACATGACCCCCGACGCGATCCGCATTCGGCCGCTCAGCATCAAGGATCTTCCCGACGTCGCCGCGATTCACGCGGCGGCGTTTCCTGATGCGGCGCTCACCAGTCTCGGCAGCGAAGCGGTCCGCCGGTACTACCACTGGCAGCTGACAGGTCCGCACGACGCGGTCGCCCTCGCCGCGCTCGCACCCTCGGAGATCGCCGGCTTCTGCGTCGGCGGACTGTTCCGCGGGGCGCTGTCGGGTTTCCTCAACAGGAACCGCGCCTTTCTCGCCTGGCGCGTCGTCACGCATCCGTGGATCGTCTCGAACAGCATCGTGCGCCGCCGGCTGCCGCTTGCCATCGAATCTCTCGTGAACCACCGCGCTCCCTACCCGGCCGTGAGCCCGACTGGCTCCGCGCAGACGACGCGGCCCGCCACGCGCGAACGATCGTTCGGCGTCCTCAGCGTCGCCGTGCATCCGCGCTGGCGCGGACGGCACATCGGCAGCCTTCTGATGCGTGAAGCGGAAGCCGCCGCGCGCGCCCGCGGGTTCCGCGTCATGCACCTGACCGTCGCGCCCGACAATCGCCACGCCGTCGAGTTCTACGAGCACCTCGACTGGGATCGCGTACCGGTCGACGGCAAATGGAACGGCGCGATGCGCAAGGTGCTCGCGGACGGTCCGCGCGATCGCGGCCTTCGCACATGACCCATCCCTTTGTGAGCGTGGTGATGCCGGTTCGCAACGAAGGCGACTTCCTTCGGACGAGCCTCGCGGCAGTGCTCGCTCAGGACTACCCGCACAGCCGGCTCGAGGTCATCGTCGCAGACGGCATGTCGGACGACGGCACGCGAGCGATCGTTCGTGAGCTGCAAGCGCGCGACGGACGCATTCGGCTCATCGACAATCCGGGCCGAATCGCGCCGACCGCGCTCAATGCCGCAATCGCAACCGCCATCGGTGACGTCGTCGTGCGCGTGGACGGGCATACGATCGTGGCCACCGACTACGTGAGCGAGTGCGTGACCGCGCTGCACCGCTCGGGCGCCGAAACGGTGGGCGGACGCATGGACGCGGACAGCGAATCGCCGTTCGGCCGGGCGGTTGCGCTCGCCACGAGCTCGCGCTTCGGCGTCGGCGGCGCGCGGTTCCACTACTCGCAGAAGGAGGAGTTCGTCGACACCGTGTATCTCGGCGCGTGGCGGCGCGATGTCTTCAGCCGCTTCGGGATGTTCGACGAGGAGCTGATCCGCAACCAGGACGACGAGCTCAACTACCGCATCCAGGCGCGTGGCGGGCGCATCCTGCTCAGCCCGAAGATTCGCTCGCGATACTTCGCGCGCTCGACGCCGCGCGCCCTCTGGCGCCAGTACTTCCAATACGGATTGTGGAAGGTCCGTGTGATGCAGAAACATCCCGGCCAGATGCGGCGCAGGCAGTTCGTGCCGCCGGCGTTGGTGGCGGCCGTTGCCGTGTCGGCGGCAATGGCGACGATGTTTCGAGCGTCCGCGATGGTTCTCGCGATCCTCGTCCTCCTCTATGCGCTTGCCGCAGTCGTGGCCGCCGCAGTGACCGTGGCGCGGGCGGGCGAGTGGCGCCTGTTGCCGAGAGTCGCGAGCGTATTCGCCATCCTTCACGTCGCGTACGGCAGCGGTTTCCTGATCGGCCTGTGGCGGTTCGCAGGCAAGTGGCGGACGAGCCCGGCACCCGAGCTGAATCATGGTCAAACGAACGTTTGACGTTGCCGCCGCGCTGGCCGGACTGGTGCTGACGTCGCCGGTCCTTCTGCTCGCGGCCCTGGCGATCAAGCTCGATTCGAACGGACCGATCATCTTCAGGCAGCGGCGAATTGGCCGTAACTTCCGGCCCTTCGTCATCTACAAGTTCAGGACGATGCGCGAGTCGGCCGAAGGCGGGCGCGCGATCACTGCGGACGGCGACGCTCGAATCACGCGGGTCGGGCGCCTGCTGAGGAAGTCGAAGATTGACGAGCTGCCGCAGCTGTTCAACGTGCTGCGCGGAGACATGAGCATCGTCGGGCCGCGCCCCGAACTGCCGCGCTACGTCGAGCTATTCCGGAAGGAGTACCGGACGGTGCTCCGCGTGCGGCCGGGGATCACCGATCCCGCGGCGATCGCCTATCGCGACGAGAGCGCAATCCTCGGCGGTTCCGCCGATCCGGACGCGGAATACGTCGGCCGCATCCTGCCCGACAAACTGAGGCTCTCGACGAACTACGTGCGGAACGCGTCATTGCTGGTGGACATCGGATTGATTGCGCGGACGCTCGTCGCACTGATGCCAGTCGCGCGCCGGCCGTTCGCCCGCGGCGCCGTGTTCGTCCTGGCGTTCACCGCGGCGGTCCTGCTCACGAGACCTGCCGGCGAAGGCGCAGACGGTCCACCCGCGCTCGAACGCGATGCGAAGGCGTGGTATGCGGCGCCTGACGGGCGGCGAGACGCTGGAGGCAGCGTCGAAGATCCGCTCGATCTCGCGACCGCCATCGCGCGGCGCGGGCCGGTGCGCCCGGGCGACACGGTCTGGCTGAAAGCCGGCACCTACCGAGGCTCCTATACGAGCACGATTGCCGGGACCGCTTCGCATCCAATCGTCGTTCGAGGCGCCGATCCCTGGAGCGTGCGGATCGACGCTGCGGGAGCGAAGACCAGCCCACTGATCGTTCGCGGCGGGTGGACGGTATTCCGCGACCTCGAGATCATGAACTCGAATCCCGATCGCCGCACGCTCGAGAGCGGATCACGCGCAGCCGACGACTTGCGGCGCGACGGCGTTGTGGTCTACGGCGCATACACCAAGCTCGTGAACCTGATCGTGCACGACAACGGCGACGGCATTGCGTTGTGGGGACCCGCGCGCGGCGCAGAGGTCTACGGCTGCATCGTGTACCGGCAACGGGTGGGTGGGACCCGATCGCGGCCACGGCCACGGCCTCTACATCCAGAGCCGCGCGGACACCAAGCTCGTCACCGATGTCGTGTCGTTCGACAACTACGCGACCGGGATGAAGGCGTACGCCGAGAACGGGGAAGTGGACGGCGTCGAGTTCGACGGAGTCGTGAGCTTCAACAACGGATCGCCGGCTGCCGGCGGCGGCCGTCAGCGAATGCCGAATCTCTTCGTCGGGTCGGCGACCGTGCCGGCCAACCGCGTGTCGCTGACGAACAGCTTTCTCTATCACCCGCCGGGGGCCGAGACAGATCTCGGCGGCAACCTGGCGCTCGGCTCCGGTGCGCGCGGAAACGGCGAAGCCATCGTGCGATCCACCTACGTTGTCGGCGGGCACCGCGCGCTGCTCGTCAGGGAATGGCGCAGCGTCGTCGTCGACGCCAGCACGTTCGTGGTGAACGGTTCTGCCGAGGGTGAGCGTCCGCGACTGGTCGGCCTCGACCGCGCGAGCAGTTCGCGCGCTGCGCCGCCGGCGTGGGACGGAAACCGCTACGTCGCGAGGCAGGAAGACGGCCTGTTCGCCGTGGACGGGCGCCGCGTGGACTATCGCCAGTGGCAGGAGCTCACCGGCTTCGACAAATCGAGCGATTACACGTCGTCGCCTCCCAAAGACGCCGAGGTGTTCGTCAGGCCAAACCGTCACGAGCCCGGCCGCGCGCACCTCATCGTCTTCAACTGGCCCCGGCAGAGCACCGTGCAGGTCGATCTGACGACCGTAGGATTGCGACCCGAAGAAGCCTACGAGATCCGCGACGTGCGCGATCTCCACGGGTCTCCGATCGCGACCGGAACCGGAGAGGCCGCATTCGTGAGTCTTCCGACAGGGGCAGCCGAATTCGCGGTGTTTCTGGTTCGCAAGAAATAGCGTGCACCGTGACCCTGAAAGGTCCTTATGCCCGTTCCATTCTTTAAACCGTCCATAACTGAGCGCGAGATCTCCGAAGTCGTCGACGCGCTGCGATCCGGCTGGTTGACGACTGGACCGCGAACCGCGAAGTTCGAGGCGGAGTTCGCGCGAGCGGTTCAGGCGGACCATGCCGTGGCGGTGAACTCGTGCACGGCGGCGCTTCACCTCGCTGTGGCAGCGCTCGGCCTCGGACCGGGGCAGGCGGTGCTGGTGCCGACGATGACGTTCGCCGCGACGGCCGAAGTCGTGCGCTACCTTGGAGGGTTGCCGATACTCGTCGACTGCGAGGCCGGCACGCTCAATCTGGATTTTGCGGACGCGGAGCGCAAGATTGCCGCGTGCGAAGCTGGTTCCCTGCCCTCGATTCCGCAGGGCACGCGCGTCGTCGGCATCATGCCCGTGCACGTCGGCGGACTCATGGTCGACATCGATCGAGCTGCGCCGGTTTGCGAAGCGTCACGCCTTGTGGACAGTCGAGGATGCCGCGCACGCGTTTCCCGCGGCGTGGCGCCGGACAGGCAGCGACGGATGGCTCCAATGTGGTTCCGATACGTCTGACGTGACCTGCTTCTCGTTCTACGCCAACAAGACGATCACGACCGGCGAAGGCGGGATGGCGGTCACGCGGAACCGCGAGCTTGCGCAGGAAATGCGCAGGCTGTCGCTGCATGGGTTGTCGCACGACGCGTGGTCGCGGTACGCGGTCGGCGGCAGCTGGGACTACCAGATCGTGACGCCGGGCTACAAATACAACATGACCGACACGGCCGCGGCGCTGGGCCTCTCGCAGCTCACGCGCGCCGAGCAGATGAGGGAGCAGCGGCAGTCGATCGCCGAAGCGTATTCGAAATCGTTCGCGGGCGTGGACGAGATCGAGTTGCCGGTGGAGACTCCCAACCGCGTCCACTCCTGGCATCTCTTCCCGATTCGCTGCAAGCCCGGCCTTGGAGTCGAGCGTGATGCCGTCCTCGATGTGATGAGGCAGGAAGGGATTGGCTTTTCGGTGCACTGGCGCCCGCTGCACCTGCACCCCTACTACCGCGACGTTTTCGGCTGGCAGGCGTCCCAGTGTCCCGTCGCATCGCGCGTGTGGGAAACGCTGATCAGCCTTCCGATCTTCCCCGACATGACATCCGCGGATGTGGATCGCGTGGTGGCAGTAGTCAAGTCCGCTTGCGCGAATCGTCGCCGGAGCGAGAAGCAGCCCGTGCGCAGGCAGAATGTGCCGCCCGCGCTGGTCCACCAGCCCGTTCAGTCGTGAAGCACGCCGTATGGATCGATCCGAGGACTCGGGCAACAAGCAGCGAAACGCGGAGCACTACAACGCCGCCTACCGGAAGGTGGACCCCGGTGCGCTCGTGTCGAAGATCCGCCGCCTGGATGGGTGGCTGGACGACGCGGTGAGGACCGACACCAGCTGGCACGGGATCTACCACGACGGCTTTGCGGGACGACTCTCAGGAAAACGCGTGCTGGAGGTCGGGTGCGGCGACGGCCTCAATGCCCTGGTGATGGCTGCGCTCGGCGCGGAGGTCGTCGCGAACGACATCGCCTCGGAGAGCGCGCGCATCGTCAACGAGGCCGCATCGGCGTTGAAGATGCGAAACATCGTCGCGGTGTCCGGAGACTTCCAGGAGATCCCCTTTGCGCCGCGCGAGTTCGATCTCGTCATCGGGAAAGCCTTCCTGCACCACCTGACGCACGACGTCGAGGACGCGTATCTTCGCAAGGTCGCGACGATCCTCAATGCGGGCGGCGAAGCGCGATTCTTCGAGCCCGCCACGAACAGCCTCGTCCTCGATCGCATCAGGTGGCTCGTTCCCGTGCCAGGCCGTCCTTCCGTGCTGCAGAAGCACGCGTTTGCGGCGTGGGCCGCTGCCGATCCGCATCCCGATCGCGACAACAGCTCGGATCATTTCGAGAGCGTCGGACACCGGTACTTCGAGGACGTGCGGATCGTCTGCATCGGATCGATCGAGCGGTTGTGCCGCCTGATGCCGGAGGGCGCCTGGCGGCGCGGCTACCGCCGATGGGCCCACCGTATGGAGACGAAGCTTCCTTCCGCGGTACGGACGAAGGCCGCCCGCGCGCAGCTCGTCGTCTACCGGGCGCCGAAGGCCGTGCACTAGCGCGCGCGATGCGGCTAGTCGCCGCTCATCGAACCACGATGGGCAACTGTGTGTTGGCCTGTTCACCCTTGGCGTCGGTCGAGCGGACGACGATCGTGTGCTGGCCGGCCGGCACGCGACTCCACCGATAGCTGAAAGGCCGCGTGCTGTCGGCGCCGAGCAGGCGCGTGCCCGAGTAGAACGCGATCTTGCGGATCGCGTGCGGTCCGCCCGCATCGGCCGTGATGGTGATCGCCGCCGGCGCCGTGAAGACCGTTCCTTCCTGCGGAGTGAGGATCGTGATCCAGCGCGCTGGCGGATCAGGCGGCGCGGGAGGCGGTGGGGGCGGTGGCGGCGGAGGCGGCGGGGGATTTGGCGGAGTGGGCGGAGCGGGCGTCGTGCCGCCACGCTTCATGAGCACGAACGCGCCGAACTCGGGCGCCGTATGCGTGGGCGTGAAGGAGTGGCCGATCGGTCCAGCCACCGTCAGGCCCGACATCGGGACGTAGACCGGATTGCCGGTGTAGATCTCGGAGACGACGGGCGTCCCGAAGAAATTCTGCGCGTCCCGGATCTCGAATGGATCTCCGGTGGCGAGCCCGGTGGCGCTCAGGTCAACGGGCACAGCGCTCGCGAGCGGCCAGTTGTAGATCGCGATGTGGGCCCGTCCTGCCTCGTAGCGGTTCGGCAGAACGGCCACCCGGGTTGCCGTCGGACGCGTCGTCTGATATGTGTTCGAGGGAAAGGTCGACGGCGTCAATCCTTCGAGCCCGCCATGGACGAAGTTGCCCGTCATCGTGACGTTCGACCAGGACGTCAGCCTGAGCGCTCGCTGGCCGCCGGCGACGTAGTTGTCGGTCAGCGTCAGCGCGCGGTTCTGGCCGTTGTACCCGAGCACCAGGCTTCCGCCCATCTCCACGTCGGTCTGATTCTCGTGATACAGCAGGCTTCGCGTGACGGTGATCGCGTCCGCCGGATTGCTGATCGTGCCGACGAAGATGTTCGGCTCGCGGTCCAGGGCGCCGCCGTACGTCGGGGATCCGTTGTTGAAGCTGATGATGCCCTGGAAGCGGACGCCGACTGCGTAGGACGCTTCCGCGTACGCTTTCATGCCGGTATTGAAGTTGTTGAACGAGATCACGTCCTCAATCGTTTTCGTTCCCGTCCTGTTCTGCGCGTAGATCCCGTGGCCGTGGCCGCGATCGGGGCCCACCCACCCGTTGTTGAAGACGAGCGCGCCGTAGATCTCCGCGTTCTCGGCGCCGGTCCAGAACGCGATGCCGTCCGCCGCGTCGTGGACGACGAGGTTTATCAGCTTGACGCCGGGTCCGAACACCGCGAGGCCATCTCCGCGCTCGAGATCCGCGGGGTGCGACCCGGAAATGTTCGTGACGCGCCTGGTGTCGGAGTCGGTGATCTCGAATCCCCAGTACCACGTCCGGCCGCCGTTGATCGTCAGCGTGGATTCCATCGAGCCGGCGCCATCGAGCGTTGCGCGCTCGCCCGGGTACTGGCGGACCACGATCGGCGCGGTGGCCGAACCGAGCAGCGTGCTCGTGAACGATCCGGTGTACCGGCCGCCGCGGAGCCAGAGCGTATCGCCGGGCCGCAGCGGCCCGCCCGCCGACAGCGCCGTCTGCAGATCGACCGGCCGCGAGACGGATCCGTCAGCGCTCGCGCTTCCGTTGGGAGCCGCGTAGAACTCGCGGCCGGCGGACGTCTGAGTCGAAACCAGCGCAGAGCCGAGGATCGCGGTTGCCAGGACGATCGGCGCCGTGCGCCAGAGTCCGCTGGTGATGCTGTCGATCATGGAGTCCCCTTCATTCCCGCGGCTTCACCTAGCAGTCAGATGGGATGCATTTATGGCGAAGGATGAATCGAATCGCTCCGGGTTGATCTGGCGCGCTCGATCCGCGATCTTCCGCGGTCTCGTCGTCGGAGCGGGAGTGATCGCCGCGTGCCTGTCGGGCGTCAGCGTCTCGACGATCCAGCGGACGGGTGCGCGCGATTTCATCGTGTCGCCGAACGGCAGCGCGAGGAACGACGGCAGCTCCGCAAGCCCGTGGGATCTCGCGACCGCGCTGGCGCACCCGGCCGCGGTGAGGCCGGGCGATCGGATCTGGATTCGAGGCGGCACGTATCGAGGTTCCTATTCCAGCCGGCTGGCTGGTGCCGCCGGCGCGCCGATTGTCGTTCGCGGGTATCCGGGTGAGCGCGTGACGCTCGACGGCAACGGATCGTCCTCCGCCACTCTGTCGATCCTCGGAAGCTGGACATGGTACCGCGATTTCGAAGTCACGGATACCGATGCGATCAGGATCGTGACGAGCGCTGGCTCGCGGCCGGACGTGGAGCGCGGCGACGGCATCGCGGTGTTCGGACCCAACACCAAGCTGATCAATCTCGTGGTCCACGATGCTGCTGACGGGATCGGCTTCTGGAGTCCCGCCGTCGACGCGGAAGTGCACGGTTGCCTCGTCTACAACAACGGATGGGCTGGTCCGGATCGTTCACACGGACATGGCCTGTACATCCAGAACGAGCAGGGTACTAAACGCGTCTCCGGAGGTCATCTCGTTCAACAACTTCGCGACCGGCATGAAGGCGTACGCGGAGTCGATCGGCGTCGCCAACGTGCAGTTCCAGGGCATCGTGTCGTTCAACAACGGATCGCTGGCGGCCGGCACGGGCGTCACGCGCCAGCCCAACCTCTTCGTGGGCACGACGCGCCATGCCGCGTCGCAGATCGAGATCGCGGACAGCGTGCTGTACTACCCGCCGGAGACCGAAATCGGAGCGAACCTCGACCTTGGCTACATCGCCAACGAGAACCAGCAGATCGTCGTGCGGGGGAACCAGATCATCGGCGGCAACCGATCGATCCGGATGCTGCGCTGGAACGGCGCGACGATTCGCAACAACGTGTTCTACGTCACGACCGTCGGCAGCTTCATCCAGCGGCTCGTGAACCTCGAGCTTCCCGCGGCGCCTTCGCAGGCGTACGGGTGGGATGCGAACACGTACTTTCAGGTCGGGGCGTCCCCGCCCTTCATCTTCCAGGGCCGCACGATGACGTGGGCCGGGTGGCGGCAGGCGTCAGGGTTCGACGGTCAGAGCAGCTTCACAGCGGGAAGGCCGTCCGGCGTTCGAGTCATCGTGCGGCCCAACGCGTACAGTAGCGGCCGCGCCAACGTGGTCGTGATGAATTGGGATCAACGCCCGGAGGCCAGCGTCGATCTCGGCTCGATCGGACTTCACATGGGACAGGAGTTCGAGATTCGCGACGCGCAGGATTTCTTCGGCGCGCCGGTCGTCCGCGCCACGTTCACGGGGAGTCCGATCACCATTCCGATTCGCGCCCGCGGATCGGTCGAGGCTGTCGGCAACGTGCCGGCCGCCGTTCCGCACACCGCGCCCCAGTTCGCCGTCTTCGTCGTCCTGCCATCGCGGCAAGCCGTGCCGCGCTGACGCGCGCCGCCCCGGCACCTCGAGTGAGATTCCCGATCTCGCGAGGCGATCCCTGCCGGGCCCGCACGTCGTCCAACTCCACGCTGAACGCTGTAGTGTCCGGCTTTAGCCGGACAGGTCCATTTCGACTCCTCCTGGTTCACCGGCGTGATCCGTTTGCGGGCCGCCTGCGCCTGCACCAGTGAAGGAGAACGAAAATGGCAAGAAAGCGTTTGCAGGCGTCGGCATTGGGAATCCTGGCGGCAGCGATGCTGGCCACCGCGGACCCCGCGGGTGCGCAAAGCAGTTCGGTGTATCCGACGGATCCAGGAGGGCAGGGGACTACACAGGTCGTGATCGTCCCCAACGGCCAGATCGTGACCGTCACCGCCCAGTCCGCGTCCTATTCGAACATCGACCTGCGGGTGTACGACAGTCGGGGGGCGATGCTCGGCGAGGAAAGGGAATGCGACCAGTGCAGCCTCCAGGTCCTAGTTGTCAGGGGCCAGGAAATCCGGATCGTGGCGAGTGGCGCGGCGCAGGTGCAGATCACCTGCGCGGGCTGCATCCAGCTTCCCGCTTCTGATCCGACCCGAGGCCTCCCGACGTTCCCGAGAGGTCGCTGAGCGCCGGACACTCCACGGGCTGTCAGAGCGTGCGGTTTCCTCGCGACGGAGATATGATGCGGCACCCTCACTTCCTGGCCGAGGTTGTCCTTCATGCGCACGATGGCGTGCTGCGGCGCGATCGTTCTGGCAGTCTGCCTTCGTCGGGACTGATCTTCGTCCCGGCGCGCAGGCGTCCAGGACGGCTGCGCAATCAGCGCACGAAAGCGCGCCGGCACGCGCTGCTGATCGGCGTCACCAGCTACCCGAACCTCTCCGAGCAGTACCAGCTCAAAGGTCCCGTCAACGATGTCGCGCTGGTCCGCACGACGCTGCTCGAGCGTTTCGGCGTCAGCGCCGATCGCATCGTGGAATTGACAGCGAAGAACGGCCCTTCAGGCCGTCCAACCTACGCGAACATCAGGCGGGAGTTCGAGCGCCTGGCGAAGGTGCTCGAACGCGGCGACCAGGTGCTCATTCTCTTTGCCGGACATGGAAGCCAGCAGCCGGACAACGACCCGCCAGGGAAGGACGAGGCGGACGGTCTCGACGAAATCTTCCTGCCGGCGGATGCCGCTGGCTGGGACGGGAAGGCGGGGGTTGTCCAGAACGCCATCGTCGACGACGAGATTGGGACGTGGGTGCGGGCGATCCGGGACCGCGGCGCGTTCGTGTGGCTCGTGTTCGACGCGTGCCAGTCGAGCACGATGACCAGGGGCGACGTCGAGCGCTCGCGGCAGGTTCCTGCCAGCGCCCTGGTTCCCAAGGAGCTCCTGGACAAGGCTGGAGCCGGGACCCGCGGCCCGAATGCGCCTGACTCCGATGTCGTCGGCCTGCCGAACGACGCAGGCGGGATTGCGGCGTTGTTCGCCGCGCAGACCACCGAACCCACACCGGAAAAGCGCTTTCCTGACGCGAACGGACCCGTTCACGGCCTGTTCACGTACACGCTGGTCGAAGTCCTCGGCCAGTCGGCGAATGCGATCAGCTACCGCGACCTCGTCGAACGAATCACGCAGCGCTATCGCGCGATGGGGCGCGGCGGTCCGACGCCCGGGTTCGAGGGAGGCGGCCTGGACGAGCTCGTGATGGATTCGGCCGTCCGGGCGCGCCAGCCGCGCATTCTGGTGGGAGAGCAGCGGGACGGAACGACAACGGTCCGAGCCGGCAGCATCGATGGGCTCACGCGCGGCACCGTCCTCAGGATCTTCCTCCGGCTGGAGCTGCGGACGCCGACCGTTTGATCGGACACGTCAAGGTCGTCGATCTCGATCCCACGTCGGCAAAGGTCGAGCCCGTGACGTTCGGAGACGTGCCCGCGCCTGCGCCGGGGCGTCTGGTACCAAACTCTCGCGCTGACGTCGCTCTGCTCGATTACGGCGGCCGGACGCTCAAGGTTGGCCTCCATCCAGATGCCCGGCAGGCCCGTTCCGCCGCGGGATTGGAGGCGGCTCTCGCGCAGGTATCCCAGACGACAAACGGGCTCGCCATGCTTGCGCCGTCGCCCGAAACAGCCGACTGGATGGCGAACATCAAGGGCGGCGAGGTCATCCTCGCGCCGGCGTCCGGCTGGCGGGTCGACGCGGAGCACCGCGATTCACCCGATGCGCAGGCCCCCTTCCGAGTCGGCAGCCCGGACTCATCGACCCTCGCCCACGAGCTCGGCCAGGCCCTCTCGCGGATCGCGCGGAGCCGCACGCTGATGCAGCTTGCGGTCGCGCCCGCCGTCGGTGCGTCGGATGTCGACGTTCAGATCGAGTTGATTCGCTACCGGAACGCCGAGGACGCGTCAGGCGAGCCGGTGCCGATTGCGAGCGGGGGCAGGGTACTGCACGTGGGCGACAGCGTCGCGTTTCGCGCACGAAATACGGGCGCGACGCCGGTCGACGTGACGCTGCTGTTCATCGACTCGCAATATGGCATCGATGCGGTGTTCCCGGCGCGCGACGCGGAGGCCGACGGTCGCCTGGCCCGAGGCGCGGTGGTCACCACGCCAAGGATGACAATCAACGCCGATACGCTCGGACTCGAGCAGATAGTTGCTTTGGCCGTCCAGGCGTCGAGCATCCGCACGGACTTCCGGTATCTCGAACAGCCAAATCTGGAGCTGGCCCGAACCCGGGGAGGCGCGCCGCAGGGCGCGTCCGCGCTGGAGCAGCTTCTGAACGCGACGATGTACGGCCACGGCACGACGCGCGGTCTCGCGGCTCGCGAGGTCGGCCGCCATGCCATTCGCATGGTGACCTGGCGGACCGAGGCGTCGTCGCGAGCGTTGGACCGGTGAGGAATTGAGGGGTTGAAGCAATATCGCGGCGGGTAGGTAGAAAAGCGAATCAGGGCGCCTGCCAATCAGTGCGCCCTGAATCCTTTGCTCGTCGAGCCCGGCGTGGTTACCGAATCGAGGTGGAGATGACGTACTCGTTGTAGACACCCCCGTAGTTGCGCACGCGCACCTGAAAGGTGCCACCGCGGGTGACCCTGAAGGTGACCATGCAGTTGTCGTCCGAGCGCTGGTCGGCGACGACCGTCCGGCCCAAGCCGTCGAAGATGAAGAGGTCCAGGTCGGTGTCCCCGTCCCCCCGCACGACGACCGTCACGAGATCCCCCGCGTTCGCGGTCACCGTCCACGAATCGAAGCCGAAGGCCTCGACCCGCCCGAACCGCCCCTGCGCCGCCGCCGTTGCCGCACCCGCCACGAGCATCACCACCGCCAGAACCGCCGCTGCCATCTGTCTGCTGATCTTGGACATTGTCGTGTCCTCCTTGCCTCTATGAGCGCAGGAAGGCGGCAGGTGGATCATCAGACCGGCCGGGGGTCAACGACCGATTCGGCCACGGCACGACGCGAGGTCGGCCGCCGTGCCATTCGCATGCTGACCTGGCGGACCGAGGCGTCGTCACGAGCGTTGGACCGGTGAGGAATTGAGCGGTTGAAGCAATATCGGCGGGTAGGTAGAAAAGCGAATCAGGGCGCCTGCCAATCAGTGCGCCCTGAATCCTTTGCTCGTCGAGCCCGGCGTGGTTACCGAATCGAGGTGGAGATGACGTACTCGTTGTAGACACCCCCGTAGTTGCGCACGCGAATCGGAAAGGTGCCGCCGCGGGTGACCGTGAAGGTGACCATGCAGTAGTCGCCCGAGCGCTGGTCGGAGACGACCGTGCGGCCGAAGCCGTCGAGGATGAAGAGGTCCAGGTCGGTGTCCCCGTCCCCCCGCACGACGACCGTCACCATATCCCCCGCGTTCGCGGTCACCGTCCAGGAATCGAAGCTGAAGGCCTCGACCCGTCCGAACCGCCCCTGCGCCGCCGCCGTTCCCGCACCCACTCCGAGCATCACCACCGCCAGAACCGCCGCTGCCATCAGTCTGCTGATCTTGGACATTGTCGTGTCCTCCTTGCCTCTATGAGCGCAGGAAGGCGGCAGGTGGATCATCAGACCGGCCGGGGGTCAACGACCGAGCGCGCGCCCGAGCCAGGCGCGGGCGAAGGCGAAGTCCCGCTTGACGGTGCCGCTGCTCAAGTTCAACTCCGCGGCGACTTCGTCGTTGGACATTCCTCCGAAATACCGCAGGCGGACGACCTGGCCCGCGCGCGGGTGCTCCCCCTCGAACGTCGCCAGGGCTTCGTCGAGCCGCTGGAAGACCTCCTCGTTCGAACTGCCCTCTAGGGCCGGGACCGAGCCAATCACGTCGTCGAAATCGGCCTCAACGAGCCCG
Organism: uncultured Acidobacteriota bacterium; assembly: GCA_963820905.1. Classification (GTDB taxonomy): domain Bacteria; phylum Acidobacteriota; class Vicinamibacteria; order Vicinamibacterales; family 2-12-FULL-66-21; genus DATBJJ01. The sequence goes on along the minus strand of CAWGBU010000005.1, from coordinate 1,579,869 downwards.
CCTCCACGCTTGACCGCCCGCCGCTTCCGCGCGTGATCGATCAGCTCGCGGCGCATCTGCGCCGCAACCAGCCTGAAGAAGGCCTCGCGGGATTCGAGGTCGACCGGTTGGTCCTTGAACAACCGCAGATAGGCCTCGTGCACCAGCGCGGTGGCTTGAAGCGTGTGGTCTCCCCGCTCGTGGCGGAGGAACCCCCGCGCGACCCGGCGCATCTGCTCGTACGTGGCGGCCAGCAGCCCGTTGGCGGCGTCCTCGTCCCCCGTACGCCATCGCGCAAGGAGCTGGGTGAGCTGTTCTGCGTTCTTCGTCATCCGATGCCTCCGCGGGCGGATTATAGATGTGCTACACTCGCGGCCCCAAACACTGAAAAAACAGCCGTGGCGAACAGATCTCCCGGCCGCGTTCACGAATTGTTCGACGCTGCGCTCGAGCAGCCCGAAGACAGGCGATTGGACTTCCTGCAGGCAGCCTGCAGCGACGATCCCGCCCTCTACCGGGAGCTGGCCGAGTTGCTGGAGGTGTACGGCCGCCTCGACCGAGCGGATGCGGACGCCCCGGGATCACGCGACGATCTGATTGGCGCGTCTCTCGGCGCGTACCGCATTCAGCGAGTTCTCGGGGCAGGCGGGATGGGCCGCGTCTACCTCGCGACCAGAGCCGATGGCGCCTTCGAGAAGAACGTCGCCGTCAAGGTCGCGAGTCCGCGGGCACCCGACGACGACGCGCTGGATCGTCTCGAAGACGAGTGCCGGCTCCTGGCTTCGCTGCAGCATCCGAACATAGCTGGTCTCGTCGACGCCGGGCGTACACCGGATCGGCGCCCGTACTTCATCATGGAGTACGTCGACGGCGTTCCGATGACGGTCTATTGCGAACGCCTCGCGCTCCCCGTCCTCGACCGGCTTCGCCTGATGCGGCAGGTGTGCGACGCCGTCTCGTTCGCGCACCGCAACATGATCGTTCATCGCGATCTCAAGCCGGCAAACATCCTGGTCGACGCCGAAGGTACGCCGAAGCTCCTGGACTTCGGCATCGCAAAAGCGCTCACGCGGGCGGGCCTCGAGATGAGCACCGCGACGCATCCGCTCCTCAAGCGTGCGACGCGCGCCTATGCGAGCCCCGAACAGCTGCGAGGCGACGCCGCGCACACGGGGATGGATGTCTTCGCGCTGGGGGTGATCCTGCACGAGCTCGTCACGGGGTCGAGACCCGTGCCGGTCGATCCGGACGCTCCAACGGCTACGGGAGACGGCGTCTACCAGGCTCCCAGCCTCGAACCGTCGTCGAGCGCGAACATCGCCGGCCGGGGAGGTCTCGATCTCGGAATGAGCCGCGATCTCGACGCCATCATCCTCAAGGCACTCTCCGGAGATCCGCGGAAGCGCTACATGTCGGTGGACGCGCTGTCGCAGGATCTCACCGCCCTGATGGAGCGTCGTCCAGTCTCGGCTCGAACGGCAACTGGCTTCTACCGCGCACGGAAGTTCGCGCGCCGCAACCTGGCCCTCGTGACGATGTCGGCGGTCGCGGCGCTGGCGCTCGTGATTGCGCTCGGGAGCATGTCGTTTCAGTGGTACACGGCGCGGCTCGAACGCGCCGCGGCCGTCCGGCGTTTCGAAGAATTGCAGAAGCTCGCGAGCTCCTTGTTTGCAGTCGACCAGAGTCTGGCCGGCGTTCCAGGCACGACGGCCACGAGAGAAGCGCTCACCGCGTCGCTGAGCGGATACCTCGCGGGCGTTCGCAGCAGCGCCGGCGGCGATCCGTCGATCCTGCTGAACGTGGCAGAGAGCTACCGGCGGGTCGGAGACGTCCACGGCAACCCGAATGGCCCGAACCTGGGAGATACGGCGCGCGCGCTGGCGAGCTACATCACTGCGATCGACATTCTCCACGGTCTTCGCCAGCGGCCCGAGCATTCACCCGACGTCGAGTACGCGATGTCGGAGACGCTCGCGTCCGCGGGTGACGTGCATGCGACGCGGCTCGAGGACAAAGAGGCAGTCAGCGCGTACCAGGATGCGCTCGCGATCGCGGAGAAACTCGCCGGGACGAACCCGGACACCGCCAGGTACCCCGCGCTCGTCGCCAGGATTCACCGGCCGCTCGGCGATCTGTCGATGGCGCGGGGCAGCGTGGACGACGCCCTCAAGAGCTACGAGACGGCTCTGGCCGGTGAGTTGGCCCTGGCGCGGCGGTTCGGCGAGACGGACGACAGGCAGCGGCTCATCGCCTTGACGCGGCTGCGCACCGCCGATGCGCGGGCGAGACGAGGGCAACTCCGTGAGGCGATGTCCGACTACATGGCCGCGCTCGCCATGCTTCGATCGATGCAAACCGGTTCGCCGCCACCCGGGCTGATGCGCGACACGGCTGTCGGGCTGACGCGGCTGGCGTCCGCCGTTCAAGCTACCGACCCGGCAGCGGCCAGCCAGCAGTTGCGCGAGGCAATCGCGCTGCTTCGTCAGCTCGCGGCGGCGGATTCCGCCGATGCCAGGGTAAGGCGCGACTTGTATCTCGCGCTCGTTCAGTACGGCGATCTGGTGCTGTCGAATGACGCCGAAAACTCCCGCACCCAGTATCGCGAAGCGTTGAAGCTCGCGGAAAGCGTCAGCACGGGCGCGTCACGGAATGGTGAAGTCGAACGCGACCTTGCGTACATCCGCGGGCGGCTGTCTGCAGGTCCGTCGGCGTTCACGCCCCACCTGCGTCTCTTCGCGGTCGCTCGAGGACGCCGCGTGCTGATCGGGCCGGGTGACCTCGTTCCGCCCGATGCGAGCGGTCTCGTCGCGGACGCCACTGCGCCTCCCGGCTGGTCGCGATACGTCGTGCTCTTCGGCGCTGAAGGCGATGCGCGAGTCCTCGACGATCAGCAACTCGTGAGAATGCAGTGGACGCTCCCGTTGGCGGGTCCCCCGCCGGCGCAGACCATCCTGCTCGTAACAGTTCCGCGCCCGTTGACGGACGAGGAACGCACCAGTCTTGCCGCCGACATCACCGCCGTGCCGGGCCCGCGCGCGATCGATTGGGACTCACAGGTCGTGTGGACCAGCGACGATGCGGGGCCAAAGATTCTCAGCTCCGCCAGCACCCGCGGACTCCGCGACACCAGCTGGATCAAGGCCGTTCGCGATCGCCTGGCCAACATTCCCTCAGCCAGGTTCACCGGCCAGACCTTTCCGCTCGCCTCCGGTTCCTAGGTACGTCACTTCTGCGGGATCATCGTCCGGATCCGCTGGGCGAGGCGCGGATCCTTCATCGACGACGGGGATGGGAACGTCATGGCGACGTTTTCTTCCACTCGCCAGCCGCCGGCCGCCGTGCGTGTGAAGCGCTTGTTCTTCGTCCGGTCGCGATCCTCCACCACGTCCACCAGGTCTACGGTGCCGTCGTTGTCGCTGTCATAGAACGCCGTCGACGTGGGCTCGGATCTGACGAGACGCAGCGCGAACTCGAAGTCCCACTTGCGGCTCTTCACCAGCGTGTCCACGCTCTTCCGCAGCGCGACGGGCGTGTCGTTGTCGAGGTCGAACAGCATCACCTCGGGAGCTTCCGTGCCTGCGAACAGTACGTCCGGAGCGCCGTCGCGATCGACGTCCTCGAGCTGTACCCGGGGCCCGAGCTCCCACGGGTCCGGCACGAGCAGCATCGGTGCGGATGGGATTCCCTTCATGAACTGCCGCACTTCATCGAGGTGCACGTGATAGCTGAACTTCGCGCGGGCCGGATCCGACGGCACCGCGAAGGTGACGGCGATCACGCGTCCGAGGCCGTCGACCACGGGCCCGCCTGAATCACCAGGATTCGCACCGGTCGACGTCAGCATGATCCGGCGGGAGTCCATCCGGCTCAACTCGTCGGCAACCTGCTGGCGCTCGGCCTGTGCCGAAGCCAGCTGCAGCATGACGAAGTCCACCAGGTCGGCTGGCATTCGGCCGATGCCCGATACCTGTCCCGATCGCAGCGTCCACAGGAGTCCCGACGCCGGATGTCCGACGATCGTGGCGCCCGAACCGGGCGGCGGGGACGCGTCCGCGAACTGCAGGAAGCGCAGCGGGCTGGAGGCCGCCGGGATGGTGTCGAGCTTCAGCAGCGCGAGATCGAGGACCCTGTCGACTTTCAGCAGGGACGCGCGGACGGGTTCCGGCAGCAACTGCATCGCGCCGTCCGCGCCCATCCGTCCCATGTGCACGAGCGCGTACGACGCGGACCGCTTCGAGTCATGCCTCAGCCCCTCAGCGATCACGTGGTAATTCGTCAGGACCAGGCCGTCCGCGCTGACGATGAACCCGGTGCCGTGGCCGTTGTCGGTCCGGACCACCACGACGGCGGGCGCGACCTTCGCGTAGACCTCGACACCTCCGCGGGGCCGCTCGCTGTTGACGGCCGCCTTCCATGCCGGCTGCTCGAAGGATCGGGAAATCCTGGAGATCGCCTCGGGAGTCCACACGAAACGGGCGTCGCTTCCGAACTGCTTCTCTATCGACGGTATTTTGGATTGCGGTGACTGCGCGCTCGCGTACGTCGCCGCGCACAGAACTGCCGCACAGGCTGCCGGACGCCATGGTCTCATCGTCGCCTCCGCGAACGAACCGGATGTTTCGGGGGATACGGCTGAGATTATATGTGAGGCCTGCGCGCACCGCACGGCCGAGCGGAATGGCGCCCGAAATCGACTCTAGTTCGCAACTGCCGCGTGGACGGCCTTTGAGATCGACGCCATCAGCGCAGCGCTTTTCTTGACGTCCTGCAGGCCCCTGATGAGGATGACGAGCACGTAGGGCCGCTTCCCGAACACGATTCCGGCGTCGTGGTGAATGCGGGTGATGTTGCCCGTCTTGTGCGCGACGACCGTCCCCTTCGGGAGCCCCGATGGAATCCCGTCGTTGAACGCCTGACGTTTGAGGATCTCGATCATGGCGGCGTCCGCCCTGGGGTTCACGGCGGTTCCCTTGCCGAGGCGCTCGAAGAGGACGAGCAGTCCACGCGCGGTCGTCGAGTTGTTCAGGTTCTTCTCGAACGCCTTCTGATCCTCGACGCCGCGCAGCACCTGCATGCCGTCGGCGCCAAGCGACGTCACCGTCGCGCGAATGTTCTCGACGCCGACCTTCTCGATGAGCAGGTTCGCCGCGAAGTTGCTGCTCACGGTGATCATCGCCTCGCAGAGCTCCCGCAGCGTGAGCGCCTTCCCGACCGCCGAGTAGATCGCCTTGTCCGAATCCGCGCCCTCGCTCAGCTGGTACGGGCTGTCGTCGACGATGCTGCGGAACTGGTTGCGGATGGGAAGAGGATCTTCGAGCGAGAGGGTGCCTGCGCCGGCCTGCTTGAAGAGCTCGATCATGACCGGTACTTTCATCGTGCTCGCGGCATGGAACGTCCGGTCGGGATCCATCAACGCCTGCGTCGCCCGTCGAGTGTTCTGAACGCGACCGAGACCTCGGCGCCGCTTCCTCCGATGATCGCGCGCAGCCGCGACTCGAGCCGCGTTGCGTTCGCCGGCGGCGTCTGCGCCGCGGCAGGCATCGAGGCGAGGAGTCCGGCCGCGACGACGAGCACACGCGCGGCCGATCTGCTACGCATGTGCGACCGGCGCGAGCCCGCCCCAGGTGTCGGGATCCTGCGACACGAGCGTCGACAGGTACAGCGTGACGTCTGCCGGCGCGAACTTCTGCGCGAGCTCCGCAGCTGCGGCGCTCAGCTTGCCCGGCTCCGGCTTGGGCGCCGTCTCCTCGGTGATGAGTCCGTTCTCGTGCGCGATGCCGAGCGCGTCGAGAAACGCCGACATCATCGGGCGCTGGCGCTCGAGGTGATAGCTGACCAGCGCGCGCGCGGCGATCGCGTCGGAGATCGGCGGCAGGCTCGCGAGGTACTTGGCCCGCTTCTCGGCCGGCAGCGTGAGGACGCTCTTGGTCCGGAACTTCATGTGCGTGGCGATGGCGGCGACCGCCTCGATCTGCTGGTCGGTCGACTGCTCGTCGTCCCAGAAGGGCGCCGCGGCGGCCAGCCGCTGCTCCAGCGGCATGCGTTTCCACAGCTTCGACGGCCGAAACTCGCTGAGATCCTGATCCATGGCCGCGATCTTAGCGTAGTTCTTCCAACGATCCGGACCGGCGTCTCGTCTAACACCGTGCACGCGTAGCTGACGGCTGAGGTCGACGCATGGACACCTTCTGGCAGGACCTCCGGTTCGGCGGCCGGACGCTCGGGCGCAATCCGGGATTCGCCGCCGTCGCCGTCCTGACGCTGGCGCTCGGCGTCGGCGCGAACGCCGCGATCTTCAGCGTCGTGAACGCCGTGCTGCTGCGGCCGCTGCCGTGGAGCGAGCCGGACCGCGCCGTGATGATCTGGAGCCGGTGGACGGCGTTCGACAAGACGTGGGTCGCGACGGCGAGGTCAACGACTACCGGAAGCGGAGCCGGACGCTCGCCGGACGTCGCCGCGTGGAGCGACGGCCAGGTGAACCTGACGGGCGACGGCGAACCGGAGCGCGTGTCCGCCGGCGAACGTGACCGCGAACCTGTTCTCGATGCTCGGCGTGTCGCCGATCGTCGGCCGCGTGTTCACGGCGCAGGAAGACGTGCCGAACGGCCCGCAGCGTCGTCGTCCTCGGGCTTCGGCCTGTGGCAGCGGCGCTACGCCGGCGACCCGTCGATCGTCGGCCGCTCGATCCAGATCAACGGCGACGCGTTCGAGGTCGTCGGCATCATGCCGCCGGACTTCGTGCTGCCGACCGACTTCCAGAATCCGGCGCCGAGCGCGCTCTGGACGCCCGCTGCAGATGGATCCCGCGTCGCACCGATCACGGCAACCACGGCTTCTACGCCGCCGGCGCGGCTGAAGCCCGGCGCGACCGTCGCGCAGGCGCCGACGATCTGCACGGGATCGCGCAGGCGATGACGCGCGAGGGCCTCTACCCGCGGCAGATGCAGTTCGACACCGTCGTGCTCTCGCTCCGGATGAAGTCGTCGGCATCGGTCGGCGCGCGATCTGGCTGCTCTTCGGCGCCGTCGGCTTCCTGCTGCTCATCGCCTGCGCCAACGTCGCCAACCTGCTGCTCGCGCGCGCCGAAGCGCGCCAGCGCGAGATCGCCGTGCGCTCGGCGCTCGGCGCCGGGCGCCGCGCGTCGTTCGGCAGCTGCTGACCGAGAGCCTCGTGCTCGCCGGCATCAGCGCCGCGGCGGGTCTCGCGCTCGCCTACGCCGGCGTCCGCCTCGCTCGCGTGGTGGAACCCGGCGAGCATTCCGCGCGTCGCGGGCGCCAGCGCTCGACTCGCGCGTCCTCCTGTTCACCGGCGGTCGTCGCGCTCGTGCACGACCGTGCTCTTCAGCCTCGCGCCCGCGCTGCGCGCCGCTGCGGGTGGATCTGACCGACTCGATGAAGGAAGGAGGCCAGAGCGCCATCGAGCGGCGGCTGCCGGCAGCGCTTCCGCAACGCGCTCGTCGTCGTCGAGATGGCGCTCGCCGTCGTGCTGCTCGTCGGCGCCGGCCTGATGCTGCGGAGCTCTGGGTCGCTGCAGCGCGTCGATCTCGGCTTCAATCCGGCCGGCGTGCTGACGATGCGGATCTCGCTGCCCGCGACGAGCTACGCCGACGCCGGAACAGGTCGTCGACTTTCTATCCGCGGCTGCTCGAGCGCGTCCGCGCAGCTCCCCGGCGTCGCGGCCGCCGGCGCCGCGCGGTCGCTGCCGCTCGGATCGACGATCGGCGACTTCGGTCTGAGGGTCGACGGCTACGTGCCGCCGCCCGGGACCGGCGCGAAGGGCGACTGGCAGATCGTGACCGACGGCTACATCGAAGCGATCGGCGAGCGGTCGTCCGCGGCCGCGGCATTCGCGCCCGCCGACACGACCGACAGCCAGCTCGTCGCGCTCGATCAACGAGGAGATGGCGCGCCGCTACTGGGCCGGCCGCGATCCGATCGGCGGACGCTTGCGGATCGGCGGCGGCGCCCGAACGGCCCTGGGTGACCGTCGTCGGCATCGTCGCGGACGTCCGGCACAACGGCATCACCGACGTCGTCAAGGAGAAGTTCTACGTCCCGCACACGCAGTGGCACAGGTCGCTCGGGCAATTCGATCCGCATCGATGACGCTGGTGGTCAAGACGACGGGCGATCCGTCCGCGCTCGACCGGACCGATTCGAAGCGAGATCCGCGAGCTCGATCCGAATCCTGCCGGTCGCCGACGTGCGGACGATGGACGAGGTCGTCGGCGCGACGACTGTCGACGCCGCGATTCACGAGCGTGCTGCTGTCGATCGTTCGCGGCGCTCGCGCTGACGCTGTCGGCGATCGGCATCTACGGCGTGCTCTCGTACGTGGTCAGCCGGCGGACGCGTGAGATCGGCATTCGCGTGGCGATCGGCGCGGGCCGCGCGCAGGTCCTGCGGATGGTGCTGTCGCAGCGGCTTGCTTCTGGCGCTCGCGGGCGTGGTCGCCGGCCTCGTGGTCGCGTTCGGCGTCACGCGCTTCATGCGAGCGCTGCTGCACGGCGTCGACGCCGGCGGATCCGGTGACGTTCGCGTCGGTCGGCATCGCGCTGTCGCTCGTCGCGGTGCTCGCGAGCCTGGTGCCCGCCTGGCGCGCGTCGCGCGTCGATCCCGTGATCGCGCTAAAGCGGAATCAGGAAGACTCCTCTCCGGAGTCTGATACGATCGGACGCTTCAATGTCGCCCGATCGTCTCTTCACGCCGCGCTTCTTCGTGATGTGCGGCTTCTCGTTCACCGTCTTTCTCTCCGCGTTCCAGCTGCTGCCGACGGCGCCGTTTCACATCCTGGACGCTCGGCGGCAGCACGTTGGCGTCGGGGCTCTTCCTCGGCTTCCTCACCTACGCGTCGGCGTTCTCGGCGCCGCTCACCGGCGCGCTCGCCGATCGCGATCGGCCCGCGCCGCATCCTCATCATCGTCGAGCGTCGCGATCGCCGTGTTCTCGATCGCCTACGCGGTCATTCCGAGCTACCGCGTCATGCTCGGCGCTCGTCCTCGTCCACGGCGTGTTCTGGTCGGGCCTGCTGTCCGCGTCGGCCGCCTACATGACGAACATGCTGCCCGAGAGCCGCCGGGCGGAGGGCATCGGCTACTGGGGGCTGTCGACGATCGCGGCGATCGCCGTCGCGCCGTCGTCGGCTTCTGGATCTTCACACGGCGGCTGGCGCGCGCTCTGCCTCGTCGGCGCGGCGCTCAACCTGATCATGGCGGCGATCGCGTGGAATCTGCCGGCGGCCGGCGGCAGCGCACGACGTTGCCGAAGACGCACGGGCGGCGTGCTCGAGTGGCGCGTGCTCGTGATCTCGGTCACCCTGTTTCTCTACTCGTTCGGCTACGGCGGCATCACGAGCTTCACGGCGCTCTACGCCGACGCCAACGGCGTCACGCCGAAGGGCATCTACCTGACGACGCTGGCGATCGTGATCCTGCTGACGCGGCCGCTGGCCGGACGGCTGGGCGATCGCTTCGGCTACCGGCGCGTGTTCCTGCCGTGCCTCGTGCTGATCTGCGCTCGGCCTCGCGTGCCTGTCGCTCGGCGGCACGCGGTTCTGGCTGATTCTCTCGGCGATCGTGTTCGGCGTCGGCTTCGGGACCGCCTATCCGGTGTTCGTCGGGTACGTGATGCAGGACGTCGACGCCGATCGGCGCGGCGCGGCGTTCGGCGCGATCCTCGCGGCATTCGACACGGGCATCGGCACCGGGTCGACCGTGATGGGCTGGATCATTCAGCGGTTCGGCTTCGCCAGCGCGTTCGCCACCGCCGCCGCCCTCTCGGCGCTCGCGCTGCCGTACTTTCTCATCGTCGATCGCATGCTTCGCGGATCGAAGTCCGCAGGAAGTCCAGCAAAAGAGGTCCGGCTGAAGCCGGACACTACATGAGCACAGGTAAGACGTGCCTGTAGTGTCCGCCTTCAGGCGGACCTGGTGAAGTCCGGCTAGAAAAGGCCTGTAGTGTCCGCCTTCAGGCGGACGCGGCGAAGTCCGGCTAACCGCGGCATCCGCAATTCATTCTCACGGTGCATGGTCTGGGGTATAAGTTTGCAGGTTAGCGGATAGCCACCTGCATGACGATTTGCGACAGCCACTGCCATTTCTTCTCGTCCCGGTTTCTCGAGCTGCTGACGAAAGACCGTCCCGGCTTGCCGGCGGACGACCGCGCCGGTGCGGCGGCGAAGCTGCTTGGATGGGAGCCGCCGGGCACCGCCGAGGCGCTGGCCGAACGGTGGCGCAGGGAGCTGGCTCGGCACGGCGTGAGCCGCTGCGCGCTCATTGCCAGCATTCCGGGCGACGAAGCCTCGGTGGCCGCGGCGGTCGCGGCGTTTCCTGCTGACTTCGTCGGCTTCTTCATGCTGAATCCCATCGCGCCGGACGCAGCGGAGCGCCTCGCACGCGCGCTCGGCGAGCAGCACCTTCGATGCATTGCGCTCTTTCCCGCGATGCACCGGTACCGGCTGGAGGACGCGGCGGTAGAGAGGGTGTTCGAGGCCGCGGCCGCGCACCGGGCTGCCGTGTTCGTCCACTGCGGCGTTCTGTCCGTCGGCGTGCGAACGAAGCTCGGCCTTCCATCGGCCTTCGATTTCCGCCTCGGCGATCCGCTGGCGGTCGCGGCCATGGCGCAGCGCTTTCCGGCGGTGCCGGTCATCATTCCGCACTTCGGCGCCGGTTTTTTCCGCGAGGCGCTCATGGCGGCGGACGAGTGCCCGAACATCCACCTCGACACGTCGAGCTCGAACAGCTGGTTGAAGTACCATCCGGGCCTCACGCTCGAGGCGGTGTTCCGCCAGGCGCTGAACGTCGCCGGGCCGGATCGCCTGTTGTTCGGCACGGACTCGTCGTTCTTCCCGCGCGGCTGGCAGAAGGGAATTTACGACGCGCAGAATCTCGCGCTCGAGGCCGCCGGTGCGGCCGACGAGGATCGCGCGAAGATCTTCGGTGGAAACTTCGAAAGGATATTCCGGAATGTCTAGGAAGCGGCTCATCGCGGCGGCGCTCACGCTGTCGGTTGCAGGACTCACGGCGCTCGCCGCGCGATCGCAGCAGCCGGCCGCCGGGCCGGCGACGCTCGTGCTCACCAACGGCAGGGTCGTGACGCTCGAAGCCGCGCCGGCGGAGGCAGAGGCGATCGCCGTGCAGGGCGATCGCATCGTCGCGATCGGCACGAGCGCGGAGATCAAGCGCTACGTCGGACCGGCCACGGAGGTCATCGATCTGAAGGGGCAGCTGGCGATCCCGGGCTTCATCGAAAGCCACGGGCACTTCACGGGCGTCGGCCTGGCGCAGCTGAACCTGGACCTCACCAAGGCGCGGATGTGGGATCAGATCGTCCTCATGGTCGGGGAGGCGGCGAAGAAGGCGAAGCCGGGCCAGTGGATCTACGGCCGCGGATGGCACCAGGAGAAGTGGACGTCAAAACCGGAGCCGAACGTCGAGGGTTTCCCTGTCCACGACGCGCTGAGCAAGGTCTCTCCGGACAATCCCGTCGTCCTGACCCACGCGAGCGGGCACGCGACGTTCGCCAACGCGAAAGCCATGGAGCTCTCCGGCGTCACGGGCACGACGCCCAATCCTCCGGGTGGAGACTTCCTGAAGGATGCCACCGGCCGGCCGACCGGCCTCTTCCGCGAGACCGCGTCGAGGCTGATCCGCACGGGCGCCGGCGAGCCGAAGCGCACGCCAGAGGAGGAGGCCGCGCGCGCCGAGAAGATCCTGGAGCTCGCGTCAGCGGAATCCGTTTCGAAGGGCATCACGTCGTTTCAGGACGCCGGATCGTCGTTCGCTGACGTCGATCTCATGAAGAAGCTGATCGATCAGGCCAGGATGAACGTGCGCCTCTGGATCATGCTGCGGGTGCCGAACGAGGCGCTGGCCGCGAACCTCGCCAGGTACAGGACGATCGACTACGGCAACGGATTTCTGACCGTGCGCGCGATCAAGAAGTCGATCGACGGCGCGCTCGGTTCACGCGGCGCGTGGCTGCTCGAGCCGTACTCCGACAAGCCCGGCGACACGGGCCGGAACACGTCGACGGTCGAGGACGTCACCGAGACGGCGCGGCTCGCGATGCAGCACGGCTATCAGCTGTGCGTTCATGCGATCGGCGATCGAGCGAACCGCGAAACGCTGAACATCTTCGAGGCGGCGTTCAAGGCGAACGCCGACAAGAAGGATGTCCGCTGGCGCGTCGAGCACGCGCAGCACCTCAATGCCGCGGACATTCCCAGGTTCGGAAAGCTCGGCGTCATCGCGTCGATGCAGGGCATTCACTGCACGTCAGACGCCCCATACGTGCCGGCACGCCTGGGACCGGCGCGCGCCGAGGAAGGCGCCTACGTCTGGCAGAAGCTGATGAAGTCGGGCGCGGTCGTCACCAACGGCACCGACGCGCCGGTCGAGGACGTGGATCCGATCGCCAGCTACTACGCGACCGTGAGCCGCAAGGTGCTCGGCGGTCAATCGCCGCACGTGTTCTACCCGAGCCAGAGGATGAGCCGGATGGAAGCGCTCAAATCCTACACGGCCAACGGCGCGTTCGCCGCGTTCGAGGAGAACGTCAAGGGCACGCTCAAGCCGGGCAAGTACGCCGACATCGTCGTGCTCTCGAAGAACATCCTGACGATTCCCGAGGACGAGATTCCGACGGCGCAGGTCGCGTACACGATCGTGGCGGGGAAGGTCAGGTACAGGAACAAAATCTAGCGAACGCCGACTGGCCTGCCGCCGCGCTGCGGCTGCTGCGCAGGCATCTTCCGCCGGTAGAGATCGAAGAATTTGTTGCACGCGCGGTGGAAGCGCTCGGTGAGCTGACGGCCGGCTTCGCCCGGCACGGGCCCGAGCCGGCTCCATGAGGACTGCGCCTGGCGCACGTCGTCCGCCATCGCGCGCCACTTCGATTCTTCACCCGCGCGCCCGCCGATCGTGTTCGACGCGAGCGCTTCGCGCAGCATGTCGGCCAGCGCCTGCGAGCCGCTCGAGGTCGGCGTGCCTTCGACGAGGAAGCCCTCGACGCGTGTGCAGAGTTTCTCCATCTTCTGGCGGCTCGCGTCGGCGTCGAGCTCGGTGCCCTTGAAGGCGTCCGGACTCGCCGCCATCAGACGCTCGAGCGCCTCGACGAAGCGGGCGCTGAGCGGATCGGCGCCCTGGCGCACGACGGGCGTCGTTTGATTCCAGCGGCTGCGCAGCGAGCGCACGCGTTCGAGGAGATCGGCGGGCGAGGCCGCGACCGCGCCATCCTCTGACGGCTGCGGCACCAGCGCTTCGAGCTCGGCCACCAGCCCTTCGCGATCGGCCTGCTTCGCCTCGATCTCGATCTCGTCGCGCCGCTTGTAGCGCTCGAAGAACGTATCGCAGGCGGCCCTGAACCTGTTCCAGATCGCCTCGGACTTGGTCCTGCGCACCGGCCCGATCGTCTTCCACTCGGCCTGGAGGCGGCGGATCTCCGACGCCGCGCGCTCCCACTCGCGCGACGCCGCGAGGGTTTCCGCGCGGACGCAGAGCGCGTCCTTCTTCGCGAGGTTGGCCGCCCACGTTTCCTTGCGCTCGTTGAGATCCGCGTTGCGCCTGGTGAAGAACTTGTCGCACGCATCGCGGAACCGTTTCCACGTCGCCTTGGTGTCCTGGCGCGGAATGGGTCCGACCTGCTGCCATTCCGCCTGCAGCTTCTTCAGCTCGTCTGCGGTCTTGATCCAGTCGGTCGAGTCCGAGAGCGCTTCCGCCCGCTCGACGAGCACGATCTTCAGCTTGAGGTTGGCGGTGCGCTCTTCGGCGCGGTGCGCGAAGAACTCCCGCGCCTTGGCCTGAATCGGATCCGCGGCCTGGCGATAGCGATGCCACAGCGCCTGTGCCTGCGCGCGGGGCGCTTCGGCGACCTGCTTCCAGCGTTCCTGCAGCTCGTGCAGCTCGTGCGCGGCCTTCTCGATGTCTTCGGGCTTCGATTCGTCCGTGCTGCCGATGTTGTATTTCGTGTGGAGCGCCTCGGCCTTCGCGATCAGCTCCTCCTGGACGGCGGCGTTCGCGAATCGCTTCCACTCGTCCATCTCGCGGAGCTCGTGGAGGCGCGGCGCCATGAGCGCCATCGCCGCCTTCAACCGCTCGACGAGCGCGTGCTGCTCGCGAGAGGGGCTCGCCGGGGGAGCGTCGATCGCCGACTTCAGGTCGCGGACGCCGCGGTCGGCTTCGCGCAGCGTCAGGTCCTCCGCCGCGGCGCGCGCCGTGACGCGCTCCAGCAGCTGCTCGACGCGCTGCACCTGCTGCTTCAGCGTGCGTTCCGCCGCCGCGCGCCTCTCGTCGGCCCGCTGCTTCACCCGCGCGTCGGCTTCGCCGAAGCGTGCGGACACGGCCGGATCGAGCGACTCGACATCGGCGCGCGCGAGGAGCGCCTGCCATTCGGCCGAGACGGCATGCAGCGCATCCTGGGATTCCGGTGCGTCCTCTGCGGCCTGCGACAGCCGCTCGGCCTCGAGCGACACGTCCGCCAGCCGCGCGTGCACGCGCTCGATCTCCTGACGATTCTGGTGGCGCTCGACCGCACGCCGGCACGCCTCGTCGAAGCGCGATCGCAGCGACGCGTCCTCGCGCTCCTGGGCGGATGCGCCGGGCATGCCCTCCCATTCGGCGCGCGCCTTGTCGAGCGCCTCCGGTGCGTCCTCGCCCCGCAGCGATTCCACGCGCTCGCAGATCGAGAGGAACGCCGCGCGCCTCTCGGCGGCACGCGCCTCTTCTGCGATACGTTCGGCTTCGGCCCGCGCGTGCGCGTCGATCGCCGCGCGCGCGTCCGCCAGCTTCGCGACGAACCGTCCGGTGATCTCTTGATCCGCGCCGCCGGCCAGCCCGAGCCACTCCGCTTCGGCCGCGTCGAGCTGCTCCTGGGCGCCGGCGGCCGCCGGCGACGAGGCGATGGATTCGACCCTCGCCAGGACGAGGTTCAGGCGCTTCCGGTGCTCCTCCTGCGCCGCCTTGCGGGCGGCCGCCGCTTCGTCAATCTCCTGGACGAGCGAACGCGCGCGCTTGACGACCGCCTTGTTCTTCGCGCGCGCGGCGATTCCTTCGAGAAGCTCTCGTTTCGATCCGTCCGCCGTCGCCTCGAGCGCCCGCTCGAGCGCGCTCACGCCGGCATCCTTGTGATCGGTCTTCGCCGCGACCGCGAGGAGCTCCGCCGGGTCCGAGACCCTGGCGGCCGCCGCCGCGGCGATGCGCGGATCCTCCGCGTGCCGCGCGATGCTGCCAAGCAGCTTGCCGTCCTGGATCTTCGCGAGCGCGGCCGTCCTCACGGATTCGTGGGGCGACGACTTCGCGATCGCGCCGAACTGTTTCTGATCGCTGACGCCGTCGAGCGCCGCGACCGCATCCGCGTCCGAGTCGGACGCGGCGTTCGCGATCGCCACGAGCTTGTCGCCCAGCTCGCGCCGCAGCGTCTCGTCGCGCTCCGTTCGTGACAGCCGGGCCAGGTATCCGGGCACGTTGATGCGCGCGATCGCCGCGCGCCGTACGCGAACGTCTTCGTCGGATGCCGCGAGCTCCGCGATCACGCCCCAGTGCTCGGCATCGTCGGGAAGCTCGGCGACGCCAGAGAGGCGGATGGCCGGGTCCGGGTTCCGGTACTTGGGTTGTGGCTTGAAGCGATCCAGGAAAGACATGGGGGAGCCTTACGTCTGTCGGCCAATCGGAGAGCCAGGCAGGCGGCGGACGATCGATGGGAGGATCGCCCGCGACCCGGCTCCGATGCGAGCCGATGCGGTTAGCCGGTTGATTCCTGCGTGAGCCACTCGGCGATCTGCTCGCGCGTCATGCGATGGTCGTCGTTGAGATGCACGATCATCGACGCGAGCGGCAACCGCTTCTTGCAGCCTTGCGGACACGCTTTCGTCACCTCGTCGAGACATCGGAACAGCCGTTCGAGGTGATCGGGAATGAGTTTGCCGTGCGCCCGCGGGAGATGGTAGACGCCCTCGTACACGGCGCCGAGAGCGCAGGAGCCTCCCTTCTCGTCGAAGTAGCTCCCGAAGCACTGGTGCCCACGCATCGAACCGGCGCGGATGAAATCCGCCAGCTCCCTCTGCTCGTTCTCGAGTTCTGTCGCCATCGCGTGTCTCCCCGCGCGCCTCGCGCGCGAATGACGATCGCTGGCCCGGGCATCCGCCCGTCGTGGCGAACGGATGCGACCTCTCGTGCGAAGCCCGCCCTGAGCGGCATTGTAGCTCAGGGATTGAGGCAGCAGCGCGCTGCGGCCCGCGCATTTCTGCCCGATCCATCGATTTGAATCGCATGCTTCGCCTGTTCGTATTCAGATCGTCGAAGAGGCCGATAACTCGACCGAATAGCAGCTGACCGCTCGCCTCGTGCAATCCGCAGTCCGCACGCGCGGCACGACCGCCCGTACCCGCGGCGTCCCACGATTCGCGCCGCCGGTCGGTTCGCGCGGCCTCCTGCCGCTACAATGACGGCCATGGTCACCTTCGTGTTGCTGCTGTTTCTTGCAGGACCTTCGCCATCCCAATCGGCGCCCGCGCCGACGCCGCAGGCGCCGCCCGCGCCGGCCCCCGGCAATCCCGTCGCCGTGATTTCGACGACGATGGGGGATATCACCGTGGAGCTGTTCAAGGACAAGGCGCCGGTGTCGGTCGAGAACTTCGTCCGGTACGCGACGGAGGGTTTCTATGCGGGCACGATCTTCCACCGCGTCGTTCGCAACTTCGTCATACAGGGCGGCGGCTACACGGCGGGGATGAAGGAGAAGCAGACCCACGACCCGATTCAGAACGAGGCGACCAATGGCCTGCGAAACCTCCGGGGGACGCTGTCGATGGCGCGGACGCGCGTGCTGCGCAGCGCGACATCCCAGTTTTACGTAAACGTTGCAGACAACACGTCGCTCGACCACCGCGGCTATTCGCCGGAAGACTTCGGCTATGCGGTCTTCGGTCGCGTGCTGAGCGGGATGGAGGTGGCTGACAAGATTGCCGCGGTCCCCACGAAGTCGGAGAACCCGATCGAGCCGGTGACGATCACCGGCGTGGCCATCAAGCCGTAGCCGGGAGCGTCGCGAGCTCCCTTTCGAGCCTCGTCACCAGGTCGTCGAGCTGATTCACGATCGCCTTCACCGTGTCCGGCTGGCTGAGATCCACGCCGGCCTTCTTCAACTGCTCCATCGGGTAGTCGTTGCCCCCCGACCGGAGGAGCGTCAGGAATCGATCGCGCGCGCCGTGCCGCGCGGCCTCGGGGCCCTGCATGATCTCCTGCGCGAGCCGCGCCGCCGACGCGAAGCAGGTCGCGTACTGATAGACGTAGTACGGCGAGTTGAAGAAATGCGGGATGCGCGACCAGGTGATGCCCGTCTGGTCGTTCATGTCGAGCGCGTCGCCGTAGTAGTCCGTCAGCAGCCCGCGATAGGTCTCGGTCAGGATCTCCGAGGTGATCGGCTGATCGCGCTCGGCGAGCCGGTGCGCGCGCAGCTCGTAGTCGGCGAAGAGAACCTGGGTATAGAAGGTACCCGCGATGTTGTCGATGGCGTGCTGCAGGAGCACGACGCGCTCCGCCGGATCCGTGGATCTCGCCAGCATGTACTCGAGCAGCAGCGCCTCGCTCAGCGTCGACGGGACCTCGGCGACGAAGATCGTGTAGTTCGAGTACACGAACGGCTGCGTCTCGTGCGACAGGATGGTGTGCATCGAGTGCCCCATCTCGTGCGCGAGCGTGAACATGTCGTCGAGCGTGTCGTTGTAGTTGAGCAGCATGTACGGATGCGTCCCGTACACCGGCGCCGAATACGCGCCGGAACGCTTGCCGTCGTTTTCGTACACGTCGATCCAGCCGCCGGAGAAGCCCTCGCGCATTCTCGCCTGATAGTCCTTTCCGAGCGGCGCGGCCGACTCGACGATCCAGTCGAGCACGCGGTCGTACTGGTACTTCCGGTCGAAGCTCACCAGCGGGATCGAGTAGTCGTAGACGTGATACGTCGGCACCCCTAGCGTGCGGCGGCGAAGGCGATGGTATCTCCGCAGCGGCTCCACGCCCGCGCGCGTGGTGTCGATCAGGTTCTCGACGACGGAGGGTGGGATGTTGTCGCCGTGCAGCGCCGCGTCGAGCGTGGTCTTGTAGCCGCGCGCGCGCGCCTGGAACCAGTCGCGCTGGCAGACGCCGTTGTACAGCGTGGCGTACGTGTTCAGGCTGCTCTGATACGTATCGTGCAGCGCGCGGAAGGCCGCGGCGCGGTCGGCCTGGTTCCGGCGCGTCGCGAGGATCGCGCGGTACTGGCCGTAGGTGACGGTGACCTCCTCGCCGGTCGAGAGCTGGATCTTTGGAAACTTCGCGTCAGCCGTCGACAGCGCCCAGTACGCGTCGTTCGGAGCGGACGACAACCGGCTCGAGAGCGACATCAGCCGTTCGCCGGCCTCGTCCAGCACGTGCTCCTGCTGACGGTAGAGATCCTCGATCGCGAAGCGATACAGCCGCAGCGGTTCCGAGGCGTCCATCCAGCCGCGCACCGTGTCGAGCGGAATCTTCAGCAGCTCGGGGTTGAACCAGGACTCGGCCTGCTTCCATCGCGCGAACAGGATCTGCACCTGCTGACGCTTCGCGTTGATGGTGTTGTCGCGCTGATCCTCGTCGTAGCGCAGCGACGGGAAGTACCACACGCGATATGCGAGCTGTCCGAGCTCTTCCGAGAGGCGGAACGCTTCCAGGAGCCGATCGGGTCCCTCCGCGAGCCTGCCTTTCAGGGCGGCGTATTTTTCGATGCCTGCCTCGAGCCGCTTGTATCCGGCGTCCCATTCGGGCCAGCCGGCAAAGATGTCGCTAAGATTCCATTTGTACCTGTCGGCGATCTCTTCCCTTCGCCGGCTGCGCGTCGTCGGCGGCTCGGCCGCGGCAAGGTCGGATGGAGCGAAGAACGTGGAGAATCCCATCCGATCACTATATGGCGGCACCAATCATCGTTGGAAGGGGGCTCTCTTCATGAAGCGCAACAGCGTCAGGCGAGTCAGCCACGTCGAACGGTTCTCGTCCGGCGTCGCGCGATGGGCGGGAAGCACGACCGCGTTCGCCTCGGCGTGCGGCATCGTGGTCGCCTGGGCCTTCACCGGCCCGTTCTTCGACTACTCGAACTCGTGGCAGCTCGTCATCAACACCGGCACGACGATCGTCACGTTCCTGATGGTGTTCCTCATCCAGCGATCGCAGAACAAGGATTCGCTCGCGCTCCAGCTCAAGCTGAACGAGCTCGTCGCCGCGATCGAGGGAGCCAGCAACCGGCTGATCGACTGTGAGGACCTCACCGAGGACGAGCTGAAGGTCCTTCACGATCACTACGCGCAGCTCGTGGCGATGGCCAAGGAGGAGAGCCCGCTGTCCGCGGCGAGATCCGTCGCCGCGGCCAGGCATCGTCATGCGAAGAAGACGAAGCACTGAATTGCGGATTGGAGATCGCGGATTGCGGATTGCGGATTGGCAGATTGTGGATTGGGGAATTCAGCGCACGGTCATCCATGAGACGACGGCGTCCAGGATTTCGTCGAGGCCGTCGCCTTTCCGTCCGGGTGCTTTGAACGAGTGATCACCGCCCGCGACCTCGTGGAGCGTGGCGTTCCGGAGTGACGGCAGCAGCGCGGCGATTTCGGCGGAGGTGCCGAAGGGATCGCGGCTGCCCTGCACGAAGAGCATCCGCTCGGCAATCGACGGCAGGTGCGCGTCGCGGCGCTGGTCGGGCTTGCCAGGCGGGTGAAGGGGATAGCCAAGGAACACCAGGCCCGCCAACCCGTCGCAGCCATGCGCGGCGATGTGCGACGCAATGCGGCCGCCCATCGACTTGCCGCCAATGAACAAGGGAACGCCTGGGAGTTCCGCGCGAGCGGCCTCGATCGCGTCGGCCCACGCCCGTTCGAGCACTGGCGCACGGTCGGGAACCTTCCGCCGCTCGACGATGTACGGGAAGTCGAACGTCGCGGTGGAGACGCCGCGGAGCGCCATGCCCTTCGCGGCGCGGACCATGAACGGGCTCGACTGGCCGGCGCCGGCGCCGTGCGCCAGCACCAGGGCGGCCCTCGCAGGCGACGAGGGGTACAGCGTCAGCATTCGCGCCGCCGCGCCGTCACCGTCCATCGTGCTCGCGCGGGAGATTCATGCGCTGCGTCAGTGCCACGAAGCGCGGATGAGAGCGAACCGGGTCGTAAATCGGATCGACGGACGGAAAGTAGTAACCCACGCGGCGTTCGTCGCACGCGCGCTCGAGCCACGTGATCGCCTCGTCGGTGCGGCCCAATCCCATGTGAATGGCCGCGATCGGAAACGCGGGATAGAACCCTTCCGCGCGCCGTGCCACGAGCTCCGCCAGGATCCGTTCCGCCTCGGCACGCGCGCCGGCCACCGCCAGCGCG
Organism: uncultured Acidobacteriota bacterium; assembly: GCA_963820905.1. Taxonomy (GTDB): domain Bacteria; phylum Acidobacteriota; class Vicinamibacteria; order Vicinamibacterales; family 2-12-FULL-66-21; genus DATBJJ01. The sequence goes on along the minus strand of CAWGBU010000005.1, from coordinate 1,559,520 downwards.
TATCCCAGATCGCCGCGCGTGAACGGCACGCGCCCCATCAGATCGTCGGACTTGCGCAGCCGCTCGATCGCCCGCACGTGATCGCCTGAGGCGACATACGCGCGTCCGAGAAAGTGGTTGGCGAGGCCGAAGTTCGGCTCGATCGCCAGCGCCCGCTCGTACTCGGGGATCGCGAGCTCCGGGTGTCCGCTGAACAGATGGATGTTGCCGGACACGGTCATCGCGCCGCACCAACCACCGCAACCACCGTCATCGTCGCGGCGGCGATCCACGGCCATTGCCGGTGCGCTGGCGCCGTCGCCGGCGATGGCGGCTCGATCGGTTCCGCCGCGATCAATTGCTGCCGCGAGTCGCGCCAGGCATCGAGCTCGGAGGGAAACGCGTACACGGAGCCGCGCTTGTCGTGCACGAGCCGGTGAACCGGGAGTCCTTCCCTGGCTTCCCAGCGGCGGACCGTGCGCTCGCTGCGGTTCAGGTAGGACGCGATTTCCTTCCAGGACTCGAGACGCCTGCCGGTCGGCGATTCGGTCGGTGACTTTCCAGTCAAAGCGCGATTATACCCGCCGCTACCAACGTCTCCCGCCGCGTCGCCGCCGGCGGCGCGAGCGGACATCAGCGGTCATCACGGCGATGGCCGCTCTCGTCCGTTGAACGCCCCGCCGGCCTTCCGCACAGTGAGGGTTCCTTCAAAGGAGGCAGTGTTATGCAGAAGAGCTTGGAACCAATGGTCTCACCGATGCGATGGACTCGAGCGATGGTCGTGCTGATCACCGTTGCCGCCTCATCCGTGCTGGCGTCAGCCGAAGCGCGGGCGGCGTGTGTGGCAAAGGACGCGGCCGCGCGTCCTGAAGCGCGTCGATCGCAGCCGGCGATCGCGCCGGTCTTCGAGAGCGCGACCGAGTCTCACACGTCGATCGTCGGCCTGTGGAACTCGACGTTCCTGGTCGGCAACGGGCCGGACGTCTTCGACGTCGGCTTTCAACAGTGGCACGCGGACAACACGGAGATGATGGTCGACAACGCCGTCTCGCCGTCGCTCGGCAACGTGTGCGTCGGCGTCTGGAAGCAGATCGGGCCGCGGACCTACACGTTGAAGCACGTGACCTTCAACTGGAACGCGGACGGCACGCTCGCCGGAACGTTCGTCCTTCGCATGACCGTGACGCTCGAGCGTCGCGGCAACGCGTTCTCCGGCAAGTTCTTCGCCGACAGCTTCGATCTCGCCGGCAACGTCATCCCCGACCTTCACGTCGAGGGCGCCGCCCGGGGCGTACGCATCACGGTCCGCTGACCCCATCCCGTCTGTCACGCCTGGCGTCCGAGCGCGGACGCCAGGCGCGAACGCGGTTCCGCCACTCTTCGTCGAGTCATCGCTTTGTTGGCGTCGGCATCTTCGTCCAGCGAGATAGTTCGCCCTCGTTGCGAATCGAGACGCCGGTAACTTCGCCGGCAGGGTTGCGGTCGAACGTCAGGTAGTACTCGCGGTCCTTCCAGAAGAACTGCGTCTCGGATTCCGGAACGATCTCGAACGCCGTGTTACCGGGCGGCACTTGGACGACCAGGCGGGCGCCGTCGCGTGCAATCGCGAACACATCCTTGCCGCGGTACTCACCCACGTAGGCGTCATAGGTCGCCGGGGCGCGCGCGCGCTGCTCGCGCCTGCGCGGCAGCTCGTATGGCTCGCCAAGCATCAGCGCCGAGAGCTCGTTGGAGATCGCGCGGACCTGAGAACGATCAGCGGCGCTCCATACGTTGCTGAGGACCGCGATGAACAGGTGCTCCTTCGGGTACCGCGTGATCTGCGACACGAGGCCGGGAGCATTGCCACCGTGCCACTCGACGCGGCGATTGAACCTGGACTGAATCCACCATCCGTAGCCATACTCGTTCTTGACGGCGGTGAACATCTTGGCTGTCGATGCCGCATCGAGCAGTGCATTGGCGTTGAGTGCGCGATCCCAGCGCGCGAGATCGTCAACCGTCGAATAGAACGCACCAGCGCCACCCGTGAAGCCTACGTCCATGTAGGGAGCATTGATGACAACTCCCTCACCGCGGTTGTATCCGCTCGCACGATTTCTGATGATGAGGCTCGTGTTCTCGCAGCCACTCGCCGCCATCTCGAGCGGTCGGAAGATTGACTGCGAGACGAAATCGCAGAAACTCTGTCCCGACACCTTGGCGACGAGCATGCCGAGCACGATATAGCTGACGTTGGAGTACGACCAGCGCTCGCCGGGCTCGGAGTCCAAGGGTTGGAGCTCCTCGCCGGGTACGAACAGATCCCGCACCGACCGAAACGGGGTCGGCGTCGTCGCCGAGAGTGCGCTCACATCGACCATCGCCCGCGTCGTCAGGCGCGGAAGACCGGCCGTGTGCGACAGCAAATGGTGAATCGACACCTTGGTCCACGCCGAGGGCCAGTCCGACAAGTGCTTGTCGACCGGATCCGTGAGCTGCAGGCCGCCCCGCTGCGCGAGGAGAAGCACCGCTGCCGCGGTGAACTGCTTGCTCACCGAACCGATCCGGAACTTGGTTTCCGGCGAGTTCGGCGCCGACAGTTCGCGATTCGCATCGCCGAACGCGCGTCGGAACACCACCTGTCCTTCACGCGCGACGAGCACCGCGCCACTGAACCCGGTGACGCGCGCGCGCGCCGTCATGTACTCGGCGATCTTCTCCTCGAGCGGCGGCTGAGGTGCCGTGGTGGGACTTGGCGACCGCTGGCAGGATGCAGGCGAGGGGTACGCGACGAACGAACACATCGCCAGAACCGCCAGGACGAGGCGCACGGTCGATCGCTGTTGCCTCGGACAACTACTGCTCATACCCGGACTCTCCGTGTTCCGCCTGACGAGTCTGCGCATCAGCCGCGGCGCCGATGGGCGGCACGCGCGGCGAGTCTTCGAGCCATCAGCACCATGCCGGGCCCGAGCGGCAGATCAGTCGATGCCGACAGCTGCATGTCTGTCAGGCTGGACCCTTGCACTCAGTGTGGCACGCTCCTTCGTCGTTCAACATAGCCGATCGAGGGCCGCCGACCCCGGACTTGCATCTATGAATCTATTCATATAGATTTATGGATGTGACAAATGCCTCGCTGTTCAGGCTGCTCGGCGACGAGGCGCGGCTCCGCATCCTCCGGCTGCTCGCCTCGGAAAGGCTCAACGTCACCGAGCTCACCGGCATCCTCGGCATCGCGCAATCCGGCGTCTCGCGCCACCTCGGCCTGCTCAAGGACGCCGGGTTGATCGTCGAAGAGCGCGAGAGCGGCTACACCTATTTCCGCCCGGCCGCGGCGCTGGCGGACGGCGGGAACGGCCTTGGCCCGCTCGCAGCCCTGTTGCAGGCCGAGTTCGACGCGGCGCGGAAGACCGAGACCGGCAGAGCCGACGAAGCCCGCCTGGAGGAAGTGCGGAGGCTGCGCAAGGAGAACTTCGACGCGCATGCCGGACCCGATACGAACGAGCGCCAGCTCGTGCCGGGTCGAAGCTGGGCCGCATGGTCCCGCGCGCTGGGCCACCTGCTGCCGCCGCTCCGCGTCGCCGACATCGGCTGCGGCGAGGGCTACCTCACGATCGAAGCGAGTCGGTGGGCGTCGCGCGTGATTGCCGTGGATCGATCGGACCTCGTGCTCAAGAAGGCGCGTGCGCTGGCGACACGCCGGCGCGTGCGCAACGTCGTGTGGAAGCGGGGCGAGCTGGATCGTCTCCCGCTTCGGGACGCGAGCGTCGACGTCGCGCTCCTGTCGCAGGCGCTGCACCACGCCCCGGATCCCGGCCGCGCGCTCTCGGAAGCCGCGCGCATCGTCGTGCCCGGCGGGCGCGTGCTCGTGCTCGACCTCCGCGAGCACGGAGAGGGCTGGGTGCGGACGCGGCTCGGCGATCGGTGGCTTGGTTTCTCGGACGACGCGGTTGGGAAGCTGCTGAAGGGCGCCGGGCTGACGGACGTGAAAGTGAACGTGGGGGCGCGCCGGGTCGGCGATCCGTTCACGGTGATCGTGGCAAGCGGCATGAAGCCCGGCGGCCCGACGGCGAAGCGGGGAAGGACTCCTCAATGACGGACGAGCTCAGAAAACTGTTCGACGCGCGCGTCGCGATCCTCGACGGCGCGATGGGCACGATGATTCAACGGCACAAGCTGACGGAAGCGGACTTCCGCGGCGAGCGCTTCAAGGATCATCCCAGCGATCTCCGCGGCAACAGCGACCTCCTGGTGCTGACGCGCCCCGACGTGATTGGCGCGATCCACCGGGAGTACCTCGAGGCGGGCGCGGACTTCGTCGAGACGAACACGTTCACGAGCACGGCGATCGCGCAGGCGGACTACGGGCTGGAGTCGCTCGCCTACGAGCTCAATCGGGAGGGAGCGGCGATCGCGCGCGCGGCGGTCGACGAGTGGAACGAGAAGACTCCCGATCGGCGCCGGTTCGTCGCAGGCTCGATCGGGCCGATGAACCGGACGCTGTCGCTGTCGCCCAAGGTCGAAGACCCGGCGTTCCGCGCCATGACGTTCGATCAGGCGCGCGAGGCGTACGAGGATCAGGTGCGCGGCCTCGTCGACGGCGGCTCGCACGTCCTGCTGCTCGAGACGATCTTCGACACGCTGAACGCCAAGGCGGGAATCGTCGCCGTCGAGAACGTGTTCGCCGAGAAGGGCGTGCGGCTGCCGCTGCTCATCTCGGTCACCATCACCGATCGCAGCGGCCGCACGCTGTCGGGCCAGACGCTCGACGCGTTCTACACGTCGATCCGCCACGCGCGGCCGCTGGCCGTGGGGCTCAACTGCGCGCTCGGCGCCCGCGAGATGCGTCCGCACCTCGAGGAGCTGGCCCGCCTCGCCGAATGCTACGTGCTCTGCTATCCGAACGCCGGGCTTCCCAACGCGTTCGGACAGTACGACCAGCTGCCGGATGAAACCGGCGAGCTGCTGAAGGGCTTCGTCACCGGCGGTCTCGTCAACATCGTGGGCGGCTGCTGCGGCACGACGCCGGATCACATCCGCGCGATCGTGAAGGAGGTCGAAGGGCTGGCGCCGCGCCCGTTGCCTCGCGGATCCTGGGTGGTCCGGCTGAAGCCGGACACTACAGGCGCGGGGGAGGTCCGGCTGAAGCCGGACACTACAAGCGCCGGTTAGTGACACCGGGCTGAAGCCGGACACTACAGGCGAGACGAGCCCCGAGCATTATTCACAGTTCTCCGGTCTCGAAACGCTCACGATCCGCCCGGACAGCAACTTCCAGATGATCGGCGAGCGGACGAACGTGACGGGTTCCGCGAAGTTCGCGCGCCTGATCAAGAACAACGATTTCGCCGCCGCCGCGCAGGTCGCGGCCGAACAGGTCCGCGGCGGCGCGAACATGATCGACGTCAACATGGACGAAGGCATGCTCGATTCCGAGCAGGCCATGACGACGTTCCTGAGCTACGTGGCAACCGAGCCGGAGATCGCGCGCGTGCCGGTGGTGATCGACAGCTCGAAGTGGTCGGTGATCGAGGCCGGCCTGAAGTGCGTGCAGGGGAAGGGCGTCGTCAACTCGATCAGCCTGAAGGAAGGCGAGGCCGACTTCCTGCACAAGGCGCGCCTCGTGCAGAAGTACGGCGCAGGCGTCGTCGTGATGGCGTTCGACGAGGTCGGCCAGGCCGACACGATTCAACGCAAGGTCGAGATCTGCCAGCGCGCGTACAAGATCCTCACGGAGCAGGCGGGGTTCGAGCCGACCGACATCATCTTCGATCCGAACATCCTCGCGATCGCGACCGGGCTCGAAGAGCACAACGACTACGCCGTGAACTACATCGAGGCCACGCGGCTCATCAAGGCCGCGTGTCCCGGCGTGAAGATCAGCGGAGGCGTCAGCAACCTGTCGTTCTCGTTCCGTGGCAACGACATCGTCCGCGAGGCGATCCACTCCGCGTTCCTCTATCACGCGATCAAGGCCGGCATGGACATGGGCATCGTCAATGCCGGGCAGCTCGTGGTCTACGAGGACATTCCCGCGGATCTGCTCGAGCGCGTCGAGGACATCATCTTCAACCGGCGTCCGGACGCAACCGAGCGGATGGTGCAGTTCGCCGAGACCGTGAAGGGCGCCGGCAAGAAGAGGGAGATGGACGTCGCCTGGCGGGAGGCGACGGTCGAAGCGCGCCTCTCGCACGCTCTGGTCCACGGCGTGGTGGACTTCATCGAAAGCGACGTCGAGGAAGCGCGGCAGAAGTACCCGCGGCCGCTCGAGATCATCGAAGGCCCGCTCATGGACGGCATGAAGGTCGTCGGCGATCTGTTCGGCGCCGGGAAGATGTTCCTGCCGCAGGTCGTCAAGAGCGCGCGCGCGATGAAGAAGGCCGTGAACTATCTCCTGCCCTTCATGGAAGAGGAGAAGCTCCTGTCCGGCGGCCCGTCGACGCAGGGCCGCATCGTCATGGCCACGGTCAAGGGGGACGTCCACGACATCGGCAAGAACATCGTCGGCGTGGTGCTCGGCTGCAACAACTACGAGGTGATCGATCTCGGCGTGATGGTGCCCGCCGCGAAGATCCTCGAGGCGGCGGTCGAGCACAAGGCGGACATGATCGGCCTGAGCGGGCTCATCACGCCATCCCTCGACGAGATGGTCTTCGTCGCGCACGAGATGACGAGGCAGGGCATGACGATGCCGCTTCTCATCGGGGGCGCGACGACGAGCCGTCAGCACACGGCGGTGAAGATCGCGCCCGAGTACCCCGGGCCCGTCGTGCACGTCCTCGATGCGTCGCGAGCGGTCGACGTCGTCTCGAGCCTGATTGGATCGGGCCGGCAGGCGTTCGAGCGCAGCACCCGCGACGACCAGGCCGAGATCAGGCAGAAGTACACGGCACGCCGCGAGAAGCCGATGCTGTCCTACGACCAGGCGAGGGCGAACAGGCTGAAGGTCGAATGGGAGGATCAGCCGATCGCGTCGCCATGGTTCGTCGGCCGGCGCTACCTGGACGAGATGCCGCTCGAGGAGATCGCCCGGTTCATCGACTGGACGTTCTTCTTCTCGGCATGGGAGCTCAAGGGCCGGTTCCCGGGGATTCTCGATCATCCCCAGTACGGCGAAGCCGCGCGCGAGCTGTACGGGCACGCGAAAGCGCTCCTCGATCGCATCATCCGCGAGAAGCTGCTGACCGCGCGCGCGGTCTACGCGTTCTGGCCCGCCAACACCGACGGCGACGACGTCGTCGTGTTCAAGGACGACTCGCGCGGCACCCCGCTCGCGCGTTTGCCGATGCTCCGGCAGCAGGAAGTGCAGCCGGACGCGCGGCCGAATCTCTCGCTCGCCGACTTCGTCGCCCCGCACGAGAGCGGCGTGCCCGACTACCTGGGCATGTTCGCGGTGACCGCCGGCATCGGCGCCGACGTGCTCGTGCGGCACTTCGAGCAGGATCACGACGACTACAACGCGATCATGGTCAAGGCGCTCGCCGATCGCCTGGCGGAAGCGTCAGCCGAGTACCTGCACGCGCAGGCCCGCAAGGACTGGGGCTACGGCGAGCAGGAGCAGTTGTCGACGGACGACCTGATCGCCGAGAAGTTCCGCGGCATCCGGCCGGCGTATGGATACCCCGCCTGCCCGGATCACAGCGAGAAGTTCAAGCTGTTCGACCTGCTCGACGCCGGGAAGCAGGGCATCATCCTGACGGAGCACGCGGCGATGCTCCCCGCCGCGAGCGTGAGCGGCCTGTACTTCGCAAACCCGCGCGCGAAGTACTTCAACGTCGGCCGCCTCGGCCGGGATCAGATCGAATCGTACGCGAAGCGGAAGGGAGCGCCGCTCGAGGCGGTGGAGAGGTGGTTGGGGTCCTCCCTGGGGTATGAGCAGGCGACGGCGATAACGGCCTAGCGCGAGGGTTCAAGGTTCAAGGTTCAGGGTTCAGGGTTCTGGTTCGTGAGGTTCTGGAGGTTTCCTCGCGTTTGGCCGACGGTTCATGTCCCAACCGGTAGGCGCCTCGCCCTTGCACGAGTCTAGGTATTTCAAGAGCGCCGTGCTGGCTCCGAGAGCGCGTCGTAGAAGCAGCATCAGCGGACGAACGTCCTCGCTCGTGAAGTAGCCGCTGGCGACGCCGTCGTGCAGGTGATTTCGCGTTTCCTTCAGCGAGCCTCGCGCGATTCGGACGAAATTTGCAAACTGCCGCGGCTGGAACCGTCCGAAACCCTCGGCGATATTGCGGGGTGCTGAACGGGTCGAGTCACGAATTTGCCTGCAGAAATCCTGATCTCTCGCAGCCCGTCCTGCCGCCGTCAGTTCGACGACGCCCTTGCGCAGTTCAACGGCCAGCCGCCAGGCCGCCAAGTCTTCAAAGCGCTTCACGCCACTCATCGAGGCCTGACACAGCACCGCGTGTGCCGAGCGGAATTCGGCGCAAATTGAGCTATCAGGTGCGCGATCGTTTCAATTCTTGTGAAAGAAGCAGCCAGTGCGCATGGCAAGAAGCGCGAACCCACGAACCACCCGAACCTTGAACCCTGAACCCTGAACCTTGAACCTTGAACCTTGAACCCCGAATTGGTGTCCAACCCCTCCAATATGTGATGCTTGTGAACGTTTCGCCGAAGCCGGTCGTAAGCCTCATTGCGCCAACCAATACCGTCGAGTAGCCGTCTGATAACCGGAGCGGATCATGCCTCCGACAGCACGTTTTCGGGTGTGGATCGTCGTCCTCGTGCTCGCGGCCAGTGCGGCGACCGCGGCGGCGTGGTATGTCAGGCGCGACCCGGGAATCGCCGATTCGGCGCAGGCCGGCGGGCGGCAGGCGACCGTCGTCGTCAAGCGCCAGGATTTCGTGCGATCCGTGCGGCTGACGGGCACGGTCGAGGCCGTCCAGGCGACGGCGATCTCGACGCCGAGGCTAGCTGGTCAGACGGTTCCCTCCCTCGTCATCACCAAGCTCATCAGGGCCGGGACGATCGTCCGCCCCGGCGATCTGATCGTCGAGTTCGACCGCCAGGACCAGCTCAAAAACGCGCTCGACCGGCGGGTCGAGCTGAGCGATCTCGAACAGCAGATCAAAAAGAAGGAAGCGGAGGAACGCGCGGCGCGTACGCGCGACGAGACCGAGATCCAGCAGGCCGAGACGGGACTGACCCGCGCCGAGCTGGACATGACCAAGAACGAGCTCCTGCCGAAGATCCAGGTCGAGAAGAACACGCAGACGCTCGAAGAAGCGCAGGCGAAACTCAAGCAGCTCAAGGCGACGTTCGAACTGAAGCGCAAGGCGGCGGAAGCGGATCAGCGAATCCTGCAGATCCGCCGCGACCGCGCCGAGAACGCGATGCGCCAGGCCGAGAGCAACGCTGACAAGATGTCGATCCTGTCTCCGATCGGCGGCATGGCCGTGCTGCGGTCGATCTGGAAGAGCAACAACATGGCGGAAGTGCAGGAAGGCGAGGAAGTCCGGAGCGGCATGCCGATCGTCGACGTCGTCAATCCCGAGACGATGCGCGTGCGGTCGAAGGTCAATCAGGCGGACATCAACGACCTCGCGGTGGGCCAGTCCGTCACGGTCGGTCTCGACGCCTATCCCGATCTCACCTTCAAGGGACGCATCACCCAGCTCTCACCGCTCGCGTCGCGGTCCGTGCTCTCGGCCAAGGTCCGCACGTTCGTGGCGATCATCACCATCGAAGGATCGCATCCCAAGCTCATGCCGGATCTGACGGCGTCCCTCGACGTCGAGCTCGCGCGCGAGCCTGGCGCGCTGGTCGTGCCGCGCGACACGCTGCGCAAGGACGGCGAGAAGACCGTCGTCCGCGTGCAGCGCGGATCGTCGTACGAGGATCAACCGGTCACGCTCGGCTCCACGAGCGCGCACCAGGCGGTCGTGTCGTCAGGACTCCAGGAAGGGGCCGTGGTGTTCCGCAACATTGGATCGGCAACGGCGAGACGATGAACGTCATCGGGTCGATCCGGAAGGTCCCCAAGAGTGCGTATATCGCGCTGGGCGTCCTCGCCCTGGTGATCGCCGGTGCGTTCGCCGGCGTCGGCCGCGGCTCGGTGCCGGATCTCCCGACGACCGAAGTCAAAAAAGGGGAATTCGTCGACGCGATCGAGATTCGCGGCGACATCAAGCCTCTCAGGTCGGTCGTGCTCGCCGCGCCGATGCAGGCGGGCGAGCTGCAGATCGTCAAGCTTGCGAAGGGCGGCACGCAGGTCAAGGCGGGCGACGTCGTCGTCGAGTTCGACGGGTCCACGCTGCGCAGGACGATGCAGGAGAAGCAGTCGGAGCTCAAACAGGCTGAAGCGGAAATCGAGCAGGTGACCGCGCAAACGCGCATCACGAAAGAGCAGAACGCCACCGAGCTGATGCGGGCCGGCTACAACATCCAGCGCGCGAAGCTCGAAGTGCAGAAAGGCGACACCGTTCCGCGGCTCGAGAACGAGAAGGCCAAGCTCACGCTGATGGACGCCGAGCAGAAGCTGAAGGAGCTCGAGGCCAAGATCAAGTCGGACAACGCGTCGATCGAGGCGGACCTTTCGAGCAAGCGCCGGAAGCGCGAGAAAGCGCTGTTCGATTTCCAGCGCGCCGAGCGCGGGCTGCAGAACCTCCAGCTGAAGGCGCCGGTGGACGGCATGGTCAACGTCATGCCGAACTACCGGTCGGGCGGGCCCTTCGGGGGCGGCGAGGTCGAGTTCCGCGAGGGCGATCGCGCGTGGGCGGGCGCCGCGGTCGTCGAGCTGCCGGATCTGACCTCCATTCACCTCCAGGCCCGGCTCGACGAGACCGATCGCGGACGCATGAACATTGGCGAGCAGGCGGTCATCCGCATCGACGCCATTCCGGGCCGGGAGTTCAAGGCGCGCATCGAACAGATTTCGGTGCTCGCCCGCGCCGATTTCTCCAGCTGGCCGCCGACACGGCTCTTCGACCTGAGGCTGGTCGTGCTCGACGCGGACGCGAAGATCCGTCCGGGCATGAGCGCGGTCGCGCGCATCCCGACGGACCGCGCGGCAGACGTGATTATCGTGCCGGTTGGGACCGTGTTCCAGAAGGACGGCCGTTCCGTCGTCTATCGGCTCGACGGCAGCGCCTTTCTCGAGCAGCCGGTCGAAGTCGCCCGGCGGGGCCGCGAGCTCGCGATCATCACGTCGGGCGTCAAGCCTGGCGATCGCATCGCCCTCCGGAGGCCCGGCGTCGAACTTGTCAGGAGGACCGATTGACCCGTCGTCGAATTCTGTCGGCTGTCGTGATCCTGGCCGTCGCCGGCATCGGCGCGGCGATCGTGTTCGCGATGCCCAGGCTGCCCGATCGCGGAACGGCTGTGCCGACCGCGCGCGTCACGCGCGGCTCGCTCAGCCTGACGGTCCACGCGATGGGCGACCTGCGCGCCGGGAGCACGATGACGCTGATGGCGCCGCCAGTGGGCGGCATGCTGCGCGTCGTGCAGATGCAGTCGACCGGCGCCGCCGTGAAAAAGGGCGACGTCGTCGTCGAGTTCGATCCGGCGGATCAGCAGTTCGCGGTCAATCAGGCGAAGACCGAGGTCGAGGAAGCGTCGCAGGAGATCGTCAAGATGAAGGCGGACGCCGCGGCGCAGGCGGCCCAGGATCAAGTGGCGCTCCTGACGGCGCGCTTCGACGTCCGCCGCGCCGAGCTCGACGTGTCCGGCAACGAGTTCGTCGGGGAGATCGACGCGCAGAAGAACCGCCTGTCGCTCGAGGAGGCGCGGCGGCGCCTCGCGCAGCTCGAGGACGACGTCAAGTCGCGCGCCGCGACGAACACGGCATCGCTCGCCGTCGTGGAAGAGAAGCGCAACAAGGCGATGCTCGCGATGCAGCGTGCGCAGTCGGTGATCGAGAGCCTCCAGCTGAAGGCGCCGCTCGACGGCATCGTGATGGTCAAGGAGAACCGCGATGCGATGGGCGGCATGATGATCTGGGGCATGCCCATGCCCGAGTACCGCGCGGGCGACAGCGTGTGGCCGGGGCGTCCAGTGGCGGACGTGATCGAGAACGGGCGCATGGAGCTGCGCGCCAAGGTGGACGAAAACGATCGCGCGAACCTGACGGAGGGACAAATCGCGAAGGTCGACGTGGACACGATTCCCGGCCGCAGTTTCAAGGCCAAGGTCGGCGCGTTGACCGCGCAGGCGCGGCGATCGGAGTGGGAAGGGCCGACCGTGATGCGCCAGTTCGATCTGTCGTTTCAGTTCGAGGAGCTCGATCCGCGGATGAAGGCGGGCGCGTCGGCCCGCGTGACGATTGACGGACGGCAGGTCGACGGCGCGCTGACCGTGCCGCGCCAGGCCGTGTTCCAGAAGGCGGGCAAGACGCACGTCTTTGCGAAGTCCGGCGACCGGTTCGAGGAACGCGAGGTGAAGATCGTCCACCGGACGGAGAGCCGTGCGGCGATCGACGGCCTGCCCGAAGGGACAGAGATCGCGTTGATCGATCCCACCGTCGTCCGCGCCAGCACGTCCGGCGCGGCTGCAACGCCCGTGATCGGCGGCGGAGCGTCCAAGTGAGCGGAGCCGGCGGACGCATCACCGGTACGACAGCGGACTTCCTGCCGGAGCTCCGGCTCGGTTTCGAGAATCTGCGCGCGCACAAACTGCGCTCCCTCCTCACGATGCTCGGGATGATCTTCGGCGTGGCGGCCGTCGTCGCCATGCTGTCGATCGGCGCCGGCGCGCAGCAGGAGGTCATGGCCTTCATCGAGCAGCTCGGTGTGCGCAACCTGATCGTCGAGGCGAGAGAAGCGAACAACTGGGAATCGCTGCAGAAGGTGCGGAAGATCTCGCCGGGCCTGACCTTCCAGGACCTTCGCATCATCCAGGCAAACCTTCAAGGCATCTCCGCCTCGACCGCGCGAAAGCGCTTCACCCCGGGGAAGATGATTCCTCGCCCGCAAGGAGACCTGCCGGTCGTCTACGGCGTGAATACGGGCTACCTCGCGATCGCGAACCTCGCCGTGACGTCGGGCCGCTTCTTCGACGACGGCGAAAACGCGTCGGGCGCACCCGTCGCCGTCCTCGGCGAGGCAGTGGCCGCGTCTCGTCTTCGGCGTCGACGACCCGATCGGGCGGCACGTGAAGATCAACGACGCGTGGTTTCAGGTCATCGGCGTCGCCGGGCCGCAGCTCACCGTGCAGGCCGACGTGGCCGGCATCCCCGCGCAGGACAGGAACAACCTGATTTACGTTCCGCTGAACTCCGCGATCTTCAGGCTGGAAGACAACCAGTCGCAGTACAAGGACGAGATCGACGGCATCTATCTCCAGCTTCAATCGAGCTCGGCGATCCCCGCGGGCGCGGCGCTCCTGCGCGGGCTCCTGACCGCGTCGCACGGCGAGGCGGGCGATTTCTCGATCATCTCGCCGGCCGAGCTCCTGGCGCAGCAGCGGCGCACCCAGCGCATCTTCGAGATGGTGATGGTCGCGATCGCGTCGATCTCGCTGCTCGTCGGCGGCATCGGGATCATGAACATCATGCTCGCGAGCGTGATGGAACGGACGCGCGAGATCGGCGTCCGGCGCGCGATCGGCGCCAAGAAGCGCGACGTGATCCGGCAGTTCCTGATCGAGACGACCATCATCTCGCTCGCCGGCGGCGTCATGGGCGTCGTCGTCGGCGTCGGGCTGTCGCAGCTGATCGGCTACCTCGCCGGCTGGTCGACGATCGTGACGACCACGTCAATCGTGCTGGCGTTCGTCGTGTCCGTCGCGATCGGCTTGATCTTCGGCCTCTATCCCGCCGCCCGCGCCGCGAACCTGGATCCGGTCAAGGCGCTTCATTACGAATAGAAGCTAGGGTTCAAGGTTCAGGGTTCAGGGTTCAGGGTTCAGGGTTCAGGTTCAAGGTTCACGAGGTTCACTGTCCTTAGCGCGGGAACCAGAACCCTGAACTAGAACCCGAACCTTGAACCCTGAACTCTGAACCTTGAACCCGTGAGCTCGCTAATGCGCGCGCGAGGTCCCCGTCGCAGGCTGTGAAACGTCCTTCACGAGATCCGCGACGACCCGCCTTGACGCATTCTTGGCGATATCGGCCTGCGACACGATTCCGCAGCACAGACCTCCACCGTTGACGACCGGCACGCGCCTGATCTGACTCTCTTCCATGATCTTCGTGCACTCCTCGAGCGGCGTGCTCTCGCGCACGGCGACGACGGGGCTCGACATGCAGGTCGAGGCGGTGGCGTCGAGCGGGTTCCTCCCGGCAGCGACGAGCCGGCACACGATGTCGCGGTCGGTGACCACGCCGACGAGCGTCTTGTCCGTGCCGCTGCGCACGATCGGGATCTCGCCGCAGTCGTGCTCGACCATTGCCTGCGCGACTTCGCGCAGCGGAGCGTCGGGCGTACAACACGCGGGGTTCGGCGTCATGATCTCTTTCACCAGCATCGGTCACACCTCCACGGGAAACCGGTGCAACGAGGATGCCGTTCTCTTGGGTTCAGGGTTCAAGGTTCAGGGTTCAAAGTTCAGGTTCAAGGTTCAGGTTCAAGGTTCAGGTTCAAGGTTCAGGTTCCCGCTCGAACCTGAACCTCGTGGACCCCTGAACCCGTGAACCGTTTGAACCCCGAACCTTGAACCCTGAACCCTGAACCCTGAACCTGATCAAACGCGCAAGCAGGATGCCCCGCGCGGTCTTTCCCTTGACGGCGCCAATCGCGCGGCAGTAGACGTCGACCTGTCTCCGGTATTGATCGAAGTCCGTCGTCAGTTCCCGATCGGTCTTGAAGTCGAGCACGACGAGCTCGTCCGCGTCTTCGAAGGCGAGATCGATTGTGCCTTCGAGGAGCATGCCGTCTGGTGCGAGCCACGTGATGGGCATTTCGCGGTAGCAGCGGCCGGTGCGCGCGCAATCGCGGGCGCGGCCGAAGGAGCGGATGCGCGAGCACGTCGCCGACCGCCTGCAGGGCGGCGTGGCGCTCGTCGTCGGTCGCGCCGAGAATGCGGGCCTGCGTTGTCGCGACGCGCGCGATCGAGCCGGCGTCGGCTTCGAGCGGGACGGTTGCCAGCGTCGCGTGGACGAGCGAGCCGAAGCGCGGACCGGCGGGCCGCGCCTTGGCGCGGTCGATCTCGACCGTCTCGATCGCCGAGACGACGATGTCTTCGTGCTCGAATCCCTGTTCGCTCTGCCGGTCGCGCGCCCAGGCTGTCGCGGTGGCGACGCGCAGCGTCGGACGCGCCGCGCCGGCCAGCCTGGAGGCGAGATGGGACTTCCACCGCTCGTACTCGGCGAGGCGCTCCTCGACCGCGAACATGTCGCCGTCCTTCACGATCAGATCGTCGCGCGTGAGGCCGAACGAGGATTCCGCGCCGAGCGCGAGGTTGCGCGGATCCCACCAGACGACTGCATACGTGCCGGGGCCCGGGGCTTGGGGCTCGGGGCTCGCGAACTTGTGCAAGCCGGGAGCGACGGTCGTCGACCTCGCGGGATCGCCGTCGGGGCGCACGAGCACGGAGTCCTTCGAGCGGAACGCGGGACATCCCGGCGCGCGGTCGGCGCGCGCGCCGCGACGCGTCGGGCGGATAGATCGCCGGCATCAGCGGATCGAGCCAGCCGCCGTCGTACGGCCCGTCGCCGACGACCGGCACGACGAGGACGTCGCGCGCGCGCGTCGCGGCGACGTAGGTCAGCCGCTCGCCTTCCGCTTGTTCGCGCGCCGCTTCCTCCGCGTCGTGCAGCAGCAGATCGATGGGCGCCCAGCCGCCGATCTTCAGCGCGCAGAGCGGCCGTCCGGGATCGAGCCAGCGCGCCGCCTCGACGCGCGACAGCTTGCACGTGAGGTCGGCCAGGATGACGATCGGGAACTCGAGCCCCTTGGCCTTGTGCACCGTCATCATCCGGACGCCGTCGCTGCCCTCCTCGAGGATCGGCGCTTCCGCCGCCTGCGCGGTCTTCGGCCGCGACGCGCAGCTCGTCGACGAATCCGCGGAACGAGATCCCGCCGTCCAGCTTCGTACTGCCGCGCCAGCTCGGCGACGTGCAGCACGTTGGCCAGCGCCTGCTCGCCGCCGCTGCGCAGCACGAATCCGACGTGCGCGCGCGTCGCGTCGAGCAGCTGCTGGATCGTTTCGGCGACCGGCACGTAGTTGCGCCGCCGATGCAGCTCGCGGCAGGAGCTCGAGCGCGCCGACGATCGGGCTGAGCCGCGCAGCGTCTCGGCGGGGCAGATCCTGTCTGACCCTGCCGCCAGTCGGAACGGATGAAACGGCGGCGAAGACCGCTGCCGCCACTCCAGCAGCTCCTCGTCGCCGATCGCGAAGAGCGCGCCCCGCAGCGTCGCGAACACCGACAGCTCGTCGTCCGGCCACTCGATCGCCGAGAGCGCCGCGCGGAGCGTCTCGACCTCCTCACGATCGTGGAAGGTCTTGCCGCCGACGAGCACGTGGGGAACGCCGCGCGCTTCGAGCGCCCGGACGTACGGCTCCGTCATGTCCTCGCCAAAGCTGAGGAAGCGGCGGAAGAGGATGCAGATGTGCCGGGCCTGGACCTGTTCGGGTCGCCGAGCCGCGGCGGCTCGTGACCTTCCACCGCTCTCGTTGACGATCCAGTCGACGAACGCGCCGACGGCGTCGGGCAGCGACTGCTCGATCGCCATCGCCGAGATGTTGCGCAGGCCGTACGGCTCCGGCACCGGCAGCGCGACCACGGCGGGCTGTCCGCGGGAGCTCGCGATCGTAACGGGGGACAGCGGCACGTAGTCGGCCTGCAGCGTGATCGCGTCGCCGGTCATGACCGGCGCGAACGCCGCGTTCACGCACGCCTGGATCCCGGGCACGCTCCGGAAGCTCGTCGTCAGCTTCACGCGCTTCGCGCCGGCGCGCTCGAGCCGCGCGCACACGTCGCGGTAGATGCCGACGTCGGCGCGGCGGAAGCGATAGATCGACTGCTTGGGATCGCCGACGATGAAGAGACGGCCGGGCAGCGGGACGACCGCGCGCCAGTCGGTGTCCTCCGGATCGGTCGACGCGAGCAGCAGCAGGATCTCCGCCTGCAGCGGATCGGTGTCCTGGAACTCGTCGACGAAGATGTGCGTGAAGCGCTCCTGGAACCCGCGGCGGAGTCCGGCGCTCCGTCGCACCAGGTCGCGCGCCTTCAGCAGCAGGTCGAGGAAGTCGAGCGCGCCGGCTGCGGCGCTTGAGCTGCTCGTAGCGCGCGATCGCGCCTGCGAGCTCCTCCTGCAGGAGCGCCGGCGAGATCGGCGTCGGCGTCCATCCGGAACTGGTCGAGGTGCGCGCGCAGGTCGTCGAGCGCCGCGAGCACCGTCGCGCGCGGCACGCCCTGGCGGTAGCCGGGACCGCGGCCGTGCCGCGCCTTGGAGAAGTGCGCGATCCGCGACAGATCCACGAGCCGCGCTTCCCAGCCGTCGTATCGTCGATGACCCCTATCGACTGTCTGCAGTGCGGATCTCCTGGCTGAGATGCCGCGCCGCCGCGGTGTCGAGAAAGAGGTTGTCCCGTGCGTACGACGGATTCTCGGTCAGGTCGGCGAACTCGTGGACCTCGACGAGCAGGCGGTCGATCGCCGCCGCCGGGATCGAACGGCTGCCGCGTCCACGCGCTCGGAAAAGTCGCGCCACTGCGGACAGATCCCAGGCGGCGCGGCGCAGGCGATCGACGGGACCATCCTGCCCCTGCGCCCTGCGGCCGAACGACCAGCCCGCCGAGCGCCGCAGCGCGCGGCGCAACCCTTCCGGCGGATCGTGCCAGCTGCTCCTGGATCCAGCGCGCCGAAGCGCCTCGTCGAAGAGACGCGCGGCCTGCGCTTCGGTCAGCACCGTGAAGAGCGGATCGACGCGCGCCTCGACCGGGCGCTCGCGCAGCAGCTCGGCGCAGAAGCCGTGGATCGTGCTGACGTGCGCCTCCTCGAGCTTCGTGAGCGCCTCGTCCAGCCTCGCGCGCGCCTTGCCGCTGGCGGCGGTGCGCGCGCTGCTCCAGCGCTTCGCGCAGGCGCAGCTTCAGCTCGCCGGCGGCCTTCTCGGTGAAGGTCACCGCGACGATCTTTCCGATCGTCGTCTTGCCGGTCCGACAGGATGCGCAGGATGCGATTGACGAGCTCCGTCGTCTTGCCCGTGCCGGCCGCGGCCTCGACGATCAGCGTCGACTCGAGGTCGTCGACGATCGTGTCGCGGGCTGCCTGGTCGATCATCCGCGAGCCTCCGCGTTCCGCCACTACGGCCTCTCTCTCAGCGCCAGGAGATCGCCGAGCTGATCGGGTGATTTACGGCGGACGCGCTCTTCTTCGTGCGGTCCGCAGACCGGCGCGGAAGTCGCACCAGGTGCACGCGCGCTTCGCCGGCGCGGCCGGGAGGAATCCGAGCTCGATCGCGCGATCGACGATCTCGAGCGCTTCGAGTCCGACCCTGCGGTTCGTGTCGTTGATCGCGATCTGATGATCGGTGAAGCCGCCGGAGGCGGTGCAGTAGAAGAGGCGGCCGAACCCGACGGTCGCGCCGAGCGCCTGCTCGACCGCCAGGCTGTAGAGGACCGGCTGCAGGATCGCGCCGCCGCCAATCACCGTCTTGTCCGTCGTCCGGTTCTTTCCGGTCTTGTGATCGGTGATGCGCAGCAGGCCGCTGGCGCGATTGCGCTCGATCAGATCGACCGAACCGCGCAGCGTGAAGCGGCCGTCGACGAGAACGGGATCGGGAACGCTTCGCGGATCGTGGTCCGCGTCGGCCGGCAGCCCGAAGCTGAACTCGAAGTACTCGGGCAGCCAGTCCTGGAACTCGGGAAGGCGCCGGACCCAGACGCGGAGGTCCTTGGCGATGTCGCCGATCTCGTCGTTCCACACCCGTTCGATCGCCGGTGCGAGCTTTTCCGCGTAGCCATCCGCGACGATCCTGAGCGCGTCGTTCACGGCGATGAGCGCGCGATCGACGTTGGCCCCGGTCACGGGCAGATCGCCAGCTGCCTGGAGCGCCCGGAAGAAGCGAGCCTGCGACTCGTGGAAGATCGAGCCGCGCGTCAGCGGATCGAGCTTCTGCAGCGGCTTCCGGCTCTTCGTTCGGCTCGAGACGATACATCGCGGAAAGAAGGAACTGGTACGGACAGGTCGAGAACCTCTGAAGCGCCGAGAGCGAGTAGGGCCGCGCGTTCAGCCGCTGCGAGGAGAGCATCGGCTGCGTGGCCGGTGACGCGCATGAGGCCGTCGTACGGCGTCCACGTCGAGCGATTGCGGGCCCATCGCGCCGTCACGGATCGCCGGAGGTTGTCGTTGAGCCTGCAGAAGGTAGTGCGCGTGGCCGCGCACGCTTGCGGGAGGCGACGCGGCCAGCAGCTCGCGAAGCACCGCGAGGTCGTGCTCGAGATCGTCGATCGCGGCGCCGGGCCGCGCCGGCGCGGGCCAGCCGAGGCTGGCGCCGCCCTCGCGCGCGGCGGTGTCCTGCACTTCCTCGTGATCGGGAATGCGGCCGGTGATCGCGCGCAGCACGTCGAGCGCGTAGAACGACGGCACGCGCGGCCGCGATTCCGACATCTCCATCCGCGGATACGACAGCCACAGCCGTTCGGTCGGGGCGCCGACCGCGAGACGCAGGAGCAGCCGCTCCGTGTGCGCACGATCGTCCTGCATGGGCAGCCCCGCCGCGAGCGGCCCGCGCATCTCGCGATCGAGCAGCATCGGATCCTCGTGCGGCTTCTGCGGAAACATCCGCTCCGCCAGCCCGGGAACGAACACCACCCGGAACGTCCGGCCGCGCGCCTGATGCGGACTTCCGACGAAGACGCGCCGTAGCGCGACCGCGGCGGATCCCGCTGAATCGCGAGCAGCCGGTCGGCGATCACGTCCCGCGCTTCGTCCAGCGCTACGGGACCGATCTCCGCCATCGGCCGCAGCTCCGCGAGGATCTGAAGCACGTCGTTCGGGCGGCGCAGGACGCGAGGCGCGAGGCTGCCGAAACGATCGAGCCACTCTCCCCACGTGGCCGCCGCCGGCCAGGACGACGAGCGTGTCGATGATCGGCAGCGCGAAGCCGCGGAGGTGCTGGAGGTTGTTCAGATCGCGGGTGTACCGGAGCGCAATCGGAGACTCGGGATCGTCGCGCGACTCTTCGCGGATCCTGAGCCGCAGCTCCTGCGCGAGGCCATCGAGCCGCCGATGCCACCTGTCGGCGCCGCCGATCACCGACGACTCGACGATCAGACGCTCCCACTTCCACGGCGCACGCAAGGTGCCTTCGACGATCGCCGAGAACTCGTCCGCGGTCGAAGCGGCCGCCGCGGCGCTTTCGTCCGCGGCGCGCTGGAGCGCAACGCTCTCTGGATCGCCGTCAGCGAGGGCCGCAGCCTCCGAGGCCGCACCGAGCGCTTCGTCTCGCGGCGGAACGAATGTGTCAGCCCCCGCGGGTTGAAGGGCGGGCACCTGCGCCAGAGAGAGGTACTCCGCGAACCTGCGCGCCGAGAGCTTCTCCACGGCGCACGCGAGCAGCGCCAGGAATGCGCGTCCGGCCGGGTGCGGCCGGCGCACGCCGCGATCGAACCACGCCGGTATTGCGGCGCGGCTGAACGCGTGCTCGAGAAGCCCGAGATAGTTGGCCGGCGATCGAAGGAGCACGGCGATCTCGTCGAGCCGGACGCCGCGGCCCGCTTCCTCGAGAATGCGGCGCGCGATCTCGACGGCCTCGCGCCCCTCGCCCGGTGCGGAAAAGAGCGTGACGTCACCCGCCCGCGTCCGTTCCGGCGGCTGCGTGCTGGCAAAGAGATACCGCCGCAGCGCGATGAGATCCGTCGATCCGGTCTGCTCGATGACCTCGGGCTCGACGCCAAAAGCGCGCAGCCGATTGTGCGCCACGGGATCGCCGTACGGCACCGTGACGAGCACCTCCGGCGCCGCGCGCACGAGCGCGCTCAGGAAATCGAATTCGACCTGCGAATCCCACGGCACGTCGAGCAGCACCAGCGGAAGACCGGCGAACGCGAACGAGTCGAGCGCGATTCCCTGGCGGCCGGCGTCGAAGAGCAGAGCACGGTCGGTCGCCGACGCCGCGTCGAACTGCTCTTCGAATCGCTCGAGCAGGACCGAGAGGTCACCGCCTCCGAGCGGCAGCTTTCCCAGCGACTCGGGGCGCACCTGCGCGAGCCGCAGCTCCTGCAGCGTACGCGCGAGCGCGCGGGGAAACCCCGGTGCGTCGGCGACCGGCGCGAAGTACGACAGATCGCCCGCGCGCCGCGCGTCGAACGCCGCGCGGGCCGCGACGGCCTCCGACCCGAGATACGTCGCAGGTGCCAGACCGTCCGCCGCGAGCACCGGCGCCGCGAGGCGCGCGGCGAGCTGCGTCACGCTGAACCGGTGCAGTCCGAGCGTCGCCGGCCGCGATGCCGCGATCCTGCGCGCAAAGTCATCCGCCGCACCGCGCGAGGCGGAGACGACCATCGCGGGCCCGGTGTCGAGACGGGTGGTGATGAATTCCTGCGCCGCGGAAACGCGCAGATCGCCGGACGTGGATTGGACGATGCGGAGATGCTGAGGCATGCCTCCCGGTCCTCGCGCCGGGTCACCGTGACGACCGCGCGCCGCGGTCGTGTGTACAGCATACAGCTGTTTCGAGGTTCAAGGTTCAGGGTTCAAGGTTCAAGGTTCAGCGTTTCTCCCAAAGCTAAGAAATCACTAACCGTTCGCTCATGACCCGAAGAGATCGGAGCGCTAGCCTGACTCTTTGCAGACTTACCGCAAGAGGTCACCGATGTTCGACGTTCCAACTCTTCTCGCCGCGCTGATAGCTGTTGGTCCCGCCAGTCTCTCCGCTGTCTCGCACGCCACGCGGATCCCGGCCGCACCTGGACTGCCGGCGATTGTGACGAACGACAATCGCCGGCCGTCGGGCACGCCTGGCGCAGGAACGCTGACGTTGAACCTGCGAGCATCCGAAGGGGAGTGGCGGCCCGAGGGCCAGGCGGGTCCGGCGCTGCGAATCGAGGCGTTCGGCGAGACGGACGGTCCGCTGATGATTCCAGCGCCGCTCGTCCGCGTGACGGAAGGCGTCGAGATCTCTGCGACCGTGCGCAACGATCTGGCCGCCGCCCTTCGCGTGCACGGGCTGTGCGAGCGCGGCGCGGCCGCGTGCGATCCGATGGTCGTGCCGGCTGGGGAAACGCGCGCGATCTCGTTCAAGAGCGGGCCGGCCGGCACCTATCACTACTGGGCGACGACGACCGGCATGCCGCTTCCGTTCCGAGCCGTCGGCGACACGCAGCTGTCGGGCGCGTTCGTAGTGGATCCGATCGGCGGGACGCCGCCGGACGATCGCGTGTTCGTGATCACCGACTGGACGGGATTGTCGCTCGACGAGTTGAAGCGCGTGGCGAGCGCCGACGATCCGGGTGAAGTCTTCCTCGGACTCGATCCGAAGTTCACGTTCCTGATGAACGGGCTCTCGTGGCCGCATACCGAGCGGCTCACGTATCGCCTCGCGGAGCCCGCCCGCTGGCGCGTCGTCAACCTGAGCACGCAGGCCCACACGATGCACCTGCACGGCTTCTACTACGACGTCGACAGCCTTGGCGACGGTGCGAGCAGCAAGAGCTTCGCCGCGGGCGATCGCCAGCGGGTGGTCACGCAGCTGATGCAGCCTGGCGCGACGATGGCGATGACGTGGACGCCCGAGCGCGTGGGCAACTGGCTCTTCCACTGCCACATCAAGGATCACGTCGCGCCGGCGAGGCGATTGAGCGCAGGAGCATCGGCAGGAAAAGGTCATCACGCCGCGCACGATCCATCCGCGGGCATGGCAGGCATGATCCTCGGGGTCACCGTCCTCGGGAAGGACGGCCGCGAAGGCGGATCGCTCGAGCCGCCGGCGGCCGCCCCGCGCAGGATGACATTGCTGATGCAGAGTGAAGCGAAGCGGTACGGCGACGAGCCCGCGTTCGGATTCGTTCTCGCGGACGAGATCATGATGCCGTCGACCGATCGCGTGCCGGTTCCGGGACCCACGCTCGTGCTGAAGCGCGGCGAGCCCGTAGAGATCTCGCTCGTCAACAGGCTGCCGGAGAGCACCGCGATCCACTGGCACGGCATGGAGCTCGAGAGCTACTACGACGGCGTGCACGGATTCAGCGGCGCCGGCCAGCGCGTCACGCCGCTCATCGAGCCCGGCGGATCGTTCGTCGTGAGGTTCACGCCGCCGCGCGCCGGCACGTTCATGTACCACACGCACCTGCACGACGACCGTCAGCTGACGTCGGGCCTGTACGGCGCGATGATCGTCCTGGACGAGGGCGAGACGTTCGACGAGGCCACCGACCACGTGATCGTCATGGGGCGCAGCCGTCCCGGCACTCGTCCCACGGCCGTCCTGAACGGACAGAACGCGCTCCGGATGGTCTGGAAGGCCGGCGTGCGTCATCGCATCCGCCTGATCAACATCACGCCGAGCGACATCTTCGCCGTCGTGCTGCAGACCACCGCCGGCCCGGTGGTCTGGCAGCCGCTGACGAAAGACGGCGCGCCGCTGCCGCCGTCGCGCTGCAAGCCGGAAGCGGCAAAGGCGACCATCGGCGCCGGCGAGACCTACGACTTCGTGTTCGACGCGCCCGCGGGACGAAAGAACGTGTGGCTCGAGGTGCGCACGCCAGGCGGCAAGTGGGAGAGCCAGGCGCACGTGATCGTGAAGTGACGGACTTCAGCTGTGGCGTCGATGTCGATCGGTGGGGCGGTGCGCGTGGCGGCCCGCGGCCCGCTCCGCGCGCCGGGAACGCGCGCTCCGGCTGAACGCCCTGGCGCTCCCCCGGCGCCTACGAGCTGGCTCGCGCGTCCGGCATCAGGCGCCGCGGTCCGCCGGTGGTACTTCGAGCCTGGAGGATCACACGGCGGGAAGGCGCCGGGAGGAATCGCTCCGCGCGCGTGCCGGCTGACGCGGCGCGTCGGCGCGCTCCGAGGGCCGCCGGCCACCACGCGCACCGCCCGACCGATCGGCGTCTGGCTCTACGCTGCGGTTCTGGTTTGTGAGATAACTTCTGGTGTCCGGCTTCCGCCTTCGCTACGCTTCGGCGGGGCCTTCGGGAGGAGTCAGTGACGAACAGAGCGATCGTCGTCTTCGCCGCGGTGATCCTCGCCTGCGCGCTTCCGACTACCGCACGCCAGGATGAGAGCGTGCCCTATCCGGCCGACTTCCGGCAATGGGCGCACGTGAAGAGCACTCTCGTCGGACCGGAGAATCCGTCGTTCAAGACGAACGGCGGCATCCATCATTTCTACGCCAACGAGAAGGCGCTCGAAGGTTATCGGACGGGGAAGTTCCCCGACGGTGCCGTACTCATCGACGACCTGCTCGACACGCAGCCGGGCAAGGCACAGGGCGTCACGGGCGAAGGTGCACGGAAGCGCCTCGCCGTGATGGTGAGGAACGAGAAGCGCTACGCGAGCACGGGTGGCTGGGGCTTCGAAGTCTTCAGGGCCGACACGCAGACGGCGTCGCTCAACGCGGACTCGCGGAACACCTGCTTCGAGTGCCACCAGACGGCGCCGGCCAATCTCGTGTTCACGCAGTTCCGGAAGTAGCGTCACGGACGCCAGAACGGCTCGGCGGCCGGGATGAACTCGATCGGCACTTCGGGAACGAACCCCTTGAGCCACTCGGCGCAGTACTTCATCCCGGACTGCTCCGACACGACGTGATTGACGACGATCAGCGCCTTCTTCAGGCCTGACGCGACCTGATCCTGCACGTATTCGACGAGTTCCCACTCGCGCGTCTCTCCGACGACGATGACGTCGATCTCCGGCCGCGCAGCCTGCTTGATCAATCCGGGCATCAGGCTGGCGTAGCCCCAGCTCGCCAGCACGCGATTCACGGGCATCTTCGGATCGCCGACGACGCGTATGGATCGGACCTTCAATCGGGACTCGATGTCCCTGACGAACTGCTGGAGCGGCGTTCCCGGAAACGTGAACTGACGCGGGCTCCTGGGATCGGCGTGCTTGTCCCACCCGAGCTCGCGCGCCATGCCGGTCGCAATCCCGTCGGGCGACATCCGGTGCCAGTGATCGTGGAAGCGGAAGACGACGATCCGATTCTTCACGATCAGATCGCGCTTGACGATGTAGGTCGGATCCTGGGCGATCGGGTTCGTCTCGTCGAGATGTGAATAGAACGTCGGCTCGTGCGTGATGACCATGTTCTTTCCGGCGGCGGCCGCACGCTGCAGCACGTCGAGCGTCGCCATCATCGTCGTGGCGATGCCCCTGACCGGTGTGCCTGGAGATCCGGCGACGATCTTGTCGACTGTTTCCGCCGTCCAGGGGACGCCGACCCGGGTCTTGATTCGAGCGATGATCTGCCCGGCGTTGACCTGTGCGCCGGCTTGCGGAAGCCGGAGCGAGCCAGCCGCGAACCCCGCGCCTGCCATCAGGAGGGACCGCCGTGTGATGTCCATGGGGCGTGATTCTGCCACAGCTCGATTGCCGGCTGACGATCTTCCGGCTGAAGCCGGAAGCCACCAGAGGTCGAGGAAGTGCAAAGCCGCTCGTCATGAGGGGCGCACTACAATAGTGCCTCCGCCATGCTTCGCGTCCTTGCACACAACCCGGCTGTTCGAGCGGCGATGGTGCTGGTCCTCGCGCAGGCGGCGAAGCCCGCGCCGGCTTTCAAAACAACGCTGACCCTGGCGGAGATGACCGGCAGGCAGGCGGTCGTGGACACCTCCGCCGGCACGTTCGTGATCGACCTGCGCCCGGACCTCGCACCGAATCACGTCGGCTACTTCATGAAGCTCGCGCGCAGCGGCGCGTACGACGGCACGGTCATTCACCGCGTCATCCGGCACGGGATCATCCAGGGCGGCGATCCGCTGTCGAAGGATCCCGCGAAGGCGAAACAGTACGGGACTGGCGGTCTCGGCGTGCTGCAGGCGGAGATCGGGGCTGGAAAGCACGCCCGCGGCGCGGTCTCCGCCGTGATCGTGCCTGGCAAGCCTGACAGCGCGGGATCGCAGTTCTTCATCTGCGTGACAGATCAGCCCGCGCTCGACGGCAAGTACACGACCTTCGGCCAGGTGTCCGACGGAATCGAGGTCGTGCAGAAGATCTCCGAAGCGCCGGCCGACGCGAACGGCCTGCCGGCGGATCGGATCGAGATCCGCTCGGTGACGATCCGCGACACGCCGCCTCCGGAGCCGGAGCTCTTCTCGACCGAATCAGTCGAGGAGCTGGCAAGGTACCGCACCATCCTTGAAACGTCCGCCGGTGAGATCGTCGTTGTGCTCTTCCCGGACAAGGCCCCGGACCACGTGCGCCAGTTCATGCGGCTCGCCGCCGCCGGCGTCTTCGACGGCACGTCGTTCCACCGCGTCGTCCGGGGCTTCGTCGTGCAGACGGGCTCGCTGAACACGCGTGGACCGCTCACGCAGAAACAGCAGAAGACCGTGCGACCGATCGGTCCGGAGTTCAACGACACGAAACACGTCAAGGGCATCCTGTCCATGGCGCGCGGGGACGACCCCGCGAGCGCGCTCACGTCGTTCTTCATCGTGACGGGCGACTCGCCTTCGCTCGACGGGAAGTACACGGTGTTCGGGCGGGTGGAGAACGGGATGAACGTGGTCGACGCAATCGAGCAGACGCCGGTGAACGGCGAGGCGCCTGTCAACAGAATCGACCTGAGAGCCGTAAAGATCTTGAGACCGGGAGATGTCGTCAAGTCCCCTGTGCGATGAGGCCCTGTCAAACAAACCTGTAGTGTCCGCCTTCAGGCGGACCCCCGAAGTCCGGCTGAAGCCGGACACTACGTGCGAGCCGGAGCCATTATGAGCAAAAGCGTCCGCTATCTGTCCGGCGCGATCGTCGCATCGCTGCTGTTGTCCCTGCCCGCGGTGGTTTCGAACCGTGCACCGGACGACTGGCCCCAGTGGCGCGGCCCGAATCGCGACGGGCTCTCCGCCGAGAAGGGCCTGCTCAAGGCCTGGCCCGCCGGCGGCCCCCCGCTCGCGTGGCAGGCCAAGGGCGCCGGCGAAGGCTATTCGTCGTTTGCCGTCTCGCAGGGACGCCTGTATACGCTCGGCGCCCGCGGCGACGCGGAGTACGTGATCGCGTTCGACGCTGCGAGCGGCAAGCAGCTGTGGGAACGGCAGCACGGGCGGCGCTTCAGCAACGATCGCGGCGACGGCCCGCGCGCGACGCCGACGATCGAAGGCGATCGCGTTTACGCGTACGGCGCGAGCGGCGACCTCAGCGTGCTGGACGCCGCGACCGGCGAACCCTACTGGACCATCAACCTCCTGAAGCAGTTCCGCGGATCCAACATCCAGTGGGGCCTGAGCGAGTCGCCGCTCGTGCTGAACGATCGGATCCTCGTGAACGCCGGCGGAACGATCGTCGCGCTCCGGAAGACCGACGGATCCGCTATCTGGAAGACGGGCGGGGACGAGGCCGGGTATTCGTCGGCGGTGGGGCAGAAAGTCGGCAACGTCAACCAGGCGATCTTTTTCACGAGCGCCAAGGCGATCGGCGTGGACATCGACAGCGGCCGTCAGCTCTGGAGCTACGGCCAGGTTGCAAACGACGTGGCGAACATCGCCACGCCGATCGTGCGGGGCAATCATGTGTTCCTGTCGTCGGACTACGGCACCGGCTCGGCGCTCCTCGAGCTGACGCCGTCGGGCAATTCGGTCCGCGCGCGCGAGGTCTACTTCACGCGGCAGATGAAGAACCACCATGCGACGTCGGTGCTCGTCGGCGATCATCTCTACGGATTCGACAGCGCGATTCTCACGGCGCTGAAGTTCGATACGGGCGAGGTGGCGTGGCAGAACCGCAGCGTCGGGAAGGGCTCGCTCGTCTTCGCGGACGATCGCCTGTATCTCTACAGCGAAGGCGGCGTCGTCGGCCTCGCGGAAGCGTCTCCCACAGGGTATCGCGAGCACGGGCGCTTCGAGATCAAGAGCGGCCGGCTCCCGACGTGGAGCCACCCCGTGGTCTCAGGAGGCAAGCTGTTCCTGCGCGATCAGGACAATCTCTTCGCCTACGACGTTCGGGCCAAGTGAGCGGATTCGGGCCATAATAGAAAGCTGGCCCAGCGGCCGGAAGGGAATACGGAAGGGTTTTGCCAGATACAACACGACTGAAGATTGCAGTATTCATCGACTTCGACAACATCGAGATCGGGGTCAAGAGCACGCTGAGCGTGCAGTTCGACATCGGGGTCGTACTCGAGGCGCTGAAGGAACGGGGCGACGTGGTGTCCAAGATCGCCTATGGCGACTGGACGCGTGCCGGAGACTACAGCCGATCGTTGACGCAGCACGCGACCAAGCTCGTGCAGCGCAACCTCACGCCGGGCGGCGACAAGAACGGCGCGGACATCAACCTCGCGCTCGACGCCCTCGAGATGGCGTTCACGCACAGCCACATCAACGCGTACGTGATCGTCGGCGGCGACAGCGATTTCATCAGCCTCGTCGAAAAGCTCAAGCAGTACGACAAGCAGATCTTCGTGGTCGGCGGCCGCGCGTTCACGAGCCTCGTGATGCAGCGCAACTGCCACGAGTTCATCGCGTACGAGAACCTCGTCGGATCCCGCCGCTACCAGGATCGCGGGCAGGGGCAGCGAAGCACTCCCGTCAGCGTGACGCAGGCACCCGTCGAACAGATCGTGCCGCTCGTTCGACGCGCGCTGAAAGTGCTGGCCGATCGCGAGGTGACGCCGCAGCTGGGATTGCTGAAGAGCACGCTGCTCCAGCTCGATTCGACGTTCTCGGAGCGGACCTACGGCGCCGGCAGCTTCCGCGATTTCGCGCAGAAGCTCGCGGCCGCGGGACACGTCGTGCTGCGCGAATCCGGGCGCAACGTGCTCGTGGAGCTGAGCGAGAACGGACACGGCACGCAGGAGGAGACCGCGCCTCGCGCGGCGTCGAGCGCACCGGAGGCGCCGGCACGCGAGGATTCTTCGGCCGCGTCCGGAACCGGGCGCGCCGCGGACGGCATTCGCGAGGTCCGGCGCATGCTGCAGTCTTCGCAGAAGACGCCGCGCTGGCCGATGTACATCCGTCAGCTGAAGCAGTACCTGCGTGGCGTCGATCCGTCGTTCGACGAGCGCAAGTTCGGGTTCGAGAACCTGGGCGATCTGATGCGCGCGTGCCAGCGCGACGGGCTGCTCAGGATCGAGCGGGATCGTCAGGGCGGGATGCGCATATTTCCGGGCAACCTCGCCGCGCCGCCTGCCGCGGACATGCAGCCGGACGTCGAGCTGGCGCAGGAACCGCAACAGACGATGGAAGGTCAGAGCGCGCCGTTCAATCAGGACGTCGTGGATGGCGACGTCGTGCAGGAGCTCCAGGTACCGCAGATCGTCGATGCTGAAGAGGCGCCGGCCGCCGAGAAACCATCGCGCCGCCGCCGCCCCGCCGGGCCCCGCAGCCAGCCGCGATCCAGGAAGGCCGCGGACGGCACACCGGCGCCCG
This sequence comes from uncultured Acidobacteriota bacterium, assembly GCA_963820905.1. Taxonomy (GTDB): domain Bacteria; phylum Acidobacteriota; class Vicinamibacteria; order Vicinamibacterales; family 2-12-FULL-66-21; genus DATBJJ01. Next base: position 1,530,156 of record CAWGBU010000005.1, on the reverse strand, counting down.
CGCGTACCCGAAAGGCGCCCGCAAAGCCGCGTCAGCCGCGCGCCCGCAACCGAAGCGAAGTGCCGACCGAATAGAAAAGGCTCAGGGCTTTAGGCTTTGGGCTTTGGAGCGCGGCAGGGGCGTGCGATGCAAGGCCGCGTCGATGAGCCGGGCCGCATAGGCATGGCTCGGAGCGGCCGGCGTCGTGAAGGCGAGGTCGCGACGCCAGCTCTCGGGCGCTTCGGCGTGAACGCCGGTGAGCACCACCCAGCCCTGGCCGAAGGTGCCCTGCACGACGGCAGGCGTGTTGTCGGGATATCTCGCGACAGCTTCGCCCCAACCCGTGAGCTGCGGACCGTCCTCCCAGTAGACCTCGATCGCCGGCCCGTCGGCCGTCGTGATGACTACCGGCGCCTTGCGGATGCCCTGGTCCTCGAGCGCGTAGAACGGGAACCTCACGCCAGACGCGAGATTGAGCCCGTTGTAGGGAGAGGCCCCTGCGAAGAACGCCCCGGCGCAGATGCCCAGATAGCCCAGGCCGCTGCCGACGGCATTGCGAAGCTTCGCCGTCGTGTCCGCCTGGAGCGCGTTGCCGATCTCTTCGAAGTTCCCGCCGGGAACGATCAGCAGGCGGTAGCCCTTCAGCTCCGCTTCGCTCATTGCGTCCAGTCGCGCCGAGCTCGCGGTCGAATAGTTCCAGTGCCGCTCGTGGAGGATGCTCTCGAGAGCGGCCACGTCGTTGGGCGATGTGCCGCGCCCGTTGAACAGGAGAATGTCAGGCAGGGTCGGCTCGGACACGGTGCAGGCCGTGACGAAGATCGGGACGAGCCAGAGGAGAAGTCGCAGCCGGCCCACCGACGAATACTAGTGCACGTCAAGGCTGAGGCCGCGTCGTCGGTCTCCGCTTCAACATACTCCCTACGTCGGCCACAAATCTGGAGAGCAGCGGGGACAGGTTGTCCTTTCTCCAGACGAGAGCCAATGGCAACGACAGCTTGAGGTCGGCGACTTTCAATATCGCCACGCCGTCGGGACATCGCCAGCGGGCGGTTTCTACAACGAACCCTACGCCCATGCCTTGAGCGACGAGCGTCAATATCGTCGCTTCGTTCGACGCTTCCTGAACGATCCGGGGCGATTTCAGGCCGCCACGGAAACACTCGTACATCAAGCGGTCGTAGAAGGCCGCGCTCTCGCGCCTCGGAAACCAGATGAAACGCGCGTCCGTCATGTCGCGCAGCCGGAGGTTCTTGAACTTACTGAGCGGATGCGCGGCAGGAGCAGCCAATGCCAGGCTGTGCACGGCGACCGGCAATTGATCCAGCTCCCGATCTGGCTTCGGCGGGTTGAACATGAACGCGGCGTCCAGTCGGCCAGATCGAACGGCATCGAGCTGTTGCAGACTCGGCAGCGGGGTCAGCTGCAGTTCTGCGTCGGGATAGCGCTCTCGGAAGAGGTGGAGCGAGTCGGGTACCACGCCCCGCCACGAGGCATTCTCAGTGAACCCGAGGCGAAGCGTTCCTGATTGGCCGCGCGCCACACGTTGCGCGCGTTCCGTCGCCTCGTTCAGCTGTTGAAGAATTCGACGCGCCTCGTCGAGAAACAGCTTGCCCGCCGAACTGATCTTGACGCCGCGACTGAGGCGATCGAACAACTTGAAGCCGATCTCACGTTCGAGATCCTGAATCTGTCGCGAGAGCGCTGGTTGAGCCACTCGCAGGCGTTGTGCGGCGCGGCCGAAGTGTTCCTCTTCTCCAACCGCCACGAAATATCGAAGATGCCGCAGCTCCATACCGATACCTTATCGCGATTAGTCCGATAGGAACAATGTCTTGGACAGCATCAGTCTGGATTTGCGAGAGTAGGGTCGGAAAGGGTGGTGAACGATGCCTCAGATCGATCGATTCACGAAGGAACTCAGCCTGTCCGGGCCGGTCGTCACGTACTTGCGGGCGGTCAACGCCGGCGCCGCGGACGAATTTGCGACAAGTTTCGCCGACGATGCAGTTGTGGTCGATGTGAACCGCGAGCTGCGCGGTCTCGACGCGATCACGGCCTGGGCCCGTGCCGACATCTTCGGGGCTCACGTCCATTTCGACGTCCTGGACGTCACAGAGCGCCAGGGACGAACCATCGTCAGGGTCAAGATCGACGGAACGTTCGATCGAACCGGATTACCCGATCCTCTCGTGATGAACCATGAGTTCAAGGTCGCAGAGGGGAAGATCGCCGAACTGCGAATCGGGTTCTAGAAGACATTCTGTCGCGCCGTTCTAACGCGGGAATACCAGTGTCACGGGATCGCCGGTCGCGATCGTGCCCGGACGCACGACGTCCGCGTTGAGCGCCAGGCGGCCGCGGAAGCGACGGCCGATGTCACGCAACACCTCCGGATCGCGTTCCAGCGTATCGGGATCGACCGTCGTCATCGGGCACCGTGCGCGCAGCGAGTCGAGACGCACAACCAGGCTGCCGATGTGCAGTTCGGCGCCTGGCCAGTCGCGCTCCTCCAGCCCCTCCACTCCACCAATCAGCAGGTTCGGCCGCAGGCGCCGGACATCGCGCCCGAACGCGGCGACAGCGCCATCGGTTGCCACAAGCAACGGCAACACGTCGAAGCGGGCGCGCTCATCCGACGACTCCAGCCGAGCGTCGTCGCCGGCCGCACTCTGGACGAGGGCGAGCGCTTCCGGGCTCTCCCACGAATGACCGTTGATGAGTGCGTGTCCTTCCGGACTCCAGGTGCCGCGCAACCCGAGCAAGGACGAGTGCCGTCGCGAGGTGCGCACGCCTTCTGGACCACGAACCCAGACGACGCGGTCGCCGGGTATGCCGCGAAGGCCAACCGCGGTCGTCGACAGGCGCTCCCCCGCGAGCGTCTTGACCGGATAGCGCCACAAAGCCGCGACGTACAGACTCATGCCCGTGTGATGCCGGAAGACCTGTCGTCGTGACGGCGAGTGCCGTGTCACACGTGGCACGCATCGGCATCTCAAGGCCAGACCCGTCTGGACGGGGAGAGGAGCACCGAGATGTCAGACCACGACCATTCGAAGATGACACGGCGGATCGCCTGCAACGACGTTGTACCGGGTTGCGGCTTTACCGCCACGGCCGAGACTGAGGAAGAACTGATGAAGCAAGTCGTCGCGCACGCGGAACGCGAGCACGGTGTGGCCGAGGTGACGCCCGAGTTGACCGCGAAGGTCAAGGCCGCAATCACTCAGCAGTAGAATCGAGCGGCATGATCGTCCCTGTGTCGGAGTCGAGCGACGAGGCGCTCGCGGCGCGAGCCGCGGCCGGGGACGACTCCGCTTTCGAGTGGCTCGTCGTGCGCTACCAGCACCGGGTCTTTCGTCTCGCATGCCGGCTGACGAACGAAACCGATGCGCCGGACGTGCTGCAGGACACGTTTCTGCAGGTGTATCGTCACCTGCCCACGTTCCGCGGCGAGTCGCAGTTCAGCACGTGGCTCTATCGCATCGCGACCAACGTCGGCCTGATGCACCGCCGAGCCCGTGCGCGCCGGCCCGCCGAATCGCTGGACGTCTTCCTGCCGCGTTACGACGCCGACGGCAGACACGTGCACACGCCCGCCGCGTTGCGGATCGCATCGCGCGTCGACGAACTACTGGATCGGCAGGCGTTGGCTGAGAAGGCACAGGCGGCCATCGAGCGGCTGCCGGATCTGTATCGGGAGGCCTTTGTGCTGCGCGATCTGGAGGAACTCACGACGGCCGACGTCGCGCAGGTGCTGGGTGTGGAACCCGCGACCGTGCGGCAACGCGTCCATCGCGCACGCCTCATGGTGCGCGGATATCTCAGTGAGCTCGCGGGAGTCGAGCGATGATGGATATCAACTGCGTCTCGGGCGTTGAGCTCCTGATGGAGTACCTCGAGGGCGCGCTGGCGCCGGATACGCACGCAGCCATCGATGCGCATGTTGCGGGATGCCCGCGATGCCAGGCATTCATTGGTTCATACCAGGAAGCCCCGCGCATCCTGAGAGACGCGACAGCGATGGAGATGCCTGCCGATCTCGAGGCATCGCTGCTCGCCGCGTTGCGGTCGGCGCGGCGCCGCGCAGACGGCCGCGATGCGTAGCCTGCACCGGTCGCTTTTGACGAAGACCCCGCCGCGCGGGGGCGCGGCCAGATCACGGACTTGAGCGGCGGCGTAGGCTCTCTACGCCTCTCCGACGAAGAACGGTCATATGGCGTCTGGTTCGTTTGACGCGCCACTGTCCTCGATGCGAAACGTCAGCATCACCTGATCGCCGGGTGCCTCAATTCCACCGTGCGACTTGTACAAGCGCAAGGCTGCCTCATTCGTACCGATCGGTGAGTACCCACGCTTCGACGCACCCGATGGCTCGAGCAACCTCGAGGAGGCGCTTGAGGATCGCCCTTGCCACGCCGCGTCCGCGATGAGTTGTCGCCACTCCGACTTCATTGATCCACATTTCAGGCGAGCGTTTATCCGGATGCACGTAGTGGACAGCTGATGCAAACCCTACCATCACGCCACGGTCAATAGCGGCGACGAGGTGGTGCCGCGGATCGTTGAGAAACTCGGTGGCCACGCGCGGGTCAACGGCATTGTCGAAGACGTCGGGGCCAGCTGCAATCAGAACGGCAGCGTCCTCAGGCCGGAGGACCTTGATCTCCATGGGCCAGCATAGAACAGGCCCTCGCGTCTGGCTGGGTGTCAGGGACGGAATTCGCAACTAGTTGGTCTTGGCGGAGTGCCTGGGCGGCCCAGGGTGACCTGCCCGTGCCCGTTGGCCCAAGCTTGCGCAGGCCTACTCGGCCCGGAGCGTCTTGATCGGATCGACGCGTGCGGCTCGCTGTGCCGGCAGGTATCCCGCAACCAGTGCCACGCAGGCAAGCACTCCGAGGCTGACCGACAAGACCACTGGATCGTAGGGCTCCACCTGATACAACAGACCCGACAGCAGTCGAGCCAGTGCCAGCGCCGCAGGGATTCCAAGCCCGGCACCGAGTGCCACCAGTCGGACCGTGTTGCCCAGCACCAAGCGCCGCACCTCCCGCCTACCCGCCCCCAGCGCCATCCGAATTCCAATCTCCTGGGTACGTTGTGCCGTCATGTAGGCGACCAGCCCGCACAGCCCGACGGCGGCGAGGGCGAGCGCAAGCAGTCCAAAGATGGACGAGAGCTTGGCAACCAGGTTCTCAGTCACGAGCGAGGCGTCGACACGGTCGTGCGCGGTCATCATCCCGACGATCGCCAGCCTGCGATCGACATCGGCGAGCGCCCGGTACAGGGTCGAGGCGACCGCAGACACGTCACCCGTAGTCCGAACTTGCAGTTCGCTGAGATTCCGCTCACCCTGCGTGAAGGGAACGTACAGGATCGGCGGCGCGGCAGCGCGCAGGTTCGAGTACTTCGCGTCCTCCGCAACGCCGACGATCTCCATCATTCTCGTGGCCGTCGGACTACACGATTCGCTGTTGCAGAGGCCAACACGTCGGCCAATCGGCACCACGCCGCCGAAGAACTGCCGGGCGAACGCGTCGTTGACGATCACGACGTTGGTCGCCTCCTCCCGATCATCGTCTGTGAAGCCTCGACCCCGCAGCACGGCGATCCGCATGACGTCGAAGTACGTCGGCGTGACCGCATTGACGAACGTCCGCAGCGTCCGGCCGTCAGGTGGCGTGAAACCCTCAACGGTGACGACGTTTCGCCACGTTTCGGACGACAGCAGGCCGGAGAATGCCGCGCTCGCACCGTCCACGCCGGGCACGCTTACCGCACGCTCCAAGAGCTGGCGATACAGCTGCCGCCTCGTCTCGGCAGGAATGGGCTGCTGGTCAGCCGGCAGGGCTCACGCGGAAGAGGACGACCTGATTCGGATCGAAACCCAGATCGACATCCTTGAGTCTCATCAGACTGCGCACGAACAGTCCTGCGGCAACCAGGAGTACCAGCGACACCGCAATCTGCGTCACGACCAGCGTGCGACCAAAGGGGATGCGGGATGCCCCGCGGCCAGCGGCCCCTCCACTCTTGAGGACGCCAAGTGGGTCGGGCCCGGTCGCGGACAGCGTCGGCAAGAAGCCGAACAGCACGGCCGTGGCGCACGAGATCACCCCCGCGAACAACAGGACCCCTTTGTCAGGACTGATGTCGAGCACCACCGGCAAGACACCGGACAGGAGCGACGACAGGGCTGACGTCCCCCAGATGGCGACCAGAAATCCGCCGATGCCCCCGAGCGCCGCAAGCAGCAGCGCCTCGACCATGCCTTGACGGATGATCCGCAACCGCCCGGCACCGAGCGCGAGACACAGGGCGACCTCACGGCGGCGTGCGACGGCCCTGGTCAGCATGAGAGTGGCGACATTCGCGCACGTGACGAGGAGCACGAGTCCAACGATGCCCATCAGGATCATCAGCGGCGCCGCGAGGTTGTCGCGTAGCCTCGAGACTCCACCGCTCGCCTCCGACACGCCGCAGGCGACTCTCGAGCACGCTGCGCCGGAAATCAGCGCTGTCGGTCCCCGCCGCCACATCGTCGCGAACGCGTTCGTACACCGGCTCCAGCCCGGCGCGCGCCTGCGCGAGACCAACATCGGCGCGCCGACGAGCGAGAACGCTGAGCCACGTCGTGCTGTGTCCGTTCCACACCCATGCAGGCGCACTCGGCTGTGCCGAGAGCGGCATCCAGAGATCGACACTCTCACCCGGGGTCTCGCCGGCAAACCCGCGGCGCGCGACTCCGACAATGACGAATGCCGTGCCTCTCAAGCGAACGGTGCGGCCGACTGCTGCCGGGTCGCGGCCGAACCGTCGCGTCCAGAACGCGTCGCTGATCACGGCAACGGCGAGGCCCGGCGGCTGCAGATCGTCCGAGACGAGCAAGGGACGGCCCATGGAAGTCGACACGCCAAGCGTCGTGAAGTAGTTGCCGGAGACCCACTTCAGATCGACTGCCTCGGGCGGACCATCGACCGTGATCGCGTCACGCCGGGCCGTTGAAGCCGCGAGCGCGTCAACGAGGCGTGCGCCGTCGGCCGCGATTCTGCGGTAGGCGGCGTAGGAGAACGGCTCCGCGCCGTTCGGGTAGAGCGCCTTCAGTGAGATCAGTTCCTCCGGATGCGCGACTGGGAGCGTGCGCAGCATGATGGCGTTGACGGCGCTGAAGATGGCCGTATTGGCACCGATACCAAGCGTCAACGTGACGCACGACCACCGCGGCAAACGCCGGCGACCTGCGCAGCGTGCGCGCCCCATACCGCACGTCGCGCCAGGTCTGCTCGACCGTGGCTTCCCAGCCGACGCCGCGGGTATGGTCCTTCACCGCCTCGATGCTGCCAAGCTCCACGCGGGCCGCGCGCCGCGCATCCTCGGGCGGTCATGCCAGCGCGAACCCTCGCCTCGACGGAGGATTCCAGGTAGGCCTGAAGCTCTTCGTCGAGCTCTTGCTCGACGCGCCTGCTGCGAATCAGGCCCTTCAGTCCGCCAATGAAGCGCTGGAAGCTCGCCATCACAGTTGTCCCGGCGTTACGGCGAGAATTCTGGCGATTGCGGTCGCCTGCGCTTCCCACTGTCGCGTCTCGCGCTTGAGCCGCGCCCGACCCTGCGGCGTGAGGTGGTAGTACTTCGCGCGACGGTTGTTCTCGGTCACACGCCACTCTCCCCGTATCAGGCCGTCACGCTCCAGTCGCCTCAACCCAGGAAACAGCGACCCCGCGTTGACCCGGAATCCCCCGTCGCTGATCTGTTCGAGGCGAACGCCGATGCCGTAACCGTGGAGCGGTTCGAGCGTCAGCGTCTTGAGAATCAGCATGTGCAACGTGCCCTGGACGAGGCCACCTGGGCCCGCATCAGCAGTCATTACTCCTCCAGACAAACTAGACGAGACGCGTTTATCCTAGCTCACTCCTCTAGTTTGTCAAGAGAAGCCGGGCATGGCTCGCCGTAAGGTTTCGCGCTGAACCTGCGTTCTAGACGAGTAGGCGTGCCTTACGGACGAATGTGGCTGGGTGTTCGGGACGGAACTCGCAACTGGCTAGTAACCACGGCACCGGCGCTACCGGTCGGCACGCGTTCTGCTAGATTCGGCTATGGCGAGAGTTTTCCAACTGTTTTCTTCAGGTTTCTGACGAAGAGCGTCGTGCTTCGCCACGACATACGGTGACCATTACCGAATCGGCCGAGGTTCGCCCAAGAGTCCCCAGCTGAGCAGCTCGTATAGTCCCTGAGAGGAGTCCCGAATGGCCAAGCGTGACAAGCCAAACATTCTGTTCATCATGGCGGACGACATCGGTTGGTTCAATCTGAGCTGCTACAACCACGGCGTCATGGGCTATCGCACGCCGAACATGGATCGCATCGCCCGCGAGGGCGCGATGTTCACGGACTTCTACGGCCAGCAAAGCTGCACGGCGGGCCGCGCGGCATTCATCACCGGGCAATCGCCGATCCGCACGGGCCTGACCAAGGTCGGGATGCCCGGCGCGACGCTCGGGCTCGGTGCGGACGACCCGAGCATCGGCCAGTTCATGAAGCATTTTGGCTACGCGACCGGCCAGTTCGGCAAGAACCATCTCGGGGACCGCAACGAACACCTGCCGACGGTCCACGGCTTCGATGAATTCTTCGGCAATCTTTATCACCTGAACGCCGAGGAAGAGCCGGAATACGAGAACTACCCGAAGGATCCGGAATTCCGCAAGAAATACGGGCCGCGCGGCGTGCTGAAGTGCAAGGCGTCCGCAAAGGACAACACGACGGTCGATCCGAAGTTCGGCAAGGTCGGCAAGCAGGTGATCGAAAACACGGGTCCGCTGACGCGCAAGCGGATGGAGACCGTCGATGAGGAGTTTCTGGATGCCGCCGTCGACTTCATCGAACGCAAGACGAAGTCCAAAGATCCGTGGTTCTGCTACTTCAATCCGACGCGCATGCACGTCTTCACACACTTGAAGAAATCATCGAGAGGCAAGACTGGACTCGGCCTGTACCCGGACGGCATGGTCGAGCTCGACGGTTATGTGGGGAAGCTCCTTAAGAAGATCGATGACCTCGGCGTCGCCGACAACACGATCGTCGTGTTCACGACGGATAATGGCGCTGAATCCTGCTCGTGGCCGGACGGGGGCTCAACACCATTCCGGGGCGAAAAAGACACGAATTGGGAAGGCGGCTGGCGCGTTCCCACCGTGATGCGATGGCCTGGCGTGATCGAGCCCGGCCGTGTCATCAACGACATTTGCTCGTTGCAGGACTTCATCCCCACCTTCGCCGCCGCGAACGGGGAGCCTGATCTCGTGGAAAAGGTGAAGAAGGGTTTCGCGATGGGCGGCAAGACGTTCAAGGTCCATCTCGACGGCGTCAACCTGCTGCCCTTCCTGTCGGGCAAGGAGGAGAAGTCCCCGCGCGAAGGCTTCATTTATTGGAGTGATGATGGCGAGTGCATGGCCGTTCGGATGGGCCGGTTCAAGATCGTGTTCGCCGAACAGCGGGCGACGGGCCTCGAGGCGTGGCGCGAGCCACTGTCGCAGATGCGCCTTCCGAAGTTTTTTGACTTGCGGGCCGACCCCTTCGAACGCGGCGAAGAGAGCTTCAAATACAAGGACTGGTTCGTCGAGCAGAATCACCTGCTGTATTCGGCGCCGCCCATGCTCGCGAAATGGCTCGAGAGCTTCAAGGAGTTTCCGCCCCGTGCCAGGGCGGCAAGCTTCAGCATCGACCAGGTGGTCGAGAAGCTGATGCCGAAATCGTAGGTCCGCGTGATGGGGGTTCCGACGTGCAGAGACCCAGTCGTCCTTTTTACGGTGAGTACGCGTGGGCGTTCGATCTGCTGATCGACCGTCCTGTCGGTCAGGAGTGCGCCGCGATCACCGCCTGGTTCAGTGAGCGGGGCGTCCTTCCGGGCGCAACGCTTCTTGATGCCGGCTGTGGAACCGGCCGATATGCTGGCGAACTCGCGCGCCGAGGTTATGCCGTTGAAGGCGTAGACCGGTCGTCCGAACTGATCGAGACCGCCAGGCAGTCCGTCCGCGGTCACGGCAATTCCGTCTCATTTCGTGTCGGGGATCTCCTCGCTCTACCTGTGGCGCGGTATGACGGCATTCTTTGCCGCGGCGTTCTCAACGACTTCGTGAGTGACGACGCACGCCTATCGGTGTTTGCGGCGTTCGCGGGCGCGCTTCGACGTCCAGGCGTCCTGATTCTGGACGTTCGCGAATGGGAGGCGACGAGGGACCGTAAGCAGCGCGAGCCCGTTTTTCGAAAGAGCGTTCTTACGGACCGAGGCAAGCTCACGTTCACGAGCACCACGGAACTCGATCCGGAGCGCCAGCAGCTTCTTCTGTCCGAAACGCACACTCTGGTCGACGATGCTGGAGAACATTCGAGCGACTATCGCTTCGTGATGCGATGTTGGACGAGAACCGAACTCGAGTCGGTCTTCGAGCGCGGCGGTTTTGGTTCCGTGGTGTACTTCGGCGCATACGATCCCGCGGTTCACGCTGGAGCGACGGATCGACTAGTCGCCGTTGCCCAGTTGTCCGACGTGTCATTTGAGCATTCGGCAGCTGGCTGACTCAGACGTGGACGCCGGAGTGCTAGACAATTCCCTCCCAGGTAGATTTCCACCAGCCTCCTAGGCTCCCTCGTCTCGAGAAGCGAACGGGAGCGCGGCGCTTTCGACGGATGGGTCCGCTGTCCCGCACTCGTCGTGCCCGTCAGCAGGATCGATCAGGTTGTGCACGCTGGCGCCGAGGAGGCGGACGGGTCTCTGTCCCGCCTCGGTGCGATCGAGCAGCGCACACGCGCGCGCCGCGATCTCGTCTGCGTCGCGCGTCGCCGGCGACTGACTGTGGCTGCGCGTCACCGTGCTGAAGTCCGAGTACCGGACCTTGATCGTGACCGTCCTGCAGAGCAGCGACTTCCGGTCCAGCCACCCGGCCGCGTCGCGCGCCATCTCGTCGATCGCCGCGCGAATCTCGTCGAGGCTCGTCAGATCCTTCGAGAAGGTGTTCTCGCTGCCGCACGACTTCGCCGCGCGATTCGGCACGACCGGCCTATCGTCGAGTCCGTCGGCGAGCTGACGCAGCCAGTCCACCTGGCTGCCGACCGCGTCGCGCAGCACGGCAGGATCAGCGGACCTGACGTCGACGAGCCTGACGATCCCGCGATCGCGAAGGCGGCCCGCCGTCACCGGCCCGACGCCCCACAACGCGTCCACGGGCAGCTTCTGCAGAAAACTCTCGACGCGCGCCGGCGCGATGACCGTCAGGCCGTCGGGCTTCTTCCAGGCCGAGGCGATCTTGGCGAGGAACTTGTTCGGCGCGACGCCCGCGGACGCCGTCAGGCCGATGACCTCGCGGATTTGCGTCTTGAGCCGCAGCGCCACCTCGCGGCCGAGCGGTTCGCCCCACGCGTTCTCGGTGACGTCGAGGTACGCCTCGTCGAGCGAGAGCGGCTCGACGAGCGGCGTCACTTCGCGGAACATCGCGAAGACCTGCTGCGAGATGGAACGATAGCGGCTGAAGTCAGGCGGCACGACGACGAGCGACGGGCAGAGCCTGACCGCGCGCGCCATCGGAATCGCGGAACGCACGCCGAACACGCGCGCCTCGTAGCTCGCCGCGGCGACGACCCCTCGATGATGCGGATCGCCGCCGACAGCGACCGGCTTGCCGCGCAGCTCCGGCTTGTCGCGCTGCTCGACGGACGCGTAGAACGCGTCCATGTCGACGTGAAGGATCCTGCGGACGCTGTCGGTGTCTGCCACGATGCGAGCTCTCGGCGCCGTGGCGAAGATACATCGAATCTCTGCCAAAGCGCTAGAGAGTTCGCCGTTCGACGGGCCGGAGGCACCCACCGAGGGGTCCGCCTGAAGGCGGACGCTACAGGACCTTTAATGCGAGGCTCTACGTGTCAGACCACTTGCGATTGAGCTTCGTCACGCCGGGCATCGGCACGGCCGGCACGGCGAGCGGACCGAACGCCACCTGCGGCGGCGCGAGATCCATGTCCGCCTTGAGGATCATGTCCCACGTGATCACCTGACCCGTGTAGGCCGCCTCGCGCCCCATGATGGCGCTGAGCGTGCTCTCGGCCACCTGTTTCAACTCGTTGTACGGTTTGGCGGATCGGATGCTCGCGATGAGATCCGTGTGCTCCTGCACATAGGCGCTCACCGGTTTGCCGGTGCGCTCGAAGGTCCATGGGCTGGCCCCGGTGATGCGGCTCGGCTCCCGGCTGTCGTAGAACATCGCCTTGCCCTTCGAGCCCAGGAACTGCTCGTCGATCTTGTTCGTCGTGCCCTGGATCTGGCGGCACATGCTCATCACGCGGCCACCGTTCGGATACTCGAAGTCGACGGCGAAGTGATCGTAGATGTGCCCGAACTTCGGATCGGTCCGCGATTGACGTCCGCCGACGCCAATCGCCTTGATCGGATGTGCGTTGAAGGCCCAGTTCGCGACGTCGATGTTGTGGACGTGCTGTTCGACGATGTGGTCGCCTGAGAGCCAGGTGAAATACAGCCAGTTGCGAATCTGCCATTCGGTGTCGGTCCACGAGGGCTGACGCGCCAGGTTCCACAACGGCCCCTGGTTCCAGAACACCTGGCCGCTGAGCACCTCGCCAATCGCCCCGTCGCCTATCCGCTTCATCGCCGGCACGTACTCCGACTGGTGGCGCCGCTGCGTGCCGACGCCGATGCCCAGTCCCTTCTTCATCGCGGCGTCGTACGTGGCGAGCACGGATCGAATGCCGGCCGAGTCGACGGCCACAGGCTTCTCGGTGAAGATGTGTTTCCCGGCAGCGACGGCGGCTGCGAGGTGCTTCGGCCTGAACCCGGGTGCTGACGCGAGGATCACGTAGTTCACGTCGGTCGCGAGGACCTTCTCGAAGCAGTCGAAGCCGGTGAAGCACTTGTCGTCGGTGACCTTGTACTTCGCGGCGATCGCCGGGCTCGAGGCGGCGATCTTCGACAGTTCCCCGCGGCACTGCGCCAGCCGATCCGGCAGGAGATCGCCGAGCGCCACGACTTCCACACCGTCGGCCGCTTCCATGACGTTCATCGCGGCACCGGTTCCGCGGCCGCCGCACCCGATCACGCCGACGCGGATGGCGTCGGAGCCCGCAACGTTCGTCCCGCCAGGGAGCACGACCGCGGCTGTCGCAGCTGCCGCCGTCTGCACGAATGTCCGCCGCGAAACCGGAGCGATCTCGTTGTTCGTCATAGGAGCCTGCCTCGCATGTCAGGGCTCTCGCACCAGGCGAAAGCCGACGAAAGGACCATCGGATAGCCACCAGCGGCTCTTCGGGAGCTGAGGGTCGCGCGCGTTCCAGGAGCTGTCCGCGACGGCTCGCGCGTTCGGCCCTATTGCGGCGGCTTCGTCGCGGAACGATCCGCCGCGCGTCACGGCCGCGTCGCCCGGGGCCGTGACCCATTCCGCGGCGTTGCCGAAGAGATCGAACAGGCCGAGCGCATCGGGCTTCTTTGTCCCGACCGGATGCGTCCGCGACTCGGCATTGCCGCCGTGCCACGCGATCGCGTCAGCCTGCGCGGGCGCGTATTTGGCGAGCTCCGCGGCACGAAGCCATTCGGCCTCCGTCGGCAATCGGTATTTCTTCCCGGTGCGTGACGACAGCCACGCGGCAAACGCCTGCGCCGCGGGCCTCGCGATGCTGATCGCCGGATAGCCGGCGTGGCCCCAGCCGTAGTCGGGCGCGCCGTACGGCTGCGACGGGCGCGCGAATCCGTCGACGCCGCCCGTTCCGCTCTTGGCATCGAGCGCGAGCGCGAACACGTCGTAGAGGTCCCACGTCACCTCGGTGCGGCCGATCTCGAATGCCGGAACTTTCACGGCAGCGCCGTCGATGGTCACCGATCCGGCCGGCACGGGCACCATCTCGAAGCTGACGAGCGTGCCTTCAATCGTCTCGCGATACGCTTGTGACGGGACGGCTGGCGTCGTCTGCCACAGCGGCGCGGACATCAGGCATGCGAACAGGAGCAGGCGCGGCGGCATTGTTGCGGCCATTGATTGTACTCGCGCTGGTCGTGACCAGCGTCAGTCTCGGGGGGGTGTTCCCTGGAGGGCCCGGCCGCGCGTCCGAAGCCGCTCCGGTGCTCCTTCAGTTCGTCCAGGTGCACATGGGTGTTCCGGTCCGGCTTCGCATGTACCCCGGCGACGACGAGAGAAAGGGCGTCGACGCAGCGCGCGCGGCGTTCGCGCGGATCGACGCGCTCGATCGGATGATGAGCGACTACCGGCCCGAGAGCGAGCTGCGTAGCCTGACGGCGGGCGAGACGTGGACCACGGTCAGCCCTGAGCTCTTCGACGTCCTCCGCCGCGCGCTCGCAGTGGCGAGCGACACTGACGGAGCGTTCGATCCGACCGTCGCACCATTCGTATCGCTCTGGCGCGAGGCGCGGGCGAATCGACGGATGCCTGCGCGCGCGGATCTCGATGCCGCGCGCGGACGGGTCGGCTGGCGTCGCCTCGAGCTCGACGATCGGCGCAAGGCCGTGCGATTCACCGTTCCCGGTATGCGCCTCGATCTCGGAGGCATAGCGAAGGGCTACATTCTTCAGGACGCGCGCGAGGTTCTGCGCGCACACGGTATCACCGCCGTCATGCTCGAAGCAGGCGGCGACATCGTCGCCGGCGACGCGCCGCCAGGGCGTGCGGGCTGGGTGATTGACGTAGGAGCGGCGTCGGGTGCGCTGGCAGAACGCGCGTCCCGGCTGGCGAACGCAGCGCTGGCGACGTCAGGACCGACGTCGCAGTACGTCGAGATCGACGGCGTCCGCTATTCTCACGTCATCGATCCGCGCACCGGTCTCGGCGTCACGAGCGATCTCGTCGTGCGCGTGATCGCTGGAGATGCGTCGACGGCTGACGCGCTGGCGACCGCGATCGGCGTGATCGGGTCGGCCGACCCCGCGCTGCTGGCGCGGTTTCCTGGAGTCCTCGTCAGCCTCGACGCGCGCTGAGCCTGTAGTGTCCGCCTTCAGCCGGACGTCACGGGTCCGCCTGAAGCCGGACACTACAGGTGCATGAAGACGTACCTCAAAGAGCGCCCTGCTTCCACGGTCCTGTGACCGCGAACGTGACGCCCGGCGACTGCACGTTGAAGAAGAGCCAGTCGCCGTCGGGGCTGTAGCAGGCGCCCGCGAACTCGCTGCCGCGGAAATCGCCCTCGATGCCCTGGACGGGGTTGCCCGTCAGATTGACGTTGTTCTGCGCGAACTTGAAGATCACGCCGTCGGTCGTGAGCCCGTGCACCAGCTCGGTGCCGCTGCCGTCCTCGCAGAGGACGAGGCCGCCGCGCGGGCTGACGCACATGTTGTCGGGCGCGTTGAGCACGTCGGCCGAGGGCGACTCGAAGAGCAGCCGCACCTTGTCGCGGCGCGGGTCGTACTCGAAGACCTGCCCCTGCCCGACGTTGCCGCCGCTCGTCGAGACGAAGTAGATGCTGCCGTTGCCGTACCAGGCGCCTTCCAGGCGGCCGAACCGGGCGCCACCTTTGGCGAAGCCCTGCATGAAAACAGTGTCTTCCGCGGCGGCCAGATCCGGATCCGGGCTCTCGACGTCGTACCAGACGGCCCGCATCCACTCGCCGGTCTGATTGGTGCGCGTGTCGAACTGAGGCGTGCCGAGGATGCCGAGCATCTGCAGCTTGCCGCCATGGCGGAGCGACCGCCGGCTGCGCGGGAGGAAGCGGTAAAAGCCCGAGTTCGAGCCCGCGTCTTCGGTCTCGTACACGATGCCTGTCCACGGATCGACGGCCACGGCCTCGTGCGAGAACCGTCCCATCGCGACGAGCGGGACCGGGTCGGCCTTGCCCCATGCCGGCACGTCGAAGATGTAGCCGTGTTTCAACGTCAGATCGTTGTTGGCCGCCGGCTCGATCGTCGTCTCCTCGCACGTGAGCCAGGACCCCCATGGCGTGGCGCCGCCCGCGCAGTTGCGCACCGTGCCGCTGATGCTCGCCCAGCTCCGCACGAGCTTGCCTCTGCGTGAATCGAACTCGAGCGTCGTCGTGCCCCCACCGGCGTTCGGGTCGTAGTCGATGCCGGACGCGAACGCGTTCGGTCCATCCCCGACCTCGTGATTGCGGACGATCCGGATCCGCCCGTGGAATGCGGGGAACGCCGCCATGCCGTCGTGCGCCGGGGGCGTCACGATACCGTCGCTCATCATCTCTCCGGTCCAGCCGAGCGACATGTAGCGGAAGCCTTCCGGCAGGAGCAGCAACGGCAGCCCCGTGGTTTCGTCGATCGCTTCTACGAGCGGCCCGTAGTCGGGGCTGTGCCGCCGATTGTTCGGCGCACCCTGAGGGCCGTGCGCGAGGAGTGCGTCCAGCGGCGTAGCCACCGCGACCGCGCCAGCAGCGAGCGCCGAATGCGTCAGGAACTTCCGCCGGTTCACGCGCGAGTTCGAAGCAAAGTTCTCCATGCCACCTCCTGCAGTGGCGTGGAGTGTGAGGCGATGATGTATCCCGGATGTGGCGGGGGTGCGAACTGTTCGTAACAAGGTTCAGGGGCGATGGGTTGAAGGTTCAGGGTTCAGGGTTCAGGGTTCAAGGTTCAGGTTCAAGGTTCAGGTTCAAGGTTCAGGTTCAAGGTCTCCGCCCTCAGGACTATGAGGTGCGTGAACCTTGAACCTTGAACCCTGAACCCTGAACCTTGAACCCTGTAACGATTACCACCCCACCTTCCGGGGAGGCGGCGTGGCGGCGCTCGCGCCGGGCCAGAGCCGCGTCGCGAGATCGTCGAGCTCCGGCTGCAGCCCGGCGGTCATCGCGCCGAACGTGCGATACGCGCGCACGAGCGCGCGCTGGCCGGCCGTGTCGAGCAGATAGTGTTTGCGCCGGCGTCCGCCGCGCTGCGGAGACGACGTGCCGATGTAGGAGCAGATCATGCGCTTGCGCTCGAGCCGCCCGAGCGTGACGTAGACGGCGGCGATCGGAAGATCGCGTCCCGTGCGCAGCACGATCTCGCGGTGGATGGCCGCGCCGAACGCGCCGTTGCCCAGCCGCAGCAGCGCGAGCAGCACGAGCTGCTCGAACTCGCCGAGGATCGATCCGAACGGAAACGGCTTCATATCGCTAACATTGTATATTAAAGAAACACCCGCATAAACCGCTGATTTCAGGCCGCGAAATCACGATCGCGCGGCGCGTTCGTCGCATGCGTGTTGCACCGTTCCTGCCGTCCGACCATAATGAAGTGCCTCGGGCGGCCACGCATTCCGTGTCCCGACCAGCATTCATTCTGTTCGATAGAGAAAGGACTAGCGCGCATGGGTTCTGCATCAGCAGGCGACACGATCCGAAGTATCAGCAGCTGGAATCAAGGCGCCAAGGCGGCGTCATCCGGCCGCAAGGCGAGCGACGAATTCGGCTCGCTCACGTTCAACGAAGAAGTGCAGCGCGCGCGGCTGCCGAAGGATGTCTACCGCGCGCTGCGGCGCGCCGTCGCGCAGGGCGAACCGCTCGACTCCGTCGGTCGCCGACATCATCGCCAGCGCGCTGAAGGACTGGGCCGTCGAGCACGGCGCGACGCACTACACGCACTGGTTCCAGCCGATGACCGGCATCACCGCGGAGAAGCACGACTCGTTTCTCACGCCGACGGCTCCGACGGCCGCGCCGTCGCGGAGTTCAGCGGCAAGGAACTGATCAAGGGCGAGCCGGACGCGTCGAGCTTCCCGTCGGGCGGCATGCGCTCGACCTTCGAGGCGCGCGGCTACACGGCGTGGGATCCGACGAGCCCGCCGTGGCTGCTCGTGACGCCGAACGGCACGACGCTCGTCATTCCCGACCGCGTTCGTGAGCTGGACCGGCGAGGCGCTCGACAAGAAGACGCCGCTGCTGCGCTCGATGGAGGCGCTCTCGAAGCAGGCCGTCCGCATCCTCAAGCTGTTCGGCTCGAAGGCCCAGCGCGTCGTCACGACGTGCGGTCCCGAGCAGGAGTACTTCCTGATCGATCGCCAGTTCTATTTCAACCGTCCCGACCTGATCAACGCGGGCCGCACGCTCTTCGGCGCCACGGCCGCCGAAGGGCCAGGAGATGGAGGACCACTACTTCGGCTCGATCCCCGATCGCGTGCTGGCGTTCATGATGGACGTCGAGCGCGAGCTGTACAAGGTCGGCGTGCCGGTGAAGACGCGCCACAACGAGGTCGCGCCGAGCCAGTACGAAGTCGCGCCGATCTTCGAGAACGCCAACGTCGCCACCGATCATCAGATGATGACGATGGAGATGCTGCGGCGGATGGCGCCGAAGTACGGCCTGGCCGTGCCTGCTGCACGAGAAGCCGTTCGCCGGCGTCAACGGCTCGGGCAAGCACCTGAACTGGAGCATGAGCGACGACCTCGGCAACAACCTGCTGAACCCGGGCGACACGCCGCACGACAACATCCAGTTCCTCGTGTTCTGCGCCGCGGTGCTGCGCGCGGTCAACAAGTTCCAGGGCCTGCTGCGCTTCAGCATCGCGAGCGCCGGCAACGATCACCGGCTCGGCGCGAACGAAGCGCCGCCGGCGATCATCTCGATCTTCCTCGGCGACATGCTCACCGACATCTTCCAGCAGATCGAGAAGGCCGGCAGCGCGAAGACGACCAAGTGCGGCGGCATCCTCGACATCGGCGTCGGCGTGCTGCCGAAGCTGCCGCGCGACGCGGGCGACCGCAACCGCACCAGCCCGTTCGCGTTCACCGGCAACAAGTTCGAGTTCCGCGCCGTCTCGGCGAACCAGAGCATCGCGCTCCCGAACGTCGCGCTCAACGTCGCCGTCGCCGAGTCGCTCGACTACTGCGCGACCGAGCTCGAGAAGGGCCTCAAGGAAGGCAAGAAGCTGCCAGGTGGCGGTCAAGACGCTGCTGACGAAGCTGATCAAGGAGAACAAGCGGATCATCTTCAACGGCAACAACTACGCCGACGAGTGGCAGAAGGAAGCCGCCAAGCGCGGCCTGCTCAACCACCGCACGTCGGTCGACGCCTACGGCGAAGTCGCTCAAGCCGGACGTCGTCAAGGCGTTCGAGAAGTACGGCGTGCTCAACGAGCGCGAGCTGCAGGCGCGCTACGAGGTCGCGCTCGAGCAGTACAACAAGACCATCAACATCGAGGCGCAGCTGATGGTGCTGATGGCGAACCGCTACATCCTGCCGGCGGCCTATCCGCTATCAGGGTCAGCTCGCGCAGAGCGTCGCGGCGGTCAAGGCCGCCGGCGGCACCTCGAAGGAAACGCAAGAAGACGCTCGACGATCTCGTCGAGCTGACCGACGAGTGCAAGCAGCGGGTCGACAAGCTGCAGGCGCTCCTCGAGCACGAGAGCAACGGCGCGCGCCGAGAAGCACGCGAAGTACTTCCGCGACAAGGTCGTCCCGGCGATGGCCGCGCTGCGCGAAGCCGGCGACGCGCTCGAAGCGATCGTGCCGCACGACCTCTGGCCGCTGCCCGACCTACCGGGAGATGCTGTTCATCAAGTAAGGTCGGCTTTCCTCTAGTGTCCGGCTTCAGCCGGACCGTCACCGAACCCCTCAGGCGCCCGGGCACACCGGGCGCCTCTTTTTTTGGCTCAGCTTCTGCTATCGTGTCGCCAGCCCTTCCGGCTGAGCCGGAAGCCATCGCATCCTTCGAAACATCCTTCGAGACAGGAGACGCGATGGTCATTCGCAAGATCGGCGTCGGATCGGCGGCCAAGGTCTTCGGCACCCTGTACGCGCTCTGGGCCTTCATCTTCGGCGCCTGCATCGCGCTGTTCGCCGTCGTCGGCTCCGGTCTGGCGGCGACCGGGGAAGACGCACCAGGGTGGATGGGTGTTGTCTTCGGCGTCGGGGCGGTCGTCATCCTGCCAATCGTCTACGGGATCCTGGGCGCGATCTTCGGCGCGTTGACCGCGGCGTTCTACAACCTGGTCGCCGGGATGGCCGGCGGCCTCAGGCTCGACGTGGAGTAGCGGACGCCTGGCGGGCGTCGGCGGCGGCGAAGTGCTCGGCGAGAATCGCGTTGATCTCTTCCGCGCGGTGGATGGTGACGCCGTGGCCCGCCTCGGCGAGCTCGACGTACCTGGCGCCGGGGATCGCGTCGGCAAGCGCCCGGCCGTGCCTGGGCGGCGACACGCGGTCCTCGGCCGCTGCCACCACGATCGTGGGGATTGCCGACAATTCCGCGAGCCGCCGGCCCGCGTCGTATGCGGCCATGGCCTTCAGCTGTTTCATCACGAAGAGCGGCTGGTTGGCGAGGTCGTACCCGAAGAGGGGCTGCAGCCTGCGGGCGAGCGCGGCGCGGTCCGTCTGCTGAAGATAGCGGGCCGGCATGATGAGCTCGAGGAATGCGTTTCGTCGCATCGCGCGCGTGCCGATACGCATCCGGAGCGACGTCATCAGCATCGGCATCGACAGCGCCGCGCCGTCCCTGCCGCGCGCGAACGTGCAGAGGAACGCCAGGCTCCGCACGCGCCCGGGCGCCCGCAGGGCGATGGCCTGAGCGATCACGCCGCCCATCGAGTGCCCGGCGACGTGGAAGCGTTCGAAGCCCAACGCGTCCACCAGCGCGATCGCGTCACCGGCCATGCTCTCGATCGAGAGCGCGCCTTCGCGAATCGTGCTCCGGCCGAACCCGCGATTGTCGAACGCCACGACCGTGAACCTGTCTGCAAGCCCGTCAATCTGCGGCCGCCAGCCCTCGCCAACGACCCCGACACCCTGGACGAGCAACACCGGGGTGCCCTGTCCCTCGCGGGTATAGCGCAGGGCCGCACCGGCGGTCTCGAGAACGGGCATGGGGGATGGTACATCGGTCGTTCGGTCGACCGAGCGACCGAGCGACCGGACCGACCGACCGACCGACCGACCGACCGACCGTTACTTAACTCCCAGCTTCAACTCATACCAGTTGATCCTGCGCGTGAGGAACATCACGAGCGCGAGCATGAGGAAGAGCCCGATCGATCCCGCGAGCAGCGCGTAGTCTTCCAGCCGCAGGAGTAGATAGAGATACCCGTAGAGTCCGGTCAGTGCCGCACCCATCAGGAACCCCTGCTTCCGTCCGCCAAGGACCCAGCTCCAGTACCAGGCGAGCAGCGCAATTGTGGCGGACGCGGCGATCAGGTACGCCAAATCGAAACCTCGATGCTCGGCGAGCGAGAGGAGCAGCAGGTAGAACACGCACATCGTGAAGCCCACGAAGAGGTACTGAATGGGATGCACGAGGACGCCACCCGTGATTTCCCAGAGAAACGCGATCACGAACGTCATCACGATGAAGATCACCGCGTACTTGACGGCGCGCTCGGTCTGCACGTAGATGTCGACCGGTTGGATCAGCGCGACGCCGAACGCCGACGACAGCGCCTGTCTCCCGATCGTTTCGTCCGTCTGGGCGTCGCCTCCCTTCCACTCAGGGGGAAATCCACGGCCGAAGTACGGGACCCGCCATGTCGCCGCGAACCCGCTGTCTTCGATCCGCGGCGGGTCGGGCGTCGTCCCCACGAAGCTCGGATGCGGCCACGCCGAGCTCAATCGGACGATGGTCTCATTGCCCGAGGGGACGACGCGAAACTCGCGCGTGCCCTTGATTTCGAGATCGAGCTCGAAGCGCAGGGGCTCAGTCCGATCGGCGGCGATGCCGCCTGCCTCCGCCTGCACACCGTTCGCGAACAGTCCGATGCGGCCCGACCCGGGTACAAATCGCTGCGCCTGTCCGTTCCAGTTCAGGCTGATGCCTCGGGCGATGCCGCGGGGATCGCCGACCCCCACGCTCACCTTCGCCTGATCCCACAGAACAGCGTTGGGAACGGGACGCAGATTCGTCAACTGCGGGGGCGCGAACCGCCCGCGGACCTTCAAGCGCGCGGTGTACACGATCACGGTGAAGAGAGTGCGCCGCCGTTCGGCCGGCTCGATGTTTCCATCGATCTCGAGCGATTCCGGCAGGAAGTGGTAGAACTCCGTGCCGATCTGCTCGCGTCCGCTCGCATCGATCCACGAATAGCGATACGGTATCGACAGCACCGGTCCGCTGATGACCTGCTCACCGCCCCAGTCTCCGCTGACCTCGTGCGCCACGGCTTGCCGTCTCGCGGATCTCTCCGCAACCACTCCGCACATCATCGTCAACGGCACGTTCAGCGCCAGCAGCAGGATCCCCATCACGAGCAGCCGCAGTATCGGCGACGTTTTCATCCAGCCTCCTTGGTCGTGAGCCATTTGAGCGTCGCGCTGGTCCGCTGACGATGACGCGAGCGGGGAATCATGGAGGCGGATTGTGGCGGTACTAAGGCGGCCTGGAGCCGGATCAAATAGGGTAGAGTCGACAGCAGATGCAGGCCGGCGCCCGGCTGATCACGGTCGTCGAAGATGAGAACACGATCAGGGAAATGGTGTGCCTCGCCCTGGGGAAGGAGGGCCATCGCACGGAGTCCTTCGACGACGGCGCGAAGGCATGGGACGCGTTCACGCGCGCGCTGCCCGACCTCGTGATTCTCGACATCGGCCTGCCCCGCCTGGACGGCCTGGAGATCTGCCGGCGCCTGCGCGCGAAATCCGACACGCTGCCGATCATCTTCGTGACCTCGCGCGAGGAGGAGTTCGATCGCGTCCTCGGCCTGGAGATCGGCGCCGACGACTACCTCTGCAAGCCGTTCTCGATGCGCGAGCTGATGGCGCGCGTGAAGGTGCTCCTGCGCCGGGCATCGGCGGCCGACAACACGTCCAGGGCGAACGACGACGAGCCGCTGGTGTACGGCCGCCTGGCAATCGATCCGCTTCGGCTCACCGTTGCCTGGGATGGCCGCCTCGTCCCGCTGACCGTGACCGAGATCCTCCTGCTCCAGGGCCTGGTCCGTCGTCCCGGGATCGTGAAGACGCGCGAGCAGCTGATGCAGGATGCGTATCCGGATCGCGTATCCGTGAGCGACCGGACCATCGACAGTCATGTGAAGCGGATCCGTCGGAAGTTCCAGGCCGTGGACTCCGGGTTCGATCAGATCGAAGGTGTCTACGGCGCGGGTACCGCTACCGGCTGTGATCACCCGCATGCGCTCGTGGCTGACCCGCATCCGGCGCGCGCGACCTTCCCGCATCGGCCTGAGGCTCCTTGCGTTCAACCTGCTGCTCGTCTTCCTGCCCATCGCCGGGATCCTGTATCTCGACGTCTACGAGACACAGCTGCTGGAGGTGCAGGAGCGCGGGATGGTGCAGCAGGGGCGCATCATCGCGGCAGCGCTCGGCGATCGTGAGGCGGTGACCGAGGAGGAGGCGTCAGCGCTGCTGATGCGGCTCGAGCGGAGAGGCGACGCGCGCGTCAGGATCTACGACGCGGCCGGCACGCTCGTCGCGGACTCGGTACGGCTTCCGGAGCTCGCGGCGGATCGCCAGGCGGACGACGGCGCTTCAGCCTACCCGGCGTCCGGAGGCATCCGGCAGCGCCTCTTGTATCGCGTCGGTGCCTGGATTGTTCGCGTCCGGCGCGCGCTCGGTACGGTTGCGCGCTCCGTGCTCGTTCCCTCGCGCGTGGCCGCGCCGTCGCCGGACGCGTCACGCGACTCGTCGCCTGGCCCGGAAGTGCGTGCCGCGCTGATGGGACGGTACGGCGCGGACGTGCGGCCCACTCCGGGCCAGCGGTCGTTGACCCTCTACAGCGCCGTGCCGGTTCGCTCCGGAGACCGCGTGATCGGCGCGGCGGTCGTCTCGCAGTCGACGTTCCGGATCCTGCGGGCACTCTATGACGTGCGGCTGCGGATCTTTCAGATCGTCGTCGCGTCGATCGTCGCGGCGATTGCGATCGGCCTCCTCATGTCTGCGACGATCGTCAGGCCGCTCGTGCGGCTGAGGAGCGCCGCGGTCGCCCTCTCCGATCGCCGCGCCACGCCCGCGGGATTCCGGCGCGTCGATCGCAAGGACGAGATCGGCGATCTGGCGCGGACCCTCGAGGATCTGACGACCCGGCTCGATGCGCACATCCGGTTGCTGGAATCGTTCGCGGGCGACGTGTCGCACGAGTTCAAGAACCCGCTCGCGTCGATCAGGGCGGCGGCCGAGATGATCGCCGTCACCGACGAAGCGCCGGACCGCGAGCGGCTGCTCGGTCTGTTGACCCGCGACGTCGACCGGCTGGAGCGGCTCGTCTCCGGCGTCCGCGAGCTCGCGAGGATCGACGCGCAGATCGCGCACGAAGCCGTGGAGTCGATCGATATCGCCGCGTTGCTGCGCGAGCTGGTCGACGGCTTTCGCCTGCGCGAACCGCGGGTCGTCGTCTCGCTTGCGAGCGTGCCGGGATCGCCCTGCGTCCGGGCGGCGCGCGACCGCCTGGCCCAGGTGTTCGAGAACGTGCTCGACAACGCGGCAGGCTTCGCGCCGCCGGGCTCGACCGTCGACGTGGCACTAGCCGTCGACGCAGGCGCGTGCGCCATCACTATCGCGGACCGCGGCGCGGGCATTCCCCCGGGGCATCTCGAGCGGGTGTTCGATCGGTTCTTCAGCTATCGGCCCGCGGCTGGCGGGGCGCGTGAGCACATGGGATTGGGCCTCGCGATTGCGAAAGCGATCGTGGAGGGATATTCCGGGTCGATTGCCGCCCACAACCGCGACGGTGGGGGAACGATCGTGGAGATCCGCCTGCCCCGCGCCGGTTTTCAGACTTCTTCACGCAGCGCTCAGCTCATTTCAGGGGTCGGGTCCGTATCCTGAATCCAGGAGATCCCTGAATGATTCGCGTGCTCTTCGCCGCAGCCGCGGCTGCGGCCCTCTGCGGGACGGTTGGCGCGGCTGCCTGTGGACCCGTCCCGGGATGGGCAGCCGGCGGCCTTCTGCACCCATCGCGCACCAGAGTCGATCCGGCGCTCGCCGCCAGGCACGGTGCGCTCGCGTTCAAGGGTGATGGCGTGGCGCTCGAGGGCTGGAAACTGCCGGCGCGGGGCCCAGCCCGTGGCACGATCGTGTATCTGCACGGCGTCGCCGACAACCGGAGCTCGTCTCTTGGCGCGCTTCACCTCACCGATCGGGGCTTCGATGTCGTCGCGTACGACAGCCGTGCGCACGGCAACTCCGGCGGCGACGTCTGCACGTACGGCTACTACGAAACCCGCGACCTCCGGCGCGTGCTCGACGTCGTCGATCGCGGCCCGATTATCGTGATCGGCAGCTCGCTCGGGGCGGCGGTTGCGCTTCAGGCAGCCGCGCAGGACGAGCGGATCCGCGGCGTCGTCGCCGCCGAGTCCTTCTCGGATCTGAGGACCGTGGCAACCGAGCGCGCGCCGAAGTTCATGACGAAGGGATCGATCAGGAAAGCGTTCGCCATCGCCCAGGACAAGGGTCGCTTCTCCATCGACGAGGTCAGTCCCGTGCGCGCCGCGGCACAAATCAGCGTGCCGGTGCTCCTGCTGCACGGCGCGCTCGATCGGGAAACGCCGCCTGCTCACTCGCAGCGCATCTTCGACGCGCTCGCGGCGCCGAAGCGCCTGATCGTCCTGTCAGGGGCGGGTCACAACCAGGCGCTGCAGGCGTCGACCTGGCGGGACATCGACGGGTGGCTCGAGACAATACTGCAACGCGAAGCGAATCGATGATTTCACGACGACGTCTCCTGTACTCCGGCGCCGCTGCCGCTGCCGGAGCGTGCCTCTACACGTGGCGCGTCGAACCACACTGGCTCGAGATCACGCGGCGCGCCCTGCCTATTCGATTCCTGCCGTCGCGGCTCGTGGGTCGCACGCTCGCGCACGTCAGCGACGTGCACGTCGGCCCCCGGGTGGACGACGACTATGTGCTCGGCGTGTTTGCGCGCGTCGCGGCGCTGCGGCCGGACATCGTCGTGATTAGCGGTGATCTGATCAGCCACCACGATGGAGTGTTCGAGCAGATGGAGCGAATCTATCGCCACTTTCCGCGGGGATCCATGGCGACGATGGGCGTGCTCGGCAATCACGACTACGGAGCGGGATGGTCGCACCCCGAGATCGCCGCCCGCGTCGCGAGCACGGCAGGCGAGTGCGGGATTACCGTGCTCCGCAACGAAACGCGCGAAATCGAAGGGCTGCAGATTGCCGGGCTCGACGACCTGTGGGCCCGTTCTTTCGAGCCCGCTTCCGTGCTGGATCGCGTCGACCGTAGCCGGGCCGCTCTGGTCCTGAGCCACAATCCCGACACGGCCGACTTGCCGGTGTGGGATTCCTACGAGGGCTGGATTCTCGCGGGACACACCCACGGCGGACAATGCAAGCCGCCGTTCCTGCCGCCGCCGCTGCTGCCTGTGCAGAATCGGTTGTACACGTCCGGCGAGTTTTCTCTCAGCGGAAACCGGCGCATGTACATCAGCCGCGGCGTCGGCCATCTGGTGCGCGTGAGGTTCAACGTTCGGCCGGAAGTCACGCTGTTTGAACTGCAGCAGGCGTGAGCGCGAGAGGCGGCCAAGGCTCTACAATAGTAGAGATGACCTTCGGTGCCGCCGCTCCCGATCTGCTGCCAGGCGCGCGTAACGCGGTCGACGTCTGCCTCGCGATTCGATCCGGCGAACGGGTGGCGCTGATTGCAGACGAGGCCAGCGCCGAGGTCGCCGCCGGTCTGGAGCAGGCGCTCGCGCTTCGCGGCGCACGCGCGGACTGCCTGCTGATCGAATCTCTCGCCACACGGCCGCTCAGGGCGGCCCCGCCGGAGGCGCTCGCGGCGCTCGAGCGCGCGGACGCGGGGATCCTCTGCGTGCAGCCCCTCGAAGGCGAGCTCGATGCCCGCCGCGCCATCGTCGGCGTCGTCGAACGGCGCCGCATCCGCTACGCGCACATGATCGGCGTGACGGCCAGGATCATGCGGGAAGGCATGCGCGCCGATTACCGGCGCGTCGATCGCCTGAGCCAGCAGCTGTGCGACCGGATGCGGTCCGCGCGGCGTCTGACCGTGCGCACCAGGGCGGGAACGGACTTCAGCGCCGTGTTCGATTCGTCTCTCGAGTGGGTGAAGACGAGCGGGCTGATCAACGCGAGGTACTGGTCGAATCTGCCGGCAGGAGAGGTCTTCACGACGCCGGCGTCGGTCGATGGCACGTTCGTGTGCGACGGCACTGCCGGCGACTACTTCAACGCGAAGTACGGAACGCTGGACGGGTCGCCGCTCGTGCTGGAGATCCGCGGCGGCCGGTTGACGTCAGCGCGGTGCGATCGGGCCGATCTCGAGCGGGACTTCTGGGAGTATTGCCACACCGACGGGAACAGCGACCGCGTGGGCGAGCTCGCGTTCGGCACGAACCTCGGCCTCCGCGAGATGATCGGCGTGCTGCTGCAGGACGAAAAGGTCCCGGGCGTCCACCTGGCCTTCGGCGATCCCTACGGCAGCCAGACGCACGCGGACTGGACGTCGCGGACCCACGTCGACGTGCTCACTCGCGAATGCGACGTCTGGATAGACGACGATCAGGTGATCGAGCGCGGGCAGTACGTGCTGCAGAAGTTTGCGGTGTAGGCTGTAGTGTCCACCTTCAGGTGGACCCGGTCCGGTCCGGCTGAAGCCGGACACTACAGCGTTCTGGCTGACCCCATCACCAGCGCGACAGGTACTCCCGCATCTCTTCCTTCCAGTACGGCCAGTCGTGGCCTCCGCGCTCGCCCCAGTCGTCGAGATGGTGCCGGATGCCCTTCCGCGCGAGGATCCCGGACATCGTGTACCAGAAGCGGCTCTCCTCCCACGGCCCGGAGCCGGTGACGAGATGGATCTCGCAGCTCTCGAGCTGCTCGAGCGTCCAGGGATCGTTCATGTTCGACACGTAGTCGACGGGGTTGTGGAAGTAGAAGTTGTCGTCGTACAAACCGTCCATGAAGCGCTTCAGGTCGTACACGCCCGACAGCGCGTAGCACTTCTTGATCCGGTGCGGGTAGCGGAAAAGCGTGTTCGCGGCGTGATAGGCGCCGAGCGACGCGCCCATCGTGGCGATCGGGATGTCGCCGGTCTGGCAGTCGGTGTAGATGAACGGCAGGACCTCCTCGCGGATGTACTCGTCGAAGACCCGCTGGCGCCAGCTCCGGTGATAGGGATGCGCGCCGCTGTTGAGGAACGACTCGTGGTTGTTCGAGCCGACGCAGTAGATCTTGACCCGGCCCGCGTCGATGAACTCCGCGAGCGCGTCGATCATCCCGTGGCGCTGCAGTTCCCACTCGTCGCCGTGGCTCGTCGGGAACGCCAGCAGCGGCGGTCCCCAATGGCCGAAGACCGCCACGCCCATGTCGTGCCCGAGACGCTGCGAATGCCAGAAGCGATGATCTGTGCGCATGGAGTGACTGATAGTCGGAACGGCCGCCGCTATCGGGCAGCCCGCCTGCCCACGCCCCAGACGGCGCGGCCCGGCTTCGCGCCGGTGTGCTCGCCGTCCTTCAGAACCTGCGTGCCGTTGACGAAGACGTGCTTCATTCCGGTCGCGTACTGGTGGGGCTTCTCGAACGTCGCGCGATCCGATACCTGCGCCGGATCGAAGACCGCGATGTCGGCGAACATGCCGTCCCTGATGAAGCCGCGGTTCTCGAGCTCGAGGTTCGTTGCCGGAAGTCCCGTCAGGCGCCGGACGGCCTCCTCGAGCGGCATCACCTTTTCGTCGCGGACGTAGCGGCCGAGGAGCCGCGCCACGTTGCCGTACGCGCGCGGATGAGGGTTCGATTTCGTGAACGGCAGCTCCGGCGCCATCGACGCAGCGTCCGACCCGAACGACACCCAGGGCAGGCGAAGCTGCTTGACGATGTTGTCCTCCGACATCATGAAATAGACCGTCCCCACGCGCGACCGATCCTCGAGCATCAGATTCATGATCGTGTCGGTCACCTGTTCGCCGCGCAGTTTCGCCGCTTCCGCAAGCGTCTTGCCGGTCAGCGGCTTCAGCGCGTCGGATTTGAACTCGACGAGCAGCACGCGATCGGGAGAACCCGCGGCGAGATAGAGGTTTTCCCAGGCCGTCGACGGCGTCACGATCGCGTGCGCGATCTTCGTTCGCATCGCGGGGTCCTTCAGCCGCTTGTAGGCCTCCTCGTAGCCGCCGTCGAGGACCCAGGGAGGCATCGCGGCGTCGAGTCCCGTCGCGCCCGCCGGATAGTTGTACATGTCCGCCGTGATCCTCAGGCCTTCACGTCTCGCGCTTTCGATCGCGGCGATCGCAGCGTCCATCTTGGCCCAATTCGCCTTGCCGGCGGCCTTGAGGTGATAGATCTCCGCCGGGATGCCCGCCTCGCGGCTGATGCGCACGAGCTCGCCGACCGCTTCGAGCAGCCTGTTGCCTTCGCTTCGCATGTGCGAGATGTACTTCCCGCGGTGCTTCGCGGCTTCCCGGCACAGCGCGATGAGCTCGTCGGTCGACGCGTAGAACGCCGGCGCGTAGATGAGCGAGGAGCCGATGCCGAGCGCGCCCTCTTCCATCCCCTGCCGCACCAGCGCGCGCATCTGGTCGAGCTGCTCGGGAGTCGCCTTCCGGTCTTCGAGGCCGATCACGTGCTCGCGTATCGTGGTCGCGCCAAGGAACGAGGCGACGTTCGTCGAAACGCCGCGTTTTTCCAGCTCCCGCAGGTACTCCGCCAGCGTGGTCCAGGTGATCTCGTACTTGATGTCGCCCATCTCCTCGACCAGGCGTGCCTTGATGCGGTCGTTGAGCGGGCCCATCGAGCTGCCCTCGCCGAAGATCTCGAGCGTGACGCCCTGGCGGATGTCGCTCTGCGAGCGTCCGTCCACGAGCAGCGACTCGGTCGCCCACGAGAGCATGTTGATGAAGCCGGGCGCCACCGCCAGGTTCGTCGCGTCGATCGTCACGCGGGCGCTCGCCGTACCCAGGCTTCCGATGCTCGCGATCCGGTCGCCTTTGATAGCGACGTCGACGACGCGGCCGGGATTGCCCGAACCGTCGTACACCGTGCCGTTCCGGATGATGGCGTCGAACGCGGGCGCCTGTTCGGCCGGGTCGGGCGAGGCGCAAGCCGCGCAGGCGATCGCGACCGCTACGGCCAGAAGGGATCTCATGTTGGATGAATGATAGTTCAGGGTTCAAGGTTCAAGGTTCAGGGTTCAGGTTCCCGCTCGGAACCGCGAACCACGTGAACCCGCGAACCACATGAACCCCGTGAACCCCGAACCTTGAACCCTGAACCCTGAACCCTGAACCTTGAACATCACTACCCACCCGGCCGCTTCGCCGGCGCCGTCGTCTGAGCCGCCGGAGATTTCACCGTGTATCGATAGGATTCGATCTTCCACTCGTCTCCCGAGCGCTTCACGACGAAGGTGACCTGGCCCTCCACGATCGGCAAGGGCTTGCCGGCGGTGTCCAGGAGCCCGCGCAGTTCCCATCGTCCGTCGGCGACGGCGATGTCGGTCGCGAGGCAGCGGACCAGATTGAGCAGGATCGGATGGCGAGTGTTGCGATACTCCCGGCGTCCAAAGAGCGCGAGCCGGTTCTGCGTGATGATGACCTGACCGCGCTCGATCGAGCCGTCGGTGTGGATGATGTCGCCCGACAGCGACCACATGCCGCCGAGCCTGATGGCGTCCGCGTTCGCCCAGTGGGTGGCAAAAGCGCTTCCCAGCGCCCGAATCGTCCGCTCGTCTCCCTCGGCGCATCGCCCTTCCTGGTCCGTGTAGACGGATGCCGGACGCGGCAGGGGCGCAGCGGCAGACGGTTCGGTGACTGTCGGCGCCGTGCGCGCCGGCAGCGGCGCGGTTCGGAGCTGCCGGATGTCGTCGAGGATGCCGGCAACCAGCGCTTCGACGAATACGCGTCCCTTGTCGCGCGTCGCGAGGGTGGGATCTCCCCAGATGCCCGTCGGTGAGTACGTGCCCTTGCCACCCCGCGAGCGCGTCAACGGCGCGGCGCTCGTCGAGGGCACGTAGTCCTTGACGGCCTTCTTCATCTCGACGCTCGACGGATCGATGAAGAGCATCATCGATGTTTCGATTTCGTCCGCGTGGCTGCCGCCCTGCTGCTCGACGATGCCTCGCGCGACCGGGTCGATCCTGGCGTTGACGTCCGTGTAGCGCATGAGAATGCCGTCGGCCGCGAGCGCTTGCGCCGCCGGCTGGAGCGCGCGGACGGTCGACATGCCCGTGTTCAGCACGTAGAAGCGCCGGGTCCGTACCGGCTCAGGGACTTGATCACATCGGTGGTCATCCCGCGAGCAGTGTCGAGCGAGAGCGTCGTCGATCCTGGGTACTCGACGAACGCCGGATAATAGTGATAGGTCAGCGTCGGCGCCACGACCACCGCCGCGGCGTCGAGCACGCGGCGCGTCAGGTAGTCGGCGATCGTGAGATCGTTCCGCAGCTTCAGGTGCGGGCCGTGCTCCTTGCTCGCGGCGCCGAGAGGAATCACGACGATGGCGTCAGGCGTCAGCAGTGGCTCAGCCTCGGGCCAGGTGAGATTCTCGAGCCGCTGCCCTGCCGGCGACGCCGGCCTGTCCTGTCCGGACGGTTGAATCGTGGCCGGTGGCAGCGCGAAGACGGCCGCGGAAAGCACGACGGCGATCGGCAGACGCATGGTGTGCCTCGTGATTGCGGACTGTACACTATGCGCTGGAAGACATCTCATGAACAGGTAGTGTCCGCCTTCAGGCGGACCCGAGTCCGGCTGAAGCCGGACGCTACAAGCGTGCGCTTGACGTTCGACGCGGCGGGCAATGAACCAGGGATCGACGATGACGGAGTGGGACGCTGAACGGTACCATCGGCTCTCCAACCCGCAGCTCGGGTGGGGCCGGCGCGTGCTCGAACGGCTCGCGCCCGAGCCCAACGAGCGGATTCTCGATCTCGGATGCGGCACCGGCAGGCTGACGGCCGAGTTGTGCGCGGCGATCGGGGACGGCGTGGTGGTGGCCGTCGATCGCTCCGAGTCGATGCTTCGCGAGGCCGCCGCCCGGAACTTCGCGCCACGCGGGCCGCATGCAATCGGGGCCGACGGGTTTTCACGCATCCAGTTCGTCCGCGCCGACGGGCTCCACCTTCCGTTCGTGGATGCCTTCGACGCGGTGCTGAGCACGGCCACTTTCCACTGGATCCTCGATCACGATCTGCTGTTCGCGAGTGTCTGCCGCGCGCTGGTGCCGGGCGGACGCCTGGTCGCGCAGTGCGGCGGCGCCGGCAACCTCGCCGAGCTGCTCGACCGATCGGATCGCTTGAAGGCCCTTCCTCCCTACGATCGGTACTTCGACGGCTGGCGCGACCCGTGGCTCTTCGCGGACATTCCGTCGACCATCGAGCGGCTCGATCGCGCGGGCTTCACGGCCATAGACGTGTCGCTCGAAGAAACCCCGACCACGCTCCCGGATCGGACCACGTATCGAGAATTCCTTTCGACCGTGTGCATCCGCGAGCACCTCGCGAGGCTGCCGGACGCGATCCGGCCTGTGTTCCTTGACGCGCTCGCCGATCTTTCGAGCGGAGACACACCCTCGTTCACGCTCGACTACTGGCGCCTGAACATCCAGGCCCGCAAGCCAGCTGGCGTCGAGCGCGCCGCGTGATGAGCGGCGAACCGGTCCCCTACGCGGACAACGCGCAACGCCACCGGGACGCACGCGAGGCGGAACGCCGCGTGTCTGAGCGGATATCCCGCCTCAGGCTGGTGACGTTTCTCCTCGCGACCGCTGTAGCGATCTGGACGCTCTGGCGCGGCGCGACGCCGGCGCCGCTCGTGACCGCCGCGGCCCTCTATGCCGCCTTCGGCGTGTGCGTGTTCTGGCAGTCGCGGGTCGAGGAGCGCATCACGCGGCACGATGCGCTGCGCCTCGTCAACACGCGCGCGCTGGCGCGCATCGCGCGCGGCTGGGATTCGCTGCCTGAGGGTGACATCCCGTCGGAGCTTGCTCGCGAAGAGCATCCGTTCGCGCTCGATCTCGATCTCTTCGGACGCGCGTCGCTCTTTCAATGGCTGGGTCCCGCCGCCACGCCGAGAGGCCGGACGGCGCTGGCCGGCTGGCTGCTCCATCCGGCGGCGCGCGGGGAGATCCTCGAACGGCAGGAGGCGGTGTCGCAGCTCGCCGAGAACGATCAGTTCCGGATCGTGCTCGCGGCTCACGGCGTGCTGGCCACCGGCGCGCGGCAGGCGGAAATCGATCGCTTTCTCGACTGGGCGGAAGGTGGGAGTCCGTTCGGACGCCGGGCCGCGCTTCTCCAGACCGTCGTCCTGACGATCATGCTCACGCTGTGGGCGTCGATCGCGCTTCAGGCCACCGGCGCGATCTCGGTGGCGTTGTGGCCCATTCCGCTCGTCGCCGGGCTCGTCCTGTCGTTTGCGGTCGCGAAG
Organism: uncultured Acidobacteriota bacterium; assembly: GCA_963820905.1. GTDB lineage: Bacteria > Acidobacteriota > Vicinamibacteria > Vicinamibacterales > 2-12-FULL-66-21 > DATBJJ01. The sequence continues at coordinate 1,496,920 of CAWGBU010000005.1, read as the reverse complement.
ACCGTGGGCGATACGCTCGAGCGCGCCGGCGGCGGACAGCATGCGCTGAGCCGCTACGCGGCGATGTTCGAGCACGCGGTCAGGGCTCCGCGCGCGTCCGTGCGCCTCACGGCGATCTTCGAACGCCTCTCGGCGGAAGGGCAGCCTGCGCCAATCTCGATGCGCAGGCTGAACCGGATCCTCGGCTTCGGCGACCTGCGCCGCGGCGCGGCGATCCTCCACCTGCCAATCCAGGCGCTGACGCTGTGGGACTTCCACGTGATCTTCGCGCTGGACCGCTGGCGCGAGCGAAGCGGCTCACGTGTCAGAGGATGGCTCGAGGCGCTCGGCGAGCTCGACGCGCTCTCGCTCCTCGCGACCGCGCGGCGCGACAATCCCGAGTGGGCGGTTCCGGAGATCGGCGCGGATCCAACGATCGAAGCCAGCGCGATCGGTCATCCGCTCATCCCCGACGGCCGCCGCGTGGCGAACGACATCACGATCGGTCCACCGGGAACCCTCGTGTTGATCACCGGCTCCAACATGTCGGGGAAGAGCACGCTGCTCCGTGCGATCGGCCTGAACACCGTGCTTGCCCAGGCGGGCGGTTGCGTCTGCGCGAGGCGGATGCGGCTGCCAGAATGCGACCTTCAAACGAGCATCCGCGTCCAGGACTCGCTCGAGCTCGGCCTGTCCTACTTCATGGCCGCGCTCGCGCGCCTCAAGGGCGTCGTCGACGCCGCCGAACACGATCGCGGCGGCCGCGTGCTCCTCTTCCTGCTCGACGAAATCCTGCAGGGCACCAACAGCATCGAGCGCAGCATCGCCGTCCGCGCGGTTACGCGCCATCTCCTCGACGCCGGCGCGATCGGCGCGATGACGACGCACGATCTGGCACTCGCGGAGGAAGAGCCGATGAAGAGCGCCGCCGGGTTCGTCCACTTTGCCGAGACCCTAGACCCCGACGGCACGATGCGCTTCGACTACACGCTGAAGCCGGGGCTCGCTACTTCGCGCAATGCTCTCAGGCTGATGACGTTGATAGGAATAGATCTTTGAACGGTGCAAGGGTGCCGGGGTGTCAGTGCAGGGGAGCCCAAAGCACAGCATTAGGCACCTCAAGCACTACCGATCTGACCCATCAGTGCCTCGTTTTAGCGCTGTCAGTTTGCACCTCGCCTATGCACCCTCGCTTTTGCACCCTGAGCACCCTCCCCTTGCACTCTGTACCCTGGCACCCTGGCACCCCGGCACCTGGTTTGCTAGACCCAGAACATGTCTTCCGCGCCCGATCTCCGCCGTACGCGCCTCATGGCTAGCGCGTGTTTCGCGGCGGTCGCGATAGCGATCGCGGCGCTGGCCGCGTGCCGTCAAGGTATGCCGGTCGTCAATCCCGGCGAGCGGCCGCCGACGACCGACGGCACGATCAGCGGAACGGTGCGAGGTCCGGAAGGGACGAGCGCCATCGTGGGCCGTCAGGTCGAAGTCGTGAACGTAGCAACGGGCGAGCGCCAGCGCGGCGTGACCAGCAACGTCGGAGGGTTTACCTTCAAGGTGAAGCCCGGCAAGTACCGCGTCGAGGTCGTGCTCGTCGAGGGCGAGTCCATCATCAAGGGGCCGGGCGTGATGAACGTGAATCGCAGCGACGTCGACGCGCACGCCGACTTCATCATCGGCAGCGCGAAGGTTTCCCGGCCGCGCGCGCCGGCGGTGCACGGCCGGCCCGGACTCGAACCACCGATCGCGTGACGCAGAATCCCGATCGGCTGAACCGATGTAGCATGGTGACGCGGGAAACGCCACCATGCTGATCGCTGCACATCTTCCCGGCATCCTCCTCGTTCTCGTCTCTCTCGTCGTGCAGGCCCCCGTTCAACCGCGCCCCCGCTACGATCTGCTGATCGCGGGCGGTCAGGTCGTCGACGGTACGGGCGCGCCCCGCCGCCGCGCCGACGTCGCGATCACCAACGGAAAGATCGCCGCGATCGGAACGCTCGCGCGCCTCGATGCGGCCGAGGTCATCGACGCGGCGGGGTTGATCGTCGCGCCGGGTTTCATCGACGTCCACACGCACGCCGACGATCTCGCGGACACGCCGCGCGCGGAGAACTTCGTCCGCATGGGCGTCACGACGATCGTCGCGGGCAACTGCGGATCGTCGGCGCTCGACATCTCGAAAGCCCTGACGGCGGTCGATCAGGCTGGCGTGTCGGTGAACTTCGCGACGCTCATCGGCCACAACACGGTCCGCCGCTCGGTGATGGGGACGACGGATCGGCTGCCGACGATTCCGGAGCTCGCGAAGATGAAGTCGCTCGTCTGGCGCGCGATGGTGGATGGCGCCGTGGGCCTCTCGACCGGTCTCCAGTACGTGCCCGGCACGTACGCCAAGAACCTCGAGATCTTCGAGCTCGCCCAGGTCGCAGGCAACGCGGGCGGCGTCTACGCCTCGCACATGCGCAACGAAGGCACCGCGCTCGAAGAGGCCGTCACCGAAACGATTCGCGTCTGCGAGCTCTCGACCTGTCGCGTGCAGATCTCACACCTCAAGGTAGACAGCCCGAGCCGCTGGGGAGCGAGCGAGAAAGCGCTCGCGCTCATCGACGCTGCGAAAGCGCGGGGTACCGCGGTGCAGGCGGATCAGTACGCGTACACGGCGGCGAGCTCTTCGCTCGGCATCCGATTTCCGTCGTGGGCGCTTGAAGGCGGGCAGACGCAGGTGGCCGCGCGGCTGACAGACGAGGCGACGTGGGCAAAGATCAAGGAGGAGATGCGTGGCCTGCTGTCCGAGCGCGGTCTCCCGGATCTCTCGTTCGCCGTCGTGGCCTCGTACCGCGCCGATCCGTCGCTGAACGGGTTGTCGATCAAGCAGATTGCCTCGAAGCTGAAGGGATCCGAGTCGGCCGACGCTCAGCTCGAGACCGCCCGCGCGATGATGCTCGCCGGCGGCGCGTCCATGGTCTATCACTTCATGTCCGATGCCGACGTCGATCGGATCATGAAGCATCCGCAGGTGGGCTTCGCATCCGACGCCTCCGTCCTCGCCATGGGCGAAGGCGTTCCGCACCCCCGCGGCTACGGCAACAACGCGCGAGTCCTCGGCGAGTACGTGCGCAGGCGCAAGATCCTCACCCTCGAGGAGGCGATCAGGAAGATGACGTCGCTGCCCGCGGATCACTTCCGCTTCACCAATCGAGGTCGGCTCGCCGCCGGCCAGGCCGCGGACGTCGTGGTATTCGATCCCGCAACCGTCGGCGACGCTGCGACATTCGAGGCGCCTCACGCGTACGCGCGCGGCATTCCCTATGTCATCGTGAACGGTATCCAGATCGTGCGGAAAGGGGAGCACACGGGCGCGAAGGCGGGCGTCACCCTGACGATGGGGAAGTGAGGCCGGTCCTCAGTCTTCCGCCACCGCGAAGTAGATGACGACGGGCGTTACCAGCAGCAGGACGCTGATCACGAGCGCCGGCAGGACCCATCCGCTCGCGAGCACCGTCGCCTGCGAATCGAAGCCGGTCAGGCTGCGGGACGCGGCGCCCGCCACGTCCACCATCGTGCCGCGAAGCCACGGTGAGAGCATGACGGCGAGCGCGATCCCGATCCCGGCCGCGCAGAGGACGCCGACGATGTGCGCGACCGCGATCGGTCGCGCGGCTTCACGGGCCGCCTCCTGGCGCGCGCGCATCTGCGCGCGCCACCACATCACCGCCGACGAGGGAATGTGCGGCGCGTGCGAGCGATCCTCGCGATCGACCAGAATCGGCGACGCGACCTCGATCACGTCTGCGCAGATGCTGCACGACGCGACGTGATGCCTGAGCTCGTCGTCGAAACGGCCCGTCGTCAGCGCGTCGAGGACGTCGTCTTCGCGAGGGCATTCGATGGGCTTCACAGGTTCCCCCTGACCCCGGTCGTTCCCGACTGCCTGAGGAGGCCGGCGAGCTTCCGCCGCGCCCTGAACAGGAGCAGTTTCACGCTTCCGGTCTTGACGCCCAGGACTTCGGCGATCTCCGTATGCGCGTGGCCCTGGGCGTACGCGAGCCAGAGCAGCGCACGCTCGCGCGGACGCAGGCGCTCCATCGCGCGGCCGAGATCGGTGCGCCGCGCCGTCGATTCGGCGAGATCGTCCGACGTCGCGCAGCGCGCGTCAGTGTCGGGATCCGGGAGCGCGACGGTGCGTCCGAACCGCGAGCGGCGGTGGCCGTCGCGGACCAGGTTCGTCGCGATGCGGAACAGATACGCGCGGCGGTGCGCTTCGCTCTCCCACGCCGCGCGCGTGCGCAGGAAGCGGTAGTAGCTCTCCTGCAGGAGATCGTCGGCGAGCTGTGGCTCGCCCGTCATCCGTGCGAGGTATCTCCAGAGCGGACGCGCGGTGCGATCGTAGAACGCGCGGAAGGCATCTTCGTCCATCTCGAACGCCACGTCGACGTCATCTACGACGGCATCGAGGGAGTGCGCGTGGGTGAAGGTCATGATCGATCGTCAGTTCGCGTCTTCAACGTTGTGGACCTTGGCATTGCCAGCGCCCTCGAACAATCCGAGGCGGCGCGAGAGCACGATTGAGGCACCCGCCGATACGACGAACCCGACCCCGACGGAGAGCGCGACGATCGCAATCGCGAAGAACGGCTGCGCCACCTCGTCGACGACCCTGCCGCTCACATAGAGTAGACCGAGCGCGGCCGTCGCGAGCACGATGCCGACCTGCACCGACCACAGAATCCTGGAATAGGGCGCACCGACCGGCCGGGTCGGACTGTCCATCGGCAGCGGCGTCGACTCGAGGAACCGCTTGCCTGCCGGCGTCTGCATGTACGCCATCAGGTCCTCGTTGGCCGTGAACCGATCCAGCAGCTTGTTGTGCACGTCGGTGTGGACCTTCGAGGCGCGGTTCCACCGACGGTATTCGACGAGTGTCCGGATGATCCAGATCAACGAACCGGCAATCAACAGGAACACGAAGCCAATCGACAGGAACTGCACGACGTCGCGCCAGAAGCGGTAGGCGTTGGACTCCGGGGGCGACGGGTTCCAGAACTCGGCGGAACCGATGTGCTCGAAGAAGAAGCCCGGGTTGTTCCTGATCTCGGGGTGCTGCTTGATGAAGGCTGCAAGTGTAGGATACGTAGCGAGATACGCGTCGTTCCCCATGAGGGACGGGTCGGTGCGGAGCACCCGTCCAACCGACGGCGGCAGCTTCCTGGCCAGCTCCTGGAGCTTGTCCCGCGTCTCCCTCGCGTCATCGTCGCGGGCGACGAGGATCTGGGCCGTGGTTTCGGGCTGCCGCTCCGGCGCCACCGCGCGCTGCTGCGCGGCGGCCGGTGTCGATAAAGTCAGTAATGCCAACAGGATGGCGGTCGAAGTGCGTGGGTGGAACATGGGGTCTTTGAAACTCCTCACCTCCTACTACGCAGTTTCTGCCAGTCGGTTAACAGGTGGGGACACTCAATCGGGACAGTCACGCGTGACTGTCCCGATTGAGTGTCCCCGCCTTCAGCTCCTGGCCGATGCGGGCCAGGCCTTCCCGCAGGAACTCTTCCCGGCCGCCCAGCCAGATCCGCAGGTAGCCTTCGAGGCCGACGTGGGAGCCGGGCACGACGAGCGTGCTCTGGTTGACGCGGATGCGTTCGGCGAGCGCGACGCTGGGCTCGACGCCTTCGTACTTGACGAGCGCAATCGCGCCGGCCTGCGGCTCGCGCCAGGACAGACGATCGCCGAAACCAGCGATCCACTCCCGCGCGATTGGAAGATTGTGGCGAAGGATCGCCCGGGTCCGCCCGTAGCAACGCTCCCGGTTCTGGGGCTCCACGGCGACGCGCGCGACGCGATCGGAGAGCTTGTTCGGGCCGATCGTCAGGTAGTCGTGCTGCGCCCAGCACGCAGCAACGACTTCTCGCGGGCCGACAATCCATCCCACCCGCACGCCGGGGATGCCGTACGCCTTCGACAGGCCGCTCGTGACGATCACCCGATCGCTCATGCCCCAGAAGCTCGCCGTCCGCTCGCGATCGATCTCCGCTCCGAGGTAAACCTCGTCGGCCACGATCATCGTGCCGGTGCGCTCGCACCTGTTCACGATGCGCGTCATGGCCTCGGCTGACAGAATCGATCCGGTCGGGTTGTTCGGATTCGACAGGTAGAGCAGCCGCGTCTTCGCCGTCACCGCGCGCTCGAACTCGTCCCAGTCAGGCTCCCAGCCGGTCTCCAGCCGAAGACGAAAGCTGGTGACGTCCGCGCCAAGGCTCCGCGACACGCCGGGGAGCTGCATGTAGTTCGGCACTTCCATGGCGACGCCGTCGCCGGATCGCAGCAGGCTGAGCGCGATCAGGTAGTTCGCTTCCGACGTGCCGTTGGTGACCTCGATGCACTCGACGCCCGCGCCCGGATAGATCGCGGCGATCCGCTCGCGCAGCTCGATCGTCCCGTTCGACTGCGAGTAGCCGAGCGGCTGATCCATGAAGGCCTCGAGGTCGAGGCCCATCTCGACCAGCTCGCGCAGCGTCAGGGGCCGGACGCCGCTCTCGCTCATGTCGTAGTCGACGATGTTCTCCCACGTCGACTGCATCCGCTCCATCGCGAACGTCTCTATCGGCACGCCCACTCCGCGATTCTCTCGGCCGCCATGTTGCCGCCGCTGACGATTGCCACGATCGGGCCCTTGACGTCGATTGCCGCGTCGAGCGCGCCGCTCAACACCGCCGCCGTCGTCGCGGCGCCGCTCGGCTCCGCGACGAGGTGGGCGTTGCTGAAGATCCAGAGCACCGCCTTGACGATGTCGGGATCCTCGACCGTGATGATGCGATCGACGAACTTCTGCACGTGCGCGAACGTGAGGTCTCCCGGTCTCACGGGCATGAGGCCGTCGGCGATCGTTTCGGTCTTCGGCAGCGTGACGGGGTGCCCGGCGTCGACGGACGCCTTCATCTTCGCCGCGCCCGAGGGCTCGACGCCAATCACGGCGACGTGCGGCGCCGACTGCTTGATCGCGGCGGACACGCCGGCGGCAAGCCCGCCGCCTCCGATCGGCACGAGCACGGCGGCGACGTCCGGGCATTGCTCGAGGATCTCGAGGCCGGCGGTGCCCTGGCCCGCAATGATCCATTCGTGGTCGAACGGCGGCACCATCGTCAATCCCCGCGCGGCGGCTTCGGCTTCGGCGCGCGCGCGTCGATCGGCGGACGTGGCTCCGGCGAGAATGACCTCGGCGCCGAACGACTTCGCGCCGTCGATCTTGACCCGCGGCGCCGTGGTCGGCATCACGACGACGGCCGGCGCGCCGAGCGTGCGCGCGGCGAGCGCCATGGCCTGCCCGTGGTTGCCAGACGAGTACGTGATGACGCCGCCCGCGCGCTGGGCCGGCGTGAGCTGCGCGACCATGTTGTACGCGCCGCGAATCTTGAACGCGCCCGCGGGCTGCAGGTTCTCGCACTTGAGAAAGAGCGGCCGGCCGGCGGGGCCCGAGACGTCGACGAGCGGCGTCACGCGCGCGACGGGCTTGATGCGTTCGGACGCCCGACGGATGATGTCGAGTGTCGTGAGGGTGGTCTCGGTGATGGAGTCGGTCATGTTCGTGATGGCGCGGTTTTCGAATAGTTCCGTGGAATAGTTCCGTGGCTTCCGGCTTCAGCCGGAAGCGTGACTGAGAGAGACTCGTGAAGTCACATCTTCCAGTACTGCTAACAATCGCATGTGTCGCGGCCGCGGGGCAATCGTTGCACCCGGAGCCCTTCGTGCCGGTGGCTGTTCAGTACGTTCCTCCCACGGGAATCAGCCGCGACGGGCTCGCGCGCGACCTGCAGTCCATTCGCGCAATGGGCTTCAACGCGATCGAGACTCACGTCCGATGGGGCGACGCCGAACCCTTCCGCGGAAAGTACGTGTTCGACGCCCCGGGTCGCGTGGTTGCCGCCGCGGCGCAGTCCGATCTCCGCGTGATCGTGCGGCTCGACCCCACGCCTCCGGAATGGATCCTGCGGCGGTACGCCGATGGCCGGCGTGTTCCCGAGGATCGTGCGGCGGCGGGCGCCCGGGCCGGCGCGCAGATCTGCTTCGATCATCCGGGCATCAGGGAGGACTACCGGTCGTTCGTGGCCGCCGCATCCGCATTCGCCTCACGAACCGCCGCGTTGTATGCCGTCGATCCGTTCGACGATCCGCCCGACGGGGTCTGCATGTGCCCGCACACGGCGCAGCGGGTACGGCAGTTCGCCTCGAACGGAATGCCGGCGCGGGAGGACTTCCTGCGGATGTCGGTTCGCGACGACCTGAAGCTGATGGTGGACGCGGCGCGCGGCGCGCGAACGGTCAGCCGCGCGCGAACGCCGTCGATTCTCCGGACGGCGATCGGCGAGCCGCCGCAGGACGACTGGCTCATGAGCGAGGTCGTCCACTCTTACGGCACGACGATCGCCGCCGGCCTCTTGCCGCCGGAGCGCCTTGCGCTCGCCCTCGACGGGATGGCCGCCGCGGGCCGGCAGCGCGGATGGTGGATGAGGGCCGACGCCTCGATTCCATCCGCCGACCGGAGGCTTGCCGCGTGGGCAGCCGTCTCACGCGGCGCCCGGATGCTGACGTTCGTGGAGCGTCCCGATAGCGGAACGTTCGAAGGCGTCATCAGCCGCAACCCCGCGCTCTTCGGCGAGCTGGCGCCGTCACGCGCGGCGGTCGCCCTCCTGTTCGATCCGCGCGGCGACGCCAGCGGGATCGCGAGAGCGCACGCCGCCCTGTTCCGGCGGAACATTCCCGTCGACGTCCTCCACGCCGACGAGATCGCACGCTCCGTCGATCCCACCCGTTATCGAGCCGTCGTCGTCACGTCCGCTCTCGAGCTGCCGCCGTCGGCGACCGACAGGTTGAAGCAGTTCGTCGCGAGCGGAGGAACGGTCGTGAACGCGTCGGACGCGTCGCTCTCCGCGGACCGGCTGGTCCAGCTCGTCTCGAGTGCCGGTGTTGCGCCCGTGGTGACGATCGACGGGGGCCAGGGCTTCGTCGAGACGCGCTTCCTGGAGTCCGCGGACGTCCTGATGCTCATCGCGCTCAATCACGGCGCCGCGTCGCAGAAGGTGACGATGACGTTCGCGCCCGACACGCAGGAAGCGATCTGGCAAAACATGGAGACCGGCGCCGGCGTGAACTTCGTCGCGGGCCCCGGCGGGCCGACATACGAGTACTGGTTTGCGCCGAAAGATGCGCTCGTCCTGATGATCAGGAAGAGCGTGCGGTAGCACGGAGCGTCCGCCTTCCGCCGCTTCGTGTAGTGTCCGCCTTCAGGCGGACCCGAGAAGTCCGGCTGAAGCCGGACACTACATGAGTCACCGCAGCGCGCGGCTGAAGAACAGATCGTGATCGCCCGGCGGCTCGAGGCCGGCCAGGCGGACGGCGAGCGCGATCTGCGCCCAGTGCCGCATCTCGTGCAGCAGGATGTGGAAGAGCAGCTTCCTCGGCGTCATCGAGTAGTCGCTGTCGCGCACGTTGAACGTCCGCGGCTCGTCCGCGTCGTCCTCGCCCAGCTCCTCGACGTACTGGCCGAGCTCCCGCCTGACGGACGCGCCGTAGTCGAAGAGCGGCACGGCGTTGTTCCCGGTCAGCCCCGTCGAGTCCGACAGCGGATCCGTCGTGAGCCGCTGCAGGTGCCTGCGCTCGACGAGAAAAATATGATCGATCAATTTGCCCACGGTTGAAAAGCGTGCGCCGGGCTGCAGGGTCGCGTCCATCGCGGCAGGATGCGCGAGGAGCCACGCGCGCCACTTGTCGCGTTCGTCGTTCGTGTAACGGAGCAGCTCGTCGAAGCCGAGTGCGAGTGCCATACGGCGGCGGATGTTGTCCTGTAGTCTATCAGTGGATGTTCTCCGAGCGCGTGCCCCGCAGTCTGTCGCCGAACCGGATAGCCCAGGCCGTCAGGCGCGCGCGCGCGCGCGGCCGATCGTTGATCGATCTCACCGTCTCGAACCCGACGTGCGTGGGCTTCGACTATCCATCGTCCATGCTTCAGCCGCTCGGATCGCCGGAAGGCCTGACGTATGCACCGCACCCGTTCGGCCTGCCGGAAGCCCGGCAGGCGGTGGCCGCCGACTACGGGCGGCGCGGCGTCGACGCCGATCCCGATCGGATCGTGCTGACCGCGAGCACGAGCGAGGCGTACTCGCTGCTCTTCAAGCTGCTGTGCGCGCCGCACGGCGACGCCGTGATGGTTCCGGCGCCCAGCTATCCGCTGTTCGAGCATCTCACGACGCTCGACGGCGTCGACGCGATCCAGTACCGCCTCGACTACCACGGACGCTGGACGATCGGGTTCGACGAGGTGGATCGGCACTGGACGAAGGCCGTGCGGTCCGTGCTCGCGGTGAGCCCGAACAATCCGACCGGGTCGACCCTCTCGCAGGACGAAGCCGCGGAGCTGTCGGTGCGCTGCGCCGATCGTCACGCCGCGCTGATCGTGGACGAGGTCTTCGCGGACTATCCGCTCTCCACGGAGAGCGAACCGACGCCGCTGCCGTTTCCCGGCACGTTGACCTTCCGCCTCGGCGGGCTGTCGAAGTCGGCCGGCCTTCCGCAGGTCAAGCTGGGGTGGATCCTCGTCGAGGGGCGGGACGCGGCCGTGGGCGACGCGCTCGAGCGGCTCGAGATCATCTGCGACGCGTACCTGTCGGTCTCGACTCCCGTGCAGGTTGCCGCACCACACCTCATCGTGTCGGGCGCGCCGGTGCGCCGGCAGATTCTCGACAGAATCCGTGTCAACCACGCCGCGCTCCTGTCGGCGGCCCGCGCGCATCCGTCGGTGGAAGTCCTGCATGCCGACGCCGGCTGGTCTGCGGTCCTCCGCGTTCCGTCGACTCGCAGCGAAGAGGACCTCGTCGTCGATCTGCTCGAGCGCGACGGCGTGATCGTGTACCCGGGGTTCTTTTTCGACTTCCCGCGCGAAGCGTTCGTCGTCATCAGCCTGCTGCCGGAGGCACGGGCGTTCGCGGACGGCGTTCGCCGGCTGATGGAGAGCGTCGATGCCTGATCGCGCGCCGCGCTTCTCCAGGGGACGCCACGCCGGAGTGCTGGTGCCGCTGTTCTCGATACCGTCCCGTCGCAGCTGGGGCATTGGAGAGATTCCCGATCTCGTGCTGTTCGGCCGATGGCTGCGGAGCGCCGGGCTCGACTTCGTGCAGCTCCTTCCGATGAACGAGATGCAGGAGGGCCAGAGCTCGCCGTACTCCGCGCTGAGCGCGATGGCCATCGATCCGATCTACATCGCGCTGGACGAAGTGGACGAATGGGTGGAGGGGGAAGAACCAGATGCGCGTGAAACCTGGCATGGCGATGGAGACAGCGTCCAGCGCGTCGACTACGCCGCGGTTCGCGTTGCGAAGAGCCGCGCGCTTCGAACAGCGTTCGGACGGTTCGCGGATCGTCTGCTGAAGACCGGCGACCCTCGGGTTCGCGCGCTTCGCAGCTTCGAGGAGCGCGAGGCGTGGTGGCTCGCAGACTACGCGCTGTTTCGTGCGCTTCACGACGCGTATGGCGGCCGGCACTGGCGCGAATGGGATCCCGGCGTCAGGGATCGGGATCCCGGCGCGCTCGCGGACGCGCGCGCGCAGCTGGATCGGGACGTGCGCTACTACAGCTACCTGCAATGGATCGCGGACGAGCAGTGGCAGCGGGCGCGCATCGAAGCGGCCCCGGTCGGCCTGTTCGGAGATTTTCCGTTCATGGTCAGCGGCCACAGCGCCGACGTCTGGTCCCGGCAGCAGGAGTTCGATCTCGACGCATCGGTCGGCACGCCGCCGGACGCGTTCTCGGAGGCCGGCCAGGACTGGGGCCTCCCCGCGTACCGGTGGGACATCGTCGAAGCGACGGGCGACGCGTGGCTGCGCGCGCGCGCGCGCCGCTCGGCGGAGCTCTACGACGGCTTCCGGATCGATCACCTGATCGGGTTCTTTCGTACCTTCGTTCGCAAGGCCGGAGTTGAACCCGGCTTCCAGCCCGTTGGCGAGCACGCGCAGCGCGCGATGGGGGAACGGCTGCTGTCGATGTTCGCGGAGAGCGGCGCGACGATCGTCGCCGAGGACCTGGGCACGGTGCCGGATTTCCTGCGCGAGACGCTGACCGCGCTCGGGCTTCCCGGCATGAAGGTCATCCGCTGGGAACGTCAGTGGCACGAGGCCGGGCAGCCATTCCACGATCCATCGTCGTATGCGGCGACTTCGGTCGCGACGAGCGGCACGCACGACACCGAGACGATGGCTGAATGGTGGGACGGCCTGGAGGACGGCGAGCGGCGGGCGCTGCTCGCGTTGCCGGTGTTCGCGCGGTCCGGGTTCACCAGCGATTCACCGTTTTCGGATCGCCTGAGGGACGTGCTGCTCGAGGCGCTCTTCGCCTCCGGCTCGAACATCCTGATCCTCCCGCTCCAGGACATCTTCGGGTGGCGCGATCGGGTCAACGTGCCCGCGGTCGTCGATCATCTCAACTGGACCTGGCGGCTGCCGGCCCCGCTCGAAGACGTCGTCTCGGCCCCAGCGGCCCTGGAGCGCGCGGCGTTCCTGCGGTCGTTGTCGGAGAAGCACGGCCGCTCGTCCGCCTGAACCGCCCGCCGAGTTTGATACGATTCACCCCATGCACGAGACCACACGGCAACCGGATACGGCGTCGGTTCAGGCGGCCCGCGAGCGCCTCGACGCGCACGTGCGCGAGATCGTCAAGTGGCACTTCGACGCCGCGACGGGATGCCCCTTCTGGCTCGAGCGCGCAAAGCAGTTCACCTTCAACCCGATCACCGACGTGAAGGGATTCGACGACCTCGAGAAATTCGGGTCCTTCGAAGACGAATGGCTGCGCGGAGGTCCGGTCGGCCGATGGGTCCCGAAGGGCTACGCGGGCAAGCCGATTTACGTCTTCGAAACCGGCGGAAGCACCGGAATCCCGAAGTCGCGCATCAATCACGAGGACTTCCGGATCGACTACTCCAACTTCAGCGACACGCTGCCGGAGGACAAGTTTCCGCTGGGCTCGAACTGGCTGATGGTCGGACCGTCGGGTCCGCGGCGGCTCAGGCTCGCCATCGAGCACCTCGCGCAGCACCGCGGCGGCATCTGCTTCATGGTCGATCTGGATCCGCGCTGGGTGATCAAGCTGATCAAGAAGGGCTGGACCGAGCACCTGCAGGCCTACAAGGATCACGTCATCGACCAGGCCGTCACGATCCTCGAGGCCGGTCACGACATCAGGTGCCTCTTCACGACGCCCAAGCTGCTCGAAGCGCTCGCGCTCCGTCTCGAGGAGATGGGCACGAGCATCCGCAAGGCGGGCATCACCGGAATTTTTTCCGGCGGCACGGAGTTCACGCCGCAATGGAACCGGTTCGCGCACGAAGAGCTGCTCGACGGGGCGTACATGACGCCGACGTATGGCAACACGCTGATGGGTCTCGCGGCCAGCAGCCCGTCCGGTCCTCACAACAACTACAAGATCACTTACTACGCTCCGCAACCGCGCGCGGTCACCGAGGTCGTGGACCTCGACGAGCCGGCGAAGCCGGTCGAGTACGGCCAGACCGGGCGGGTCAAGCTGACGACGTTGACGCGCGAGTTCTTCATGCCGGGCTTTCTCGAGCGCGACGAGGGTGAGCGCGAGCCGCCGTGCAATCTGTATCCCTGGGACGGCGTCAGCGGCGTCCGGCCGTACCGCGCGCTCGCCGCGACAACGACCGTGGGCGTCTACTGATGCTTCAAATACCGATTCTCCGCTGGGGCCAGCCGTACACGAGCCTCGAAGTGGACGACGTCGTGCACTTCTCGACGGGAGAGCCGATCGCGCGCGTCAGCCGCGCGAACGGCGGCCTGATAGGGCGCGACATGCGCAAGGCGCAGCGCGCGCGCGAGGCCTTGCGCGAGATCCCGATCGACGATCTGATCGCGCGCGTCGGCGCCGCCGGCGAGCTCTACATGAACGCCACGCTCCCGATGGGCGACGGAACGCAGTCGCCCGAGGCGTTCGCGCGGGCGCAATCGGCGAGCACGGGGCTTCCAGAGCGAATGTGCCGCGCGAACATGAAGAAGAACGCGTTCGTGCTGGCAGAGATGCGGCGGATCCTGACGTCGCTCACGCGAGGGCTGTCGCTCGACGTGCTCTCGAGCGGGCACGGCGAAGAACGCGGCGTGCCGATCAGCTACCAGGCGCAGAGCCCGGTGCTGGGCCTCGTCCTGCCATCGAACTCGCCGGGCGTCCATACGCTGTGGCTGCCGATCATCCCCATGCAGATCGGTCTGGTGCTGAAGCCGGGACCGCAGGAGCCGTGGACGCCGTACCGCATGGCGGAGGCTTTCTTTCAAGCCGGCATCCCGCGTGAATCGATTTCCGTCTATCCGGGCGCCGGGGACGTCGGCGCGGCCGTGCTCGAACACTGCAGTCGCAGCCTCATCTTCGGCGGTCAGGCGACGGTCGATCGCTACCGCGGCGATCCGAGAGTTCAGGCCCACGGTCCCGGCTTCTCGAAGATCCTCCTCGGGGACGACGAGGTCGACAACTGGGAGAAGTACCTGGACCTGATGGTGGAGAGCGTCTACGCGAACAGCGGGCGCGGCTGCATCAACTGCTCGGGTGTCTGGGCGAGCCGTCACACGCGCGAGATCGCCGACGCGATCGGCAAGCGCCTCGCGGCCGTGCAGCCGCTGAAGCCCGATCACCCGGAGGCGAGCCTCGCGGCGTTCACGGTGCCGGGCGTGGCCGAGGCGATCTCCGGCGCGATCGACGCGAACCTGCAGACGCCGGGCGTCACCGACGTGACCGCCCGCTACCGCGACGGAGGGCGGGTCGTGAAGGACGGCCTCGCCGACTACCTGCTGCCGACCGTCGTCCACAGCGCGTCGCCGGACGCCGCCATCGTCAAGCAGGAATACATGTTTCCGTTCGTGACGGTGGTCGAGTGCCCCGAAGCGAAGATGATCGACGCGATCGGGCCGACGCTCGTGTGCACGGCGATCACGGGCAAAGACGAGCTGCGCCGCCGGCTGCTGGATGCCGTGCACATCGATCGTCTCAACCTCGGTCCGGTCCCCACGATTCAGCTCAACTGGCTGCAGCCTCACGAAGGCAACATCGTCGAGTTCCTCTTCCGCGCCAGGGCCTTCCAGACGGCGTAGGTGTCAGGCAGTGAATCGTGAAGCAGCAACGTTCACGATTCACTGCCTGACACCCTACTTCCGTCCGCATCGAGCGAGCACGCGTGACGTGATCTCGCTCGGCGAAGGAGGGTTCTCGTTCAGCCCCAGCGTGTGCAGGATCTCGTGAATGAACGTGGCGGCCACGTACTCGCGCTGCTGCGCGGTCATCAGTTTGAGCTCGACAGCGCAGACACGTACCACGCGGCTACCTGGGCCGGTGAGCGCCAGGACTCCGCCGACGCACCTTGGATTGCGCGAGTCGTCGATGAACGTGACCATGGTGAGATAGCTCTGAATGTCGACGCTGAGGGAGGACAGTCCGTCGGCAAGGGATCGACCCTTACCGTCCTCGAAGTCGGTCAGGAGCTTTCGGCAGTCAGCGTCGGCGAACCGGGCGGAGGCTGTTTCCATCGCGTCGATGGCGGCCCGGCGCGCCACCGGGTCGGGGATTCGGACCAAGGGCCACGGCCTGCGCTCGACCTGCGCGGCGACTGTCGAGCCCAACCAGCTGGCCAGGACCGCCGAAAACAGACAAACAGGCAGGCATCGCGAGAGTTTCGTGAGCATCGGCTCCTCCTTCGGAGCCGAAACTCGCTCGCGCCGCCGTCTACCTCAATTGCGCCGGCCGAACATCTGCCTGAAATCGGCCTGACACGCAGCTGACACCGCAAGTTCCTGGTTCACTTCCAGTTAGGGGATCGACGAGGACGGGCGGGACGACCGACCGCGACGCCGGCGGCCGGCTCTCGCCGATAGATGTAGTACCCTTCGTCTCCTCTCGACGGGTGGTTGATCGCGCCATGCACCTGAAGGGAAACGCATCCTCGGTCGTTCGATTCGGCCCGTTCACGTTCGACGGGCGGTCCGGCGAGCTGCGCAACGGCGCGACGCGCCTCAAGGTCCCCGATCAATCCCTCGCGATTCTGCAGGCGCTGCTCGAAGATCCCGGCGGGCTCGTCACGCGCGAGGCCTTGCGCGATCGGCTGTGGGGTCCGGAGACGTTCGTCGACTTCGAGGCCGGTTTGAACGCCGCGGTCCGCCGGCTGCGCGAGGCTCTCAACGATTCGGCTGATACGCCTCGCTACGTCGAGACCCTGCCCCGCCGCGGATATCGATTCATCGGACAGATCGATGGGACGTTGGCGGCGGACGTTTCCATTTCAGCAACTCCGAAACGTGCAGGGATCGGACGAGTCGGTCGGGCGGCGATTGGGATCGTCGCTCTCGCGCTTATCGGCGTCGGAGTCTGGGCCGCACTGCGATGGCGTGATGGTGCGCAGGCAACGACAAGTAGCGCGCGGCCCGTGCCGATCACGAGCTTCCCTGGATTGGAGCTGCATCCGGCGATCTCTCCCGATGGAAAGTTCGTTGCCTTTACATGGGGCGGCGAGGCGGAAGACAACTTCGACATCTACGTCCGATCGATCGATGGCAGCTTTCAGCAGCGCCTGACGACAGACGCTGCGGATGACTTTGAACCGGTGTGGTCGCCCGACGGTCTACGGATCGCGTTCGTCCGTGACCTGGGCGGAGCGCGCAAGATTGTGGTTCTGCCTTCTTTCGGCGGTCGAGAGCAGCCGCTGTTCGAGGCCGGACCTGAAGGAGCGTCGTGGCGCGGCGCCTGGTCGTTCGGGCTGTCGTGGACGCCGGACGGCAAGCACCTGGTCTTCGGCGATCAGACCGACTCCGCCTCCACCCCGGCGATCCACCTGTACTCATTCGAGGATGGGAAGAGACGCCAGCTCACACGTCCGCCCGCGAATTTCGGCGACATTCACCCGGTCGTTTCTCCGGACGCCCGATATCTCGCGTTCGTTCGCCTGCGCCTGAACCCGCTGACCACAGGTGGCGGGAGTGTCTACCTGCAGAAGCTCGAGCAGCTGCAAGCGACGGGGAAACCGGCCCAACTGACCTTCGGCTACAACGCGGCCGCGTTCGACTGGACGCGCGACAGCCGCAGCGTCATCTACGACGGCGGCCACGTCGAGCCAGGTTTGTGGAGAGTCGGCGTCGCCGGCGGGGCGCCCGAGGCCGTGTTCCCACATATCAGGGCGGCAAGACCCTCCATCGCGCGTGCCGGTGCCGGCATGGTTTATCAGAACACCTTGATCGAGTCGAACATCTGGGAACTGCGCACGCCGTCCTCCCCGAATAGCCAAGCCGAGACCTTCCGCGTGGTCGCGTCGACGTCCGCTGACACGGATATGCAGTTATCAGCGGATGGAACCCGAATCGCATTCAGCTCTCGCCGGTCGGGCCACAGCGAGTTGTGGGTCTCGAACCGGGACGGATCGGAGGCGAGACGGCTGACGAACTTCGAGAGTGGGCGCGTCGGGAGTCCCTGCTGGAGCGCCGACGGCAAGTGGATCGCGTTCGACGCGACCCGCCCGGGTGGCGGGTGGCATCTGTATGTCGTAGCCGCTGACGGTAACCCAACCGTGAAATCGCTGACTTCCGACTCGTTCAACAACGTCCGCCCGAGTTGGTCGCTCGATGGCCGGTGGATTTACTTTGGATCCGATCGAACGGGGGACTGGCAGATCTGGAAGATGCCATTCGCCGGCGGCCCTCCGGAGAAGATTACCCGCGGGGGCGGCGTAGAGGCGATCATCTCGCCGGATGGCCGGCATCTTTACTACGCGAAGCGCGCAACCCCGGGCATCTGGCAAGTTCCAATCGACGGCGGCCCGGAGACTCTGATCAGCAAGCGAGGCACGGAGATGGCGTTCGACGTTGCCGACACCGGGATCTTCATAATTGATGCCTCAGCGAAGCCGCAGGCGACGGTCGACATGTACAGCTTCGCCTCGCGACAGCTCGGTCCGGTTGCGCGGCTGCCTGCCGGCCGGCGCCTTGCCGGAGCCTCTTACCTCACCGTCACGCGTGACGGGCACTCGATGTTGTATTTGCAATTCGATTCGTGGATGAGCGACATCGAGATGCTGCGAGAGTTTCGATAGGCGACCATGCAAGAGAAGGGGAGCCTTCCCGTGGTTCGGTTCGGCCCGTTCGCGCTCGACGGGCGCTCGGGCGAGCTGCGCAACGGCTCCACCCGCCTCAAGGTTCCCGATCAATCCATCGCGATTCTGCAAACGCTGCTCGAAGACCCGGGCGAGCTCGTCACGCGCGAGGAGTTGCGCGATCGACTCTGGGGTCCCGACACATTCGTGGACTACGAGGCAGGCTTGAACGCGGCGGTGCGACGACTGCGCGAGGCGCTCAATGATTCGGCTGATACGCCTCGCTACGTCGAGACGCTGCCCCGCCGCGGATATCGATTCATCGCGCCGGTGGACGTGGTCTCGACCGGCCTGCCAGCCGCGCCATCGGGGACGGCTCCCGCCGACGCGTCGGGACCCGCTCCGGCCGAGCTGGCGCAGCGTCCACGACTGCGCGCGCGAAGCGTGCTGCTTGCGCTGCTCGCGCTTGTGCTTATCGGCGCGGCACTGTGGGCTGGGCTGAGGCCCGAGAAAGCCGCACCGACCGTGTCAGCCGACAGGCCGGTTCCCATCACCAGGTTCCCGGGGTTGGAGGTCGAGCCGGCGATGTCCCCTGCAGGGAACTTCGTCGCTTTTGCCTGGAACGGCCAGAACGAAGACAACTTCGACATCTACGCGAGTTCGATCGATGGCAAATCTGGTGCGCGGCAGCTGACGAGCGATGCCGCGCCCGACCATGCCCCTGCGTGGTCGCCTGACGGACAGCGCATCGCGTTCATACGAGTCGTCGCCGGACGCCGGATGATCATGGTGGTGCCCGCGCTTGGCGGTCCGGAGGAGCCGCTGTTCGAGGCGTGGGGGACGGAAGGGGGCTGGTCCACGGCGGTGGTTGGCATCTCGGCAACTGGTCGTACGGGCTCTCGTGGACGCCGGATGGCGATTACCTGGTCTTCGGCGATCGGAACGACTCCAGTCTCACGTCGGCTATCCATCTGTACTCGCTCAAGGACGGCCAAAGGCGGCAGTTGACCAAGCCTCCCGCGCATCTCAGCGACATTCATCCGGTTGTTTCGCCAGATGGCCGATATCTCGCGTTCGTTCGCTTGAACCCGCAAGGCCGCGGCGGCGATGTCTTCCTGCAGAAGCTCGAGCACCTGCAACCGTCGGGGGAACCGTGGCAGCTGACGTTCGGCCATAGCGTGGCCGCGTTCGATTGGGCGCAGGACAGCCGCAGCATCGTCCATGACGCCGGCCTCGTGGACCCCGGGTTGTGGCGAGTCGGCGTCGCCGGCGGCGCGTCCGAGCTGGTGTGGGCGAACATCAGGACCATGAAGCCCTCACTGGCGCGTGCCGGTGCCGGCGTGGTCTATCAGACGACGGGCTACGACGTGAACATCTGGGAACTGCGGATACCGTCCTCTCCGAATCGCCTGGCCGCAGGGGACGAAACCTTCCGGGTTGTCGCGTCGACGTCCAATGACACGGATGTGATGCTCTCACCTGATGGAACACGGATCGCATTCGCGTCCTTCAGGTCCGGGCACAGCGACCTGTGGGTGTCGAACCGCGACGGATCCCAGGCGAGACAGCTGACGAACTTCGGCGGCTGGCGCGTGGGAAGCCCTTGCTGGAGCTTCGACGGCAGGTCGATCGCGTTCGACGCGCTCGAGCCCGGCGGCAAGTGGAGCATCCATGTCGTCCCCGCTGATGGAAGCCCCATCATCAGACCGGTGATCGCCGATCGATACAACAACATCCGACCGGCCTGGTCGCACGATGGCAAGTGGATCTATTTTGCGTCGGATCGAACGGGAGACTATCAGATCTGGAGGATGCCATCGGCCAGCGGGACGCCGGAGAAAATGACACGGAACGGCGGCGAGGACCCTGTCATTTCGCCGGACGGCCGACGCCTCTTCTACGCCAAGCCTCCGCCCGTGCAGGGTATCTGGGAAATCCCGCTCGAGGGAGGTCCCGAAGTCAACGTCGTCGGGCGGGGCCGGCCGCGGTGGTTCGACGTCGCCGAGACGGGCATCTTCCTCATAGATGACTCGACGAAGCCGCAGGCGACGGTCGAGATGTACAGCTTCGCGTCGCGGAAGCTCGTTCCCGTCGCGTGGCTGCCTCCGGGCGTGACGACCTCCTACGTCAGCGTCACGCGCGATGGGCGTTCGCTGCTGTACACGCGAGTCGATCATCGGACGAGCGACATCGAGATGCTGCCGGGCGTTCGTTGACGGCGACCGGCCTCGCCCGTCGAGTACACTCGGGGTGAGTTGAGAATCCTCTCGTTCACGGGCGGCGCCGGCAACATGTATTGCGGCAGCTGCCTGCGCGACAACGCGCTCGCGTCCGCGCTCATGGCGCGCGGGCATGACGTCGTGCTCACGCCCGTCTATACGCCCACGCGAACCGACGAGCGCAACGTGAGCCAGGGCCGCGTCGCGTTCGGCGGCATCAGCGTCTTCCTCGAGCAGCACTCGTCGTTCTTCCGCCACACGCCGCGGATCCTGGATCGCATCTGGGACGCGCAGTGGGTGATCAAGATGGCGGCGAGGCGCCAGATCAAGGTCGATCCGAAGAGCCTTGGCGAGATGACCGTTTCGATGTTGCGCGGCGAGGAGGGGTTCCAGCGCAAGGAGATCGCGAAGCTGCTCGACTGGCTGAAGGTCGAGCCGCGATTCGACGTGATCAACCTGCCCTATACGCTGCTCCTGGGCCTGGCGGAGCCGCTCAAGCGCACGCTGCAGGCGCCGATCTGCTGCACGCTGCAGGGTGAAGATCTGTTCCTCGACGGTCTCGGTCAGCCGTGGAAACAGCAGTCGATGGATCTCATCCGCGCCGCGAGCGTGTACGTCGACGCGTTTCTCCCCGTCAGCAAGTACTACTACGACTACATGCCAGGGTATCTTGGCATTCCGCGGGAGAAGATGCGGCTCGTGCCGCTCGGGATCAATCTCGACGGCTATGCGCCGCGCCCGCCGAAATCATCGGGCCCATTCACGATCGGGTACTTCGCGCGCATCGCGCCCGAGAAAGGCCTGCACGCGCTGGTCGATGCGTACCGCCGTTTTCGCGCGCGACCCGGCCTCGGCGAGTCCCGGCTCGTCGCCGCGGGCTATCTGGCGCCGGAGCACCAGGGATATCTCGACGGCGTGCTCGCGGATCTGAAAACGTGGGGGCTCGACGGGCAGTTCGAGTACCGCGGCGAAGTCGATCGCGCGGGGAAAATCCAGTTCCTCCGGGGCCTCGACGTGCTCTCCGTGCCGGCGACCTACGAAGAGCCGAAGGGAATCTTCCTGCTCGAGGCGATGGCCAACGGCGTCCCGGTCGTGCAGCCGCGGCGCGGCGCGTTTCCGGAGATCATCGGCACGACCGGCGGCGGCATGCTCGTCGACGCCGACAATCCCGAGGCGATGGCCGACGCGTGGCTCGACCTGTGGCGGAATCCTGATCGCGCGGCGTCGCTCGGCGCCACGGGCGCGGCGCGCGTGAGGAAGCACTACAGCGTCGATCGCATGGCCGAGGCCGCCGAAGAAGTGTACCGGGAGTTCGCGTCCCATGCTCAGCGTCAGTAACGTCGCCAAGTCGTACCCCACGCCGCGCGGCGATCTGCCGATCCTCAACGGGATCACGATGTCGCTCGATCGCGGCGACGCTGTCGCGATCATGGGGCCTTCCGGCAGCGGCAAGAGCACGCTCCTCTACATCCTCGGCGTCCTCGACGCGCCCTCGTCCGGCACGGTGACGTTGGACGGCCAGGATCCGTTCCGGCTGAACGAGCGGGAGCAGGCCGCGTTCCGGAACGATCGCATCGGGTTCGTCTTCCAGGATCATTCGCTGCTGCCGCAATGCTCGGTGCTCGAGAACGTGCTCGCGCCGACGCTCGTGGCGCGATCCTCCGGCCGCGGCGCCGGCGAGGAAGCGCGCGCACGCGAGCTGCTGACGCAGGTCGGCCTGGGCGATCGTCTGGACCACCGGCCGGGCGAGCTGTCGGGCGGCGAGAAGCAGCGCGCGGCGCTCGCGCGCGCGCTCATCCGCGATCCGATGCTCGTGCTGTGCGACGAGCCGACAGGCAACCTCGATCGCGCGGCCGCGGACACCGTCGCGTCGCTGCTGCTCGATCTCCACGCCAGCCGCAAGACCATCCTCGTCGTCGTCACCCACAATGCCGCGCTGGCCGACCGCTTTCCCGTCAGATACGAGATGAACGGCGGAACCCTGAACCTAGAACCTTGAACCCTGAACCCTGAACCTTGAACCTTGACGCTGAATAGACTGACCCTCGATAGCGCCAAATACTACTGGCGCACCAACACCGCCGTGGTGCTCGGCGTCGCCGCCGCGGTGTCGGTGCTGGCGGGTGCGCTGGTCGTCGGCGATTCCGTCCGCGGCAGCCTGCGCGATCTCGCGTTGAGCCGCCTGGGGAACACCGAATCGGTGATCTCGTCGATGGGCTTCTTCCGCGAGAGCGCGGCGGACCAGGTACGCGAATCGCAGCGCGCCGTGGCCGTCGCGCCGCTCATCGTCGCCGACGGGTTCGTCACGCTCGAGTCGTCGGGCCGCCGGGCGTCGAGCGTGCTCGTGTACGGCGTGGACGAGCGGTTCTGGAGCTTTCACGGGATGCCGCCGATCGACGGCGTCTATGTGTCGCCTGCGCTTGCCGCGGAAGTGGGCGGCAAGGAGGGCGACGTTCTCCTGACGCGGCTGCAGAAGCCGTCGCAGATACCCGTCGAATCGCTGTTCGGCCGCAAGGAGGACGTCGCGCGCACCGTGCGGTTGACGCTCGCCGGCGTTCTGCCGCGAGATCGTCTCGGCGAATTCTCGCTGCGGCCGCAGCAGACCGACGTCCGCGCGGTGTTCGCGCCACTCCGGCGCATCCAGCGCGATCTGGCCGTGCCCGGGCAGGTCAACACGATCCTCGCGGCCGGGCCGGGACGAGCAGCGCCGCCGAGACTCCCGCTCCCGCTCGAGGATCTCGGCGTGCGAATCACGTCAGAGGCCCCGCACGCGGTGATCGTCGAGCACTCGAGCGGCGTGATGAGCGACGACCTCGTCAAGTCGCTGCCGACGATTCGCGGCGTCAACGTTCGGGTCTTCAGCTATCTCGCGAACAGCCTCAGGAAGGGCGACCGCCGCGTTCCGTACTCGCTGATCACCGCCGCAGGTCCGATCAATCCAATGGCCCGGCTGGCCGTGCGGGAAGTCGCCGACGTAGATCTTCCGCCCGAATTGACGCCGGACGGCATCGCGCTCAACGAGTGGGCCGCCAGGGATCTGTCGGCGTCGATTGGCGATCGGATCGAAGTCGATTACTACCTCTGGGACGCAACCACCGGTCTGACTACCCGTACCGCGACATTCACGCTCGAGCGGATCCTGCCGATTGCCGGTTTCGCCGCCAGCCGGCGACTGGTTCCCGAATATCCCGGCATCACCGAAGCCAAGGGCCTTGGCGACTGGGACCCGCCGTTCCCGATCGATCTCTCGCGTGTACGTCCCGTTGACGAGGAGTACTGGGACGAGTACCGCACGACGCCCAAGGCGTTCATTGCTTACGAGCGCGGCGCGTCGCTCTGGGGATCGCGCTACGGCCACGCCACGTCGGTGCGGCTGATCAGCGGAACGCAGTCGCTCAGCGATCTGACCGGGACGGTTTCGACGGCGGTCTCCGCGCAACTTCCGCTGCAGGCCACCGGTGTGATGATGACGCCGGTCAGGGCGTCCGCACTCGGTGCGGCTCGCGGTGCCACCGACTTCGGCGAGTACTTCACCTACTTCAGCTTCTTCCTCGTCCTCTCGGCGCTGCTTCTCGCCGTGCTGTTCTTCAAGCTCGGCGTCGAACAGCGCCTCCGGCAGATCGGCATTCTGCGGGCGGCCGGCTACACGATGGCCACGATCCGGCGCCTGCTCATCGGCGAGATGCTGGTCCTGGCGATCCTGGGCGGCCTCGCCGGCGTGGCCGGCGCGCTGGCCTACGGACGGCTGATCGTTCACGGCTTGCGCACATGGTGGGTCGGCGCGGTCGGAACGACGATGCTCGAGCTGCACGTGCGGCCGGAGACGCTTGCGGCGGGCTTTGCAGGCGGCGTCATCGCGGCGGTGTTGTGCGTCCTGATTTCTCTTCGCTCGGTCGGACGGATGACGCCCCGATCTCTCCTGAGCGCGCAGTCGATCGATTCGCCATCTGCGGGCGATTCGCGACGCGCGCGGCGGAATCGAATCCTGTCGACCCTGTTCGCCGCGGTTGCAGCCGGCCTGCTGATGCTGGCGTTCGCAGTACCTCGCGCGCAGACCGGCGCGTTCTTCGGCGCGGGCGCCGCGCTCCTCCTCGCGACGCTGACGTGGCTCGCCGCGTGGCTCCGCGCGCGCTCTGCGCGTCCCATCGCGGGCCAGGGAACGTGGTCGCTCGTTCGGCTGGGTTTCCGGAGCGCAGCCTTCAGGCCGGCGCGCAGCGTCCTGTCAGCCGCGCTCATCGCGTCCGCGGCGTTCATCATCGTCTCGGTCGATGCGTTCCGCCGCGAGGGCGGCGCGCTCGACGCGGATCGCAAGTCAGGTACCGGCGGCTACGTTCTCTACGCCGAATCCGAGATCCCGATTCTTCACAATCCCAACGATGCGGCCGGGCGCGAAGCGCTGATGATCCAGGCGCCGGAGGTTGCCGCCGCACGGTTCACGCGCTTCCGCGTCCGCAGCGGCGACGATGTCAGCTGCTTGAATCTCTACAGGCCGACGAATCCGACGATCGTCGCACCGGAGGACGGGTTCATCGAGAGCAATCGCTTCACGTTCTCGTCCTCGATGGCCGAATCGGACGAGGAGCGCGCCAATCCATGGCTCCTCCTGCGACGAACATTCCCCGACGGAGCGGTACCGGTCGTAGCGGACGCGACGTCGCTGCAATACGTCCTGCACGCGAGCGTAGGCGATACGTTCTCGATCGATACCGGCGCGGCCCAACCGCTCGTAATCCGGTTCGTCGGCGCGCTCAGCGACAGCGTCCTGCAGGGCGAGCTGGTCATGGCCCCGGATCGATTCGTCCAACTGTTTCCGCAATTGCAGGGCTATCGCTTGTTGCTGGTCGATGTTCCGGGTGTGCAGTCAGTCGAGCAGGCGCGATCGTTCGCCGGCGCCGTCGAGCGCGAACTCGAGCCGCACGGCGTCGACGCCACTGTCACATCCGAGCGGCTTGCCGCGTTCCACCGCGTGGAGAACACGTACCTCTCGACGTTCCAGGCGCTCGGAGGGCTCGGCCTGCTGCTCGGGACGATCGGCCTCGCGACCGTCATGTTCAGGAATGTCCTCGAGCGCCGCAGGGAGCTCGCGCTCCTGCGCGCGGTCGGCTACGACGCGCGCAGCGTGACGACGATGATCCTCGCGGAAGCGGCGTTTCTTCTCGGCACGGGCCTCGCCGCCGGCGCCGGCAGCGCGGCGATCGCGATCGCGCCTGCGTGGCTCGGGCGCGGAGGCACGCTGCCGGACACGGGTCTCCTCCTGCTTCTCGCGGCGGTCGTCGTGGCCGGCCTCCTCTCGTCCATCGTCGCGACGCGCGCCGCGCTCGGAGGACGAGTGCTCGAGGGTCTCAGAGCTGAGTGAACATGATGCACAGGACCTTCCTGATCCTCCTCTCGTTGTTGTCGACGGTCTCTGCGCAGGACTGGCCGCAGTGGCGCGGACCAGCGCGGGACGGCGTCGCGACTGCGTCGTTCAAGCCGCCGGCTGCGTGGCCGGATCGTCCGAAGCAGGCCTGGAAAGTGCCGGCAGGCCTCGGCCACTCGTCACCTCTGGTGGTGGGCGATCGCGTGTACCTGTTCTCGAGGGTCGGCGAGCAGGAAGCGCTCGTCGCGCGCGATCTGGCGAGCGGCAAGGAAATCTGGCGCCAGTCGTACGACGCGCCGTACGACATGAACCCTGCCGCAACGTCGCACGGCAAGGGGCCGAAGTCGACGCCCGTGCACGATAGCGGACGGCTGTTCACGTTCGGCATCGGCGGCGTGCTGTCCGCGTGGCAGGCACGCGACGGAAGCGTGATCTGGCGAAAAGACTTCAAGAAGGACTTCAAGTCGACCGTCCCCGACTTCGGCGTCGCGATGTCGCCGGTCGTGACCGGCGGTCTGGTGATCGTTCACGCGGGGGGACAGGACGGCGCACTCCTGGCGCTCGACGCGGCCACCGGCACGGTCAAGTGGTCGTGGAAGGGCGATGGACCCGCGTACGCGTCCCCCGTCGTCGCCGATATGTCCGGCACGCGGCAGGTGATCACGCAATCGCGCCGCGCGATCGTCGGCGTCGCGCTCGCGGATGGCAGTCTCCTGTGGCAGATACCATTCACGACGAGCTACGACCAGAACAGCATCACACCGCTCGTCGTGAAGGACCTGTTGATCTACGGCGGCATCGGGAAGCCGACGGCGGGCGTTCGCGTGTCGCAGGCGGGCGGCAAATGGAGCGCGGTCGAGGCCTGGGCGAACGCCAGCCTGCCACTCTACATGAGCACACCCGTGGAATCGGGCGGCTTCCTCTACGGCCTCTCGAATCGCAACAGCGGCCAGTTCTTCTGCCTCGAAGCAGCCACGGGCAAGACGATGTGGACGACGAAGGGTCGCGAGGCCGAGAATGCGGCGCTGCTTACGGCAGGCGGAGTGGTCCTGGCGATGACGACCGAAGGAGAGCTCGTCGTGTTCCGGGCAAACCCCGCGCAGTTCGAAGTGGTCAAACGCTATACGCTCGCGGAGTCCCCGGTCTGGGCGCATCCCGGTCTCACGGGAAACGGCATCGTCGTCAAGGATCTCGAGTCGCTGGCGTTGTGGAGGTTTTAGCCGGCGGGAAAACAGTTGTAGTGTCCGCCTTCAGGCGGACCGCCGCGAGGTCCGGCTAAAGCCGGACACTACAACTATCTCTCTATAGAGGCCGAAACGCCCCCATTCCGGCCGTCGTAACCATCGGCACAGCGCCGCCGGCCCCCCAACCTCGTCCTGGGGGATAGCCGTCTAAACACAGCATCATGAAGAGAAATCGCTCGTTCGGCGTTCGATGCGGGCTCGCCCTTCCTGGGCTGGCGCTGCTAGGCACGCTGTGGTTCCCGGCGCTCGCGAACCTCCAGGTGCCGGCTCAACCTCCGCGCGACCCTCAAGCGGTGACGAGGGATCAGCCGCCCGGTGCACCGGGCGCGATGCCGATCGGGAAAGGGGTGATCAACGGCGTCGTGGTCGTGATGGGCAGCGGGCAGCCGGCACGCCGCGCGCGGGTCTCGCTGTCGGGCGGCACCGAGGTCGGCGGCGGACGCTCGACGACGACCGATGAGAACGGACGGTTCGGATTTCAGGCGCTGCCGGAAGGACGATTCACGCTGACGGCGTCCAAGGCCGGACACGTCAACGCGGCATTCGGCCAGCGCAGCCCCGGCCGGCCGGGCACGCCGATTCAACTGGCCGACGGACAGAAACTGGACGTCCAGCTGGTGATGGCGCGAGGAGGCGTGATTACCGGAACCGTGGTCGACGAACATGGCGAAGCGGTCCCGAACACGCCTGTTCGCGTGCTGCGATTCGTGATGCCGGGCGGACAGCGGACGCTGCAGCAGGCGGGAAACGATCAGACCGACGATCGCGGCATGTATCGCATCTTCGGCCTCCAGCCCGGCGACTATCTCGTGTCCGCGACGCCCCGCAACGTCGCCGTGCGAAGCGCCGCGGCCGAGCAGCAGGCCGCTCTGCAGTCGATGATGCAGAGAGCGGAAGCCGTGGCGCAGCAGAACCCTGCGCAGGCGCAGGCGATCGCCGAGCGCCTGGCGCAGGTGAAGGCGAACGTGTCTGCCGCCGTCGAGGACGAACAGGGCACCGGGTACGCGCCGGTCTACTATCCAGGCACGACCGCGCCCGCGAGCGCGTCGATGGTGCCGGTCGGGGCAGGCGAAGAGAAGAGCGGCATCGATTTCCAGTATCAGGTCGTGCCGATCGCGCGCGTCGAGGGCACGGTGACGGCTTCGTCCGGCCAGATGCCGGCGAACGTGCAGGTGTCGCTCATCAACACGGCGTTCGACGTTCCTGGCCTGAACCCGGGTGGCGCGCGAGTCGACCAGAGCGGAGCGTTCAGGATCCAGAACGTGCCGCCCGGACAGTACCGGCTGATCGCGCGCGCGACGGTTGGAGGCGGCCGCGAAGGAGGACCTGCGGCGAGAGGCCTGGCCCCGCCGGCGGGACGCGGTGCGCCGGGGCCCGCGGGCCGTGGCCGCGGCGCCGCCGTGCCGCCCGATCCCACGCGGATGTGGGGAGCGGCAGACGTCACCGTCGACGGCCGGAACGTGTCGAACGTCGTGTTGCTCCTGCAGCCCGGCGTGCCGGTCGCGGGCCGCATCGCGTTCGACGGCGCCGCGCCGCCGCCCGCGGATCTCTCGCGCCTGCGTGTGACGCTGCAGCCCGTGACCGTACCGGGCGCGTCCGGCGACGTCGCGAGCGCCGCGCCGGGACGTGTCGACGCCGAGGGCAAGTTCACTATCTCGAGCGTGATCCCGGGCCGGTACCGGTTGACCGCGTCGGGCGCCGGCGCCGGCTGGTTTCTCGGATCGTCCACGATTGACGACCAGGACTCGCTCGATTTTCCGGTCGAGATCAAGGGCACGCAAGGCGTCGGCGGCGCGGTCGTGACGTTCGTCGATCGCCAGTCCGAGATCACGGGGCTCGTCACGAACGATCGCTCGCAGCCGATCGCCGATTACACGCTCGTGATCTATCCGTCGGATCCGCGCTACCGCACGCCGCAATCGCGGCGCATTGTGTCCACGCGCCCGTCGACCGACGGCCGATTCACGTTCCGCAACCTCCCGGCTGGCGAATATCGGCTGGCTCCTGTACTTGATCCGGAGCCGGGCTCCTGGTACGACCCGGCAGTTCTGCAGCAGATGGACACCGGCGCGATTCGCGTCACGCTGGCGGACGGCGAAAAGAAGGAGCAGAACCTTCGCGTGCCGGGTGGCGGCTGAGTTCGGTTCTGCCGCGATCGTGATCTAGGATATCGGTGTCACGTAGCAGGAGCGTGCTGATGAAGCGCATCGTGTTGCCTCTCGTTCTCGGATGGGTCGGCGTCATCGGCGTCTCGGCGGAGAACTGGCCCGCCTGGCGCGGGCCCCAGGCCAACGGCGTCAGTTCCGAGAAGAACGTGCCGCTGAAGTGGTCGACCGCAGAGAACGTCGCCTGGAAGCTCCCGATGCCCAGCCGCAGCGGGGCTACGCCGATCATCTGGGGCGATATCATCTTCCTGAACGTGGCGACGGCGATGACGACCGGCGATCTCGAGTTGTGGGCGGTCGATCGCAAGAAGGGCGAGCCCATTTGGAAGAAGCCGCTCGGCGGCGGCAACAATCAGCAGCGCAAGCAGAACATGTCGACGCCGTCGCCCGTCACCGACGGCACCACGGTCTGGGTGATGACCGGCACGGGCATCTTCAAGGCGTTCGACTTCAAGGGCACCGAGCTCTGGACGCGCGACATCCAGAAGGACTACGGCCGCTTCGGGCTGAACTGGGGCTACGCGTCGTCTCCGCTGCTGCACCAGGGCGCGCTCTACGTGCAGGTGCTGCACGGGATGAAGACCGACGATCCGTCGTACGTGATGAGGATCGACGGCAAGACCGGAAAGACGATCTGGAAAGTGGATCGTCCGACGGCGGCGATCTCGGAGTCGCCGGACGCGTACACGACGCCGCTGCTCGTGGGGACGGGGAAGAACGTCGAGATCGCGGTCACCGGCGGTGACATCGTGACGGGCCACGATCCCGCGACCGGCAAGGAACTGTGGCGCGCGAACGGGCTCAATCCAAGCAACAACCCGAACTACCGCATCGTCGCCTCGCCGGTGATGGTCTCGGGCCTCATCGTCGCGCCCACGCGCAACAAGCCGATGCTCGCGCTGCGCCCCGGTGGCACGGGCGACGTCACCGAGAGCCACAAGGTGTGGAGCTTCGATCTTGGGCCTGACGTGCCGTCGCCGATCAGCGACGGCAAGCTGCTGTACGTCGTGCGCGACAACGGCGTCGTGCACGCCCTCGACGTGAAGACCGGGGCGGTCGTGTGGGGGCCCGAACGGCTCAAGACCGGCGCGTACAGCTCATCGCCGGTGCTCGTCGACGGAAAGCTCTACGTCACGAGCGAGAACGAAGGGCTGACATCGGTGTTCGCGGCTGGCCCGAAGTTCGAAGTGCTCGCCGAGAACCCGCTCGACGATTACTGCCTCGCGTCGCCGGCCATCTCGAACGGCCAGATCTTCATCCGCACGGACAAGTTCCTCTGGGCGATAGGCAAGGGCGGGACCGGCACCTCCAACTGATTCGCGTGGCGTCAATACAGCTGTAGTGTCCGGCTTCAGCCGGACCGGAACAGGTCCACCTGAAGGTGGACACTACAGCATTCTAAAAGTGTGCAGCAGAAGCCTGCTCAGCTGGCGCGGCCAGTACGCTCGCAACGCCCCCTGTTCGATTTCATCCAACCCGACGTTAAGTACTGGTGAAGCTGGAGATCCGTTTGTACGCACCGTCCTCCGAAGTGTCGAGGGGGAGCCAATGAGATTCAAATCCGGGGAAACCGGCGGTTTTCAGGTGTTCGCCGTGACGGGGACGAACACGGTTTCGTTCGCCATCGATGCCTCGGATGCCGCGAAGCGGAATCTGCTCGGGTTCGCGGTCGAACGGTCCGTGGGCAGCGGGCCAAAAACGAAGATGCCCGGCTTCAAGGTCTTCAAGTCGATCGTTCCGAGGCCGACGCCGAAGACGCGCGTGAGCACGTGGGATCACCCGGTCCAGAGCTTCGTCTGGGACGATTTCACCGGCCAGCCGGACACGAAGTACACGTATTTCTTCCATCCTCTGCGCGGCAAGCCGTCGAGGCTCGATCGCACCGCGGCGCCGGTCCGCGTCACGGTCCGGACCGAGGCGCTCTATACGAAGGACCAGCACGACATCTTCTTCAACCGCGGCGTCGCCAGCAGCCAGGCGTACACGCGGAAGTTCGGGAACAAGAAGCCCGACAAGCTGACGCCGAAGTCGAAAGCGGCCGAGGCGCTGCAGTGGCTGACGCGCGATCTCGACGAAGCGATTCTGACCTTCATCAAGAACGCGCGCCGCGGCGACACGCTGCTGTGCTGCTTCTACGAGTTCCACTACCTGCCGGTCGTCAAGGCGCTCAAAGAGGCGATCGATCGCGGCGTGAAGGTCCGCATCGTCATCGACGCGAAGGTAAACGAGCGGCGGGACAAGAACGGAAAGCTGATCAAGAGCTTCCCCAGGATGGAGAACCTCAAGTCGATCAAGCAGGCAGGGATCGCCAAGTCGCACATCATCGAGCGCGACGCGAACCCGACGAGCATCCAGCACAACAAGTTCATGGTGCTGCTGAGGGGCGGGCGACCGACCGACGTCTGGACCGGGTCGACGAACCTGTCGCTCGGAGGCTTCAGCGGGCAGACGAACGTCGGGCACTGGGTCCGGAACAAGGCCGCGGTGCTCGCGTTCCGGAAGTACTGGGACATCATCTCGCGCAACCCCGGGTCGGCCAAGGGTGACGCGAAAGCAGTGGCCGGACGGAAGAAGAACGCGTACCGAAAGACGGTCGAGGCGATTGTGAAGGCGCCCGTCTCCGTCAGCACGATCCCGAAAGGGGTGACGTCGGTCTTCAGCCCTCGCTCGGGCCGCAAGGTCCTCGAGCTGTACGTCGATCTCGCGGACTCGTCGAAGGTCACGTCGTGCGTCACGCTCGCGTTCGGCATCAACGAGCTCTTCAAGACCGCGCTCAAGGACAACAGCAACAAGAAGAACGTCGTCTTCCTGCTGCTGGAGAAAGAGGACAAGCCGAACTCGCGGAGCACGAAGCCGTTCGTCGTCCTCAACGCGCGGAACAACGTCTACAAGGCCTGGGGCTCGAACCTCAAGGATCCGGTGTACCAGTGGGCCCGCGAGACCAACGCGCGGCAGCTCGCGCTCAACCGCCACGTGAGCTTCATCCATTCGAAGTTTCTGCTCAAGGATCCGCTCACGTCCGATCCCGTCGTCGTCACGGGGTCCGCGAACTTCAGCGTGGCCTCGACCAACGACAACGACGAGAACATGATGATCATCCGCGGCGATCGCCGCGTCGCGGACATCTACTTCACCGAGTTCAACCGCCTCTTCAATCACTACTACTTCCGTGCGGTGATGGAGAAGCGCGGCTCGAAGGACGCCGGCGCGAGGGCCAGCCTGTTCCTCGACGAGACCGGCCGGAACTGGATCAAGAAATACGCGCCGGGCACGCTTCGCGCGAAGCGGCTGGCGATCTACAAGGGCATGCAGGGACTCAACTGATCACGGGTGCGCAATGAACATGTACGCGCTTCTTCTGTCGCTCGCGATCGGGGTCGGGCTTCCCGCGGCGGCCCACGCGCAGCAGATTCCGCCTGCTGATGCCACCGAGACGAACCGTCCACCGATCATTCCCTTCCTCGAAGGCACCGAGATCTACTGGACGCTGCAGAGCGGCGACGGCGATCGCGCCCGCTTTCCCAACGCGCTCGAAGGCGACATCTTCCCGCATCTCGTCGCGTACCAGAACTTCACGGACGTCATCGACATCGACGCGCAGCAGCTGCGTGGACGGGACCGGATCCGCGAGTTCGCGATCTCGATCTCGGGCACCCCGGCCGTGCGGATTCGGATGACGAGGGACGTGTCGAGGCCCGTGCGCACGCCTTCGTACATGCCGCGAGGCAATTTCCAGATTCTGTGGGCGCGCGGCCTCAGGGACAACGTGCAGCGCGCGGCCGTCACTTCGGACGTCGCGGAGGCCCTGTCGCGGTTGCCGAACGTCGGGCTGTGGGAGGCCCACTTCATCGTCGGCCACCATTCCAACGGCCAGGATGGCTGCATCACAACGCTCCAGGAACGCGACCCGCCGGACACCGGCGACTGCGCGCCCCCGGGCATCGTGCCGGACAGCGACACCATCAACCGCGTGGATGGAAGCTTCTCGACGAACTACTTCCGCGTGGGCGTCAACTACAGCCGGAACTGGATGACGAACGTCGTCGAGCTGCAGGCTGTCAAGGAGCTTCGTTTCCGCGCGGAGTACGAGCACCATCCCCGCGCCTGGGTGGACGAGGACACCGTCGATCTGATCGGCCGGTCGCGGCTGAATCTGGGCACCGCGTACACCGTCAAGGGCGTCCGTCCCTGCCAGCGCCGCCTCGAGGGATCCGTCGGGATCGTCTGGAACCCCGGGGTCGTCGAATCGGATCCCGATCTGTCGTTCTCGTGGTTTCCGCAGTTGTCGTGCTACCCGTTCGAGAACGGCGGCTGGGGGTTCTTCGTGCGGTTCTACAGCGGACAGGACTACTACAACATCGGGTTCCTCGACCGCATCAACCGCCTGCACTTCGGCGCGACGTTCAACCAGAGCGGTTTCTTCCGGTTCAAGCGCAAGACGTAACGGTCCAGGGTTACGGACACCAGTAGTGTCCGGCTTCAGCCGGACCGCAGTGGAGTTCCGGCTTCAGCCTCGCGACCGTAGTGTCCGCTCCGAGACGCAGTCAGTCGACGAATACTGCCGCCGCGCTGAACGTCAGTCCGTCGATGGTTGGCGAGAGGAACACGTCGCCGGCATGCGCGACGCTGGCGGCGGTGTACGAGTGTTCCACGAGACGATGCACCTCGATGGTCCGTGCGTGCGGATCGACGATCCAGTACTCCGGCACACCGTATCTCGCGAACATCTGCATCTTGCGGCCGCGGTCGGGCGCGGCCGTCGAGGGCGAGAGGACTTCGACGCACAGATCGGGCGCATGCCGGATCGGCGAATCGAGATCGATGAGGTGCTGCCGCTCTCGACGGAAGAACACGACATCCGGCTGCAGCACGTCGTAGTCCGAGAATAGGATGTCGATGGGCGAGTCGACGGCGAAACCGCCATGGCGCGCGGCGTAGTTCCGCAGCACCTCGAGCACGAGCTGCTGGGAAACCTGATGCCTCGGCAGCGGAGCAGGGACCACGAACACCTCGCCGTCGTAGAGCTCGTACCGGCGTCCATCCTCCGGCGCCCGCTCCAGATCGGCGTAGCTCACTCGCGGCTGCACGACCTTCACACGCGTCATGTTACACCCCCAGCTACTAGCTACCAGCTAACAGCTTCCAGGTTCCGAACGCGCCGTAGCTGGAAGCTGGAAGCTGGAAGCTGGAACGCTATACTCCCGCTCATGAAATCCTTCGTCCTCGCTGCAGTCGTCTCCGGGCTCGCCTCCGCCGCGGCGGCGCAGCCCGTTCCCGAGTGGAAGAGCCTCTTCAACGGCAAGGACCTCACCGGCTGGGTCAACATCAACACCGCGGCGGACACGTGGAAGGTGCGCGACGGCCTGCTCGTGAATTCAGGAAAGCCGACGGGCGTGATGTGCAGCGCGGAGATGTACGAGAACTTCGTGCTGCACCTCGAGTGGATGCACCTGGAGCCCGGCGGGAACTCGGGCGTCTTCGTCTGGAGCGACACGATGACGACGGCGGACAACCCGCTGCCGAACGGCGTCGAGGTGCAGATGCTGGAGCTGGACTGGCCGAAGCTGCACATGAAGAACGGCGTCGAGCCGCCCATTGCCTACGTGCATGGTGAGGTCTGGGGCGTCGCGCGCGTTCGAACGATTCCTGACAACCCGCGCGGCGAGCGGAGCATGTCGGTCGAGAACCGAGCGCTCGGACGCGGCAACTGGAACGTCTACGACGTGGTCGCGGTGGACGGCGTGATCAAGCTGTCGGTCAACGGCAAGTTCGTCAACGGCGTGCGCGGGTCGACGCAGAAGAAGGGCTATCTGTGCCTCGAGGCCGAGGGCGCCGAGATCCACTTCCGGAACATCCGCATCCTCGAGCTGCCGCCCGGCGTGACGACGCCGGAGCAGGTCGCTCCCGTGAGACGCTGATCACGTTAGACGCGGATCACGCGGATTACGTTAGACGCGGATCACGCGGATGTACGCTGATCTCTCAGATCCGTGCAATCCGCGAGATCCGCGTCTCACAGATCCGCGAGATCCGCGTCTCTCGTCTCACGCCTGCGGCTTGAAGTAGAGGACCATCCCGGCGCCGACAGCCGTGATCAGGAAGCCCAGGTACAGCATCGGGCTCACGCCGGCCTTCGGCGGGTGCAGGTACATCGTGTAGAGGACGTTGACGAGCGGCGCCCCGCCGAAAACGAGCGGCATCACGTACGTCGGCGTTCCGCCGGTGCGGAACGAGAAGATGATGCAGACCGCGCCGAGGGCGCCGAGCGCGCCGGCGACGGTCGCCGCGACGCTTCCCTCGCGATTGAAGCCGCTCAGGCCCTGCCCCTGGCTGAATAGCACAGCCACCGGTACGAGCACGCCAATCAGGAAGTACGCGACGCCGACGCACAGCAGCGCGCGCATCGGGCTCCCCAGCTTCACTTGACCTCCGTGCAGCATCGCGCCGTACACGCCCCACGACAGCACCGCGCCTGCGACAAACGCCAGCCAGGTCATCTCGCTCTCCTTCGAAGGTCAGATCATCAGGACACGCGAACGTCAGCAATTCTATCAGCGACGACCGAGCGGCCCGTGCTAGTCTGCTTGTTCCTGCTCGCCAATCCTGACGACATGCGGCTCAAAACGATCCTTCTCGTCCTCGCCACGGTCGCGCTCTACGTGCTGCACCAGGATCTGTGGTTCTGGCGCGCGGCGCGTCCGTTCGTACTCGGATTCCTGCCGATCGGGCTCGCGTATCACGCGGCGTATTGCGTCTGGGCGGCGCTGCTGATGTGGACGCTGACGACCGTGGCCTGGCCGGGCCACCTGGAGGACTCCCCGGAGCGCCGGCATTGATCCCCGCGATCCTGGTGTTCGCGTACCTCGCGGTCGTCCTCTACATCGGCATCTTCGCCTTCCGACATCCGAAGCCGACCGATCACGAGGCGGAGGACTATTTCCTCGCGGGCCGCGCGCTCGGTCCCGCCGTGTTCCTGCTGTCGCTCTTCGGCACGAACATGACGGCGTTCACGATTCTCGGGTCGGCCGGCCACGCGTTCGCGAACGGCGTCGTCACGTTCGGCCTGATGGCGTCTTCGTCCGCGCTCGTGATCCCGCTGACGCTCTTCTTCGTCGGCACACGGGTCTGGGCGCTCGGGCGCCGGCACGGCTTCATGACGTCGGTCCAGATGTTCCGCGATCGCTGGGAGTGCGGCCACATCGGCACGGTCATCTTCGCGGTGCAGGCGGCGCTGCTCGTGCCGTACATCATCATCGGTGTGATGGGCGGCGGCACGGCGCTCCGCGCGATCACCGGCGGGTTCGTGCCGTACTGGCTCGGCGGCGCCGTCGTCGCGCTCGTGGTGATGAGCTACGTGTTCTTCGGAGGCATGCGCGGCACGGCCTGGGTCAACGCGTTCCAGACGGTCCTGTTCCTCTCCTTCGGCGCAATCGCCATCGTCGTCATCGGCCGTGGCATGGGCGGATTCCCCGCGGCCATGGAGTCGCTGCTCGGCGCGCCGGACACGGCGCCGCTCCTCACGCGCGAACGATTCTCGCCGCTGACGTTCCTGAGCTACACGTTCATCCCGCTCTCGACGATCGCGTTTCCGCACATCACGATCTTCTGCCTCACCGCGCGCCGCATGACCCAGTTCAAGCGAACGGTGATCTTCTATCCGCTCTGCATCCTGGCTATCTGGCTGCCGTGCGTGTTCCTCGGCGTCGCCGCGAACGCGATGCGCGACGTCCCGCGCATCGAGCAGAAGCTGGAGGCGCGGCGCGCTCTTGCCGGCGCGCCCGCGTCGATGCCGGCGGACGAACGAACCGCGCTGCGGCGCCAGGCCGCGGGCGACGACGTCGTGCCGATCATGCTGGAGCGCTACGCGCCGCTCTGGCTCGCCGGGATCCTGGGCGCCGGCATCATGGCCGCGGTGATGGCGAGCGACTCGCAGATTCTCGCGCTCTCGACGATGTTCACCGAGGACGTGTTCGCGTTCTATGGAGGCAAGACCCGCTTTGGGGAGCACGTGCAGGTGCAGACCGGCCGCGCGTTCGTGGTCGTTCTCACACTCGTCGCGTACGCCATCGCGCTTCGCGCGCCGCAGGGCATCTTCGACCTGGCGGTGCAGTACGCGTTCTCCGGCTACGCGGCGCTGTCGGTGCTCTTTTTCGGCGCGCTCTTCTGGAAGAGGAGCACGAAGTGGGGCGCCCTGGCGGTGGCGCTCTGGACGGCCGCGGCGGTCATCTACACGGCCACGACGCCGGGAGCGCTCGCGTGGTTCGGCCTCCTGCCGGTCGTGCCGATCACGCTGATTGCGGCAGCGCTGATGATCGTCGTCTCGTTCGTCACGCCCCCGCCCTCGCGCGAGACGATTGCGCGGTACCAGGCTGTGTAGTGTCCGGCTTCACTTCTGTAGTGTCCGCCTTCAGGCGGACCGGACAGGTCCGGCTAAAGCCGGACGCTACATGTTCCTGAACGGGTTCTAGTACGCCGCCCGATAAATCTCGAGCGCACCCGTCGAATCGAACGGCCGCGGGTTGAACGTGCCGGTCCATTGCTCGGCCGCGAGGCCGGCGAGCCCGGGGAGCGCGTCCTCCGTCACGCCCCGATCGCGCAGCCGCCCGCCGAGCGCCCCCGCGGAGGCGAAGGCTTCCAGGCGTCCCGCCAGCGCGTCGGCACCGCCTGACGGCGAGCCGTCGACGAGCGCGCCGTATCGTTCGTGCGCCACCGGCGCGTTCCATCGCACGACGTGCGGCAGCAGGATCGAGAGCGCGAGGCCGTGCGGCAGATCGTATTTCGCGGTCAGCGGATTCGCGCAGGCATGCGCGGCGCCGAGCATCGACTGCTCGATCGCCATCCCGGCGAGGTGCGACCCGAGGAGCATCGCCGATCGGGCGTCGGCATCAGAGGGATCGCGCAGCACGCGCTCAAAGGCGCCGCTCAGGAGGACCCACGCGCGATGCGAAAACGTGTCCGAGAGTGCCGTGCGGCGCGTCGTGACCC
The DNA here is from genome assembly GCA_963820905.1 of uncultured Acidobacteriota bacterium. Lineage (GTDB taxonomy): Bacteria > Acidobacteriota > Vicinamibacteria > Vicinamibacterales > 2-12-FULL-66-21 > DATBJJ01. The sequence goes on along the minus strand of CAWGBU010000005.1, from coordinate 1,458,857 downwards.
ACGTCTCGACGGCGTGAGCGATCGCGTCGTACCCGGCCGACGCCGAGACCGCGGCTGGCGCCGTCCGCGTCAGCTCGGGATCGAGAACCGCGATCTTGACGGCGGCCGACGGATCGCCGCACGCCATCTTCATGTGCGTCGCGGCGTCCGAGATCACCGCGTAGCTCTGCGCCTCGCTCCCCGTCCCCGCCGTCGTCGGCACGCCGATCATCGGGAGGAGCGGGTGCGCGGCTTTCCCGTACCCGCGGTAGTCGGCGATCGTCCCGCCGTTCGTCAGCAGGAAGTTGATGCCTTTCGCGCAATCGAGCGAGCTGCCGCCGCCGAACCCGATGACAGAGTCGATCTTCAGCGGCGCAGCGAAGGCTCGTCCTGCCTCGACCATCGCCGAATCGGGGTTCGGGCCGAACTCGTGAAAGGGAGATCGCCTGAATGCCGGACGCGGCCAGATTGCCGAGCGCCGTCTCGACGTACCCGGCGCGGACCACGCCCTCGTCTGCGACGACGAGCGTGCGCCGGAAGCCCAGGTCCCACGCCAGGCGTCCAAGCGAATCGACGACGCCTGCTCCGAATACGACGCGCGTGCGCGCGTGAAACTCGAACGGAACCATCTGAAGTAAACTCTATCACCCGGTCGCGCGTAACCACTCCCATGCCAACGAGCCAGCCAGGTTTGAGACTCACGACCACGCAGTGGCTGATCTGCTTCATCGCCGTGATCGGCTTCGCGTTCGACATCTACGAGATCCTGATGCTGCCGCTCATCGTGCGGCCGGCGCTGCAGGAGCTGGTGGGCGCGGCGCCCGGCTCGCCGGAATTCCAGATGTGGGTCGGGCGGCTCTTCTACATTCCCGCGTTCGCCGGTGGAATCTTCGGCCTGCTCGGCGGGTACCTCACCGATCGGCTCGGCCGCCGGCGCGTGCTGACGTTCAGCATCCTCATCTACGCCGTGGCGGCGTTCCTCTCGGGATTTGCCACGTCGATCGAGATGCTGCTCGTGCTGCGCTGTTTCGTGTTCATCGGCGTCTGCGTGGAGTTCGTCGCCGCGATCGCATGGCTCGCGGAGCTCTTTCCAGACCCGGCGCAGCGCGAGAAAGTCCTTGGGTACACGCAGGCGTTCTCGTCCCTCGGCGGCCTGCTCGTGGCGTACGCCAACGGCCTCGCGGTCGAGCTACTCTGCGAGCCTGCCCTCGCTGAACGCGTTCGGCATCGAGAGCATCAAGGAGCCGCACGCCGTGTGGCGGTACACCGTCATGTCGGGCGTCGTACCCGCGATACCGCTGATCTTCATCCGCCCGTTCCTGCCGGAGTCCCCGATCTGGCAGCAGAAGAAAGCCGCCGGTACGCTCGAAGCGGCCGAGCATCGCCGCGCTCTTTGCGCCCGATCTGCGCCGGACGACGATCGTCACGACGCTGATGTTCGCGATGTCGTACGGCGCCGCGTTCGGCGCAATCCAGCAGGTGCAGCAGATGGTGCCGGGCCTCCCCGAGGTCCGCCAGGTGACGCAGGGCCAGGCGCCGCCCCAGGCGCGCCTCGCGGAACAGCGCATCGCGTCCGACGTGACGAAGGTCCAGGAGGTCGGCGGGCTCGCCGGACGCGTCATCCTTGCGTTGCTCGCCACGATCGTCGTCAGCCGCCAGCGCCTGATTCGGATGTTCCAGATTCCGGGCCTCGTGATCATGCCGCTGACGTTCGCGTGGGCGGCGACGACGAGCCTCAGCTACTTGTACGTCTTCATATTCCTGGCGGGTCTGTGTACGGTCGGTCAGTTCAGTTTCTGGGGCAACTATCTCCCGCGCGTCTACCCCGTGCACCTGCGGGGGACGGGCGAGAGCTTTGCGGCGAACATCGGCGGCCGGCTGATCGGTACCTCGTTCGCGTGGGTCACCGCCACGCTGGCGATCACGTCGGATCGCGCGTACGCGCCCACGAAGGTTGCGCTGGTCGCGGCAGCTGTCGGCTTCTCCGTATTTCTCGTGGGGTTTGCCGCGAGCTTCTTCCTGCCCGAACCTCCGCGCGCCGACCTGCCCGACTAGCACACTGCAGCTGTAGTGTCCGGCTTGAGCCGGACTTCAGCGGGTCCGGCTGAAGCCGGACGCTACGTACGCGGTCCGCTGAAGGCGGACACTACACGTTCAAGGAGCGCCATGCGATATCCCGCTGCCGTGCTCGTCGTTCTTGTCACGTTCGCGAGCGCTTCCGCCCAGGAGCCGGACTGGAAGGCCGTCGAGCGGGAAGCACTCGAGACCCTCCAGCGCTACATGCGCATCGACACGTCGGTTCCTCCGGGCGATGTGACGAAGGCCGCCGACCTCCTGCAGAACATCCTCGAGCGCGAGAAGATCCCGGTTACACGATACGAGCCGGGTCCAGGACGCTCGATCCTGCTCGCGCGGCTGAAGAAGACGGCGCCCGGCTCGGCCAAGCCGCTGATGCTGCTCCACCACATGGACGTGGTTCCCGCGGATCGAAGCAGGTGGTCCCGCGATCCGTTCGGCGCGGTGATTGCGGAGGGAAAGCTCTGGGGTCGCGGCGCGTTCGACATGAAGGGACCCGGCGTCGCGCATCTGTACGCGTTCATCATGCTGAAGCGGCGGAACGTCCCGCTCGATCGCGACGTGATCCTGATGGCGGTCCCCGACGAGGAGGTGGGAGGCGGGCTCGGCGCGAGGTGGATGCAGACCAACCATTTCGCCGACTTCGATCCGGAGTACGTCCTCGATGAAGGCGGGTTCGGCAGCCGCGATCTCTTCGTGAACGGCAAGCTCGTGTTCGGGATCTCCGTCGCGGAGAAGAAGATCCTGTGGCTGAAGGTCACGGCCGAAGGCGTGGCCGGGCACGGCTCGCAGCCGCACGACCGCAATCCCAACGATCGTCTCGTCAGGGCGCTCGGACGGCTGCTGAGCGAGCCGATTCCGGCCGCGTCCTTCAGCGTGGTCGACACGCTGAAGTCTCGCGTCGGAACGCTCAACGAGAACAAGTTCAACAACGCGATTCAGCGATCGACGTTTTCGATCACCAGCATTCGATCCGGCGTGGGCGAACCGCCCAAGGTCAACGTGATTCCGTCGATCGCGGAGGCAACGATCGATTGCCGCGTGCTGCCGGGAACGTCGAAAGAGGCGTGGCTGAAGGACATCGCGCGCCGGCTCGGCGATCCGGAGCTCAAGATCGAAGTCACCTACGAGTCCGCAGAACCCGTGGTGACGAGCCACGACACGCCGTTCTATCGCGCAATCGAGGCGTCGCTGAAGAAACGGCACCCCGACGCCATCGTGACGCCGATGATCGTGCCGTACGGCACCGACTCGAACAATTTCCGGCCGCTGGGCGTGAAGAGCTACGGGTTCACTCCCGTCATCGTGCCGGCCGACGCCGTGGCGTCGATGCACGGGGACGCCGAGTTCATTCCGGTCGATGCCCTCGGGCCCGCGATCGAGATCCTGTTCGACGCGATACGCGCCGCGGTCGCGCCGAGATGAGGTCGATCCCCGCCGGTCTCGTCGGCGCGGCACTGGCCGCGGCGGCGCTGCCGGCTGCTCCGCGCGCGTCGGCACTCGACGACGTCCTCGCGCGGGCAGGCGCGTACTCCCTGCAACTCGGACGGGATCTGACCGCCGTGGTCGCCGACGAAGAGTATCTGCAGGAGCTCGCCGCGTCCGCGACGAGCGAGCCCTTCGAGGCCCGCCGCCTCGAGTCGGAGATCGCCTTCGTGGTGCTCGAGGATCGGCACTGGATGACCTTCCGCATGGTCAAGCGGGTGGACGGGAAGGATGTCGGCGGCGATCCCGCGTGGCTCGAACAGCTGTTCCGGCTGGGACCGCAGTCTGCCCGCGACCGCGCCCGCAGCATCGCCGCGGAGAGCGCCCGATACAACCTGGGAGACTTGCGGCGGGAGGTCAATTCTCCTTCCCTGGTCCAGCAGTTCCTCCTGCCCGCCAACCAGACCCGATTCCGGTTCTCGAAGAAGCGCGAAGAGCAGGCTGGCTCCGAGCGCCTGTGGGTGATCGAGTACAAAGAGCAGTCGCGCGGGACGATCATCAGGACGCCGTCGCAGGATCCTGTTCCGGCGCGCGGGATGATCTGGATCGATCCGTCGGCCGGCCATCTCGTTCGCGCGACCCTCGAGCTGGAGAAGCCCGTGCCCACGGAGATTGAGTTCAGCTGGCGTGTCGATCCGAAGATGGGAGTGTGGGTGCCGGCGGAGATGCGCGAACGGTACCGCCCGAAACCTGCGGTCACCCAGGGAAATCGCGGGCCGCACGAAATACGCGGGCTGGCGCGCTACGCGAACTACAGGAGATTCGAGGCTGACTTCCGGATAAGGTAGCAGGTCGAACGCCGGACACTTCGAGATCGACGGTCAATCGGGAGCCCGCGAGTCATGAACCTCGACACGTTTCGCAAGCATTGCCTTTCCCATCCAGGCGCCACCGAGCAGATTCAATGGGGCGCCAATCTCGTGTTCAAGGTCGGCGGGAAGATGTTCGCCGTCGCGGCGACCGATCCGGGCGCCTCGCACCGGCTCTCGCTCAAGTGCTCCGACGAGCGGTTCTCGGAGCTCGTCGAGTGCCAGGGCGTCGTGCCCGCGCCGTATCTCGCCCGGGCGAAATGGGTGGCGCTCGAGACCTTCGACGCGCTGAGCGATCGCGAGATTCGGGAATGCGTGGACGCGGCGTACCGGATCGTGTTCGCCGGGTTGACGAAGAAGGCGCAGGCGGAGATAGGCGCGGCGAAGTCTAGCCGAGGCAGAAAAGCTTCCCGTCCTGCGAGCCGATGACGAGCCTGCCTCCGGCGACGGACGGCGACGCCGACAACGGACCGCCGGCCTCGAACTGGAAGAGGACCTTCCCCGACGCGACGTCGAGCACGTAGAGCTTCCCGTCGTTAGACCCGATGTACGCGCGCCCGCCGGACACCGCGGGCGACGAGTCGACGCGCGCCCCGGTCGTGAACGTCCAGAGAGACTTGCCCGTCTTGCGTTCGAGCGCGTGCACGATCTTGTCGCGTCCGCCGACGATGATGCGGTCGCCGGCAATAGCCGGTGACGAGTAGAAGGGAAAATTCCGCTCGGGGTGCTTGTAGCGCCACGCGACCTTCTTCGCCTTGAGGTCCACCGACAGCACCTCGTTCTCGTACGTGCCGTAGTACGCGCGGCCGTCGGCGATGGCCGGGGACGCGCCCGTGTAGGCGCCGAACGTCAGCTTCATGACCTCGACGCCGTCCGCGAGGCGGATGCCCCGCAGGATCTCGTCGCATCCCGCGATGTACGCCACGCCGTCGACGATCGCCGGCGTCGCGTGCACGTACCCTTCAGTGCGGACCTTCCACAGGAGCTTCCCGTCTTTCGCGCCGAGGCCGTACAGGTGCGAGTCGTACGATCCGACGATCACTTTGTCGCCGGCGACGACCGGCGACGACTTGATCTCGGATCCCGTCTTGAACGTCCACGCGACCTTGCCGCTGTCTGCATGGACGGCGTGCAGCACGCCGCTCAGGTCGCCGACGTAGACGAGCCCTCCGGCGATCGCGGGCGACGACTCGCCGATCCCGTCGGCCGACGCTTTGTACTTCCACCTGGGCTTGCCGTCGGTGAGGTTGACGGCATGCAGCTCGCCCGTCTGCGATCCGACGTAGACGACGTTGTCGGCGATGGCCGCGGAGGACTCGATCGCGTCGCCGGCCTCGTAGGTCCAGAGCAGCTTCAGCGACGGGGGCAGCCTGGCGTCGGTCGTGCCGGCGAGAGGGGGCGAGCCGCGGAACTGCGGCCAGCGATCCGCGGGCGCGGTGAGAGGCGCCTGCGCAGAGACGGCGAGCGACGACAGCACGAGCAGTGTCGCGAGACCATTGCGTCCAGGCAGTCGTCCCGTCGTCATGACCGGATCCCCTTGAGCTGAGGCGGAGTCATCCGTTCGCGACGCCGGCTACTTCGTGCTGGGCGCCGTCTCGGCGGTCGCGAGCGCGAACAGCTCGTTGCGGTTCACGACGAAGAGCTTGCCGTTCGCGGGGACCGGCGTCGAGTACACCGAGCTCCCCATGTTGCTCTCGGCGACGACCTTCAGCGTGCGATCGGCATTGAGCACCGTGATGTCGCCGTCCTCGTCGCCGAGGTAGACCTTGCCGTCGATCACCATCGGCGAGCCCCAGATCGCGGCGAACATGTCGTGCGTCCAGAACGGCTTGCCCGTCTTGACGTCGACCGCGTGCAGGAACCCGCTGAAGTCGGAGTAGAAGAGGATCCCGTTGTAGATCGCCCCCGTCGAGATCGAGCGCCGGATCTTGTCGTAGTGCCAGAGCTGTCCGCTCTTCGTGATGTCGCCCCGCTTCGTCGGATCGATCGCGTAAAGGTGGCCGACGCCTTCGCCGTGCTCCGGATCCTGGCCGTTCGCGATGTAGACCACGCCCTCGAAGATGATCGGCGTGCTGATGACTTCGTTGCGCGTCTTCGGCCAGACGGAGTCCTTCGGATTGAGGTCGAACTCCCAGAGCTTCTTGCCCGACTTCGCCTCGTAGCTGCGCACCCAGCCGTCGCCCTGGCCGACCACGACCTGCACGGTGTCGCCAATCTTTCCGACCGCGGGCGAGGACCACTGGCCGTGCAGGATCTTGTCGCCTGGGGACGCGTCCTCCCACACCAGCTTCCCGGTCGTCTTGTCGAGCGCGATGATCGCGGGAGACTTCGGCGAGGGCACGTTGACGTGGCTCTCGTCCTGGCCGTTCGACGTGCTGACGTAGAGCAGGTTCTCGAACACGACTGGCGAGGAGTTCGCCATGTTGTGCTGCATCACGCCGAGCTCGTCCATCATGTCGTAGCGCCAGATGATGTCCGCGTCGGTCTCGCGCGTCTGCTTCTCGGTCTTGAACGGTCCGTCGTTCTCGCCCTTGTCGCGGAATCCCTGGATGTCGACCGCCACCACCTCGCCGCGGTTCGACACGTAGTACGCGATGCCATCCTCGACGAGCGGCGACGAGCACACGCCCTGGAAGGGCCAGTCGTTCGCGCGGCCCGCAGACAGCTTGTCGTGCACCGCCTGCCAGAGAAACTGGCCGTCGGACTCGCGGAAGGCCATCAGGATCCCCTTGTCTCCCTTGACCGCCGGATCCTTCATCGATTCGTTGTTCGTGCCTACGAGCACGACGCCATTCGCGACGACCGGATTGCCGTAGGCCTGCGACCCGAGCTCGGCGACCCACTTGATGTTCTTCTTCGTCTTGATGTCCCAGCTCGTCGGCAGCCCCTTCATGCTCGAGACAAGATTCCGATCCGCCGTGCCGCCCCACATGGGCCAGTCGCCCTTGCCGGGATCGGAACGCGCGGACATCGTGGCCGCGACCCCGAACGAACCGAGTGAGATCAATCCAACGGCGAGGGCTAGCTTCCTGGGCATTATCGGTTCCTGCTCATGATTATGGCCGGTCGTCCGGTCGTCCGGTCGTCCGGTTGTTCGGTCGGTTCGGGCGTCTGATTGGCCAGGTCCCGGCCAACCGATCGACCGGCCGACCGGACGACCGACTGATCACTTGTTCTTATAGACCTTGATGTTGTCGTAATAGAGCTCCGATCCTCCGCCGACGCGCGAGGGTGCGTCGGCGTAGATTCCGGGCGCGCCCTTGTGGTTCCCGATCGGATCGACTCGCTCGATCGTCCACTGCGCCGGCTCGGGCTGGCCCTTCGGCCAGACCTTACCGCGCGCGCGGACCTTGGCGCCGTCGAGCGACTGCACCTCGAGCTTGATCGTGTACCAGATGTCCTTTTCCCACTTGAGCGGCACCTTCACGGTCCGCGCCGTCTCCGGCTGCCACGGCTGGAGGTGGAGCTCCTGGTGGTTGCCGAACAACACGAGCTCGTAGCGCTGCGCGACGACGCCGATGTCTCCCATCTGGCGGCGGCGCTCGAGCGCCCGGACGTCCGCCTCTATCGTGTAATTGCTCGAATCGGGCGATCCGAAGAACGGCCTGCAGCGCTTCGCGAACGCGAAGTCGTTCTCGGCGAGCTTGACGAGCACCTTGCTGCCGTCGAGATCGCGGACGGCGAACTTGTTCGTCGCGTTCGCCCATTGTTGCGGCGGCGTCTCGCGTCCGTCCTCGAAATCGAAGCTCCAGGGGAGATCCGGGATGACGCGAATCCGCGCGGCGCCGACCTGCGTGCCAAGCGCCGCCTTGACCAGGCCGGCCTGCGGCGTCGCGGCCTTGTCCGCCGTGAACTTCCCGTCGGCGAGCGTGCCCTTCAGGTTGTCGAGCGTCCACGTCGCGGGCCCGGGAAGCGCAACGGCGGCGCCGTTCGCGTCGAACGCGCGGACGGTCAGCGCGATCGTCTCACCGGGTTTGAGAATGAGCTCAGTCGGCGTCACGAGCACGGTCGCGGGAACGCCGGCCGGCAGATTCTCCGCGGCAGGCTTCGGCGCGGCCGCGACTGGATTCGCCGGCGCGCCCGACGGCGCGAGCTTCGGACCGATCGCGTAAAGCGCGTTCATCGACGCGACGTAGATGCGCCCGCGCGCGACCGCCGGCGAGGCGATGATCGCTTCTGGGTTCTGCTCGCTCCCCAGCCAGTCCTGATCGAGAATCTCCGCCTTGTCGGCCAGAGGCCGGATGATGTAGAACCTGCCGTTCTCGGTGCCGACGTACAGCTTTCCGTCCGCCAGGACCGGCGACGACTTCTGAATCGTGCCGAGGTTCTGTTCCCAGACGCGCGCGCCGGTCTTCGCGTCGTGCGCGAACATGATCCCGCCGTTGTCGACGACGTAGATGCGCGCGCCGTCGCTGACGGGCGAGGCATAGCCCGCCTGCACGCCGCGGACGAGCCACGCGGCGTCCTTGTCGGTCAGCGTGCCGGTCTTCGCGGCCGGCACGGCCGCGAGCATGCCCATCTCGCTCGTTCCCAGGTTCTCCTCGCTGTGCGAGACGATGACGTTGCCGTTGACCACGAGCGCGGCCGTGTTGAGGCCGCGCTGGCTGACGGGCCAGCTCCAGAGCTTTTCGCCGGTCAGCACCTTCAGCGCGTGCATCGCGCCGTCGCTGCCGCCCGAGAAGAGCGTGCGCGTGCCGTTGACGACCGCGACGTACGGATTGGCGTAGATCGTGTCGGTGGGCCGTCCCTCGGGTGCGCTGAGCCAGTTCGCCCGTCCGGTCGTCTTGTCGAGCGCGAGATACCGGTGCGCGCCGCCGGCGTGCTGGCCCCAGCTGAACATCAGGCCGCTGACGATCACCTGATCGCCGTCGATGATCGGCGACGACACCCGCCCTCCGTGCGTCGTCCACATCCCGAACTCTTCCGCGAGCGAGCGCTCCCACACGAGCTTGCCGTCGCGCGTGAACGACATCAGCAGACCGTTGCCGCTGAAGGCGAACACGTTGCCCGTTGCGGGATCGACGGCGGGCGACGCCCAGGCGATGCGATGGGGGGGAACGTCGCTGGTGAAGAGGTTGTACTTGTGTTCCCACAGCAACTTGCCCGTATCGGCGTGGAAGCACATCAGGCGCTCCTGCATCATCGCCCCTTCCTCGGACGTGTTCTGCAGGTAGAGCCGATCGCCGAACACGACTGGTCCCGAGCGGCCGCCGTAGGGCGCTTTCCAGGCGAGGTTCTGCCCGGAAGGAGACCACGAGGACGGCAGCGACGTCTCGGTCGAGACGCCGGTGCGCGCCGGTCCGCGCCAGTCGGGCCAGTCCGCGCCGCGCACGAGCACGGCCGCCGGGACGAGCACCGCGATCGCCACCACAACGGGAAGTCGAGGCATCACGTTCATAAGTCTCTAGGATAGTCCGAGGACCGGCGTTCGGGACACTCGAGGCGGCCTGTGGTGCCCGATCGAGCCGGACCGTGCCCTCCGCTTGTCCCTCGGATCGCCACACTCGTACCATCGAGCGGGCGATCGCGTCGGGGGCCGCCTATAATTTCCCTTCTACGCTGAGAGCCCCAGATTCCGTTTCACCCCATATTCGGAGCGTCCATGGTCGATACACGGGTTGACGTCCGCACCGCTGGTCTTGCGCTGGCGCTGGTGCTGCTGAGCGCGGCGGCGATCGGCGCCGAGAACTGGGCGCAATGGCGCGGTCCGGGCGGCCAGGGCGTGTCGTCCGAGGCCAACGTGCCGACCGAATGGGGCCCGGGCACGAACGTGCGCTGGAAGACCCCCCTTCCCGGCGCCGGCATGTCCTCGCCCATCGTCTGGAACGATCGGATCTACGTGACCGCGGTCGTCGAGGGAGAGCCGATTCCCGGTCAGCGGGCGGTCAAGCATCGCTACGGCAAGGACGAGGACTGGGTGCACCCGGACAGTGTGGCGGCGGACCGGAAACACACGCTGAAGGTGGTGGCGCTCGACGCGGCGTCCGGAAAGATCCTGTGGGATCGGACCGCCTACGAAGGCCCCGTGTACGACGCCCGCCATCGCCGCAGCAGCTTTGCGGGCCCGACGCCGGTGACCGACGGCGCGATGGTCTACGCGTACTTCGGTCCCGAGGGTCTCTACGCGTACGACGCCGCCGGCAACCTGGCGTGGAAGGCCGGCGAGAAGTTCGCGACGCTCGGTCTCGGCACGGGCACGTCGCCGGTGCTCCACGGGAACCTGGTGATCGTGCAGCGCGACGACCACAATGGCACCCGCTCCGCGCTCGTGGCGTACGACAAGAAGACCGGCAAGGAGATCTGGCAGACGAAGCGCCCGGTCGACTTGAGCTGGGGGACGCCGGTGATCCTTCAGGCAGGCGGCCGCGCCGAGCTCGTGACCAACGGGAGCGAGCGCATCATCGCGTACGATCCGGCCACCGGGCGCGAGCTGTGGCAGACGGCGGGTGTCGAGAGCAACGCGATTCACACGCCGCTCGCCGGCCATGGCCTCGTCATCGTGACGGCCGGCTATCCCGTGAAGCGCGTGATCGCAATCCGCCCGGGCGACGTCCCCGTCGACAAGCGCGTGGCGTGGGAGTACTCGCGGGGAACGGGCTACGTGATCTCGAACATCCTCTACGGCGAGTATCTGTACCTCTTCAGCGACAACGGCCTCGTGACCTGTCTCGATCCGAAGACGGGAGCGGTGAAGTACGAAGGCGGGCGTATCCCCAAGCCGGCGCGCTTCATGGGATCGCCAGTGGCGTTTGGCGGATACGTCGCGCTGACGAGCGAGGAGGGCGAGACGTTCATGATCAAGGCGGGCCCGACGCACGAGATCGCGCGAACGAATTCGGTCGACGAGCCCGTCTACTCGTCACCCGCGATCGCGGACGGGCGCATCTACATTCGGGGCGACAAGCATCTCTTTGCGATAGGGAAATAGAAGGTTCAGGGTTCAAAGTTCAGGGTTCAAGGTTCTGAACCCTGAACCTTGAACCACCTAGAAGGCCACCCCGATGCTCAGTCCGAACGTTCGTGGCGGGCCGTTCTCGCCGATGAACCCCGAGGGCGCAAGCTGGCCGTACGCGAAGGCGACGGGGATGTAGGTCGTGTCGAACGCGTTCCTGATCCAGCCTTCGGCATAGAAGAGCCCGCGACGTACGCCGCCCCGGAAGTTCATCAGCGCGAAGGTGTCCTGCCCCTGCGTGTTGGTCTCGTCGTACTTGAACGAGCCGTAGGCGGCGACGTCGGCCCGGCCGTAGCCCGTGAAACCGTGGTCGAAGGACCGCGCGTACTGGACGCCGAAGCCTGCGGTGAACTCCGGGGTGTTCGGTACATCGTTGCCGCTGATGTCCTGTCCGAGCGCGGCGGTGTTGTCGCTGAAGGTCGCGCTCGTGAGTCCGAACGTGCCGAAGACGTCGAGGCCGGGCGCAGGCCGCGCGACGGTCTCCAGCTCGAAGCCGGTGCTCGTGGCGCCGCCCACGTTGGCGATGTAGACCTGTCCCGGCACGTTGAGATTGGGGACGTTCAGCTGAAGGTCGCTCCAGTCGATGAAGAACGCGGCGGCGTTGAACCCGACGCGCCCGCCGGCCCAGCGGGACTTGTACCCGCCTTCGATGTTCCACGTCGTTTCTTCGCTGAAGCTTTCACTGCCGACCGGGGACGCCGGATTGAAGCCGCCCGCCTTGTAGCCACGCGAGACGGTTCCGTACACCGTGTTGTCCGGGCGGAACCGGTACGCCACCGTACCCTGCGGAGAAAAGGTCGCGAAGTTGGCGTCCGCCACGACGACCGTCGGCGGCACGAGCGGCGGATCGAAGAACGTCTTCAGATCGGCGTCCTTCGTTTCGTAGTCGAACCGCCCGCCGGCGATCACATCGAGCCGGTCCGTGAGCGACAGCGTTGCCTGCGCGTAGAGGCCGACGCCAAAGTCGTCGAGCTCGGCGACGGGGGAGTACTGGTCGACCGGCACGTTGACGAGCGGCGAGAACACGAACGGCGCGATGGTGTTCACGGCGTCCTGGTGGTAGCTCTGCGTGAACAGAAACACGCCCGCCTGCCACCCGAGCGTCGCCTTGTCCTTGAGCCGGTCCATCCCCACGGGGTAAGTGGGCGCGAAGCGGACCTCCTGCGTGAACTGAAAATCCTCTTCCTCGTTGCGGCGCGTCACGAGCGGCTGCGGCGAGTAGTCCAGATCGGTCGCGTCGTCCGTCGTCCACCGGACGAACCCCGTCGTTGTCGAGACCGTGAAGAGATCGCTCTTGTACTCCGTCAGGATCGTCGTGTTGAAGATGTTGCGCTCGGTGAAACCCTCGAAGTCGCGCGATGAATGATGCGGGTTCTGCCGCAGCGTTTCCAGATCGTTCAGCCCGTAGTCTCCGTCCTCGGCGCTTTCCGCGGTCACGATCACGCGCGCTTCCCATTTCGGCGCGGGCTTCCAGAGGAGCTGCGCCTTGCCGGTGATCGCGCTGCGGGAGTCGAGATCGTCGCCGGTGACGTCGTTGATCGTGTAGCCGTCGCGCGAGGCGTAACTGAACGCTCCGCTCGCGCTCAACGTGTCGGCGACGAGCGTACCCGACGCGTTGCCGCGCGCCTCGAACGCGGAGTAGTTGCCGAAGGGCGCCGAGAAGTTGCCTGTCCACTTCGTGAACGCCGGCTTGACGCTCGCCACGTTGACGAGACCGCCGAGCGTGTTGCGTCCGAACAGCGCGCTCTGCGGACCGCGCACGAACTCGATCTGCTGAATGTCGAGAAGATCCAGGCTGGACGAATTCGCGTTGAGCTGCGGGACGCCGTCGATGAACGTCGTGATGGCCGGATTGTTCGGGCTCGAGCCGATGCCCCTGATGCGCGCGTTGCTCAGCTTGCGCGCGGTGAACTCGGTGAAGGACGTGTTCGGAGAGAAGAGAGCGGCTTCGCTGACGATCCGGATACCGGCGCGGTCGATGATCTCCTTCGTGGCCGCCGATACGCTCAGCGGCAGCTTCTGAATGTCTTCCGGTTCTTTCTGCGCGGTGACGGTCACGGTCGGCAGGCCGACGCGCAGCATCGGGTCGTCCGGCTGCTGCTGCGCCGGCGGCGATGGCGCCTGGCCCGCAACGGATGCGCTGGCAATGCCGAGGATTGCGAGAGAAAGAACGAGTCTGGCAGCAAGTGTACTCATCGTATTCATCTTGGCCCTATTAGACGCCGCAGGGTGTTCGTCCGTTTCCGGTTGATCATAAGATGTGTCGCGTGAAAAGAGTGCGTCTCGTCCCGATCCTCCTGATTTCCGCGGGCTGTGCGGCCCACCAGCCCGCGCGTCAGGCGCCGCCGGTCCCGTCGCCAATCACCGAAGCCTCGGTACGCGCCCACATGTCCTTCCTGGCGAGCGACGCGCTGAACGGTCGCGGCAGCGGCACGCGTGACGAATGGATCGCCGCGTCGTATCTCGGCGCGCAGATGCAGGCGCTCGGCCTCGAGCCGATGGGCGACGCCGGCTCCTTCGTGCAGCAAATCGAGATCGAGCGGCCGGAAACCGCGGCGCCGCCGACGCTCTCCGTCGGGGCCAGGCAGTTCACACACGGGAAAGAGATGCGCGTCATGCTCCTTGGCGCCGCCCGGACGTCAGGCGCGCTGCAGACGTACGACGCCAGCACGCCGATCAGTCCCGGCGCAGTCGTGCTGATTCCAGCGGCCCTCACGACGGCATCCGGCGGCAAGTCTCCGAGCCCCCTGACGCAAGCCGGGGCAGCCGCGTTCGCGGGCGCTGGCGCGGTACTGATGCTCGAGAATTCCAACCAGCCGCAGGCGCCGGCGGGGGCGCGCCTTCCCGCCCTCGCTGCGAGAATCACCGGTGTCAAGGGGGCCACCCCGGCACGGCCCACGGTCGTCGCGTTGGGGAAGGCGGCATTCGACGCGGTCTCTGCCCTCACCCCGGGCGCCACGTTGACGATCGAAGCGGAGCAGAAGGCGGCCGCGACGACGCAGACGTGGAACGCCGCGGGCCGGCTGCCGGGCTCCGATCCGGCCTCGGTCGCCGAAGTCATCCTGCTCTCCGCGCACCTGGATCACCTCGGCGTGCGCCCCGCGTCCGCGACGGCCGCCTCCGCCGACAGGACCTATAACGGCGCGGACGACGACGCGTCGGGAACGATCGCGGTGCTCGAGCTCGCGCGGGCGATCGCCGCCGGCCCGCGGCCGAAGCGCACCATCGTCTTTGCGTTCTTCGGAAGCGAGGAGGCGGGCGGCTTCGGCTCGAGGTTCTTCGCCGACAAGCCGGTGGTTCCACTGACGCAGGTCGTGGCGAACCTCCAGTTCGAGATGATCGGGCGGCCGGACGGCAAGGTCCCTGCGCAGACGCTGTGGCTGACGGGCTACGAGCGATCCACGCTCGGCCCCGCGCTCGCGAAGCAGGGCGCGAAGCTCGTACAGGATCCCCATCCGGAGCAGAACTTCTTCATGCGCTCCGACAACATCCAGTTCGCCCGCCGCGGCGTCGTCGCGCACACCGTGTCGAGCTACGGCCTGCACAAGGAGTATCACCAGCCCTCGGACGAGATTGGCCGGATCGACTTCACGCACATGACCGACGCGATTCGATCGCTCGTCGGTCCCGTGATCTGGCTGGCCAACTCCGGCTTCAAGCCTGACTGGCTGCCAGGCATGAAGCCTTAATTGCAGATTGGCGATCCGCGTTCCGCAATTGTCAGTGCCCCTTGACCACCACATCCTGTTTCATCCACGTAGACGCGGGATAGACGCGCACGAAGCGCGCGCGTTCGCCGGGGAGGGCGATACGGATCGGGGCGACCTCTGGATCCGCGAGCGTGGCCTCGACCGCCAGACCCCCCGTCCAGCCTGACCACGCGTCCCGAAACGTGAGGCCGTCGGTGGACACCGAGATCCGCATGTGCACGGCGAAGTCTTCGTAGCGGCGCCGCAGAGGGAACTCGATCCCGGCGACTTCGCGCTCGGCGCCGAGGTCGTACTCGAGGAGAAAAAGGCCGGCGTCGCGCACCCGCGCGTCGAGCGGCGAGCCCGGAGGCGGAAGGCGCGGATCCGGCTGCGGCGGCACCAGGAACGTCGAGCCGCCGGCGGTGATGCCGAGCGCTTGAATGGCAGGAATGGACTCGATCATCTGCCTGTATCCGTGACCCGGATCCCGGTTGTCGTTCACGACGATCACGAGCGGCCGCCGCCGCGCGAAGTACAGAAGGCCCGTCGTATCACCTCGGGCGAGCGAGAGCGAGAGGACGTTGTAGTGCGGCGGGGAGTGTCCCGAGTAGCCGTTGACGAGCGGCTGGTGGTGGAACATCGAGCGGTACATCGCGGCGACGCCCACGTAGATGTCATCGAGCGGAAGCTCTATCACCGCCGATCGATCGAGGCGAATCACCGAAGGCCCGACGCGGCTCTCGGCGGGCAGGACTATCTTTCCCGGCGGAGACAGCATCGGCAGCGGTCCCGTGATTCCGTCGGCGACGAGCCCGGCGAGCGCGGACGCCGTGACGAGGGCGCGCCAGCGGCCCGCGAGCGTCAGGAGCCGCGCGGCGCCGATGCCGCACGCCACTGCGAGGCAGAGCGTAGCCGGCATCGCGAACCGTGCGGGAACCCGCAGCCCGTCGAACCCCGGCAGCCAGAGAAGCCAGCGATACGGATACAGCGGCGACGGAGGGCCGTTTCCTTCACCGCCTGGTCCCAGCGTCAGCGACGCCAGCACGAGCGTAGCGGCCGCGTAGAAGATCGCGGGCGATCGTTCCGCGATCGGGTTGCGGCGATCGCGAAGCGTCAGGATCAGGCCCGCTGCGGCGAGCAGGACGACGGCCACGCCCGGAAAGAGAAAGGACTCGTAGTGGGCGGCGCCGCCCAGCGTCCAGAATTTCACGAGCGGCGCCGCGTGAAGGAACGACGTCGGCACCGCGCTGAACTCGCGAATCTCTCCGAGAGCCCTCCTCAACCCGAGACGGCTGTGAACGGAGTAGTACTGCCAGAGGATCGGCACGAGCAGCAGCGACGCGGCTCCGAGAGATGCCAGAATCGCAAGCCCGCGCGTCCTCTGGGTCCGCCAGTCGACGAACCACGCGAGCCACAGCGCGATTAGAACCGGAAAGAACAGCAGGAAGTACCCATTCGAGAGCGCCTGGAGAAGCCACGCCACCGCGAGGACCGCGAGCCAGGCGGTGCGGCCCGTGGAGAGATACGCGTGCATGGCCAGGAGCGCGAGCGGCATCCACTGCGCCGCCAGCACCTGAATGTGCGAAAGCTGACTCGCGCGATAGGGAGAGAATCCGAAGGCGAGGCCGGCGCAGATGCCGGCGACAGAAGATCCCGTCAGCCGGCGGACGAGCAAGTACGCGAAGAAACCCGAGAGCGCGTACGTCAGGAGCAGACACACGTTGTATGCGGCGATCGGAGTGGCGCCGGCGAGCTGAAGGGGCGTACCGAGGAGGCTCAGCCCGAGGAGATGCTCCGAGAGCGCCATCGCCCCCGGCATCGGCCACATCATCGGAGGACTCCACCACTGCTCCGACAGCGGCGCCGCGTTCGCGTTCCACCAGAGGATCCAGATGTTGAAGATCGGGTCGCCCAGATCGTGAGGGACGCGGGATCCGAGATCGGCCGTCAGCGGCCAGGTCCAGAAAACCGCGAGCGCGAGGAAAGCGGGGAGAAGTAGTACAGGCTTTGGGCTCCGGGCTTTGGGCTTTGGCAAGAACATCCCGATCTCAATCCCGCGCCGAGGATCTCAGTGCTCTTCCCAAGGCCAAGCCCAGAGCAAAGCCAAAGCCTAAAGCCTAAAGCCCAAAGCCCACCATCTAGTTCCCGCGCCCAGCCGTCCCCCGTCCTCCGGCTGGCACGGGCTTCGGCAACGGTTTTCTCGGCAGCAGCGCGTCGCGGTTGGCGGTGTGGTAGACGAACGCGGCGACGATGACCGCGTTCTTTCTCATGTCTTCTTCCTGGATCCGTTCGTACGTGTCCATGTTCGAGTGGTGCGTCCGGCTCGAGTACTCGACCGGATCCTGGATGAACTGAAAGCCGGGGAGGCCGACGCCGTCGAACGACTGGTGATCGGTTCCGCCGGTGTCGCGAATCGTGAGCGTCTTCATGCCGAGGTTGTTGAACGGCTTCATCCACGCCTCGAAGATCGGCGCGACCGCTTCGTTGCCCTGCAGGTACACGCCGCGGATGGCTCCCGTGCCATTGTCGACGTTGAAGTACCCCGCGAACTTCGCGTGCGCCGGCTTGACGGCCATCGTCGTGCGGTCGGCGAACATCTCGGCCACGTACTGGCGCGATCCAATCAGCCCTTGTTCCTCGCCGCCCCACAGCCCGATCCGCACGGTGCGCCGCAGCGGCAGCCCCGTCTGCTTCAGGATGCGCAACGCCTCCATCATGACCGCGGATCCCGAGGCGTTGTCGGTCGCACCGGTGGCGCTGTGCCAGGAATCGAAGTGCGCGCCGAGCATCACGATCTCGTCCGCTTTGTCCGTGCCGCGGATCTCGCCGACGACGTTGAAGGAAGCGGTGTCGTCGTGGAAGGTGTTCTTCACGTCGAGATCTATCGAAACGGCCTGGTTCTTCTGCAGCGTGCGAAGCATGCGGCCGTAGTGCTCGACTGCGATCGTGACGGCGGGTACCGTCGCGGGCGCGTTGGGCTCGCGCGAGCCGCCGCCTCCGACGAACACCGTGCCGCCCGTGCCGCGCCCCGGCGCGATCGTCGCGAGCACGCCTTCATCCTTCAGGAATTTCGTGCGCGTTTCCGCGAAGGACGGTCCGCCGCCGCCGCGGCCCGGCCCGCCTGCGCGGCCGCCCCGGCCGCCCCGGCCGCGCCCGATCGAATCGGTTTCCGTGGAGAGATCGGCGAGCTGGCTGTCGGTGTAACGCTGCGCCTGTGGTTCGAAGAGCGCCGGCACGTCCGGCATGGCCGTCGTCAGGACGAACTTGCCCTTCAGCTTGCCTTTCCACGTCGCGAGATCCTCCGGCGTGTCGAGCGTGGCAAGCACCGCGTCGCCGACGGCGTGGTCGGCGGTTCCCGACGTCCACGCCTGCGGGTAGCCGATCACGGGAAAGCTGCCGCCAGGCGTCGTCGCCATCATGAAGAATCGTTCGTTCGACCATCCGCGTCCGAACTGGAAGGGCTGAAGCGTCACGTTCGTGAGGCCCCAGGATGTCATCTCCTTCACGGCCCATTCGCCCGCCTTCCGGAAGCCTGGCGAGTTCGTCAGCCGCGGACCGTAGACGTCAGTCATCCAGCTCATGAGCTCCATGACTCTCGATCGCGAGAAGCCTTCGTCCTTGATCTTGTAGATCGCGTCGAGGTCGACGCGTTCCGCCTGCTGGGCGGAGACGGGCGCGAATGTCACCGCGAGCGCCAGCGCGGATCCCGCGAGCAGCGGGCGTCGGACAACCAGTCTCATCTCATCCTCCGGGGTCGCTTCGATCAACGTCGTGCGCGCCAACGAGAAACGGGCGCACTCGACAAAACTTGCCGCGCGACAGCATAAACGGTTGTTTCCGGAAATTGCCACTTACAAAAGCGAGGGGGACCCGACAGCCTCGTAAGTGAGTGTGCCCCCCCATGCACACGAAAATCCACGGAGAGAGCTGCGCCCGCAACGACTTGCGGGCGATATCAGAATTCGTGTGCGGTGTGGTCTGGCGGTTGCAGCGCGAGCACCCCGGAGTCCCATGACAACCGTACCCTTGTCCGATCGACCCGAAGCTCCGCTCTTCTGTGACGGTCTTGGCGACCGCGTCGTCGCCGCAGACGGGGCGACCGGCGAGCTGCTGCAGATTCTCCGAATCCGCCCCGCGCTCACCGCGGTGCCTTCCTTCGAATTCGCGCTGCGCGAGCGCGCGGCGCGCCTGGCGAACTTCCGCCACGCCTACTACGGCCGCGTGCGCCGCATCGATCGAGTCGCGGTTCCCGGACCGGGCCTGTCGATCGTGTCGGACCACGTCGAGGGGACGCGGCTGTCCGACATTCTCCGCGTCGCGCACGAGCGCAACCTGGAGCTCGATATCAATACCGCGCTGTGCCTCATCCGCCAGCTCGTTCCGGCCGTGGCGCTCCTGCACGAGAACGCGCGCGAGGTCGCGCACGGGCTGCTCGCGCCCGAGCGGCTGATCGTCACTCCGCACGCGCGTCTCGTGATCGTCGAGCACGTGCTTGCCGCTGCCGTCGAGCAGCTGCAGTTCGGGCGCGAGCGGCTCTGGCAGGATTTCCGGATCGCGATGCCGCCGAGCGCGGGCCTGGCGCGATTCGATCATCGTGCGGACGTCACCGCCATCGGGCTCGTGGCGCTCGCGCTCGTCCTCGGACGTCCGATCGACACGCACGAATTCCCGGCGCAGATTCCCACGCTGCTCAACGAGGCGCGCGAGCGCTCGGCGCTCGGCGAGGAGCAGCCGCTCTCGGCTCCGCTGCGCGACTGGCTGGCGCGCGCGCTGCAGGTCGATCCGCGCCGCGCGTTTGCATCGGCGCCCGAGGCGCTGAGCTCGCTCGAGGAAATCGTCGCGGACGATTCGATGTACGTCGCCGCGCCCGTTGCACTCGAGACGTTCATGTCCCGGTACATCGCGGCGCTGCTCGAGCTGCCCGGCGAGCCGATGCTCGCGCCCGAGGCATCCGTTTTCATGCCGCCAGCGAGCGCTGCGAAAGTCACCAGTCCCCACACGCCGGCCGTCGGAACGACGGCGCCGGCAACTCCGGCGGCCAGCAGACCGGCCGCGTTTGCGCCCCAGCCGCCGCCTGTACCGCTTGCGCCGGCAGAGGCGAGCTCTGTGCCTTCCGCTGCGCAGCCACCGGCCTACGTGCCGGCCGCGCCTGTGCCAGCCACGCACGACACCTGGGCCAACGCGACAACTCCGGCGGGCTCCGGTTCCGCGGCGCGCGAGATCACCGACCTGATCCCCTCCGCCGATCTGAAGGTGACCCATGACATTCCCGAGGCGTCCAAACCGCTCTTCAATCCGGATGCGCCCTTCACCCTTCCACAGCAGGTGGACGCGGTGAAGCCGAAGACCATGCGACCGCGGCTGAACGTGTCGCGCAAGGTCGTCCTCATCGCCGCGGCAGTCATCCTGCTGGCCGGCGGGGGCCTCTTCGCATCCCGGTACGTCTCTACCGGCGGCGCAGGCGCGCCGTCGAGCGGCACGCTCGTCGTCCAGTCGAACCCTGCCGGCGTGCAGGTCTTCGTCGACGGCGTCGACCGTGGTCAAACGCCGGCGCGGCTGACCGTGCCGCCCGGTGCACACATCCTCGAGCTCCGCGGCCGCGGCGTGCCGCGCGTCATCCCGCTCAACATCACGGCGGGCGCGGAAGTCTCGCACCACCTCGAGTTCGCCAACACGCCCGAGACCGGCAGCCTGCGCGTCGAATCGCAGCCAGCCGGCGCGAAGGTCGTCGTGGACGGCACCGATCGCGGCATCGCGCCGATCACCGTCGCCGATCTCCTGCCGGGCGATCACGAGGTCGTCCTTCAAACGCCGATCGCGTCGGCCCGCCACGTCGTCAACGTGCAGGCCGGCGGCACCGCGTCGCTCGTCACGCCGGTTGCGTCCGCGGCTACCGCGGCCGGACCGGTGTCGGGCTGGCTCGCGGTGAAGTCCCCGTTCTCCCTCGAGATTCGCGAGGACGGCAAGATAATCGGCACGTCCGAGGCGGATCGCCTGATGCTCGCGGCCGGCCGCCACGAAGTGCAGCTCGTCAGCGAGACCATGGGCTATCGCGTGACGCGCGTCATCAACGTGATGCCCGGCAAGACCGAGAGCCTGAAGGTCGATCTGCCCAACGGCATCGTGAACCTCAACGCCACGCCCTGGGCCGAGGTCTTCGTCGACGGGCAGCGCGTCGGCGAGACGCCGATCGGCAATCTGTCGATGCCGATCGGTCCGCACGAGATCGTCTTCCGGCATCCGCAGTTCGGTGAAAAGCGCCACGCGATCTCGGTGACGCTGAACGGACCCATGCGCGTGAGCATGGACATGAAGCAGTAGACAGAGAGCTCACGAGCCATGCTGACGCTTCTGGCGGTTCTGACGATGGGAATGGTGATGACGCTCGTGATGGTGATGGTGCGCGCGGATGCGCCGCCGGCACCCGTCAGGAAGAGCGGCGTCCGGATTCGGCTGAAAAGGTAACCGGTCATGACACGAACATTCGCGCATGCGCTGCTGATCGTCACGCTCGCCGCGCCGGCTCTGGCGCAGGACAGTCCCCTGGCGACGGCGCGCGAGCTCTACGCGTCGGCTCGCTACGACGAAGCGCTCGCGATGCTCAACGGTCTTCGGCCGCAGGAGAGCACGAACCCCGTCAACCTGCGATCCATCGAGCAGTATCGTTCTCTGTGCCTGCTCGCGCTCGGGCGCGGCACCGAAGCCGAGGCCGCGATCGCCGCGGTCGTCGCATCGGATCCGATGTACCTGCCGACCGAGACCGAAGCATCGCCGCGTGTCAGGACCGCGTTCTCGGAAGTCCGCCAGCGGCAGCTGCCCGAGATCGCGCGCGCGCGCTATTCGAACGCGAAGGCATCGTTCGATCGCAAGGATTTCGCGACCGCGGAAGCGCAGTTCCGCGAGCTGCTGCGGCTCATCGACGACCCGGACATGGGCGGACGCCTCGGCGACCTGCGGGTGCTCGTCGCTGGATTCGTGGATCTCTCGACCGCGTCGGCGGCGCCGCCGGCCGAGCCGAAGAGGGAAGAGCCCGCGCCCTCGCCCGCGGCGGCGCCGGCGCCGGCCGTTCCGGATCCTCAGCGTGTCTTCACGGCGGAGGACGAGGGCGTGACGCCCGCGGCGCCTGTTCGCCAGGAAGTTCCGCGCGTGCCGGTGCAGATCGCCAGCCAGACCCGCGAACGGGGCATCCTGGACATCACGATCGACGAGCTGGGCCGCGTGATTTCAGCGAAGCTTCGCGTGCCGCTGCACCCGATCTACGACTCGCAGGTGCTCGCCGCGACGCGCGACTGGCGCTATCACCCGGCCACCTTCAACGGCCGTCCGGTGAAGTTCCGCAAGATCATTCAGATTACGGTGACCAAATAGACATCGCCGCCAGCGATTGCGGGCTCCGGATGGCCGTGACGCACCAGCGAATATTGCGGATCGACCGTTCCTGAGATTTGATACACTGCCGACCCCATGGACCGGAGGGTTCGCCATGCCCTGTGGGAGCCATCGCTGCGGCCCTCTCCTGCGCCGGATGCGCGCCGGAGATACCGGTTCCGCCACCCGTCCGACCTGATCCTCGTCCTGCCCGTAGAAACGCGGATCGTCGAAGCGATCGTACCGCGCCAGGCGACGCTCGAGACCCTGCTCCTGCAGCATCAGCTGCCCGCGCCGCTCGTGCACGCGGCCATCGAGTCCGCGCGCGCCGTGTTCAACCCGCGGCAGCTGCGCGCCGAGCGCCCGTACCGGCTCGTGCTCTCGATCGACGGCTTCCTGCAGGAGTTCGAGTACCAGATCGACACCGACAGGTTCCTGCGCATCGTGAATCGGGATCGTTCGACGCCGGACAAGCTCGAAGCGGAAGTCCTGCCGTACGACAAGGTCGTGGAGACTCGTCGCGGTGCGCGGGCAGATCGACGGCGACCACCCGTCGCTCATCGCCGCGATGGACGCCACGGGCGAACGCATCCAGCTGGCGATCGCGTTCGCCGAGCTCTTCGCGGGTCAGGTGGACTTCGAGAACGACCTGCAGCCGGCGACTCGTTCGAGCTGCTCTTCGAGACGTCGACGTACCAGGGCGCGTTTGCGGGCTACGGCACGATCGCGGCCGCGCGCCTCATCAACAGCGGCCGCGAGCATCGCGCATACCGCTGGGTGAATCCCGAAACTCGAAAGGCCGGCTACTACGACGAGAACGGCCGGTCGTTGAAGCGGCTCATGCTCGCGTCGCCGCTGCGATTCACGCCGCGTGTCACGTCGGGGTTTTCACGCCGCCGCCTCCATCCCGTCCATCACACCGTCCGCGCGCATCTCGGCGTGGACTACGCGGCGTCGACCGGCACGCCGGTCGTCGCGGTCGCCGACGGGGTCGTCCTGTCGGCCGGGTGGGCGGGCGCGGGCGGCCGGCAGGTCCGCATCCGGCACGCCGGAGGGCTCGAGAGTTACTACCTGCACCTCTCGTCGTTCGCGAAGGGCATTCGCGGCGGCGCGCGCGTCGATCAGGGACAGTTGATCGGGCGGGTCGGGGCGAGCGGTACGGTGACCGGCCCGCATCTCGACTATCGGCTTCGACGAAACGGCGCGTTCGTGGATCCGCGCCGCGAGCACGCGCGGCAGCCCCTGGTGAACCGATTCCCTCGAGATCGCTCGCGGCTTTTCAAGTTGGACGCGCGAGCCTCGAGCAGCAGATCGTGTCCGCGCTCGCCGCGCCGCCATCACCTGCCAGGTCCGCGTCCGCAGCCACCGCGAAGCCTGAAATACAATAGGCGGATGGCCTCATCTGCATCCGTTCCGCGCGCTGCGTCCGGCGCCGGAAGCGGCGGCTTCCGTATCATCGGTCCCTTACGATGTCGTCAGCACGGACGAAGCGCGCCAGCTCGCCGCGGGAAATCCTCTCAGCTTTCTTCGGGTCACGCGGTCCGAGATCGATCTGCCGCAGGGGGCCGATCCGTACTCCCCGCTCGTGTACGAACGGGCCCGGTTGAACTTCGACGAGCTGCGCGCGCGGGCGCCTCTCGTGCTCGACCCTGAACCGTCCGTGTATTTCTACCGGCTCCGTATGAACGGCCACGAGCAAACCGGGATTGCCGGCTGCTTTTCCGTCGACGAGTACGAGCGGGACGTCATCCGGAAGCACGAGCGTACGCGGCGCGACAAGGAAGACGACCGCACGCGCCACATCCTGGAGTTGCGCGCGCAAACGGGCGTGGTCTTCCTGACGTATCCCGCGCTGCCCGCAGTCGATGCGCTGGCTGGCGGGGTCGTCACGAGCGTCCCGCTGTACGACTTCACGGCGTCCGACGGGGTTCAGCACACGATCTGGCGGGCTTCGGGCGAGGCCGCGGGCGCGCTCGCCGCCGCGTTCGGGTCGATTCCCGCGCTGTACATCGCCGACGGCCATCATCGCGCGGCGAGCGCGGCAAGAGCGCGCGCGGAGCTTCAGGCCCGCGGCGGGTCCGCCGACGCCTCGACCTTCATCGCAGTCGCCTTTCCTCACAGCCAGATGCAGATCCTTCCGTACAACCGGACGGTCAAGGATCTCGCGGGGCTTTCGCCGGAGGCGTTCCTCGCCGCGCTGCGGGAGAAGTTTCGCGTCGCCGAAGGCCCTCCGTCGCCGCGCCGGAAGGGCGAAGTGTCGATGTATCTGGCCGGCCGGTGGCATGCCATCGATCTCGCGGGTGCGGCCCCGGCAGACGATTCACGAGCGAGCGGCCTCGACGTCGCGCTCCTGCAGCGGAACGTGATGGAGCGGCTGCTGCGCATCGGCGACATCAGGACCGACAAACGAATCGACTTCGTCGGCGGCGCGCGCGGCACGCGGTCGCTCGAGGAGGCGGTCGACGCCGGCAGGGCGGCCGTCGCGTTCTCGCTGTTCCCCGTGACAATCGAGGATCTGATGGCGATCTCCGACGCCGGAGGCATCATGCCTCCCAAGTCCACCTGGTTCGAACCCAAGCTCAGGGACGGCTTGTTGACGCATCTGATCTGACCGATGAAGGTCCTGATCGCGGACAAATTCGAGAAGAGCGGGCTCGACGGTCTCGCGGCCGCGGGCTGCGACGTGGTCTACGATCCGGACGCCACGGACGACCGGCTGACCGAGGCGATCCGCACGACGACTGCGGACGTGCTGGTGGTGCGGAGCACGAAGGTGACCTCGGCGATGCTCGATGCCGGGCGGCTGGCGCTCGTCGTGCGCGCGGGCGCGGGCTACAACACCATCGACGTCGCCGCGGCCTCGACGCGCGGGATTTACGTCTCGAATTGTCCCGGCCGCAACGCCGTCGCCGTCGCCGAGCTCGCGTTCGGCCTGCTGCTCTCGCTCGACCGCCGGATTCCGGACAACGTCGCCGACCTTCGCGCGGGCAGATGGAACAAGAAGGAGTACTCGAAGGCGCAGGGCCTGCAGGGCCGAACGCTCGGCCTGCTCGGCCTCGGCAGCATCGGGCAGGAGGTCATTCGCCGCGCCGCCGGGTTCGGGCTGGGCGTCGTCGTGTGGAGCCGCCGATTCGATGGGCAGGATCGGGCGATGACCGAGCCGGAAGCGCGCACGCTCGGCCTCGAATCGGCGATCCGGTCCACGTCGATCGAGCTTGCGCCGTCGCCGGAAGCGGTCGCGTCGCGCGCGGACATCCTGAGCGTGCACCTCGCGCTCGGCCCCGATACGAGGAACCTCGTCGGCAAGACGCTGCTCGAGCGACTGAAGCCCGGCGCGATCGTCATCAACACCGCGCGGGCTGAAATCGTCGACCACGCCGCGCTCTCGGCGGCGGTTCGCGAGAAGGGGATCCGGGTGGGTCTCGACGTATTCGCGAACGAGCCCGCGGGTGCGACCGGCGATTTCTCAGACGACCTCCTGACGCTGCCCCAGGTGTACGGCACGCACCACATCGGGGCGTCGACCGATCAGGCGCAGGAAGCGATTGCGGCCGAGACCGTCCGGATCGTGCGGACCTTCAAGGAGACCGGTCGAGTGCCGAACGCCGTCAACCTCGCGAGGCGAACGCCGGCGACGCACATGCTCGTCGTGCGCCACCGCGACCGTCCCGGCGTGCTCGCGCACGTCTTCGACCACCTGCGCGAGGCAAACCTCAACGTGCAGGAAACGGAGAACATCGTGTTCGACGGCGCCGAAGCCGCAGTAGCCAGGATCAACTTGGACGGCCCGCCCGCACCCGCGCTGTGCGACAAAATCATCTCCGGCAACACCGACGTCCTGGACCTGCAGGTCGTAGTTCTGTGAACCGAACCTTGAACCCTGAACCCTGAACCCTGAACCTTGAACCCTGAACCTTGAACCCTGAACCAATGAAGTCATCACCCCGTATTCATAACTTCTCCGCCGGTCCGGCCATTCTGCCCGTCGAAGTCCTCGAGGAAGCCCAGCGCGATCTGATGTCGCTGCCGGGCGTCGGCATGTCGATTCTCGAGATCAGTCATCGCTCCAAGCCGTTCGACGAGATCATCGAAGGCTGCGAGGCGGATCTTCGCGCGCTCGCCGGCATTCCGGCCGGCCATCACGTGCTGTTCCTGCAAGGCGGTGCGAGCCTGCAGTTCTCGATGGTGCCGATGAATATCCTGCCCGCGGGAGGCTCGGCGGACTACATCGTCACGGGCGCGTGGTCGCAGAAGGCGGTCAAGGAAGCCAGGCGCGTTGGCGCGGTGAAGATCGCGGGGTCGACTGAAACGGGAAACTTCCCGCGCGTACCTGCGCAGACCGAGCTGACGCTCGATCCCAACGCCGCGTACGTGCACTACACGACGAACAACACGATCTTCGGCAGCGAGTGGCACTACGTGCCGGACGTGGGTTCCGTCCCGCTCGTCGCCGACACGTCGTCGAACATGTTCAGCCGGCCGCTCGACGTCTCGAAGTACGGGCTCATCTACGCGGGCGCGCAGAAGAACCTCGGTCCCTCGGGCGTGACGCTCGTCATCATCCGGGAGGACCTCGTCGCGCGGACGCCCGCGTCGCTCGCGACGATGCTCCAGTACGGCGTGCACGTCGAGAACAAGTCGATGTACAACACGCCGCCCGTCTTCGGCGTGTACATCATGCGGCTCGTGCTGAAATGGCTGATCAAGGAGGGCGGCCTCGCGGAGATCGAGCGCCGGAACATCCGCAAGGCGGAGAAGCTGTACACCGAGATCGATCGGACGGGCTTCTATCGCGCGCACGCAGAGAAGGGCTCGCGGTCGCGCATGAACGTGACGTTCCGCCTGCCGAGCGAAGATCTCGAGAAGAAGTTCGCGAAGGAGTCGACGGACGCCGGGCTCGACGGGCTGAAGGGACACCGCTCCGTCGGCGGATTGCGCGCGTCGATCTACAACGCGTTTCCGGAGTCCGGCGTCGATGCGCTCGTCGCGTTCATGCAGGAATTCGAGCGCGTGAACGGCTAGAGCGCTTGTCATTTGTCCGTAGTGTCCGCCTTCAGGCGGACCCGCTGAAGTCCGGCTGAAGCCGGACACTACAGCATTCTCAAAAACGCCTCTACCGGACGTCAGCCGTCGATCAGCCGGACCGCTTCGGGTCCGTAGCGCGCCAGCATGTCGCGGAGCGCCTTGCCCGCCTCGTCCTCGAACGTCTCGTCGAGCATCGTGGACGCCGCGACGCGATCGAGCCGGAAGTTCCGGAAATCCTGACGCAGTTCGCACCAGGCGGCCAGCGTCCACGTCCGGCCCCAGAAAAAGATCCCCAGCGGACGCACGGTCCGCTTCGGTGGCCGCGCCGTCGGCTTTCGCGTAGGACAGCTCGAGCTTGCGGCGCGCGATCAACGCTTCGCGCGCGAGCGTCAGCGCATCGGCGGATTTTCCAGCGCCGATTGTCGACGGCACGAACAGCCGCGTCTCGGCGACGAGCGGCGCGAGATCTTTCGGGACGATCGCCGCGACCTTGCCGAGAATCGCGTCGCTGGCGCGCGCCAGCGCGGGATCGCCGAACTGACGCACGATGCGCGCGCCGAGCACGAGCGCCTGGATCTCATCGCGGTCGAACATGAGCGGCGGCAGGTCGTAGCCGGGACGGATGCGGTAGCCGACACCCGCTTCGCCGTCGATCGGCGTGCCGGCGAGGATCAGATCGCGGATGTCGCGGTAGACCGTGCGCTCCGACACGCCGAGCCGTTCGGCCAGATGCGTGGCGGTCGTCGCCGTCCGGCGCCGCCGCAGCACGTTGACGATTTGGAACAGCCGATCGGCTCGACGCATCGGAGGATTGTGCCATCAGGCGGCCTGTGCTTCGACGAGTCCGATCGCGTGCCCCTCGGGATCTTCGAAGATCCCGAGCGTCACGCCGGGCATGACGGTGCGCGGCATGACGACGCGTCCGCCCAGATGCTCGACGTGGGCGAGCGACGCGGTGATGTCGGGCGTCTCGACGTAGAAGGTGACCCACTCGCGCGTGCCCGGATAGCTCACGCCAACCCCGCCCGGAATGCCGCGGCCGTTCGACTGCACCAATCCGTACGCGGACGGGTCGCCTCCGAACGACCAGCCGAAGAGCGCGCCGTAGAACTGACAGAGCTTGCCCGCATCCTTGCCGAGAACCTCGAACCACATCACGGGATGTTTCATAGCCGTCTCCTTTCGAGGTGCAGGATGACAGCCGGCTGCTGACAGCGTCCTGTCAGGAGTCTCGACGCGGTCCCGTGGACGCCCCGTTAAGCCTTTAGCCGGGAGGCACTTGCGGAGAGTACAGAACTCTTACATTCCCGGCGCCGGGAACCTGCTACTGTGACCTCGCACCCCCTTTGGCGAGGAGTTACGTTGACGACACAGGTCCAGACCGGAAGGTCGCCCTACACCTTCACCACGCTCAATCTCATCACCGCATCGTTCATGGTGGCCTTCCACGTCCTGGCCATCGCGGCATTCTTCTTTTTCAGCTGGACCAACCTGCTCGTCGCCCTCGTGCTTCACTGGTTTGCGGTCGGCTTCGGGATCAGCCTGGGGTACCACCGGCTGCACACGCATCGAGGGTTCAAGACGTCGAAGGCGTTCGAGTACTTCCTCGCGGTGTGCGGCTCGATGACGCTCGAAGGCGGCCCCATCTTCTGGGTCGCGACGCACCGGCTGCACCATCAGCACTCCGACAAGGAAGGCGATCCGCACACGCCGCGCGAAGGCGGCTTCTGGGCCCACATGGGCTGGATCATCTTCGGCGACACGCACCACAACAACACGCTGGTGATGTCTCGCTACGCTCCCGATCTCGCGGCGGATCCGTTCTACCGCTGGCTGAACACGTATCACTACGTGCCGCTCACGGCGTGCGGGCTCATCCTGCTTGCGATTGGCGGCTGGCCGATGGTGCTCTGGGGCATCTTCCTGCGCGTGGTCTTTGGACTTCACGCGACGTGGCTCGTGAACTCCGCCACGCACATGTGGGGATCCCGCCGGTTCGCGACGCGCGACGATTCGCGCAACAGCTGGTGGGTGGCGCTCATCACGTTCGGCGAGGGCTGGCACAACAACCACCACGCGCACCCGGTGTCGGCGCGGCACGGGCTCACCTGGTACGAGTTCGACATCAGCTGGATCACGCTCAAGCTGTTCAACGCCGTGGGCCTCGTCCGCGACTTGAAGGTCGCGAAGGTGCCCGCAAGCGTGCCCCAGGAAGAGGCCGCGTAAGCAGGGCTTTTTGCCCTTATTCTTGAGGGCATGATCAGCGGCCGGCGGCGGTCGGTCATCTTCTTCACGGTCCTGGGGATCTGCCTGGTCGTCCTGGCGGTGACGCTGACGTCCAGCTGGGTCGTGCTCACCTGGCAGCGCTGGGTCCTGGTCGTCATCGGCCTGCTGTTGTTCATCCCCATCATCGCGGGAATGGTCCTGAACACGATCTTCCTCGTCCGTGAGATCAAGCGGAACGAGCAGCACGACTCCTTCATCAACGCCGTCACCCACGAGCTCAAGACGCCTGTCGCGTCGATTCAGCTGTATCTGCAGACGCTGCAGAGCCGTGACCTGGACGATGGGAAGCGGAAGGAGTTCTACCGGATCATGCTGGAGGACAGCGATCGGCTGCTCCAGACGATCGATCAGGTTCTCCGCGCCGGCGGCTCCGGTTCGCGATGGCGGCGCATCACGCGATCGCGCGTGGATCTCGGCGACGTCGTGCAGGAGTGCGTGCAGCTCGCGCGCACGCGATTCCGCCTCGGGGGGGACGCGCTGATGTTCGAGCAGCGCGTGGCCGGCGGGCGGCCGGTCGTGATCGGCGATCCCGACGAGCTCAAGGCCGCGGTCTGGAACCTGATCGACAACGCCGTCAAGTACTCGAACGGCGACGTGCGCGTGCGTGTCGCGCTCGACGAAGTCGACGACGGGCAGCGCCTTGCCGTGCGCGTCAGCGATTCGGGCGTCGGGATCTCCGCGACCGAGCTGAAGCGGATCTTCCGCCGCTTCTACCGGATTCCCGCGAGCGTGGCGATACGCGCGAAGGGAAGCGGGCTCGGGCTCTTCATCGTTCGATCCGTCGCGAAGAAGCACGGCGGCCGCGCCTTCGCGGAGAGCAACGGCCAGGGCGAGGGCAGCACGTTCACGCTGCTGCTGCCGAAGGCGACCGAGGCATGACCGTGTCGAGCCCGCAGGCGCCGCCGGGGCCGGAGGGCAAACACCGCGTGCTCATCGTCGAGGACGAACAGCACCTCGCGGAAGGACTCCGATTCAACCTCGAGGAAGACGGCTACCTGGTCGACGTCGTCGAGACAGGAGAGGCCGCGCTCGGCAAGCTCCTCGGGACCGGCGAGGCGCGGTACGATCTGGTCGTCCTCGACGTGATGCTGCCGGGGAAGGATGGCTTCGCGGTCGTCAGCGAGCTGCGCGGCGCGAAGCAGTTCGTTCCCGTGCTGATCCTGACGGCGCGGGGACGTCCCGAAGACGTGCTGAAGGGTTTTGGCGCGGGCGCGGACGACTATCTACCGAAGCCGACCGAGCTCGCGATCCTTCTCGCCCGGATTCGCGGGCTGCTGCGGCGGACGCAGTGGCTGCGGCGGCCGGCCGATCGCTACACGTTCGCGGGCCGCACCATCGACTACGACACCCGCGAGCTCCGCGTCGGCGACAAGACGTTCCCGCTCACGCTGATGGAGGCGAGCCTGCTCCAGTACCTCGTCAACCATGAAGGAAAGGCCGTCTCGCGGAAGGCGATGCTCGAGGACGTGTGGAGCCTGCGCGAGGATACCGACACGAGGGCCATCGACAACTTCATCGTGCGGCTCCGCCGCTACATCGAGCAGGATCCGTCCCGCCCGAAGCATCTGCTGACGGTGCGTGGAGTGGGATACCGGTTCGTGGCGGACCCGGGGGTCAAGACCTGACGCCGTAGTTCCTTCGCCGCCGCCTTCGACGCCGGCGCGGGGCGTGGCCGGCTTCCCGTTCG
Source organism: uncultured Acidobacteriota bacterium (assembly GCA_963820905.1). Lineage (GTDB taxonomy): Bacteria > Acidobacteriota > Vicinamibacteria > Vicinamibacterales > 2-12-FULL-66-21 > DATBJJ01. The sequence continues at coordinate 1,427,501 of CAWGBU010000005.1, read as the reverse complement.
GGCTCGGGCGCCGGCTGCGCATGCTCGGTGGCCGACTGCTTCTTCAAATCCCGCCAGTGCGCGACGACCTCCGGGTGCTCGCCGTGCACGTCGAGCCACGTGAGCGCTTCGTCGAAGACCGAACGATGGAGAACCCCACGCTGGGCGCGGGCCGGCGCCGCGATGTCGTGCAGCCGCGGCTGGATCGCCATGATCTGATGGAGCCGCTCGACGTCGCGCCGCGGCACCGGCAGAAGGCCGAGCTCGACCTTGCGCTCGAGCGGGTCCGCCGAAAAACGCTGACGGCGCAGCAGGCCGAGCGGATGCAGCAGCGTGCCGGCGAGGATCGCGTTGGTGAGCGTATCCGGCGCCGACGTGTACCGGCCGCGGTACCGGTCGAGCGCCGCCACCGATCGCCAGAGCGCGTCGGGCGCCGAGGCGAGCTCCGACGTGATCGCCTTCATCAGGCCCGTGGCGCGCAGCTGCCGCAGCGCCTCCTCGGCGTGGCCCGATCGAAGGATCTTGTAGAACTCCTCCATCAGCCGCGCCGGAGCGCTTCTCGCGATCTCGTGCCGGTGCTCCGTGATCGATTCGAGGATCGGCTCGTCGATCGTGAACTGGAGCCGCGCCGCGAGCACGACCGCCCGAAGCATGCGCACCGGGTCTTCGATGAAGCGCACATCGGGATCGCCGATGCAGCGGATCACGCGCCGTTCGAGATCGGCGAGGCCGCCGACGTAGTCGATGATCGCGAACGTGCCGATGTCGTAGAACAGCGCGTTGACAGTGAAGTCGCGCCGGAACGCGTCCTCCTCCGGGGTGCCGTACGTGTTGTCGCGATGGATCAGGCGTGACCGTTCGAGACGATCCGCCTCGCGCGTGGCCCGGCCCGGGTCGCCGCGCTCCGGCGGAAGCGGCTCACCGGGCGCGACGACGTCGCTCGGCGTGATCTCGGCCGCTTCGACCTCCGGCGTGGGCTCGTTCGGGTCAACCAGGCGCCGGAACGTCGCGACCTCGATCGTCTTCGGTCCGAATTTGACGTGAGCCAGCCGGAAGCGCCGGCCGATGATCCAGCAGTTGCGAAAGAGCTTCTTGACCTGGTGGGGATGAGCTGATGTGCCGATGTCGAAGTCCTTCGGATGGCGGCCGAGGAGGAGATCGCGGACGCTGCCGCCGACCAGGTAGGCGACGTAGTTGTGCTCGTGAAGCTGGTAGAGGACCTTGAGCGCAGCTGGATCGATGTCCCTGCGCGAAATCGCATGCGCGGCCCGCGGAACGATGGTCGGCTCCACCATCGGCAGGGATTATAGCATCGAGAAGTTCGAAATAGCCGATTAAGTCACTGAATATTATGGGTTTAGGGCCAGCGGTCGCATATGCTACCATGCCCACCATGCGCCCGTGTCTCACCATGGTTCTTCTGCTCGCCTTGAGCGGATCCGCCCTCGCGGCCGATTCGCTGGCCGAAGCGCGTCGGCTCTACAACCTCGGCCAGTACGAGATGGCTGAGCGGCTGGCGAAAGAGGCGGCCGCGGTTCCTGCGCGGACGGACGCGGCGCGTGTCGTGCTCGGCCGCATTCAGCTCGAGCGTTACCGGCAGTCCGCCGAACCTCGCGATCTGGCGACGGCGCGCGACTCACTGCGGACCGTCGACGCGCGAGCGCTCGATGCCGCCGAGCGCGTGGAGCTCACCATCGGTCTCGCGGAGGCGCTCTATCTCGACGGTCGGTACGGCGCAGCGGCGCAGCTCTTCGAATCAGTCCGTCAGCGATCGTCGTTGCTCGGGCGGCCGGCGCACGAGCGCGTGCTCGACTGGTGGGCGACCGCGGTCGATCGCCAGGCGCAGACGCATCCCGTGGAGGAACGGGTCGCGCTCTACCGGCGGATCCTCGATCGCATGGACGAGGAAGTTGCGGAGAATCCGGGGTCGACCGCCGCGGGCTATTGGCTTGCGGCCGCCGCGCGCGCGAGCGGCGATCTCGAGCGCGCGTGGCATGCGGCGCTCGCGGGCTGGCTGCGCGCGTCGCTCGCCGAGGATCGTGGCGCCGCACTGCGCGCCGATCTCGATCGCCTCGTGAACCAGGCAATCATTCCGGAGCGCGCCGCCAGGCTCGCCGGCCGGGGCGACCCGAAAGAGCCGCAGGCGGCGATGAAAGACGAGTGGGAGGCGTTCAAGAAGGCATGGTCGAAGTCAGCTTCCAGCTCTCAGCTTCCAGCTCCCAGCTCCTAGCTGTGGATCCCCGGGAATAGTCCGTTGGAGATCTGAAGTCTCGCTGGAAGCTGGAAGCTGGAAACTGGTAGCTACTCTTTCGCTTCCATCCAGTTCTCCCCGACGCCAATATCCACTTCGAGCGGCACGCTCAGTGCGACGGCGTGCTCCATCAGCTCGCGCACCGCGGCCGATGTTTCCTCCGCCGCCTCCTTCGGTGTCTCGAAGAGCAGTTCGTCGTGCACGGTCAGGATCATGCGTGCCCGTCCCCCGGCCACGGATCCGAGCGACGCGTGCACGTCGATCATCGCGCGCTTGAGGATGTCGGCCGCGCTGCCCTGAATCGGCAGGTTGCTGGCTTCGCGCTCCGCGCGCCCGCGAATCTGTCCGTTCCGGTTGTTGAGATCGGGCATGAGCCGCCGCCGGCCGAACATCGTCTTCACGACGCCTGTCTCGCGCGCCTCGGCCAGCAGCGCATCGAGAAAGCCCCGCACCTGCGGGAACCCCGCGAAGTACGCGTCGATGAACTCCTGCGCCTCCTGACGGGAGACGCCGATGTCCTTGGCGAGCGTGAACGCCTGCTTTCCGTAGAGCAGCGCGTAGTTGATGATCTTGGCGCGCCGCCGGAGCTCGTGCGCGCTGAGCGTGCTCTTGTCGCCGAAGACCTTTCGCGCCGTTCGATCGTGAATGTCCTCGCCCTTCTGAAAGGCATCGACGAGGGTCTGCTCGCCGGCCAGGTGCGCCAGCACGCGCAGCTCGATCTGCGAGTAGTCGGCGGAGATGAGCACGTTGCCGCGTTCCGCGACGAACGCGCGGCGGATCTCCCGGCCGATCTCCGTGCGCGTCGGAATGTTCTGCAGGTTCGGATCGCTGCTGCTCAGTCGCCCGGTCGCGGCGACCGCCTGGTTGAAGCAGGTGTGCACGCGGCCGGTTTCCGGATTCACGAGCGCCGGGAGCGCGTCGATGTACGTGCCCTTCAGCTTCTGCAGGCTGCGCCACTCGAGGATCAGCTTCGGCAGCTCGTGGGTCAGCGCGAGCTCTTCGAGCACTTCGAACGCCGTCGACTGCGCCTTCGTCTTCGTCGTGCGGCGGATGTTCTCGGTGCGCATCCCGAGCCGATCGAAGAGGATCTCCGACAGCTTCTTCGGAGAATTGATGTTGAACTCCTCGCCGGCGAGCTGGTACACCTGCGCCGCGCGCAGGTTCAGCTCCTGGTCCACGCGGTCGGCCTGCGCGGCGAGCGCCGCGACGTCGATCCGGACGCCCGCCCGCTCGATGTCGACGAGCACGGGGATCAGCGGATGCTCCAGCTCGTCGTACACCCGCTCGAGGCCGTCCTTCCTGACGAGTGCCTGCAGTGGTTCCGCGAGCTGCAGCGCCAGGTCCGCCCGCTCCCCGGCGTAATCCAGCGCGCGGTCGACGGGAATATCCGCGAACGTGATCGCCTTGGCGCCGCGGCCGCACACGTCTTCTTCGCGCAGCGCCTTGTAGCTGACGTGCTCGATCGCGAGATCCTCGAGCGGATGCGACGAGCGGTTCGCATCGAGGAGATAGCTGGCGAGCATGACGTCGGTCTCGAGCCCCCGCAGCACGATCCCGTGCCGGGCGAGCACGATCGAATCGAACTTGAGGTCGTGGCCGACCTTCCGAATGCTCTCGTCCTCGAGGATCGGCTTCAGCGCCTCGAGGGCGGCGTCACGGTCGAGTCCCGTCCGCTCCGCGTCGTTCGCCGCGCCGAAGAGCGTCCCGTCGCTCGTGGGCGTCGCCAGCGGCACGTAGCGTGCCTGCCTCGGTCCCGTCGAGAACGACAGCCCGACGATGCCGGCGCGCATCGCTGCGGGCGCGCCCGGCAGCACGCGGAGGCCGAACCGTCCGGCGCGCTTCAACGAGTCCGCGAGCGCGCGCAGGTCGTCCATCGTGGCGATCGTCGCGTAGTCCTTCCCGATGGTCTGCGCCGTCGGCGTGTACTCGAGCACGAGCGATCGAAACCCGAGACGCGTGAAGAGCTCGAAGCAGCGATCGTAGGAGGCGCCCCGATAGCGAAGCGCGTCGGGATCGAACGGCACGGGCACGTCCGTCCGAATCCTTGCGAGATCGAGGCTCTGCCGGGCGTCGTCCGCGTGCTCGAGAAGACCCTCGCGATACCGCTTGTTGGTGACCTCCGAGGCGTGCGCCAGCAGGCCTTCGAGCGACCCGTACGCCGCGATCAGGTCCCGCGCGCCCTTCTCGCCGATGCCCGGTACGCCCTTGATGTTGTCGATCGAATCGCCCATCAGCGCGAGGACGTCGACGACCTGCGACGGCGCCACGCCGAATTTCTCCTTCACGCCGTCCGCGTCGAACCACGCGCCGTCGTCGCGCGGGTTGTAGACCTTGATGCCGTCGCGGACCAGCTGGAAGAAGTCCTTGTCGCCGGTCACGATCGCGACGTCGAACCCGGCGCCGGCCGCGCTGGTCGCCAGCGTTCCGATGACGTCGTCGGCCTCGAAGCGCTCGTAGGTCAGGATCGGGACGCCGAGCGCCTCGCACGCCTCGTGGACCCAGGGGATCTGCTCCGCGAGATCGGGCGGCATCGGACGGCGGTTCGCCTTGTAGTCGACCGCCATCTCCGATCGAAACGTCGGGCCGGCGAGATCGAACGAGGCAGCGATGTACTGGGGCTGGTGATCCGTGAAGAGCTTGCGGAGCATCGTCACGAAGATGTAGACGGCGTGCGTGGATTTCCCGCTCGGTCCGGTCAGCCCGGAGCCGCGCATCGCGTGATACGCGCGGTACATCTGCGAGCTGCCGTCGATGAGAAAGATGCGTGCTGGCGTGGACATCGGTCCGGCGTGCGGGCAAAAAACTCAGTATATCATTCGAGAAATGGCATCGTTCGACGGCCCGGCACGCGGGCGCGTTCTTCTTGTCGCGATTCTGTCCTTGATCGTGTCGGCGTGCGGCGGGAGCATCTTCGGAAAGTCCTACGAGTACGACGAAGATGTCTACGTCGCGATCGACGGGTCGGCTGACGTCATCATCAACGCCTCGATCCCCGCGCTCGTCACGCTGCGCGGCCTCGATCTGAGCCTCGATCCCCTCACGCGTCCCGATCGCGATCGGTTGCGCGCCGCGTACTCGTCGGCGGTGACCGAGGTGACGCGCGTCAGCCGTCCCTGGCGGCGCCAGGGCCGGCAGTTCATTCAGGTCAGGGTGCGAGTGAACGACATCCGCAAGCTGTCGAGCGTCCCGCCGTTCAACTGGTCCACCTATGAGCTGGTGGAGAAGGATGGCGCCGTCGTCTACAAGCAGTCCGTTGGGGCGTCAGCGATGCGGCCGGCGTCGCTCACGAACGTCGGATGGACAGGGGGCGAGCTCGTCGCGTTCCGTCTGCACCTGCCGAGCAAGGTCGGGTGGCACAACGCCCGCGAGCTCGAGACGAACGAGACCAGCGACGTCGCGCGCGGGAACATCCTCGTATGGGAGCAGCTGCTGACGGATCGTCTCGAAGGGCGTCCCGTCGCCATCGAGGTGCGGATGGATCGCCAGACGCTCCTTTACCGCACGCTCTGGCTCTTCGCGGGCGCGTTCGCCGCAGCCGTGGCGCTCATCGGCGCGCTGATCTGGTGGACGATGCGCCGCGCGCCGCGCGAAAGCGAGACGCCGTAGTCATTCGCTCCTCATCTCCGCGTCGGTGAGGAGCGCGTTCGTCACCGACAGCTCGCCGAATCCCGTCGCAAGCGATCGTGCCAGCACGCGGTCGACGTTGCTGTTCACCACGCCGGTGAGCGTCACGTGCCCCCGCTCCACGATGATGTGGATGGGCGGGTTGGCGCTTGCGCCATAGCGCCAGAACGCGGAGTTGCCGTAGATCGCCCTCGCGATCTTGAGCCGCAGGTCCTCGTCGTAGGGCGAGACCGGCAGCACGTCGATGTTGTTCACGACCTCGCGGACGCCATCGATCGCCGCGGCCTTCCTTCCGAGATCGCTTTTCTTGAAGGGCATCGTCACCTTCCCGGTCAGCGTGACGACGCCGGCGTCCACCGTGCCGGTGACGTAGTCGAAGATCGTCAGCTGCGGATAGCCCGTGATCTGGCGCCCGATCTCAGTGGCGATCTTGACGTCGAACCGGTTCTGCGGCGTGGCGGCCGCCGGCGCCGACCACACGAGCAGCGCGGGAATCACGAGCGCGAGCCAATGTCTGGGGGTCATTCGGAGCTCGACCTCCGTCGAGCGGGCCTGGCACAACCGATCAGGGCAAAGCCGGTGCCAGTCGTCCCTCCCGTGAAGTCGCAGCCGACCGGGCGGGGGCAGTGACGGGTGACAGTAAATGGGGACACTCAATCGGGACAGTCACGCGTGACTGTCCCGATTGAGTGTCCCCGCCCTTACAGCAGCGAGATCGTCGCGACGCCGGCGACGATGAGCAGCAGCTGGCGGACGGGACCGCCCTCGACGCCGCCGCGGTGCAGATCCGGAATCAGATCCGCCATCGCGATGTAGAGAAAATTGCCAGCCGCGAACGACAGGACATAGGGCAGCAGGTTCGGAATGTGCTGCGACGCGAGCAGCATCCCGACCGCTCCAGCGATGCCGCCGACGCCCGCGAGCAAGTTGAGCATGAACGCGCGCGAGCGCGAAAAACCGGCGCGCAGCAGAATCGCGACGTCGCCAACCTCCTGCGGGATCTCGTGCGTCGCCACCGCGAGCGCGGTCGTGATCCCCAGCGGCACGGACGTCACGACCGCCGCCGCGATGACGGCCCCGTCCACGAACGTGTGGAACGCGTCGCCGATGATGACGAGCGATGCGGCGCTGCTCGTGTGCACCTCGCATTCGTGCGTGTCGTGGCAGTGCCGCCACAGCACGAGCTTCTCGAGGAGAAAGAACGTGAGCACGCCGGCGAGGAGCGTACCGAGCGCCGGCGCGGGCGCGATGTGCTCCAGCGCCTCGGGCAGCAATGCGAGCAGCGCCGCGCCGAGAAGCGTTCCGACGGCGTAGCTAATCAGCCACGGCACGAGCCGGACGCGAAGGTGATCGCCGAGCAGCAGGAACGTGGACGCCGTCAGCAGACCGCCGAAGCTTCCAAGGACGCTCAACCCGACGGCGGTCGCGTAGATTCGCACCGAGCGATGATACTGCACTCATTCGCACGGCTTGCCCCCGCACGCACGCGCGATCGGCAACACGGTTGCGTCAGGGCGTCGCGATGTAGCCGCGGCGCGCGCGCACGAGATGCCGCCCGTCGCGGACTTCGACGCGGATCGTGTGCCACTGACTGTCGCGTTTTCCCGTAGACGGATACCCGAGGTAGTACTGCTTGCTCAATTCGTCCGCGACGTTGGCGGTCGCGGGCTCGAGATCGCGCCCGGTGCGGACGATTTCTGTGCGCCCGCCGCTGTCGTCGGTGATGTCACGGAGCGCAGCGACGTTGACGCGATCGTCGAGACGGCCCCGCGAGTACCCGCTGCCGCCGCCAACCGGCGGCGTAGGGTTCGGCTGCGGCGGCGGTGGCGGGGGACGGCGACCCGGAGTCGGAAACGGCAGCGGAACCGGCATCCGACCCGGCGGCGGCGACTGCGGCGGCGCCGTCCCTGGCGCCTGCCCGCCGTTCGAGATCATCGTTGCCTGGCTGTCGATGCCGATCGCGTAGACGAGGACCTCCGACTCGCGGATCAACTGCCTCAGCACGCGCACGGTCATCCGGCTGTTCGTGTCGTTGCCGTCGGAGATCACGACGAGCGCCTTCTTGCGATGCCGGCCGGTTTGGGCGAGCGGCAGGGCTTCGGCCACCGCGTCGTACAACGATGTCGCGCCGCGCGGCCGGATCCGCGCGAGGCCGTTCGCAATGCGGTCGCGATCCGTCGCCCAGCCTTCGACGAGCTCCGGCTGGTTGTCGAATCGATAGAGGAACACTTCGTCCGCCGGATCGAGCAGTTGATACAGGAAGCGATTGAGCGCGGCTTTCGCGTTCGTCCACTTCTCGCCTTCCATGCTGCCGCTCGTGTCGAGGACGATCCCCAGGCTCACCGGGACGCGCTCGCTGTTGAAATGCGTGATCTGCTGCTCCTCGCCGTCCTCGAAGAGGCGGAAGTCGCCCTTCTGGAGGCCGGAGACGAATCGTCCGCTCCCGTCGGTGACGGTGGCGGTCACGTTGATCAGCTCGACGCCCGTCTTGAAGCGGAAGACCTGGTCCTGCTGCTGCTGCGCGGACAGCGTGGCGACGGCAGCGAGCGCCGCGGAGACGAGTGCCAGATGGCGGCGAATCATGATGGGCCTCTTGCGACCGTGGCCGATTCTCGACGATCCACGTGCCCGATGATACGGCCGTCTTCACCGCGGAAGCCGACGCGATAGCGCGCCACGGGAACTGAGACCGGAACGCTGATCACGAACCCGGACTCGCCGCCGGCCTGCAGCATCGTGAAGTCGAGCGGCGCGCGGCCGCTGGCGAGAAACGTTCCATCCGAGCCGAAGAGAAATGCGGTCGCGGTAACCTTCGACACGTGGGCTCCGTCGCGCGGGTTGTGCACGAGCCCCGTGATTCTCAGGGTCCCCGCTTCCTCGACGTGTGTGAGCGACATGAGCTCGAGACGCGCAGCCGTTTCTTCTGACGAAGGCTGCGCCGAGGCCTGGGGCGCGCCCCCCGACGCGTCGTGCACGAAGGCCGGTCGCGACCTGAGCGCGAAAGCTGCCGCACCGATCACGAGCATCAGCCCGGCGACCATTGCGAGCCTCCGGGGCCACGCAGAACGTTCTTCCCGCACCGCGAACAGGCTGTTCGACGCCACCGCCGCCGCGACAGGCACCTCAGCGTCGTGCAGGTCGAAGTCGACGAGATCGTCCTGCGCCGCCGCACTCTCGTTTGCGAGCTCCGCGAGCATCGCCACGCGCGCGGCCGAGCGCCGCCGCTCGTCGCGCACCAGTTTCGCGACGACAGCCCCCATGACTGCCGCAAGCGCGAGCGACGCGATCGTGACGACTATCAGCATCGAGTCCATCATCGAGCTCCCGATCCACCAAGACAGGTCCGCCTAAAGGCGGACGCTACAGGTACTGGTACTAGCTCCGACACGACTGATCTCCGGCTATCGAAGCCTGAATTCCACTGCCACTTCAACCAGCACGTCGACGGGCGTCCCGTGCCGCTTCGCGGGGGAGAAGCGCCATTGGCGCACGGCCTCGACCGCTCGCTGATCGAGCCCTGACCCGAGACCCTGCAGCACCTTGACCGAACCCACGCGGCCGTCGCTGCGGACGACGATCTCGAGCACGACTTCGCCCGACAGGCTGCGCCGCCGCGCTTCTTCCGTGTAGTCGGGCTTTACTTCGCGGAGGATCGCCGGCGCCGTGATGCCGCTCCCCGGCCGATACGGCCCGCCGCCCGTCCCGCCGCCAGTGCCGTCGCCGATTCCCGAGCCCGAGCCCGGTCCGATTCCGGTGCCCTGACCGGTGCCAGAACCGCCGCCGGTCCCGGAGCCCTGGCTGCTCGAAGGCGGCACGTCGGCGAGGATGCCGGCCTGATCGCGCGGATCCGCGGGAGCGCTCACGACGGGCGCCACGACCGGCGGAACGGGGTCCGGCTTTGCCACGGGTGGCGGCGGTTCGACGGGACGCTCCACCGGTTTCAGCTCGGGAGGCGGCACCGGCTTGGGCCTCGGCGGATCCGGGATCGGCCGGCGAACGACGCGCTCGATGGGCACGGGACTCTTCAACGCGCTCTTGCCCGTAAGTAGCGCCGGTCTCGGCGGCGCCGGCCGCTTCACGCCTCCACCGCCGCCGCCCCCACCAGGACCGGGCTTCACCAGGAACACGAGCCTTGTCAGCGAGGGAGTGATCGACGTTTGCGTCCGGTTCGCGACACCCAGCGTCATGAGGAGCACGATTGCGAACGCCGACGCGTGGAGCAGCCCTGCAACCGTCAGCTGCATGCCACGCCGCTGGCGGCCAGCCGCGGCGGGCCGGAAGAGCGGCCTCGCAGCCGTGGGACCGGTCGGCAGCCCCCTCAACAACAGCACAGCCCGCACGGCTTCGGCGCTGTCCGCGAGCTTCCCGTCCCTGGTCGTGATCGCTCCCGAGGCGAACAGCGCATCCGCGTCGGCACGCGAAGTTCGCGCGGCGCGAGCGATCTCGCGGATGCTGAAGACCTCGGGCATACGGATAGCCATGGATATCGCCGATTGTGGGGCAAAAGACTTGCCGTGTGAACCAGGGGGCGCAGTCCCCCTACCTCCGTATTTTTCGGCCTTTCCCGCAGGGACCTGTTGGGATCGGCGAACTGCCTGTGCTCGTTACTGGACAGGGATCGAGGACACCCGGCCGGCGGTGTGTTAAAAGGACCAGATGGCTCAGCAGGTGATTGTGACCGGCGCATCCAGCGGGATCGGCCGCGCCACGGCGGTGAGGTTTGGCCAGGCGGGAGGGTCAGTGCTCGCCGTCGGCCGTGACGAGGCGGCGCTCGCGGCTGTGGCCGCCGATATCGAGCGCGAAGGCGGACGAGCGGCGGTCCACGTCGCCGACGTGACCGACGCGCGGGCGCCCGGCGAGATCGTCGCCGCCGCGCTGAAGCATTTCGGCGCGCTCACGACTCTCGTCAACGCGGCCGGAATCATCGCGTCCGGCACGGTGGAATCCACCGACGACGCCGCCTGGGACACGATGATGGAGATCAATGCCACGGCGCCGTTTCGATTGATGCGTGCGGCGTCGCCGGCGCTCGTGCAATCGCGCGGCACTGTCGTGAACGTGTCGAGCGTGACAGGCCTGCGCGCGTTTCCCGGCGTTCTCGCGTACTGCGTCAGCAAGGCCGCGCTCGATCAGCTGACGCGCTGCGCCGCCCTCGAGCTCGCCTCGAAGGGCGTCCGCGTCAACGCCGTCAATCCGGGCGTCGTCGTATCGAATCTTCATCGGCGCGGCGGGATGAACGAAGAGAACTACGGCGCGTTTCTGACGCGCGCGGGCGAAACGCATCCGCTCGGACGCGCCGGCGACGCGCGCGAGATCGCGGACCTCGTGTTCTTTCTCGCCTCTGACGCGTCAGGCTGGATCACGGGCGAGACGATTTCGATCGACGGCGGACGCCACCTGACGTGTGCGAGGTAAGGAAGGCTCGCGGCGCCCCTACTGCATCCTCTTCACCGCCTCGACGAACACGAGCCCGTCACGTTCCGCGAGCGTTCTGACGGCGACGAGTCCCGCCCGTCTGAACTCGTCGAGCAGCGCCTGTGCGCCTCCTGGCGGCGCCGGGCAAATCACCATGCAGCGGCCGCCGCCTCGCAGCAGCCGCAGTGCCTGCTCGAACACCGCGGCCGGCGACGGCGGGATCTCGCGGAGCACGACCACGTCGAAAGACTCGCCGTCGAACGGCAGCGCGTGGTACGGCGCGGTGAACGACTCGATCAGCGCGCCTTCGCGGAGCGCGATGCGTTCGGCGTCGGCCGCGCGCGACGACGATTCGTCGACCGCACAGGTCCTTCCGGTGAGACCGGCCTTCGCGGCGAGCGCCGCGATGAAGAGCGGATCACTGCAACCGACCACCAGCACGCGATCGGCCAGCTTGACGCCCGCCATGCTCACGCTCAGCGGATCGAGCGTCGAGCGTCTGAACCACTTGAACATCGTCGAATCCAGGCCCCCGATGCGGCCGCTCACTGATGATATAGTTTCGACCCGTGAAAAACGTTCCGAAAATCGCAGAACCGACGGGAAAACTGGGTGTGCTCCTCGTCGGGCTGGGTGCCGTCAGCACGACGACGATTGCCGGTGTCATGGCGATCCGCCGCGGGCTCGCCAAACCGATTGGCGCGCTCACGCAGATGGGAACGGTGCGGCTCGGCAAGCGCACAGATGGCCGTTCTCCGCTCATCAAGGACTTCATTCCGCTCGCGACGCTCGACGACGTTGTGTTCGGCGGCTGGGATATTTTCGAGGACAACGCGTACGAGTCGGCGAAAACCGCCGGCGTTCTCGAGACGTCGCTGCTCGACCAGATCCGTCCGGAGCTCGAAGCGGTCACGCCCATGCCGGCAGTGTTCGACCAGCGATACGTCAAGCGGCTCCACGGACCGAACGTCAAGAAGGCGCCGAACAAGCGCGCGCTCGCCGATGCGCTGCGGGAGGATATCCAGCGCTTCAAGACGCAGCACGGGCTCGAGCGCCTGGTGATGATCTGGTGCGGCAGCACCGAGGTGTACCTGACCGAGACGGCCGCGCACGCGAGCGTCGCCGCGTTCGAGAAGGCGCTCGAAGCCAACGACGATTCCATCCCGTCGAGCATGATCTACGCGTACGCCGCGATCAAGGAAGGGATTCCGTACGCCAACGCGGCGCCGAATCTCAGTGCCGACGTCCCCGCGCTCCTGGAGCTCGCCGGCGCGACGGGATCGCCCGTCGCGGGGAAGGATCTCAAGACCGGTCAGACGTGGATGAAGACCGTCGTCGCCCCTGGCCTCAAGGCGCGTCTGCTCGGGGTCGAGGGCTGGTATTCGACGAACATCCTCGGCAACCGCGACGGCGAAGTCCTCGACGATCCCGAGTCGTTCAAGACCAAGGAGGAGAGCAAGAAATCGGTCCTGGACTACATTCTCCAGCCGAATCTGTACCCGGATCTCTACAGGGACCTTTGCCACGTCGTCCGGATCAACTACTATCCTCCGCGCGGCGACAACAAAGAGGGCTGGGACAACATCGATCTGTTCGGGTGGCTCGGCTACCCGATGCAGTTGAAGATCAATTTCCTGTGCCGCGACAGCATCCTGGCGGCGCCCATCGTGCTCGACGTGGCACTGTTCCTGGATCTCGCGAAGCGCTCGGGCATGAGCGGTATCCAGGAATGGCTGTCGTTCTATTTCAAGAGCCCGATGCACGCGCCGGGGCTGTACCCTGAGCACGACCTGTTCATCCAGTTGATGAAGCTGAAGAACACCCTGCGGTATCTGCGCGGCGAGGATCTCATCACTCACCTCGGACGGGAGTACTACGACTGATGAACGACAGACTGCAGCCGGCCCTGTGGGGCGGTGTATTCATCGGCGTCCTCTCAGCGTTGCCGCTGGTCAGCGCCGGCAACTGCTGCTGCTGTTTGTGGGTGCTGGGCGGAGGGGCGCTCGCCGCGTACTTGCGGCAGCAGAACTCGCCCTACCAGCTCACCGCGGCCGAAGGCGCGATCGTGGGACTCATCGCCGGCGCCATCGGCGGCGTGATTCAGTCGGTGCTGTCGATTCCGTTCGAGATGATGGCGGGTCCGCTGCAGCAGCAGATCATGGATCAGGTCCTGTCGTCGAACCCCGACGTCGATCCTCAGTTCCGCGAGATGATGGAGAACATCGCCGCGCACTCCACCGGCTTCCGGGTGATCGGCATGCTGATCGCCGTCATCGTGTACACGGTGTTCGGCATGTTCGGCGGGCTGCTGGGCGTGGCGATCTTCAAGAAGAATCTGCCGCCGCCGCCGCCGCCGGGAACAATCGACGTGGCGCCGTCGATGGGACCCCTCGACATTCCGCCGCCGCCGCCGTCGCTGTAGGCCGCCGGCGCGGCCGTTGTTGTCGCCGCTGCACGGTTTTTCCGGCCGGGTCGCTCCGGCCGGAGCACCGCCTACAGGTTTTCCCGTACCAACCCGAAATTTCGTCCAGCCCGACGTGTGCCGCGGCGTTTGTTCGCCGTGGCCGCACCAGTCGTTGATCGAGTCGAGAGACACGATGTACGAAGCCTTCTACGGTCTGCAGGAGAAGCCCTTCAGCCTGACGCCGGATCCGGCCTATTTCTACCGGAGCCCGTCGCACGGGAACGGGATTGACCTCATCAGGCACGGCCTCCACGGACGCGAGGGCGTGATTGCGATAACGGGGACGAGCGGCGCCGGAAAGACGACGCTGTGCCGGGCCGTGCTGGAAGAGCTCGATCGGGACACCTTCACCGCGCTGGTACTGAATCCGTATGTCTCGGAAGAAGACCTGCTCAGGTTGATCCTGCAGGACTTCGGCGTCATTTCGCGCGAAGAGGTGCGGCGCGGACGGCTTGCGAGCGCCAGCGCCAGCGAGCTGATGCGGACGCTCCACGAGTTCCTGAGATCGCTCGTGCCCCTCGGGGCGCGCGCGCTGCTCATCGTCGACGAGGCGCAGAAGCTGACGATGCCGGTCCTCGGCCAGGTGCAGCGCCTGGCTGGCCTCGGCGGGACGGATACCCTGCTACAGATCGTACTCGTCGGGCAGCTCGGCCTGAGGGACAGCCTGCGATCGGCTGAGCTCCGCGAGCTCGACCGGCGCGTGTCGATCCGCTACCGTCTCCGTCCGCTGACGGCTGAAGAAACGGCGTCGTACGTGGCGCACCGGATGGCCATTGCCGGGGACCGCGCATCGACGTTCACGAAGCGAGCGCTCCATCGGCTCCACCGCGCCTCCGCGGGCAACCCGAGGCTGATCAACCTGTTGTGCGATCGCGCCCTGCTGGCGGCATTCGCGGCGCGGGCGCGCCAGGCCGACGCGGAGCAGGTCGCCTCCGCGGCGCACGCCCTCGGCCTGCAGCCGGCGCCGAGCCCGGTTTTGGGCTGGTTCCGCCGGGTCGCGGCCCTGTGAGGGCGGGGACACTCAATCGGGACAGTCACGCGTGACTGTCCCGATTGAGTGTCCCCATTGACTGTCCCCGCCCTACAATCAGCCTATGTCTGAGATTGATGCCCTGCTCAAGGAGGATCGCACCTTCGCGCCCGACGCCGGCTTCGTGCGCACCGCGACGGTCACCGATCCGGGCATCTACGATCGCGCGGCGAAGGACCCTGAGCGCTTCTGGGCCGACTTCGCGGGCGAGCTCGAGTGGATCAAGCCCTGGGACACCGTGCTCGAGTGGCAATCGCCCTATGCCCGCTGGTTCACCGGCGGCCAGCTGAACATCAGCGCCAACTGCCTCGATCGCCACGTGCGCACGAGCCGCCGCAACAAGGCGGCGTTCATCTGGGAAGGCGAGCCAGGCGATCGCCGGACGCTGACCTACTGGGATCTGTACCGCGAAGTCAGCGCGTTCGCGAACGTCCTGAAGTCGCTCGGCGTCGCCCGCGGCGATCGCGTCGCGCTGTACATGCCGCTCGTTCCCGAGCTCGCGATCGCGATGCTCGCCTGCGCCCGCATCGGCGCGGTCCACAGCGTCGTCTTTGGCGGCTTCAGCTCCGAGTCGCTGCGCGATCGCATCAACGACGCGCAAGCCGTGCTCCTCGTGACGGCCGATGGCGGCTACCGGCGCGGACAGATTGTCCCGCTCAAGCAGATGGCGGACGAGGCGCTCCTCGAGACGCCGTCGATCAAGCACGTCGTCGTCGTCCAGCGACGCCGGGCGCAGCCGCTCGACGTCTCCATGACGGACGGACGCGACCGCTGGTATCACGAGCTGATGTACCACGCCTCGCCTGTCTGCGAGCCAGAAGCCATGGACGCGGAGGACATGCTCTACATCCTCTACACGTCCGGCACGACGGGAAAGCCGAAAGGCATCGTGCACACGACGGCCGGGTATCTCGTCGGCACGTACGCGACGACGAAGTGGGTCTTCGATCTCAAAGAGAACGACGTGTACTGGTGCACCGCGGACATCGGGTGGGTCACCGGCCACAGCTATGTCGTCTATGGTCCGCTCGCCAACGGCGCGACCGTGCTGATGTACGAGGGCGCGCCCGACTGGCCGCAGAAGGATCGCTTCTGGGAACTGATCGAGCGTCATGGCGTGACGATCTTCTACACCGCGCCGACGGCGATTCGCGCGTTCATGCGATGGGGCGTCGACTGGCCCGCGAAGCGCGACCTCGGCACGCTCCGCCTCCTCGGATCCGTCGGAGAGCCGATCAATCCCGAAGCGTGGATCTGGTACCACAAGAACATCGGCCGTGAGCGATGCCCGATCGTCGACACGTGGTGGCAGACCGAGACCGGCATGATCATGATCACGCCCCTGCCGGGAATCACGAGCACCAAGCCGGGGTCCGCGACGCTCCCGTTTCCCGGGATCGCCGCCGAGGTTCGCGACGGCAGCGGCAAGCACGTCGAAACAGGCGGAGGTCTTCTGACGCTGACGCGGCCGTGGCCCGCGATGCTCCGCGGGATCTACGGTGATCCCGATCGCTTCGTACAGCAGGTACCTGGAGCCGCTGGACCGACGGCACCTACTTCACCGGCGACGGCGCGCGCCGCGACGATGACGGCTTCTACTGGCTGCTCGGACGCGTCGACGACGTGCTGAACGTCGCGGGACACAGGCTGGGAACGATGGAGGTCGAGAGCGCGCTCGTCGATCACCCGGGTGTCGCGGAGGCGGCGGTCGTCGGACGCCCGCACGAAATCAAGGGGCAGGCAGTGGCGGCGTTCGTGACGGTCAAGGAAGGCGTCCAGGCTGGTCCCGGCTTCGCGGACGAGTTGAAAGAACACGTCGTCAAGAAGATCGGCGCCATCGCGAGGCCCGATCAGATTCTGTTCGCGGCGGATCTGCCCAAGACGCGTTCCGGCAAGATCATGCGCCGGCTGCTGCGGGACATCGCCGAAGGCAAGGCGCTCGGCGACACGACCACGCTGGCGGATCCGGCGGTGGTGTCGCGGCTCAAGTCGGAGTACGAAGAGAAGGAAGGATGACAAGGGGCTGAATGTCGGGCATCACTGGCGTCGAGCTCGGCCCGGATCATTGCGTGCTCGTGCGCGCGGCGCGCCACGGCGCGCGGACGACCGTCGCGTCGGTCCGTACGATTGGTCCCGGAGAGCTGTCCGGCGATCCCTCCGCCCGCGCCGAGGCGCTCAGGGACATCAGGCGACGCGAGCGTTTGCCTGCGCGCGCGCGCGTCGTGCAGTGGACATCCACGGACGTGAGCCCGGGTGCGGCTTTCCACCAGTCCGATCTGCTCCGCTCGCTCACCGACGCCGGATTCGAGATCGAGGACACTCAGACTCCGGGCCAGGCACTCGCACAGATGGTTCGCGATAAACGTCTCGACGCGGACGGCAAGGTGGTCGCCGCGGTTGCGCTGAACACGCACGGCGCCGTCATCGCGATCGTTTCCGACGGCGCGGTCATCGCTTCGCGGACGTTTGAATGGACGCTCGGCACGCCGTTCGGCGGATCGCGTCCCGAGCGGCTCGAACGGTATCTCGTCATCTCGCAGCTCGCGCCGCAGCTGCAGCACATCATGGAGCTCGTGCGGCCGGTCTACGGCGCGCATGTCGCCTCCGTGGCCCTCTGCGGGAATCTCCCGAACCTGCGCTCGCTGTCGATGCTGCTGATCGAAGAGCTCGACATCGAGGTCGAGACGCTCGACTCGGCCGATATCCTCGGCGCTGACGGCTCCGAACTGGCTGAATCCGCGGCCGCCCTGCAACTTGCCGTCGCGGCCTCGGTCGCGGATGGATCGCGGCCACCGATCTGGACGCGCCAGGCACACGAATCGTCGTCGGTTCCGCGGCCGTCGTCGTACTCGGGTCCGGCGATCGGCGTCCTGGCCTTCGCGCTCGCGACGGCGTGGACGTTCGCGCAGGTCTCCGGATCCTCGCGTGCAATCCCCATCCTGCCTGACGGCGTGGCCACGGTCGCGGCAGCACCTCCGACGCCGGACCTGCGCGCCGAGGCGACGATTGGGCGCGTACCGAATGCGCCTCCTCTCGTACGGGACGCACCCGATCCTGTTACCGAACCGCCGCCATCTCCACCGCCTTTGCCACCGTCCCCACCGCAGGAGATCGCTCCGCCTGCGCAGCCGGAAGTGCCCGTTCGCGCGATGACCGCGGCGCCGGCGCCGCTGCCGCGAGTCGATGGCGTCATGGTCGGCGCGGTGCGGCGGCTCGCTATCGTCGATGGCGCCGTGGTGGGGGTGGGGGATTCGCTCGGTGTCAGGACGATCTTACAGATCGAGCGCGATGGAGTCGTTCTGCGGGAGCCTTCAGGCCGGGAAGTCTTCATCCCGGTCCGCGGCAGCTCGCGGCCCGCGGTTCGTGAGAGACTCTAGAAGGCGCGGAACCATCCCCGCCTGCCAACCGTAACCCTTTCGGATTCGTCTGGATACTGACGCCGGTTTTTCCGGCCTGGATTACCGTCCTTATGGCACTCATAGAAACGCGCGACCTCTGGAAGACCTACGTGATGGGGGACGAGGAGATCCACGCGCTGCGCGGGGTTTCCATCGAGATCGAGCGCGGGGAATACGTCGCGATCATGGGCCCGTCCGGCTCGGGCAAGTCGACCCTGATGAACCTCATCGGCTGCCTCGACACCCCCTCCAAGGGTAGTTATCTCCTCAACAGCAAAGAAGTTGCGGCGATGAACGACGACGAGCTGGCGCGCATCAGGAACGAGGAGATCGGGTTCGTGTTCCAGACGTTCAACCTCCTGCCGCGCGCGACGGCGCTCCACAACGTCGAGCTCCCGCTCGTCTACGGGGGAGTATCTGGAAAGCTCCGCCAGGAGCGCGCCCGCGACGCGCTCGCGCGCGTCGAGCTCACGGAGCGCGCCTCGCATCGGCCGAACGAGCTCTCGGGCGGACAGCGCCAGCGCGTCGCAATCGCGCGCGCGCTCGTGAACAACCCGTCGATCCTCCTGGCGGACGAGCCGACGGGGAATCTCGATTCGAAGACCGGAAGCGAGATCATGAACCTGTTCGCGAAGCTCCACGAAAGCGGAAACACGATCATCCTCGTAACCCACGAAGCCGACGTCGCCGCGCACGCGCACCGCGTCGTTCACATCCGCGATGGGCAGGTGGAGAAGGACGTCAAGAGAGCCGCCTAGTGCCAGGGTGCCAAGCGTGCCGGCACCCCTGGCACCCTCGGCGCTACAGCGCGACCATGTGTCCCGCGCCGAGGTCTTTGAGCGCAGCGTTCCGATCGAACGAGCCCGGATCGAGGACGATCCGCTGCCTCGCGGCTTTTGGGTCCGGCACGGGGATCGCCGACAGCAGGGCTCGGGTGTAGGGATGCGCCGGCGCGTCGAACAGGCGTTCGGTGGGCCCCATCTCTACGATTTTCCCCAGATACATCACCGCGACGCGATCGCAGATGTGCCGCACGAGGCGCAGGTCGTGCGCGATGAAGAGATACGTGAGCTTCAGTCTCTGCTGAAGATCCATCAGCAGGTTGATGACCTGCGCCTGGATCGACACGTCGAGCGCCGACACCGGTTCGTCCGCGATGACGAGCGAGGGGTTCAGCGCGAGCGCCCGCGCGAGTCCGATGCGCTGACGCTGTCCGCCGCTGAACTGGTGCGGGTACCGCGCGGCCTGCCCGGGATCGAGTCCCACCAGCTCGAAGAGCTCCGCAGACGCGTGCGCGGCGCTCGGCCTTCGAACCCATTCGATGAATGATCAACGGTTCTTCGACGATGGAGCCGGCGCGCATGCGCGGGTTGAGCGACGAGTATGGATCCTGGAAGACGATCTGCATGTCGCGACGTGCCTGGCGCAGGCGCGAACTCGAAAAGGCCAGCACGTCCTCGCCCTTGAAGCGCACCTCTCCGGACGTGGGCTCGATGAGGCGCAGAATGCAGCGTCCCGTCGTCGTCTTGCCGCTGCCGGATTCACCCACGAGCCCGAAGGTCTCTCCCTCGTCTATCGAGAAGCTCACGTCGTCCACCGCGCGGACGATCGATCCTCTGCGCAGGAGCGTTCCCCTGCGTCCGAACTCCTTGACGAGGTGCCGAACTTCGAGGATGGCCATGTCAGCGTGCCCGATCGGATTCGTACAGATAGCACTTGACGGAACGGTCCGGCGGAATCGCGGACGCATCGGGCGGCGCCGTTGCGCACATGTCGAAGCGATCGGGACAGCGGGGCGCGAACGCGCAACCAGGCGGGAGCTGTCCGAGCGCCGGCACGGTGCCCTGAATCGCTTTGAGCCTCGCGCCCGGCTCGCCGCCCGGCATCGAGGCCATCAAGCCCCGCGTATACGGGTGTTTCGGATCGGCGAACAGGAGATCGACCGGCGCCTCTTCGACGATGCGCCCCGCGTACATGACGGCGACGCGGTCGGCCATTTCCGCGACGACGCCCAGATCGTGCGTGACGAGGAGCAGGCCCAGTCCCATCTTCCGCTGCAGATCGCGGAGGAGGTCGAGGATCTGCGCCTGAATCGTGACGTCCAGCGCCGTCGTCGGCTCGT
Organism: uncultured Acidobacteriota bacterium; assembly: GCA_963820905.1. Taxonomy (GTDB): domain Bacteria; phylum Acidobacteriota; class Vicinamibacteria; order Vicinamibacterales; family 2-12-FULL-66-21; genus DATBJJ01. The sequence goes on along the minus strand of CAWGBU010000005.1, from coordinate 1,407,218 downwards.
CGGCGATGAGGAGCTTGGGATCGCAGGCGAGCGCCATGGCAATCAGCGCGCGCTGACGCAGCCCGCCCGACAGCTGATGCGCGTACTCTCGCGCGCGGCGCTCGGGCTCCGGGACGCTGACCGCCGCGAGGAGCTCGATGGCCTTGCCGCGCGCGGTGCGCCGCGTCGCGCGTCCGTGAATCCGCAGCGTCTCCTCGAGCTGGTTGCCGATCGTGAAAACCGGGTTCAGCGCGGTCATCGGCTCCTGGAAGATGAGGCCGATTTCGGCGCCGCGCACGTCCTGCATCTCGCGCTCGGACAACGTCAGCAGATCGCGGCCGCGGAAGCGAATCTCGCCGGAGGTGATGCGGCCGGGCGGCTGCACGAGCCGCATGATCGAGAGCGCGGTCAGCGACTTCCCGCTCCCGGACTCGCCGACGAGGCAGAGCGTGTCTCCCGCGTCGACATCGAGGCTGAGGCCCTGGACGGCCGGGACGAAGCGGCCGCCCTGATCGAAGCCGGTCGTCAGGTTCGAGACCGACAGGAGCCGCGCGTCAGACATCGATTTCCTTGTGCTCGCCGAAAACCGCGCGCATCGCGTCGGCGATCTCGCCGAGGGTGGCGCGCGCTTCGACCGCGCGGACGATTGGGGGCACGAGGTTGTCCGTACCGCGCGCGGCCGCGGTGACGGCATCGAGCGCCGCCCTCCAGTCCGCGTCGCTCCTCGAAGCGCGCACGGCGCGAACGCGCTCGATCTGCCGCCGCTCGATCTCCGGATCGATGCTGAGCACCTCGATTCGGTCCCGCGCCTCCGTCCCGTCGTCGGCGAAGGCATTGACGCCGACGACAGTGCTCTCGCCGGCGTCGATCTGCTGCTGGGCGCGGTACGCCGACTCCTGGATCGCGCGCTGGATGATGCCCTGCTCGATCGCGGCAAGCGTTCCGCCCGCGCGATCGATCCGGTCGAGCAACTCCCGGGCGCCGGCTTCGATCTCGTTCGTCAGCGCCTCGATCGTGTACGACCCGGCCAGCGGATCGACCGTATTCGCCACGCCGCTCTCGCTGGCGATGATCTGCTGCGTACGCAGCGCGATTCGAGCGGATTCCTCGGTGGGGAGCGCCAGCGCTTCATCCCGTCCGTTGCAATGCAGGGACTGCGTGCCACCGAGCACCGCGGCGAGCGCCTGGATCGCGACGCGAACGATGTTGTTGTCCGGCTGCTGCGCCGTCAGCGTGCTTCCGGCGGTCTGCGTGTGGAAGCGCAGCTGCTCGGCCCGCGGGTTCGACGCGCCGAAGCGTTCCCGCATGATCCGCGCCCACAACCGCCTGGCCGCACGGTACTTCGCGATCTCCTCGAGAAAGTTGTTGTGCGCGTTGAAGAAGAACGAGAGGCGCTGGCCGATGCGGTCCACCGACAGGCCGGACTCGACGGCCGCCTGCACGTACGCAATCGCGTTGGCGAACGTGAACGCGACCTCCTCGACGGCGGTCGAGCCCGCTTCGCGGATGTGATAGCCGCTGATCGAGATCGTGTTCCAGTTCGGCAGCTCGCGCTCGCAGAACCCGAAGATGTCCGTCACGATGCGGAGGGAAGGCCGTGGCGGATAGATGTAGGTGCCGCGCGCGACGTACTCCTTGAGGATGTCGTTCTGGACGGTCCCCGACAGCGACGGGAGCGCCGCGCCCTGACGCTTCGCCGCCGCGACGTACAGCGCCAGCAGGATGATGGCCGTCGCGTTGATCGTCATCGACGTGGACACGCGGTCGAGCGGAATCCCGTTCATGAGCTCGGCCATGTCCTCGATCGAATCGATCGCGACGCCGACGCGTCCGACCTCGCCTGCCGCCAGCGCGTGATCGGAGTCGTAGCCCATCTGCGTGGGGAGATCGAACGCGACGCTGAGCCCGGTGACGCCCTGCGCGAGCAGGTATCGATAGCGCGCGTTCGATTCGGCTGCCGTCCCGAACCCCGCGTACTGGCGCATCGTCCAGAGCCGGCCGCGGTACCCCGTCGGCTGGATCCCGCGCGTGTAGGGAAACGCACCGGGGAACCCGAGATCGATGGAAGGATCCCAGCCGGCGAGGGTGTCGGGATCGGCGTAGTGGATCGACATCGGTGATCGGTTGCGATCGATCGCCATTCTACTCAATGCGATTCCGTTTACAGATGTTCAAACCCTGTCACACGCCTGGTTCGGCCATTGACACTCGATCTGCAGGCGTTTACAATGAAAAGTGCGTTCCCGCGCTGCAAATCCTTCATTATGAACAAATTTGTCGGCCGATCCCTGCCGCCTCCCCCAGGCGACAGTTATCGGCTCCCGGCGACGTTCATGCGTGTCCGGGAGAACCGAGAAGTGGGATCGGGATGCGCCCCGGGGTTCCCAGTCCGGCGGCTTGAGGAGGTACCAGAATGGATGACGTCATGAATCGGATGGCTCGCGAGCTGTCCGACGCCATCGCCGCCGCCGTTGCGGAAGATCCTCGCGTCGAAGCGTGCCGCGAGCGCGTGCGCGCGGCCGGTTACGAGATGCGTGTCTCCCTCGAGGCCGTCATAGGGTTCGTGAACCGGACGACCCCCGGCGCGCTCGCGAAAATCAGCGCGCCTCACAAGGCTCTTCGCGGAGAGCGGAAGAATGTCGAGATGAGCGCCAACGATCGACGGTTCCTGCGATCGCTGCGGATCGCGGCCGACGAACAGCAGGAAAAGGAAAAGGAAGTCGAATAGCCGTCCGCTCCTGTATCGGTCAGACACACGAAAGGCCCGGGCGCTTCTGCCGCCCGGGCCTTTTGTCTTTTCTGGGGTCCGGCTCAAGCCGGACACTACGTACCCGAAAACTACATCACGCCGCTTTCAGCCGTCTGGTCCAGTCGAGCGCGGATCATCGCGTCGAGCCTGCCGCGATCGATCTTCCCGCGCTCGGTCAGCGGAATGCGATCGAGCCACAAGATCGTTCGCGGAACCTTGTGCGCGGCAAGCCGCGACGCGCAGTATTGGCGGATCGCCGGGGCGGTCAGCGAGGGGTCGCGCGCGACGATGCAGGCGACCACCTGTTGGCCACGCACCGCGTCGGCGGCGCCGAGCACGCACGCGTCCTGGATGCCCGGCATCGAGCGGAGGATCTGCTCGACCTCCCCCGGCTCGACCTTCTTTCCTGCGACGTTGATGAAGGAGGAGGCCCGTCCCGTCAGGACCAGCTGGCCGGCCGGGTCATGCCTCCCGAAGTCTCCGGTGAGGAACCCGTCGTCTGTGAACCCTTCGTCGGCCCGAGTCGAGCCCGCGTATCCGGAGGCGACCGCGGCGCCCGCGACGTGCACGCGTCCGCTGCCCTCGGGCGCGCCGGCGTCTCCCAGCAGGGTAATCGTCACGCCCGGAAGCGCGCGGCCAACCGTGCCGAGCACTGCCGAATCCGGCGAGGCATCGAACGAGATGCCCCCGGTTTCCGTCGTGCCGTAGAACGAGTGAATCTTCACGCCGAACGTCCTGGCGAAGGCGGCGGCGAGTTCCCGATCGAGCGGCGCGCCCGCGCTCACGAGCGTCTCGAGGCCGCGCGGCCAGAACCCGTCGCCAGGGTGAGCCGCGAAGTGCGCGTACATGAACGGGACGCCATGGAACACGCGCGCGCGGAACCTGACGGCGTCGGCGAGGATCGCCTGCGGCACGAAGGACTCGCGCAGGACGATGGCCGTGCCCTGCACGAGCAGCGGGATGACCAGGTTGCCCAGGCCGTACGCGTGCGAGAGGGGAATCGCCGCGATCTGACAATCGTCCGCGCGGATGTCCATGGCTTCCGTGATGTGGAGCGTGTCCTGGAAGAGCTGGGATTCGCGAGTGAACGTGGCCTTGGGGAGTCCGGTCGAGCCGGATGTGACCTTCAGCGTTGCCGCCCCCCGGTAGATGTGGGGCGCGGGCGTGGTGCCGGCGATCTGAACCGCGACCAACTGATCGGCGAGCGGGGTGGCGGGACCGAGATCGAGGCAGGCGCCGCCGAAGGGGGCGACCGCGATCGTGGCCCCGAAACGTCTGGCCAGCGCGGCGATTACGGCTGAGGGGGTACCCGCGTCGACCGGCATCAACGCGATCCCGAGGCTGCGGCACGCGAGCCAGAGCGCAATCGCGCCCGGCCTGTTCCCGGCGGCGGAGATCACGAGGTGATCCGATCCGAGCCCGAGCGATGCGAGCCCTGCGCGCTCGGCGAGCGCAAAGCTCCAGATGTCTTCCGCGGTCAGCGTCGTTCCGCTGACCGGCGCGTGGATCAGCACCCGCCCTGGAGCGTCGCGCCTGATCCTCTCGAACCGATCGAGAATCTCGCTCATCGAGCGTCGAAAGTATACTGAAACGCCGAGATGGATCCGCTCGATTTCCTGCCGCACAAGCCGCCGATGCGGTTGATCGACGAGATCAGGGAGCTCGTTCCCGGTCAGCGCGCGACCGGCGGCGAGACGCGCGGGCGCCGCGGACTTCTACTTCGACGGGCATTTTCCGCAGCAACCTGTCGTGCCCGCGATCATCCTGGTCGAGATGCTCGCCCAGGTCGGCGGGCTCGCGGCAGGAGCACCGCGCGGATGGACGGGTGCAGGCTCCGCTGCAGCTGAGGATTGCGGGCTTGGTCCGTTCAAGTTCCCGGCCGCCGCCGGTCCCGGCGCGTACCTCGAGGCGCGCGCGCGCGTTGCCGGCCGGCTCGGCGGTCTCTACAAGATAGAGGGAGAAGTCACGGCAGACGGGCGCGTCGTGGCGACGGGTAGCGTCACGCTTGCCGCGGTGTGAGGCCCCGAGGCGGTGCGCTCCCATCTTCGACGCGCCGTGTGGGAGCTTCGCACGGAAGGCGGCGGGCCCGTGCGCGAAGCCGCGGCGATTGGCCTCGGCGTCTTCATCGGCTGCTCGCCATTCTTCGGATTCCACCTCCTGCTGTGCTGGGCCGTTGGATGGTGCCTGCGCCTGAACCGCCTGAAGATGTATCTCGCGGCGAACATCTCGAACCCGTTCGTCGCGCCGCTCATCGTCCTCGCGGAGCTGCAGACCGGTGCGTTGGCGCGAAGGGGCCAGCTGCACGCGCTGACGCTCGATGCGGCGCGCACGATCGATCCCTGGAGCTTTGGAGCGGATCTCCTCGTCGGCAGCGCGATCGTCGGAGGCGTGCTCGCGCTCCTGACGGGGAGCGCGACATACCTTCTCGCGCGAGCAGGGACGGATGCGCCCTGGTTTGCCGAGCTCGTCCGCCGCGCGTCGGATCGCTACGTGTCGTCGAGCATCACGGCGTGGGAGTTCGCGCGCGGCAAGCTGCGCGGCGATCCGGTCTATCGCGTGGTGCTCGAGAAATGTTCGCTGCCGCCGGGCGGAACGCTCGTCGATGTCGGCTGCGGTCAGGGATTGATGCTCGCGCTGCTGGCGGAGTGCGGCCGCCGCGTGGCGCGCAGGCGAGCTGGCCGGCGTCCTTGCCCGCGCCTCCTGTGTTCGACTCGCTGATCGGCATCGAGACTGCGGCCGCGGATCGCCTCGATCGCGCGCGCGGCGCTCGAGAGCGACGCCACGATTGTCGAAGGCGACGCGCGCGCTGCACTTTCCGCCCGACTCACGCGTCATGCTCTTCATCGACGTGCTCCACATGATGCCGGCCGATGAGCAGGAGCGCATGCTCGAGGCGGCGGCGTCCGCGCTGCGGGAGGACGGGCGGATACTCGTCCGCGAGCCGGACGCGTCGGCGGGCTGGGGCTTCCGTGCCGTGCGCCTGGGCAACACGCTCAAGGCCGTGGTGACGGGGAACTGGCGGCAGATCTTTCATTTCAGAACGCTCGACGAGTGGACGGCGCTGCTTCGAGCGGACTCGGATTCGACGTCGAGCCCAGCGCCACGGGCGAAGGAACGCCCTTTGCGAACGTGCTGTTCGTGCTCACTTCGCGATCGCGCGCTCCTGCTTGAATCCGCCGACCTTGACGATCTCGCGGACTGGCTGGCCGTCCGCATCGAGCTCGCCGCCAAACCACAACGCGCACGAAAGCCGCCGGCGTCCATCCGGGGACTGCACGATTGGCTCGATCGCCCGCCGCATGCGGTCCGGCCGGATCCCAGCAGAAGCGGATGTCCGACCAGAACACTAGCGTGCCGCCCTCGACGTCAGGGATGATCACGGAAAGCCCATCCGGTGCACGCGGAGGAAATTGCGAACGGTCGAGAACGATCGGGAGGTCCGGATCGCTCGAGTCTCGCTGCCGAGCGGCCAGGACAGCATCTCGACCGCCGGACCGCCCATCGTCGCGCGCCACACTCGCAAACGTGTCGGTGTCCGGTCGAAGACGTGCCAGGTGTCGAGGCTCGCCCACTTCGCTTCGATCGATCGCGCGCCTCCACTGCTTCCCCGGATCGCGTCCCGTGCGGCGCAGTAGCCTGAGAACGCCGCAACGCCCGCGAGACGCCTTGGCGACAAGAAAGACCGCCAATCGCGGCGATCGTCGCTCCGGCGGTTCTTCGGGCGATTCGTGCCGCAGGATCCAGAGCATCACCGGCCCGCCGACACATAGCGCGAGCAGCCAGGGATCGGCCATGGCGACGAGCGGCACGCTGACGACCGTATCGATCACCGGCCAGCCAGCGGACGCAGCCGTGCGCTCGACAGCAGATCGAGCAGGACGTGGCTCACGGCTCCGATCCAGGCCGCACAGGAACAGAACTGTGTAGGACGGCCCGCGGGCGAAGAGGCGGACGACGGCCGCGGTCAGGAGCGCGCACGCGGCGTTCCGAAGATGGTGTGCGTTCCGATCTCATGCGATGCGAAGGTAGCGATCCCAGCCAAACGGCATGAGCAGCGCGTCGAGATCGGGTGAGAGCGTACCCAGTACGCCGCGGCTGCCACCGCGCCGTGCCAGGATCGATCGCGTCGTCCCGCCGGGCCCGAAGAACGCCACTGAGACATCCGGCCGAGCGACGCGTGCGATACGAGGGTCCATGTGCCGGCGTCAGGCGAGCCCGCCGTAGTCGTCGCGCTGCGCGTCCCAGTAGCGGTAGAAGTGGTACCAGAATTCGGGATGCTCGCGAACCTGAGCCGCGAGGGCGTCAGCGACCTGCTGCGCCGCGGCGCGATCGCCTCGTCGCGCGGAAGGTCGCTGGCGACATAGATGGGCGTGCCGGGCGTGCCCTTGAATCGGCCCGGGCCGATGCGCTCGATGGAGCAGGGCAGCAGCGGGCGCGCCGCTCACGTGCGCCATCAGCAGCGGCGTTCGGAGCAGCCAGCCGACCGCCCGAACATCGTGACCGCCACGCGGTCCTGGCCGAAGTGCCGATCGACGAGCATCGCGACGATCCGGTTGTCCGCCAGGCGTCGGCGAATCTGCAGCGCCGTGTCGAGCGACTGTCGGACCTCGATCGTCTCGGCGCCGAGCTTTTCTCGGATCTCCAGCCGGATCCGATTGACGGTCGGGTCCGCCTCCGCCATCGCGACAATCGTCAGCGGCAGATCGAGCGCGCTTCGAATCAACAGGCTGCCGACTTCCCAGTTCCCGTAATGCCCGGTGATGAGGACGATCCCGCGTCCGCGCGCGAGCAGGCTCTCGAACACCTGCCGGTGTTCGTCGACGATGTCGAAGAGTCGCGCGGATCCCGTCCGGATTCGCCAACGCGCGCAGAAAATCGATCACGTCGCGCGCGTAGCTTCGGAACGTGTCCAGAGGCGCGCCGCTCCAGTGACGCCCGGTCCTCCGCCCGGAAACAGCGGCTGCGAGGTTGTCGGCGATCGCCTCGCGCGTGCTCGGTCATGCATCGCCACGCCAGCCAGGTGCCCGACGTGGCCGATGGCGTACGACGACGGCCCGCGGCAGCGTGCGGACGCCGTGAGTACGTCGCCGCTGAAGATCAGCCCGTTGTTGAGCCCGTGAAGCGTCCAGCGGCGGGGAACCACGATCAGAGGCGTTCGATGAAGCGATAGTAGACCGCCAGGAAGCAGGTGCGGGTCGTGTCGCGCACCGGCCGCAGCTTGCTTCGCTGGCCGGCGTAGACGGCCGTGACCGGCACGGTCGTGATGCGTCGCGCCTGCGGCGCGAGAGCTTCACCAGCATCTCCGTCTCGATGTCGTAGCCGCGCGCCCGGAGCGGGATGCCGCGAAGCGCGTCGACGCGGAACACCCGGAACCCGCATTGCGTGTCCGAGAAGCGGCTGCCGACGAACCACGACAGCACGCGGCTGCCAAGCCGATTGGCGTGGTAACGCGACGCGGGCATCGCCTCGCGCCCGAACCGGCGCTCGCCGAGCACGACATCGACTCCGGTTCGGGCCGCCGCCTCGAGAAGCAGTGGCGCCTCGCTCGGACAGATGCTGCATGTCGCCGTCGAGCATCAGCGCGTGCGTGAAGTCGCGAGCGATCGCCACTCGATCGCGGAGCGCACCGCGTGCCCCTTGCCGCGATTGCCGTGCCGTGCTCGAGGACGTCCGCGCCGGCTCGACGCGCCAGGCTCGCGGTCGCGTCCGTCGACCCGTCGTCGACGACGAGGATGTGATCGACCTTCCCGGCAGCCCGTCGATCACCTGCTGAATGGTGCCGGCCTCGTTGAAGGCCGGAATGACCGCGACGCGCGCGAATCGGACGTCACTCAGGCGCCCTGCCGCGCCCGAGCCACGCGAGGATCGCCGGCAGCACGAAAAGAGAAGCCGCCGCGAGCGTCACGATGCTCACCGCCGACACCAGGCCGATCGAGCGCAGCGGAGGATAGCTGGACGTGACGAGCGTGCCGTAGCCAAGGAGCGTGATCGCCGCCGCAACGAGGATGACCGGCGCGAGCTCCTCGACCGCCTGCCGTCGCAGTCGCCCCGCTCGCGGTAGCGGTGCACGACGTGCACGCCGTAGTCCACGCCGATGCCGACGAGCGTCACCACGGCGAAGAGCGCGAAGAGATCGAGCGCGATCCCCGCCAGCGCCAGCACGCCGGCCGCCCACACGATCCCGATCGCCGTCGGCGCCAGCGACAGCAGCGACAGTCGCCAGTTGCGAAACGCGCAGCAACACCAGCGCGACCACAATCACCGTGCCGATGGAAAGGCCCTTCGCGAACTGCGGAAGAAAGCGATCGGCCAGCTCCCGGTTCACGAGCGGCAGGCCGGTGAGCGTGGCCGTCGGGATCGGCGTCGCGCACGCGCGTCTCGAGCGCCCCGACCTCCTCCGGACGTGACGGAAACGCATACGTCGCGAGCAGCCAGCGGTCGTCCGCGCGCGCGACGAATCGGCCGATGAGGTCGGCCGAGCCCGTGCGCGACGTATCCCTCGTACGTCAGCGCTGACCCGGCTCGAGCAGCGCGGGAAGCCGCTCGCGGAACGGATCGAACGATCCCGGCTTGAAACCCTTCGGTCTTCTCGGCCTCCACGCAGTGCAGCGGCCGCGGCCGGGGCGGAAAGCCCCGCTCTGCGAACGCAGCGCTCGGCGCCGCGCCTGCGTCGCCTGCGAGGGGAGCAGCGCGGTCGGCGCCTGCACAGCCATCCAGGCAGCGCGCGCGCGAGTGTCGGCATCGAGCCGCTCGTTCGATTCCAGCAGCTCCTCGCAGGTCCGTTCCGCCCGCCATCACGACATAGACATCGTCGGGCAATCCGAACATCGGCCCGATGCGCTGGAGAAGTTCGGCGCCGGGCGTCACGGACCGCAGCTGATCGAGCGTCGGATTGATGCGCAGCCGCGTTGCGGCGGCCGCCAGGAGAACGGTGACGACGACAGCGCACGGCGAGAATCGGCCGTGTGCCGCCGCGTCGACCCATGCCGCGAATCGCGGCATCGACAGCGACCGCGCGGGCCGAGCGGGACGTCGTCGCGGCAGCAACGCCGGCACCAGCACGAGCGTCAGGATTCCGCAGAGCACCATGCTGTGGCCGATGAGCGTGCCGAGTTGCTCGAGGCTCGGAAAGTCCACGAACGTCAAGCCCGTAGAACGTCGCGGCCGTCGTCCACATTCCGAGGAGCATGCTCGACGCCGGGCCGCCGAGGCCATCGATCGCCGCCGCCGGCTCGGCGCCGGCGTCGAACCGCGAGCGTGTATGCGACATAGAGCAGGACGACGCCGTCCACGCCGAGGCCAAAGAGCATCGCGCTCGAGGCCGTCGCCGCCGTCGACAGCGTGGCGCCGGCAAACCCGAGCATGCCGAGGACGATCACCAGCGACAGCGCCGAAGGGAATCGAACCGACGAGCGACGAGCCAGGGCGATCGAAAGACCAGGAAGAGCAGCGGCAGGATCAGCGCGAGCGATCCGGCGGTGTTGAGGATGCTCTCGCGCCGGATCACGGACTCGGTCTCGACCGCAATCCGATGCCCGCCCGCGAACTGAACCTCGCAGTGGCGGTCGTTCCTCGTCGCCGGCTCCCGCGTCCGCGTCGCCGGCGCCTGCATGACCCGTCTCGCCGCGCAAGCGCGTCGAGGCGAGTCATCAGCGCGCGGGAAAAACCGGCGTCGAACGGCGGCTGCGCGGGCTTCGCGATCGAGCAGGCGGCTGCGAAGGTCGGACGACACATATCCGCCCTCGGTGACGCCGAGGTTGATGCCGGCCTGCGCGCCCCCGAGCTGCTCGCGCAGCAGATCGAAGAGGCCGAGCGGGTCGTGCCTGACCATGTCCGGCAATCGCCGGCGACGGCACCGACAGCAGTCGCCCGGCGCGACTGGAGCACGCCGCGCATCGCCGTCGCCGCTGAAGCGGAGAGTGCGCGGCCAGGCGGTCGTCCGGCAGGAGGAGCAGATCGACGGTCGGCGAGCCAGCTCAGGTCGCGCGACTTCGATCGACGCGGCCGGTATCCACGCGCGCGATGTCCGGCGCCTCTTCGAAGCCGGTCGCTCCACGCGTCGACTCATCGTCGTACTCCGAGATCTCGTGGCCCGCGGGCGCGGTCAGAACGACGTACAAGATCGTCGACGCTGCCGAACGACTCGACGAAACGTGCGGAACGCCGGGACGACGCGGCCCTCGCGCGGCAGCAGGCTGAGGACATCGGTGTCGAAGCTGAGGCCGCGCATGCCCGCGGCGACGCTGCCGCGAGGCATGCGCCGCCGCGAGCACCATGCCGCGGTGGCGGCGCGACCACGACAGAATGCTGGGAATGAGTGAGTTCACACGACGGAGCAGGCGTCTGCTCGATCGACCCGCGCCTGCGGCCCTATGTTACGCTTCACCGCTCATCCATGCACGTCCTGCTCCTGCGTCCGGTGCCGGGGAACGAACGCTTCGGGCTCGGGCCGTTCTTTCGCATCGAGCCGCTCGGCATGGAATACATCGCCGCGGCGCTCGAAGCGCAGCGGGCACACGGTCACGCTCGCCGATCTGCGCTTCAGCCGCTCGCTCGAGCATCAGCTGCGGTCGCGCGCGTCCGGGTCTCGTCGGCATCGCCGCGATGCACGCGCTCGAAACCGACGACGTCATGGCGCTGGCGCGCACGCGTTCGACAGCTCGCGCCCGGCGTGCCCATCGTCATCGGCGGCCACACCGCGGCGGCCTATCCCGCATCCGTTTCTGCACGATCCCGTCGATGCCGTCATCCTCGACGACGGCGAGCGGGCGGTGCCGCGGATGGCGGATGCCATCGACGCCGGCCGCCCGTTGCGGGAGGTGCCGGGCCTGACGGTGCGCGAGCGGTCTGGCGAGACGGTCACGACGCCCGCGGATCCGGCGACGCTGCGAGCTCGACGAGGTGCCGCTGCCGGCGCGGCATCTCGTGGCGCGGTGGCGGCGTCAGTACGCCTGTCTCGCGCATCGGCCGGCGTGGCTGATCGAGACCGCGCGCGGATGTCCGTTCCGCTGCTCGTTCTGCTCGATCTGGCAGCTGCACGCGCGGTCGGTGCGGGAGCGATCGATCGACTCGGTCTGCCGCGACTTCGCGGCGTCTGGGGACCACGTCTTCGTCGCCGACGATCTGTTCTGGCATCACCCGCCGCGCAGCCTCGCGCTCGCGCAGGAGCTGCGCCGCCGCGGCATCCGCAAGCGGTGGATTCTCGTGCAGAGCCGCGTCGATCTCGTCGCGCGGCAACGCGGAGCTGCTCGAGGCGTGGCGCCCGATCGCGCAGGACTTCGACATCTTCTTCGGCCTCGAGGCCGCGACCAACGAGGGGCTGAACGGGCTGAGGAAGGACGCGACGGTCGATCAGACCGCGCAGGGCGTCGAGGTGGCGCGCTCGCTGCGGATATGGCGTCACCGGCAACTTCGTGATCGATCCCGACTGGCGCGAGGCGGACTTCGAGAACCTGTGGGCGTTCGTCGAGCGCCACCAGCTGTTCCAGGCGGGGTTCACGATCCTCACGCCGCTGCCGGGCACGTCGTACTTCGAAGAGATGCGGCTCGCGGGTGCGCGTCGCGGCCGTGGGCGCACTTCGACATGCACCATCTCCTCTGGGAGCCGGCGCTCGGACCGGAGCGGTTCTTCGAGCTCTACTGCGAAACGTGGCGGCGATCGGTCCTGAACCTCAAGGGCGGAAGAGCCTGTGGCGCTGGCTCCGCGAGGTGGATCCCCGCAACATGCTGTTCCTGCTGCGCGCGCTGAGGCGCACGCAGCGCATGATGTCGCCCGAGCACTACATGTCGGAGTACGACCTGGCACGCAGACCGGAAGCTCGCATGCCACCGAGGCATTGCCGCCAGCTAGCGACGCGGGCCGCCGAACGACCGAGCGACCGAGCGTCGACCGACCGATCGACCGGCGACCGGACGTCGTGCGCCGGCTATTCGACCGGAACGACGCGGGATCGACTGGCGCGTTCGGCTTCACGTCGGTCGAACGTCATCAGCTTCGTATCGCCGCCCGGAAAGGTCATCCGCATCGCCGACGAGCAGCAGCGACGTGCGATCCAGCCAGAGCTCGAGCCGCGTCAGCCCTTCCAGGATCTGCTTCCGTTTCGGCACCATCGTGATGAGATACGTGCCGGGCCGGTCGTCGGCCTCGCGGGCGCTCGACCTGGAAGTGGCTGCGCAGCTCGTCGGGCGAGCTGTCCACGAAGTACTTCTGAATCCTGCGCTGCGAGCGCGCCGATGTCCTTCACGCTGCGGATGTTCGCGGACGGCCAGGACGATCGTCATCCGATCGCCGTCGATGAGCACGACGCGCGGCATCGGGATCCGTATACCGCAGCGCGACGCGCGCGGGGCGCTCGACGACACCGTTCCACGCGCGACCAGCGGCCTCGTCAGGAGCGACGAGGTCGAGGTCTCGACGAAAGAGGCGGTGAGGGTCTTGAGGCCGGCGTTCTGCTTCTGCCCGCGAGCGTACAGCTCGTCGAAGAGATCGCGCGTGGACGCGCCGGCGCGTGCGATGTGCCCGCGCGCGATCTGCACGGCCGCGACGAGCGCGAGGACGACGGCTCGCCGCACAGCGCGCGCGCTTTTGAACCTTCACGATCCGGAATGGTAACGTACGCGTCGTGACCGACCCGATCTCGCATCGCCGGCCTTGGCGTCGTCTCGCCGTTCGGTGACTCGCCCGCCGCATTTCGGGACGCGCTGCTCGACGGTCGCAACGGCGATCGCGCCCGATCCCAGGTTCGTAGTCGTTTGGATGCCGCTCGACGCTGGCGGCGCGCGTCGCCGGGTTCGACCCCGCGCAGTGGATTGCGCCGATGAAGCTGCGGCGCATGGACACGACCGGCCCGCTATGCGCTCGTCGCCGTGCGGCAGGCGATGGAAGGCGCGCAAGTATCCGGTCGACGACGGAGGGCGATGCCCGCGCCGGCATCGTGCTCGGCACGTACAGCGCCGGCGGACAGGCGACCAACGAGTATCTGGACGTCGCTGTTTCGTGGCGGTCCGTCCGGCGCGCCCGCCTTGCTCTTCAACAGCACCGTCGGCAATGCCGCCGCGGGGCTCGCCGGGCTCGAGTACAAGCTGTGCGGACCGAACGTGACGATCAGCCAGAAGGAAGCGTCGGGGCTCGCCGCGATCGCCACGGCGGTCGATCTGCTGCGGCTGGGCCGCGCGGACGCGCTGGGCGCCGGCGGGATGGACGCGATCTACGACATCTTCTATCGCGCGCACGATCGGTTCGACGTCATGAGCGACGCCGCCGCATTCGACGACTCGCTGCGCGCCGTTCAGCCGATCGCGACGGGGCTTCGTGATGGGCGAAGGCGCCTTCGTGCTGTGGCTCGAGCCCGGGACGGACGATCGCGGCCATCGGCGAGATCCTCGGCACCGCCGCGGCGAGCGCGGACGTGCGCGCTCAATGCCTGGCCGCCGGATCCGGAGCCGCTCGTCCGCACGATGTCGCTCGCGCTCGAGGACGCGGGCTGCGCCGCGTCGGACGTCGACGTGGTGTATGCGTCGGCCAACGCGACGCTCGTCCTGGACGAGGTCGAGGCGCGCGCGCTCGTCGACGCTCTTCGGCGGTTCGCGCACCGATCGTCACGTCGATCAAGGGCGCGATCGGCGAATGTGGCGCGTCGGGCGCCGCGGCCTGCGTGGCCGCGGTGCTGTGCGGCGCCGCCGGGCGAGTGCCGCCCATCGCCGGCCTGCGCGACGCGGATCCGATCGCGCGCCCTCTGCGGCTGGCGATGACGAACGCGTCGAGGCGCCGGGCGAGATCGTGCTCGTCAACAGCGTCGCGAGCGGAGGCGCGGTGGTCAGCGCCGTCCTGCGGATCCCGGCAGTGATCCGGTCTCACGCGAAGCCTGATGTGATCGATTGGAGCTCGCGAACCGTTCCTCGCACTCGCTCCGTGAGACCGTGACCTTCGACGATCTTCAGCTCAACGGCCGTGTCGCCGTCGTCACCGGCGGGTCGCGCGGCATCGGCCGCGGCATCGCCGAGCTCCTGGCCGAGCGCGGCGCGGCGGTCGCCATCGCGTATCGCGAGCAGGACGCGCCGGCCGCGGAGTTCGTCGCCGGCGTGCGCGGCGCGCGGCGGGCGCGCCTGGGCGGGGCGGTGCGACGTCGGCGACGAAGCCGACGTCACGGCGTTCTTCGAGTCGCGTCGCGCAGCGAGCTCGGGCCGGTCGACATCCTCGTGAACAACGCCGGCGATCACTCGCGACGCGCACATCATGTTCATGGACACGCGCGCGGTGGAACGACGTGCTGCAGGTGAACCTCCAGGGAGCGTTTCACTGCACGCAGGGCGGTCGACCGGGGTATGCTGCTGCGAGGCTGGGGGCGGATCATCAACATCAGCTCGCCGAGCGCGAGGATGCCGCTCGCCGGGCCAGAGCGGCTACGCCGCGTCGAAGGCCGGGCTGGAAGGGTTCACGCGCGCGCTCTCGCGCGACCTGGCGCGGCAAGGGCGTGCTCGTCAACGCCGTCTCGCCCGGGCTGATCGAAACCGACATGCTCGAGTCGATGCCGGCGGAGGCGAAGCAGAGCTATCTGAAGGCCGATTGCCGTCGGCCGGCCCGGCACGCCGCGCGAGGTCGCGTCGCTCGTCGCGTTCCTGGCCTCCGACGCGGCGGCCTACATCACCGGGCAGGTGATCGGCGTCGACGGCGGTCTGTCTGTGAACGAATTGTCTATGTCTGATCCGTCGGCGAGACCTGAAAGAAGAGATCAAGCGGGCGATTGTCCGGAGCCTGCGCCTGCCGATCGCGCCGGAAGCGATCGAGGACGGCGTGTCGCTCTTCGGCGAGGGCCTCGGGCTCGACTCCATCGACGTGCTCGAGCTCGTCCTCGAGATCGAGCGGACGCTTCGGCGTGGCGATCACCGACGAGGAGACCGGCAGCGAGGTGCTGCGGTCGGTCGACTCCATCGCCGACTTCATCACGGCGCACCAGGAAGCCCGCGTGAACGTCCGGTCCACCGGGGCGTCGAGGCCCCGGCCTCGCGCGAACGCGATCACCGTGGACGTCGAGGAGTGGTTCCACATCTGCGGCGTCGGCCGCTCTCGCGCGCGAGCACTGGGACTCGCCTGCCCGTCGCGCGTCGTGCTCACCACGCGAGCGCTGCTCGACGAGCTCGATCGCGCGGGCGTCCGCGCCACGTTCTTCGTGCTCGGCTGGGTCGCCGAGCGCTATCCGCGGACTGGTCGGAGAGATTCGCGCGGCCGGCCACGACATCGGGTCGCACGGGCACCTGCACGCGCGCGTGTACGAGCTCGACGCGCGAGGCGTTCGTCGCGGACCTGCGACGCGAGCGTCGCGGCGCTGCGCGCCGCGGGTGTCGAGCGCATCGACGGCTTCCGGGCGCCCGAGTGGTCGATCAACGATCGGTCGCTGTGGGCGCTCGAGTGCCTCGTCGCGCGAAGGCATCACGCTCGACGCGAGCATGGCGCCGGTCCGCATCGTGGGCCGCGTCGACTACCCGCGGCAGCCGCACGTGCGGCACACGCCGGCGGGTCCGATCGTCGAGGTTCCGCCGCTGGTCGTCGATCGTTTCGGGCACGCGATGCCGATCGGATGGGGCTGGGGCTTGCGCATGACGTCGCCGCGCCGGATGCTGCGCGACGATCGAGTCGGTCAACGCCGCGGGCGCTGCCGGCCGTGCTGACCGTGCATCCGTGGGAGATCGATCCGGAGCCGCCGCGCGTCCCGCTTCCGCCGCGGCTTCGCTTCGCGCACTACTTTCGTCTGGGCGGCTTCCGCGAGCGGCTCGCGGCGATCCTGTCGGCGCGGCGATTTCGGCGCGTTGTCGGACGTTCCGGCGCTGCAGGCGTCACGATGAGCGTCGGCTGCACTGTTCGGCGCCGACTGCGAACGGGCCTCGCGTCCTGGCGGTCGTTCGCCGCGTGCCTGATGCACGTCGTTGCGCCGCGCGCGCAGGCGCAGGAGCGTCCCGCCGCTCCCTCGAATTGCCATTGACGAGCCGATCTCGGAACGCGCTTCCGCCGATCGATTCGCGCCGCGCCGCTGCCGTTCGCTCATCGCGGTCCGGCTGGCCGGCGCCGTCGACGATCGCGGCGCTCGAAGAGCGGCTGGCCGCTCACGTCGCTCGCAAGGTGCCGGTGTGGCTGGCGCTCGACGGCGCCCGTCACCGTGGACGGCGTCGAAGCGTGGCGCGCTGCGCTGCAGGGCCTGTTGACGCGCCATCGCGACGGCATCGCGATCCTGGAGATCGAGGCTGGCGCCGACGCGAAGCTCGCCGCGTTTGCGATCAGACTGGCCGCGACCGAAGCGCGGTCGGCGCGCGAGTCGATACGGGTCGCGCTCGATGGCTCGCAGCTGCGTCGACCGGTGCGCTCGCCGACCTCTACACGTCGGAGCTCGCGCCGTACGTCGATCTCCTGGTGCTGTCGGCGACGGCCGGCCGGGCCGCCGCATCGGCCCATCTCCTGAAGGTCGATCCGGACGCACGCCTGGCGATCCTCGCCGGGGATGCCGGCGATCGAGCCGCGACGCGGTCGCGCGGCGACTCATCGACAGCCAGCTCGACACGGTCGGCACCGACGTCGCCGTCGTCGCCTGGCGGTCCTCCGGCGCTCATCCAGCCGGCGCTGCGGCAGGCTCGCGCCGATCGCGCCGCTTCTCGCCGGCGACATCACGCGCGCTCGACGCTGCGCGCGGCAGGCCTGGCGCTGTCGCTTGCCGGCCGGGACGTCACGGCGTCGATGCGGCATCGGCTGCTCTTCGACAACCGGACGTTCGCGACATACCTGGTCTACTGGGGCGACGCCTCGCAAACGCCGCTCGACGTGACGCTCACGCTGCCGGTCGAAGGCGTGCCCGTCGCTGTACCGTCTGGCCGACGGGTCGAGGCTGACCGCGTCGGACTACTCGCGCGATGCCGAGACCGGGCCGCGTGCGCGCGCGGGTGCCGCTGACCGGCGGGCCGATGCTCGTGGATTTCAACGAAGGCGCGTCGGCGGTTTTCGCCGAGCGGAGCGACGTCTCGGCCGAGCGCCGGCTTGTCGGTCGAGGAGATCATCGCCCGCCACCAGCAGCAGCAGCGCGCGCAGGACGCGCTCGTGCGCAACTACATCGCCTCGGCGCGCACGGAGCAGCACTTCCGTCCGACGATGACCGATCCCGGCTACGACGTCGTGACCGAGAACCGCTACTACGTCGCGGGCGACGGCATCGAGTGGGAAGAGCTCTCGTTCTCGGTGAACGGATCGAAGTGGGGCGCCGACCGGCCGCCGTTTCCGCTGCTGCAGGCCGGAGAAAGTGCTGTCGCTGCCGCTTCAGCTGCGCTTCGGCGACGACTATCGCTATCGGCTCGCGGGCACCGAGCGCGTCGGCGAGTTACGACTGCTATGTCGTGCGGTTCGATCCCGTGCGCGAACGCGCAGTCGCTGTATCGCGGGACCGTGTGGATCGAGCGCAGGACGTTCGCGCGCGTGAAGGTGTCCGCCGTGCAGACGGGCCTCTCCGCGCCGGTCGTCTCCAACGAGGAGATCCAGACGCTACGCTGCCGGTCGCGTCGATCGGCAATCGCCCGATCTTCCTCTTCACCGGCCTGACGGCCCGGCAGATCATCCTGATTGCCGGACGGAACATCCTCGTCGAGAAGATCGTCGCGTTCGAGCGATTTCCGCGTCAACGATCCCGGCTTCGACGAGGCGCGCGCGAGCGCGCGCGCGAAGCGACCGCATCATGTACCGGGAAACCGACAAGGGTCTGCGGTACTACGTCAAGCAGGGGGACGAACGGGTCGTCAGCGAGCGCGCGACGCGAACCGCACGCGCGATGGCGATGGGCGTCACGCTCGATCCGTCGTACGCGTTCCCGCTGCCGATCTTCGGCATCAACTACCTGAACTTCGAGTTTCGCGGACGCCAGGACACGCAGCTCGCGATGCTGTTCGCCGGCGTGCTCGCGGCCGGCAACATCCAGCGGCCCAAGCTCGGCGGGACGCCGTTCGATGCCAGCGTCGACTTCTTCGCGATTGCGGTGCCGTCGTCGCGACAGGCTCTACGACGCGTCGGGCGAGCGCGAGGAGGAGCGTCTGCTCACCTGGCCGCTCACGACCGGACTCAATCTCGGCTGGCAGTTCACGCCGTTCCAGAAGGTGAGCGCGCAGTATCAGTTCAGGTTCGACGGGTTCGTCCGCGACACGCACGACGTCGGAGGCGTTCGTCGTGCCCGCGAGCACCGTCACCAACGGGTTCGGCGGCGGCTGGGAGTACCGGCGCGGCGGCTACAGCGTCGTCGCTGAACGGCGACGTGGTTCGCGAGGGCCGGGTGGCGCGCGTGGGGCTTCGAGCCGGACCCGGCGTCGCAGTCCGACGCTACGTGAAATACAGCGCGAGCCTCTCGCGCGATTTCTACTTCAACGTGTTCCACAAGGTGCACCTGAACGGCGCCTGGTTCGGCGGGCGCGATCTCGATCGCTTCGCGAAGTACCAGTTCGGGATGTTCGACGACACGCGGATCCACGGCGTGCCGGCGTCGGGCGCGCGGTTCGAAGAGCTCGGCATGATGCGCGGCTCGTACTCGTTCAACATCTTCGAGCAGTACCGCCTCGATCTGTTCCTCGAGCAGGCCTGGGGCCGGGACCGCGTCGCTCGATGCCGGCGTGGCAGCCGATCACCGGAACCGGCGTCGCCGTGAACCTGCGTGCGCCATGGAGTACGATTCTCCGCGTGGACGTCGGCAAGAGCTTCCTGCCGGAGCGCTATCAGCGGGATCGGCTCGGCGACGCTGCAGATCCTGCTGCTCAAGCCGCTCCGCTGACTCACGCATGCGCACGCTGCGAGCCGATCTCCACGTGCACTCGCTGTCACTCCCTGCGAGAGCGGCAACCTGCGGTTCCTGAAGAGCCGCGACTGCTACTCCCGGCCGGAGGACGTCTATCGCGTCGCGAAAGCCCGCGGCATGGACCTCGTGACGATCACCGACCACGACTCGATTGACGGCTGCCTCGAGTTCCTCGACCGCAATCCGGACGCGCAGGGATTTCTTCATCTCCGAGGAAGTGTCGTGCCGGCTGCCGGAGGGCGACGTCGAGGTCCACCTCGGCGTCTACGGGATGGACGAGCGGCTGCACCGCGAGCTGCAGCCGCTTCGGCGCGACGTGTTCGAGGTCACGGCGCGGCTGCGCGAGGCGGGCGTCTTCTTCGCGCTCAATCATCTGCTGCACTTCTACCGCCGTCAGCTTCCGCTCGACGCCTATCTCCGGCTGCTCGACGAGGTGCCGGCGCTCGAAGCGCGAAACGGCACGATGCTTCCGGCGCACAACGCGCTCGTCGAGCGAGCTCGCCGAGCGCGATGGGCCGGCGCGTCCCGGTTCGCCATGCGTTGGCGGCAGCGACGCGCACACGCTGAGGCGGGTCGGGCGGACATGGACCGAAGCGCCCGGGCGAAGACGCGACGACATCGCCGGCTTCCTGACGAGCCTCCGCGACCGCCGCTGCGCGCCCGGCGGGCGCGCACGGCGGCACGGCGAGTGTCGCTGGCGACGCGTATGGCGTCGTCGCCAGGTACTGCGCGAGCCTGCTCGGCTGCGGGCCCGCGCGATCACCGGGAGCTGCCAGCCGGGCCGGCCTGCCTGGCGTTCTCGCTGCGTCCGCTGCCCGCCCAGTTCCTGCCGCTGGTGATTGTCGCGTCGCGGCAAGCGCCGCGAAGCGCGCGAGGTGCGGCGGGTCCGCCGCGAGCTGGCGGCTTCTGGATCGCGGCCGGTCCGGCTGGACCGGACGCATCCCGCGCGAGAGCTGGAGTCGCAGGCATGAGCCGGCGACGGGTCGCGATCACCGGGCATCGGCCTCGTCACGGGCCTCGGCGCTACGCGCGAGGAGACGTGGCACGGCGCTGACCGCGCGGCGCGTGCGCGCATCCGTCCGGTCACCGTCTTCGACACGAAGGGCTACCGCAGCCGCGTCGCGGCCGAGGTGCCGATGGCAGCCGTCGAAGCGCAGCTGACGCCGCTCGAGCGGCGCCGGCTGGTCGCGCAGCGATCAGATCGGCGTCGTCGCGGCGAAGGAAGCGATCGAGGATGCCGGGCTGCTGACCGGACGCGTGCGATCGCCTGCGCGTCGGCGTGCTGCTCGGCGCCGGCACGGCCGATCTCCTGAGGAACGAGACGCTATCAGCACACGACGCTCTTCCGCGGAATCGCAGCGCGCGCGGCCGTCCCAGACGCCTGGAATCACTTCTCCGAGCACGCCGGTCGACGTCATCGCGTCGCAGCTTCGGCTTCGACGGCCTGCGCTCGTGCATCGTCGCCGCGTGCTCGTCGAGCACGATCGCCATCGGCCAGGCGGCCGACGCGATCCGGCGTGGGCAGGCTCGACGCGGCGCTCGCGGGCGGGACCGACGCGATCGCGCGGCTGACCTTCAGCGGCTTCAACGCGCTGAAGCTGATGGACCCGACGCCCTGCCGGCCGTTCGACCGCGATCGCGCCGGCATGAACATCGGCGAAGGCGCGGCGATCCTGGTCCTCGAGGAGATGGAGCGCGCGCGCGCGCGCGGCGCGACGATCTACGGCGAGCTGGCGGGCTCGAGCTTCTCGTGCGAGGCGTTCCATCCGACGGCGCCGGAGCCCGACGGCCGGCCGGTCGCGGACGTCGTGCGCGGCGGCGCTTTGCGACGCGCGCATCGATCCGGCGAGCCGTCGAGCACGTCAACGCGCACGGCACCGCCACGCCGCAGAACGATCGCGCGGAGACGCGCGGCTACCGGGCGCTGTTCGGCGAGCGCGTCGACAGGATTCCCGTGACGTCGGTCAAGTCGATGCTCGGTCACTGCCTCGGCGCGGCGGGCGGCATCGAAGCCGCGATCCTCGCCCTGACCGTCTCGCGTGGCGTGATTCCACCGACCATTCACCACGCGCGAGACCGATCCGGACTGTCCCGGAGACGTCGTGGCCAACGACGCCGCGCGAAGCCCGCATCCGGTGCGGCGTCTCGACGTCGCTGGGGTTCGGCGGCAACGATTCCGCGCTCGTGATTACGGCCGTGTGATGATTCGCGCGGAGCGTTGCCACCTTCGCGTCAGCGTCCGCTGACGAGATACAGCTGACGATCGCCTTCGTCGAGGACCAGCGTGAGCCCTCGCTTCTCCAGATCCTGGCGCGTGACCCGCGCCGGCCCGTCCGCACGAACCAGCACGAACGCGATGCCATCGTCAGCCAGCCGCCGCGCCAGGTCGTCAGGCAGCGCGGCCGGTGCCGGCGAGGCATTCGGCGCGGACAGGGCGACGAGCGCCGCGATCGCCGGGCGATCCTGATACCCGCGCTTGATCCGGTCGGGAACGCGGGAGACGTATCCACCCACGATCGGCCGGTGGTGGTGCATCTGATCCGAGAGCGTTCGCGAGTCGAACCGACCGGCCTCCGCAAAACCGTCCTGGTATCCCGTCGGAATCACCAGCACCGATCCGGCGCGTGAATCGGACGACAGGTACTGTTCGATCCGGCCGCCTGATGGAACCTGCGAAAGAGGATAGGGCGCGACCAGACCGTCGAGGAGCGCGACGACGACGAGTGCGAGGATCGTCCGCGGCCGCCAGCGCAGCTCCGTCACTGCCAGCGCGCACAGCACGGCCGCGCCGAGCATCACCATCACGAACGCGCGGCCCGGGATGCGCGCGTTCGACAGGAGCGGCACGAAGCGCGCGAAGAACTGCGGGAGCATGATCCCCGTGGCGCGGCCGGCGACGAGCAGGAACGGCCCGGCCGACCAGACGAGGAAGAACGTGCTGACGACGAGCCACCGCCGGTACTCGGCCGCGTGTCGCGCGCGGGCGCGCCACATGAACAGGCCGACAACGATCGGGACGAGACCGATCCATCCGCTCTGATCGATGATCCCGAGCCGTAAACGATCGAAGAGGCGCGTCGTCAGGCTGCCGTACACGGCGTGCATGGGGTTGCCGCTGACGAGCGCGAGTACGTCCACGCCGCCGGGTGCGCTGCGCCATCGCGTCTCCGGCGCGACGTAGTCGCCCGCCGACGCCATGGACGCCGCGGCAAACACGAGCGGCAGGGCGAGCAGCGCTCCAATCAGGATCGTCCACCCCAGGTTCGCGAGCACCGCGCCGATCGACGATTCCGTCCTGCGGCGCACCTCGAACCTCGATCGCAGCGCGACCCAGAGTACGAAGAGAATCCAGGCGCCGGTCGTCGGATTGCGAACTCCACGCATCGAGAGCCGCGCGCCGGCGACGTTCACATCGCCGCCACCGGTCAGGGCGATGACGGCGATCGCGAGGACGACTGCGGCCATCAGCGCGAGGACCAGGCGTTCGGTGTTCCGCCTCCGTGCCGCGCCGAATTGCACCGAGATCTTCCATTCGGTCGACACCGTCCAGATGCCGGCGAAGAGCAGCGCGTAGACGAAGTAGTAGTAGTCCGAGTAAAGGACCGCGGCGTACGCGAACGCGACGATGGCCGCCGTCCGGAATGTCGGACGCTCGATATAGACGGTCCATGCGTGCGCGGCCGCCGGGAGTACCCACGCGTGGACGAGGTTGAAGTGCCCCAACAGATGGACGCCGATATACGCCGACGTCGAGAAGATGACGCCGGCGAGGATCGCAGGCATCACGCGCCGCGCGTGCGCGTAGGCCAGCGCGTAGGTGGCGGCTCCGTTCGCGGCGAGGCCCGCGAGCAGAACGACGTTGTGCGCGACGACGAGCGGCAGGGGCGCGAGGAGCGTCGCGCCCGCGGACGACTGAAGCGCCGTATGCGTGTTGAGCACGAGCGACACGCCGAACGGCGCGAAGAGGTAAGGGCACTCGAAGGCGGGCGCGCCCGTCGCGAGCGCGACCCTGAACCACCAGAAGTTCCAGACGAAGGCGAAGTTGTCGCCCGGCGGACCCGGCACGTGCGTCGACAGGTTGAGGACGAGCGGGTACGAGAACGCGCAGGCGAGGACGCCGAAGAAGGCGACCGCCGCGGCATGCTGCCACCAGCCGGCGCCCTGGCGGCCCTGCCGGGCGGGCTCGACGCTCATGATTCGAGCAGCGAGTCTCCGGTCATCTCGGGCGCCTTGTCGATGCCCAGAAGGGCGAGGATCGTGGGCGCGACGTCCCGGAGGGTTCCGTGGCGCAGCCTGCGTCCGACGAGCGAATCGTCGCAGAGGATCACGGGCACCGGGTTGGAGGTGTGCGCCGTATGCGGGCCCTTCAATTCGTCGTCCCACATCTGTTCCGCGTTGCCGTGGTCCGCCGTGACGATCGCCGTTCCGCCCGTCGCCTGGATGACGGTCATGATTCGGCCCAGGCAGACATCGAGCGTCTCCACCGCGGCGATCGTCGCGTCGAGACGGCCCGTATGGCCGACCATGTCGGCATTGGCGAAGTTGCAGATGACCACCTGGTGCCGCCGGCCCTCGATGTCGGCGACGAGGTTGTCCGCGATCGCGGGCGCGCTCATCTGCGGCATCAGGTCGTAGGTCGCCACTTTCTGCGACGGGACGAGGATCCGATCCTCGCCCGTGTACGGCTCCTCGCGGCCGCAATTGAAGAAGTAGGTGACGTGCGCGTACTTCTCCGTCTCCGCGAGCCGGAGGTTGCTCCGCCCGTGAGCGGCGAGCACGTCCGCCAGGTTGTTGCTGAACGTCTGCGGCGTGAACACGACGGGCAGGCCGAACGTGCGGTCGTAGACCGTCATCGTGGTCGCGTGCACGGCGGGCCGCTCCGGGCGATCAAAGCCGTCGAACGCGTCGAGCGCGATCGCGCGCGTGATCTGACGGGCGCGATCGGCCCTGAAGTTGAACATGACGACGGCGTCGCCGTCGCGAACGGGTCCGATCGGCGCGCCGTCCGCGTCGACGATCACGACGGGCTTGATGAACTCGTCGGTCACTCCGGTTTCGTACCGATCGCTCGATCGCGGTCGCGGGCGACTGGTGCGTGGCGTCGGCGACGCCATGGACGATCGCGTCGTAGGCCACCCTGGTTCGTTCCCACCGCTTGTCGCGATCCATCGCGAAGTACCGGCCGCAGACCGTAGCCACGCGCGCCGCGGTGCCGGGCGCGAGGCCGTCGATTGCGCGGTTCAGCTCGCCGAGATAGCGGATGCCGCCGGTGGGTGATGTGTCGCGCCCGTCCGTGATGAAGTGCACGAACACCCGCGCGACGCGCCGACGCGCCGCCATGTCGAGCAGGGCGTGCAGGTGCCGCTGATGGCTGTGGACGCCGCCGTCGGACACGAGGCCGATGAGGTGCAGGGCGTTTCGACCGCCGGCCACGCGATCCATGGCGGCCGCCAGGACATCGCCCGTGAACAAATCACCGTCGCGGATGCTCTTGTCGATCCGCGTGAGGTCCTGGTAGACGACCCGCCCGGCCCCCATGTTCATGTGGCCGACTTCCGAGTTGCCCATCTGTCCCGGCGGCAGGCCGACGGCCTCGCCGGATGCGATGAGCTCGGCGCGCGGATATCTTGCCGTCAGCGCGTCGAAGACCGGGGTGCGCGCGAGCGCGATGGCGTTGTGCTCACGCTCGGGACGAATGCCCCAGCCGTCGAGCACGATGAGAACGCTTGGACTGCCGGCGCGTGGCATCTCAGGTGTCGGTCAGCGGGCGTTCAGCGCGCGAATCGCCGACTTTCCCGCGTAGCGCGCCTTCGAACCCAGCTCCTCTTCGATCCGCAGGAGCTGATTGTATTTCGCGACGCGATCCGATCGGCTCGCCGAGCCGGTCTTGATCTGTCCCGCGCCGGTCGCCACGGCGAGATCCGCGATGGTCGTGTCTTCCGTCTCGCCCGACCGATGCGAGATGACGCTCGCGTACTTCGCGTCGCGGGCCATGGCCACGGCGTCGAGCGTCTCGCTCACGGTGCCGATCTGATTCAGCTTGACCAGCAGCGCGTTCGCGATGCCTTCCTTGATCCCGCGCGCCAGAATCTCCGGGTTGGTCACGAACACGTCGTCGCCCACGAGCTGCACGCGCCCGCCGAGCGCCGTGGTCAGCGTCTTCCAGCCGTCCCAGTCGCCTTCCGCGAGCCCGTCCTCGATCGAGATGATCGGGTACTGCCGCACCCACTCTTCGTAGAGCGCGACCATGTCGTCGGCGCTGCGCGTCTTCTCCTTCGACTTCTTGAACTCGTAGTTCTTGCCTTCGTGGCTCCACAGTTCGCTCGCGGCGACGTCGAGCGCGATGTAGACGTTCTCGCCGGGTTTGTAGCCGGCCTTGACGATTGCCTCGAGCACCACGTCGAGCGCCTCGCGGTTCGACGAGAGGCTGGGCGCGAATCCGCCTTCGTCGCCTACGCCGGTGCTGTGCCCCTTTTTCTTCAGGATGCCGCGCAGCGTGTGAAAGATCTCCGCGCCCGCGCGCACCGCCTCGGCGAACGTCGGCGCGCCGAGCGGCATCACCATGAACTCCTGGAAGTCGACGCTGCTGTCGGCATGCGCGCCGCCGTTGAGGATGTTCATCATCGGCGCGGGCAGGACGAAGTCCGCGCCGCCGTACAGGGTCGAGAGGTGCGCGTAGAGGGGGACGCCATTCGCCGTCGCCGTCGCGCGCGCCAGCGCCATCGACACCCCGAGGATCGCGTTTGCCCCGAGGCGGCCCTTGTTCGGCGTGCCGTCGAGATCGATCATCGCGCGATCGACGGCGCGCTGATCGGCCTCCCGGCCGGCGAGCGCCTTCGCGATCTCGCCGTTCACGTGGCTCACGGCCTTCGCGACGCCCTTCCCGAGGTATCGCGACTTGTCGCCGTCGCGCAGCTCGAGCGCCTCGCGCTCGCCCGTCGACGCGCCCGACGGCACGCCGGCGCGCCCGGCGCCGCCGCCGTCGAGCGTGATCTGCACTTCTACCGTCGGATTTCCCCGCGAGTCGAGGATCTCCCGTCCTTTGACGTGTGTGATTGTGGGCATGCGTGAAAGATCAACCGGCGGGTGTCGGTTAGTGTGAACCTCGGCGGTCGAAATCCTGCTCGTTCCTGAGAGCTTCGTCGTTAATGGGACCGACATACGGCTCGTCGTCCGTCGTGACGACGACGATGCCGCTCTCGGTGACGGTGTGGCGCTGACGATCTTCCTCGGCGTTGTAGCCGATCAGCGCTCCGCGCGGGATGAAGACGTCGCGATCGACGATCGCGCGCCGAATCTGCGCATGGCGGCCGATCCGGACGCCAGGCATCAGGATACTCTGATCGACCGTGCAGAAGCTGTGCACGCGGACGTTCGGGCAGAGGACGCTGCCGGAGATGCGGCTGCCCGAGATGATGCAGCCCGTGGAAATGATCGAGTCCAGCGCCTGCCCGCAGCGGCGCCCCTCGTCGGCGAACACGAACTTCGCCGGCGGCGCCTGGATCTGGTGCGTCCGCAGCGGCCACTCCGGATCGTACAGATTGAATTCCGGGTTCACGCGGCAGAGATCCATGTTGGCGTCGTAGTACGCGTCGAGCGTCCCGATGTCGCGCCAGTACTTCGCTTCCTTCTTGTTCTCGTCCGTGAAGCGATAGGCGTACACCGGCGCCCGCGACACGAGCTCGGGGATGATGTCCTTGCCGAAATCGTGCGTGGTCGATCGCCGCGCGTCCGCCTCGAGAACCGGCACGAGCTGCGCCATGTCGAAGATGTAGATGCCCATCGACGCGAGCACCGACTGTCCGGGCGGCAGGTGCTTCGGCTTCTCGAGGAAGCCGACCAGCCGATCCTCTTCGTCGACCTGCATCACGCCGAACCGGCTCGCTTCCCCGGAGGAAACCTCGATCACGCCGATCGTCGCGGCCGCGCCGCGATCGCGATGAATCTTCAGCATCCGCGCGTAGTCCATCTTGTAGACGTGATCGCCGGAGAGCACGAGCAGGTGCCGCGGGTCTTCGCGCAGGATGGAATACAGATTCTGATAGACGGCGTCCGCCGTCCCGAGATACCAGTGCTCGCCGACGCGCTTCTGCGGGCTGAGAATCTCGATGAACTCGCCGAGCTCGTCGGCGACGACGCTCCAGCCCATGCGGATGTGCCGGCTGAGCGAGAGCGACTTGTACTGCAGGGCGATGAAGACTTTGCGCAGCCCTGAATTGATGCAGTTGCTCAGCGTGAAATCGATGATCCGGTACGGGCCGCCGAAGTACACGGCCGGCTTCGCCCGTTCCTTGGTCAACGGATACAGGCGTTCCCCGGCGCCGCCGGCAAGCACCATGACCAGGACGTCGTCCTGCATGCGCGCCTTCCCCTTGCTCGACACGAAGGACGCGGTTTGCGTGCCCTCGGACCGCTGATGATAGCTGATTTGACCTCGCCGCCGACGACATGCGCAGTTTAGTGCCCTTCCGTGCCGGGGCGCGCCCGTAATTCACGGCCCATCTTTGACTTGGACGGACGATCCGCCCTATGATCGATGAGGCTGGTCAGGGGCCGAATGCTCGCAGGGCTGGAGCGGATTACGGGTTTTTCGACACGGTTGCCGTCGTCGATCGTTCTCGTGAGCGGGCTCCTGTACGTGTACTCGCCCCGTGCGGCGGCGCAGGCCGTGCACCGGTTCGTTGCGACGGATGCGCGCGCGTTATTCGCCTACGGTCAGCGTCAGCGCGATTCGACCGTTGCGGATCGCGAGCGCCTGGATCGGACGCATCGCGAAGAAGGCGAAGCGATCCTCGCGCTGGCCGATGCGGCGATGGCAGGCAAGCCGGTGCCGTCGGATTTTGGCGTCGAGTGGCAGAATGAGTTCATCAAGGCTCAGCGCGGCACGTTCGTTCCGTTCACGCTGAGCGTCGACCCTTCGAGACTCAGCCGGCCGTCGGCGCTCGTGTACGTGCGAGCGACGAAACGTGGACGCGAGCAGCCGCGAGACGGGAAAACGCCGGCCGAGCCGTACCCGGTGGACGCGATCTTTCCGGTGGAGTTCGGCCAGCTGTCCGGCGGGCCGGTTCGCTTCAGCCGGGGCTTCTCGGTTCCGTCGGGCGAGTACGACGTGTTCGTGGTGATGCGCGAGCGGGTCGATCCGGAAGCCGCGCGCCCGCAACCCAAGGCCACCGTCGTGCGCCGGCAGTTGAGCGTGCCGGAGTTCTCGTCAGGCGAGCTGGCGACGAGCAGTGTCATCGTCGCCGACCGGCTCACGACGCTGGCCGAGGACGTATCGGCGGAGCACCTCGCGGAGCGGCCCTACGCGATCGGCCGCATCGAGGTCACGCCGGCCGCGGATCGCACGTTCGGGCGGGATGAAGAGCTCGTGGTCGTCTTTCTCGTCTATCACCCGATGGTGACGGCCGAGCGGCAGTTCGACCTCAAAGTGGAGTACCATTTTTTCCGGAAGGGGGACCGGAGCGGCGCCGGTCCTGAGCCTGTCGAATCCGAGTTGACGCATCCACCCGTAAGACCGGGTGAGCGCTATTTCAACCACACGGATCCGCAGCGGTTCAACCCGGCGCTGATGGGCGCGGCGTTCGATCCTGCCAACGGCGAGCCGATCATGGCGGGGCAAGTCGTTCCGCTGGCGGGGTTTGAGCACGGAGAGTACCGGCTGGACGTACGGGTCATGGATTTACTGTCAGGCAAATCCCTGTCGCGCGACGTCTTATTCACCGTCGGACGCTGATAGACGCGGATTACGACAGACGCGGATTACGAAAGACGCGGATCACGCGGATCACGCGGATCCGCGTCAGTCACATGGAGGGTAGGCATGCAACGCCTCGACCGGGTGCTCACGGCGTCAGTAATCGCCGGGACGGTTTGCACCATGGGATCGTTCGGCGCTTCGATCGCGCTGGCCCAGCCCGCTCAATACAGGTCCGCCCGCGCCCTCCATGGCAGCATCACCGGCGTCGTGAGCGACGACCTCGGAGGCCCGATCGCCGGCGCGATGGTCTCCGCGCTCGGCACGGCCACGATGGCGAAGGCGACGACCGACGCGTCCGGCTGGTTTTCGATCGAGTCGCTTCCGGCCGGCGATTACACGCTGCAGGCCCATCGATCCGGCTTCGCGGGATCCGCACGCGCCACGGTTCGCGTCGGCGGCCTGGCCATTCCGTCTCAGCGGCTGCTACTGAGGCGGAGCGCGAGCGCCGTTGCCACGGCCGGGACGACGCCCGTCGCGGCGCGGCCCATCATGGCCGCCGGCGTCGGGCTCCCCGCCGGCACGCTCGCCGATCAGCCCGATGAAGCCGCGCCCTCCGACACCACCGTGCGCGACGATCACCCGCACAGCGAGAGCGCGTGGCGGATGCGGCACATCAGGCGCAGCATTCTGAAGGAATCGTCGCCGATCATCACCGTCGTCGAGCGCGACCCCGATATCACGCCGGACTCGTTCAACGGCTCGTCGTTCTTCGAGCGGGCCGTGGGTTCCGCGGCCGGCCTCGCGACGACGTTCTTCACCGAACTGCCGTTCTCGGGCGAAGTGAACCTGCTGACGACGAGCGCGTTCGCGACGCCGGGCGAGCTCTTCTCCGGCGAGCTGCTGCCGCGTGGAGTCGCCTACCTGGCCATCGGCGCGCCGGTGGCGGGCGGCGAATGGCTGGTGCGCGCGGCGATGAGCCAGGGCGATCTGTCGTCGTGGAACGTCGCGGGCGGGTTCCAGTCGCGCGGACCCTCGGCGCACGCATACCGGTTCGGACTCTCGTACAGCGCGCAGGACTATCTCGGCGGGAACCCCGCGGCGCTCGCGGCGGCGACCGACGGAAGCCGGAACGTCGGCGACGTGTACGCGTTCGATCGGTGGACGCTGACGTCCCGATTCTCCGTCGAGTACGGCGGCCGCTACGGCCGATACGACTATCTCCCCGAGCGCGGCATCTTCAGCCCGCGAGTCGGGTTCACCATCGAGCCGGTGAAGAACACCCGCGTGTCCGCAATCATGGCGCAGCGCATGGTCGTGCCCGGCGCCGAGGAGTTCGTCGCGAGCCAGACGCCTGGGCCATGGCTTCCGCCGGAGCGCACGTTCGCGCCGCTCGGCGGCGGTCCCGGGAATACGAACGCGTTCAGCGTCGAGCGCGCACGCTCCGTCGACGTCGTCGTCGAGCACGATTTCGACGCGCCGTACTCCATCGGGCTGCGCCGCTTCTACCAGGACGTCGACGATCAGCTCGTGACGCTCTTCGGCGTTTACGTGCCCGGCGGACCGCAGTCGGTCGGCCACTACTACGTCGCCAACGCCGGCTCGGTCGATGCGGATGGATGGGCGGTCCGGTTGAGCAGCGCGCCGAACAAGCGCGTGCGAGGATCGATCGACTACAGCGTCGCGCACGCGCGCTGGCTGAGCCGCGGCGACATGGGCGACATCGCGGCGTACGCCCCCGCCGCCATCCGGCAGGAATCCGAAGAACTCCACGACGTGACGACGTCGCTCGCGACCGAGATCCCCGAGACGGCGACCCGCGTGTTCGTGTTCTACAAGATCAACACCGGCTACTCACGGTCCGACACCTCGCAGACCCGTCCCGGCCTCGACGCGCGGTTCGACGTGCAGGTCAATCAGGCTCTTCCCTTCGACATCGGAGGTACGCGATGGGAAGTCCTGGTTGGTGTGCGCAACCTCTTCCGCGATCCGAACGATCCGGCCTCCGTGTACGACGAGCTCCTGGTCGTCAAGCCGCCCAAGCGCGTGGTCGGCGGATTCCTCGTTCGTTTCTAAAGATTTCTCGCCGCCCCGGACGGGTCCACTTTATTGGATCGCGGTCCGGTTCGTTGGAAAAGCCTGCGGGTTCTGCGGCTGAAGTCTTTGCCAACCAATGATTTATAGGGACATTTCGACCGCCCGGCGGGGAACGTCGTTTGCTTCGCACGCTGCGGAACTTCCCTTGTCTTCCGGCACTCTTGCAAGCGTGAATCGGGGCGTCCTGCTGCGAACTATCGTTCAGCTGACCGTCGTCGGCTGCCTGGTCGTTCTTGCGGCGATGAACATCTCCGTCAAAGGGTGGACGGAGATGGAAGACGGCGTGCTCTGGGTCCCGAACGGAAACGACGTGACCGCCAGCGTCGTCGCCGAGGGCTCGCCCGGCAGCCTCTCGGGACTCCGCGCGGGAGACGTGCTCCTCAAGGTAGGCGGTCGCGTGATTGCGACACCGGCCGATGTCGTGTCCGTCCTGCACGGCGCCAGGGCCGGGGCGGTTCTCGACTACGTCGTCGTCCGGCAAGGCGCGTCGAACGGCGCGCCCGATTTCGTCACGGTGCCTGTGGCCGGCATCCCGACCGGGTCGCATTGGTTGTATCTGGCCCTCGCGGGCGTCGGTCTCTTCTCGCTGATGGTCGGCACGGCGGTCCGGCTGCGCCGGCCGGAGAATCAGGCGACGCTGCACTTCTTCTGGCTGTCTGTCGCGTTCTTCGGCGCGCTCACGTTCTCGTACAGCGGCCGCCTCGATCTGCTGGACTGGGTGTTCTTCTGGGGCGATGCCGTTGCGCTCCTGATGCTGTCGCCCCTCTTCGTGCACTTCGCGCTCGTCTTCCCGGAGCGGCCGGACAGCTGGGCGAAGAGCGACAACGGCCGCACGCTGCTGCCCATCCTCTACCTGCCGGCGCTGCTTCTCTTCATCGCGAAGGTCGCGGTGCTGCTGGGCGCCGATCGTCAGGGCGAGGTGATGACGAAAGTCCTGTCGTTCGTCGACAGCGCCGAGCACCTCTACCTGGGGCTGTGCCTGATTGCCGGGCTCGTGATCATGACGCGCGCGCTCTACCGCGTGCGCTCCGTGACGGCGCGGCGCCAGCTTCGATGGATCGTGTGGGGCACGGGCCTCGGCGCGATGCCGTTCACCTTCGGCTACGCGCTGCCGTTCGCGTTCGGGTTCGAGCCGGCGCGCGCCTTCGAGCTGACGGCGATCCTCCTCGGGCTCGTGCCGCTCGCGTTCGCGTCCGCCATCATCCGTTACCGGCTGATGGACGTCGAGGTCATCATCAAGCGCGGTCTGGTGTACGCCGCCGCGATCGCGGCGATTGCCGCCTTCTACGCGATCCTGCTGCGCCTCGCCGAGCAGGTGTTCCAGACGGATCCCTGCGCGTACCGGCCCGAACAACGTCGTCGCGTTCCTCGCCACGATGGTCCTCGTGCTGCTGGCGCGTCCGGTGAAGAACGCGATTCAGACCGGCCTCGATCGCGTGTACTACCGCGATCGCTACGACTACCGGCGCGCGCTCGTCGGCTTTGCGCGCGATCTCAACAGCGACCTGGATCTGTTCCGCCTGAGCGAACGGCTGGTGCGGCGCGTCACGGAGACGCTGCTGGTCGATCGGATGGCGCTCATGCTCGCGCCGCCGTCGCCTGCGCCTGACGCGCAGTTCGTCACCATCGCGCACGCGGGATTCGGCGCGGAGCCGCCGGTTCTCAGCCGGAGCTCCGAGGTCGCCACGCGCCTGATCTCGGGCCACACGCTCACGCTCGACGATCCGCTCGCGCAGCGCCGCCTGGATTCGACGGACATCGAGTTCTGGCGCGAGGCCGGGATCCACTACTTCGTGCCCTGCGTCTCGAAGGAAGGGACGATCGCCGTCATGGCGCTGGGGCGCAAGTCGAGCGCCGAGCCGCTCAGCAGCGAGGACATGGCGCTGCTCGCGGCCGTCGCCGCGCAGGCCGCGACGGCGCTCGAAAACGGACGGCTCTACCGGCAGCTCACGGTCAAGGCCGACGAGCTCGAGCGGATGCGCGAGTTCAGCGAGAACATCCTCGAGTCGCTGAACGACGGCCTCCTGGTCGTCGATCGCGACGACCGGGTCGTGCGCTGGAACCGCCGGCTCGAGGAGCTGTACGGAATTCGGCACGAAGCGGCCGTGGGGCGCCGGCTCGATCAGATCGCGGACGAGGGCTTCTTCGAGATTCTGCGTTCGGGTCGGCGGGAATCACCCGACGGCGCGGCGCTGTACCGCGTGCCGCTCTCGTCGCGGCACACGCCGCCGCGGCGGCTCCTCGTCAACGTGGCGACGACGCCGCTGCGCGACATGACCGGCGCGATCGCCGGCACGATCGTCGTGGTCGAGGACATATCGGCCCGCGTGCAGCTCGAAGAGCAGCTGCAGATTTCGGAGAAGATGGCGTCGATCGGCCTTCTCGCCGCGGGCGTCGCGCACGAGGTCAACACGCCGCTGACGGGAATCAGCAGCTTCGTGCAGATGCTCATGCAGGCGACCGAGCCGGACGATCCGAAGGCGCAGGTGCTCGAAAAGATCGAGCGGCAGACGTTTCGCGCGGCGAAGATCGTCAACGGGCTGCTCAATCTCGCGAGGCCCGCGCAGGTCGACAGCGGTCCGGTGGACGTGAACGCCGTGATCAACGACGTCCTCTCGCTGCTCGAGCATCAGTTCCGCACCGGCCGCATCCAGGTGCGCAAGGAGCTCGCGGCGCTGCCGCCGGTCGTGCTCGGGATCGAATACAAGCTGCAGCAGGTGTTCCTGAACCTCTTCCTGAACGCGCGCGACGCCATGCCCAAGGGCGGCTGGCTCTCGATCGTGACGCGCTCAGGGGGAGAAACAGCGACGATCGAGGTGGGGGACACGGGTTCGGGGATCCCGGCCGAGCAGCTCTCGCGCATCTACGACCCGTTCTTCACGACGAAGGACATCGGCAAGGGAACGGGGCTGGGCCTGTCGATCACTTACGGCATCGTGCAGGAGCACGGCGGGTCGATTGCGTGCGACAGCTCGCCCGAGAAGGGCACGCGCTTCTCGCTCACGCTGCCCCTTGCCTCGGGCCGTCCGCAGGCGGGATCCGTCAGCCGGTGACATCCAAGATGAACCGAACCGGCACAATCCTGGTGATCGACGACGAGGAGATCATGCGCGAGATCCTCGAGGCGCTGCTGTCGCGCGAGGGGTACGTCGTCCGCCTCGCCGCCAACGCCGCCGCCGGTCTCGAGCTCGCGCGCACGGTGCCCTTCGACGCCGCCATCGTCGACATCATGATGCCCGGGATGGACGGCATGACGGCGCTCGACGAGCTGAAGAAGATCGACGACGACCTGCCGGTGCTGATGATCACGGCGTTCGCCTCGCTCGAGAGCGCCATCAGCGCGATCAAGCGCGGCGCGTTCCACTACATCACCAAGCCGTTCAAGAACGACGAAGTGCTGGCCGTCCTCCGCAACGCGCTCGAGAAGCGGCGGCTGGTGGCGGAGAACCGGGCGCTCAGGCAGAACCTCCAGGCCCACGCGAACCGCTTCGGCGAGATCATCGGGCGCAGCCAGCGGATGAAGCAGGTGTTCGACCTCATCATCCAGGCGGCGCCGAGCCGGACGACGATCCTGATCAACGGAGAGAGCGGCACCGGCAAGGAGCTCGTCGCGAGGGCGCTGCACCAGAACTCCACGCGCGCCGATCGCGCGTTCATCACGGTCAACTCCGGCAACCTGCCGCCGGATCTGCTCGAATCCAATCTTTTCGGACACGTCAAGGGCGCTTTCACCGGCGCGATCTACCCGAAGAAGGGGCTCTTCGAGCTGGCGGACAAGGGCACGATCTTCTTCGACGAGATCGGCAACATTCCGCTCGAGACGCAGGCCAAGCTGCTGCGCGTGATCCAGGAGCGGGAGTTCATGCGGCTCGGCGGCGTCGAGATGATCAAGGTCGACGTCCGGATCATCGCCGCGACCAACGTCGAGCTGCGCCCCATGATGGAGGAGGGGAAGTTCCGCGAGGATCTCTTCTACCGCCTCCACGTGATCACCGTGCAGCTGCCGGCGCTGCGCGAGCGCAACGAGGACATTCCGCTGCTCGCGCAGCACTTCCTCGAGAAGTACGGGATCGAGAACCAGAAGGCGCGGCAAGACCTCACGCCGGAGGCGCTGGATCTCCTGCAGGAGTACGACTGGCCGGGCAACGTCCGCGAGCTCGAGAACGTCATCGAGCGCGCCGTGGTCCTGTCCTCCGGCGCGCGGATCGGCGTCGACCTCGTGCCGGATCACGTGCGCAACAGCCGCCGTTTCCAGATGCCGCAGTTCGTCGTTCCGCCCGAGGGCATCTCCTATCGCGACGCGGAGATCGCTTTCCAGCGGGGCCTGATTGAATCAGCGCTCGAGCAGGCCGGCGGCGTGCAGAAGCGCGCGGCGGAGCTCCTGCAGATCAAGCCGACGACCCTCAACGAGATGATCAAGCGCCACGATATCCGCCCGCGCCGTAAGCGCGCGGGCCAGCCCGTGGACGAAGAGGTGGCGTCAGTCGATGTGGACTGACAGCCAATCCCCAATCCTCAATCGTAATCTTCAGTTCCCAATCTGAATAGCCAATCCAAATCCTCAGTCCGCGATCCACAATCCGCAATCCGCGTTCCGCAATTATCTTGCCTGCCGTAGCCTGGCAAACATCTGCTCGTACTTCCCCAGGATCACGTCCCACCGGTAGTTCTCCCGGACGTACCTCCGGCCGTTGTGACCCATGGATTCGCGCAGGTGCGGATCCGCGATGAGCAGGCGCAGGCACTCCGTGAACTCGTCGCGATCGGCGTAGTAGAGGCCGGCGTTGCTCTTGTGGCAGTGATCGACGAGCACCTCGCTCCGCGCGTTGGCGAGGACCGGCGTGCCGACGGCGAACGACTCGAGCGCGAGGAGCGACAGGCTCTCGTAGGGTGAGGGGACGACGACGACCGTGGCGGCTTCGAGCGCCTGGAGCCGTTCCTGGTCCGAGAGGCGCCCGGCGAACCGGATGAACGGCTCCTCCGGCAGCGGCATCAGCTTGACGCCCATGAGGACCAGCGACGCGTCGCCGTCCTCCTGCACGTAGCTGCTGAAGTACTCGATCAGCTCCTCGCATCCCTTACCGGGATCGATCCGGCCGCCGTAGAGCACGAACGGCCCGTGGAGCCGGTGGCGCCGGCGGAACATCGTGCCCCGCTGCGCGAGATGTGGCCGGAAGCTCGGAGAGTCGTCCGGCGGCGGCGGTTCGTCGCCATCGGACGCGTCGTCGCTCGGGGCCCGATCGCCGGAACCTCCGTGACTGGCGTGCAGGTCCACCCCGCAGCCGACGGTCTGCTCCTCGACGGCGCGAATCGAAAAATGCGTCGTCAGGAACTTCCGTTCGACGTCGGTGTTGTAGGCGACGCCGGCCGGAAGGCTGAAGAGCTCTCTGTAGATGTCGAGGTGAATCGCCGGCTCGTCGTGCGCCGTCGGCACCAGGATGCTCTTGTGGGGGGCGATGCGCGTGCCGAGCACGGTCGGTGCGTAGAGATACGTGAAGAAGATCAGGATGTCGTATTGCTGCTGGTTCCGGTCGAGATAGTCGATCAAAGCCGGGCACCAGGGGCCCTGCTGCCGGAGCCACTCGCCTTCATCCTCGCGCGAGTGCTTGTTGGTGAAGATCCACTCCGAGTAGCGGTTGAAGGCGTGGATGTCGCGCGTGCGCGCGTTCGCGAACCGCCGGACGGTGACGCCCCGTATGCGGTCGGCCCCTTCGGCGTACTCGTTCTTCCAGGAGATGTAGTCGGCCGCGCAGGTCGTGAGGACCTCCACCTGATGCTTCGGCGCCAGGCGTTCGGCGATGAGGCGGCAGTGATACTCCGATCCCCCGAGGATCTCGGCGCCATAGCGCTGGACGATGAATGCGATTCTCAATGAAGTCTCGAGATTGGATGAATCGTGATCAGGGTTCGACGCGACAGACCATTACCGCCCCGGCAAGTCCGCCAGCGCCCGGTCCAGCCTCGCCTCGACAGCCGCTGGCGTGAAGGCGTCGAGGCGGCGCCGCTGGCCTTCGAGCACGCGGGCGCGCAAGGGCCGATCGTATACGAGCATGCCGAGCATCTCAGCAGCGACTTCCAGATCCTTTGGCGCGAAGAGCAGCCCGGCCCCGCCCAGCGTTTCGGGCACCGCACCCGCCGAGTACGCCAGGATCGGCACGTCCGCGGCCATGGCTTCGACGAGCGGCACACAGAACCCCTCATGTTCGCTCAACGAGACGTAGGCATCGGCCCAGCGGTAGAACGCGCCGAGGTCCTCGTCCGGTACGGGGCCGGTGAACCAGAAGCGGTCCGGCAGCATCCGGAACTCGGAGATCAGCGCGCGGACCTGCGCGTAGTACGCGGGCACGCCGTCGTGGCGGCCGACGAAAATGAAGCGATAGTAGCTGTCGACGTACCGCTTGTAGCACCTCGGCCAGCCGGATGTGATCGTCGATCCGTTTGTTGGGGACGATCCGGCCGACGAACAGGATGTTGATCAACCCGTCACCGAGGATCTTGTCGAGCGCCGGCCGGCGCGGCGCCTCGGTGATCCGCCGGGTGTCGACGGCGATCGGCAGCACGCCCGTTGGCGCAAAGCCCAGCTCCTCGAGCTCCCGCCGGTTGAACTCGGAGTCACCAAGCGCCAGCTCGACACGGCCGACGAGCGTCGCGAGCTCGCGGCGTCCAAGCGCCGCCAGACGGAACAGCTCCGGCGCGTACGGCGCGAAGAACGCGGCAGGGGTGATGTTGTGGTACTGCAGGACGCGCGCGCCGCTCAAGCGGGCGAACGCCTCCGTCATGGGCGACGGCAGCGCGAAGTGAAAGATCGTGACGTCGCCCCGCGTGGACTCGCCGGCCGAGAACGGCCGCACCTCGGCGCGCAGATCGTCGTCGATCGTGAGGGCGTAGATGTCGGATGTGTGGCCCTTCGCGCGCAGGAGATCCCGCACGCGGCGGGCACTGTCGCCAATCGCGTCGCCGCGATGAGCGGCCGGGACCCACTGGTTGATGATCATCGTCGGGGATCCAGGTTCGGGGTCCGGGGTCCGGGGCCCGGCTCCAGCGGCAGGGCCTTGAACAACGCGGGCCTGAACTGCCGCAGTTCCTCGAGCCGCTCCGCCTGATCGAACTGCGCCCAGAAGTCCCAGGCGACCTCGGGCGCAGGCCTCCCGGGGCGGTGGAGGACGGTCTCGACGAAGGCGAGCAGCGTGTCGCCGAAGCTCCGCGAGCGCATCCGCGCGAGCGCGGCATCCTGTGATTCCAGGACGGCATCCTCGACCGCGGCGTCGTCCAGCACGGCCTGCATGAGACGTGCGATCTCGAACGGATCGGTCGTGTCGTAGAGCACGCCGCCGCCGTCCATGGTGGCGGGGACCGCCGTCGAGGCGTACGCGAGGACCGGCACGCGCTTGTAGAAGGCCTCGACGATCGGCACGCAGAAGCCTTCGTGCGCGCTGGCACAGAGAAAGACGTCGGCGACATCGTAGAGCGCGGTGAGTTCCTCGTTCGATACATGGCCGACGAAGTGGACGTCGGGCGTTCCCAGCCGCGCGATGAGCTGCTGCAGCATGGACAGATAGCGCTCGAAGCCGCTGTACGAGCCCGACGAGGATCAGCCGGGCGCGCGGGTTGTGCCGCGTGCGGTAGACGTGGAACGCGCGGATGATCGTCTCGAACTTCTTGTTCGGGATGACCCGGCCCACGAACATCACGTTGGTCCAGCCGTCGTCGAAGCCCGACGCGAGCAGCGTGTCGGGTTCGCCGCCCAGGTGGCTGAAGTCGGGCACCACGGGCAGGACGCCGGTCGTGGGGAAGCCCAGGTTTTCGAGCTCCAGGCGGTTGTACTCGGAATCGCCCAGCGCGAGATCAGATCGTCCGATGTACGCCGTCAGCTCGCGCCGTCCGCGGAAGCAGAGCTTCACGAGATCGCGGTGCACGCCGACGAAGTACTCGGGCGGCGTGATGTTGTGGTAGACGAGCGCCATCTTTCCCGGCAGCGCATACGCCGTCCTCGACGCGCGCGATCCGATCGAGAAGTGGTGGATGAGAACGTCCTCCGGCGCGATCGCGCCCACCATCTCGCGATAGTCGATCGTCAGGTCCTCGAGGCGGGGGTCCGCGGTTTCGACGAAGATCTCCGAGTCGAACCCGGCGCTGCGCAGTACGCGCTGCGCGCCGATGACTTCGTGTCCGATGGCGTCGCCGTAGCCGAGCGTGGCCAGCACCTGGTGCACGCGCGGACGCCGCCTGCCCTCGACGCTCATGCCGTGCGATCCCGCCGTTCCGACGGCGCCGCCGCGCCTGATGGGAGCCGTGCGAGCACGTCGTTGGCCGCCGGTACGTCGCGCTTCCGCCTGGCCATCCACCCCGGGAGGGGTTCGACCGCCGGCCGGCGCCGGCCGCGCTCGCGCTCCTTGCGGAGCAGCTCGAACATGTCGAGATACTTCTTCTCGATGACCGGCCACGCGTAGTGCCTGGCGAAATACTCGCTGCCGTTTCTGCCGAGCCGCGCGTTCAGCGGACCGTTCGACTCGAGCGAGTACAGCGTCTCCGCGAACTCCTCATAGCTCTCGTAGTACAGCCCGGCGTTGCTGCGGATGCACTGGCCCTTGAGGACGTCGCACCGTCCGTTGGCGAGCACGGGGCGTCCGAGCGCCCAGGCTTCGAGCGCGACCATCGACAGGCTCTCGAAGTACGACGGCATGATCAACAGATCGGCGGCCGCCAGCGCATCGAACTTGTCTTCGTCGGACAGGTAGCCGAGGTGATGGATTCTGTGGTGCCCGGGCACGGGAATAATCGCCTTCCCGATCAGCACGAGATCGAGCCCGCGCGGAAAAGTCGCCACGTATCGCTGAAAATACTCGAAGAGCTCCGCGCATCCCTTGTTCGCGTCGATGCGCCCGATGTAGATCGCGAACGGTCAATCGAGCCGGTGCCGCCGCCGGAAGCGCGACGGGTCCGGCCGCGCCGGCACCTCGGATCCGACGCCGACCACGACGCCCGGCACCTCCTCGTTTCGCGCGGCGGCGTGAATCATCGCCCGCTCTTCGTGCGAGTTGTACATGATGCCGCTCGCGGCGCGGAACACCGGGCCGAAGATGGCCATCCCGATCGCCGGATCGCGCTCGGCCGTCGGCACGAGGATCGCCTTCGACGCCAGACGGCGGACGCCGTGCCAGGAGTGATAGTAACGGTAGCTGAAGAAGAGGACGTGCTCGAACGTCTCAGCGGACCGCGCGAGGTAATCGACGAGCGCAGGGCTCGCGGGGCCCTCGCTGTCGAGCCACGCGAGCTCGTCGGCAATCGAGTGGGGCTCCTCGAAGACGCGCCGCGATCGCCGGCCGAACTCGGCGGGATGCCGCTCGCGGGCGACCGGAAAGCGGCGCACCGGGATGCCGTGAACGGTCTCGGTGCCTGGAGCGAGCTCGTTGCGCCAGGTCACATAGTCCCGGGCACAGGTGGTAACGACTTCGACCGGGCCGTACTTCGCCAGGCGCTCGGCGATGAACCTCGCGTGCTGCTCCGCCCCTCCGTTGATGTCGGCGCCGTAGCGCTGGACGACGACCGCGACCTTCACGACTCGGGGGAGCCGCCGCCTGTGTCGCCAGGCGGGCCACTCGGACCGTCCGTCGCGCCAGAGGCGGAACCGTTCGCGGCCTGCGGTCCCGATTCGTGGCGCTCGCCGCCAGGGCCGCTGCCCGGCCGCCGCCGGCCGCGCCGGCGCCGGCGCCGGTTCCGCCGCTCGACGTCGTCGCCCCCGGTGATCTGCGTGTTTGGCGCGTGCACGTGGCCGCCCCGCCCGCCGCCGGCCGGCGGCTGCAGCGGCGCGACCGCCCCGGGACGGTACTGGACGACGCCCTCGAGCGCGCGCGCGCGGCGTTCGTCGAAGTCGAGACGGCTCGACATCGACTCCACCCGCATCTTCAGGTTCTTCACCTCGATCCCGAGCCGCGTGGTTTCGAGCACGAGGTTGTGAATCAGCTCGTAGTAGAGCGCTTCCGCCTGATTGTACGAGTCATTCAGCTTCGACTGAATGTGCAGCGCCTCGATCATCGGATTGGGGTTGAAGAACAGTTTCAGGATCGGATTGAGCAGCTTCCGTATCGCCCGGAGCAGCGGGCGGCTGGACTCGTAGATCGTGCGATCCTCGAACGCATAGTTGCGTGCGGTCGTCGCCGCATCCTTCCGCTTCCGATACTGCTCCAGGAGGTCGGAGCGGACGCCCTTCGGATCGAGGAATCGCTCGAGCTTGACGCTCGCCAGCTCGCGAATCTCGTCC
This sequence comes from uncultured Acidobacteriota bacterium, assembly GCA_963820905.1. Taxonomy (GTDB): domain Bacteria; phylum Acidobacteriota; class Vicinamibacteria; order Vicinamibacterales; family 2-12-FULL-66-21; genus DATBJJ01. Next base: position 1,365,624 of record CAWGBU010000005.1, on the reverse strand, counting down.
TCGGTGTAGTCCACGCCGCGCTTCTCACGGATGCGCGACCGCACCTGGCGCATGATCTGCTCGACGTCCACGCTGTCGCTCTTGACGCTGAAATCGGTCATTGACGTCTCTTGTTAGCTACCAGCTTCCAACTGCCAGCTACCCGCTACCACACGAGACCAAGCTGGAAGCTGGAAGCTGGTGGCTGAATCACGGTTTGCCCGAATGCCGGCGCTTGCCCGCGAATTCCGGCGCTTCCTTGATGCAGGTGCCCAGAATGCCGATCGACTGAACGAGCGCCTTGGTCCCGGTCTTCTCGATCGTCGCGGTGTCGCCGCCGACGTCGGGATAGCCGAGTCCCGCGGCATCGGGCTGCACCGTCTCCCAGTTTCTGAACAATCGGCCCCAGGGGCTGGCGAGCACTTCTTCCATCATCCGCTTCGCGTTCACCGGATACCAGTAGCTGTCGTGATAGATCACGCTCGCGATGTAGGCCCACGGCGCCAGCACTGTCTTCAGCGACCACTCGATCGGCCCCTTCATCGGGCCCCAGTAGATCTTGTGCTGCATCCGCGACGCGAACGTCATCTTCTTGAACGGACCGGCGAAGTGCCAGTTCTCCGCTGCCGCGGACGTGTCGCCGACGATCTCGATGTCGCGCGGATCGCCGCAGCCGAGCCCCATCTCGTGCGCCATGCGGATGAACTTGATCGACATCGGGTCGAATCCCATCAGCTTGGCGGCGACGGCGTCGATCGCGACCTGATCGGCGCTCGCGAGGATCACGTTCTTCACGTGGGGCGTCATGCAGCGCGGGCCTGGCCCGTCGCCCGCGAACGTCCCGTCCATCACGGCGAACACGCCGCGGTGGATCTTCTTCTGAATCATCAGCAGATCCACGAGCGTTTCGTGGATCACCGGATGCGTCCAGTGACGATGCTCGTTGAGCAGGCCGCCGAACGCGTTCTTCATCGCCCCCGTCGTCGTGGTGAACACGTGCGTCTTCACCGTCGGCAGGTGGATGATGTTCTCCCCGATGAAGCGCTTCGGAATCATGAAGCCCTTCGGGTAGACCTCGTTCAGGCAGGTGAACTTCTTCGTCAGATCACCGACCGCGTCGCGGATGTTGATCCACTCCTCGGTCTCGTAGATGTGGATGTTGCGCAGCTTGTGCGCCTCGACGACGTTGATCTGCTTGTTCTCGCGCTCGCCGAGGTGCGCGTCGATGACGACGGTGCGGTTGTGGCATGCGTGGATGAGCGACGGATCGTAGCCGTCCGCCTTCATCGCCCGGATCACACCTTCGAGCTGCCACGGCGTCGACGAGGTCGCCGGGAAGAAGAAATGCCAGGAAATGTTCACCTTGAGCGCCGAGTCGGCGTCCTTCGCGATCACATCCTGATAGCCCGCCAGGTTCATGAGGGAGTGATAGTCCTTCAGAACCGTCGCGGGGCTGGTCCGGAGGATGGCGACCTTGGATTTCTGCATAAAACCTTGAGTCTTGGTACTTCCTTCGGCCCTCGGGGGCCGCTACAGACTTCGAACGAGGGGGCTGTAGATGATGACGGCCACCGTGGCCGCCCACAGCCCGACGCAGACGAGAAGGGGTCTGTCGGTCAGCAGCAGGTCAGCCGGGCTGCCGCCCCCTTCCTTCTGATGCACCAGATAAAGGTACCGGAAGATCCCGTACAGAGGGAAGGGCAGGGTCATCCAGAGCAGGTCGGTCCCGAACTTCTCGACCGTTTCCGGGCTGATCGTGTAGAACGCGTACGCGACGATCGTCGACGCCGTGACGACGGCGATCATCTGATCGAGCAGGTACGGGCTGTATTCCTCCAGAATCTTGCGGTGACCCGTCGCCCCGGTCCCCAGCAGCACCAGCTCGTGCCGGCGCTTGCTCAGCGCCAGGAAGAGCGCCAGCAGCATCATCAGCACGTAGAGCCAGTGGCTCGCCTGCACGCCGATCGCGACGGCGCCGCCCAGGGCGCGCAGCACGAATCCGATCGCGATCGTCAGCACGTCGATGATGACGGTGTGCTTCAGCGGACCGGAATACAACGTCAGGAGCACGAGATACGACGCGGCCACGATCCCGAACGACGGCCTGAGCCAGAACGCCGCGCCGAGTGCCGCCGCCCCCAGCACTGCAGCGACGCCGAGCGCGACCTGTACGGGCACCGCTCCGGACGCGATCGGCCGGAGCATCTTCACCGGATGCCGTCGATCCGCGTCGCGGTCGGCGACATCGTTGATCAGGTAGACGACGCCGGACAGCGCGCAGAAGATCAGGAACGCCGCGACGGCCTGAAGGACCGCGGTCGGATCGAGCAGGCGTTGCGCGAACATCAACGCTGCGAAGACGAAGAGATTCTTCGTCCACTGCGAAGGCCGCAGCGAGAGCAGCACGCTGACGGCCAGCGGTCGGGCGGGTGCCGGCTGTGAGTCGACGCCGTCGGTGAGATTCGGAACTGTGTGTCGCGCCATCCTGAGCGCGGCGGGCGATCGCCTCGTGCCGGGACGTGCCGGTCTTCCTGAACGGTCGGGCCGACCCTGAATGCGACGGATCGACCCTGCCGCCTAGTTGAAGCTCTTGACGGCTTCCGGCTCTGATTCGTACGTCTCGAAGACAGTCAGGAGCTTGGTGATCGCGAGCAGGTCCTGAATGCGCTTCGTCAGATTGAGCAGCTTGAGCTTTCCGCCCTGGCGGCTCACGGTCGTGTAGGTCCTGACGATCTCGCCAAGGCCCGCGCTGTCGATATACGGCACGCCTTCGAGATTGAGCAGCAGCCTCTTCCGGTCCTGCTGGATGAGCGAGTTGATTTTATCCTTCAGCAATTCGTCGCCCTCGCCGAGCGTCATCTTGCCCTTCAGGTCGAGAATCGTCACTCCCTCGACGACTCGTTCCTCGATCTGCATCGCCTCTCCTCCAGCCCAATCGTTTAAGCGCTAAAAAGACCGGCCAGCGTACTACGCGGGTTCAAAAACTGTCAAGAAATGCACACTTTCGCCGCACATTTGGCCGCACGCCCCGGCCCGAGAGCTTGGACACGCGCATTCCGCGCCTGTTCCGCCGGTCAAAGCGACACCAGCCAGCCTGAGCGTAGTACGTAACCGGCTACAAGGGTCTGACCCCCCCGCGCCCGGACGGGCTAGAACCGAAACACCAGGCCGGCCTGCGCGTTGACGATGATTGGCTGGAAGCTGATGGGATCGAGGCTCTCGAGGAGGTCGGAGACGAGGTCCGGGGCGCCCACAGCCTGGAACCGGAGGTCGTAGTCCCCGAAATAGAACCCGCGAACCTCACCCATCACGGCCACCCGGCTTCCCCCGAATCGCACGCCGATGCCTCCGTTGAGGCCCGCCCGCTGGCCCGATTCGCCGGGCGCGGCGACCAACCGCACGCGCGCGTTCAGCCCGGGGATCGGCACTCCGCCGATCTCCGCTGAAATCGGTGCCGTGCCTGTGATCGTGACATCCGGCAGGTAGCTCAGGCCCCCGGAGACGAACAGAGCGACGGGGCCTGGCGTGCGCAGCCTCGCGTTCAGCGACAGGAGATAGAGGCGATCGGCATCCAGCCGGCCGTCGCCGAGCGTGACGGCGGCTGTCAGCCCCTGGAACGGCGGAACGGTACCGACGAGGTCGTAGCGCGTCCCCGCAATGTTGAAGCCCACGTCGGTCGCGTCGAGCCGGCCTTCGATGCCAAGGAAACCGCCAAGCTCGAAGGCCAGTGCCGCGCCGAACACCAGGCCTCCGTCCGCGCGAAGCTCAATCGGTTTGGCTGTCGTGATGTCGACGCCGGGAAGCGCCGGCGTCGACGCCCGAATCGTCAGCAGCTCCTCGTACACGGGGTACGCCGTCCCGATGAAAACCGTCAGATCTCCACCCTGTGCGTGCGCGCGCGCGGCTGTCGCTACCAGCAGCATGAGCGACCCACAGACAATGAACACTCGCCGCACGTGACGCTCCAATCCCGCCTCGACCGCAAAACGAGGCGACCCGCTAGAGTATATCGAGCGAACAGATGCGCCGCGCTGCTTCGACCGTGTTGCTCGTCGCGTGCGTCGTCCTCGACCTGGCAATGGTCGTTCTCGGCGCGCTCGTCCTTTTCGTCATCGTGACGGGCGGCGGCGTCTTCGCCGTCCAGGGGACGACCATCTCGCTCCGAAGCGTCGGCAACCCGCTGTCCATTCTTGCAGTCCTCTTCCTGCTCCGCCTTCCGGCATTGCGCAGGGTGCCGTTTCTCGTCGCGGCCTCTCCTCCCGACTTCTTCGCGCGTCCGCTCCGGGGCGCGAGCCAGGTCGCGGATGCGCTGACGGCACTCGATGAACGGCGCGCGATCAGGTGGACCATCGTCGCCCTGTTGATCGCCACCGTCCTCAAGCTGGCGAATGCGTGGGGATATCCTGGCTTCTTCAGCGGCGACGACGTCGAGATTCACGAGATGACGTTCCGCCAGTTGTTCCATCTCGATGTGGACGTGTGGAACCTGCGAAGCCCCTTCTATCCCATGACGTTCATCTACCCCGTGCAGGCGCTGATGGTCAGCGCGGGGTTCACCGATCCGGGCGCCCTCGTGGTTGCCGGCCGGTGCGTGGTGGCTGTGGCCAGTTCGCTCGCGATTTGGCTGACGTTTCGCGCGGGCGTGCTGATCGAAGGCGCCGCGGCGGGACTCGTTGCCGCATGCCTCACCGCGATCTCGCGGTTGCACGTCACGTTTGGAGGATCGGAGCTCCCGCGTCCCGTCGCGACGGTGTTCGTGCTCCTGGCGTTCGTCTGTCTGGCGTCGACGCGCCGATCGTGGACGCGTTCGGCGCTAGCGGGGTGCGCGCTGGGCGTTGCCGCGTCCTGCCGGTTCAGCGAGGTCGTCTTCCTGGTGCCCGCGATCGCGGGCCTCTGCATCGAGCGCCGCATTCGGGCTGCGCTCGTCGTCGTGACCGGAGCGATTGGAACGGCAGTCCTGATCCTCGCGCTCGGCGACTGGCTCTACTGGGGGACGCCGTTCCACAGCTTGATCAACATCGTCCAGTTCACGCTCGTCGATCGCGCGTCGTCGCGCGGGTTCGAGCCGTTCCTTTTCTACGTTCTCTCGTTGAATTCGTGGACGTCGCTCCCGGTAGCGGTCCTCGCGATCGCTGGCCTCCGTTTCGGATCGACGCGCACCGGTTTGTGGTGGGTGCTGCCGCTCGTGCTTCTCAGCCTGCTGCCGCACAAGGAACCGAGGTACCTGATCCCCGTCGCGCCGTTCGTGGCGCTCAGCGCTGCGCAGGGCGTCCTCCACGTTCTCGCCCGGTTGAAGAGCCGTGCTCCCGTGCTTGGGTTGACGCCTGAAGCCGGTGCGTGGATCGTCATCGGCGCGTGCGTGTACGGCGTGTTGTTCGAAATGGGCGGGTGGCGCTTCAGAAAGTCGTCCGAAGGGATCGTGGTCGCGAAGTCCATCGCGCGGGAAGGCTGCGACGTAGTAGCGGTGCAACAGCGCTGGCGCCTGGGAGGCCGCCTGTATCTCCGGACGTGCCGCGCCGTGCGTGACCTCGACGCCCCGCTCGATTCAGGCCCCGACCGACTTCGCTCGTCGATTGGCGATGATATTGAATGGCTGGTCCTCGACAGCAGGGCTGCGCCGGCCTCGCTGGAAGCCGTCGAGAGTCTGGGATTCAGCCGAGTGCCGGGATCGGCCGGAACGTCATTCGCGGTCTTCAGGCGAACGAAGTCCTGACCGTGACGCGTTCGCGGTCTACGAAGCGGGCTCGGTCTCGCGCACGCGGTGTCCGCCGCCGCCGAATCGTTCCCGCACGCTCTGCACGACGACGTAGAGCACGGGGATGAAGAGGAGGTTGAGGAACGTCGAGACGAGCATGCCTCCCGCGACGGTCGTGCCGACCGATCGTCGCGCGACCTGACCGGCGCCCGTGGCCACGACCAGCGGGAGGACGCCGAGGATGAACGCGAGCGACGTCATCAGGATCGGGCGGAGCCTGATCCGGGCCGCCTCGATTGCCGCATCGACTACTGGCAGCCCGCGATCCCGCAATTGTTCGGCGAACTCCACGATCAGGATGGCGTTCTTGGCGGCGAGACCGATCAGCATGACGAGCCCGACCTGGCAATAGACGTCGTTCGACAGCCCGCGCGACCACTGCGCGGACAGCGCGCCGAGGACCGCGATCGGCACGCCGAGAAGGACGATGAAGGGCAGCACGAGGCTCTCGTATTGAGCGGCCAGCGTCAGGTAGACGAGCAGGAGCGCCAGCCCGAAGATCAGGTAGGCCTGGCGGCCGGCTTTCGTTTCCTCGAGCGAGATGCCCGACCACGCGTACGCCATCCCTTCGGGCAGCGTCCTCTCGGCAATCCGCTCCATCTCGAGGAGCGCCTCTCCCGAGCTGACGCCCGCCGCCGCGGCGCCGTTGATCGAGGCCGAACGAAACAGGTTGAAGTGATTGATGACCTGCGGGGCGGTCGTTTCCTTCACGTCCACGACCTGCTCGATCGGCACCATCTCTCCCGTTCGCGTCCTGGCGTAGAGTTGCTTCAGGCCCTGCGGGTTCGAGCGGAACTCCTGGGCGGCCTGGACGTACACGCGATACGCGCGATTGTTGAACTCGAAGTCGTTCACGTACTGCGAGCCGAGAAAGATCTGCAGCGCGCTGGTGACTTCCGACAGCGGGAGACCGAGCGCCAGCGCCCGCTGGCGATTGATCGTGACCTGCAGCTGAGGATCGTTCGCCGTGAACGGGCTGAAGAGGCCCGGCCGCAGGAACCGCGACTGGTTGCCCGCGCCGACCACGCCGCGCGTCGCATCCGCGAGCCGTCCGATGTCGCCGCCGCTCTGATCGAGGACCTGGAACTCGAAGCCGCCGAAGCGGCTCAGTCCCTGGATTGACGGGGGCGTGAAGCCCACGACGATCGCGCCGGGAATGCCGAAGAGCGGACCGCTGATCCGTCCCAGTACCGCCTGGACCGAGTGTTCGTCGCCGATGCGATCCTCGAACTGCTTCAGCCGCACGAACATCAGGCCCTGGTTGGACGCGGCGCCGCTGAAGCTGAACCCCATGACGGAGAAGAGCGCCATCACGTCCGGGTCCTTGCTGATGATGGCTTCCGCCTGCCGCGCGATGTTGCTCGTGTACTCGAGCGACGCTCCGGATGGTCCCTGCACCTGGATGATGAAGTAGCCCGGATCCTCCTCGGGAATGAACGCCTGCGGCACAGCTCGGTAGACCCACCAGGTCAGGCCCAGCGTCGCGACGAAGGCGACGACGACGCCCCAGCGCAGGCGCAGCCCGCCGCGAAGGATCCGCACGTACGCATTCGTCCCGGCGGACACGACGCGTTCGAACATCGTGAAGAAACGGCCCTTGTGATGGCTCGTCCGGTCGAGGAGCAGCGCCGAGAGCGCCGGCGTGAGCGTGACGGCGTTGAACACCGACAGCGCAACGGCGAAGGCGATCGTGATCGAAAATTGCGCATAGAGCCTGCCGGTCGTGCCCGGGAAGAACGCGACCGGCACGAACACCGCGATCAGCACGAGGCCCGTCGCGACGACCGCGCCCAGCACCTCCCCCATCGCGTCCGACGCCGCCTTCCGCGCCGGGACCTTGTATTCCTGGATGTGCCGCTCGATGTTCTCGATCACGACGATCGCGTCGTCCACGACGATGCCGGTGGCGAGGATGATGCCGAAGAGGGTCAGCGTGTTGATCGAGAAGCCCATCAGCTTCACGAACGCGAACGCGCCGACGAGCGACACCGGAATCGTGATGGCCGGGATGAGCGTGCTGCGCCAGTTCTGCAGGAAGACGAAGATGACGAGCACGACGAGAACGATCGCTTCGGCGAGCGTCTTGAGCACTTCCGTGATCGACGCCTGCACGACGTCGGTCGTGTTGAACGCCACCAGGTATTCCATTCCCGGCGGGAACGAGGCCTTGAGGCGATCCAGCTCCGCGACGACCGCGCGCTCGACGTCGAGCGAGTTGGCCGAGGGCAGCTGCGTGACGCCGAAGCCGACGGCCTCGACGCCCTGGAAGCGCAGCTCCGCCGCGTAGGTCTCGGCGCCGAGCTCCGCGCGGCCGACGTCCTTGAGGCGCACGAGCGATCCGTCACTCCCGCTCTTCAGGATGATGTTGTCGAACTCGGCGGCTTCAGTGAGGCGTCCAAGCGCGCGGACGCTGAGCTGGTACATCTGTCCTGACGGCGCCGGCGCCTGCCCGAGGCTGCCGGCGGCCACCTGCACGTTCTGCTCGCGCAGCGCCTGCACCACGTCCCCGGCCGTCAGCCCGCGGGCCGCCAGGCGGTCGGGATCGATCCAGAGACGCATCGAGTACTTGCGCTCGCCGAAGACGACGACGTCGCCGACGCCGGGCACTCGCTTGATCGCGTCCCTGACGTAGATATCGAGATAGTTGCTCAGGAACAGGGAGTCGTAGGTGCTCTGCCGCGAGAAGACACCGACCGCCATGATGAACCCGGTCGACTGCTTCTGGACCGTGATGCCGGTCGTCCGCACTTCCGCCGGCATCCTGCCGAGCACCTGGTTCACGCGATTCTGCACGTCGACGGCCGCGACGTCCTGATCGCGCGTGATGTCGAAGGTCACGGTGATCGTGGCGATGCCGCTGTTCGTGCTCGACGAGGACATGTACAGCATGCCCTCGACGCCGTTGATCGCCTGCTCGAGCGGCGTCGTGACCGCGGTTTCGACTTCCTGCGCGTTGGCGCCCGTGTAGATAGCGGTGACGTTGACCTGCGGCGGCGCGAGGCTTGGATACTGCGCGACCGGCATCGTGGGGATCGCGACCGCGCCCGCCAGGATGAGGACCAGCGAGCACACCGACGCCATGATGGGACGGCGAATGAAGGTATCGACGAACATCCGGGAACCTCTACTCCCCGCGAACGGGAGCGCCGTCCCCGATCTTCTGGATGCCGGAAACGATCACGCGTTCGCCGGCCTTCAATCCGCTGCGGACGACGTAGTCGTTGCCGACGAGCTCGCCGACCTGGATGGGCTTCTGCTTGGCGACGAGGGCGCCCTGCTGGCCGGACTCGGCGACGAAGCAGAAGTACTGGCCGCCGATGCGCAGGACCGCGGTGATCGGGATCGTCAGGCCGTCCACCTTCCGCCAGACAATGCGCGATCGCACGAACTGCAGGACTCGCAGGGCGTTCGGCGCGGCGGTCAGCTGGCTCTTCACGAGCACCGTCTGCGTCGCGTCGTCGACGCGCGGCGCGACGTAGGTGATCGGATTGGTGGTGATGATCTTGCCTTCGCGATCCAGGAGCTGCATGGGAAGGCCGACGCGGAGCTGCGGCGAGCGATCGAGAGGCACCTGCACGTTGGCTTCGAGCGCCTGGTTCTCGTCGATGGTCGTGATGACGGTGCTGTTGGTCACGCGATCGCCGACCCGGACGGAAATGTCGCCGACCACGCCCGACTGCGGCGCTTCGACGCGATAGAACCCGAGCTCGACGCGGCCTTCGCGAACCTGCGCGTCGAGCGCGGCGAGCCTCGCCTCCGCGGTGCGCAGCGAGTTCTGCGCCTGATCGAATTCCGCCTTGCTGATCGCCCCGGCAGCGACGAGCGCGTCGAGGCGCTGGACCTGCTGACGCCAGAACTGCACGTCAGCTTCGATGCCGGCGCGGTTGGCTTCCGTGCTCGTCACGGCGGCGCGCTGCTTCGCTTCGTTGATCTGCACGAGCGGCGTGCCCGTCTTCACGCGCTGTCCAGCCTTCACGAAGATGCGCGTGACGATCCCGTCGACTTCCGGCTGGATCGTGGTCGATCGAAGCGATCGCATCGTGGCGATGAACTCCGAGGCCTCTTCGATCGGTTTGGCCTCGAGCGTCATGATCTTGACCGCGGACGGAGGCGGCGCGGCTCCCGCGCCCTGCGCCGGCGCGTTGCCCCGACAGGCACCGCTCAGCAGCGACAGTCCTACTAGGCCCATCACGCCCAGAAACCCGGCGACGGGTGTGGCGGCGGAAAACGCGAATGGTTCTTCGGATGCCATGGGGAACAAGCTCGATAACGTGGAGGCGCGAGGACCCGCGCGTGGCCCAGGCGGCGTCAAACCGGTGGGCCGTGATCCAATTACATCGCAGACGAGCGGGGGTGGGGCAATAAAAAAAGCGGACACGAAAAAGGCCACGTCAACCGTGGCCTTCTCAGCGTGCCGTGAAAACCGGCCTAAATGCCGCCCGCTCCGGCGAACTTGCGCTGCTGGAAGCATTCCCGGCAGAACACCGGGCGCCCCTGGGTCGGTCTGAAAGGAACCGTCGTCTCTTTCCCGCAGGCCGAGCAGTTCGTCGTCGTTTCGACGCGCTCTCTGGAGGCGGATCCACCTGCCGCGGGCCGCGACGCGCGCTTGGCTTTGCAGCTCTTACACCGTTTGGGTTCGTTCTTGAAGTTCTTGTCGGCAAAGAACAGCTGCTCGCCCGCCGTCCAAGTGAACTCCGTCCCACAGTCCACACACGTCAACGACTTGTCCTGGAACTCCATCGGTCCTACCTCTCACCAACTCGAGCCCGGCCGCCCACGGGGCGGGTTCCCGTGACGGAAACGGTCCGCCCGCGCCGCACCCTTATCGGTGCGGACGCGAGCGAACCGTACTCTCTTCAGCTCCCAGGTGCCGGCAGCCCGGAGACCACCTAGTCCGATTCGCGGCGCTGCTTCTTGCGCGTACGTTTGCGCGCCAGCGCTTGCTTGGCGCGGCGACGGTCGCCCGGTTTCAAGTAGAACGAATGCTTCTTGATATCCTTGATGATATCTTCCTGCTGCACCTTCCGCTTGAAGCGACGAAGCGCGCTCTCGATCGACTCGCCTTCCTGAATTTTCACTTCAGCCAACGTGTATTACACCCCCTTCAACACTCCGGCCTCGCGGGCCCGCACCGTACATTGCTACGATCTGCGGGCGGCGATCAGCCCTCCCCAGGTCAACTCGCTCGAGCTCTCCCTGCAAGGCCCTTGGAGTACGACGGAATGCGTTAGGCTATCACAAAGACCTCGACTTTTCGGCAGGAAAGCTCATCTAGCGGCGCCGTCCCATGGCTTCTCATAAACTATTGACAAATAGCCTGTTGTTGGATCCTGCGGGACCGGGAACCGGGACGGCGTGAGGGTCCTCGTCGTCGGATCCGGCGGGCGCGAGCACGCGCTGGTGCGAACGCTCGGGCGCACCGCGAATGGCGCCACGCTGACGTGCGCGCCGGGAAACGCGGGCATCGCGCGCGACGCGCGCGTCGTGCCGATTCGCGTGGACGATCTCGAGGGGCTGCTGACCTTCGTCGAGCGCGAGCGGATCGAGTTGACCGTCGTCGGGCCCGAGCTTCCGCTCGATCTCGGGATCGTGGATCGATTTCGCGCGGCCGGGCACCGGATTCTCGGCCCGGCGCAGGCGGCTGCGCGCCTCGAATGCAGCAAGGCGTTCGCGAAAACGTTCATGGCGCGCCACGGCATTCCAACGGCTCGGTACCGCGTGTGCGACTCCGCGGCGCAGGCGATCGCGGTGGTTGCCGACGGCGAGCTGGGCCTGCCGGTTGTCGTCAAGGCCGACGGGCTGGCCGCCGGGAAAGGCGTCGTCGTCTCCGCGACTCGCGCGCAGGCGGAGGCTGCGATCCGCGCGTCGATGGAGGAGCGGCAGTTCGGCGAGGCGGGCGCGCGCGTCGTGATCGAAGAGTGCCTGAGCGGCCCGGAAGTGTCCTTCTTCGCGCTGTGCGACGGGCGCACGGCGATTCCACTCGGCACCGCGCAGGATCACAAGCGCGTGTTCGACGGCGACCGCGGGCCCAACACCGGTGGCATGGGTGCGTTCGCGCCGAGCCCGCTCGCCGATGCCGCGCTTTCCGCCCGCGTGATGCGCGACATCGTCGAGCCGGTACTGCGCGGCATGCGGGCCGAGGGGACCGAATATCGCGGGTTCCTCTATGCCGGCCTCATGCTGACCTGCGACGGCCCGAAGGTGATCGAGTTCAACGTGCGCTTCGGCGATCCTGAAGCACAGGTTGTCCTGCCCCTGATCGAGAGCGACGTGCCGTCGCTTCTGTGCGCCGCCGCGGATGGCCGTCTCGACTCCGCCGACGTTCACGTAGACGTGTCGCGCGACGTGTCGGTGTGCGTCGTGCTCGCATCGGCCGGCTACCCCGGCGCGACGAAGACCGGCGTGCCGATCCACGGGATCGAGGCGGCGTCGAACGTGCGCGGCGCCGAAGTCTTTCACGCCGCGACCGCAACGAACGACGGCCAGCTCGTCACGGCCGGCGGACGGGTCCTGACCGTGACCGGCCGCGCCGCGACCTACGACGAGGCCATCTCCCGGGCGTACGAGGCCGTTGGGCAAATCTCTTTCGAGGGAATGCAATTCCGCCGCGACATCGGACAGAAAGCCCTGTTGAACCGAACCTGAACCCTGAACCCTGAACCCTGAACCTTGAACCTTCAACCCTGACTCCACCATGCCCCAAGTCCTAATCCTGATGGGCTCCGATTCGGATGCACCGGTCATGCAGGCCGCCGTGGACGTGCTGGGCGAGCTCGGCATCACGTGCGAGATGACGGTCGCGTCCGCGCACCGATCGCCGGAGCGCGTGATGCGTCTCGTTCGGGAGGCGCCCGGCCGCGGCGTGAAGGTGTACATCGTCGGCGCCGGTGCTGCTGCGCACCTGGCCGGCGTCGTGGCGGCGCACACGACCGCGCCGGTGATTGGCGTGCCAATCGATTCGTCCGCGCTCAAGGGGCTCGACGCGCTGCTCTCGACGGTGCAGATGCCGCCGGGCGTGCCCGTCGCGACCGTGTCGATCGGCAAGCCGGGCGCCACGAACGCCGGCGTCCTGGCCGCGCAGATCCTCGCGCTCGGCGATTCGACGATTGCGGTCCGCCTCGACCAGTACAAGAAAACGCTCGCGGAGAAGGTCGAGAAAGCCGCCGCCCGTCTGGCGTCGTCGTGACAGGTCGCACCCGGTGAAGTACTCCATCGTCACGTTCGGCTGCCGCGTCAATCAGGCGGACTCGCTCCACATCGAAGAGGAGCTCCGCGCACGGGGCGGCGAGCCCGCGCCGTCCGAGCGGGCCGACGTCGTCGTGGTCAACACGTGCTCGGTGACCGCGAGCGCGGACCAGGGCGCGCGCCAGACCATCAGGCGGATCGCGCGCGAGAATCCGTCAGCCCGGCTGATTGTGACCGGCTGCTACGCGACGCGGAGCGCGGATGAAGTCGCCGCGCTGCCGAACGTCGTCCGCGTCGTGCGGAACGAGGACAAGGATCGGCTGGCTGGTCTGCTGGACACCTCGGAACGATTCGGTGATGGCGAGGGCGCGTGCGGTGCGAGTATCGAGCCCGGGGTCGCGGGCCGAACCGCCTTCACGCTGCGGGTGCAGACGGGATGCGAGGAGCGCTGCAGCTACTGCATCATTCCGTCGACGCGCGGCGCGGGCCGCAGCGTGCCAGTCGCCTGGGTTCTCCGGGAGGTCGAGCGTGTGGCGGCCGCCGGCTTCAGGGAGATCGCGCTGACCGGCGTTCACCTCGGGTCGTTCGGCCGGGATCTCGTCCCGGCCGAGTCGCTCTCCTCGCTGCTGCGCGCGCTCGCGACGCTCCGGCTGGACGTCACGTTCCGTATCAGCTCGCTGGAGCCGATGGACTGTACGCCGGACATCGTGCGGATAGTGGCCGGGAGCGACGGGCGGTTCGCGCCCCACTTCCACCTTCCCCTTCAACACGCGAGCGACAGGCTGCTGATGGCCATGCGGAGGCCCTATACGCTGGCGTACTATCGCGGGCTCGTCGATTCGATCGTCGAGCGCCTGCCTCACGCGTCGATTGGCAGCGACGTCATCGCGGGTTTTCCGGGCGAGACGGACGAAGACTTCGCTGCCAACGTGGCATACCTCTCGGGAGCCCCGCTCTCGCACCTGCACGTGTTTCCTTATTCCGACAGGCCCGGCACGGAGGCCTCGTCGATGCCGTCGAAGGTCGCCGGCGCCGTCGTCCGCGAGCGCGCTTCGCGTCTGCGCGCCATCGGCGCGGAGCTCTCGGCGCGGTTTCGTGACGCGCAGGCCGGCGCCGTCCGTCCGGGCCTGACGCTCGAGGACGGCACGCTCGTCGTGACCGACAATTTCCTGAAGGTGCGGGTTGCTCCGGGGCTGGCGCGGAATCGCCGCGTGGAGGTACGGCTGGACGGTCACTCGGCGGGAACCGTCCTCGCCGCCCGATAGGGCGTCGACGCTATTCCATCAGCGTCGCGAGGCGCGGTCCGGGAGCGCGCTGGCCCGATGATTCGGTGATCAACTGCCCGCATGCCGCGCGGATGTCGCGGCCGCGGGAGCGCCGCACCGATACCGTGACGCCGCGCTCCGCGAGAATCCGGGCGAAGCGATCGACGCGCGCGTCGGACGGCCGCTCGAACGGAATGCCGGCGGCTTCGTTCAGCGGCAGGAGATTCACCTTTGCCTTGATCCCGTTCAGCAGCTTCACGAGGCGGCGCGCGTCCTCGGGCGTATCGTTCACGTCTTTCAGCATGACGTATTCGAACGTGATCCGGCTGCGGCGCTTGAGCGGGAATCGCCGGCACGCGTCGAGGAGCTCCCGCAATCCGTACTTCCGGTTGATTGGCACGAGCATGTCGCGCTGATCCTCGGTCGTGGAGTGCAGCGAGATCGCCAGGTTGGGCATGAACGGTTCGGTCGCGAGCCGCTCGAGGGCAGGCAGGACGCCCACGGTCGACAACGTGATGCGCCGCGGCGCGACCGCGAGCCCGTGCTCGTCGCCGAGGATCCGCAGCGCTTTCATCGTGGCGTCGTAGTTGTGCAGCGGTTCGCCCATCCCCATCAGCACGATGTTGAACCGCTGCCCGAGCATGTTCAGATCGCGCAGCAGCACGCGCACCTGCCCGGCGATCTCGCCCGGCGTCAGGTTTCTGACGATGCCCATCTTGCCGGTGAGGCAGAAGGCACAGCGCATCGCGCACCCGACCTGCGTCGAGATGCAGAAGGTCTGCGACGGCGTGTCGGGGATGAAGACGGATTCGATGAGTCGGCCGTCCGCGAGCCGGAGCAGGAACTTCGTGGTTCCGTCGGTCGACCGGTCGCTTCCGGCGACCACGGGTGTCGACAAGGCGAGATTGCGCGCAAGCTCGGTGCGGAGATCGCGGCCGAGGTCGGTCATCGCCTCGAAGTCCTCGACGCCCCGGCGATAGATCCACTGGAAGATCTGGCGGGCGTGGAAACGCGGCGCCCCGATCGACGCGAGGTGCGCTTCCAGCTCGTCCAGCTCCAGGTCAGCCGCGTCGGGACCGAGGACAGTGGGCATGGCGTTTGGCGAAAAGGCGCAGATCGACCATTGTACACGCGCTGTTTTTTCGAATTCGGCCTTGAACTCCGCTCGTCACGCGTGGTATGATTCCTTTTTCGTTCAGCGCACTTAACTCCTTCCGATTCAAGTACTTGCGTAGCTCTGTCACGGAGAAAATGCAAGTTGCCGCCTGGCATCCCCTCGCGACCCGCGGTCGCGACGGCGATGGGCGAGCCCGAACACTGAGAGACACTTGAGCGCATCCACACATCCGCTGGTTGTCCGGGAGGTACTGGATACGGGACTTCGTCTCATCACCGAGGCGATGCCGCACGTCCGGTCCGTCACGATAGGCGTCTGGCTGATGCGCGGCTCGCGGCACGAGACCGACGCGCAGAGCGGGATCGCGCATTTCGTCGAGCACATGCTCTTCAAGGGTACCGACACGCGATCCGCTGAGGACATCGCCCAGGAGATCGATTCGATCGGCGGGCAGCTCGACGCGTTCACCGCGAAGGAGTACGCGAGCTACTACATCAAGGTGCTCGACGAGCATCTGCCGGTCGCCGTCGATCTGCTCTCCGACATCGTGATGCGGCCGTCCTTTGTCGCCGAGGAGATCACGCGCGAGAAGAAAGTGATCCTCGAAGAGATCAAGATGGTCGAGGACACACCCGACGACCTGGTCCACGAGCTCTTCACGCAGCATTTCTGGGACGGCCATCCGCTGGGCCGCCCGATTCTCGGCTCGAAGGAAACGGTCGAGGCACTCGATCGCGCGACGCTCCGGGAGTACTTCCACACCGCGTATTCCGCGCCGCACATGATCGTGTCGGCAGCCGGCAACCTGGAGCACGCGCAGGTGCGCGAGCTCGTTTCGACCGCGTTCGCGAATCTGCCGAGGGCGGGTGCTCCTGTGCTGCAGGCGGCGCCGCGCGTGAGCCCGACGGTCGTGACGCGCACCAAGGAGCTCGAGCAAAGCCACGTCTGCCTTGGCACGAACAGCTACCAGCAGAACCACGACGATCGGTACGTGAGCTACATTCTCAACTCGGTCCTCGGCGGGTCGATGAGCTCGCGGTTGTTCCAGAACATCCGCGAGAAGCGCGGCCTGGCGTACTCGGTCTTCAGCAGCCTCAGCGCCTACCGCGACGCGGGCAACATCATGATTTACGCCGGCTGTGCGGCGGACGCGGTCGAGGAAGTCGTCGATCTCTGCGTCGAGGAGCTGCGCGGCCTGAAGCGGACGCCGGTGCCCGACTCGGAGCTCAAACGCGCCAAGGATCACCTGAAGGGCAGCCTGATGCTCAGCCTCGAGAACACCGCGAGCCGCATGTCGCATCTGGCGCGGCAGGAAATCTATTTCGATCGTCACTTCGGTCTCGACGAAACGCTTGCCGGTGTTCAGCGCGTGACGACGGACGACATCCAGCGCGTGGCGCGGGATCTCTTCTCGAACGGATCGCTGGCGGCGACCGTGCTCGGGCCGTCGGCGCCCGACTTGCCCAGGGAACGACTGGATCTCGGAGAGCGTCCGGCTTGATTGAGGAGCTTCACTCGACTCGATGATCAGGAGATACACCCATCCGGAAATGGGCGCCATCTGGAGCGATGAGCGCCGCTACGAGACCTGGCTCGAAGTGGAGCTGGCGGCGGCCGACGCCATGGCCGAGGCCGGGCTCGTTCCCGCCGACGCGGCGCGCGAGCTTCGCGCGCGCGCGGCGTTCGACATCGCCCGCATCGACGAGATCGAGCAGACCACCCAGCACGACGTGATCGCCTTCACGACCGCCGTCGCCGAGAAAGTCGGGCCCGCCGCCCGGTGGCTTCACTTCGGCCTGACTTCGTCCGACGTCGTCGACACCGCCCAGGCGCTGCAGATGCGCCAGGCCTGCGAGCTCGTCGTCAAGGACATCGCCGGCCTGATGGACGCGGTTCGCGAGCGCGCCGCCGAGCACAAGCGGACGCCGATGATCGGCCGCACGCACGGCGTGCACGCCGAGCCGATGACGCTCGGCCTCAAGCTCGCGCTGTGGTACGCGGAGCTGCAGCGTGACCTCGATCGCGTCCTCAGGGCGCGCGACGTCGTGGCGGTCGGCAAGCTGTCGGGCGCGGTCGGCACCTTCGCGCATCTCGATCCCGACATCGAGGCGCGTGTCTGCGAGCGGCTCGGACTCGAGCCCGCGCCGGTGGCGTCGCAGGTGATTCAGCGCGATCGCCACGCCGAGCTGATGTCGGCGCTCGCGATCACCGCCGCGTCCCTCGAGAAGTTCGCGCTCGAGATTCGAGGGCTGCAGAAGACCGAGATTGGCGAGGTCGAGGAGCCGTTCGGCAAGGGACAGAAAGGCTCGTCGGCCATGCCGCACAAGCGCAACCCGATCGGCTGCGAGCAAATCACGGGTCTCGCGCGGTTGATTCGCGCGAACGCGATGGCGGCGTTCGAGAACGTGGCGCTCTGGCACGAGCGGGACATCTCGCACTCGTCGGTCGAGCGCGTCATCCTGCCGGACAGCTTCATCGCGCTCGATCACATGCTGAGGCGCTTCACGCGCATCGTGCGCGGCATGGTGGTCTATCCCGAGCGCATGCGCGAGAACCTCGAGCGATCGCGCGGCGTCGTGTTCTCGGGGACCGTGCTGCTCGAGCTCGCGAAGCGGGGCGTGTCGCGCGAGCAGGCCTACGAGTGGGTGCAGCGCAACGCGATGCGCGCTTTCCACGAGAAAACCGACTTCAAGCAGCTCCTGCTCGCGGATCCGGACCTTTCGAAGGTCCTCGGGCGCGAGGAGATCGAGCGGGCGTTCGATCTCGACGATCAGCTCCGCAACGTCGACGCGATTTTCGACAGAGTCTTCGGACGGGTTCCCGAGCCGGCTGTTGCCGCCGCCGGGCCCGCCGGGAAGCGAGTGTAGCGCGTGAAAGCCAGAGTATTCGTGACGTTGAAACCATCCGTGTTCGACCCGCAGGGCCAGACCATCGCCGACGCGCTCCATTCGATGGGATACGGCGCGGTCGGCGACGTCCGGCAGGGCAAGTACTTCGAGCTCGAGCTGAAGTCCGATTCGGCCGACGGCGCGAGAACGCTGGCGTCCGAGGTGGCGGACAAGCTCCTCGCGAATCCCGTGATCGAGAGCTACAGGGTGGAAGTGGAATAGCTGGGAGCTGATCGCATGCGCTTCGCCGTCATCGTCTTTCCCGGATCGAACTGCGACCACGACGCGTATCACGTCGCAAAGCACGTCCTTGGCCAGGAAGCGGAGTTCATCTGGCACAAGGAGACGGGCCTGAAGGGCGCGGATGCCGTCATTCTCCCCGGCGGGTTCTCGCACGGCGACTACCTGCGCACCGGCGCCATCGCGCGCTTCTCACCGGTCATGGCGGCCGTCACCGATTTCGCGCGCCAGGGCGGACCGGTGATCGGCATCTGCAACGGGTTTCAGATCCTGCTCGAGGCCGGTCTGCTGCCGGGCGCCATGCTGCGCAACCGCGATCTCAAGTTTCACTGCGAGCACGTGCACGTCCGCGTCGAGCAGACGAACACCCCGTTCACGTCGCGCGCCACCCGAGGACAGGTCCTGCGGCTTCCGATTGCGCACGGCGAGGGCAACTACTTCGCCGACCCGGAAACGCTCCAGGAGCTCGAGTCGCGCGGCCGCATCGTGTTCCGCTACTGCTCGCCGGACGGTGAGGTCACCGACGCCGCGAACCCGAACGGCTCCGCGAGGGGCGTGGCCGGCATCTGCAATGCCGCGCGCAATGTCGTGGCGCTGATGCCGCATCCCGAGCGCGCCTGCGAATCCGCGCTCGGCAGCGCCGACGGGCTCGTGCTCTTCGAGTCGGTGATCGCCAGCATGGCCGCCGGCGGCGCGCTTCGGACCGCTTGATGACGACATCCACGCCAGCACGAGGCGGTTGCCCGGCGTTTTTCCACATCACTCGATCATGAGTCCTGACCCCGCGGTTCTCGAACGTCACGGTCTGAAACCCGACGAGTACGAGCGCATCGTCCGCGCGCTGAAGCGCGAGCCGACGATGACGGAGCTCGGGATCTTCTCTGTGATGTGGTCTGAGCACTGCAGCTACAAGAGCTCACGCGTCCACCTGCGGAAGCTGCCGACGGCCGGTGCCCGCGTCCTGCAGGGCCCGGGCGAGAACGCCGGCGCCGTCGACATCGGCAACGGCCTGGCCGCGGTTTTCAAGATCGAATCGCACAATCATCCTTCCTTCATCGAGCCGTACCAGGGCGCGGCGACCGGCGTCGGCGGCATCATCCGCGACATCTTCACGATGGGCGCGCGGCCGATCGCGCTGCTCAACTCGCTGCGCTTCGGAACGCTCGACGGCGCCGAAGGCGCGCGGACGCGCCGGATCGTCGAAGGCGTGGTCGCGGGCATCGCCGGCTACGGAAACAGCATCGGCATTCCGACCGTGGGCGGCGAGATCGCGTTCGACGACTCGTATGCGGGGAATCCGCTCGTCAACGTGTTCTGCCTCGGTATCGTCCAGGCCGACGCGCTCGTGAAGGGCAGCGCGGCCGGAACCGGAAACCCCGTCTATTACGTCGGGGCCAAGACCGGGCGCGACGGCATTCACGGCGCGACGATGGCGTCGGCGGAGTTCGACGAGAAATCGGCCGAGAAGCGCCCGGCCGTCCAGGTCGGCGATCCGTTCATGGAGAAGCTCCTGCTCGAGGCGTGCCTCGAGCTGATGAAGACCGACGCCCTCGTTGGCGTGCAGGATATGGGCGCGGCCGGCCTCACCTGTTCGACGTCGGAGATGGGCGCGCGCGGAGGGAGCGGCATCGAGATCGACGTGAGCCTGGTCCCGCAGCGCGAGACCGGGATGACTCCCTACGAGATCATGCTGTCCGAGTCCCAGGAGCGGATGCTGCTCGTCGTGAAGCGGGGCCGCGAAGCGGAAGTCGAAGCGATATTCGACAAGTGGGATCTGCACGCCGCCCACATCGGAAGCGTGACGACCGACGGGATCCTGCGCGTGAAGGACCACGGCACCGTCGTCGCCGAGATCCCGAATACCGCGCTCGTCGACGAGGCGCCGGTCTACGACCGTCCGCGATCGAGGCCGTCCTACCTCGACGAGGTCTCGAAGATCGACGAGTCGGTCTTCGACGATTCGAGGCAGCCGCCGGCAAGGGATGCGTTGCTCGGGCTCCTGGCGTCGCCGACCGTTGCAAGCAAGCGATGGGTCTACCGCCAGTACGATCACATGGTCCGGACGAACACGCTCGTGCTGGCCGGGATGGGCGCGGGCGTCGTGCGCGTCAAGGGCACCGAGACCGCGCTGGCGATGTCGACGGACGGCAACGGCCGGTACACCTATCTCGATCCGCGGCGCGGCGCGATGCTCGCGCTCGCCGAAGCGGCCCGAAACGTCGCGTGCGCAGGCGGGACCCCAATCGGCGCGACCAACTGCCTCAACTTCGGGAATCCCGAGCGACCGGAGATCATGTGGCAGTTCGCGGAGGCCGTCGAGGGGCTGACTGAGGCATGCCGGGCGCTCGACATTCCGATCACCGGCGGCAACGTCAGCCTCTACAACGAGACCGACGGCCAGGCGATCTACCCGACGCCGATCATCGGCGTGGTCGGGCTGATAGAGGACGCATCGCGCGTGCTCTCGCGCACCTTCAAAGGCGAAGGCCACGACGTTGTCCTGCTGGGCGAAGGACTGGGAGAGCTCGGTGGAAGCGAGTACCCTGAAGACGATTCACGGGGTCGTCCGGGGGACGCCGCCACAGCTCGATCTCGATCGCGAACGTGCGCTGATTGCGCTGCTGGTGCGGGCGGCCGCTGACGGCCTGCTGCAGTCGGCGCATGATTGCTCCGACGGCGGCCTCGCGGTCGCGCTTGCGGAGTGCGCCTTCGACACGGAAGGGATCGGCGCGACCGTCGACGTGCCGGGATCCCGAGCCGGCACTGGCACCGCGGCGGTTCTCTTCGGCGAGTCCGCGTCGCGCGTGGTCGTGTCGGTAAAGCCGGAGCATCAGGCGGCGCTCGTCCGGCTCGCGGGCGAGCTGCAGGTTCCTGCGACCGTCTGCGGCCGCACCGGCGGACCGCAGATCGTCATCGCGATCGACGGGCGTCCAGCGCTGAGCTGTTCAGTCGCGGAAGCGGAGCAGGTCTGGTCGAATGGGCTCGGCCGTCACTTTGCCGGACGGGCAGCGTAGAATGAGTGCGTTCACGCCGGAGGCGCGAGCGAATGCCATTTAAGGACGAGTGCGGCGTGTTCGGGATCTTCGGACATCCGGAGGCTGCCAACCTCACGTACCTCGGCCTCTATGCGCTGCAGCATCGAGGCCAGGAGAGCGCTGGCATCGCGACGGCCGACGGCGAGAAGCTCCGCTTGGTGCGCGCCATGGGGCAGGTGGCGGAGGCGTTCAACGAGCAGTCGCTCGGCACGCTGCCCGGCCACATCGCGGTCGGCCATACCCGCTACTCGACCGCGGGCGACAGCAAGCTCGAGAACGCGCAGCCGTTTCTAATCGACTGCGCGCACGGCCAGATAGCCGTCGGCCACAACGGCAACCTGGTGAACGCGCTCGAGCTGCGCGACGAGCTCGTGCGGAGCGGATCGATCTTCCAGACCAGCAGCGACACCGAGGTCATCCTCCATCTGTACGCGCGCTCGAAGGCGCCATCCGTGGAGGAAGCCCTCGTCGAATCGATCGCGCAGGTGCGCGGCGCGTATTCGCTCGCGCTGCTGACGAAGAACCGGCTGATCGCGGCGCGCGATCCCCACGGGTTCCGTCCGCTCGCGCTCGGACGCCTCGGCGACGCCTGGATCGTCTGCTCGGAGACGTGCGCGCTCGATCTCATCGGCGCGCAGTACGTGCGTGACGTCGAGCCGGGCGAGCTCCTGGTGATCAGCGACGGAGGCATCCGGTCGATCAAGCCGTTTCCCAGCCAGCAGCTGTCCCACTGCGTCTTCGAGCACGTCTATTTCGCGCGCCCCGACAGCTACGTGTTCGGCCGCAGCGTGAACGAGGTGCGAACCGATCTCGGGCGCATCCTCGCGCGCGAAGCGTCGGCGCCGGCCGATGTCGTCGTGCCGATCCCCGACTCCGGCGTCTGCGGGGCAATCGGCTATGCGGAAGAGGCCGGGCTTCCGATGAAGATGGGGCTGATCCGCAACCACTACGTGGGCCGCACGTTCATCCAGCCGCAGCAGTCGATTCGGCATTTCAGCGTCAGGGTCAAGCTCAATCCGGTCCGCAGCATCCTCGAGGGCAGGCGCGTCGTGCTGCTCGACGATTCGATCGTCCGGGGCACCACGAGCCGCAAGATCGTGAAGATGGTGAAGGCGGCCGGCGCGACCGAAGTGCACCTGCGCATCAGCTGCCCGCCGACCATCTCCCCCTGTTTCTATGGCGTCGACACGCCGAGCCGTTCGGAGCTCATCGCGGCCACTCACACCATCGACGAGATCCGAAAGTACGTCGAGGCCGACAGCCTGGCCTACCTGAGCCTCGACGGACTGCGCCAGGCCGTCGGGAATCAGCAGACCTCCTACTGCACGTCCTGCTACACGGGCGTGTATCCCGTCGCGTTTCCGCGCAACGAGCAGGCATACCTGCAGCTTGCGTTGAAGAACGTCGACTAGCGCCTTTCCGAGCCGATTGTGATGCGCAGTCTCGCCTCCGTCCTGTGCGTATTCGTCATCTGGGCCGGTCTGGTATCGGGTCAGACAAAGCCGGCGCCGACGCCCCAGGCCGCGAAGCCTGCCCCGCCGGGCGACTCGCAGGTCGTCACCGCTGAACAGGTCAGCGCCGCAATCGACAAGCTCGGGTCGATCGACTTCCCCGTCCGCTCGTCCGCCGCGCGAACGGTCCGCCGCGCCGACGCGGCCGTCGCGGTTCCCGCGCTTCTCCAGGCCGTCAAGCAGCACAGCGATCAATACGTGCGCTTTCGCGCGCTGGTCGTGCTGTCGGGTTTCAACGACCCTCGGACGCGCGACGTCATGGCCGCGGTCATCGCCGACAAGAACGATCGCATGCGCACCGTGGCGTACGCGTACTTCGAGCACAACCCTGACAAGGCAATCGCGCCGCGCCTGCTCGAAGCGTTGAAAGTCGAGGAGTCGGAGTTCGTGCGGCCGGCGCTCATGCGCGCGCTGGCGGCGCACGCCGACGATCCCCGCGTCCAGCAGACGATGACGACCCTCGTCATGCAGGGGCAGGCGTTCTTCCGAAGCGTGGTCATCGAAGCGCTGGGCGATCACCGCGGCGCGTACGCGCTCAAACAGATCGTCGAGATCTCCAAGCTCGACGGGGCGCTCCAGGACGATGCCGCGCTCGCGCTGGGAAAGATCGGCGACAAGTCCGTGCTGCCCGTGCTCGCCGGTCTGCAGCGCACCGCCCCGCGCGAGTCGCAGCCCGGCATCGCCGCGGCTATCTGCCTGCTCGGTGTGAACTGTGCGTCGCATCAACCCTACATCGTCGAGGCGCTGCGCTTCTCGATCGCCAACATCGGCTTCCAGTCGCTCCTCCGGTCGTCGGCATCGTCGCTCGCGGTACTCGCGGTGTCCGGGCGGCAGGACGCGCTGGCGCAGCTCGTGACGCAGGGGGAGCCGACGCACGATCCCGTCCGCGCGCCGATCGCGCTGGCGCTCGGCACCGTCGCGCTGCGCAACACGCCAGTCATGCTCAAGCTGCTCGAGCAGCAGCCTCTCCGCGACCCGGCGATCGAGCTCCTTCGGGAAGCATTCGACATGCTCGAAGAGGACTTCGAGGAGGAGCGCTTTTTCGCGACCGTGCGGCGCACCTACTGGCAATCGCCGGCCGGCTCGCCCGCGCGCACGGTCGCCGACACCCTGGTGAAGAAGCTGGAATTCTGATCCCGTCCGATGGACTACAAACAGTCGGGCGTCGACATCGACGCCGGTAACGAGGTCGTGCGCCGGATACGGTCGCTGGCACGCGCGACGATTCACGCCCGGCGTACTGTCCGACATCGGATCGTTCGGCGGGTTGTTTCACCTGGGATCGACCGGGCTGACCGATCCCGTGCTGGTCGCGAGCGCCGACGGCGTCGGCACCAAGCTGCGCGTGGCGTTCATGACCGGCGTGCACTCGTCGATCGGCGTGGATCTCGTCAACCACTGCGTCAACGACATCCTGGTTCAGGGCGCGAGCCCGCTCTTCTTCCTCGACTATCTCGCGACGGGGCGCCTCGATCCCGATGTCGCGGTGCAGATCGTCGACGGCCTGGCGCGCGCGTGCCGCGCGAACGGCTGTGCGCTGCTCGGTGGAGAAACGGCGGAGATGCCGGGCTTCTACGCGGACGGCGAATACGACGTCGCCGGGTTCATCGTGGGGGCGGTATCCAGGAGCGCGCTGGTCGACGGCCGATCCATCGCGCCCGGCGACGTGCTGATCGGTCTCCCGTCATCCGGCCTTCATACGAACGGCTATTCGCTGGCGCGGCGGATCGCGTTCGACGTCGCCGGTCTGTCGGCGTCGAGCCATCGTGCCGGATCTCGGCTCGTCGATCGGTGACGCGCTGCTCGTTCCGCACCGTTCGTACCTCCCCGTCATCCGCCCGCTCCTCGGCGAACGGGTCATCAAGGGAATGGCGCACATCACGGGCGGAGGGATTACGGACAACCTGCCGCGCATACTGCCGGAGGGAACGTCCGCCGCAATCGATCGATCGGCCTGGGCTCCGCCGCCGATCTTTCAATGGCTGCAGCGGACCGGCCACGTGCCGGACACGGACATGCTGCGAACGTTCAACATGGGTATTGGACTGATCGTGGTCTGCGCGGCGCGTGAGGAGGGGCGGATACTGGACCTGCTGCGCTCGACCGGAGAGTCCGGCGCCGCGAAGATTGGAGAGATTCGCGCGGGCGGAGAGGGAGTGGCGTATGTCTGACGGGCCGAACGGCCGTTGCGAGCGATGAGAGAGCGGCGGAGCGGCGATCGGACGATCGGGGTGCTCATCTCCGGACGCGGCAGCAACCTGCAGGCGCTGATCGACGCCGTCGCGGAGGGACGACTCGATGCGTCGATCGGGATCGTCATCTCGAATCGCGCCGATGCCGCGGGGCTCGAGCGCGCGGCGGCGGCGGGCATCGACACGCTCGTCGTCGACCACCGCGCCTTCGCGACACGCGCCGACTTCGATCGCAGGCTCGTCGACGAGCTGGTGTCGCGCCGTGTCGCGGTCGTCTGTCTTGCCGGGTTCATGCGGCTCGTCGGCGCGCCGCTGCTCGACGCGTTTCCGAACGCAATTCTCAACGTGCATCCGTCACTGCTGCCCGCGTTCCCGGGCGTCGACGCGCAGCGTCAGGCGCTCGAGCACGGCGTCAAGGTAGCGGGCGCGACCGTGCACCTCGTCACCGAAGCGCTCGACGGCGGTCCCATCGTGATCCAGGCGGCAGTGCCAGTCCGCGACGACGATACCGTCGAGACCCTTTCAGCGAGAATCCTGATCGAAGAACACCGCATCTATCCGGAGGCCGTCCGGATCCTGCTCGACGGCGCGTGGGCTCTCGAAGGCCGCCGCGTTCTCCGGACGCCGGACGCTCACCACACGCGGGGCACGAGCCTGTAGCGCACGCGGCGTGCGTAATCCGCGTAGCCGTCCAGGTTGGCGCGCAGGAACGCGTCCTCGAAGATCACGCGCCGGACGATCAACAGCGAGTACGCGGCCGCAAGCGCGAACGCGATCCATGAGCCGAGCACGAGCGCGCTGAACGGGACAGCGGTAATCATCCCCACGTACCGGGGTGGCGCACGACCGCGTACAGGTCCCTGATCCACTAATCGATGGCCGCGCTCTTTCTGAATTCGAACAACAGGTGAGAAGAACCGGTTCGTAAGCATCGCCCTGAAGACGAGCGGCAGCGCGAGCGCCACCCCGACGAGTCCTGCAAGCCGCACGCTGTCGGGCACTCTGGTGAGGTGCCAGCGCCCGTAGTCGAGGGCGCCGACGATGACGTGCGCGAGCGCGATCAGGCGAATCGCCCGAAGCGGCAAGCGATCGGCGCCGGGCTCCGCAGGATGGAAACGTTCCCTGGCGAGCTCGTCGTCGAGGTTGAGCGCGGCATACAGGCCCGCCGCCGAAAAGGCGGCGATGTACGCCCAAAGCCAGGGATCCAGCCAGCGTCCAGCCAGGCCGAACACGCCGCACGCGAGGCAGGCGCTGACGAGAAACCACCGGGCGAGTCGCTTCGGAATGTTCGTGAGATTTGGCATATACAACTTTTTATTTTGATAACTCAAAACAAGCATACACCCGAGGTCTGTCTGAGTCAAATTGGCAGGAAATCAGGCGATTACTGATGGCGTGAGGGTCAAAACCGCAACCTCGGGAGGGCAGGCGATCCGGACCGGAACGTAGACCGTTCCGACGCCGCGGCTCACGAAGACGTGCGTGTTCTCGCGCTGGGCGAGTCCTGACACGACCGGGAAGTTGCGGGCGGCGACAGGACCGAGTCCCGGCAGGACGACCTGACCGCCGTGCGTGTGCCCGCTCAGCATCAGCGGAAGCGACAGCGCAGTCGCCTCGCTGAGGCGCGAGGGCGTGTGCGCCACGAAGATCGACGCCGTGGCCGCGCCCTTCACCGTGCGTGCGATGTCGGCTACCCTGCGCGTCCAGTACCGGATGCCGATGATGTCGAGGCTCTCGCCTCGAATCGTGACGCGCGTCCGCGCATCCTTCAGCATCGCGAAGCCGCGCCGTTCGAGCGCCGCCGGCATATCGCGGTCGTCGTCGTGGTTGCCGATGACGCCGAAGACGCCGTGCGGCGCGGTCAGCGGCGCGAGGGCGTCGGCCGCCGGTTCGACGAAGCGGCGATCGCCCCACGTCACGTAGTCGCCGCCGAGGACGATCAGGTCCGGGCGTTCGGCCTGCAGGAGGCGGACGGCGGCGTCGACGAGCTCGTGAGGGACCGTTGCACTGCGATGCAAGATCCGTGATGAAGCCGACGCGCAGCCCGGAGAGCGCCTCCGGCAGACCGGGCAGCGGGATGGACAATCGCGTCAACTCGAGGCGATGGCGCTCGTAGAGAAAGCCGTGCGCGGCTGTCCCGGCCGCGGTCCCGGCCGCCAGGGCGGTCAATCCCTGGAGCCACTGGCGGCGCGTCATGCGCTCGGACTTCATCACCCGTCGCGTCGCCGCAGGATCGGCGGCTCCCTCGAGCGGTGTCCCGAAGGGCATGGGTCATAATATGACCGGCCGCCATGACAGTCGATGAACAACTTGCCTACCTGACGAAGGGCTGCGTGGACGTCGTCCGCATCGCCGAGTTGCGCCTGAAGATCGAGCGTTCGCTCTCGACGGGCCAGCCGCTCGTCGTCAAGGTCGGCTTCGATCCGACCGCGCCCGATCTGCATCTGGGCCACACGGTGCTGATTCGAAAGATGAAGCACTTCCAGGATCTCGGGCACACGGTCGTCTACGTCGTCGGCTCGTTCACCGCGCTGATCGGAGATCCCAGCGGACGATCGAAGACGCGACCGGCGCTCACGCCAGAGGAGATCCAGCAGAACGCGGAGACGTATCAGACGCAGGTCTTCAAGATTCTCGATCCGGCCCGCACGCAGGTTCGCTTCAACAACGAGTGGCTCGAGCCGCTCGGCAGCGTCGGCTGGATCCGGCTGGCGGCGCAGTACAACGTCGCGCAGATGCTCGAGCGGCGCGAGTTCCGCAAGCGCTGGGAGAGCGGCCAGCCTATCGCGATGCACGAGTTCCTCTACCCGCTCGCGCAGGCGTACGACTCGGTCTTCCTGAAGGCGGATGTGGAGATGGGCGGCACCGACCAGCTGTTCAACCTGAACGTCGGCCGGGATCTGATGCCCGCCTTCGGCCTCGAGCCGCAGGTGGTGATGACGACCCCGCTGCTCGAG
>CAWGBU010000005.1:0-1332500 GCA_963820905.1 uncultured Acidobacteriota bacterium | reverse complement strand
CGAAGCCGTAGAATAGACGCAGTCCTGCGGGATTGCATATTGGTAGAGGAGCGTTCTCGTCGCAGCGAAGTCAGA
Organism: uncultured Acidobacteriota bacterium; assembly: GCA_963820905.1. Taxonomy (GTDB): domain Bacteria; phylum Acidobacteriota; class Vicinamibacteria; order Vicinamibacterales; family 2-12-FULL-66-21; genus DATBJJ01. The sequence continues at coordinate 1,332,425 of CAWGBU010000005.1, read as the reverse complement.
CCGTGAGGACTGGTGGAGCGGCGAGAAGTGACCCTGCCGGCATAAGTAGCGATAAGGGAAGTGAGAATCTTCCCCGCCGTAAGCCTAAGGTTTCCTGAGGAAGGTTCGTCCGCTCAGGGTCAGTCGGGTCCTAACGCGAGGCCGAAAGGCGTAGCGGATGGATATCCGGTCAACATTCCGGAACTACCTACTTTTCGTTATCACGATGAGGGGACGCAGGAGGCTAGTCGAGCCCACGATTGGACGTGTGGGTTCAGGCATGTAGGGGGATCTCCCAGGCAAATCCGGGGGGTCACATTCCCTGAGGTGCCATGTCAAGAGCCGCAAGGCTCGCAAAGTCGACGACGCCATGCTGCCGAGAAAAGCCTCTAAGGAGAAGAGTGGGTACCCGTACCGCAAACCGACACAGGTAGGCGAGGAGAAAATCCTCAGGCGCAAGTGAGAACCCTCGTTTAGGAACTCGGCAAATTGGCCCCGTAACTTCGGAAGAAGGGGTGCTCGAGTATCGTGTGCGGCCCTCGCGGTCGCATGCGCGAACGAGTTGCAATAAAGAGGCCCAGGCAACTGTTTACTAAAAACACAGGGCTATGCGAAGTCGAATACGACGTATATGGCCTGACGCCTGCCCGGTGCCGGAAGGTTAAAGGGAGAGGTTAGCCGCAAGGCGAAGCTTCGAGCTGAAGCCCCGGTAAACGGCGGCCGTAACTATAACGGTCCTAAGGTAGCGAAATTCCTTGTCGGGTAAGTTCCGACCTGCACGAATGGCGTAATGATCTGGGCGCTGTCTCAACGAGGGGCACTGCGAATTTGTGGTACCGGTGAAGACGCCGGTTGCCCGTGACTAGACGAAAAGACCCCGTGCACCTTTACTACATCTTAGTAGTGAATGCTGGCGTGTTATGCGCAGGATAGGTGGGAGACTTTGAACCCAGGCTCTCGGGCTTGGGGGAGTCAACGGTGAGATACCACCCTTAACACTCCGGCGTTCTAACCTAGATCTGTCATCCAGATCAGGGACACTGCTAGGTGGGTAGTTTGACTGGGGCGGTCGCCTCCTAAATTGTAACGGAGGCGCGCGAAGGTTCGCTCAGGCTGTTTGGAAATCAGCCGTAGAGTGCAAAGGCAGAAGCGAGCTTGACTGCGAGTCCTACAAGACGAGCAGATGGGAAACCAGGCCTTAGTGATCCGGTGGTTCCGCGTGGAAGGGCCATCGCTCAACGGATAAAAGGTACGCCGGGGATAACAGGCTGATCTGAGCCAAGAGTTCACATCGACGCTCAGGTTTGGCACCTCGATGTCGGCTCATCGCATCCTGGAGCTGTAGCAGGTTCCAAGGGTCCGGCTGTTCGCCGGTTAAAGCGGTACGTGAGCTGGGTTTAGAACGTCGCGAGACAGTTCGGTCTCTATCTGTCATGGGCGGAGGAAATTTGAGTGGGGCTGTCCTTAGTACGAGAGGACCGGGATGGACGCACCTCTAGTGTACGAGTTGTCACGCCAGTGGCAGCGCTCGGTAGCTACGTGCGGAAGGGAGAAACGCTGAATGCATCTAAGCGTGAAACCCTCCACAAGATGAGATTTCCCAGGCCGCAAGGCCTCTGAAGGCTCCTGGAAGATTACCAGGCAATAGGTCGGGTGTGGAAGCGCAGCAATGCGTGGAGCTAACCGATACTAATCAGCCGTGAGGCTTGACCATTTCTCTCTTTCTCTCACGAGAAAGTGTGCACAAGTGGTTGGTTGAAACTACCGTTTGCAGGATATTCAGTTGTAACGACGAACGCTCTTTACAACATAGTCTGGGACGATTGACGACTCACGCGCAGGTATCTGGTGCGGCCGGTTGTCGAACCCCAGGCAACCACACTACCTCCGCCGCCGCGCCTCGGCGCCCCGGCGGAGATGTTTCCCGGTGGTCATAGGAGAGGGGTCACACCCGTTCCCATTCCGAACACGGAAGTTAAGCTCTCTACCGCCGATGGTACTGCGCGGGTAACTGCGTGGGAGAGTAGGTCACTGCCGGGATTATTCTTCAAGGCTCGAGGCGTCGTGTAACACGCCCCGGGCCTTTTTCTTTGTACACGCCCTCCCCTTTGACCCCGCCCGCCAAAGACGACTACCATGCCCGCTGACGGAGGCTTCCAATGATGCGATCGGCCGTTGAGCGAACCCTTGTCGTACTGCTCGTTGCTGCCGCGTCCGCCTGCACGGGAGCGCCGCGCCAGCGCCCGATACCCGCCGGGCCAGTCGACGAGGGCGCCGGTACCCTGACGGCGGCGCGCAAGTACCTGGAAGGACGCTGGAGCCTCGAATCGTTCGAGGTCTTCCCCCCTGGAAAACCGCCGATCGCGCTCAAGAGCGCCGGCACCCTCACCTACGACGAGTTCGGCAACATGCGCATGGAGATTCGCGCGGACGAAAAGGCCGCCGACGTCCTCCGCGCCGCAGGCATCGACATCCGCGATGGCGTCATCTCTACCGACGGACGGACCATCGTCGACATGCAGAACCGGACCCTCACGTACGTGGCCGCGGGGCAGAACCCGATCGCCGCGCCCACCGGTCCCCTGGCGCCGGGTCGGCCGCGGCATTGGGAAGTCACGAAGGATATTCTGACCCTGACGACGAAAGATGATGCCGGCAAGCCGCTGTCGGTCGGTCGCTGGCGACGCATGTCCTGATCGGCCTGATTCTGGAGGTTGCCGTGCGCGTTTCCGCTCTGATTGTGTCGACTTTCCTGGCGATCGGTCCCGCCTCCGCCCTGGCGCAGCAGCTCGTGCGCGGCGCGCCGGAGACCTTCTCGGCAAACGCGCAGGTGAAGACGGCCAAGGCTTCGCTCAACGCGGAGATCGCGATCCACGTGCAGCGATATACGCCCGACTTCGATCGCAAGTCGGTCGAGACGGGTTTGAAATCCGCGGGCTACAACGGATTTCTCAACGCGCTTCGCAAAGCACCCAACGTCGGACACATCGAGATCGCGGATCAGAAGTACGCCGTTCGCTATGCGCGCGAGCGCACGTCGCCCAAGGGCGGACGCGAGATCGTGCTCGTCACCGAGAAGCCCGTGTTCTTCATCGGCGGCGGCGCCACGGACGCGAAAGCGCGCGACGCGTATCAGGTCGCCGTCGTTCTGCTCGAAGTGGACGAAGCGGGATCCGGCAGCGGATCGCTCGTCGCGGCCGCGCGCGTCAAACCCGGTCCCGAGGGGAACGGTATACAGGTCGACGACTTCGCGGAACAGCCGATCACGTTGACGTCCGTCAAGCGAACGGGAGGCTAGTCATGCACCGCGTTCTCACGGCAGCGCTATTGATCGTGGGCGCTGGCGCAGCAGTCGTCGCCGCGCCGAAGTTCACGTCGGTGTGGAAGGCGCCCGCGGCGAGCGAAGTGACGTTCGCCGGCAAGAAAGTGGCAGCGCTCGTCATCACCAACGACGACTCGCTGCGCGTATCCGGAGAAGAAGCGCTGGCGCGCGAGTTGACCGCCCGGGGGATGCAAGGCGTGGCCACCTACCGCATAGCGCCCAAGGAAGAGCTGACCGACGCCGAGAAGGCCAAACCCTGGTTCGAGCGCGGCAACGTGGAAGGCGTGGTGGCGCTGCGGCCGGTGAGCTCGGAGAATCGGAGCTCCTACACGCCCGGCATGTGGGCGAACCCGTACTACGGCAGTTTCTGGAACTACTACGGGTACGGCTGGGGAAATGTCTACATCCCGGGCCGCGTCGATCGGGAAACCGTCGTCACGGTCGAAACGCTGATCTTCAGTGTTCCGCGAAACACGCTCCTGTGGGCTGCCATGAGCGAGAGCAAAGACCCGAAGTCCGTTCAGCAGGTCATCGCGGATCTCGTGAAAGAGTCCGTCAAGGAGCTTCACAAGCAGGGCCTCGCGAAGAACGTCAAATAGCTGTGACACAGCACGGCTGAGCCTCGGCCGGTGGCCCGACTGTTGCGACAACGTACGCACAGGAGGGACTGAGCCATGAAGCTCGGCAGTCTGTTTGCGATTGTCATACTCGCCGGCGGATTCGTCTCCGCCCAGGAATCGAAGACAAAGATCATCGTCGAGGATGGAATGGAGATCACCGTCACCGGCTGCGTACGGCGCAACGCGGACGGCGGTCTCGCGCTGACGAGCGTCGCCGGAAAGGACGGCGCGGTTCGCAGCTATGTCCTCGCGCTGCTCGACAACGACGAAGGCGACGCGCTCGACGACCTGAAGGATCACATTGGCCATCGCGTCGAGATTGCGGGCAAGGCAGCGGATCGCGGCGACGGAAAAATCCGCGTCAAGACGGAGAGCGAACGGCGCAAGGAGGATGGCGGAAAGGCGAAGACCGAATCCACCTCGGAGCTCAAGGGCGATCTGCAGGGGCTGCCGTACCTCGGCGTCAAGACATCGCGGATGATCGCGAGCGTCTGTCCGTAGGCGGTTCGCACGGGTCGGAGCAGACTGCTCGTTCCGACCGAAGCGATCGGGACTCGACGGGGAAGGTTACGTGACGAGCGGCGGCCCTGGGTGCCGCTTCACGAATCGTCCTCGTCCCCGCTTCCCTTTGAACTCGCCGTCGTCGACGATGACCTCGCCGCGCGAGAGCACCATCGTGGGCGCGCCCTGAATCTGGCGTCCCTCGTACGGGTTGTAGTCGACATTCATGTGATGGGTGCGCGCGGAGATCGTCACGGTCTTCTGCGGATCCCACACGACCAGGTCGCCGTCCGAGCCGACCGCGATGGTGCCTTTCTGCGGCCAGAGCCCGAACATCTTCGCCGGGTTCGCCGAGACGATCTCGACGAACCGGTGAACGCTGATCCGCCCGGTCCTCACGCCCCCGTCCCATAGCAGCATCAGCCGCGTCTCGATGCCGGGCGCGCCGTTGGGGATCTTGGAGAAATCGTCGCTCCCGATCTGCTTCTGCGGCGGCTCGTTCATGCAGAACGGACAGTGATCCGTGGACACGACCTGAAGGTCGTTTCTGATGATGCCTTTCCAGAGGACGTCCTGGTGCCACTTCTCCCGGAGCGGCGGCGACATCACGAACTTCGCGCCCTCGAACCCTTCGCGCTCGTAGTCGTCGTACGAGAGGAACAGGTACTGCGGACAGGTTTCCGCGAACGCCGGCAGCCCCATGTCGCGCGCCTGCTTCACCTTTTCGAGCGCGTCCGCGCAGGAGAGATGGACGATGTAGATCGGCACGCCCGCCATCTCGGCAAGCGCGATGGCGCGGCCGGTCGCTTCGCCTTCGGCGCGGGTCGGCCGGGTCAGGGCGTGGTACTTCGGCGCCTTCTGGCCTTTCCGCAGCGCCTCCTTGACGAGCGTATCGATCACGCCGCCGTTCTCGGCGTGCATGCAGATCAGGCCGCCGTTCTCGCGGGTCTTGAGCAGCGCCTTGAAAATGGTTGCGTCGTCCACCATGAAGACGCCGGGGTAGGCCATGAAGAGCTTGAATGACGTGATGCCTTCGCGGCGCACCAGTCGGTCCATGTCGATCGAGACCTGGCCGGTGAGCTCGCGGACGATCATGTGGAAGGCGTAGTCGATGACCGCCTTGCCTTCTGCGCGTCCCATCCAGCCTTCGAAGGCGGGAAAGAGTCCCGCGCCGAAATCCTGGATCGCGAAGTCGATGAGCGTCGTCGTGCCGCCGTGCGCGGCGGCGATCGTCCCGGTCTCGAAATCGTCCGCGGACGTGGTGCCGCCGAACGGCATGTCGAGGTGCGTGTGCACGTCCACGCCGCCAGGCATGACGAGACAGCCGGACGCGTCGACGACTGTTTCGGCCGGAACGCTCAGGCCCTTGCCAATGAGCGTGATGACGCCGTCGTCGATATAGATGTCGGCGTCATAGCGATCGGACGAGGTGACGACGGTGCCGTTGCGAACAAGAACTGTGGACATGACTGCCGACTGTCGACTATCTCAATTCTCCGAGTATCCTTCCCCCTCGTATCCTCCCCGGTAATCGGCGGTCTCCGGGCGTCGAATCTGCGAATGGGCGACGACGCGATCGCGGGCCAGGCCGCGGACCTGGTCGAACGTGGTCCAGCCTCGATCCGCGTGCCGCTCGAGGAACGCCGTCGCGCCGTCGATCAGGCGGCGGATGACGTTCGGGCCGACGGCGTGATCCAGCATCGCGGCGGTGCAGACTTGCACGGTGCCGCAGCCGAGCAGGAAATAGTTGAGCGCGTTGGAGAAGTCCGCGATCCCGCCAATCCCTGAGAAGGACGCCGCCGGAAACGCGCGCGTCATCTGCGACATCATCGCGAGCGCCTGCGGGAGAATCGCGGGACCGCCCAGCCCGCCGCTCGAGACGCGTCCGTCGACGTTCATCTCGAACTCAAGCGTGTCCGGATCGATGAGCGGGATCGACGGAAACGTGTTCGACGAGCTGACGGCATCGCCGCCTCCGCGAAACACCGCGCCGGCCTCGACGACGATGTCGCCGGTGGCCGGCGTGAGCTTGGCCCAGACCGGCACGCGCGCGACGTCCTTCACGACCTGCGTGACGAACGAACAGAGGGCCTGATCCCTCCCGATGTTCGAGCCCATGTCGGGCCGATCCATGTGCGGGCAGGAGAGATTCAGCTCGAGGCCGTCCGCGCCGGCGTCCTGGCACGATGTCGCGAGCGTGCGCCAGCGCTCGAGCTCCTTCTCGTTGCCAGAGCCCGCCATGATCGAGGCGATGAGCACGCGATTCGGAAACGCCCGCTTGATGCGCTCGATGCGGGGAAGCCACCAGTCGAGCGGCTTGTCGGAGATGAGCTCCCAGTTCCACGACGAGTGCAGCACGCCGCCGCGTCCCTTGTTCATGGACAGAAGACCGGGATCGGGGTGGTAGCGGAGGAACTTCGTCTTGGGCCCCGCCACGTTCACGACCGGATGCATGCCGATCGTCTTGGTGACCACGCCTCCCCACCCCGCTTCGAACGCTTTCAGGATGTTGCTCTCCGACTCGGTCGGTGGAGCCGACGCCAGGAGAAACGGGTTCTCGAACCGGACGCCCGTGAACGTGACCGAAAGATCGACGGTCATGCGATCCTCACTACGGCGAGACGAGCGCGCCATACGCGTCGGGCCGGCGATCCCTGTAGAACTGCCAGACGGAGCGCACTTCTTCGATCATATCCAGGTTCAGGTCGGCGACGACGACCGCGTCGCGATCGCGCGGGGCCTCGGCGATGATGCGGCCCCGGGGATCGCAGAAGTAGCTCGAGCCGTAGAACTCCCCGATGTTCCACGGCGCTTCGGTGCCCACGCGGTTGATCGCTCCAACGAAGTAGCCGTTCGCAACCGCGTGAGCGGGCTGCTCGAGCTTCCAGAGATACTCCGAGAGACCGGCGACGGTCGCGGACGGGTTGAAGACGATTTCCGCACCGTTCAACCCGAGTGCCCTCGCGCCCTCCGGGAAGTGGCGGTCGTAGCAGATGTAGACGCCGATCTTCGCATAGGCCGTTTCGAATACCGGGTACCCCAGATTGCCGGGACGGAAGTAGAACTTCTCCCAGAACCCGGGCTTGCAGTGCGGGATGTGCGTCTTTCTATACTTGCCGAGAAAGCGGCCGTCGGAATCGATAACAGCGGCGGTGTTGTAGTAGATGCCGGGCTGCTCCTCTTCGTACACCGGGACGACGATGGCCATCCGGTGCTTCTTCGCCAGCTTCCGCATCAGCGTCGTCGTCGGGCCGTCCGGAACGCGCTCGGTGAGGTGATACCAGCGCGGCTCCTGCTCGGCGCAGAAGTACGGCCCGTAGAAGAGCTCCTGGAGGCAGAGAATCTTGACTTTCTTCCGCGCCGCTTCGGCGATGAGCGTGACGTGGCGATCGATCATTGCTTTCTTGATCGCCGGCAGCTCACGATCCGGCCCGAGAACATTGCGGGTTTGAATCAGTCCGCAGCGCACCGTGCGCGCCATACCATGCTCCTTGTTGTGCGTGGCTGCAGTCTAGCACTTGAGAATTGAGATAGTCGACAGTCGGCAGTCTCAGTCGGCAGTCTCAAATCGATAGTCGACGGTCGCGCAATCCCCGACTGCCGACTGATGACTGTGACTCACGACTCAGACTGTCGACTGCCGACTGCCGACTGTCGACTATCGTGCGTCCCGCAGTCTGATCGAGCGGCCGATCCGGTCGAAGACGAGCCTGTACTGATCGGCCTCGCGCTCGGGAACGATGGTGGCGAAGTAGAACAGATTGCCGTCCGCGAGGAACGTCGTATACACGCCGATGCGCTCCGGCTCGCCGAGCGCGGATCGGTTGAGGAGCGGCACCGCCAGGCCGCTGCGCCGGGCCATCTGTATCGCGCGCGGGTCGCCGGCCTGCCGGAGATCCGGATTGCTGCGCGCGAAGGCGACGAGCAGCGACTTCGTGGCTTCGTGCAGGTCGCGCGAGGACGCGCGCGAGACACCGAGCTCGACGCCGTGCGTAAAGACCGTCTGCCCGCCGGTCGTGGCGCCGTACCCGTTCAGCGGCACGTACTTGATCGAGCTGTTGGAGGATACTGCCTGCCAGTTGACCGGCACGTCCGCGTCGAAGAGGCGCCCGCCCTGCACCTTGCGGAACTGATCGGAGGGCGCCGGCACGGGTTCGCCAATCCGTCCCGCTCCTGTTTCCGCCGGCCGTCCCGTGCCGGCCGGATCGGTGGCGCGCGCGAGCTCCGCCATCGACGCAGCCGGCGGAAGCGACGCGAATCGTCCGCGCGCCTGCTGGAAGTCCGCTGCCACCGACTCGCCCCGCGCGACCTGAAGCATCGCCGCTTCCTTCGCGATGTACTCGGATCGATTGCCCGGATTCGGGTGGCTGTTCAGCCATTGCGGCGCGCCGCTGCCCCCCTGCCGTTGAATCGCCTCGAACATCCTGCCGAGATCGCGCGGATCGTACCCAGCACGCGCCATGATCTGCGCGCCGAGGAGATCGGCCTGCTTCTCGTAGTCCCTGCTGTACTTCAGCAGCCAGGTACCGAGGCCGAACTGGCTCGATTGCGAGATCAGTTCGCCCCACCCGCCGCCGACGACCGCGCCAGTGATGGCGCCGGCGAGCTGTCCGAACTGAAAGCCCTGCGCCTTCGTTGCGTTCGCCGTCCCGTGGCGCAGGAGCACGTGACTGAGCTCGTGCGCCATGACGCCGACGACCTCGCCTTCGCCCGCCGCCGCTTCGAACATGCCCCGATTGACGAACATCGGGCCGCCCGGCAGTGCGAAGGCGTTGATGTCCTTCAGATTGACGGGCGTGAACGAGTACTCGAAGACCGGGTTGTTGAGATCCGCGGGCGCGGCCGCGACGAGGCGCTTGCCCAGCCGATCGAGGTAGGCGCCGAGAAAGGAATCTTCGATCAGCGGGTACTGCTTGCGAACATCGGCGGCGGCTTCGCGACCGAGCTGCACGTCCTGTTCAGGCGTGTACTTGTTTCTCGGCGGCGTGATCTTCGTCTGCGCGGAGAGAAGCGCTCCAAGAGCGACGATCCCCGTACCGAGAACCAGAAATCCCTGGCGGCGTGCAGACCTCATCGGCGCTGATCGGCGCGCTTCGCGAGATCAGGGCTGTCATCCGATCTCGCCTGCGGGTTTGCGTCGGGCGAGGCGCTCCACAGCATGCGGGCGAGTCCGAGAAGCGCGAGCCCGAGCGCACCGTGCGCGACCATGCGGCCGCGGCGCGGCGGCGTTGGATTGAGGATCTGTTTGTAGGCGTCAAATTGCTCGCGGCGATCGACGGGATCGACCGGACGGGCCGGCCGGGGCGCCGCCTCCGGCGCTGTGGCGTCCGTCGGCGTGACCCAGCGCGTCAGGAAGGCGAAGGATTCCGAACTGCAGACCGGACAGTGCTGATCCCCATGCACTTCCTCGCAATCGAGGCACAAGCGGGCATTTACGAGCCGCATGAGACGCTCATTTCAACGGTACTTTACCGGCGTTCGGTGCCTGTCCGCAACGCGCCGGGCTGATGTGCGCGGCACCTGGCTCATGTATTAAAATTGTCTTCTGGCCTCTCGTCAGGCTGCCGCGGTGTCTGGCTCGGGAAGAACCTCCGGCTACACCCGGAATCCCCAAGGAAAGAACGAATCCCTGTTATGTATCTGGCAACCCCGCGGGCGAGGGTCGTCCTTGTGTTGCTCGCGATGGCCGGTATGCCGGCCTGCTCGAAGTCACCAATCGCGCCGGCGCCGCCGGCCGGAGGGATCCTCGGGATCTCCTGCCCGTCGCCGCTCAGCGCAGACTCCAGCGACGGCAATCCGGTGACGGTGTCCTACGAGGCACCCCGGACGAACAACGGCCGCGCACCGGTGTCGACGTCGTGCACGGTGGCCTCGGGCGCAACGTTCGCGGTCGGCGCCACGACCGTCGCGTGCGAAGCGAGGGACGCGGGCGGACAATCCGCGGCATGCAGCTTCACGGTGACGGTTCGACCGCCGCCTCGCCTCACCTACTCGCGATACATGGCATTCGGCGACAGCCTGACGGAAGGTGTGATCTCGATCTCGGGGACCGCTCTGGCCGTCGATCTTCCGGGCTCGTACCCGACCGTCCTGCGCAATCTGCTCCGCGCACGGTATCCGATGGCGCCGCCGACCGTGATCAACGCGGGAAGCGCCGGGGAGCTGGCGTCGGGTGACGGCATCCGGCGATTCGGCTCGACGCTGACGGCGCACCAGCCCGAGGTCGTACTCCTCATGGAAGGCACCAACGATCTGCTGTTTCAGCACCGGGGAATCGAGCCGGCGCTCGCGGCGCTCGAGAGCATGATGGCGGAAGCCGAGTCGCGGAACATCCGCGTCTGCCTGGCGACGCTCCCGCCGCAGCGCTGCTGCAGTTTTCCCGATCGCAGCGCCGTCGCCGGCATCATTCCCGGGTTCAACGAGGAGGTCCGAGCGCTCGCCCTGCGGCGCAACGCGGTCCTCGTCGACGTGTACGCGGGGATGAAGGGCGATCTCTCCCTTCTCGGGCGGGACAACCTGCATCCGACGGCGCGCGGCTACGAGGTCATGGCCTCCATCTTCGAGGACGCGATCGTGCGCGCCTTCGATCCGCGCTCCGCGCCAGCGGGCTATCCCCTGTTCGGCGTCCCCGCGTCGCGGACGATGCGATCGAGCGGCGCGAAGCGATAGCGCACGAGCACGCGCACGGCGACCACGCCGTCCTGCCACTTGATCTTCTTGCCTTCCTTCTTCGAGCGCGGCTTGTAGGAGATCGGGACTTCGCGGATGTCATACCGGCACCTGCGAAGCTTCGCGGTGATCTCCGGCTCGAAGTCGAACCTCCGGCACTCGAGGCGCAGCCGATTGAAGACGTCGCGCCGCACCATCTTGTACGCCGTCTCCATGTCTGTGATCCCCGCGCCGTAGAGGAGGTTGGTCAGCGCGGTGAGGGCGTAGTTCGCGACGCCGTTCAGCGTCATCGCCCGGGATCGGCCCAGAAAACGCGAGCCGTATACGACCGAGGCGCCCTCGTCGAGGATCGGGCGGAGGAGCCGTGCGTGCTCGATCGGATCGACCTCCAGGTCCGCGTCCTGGATGACGATGACGTCGCCGGTCGCGGCGCTCGCGCCGCGCCCGATCGCTGCGCCCTTGCCGGAGTTTCGCGGCATGTCGATCGCGACGAGATCGGGGAACTGCGTGCGCGCCGCCGCGATTCGGGCCGCGGTGCCGTCGGTGGATCCGTCGTTGACCACGATGACTTCGCGATCGATCGGCAGCGACACTGCGTGGACGCGCTCGAGCACGGCCGCGATCGTCGATTCTTCGTTGTATACTGGGATCACAATCGACAATTTCATGGACAAGTCCGCGCATCTTAGCATGCGCATCGGCGGCTTCGAGGTGAGCGCGCGGCGTGTAGCGCCGTGGCCGCCGCGCCGAACGACGGTCCGCCTGTCCGCCATCCTCCTCCTCAGCGCGATTCTCGGCATTCATGGCCTCGACTGGGGGCTGCCGTACCAGTGGCACCCCGACGAGAAGATCATGGTCGCCGACACGATGATTCGCGACCGCACCCTCGAACCTCCGCACTTCATCAATCCGAGCCTCCACGCGTACGCCACGTACGTCGCGGTCAGAGCCGCGTATGCGCTCGGGCCGCGGATGGGGATCAAGTACCGCACGATCGCCAACGTCGAGCTGACGGACCCGGGTCACGCCGATCGCCCGCTGCAGTTTCTTGCCTTTCGTCTGTCGCGGCTGCTGTCCGTTCTGTTTCAGCTGGTGACCGTCGCGCTGCTCTTCAGAATCGGCAGGCACTACTTCGACGAGAGTACCGGCCTCTATGCCGCGTGGCTCGGCGCGGTCACGATGGGCCTGGTCAACATGGCGCACTTCGCGACGGGCGAGAGCATGCTGTTCGCGCTGTGCCTGTGGGCTCTGTGGCGGTTCTCGCTCGTAGCCGAGCGCGGACTGGCGAGCGACTACGCGCTCGCGGGCCTCGCCACGGGCCTGGCATGCTCGACGAAGTACACGCCGTGGGTGCTTGCCGTTCCCTTTCTCGCCGCCCACATGACGGGACGGGGCTTCAGGCACGCGCTCTCCGCGCGGGGCGTGGGCTGCATGGCGCTGACGATGGCGTGTACGATCGGCGGCTTCGTCGCGGGCTCGCCGTACGCGGTGCTGTCGTGGCCCATGTTCCGCGACGCGCTGGTCGTCACGTGGTTCACCGGCGCGCCGAGCGGATCGCTGGCCGGCATCGAACGCTCCTGGGTTCCGTACGTTCCGATCCTCGGTAACGCGCTCGGCTGGCCCCTTTTCGCGCTGGCGCTCGGCGCGCTCGCGCTTGGCGCACTGGGAATAGCCGCGCGTCGCCTCGACCGCCGCCTCGCGACCGGTTACCTCATTCACGCCACGTGGATCGTCGCCTTCTACGCGTTCTATGGGCTGACGTCACACCGCGCGCTGCGGTTCATCATGCCGATAGGCCCGTCGCTCGTGCTGCTCGCCGCAGCCGCCGGATGGTCGCTCGTGCGTGCCGCCAGGGCGGCGGCGTGGCGCGCCGTCGCGATCGCGGCCGCTCTCTTCGTCGGTGTGTATTCGACGCTGTACGCCGCGAGGGCGTCGCACATGTTCGCGGCGGACACGCGATATGCCGCCGGCCGCTGGATCCAGCAGCTGTCGCTGCCCCAGGGCATGTCAGTCGACTACTTCGCGATCGAAGCCTACCTTCCGTACTTCGATCGACCGTCCTTCCCGCTGCGCCACATTCGGTTCGTGTCCGCCAACGAGTTTCGGGGCGCTGATTTCTGGAAGGAGATGATGCCGTATCTCGAGAACCCGGCGAACGGCCTCATCGTCGACGCCGACGCGTACTATCCGCGGTACTTCAACATCGCCGTTCAGGCGCGCGCGCCGGAACGCGTGCACGTCTACAAGATGCTGTTCACCGGACAGGGATCGCCGTTCCGTCTCGTCGCGCGGATCACGTCGCACGGTCCCTGGTGGCTGGATCCCCGCCCGGAGCTCGTGTCGCCCGAAGTCGTCGTCTTCGCCACCCGCGCCGCCGTTCCCGATTCGGCCGTGATGTCGCCGATGCCGGCCGAACGGGAAGACGTGATGAGGTTGATGCCGAAGTGAGTTCAGACGGTCGTCCGGTCGGTCGGTCGTCCGGTTGTTCGGAAAAGATTCAGATCCTAGTCGTTCGATTGGGAACTGAGTGATTTTCCGAACGACCGGTCGACCGAGCAACCGAACGACCGGTGGATCGAGCGACCGAGCGACCGAGCGACCGGACGACCGTCAGAACCCGATAAGAATCCCCACTCTCGGTCCAATCGCCTCGATGTCCGGGTTGCGGTCGCGGCCGGCGAAGCCGCCGTTCGAGACGTGGATCCATTCGAGGCTCGCGAGCCCGTGGATGCCGCGGCGAAGGCGCACGGTGACGCCGCTGCCGCCCAACGCGAGATAGTTGAACTGTGTGCCCCGCGGCGGGACGAACGTGTCGGCGTCCGACACGCCGACCTTCAGCTCGAGGAACACGGCCCAGCGCTCGCGGCCGTAGAGACGTCCGCGGACGCCGAACGTCGCTCCCATCAGAAGGGCGTCTGACCCGCGCTGCGAGACGTAGTACAGCGGCCACGACGCCGTGAGCTGCAGACCGTTGCGCAGGCCGTACGTCATGCCCGTCACGATCGCCGCCATTTCCTCGTGCGAGATGTTGTAGTTCCAGGCCTCGAGCGCGCCGTGCGCAGCGATCTCCGTGTGCCAGCCGTGCCGCGCGAAGGGATCGTCGGCGGGAACCGGGCCCTGCGCCCGCTGCGCAGCCGCGGACCGCGGCGCCATGAGGCTCGCCGCCGCAATCGCGCACGACGCGATCGCGAGCAGAAACGGACGGTGCGGTATCGTAGGCGCCATGCGGTTCGGCGCCTGGCATGTGCGGGCAGCGTTCATCGTGTTGACGGCTGGCGCAGCCGCGGAGGCGGCCGCACAGGAGCATGTCACATTTCGAGCGGACGTTCTTTTCTACGGCGACAACACGGAGTTTCGGAACGAGTTCCGCGAAGGCGAGACGATCTTTGGCGCGGCGCCTCGCCCCGCGATCGTCTTCGATATCGGCGACCGCGTCCGGATGACGCTCGGGGCATTCGGCAACATCCGGTTTGGCGGCGACGATGCGTTCGAGCAGGCACGTCCGGTCGTCACGCTCGCGATCGTCGGCGAACGTTCGATCTTCGAGTTCGGCACGCTGTCGACGCCGAAGGCTGGCGTCGTGCCCGGCCCCGATCGCACGGGGCCGCATGGCCTGCTGCCGCCGATTCAGCGCGAGACGCTGGCGTTCGAACGCCCGTACGAGGCCGGCCTGTCCTGGGTCTTCGCAGGCGAGAGACTGCGACACGAGCTCTGGATTGACTGGCAGCTGCTCAACACGGAGGAACACCGCGAGCGGTTCGACGCCGGAGCGATCGGCCAGGTCAGGCTCACACGATTTCTCGCGATCCCTTTTCAGCTCCACATCGTGCACGAAGGCGGGCAGCTCTTTGCGTCAGGTCCGGTCGCCGACAGCTCGGCGCTCGCGACCGGCATCGAGCTCGGCGGAAAGGCGGGCAGCGTCGATCGCGCATCGCTGGAGCTCGTCGCAGCCGGCTCGCGCTTCGTTCCCGACAGGGCCACGCCCGATCGCAGCAGTAACGGCGCCGCGTTCTTCGGCCGCGCGGCGGCCGAACACGGTCCGTGGCGCGCGCACCTGATCGTCTGGCGGGGCAAGGACTTCATCAAGGCCGAAGGCGATCCGAACTATCTTTCGGTGAGGCGCGATGGTTCGCGCTATCGCGGCATGCGCGACTATTCGGAAGCAGGGCTCACGCACACGCTGAAGCCGGCCCGGGACGTTCTCTTCGAAGCTTCCGCCCGACTTCACAGGGTCGAAGGCCACTACGAGTACTCGTTCCGGATACTCGCGACCGCGTCCATCGCGGTGACACTGCGTTGATGTGGAGTGATTGTCGCGAAAGGGGCCGAGCTCAGTACCGGAAGACCACGCCGACGGTGGCATTCCAGTAACTGAGTTGCGTGCGGCCGAGCGCAACGGCCTCGGGACTGTCGCTCGGTTTCAGATTGCTGAAGTATCGAAGGTCGAACCGCAGGCCCGCGAGGTCCGTCAGAAACCCGACCGCGCCGCCGCCGACGTTGTATCCCAGCAGATTCACGTCGACCGGCAGCAGGTTGAGCTCGTCCTTCGACGACGCAGTCAGGAGACCGATGCCGCCGGACAGGTACGGCCGGAGGCCGTACTCCGTCCACTTCCTCGGCGTCGTCAGGACGACGTTGCCCATGAGCGCGATCGAGCGGCTCGACACCACGTCCGGACGCCCGGGCGGCGGGTCGTCCTGCTGGAAGAAGCCCGGCGTGTAGGCAACCAGCCCTTCGACGCCAATCGGTCCCGCACCCAGGAGCGTGACCGCGGCACCGAAGCTCCAGTCCGCCTTGCCGACAGCGCTCTCGTGATCGATCAGCGTCGTCTCGCCTTCGAAGGTGAATCCGAGGAACGGCGCGATGTGCCAGTCCGCGAGCGCGGAAGCGGGAGCGCACGGTATCAGCATTCCGACGAGGATCAGAATTCTGAGTGACGCTCGCACGAGTCTGTCAGGTGTAGAGCCGGAGGAAGAGCGTCGCGAAAAGTGATTTGGTGACGTCGCCGGCATCGAGCTGGAACGGCGCGCTCAGCCCGTCGCTGTTGGCCAGGAGTATGAACGTCAGTTTGCGAGCGGGAAGCTTCACGATGAGCGACGAGTACGCGTTCGCGACGAGCCCGAAGTGCCACACGACCGGTTCGCCCTTGTAATTCTGCACGAACCAGCCCATTCCCATCGGCATGGCGCCGCTTTGAGCGCTCACGCTCGGCGACCACGCGGCCGCGAGGGTTTCCTCGCGGAGGAGCAGCTTGTCGTTCAGAGCGGCGTCGAACCGCGCGAGATCGCGGACCGTCGAGACGAGGCCGCTCGCGGCGTTGATGCCTTCGGGCTGAAGCTCGGTGCGCGTGAGGCGTCCGCGCTTGTCGACCTTGTACGGAACCGCCAGCCGCTCGAGGACGCGGCGATAGCGATCCAGCACTTCGGTCGCGAAGATCGGTTCGGGCAGGACGCTCCCGCTGGTCAGGTCCCGGCCGGGCACGGAGTCCTTCATCGCGAGCCGTTCGAGCAGGCTGACGGCCACGCTCTTCCGGTACGGCTGCGGTATGCACGTTTCGACGACCTGCGTCAGGCGCGAGTACCGATCCTGATCGTAGTGAAAGAACTCGCCGTTGTTGGCTGAGGTGTGATTCAGCAGCTGGCGAATCGTCGCGTTCTGTTCGGGTACGCTTCCGCCGTGGCGTCGGATCGGATCGTCGACGTTGAGGCGGCGCTGTTCGGCGCATTGCAGGACGAGCACCGCGGCGACCGTCTGACTCAGGTCGGCGATCGGATAGGGCGTGTCCGGCGTGGCGCGGATCCGCGCCTCCTGGTTCTGGAATCCGAGCCCGCGGTCCCACACGACCTCTCCGTCCAGGATGAGGGCGG
This sequence comes from uncultured Acidobacteriota bacterium, assembly GCA_963820905.1. Lineage (GTDB taxonomy): Bacteria > Acidobacteriota > Vicinamibacteria > Vicinamibacterales > 2-12-FULL-66-21 > DATBJJ01. The sequence goes on along the minus strand of CAWGBU010000005.1, from coordinate 1,315,467 downwards.
CGGACAAGCCAGGAATCCCCGCCTGGACCCTCAGCGCCTCGAGGTAGCCGTCGACGGGAACGAGGGCTGTGACCTGACTCTGACGCGCGACAGCGCCAGTGGCGGCCAGGGTCAGGCAGACGAGCAGCAGGGCAAATTTTGCACGCACGGTTGACAGGAAGCCCCTAGTTTAACCTAGGTCGGCCATACCTGGGACCGGCTGGCAAAAGGTCAGTGGATCCGCCCGAGGCCTGCTCCGGCAGGGTCGAGCGGCTCCAACTGGTGCCCGGCGATGGACTGTTCAAGGCGCGTGAAGGTGCGCTCGAACTTCATCCTGGCCCGCTTCGCCGAATCGTGCTGGGCCGTGCGTTCGAGGAGTGTCGCGGTCACGGCTTCGATGCGCCACGCGGCGAGCGGGGCCTCGATGCCGCGGGTCTCGCGCCTGGCATGGCGGAGATGACGCTCGGCGTCCGCGAAGGCGTTGCGCTCAATCGCGACCTGCGCGGCGGCCACGTGGGCGCGGCCGCGCCACGTGCGCTCGGGCATGCGGCTCGCCTCTTCCTGCGCCGCTTCCGCTTCGACCGCGGCGCGATCGAGAATCCCCGCGCTTCAGGGCGAGGTCGGACAAATGCATGTGGAGCTGCGCCTTCCAGAACCAGTCCAGGACCAGCCGCTCGCGGCTGTACCAATCGCGCAGCCGCTCGAGATCGTTGGCGGCGTCGGCGAGTTGTCCCTGGCCGAGCGCGGCTGCGCCGCCGATGACGAGAGACATCTGCATGGCGTGCGTGCAGCCCGGTCCGTCGACGAGAGAGCGATCCTGCAGGCTCAACCGGCGCGCGTCGTCCCATCGCTGTCCTTCGAGCGCGACCCACGCCTGGAGCAGCCGCATGGAGACGGCAAAGTGCGGCCGGCCGGTCTTGTCGCCGATCGCCGCGCCTTCGGCCGTGACCTCCATGGCATCGCCCCATCGACCGAGGTGCAGCGCTGCGACGCCGAGCAGGTAGCAGCACTGGATGGCATCCGCGAGGTTGCCGCTTCGCAGCACCGACGGCAGAAGCCTGCGCCCCGTGGTCCAGGCATGTCCGTACGAGGATCGCCAGACCTGCAGGAACAGCAGCTTGACCGCGAGCGAGCGGTAATCGTCCGATCCGGTCCGCGGCAGCGTGCGGCAGACTTCGATGCAGCGATCCGCCACGTCGTCCGACCACTGGTCGAAGCTCAACTCCGTGAGGCCCGCGCTGACGGCGGCGGACGCGGAGAGGGTCTCGTCGGTCGCGAGCGACGCGGCCACGGCGATCCGGCGTGCGAGCGTGAGGCTCTCGCTCTGCGAGCTGCCGCCCTGCGCCTCCAGCATCGCCAGCAGCGCGCGGATCCGATCGTTCGGCCGGCGTTCCTCTTCGGCGCGGCGATTGAGCCGCGAGAACGTTTCGTTCGCGAGCGCATGCTCGCCCGTGGAGAGCTGCGCGTGCCCGAGCTCGAGCAGCAGCGGCATCTCCAGATCCTGACGCTCCTCGTGCGACAGGTACGCGGCGTGCGTGAGGGCGCCGTGGAGGAGCGCGGTCGACTCCTGCGGCGTATAGCGCCTGCGCGCGTTGTCGGCCGCGAGCCGGAAATAGCGCGCCGCCCGGCCGTGATCGCCCGCGCCGTGGAAGTAGCACGCGAGGTCGCAGGCGACCTCGTGCTCGCGGCCGGCGAAGAGCCGCTCGGTCGCGAGCCCAGCGCGCTGGTGCGCTCCCGCGCGCGCCGCGGCATCCGTGCCTTCGAACAGGATCTCCTGAAACAGCCCGTGCTTGAATCGATACATGGGGCTGAACATGCCGTTGGCCAGCTCGGTCACTCCCTCTCGCGTGATGAACCGCTCCCGGCGCGCGAGCGTCTCGAGCACGGGCTCCAGCATCAGCTCGTTGGTATTGGCCGCCTGCGCCGCCATCCACAGCGAAAACTCGACGCCGATGACGCTGGCGGCCGCGACCGCGGCGCGCTCGTCGTCCGCCAGCTCGTCGAGCTCGCGCGCAACGGCGCTCGCGAAGCTCGCGGGGATCGTGGCGTCGAGCGCGTCGGGAGACAGATCGAGGTGCCAGCCCTCGGCGCTTCCCGCGATGTGGCCCTTGCGCACGAGGTGATCGACGGCCGTCGCGAGGAACAGCGGATTGCCCTGCGTGGCGCGGTGGAGGATTGCGGACGCGTGGCTCGAAAGGCCTTCGCCGAATCGTTCGTCGAGATACTGGTCGACGTCCCGCTCCGTGAACGGCTGCAGCCGGACGTGCATCGCACCGGGCTGCGCGACGAGATCCGCCTGCGCTCTCCGCAGGGCGCCCGCCGAGGGCGACGCAGTCACCGGGCGCGTCGTCGCGAGGATCATCAGCCTGGCGCGATCGGTCCGCTGGCCGAGCGTGTTGATGATTTCGATCGTTGCCGGATCGGCCCAGTGGATGTCCTCGATCCAGATGACGAGCATCGAGTCCTCGGCCAGCACCTCGAGCGCGTTCACGATCTCGCGCAGCATGCGGGACGCGGGCGCGACGGGCTCGCCCGCTCTGGGTGTGCGCCAGCTGTCACCCGCGACCTGCGGCAGGCGCGCGAGCCACCCCGGAGCGTGCCGGGCGAGCACGGTCTTGACCGAACCGTCGTCGACCGAGCGCGACAGGCGGTTCAGCGCGTCGGCGAGCGGCGCGTACGGTTCGCAGGGGCCGGAGGCGTTGGCGCAGCTCGCCCAGGCCACGCGCATCGGATGCTTCGACGCGGCCACGCGAAGAAACGCCTCGCAGAGCGACGTCTTGCCGATGCCGCCCTCGCCGCTGATGAACACGACTCGCCTGACCGATGCCGACACGTCTTCGAACGCGACGAGGAGCAGATCCATCTCGGCCTGGCGGCCGACGAAGATCGGCGCCGCCGCGGCAACCGGCAAGTCGACCGGCGCTTCGACGACGGGCGCGATGAAAATGTAGCCCCGCTTGACGATGCTGCGGATGTATTGCGGCCTTGCCGTATCGTCGCCGAGCGCACGCCGGATCTCCCCGACGAGCACCTTGACGTTGTCGGGATGGACGTAGGTGTCAGGCCAGACTGCGCCAAGGAGCGTGTCCTTCGAGACGACGTGACCGGCGTGCTCGACGAGCACGCGGAGAATCTCGAAAGCCTTGCGCGTGAGGGCGACGCGCGTGGCGCCGCGCCAGAGCGCGTGGGCCTCGACGTCCATGCGGAACGGTGGAAAGTGCTTCACTGTCGGTGATCTATTGTGATCTCAGGCGTTCGCCAAAAGCACCGACAGGACCGTAGTTTCGCGCAAATCCTACCGAAATCCTACCGCGCGGACTGGACTGAAACAGATGAGGTAGCCGATGTGTGCGTGGGCCGTGGCGCCTATCAGCCCTCGCGCAGATGCTGGCGGGCGAGCAGGACGTCGCTCTCATCTCCCATCAGGTAGAGCACGTCTCCCTCGCTCAATCGGAAGTCGGCCGGAGGAGAGGTGATGTGGCGCCCCGCGTGCTGCACGGCAATCACGAGCGCACCAGTTTCCGCGCGCAGGTCGACGTCCGCCAGCGTCCGGCCGATGGCCCATTCGCCCGCGTGCATCTGGTGTGTCGAGATGGGCGTCTGCGTGATCGCGGTTGGAAGCGTGTCGAGCGGCTGCGTCGGCGCACGCACGGTCCGAATCCCGCTCGACTCTCGACGATAGGTGTCGAGCAGCATTTCGATCATGTTGCCCGGCACGTCCATGCGCGCGAAGACCTGCGCCACGACTTCGAGCGACGCTTCGAGCTCCTCGGCCACCGCCACGGTCGCGCCCAGCCGCTGCAGCTCCTCGGCTTCGAGACGATATCGGGTGCGCACGATCACGGGCACGTCGGCATTGAGGCTGCGGATCGCCGTCAGCGCTCTCGTCGCGGCGTACGGATCGCTGAGGACTGCAACCACCGCGCGCGCGCGCGCGACTCCCGCGCCGCTCAGCGCGTCCGCGTTGGTCGCGTCGCCGAAGAAGATCGACTCACCCGCGGCGCGCATCTGCCGGACGGTCGCGCCGTTCATGTCGAGAATCACGTATGGAACGCCGAGCTGACGGAGCCCGCGCCCCAGCAGACGGCCGCCGACGCCGTAGCCGAGAATGACGACGTGATCCGAGAGCGGCGGCTGCTCGGTCTCGGGGACGTCCGCCGTGCCGCGTTGGAATTTCTCGGCGGCCCAGGTGCCCGCGCGCGGCGCGATTGCCACGAGGGCCGGCGTCACCACCATGGTCGCGATGCTCGCGGCCAGCAGAATCTGCCACTGCTCGCTGCTGAGGAGGCCGACTTCGAGCCCCGCCCGGCCGAGGATGAACGAGAACTCGCCGACTTGCGCGAGGCCGATCCCTGCCGTCACCGCGACCCTCAACGGCGTCGCCACCGCCCACAGCGCGCCCGTCGCTATCACGGCCTTGACACAGACGAGGACGATTGTGACGGCGAGCACCATGGGGAGCTGCGCGAGGATCGCGTGGTAGTCCGCGAGCATGCCGAGCGAGATGAAGAACAGCCCCGCGAGGATGTCGCGCAGCGGACGGATTTCCGCGTGCGCCTGGTGGCTGAACTCGCCCTCGGCGAGAATCAACCCGCCGAGAAACGCGCCGAGCGCCATCGAGATCCCGAGCAGCGAACTGGCCCACGCGGTGCCGATGCTTGCAAGCAGCACGGCGAGCGGGAAGGCTTCACGCCTGCCGGTCTGCGCAACCAGTCTGAACAGCACCGGCAGCACCAGCCGGCTGACGACTGCGACCACACCGATGGCAGCGGCGGCGCTGAGCAGCACGAGCGGAACAGCGCTCAGGGCGGTTTTGCCGGAGAGGATCGGTACGAGTAGTAGCAGCCCGACGATCGCGAGGTCCTGGAACAGGAGTATGCCGACCATCAGGCGGCCGTGCGGGGCATCGAGCTGGTTGCGCGAGCTCAGCTGCCGGAGCACGATCGCGGTGCTCGAGAGCGCGGCGAAGAGGCCGATGAACACCCCGACACGCCACGGCGTCCGCGCAAACGCATAGACGAGCGCCATCAACGCGAGCGCCGTGCCTCCGATCTGCAGACTGCCGCCGAAGACGACCTGCTTCCAGATGCGTTGAATCTCGGAGAGCGAGAACTCCAGGCCTACCGTGAAGAGCAGCAGCACGATCCCGAGATCCGCCAGCAGGTTGACCTCTTCCTCGGTCTTGACGATGCCAATGCCGGTCGGCCCCGCCACGGCGCCCGCGATGATGAAGGCGACGATCGGGGGAATGCGGATCCGCGCCAGCGCGAGAATGAAGATCAGCGCGATGGCGTACGTCAGGACCAGTTCGGGGAGCAGGCTGTGCCCGGGCATGCCTTTGTAGTGTATGCGGGCCGTCGCGAAGAGCGATCTGCCGTGTGCGCCAGGAACCTCACGTCGTGGCGTCCTGGTCTGCTACGATCGGTTGGTTTCCTCCACGTGAATTCATTTCCGCCGTTCAGCTTCGATGCCGATCAGGCAACGCTGTGGCGGGGAGCGGACAAGATCCGGCTCACGCCGAAGGCGTCTGCGCTCCTGAACTGCCTGATCGCCGGCCGCGGCGCGTGGATATCGAAGCCCGCCATCATGGCGGCCGTGTGGCCGGGCACGCACGTGCAGCCTGACAACATCAAGGTACTGGTCCGCGAGATCCGGCAGGCGCTCGGCGACTCGCCGATCGGCTCCAGGTTCATCAGCTCGTCGCCGAAGCGCGGCTACGCGTTCGTCGCGCACGTCACCGACGATCCGGCAGCGCGCGGTCCGCGATCGATTCCGCCCCCGACGGGCGCCTTCGTCGGCCGCCGTCAGGAGCTGTCCGGATTGCTGGAGGCGTTCGACGACGCGCGCGCGGGACAACCGCGGCTGGTCTTGGTGTCAGGAGAGCGGGGTCTCGGAAAGACGACGCTCTGTGAAGCGTTCATCCGCGTGGCGCGGGCGCTGCCTCCAGTCGCGTGGTGCGTGGGTCAGTGTTTCGAGCGCGAGTCCCCGAGCGAGGCGTGCTATCCGCTGCTCGATGCGCTCTCGCGGCTGGCCCGTCAGCAGCCCGAACTCGTGCAGCCCGCACTGACTCAGCACGCCCCGTCGTGGCTGGCGCATTTCCCGCAGTGGCTGGGGGGCGATGCGACGCGGAAAGGGCCGTCGACGACGGTCGACGAGCTCGCACACGCGTTCGCGGCGATGAGCGCCGTCCTGCCAATCGTCCTCGTCGTCGAGGACCTTCAATGGGCGGACGCGGAGACGCTGCAGGTGCTGGAGGAGCTTGCGGCGCACCGGCGCGCCGCGCTTCTCATCATCGGGACGTACTGCGGCGCGGACTGGATCGCCGGGCGGCGTGCAATGCAGCGCGTGACGGCGGCCCGGCCCAGAGCGTCCGCGGTGCGCCTTCGTCCGTTGACGATCGATCAGGTGCAACTGTGCGTGGATGCGAGGTTGGGATCCGACATGGTCCCGGACATCGCGCCTGCCATGCATCAGGCGTCGATGGGCAGCCCGTACATCGTGCGGCTCGCGCTCGATCGGGTCGTCGGCCGTGGCCTCGTGCCGCCGGCCGACGACTGGTGGCGCCGCGCCGCTGCTCGAGACGCGATCGTACGGGCGCTGCCGGAGTTGATCGCAGGCGCCGTTGCCGAGCAGATCGATCACCTCGATCCCCGCGAGCGGGAGCTGCTCGAAGCCGCGGCAGCCGTTGGCCGCGACTTCACCGCCGGGCAGATCGCGTTCGCGCTGGGCGCGCGCCGGGACGACACGCGCCGGCGGCTGGCCACGCTGGCGCGGCGCGGCCAGCTGATCGTGGCGAGGCGGCCGGACGGATCCCCTCCATCGTCGTACAGGTTCCGCCACGAGCTGTGCGTCGAGGTCATCTCCCGGCGCGCGCCCATGGCGCGCCGGCTGCACACGCTCGAGCGGCTCGGCTCGCGCCGCCCGTGACGGCTACTTGATCAGCTTTTCCATCTCGTCCATCACGCGGTTCATCTTCCTGATGGTCAACTCGAGCGGCTCGTCGGTGGTCATGTCGACGCCCGCGTCCTTGAGGAGATCGATCGGATACTTCGAGCCCCCCGATCCCAGGAACGTGAGGAACCTCTTCGTGGCCGCCTGATCGCCCGCGATCACCTTCTCCGCGAGCGCTTCGGCCGCGGTGAACGACGTCGCATACTGGAAGACATAGAAGTTGCGATAGAAGTGCGGGATGAACGCCCACTCGTGCGCGATGTAGTCGTCGACGATGCAGACCTTCTTGTCGTGGCCGTAGTACTTCCTGGTGATGTCGGCGTACAGCTTGTCGAAGGCTTCGCCCGTCAGCGGCTCTCCCTTCTCGGCGCTCTCGTGCATCTTCAGCTCGAACTCGGCGAATTGTGTCTGCCGGAACACGGTCGACTTGATGCCCTCCAGGTAGTTGCCGAGCAGCGACAGCTTGACTGCCGGGTCCTTGATGGTCTTCAGCATGTGATCGATCAGCAGCGCCTCGTTGAAGGTCGACGCGACCTCGGCGACGAAGATCGGATACGACGCTGTCGGGTACGGCTGGATCTTGTTCGAGAAGAAGCTGTGCATCGTGTGCCCGAGCTCGTGCGCCACGGTGCTCATGTCGGTGTACTTCCCGTTGTAGTTGAGAAGCATGTACGGGTGGACGTCGAACGCGCCGCCGTTCGAATAGGCGCCGGCGCGCTTGCCTTCGGTTGGATGCCAGTCGGTCCAGCGCTCGGTGAACGCGCGCCGTGACGCAGCGGCGTACTCCGGTCCCAGCGGCGCGAGCGCCTCCATGACGATCTTCTGGGCTTCGTCTATCGAGTAGTTCAGGTCGACCGAGGCGACGAGCGGCGCGTACAGGTCGTAGTAGTGCAGATCCTGGAGCTTCATCATGCGCTGCCGCAGCTTCAGGTACCGGTGGAACGTCGGCAGGTGCCGGTTCACGCCGTCGACGAGCCGCGTGTAGACCGACGTCGGAACGTTCGGACCGTCGAGCGACGCCTCGAGCGCGGTGTTGTACTTCCTCGCGCGGGCGTAGAAGATGTCGGACTGCACCTGGCCGTTCAGCGTCGAGCCGAACGTGCCGTGGAACTTGCCGAGCGCGCCGAAGAACTGCGACATGACCTTCTGCCGATCGTCGCGGTTGGGAACCGCGCGATACAGGCTGTAGCCGGAGCTATCGAGCCGGACGCTCTTCCCGTCGCTCAACGTCACGCTTGGATAGGGAAAATCGGCGTCGGAGAAGATCCCGTATGTCGTGGATGCCGTGCTCGCCATGACGCCGGAGCTCGCCAGCAGACGCTCCTCGCTGTCGCTCAGCGTGTGCGCGCCGCGGCGCTGGATGTCGTCGAGATACAGCTTGTAGTTCTTCAGCCTGGGCTCGCTCGCGACGAAACCGTCGATCGTCGCCCGCGGCGTCTTCAGGATCTCCGGTTCGACATACGCCGCTTCGGCGCCCAGCACCGCGCCGAGCTGCACCATCTCCTGCTGCATCCCTTGATACTTGCTGACGCGCGTATCGGTGTCCGACATCATGCTGGCGTAGACGTACGTGCGCGAGAGCTCCTTCGACAGCCGGCTCCCGAGCTCGAGCGTGTCCGCGAGCGTCGACGCGGACGTCGCGAGCTTGCCCTTGAACGCCTTCAACTTGGGAATCTCTGCGGCGATCTGTTCCTTTGCCTGCCTCCAGGCGTCGTCGGTCGGATAGATGTGGGTCAGATCCCACTTGTACTGGTCGCTCACTTTGCTCCTGTCCCGCTCCTGGGCCGCCACCACCGCCACGCACGAGCAGAGCACCGCCGCGCGCGCGAACTGATATCGGGCTCGCATCATACAAGCTCCTCTAGTGTCCCGGCCGCGTGATACGTGGCGTAAATGCCGGAGCGCGGCGCCCCGGTGGCAAGGCGCGACGAGTGAGAATATTCAGCATATTTGAGCGAGTCGCAACGCCGCCAGCGGGGATGCCCCGCCCGGCAGTTATGCCGCGAATCACGCGGCCGGGACACTAGAAGCTATCTCATAAACCCCAACGCGGGGCGGTGAACAAAGTTACGATCGCCGTCGTACTCGACGGCATGGACCTCACCGATCAGCAATGGGCCGTGCTCGAACCGACGTTTCGTCCGCGGCGACGTCCCGATGGGCGCGGCCGGCCGTGGACCGATCCGCGCGCCGTCTTGAACGGCGTGCTCTGGGTCCTGCGCACCGGCGCGCCGTGGCACGACCTGCCGCCGCGCTATCCGCCGTATCAAACGTGTCATCGCCGCTTTCAACAGTGGCAACGCGAGCGGCCGCTTCGACCGATTGCTCCAGCGACTCGCCGAAGACCTGCGCGACCGCGGCAAAATCGATCTCACCGAAGCGTTCGTCGATGCCACCTTCGCCGGGGCGAAAAAGGGGGCGCTGCCGTTGGCCCTACCCGCCGTGGTAAAGGGAGCAAAGTCATGGCGATCTGCGACCGCCATGGTCTTCCTCTCGCCGTGCACGTGGCCAGCGCTTCGCCGTATGAGCCCCACCTCGTCCCCGCCACGCTCGACGCGCGCTTCCTCCCCGAGCTCCCGACGCGCCTGATCGGCGACCGCGGCTACGACAGCGACGCGCTCGACGCGACGCTCCGCGCGCGCTACGGCATCGAGATGATCGCGGCGCACCGCCGCGGGCCGTCGCCGGACGCAAGACGGTCGGCCGCTTCGTCGCACCAAGCGCCGCTGGAAAATCGAACGGCTCTTCGCCTGGCTCCACAACTCCCGCCGTCTCGTGACCCGCTGGGAATATCATGTCGAGAACTTTCTCGGCCTTCTCCAACTCGCCTGTGCGCGGATCCTGCTCAGGCATTTACTCGCTTCGTCGTCGTGATCCGAACATATCGCGCCATCGTGCGGGGCAACAACAGGGCAGGGATGAACCCCGGCCGTTCAGGGGGCCGTCCGATGCGCTCGTCGACTCACTGCCGGGGCGCAGCCCGGAGTGTGAGGCGGTGGCGCGCGTGGCTGTCTACGGCCTGCTGGCTGAACGCGAGCGGGAAATACCGGTTGTCCGCCCAGAGCGGCAGCAGGTTGCCGTAGAACGGACTCTGGGGTTGGCCGGACTGACCGGGCGTGTTCGTCGTGAGCGATCGATCCCAGTTCGAGACGTCGAGGATCTCCCGGTAGGACGCGCCGTCGGCCGCGACGGTACCTGCACCGCCGGGCCGTTCGGCGTCAGCCAGATCGAATGCACCGACGAGCGGATGGGGGAAGGCGCGTGCGTGCATGCGTCCCCATCGCCATCGGGACCAGTCGGTGCCCTGCGTCGACTCCAGCGCGCGGACTGCCGCGCGAAGTGCCGCGGCCAGTTCGAGGTCTGCCGGAGCCGCCCGCCACGCCTCGTACAGCGCGGCCTCGATGCTGTCGCGCCCGTAGACCGCGTCCCATCCTGCCAGCAGCGCGCGCGCCCGCTCGACCGCCGGATCCGGCGACGTCCATCCGCGAAAGCGCGGCGTATCGGCGGCGGCGCGGAGCGAGAACGCGTCGTTCTGCATCCGCTGGTGATCCTCGAGCGAGTACTTGCGTCCGGGCACGAGGAGCTGCCGCAGCCGCGTGATGCGCTCGAATCGCGTGTCCGCGTTCTTGAACATCAGCGGCGGAGAGTACGACTTCGGCTGGATGTTGTGGTTCGCGGTGACGATCAGGCCGGATTCCGGATTGAATTCACTCGGCAGATCCGATCTGAATCCCTGCCATTCGAGCTCTCCGTGTCCCGGCACCGGCAGTCGCCCCGTCCAGCCCTTGCGGTTGGGCGTCAGCGCGGAGGCGCGCCAGGCGATATTCCCCTGCACGTCGCCGCAGATCAGGTTCTCGGAAGGCGCGTTCCAGAACGCAGCCGCCGCCAGGAACTCGCGGCAGCTCTTCGCCTGGCTCAGTCGCAGCCCGGCGAGATACGGCGCGGTCCCGGGCTCGCGGAGCGCGGATCGCAGCGCGTACGCGCGGCGCCGGGTCGGATCCTCGAAAAAGATCGGACCGTGGCGGCTGAACTTCAGCTCCACCTGCACGGGCGCCGCGCCTTTGACGCGAATCTCCTCGCGCACGACGTGGAGCGGTTCCCACGCCTTGCCAAATCTCACCTCGTCGCGGTTTCCCGGATTCACCTCCTCGACGTAGACGTCGTGCTGATCGGTGCCGACGATCGTGAGGCCCCAGGCGACGAAGTCGTTGTGGCCGATGGCGACGCCGAGAAACGGCGGCTCCGATGCGCCGATCACGTTCCACCCGGGCGCGGAGAGGTGCGAGATGTACCGGAGCGACGGCAGCGTCACTTCGCGGTGTGGATCGTTCACGACCACGGGCTTGCCCGTCGCGGAAAGCGCGCCGCTCACGACCCAGTTGTTGCTGCCCGGTTCGACGATGTCGTCACGGGGAACGTCGCGGACACGCGCGCCGGCCAGCGGGCGATACGCCGGAAGGAGATCGGGAGGCGGAATGCGCGCGCCGGTCCGTGTCGCGGCGAGGACGTCGCTGGTGATCGCCGAGACGTCGAGCCCGGTGGGCACCGTGAGTTCGTCCCACGGATCCGGATTGCGCCGGCGGTTGGCTTCCGCGGCGCCGAGCGCGGCGACACTGCGCGCGAGCTGCAGCTCGTTCGTCGCGTCGCCGAAGGTCGTCTGACGGAGCGTCAGCGTCTCGATCGTCCACGGCTCGGGAACGATCCCGGTGAGGACGAACTCGATCGGCAGACGCTCGCGATGCTGGGCGATGAACGTGTTGACGCCGCTCACGAAGGCCGTCATCAGGCGGCGCGCGTCGGGATGATAGGGCGTCAGCTCGCGGTCGTCCGACGGACCGCGGTATTTCAAGAGCCGCGCGAGCCGATCGCCCGGCACCGCCTGCGGTCCGGAGATCTCGGCCAGGCGGCCCTCGGCGGTCCGCCGCCAGATCTCCATCTGCCAGAGTCGGTCCTGCGCGACGACGTAGCCCTGCGCGAAGAAGAGGTCGTCTGGCGACGCCGCGGTGATGTGCGGAATGCCCCACTCGTCGCGGACGACCCTGACGTCGGCTCGAAGCCCGCTCGTCTGCGGGATCTGGATCTCGCCGTCGACGCGCGCGAGGGCGCGCCGCGCGAGATCGTCCAGCGCCGCCTGCCGCGGCGCGAACGCCAGCGCGCCAACCGCACACGCGGCGGCGAACGCCCAGGATCGCTTCATCGTTTGGTCTTGCGGTCGAAGACCCCGGCGGGCCCTTTCTGCTCGATCATCGCGACGATCAGGTCCCGGCGCTTGAGCAACGAGTCGATCTCGAAGGTCTGAAGGTATTCTCCCGTCGCTTTTCTCAGCGTGGCCTTGTCGAGCGCCTTCAGCCCTTCGAGAACCTTCCGATCGCAGCGCGCGATGTTGCCTGGCGTCTTGAGCGTCGCGTGCGTCCTGAACGCGCGCGTGTGGTCGATCGCCCAGATCGTCCAGTCGTTCGTGATGACGAGGTTGCCGAGATTTCGATCGATGTTGTAAATGAGCTGATCGAAGAGCCTGACGAGCTGCATCTCTTCGTTCCACTCCTGCGGATACGGAGAGTTCAGCTTCTTCTTCAGCCGCTCGCCCTCATCCATCTGCACATCGTCCACCCACCATGTGAAGGAGCCGAGCGCGGATCGCCAGCGGCGCTCGACGGTCACGGGCACCAGGTTGAGGCCGATCAGCCGATCGATCTTGTACGCGGCGAGGTTGAAGTTCCAGGAATCGCGAAAGTTGAACTCGGTCCCCTGGTCCGTGCGGAACTCGCGCTTTGCCTCGTCGATGATCTGAATGTGCGCGTCGTGCGTCAGGACGCCGTCGGTCAGCGTCGCGCGCAGCGAACCGGTGATCCCCTTGCCGGCGGCTTTGGTCCTGATGACCTTGGCGTTCAGCAGAAAGCGCTCCGCATCGGCGTCCGACAGGCGCACGGCGGGCGCGTCGATCGGCTTAGGGGGGCGGGGGCCTGCTGCACGGGCAGTGCCCCGAGCGCGGCGCGGTCGAGCGTCAGGAAGCAGAAGCAGGCGAGAAAACCAACGGCGAGCGCCCAGGGGCGTCGACTCATCCGGGACCTCCGACCGCAATTCTGTTTCGGTTGGCTCAGCCGTGCAACAGGGGATTTCGGCGCCCCCGGTGTAGGATGGCAGGCCATGTCCACTGCATCTGCCCCACCAGAATACTGGCTTCGAGGACCCGTGGAAGGAGTGCCGCCGGCGCTGATGCCGGCCGCGCACGCACTGCTGCAGACGTTCGAGGATGCGGAACGGGCGGCCGCCGATCTCACGATCGACGAGCTATGGGCATCGCCCGGCGGAGCATCGCCCATCGGATTCCACCTGCTGCACTTGAGCGGAAGCACCGATCGGTTGATGACTTACGCGCGCGGCGCCAGGTTGAACGACGCGCAGAAGGCCGCTCTCGCGCTCGAGGGAAACCTCCCGCGAACCGATGCCGCCACGCTGCTCGCGAACCTGCGGCAGACCATCGACGCCGCGCTCGATCAGATCCGCACAACTGCGCCAGCATCGATCCTGGACGCCCGCGCCGTCGGGCGCGCCGGGCTGCCTACGACGGTGCTCGGGTTGATCTTCCACGCGGCGGAGCATTCGCAGCGCCACGCCGGACAGATCGTGACCACAGTGAAGATCCTCAGGTCGCGGTGAGCTGCCGGCGCACGCCCGCGACGATGATCTCTATCAGTTCGACCTCTGACATCAGGCTCAGGCGCGCGTGCGACTCGTCGCTCAGCGCGTGCGCGCGAACGATGTTCACGAGGTGCCACGCGGACAGCGCCGCGAGCTGACTCCTCAAGAGACCCTCGCCCTTGCGATAGACGGAAAAGGGATTGAGGATGCCTTCGCGTGGCGGCTCGGGGTCCTGTGCCCGTTCGGCGGGTTCGTCGAATATCGGCGGCGGCACCACGGGTTCCGGCGCGAGCTTGAGGGGCTTGAGGGCCCGTTGCAGCGCGCCTTCCAGGTAGACAGCGGTGAGCCCGGTTGCCCAGTACTCGGTGTCCGTCCGGTTAGGCTGTGTAGTCTCGCGGCCTGTTCGGAGCGCCGGACTTCCGTCCGCAGGGAGGAACTCGATCCAGCCCTGCCACAGGCCGCCGGGCATTACCGCTCCGCACGCGCGCGCGGTGTAGAACCTGCCGCTCTCGTCTCCAACGGGTTCCGCAAACTGAACAAGCACTTCCGCCACGGTAGCCGTCCTCCTCGTGCTGCGCGCGCCGCACGGTCCAGGTAGTCCGCCTCGCGATTGACCCGATGGATCCTGCAAAAGCGCATCCAGCCGAACGCGTCGCGCTTGATCTCGGGCTCGGGTGCTCGACATGATCGGTGGCATGGCAAATCCGATCGACGGTCGGGTCGACATCGGGCACGTCCACCTCAAGGTGTCCGATCTGGATCGCGCGCTGGCGTTCTATCAGGGCATCCTCGGTTTCGAGTTGACCCAGCGATATGGCGACGGCGCGGCGTTTCTCAGTGCGGGCGGTTATCACCACCACATCGGGTTGAACACGTGGGAGAGCCTTGGCGCCAGCCCTCCGGCGCCGGGAACTACTGGCCTCTACCACTTCGCGATCCGCTACCCCGATCGCGCCGCGCTCGGCGAGGCGCTCCGCCGCCTCGACGAGGCGGGCGTGCCGCTCGAAGGCGCGAGCGATCACGGCGTCAGCGAGGCGCTGTATCTCCGGGATCCAGACGGCAACGGCCTCGAGCTGTACTGGGACCGCGCGCGGGACGATTGGCCGCGCACCGCGGACGGATCGCTGCGGATGGCGACCGAGCGCCTCGACCTGCGCAAGCTGCGAGCCGAATCGTCCGCGCGCGTCGCGCCGCAGTCCGCGATCGACGCTCCCTACGTCCCCATGACCGAGGAGGTCAGGGAGATGCTGAAGGAGCTGCGCGCCCGGCTGCTTCACCTGCACAAGGTCCTTCTCGACGATGCGCGTGCGACATACGAGATGGATCGCGGCCGCGTCGGGTCGCCGGCGAATTTTCTGCAGCTCGTGATCAACGATCCGTGGTTCGCCTGGCTGCACGCGCTCTCGGAGCTCGTCGTCCGCATGGATCAGAACGTCGAACGGGAAGGGCGGGCCACCGAGGCGGACGCTGCCGCGCTCGTGGAACAGGTCGGGCGTCTCTTGACGGCGTCGGAAGACGGTGATGGTTTTGCGCGCCGCTATTACGAGGCGCTGCAGCGCCAGCCCGCTGTCGTGCTGGCGCACGCGGACGTCCGTCGGACCATCAAGTCGATGAAATCGTGACCCTGCTATGATCGCTGTTCCGTGTCGCTCTCGGACTCCACTACGTCGCCCTCGCCTGTGCCGCGTGCCGTGGAAGATCGCCTCCCATCGACGCCGGAGGTGACGGTGCGCGCGCCCGCCGCGGAGGCGCCTGCAGGCCCCGCCCGGCGCAAGCTCGATCGCTCGCTCGTCGAAGGTCCCCTCGCCGCGGCGGTCTGGAAGATGGCATGGCCGACCGTCCTGCAGAACGCGATCGGCGGCCTGCAGGGCATCATCGATCACGCGATGGTCGGCCACTACGTCGGCTTCACGGCGAACGCCGCCATCGGCGTGAGCTGGCAGATCTTCCTGGTCGTCATCGTCTTCATCGCGTCCCTGTTCACCGGCATGGGCGTGCTGGTCGCGCGCTTCGCCGGCGCGAACGACGTGGAGAAGGTCAACCGTACGGTCTATCAGGCGTTCCTGACCGCGCTGGTGCTCGCGCTCTGCGTCCTGGCGCCGGCCGGCTACTTTCTCTCGCCGACGCTGCTCGATCTCGTGAACGCGACGCCCGCGGTGAAAGCCGAGGCGCTGCCGTTCCTGCGGTTGATGTTCGGCTTCAGCGTCGGGATGCTGCTCTTCTTCATGCTGGGCGGCGCGCTGCGCTCCGCCGGCGACGCCCGCACGCCGCTGCGCCTGGGCATCTGGATGACGATCCTGAACATCGCGTTCAACGTCGTGCTGATCCCCGGGTACGGTCCGGTGCCGGCGCTCGGCGTTCGAGGCGCGGCGATCGGCACGGTGTCCGCGAGCCTGATCGTTTCCTCGATTGGCTTGTGGATGCTGCTGCGCGGCAAGCTCGTCGTCCACTTCCCGGCGTCGATGTCGAAGCGGCCCGACTGGGGGATCATCCGCTCGCTCTTTCGCTTCGGCCTCCCCGCTGGCATACAGGGCGTCGCGATGAACGTCGCGGGCGTGCTGCTCCTGCGCTTCATCGGGTCCCTTCCGCACAGCGCGGAGGCGCAGGCGGCGTATGCGGTGGGCTACGCCGAGTTGTTCGCGCTGATCACCTGGACGTCGGTCGGCCTGATGGGTGCGGCGGCGGCCGTCGCCGGACAGAACCTCGGCGCGGGCCAGCCGGAGCGCGCGATGCGCGGTGTGGCGATCGCGTCGCGCCTCGGCGTTGGCGTGGCCGCGATCGTCGGCGCGCTCTTCGTCCTCATCCCGGAGACGCTGCTCGGGATTTTCGGTCTCGAAGATCCGATCGTCGTCGCGCTCGGCCGTCAGCTGCTGGGATATCTCGCGGTATCGGGCTTCTTCATCACGGTGGCCCTGACGCACACCGGCGGACTGCAAGGCACCGGCGACACGCGCAGTCCCCTCTACATCACGCTGATCTCACAGGTGCTGGTGCCTATCGGCCTGTGCGGAACGCTCCAGAGCTTCGGGAGGCTCGACGCCGCGGGGGTCTGGTCGGCCATCGTTCTCGGTCATTTCACGCGATGTGTACTGTCGGTTGTCCGCTTCAGGCAGGGCAAGTGGCGCCACATCGTCGTGGAATGAAAGGTGCATTGATAGCGGTCGAGCAAGGGAGTAGTCGCCATGAAATGGACACCTGGGAACCGTCAGAACGTCGAGGATGTCCGGGGCCGGTCGGGCGGCGGCGCGGTGCGAATGGGAGGCCTGGGAATCGGTGGTCTTCTGCTCGTGCTCATCCTGAGCTGGGCGACGGGCGTCGATTTCCTCTCGCTGGTGGGTCCCGAAGGAGGAGGAGTGATGCCTCCCACGGCGGGCACGAGCGGCGGCGAGGTTCGCACGACGCCTGAAGAGGAGAAGATGGTCGACTTCGTGGACGCGGTCATGCGCGACGCGCAGGAAACGTGGCAGTCGAAGCTCGGGGGACGCTATCAGGTCACGAAGGCGGTGCTCTTCCGCGACGTGATTCGATCCGGTTGCGGATCCGCCGAGTCGGCGACCGGGCCGTTCTATTGCCCGGCGGATCAGCAGGTCTATCTCGATCTCGGATTCTTCAACGAGCTGCGCACGCGGTTCGGCGCGCCGGGCGACTTCGCGCAAGCCTACGTCCTCGCGCACGAGGTCGGTCACCACGTCCAGCACCTGCTCGGGATCGACGGCGAAGTGCGGCGGCGCCAGCAGGCGATGCCGCAGCAGCAGAACGAGCTCTCCGTGCGGCTCGAGCTGCAGGCGGATTGCCTCGCCGGCGTGTGGGGCCGGCACGCCGCGCAGGATGGACGCGCCGCGCGCGGACAGGTCGAGCTCGAGCCTGGCGATCTCGAGGAAGGGCTGAACGCCGCGGCCTCGATTGGCGACGACCGGATCCAGCGCATGTCGGGCGCGCGGGTCGCGCCGGACCGCTTCACGCACGGGTCGTCCGAGCAGCGCGTCGCGTGGTTCCGGCGCGGCTTCGACTCAGGCAACATGGACGCCTGCCAGACGTTTCAGTGATCCGATAGGCTCTGGGCTTTAGGCTTGGGGCCTTGGGCCTCGGCAAGATCATTCAGATTCAGACTGCTGTAGTGTCCACCTTCAGGTGGACCTGTTCCGGTCCGGCTGAAGCCGGACACTACAGCCCAAAGCCCAAAGCCGAGAGCCCAAAGCCCATTCAACATGAACACTCCCCTCATAGGCCACTCGGTCCACCGCCGGGAAGGCCGTGCGAAGGTCACCGGGCAGGCGCGCTACGTTGACGATCTCGCGCTGCCCGGGATGCTGTACGGGATCACTGTCCGAAGTCCCGCGCCGCGCGGCTACATCAGGAGCATCGACCTGGGCCCTGCCGGTCCCGGTTCGGGCTTCACGGTCGTCACGGCGGCCGACATTCCAGGCCTCAACCGCGTCGCGCTCATCGTCGACGATCAGCCGTACCTCGCGCACGATCGCGTGAACCATCCGGAAGAGCCCGTCGTGCTGCTCGCGCATCACGATCGTCAGTCGCTCGAAGAGGCGCGCCGGCAGGTCGTGATCGACATCCAGCCCGAGCCGCCGGTCTTCTCGATGGACGAAGCGCTCGAGGGCGGCACGATCGTCTGGGGACAGGACAACATCTTCAAGCGCTACGAAGTCTCGCGCGGCGACGTCGACGCTGCGTTCGCCGAGGCGCCGCTCGTCGTCGAGGGCGAGTACGAGACCGGCGCGCAGGAACAGCTCTACATCGAGCCGAACGGCATGCTGGCGACGGCAGGTCCCGAGGGCGTGACCGTCCGCGGCTCGATGCAGTGCCCGTACTACATTCACAAGGCGCTGATGGCGCTCTTCAATCTTCCAGCCGAGAAAATCCGCGTCGTCCAGATGGAAACCGGCGGGGGCTTCGGCGGGAAGGAGGAGTACCCGTCGATCATCGCGGGGCACGCGGCGCTCCTCGCGTGGAAGAGCGGCCAGCCCGTGAAGCTCGTCTACGATCGCGCCGAGGACATGGTTGCGACGACGAAGCGGCACCCGTCGCGAACGCGCCACCGTACCGCCGTGTCGCGTGACGGCCGCCTGCTGGCGATGGACGTCGACTTCGTGATCGATGGCGGCGCTTATTGCACGCTCTCGCCGGTCGTCCTGTCCAGGGGGACGATCCATTCCTCGGGCCCGTACTACTGTCCGAACACGCGCCTGCGCGGCCGCGCCGTGGCCACCAACGCGCCGCCCCACGGGGCGTTCCGCGGGTTCGGCGCGCCGCAGAGCCTGTTCGCGCTCGAGCGCCACATGGATCGCGTGGCGGCGGCGGTCGGCCTTGCGCCCGACGAGCTGCGCCGACGCAATTTCATCCGCACGGGACAGACGAGCGCGGTCGGCCAGACGATGCGCGACCCGATCGACATGGGCGCGCTACTCGATCGGGCCCTCACGCTTTCCGACTATCAGGCAAAGCGCGCGCGGTTCTCCGAGATCAACTCGGCGCTCCGGGTGCGCCGGGGGATCGGCCTCGCGACGTTCATGCACGGCGCGGGCTTCACCGGATCCGGCGAGGATCATCTCCGTTCGGTCGTCGCGCTCGAGGCCGACGCGAGCGGACGCGTCCGCGTGCTGTCCTCGAACACGGAGATCGGTCAGGGCACCAACACCGTCTTCACGCAGATAGCGTCCGACGCGCTCGGCATTCCGCCCGAGCTCGTCGAGATCGCGCAGCCGGACACGTCGATCGTGCCCGACAGCGGCCCGACGGTCGCGTCCCGCACGTGCATGGTCGTCGGGAAGCTCGTCGAGATCGCCGCGGTCGAATTGAAGAAGACCCTCGCGAAGGCGGGGCTCGCGCAGGAACACTACACCGTCGACGAATTTCGCGAGGCGTGCGCCAGCCACGTCTCGCGCTTCGGTCCCGTCCGCGCGACCGGGCGCTATCTGCCGCCGCCGGGACTGCGCTGGGACGATGCGACGTATCAGGGGGACGCGTACGGGACGTACGCGTGGGCTGCGTATGTGGCGGAGGTGTCCGTCGACATGTCGACGTTCGAGACGCACGTCGAGGATTTCGTCGCCGTCCAGGAAGTCGGGCGCGTGATCAATCCGGTGCTGGCCACGGGCCAGATCGAAGGCGGCGTCGCGCAGGCGATCGGCTGGGCGCTCTACGAGCGGGTGGTCTGGCGCGAGGGCCGGATGGTGAACGCCGAGATGACCAACTACATCATGCCGACGTCGATGGACCTGCCGCCGATTCGCGTGTTCTTCGAAGAGCGGCCGTACGCGCACGGTCCGGGCGGAGCGAAGGGCATCGGCGAGCTGCCGATGGACGGCCCCGCGCCCGCGATCGCCAACGCCATCGCGCACGCGACGGGCGCCGATCCGCGCGAGCTTCCGGTCACGCCGGAGCTGCTGATGGCACTGATGCATCCGGAGCCGGCCCGTGCCTGACGGTCCGCAGGTCGACGTCGCGTGCCGGGTCAACGGCGCGGGCACCATCCTGCGGGGGCATCCGATGATGCGCCTGCTCGACGCGCTTCGCCTCCAGCTGCGGCTGACCGGTACCAAGGAAGGATGCGGCGAAGGGGAGTGCGGCGCCTGTTCGGTGATCATCGACGGCGAGCTCGTGAACAGCTGTCTCGTGCCGCTGTTGCACGCCCGCGACGCCGCGATCACGACGATCGAGGGGCTGGCGAAGACCGATGATGAACGCCTCCATGCAGTGCAGGAGGCGTTCATCACGCACGGCGGCGCGCAGTGCGGCATCTGCACGCCAGGGATGATCCTCGCGGCCGCGGCGCTCCTCGAGCGCACACCGGAGCCCACGCTCGACGAGACGCGGACGGCGCTCGCCGGCAACCTGTGCCGGTGCACCGGGTATACGCGAATCTTCGAAGCGGTGATGCGGGCGATGCGCCCATGAGATCGCAGCTTGCGAGATTCGATCTCCACGCGCCTGCCAGCCTCGCCGACGCGCTCGCGATCCTCGCGCGCGAGCCCGGCCAGTGGAGGCCGTTCGCGGGCGGCACCGATCTGATGGTCCTGCTCGAGGCCGGCAAGCTCCCCCCGGCGCGATACCTCAGCCTCCTTCACCTTCCGGAGCTCCACGGCATCGAGGTCGCCGACGAGGAAATCGTGCTCGGCGCGATGACGACCTACTCGGACGTGCTGCGATCGAGAGCGCTGCAGGTCGAGTGTCCGCTGCTCGGCCGCGCCGCATCGGAAACCGGAGGCGTCGCGACGCAGAATCGCGGCACGATCGGCGGGAACGTCGCCAACGCGTCGCCCGCCGCCGACACGCCGCCCGCGCTCCTCGTGTACGACGCCGAGATCGAATTGATGTCGGTCCGAGGGGTCCGGCGCGTGCCCTACGATAGGTTTCATCTCGGCTACAAGCACATGGACCTGGCGCCGGACG
Organism: uncultured Acidobacteriota bacterium; assembly: GCA_963820905.1. Classification (GTDB taxonomy): domain Bacteria; phylum Acidobacteriota; class Vicinamibacteria; order Vicinamibacterales; family 2-12-FULL-66-21; genus DATBJJ01. The sequence continues at coordinate 1,294,488 of CAWGBU010000005.1, read as the reverse complement.
AACTGATCGTCTCGATTCGCGTCGTCCGGGGCCGGGCGGGGTGGGTGCACGGATGGCGGAAGGTCGGCACCCGGCGCGCGCAGGCGATCTCCAAGGTGTGTTTCGCCGGGGCCGTCGAGATGTCCGGCGGCGTCGTGCACGACGTCCGCCTCGCGTATGGAAGCGTGGCCCCGACGGTCGTCCGCGCGGCGCACGCCGAGGCCGCGATTCGCGGACGCGCGCTCAACGGAGAGGCGATTGGGGCCTGCTGCGAGGCGCTCGAGCGGGACATCGAGCCAATCGACGACATTCGCTCGACCGCCGCGTATCGAATGCGCGTCGCGGCGAATCTGCTGCGGGAGTTTCTGGCGTCGTAAGAACGCTCGCCGACGGCGCGGTGCCGGCTTCCATTCGCGATAAGATCAGCATCATGCGCCGACTGCTCGCCGCCCTCCTCTTCACCAGCACTGCCGCGTCGGCGTTTGCCCAGTCCACGGACGGGGACCACACGACCGTCGTCGAAGCCGCGCTGGCGAAGGTCTCGCCGAGCCTGGTCCGCATTCACGTCGTCTCGATCGAGTACCAGGACGGACGCGAGCTCAAACGCGAGGCGGCCGGCAGCGGCACGATCATCACGCCAGAGGGCCACGTCCTCACCAATCACCACGTCGCCGGACGCACGCGTTCCATCGTCTGCACGCTCGCGAACCGCGAGGAGATCCCGGCGGATCTCGTCGGAACCGATCCGCTCTCCGACATCGCGGTCCTGAAGCTGCGTCCGGCCGAGCCGCGCAAATTCCCGGTCGCGGCCTTCGGCGACGCCTCGAAGCTGAAGGTCGGCGACCGCGTGCTCGCGCTCGGAAGCCCTCTCGCGCTCTCCCAGTCGGTGACGATGGGGATCGTCAGCAACACCGAGATGATCATGCCGGGCATGTTCTGGCCGTTCAACCGGATGACGCTCGACGGCGAGGACGTTGGATCGATCGTGCGGTGGATCGGCCACGACGCGGCGATCTTCGGCGGCAATTCAGGCGGGCCGCTGATCAACCTGCAGGGGGAGATCGTCGGCGTCAACGAGATCAGTCTCGGCCTGGCCGGCGCGATCCCCGCGGATCTCGCGCGCGAGGTGGCGGAGGCGATCGTCCGCGACGGACGCGTGAAGCGAAGCTGGATCGGCCTCGAGGTCCAGCCGCTGCTGTCCCCGTCGAAGGATAGCCGCGGCGGTCTCGTCGGCGGCACGATCGACGGATCGCCGGCCGCGGCCGCCGGCTTCCAGTCCGGAGATATCGTGACGAAGCTCGCGGGACGCGACGTGCTCGTGCGCTTCGCCGAGGAGGTCCCGATCTTCAACCAGTTCGTGATGCGCCTGCCGATTGGCAAACCCGTTCAGGCGGTCGTCCTCCGCGGCGGTTCGGAGAAGGCGCTCACGGTGACGCCCGTGGAACGCGAGAGCGTCGACGCGAGGATCCGCGAGCTTCCGCTCCTCGGCATCACGGCATCCGATCTGACCGGATGGAGCGCGAAAGAGCTCAAGCGCGCCAACCGCGAGGGAGTCCGGGTTCGCGGCGTCCGTCCCGGCGGTCCGGCCGACGAGGCCAAGCCGTCCCTGAGACTCGACGACGTGATCGTGTCGATCGACGATCAGGCGACGAAGGCATTCGACTCGCTGGACAAGGCGGTGGAGTCGCTGACGCGCGAGAAGGCGGAACGCGTCCCCGCGCTGGTGACGTTCGAACGCGGCGGGGAGCGGCTGCTGACCGTCGTCGATCTCGGTCGGCCGGGGCTCGAGGATCCGGGGCTCGAGGCGCGGAAGGCATGGGTGCCGGTGTCGGTCCAGGTGCTGACGCGCGAGCTCGCGGAGCGGCTGAAGCTCAGCGAACGGACCGGCGTGCGCGTCACGCGCGTCTACGGCGGGTCGGCGGAGGCCGCGGGGCTGAAGGTCGGCGACGTGATCACCGCGCTCGACGGCAACGCGATCGAAGCGTCGCAGTCGTCCGATGCCGATCTCTTCGCGACGCTCATTCGCCAGTACAAGATCGGCGCGAAGCCCGTGCTCACCGTCATGCGGGACGGCAAGGAGCTCAAGATGCCCGTCACGCTCGATCCCTCGCCGCGGCTCCCGCGCGAGATGAAGAAGTACGAGGACTCCAACTTCGAGTTCCGGGTGCGCGACATCGCCGCCGCGGATCGCGTATCGTCGCGCCTCCCTACTGATCAGGCCGGCGTGCTCGTCGATGCCGTCCGCGAAGGCGGCTGGGCGGCGCTCGGCCACCTGGCCGACGGCGACATGCTGCTGACGATTGACGGCGAGCCCGTGCCCGACGTGGAAGCGGTTCAGAAGAAGATGGCGAAGGTCGCCGAGACGAAACCGCGCTCCGTCGTGCTCAAGGTGCGTCGCGGTGTTCGCACTTTCTTCGTGGAGCTCGAGACCAGCTGGCGGTGAATGAACGCCTTACGGAACCGACGAGAGTAGAGACGGACACTCAATGAGAATCAGAGCACTCATCGCAATCCTCGCGGCGGCCATCGTGTCGTTTCCGGTGTCGGCGCAGGACAGCCGGGCTGCGGCGCGAAACGTCGTCAAGCAATGGGAATCCGCCATCGTCAACGTCCGCGTCGTGCTGAAAATGCGGATGTCGATGGGCGGGCGCGAGATGCAGTCGTCGGACGACCCGGTGGATGCCGTCGGCACGGTCATCGATCCGTCGGGCCTGACGGTGATGTCCCTGGGCGCGCTCAATCCCGGCGCGATGATGAGCAAGTTCATGGGAGGCAACGGCGAATCGGGGGAGCCGTCGGTCGAGATCACCACCGAACCCACGGAAGTGAAGATCCGGCTGCCGGACGGCAAGGAACTGCCGGCACGCATCGTGCTGAGGGATCAGGACCTGGATCTGGCGTTTCTGCGTCCAGTGAAGAAGCCGGATCATCCTCTCGTCGCGCTCGATCTGTCGAACGCGGCGAAACCATCGATCCTCGATCAGGTCCTCGTGCTCACCCGCCTCGGGCGTGTGGGCGGCTGGACCGCCGGCGCATCGCTGCACGACGTCGGCGCGATTATTGAAAAGCCCCGTACGTTCTACGTCCTCGCGGGATCGCCGTCAGGCATGGGGACGCCGGCGTTTCTGACCAACGGTCGCGTCGTCGGTCTCCTGACGATCCGGCAGATCGATACCGGGCGTCCGAGCATGGCGTCGATGATGGGGGGCTCTGAAGGCCTCGGCATGCTCGCGGTGATCCTCCCTGCGGCCGACGTCCTCGAGATCGCGAAAGAAGCGCCGGACAAGTAGCACCGCTCCTCCCGCGCGGCGCTGATCCGAGGCACTGGTGGCGAACAAGAAGAGACTCGTTCGGTGGATCGGGGTAGCTGCGCTGGCCACCCTGGTCATCGTGACGACCGTCGCCGCGACGGGCTCACGCACGGAACCGCTGCGGAAGCTGGTGGTCACCACGCTCGCCGAGCGCCTCGACAGCGACGTCGAGCTTCGGTCGTTTGCCGTCGACCTGTTCCCCCGCGTGGTCATCAGCGGTGAAGGCCTCGCGCTGAGACTCCGCAACCAACCGGCCGATATTCCGCCGCTGATTCAGATCGAGCGGTTCACCGTGCACACCAGCCTCTTCGGCCTGGTGCGGCGGCCGCGCCTGTTTCGCACCGTGACGCTCGACGGCCTCGTCGTCAACATTCCGCCCGGCGGTCTGCGAAAGAACGGCAACCCGATCGGAGATGCCGTCAAAGACGCGCGCGACGCGTCGCCTGGGAGCAGCGATCCGGGCGAGTCGCCCATCCTCATCGACGCGCTTCAAGCGGACGGGGCGCTCGTGCGCATCATCCCGCGCCGAGCGGGCAAGGATCCCAAGGACTTCGCGATCGAACGGCTCACGATGCGAACGTTAGGTCTCGCGCAGCAGATGCCGTTCACGGCGACGCTGACGAACCCGCTGCCGAAAGGTCGCATCGAGACGAGCGGCACGTTCGGTCCGTGGCAGCGCGAGGATCCCGGATCGACGCCGCTCGGAGGGCACTATCGCTTTCAGAACGCGGACCTCGGAACGATCAAAGGCATCGGCGGCATCCTCGAGTCGACAGGCGAGTTCAGCGGGCAGCTCGCGCGCATCGCGGTCAAAGGCCACACGAACACGCCGGACTTTCATATCGACATCTCGAATCAGCCCGTCGCGCTCACCACGCGGTTCGAGGCGGTCGTCGACGGCACCGATGGCGACACGTACCTCAATCGTGTCGACGCGCAGTTCCTGAAGACGTCGCTCACCGCGAAGGGGGCGGTCGTCGGCATCAAGGGCGTGAAGGGCCGGCTCGTGCAGCTGAACGTGCAGGTTCACGAGGGACGGATCGAGGATCTCCTTCGCCTGAGCGTGAAGGGCGATCGGCCGGTGCTCACCGGGAACGTCGCGCTGCGCACCGACTTCAGGCTGCCGCCCGGAGAGGCCGATGTCGTCGACAAGCTGGAGTTGAACGGCACCTTCGACGTTGGCGCCGCGACCTTCACCGATCGCAAGGTGCAGGACAAGCTGGCCGGCATGAGCGCGCGCGCCCGTGGGGCCGATCCGGACGAGAAGGCCGGCAACGTCGTGTCGGATCTCGGCGGCAAGTTCACGATGAAGAAGGGCGCGATCAGGTTCAGCGATCTCACGTTCGGCATGCCCGGCGCCGCCGTTCGGATGCACGGCTCGTACGCGCTGAAGAGCGAGGCGCTGTTCTTCGACGGAACCGTGCGCATGGACGCCACGATCTCTCAGGCGGCTGGCGGCGGCATGAAGGGCTTCTTCCTGAAAGCGATCGATCCGATCTTCCGCAAGCAGGGCGCCGGCGCCGTCATTCCGGTTCGCGTCCGCGGCACCGCCGCCAAGCCGGAGTTCGGCGTCGACGTCGGGCGCGTCTTCAAGAACTAATCAAGACAGATGTAGTGTCCGGCTTTAGCCGGACCTTATATGTTGCGGAACGGTCGATTCGTTGCGTTTATCGATCGACTGTGCGGTGCGCAGGGCGGCCCGCGGCCCGCTCCGCGCGCCGGGAACACGCGCTGCGACTCGTTCCCTGACGCTTCCCCGGCGCCTACGAGCTGGCTCGAGCGTCCGTCGTCAGGCGCCGCGGACCGCCGGTGGTACCTCGAGCCTGGAGGATCACACGGCGGGAAGGCGCCGGGTGGAATCGCTCCGCGCGCGTTCCGGCTGACGCCGCGCGTCGGCGCGCTCCGAGGGCCGCCGGCCGCCACGCGCACCGCACGACCGATCGACAGCCGTCCGGCTGAAGCCGGACACTACAGGTACCAATCCAAAAGGCATACAAGGCTTCAGCCTGACTGCAGATGCGAGATACCTTCCAGTCGCACTACAGCGGCTCGAAGTTCAACGCCACGCCGTTGATGCAGTAGCGGAGCCCCGTCGGCGGCGGACCATCCTCGAAGACGTGTCCCAGGTGGCCGCCGCAGCGGCTGCAATGCACCTCGGTGCGGCGCATGAAGTGGCTGTCGTCGACCGTCGAACCGATCGCGCCCTCGATCGGCGCGAAGAAACTCGGCCAGCCCGTCCCGCTCTCGAACTTGCGGTCCGCGACGAAGAGCTTCTGTCCGCACGCAACACAGGAAAACGTCCCCGGACGATGCTCCCGAAGAAGCGCGCAGGAGCCCGGCCGCTCCGTCCCGTGGCCGCGCAGGACCTGGTACTGTTCCGGCGTAAGACTCTTCCGCCACTCCTCATCGGTCTTGACGACCTCGAACTGCTTCTTTTCGGTTTGCGCCATTCAACCCTCGCTTGAACCTTAGCTCCCCAGGATCTTTTCTATCAACTCCATCATCGACGGCCCATCAGTCGAGTCCGCGCCGTGCCCGCCACGCGCGCGCGCGGCCTTGTGCTGAGCGTTCTGAAGCTCCCGCTCGTCGTCGTGAAGCTCCTCGCGCTGCCGTTCACGCGTCCGCTCGAGTCCGCCCTCGAGGATGAACGTAACGATCTGATGCAGCTCGCCGGCGTCGAGAAACGTGCCGTGTCCCTTGCACACGTCTACGACGGTGCCCGAGAGCTTGCCGAAGTTGACGCGATTCATCATCTTGCCGCACCGCGGGCATGGCCGGTACTGGACGCGCGCGATCGGGCTGGCCGCCTCCCGGCGCGACAGACTGTGCAGCACGGCGGCCTGCGTCTCCTTGTCCGCGCACACGCGCTCGAAGACGTCGGCGTCGACCCACACGCCGTCGCATGCGCCGCATTCCAGCATCGTCGTCGCGCCCATTGCGATCTGCTGGAACTCGCTCCGGCAGCCCGGGCACTTCACGGAGGTGTCGTCCCGCTCCGCGTGCGCGCGCCTCGCGCCGCACTTCTCGCAGAACGCCGCCCCGGCGAACATCAGCGCGAAGCACGACGGGCAGCTGACAGTTGCCAGGCGCGCGCGGCAGTACGAGCAGCGGCCCGCGTCGGACTGCGCCGCGGCGCCGCAGTTCGGACAGTGCAGGGAGGACGCGTCGGCCATGGATGGCAGTAGAATAACCCCTCTTAGGACAGCTGCCAGCTGCCAGCTGCCAGCTTCCAGCTGTCAGCCCGGACGCCATGAATCAACCTGCAGGATCGTTCCGTCTAATGATCTGATTGCTGAGCGCTGGAAACCACACTGAAAACTGGAAGCTGGAAGCTGGAAGCGGGCAGCCCCCAGCCGTAAGGAGACACGCAATGGGCCTGATGGACTTCATCAAAGGCGAGTTGATCGACATCATCGAATGGACCGACGACTCGCGCGACACGCTGTCCTACCGGTTTCCCGACGATGACAAGGCGATCAAGAACGGGGCGCAGCTCATCGTCCGGGAGTCGCAGCAGGTGCAGTTCATCTACGTCGGCGAGTTCGGCGACACCTTCGGCCCGGGCAAGCACACGCTGACGACCGACAACATCCCGGTGCTCACGAAGCTGAAGTCGTGGAAGTACGGCTTCAACTCGCCCTTCAAGGCGGACGTGTACTACCTGAACACGCGGTTGTTCACGGGGAACAAGTGGGGGACCGCGAACCCGATCATGATGCGCGACAACGATCTCGGCATCGTGCGCGTACGGGCGTTCGGGACGTTCGACTTCCGTATCGCCGACGCAAAGCTGTTCCTCAAGGAGGTCGCCGGGTCGGATCAGAACTTCCGGCTCGACGAGTTCGCCGACACCATGCGCTCGCGCATCGTCAGCGTGTTCGCCGACGCGCAGGCGTCCGCGAAGATCCCGGTGTTCGACGTGGCCAGCCGGTACACGGAGCTCGGTGAAGCGCTGCTGCCGCTCATCAACCCCGTGGTGACCGCGAAGTACGGGATCGAGATCGCGAGCTTCATCGTCGAGAACGTCTCGGTGCCGCCGGAAGTCGAACAGGCGGTCGACAAGCGCTCGAGCATGGCGGCCGTCGGCAATCTCAACGACTACGTGAAGTTCCAGATGGCGCAGGGGATGGAAAAGGGCGGCGGCTCGGGCGGCGCCGCGACCGAGCTCGCCGTCGGCCTGTCGATCGCGCAGCAGATCATGCAGCAGCAGGGGATGCCCGGACCGGCGGCCGCGTCCGCCGCGACGTCCGCGGTCGCCCTGCCGGATCTGCTGTCGCCCGCCGACGCCGCCAAGGCCCTCGGCGTGCCGGAGACCGACGTGATGAGCATCATCGAGTCCGGCGAGCTCGTCGCCAAGAAGATCGGCACGTCGTACCGGATAAAGCGCTCGGCGCTTGACGAGTACCTCGCGAAGTAGGGATTGCGGCCGGTCGTTCGGTCGTTCGGTCGGCCGGTCGTCCGGTCGATCGGAAGAGCTTTCCGATCACAATCCTTCGACTGTGATCTGAGTGTTTTCCGGACGACCGACCGACCGAACGACCGAACGACCGGACGACCGGACGACCGAGCGACCGATCTGATCCACCATCTCGATACATGCCCGACCTCACCGCCCTCGACAAATATCCCTGCGCGGCGTGCGGCGCGCAGGCGCAGTGGAGCCCGGCGCGCCAGCTGCTCGTCTGCCCGTTCTGCGGCACGGCGGCGCCGTTCAACGTCGACGCGGCGACGGGCGCGATCGAAGAGCTCGATCTGGCCAAGGCGCTCCGCGAGCTGCCGGACGAGGACCGCGGGTGGCAGGCCGAGAAGCGCACGGTGCAGTGTCAGAGCTGCAAGGCGGTCTCGGTCTTCGATCCGGATCGCGTGGGACAGAACTGCGAGTTCTGCGGCTCGCCGAAGCTCGTCGACTATGAGGAGATCAAGGCGCCGATCCGTCCGCAGAGCCTGCTGCCGTTCTCGATCACGGATTCCAGCGTCCGCGAGCAGATTCGCAAGTGGTACGCGAGCAAGTGGCTCGCGCCGAACAAGCTCAAGTCCCGGGCGCTCGTCGATCGCGTCCACGGGATCTACATTCCATACTGGACCTTCGACGCGCACGTCGTCTGCCCGTGGGACGCGGACGCGGGCCACTACTACTACGAGACCCAGACGTACATGGAGGGCGGCAAGCCGCGCACGCGACAGGTGCGCAAGACGCGCTGGGTGCCCGCGTCAGGCGAGGTCACGCACTTCTTCGACGACGAGCCGGTGCCGGGGACGACGGGCGTGTCGCACGTGCTGCTGAAGCAGGTGGAGCCGTTTCCGACCAAGGACCTGAAACCGTACGACAAGGCGTTCGTGTCGGGCTTCGTCGTCGAGCACTATCAGATCGTGCTCTTCGACGCGGCGAAGCGATCGGAAGAGTCGATGAACGCCCAGCTGCAGCAGATGTGCGCGTCGCAGATTCCAGGCGACACGTATCGCAACCTGCGGATCCACCCCACCTACTCGGGCCAGACGTTCAAGCACATCCTCGTGCCCGTGTGGCTCCTGACCTACAACTTCGGCGCGAAGTCTTTCCAGGTGATCGTGAACGGCGTGACCGGCCGCATGGCCGGCGACTATCCGAAAAGCTTCTGGAAGATTCTGTTCCTGGTGATCGTGGCTATCGCTGTGGCGCTGCTGATTTTTGCAGTGATCGGGGAAAACGGATAGTGCCGGTCGCCCGGTCGTCCGGTCGCTCGGTCGTTCGGAAGAGCATTCAGACCACAGCCCCACGACTGTGATCTGAATGTCTTTCCGAACGACCGGACGACCGAGCGACCGAACGACCGACTGATTACTTCTTAGAACTCATACCGAATCGAGAGCTGGACGACGCGCGAGCCGAGGTTGACGGACGTGAGGCGGCCGAACGTCGTGCTGTTGATGTCCATGTCGCCGCGGAAGAAGCTCGGCGTGTTCGTCAGGTTGAACGCCTCGCCCTTCAGTTCGAAGCGGTGGCGGTCGGTAATCCGGATCCGCTTCGAGAGCGCGAGGTCGATGCGGAACTGCGGCGGGCCGTCGAAGCTCAGAATCGAAAGGTTTCCGACCTCTCCGGCGCCAGGGTTGAAGAACACCTGGCCGTTGAAGCCGGCCGCGTTCGCCAGGTTGTCGGCACCAACGGCTCGTCCTGTCACCGGGTCGATCACCTTCGGATCGATCCAGTAGATCTTTTCCGCCACCTTGTAGATGCCGAGCAGATTCTTGATCTCTTCCTCCGACAGCGTGCTGAACGCCGTGTTGCAGGAGATGGGGTCGCCGCAGCTGACCGGCCGGCGCGGTTGAACGTGCCGCGCTGCGAGGTGATGCTGATCGGCGAGCCGCTCGACCACGAGACGATCGATGCCGAGCTGCCAGCCGCCGACGACCGCGTCGAGAACGCCGCTCGAGTTGAACCACTTCCTGCCGATGCCGAACGGCAGCTCGTAGATCGCATTTGCCGCGACGACGTGCGTGACGTGGAACTGCGAACGGCCGGTGTTGAGCTCTGGACGGAGGTTGTCCATGAACGCTTCGAACCGGTTCTGCGCCGTCCCGGCCGAGTCGGTCTTCGTGTCGGACCAGCGTGTAGTTCACCTGACCGAAGAAGCCGTTCCGGAACTGCCGGCGCACTTCGAACTGCAGCGAGTTGTAGTCGCTGAAGCCGCCATTCGACAGCCCCTGCGATGCGATAGATCGCCGGGTTCTGCATGAACGTCGCAAGCGCAGCCCGCGACGCGGTTGGTCATATAGAAGTCAGCCAGGCCTGCGACCTGGTTCGTCTGGACGTTATTGACTACGTTGGCGGCGGTAAGCACTCCCAAAATTCGGGAGCACCGTGAGCGGCTCGCTTCCCGGCACGGCGGGGTTGAACGCCGGGCTGAAGGAAAGACCGGCCTGCTGCGCGAGGAAGCCGTTCGAGCGTGCGCGGTTGAAGTCGGCCAGGAATTCCGGGCTGATCTTCACCTGGTTGAAGTCGGTGCCGCGCCAGATGCCGCGACCGAACGTGCCGACGTAGCGAGCTTCGACGGCCGTCGACCAGCCGATCTCGCGCTGGATGCCGACGCTGACCTGGTGGACGTGCGGAGCGTCGATGTTCGGGTCGATGCCCCACAGCGCCGCGTTGGCGCTGAGCGCAATCTGATCGCCCAGTGTCCGTGTTGACAGGAACGCCGGGGTCGGAACCACCGGGACGCCGGACACGACCGCTTGCGAACTGGTTGCTCACCGCGCTGGCGCTGCTGAGGCCGGCATTGCCTCGGGATGCCGAGCGTCCAACCGTCACCGTTTCCTCGTTCACGAAGGTCAGCGAGTACCCGCCCCGAACCGCCGTGCTGGCCGTCCTTCGTGACGTCCCAGGCGAAGCCGATCGTCGGACCGAAGTTGTTCAGGTCCTTGTTGTAGAAGTCGCCGTCCACGAACGTGACCTGCGTGGCCGGGTCGAGCATGACCTGGTCGAGCGACCGGTCGTTGAAGATCGGCAGGAAGCCCGAGGTTGTTGTCCTCACGCAGCGGGCTGTAGTACTCCCACTTGAGGCCCGCACGCACAGTGAAGTTCGGCTTCCAGCGCCAGTTGTCCTGGACGTACGCGGCGATGTTGTCGAGCGTGTAGTTCTCGTTCGAGGGCACACCTCCGACGAATCCTGTGCTCTGATCCTGAACCTGGAACGTCTGCTGCACCGACGTGACTGCGCCGCTCAGCCAGGCGGCCATTGCGTTGGCCGTGCCGAGGTCGGCTGCGGTGATACCGCCCGGGAACTGGCCGCTCGTTAGCGTGAGGCTGCCCGGTGCGACGGGGCTATATCCGAAGTTCACCTGGGGGAACGCGCCCGCGAAGTTGTAAGGGTTGACATGGTTGCGCTGCCAGCTTCCACCCATCTGCAGCTGGTGGCTGCCGAGCATCAGGTTGGCCGTGTCGTTGATCTGATACGTGTTCGTGTAGCGCCCCTGCGGCTGGAAGCCGATGGCCGTGCCGTTGCCGCCGATCGGGTTGATGATCCCGAGCGCCGTCGTGTACTGGTTCCCGCTGTAGACCCAGTCGCTCACGAACTGGACGGGAGCGAGGTTGAAGCCGCCCCTCACCTCGTTCTGGAAGTTCGAGCTGCCCATCCAGCGCCACGCCAGGGCAAGTCGCTTGGGATCGGAATTCGTGTACACGAGCGGCCGATCCGGTGTGATGGCGTCGAGATCCTGGCGGTCGTCGATCTCCTTGAAGTAGCTGTAGACACCTTCGAACCGGTTGCTGTCCGAGAGCGTGTAGTCGATGCGGAAGGAGTACTGATCGCGGTCGGTCTTGTCGGTCTGGTTGAATCGGTAACCAGCGGTGTTCTTCACCGCACCCGTGACTGCCGACATCGAAGTTGTTGACGTTCGATGATGCGGGAACTTTCGCGAAGAGATCCGATCGCAGTTTGGAGTCGACGGTCTGACCCGACAACTGCATCACGTTCACCGACCGGGCGACGCCGTCGGTCCCTACGTAGCGGAACACGCCGTCGAAGAAATCCGGGTTCGCCGGAATCGTGAGGTTCTGCGAGGTCTGCTGGGTCTGCCTGTATCCCTCGTAGTAGCCGAAGAAGAAAATCTTGTCCTTCTGAACGGGTCCGCCGAGTCGGCCGCCGAACTGGTGCCGGCTTAGTTCCGCTTTGGGGACCGATGGTGTGGCGGCGTTGTTGAAAAACGAGTTCGCGGCGTACTTGGCGTCGCGATTGAACTCGAACACGCTGCCCGTGAACCGGTTCGATCCCGAGGGCGTGATCATGCGCACCGAGCTGGCCCCGCCGGCCGAGTCAGCACCCGAAACCGACGTCGTGATCGAGAACTCTGCGATCGAGTCCGATGTCGGCCGGTTGGGCAGGAAGTCGAGCGAGTTCACCCGGATGAAGTTGTCCTGGATGTTGATGCCGTCGAGCGTGACCTGCGTCCACGTGGGCCGGCCGCCGTTGATGCTGGTGTTCGTCCGGTTCATGAACGGCTGCACGCCGGGCTGCAGCTTGATCAGGTTCGTGACGTCACGGTTCGCGAGCGGGATGTCGAGCACCTGCCGCTGCAGGACCGTCGCGCTCACTTCGGGCGTCGTCGTCGACACGAGCGACGAGCCGGCCGTCACTTCCACCTGCTCGGTGATCGCGCCGAGCTCGAGCTTCGGCGACAGCGAGTACTCCTGTCCGACGACGATCGTCACCTGCGTTGAATGCAGACGTCTTGAAGCCCTGCAGCGAGAACTCCACCTTGTAGTTGCCGGCCGGAACCTGCGCAATCACGTAGCCGCCGTTCTCGCCGGCAACGGTCGACTGCGTCTGGTTCGTGTTCTCGTTCGTGATCGTGATCGTCGCGCCAGGGAGTGCTGCCCCGGACGAATCGAGCACGGAGCCGCTCAGGCGCCCGAGCGTGGTCTGCGAGGCCGCAGCGGCCGCAAAGCCCAGTACCAATATCAACGCGAGCAGCCCTTCAAACTTGCGAAGGTTCCTCATGCATCCTCCTCCGATTCCCCGAAAAATGGCCGTATTCAACTTGCAAGTCCGATTGGGTGTGTTGGGACGGAACTCAACCGGAGCAACGCCGGTGCCAGTCCAGAGGTGTTGAATCTACGGGAAATCGGGACTATTTCAAGCGGAATGTGACGAATCACGGCGGTCTGCAGGATCGCCGGTCCAAAGGGTTGGATCGGCGCTGGCATGGTAGGATGCTGGCCCGAATGGCCCGCGTGCTCGTGACCGGCGGAGCCGGCTTCATAGGCTCCCATGTCGCCGACGCGCTCCTGGCGCGAGGCCACGATGTCGCCCTCCTGGACGACTTGAGCGGTGGCTTCCAGGCGAATGTCCCCGCGGGCGCGACCTTCGTCGCGGGCAGCGTCACCGATTACATGCTGGTTGACCGGCTCTTCGCCGAGCGCGCTTTCGACTACGTCTACCACCTCGCCGCGTACGCGGCCGAAGGCCTGAGCCACTTCATCAAGCGCTTCAACTACACGAACAACGTCATCGGGAGCGCCAACGTCATCAATGCCTCGGTCAACACCGGCGTGAAGGGCTTCGTGTTCGCGTCCTCCATCGCGGTGTACGGAAGCGGCTCGGCTGCGCCGAACGGATCGGACGCGATGATCGAGGACACGCGGCCCGCGCCCGAGGATCCGTACGGCATCGCGAAGTACGCGGTGGAGCAGGAGCTGGCGGCGACCCGATCGATGTTCGGCCTCGACTACATGATCTTCCGCCCGCACAATGTCTACGGTCCGCGCCAGAACATCGGCGATCGCTACCGCAACGTCGTCGGCATCTTCATGAACCAGATCCTCGGCGGCCGGCCGATGACGATCTTCGGCGACGGCACGCAGACGCGCTCCTTCAGCTACATCGACGATGTGGCGCCCGTGATGGCGGCGGCGATCGAAGAGCCGCGCGCCTGGAACGAGGTGTTCAACATCGGCGCCGACCATCCGTGCTCGCTGAACGATCTCGCCGTTCGCGTGGCGGCGGCGATGGGCGTTCCGCCGAATGTGGAGCACCTGCCGGCGCGCCACGAGGCGCTGCACGCGCATTCGAATCACGCGAAGATGCGCCGCGTCTTCGGCGACCGCGCGGCCACGCCGCTCGACGAGGGCCTGCGCGCGATGGCCGCGTGGGTCCGGCAGCAGGGCGCGCGCTCCAGCCCGGCGTTCGACGCCATCGAGATCCGCAAGAACCTGCCGGGTGTTTGGACAGGATGAGGTTCACGGGTTCACGGGTTCACGGGGTTCACGGGTTCACGAGGTTCACGAGGTTCACGAGTTCGTTTACCTATGAACCTATGAACCTATGAACCTATGACCCTGTGAACCCGTGAACCTGTGAACCCATGAACCCGTGAACCTGTGAACCGCGACTCCGAGATGCACGGAACCAGAACGGTCAGCGTCGTCCTGCCGGCCTTCAACGAAGAGGGCTACATCCGTCCGGCCGTCGAGGACTTCTTCCTCCCGGACGTCGTGGACGAAGTGATCGTCGTCGACAACAACTCGCGCGACCGCACCGCTGAAGAAGCCGGCATGACGCGCGCGCGCGTCGTGCGCGAGGCGCAGCAGGGCTACGGCCACGCGCTCCGGCGCGGGCTCGCCGAAGCGACCGGCGACATCGTCATCCTTGCGGAGCCGGACGGCACGTTCATTGGCCGGGACGTCCTGAAGCTCCTCGCGTACGCGGATGATTTCGACATGGTCTGCGGCACGCGCACGACGCGCGAGCTCGTCTGGGATCAGGCGAACATGGGATGGTTCCTGCGCATAGGGAACTGGTCGGTCGCCAAGATGCTGCAGCTCCTCTACGGCGGCCCGTCGCTCAGCGACTGCGGGTGCACGTTGAGGCTCATGCACCGCGCGCCGCTCGAGCAGATCCGCGGCGACCTGACCGTGGGCGGGTCCCACTTCCTGCCGGAGATGGTCATCCTCGCGCTGAAGCGGCGGCTGAAAGTGATCGAGGTGCCGGTGAACTATCGCGGACGCGTAGGCGAATCGAAGATCACCGGCAACCTGAAGGGCACGCTCAAGACCGGCTTCAACATGATCGGGCTGATCATCAAGTACCGATTCACGTGAGCGAGTTGTTCGATCGTGTGGCTTCCGCCTTCAGGCGGAAGCCGTTGTCCGGCGCTGATCTTCCGGCTGAAGCCGGAAGCCACGTGTCCGCCGTCGTCTTCATCATCGCGGCCGCGATCCTGCCGTACCTCTCGACGATCGACGACTACTTCGTGCGCGACGACTTCGGCGTCGTGCAGCTGCTGGCTGAGAAGCCGTGGTCGTACTTTCCACGCTGGTTCCACACGTCGTGGATGGACCACATCTGGGGCTTCACGCCGGACGAGGTACGGCCGTTCCCGGCCGTCTCCTATCAGCTGACGGCGCTCGCGGGCGCCGCGTCGCCGGTTCTTCATCACGTTCTCAACATCCTCATTCACGCGGCCAACGGGCTGCTCGTCGCGGCCATCGCGCGATCCGCCGCGTCGCTGTCGCTTCGAGCGGCGGCGGCCGCGGGTCTCGTGTTCGTCCTCCTGCCCGTGCACACCGAGAGCGTGGCCTGGATCACGGGACGGGTGGATTCGATGCCGGCGTTCTTCTACCTCGCGTCGTTTCTCGCTTACGTGCGATGGCGTGCGTCGGGATCGGCCGTTCACCGCCTGTATGCCTTGTCGCTTCTGCTGTTCTTCGTCGCGCTGTTCACGAAGCAGAACACGATCACGATGGTCGGCACGCTCGCGGCGTACGACCTCCTGGTGCTGCGGCGCTCCTGGCAGCCGATCGCCCGATTTCTCGCACCCTACCTCCCGTTCGCGGCGATGACCGCGGGCTATCTCTGGGTGCGCTACGCGCTCTTCGGCCAGGTCGCCCGCGAAGGCTCGCTCGGCGCAGGGGCAGTCGCGAACTTCGTCGCGCTCGTCGAACGTCACGCCGTCCACGTCGTCACCGGCGACATCCACGGATCGGCTGTGATGCTGTGGCTCGTGCTCGCCGGATTGACAGCCGTCGCCGTCGTGAGCGCCAGGAAGTTCGGCGAGCTGGTGTACTTCGGGCCGGTGTGGTGGCTGATCGGCGTCGCTCCCGTGGCGGTGGCAGGGTATTCATCGCCGCGACACGTGTATCTCGCCGCAGTGGGATGGGCCGTCGCACTCGCGATCCTGTTCGATCGTCTTGCGGCCGCGAGCTCACCGCGCCGCACGAGACGGCTCGCGACCGCGACCGCTGCGATCGTTCTCGCCGTCTACGTCGTGCTCCTTCACCGATCCGTGCGGGACTGGAACACGATTGCCGCTGTTTCGCGCAAGGCCGTGGACGATGCCCATCGCGCCGCGCTGGGGGCGCCGGAGGGCACACTGCTCGTGCTGGGCGTGCCGGTCAGGAGCTGGGAGTGGGCGCTGCCGTTCGCCGTGCGTCCGCCGTTCGTGGCGGAAGACGTCACGGGACGCGTCGCGATCGTCTCGCCCCGCGCCTTGAGCTGCTGCTCCTCGCAGTGGCTCGACGACACGCGCGGCGTGCTCGACCGTTGGTCGACCGGTCCCGGCAGGGAATCCGTCATTGCTCTGCGCTGGGACGAGCAGACCGGCGAACTCCATCGCGCGTCGACCGCAGACAAGCCCGAGTTGCCAGTCCTGTTTCGTGCGCTGCGAGACATCCCGCGCGCGGAAGAGGTCGACAGGAACATCAGAAGGATCTTGCAGGAATTGACGCCTTAGCTTGGGCTTCAAGGTTCAAGGTTCAGGGTTCAGGGTTCGGGGTTCCAAGTTCACGATCGCCCGAACCTGAACCCGAACCTTGAACCTTGAACCCTGAACCTTGAACCGGTTCTATACTGAGAGGCATGTTCACCAAATCCCGCATGCCAACCAGCGAGCAAGCGCTGCCAGGCCGCGCCGAGCGGATGGAAGTGCCGGCGGCGCATCACGTCAACGGTGCGCGGCTCGCGCCGCCGTTTCCCGACGGGCTCGAGCGTGCGATCTTCGGGATGGGGTGCTTCTGGGGCGCGGAGAAAAAGTTCTGGCCGCTCGCCGGCGTGTACACGACGGCGGTCGGGTACGCTGCCGGCCTGACGCCCAATCCTACGTACCGCGAGGTCTGCACCGGAATGACCGGCCACAACGAGGTGGTCCTCGTCGTGTTCGATCCGAAGAAGATCTCGTACGACACGCTCCTGAAGGTGTTCTGGGAAAGCCACGATCCCACTCAGGGCATGCGGCAGGGCAACGACGTGGGCACGCAGTATCGCTCGGGGATCTACGTGCTGGACGAAGCGCAGCGTGAGGCGGCGGAGCGATCGCGCGACATGTTCCAGGAGCAGCTCGCGACGCGCGGCTTCGGCCAGATCACGACCGAGATCCTTCCGGCGCCCGAGTTCTACTACGCCGAGGACTATCACCAGCAGTATCTGTCGAAGAATCCGAACGGCTACTGCGGGCTCGGCGGCACGGGCGTGAGCTGTCCGGTCGGCGTCGAAGCACAGGCGCGCTGAGCCGTCGCGTCCGTCAGCGCGGCACGTGCGGGGTCTTCTGCAGCGCCGTCGTATCGAACCCGTTTCCCTTCGCGATTTCGAGCGCCTGTTCGTAGGCCGACTGGCTCATCGACGGCGTACGCGAGAGGATCCAGAGATACTCGCGGCTCGGCGTTCCGACCACGGCCCACGTGTAGTCAGGGCCGAGCCCGATGATCCAGTAATCTCCCCAGACGCTTGGCAGGAACGACAGGATCGCCGGCGCGAAGCGCACCTGCAGCGTGGCGTTGTTGTTCCGGTCCCCCGCCTTCCGCGCCAGGCCGCGCGCCTCGGTGATACCGCCGTCCGATTTCCGGCACTGATTGACGACGGTCATCCCACCGTCCGCCCTCGTCGTGTAGTAGGCGACGACGTCGGAGGCGCAGCGGCTTTGAGAGCCGTTGGGCAGCCGCGCCACTTCGTACCACTTGCCGGAGTACCTGGCGAGATCGATCGAGCGCTCGACGCGCAGCGGCGGCTGGCCGCCGGCGGCCGCTGCCAGCAGGAGCAGGAGCATCGCGTGCAACATCGGATGAGCAAAGAATGGTTCAATGCGGGTGCCGGAGGCAAGTCCGCGTGGATCGGATTCGCGTCAACGTCGCTACAATGTCACGTGTGCCAGGCGGCCGGAGTGCCAGAAAACCACGCGTGAAGGTGTTTCGCATCGAGCAGGCCGGGGCCATCGTCGTGCGGCCCGGAAAGGACGAGCCTCGGATACTGCTCGTCACCGCGCGCCGCAACCCTGACAACTGGATTTTCCCCAAAGGCCACATCGAAGAGGGAGAGACGCGGAAGGACGCCGCGGTGCGCGAGGCGCTCGAGGAAGCGGGTGTCGACGGCCGCGTCGCCGGACGCGCGGGCTCGATGGCGTTTGTCTTCGGCGACAACCGGTATCGCGTCCACTACTTCGTCGTGACTACCGACGATCCCGGGAAGGAACGCGAGGGACGGCGGCTGCGCTGGTGCCGCTACAAGCAGGCGCTGCGCCGGCTCACCTACGACGAGACGCGCGACCTCCTGCGCTCCGCCTGGCCGCGGATCGAGGCCGCCGTCCGGCGCGGACGCGGAAGCAGGAAGAAGAAGTAGAGGGGACACTCAATCGGGACAGTCAAGGGGGACAGTCACGCGTGACTGTCCCGATTGAGTGTCCCCGATTTGCCGGACCCGCCGCGGAGCGGCAATCGTGCGAATGCGATCGATCAGCCTCCGAAGCGCAGGCCCGTGCACCGGCTCGCTGACGCAGACGCTGTGCCGCTGGCCCAGGTGCTCGATCGTGATGCGGCACACCCGATCCACCGAACCCCGTGACCCGTTAAGCTGAGCCGGAAGCTCGAAAAACCGTGCGTTCCTCACGAGCCGTTCGAGCGCCCGCCGGTCGGCCTCCCCGAGGCCGCTGTCGTCAAGCGTCACCGGCGATACCACCCGCGCCCGCCCCACCATGCCCCCCGTCGCGTGGAACTCGACCCGCACGTCCCCTCCCTCCGGGCAGACTACGGCCCTTGGGTGTTAGAACGACCGATTGGCGCAGAGCGAACACCAGTGGGGGTTCAAAGTTCAGGGTTCAAGGTTCAGGGTTCTGGGTTCGCAGGTGCCTGGTTCCCGAACCTGAACCTGAACCTTGAACCTTGAACCCTGAACCCTGAACCTTCACGGTTACTAACTCCCAGTCCCCCTGCTTCTGGCGTCTAATGACGGTAGAAAGCGAGAGGCCATGCACACAAGAACGTCAGCCATCCTCGTGTCCGCGACTATGGTGTTCGCTGCCGGCGCCGCCCGTCCGATGGCGAGCGATCCCGTCGGCGTCTACGCCGTCGTCGAGAAGGTCGTGTTCGAGCCCGCCGAGGGCGCGCCGCAGCGCGTGCAGGTCTGGGGCGCGTTCGCCGTCGCCGACACCAGGAACAATGACGACTACACGTCGCCGCAGAAGGGCTATCTCTATTACTCCTGCCCGTCCAACCAGGACCGCACGTGCGCGAACGAGTGGGCCGACCTGAAGTCGGTCGCGGGCAAAGAGGCAGGGGTCGGGTTTGGAGGGCGGTTCGTTGCCGCCGGACGGATCCGAAAGGCGGCTGAGCCGCCGTCGGC
This sequence comes from uncultured Acidobacteriota bacterium, assembly GCA_963820905.1. GTDB lineage: Bacteria > Acidobacteriota > Vicinamibacteria > Vicinamibacterales > 2-12-FULL-66-21 > DATBJJ01. The sequence continues at coordinate 1,275,119 of CAWGBU010000005.1, read as the reverse complement.
GCCTGACGTCTATCCGATCCGCATGGGCGTCGTGCGCATGACAGGGGTCCGCGACCAGGGAAGCATCGTGGGCAAGCTGAAGGCCGCGCTCGCGGAGCGCTAGGCGGAAGCGATGGCGGTCGACGCAAGCGTGCCGGTCGGCGCGAGGGTGGGGAGCGTCCTTCGGCACTCCGCCTGGGACGCCGTGCTCGTGGGCCTGTCGATCGTGCACGGGGCTGCGCTGCTCTTCGTGCCCTCTGTTCCGCTCGTCGCGATCGGGTTGTGGTGGAACGCCAACACGATCGCGCACACCTTCATACACACGCCGTTCTTCCGCGCCCGAGAGCTGAACCTCGCGTTCTCGGTGTACCTGAGCGCCGTGCTCGGCATTCCGCAGACGCTGTGGCGCGACCGGCACCTGCAGCATCATTCCGGACGGCCGCATCGCCTGACGGCGAGCCCGCTCCTCCTTGTCGAGACCGGGGTCGTCGTGTCGCTCTGGCTCGCGATGGCGCTGGCCGCGCCGCGCTTTTTCTTCACCGTCTACGTGCCGGGCTACGCGGTGGGGCTTGGCCTGTGTTTCCTGCAGGGGTACTTCGAGCACGCCCGCGGAACGACCAGCCACTACGGACGGCTCTACAACATCTGCTTCTTCAACGACGGCTATCACGTCGAGCACCACCGGCGGCCCGGCGAGCACTGGACGCGCTTGCCGGGACACGCCGTCGCGGGCGCGCAGCACAGCGCGTGGCCACCGGTGCTGCGATGGCTCGACGTGTTCAGCCTGGAATCGCTCGAGCGAATCGTCGCTGCGGTCGCGAGTGCTCCAGCGGCTCGTGCTTGCCGCTCACGAGCGCGCGCTGCGAACGCTCATCCGGGATCTCCACCCGATCGCGCGCGTGACGATCGTCGGCGGCGGACTCTTTCCGCGCACGGCGCTCATCCTCCGCCGTCTGCTCCCGCACGCGGAACTGACGATCGTCGACGACCAGCGCGAGCACATCGACATCGCGCGCACGTTCCTCGGCGACGCCGTGGTGTTCCGCCACGAGCTCTTCGAGCCGCGCTCGCTTGACGACGCGGATCTTCTGGTGATACCGCTGGCATTCATCGGCGACCGAGGCGCCTTCTATCGCCGGTCTCCTGCACGCTGGACGCTCGTTCACGACTGGATCTGGAACAGGCAGGCCACGGGCGTGCCCGTGTCGCTGTGGCTGCTCAAGCGGCTGAATCTCGTCGCGCGCTGAGGGCGGCGAGCCTTCTCGCGGTGCTCGCCGTCTCGAAGGCGGCGACGCTGGCGCTGTCGCGCGAGGCGATGCCGCTGTCTGCCTGGGCGCCGCTCGCGTATCTCTGGCAGGACGCGTTGACCGTCCTCGCGTTCTGGCTCGTCGACCGTGTGCTCCTGCCGCCGGCCGGCGCGTGGATCCTCTACGGGCTCGTATCAATCTATGCGGCGATCAACGTGCCGATCGCGGCCGTCCTCTCGACGCCGTTGACCGTCGGGATGATCAGGGCCACCGGCGGCGCGCTCGCCGACTCCATCGCGCACCACGTCAACCTCCGCAACGTCGCCGGCCTGTGCGCTCCGCTCGCTGCCGCGGTGATCGTTCCTCTCGCGCTCACCCGCATGCAGTTTCGCGTCCGGCGTTCGTGGGTTGCCGCTCTGGCTGTCGTTGCGGCGCTCGGGCCGATCGCATCGGCGCGCATCGACACACGCCTCCGCCACCGCAATGCGTTCGGCGCGCTGGCGGCATCGATGATCCCGCGCGTGGGTTCGGGCGGCACGACGGCGGACTGGCGGGCAACGCCGTTCGGACCATGGGACGGCGACGGCCTGTCGCGGCTGAAGGGCATTGCCGCGCGCCGCAACGTGATCGTCGTCGTCCTCGAATCGACGGCGTCGCGCTATCTCCGCGCGTGGGGCGCGGCCGACGATCCGATGCCGACGCTGACCGCGCTGGCGCGCAAGGCGGTCGTGGCCGACCGCGCGTACGTGGTGTACCCGGAGAGCGTCAAGGGATTGTTCACGACGCTCTGTTCCCGCTACACGGCGCTCGATAGCAGTCCGGACCTCTACGCGGGAGCGACGTGCACGTCGATCGCGTCGGTGCTGCGAACGGCCGGCTATCGCACGGCGCTCTTCCATTCGGGCAGGTTCGACTACCTCGGCATGCGATCGATCATCGACAACCGCGGGTTCGACGTGCTCGAGGACGCCGGCGCCATCGGCGGGAACGTGCGATCGAGCTTCGGGGTCGACGAAGACGCGTCCGTGCGGCGCATCCTTCGGTGGATCGACGAAAGCGATCGTCCGGCGCCGTTCTTTGCGCTGTACCTGCCGATCGCCGGTCACCATCCGTATGCCGCGAACGTACCGGGCCCCTTCACCGGATCGGACGACTTCGCGCGCTACCGGAACGCGCTCTACGAGGCGGACTCGGCCCTTGCAGCGTTGATTCAGGGCCTCGAGGCGCGCGGACTCTACGACGACACGCTGCTCGTCGTCTTTGGCGACCACGGCGAAGCGTTTGGACAGCATCCGGGCAACTTCGCCCACACGCTGTTCATCTACGAAGAGAACGTCCGCGTGCCGTTTCTCATCGTCGCCCCCGGCGCCGTCACGAGCGAAATCCGGAAGAAGGATCCGGTGAGCCTTGTCGATGCGGCACCCACGATTCTCGACCTTCTCGGATTGCCCGAAGTCGCGACGTATCAGGGCACGTCGATTCTCGCGCCGCGCGCGCGGATGTCGCTCTTCTACACCGACTACGCGCAAGGCTGGCTGGGACTGGTGGACGGGTGCCTGAAATATCTCTACGAGATCGACAGCGGCCGGTCGAAGCTGTTCGACGTCTGCACGGATCCGGACGAGAAGGACGATCGCTCGGCGTCGCAGCCGGAACGCGTGTCCGCCTACCGGGACCATCTGGAGCGATGGGCCGCCGCGCAAAAGGCCGCCATCCGATAGACGCTTTCATTTGTACGTAGTGTCCGCCTTCAGGCGGACCCGCTGAAGTCCGGCTGAAGCCGGACACTACAGCATTCTTGAAAACGCTCAGAGCACCGACTTGATGGCGTCGATGACGAGCTGCGGTTCCTCGAGCGGAATCCAGTGGCCGCTGTTCGATGCGACGAGGTGCCGGCCCCTGGTGGAGAGACGTGTCAGCGCGTCCTGCTGAGCGAGGCGATAGTCGCCGGGATCCGTCGACGAGAGCGTGACGAGCGGAAGGTCGCCGTAGCCCTGCGCGGAAGCCTGCAGTGCCTCGCCGGCGCTGACGCACACAGACTCGATGTGGCTCCCGAGCGACGTGAAGAACTTGTGCTCGGTCCAGAACTGGCGGAGCGGCGCGCGCGCTTCCGGAGGGAGTTTCCAGACCGGCGCGAGGATGCCCTCGTCTTCGCGCCTGAGATCGCCGCGGCTGATGATCCGCGCGATCAGCCGCGCCCCGCCGAAGACGCCGGCGGATCCCAGCGACGCGACGAGCCGCGCGACGCCGAACTTCGCCGCCCGCGCCCCGTAGCGGCACAGCCGCACGCCGCGTTCGATCTTGATCTGCTCTTTCGGAGCGGGCGCGACCCAGTCTTCGGGATGCGCCGCATCGACGAGTACCAGTCCGCTGACCTCGTCGCGGTAGCGGGCCGCGAAGATCCGCATGATGAGACCGCCAAAGGAATGCCCGACGAGCACGAAGGGCGGCGGCACGCCGCCCCTGTCCAGCAGTGTACGGAGCTCCTCCGCCATCCGGCCCGCCGTGCGAGGCAGCGGGCCCGGCTCGCTCCATCCGTACCCGGCGCGATCGTAGCTGCACACGCGCGTCAGCCTGGCGATCTCGGGCTGCACCCACGACCAGCTGACCGACGATCCGCCGAGCGCGGCGTCGAGGACGACGGCCGGTGTTCCTGCGCCCGAGCAGTGCAGATGCAGGGAGAATCCCCCCACATCGATCAGCCGCCCGGGCGCAGGGACGAACGACACACACCTATTGCAGCACGATCCTGAACCCTTTCGGCGCGATCTTGACGCGCTGCTGCCTGGTCGGCATGCCGACGAGCGACCGGAGGGCCGCCGCCGTGTCCGGCGCCGTGAGCGCCGTTGCCCCCTCCTCCTCTTCTTCGAGCTTGAAGAGGACGAGGTTCTCGAGGAACGCGATCAGCGCCCTCTTGTCAGTGGAGCCGCGCGCGAGATACGCGGACCGCGCTCCGCGCGCCTCGCTCGTGTCGTTGCTGGCCCCCGAGCCGTGCTCGAGGATCGCTTCGGCCAGCGTTGTGGCACGGCCGTCATGCATGTACGGCGCGGTCGATCCGACGCCCCACAGGTTCTCCGTGAGGAACGTATCCGGCGTGTGCCGGTTTCGGGGATCGATCGGTATCGGCGTCACGTCGTCGCCCGCAATCTCGTTGACGGGCTCGGCGAGACGCGGTCCCATGACGTGCCGCTTGAGGTCGCCGAACAGCTCGACGATTGCCCGGTTCGAGCTGTCGCGTTTGAACGAGCCGAGATGGACGGTCCCCTGGCCGGGCACATTGTGGATGATGTTGTCCGGCTGATCGCGCGTGAGATCGAACCGGATTGGATTGGCCGGATCCAGCACGCCCGCAGTTGGCTGTCCGGCGGGGAAGTTCGTCCCGTCGCGATATGCCGCATTCTGGCTCGGCTCGCTGAAGATCGGCGTGGTAATGGTGAGCGCAGGGATATGGCACGACGTGCACTGCACCTCGGAGAAGACCTGACGTCCTCGATTGATCTGCGAGATCTGCGCGGGAGTAAGCGCCGGCGACAGCAGCCCGAGCCCGTTCAGCTCGAGAAGCGTCGTCGGCCTCGGCTGGCCGGCCATGTACACCGTCAGCGCGGTCAAGTCTCCGATGGTCAACTCGTTGCGGACGCCGTCGAAGTCGCCGTCGACGTTGCTGCCGACGATCTCCACGGCCTGCATGCCGAGCTCGTTGTGCGCCGCGCCTCGATTGAAGTCACGAAGGAACGGCACGCTCCCTTTCCACTGGTACGGCCGGACGATGAGCTCGGGTGGAGCGGCGGGGTTGTCGACCGAGGGCAGGAAATCGATCCCGCGGACGCCATCCGTGTCGAACGTCACCCGGCACGACTGGCCGGATGCGCGTCTTCCGACGAGCGTGCCGAAGTTGACGCCTTTCGCGGTCAGCGAGACGCTGCGCGTGCCGCCGAACCTGCACACTTCGTCGACCAGGCGCGCCTGATCCGCGCTGAGCTCGTCGGTCATCTCTTCGGCCAGCCGCTGGATGGCGCCCGGCGCGAAGACGTGCGGCGTGTTCCGCTCGACGAACTGACCAACCAGCCCGGTGCGGAATGGATCGCGGTGGACGTTGAGCGCCGCGGTGCCGGCGCCATCCTCGAACGGCTGCTCGTGGCATTCGAAGCAGCCGCCCGCGTTCGGTCCGGTGACACGGTCGGGCGTGTGGTTGCGCCATTCGCCCGCGCCCTGGAGGTCGGCGCGCGGCACGCGCGTGTACCGCTGGCCGCGGCCCACGTTGGCGCCGCCGCCGTCGAGCGCGTTGAAGGCCGCCCCGAAGAGCTCGTCGCCTATCTCGAAGGCTTCGAGGAACTCCTCGTCGACGGGGAGCGCGTTCAGCGTGGTCTGCAGCACGTGCACGGCGACAGCATCGTGGACGAGCTCGACGTCGGTCATGTTCGTGACGATCGCCCACGCCGACACGCTGGTGAGGACGACAGCGGCGGCCAGGATCAGGCGGGATGCGAGGCAGTGAAACAGGCGGAGGATTCCCATACACACCTCTCTTCCCCTCCGGGGGCTCGCTTGGCAGGCACAACTGTTCCGTGCGGACGGAAGCGGGCACTTCTGTCAGTTGTGCGGCGAAGTCTGCCGCGGAGAGGACTATTGCTAGGTGCGCGGGACTGTAGGCCCCGCAGCGGACGTCGTCAAGCTGGAGCGAAAAGATCGGGCATTTTGCGGCGTTCGCGATCGTAATCGTACTCTCCCCTTGATTATCGACAAGATGACGACGTAGCATCGTGTCGATAATCGACATCATGATCCTCAGCCATACCGGTGTGGTGTGCATGAAACCGACCGATCTCATCCAGGGAATGCTCGACCTGCTGATCCTGCGTACGCTCCAGGTCGAAGCGCGACACGGTTGGGCCATCGCGCAGCGCATCAGCGAGATCTCGAACGAAGAGCTCCATGTGCAGCAGGGCTCGCTCTATCCGGCGCTCCATCGCCTCGAAGCGCGGGGGTGGATTCGATCGGCGTGGGGCTCGTCAGACAAACGACGGCGCGCGAAGTTTTACGCGCTCACGCGCACAGGGCGCACACGGCTGGAGCGCGAGCAGGCGGACTGGGAGCGGCTCTCCGGCGCGATCGCGCTGGTGCTGCGAAAGGGCTGACGCGTGTGTCCTGACCGCACGCCGCGGGTGATCGTGGGCACGCGCGACGTGCTCGCCGCCGCGCTCGCCGCCGAGGTCGGCGCGCTCGCGCGAACGGCCGGACGGCTGTCGCTGGCGCTGCCGGGCGGGTCGGTCGCCGAATCCTTCTGTCCCGCGCTGGCGGCAGCCGGGCTCGACTGGCGGGCGATCGACCTTTTCTGGTGCGACGAGCGCGCGGTCCCGCCCGATCACGCGGACTCGAACTATCGCATCGCCGCGGAGTACTTGATCGATCGCGTCGCGATCGATCCGGCGCGCGTTCACCGCATGCGCGGCGAGGATCAGGATCTCGTGCGATCCGCGTCGGACTACGAGCGCGAGCTCACCGCTGCCCTCGGTCAGCCGCCGCGGCTCGACGTCGCGCTCCTCGGCGTCGGCGCCGACGGCCACGTGTGCTCGCTCTTCCCCGGCCATCCGGCGCTCGCCGAAACGTCGCGGCTCGTCGCCGTCGTCACCGACGCGCCGAAACCGCCAGAGGTGCGCCTCACGCTCACGCTGCCGGCGCTCGCGGGCGCGCTTGTGATCGTTGCGGCGTTCGGCCCGGCGAAGGCCCCCGCGATTGCAGAGGCGCTGAGCGATCCCGCGTCCACGCTGCCAGTCGCCCTCGCCGTGCGAGGCGCGCGCGAGGCGCTGTTCCTCCTCGACGCCTCAGCAGCCGCAGAACTAGAACCTTGAACCCTGAACCCTAATCGTTCCTGAGCGCAACGAGCGGATCGAGCCGGGTAGCCCGCCGGGCCGGGATGAGGCACGCGGCAAGCGCGACGGTGCTGAGCAGGATCGTGATGCCCGCGAACGTCGTCAGGTCGGTTGCGGCGACCCGCACGACCAGGGGCTGAACCGCGACGGTCGCAAACCACGCGCCGGTCAGGCCGATGGTCAGGCCGATGGCGAGCTGTATGAGTCCCCGCCGCAGGATCAGCCATGACACCTGGCGGCCGGCGGCGCCGAGCGCCATGCGCACCCCGATCTCCTGCGTGCGCTGCGCGACCGAGTACGCCATCACCGCATAGAGACCGACGGCGGCGAGCACCAGCGCGATCGTCGCCAGCAGCGCGAAGACCGTTCCGAAGACGCGGAACGGCCAGCGTTGCTGCGCCAGCATCTGGTCGAGCGTCTGCACGGTGAAGACCGGCTGATCCTGATCGATCGCCTGCACCTCCTGCCGCACGGCGGTCATGATCACGCCGGGATCGATCCTGCTGCGGACGACGAGAAGCGCGCCGGATGCCGGCTCCTGTCGGAGCGGAATGTACGCGGCCGAGGGCGGCTCCGCATCCTGCGGTGATCCATGGCGCATGGTGGGGCTGACACCGACGATCATCCGCCACACCGGCGGCGTCTGGTTCGCGGGCGGCTTCTGGCCTGGCGGCGTCGGCCGCTGCGGGAACCGGATGCGCCGGCCGATCGGGTCCTCTCCAGCGAAATGCTCGGTCGCGAACCGCTGGTTGATGATGATCGACTCCGCGCCCGGCTTGCCGTCGGCCTCCGAGAATGCCCGGCCGCGCTGAACGCGCGCGCCGAGCGTGTCGAAGTACGTCGGGCTGGCGATGACCGTCGTGACTTCCGGACGCTGCGCGCCTTCCGCAAGCGGACGCCCCTCGATTTCGAGCAGCCGTCGTCCGCCACCCTGAGGCGGCACGTTGGTCGCGATGGCGACGGACTCCGCGCCAGCAACTCCGGCGAGCCTGGGCGCGAGCCGGTCGTAGAACGCCATCCGGTTCTCGGGTTTCGGATACTTCGTGTCCGGGAGTTGCAGGCGCATCAGCATCAGGTAGTCGGTCTTGATGCCGACGTCCTGTGAATAGAGCGCGAGAAAGCTTCGCATCATCACGCCGGCGCCGGCGAGGAGCACGATCGTCAGCGCGATCTCCACGACGACCATCGTGCCGCTCAGCCACTGCGCGCGCCGGCTGCCGCTCGTGCCCCGCCCGCCCTCCTTCAGCACTTCGTTCATGCTGGTCTTCGTCACCTGCAGCGCCGGTGCAAATCCGAACAGGATGCCGGTCAGGATGCAGACGGCGGCGAGGAAGCCGATGACGGTCCAGTCGATCGTGAACTGGATCCAGTACGGCTTGCCGGAGTCGGCGACCGCCGCGTCGAACATCCGCACGCCGGCGAACGCGAGGAGCAGCCCGAACGCGCCGCCCATGAATCCCAGCACGATGCTCTCGACGAGCAGCTGGCGGACCACGCGCCAGCGCGAGGCGCCGAGCGCGATCCTGACGGCGATCTCTCTCGCGCGGGTCGCCGATCGCGACAACAGGAGATTGGCGACGTTCGCGCACGCGATCAGCAGCACGAATCCGACGGCGCCCATCATCGCGAGGAAGATCTGCCTGATCTCTCCGCCGTTGAACCGCTCGCTGAACGTCTGCACGAGCGCGGAGGTCAGCTCCTTGTTGGTCTCGGGATGCTGCGCCGCGGAGGCGGCCGCGAGGCCCTCGAGCTCCGCCTGCGCCTGGGCGCGCGAGGCGTCGGCACGGAGGCGTCCGAACACCTGGAGCGGCCGGTCGCCGCGGGTCTCGTTCGCCCCCGGGCGGTACGGCATCCAGATCGCCGACTGCGTGGGGAACATCATGCCTTCGGGCATGACGCCGACGATCGTGGCGGGCTCCCCGTTCACGCGCAGGACGCGGCCGAGCACGCCGCGATCCGCGCCGTACCGGTTCTTCCAGATGCCGTGGCCGATGATGACGACGCGCTCGGCGCCCCGCGCGTCCTCGCCGGGCGCGAAGTCGCGGCCGAAGAGCGGCTGTTGTCCGAGCACCTTGAACGCGTTGGCCGTGAGATACGTGCCGCGCGCCTGCTCGGGGAACCCGCGATCGTCCGCGAGGTTCATGCTGGTGTTCGAGAATCCCGCGATCCCGGCGAACGTCCGGCTCTGCGTGCGCCATTCCTCGAGCTCGATGAACGAGAGCGAGTTCGCGCGGCTGTCCGCCGGCCGCTTCGGACCTAGCATGTAGAGCTGCGCAGAGTCCTTGAACGGCAGGCCCTTGATGAGGACCGCGTTCACGAGCGTGAACACGGTGGCGTTCACGCCGATCCCGAGCGCGAGGGCCGCCACCGCGACCGCGGTGAACCATCGCTCCTTGGCGACGAGGCGGAGCGCGAAGCGAAGATCGTGGAGCAGGCTCATACCGACTTACATACGTATGAGCCGGCCGTGAGGTTAACGGAAAAGTCGATCCTGGATCGCTCGTCCCACTTATGGGACGAATGGCACTGGCCTACAATCGATGCGAGCGGGATGAACGTGGAGCGATCGAATGACGTTTGCTGAATTCGAGGCGACGCTCGAAGCGGCCGAGCCGCCGACGCTCGCGCCGGCGCTCGTGGCGCTCTGGCACGCGGGGAGGAACGACTGGGAGCGGGCGCATGAGATCGCGCAGGCGATCGAGGACGACACCGGCTCCTGGGTGCACGCGTACCTGCACCGCCAGGAAGGCGACGCGTCGAACGCCGCGTACTGGTATCGGCGAGCGGGGAAGCCCGTGGCGCGCATGGCGCTCGAGCGCGAGTTCGAGGAGATCGTGACGGCGCTGCTCAGCGGCTGAAGACGATCGTGACCTTCGGCTCCGCGGCGATCTTCAGGCCCGGCACGCTGGCCAGCGCCTTGAGATCCGACGCGCCCTGCAGCTTCTGAAGCGCCCCCTCGTCAGCGAGCAGCTTGTCGAAGTCGATCTGGAGCAGCGTCACCTTCGATCCCTCGACGTGCGGCGCGTTGCTCTTGATGATGCGCCCGTTGATGTTCATCGACACGTCGACGAAAAGGCCCTGCATCATCGACTTCATCATGCCCAGCGCCTGCGCCGCCTGGGCCTTCTCCTCGGCGCTCCCGCCCGCGCCCGCCCCCGGCAGCCCCGGCAGCGCGTTCGTTCCTGGAGCCTGCTCCGGCATCTGAATCGTCAGGGTCGACGCTGCCGCGCCTTTCTCCAGAGCGAACGCGAACGGCGGCTGCTGCGAAGCGCCCGTCATCCCGCCAGCGCCCTGCTCCATGCTCACCCGCACCTTCGTGATGTCGTCGAAACGGTAGCGCGCCCGGTACCCTTCGAGCGCTTCGGTCTTGAACGGTTCCCCCGACACGAACGTGACGCCCATCGCCTCGGCACCCTTCCGCGCCTGTTCCTCGGAGAAGAGCTCCGGCTGATCCTTGGCGTCCGTCTGGGCCGTGGAGAATCCCTTCAGCATCGCGATCGCCTGGGATGAGACACCTGTTTCCTGAAGGATCGTTCCGCTGCCGTCAGGCTTCAGATCGATGGTCGTCGTCGATCGCAGACAGCCGGAGCACGCGGCGGACACGGCGAGAGCGAGCAGGAATTTCTGCATGATTGACCATTGTACGCGGACCGCCCGTCATTGGCCTCGCAGCCACGTGAGCGCCTCGCGCGCGACCGCGGGCGGAACGGTGTGGGGCCCCTCGAACTCGTTGTACTTCACGTCGTAGCCGGCGCGCTTGAGCTCGGGGTAGATCCGGCGGCTCGTCCTGGCGATCGGCAGGATCTCGTCAGCGGTGCCGTGCGACATGTAGATCTTCGGCCGCCCGCGTGCCTCTCCAGGGACGATGAACCCCGGCGAGCAGGCGAGGATGTGCGTGAAGAAGTCGCCGTTGCCGAGGCCGACGGACAGGCCGTACGTCGCGCCGTCGGAGAATCCGCCGACCGCGAGGCGGCGGCGATCGATCGCGCAGCGCTCGAAGGTGTGCGCGAGCGCGCGATCGAGGAACTCGATGTCGGGCCCGTAGCGTCCGCGGATGCCGTCCCATGTAGGGCCGCGCGATTCGGGCGCGAGGACGATCACGCCGAGTTCGGCCGCGACCGAAAAGAGTCCCGCGACCCGGCGCGCCTGTCCTCCCGCGCCGTGCAGCATGACGGCCAGAGGCGCCGGCGTCTCGTGACGATAGGTCTTCGGGACGATCAGCAATCCGTCCCGATCGGTGCCGAGACCCAGGGCGTACTCGCCCGGCGCGGTCTTGATCGATGGCGGCTTCACGCGCGCGGCGAGCCGGTTGTCGCCGCCGCGTACCGCTTGATACGCGGCGAGGGCCGCGAACGGTGCGAGGGCGAAGAACGATCGGCGCGTGAGCATGGTTCTGGTCCGGCTATAAGCCCTGGCTAAAGCCTAATGCCTTTCGGAGACTCGTTCCCGTCGTGTCGATGGGTGGGGCGTGTCGATCGATCGGGCGGTGCGCGTGGCGGCCCGCGGCCCGCTCCGCGCGCCGGGAACGCGCGCTTCGACTCGTGCCCTTCCGCTGCCGCGGCGCCTGATATGGAAAGACCTGTGTCAAGTAGCTGGTTGTGAAGGTCTTCGCTATTCTTCTCCTGCTCGACGTGGCTACGAGGTACGTCTGATCGGCCGAGCGACACTCGACGATGATCACTCTGATATTCGCGGGTTGGGTACCGCATGACCGTGATGCGTCGGGAGCTGCTCTGGCTCTACGATGGCGCGAGTTCGAGACCGGAGTCCGTTATCGCATAGGCGCCCCGAGGATTCTCCTTTCCGCGTGCTCGGCCGATCAGATTACTGGGTCAACGCGGCCCACACGAATCCGGTGAGCTCGCGGGCGACCGCGGTCACCGCGACTTGATGCGGGCGGCCACGGGCGGCGAGCCGGTGATAACAGCGAAAGAGTCGGTGCTGCGCCGCCCACGCCCGTTGGACCAGGGCGCTCGGGGCGCCGTGCTGGCGCGCGTGCAAGGGTCGCCCGACATGCGGGTGGTGGCGGTAGTGCCACGCCGCTTCGACCAAGACCCGGCGCAGATGCGCATTGCCGGTTTTCGTGATGGCCCCGCGGCCGCGCCGGCTGCCGCTGGAATGCTCGGAGGGCACCAACCCGACAAACGCCATGAGCTTGGGCGCACTCGCGAAGCGGCGCGCGTCCCCGAGCTCGGCGGCGATCGTCAGCGCGGTGAGATCGCTGATGCCTTTGAAGCAGCGTAACCGCCGCACCGCGTCCTGAAACGGCGCGACGTCCACATACTCGCGTAGGGCCTGCTCGAGCGTCGCCACCCGCGCGGCGGCCTCATCGACTGCGCGCAGATAGGCTTCAAAGGTCTGGGTCAGCGCCACGCGCGACCAGCGCAATCCCCGCACCCACTCGAGATGTTTCGCCCCCCACGCGCGCTTCGCCAGGGTAAAGCGCCGGTCATGGCGCAACAGAAATTTGCTCAGGCGGTGGCGCGCCCGTACCAGATCGGCCTGCCCATCTTCCCGGCACCGCAGCAGGTCACGCACCGCTTCCTCGTCTTCACTGGGCACATGAATGGCCGTTAATGCGCCCGCCCGATAGAGCACCGCGAGCTGCTGGGCATCCCGGCGATCAGTCTTGATCCGATCGCCGGCCCGACGGGGAATCAAACTCGGCGCGATGATCGTGCACGCCACGCCCTGCGCCGTGAGATACCGGTGCAGCGCGAATCCACACGGGCCCGCCTCGTAACAGCACTCGACCGGCCCGCGCCGCTGCAGGCGGGCCACGAAGCGCCCGATGGTGGGCAAGTCCCCGGTCAGGGGATGGAGCGCGGGCCTCGCGTCACCCGCGCTGAGGACCGCGACCATCACACTCTGGGCGTGCTGATCGAACGCGATGATGGTTGTAGACTGCATCACGACCGACCTCCTTTGTATGCGGCTCTGCTCTGAGGTGTCGCACGTCAGGGTAATCCGCGACACTACAAAGCCGGGGTCGGTCTTTCCATAGGGTCTACGAGCTGGCTTTGGCGGCCGTCGTCAGGCGCCGCGGTCCGCCGGTGGTATTTCGAGGCGTGGAGGATCACGGGGCCGGAAGGCGCCGCGAGGAATCGCTTCGCGCGCGTTCCGGCTGGCGCGGCGCGTCGGCGCGCTCCGAGGGCCGCCGGCCGCCACGCGCACCGCCCGACCGATCGGGTTGGCCCTCCATGCCGCGGTGGGTTGGCCGGCTCGGGCCGACTTCTTTGAGCAGCGCGATCAGCGAAGCCCCTAAAAATGGTCCCGGAGCGTCCCACCTGGCGGCGGCGCGGATTCGTCCCAAGCGATCGAGTTGCCTCGTTGCCGAACCGATTCTCTACCGGCGTCCGGATCACCCCAAGCCGCCGCCAGCGGCGTCAGGACAGGCGGAGGGGCCATTTTTTCCGCGCTGTCGAAGTAGGAGGTCCGAGCCGGCCAGCCCTCCGCGGCGTGATCGGACGCCGGAACGAATCCCACAGTGTGAAGAGATTGCCGGCTCGTGAGGTTCTACGTCCAAAGGTCCGGCTCTATTGCTAGACACAAGTGCCAATTCTCGAAGGCGGACACGACAGCAGATGGTCCGGCTGAAGCCGGACACTACCTCGGAGATTCAACGCACGCTACCTCTGTACTCGCCCGGACGCGTCGCCGCCGGCGAGGCGATCGACGTCCGCGACGCTCGATCGATTGAAGTCGCCGGGAATCGTTTGCTTGAGGGCGCTGGCCGCGACGGCGAACTTCAGCGCGTCGGCCGGCGCGCGGCCGGTGACGAGCCCGTAGATCAGGCCGCCGGCAAAGCTGTCGCCTCCGCCGATGCGATCGACCAGCCGCACGTCGTAGCGCTGGCTCCGGTGCATCTCCTTCGTGCCGGCCTCCCAGAGCACGGCGCTCCAGCCGTTGTCGCTCGCCGACACGCTCTCGCGCAGCGTGATGGCCACCATGGGCGGGCCGAAATCGCGCGTCACGCGTTCGGCCGCCTGCCGGAAGCCCTCGAGGTTCAGCTGTCCGCTCGTGACGTCGGTCCCGGGGACGTGCACGCCCAGCACCGACTGCAGATCCTCTTCGTTCGCGATCACGACGTCGACGTGCCGCATCAGCGGTCCCATCACTTCCTGGGCGCGCGTCTCGGTCCAGAGCTTCTTCCGGAAGTTCAGGTCGACGCTGACGCGAACCTTGGCGGCGCGCGCCGCCTCGAGCGCCCTGGCGGTTGCCGCCGTGCCCTTGTCGCCGAGCGCCGGCGTGATGCCCGTCACGTGGAACCACTCCGCGCCGCCGAAAACCGTCTTCCAGTCGATCGCGTCCGGCTCCATCTCGGCGATCGCGGATCGCGCGCGATCGTAGATGACCGTCGAGGCGCGCTGGCTCGCGCCGGTCTCGGCGTAGTAGATCCCGATCCGATCGCCGCCGCGCAGGATGTAGTCGGTGCGCACGCCCTCCGCGCGCAGCGCGCGGAAGGCCGCCTCGCCGATCTCGTGCTTGGGGAGCCGCGTGACGTAGAAGCTGTCGAGGCCGAACTGCGCGAGCGTGACGGCGACGTTCGCTTCGCCGCCCCCGAACGTCGCGACGAACTGCGGTGTCTGCAGGAAGCGTTCGAATCCCGGCGGGCTGAGCCGGAGCATGATTTCGCCGAAGGTGATCACTTTGGGCATCGTGGTCAGGTCCTGGCCGCGTTGACGTTGGCGACGATGCGTTCGGCGCGCGCGCGCAGGGCCGCGTAGTCGCCGGCCTCGATGGCCTTGGTGTCGAGGAGCGCGGACCCGACGCCGACCGCCACGGCCCCCGCCTTGATCCATTCGCCGGCGTTCTCGACGGTGACGCCGCCGGTCGGCATCAGCTTGACTTGCGGCAGCGGCGCGCGCACGTCCTTGATGTATCCGGGCCCGAGCGCCGTTGCCGGAAAGACCTTCACGATGTCGGCGCCGGCGTCCCAGGCGTCGAGGATCTCGCTCGGCGTGAAGCAGCCCGGCGTCACGGGCACGCCGCGGCGATGGCACGCCTCGATGAGCGAGCGGCGGAAGACCGGGCTCACGATGAACTGCGCGCCGGCGTCGATCACCTTGTCCGCGGTCTCCGCGTCCAGGACCGTGCCCGCGCCGAACAGGAAGCCGGGCGGAATCTTCGGCGCCAGCGCGGCGATCAGGCCGATCGCGTCGGGCACCGTCATCGTCACTTCGATCGCGCGCACGCCGCCCGCCGCAATCGCGTCGACGACGGCCTGCACCTTGCCGGGATCCTTCATGCGGATCACGGCCACCACGCCCGCGCGCTCGATTGCCGCGGTTACACTCTGCCGGGACTCGGTCATTGCGCCTCTCGTCATCTCGCTCCTGAACCACCTGTAGTGTCCGGCTTCAGCCGGACATTCCCGGTCCGCCTGAAGGCGGACGCTACAGGAGTGCTGCTGTAGCGTCCGGCTTCAGCCGCCCGACCATCAACCCGCGTCGATGTGAAATACCTCGTCCAGCCCGCGCGAAACGGGGCTGTCGTCGGCGTTGGCCGGCATCAGCTCGCGCATGTGACGCCACCAGCGGCGGCAGACCTCGGTCTGCGCGATCGCATTCCACCGCGCCTCGTCCTCGATCTCGACGTACCCGAACAGGTCGTGTGTCTCGCGATCGAGAAAGATCGAGTACGTCCGCACGCCGTGCTCGATGAGCGTGCGCTCGAGGTCCGGCCAGATCGGACGATGACGCCGCTCGTATTCCACGGCCTGCCCCGGCTGGATCGCCATGCGAAACGCCTTGCGGATCACGGCGCGGATCATAGCAAGCAGAGGCGCCGGCGGGATACAATTCGCTCGAGTTCGGAGGAACCAGCATGCGACATGACGACGGGCTGACTCGGCGCGAGTTCGTGACGACGGCGACTGGGGCGGCGGTGGGGGCGCTGGTGGCGGGGCAGACGTCAACGGCGGCGGCGGCGCAGGGCAAGCGGCGGTACGCGATCGTCGGGACCGGCGTGCGCGGGATTGGGATGTGGGGGCGGCCGATCCTTCGCGACTACCCGGACCTCGTCGACCTCGTCGGGCTGTGCGACATCAATCCGCTGCGCGTCGAAGCCGCGAAGACGCAGATGGGCGTGTCCTGCCCGACCTTCACGAACTTCGACGAGATGCTCACGCGGGCGAAGCCCGATCTCCTGATGGTCACGACCGTCGACGCGTTCCACAGCCAGTACCTCGTGCGCGCGATGGAGCGCGGCGTCGAGGTGATGACCGAGAAGCCCATGGTCATCGACGAGACGCAGTGCCGCGCGGTCCTCGACGCCGAGAAGAAATCGGGCCGGAAGATCGTGGTGACCCACAACTATCGCTATGCGCCGAAGCACCAGAAGATCAAAGAGCTGCTGATGAGCGGCGAGATCGGCAAGGTGACGTCGGTCGACTTCAACTGGTTCCTCGATACGAGCCACGGCGCGGACTACTTCCGCCGGTGGCATCGCCTGCGCGCGAAGAGCGGCTCGCTCTGGGTCCACAAGGCGACGCATCATTTCGATCTGATCAACTGGTGGCTCGACGCCGATCCCGTGCAGGTGTCGGCGTTCGGATCGCTCTCCAACTACGGCAAGGCGGGCCCGTTCCGCCACACGAACTGCCGGACGTGCCAGCACAAGAAGGACTGCGCGTACTACTGGGACATCACCGCGCAGAAGAACATGGTCGCGCTGTACGTGAACTGCGAGTCGGCCGACGGCTATCAGCGCGACGGCTGCGTGTTCAAGGAAGACGTCGACATCTTCGACACGATGAACGCCGTCGTCCGCTACTCGAGCGGCGTCAACATGAGCTACTCCGTGAACTGCTTCATGCCGATCGAGGGCTACCATCTCGCGTTCAACGGCACGAAGGGGCGCCTCGAGATCAGGGACTACGAGCGGCAGGCGTGGAACCCCGGCGAAGAGACCTCGATGTACGTGATCAAGAATTTCGGCCAGCGCGTGAAGATCGACTTGCCCCGCGAGACCGAAGGGCACGGCGGCGGCGATCAGCGCCTGAGGGATCTGATCTTCAAGAAAGTCGACGCGCCGGCGCACCTCCGGCTGCCGGACTCGCGCGCGGGCGCGATGTCGTGCCTGACCGGCATCGCCGCGCGCAAGAGCTGCGACGAGGGCCGGCCGATCAAGATCGCCGATCTGAACGCCGGCGTCTGACCCGCTACCACGCGAGCCGGCGGCGGACGGCGCGCCAGAGCTGACCGCCGGCGCTGCGCATCCGATCCGGCGCGTTGTCGGCGACCTCGCCGGAGACGCGCCGGCCGGTCGCCACCGCGCGCTCGGTCTCGAACGAGCCATCGTCCATGCGCAGCGCAAGGCCTTCCCGCGACTGCTCCGCGAGATCGATTCCGTCCAGCTGCTCGATCACGTGCTCGAGCTCGTGCCCGAGCAGTTCGGGCAGATCGGTGGGGGCGTAGATCTCGATTGCCCCTACGAGACCTCCGGACGGCATCACGCGGAGCAACCCGCTCGCGCGCCGGTAGATCCCCACCGGACGGATCGCTACCTCCACGGTGATCGCGATGTCAGGCGCCGACGCGAGCGCGCGGCACTGCCGGCGGAACGTCGGCGAATGTTCCAGCGTTCGCCGCACGATCGGTTCGAGGCCAGGCTCGAGCTGCACGGACGGCGGCAGCCGCGGGACAGACGCGTCGCACGCGGTGACGTGCGCTCCGCCCGCGCCTGGGTCGCGCGGAAGCGTTGCGGGCGTGAGGAGGAAGAGCGAGCTGAACGCAATGAAATGTTCTGGCGAGTACCACATGCTCCCAGGCAGGAGCAATTGCGGCACCGGTGCAGCCAGGAGGACGGCCGGCCGCGAAGCCGAAGTCGTGAAACCACTTAGCGGTGATTCGCGCCCGCGATCGATCTTGCGCGGGCGGACACGTTTGTACATCCGCCCCGGCGAGCGCACCACGATGTCCGTCTCGTGGCGGTCACATCCTCGGTCTCGCGCGCGATCAGGCGTCGTCGCCCGCGCGGTCCGACTCGGCGTCCTGGTAGCGACGCCAGTCGATCCCGTACTGGGTGATCTTGTAGTTCACGACGCGCCGCGTGGCTTGGAGGAGCCTCGCCGCGCGCGCGCGGTTGCCGCGCGCCATCTTGAGCGCGTCCTCGAGCAGATCGCGCTCGAACGCGGCGACGGCGTCGCCGAACGGCGTGCTCATCGCCGTGTCCGAGCTCTCGGCGGTCTGCAGCGTCGGCGGCAGGTCGTGCGAGTGGATGACCTGACCGTCGCTGACGAGCACCGCGCGCTCGATCACGTTCTGCAGCTCGCGCACGTTCCCCGGCCAGTGATAGCTCACGAGCGTGTCGATCGCCGCCGTCGAGATGCGCTTGACGCGGATCCCCTGCTCGGCGGCGAGCTTCTCCACGAAGTGATCGGCGAGCAGCAGGATGTCCGACTTCCGCTCGCGCAGCGGCGGCACGAAGATCGTGAAGACGTTGAGGCGATAGAACAGATCCTGCCGCAGCGTCCCCTTCGCGACGGCTTCTTCCATGTTCGCGTTCGTCGCCGCGATCAGCCGCACGTCCACCTTGACGGAGTCCGTGCCGCCGAGCCGCTCGAACTCGCGCTCCTGCAGGACCCGCAGCAGCTTGACCTGCGTCGAGACGTTGATGTCCGCAGCCTCGTCGAGCAGCAGCGTGCCGCCGTCGGCGAGCTCGAACCGGCCCTTCTTCCGCTGCTCCGCGCCGGTGAACGCGCCCTTCTCGTAGCCGAAGAGCTCCGACTCGACGAGCGTGTCGGGGAGTGCGGCGCAGCTCACCTTGACGAAGGCCTTCTGCGCGCGCAGCGAGTTGTAGTGGATCGCCTGGGCGATGAGCTCCTTGCCCGTCCCCGACTCGCCGCGGACGAGCACCGTCGTGTTGGTGCGCGCGACCTTGACGACCTGCTCGCAGACCTGGCGCATCGCGCCGCTCGTGCCGAGGATGTGCGAGAAGTCGTAGCGCTCGCGCAGCTCGCCGCGAAGCCGCAGGTTCTCGTCGACGAGGCGCTGGCGATCCGCCGCGAGCAACTGCTGCATCTTGAGCGCCTGCGCCAGCATCGACGCCACGACGCCATAGAACTTCACGGTCCGGTCGTAGTTGCGATCGTGCCGGTAGCCGAGCTCCACTTCGAGCACGCCGCGCGTCTTCCGCGACTGCTGGACCGGCACGCAGATGTAGGTGCGGTCCTCGTCCTGCCCGGCGCGCGTACCGCGGGACAGCCGATCGGATCGCGTGGCCCGCGCGAGCGGCTCGGCGAGCGCCGGCTCCTGGCTGACGCGCGGGACGACGACCGGCCTGCCGCTCTCGAAGACCTGCTGCGCGAGCGTGGCGCCGAGCGGTCCGTCCGAGTGCTGCGCGCGGACGCCGATCGACGCGTGCAGCCGCAGCCGGCGGCCGTCCTCTCCGGGCACCGCGATCACGCTCCGGCCCGTGCCGTGATACCGCTCCAGGATCTCGAGCACGCGATGGAACGCCGACTTCACGTTCACCGGGCTCGACAGCGCCTGGCTGACCTCGAGGAGCGAGGTCAGCTTGCGGACTTCACGCGTCTGCCTCGCGGCCTTGTCGTCGGCGGGTGGCGGCGCCGCCGTCCGCTCGATCGACGGCTCGACGGATGGCTCAACGCCCCCGGACATCGCTGTTCCTCGTCACCGTCCCCTTGAACATTTGTGTACCGCCGTCGTTCCGCGCGAACACCCGCCCGGAAAAAGAAAAAGGCCGTCACCTTGAAGGGTGACGGCCTGTCTGGTCGATCGCCTGGACAGTTCCGTCATCCACACCGGCACTGCTGGTTCTGGCGCTGGACGGACACGGGCTGTGTCGACCAGGCGGCCGGGCCGGCGAGCGCCGATGCGGATGACGAACGCATTGAATCCACTGTACGGGCGGTCGGAAATCGCGTCAAGATCTAAGTGTCATGGTTTACATAACCGTCACGCATGCGAACTTCACTACGATGCATGCGCCCGGTCACGCCACTCAGAACAGGAACTTGATCGAGACCTGCGTCCTCCTCGCGTAGTTGGTCTGCGTCGATCCGCTGATCGTTCCGAACGCTGCATTCGTCGGCCCGGTGTTCGGGCCGGGGAACAGCGGCGAGTTCAACGCGTTGAGCGAGTCGATCCGCAACTCCAGGACCTTCCCGGCGATGCTGGTGTTCTTGATCATCGAGAGGTCCAGGTTGTTCACGTCGCTTGCGCGGACGTTGTCGAGCCGCAGCGGGAACGTGCGGACGTTGGAGACGAGCTGCTGGTTGGCGACCTTGTTGAAGCCGGCGTCGGTGTTGAACCACCGCTCGACCGTCCGCTCGCCGGCCGGCAGGTCGATGTCGTTCACATCGCCCGTGAAGAGGATGTTGCCCCAGCCCAGGGGGAACCCGGACTGATAGGTGTAGATGCCGGAGAACTGCCATCCGCTGATCAGCACCGAGACCACCGAGGGCGCGTCCGATCCGTACCGGCGTCCGTCGCCGAAGGGCAGTTCCCAGATGCCGTTGACCGTCAGGCGATGCGGGACGTCCTGGCTCGAGATGCCGCGCCACGGCGTCGGATCGCCCGCGTTGAGGAACTCGGTCGCCTCCTCGAACTGCGAGTACGTGTAATTTGCGCCGAGCGTGTAGCCGCCGGCGAAGCGGCGCTGCAGTCCGACCTGCAGCGCGTTGTACCACGACTCTCCCTCGTTCGTCGTCGTGTTGACCGAATCGAACTGCGGGTACGGGCGGAGCAGCCGGTTGCGCGCGATGTTGGTGCCGCGCAGGTCGGCGATGCCGGTCGCCGGCAGCAGGTTGAAGAATGGATTCGGGACCTGCTGGCCGAGGTAGCTGTTTCTCGCATCGTCTCTCACCGGGCTGGTGCTCAGGTACTCGTTCGGCAGCGCGTTGAGATTGCGCGACGTCTGCAGCCGCGATCCGTAGTTGCCCACGTAGGCCATGTCGGCCACCCAGCGTCCGGGCAGCTCGCGCTGCACGCTGACCTGCCAGCGCTGCATCCGCGGCGACTTCGGGTTCGGATCGAAGTACGTGATCCCCTGGCCGAGGAACGTCGCGATTCCTTCGGCGTTGCCGACCGGCTCCGTGATCCCGTTGCGGAAGGGATTGGAGAGCGTCTCGATGAACGTGAGGCCGTTGTCGAGCGTGGGCGTCAGGTTCGTGTTGGCGTTGAACCCGCTCAGGATGACGTCGCCGCGGCGCTGGCCGAGGAAACCGTAGAACATGCCGTAGCCGGCGCGAAGCACGGTCAGCTCGTTCACCTTGAACGTGAGGCCGACGCGCGGCATGAAGTTGTTGTTCGGCGTGTTGTAGAGACCGCTCGGTTCCCCGTTGACGCCGGCGAACGTCAGGCCGCCGCGGACGTTGAAGTTGGCGGGCGCGACCTCGGGCGTGGGATTGGACGCGTACCGCGCGCGCGCGGCCGCCTCGATCGCCTGCACGGCGCTCGCGTCGAAGCCGCGCACGCTGGAGTTGGTCAACTCGCTGAGCGCGGTGTCGTACTCGGTACCGCAGCCCGAGGTTCACCGTCATCCGGGAGCTGAGGCGCCAGTCGTCCTGGAGGTAGAAGCCCCAGGTCTGCGATTTCTCGTCGTAGCCGGCCGCGCGCACGACCGCCCCGGATGTGGGAAGGCCCAGTAGGAACGAGGCGAACGACTGTCCGAGGGATTGGGGCGCTGGCGTCGAGTTGTCCAGCGGCCCGCGGGTCCAGTTCGTATCGAACGTGAAATCGCCGGTCTGGTTGTTCGCGAAGAACTGGTTGGTCTCCCGGTACTGGCGGAACTCCATGCCCGTTCGGAACGTGTGCGATCCCATCGACTTGTTCACGGTGGCGATGAACGAGTGCGTCTCGTTCGGCCGCTCCTCGCCGCCTATGGCAGTGCCCTGGTAGCCGGGAATGTTGATCCGCGGGAACCGGCGGATCCCGTCGGGAATCGAGGAGGCGTAGGAGGACGGGAACCCGAGCGACGTCAGGTCGAAGTCGTGGTTCTCCGGGTTCGAATCGGTCCCGCGCACGAACCAGTTGTAGCCGTAGCGGAAGTTGAGGACCGTCGACCCGTTCAGCGCGTAGACGTGATCGACCGCGACCTGGCGCGAGACGAACTTGAACCACTCGCCGGTCGAGAGGTTGTTGAAGTAGTTGTTGTAGTTGCTGTTGCGATCGTACCAGCTCACGCGACCGTACATGCGCTGCTTGTCGGTGAGCACGTGGTCGACGCGGATCGTGTTGTTGGCGTACTTGATCTCCTCGGGGAGCGACGGGTTCTGGAAGTTGCTCGTGCCGTCACGGTTCCCGGCGGTCGTCGGCAGCGGGATGTAGTTCATGATCGAGCGCGCGACGGGGTTGATCAGGTTCTGCGGAATGATGTTGCCGGGAAACGGATCCTGCTGGAACCGCCCGTTGGGCGCCGGCCGCCTGGTGAACGGGTTGTAAATCTGGTACTGCGGCCCGATCGCGAGGAGCTCCGAGAAATCGCCGCTGCGCATGCGCTCGGTCGGCACCGTCGGCGTGCCGTTGTTGCGCGGCCGCGCTTCCTTGATGCCCTCGAACCCGTACATGAAGAACGTCCGGTTCTTGCGCACGGGACCGCCGGCGACGCCGCCGTAGCGGTTATAGGTGAAGTCCGCGAGCGGGATGCTGTTCATGTTCGCGAAGAAATCGTTGGCGAAGAGCGCCGGCGGCGTCTTCGCGTAGTACGCGGTGCCCCTCAGCGCGTTCGTGCCGGACTTGATCGTCAGGTTCGTCACGCCGCCCTCGGTATTGCCGAAGCTCGCGTCGAACGTCGCCGTCTGGACCTTGAACTCCTGCACGAGATCCGCCGGGGGCACGTACGAGGCGATGACTTCGCCGGCGTTCGCGGTCGCCGTGCTGGGCACGCCGTCGATCGTCAGGTCGCTGCGGTTGCCTCGCGTCCCGTCCATCGCGTAGCCGACGATGTGCGTGGGCTCGAAGGGACGATCGAGGCGTCCCGAGCCGGTGTAGGAGACGCCGGCCGCAAGGCCGATGAGCGCGTACGGATCGCCGTGCGGCGTCGGCAGCTGCGCGATGCGCCGCGTGTCGATGACCGTGCCGAGCGACGCGTTGGTCGTCTCGATCAGGGGAATCTCGGCGGTGACGTTGACCGTCTCGAGCGACTGTCCGAGCTCGAGCACGAGATCGACGGCGAGCGTATCGGCGATTCGGACTTCGACCTGCCGCGCGGCTTTCTTGAAGCCCGTGAGCTCCGCCGACACCTGATAGGTGCCGGGCAGGAGATACGGCGCCTGGAAGAAGCCGAGCGCGTTCGTCGTCAGCGTCACGGTCGTGCCCATCGCGACGTTCGTGATCGTCACGGTGGCGCCGGGGATGACGCTGTTGCTGCCGTCGCGGATCGTTCCGGTGATGGTTCCGCGCGCGTCCTGCGCCGCGGCGCCGGCCGCGAGCGTCGTGATCATGAGAGCCGCCACGAGGACGGCCGCCGTTCGTGTGAGCCAGTTGCTGCCGCTTCGCTGTCGCGTGCGCCGCATCATCGCCTTCTCCTCCTCGTACCGTCGACGCGGGGTGCGTCGTCGTGAATCACCGTACGATCGTGCGCGGTCCGGGCGTCAGGATAGGATCCGCGCGGGCACTATATGATATATGATTGTGGAATTACCAGATCAAAACAGGGCCGAATGTGGTCTAGCCACTTCGCGCGCGGTCCCGGTCCGGCCCTGGCTCCCGCCCATTTCGAACTGCGAAACAGCCTGCGAATCTGCCATTTCCCGTCCACGCTATCGGTCGGATTGTAAGACCGCATCAGTGGAGCGATTAGGTGAGGTCTGACCGGAGCCCGCGGGTTGCTCAGGGTGCAACATCACGATTGCATGCAGGATTTTGCCCCCGCCGGTACCCGGTAATATCGTCATCGGCTCGAGCACCACGCCAGTCATTCGGACGACTCCTATGTCCCGACTCAAAGGATTGACCGCGCTCGTTACGGGCGCGGACCGCGGCATCGGCAAGGGCATCGCGCTGGAACTGGCGGCCGCCGGATGCCGCGTCGCCGTGAACTACCACCTGACGCCGGAGCTCGCCCATGAGACCGTCGCCGAGCTCCAGGCGACGGGCGCCGACGCGTTCGCCGTCCAGGGCGACGTCGGCGTCGCGTCGAGCGTGTCGGCAATGTTCGAGCGGGTCGTCGAGCGGTTCGGCACGATCGACGTGCACGTCAACAACGCCGGCGTGCAGACGTGGAAGCCGCTGCTCGACGTCACCGAGGAGGAATGGGACCTGGTGATCGACACGAACCTCAAGGGCTGCTTCCTGTGCACGCAGGCTGCCGCGCGGCACATGAAAGATCACGGCGGCGGCTCGATCGTGAACATCGGATCCGGCTGCAACAAGGTGGCGTTCCCCGACCTCGTCGCGTACACGGCGAGCAAGGGCGGGATCGAGATGTTCACCAAGGTCGCGGCCGTCGAGCTCGGGCCGCACAAGATCCGCGTCAACTGCGTCGCGCCCGGCGCGGTCGAGACCGAGCGGACGCGGCTCGAGGATCCGGACTACGCCGGCACGTGGGGCCGCATCACGCCGCTCGGGCGCGTGGCCCAGCCGAACGACATCGCGAAGGTCGTCGCGTTCCTCGCGAGCCGCGAGGCGGAGTTCGTCACCGGCCAGACAATCTGGGTCGACGGCGGCATGTACGCGCGCGCGCCCTGGGCGTACAAAGAGGCTCGCTGATCTAGGTCGCCGCGAATCTTCACGTGTAGTGCGGCTTCAGCCTGATGGCTTCCGGAAATTGATGCTTGTAGTGTCCGGCTTTAGCCGGACGACTGTCGATCGATCGTGCGGTGCGCGCGGCGGCCCGCTCCGCGCGCCGGGAACGCGCGCTCCGACTTATGCCCTGTCGCTGCCGCGCCGCCTACGAGCTGGCCCGGGCATCCGTCGTCAGGCGCCGCGGGCCGCCGGTGGTCCTTCGAGCTTGGAGGATCACAGAGACCGAAGGCGCCGCGCGGAATCGCTCCGCGCGCGTTCCGGCTGCCGCGGCGTGTCGGCGCGCTCCGAGGGCCGCCGGCCGCCACGCGCACCGCCCGACCGATCGGGTTGGCCCTCCCAGCCGCGGTGGGCTGGCCGGTTCGGGCCGACGTTGAGCAGCGCGATCAACGGAGCCTCTAAAAATGGTCCCGGAGCGTCCCTTCTGGCGGCGGCGCCGATTCGTCCCAAGCGGTCGAGGCACCTCGTGGCCGAACCGATTCTTTACCGGCGTTCGGATCACTCCAAGCCGCCGCCAGCACCGTCAGGCCAGGCGGAGGGGCCATTTTTTCCGCGCTGTCGAAGCCGGAGGTTCGAGCCGGCCAGCCCACCGCGGCGTGATCGGACGCCGGAACGTGTTCCACCGTATGAAGAGGGTACCGTTCACCCGGACCGCTCTTCTTATCGCACCACCAAACCCCAGGGACTTCCGCCAGTCGAGATCTTGCGTTCGACCTTCCCCGTCTCCAGGTCGATGATCGACACGTCGCCCGACGGGCCGTTCGCCGTGTACACCTTCCGGCCGTCGCCGCTGACGTCTATCCCCCACGGTCGATCCCCCACGTCGTCGATCGTCCGCGCGAGCTTCCTGGAGGCGGCGTCGATCACCGCGATCGATCGCGCGCGGCCGAGCGAAACGTAGACGGTGTTGCCGTCTGGCGACAGCGCGGCCCCCATCGGCCGCGGAGGGAACTTCGCGCCTTTCTCGCCGGGGATGACGATCTTGCTCGCGACCGTGTGCTTCGCCGTGTCGAGGACCGTGACCGTTGCGGCGTTCTCGTCGGTCACGAAGGCGGTCTTGCCGTCCCTGGTGAAGACCACGGAGCGCGGCCGCGCGGAGGTCTTCATCCTTCCGGCGACTTTCAGCGATGCGGTATCGACGGCATAGACTTCGTTGTCTTCCTCGCAGGTGACGTACACCTCGCGGCCGTCGGGCCGGAGCGTCACGCCCTCCGGCTCGCCACCGATCTTGACGCGGTTCGTGATCGCGCCTGTCGCGACGTCGACGACGGACATCTCTGCCGTCTCCTCGTTCGAGACGTACATCAGCGTGCCGTCGAGGGACAGATCGAACGCCTCGGGATCCTGTCCGCTCTTGAGCGTGCGCACGAGCTTTCTCGTCGCGAGATCGATCACGCCTATCCCGTCGGCCGCGCGATCCGCCGGCGGCAGCTTGGACTCGTCCACGCCAGGACCGGCGATCGGCGATCCGGACAGCGCCACGAAGAGCAGCGTCCCGTCGCGCGACGTACGGATGCCGCGCGGACGTTTGCCGACCTCGATGCGCTCGACGACCTGACCGGCGGCCGGATCGATGACGACCACCGCGCCGCCCGTTTCATCCGAGACGTAGAGCCGGGGGCCGCTCGGCGCCGCCGCAGCAGGCGCAGTCGCGGGCGCCGGAGCGGCCGCTGGCGGCGGAGGTGCCTCCCTCGAGCACGCAGCGGCAGCGGCTGCAAGGAGCACGGCGACGAGCGTTCGAGTGTTCGTCATGGATGTGAAAATCATAACCGCGATTTCGGTGGTTCGACTTCGTGTAACCGAGTGTCCCGAATCCGAAGTTCGTCACCAGCTGCCCCGGCGGGCATCCCGCCTCGCGGCGTTGCTCCTCGCTCACATATTCCCGATATCCTCGCTCGTCGCGCCTGGCGATCCGGGCGCCGCGCCGGGGCCCTTGGCAACGCACTTCGGATCCGGGACACTAGCGCCATGATCCGCCAATGTCTTGCCGTCGTGCTGGTTGCCTCCGCAGTCGCAAGCGCGCAGGAGACCGCGCAGCCGAAAGTGAAGCCGAGCCAGCGGGGCACCGTCTCGCAGCGCGTGGCCGAGACGACGATCTCGCTCGATTACAGCCGCCCCGTCGCGCGAGGCCGCGATCTGTTCGGCGCGCTCGTGCCGTGGGGGAAGATGTGGTGCCCGGGAGCGGACGACGCGACGACGATCGACGTGACGACCGACGTGACGATCGACGGGCATGCGCTGCCGAAGGGGAAGTATTCGATCTGGACCGAACCAAATCCCGGGAAGTGGACGGTCATCTTCAATCGTGCCTTCGCCGTGTGGCACACGCGCTATCCGGCCGGGCAGGATGCGCTCCGGATCGAGGCGGCGCCGCGCGAGGGCTCGCACATGGAGACGCTCGCGTTCTACTTCCCGGCGGTCGAGGGCAGGAAAGCGGAGCTCGTCCTCCACTGGGGCAAGGTCGTCGTCCCCATGACGATCGAGGTGCCGTAATCGATCGCGCCGCGCCGGTTATGCGCCCATAAACTTTTCGCGTTGTCGGCCGCGTGCTGACTTGCGTAGAGTGTGCACATGTTCCAGATGAGATCGATGCGCCTTCCCCTGTCGGCAGCGTTCGCGGCTGTCTGCCTCTCGTGGACCCTGTACGATGCACGGCTGACCGCGGGCGCCCCGCAGGAGGCCGATCAGTCCGTTCCGGCGGATCTGAAGGCGCTTCTCGCGCCGCGCCACAGCGAGCTGCGGATCGCTGGGCAGTTCTACGCCGCCGATCGCAGCACGCTGTCAGGAAATTTCCTGGGCGGCGGCGAGGGGCGCGGCGGACGCGGGGGCCGCGGAGGGCAGGGTGCGGCGGCCGCGGCGCCGGCCGCGCCAGCGGCGGCGCCCTCGCTGTCGCTCTCGCCGAATCGCGTCGCGCGGCTGAGGCGATTCGATCTCGACTGGCGGGCCGCGCTCGGCAAGCTCGATCGCGCGAAGCTTTCGCCTCCAGCGCAGAGCGACCTGGACGCGCTCACGTCGACGATCCAAAACAACCTGAAGCAGCTCGACGCCGACGCCGCCGCGATCGCCGAACTGGCGCCGGCCCTCCCGTTCGCGCCGGAAGTGATCGCGCTGTACGAGTCGCGCATGCGGATGGAAGACGTCAACGCGCAGCAGGCGGCGGGCACGGTGACGGCGATCGTCAGGGAGATCGCGCAGGTGCGCGCGCAGATCGAGGCCGGCGTCGCCGGGAAGACCGGCGCCGACGCCGTGCGCGTCAGCCGGCTCGTCGCGGGCAAGGCCGCCGACGGCACCGACAGCCTCCGCGCCAGCCTGACGAACTGGTTCAACCATTTCAACGGCTACGATCCGCTGTTCACCTGGTGGATGGGCATGCCGTTCAAGCAGGCGGACGCGGCGCTGCAGGGCTACGCGGCGTTCCTCAGGGACAAAGTCGCGCCGGCGGATCTCGTCGCGGCGTCGAGTGCGCAGGCGGCGGAGATTCCGCCCGCGCCCGCGCCGAAGTTCAACCAGGTGCCCGACCTTGCGATGCTGATGGCGCTTCCGCAGGACGAGATGATCCCCGTCGTCCAGCGCTTCACGGGGAGCGGGCGGCAGGGCGGTGGCGGACGCGGCGCGCCGCCGCCGGCGCGCGACGCGAAGTACGACGAGGCCTGGCTCGCGGCGCTCAGGACGCTCGACTTCGACGCGTTGTCCAGGAACGCGCAGGTCGACTACCTCTTCATCCGCGCGACGAGCGAGCGGATGCTCGCGCGCACGAAGGTGCCGCCGCAGTCGGACATTCCGAGAAAGGCCGACAACAGCGGCATTCCGGGCGACGCCCGCGGCCGCCTCGGGCTCCAGCAGGATCTGGCGGACGAGATGATCCCGTATTCGCCGGAGGAGTTGATCGCGCTCGGCCAGAAAGAGCTCGCGTGGTGCGAGGAGGAGATGCGGAAGGCGTCGCGCGAGATGGGCTTCGGGAACGACTGGAAGAAGGCGGTCGAGAAGGTGAAGGACATGCACCCGCCGCCCGGCGGTCAGCCCGCGGCGATTCGCGCGATGCTGTTCGAGGCGGTCGACTACCTGCGGAAGCACGATCTGATCACCGTCCCTCAGGTCGCCGCCGAATCGCTGCACATGAGCATGATGTCGCCGGAGCGTCAGCTCGTGAACCCGTTCTTCACCGGCGGATCGCAGATCACCCTGTCGTACCCGACGGACACGATGGAGTACGAGGCGCGCATCCAGAGCATGCGCGGCAACAACACGCCGTTCTCGCACGCGACCGCGCATCACGAGATGATCCCCGGCCACAACCTCACCGGGTATCTCGCGCTGCGCAACGCCGGCTACCGCGCCAACCTCGGCGGCACCGCGTTCTTCGGCGAAGGCTGGGCGCTCTACTGGGAAACGATCCTCTGGGACAAGGGATTCAACGACACGCCCGAGGAGCGCGTGGGCGCGCTCTTCTGGCGGATGCACCGGGCGGCGCGGATTATCTTCTCGCTCAAGTTCCACATGGGCGAGTGGTCGCCGCAGGAGTGCATCGACTTCCTCGTCGACCGCGTGGGCCACGAGCGCGACAACGCGACCGCCGAAGTGCGGCGATCGTTCCAGGGCGGCTACAACCCGCTCTACCAGGCCGCCTATCTGCTCGGCGGGCTCCAGCTGCGCGGGCTCCGGCGCGAGCTGGTCGACTCGAAGCAGATGACCGAGAAGGCGTTCCACGACGAGCTGATCCGGCAGGGCAGCATGCCCATCGCGTGGCTCCGCGTGGCGCTCACGAAGCAGAAGCTCGCGCGCGACATGCCGCTCGAGTGGAAGTTTTATGGGGACTTACGCTGAACAAGCGTGCCAGGGTGCCAGGGTGCCGGGGTGCCAAGGTGCAGGGTGCAGGAGCAGGGTGCAAGGGTCCAAGGGCGAGGGTGCAAGGCGTCGCTCCAATGAACTCGCGACGCGTGATGCCCGATTCGTCCTTGCTCGTGCGCCTCTCCGTTGGGCGTGGCCCTGGCACCCTGCACCGTGGCACCCTGAACCTTGAACCCTGAACCTTGAACCCTGAACCCTGAACCCTGAACTCGTGAACCCCTGAACCCGTGAACCCCTGAACCCGTGAACCCCTGAACCCGTAACCCACCCGTATGACCCGACTCTGGCAAGATCTCACGTACGCGCGCCGGACCTTCGCGAAAGCGCCCGGGTTCACGGCCATCGCGATCCTCGTCCTCGCGGTGGGCGTCGGTGCGAACACCGCGGTGTTCAGCATCGTGAACGAGCTCCTGTTCCGGCCCCTGTCAGGCCGCGCGGACGATCTCGTCGGCGTCTTCAGCCACGACCGCACGAAGCCCGACTCGTACCGCGGGTTCTCGTACGCGAACTACGCGGACATCCGCGACAGGAGCGACGTGTTCGACGGGTTGATGGCGCATACGTTCGCGCTGGTCGGCATGCCGGCCGGCGACGAGACGCGCCGGACGTTTGCGGCGCTCATCTCCTCGAATTACTTCGACACGCTCGGTGTCAGGCTCGCCGCCGGTCGGCCCTTCACGGCGGAAGAAGAACAGCCGGGTTCGAAGACTCCCGCCGTCATCGTGACGTACGGACGCTGGCAGCGCGAGCAGCTCGATCCGTCGTTCATCGGCAGGACGATCCGGATCAACGCGCAGGACTTCACGGTCGTCGGCGTTGCGCCGAGAGGCTTCACCGGCACGATGGCGCTCGTGTCCGCGGACGTCTACCTGCCGCTCGGCATGTTCGACGTCGTGATGAACGATCGATTCAAGGAGACCGATCTGAGCCTGGGGGATCGGTCGAACACCGCGCTCATCATCGCGGGGCGGTTGAGGGCCGGGTTGACTGAAGAGATGGCGAGCGCGCGGCTCGACGTCCTCTCGAGGCAGCTCGAGGCGGCGTATCCCGCGGAGAACAAAGACCAGGCGCTGACGATCAGCAAGCTGCCGCGGATGGCGACGAGCACAGAGCCGCAATCCGATACCGCGATCGGCGGGCTGTCGGCGTTGATGATGGGTCTCGCGAGCGTCGTGCTGGTCATCGCCTGCCTGAACATCGCGAACATGCTGCTCGCGCGCGGAGCGGCACGTCGGAAGGAGATCGCGGTCCGCCTCGCGCTCGGCGCGCATCGCGCGCGTGTTGTCCGCCAGCTGCTCACGGAGAGTGTCGTCCTTGCCGCGGCAGGCGCCGGTCTTGGACTCGCGCTGAGCTACTGGGCGACGCGCGCGCTCGCGGTTTCGATGGCGTCCGCGTTTCCGATCACGATCACGTTCAGCACCAGGCCGGACGCGACCGTACTGTTCGTCACGGTCGCGATCACCGTGTTGAGCACCATCGCGTTCGGCCTCGGCCCGGCGCTCCGGCTGTCGCGCCGCGACCTGGTCTCCGATCTCAAGGACCGGGGCGGCGACGGCGCGCGCACCGGCCGGCGGTTCGGCGCGCGCAATCTGATGGTGATCGGTCAGGTCGCCCTTTCGCTCGCGTTGCTGACCGCGGGCGGCATTTTCACGCGAACGGCCTGGACCGCGAGCAGCCGCAATCCCGGCTACTCGTACGATCGCCTGCTCCTCGCCAGCGTCGACGGCAGCCTCGCCGGGTTCGACGAGCCGCGCGGCCGGGCCGTTTACGCGAATCTCCTCGACCGCATCCGATCGACCGGCGGCATCCAGGCGGCGAGCCTGGCGTCCACGCTTCCGTACGGTGACGTTCAGGAGGGCGGCCTGTTCGAGCTGGTCGGCCGGGCCGGCGCCGAGCCTGCTCGCGCGCGTACCTATCGCGTGATCGGCGCCGACTATTTCAGCGCCCTCGGTCTGCGCATGCTTCGCGGCCGCGAGTTCACGCGCGCCGAAGAGGAATCCGCGTCGGCCCCGCGCGTGGCCATCGTCGACGAAGCGTTCGCGAAGGCGATGTTCGGCAGCGACGATCCGATAGACCAGATGATCCGATTCGCGCAGAGGCCGGGCGAGCCGGAATCGAAGGACAGGGAACCGCTCAGGATCGTCGGTATCGCGCCGCCGATGCGCGCGGAACTGCTGGAGCGGGCGCCGTCGTCGCACGTGTACGTGCCCTTCGGGCGCAACTACGGCGCGGGCATGCACCTGCATGTCAAGCTGTCCGCGGCATCGCCGCAGCCGGCGACAGCCGCGGAAGAGATTGCAGGCGTCGACACGCTTCGCCGCACGATACGCGCCGTCGACGAGCGGCTGCCGGTGCTTGCCCTGTCGACCATGCAGGCATTTCACGACAAGGGGCTCGAGCTCTTTGCCTTGAAGACGGGCGCGCAGCTGTTCACGGCGCTCGGCGTGCTCGCGCTTCTGCTCGCGGTGGTGGGCGTCTACGGCGTGAAGTCGTACGTCGTCGCGCAGCGGACGCGCGAGATCGGCATCCGAATGGCGCTCGGCGCGACAGCGCGCGACGTCTTGCGGCTGGTGCTGCGCGACGGCCTGTTCCTGACGGGTACGGGTGTCGCGCTCGGATTGCCGCTCGCCATCCTCGTGTCGATTCTGTTCAGGTCGGTGTTCGTCGAGATCGGCGGCTTCGACTCGCTCGTCCTCGGTGCGGCCACGATCGTGCTCGCGGGTGCGGCGATGGTGGCGAGCGTGGTGCCCGCGCGGCGCGCGACAAAGATCCAGCCGCTCGAAGCATTGCAGGAGGAGTAAGGGACCGCTGGAAGTTTGCTCGAGCTTCGTCAGCCGGAAGTTGCCCGTGCGACGCTCGAGGACTGCCAGGACAGGAAGAGGTTGTACGCGCTGTTATCGTGCTCGCGCTGATACCGGTACCCGAGTCCGTCGAGGAACGCCTCGAATCGCGCCATGTCTTCCGGAGGCACTTCGAACCCGGCGAGCACGCGGCCGAAGTCGGCGCCGTGATTGCGATAGTGGAAGAGGCTGATGTTCCAGCGTCCGCCGAGCTTGTCGAGGAACGTCATCAGCGCGCCGGGCCGCTCGGGGAACTCGAATCGGCACAACTGTTCGTTCGTGACCTCCGGGCTCCGGCCGCCGACCATGTGGCGCACGTGCAGCTTGGCGACCTCGTTGTCGGTGAGCTCGACCGCCTCGTAGCCCGATGACGTGAGCGCGGCGGCAATCGACGCGGCATCCTGGCGCGATTGCGTGCCGATGCCCACGAAGATGTGCGCGCGATCGCGTGCGCTCAGGCGGTAGTTGAATTCCGTCACGACCCGGCGGCCGATCGTCGCGCAGAACTCGCGGAAGGCTCCGGCGCGCTCGGGGATCGTCACGCCGAAAATCGCCTCGCGTGCCTCGCCGACCTCCGCGCGCTCTGCCACGAAGCGGAGGCGATCGAAATTCATGTTCGCGCCGCTCAGGATCGCGACGAGGCGCTGGTCCCGGGTGCCCGTGCGCTCGACCCACGCGCGCAGGCCCGCGACGGCCAGTGCGCCCGCCGGCTCCATGATCGACCGCGTGTCGTCGAAGACGTCCTTGATGGCGGCGCAGATCTCGTCGTTCGACACGCGGACGATCTCGTCGACCGAGGCGAGCACGATGGGAAACGTCAGCTCGCCCACCTCGCGGACCGCGACGCCGTCCGCGAAGATGCCGACGCGATCGAGCGTGACGCGTTTACCCGCCGCCACCGACTGATACATCGCATCCGCTTCGAACGGCTCCACGCCGATCACGCGAACGTCAGGCCGCAGCGCCTTGACGTAGCTCGCGATGCCCGCGATGAGTCCGCCGCCGCCGACCGGCACGAAGATCGCGGAGACGTCTCCGAGGCGATGCCGGAGGATCTCGTTCGCGATCGTGCCCTGCCCCGCGATGACGAGCGGATCGTCGAACGGATGCACGAGCGTCAGCCCCGTCGTTTTGGCGAGCTCGTCGCAGTGGTCCTTGGCGTCCGCGTACGTATCACCAAAGAGGACCACTTCCGCGCCCAGCTCGCGCACCGCGTCGATCTTGATCTCGGGCGTCGTCTGGGGCATCACGATGAGCGCACGAAGCCCGAGGTGCCGCGCCGCGTACGCGACGCCCTGCGCGTGATTGCCGGCGCTTGCGGCAATCACACCGCGCGAGCGCTCGGCGTCGGACATGTGGGCGATCCGGTTGTAGGCGCCGCGCAGCTTGTAGCTGAAGACCGGCTGCAGGTCCTCCCGCTTGAGGAGCACCTCGTTCCCGAGCCGCCGCGACAGGTGAAGCGCGGGTTCGAGCGGCGTCTCGTGCGCCACGTCGTACACGCGGCTCGTGAGGATCAGCCGCAGCATGGCGTCGGGAGAGAGGAGGGAGGAGAGCATGTATTTTTCAGGCCTTAGGCTCTGGGCTTTGGGCTTTCGGCCTTGTCTAGAGCATTCGTATCCAAGTCGTGCGGCTGTGCGCTGAGTGCCCTTGCCAAAGCCCAAAGCCGAGAGCCAAAAGCCATTTTTCTCATTCCGCCGCCAGCGAATAGATGTCGTTCAGGATTCCCGCCGCCGTGACCGCGGCGCCGGCGCCGGGGCCGCTGACGACGAGCGGCTCGTGACGATAGCGCCGCGTCGTGAAAGCAACGAGGTTGCGGGTGCCTTGCAGCGCGCCAATCGGGCTCGAGGTGGGGACCGCGATCAGCCGCGCGGACACTCCGCGCGGCGTCGCCGCGACGACATACCGCAGCACCTGCCCGCGTGCCGCCTCGCGCGCGACCCGCGCGGCCCAGTCGGCATCGACCTCCGGCAGCCGATCCATGAACTTCGCGAGCGGAAGCTTCTTCAACGCGCGCGGCACGAGATCGTCGGGCGACGGCGCGCCGCCGCGATAGCCCATGAGCCGCGCGAGGATCAACGCCTTCCTGGCCGCGTCGCGTCCCGACAGATCGTCGCGGGGATCCGGCTCCGCGTACCCCTTGTCGACCGCCTCGCGCACCGCCTGCGAGAACGGACGTCCGGCCGACACCGCCGAGACCACGTACATGAGCGTCCCGCTGACCGAACCCTCGATCCGCAGCACGCGATCGCCGGTCTCGACGAGCTTGTGATACGTGTCGATGATGGGCAGCCCGGCGCCGACGGTCGCCTCGTACCTGATCCTGCGGCCGGCGTTCGAGGACGCCGCGAGGAGCGCCGCGTAGCTGTCCCATGCGCCCGCGAGCGGCTTCTTGTTGGCGAGCACCACGTGGAAGCCGTTGCCGAGCGCGGCGCGGAGCAGATCGCCGGTCTCCTCGCTGGTGACGTCGACGACGACGGGCTGCGACACCGCGTGCGTGGCCATGACCGTCAGCGCCTCGGCGGCTGGAGCAGGCCGTCCGCCGATCGACGCGAGCAGCTCGCCGGCGTCCTTCTCGCGCGTGATAGCGGTCAGCCGCCGCCGCGACAGGCCGCGCGGCTCGAAGATGTAGCCCGATCGATCGAGAAGGCCGACTACGCGCACGTTCGGCTGCCCGTTCGACGCCGATCCAATCTGATCCGCCAGCGCGCGCCCGACGCGTCCAAACCCGAGCAGGACGACGTCCGTGCGTGGCGCAGCGGGCGCCCGGCCGCCGCCGATCTTCGAGAGTTGAAACGCCGCGTGCACGCGGCGCGCGGCCTCGGTCGCCTGCTCAGACGTGACCGCGAACGAGATGTTGCGCTCCGACGATCCCTGCGCGATCGCGATCACGTTGATGCCGCCCGCCGCGAGCGCCGAGAACACCCGCGCGGCGATCCCCGGCGCGCCCGCCATGCCGTCGCCGACGACGGCGACGACCGCCATGCCTCGGCGCGACGTGATGTCGTCGATCAGGTTGGTGGACAGCTCGTCGCGGAACGCCTTGCGCAGGCTCGCGACCGCGCGATCGGCCTCGCCCTCCGGCAGCGTGAACCCGATCGAGCTCTCCGACGACGCCTGGAAGATGGTGGAGACGGAGAGACGCTCCGCGTCGACCGCGACGAACGTGCGCGCCGCGATGCCGTGCACGCCGACCATGCCCTTGCCGGCGACCGTGACGATCGCCTGACCCCGGACGATGGCCAGCGCCTTGACGGGGTACGCGGAGAGCGAGCGGCGCGCCGAGACTTCGGTGCCGGGCTGATCGGTGTTGACGAACGACCGCACGTGCAGCGTGATGCGCGTGCCGGCGATGGGAATGAGCGCGCGCGGATGCAGCACCTTCGCGCCGTAGTGCGCGACCTCGGCGGCCTCGCGATGGTGCAGCTGCGGAATCAGCCGCGCATCGTGCACGAGCCGCGGATCCGCCGTGAGGATCCCGGGAACGTCCTTCCAGCAGACCACGCGCCTCGCGCCGATCGATCGCGCGAGGAGCGTCGCTGTGAGATCGGATCCGCCGCGGCCGAGCGTCGTGACGCTGCCATCCGGCGCGCGGCCGATGAATCCCGGCACCACCGCGATCGTGCCCGCGTCGAGGATCGGGCGGAGACGCCGGCGTGCCAGGCGCGCGGTCGCCTGAAGGTTCGGCGCCGCGCCGCCGTGATGGCCGTCCGTCGCGACGATCTCGGCAGCGTCGACGTACACCGAGCGCCGGCGGGCGCGCGACAGCGCCGCGGCCACGATCGACGCCGACATCCGCTCGCCGCGCGAGACGAGCAGATCGCTCGCGCGCGGCGCGAGATGGCCGAGCACGCCGATCGCCACGCACAGCTCGCGGTACTCGCGCGCGGCCGCGTCAATCGTCGCGAGCAGCCGCCGCCTCGCCGGTCCGGCCGGCACGAGCGATCGCGCGACGTCGCGATGGCGGCGCAGGAACGCCGCCGCGAGCCGTCCGGCCTCGGAGCTCCGTCCGGAGGTCGCCGCCGCGGCGCCCTCGAGCAGGAGATCCGTGATTCCGCCGAGGGCCGACGCGACGACGACGAGCGGTCCGCGGTGCGATGAGATGAGACGGACGGCCTTTTGAATCGCAGCGGTGTCCGCCAGCGAGGCGCCGCCGAACTTCCAGACTTCCGGCTCCTGCGATCTCGCCACGTTTACGCTCCCCTCGGCGCCGCCGCGGCGAGGTGATCGATCGCGCGGCGGACGGCGTCGTAGTCGTTGGGGAGCTCGACGGGAGGATTCGCGTGCTGCGGCGTCACGCCGGCCAGCGTCCGCGTGTGATACCCGGTCTTGAACTCGGAGAACTTCAGCCCGTTGGCCGTCGAGACGACGATCACGCGATCGGATCGCCTGACGTCCTTTCGCGCGACCAGCTTCTCGAGCGCGGCGAGCGCGACCGCCGTATGCGGGCAGTTGAACATCCCCGTGCGATCGGCGCGCGCGGACGCTTCGGCGAGCTCGCTCTCGGTCGCCTGCTCGACGATCCCGTCGTAGCGCTGGAGCGCGCGGATCGCCTTGTTGATCGAGACGGGGTTGCCGATCTGGATCGCCGTCGCGAGCGTCGGCTTCGCCTTGATCGGCTCGAACGTCCAGTTGGACTTGTAGGCCGTGTAGAGCGGATTGGCCGCGGCGGCCTGCGCGACCACGATGCGCGGCCGCTTCGCGATCAACCCGAGCTCGAGCATCATGTCGAACCCGGCCGCAATGGCGCTGACGTTGCCGAGGTTCCCGCCCGGGATCACCACGACGTCGGGCACCTCCCAGTCGAACTGCTGCACGATCTCGATCGAGAGCGTCTTCTGGCCCTCGAGCCGCAGGCTGTTCATCGAGTTCGCGAGGTACACGCCCTCTTCGGCCGCGAGCCGCTGGACGATGGCCATGCAGCCGTCGAAGTCGGTGTCGAGCGCGAGCACGAGCGCGCCGTTGGCGAGAGGCTGGACGAGCTGCGCGGGGGACACACGCGCGCGGGGCAGGATGACGATTGCCGGGATGCCGGCCGCCGCGGCGAATGCCGCGAGCGCCGCGGAGGTGTCACCGGTCGACGCGCACGCGACCGCGCCGATCCGTTTCCCGTCGGCGATCATCTGCTTGACGACCGACACGAGGACGGTCATCCCGAGATCCTTGAAGGATCCGGTGTGCGAGTTGCCGCACATCTTCACCCAGAGGTCGTCGAGCCCGAGCGCCTGCCCGTAGCGGTCGGCCCAGAAGATGTTGGTGCCCCCTTCGTCCATCGAGACGACGTTCTCGTCGCGGATCTCCGGGCAGATCCATTCTTTCTTGCCCCAGACGCCGGAGCCGTACGGCCACGCGGTCCGCTTGTAGCGATCGTCGAAGAGTCGCATCCAGGCAACCGGGCTGCGGTGCCGCAGCGCGTCGACGTCGTGGGAGACCTTGAGCAGATCGCCGCACGTGGGGCAGTGGTAGATCGGCTGCCAGATGGAGTGCTCGCCTGGGCACCCGGCAGCACAGCGAAAGACGGCGCGATAGCTGGTCATGGCCGTGACGCTAGGTCGCGCTCGCCGTGGCCGGCGCGGCCTGGCTCGCCTCGAAGTCCGCCAGCCCGCGCCCGATGCGGATTGGCTCGACGCCGTGGCCGTTGAGGACCTCGATCGTCTTGTAGCCGTTGCCGGTGATGCAGATGACGATCGACTCGTCGCGTGGAATCGCGCCGCGCTCGATGAGCTGACGCGTGGCGGCGACCGTCACGCCGCCCGCCGGTTCCGTGAAGATGCCCTCGGTTTCCGCGAGCAGCTGGATGCCCTCGACGACCTCGGCGTCGGTCACCATCGCGCCGCTGCCGCCCGTCGATCGCACGGAGCGCAGCACCTGGAATCCGTCGGCGGGATTGCCGATCGCAATCGACTTCGCGATCGTGTTCGGCTTGACCGGCTCGGGAAACTCGAGGCCCTGCTCGAGCGCGCGGACGACCGGCGCGCAGCCCGCCGCCTGCGCGGCGTGAATCGCCGGCAGATCGCCGTCGGCGAGCCCCACGGTCTTCAGCTCCTCGAAGCCTTTGAGGATGCGCGGCAGGAGCGTGCCGCCCGCGACCGGCGACACCACGTGCCGCGGATAGCGCCATCCGAGCTGCTCGACGATCTCGAAGCCGTACGTCTTCGCGCCCTCCGCGTAGTACGCGCGGAGGTTGATGTTCGCGAATCCCCAGCCGTACTTGTCCGCCACCTGCGTGCACAGCCTGTTCACATCGTCGTAGTTCCCGCGCACCGCGATGATGCTCGGGTGATAGACGCTCGCGCCGGCGACCTTGCCGGCCTCGAGATCGTCGGGGATGAAGACGTGGCACGTGAGGCCGAGCCGCGCGGCGTGCGAGGCGACGCTGCCCGCGAGGTTGCCGGTCGACGCGCAGGAGAACACGCTGAACCCGAGCTCGACGGCGCGCGTCGCGGCGATCGACACGACGCGGTCCTTGTACGAGCACGTCGGATGATTCACCGAGTCGTCCTTGACGTAGAGCTCGCGGACGCCGAGCTTCGCGGCGAGCCTCGTCGCGCGCACGAGCGGCGTGAAGCCGGAATGGAGGCCCGTGCGCGGCTCGCCGTCGATCGGCAGGAGCTCGCGGTATCTCCAGAGATTCTTCGGCCGGCTTTCGATCGCCGCGCGCGAGAGGCTCTTGGCAATCGCGGGGTAGTCGTACGTGACCTCGAGCGGGCCGAGACAGCGGTCGCAGACCCACAGAGCGGTGGCTGGAAACGCGGTCTGGCAGAGATGGCAACGAAGGCTGAACGTCATAGGTTCCTGGCTATGGTCTCTCGTAGCGTCCGGCTTCAGCCGGACTTGATTGATGCGCTGACAAAGTTCTGATCGTACACGGCACACCCAGCCTCTTGTAAAGGTCGCCGAGGAGCGCCGCGGCCCTGGGTGCGCCGTCGGCCGCGAGCGCCACGACGGAGGGTCCCGCGCCGCTGAGACACACGCCGAGGATCGCGGGATCGTCGAGCGCGATGGCCTCCGCGAGGCCCGGGACGAGCGCCGCGCGCGCGGGCTGATGCCACCTGTCCCGCATACCCTCCCGCAGGTCCTCGTACCGGCCCGATTCGAGCGCGCGCACGAAGAGCAGCGTGCGCTGGAGATTGAAGATCGCGTCGGCGAGCGGGATGGAGTTCGGCAGGACGCCTCTCGCGTGCGCCGTTTGCAGGCGCTGCTCCGGCGTCGACACGACGAGCTTCACGGCGTCGGGCCATGGCGTCGACCGCGCGACGATCCGTCCATCGTCCTGCTGGCAGCTGATCGTGAGCCCGCCCAGGATCGACGCGGCCGCGTTGTCGGGATGTCCTTCGATCTCGCACGCGAGCGACAGGCAATCGACGGGCGCGGACGCCAGCAGCGCGTGGAGGCGGATGCCGGCGACGGTTGCGGCTGCGCTGCTGCCGAGACCTGCGGCCTGCGGAATGTCGCTGTCGACGCGGACGCGCAGGCCGGGGAGGCTCTTTCCGCTGCGTGATCTCGCGCGCTGGAACGCGGTATCGATCCGGTTCTCGCCGGCAGGCGCCGTGCCGTCGAACACCCACTCGATCGCGTCGGCGCTCGACGGATCCACGTCGATGACGGAAAGACGGAGGTACAGCTGCACGGCCACGGACATCGCGTCGAACGCGGGTCCGAGGTTGGCGATCGATCCCGGAACGACGATTTCCGTTCCGGGTCGAACGGCTGTGCGCGCGCTGTCGGTCATCGTAACGGTCGACCTCATGTCTTCCGCCGGAGCGATAGATCTTCCGGCTGAAGCCGGAAGCCACGGGACCAAATCGTCGACCCCTGACCAGATTCGTGGCTTCCGCTTGCGCCAAAAAAAAACCCGCCGGGTCTCTGGGGACCGGCGGGCTCTGTTCGCGTCAGTTCGTTCTCAGCGAGGTACTGCGCAGAAGCCACCGGTCCCGGGCATCCGGCGAATTCGGATGCAGGAGGTCATGATGGCCCGAATGATGGTCTTGCTCAGCACGGTTTCACTATAAGCGACCGCAATGCTAAGAATCAACCCATGCATTGTGTTTATGTCAAAATAACAATCGGGGACACTCAATCGGGACAGTCACGCGTGACTGTCCCGATTGAGTGTCCCTATCTACCGGAACAGGCGCGGCGCGAAGTCGTGCAGGCTCCGGCGCCAGGTCTGCCACTCGTGGGCGGTGCCGGACGACTCGTACAGCACGTGCTTGATCCCTGCCGCGTCGAGCGCTTTCGTCATCTGCCGTGCGGCGTCGATGAACGTCACTTCACCGGTCCCTGCGCCGAACCAGAGGAGCCGCACGCGTTTGTTGTACGCGGCGGGGTCGGTGAAGACGCCATTGAACGAGGTCTTGACGTCGAAGTTCCGGATGGGCGCGCTGAACGCGCCGATCCAGGCGAACGTGTCCAGGTGGCCCGACGTAATCTGCATCGTCTGGCTGCCGCCCATCGAGAGGCCGGCCATCGCGCGATGTTCGCGAGCCGCCAGCGTTCGATACTGCGCGTCGATCGTCGGGATCAGGTCCGTGAGGAGCACCTCTTCGAACGCGTTCGGCGTCGACATGTTTCCGGTAGGACCTGCCGTCGGCACGGCGCCCGTCTTGGTCGCATAGCCCGTTTCCATGACGACGATCATCGGCCTGGCCTTGCCGGCGGCGATCAGGTTGTCGAGAATCAGGTTGGCGCGTCCCTGCTTCGTCCAGCCGGTCTCGTTCTCGCCCGCGCCGTGCTGCAGATACAGGACCGGATAGCGCGTCTTCTGATTCTTGTCGTACTCCGCGGGCGTGTAGACGTACGCCCTGCGCCAGCTCCCTGTCGTCCTGGAGTGGTACCACCGCACGCGCACCTCGCCGTGCGGGACGGCCTGCGGCTCGTAGAAGTCGGCGCCGTTCTCGGGGACCTCGATGCCGCTCGTCTGGCGTCCCCATCCGAAGAACGTCTCGCTGCCGGGATCGTTGACGATGACGCCGTCGACGAGGAACCAGTAGTAGTGAAATCCCGGCACGGCGGACGGAATCGTCACCGTCCACAGGCCCTTCTCGTCCTTGACCATGTCGATCGGTCCCTTGCCGAGGCCGTTGTCGTTGCCGCCCGGCTGCAGCTGTACTTTCTGCGCTGACGGCGCGGCGAAGCGAAACGACACCCGGCCGTCCGGATGCACGCGCGGATACTGCGCGTTGAGCACGTTCGACGACGCTGGCCGCGAATCGTCGGCGGGCTGGGCGGGCGCCTGGGGTGCGAGCGAGACGACGGCGAGGCCGAGCGCGACCATGCGGAGCATCTGGAGACCTCTTCGGATCTGTTCAGCAGACTGCGAGCGGCTGCGATTCTATGCGACGGGCAGCAGCGATGCGAATCCCTTGCATGAGTATTCGGCATGATACGCCACGCCATCCGCACGATAGGATGTCGCGGTGATTGGCAGTATCGATGCGGCGACCTCCGCATCGGGCCCGAGCCCCCGTGCAGATCACGAACCCGCGCGGTCCGTGTACCCGGCGGGATCAGGATCGGTGTCGGTCGCCCATGCCGGTTCCAGCAGCGTCGTGACGCGCGCGTTCGCGACGAGCCCGCTGCGCCTGCTGACGCCGCGCAATCACGGCCGTGCGGCATGGATCTACACGTCGACGTACGGCGGTGGACTCGTCGATCGGGACGCGCTGCGGCTCGACGTCGACGTCGGCGCGCACGCGGCGGCCCTCGTAGCGTCGCAGTCGGCGACGAAGGTCTATCGATCGCCGAACGGGACGAGCATGACGCTGACGGCGCGCGTCGGCGACCACGCGCTCCTCGTGCTCGCGCCCGATCCGGTCGTCTGCTTTGCCGGCGCGTCGTACCGGCAGGATCAGCGCATCGAGCTCGCGTCGACGGGCGGACTGGTGCTCGTCGACTGGCTGACATCCGGCCGTCACGCATCCGGCGAGCGATGGCGCTTCGATCGCTACGCGAGCCGTGTCGAGGTCCACCGCGAAGGCCGTCTCGTGCTGCTCGATGCGTTGACGCTCGATGGCCGCGATCTCGCAGCCCGCATGGGAAGGTTCGACGTCGTGCTCATGGCCGTGCTGATGGGACCGGCGATCGCGCCGCACGCGGCGGCGGTCCTGGCCGGCGTATCGGAGACGCCAGTCGCGCGCCGATCGAACTTGCTTGCCGGCGCGTCCGCGATCGCGGGCGGCGGGTGTCTCCTGCGAATCGTTGGCACCTCCGTCGAAGAAGTCTCCACGGCCGCGCGCGAGTACCTGCGGTTCGTGCCGGCTCTCCTCGGAGACGACTTCTGGTCGCGAAAGTGGTGAGTATCAGACAGGTCACGGTGACGCCATGCATCTGACGCCCCGAGAGCTCGACAAGCTCGTGCTACACCAGGCAGGGTTCCTCGCGCAGAAACGGCTCGCTCGCGGGATCCGGCTGAACTATCCCGAAGCGGTTGCCCTGATCGCGACGCAGCTGCTGGAGTTCATCCGCGACGGTCGATCCGTCGCCGAGCTGATGGATCTGGGACGCCAGCTCCTGGGCCGCGCCGACGTCGCGGACGGCGTGGCCGGGATGATAGACGAGGTGCAGGTCGAGGGCAC
The DNA here is from genome assembly GCA_963820905.1 of uncultured Acidobacteriota bacterium. Classification (GTDB taxonomy): domain Bacteria; phylum Acidobacteriota; class Vicinamibacteria; order Vicinamibacterales; family 2-12-FULL-66-21; genus DATBJJ01. The sequence goes on along the minus strand of CAWGBU010000005.1, from coordinate 1,232,053 downwards.
GTTCCCTGACGGCACGAAGCTCGTCACCGTGCACCATCCGATCGCCGCCGATCGCGGCGATCTGTCGCTCGCGCTCTACGGCAGCTTTCTCCCGCCGCCGTCGGCGGGCGCGGGCCAGGACCCAATCACGGTCGATACGTCCGTGGGCCACGTCGCGAGCGGCGAGGGCGACATCGAGCTCAATCCCGGCCGCGAGCGCATCCGGCTTGCCGTCGCGAACCAGGGCGACCGGCCGATCCAGGTCGGCAGCCACTATCACTTCATCGAGGTGAATCGTTCGCTCGTGTTCGATCGCAGTGCCGCGTACGGGATGCGGCTCGACATTCCCGCGGGAACCGCCGTCCGGTTCGAGCCCGGCGAGTCGAAGACGGTCGCCCTCGTGCCGATCGCGGGCGCGCGGGTGATCCGCGGGGGCAACACGCTCGCGGACGGTCCGGTATCGGACGAGGGACGGGAACGCGCGCAGGCGGCCGTCACCGCGCAGGCGTTCGGCGATCGGCGGGACGCGCGATGAGCCTGCGAATCGATCGACGCCACTACAAGGATCTCTACGGTCCCACCACGGGCGACCGCGTGCGGCTCGGCGACACCGGCCTCGTCGCCGAGGTCGAGCAGGATGCGACGACGTACGGCGACGAGTGCAAGTTCGGCGGGGGCAAGGTGCTCCGCGACGGCATGGGCCAGGCCACCGGCGTGAGCGACGATCGCGCGCTCGACTGCGTCATCACGAACGCGCTCATCGTGGACTGGACCGGCGTCAGGAAGGCTGACGTCGGCATCAAGAACGGGCGCATCGCCGGAATCGGCAAGGCGGGAAATCCCGACGTGATGGCGGGCGTGACCGACGGCATGATCGTCGGCGTCACCACGGAAGCGATCGCCGGCGAAGGGTTGATCCTCACCGCCGGCGCGATCGACGCGCACATCCATTTCATCTGCCCGCAGCAGGTGTACGAAGCGCTGGCGAGCGGCGTGACGACCTTCATCGGCGGCGGCACGGGCCCGGCGACCGGGACCAACGCGACGACGTGCACGCCGGGAACGCGGCACGTCGAGCTGATGCTGCGTGCGACCGATGCGCTGCCGATGAACTTCGGGTTCCTCGGCAAGGGCAACACCTCACGGCCCGAGGGGCTCGACGAGCAGATCGAGGCCGGCGCGATCGGGTTGAAGCTGCACGAGGACTGGGGAACGACGCCGGCGGCAATCGACTGCTGCCTGACGGTGGCCGATCGACACGACGTGCAGGTCGCGATCCACACCGACACGCTGAACGAGTCCGGCTACGTCGACGACTCGATCGCGGCGTTCAAGGGGCGCGCGATTCATACGTACCACACCGAGGGCGCCGGCGGCGGCCACGCGCCGGACATCGTCAAGGTCTGCGGCGAGCCGAACGTGCTGCCGAGCTCGACCAACCCGACGCGGCCCTACACGGTGAACACCCTCGACGAGCATCTCGACATGCTGATGGTCTGCCACCATCTGGACAAGAACATCCCGGAGGACGTGGCATTCGCGGAGAGCCGGATCCGCGGCGAGACGATCGCCGCCGAAGACGTTCTGCACGATCTCGGCGCGATCAGCATGATGTCGAGCGACAGCCAGGCGATGGGGCGCGTCGGCGAGGTGATCTGCCGGACGTGGCAGACCGCGCACAAGATGCGCGCGGAGCGCGGGCGGCTGCCGGGCGAGTCCTCGTCGCACGACAACCTCCGGATCCGCCGGTACGTGGCGAAGTACACGATCAACCCGGCGATCGCGCACGGCATCGCGCACGAGGTCGGGTCCGTCGAAGCCGGGAAGCTCGCGGATCTCGTGCTCTGGAAGCCGGCGTTCTTCGGCGTGAAGCCGGAGCTCGTGCTGAAGGGCGGGTTCATCGCGTGGGCGCAGATGGGTGACGCGAACGCGTCGATTCCGACGCCGCAGCCGCTCCTCATGCGCCCGATGTTCGGCGCCTACGGCAGGGCGATCGGTCCGACGTCGCTCGCGTTCGTCTCGGGGACGTCGCTGGCGAAGGAGATCCCGCAGCGCTACGGCCTGGGCAAGCGCCTCACGGCCGTTCGCGGATGCCGATCGATCGGCAAGCGCGACATGAAACTGAACGACGCGCTGCCGCGGATCACCGTCGATCCGGAGACGTATCGCGTGACGGCCGATGGCGTGGATCTGAAATCGGTGCCCGCGAGCGTGCTGCCGCTGGCGCAGCGGTATTTTCTGTTCTGACCAGCCGTGGACGACTGGACGATCTGGCAGCTCGTCGACTCCGCGCTACCGTCCGGCGGATTCGCGCATTCCGCGGGCCTCGAAGCGGCGTTTCAGGCCGGGGAAGTCGCGACCGACGCGGAGCTCCGTCAGTTCCTGCTCGACACCGTCCGGCAGACGGGCCACGCCGCGCTGCCGCTCGTGACCTCGGCGCACCGTGACCCGTCGAGGCTCGAGGAGCTGGACGCGCTTGCCGAGGCGTTTCTCACGAACGCGGTCGCGAACCGCGCGAGCCGTCTGCAGGGCCGCGCGTTCCTCGACGCGTGCCTCAGGATCTGGCCGTCGAGCGACATCACGAGGCTCGACGCGCGGGCGCGCGCCCTGTGCGGCCATCAGGCGCCGATTGTCGGCGCCGCGCTCAGCGTGCTCGGCGTACCGCTGGAGACCGCGCAGCGGATCACGATGTTCGTCACGTGTCGCGGCATCCTGACCGCCGCGGTGCGGCTGGGGATCGTCGGACCGTACCGCGCGCAGCGGCTGCAGCACGAGTGCAATCCGATCGCGGAGCGCATGCTTCGCGAGTGCGGCGGCTCGACCGCCGGGGATCTCACGCAGACCGCGCCGATTCTCGACGTGCTCCAGGCGTCGCACGATCGCCTGTACTCGCGCCTGTTCCAGTCATAAGGAGATCACGTGCCCCGCCTGATCATGCGCCTGCATCATCACCCGCACGATGGCGATCCTGCCGGTCCCGAGCTCGAGGGGCCGGGCGCGTTCGCGGAACGCGAGGCTCCGCTCGGACGCAACTACCAGGAGCGGGCGTTCACCGTGGGCATCGGCGGTCCAGTCGGGAGCGGCAAGACGGCGCTCCTCCTCGCGCTCTGCACGCTCCTTCGCGACGAGCACGACCTCGCGGTTGTGACCAACGACATCTTCACGCGCGAGGACGCGGAGTTCCTGGTGCGCCACGGCGCGCTGCCTCCCGAGCGCATCGCCGCCGTGGAGACCGGCGGCTGCCCGCACACCGCCGTCCGCGACGACATCAGCCCGAACCTCTCGGCGCTCTATCGGCTCATGGAGTCCTTCGCGCCCGAGCTGCTGTTCGTGGAGAGCGGCGGCGACAACCTCGCCGCCCAGTTCAGCCGCGAGCTCGCCGACTACACGATCTACGTCATCGACGTGTCCGGCGGCGACAAGATCCCGCGCAAGGGCGGTCCCGGGATCACGCAGTCCGACCTGCTGGTGATCAACAAGGTCGATCTCGCCCCCTTCGTGGGCGCCGACCTGGGCGTGATGGATCGCGACGCCCGCAAGATGCGCGGCGCCGGTCCGTTCATTTTCGCGGAGGTCACGCACGGCGTCGGCGTCCGTGAAGTCGCCGAACACGTCGTGCGCGCGTGGAGGAAAGCAGATGACCGGTCGCCCGGTCGTTCGGTCGTCCGAACCTTGAACCCTGAACCCTGAACCTTGAACCTGGTTCGCTATTGCCACCCGTTGATGATCGTCTCCCGCAGATCGAACCCGAACGCGCGCTCCGAGACGACGACGATGGGCGGGCCCTGCAGGCGCTTGTAGACCGAGTTCCTGATCCGCCGCAGCGAGTCGTCCACGATGGCGGTGAACGCGGCTGTCGTGTACTTGTCGTAGACGGTACGGCCGTCGGCATCCGGGAGGAAGCGCTCGGGATCGAGCGTGCGCGACTCGAAGCGGTCGATGAGCTCGCGGCGCGTCACCCGGCGCTCGACGATCTCGCCGACGACGGGTGCGACGACCGGATAGTCGAATGGATCGAACTGGCCGGCCGCCAGCTCCGCCGACGGCGTGATCGTGAACGCCTCCGCCGGGATTTTCTCCGCGCCGTGCCGCACGTTGACGTACCGCGCGAGGCGGTACACGTCGACCTTTGAAATGTCGCCGATGAGCGAGATGCCGCCGCACATGTCGCCGTACAGCGTGGCGTAGCCGAGCGCGATCTCGGTCTCGTTGCCGCACGAGACGAGGAGCGCGCCGGTGTCGTTGGATTCCGCCATCATCAGCAGGCCCCGGATGCGCGCCTGCAGGTTCTCCGCCGTGAACCCCTTCGTGATTCCGTGCGCGTGGGTCTCGAACGTCGTTCGCACCACGTCGCCGATCGCCTGGATCGGCATCACCCGGTAGCGGACGCCGAGCGCCGTCGCGAGCTTCTCCGCGATCGCTTTCGTCGTGGCGGTGTTGAACTGCGACGGCAGGTTGAACGCCGAGACGCGTTCGGCGCCGACCGCCTCGACCGCGATCGCGAGCGCCAGCGCGGAATCGATCCCTCCCGACACCGGCACGATCGCGTCGGTGAAGCCGGTCTTGCGCATGTAGTCGCGGAGCGCCATGACCAGCGCGTCGAACAGCTCGCGCTCGCGGGCAATCGGCGGGAGGTCGACGGCGGGCCGGCCCGCGCCGCTCGCGCCGCCGCCGCAGGGAAGGTCGGCGACGAGCAGCGCCTCGCGGAACTGCGGGCCGATCGCGAGCAGCCGGCCGTCCCCGCCGTACGCGAGGCTCTCGCCGTCGAACGGGATGATGTTCTTGCCGTTGTCGGCGGCGCCCACCGTGTTCACGTAGACGAAGGGCGTGCGCAGCCGATCGACGTGCTGCCGGATGAGCGCGTCGCGCTCGTGCCGCTTGCCGGGATGGAACGGCGACGCGTTGATGTTGATGAGAAGCTCCGCGCCCTTCTCAGCCAGCTCCGAGAGCGGCTTGATGTCGTAGTTCGCGTCCCACATGTCCTCGCAGATCGAGACGCCGAGCCGGACGGAACGCCCCGGAGCCGCGCCCACCGTCACGTCGACCGGTTCCCTGCGCGACGCCGGAGTGAAGAACCGCTTGTCGTCGAAGTACCGGTAGTTCGGCAGGAGGGACTTGTGCGCCCGCTGGAGCACGCGGCCGTCCTTCACGACAGCCGCGGCGTTGTGCTTGCGAATCGCGCCGTTCTCGTTCCGCGCGGCGGGATCGTGATCGATGAAGCCGACGATGGCGACGATGCCGCGGGCGGCGTCGGCGACGCGCCGCATCGCGCGCTCGTTGGCCTCGAGGAAGCTCGCGTCCTCGACCAGGTCGCCGATGCAGTACCCCGGCACCGCCATCTCCGGCGTGATCAGCAGATCGGCGCCCTGCGACGCGGCGGCCGTCAGCGCGTCGAGGATCTTTGCCGTGTTGCCGTCGATGTCTCCGCTGATCGGGTCGAGCTGGGCGAGGGCGATGCGCATGTCGGGCCGCTCCGGATCTTAACGCAGCAGGCGAGTTCGCCCCGGTGCGCCCGTCATCCCGCGCAACGCGTCCATCCATTGAGTTAAGATGCGCCCGTGGACCTTCGTCAACTCGAGATCCTTCGGGCGGTCGCACAGACCGGATCCTTCACGAGCGCGGGCGAGCAGCTCCATCTCTCGCAGTCAGCGGTGAGCCGGCAGATCCTGCTGCTCGAGGAGGAGCTCAACGAGCAGCTGTTCCTTCGTCTCGGCAGGAAGATCCGGATCACGCCGGCCGGCACCACGCTCCTCGGTCTGAGCCAGCGCATGTTCGACGATCTCGAGCAGACGCGCGCGACGATCCTCGACACGCAGAAGTCGGTCACCGGATCGCTGCGCCTCGTCGGCGGCATGACCGTCTGCCTCTACGTGTTCCCGCCGCTGCTGAAAGCGTTCCGCAAGGAGAACCCCGCGGTGGACGTGAAGCTGATGCCCGGCGCGACGCCGCGCCTCATTCGCCAGCTTCGCTCGGGCACGGCCGATCTCGGCCTGCTGACGCTTCCGGTCGACGATCCCGCGCTCGTCAGCGTGCCGGTCATGCGCGAGGAGCTCCTCCTCGTCACCGCGCCGCAGCACCCGCTCGCGCGCAAGAAGCAGGTCACGCCCCAGGATCTCGCGCGCCAGCCGTTCGTGCTCTTCGAGGCGGGCTCCGGCACGCGCCGCGCGATCGAGGACTTCTTCGTCGCCGAGAAGATCGCGCCCAAGGTCGTGACCGAAACCGAGAACGTCGAGATCATCAAGGCGCTGGTGCGGATCGGCATGGGCGTCACGATCATCCCGTACCAGTCGGTCGCCCGCGAGGTGCGCTCCGGCACGCTCTTCTGCGCGCGCATCGCCGGACAACAGCTCGTGCGGGAAACCGGATGGGTCCACCTGCGCGTGAACCGCGTGCCGCGGCCGGTGCAGGAGTTCATGAAAACCTTCGACCGGATCCGCGCGAGCCTCAAGCTCTCGCCGGGCGTTCCGCCTCGTCGTCGTCCCGCGGCGCAGCCCGCGACGGCCGCGGACGCGCAGGCGGCGGACCGCGAGTAGCCTGGTCCGGCTAAAGCCGGACACTACAGGAGTCCGGGGAAGGTCCGGCTAAGCCGGACACTACAGGAGTCGGGGAAGGTCTACTCTCAGCGTTCCGCCTGGATGTGAATCCCGCACTCGAGCTTCTGGCCCTGCCAGCGGCCCGACCGATCGTTCGACGGGTCGAGCGGCAGCGACGTGCACGGCTCGCAGCCGATGCTCGTGTAGCCGAGATCGTAGAGCGGCAGCAGCGGAATGTCGTGCGCTTTCGCGTAGTCCCAGACGTCTTTCGTCGTCCACCCCGCGAGCGGGCTGACCTTGCGCAGGACCTGGCCGTTCGGAAGCGGGAACGGCTCGACGTCCTGCAGCTCCGCGCGCGACGGCGACTGCTCGCGGCGCAGGCCGGTGAACCAGACGTCGTACGCCGCCAGCGCGCCAAACAGCGGCTCGACCTTGTGCCGCGCGCAGCAGGCGTCGGTGCTCGTCTGCCAGAGGCCGAGTGACGGCTCCGCTGCGCGCAGCGTGATGAGGTTCAGGCCCCAACGCGACGCGATCTCGTCGCGATAGGCCAGCGTCTGCGGGAAATGATGCACGGTGTCGAGGAAGAGCACCGGGATGTCCGGCGCCATCGCGTGCAGCATGTGCACGAGGACGACGTCACTCGGCCTGAAAGCTCGACGTGACGCACGGCGTCGCGCGCGGCCGCCAGCTCCGCGGCGACGAGCTCGCGCGGCGTCGATCACGTCAGGATCTCCTCGAGCAGCCCGCGGATGGCCTCGACCGCCTCGTCGTCGGTCTGCGCGGACCGCGCGGCTTCCGCGAGCCGCGCGGCGGCCGACTGCGAGCCCGGACGCGACTGGCTCGTCGATCGGCGTCGATGATCATCCCGGCGCCGGCCGTGAAGTTCGTCGCCGGTCGATCAGGATGAAGCTGCCGGTCGTCCGGTTGTCCGCGTAGCGGATCGAAGACGAGCGGCAGCGATGTCGTGACGTGCACGAGGCCGATCTGGTTCAGCGCCAGCGCGTCGGTCGACTTCCGCCGTCACGGTTCGCGTCGTGTGCTTCAGGAGGTAGACGCGGCCGGGATCGCAGCGGACGCTCGTCCATCCAGACGACGTCGGCGGCGAACTGCCGGGCGACGTGGATCGGTCCCGCGGCGAGCGTGTCGCCGCGGCTGATGTCGATCTCGTCGTCGAGCACCAGCGTCACCGACATCGGCGCGTGCGCCGACGTCGAGGTCGCCGTCCCACGTGACGATTCGCTTGACGTGCGTCGTGTGCCCCGACGGCCAGACGGTGATCGCGTCGCCGGCGCGAATCGTGCCGGACGACGATCTGGCCGGCGTAGCCGCGGAATTCCTGGTCGGGCCGGACGCACGAGCTGCACGGGCAGCCGGAACGGCTTCGCGTCGTCCGTTCGATCGACCTGCACCGTCTCCAGATACTCGAGCAGGCTGGCGCCGTCGAACCACGGCGTCCGATCGCTCCGGGCCGATGACGTTGTCGCCGTTGCAGCGCGCTCATCGGGATCGCCTGGAGGCGGGCGTCGCCGGCAGAGCTCCGCGAAGTCGTCGCAGATGTCGTCGAAGACGTCGCGGTCGAAATCGACGAGATCCATCTTGTTGACGGCGAGCACGAACTGCGGGATGCCGAGGAGGCTGCGCGATGCGCGCGTGGCGCCGCGTCTGCGGACGGACGCCGTTGCGCGCGTCGACGAGCAGGATCGCGACGTCGGCGGTCGAGGCGCCGGTCGCCATGTTGCGCGTGTACTGCTCGTGGCCCGGCGTGTCGGCGAGGATGAACTTGCGCCGCGCCGTGGCGAAATAGCGGTACGCGACGTCGATCGTGATGCCCTGCTCGCGCTCGGCCTTGCAGGCCGTCGGTGAACAGCGAGAAATCGATCGGCCCGGCGGTCCGGTTCGTCGACGCCGTCTCGACCGAGCGCACCTGATCCTCGTAGACCGCCCGCGAGTCGTACAGCAGCCGCCCGATCAGCGTGCTCTTCCCGTCGTCGACGCTGCCGGCCGTGCAGATGCGGAGCAGACCCGACACTTCAGAAATACCCTTCGCGCTTCTTGAGCTCCATCGAGCCGTCCTGGTCGTGGTCGATCACGCGGAGCTGACGCTCCGACTGCCGCACCGACGATCAGCTCCGCGATGATCTTGGGGATCGTGTCCGCGTCGATCGGACCGCGCCGGTGCACGGCGAGCAGCCGAGCGACCGCATGCGGCACATCACGCGGGTCAGGCGCTCGCCGGGCAGCAGCGGCACGAACGGCTGTTCGACGATCGTCAGCGAGTTGCCGCGGACGATGACCTCGCGCTCCTTGGCGAAGTAGAGCGGGACGATCGGAATGTTCTCGACGTTGATGTAGTGCCAGACGTCGAGCTCGGTCCAGTTCGACAGCGGGAACACGCGGATGCTCTCGCCGGGCCGGACGCGGCTGTTCAGCAGGTTCCACAGCTCGGGCCGCTGGTTCTTCGGATCCCACTGGCCCTTGGCGTCGCGCAGCGAGAAGATGCGCTCCTTGGCGCGCGAGCGCTCCTCGTCGCGCCGCGCCCCGCCGAACGCCGCGTCGAAGCCGCCCGCCTCGAGCGCGTCGAGCAGCGACTTGGTCTTGAGCAGGCCGCAGCAGCGCTGCGTGCCGACGACGAACGGCTGCGTGCCGTCGGCGATCGCTTCCTGGTTGGTGTGGACGATCAGCCGCGCGCCGATCTCGTCGGCGTACCAGTCGCGGAACGTCGATCATCTCGCGGAACTTGTAGGTCGTGTCGACGTGGAGCAGCGGAAACGGAATCGGCGCCGGGTAGAACGCCTTCTGCGCGAGGCGCAGCAGCACCGAGGAGTCCTTGCCGATCGAGTAGAGCATGACCGGCCGCTCGAACTCCGCGACGACTTCCCGGATGATGTGAATGCTCTCCGCCTCGAGCGCGCGCAGGTGATTCAGGCGCGGCGGCGCGGAGACACGTGGTCCTTCCATCGTTGGCAGCAGCATTCGAAAACCCCTTCCGCACACGGCGGAACGCGCAGACAGACAACCGGAGTTGTGGGCTTGGAAGGCCAGCGACCAACGGGAGGAGAAACCTGAAAGACTTGGGACTTACTCTAGGCTGCGCAGATCTCTCTCACCGGCAGGTCGCCGGCACCGTACAGGTGCAGCGACACTGGAAAGAGGGGCGCCGACAGCAACATGCGAGGCACGTCATGTCCGTCACTCCGAACGGTAGCATGGCACCCCCGCCGGGCGCAACTTGCCCCCAAGGGCGGGGACACTCAGGGCGGGGACACCAAGGGCGGGGACACTAAGGGCGGGGACACTCAAAGGGGACAGTCACCGATGATCGTTCCTGGTGACTGTCCCCTTCTGAGTGTCCCCTATTCGCGGGCGAAGACTCGCATCCGCCGCGGGCGCAGGTAGACGCGGTCGCCCTGCGAGACCGCCAGGGACTCGTACAGCTCGCGCGTCACCTCGACATGCAGCAGCTTGCCGTCGGGATCGGACAGGTCGACGCGGACGAGCGCGCCCGCCGGGCTTGCGTGCCGGACGGTCGCCCACAGGCCCCCGCCGACATCGTCCTTCGTGACGTCGAGCTCGTGCGGCCGCGCGTAACCCTCCGCGCGCGTCGTCCCGTTGGTCGGCGACGGGTGATCGACGACGACCGTTCCGAAGAGCGCCTTGCCGGATTCGATGCGGCCGTGGAAGACGTTGACGCGTCCGATGAAGTTCGCGACGAACGGCGTGGCCGGATGATCCACGACCTCCTCCGGCGTCCCGTCCTGCTCGATGATCCCGTGGTTGAACACCACGACGCGATCGGCGAGCTCGAGCGCCTCTTCCTGATCGTGCGTGACGAACACGCTCGTCAGGCCGACCTCGTCGTGCAGCCGCCGAAGCCAGCTGCGGAGCTCCTGGCGCACTTTCGCGTCGAGCGCGCCGAACGGCTCGTCGAGGAGGAGCACCGCGGGCTGGACGGCGAGGGCGCGCGCCAGCGCCACGCGCTGTCGCTGGCCTCCCGAGAGTTGCGACGGCAGGCGGTTGGCGAGAAAGTCGAGCTGCACGAGCGCGAGCAGCTCGTCGACGCGCTGGCGGATCTGCGATTCCGCCGGCCGCTCGGCGCGCGGCCGCACGCGCATGCCGAACGCCACGTTTTCGAACACCGTCATGTGGCGGAAGAGCGCGTAGTGCTGGAACACGAACCCGACGTTGCGGCCCCGCGCGCCTTCTCCGGTGGCATCACGCCCGTTGATGAACACCGCTCCCTCGTCCGCGCGATCGAGGCCCGCGATCACGCGCAGCAAAGTCGTCTTGCCTGATCCGGACGGGCCCAGGAGAGCGAGGAACTGCCCCGTTGGCACCGTCAGGTTGATGCCGCGGATCGCGTGGAAGCTCCCGAACGACCGCGTGACGTTGCGGACCTCGATGCTCATGCCGGCCTCCGCTCGACGGCGGCCCGTGCGAGTGTGTTGCGCCGCTCGACGATCGTCTGCAGCACCAGCGTCACCACCGCGACCACCGCGAGAAGAGACGCGACCGCGAACGACGCCTGGAACGCATATTCGTTGTACAGAATCTCGACGTGAATCGGCAACGTCGTCGTTTCACCCCGAATCCGGCCGGAGACGACCGACACCGCGCCGAACTCCCCCATCGCGCGGGCCGTGCAGAGGATGACGCCGCTCAGGAGCGCCCACTTGACGTTCGGCAGCGTGACGCGACGGAAGATCTGCCATCCGTTCGCGCCGAGGAGGTTCGCGGCTTCCTCTTCCTCGCGCCCAGACGCTTCCATGACGGCAATCAGCTCGCGCGCGACGAACGGGAAGGAGACGAAGATCGTCGCCAGCACGATCCCCGGCACCGCGAAGATGATCTTGATGTCGTGCTCGAAGAGCCACGGGCCGAACCAGCCCTGGCGGCCGAAGAGCTGCACGAAGATCAACCCGGCGACGACGGGCGAGACGGCGAACGGCAGGTCGATCAACGTGGTCAGCAGGCGCTTGCCCGCGAAATCGAACCTGGTAATCGCCCACGCCGCGGCGATGCCGAAGAGCACATTCGCCGGAACGCTCACCGCCGCGACCAGGAGCGTGAGATAGATCGCCGAGAGCGCGCCCGGGTCCGCGATCGCCGCGAGGTACGCCTGCCACCCGTTCCTCAGCGCCTCCACGAAGAGGAACGCCAGCGGAACGAAGAGAAACGTCAGCAGGAAGAGCAGCGCGACTGCCGTCAGCGCGACGCGAACCGCGAGCGGTTCGGTCAGGCCCGTCCGGGCGGTCGGTCGTTCGAGCGTCGCGGACGCCATCAGTACCCCAGCCGCCTCGCGCTCCAGCCTTGAAGCGCGTTGAGGACGAGCAGCAGCAGGAACGACAGCATCAGCAGCACGAACGCGATCGCGGCCGCGCCCGTGTAGTCGTACTGCGTCAGCCGGGTGATGATCAGCAGCGAGGCGATCTCGGTCTTCATCGGCATGTTGCCCGCGATGAAGACGACGGAGCCGTACTCGCCGATCGCGCGCGCGAACGCCATCCCGAAGCCGATGAGCCACGCGGGATAGAGATAGGGCAGGATCACGCGGAACACGACCTGCGCCCGGTTCGCGCCGAGGCTCGTCGCCACTTCCTCGAGCTCGACGTCGAGATCGGCGATGACAGGCTGAAGCGTGCGGACGACGAAGGGCAGGCCGATGAAAATCAGCGCGATGGTGATCCCGAGCGGACTGAACACGGCCTGAATCCCGTACGGCGCGAGGTACTGTCCGAACCAGCCGTTCGGCGCGTAGAGGCTCGTGAGGGTGATGCCGGCGACGGCGGTCGGTAGCGCGAACGGCAGATCGATCAGCGCGTCCACGAAACGGCGGCCCGGGAAGCGGTACCTCACCAGCACCCACGCCACGATGCTGCCGAGGATGCCGTTGACGAGCGCCGCGACGAACGACGCGCCGATCGTGAGCCGGTACGATGCCACGACGCGCGGGTCGCTGACGGTGTCCCAGAGCGCCTGCCATCCCTGGCCGAGAGACTGGAACGGCAGCGTCAGCAGCGGGACGATGACGATCACCACCAGGTACAGGACGGTGAACGTCATCGTCGTCCTGAAACCGGGAAGGCGAGCGCGCGACTGACGAAGCTTCAACGGGTCCTTTCCCGCCGGCTCATTTCGTGCCGGGTTGATAAATCTGATCGAAGATCGCGCGATCGGCGAAATGCATCTTGTTCACGGCCTGCCAGCCGCCGAAGGCTTCGTCGATCGTAAACAGCTTCAGGCTGGCAAAAGCGCTCTCGTATTTCTTCAACACGCCCGGATCGCGCGGCCGATAATGATGCCTCGCGGCGATCTCCTGGCCTTCGGGGCTGCCGAGATACTCGAGATACGCTTTCGCCACCTCCGACGCACCGTGCTTCGCCGCAATCTTGTCGACGACCGCCACCGGCGGCTCGGCAAGGATGCTCGCCGGCGGCGTCACGATGTCGAGGTTGCCCTTCGATTCCGTGACCGCGAGGTACGCTTCGTTCTCCCACGCCAGCAGGACATCGCCGATCCCTCGCTGCGCGAACGTGTTGGTGGACCCGCGGGCGCCGGCGTCGAGCACGGGCACGTTCCGGTAGAGTTTCGTTACGAATTCGCGCGCGGTCTCGTCGGTCCCGCCGGGCAGCGTCTTCGCGTAGTGCCAGGCCGCGAGGTAGTTCCATTGCGCCCCGCCCGACGTCTTCGGGTTCGGCGTGATCACCTGAATGCCAGGCTTGACGAGATCGTCCCAGTCCCGGATGTTCTTCGGGTTGCCCTTGCGGACCAGGAACACGATCGTGGACGTGTACGGCGTGCTGTTGTTCGGAAGCCGCGCCTGCCATCCCGTGTCGATGAGGCCGGCCCTCGCGATGTTGTCGATGTCCCACGCCAGCGCGAGCGTGACGACGTCGGCCTCGAGCCCGTCGATCACCGCGCGCGCCTGACTGCCCGAGCCGCCGTGCGACGCGCGCACGGTCACCGTCTGACCCGTCTTCGCCTTCCAGTGCCTGGCGAAGGCGTCGTTGAACTCGCGATACAGCTCGCGCGTCGGATCGTACGAGACGTTGAGCAGCGTGAGCGGAGGGTTCTCCGCCTGCGGCGCGCCGCAGCCGGACACCACGGCGATCGCCAGTATGACTGCCGCAGTGGCCGCGTGTTGACGCTTGATCCGCTTGAACATCAGACTCTCCAAATCGATCACTCTTGTAGTGTCCGCCTTCAGGCGGACCAGAACCGTCCGGCTGAAGCCGGACACTACAGCTGCACAAGCCGCCGACCCGATCGCTCCTGACTAGAACGCCAGCTGCATCCGGAACAGCATGACGTGCTCGGTCGATCGCGAGCCGCCGTCGAACGTCGTCCGCTCGAATGTCGCGTACGCCTTCACGAAGCTCGTCGGATACCAGTTGGCGGCGATCGTCGACTGCCGCGCCGCGCGGCTCGCGTTGGCGCCGGCCACGCCGCTCGTGAACGCGTCGTCGTCCACGGTCAGCTGCGCGTACCGCGCCGCGATCTGAAACGCGCCCCAGTGTCCGGCCGCCGGGTCGAACGGCTCGCGCGGCCTGACGCCGCGGTCCGTGACGGTTTCCCCCGTGAGCACGAACGACCCCGTGATCCCCCAGGCCTGGTTCGTGATCGTCACCGGCAGGCCGTCGGCCCGCGCGACGTCCTGCGTCGAGCGCGCGTACTCCGCGAACGCGCCGAGCCGCTTCACGTACATGAAGGCCGCCGGGGTCACGCGATTCCGTGCGCCGTCAGCGGTCGTTCCCAGGGCGTACGTGAAGAACGGCTGGCCAGCGGACGTCCGGTAGAGCAGCAGCGACAGCGGACCCGACTGCGATCCCGTCGAGCCGCCGAAGTGAAAGCCGGCGTTGCTGAACCGCGAGGCCGGCGTCGTTGTCGACCGGAACGGCATGACGACTATCCGTCCGGCGAGATCCTTGCCGCCGTTGACATCGATGTCGGTGAGGTTGTTCGTGCCGTCGACCTGCCCGTTGAAAACGCCGCCCGAGTAGACCAGACGGCCGTCGAACAGTTCCCCGATGGCCTGAAAGCCGACGTCGCGGCTGGGCAGCAGGTTCGAGACGAGGCTCCGCTCCTGGAAGGTCAGGCTCGCGTCGCCGATCAGTACCTCGTAGCCGATCGGCGTCTTGTCCTTGCCGCTTCGCACCTTGAAGCCGGTCGAGAAGCGGACGTCGAAATTCGCGTCGAGGAGCGTCGCCGATCCGCCGGCGAGCTCCGGCATCAGCCTGAAGTCGAAGTACCGTGCCACGCGCCCGGAAAACACGGGCCGCGCCTTGCGAAGAACGAAGGAGTTGACGATCGGCGCACGATCGTCGAGCGCGAAGCGGCCGTCAACCTGGAGGACCACGCCGAGCTGCAGGCGATTGCCGCCGTCGGACGACTGCAGGAAGAAGCCGTCGTTCCATCCGGCGACGACCGCCGGAGGTTTGGCCGCGGACTCCTGAACGGCTGGCGCCACTGAAGAGGGCGCGGGCGGCGGGGCCGGCTGCGCCAGAGCCGTTCCGGAGAAGAGTGCGGCGAGCGCGAGCGCGGGCGCCAGCGCGCCGCGCGTAAACGGAGCGCCCGTATGCCGATCGATGCGAATGAACACGCGAGAGCTGCTCCTCGATCGCGAAACCGGCGGGCGGTCCGCGACTCTCAAACGAATTGAACGCGAATGAGCCTGGTCAACCTGGGCGAAAAGCCGGGCGGCCAGCGGAGGAGAGTCGAGTGCGTGAGGAAATCGCTCGAGCTCTACCCGGCCGTCCCCGGCCCGCTACACGGACACGATCCGCCAGCGGCGCACAGAGCGGCGAAGAAACGGGGCAGAGCACTCACGACGTCAACCTTCTATCAGCTTCGTTTTGTGAATGTCAAATGCCGAACCTTGAACCCTGAACCCTGAACCCTGAACCGTGAACCTTGAACCCTGAACCTTGAACCCTGAACCTACCCTATCCCGTATTCCGCATCCCCGCCGCAATCCCGTTGATCGTGACGAGCAGCGCGCGGCGCAGCCACACTTCGTCGTCGGCGTGGGCCTGGGTCGACGCGCGCAGCCGGCGCAGCAGCTCGACCTGCAGCAGGTTGATCGGATCCACGTACGGGTTGCGCACGTCGATCGAGCGGCGCAGCACGGCGTTGTTCTCGAGCAGCTGACGATGGCCGGTGATCTCGAGCACCACGTCGATCGCGCGCTGGAGGTTCGCGCGCAGGACGGCGCCGAGATCCTGCTGATCCGCCGGCACGAGATGCCGGTCGTAGTGGGCGGCGATCCCGGCGTCCGCCTTCGCCAGCGCCATCTCGGCGAGCTCGAGCGTCGAGCGGAAGAACGGCCACGCGCGATACATCTCGCGGCACATCTCGATGTCGCGGGCACGGCCGCCCACGGCTTCGATGCCGAGCCATGACGGGAGCAGGAGCCTCGTCTGCATCCAGGCGAACTGCCACGGGATGGCGCGCAGCGCCTGCAGCGCCGCCTGCCTGTCGCGTTTGGCCGGGCGGCTGCCGATGTGGAGCGCGTCGAGCTCGGCGACGGGGGTCGCCGTCTGGAAGTACTCCATGAACCGCGGATCGTCGTACACGGTGGATCGGAACGCGTCGCGCGCCGAGGCCGACAAGCGATCCATCGTCTGACGCCATTCGGGTTCGATCACCGGCGGCGCGCCGAGCATCGCTTCGAGTGTGGCGGTGGTGTAGACCTCGAGCGTTCGAAGCGCGATGCCCGGCAGGCCGAACTTGGCCTGGATCATCTCCCCCTGCTCGGTCACGCGCAGCGTGCCGTCGACCGAGCCGGGCGGCTGCGATCGGATCGCGAGGTGGGTCGGCCCGCCGCCGCGGCCGACGCTTCCGCCGCGTCCATGGAAGAGCGTGATCGGAACGCCGTGCGCGCGCGACGCGGCGACGATCGATTCCTGCGCCTTGTAGAGATCCCACGCCGCGGCCAGGCGCCCGGCGTCCTTCGCGGAGTCGGAATAGCCGACCATCACTTCGAGCCGGCCCTCGTTCTCCATCACGCGATTGCGGAACCAGGGGATGGAGAGCAGCGCATCGATCATCGGCGCGGCGCCGGCGAGATCCTTCGATGTTTCGAAGAGCGGCACCACGCGGCGCGGCGGGATGACGCCCGCCTCGCGCTGCAGGAGCTCGACGGCCAGCACGTCGGACGGCCGCGACGCCATCGTAATCACGTAGGCGCCGAGCGATTCCTGGTGGATCGCGGTCATCACGCGGAAGGTGTCGAACACCTCCGTCACCCGCGGATTCGCGGCGAGTCGCGCGGGGGTCACGCGCCGGCCGAGCGCGAGGACGCTCGTCAGGAACTCGACGCGCCGCTGCTCGGACCAGCAGGCGTACTCGCCGAGGCCCAGCGCGCGCGTGATCGCGTCGATGGCTTCGGTATGCCGCTCCGCCTCCTGCCGCACGTCGAGCCGGACGAGCGTGAGGCCGAACGCGGCCAGGCGGCGCAGCACGTCGGTGAGCCGCCCGTCCGCGATGATGCCGTTGCCCGTCGCGTAGAGCGATCGATGACAAAGCAGCAGCGGGTCGACGACCTCCGACGCCGGATCGAAGATTTCCGGCTCCCAGGTGAAGCCGGTGTAGCCGCGCTCGCGGCTGGTCGCCGTCGCGCGCAGCAGGGCTTCGACGTCGGCGCGCGCGGCCTCGAGGCGCTGCTGCACGGCGCGGAGCAGCGCGCGGTAGGGCTCGTGCGCGCCCTCGACCCTGTCCATGAGCTCCGGCGTCGCGTCGGACATCGACAGCTCGAAGCGCAGCTGCTCGATCTCCTTCGCGTACAGCGTCAGCCCCGTCCACCGGGCCATCAGGCACGCGCTGCGTGTGACCTCCGGCGTCACGAAAGGGTTGCCGTCGCGGTCGCCGCCAATCCAGGATCCGAACCGGATCGGCGCCGCGTCGAGCGGCAGCCCGCGGCCGGTCGACTGCCGCAGCGTGCGGTCGAGCGTGCGGCAGAACTGCGGCAGCGCATCCCAGACGTTCTCCTCGAAGACCGCGAGGGCCGAGCGCACCTCGTCGAGCGGCGACGGGCGTTCGCGCCGCACTTCCTCCGTCTCCCACGCCGCCGTGATCTCGCGGCGCATCGTCTCGATGCAGGTCTCGCGTTCGAGGCACGTGGCGTCCGAGTGATCGAGGCCAGCCAGGCCGTCCGCGATCTGCCGGTACTTGTGCTGGAGCGACCGCCGCATGATCTCGGTGGGATGGGCCGTGACGACGAGCTCGATCCGGAGGGCGCACACGGCGCGGTGAAGATCGTCGGGCGGGACGCCGGCGGATCCGAGGCGCGGGAGCGTTTCCTCGAGCGACGCCGGCTGCGGTTTCGCACGCGGATCGCGCTGGTAGGCGCGCCGGCGGCGAACCCTGTGGTGCTGCTCCGCGACGTTGGCGAGGTTCAGGAAGTGCGCGAAGCTCCTCGCGATCGGAAGCGCCGCGACGACCGGCATCGCGCGCAGCTCTGCCGCCAGGGTCTCGAAGCCGTCGGCATCCCCCGGGGCGTGGCGCGCGCGCTTCGCCAGCGCGCGGACGCGCTCCACGCGCTCGAAGAGCGGCTGTCCCTCCTGCCGCCGCAGCGTCTCGCCGAGCAGCTCGCCGAGCAGCCGCACGTCGTCCCTCAGCGCTTTGTGAGGATCGTCGGTGGTTTTGGTCATCGGCGGTCGTTCCGCTGCCGGGACGCTATAATCCGGCCTTCCGATCATGACAGACCCCTCCTCAAACGCCGCGGTCGTGGAGGCCGAAGGGCACCTCATCGACTCGCAGCTCCTCAACAGCATTTTCGACACGGTGATCGAGCGCGGCGGCCAGTTCGAGGTGCAGCGCTTCGAAATCGGCCGCACCAACGACGAGTTCTCGCGGCTCAAGCTCAAGGTCTCCGCGCCGACCGCGGAGTCGCTCAAGCGGCTGCTCGAGGAGCTGATGCCGCTGGGCTGCCGCGCCGTCGAGGAGCAGGACGCGTTCCTCAGGACGGCGGACCGCGACGGCGCCGCGCCCGAGGACTTCTACTCGACGACGAACCTTCGCACGGAGGTACGGGTCGAGCGGGCGCTGGATTCCAGCATCCCGCCAGCGGATGGACGCCGCAATCGTCGTCAGCCACGACGTCGACGGCAGCGCGGCACGCGTCGTCGTCGAATGCCGCAAGCTTCGCGACATCAAAGTCGGCGACGCCGTCGTCTGCGGCCTCGCGGGCCTTCGCGTGCTGCCGCAGTTCCGCGATCGCGAGCGGGCCGACTTCGCGTTCATGTCGAATGAAGTGTCGTCGGAGCGGCGCGTCGAGTCGAGCGTGGCGCGCATCGCCGCGATCGTGCGCGACGTCAAGCAGCGCGGCGAGCGGATCGTCTTCGTCGCCGGGCCGGTCGTGATCCACACGGGCGGCGCCCCGTACTTCATCGACCTGATTCGCCGCGGCTACGTCGACGCCGTGCTCGCGGGGAACGCGCTTGCCGTACACGACGCCGAACAGGTGCTGTTCGGCACGTCGCTCGGCGTCGACCTCGAGGCCGGCGTGGCCGTCCAGGGCGGCCACCGCCATCACATGCGCGCCATCAACACGATCAACCGCGCCGGCGGCATCCGCGGCGCGATGGACTCGGGCGTGCTGCCCGGCGGCGTGATGGTCGAGTGCGTCCGCGCCGGCGTCGAGTACGTCCTCGCCGGCAGCATCCGCGACGACGGCCCGCTCGTCGACACGATCACCGACATCGTCGAGGCGCAGAACCGGTACACCGACGTCCTCGCGTCGGCCGGGATGGTGATCGTGCTGTCGACGATGCTGCATGGAATCGGAGTGGGGAACATGCTCCCCGCCTGGGTGCCGGTCGTGTGCGTCGACATCAATCCCGCGGTCGTGACCAAGCTCGCCGACCGCGGCTCGTCGCAGACGATCGGCCTCGTTACCGACGTCGGGCTCTTTCTGCATCAGCTGGCAAAGGCGCTGGTCTAGCTACCAGCTGCCGGCTTCCAGCTTGCCGGCTTCCAGCTTCCAGCTCGATCCTCCTAATCGCATCGGCTCTGCTCTGCAAGCTCTTAGCTGGCAGCTGGCAGCTGGCAGCTGGAAGCTAAAAGCTGGTAGCTGAACGCTAACCCTGTCGAGTCTTCCCCGTTCATACAATCTCCGCGCGATTCGCATGCGCGACCCGCATGCCTGGGCTCGGCATCCGTGCACGCGGGTGATGGGGTCCAGCAGTTTTTCTCATAGCTGGCCCATGAGGAAAACGCATGCACGCAATCGCGAAATCCCGTTTGGCTTATGGGTTCGGATGCCCCATAACGAACAGGTGCACCAGCAATTTCGCGCTTCCAGCCCGCATCCACCGGCCGCACAGGGTCTCTACGATCCGCGGCACGAGCACGACGCCTGCGGCGTCGGCTTCATCGCTCACATCAAGGGGCAGAAGTCCCACGCCATCGTGAGCCAGGCGCTGCAGCTGCTCATCAACCTGCTGCATCGCGGCGCGTGCGGGTGCGAGGTGAACACGGGAGACGGCGCCGGGATCCTGATGCAGATGCCGGATCGGTTCTTCCGGAAGGAGGCCGCGCGGCTCGGGATCGCGCTGCCCGAGGAGCGGGGCTACGGCGCCGGGCTCGTGTTCCTGCCGCAGGATCAGGCGGCGCGCGATCGCGTCGAGACGCTCTTCGAGGAGATCGTGATCGATGAAGGCCAGCTGGTGCTGGGCTGGCGGGACGTGCCGACCGACATCAGCGGCGTCGGGCCGAGCGCCCAGGCGGTCGCGCCCGTGTTCAGGCAGCTGTTCATCGGGCGCGGGCCCGCGCTTCCGTCTGTGGGCCGTTCGCTCGAAGGCGACGCGCAGTTCGAGCGGAAGCTCTACGTGATCCGCAAGCGGATCGAGCACGCGATCGACGCCTCGGACCTGCCTCCGGACGAGAAGAAGTTCTTCTACGTCGTGAGCCTCTCGTCGAACACGCTGATCTACAAGGGGATGCTCACCGCGGACCAGATGGGGCCGATGTTCCCCGACCTGCTCGATCCGGCGATGGAGTCGGCGCTCGCGCTCGTGCACCAGCGGTTCAGCACGAACACGTTCCCGTCCTGGCCGCTCGCGCATCCGTACCGCTACGTCGCCCACAACGGCGAAATCAACACGCTCAGGGGCAACATCAACTGGATGAAGGCTCGCGAGGCGCTGCTGCGCTCGGACGTGCTCGGCCACGATCTCAAGAAGATCCTGCCGATCATCCGCGAGGGCGGCAGCGATACGGCGATCTTCGACAACGTGCTCGAGCTGCTGGTGATGGCGGGGCGATCGCTTCCGCACGCCGTGCTCATGATGATCCCCGAGCCGTGGCAGAACCACGAGGGGATGAGCCCGGCCCGGCGCGCCTTCTACGAGTACCACTCGTCGCTGATGGAGCCGTGGGACGGCCCCGCCTCGATCGCGTTCACCGACGGCACGGTCATCGGCGCCGTGCTGGATCGCAACGGCCTGCGTCCGTCGCGCTACTACGTGACGAAGGACGACTTCGTGATCATGGCGTCGGAGGTCGGCGTCCTCGACGTGCCGCCGGAGGATATCGTCCTCAAGGAGCGTCTGCATCCCGGGCGCGTGCTGCTGGTCGACACGGCGCAGGGGCGGATCATCTCCGACGAGGAGATCAAGGAGCAGCTGGCGCGGGAGCGTCCGTACGCCGAGTGGCTCGAGCGGCACCTCATCGCGATCGAGGACGTGCCGGACGCGCCGTTTCTCCCGCCGCCGGATCACCCGACGGTGCTCCGCCGCCAGCAGGCGTTCGGCTACACGCAGGAGGACGTCACGCTGCTCCTCGCGCAGATGGCGCGCGCGGGCGAAGAGGCGCTGGGGTCCATGGGCACCGACACGCCGCTCGCCGCGCTGTCGGAGCGCCCGAGGCTCCTCTACGACTATTTCAAGCAGCTCTTCGCGCAGGTGACGAACCCGCCGCTCGACGCGATCCGGGAAGAGCTCGTCACGTCGATGGAATCGACGATCGGTCCCGAGCGCAACCTGCTCGCGCCGGAGGCGGAGTCCTGCCGCCAGATCAACGTCCGGTACCCGATCATCGACAACGACCAGCTCGCGAAGCTGCGGCACATCAACTCGACGCCGCTGCATGGCTTCCGATCCGTGACGCTGCCGATGATCTACGACCCGCGCGACGGCGGCGCGGCGCTCGAGCGCGCGATGGATCGGCTGAAGGCGCAGGCGTTCGCGGCGGTCGAGAGCGGCCACACGATCCTGATCCTCTCGGATCGCGGCGTGACGGCGAAGTGCGCGCCGATTCCCAGCCTGCTCGCGACCGCGGGCGTCCACCATCACCTCGTGCGCGAGGGCGCGCGGACGCGCTGCGCGCTCATCGTCGAATCGGGCGACGCGCGCGAAGTGCACCACGTGGCGCTCCTCATCGGCTACGGCGCCGGCGCCGTCAACCCGTACCTCGCCTTCGAGACGCTCGACGACATGATCGAGCAGCGCGCCATCGAAGGCGTGACGCGCGAGAAGGCGACGGCGAACTACATCAAGGCGCTCAACAAGGGCATCCTCAAGGTGATGTCCAAGATGGGCATCTCCACGCTCCAGAGCTACTGCGGCGCCCAGATCTTCGAGGCGATCGGCCTCGAGCAGGCGTTCGTCGACAAGTACTTCACGTGGACGGCGTCGCGGATCGGCGGCGTCGGCATCGACGTCATCGCGCAGGAGGTCCAGCTCAGGCACGCCCATGCGTTTCCGGCGCGCCCGGCGGCGGCGCCCGAGCTCGATGCGGGCGGCGAGTACAAGTGGCGGCGCGACGGCGAGCTGCACCTGTTCAACCCCCAGACGGTGCAGATGCTGCAGCACGCGACGCGCAGCGGGCAGTACAAGGTCTACCGCGAGTGGACCAACGTCGTGAACGATCAGAGCCGCTCGCTCGGTACCCTGCGCGGCCTGCTCGATTTCAAGTCCGGCGCGGCGCAGCCGATCCCGATAGACGAGGTCGAGCCCGCCGCGGCGATCCTCAAGCGGTTCGCGACCGGCGCGATGTCGTACGGATCGATCAGCCAGGAAGCGCACGAAACGCTCGCGATTGCGATGAACCGTCTCGGCGGCAAGTCGAACACCGGCGAAGGGGGGGAGGATCCCGCCCGCTACACGCCCGATCCGAACGGCGACTCGCGCCGCAGCGCGATCAAGCAGGTCGCGTCGGCGCGCTTCGGCGTGACGAGCGAGTACCTCGTCAACGCCGACGATCTCCAGATCAAGATGGCGCAGGGCGCCAAGCCCGGCGAAGGCGGCCAGCTCCCGGGACACAAGGTGTATCCGTGGATCGCGAAGGTCCGGCACTCGACGCCGGGCGTCACGCTGATCTCGCCGCCGCCGCACCACGACATCTACTCGATCGAGGATCTCGCGCAGCTGATTCACGACCTGAAGAACGCGAATCCCCGCGCGCGCGTCCACGTCAAGCTCGTGGCCGAGGTCGGCGTCGGCACGGTCGCCGCCGGCGTCTCGAAGGCGCACGCCGATGTCGTGCTGATCTCGGGGCACGACGGCGGGACCGGCGCGTCGCCGCTCACCTCGGTCAAGCACAGCGGCATCCCGTGGGAGCTCGGCCTCGCGGAAGCGCAGCAGGTGCTCCTCCTCAACGGCCTTCGCGATCGCATCGTCGTCCAGGTGGACGGCCAGCTGAAGACCGGGCGAGACGTCGTGATGGCGGCGCTCCTCGGCGCCGAGGAGTTCGGCTTTGCGACCGCGGCCCTCGTCGTATCGGGCTGCATCATGATGCGCGTCTGCCACCTGAACACCTGCCCGGTCGGCGTCGCCACCCAGGACCCCGAGCTCCGGAAGAAGTTCAACGGCAAGCCGGAGTTCGTGGAGAACTACTTCCGGTTCGTCGCCGAGGACGTGCGCGAGCTGATGGCCGCGCTCGGATTCCGCACGATGGACGAGATGATCGGCCGGGCGGACCGGCTGGAAATGAAGCCCGCGCTCGATCACTGGAAGGCGAAAGGCGTCGA
Source organism: uncultured Acidobacteriota bacterium (assembly GCA_963820905.1). Classification (GTDB taxonomy): domain Bacteria; phylum Acidobacteriota; class Vicinamibacteria; order Vicinamibacterales; family 2-12-FULL-66-21; genus DATBJJ01. The sequence continues at coordinate 1,208,578 of CAWGBU010000005.1, read as the reverse complement.
TCTGTCGCGTGTGCTGCACCAGCCCGACGTGGCCGAGGGCGCCTCGCGGCGCGCGGTGCGCACGCAGGAGCACGGCCTCGGGAAGGCGCTCGACGTCGAGCTCATCGCCCGGAGCGAACCCGCGCTCGAGCGCAAGGAGCCGGTCGAGATCGAGCTGCCGATCCGCAACGTGAACCGGACCGTCGGCACCATGCTCGGCTACGAAATCACCCGCCGGCACGGCGGCGCCGGATTGCCGGAGGGCACGATTCGCATCGCGTTCAACGGGTCGGCGGGCCAGAGCTTCGGCGCGTTCCTCCCGCGCGGCGTCACGATGACGCTCGAGGGAGACTCGAACGACTACTGGGGCAAGGGGCTGTCGGGCGGGACGATCGCGGTCTTCCCGCCGCGCCAGGCCACGTTTGCCGCCGAAGCGAACGTCATCATCGGCAACGTCTCGCTCTACGGCGCGACGAGCGGCGAGGCGTACGTGCGGGGGATCGCGGGAGAGCGATTCGCCGTGCGCAACAGCGGCGCCCTCGCGGTCGTCGAGGGCGTCGGCGATCACGGCTGCGAATACATGACCGGCGGGCGCGTCGTCGTGCTCGGCAGGACCGGGAGGAACTTCGCGGCCGGGATGAGCGGAGGCGTCGCGTTCGTCCTCGACACAGAGGGCGTGTTCAGCAGCCGGTGCAACAAGGACCTGGTCGAGCTCGAGGGGCTCGACGACCGCGAGGACATCGACTTCGTCTTCTCGCTCCTCGATCGCCACGTCCGGTACACGGGCAGCCCGGTTGCCGCCCGCGTGCTCGGGAGCTGGGACGACGGGCGCGCGAATTTCGTGAAGGTGATTCCGCGTGACTACAAGCGCGTCCTGATGGCGGAAGCGCAGGCGCGGGCGGAGTCGCGCGAGCCCAGGTTCGCGGAGCTCGTGGGGGCGGCGAATGGGTAAGCCCACCGGCTTCATCGAGATCAAGCGCGCGAAGCCGCACGCCCGCCCGGTGCTCGAGCGGATCAAGGACTGGCAGGAGGTCTACGTCAGCGAGACGGAGACGCGCGTGCGCGAGCAGGGCGCGCGGTGCATGGACTGCGGTATCCCGTTCTGCCACGAGGGGTGTCCGCTCGGCAACCTCATCCCGGACTGGAACGATCTCGTCTACCGGCACCGGTGGGAAGCCGCCATCGAGCGCCTGCACTCGACGAACAATTTTCCGGAGTGGACAGGTCGATTGTGCCCGGCGCCGTGCGAGGGGTCGTGCGTGCTGGGCATCAACGACGATCCGGTGACGATCAAGCGCATCGAGCTCTCGATCGTCGAGCATGCGTTCGAAGAGGGGTGGATCACGGCGAAGCCGCCCGTCGCCCGCACGGGCAAGCGCGTCGCGGTCGTCGGGTCCGGGCCTGCCGGCCTCGCCGCCGCCGATCAGCTCAATCGCGCCGGCCATCACGTGTCGGTGTTCGAGCGCGCGGACCGTATCGGAGGCCTCCTCCGCTACGGCATCCCGGAATTCAAGCTGGAGAAGCGGTTCCTCGATCGCCGCCTCGCGCTGATGGCGGCCGAAGGCGTCGAGTTCCGGACCGGCGTCGAGATCGGCATCGATCTCCCCGTCAGCGGCCTGCGCCGCCAGTTCGACGCCATCGTGCTGTGCGGCGGCGCGCCGTGGGCGCGCGATCTCCAGATCCCGGGCCGTGAGCTCGCCGGCATCCATTTCGCCGTCGAGTACCTGACGCAGCAGAACCGCCGGTGCGAGGGCGACAGCGTGGATCCGGCCAGCCTCATCACGGCCGAAGGCAAGCGGGTCGTCATCATCGGGGGCGGCGACACCGGCGCGGACTGCCTCGGCACCGCGCACCGGCAGGGCGCGAAGTCGGTCCATCAGTTCGAGCTGCTCGCCCGGCCGCCCGACTCGCGCCACGACGACAATCCCTGGCCGCAATGGCCCAACGTCTTCCGCACTTCGTCTGCGCACGAGGAAGGCGGCGAGCGCGTCTACGCCGTTTCGACGGAGCGCTTCAGCGGGGACGCGCAGGGGCGCGTGACCGGTCTGCACGCGATCAACGTCGAGACCACGCGCGACAACGGACGGCTCCAGGTGACGCGCGTGCCTGGCAGCGAGTTCGAGCTCGAAGCGGATCTCGTGCTGCTCGCCATGGGTTTCGTCGGCCCCGAGCGTGGAAGTCTCCTCTCGCAGCTCGGAGTTCGGTTGACTGACCGAGGCACCGTGTGGCGCGACGCTCAGTGGATGACCAGCGAGCCAGGCGTCTTCACCGCCGGCGACATGCAGCGCGGACAGTCGCTGATCGTGTGGGCGATCGCCGACGGACGCCACGCCGCAAAGTCGGTGGATTCATTCCTCATGTCATAGGTTCACGGGTTCACGGGTTCACCGATTACGAACCCGCCGTGAACCTATGAACCTATGAACCCTATGAACCTGTGAACCCGTGAACCTCGTGAACCCCGTGACACGTTTGTCGCAGCCGCCTGGACTTCGGACAAAAATGTCTGGAAGTGGAAGTTGCCGCCGAGGCCGCGCAGCCTTCGGCGTTCGCGCCTGTCGGGGAAACGTGAGAATCTGACGCAGGATGCTGGCTCGTTCGCGGTGGCGTCCAACTTGCTCAAGCACGAGCGGGAATGGAAACCACGGCTTCGAATCGATCGGAATCACTGGTGTCATCGCGCGACCAATCCTCTACCGACAGCAAACGACTCCTCGCCTCGACGCTCGCCGACGCCCGCCAGGAATACGTGGCGGCCGCGCGTCAGGGCCGGGCCGGCCGCGACGTGCAATCGCGGTATTCGGCGCATATCGACGCCCTCGTCCGCCAGCTGGCGGAGAGCGCGCGAGAACATACGGGCGCGGCCCTTTCGGTCTGCGCCCTCGGCGGCTACGGCCGGCGGACCCTCTCCCTGCACTCCGACGTCGACCTGCTCGTTCTCTTCGAGCAGGGTTTGTCGAGCGCCGACGAGCGCTTCGTGAGCGCGCTGCTCCAGCCTATGTGGGACCTGGGGCTGTCGGTCGGGCATCACGTCCGGGAGCTCGACGAGCTCGACGAGCCCGACATGAGCAACGTGGAGTTCCTCCTGTCGCTCCTCGATCTGCGGCTCATCGCCGGCGACACGCGCCTGTACCAGCGCCTCGAAGCCTGGTTCCGGCGCGCGCTTGAGGATGGCGGCCGTCTGATGCTCGACGCCCTGCTGGTGCTGATCGACGAGCGCTATGCCACCTTCAACGGCACGCTCTACCAGCTCGAGCCCGACATCAAGAGCGCGCCGGGCGGCCTGCGCGATATCGCGGCTGCCAGGCACATCCGGCAGCTCCAGCCGGGGGCGTTCGAGGACGAGGTCGACCGGTCCGTGCGGCCCCTGCAGGAGGCCGAGGACTTTCTCCAGCGAATCCGGTCGGTGCTGCACGTCGAGGCCGGGCGCGACGTGAACGTGTTGAGCCACGACCTGCAGGAAAAAGTGGCGGACGCCCTCGGGTCGGAGGGACGGCAGCTCCAGCAGCAGGTGGAAGCGCTGATGGGCGAGTACTTCCGGCACGCGCGCGCCGCCGTGCGCGCGCTCGAACGCGCCCGCCGCATGGTGACGCCCGCGCCGGCCCGCACCGGCACGAGGCATGTCGGCCGGCACTTCGAGATCACGTCGGACGGCGTCCGCTTCCTCGATCTCACGCGTGCGGCCGGCCGGCCGGCGCTCTGGCTCGAGCTCTTCCGGCTCGCGCTGTCGAACGGATGCGAAGTCTCCGAGCAGGCCCTGAGCTGCATCGAGCAGAACGTCGAGCGGTTCAGCGCGGACGATTTCCTCGCGACCGAGGCCGATCGGCAGCTCGTGCGAAGCATGCTCTATCCGAGGCCGGGCCTCTACGCGCGGCTCTCCGAGATGCACGACTGCGGGCTGCTCAACAGGGTGTTCCCCGAGTTCGCGAAGGTGCACTGCCGCGTCATCCGCGACTTCCATCACAAATACACGGTCGACGAGCATACGCTGCTGGCGATCCGCAATATCGAATCGCTCTGGAACCCGGAAACCTCGAGCCATCAGCGGTTCGGATCGATCCTCCAGGAAATCCACACCCCGGAGCTCGTGACGACCGCGCTGCTCTTCCACGACGTCGGCAAGTGGCGGGACGCCGAGCACGCGCAGGAGAGCGTCCGGCTCGCGCAGGGCGCGCTCGATCGGCTCGAGCTCCCGGCCCAGTCGCGGCAGGCCGTCGAGTTCCTGATCCGCAACCACCTGCAGATGTCCATCGTCGCGTTCCGGCGCGACCTCGACGATCCCCACGTGATCAAGCAGTTCGCCGATCTCGTGGGCTCCGAGGAACGGCTCAAGATGCTGACGCTGCTGACGTTTGCCGACGTCGGCGCCGTCAGCACGGAGACGCTCAGCCCCTGGAAGGAGGAGCTGCTCTGGCGCCTGTACGTCCACGCCTACAACCGGCTCACGCTCGGGTATGCGGACGATCTCGTGCAGAAGGATCCCGCGGGGCTGGCGGTCGTCGTCGCCGGGCGGCCCGACGACATCACCGAGGAGGAGCTGTCGCAGTTCCTGAAGGGGCTTCCGCGCCGGTACCTGTCGCTCTTCGGACTCGGCTCGATCTACCGGCACGTCCGGCTCGCGCGCAACATCCACAAGGACGAAGTGCACGCCGTCCTCGAGCGGCACGACGACGTGTGGGAGCTGTCGCTCGTGACGCTCGACAAGCCGTACCTCTTCTCGAACATCTCCGGCGTGCTCGCCTATTTCGGCATGGACATCCATCGCGGTCAGGCGATGACGACGCCCGACGGACTCGTCCTCGACGTCTTCCAGTTCTCGGACGAGGAAGGGTTCCTGCGGCTGAACACCGGCGCGACCACCGAGATTACGACGATGCTCGAGAACGCCGTCGCCGGTTCGATTGACGTGCCGGCGCTGCTGCGCGGCAAGGAGCGCAGCGTGCTCTACCGGCCGCGCCGCCAGGGTGCGCCGGTCGTCCGCTTCGACAACGAGCACTCGCGGAAGTACACCGTGATCGAGCTCGTTGCCACCGATGCCCCCGGGCTGCTCTACCGGGTCAGCCGCGCCATCTCCGGGCGCGGGTGCGACGTCGACCTCGTCCTCATCGCGACGGAGGGCAAGAAGGCGGTCGACGTCCTGCACATCACCAAACAGGGGAAGAAGCTAACCGAATCCGACCAGGTCTCCCTTCGGGAGGAGCTGGAGCGGATGCTGGAGGACACACATGAAACTCGTTAAGAGCATCGTCCGGCCGGACAAGGTGGACGATGTGCGCGCTGCGCTCGAGAAGCTGAAGATCGCCGGCATGACGGTGACCGACGTGCGCGGCCACGGCCGCCAGAAGGGGCACACGGCGGTCTACCGCGGCAAGGAATACAGCGTGACGCTCCTGCCGAAGGTCGAGATCGAGGTCGTGGTCCCCGACAACGTGGTGGACGACGTGATTCAGGCCGTGATCAAGGCGGCGCGCACGGGAGAGATCGGCGACGGGCGTGTGTTCGTGCTGCCGGTCGATCACGGCTACAACATCCGGACGGGTGAGAAGGACGCGTAGCTGGACAACGATGTAGGACCGGAATTTTTCTCCGACAAAAATGTCAGCATCGTCACCAGCCGGCCGGCGGCGCCCAGCCCGCGGCCGGTGAATATCTGGGAAAAAACGCACGACTTCGTGACCCGGGCGGAGACGCCGGCTCTGGCGCTGATCTTGATACGGCTTTTCGCGCCGACTGACTCGTTGCAAGCCGCGTTGGATCGGCGCCGCTCTCCGCTCTGATTCGTAACGTTTCGTCTATAGGGGTGAGGATATGAACCAAGCCGACACTGCATGGATGCTAGTCGCGACAGCCCTCGTGCTGTTGATGACGCCAGCGCTCGCATTCTTCTACGGAGGCCTCGTCCGGTCGAAGAACGCCTTGAACACGATGATGATGAGCTTCATCTCGCTCGGGTTCGTGAGCGTGCTGTGGGCCGTCATCGGTTACTCCCTGGCGTTCGGGCCGGGGAACAACTGGATCGGTGACACGTCGCGGCTCTTCCTGAACGGCGTCGGCCTGTCCGAGCAGGGCACGATCCCCCACCTGCTCTTCATGTGCTTCCAGGGCACGTTCGCGATCATCACGGCCGCGCTCATTTCCGGCGCGATCGTCGAGCGCATGCGCTTCTCCGCCTACATCGTCTTCATCTCGCTCTGGGCCATCTTCGTCTACAGCCCGATCTGCCACTGGGTCTGGGGCGGCGGGTGGCTCGCCGACATGGGCGCGCTCGACTTCGCGGGCGGCACGGTCGTTCACGTGAACGCCGGCGTCGCCGCGCTCGTCGCCGCCATCTGCGTCGGCAAGCGCAAGGACTACCCGTCGTCCGGGCTTCTGCCCCACAACGTGCCGTTCACGCTGCTCGGCGCCGGCGTGCTGTGGTTCGGATGGTTCGGCTTCAACGCGGGCAGCGCGCTCGCGGCCAACGGCATCGCCGCGCTCGCGTTCACGACGACGATGCTCGCGCCTGCCGGCACGCTCGTGGTCTGGACTTTGATCGATCTGATGCGTCAACAGAGGTCGACCGCGGTCGGCGCCGCCACCGCGATCGTCGTCGGCCTGGTCGCGATTACTCCGGCGGCGGGGTTCGTCGGCCCCATGAGCGCGATCGCGCTTGGCGGAATCGCCGCCATCCCGAGCTACTTCGTCCTCGTCTATCGCGCGAGAACGCAGCTCGACGACTCGCTCGACGTCGTCGCCGCGCACGGCGTGGGTGGAACGGTCGGCGCGCTGCTGACGGGCGTCTTCGCGCAGAAGAGCCTGAACGGCATCGCGGACGGCCTGCTCTTCGGGAACCCCGGCCAGCTGGGCATCCAGGCTATCGCCGTGGGCGCCGCGATCGTGTATAGCGGCGTGGTCAGCTTCGCGCTGCTCAAGCTCGTGGGCCTCGTGATTCCGCTCCGCGCCGACTCCACCGACGAGACCGCCGGCATGGACGTGACGCAGCACGGCGAGGAAGCCTACATCCACGAGCGCGGCATGACGCCGACGATCGTCGATTCGCCGTCCAGCCAGACCGCTGGTTACGTGAAGTCGCCGGTACCGAGCGCTTCGTAAGGCCGGGGTCAAGGTTCAGGGTTCAGGGTTCAGGGTTCAAGGTTCAGGTTCAAGGTTCGGGTCGAAAGCCGCGCACCTTCCTGAACCCCGAACTCCGAACCTGAACCGAGAATCCTGAACCTTGAACCTTGAACCCTGAACCGAAACTTTCACTTCATTCCCCACTTCATCGACGAGGCGAAAAATCATGAAGATCGGCATTCGTGTATTCAACCGAGCGGCACGGGCCGTTCTCATGGGTGGACTCTTGACGTTCATGGCGGCCTCGAACGTGTTCGCGCAGGCGGCGCCGCCCGACCCCAACACAGGCGCGATCACGTTCACCGGCGGGCTCGACCTTCCCAGCAAGTACGTCTTCCGCGGGCTCGTGCAGGAAGCCGACTCGGAGCTGACGCTCTTTCCGTACGGCGACATCGGCATCGCGCTCTATTCGGGTGAAGGCGGCATCAAGAGCGCCTCGATCAACTTCGGCGTGTGGAACGCGCTCATGACCGGTTCGTCCGGGACCGGCGGCACGCAGGACAAGCTGCACTACGAGGAAGACTTCTACGCGACCTTCGGCCTCGGATTCGGGCACGGCATTTCGCTGGGGACGACGTGGACCGCGTATACGAGCCCGAACGGAATGTTCGGCACCGTGCAGGAGCTCGCGTTCAAGGTCTCGAAGGCGCACTGGATCGCTCCGTACGGACTGATCGCGTTCGAGATCGACGGCCAGGCCGACGGCGGATCGAACGAGGGCACGTACCTCGAGCTCGGCGTAGGTCCGGCCTGGGCGCTCGGCGGCGGCAAGGCGACGGTGTCGGTGCCGACGAAGTTCGGGTTCAGCCTGAGCGACTACTACGAAGGCCCCGACGGGGATTCGGGCTTCGGGTATTTCCAGATCGGCGGCCTGCTCACCGTCCCCGTCAGCAGCCCGACGAGCAAGTTCGGCGCGTGGAGCATCAAGGGCGGCGTCGACGTCTACGCGTTCGGCGACACCCCCAAGAACGTGTTCAACAACGGGGATGGGAGCAAGGTCGTCGCCGCTTTTGGGGTGGCGGTCGTTTACTAGACAGGTTCAAGGTTCAGGGTTCAGGGTTCAAGGTTCAGGTTCCGGGCTCCAGGTTTGCGGTCCAGGCTCGAACCTGAACCCGAACCCTGAACCCTGAACCCTGAACCTTGAACCCTGAACCTTGACCCCCCAAACTTGACAGACTCCCCCCGTGCCGTTAGTCTGGCCTTTGTGAAGTTCGCAGCCGTCTGTTGCACCTGCGCATGTTGTCGCCCGGCCAACCCGGGGGGCCTGACGGCCGTGTTCTTGCGCACCAGGACGATGCTGAGGAGCTGATAACTCGAGCGTCGAACGTAAGCAGGAGCCAAGCCCGGCAGGCCACAAGCCTCCGGGCTTTTTGCTTTTTCCGGGGCGAAACCACAGTTTTACGGGGGGCGATTGGCTGTTTTTCCGGTGTTCCTGAAGCTCGAAGGACGACGGGTGCTGGTGGTCGGCGGCGGTCCCGTCGCGGCGGCGAAGCTGCGCGGCGCTGCTCGACGCCGGTGCGCGGGTCACGGTCGTTGCGCCGGAGATCGTGGACGAGATCGCCGCGCTGTCGAGCGAGCTCGGATCGAGCGGCGGGCGTTCGTGCCGGCCGATCTCGACGGCGTCGCGTTCGTCGTTGCGGCGGCGCCGCCGGCGGTCAACCGCGAGGTCGCGCGCGGGCGGCGCACGCGCGCGGCCTGTTCGTCAACGCCGTGGACGACATGGAGAACGCGAGCGCCTACATGGGCGCGGTCGTGCCGCGCGCGCGGGCGTGACGATCGCGATCTCGACCGACGGCGAAGCGCCGGCGCTGGCCGGGCTGTGCGCGAAGCGCTCGAGGCGCTGCTGCCCGACGACCTCGATCGCTGGATGGCGTGCGCGCGGGAGGCGCGGCGCGACTGGCTCGCGTCGGCATGTGCCGATGGCCGAACGGCGGCCGCTGCTGCTCGAGGCGCTTGAATCGCGCTGTACGCGATGCGCGCGACGCATCGGAATGCACGGTGATGAGATGACACCAGCTCGACGGACGTCAGGCCGGGTTCGGTTGTCGCTCGTCGGCGCGGGCCCGGGCGATCCCGGATCTGCTGACGCGGCGCGCCGCGCAGCGCCTGCGCGGAGGCCGACCTCGTGCTCTACGACGCGCTCGTCGATCCCGAGGCGCTCGAGCTCGCGCCGACGGCGCAGCGCATCTTCGTCGGCAAGCGCGCCGGCCGGCCGCAGGTCAGGCAGGAGTTCATCAACCGGCTGATGATCCGCGCCGCGCGGCGCGGCCAGCGCGTCGTGCGGCTGAAGGGCGGCGACCCGTTCGTGTTCGGCCGCGGCGGCGAAGAAGCGCTCGCGCTCGTCGGCGGCCGGGATTCCGTTCGAGGTCGTGCCGGGCGTGAGCTCGGCGATCGCGGCGCGCGGCGCTCGCCGGCATTCCGGTCACCCATCGCGGCATGGCGTCAGGGTTCGTCGTCGTCTCCGGGCACGCCGAGGAGGCGTACCGGCCGGTGCTCGAGAGCCTCGCGCCGCACAGCGCGACCGTCGTCGTGCTGATGGGCGCTCGGCCGCGCCGGCGACATCGCGCGCGCTGCTGATCGACCGCGGGTGGAGCGCGTCGACGCCGCCGCGGCGGTGTGCGGCGCGTCGACGCCGGAGTCGGCCGTGTGGACCGGGACGCTGCGGGATCTCGAGCGCGGAGTCGACGAGTCGCGACAGCGAGCGTCCGGGCACGATCGTCATTGGCGAGGTCGTGCGGCTGCGCGCAGCGCTGACGCGGATCACGCGGACTCGCGGATCGGATGACCGCGCGCTGGATCGGCGTAAGCCGCGTCCAGCGCGAATCCGCGTGATCGCGCGATCCGCGTCTATCGGGAATCCGCGTGAGCCGCGCGATCCGCGTCTACGTGAATCCGCGCAATCCGCGTCTACGGGGAGAGCCTATCATGGCTGCAACTGAAGATCGCGACACGCTCGGCCGGGCGCGGCTGTCGTTCGCCGAGGAGGCGGACGTCGACGAGTTCGTCGTCGATGCTCGCGCGCTTCGAGCGCGGCGAGATCGGCCCGGACGAATGGCGCGCGTTCCGGCTCGTGCGCGGCACCTACGGCCAGCGGCAGGCCGGCGACGCGCAGATGCTGCGCGTCAAGATTCCGCAGGGCATCCTCGACGAGCGCGCAGCTCGACGCGCTGGCCGACGTCGCCGAGCGCTACTCGCGCGGGTTCGGGCACATCACCACGCGGCAGAACATCCAGTTGCACTTCCTGAAGCTGCACGACGTCGAGCACGCGATGCGCCAGCTCGCCGACGCCGGGCTGACGACGCGCGAGGCGTGCGGCAACTCGGTGCGCAACATCACCGCGTGCCCGTACGCCGGCGTCGCCGCCGACGAGCCGTTCGACGTCACGCCGTACGCCGAGGCGCTGACGCGCTACCTGCTGCGCCATCCCGCTCAGCGCCGTCGCTGCCGCGCAAGTTCAAGATCGCGTTCGAGGGCTGCACCCACGATCACATCGGCATCGGCGATCAACGACATCGGCTGGATCGCGCGCGTGCAGCAAGGTCGACGGCCGGACCGTGCGCGGCTTCCAGCGTCACCGTCGCCGGCGGCACCGCGACGATGACGCGCGCGGGCACGTGCTGCTCGAGTTCCTGCCCGCCGGCGAGATGTTCAACGTCGCCGAGGCGATCATCCGCGTCTTCCATCGGCTCGGCGACTACAAGCACAAGCAGCGCAATCGCCTGAAGTTCCTCGTGCAAGTCGCTCGGCTGGGACGGCTTTCCAGGCGGAGTTCGAGCGCGAGCTCGAGGCGCTCGCGCGAGGCGGACGGCGCAGGCCGCGTCAGGCTGCCGTTCGATCCCGAGCAGCCGCCGGTCGAGGCCGCGCCGCCGCCGCGTCGGACGGCGTGCCTGCCGATCGAGGAGATCGCGCGCGCGTGCGGCGTCGACGAACGTGATCGGCCCCGGCATCGTTCCGCGTGTCGAGCCGCGGCTGACGCGTCGCCTCCGAGGAGTTTCGCGACTGGTCGCGCACCAACGTCCGGCCGCAGAAGCAGGCCGGCTATCGCATGGTGATCGTCACGACCGTGCTCGGCGATCTGACGTCCGCGCAGATGCGTCTGCTTGGAGAGCTGGCGGTGGCGTTCGGCGACGGCAGCGTGCGCATCACCTCCGATCAGAACGTGGTCTTCGCTGGGTCCGGACGGACGGACGTCGAGCGACGTTCTATCGAAGCCTCGCGGCCGCGGGCCTGGCGCGGCCCGGCGCGGGGACGCTCGCCGACGTGACGAGCTGCCCGGGCGCCGAGTCGTGCAAGCTCGCCGTGACGCAGTCGCGCGGCCTCGGCCGGCTGCTCGCCGACCAGCTTGCAGCGAACGGCCCGATCTCGTCGCGGCGGTGCCCGGCCTCGACATCAAGATCAGCGGCTGCCCGAACGGCTGCGGTCAGCATCACATCGCCGGCATCGGCTTCCAGGGAAGCCTGCGCAAGGTCGGCGGACGGCCGGCGCCGCACTACTTCGTGATGGTCGGCGGCGGCGCCGGCGACGGCATCACGACGTTCGGACGGCATGGCCGCGACGGTGCCGGCGCGGCGCGCGTCGGAGGCGCTCGAGCGCCTGATGCGGTCTGTATCGGATCAGCGCAGCGACGGACGAGTCCGCCGTCGGCGTTCTTCCGGCGCGTCGACGTCGCCGGCGGTCAAGTCGCGCCTCGCGGATCTCGAGAAGCTCGCGCCCGAGAGCTGCGGCAGCCGCAGGACTTCATCGATCTGGCCGAGGACCACGCCTTCAACCCGGAAGTGCATGGAAGGCGAATGCAGCGCGTGAGCGGACCATGACGACGCACACGTCGCAGTTCCGCTCGTCGGTGCATCGATCTGATCGGCCGCACGCCGCTGCTGCGGCTGCGCGCCTTCGGCGCAGCGACAGCCCGGCGTCGAGCTCTACGCGAAGGCGGAGTTCCTGAACCCCGGCGGATCGGTGAAGGACCGCGCGGCGGCGGCGATCCTCGCGCGAGGCCGAGCGCAGCGGCCGGCTGCACAGCGGCGTCGACGATTCTCGACGCGACGTCCGGCAACACCGGGCATCGCCTACGCGATGATCGCCGCGGCGCGCGGCTATCGGCTGAAGCTGTGCGTGCCCGACAACGTCACGGCCGAGCGGCAAGCGGACGCTGCGCGCGTACGGCGCCGAGCTCGTGCTCACCGATCCCGATGGAAGGCACCGACGGCGCGATCCGCGAAGCGCGCCGCCTGTTCGCGGCGGATCCGGAGCGATACTTCTACGCCGATCAGTACAACAACGACGCCAACTGGCGCGCGCACTACGAGACGACCGGCCGCCGAGATCCTCGAGCAGACCGACGGCCGCGTCACGCACTTCGTCGCCGGCCTCGGCACGAGCGGCACGTTCATCGGCGTCGGCCGCCGGCTGCGCGAGTTCAGCCGCGACATCCGGCTGATCTCGGTTCAGCCCGACTCGCCGATGCACGGCGTCGAGGGGCTCAAGCACATGGAGACGGCGATCCGGCCCGGCATCTACGACGCGCGCTGGCCGACGAGGACGTGCGCGTCTCGACCGAGCGGGCGCACGCGCTCACGCGGCGGCTGGCGGCCGAAGAAGGCCTGCTGGTCGGCGTGTCGAGCGGCGCGGCGCTGGCCGCGTCGCTCGATCTGGCGGCACCGCGATCCGCGAAGGCGTCGATCGTCACGATCTTTCCCGACAGCGGCACGCGCTACCTGACCGAGCGGTTCTGGGAGGGAGCGGGCACCTGATGAGCGACGCGAGTAGTGTCCGGCTTCAGCCGGACCCTGGCCGGACCAGGGCGGGTCTCGAAGACGACGATCCTCACGACGAAGCGCTGCAGACGATTCGCGGCACGGCGCCGAGACCTTTCCGGACGAATGCTGCGGCGCGCTGATCGAGCTCGACGGCGTGATCGTCGAGGCCTTCAGGCTGCCGAACACGACCGAGCGGCGGCGCCGCGCGCCGCTTCCGGATCGGTCCCGAACGACTACCGGCTCGCCGAGAGCGTACGCGCGCGACAGTCGGCGGGGCGCTCGCCGGCTTCTATCATTCGCATCCGAACCATCCGGCCCGCGCCGTCGGCCTACGATCTCGAGCACGCCTGGCCGAATCTGACGTACGTCATCATTTCGGTCCGCGGCCGGCGGCCGGACGACATCACGCGTCTGGCGCCTGCGCGACGATCGTTCCGCATTCGACAAGGGAGAGTTGAGATGGCCCACCGAGTCCTGATTCCGACGCCGCTGCGTCCGTACACCGGCCAGCAGGACGCGGTCGAGGTGGACGGCGCGACCGTGGGCGAGGTCCTGTCGTCGCTCACGTCGCAGCTACGGCGATCTCCGGCGGCATCTCTACGCGGACGACGGCAAGCTGCGTCACTTCGTGAACGTCTACGTCAACGACGACGACATCCGGTATCTCGAGAGGGACGCGACGACGCTGAAGGACGGGCGACGTCATCAGCATCGTGCCGTCGGTGGCCGGCGGCGCGCCGGTCACGACGCCTGCCGAGACCCTGCCGGAGCTGACCAACGACGAGATCCAGCGCTACAGCCGGCACCTGATCCTGCCCGAGGTCGGCGTCGACGGACAGCGCAAGCTGAAGGCCGGGCGCGTGCTCTGCGTCGGCGCGGGCGGGCTCGGATCGCCGGCCGCGCTGTATCTCGCCGCCGCCGGCGTCGGCACGCATCGGCATCGTCGACTTCGACGCCGTCGACTCGAGCAACCTGCAGCGGCAGATCCTGCACGGCACGCCGGACGTCGGCCGATCGAAGCTGCGAGTCGGCGAAGGATCGGCTCGGCGCGCTCAATCCCGAAGTGCAAGGTCGAGACCTACGAGACGGCGCTGACGTCCGCGAACGCGCTCGAGCTCTTCCGCGGGCTACGACGTCGATCCTCGACGGCACCGACAACTTCTCGACGCGCTATCTCGTCAACGACGCGTGCGTGATCCTCGGCAAGCCGAACGCCTACGGCAGCATCTTCCGGTTCGAAGGGCAGGCCTCGGTGTTCGCGACGAAGGGCGGTCCGTGCTATCGCTGCCTGTATCCGGAGCCGCCGCCGCCGGGCCTCGTGCCGAGCTGCGCGGAAGGCGGCGTGCTCGGCGTGCTGCCGGGCGTGATCGGCACGATTCAGGCGACCGAGTCGATCAAGCTGATGCTCGGCGCCGGCTCGACGCTGGTCGGCCGGCTGCTGCTCTACGACGCGCTGGGCCATGCGCTTCCGCGAGCTGAAGCTGCGGCGCGATCCGGAGTGCCCGGTCTGCGGCGATCACCCGACCGTCAAGCAGCTGATCGACTACGAGCAGTTCTGCGGCGTCGCGCCGCGTCGCTGCGGCGGCGTCAGCGATCCGGCTGTGCCCGAGACGACCGTCGAGGAGCTCAAGGCGCGGATCGATGCGAACGCGCCGTTCTACCTGCTCGACGTGCGCGAGCCGCACGAGTATCAGATCGCCGGATCCCCGGGTCGACGCTGATTCCGCTCGGTCAGCTCGGCGAGCCGCTCGGCGAGATGCCGCCGGCGTCCGCGGGGAAGGAGATCATCGTCCACTGCAAGACGGGCGTCCGCAGCGCGAAGGCCGTGAGCCTGCTGCGGGAGCAGGGCATCGAGGCGAAGAACCTGAAGGGCGGCATCCTCGCCTGGATCGATCGGATCGATCCGACGCAGTCGAAATACTAGTGACTGAGACAGTCGACAGTCGACAGGCACCTCGTTCCCCAACGGAACGCGTGGGGTGGTCTGGCCAGCCTGTTGGTGAAGGCTGATGAGGCCTGTAGACTGAGACTGTCGACTGCCGACTTCAATTGACCAGCTAGACCGCGCCTCCGCAGTCGCGCTACATTCCGTTGAGTCCGGAGGCTCGAAACAATGTCGAACGGCCGCATCGTCATGGATCTCGGAAAGTCGATTGTCATCAAGGGCGATCTGATCGCGTCCGAGGACCTCACGCTCTACGGAAAGATGGAAGGGAGCGTCACGCTGCATGGCGGGCACACGCTGACGATCGGCCGGCACGCGGAGATCAACGCGGCGATCGACGCGAAGGCGGTCGTCATCCTGGGCAGCGTGACGGGCAACGTGACGGCGCGCGAGAAGGTCGAGATCCAGATGACGGGCTCGGTCTCGGGCGACGTCAGCTCCCCGCGCCTCGCGATCGCCGACGGCGCCTCTATCCGCGGCAAGGTCCACGTGATGCAAGCGACCTGAGGATCTTGCAATCCTCGGCGTACCTTGAGTATGGTGACGGCGAAGCTCTTGCGGAGTCGAACACCATGACCCCAATGCGCGGGAGGATTCGCCGGCATGCACCAGGTCGTAGTCCCTTTGGAGAGGCGTGGATTCGGACAGACCACCAGGCGCGACGCCTGGTGGGCGCAGTCGCTGCTGACGTTCGTCGTGCTCGGCGGGTTCGTCGTCTACGCGACGTGGGCGGCGTTTCAGGGCAACCACTACGAGTACGGGCCGTACCTCTCTCCCTTCTACTCACCGCTCCTCTTCGGTGAGGGCCCGCACAGCTGGTTCGGGCCCGTTGCCGGCCGTGGTGGCCGGGGGCGCTGCCGTTCTCGGCGGCGCTGCTGATCCTCTGGGCGCCGGGCGGCTTCCGCTTCACCTGCTACTACTACCGCGGCGCCTACTACAAGGCGTTCTGGGCGGATCCGCCGTCGTGCGCCGTCGGCGAGCCGCGCAAGAAGTATCGCGGCGAGAACTCGTTTCCGCTGATCCTCCAGAACGTCCATCGCTATTTCCTGTATCTCGCGCTGCTGTTCCTGATCGTGCTGGCGTACGACGTGTGGAAGGCGATGTGGTTCGCCGATCGCCAGCGGGCAGGCGACGTTCGGCATCGGCGTCGGCACGATCGTGCTCGCCGTGAACCTCGTGCTGCTCTCCGGCTACACGCTCGGCTGCCATTCGCTTCCGCCATCTCGTCGGCGGCGCGGCTCGATCAGTTCTCGCGGCATCCGACGCGCCTCAAGCTGTACGACGCGGCCAGCCGCCTCAACTGCCGTCACATGCGGTGGGCCTGGGCCAGCCTCTTCTCGGTCGCGCTCGCCGATCTCTACGTCCGCCTCTGCTCGATGGGCGTCCTCACCGACTGGAGGATTCTCTGACGTACGAAACCCACGAGCACGATGTGCTCGTCATCGGCGCCGGCGGAGCCGGACTCCGCGCGGCGATCGAAGCGTCGGCGGCGGGCGTGAAGGTCGGCCTCCTCTGCAAGTCGCTGCTCGGCAAGGCGCACACCGTGATGGCCGAAGGCGGCGTCGCCGCGGCGCTCGCGAACGTCGACGATCGCGACAGCTGGAAGGTGCACTTCGCCGACACGATGCGCGGCGGCCAGTACGTGAACAACTGGCGGATGGCGGAGCTGCACGCCAGGGAGGCGCCGGATCGCGTCCGCGAGCTCGAGGCCTGGGGCGCGCTCTTCGATCGCACGGCCGACGGCCGCATCCTGCAGCGCAACTTCGGCGGCCACAAGTATCCGCGGCTCGCGCACGTCGGCGATCGCACCGGCCTCGAGATGATCCGCACGCTCCAGGATCACGGCATCCATCGCGGCCTCGACGTCCACATGGAGTTCACCGTCGTGTCGCTGCTCACCGACGGCGGCGCGCGTCGTCGGCGCGTTCGGCTACGACCGCGAGCGCGGACGGTTCCGCGTCTTCAAGGCGAAGGCGACGGTGCTCGCGACCGGCGGCATCGGCCGCGCCTACCGCATCACCAGCAACAGCTGGGAGGGCACCGGCGACGGCCACGCGCTCGCGTATCGCGCCGGCGCCGAGCTGATCGACATGGAGTTCATCCAGTTCCATCCGACCGGCATGATCTGGCCGCCGAGCGTGCAGGGCATCCTCGTCACCGAAGGCGTGCGCGGCGAAGGCGGCGTGCTGCGCAACAGCGAGGGCCGCCGCTTCATGTTCGACGACATCCCGGAGAACTACCGCAGCCAGACCGCCGACAACCCCGAAGAAGGCTGGCGCTACACGCAGGGCGACAAGAACGCCCGCCGCCCGCCGGAGCTGCTGACCCGCGATCACGTGGCGCGCTGCATCATGCGCGAGGTCAAGGCGGGGCGCGGCAGCCCGCACGGCGGCGTGTTCCTCGACATCGCCTGGATCAAGGAGAAGATGCCGAACGCGCCCGAGCACATCCGCAAGAAGCTCCCGAGCATGTACCACCAGTTCAAGGAGCTGGCCGGCCTCGACATCACCGACGACGCCGATGGAAGTCGGTCCGACGACGCACTACGTGATGGGCGGCGTCCGGGTCGACGCCGACACGCAGATGTCGACGCTGCCGGGGCTGTTCGCGGCCGGCGAGTGCGCGGCCGGCATCAACGGCGCCAATCGGCTCGGCGGCAACTCGCTGTCGGACCTGCTCGTGTTCGGCAAGCGCGCCGGCGAGCACGCGGCAGCGTTCGCGAAGAGCCAGGGCGTCCGTGGCAGTCGACGAGCGGCAGATCGACGCGGCCGCGAAAGAGGCGCTGGAGCCGTTCGAGCGCGGCAACGCGGCCGAGAACCCCTTCAAGATTCAGCAGGACCTCCAGGCGCTGATGCAGGACCTCGTCGGCATCGTCCGCGACGAGGGCGAGATGCGGCGGGCGCTGAAAGGCCTCGCAGCGCTGAAGGCGCGCGCGGCGCAGGCCGGCGTCACCGGCCATCGCGAGTACAACACCGGCTGGCACACCGCCCAGGATCTGCGGAACCTGCTGATGGTGTCGGAGGCGATCGCGCGATCGGCGATCGAGCGCAAGGAGAGCCGCGGCGGTCATTTCCGACAGGACTATCCGGAGAAGGATCCGGCGTTCGCGACGTTCAACATCGTCGTGCGGCGCGACGCCGGGGGCGTGATGCAGGTGTCGCACGTGCCGCTCCCGCCGATGCCGGCGGAGCTGAAGCAGGTGATCGAGGAGAACAAGTGAGAGTCAGCTGCCAGCTTCCAGCTTCCAGCTTCCAGCCAAGACCGTGGTCGGATCTTAGCCGCGCGACTAAGATCGGAATTGCTCTAGCTGGAAGCTCAGGAAGCTGAGAGCTGGAAGCTGGCAGCTGGAAGCTGAGAATCATGTCTATCGCGACATTTCGCATCTGGCGCGGCGACCGGGAGCAGGGCGCGTTCCAGCGACTATCCGACCGAGGTCAGCGAGGGCATGGTCGTCCTCGACGCGGTGCATCGCGTCCAGGCCGAGCAGGCCACCGACCTGGCCGTGCGCTGGAACTGCAAGGCGGGCAAGTGCGGCTCGTGCTCGGCCGAGATCAACGGCCAGCCGCGCCTGATGTGCATGACGCGGCTCGACTCGCTCGATCTCACGCAGCCGGTCACCGTCGAGCCGATGAAGGCGTTCCCGCTCATCAGCGACCTCGTGACCGACGTCTCGTGGAACTACCGGGTCAAGAAGGCGATCAAGCCGTTCAAGCCGCGCCAGCCCGACGCGCCGGACGGCACCTGGCGGATGCAGCAGCGCGAAGTCGATCGCGTGCAGGAATTCCGCAAGTGCATCGAGTGCTTCCTCTGCCAGGACGTCTGCCACATCCTGCGGGATCATCACCTGCACGACGAGTTCATCGGCCCGCGGTTCCTGCTCTACAACGCGGCGCTCGAGATGCACCCGCTCGACACCGAGGATCGGCTGGCCGACCTGAAGGATCGCGACGGCGTCGGCTACTGCAACATCACGCGCTGCTGCACGAAGGTGTGCCCCGAGCACATCACCATCACCGAGAACGCCATCATCCCGCTCAAGGAGCGCGTCGTCGATCGGTTCTACGATCCGGTGACGAGGCTGCTCAGGATGTTCACGTAGGCTTCCAGCTGCCAGCTGCCAGCTGCCAGCTACCAGCTACCAGCTAAGAACATTCAGTTCCTAGTCGTTCGGCTAGGATCAGCATGCTCTTAGCTGGAAGCTGGAAGCTGGTAGCTGGAAGCTGGTAGCTGAAAGCTACTTCTTGACTGGCGTGTTGAACGACCGCTCGATCGCGTCGTTGACGTCGGTCGAGACTGGATGGTCGCGCCAGAGCCATCGCATCATGTCCGGCAGGATCACGCCGCCGTGCTTCTGACCGTGGCGGCCGATGCCCCACTGGTAGTTGACGTCGTAGCCCTTCTCGACGAGCGCGTCCTTCAACCGCACGTTCTGCAGAAACCAGTCGCGCAGCGGATCGTACGTGCCGCCGCGTCCGACGCGGTTGTCGTTGCGACCATCCTGCAGGTAGATCCGTATCGGCTTCTTCTCGCTCTTGCGCACGATGTCGGTATAGGCGTGACCGCCGCGCAGGTTGACGAAGCTGCCGACGATGCTGAGGACCTTGCGGAAATCGTCCGGCCGCTCCCACGCGACCGTGAACGCCGCGATCGCGCCGGAGCTCGCGCCGCCGATGCCGTGACGCTCGGGATCCTTCGAGATGTTGTATTCCTTGTAGAGCACGGGCATCAGCTCGTCGACGATGACGCGGGCGTACTTGTCGTCGAGCGTGTTGTATTCGGTCGGGCGGTTGGTCGTGCGGTCGCCCCACTCCTGCGGCGTCGGCTCGGGCTGTTCCGGCGTGCGGCCGGGATTGATGAAGACGGCAATCATCACCGGCAGCTCGCGCCGATTGATCAGGTTGTCCAGCACGTTCGGGACGCGAACGTCGCCTTCCATGTTCTTGAAGGCCTGCCCGTCGTTGAAGATCATCAGGCTCGCCGCGGTTGACGGGTCGTACTGTGCCGGCACGTAGACCCAGTACGTGTGCTGCGTGCCCGGGTAGGCCTGGCTCGGCAGCGTGAAGGGACCGCGCACCTCGCCTTGGGCGACGCCCTCGCGCGGGAACGAGTCAGGGCCCAGCTGGTAGTGGCTGTCGGGATTCGGTGTCTGTGCTGGCTGCTGAGCGAACGTGGCGCACGTCACGAGCATGGCGAGAGCCGCCGGTTTCACGATCTGCATGGGCGCATTCTATGTGCTTCTCAGGCTGTTCAGATCCTCGGTCCGCACGATGCGGTAGTTGCCGCTGGGCGCGGCGTCGCCGGCCGGCGGCTCGAACACGAACGTCAGGTCGTGCCGGTTGAAGTGCTCGAACCACTCGTCCCACGAAATGTCGCGGAAGCGCGCCCATCCGGGGAAGTTGAAGCGGAGTCCCACGCCGCCGTCGGCGACGCTCATGCTCGACGCCGGGCCGGACGCGGTTGCCTCGCCGGTGGCGGGCTCGGCCTCGAGCATTCGCGCCCAGGCGCGGATGACGGCGAGGTCGCGGGTCGACACTACGGTCGCGCCGGATTCCGGCGGTTTGTCGCGCGTCACGCTCGGGATGCGTCGATTGTCGGGAAGCAGGGGTCCTTGGTTGGTCATCGGTCGTCTCTTTCTGGGGTCCGGATTGCTGCTCGAGGGCTCACGAGTTCAGCCGTACGGCATCCTGATTGTCCCAGCAAGATCGACGCCCGGTACTGGTGTTCGGCCGGGTGATCCGTGTCATGTTGCGAATCACGCGGGCGGGACACTAGCATTGCCGGGTGCAGACAGAGCTCTCGGATGACCTGCTGGCGGCCCTGCGCGACGTGCTCGGGGATCGCGTCACCGCGGCGGCGTCGATCAGGGACCACCACAGCCACGGCGAGTCGTACCACACGCCGGCACCGCCGGACCTCGTGACGTTTCCGCGCACGACTGAGGAAATCAGCGCGATCGTGAGGGCCTGCGCCGATCGCAACGTGCCGATCGTGCCGTTCGGTGCCGGCACGTCGCTCGAGGGGCAGGTGCTCGCGCTCCACGGGGGGGTGTCGGTCGACCTGTCGCAGATGAACAAGATACTGCGCGTCAGCGTCGACGATATGGACGCGACCGTGGAGGCCGGCGTCACGCATCGTCAACTGGCCGCGCATCTCAAGAATACCGGGCTCACGTTTTTCGTCGATCCCGGCGCGGACGCGACAATCGGCGGCATGACGGCGACGGGCGCATCCGGCACGACCGCCGTGCGCTACGGCACCATGCGTGAGAACGTCCGCGGTCTCACGGTCGTCCTGCCGGACGGAAAGATCATCACGACGGGTGGGCGCGCGAGAAAATCTTCGGCGGGCTACGACCTGACGCGTCTCTTCGTGGCGTCGGAGGGAACGCTGGGCATCATCGCCGAGATCACGGTGCGCCTTCAGCCGCTGCCTGAAGCCGTGGCCGCGGCGGTGTGCGGGTTTCCAACGATCGACGCCGCGGTCAAGACCGTGATCGCCACGATTCAGCTCGGCGTACCGGTCGCCAGAATCGAGCTGCTCGATGAAGTGCAGATGGACGCGATCAACCGCTACGCGAAGCTGACGTACGAGCCGCTGCCCACGCTGTTCTTCGAGTTCCACGGCCACAACGAGCGCGACGTGCAGGAGCAGGCCGAGACCGTGCAGGCGCTCGCCGCGGAGAACGCCGGCGCGGACTTCTCATGGGTCACGCGGCCGGAGGATCGGACACGCCTGTGGAGAGCGCGGCACGACGCCTACTTCGCGACGCTCGCGCTGAGGCCCGGCGCGAAGGCGTGGAGCACGGACGCCTGCGTCCCGATCTCCCGCCTCGCCGACTGCATCGTCGCCAGCAAGCGCGACCTGGACGAGTCGACGCTGACCGGCACGCTCGTGGGCCACGTCGGCGACGGCAACTTCCACATGCTGTATCTCGTGAATCCCGACGCGCCTGAGGAGATGGCCGAGGCGCAGCGCCTGAACGAACGGCTCGTGACGCGTGCGATCGAGATGGGCGGCACGTGCTCGGGCGAGCACGGTGTCGGGATCGGCAAGATGAAGTACCTGCCGAAAGAGCACGGCGCCGGCGTCGACACGATGCGCGCGATCAAGCAGGCCCTGGACCCGAAGGGCTTGATGAATCCCGGGAAGATTCTGGAAGGCTAGACCACGGGTTCAAGGTTCATGGTTCAGGGTTCAGGGTTCGTGGTGCATCCGGTTCCTAGGTTCGAGGTTCCGAACCCTGAACCTTGAACCTTGAACCCTGAACCCCGAACAATTTGTGACAGGACTGTGGCGGAGAAGTGAAAACATGTCAGCGGTGTAAATATGGCGTATCCGGCGCGCTTGCGGCCCGTATCCTACCTGCGACATGCCGCACAGCAGGGAGATCCGTTCCCACGCGCTCGAAGTGAAGTTCGTCGTGCCGTCGGGTCTCGCCGACGGAATCCGCGGGTGGGCGCGGACGCACCTGGAACCGGATCCGCACGGCGCCGGGCCGTTTCGGGATCAGTACGAGACGGCGAGCATCTACTTCGACAACGCCGACGCCGACGTTTTCCACCGCAAAGGGTCCTACGGCCGGAGCAAGTACCGCATTCGACGATATGCGAGCGAGGGCGTGGTGTTCCTCGAGCGCAAGATGCGGAGGCCGGCGGTGCTCGCGAAGCGTCGCACGTGCATGCCGATCTCGAGGCTCGACCGCCTTTCCTCCGCGTACCCGAACGGATCGTGGGCCGGCGACTGGTTTCATCGCCGGATCGTCGTCCGCCGGCTGCAGCCGGTCTGTGAGGTTTCGTACTCGCGAACCGCCCGGATGATCGTCAGGAACGGCGAGCCCGTACGCCTGACGCTCGACGCCGGTCTCTCCGTGCGGGGATCCGGCGGCTTCACGTTCTCGGACGGCGACGGCCTCCCGGTGCTGCCCGGCCACGTGGTGCTGGAGCTGAAGTATCGCGGCACGTTCCCGGCGATCTTCCGTCATCTCGTCGAGGAGTTCGCGCTGGCGCCGCGCGCCGCGTCGAAGTTCCGCCTCGGGATCGCGGCGCTGACGGGTATTGCAGCGGGCCCGGTCGCCGCGGCCGGCGACGCCGAAGTGTTGTATGCGTGAGTGGTTCGAGGCGGCGATGCCGCAGGCCACCGGTACGCCGCTTGCGGTCGCGCTCCGCCTGGTGGCGGCCATGGTCTTCGGTGCGGCGGTCGCGTTCATCTATCGCCGCACGCGGTCGGAAAACGAAACGTCATCGTCGTTTACGGTCACGCTGGTCCTGCTGTCGATCCTGATCGCGATGGTGACCCAGGTGATCGGCGACAATGTCGCGCGGGCGTTCAGCCTCGTCGGCGCGCTGTCGATCGTCCGGTTTCGTACGGTCGTTCGCGACACCCAGGATACGGCCTACGTGATCTTTGCGGTCGCGGTCGGCATGGCGGTGGGCGCAAGCCATCCGTCTGTTGCCGTGAGCGGCGTGGCGATCGTCGGCGTGGCGGCGTGGTTCATGAAAAGCCGCGGCCCTGAGAAGTCCGGGGTGGACGCGCCCTACCTGCTGCAAGTGCGCGTCGGCCTCGGGCACGACGCCGAGAACCTGGTGCGCGATCCGCTGGCCGCGCACGCGAGCGCGCGGCGGCTGATGTCGATCGGCACGGCGAGGCAGGGCATGGCGATCGAGATCGCCTACGAGACGCAGCTGCGCTCGGAGAGCTCCGCCGGCGAGCTGGTCAAGGAGCTCAACCGGATCGAAGGCGTGCAGAGCGTTACACTGCAGCGCGTGACGCCGCAGGAATAGGTCAGGACGAACGAGGGCATCATGCAGACACGAGAACGTCGCGGCGCCCTGTGGGTGACGATGGTGCAGGCTGCGCTGCTCGGAGTAGTTGCCGGCCTTGGCGGCTACTTCCTGTTGTCGATCGTCCTGGATCGGCCGGCGCGCGCGCAGGGAACCAGTCAAACGGTTCAGGAGCCGCCGCCCTTCCGGCCCGGACAGTTTCCGGGCGGGCCCGGCCGCGGTCCTGGTTTCGGCGGCTTCGGCGAAGACCGCAAGCTCGTCGCGAAGTTCGACAAGAACGGCGACGACCGGCTCGATGCCGGGGAGCGCAAGGCCGCTCGCGCCTCGCTTGCCGCCGAGGGTGCCGGCGGGCCGCGCGGGTTCGGCGGCCGGCGCGGCGGATTCGGCGGCCGCGGCGTCGTTCCGGGGTCTCCAGGTCCGCGGCTCGCGCCGGCCGACGTCGCGTCTTACCCCGGCGCGCCGCTCTACGATCTCGCGACCCTCCGGACGATCTTTCTGCAGTTCGAGAGCAGCGACTGGGAACAGGAGCTTGCCGCGTTCTACAACTCCGACGTCGACGTGCCAGCCGCGGCGGTCGTCGACGGCAAGACCTACCAGGACGTCGGCGTCCACTTCCGCGGCGCGTCCTCGTACATGATGATTCCGGAAGGATCCAAGCGCTCCCTGAACCTGGCGTTCGATTTCGTGAACGCCAAGCAGGAGATCGGCGGCTACCGGACGCTGAACCTCCTCAACGCGAACGGCGATCCGACACTGGTCCGCACGATTCTCTATTCGCAAATCGCGGCGCAGTATCTGCCCACCCCGAGAGCGAACTACGTTCGCGTCGTCATCAACGGCGAGAGCTGGGGCGTCTACGTCAACTCGCAGCAGTTCAACAAGGACTTCACGCGCGATTTCTTCAAGAGCACGCAGGGCGCGCGCTGGAAAGTGCCTGGCAGTCCCGGCGGGCGAGGCGGAATGGAGTATCTCGGCGAGGATGCCGCGACGTACAAGCGCACCTACGAGATCAAGTCGAAGGACGATCCGAAGTCATGGGCGGCGCTCATCCGGATGTTCCGCGTCCTCAACGAAACGCCGCCCGAAAAGCTCGAGGCCGCGCTCGCGCCGCTGCTCGACGTCGACGGCGTGCTCAAGTTTCTCGCGCTCGAAGTGGCGCTGGTCAACAGCGACGGATACTGGGCGCGCGCGAGCGACTACAGCATCTACCTCGACGAGAAGGGGATCTTCCACGTCCTGCCGCACGATGTGAACGAGGGGCTCGCGGACGAGGGAGGCAGGGGCGGACCGCCTCCGGGCGGCCCGGAACCGGGTCGCGGCGGGCGCGGGATGTTCGCCTTCGGCCGGGCCACCGCGGAGCTCGATCCGCTGATCGGCCTCGACGATCCCGCGAAGCCGCTGCGCTCGAAGCTGCTTGCGGTGCCGGCGCTGCGGCAGCGCTACCTATCGTACGTCCGGGACATCGCCGAGCGGTGGCTCGACTGGAAGACGATCGGACCGAAGGTCGCGCAGTACCAGGCGCTCATTGCCGACGATGTGAAGTCGGATACGCGGAAACTGTATTCGTTCGAGGCGTTCAAGAACGACGTGGACGGCGCCGAGCGAAGCCTGAAGACGTTCGTCGAGCGCCGGCGGGCGTTCCTGTTGAAGCCGCAGCCGTAGCGGTCAGCGGATCGTCGCGCAGCTCTTCAGATCGAGCTGCATGTTGTGCAGGCGCGAGCTGAAATTGCCGCCGAACGGACCGGGTCCCCTCGGCGCGGACGGCCCGCGGGGACCGAACCCGCCGCGCTCGCTGCGAACGAACGTGCTCGTCTCGTCGACCGGCAGCGTCGCGGCGCTCGCGCAGAACTCCTCGAGCCCGCCTTCGCGGAGCAGATACTGCTCGACGTTCGACACGTAGAACGCCGAAACGGCGGCGTCGTGGCGCTTCAGGTACCGTCCCACCGCGCGAATCGCTTTCGGACCCGCAAAATTGCCGACGACCGGCACGATCAGGTTGCGCCGGTGCAGGTCGCGCACGATCGTGAAGTTCTCCTCGGACGCCAGGAATCCCCGCGGGACGGAGGCGAGATCGGTTGCGACCATCAACTCGGCGTAGGTCGGGAAGGCGCCGAAGCTGCCGGGCCTGATCTCGTAGTGGATGTCGAGGCCGCGCGTGACGAATACCTGATAGAGGCCCTCGATCGCTTTCAGATCGTCCCCGGGTAGTCCGAGTTTCTTCGCGAGCAGATCACGGATCGCGGCGGTGTTCTGCCTGAGCAGCTCGTCGCTCTTCAAACCGGGCGCGCTGTAGGCGGCAATGAGCTCCCGCACGGTCGACTGATGGTCGAGCCCGCTTTGCCGCTTCATCGAGAACAGGCGCGACAGGAACTCGTTGCGATCGGCCGACAGCTCGAAGATCGCCTTGTACATCAGGTGCAGGTGCAGGTTGCCGCGCCGGACGTCGATGATGAAGGCCATCGCGGGCTTGACGGCGGCGATGTAGGTGAAGTTCTGTTCGGGCCCGACGCCGAGGTACACGCCGCCGGGCTTTGCGATGCGGGTCAGGTCGGGGACGACCTGCTGCATGAAGAGCTCGTTCGACACGAGGTTGTCGGAGCGGAAAAAGCCGTCCGTCTCCGACAACTCTGCGCTGAGCTTCCAGAGGTCCTGCCCGGTGAGCTCCTTCGGCAGCACGCTCACTTTTGCCTGGCCCGGCAGCGCCGGAGGCATCATTCGAGCGGCCGGCACGAGCGCCAGCGCTGCCAGCACGAAGAGCGCACGTCGCGTCATGAGCGCGCCTACTTGATAGGAGAGTAGTCCGCCGCCTGCAGGAACACCGATTCAGGCGCCTTCGCGAGAATACGCCCGTCGGCTTCCGAGTCCGTCCTGACCTTCTGCCATTCCTTGTCCGCGGAGAATGTTCCCCAGCTCGCCTTCGCCGCCTCGCGGCTCGGGTGGGCGATGATGTAGATGAGCGTGGTCTCCGCGGCCGGTCCGTCCATCGGCTTCCAGTAGCCGATGCTGGTCATGCTGTACTTGTTGAAGAACTTGATCGTGTGATCGCGGAACCGCGTCTCGAGCGCCGGCAGCTTGCCCTCATTGGCCACGTAGGTGCGCATTTCGAACACGCGTTTGTCCTGCGCGGCCTCCGCGACCGGTTCCGGCGCGATGCGCCCGGCGGCATAGCCGGTAGCGAGGAGCGCCGCGGCGCACGTGACTCTTAAGAAATTGTTCATCACTCATCTGCCTCCATGATTCCCAGAGTTTACCTTGGCCGGGAGCGGTTTGATACGCTTGCGGACGATGCGATGGGCGTTCGTCTGGCTCGTGCTGATCGCCATGGTACTCGTGCCGTTTTTTCTGTTCGAGCCGCAGTTCGCGGCGTTCTCCGAACGGATGACCCGCGGCGACACCGCGCGCGGGCTGGCTGCGGCCTCAATCTTCGGCCTGCTCGCGCTCGACGTGTTCCTCCCGGTGCCGTCAAGCATCGTGTCGACCGCGGCCGGTGCTCTTCTGGGGTTTCCAGGCGGCGCGGCGGTCGTGTGGATCGGCATGACCGCGGCGTGCCTGATGGGATACGCGCTCGGCGCGCGGGCATCAGGCGCGGCCCGGCGATTCGTCGGGGAGGAGGGGCTGCGTCGCGCCGACGCGCTGGCGCGGCGCTACGGCGACTGGACGATCGTCATGTGCCGGCCGGTTCCGGTCCTCGCCGAGGCGAGCGTGATCTTCGCCGGACTCGTCCGCGCGCCGTTCGCGCGCTTCCTGACGATCGCCACGCTCTCGAATCTGGGAATCGCGCTTGGCTATGCGGCGTTCGGCGCGTTCTCGATGCGGGTGGATTCGTTCCTCATCGCGTTCCTGGGCGCGCTGATGATTCCGGGACTCGCGATGCTCGTGGCGAGGCTGACGTTTGGAAAACGGCGGGAGTGATCGCTCGCCAGGCGGTCAGCCGGACACGCGCCCGAGGACCTTGCCAACCTCCAGCAGGCACGCGGCCTCTTCATCGCTGAACACCCGCTCGCTGCGATTCGCGATCCCCAGCGCGCCGACCGCGGTCGTCCCGCGGAGAATCGGCACGACAATCGATCCTTGAAGCCCGGTGGCTCTCGCGCCGGGCCTGACGTCGCCGCTGGTGTCCGTCTGGATGTTGCAGGCATTCACCGGCGCGCGCCGCTCGACAGCGAGCCCCGCCATGCCCTTGCCTACCGGCACCTCGCGCACGGTGTCGAGGACGATCTCCGGAATTCCGGCGCTCGCCGCCTTCAGGTGAAGCAGGCCGTCGGCCTCCAGCCAGTGAATCGTGCCGCTGTCCGCGTCGAACTGTTTCAGGATTCGCGCGAGCGCATCGGCCCACCCGGCGCCCGCGTCAATCGTCCGTTCAATCTCCGCCATGAAGTCGAGGTCAACCTGCATGCGGCGCTCCAAGATGGGCGAGGATGAGGGAATGGACGTCCACTGAATCGATCGCCGGAGCGGCCAGAAGACTCTTCTGCCGCGTCATCACCATCGGCCCGTCGTCGCCAGCCCCAGGACGTCCGTGGGATCCCTTCACGAGCGACGCGTCGAGCGAGATCACGTCCAGAAGCGATCGGAAGCCGAGCTTCTTCTTCGCGACCTTCCAGCCGATCGTCACCGCAGGCGTACTGATCGCAGGGTCGACGAAGAGCTCGACCGGATCGTAGCCCGGCTTCCGGTGGATGTCGACGGTCCGCGCGAAGTCCGGCGCGCGCGCGTCGTCCAGCCAGTAGTAGTAGGTGAACCACGCGCCCGGCTCGGCGATGGCGACGAGGTCGCCCGTACGCTCGTGGTCGATATGGAGCGCGGCCTTGCCCTCCGCGTCGAGCACGCGATCGACGCCGGTGATCTTTTCGAGAATGTCCCGCACCGCGCGGAGCTTCGACGAGTCGTTCACGTATACGTGCGCGACCTGGTGATCGGCGACGGCGAAGGCAGGGCTCGCGCCGGCGTCGAGCAGCTCGAGCCCGAGCTCCTCGCGGACCGCGATGAATCCATGCTCCCTCAGCGCCCGATTGAGATGCACGGGGCGCGACACGTCGCTCAATCCGTACTCGGAGAGCACGATCACCTGCGCGCCACGCCCTTCGTAGAAGGAGATGAGATCGCCGCACACCGCGTCGACGGCAGACACGTCCGCCGCGGCGGCCGGGTCGCTCGGTCCGACCCGCTGGAGGTTGTAGTCGAGATGCGGAAGGTACACGAGCGTCAACGTCGGCGAGAAACGCCGCTCGACGTGCTTCGCTGACTCGGCGATCCAGCGGGTCGAGGCGATTGACGCCTTCGGTCCCCAGAAATCGAACAGGGGAAACTGTCCCAGCTGCGACTGGAGCTCTCCGCGAAGATCCGGCGGCGTCGTGTAGACGTCAGGCAGCTTCCTTCCGTCCGCCGGATACATCGGCCTCGGCGTGACGCTGTAGTCCACCGAGGAATACATGTTGTACCACCAGAACACGTTCGCGCACGTGAACGCCGGATCGATCGCGCGCGCACGATCCCAGACCTTCGGCCCCTGTACCAGCCCGTTCGACTGCTTCCAGAACTTGATCTCGCACTCGTCGCGCGAGTACCACCCGTTGCCGACGATGCCGTGCTGCGAAGGATGACGGCCGGTCAGGTAATTGGCCTGCGCGGTGCAGGTGACGGCGGGGAACGCCGCATCGATTCTGGCCATCGCCGCGTCGGCGCCGAAGCGCGCCAGGTTGGGCGCCGTGCCACCACGGCCGATCATGGACGGCGTGAGGCCGACGACATCGAGGACGACGGTCTTGCGCATCATGATCGGCGCGGGATGGCGCCAAGGACCCAGTCGTACTCGCGGGCGATCGACTCCAGCAGGTCGACCTTGAGGCCGGCCGGCAGCACGTTCCAGGTGTACGTCTCGATCTCGAGGTGCCGGGTGACATCCGATCCGGCCGCGAGATCGAGGACCTTCCGGACGTAGTCCTGCGTCGACGCGAACGATTCGTACTCCCGCGCGAACAGCGGCACGTGAAAGTGGATCCGCCATTCCTTCGGCGCGCCATGGTCCGGCGCTCTCGAAGCCAGCGCCTTGTCGAGATCGGGAAAGCGCGCGAGACCGCCGGAACGCGGCTCGACGACCTGGTGAAGGTACGTGGTATCGGCGAAGTGACCGAGCGCTGCCGCGGTTGCGTCCGCCTGACGCGGATCGCCGGGAAAACTGACCTGAAGCGCCGAGCTGAGCTGAATGCGGCCGATCCTGATGCCGGCTTCCTTGAACCGCCGCAGCGCAACGGCGGGATCCTCGTACTCGACCGCGAAATGGCAGCAGTCGAAGCAGAGCCTGACGTGCTCGCGAAGCATCTCGCGCGCGGCGTCTTCGCCCGTGCCGAGAGACCCGGCCAGCGCGCGCGCGCCAGGCGCGAACAACCAGCGCTCGAAGAACGCGATCGTCTCGTCGGTGTTCTCGAGCGAGCAGTCCGGTTCGGGCTCGATGTCGAGGTGGATCACCGCTCCCGTTGACGCTCGACGCCGCGCGAGCGCCTCCGCCACGCGCGCGACGTTTCGCGCGATCGTGTCCCAGGCGGCGTCCGCTTCACCGGCCATCCAGGGTTTGTACGACATCGGCGCCGTCGACACGCCGCCATCGACGCCTTCGGGCAGCAGCTCGCCGAGGATCGCGATGAGATCCAGCGTGTACTCGACACGTGCGTCGTCCCGCCAGTCCGGCGCGTACACGTTCTCCTTGACCGGCGTGCCGTGGAAGGGACCGTACGGGAAGCCGTTGATGATCGCGACGTAGAGGCCTTCGCGATCAAGGAACGCACGGAACTCGCGGAGCCGCTCGCCCTCGCGCAGCTCGCGGGCCTCCCGCGCCGAGAGGCGGAGACCCACGCCGAAGGGCGTCGAGGGCGCGAAGCGCGCCTTCAGCGCAGGCGCGTACCGCTCGATGTTCGCGAGAACGGCGGCCCAGCCATCGGCCGCGTGGATGTTGGTGCAGTAGGTGAGGTGGAAGCCGTCTATGCGCACGATCAGGAAATCGGCTGAAGCGCCTCCTGAAGCTCCGGCCGTATCTTGAACCGCTCGGACTGGCTCAGGAACTGCACCGGGTTCTCGAACACGAGACGGTGGATCAACGCCTCCGGGTGCCTGCGGCGCCTCATCTCCATGATGAACCGCGGCACGGCCATCGAGTCGCTCGGGCCCCAGTCGCACGCCCCCGCGATGCACAGCCGCTCCGGGCCGAAGCGCTCGACGATGTCCGCGGCGCGCGCTGGAGAGACCTTGGTCTGCGGGTAGAGCGTGAGGCCGGCCCAGTAGCCGTGATCGAGGATCGCCTCGAGCGTGTGCTCCTCGGCATGATCGACGAGGACGCGCGACGGCTCGAGCGTCGGAAAGGATCGCAGGACGTCGACGGAGATCCTCGTTCCCTTCAGCTTGTCTTCCAGATGCGGCGTGTGAATCAGGATCAGCTGCTTGTGCGCCATCGCCAGCTCGATCTGTTCGGTGTAGGTCGCGATCTCGTTCCGCGTGACGCGGTTCAGGCCGATCTCGCCGATGCCGAGCACCGTCGGCCTGTCGAGGAACTTGGGAATGCGCTTCAGCACTTCGCGCGAGAGCTCGCGATCGTCCGCTTCCTTCGGGTTCATCGCCATCCACGTGTAGTGCTGGATGTGGTACTGCGCGGCGCGCTTCGGCTCGAACTCGGTGAGCTGGTGGAAGTAGTCCTCGAATCCCTCTGCGCGGCTGCGATCCCACCCGGCCCAGAACGCCGGCTCGGTGACGGCGACGCAGCCCGACAGCGACATCTGCAGGTAGTCGTCCGTCGTGCGCGAGACCATGTGCGCGTGATGATCGATGTATCTCACGTGCGCGGCTCCTTTCCCGCGCTCCAGCGGTCGTACGCGCCGAGCGCGCTCTTGCGATCGAGCGCGTCGAGCGGTCCGGTTCGCGGATCGCTGAGAATGTGCTGAATCCGATCGAGCCGCCCGGATGCCCCGCGCGCGCCGCCGAGCGCGTCGAGCGCCTCCGCGAACGCCTTCATCCGGAAGTCCGCGGCCGCATAGGACGGGTCGGTCCGGTCGAGACGGTCGAGAAACGCCGCGATCTCGAGCAGCCTGGTGCGGTTCTCGATGAAGTACTCGTCAACCAGTTCCCTGGGGCTCAGCGGGGACTTGGCGCTCATGATTGTTCTCCGGGGATCCGGGGACACTCAAGGGGGACACTCAACCTTGACTGTCCCCCTTGACTGTCCCCCTTGAGTGTCCCCGCCCTTGCCTGCGCGTGCTCGAAGTCGCGGAGCACGCCGATGCTCCGGATCATAACGTCCCTCCGGATCTCGTGCACGTCGAAGGGCGCGCCAATCGAGCGCAGCATCAGGATCGTCAGCGTTCCCCCCAGGTGCTCGCGGAACTCGTCCAGGCCCCGCAGCACGCTCGATGGATCGTCCTCGGTCTCGAGGTGCTGGCCCAGCTCGGGCGCGTACACCGAGAGGCCCATCGCCGGCATCAGCGACAGGATCCGCCGCCAGTCGTCTTCGGGCAGGAAACCCGCCAGGTACGAATAGGTCGTGTCGAGCGCGATGCCGATCGCGACCGCTTCGCCGTGGCCGAGGCGGTGGTTCGTCAGCTGCTCGAGCTTGTGCGCGGACCAGTGGCCGAAGTCGAGCGGCCGCGACGAGCCGAGCTCGAAGGGATCGCCGCTCGTCGCGATATGGGTCAGGTGCAGCGCCGCGCAGCGGCGGATGACCTGCTCCATCGCGGACAGGTCCCGGGCCTTCAGGGCCGACGCCTGCAGCTCGAGGAAGTCGAAGAACGTGCGGTCCTTGATGAGCGCCGCCTTGATCGCCTCCGAGACCCCCGCCCGCCAGTCGCGATCGTCGAGCGTCGTCAGGAACGACGAGTCGTTGATCACGGCGAACGGCGGCGCGAACGTACCGAGATAGTTCTTCTTCCCGAACGCGTTGATGCCGTTCTTCACGCCCATCGCGGAGTCGTCCTGCGCCAGGACCGTCGTCGGCACGCGAATCAGGCGGATGCCGCGGTGCGCGGTGGCCGCGGCGTATCCCGCGGCGTCGAGCACGGCGCCTCCGCCGATCGCGACGACATACGAGTGGCGGCAGAGACCTGCGTCGTTGATCCCGCGGTGGATCTCCTCGACGTACCGCGGGTCGTTCTTGACGGCTTCGCCTCCCGCCACGATTACGACTGGGCCCGCAAGGTGCAGAACGGTACGGTGGCGCCGGCAGTACTCCTCGATCTGTTCGAGGAGAGTCGAGTGATGCTTCAGCACGCCGTCGTCCACGACGACGAGGAGGCGCGACGGTGTCTGATCGGCGGATCGCGCGACGACGTCGCGCAGGAGGAGATTGGACGGGTTCAGCACTCCGGCGGTGAAGTAGACCGGATACTCGAACTCGACGCGGACTCGTTGCCTGATCTGGTCCATATCACGTCACGGCGAACATTCTCGCGAGCATTCCGGCCGCAAACGCCGTCGCGAGGATGACGAGGCTGTACGGCGCGCCGGCATAGATGGCGCCGATCGCGGCGTCCAGGATCGCCAGCGAGAGAACTCCGGTCTTGATCGCGTGCCGGATCGTGCCCGGGCCCGGGGAGCGATAGGACGCCAGGAACGCCGGCACGACCCTCCAGGCGAGCAGGGCAGTCAGCACGACGCCTGCCAGGGACCCGTATCCGCCGGGGTGGCCGATCGCCAGCCCCAGCAGCGCGATCAGAACAACACCTAAGGATATCAGAGCGAACGCCGCGACCCGGCGCCGCCCGCCATGGACCTCGCCCCGACTGAGCGCGGTCACCGCGGTGATGTACAGGATCGGAAGACCGGCGAGAAACCAGGAGGACTCGAGGGCTGCCGGCACCGCGGCCATTCCGAGCAGGAGGTTCAGGCCGCGGCAGATCCCCATGTTGAGGGGGCCCGCGATCGGATGACGCTTGCTGGCGGCGTCATAGAGGAGCACGGCTGAGGCCGTCGCCAGCGCGACCAGGGTTGCCTGAGATGTGGCGAACGATGCGGCACCGATGCCTGCCGCGAGCAGGACTCCCCCGAAGATCGCGGCGGACTCTGGCGTGACGCGTCCGCTCGGGATGGGGCGCTCGGGCCGCTCGGCGCGATCGACGTCGCGATCGAAGAAATCATTCAGCACGACGCCGCCGGCGTACAGGCATGCCGTGGACACGAGGAGCCAGGGCAGGGCGGAGTGGTTGGCCAGTCCCGCGACGCCGTATCCGGCGAGGACATCGGCGAGCGCAGTGGCGACGTTCGCCGGTCGGATCAATTCCAGGTAAGGCCGGATCGGGCTCATCTAGTGGGTCCGACGATTCTTATCGACCGCGTCCACGCGGAGCAACGCCAACAGTGTGTAGGCCACTACAAGGGTCTGACCCCAGTGACCGGATCCGGACCGTCCGGAGCAACGCCGGCAGATGTAGCCGTCGGGTTTTTCACAGCGAAATGCCCGGAACGCGCCGCGCGTCTGCGTCACACCGGATGTACCAAAGTGTTGCGTATTATGAAACTTGGCACTTAAACCACGAAGAAGATTGACCTTGGGGTCACGGCGATGTTACAAGCGTCTCGTCATGACGACAGACGTCAGGCGGTTCGTTGGGTGGACGGTGGGGCTGGCGGCGGGGCTGGCGGTAGCCCTGGTCGCCCTGGCGGCCCAGAAAATGACGCCGGAGCAGATCTTCGAGGTGCAGACGAAGGACGAAGCGTCGGGGTCCCCCGAAGCCGGCCGTCCGATCTACGAGAAGGCCTGCGCGAGCTGCCACCGGTTCGGCGAGCAGATCGGCAAGGACGTCGGGCCGGACCTGACCACGATCACGAGCCGCTTCAAGCGGCGCGACGTGCTCGAATCGATCCTCTGGCCGTCCAAGGTGATTTCCGATCAGTACAAGTCCGAGCTCTTCGAGCTCAAGGACGGCAAGGTCGTCTCGGGCGTCGTCGTGCGGGAGAACGCGACCGGCGTGTTCGTGAGAACCGCCGAGAGTCCTGAACGGCCCGTGCAGGTGCCCAAGGCGGAGATCACGACTCGCGCGGAATCCACGGTGTCGCTGATGCCGCCGGGGCTTCTCGACGCCTATTCCCAGGAGGAGATCTCGAACCTGCTCGCGTTCATGATGTCGCCGCCGCCGCAGAAATAGCGTCCGGCTGCTGACGGCCCCTCCAATTCAGCCACTCTGATACGAGGACTGTGTCGAACATCCGCGAAGTCGCAAAACGCGCCGGCGTGTCGACGGCCACGGTGTCCCGCGTGCTCAGCCGGCCGGACGTGGTGTCGCCCGACACGCGCGTTCGTGTGCTCAAGGCCGTCGAGCGCCTCGGCTACGCGCCGAATTCCGTCGCCAAGAACCTCCGGACGCTGAAATCCCGCAAGCTGCTCGTCACCGTTCCCGACATCTCGAATCCGTTCTTCGCGCTGATCCTGCAGGGTATCGAGGACGCCGCGCAGAAGAACGGCTACTCGGTCCTCGTCGGGGATACGCAGCACGACGAGCGGCGCGAGGAGCGCTACGCGCTGATGCTGAAGCAGAAGGAGGCGGACGGGCTGATCTTCCTGGGCCATCGCCTCCCGAAGGTCGCGGCGAGCGTCGTCCGCGAGCTCGCGCCGATCTGCGCGCCGATCGTCAACGGGTGCGAGTTCAGCGCGGACCTCGGCGTGCCGAGCGTCCACATCGACAACGCGACGGCGGCGTCCGAGGCGATGCAGCATCTCTACGATCTCGGTCATCGCCGCATCGGCGTCGTCACGGGGCCGCTCCTCAGCCCGCTCAGCCGGGACCGGCTGACGGGAGCGATAGCGGCCGCGACGAACCGCGGCGCGGAAGCGGACGTGATCGTCAGGCACGGCGATTTTTCGATCCGCTCCGGCGGGGAGGCAGGCGACGAGCTCCTGTCGATGTCGCCGCCGCCGACGGGGATCTTCTGCTTCAACGACGAGATGGCGATGGGGGTCCTCTCGGCGGCCCGCCGTCGCGGTCTGAAGGTCCCCGATGACCTGTCTGTCGTCGGGTTCGACGACATCCGTTTTGCGCAGTGCGTCGAGCCGCCGCTGACCACGATTGCCCAGCCGATGCGCGAGATCGGTGAAGGGACCGTGCGCCTGCTCCTGCAGATTCTCGACGGCAACCCCCTGGCGCCCATGTCGGTCACCCTTCCCCACACCCTGCACATCCGCTCGAGCACCGGGCCGCCGGGGAAACAGCTGTAGCGTCCGCCTTCAGGCGGACCTGAGAAGTCCGGCTGAAGCCGGACACTACAACTGCAGGGGTTCTCTGTCCCATCGAACTGCCCCCGCTCGCTGCAATCGATTACATCCGGAGCGGTATAATTCTGCGCGGCTCGTTTAATCTCTAGAGAATCCTGTCAGGGAAGGTGCAGTCCTATGGAATCGGGCAAGAACAACCTGGCGATCCTCGTCGGGGGCGGACCGGCTCCCGGCATCAACGCCGTCATCGGCGCGGCGACCATCCGCGCGCGGCTCGAAGGCATCGAGGTCATCGGCATCCGCGACGGCTTCGAGTGGATCATGCAGGGCGACATCGATCACACCATGCCGCTGACGATTGACGCCGTCAGCCGCATCCACTTCCGCGGCGGATCGCATCTCGGCATCGCGCGCGCGAACCCGACGAAGGATCCCGCGCTCCTCGACAAGGTGATCGACTCGCTGATGCGGCTGCGCGTGTCACAACTCGTGACGATCGGCGGCGACGACACGGCGTTTTCCGCGATGAAGCTCGAAGAGCGCGCCGCCGGGCGCATCCGCGTCGTGCACGTGCCGAAGACGATCGACAACGATCTCGATCTTCCGCCGCACGTCGACACCTTCGGCTTCCAGTCCGCCCGCCACTACGGCGTCGACATCGTCAAGAACCTGATGGTGGACGCGAAGACGACGTCGCGGTGGTATTTCGTGGTCGCGATGGGGCGCAAGGCCGGGCACCTGGCGCTCGGCATCGGCAAGGCGACGGGCGCGACGGTCACGCTCATCACCGAGGAGTTCACCCCGCCGACCCGTCTCAAGACGATTGTCGATTCGCTGGTGGGCGCGATCATCAAGCGGCTGGCGGACGGCCGCCGCGACGGCATCGCGATCGTCGCGGAAGGGGTGGTGCTCGACGTCGCGCCGGAGGATCTCGAAGGGCTCGCGGAGATCGAGCGCGACGCGCACGGTCACCTGAGGCTCGCCGAGGTCGATCTCGGCAACATCCTGAAGGCGCAGGTGCAGGCCCGGCTCCGTTCGCTCGGCATCAAGACGACGATCGCGGCGAAGAACATCGGCTACGAGCTGCGGTGCGCCGATCCGATCCCCTTCGACATGGAGTATTCGCGCGATCTCGGCTACTGCGCCGCGAAGTACCTCCTGTCAGGAGGCAACGCCGCGATGGTGTCGATGCAGGGCGGCCACTTCATCCCGGTGCCGTTCTCGACGATGATCGACGGGCAGACCGGACGGACGCGGATCCGCCTCGTCGACATCACGTCGACGCGCTACGCGATCGCGCGCCGCTACATGATCCGCCTGCGCCGCGACGATTTCGAGGACCCCGCCGCGCTCGCCAAGCTCGCCGCCGCGGCGAAGCTGCCGGAGGACGAGTTCCGCCGGCAGTTCGAGCACATCGTCGCGCAGGAGCCGCCGCCTCTGCTCATCGACCAACAGGGAGAGAAGGTGTAATTGCGGACTGGAGATTGCAATCAGCAGTCCGCCATCCGCATTTACTTTGCCGGCGGCTGAGCCGCGAGGAACGCCGCGAGGTTGCGGAGCCCGGCGCGATCGATGGACTCCGCGAGCGCGTCCGGCATGATCGAGCCCTTCGTCTTCCGGCGCGCCTTGATCTGCGCCTTCGGCACGTCGGCTGGCGTTCCGGCCGGCGTGAGCAGCGAGACGGCCTGCGCGGATTCCTTCAGGACCAGGCCGTTGATCGTCTTTCCGTCCGCCGTGTCGATGGCCGTCGTCTCGAGCGCGGGCGCGATCTTGCGCTCGGGGAAGAACACCGCCTCGAGCAGCGCGTGCTTCGAGGCGCGAAGCGTGGAGGACGACAGGTTCAGGCCCGCGACGCCGTGATCGGTGCCGACCGATCCGAAGCTGTGGCACGACGCGCAGTTCGCCTCGAACACCTTCTGCCCGGCGCTGACGTCGAGCACCTGCTGAGGCTGATAGACCGTCTCCTCGAACATCTCCTGCCGGCTGACTACTCGCCCGGCCGTGCGCGCGGCGAGCGGCGATGCGGTCCCGCCGCGTCCGCCGCCGCCACCTCCGCCGCCGCGTCCGCCGCGCCCTGCCGCCAGGCGCGCCTGGATCTCGGCGAGCTCCGTGGCGGTGAGCGGCGAGAAGTCCGGCGCCTTTTCGTAGAGCAGCTGCTTCTCCGCATCGCTCGCGTAGAGATCGACGATCGAGTCGAAGAACTGACCGACGAAGTTGATGAACTGCGCGCCTCCGCGCCACTTCGCGGCGCGGCCCATCACCTCGGCGAGCTGCGTCTTCTGGTCCGTCGTCCAGCCCTGCTTGACCATCCGCAGCGCGTAGAGATAGTGCAGCTGCAGCTCCTGCTTCTCGTTGCCCTTGGGCATGGCGGCGAGAATCTCGGGGATCGCCGCGGGCTGTCCCGCGTAGCCGAGCAGCAGCGCGAGCTCGCGGTTGACGCGCTCGTCGGCGGACGGGAACTGCGGCGCCGCCAGGTCGTTGCAGCTGCT
The DNA here is from genome assembly GCA_963820905.1 of uncultured Acidobacteriota bacterium. Taxonomy (GTDB): domain Bacteria; phylum Acidobacteriota; class Vicinamibacteria; order Vicinamibacterales; family 2-12-FULL-66-21; genus DATBJJ01. Next base: position 1,170,328 of record CAWGBU010000005.1, on the reverse strand, counting down.
CCCGCTGCGCCGCGCGTGAGGCCTTCCTTGAACTCGGTGGTCGTGTACATCAGCCCGCGATAGAGCCGCAGCTTGTTCTCGACCGACAGGTTCGTCTGCTTCAGCATGCCGAGCTGCTTGTCGACAATCGGCTGCAGGCTCTCGCCGCTGGCGGTCCGGACCCAGGCGAGCATGCCCTCGAGCGCGCCAAGAGGATTCGTTTCCTTGAGCACGCGATCCTTCCACTCGGCGCGCGCCGTATGCTCGATCGCGATGCGTCCCGCCCAGCGGACGAACCGATCGGGATCGTTGAGCAGGGCGTAGATGTCGGCGGCCGGCGCGAGGCTCGGCTTGTCGGGCGACTGTCCCATCCGCACGAGCGCTTCCGCCGCCCGGCGGCGCACGACGGGATCGCGATCCTTGAGTCCCGCCGCCGCGACGGCTTTCGCCGCGTCGCCCTGCACGCCGGCGACGTAGACGACGGCCGCGCGTACCTCCGGGCTCTTGTCGGCCGAGAGTGCCGTCAGGAGAGCCGCGTTCGGCGCCGCGCCGTGCCGCTGCATCTCATACAGCGCCCGCGCGCGATCCATCGACGCCGCGCTGCCGTTCCGCGCGAGCTTCTCGAGCTCGGCGCCGAAAGCTGCGCCCATCGATGTCTTCACTTTCTCGATCGCGGTCCAGCCCCAGCTCGAATAGGGCTGCGGTTGCCGTACGACGGCGAGAATGCCGCTCATGTCCGGCGCCGCCGGAATCGTCCCCTTGTAGCGTAGCCGCCACAGGCCGCCGGTGGTGTTGCGGCCGCCCGTGGTGAAGTACATCAACCCGTCCGGGCCGACTTCGACGTCGGTGATGTTGAACGGCTCGCCGTGGATGAACTCCGCGCGATCGCTTCGGCCCGCGTACGTCGCGCCCTCCGCCGTCAGCGCCGTGTAGAGCAGCCGCCCGCGCGACCAGTCCGCCTCGAACAGCGAGTCGAAGAACTCTCTCGGGTAGGCGTAGCTGGTGTAGAACTCGACGCCGACCGGCGAACCGCGCCCGAGGTCGCGCACCGGCGGCAGCGAATCGATGTAGTACGCAGGATACTTGCCCGAGCCGTTCTTGTAGCCGTAGTTGCCGTTCAGGACCTGGTGCGCGGTCCGGACCTCGCGGTACCACGGCAGCCCGATGTCCCACTCCATGTCGCTGTCGAAGAGGAACGCTTCGCCGGCGAGGTTGTACGCGTAGTCGTAGGCGTTACGGTTGCCGCCTGAGAAGACGCTGAACTTCTTCGTCGCGGGATTCCAGTCGAAGATGGCGCTGTGCGCGCCCTCGCGCGCGCTCTGGCCGAAGTTCGCGAAGTACGGAAGGAACTGCGCGTCCTTGTCCTTCAGGACCGGCGACGAGAGGTTGAGCGCCGTATCGGCGATCGTCTCGTTGTTGCCGACGATCACCGACATGCCGCCGTCCGGTCTCCTGCGAATCGCGTGCGGGCCGTGCTCCTGGATGCCGCCGGCGAGCCCGAGCACTTCCATCGTGTCGGCCACGTCGTCACCATTGGTGTCGTCGAGCTTGACGATCGCCGCGGGCCGGTTGCCGCCGCCTCCGCCCCCGCCGCCGCGTCCGCCCTGCGCCGGCGGCGGCGCCTTCGCCGCGAGCTCCGCTGCCGCTTCGACGAGCACGCACGATCCGTACAGCGTCGGGCCGTCGAACCACAGGCCCTGGCAGTTCCGAACCTTGTCGCTGATGATCTTTTCCGATTCGTAGATGCCGTCCTTGTCGTTGTCGAGAAGGATCCGCGGGTGGTCCTGCTCCTTCGAGACGACCAGGCGTCCCTGGCTGTCGAAGGTCACGACGACGTAGCTGTCGTTCTTGTCGGGCGGGTTCACGCGCTCGATGCTGAACCCCGGCAGCGTGCCGAACCGCACGCCTGCCACCGTCTGCGTGACCAGGCTCGCCTGGTTCGGCGCCTGCCCTTCCGGCAGCGCGCCGAGCGCGGCAACAGCGGCGAGCACCAACACCGAACGTACGGATCGCCTTCTCATGTCGGAAACCTCCACCTCAGGGACGTCGATTCACGCCGTTTCTAACAAGCTGGAGCACGCGCGTCAAGCGCACGCGCCGGTTTCGCGATGACAAATGTTCGATCACCGCAGACAGCCGTCTTTCGATGTGCAGGCAACATGGCTGGAAGCCTAGGTGTTTCGCATGGCAATGCGCGTCCGGTCGTCCGGTCGCTCGGTCGTCCGGGGCACCCGGTCTTCATCTTGCACCGCGAGCACCCGCCATGAGAGCTCAGCCATCTCGTCACTCGACATCATCCATTCTCTTCCTCCTGTCCATCTTGATCGTCGCCGCGTCCGGTCCTCCCATGCGCGCCGCGACGTTGCCGGCCGGATTCACCGAGACGCTCGTGGCCAGCGGTCTCGCGAACCCAACCGCAATGCAGTTCGCGCCGGACGGCAGGTTGTTCGTGGCTGAGCAGGGCGGGCGTCTGAGAGTCATTCGAGATGGGACGCTTTTACCTACTCCGTTTCTCACCGTCACCGTCAGCTCGAGCGGAGAGCGCGGGCTGCTCGGCGTCGCATTCGATCCGCAGTTTGCCGTCAACCAGTTCGTGTACGTCTACTACACGGCGACGACCCCGGCCATTCACAACCGGATCAGCCGCTTCACCGCCAACGGCGACGTGGCTGTCGCCGGGAGCGAAGTGATCCTGCTCGAGCTCAACAATCTGAGCAGCGCGACCAACCACAACGGCGGCGCGCTCGCGTTCGGTCCGGACGGCAAGTTGTACGCGGCGGTCGGCGAGAACGCGAACGGTTCGAACGCGCAAACGCTGACGAACCTGCTGGGCAAGATCCTTCGCCTCGATCCCGCGGCCTATCCCGGCAGCGTGATTCCAACGGATAACCCGTTCGTCGGAACCGCGACCGGAAACAATCGGGCCATCTACGCACTGGGCCTGCGCAACCCGTTCACGTTCGCCTTCAATCCCGCCGAGTCACGATTCTTCATCAACGACGTCGGGCAGAACACCTGGGAAGAGATCAACGACGGCGCGCCCGGCGCAAATTACGGCTGGCCGACGACGGAAGGGGCGACGACGAATCCGGCATTCGTCACGCCGCGCTACTCTTACAACCACTCGAACGGGTGCGCGATCACCGGCGGCGCCTTCTACGCACCGGCGACGGAGCGCTTCCCCGTGGAATACCGCAACGACTACTTCTTCGCCGACTATTGCGGCGGGTGGATTCGGAGGCTGGACCCCTCCACGAACAACACGATCACCAACTTCGCGTCGGGTATCCCGTCGCCAGTCGATCTCAAGGTCGGCGACGACGGGAGCCTGTACTACCTCGCGCGCGGCAGCGGGGCCACGACGGGCGTCGTCTACCGGATCTCGTACAGCGCGTCGCTGCCGTCAATCACACAACATCCGTCGAACCGCACGGTCGCGCCCGGCACGTCGGTGACCTTCAGCGTCCGCGCGACCGGTCCCGCGCCCCTGAGCTATCAGTGGCAGCGGAACAACGTGAACATTCCGGGCGCCACGGCACAGGACTACACGCTCGTCGCGGCCGCGGGCGACAACGGCGCGGCCTTTCGCGCGATCGTCACCAACCCCAACGGCAGCGCCATGAGCAACGCGGCCGTGTTGACGGTGACCACGAACCAGCCGCCGGTCGGTACGATCACGCAGCCGGCGGCGGGCACGCAGTACAGCGGCAACAGCGTCATCAACTTCGCTGGAAGCGCCACCGATCCGGAAAACGGGACGCTGCCGGCCAGCGCGTTCACGTGGCGCGTCGATTTCCATCACGACACACACTTTCATCCGTTCGTCCAGCCGACGAGCGGATCGACGAGCGGATCGTTCACCGTTCCCACCACGGGGCACCCGGAAGCGAACGTGTGGTATCGCATCGTCCTCATCGTGCGGGATTCCGGCGGCCTCACTCACACGAGCTTCCGCGACGTTCTTCCGCGGACCGTGAACCTCACGCTCACGACGAGTCCCGCGGGCCTGGCGCTTCAGCTCGACGCGCAGCCCGTGTCCACGCCGCTGACGACCCCGAGCGTGGTCGCGATCATGCGTGAGATCGGCGCGCCGGCGACGCAGACATCCGGCGGCACGACGTACGAGTTCGTGTCGTGGTCCGATGGCGGCGCGGCTACGCACAACATCTCGACACCGGCCGCCAACACCACCTACACCGCGACGTATCGCGTCGCGACGGGTGGGACGGTCAACGGCCTCTCGGCGACGTACTTCAACAACATCGACTTCACCGGGACGACGGTGGCGCGGGTCGATCCGACGCTGGACTTCGCCTGGGGCTCGGGCGCGCCGGCCGCCGGGATCGCCGCCGACACGTTCAGCGCGCATTGGACCGGCCAGGTCGAGCCGCAGTTCTCGCAGACGTACACGTTCTACACGCAGAGCGACGACGGCGTGCGGCTGTGGGTCAACGGCCAGCAGATCGTCAACAACTGGACCGATCACGCGCCGACCGAGAACAGCGGAACGATTGCCCTGACCGGAGGGCAGCGCTACGACATCCGGATGGAGTTCTACGAGAACGGCGGCGGCGCGACGGCGAGGCTCCTGTGGAGCAGCCCGTCAGTGCCCAAGGCGGTCGTGCCGTCGGCGAGGCTGTTCGCGCAGGCAGGAGCGGTTCCGATCCGCGTCAACTTCCAGCTTGCGTCCGCGCCGGTACCTGCGGGTTATCTGCCGGACGGCGGGCTCGTGTTCGCGAACCGTGGCAACGGCCAGAGCTATGGCTGGAACGCCGACAACACGGCGCAGACGCGAGACCGCAACGCATCGAACTCTGCCGATCAGCGGTACGACACGCTGACGCACTTCCAGAAGCCAGCCAATCCTGACGCCGTCTGGGAGATCGCGGTGCCGAACGGCGCCTACTCCGTCCGGATCGTCTCGGGCGACGCGTCGAACTTCGACAGCGTGTTCCGCACGACCGCCGAGGGTGCGCTCGTCGTCAGCGGCACGCCGTCGACGTCAACGCGGTGGATCGAAGGCACGGCCGTGGTGACGGTCTCGGACGGGCGCCTGACGCTACGAAGCGGCGCCGGCGCGAGCAACAACAAGATTTGCTTCGTGGAGATCACCCCGCAATAGACGATTGGTCTTCTTGATCGCTACAGCGCGGGACCTGTGCCGGCGCCGGAGCGCTCGATGGCGGCTCGAATCTCGCTCAGGTCGGCGTCGGTGAGCGTGAGCGACGCGGCGTCGAGCCAGCCGTCGACCTGCGCGGGGTTTCGTGCGCCGACGATCGCGCCTGTCACTCCGGGAACGGCCAGCGTCCACGCGACGGCGATCGCGCCGACGGTCGTCTTGTGGCGCGCGGCGATCGGCCGCATCGCGTCGGCGAGCGCCAGATTGTTCTGAAGCCGCGGCGGCTGGAACTCCGGCGCTCGCGACCGCCAGTCGTCGGCCGGCAGCGCCGCCGCGCGCGCCTCGGAGAACGATCCGGTCAGAAGCCCCGACTGCATCGGGCTGTACACGATGACACCGGTGTCGTGCGCGAGGCACCAGGGCAGCTCCGCCGCCGCCACGTCGCGCCGGATCGCGGAGAACGGCGGCTGCAGCGTGTCCACGTGGCCGAGGCGTTCCGCGCGCTCCAGCTGATCGACCTTGTGATTCGAAAGGCCCACCGCGCGCACCTTGCCCTCGCGCTTCAAGTCGAGGAGCGTCTGCCAGTAGTCTTCGATCGGCGTGCCGTCCTCGGCGGGCCAGTGCACCTGGTAGAGATCGATCCGTTCGACGCCCAGCCGAACGAGCGAGCGCTCGACCTCTCCGCGGATCGACTCGCGCGCGCCGACGCGCTTCGCGACGGCGGTCCTGTCCTGCTCGTCCCAGATGAGACCGCATTTCGTGAACACGTAGGGCTGCTCGCCGCGCGGGAGCTCGCGAAGGAGCCTGCCGACGAGCTCTTCGGAATGTCCCAGGCCGTACACGGCGGCCGTATCGATCCAGTTGACGCCGCGCCGCACGGCGTGCCGCATCGCCGCAAGCGACTCGTCGTCGTCCTGCGCTCCCCACGCGAATGCCCAGCCCGCGCCGCCGATCGCCCAGGCGCCGAAGCCCGCCCGCGTGATCTCCATCCCGGTTCTGCCGAGCGTCGTCGTCGGCAGCGAAGTCGTCTCTTTCATCGCGTCTCTCGTCCCCTCGTCTGTTTTCACTTCGTCCTCATTGCGTGGTGATCTTGCCCGTGATCCTGCCAAGCAGCTTCACCGCGTACACGCTCAGGCGATCGCGGGTGGTCTCCATGTCTGCGGGACCGTTGAAGAGCCCGAGCGGCCTCAGCTGGTCGACCGCCTTGTCGTCGCCGTCGAACGGATGCAGCGCGATCCAGTAGAGGATCTTCACGAGATCCTCTTTGGGGATCTCCTCCTGGATGTGATCGTAGACGACGAGCGGAATGAACTTCTCGAGCTCGCTCATCTGAAAGACGTCCGGCACCGCGGCGACGTAGAGAAGATTCCGCACGCGCTGCACCGGATCCGCGACCTTGCCTGGCTGCCACACGGGCAGGCCCGCCCGCACCTTGTCGAGCTGCTCGCTGATCCGCTCGTCCGGCTCCTCGTCGAAGCGCGCGATCGGCGTGACGACGCCCTCGTCCGGAGGGAGGCGCGTGAAGATCAGATCGCGATCGATGTCCGCCATGGTGACGGCCCGCCAGGTCGACGGCCGTCCCTCGCTCGGTGCAGCGGGCTTTGCCGCGGGCGGTGGCGGCGGAAGCGGTTCCGCGGGCGCCGGCTTCCCGGTCTTCGTCTCAGGCACCGGGCCCGGTATCGGCGATGAAACCGGCGGAGGCCCAACCGGGGGAGCTGGCTCTTCAGCGGTCCGCGGCGCCTGGGTCGCGATCGCCGGCGCTGACGGCGGAGTACTTTCCGGCGTCGCAACCGGCTTGGGCGGAACGGACGGCATGGCCGGCGTGACGTACTGCGCGGACGCCGACGGTTCGGGCGCGCGCGTCACGCGTCCGCGCGATTCCGCTATGACGCCAACGAAGACCCACGCGGCCACCGCGGCAGCCACCCATCCCTTGCCGCGCGCGTGGACGAAGCGCTGCTGCGCATCCCACCGGAACATCATCGCTCCCGCGACGCTCGCGGCGGCGCCGATGACGACGAGCGCGAACGCCGCGAAGAGCGCTGTGTGTACGCCATCGCCCGTGACCGACGCCTGTATCGCCTCGACCGCGTAGCGCCCGGGGAAGAACGACGACAACCGCTGGGCCCACGCGGGCAGAATCGACAGGGGAACGGCGACGCCGCCGATGACGAGCATCGGCAGGAAGATGCTCTGGCCGAGCGCCTGCACCGCGGGAACGGTGTCGGCCATCATCGCGAGGACGAGCCCGAGCCCGATGAACGCGAACGACACGAGCGTGAACGCGACGAGAAGATCGATCGGGTGCTCCGGGAACGGCATGCCGATCGCCATCGCCAGCGCGACCTGCAGCAGTCCCGCCGCGAGCAGCAGCACGTAGCGCGCCGCAATCGTCGATGCGACGAGCGTGCCGGTCGCGACCGGCGCGAGCCGGTAACGGCGCCACACGCCGCGCTCGCGCTCGCTGACCATCGTGGTCGGCAGGCCAAAGCAGGCGCCGCCGAGCGCGGTCACGGTCAGGAGCTCTCCCATGTGCCGCACGAGCGGCACCTCATCGAACCGGTACAACACCCAGAACACCACGAGGAACGTCGTCGGGAAGATGTAGCTGTAGATGAGCGCCATCCTGTTTCGCAGGTGGAGCTTCAGGTTCAGGCGGAGGTGGGCGAGGAACGGCTTCAAGGTTCAGGGTTCAAGGTTCAGGGTTCAAGGTTCATGGTTCAGGGTTCTGGTTCTGGTTCGGGGGTTCGGTCAGTTCCAGGAACACGCTCTCGAGATTCGTTCGCTGCACCCGCAGCTCGGTGATCTCGATCGCGCGGGCCTCGAGCCGCGCGAGGAGATCGGTTACGGCTTGATTGACGCTCGACGAGGTGAAGCGGGCGGAGTCGCCGGTCAGCTGGAGATCGTCGAGGCCGGCGAGATCGGTGAACACGTCGCCCGGTAGTTGCTGTGCCGCCCAGACGGATACGACGGGCAGTGCGCCCGACCGCCCGACGAGCTCACGCGGCGCGCCCGCGGCGACGATCTTTCCGCGGCTGATGATCGCGACGCGGTCGCAGAGCGCCTCGGCCTCGTCGAGGTAGTGCGTGGTGATGAGCACGGTGTGCCCGTCCTCTTTCAACCGCGCGATCTCGCCATGGAGCTCGCGGCGCGAGCGGGGATCGAGGCCCGCGGTCGGCTCGTCGAGGAACAGCAGCTCGGGCTCGTTCACGAACGCGAGCGCGATCGCGAGGCGCTGACGCTGTCCGCCGGAGAGCGTATCGAACGGCGCGTCCGCCTTGTCCGCGAGCGCGAATCGATCGAGCAGCTCGGCCGCGCTCCTGCTGCGGCGATAGAACGTGCCGAAGAGGCCGAGCGCCTCGCGCGGCGTGATCTTGTCCTGGAGCGTCGTCGTCTGCAGCGCGGCGCCGATCTTCTGCTTGACCTCGCGCGGCCTGCGGCGCGCGTCGATGCCGCAGATCTCGATCGCTCCCTCATCCGGCTCGCGCAGCCCGATCACGCACTCGACGGTCGTCGTCTTGCCGGCGCCGTTTGGCCCGAGGAGCCCGAAGATCTCCCCGTCGCGCACGTCGAAGCTGACGCCGTCGGCCGCGTGGTTGGCGCCGTAGCTCTTGTGCAGGTCACGGACGACGACTTTGGAGGGCATGGCTCGGACGTTCCTCGGACAATTTCATCACGAAGTGGCACACGTGCATCAATACCTGTGGCTTCCGCCTTCAGGCGGAAGATCGAAACCGCCGATCTTCCGGCTGAAGCCGGAAGCCACTCGAAAACTCGCAGGCTGCTACGTTCTCGCCCGTCCGCGGGCCTGCGCGAGCGCCTGGATCGCCGCGCCGCGCGATCCGGCAGTGTCGCCGTCTGGCATGACGTGGATCGGAATGTCGGCCTGCTCCGCGCGCTGTCGCGGCATGCCGGCGCGGATTTCGTGGATGACCCAGTGCTGGAAATCAGAATGGGTCTCGACCGCGCCGCCGCCGATGATGAGCGCGTCGGGATCGAACGTGTTGATCATCTCGTCGAAGAACAGCCCGAGCGCGTGCGCCTGGACCTGGAAGATATCGCGGCACATCTCGTCGCCGCGCTCCGCCAGCCCGCGGACGCGCCTGGCGCCTTGCAGGTGATCCACTGACGCGAGCTCGTGGCCAGGGTAGCGCGTGAGAAAGAACGGCAGCAGCGTCCTGCCGATCGCCGTGAGGGAGCAGAGCGATTCGAGATCCCCCGTCCGCCCGCAGTTGCAGTCCGGCGTCACGCCCTGGATCGACGGAATGCTCTGATACGGGATCAGCACGTGGCCCAGCTCGCCGCCGAATCCTTTCCGCCCGGTCACCACCTCGCCGTTGACGATCACGCCGCCGCCGAGCCCGGTGCCGACGATCGCGGAGATGGACGTCGCGCGGCTCGTGCCGAAGAGCGAAAAGTGTCCCCACAGCGCGCCGGCATTGCCGTCGTTGAGATACGTCACGGGCTTTCCGAGCTTCTGCTCGAGCCCGTGGCGGATGTCGAAGCCGGCCCACGACGGGTGGACGAAGTTCGTAGAGCCCCGCGCGCTGAGCACGCCGGCCGCGCTCGCGGGGCCGGGCGTGTCGAGACCGACGACAGCGACGTCCCCGGTCCGCACGCCGGCTACGCCTGCCGCGATCTCGAGGCCGTCGGCAATCTGCTGCAGGCAGACGTCCGGCCCTTCCTTCGATCGCGCGGGATGCTCGCACAGGCGCTCGATCAGCCACTTCTCCGCGCCGCCGTCGTCGGCGAGGAACGTGTAGTTGATGGCGGTTCCGCCAAGATCGATCCCGGCTACGACGGTCACGAGATGCCCCCTTGATACGTTCGACGGACGATAACATGATGTCCAAACGTCGAACCGCGAGCCGCGAGCCCCGATCGATACGGTGCTCGCGGAGAACCATCCGGAATTTCACCCAGCAAAACGGCTGGACGCCGGGAGGCCTGCCCGAGATCGGTCGCGTCTCGCGGAATCCTCTGGACAATTCCCACATTCCCCGGCGCTGCACTCGTTTCTCACTCCGAAACTGGCGCGCCCTCCGAAACGGCCTTTGACAGCGAACGATCCGGGGCGTAGCCTCGCCCTAGTCGATACCGTTCGGGTCAGAAGAGGAGGAGACCGTGGATTACTGTCTTCGTCGCTGTTTCTCGGGCGCGGGGCGGACGATCATCGCTGCCGCGCTGCTGCTCGCGGCGGCGTCCGCCGCGTCGGCGCAGGGTGAGCTCGGGACGATCACGGGGACCCTGACGGACGCGCAGGGCGGCGTGCTGCCCGGCGTCACGGCGACCGTCATCAATCTGGACACCAACGTCAAGACCGCGGTCGTCAGCAATCAGTCCGGGGTCTACGTTCTGTCATCGCTCGTCAACGGCCGCTATCGTTTGACATGCGCGCTGGACGGGTTCGCCCCGATCGTGCGGGAGCTCGACCTGCGCGCCGGCGATCGCCTGCGCGTCGACCTGACGCTCAGCGTCGGCGGTCTCACCGAGGAGACACGGGTCGTGGCGGAGACGCCGCTGCTCGAGACGACGACCGCGACGCGCAGCCAGGTGATCGACAAGGAGAAGGTCGAGAACCTGCCGCTCGTCGGGCCGCAATCCCTACGCGCTCGCCTACACGATCCAGGGCGTGACGACGCAGTTCACGCGGCCGAGCATCAGCGCGCGTCCGTTCGACAACGGCGGCATGGACGCGATCGCGATCAACGGCGGCCGCAATCGATCGAACGAGCTGCTGCTCGACGGCGCGCCGAACACGAGCCGCGAAGGCGACGTCGCAGGGGAGCCTGGCATTCGTGCCGTCGCCCGACGCGGTCCAGGAAGTCCGCGTCAGCACCAACACCTACGACGCGCAGTTCGGGCGCACCGGCGGCGGCGTGATTGCCGTCAGCATCCGCAGCGGAACGAACACGCTGCGCGGCACCGCGCTACTACAACCATCGCGACGCGTCGCTCAACAGCAACCTCTACGAGAACACCGTCCGCGGCATTCCGAAGGACGATCTCTTCCACTACAACCCGGGTTTCAGCATCGGCGGGCCGGTCGTGCTGCCGAAGTACGACGGCCGCAACCAGACGTTCTTCTTCTACTCGTTCGAGGGGCTGAAGTCGGGCATTCCGGTGTCGTCGGGTGAGCGCGCGCCGACCGATCTCGAGCGCGTCGGGCAACTTCTCGCAGTCGGGCGATGACGATCTACGACCCGTTCAACACCGTCAACGGCGTGCCGCAGCCGTTTCCCGGCAACATCATTCCGCAGAACCGGATGGATCCGGTGGCGCTCAACCTCCTGAAGTACATGGTGGAGCCGAACTCGCAGTCCCGACGCCTCCGGCAACAACTTCTTCCCGCGCGAGAACTCGCGGTTCGACACCTACACGTCCGGCATCACCCGCATCGATCACAACTTCTCGACAACCACCGCTTCTTCGTCCGCTACGGCCACAACGGCCGCCGCGAGACCCGCGCCAAGAGCGGCCGCGAAGAAGTCGCGCGACGGCCGGCTACCACCACCGCTGGAACAACGTGCTCAGCGCCGACCTGACGTCGACGCTGCGGCCGACGCTGCTGTCGAGCTCGCGCGCCGGGCTGGACGCGGCACCGCCGCCTCGACATCAGCGGCGCGGAGGATCTCGGGCGGCTTCGACCCGGCGAGCCTCGGCTTTCCCGCCTCGTTACGCCAGCGCGATCCCGCCGCGGTTCCCGCCGATCCGGATCAACGACTACAACGGCGCGTCCATCGGTCAGGGCGGCGGGCAGGACGGTCCGAGCGACGACTTCTACGTGCAGGAAGTCGCTCACCAAGATGCTCGGCCGCCATCAGCTGAAGTTCGGCGGCGAGTTCCGCTACGGCATCAGCGACGTCGAGAATCCGCTCGGCGGGCATCAGCTTCGCCGAACCTACAATTCACGCGCAACTTCACCTCGCTGCGGCCGAACGTCGGCACGCTCACCGTGGCCGACGGCGGCAACGCCTTCGCGTCGTTCCTGCTCGGCTACATGGCGTCGAACTCCGACCACGTGCAGCCCGATCTTCGACTGGCGCAGCAGCTACGGCGGCCTGTTCGTCCAGGACGACTGGCGGCATCTCGAACCGCCTGACGCTCAACGCTCGGCCTGCGATGGGACTACGAATCGCCGCTCACGGAGCAGGGCAATCAGGTCAATGCCGGGTTCGATCCGAACGCGCTCGCGCTCGTGTGCCCCGCCTGTCCGGCGTCGGGCCTGCCGAGCACGCTGCTACGGCGGCCTGACGCTTCGCCGACGGCGCGTTCTACAAGCGCGACGGGAACAACTTCGGTCCCGCGCGTCGGCTTCACCTACAGGCGACGAGACCAGATCGGTCGTCCGCGGCGGCTACGGCCTGACGTTCCTCGACTCGTCGACCGATCGCGGCACGTCGACCGGCTTCACGCGGACGACGCCGTACGTCGCGTCGCTCGACGCAACCGCACGCCGGCGAACCGCCTGAGCCAACCCGTATCCGAACGGGCTCCTGCGTGCCGGCCGGCGCCGCGGGCGGCGCATCGACCGCGCTCGGAACCTCGATCAACTACGACATCAACGACCGCAGAGATTCCCGAGTTCCACCAGTGGTCGATCGGCGTGCAGCAGCGAGCTGTTCTGGCAGAGCGTGCTCGACGTTGCCTACATCGGCAGCTCGACGCGGAAGATCGGCATCAACCGCCCGGTCAACAACCTGACGCGCCGACGCAGATCGCGCTCGGCGATGCCTTCCTCAACGCGCTGGTGCCGAATCCGTTCGTCGGCCTGATGCCCGACGGCGGCGCGCGCAACACCGCGGCGACGATTCAGCGCCGCGAGCTGATGCGGCCGTATGCCGCAGTTCGTGCACATCAACGAGCGGCTCGTGCCGATCGGCACCCGCGACTACCAGGCGCTGCAGATGTCGTGGGACAAGCGGCTGTCGCAGGGCGTGCACTGTCCGGTCGACTACACGGGCTCGCGCAACATCGAGCGCGACCACCGTCGCTCAACCAGGGCGAGGCGCCGTTCGAGGAAGTCACCAACACGCACCGGCCGCACGTGCTGCGCTTCACCGGCGGCTGGCAGCCTGCCCGGCGTTCGATCGGGCAACGGCCGCTGGTCCGGCTCGCTGCTCGGCGGCTGGCAGATCAACGCCAGCACGTTCTTCCGATCGGGTCTGACGTGCCGCATGCCGGACAACGTCGATCTGATCGGCGATCCGGTGCTGGCGAACCCGACGAGCAGCGCGCTGGTTCAACACCTGCACGCTGACGGCGGCGGGCGCGCGGCAGAACTGCGCCACGACCCGACGAGCAGCCGGCGTTCAGGATCCGTCCCGACAACGCGCTCGACACCACCGGCGCGCGGCTCGAGAACGTCTATCGCAGCGACCCGCTGGATCCTCGACATGTCGTTCTTCAAGACCTTCCAGCTGACGTCGCGCTTCAACTTCCAGACGCGCGTCGAGATGTTCAACCTCACGAACGCCGTGCAGTGGCCGGCCGCGAACACCAACGTCACATCGACGGCCTTCGGCACGGTCGCCGAAACGCAGTCGAACGATCCGCGGTTCGTGCAGATTGCGTTCAGGCTGATCTTCTGAGGAGCGCGTTTTTCAGAATGCTGCGCGCTTTCAATTGCCTGTAGTGTCCGCCTTCAGGCGGACCCCGCTGAAGTCCGGCTGAAGCCGGACACTACAGGAGCGGCTGGGCAGCTGCCACCCGGTAGCTGCCCAGCCGAGCGGAACAGTTCGCATTGTGAAACGCCGCCCCGTCAACCTGAGCGGTCATATACGATCCGAGCCTACAGAACCGCGATTCACGGCGGTTTTCCTGTTTTTCACCACGAAAGGCTGCGAAACACGGCGTTCTCTTTTGACAGCCGTGTGACCGAAGCGTAGCCTTCCGCCCACAGGTCCCTGGTCCACGCGACGGGGATCCGCTCCAGAGTTCACTCACGGGGAATAAGGAGGAGATCGTGAGCAAGCGTCTCTGCTGCGTCGTGCTCGCGCTGGCGATCTGCATCGCCGGCGCCTCATCGAACACACTCGCCCAGGGCCTGACAGGCCAGATTTCCGGCGTCGTCACAGACACCGGCGGCGGCGTCATGCCAGGCGCCACCGTTACCGTCAAGAACGTCGGCACGAACCTCACGCGAGAGACCGTCACCGGTCCTGACGGAGCGTTCGTCATCACGAACCTCCTGGCAGGCACGTTCGATCTGACCGTCTCCGTCCAGGGCTTCCGTCCCTACGAACAGAAAGGCATCGTCCTCGGCGCGACCGAACGGCTCGCGCTGCGCACGATCGCGCTCGAGGTCGGCGGCCTCACCGAGGTCGTGTCGGTCGCGGCCGAATCGGTCAAGGTCCAGACGACGAGCGGTGAGCGATCGGCGACGATTACCGCCAGCCAGATCGAGGACATCGGGCTGCGGGGCCGCGACTTCATGGGCAGCCTGAAGACGCTGCCTGGCGTCATCGACACGTCGGCGCGCGACGCCCCAGGCTGGAATTCGGTCGGCGAACATGTCGATCAACGGCCAGACGTCGTTCAACTTCTCGTACGACGGCGTCACCAACAAGGACACCGGCTCGAACTCCGGCAACTACGCCGCGCCGGCGCTCGACTCGATCGCCGAAGTCAAGGTGCAGGCGTCGAACTTCCAGGCCGAGTACGGCCGCAGCTCGGGCGCGACGATCACCGTCGTCACCAAGAGCGGCACGCGCGATTTCCACGGCACCGCGGCGTACTACAACCGGAACGAGGCGTTCAACACGAACAGCTGGGATCGGCGGCGGCAGTGCGATGCCGGCCAGGCGGCAAGCTGCGCCAAGGCGCCGTACCGGTTCGACAACACGGCGTGGACCATCGGCGGTCCGGTGCTGATTCCGGGCACGTCGCTTCAACAAGAACCGCGACAAGCTGTTCTTCTTCTTCTCGCAGGACCTGCTGCCGCGGAACGATCCCGGCACCCTGCAGCTGAGCACGATGCCGACGGAGCTCGAGCGCAACGGCGACTTCTCGCAGACGCTCGACAGCAACGGCCAGGTCCGTTTCATCCGCGACCCGCTGCTCTTCGCGCAGGGACTGCAGTGCAACGTCAACACGGGCGGCCCCGGCTGCTTCCCGAACAACCTCATTCCTGCGAACCGGATCAACGCGATCGGTCAGCAGATGCTGAACCTGTTCCCGCTGCCGAATGCCACCGATCCGAGCGGCACCCGGCAGTACAACTACACGTACCAGAACGAGCTGGAGAAGCCGCGCCACGACCAGGTCGCGCGCGTGGACTACAACATCAACCGCGACACGACGTTCTACACGCGCGTGCAGTTCGGCAACGAGGTGAACTCGCGCGGCGAGAACGCGTTCCTCGGCGCCGGCACGGGCAACGGCGGCAACGCCGGCTGGCCGCAGTTCAACACGTCGTACGAAGTCGGATCGGTCAGCATGGTGAGCACGCTGCTGCACACCTTCAACTCGTCGATGGTGGGCGAGGTCACGGTCGGCCGGAACTGGGCGGAACAGCTGGTCAGCCACGTCGACCAGGCGTCGCTCGATCGCAACGATCGCCGCGTCGTTCTCGGCGGGCTGGGGCAGTTCTTCCCGTCCGCCAACCCGCAGTACCTGGTGCCGCAGATCAGCTACGGCGGCACCAACGTGCTGCCGAACACGCGCGGGGTCGGCGTCGCGGATCGCTATCCGTTCAACGCCAGCAACATCATCTGGAACTACTCCGCGAACCTCTCGAAGATCATGGGCGCGCACAACATCAAGACGGGCATCTTCGTCGAGCACACGACGCGGCCGGCGCCGCGCGCGGCGGTCTTCAACGGCAACTTCAACTTCGACGGCAACGCGAGCAACCCGTTCGACACCAACCTCGGGTTCGCCAACGCGCTGCTCGGGTCGATCAACAGCTACACCGAGTCGACGGCCAAACCGTACGCCGCAGGGCCGGTTCAACCAGGCCGAGATCTTCGTGCAGGACAACTGGCGCCTGAAGCTCGACGTTCACGCTCGACGTCGGCGTGCGCTTCTACTACATCGGCCCGACGTACGTGGCGGGCCAGGACGTGTCGTACTTCGACGACACTCAGTGGTCGTCGACGTCGGCGCCGCTGCTGTTCCAGCCGGTCTGCCCGGGCAACGCGACGAGCTGCGCCGGCAGCGTCCGGCAGGCGAGGAACCCGCTGACCGGCGAGATCCTGCAACAACACCTACATCGGCAAGCTGGTGCCGAACTCCGGCGACTTCTACAACGGCATGGTCGTCTTCGAGGAGACGGTCTACGGCAGCAAGGGACTCCTCCCGGCGCCCGCGCCTCGGCTTCGCGTGGGACGTGACCGGCGACGGCAAGACCGTCGGTCCGCGGCGGCGTGGGGGATCTTCTACGACCGCTACCAGGACGACATCATCCTGTCGCTCGTCGAGCTGCCGCCGCTCATGGACACGCGCACGACCAACTTCACGACGATTCCGCAGCTGCTCGAACTCGCAGCTGATCCAGAGCCCGCGCGGCGTCACGGCCGTTCGAGGAGTTCGAGGCGCCGACGGTCTACAACTGGAGCATCGGCGTGCAGCGCGACGCTGCCGTGGAACCTGATCGCCGACGTCGCCTACGTCGGCAACGCCGGCCGCAATCAGCTGGTGACCGTCCAGATCAACGACCTGCCCGTACGGCACGCGCTGTCAGCCGCAGAACGCCGATCCGACCAACGTGCGGCCAGCCGATCGCGGCCGGACTACCTGCGCCCGTACCGCGGGCTACGGCGGGATCGCCGTGCGCGCAGTGGACCGGCTACAACGACTACCACTCGATCCAGGTCGCGGTGAACCGGCGCTTCGCGACGGGCTTCGCGTTCGGCGTCGCCTACACCGGCATGAAGCGCAAGACCCTCGGCGACCTTCGATCCGTTCCTCTCGACGCCGACAACACGGCGAGGAACTACACCTCCAACGGCAGCCGGCCGCACACCCTCGTGATCAACTACAACTACGAGGTGCCGAACCTGAGCGCGAAGTGGGACAACCTGTTCACCGCGCGTCCTGCTCGACGGCTGGCAGATCTCGGGTATCACCATCATGCAGAGCCGGAACCGTGCCGGCTTCAGCTACGCCTTCACCGGTGCGCCGACCGACGACCTGTCCGGCAACGGCTACCGGCGGCCGCGTCTCGCTGTCCGTGCGATCCGAACCTGCCGAGGAGCGAGCGGACGTTCGACCGTCAGTTCCGGACGGAGTGCATCGGACCGGGCGGCGGACCGACCGATCCGTACTACATGGGCACGTCGACCAACGACGAGTACCATCCGCCCGGGCTACATGAACCACGACATCACGTTCTTCAAGAACTTCCCGATGGGCAGCACAGACGCTGCAGTTCCGCGTCGAGCTCTACAACGCGTTCAACCGACGCAGTACGAGGGTGTCGACACGGCCGCAACGTTCAACTACACCACCGGCGTGATGAACGACCACGAAGTTCGGCCGCATCACCGGTGTCGCCCCAACTCGAACCGCGTCATCCAGCTCGGCGTGCGGTTCAGGTTCTGAGGCAGCTGCCAGCTTTCCGCTTCCAGCTTCCGGCTTCCCGCTTCCAGCTCCTGCATCGGGCAGGGGCTGGAAGTTCTTCTGACGACCGGCTGCCACAGCTGGAAGCGAGCTGGAAGCTCGTATCTGGCAGCTGGAAGCTGACACGATCCCCTGCCCCTCGTCGTCCTCGCCGTCATCGCTGCTCGCCGCATCCCAGCTTCCCTCCGCCCCCGACATCCCCTTCAGGCTTCACGCGATCGATCCCGGCGCCAGCGAGACGGCCGCCGTCGTCGACGTCAACCGCGACGGCCGGCTCGACATCATCTCCGGCGAGTACTGGTATGCAGGCCCCGGCTGGACGAAGCACCACTTCCGCGAGCTCGGCTTCAGCAACCAGTACGTCGACAACTTCAGCGACCTGCCGATTGACGTCGACGGCGACGGCTATCCGGACGTCGCGTCGGTCTCCTGGTTCGCGAAGAAGGTGGCGTGGTGGAGGAACCCTGGGAAAGCGCCTTCGACAGGCTCAGGCCAGGCCCGTTCGGCGGCTCAGGGCAGGCGGCGATGTGGAAGGAGGCCGCGATCCACACCGGCTTCAACGTCGAGTTCGCGATCCTGGCCGACGTCGACAACGACGGCAAGGCGCACGAGATCGTGGCGCAGGAGAACGGCACGGCCAGGCGTGGTACGAGATCAGGCAAGACCTGGGTCAGGCATGTCGTCAGCGATCGAACGCTACGGGCACGGCATCGGCGCCGGCGACGTCAACGGCGACGGGCGGACCGACATCCTCACGCCGCGCGGCTGGCTCGAGGCGCCCGCGGATCCGCGATCCGGCAACTGGACGTTCCATCCGGCGTGGGAGTCGATCAACATGCCGGTCACGCCTGCCGCCTTCGAGAGCCAGGCGTCGCCGCCGCAACCCGGGCCCCGCAGGTCGCAGCTCGGCTTCATGCACGTCGCCGACGTCAACGGCGACGGCCGCAACGACGTCATCACCGCGGCGGGGCACGACTACGGCGTCTTCTGGTTCGAGCAGGGGCCGGACGGCACCTGGACGCGGCGCGCGATCGACACCGCCTGGTCGCAGGGGCACGCGTCGACGCTGGTCGACCTGAACGGCGACGGCCGGCTCGATTTGGTGACCGGCAAGCGCTTCATGGCCCACAACGGCGGCGATCCCGGCGAACGCGAGCCCCTCGGCGTCTACTGGTATGAGACGCTCCCGGCGCGCCCTGGGGCCGGCGTCGAGTGGGTGCGCCACGTCGATCGACTACGGGGGCCGGATCGGCGCCGGGATGCAGATGCCCGTCATCGATATCGACGGCGACGGCGATCTCGATCTAGTCTGTCCCGGCAAGAGCGGGCTCTTCCTCGTCGAGAACCTCACGAAAGACCCGGGTATCCCGGCAAACAGGCGATAAAGCGTCAACGCACCGACAAGGGACAACCATGAGCACAATGCGAATGTAAAGGCCGGAGCCATCGCATCGAACGCCCAGCGCCTGCTGTGGGCCGGCTTCCTGGCGATTCTCGCCGCCGGCATCGGCTTCGGGATCCGCGGCGGCATCCTGGCGACCTGGGCGGCGGAGTTCGGCTTCACCGGCGCGCAGCTCGGCGCCATCGGCGGCGCCGGCCTCACCGGCTTCTGCTTCGGCATCATCATCGGCGGCGTCGTCGTCGACAAGATCGGCTACGGCAAGCTGATCGTGGCCGCGTTCGTGATGCACCTGCTGTCGGCCCTCATCACGTTCTCGGCGACGCAGGGCCAGGCGCAATCCACCGCGTACATGTTCCTGTACCTCGGCACGTTCATGTTCGCGCTCGGCAACGGGACGCTCGAAGCCGTCGCCAACCCGCTCGTGTCGACGCTCTTCCCGCACAACCGCACGCACTACCTGAACATCCTCCATGCGAGCTGGCCGGCCGGCCTCGTGATCGGCGGTCTCATCGGCTGGATTCTCGGCGAGGGCATGAACGTGAGCTGGAAGATGCAGCTCGGCCTCTTCCTCGTGCCCACCGTGCTCTACGGCGTCGCGTTCTTCGGCCAGCCGTTCCCGAAATCGGAGGCGTCCGCGCAAGGGCCTCAGCGTCGGCGACATGCTCCAGGAAGTGGGCATGCTCGGCGCGCTCGTGGCGTGCGCGCTGCTCGGCCTGTTCTTCAAGGAACAGCTCGGCGGCATCCTCGCGTTCTTCACCGGCAGCGCGTTCTTCACGTCGAGCCTCTGGAGCACGTTCTGCTGGGGCGTTGCGGCCGTCCTGCTGCTGCTGGTCGGGCTCAAGACGAACTTCTCGGTCGGATCGCTGCTCCTGTTCGTGCTCTTCATCACCCACGCGCTGGTCGGCGCGGTCGAGCTCGGCACCGACGGCTGGATCCAGAACATCACCGGCAACATCCTGACGCCGGCCCAGGGCAAGATCCTCTTCGTCTTCACGTCGCTGCTGATGTTCTCGCTGCGCTTCTGCGCCGACTTCATCGAGAAGAAGCTGAACGTGTCGCCGATCGGCCTGCTCTTCATCTGCTCCGTGATGGCGACCATCGGCCTGCGCATGGTCAGCGGCATCGACACCTTCGCCGGCGCGATGATCGCGCTCGCGGTGTACGCGATCGGCAAGACGTTCTTCTGGCCGACCATGCTGGCCGTCGTCGGCGATCGGTTCCCGCGCACCGGCGCGGTGGCGATGTCGATCATGGGCGGCATCGGCATGATGTCGGCCGGGCTCCTCGGCGGACCGGGGCTCGGCTACGCGAAGGACCGCTTCACCGCCGAGCACCTGGGCACGACCGCGCCGGCGGTCTACGAGCAGTACAAGGCGCCGACGCCGAGCCGGTTCCTCTTCCTCGACGAAGTGCACGGGCTCGACGGCACGAAGCTGTCTGAAGCGCAGAAGGCAGCGGCGAAGACGCCCGATCAGCAGACCGTGGCCGCGGCCAGCATCATCGGCGACCGCGAGACGCTCAAGGCCGATGCGTACATCCCGGTCGCGATGGCGGTCGTCTACCTGCTGTTGTTCTTGTACTTCAGGACGATTGGCGGGTACAAGACCGTGCACATCGAGGCCGCGCGCCCGGCGACGGCGGTCGGTAGATAGTCAATTGGAGGATCGACGCCAGCTGGTCATTGTCGCGCCTGCGGGTGGCGGCGTCGTGAAGATCGCCGGGTCGTAGTCAGGATTGATCTCGACGTCGGCTTCCGCGGTGTCACTGCCCCTGGTGACTCGCGCGGGTACTTGAATGCCGGCTACGTCGTGATAGGCGTCGAGCTCGTAGACGAACGTCAGGCCACCACTTCCGGTCATGCCGGGACGTGGTGGCTTGAGCTTGGTCTTGTGGATCGTCTCGATTCGCACCGGCAGGTGGGTGTTCACGTCGAGATCGAATGAGACCAGTTCACCCTCGACCATGGTCTCGACGCGATCGACGGATTTGAAGCCGCGTCGAACGCGGGACGCGCGCAACGGCGTCGGCCGCACCCAGCGGGTCTCGAGAAAGTACACGTATTGCAGTTGACGAATCCGGTACGGCACGAACGTATCGGGCCGCATGAGCGGGCGCGCCGGGCCGCCGGACGAGGTCCAGCCGAGCCCCGTTCGAGCGTTGACGCTGCTCACTGAGTAACCCATCAGTCCCGGGCGGTAATCCAGGAACTCCCACCAGCCGTCCGGAAACTCACACACGATTTGATCGATCTTGCCGCGGGTTACGTCGCGGAGCATCAGGTTCCTGAACCTGGTTCGTTCCTGAATCGCGACGCTTCGGATGCCGTAGAGCCGGTCGCGGCCGCCCTTGGCGTCTACGGCCTGCTCCCAGAGCGCGGCGGCTTTCTGTTGATCGTCCTGCGGATGTTCGGCAGCGAATATTGCCGCGCAGGACAGCGCGAGAATAGTCGAGGAGATTGCCCGACGCATGTGCCCACCTCGATGGTAAATGCGCCGGCCGTGGAAGCGCAGGCTCACAGCCCTGGGCCGACCACGCTCAAAGCCTTGAGCCTGAAGACCTGAGCCTTCGAAACGTCTACAGGGTTTTCAACAGGACGTTACGGAATTCCACCTTCATCGGCGCACCGGTGTGGATCTGGAAGCCGATCAGGCCCTTCAGGGATCGATTCTTCACATCGTCGTCGACGAGGATGGCCGTGACCCGGCCGTTGAGGATGTGAATGAGTGTGTTGCCTCGGGCGATCACGTGGAACTGGTTCCAGTCGTTGACCTTGATGATGGGCTTGAGCTCGTCGGGCGTTCCCGTCGTGCCGATGACGCCGCGTGCAGCGTCGCCGAGCCAGGCTACGCCGCCCCGCTGCATGATGATGCCGCGGCCGCGCTCTTCGTACAGCATGCCGGTGAACGTGTTGCCGAAGTCGAAGTCGGCCTGATACCCCTTCAACACCCACTTTCCGGTCTTCTCGTCGGGTGGCACCTGCTGGCTCCGGTACTGGATGCCGGTGTTGCCGGCGTTGATCCGAAGCTCCACTTTCAGGTCGAAGTCTGCGGGCTCGCCGCCGCGATAGATGACGAACGTGTTCTGCTTGACAGGGTTCGCCTCGGTGCTCTCGCCGACGATGGCGCCGTCCTCGACTTTCCAGAAGGTGGGATCCGCATCCCATCCCTTCAAACTGACGCCGTCGAAGATCTGCGTGAAGCCGGTGCGGTCCTCGAACGCGATCACCTGCGGCCCGCGTCCACCGCCGCCGCCGCGGCGGCCCTCACCGCGTCCGGCCGGTGCTTGTCCCGCCGGCGGCTGCTGACGGGCCGGTGGCTGTTGCCCGGCGGGCGGCGCCTGCTGCTGCGCGATCGATTCGAACGTGGCGGTCATCAGCGCGAGGCCGACGACGGTCGTGACAATGGCTGTGCGATTCATGCTTCTCCCCTCAGTCCCAAGCTGAACCCGGCGAACCCGAGCACCGAGTCCCGAGCCCCGAACCCCGTCCTATTTCAGAACCCCTTCCCACTTTCCCGTCCGCGCCGACTTGAGGACGGCATCGGTCACCTGGTCGGTCGCCAGGCCATCGCGGAACGTCGGCGCGATGCTCTTTCCCGCGCCAATCGCCTGCGCGAAGTCCGCGACCTGATGGACGAACGTGTGCTCGTAGCCGATCTGCAGGCCCGGCACCCACCAGTTCTTCATGTACGGATGATCGCCGTCGGTGACGTGCACGCTGCGCCAGCCGCGCACGCGTCCTTCGTCGCGGTGATCGAAGTACTGGAGGCGGTGCAGATCGTGGAGGTCCCAGAACGATCGACGCGTGCTCGCCGTTGATCTCGAACGTGTAGAGCGCCTTGTGGCCGCGCGCGTAGCGCGTCGACTCGAACGTGGCCAGCG
The DNA here is from genome assembly GCA_963820905.1 of uncultured Acidobacteriota bacterium. Classification (GTDB taxonomy): domain Bacteria; phylum Acidobacteriota; class Vicinamibacteria; order Vicinamibacterales; family 2-12-FULL-66-21; genus DATBJJ01. Next base: position 1,147,388 of record CAWGBU010000005.1, on the reverse strand, counting down.
ATCCGTTCTCGAAGCGGCAGAGGAACGCGCACGCGTCGTCGATGCCGACCGGCTCGACCTTGCCGGTGAGGTTGTGCTTCCGCTCCTTGATGAACGTCTCGGTCATCGCCGTGACTTCCGTGATCGGGCCGTTGAGCCACATGCGCGGTGTCGATGCAGTGCGCGAGCAGATCGCCGGTCACGCCGCTGCCGGCGACCTTGACGTCGAGCCGCCAGAGGCCCTCGCCGCCCTGCGGCAGATCCTGCCGAGATCGTCCAGTCCTGCAGGAACTTGGCGCGGTAGTGGAAGATGCGTCCGAGCTTGCCTTCGTCGATGAGCTGCTTGGCAGCGTGACGGCCGGCACGCGGCGGTAGTTGTACCAGACCGTGTTCGGCACGCCTGGCGGCTTCGACCGCGTCGACCATCGCCTCGCGCTTCCGCCGCGGTCCGCCCGAGCGGCTTCTCGCACAGCATCATCTTGCCGGCCTTGGCCGCGGCGATGGCGATCTCGTGGTGCGTGTCGTTCGGCGCTCGCGATGTCGACGAGCGTCGATGTCCTTGCGCTCGACCAGCTTCCGCCAGTCGGTCTCGATCGATTCGTAGCCCCAGTTCGCCGGCGAACGCCTTCGCGCGGTCGGCGTTGCGCGCGCAGACCGCCTTGAGCACCGGCTCGATACGGCGAGGTCGAAGAAGCCGCGGCGCCTGCAGGAACGCGTTCGAGTGCGTGCGGCCCATGAAGCCGTAGCCGACGAGGCCGATGTTCAGAGTCTTCACTAGTAGCTCCCAGCTTCCAGCTTCCAGCTTCCAACAGGTTCCAGCGGCCGGCTTCCTGCTTCTTGTGAGGCTCTCAGCTGGCAGCTGGGAGCCGGAAGCTGGCAGCTATCCCTAGTCCCAGCCGTGCGCGTCGCGCACGGCGATCATCGTGCCCAGGATGTCGTTCCACGTCTCCGGCTGCATCATCGTCGCGTTCGGGAACATGCAGCCGTCCCAGCAGATGTGCTGGAGCGCGCGCGTGACGGCTTGCCGTTGTCGTCGCGGAGCCAGTAGCCGGCGTGGTGCACGATGTCGAGCTTGCCGTTCGGATCGTTCGGCAGGCAGTGGCGGCCGGTCTTGTCGTGCGAGCCGGAGCCCTTGACCGTCGCGTCGTTCTGCGCGACGTGGAAGTCGATCGTCCACGGCCGCAGCGCGTGCGTCATCGTCTTCAGCGCCTGCGTCCAGGACGCTCCGGCCGTCGACCAGTCGTAGTCCTTCGGGCAGGATGCGATCCTCGGGCGCGTTGTAGCCGAGCGTGTAGAGCAGCGTGTGCGCCATGTCCGCCTGGAAGCCGAGCGTCTTCGGGCGATTCGACGAGCTTCGAGCAGCTCGACCATTGCGCTTCCAGCTGTGCATGCCGCCCCAGCAGATCTCGCCTTCGGCGGCGAGCCGCTCGCCGTGCTCCTCGGCGATGTCGCACGCCTTCGCGGAACGTCTCGGCGATCTTCTTCGTGATTGCCGGCGGATCGGCGGCCCAGTCGCCGGGGCCCGCCGCCGAGTCGATCCGCACGACGCCGTACGTCCGGATGCCGAGGTCGCGTCAGCTTTCGCGCGATCGCGCAGGCTTTCCGCACCTGCGTCAGAAAGTTCGCGCGATCCTCGTCGCTTCCCATCGCCGAGCCGCCGCCGGTCGGCGGCCAGACCGGCGCGACGACGGAGCCGACGACGAGCTTCTTCGCGGCAACCTTGTCGGCCAGCCGCTTCGAGGTCGTCGTCCGACGAATCGATGCTGACGTGCGGATCGAAGAGGAACAGATCGACGCCGTCGAACTTGACGCCGTCGACCTCGCGGCGGCGGTCAGGTCGAGCATCGTGTCGAGATCGATCGGCGGTTCGGTGCCCGGGCCCTTGCCGACGAGTCCGGGCCACATGGCGTTGTGAATGGCGGGGTTTTTGTGCATATGTCAGCTTCCAGCTTCCAGCTTCCAGCTTCCAGTGTTCAGTCAAGAGCCTTGAGATCCCAGTCGGAGCGACTGAGATCTGCAAGCTTGGCTGGCAGCTGGAAGCTGGCGCTGTAAGCTTCATCGTTTCTTTTTCAGTCCTTCAGCGTCCGGATTGCCCGGCCCGAAGTGCTTGAGGATCACCAGCGGATCCGTCGCGCTCAGGTTCTCGATCCGCACGCCGTCTTTCGCCGCCGCCTCCGTGACGAACAGCTCGTCTTCCGTCATCTGGCCGAAGCGGATCATCGTCGGCGTCGAGACGGGCAGCTTGCCGAAACGTCCGTAGCCCTGCGTCAGGATCAGGCCGTAGGCGGCCGCGTCCTTGATCGTGACGCTCCGCTTCGGCAGCACGGTCAGTTCCTTCGCGGAATACCAGCCCGTGCCGTAGGTGATCCACTGCTCGCGATACCCGTCGGGCTCGGTTTGCGCGAACGGCGCCACGGGCTTCGGGAAGCAGCGATTGTCGGCGGCAAACGTCGGGTTGACGTTGGCGTCCCAGTCGAGCAGGTTGACGAGGTAGTCGAGATCGTTGTGGTGCTCGGGGAGGACGTCCTTCGTCATCAGGCCCACGGCGTGATCCGGCCTTCGACTTCGGACTGAAACATCGCGAACACGTCGCTTGCCACCTGCGGCTCGTAGGTGACGAGCGATCCCGGCGCGTGCAGGATGCCCGGATCGATCTGCCAGCCCGTGCCGGGCTCGAGCCTGATACGCGCGCGAGAGGAACAGGATGCCGTTGTCGCCCTTGTTCCAGTTCTCGAGGCAGCGGCGGACGTCGGCCTTCGTCGTGCCGGGCTCGAGGCCCATGAACGTGTGCGGAAAGTTGTTGTCGGTCTTGTTGTACTGCGGCGGGAAGTAGTACGCCTCGGGCTTCCCGCGGCGGCCGAGCAGCTTGGCCTGCGCGTCCGTCTGGTGCATGTGATGCGGGATCGGGCCCATGTTGTCGAAGAACTTGCAGAGGAGGTTCCAGCCCTTCTCGCGCTCCATCACCGCCGATCCGAGCAGCAGATCGCCTGCCTCCGACACGGCGTCGCGGAGGAGGAAGCGCTTGCCGTCCTCGAGCCGGACGTAACTGAGCCCTTCGTCTGCCGGCGTGCCCGGGCCGTTGTCCGCGTTGGTCGTCGACGAGAACCAGCGCTCGTTGATGCCGCCGCGATGGCCTCCGAGCGCGTACAGATCGCGCGGGTGCAGCTTCAGACGCTCGCCGGGAATCATGAACGAGCGGGGAACCCAGGCAGGCTCGAGGCGAAGGATGCCTCCACCCGCGTCGATGGCACTTTTCGTCTGCGACCGATCCAGCATCGAGCTCCTCTGACGTTGACAGATCCGGCGGGCACTGGCTCGCCTTATGGTGGGGAGGTCTGGACCCCGGTGAAGCGGTGTGGACGATACAACCACGGCAACGGGGACTTCAAGTGCTTTCGGCGCCGCGCGGCCATTTCGCTCCGAAAAACGGGGCGATCCGCGGCTGACCTCCGAAAACGCGCGTGAAAGCCGCGCGCCGCTAGGCGGCAGTGCATCCGCCGCGTTTCTGCCTCGGCCGGTGCCACCCCCGGCGGCGTTCTGCTTGGCAAAATGCGGTCGTCCGGTCGTCGGAGTCGGTCGCTCGGACGTCCGGTCGTTCGGTCGTCCGGTCGCTCGGAAAAGCATTCCAGCGCAAAATCGTAGGGCTGAGATCGCAATCGCACGGCTGCTGAGATCGAGCAACGAGCTTCCGCGACCGACGACCGAACGACCGGCAGCGACCGGACGTCCGACACAGAGGCACCCAGATGCGCTATCGCAATCGCCGTGCAGCGACGATCGAGAACGACCGGCTGAGGCTGACGGTCCTCGAGTCGGGCGGGCACATCGCCGAGGTCTTCGACAAGGAGACCGGCGTCAATCCGCTCTGGACGCCGGACTGGCCGTCCATCGATCCGGCTGCGTACGATCGTTTGAGGCATCCCGAGTACGGCGGCGGCGTCGACGCGGCGCTGCTCGCCGGCATCATGGGGCACAACCTCTGCCTCGACATCTTTGGCGGGCCCTCGCCTGAAGAGGCGGCCGCGGGATTGCCGGTTCACGGGGAGGCGTCCACCGCGCGCTTCGAGATCGACCGGGCGAACACGTCGATCGTCATGCGGGCGATGCTTCCCCTCGCGAACCTGCAGGTCGAGCGGGAGCTCGAGCTCGTCGATTTGCCCGGCGGCGGCGCCGTGAGAGTCCGCGAGAGCGTGCAGAACCTGTCGGGGATCGATCGGCCGGTCGGCTGGACCGAGCACGTCACCCTCGGGCCGCCGTTCCTTCAGAAGGGCGCCACCGCGTTCCGTGCGTCGGCGTCGCGATCGAAAGTCTTCGAGGGCGCGTTCGGCCCTGCCGACTACCTGAAGGGCGGCGCCGAGTTCGACTGGCCCGACGCGCCGGCTGCCGACGGCGGGACGATCGATCTCCGCGTCTGCCACGATGCGCCTCGCTCGAGCGCGTACACGGCGCACCTCATGAGCCCGGCGAATGAACACGCGTTCTTCGTGGCGTTCTCTCCCGCGTCCCGGCTCGCGTTCGGCTACGTCTGGCGGACCGCCGACTTTCCGTGGATGGGCATCTGGGAGGAGAATCACAGCCGGCCGCAGCCGCCGTGGAATGGCGCGGCGCTCACCCGGGGCATGGAGTTCGGGGTCTCTCCCTTTCCCGAGTCCCGCCGTGAGATGATTGGACGGGGACGCGTGTTCGGAGTGCCGACGTTCCGCTGGATCCCGGCCGTCACGCGCGTGGCGGTCGAGTACTGGATCCTGGTGCGGCCCGCGGCGGCGATTCCGGAAGCGTTGGACTGGCCGGGCTCGTAGCGACGGGCTCAGCGTTACTCATCAAGGAGTCATCAACTATGTTCCTGCCTCTTGTCGTGTCGATTGTCCTCGGGTCCGCAGCGCTGGCCGGCCCGGCTCCGGAACAAACCAAACCCGCGGCGTCGGCGGCCCGCACGGTCGAGATCGTGGGCGGCGATGACATGAAATACAGCGTCACGTCGATCACGGCCAAGCCCGGCGAAACGCTCCGCATCCGTCTCACGTCCAAGGGCACGCTCCCCAAGATCGCCATGGCCCACAACGTCGTCGTGCTCAAGGCCGGCGCCAAGCAGGTGGACTTCGCCAACGCCGCAGCGATGGCGAGCGCGACGGGCTATATCCCCGCGGCGATGAAGGATCAGATGCTGGCGGCGACGGCGATGGCGGGACCCGGCGAGACCGTGGAAGTGACGTTCAAGGTCCCGGCGGCGGCGGGCAGCTATCCGTATCTCTGCACGTTCCCCGGCCACTTCGCCGCGGGGATGAGAGGGACGATCGTAGCGAAATAGATCAATTGCGGATTGCAGACTGCGGATTGCCGATTGGGATTGCAGACCGCGGATTGTGGATTGGATTGTGGATTGTTGATTGACGCGAACGGTCAATCAACAATCCACGAACGTGGTCAGTTCGTAACCGTCACCGTCAACGTCGAGCGCCCGATCTTGCCGCGCTTGTTGAAGGCCCAGCAGCTGACGGTCGTCTTTCCCACCTTGAACACCGTTCCCGAAGCCGGAGTGCAGTTCGCCGGGCGTGTACCGTCGACGCTGTCTTTCGCGGAGACGGTGAACGTGGCCTGCGCGCCGGCCGAAGAGGCTGCCGCAACGGTGACGTCGCCCGACGTCGTGACCGCCGGAGGCGGCGAATCCGGCGTACCTGCCGGCTTGCGGTCGGCGCAGTCGACGGTGCCGCACTCGTTGACGTCGAAGCATCCCAGGTATCCGTCGCCCACATAGTCCTTCGGACACCCGCCGCACGTCCGGGACCCCGGGGTGTTCTCGCACGCGGCGAGCCGGTGGCACCCGCCGTTGCTCACGGCGCACTCGTTGACGTCGGTGCATCCGGTTTCCGGGGAGCCGCTGAATCCCGGCTCGCACGTGCCCGGCTTCGCCGAGGACACACCCGCCTGCGGAGCCGACGAGACGGTCGCGTTCAGCACGAAGTTGAGAGAAACGACGAGGGCCACGCCAGCGGCCGCCTGAGCAATCCAACGGGGAACTACATGAAACATAGCCATTGATCCTAGCAGGAAGCCCGGAAGTTCGGAAGTCCGCCGTCGGCCGACCGGCCAACGACCGGCCGACCGAGCGACCGGACGACCGGCCTTACTGTCTCAACTCCCCGTAATACCTGAACTTACCCTTGGAGAATCCGTCGACGAGCTCGCCCATGGGCTGCAGCCGCGACGCGCTCACGCCTCCCGGTGCGTAGCGCTGAAAGAACGAGCGGATGATCACGCTGTGGGGCGCGCGGGGCATGCGGCCGAGATTCGTCATGAAGTTCGCGAAACGGCCGTCGTTGAAGAGGTAGAACTCTACGTTCGACGTGTAGAAGGCCGACACCCGCTGGTTGCGCGCAGTCAGGAGCCTGGCGACTGCGGTCAGCGCGCTCGGTCCGCTGAGATCACCCACCACAGGGATCACGAGATCCTTCCTCTGCAGTTCTTTCACGAAGAGATACGCCTCCTCGGACGCGAGAAAGCTTCCCGCCTCTCCCGACGGCGTTTTCTCGAGCAGCAGGTCGCGATACGTCGGGTAGTGCGACTGCGGCGGCCGGCCGGTCGACTGGAACCGCAGATCCGGTCCGGCTTCCATGAAGCGCCGGTGGAAGCGATCGATCGTGTCGCGATCCTCGCTCGTCAGCCGCACGCCGGTCTTGACGACGGCTTCGTCGAGGCGCGCGCGCAGCGCGGCGATCGCCTTCGCGTCGAGCGGCGCACCGTCGATGTGCGCGAGGATGCGCTCGATCGGCGCCGTCCGCCAGCCATCCAGGTTGGCTGGGACGGCGCGGCCGAACAGGAGCGCGAGGTACTCCGTCCGCGTGCGCGCGGCGCCGAAGATCGACTTGAAGAGCAGGTGCAGCAGCAGGTTGTCGCGGCGGATATCGACGATGAACGCGATGTCGGGCTTGATCGCGGCGATGTAGGTGAAGTTGGTGTCGGGCCCCACCCCGACGTACGCGCCTCCCTGCACGCCGCGCTTCCTGAGATCCGGGATCACCTCGAGGTACGAGAGCTCGTTGGAGATCAGGTTGTCGGTGTCGAAGTACCCGCCGGGCTCCGAGAGCGACGCGACCTGCGTCGCGAACGTCGCGCCCGGCTGGGTGCCGATCGGAGCGCTCCACGCCCAGAGGAGGAACGCTCCGATCGCCGATATGCGGAAGAGCCCGGACTTCGTCACGATGCCGCCGGATTAGGTTTCGTCGTATCCCTTGAGCGGCCGGATCCAGATGTTGCGGAAGTGTACCGGGTTGCCGTGATCCTGGAGTCGAATCGGTCCCTTCGCGGCTCCAGGCCCGTAGGGCTTGATGACCTTGTGCTCGGTCGGGCCCTGATACGCGGTCGCGTTGTGCACGACGACCCCGTTGTGGATGACGGTGACGACCGCGGGCTTCTCGACGCGTGCCCGACGCGTTGAATCGCGGCGCCGTGAAGATGATGTCGTAGGCCTGCCATTCGCCTGGCGGACGCGACGCGTTCACGAGCGGCGGATACTGCCCGTACATCGCCGCGGCCTGGCCGTCGGGATAGGTCTGGTTCTGATAGCTGTCGAGCACCTGCACCTCGAACTGTCCGAGGAGGAACACGCCGCTGTTGCCGCGCCCCTGGCCGGTGCCCTTGACCTCTTTCGGCGTGGCGAACTCCACGTGGAGCTGGAAGTCGGTGAACTGCTCCTTCGTTTCGATCATGCCCTTGGCCGATTGCAGCACGCCGTCCTTCATCGGCCAGCTGAGGGCCGCCTTGTCGGCGCTCATCTGCCAGGCGCCCGTTTCGCTGCCCGCGCCCAGCAGCACGGTGGCGTCCGACGGCGCCGCTCCCGTCGTGGCTCCGGGCGTGACGATGCGCGGCTGCGGCCGCGTGCCGTCGTGAATGTGCCACTTGCCGTTCGGCTGCATCGGGGTGTCTTCGTATCCGAGCTTCGGCTGCTGGCTGCGAACGGAGACGGCGGCGGCCGTCGCGACGATGGCGATGACGCCCGCCGTACCCGTCGCGCGAAGTAACGTGACTCTCATAAGCCCTCCGAGTATCCTGCTGCACGCTATCACGAAAGCCGAGGTGAGGAATGCGGATGTCCGTCCTGTCCCTGGCGCTCGTTGGCGCCCTCGGGATTGCCGTCGCGGCCGGTCAGAAACCGGCCGACCAGAAAGACTGGATTCAGCTCTTCAACGGGAAGAACCTCGATGGCTGGGTCCCGAAGATCCGGGGATACGACCTCGGCGTCAACTACGCTGACACGTTCCGCGTCGCGGACGGCATGCTCAAAGCCTCCTACGACAAGTACACGGCGTACGAGGACAAGTTCGCGCACCTGTTCTACACGCGGCAGAAATTCTCGCACTACATCATCGTGGCGGAGTACCGCTTCGTCGGCGAGCAGGCGCCGGGCGGGCCGAACTGGGCCGTCCGCAACAACGGGCTGATGCTCCACAGCCAGGCCGCGGAGACGATGGGGAAGGATCAGGATTTTCCGATCTCGGTCGAGGTGCAGCTGCTCGGCGGCGCTGGCGAACGGCAAGCCGCGATCGACGGCAAACGTGTGCACGCCGGGCACGCAGATCTTCATGAACGACGCGATGGTGAAGGGTCACTGCACGAACTCCAAGTCGCAGACCTATCCCGGCGACGACTGGGTCCGCGTCGAGGTCGAGGTCCGCGGCGGCGAGCGCATCACGCACAGGATCGACGGGCAGACCGTGCTCGAGTACGACCGTCCGACGATCGGCGGCGGCGAGGTCTCGGCGTTCGATCCGAAGGTCAAGATCGACGGCACGCTGCTCACCGAGGGCTACATCACGATCCAGGGCGAGAGCGCGCCGACCGACTTCCGCAAGATCGAGGTCCTGAACCTGTCAGGGTGCATGGATCCGAAGTCGCCGAAGTACCGCTCGTACTACGTGCACGGTGAACAGGGGGCGTGCAAGTAGGCTTAGGCCCAGAGCCAACATGCACTTCCTCGACCTCTCCATCATCGCCCTCTACTTCGCCGTCGTCTTTGGCATCGGCGCCTATTACTTCAGGCGCGCGAAGACGAGCAAGGGCTACTTCCTGGCGGACCGTAGCGTGGGATGGATCGCGGTCGGGGCGTCGCTCTTCGCGTCCAACATCTCGAGCGAGCACTTCATCGGGCTGGCAGGGTCGGGCGCGAGCTCGGGTCTCGCGGTCGGCTCCTTCGAGTGGCTCGCGGTCTTCATGTGCATGATCCTCGGCTGGGTGTTCGTGCCGTTCTACCTGCGGAGCGGCGTCTACACCATGCCGGAGTTCCTCGATCGCCGCTACGGTCCCGCGTGCCGCTGGTACCTCACGACGGTCTCCGTCATCGCCTACGTCGTCACCAAGATCTCCGTGTCGCTCTATGCGGGCGCGCTCGTGCTCCGCGCGGTCCTCGGGTGGGACTTCTACACGTCGGCCACGGTGATGGTGATCGCGACGGGCATCTACACGATCTTCGGCGGCCTCGCGGCGGTGATCTATACCGAGCTGCTGCAGGCGGTCGTGCTCCTCGCGGGCGCGATCGTGCTGACCCTGATCGGGCTCGACCAGGTCGGCGGCATGTCGGCGCTTCGCGCGACGCTGCCTCCCGACTTCTTTCACATGATCAAGCCGGCGTCAGATCCCGCGTTCCCGTGGACCGGCATCTTCTTCGGCGCGCCGATCCTGGGCATCTGGTACTGGTGCACCGACCAGATGATCGTGCAGCGCGTGCTCGGCGCGAAGAACGAGACGCACGCGCGCGGCGGGGCGCTCCTGTGCGGACTGCTGAAGATCACGCCCGTCTTCGTGCTGGTCCTTCCCGGCCTCGTGGCCAGGGCGCTCTATCCCGACATCGCCGGCGACGAGGCGTACCCGACGATGGTGGTGCGGCTGCTGCCGCCCGGGCTCGCTGGTTTCATGGTCGCCGCGCTGATGGCGGCGTTGATGTCGTCGCTGGCCGCGACGTTCAACTCGGCGTCGACGCTCGTCACGTTCGACGTCTACAAGGTGCTCAGGCCGGCCGCCTCGGAAACGCAGCTCGTTCGCGTGGGGCGGATCGTGACCGTCGTGATGGTCGCGCTCAGCATGCTGTGGGTGCCGTTCATCAGGTACCTGAGCTCCGAGGTGTACATCTACCTCCAGAGCGTGCAGGCGTACATCAGCCCGCCGATTGCCGCGGTGTTTCTCGTCGGCGTGTTCTGGCCGCGGGTCAATCGCAACGGCGCGATCGCGGCGCTGCTGGCGGGCGCCGTTCTCGGCGCGGCGCGGTTCATCTTCGAGCTCACGCGCACGTCGGCGCTCGTGTCCGGCTCGCCGTTCCTGTCGGCGCTCGTCGGCATCAATTTCCTGCACTTCGCCATCGTCCTCTTCGTCATCAGCGTCGTGATCCTCGTGGTCGTGTCGCTGGCGACGTCGCCCGAGCCGCGTGCGAAGCTGAAGGGCCTCACGTTCGCCACGCTCGGCGAAGACTATCGTCCGCGCGACGCCCGCGCGCGCTCGATGTTCACGCTGCAGCTCTTCGCCACCGTCGCCCTCGCGATTTTCACGATTGGACTTTGGGTGCACTTTGGTTGAGGGGTGAACCTGTAGTGTCCGGCTTCAGCCGGACCAGTCAGGTCCGCCTGAAGGCGGACACTACAAGAGACAGAGATGACGATGAAGTCCTGCGGCGTGACAATCGTGCTCGTGATGCTGGCGGCGAACGTGGCGCTCGCGCAGGCGCCGCCGCAGCTGGCAGCGCAGAAGCCTCTCTATCCGGACGTCGACCCGGTCCGGACGTGCGAGAGCATGACGTCGGTCTCCCTCCCGAATACGACGATCGATTCGGCCGCCGTCGATCAGGGCGACGAGAGAATTCCTCCCTCGTGCCGGATCACGGCGACGGTGACGCATCCGCCCGCGGGCGACAAGGTCAGGATCTTCGTCGGCCTTCCGCTGAAAGGCTGGAACGGACGGTTCCAGGGCGTGGGCGGCGGGGGGTTCTCGGGCGGCAATCCGAACGGCGTGCGGCAGCCCGTTGCGGCCGGATACGCCGCGGCGTCGACCGACACCGGCCACGAGGGCGGCAGCGGCAGTTTTGCGCTCGACGCGAGCGGACGTTTGAACTGGCATCTGATCCGCGACAACGCGCATCTCGGCATTCACGAGATGACGATCACCGGCAAAGCGCTGACGCAGGAGTTCTACGGCAAGCCGGCGCGCTACGCGTACTTCAACGGCTGCTCGACTGGCGGACGCCAGGGGCTGATGGAAGCGCAGCGGTACCCGGCCGACTACAACGGCATCCTCTCGGGTGCGCCCGCGATCAACTGGCCGAAGCTCCACGTCGAGCAGATGTGGGGCCATCTCGTCATGCTCGCCGAGAAGAACGTCGTTGCGCAGTGCAAGCTCGATGCGGCGCTCGCGGCCGCGATCGCCGCGTGCGACACGATCGACACCGTCAAAGACGGCGTGATCGAAGATCCGCGGCGCTGCACGTACGATCCGAAGGCGCTCGTGGGAATCGCGCCGGAGGGATGCAGCCCGATCAGCTCCGCCGACGCCGACGTCATCCGGAAGATCTGGGAAGGACCGCGGCGCCGCGACGGGAGCTTTCTCTGGTACGGCCTGCCGCGCGGCGCGGGATTCGCGCTCAGCGCGACCGCCGGCACTCCTCCTGCGGGACGCCCGAACGGCATCCCGCTCGACTGGTTCCGCTACTTCCTGACGCAGGATCCGAAGTGGGACTGGACGACGCTGACACCCGAGTCGTACGAGCAGCTCTGGGATCAGTCCGTCGAGCAGTTCAACGCTGTGATCGGCACGGACAATCCGGACCTGTCCGCCTTCCGGGATCGCGGCGGTAAGCTGATTGCATGGCACGGCTGGGCCGACCCGCTCATCTATGCGGAGGGCACGATTGATTATTTCAACCGCGTGCTCAAGCAGATGGGGGGCGCCGAGAAGACCGCGCCCTTCGTCCGCCTGTTCATGGCGCCCGGCGTTGGGCACTGCGCCGGGGGAGCCGGGCCGAATCCAACAGGCCAGTTCGACGCGGTGGTGCGATGGGTCGAGGAGGGGAAGCCGCCCGTCACGCTCGACGCCGTGAGCCGCGATTCTGCCGGGAAAGTTATAAGATCGCGTCCGCTTTGCCAGTATCCGCTCGTGGCGCGCTATAAAGGCCGAGGCAGCACCGACGAGGCCGCGAACTTCGAGTGCCGCGCGGGCTCCTAGGTGCTTTTAATGCCAGTAGTGTCCGCCTTTAGGCGGACCTTCGTGAGAGTCCGGCTAAAGCCGGACACTACAGGTAAGGCCGCCTGAAGCGGGACACTACAGCTACATAGGAGTTGTGAACGATGAGACTGTCGCGTGTCGTGATGCTGTCGTCCGTCGCGTTCAGCCTGGTGCTGCCCGCGCTTTTGCGTGCGCAAACGGCGGCGACTCCACCGCCCGCCGCCGGCCAGACGCAGACCGCGCCGCCGGTCTACGAGCCGAAGGTCGGGCAGGCCGGCAAGGACGTCGTCTGGGTGCCGAGCCCGGAAGCCACCGTGGAAAAAATGCTCGATGTCGCCCGCGTGACGCCGCAGGACTTCGTCGTCGATCTCGGATCCGGCGACGGGCGCAACGTCATCGCGGCGGCGAGGCGCGGAGCGCGCGCCCTCGGCGTCGAGTACAACCCTGACATGGTCGAGCTCTCGAAGCGCAACGCGGAGAAGGCCGGCGTCAGCGGCAAGGCGAGCTTCGTTCAGGGCGACATGTACGCCGCGGAGTTCCCGCAGGCGACCGTCCTGGCGCTGTTCCTCCTGCCTGAGAACCTCCTCAAGCTTCGACAGAAGTTCGCCGACCTCAGGCCCGGCACGCGCATCGTCGCCAACACGTTCGGCATCGAAGGCTGGACGCCTGAGGAGTCCCTCACCATCAGCGGCGACTGCACGAGTTGGTGCACCGTGCTGCTGTATTTCGTTCCCGCCAAGGTCGCGGGAACGTGGCAGACCTCGGCGGGCGCGCTCACGCTGACGCAGGACTTCCAGACGATCGGCGGCACGCTCGGCACGGCGACGATCGAAAGCGCGAAGATCAAGGGCGATCAGATCAGTTTTATGGCCGGCGGCGTGGAGTATTCGGGCCGGGTGAGTGGCGACAGCATCACCGGGACGTCGAAGGCCCAGGCCGCGGAGAAACACTGGAGAGCCACACGGTCCAGGTAGTGCAGCTCGTGTAATAATGGCCGCTCTATAGGAGGAGACTCTATGCGTGTCCGCGTGTATGCCTCGGCGCTGCTGCTTGCCTGGTCTGGAGCGGTTCTCGTTGCTCAGACCCAGAAGGTCACGACGCCCGAACAGCTCGACAAGGTCATGAAAGAAGTGCAGAAGGCGCAGCAGGCAACCGGCAAGGCCATTGCGTCCGGCGCCTACGCCGACGCGCGGAAGACGATCGTCACCGTCCGCGAAAACGTCCTGCTCTCGCAGTCGTTCTGGATCGAGCACAAGAAGGACGATGCGGTGAAGTTCAACAAGGACACGCTGGGGAAGATCGACGCGCTCGAGAAGCTGATTGCGAGCGACACCGTCGACGCCGCGGCCGCCACGACCGCGCTGAAGGAAGTCGGCGGGAGCTGCCGCGCCTGCCATCAGCAGTATCGCGCGACCGACGGCGAGAACAACTACATCCTCAAGCCAGGTTCTATCGGAGGATAGGGAACCCTGCCTCGCTGTAGTGTCCGGCTCTAGCCGGACCTCACCGGGGTCCGCCTGAAGGCGGACACTACAGCAGATCCAACGTCCTACGTCCTTTCCTCGAACGGCGTCGAGTTGCGGCCGCGCAGCACGATGTCGAACCGGTAACCCAGCGCCCACTCAGGCTCCGTCAGCTCGAGATCGAATTTCGAGACGAGGCGGAGCCTCGCTTGCTCGTCGGGGATCGAGTGCATGATCGGGTCGTAGGGGAACAGCGGATCGTTCGGGAAGTACATCTGCGTGACGAGCCGTGACTGGAACGACGATCCGAACAGCGAGAAGTGCATGTGCGCAGGTCGCCAGGCGTTGTGGTGGTTGCGCCACGGATACGCGCCGGGCTTGATCGTCACGAAGCGATAGCGTCCCTCGGCGTCGGTCATCGTGCGGCCCGCGCCCGTGAAGTTCGGATCGAGCGGCGCCGGATGGTCGTCCCGCGCGTGCAGATACCTGCCCGCCGCGTTGCACTGCCAGACTTCCACGAGCGAGTTCGCGACCGCGCGCCCGTCCTCGTCCACGACACGGCCCGCGACGACGATGCGCTCGCCGAGCGGCTCGCCGGCGTGCTGCCGCGTGAGGTCGTTGTCGGTCTCGCCGATTGGAAGGTAGCCGTAGACCGGCGCCGCGAGGTCCGCGAGGTTGGCCGGCACGCGGATGAGCGGCTTCGACGGCGCGCGGCGGATCGTCGATTGATACGCGGGATAGAGGAGTGGCGGCTGGGTACCTTTTGTAGTGATCATGTCGGTCGCTCGGTCGCTCGGTCGCTCGGTCGTTCGGTCGTCCGGTCGTTCGGTCGTTCGGTCGTTCGGTCGTCCGGTCGTTCGGAAAAAGCATCCATCTCACAATCCGACGGCTGAGATCAGTACGGTTTCCGAACGACCGGCCGACCGAGCGACCGAGCGACCGATCTAGACTCATTCCGCCACCGCGCCCGTTCCGTGAGCGCGCGCGGTGCGCGTGTACAGATCTCTCAGCGCGTCGAGCTCGTGGGGCTCGGGTGCCAGGGTTTCGTCGACGCGATCCGCGAACTGCAGATCCCACGCGGTGGCGGCGCGCGCGGCGTCGCGCGTGACGCCGGGGTGGAGCGTCGCGACGCGGAACTCCTTCGTCTCCGGATCGGGCCTCATCGTGCAGAGATCGGTGACGACGAGCGCGGGGCCTTCGGTCTGGACGCCCAGCGCGCGGCGCTCGCGGCCGGTCGGGCCGTGGCCGAGCGACGTCATGAAGTCCAGGGTGCGGACGAACGCGCGCGCGTTGTGGCGCATCACGATGTAGATCCGCCGGCATCCCGTCGCGATCTCGGTGGCGCCGCCGCTGCCAGGCAGCCGCACCTTCGGCTTGTCGTACGGGCCGATGACGGTGCTGTTGAGGTTCCCGAAGCGATCGATCTGCGCGCCTCCAAGGAAGCCCACCGAGATCCGTCCGCCCTGCAGCCAGTACTGAAACATCTCCGGCACCGACACCGTCGTCAACGCCGTCTCGCAGAGCTCGCCGTCGCCGATCGACAGCGGGAGGACCGTCGGCTTCGTTTCGATCGTGCCGGACTCGTAGACGAGCGTCAACCGCGGCGCGTGCGTGAGGCGGGCGAGGTTGCACGCGGCGGACGGCAGGCCGATGCCGACGAAGCAGATGTCGTCGTTGCCGAGCGCGCGCGCGGCCGCGACGGTCATCATCTCGGCCGCCGAATACGAGGCCTGCCCTGAGCCAGGTCGATGGGCCTGCCCCGAGCCGGGTCGAGGGGCGCTCATGACGTCCGGCCCATCACGTGCTGGTCGATCCACGCGCGAAACGTGTCGCGGTCCCTGGCGATCGCGTCCCACGCGACGTAAAACGCGTTGTCGCGCGCGTAGTAGCCGTGCGCGTACGACGGCCGCGCGCCGCCCGGCGCGTGCACCACGGCGCCCACCGTCCACGAGGGGAGGATGACGGCGTTCGTGCCGATCCCCTCGAACCGATCCACGATCTCCTCGACGGTGACGATCGACCGGGCGGAGGCGAGCACTGCTTCCTTCTGCACGCCGACGATCCCCTCGACGAGGACGTTCCCGGCCCGGTCTGCCTTCTGCGCGTGCACGATGGCGACGTCCGGCCTCAGCGCCGGCACCGAGGCGAGCGATTCGCCGGTGAAAGGGCACGTGATGAACTTGATGTTCGGGTTGACGCGCGCGAGATCCGATCCGAGGTAGCCCTTGAAAATCGCGCAGGGCATGCCCGCCGCGCCGGCCGCGTACGCGTGCGCCATCGCGGAGTGGCTGTGCTCCTCGATCTCGAGCGGCCGCGGCCATCCGCGCTCGACGGCGTCGCGCAGCCGGTGCAGCGAGCCGACGCCCGGGTTGCCGCCCCACGAGAACACGAGCTTCCGCGCGCAGCCGCTGCCGATCATCTGATCGTAGAGGAGGTCCGGCGTCATGCGGACGAGCGTCAGGTCGCCGATCCCCTGGCGGATGATTTCGTGCCCCGCCGCGAACGGGATGAGGTGCGTGAAGCCCTCGAGCGCGACGCGATCGCCGGGCCGCACGCTGCGCGCAATCGCGTCCGCGAGGGTGGCGAACTCACTCATGCTCGAACGGCGTTCCGGCGTAGCTCTCGGCAAGGCTCGTCATCGCGGCGCGGGAGCTGAAAAGATACTCCAGTTCCGCGATCTGACGGCGGTGATCGAACGCGGCTTCCGCCGCGTCGCCCGGAAGCCTGTGCAGCATCGAGGTCATCCACCACGAGAAGCGCTGCGCGCGCCACGTCCGCCGCAGCGCGCGCTCGGAGTACACGTCGAGGGGCCACTCGTCGCCGGATCGGTAGAACTCCGCGATCGCGTGCGACAGGCGATAGACGTCGGCCATCGCGAGGTTGAGGCCCTTGGCGCCCGTCGGCGGCACGATGTGCGCCGCGTCGCCGGCGAGGAACAGGCGCCCGTAGCGCATCGGCTCCGCGACGAAGCTGCGCATGCCGGTCACGCCCTTCTGGAGGATCGGGCCCTCGTTCGGCGTCCAGCCGTCGCTGGTGGCGAGCCGCGTTCCGAGCTCGGCCCAGATCCGCTCGTCGGGCCACGCCGCCAGGTCCTCGTCCGGCGCGCACTGCAGGTACAGCCTCGTCACCGTCGTCGAGCGCATGCTGAAGAGCGCGAAGCCGCGCTCGTGGACGCTGTAGACGAGCTCGTCGGACGAGGGCCGCGCCTCGGCGAGGATGCCGAGCCACCCGAAGGGATAGACGCGCTCGTACACGCGCAGGCCGTCCGCGGGAATGGCGGGGCGGCAGATGCCGTGGAACCCGTCGCAGCCGGCGATGAAGTCGCAGGCGATCTCCTCGAGCGCGCCGTCGCGCCGGAACCGGACGATCGGCGCCGGGGACAGCATGTCTGAGATGCCGACGTCCTCGACGTCGAAGTGGAGCGGCCGGCCGGTTTCGAGCCTCGCGTCGATGAGATCGCGCACGACCTCGTTCTGCCCGTAGATCGTGATCGCGCGGCCGCCGTTGAGCGCCTCCATGTCGACGTGATGGCGCGCGCCCTCGAACGCGAGATAAAGCCCTTCGTGGCGCATGCCTTCGCGCGCGAGGCGTGCGCCGACGCCGACCTCCGTCATGAGATCGACCGTGCCCTGCTCGAGGACGCCCGCGCGCACGCGCTCGATCACGTGCTGCCGGCCGCGGTTCTCGAGGATGATCGAGTCGATGCCCTGCAGGTGGAGCAGGTGCCCGAGCATGAGCCCGGCGGGTCCTGCGCCGACGATGGCGACCTGGGTGCGAAGTGACACGGAGAACAATTCTAGGTCACCGATTTCGCTGACACTATACTGTCGAGGCTCAAATGCCTCGACGAATGCTCTATTTCGTCGCCGTCGGCCTGACGTTCGCGGCGGCCAGACTTCCGCACGCGCAGAGCGCTACACAGGCTGCTCCGGCCGCGCTTCCCGACATTGGTCCAGCTCGAGCGATCGCGCAGGCGGACTGCACGGCGGAAAAGTTGGGGACCTCGATCCCCGCGTCGTCCATCGGTGAGCCGGTGTCCGGCGTCGCGCTGGCCGCGCCGGCGTGGACCGCGGCGACGGACGCCACGCCCGGTTACTGCTCGATCGACGGCGCGCTCGCGCCGGTCGATGCCGACGCGAAGCCGATCAACTTCCGCGTCGTCCTGCCCGCGGCGTGGACGCTACGCGCCGCGCACCTGGGCGGCGGCGGCATGAACGGCGTGGTGCCCGGTCTGACTGGCGGTCGCGGCGGTGGCGCCGGTCCGGCGCAGGGGTTCGTGACGTTCGGCAGCGACTCGGGACATCGATCGTCGGATCCGCCTGCGTGGTCGCTGAGCGACGAGGCGATCAAGAACCTCGGCTACCTGCAGATGAAGAAGACGCGCGACGCCGCGATGGTGCTCGTCGAGCGCATGTACGGCCAGCGTCCGAGAGTGACCTACTACATCGGCACGTCCCAGGGCGGACGCGAAGCGCTGACGGTCGCGCAGCGCTACCCGGAGGACTACGACGGGATCGTCGCGAACGTCCCCATCGTGCACTTCTCGTCGCTCATGCTCGCACCCGAGTTCATTCGCATCCAGGAGAAGCCGCTGGCCAACTGGGTCACGCGCGCGAAGGTCGAGGCGATTCGCGCCGAGTTCATACGCCAGTGCGACGGCCTCGACGGCCTCGCCGACGGGATCATCAACAACTACATGGGCTGCCGCGCCGTCTTCGACGTCAAGCAGGGCGCGAAGGGCCGGCATCCCTGGTCGGCGAAGCGGTGCCCGAACAACGTCGATCCGGATCCCGCGAACTCCACGCTCAGCGCGTGTCTCACCGACGGACAGATCGCAACCCTGGAGCTCGTCTACAGCCGCTACGCGTTTGCGTCGCCGCTCGCGAACAACGCGACGACGTTCGGCATGTGGCTGCCGAACACGGATCCGTCCGGCAGCGGGCTGATTGCTGATACGCGCTTCAAGGGACAGGAGGGCGCGACGGCGGAGAGCCCGATGCACCGCCACCTGGGCGTGCTCGGCGTGACGGGGTTCCTGATGAAGAACCCGGACGCGAACCCGATCGACTACGTCGAAGGCGGTCCCCTCGCCGCGCGTCGCCGTCAGCTCTCCGAGTGGCTCGACTCGACGAATCCCGATCTGTCACGGTTCGAGCGGCGCGGCGGAAAGATGATCGTGACGATCGGCACCGACGACACGCTCGCGTCGCCTGGCGCGCAGCTCGATTACTATCAGGCGCTCGTCGACACGATGGGCCGCACACGGGTCGATGGCTTCGCGCGGCTCTTCGTCATGCCGCAGGCCGGACACGGGTTGAGCGGGCGGAACCATTCGATCGACGGGGAAGGGAAGACGATCCCGGTGTCGCCGATCCCCAACGCGTTCGATCGTCTGCGGCTGCTGACCGACTGGGTCGAGCGCAAGGTCGCGCCAGGGAAGTCCGTGATCGTGACTGCCGGCGAGAAGACCCTTCCGCTGTGCTCGTACCCTGCGTATCCGCGGTACTTGAGCGGACCGCCGGCGGCCGCGTCGTCCTACGAGTGCCGCTGACGCAGCACACCTATAGTGTCCGGCTTTAGCCGGACCAGAACGAGCGGGTCCACCTGAAGGTGGACACTACACGCGAAACCCTACTCCCGCTTGGTCGCCCACTTGAACGCACGCACCAGAAGATCCTGAAACACCGGATCGTTCCACGTGTCGTTCCCGTGTCCGAGCGTCGTGCCGAACACGCGCGTGCCGCCGTAGTCGCTCACCCACACCAGCGGATACTCCTTCTTGTCCTCCGGGCTCACCGCGGAGGCCAGCGCCGTCGAGTTCGGCCAGAACTTGTCGATCACGTAGAGCTCGTCGACGGGCGTTACCCAGTCCTCCTTGAAGCCCTTCATGATCGGATGATCCTTCGCGGAGATCTTCACCGGGATGTTGAACGACTTGGTGTGGCGCTTCGTCGTCACGCCGAGGAACTCCCGCCACGTGTCGTTCGTCGACGCGCGATACGTGTGCATCGCGCAGTGAATCACGATGGCCGGCGGGCCGCCGCGGTGCGCCGACGTGATCCGCTGGATGAGCGCCTCGTCGGTCATGTCCGCGAAGCACTGGTTGTGGACGACGATGTCGAAGCCCTTCGCCCAGTTCGCGTCCCGTACAATCGGCTGATCACCCCTGGTGCCGCGCCCGCCCTGGAGCGCAACCGTCCAGTCGACCGGCACCGCCCTCGACACCACGTCGACGAGCACCTTCGCCTGGAGCGGGTAATCGTGATACCCGCCGCCGCTTACGACGAGCGCGTTGACGCGCGGCTGTCCGGGCTGCTGCGCAGAGAACGACAACGAGCAGACGAGCATGAAAGTGAGGACGGCCATCAGGTTCCTTCCGGCTGAAGCCGGAAGCCACGGATCTCGCTGCCGGCGCCCGATCGTCGAGTTCATCTGCTGCGACCTCATGTGGGAGCGAACGTTCATTTCGATCCGCCGAGCCCGAACGCCATGATGCTGTCGTCGGTCACCGGGTTGTTGAAGAATCCGCCGCCGGTGGACGTGATGACGACGTACTGACGGCCGTCGCGGCCCTCGTACGTCATCGGCGTCGCCTGCGCGGCGCCTCCGAGCTTGACCGTC
Source organism: uncultured Acidobacteriota bacterium (assembly GCA_963820905.1). Taxonomy (GTDB): domain Bacteria; phylum Acidobacteriota; class Vicinamibacteria; order Vicinamibacterales; family 2-12-FULL-66-21; genus DATBJJ01. The sequence continues at coordinate 1,127,124 of CAWGBU010000005.1, read as the reverse complement.
CACAGCTCCTTGCCCGTCTTCGCGTCGAAGGCGCGGAACCGGCCGTCGTCGGTCGCGCCGACGAAGACGAGACCGCCCGCGGTCGCGATCGTTCCGCCGTTGCCGGGGCGCCCCGTCTTCTGCTTGTCAGCGGGGAAGCTGTCGGTGATGCCGAGCGGAACGCGCCACGCGAACTCGCCGGTGTTGACGTCGACCGCCGTGAGCTGCCCCCATGGCGGCTGCTGGCAGGGCAGCTGCTGCGGGTCGCTGCCTTTCACGCTGAAGCGCCCGCCGCCAGGCACGCCCTGGTACGGCCCGTTGGGATCCACGCGATTCCCCTGACCCTCCGCGCGCGCGGGTCCGGCCGCCGCGTTCTCGCGATCCTTGAGCCCGGAGACCTGTCCGAGCTCGTTCGTGTTGACGAAGAGATAGCCGAGCTGCGGGTTGAACGAGACGCCGCCCCAGTTCACGCCGCCATGATTACCCGGAAACTGGACGCGCAGCCGGTTGTACCGGGCGGCAGATACGGTCCGCCGAGCTGCATCCCTTCGATCAGCTTCCTGCACGCTGCTTCGTGCTCCGGCGTGACCGTCGCGATGTCCTCGGCCGCGAACGTCATTCGAGCGAGCGGCGGCGGCTTCAGCGGAAACGGCTGTGTCTTCGCGGCGCGCTCGAGCGGCACTTCGCTCGGCGGCACCGGGCGTTCCTCGACGGCATAGATCGGCTTGCCGGTCACGCGATCGAGCAGGAAGAGGAGCCCGACCTTTCCGATCACGGCCACCGCCGGAATGGTCTTGCCTCCCTGCTTGACATCGATCAGCGCCGGCGCTCCCGAGAGATCGGCGTCCCAGATGTCGTGGTGCACGACCTGGAAGTGCCACAGGTATTTTCCTGTGTTCGCATCGGCGGCGACGATGCTCGTGCCGAACAGGTTGTCGCCCGCGCGATCGCCGCCGTACTGATCGACGGAGGGCGCGCCGAATGGCATGTACACGATCCCGCGCTGCGCGTCGACCGTGATGAATCCCCACACGTTCACGCCGGAGCGGTTCTTCCAGCTCTCGCCGGCCCAGGTGTCGCTGTGCTTCTCGCCGCCGCGCGGCACCGAGTGGAAGGTCCACGCGAGCTTGCCCGTGCGCATGTCCCACGCGCGCACGTCGCCCGCGGGCCCCAGCGGCGGATTCTCCTGCGTCGTGCCGCCCGTGATCACGAGGTTCCGGTACACGACTGGCGGCGAGCTCAGGCCGTTGCGTCCCGGAAGCCCCTGCAGGATCTCGGGCGTGTCGAGGTTGACGACACCCTTCTCGCCGAACGCCTCGTTCGGCGCGCCGGTCTTCGCGTCGATCGAGTACAGCTTCGAGTCGCTCGAGCCGAACACGATCTGCGGCGGCGTCTTCCCATCACCCGGCCAGTACTCGACGCCGCGCGTCGACGGGCCTCCTGACGGCAGCTGAAACGCCCAGATCTCCTTGCCGGTCGTCGGATCAATCGCGACGACGCGGTAGTACGGCGTCGAGAGGTACATGACGCCGTTGACCACGAGTGGCGTGACCGAGCTCGACGCGAAGCCCGAGCCTCCGCGGCCGCGCCCGCGCCCTTCCGGAAGGACCACGCCTACGGGCTTCATGTGATAGACCCACGCCACGTCGAGCGTGCCGACGTTCGCCGGCGTGATCTGCTTCAGCGGCGAGAATCGCATGCCCCCGGAATCGTGGCCGTAGGTTGGCCATTCCTTCGCGAGCGCGGGGTTCGACGGTGAGGGGCTCTGCGCGATTGCGCCGCAGGCCAGGCTCACCAGCGCTGCCGCGGCGCACGCAATCACGCTCGTCCGGTTCAGCAATGTCGTCATTGCGCAGAATCTTACATTTACTGATTCGCCGATGGCAGGTTTTCTGAGTCGGCTCGCCGGCCGGTCTCGAGCCAGCCGAAGGGCCATCGTTCGATCGAGCATCTCACTGCCGCGGCGCGTGGCACGCTCCGCAGTCGGTGAAGACCTGGCGCTTGTCGTGGCACGTGACGCAGCCGAGCATCTTGACGACGTTCGTTTCGAGCGCGATGACGTCACGCTCGGCCACCGGACCGTGGCAGTCCGTGCACGGGATGCCTGCTTCCAGATGGCTTCCGTGCTGCCAGTACACGTAGTCCGGGACTTCGTACACGCGGACCCACGGAACGGATTTGCCAGAGGCCGCAAACTCAGCGAGCTTCTTGATCTCGGGACTGTTCACTGCAATGCCCTGATGACAGCCCATGCAGATCACCGTCGGCGGATACGTCATCAGCTTGCCGGCGTCCGGATTCACGTGGCAGCCGCGGCACTGCAGGCCGAGCGCGACGTGCTTCTTGTGGCTGTAGGCGATCGGTTGCACCGGCGCAGGCGGAGGGACCGGGTTGAGCGGCAAGCTCTGCGCCTTCGCCATCAGCACGGCGACGAACACGAGCGCGAGCGCAGCCGCCAACCGGCGCGGGGCCATTGGGAAATCTTACACGCGGAACGTGTAGTGTCCGCCTTCAGGCGGACCCAGACTCCTGTAGTGTCCGGCTTCAGCCGGACCTGTCCCGTCCGCCTGAAGGCGGACACTACGACTGTCCGCGGATCGTGTCGATGATCTCAAGGACCCTCACCGCGTCGTCGGGATCGACGGGCAGCGGCGCGCCGCTGCGCAGCGAGGCCGCGAGGGCAACGTAGAAGTCCTGATAGGCGCCGCGCTCGGTGGGAACGGGATCGATCGCGTCGCCGGCGCCGAGCGATCCGTAGCGCTCCGACGCATCCTCTCCGAATCCCGGATCGTTCGGCCGCGCGCCTGCCCGAAGCGCGTCTTCCTGCACGTCCATGCCGTGCTTCGTGTACGCCGCGCGGCTTCCGAGCACGCGCAGGCGCGGGGCCTGCTGGGCTGCCGCCGCCGACATCCACAGATGGCTCCGCACGCCCGACGCATGCCGCAGCGCCACGAACACGTCGTCGTCCACGACGACACCCGGACGCCGCCGATCGATTTCGGCGTGCACGTCGACCACCGGTCCGAAGAGGACGAGCGCCTGATCGATCAGGTGCGAACCGAGATCGAACAGGAGCCCGCCGCCTTCGCCTTCGCCGCCGCTCTCGCGCCAGCCCCCGTGAGGCTCTGGGCGCCATCGCTCGAACCGCGATTCGAAGCGCCACACGTCGCCGAGCGCGCCGTCGGCGAGCAGCCGGCGCAGCGTGAGGAAGTCACCATCCCAGCGGCGGTTGTGGAACACCGTCAGCAGCTTGTTGCGGCGGCGCGCTTCGGCGATCAGCCGCCGCCCGTCCTCCGCGCTCGTCGCGAGCGGCTTGTCGACGATGACGTGAAGGCCGGCGTCGAGCGCGGCGATCGTCACCGGCACGTGCGAGCGGTTCGGCGTCGCGACGACGACGAGATCGAGATCGAGGGCACGGGCCCACAGATCCTCCGCGCTCGAGACGATGGACGCGCCGGGGTAGTCCCGCGCGGCGCGCTCACGCCGTTCGGGGTTGGCGGTAACGATCGCTGCGATGCGGTAGTCAGGGTTCGACGCGAGCAGCGGCGCGTGGAACACGGCCCCGCCGTGGCCGAAACCGGCGATCGCGACGCGTATCGGATCCTTCACGGCACGGGACACGCAGGGAACATCAGCTGCGCGCTCTGGTGAAGATAGCGTCTCCAGTTCTGCCAGGTGTGCCCGCCCGAGCTCATCACCCAGAAGCTCCGCACGCCGTACTTGCTGAGGATCCCCAGGACGGCCTGTGAATTTCTCAGCGCGATGTCGGTCTCGCCCGCTGCGATGTACAAGGGCACCCTGAGCAGATCGTTCGTCTTCGGATCCTTGAAGAGCGTCTGGTAGTTCGTCTCGAACACAGGCTGCTGCTCGGCGAAGTAGCCCGAGCTGTAGACGTACAGCTCGCTGAAGGTGTCGAGATGCGGGAGACCGGTGTTCAAGACGACGAAGCCGCCCATGGAGAGCCCGGCGAGCGCGCGGTGCTCGCGCGTGGGCTTCGTGCGATAGCGGCCGTCGATGAACGGAATGATGGCCTTCAGGTATTCGTCGGTGCACTTGTCGTCCACGCCCGGCGCGGACGCGCTAGGCGAGGCGCACGCGCGCGTGTTCGGCATGACGACGATCATCGGCCGCGCCTTGCCGGCAGCGATCAGGTTGTCCAGGATCACGTGCGCGTGCCCTCCAGACTTCGCGTCCACGCTCGACCACTTCGCGTCGTCGTCGCCGCCGCCGTGATTCAGGTAGAGCACCGGGTATCGCGCGGCGGCGTTCTTCTGGTAGTCGGGCGGAAGGTAGACGTGCAGCCGCTTCGAGTCGCCGCTACTAGTCTTGTACGTCGCCTGCTCGATCGTCCCGTGCGGCACGGACGCCGTCGCGTAGAACGTCGCGTCGCCATCCTCGGCGAGCGCGGGCAAAACAGGAAGAGGGCAGACGCCGGGCTTTGGCGGAGGAGCCATCGTGCCCGCGCGAGGCGGCGGTGGCGGCGGCACGGGCGCCTGCGCCGCCAGCAGCGTGCCTGCAGACATGGCGGCCGCAATGATCAGGAGCGTGGCGCGACAGACGGCACTCATGTGTGCCGATATCTTATGCGACCGCTGTAGTGTCCGGCTTTAGCCGGACCCCTGGCTGTCCCCGACAGAACTAGCCGGACCCCGCCGTAGCGTCCGGCTTCATCCGTCCCCGGACGCCACTCGCTGCCGCCGCGCCGAACACGAGGACGTTGGCGACGACGACCGGAGAGGCGCCGATCAGGAACCCGTACGCGATCCAGATCAGCGCGCCGGCCATCTGCACGCGCCTGAGCGCTTCGGGCCGCGCGAAGAAGTAGGAGCTGACGAAGACCGCGGTCGCCGTCCACCCGAGGTACTCGACGGCCGGCCGCACGTCCATCACGCCACGGCCTCGCGCGCGGGCGACGCCGTCCCGCGCACGGTGACCCGATCCGTGCGGGCTTTCTCCCAGTCGTGCAGCGTGAGTCCGTGCGACTCGAAGAGCGACCGGATCCCGTCGGCGCTCCACCCGAGCACGGTCTCGAGGATCGGCACCATCACGCTCGACGCATCGTCGCTCAGGATCGTGCTCTTCGCGATGCGCGCGAGCTGACGGTTCTCGGACACGGCAATCGTGTGGCCGCCGCGATTGTTGACGTGCAGCATCACGTGGACGTCGGAGCTGCCGTCGCCGACGTAGATCGTCCCGTCCGGCGTGATTCCCAACCGCTCCTCGAGCTCCTCGACGACCGCGACCTTGCCGTATCCCGCAGGGACGCGAACGATGGAGCGAACTTCGCCGCTGTCGTCGTATTCGAGCTCGGTGCCGAAGATGTGATTCGCGGGAACGATGCCCTCGAGCGCGGACTGGATCACTTCGCGGGGCGCCGCCGAGATGACGAAGAACGAGAACCGGCAGCCTTCGAGTCCTCGCGCGAGGATGTCGAGGAGCGCGGGAATGTTGCGGCGGAGCCGCACGCGCCGGCCCGTCTCTTCCAGGTGCTCGCGCCGCACGCCGCGAAACTGCGGATCGTGCCGGATGAGATATGCCAGTTCTCCGCCCTGCTGCACCAGGTTGCTCCGCGCGAGCCCGTCGACTTTCTGCTCGAACCCGGTGGCGCCAATCAATTCGCCCAGAACGGCGCCGGAGTCGTTGAAGCTGAGGGTCTGATCGAAGTCAGACGCGATCAGGAAGTGCTTGGACATGGTCGGTTGCTCGGTTGCTCGGTTGGTCGGTCGTTCGGTCGGCCGGTCGCTCGGTTGTTCGGACATTGATATATCAGCAATAGACACTCAGCCTAGCAGACAGCCGCGTGCCGGTCAAAGGCGATCCGTCTCGAAACCGCAAAAACACGTGACAAATATGTTCATATTGGAACGTTCATGGCCTGATTTCAGTGTTGAAGAGCACGTAAGCTGTCATATCATATTTACATGACGGCTGCGGTCAGGAAACCCCTCAAGTACAAGCAGGTGTACTCCGCGCTGTGGCGCGACATCCAGAGTGGGCGCCTCGCGCGCGGCGCCCGTCTGCCGAGCGAGGCGGAACTCGTCCGCAAGTTCGGCGCGTCGCGGATCACGGTTGGCCGCGCCGTTCGCGATCTCCAGGTGCAGGGCCTCGTCGAGCGGCGCGCGGGATCGGGGACGTACGTGCGGGCGCCACGCGCCACGAGCGCGTTGTCGTTCGGGCTGCTCATTCCCGATCTCGGGGAGACCGAAATCTTCGAGCCGGTGTGCCAGGGGATGATGGCGTCTCCGCTGGCGCCCAAGCACGCGCTGGTGTGGGGAAGCCCCAGCGCGGGCGTGTCCAAGGAGGATCGCGCGTGGCAGCTCTGCCAGCAGTACATCGATCGCCGGGTGTCCGGAGTGTTCTTTGCCCCGCTCGAGTTCACGGATCCGTCGAGTGACATCAACCATCGCATCGCCGGCGCCCTCGATCGCGCGCGCATTCCCATCGTCCTGCTCGACAGGACCGTGGCCCGGTACCCGCTCCGCGGCACTCACGATCTCGTCGGCATCGACAATCGCCGCGCGGGCTACGTGATCACCGAGCACCTGCTGAAACTGGGAAGCCGTCGCGTGGCGTTCGTCGCGATGCCCGGCGCGGCCGGGACGGTGGACGCGCGCGAGGCGGGCTACCGCGAGGCGCTGTTCGCGGCCAACCTGCCTGTTGAGCGATCCTTCGTCCATCGCTTCGACCCCGACGAGGCAGGCGCGGTGAAGTCGATGATGAAGGAGAATCGGCCGGACGCGATCGTGTGCGCGAACGATCGGACGGCGGGCCGCCTGATGCACGCGCTCCTCCGGCTCGGTACACGCATTCCGCACGACGTGAGGATGGTCGGCATAGACGACGTCGAGTTCGCGCGCCTGCTGCCGGTGCCGCTGACGACGCTGCGGCAGCCGACGAGGGAGATAGGCGACGCCGCCCTGAGCGCGATGCTCGAGCGGGTCTCGCGCAGGGACCTGCCGGCGAGAGATATCCTTCTGGACTGCGAGCTGATTGTGAGAGAGTCCTGTGGTGCCGACAGCGATCTGAACGAAGGAGGATCATGAAGCGCGCCGTCCCGCTGGTGATTCTATTCCCCGTCCTGTGCGCCATCTCTCTCGCGCAGCCGCCCGATCGATACCGCGGCTGGGCAACGTACGGCGGCACGACCGATCAGATCCGCTACTCCTCGCTCGCACAGATCAACCGCGGCAACGTCAAGGCGCTCCAGGTCGCCTGGACCTTCGACGCCGGCGAAACCGGCGGTCTCCAGACGCAGCCGATCGTCGTGGACGGCGTGCTCTATGGCAACACGCCGACGCACAAGGTGTTCGCGCTGCGCGCGGCGACCGGCGAGCTGCTGTGGAAGTACGATGCCGGGATCAAGTCCGAGGGCGCGAACCGCGGCCTGATGTACTGGGCCGACGGCGCCGACCGGCGCGTGTACGCGGCGGTGGACCAGTATCTCTACGCGCTCGACGCGGCGGCCGGGAAGCGGGTCGAGTCGTTCGGCACCCGCGGCCGCATCGATCTGCGCAACGATCTCGGCAGAGATCCCGAGACGCAGTCGGTGCGCCTGACGACGCCAGGCGTGGTGTACCGGGACCTGCTGATCATCGGCGGACGGGTGTCGGAGGGGCTGCCGTCGTCTCCGGGCGACATCAGGGCGTACGACGCGAGGAGCGGCGCGCTGCGGTGGTCGTTCCACACCATTCCGCATCCCGGTGAAGCGGGATACGAAACCTGGTCGACGGACTCGTGGCGCGTGAACGGCGGCGCGAACAACTGGCCGGGGATGGCGCTCGACGAAGCGCGCGGCATCGTCTACGCGCCGACGGGTTCCGCGGCCGCGGATTTCTACGGCGCGAATCGTCCGGGCGACAACCTGTACGCGAACTCGCTCATCGCGCTCGACGCGAACACCGGCAAGCGGATCTGGCATTTCCAGATCGTCAGGCACGACATCTGGGATCGCGACCCGCCGTCGCCGCCGAACCTGATCCGGATTCGCCGCAATGGCAAGACGATCGACGCCGTCGCGCAGTCGACCAAGCATGGCTACGTGTTCGTGTTCGATCGCGCAAACGGCACGCCGCTCTATCCAATCGAGCATCGGAAGTTCCCGCCGAGCGACGTGCCTGGCGAGACGACCGCGGACACGCAGCCGATTCCGGCGAGCCCTCCGCCGTTCGCTCGACAGGCGCTCACGGCGGATGTGATCACGAACAGGACCCCGGAGGCGCGGAAGTGGGCGCTCGACGCGCTGGCGGCGTTCAAGAACGACGGGCAGTTCGCGCCGATCGCGGTCGGAAAGCAAACCGTCGTCTTTCCAGGCTTCGACGGCGGCGCTGAATGGGGAGGGCAGGCGTTCGATCCGGAGACGCAGCTCTATTACGTCAACGCCAACGATCTTCCCTGGACGGGCGGGCTCGCACCGGCCGCGGATTCCAACACCGGCCGCGGCCTCTATCGTCAGCAGTGCGCGGCCTGCCATCGCGACGATCTCGAGGGCACGCCCCCGCAGATTCCCACGCTGACGAACATCGCCGCGCGGCGGCCGCGCGCGGACGTGATCGCGGTCGTCCAGAAGGGCGCGGGCCGGATGCCCGGCTTTCCGAACCTCTCGCCCTCCGAGCTGAACGCCATCGTCGACTACGTCGTCGCCGGGAAAGACACGACTGCGGAGGGATCGAAGCCGCCGCCGGCAGTGCCCTATCGCTTCACCGGCTATCGCAAGTTCATGGATCCTGACGGGTACCCCGCCGTCGTTCCGCCGTGGGGCACGCTGACGGCGATCGATCTCAACACGGGGAAGTTCTCGTGGCGGATTCCGCTCGGCGAGTACCCCGAGCTCGCGGAACGGGGCATGAAGGACACCGGAACCGAGAACTACGGCGGTCCGATCGTGACCGCCGGCGGCCTGGTCTTCATCGGCGCGACGAACTTCGACCGGAAGTTCAGGGCGTTCGACAAGAGCAACGGCGCGCTGCTCTGGGAGACGACGCTGCCGTTCTCGGGCAACGCGACGCCCGCCACGTTCGAGATCGACGGGCGTCAGTTCGTCGTGATTGCGGCCGGCGGCGGCAAGGGCCGCCAGGGTGCGCCGTCAGGCAGCGTCTACGTCGCGTTCGCGCTGCCACGCTGACACGGGTCCGGCTGAAGCCGGACACTACAGCAGTTGTAGTGTCCGCCTTCAGGCGGACCATACCTCTGTGACATACTCCCCCACTATGAAAACACGACTGTGCGTGATGATGTTCGTGCAATACATCATCTGGGGATCCTGGTATGTCACGCTGAACACTTACCTGACCTCGACGCTCGGGTTTTCCGGAACGCAGGCGGGCGCGGCCTTCGGAACGACCGCGGTGGCGTCGCTCCTGGCGCCGTTCTTCGTGGGGCTCGTCGCGGACCGCTTCTACGCGACGGAGCGCGTGATGGCCGTGCTCTACGCCCTCAGCGCGGTGCTGCTGTTCCTCGTCACGCAGGTCACGACGTTCCCCGCCGTCTACGCGCTGCTCCTGGCGTTCTGCCTCTGCTACTTCCCGACCGTCGCGCTGACGAATGCGATGACGATGAGGCAGGTCGCGGATCCGGGGCGGGACTTTCCCATCATCCGCATGATGGGGACGCTCGGGTGGATCTTCATCAACCTGATCGTCGGCTTCATGAAGATCGAGGCGACCTCGACGCCGTTCCTGCTGGCGTCGGCGGCGAGCGTCCTGATGTGCGTCTACAGCCTCGTGGCGCTGCCGCACACGCCGCCGCAGGGACGGGGCGAGCGCATCACGCTCGGCAAGATCCTCGGCCTCGACGCGCTCGCGATGATGAAGGACCGTTCGTACCTCGTCTTCGTGATCGCGTCGTTTCTCGCCTGCATCCCGCTGACGTTCTACTACTCGTTCACCAATCTCTACCTGAACGAGGCCGGCGTCGTGAACGCCGCTGGGAAGATGAGCCTGGGGCAGATGTCGGAGGTCGGCATGATGCTGGCCATGCCGTTCGTCTTCCGCGCGTTTTCGGTCCGCGGCATCCTGCTGATGGGTCTCGGCTCGTGGGCGCTGCGGTACCTGCTCCTCGGGTACGGCGATCCCGGACCGTCCGTCTGGATGTTCTACCTCGCCATCATCCTGCACGGCGTGTGCTTCGATTTCTTCTTCGTGACCGGGCAGCTCTACACGAACCAGGAAGCGCCCGAGCATCTCCGCAACACCGCGCAGGGCTTCATCACCGTCGTGACGTACGGTTTCGGGATGCTGGCGGGATCGTTACTTTCGGGCTACGCGCTCGACTACTTCACGAGCGGGCCCGCGGGCGCTCTGGTCCGCGACTGGAAGGCCTTCTGGCTCAGCTCCGCGATGATGTCCGCCGCGATCGGCCTGCTCGTTCTCTTGTTCTTCCGATCGCCCGCCCGCATTCGGGCGAAATAGAGAACCGATCCGGTTCAGGGTTCAGGGTTCAAGGTTCAGGGTTCAAGGTTCGCCCCGTGCGTTGAATCGCACCGCGAACTATGAACCCTGAACCTGAACCTTGAACCTTGACCCTGAACCTTGAACCCTCGTACTACTGAATCCCCCAAATCCGAACCCTTTGAATCGCCCAGCCGACCTGGGCGACGGGCTTGCCTGCGAGCGTGATCCGGACGAACTTCGCCTTGACCGGCGTCATCGCGATCACCGCGGTCCGGCTGATGCCGGAGCCGCCGATGCTCTCGGCAACAGGCTCGCTCCACGTCGATCCGTCCATCGACACCTGCACCCGGTAGGCGATCGGCCCGATTGCCGGCCGCGTGCCCGGGGCCACGTTGAACATCCCGCGTCCTCCGCCGACCGACGCGTCGACGAACATCTCTGCGATCGTGACCGGTCGAGGCAGCTCGATCTGGTACCACATGCCCGGCTCCTGCCCGGTGGTCGTCGCCCATCGGGTCGTTCCGGTGCCGTTGATGCCGTTCTGCGCGGCTTCCGGGTTGTGGCTCGCGGTCGCCTTCCACTCCGACTGGTTCAGTAGCGGCATCGGGGTCGTTGAAAGGAGCTCGGCGTACGACCACATCGAGGAGCGCGGGTTGGCCTTGCGGACGGCCGCGACCTGCTCGGGGGTGATGAACGACGCGTTGTTGCCGAAGCTGTTCCTGATGTAGCTCGCGGCGTCCGCGATCCACTCGTCGGTGTTCATGCCCATCGGGACCATCACGCCGCCGGGGTACGTCTTGCCGTCGAGCTCTCCCGACATGCCGTGGAGGAGGACCTTGACCACGTAGTCGCGGTGGCCGAGCACGCGTGGCACCGAGGCGAGCGGCGGCGCAATCGTCGTGCCTTCGGGAGCGCCTCCCATCGGCGCGCCCTTGCCGTCCGGTCCGTGGCACGCGGAGCAGAGCTCCGTGTAGATCGCCTGACCTCGCTGGAGGGAGCGCCGGGATTCGACCGGCAGGCCGAGCGAATCCGCCAGGGCCGGATCGGCGAACGCGGCGGGCTGCCCGCGCGAGCCGCCAGGCTTCAGGAGCTGCCCGCCGATCTCGCGCACGCCCCGCACGCGGCTCGACTCCATCGTCGAGGCGATGGCCTGCGCGTGGCCGTCGACCCTGTGCAGCCTGAGCGTGAGAAGCGACTGGATCACGACGTCGGGATCGGCGTCCTTCGTCAGCCGCTGGTAGTCGGCGGCGAAGGACTTGTCTCCCTTCGCTCCCTTGAAGAGCGTCTCGCTCGCGCGGATCGCCTGGACGCGCAACTTCGGATCCGGGCTCTTCATGAGAGCGCGGGCGAGCGGCGCGTCGAGCGCGTCGAGACCTTCGAGCGTCCACAACGCGTGGATCCTCGCGAGCTGATTCGCCGACGAGGAGGCCATCGTCCGGAGCGCGGGCACGACGGTCTTGTCCTGGCGGAGCACGAGGAGCTTCTGCGCCGTGTCGCGCCACCAGCCGTGCGGATGCTCGAGGTGCTTCACGAGCTGGGCGGCGGTGTCGGAGTACATGCGCGGCTGGCGTCGATCGGGAGCGCTTCCCTCGTGCGTCACGCGCCAGATGCGTCCCCAGTTGTGCTGCTTGTCGAGCGCGTACTGTTTGATCTTTCGCCGGAGATACGAATCGGGTTCGATGAACTGCGCGTCCTGGATGATGCCCGTGTACATGTCGCTCACGAACAGGCTGCCGTCCGGCGCCGTCGTCACGTTCACGGGACGGAACAACGGATCCGTCGATCGGATGAACTCCGATTTGGGATAGGCGTTGCGCAGTTGCGTCAGGCCTTCGGTGACGACGACCTTTGCGCGGCGGACGATCCGGCCGACCGGTTCCGTGAAGAACAGGTCGCCCGTGACGTCGGCCGGCATGCGGTGCCCGCGGTAGATCTCCACGCCGGAGGCCGCGGTGAAGTGGTTCAGGGTGCCCTCCGGCATGCGCACGCGCTGCATGCCGCCCTGCATGTCCGCGATGCCGCCCGGGGCCGGCCACGGGACCTGAAAATCCTGCTCGAAGTTGTCGGCGACGTTGATGGCGCCATACGCGATCGGCACCTGGAAATTCACAGGCCCGATCTCCGCGCCGCCGTCGACGTACCACATCTTTCCGTAGTTGTCCTGCGCCGACCACCACTGTCCGCCCGGCGCGTCCATCTCTTCGCGGAGGAGATCCCCTTTCGGCGTGAGCCGCAGCCGGAACGGGTTGTAGGTCGTGTAGAGCCAGTTGTCGAGCGCCCACGTCAGCCCGCCGGGCTGCCATTCCATGTTCGTGACGCGGCCGAACGGCGAGTAGATCGATTCCTTCTTGTCCGCGACGCCGTCGCCGTTCGTGTCGGTGTACCTGAAGAGATCGCGATTGTCGGTCTCGAGCACGAGGACGACCCCATCCTGCAGCGGAAACGCGATGCGCGGCAGCACGAGCTTGTCGGCGAAGACGGTGTGCTTGTCGTACGTGCCATCGCCGTTTGTGTCCTCGTGCCGCGAGATACGGCTGATCGGCTCGCGCGACTTTGATCCTTCCACATCGCGCATGTACGAGCGCATCTCGAGGACGTACATGCGGCCGTTGCCGTCGAACGTGACGCCCACGGGATCCTCGATCAGCGGATCGGCCAGGACCGCCTCTATCTTGTAGCCGGGCTGAAGCAGGAATAACTGGCGCTGGGCTTCAGGGTCCAGCCGCGTGACCGGCGGCTTCTCCGAGAAATCGGCACCGCGCGCGTTCTCTGATTCGAGCCAGCCACGTCCGCCCTGTCCCGGCTGCGCCGCCGCCTTCGGCGCGGCCGCCGACAGCCTTTCCGCGGTCGTCGTCCGGTACGCGGGAACCGCTCCGCCGATAAGCGCGCAGACACTTATCGCGATTGACCACTTGTGCGTCATGAGATTCGAACCTGGTGCCTGTAGTGTCCGCCTTCAGGCGGACGTCGAGGTCCGGCTGAGCCGGACACTACTCGTTTCCCTCTCGTGCGGATTATACGAGCGCGGCCCTCAGAACAATCCAATCAGTCGCAGCGCGGCGACGGCGGCGAACGCCAGGAGGAATCCGTCGAAGAGCCGCTGAGGCAGACGATGGGTGAGCCAGCGCCCGCCGAGGACGCCGACGAGGATGACGGGCGCCATGACCAGGTTGAAGAGCAGCGTCGAGCCGTGAATGAGGCCGAGGCCCGCGCTGAACGGGACCTTGAACGAGTTGAGGATGAAGAAGAACCATGCGCTCGTGCCGACGATCTCGAACTTCGGCAGCCCGACCGACAGCGCGTACAACCCGAAGATCGGTCCCGCTGCGTTCGCGAGCATCGTCGTGACTCCCGCCAGCAGGCCCATGCCCCACGCGAACCAGCGGCTGTGCGGGACGTCGGCGAACCAGGCCGGCCGCTGCATCCGCGCGAACTGCATGACCGCCAGCATCAGGATGACCCAGCCGATGATCGGTCTGAACATCGCGTCGGTCACGCGGCCCATCAGCGACCAGCCGATGATCACGCCGATGCAGGCGGGCGGCAGCATTCCGCGCACGTAGTCCCAGCGCGCGTGCTGATGGAGGAACACGACCGCGCAGATGTCGCCGACGATGAGCATCGGAAGCACCACGCCAGTGGAGTCGCGCGCGCCGAAGAGGAAGGCAAAGATGACGACGTGGAACAGCCCGATGCCCGCCAGTCCGCCCTTGGAGATGCCCATGCCTGCGGCTGCAAGGATGGCGAGGGTCCATTGAAGGGGAGTGAAGTCGGGCATGTAGGGGATCGGTCGTCCGGTCGTCCGGTCGCTCGGTCGACCGAACGACCGGCTCAACTCACCTCGGTACCATCCACGGAAACACGTACGCCTGCAGCATCACGATGATCCCCATGATCACCGCGAGCGCGATGCTGTGCCAGAACACGAAGCGGAGGATCTTCCCTTCCTGGCCGTGCTGGTTGGTGGCTGCGGTCGAGACGACGATCGACTGCGCGTCGACCATCTTGCCCATGACGCCGCCGGTGGAGTTGGCCGTCGTGATGAGCACCGGATCGAGGCCGAGCTGCTGCGCGGTGATCTTCTGCAGGCTTCCGAAGAGCACGTTCGACGAGGTGTCTGAGCCGGTCAGCGCGACGCCGAGCCACCCGAGCAGCGCGGCGAAGAACGGGTAGAACCAGCCGGTCCGCGTGAACGCCAGGCCGAGCGTCGCGTCCGTACCGCCATACCGCGTGACGAAACCCAGCGAGAGCATGAACGCGATGGTGACGAGCGGCCATCGCATTCGCTTCAGCGTCGCGAGGGCGGTCGTGAGGACGACACGGCGCGGGATCCGGAGATAGAGCGCGGTCGCGAGCGCTGCGAAGAGAATCGCCGTGCCGGTCGCCGAGAGCCAGTTGAAGACGAACCGCGCCGCCTCCGCGCGCTTCGCGCGGTACGCCGGATCCTGAATCCGCGCGCGATCGACGCGATCGACCTCGACGGGGAACTCGCGGAAGATCATCCGGTGCAGCGCCGGCACTTCGAACGCGTGCGACAGCACGGCGTGCGGAGGCGGCTGCGTCCCGGTCTTTCGATAGGCGGCAAACCCCGCGGGACCGGCGTTCAGGTACGCCTTGATCGGTCCGATCCCCCACGCGGTGACGAAGACCGAAAGGAAGACCCATGGCATCCACGCGCGCACGAGCGCCGGCCGCGGAATCGCGCCGGATGGCACCGGAATCTGCGCGCGCGGCGTCCCTGCCGCAGACGGAAACTCCCAGATCTCCGCGGGCTTCCACCACGTGCAGAACAACGCCAGGCTGGCGAGCGACACGAGGCCGCCCATGATGTCCACCAGCTCAGGGCCGACGTAGTTGCTCCACCAGAACTGGACGATCGCAAACGAGCCGCCGCAGACCGCGACCGCCGGCCAGGCGCCACGCAACCCGCGCCATCCGCTCATCGTGACGACGAGCCATGCGGGCACGATCACCGAGACGATCGGCAGCTGCCGTCCGGCCATCGCGCTCAGCAGCTGCGCATCGATGCCGGTCACGACGGCGAGCGTCAGGATCGGCGTGCCGATCGCGCCGTACGCGACCGGCGCGGTGTTGGCGATGAGCGACAGGCCGGCCGCGTAGAGCGGCGTGAAGCCGAGCCCCATGAGGAGCGCGGCCGTGATCGCGACGGGCGTCCCGAACCCCGCCGCGCCTTCGATGAACGCACCGAACGAAAACGCGATGAGGAGCGCCTGCACGCGCCGGTCGGCCGACAGCCCGGCGACGGATCGCTTGACGATCTCGAACTGCCCGCTCTCGACGGTCAGGCTATAGAGGAAGACCGCGTTGAGGATGATCCAGCCGATGGGGAAGAGGCCGTACGCGGCGCCGTAGACCGCCGTCGCGAGCGCCGTCTGCGCCGGCATGCCGTAGACGACGATCGACACGAGGAGCGCGGAGACGAGCCCGGCGAGCGCGGCCCACTGCGCCTTCCATTCGAGGATCGCGAGCGCCGCCAGCAGAAAAAAAATCGGCAACGCCGCGGCTATCGTGCTCAGCCAGGCGTTGCCGAGAGGATCGTAGAGCTGAACCCACTCCATGCGGTGGCGTGAGTCTACACCGGTGTCGCCTTCAACTCCTTGTCATCCCACTTGATGGCGCGGCCCTGGCGGACGGCCATGACGCCCAGGATCGTCGGGAGCGTCGCGTAGAAGCCAACCTCCAGATGGGAGACGGGCTTCTGTCTCGACTTGATGCAGTCGAGGAAGTTCCGCGCGTGCGCCGTCGTGTGCGGATCGTCTTCGTAGTTCTCGGCGTACGGCACGCGCTTGAACTCGAGCGGGGGCGGCGGCGGGGGCGCCGGCGCGGCGCCCGGCGCGGCTCCGCGGCCACCGCGGCCGCCACGGCCTCCGCCTCCCTGACGTCCAGGCCTGACTTCGTAGCCGCCGCGGTGCACCAGCAGGCTCCCGCGCGGCCCGTAGAAATAGTTGCCGTTGCGCGCGAACTCCGCGTCGTTGACGACGGCGTTGGTGAACGACATCAGGAAGTTCGGGTACTGCCACGTGACGAGGAAGGTGTCTGGCGACTGATCGCGCTCGGGGTTGACGAGGTTCACGTACTGCCCGAGTCCGACGGTCAGGAGCGGCCCCGCGTCCTGAGTCTTGAGATACCAGAGCGCGATGTCGGTGAGATGCACGCCCCAGTCGGTGATCAGCCCGCCGCCGTAATCCCAGTATCCGCGCCAGCTTCGATGCCGTCCCTGCGTGTACGCGTGTTTCGCGGCGGGACCCTGGAAGCCGTCCCAGTTGAGGCCGGCCGGCACCTCGGTCGCCGGATCGGGTCCGCGCCCGTAGCCGGTGCCGGGATAGGCGCACACCGCCTGCGTGACCTTGCCGAGCTGACCCGAATGGACGATCTCCGCCGCTTCCTGAAAATGCTGGCCGGATCGCTGCTGCGTCCCGACCTGCACGACGCGCTTGCTCTGGCGGTACGCCTTCAGGGCCTTGACCATCTCTTCGACGTTGTTCGAGAGCGGCTTCTCGACGTACACGTCCTTGCCCGCGCTGAGCGCCTCGACGACCATCTGGCAGTGCCAGTGGTCCGGCGTCGCGATGTGCACGGCGTCGATGTCCTTGCGCTCGAGGATCTTCTTGTAGTCCTCGTAGCCATCGACCGTCGTCCCCTTCTGGGACTCGGTCAGCGTCTTCACCGCGTTGTCGACGTTCTGTTTGAAGACGTCCGCCGCCGCGAGGTACTGCGCGTCGGGATGCTTCAGAAAGAAGCCGGCGACCTGCCGCCCACGGTTACCCGCGCCAATCAGCCCGATACGAACGCGATCGTTCGCGCCCTGTATGCGCGCCGACGCGTTGAGCGACGTCGCCGCCGACAGGATCGTGGCTCCAGTCGCTCCGATGAACTCGCGTCGCGTGACGCCCGATTCGTCCTTGCTCATGCGCCTCTCCTTTGGTACCAGGCTCGTGGCTCTACTTGAACAACAACGGCGCGACCTCGTGGAGATGGTGGCGCCAGATGACCCATTCGTGCCGCCCTTCCGTGACGCGATACGTGTGCTTGATGTCGTGCTTCGTCAGCAGGTCGGAGAGCGCCTTGCTGCCGTTCAGCGCGAAGTCGTCCTTGCCGACGCCGACCCACAGCAGCTTGAACTGCTTGTTGATCGCGTCGGCGTTCTTGAAGAACTCCGGATAGTTCTGGTCGGCGTTGGCGGCGCCCGCGCTCATGATCGCGACGTAGCGGAACAGCTTCGGGTTGGCGAAGCTGATGTTGGCCGTGTGGCCGCCGCCCATCGACAGCCCGCCGATCGCGCGGTTGTCCGGATCCTTGAGCGTGCGGAAGTTCTGCTCGACGTAGGGCACGAGATCCGCGAGCAGGTCCTTGCCGATCAATCCGCCGCCGATCGCCGCGGTCGGATTCGGCGGTGCTCCGGGCACCGGCGCTCCAGCCACGGGACGCTCCGGTCCCGTGCCGACCCCCATGCGCGGATAGCCGAACGGCGTCACGATGATCATCGGCTTCGCCTTCTTCTCCGCGATCAGGTTGTCGAGGATGTAGTTCGCGCGTCCGGTGAGCATCCAGCTCGAGTCCGTGTTGCCCGCGCCATGCAGGAGGTAGAGGACGGGATAGCGCGTCGTGCCGCGATCGTACCCCGGCGGCGTGTAGATCCACGCCGTGCGCGGAACGCCGAGCGTCTTCGAGTGATACGTCTCCATCCGCACGCTTCCATGCGGCACGTCGCGCGCATCGTCGAACTCGTCACCCGGCACTTCGACCATGTTCGCGGGAGGAAATCCGCCGAACCCGAGCTTGACGGACGGGTTCACGGGGTCCATCGCGATCACGCCGTCCGCGTTGAACTGGTAGTTGTAGACATCCGGCGCGAGCGGTCCGATCGTGACGGTCCACACGCCGTTGTCCCCCTTGGTCATGGGGTATGTCTTGCCATCGAGCTCGCCGATGAGGGTGACTTCCTTCGCGTTCGCCGCGCGAAAGCGGAAGGTCACCGACTTGTCGGGGAGCACTTCAGGTGAGACGACGGGAGGCAGGCCGCCGCGGCCGCCGCCGCGCCCGGGCCCTTGCGGTGCGGCCGGAGTCGCTGGCGGCTGCGCCGGGGTCTGCGCGCTGCCGACGCCCGCAAGCAGCGTCATCGTCATGAGCCAACACCCTGCGTGTCTCACGATGGAACTCCTTGAAACGGTGGGGACACTCAACGTTGAGTGTCCCCACCCTCCACATTGCAGTTATTGAAACAGTTGGGGAACGAACTCGTTGAGATAATTGCGCCAGTTGATCCAGGTGTGGCCCCCGGCGGTTTCCTTGACCACCGGCGAGTAGCCATGTTTCTTGAAGAACTCCACCGTCGCGTTGTTCGTCGTCAGCAGGAAGTCGTCCTTGCCGATCGCGAACCAGAACAGTTTGAGTCCCTTCTTCAGGCTCGCGTTGTCGAGCGTCGCCGCGTGCTGCTTCGCCCAGTCGTCGGCGGTCGGCTGCTGGGGGATCGCCGGCGCGGCCGCGGGCGCAGCGGCCGGTGGCGTGGCAGCCGGTGTCGCTGCTGGGGTCGTGGCTGCTGGTGTCGAGGCCGTTGCTGCCGGCGCCGCCGGTGCCGCGCCTCGTCCACCGCGTCCGCCGAGACCTGGAAATGCGCCGAGCAGCCCCGAGCTGTACACGCCGATGTAGCTGAACCGTCCGAGGTTGGGGATGCCGACCTGCAGCGCGTGATTGCCACCCATCGAGAGGCCCGCGATTGCCGTGTTCGCGCGGTCCGTGTGCACGCGATAGTTCTTCTCGATGTACGGCATGACGTCCTTCACGAAATCGCCGACGAACTCCTCGGTTGCGCTGCGCGCGATTGCGTTCGGCGCCGCGGCGCCGCGGCGCGTGTGGCCGGCCGGCATCACGACGAGCATCGGCTTCGCTTTCTTCGCGGCGATCAAGTTGTCGAGGATGAACCCCGCGCGCCCGACCGACGACCACGAATCATCGCTGTCGCCCGCGCCGTGGAGGAGATAGAAGACCGGATACTTATCCGAGTTGCGCTCGTACCCCGGCGGCGTATAGACGTGCATCCGCCGGAACGCGCTGAGCGTCGTCGAGTAGTAGGTCACGGCGGCAACGCTTCCGTGCGGGACGTTCTTCGTGTCGGCGAACTCGAGGCCGGGCACGTGCACCATGCTCCACACGTTGTTGTTCGATTCGCTGATGAACGGGCTGCGCGGGTCGATCGTCGAGACGCCGTCGATGTTGAAGTTGTACCGATAGGTGCCAGGATCGATCGGTCCGACCGTGATCTCCCAGACGCCGTTCTCGGCCTTCGTCAACTGCGTGTTCTGTCCGAGTCCCTGAATGTCTCCGGCCGCGAGCCGCACGGCCTGCGCCTGCGGCGCCAGGATCCGGAACGTGACCTTGCGGTCGGCCTGCACCTCGGGCGACGTGACCTGCGGCGCCTGTGGTCCTCCCCCTCGGCCCTGCTGCGCAAACGCGGACGGCGCAAGCGCCACGAGCGCAATAGCCACAGCCCGCAAGACCGAAACGCTGTTCGTACGTGTCATGTGTCTCCTTGTGTTGTTGATCCGGTCGCTCGGTCGTTCGGTCGTCCGGTCGTCCGAACTAGAATCCCGTCGCCTTTATCCAGAAACTTTCCCGCCACGTCCCGCCGGGCGGAATGGTCTGCAACTCCTTGTAGAGGCCCTTGTGCGCAAGGTTCATGGCGTTGGTGATCCCCGCCATCGGCTCGAAGCAGATGAAGTTGCGGTTCTGCGCGCTGCCGGCCTGCGGCCTGGGCGCGTACATCACCATCGCGCGATAGTTCGGCCCGACGATGACGTCGAGCTGCTGCGACTTGCCCTTGACCGTCATCACCGCGCGGCCGGATCCGTCGCGCACGAGGTCGCTGAAGACGTGATCGAGATCGTGGTCACGGAGCGCGGCGGACGCGGGGTTCGGGAAGACGGTTTCGACCGGCTGCGTCTCGCCAGTCGGGATCTTGTTCGGCGCGAGCAACCAGTGCGTTTTCACGCCCGCCGAGATCGTCCATTCATCGCGCGGAGAATCGGTCAGCTGAAAGTACGGATGGAATCCGATCGACACCGGCATCGGTTCCTGCGACATGTTCTCGATGCTCGTGCGGACCTCGAGCACGCCGCTCTCGAGGCGGTACGTCATCTCGATGGCGTGGGCGAAAGGAAACTGCTTCACCCACATCGGATTGCGAAAGAAGTCGAGCCGGCTCGTGACCCATGCGGCCTTGCCGTCAGACTTCGCTTCGACGACCTTCCACTGGTTCGTCGAGCTCAGAAAACCGTGGATCGGAATCGCGCCGCGGACGTTCCCGAGCTCCATGTCGAACGCATAACGCTTCCCGTTGGCGTAGAACGCCTGTTCGTCGAGCCGGTTCGCCCACGGCCCCATGAACGGGATACCGCTGAGCGACGGCTTTGCCTTGAACTGGTCGACCGATTCGTGCGGCCACCGGAGCACGTTCTGGCCCTTGACCGTCATCTCGAACGCGATGTTGCCGACCGACGGCACGATCGCGACGGCGACCTGGGATTTCGCGTCCGAGAGGCGGACGACATCGCCTTCCTGGCGCGCCGCGTACGGCTGGGCTGCGGCCGCCGTCGCGGCGAACAGGACGGCGAGCGCCGCGAGGGCGAAAGGCTGCTGGCGGCGACGAATCTGCATGCAGAAGACGGGAATCATACTGTGAAGAGCGGCAGGTCTCAACTTCAGCGCATAGATGTATCGCGGACGGAAACGGTATTCTGCATGCAAAATGGCAGTTTCCGAGCCCAGACGCTAATACCCCGGCGACCCCCGTTGCGTTTCACCGCCAGCGGAGTGTGTAAACCGCTACAAGGGTCTGACCCCAGTGTCGGAAAGCGGTCAGGAGCGCGTGGACAGGACGTCCTTCTCGTACCGCTTGACCTGGGCCAGCCAGGCGGTGCCCCCGGGGACGCCGCACGTCTCGCAGTAGTAGTCCCACACCGCACCGTACGGCAGCGTCTTGTTCTCCTCGAGGAGCGCCAGCCGCGACGTGTAGTCGCCATCGGCTTCGAGCGTCCGAAGCGTCGCCACGGGCTCGAGCAGCGCCTTCAGCAGCGACTTGATCATGTTCCGCGTCCCGATCGTCCACGCCGCGACGCGATTGATGCTCGCGTCGAAGAAGTCCAGGCCGATGTGGGTCCGCTCGAGGAAATTGCCCCGCACCAGTTCCTGGCTGAGCGCTTCCAGCTCGTCGTTGAGCAGGACGACGTGATCGCTGTCCCAGCGGACGCCGCGGCTGACGTGCAGCAGGATCTCGGGGAGGAACACGAACATCGCGCTGATCTTGTCGGTGACGGTTTCCGTCGGATGGTAGTGCCCCGTGTCGAGCGTGAGGAGCTTGCGGCGCGAGAGCGCGTACCCGTAGTAGTACTCGTGCGATCCGACGGTGTAGCTCTCGCAGCCGATGCCGAAGAGTTTTCCCTCGACGGAGTCGAGGTTGAGCGACGGATCGATCGTTTCCTTGAACACCGCGTCGAGAGATTCGGTCAGCCGTTCGCGCGGGCCGACGCGATCGATCGGCGTGTCCTTCATGCCGTCCGGGATCCAGAGGTTCGTGATGCACGGCTTGCCGAGCGCCTTGCCCATCGCGGCGCCGATGCGCCGGCACGCGACGCCGTGATCGATCCAGAACGTGCGGATCGCGGGATCGGGATGCGACAGCGTGAAGTTGTCCGCGGCTTTCGGATGCGAGAAGTACGTCGGGTTGAAATCGAGGCCGATCCCCAGCGCCTTCGCCCAGTCGATCCAGCCGGCGAAGTGCTGCGGCCCGATCTCGTGTCGATCGACCGTTTTGCCGCCGAACTCGCCGTACGACGCGTGGAGGTTGAACCGATGTCTGCCCGGGATGAGCGAGAGCGCGAGAGACGCATCCGCGCGCAGGTCGTCGGGCGTGCGCGCCTTGCCTGGATAGTTGCCCGTCGCCGCGAGGCCGCCGCCCAGTCCCGTACCGAACTTCTCGAACCCTTCGACGTCGTCGCCCTGCCAGCAGTGCAGCGATATCGGCACGCCGGCGAGCCGTTTCACCGCCGCGTCGGCGTCCACGCCAGCTTCGGCGTATCGGGCCTTTGCCGCATCGTAGGCGCTCTGAATCCGCGTCATCATTCGTCCTTTCGCACAGTGAAACGCCGCAGGGCACAGCCGGGCGGCCGGGGGATTATACGTCGCCGGTTTGACGCGGCCGGTTGATACGATGGGCGCATCGGAGGATTGGCCACGATGACACCTGCAACCGGCCCGCGTGCCACGTCTCTCACCCGGCGACAGCTCGGCTCTTCGGATTTACACGTCTCCACGATCGGGCTCGGCTGCATGGGGATGTCCTATGCGTACGGTGCAGCCGACGAGGACGAGTCGCTGCGCGTCCTGGCGCGCTACGTGGAGCTCGGCGGCAACTTTCTCGATACCGCCGAGATCTACGGGCCTTTCGACAACGAGATCCTGCTCTCGCGCTTTCTCCCGGGCGTGCCGCGCGATTCGATCGTCGTGGCGACGAAGTTCGGTTTTCAAATCGATCCGGCGTCACGCAAGATCGGCGGCGCCGACAGCTCGCCGGCGACGATCCGCAGGGCCTGCGACGGAAGCCTGCGGCGTCTCGGCGTCGAACGGATCGATCTCTACTATCAGCATCGCGTCGATCCGAAGGTGCCGATCGAGGACGTGATGGGCACGCTGAGCGATCTGGTGAGCGCAGGAAAAGTGCGGGCCGTCGGCTTGTCGGAAGCGGGGCCGTCGACCATTCGTCGCGCGCATGCCGTCCACCCCGTGGCCGCCGTGCAGTCGGAGTACTCCCTCTGGTCGCGCGAGCCGGAACAGAACGGCGTACTCGAGACGCTGCGCGAGCTCGGCATCGCGTTCGTGCCGTACAGCCCGCTCGGCCGCGGGTTCCTCACCGGCGCGATACAGCGGCCGTCCGATCTCGCGGCCGACGACTGGCGCCGGACCAATCCACGCTTCCAGGAAGCGGCGCTCGACAAGAATCTCGCGCTCGCGGCGCACGTGAAGGATCTCGCGCAGAATAAAAACTGTACGCCCGCGCAGCTCGCGCTGGCGTGGGTGCTGGCGCAGGGCGACGACATGTTCCCGATTCCGGGAACGAAGCGCCTGAAGTACCTCGAGGACAACCTCGGGGCCGCGCAGCTCACTCTGACGCGCGAGGACCTCGAGGCGATCGACCGCCTGTTTCCACTGGGTGCCGCGGCAGGCGAGCGCTACGGAGAAGGCGGGATGCGGATGGTCGAGGGCTGAGCGGATATACTCGCCTCCGCGGATGCTTCGACGAACGCTGGCGTCGCCCCAGATGGGGCTCGTGATCGTGATCCTCCTGCTGGGCGGCGCGCTGGCGGCGCTCGCCGGATCCCACGTCGACGCGCGGTCCGGCGCGACGGTCAACAACTTTCTCAACTCGCACACCCTCATCCAGACGGCGACCGATGCCAGCTTCTTCGCGATCATGGCCGTTGGCGCCACGATCGTGATCATCTCCGGCGGCATCGATCTGTCCGTCGGCTCCGTCTACGCGCTGGCCGGGGTGCGTAACCGCGATGATGCTGCGCGCCGCCGGCGCGCTCGACCCCGGGACGACGATCGCGCTCGGGCTCGCGGTCTCGCTCGGCATCGGCCTCGCCTGCGGCGCGATCAACGGCGCGCTGGTCGTCGGGCTCGGCGTCCACCCGTTCATCATCACGCTCGGCACGATGTGGATCGTGCGCGGCGTCGCGTTCGTGGCGAGCAACGCCGAGAGCATCCTGCTCCCGCGGTCGCTCACCAGCGTCGCGAAGGCGTCGCTCGGTCTCGGCGATTCGCTCTACCCGGTCCCGATGCTGGTGATGATCCTCGTGGCCGTGGCGGGCAGCGTGTATCTGATCCAGACCGTTGGCGGGCGGCAGGTGTTTGCCGTCGGCGGAAACGCCGAAGCGAGCCGCTTCTCGGGCGTGCCAATCGGGCGGGTGAAGATCGTCGTCTTCGTCCTGTCCGGCCTGACGGCCGGCCTGGCGGCGTTCATGGGCGCGAGCTTCTACGGATCGGCGTCGTGCTCCGACGCGACGGGCTACGAGCTCTACGTCATCGCGTCGGCGGTCGTCGGCGGCGCGAGCCTGTCAGGCGGGAAGGGCAGCGCCGCGGGCGCGCTCCTCGGCGCCCTGCTGATCGTGCTCATCCGGCAATCGATCCGCACGCTCCATTTCGATCAGAACTACGAGTGGATCATCATCGGGTGCGCGATTATCATCGCCGTCGTTCTCGATCAGGCGAGCGCCCGTTTCCAGGCCAGGCGGCTGAAGCCCAGAGCCTAGAGCCTAAGGCCCAAGGCCGTCAGGCACACAAGGAGCCTTCTATGCGCGTGTCGCGTTTCGCTTCGAGCATCACGTTCACCGTGGCGGTCGCCGGCCTGCTCTTCGGCGCGGCCTGCGGCGGGTCGCAGCCGGCGCCTGCCGGCCAGACCGCGGCAGCCCGCGGGCTGAAGATCGCCATGATCGCCAAGGCCTCGACGAACCCCGTCTTCCTGTCCGCGCGCACGGGCGCCGAGGCGGCGGCAAAGGAGCTGACCGAGAAGCACGGCGTGCCGATCGAGATCGCGTGGCTGACGCCGCCGAGCGAGGACGGACAGGTCCAGGCGCAGCGGATCGCGCAGGCGGTCAACGAAGGCGCGTCCGCGATTCTCATCTCGTGCTCCGACGCCGGGAAGGTGACCGGCGCGATCAACGATGCCGTCGCGCGCGGCGTGCCGGTGATGACGTTCGACAGCGACGCGCCGGAGTCGCAGCGCTTCGCGTTCTATGGCGTGGACGACGTGAAGACCGGGCAGTCGGTGATGGACGAGCTCGCCAAGCAGATGGGAGAGACGGGGTCGATCGCCATCCTTGCGGGCAATCAGAACGCGCCGAACCTGCGCAAGCGCGTCGAGGGCGTCAAGCTTGCCGCCGCGAAATACCCGAAGATCAAGATCGTCGACACGTTCTACCACATCGAAACGGCGCAGGACGCGGCGGCCGAAGTGATCCGCGTCCAGAACGCGTATCCGCAGATCCAGGGATGGGCGATGATTGGCGGCTGGCCGCTCTTCACGCAGACGCTGCTGACGGATCTGAACCCCGAGAAAGTGAAGATCGTCGCGGTCGACGGCCTGCCGGCGGAGCTGGCCTACGTCGAGAAAGGCCTCGCACCCGTCCTCCTCGCGCAGCCGACGTACCTCTGGGGCCACGTCTCGGTGCAGCGCATCTTCGACAAGGTTCACCTGAAACAGGAAGTCCCGCAGATCATCCCGATGGAGCTGGTGAAGGTCTCGAAGGAGAACCTCGGCACGTGGGCGCGTCAGCTGAAAGCGTGGGGCTTCACCGACGTGCCGCCGGAGTACCTGGCGCTCCCGAACTGATCGCATGTATCGCGTCGACCGGATCACGAAGCGCTTTCCGGGCGTCGTCGCGCTGGACGACGTCAGCTTCGAGATCGCCAAAGGCTCGTGCCACGCGCTCTGCGGCGAGAACGGGGCGGGCAAGAGCACGCTCGGAAAGATCATCGCGGGGATTCACGCGCCGGACGACGGGCGGATCGTGATCGACGGACGGCCCGTGCGGCTCGGCGGGCCGACCGATGCGCTCGCGGCCGGCGTCGCGATCGTCCACCAGGAGCTCGCCTTCTGCGACAACCTGTCGGTCGCGGAGAACCTCTGCCTCGGCACGCTGCCGTCGGCGTTCGGCCTGCTGGCGAAGCGCGAGATGCGTCAGCGCGCGGACGCGATGCTGAAGCCGATCGGCGCGTCGATCGACGTCCGCACGCCCGTCGGGGATCTCACGATCGGCCAGCAGCAGATGCTGCAGATCGCCGCCGCGATGGGACAGGGCGCGCGCCTCATCGTGTTCGACGAGCCGACGAGCAGCCTGTCGCAGCACGAGGCCGAGCGGCTCTACGCCCTGATCGGGGAGTTGAAGGAGCGCGGCGTCACCTGCATCTACGTCAGCCACCGGCTCGAAGAGGTCTTTCGCCTCTGCGGCACCATCACCGTGCTTCGTGACGGCCGACACGTCGCCACCGTGCCGTCGTCCTCGGTGACGAGAGCGTCGCTCGTCGAGATGATGATCGGCCGCCGCCTCGAGGAGTACTTTCCGGGCCACGTGAACGCCGCGCCGGGCGACGAGCTGCTGCGCGTCGAGAATCTCACGAGTCCGGCAGGATTCTCGGGCGTGTCGTTCTCGGTGCGCGCAGGTGAAGTGGTCGGGTTCGCGGGGCTCGTGGGCGCCGGGCGGTCCGAGGTGGCGCAGGCGGTTTTCGGGCTCGACGGTGCGGCGACGGGACAGATATCGGTTCGTGGACGGCCGGTGCGCGTCGACAGCGCCGCGCGCGCGATCGCGCTCGGCATCGGCCTCGTACCGGAAGATCGCAAGCGCCAGGGGCTCGTCCTGTCGATGAACGTCCTCGACAACGCGACGCTGTCGATCCTCCGCCGCCTCGCGCGCTTCGGGTTCATCACGGGCGCGGCCGAACGGCAGACGGCGCAGCCGTTCTTCGAGCGCCTCCGGCTGAAGACTCCGCGGCTCGACACCCTTGCCGCCGCTCTCTCGGGCGGCAACCAGCAGAAGATCGTGCTGACGAAGTGGCTGGCCGCACGGTGCCCCGTGCTGATCCTCGACGAGCCCACGCGCGGCGTCGACGTGGGCGCGAAGGCGGAGATTCACGCGCTCGTCGACGAGCTCGCCGCCGCAGGCAATGCAATCGTGCTGATTTCGAGCGAGATGCCCGAGGTGCTCAACCTCTCGACCCGCATCCTCGTCTTTCGCGCGGGGCGCATTGTCGGCGAGCTGTCCCGCGCCGACGCGAGCCAGGACGCCCTGATGCGGTTGATGGCGGGCGTTTGACGCCGATAGACGCCGATAGACGCGGATCACGCGGATCACGCGGATCCGCGCAATCCGCGTAATCCGCGTCTATCGGCGTCTAACGTCCCTCGAACACGGGCGCCTTCTTCCCCAGGTTCGACAGGCCTTCGTACGCGTCGCGCGTGGAGAAGATCTCGCGCACGTGGGACAGTTCCAGCCGCAGGCCGTCCTGGATCGGGAGATCGGCGCCGCGATCGATCAGCGATTCGGCGAGCCGCAGCGCAATCGGCGCCTTGGATCCGATCCGCTTGACGGCTTTGACGATCCGCTCGTCGCTCCCCTCGGGCGCGCCCTTCGTCCGGAGCGTCTCGACCTCGTGGCTCTCGAAGAACGCGGCGATCCCGGCGTGCGTTGCCGGCACGGGACGAGCGCCGCGCCCGGTTGGCATGCCTGCGGCAATCGTCTCCGCGATCGCTTCGTCCAGCTGCTCGTACGGCACGACCTTGTCGATGAGGCCGATGGCGAGCGCCTCGCCTGCGGCAATCGTCTGGCCGGTCAGCACGAGCCACTTCGCCAGTCCCCGGCCCACGCGCTTCGTCGTCCGCTGCGTCCCGCCCAGCCCCGGATAGATCCCGATGCCGGTTTCGGGAAACGCGAGCGACGCTTTTGGCGTGGCGACGATCGCGTGGCACGCGAGCGCGAGCTCGACGCCTCCGCCGAGCGCGAGGCCGTGCACGCGGGCGATGACCGGTTTCTTCGACGTCTCGATCGCCCTGAGGAGCGCCTGACCGCGTTCGGTGAACGCCGCGATCCGGTCGAGATTCTCGGACTCGATGTTCCGGACGAAGAAGCGGATGTCGGCGCCGGCGACGAAGGCTTTGCCGCTTCCCGCGATGACGATTCCCCTCACCCCGGGATCGCCGGCCGCCGCGCGGAACGCGTCCTCGAACTGCGCGACGACCTCCTCGTTCAGCGCGTTCATCGCGTCCGGCCGGTTGATGGTCAGCGTCGCGATCCCGTTCGCAACCTGAGTGCGCACGAGGGAGAAGCGAAACGGACGCTCCGTCCGCGCCTGATCGACGAGCGTCGCGGGAAGTCCCGCGTTCCAGCGATGCGCGTAGCCGGCTGCGAGATCCGACGCTCGATCGATACCCAGGTGGTTCATCAGCTCGAACGGACCGCGCCGCCACCGGAGGCCCACGCGTGCGCCGATGTCGGTGTCCTCGATCGTGCCCACGTTCTCGTCCACGAGCGCGGCGGCGACGTAGCAGGCTGCGGCCATCAACCGATCGCCGACCTCCCTGAACTGCGCCGGATCGGGCGTTCCCGCGATCTCCCAGGGTTGACCCGATTCCGCCTGCGTGCGAAGGAGCGGCGGCGCCTCGTACATCGGGCCGAACGCGCGGCCGAGCGTCGTCGCGGCATGGAGCGCGATCGGTACGCCGGTCACGTTCATCAGCAGGAAAGGCCCCATGCCGATGCCGAAGGCCTTCTTCGCCGCCTCGTCGACGGTCGCGGCGCTCGCGAGGCCTTCCTCCACGATGCGAACCGCTTCGGTCAGCCACGGGAGGAAGAAACGATTCACGATGAAGCCGTACGAGTCCCGCGAGGCGATCGGGGTCTTGCCCAGCGCCTCCTGCAGCCGCCACGCCCGGCGCAGGAGCCCGGCATCCGTTTTCTCGCCGGCAATCACTTCGACGAGGCGGTTCTTCGCCGGGTGGAAGAAGTAGTGCAGGCCGAGCACCCGCTCGGGATGACGCGTCGCCGCGGCGAGTTCCGTGACGGAGTAAGACGAGGTGTTGGTCGCGAGGATGGTGCCCGGGCCGCACACGCCGTCGAGTCTCTGGAAGACGTCCTTCTTGACCTGCAGATCTTCGAAGACGGCTTCGACCACGAGATCGACGCCGGCGAGATCGTCGAACTTCGCGGTGCCAGTGACGCGTCCGGCGATCGCCGCGGCGTCGCCGCTGCTGAAGATCCCGCGCCCAACGCCGTCGGCGAGCGTGCTCTCGATGATCTGCAGGCCGCGCGCGACCTTGCCATCGTCGAGGTCGACGAGCACGACCTGGAATCCTTCGGTCGCCATTTTCTGCGCGATGCCGCTGCCCATGTTGCCCGCGCCGACGACGGCGAGGCGTTCGAAGTGAGGATCGATGTGTGTGTTTGTCATGCGGAGCCAGCGATCGTAACCCAATTGTGTATGATGACCCGCATGAGCCGCGAGCCGGAGCGCCTCACCGCGACGTCGTCGCAGACCGTCGGGCCGTTCTTCCATTTCGGTCTCGCCGAAAACGCATCGCTCGGGACGATCGCGGACGCCGGAACGAAGGGCGCGCGCATCCGCCTTCGCGTCCGAGTGTTCGACGGCGACGGCATGGCAGTGCCCGACGCGCTCATCGAGTTGTGGCAGGCGGACGCCGACGGGCAATACGTGAGGCCCACGGATCCGGCGGCCGTTTCGGCGCCACCGGCGTTCTCGGGATTCGGACGACTCCCGACCGCGGCGGATGGCACGTGCCTGTTCGACACGATCGTGCCGGGCCGGGTCGCCGGTCAGGGCGGCGTCGCTCAGGCGCCGCACATCAACGTCTGCTTCTTCGCGCGCGGCCTGCTTCGGCAGATCTACACGCGCATCTATTTCCAGGGCAGCGACGGCCTCGACGAGGATCCGCTTCTCGCCTCCGTGCCCGTGGAACGCAGGGAGACGCTGCTCGCGCAGCCGGACGGGACGAGCGAGTGGCTCTTCGAGATCAGGCTCCAGGGTGAGAGGGAAACGGTCTTCTTCGATCTGTGAGGGCGGTCGATCGATCCTATGAGCTCGCGGCTGATTGACACACTGGCGACGACGGATGCGCTGAGCGAACTCTTCTCGGATCGCTCGATGCTGCAGGCGATGCTCGACGTCGAGGGCGCGCTCGCCAAGGTCGAGGCGGATCTGGGAGTCATCCCGCGCGGCGCCGCGACTGCGATCCAGGCAGCCGCCTGCGGCAGCCCGTTCGACGCCGCGCCGATCGCCAGGGAAGCGCGGGAGTCCGGGACCGTGGCCATTCCACTCGTCAATGCGTTGACCGCGAAAGTGAGGGCTACCGACGCGGACAGCGCGCGGTACGTCCACTGGGGCGCGACCAGCCAGGACATCACCGATTCCGCGATGGCGATCGTGCTGTCGCGCGCGCGGCCGGCGATCGCCGCCGATCACGATCGGCTCGTGCGGACGCTTCGCGATGCATCCGAGCGGCACGCGCAGACCGTGATGCTCGCGCGCACGCTTCTGCAGCCGGCGCCGCCGATCACGTTCGGCCTGAAGGCCGCCGGCTGGGTCGCCGCGCTCGAGCGCGGATGGACGCGCGTGACGGATGCGTTCGACGACTGCCGCATCGTGCAGTGTGGAGGCGCGTCCGGCACGATGGCCGCGCTCGGCGATCGGGGAATGGAGGTCGCGCAGGCACTCGCGGACGAACTGGACCTCGTGATGCCCGACGCGCCCTGGCACACGCACCGCGATCGGATCGCGAATCTCGTCGCGAGCCTGGGGATCTATACGGCGACGCTGGGAAAGATCGCCCGCGATATCGCGCTGCTGATGCAGGCGGAGGTCGGCGAGGTCTCGGAGCCTGGCGGCGGGTCGTCGGCGATGCCGAACAAGAGGAATCCCGCGGGTTGCGCGGCAGCGCTGGCCGCGGCGACGCGCGTGCCCTCCCTCGTTGCGGCGTTCCTGAGCGGGATGGTCCAGGAGCACGAGCGATCGGTCGGAGGCTTGCACGCCGAATGGCCGACCATCGCGGCGGTCGTCCAGGCCGCGGGCGCGGCCGTGCAATCGCTCGCCGGCGCCGCGAGCGGGATGACGGTCGATGCGGCGCGGATGCGATCGAACATCGAATCCACGAAGGGCGAGATCTTCGCCGAGCGCGCGATGATGCTGATGTCCGGCTCGGTCGGCAAGGACGCGGCGAAGGACATCGTCGCCAGGGCGCTGGCGAGAAGCCGCGAAACCGGGGAAGGCTTCCGCGCGGCGTTGTCGGCGCTGCCGGAGGCGGCAGCGGTGTTGAGCCCGGACGACCTCCGCACGCTCGACGCGCCCGAGGCGTATCTCGGCTCTGCGGAGATCCTGCGCCGCAGGCTGCTGTCCCAGGGCCACTAGCATGCCGCTCGCGACGATCGACGGCCGTGCGTGCTACTACCGCTTCGAGGGGGCGGATGACCGTCCTGTCGTCATCCTGTCGCATTCGCTCGGCGTCGATCACGGGATGTGGGACGCGCAGGTCGCCGATCTCATCCCGCACTTCAAGGTCCTTCGCTACGATCTCCGCGGCCACGGTGGATCCGCGATCGCCGGTTCAGATCGGGACTCCGAGTACACCATCGGAGATCTCGGCCGCGACGTGCTGGCCCTGGCGGACGCGTGCGGCGTCGATCGCTTCGCATTCTGCGGCCTCTCGATCGGGGGCATGATCGGGCAGTGGCTCGGCGTCCACGCGCCGGATCGCCTCACGCACCTCGTGCTCGCGAACACGACGTCGCGGCTCGCGGATCCCTCGGCGATGGAGACGCGCCGCCGGACGGTGCTCGAGCAGGGGATCGCGGGCATCGCCGACATGGTGATGGGCCGCTTCTTTTCGCCGCCCGTGCTGGCGTCAGGCGCGCCGGTCGTCGCGTCGACACGGCGGACGCTGCTCGCAACCGATCCCGCCGGCTATGCCGGCTGCTGCGCGGCGATCCGCGACATGGATCAGACGCCGATCCTCTCGGGGATAGGCGTCGCGACGCTCGTCATCAGCGGCGACCTCGACGTCGCGATGCCATGGGACGGGCACGGGTCGGTGCTCACCGGCTCGATTCCCGGGGCGCGCGCGGTGCGGCTCCCCGCCGCGCACCTCTCCAACCTCGAGCGGCCGCGCTCCTTCAGTCGAGCGCTGCTCGACTTCCTCGTCGCGCGATCGCCGGATCGGAGGGAGGCGGGTATGCGGGTCCGCCGCGCGGTGCTCGGCGACGATTACGTCGAGCGCGCGATCGGCAGGACGTCGGACTTCACGCGCGACTTCCAGGGGCTGATTGCGGATGTTCCGTGGGGAACGATCTGGACGCGTCCGGGGCTCGATCGGCGCACGCGCCGGCTGCTCGTTCTGACGACGACCGCCGCGCTCGGCCGATGGGAGGAATTCCGCCTGCACGTCGCGACCGGGCTGTCGCACGAGCTCGAGCCGTGCGACCTCGAAGAGGTGCTGCTGCAGGTGGCCGTCTACGCGGGGATTCCCGCGGCGAACGCCGCCTTCCACATCGCGGAGGAGGAGCTCGCGCGCCGGACCTGACCGTTCCTGCTACTGCGCCGTCCAGCCCCCGTCGACGAAGAGCGCGCTGCCGGTGACGAAGGAGGAGGCCGGCGAGGAGAGGAACACGACGGCGCCGGTGATCTCGTCGAGCTCGCCCCAGCGTCCCATCGGGATCTTCTTCACGAACTCCTGGTACTTCACCGGATCGTTCAGCAGCGGCAGATTCATCTCCGTCGCGAACGGTCCCGGGCAGATCGCATTTGCCGTGACGCCGGTACCCGCCCACTCGAGCGCCATCACCCGGGTCATGTTCATCACGCCGGCTTTCGAGGACGCGTATGGGGCCCGCCCGCCGAGCCCGACCGCGCCGAGGATGGAGCCCAGGTTCACCACACGTCCCCATCCGCGCTTGACCATGCCTGGCCCGATGGCCCTGGCGCACAGGAACGGGCCCTTCAGGTTGGTGTCGATGACCGAATCCCAGTCCGCCTCCGACAGCTGATCGATCGTTCCGCGGATGTTCACGCCCGCGTTGTTGATCAGGATGTCGATCGGACCGAGCTCCTTTTCGACGGAGGCGACGAGCCGTTCGATGTCGGCCGCAGACGTCACGTCCGCAGCGAAGCCTTTCGCGCGGCGGCCGGTCGCCGAGGCAATCGCTGACGCGGAGCTGTCGCAGGTCGCGATCGTCCTTCCCGACAGCGCGACGTCCGCGCCCGCTTCCGCCAGCGCCGTCGCCATCGTCAGGCCCAGTCCGCGCGCGCCGCCGGTGATGAGCGCGATCTTTCCGTCGAGTTTGAAGCTGTCGAGTACGGGAGTGTGAGCCATGTGTTTTGGGAAGCTACCAGTTTCCAGCTCCCAGCTTCCAGCTAGAGCTTTCCGATCCTAGTCGATCGGCTGTGATCAGAATGTTCTTAGCTGGAACCTGGAAGCTGGAAGCTGGCAGCTGGCAGCTGGAAACTGGCAGCTGAAAACTATCGCGCCTGATACGTCCTCGTGAATCCGTTGCGTGTGTTCGTGACGGTGAACGTTCCGTCAGCCTGCGCCGAGACCTTGATCCAGAACGCGGGGCCGGCGTGCGCCTGGCCGCCTCCGCGGCCGCCGCCACCACCACCCTGACGTCCCGCCGGTGGAGCCGGATCGCCTGGCGCTCCTGCGGTTGGAGGCGCCGTGGGCGCAACGGCAGCCGGAGCTGTGCCAGTTGGCGCGGCAGTCGGAGGTGCTGCCGGCGGTGTGGCTGCGGCCGCTCCCGGAGGCGTCAGCGACGGTGGCATGGTAGGCGAGGTGATAACCAGCGGAGGCCCGCCTGGCCCGCCGCCTCGCGGCGCCGGCGGAGGCGCTGTCAGGATGTTCGCAATCACCGCCGGCTCGTCGACGTTGGCGATGAACAGGCCGGCCGGGTTGTGCTCGACGCCGCCGTTGTAGGACCAGTGCAGCTGCCACAGGTCCTCGAGGCCCGGCGAGGCGTTGATGATCTGCGAGGTCTGGAGCGTGCCGCCCTTTCGCGTGCCGTTCTGCATGATCGCGACGCGAGGCTGCAGCGCGTGCACGAGCGCCGCCGCGCCGGACGGATCGGTGCCGTGGTGCGTCACGAGGTAGACGTCGACCGTCCCGATCGGATTGGTCGGGCACATGAGATCGCCTTCGTTGTTCCAGAGCAGATCGCCGAGATCGATCGCGCGGAACTTGCCGTAACTGATGACGCTGCCGAGCGACTGGGCGTTCTCCGGGTCGCGCAGGTTCTCGCGCGGCTTGAACTCGGCGCAGTAGGGATTCGGCTTGCCGCCGCCGGGCAGCGGCGTCTTGATCGCCTTGCCCGCCGAGGTGACCACGCGCCAGTCGAGGCCGCCAACCGCCAGCTTGTCGCCCGGCTTCACGACCGTGTGCTTCGCCTTCGAACGGAGCTCGGCGTAAGCGGCCTGGAATCCCGCGACCTGCTCACGCTCCTCGACGCTCGGCCCGTGATCGACGAAGTGCTTGATCGGAATCTGCTTCGCGAGCTCCTGCATGCCCCCGATGTGATCCACGTGATAGTGGGTCGTCACCATGTGATCGATCTGCTTGACCCCGGCGGCGGTCAGCACCGACATGATGCGTTCCTGATCGCGCGGGCCGGGGTTGGCCGAATCGAGCAGCACCGTCTCGCCGGTGGGCGAGACGAAGAGCGTCGCCTTGCCGCCCTCGACGTCGATGACGTAGATGTCGAGCGTCTTGGCCGTCTTCCCCTGCGCAGGCTTGCTCGCCGGCGCCTGCGCCAGCGGCGCAGCCAGCATCAGGCCGACCCCAACGATGAATGCAAATGTCGAACGCATCGGACCTCCACTACTAGCGGCCAGCCTCCAGCTCCCAGCTTCCAGCTAGAGCATCCAGATCCTAGTCGATCTACTCTGCTCCCAAGACCTTCATGAGGAACTGGCAGCTGGCAGCTGGAGCTAGCTAGTGTCACGCTTGCCCTCCCACCACCGGCGTATGCGAATCGAGAAACAGCCAGCAGACCGCACCCACGAGGTAGATGGCGGCAAACACATAGAACGTCAGCGTCCAGTCGCCCGAAGTCCAGGCCAGCAGGTAGCCGACGACGGTGACCGACGAGGCGCCGGCGATGCTGCCCATCATGTTCATGGCGCCCGAGACCGTCCCCGCGAATCGTCCGCCCATGTCCATCGTGCTGGCCCATGCTGCCGGCATCACGAAGTCGTTGAAGAAGCCGGCCATGCCCAGGACAAACATCGCGCGCACGGGATCCGCGACGCCGGTGAAGAGAAACATGCACGTCGACGCGCCGACGAAGCCGACAACCGCGATGATGCGCCGCGCGATCGAGACGCTGCCGAACCTCTTCGTCAGCCGCGGAACGAGAAAGGCCGACACCATGCACCCGAGCCCGCCGAGCAGGAGCGGCAGCCCCGACAGCAGCGCGCCGAACGTGACGCTCGTCCCGCGCGCCTCGCGAAGGTAAGTCGGAAGCCAGTTGATGTAGAACCACCACCCGTACGCCACGCACATGTACTGGATCGAGAGGAGCCACACGTGCTTGCTGGAGAAGATGATCGCCCACGGCACGCCTTCGTGGGCGAGCGCGGTCTCCGTCTGCGGAGGCAGCAGCGCCAGCTCCGCCTTGTTCACGCTCGGGTGTTCGGCCGGCGAGTCACGGTACCAGCGGTAGAAGAAGAACGCCCAGATCGCGCCGATCAGGCCGAAGAGCTCGAACGTCCGGCGCCACGAGATCGTGGTCATCAGCAGGGCGACGAGGAGTGGCGTGAACGCGCCGCTGACCCGCGTGGCCAGCCAGAGAATCGCCTGCGCCCGCTCGCGTTCTTTCACGGGAAGCCAGGTCGTGAAGACGCGCGTCATGTTCGGGAACGCGCCGGCCTCGCCCGCGCCGAAGAGCCCTCGCGTAATCGCGAGCGACCACCCGTTCCACGCCCAGCCGGTCGCCGCGGTGAAGAAGGACCACCACAGCACGATCCGCATCAGCACGCGGCGCGGCCCGATGCGATCGCCGAGCCAGCCGCCGGGAATCTCGAAGACGGCGTAGGCCCAGCCGAACGCGGACAGCGCCCAGCCAAGCTCAATCGTCGACAGGCCGAGCTCCTTGCGGATGGTCGGCGCGGCGACGCCGATGCCGACGCGATCGATATACGTGATGACGGCGAGCGTCACCGTAAACGCGGTGACGACGTATCGCGCTCTGGTCGGAGTCGTGTTCATCAGGCGCTACTGGGCGGGAAGCTCTTTCACGGCGATCACGCGCCAGCGCCAGAAGCCGCCATCGACCCACCGCGGCGTCTTCTCGTCGGTGTAGTGCATCTGAATGGCGATCATGCCGTCGGTGGCGCCGTTCGCGGCATGATTGGCGGTGTCCGTGAAGTCGGTGACGAGCTGATCGTTGATCCAGACCGTGATGTGGGGCACGTCGCCTTCGATCCTCGCGCGGACGGCGTTCCACGCTTCACGCTTCCAGGCTTTCTGCCAGGACCGCGCCTCGCGCTCTTCGGGCGTGAGCTTCGCCGCCGCCGCGCCGCCGCCCTGGACACCGGTGAGACGCTCGCCGTAGATGCCGCCCATGTTGCCGCCTGGGAGATAGTCGAGCGTCACCTGATACGCCTCGCCGGCTTCGCTCGAACGAAGGAAGAGCCCGCTGTCGCAGCCCCAGTCAGGCTTGATCTCCATGTACACTTCGATGTTCTTGTATTTCTTGTCGGTGAGCAGGATCCCGCCCTTGCCGCGCGGGCTCTGCGTGCCGACGATGAGCCCGTGAAGCACGCGATAGTCAGGCGTGGTGCCGTGATGATTGGTCTTGCTGACGTGCCAGCCAGTGAGATCCTTGCCGTTGAAGATCGGCGTGAAGCCATCCGGAATCTTCGGGCCCGGATCCGGCGGCGGCGCGCTCGCGGCCTGTCCCGTAGCGGCGGGCGCCTGTTCGATCGCCGTGGACGCGAGCAGCGAAGCCATTCCGAGTGCCGCGGCGAGGACTCCAACGAACGCGACCCGACCAGTGTTCTGCATACAAATCTCCCGCATTCGCTGCACTTAACGAGACCGGACACTAGCACGTCTTTGGTGTGCATGCAAAACTCGTCGAGTATGTTACAAGGTTCAAGGTTCAAGGTCCTGCCGAGGAGGATTGATTGAAGCTGCTGCGTTTTGGTGAGCCGGGGAAGGAGCGTCCGGGTGCGCTCGATGGCGACGGTGTGATTCGAGATCTTTCCGGTGTGGTGCCCGACATCGCGGGCAGCGCGCTCCTCCCGGAGTCGATCGCGAAGTTGAGGAAGCTCGATCTCCATTCTCTGCCGAAGGTCAACGGGTCGCCGCGCCTCGGGCCCTGCGTGGCAGGCGTCGGAAAGTTCATCTGCATCGGGCTGAACTATTCGGATCACGCGGCCGAGTCGAACATGCCGGTACCCGCTGAGCCCATCGTCTTCATGAAAGCGACGTCGAGCATCTGCGGTCCCAGCGACGACGTGGTGCTTCCCCGCGGTTCGCAGAAGAGCGACTGGGAAGTGGAGCTGGGCGTCGTCATCGGCAAGCCGGCGAAGTACGCGCCGGAAGCGGACGCGATGTCCCACGTCGCCGGCTTCTGCGTGATCAACGATCTGTCAGAGCGCGCCTACCAGCTCGAGGGAACGGGGCAGTGGGTGAAAGGGAAGAGCGCCGACACGTTCGGACCCATCGGGCCGTGGCTGGTCACCGCCGATGACGTCGACGACTGTCAGTCGCTCGATCTCTGGCTGGAGGTCGACGGGCAGCGCCATCAGAACGGGTCGACCGCGACGATGGTCTTCGGGGTCGCGTTCCTCGTGAGCTACCTGAGCCGGTTCATGAGCCTGCATCCCGGCGACGTCATCAGCACCGGCACGCCTCCGGGGGTCGGACACGGCAGGAAGCCGCCCGTCTACCTGCGCGCCGGGAACGAGATGCGCCTCGGCGTCGAAGGGCTTGGCGAACAGCGGCAGCGCGTAGTGGAGTGAACGGAATGGCTTTGGGCTTTGGGCTCTCGGCTTTGGCAAGATCTTTCAGATCCACGACCGAAGCCTGGCGCCCCAGAGCCTAAAGCCCAAGAGTCCCCTAGAGCCTAAAGCCCAGAGCCTAGAGCCCCTTATAACCACTCCGATGTCCCTCATCAGCGCCCTCTCCTCGGTCGTCGGGCCCGACGCGGTGCTGACCCAGCCTGAAGATCTGGTGCCCTACAGCTTCGACGGCACGGCGGCGCTGAAGGAGCGCCCGTCGGCGGTGGTCTTTCCGCGGAGCACGGCGCAGGTTGCCGAGTGCGTCCGGCTGGCGGCGGCAAATCGGACACCGATCGTCACGCGCGGTTCCGGTACCGGACTGAGCGGCGGAAGCGTGCCCACGCCCGGATCGCTCGTGCTGTGTCTCACGGGGATGGATCGAATTATCGAGGTTGACGCGCGCAACCTCACGCTGCGCGCGCAGCCTGGCGCGATCACGCAGCGGATCGACGAAGCGGCGGGCCGGCACGGCCTGTTCTATCCGCCCGACCCCGGATCGCAGCGGATCAGCACCATCGGCGGAAACGTCGCGGAGAACTCCGGCGGCCTGCGCGGGCTGAAGTACGGCGTGACCCGGGACTACGTCATGGCTCTCGAGATAGTGCTCGCGAGCGGCGAGATCGCGCGGCTCGGAAGCGCGTGCGTCAAGGACGTCGCCGGCTACTCGCTGAAGGATCTGTTCGTCGGGTCCGAGGGCACGCTCGGGATCATCACGGAAGTGCTGCTCAAGCTCGTGCCGCGGCCTGCCGCCCGCCAGACGCTGCTCGCGCTCTACGATCGGATCGAGGACGCGGCGGAAACCGTGTCGGCGATCGTCGCCGCGCGGATCATCCCGTGCACGCTGGAGTTCCTGGATCGGGTGACGGCGGGCGCCGTCGAGGACTTCGCGCACGTCGGGCTCCCGACGGACTGCGCGGCCGTCCTGCTCATGGAAACCGACGGCCATCCCGCTGCGGTGGCCGACGAGGCCGCGCAGATGGCGGCGATCGCGCGATCGCACCGCGCTCGCGACGTCCGCGCGGCGCGCGACGAGGCTGAGGCGCTGCAGCTCGCATCGGCGCGCCGCAACGCGTTTGCGGCGCTGGCGCGCCGGCGCCCCACGACGATCCTCGAAGACGTCACCGTGCCGCGGAGCGAGCTGGCGGCGATGGTCGCCTTCATCGCGGAGACGGCGGCCGCGCTGGAGCTGCAGATCGGTACCTTCGGCCACATGGGCGACGGAAATCTCCATCCGACGTTCCTCACCGACGAGCGAGACGCCGCCGAAATGGACCGGGTGCACCGCGCGCTCGATACGATCGTGAAGAAGACGCTGGAGCTTGGCGGCACCATTACGGGAGAGCACGGAGTCGGCCTCGCGAAGAAGCCCTGGCTCCGGATGCAGATGGGCGACGCGAGCTTCGCGCTCATGCGCCAGGTCAAGCGCGCGATCGATCCGGACGGATTGCTGAACCCCGGGAAGATCTTCGACTGATCGGCAATCCGCGATGCACACCCTGCGCACCCTGGACTACTCGATCCTCCAGCAGTGCATGCACTGCGGGATGTGCCTGCCGACGTGCCCCACCTACGACGCGACGAAGCGCGAGCGGAACAGCCCGCGCGGACGCATCGCGCTGATGCGCGCGATCGCGGACGGCGACCTGGAGGTGTCGCGCGCCTTCGCCGACGAAATGAGCTACTGCCTCGGGTGCCTCGCCTGTCAGACCGCGTGCCCGGCCGGCGTCGACTACGCGGAGCTCTTCGAGACGGCGCGCGGCGACAGCGAGCGGTCGCGCGCGCATCAGGGCGCGGCGCGGTCGTTCTGGCGCACGCTCACGCTGCGATTTCTCTTCAAACGTCCCGGAGCGCTGCGCGCGGCTGGCAGACTTCTGCGGATCTACCAGCGAAGCGGCGCCGAGAGCGTGGTGAGACGGTTCGGGCTTGCTCGTTTTCTGCCGACGTCGCTTCGCACGCTCGAGCCTCAGGCGCCTCGCATTGCCGGCGCGTTCTCGCACCAGCTGATCGCGCGCGAGGAGCGGCCGGACGGCGAACCGAAGTACCGGGTCGCGATGCTGACGGGATGCATCCAGGACCTGGTGTTCTCCAGCGTCAACCGGGACACCGTGGACGTCCTGATTGCCAACGGGTGCGCGGTCGATACGCCGTCGCCGCAGCCGTGCTGCGGATCCCTCCATGCGCACAACGGCGAGCTCGACGCGGCCGCGGATCTCGCGCGCAGGATGATCGACGCGATTTCGCCCGACCGCTACGACGCGATCGTCACGAACGCCGGCGGCTGCGGATCCCATCTGCGCCGCTACGGCCGCCTGCTCGAGGACGATCCTCGCTACGCCGGGCGCGCGCGCGACTGGGACCGCAAGATCCGCGACATCAGCGAGTGGCTGGCGCAGATCGGCTGTCGCGCCCCGAAGTGCGCGCCCTTCGACGAGCCCGCCACCGTGACGTATCACGACTCGTGTCACCTCGTGCACGGCCAGAAGGTCTCGGCTCAGCCGCGTGCGCTGCTTCGCCTGCTGCCCGGCGTGTCGGTCGTCGAGCTTCCTGAATCGACGTGGTGCTGCGGTGCCGCGGGAGTGTACGCCCTGACGCAGCCGGCCCAGGCCGAGTCGCTCCTGCACAGAAAGGTCGATCACCTCGATCGCACGCGCGCGGACATCGTCGCCACCGCGAACCCGGGCTGTCATCTGCAGATTGCGCGCGGCCTTCGCGATCGCGGCCGGACGATGGAGGTTGTGCACCCGGTGTCGCTGCTCGCGCTGGCATACCGCCGCGAGGAACTCGCGAGGGCCTGAACTCGGAGTTGCAAGTTGGGCTGGAGCTGAGAGCTGGAAGCTGGAAGCTGGAAGCTGAATATGAAACGAGTCATCGTCGCCGAGTACGGCGGTCCCGAGAAGATGCAGTTGGTCGATGTGCCGGTGCCTGAGCCAGAACCGAACGAGGCGCTGGTTCGCATCGCCTACAGCGGCGTCAACTTCATCGACGTGTACTTCCGCGCTGGCCTGTACAAAGCGGAGATGCCGGCCGTCCTCGGAAACGAGGCGGCGGGCATCGTGGAACGTGTCGGTCCTGGCGTCACGGGCGTGGCGCCCGGGGATCGCGTGGCGTATGCGATGGTGCGCGGCTCGTACGCGGAGTATGCGATCGTGCCGGCCGAGAGGCTGGTCAAGGTTCCAGACGGGGTCGATCTCTCGATGGCCGCGGCGATCATGCTGCAGGGCGCGACGGCGCACTACCTGACCCACTCGACGTTCCCGCTGTCGTCGGGCCACAGCTGCCTGGTCCATGCCGCGGCGGGCGGCACCGGCGGCCTCGTCGTGCAGATGGCGAAGCTGCGCGGCGCGCGCGTCTTTGCGACGGTCTCGACGGAGGAAAAGGCGCGCGAGGCGCGGGCGCTCGGCGCGGACGAGACGATCGTCTACACCGTTCAGGATTTCGAGACCGAGATCAAGCGGATGACGAACGGACGCGGCGTCGACGTCGTGTACGACTCCGTGGGCCGGACGACGTTCGACAAGAGCCTGAACGTGCTCCGGACGCGCGGAATGCTCGCGCTGTTCGGCCAGTCGAGCGGGCCCGTTCCGCCGTTCGATCCCGCGGTGCTCAACCAGCGCGGCTCGCTCTTCCTGACGAGGCCGTCCCTGGG
Organism: uncultured Acidobacteriota bacterium; assembly: GCA_963820905.1. GTDB lineage: Bacteria > Acidobacteriota > Vicinamibacteria > Vicinamibacterales > 2-12-FULL-66-21 > DATBJJ01. The sequence goes on along the minus strand of CAWGBU010000005.1, from coordinate 1,085,484 downwards.
TCACTACATCGCCGGTGACGAGCTGCTGTCGCGGATGAGCGACGTGTTCGGCTACGTCGCGAAGGGCGCGGTCAAGGTGCGGGTCGCACGAACGTATCCGCTCGACGCCGTGGCCGACGCGCACCGCGACCTCGAGAGCCGGAAGACGACGGGGAAGTTGCTGGTTCAGTTGTAACGTCCGGTCCGCCTGAAGGCGGACACTACAGGAGACTGACGTCACACGAACCCAACACGCCGAAATCCACACAAAAGGAATCGCCGGGCGCGAGCGGCACGGGAGGGATGCACGTACCGGTCGTGACGAGATCGCCCGCGCGCAGTCCCGTGCCGAACACTCGCAGCTCGTTCGCCAGCCACGTCAGCGCCGCCCGGGGATCGCCCAGAACATTCGCGCCGATTCCCTCCGCCGCCTTCACGCCGTTGAGAAAGGCGTCGACGGTGTGGCCCGCGAGATCCATCGAGCGCCAGTCCGCGGTCGAGGCCGCGCCTACGGCGAGGAACCATGCGCACGCGTTGTCGGCGACGAGCTGCGGCGCGCCGACGATCGCGAAGCTCGCGTACCGCGAGTCGGGGATCTCGATCGCGGGCTGCAGCGTGCCGACCGCGTCGAGCACCTCGCCGATCTCGTACGGCCGATCGCGCGGAGGGAGCGGACGCGCAAGGCGAAACGCGAACTCCGCTTCGCCGACCCTCATCAGGTTGCTGTCGATCGGGAGCGATCCGCCTGTGGCGATCACGCGGTCGGCGAGGAGGCTTCCCGCGAGCGGACCGTCGACGCCGATGTGGCGCTGACCGGCGACGCTCGTCGCCGCGATCTTCCAGCCGACGACGGGTTGGCCCGAGAGGCCCGCGAGCGCTCGCTGGATGGCGTAGCCGTCAGCCCGGGTCTCGGGGCGGCAGTCGGGCGGAAGCTCGGGAATGCGGGTGGCGTTGGTCCAGTGCTGCCACAGGAGAGCGGCAGCCGCGCTGATGGCGTCGGAGTGCATCGTTGACATCAGCGCGGCTGGTGAGGTTCGGTCCGGCTAAAGCCGGACGCTACATGGGACGCTACTTCTGGCTCGGGCTGTCGTCGGCCGCCAGATCGCCGAGCGCGTACTGCATACCTGCGAGCACGTGCTCGAGCATCGGGGTGATCGCGTAGACCGCCTCGTTGTGCCCGTGCGCCTCGTAGAAGACCCGGCCCTTCCCTTCACGGCGGATCCAGCTGAGGCCGTAGTCGCCGTCGGCCCGCGGGTTCTGTTCCTTCGCCTTGTCGGGCGCACTCATCTTCCCGTAGTCGATGCTGGTCAGGATGTGCAGGTTCTTCCGCGAATAGGTCTCGCGGCCGAAGGTATAGGTCTCGTCGACGACCACCATCGGCGGCAACTTCACTCCCTGATGCTCTTTCGTCAGCTGCGGGTTGCCCTTGAACATCTTCGTCAGCGGGCTGTTCGGATCGTCCACCTTGACTGCGATGTCCTGGCCGTCGTTCCAGTGGAACTTGAAGAAGCCGCCGATCATCGTATTGAACTCGGGCCACGTGCCGACCTGGTTGTCGGGACCGAGATTCTCTTTCGTCGCCGCCGCCTGGCCATTGCCCCGGCCCGCAGGCGCCGGCGGTGGCGGCGGTGGCATCACGTTCGAGGTGAACCGCTGCGGGAAGTCGGCCTGCGTGATCCGTCCGGACTTGTCAGTGTCCAGCTTCGCGAACCACGCCTCGGACAGCGCCATGAACTCGTCCCTGGTCAGCTTCTGATCGGCGTTCTTGTCGCCCTGCGCGATGAACTGCGCGACGACCTGTGCGGTCTGCCCACCACGGCCACCGCCGCCGCGGCCTTGCCGGCCGCCGCCGGGAGGCGCGTTGGGATCCGGCCGATTCTGATGGTACGAGTCGCTGGCGGCGTGGATACCGGCGAGCCCCTTGCCTTCTCGGACGAAGTCGAGCAGCGCCTTGCGACGCGCCGCGGTCGCGGCGGCGTCGGTGGGCTCGTCGATGAACGCCCCCGTCGTGCTCGCCAGGAAGATCGCGTCGTACTGCTTGAGGTTAGCCTCGTTGACGTCGGCCGGATCGTAGGTGATGGTCGTCGTCCAGGTGCCGTACTTTTTCCCCATCTCCTCGATGGTGCGAGCGGCGAGCGGAATGGAGGAATGGACGAACCCCGCAGCCTTGGCAAGGACGAGCACCTTGCGCGCCTGCTTTGGCTTGGCAGGCGCTGCGGCCGGCAGCGCAGCGATCATCGCCTGCACGTGCGCCGGATCGGGCGTCTGCGGCTGGGGCGCCGCGCCGCGGCCGGCGCCGCCGGTGAACCCGGGTGCGGGCGCCGGCGGCGGCAGCGCCGCGGTGAGCCCGGCCACGAGCTGCTCCTGCGTCAGCGCGTTGCTCTTCGTCGTGTCCCACTCGGTGTACCAGCGATCGAACGCAGCCTTCATCTCGTCGCTCGTCACCGCGCCATCCTTGTTGGCGTCCATCGCCGTGAAGAGCCCGGCACCGACACCACCGCGCCCACCGCCTCCGCCGCCACGACCCTGCGGCGCCTGACCGACTACGGCGCTGCCTCCCGCGATCGCCGCCGCACACGCGGCCGCAACGATCACCGTCAATGCCCTCCACTGCATAGCGTCTCCTCTCTTCCTTCTATTAGAACGTTTTTCAGAATGCTGTAGTGTCCGGCTTCAGCCGGACCTCAGCGGGTCCGCCTGAAGGCGGACACTACGGACAAATTCCTAGTTTCCCCCCGCCCTCCGCGTCCTCCACGCCCTCCGACGAGCCTGGAGATTTCGTCTTCGGTCCACGGACGAGTGCGGCTTGCGGTCATGCCTCGTATTTCCTTCACGTCTGCCGGCGACACGGCGCTTGCAGTATGCCCCCACTCGCGGCGGATGTAGGTCAGCACGGACGCGATTTGATCGTCGGACAGGCCCGCGCCGAGCGGCGGCATCAATCCGACCGGACCTTCTTTTCCCGCGAGCACGATGCGCGCGGCGACGCCGGCGTCGCCGCTGACGTAGCGCGAGTTGACGAGCGTCGGCGCGACCTTCTCGCGTCCCTGCCCATCCGGTTGATGGCAGGCCACGCAGAGGTTGTTGTAGACCTCCTGCCCCTGCGCGAATCGTTTCTGCTGCTCCGCTGTAAGGGGCGCCACTTCGACGACGGACGTCGGTTTGCCTGGCCACGTGAGCCGCGCGAGGACGCGCTTCGCTGCCGGTCCGGTGCCGTCTGTGTGGGTCGAGTTGACGATCAGACCCGAGGGCTCGTTCGGCAGCGACACCATCCCTGCGGCGCCCCCGCCTCGGCCTCCGCGTCCACCACCGCCCCCTCCGCCGCCGCGCCCGCCGCCGCCCTCGAGACCGGCGTCGATGCCCTCGAGGAGCGCGAGGCGCTGCCAAGCCCCGTGCTTCGTTTCAGTCGCAACGTCGATGACCCTGACCAGGGCAGCCGCGTCGCGGCTGCGGCTGATCGCGGCCGCGAGCATCTTGATGTGATCGCTCGGTGGATCAGGTTCCCGTCTCGCGGCAGACCGGTTCGGTTCCTGCAGCTGTAGTTCGAGCATTTCCGATTCGAGCCCGGCGAGGCTGCTGATCGAGGCGTCGACGGTGATCGGATCGGTCCGGTACTTCCTGAGCAGTGCCGCCAGGGGCGCGAGCCGATCCCGCTGCGGCAGCGCGCCGAGCGACGCCGCGACCTGACGACGGACCGTCCACGTCGGGTCGTCGGTCAGGCCGATCACCACCGTTTGAAGCGGATGACTGGCCTCGCCGAGCCATCGCTCGGACAGCCGCACCGCCGACGCACGGACGTCCGCCGACTTGTCGGCGAGCGCCGCCTGAACCGCCGCCGCATCGATCTCGCCGAGGCCATCGAGCGTCCAGAGCGCGTGCAGCCTCACGCGATAGTCGGCGCTCTGCGACGCGAGCTGCTTCAGCGCCGGCGCAACCGACTTCTCCTGCCGCTCGACGAGCAGCCGCTGCGCCGTGTCGCGGTACCAGCCGTTCGCATGCGAGAAGAGCTTCACCAGCCCGGCCGGCGTCTCCTTCGACAGCGACGGTTTCCGATCGCGCTTGGTCGTGTCGTGAACGATGCGCCAGATGCGGCCGAGATTGACCGGCAGCTCGAGCTTGTTCGCCTTGATGTAGTCGCGCAGATAGTCGGTCCAGTAGGTCCCGTCCTGGATGACGCCGCGATACATGTCGATCACGTAGAGCGTTCCATCCGGGCCGCCGAACAGATTGACGGGCCTGAACCGCTCGTCGGTCGACGCCATGAACTCGCCGCGCGGGTACGCGTTCTTCGCGGACAGCTTTCCAGTGCCGTCGTCCACGATCTTCAACCGGTGAACGAGATTGCCCGCCGATTCGGTGATGAACGCGTCGCCGTAGAGATCCTTCGGAAGCCGATCGCCGCGATAGATCGTCGGCGTGCCGGCAGACACGTAGGTCGTGAGCGTCCCGTCCGGCCGGAGCACGCCGTCGCGGTAGCCGCGATTGATGCCGCGCGTCGGCCGCACCGGCCAGATCGTCATGTCCTTCGGGTCCATCAGGATCTCGTAGAGCCCACTGGTCCGCGCGATGTTCGGGTTCCTCGTGAAGTACCGGGCAGGGACGTAGTCAACGAACAGCGGCTGCTCGTTCCAGTTGCGGTAGATCCGTCCCGCATCGTCCGATCCCACGCCCCACTGCCCGCGGCTCGGCGTCGGGACGGCCTCGAACTTTCCGCCCGCGAGCTTCAGGTGATAGGTGTGCTCGGACGTGTAGATGACGTTGTCGAGCCCCCAGTGCAGGCTGTTCGCGTTGTGCTCCGGGTTTCCTTCGAGGCGGCCGTAGTCGTTGCGAACGAGGTCTTTCGCGTCGGCCTTCAGGTCGCCGTCCGTATCGCGCGCGAGCCAGAGGTTCGGCGGCTCTCCCACGAGCACGCCGCTATCGAGAACCTTGAGCGAGCGCGGCAGGATCAGCTTGTCGAGGAACACCGTCCGTCGATCCATCCTGCCGTCGTCGTCCACGTCCTCGAGAACGGCAATCCGTCCAAGGGGCTCGCGCGAGTCCGTTCCCGACGTGTCAGGCATGAAGCCCAGCATCTCGATTACCCAGAGCCGGCCTTCGAGATCGAAGTCGACTGCGATCGGATCGACGACCATCGGCTCGCTCGCGACCAGCTCCGCGCGATAACCCGGCGGCAGATGGAACGTCTTCAGCTCCGCTTCCGGCGAGAGCGTCGGCGAGTCCGCCGCGACCTTCTGAACGGGCGGAGGCCAGGCGCGGGTCTGCAGCCCGGCGATCGCTTCGAACCCGATCAGCGCGGCCGCGACGACGCCGATTGCGACGAAGGATTTCACTGGTGTCATGGACTCGCTACTGGGGAATCATCCGCACGACGACGCCTGATGTAGTGTCCGAGACGCGCTGCCCCGGCAGGCTCACGGCGATGTAGAAGTACCCGTCGGGGCCGATGACGATGTCTCGCACGCGGCCGTACTCGTTGAAGATCACTTCCTGCTTCGTCACGGCGTCCTTCGTGATCTCGATGCGGCGCAGATGCTGGCCGCCGAGCGCGCTGACGAAGAGGCTGTTCTTCCACCCCGGGTAGCGCGACCCCGAGTAGAACACGATGCCCGCGGGCGCAATCGTCGGCGTCCACGTCGCCTTCGGCGACTCCATTCCTTCCTGCTCGGACTTCGTGATCCCCTGCTGCATGCCAGCCGACACCACGGCCCAGCCGTAGTTCTTGCCGGGCTCGATCAGGTTCAGCTCGTCGCCGCCGGTCGGACCGTGCTCGGTCTCCCAGAGCTTGCCGGTCGCGGGATCGAACGCGAGTCCCTGCGGGTTGCGATGACCGTAGCTCCAGATCGTCGGCACCACGCCCGGCTTGTTCACGAACGGATTGTCTTTCGGCACGCTGCCGTCGTCGTTGATGCGATGGATCTTCCCTGTTGGCTTCGAGAGATCCTGCGCGTCGTCGGTCTTGCCCTTGTCGCCGAGCGTCCAGTAGAGGTGTCCCTCACGATCGAAGAGGAACCGCGATCCGTAGTGGAAGTTCAGCCCCGTATACAGGTCCGGCGATCCTCTGAAGATCAGGTGCTCGTCGATCCACGTGTTGTCCTTGATCTTTCCGCGCACGACGACCGTCATCGACGGAATGCTCGGCGGCTGGTTGCCGCGTCCACCTCGCCCCTGCGCAGGCGCGGCTGCGGGATCGGGCGCGGCCTCAGGCGGTGGCGGCTTGTAGCCTTTCTGCGGCTCCGAATACGACAGGTAGATCCAGCCGTTCTTTGCGTACTGCGGATGCACTTCGACGTCGAAGAGCCCGCCATCCTGCCGCACCCAGACTTCGGGGATGCCTTTCACGGGCGGCAGCAGCTTGCCATTTTCGAGAATGCGCAGGCGGCCCGGGCGCTCGGTGATCAGCAGCCGGCCGTCGGGCAGGAACGCGAGCCCCCACGGCGTCTCGAGGTCCTTGGCGACGACCTCGAGCTTGACGGTCTGCTTCTCCGACTTGACGATCTGCCCGTCGGGGTCGACTTTCGTTTCCGGCTTGCCCTTGAGAATCCCGGCCTGATTGCGGATGTGGAACACGAGCTGGCGAATCTGCTCGGCGCTCAGGAGATCCTTGAACGCCACCATGGCCGTGCCCGCCCGGCCCTCGCGGATGCTCGCCGTGAGGCTGGCATCGTCTCCGCCAAACTTCCATTCGTCGTCCACCAGGCTTGCGGCAGTGCCGCCCTGGAGCGTGGGACCGTGGCAGGACGCGCAGAACTGCGCGTACGACGCCGCGCCGGGATTATTGCCGCGCCCCTGACCCCCGGCGGCGGAGCCGCCGACCGGTGTCGCAGGCGGGCCCGCTGGTGGTTGTGCCGGCGGGGCCTGTGACTGTTGTGCCGCGATCGTCCCGGTGATCGCGAGGGTTCCCGTGAGGGCTGCAAGCGCTGCACGTCTCAGGAGCGATGGCGTCATCTATTTGATCCTTGTGGCCTGGTCTAATTACGGCGACCGCGCTGCGCGCGTTGACGAGGGCTCGACTTCAGCTCCGGCCCGCGGAACCTGCCCCCAGCCTCATTCCAGTTGTCAAAAAAAGGGCGGGAGGTGGTGCCTCCCGCCCGTCGAGCCCTGCCCGGGCTGGCGGCCTGGCCGCGCCCGGGGCTACGTGGTCTTTGCCGTCTTGCCGTCCCACTTCACGGTACGGCCTTCCTTCACGGAGACGATCGCGAGCAGCGTCGGCAGCGTCGCGTGGAAGCCGACTTCGATGTTGCTGATGGGCTGCTGACGCGACTTCACCGAGTCGAGGAAGTTGCGGACGTGCCTGTGGGTGGCCGATCCGAACGAGGAATCGGCGACCTCCGACATGTTGCCCGACGGATCCTTGAACTTCTTCGGCTCGAGCGGCGGCGGTGGGGGAGGCGCCGGAGGCGCGTTCGGATTCTGTCCGCGGCCGCCGCCTCGTCCGGCTGCAGAGCCGACGTACGGCATGACTTCGTAGCCGATGCGGTTGACGAGGAGCACGCCGCGCTCGCCGAAAAAGTAGTTGCCGTACCGGTCGCGCGCGTCGGCGCCGCCAGGCACCATCGCGTTCGAGAGCGTGGCGACGAAGTTCTCGAACTGCCACGTCACCGCGTAGGTGTCAGGGACGCGCTCCGGATCGCGCGGGATCCGGACGTACTGCGCGGACGCGCTCGTCAGGAGCGGCGCCTTGTTGTCGGTCTTCATGTACCAGTTCATGACGTCGGTGAGGTGGACGCCCCAGTCCGTGAGGTTTCCGCCGCCGTAGTCGTACCAACCGCGCCAGCTGCGGCGCCCGGGCACGAACGGCTTCCGCTTGGCCGGTCCCTGGAACATCTCCCAGTTGAATCCCGCGGGAATGGGCTGCGGGCCCTGAGGCTGCGCCTGCTGGCCGCCGCCGCCCCCCCCGCCGCCGCCGGGAGGGCACATCTGACAGTGGTTGACGCTCGTGCCGATGTAGTTCTCGTGAAAGAGCTTGGCCGCTTCCTGGAAGTGATGCCAGCTGCGCTGCTGCGTGCCGATCTGGACGATGCGGTTGGACTTGCGAACCGCTTCGAGCATCTTGACGGCGGGCTCGATCTCGTTCGAGACGGGCTTCTCGCAGTACACGTCCTTGCCCGCGGCGATCGCTTCGATCGTCATCGGGCTGTGCCAGTGATCGGGCGTGGCGATGAGCACCGCGTCGATGTCCTTGCGCTCGAGGATCCGGTGATAGTCCTCGTAGGTGTCGAGCTTGTTTCCCTGCGTTTCGCCGAGCCGAGCGGCGGTCGAGTCGAGCCGATCCTTGGCGACCTCGGCGGCGGCGACGAACATGGTGTCCTTGTGTTTCATCCAGTCGGTCGCGACCTGGTTGCCGCGGTTCCCGCAGCCGATGATCCCGACCCTGATGCGATCGTTCGCGCCCTGGATGCCGCGTGTCTCGGACGCGAAGAGCGGTCTCGCGTGCGACGCCGCGGCCGCGGCGATGGCGGTCTCGAGAAACTTGCGACGATTGATCATGATGTCTCCTGCGAGCTACCAGCTTCCGGCTTCCAGCTACGAGCTTCGAGCTTTCAATTCCAAGAAGAACCTGCTGGAAGCTGGAAGCCGGCAGCTGGAAGCTATCTCAGTGCGCCACCGACTTGATGTGCTCCCTCAACAGGTCGCGGCCGAAGTCTCCGGCAAAATCGCGCCAGACCGAGTGCACGTGGTTGCCCTGGTTCTGCGAATTGTCGTACTCGACGAGGAACGTCGGCCCCTGGATTCGATAGTAGTGCTGCTTGCCGGGCTCCGTCGGGCCCGCCCAGGCGAACGTCACTTTCTCGAATCCGCCCTGACGAATTTTCGCCATCCGCTCGGCGGCGACGTCCTCGGACATCTGCGACGTGAACGTCTCGAGGAGCTTCGTCAGCAGGTCGCGCTGGGGCGGCTTGAGATCGGCCGCGGCGATGCCGGCGGGCGAGAGCGCATCGAACTTGAGCATCGTGTTCGTGACGATCTCCGTCGGTGCGGCGTCGTTGATGACCGCGGTCTTCTTCTGTGCATCGTCGAGCGTGGCGAGCAGCGCGCGCGCGGCGTCCTCCATCGGTCCGAGGATGCGCAGACCTTTCTTCGGGCCTTCCTCGCGCACTTCCGCGGGGTTGGTGCCGAAGAACGACGGCGTGCTGGCGACCGCCGTGTTGTTGCTGATCGAGAAGTGCAGCGAGACGTGATGGCCTTCCACCCGCCATCCCCAGGGCGTCTTGGGCGACGGCGTGCCGAACACCGTGAAGAAGTACAGCTCGGGGTCGCGCGTCTGCTTGCCGACGCGCCCGCCTGAGTTTTCTATCGCGTGAAGGATCGTCTCGAGCTCCATGATCGACGTCGTCGTCATGTAGCCGCGCTGGCCGAGACCCGCCTTGAGCAGCTCGTGCGCGAGCTTCCGCTGCGGCTCGGTCATCTCCTTGATGGGTACGCCCTTGCGCGGGAACATGTTCGTCGGGATGAAGTTCCAGCGGACGCGCTCTTCGGTGTCGAGCGGGAAGGTAGCCTGCTGCCGCTGCTCCGGCGTGAGCCCCTGCAGGAACGTGGCGGCCGCCGCCGTCATCGCCGCGGCCGTCCGCCTCGAGGTCGCCTGCTGCGAATTGAGAGTGATGCCCGCGCACCAGGCCGCGCCGAGCGCGGCCACGAGCGCGACGCGAGCGCGCGTGCGAATCATGATCAGATGGCCTCCGGAAACTTGATGAGAGACGCGCCAGGGATGCGCGTCAGGAGCTGTTGCTTCAGCGACGCCTCGAGGTTCGTCCGCGCGAGCCGCGAATGCTCGCGCGCGAGCGCCTCGGCGCGCGCGCCCTCGCCGTCGATGATCGCGTTGGCGATCGCCCGGTGATGGGCCTGCGAGAGGAGGATCGTCTCCTTGCCCTCGGGCGTTTCGGTCTCCGTCAGGAAAAAGGCGTTGGGCGACGCGAAGGGAAGCGTCAGCACGTGCTCCATCGATCGACTGAGCATCGCGCTCTTCGCGAGCTCGACGATCATCGCGTGGAACTGTCCGTTGAGGTCGATGAAGCGCGCGAAGAACTCGATGTCCGTCGGGGTTTGGCGCACGAGCGCGTCGAGCGCGGCCACGCAGGCCCGCAGGCGCGTGATCTCGTCGTTCGTCTTGAAGCGTTCGGCGGCCTGGCGCGCGGCCGTTCCCTCGAGCACGCCGCGGATTTCGATCGCGTCGCGGATGTCTTCGACGCTGAACTCGTTGGCCACGAATCCGCCGGTCGGCCGGGCCTTGAGGAGGCCCTCCTGGGCTAGCCGGTCCAGTACGAGCCGCAAGGGCGTCCGCGACACGTTCAGCCGTGCGGCGAGCGGCACCTCGCGGAGCCGTTCGCCCGGCCGGAATTCTCCGCGAAGCATGAGCTCGCGCATCTCGAGCAGCGCGCGGAAGGTTTGAGATTCGAGGCTGACGCTACGGTGGTTCAAGGCGGGCCTGCTCCGTGACCGGAACCGTAGCACGGTCATCTCTCTGCATGCAAGGCCGGAAATCCGGACTCACCTGTGTTTAAATCATGCGCGCCGAACGGCTGAAAGGCCCCCTATCCAGCCGCCGCCGGTAACAGTTCTGCATGCAGTAAGGGTGGGGACACTCAATCGGGACAGTCACCGGTGACTGTCCCGATTGAGTGTCCCCGAATTTATGCCCCAACCGCCGTTTCGAGCCGACCATGTCGGGAGCCTGCTTCGCACGCCGGCCGTCCACCGCGCCAGGCAGGATTTCGCCGACGGCCGCATCGACGCCGGCACCAGGCGCCAGATCGAGGACGCCGCGATCCGCGAAGTGGTCCGGATGCAGGAGGACCTGGGCCTCCAGGGCATCACCGACGGCGAGTACCGCCGCGCGTCGTGGCACATGGACTTCATCTATCAGATCGGGGGGATCACCAGGGCCCAGGACAACCTGAAAGTCCAGTTCCACAACGAGAAGGGGGACATCGAGTTCACGCCGGCTGCGCTCCGCGTGACCGGCAAGCTGACCTTCGAGAAGACCATCTTCGCCGACGACTTCGCGTTCCTCAAATCCATCACGACTGGCACGCCGAAGCTCACGATTCCCTCGCCCAGCATGGTGCACTACCGCGGCGGACGCGCGGCCATCGACCCTGCGGTGTACCCGGACCTCGAAGACTTCTGGCGCGACCTCGAACAGGTGTACGCGAATCAAATCGCCGCGCTCGGCGACCTGGGCTGCACGTACCTCCAGCTCGACGACACGAGCCTCGCGTATCTGAACGACCCGTCGCAGCGCGAATACATCACGCAGATCGGAGGCGACGGCGACCATCAGCACGAGACCTACATCCGCCATCTCAACGCGGCGGTCGCGAAGAAGCCGTCGTCGATGCGCGTCTGCACGCACATGTGCCGCGGCAACTTCAAGTCCTCGTGGGTGGCGACCGGAAGCTACGAGCACGTCGCGGACGCGCTCTTCAATCAGCTCAACGTCGACGGTTTCTTCCTCGAGTTCGACGATGACAGATCGGGAGGGTTCGAGCCGCTCCGGTTCGTGCCGAAAGGCAAGATCGTCGTGCTGGGGCTGGTGACGACGAAGAAAGGCACGCTCGAGAAAAAGGATGACCTCAAACGCCGGATAGACGAGGCGGCGAAGTTCGTGCCGCTCGATCAGCTCTGCCTCAGCCCGCAATGCGGATTCTCGTCAACTGTCGAAGGCAACGCGTTGACGATCGACGAGGAGACGGCCAAGCTCCGGCTCATTGTCGACACGGCGGCGGAAATCTGGAAATGACCGGACGACCGACGACCGGACCGAACGACCGGACGACCGAGCGCTATCGCTTCGGCACATGCCTCCTGATGAGCGCCAGGCAGATGAACACGACGGCCATGGACGCAGCCATCAGCGTGAAGAACGCGCGGCTGCCGCCGATGTCGAGCGCCCACGCCCCGGCGAACGTGCTCAGCACGCCTCCGATCCGCCCGAATGCGACGGCGGTGCCGACGCCGGTGGCGCGGACGGTCGTGGGGTACACGTGCGCGGCGAGCGCGTACAGCGTCGTCTGGATCGCGTTGATCAGCCCGCCGGAGAAACCGAGCAGGACGACGATGGGCAGCGTGGACGCGTCGGGTGTGATGGGCGTGCGCGAGAGGAGGAGCGCGCCGGCGATCGCGCCGGCGGACATCGCCAGCATGGTCACGCGGGATCCGATCCGCGCGATGACGAGGCCGCCGCAGATCGCGCCGGCGACGCCGCCGAGATTGAACGCCGCCAGCCCGTTGCTCGCGACCGACATCGCCAGGCCGGCGCCTGTCATCATCGTCGGCACCCAGTTGAACGCCGTGTATACCGCGAGCATGCAAGCGAACATCGCGCCCCAGAGCGCCAGCGTGTCGCGCCGGAACTCCGGCATGAAGAGCGACGCGACCGACGTTTTCACGACCGCCTCGGCGCGATCGACGAACTCGCTGCCGGGCGGGACCGCGTGGCCGATCTGGCGCAGGATGCCGGTCGAGCTCGGGCCAGCGATCGGGGTGCCGCGCGAGAAACCGCGGCGACTCGGGGAGGTACCGCATCAGCACGCCGGCGACGATGAGCGGCAGCGTGCCGCCGATCGCGAAGAGCGCGCGCCAGCCGACGATCGGCATGAGGTACCCGGATCCGAACGCCGCGAGCGTGCCGCCGAGCGGCACGCAGACGATCGTCAGGGTGATCGCGAACGGCCGATGCCGGCGCGGCACGTATTCGGAGGCGAGGGCCGCGGCGTTGGGCATCGCGCCGCCGAGACCGAGGCCCGCGAAAAAGCGCAGCGCGCCGAGCGCCCACAGGTTGTCCACGAGCGCGGCCGCAGCCGTCAGCACGCCGAACACGAGGACGCTGCCGATGAGCGCGATACGGCGTCCGATGCGGTCGCCGATGATGCCGGCGACGGCGCCGCCGATCATCATGCCGATCAAGCCGGCGGCGAGGACCGGCGCGAAGTCGCCCCTGGGCAGCCCCCACTCGCGCATCATGGAGGGAACCGCGATGCCGAGGAGCTGGTTGTCGATGCCGTCGAAGACGATCGTCAGCGCGGTCAGCAGGATGAAGAATTTCTGCCGGCCGCTCCAGGCACCGTCGTCGAGAAGGGTGCCGATGTCGATGGGTTGGTGGGTGTGCATGAGCGCGGGGGAGCGCCGATTGTAGCGTGAAGGCGTATCCCTGGCGACCCGTACGTCTCGGCGATCTCACGCCGGTCGTCGACGAGCGGCCGGATGGCTCCGTCGTGATGCGCGCGCGCCAGCCGCTCGAGCCGTACCCGGCGACGCTGACCGAGCGCCTCGAGCGCTGGGCCAGCGAGGTGCCCGATCGCACGCTGCTCGCGTGGCGCGAGGGAGCGCGCTTCGAGCGCCTGACATACGGCGCCGCGCTCGACGGCGTCCGGCGGCTCGGGCAGGCGCTCCTCGACAGGGGACTGTCCGCCGATCGGCCGCTCGCCATTCTGTCCGGCAACGATCACAGGCATCTGCTGCTCGCGCTCGCCGCGCAGCACGTGGGCGTTCCGTACGCACCGATCTCGCCGGCGTATTCACTGATGTCGAGCGACTTCGGCGCGCTGAAACAGGTCCTCGAACAGCTCTCGCCGGGCCTCGTCTTCGCGTCCAACGCGGAGCGGTTCAAGAGAGCGATCGATGCCGCTGTCAGGCCGGAGGCCGAGATCGTGTCGGCGTCCGGCGTCGACGCCCTGCTCGAGACGCGGGTCACCACGGACGTGATCCGCCGTCATGCTCGCGTCGCGCCTGACGACATCGCGAAGATCCTCTTCACGTCCGGGTCCACGGGCCGTCCGAAAGGCGTCGTCAACACGCACAGGATGCTGTGCAGCAATCAGCAGATGATCCTCCAGACGCTGCCGTTTCTCGGAGACGCGCCGCCCGTTCTCGTCGACTGGCTGCCGTGGCATCACACCTTCGGCGGCAATCACAACATCGGCCTCGTCATCTACAACGGGGGATCGCTGTACATCGACGAAGGAAGGCCGGTCTCCGGCGGGTTCGCAGAGACGGTGCGAAACCTGAAGGAAGTCTCGCCGACGATCTATCTCAACGTGCCGAAGGGCTACGAGGAGCTCGTGCGCGCGTTCAGGGCCGATCCCGATCTCGCGCGGATGTTCTTCTCGCGCGTCGAGGTCCTGTTCTACGCGGCCGCCAGCCTCTCGCAGCATGTCGCGGACGAGTTGCAGGAGATCGCCGTCGAGACCTGCGGCGCCCGGCTGATTCTGATCACAGGGCTGGGCGCGACCGAAACGGCGCCGATGGCGATCTGCCGTCCGTGGCCGAGCGAGCAGTCGTCGGCAATCGGGCTGCCCGTGCCTGGCGTCGAGGCGAAGCTCGCCCCCTTCGGCGCGAAGCTCGAGATGCGGATTCGAGGTCCGAACGTCACGCCCGGATACTGGCGCCAGGAGGATCTGACGCGCGCGGCCTTCGATGACGAGGGCTTCTACTGCATGGGGGACGCCGCGCGTCCGGTCGATCTGCGCGATCTCTCGAAGGGACTCGTGTTCGACGGACGGCTCAAGGAAGACTTCAAGCTCTCGACCGGGACGTGGGTCAGCGTCGGGCCGCTCCGGTCGCGAATCCTGCAGCACTTCGCGCCGTTCGTGCGGGATGCCGTGATCACCGGCCACGACCGCGACGAGATCGGCATGCTCGCGGTGCCGGACGTCGACGCGTGCCGGACGCTCTGCGCCGGCATGGCGGCCGGATCGGCGCAGGCGGTGCTCGAGGACGACGCGGTGCGCGATCGAATACGGTTGCTTCTCGCGCAGTTCGCGGCGACGGCAACGGGCAGCGCCAATCGGGTCGTGAGAGTCATGCTTCTCGACCAGCCTCTCTCCCTCGACGCGGGCGAGCTGACGGACAAGGGCTCAGTCAATCAGCGCGTGGTGCTCGATCGCCGCCAGGATCTCGTCGAGGAGCTTTACGCGGAGCGGCCGTCGCCGCGCGTCATCGCATGCGGAGAAACCGAATGGATCCATCGCAGCTGACGGCCATCGACGTTCACGTGCACCTCGAGCACGCGGGCCGGCCCACCGAGACCGACGATGCCGCGATGAAGTACTTCGGCAAGGCCGTCGCGTCGCACGGGCCCGATGCGCTCGCCGACTACTATCGATCGCGAAAGATCGGCTGCGTGGTCTTCACCGTCGACGAGCGGCTGACCGGCCGTCCGCACGTGACCAACGACGCGGTGATCGAGTTCGCGAAGGCGAACAGCGACATCGCGATCGCGTTCGCAAGCGTCGATCCGACCCGCGGTGCGCCGGCGGTCGCCGAGGCGAGGCGGCTCGTGGCGACCGGCGGGATTCGCGGCCTGAAGCTGCATCCGCCCGTGCAGCAGTTCTTCGCCAACGATCCGAACGTCTATCCGCTCTACGAAGTGTTCGCCGAAGCGCGGCTTCCCGTGCTGTTTCACACGGGCCACAGCGGGATCGGCACCGGGATGCCTGGCGGCGGCGGCATCCGGCTGAAGTACGGCAACCCGATGTACATCGACGACGTGGCCGTGGACTTTCCGGACATGCCGATCATCCTCGCGCACCCGTCGTTCCCGTGGCAGGACGAGGCGATCTCGATCTGCCTGCACAAGCCGCAGGTCTACATCGATCTGTCCGGCTGGTCGCCGAAGTACTTTTCGCCGACGCTCGTGCAGTACGCCAACACGCTCCTGAAACACAAGGTGCTCTTCGGCTCCGACTACCCGTGGATCCCGCCGGATCGCTGGCTCGCGGACTTCGAGAAGATCGACATCCGGCCCGAGGTCCGTCCGCTCATCCTGAAGGAGAACGCCATCCGGTTGCTGGGCCTCTCGCCGGGTGCGCCGCTGGGTGGCGCGGCGGGCAAAGCGGTATAGTGAGAGACCCACTATGAAGGACGACAAGAAACAGAAGTTTCGATCCGCGGGATGGTTCGCGCGCGACGACAAGGACGGCTTCATCCACCGGAGCTGGATGCGCGGCTACCCGCAGGACATGTTCGACGGGCGTCCGGTCATCGGGATCTGCAACACGTGGTCCGAGCTCACGCCGTGCAACGCGCATTTCCGCACGCTCGCGGAGTACGTGAAACGGGGCGTGTGGGAGTCAGGCGGATTTCCGGTCGAGTTTCCGGTCACCTCGACGGGCGAGACGAACCTTCGGCCGACGGCGATGCTGTTCAGGAACCTCGTCAGCATGGATGTCGAGGAGTCCATTCGCGCGAACCCGATCGACGGCGTCGTCCTCCTGTGCGGCTGCGACAAGACCACGCCCGCGCTCCTGATGGGCGCCGCCAGCGTCGATCTGCCGGCGATCATCCTGTCGGGCGGCGCGATGCTCAACGGGAAGTTCTGCGGGAAGGACATCGGATCGGGGACCGACGTCTGGCGGTTCAGCGAGGAGATGCGGGCCGGGCGCATGAGCGTCGAGAGCTTCATGGAAGCGCAGGCAGGCATGAGCCGTTCGACCGGCGTCTGCATGGTGATGGGCACCGCGTCCACGATGGCGACCCAGGTGGAAGCGCTCGGGATGACGCTGCCGCACAACGCGGCGATTCCCGCCCCGGATTCGCGCCGGCTGGTCATGGCGCACCTCACCGGCCGCCGTATCGTCGAGATGGTGCACGACGATGTGCGGCCCTCGAAGATCCTGACGCGCCACGCGTTCGAGAACGCGATTCGCGTGAACGGCGCGGTCGGCGGATCCACGAACGCGGTGATCCACCTGCTGGCGATCGCGGGACGGGTCGGCGTCGACGTCACGCTCGACGACTGGGATCGGCTCGGGCGCGACGTGCCGACGCTGCTGGATCTGATGCCGTCGGGGCGATTCCTGATGGAGGACTTCTACTACGCCGGAGGGCTGCCCGCGATCGTGCGCGCGCTCGGCGAGAAGGGGCTCCTGCACAAGGACACGCTCACGGTGAACGGCAAGTCGATCTGGGACAACTGCCACGACGCGAGCAACTGGAACGCTGAAGTGATCCGGCCGTTCGATCGGCCGCTCGTCGAGAGCGGCGGGATCGCCGTCGTGCGGGGCAACCTGGCGCCCGACGGCGCGGTACTCAAGCCGTCAGCGGCGTCGTCGCACCTGCTGAAGCATCGAGGCCGTGCGGTGGTCTTCGAGAACATCGAGGATTACCACGCGCGGATCGCCGATCCGGCGCTCGACGTGGACGAGACGTGCGTGCTCGTGCTGAAGAACTGCGGGCCGAAGGGATACCCGGGGATGGCCGAAGTCGGCAACATGGGGCTGCCGCCGAAGGTGCTCGAGAAGGGCGTTACCGACATGGTGCGCATCTCCGACGCGCGGATGAGCGGCACGGCGTACGGCACGGTCGTCCTGCACGTCTGTCCGGAGGCTGCCGTCGGCGGGCCCCTCGCGCTCGTGCAGAACGGCGACACGATCGAGCTCGACGTCGAACGCCGCAGCCTGACGCTGCACGTCTCGGAGGAAGAGCTGAAGAAGCGCCGCGCGGCCTGGAAGGCGCCCGAGCCCTCGATGAGGGGCGGGTATCAGGGCCTGTACGTCGAGCACGTGCTGCAGGCGAACACGGGCGCCGACCTGGATTTCCTCGTCGGCTGCCGTGGCTCGACGGTGTTGCGGGAATCGCATTAGAGCTACACAGGGCTCTAGGCTCTGGGCTTTGGGCTTTAGGCCGTGTGAGGCCCAAGGCCGAAGCCCAGGCCCAAGCCTACTTGAATATCTTCAAATCCACCGCTTCCGCCATCGCGCGGTATCCGGCATCGTTCGGGTGCAGATGATCGCCGGGATCGAACTCCGGGCGCAGCCTCTTCGGGTTCGCGGGATCGCGCGTCGCCGCGTCGAAGTCGACGACCGCGTCGTACACGCCTGACGTGCGAATCCACGCATTCACGGCCTGCCTGATCGCTTCGCCCGCTTCACGATAGTAGGCGGCGCCTTCGTACGGCAGGATCGTGCAGCCGATCACTTTGATGCCGCGCATGCGCGCGCGTTCGACGGCCTGCTGCAACCCCCAGATGAGATCCTCCGCGGTGAGCGGACCGCTGTTGTTGTTCCCGGCGGAGCTGTTGCCGATGTCGTTGATGCCTTCGAGCATCATCAGCCAGGTGACCCCGGGCTGGCTGAGAACGTCGCGATCCAGCCGCGCGAGCGCGCTCACGCCCGCGAAGCCGGCGCCGTCGCTGAGCACGCGGTTGCCGCCGATCCCCTGATTGACGATGGCGATGCTGGCCGTGGCCTTGTTCGCCTGGAGCCGCGTCGCGAGGATCGCGGGCCACGTGTTGTGCGTGTCCGGCGTCGATCGCGATCCGTCGGTGATCGAGTCGCCGAAGGCGACGATGAGCGGCGTCCGAGCCGGCGCGTCGACGTCGACGCCGGCGAGCCAGTAGTACGACATGCGCGTGGTGGCGTCAGGAATCGTCGCGCTCGCCGTGAAGTCGCCCGGTCCGGAGACGTAGGTTGGACGAAGGCCGGTCGCGTGCGTGGTCGGCGCGCCGGTATCGCCCGGGAAGTAGAGGCTGACGGACAGATCGGTCAGCGGCGGCACGGCGAGCTCGATGGGATCGCTGACCACGACGACCCCGGGCGACAGCTTGATAGTGGGGCGGCCGGCAAAGGTCAGCGCGCGATCGGACGCCGCGACGATCCCCGACTCCTTGTCGCGGAGCGCGATGTGCGCGGAGCCGATCTCGACCGGCGGGCCGTTGAACGCGTTCGCGAGCTTCACGCGGAGACGTTTGCCGCCGATGCTCGTGCGGAGCGTCATCCTGACCGTCTGATTGTTCAGCGTCTGGAGCGGGGGTAGGGCAGCAGTGGCCGGCGGTTGTGCCGGCGGCGTGACGATCGCCGCCTGTACGGGTGGCTGCGCTGTTGAAGTGCCGCCGCGTCCCTGCGGAGTCACCCTCACCAGCTGCTGCGAGGTCGCCCACGTCGCGACCCAGTTTCCCTGTGCCGCCGATCGCGGCGCCGCCTTCTGGGCGCTGACCGTCGCCAGCTGCAGCAGCAGCGCTGTGCCGATGACGGCGAACAAACGGAAACGGGGACACTCAATCGGGACAGTCACGCGTGACTGTCCCGATTGAGTGTCCCTGCTGGGTCTTGGTGGAAACACGGCAGAGAGCATACACGACGACCGGGGACACCGTCCCCGCCCTTGACAGAGTACGCACGAATTGCCAACGATCGCCGGGCAGAAGGAGGGAATCAATGAGCAAGGCATGGGCGTTTCGATGTGCGATTCCGATGGCGATGGCGGCGATCTGTGTCGTGGGTGCGCAGCAGCCCTCGGGCATGGGCTTCTTCATCACGAGCGCGGGCCCGGGGAAGGGCGGAGACTTCGGCGGCATCGACGGCGCCGACAAGCACTGCCAGCAGCTCGCGCAGGCGGCCGGAGCGGGCGGCCGGACGTGGCGGGCGTACCTCAGCGCCGGCGGCGCGAAGCCCGTTCACGCGAAAGATCGGATCGGCGCCGGCCCGTGGACGAACGCAAAAGGCGTGACGGTCGCGACGAGCGTGGCGGATCTCCACAGCGACGCCAACAAGCTGAGCAAGGAGAACTCGCTGACCGAGAAGGGCGAGGTCGTCAACGGCCGCGGTGATACGCCGAACCGCCACGACCTCCTGACCGGTTCAAACCTTGACGGCACGCTCGCGGGTGACAACATGACGTGCAGCAACTGGACGAGCAGCGGCGAAGGGAGCGCGATGGCCGGCCACCACGATCGCGTCGGTGGTGGAACCAATCCGACGTCCTGGAACGCCGCGCACCCGACGAAGGGGTGCAGTCAGGAGAATCTCCGCGGAACGGGCGGGGATGGTCTGATCTACTGTTTCGCGGCGAAGTGATGCGAAGAGTGACGGGGTCGTTCGGTCGTTCGGTCGTTCGAACAACCTGACGACCGACCGACCGGACGACCGGGGACGGCTACGATCGATATGCCTGTCGCCCCACGCCCTGCACCGGGATCCCCTGCGACGTGAGGACCTCGTGCAGGGCGAACATCGAGCCGGCGGCTTCGTCGATGTGGCGGACGAACGCGATCGAGCCCTGCAGGATGGGCGCAAGCCGGGCCTTGTCCTGGATCCTCGCCTTCGGGTACTCGTGCTCCACGACGAGGTGGGTGTTGGCGACGTCGAGCTGCAGGAGCTCGCGCGCGGCGAGCTGATGATCCAGCCAGTCCACGGTACGATTCTGCAGGTACGCCAGAGGATCGTGCCGGGCGGTGCCGGGCAGCTCGTGCTCGGCCAGCACGACCTGCTTCTTCCACGCGTTCAGATGATCGGCAGCGTTGTCTGACGGCTTGCCGCCAATCCAATCGCCGCGCTGCATCGTCTGGCCGCCGGATCCCCACGCCGACCAGCCGTTGCTGTCCACGACCTGGCCTTTGACGTGGAAGCCGCCAATCAGGAAGTTGTACCCCTGATCCTTCAGGTACTGGAAGATGGACCGCGTGTCCTGGCCCATGAGGATCGCGTGGGACGGGTCGTAGTGGATGCGGAACTGATCGCCGACGCCATGCTTCTCGCAGATCTTGTGCAGGGCGATCCACGCGCCAGGCGTGTAGGCGATGTTGTTGTGCCAGTTGTCGCCCGTCGTCCATCCGGGCATCGGGCACTGCTCGACGCGATAGGTGAGCCCCCGCTCCTTCGCCGCCTTCAAGAGCGGGATGAACTGCTCCTCGAAGTCGATCAGGTTCTGGTCCATGCTGTGCTGCTGGTTCCTGCCGACGAAACCGCAGACCGCGTTCACGCCGAGCAGCACCGCGGCGTCGAACACGCGGAGCATGAAGTCGATCTTCTTCTTGCGTACGCCCGGATCGTGATGGAGCAGGTTGTCGAAGTACCCCACGTCCGAGATGCCGATGCCCGTCGACTTCAACGCGGCGGCGACGCGCGCCGCCCGAGCCTTGTCGAACGGCTTGCGCAGGTCGAGGGTGTTCGCGACCGGATCGAGCATCGCCTCAGGCGGCACGTCGGTCTCCGTCGGATGGAGCGCCGCGGACAGCTGGATGTAGCCCGCGCCCAGCTCGCGCGCGAACGCGACCCATTCCTCAATCGCGCGGTCGGGATCCGGATCGCGCACCTCGCGCGGCGTCAGCTCCTGCAGAGCCGCCGTCAGCACGCCAACTTTCATGAACTTCGGTTCGAACGGTTTCGTGGCCATGTGCTCTCGTCATGCGCGGGTGAAATGTAGGAACTTCGTTACAAGGGTCTGACCCCAGTGTCCGGATCCGGACGCGGACCGGCGAAGCTGCTCACTAGTACCTGACTTTCGTCCAGGCGCTGCCCTTCCTGGCGCTCTCGAGGATCGCTTCGACGATGCAGTTCGCGCGATAGCCGTCCTCGAACGTGGCGAACGCCGGGGGATGCGCGTCGGTGGGCTTCCGGCCGTCCGCGATGAACTGGTAGATGTCGCGCATCAAGTTGCAGAACGCATCCGCCCAGGCTTCCTGGTGCCCGCCCGGCAGGTGCGCGTAGCCGCGAACGCTCTCGTCGATGAGCCCCGGATCCTTCTGCAGGATCTCGTTCGCCTTGTCGCGGCGGCCGATCCACAGCTCGTTCTGATGCTCCTGGCGCCAGCGGATCGACGCCTTCGGCCCGCAGATCTCCAGGATCAGATCGTTCTTGTGCCCGGAGCACACCTGGCCCACTGAGAAGCTCCCTTTCGCGCCGTTGTCGAATCGCAGCAGCACGGAGGCCAGGTCCTCGACCTTGATGTCCACGAGATCGTACGTCTCGTTCGCGCCGGCGGCCGCGAACGCCTCGCGCGAGCCCTTCGGCTTCTTCCGTTTCGGGATCACGGTCGTGATGTCGCCGAGGACGTCCGTGATGCGGAGGCCGCTGATGTGCTGCGCGAGGTCGCACCAGTGCGAGCCGATGTCGCCGAGGGCGGACGAGGCGCCGCCCTTGTCGGGCTCGAGGCGCCACGAGTAGTCCGTGTCCTTCAGCAGCCAGTCCTGCAGGTAATAGCCGACGAGAAAATGCGGCGCGCCGATCTCTCCCGCGGCGATCGCCTGCCGGGCCTGCTGCACCAGCGGGTTGCCCCGGTAGTTGAACGTGACCGCGTGGACGATGCCCGCCGCGTTCGCCTGGTCGAGGAGTTTCTTCGCTTCGGCCGCCGTCATCGCCAGCGGCTTGTCGGAGACCACGTGCTTGCGCTTCGCGATCGCGGCGGCGTTGACCGGAAAGTGGAGGTAGTTCGGCGTGGCGTTGTGCACGACCTGAATGTCGGGGTCGTCGAGCAGCGCCTCGTAGTTCCCATACGCCTTCGGAATGCCGAGCGCCTTGGCCTTGGCCTCCGCCGACGCCGCGCTGCTTCCCGCGATCCCGATGACATCCACGAATCCCAGCCTCCGCACCGCATCGATGTGATGCGGCCCGACGAAGCCGGCGCCGACAATCCCCATCCCGATCCGTTTCACGTGGGCAGCCTCCGTTGTGAAATGTGGAACGTCATCATATATCGGGGAACTCGGTTTTCGGGGTCCGGGGCTGGTCAGGTGGACCCGTTCCGGTCCGGCTAAAGCCGGACACTACAGCAGTTCTGAAATAGCGCTGGTGCTTCGAGAACCTGCCTAAGCCGAGCCCCGAGCCCCGAGCCCCGAACCTTGAACCCTGAACCCTGAACCCTGAACCCATCGTGTCCTATACTCTTCGCAGGATGGCCCGCTCGCTCACGGCGGCGTTGTGCATCGCAATCGCAGGGTTGGAGGCGCAAAACCCTCCGGTGGGCGGCGCGCCCAGGGCCAACACCATCTACGTTTCGGTGGCCGAGGAAAGCGGCACGCCGGTGCTCGACCTGACCTCGTCCGATTTCACCGTCAAGGAGGACGGCAAGGATCGCGAGGTCCTCAAGGTGGAGCTCGCCAGGGCGCCGCTGCAGGTGATGCTCCTCGTCGACGACAACGGGACCGGCTTCTTCCGCTCCGGCCTGATCCAGTTCATCCAGCAGCTCCAGGGCCGGGCCGAGATGGCCGTCAGCTCGGTCGTCGGGCAGACCCAGAAGCTCGTCGACTACACGACGAACATCGAGGCGCTCGCGGGCGCGATCACGACGCTGTCGGCACGGCCAGGCACCAACGATGGCGGCCAGCTGCTGGAGGGAATCTTTCAGGCGTCGAAGGATCAGGAGCGCCGCGAGTTCGGACGTCCCGTGATCATCGCGCTCACGGTGGGCGGAGAGGAGCACAGCACCGTGCCCGCCCATCACGTCCTCGATCAACTCGCGAAGAGCCGCAGCCGGCTCTACGTGATTCAGGTCGCCAGTTCAGTGCTCCGGTCGACCGTGCAGATCACCAAGCCGTCGGCGCTCCTCGGTGAGAATCTGAACCTGAGCGAAGTGCTCGGCGAGGGGCCGAAGCAGACGGGCGGACGGCGCGAGGAAATCGTCGCGTCGACGGGCATCGTCCTCGGGCTCGGCCGCATCGCCGCCGAGTTGAAGAATCAGTACGCGCTCGAATACAGCCGGCCGGCGAAGAGCAAGCCGATCGAGAAACTGACCGTCTCCGTCACTCGCCGCGGACTGAACCTGAGGGCACCCACGAAAGTGCCTGGAAGATAAGACGGCTCTAGGCTCTGGGCTTCGGCTTTAGAGCGTGTAACAAAACGTAGGTCGGCGCCTGATGATCGTCCTACTCCGCGCGCAGCGCCGTAGTCGGATCGACGTGCGCCGCGCGCCAGGCCGGCCAGCCGACCGCGACGAGCGCCACGGCCGCTACGAGCGCGACGACGCTCGCGATCGTGAGGCCATCGAGCGGCGTAACGCCGTACAGCAACCCGCGCAGCACGCGCGTCACCACGATCGCGCCGGCGAGCCCGAGCGCCGCGCCCAGTCCGGTGAGGAGACCGCCCTCGCGGATCACGAGCCGGAGAATGCTGGCGGCCGAAGCGCCCAACGCGAGGCGCACGCCGAATTCCTGCGTGCGTTGGGAGGTGAGGTAGGCGAGCGTGCCGTAAAGCCCCACGCCCGCGAGCAGCAGCGAGGCAACCGCGAATCCCGACAGCACCAGCATCGTGAACCGCGTGTTGTCGATGGACGCCTCGACGATGTCGTCCATCAGCCGGATGTCGAAGACAGGTCTGCCCGGGCCGAGCGCCTCGACCGCCTGTTTGATCGCCGGCCCGATCGTCGAGAGCGGCGCGCGCGTCTTGACGACGAGCGTTTGCTCGATCTCGTACACGTGAGACGGCACGTAGATCATTGGCATGCCGGAATCGCGGATCTCGCGCGCGCGAATATGGCCGGCCACTCCGACAACCTCCAGCGGCTGCTTCGCCTGGCCGATTCCGAGCTGTTTGCCGACGGCCTCTCCGTTCCACAACAGCGCCGCCAGCCGTTCGTCGACGACCGACGACGCGCCGGCGGTGACGGATATCGTCGTCGGAGATGTCGCGGCCCGCGCGCAGCGGAATCCGCATCACACCGAAGTAGCCGGGCATGATGCTCTGCTGCATGCCGATCGAAGGCGTCGGCTCTCGATCCTCGCCTCGCCAGACGCGCTGGGTGCTCTGGACCGGCGCCAACGGGGGTGGACCGCCGACGCTGGCCGCCTCGACGCCGGGCAGCTCGCGCACGCGCGCGATCGCGTCTCGATAGAACGCCGACCGGCGATCGACCGTGGAGAACACCCGAAGGTTCATCGAAATCCTGGCGGTGACGACGTGCGCGGGATCGAAGCCGAGCGGCGTCTCGAGAAGGTTGACGAAGGTACGCAGCATCAGGCCCGCGGCGATGAGCGGAACGATCGACAGCGCGACTTCGGACAACGACGAGACCTCGATGCAGGCGGCGGCTGCGCAGCTGGAGCGATCCTGCACGGCTCGCGTGGAGCGCCTGACCGTGCGCGTCCCGCGTGAAGGTGAGCGCCGGCACCAGGCCGAAGATGACGCTCGACATCACGGTCAACCCCGCGGTCCACAGCATCACGACCCCGTCGATCGCGATCTCGGATTGACGCGGGAGGTGCACCGGCCGAATCCAGTCCAGCACGCCGACGCCCAGCCGCGCCAGCAGCAGGCCGCATGCGCCGCCGAGAATCGCGACGATCAGGTTCTCGGCCAGGAGCTGCCGCATCAGACGGAGCCGCGTGGCGCCGAGCGCGCGCCGGACCGCGAGCTCACGCTCCCGTGTCTTGGCGCGCGCCAGGAGCAGGTTGGCGACGTTGACGCACGCGATCAAAAGCACGAACCCGACCGCGGCGCTGAGCGCCATCAGCACCGGTTTCACGTCGCGCGTGACGACCTCGCCGAGTGGCCGCACGGTCAGGTGCAGCCCGCTTGGGTACGCCGATGGATGGCTCGCGGCGAAACTGGCCGCCAGCGCGTTGAGCTCCGCCTGCGCCTCGCTGACGGTTGCCCCGGGCGCGACGCGTCCGAGCAACGTCAATCCCCGGTAGAGCAGGCCGGGCGCGAACTCCTTTGGCAACCACACGTCCACGCGCTCCTCGGCGTGGTTCGCTGCGGGAAGAACGAGGCGAAAGCCAGGCGGCATCACGCCGACGACCTGCACGTCGAAGTTGTTGACCGTCAGCCGCCGGCCGATCACGCGAGGATCGCCCTGGAAACGCGCTGCCACAGTTCGTGGCTGATCACGACGCCTTTGACGACGATGCCGTCCGCGTCTTCCGAGGTGACGATCGTTCGCCCGAGCGTCAGCGGGGTTGCGCCGAGGAGCGGCAGCACATCGTCCGTCACCCTGGCCGCGGCGACGCGCTCCATCACGCCGTCGATCATGAGGCTCGCGTCACGTCCCTCGACCTGGGCGATGCTCGTGATCAGCCGGCTCTGCGCTCGCACGTCGAACACAGCGCCAGATGACGAGTAGGAGCTCGGCAGGGCTCGCGTGTCAGCCTCGATGACGACGATGCGGGCCGCGTCCGGATACGGGCAGCGACCGCCACAGCACGGCGTGCACCACGCTGAAGATCGCCGCGTTCACGCCGATGCCGAGCGCGATGGTCGTGATGACGACCGCCGCATAGCCAGGAGATCGCCAGAGCACTCGCGCGCCGTATCGGGCGTCCCGCACAGCCGCCTCGAACGCGGATCCGATGCGCACGTCCCGCACGCGCTCCTTGACCTGTTCGAAGCCTTCGACCTCGATGAGCGCCGCGCGCCTTGCCTCCGCGGGCGCGAGGCCTCGCCGTTCGGATGAAGCGGCCCGCTCGTCCACATACGCGCGAAGCTCGTCGTCGAGATCGCGATCGGCGCGTGCCGATCGCCGCAGCGCCCGAAGTCTCGCGAGGATAGTGCGGAGGATCGACATGATTACGACGACGATTCCAGCACCATGCTCATCGCGGTGACGACGCGCTGCCACGTTGCCCTTTCAGCCGACAGATGGCGGCGTCCCTCGCGAGTCAGACGATAGGACTTGACGCGGCGGCCCTTCGGAGGCGTTTCCCACTCCCCCTCGATCCATCCGTCCTGTTCCAGGCGATGGAGCGCGGGAAACAGCGATCCCGCCTTGATCTGAAACGTCCCTCGCGTTGTCTGAAAGATCCGCTCCGCGATAGCGGCCCCATGGAGCGCCTGCAGTTCGAGCGTGCGGAGGACGAGCAGGTCCAGGGTGCCCTTGACGAGCGAAGCGACCGGATCAGCCATGGATAGAACTCCTTTATAGAAGTTCTATATAACATCGCCCGTGAAAAATTTCCAGCAAGGGCCTGAAGCCGGAAGCCACGGGACGACCGAGCAACCGAGCAACCGAACGACCGGACGACCGAGCTCTACTTCTTGTCGAACACTGCTCGCTGATCCGGCGTGATGAGCCGGAGGCTTTCCAGTCTTCGCCGTCAGGACCAGCCGTCCGTTCTCGTCGACATCCCATGTCTGCGTCAGCTTGGCTGACGCGGTCGAGAACTCCTGCTTGAGCGCGGTCTTGTCCCAGCGCGACTTCGTCGAAACCTCGGCGCCGGCGACGGTGATCCTCGGCGTTCTTTCCATCGACGGTGTAGATGCGCTCGCCGCGCGCGTCGCGGAACGTCACGCGCTCGACGCTCGCGTCGATCGTGATCTCGTCCGCGAGCTGCTGAAGCTGGCGCATCGCCGCCTGCGCGGCCAGCTCCGCGGGGCTCAGATCCGATGGACCGCTCTGACCACCTCCGCCGCCGCGCTGCGCCGGGCTCGAGGCGATCGCATACAGGGCTCCGCCGCGAGCCGGCCCGCCGCCGCGGGGCGCGCCTGGTGCATTGAACCCCTTGCTCAGCCCCGCGTTGAACGTCCACGTCCCCGACAGGCGGGCCGCGGCCTCGACAGGCGTCAGCTTCTGCGCGATGACGTGCGATCCGGCGGCAACGGCCATCGCCAGTCCTGCCACGCACCACGCGCGCCGCCTCGAGACATTCCCGCGAACAGGTGTGCTTTCCATGATCGCCTCCATTCAAGACAAAGGGCGGGTGGGATCGTATCCCACCCGCCCGCATTCCCGCGACGCTTCGGTGCGCCGCGGTGTGATCGCTCGATGAACCGTCAGCTAGAAGCTGAATCGGATCATCGCCTGGAAGTTCCGCAGGTCGCTGGCGTTGTTGGCCGCGCCGAAGCCCGCGTTCCGCGGCAGCAGACGGTTGCTGGGAATCGTGCCGTCCGCGTTGAACTGCGAGTTGAGGATCGTGAGATCGGTCGGGCTCGCGTAGTTGACCGTCGTGTTGCGCCCGGTGATGTTCACGATGTTGAACGCGTTGAACGCGTCGACCTGGAACCGCAGCTCGCGGCCCCCGCCCAGGCGGATGTTGCGCGCCAGGGACGACGTCGATCACGTTGCTCGGGCACCCGATGAGGATGTTGCGGCCCGATTCGAGGCCCACGCTGCCGTAGCTCGGCGCCGTGATCATCGTGGTGTCGAACTGCGCGTAGCGGTCGTCGGAGCAGCCGGCGCCCGGGTCCTTCACGTAGACCACGCGACCGCCGAAGTCCTGCGAACCGGTGATGTTCACGTTCGCGCCGTTGTTCTGGAAGCTGTATCCCAGGTCGTACCGGTTACCGGAGAAGCCAGTCCAGACGCCCGAGACCTGCCAGTCGTTGACGATGTAGCCGACGACCTTCTTGCCGGCGCCGCTGCCCGAGGTGGAGAGGTCCGGCATATCCCACACGGCGTTCGCCTTCACGACGTGACGCTGCAGGTTCAGCTGGCTGAACAGGTCCTCGTACCTGCGCCTGATCGGCGCGAACCGAGACCGAGCCGTCAGCGCCGTGCTGCAGGCGCTGCGTCAGGCCGGTGTTGCCGTCCAGCGACGAGCCCCAGCGTGTAGTTGATGCCGGCCGAGAAGCCGTTCTGGAACCGGCGCTGGAACGACGTCTGGATCGAGTGGTACGTGTCCCAGAACTCCGTCGTGTTCTGGTTGATGTGCCGCGAGTCCCTTGTAGCCGCGCAGGAGGTTCTGACGTGTAGGCGTTCGCCCCCGGCACCGTGCTCGGGCTGGCAATCGTCGGGTTCTGGTTCTCCGGCACGGTACGCGGCACCGATGTCGACCGCGTTGAGGTTCACGACGTTGCCGCCCTGGAGTCCGCCCAGACGGTTGAAGCCGTGGTTGCCGACGTAGGAGACGTCGAGCGACGACGCCCACGGGAGCGCCATCTGCACGCCGACCTGCCACTGCCACGAGGCCGGGACCTTCGCGTCGTACTGGAACGTCACGAGCTGCGGCACCGCCCCCGGGCTGAGGCCCACGCCGAGCTGCGTCAGGCTGCCGTTACGCAGGTCGGCAGAGTCGGCGATCGGCGGGTTGCCCGGGATCGAGAACACCGTGTTCCCGTCCGGACGATCGTAGAAGAGGCCCACGCCGCCGCGGAGGACGAAGCGTCTGGTTGCCGGTGAGGTCATAGGCCGCGCCGAAGCGCGGACCGAAGACCAGCGTCGGCCAGGTGTAGCCGGTGTCCGCGATGCCGTCGCCGGCCTGGCGGATGCCGTTCAGCGCGTTGCCCGCGCCGGGGATCGGCGTGCCGATCAGCACCTGCGTGTTGTTGGCGCCGGCCGGTGGAAGGATGACCTGCCCGTTGCGCGGATCCTTCGCGTTGAGCGTGTTCCCCGAGCAGGTGGCTGCGCCATTGCTGCAGCCGGGCACGTAGAGCACCTGGGACTGGGAGTTGTTCCACTGGTCGGGGAAGAAGTTCGACATCTGCTGGAACTGGTCGTACTGCGGCTGCTGGCGCGTGAACCGCATGCCGTAGTCCAGCGTCAGGCGGTTGTTCACCTTCCAGTTGTCCTGGATGTAGAACTCCGTGTTGTTGTAGATCATGCTGCCTTCGACGAACTTCTCCGCCTGCTGATACTGCGTGAAGATGCCCGTCGCGGCATTGGCGTAGCCGAACCCGGTGTCCAGCGGGTTGTTGTTGTCGTTGCCGAAGTTGACCGTGCCCTGGAACGACAGGCCGCCGCCGGCGCCGACGTTCTGCGCCTTGTAGCTGTGGTTGTTGTAGAAGCCGCCCTTGAACGTGTGGCGTCCCGCGATCTTCGTCAAGCTGATCGCGATGTCCTGCGTCCGGTTGATGTTCAGCCAGCCGGGGTAGCGCTGGTTCGGCGGTCGCCGCGCCGATGCGGCCGCCCCAGTTGAAGATCGGCGGCAGGTTGACCGAGCTGCCGTCCCAGAACGCCGGGTTGACGTCGTTCAGCACTTCGTTGGCGTAGTAGCTTCGAGTCGACCTTGCCGGCGTCCGGATAGATCAACGGGAAGTTCGGCAGGTCCGCGAGGCGGTTCGCCGACTCGTTGATCGAGGACGCCGCCTTCGTTGCCGCCCACCAGCTCGTTGCGGATGAAGCCATACGTGCCTTCCATGAAGGTCGTCGGGCTGATCGCGTAGTTGACGGTGAAGGCGTAGTTCGTGATGAACGGGTTCGGGTTGAACACGTCCGTGAAGCCGGGGATGAGGCCCGGCGTGGTGAGACGCCGCGCGCGCTCGCCCGAGTACTTGCCGGTGAACCGCAGCTTGGAGGAGAGCTGGTAGTCCATCCGGATTGCGGGCTGCTGCGTGAGGTTCTCAACCTGCGGTGCGTCGATCTGGTAGTTGTAGTTCGTGCCCTGCGCCTGCGTGAGGTTCGGCATCGGATACCGATTGAGCAGCGCGATGCCCGTCGGATACTGACGGCTCGCCGGGATCCTGCCCTGCACTCCACCATCCGCGAAGTTCTGTCCGGTCGTGAAGTCGCGAATCGTGTTGAACAGGTTGCCGTTGTTGTCGAGCGTCTGCGAGAAGTCGCCGGCGCGCTCGAGCGCGGTCGGGACGCGGAGACGGATCGGGTTGCCGTTGTTGATCGGCAGGTTGGTCGGACGGAACTCGTGCGAGTAGAAGAAGAAGAGCTTGTTGTTCCCACCGGGCTTGCCGACGGGGCCGCCCAGCGAGTAGCCGTAGATGTCGCGCTTGTTGATCGGCTTGGGATCGCCGTTCTCACGGTTGACCCAGCTGTTCTCGTTCCAGTCGGAGTTGATCTTGTAGTCGTAGGCGGATCCGCGGAACCGGTTCGTGCCGCTCTTCGTGACGGCCGTGATCTGCAGGCCGCTCGAGCGTCCGTATTCCGCCTGATAGCCCTGCGTGAGGACCTTGACCTCGGCGATCGACTCGACGTTCATGTTCAGCATCTGGCCGTTGTTGCCCGTGTCCATCGCCGAGATGCCGTCCATCATGATGTTGTTCTGTCCGACGCCGCCGAGGCGCGTGCCGCCCGCCGACGCGCCGCCGGCGACGACGCCCGGCGTGAAGCGACGTGAAGTTCGTGAAGCCTCCGTCCAGGTGAGGTACCGGCAGGTTCTCGATCTGCACCTGCGAGATCGCGAAGGATCGCTCGCCGCGAGGACGCCTGAATGAGCGGCGCCTCGGACGTGACGTTGACGGTTTCAGCCGCGCCGCCTGGCTCCAGGGTCAGGCTCGGCACGGTAACGCGGTCGCCGCCGCTGACCTTCACGTCAGCGCGGCGCACGGTTCGGAATCCATCCATCGTGACTTCGACGATGTATGTGTCAGCGGTCACGTTGGGAATGACGATAGTCCCCCGTGGCGCTCGTGATCGCGGGCACCGACTTCGTGCCGCGGCCTTCGCTGATGAGGACGACAGTCGCGCCGGGGACCACCCCGCCGGTACTGTCTTTGACGTTGCCGACCACCGTCCCCGTGGTGATCTGCGCAGCGGCCGGTACCGCGCTAACGCAAAGCGCGATGAGACACGCCGCGGCGAGCACGCTGCGACTCGATCTGACGATCATTTGAGCTCCTCCCCTCTCAAAAGGGTGCAGACTTCCGCCCGACTTGCAAACGAACCGATGTAATGGGTTACAGGTGTCCGAACGGTGTAACACGTCCACAACTTCTGGTCAATCGCCACTTCGCACTGCAGAACGCCGGTTTGCATAGCACAACGGGCTGCATGCACCGGCGTGCAAAGTGCCGCCAAAACACTCGATAATCGGGTCCTCCTACTTCCCGGCCGCAAACAGCCGCAGCCGCTGCATCGACCACGGCGGAGCGTTCTCGACCGCCCCTGTCTGAGTGATTCGAACGAAGCGCGCCGTTACCGGAGCGAAGGCGATCGTCGTCGATCCCGGCGCGCCCTGGCCTTCAGAGACGGTGATCCACGTCGAGCCGTCGGTCGAAACGTCGACTTTGTATGCACGCGGGTGATTTCCGACTGAGCCGGGAGCCGGTGCCGCGGGCGGTGCGATCGGAACAGCTGAGTCCGCGGGCGGGACTCCGGCCGGCGCGGCTGTTCCACCGGGCGCTCCTGCTCCAGCAGCGCCACGGCCACCGCGTCCACCGCGTCCGCGACCTCCTCCGCCGCGACCTCCGCCCGGCGAGACGAACTGGATCTCGGAGATCGCCGCCGCGTCCGGCAGCTCGATCTGGAACCACATGCCCGGCTGCTGCGCCGTGCCTGTCGACCATCCCGCGAAACTCGTCGCGGCTGATGCCGCTTCGGCGTTGTGACTGGCCGTCACCTTCCACGCCGGCGCCGGTTCGAGCGCGGCGGGCAGCGACGCGACGAGCTCGTCGACTTTCCAGAACGCGGTGCGGCCCGCGGTCGCCGCGCGCACGCGCGCGACGTCAGCCTGCGAGATGAACGGGCCCACGTTGCCGAACGAATTGCGGACGTACGAGCCGATGTCGGCGATCCACTCGTCGCGGTTCGTGCCCATCGGGGCCATCACGCCTCCGGCGTACGACCGTCCGTCGATCGGCCCGTCCATGCCGTGCAGCAGCGTCTTGATCACGTAGTCGCGATGTCCCTGCACCCGGCTCGAGCTCGCCAGCGACGGCGCCATCGTCGTGCCGGCCGGCGCTCCTGCGGCCACCGCCCCGCGTCCGTCGTCGCCGTGGCACGCGAAGCAGAGCTTCCTTGTAGATGGTCTGGCCGCGCTCCATGATCGCGATCTCGCCGGCGGTGAAGGGCGGAGGGCCGCCCCGTCCGCCGCGTCGCGAACGCCTCGGCTGGCGGCTTGAGGATGCTGCGCGCCGATCTCCTGCACGCCGCGCGCTTCGTTCGCGGCCATCGCGGCGCGGACGACGTCGGCGAGGTTCGCGACCTTGAAATGATTCAGCGTGAGCATCGCCTGGATGCACGACGTCCGTGTCCTTCGGCGTGAGCGCGCGATAGTCGGCGTCGAAGGATCGGTCGCCGTCCTTGTAGAGCGTCTCGCTCGCGCGGATCGCCTGGATGCGCATGCGCGGGTCCGGATCCTTCATCGCCTGGCGGACGAGCGCGGCGTCGAGCGTGCCGAGTCCCTCGAGCGTCCAGAGCGCGTGGAAGCGCGCGAGCAGGTTGTTCGAGCTCCGGACGATCTGCTGCAGCGCCGGCGTCACGGACTTGTCCTGTCCGAGGACGAGGAGCTGCTGCGCCGTGTCGCGCCACCAGCCGTTCGGATGGCTGAGATGCGCGACGAGCTGCGCCGGCGTCTCGTTCAACATGCGCGGCTGCGCGGCGATCGCGTTCCATGCCGTCGTACGTCACCCGCCAGATCCGTCCCTGCTCGTGCACCTTGTCGAGCCCGTACTGATCGATGCGCGCGCGCAGGTACGTGCCCGGTCCGGACCACTGCGCTTCCTGGATGATCCCGCGGTACATGTCCGAGATGTAGAGCGTCCCGTCGGGCGCCGTCGCCATGTCGACCGGGCGGAAGAGCGGGTCGGTCGACTTGACGAACTCGTTCCAGCATGTAGACGTTTCGAAGCTGCGTCAGCCCGCCGGTGACCACCGGCCTCGCGCGGCGGACGATCGCGCCCGACCGGCTCGCCGTAGAGTCAGATCGCCGACGAGATCGGCCGGGAGTCGATCGCCGCGGTAGATGTCGTTGCCCGCCGCGCCGGTCACGCGGTTGAGCGTGCCGTCAGGCATGCGGACGGACGCGCATGCCCCGGCTGCATGTCCGCGACGCGCACGGGCGCGCCCCACGGAATCTCGAAGTCCTTCTCGAACTGATCGGCGACGCTGAAGTTGCCGTAGACGATCGGGAACTGGAAGTAGGAGGGCAGCCCGCTCGCGCCGCCCTGGAACCACATCTTGCCGTCGTTGTCCTGCGTCACGCCCC
The DNA here is from genome assembly GCA_963820905.1 of uncultured Acidobacteriota bacterium. Taxonomy (GTDB): domain Bacteria; phylum Acidobacteriota; class Vicinamibacteria; order Vicinamibacterales; family 2-12-FULL-66-21; genus DATBJJ01. Next base: position 1,052,051 of record CAWGBU010000005.1, on the reverse strand, counting down.
ACTGCGCGCCGTTCGACCCGGTCGGCTCCCGCTTGACGTCCGGCGGGCGTCCATCGCACCCGAAACGCGTTGACCGTGCTGTACAGCCAGTTGTCCATCGTCCAGCGTCGAGGAACGCCTGCTGGTGCTCGACGTTGCCGGACCGTCCGAAATTGCCCGCGAACAGTTCCTTCTTTTCCGCCACGCCGTCGTTGTTCGTGTCGGTGTACTTCCACACCTCGTCCGCGTTCGACTCCATCGTCAGCACGCTGTTGGCGCCGAACGGCAGCACGAAACGCGGGAAGACCAGCTTGTCGACGAAGACGGTGTGCCTCTCGTAGACGCCGTCGTTGTCGACGTCCTCGTGGCGCGAGATGCGTCCGACCGGATCGAGCTGGCCCGTCGCGTCCTTCGTCCTGCATGTAGCCGCGCAACTCGAGCACGAACATGCGGCCGTTGCCGTCGAACGCGACGGCCGCCGGGCTCCTGGATGTCGGGATCGGCGAGCACTGGCTCGATGCGATATCCGGGCTGTAGCACGAAACGTTTGGCCTGCTCGGCCGGAGGAAGGGGAAGGACAGGTGGCTTGGGCGAGAAGTCCGCTTCGGCGTTCGCGGCGTCGTTGACGCCCGGCCCGCCGAATCCGCCGCGTCCACCCCGCCCGCCGCCCTCGTCGGCGGGCTGCTGCTGCGCGGCCGGCGCGGCCTGGGAAGCCTGCTGCGCGGGCGGAGCGGCCCTGCGTTTCGACCGACAGCGAAAACGCGGCGGCGTACGCCGCGCTGCCGGCGATCGAGACAATCCAGATCCGCCAATCCGAAACGGCACGCACGTCGAGTCCCCCCTCCCCGAAAACGCGCATCGTCCCAATTACCCCGGAACGGGTGTAACGGATTACAGGACGCCTAGTGTAGCGATCAAAACGGCGGAGTCAAGGGTCGGCTTTGGGCTCTGGGCTTTGGGCTTTCGGAAAAGCCGACGGCCTGAGCCTAGTTGAACATCTTCCTCAGGTGCCTGAGCCCGTCCTGCGCGAGGCCATCCTGGGTTGGCGCCAGCGCTCGCCAGATGGCGGCGGCCCGGGCGATCGATTTCACGGCGGACGTGAACGATTCGATCACCGCGGGGCCCGTGTAGTTGATCGTCGCGGCACGCGTCGACGACTTCCTGCCAGGGCACGTGACCCGAGCCCGGCGCGCCGCGGTCGTTCTCGCACGCATGGAGGTGCTTCAGGCGGGGTCCCGCCGATCGAATGGCGTCGCCGATCGACTGCTCCTCGATGTTCATGTGGAAGGTGTCGAGCAGCAGGCCGCAGCCCGGATGATCGACGCGATCGACGATCTCGATCGCCTGCGAGGCGAGGTTGAGGAAGCTCGTTTCGAACCGGTTGAGCGGCTCGACGCACAGCACGACACCACGTTCGTGGGCGTACTTCGACAGCTCCTTGAGCTCGCCCACGAGCAGCTCCACGTCCTTCTTGCGCTCGTCGGCCGTCGCCTGCCACGTCCGGCCGACGGCGCTGTAGAGCGGTCCCACCACGTTCGCCGCGCCCAGCGTCTGCGCCGCGTCGACGCAGTGCCGGACGTACGACATCGCGTTCTTGCGAATGCTTTCATCCGCGTGGATCAGATCGCGATCGGGACTCATCGCCGCGCAGACGCTCGAGCTGAGCCCGAGATCCCGGAGGATCGGCGCCGCGCGCTTGTAGTCCAGATCCGTCGTGGACTCGATGGGAATCTCGAGCAGGTCGAACCCCATGCGCGCCACGTGCGGCGCGATCTCGGACAGACGATCGATGTCGAGAGGCGAGGTCCAGATCCAGGTGGTGATGCCGATTGGGTTCATGACGGGGGATGTTACTCCTAACGGTTCAGGGTTCAGGGTTCAGGGTTCAGGGTTCAAGGTTCAAGGTTCGGGTTCAGGTTCGCAGGTTCAGGTTCACGGTTCAGGGTTCGGCTGCGAGAACCTTGAACTTTGAACCCTGAACCCTGAACCCCTAGAATCTCGGTATCTCGATTTTTTCCCCGTTCTTCAATGCCGACTGATGCGCGCAGATACCGACCATCGTCCAGTTGACCGACGTCTCGGCGTCGGGCATCGGGGGGCGTTCGCCGACGCAGGCCATCAGGAAGTTGTGCACGAGGTGCGGATGCGATCCGCCGTGGCCGCCGCCCTGCAGGAACGACAGGTGCTCCGCGTCCTGGATGGCCGCGGGCGTCGTGAATTGCCGGATCGATTCCGGCAGCAGGCGTGCGTAGTCGGGGACCTTCACGCGTTCGGGGATCTGGGCTTCGGTGAGCGGCCTGGCGGTCGTGCTCTTCGTGTGAATCACCGGCTCTTCGTTCTCGACCTGCTGCCACTCGAATGATTTCTTCGAACCATACACGTCGAAGCTCTCGCGGTACTGCCGTGCCGTGTCGAACAGGCTCCGCGTGACCTCCGCGGCGACATCCGAATCGCGCAGCTTGAACGTGGCGGTCTCGATCGCGAACGGGCTGCCGTATTTCGGGATCAGGTTCTCGGCAATCCGGCCGGATCCGTGGCAGACGACGTGCTCGGCGTGCTTGCCCAGGATCGCGAGGCAGGGGCTGACGCAGTGCGTCGCGTAGTGCATCGGAGGAAAGCCTTCCCAGTACCCGGGCCAGCCGTCCATGTCCTGCTGATGGCTGCCGCGCATGAACTGGATTCGTCCGAGCTCGCCCTTGTCGTACAGCTCCTTCGCGAACAGGTACTCGCGGCTGTAGACGACGGTCTCCATCATCATGTAGACCGTGCCGCTCTTCCGCTGCGACTCGACGATCTGCCTGCACTCATCGACGGTCGTCGCTGCCGGCACAGTGCTGGCCACGTGCTTGCCCGCCTTCAACGCCGCGATCGACTGCGGCGCGTGATCGGCGATAGGCGAGTTGACGTGGACGGCGTCGACGTTCGGATCCTTCAGCAGGTCCTCGTAGCTCGTATAGCGCGTCTTGACGCCGAAGCGATCGCCGACCGCATCGAGCTCCTTCCGGTCGCGCCGGCAGATCGCGTACATCTCGGCATTCGGATGGCGCTGATAGATCGGGATGAACTCGGCGCCGAAACCGAGTCCTACTATGGCGATTCGGATTTTCTTGTCTGTAGCCATAAATGAACGTGTAAGTGTCGGTGTCCGGTCGTCCGGTCGCTCGGTCGTCCGGTCGTTCGGAGACCTTTCAGATCACAGCCATTCGACTAGGTCTGAAGGATCTTCCGAACGACCGGTCGACCGGACGACCGAACGACCGACTTGCGTCAGTTCCCCCGTCCCCCCCGCCCTTGCGGCTGGACGACGTGCAACGTGCCGTTCATGACGCGCCAGTGCGCGGGGAACGTGCAGATGTACGGGTAGTCGCCGGTCGTTCCCGGCGCGCGGAACTGGAAGCGCGCGGTTTCGCCCGGCTCGATGAGCTTCGTCGAGAAGAGCACCTGCGGGATATCGGGTACGTATTGCTGCGCCAGGCCCGCGGGCGACTGCGCGAGCTTGTCGGCGGCGGCGCCTACGGCTTCCAACGATCCCGAGGCGCCGAGCACGAAGTTGTGCTGCATCGCGTCGGGATTCGCGAAGACGATCTCGACGAGCTGATTGGGTGCGACCGTCAGCTCGGATAGATCGAACTTGAGCTGGCCCGGCACGGCGGTAAGCCGCAGCGTGACGTCGGGCGCCGCCGGCGCGACGGGTTTGAGGCTCGAGCCCGCGGCGCCGCTCAGGCCGCCGCCAGCGGTGAACGCGACGTGTGCCGCGAGCTCGCCGGGCTTCGAGTAGAGCGTGCCGACGTTGGTCTGGCGTTCCACGCGGTACTTCCACGGTCCGGCGATGGCCGTCTTCGTGTCCCCGGCCTGGATGAACATGTGCTCCGGCAGGCCGACGAAGCCGCCGTCGTTGCGCGGGTTCTGGATGCGGACCGTGATCTGCGCGGGGCCTGGCTTGATCGTGCCGGCCGGCAGCGTGAAGGCGGGAGGCATCGAGCCGCGTCCGCCGCCGCCACCGCGTCCGCCCCCGGGCGGCGTGATGACGATGCCGTTGACCCAGACTTCCGCCGTCGTGCGCAGCGTGCCGAGCGAGAGCGAGGTCTCGCCGCTGCCCGCGGGCACGTCGATGGTGCGCGTGAACCACACGACGCCGTCGAAGTCCGGCAGGCCGCGCGTTTCCCACGTGCCCGGCAGCTGCATGTCCTTCCACTCCGCCGCGATGTCTTTGGCGTTCGGCGTGCGCCAGTCCGGTTTCAGGGCGCCGAGCCGCAGGGCGACGGGCAGCGCGTCGAACGGAAGCGCGGCCTTGTCTGCCTTGTATGCCGCGGTGAAAGCCGTCTTGTGCCGGTTGGCGGCGATGAAGAACGCGCGGCTCAGCCACTTGTCGCCGAAGTTCTCCGGCTTCTGGCTCTCGCGATAGAGCGTCGTGCCGATCTCGGGTGCTTCCGGCATCTCCGCGATGACCAGCGTAGCCGCGAGCCGGCGTGTGGAGGTCCGCATCCTGCAGCACGCCCGCGTTCAGAGCAGCGGTGGCCGCGGCAGCGTTCTTAGGCAGGACCATCGCGGCCGCCTTGCGCACGCCGGCGGCCGGGTGCTTCAGCGCCGCGACCGCCGCGCGATACGCGTCCGAATTCGGCGCATCGATCTCGCCGAGGCCCTTGCAGCGTCCACAGCGCGTGCATCGCGCCGCCGTTGATCCCGATCGCGTCGACGGACGTGTTCTGCACGAGCGAGATGAGCTGCGGGACGACGTCTTTCTGCGCCGCGCTCGACGAGCAGCCGCTGCGCCGTCAGGCGCCAGAACATGTTGTCGGACGCGAGCGCCGTCGACGAGGCCCGCCGTGTCCTTCATCGACAGCGAGCGCTTCGGCGCCGCTGGCGCGTTCTTGTAGACGATCCGGTAGATGCGCCCGCGCCGGTGATCGCGCAGCGACGACTCGTAGGCGTTGCCCGGGCCGTTGCTGTAGCCCGGTCGGCGTCGGGTTGTGCTGGATGATGAAGTTGTACCAGTCGGAGACCCACACCGCGCCGTCGGGGCCGACCTGCGTGTGCACGGGCGCGAACCATTCCTCGGCGCTCGCCGCGAGGTTCCAGCCGTCCCGCGTCACGAAGCCGGCGCCCTGTTTCTCGAGGATGCCCTGCCCGATCACGTGCGCCGTCGGCTCGTTGATGAACGCGATCCGGTTCCAGTACTCCTTCGGGAACTGCCGCGCCGTGTAGAGCAGGTGACCGGCGCCCGGCGGTGTACCCGCTGAACACGTCGACCTGCCGGATGTACGGCGTGAGCGGGTGCACGCTGTAGAACGCCGCGATGCTCTGGTAGCCGGAGCCGACGCCGCGCTGCCGCTGGCGACCGGCAACCCTTCGATGCCGCTCGAAGTACCGGTTCGGGATGCGCCATGTGACCAGCTCGGATCGTTGTTCGCCGTCGAGCCGAACACGTCGAACGTCTCCGAGAAGCCCAGCCCCCACGTGTTGTTCGTCGAGCCCGTCATCACCTCGAAGTCGCTGCCGTCGGGCGGAACCTGATACGCCGCCTGCCCGAACTGGAACGGCTTGCCGTTGATCTGGCCGTTGAAGCCCGAGTAACCGACGACGCCCCAGATGTAGTTGTCGAGTCCGTACAGCAGGTTCGAGGGCACGGCGTGCGTGTCGCGCTGTCCCCACCCGGTGCTGAGGATCTTCCGCTCGTCCGCCTTGTCGTCGCCGTCGGTGTCCTTGAGGAAGAGGATGTGCGGCGGCTGCGGCCACGATCACGCCGCCGTTGGCGAAGACGAGGCTCGTCGGGATGTTGAGGTGATCCGCGAAGATGGTGAACTTGTCGGCGCGGCCGTCGCCGTTGGTGTCCTCCAGGATCTTGATGCGGTCGTCGCCCGGCGCTGCCGTCGAGCGCCTCGTTCGGATAATCCACCGTCTCGAGCGATCCACAGGCGCCCGCGCTCGTCGAACGCGAACGTGATCGGCTTGACGATGTCCGGTTCCGCCGCGAAGAGCTCGAGCGTGAACTCCGCCGGGATCTGAATGAACTTGCGCGCCTCCGGCTCGGGGAACGGCAGCTGGTACTCTCGGCGCCGGATCGCGGTTCTCGTAGTTCGGCACCGTCAGGCCGTCGACGTACGTCACCTCCGGCATCTTCAGCTGCTGAAACGCCTGGCGCGCCGGCTCGGGCACGGCCCACGCGGCCGCGCGCTCGAGCAGCGTCAGGAACCCCGGGTTCGACCACGTGCGCGCGTCGTGTCCGTACGCCGTGTAGAACACGCGCCCCTTGCCCTGCGTCCGCACCCACGTCCACGGCGTCGCGGCCCTTCGCGTCCGCGCGTTCCATCAGCACGGTCCGATCCGTGCGGATTCTGCTTCGTGTAGACGACCCCTTCGTCCCACGTCGCGAACGGCTTGACGCCCTGCACCGCGGGATGCGACGGCTGCACGATCTCGGCGGTGAACTCGCTGCCGGCGTCGGTCTTCCCCTGCGCGCCCACGAGAGCCGCGTACCGTTCCGACCCGGCGAACATCTCGATGGCGGAATGGATGGCGATGACGCCCTTGCCGCCTTCGACGAAGTCGACGAGCGCTTTCTCCTGATCCGGGGTCATCGCGGCGTGATTGCCGAAGATCATGAGCGCGTCGTAGTAGTTCAGCCGTTCGGGCGTGAGCGCCCCGGCCGGCGTCAGCGCGGGCGTGAGCTGAATCCCCCGCCGCGCGAGCGGCGCGCCGATCGCCTGATAGATCGCCGTCGCCGAATGCTGTGGCTGCTCCTGAAGGAGCACGAGGATCTTGATCGGCGCACCGGACGTGCTGCTTGTACTCGCCGCAGGCTGAGCCTGCGCCGCACTGCTCGCGGCCTCGACGCCGAACGTCGTCGACACCCGCGGCGACAGCAGCGCCACCGACACCATCACCGCCCCGCCGATCATCAACGCCAGAAAACGTGGTGGACGTGTCACGATTCGCATCAGGAAATACCTCACGCCGTCGGAAAATGCTCTCGGTCCGGGCGGATCTTAGCGCAAGCGACGGGTGGGGGCCTATCCAAGGAATTTATGGCTTCCGAAGGTTCAAGGTTCAGGGTTCAAGGTTCAGGGTTCTGGTTCGGGTTCGATCTAGCTGTTCACTTGCGGGTTGGTGTATAGAACATGAACCGTTTGAACCCTGAACCAGAACCAGAACCCGAACCTTGAACCTTGAACCTTGAACCCCTGAACCTTGAAGCCGTGAGACCCTCCACCTTAGCCCTGCTGCTGCTGTTCCTGGCTTCGGGCGCAACCGCTCAGCCGAAGCCCGCCCCGACCGATCCCGAAACAATCCTCCTCTGGCCCGACGGCGCACCGGGCGCGCTCGGGGCCGAGGATGCGGATCGGCCGTCGCTCACGATCTTCCGCGCGGCGCAGCCGAACGGGACCGGGATCGTCGTCGCGCCGGGCGGCGGCTACCGGAACCTGGCGATGAATCACGAAGGGCGGCAGGTCGCGAACCTGTTGAACGCGATGGGCATCACGGCGTTCGTGCTCAAGTACCGGCTCGGCCCCCGGTACCATCATCCGATCGAGCTCGGCGACGCGCAGCGGGCGATCAGGCTCGTGCGATCGCGCGCGAAAGACTTCGGCGTCGCGGCCGATCGCGTCGGCATGCTGGGGTTCTCGGCGGGCGGGCACCTGACCGCGACGGCGGGAACGCGCTTCGCCGCGGCGAACGCCAGCGCCGCGGACCCCGCGGACCGCGTGAGCAGCCGTCCCGACTTCCTCGTGCTCGGCTATCCCGTCATTTCGTTCGATCCGGCGATAGGCCACACAGGGTCCGTTCGCAGTCTTCTCGGCGACGCACCCGACCCGAAACTGCTCGAGGAGCTGTCGGCCGATCTCCGGGTCACTCCCGAAACGCCTCCGACGTTCCTGTTCCACACGAACGCCGACACCGGCGTGGTCGCGGATCACAGCGTCCGCTTCTACCTCGCGCTCCGGAAGGCGAAGGTCCCGGCGGAGATGCACATCTTCGAGAACGGCCCGCACGGCGTCGGGCTCGCGCTCGGCGATCCCGCGTTGAGCACGTGGCCCACGCTCCTGGCGAACTGGCTGCGGGGCCGCGGCCTGCTCACCGCGGCGCCACGCTGAACCGCGCCGATTGCGCGTGCAATCGCACGGTGCGCGCGACCGTCCTCCAGGTCATCGAAACCGTTTCGCACTCCGATATCCACCGCCTTCTGACGAAGCCGGGCCGGGTGTCGAGTCCGCGCGCGGGTAACGGCCGCGGCGGTCCCGGCAGCGACCGAATGTGGCCCGGGAATCGGGCCGTTCGAACCGCCGGCTGTTCCGGTTTGCGAAACGGGCGCGCCGGGCCGGAAGGCGCTTTGCCCGGGCTCGGTACGGCGGTATCCTGTGCCGGTTCGCCACCCCCCGGCGGCGCGCGTGGACTCATGCAGCCCTAGTCACCATGGCACCGAGCGCTCAACTCCTGGCCTTTGATCTCGGCGCCGAAAGCGGCCGCGTCATGCTGGGCCGCCTGCACTCGGGCGTCCTCGACCTCAGCGAGATTCATCGCTTCGCGAACGAGCCGGTCCGACAGAACGGATCGCTCCACTGGGACATCCTGCGCCTCTGGCTCGAGATGCAAGCGAGGGCTCGATCGCGCCGACCGCGCAGCCGGTGGACAGCGTCGGCGTCGACGCGTGGGGCTGCGACTACGCGCTGGTCGGCGAGCGCGGCGACCTGCTGGAGAACCCGTATCACTATCGCGACACGCGCACCGACGGCGTGATGGAGGCCGTCTTCGAGCGCGTGTCCGCGGAAGACATCTACGCGGTGACCGGCATTCAGTTCCTGCCGTTCAACACGCTGTATCAGCTCTACGCCGCGTGCCGCGTCGCACGCCGCGGCTCATCGCCGCCGCGAGCTCGTTCGGGACCATCCCCGACCTCGCTGAACTTCTGGCTCACGGGCGAGACTGACCGCCGAGTACACGAACGCGACGACGACGCAGTTCGTGGACGCGCGGACGCGGATCCTGGGCGACCGACCTGCTGCGCGAGCTCGAGCTGCCGACGCGGCTGCTGCCGCCGATCGTCGAGCCCGGCACGATCGCTCGGACAGCATCGCCAGCGACGCGCCGCGCCGCGCTCGCTCGGCACACCGGTCGTCGCGCCCGCGTGCCACGACACGGGGTCGGCGGTCGCGGCGGTGCGCGCCGACGGCCATCGCGCGTTCCTCAGTTCCGGCACCTGGTCGCTGCTCGGCACCGAAGTGGCCGCGCCGGTGATCACGCCGCGCGCGCGCGAGCTGAACTTCACGAACGAGGGCGGCGTCTCGGGCACGACGCGTCTTCTGAAGAACATCGCCGGGCTGTGGCTGCTGCAGTCGTGCCGCCGCGACGTGGGCGCGACGAGGGCCACCCGCTCGACTACGACGAGCTGCTGACGATGGCCGGCGAGCGACCGGCACGCCGTTCCGCGTCGCTGTTCGATCCGGATCACCCGTCGTTCCTGCATCCGCGCGACATGGTGTCGGCGATCGCGGAGTACTGCCGGCGAGACGGGACAGCCGGAGCCCGACGGCCCGGCGGCTTGCGCGCGCGCGATTCTCGAGAGCCTCGCGTTCAAGTACCGCGTCGTGCTCGAGTCGCTCGAGAGCTGACCGGCATCGCCGATCACCGAGATTCGCGATCGTCGGCGGCGGATCGCGCAACCGGCTGCTGAATCAGTTCACCGCGGACGCGACCGGGCGGACGGTCGTGGCCGGTCCCGTCGAAGCGACGCGCGCTGGGCAACATCGCCATGCAGATGGTGGCGACCGGCGCCGTCGCGTCGCTCGCCGAGGCGCGGCAGTCATCGAGCGATCGTTTCCCGGTCGAACGCTTCGAGCCGATCGCAGCCGGATCGATGGCACGCGCACTATCGGCGTTTCCACGAATACGTGGAGCTCACCTGTGTCTGAGACGACCACTGTCGAAACCGTCATTCCTGAAGAACCTCTGGGACGAGCGCGACGCGCGCCGCGCTCGGCTCGCAGCCGCTCGAGCTGCTGCGCTATCGATCGAATCTGCTCGGCGCCGACCTGCGCATCACCAACTTCGGCGGCGGCAACACGAGCTCGAAGTTCGATCTGCCCGATCCGCTCACCGGCGAGCCGCGGCGCGTGATGGCCGTGAAGGGCAGCGGCGGCGATCTGCGATCGATCGGCACCGCGGGCTTCGCCGTGCTCTACCTGGACAAGCTCGAGAGCGCTTGATCGCGCGCTACCGCGGCGAGGCGCACGAAGACGAGATGGTCGGCGTTCTACCCGCTCTGCGCGTTCGGCGAGAACCGCGTCGCCGCGTCGATCGACACGCCGCTCCACGCGTTCCTGCCGTTCCCGCACGTCGATCATCTGCACCCGGACTGGGCGATCGCGCTCGCGGCGAGCGCGAACGGCGCAGCAGAAGCTGGACGAGTTCAACAAGAAGTACGGACGGAAGATCGTGTGGGTGCCCGTGGCAGCGGCCGGGATTCGAGCTCGCGCTGATGCTGAAGCAGGCCGTCGAGGCAGCACTCCCGGATGCGACGGCATCATCCTCGGCGGCCACGGCCTGTTCACGTGGGGCGACACGCAGCGCGACGTGCTACGTCGCCAGCGTCAAGACCATCGACCAGATGGGGGAGTTCGTCCAGGATCATGCGCGGCGCGCGCGGGCGGCTCGCTCTTCGGCGGCGCGGCCGTGCACGGCCCGGTCAGCGGACCGCGACGACGTCGTCGCCGCGATCCTTCCCTTCCTGCGCGGCGCCGTGTCGTCGAACCGTCGCGTCGATCGGCCACTTCGACGGGAGAGAGGACGCGCTGACGTTCGCGAACTCGCAGTGGGCCGAGGAGCTCTGCCAGCTGGGCACGAGCTGTCCGGATCATTTCCTGCGCACGCGCATCTCGCCGATGTTCGTGCCGTGGGACGCCGGCGCAGAGAGGTCTCGCCGGAGCTGCAAAGCGCGATCGCCGAGCGGCTCGTCAAGTACCGCGAGGACTACGCCGCCTACTACAAGGCGTATCGCCGACCGGACTCGCCGGCGCTTCGCGATCAGCAACCCGTCGGTCGTCGTCATCCCGGGCCTTGGCCTGTTCGGCTTCGGCAAGGACAAGCGCGAGGCGCGCATCACGACGGAGTTCTTCGTCAACGCGATCCACGTGATGGCCGGCGCGAACGCGCTCGGAAGCGGCCGCAGGCCGCGACGCCGGACGCGAGCCGCACCGCCGCAGGTGCGGCGGCCCGATCAGGCGGAGGAGTTCAAGACGCTTCCAGCAACTACGTCGCGCTGCCGCGCTCGGAGGCGTTCCGCATCGAATACTGGGCGCTCGAGGAAGCGAAGCTGCAGCGCATGCCGCCGGAGCGCGAGTTCAGCCGCAAGATCGTGGTGGTCGTCGGCGGCGGCAGCGGCATCGGCCGCGAGGTGGCGCTGCAGATCGCCCGCGCGCGGCGGGCACGTCGTGGTCGCCGACCAGAACGTGGCCGCCGCCGAGGAGGCGGCGCAGGAGGCGGCGGCGCTGTCCTCGAAGGAGCATGGTGCATCGCGACCGCGCTCGATCTGACGTCGCGGGACACGCATCGCCGCGGCGTTCCGCGCGGCCGTCGCTGCAGTTCGGCGGCATCGACATCGTGGTCAACACCGCGGCGATCTACCCGACGCCGCGATCCGGCGACGCCGGCCGAGGACGTGTGGGCGCAAGGCGATGCACATCAACGTCACGTCGCAACTTCGTGCTCGCCGCAGGAGGCGGCGAAGGTCCTCGCCGGCGCAGGGCCTGCCCGCGTCGATCGTGCTCACGAGCTCGGCCAACGCGCGTCGTGCCCGAAGGCGCGGCAGCGAGCCGTACGACGTCAGCAAGGCCGCGATCAACCACCTGATCCGCGAGCTGGCGATGGGGCTCGGGCCGCTCGTCCGCGTCAACGGCATCGCGCCGGCGACGGTCATCGCCGGCTCGGCGATGTTCCCGCGCGACCGCGTGATCGTGTCGCTGAAGAAATACGAGATCGCCTTCGACGAGTCGGAGTCGACCGAGAGCCTGCGCAGCAAGCTGGCGGAGTTCTACGCGCAGCGCACGATCACCCGCCGGCCGATTCTGCCGGAGGACAACGCGAACGCGATCTGCTGGCTCGCCGGGGACCAGAGCGCCAAGACCACCGGCCACGTCATCCCCGTCGATGGCGGGCTGCCGGAGGCGTTTCTGAGGTAGCGCCTACCTGGCGCTGATCTGGAGCAGCCGATCGTTCGGATAGATGTGATCGACCGTCTCGGGCGTGACGAGCTGGTGCTTCACGAACACGGCGGGCGGGACGGGACGCCGGTGCAGGATGTCGAGCGCGACCGCGACGATCTCGCTGCCGTACTTCTCCGGGAAAATACGCGACCGATCCGATGAGGCGCGTGCCCGGCTCGCGCAGTTCCGCGCGGCCTTCCGGTGACGCGTTCTGCCCCATGACCGCGCAGCGATTCCGCGCGGCCCGCCTCCTGAAACGCCCGCAGCGCGCCGAGCGCGCTCGGATCGTTGATCGCGCCGACGAGCAGCCGGCGGGACTTCGACGCTGCGCAGATGCTTGCGCATCGCCTCGAAGCTCTCGTCCGAGATTGCCGTCGCCGTCGAGGTACGTCACGCGGCAGTTCTCGAGCTGCGGGTAGACTTCCTTCATGCCGACCAGCATGCCGGTCAGCCGCATCTTCGGCAGGCTGCCCGCGCGCTCGCAGCGCGATCATCACGATCTCGTCGACCTCGCCGTGCCAGTGCTGCTTCGCCCAGCGGCCGAGATACCGTCCGCCGATCAGCCCGGCCTCGTAGTTGTTCGCGCCGAAGTAGGTCGCGCCGGGATGCGGGATCTCGATCGCGATGAGCGGGATGTTCGCTTCGCGATACTTGGCCGCGACGATCGGCGCGACGTGCTCGTCGGTCTGGAACTCGATGACCAGGTCGACCTTCTCGCGGACCAGGACGTCGGCGTTGCGCTGCGCGATCTTCGGGTTGTAGCGGTTGTCGACGGAGATGAGCTCGATGCCCTGCGCGGCGGCCGCGCGCTGCAGGCCCGTCGGAGATCTCTTTCGAGAACTGGTAGTCGGTGCCCTGCGCGGCGTAGCCGAGGCGGTACGGCTTCTGCCGGAACGGCCGCACGTACGATCGATACAGGTTCTCGCCGACCTTCTCGATCATGCCGCAGCGCTCGAGCGTGTACAGCAGGCGGAACGCCATGCTCTTCGGCAGGCCGCTGCGGGCGACGACCTCGCGGAGCGGGAGCGCCTCGCCGGACGATCGGAACGCCGAGAGCAGCTTCGGACGAGTGGACGACCGACTTGACGAGATATGGATCGCGAGCCGTCTTTGGCCTCATAACTTCTTCCGCACCAGCGTTCTTCAGTGCGAAACGCTGCGAAGCATACCATGGCCTGCGGGCAGACGCCAAATACCGCGGATTGCAGAAATTCTTCAGTCTGTTTGAGGCAATTCCGGTGGCGCCAGCGCGGCCGTTACCTTTCCGGCGAGCGTTTTGTTCTGCAGGACAGTCGGAGCGGAACGGTCCGGGATTTCACAGGCGTCCGACTGAGAGGCCGCCGTCGATCGTCAGGACCGTGCCGGTCGCGTACGACACGCCGCCGTCGACGAGCATCGCGACCGCGCGCCCCACGTCGTCGGCGGTGCCCCAGCGTCCTTCGGGCACGAGACCATCGGCGATGCGGCGGTCGTACGTCTCGCGCACGCCGGACGTCATGTCGGTGCTGATGATCCCGGGCCGGACCTCGTAGACCGGAATGCCGTGCGCGGCGAGCCGCACGGCGAAGAGCTTGACGGCCATCGCGAGGCCCGCCTTGCTCACGCAGTACTCGCCGCGGTTGGGGGAGGCGAGCTCCGCGGAGACGGAGGTCACGAACACGATGCTGGCGCGGTGCGAGGGATCGGCTTCGCGGCGCGCGATCATGTCGCGCGCGAGCGCCTGCGTCAGGAAGTACGGTCCCTGGAGGTTGGTGCGCAGGAGCTCCTCGAAGCTGTCCTCCGAGGCGTCGAGGAGATCCGCGCGCACCCTCGGCGCGCGTCCGGCGTTGTTGACGATCGCGTTCAGCGGGCCGTGGCGATCGCGAATGGCGTCGACGAGCGCGGCGCGATCGGCGCGCGCCGACACGTCCGACGCGATGTACGACACGCGCGCGCCGGACCCGGTCAACTCGTCGAGCGTTGCCTGGACGTCCTCGACCGGCCGCAGCCCGCTCAGGACCAGGTTCCAGCCCGTACGCGCGAGCGCACTCGCGATGCCGAGGCCGATGCCGCGGGTGCCGCCTGTGATGAGCGCTGTTGACATATCGACAATCCCGCGCGGCTCAGCGGCGTCTGTAGCGTCCGGCTTCAGCCGGACCTGACGTCCGCCTGAAGGCGGACACTACACGTTCAGCTGATCGTTCGACTCTCCTCGATTTCATGAGGGCCCGAAGAAAGCCAGATACGATCCGTTGTCCGCTAACCGCTTTACGTACAAAGCTACCTCGCGCGCGTGATAGTCGCCCCATTGGCTCGATTCGCCGCGCGGGGTTTTCGCTCCGGGCGGGACGTGGTCCCAGCCGTTCGGCCAGTGGTAGACCGAGTGCAGCAGCAGCCCCTGGTGATTCGGGTCCTGGCTCAGGTACGGTCCACGGTCGTCGAAAAGAGTATCGAGCACGCAGAGACCGGCCTGCGTGTAGCGCGTTCCGTCTTCGCCGCGCCGATCGAGCACGCGGCCGAAGCGCAGGAGCCCCTGCGCGGCGATCGCCGCGGCCGAGCTGTCGGCGGGCTCGCGATCGTTGAACGGATCCGACGCGCGCGCGCCCCAGTCGCCGAGCGCGGCGAGTCCCGGTGCGCCCGTGTCCCAGTAAGGCACGCCGTCGGCGCACGCGGCCGACTCGATGTAGAAGTCGCAGGTGGCGCGCGCGGCTTCCAGCATCGGCGGGATCGCGTGATCCGCGCCCGACGTCTCGAGCGAATCGGCCGTCAGCGTCGCGAGGAACTCGAGCTGTTCCGCGAAGCCGAGCATCGCCCACGCCAGCCCGCGCGTCCACGTCGTGAACGGCGAGAAGCCCTGCTGGGTGCTCGGCCCGCGATACGTGCCGTTGGCCGCGTTGAAGAGGCTCTCGTGCGCGACGCGCCCGCGGACGTCGAACGGCGCGCGCGACGTGCCGTGGAACACGTTGTACGTCGCCGTCGCCCGCGCGTGCTGCACGAGCCTGCTGAGCAGATCGACCTGGACGTCCTGCTCGTCGACGAGGCGATGGCCGAAGAGGTGCGAGAGCGCGAGGGCGCGCAGCGATCGCATCGTGTCGACGAACAGGGAATGCGCGCCGTTGAAGGAGTAGATGAAGCCGCCGTCAGGCAGACGCGTCCACCGTCGCGCCTGCACCGCCCCGCTCACCTTCAGCGCGAGCGCGTAGAAGCGCATCTCCCACTCGGACGCGTCGATCCGGCCTTCGCGCGCCATCCGCCACAGCGCGCCATACGTGCTGACGTTGTTGAACCCGTGATCGTGGACGCCGACGTGCGTCAGGTGCGGCGCCATGCGCGTGATCGTCCGCTCGCGCCCGAGATCCAGGAACGTCCGATCGCCGGTCGCGTCGAACTGCAGGAGCGCCGAGCCGTACTGGAAGCCTTCGGTCCACTCCGTCCAGCCCCTCGCCGTGTAGCGTCCGTCGATCGTGAAGACGGGCGCGCCGTCCTTCGGCGTCCAGCTCTTCTCGATGCTGTGGATCTTGGATGCGGACAGCTCGAACAAACGATTGATCCGGGGGACGAGGTCGGCGGGTGTTCGGGTCCGATCGAGGCGAATCATCGGGTCGTCTGACGACCGCCTATCATATACGAGCGCATCGGGCCGGACGGTTGGTAATACGAAACAGCCGAAGCCGCCGCCACTCGCCCCGCGGGGCAGGACGTGGAGAATCAGGCCCGAAACCCGCACTTGCCAGCGCCACCCGTTTCCCCATCCGAAACGGGGGGATTCTGCGAGACGCTCTTTCGACTTCGTCACGATCGGCGGTACCGTGGTCGCCGAATGGGAGGAACGTCATGCCGAGACTCTTGAGGCTCGCGTCGATCGTCTTCGCCGTATTCGTCCCGGTGGGAGCGGCCGCACAGATCGGCGGCAGCGGATCGATTCAGGGAACCGTGCTCGATCCCTCGAAAGGCGCGCTGCCCGGCGCGACGGTCACCGCCACGAACATCGCCACCGGGCATCGACACCGTTCAGACAGACGACCGACTGCCGGCGTGTACGCGCTTGACGCCGCTTCCGCCGGGCGAGTATCGCGTGACCGTCACGCTCGACGGCTTCCAGACGTTCGTCCGCGAAGGCATCGATCGTCGACGGGCTGACCGTCGTCGGGCTGAACGTCACGCTGCAGGTGGGCGGCGTCACGCAGGAGGTCGTCGTCACGGCGGCGGCGCCGCAGCTCGCGACGGCCGACGCCCGGCTCGGGCAGACGATTCGCAACGAGGTCTACACCGCGCTGCCGCTCGTGATGAACACCGGCGGGCCGCGCGATCCGACGGCAGTTCATGTTCCTGATGCCGGGCGTGCAGTCGATCGGCCGCTGGGGCAACGTGATGGGCGGCCAGGACTTCACGACCGACATGTACGTCGAAGGCATTCCGATCACGAACGCCGTCGTGCAGGGTGAAGGCCGCAACCTGTCGCTTCGGGATCTCGGTCGAAGCGGTCGATCAGTTCCAGGTCGAGACGAGCGGCACCGCCGTGATGTTCAACGGCCAGGGCGCGTCCAACTACGTCGTCAAGTCGGGGACGAACACGTTCCGCGGCAGCGTGTTCGAGTTCTTCCGGAACAAGGCGCTCGACGCGAAGGCGTTCTTCGCGACGACCAAGCCGGACGACAACCAGCACGAGTACGGGTTCACGGTCGGCGGCCCGATTCGCAAGAACCAGATGTTCTTCTTCGTGGCGTACGACGGCTACCGCGACCGCCGGCAGACGCGCGTCAGTGCTGACGTCGATTCCGACGCTGGCGCAGCGCAACGGCGATTTCAGCGCGCTGCCCGGTGCACGATCTACGATCCGCGAACGACGAGGCCGAATCCCAACGGCACCGGCTTCGTTCGCGATCCGTTTCCCAACAACGTCATCCCGCAGGATCGAATCTCGTCCATCTCGCGCTACTTCCAGTCGTTCCTGCCGGATCCGACCAGCGGCGGGCTGCAGAACAACTATCTCGGCGGGTCGCTGCCGATCGGCTTCAACAACGACAACGTCACCGGCGAAGGTGGATCTGAAGCTGAACGCGCGACAGCAGCTGTCGGTGCTGTTCTCGCACGGCAAGCGCAGCCAGGCGACGCCGTACCGCGGCGGCGGGAACCCGCAGACCGCGCTGCCGCTGCCGTACACGGAGACGCGCCTCGTCGAAGAGAGCGCCGACGAGCGCCCAGGTCAAGCACACCTACGTGCTCGGCGCGCGATGGGTGAACCAGGCGAGCCTCGGGTTCTCGCGGCTGTCGGTGCCGATCTTCAACGCGACGATCGACGGCCAGTATCCGATCAAGGCGGGCCTGCGCGGGCTGCCCGCCGGCGAAGCCGATTCGTCGTTTCCCGAGATCGCGTTCGCGGGACCGAACGCGCCGACGCAGTGGCGCGGCACGGACGCGCGGGCGTTCACCGAGTACCTGAACAACTACACGTTCCAGAACAACCTGAACTGGACGCACGGCAAGCACGCGCTGACGTTCGGCCTGCAGGCGCAGCGCATGGACGCCAACGAGCGCGAGCGCACCTACGGCAGCCTCGCCACGTTCGGCTTCAGCAACGTGCAGACGGCGGGATTCAGCCGCGACCGGCACGCTGCTGACGACCACCGGCAACGCGTACGCGAGCTTCCTGCTCGGCGATCTGAACGCGACCAACGTGATCGAGGACTCGCGAGGTCGCGACGAGCGGACGCTTCTACACCTACGCCTTCTGGGCGCAGGACGACTTCAAGCTCCGGCCCAACCTCACGCTCAACCTCGGGCTGCGCTACGACATCATGAAGCCGTACACCGAGGTCTACGATCGCTGGTCGTTCCTGGATCCCGACCTGCCGAATCCGGCGGTCGGGCGGCTATCCGCGGCGCGATCGTGTTCGCCGGCGACGGCCAGAACAGCTGCCACTGCCGGACGCCGATCAAGACCTACTACGGCGCGATCGGCCCGCGGCTCGGCCTGGCCTACAGCCTCAGCGAGCGCGACCGTCCTGCGCGCGGCGTACGGCATCAACTATTCCCGCCGCGGCGCCGTCGGCGGCCGCGCCGGGCGCGCGCAACGGCACCGGGACGCTCGGCTTCTCGGCCAACGCGAGCTTCCCGAGCGCGAACGGCTTCGATCCGTCCTACAACTGGAACAACGGCGTGCCGTCGTATCCGGCGCCGCCGTTCTTCGATCCGACGCTCAACGCCGGCTTCGTGACCGGCCGCGGCACCGGCGGCGGCGTGACCTACGGCGATCCGGAGATCGGCGGACGGCCGCCTCGCTATCAGAACTGGAACGCCGGCTTCCAGTACGCGCTGGCGCGGACGCTCACCGCTCGGCGCGACCTACGCCGGCAGCCGCGGCGACTTCCTCGGCGGCAGCGGGCGCGGCTTCTACGCGAATCAGCTCGATCCGCAGCTTCCTCGTCGCTCGGCAACCTGCTGCACGCAGCAGGCCACGCCCGCCAACATCGCCGCCGCGCAGGCGATCGTGCCCGGCATCGGCGCTGCCGTACCCGAACTTCTCGGGCACCATCGCGCAGATGCTGCGGCCGTTCCCGCAGTACTCGGGCGTCACCGACGTCTACGGCAACGTCGCGCGATCCACTATCACTCGCTGCAGCTCACCGCTCGAGAAGCGCCGATCGGACGACGGGCTGACCGTGAACTTCAACTACACGTTCAGCCGGACGGAGGACAACCTCGCGGCGCGGACCGGCTACGACTTCGACCAGGACTGGGCCGTCGGCGTCAACGATCAGCCGCACGTCTGGAACGCGATGGTCGTCTACAACCTGCCGTTCGGCGCGGACAGGCAAGCCGGGCAGCGGCAATCCGGTCGTCCGGGCGATCGTCAAGGACTGGCAGGTCTCCGGGATCACGCAGTTCCGATCCGGCCGTCCGCTCGGGCTCGATCGGCGCGGCGTGCAACCTGCCGAACGCCGGCACGTGCTACGCCGATTTCAACCCCGAGCTTCACCGGCGACGTCCGCATCAACGGCGACTACGGCGACGGCGACGTGCTCGGCGCGAATCCGCCGACCTACATCGATCGCGCCGCGTTCCAGTCGCCCGCCGGCGTTCACCTACGGCAACACGCCGCGGACGCTCGCGTACGATCTCCGCAACCCGAGCTACTTCAATCAGGATCTCAGCGTGCGGCGCGACTTCCCGATCGCCAGGGTGAAGCTCGGGCTCGGCGTCGACGTGTTCAACGTGTTCAACAACGTGATCTTCGGCGGGATCCAGACCAACATCACGAACGCGAACTTCGGCAGGGTCAGCTCGCAGGCGAACACGCCGCGCGTCGGGCAGATCAAGGTGCGGTTTACTTACTAGGTTCAGGGTTCAGGGTTCAGGGTTCAAGGTTCGGGTTCAGGGTTCACGGACGCGATGCACATGCAGAGACGCGCAGGGTGGAGTCACTGGCTGGCGGCGATCGTCACGGCGGCTGGACTGGCGCAGCAGCAGCCGCCGGCCGGTCCGCCGCCGGCGACGTCGACGCGGCCTCCGGAGAACAACGATCAGACGCTGCGGCCGCTGACGCCGGAAGAGATCCCGCCGAACCTCAACTTCTACGCGATGGATCCGCTCTACAAGCCGGGCGCGCCGCTCGGATGGGCGGCGGAGCGGATTCGCGAGAGGCTCGATCGCGGCCTCGTCGCGGTCGCCGACGGTTCTGGACGCGTGCACGTGAGCTGGCGGCTGCTCGAGACCGACCCTCGTGACGCCGGATTCCACGTGTTCCGTACCAAAGCCGGGGCACCTGATCTCAAGCTGACGGCCAAACCCGTTGTCGCGACGACGGATTTCATCGACGCGAGCCCGGTGCCGGACTCCGGGTACCGCGTGGCGCTCGCGCAGAGCGGCGCGGCGGCGGCGTCAGGCGGCGATGCGTGGACCGGCGCTCCAATCAACGGGTACCGCGCCATCAAGCTCAAAGAGGACGTGAGGAGCGTCGATCGCGTCGGCATCGGCGATCTGAACGGCGACGGCGCGTACGACTTCGTCGTCAAGCATCCCTCCGGCTCGGTCGATCCGGGCCGGCAGGTCCCGAGCAAGGACTCGTACAAGATCGACGGCTACGACGGAAAGACGGGCGCGTTCCTGTGGCGCATCGATCTCGGCTGGAACATCAACCACGGCATCTGGTTCTCGCCGATGGTCGTGCGCGATCTCGACGGCGACGGGAAGGCGGAAGTCTGTTTGAGGACGGCGCCGTACGCCGCGACGCGCGAGCAGGCGCTCGACGGTGGAAAGGGCTTCGTGCTCCAGGGTCCCGAGTATCTCTCGGTGTATTCCGGCGAGACGGGCGCGGAGATTGCCAAGGTCGACTGGATCGAGCGCGGCGAGACGACCGACTGGGCCGATCGCACCGGCAATCGCTCGAGCCGCCACATGCTCGGCATCGCGTACCTGGACGGAAAGACGCCGAGTGTCCTCGTCGTGCGCGGCACGTACGGCCTGATGAAGATCGACGCGTGGACGCTGCGCGATCGCACGCTCCGAAAGATCTGGCGATGGACGAACGAGCGCCAGCCGTTCAAGTACCAGGGGCAGGGACAGCACAGCATCAAGGTCGGCGACATCGACGGCGACGGGTTCGACGAGATCCTCAACGGATCGATCGCGATCGACAACGACGGCCGGACGATGTGGGGGACGGGTCTCGGGCACGGCGATCGCTTCTACCTGTCCGACATCGATCCCGATCGTCCGGGCCTCGAGGTCTGGTACACGATCGAGGACCCGCATCCGCAGAACGGCGTCAGCCTCTGGGACGCGAAGCTCGGCACGCTGCTCTTCGGCTCCACCGAGCCGAACAGGGACAATCAGATCGCGGGCGGACTGGCCGGCGACATCGATCCCGCGCACCCGGGGATGGAAGTGTGGGGCGATCGATTCTTCTTCACCGCAAAAGGACGCGCGCTGCCGGGCGACGTCCCTCCGCAGAGCGAGCTCGTGTGGTGGGACGGCGATCTCACGCGAGAGCTGCACAACCGCGGATCGATCTCGAAATGGAAGGGCGGCGAGCTCGGACGCACCGAGGGCTCCGTGCAGCACGTCGCGGATCTCGCCGGTGACTGGCGGGAAGAGATCGTCACGTTCGCCGGCGGCGAGCTGCGCGTCTACATGACGCCGCTGCCGGCCGTCGATCGACGGATCACCCTCATGCAGGATCCCATCTACCGCCACGACGTGACCCATCGATCGATGGGCTACCCGCACGTGCCGATGACGAGCTATTACCTGGGCGTCCGGGTTCCTGCCGCGTCGCGAACCCGTCAGTAACGCGAAGCTTCCATCGAATCGTGCGTCCGTGCCTTGTGCTACACTGTGCTACATGGCAAGGCGGAGCCGTGGAATCGTGGGTGTGCGCGAGCTCAGGCAGAACCTGTCGGTTTATCTCGACCGCGTCAAGCGGGGTGAAGCGCTCACCGTGACCGAACATGGCGCGGCGGTGGCGATCCTGCGTCCACTTCCGCCGGAGCCGACAGTGCTTGCCCGGCTGGTCGCCGAAGGTCGCGCCACGCTCCCCACGCGATCTCTCCGTATGCTTCCGCAGGCCCTCAGGGTCAGCCTCGAGAAGCCGCTGAGTGAGATCCTCGACGACAGCGGCGACGAGCGCGTGTGAGATAGCGTCACATGTCACCGGCGTACGTCGATTCGTCGGCGGTCTTGAAGCTGGTGGTGCGCGAATCCGAGACAGCTGCACTCGAATCTCACCTTGCAACCCTTGACGGGCTGGTGTCCTCGCGCCTCACGGTCCTCGAGTGCAGGCGCGCGGCTCGGCGCACGTCGCACACCCGGGTCCTGCAGACGGTGGATGAAGTGCTGGACGCCATCTACCTGCTCGATATCACGCACGCGATCCTGGATGACGCCGCCCGCGCCGACCCGCCGCTCTTGCGCTCGCTCGACGCCATCCACCTCGCGACAGTCCTGTCAATCGGGGATGAGTCGGTGGAGGTGATTACGTACGACGCGCGTTTCGCCGACGCCGCGCGGGCGAATGGCCTGACGGTGGTGCAGCCGGGACGTTAGTTAGATCAAAACCGGTGCCGATACCCGAACGACGGCCTCACGTTGGGAACGACGCCCGAGGGCGTCAAGGGAGGACGCGCTTCCGTGATCGCGACGCTGAATTCGAGCTCGAAGAACAGCGCGCCCGATTCGGACAAGGGAATGTCGCCGCCCATCATCGCGGAGATGCCGCCGGCGTTGAGCGAAACGCCGCGGTAGCCGTATCGATACACGCCAAGCCGGACGCCGAAATACGTGCAGCTCCGATAGCCGGCGCGCGTCTTCATCAGGCCGGCGACGATTCGTCCAAGCGCCGCATCGTCGCTGGTCCTCTCGTTGACGTAGGCGCCGGATTCGTCACGCTCCACCGCGACAGCCATCCTGCCTGTTCCAGCTTCGGCCGTGAAGCCCCAGCCGCCCTTGATCGGAAGGATCACGTGCGCCGATCCCTCGAGACCGGTGCCCGTCGTCGAGGCGAGTCCATTGCGCCCGGCGCCGGCAAGGGCCGGGTCTACCGGCGTATCGAGGATCAACCAGCCGACGGCTCCGCCGACGGCGCCCCGCACGTCGCATTGCGGTTGCGCGTGAACGAGTGCGGGCAGAAGCAGGGTCAGGATTGTGCCGATGCAGAGTCTGATCACAACCGGAGGTTAGGTTGATCCGGCTGCTGATGTCGTGACGCGCGGCTGAAAAAGTGTGAGCGACGACTGAGAACAGCGACGGGTCAGATTCGCGCGCGCAGCAGCTAATAACCCGTCATCGGCACGTCAGCAAAACCCTCACCGTGAAGCAGTAACAGCGGGTCGTCCCGTTGCGGGCGCGATCATATATGATCCGTTGACATCATGAGGATTGCGGCCGATACTCAGGCCGCCTCTCTATGCGCCAGTCCGCCAGCTTCGCCCTCGTGGACTTTGCCCGAACCGGCCCGTCGCGGCGGAGCCGCCGCGACTTCCTGACCGGTGCGTCCCCCGCGCGCGAGGACGCGTCCGACTACTGGATTCGCGTACATCGCCGCGCGATGGCGTGCCGGTTCGAGATCACGCTCGCGAGCCAGGACGCCGGCGCCGTGCCGGTTGCCCGCGCCGCGCTCGACCAGATCGATCGGCTCGAAGAGGAGCTGAGCGTGTTCCGCGAGACGAGCGTCGTGACCGCGATCAACCGGCGCGCGGCAGACGAACCGATCGCGATCGATCCGTCGATCGCCGCGCTCCTGCGCGACTGCGCCGCGCTCCATCGCGGCACGGAGGGCGCCTTCGACATCACGTCGACGCCGCTCAGCCGCTGCTGGGGATTTCTTCAGCGTGAAGGCCGCCTGCCGTCCGCGGAGGCCATCGTGGACGCACGTTCCCGGGTCGGCGCCGGCGCGATTCACCTCGACGATGAGCGTGGAACGGTCCGCTTCGATCGGCCGGGCCTGGAGATCAACCTCGGGGCGATCGGCAAGGGATACGCGCTCGATCGCGTGGCCGTGAACATGCGGGGCTCCGGCGTGTCGCACGCGCTCCTGTCTGGCGGCCGCAGCAGCCTGCTGGCGATCGGCGGACGCGACCGCGGCTGGCACGTCGACGTCGTCTCGCCGCGCGACGGCGGCCGCCGCCTTGCGCAGGCCTGGCTGCGCGATGCCGCGCTCGGGACGAGCGGCGCGGGCGAGCAGTTCGTCGAGGTGGACGGCACGCGCTACGGACACGTCATCGATCCGCGCACGGGCTGGCCCGCGGCAGGCGTGGTCAGCGCCACGGCGATTGCGTCGAGAGCGGCCGACGCGGATGCGCTGTCCACGGCGTTTCTCATAGGCGGCGTCGAGCTCGCGGAGCGGTACTGCCGCGATCATCAGGACGTGATGGCGCTCGTGACGCGCGAGGGCAGCGATCGCCCCGATGTCGTCGGAAGCCATCAGGGCGCGGTGGTGGCGTTGTGACACCTCTCTGGAGACGAGGACGTTGATCGCCATCTCGCAGCGATTCGCGCTGGTGCTCCTGCGCACGCTCATCGGCTGGCACTTTCTGTACGAGGGCTACACGAAGCTCGTGTTCCCTGGTTGGGGACGCGGCGGCGCGCCGCTCGCGCGCTGGTCGTCGGCGGCGTACCTGAAGGCGGCGACCGGGCCGTTCGCCGACACGTTCCACGCGATGGGCAACGCCCCATGGATCGGCACGCTGGATCTCGTCGTGGCCGCGGCGCTCGTGGCGGTGGGGCTCAGCCTGATGCTGGGCTTCTTCACGCAAACCGGCTGCGCCGGCGCGGTGGGGCTCCTCGCGATGTTCTACCTGTCCGCGATTCCCGTCGGCCTGCCCGAAGCGCGCGCGGAGGGCACGTACCTGATCGTCAACAAGAACCTGATCGAGGCGGCGGCGGTGCTCGTTGTTTTCTCGTTCCGCACGGGACGCATCGCGGGGCTGGATCGATGGTGGGGAACGGATCTCGAGTCGGCTCAAGCCTTCCGCCTGAAGGCGGAAGCCACACGAACCTAACCTGGTTCGCGGTACTTGGTTCGCTGTACCTGGCTTGTGGCTTCCGCCTGCAGGCGGAAGCAAGTATCTAAAATGAGAGAGCGATAAATGAACCTGACGCCCGAACAGATCGAACAGGGCCGGCGCAATTTCCTGAAGCTCCTCGCAGGCACTCCCGCGCTCGCGGCGCTCGGTGTGACCGCGGCGCTCAAGGGCCCCGTGCCGGGCGGGCCCGTCCGCGTCGCGTTCATCGGTGTCGGGAGCCAGGGCCGATCGCTCCTCGGCAACGTCGATCCCGCGTACGCGGACGTTCGCGCGCTCTGCGACATCAATCCGAACAGCCTCAAGGCCGCGGCGGAAGTCATGAAGCGCAACGCGTGGCCCGACGCGCGCCAGTACGCCGACTGGCAGGAGATGCTGCAGAAGGAGGACGTCGAGGCCGTCATCATGGCGCCGCCGCTCTGGGCGCACGCGGATCTCGCGGTCGGATGCCTCGACGCCGGGAAGCACGTGCTCTGCGAGAAGATGATGGCGTGGGACGTGCCGGGCTGCGAACGCATGCGGGACGCCGCGCGCAAGAACGGAAAAGTGCTGGAGATCGGGTATCAGCGCTTGAGCAGCCCGATGTACCAGGCGGCCTACGACGGGATCATCGGGACCGGGGCGCTCGGCGACATCTACCACGCGCGGATTGCCTGGCATCGCAACGGTTCGTGGCGGCGCAAGGGCGATCCGCCCTCGCCCGATTACAATCCGTCGAAGTGGGGTTATCCGGACTGGGACCACCTGCTGAACTGGCGCCTCTACTGGAAGTACTCGCAGGGGCTGATGGCGGAGCTCTGCAGCCATCAGATCAACGCCGTGAACTGGTTTCTCGGCGCGGCGCCCGAGGCCGTCTCCGCGTGCGGCGGCGTGTACCGGTTCCCGGAGGGCAACCGCGAGGTGCCCGACCACGTCTACGCGACGTTCGAGTATCCGGGCGGTCGCACGGCGATGTTCTCGTCAATCGAGTCCAACGCCTTCGACGACTACTACGAGATGTTCATGGGCACGAAGGGCACGCTCATCATGAACCGTGAGCAGGACGCGCTCTTCTTCGAGGAAGGCAGCGCGGCCGCGCGATCGACGACGGTCGAGGCCACGCCCCGGACGTCCGGGCCGGCGGCGCAGACCTCCGAGACGATGAGCGGGAACACGCGGCAGGGCGGGGCATCGTCGTCGACGCAGGCCGTCGCGACGCAGCCGAACGTCCGCGTGCGCGGATCGCGGATCATGATCCAGCGATTCTGCTCCGCGGTGCGCGTCGGCACGCCGGTCTCGTGCGGGCCCGACAAGGCCTTCGACTCGGCGCGCGCGTGCATCCGCGCCAACGAAGCCATCAAGCAGAAAACACGGCTGACCATATGACCCGAACGGCTCTCAAATTCGGCGCGGCGCCGGGCAACTCCGGCGGACACCTGACGAAGCAGCAGTTCGTCTACTCGACGCTCCGCGAATCGATCATCCGCTGCGAGCTCGCGCCCGGCACGCGGCTCGTCATCGACGATCTCGCCAAGCAGTTCCACGTCAGCATCATCCCGGTGCGGGAGGCGCTGCGCCTGCTGCAGTCGGAAGGCCTGGTGCAGAGCGTCGCGCACGTGGGCGCGACCGTCGCGCCCATCTCTCACGCGTCGGTCGTCGAGGTATTCACGCTGCTCGAGGGGCTCGAGATTGTCGCCGCGCGCGCGGCGGCCGAGCGGGCGGGCGAGGCCGACGTCGCGATGCTCGCCGATCTCGTCGGCGAGATGGATCGCGCGCTCGAGGCGGGATCCCCGCAGCGGTGGGCGGATCTCAACACGCGATTCCACCTCGCGATCAGCCGCCTCGCCGACATGCCGATCGTCCAGGAGATGATGCAGCGCGCCGTGGACTACTGGGATCGCGTGCGGCGGTACTATTTCCGCGACGTCCTGATCCATCGCACGCGGCTCGCGCAGGCGGAGCACCACTCGATCGTGCAGCACATCGGAAACCGCGACCTCGCGCAGCTCGAACAGACGATTCGCGAGCACAACCAGGGCGCGCTGGCCGCCTACACCGCGCACCTCGTGTCACAGGGCGCCGCCGGCGACGAGTCCAAGCGGGAGCGCCCCGCGTGAGCGACGCCCGGTACGTCCGCGTCGCGGCCCTCAAGAACGCGGATCTCTTCAGAAAGCACCTCGAGGCTGGCGGAATCGATCTCGGGTTCGACGAGACGCTGCTGCCGCCCGCGGACGCGCCGTTCGGCCGGCCGTTCGTGGACGACATCGACGGCGTGCGCGTGGGGAACAGGTTCTGCGTCCTGCCGATGGAAGGATGGGACGGCACGCCCGACGGCGAGCCGAGCGATCTCACGCGCCGGCGGTGGCAGCGCTTCGGCGCGAGCGGCGCGAAGCTCGTGTGGGGCGGCGAAGCGGTTGCCGTCAGGCACGACGGGCGCGCGAACCCGAATCAGCTCCTCATGTCGGCGGGCACGGAGCCGTCGCTCGCCGCGCTTCGCGACACGCTCGTCTCCGCGCATCGCGAAAGATTCGGATCGAACGCCGACGCCGACCTCTATCTCGGCCTGCAGCTGACGCATTCGGGACGCTTCGCGCGGCCGAACGTCTGGAACAAGCCGGAGCCGCTCGCCGCGCACGCGAATCCGATCCTCGACAAGCGGTTTCCGAACGGCGTGCCGGTGATGAGCGACGACGAGATCGATCGGCTGATCGAGGACTTCATCGACGCCGCGCGGCGCGCGTACGCCATCGGCTTTCAGTTCATCGACATCAAGCACTGCCACGGCTACTTCGGCCACGAGCTGCTGAGCGCCCGCGATCGTCCGGGCAAGTACGGCGGCAGCCTCGAGAACCGGGCGCGATTCCTGTTCTCCGTCGCCGACGGCGTCCGCGCGGAAGTCCCCGGGCTCCGGATCGGCGTGCGCTTGTCCGCGATCGACCGCGTGCCCTTCCGAAAATCCGCGGATGGTCCGGGAGAGCCGGAGGCCGCGGCCGTCGACTATTCGCACGGCTTCGGCGTCGGCGACAACGACGGGCCGGATCGGCTCGACGACAGCCGCGAGCTGCTCGACCTGCTGCGATCGCGCGGGATCCGCTGGGTCTGCCTGACCGCCGGCAGTCCGTACTACTGCCCGCACGTCGTCCGCCCCGCGCTCTTTCCGCCGATCGACGGGTACGAGCCGCCGGAGGATCCGCTCCGCGGCGTCGCGCGGCAGATCCGGATGACGGCGCAGCTCAAGTCTGAATACCCGGACATGGTCTTCGTGGGATCCGCGTACACCTATCTGCAGGAGTGGCTGCCGCACGTCGCGCAGTACACGCTCCGCCACGAGATGACCGATTTCGTGGGACTCGGGCGGATGATGGTGTCGTATCCGGATCTCGCCGCTGACGTGCTCGCGGGCAGGCCGCTCACGCGAAAGCTCGTGTGCCGCACGTTCAGCGACTGCACGACCGGTCCGCGCCTCGGGCTCGTGTCGGGCTGCTATCCGCTCGATCCGCTCTACGTCAGTCATCCGCACGCGGCCGCGCTCAAGGAAGCCAAGGCGCCGGCTCGCACATGAACCAGCCGGCCGACGCGCGCTCGCATCAGATCGTCGCGGTCCTGACCGCGTTCCTCTCGCTCTTCGCCGTCGTCGGGTTCGCGCTGTACGGATTGCCGAGGTTCTATCCGTACTTCGTGCAGGAGCTCGGCTGGACGCGAGCCCAGGTCACGTCGGGAAACGCATATAGCAAGATCTTCGTCGCCCTCGCCTTCGGGTTTCTCGCCGGCCGTCTCGTCGATCGCTTCGGTCCGCGGCGGCTGATGCTCGGCGGCATCATCATGGCGGGCGGCGCGCTCATCGGCCTGTCCTACGTCACCAGCCTGGCCGCGTTCTATTTCTTCTACGCCTTCAACGCGCTCGGCTACGTGTTCGGCGGACCGCTGCCGAACCAGGTGCTGCTCTCGCGCTGGTTCGACAAGGCACGCGGCAAGGCGATGGGCATTGCCTACCTGGGCATCGGCGTCGGCGGCGCGATCGTGCCGCTGCTCGCCTATTCCCTGACGCAGGCCTACGGCTGGCGCGGCGCGCTGCGCATCCTCGGCTTCCTCATGATCGCGATCGCACTGCCGATGGCGTACTTCGTGCGCGAACCGGTGCGGACGGCGAACGCGAACGCGGGCGGCGCGGCGCGGCTCGACCTTCGCGCGATCCTGTCGCGGCCGGCGTTCTACTTTCTGATGATCGGCAGCATGGCCTCGATTGGCGCGGTGGGCGGGACGATTCAGAACCTCGCGCTGTATCTCAGCCTCGATCGCAAGCTGCCCCAGGTCGAGATCGACACGACGCTGTCGATCATTCTCGCCGGCAGCGTCATCGGCCGTCTCACCATGGGATGGCTCGCCGATCGATGGTCGAAGAAGCACGTCATGTTCCTGATCTATACGATCGTGGCGCTGTCGATCCCGATGCTCGTCTACGCACCGACGCCGACAACGCTGAAGATCTGCGCGTTCCTCTTTGGCGTGGGCCTCGGCGGCGACTACATGATCATTCCGCTCATGGCCGCGGAGCTGTACGGCGTCGCGATCCTCGGCCGCGTCATGGGCATCGTCCTCACCGCGGACAGCGTGTCGGAGTCGGTCGTGCCGATGCTCGTCGCGTCGATGCGCGATGCGTCGGGCAGCTATGCCTCCGGCTTCCTCGTGCTGGTCGCGCTTGCCGCGATTGGTGCACTCGCCGTGGCGATGCTGCCGCGATCGGGCGCGGCCCAGCGAACCTGACCGCGATTGCACGATCGTATTCGCCGGTCGAGTCCCGATCCCGACGGGTCAAACGTTTGCACCGGCCACATACGTCTAAGTCCGCATGGACACCCTCCTTCAGGACATTCGCTACTCGATCCGGAACCTGCTCCGGCAGCCGACCTTCGCCCTGACCGCCATCCTGACCCTGGCGCTCGGCATCGGCGCCTCGACCGCAATGTTCGGCGTCGTCAACGCCGTGCTGCTGAGGCCACTGCCGTTCCCCGAGCCTGATCGCATTGTCGCGGTCACCAATTTCTGGGTCAAAAGCGGAACGCGGGGACAGAACGTCTCGTGGCAGGACTTCGGCGATTGGAAGGAGCAGAGCCAGAGCTTTGCCGCGCTCGGACGCTACTCCGGTTGGGAGACGAGCGTTACGGTCCAGGGTGCCGGCATGTACGCCTCTGTCTACACCGTGACGCCGGGCTTCTTCGAGGCGCTCGGCATGACGACGAGCGTCGGGCGGATGCTGACGGCGGAGGAGATCAAGGGGGAGGGTGCGCTTGCGTCGGTGATTACCGACGCGTTCTGGCGCCGGCGTTTCAACGGCGATCCCGCCGCGGTCGGGAGCACCGTGAAGTTCAACGAGCGCTTCTACACGATCGTGGGCGTGCTCGCGCCGGGCCATCGCTACCCTGTGCGTGCCGACATCTATGCTCCTCAAGTGACCCAGCCAGCTTCGTCCCGTTCGGGCCACAACTACCGCACGGTCGGCAGGCTGAAGGACGGCCTGACAGTCGCGCAGGCGCAGTCCGAGATGACGGGCATCGCGAAATCGCTCGAGGCCGCCTATCCGACGAGCAATGCCGGGAAGCTGGCCGCGGTCGTGCCGCTCAAGGATCTGCTGGTTGGCGAGAGCGGCCGGACGCTTTACCTGCTGTTCGCCGCGGTCGGCGTCGTCATGCTGATCGCGTGCGCCAATGTGGCCAATCTGCTGCTCGCGCGGTCCACCGGACGCGAGCGCGAGATGGTCGTGCGTGCCGCGGTCGGGGCGGCGCGCGGCCGTCTGTTTCGTCAGCTCGTTACCGAGAGCGTCGTCCTCGCGCTGGCGGCAGCGGTGTGCGGCATCTGGTTCGCGTACTTCGGCGTCATGGCGCTGGCAGCCGTCGCGCCGGCAGATTTGCCGCGGCTCGACGAAACCCGCGTGGACGTGACGGTGTTGATGTTCGCGCTGGCGATCGCGCTGGCGGCGACGCTGCTGTTCGGCCTCGCGCCGGCGTGGCAGGTGTCGCGCGTGCAGCTCGTCGATGGCCTGCGCCAGGGCGGCAAGGGGACCGCGATCGGTTCGCGCGGCGCGTGGGCGCGCGGCGCGTTTGTCGTCGCCGAGATCGCGCTGGCTGTGGTGCTGGTATTCGGTGCGAGCCTTCTGGGACGAAGCCTGGCAGCAATGGCGGCGGTGGAGCTTGGATTCACGCCCGAACAGGTGCTCGTGTTGAATACCGCGGTGCCGGTACGCGATCGTAGCGACGCGCCGCGTGCGACCGCCTTCTATCGCGATCTGTTGAGCGAGGTCCGCATGCTGCCCGGCGTGAATGCCGCCGGTGCCACGACAGCTCTGCCGACCGTCACTCGATCGAACGGCGGATACTCGATCGAGGGCGGACCGACTTTCGAACAGATGGGCGTGCGCCTGCCGATGGCGCTGTTCATCGTTTCGACGCCGGAGTACTTCCGAACGCTCGAGATTCCGATCAAGGCTGGGCGAGACTTCGCCGACGGCGACACCAACGATGCGCCGCTGGTCGCGATCGTCAACGAGGCCCTGGTCCGGACGTCTTTTCCCAATGAAGATCCCATCGGCCGCCGCATCCGATGCGGCCTCGATCGCCCCGAGTTCATGACGATCGTGGGCGTCGCCGCCGACGTGCACACCGAGGGTCCCGCGCGGCCGGCGCAGCCGGAGATCTACATGCCGTTCCAGCAGCATCCCGGACCAGCCACGGCGCTCAACATCGCCGTCCGTACCGACGCCGCCAATCCGCTGACGCTCGGCGACACGATCGCGCGCATCATCCGGCAGCGCAACGCCGACGTGCCGGTAAAGACGACGACGATGATCGGGACGCTCGAGACCGCGTCGGCGACGCCGCGCTTCCGGACGATGCTGTTGACCGCGTTCGCGGTGGTCGCGCTGCTGCTCGCGCTGGCCGGCGTGTACGGCGTGATGGCCTACGCGGTGAGCCAGCGCCTGCCGGAGCTGGGTCTTCGTGTCGCGCTCGGCGCCAGCTCGCGCAGCATCATGTCGTTGATCCTCGGACAGGGCGCGCGTCTCGCCGCCGCCGGTCTCGCGGTTGGCCTCGGCTTGTCGCTCCTCGCTGGAAAGCTGCTCGAAGGGCTGTTGTTCAACGTCACGCCGCGCGATCCGTTGATGCTCGCGATCGTGTCGGTCAGCGTCGCGATCGCGATGCTCGCCGCCTGCTACATTCCCGGCCGCCGCGCGGTTCGCGTCGATCCGATGATTGCGCTCCGCGCTGAATAGTTCCGGGCGTGCGGTTGTCCGTGGCCGGTCGTGCGGTTGGCGGGACTTCTACTGTTTCGTCACAAGGCCTACGTTCCAGATCGCAATGGTCCGTTGGACATCTTCCTCGGCCGTTTCTGGATTGTTCTTTCCGGGAGCTGTTCGCAGGTGGGCCCAGCCTCGGAAGATGAATTTGTTGCCGAAGTGATCGTCCTCCCTGATCGGTTGATAACCCAGCCCTATCGCTGAGAGTGGTTCAGATGCACGCCGAAGCTCCGAGGGTTCACTGATGCCGTTGTGATTGGTATCACTCCAGAGGAGCAGCTCTTCAAGAAGAGCGTCGTCCGCCGACACACTCCCGCGGACCACGCCGCCGTTCGAGGCAAGCGTCAGCAATTGAAGGGCATGGAAGCCGTTTCTTGCTCCTGACACCGTCTGCTCGCCGACGAGCTCCCAGCCGCTGGTGATTAGTCCATCCCCATCCCGGTCGATCGCAAGAAAGGCGACATTGGAGTCCGTCGCCACCCACGAGACCCGTTCGGCGACACCATCGCCATTCATATCGAAGAGGACACCATCGGTCACCGACGTCAGCTTGTAGTTCGACCACTTGTCGAGTGAGATGAGGATCGTCGTGCGGCCTTGAGCAAACACAACTGGCGGCGAAGCCAGAATGAGGCAACTGAGCAGCGGTGCGAGCAGTCGGGCCGGACAAAGTGGAGTAGATCGTCCGAGATGCATACCGAGGCCTAGACGTTGGTGTCTACCCGGAGCGAAAAGTTCCCCACCAGCCGAACAACCGGACAACCGCACAACCGGACGACCGGACATCCGGACGCCCTCGCGGTGCTAGACTCTCGCGCGTTGACCACAGCTTCCACCGCTTCCCGCACGCCGATCCTCGATCGCGAAGAGCCGCTGCCAGAGCCGAAGCCGCCAATCAGCTCGTCAGCCAGGTTGCTGATCGGCGTCGTGTCTGGCGTCGTGACCGCTGTCGTGCTGATGTTCGGTCCGAGGCTCCCGCACATCGACTTCGGTGAGATCGTCGGCCGGCTTGGCGCCTGGGGGATCGTCGGCTTGTTTGCCGCAATCATCGCCGCCATCTTCGTCGCTGTGGCCGTGCACGAGGCGGGACACGCCGTGCTCGGCGCCCTTGCCGGGTTTCGCGTGCATTCGATCAGGATCTGGCGGCTCGAGCTGCACTGGCCGTTCAAGCTCGCCATCTACCGGGGCACGAAGAGCGGCGCCGGGGGGTGGGTCGTTTGTTCGCCGGTGGGCACCGACAACCTCGCGGCCCGGGCGGCACTCATGATGATCGGCGGTCCGGGCGCCAACTTCGCTTCGGCCGCACTGGTGTACCTCCTTCCATACCAGAAGGGCATCTTCTCGGATATTTTCATCGTCGTTTCGCTGCTGCTCGGCATCGTCAACCTCGTGCCGCTTCGCAGCGGCGGCATGCTGTCCGACGGCCGGCGAGTCCTGATGGTGCTCAGCGACCGGGCGCGCGGCGCGCGCTGGCTGGCGATGCTCAAGCTGGTCACCGACATGATCGACGGCGTCGCCCCGGCTGATTTGTCACCCGAGTTCATCGCCGTTGCCGTCGCTGTCGATGACGACTCGCCCGACACGCTCAGCGCGCACCTCATTGCCTACTCCTCGGCGGATCACCGGCACGAACACGACGAGGCTGCGCGCTTGCTCGAGGTCGCCCTGCGGCACGCGGACATCGCGCCGCCGATGATGCGGCAGGCGCTCGCCACGGAAGCGGCGGTGTTCCAGGCACGGCGAAGGCGCCGCGTCGATCTCGCCGAGCAGTGGTTCGCGGCGATACCAGAGAAGACGGAGATGCCGTGGCTGCGTACTGTGGGCGAAGGCGCTTTGCTCGAAGGGCGAGGCGACATCGCCGGCGCGTTCGCGAAGCTCGATGGAGCCGAGCGGGTGATCCGCGCATGGCCGAATCCAATCCAGCAAAAGCTGTCGCTGGCGGCGCTCGAACGCTGGCGTTCGGAATTACCGGCGGCAACTTGAAGCGGATCCAATCGATTCCGAACCCCGAGACCCGAACCCCAAGCCCCGAAACTTGTGCCATCCTATTGAGCGCTGAACCGCGGTCGGTCGTCCGCCTCGTGCGAAGCACTCCGGCGGTAATCAACAATCGAAACAGAGGACCCTGACAATATGCAGCGGACGAATCCCTGGGGCCGTGTCGCTCGAATCACCGTTGTCGTGGCGTCGATGATCGGCGCCGGCGTCGTGGCGCAAACACCGCCCACCTTCGCGCTTCGCGCTGCGGCGGGCGAGCCGCAGAATCCGCCGGCGCAGGCGCCGGCAGCCCCCGGTCAGCCGCCGCAGGGCCGCGGCGGGACGCTCTCGTCAACGACGAATGCCGGCGCCGACTTTTCGCCCAAGCCCGCCGTCAAAGCCAGGACGCCGCAGGAGCAGGCGCAATCCTTCGTCCTGCCTCCGGGCTATCGCATGGAGCTGGTCGTTGCCGAGCCCGACGTCATCAGCCCCGCGGTGATCGAGTTCGACGGCAACGGCCGCATGTACGTCGCCGAGTTCATCACGTACATGCGCGACGTCGGACGGCAACAACCAGCACACGCCCGAGAGCCGCATCACCCGCTTCGAGAGCACGAAGGGCGACGGCGTCTACGACAAGCGCACCGTGTTCGTCGACAAGCTCGTGCTGCCGCGGACGATCGTTCCGCTCGATGGCCACAGCATCCTGACCAACGAGACCGCGTCGGACGATGTCGTCAAGTGGACGGACACGAACAACGACGGCGTCGCCGACAAGCGCGAGCACTTCTACGCTGGCGTCGGCCTCGGACGCGACGGGAACCTCGAGCACGAGCAGGCCGGGTTCGTGTGGGGGCTCGACAACTGGATCTACACGACCTACAACGCGTTCCGCTTCCGATGGACGCCGTCAGGAATCCTCAAGGAGCCCACCGGTCCGAACGGCGGCCAGTGGGGCGTCACCAGGACGACGACGGCAAGATGTGGTTCGTGGACGCGGGCGGCGAGCGCGGTCCGATGAATTTCCAGGTGCCGATTCATTACGGTTCGTTCACGGTGCCCGAGCAGACGGAACCGGGGTTCGACATCGTCTGGCCGAGATCGGGCTGTCGGACACGCAGGGCGGCATGATTCGCGTGCGCATGCCCGTCGGCAGATTGAACCACTTCACGGCGGCGTCTGGCGCGGACATCGTGCGCGCGCATCGCATGCCGCCCGATATGCGCGGCGACCTGCTGGTCTCCGAACCCGTGGGGCGGCTGATCCGCCGCGCGCGGATCGTGAGGAACGAGGGAGTCACGCAGCTGCGGAACGTCTATCCGGGATCCGAGTTCATCCTCAGCACGGATCCGCTGTTCCGTCCCGTGAACATCCAGTCGGCGCCCGACGGATCGGTCTACATCGCCGACATGTACCACGGCATCATCCAGGAGAGTAACTGGACGCGTCCCGGATCGTACTTGCGGCGGAAGATCGAGCAGTATCAGCTCGACAAGATCATCAGCCACGGACGCATCTGGCGCCTCAGGTTCGACGGCGTGCCCGGCGTGCCGGCGACGCCGGCGGGACCGGCCGCGCAGGCCACTCCGGAAATCCCGGCGCAGCCCGCGCTCGCGCTCGACGGCAACCAGCCGCGCATGCTGGAAGAGACGCCCGCGCAGCTCGTCGCGCATCTCGGCCACGCGAACGGCTGGTGGCGCGACACGGCGCAGCAGCTCCTCGTGCAGCGTCAGAACAAGTCGGTCGTTCCCGCGCTCCAGAGCCTCGTTCGCACGCCTGACAACCTCGTCGCGCGCTTTCACGCGCTGTGGACGCTCGAAGGTCTCGGCGCGCTCGACCTCGCACTCGTGCGCGAGCAGATGAAGGACGGCAGCCCGCGCATGCGCGTGCAGGCAATCCGCGCGAGCGAGACGCTCTTCAAGTCCGGCAGCCGCACGCTCGCCGACGACTACCGGAACATGGCGAAGGACAGCGATCCGGACGTCGCCATTCAGGCCATGCTCACGGCGAACCTGTTCAAGCTTCCCGGATCCGAGGCGCTGATCAAGGACACGATGGCGTCCAACAAGGCGCGCGGCGTCCAGGAGATCGGCCAGCGCATCCTGCAGCGCCTCGCGGCGGCGGCAACCACCGCGGCAGCGGGGTTCACGCCCGAACAGCAGGAGCAGATGAAGGAAGGGGAGACGATCTACAAGAGCCTGTGCCAGACCTGCCACGGCGAGGACGCGCGCGGCGTCGCCGTCGCCGGAACGCAGGACGGATCGATGATGGGGCCTGCGCTCGCGGGATCGGCCCGCGTGCAGGGACACCGCGACTACGTGATCAAGACGATGCTCTCCGGCATGACCGGTCCGCTCGCGGGGCAGACCTACACGCAGGTCATGCTGCCGATGGGCGCGCAGAACGATCAGTGGATCGCCAGCGTCGCCTCGTACATCCGCAACGAGTTCGGGAACACCGCGCCGTTCATCGCGCCCGCCGACGTCGCGCGCGTGCGTGCCGCGA
Source organism: uncultured Acidobacteriota bacterium (assembly GCA_963820905.1). Classification (GTDB taxonomy): domain Bacteria; phylum Acidobacteriota; class Vicinamibacteria; order Vicinamibacterales; family 2-12-FULL-66-21; genus DATBJJ01. The sequence goes on along the minus strand of CAWGBU010000005.1, from coordinate 1,015,629 downwards.
CGACGGGCCGTAAGGCGATGTGGACGTTCCCCGAGCTCGAGGCGTCGCTTCCGCGCCTCGTGCCGTCGGACGCGACGTGGGGCGCCACCGCGAGCCACAACGCCGAGCGCGCCGCGAACGGCCTGACGCTCGCGGCGTGGACGACAGGCGTGCCGCAGGAGCCGGGGATGTGGTACCAGGTCGAGCTGCCGAAGCCGATCAACATCGCCGAGATTCAGTTCGACTCCGGACCGCCCGGGAGGCCGTACCGGACGGGCGGCGGCCGCGGCGGTGGACGTGGAGGACCCCCGCCCTTCGGCAGCTTCCCGGTTTCGTATCAGGTCCAGGTGTCGATGGACGGCAAGACGTGGGGCACGCCGGTCGCCGAAGGCGCAGGATCGCTGTCGCCGACCATCGCGACGTTCCGTCCCGTGCAGGCGAGGTTCATTCGGGTGACGCAGACCGGCAAGGCGGACAACGCCGCCGCCTGGTCGGTCCTGAATTTTCGCGTGTATTCGGCCGGACGCTGATAACCGGCGATCATCGGTTCGGCGCGTGAAGGCGGCGGAGACCAATCGTCTCCGGCCTCCCCTTCGCGCTGCGGAAAAAACGCTTCTCCGCGGCATGTCCTGCGCTGACGGCGTCGCCTTGGGTGATCCGTACGACAGCCGGAATCGGTTCGGCAACGAGGCGACTCGATCCCCGGAGACGAATCGGCGGCGCCGCCGATCGGGACCGCTCCGAAGCGTTTTTAGAACTGTCGAGTATCGCAGCGCTCAGAGGTCGGCCGGATCCGAGCGGTCTCCGCCGCTGATCCTGCGCGCCATGTTAGGCGCCGAGCGTACCGGCCGCGGCTCGTACGTTCGCCTACAGATGCTAACGAACCTCGCGATGTGACGCGTCATCTCGAACGCGCGCGGCAGGCGGCGAGCCGGGCGGCGACGTAGTCGCTCTTCTCGCGGTTGTCCGCGACGAGCGCGCGGTTCGTCGCGAGCCCGGAATAGAGCTTGGCAGATTCCGCGAAGCTCCCGCACGCGGCTCGCGCGGCGCCGGATGCGGCCTCGATTCTCCCGAGCGCGCGAAAGGCATCCGCCTGCTGCGCGCGGTAGCGCAGCGCGATGTCGACCAGTCCCGTGTTGAGCCGAACGGCCTCCAGCGCGGCGGCGCGCGCGACGGACAGTTGGCCGACCTTCATGTGCAGCACCGCGAGCTGCGCGTGAACGTAGGCGACGCGGCCGCGCGCGTAGACGTCCGACGGATCGCTCGCCGAAATCTGCTGACGCATCTCGAGACTCTCGCGATACGTCTCGATCGCCTTCGCGAGCTCGCCCCGCTCTTCGTACCCGTTCGCGAGATTGCTCAAGTCGATCGACAGATCGATCCGCGCCTGACGCGAATCGGGCTCGGCCCGCACGCGGCGCGCGTCGAGCTCGTACGCGCGGCGGTGGTGCGCGAACGCGCGCTCGCGGTCCTTCGCGCGCTCGTAGTAACCGCCGAGGTACTTCTCGACGAGGGCGACGTTGCGAAGCTTGTTGCCCCTGTCGGGATCTGTCGCGAGGATCGCCTCGAACTGGCGCTTCGCCTCCTCCCAGTGCGGAAGCGAGTTCGGATAGCCGGTGTTCTGGGCGATCTGGAAGTGCACCGCCGCCAGCAACTCCCGCGCCGGGACGCTCTCCGGCTCGCGCCGAAGCCGCTCCGACGTGAGATCGAGCGCGCGACGCGCGGCGGCCGTCGATTCGTCGCCCTCGAGCACTTCCGCGAGCGAGAGGCTCGCGCGCCCCGCGATCTGCAGCGCCTCGACGGATGCCCCGTCGCCGAGGAGCGGCGACACCACCTCGATCGCGCGCCGGTAGCTCCGGACGGCGCCGTCGCGGTCGCCGAGGTTGGACTCGCCGATCGTGCCGAGCACGTCGCCGATGCGCTGGTATCCCTGGCCGAGCTGAAGCCTCAGCGCGGGATCGTCGGCGGCATCGCGTTCGAGACGTTCGAGGAACTTCAGCCCCTCCGCCAGCACCGTGCGGCGAACCGGTGTCGATCCCGGCAGCGGCTTCACATCGTCATGAATCCTGAAGATGATCGCGCTCGTCAGCTCGCGGACGTCCTCGTACCGCTGGAGCGCGCGCTGGCGCTCGTGCGCGGCGATGCGGGACTGCCAGACGGCCGCGAGGAAGGCGCCGACGAGCAGACAGAGCGAGATCGCGCCGATCGCGAACGGCGCACGATGGCGCGCGATCGTCCGCCGCAGAAGGTACGGGATCGTCGGCTCGCGCGCGATCACCGGTCTGGCGTCCAGGAATCGCGTCAGCTCGTCGTCGAGCTCGCGCGCGGAGTTGTACCTGCGCGGCGCGCTCCTTGGCCATCGCGGTCGAGACGATCGCGTCGATGTCGCCCTTGAGCTGCTTCGCGTCGTAGGGCAGCGCACTCGAGGCGGCCAGGCTCGGACGCGGCGGCTCCGCCTCGAGGACGGTCCGCACGATCTCGCCGACTTCGCAGCCGGCGGTCTCGTACGGCCGTTTCCCTGTCACGATCTCGTACAGCAGAACGCCGAGTGAGTAGACGTCGCAGGATGTCGTGAGCGGAAGTCCACGAAGCTGCTCGGGGCTCGCGTAGTTCGGCGTCATCGGGCCGAGGAGCGACTCCGTGGCGGATGCCGCGCGACCGGGCGATTCGAGCAGCCTGGCGACGCCGAAGTCGAGCACCTTCACCAGGCCGTTCGGCGTGACGAGCACGTTCGCCGGCTTGAGATCCCGGTGGACGATCAGGTGGCTGTGCGCGTGCGCGACGGCGGCAAGGACTTGCCTGAAAACGCCGAGGCGATCGCGAAGCGTGAGTCCGCGCCGGGCGCAGTAGTCGGTGATGGGGCATGCCGTCCACGAGCTCCATGACGAGGTACGGGTGGCCGGCTGACGTCACGCCGCCGTCGATGAGCGTGACGATGTTGGGATGCTGGAGCGAGGCGAGAATCTGCCGCTCCGTGCGGAAGCGATGGATCGTGCCCGCGCCCTGGAGCCGCGCGGCGATGACCTTGATTGCGACCTGCTGCGTGAAATCGCCCGCCACGCGCTCCGCGCGATAGACGTCGCCCATCCCGCCCTGGCCGATGCGCTCGATCAGCCGGAACGCGCCGACGATCGTTCCTGAGGCAATGCCGTGTTCGTCTTCCTCCCGGGTGGCGGCGTCATCACGCATCGGCGCCAGGAAGGCGCCGGCGCCGGCGCGCCTGTGCGCGGCGAGCAGCGATTCGACCTCTTCGCGCAGGTCGGCGCGGCTCGCGCAGTACGCGTCGAGCACGGCGCTGCGATGTTCGTCAGCCGCGGCAAGCGCCGCTTCGAATGCGGCTTCGGCGTCCGCCCATGCGTCAGTCACCACTCACGCCCCGTCGAGGCGGCGGAACAGCCATGCGCGCGAATATTCCCAGTACCGCTTCACGGTCGCTGGTGAGATCCCCATGTAGTCCGCCGTCTCCTGAATGGAGAGTCCGCCGAAGTACCGGAGCTCGACGACCCTCGCGCGATCGGGTGCGAGACGTTCGAGCTCGGTGAGCGCTTCGTCGAGTGAGAGAAGGCTCAGGCGATCGTCCGCGGCGACGTTCGACGCGTCGTCGAACGGCACGCGGCTCAGGTCGGGCCCGCCGCGCTTCAACGCGCACCGCTCACGCGCGTAGTCGACGAGGACGCGCCGCATGACCTGCGCGGCCGCGCCGTAGAAATGCGATCGGTTGCGAAGGTGCATTCGCCGCACGCCCGCCAGCCGCATATACGCCTCGTGCACGAGCGCCGTGGGCTGCAGCGTGTGGTTGCGGCGCTCCTGGTGCAGATAGTGCGCCGCGAGGTCGTGCAGCTTGCGATACACGAGCGGCATCAGCGCGTCGAAGGCCCGCGGATCGCCGCCGGCCCAACGATCGAGCAGGGCCGTCAGTGCTTCGCCGCCGCGCGCTGATTCCGGCGCGGTTTTGGGGATGACGCGACCCCCCTGAGCCAACCGGACCCCGTTTTCCGCCAGATTCGACGAAAGCACACTGGAGGTGTTGATCATGCGCGGCCTTACACAGATAAACGCCGTCATTGGACGGATTCCGCCATCGCGTCTCGTCCTGGCGCTGACCCTGGCGCTGCTCGCCGGCGCCGTGATCTGGCCCACTGCCCGCGCGCGGCTCTCCGCCGCGGCCGATCCGCCCGAACGGCCTTCGATCGCCGCCGTCGCGGAACAGTCGGCGCCGGCGGGTGAGTTGCCCCTCACGCTGGGCGACCACTGTTCGCGGCGGGCGTCCTGGAACGGACCGCCGTACCCGAATCTGCCATTCGTCAAACCCGAGCCTCAGGAACACGCCGATGCCTGCGTGCCACGGGGACTCGAGCACGAGGTGTGGCTGCTGGATCAGTCCAACACGAACGGGCTCGCTTACGGAGGCACGCTGTACATCTACGATCCCGAACAGCTCAGGCACGACGCCGCGACGGCGAGCCCGGAACGGATCGATCTGGGCGGCGCCACGTCGGCGCTCTGCTTCGCGGAGACGGGCGCGTTTCCAGTCCGTCCCCACATGCTCATGTTCAACACGCGCGGCAACACCCACGCGATCGTGAGCTTCGTCGCGTCGGGCCACGTCGTGTTCTTCGACGCGGAGACGCGCACCCCGCTGGAGTGCTTCCGGACGGAGCCGGGGGCGGGCGGCGCAAGGCAGGCGCACGCGATCTTTCCGACGCCCGGCGATCACTATCTGCTCGTGGCGAACCAGAACGGCAAGAAGTTCGAGCGCATCAGGACGGACTACAAGCGCGGGGAGTTCATCCAGGAACCGGAGGCCACGCTCGACCTCGCGAACTGCACGACGCCGAACGGCGCGCCGTGTCAGGATCCGCTGATCAGGCCGGACAACGCGCCGATTTGTCCCTTCGTGCCGGAGCGGGGCTTCCCCGCTTACGCGTCGCTCAGGGGCGGCGGAATGCTCGCCTTCAACCCGTACACGACGCCGATGTCGATCGTGGCGGAGTACGATTCCGCGACGATCCCGCGCGACGGCTGCGGCTTCGTCGAGGCGAAAGGCTGGGTGTACGGCAATGGCGGCGGCGGAAATGCCGCGAATCCCGACGGATGGTTCATCTATCGCGTGCCGGGAGGCGGCAAGGACGTGTACTCCGCGGACAATCCGCCGAACGTCCCGGCGCGTCAGCAGATCGCGCACGACGATCGCGCGCCGCGCGACGCGCACGGCGTAGCGAAGACGCGTGACGGGAAGTACGTCTGGTTCTTCGATCGCGCCGCCAACGTCGCGGAAGTCTACCGCGCGGAGACGGGACGCTACGTCGAGACCGTCAATCTGGTCGATCCGCAAGTCTCGCTGGACCCGACACCGGATTTAGCGGGACAATCGCCGGATGGGCGTTTCTTCTACATCGCAGCGCGGGGTCCCCTCCCGCTATCGGGCGACCCCCATGCGTCCACGGGTTCGACTCCAGGTCTGCTGGTACTGGAACTGTTGAAGCAGGGTCGAACCGGCGCGGTTCGCGGGCTCGCCCGCATCACGAACAAGGATGCGGGCGGAGTGGAGCGGGCCGACGCCCACGGCATTCGTGTCAGAACAATCGCGTGGCAGAAGTAGGATCAGGAGAGCAGTCAGGAGCACAAGTCATGAGTGGACCACTTCCAATCGGCAGCGACGCACCGGACTTCGAGGCGAACACCACCGAGGGTCCGATCAAGTTTCATCAGTGGCTCGGGAACTCGTGGGGCGTCCTCTTCTCGCACCCCAAGGACTTCACGCCGGTCTGCACGACCGAGCTCGGCTACATGGCCAGGATCAAGCCGGAGTTCGATCGCCGGGGCGTGAAGATCATCGGGCTCAGCGTGGACACGATGGAGAGCCATCGGGGATGGTCGAAGGACATCGCCGAGACGCAGGGGACCGCGCCGAACTTCCCGATGATTCCAGACTCGGATCTGAAGATCGCGAAGCTGTACGGCATGCTTCCGGCCACGGCGGGCGAGACGTGCGAAGGGCGGACGCCAGCCGACAACGCGACCGTGCGCAACGTCTACGTCATCGGACCCGACAAGAAGGTCAGGCTCGTCATCTCGTATCCGATGAGCACGGGGCGCAACTTCGACGAGGTGCTGCGCGTCATCGACTCGATGCAGCTCACGGCGAACCACAAGGTCGCGACGCCGGCGAACTGGCGCGACGGCGAGGAAGTGATCATCCTGCCGGCGGTGTCGGACGCCGACGCGAAAGAGAAATACCCGCAGGGCTGGCGCGCAGCGAAGCCGTATCTTCGGTACGTGCCTCAGCCGAAACAGTAATCTCGGTCGTTCGGTCGTTCGGTCGTTCGGTCGGTCGTCGGAGTCCAGCCTACTCGGCCCGTAGCGCGGTGATTGGATCAATCCGCATCGCGCGGCGGGCCGGAACCCAGGCGGCGCCAAGCGCGACGACCACGACGAGCGCGGCGCTGCCGGCGAAGCTCCACGGATCGGTGGTACTCAGGCCCGACACGAGGAACATCGCGAGCGGCTGCGCGAGGAACCACGCAGCGCCGAGCCCCACCGCCATGCCGGTCGCTCCGAGCAGGACGGCCTCGCGCAGCACGAGCCGCACCACGCCCGCCTGGCTCGCGCCCAGCGCGATGCGGATGCCGATCTCCGCCGTTCGCCGGCTCACCGAATACGACATCGTCGCGAACATGCCGACGAGCGCGAGGGTCAAGCCGAGCGCGCCGAGCGTGCCCAGGAAGGCCGCGCTCAGTTGGGTCGGCAGGAACGCGAACGCCAGGGACGTCCGCATCGATTCCGCCTTGATCGCCGCGAGCGGATCGAGCGCGGCGAGCGCAGCGATGACGTCTCGGCGCAGATTCTCCGGATCGGCGGTCGTTCGCGCGAAGATGTGAACGAACCGCTGTTCGCCTGAATACTGCGCGTACGGCAGATAAATCGCGCCTGCGGGTTCTTCGCCGAGGCTGCGGTACTTGCCGTTCCCGACGACGCCGACGATTTCCGCGAGAGAGCTCGCAGGGCTGCCCGGGAGCGAGATGATCTGCCCGATCGGCGTGGCCGACGGAAAGTGACGCCGCGCGAATTGCTCGTTGATGATGACAACGCGAGGCGCGCCGGGGCTGTCCTGACGAGTGAACCCACGTCCCTGGAGAAGCGGGATGCGCAGCGTCTCGAAGTAGCCGGGACCGACGAAGTCGACGTGATACATCGCGTGGAATTTGCGGTTCTCGGAGGGGACGCCGATGTCGGAACCGTTGCTCATGCCGTGGCGAATCGTCAGCGGCGCGCCGTACGCGTAGCTCGCCGCGGTCACGCCGGGCAGTGCTCCCACGCGCTCGACCGCTGACTCGAGAAGCGCCGTACCCGAAGCAGCGGTGTAGCGGCCTTCCAGGAGTCCGACGGCGGCAACGACGACGCCCGACGCCTCGAACCCCGGATCGAGCCGTTTCGCGCGCGTCAGATCTCGCAGGAAGAGCGCGGCCGTCAGCAGCAGCAGCGCGGCGACGCCGAACTGGCCCGCGACGAGGAAGCGCCGAAGCGTCCATCGCCGGTAGCCGCCCTCTGCGATCAGTCTGAGCGCGGAGATCTGCGACGGGCGCGTCGCCTGAAGCGCCGGCGCGAGCGCGCTGAGGATCGTCGTCGCAACCGTCAGTCCGGCGGTGTAGATGAGGAGCGTGCGATGCATGCCCGTGTCGAGCTCCATCGGCACGGGAAGCGGCAGCGAGATGCGGGAGACGAGGCGCGTGAGCGCCATCATCAGCAGCAATCCGCTGGCCGTGCCGATGATCGACAGCCAGAGGCCTTCGACGAGAAGCTGCTGCACGAGCCGACGCCGGCCGGCGCCGAGCGCGACGCGCAGCGCGATCTCGCGGCGGCGTTCGGTCGCCCGCGCGAGGAGCAGCCCCGCAACGTTCGCGCATCCGATGGCGAGCACGAGCCCCACCGCGAGCAGCAGCACGCCGAAGAAGTCTGAAATGGCGCGCAGCTCGCCCGCCTGAAACGACGTGCCCACACGCTCGAACCGGGTGATGGCCGGCGTACGCGTGTCGCCCTGCGCGAGCGCGACCCGCTCGGCGGCGACGGCGAGCGCCGCGCGGGCGGCCTCGACCGGCTGCCCCTCGCGCAGCAGGCCGACCAGCTGCACCATTCCACCGCCCGCATCGTCGAGCTCGGCGTCCAGCGTGCGGCTCACGGGCAGATACAACTCGGGCGCCAGCCCGGCGCCAACGATCGAGCGGATTCCCGCCTGAAGCACGCCGCTCACGGTGTACTGGTTGCCGTTGATCGTGAGCGGGGCGCCGATCACGTCGTCGCGACCCCCGAGCCGGTTCTGCCAGAAGCCATAGCTGACGACCGCCATCGAGGGATTCAGGTCGGCACGCGCTTCCGCTTCCGTGAAGCCGCGTCCGCGCGCCATCGGCATTTCGAACAGATCGAAGAAGTTCGCCGTGACGATGAGGGGCATCAGGCTGACGGACTGATCGGGCCCCTTCCAGTTCACGTTCCGCTCGAGGTTGATTCCGGCCAGGCCTGCGAGCGCGCCGCTGTCATCGAGATCCTGCCAGCGGCGATGACGCACGTGGCTGCTGTTGTTGAAGCCGATGTGCACGACGCGGTGAGGCTGCCGGACGGAAGGTTCTGCGATGAGGAACTCGTTCGCCAGGGTGAAGACGGTCGTGTTGACGCCGATGGCGACCGCGATCGAGAGCGTGGCCGCAGCGACCAGCATGGGCTGCCGGGAAAGGGACCGGAGCGTGTAGCGCAGGTCCTGGACGATCGACTCGATGGCCGACGTCCGTCTCGTGTCCCGGCACTGTTCCTCGATCGTCGCGATGGGTCCGAACGATCGAATCGCGGCGGCGCGCGCGTCTGCCGGGCTCATGCCCGCGGCAATGTTCTCGTCGATCTGCTCCTGCAGATGAAGCTCGATCTCGCTTCTCAGCGAGGCGTCCACGTCGGATCCACGGAAGAGCGACCGCACGCGCAGCCGGAGACGATCGACGAGCCGCGGCATAGTTACTCCGCCTCGCGAACGACGAGGCCGATGGCAGTGGACAGACGATCCCAGCTCTCCAGCTCGCGCGCCAGCTGCTTGCGACCCGCGGCCGTCAGCGCGTAGAACTTGGCTTCGCGTCCCGTATCCGTCACGCCGGCCTGCGCCTTCAGCCATCCCTGCTGCTCGAGCCGGTGCAGCGCGGGATAGAGGGACCCCTGGGTAACCTGCAGGACATCGCGGCTCATCTGCTGGATGCGCTTCGCGATGGCCCAGCCGTGCTTCGGCTCGAGCGCGACGGTCTTCAGGATCAGCAGGTCGAGCGTGCCCTGAATCAGGTCGGATGGTTTGCTCATATCGGCGACACCTAGGTTATCTACAGTCACGCCTAAGTTATCGACAATTACGGCGCCTGTCCAGCCCTGGTTCCCTCGTCCCCCCCGGGCACGCCGTTTGCGCTGATCTCTGGCGTGAAGCTACTGATGACGTTGTCGGTGACGACCGCGTTGATCGTATCCGGCGCGCACGGACGGCCGGGCTTGGCCCGACGCTCGGTACCAGCTGAAGCCGGACGCTTCGGTGAGGCCGATGCCGGGCGCTGCGGGATCGACATGCGCAATGTCACGCTGCACGTGGCGGATGGCATCATCCTCCACGTCCGCGTCCTCGACGGCGAGCTCGTCGGCCGTTCGGCCTCGACGCCGCCGGTCTTCGACGATCCTTCCTCGTACACGCTTCGCATTCAGTCCGCGGAGATCTCGATGGAGGCCGCGAGCCTCACCTCGCTGATGCGCCGGGTGTTCGCGCCTCCCTCGCCGCTGACGGATCTCCAGATCGCGATCGAGCAGGGAGAAATCGTGCAGAAGGGCAAGCTGCGCAAGGGCATCGACGTGCCGTTCACGATGAGGACGACGGTGACCCCGACCGCGGATGGACGGATTCGTCTTCACGCGAAGTCCCTGAAAGCCGTGGGCGTTCCGGTAAAAGGCCTGCTGGACTTCTTTGGCGTGGAGATCGATAACCTGATGAAGGCGCCGTCAGGGCGAGGTCTGCAGATTGACGGCGACGACATCCTGCTGTCGCCGGCGCAGGTGCTGCCTCCGCCCGCCACCGAAGGCCGCGTGAAGGATGTCCGCGTATCGGCGGGTCGACTGGTGATGACACTGATCGGAGACGTCAAGCCTCCCGCGCGTCCCCGCACCCTGCCGGAACCGTCCTCGCGCAACTATGTCTACTTCCACGGCGGCAGCGTTCGCTTCGGCAAGCTGACGATGTCGGATGCCGACCTGCAGCTGACGGACGCGGATCCGTCGGACGCGTTCGACTTCTTTCCCGGGCGCTATCTCTCGCAGCTCGTCGCGGGCTACTCGCGCACGACGGAGCGCGGCGGCCTGAAGGTCGTCATGCCCGACTACGGCGATCTGGGCGGCACGCGGGGGCGCGTCGGCGCGCCCAGGCGCTGATCCGAACCGGCGGCGGGGAAGTGGCTATACCAATAGCTCTTTCTACGCAACTGGTACGCTAACCCCCGGCACTGCTGCAGTCCGGCCGCCCCGACACCCGGAAACAGTCCCGTCAACATTGAGGTAACCGCCACCGAGTTGACACTGTCGCGGCTCAAGTGGTATGACCTCTTGGTCGGGGGCGACCTCCATGACCACTACCGCCATCAGGAACAGCAGCGAGCAGTCCGACGGGGGCAGCGGCCAGGTCGTCGCCCACGTCCGGACGCTGATCGAGCGCGGCGCGTTGAAGCCGGGCGATCGCCTGCCGGCGGAGCGCGATCTCGCGGCGCAGATTGGCGTCAGCCGTCCGACGATTCGCGCGGGGCTGCGCACGCTCGCGGCCATGGGCGTCGTGCGATCGCGGCACGGCTCGGGCACGTACATTCCCGACGGCCCCCCGGCGCTCAATACCGACGCGCTGAGCCTTCTCGCGGCCCTCCACGGTTTCACGCGCGAGGAGATGTACGAGGCGCGTCGAATCCTCGAGGTGGGCGCTGCCGGCCTCGCGGCCGAGCGCGCGACGTCGGATCAGGTCGCGACCCTCGCCGAGGAAGTCGCCAGCCTGTTCGCGTCGATGCAGGATCCCCAGGTGTTTCTCGTCCACGACATCAACTTCCACCGCGGCGTGGCGTCCGCCTCCGGGAATCCCATCGTGGCGTCGCTCGTCGAGATGGTGTCGGCCATGTACTACGAGAGCCGGCGCGAGACGGCCGTCCGCGCGAGCGAGCGCGACCTGCGCGACGCCGCCGAAATGCACCGGCGAATCTATCAGGCCATCCGCGCGCGGGACGCGGAGACCGCGCGGCACGCCATGCACGACCACCTGATGCAGGCGAGCCGCCATCAGGCGCAGGAACCGCAACCCGGTCGCGATGTGTCCCCGCGGCGCGCCCCGTCGTCGTCGGCTCTCCCCAAACGCCGCGCGCGCCCCCGGCGCCGGCAACCGTCCAACTGAACCCATTCAATGAACCTGTTCGATCTGTCCGGCCGTACGGCCGTCGTCGTTGGTGGCACGAGCGGCATCGGCCGGACGCTCGCGCTGGGGCTCGCCGAGGCCGGCGCGAATGTCGTCCCGAGCGGCCGCCGCATCGACCTGGTGAAGGAAGTGTCGGCGGAGATCGAGCGCCTGGGGCGCCGGTCGCTGGCCGTATCGTCGGACGTCGGCGACATCGCGTCGCTCGAACATTTGCTCGAGCAGTGCGTGCAGGCGTTCGGCAAGGTCGATATCCTCCTGGCGGTGGCGGGCACGACGAAGAAGACGCCGACGCTCGAGATGGACGAAGCCGACTGGCAGCGCGTGATCGACACGAACCTGACGGGCACGCTGCGCGCCTGCCAGGTGTTCGGCCGGCACATGATCGAGCGCAAGTACGGGCGGATCGTCACGATCGGATCGCTCTCGTCGTTCGTCGGGCTGTACGAAGTGGCGGCGTACGTCGCGAGCAAGGCGGGGGTCGTCGGGCTGACGCGCGCGCTGGCGGTCGAGTGGGCGCCGCACAACGTGACCGTCAACGCGCTCGTGCCGGGGCTCTTCAGGACGGCGCTGAACGCGGCGCTCCTGGACTCGCCCCGAGGCAAGGAGTTCCTCATGCGCACGCCGATGAAGCGTTTCGGACGGCAGGAGGAGCTCGTCGGCGCGGCCGTGTTCCTGTCGTCCGACGCCGCGACGTTCGTGACGGGGCACATGCTCGCTGTCGATGGCGGCTTCCTCTCGAGCGGTGTCAATCAGTGAGCGGGACTGCGGGATGAAACGGGTGCTCGTGATCAGCGATCGTGACAACGTGGCGACGGCGCTGCAGCCGCTCGAGCCGGGCCTGACGCTCGCGCTCACGGGCGGCGCGCTCGCCGTCCGCGAAGCCGTGCCGTCTGGACACAAGATCGCGCTGCGGACGATTCGGGCGGGCGAGGCAGTGATCAAGTACGGCAGCCCGATCGGGCTGGCCACGGCCGAGATCGCCGCCGGCGCGCACGTGCACACGCACAACCTCGCCAGCACTCGTGGACGCGGCGATCTCGAGGCATCGCCGGGAGAGCCGCAGCCGCGGCTGGCGGAGCCGTCGTAACTTCTCGGCTCGATCCGGTCGTCCGGTCGTTCGGTCGTTTGGACCTTCGGCCTTCGGAAGCTTCTGATGCTGTGAACCTAGAGCCTAAAGCCCAAAGCCCGAAGCCGAGAACGTTGAACCTTGAACCTGTGAAAGACTCGGCTTCCTCGGCTTCCGCAGACCCGATGGCAGAATCGGGACGCGCAACCACGTGCTGGTGGTGCCGACGGTGATCTGCGCATCGGTCGTGGCCGAGCGCGTGGCGGCGGCGGCGCAGCCGCTCGGCACGGTGGTCCCGCACCTCGCGGGGTGCGGCCAGCTCGGGCCCGACATGCGCGTGACGCACGACACGCTCAACGCGTACTGCGCGCATCCCAACGTGGGAGCGGTCGTCGTGATCGCGCTCGGCTGCGAGCAGGTCGTCGCGCAGTCCCTGGCGGAAACGGCGAAGCGCCACGGCAAGCAGGCCGAGATCGTGGCGATCCAGTCGGAAGGCGGAACGATCCGCGCGACGGAAAAAGGCGTCCGGATCGCGCTGGCGTTCGCGGGCGAGCTCGACGCGGCGGTACGCCAGTGGTGCGACGCCTCCGACCTCGTGCTCTCGCTCAAGTGCGGCGGCTCCGACTACACGTCGGGCCTGGCCTCGAACCCGACGCTCGGCCGCGTGACGGATCGGCTCGTCGAGCTCGGCGGCTCGGCGGTGCTCGGCGAGATCGCGGAGATCATGGGCGCCGAACACCTGCTCGCGTCGCGCGCGACGCGCGAGGGCACGGCCACGAAGCTCATTCAGATCATCACGCGCGTCGAGACCGAGGCGCGTGCGCTCGGGCTCGACATTCGCGGCACGCAGCCGTCGCCCGGCAACATCCGCGGCGGATTGACGACGATCGAGGAGAAGTCGCTGGGCGCGACGCACAAGGGCGGCGAGCGCGCGCCGCTCGAGGACGTCGTCGCGTACTCGGCGCCGATCACGAAGAAGGGGCTGACGGTGATGGACACTCCCGGGCTCGACGTGGAGTCGGTTACCGGGATGGTCGGCGGCGGCGCGCAGGTCGTCGTCTTCACGACCGGACTCGGCACACCGACCGGCAATCCGATCGCGCCGGTGATCAAGGTAACGGGCAACGCTCGCACCGCCCGTCAGATGGCCGATAACATCGACCTCGACGTCAGCGGGATCATGGACGACTCGGAGACGCTCGACGATGCGGCGGACCGCCTCTTCGCCGAGGTACTCGCGGTCGCCTCCGGGCAGCAGACGGCGGCCGAGCGGCTCGGCCATCGCGAGTTCGCGATTCACCGCCGCAATCCCACAATCTGATCACAATCATGGCGAACCCGACGCTCCAGGCCCGTCCGCAACCGTCCACGCACGCCGCGCCGGCGGTGTCGAGCGCGGGCTACATCCGCTGGATCATCTGCGGGCTGCTCTTCTTTGCCGCGACGATCAACTACATCGATCGTCAAATCGTCGGCATCCTGAAGCCGACGCTTCAAAAAGAGTTCGGCTGGAGCGAAATCGACTACGCCGACATCGTCTTTGCGTTCCAGCTCGCGTACGCCATCGCGTTCCTGTTCGCCGGGCGCCTGATGGACAAGGTCGGAACCAAGCGGGGATTCACGATCGCGATCGTCGTCTGGAGCGTCGCCGCGATGGCGCACGCGGAGGCGCCGGTCTTCGGCCCGGTCGCGGCGATTGTTCTCGCGTGGTTCGGGCTCGCGTACTCGGCGTCGGTGGCCGGCTTCATCGTCGCCCGCCTGGCGCTCGGATTCGGCGAAGCCGGGAATTTTCCGGCTGCGATCAAGGTGACGGCCGAGTGGTTCCCCAAACGAGAACGCGCGCTGGCAACGGGGCTCTTCAACTCGGGCACCAACATCGGCGCGGTCGCCACGCCCCTCATCGTGCCCTACGTCGCGGTCAACTACGGATGGTACTGGGCGTTCATCATCACGGGCGCGATCGGATTCCTGTGGCTGCTGTTCTGGATTCCTCTCTACAACACTCCTGAACAGCACCCGCGCCTGAGCCGCGCGGAGCTGGCCTACATCCGCAGCGATCCGCCTGAGTCGGCAGTCCACATTCCGTGGAAGCAGCTGCTGAAGTACCGGCAGACCTGGGCGTTCGCGCTCGGCAAGTTCCTGACCGATCCGGTGTGGTGGCTGTACCTCTTCTGGATTCCGGATTTTCTCAATCGCTCCGTACGGCATCGATCTGAAGACGATCGGCATGCCGCTCGTCGCGATCTATCTGATCGCCGACGTCGGCAGCATCGGCGGCGGCTGGCTGTCGTCGGCGCTGCTGAAGCGCGGGTGGACGGCGAACGCAGGCCGCAAGACCGCGATGTTCGTGTGCGCGCTGGCGGTGCTGCCGATCATGTTCGCGTCGAGCGCGAGCAGCGTCTGGATCGCCGTCGGGCTCGTCGGACTGGCCGCGGCCGCTCATCAGGGCTGGTCCGCCAACCTCTTCACGCTGACGACGGACATGTTCCCCCGCCAGGCCATCGGATCGGTCGTTGGTCTCGGGGGCTTCGCAGGTGCCGTCGGCGGGATGCTCATCGCGAAGATCACGGGCTACATCCTCGACGCCAGTGGCAGCTACGTGCCGATTTTCTTCATCGCCTCGTTTGCGTACCTGACCGCGCTCCTGGTGATCCACGTGCTGGTGCCGAGGCTCGAGCCGGTGAAGTTGTAGGTTCAAGGTTCAGAGTTCAGGGTTCAGGGTTCGAGGAAGCCCGAACCAGAACCTTGAACCCTGAACGTTGAACCCTGAACCGTCTAGGGTTTGTCTCCAAATCACTACATCGATTGTTCTCGCCTGATGACGAACGGTACTCGTGACGACCTCGGCGCTATGACTGGCAGGGATTCGTTTCTGGCACTTTGATTGCTGAGGTCCGAGGCGCCTGCAACCCGGAGGATCCCGTGAATCGGCACACCTTGTCTCGCACTGGCACCGCACTCGTCGTCGCGGCGGTTGCGGTCGTTACATTGTGGCCGGCTGATCTGTTCGCCCAGCGCGCAGTTCGGCGTTCTTCCGGGCGGCCGACGACGGGTGTCGCGGTCCCGCGCCAATCCTACGGGGGGTACTACCGGCCGTATTACCGGTCGAACTACTATCGCCCCTATTACTACCGGCCTTACTACGGCGGTTTCTACAACGGCTACTACAGCCCGTTCTTCCTCGGTTTCGGCTTTGGGTTTTACGGACAGTACGGCTATCCCTACGGTTACGGGTACGGCTATCCCTACGGGTACGGCTATCCCTATCCCTATTACGGCTGGGGCTACGACAACACCGGATCGGCCCGCCTTCAGGTCACGCCGCGCAACACCAGGGTGTACGTCGACGGCTACTTCGTCGGCCTGGTGGACGATTTCGACGGCACTCTGCAGCGTCTGAACGTCGAGCCGGGCGAGCACGAGCTGCAGCTGTACCTCGAGGGCCATCGCAGCTTCACGCAGAAGGTGCTGCTCGTTCGCGGGCGCACGCTGAAGCTCACGCACGCGATGCAGCCGCTCGGTCCTGGCGAGAGTCAGCAGCCGATTCCAGAACCGGAAGAACAGCAGGCGCAGCCGCAGACGTACCGTCCGCAGCCGGGTCAGCGTCCTGCGCCGCCGCCGCGCGGCGGGCAGGCGTCGCAGTTCGGATCGCTGCTGCTGCGCGTACGCCCCGCCGACGCCGAGATCCTCGTCGACGGCGAAGCGTGGAACGCGCCGACGGGTGAAGATCAGTTCGTGATCGAGCTGGCCGAAGGGCCGCACCGGATCGAGGTTCGCAAGAACGGTTTCCAGACGTACACGACCACCGTGCGCGTGAGGCCGGGGGAGACCGTGAGGCTGAACGTCAGTCTGACGGCGGGCGGTGTGTCAGGGGTAATCTGATTTCGAAGGCCGCGCCGCCGTCCTGCGCGTTCGAGGCGGTGACGCGACCGCCGTGGCGTTCGACGATGGCGCGGACGATCGAGAGTCCGAGGCCGCTTCCCGATTCGGTCGCCGCGCTGCGCGCGGCATCCACCTTGTAAAACCGTCCGAAGATGTGCGGCAGGTGCTCGGGGGGGATGCCCGGGCCCGTATCGCGGACCACGAAGATCGCGTCCTCTCCCGTCGCTTCCGCCCTGATCGTCAACCGTCCGCCGGCCGGCGTGTGCCGTAGCGCATTCGCCGCCAGGTTCTGCAGCGCCTGCTCGAGCTTCTGCGCATCGCCCTCCACGGAGAGATCGGGCGGACGCACGTCGACGTCGAGCGCGATCTGGCGCTCGCGGATCGTCGGCCCGTGGCGATCCGCAATCCGGCCGAATAATTCCCGCACCGGCACTTCCTCGATCGTGAGCGTTCCGCCTCCGCCTTCCAGTCGCGCGAGATCCAGAAGGTCGCCAATGAGCGCCTCGAGCTTCTGCGTCTCGTCTCCGATGATGCCGAGGTACCTGCTGCCGCGTCTCGCCGTCGAGCGTGATCTCCGGCATCGACAGCGTTTCCGTGTAGCCGCGAATCGCGGCGAGCGGCGTCATGAGCTCGTGCGACACGTCCGCCAGGAGCTGACGGCGTGCGCGATCGGATGCCGACAGCGCTGCCGCGCGCGCGCTGAGATCGTCGGCCATCCGGTTGAACGTGTGCGCGAGCGAGCTGACCTCGTCGCCTCCGCCCTCCGCCGCGCGCACGTTCGTGCGTCCCTGCCCGAGGTCCCGCGCCGCCTGCTCCAGCGTCCGCAGCCGGCGGTGCGACGGGCCGAAGATGAGGAGCGCCGCGCTCGCGGCACCCGCGGCGAGGAGCGCGAGCGCGACCCACGCCAGCGTCGGACCGACCTCGCGAATCGCCACGAAGACCGGCGGCGCGGCGATCGGCACCACCACGACGCCCACCTCGTTGTCCGCGACGACGATCGGGGCGCTCTCGGATCCTCTGGGCGGGCCGTTCGGCGGCATTCTCCCCGGGCCGCCGCCGCGGCCGATGTCCGCGGGGTCCGCATCGTTGAGAGGGACTCCGCGCCGGAGCCGCTGCTGCACGCCGCGCGGATAACCCGGAGGGAGGCCCGTCGGACGATTGGACGCCGTCCGGCCGTCGCGCATCACGACGAGGAACGGCCGGTAGATGTGCCTGAAGTGATCGGCGACGTACGGCTCGAGCGGCAGGTTCGGATCTTTCGAAAGTGCAGCGGCGAGCTCGTGCGCGACCGACGTGACGAGCTGCTCGGGCGTCCGCGACGAGCTGCCGACGATGCGATCGGTGAGCCAGAGGAAGAGGAGCACCTGCGCGATGAGGACCGCCGCGAGGGTCGCGACGAACCCGAACGCGATGCGCCAGTAAAGGCTCTTGTACCAAACGAGCTCGGACATCTTTGACTCTTCAAAACGGGGACACTCAATCGGGACAGTCACGCGTGACTGTCCCGATTGAGTGTCCCCCCCTCACTCGGAGAACTTGTACCCGGTGCCCCACACCGTCAGGATCAGCTGCGGGTCGGTCGCGTCCTTCTCGATCTTCCGGCGCAGCCGCTTGATCAGCGTGTCGACGCTGCGTTCCGTCACGTACGTGTCGTCGCCCCACACGCGCTGCAGCAGCGCTTCGCGACTGAACACGATCCCGGGGTGGCTCGCCAGCAGGTACAGCAGGTCGAACTCGTGGCTCGTCAGCTCGATCTCACGGCCCTCTATCCGCGCGTGCCGTCGGGCGGGATCGACCGTCAGCCCCTTGACTGCCACGGGACGGTTCTCGTCCGCGGCGGCCGTTCCAATCCGCGACGGGCGCGGCCGCCGGAGCAGCGCGCGGACGCGGGCGACGAACTCGCGGACGCCGAACGGCTTCGTCAGATAGTCGTCCGCGCCGCTCTCGAGCCCGATGACCTTGTCGGCCTCCTCGCGGCGGGCCGTGAGCATCAGGATCGGAACGTCGTTGTTCGTCGTCTCGCGGCGGATCGCCCGGCACACGGTGATGCCGTCGAGGCCCGGCAGCATCAGATCGAGCACCACCAAATCGAACGGTTCGGCGCGGGCGGCCGCGAGCCCTTCGCTGCCGTCGCCGACCGCAATCGGCGTGAGCCCCTCCAGCTTCAAGTGCAGCGCGATCAGGTCGCGGATGTGCGGCTCGTCCTCGACGACGAGCACGCGCGCGCCGGTGGCCGATTCCATCCGCTCAGTTTAAGCCGCGCCAGGGGACCTCGACAGCGAATCTCCCCATGCCACCAATTCTTCACAGCGCCGCCACAGGCCAGCCATCAACCCACCGTCTATATGGGCAAGAGTTGCAGCAGCCCCGTGCGGACCCCAGGCAGCCGAACCATGAAACGACGACTCGCCATCACCATCGCCTTCGTGACCGTGACCGGCCTCAGCGCCGCGGCGATGTCGATGTTCCTGAACCGCGGGACCGACGCGGCGACGGTCGTCCAGGACGTCGTGTCGCGCGGGCCCATCGTGAGCGCCGTCAGCGCCAGCGGCACGCTCGAGGCGGTCGAGACCGTTCAGGTTGGCACGCAGGTGTCGGGCACCGTCACGAACCTCTACGCGGACTTCAACTCGATCGTCAGGAAGGGGCAGATCCTCGCGCGGCTCGACCCGTCGCTGATACAGGCCGAGATCGAACGCAGCAGGGCGAATCTCGCCGGCGCCGAGGCGGACATGGAGCGAGTGCGCGTGACGCTCAACGACGCGGAGACCAAGCTCCAGCGCGCCAGGGAACTGTCGGCGCGGGATCTCCTCGCGAGAAGCGATCTGGACGCGGCGGAGCTCGCGCGCAAGACTGCCGACGCGCAGCTCAGGGCGTCGGCCGCGCAGGTCACGCAGGCGCGCGCGGCTCTCGAGCTGTCACAAGTCAATCTCGGCAAAGACGGTGATCGCGTCGCCGATCGACGGCATCGTGATCTCGCGCGCGGTCGACGTCGGCCAGACAGTTGCCGCGAGCCTCCAGGCGCCCACGCTCTACACGATCGCCGCGGACCTCGGCCAGATGCAGCTCAAGGCGAGCATCGACGAGTCCGACCTCGGGAACATCAAAGACGGGCAGCCGGTTACGTTCACGGTGGACGCGTATCCCACCGACGTCTTTCGCGGCGTCGTCAAACAGGTGCGTCTCAACCCGGTCGTGGAGCAGAACGTCGTCACGTATGCCGCGATGATCTCCGCGCCCAATCCGGAACTGAAGTTGAAGCCGGGCATGACCGCGACCGTGACCGTCGAGGTCGCGCGGCGGAGCAATGCGCTGCGCGTGCCGGCTGCGGCGCTCCGATTCAAGCCGTCAAGCGCAGTACTCGCGGCGCTCGGTCAGCCGCGTGCGGCGGCAGCGTCGAGCGGCACGCCCGCACGCTCGGTAGGCACGTCAGGCGCTCGACAGGAAACAGTCTGGATTTACGACGGCGGCCACATCCGCGCGGCGCCGGTGAGAACAGGCATATCGGACGGGCAGTTCACCGAGATCGTGGACGGAAATTTGCAGGAAGGCACAACGATCGCGACGCAAGCGACGCTGCGCGGCGCGACAACCTCAACAAGGACGAGCACGGCGACGAGCAATCCCCTGATGGGCCCGCAAGGCCCTGGAGGTCCGCGCCGATTCTGATTGGATGACTCATCGAGCTTTTCAGTCAGCAACCTCCTCCCGCTGACTGGAAGTGGCCCGCTGCGAGCAACTCCTCCCGCTTGCAGCGGGCTTTTTTAGGTGCCAGGGTGCCAGGTGTGCCGTGGTGCCAGGGTGCAGGGTGCAAAGGGAAGGTGCCAAGGTGCAAGGGCGAGGTGCTGCGTGCCAGGCAAAAAGATAGCCGGCCGGGAACGGCGAGTTGGTAACCGTCCCGGCACGGCCTTGGGAGGAGAGGCTGACACTTGTAGTAACGCGCCCTCCTGCGGAACCGAACAGGCTTGGCCTTTGGCACGCCGGCACCGTCCGTTTGCACCCTTGCACCCTCCCCTTGCACCCTGCCCTTCCACCCTGCACCTTGGCACCCCGGCACTCTGGCACCCTGGCACCTTCAGCCGTAAACTGGCTGCATGACCGAATTTAACGATCTTCAGCTCGACAAGTGGCAGACGCCGCTCGAGCCCGAGCGTGGTCATGCGGCGTACCGCGCTGCCGCGATCATCGTCGTCGTGCTTGGTCTCGTCGCTGCCGCGTACCATCTGTTGTGGCGGCGGGCGCAGCCGCCGCCGGCCGACGTTCGCGTGCACACAGAACAGGCTGTTGCCCCGGGCGCTGCGAAGCCGGTCGCCGAACCGGCCGTCGCCAGCGACCTGCCGCCGCTCGCGGAGTCCGATCCAATCGTTCGCGAGCTCGTGGGCAAGTTGTCCTCGCATGCCTCCGTTGCCGCGTGGCTCACGACCGACAATCTGATCCGGAACTTCACCGTCGTCGTCTCGAATGTCGCGAGCGGCCGCACGCCGGCGCGCTTCCTGACGCGCGTCAAGCCGACGGGCAGCTTTCAAGCGATCGAGCGAGGGACGGATGTCCGCGTGGATCCGCGCAGCTATCGTCGGTACGATGGTTACGCGGACGCGTTCGCGGCGCTCGACGCGCAGGGCGCCGCGCGGCTGTATGCGACCCTCAAACCGCGCATCGCCGACGCATATCGCGAGCTCGGGTACCCGGACGGTGATTTCGACCCGGTGCTACAGCGGGCCGTCGTCGAATTGCTCAAGACACCGGTGGCAGACGGGAATCCGGCACTCGTTCCAAAGGGCATCGTCTACGAGTACGCCGATCCGCGGCTGCAGGCGTTGTCCCCCGTGCAGCGCCAGTTCCTGCGAATGGGCCCGAGAAACGTCCGGCTCGTCCAGGCGAAGCTCCGGGAGATCGCGCCGCTCGCCGGCCTCGCGGTCGAGTAGCCGCAGGTGATCGAGCGCTGCGCGTCGCAGCATCTGTCGTGGGCACGGCGAGGTACACTGGCAGCCTACTGAACGATCGTCGATCGGAGATGAGTTGAGCCGGTCCTTCTACCTGGCCTTCGTCCTCGGCATCGGGGCGGCAGCCGTGTCCGCTGTCCTGGCGCAGTCCGTGCCGGGTGCCGGAAAGACGGCACCCGCGACCGTTCCGGTTGCGGCGGAGCCCCCCGCGGATCCTGCGCCTCAAGTGATCCGCGTCGAGGCCATCGTCACCGACCGGCAAGGCAAGCCGATTCTGAATCTGCGTCCCGAAGAATTCTCGCTCCTCGACAACGGCGTCGCGCAGCCGCTCGTGAGCGCGGCGTTGACCACCGTGCGGAGCGTCGTCGGACCTGCGATCGAGCCGCCGGTGTTCGCCACGCCCGAGGACGAGGAGCGCGCGGCCAAGGAAGAGGGCACGCGCGTGATCGGTCTCTATCTCGACGAGTACCACGTCAGCGCCGGCGAGAGCACCGACCGTGTTCGTCATGCCGCGGCCCGATTCGTCGACGAACACGTTCGGTCCGGCGACGTTCTCGTCGTCCTCAAGCCGCTCGATTCGTTGACGGACATCCGGTTCTCGCGGAACCGGGATGCCGCACGCCAGAAGATCGCAGGCTTCAGCGGCAGGAAAGACGACTACACGCCGCGCGCTCCGTTCGAAGAGCAGTACATGGGCAGGTCGGCCGCGTCGGTCCGATCCGCCCGCGCCCAGATCGTGATCTCGGGCGTTCGGGCGCTCGCGACGCGAGTGGGCGAGCTCGATGCGGGGCTCTCGGCGATTGCGATCCTCACCGAGGGGTTTTCCGCCGAAGGCGCGCGCAGCCGCGAGCGGCGTCTACCCGATTTGCAAGGCCTCGTACGGGCCGCCAGCCGTTCGCACACGATGCTGTACGCCTTCGATCCGTCGACGGTTGCGCCTGTCGATCCGAAACGGCCCGCCCCGGCCGCCATGCCCGCGCCAGATTCCTCCAGTTCGACGAGCCCGATGGATCCGTTGCTGAACGTAGCGCGTCAGACGGGCGGCGACGCGCTCGCTCCGGGTGAGGACGTGATGGCTGGCCTGCAGCGGGCGTCGCGCGAGCTGGATGCGTACTACGTGCTCACGTATCGGTCGTCGAGCCCGAACGACGGCCGCTTCCACGAAGTGCGGATCTCGTCGAGCCGGCGCGATGCGCGAGTGAGGACGCGCTCGGGTCATTGGGCGCCCCTGCCGAGCGATCTGCGGGCGTCGCGTTCTTCCGAGCCGATCCTCCCGATGCGCGCGATACGCCGGAGCCTGTTGATCGAGTCCTGGGTCGGAATGATGATGGAGCCGGATGGCCGGCGCCGCGTCATCTTCACATGGGCGCCTGCGCCCGTATCGTCGCGAAGCAAGCCGGCCGCACGGCCGGAGCTCGTGACGGTCAAGGTCAGCACGCCGGCCGGGAAAGTGATGTTCGAAGGGGACGTGCACGCCGCCCGTGCGGGAGCGCTGTCGCCGAGCCGGGCGACCAGCGTCGTCCTCGAAGCGTCGACAGGACGCCTGCAGTTCGATCTCACCATCCAGCGGGCCGACGGTACCACGCTCGACACGAGCTCGCAGGACTTCGAGGTCTCCGAGGTGAAAGGGTCCGCGCCCGTCATCTTCCAGCCGCAGCTGTTCACGGCCTCGTCGGCGCGTGAGTTCCGCGAGATCGCCGGCGATTCCAATGCGGCGCCGCAGCCCGCGCGCGAGTTCAGGCGCACCGATCGGCTGCTCATGCGCGTCCCGACTTTCGATCCGGGCGGGGGCGAGGTGAAGGTGTCCGCCAAGCTGATCAATCAAGTGGGCGCCGTCCTCGTTACTCTTGATCGGTCAGGCGAGCCGGCGGCGGACAAGCCGGCGCAATTCGATCTCCCACTCGCGCGGTTCGCCCCCGGCGAATACTCGCTCGAAGTCGCCGCGAACAGCAGCGCCGGATCCTCCCGTCAGTTGATCAGGTTCAAGATTACAGGGTAGCGCACGCGCCCGCCGTCCGGCTGAAGCCGGACACTACAGACGAACAGACGAGTGGACCAGCTACAGAAAATGCGTGTAGTGTCCGGCTTCAGCCGGACCGGTTTGAAAGTGGCCACTACAGCATTCCGAAAAGCGCGCTCTAGTGCCCGCCGCTCTCGCCGGCGACCGCTTTCACGACGTCGCCGAGCACCTGCTTCGCGTCGCCGAAGGCCATCAGCGTGTGATCGAGGTAGTAGAGCTCGTTGTCGATGCCGGCGAATCCCGGGTTCATCGAACGCTTGATCGCGATGACGCTCTTGGCCTTGTCGACGTCGATGATCGGCATGCCGAAGATCGGGCTGGCCTTGTCGTGGCGCGCCGCGGGATTCACGACGTCGTTCGCCCCCACGACGAGCGCGACGTCGGTCTGCGCGAGATCGGGATTGATGTCGTCCATCTCGACGAGCGCGTCGTACGGGATCTCCGCTTCCGCCAGGAGCACGTTCATGTGTCCCGGCATGCGGCCGGCGACCGGGTGGATCGCGAACTTCACGTCCACGCCGCGCTTCGTCAGCTGATCGTACAGCTCGCGGACCTTGTGCTGCGCCTGCGCGACGGCCATCCCGTAGCCCGGAACCACGACGACGCGATCGGCCGTCGTCAGGAGCTCGGCGACGTCCTGGGGCGTCGCGCTCTTCGCCGTCCTCGCCTCTCCCGCCGCGCTCGCCGCCTGCACCTGACCGAACGCGCCGAACAGCACGTTGGTGAAGGATCGGTTCATCGCGCGGCACATGATGATCGAGAGGATCAAACCGGACGATCCGTCGAGGGCGCCGGCCGTGATGAGGAGCTTGTTCTCGAGCACGAACCCCATCGCGACGGCCGACAGGCCGGCGTACGAGTTGAGCAGCGAGATCACCGTCGGCATGTCCGCGCCGCCGATCGGCAGGATGAGCAGCACGCCGAAGGCGAGCGACAGCAGGATGATGACGGCGAACGCCCACGGCACGTACGGATCGAACGTCAGGTAGACACCCGCGCCGATCGCGATGGCCAGGAGCCCGAGATTGACGACGTTCTGGTTCGGATAGGTGATCGGGCGCGTCGGCACGATCTCCTGCAGCTTGCCGGCGGCCATCAGGCTGCCGGTGAACGTCAGGTAGCCGAGGATGATCTCGAGCACGATCGCGCCGGTGCGGAACGACGTGAGCTCGCCGTGCTGGTACCAGATCATGTACTTCGCGGTGCCGACGAGCCCGGCCGCGAGGCCGCCGAACGCGTGCGACAGGGCGGTCCGCTGCGGGACCGCTGTCAGCGGCACCCACGAGAGCGGAACGCCGATCAGCGTTCCCGCGACGGCGGCGATCGCAATCCACGTGAAGTTCACGATCTCCGGCGCGAGGAGGGTGCCGACGATCGCGAGCGTCATGCCGCCGACGCCGGCCGCCACACCCCGGCGGGCGGTCTTCGGATGGCTCAGCCAGCGAAGCGAGAGGATGAAGAGGGCGGCCGCCGCGAGATAGGTGAGTTGCGTGACGCCGTGGATCACCGCTTCGGCTCCCGCTCGCGGAACATCTTCAGCATGCGATCGGTGATCAGGAAACCGCTGACGATGTTCGTCATCGACGCTGCGACGGCGATGGCGCCCAGCACCGTCGTCGCCGTGGATTCCTCCTCACCGGCGATCAGGATGGCGCCGACGACGGCGATCGCGGAGATCGCATTCGTCAGGGACATCAACGGCGTGTGCAGGAGTCGGGAGACGTTCTGAATGACCTGGAAGCCGACGAACGTCGCCAGCATGAACACGAAGAGCATCGACCACAGGTCCAGTTCGGCCATGGCGGTTGGAGTGTAGCAGAATTCGGGGACACTCAATCGGGACAGTCACGCGTGACTGTCCCGATTGAGTGTCCCCGGAGGCGCGCCGCGGCGGCGGCAAGGGTCTCGTCTTTTTTTGCAAAGCAGAAGCGCAGGACGGTTGGCGCTTTTTGACGATGAAGGAACGGCGACGTTGGAATGGAGGCGACGCCGTGCTCTTTCGTGAGACGGATGGCAAAGTCTGCATCCGGCTCCGACGTGATCGCCGAGTAGTCCATCAACTGGAAGTAGCTGCCGCGGCACGCGAGCGGCCTGAACGGCGTGCCCTCCATCAGCCGCAGGAACAGGTCCCGCTTCGCCTGGAAGAACGGCGCAAGATCGTCGAGCCCCCGCCGTGTTTCGAGGAAGTCCGCGATCGCGTGCTGGACGGGCGTATTCGTCGAGAACGTGACGAACTGATGGACCTTCCGGAACTCCGTCGTCAACGCTGACGGCGCGACCGCATATCCCACCTTCCATCCCGTCGTGTGGTACGTCTTGCCGAACGAGCCGACGACGAAGCTGCGCGCCGCGAGCGCGTCGTGGCGCGCCATGCTCTCGTGGCGAACGCCGTCGAAGATGATGTGCTCGTACACCTCGTCGCTGAGGATGAGCACATCCGTCCCGTCGACGAGCGCGGTGAGCGCCGCGATGTCCGGCGGTCCGATCACCGCGCCGGCGGGATTGTGCGGCGTGTTGAGCATGATGAGCCGCGTGCGCGGGGACATCGCGCGGCGCACGACGTCCCAGTCGATCGCGTAGTCGGGGAATCGCAGCGCGACGAAGACCGGCGTGCCGCCGGCCAGCTCGATCGCCGGCACGTACGAGTCGTAGCAGGGCTCGAAGACGATGACCTCGTCGCCGGGCCGCACGCTGGCCGCGACGGCGTTGAAGATCGCTTCCGTCCCGCCCGACGTCACCGTGACCTCGGCGTCCGGATCGTAGCGGCGCCCGTGATAGTGCTCGTACTTCGCCGCGATGGCCTCGCGCAGCCGCAGGATGCCCTGCATCGGCGCGTACTGGTTCCTGCCGCCGCGCATGTGCGCCGCGACGCGCTCGACGAGCTCGGGATCGCAGTCGAAGTCCGGGAAGCCCTGCGAGAGGTTGATCGCGTCGAGATCCGCCGCGAGCTTCGACATCACCGTGAAGATCGTGGTGCCGACCGACGGCAGCTTCGACGTCAGCGTGATCATGTCGTCGCCTCGAACACACCCGTCTCCCGGTTCTTGCGCACGCGATCCCACCGGAAGTACTGCCCGTTCATCGCGACGTAGACGCCGGGTGGCAGCACCTGCGCGAACGAGAGCGCGCTCCCGAGATTGAAGAGCCCGTCAGAGCTGCCGAACGCGAACGGAATCATCGCACCGGTGAGGACGATCGTCCGATCGTCCAGCCGGGCGGCGGCCAGCGCGGCGGCCGTGTCGACCATCGTATCGGTGCCATGCGTGACGACGATCGCCCGCTCGCGGGAGGAACGGCAGCGATCGACGATCGCGGCGCGCCCGCGTTCGTCGAGATCCAGGCTGTCGATCATCATGACCGTCTCGACGTCGACGTCGAGCCGGCAGCGCCCGCGCTCGCAGCATCTCCGGCACGTGGGTATCGCGGAAGAACAGCCGGCCGCCGAGCTCGTCGTAGCGCTTGTCGAACGTGCCGCCGGTCACGAGGATTCTGATGGTCATGCTTCGACTGACGGATCTGAAATCGAGCTACCTATTCTGTCCGAGCCGCGGTCCGGCCGCCAGTGCCGACCAGGGTCGCCGGACGCCGATCCGTGGCCGGAAGTGTCTGACGGTCAGCAGCTTGCGCGTTCGGCCCGCGCCGCCCGGCACGCCGCGGCACCGCCCTTGCCGTCGACCTCGGTCTTTGGAGGTTCCTGAAATGTTGCTCGCAATCTCTGCGCTTCTGATCGGCGGTCTCGGGTTCGTGTACATCAAGCGCCGCGGCAAGCGGAAGCGCTCGGCCTAGATTGACATGACGATAGACGCGGATACTCCGCGTCTATCGTGAAGCCCGGAACAGATCGTCCGCCGACGCGAGGATGACGCGTCGCAGGCGATCGGGATAATCCGGCGGCAGCTCCGCGAGAAAACGTCGCACCGTCCGCGCGGCCGTGGCGGACTGGTGTCCGCCCAGCGTCGCATCCATCCAGCGCTTCGGAAAGAAAATATCCCCCGTCCGCTGAATCTCGCGCAGGAGCGCGAGGCTTTGCGGTATGTGCTGCTCGGCTGCGCCCGCGCGCAGCGGATGGTGCACGTACGACAGCCCCTCGAGTACCCAGGGCTCGCGCTGCCGGAACGCGGGCTCCTTCAGGCGTTCGACGAACGTATCTCTCACGCCGACATCCGCGGAAAGCGCGGGACGCACGAACGCGAACCGCGCCTTGCGATCGGGGTTCTCGATCCGCGTGAGCTCGGTATCGAGAATCTCGCGCCACGCGGGCACCTCTCTGACGGCGAGCTCGAGTGCCAGCGCCGTGTAGTCGGGCTCGGCAAGCGTCAGCCCGGGGACGCTCTCCGTCTTGCGCCAGATGCGCTCGAGCCACGCGACGACGTCGTCTGATTGCGCCACGTCGCGCAGCGCTGAAAACCACGCCGACTTGAGACTGGACGAAGACGCCCCGGCCAGGCCCGCGCGCATGACGCGCTCGAGCCGCGGGGCCACGCGCTCGCGATCGCGCCGCGGGAGAAACTTCCAGTAGGCGCGCCCCGTGTAGCCGAGAATCCGCTGGACGTTCTGCTCGTCTGTCTCCCTCGGCAGCGATGCGAGCGCGAGCTGAACGATCGCGGACGGGTCGGCCCGTCCCTCGAGCATCTCGTCCCAGAGCGTCACCCACGCCGCTCCTCTCGTCAGCGGATCGCGGACGTCGGGCAGGTGCGCCAGCAGGTACGCCCGCGATCGCGCATCGAGCTCGAACCCTCCGTACCCGATGCCGCCGCCCGAGGGCAGCACGAATGCCGGTGCGGGGAGCCCCTTCGCGTCAGGCACCTCGGCGCGTCCGTCCACCATCCGCGCGGCAAGCGTTCGCTCGCCGTCGGCGAGGCCGATCGTCACGTTCAGGCGCTGAATCCAGGTCAGTCCCCTGGCCTGGATCGGATCGCGTTCGACGAAACCAAGGCGGGCGATCCGCCCGCCCGCGATCTCGAGATCGGTGCGGACGACAGGGCGGCCGGGTTCTTCGACCCAGGCACGGCTCCATGCCGCCAGATTCTCGGGCGTGCGTTCGTCGAGGACGGCGATCAGATCGGGCCACGTGGCGTTGCCGAACGCGTGCGCCTCGAGATACTGCCGGACGCCCTCCCTGAACGCGGTCTCGCCGAGCATCGCCTCGAGCTGTCGCATGACGATCGGCGCCTTCTGGTAGATGATCGCGCCGTAGAGCGACCCTGCCTCGTTGAGGTTGTCGAGCCGCTGCCGAATCGCGTTCGTGCCCGGCGTGCGATCGATGTCGTACGCGGCCGGGTAGTGCGCGAGGAGGAACCGGAGGTCGTGGTTGATCTCCGGGAACGACGGGTTGACGATCTTCGCCGCCATGAAGTTCGCGAACACTTCCTTCATCCACACGTCGTCGAACCACTTCATCGTGACGAGATCGCCGAACCACATGTGCGCCGTCTCGTGGGCGATGAGGCTCGCCCGGCCGAGCTTCTGATTCTGCGTCGCGGATGGATCGAGGAAGAGCGCCGAGGCGTTGTAGAAGATGGAGCCGGCATGCTCCATCCCGCCGAACTGGAACGAGGGAACCAGCAGGAAATCGAACTTGCCCCAGGGGTATGGGATGCCGGTGTACTCCTGGAGCCACGCCAGCGACGCGGCGTGCAGATCGAAGATCGCGTCGCGGTTGCGGGCGACCTTGGCCGCATCGGTTTCGCGATGGAACATCCTGAACATCCGGCCGGCGCGTTCGGCGGTCTCGATCGAGAAGCGGCCGGCGGCGAACGCGACGAGGTACGTGGGCAGCGGTTCGGTTTCCGCAAACCTGACGAGCTTCCGCCCTTTGCCCGGCACCGTCTCGATCGGCGCGCCGTTGGACAGCGCCTCCCATTCTGCGGGCACGTCGAGCGCGATCGTCCAGCGCGCCTTGAGGTCGGGTTGATCGAAGCACGGGAGCGTCAGGTGCGCGCGCGCCGGTACGAACAGCGTGTACAGGAACGCGGGGTTCCTGTTGAGCGCCGCGTCGCCGGCGGTGAACTCGATCGCGATCGAGTTGCGGCCCGTGCGGAGGCTGGCGGCGGGAATCGTCAGATGATCGGGCGACGCGATCGGCGAGGCTGGCTCGCCGTTGGATGTCAGCGCCGAGATCCGCCCCGGCGCGAAATCGAGCGGGAGCGCCTGCGAGGCGTCACCGAGCGCGAACGTGATCGTGACCCGTCCCGTGACGGGCGCGGCCTGCTCTGCGGGAATCGTCAAGCGCAGGTCGTACCGGAGATCCGTGATGCGCCCGGCGCGGTTGCTCGCGAGGGTGAACGGAACGCCGGCCGCCGGGACGGAATCGGGACGGGAAGACGACTGCATCGTGGACGCCGCCAGCGCGAGGACGATCGGGCCCGAGGTCCGGATCATGGCGCCTATTATCAGGCGACTTTCCGCCAGCGCAGCACGGCGAGCGCCGCAATCACCACGAAGAAGCAGATGCTGATGTAGGAGACACGCATCAACTCGGTGTAGAGCGTCCGCCCGACCAGGTCGAACACGACCAGCCCGATCGCCGCGAGCGCCGCGAGCGTCGCGGCGCGGAGCGGCTGCGGCAGGAGATCCTCGTAATTCGCGAGGTAGACGATCGCCGGCGTCGCGATCAGGAAGACGTAGTCCCAGCCCTGCGGCGACAGCAGCGGCATCAGCGTCAGGAGCAGCGCGCCTTCGAGCCCCTCCGGGAAGCGTCACGCCGCGGCGTCCGAGGAACACGAGGCCCGTCACGGCCAGGAGCACGACTGCGGTTCCCAGCGCCACGCCCGTCGCCAGCGCGCCAGGTCCGAACCATCTGTAGAACATCGCCGCGAGCGACACGTTGTCGTGGACGACGAGGTTCGGCGCCGTCGTGTCGGTCACGGTTCGCCACCACTCGCGGTGCAGCCAGACATTTCCGTCGAATCCGTACACGATCGCGGGAAGCAGCAGCGCAAGCCCGAGGCCCGCGAATCCCGCCGCTGCGGACATGACACGGCCGCGAGCCGCGAGCCATGGGAGGAAGAGCACCGCGTACGGCTTGACGACGATCGCGAGCGCGATCAGGAGGCCTGCGGCTGCCTCGCGGCCCGTTTTCATCGCGAGGAGCGCGCACGTGGCGAGGAC
Organism: uncultured Acidobacteriota bacterium; assembly: GCA_963820905.1. GTDB lineage: Bacteria > Acidobacteriota > Vicinamibacteria > Vicinamibacterales > 2-12-FULL-66-21 > DATBJJ01. The sequence goes on along the minus strand of CAWGBU010000005.1, from coordinate 985,168 downwards.
CGCGAACAGCAGGTTGACTTGTCCCAGCACGAGCTCGTGCCCGTAGAACTTGCCGCTCACGACGATCATCACCGCCAGCAGCCAGCCGGCTTTGCGCCGCCGCTCCGGAGGCAGCGTGAGGCTCAGGCGGAGAAGCAGGACGAGCAGCGCCACCGAGGTTGCGAACCAGACCAGCTTTGCCGTGTACAGGGGCAGACCGGCGAGCGGGATTGCGAGGACGGCGAATGCCGGGAGGTACTTGAACTGAAAATGTCCGTCGTCGGTGCGGTAGAGCGGCTCGGCGCGGAGGGCGCGCGCGCCGGTTTTCCAGACGACCTCGAGGTCGGGCATCTTCGGCCCGGCCTTGTAGATGAACACCCAGATGCCGAGGCCGACGAGCAGGCCCGTGAGGAGCAGCCTGCCACGGCTCATGGGGCGTTTCGGTCGAGGCCGACGAGCGACCAGCCGTCGCCCGCCCTGCGGAAGTAGACCGTCACGGGCTGCGACCACGCCGCATAGTTGCGATGGTGGGCGCGGATGACCGCGGCGATGTACTCCGGACGCGCCGACAGGAGTGCGGGCGGCGCCTCAGCCTTCGTTGTCGTGACCGTCTGCTCGGCGCCGACGTCGCGGTGCGTGCCCGCCGCGTTGTCGAACTGCGACCACTGGATCGTGTACCGCTCGGCCGCCGCGCCAGCGCCGGCTTTCTCGGACGCGTTGTCGAACGTCAGCGCTCCGGCGCGTCGAGCGCCACGTTGACGATCGGATTCGTGACGTTGAGCCACGCGGCGAGCACCTTGGCCTTGCGCTCGACGAGCGTCTTCACCAGGTAGTCCGTCGCTTGCGGATCGCTGTATCTGGCCGTGGCCACTACGGCTCGTACGCCCTCGTCCGGGATCGCGGCGAGGATGCGCGCGCCCCAGAAGAGATCCTCGCTGCGGGCGTTCGCGAACGCGGTATTCGGGTACTCGGGTTTCCAGTTCTGAGGATTGAAGTAGCTCGATTCGAAGCGTCCGACCGATGGCATCTCCGGGTAGTCGACCTTGATCCAGGGCCTGACGTAGAACCCGAGCGTGAGCATCGTGACGAAGGTCGGCCGCGAGTCCCACAGGAACTCGTTTCCGGCCCGCGGGCTCTGCGCCTGCACGGTGCCGCTGCCGAGCGTCGATCCGAAGTCGAGGAGATTGTGGCGGACGATCGACCGGCCGTTGGACGAGACGAGCGTGTCGAGGCTGTTGACGCTGCGCGAGTCGTCGTGGTTCAACCAGGCGGCGAAGACCCGCAGGCCGCGAAGCTCCCGCCGATGCTCGTGCGGGAAGATATCGTTCGGGTCGTCTGGCCGCGTGCCGTAATAGCGGAACGGTCCGACCGGCTTGCCGGACAGCGCCTTGCTTGCGAGCGTGCGATAGGTCCCGTCTGGCTGCTCCGCGCCCTTCTCCAGGAGCATCTCGAGATCCCGTTCGTCCATCTGGCGACGGCGCCCGTTGAGGTCGTCGATGAGCGCGCCCTTGCCGATCACCAGGCCCTCGCGCTTGATCACCGCGATGTAGTTCTCCGGCACGTGATAGCCGAAGGCATGGAAGAACTTGGTCGAGATGACCTCGGCGCCGCTCGCCATCTCCGGGTTCGTCGGCGGGTCGAACTTGATGAAGTACATCTGACCGGTCGCGTCGCGGATCGTGAAGCCTGGGGCGCGCCCTTCCATCTTGCCCGAGACGATCGTCCACGCGCCGGAAGGACCCGATCCCGTGTCCGGTCCTGTGGCCAGACGATCGGCCGGCCACGATTCGCGTCCCACCCGGTTCGTGAACCAGCTCGAGTCGGGCACTTCGTCGATCGTGTTCACGTTGACGGCGCGCTTGTCGGTCTTCTCTCCGGCGCCGAGGAACGAGTTCTCCGCGAAGTCGTACAGATCGCTCAGATCCACGGTCCTGACGCGCGCCGCATCCTGCGTCTCGGGATCGCGGGAGATCGGATCGTCGCGGAAGAATCGGGGACCGTTCGCGATGGCCGCGGCGAGCGTGAGCCACAGGCACGCAGGCAACGCGATCGCCGCGGGGAGAGACCGCATGCGCATGTTAGAAGGCCTTGCTGAACTTGAAGAAGTACTTCGTTCCCTCGCCGCCGCCGAACCCGATATCGACGCGGTAGAGGACGGACTTGTACGTGTTGAACCGGAAGCCGATGCCGTACGCGTTTTCCACGCGCGACATCTTCAGCGTGCCGATGTTCGGCGCCACGGTGCCCCAGTCGGAGAACAGCGCCATGTCCATCCCCGAGAATGCCTCCCACCGGTACTCGACATTCCAGTACACGACGGCGTCGTCGCGGAAGCGGTAGTCGTTGAAGCCGCGATGGCTGTTGCTCCCGCCCATCGTCGGCTTGAAGTAGAACGGTACCTGATCGCCCGCCGCGTCCGTCGCCGCTGACTGCAGCCGCGCCTGGACCGCGAACACGCGCTTCTTGTCGAAGATCGGTACGAACTGCTGGACCAGGAAATCGACGGCGCGAAAGTCGTAGTGATTGAAGTCGAGGTCGGAATACTCACGCCAGCTGAGCGAGTAGAAACCGCCGGCACGCGCGTTGTCCTTCTGATCGCGGTAGTCGACGGCCGAGAAGAACTCCAGGTAGGAGAAATCCGGCTGCGCCGCGAGGCCAGGCGCCGTCTCATCGGTGAATAGGTCCTCGATCGACGGGAACCGGTTGTCGGTTCCGGAACCCACGGTGCCACTGAGACGGCCGAAGCGCGTCCCCGCTTCGAGCCACGGCCGCGGGCGGACGATGGCGCGGCCCTCGAAGTTCAGGTAGTCGACCTCGAAGCTGACGCGATTGTCCTCGAGCGAATCCTGACCGAGCCCCCAGAAGTCCTCCTGCGGGTTGTGGCGATGCACGACGTGCATGCCGAGCTCGATCTTGTTGCGCGCGAGATATGGCAGCGAGAAGTCTCCCATCAGCATCCGGTAGTTCCGCGTGGAGATCCCCGCGCCGAGCACGAGCCGCGCGTTCCGGTTGAACAGATCGTGGCGCCACCCGCCCCCGAGGCCGAGGCCGGCGCCAACCGGCTTCCACCGGAACCCGTACTGCAGGTAGAAACCGTCATGCGGCGCGATCTTCGTGAGCGGATGCGCGTCCTCGAACCACAGCATCCATTTTTCGAGCTTGCCAGGCTTGTACGGTTCGAGAGACTTGGCTTTCTCCGCGCGCTGCTGTTCGAGCATCGCTTCACGCGTGTCCTGCGCGACGAGCGGCGAGGGCAAGAGCGCCAACGCGCTCAACAGCAAGAACGGAGCTGATTTCGTCCGCAGAGACATCAGAGGGGAACGATATCCCAGCGGTCGGGGGAACACAAAACCTTCAGTAATCCTGCGGCGCTACGCCACGATGGTCCCGGCTGGATCGACGGAGGGTTCCTCGGCGAGGGCGTTGACGGCGAACCGCAGGTAGTACGCGGTGATGAGGATCGCGGCCGGCCAGCGGATGTACCACGACGGTTCCGCGGGCAGGAACCATACGAGCGTTCGAAGCACGATGACGGGCGTGACCGCCACGGCGGCGATCCGGAGGGCGCTCTTGAAGGCGAGCGTGAGTTTTCGGTGCTGCGCGTACATCTGCGTGAGCGATCCGTAGAGGCATGCCTGCAGGAGGCGGAACACGAGCGCGCCAAGCACACAGCAGACGTACGCCAGCGGCGGCAACCAGACCTGGAGCGAGGTGAGGAACGCGATGACGTCCTGGCGCGTGACGTCGAGATCGCCCACCGCGTCGAGCCTCCAGACGCGGCGCTCGTGGCGGCTCGGGCGAACCATGCCGGCCTCGCGCCGGGTCAGCATGACCGTTTCAGACGTCAGGTCCGACGGTACGTCGTCGATGGTGTCATCGATGACGAACGTCGTCCCCGGCCGGCCGGGCCGCGAGTCGGGTTCTCGAAACTCATGACGTCCTGGCGGACGGGCCTGCATGACGCCGTTCGTGATGGTGATGTCGGGAAGCTCGGCCGTCGTCTGCGGCACGGTGGCCGCGAACCTGTGCAGGCCGGCGGCCCAGCGCCCCGCGCTCGGCAGCCAGCAGATCGCGAGCAGGACGGTCAGGTAGAGCAGCCCGACGCCTTTCCAGTTCCGCCCGACGTCGCGGTACAGGTCCGCCGAGTAGAACGACATCGGGATCGCTCGAAGGAGGCCAAACTTTTTCATGGGCTGGTCGTGTCAAATAATACTAGTGGAGCTGTCTGCTTGTAGGTCCGACTTCAGCCGGACCCATGGTGTCCGGCTTCAGCCATCTGTTGTAGTGTCCGGCTTCAGCCGGACCCGAGACATGCGCACGGAAACGAGTGGCTATGAATGTTCTGATCGGCGCCATCCTGATGGCCCTGACGGCCGCGGGCGCTGCCCAGGATCGGCCGGATCTCGGGGGGACCTGGAAGCTGAATCCGGCCCGGACGGCACAATCCGACCTGCGATCGACCGAGGATCGCGCCGCGATAGCCGGGCGCCGGGCGCCGGTCGGTGGCACTGGTCCGGTCGGTATGGGCGGCGGCGGCAGGAGCCCGGGCGGCATGGGCGGCGGATCGAGCTACGGTGGGGAGAATCCTGACGACGTGGCCAAGGCCCGCGAGGCGTTGCGCCTCGCGATGCTGACGCCGGAGACGCTGAGGATCCTCCGCGACGGCGCGGAGTTCGTCGTCACCGACGACCGCGGAGCGTCGTCCAGGTGGAAGACCGACGGCAAATCGGTCAGGTCGGAAGTCGGTGCGCTGACGATCGACACGAAGGCGAAGTGGGACGGTGCGGTGCTCGTCGTCGAGCGCAAATTCGAAGGGAACGTGAAGTCGACCGATCGCTACACCGTGGCCGGCAGTCCCCGTCAGCTGACGGTCACGTCGAAGATCGAAACCAAACTGCGCGGCGATCGACCGCGTACGATCCAGCGCGCGTACGATCTGCAGTAGCGCGGACCGCCCTCAATCGATTCTGAGAGCCGCCTGCGGATCGAGGCGGGTGGCCCGGCGCGCGGGAATGAGGCAGGCGGCCAGCGTCACGACGGTGAGCAGAAGCGTAATCCCCACGAACGTGAGGGGATCCGTCGCCGGAATTTGCGCCACGATCGACGACAGCAACAGGCTCACGCCCCAGGCCCCCGCCAGACCGAGCGCCAGCCCCACGCCGAGTTGAATCAGGCCGGTTTTCAGCACGAGCCACGAGATCTGCTTCGGCTGCGCGCCGAGCGCCAGGCGGACGCCGATCTCCTGCGTGCGCTGCGTGACGGCGTACGCGGTAATCGCGTAGACGCCGACCGACGAGAGCACGAGCGCGATGATCGCGAAGATCACGAAGAGCGATCCGAACACACGGTAGGGCCACCGTACTTCTTCGAGCACGCTGTTGAGCGTGTGCAGCGCGTAGATCGGCTGTTCGGGATCGATGGACTTCACCGCCTCGCGCACGGCGTTCATGTGCAATGCCGGATCGCCCGTCGTGCGCACCAGGATGACCATACCGGTCGAGGAATTCAGTCGGTATGGCTGGTAGACTACGGCTGCCGGCTCGAGCGCCTGGATGTCGCCCTGCCTGATCGTGGGGCTCACGCCCACGATGGTGAACCACCTGCCGGGCTGATCTTCCTTCTCACCCGTCAGGAGCCGGATTCGCCGGCCGATTGGATCCTCGCCGGGAAGATACGCCGCGGCCAGCCGCTGATTCACGACCACGAAGTCGGATCCCGGTGCGCCATCCGTGTCGATCAGACCGCGCCCGCGGACGATGCCGACTCCCATCGTGTCGAAATAGGAGGGGCTGATGTCGACGACGAGGAGCCGCCGGCCGGGCGCATCGACCTGCGCCTGACGGCCTTCGATCTCGAAGCGGAGTTCCCCGCCTCCACTGAGGGGCAGCGTCGACGAGAGCGCCGCCGCGGCCACGCCCGGTATCGCGCGAAGGCGCGTCAGCACGGTGTCGAAGAACAACTGGCGCTGCTCCGGCTTCGGATACGTCGCGGCGATGAGCTGCGTCCGCATCGTCATGATGTGCGCCGTGTCCACCCCGAGCTGGAGCGTGTAGAGCTTGAGAAAGCTTCTCGCCATCAGGCCCGCGCCCGTCAGGAGCGCGAGCGTCAGCGTCAGCTCGACGACGACGAGCGCGGATGTGAGCCAGCGCGTGCGCGAACCGCCCGCGGTCCCGCGGCCGCCCTCTTTCATCAGATCGTTGAGGTTCGTCCTGGAGACCTGCACGGCGGGCGCGAGCCCGAACACGATCCCAGTCGCGAGACATACGATCGCGAAATAGCCGAAGACGGAGTAGTCGAGGTCGAAGACGATCCAGTACGGCTTTCCGACGTCTGACACGGCCGCGGCGAAGGTGCGCACCCCGATCACCGTCAGCCCGAGACCGGCGAGGCCGCCGAGGCACGCGAGCAGCACGCTCTCGATCAGCAACTGCCGGATGATGCGCCCGCGGCTCGCGCCGAGCGCGGTGCGGACCGCCACCTCGCGCGCCCGGTACACGGATCGCGCGAGCAGAAGGTTCGCGACGTTCGCGCAGGCGATGAGCAGCACGAATGCGACGGCACCGAGCAGCATCAGGAACACGACGCGAACCGGTCCGCCGTTGAATCGCCGGTTGAAGCTCATGAGCCACGCGTCGACGTTGGTGTTGGTCTGCGGGTACGCGGTGCGCAGCGACTGCGAGATGCCGGCCATCTCGAGCTCGGCCTGCGCCCAGCTGACGCCGCGCGCGAGCCGCGCGAAGACGCCCACGTTCCTGGCGGTGTGGAGCTCCACCCGCGCCGGCGGAAGGAGCGGCCGCCACAGGTCCGCGTTGGTCGGGAAGCGCATGCGCTCGGGCATGACGCCGATGATCGTGTAGGTGACCTCGGCGATCTTGAGAGGCCGTCCGAGCACGTTCGGATCGCTGGCAAACCTGTTCTTCCAGATCTGGTGGCCGATGATGACGACCGGCGCAGCGCCGGGCGCGTCCTCACCGACTGCAAAATCGCGTCCGATGACAGGCTGCTGACGGAGGAGGCGGAACGTGTTCGCCGACACCGACGCGCCCGAGACGCGCTCGGCGGGATGATCGGGATCGCTGATGTTCATCTGGCCCTGGATGAAGCCCGCGATGCCCTCGAAGGATCGCGCCCTCGTCCTCCACTCCTGGAATTCGCGCCACGACGCGGGCGTGCCATTGTCGCCGTCGTCTCCCGTCGTGTTCCGGGTGGCGAGATACACGATCTCCGACGCTCCGTCGAACGGCAGTCCGCGGATGAGCACCGCGTTCACCAGGCTGAAGACCGCCGTGTTGACGCCGATGCCGAGGGCGAGCGCGGTGGCGGCAACCAGCGTGAACCAGGGATCCTTCAGCAGCAGACGGCACGCGAAGCGAAGGTCCTGCAGGAGATTCATGTGCTAAAGTCCGAGGCTTGTCCTGGCCTCTGCTTCCCCCTTCATACGAGCGTCAGCATGGCCACGCGGAGCGAATCGAGCTGGCCAGCGACCGGCGCATCCGCGCGCGGAACAAGATCAGCTATCGCCTCGCGCACTGGCCGATCTGGATCTTCGTCTTCTTCATCGCGCCGGGCCCGCTGACGTTCCGGCTGTTCGAGAGCGGGTTCGATCGCCGCGCAGTGCTGTGGCTCGCGGCGGTCCTTCTCGGGACCGGGATCGCGGGGCTGCTCGGCCAGCTTCCCGGCGTCGAGCCAAAGCCGTACATCATCAGGTTCACGGAAGATCGACCGAACCCATTGTATCGCCGTGTGTGCTACACGCTCGCGTGGAGCGAGGCGATCGCGTTCGCGGCGCTCAACATCGCGGGCCTCGCGTATGCGATGGCGACCGGACGATGGCAGCTGAAGCAGATGTACGAGGCCGCCTACTTTCCCATCGTCTTCGCGATCTGGATTCTGGGCGCTCTCGGACGTTTGCCCCGCGTCAAGGCGTCCACGCAGGGCGAGGGGCACGAGCGGCGATACTTCTACGGCACCATCTGGGCGGTAACCATCGCGCAGCCTGTGGTGTGGGTGCTCTGGAAAGTCCTGCCTCAGACCCGCCTGTCAGATGCGATCAAATTGACGGTCTTCGTGTGCATCCTCGCGTATGTGGGCAACATGGCGCGGCGTGGGCTGCTTCCGCGCACGCGGCCCATCGTGCCGGGCGAGCTGGCAGTCTCGGACTAGATCCATCTCACGAGCCAGAACTCTCTTCACACGCTGGGAGGATCTCAACGTCTCGGTGTCGCCGCGGCGGGTTGGCCGGCTCGGACCGCCGGCTTCGACAGCGCGGAAAAAATGGCCCCTCCGCCTGTCCTGACGCTGCTGGCGGCGGCTTGGGGTGATCCGGACGCCGGTAAAGCATCGGTTCGGCAACGAGGTGGCTCGGCCGCTTGGGACGAATCGGCGCCGCCGCCAGGTGGGACGCTCCGGGACCATTTTTACTGGCTTCGCTGATCGCGCTGCTCAACGTCGGCCCGAGCCGGCCAGCCCACCGCAGCGGGGAGCCCGACGCCGATCGGTGGGCGGTGCGCGTGGCGGCCGGCGGCCCTGGAGCGCGCCGACACGCCGCGTCAGCCGGAACGCGCGCGGAGCGATTCCGCGCGGCGCCTTCCCGCCGTGTGATCCTCCAAGCTCGAAGTACCACCGGCGGCCCGCGGCGCCTGACGCCGGATGCCCGAGCCAGCTCGTAGGCGACGCGGCTGCGGTAGAGAACAAGCCGGAGCGCGCGTTCCCGGCGCGCGGAGCGGGACGCGGGCCGCCACGCGCACCGCACGGCCGATCGACATTGGCGCGACGAATCGACGCCAGTGGTCCATCTTCAGCGTGGACGGGCACCGGGAGAGGGTGCCACCTCGAATTTGCTGCTAGGATCGAGGCATGGCGAACGCTCAACTCGACGATCGCGGCATCATCGTGAGCTGTCCATCCTGCGCGCAGCGTAACCGTGTCGCCTTCGGCCATGCCGGCAAGTGCAAGACATGCGGCTCGCTCCTGCCGCCGAGCGCCGAGCCGCTGGAGGTGCCGAGCGCGGAAGCGTTCGACGCGCTCGTTCAGGCATCGACCGTTCCGGTGGTCGTGGACTTCTGGGCCCCATGGTGCGGGCCGTGCCGCATGGTGGCGCCTGAGCTCGTCAAGGTCGCCGCGAACAACGCGGGCCGGTTCGTCGTGGTGAAAGTGAACACCGACGTGCTGACCGAGCTCGGCGATCGATTCGCGATCCGATCGATTCCGACGATGGCGGTGTTCGCCGGGGGCCGCGAAGTCGCCCGGACGGCGGGCGCGCGTCCCGCACCGGACATCGAAGCCTTCGTCAACCAGGCGGTGAGCGCCGAACGAACGGCCCGGTAGGTAGCCATGGCCCGGGCCTCCGCGATCCATCCAGCGACCGATCTCGCCCGCCGGCTCGAAGCCTTCGTCACCGAGCGCTTTCCTTTCGCGCTCGCGCCGGTGCGCGCGGCGTTCGACTCGTGCCGCGGATCCGTGCGCGGTGATTCGGCGTCGATCGACGCCGTGCGGGAGCGCTTCGCCGGCGAGCTGCGCTCGCGCCTGAAGAACGTCGCGCCGGGCGAGCCGTTCGAGACGACGCCCGGCGTCGACGCGCCGCAGCGTTTCGAGCTTGCGATCGACGAGCTCGTGGACGCGTGCGACGGATTCCTGCGCCGCGCCGCGATCCGGGAGTCCCTGACGCCTGACGAGCGCCGCGAGATCCTCCGCGGCATGGTGCTGACGCGCGCGACCGACAATCGCCTCAAGACGCTCTTCACCGGTGGCGAGGTGCGGTACGGCGACGCCGCGTTCCAGGGCAAGGGATTTCGGTCGCTCGGACAGGAAGCGATTTACGCGTCCGCGATCCGGCTGCGGCGCGGCGACAGCTTCCGCGAGCAGTCCGAGTGGCGCGGCGACGTCATCGCGCCGCTGATTCGCGATCTCGGCGCGACCCTCGCGATGCGGCCCGAGCCGGACACGGTGCGCGCCGTGATGTCGGCGCAGATGGGGAAGGCCGGCCCGCCCATGCACGGCAAGGACCTGCACATGGGCGACATGGGCTACGGCATCCTGCCGGCTGCCGCGCCTCTCGGCATCGGCACGCTCACGCTGGCCGGGATGGCGTTCGCGTTCGCGCGCGATGGCAGCGGCCGCGTGACGATCTCGTTCATGGGCGAGGGCGGATCGTCGCTCGGCGAGTGGCACGAGGCGATCAATCTCTGCGCGGTGCGGAAGCTCCCGGCGATCTTCTGCGTGCAGAACAACCAGACGGCGCTCTCGACGCCCGTGCGCGAGCAATCCGCCGTCCGCGTGTTCGCCGACAAGGCCGCAGGCTACGGGATTCCCGGGATCACGATCGACGGCACGGATCCCGACGAGATCGCCGCGGCGTTCGACTGGGCCGTCGAGCGCGCCCGCGCCGGCCTCGGCCCGTCGCTCATCGAGCTCGTCTCCATGCGCATGTGCGGCCACGCGCACCACGACGACATGCTGTACCTCGGGAAGGATCCGCAGCTCTCGTGGGAGTACCCGCCGCTGCACGAATCGGGGTATGCCAACCCGGACCTCTACGCGTTCTGGTCAGCGCGCGATCCGATACCCACCTACGCCGCACGGCTTCAGCTGGACGGCCTGATCGACGAGCACGAGCTCGATCGGCTCAAGGAACAATGCGAGGCGATTGTTCAGTCACAGGCGCAGGCCGTGATCGACGCGCCGTGGCCGGAGGCAGGCGACGCCGCGCTTGGCGTATTCGAGGGGGAGGCGCCGCGGCACCGCGTCGAGATTCTCGATCCCGAGGTACGCGCCGCGCGCGATCGATCGTCCGCGCTGCCCGACCTGGACGAAGGGCCGGGCTTCGATCGGCGGGGAGCGACGCTCCTCGAGGGCGTGATGCTGGGAGTGGCCGACGCGCTCCGCGCGGACCCCCGCGTCTTCGTGTTCGGCGAGGATGTCGGCGGCGCCTACGGCAATGCGTTTCTCCTCCTGCGTCCCCTGCTCGAGGAGTTTGGCGCACGCCTGATCAACTCGCCGATCGCCGAGAGCGGCGTGCTCGGCGTGTGCGTCGGCTCCGCCCTCGCCGGTCAGCGGCCGATCGGCGAGATGCAGTTCAACGATTTCGTCGCGACGGGCTTCAACCAGCTGGTCAACAACGCCGCGAAGATCCGGTATCGGTGGGGCGGATCGGTACCGATGGTCGTACGCATGCCGTGGGGCGGGCTGCGCAGCGCGGGACCGTATCACTCCCAGAACACCGAGCCCTGGTTCTATCGCACGCCGGGTTTGAAGATCGTCGTACCGTCGACCCCGCACGACGCGCGCGCGTTGATGGCGAGCGCGGTCAACGATCCCGATCCGGTGCTGTACTACGAGCACATCGCCCTCTATCGCGATCCGCGCGTGAAGCAGGTGCTGGGCGATGCGCCGCCCGCGCCGGTTCCGCTCGGACGCGCGGCGTTGAGACGGTCAGGCGGAGACCTCGCGATCGTGACCTACGGCGCCTACGTCCATGTGAGCCTGCGCGCGGCCGAACGGCTCGCGGCCGACGGCATTCAGGCGAGCGTGCTCGATCTCCGATCGCTCGCGCCGCTCGACCGCGACGCGGTCCTCCGTTGCGCGCGCCATTGCAGCCGGGTGCTCATCGTGCACGAGGACTCGCGGACCGGCGGCATCGGCGAGAGCCTCGCGGCAATCGTCCAGGAAGAAGCGTTCGAGTGGCTCGACGCGCCGGTCCGGGTTCTCGGCGCGCTCGATACGCCCGTGCCCTACGCGCCGCCGCTCGAGTCGTTCTACCTGCCGTCCGAAGCCGACATCGAGCGGGCGGCCCGGCTGCTGGTCGCGTACTGAGATCTCCTATGAGCCCGCGGTCGACAAGCGCATCCGTCATCCCGACGAGGACGGGCTGATTCTGGCGCCCAAGCGCATCGCGATCGTGCTCCAGACGCCCAGGGATCGACACTCCTCCGTCTACATCTCGTATCAGACGCTCGTGCAGGAGCTCGTGCGGCGCGGCCACGCCGCGTCGATCGTGACGTCCGCGGATGTGCCTTTTCCGGCACGCGGCGCCGGCCGCCTGACGCCCATCGTCTATCCGTTGAAGATCGCGAAGTGGATGCGTCGCGCAGGGCGCTCGCTGGACCTGGTCGTGTTCCACAGCTACGCGGGGTGGCTGGCGATCGCGGCGCGCGCGGGCGGCCATGTTCCTGCCGTCGTCGCGTTCCACGGCCTCGAGCCGATGTTTCACGCCGAGCTCGCGGTTGACGCCGCGTCGAGCGGCGGGCTGTCGCGGCGCTACCGATTCCTGCAGGAACGGCTGATGCCGTTCTTCCTGCGCACCGCGTGCCGCGGCGCGGCGCTCGTGACGTGCCTGAACGACAGCGAGCGCGGTTTTCTGATTGACGCGGGATGGGCCGAGCGGGCGCGCGTCGCGATCCTCGCGCATGGCGTCGCGGACGGCTTCTTCGGGCCTGCCCGCGAGCCGGGTCCCGTGCGCACGCTGCTCGTCGTCGCGCAATGGCTCCGGATGAAGGGCACCGAGTCCCTCGCCGCCGCGTTCACGGATCTCGCGCGGCGCCACGCGGGGCTTCGCCTCGTCTGCGCCGGGACGCTCGCCGGTGCCGACCAGGTCACCGCGGCGTTTCCCGAGGACGTACGGCCCCGCGTCACCGTGCGGCCGCGCGTCGATCACGCGGAGCTCATCGATCTTTATCGCGCCGCCGACATCTTCGTGTTTCCGAGCCACTACGAAGGCTTCGGCCGCGCGCTCGTCGAAGCGATGGCCGCGCGTCTGCCGATCGTGACGACCGACGTGGGCGTCGCCGCCGACGCGCTCCGCGACGGCGAGAGCGCCCTCGTGATCGCGAAGCGCGATCCCGCCGCGATCGCGAGGGCCGTCGACCGTTTGATCGAGGACGCTCCCCTGAGAGCCCGCCTGGGCGCCGCCGCATTCAACACCGCCGCCCGCTACCGCGAATCCGATCGCATCCGCGAATGGGCCGACGTAATTCTCGCTCCGCTCGAAGACGGGGTTCGGGGCTCGGGGTTCGGGGCTCGGAGTGCTCTCTGATCCAAGCCGCTCGGCTGAGATCAAACAGGAACTTCGAGTCCCGAGCCCCGAGCCCCGAGAACTCCGAACCCTGAACCCTGAACCCTGAACCCTGAACCCTGAACCCTGAACCCTGAAACTAGAACCTGAGCTATCCTGACCCCGCGTGAAGGCGTGGACCAGGCCGCTCGTCGAGCTCCGCAACATCCTCCGGTTCCTCCAGCCGTATCTCGCGCGCGAGCCGCTGCTCCTCGCGGCGGTCCTGACGAGCGCGCTGTTCGTGATGCTGTTCGAGGGCTTCGGTGTCGGACTCCTCGTTCCCCTGCTCAACCTCCTGCTGGGCGGCGAGCGGGCGACGCCGATGCGGCCGCTGCAATGGCTCGAGAGCACGCTCCCGGGACAGTCCCCGGCGTTCTATGTCGGCGCCATCGCCGCGGCCATCGTCGCCGCGATCGCCCTCAAGAACGTCGCTCTGTACACGTCGCTCGCGCTCACGGCGCGGCTCAAGCGGCGGATCTCGGTCAGGCTGCGTGACAACCTGTTCAAGCGTCTGCACAGCGCCGATCTCGATCTCTTCGATCGCATTCCCGGCGGCGATCTCGCCAACGTGTTCCTGGTCGAGACGTATCGCACGACTGTCGCCGTCGACGCGATGCTGGCGCTCCTGCAACGCTCGAGCATCGCGTTCTTCTACGTCGCCGCGCTCTTCTTCCTGTCGTGGCCGCTGACGATCCTCGTCGTCACCCTCGCGTGCGCGCTCGGAGTGTCACTGTCGTTCATCTACGGCCGCCTCAAGTCCGCGGGCGTCGAGCTGACCGATCTCAACCACCGCGTCTCGAGCGCGCTGGGCCAGTCGTTCGCCGGCATCCGCATCGTCCGGGCCACGCACTCGCAGGAACGGGAAATCGAGCAGTTCCATGCGTTGAACAACGCGCAGGCCGGCGCCGAGGAGCGAAGCGCTCGTGCGCAATCGCTGCTCTTTCCCATGACGGAGACGCTCGCCGTCATGGGGGCGATGGTGATCGTCACCTTCGCGTACATTTTTCTCGTTCGTCCCGGACACATGTTGAGCAGCTACCTGCTCGCGTTCGGCTTCATCCTGCTGCGGCTCCTTCCGCTCCTCAATCAGCTGTACGCGCTGCACGGTCATCTGTCGTACCTCGCCGGAGGGATTGAAGAGGTGAAGGTGTGGCTCGAGACGCCGCACTTTCCGACAAGGCCGTTCGGCGCCACGGAATTCACGGGGCTGGAACGCGAGCTCCGCTTCGAGAACATCGTCTACCGGTATCCGAACGGCCGCGCCGCGCTCGACGGGATCGATTTCGCCGTGCCCGTTGGACAGACCGTCGCGATCGTCGGTCCGTCCGGCGCCGGCAAGTCGACGCTCGCCAGCATCCTGCTGCGCCTGCGCGCGCCGACGTCTGGCCGCGTGAGCGCCGACGGCCGCGACTGCTGGGACTTCTCGCCCGAGAGCTGGCACCGCGCGACGGCGCTCGTCGAGCAGGACGCCTTTCTCTTTCATGGAACGCTTCGCGAGAACATCCTCTATGGCTACGACGATGTGGGAGGGACGGCGCTCGAACGTGCGCTGGCCGATGCCAACCTCACCGATGTCGTCGCGTCGCTTCCGGATGGACTCGACACGCTGGTGGGCGAACGCGGCGCGATGGTCTCGGGCGGACAGCGTCAACGGATCGCGATCGCGCGCGCGCTGGTTCGAAATCCGGGGATCCTCATCCTGGACGAAGCCACGTCGCACCTCGACTCGGTGTCCGAGCGCCTGGTGCAGCAGGCGCTGCACAACGCGTCGCGCGGCCGCACGACCATCGTCATCGCGCACCGGCTGTCCACGATCCGCGACGCGGACCTGCTGATCGTGCTCGACGAGGGCCGGATTGCCGAACAGGGAACCTGGGCGACGCTCGCGAACGCGGGCGGCACGTTCGGGCGGCTCATCCGTCACCTCGAGGTCTGACAGACCCGGCTTTGGGCTTTTGGCTTTGGCAAAAGCATTCAGATCAAAGGCGCCCCGAAGCCCCTGAAGCCTAAAGCCCAAAGCCTAAAGCCCAAAGCCTAAAGCCTGAAGCCCCCGTCTTCGCCCCTGGCACGATCCTTCGACAAGCCCTGGACAGGTCAGCCGCAGACACCGCGGCGCTCTGACTCGCCCGCGTCTTTGAATGACGGGGCGACTCGATCAGGCCGAAAATAAGGGAATTGCGGAGACAGTCCCCGGCAAGGGCGGGACTGAGAGGGCGAAGCTGTCATTGCGAGCAACCACGTGCATTCTGGCGATTACACTTCTGAGCCTTGGCGTTACAGAAGTGTCAGCACAGGACCCGACCTCCCCGGATCCCCTTGAAGGCATGCCGATTCGGCTCGGTCCGGTCGGGGTCAGCCCGACGCTGACGATCACGAACTTCGGCATCGACTCGAACGTGTTCAACGACAGCGTCGATCCGCAGCAGGACTTCACGCTGACCGCGACACCGAAGGTCCTCGCGCGCGTTCGGGCCGGCCGCGCGGCCCTGTCGGGCAGCCTGGCGACCGGGCTCGTCTACTATCAGAAGTTCGAAGATGAACGCGCGATGGAGTACGCGACCGAGGGCAGGGTCGACGTGGAGACGGGCACATTCAGGCCGTGGTTTCTCGCCTCGAGGATTGATACGAGCGAACGGCTCAACGTCGAGATCGACCTCCGGGCGCCGCGCGTTCAGACGAACCTGGCGGGAGGCCTGCGGGTGATCGCGACGCCGCGATTCGGGATCGTGGCGGCCGCGCGGCGATCGAGCCTGCAGTTCGAAGAAGGATCGGTCGTCGACGGTGTTCCCCTGAGTCAGACCCTGAACTCGGATGCCGTCACGCTCGAGGGCGGCGTCGAGTACTACCCGACTCCGCTGACGACCTTCAGCCTCGTCGCGTCGCAACAGCAGGATCGATTCGACGAAGCGCCCGGGCGCGACGCGGATTCGCTGCGGATCATGCCGTCGGTCCGCATGGTGGCGCCCGCCATCGTCGAGGGATCGTTCGGAGTCGGCTATCGGCGGTTCGACGGCAAGAGCCCGCTGCTGCCGGATTTCAGCGGCGTCGTCGCGCAGGCCACCGTGAGCCACCGCTTTGGTGACGTGCTGAAGCTCGACCTGAACGTGTCGCGCGACATCCAGTACTCGTTCGAGCAGACCGAGCCGTACTACATTCTTTCGTCGCTCCGGGTCACGGTCACGAGGCAGCTCCGCGAGTCTCTCGACATCCGGGGCTCCGCAGGCCGCGACAACCTCGACTATCATTCGATCGCAGAGGCTGTCGGCGCGCCGGACGACACGCGCCGCGACCGCTACACGGTGATCAGCGGGGGCGCTGGCTACAGGTTCCGGCCGGACCTCCGCACCGGCATCGATCTCGAGTACGCGAAGCGTGACAGCGATCGACCCGATCACGAGTACGATCGCACGCGGCTCGTGGGCACGATGTCCTTCGGATTCTAGTCGGCACTCTGCACCATGTCTTTTCTCCTTCTTCTCGCCCTGGTGTTTTCGCCTCAGGCTCCACTGAAGTCCCCTGGGTACACGGTTGGACCGCATGATCGCCTCTCCATCAACGTGGTCGACGAGCCGACGCTGACGAAGGTCGTCACCGTGGCGAGCGACGGGACCTTCGACTATCCCTTCATCGGTCTGGTGAGCGCCGCCGGCAGGACGCTGCGCGCGATCCAGGAGGACATCACGACGCGCCTCAAGGAGAAGTACCTGCGGAACCCGCAGGTGTCCATCGAGGTCGAGGCGTACAGGAGCCAGGTCATCTACGTGTGGGGTCAGGTCAGGGCGCCCGGCGCCGTGAGCGTCATGGGCAACATCAGTCTCACCGAAGCGCTCGCGAAGGCCGGCTCTCCGACCCCCGACGCCGGCGGCTACATCGAGATCAACCGCCGCCCGCCGGGCGGTAGCGAAGCCGCGGCCGGCTCGAAGCCAACGCCCGAGCGAGTCAGCATGGCGGACCTGCAGAGTGGCCGGGCCCAGACGGTGATTCTGGGCGACGGCGACACCGTGTTCGTGCCCAAGGCCGAGATGGTCTTCGTCACGGGCTACGTGAAGAACGGTGGTCCCTTCCTGCACGAAGCCGGAATGACTGTGTCGAAAGCGATCTCGATGGCAGGCGGCGTCACGGAGAAGGGATCCCGCAACCGCATCCGGATCACGCGGCTGGTCGACGGCAAGCAGACGATCATCAAGGACGTCAAGATGGACGACTCGGTGCTTCCCGGCGACTCGGTCGAAGTGCTCTCCAGGCTCTGGTAGTTCGCCGGACCTCTCCCTCCGATGCGTGTTCTCCACGTAACCAGCGGACGCCTGTTTGGCGGCATCGAGCAGATGCTGGTGACTCTGGCGAAGCATCGCGACGTCACGCCCGCGATTGAACATGCGTTTGCGATCGCCGCGCCCGGACGGCTCGAGGAAGAGCTTCGGGCGTCAGGCGCGGCCGTTACTCTCGTCGGCGACGTGCGTCTGAGCCGGCTCGCGTCAATAGTCCATGGGCGTGCAGCGTTGGCACGCTCGATCGCTCAGCGTCGCCCTGACGTGGTGGTGTGCCACGCGCCGTGGAGCGCCGCGCTCTTCGGGCCTGGCGCGCACCGGCGAGGCGTGCCGGTGGTCCTGTGGCAGCACGACGCGGCGTCCGGACGAACGCTCGTGGAGCGCTGGGCCAGGCGTGCGCCAGCCAGCCTCGTCATCTGCAACAGCAGGTGGACGGCGAAGAGTGCGGCGGCGTTGAATCCGGGCGTGCCCGTTACGGTGATTCATCCTCCGGTTGTCGTCGCGGACACCGATCCGCCGGTGCGTGCGGCGCTTCGGGCGTCGCTCGGTACGGGTCCGTCCGACGTCGTCGTGCTGTCGGCCAGCCGACTCGAACCGTGGAAGGGACACCTCGGCCTGCTGCGCGCGCTCGAGCGCATCGCGATCGTTCCGTCGTGGACGCTCTGGATCGCCGGCGGAGTCCAGCGGACGCAGGAACGAGAGTACGAGAAGACGCTGCGCGAGACGGCCGCGGCGCTGGGCATCTCGGGCCGCGTCCGGTTTCTCGGCGAACGTCGAGACGTCCCGGCGCTCATGAAGGCAGCGGACATCCTGTGCCAGATGAACGAAGGCCCTGAGCCATTCGGGATCGTGTTCGCGGAGGCGCTCTTGTCCGGCCTGCCGGTCGTGACGGCCGATCTCGGCGGCGCGCCGGAGATCGTGTCCGAAACCTGCGGCCGCCTCGTCCGCGCGGGCGATCTCGCGGGCCTCGCGGAGACCCTTCGCACGCTCGTCGAGGATGCGCAGCTTCGCGCGCGGCTGGGCGCCGGGGGGCCCGAGCATGCGCGATCGCGGTGCGCGCCGCCGGTCGTCCTTCCGCAGATCGCGCGCGCGCTCGCCACGGTCACGGCCAGCGCCGCCGCATGACGATGAACGACCCCGTCGAGCGTGCGCTGCGGACGCGCGGAGACAGCGACGATCGGATTCATCAGGCCGCTGCGGCCCTGCTGCGTCGGCGCGGCGCGCGCGGGTCGCTCGTCGACGTGGGCTGCGGCGTCGGACGATTTCGCGACGCTGCGCAGGATCTCGCGACGAGCTACATCGGGGTCGACGTCGTGCGCCACTCTCAACTGCCGGGCGACGTCATCTTCGTCGCTGCGGATCTCGAACGGGAGCCGATTCCCCTCGGGACGGATTCCGCCGACATCGTGGCGGCGATTGAAACCGTCGAGCATCTCGAAAACCCGCATGCATTCGCCCGGGAGCTCACACGCGTCGTCAAGCCCGGCGGCTGGCTGCTGCTGACGACGCCGAATCAGCGCAGTGTGCTGTCCGTGTTCTCGCTCGCCGTCAGGGGGCGGTTCGCGGCGTTTCCGGATGCGTCGTATCCAGTGCACCGAACGGCGCTCTTGCCGGTCGATCTCATCCGGATCGCCCGTGACTGCGGGCTCGAGGAGCCCGAGCTCGCCTACACCGCCTCGGGCCGCATACCGCTGACGGCCTCGCACTATCCGCGTCCGCTGTCGCGGATGTTTCCGCGCGCGCTCTCCGACAACGTGCTGATGATCGGGCGGAAGAAGGCCTGATCGACTCCGCGGTCCGATTCTCGATCCAGTTGATCCGCTCACCAATGGACCGCACGCCCGCATGGGTGTCGATCTCGGCTTCGGCGATCCGGGCGCTGCCGTTCGGGCGCTATCAGCTGTCGAACGCGATCGCGAAGTTCGCGAGCCACCCGTTCGTCGCCAGGATGCCGCGCGATCTCGGCGGCGCGCGGTTCACCTGCGACCTGCGCGACACGATCGCCCGCGAGGTGTGCTTCACCGGCCGGTACGAGCCTCAGGAGACGCAGCTGGCGGCGAGGCTGCTCCAGGCCGGGATGTTCGCGGTCGACGTCGGCGCGAACTGGGGGTACTTCACCCTGGTCTGCGCGCACCTGGTGGGCCCGGGGGGCCGAGTGCTGGCGCTCGAGCCGCATCCGCGGCTCGCCGCGATGCTCGACGCAAACGTCAGCGCGAACAACCTCCCGCAGGTCGACGTGCTGAAGATCGCGGCGGGGAAGACAGGCGGACCGCGATCGTTCGTCGGCTTCGACGAGGGCGGCGGAAACTGGGGACTCTCGCGCGCGGCGCGGCCGGCCGAATCAGGAGACTTCGAGACCGCCAGCGTGTCGCTCGACGTGCTGCTCGACGGCAGGCGTCCGGGCACGGTGGATCTGTTGAAGATGGACATCGAGGGTGGAGAGGCGGACGCGATCGACGGCATGGCCGCCGGGCTCGCCGCGCATCGCTACCGCTACGTGCTGCTCGAATGTCATCCAGCGGAGCTCGCTCGAGTCGGCGCGTCCGTCGAGCGCTGCCTCGAGCCGTTCGCGCGAGCCGGGTATCGCGGCTGGTTGATCGATCACTCGCCCGCGATGCATCGCCGTGCCGCTTCCCGGAACGTGCCGACCCGCGACCTGGTCGTGCCGATCGATCCTGCCGCGATCCGTTCGGAGCCGTGGCCGCATTTCCTCTGGGCCGCGCCGGGCCAGCCGCTGCCGGCGTGAATGCGGATCGCGTTCTACAGCGTGTCGGACGGGCTCGGCGGATCCGAGATCGCGCTGGTCGAGATGATCAAGGCGATCCGGCGCCGGCGGCCCCAGTGGACGATTCAGGTAATCCTGCCCGGGCGGGGACCGCTCGTCGGCCGCGCCGAAGAGGCCGGTGCCGATTGCGTGATGCTTCCGCTGCCCGCGTCGCTGGCGCGCCTCGGTGAGTTCGCCTCGGCGAACGCGCGGCGTCCGCTCCTGGCGCGACTGACGCTTGCTGCCCGCCTCGTTCCGGTTGCCGCCGGTCTGCCTGCGTACTTACGGCAACTTCGCCGCGTGATTCGCTCGCTTGGTCCAACAATCCTTCACACCAACGGCATCAAGGCGCACGTGCTGGGCGCGCGCGCGGGCGGCGCGGTCCGCGTGCTCTGGCACATGCACGAGTACGTCGGCGATCGTGCCGTGACGCGTACCGTGCTGAAGGCGCACGAATCGCGCGCCGCCGCGATCGTGGCGAACTCGTCGAGCGTTGCCGCGGACGTCGAACGCTCGCTCTCGCCGTCGGCGAAGGTGCACGTGATTCACAACGCTGTCGATCTGCAGACGTTCTCGCCGGACGGGCCGGCCGAGGATCTGGATGCGTGCGCGGGGCTTCCGAGGGCGCCGGCAGGCACGATCCGCGTCGGCCTGATCGGCACGTTCGCGAGGTGGAAAGGACATGAGGTGTTCCTGCGTGCGCTTGCCGGGCTGCCGCGCAACCTGCCGGTTCGCGGGTATGTGATTGGCGACCCTGTCTACGACACTGCCGGAAGCCAGTACTCGATCGACGAGCTCCGCGCGTGCGCAGTGCGGGACGGCGTGAACGATCGCGTCGGCTTCACCGGATTCCTTCGGCCCGCTCACGCCATGCGGGCCCTCGACGTCGTCGTGCACGCGAGCACGCGGCCGGAACCGTTCGGGCTCGTGATTGCCGAAGCGATGGCGTGCGGACGGGCGGTCGTGACGAGCGCCTCGGGGGGCGCGCGCGAGCTCATCGAGCCGGACGTCGACGCCGTCACGCACACGCCCGGGGATCCGGAGAGCCTGACGCGCGCGATCGCCCGCGTTGCGGGAGACGAGACGCTCAGGCGGCGGCTTGGCGAGAGCGCTCGACGCGCGGCATGCGCGAAGTTCGATCCGGACCGGCTCGCGTCCGAGCTGGTCTCCATCTACGAGCAAGTGAGCTGATGCGCGCCGCCGCCCAGGCTGCTTCCGTGCGCCCGATGCCGGCGGCGATCGCACCGTCGACGTGGGGTCTCGCGGAGTTCTTCATCATCAGCCAGACGGCGATACCCGCGGTGTTGTACCTGCCGGGCACGCAGCCGGTACGCTTCTACGTCCGCGTCGCGTCGTTCGGCATCTCGATCGCGCTGCTGGCGTGGTGGGCGTTTTCCAATTCGCGTCAGGAGCGTGGACGGACGTCCCCGGCGCGGCCCTGGCTCGTGGCGTCAATCGTCTACACGGCCGCGATGGTGCTGCACCCGTTCACGAGCTCGACGCTCGGCGGCGTCGCGCAGCTCGTGTTGTACGTGTCCGTGATGGCTCCGTTGTTCTGGGCGCCGTCGATTGTGCGCGGCCCGGATCACCTCGCGAGGCTGATGACGCTGCTGCTTTTGTGCAATGGCGTCAACGCGCTGGTCGGCGTGCTGCAGGTCTACGATCCTGACCGGTGGATGCCGCCGGAGATGTCGCGCCTCGTGACCGAGTCCGCGTTCGGGCTGAGCGCTGTCTCCTATCTCGGGCCGAATGGTCTCATCGTGCGCCCTCCGGGTTTGTTCGACAATCCCGGCGCGGTGGCGGGCCCGGGCATGTACGCGGCGCTGCTCGGCCTGGTCTTCGCCACGAGCGCGTCGCCGCTCTGGAAGCGCGCGCTCGCGCTCGGCGGATCGTTCGCGGGTGTCGCCGCGATCTACCTGAGCCAGGTGCGCGTGTCGCTGGTGGTGCTGGTCGTCATGCTCGGGGCGTATGCCGTCGTGCTCGCCCTGCACCGGCGCATGCGCCGGGCCTTCATCTTCGGCGGCATCGCCGCCGCGATTGTCTTCGCGACGTTCACGTTCGCCATCAGCCTCGGCGGCGAGAGCATCGCGACGCGGACGCTGACGCTCTTCGAGCAGGATCCGGTGACGCTCTACTCAGCATCGCGCGGCGGCCAGCTGGTATACACCTTCGACGATCTCGTGACCACGTATCCCCTCGGCGCCGGCCTCGGCCGGTGGGGGATGATCGCGGGGTACTTCGGGGCCGGCAGCCAGGCGCTCTGGGCGGAGATCCAGATCGCGGGCTGGGCCATCGACGGCGGGATTCCGCTGCTCGTCCTCGGCGTCGCCGGGCCGATCGTCGCGCTGGTCGCGCTCTGGCGAGTGGCCATGCGCGATCCCGATCCCAAGGTGCGGGCGTGCGCCGCCGTGGCACTGGCGGCCAATTTCGGCACGGCCGCGCTGATCTTCAGCTTCACGCCGTTCGTGACGCAGATCGGTCTGCAGTTCTGGTTTCTCGCAGGCGCCGTCCAGGGCATCGCGTCCCGCCGGCCGGCTTCGTCGTCCCGGGCATGAGCGTGTGGCTCCTCGTCGCCGGCGATTTCACCACGCATGGCGGCATGGACACGGCGAACTTTGCGCTCGCGAGCTACCTGGCGACGCGGGCCGAAGGCGCGGACGGCGTGCATCTCGTCAGCCACGCGGTCGCGCCCGACCTGGCGTCCCTTGCGCGCGTAACCGTCCATCGTGCACCGCGCCCGCTCCGCGCGGAGCGTTTCGGCGAACCCCTTCTGCGATTCACGGCGCGGCGCTGGCAGCAGCGCCTCGCCGCTCGCCACGTACGCGTCGTCGCGAACGGCGGCAACGTCGACGCGGGCGATCTGAACTGGGTCCACTACGTCCACGCGGCCTTCACGCCTCAGGCCGCCGGCACGATGAATCGAGCCCGCGTCACGTCCAACCATCGCCGGTACCTCGAGCAGGAGCGCGAGGCGCTCTCACACGCACGCGTGGTGATCTGCAACAGCAGGAGAACCGCGTCGGACGTGGTGGAGCGTGTGGGCATTTCCGAGCGCAACGTTCGCATCGTGTACTACGGCACGGATCCCGCGAGGTTCTCGCGCATCGGCGCTGAGGAACGGGCGTCGGCCCGCAGGGCGCTCGACGTACCGGACGATCGGCCCCTGGCGCTTTTCGTTGGAGCGCTGGGCGACCGTCGAAAGGGATTCGACACGCTCTTCGACGCGTGGCGGTCGCTCTGCGCCACGCCGGACTGGGACGTCGATCTCGTCGTCGCCGGTACCGGCTCTGAGCTGCCAGCCTGGCGCAGGCGCGCGCTGGAGACGATGCCCGGGGATCGCGTGCGGTTCCTCGGATTCAGACGCGACATGCCGGCGCTGTTCGCCGCGTGCGACGTCGTCGTTCATCCCGCGCGGTACGAAGCGTACGGTCTCGCCGTGCACGAAGCGATCTGCCGGGGGCTTCCGGCAATCGTCACGTCGTCGGCGGGAGTTGCCGAGCGCTATCCAGGCGAGCTCGGGTCGCTCCTTCTGGGCGATGCCGACAGCGCATCAGAGCTGACGACGCGATTGCGCGCGTGGCGGAGCGATTCCACGATGCGATCGCGCGTGGAGACGTTCGCGGATCGACTGCGATCGCGGACGTGGGATCAGATGTCCGCCGACATCGTCTCGCTTGCGAGCGAGCCGGCCGGCACCAGGCCCGCGGCCGTCGTGTCTGGGATCGTGCGTGGGTCGTGACGGCAGGCCAATTATCGTACGTAGCGACGGGACCGTGCTGGATCTGCGGGGGCCGGGAGCTGAAACGGTTTCACCAGGCGATTCTGGAGTTCGACGCGTGGCGCGAGCAGGATCCGGAGCTCGCGGCGCACACCGGCGAAACGATCTGGCTGCAGCGATGCCGCCAGTGCGGTTTCGCGCAGCCCGATCGACTGCCGGCGCTTCCGCGGTACTTCGAGCGGATGTACGACCAGCAATGGTCTGCCGACTGGGTTGCGCAGGAGTTCGAGTCTCCTTACAAGGACGTGATCTTCGAGCGCATTCTCGACGCGCTGAACGCGCGCGTGACATCGACGCCCCGCACGCTCCTCGACATCGGATCACATGCGGGCCGGTTCCTCCAGCTTGCGAGCAGTGCTGGATGGCGCGCCGAAGGGACCGAGATCAATCCGCGGACTGCCAGCCATGCGGCCGAGCGGACGCACGCAACCGTGCATCGGCTTCGTGCCGAACGCGTGCTCGATCTGGGCAGACAGTACGACGCGGTCACGATGACCGACGTCCTCGAGCACATCCCGGAGCCCCTCACGCTCCTGCGAAACGTGAATGAGACGCTGGTACCGAACGGATGGATCTCGGTCAAGGTGCCGTGCGGTCCAGCGCAGCTCCTGAAGGAAACCTGGCGCGCGAGGCTGAGCCGCGGCTATCGTGCCACGCTCGCCGACAACCTGGTCCACGTGAGTCACTTCTCGCCGCGCGCCCTGGAGCTCGCGCTGGCGCGCGCGGGGTTCAACGACATCACCGTGGAGGTCGCCGCGCCGGAATGTCCCCCGGGCCCGGGGCTGTCCAGGGTGCTGCGGCTTGCGGTCTACAACGTCGCCCGCCGGGTGCCGTTCGGCGTGCACTCACCGCTCGCGCTGAACCTGCAGGCGTTCGCGCGCAAGACGGGACGTTCGTGACGGACCTGACGCCGGCGCTCTCCGTCGTGATCCCGACGTTCAACAACGAGGCAGTCCTCCGGCGCTCGATCGCCAGCTGGCGCGCGACCGCCGCGTCGAACGATGTCGAAATCCTCGTCATCGAAGACGGCTGCCGCGACGGCACACGCGAGTATCTGGATCGTGAAAGCCAGACGCCATGGGGCCAGAGGCATCTGCGCTGGATTCACCTGGACGACGCGCACGAGCTGCGGTGCACGAACGCCGGCCTCGCGGCCGCGCGCGGTCCGCTGGTCATGGCCTGGCAGGACGACATGTTCGTCGCCGGGCAATGGCTCGTGCCCGAGCTGCGGCGCATCTTCGATCGATATCCGGATCTCGGCCTGATGAGTCTCAGCCGCGGACTGAATCACTTTCCGCTCGACGAGCCGATTGCGAGCTGGGACGATCTCATCGACTGGCGCAGGCTGCAGAGCACGATTGGACCGTTTCCGGGCAACTGGATTCGAGTTCAGGAGGTCGACGCGGTCATCCGTCCGTGGATCGTCCGCCGCACCTGCATCGACCGCGTTGGACCGCTCGACGAGGCGTTCGTGCCGACCGAGTGGGACGAAGCGGACCTCGCCTATCGAATCCGCGCGGCCGGGTGGAAGACCGGCACCTGCGGGTACGAGCGGCTGAGAGGATACGAGCATCTCGGCAGCAGCACGCTCGGCGATCTCAGCGCGGCGCACAAAGCGCGCGTGCTGAAGAACGGGCTCCTGTTCCACAGCCGCTGGTCGGACGTGATCGCGCGCGATCACGGGCGTGAACGACGCACCTGGACGAGGCCTGCGACGGTCGCGGGATGGTTGAGCACTCTCGGCGGCATCGGCCGCGCGGTACTGCATCGTGCGCGCAGTCAGCCACCCCGCCGGGAAGTGCCGGTCGCATGATCAAGGCGGCTCGCAACGCGGCGGCATCCGCGATGGCGTGGACGCTCTATCGCGCGCCCGCGCTCGAAGCGCCGTATGCGCACGTCGCGCACGCCGCGCGGCGAGTGCCCGGACTGCACACGCTTTTCAGGGAAACGACCGATCGGCTGACCGTTCGACTCGTGAACGGCCGACGCCAGTGCCGGCGCGTACGGATCGGATCGCTTGCCCCGCTCTTCGACATCAGCAGCTTCACGGTCAAGGGCCAGTACTTCTCGCACGTCCCCTACGAGCCCGGCGCCACGAACGCCGTGCTGGGGCTGCTCGAGCCTGGCAGCGTGTTCGTGGACGTTGGCGCAAACGCCGGCTACTTCACCGTCATCGCGGCGCTGCGCGTCGGATCCTCCGGACGCGTGTTCGCGTTCGAGCCCAATCCAGCCGTCCGGCGACAGCTCGAGCGTCACGTGGACCTCAACGCGATCGGCGATCGCGTGACCATCGTCGACGTGGCGCTCGCGGACCGCGACGAGGACGATGTTAGGCTGTTCGTGTCGTGCTGGCCGGACAACGACGGCATCTCGTCGCTGACGCCGTCGGCGGACACGCTCTCGCGCGGCGGCCTGCGAGGGGATGCGACGATTCCCGTGCGCGTGCGCCGGTTCGACGCATGGGCAGCGGCGGCCCGGCTGCACCGCATCGATCTCATGAAGATCGACGTCGAAGGCGCGGAGGTTCGCGTCGTGAATGGCATGGCGGAAACGTTCGAGCGCGTGAGGCCCCGCCGCATCATCTGTGAAACCACACCCGGCAGCGAAGCCGCCGCCCTGCTGCATGCGCGCGGTTATCGTTCGACGATGCTCGACGAGATTCACGGGGGCATTCCGAACCTGCTCTTCGAGTCGGGCGGCGCCGCGTGATCAGACGCGCGATGTCGGCGGCGTACGGCCAGGCGCTGCGCGCGGTGTACTCGCGTACCGGCGTACCCTGGACGGTTCACGATGAGGTCGTCCGAATCGATCCCGGGGCCCGTCACCTCGTGCCGCACGAAGGAGAGCCGGCACTGTTCAGGTTCCTCAAGGACGCCATTCGTCCGGGTGACGTCGTCCTCGACGTCGGGGCGTTTCTCGGCGTCTACGCCATACTCTCGGCGCGCTGGGCCGGCGCCGGTGGACGCGTCATTGCTTTCGAGCCGACCCCGTCGAGCGCCGCCCTCGCGCGGCGGCATCTTTCGTGGAACCAGCCCGAGGGGGGACGGGTTCACTTCGTCGAGGCCGCGGTGTTCGATCGCCCATCGCGCGCAGCCTTGCATCAATACGACGCGCACGCGATGCCCTACGTGAACAGCCTTGCCGCGGCGGTCGACACGTCAGCGCCGTCGACGACCGGAGACGTATCGGTCGTGACGATCGACAACGCGTGCCAACAGCTGAACGTGATGCCGACGATCATACGGATGGACGTCCAGGGCGCGGAAATCCACGCGCTGCGCGGAGCACGCCAGACAATCCGCTCGGCCCGTCGTCTGACGATGGTCGTCGAGATGCATCCTCAGTGCTGGGCCTCGTTCGGCGTGACGGAGGACGACGCGCGGCGAACGGTTGACGATCTTGGCCTGGACGCGAGGCCCCTGACTGCCGGCGAGCCGCTCTTCGCTCGCGACGCGCACGCCGTGCTCTCCCGCCTCGCGAATCCTGGAAAGACCGGGACAGCCTGATGCCATCGGACGCCGAGAGCTATCGCACCAGATCGATCGCCGAGCGCGTCGCACGTGCGATTCCGTCGAGCGGCGCGTTCGCACCGATTCGCCGCCGGTTGAAGCCGCTCTTCGAGCGCTGGCTGGCGCGAGGCGGCGGAGAACTCCGGTCCGAGCTGCCTGGAGGAGAGGTCGTGCTCGCGGCGCCGGCGTTCCGGCACATGTCCTGGAACCCCGTGGAATACGCCGCGTTCCGGGAGGCGGTGCGTCCAGGCGCCGTGGTCTTCGAGGCGGGTGCGAACGTCGGCGCCTACACGGTGCTCTTCGCGCAGTGGACGGGACCTCGCGGCCGCGTGTTCGCCTTCGAGCCGGACCCATCGGCGTTCGACGGCTTGCGGCGCCATCTGGAACTCAATCAGGTCGCCGATCGCGTGACGGCCGTTCCTGACGCGGTGTCCGATCGCGACGGCCGGATCCGGTTCGCGCTGTTCGACTCCTCCGGGATCAGCCGCATCGCGGGAGCCGCTGAAAACGGCGAGACGATTCGTGAAGTTCAGGCGCGCTCGGTCGACAGCTACTGCGCCGCCGAGCGCCTCACGCCGTCAATCATCAAGATCGACGTCGAAGGCGCGGAGCTGGACGCGCTGCGAGGCGCGCGCGGGACGATTGCAAGGGCAGGCGCGCACCTCCAGCTGTTCGTCGAAATGCATCCTCAGCTCTGGCCGCGTCTCGGGATTGCCGCCGGTGACCTGCGCGCCGAGTGCGAGGCGCAGGGACTCGTGGCGGAGCATCTCGACGGCGGTCGCGAAAACATCTGGACGACTGAAGGCGTCTGCGTCAGGCTCCGTCCGGCACGAACATGAGAATCGCAGTTGCGCACGAAGCGATCGACAGCGACGGGGGTGTCGAAACGTACCTGCTCTCGATCATCGCCGAGATGCGGGCGCGGGGACACCAGATCGCGCTCGTGTACCATCGAAAGAGCGCTGCACGGAGCGCTCTGCGATCGAGCGCGCACGTCACGATCGGCGTGCAGGATCTCGGGCTGCCGCAGGCCGTCGCCGCGTTGCGCGAGTGGAAGCCCGACGTCTGCTACTCGCACAACATGGGTCCGCTGGACGTCGATCGCGCGCTGCTGAAGCACTGGCCGGTCGTGAAGATGCTCCATGGCTTCTTCGGCACCTGCGTCAGCAGCCTCAAGATGCACGCGTTTCCATCGGCGGTCGCGTGCGATCGCCAGTTCGGGCCGGCCTGTCTTGCGCTCTATTTCCCCAGGCGCTGCGGTGAGATGTCGCCCGGCGCGATGGTGCGCGGCTATCGCTGGGCGAGCGGGCAGCGCGGGCTCTTTCCGCAATACAAGGCGATTGTCGTCGCGAGTCGATTCATGTTCGGCGAGGTCGCGCGAAACGGCGTCGCCAGCGCCGGGATCCATGTGCTTCCGCTGTTTTCGACCATGCCGAAGCTGGATGAGGCGCCGGTTCCTGAAAAGGACACCGTGCTCTTCGCGGGCCGCATGACGTCGCTCAAGGGCGGCCACGTGCTCGTTGCCGCCGTCGCGCGTGCCGCGCAAACCCTCGGCCGGCGGGTGCGCCTCGTGATGGCTGGCGACGGCCCGCAAAAGGAGGCGTGGCGCGAGCTCGCGGCCTCGTCGAAGGTCGAGGCCGAGTTCACGGGCTGGGTCGGATTCGACGATCGCACCCGCGTCTACGGCCGCGCGGCTGTTGCGGCGGTGCCGAGCCTGTGGCCCGAGCCGTTCGGAATCGTCGGCCTCGATGCCGCCGCGATAGGACGACCGGCGGTCGCGTTCGACGTCGGCGGCATCAACGAATGGCTGAAGCATGGCGTCAATGGATTGCTCGTGCCGCCGGGCGAGGGCGCGCAGGGTTTCGGCCGGGCGATTGCCTCGATGCTCGACAGCCCGTCCGACCGCGCGCGCATGAGCCGCGAGGCGATCGGCGTGTCGCGCGCGATGACCGTTGCCGGGCACGTCACGACGCTCGAAAAGGTCCTTCGCGACGCCTGCCGCTGACGTATGGCTGCCTGGACCATCCTGACGTGCGAGTATCCGCCGGAGTGCGGAGGCGTCGGGGACTACACCGCGCAGATCGCGGCCGCGCTCGCGGCCGCCGGGGATCGGGTGACCGTTTGCACGCCGCCGCAAGCCGGCACGCCACCGCGCCTCAGCGGCGTCGATGTGCTCGTCCTCGGCGACGTCTACGGACGGCGCGCGAGAACGGAAATCGATCGCAGGCTGGACGAGAGACGTTCCATCGTGCTCGTGCAGTACGTGCCGACGGCCTTCGGTCTCGGAGGCGCGAACCTCCCGGCGTGCCGGTGGCTGCTCCAGCGTTCGCGGCGAAACGGGGACGACGTTCGGGTGATGTTCCACGAACCGTACTACGAATTCGGCTGGACGCCCGTGCATCAGAGCCCGTTGTCGCTCGTGCAGCGGTCGATGGCGCGGACGCTTCTTCGCTCGAGCCGCCAGACGTATCTCTCGACGGACGCGTGGCGTGCGTATCTTGGATCGGCGGAGCACCCTGCTGAGCGGTTCATCACGCTGCCGATCCCGTCCGGCATTCCGCGCTGCGACAAGCCGACCGAGGCCGCCGACCGGCGGCGCGCGTACGTGGGCTCGTCGCCAGGTCATCTCATCGGGCATTTCGGAACCTACGGCACGCACGTAGCGCCTCTGCTGCAGGCCGCACTCACATCGCTGCTTCTCGAGGACGCACGATTGTCCGCCGTCTGCGCGGGCGCCGGGAGCGACGCGTTCGTCAGGGACACGCTCGCCGCCGCGCGGCCGTTGACGGGTCGTGTGCACGCGACAGGCCGGCTGTCTGCCGCGGAGGCGTCGTCAGCGCTCGCGGCCTGCGATCTTCTGATTCAGCCCTACGTCGATGGCGTCACGACGCGCCGCACGTCCGTGATGGCCGGACTGATCAACGGTCGAGCGATCGTGACGACGTCGGGCCGCCTGACCGAGGCCGTGTGGCCGGAAACGCGCGCGGTTGCCACCGCACCGGCAGGCGACGTCGATGCGCTGGTGCACGCGGTGAGGGCGCTCCTCTCCGACGAGCCCGCGCGGGCGGCGCTCGCCGCCCGCGGCGACAGGACCTATCGCGAGCGTTTTGCGCTCGCGCACACGATCGACAGGCTGCGCGCGCCGGCGCAGGGCGCCGCCGCATGAGCGGCGCACGCCTGACGATCGGAATCACGACACGCGATCGTCCGGAGTCGCTCCGCCGGTGCCTCGAGTCACTCCGCCATCTCGCGCACCTCGCGCCCCACGTCATCGTCTTCGACGACGCGTCGTCCACTCCGGCGAGCGAGCGGTTGGCGGGAATCAATCTACCGACGGAAGTCCGTGTGCTCCGCGACGATCGCGCTCCGGGCTACATCGCCGGACGGAATCGCCTGATTCGCGAAGCCACGACGCCTGCAGTGCTGCTGCTGGACGACGATGCGGCGCTGCTCGGAAACGGCGCAATCGATCGCGCGATGGATCTGATGCTGGCGGACGCGCACGTGGCCGCGATCGCGTTCGCGCAGGCTGACGGCAACGGGAGGCCGTGGGACAGCGCGATGCAGGCGAGCCGCAGCAGCGAGTCGTGCTACGTGCCGTCGTTCATCGGGTTCGCCCATCTGCTGCGCCGCGACGTGTTCGTCTCGATGGGCGGATACCGCGAGTCGTTCGAGTTCTATGGGGAAGAGAAAGACTTCTGCCTGCGGCTGATCGAAGCGGGATACCGAACCGTCTATCTGCCGGACGCGCTCGTCGTGCACGACCCCGACCCCGCCGGCCGCAGCAAGCGCCGCTATCTGCGCTACGTCACCCGTAATGAGTGTCTGAGTGCGCTCTACAACGAGCCGTGGCGGCGCCTCATCTGGCTGCTGCCCGCGCGGCTCGCGCTCTTCTTCAAGATGCGGCGCGCGTGGCAGGTCGACGATCGATGGGGCTGGGCGTGGATCGTCCGCGAACTGGCCGCGAACGCGGGATCGATCGCGCGGGATCGCCGGCCGGTCTCGCGGGAGACCGTGCAGTTGTGGAAGCGCCTCCGCCGCGCGCCCATCCGGTACGAGCCGCCTGGCCTGAGCCTCTCGAAGGCCGAGTCGAGCCATTGACGCGCCTGCTCACCGTCGGCCACTCGTACGTGATCGCGGCGAATCGCCGGCTCGCGCACGAGATGGCGCTGCAGGGACGCGGACGATGGGACGTGACGGCGATCGCGCCGGAACGGCTCGCCGCCGACCTCCGGGACGTGGCGCTCGAGCCGATCGCAGACGAAGCGTGCGCGGTGATCCCTCTCCGCGTCAGGCTCGGGTGGGAGCCGCATCTCAGGCACTACGAGCGAAAGCTCCGTACGCTGCTCGCGGGATCGTGGGACGTCGTCCACATCTGGGAAGAGCCGTACGTGGCAGCCGGTGCGCAGATCGCGTCCGCCGCCCCTGCCGGCGCGCGCGTCGTGCCGGCCACCTTCCAGAACATCGTGAAGGACTATCGGCTGCCGTTCAGCTACTTCGAGCGGCGCGTGATGAAGCGCGCCTCCGGGTGGATCGCGTTCGGTGAGACGGTGCACGAAGCGCAGCGGTTGAAGCCGGCCTACGCCGCGCGTCGGTCGCGCGTGATCCCGCCGGGCGTCGACGTCTGCCGTTTCAAAGCGGACGCGCGCGCGCGCGCGGTCGTACGGTCGCGGCTCGGTTGGGACGACCGCGTCCCGGTCGTTGGCTATCTCGGCCGGTTCGTGCCTGAGAAAGGCCTGACGACGCTCATGAGCGCGCTCGAGCGCGTGGCGGGACCGTGGCGCGCGCTGTTCGTCGGCGGCGGTCCGATGCAGGACGACCTGTCCGCGTTCAGCGCGGCGCATCCCGATCGTGTCCGCATCCTGACCGACGTCTCGCACGGTGACGTGCCCGAGCACTTGAATGCGATGGACGTGTTGTGCGCGCCCAGCGAGACGACGAGCCGCTGGAGGGAGCAGTTCGGGCGCATGCTGATCGAGGCGATGGCGTCGGGCGTCCCCGTGGTCGCGAGCCGCAGCGGCGAGATTCCCCATGTCGTCGGCGATGCAGGCGTGCTGATCGAGGAGCGGAACGTCGACGAGTGGGCCGCGGCCGTCGGTCGCCTGCTGCAGGATCATGCGGCGAGGGCAGACCTCGCCGCGAGAGGCACAGCGAGAGCGCACGAGCGATATGCGTGGCCGGTCGTCGCGCGCGCCCACCTGGCGTTCTTCGAGTCGCTGTTGTAGCCGCTCCGATGACCAGACTCAGAGTTGCCATCATTGCGGACTATCTCGAAGAGGGATGGCCGAGCATGGATCTCGTGGCCGACATGCTCTACGACCGGCTGCAGCGCGAACATTCCACGACCGTAAAGGCCTCGCTCGTCCGTCCGCTGATGCGGCGCAGGCTCGGGCGCCTGCCTGGCAGCGCGCGCCTGCCGTGGCTGCCGGGCCTGGATCGGATCGCGAACCGGATGTGGGACTACCCGCGGCTCGTGTCCGGCGTCGACGGGCAGTTCGATCTCTTTCACATCGTCGATCACAGCTACGCCCACCTCGTTCATCGTCTGCCGGCCAGGCGGACGATCGTGACGTGCCACGATCTCGACACGTTCAGGAGCGTGCTCGATCCCGAGGTCGAACGGCGGTCGCCGCTCTTTCGGGCAATGACGCGGCACATCCTCGACGGGCTCCGCAAGGCCGGACACATCGCCTGCGACAGCCACGCGACGCGCGATGCGCTGGTCGCGAAGGCGGGCATCGCGCAAGAGCGGACGACGGTCGTGCCGAACGGTCCGCATCCGAGCTGCACGCCGCTGGCGGAGCCGTCCGCGGATCTCGACGCGGCGCGGCTGCTCGGACCGCGCGCGGGCATGACGGACATCCTTCACGTCGGCAGCACGATTCCGCGCAAGCGGATCGACGTGCTGCTGAACGTCTTCGCCGCGCTTCGCAGGACGCATCCCCGCACTCGACTCGTCCGCGTCGGCGGCCCGTTCACGGCGGCCCAGCAGGCGCAGGTCCGCGAGCTCGGCCTGGGCGACGCGATTGTCGTCCTGCCGTTAATCGATCGAGCGACGCTGGCGGCGGTCTACCGGCGGAGCGCCCTCCTGCTCATGCCCTCCGAGCGTGAAGGATTCGGCCTGCCGGTCCTCGAAGCGCTGGCGTGCGGCATTCCCGTGATCGCGAGCGATATCGAAGCGCTGCGCGAGGTCGGCGGATTCGCGGCGACGTACTGTCCGGTCGAGGACGTCGCCGCCTGGCGGCACGCGGTGACGCGGCTGCTCGACGAGCGCGAGTCGAACCCGGCTCAGTGGCAGCTGCGCCGCGACAGCGGGATGCGGCGCGCGGCCGCGTTCAGCTGGTCCCGCTACGCCAGCGACATCGCGGCCATCTACACGCGAATGGCGGGCGCGGAGCAGATGTGCTGAAGGTGCTTCACGTCGGCAAGTTCTATCCGCCGGTGCCGGGCGGCATCGAGCGCGTCGTGGAGTCGCTGTGCCAGGTGACCAGGGGACGGCTCGACAATCGCGTGCTCGCGTTCAACACCAGCTCGCGAACGATCCATGACGTCGTCGACGGGATTCCCGTGACGCGCGTCGGCACGTGGGGACGTGCCGGATCGGTCGCCGTCGCGCCGTCGTTCCCGCTGCACTTACGCCGGGCCGAGGCCGACGTGATGATCCTTCACGAGCCGAACCCATGGGCGCTGCTGTCGTTCGCGGTGGTCCGGCCGCGCATGCCGCTGGCGATCTGGTTCCACAGCGAGGTCGTGCGACCGCGGCTGCAATACGAACTCTTCTACGCGCCGATCGCGCGGCCCGCGTACCGGCAGGCGAGCCGGTTCGTCGTGTCGTCACCAGATCTCGCGGCGCACTCGCGGACGCTCGGGCCGTACAGCGATCGGGTCACGGTGATTCCATTCGGCATCGACGCGGATCGCTGGCGTCCCACCGAACGCGTGCGTCAGCGCGCCGCGGACATTCAACGCGAAGCGGCGCGTCCGCTGATCGTGTTCGCGGGCCGCCACGTTCCGTACAAAGGAGTGGACGTCCTCATCGAGGCCGCAGCGGCACTCGACGTGACGGTCGCGATCGTCGGCGACGGTCCGATGCGGCGCGAGTGGATGGCGCTTGCTGGACGACAGACAGGACCCGAGCGGTTCGTCTTCCGGGGCGAAGTCGACGATGACGAATTGCGAGCGCATCTTGCGGCGGCGCGAGCCGTCGTGCTGCCGTCGGTGACGCGGGCCGAAGCGTTTGGGTTCGTCCAGCTCGAGGCGATGGCGTGCGGCGTGCCCGTGATCAGCACGCAACTTCCGACCGGCGTGCCATGGGTCAATCGGTACGGGCGTGATCGTCCCGCCGGGCGACGCCGCAAGTTTGCGCAACGCGATCGCGCGACTCGCGGGAGACGAGGGGCTCGCGCGCGAGCTGGGTGCCGCGGGGGAGGCGCGCGCGCGAGAAGAGTTCTCGCTGGGCGCGATGGCCGATCGACTGGTCGCGCTGTGCGCCGACGTCGCCGCCGCTCGGGAAAATGCTCCAGACGTGCGGCAGCCGGACGCCGTCGCCGGCGGGCGATCGAGAACGGAATGAAGCGGCTGTTCGACGCGAGCCTGGCGGGCATCGGCCTCGTCTGTTCGTCTCCGCTGTGGCTGCTGTTCGGCGCCGCGATCAAGTTGGAAGATGGCGGACCGATCTTCTACTCGCAGGAGCGCGTCGGCATGAAGGGCCGGGTGTTCCACGCGCTCAAGTTCCGATCGATGCGAGTGGACGCGGAGGCGGGCACCGGCGCGGTTCAGGCGACCGAGGACGATCCGCGCGTGACGCGCATCGGACGGCTGATGCGGGCGACCGCGATGGACGAGCTTCCGCAGCTGTGGAACATCCTCCGCGGCGACATGAGCTTCGTCGGCCCGCGCGCGCTGCGTCCCGGGGAAATCGAAGCCGACGACGGCGAGCTCGTCCCGATGCATGAGATTCCCGGCTATGTCGCGCGCACGGGAGTGCGCCCGGGCCTGACCGGCATCGCGCAGATCTACGCTCCACGCGACGTGCCGCGGCGTCAGAAGTTCCGCTACGACGGAATCTACGTTCGACAGCAGTCGATGTGGCTCGATGTACGTTTGATTCTGCTGTCGTTTTGGATTAGCTTGCATGGCACATGGGAGTCCCGGGGACGCAAGTACTGACTACGGGCACACGACAACAGATACCTACGCGGACCTGTGACGTGATCGTAGTCGGCGCCGGTCCCGCCGGGCTGATTACCGCGCGCGAGCTCGCCGCTCGCGCGTTCCGCGTGTGCGTCCTCGAGGAGCACGACGTCATCGGCGCTCCCGTCCACTGCACGGGCGTCCTGGGACTCGACGCTTTCGATGAGCTGAATCTCTCCCGCCGCGCCGTGGTCGGCGCAGCAACCTCCGCGCGGTTCATTTCTCCCAACGGCACCACTGTCGCGATCGACGTCGAGCACGTGCGCGCCGCAGTCGTCGATCGCGCGCGGTTCGATCGCGATCTCGCGGACGCCGCGATCGGCGCGGGCGCCATGCTCTGCGCCGGGGTCCGCGTCGGTGCGCTCGATCGCGCGAGCGGCGGCGTGACCGCGCACACGAGCGCCGGCAGCGTCACCGCACGAGCCGCGGTCCTCGCCTGCGGCGCGAGCTATCGATTCAACCGCGCCCTCGGCCTCGGCGTGCCCCGCCTCCTCGCGCACAGCGCCCAGCTCGAAGTCCCGTTTCCGCCGCTCGACGACGTCCAGGTACACCTGGGCCGCGCGATCGCGCCGGGCGGTTTCGCGTGGATCGTGCCGTTTTCGCGCGAGGGCTCGTCGTACGCGCGCGTGGGCCTGCTGTGCGAGCGCGACGCGGGCACGGCGTTCCAGTCATTCGCGGCAACGATACGGCGCACGCACGGCCTGTTGGACGAGTGGGCTGCCCCCAGGCTGAAGGTGCTCCCGCTTGCTCCGGTCGCGCGCACCTGGACCGATCGCATCCTCGCCGTCGGCGACGCCGCCGGTCTCGTGAAGCCGACGACGGGCGGCGGGATCTACTACGGCCTCCTGTCGGGTCACATTGCGGCGGACGTGCTGTCGGATGCGCTCCGCGACGATCAGCTGACCGCGAACCGCCTGAAGGAATACGAGCGCCGCTGGCGCGCGCGGCTGGCACCGGAGATCCGCGCCGGCCTCAGGTTCCGCACCGTCGCGTCCAGGCTGCCCGATACCGCCGTCGATCGCCTGATGGAGCTCGCCCGCGTCGACGGGATCGTGCCGCTCCTCAAGGAGACCGCGAACTTCAACTGGCACGGCACCGCCGCTCGCGCCCTCCTTCGCCACGCCGAGTTCCGGAGGATCGTCCTCGGGGCATTCTGGGGATAGAAAGGTTCAGGGTTCAGGGTTCAAGGTTCAAGGTTCAGGTTCAGGTTCAGGTTCAGGTTCAGGTTCAGGTTCAGGGTTCCGAACCAACTGAACCTCCGAACCAGAACCGAACCCTGAACCCTGAACCTTGAACCTTGAACCTTGAACCCTCAGTCCCCATCCCTCTCGTGCACGGCGATCGCGGCGAGGACCGCGGCGAGCGCTGCGTTGGCCGGCATGACCAGGCCGGTTTCCCACACGCTCTGAACGGCGACGGCTCCGAGACCGCAGGCCGCGCCAATCCTGATCCAGGCGAGCCCTGACGCGTCGCGCGCGATGCGGCGCCGCGCCGCGGCGGCGCACAGCGCGGTCGCCAAAGCCACGATGCCCGCCAGCACGATCCCGCCTTCCGCCGCAACCTGCAGATAGTGGTTGTGCGCCTGGTTGAAGAACACCTTTCGCTCTGACCGCTGGTATGCGTACATCGCGTGCTGGTAAGTGCCCGCCCCCGTTCCGGTCAGCCAGAAGTCCTTCACGATCGGCATCGTCTCCCGCCAGATCGTCATCCTGTTGGCGAGCCCTGACTGCGTGCCCGCGGCGCGTTCGCGCAGCGCCGGAAGATCGGCCCACGCGAGGCCGACGAAAACGACGAGCGCGACGCCGGCAAGGAGAGTACGCCGATGCCGCGCGTCGATCCTGCGGCGGGCGAGGACGAACGTGAGCATGGCCGAGACGCCGAGCGCGACGACGCCCGATCGCGACAGCGAGAGCAGCAGCGCGACGAGCATCATGCCGGCCGCGCACAGGAGCCAGGCCGTCCTGGGATCGATCGCGCGGACGATCCGCGCGCGCCGGCTCACGTGCGCCGGCCGTTCACGCCGCGTCGTCAGGCGAGCCACGAGATAACCGAGCGACAGCGGGAGCGCCATGATCACCCACGTCGCGAAGTGATTGCGGTTGACGAACGGCCCGAAGGGAAACGGGCCCTCGAACTCCGTCGGAAACAGCCAGTAGATCTTTCTGCCTGCTGTCGCCGCCTGCGCGATCGCGAGCAGCGACACGACGAAGCCCGCGGCGGCGACGAGTCGCGTGGCGCGCCGTACGCCTCCTCCGCGGAACTGCGTCCGTGCGATCCAGAACACCGCGAGCGCAGCCGCGGCGACGGCGAGCGCCCAAGCGGTCGAGGGCACGTCGATCGAAACCGGTTGAAACGCCGACGACTGCGGCGTCTCAATCGCCAGGGCGGCCCGCAGCGATGCCGCGTGCGGCGACAGCACGTGAACGATCGAGGCCGGGAGGCTCACGATCTGGACGGCGACCGCGGCGACCAGCAGGAGCAGCGTTCGATCGAGGGATCCGCCGATTCGGGGCCGGAAGACCAGCACGGAGAGGACGCAGGCGGCGGCGTGAGGAATGGCGGTGGCCGACGACGTGCCGCCGAATGCGGCGAGCGGCCAGGCGAGCAGGCCGAAGATCAGCAGGACGCGCAGCCGGACGGCGTTCCGCCCCGGCGGCCTAGGCGGACTTCTTCTTGCCGCTGCTGTTGCCGTAGTAGTTGTGGTAGTGATGGCCGTAGTAGCGCGAGTAGTAGTACTTGTTGCGTTCGAAGTCAACGCGATTCAGCACCACGCCGATCGACTTCGGTCTGCCGGCGCCCAGCGTCTCGATCGCGCGGTCGGCGTGCGCGCGCCTCGTCATCTCTGATCCGACGACGAACACCACGCCTGCGACGCTGCGCGCGACGATCACGGCGTCGGTCACGGCCAGCACCGGCGGCGTATCGATGATGACCCAGTCGAATGGTCCCGACTGCAGGTTCTCGAGCAGCGCGTTCATGCGGTCCGACGACAGCAGCTCGGAGGGATTCGGCGGGATCCGTCCTGCCGCGATCACGAACAGGTTGTGAATGCCCGTCTTTTGCACGGCTTCGCGCACACGTGCCTGGCCCACCAGCAGATGCGAAAGCCCGATTTCGTTCTGCGCCCCCATCACCGTGTGGAGGCCCGGGCGCCGCATGTCGGCGTCCACGAGGAGCACGCGCGCGCCGCCGAGCGCCAGCACGATCCCGAGGTTGCAGGCCGTCGTCGTCTTGCCCTCGAGCGGCTGGCTGCTCGTCACGGCGATGACGCGCGGCCCCTCCGCTCCGCTCGTGAACACGAGCGACGTACGCAGCGACCGGAACGCCTCCCCGAAATCGTGCGGCACCTGCTCCGACAGGAGCGGCACCTGCTTCCCGCGCGCCGACGGCACCAGGCCCAGCAGCGGCAGTCTCAGGCGCTGCGACACGTCGTCGGGCGTCTTGATCGTGTCGTCGAAGTACTCCATGCCGAACGCCAGCGCGAGCGCGACCAGGACGCCTGCCGTGAGCGCCGTGAACCAGTCGCGCCGCGCGTTCGGCGAGAACGGCCCGCCCGGCGCCTCCGCGCGATCCATCACCTGCACGTTGTTCGTGCGGGAGTTGCTGACGACGCGCAGCTCTTTCTGCTGCTGCAGGAGCGACTGATAAACCTGCCGGTTCGTTTCGGCCTGGCGTTGAAGTACGAGATAGGCGCCGCTCTTGCGATCGAGATCCATTGCTGCGGTCTTCTGCCCTTCGAGCTGGGCCGAGAAGCTGCGCTCTTCCTGCGAGGCGGCATCGAACTCGTTCCTGGCGGACTCGATGACCCGCGCGCGCGCGGCGACGAGCGCGGCGCGCGCGCTCTCGATCTGGCCTTCCACCTTGATCAGATCCGGGTGTCCGTCGAGGTACCGGCCCGACAGCCGCGCTTTGTCGGCCGCGAGATCGTTGAGCCTCGTCTTCGCTTCCATCACGCCGGGGTTGGTCGCGATGAGCGGATAGCTGTCGGCCGTGTCGCTCTTGGGGTCGATCGACTTGAGCTGGTGGAACGTCGCTTCCTTCTGCAGCCGGTTGGTCCGCGCGCGCGTGGCCGTGTCGTTCAGCGTGTTGAGGCGCGAGACGACGATGTTCTGGCGATCCTCGAGCGAGAGCGCGTTCTGCTTCTCGCGGTAGGCGGCCATGGCCGATTCCGCCTCGGTGACCTTGGCTTCCTGCTTGGTCACCTCCTCGCCGAGCCACACGAGGTTCTTGTTGATGGTCTCGAGGCGCAGGTCGAGGTTCTGCTGCGTGTATTCCTCCGCGAGCGTCGTCGCGGCGAGCGCGGCGAACGCCGGATCGGGAGAGACGTATGCGATCTCGACGAGCCGCGTCGCTTTTTCGGGAATGATCTCGACGCCGCCGAGGAACGCGCTGATCAAGCCGCTTTCCACCCGGCTCTCGTCCGCCGCGGGCGCTTCCGGCGCAGGTTTCTTCTCGCCGCTCGAAATCAGGCCGCGTACCGTCGAGCCCAGCGCCTGCCTCGCCTCGCGAACGATCACGAGCGGCCCGCGGCCCTGCGGCGCGGATCCATTGAACAGCGGGTGGTTCTGCAGCTGCAGCTTGCGCACGACGCGCTTCGCGAGCCCCCGGCTGCGCAGGATGCTGTACTGCGTGTTGTAATACTTCTCCGGGTCCTCCCAGAACATCGGATCGGTGGCGTTCAGGTTGCCGACGGCAGTGGTCCGCTCGTCCTGGACGATGACGCGCGCGCTCGTGCGATAGAGAGGGATCTTCGAGTAGGTCTGCAGCATCATCAGGCCGACGACGATCACGAACGCGGCGCCCGCGAGGCGCCGGTGCCTGAAGATCGCGGCCAGCCGGTCGAGCAGGTGTACGTTCTGCCCCGAGTGGGCGCCGGCATGGCCGGAGCTTGCGTCGGACGGCGCGCCGGTTTGCTGAAGATCCTGGGCGTCGAACATGAAGTGGCGGAACTACTGGGCGCTGGCCGGACTTCCACTCGATCCGTTCGCGGTGACGCCCAGCGTCGAGGCCGCCGCGATCGCCGCCGCCGCGACGTTGCCGAAGAACCCTCCGACCCACCGGGTCTTCGCGCTCAGGCGGACGACTGTGACTGCCTGGTTGCCGGCCGTGACTGCGAAGACGTCGCCGACCGCCTGTACCTTATCGTCCTGAGCGAGCAGCTCGACTACATAGACGCTCGGATCGACCGACTCGAAGCGGAACCGGCCCCCGGCGTCGCTCGTCGTTCGCGCGACGCCGCGTCCGGTCTCGACGTTGCGCAGCCGGATTCTGGCCTCGGGGTACGGGGCGTTGTCCCCCCGCAAGGCGCTCCCCAGCACGGTCCCCGTCGCGGCGCGCGCCGCGGACGCGGCTACGGACTGCAGGGAAGTCGGTGGCGCCTGAAGGTTGGCCGTTGGGGCGTTCGACACCAAAGCGACCATGACAAGGGCGACCGCCGTGCGTACGAGTCCGGCGCGGAAAGTGCTCATGGGAGGAATCTGTTTGAATTGTATGTCGTTTCCCGTGCAAGGTTGCGGCCGCTGCCAGTGCCGCTTGACGCCCGTGTGTGTGCGGATCCGCCGGTCACCTGTTCCGAGATGGAGCAGTCGATCACATTTCACGTGGTAGAATCCCCCGCCCCGGATTACCAGGCCTCTGAGCCAGCCGCGCGACCATGAGCCGTGACCTCGACGCGTTGACGTCCTCGACCCTCAAGCACCTCCGCGAACACTGGTGGGACGACTCGTTCACAGCTTTTCTCGAAGAGACACTGAAGCCGCGTCCCGGGCGGAGGATCCTGGACGTCGGGTGCGGAACCGGAACGGCCGAGGTGAGTCTCGCCCGGCTGCGCCTGTCGCAGATGCACCTCTTTGGCGTCGATCTCGTCGTCGATCGCGTTCGTCAGGCGCACGCGGCCACGCGCGGCATCAACGCGCGCGTCGGCTACGCCGCGGCCGATGCGGGCAGGCTGCCGTTCGGCGCGGACTCGTTCGACTCGACCTACTGCGTGGCGGTCCTTCAGCACATTCGCGACATGTCCTCGGCGGTCGCCGAGATCGCGAGGGTCACGCGCCCTGCCGGACGCATCCTGATCGTCGAACCGGACAACGCCGCGCGCTACTGGTTCAGTTCGATCCCGAGCGGCACGGAAGCGTTCGAGTTGAGCCGCCGCTTCTTCGCCGGTCTTGCCGCCGTGCGCGCCGAACCGACCGAGGTCTCGGTCGGTCCGCTCGTGCCAGGCCTGCTCGCCTCGCACGATGTCGAGCCATTGTCGGTACGGTTGTTCCCGGTATCGGTCTCGCACCTCGGCGTGCCGCCGAAAGCATTCTGGGAATCGCGCCGCACCGCCGTCCGCGACGCGATCGCGAAAGCGCCCGACGAAGCCCTCAGGCGTCTCGGCGGAGATTTCCTCAAAGCGGTCGAGCAGTACGAACGCGCCGCGGCTGCCGCCGGTCCCGCTTTCGTCGAAATCCAGAACACGATGCTCTTCGCGACCGTCGGCCAGAAGGCTGAATGAATCGCGAACCTTGAACCTTGAACCCTGAACCTTGAACGCTGAACCCCGCGGCGCGGAAGGCTGGGACGAGTACGCGCCGTTCTACGACTGGGAGAACGCGCGCACGGTTGCGCGGCGCGACGTGGGGTTCTGGCAGCGTCTCGCGATCGTGCAGAGCGATCCGGTGCTCGAGCTCGGCTGCGGGACGGGGCGCATCACGGCGCCCGTCGTGCGGGCCGGCGGGCGCGTCGTCGGGATCGATCTCTCAGAGCCCATGCTCGCGCGGGCGCGCCGTCGATTGGCGCGCGCGCGGCTCGCGCATCGCGCGCTGCTCGTGCGCGGCGACATCCGCAGCCTGCCGTTCCGGTCGCGGCGGGGCTTCAGCCTCGTCATGGCGCCGTACGGAATCCTTCAGTCCCTCACGCGGGAGCGCGACCTCGTCAGCACGCTCGAGTCCGTGCACCGCGTGCTGCGGCGGGGCGGCGTGTTCGGCGTGGATCTCGTGCCCGACCTGCCGCGCTGGCGGAGTACAGCCGGCGGACGAGCCTTTCGGGCCCGCGCGGGCGATCGACGGTGAAGCTCGTCGAATCGGTCCGGCAGGATCGGGCCAGAAAGCTGACGATCTTCGATCACGAGTACCACCAGCGGCGCGGACGCGACCGCACCGTCCATCGCTTCACGCTCACGTTCCGGACGTTGTCGGTCCCCGAAATGACCCGCCGGCTCGAGCGGGCCGGTTTCGCCGTACAGGCAGTGCTCGGCGACTATCAGGGCGGTCCGTGGGACGATCGCGCCGACGTCTGGGTCATCCTTGCGAGGAAACGATAGACGCGGATCACGCGAGGACACGATAGACGCGGATCACGCGGATCACGCGGATCACGGATCACGCGGATCACGCGAGTTCCGGGGTGCACGCGATCGCCTTCCGCCGTTCCCTGGCCGTTGCGATTCGTGATAGGATCTCCCGTCTTTCCTTAATCATTTTGGGGGTTTCTGCCCATGTCCGGCCATTCCAAGTGGCACACGATCAAGCACAAGAAGGGCGCGGCCGACGCGAAGCGCGGGAAGGTGTTCACCCGGATCATCAAGGAGCTGACGGTTGCCGCGCGCGGCGGCGGCGGCGATCCTGATTCCAATCCCCGCTTGCGCACGATCATCGCCGAGGCCAAGTCGGTCAACATGCCGGCCGACAACATCAAGCGCGCGATCCAGCGCGGCACCGGCGAGCTGCCGGGCGTCTCGTATGAAGAGGTCACCTACGAGGGCTACGGCCCCGGCGGCGCCGCGCTCATCATCGAAGTGCTCACCGACAATAGGAACCGGACCGTCGGCGAGTTGCGCCACCTGCTGACGAAGTATGGCGGCAACCTCGGCGAGGCGAACAGCGTTGCCTGGATGTTCCACAAGAAGGGATACATCGTCGTCGACAAGACGAAGGCGAGCGAGGACGCGCTGATGGCCGCGGCGCTCGACAAGGGCGCCGACGACCTGCGCGACGATGGCGACAACTGGGAGGTCGTCTCGCCGCCCGACGCGTTCCAGGACGTGCTCGAAGCGATCAAGGCGCTCGGCATCGAGCCGGATGCCGCCGAGATTGCGATGCTGCCGCAGAACTACGTGAAGCTCGAAGGCAAGCCCGCGCAGCAGATGATCAGGCTGATGGAAGCCGCCGAGGAGCACGAAGATACCAAGAAGGTCTGGTCGAACGCCGATATCGAGGAAAAGGAGATCGAGGCCTCGTTGGCGTGAAGATCTTCGGGATCGATCCCGGCTCGCGGCGAACGGGCTATGGCTGCGTCGAGCGGGTCGGCAGCCGTCACTGTCTCGTCGCGTGCGGATCGCTTTCCGGCCCCCCGCGCGCGTCGTTCCCCGACAAGCTGCAGGCGATTCACGCGGGCCTCGCCGTCCTGCTCGCGACGCACCGGCCCGACTGCGTCGCCATCGAAGACATCTTCCACCACAGGAATGCGCTCAACGCGCGAAGCGCGGTCAAGCTTGGCGAGGCGCGGGGCGTCGCGCTCCTGGCCGCGTCGGAAGCGGGCGTGCCCGTCGTCGAGTACGCGCCGGCGGCCGTCAAGCGCGCCGTGGTCGGGTACGGGCGCGCCGAGAAGCACCAGGTTCAGCACATGATCAAGCTGCTGCTTGGCCTCGATCGTCCGCCCGCGCCGCACGACGTCGCCGACGCGCTGGCGGTGGCGATCTGTCATTTGCAGTCGGCGTTCGGGCCCATCGCTCTCCAGCCGGGCGCCGCGCGCGGTTCGCGTCAGGCGGCGTCCCGATCGTGGCGGGACTACCGGCCGTGATGAGAGTGTTCAGGGTCCGGCTAAAGCCGGACACTACAGCTGCAGGCTTCGGCCAACGATCTCCTGTAGTGTCCGGCTTCAGCCGGACCTCAGCGACGTCCTGCCGGACCTTCGCGACTCCATGATTGCTCTCCTGCGCGGCACGCTGCTCGAGAA
Source organism: uncultured Acidobacteriota bacterium (assembly GCA_963820905.1). GTDB lineage: Bacteria > Acidobacteriota > Vicinamibacteria > Vicinamibacterales > 2-12-FULL-66-21 > DATBJJ01. The sequence continues at coordinate 940,692 of CAWGBU010000005.1, read as the reverse complement.
GCATCCCAGCCGCGTCGTCGTCGATGTCGCGGGCGTTGGCTACGACGTGCAGGTGCCGCTGTCGACGTTCTACGAGCTGGGGGAGCCGGGGTCGAGCGTGTCGCTGCGGATTCACACGCACGTGCGGGAAGATGCGCTCGCGCTCTTCGGGTTTCATACTCCGCTCGAGCAGGATCTGTTCGAGCGGCTGATCTCCATCAGCGGCATTGGACCCAAGCTGGCGCTCGCGGTCCTGTCCGGAATCGAGCCGATGAATCTGATTCGCGCCATCCGCACGCAGGACGTGGCGCGCCTGACTGCCATTCCCGGAATCGGCAAGAAGACGGCCGAGCGGATCGGACTCGAGCTGAAGGATCGGCTGCCCAAGGCACAGCAGACCGCAGATCCGCTTCCGGCTGCCGCGAATCCGCGGGATCAGCTTCGCGACGATCTCCTGTCGGCGCTCGTGAATCTGGGCTACCAGCGCGCCGCCGCCGAGAAGGCGGTCGACGCATCGCTCGAGGCGTCCGATCCGGGAGATCCGCGTCCCCCGTTCGAAGCCGCGCTGCGCGCCTCGCTCCGATCAATGATGAAGGGTCATGACCGATAACCGCCTGGTCACCGCCGCCAGGGCCGAGGACGACGCGCAGTACGAAGCGGGGCTGCGGCCCCGGACCCTCGACGAGTACATCGGCCAGGATCGCGTCCGCGAGAACCTGCAGGTGTCGATCGCGGCGGCACGGCAGCGAGGAGAAGCGCTCGACCATGTCCTTCTCTACGGTCCTCCCGGTCTCGGCAAGACGACGCTCGCGTACGTGATCGCGAACGAGCTCGGTGTACCGATCCGCTCGACGGCCGGACCCGTCGTCGAGAAACCGGGCGACCTCGCGGCGATGCTGACGAGCCTCCAGGAGCGCGAGGTGCTCTTCATCGACGAAGTGCACCGCATGCCCGCGACGATCGAGGAGACGCTGTACCCCGCGATGGAAGACTACGAGCTCGACATCATGATCGGGCAGGGTCCGGGCGCGCGATCGATCAAGGTGCCCGTGCTTCCGTTCACGCTCGTCGGCGCGACCACCCGAACGGGGCTCCTCACGTCGCCCCTTCGCGCGCGTTTTGGCATCGTGCACCGGCTCGACTTCTACGCCGATTCCGATATCGAGGAGATCGTGAGGCGATCGGCGCGCATTCTGGGCGTGCCGATCGACGAGGAGGCGTCGCAGGAGATCGCGCGCCGCGCGCGCGGGACGCCGCGCGTGGCGAACCGCCTGCTGCGGCGCGTGCGCGACTACGCCCAGGTGCGGGCGGACGGGCGGATCACCGCGCCGGTCGCCGAGAGCGCGCTGAAGCTGCTCGAGGTCGACAGCCGCGGGTTCGACGAGATCGATCGCCGGCTGCTGCGCACGATCATCGACAAGTTCGGGGGCGGTCCCGTCGGCGTCGCGACGATCGCCGCGGCGATGAGCGAAGAGAGGGACGCCATCGAAGAGATTTACGAGCCGTTTCTCATTCAGATCGGTTTTCTCGACCGTACTCCGCGGGGCCGCGTCGCGACCGCCCTCGCGTACGAGTACTTCGGGCTGACCGCTCCAGCAAAGGATCGTTTGTGGTGAGACGCGTCAAAATTTCCGGCCTGTCGACGTACGTGCCGCCTCGAGTCCTCACGAACGCGGATCTCGAGAAGCTGGTCGAGACGTCCGACGAGTGGATCCTCCAGCGTACCGGCATCCGCGAGCGCCACATCGTCGATCCCGGCGTCGCGACGTCCGACCTCGCCGCCGAAGCGTCGCGTGGAGCGATGGTCCAGGCGGGCGTGTCGCCTGCAGACATCGGATTCATCGTCGTGGGCACGACGACGCCCGATACGATCTTTCCGAGCACCGCCTGCCTGCTGCAGGACAAGCTCGGGGCGTCGCAATGCGTGGGGGTTCGATCTGGGCGCGGCCTGCTCGGGGTTCACGTATGCGCTGACGACCGGGATGCAGATGGTCGCGACAGGCGCGGTGGAGCACGCGCTCGTCGTCGGCGCGGACGTGATGTCGAGCATCATCGACTACACGGACCGCGCGACGTGCGTCCTGTTCGGGGACGGCGCCGGGGCGGTCGTCCTGTCTGCGGCCGGCGATGGCGAGCCGTCCATCATCGGGTTCTCGCATCAGATCGACGGGAGCGGCGGCCCCGCGCTCTGCATGCCGGCCGGCGGCAGCCGGATGCCGGCGTCGATCGAGACGGTGAAGAACCGCATGCACTACGTGAAGCAGGACGGGCAGGCCGTGTTCAAGTTCGCCGTCCGCAAGACCGAGGAGTTCTGCCGGCGTGTGCTGCAGGAGAACGGCTTCGAGTCGTCGCAGGTCGATCTGTTCGTCTCACACCAGGCGAACCGCCGCATCATCCAGGCCGCGGCCGATCGCCTCGGGCTGCCGGAGTGCAAGGTGATGATCAATCTCGAGCGGTTCGGCAATACGACTGCCGCGACCATTCCGCTCGCGCTGGCCGACTGCGTCGCCGAGAAGCGGGTCAAGAAGGGCGATCTCGTGCTCCTCACCTCGGTCGGCGCAGGCTTCACGGTCGGCGCGGTCCTCCTGCGCTGGTCTCTGTAGAAGCGGGATCCGGTCCGGCTGAAGCCGGACACTACACACGACGCCGGCGCGTGCCATCTCTTTCGAAAGGTTCAGATGTCCCGGATACCTCGCTTAATCGCTGTCGGTCTCGGTCTGGCTGTGATCGCGGGCAGCGCGCTCGAGAGCCAGGGCCCCGAACTGATTCAATCGACGTCGACCGACACGGCGCACGCGGTGGCGCTCAAACGGGCGATCGACGAGGGGCTGCCGTACGTGCCTGGCGAGCTGCTGGTTCGTTTCAAGGATGGAACGAGTCAGAGACAGAGCGAGTCCGCCCTGAGCGTGCTCCGGTCGACGATTACACCCGACACCGCCCAGTGGATCGGCCAGGTGCTGCACCTTCACGATTTGAACATCGACGATCCGGTGCGCGCCGCCGATACGATGTCGCGGCAGCCTGAAGTGCTGTACGCGCAGCCGAACTACCTGTCGCCCCTCAGTTCGGTGCCCAACGACTCCGGCTATTCGCAGCAGTGGAACATGAACGTAATCAACATGCCGCAAGCGTGGGACATCAACCGCAGCGCCGGCGGCGGCGTGACCGTCGCCGTCATCGACTCCGGTCTCACGACCCGGGACGGCACGTTCGGCTTCAGGCTGTCCACGCCTTCCGGCTTCCAGACGTTCGGGATCCCGTTCGCGAAAGCCGAAGACTTCGACCACACGCGCGTCCAGATTGGCGTCGACCTTCAGCAGTTCGGACGATGGACGACGGCCGACGGTCAGCCGCTCATCTTCGACTCGGACGGCCACGGCAGCCACGTGGCCGGAACGATCGCGCAGCAGACGAACAACGGCTCGGGGTACGCGGGCGTGGCCAACGGCGTGACGCTGCTGCCGATCAAGGCGTGCTTCTCGCGCTGGGATTTTCAGATGTACCTGAACCACGTGCAGGGCGTTTCGGGGTTTGCGCCCGACGGACCGACCTTGTGCGAGACGGCCGCGATCATCAGCGGGATCCGCTACGCCGCGGACAACGGCGCGAAGGTGATCAATCTCAGCCTGGGTGGAACATCGGCGCAGCCCGGCCACCTCGACGCGCTCAACTACGCGGTGTCCCGTGGCGTGTTCGTCGCGATTGCCGCGGGCAACGAAGGGCGGGAAGGCAACCCGATCAGCTATCCCGCTTTCTATGCGAGCCAGATCGACGGTGTCATGGCCGTCGCCGCCGTCACGCCGTCACGGGCGCGCGCGGCGTACTCGACGAGCGGGTCGTACGTGGAGATCGCCGCTCCCGGAGGCGGCGGAGGGACCGCGTCGTCGGCCGAGCAGGTCTGGCAGATCGCTCCCAACCAGGTCGACCTGATCAACGCTCCGATCCGGCTGGCGCCGGCGTTCAATCGCTCCCAGAACTATGGCATCAGCGGAACGTCGATGGCCTCTCCGCACGTGGCCGCCGTAGCCGCGCTCCTCTACAGTCAGGGCATCACGCGGCCGTCCTCCATCGAAGCGGCGATCCGGCGCTACGCGGTCGATCTCGGGCCGTCGGGCAGAGACGACGAGTACGGGTTCGGGCTGATCGACGCGCGCGCGGCGCTTCGCGGAATGGGCGTGGCGCGATGAGCCTGAGACTGCGCTCGTGCGCTGCGGCAATCTGGCTGTCCCCGCTGATCCTTCTGACGGGAGCGTCGGCGCCAGCGCTGGCTCAGACCTCGCTGACGCCGCGCGGCTACGTCACCTACGGCTCGACGGTCTTCTCCTCGACCGAGTCGTTCGAGGCCGTGACGGGCGAGAGCAGCAAGACCGGGTGGGGCGGCGGCGGCGCGCTGCTCGGGATCTGGCGCGGCGTGTTCGTCGACGTCGGCGTGTCGCAGCAGTCGCTCGACGGCGAGCGCGTGTTCGTCGACGGCGGCACGGTCTACAAGCTCGGTATCCCGGTCACGATCAAGATGCGCCCGGTCGACGTCGCCGGTGGCTGGCGTTTCCACTTCAGGCAGATGCCGCGCGTGTCGCCGTACGCCGGCGGCGGGGTGAGCTTCATTTCCTACGAGGAGACATCCGACTTCGAGGGGCCGGGAGAAGACGTGAGCGACTCGAAATCCGGCGGCTTCTTCCTCGCGGGCGTCGACGTGGCCGTGATGCAGTGGCTCCACGCCGGCGCGGAGTATCGCTACCGATCCGTGAAGGGCGTGCTCGGCACGTCCGGCGTCTCCGACGTGTTCAACGAGGACGAGCTCGGGGGCTACGCGTTCGCCCTCCGCATCTCCATCGGCAGGTGAGCATGACCGATGCCACGGGCATCACCGTCGGCCGGTGCGCCTGCGGCGCGGAGATCGCGCGCGATCACCAGTACTCCTGGTGCACCGCGTGCGGTGAGCCGCTGGCAGCGGATCTGAAAGCACAGCTGAACAACCCGTACGCGAAACCCCTGGCTCACGACGACCCCGCCGTTCAGGCAGAGTACAACGAACGTTCGCGACGACCGCTTCGCCGGCTTCTGGATCCGCGCCGTCGCCCGCCTCCTCGACATGGGACTGGCGCTCCTCATCGGGTTCATCAGTGCGGTCGTCGGATTCATCGTGCTCACCGTCGCCGAGGCGCCGGGGACGATCGAGGAGTGGGCCGCCTCGATCGACGCCTGGTCGGGTTCGAGCCTCGTCTGGTCGACGTTGGGAGGCCTGCTGTACTTCACCGTCAGCGAGTGGATCGGCGGCGCGAGCGCAGGCAAACTCGTTTGCGGATTGCGGGTGCGCTCGGAGGATCTCGGAAACGTCACGTTCATCGGCGCGCTCGTGCGATCGGCGGCGTTCCTGGTCGACGCGCTGTTCTTCGGTCTGATCGCGGCGTCGCGCATGGGAAGCTCTCCCCGGCGCCAGCGCCTGGGCGACGACTGGGGCCAGACCGTCGTCGTCCATCGGGCGAAGGTGGAGGGCCTGGCCCCGGCATGGGGACGAGCCCTCGCAGGCATCGCGCTCGGCGCCTCGATCATGGCCGGCGTCGAGACCTGGTCGATCGTCGCGCGCGTGATGAACGATCCGCGGCTCTCGACACACCCGACGTCCTTCGCGCGCGCGTCCAACCCGTCACCCGGATGATCGGCCCGGCGCGCCGGGCTACTTGTTCTCGCCCGAGAAGAGCAGCGGCAACCCGTTCTTCGTGTTGCCGACGACGACGACCTTCGCGTTCGGGCTGCGGGCCAGTTCGACGGTGGCCTCGATGCCCTTCCAGTCGAGCAGCTTCTCGCTGATGCCTTCGCTGACGATGTTCTGGAAATCCTTGATGCCCTGGGCCTCCACGCGCTTGCGCTCCGATTCCTGCTTCTCCCGCAGGAGCACGTATTCCATGCGCTGCGCTTCCTGCTGCGCCTGCTGCTTGGCTTCAATCGCCTGCTTCAGCGTCTCGGGGAGCTGAAGGTCGCGCAGCAGCACGTTCTCGATGACGATCCCGCGCGGTTGCATCACGCCCTGCAGGTCCGTCAGGATCTGGCGCGCGATGCCCTCACGAGCGTCCGAGTAGAGCGAGCTGGCCGTGTTGGCGGCGGTGACGCCGCGAATCGCGGAGCGGAAGTTCGGGACGAGGAGCACGTCGGCGTAGTCGGCGCCAATCGTCTGGAGCACCGCCGCGGCGCGCTGCGGATCGAGGTGATAGATGACCGAGGCCTCTACGCCCATGATGAGACCTTCACTCGACGGGACCGACGCGCGCTCCTTGATCTCGCGGGTCTTCACGTCGAGCTCGTGGACGCGAGCGAGCGGGTTGACGAGGTGGATGCCCTCGCCCATCGCGCGGCCCGTCACCCGCCCGAACATCGTGACGACGCCGACGTGGCCCGTTCGCACGCACGATGTCGAGCTCAGGGCGAGCACGCCAACGAGCACGATCAGCAGCAACCCGATCACCGCGCGCCTGGCTCCGTGGCCCTCACCGTATTCCAATCTCGGCATCTGATCCTCCTCCGGGCTGTCAGCTCCACGCTGCAGCGCCTCTGGGGAGATCGTATCGAGGTGTCGTTTCACGCAGGTTTCGTGTGAGTTGCGGCATGATCCGGATCGGGACAGCGCCCGGATCTCCCTGTAGACAAGAGACTCTGATAACGTCTAGCTCGTGACACGCTTCACATTCGTCCTCGCTGCCGCGCTCGCATGCCTCGCCTCCGGGGGCGCCGGCCAGCAGACGTCGGATCGACCCAACATCCTGCTCGTTCAGGCCGACGATCTCGGATACGGCGACCTGAGCGTGTACGGGCAGGAGCGATTCGCGACGCCGAATCTCGACGCGATGGCGCGAGAGGGGACGCGTTTCACGAACTACTACTCTGGAAGCACGGTCTGCGCGCCGTCGCGCGCCGCGCTGATGACGGGCATGCACACGGGCCACGGCTGGATTCGCGGCAACGGCGACATCCCGCTGCGCGACGAGGACGTCACGATTGCGATGGCGCTTCGAGACGCCGGGTACCGGACCGCGGTCGTCGGCAAGTACGGGCTCGGCGGCCCGGGAACGTCCGGGCAGCCGGACAAGAAGGGTTTCGATCTCTCGTTCGGGTTCATCGACCATCGTCACGCGCACCGGCAGTACACGGATCATCTCTATCGAAACAGCCAGCGCGTCGAAACGGATCTGGCGCGCGACTACGTCAACGACCTGTTCACGCGCGAGACCGAAGCCTTCATCACATCGAGCGACCCGAAGCCGTTCTTCGTGTACCTGAACTACACCGTGCCGCACGCGGAGCTCCGGGCGCCGGAGGATTCATTGTCGGCGTTCCAGGGCAAGTTCGAGGAGAAGCCGTTCGTCAACGCCACCGCGGACGGCCGGCAGACGGGCGCGGCGATCGACGGGACCTCGCTCGGGTACCGATCGCAGCCCGCGCCGCGTGCCGCCTTCGCCGCGATGATCACGCGGATGGATCGGGATGTCGGACGCCTGATGGCCGCGATACGCCAGCGCGGGGTCGAGCGCCGCACGCTCGTGCTGTTCATCAGCGACAACGGGCCGCACCGGGAGGGAGGAGCGGACCCCGCGTTCTTCAACAGCTCCGGCGGTCTGCGCGGCATCAAGCGCGATCTGTATGAGGGAGGAATCCGCGTTCCAATGATCGCGAAGTGGACCGGCACCGTACCCGCCGGCCGCGTGAGCGATCACGTGTGGGCGCATTGGGACATGCTGCCAACGCTCGCCGAGCTTGGCGGGGCCCGCGTGCCCGCCGGGATCGACGGCATGTCGATGGCGCGCGCGCTCCGCGGAGAGCGTCAGCCGTCGCACGAGTTCATGTACTGGGAGTTCCACGAGCGCGGGAGCCAGCAGGCGGTTCGCATGGGGCAGTGGAAGGCCGTCCGGCTGAAGCTGGGCGCGCCGCTCGAGCTCTACAACCTGGCGGACGATCCGCGCGAGGAGCGCGACGTCGCCGCGAAGCAGCCGGAGATCGTCGCGCGGATCGAGAAGTACCTGGCCGGCGCCCGCACGGACTCCGCGCGGTGGCCGATGAAATGAAGCTTCCGGCTTCCGGCTTCCAGCTTCCAGATCGCGCTGAACGCTCACTGAGTCGTCGATCATTGCCCCATCAGATATTCCTGCTCTCCCCGGCGAACTGCGGCGGCAATCGCGCCAGGATCGTGATGTCGGATCGCGCGGAGTTCGACCTGGCCGAGCGGCTGCGCGCGCGCGATGGTGCGCCGCTCGGCGAGGTGTTCGCCTTCCTGAGCGGGCTCTATTTTCGCGGGAAGCTTGCCTACGCCCGGGCGTTCGCGCGTCCGCCGGACCCCTCGTCGGCCATCTCCGGCGCGGGCGCCTTCGTCATCACGCCGAACGCGGGCCTCCGCTCGATCGAGACGCCGGTGACGATCGACGCGCTTCGCGCGTTCGCGAAAGTCGACATCGCTGTCGACAACCCGCGGTATCGCCGGCCGCTCGAGGCGAGCGCCCGCGCGATCGAGGCGGATGTCGGGCCGGACTGCGACGTCATCCTCCTCGGCAGCATCGCGTCCCCGAAATACGTCGACATCCTGCAGGCGATCTTCGGCGACCGGCTGCTGTTTCCCGCGGATTTCGTCGGCCGCGGCGACATGAGCCGGGGCGGGCTGCTTCTCCGGTGCGTGTCGTCACTGGAGGAGCTGCGGTACATCCCGGTTGCCGGGGCCGTCCGGACCGGCCAGCGGCCGCCGAAGCTCGAGCCCCTCAAGCCGGCACTGAAGATTCGTTGATTGCACTTCGAGAAGAGATCGCCAAACGATGGATGTGTGGATTGCTCTGACCGTCGTCCTTCTCCAGTCCGCTCCTGTCTCGACATCGCCCAAGCCAGAGGCAGACCCGGTTCCTCAACACGTTCATAGGAGCGCTGAAACGCCCGAGCCGTCGGCGCTCTGTCCGATTTGTCCTCCGGCCCGAAGTGCCAGCGGCACGAGCTGGCAACCTGACGCGACAGCGCTCGATCATCTTCACTGGCGGTCGGCAGGTTCGTGGCAATACGCAGCGCACCTCGACGCGTCGCTGGCGACGGTCCAGGAGGGCGGGCCGCGCGGAGACGACGACACGTACGTGGCCAACTACGGGATGGCGAACGTACTCCGGCGCGCCGGCAAGGGAGTCTTCGGCGTGCAGTCGATGTGGTCGCTGGAGCCGGCGATGGGGCCACGCGGGTATCCGCTCCTGCTTCAGACCGGTGAAACCGCGGACGGCGTGAACGCGCTCGTGGATCGACAGCATCCGCACGATCTGCCGATGGAGCTTGCGGCAACGTACTCCCGGCAGATTGGCGCTGATCGTTCGTTCTACGTGTACGCTGCCGCAGTCGGTGCACCGGCGATCGGACCCCCTCCGTTCATGCATCGCGCGTCAGGCTCGCTGCTGCCGGTCTCGCCCATTACGCACCACTGGTTCGACTCGACACACGTAACCTACGGGGTCATCACGGGCGGATTCGTCCCGACGCCGCGGGTAAAGTTCGAGGGGTCCGTGTTTCGCGGAAGAGAGCCCGATCAAGATCGCTGGGGGTTCGAAAAGCCGGGGCTCGATTCGTTCGCCTTCCGGCTGTCGGTGAATCCGACAGCCCAGCTCGCCTTCCAGTTGAGTGCCGCGCTTCTGTCCGATGCCGAGCAGCTTCATCCCGGTGCGGACGTATCGCGGCTGACCGCGTCTGCGATGTACTCGGCAGACTGGCGGGGTAATTCGATCGACGCCACGCTCGCCTGGGGCCGGAACACGCGAACGACCAGCGTCGTCCCGGTCGAAGGTGGCTTCTATGTCTACCCAGGCACCACGGCGCAGGCGCTTCTCGGCGAAGCCACGCTGCGACGGGCCCGTCACGCCGTCGTCATGCGCACGGAATGGGCCCTGAAAGACGAGCTCTTTCCGATAACCGATCTTCGCCACAGCACACTCTATCCGGTCGTCCGGATGACTGTCGGCTACGCGTTTCGAGTGGTGGACACACGATACGTGGACGCGCAGCTCGGGGCTGCTGCCGCCTGGAACCATGTCGATGGCGAGCTCTATTCGGCCTATGGGGGCCACCCTCGCTCGGGGTTGTTTTTTGCGCGACTCGGGCTGCACTGACAGTTCCGGCGCGGAGGGCCGGGGGGCACTTACGTTTCCCCGCCTGATCTGCTAGTTTTTCCCCGTCCAGTTCGGATCTCTCGAAGCTCCCGAGGAGGAGTGGTCATGCTGCCAGACGCCGTTATTGCGCGCGCCGTCCGGATTCTCCTGTGCGCGTCCACGCTCGCGCTCGTGTTCGTCGCCACGCCAAGGCTCGGCGCGCAGGGTGCGCCCCAGGCCGGGCCTGCGCCGGCCGCGCCGAACTACGTGCTTGCGTCGCAGTGGACGTCTCCGAAAGTCTCGAAGCTCGTCTTCGACACGAGCGTCACGCCGCGATGGCTCGAGGCGAGCGATCGGTTCTGGTATTCGTACCAGACGCGCGAAGGCCGCCGCTTCTACCTGGTCGATCCGCTGAAGAAGGCGAAGACCCCGCTCTTCGATCACGCGAAGATGGCGGCGGCGCTGACCTCGATCACGCGCATTCCGTACGACGCGCAGCACCTGCCGTTCAGCACCGTCAGGTTCGTGAAGAACGACGCGGTGTTCGAGTTCAATGTCCAGGTGCCTGCCACCGCGAACATCAACTCGATCAAGCCGCGCGAGATCACGACGATCAGCAGTCGGCCGCGCGCGGCGGCGGATCGCCGGATGAAGACCAGGTCGCGCGTGACGTCGGGGGACCGCAGGGACAGCGCGGTGCCGGACGCGGCGGGCGCGGGGACGCGGCAGCGGCGCCTCGCAACAAGACGCTCTACTTCGAGTACGACATGGCCACCGGGCGCGTCGCGCTGCTCGAAGACTACAAGGTCGATCCCCGGCCGCCGCGGTGGGCGTCGCTGTCCCCTGACGACAAGATCGTCCTCTTCGCCCGCAACCACAACCTGTTCATGATGGACGCGGAGAACTACGCGAAGGCGCAGAAGAACGCCAACGACACGACGATCGTCGAGACGCAGCTGACGACCGACGGCGAGGAGTACTACGGGTACGCGAGCCGCAGCGGCGGCCGCGGCAACCAGGAGGATCAGCAGCAGCAGCAACAGCAGCAGCAACAACAGCAGCAGCAGGACGAGGATCAGCAGCAGCAGGAACAGCGCGAAGAGGGAGACGCGAAGAACGCCCGCGTGGCGCCGGTCAACGTCATCTGGGCGCGCGACTCGAGCCGGTTCGCGCTCATGCGCCGCGACGAGCGCAAGGTCAAGGATCTCTGGGTCATCAACTCGCTGGCCAATCCGCGGCCGACGCTCGAGACGTATCGCTACGCGATGCCCGGCGAGGAGAACATCGCCGCAGTCGGAAATCTACGTGTTCGACGTGCAGACGAAGGGACGCGTCAAGGTCAAGGCCGATCGCTTCAAGGACCAGACCGTGACGATCGCCAACAAGCCGCAGCGCCCGGTCGCCGGCGCGGGACGCGGTGGTGGCGGCGGCGCCGCCGGGCCGCCGCAGCCCGCAAGGCCGCAGGAGTGGCTCCACGACGGCACTGACAAGCTCTACTTCACGCGGCTGAGCCGCGACATGAACCGCCTCGACGTCTGCGTCGCCGACACGTCCACCGGCGACGTGAGGACGGTCGTCGAGGAGCGCCTGAACACCTACATCGAGTCCCGGCCGCTGCGGCTCGTCAACGGCGGCGCAGGACCTGCTCTTCTGGTCCGAGCGCGACGGCTGGGGCCACTACTACCTGTACGACGCGGCAACCGGCGCGCTGAAGAACCGGATGACCGACGGCGAGTTCGTCGCGACGTCGATCGACGGCGTCGACGACAAGATTCGCACGGTCTATTTCACCGCGGTCGGCCGAGAGAAGGGTGAAGACCCGTACTACCCGCACCTCTATCGCGTCGGCTTCGACGGCACCGGCCTGAAGCTGCTGAACGCCGGCGACGCCTCGCACTCGGCGATCGTGTCGGAGTCGAACCGCTACTTCGTCGACAACTCGTCACGCGTCGACGCGGCGCCGGAATCGATGCTCTTCGACACGCTCGGCAACGTGGTCATGAAGCTCGAGACGCCGGATCTGAGCGCGCTGAAGGAAGCGGGCTTCAAGTTCCCCGAGCCGTTCACCGTCAAGGCCGACGACGGCATTACCGATCTCTACGGGGTGATGTACAAGCCGTTCGACTTCGACCCGAACCGCAGAAGTATCCCGATCATCGCCTACGTCTATCCCGGTCCGCAGACCGAGAGCGTGACGAAGACGTTCAACCCGCGCAGCAACAACATCTCGCTCGCGCAGTTCGGGTTCATCGTGATCGAGGTCGGCAACCGCGGCGGCAATCCGACGCGCTCGAAGTGGTACCACAACTACGGCTACGGCAACCTGCGCGACTACGGGCTGGCCGACAAGAAGGCGGCGATCGAACAGCTCGCGCGCCGTCACCCCTTCATCGACATCAACCGCGTCGGCATCTGGGGCCACTCGGGCGGCGGCTTCATGTCGGCCGCGGCGATGCTCGTCTACCCCGACTTCTTCAAGGTCGCGTGGTCGGAGTCCGGCAACCACGAGAACAACATCTACAACAACACCTGGAGCGAGAAGCACCACGGCATCAAGGAAGTCGAGAAGGACGGCAAGATCACCTTCGAGTTCAGACATCGAGAAGAACTCGGAGCTGGCGAAGAACCTGAAGGGCCACCTGATGCTCGTGCACGGGCGACATCGACAACAACGTCCACCCGGCCAACACCTACCGCCTGGCCGACGCGCTGATCAAGGCGAACAAGCGCTTCGACATGTTCATCGTCCCCGGCGCGCGTCACGCGTTCGGCGACGCCGTCCGCGTACGTGAACTGGCTGCGCGCCGACTACTTCTGCCGCTACCTGCTCGGCACTTCGTCCGAGAGCGTGGACATCGTCGAGTTGAACAGGGAAACAGCAGCAGACAGGAGACGAGCAGACAGAGACAGTGAAGTCGGCAGTCGGCAGTCGACTACCGACTGCCGACTGACACGTTCCTCAACAGTCGCTACCGGAACTCTCTCAAACGTCTCGCCGACAAACAGCCACGCATTCCTGGCCGGCGGAGGCCGGAGCGATGTCGGCGCCGGTGAAGACGTCGCGGAACGTGATGGCCCGCGAGCTCGGCAGGCAGCAGGATCGCGCGAAGTCTTCCAGGCGTCGCCGCCGAGCGGCACGGGCGATACCTCGGACACGAGCGGCGCGACGAGATGAGGAGCGACGACGAGGACGACGCGCGTCGGCGAGCACGCGGGCGAAGGCGACGAGGCCGGCGCGGCACCGTGGATTCCGTTTCGAGCGGCAGGTAGTCGTCCCGACAGGAACACGTCCGGCCACTCGCGCCGCAGCCGCAGGCCCGCCGCCGTGACCAGCAGCTTGATGCGCCGTCGTGCCAGGTCGCGAGCAGGTCCGCGATGCGCGGGCCGCGCTCGGCGGCGGGCTGCGACAGGACCGCGTCGATGCCGGCCAGCGCGTCCGCCGCGGTCGCGAAATCCACCGGCCGGCGGTTGTCCGGATCCACCAGGATGAAGTCCCAGAGCTCCGTGCCCTGGTAGAAGTCCGGCACGCCGGGTGATCGCGATCTTCAGCACGACCTGCGCGAGACGAGTTCGTCATGCCGGCGTGCGCGACGCGTCCTGGGAGCGGCGTGAACGCCGGCAGGAACTTCGCGGCGCCCGCGCCCGTGAGCATGCGCTCGACGAACGTCGCGACCGCGTTCTCGTACTCCTCGTTCGGCGTCATCCAGCTCGTGTGCAGCTTCGCCTCCTTGACCGCCTTGATCATGTAGGCCTTGAGCCGTCGACATGGGATCGATCGGGTGCCCGGGGCAAGGCCGAGCCCGCGAGCGCCTGGTAGAAGCGGTACTCGTCGTTGCGATCCGGCGCGGGCTCGCCGTCGACGATGGTGCGTGCGCCTCTGTTGAGCCGCATCCAGTCGGCCGACCTCGCGCTCCCACTCGTCCGGCATCTCCGAGAGGACGTTCGATGCGGGCGCGCACGTCCTCGCCGAGCTTCGTGTCGTGCGTCGCGGTCGCGAGCATCTCGTACGGGCCAGTCCCGAGCCGGCGCGCGTTCGCCTCGTGGAACTCCTCGGCCGTCACGCCGAACGCGCGACGGGATCGCCGCCGACTTCGTTCAGCGACAGCAGCACGTTGTAGCGATAGAACGCCGTGTCCTCGAGCGCCCTTCGCCTGCAGCGGCCCGGTGTACTGCTGGAACTTCATCGCGAAGCGCAGCCGATCGTGCGCCTCCGCCGCGTCGGCCGGCGGATACCCCGCGCGGCGATCGTGGGGCCGGCCTCGTCGGACGTCCGCGGGGTCGCGCGGCAGCATGACCTCGCGGAAGAAATCGAAGATCGTGCGACTCCATCGCCGGGATTGCGCCGGCGGGCGCGGACGATCGCGCGCTCGAGCGCGGCGCGATCGTCGGGCGTCCAGCCCCGCTCGTCGACGTAGGTGCGGTAGACGGGGAAGCACGCGACGACCTCGATGAGCATGTCGCGCAGGCTGTTCGAGCGTGAAGTCGCGCGATCGCCGGTTGCTGTCGGCGATGCGCGATCGAGCGTGTGCGCGAGCACGGTCAGCTCGCTGGCCATCGCCGTGTCCATGATCAGCCGCTTGGTCTCGTAGAGCAGGTCGTCGAACGGATCTGCGTCCGGCCGGTGAGCTTCGCGTAGACGCGCCGCAGGCGCCGGGCGTTCGCCGGCGTCGACGAACAGGCCGTTGACCTGGTTGAGGAAGTTGTAGCCCGTCGTCCCGTGCACCGCCCAGCCGCGACGGCAGGCGTCTCGCGCCCCGACAGGATCTTCTCCGCGACGACGTAGAGCGGCGGCGACCGGCGCGCGGCGGCCCAGCTCGGCGCGAGATCCTGCAGCATCTCGAAGTACCGCGTCGGGTCGAAGAGGCCGTCCGGGTGATCGATCGCGGACGCCCGTGCACGCTTGCCCTCGCGCGACGAGCTGCGCAGGAGCTGGTGGATCGACGCGAAGACGGCCGGATCCTCGACGCGCAGGCCCGCCAGCGTGTTGACGTCGAAGAAGCGGCGGTAGTTGATCTCGTGCGACGCCGTCCGCCAGTAGGACAGCCGGTACGCCTGCGCCTCGAGCAGCTCGTGCAGCGCGTCGAAGCTCTCGGGTCTGCCGACCTCGCCGTTCGTCTCGCGGACCGCGGCGTCGATGTGTCCGCCGACGATCGGCGAGTCGGCGACGAGCCTCGCCAGGCGCGCGCGGGCGACTTCCTTCTCGCGCTGCCGTTCGGCCGCGAGCGACGGGTCCTGCTCGGCGCTGCCCGGAAGGTTCTGCAGCGACGTGAGGATGCTCAGGAACTCGTGGAGCTGAGGGTTGTCCGCGCCGAGCGCCTCGGTGAGCGGTCCGACCGACAATCGCAGCACCTGCGGCGCGTGCTTCGGGTTGATCGGCAGCTCGTGGTCGGCGTACGCAGCGACAGCCGGCCATCGAGGAACTCGAGCTGCAGCTCGCCGCGCTCGAGCACGCGCCCGTACTGATCGCCGAGGATCGGCAGCAGCAGCTTTCGCCGCAGCTCGGTCTTGAACGGCGTCCCAGTCGATGTCGAAGAAGTGCGCCGCACGGCGAGCCGGGCCCGTTCGCGAGGACGTCGCGCCACCACGGGTTCGTCGCCGTGCTGATCCCCATGTGATTCGGCACGAAGTCGACGATGTGCTGCAGGCCGGCGTCGCGAGATGGCGTGCGGTGAAGAGCGGCGTGCGCGTCCGCGCCGCCGAGCTCCGGGTTGATGCTCGTTGTGGTTGGTGATGTCGTAGCCGTGCGTGCTGCCCGGCTCGGCCGCGAAATACGGCGACGTGTAGCACGTGCCGGCGCCGAGCCGCGCGAGATAGGACGACGACCTCCGCGCCGCCGCGAACGGAAAGCCGGCGTGGAGCTGCAGACGGTAGGTGCTGACGGGAACGAAGCATCAGGATCCGATCGCCGCTACGTTTCCAGCAGCCGGAGGATACCGCTGCAGTCGGGATCCCGACCCACTCCGGCCGGTTGTGGAGCTCCGCGTCCAGCTCGCGCAGCGCCCGATCCAGCATGAAGAAACGCAGGAGCGCGTCGCGCTCACACGGATCGCCAGGGAGCATCGGATGGCTGCCCGCCGTCGACAGATAGGCGTGCAGAAACGCCGCCGTCGACCACGTCTGCCAGACATTCGCCCACGCCTCCAGGTTCGCCTGGTCGTCGGGACGCGCCGACACCCGTGTCAGGAGCGCCGCCTGCGCAGCATAGCTGAAGGATCGCAGCATGCTCGCGACATCCCGCAGCGGCGATTGTTTCTCGCGCTGCGCCGCCGCGGGCCACGAGAGGTGCCCTTCGAGGTTCTGCACGAACAGAATCGCCCTCGACGAGCAGAATCTGTCCCAGCCGGTAGTCGCCGTGCACGCGGATCTTCGAGCCGAGGGCGTGGAGGGACGCGGCTGATTCGAGCTGGCCGATGAGCGTCCCTCGCGCGGCGACCAGCGCGCGCACGCGCGCGGCGGTCTCCTCGCTCCCTTTGAGCACGCCGGACGCGGCGGCCGACTCGAGCGCGCCGAGGTCGCGCTCGGCATTCGACACCGCACGCCGGACGGCCAGCGAGAGATCGTCGACCGCGAACGCGTCCGGCTGGAACGCAGGATGACCATCGGTGGCGAGCGCCACGTGCATCTCCGCCGTCCGTCGTCCCATCGCACCCGCGATCTCGAGGTATCCGCCCATCACGTCGGCGTTCGGGTTGGCGTGTGAGAGACCCGCGGCCTGGCGGAGTTCCTTGCGGTCGTCGAGCGGCGGCAGCTCACGCGACGCGACCTGATCCTGGAAGCGGCTCAAGGCATCCATGGCGTGCGTCCAGCCGTCGACCTGGCTCTCGACGAGCTCCTGGATCATGGCGACGGTGCCCGGGCCGTCCCCGCGCCGTCCGTAGTCGACGGTGGCCACGACCGGCGCGACGTGAGTGAAGCCGGCAACGCTCAAGTGCCTGGTGACTTCGACTTCCGGATGAATGCCCGGCTCGATGCGCCTGAACATCTTCAGCGCGACGTGCTGTCCGTCGGCAACCGCAAACGTGATCGACGACGAGCCAGCCAGAACCGCGAGCTTCGAGAGCGGTGGGCTCTCGTGGCTCTGAACGCCCGGGGGAAATGCGAACGGCGGCGTGGCGTGCAACGCGCCGTGCCGCGTCGCGATCCCCTCCGCGCCCGCGGCGCCGCCGAGAACGCCGGCCAGCCGGTCGTCGTACCACCCGTCGAAGAGGAGTCCCTTTCTCGCGCCCGAGATGCGCGCGAGCACGGCGTGCGGCGCACGCTCCTCGATGGTCATCACGCGCTCCATCGACGCCATCGACAGGGGAAGGAAGTACTGGCGCGCCGGACCGGCGCCCTCCGCCGCCGATTCGTCGAATTCCACCTCGACGATCGTGAGGAAGAGCGGTTCGGGGCCGCGGCGCAGCAGGCTCCAGTCGGCAAGCGCGCACGTGCGGGCCGCGGCCTGCCGCCGAACCAGCGCTGCCGCTGGAGGAACGGCACGAGCACGTCGCGCTCGATGAGCGTCCGGACGTTGCCGTCGAGCAGCGTGTCCCACACCGTGCCGACCATGAGCGACGGGACGTCGTGCACCGCGATCGCCGGCTGGTCCGGCGTCGCGCGCGTCGCTGATGGCCGGCGCCGCGAGCTGGAGCCGGAACCAGTAGAAGCTGTACGGCGCCGAGGCGTCAGGAAGTACGGCTGCTCGCCGATCCGCGGGAACTCCGTCATGCCCAGCATCTCGACCGGCATCATACCCGCGGAAGCGCGACAGATCGAGCTCGACCGGCTGCACGCGTTCGCGAGAGGTTCGCGACGCACAGCACGGTGTCGTCCTGGTGCTGGCGCACGTAGGCGAGCACCTTGCGATTCTGCGCCGCCAGGAACTCGATCGTGCCGCGGCCGAACACGGCGTGCTGCTTGCGCAGCGCGATCATCCGCTTCATCCAGTTCAGCAGCGAGAACGGCGAACGCTCCTGCGCCTCGACGTTGACGGCGGTGATAGCCGTAGACCGGATCCATGATGAGCGGCGCGTACAGCCGCGCCGGAGTCGGCGCGCGAGAAGCCGGCGTTGCGATCGCCGGTCCACTGCATCGGCGTGCGCACGCCGTTGCGATCGCCGAGGTAGATGTTGTCGCCCATGCCGATCTCGTCGCCGTAGTAGATCACCGGCGTTCCCGGCAGCGAGAAGAGCAGGCTGTTCAGCAGCTCGATCCGGCGGCGGCTGTTCTCGATGAGCGGCGCGAGCCGGCGGCGGATCCCGCCGTTGATCAGCATCCGCGGATCGGCGGCGTAGACCTGATACATGTAGTCGCGCTCTTCGTCGGTCACCATCTCGAGCGTCAGCTCGTCGTGGTTGCGCAGGAACAGCCCCCACTGGCAGCTCTCGGGGATCTCCGGCGTCTGCCGCAGGATCTCGATGATCGGATGGCGGTCCTCCTGCCGCAGCGCCATGAACATGCGCGGCATGAGCGGGAAGTGGAACGCCATGTGGCACTCGTCGCCGTCGCCGAAGTACGGCCGCACGTCGGCCGGCCACTGGTTCGCCTCGGCGAGCAGCATGCCGATCCGTGTAGCCGCTCGTCCATCTCCCGGCGAATCGTCCTCAGGATCGCGTGCGTCTCGTCGAGGTTCTCGCAGGTCGTGCCCTCGCGCTCGATCAGGTACGGCACGGCGTCGAGCCGCATGCCGTCGACGCCGCGATCGAGCCAGAAGTGCATGACCCGAACGACCGCCTCGATGACGCGCGGGATTGTCGAAGTTCAGATCCGGCTGGTGATGGAAGAACCGATGCCAGTAGTACGCTCCCGCCGTGTCGTCCCACGTCCAGTTCGACGTCTCGGTGTCGGTGAAGATGATGCGGCACGCCCTGGTACTTCTGGTTCGTCTCGCTCCAGACGTAGAAGTTCGCGCTCCGGCGATCCCGCCGGCGCGCGCCGCGCCGCCTGGAACCACGGATGCTGATCCGACGTGTGGTTGATGACGAGCTCGGTGATCACCCGGAGCTTGCGCTCGTGCGCTTCGTCGATGAAGCGATCGAAGTCCTCGAGCGTGCCGTAGGCCGGATGGATGTTCTCGTAGTCCGCGATGTCGTACCCGTCGTCGCGCAGCGGCGACGGATAGAACGGGAGCAGCCAGATGGTGTTGATGCCGAGCGCCTGCGAGATAGTCGAGCTTCTCGGTCAGCCCGCGAAAGTCGCCGACACCGTCGTTGTTGCTGTCGAAGAAACGCGCGGACGTGCGCCTGGTAGATGATGGCGTCCTTGTACCAGGCGGAGCTGCTCAAGGTTCAAGGTTCAAGGTTCAGGGTTCAAGGTTCAGGTTCAGAGGTTCGAGTTCAAGGTTCAAGGTTCGGGAACCTTGAACCCTGAACCCTGAACCTTGAACCGGTTCAATTCAGTAAACTCCCATCGGCCCCCATTCGGCGTCGCGCGTCTGGCGTTCCTTGTGGCCGTCGAGGCGCAGGACCGCGACCGAGCGGCCCTGCAGCTGATAGCGTTCGAGACCTCGCAGCGTTCTCGAGGGCTGCCAGGGATCCGCCGTGTCGATCAGCGTTTCCCATCGCTCGGCCGCGGCGGCGGCCGGCAGCACGAACGGGATGGCGTCGGCGCCGCCGTTGAGCAGGAGCAGCAGCGTGTCGCCGACGATCCGCTCGCCGCGTTCGTCGAGCTCGTCGATCGCGTCGCCGTTCAGGCGCACGCCGAGGCATCGCACGTCCGGCGAGGTCCACGTCTCGTCGGTCATCTCGCGCCCGCCTGCATCGAGCCAGGTGATGTCGAGGACGCCCTTGCCGCGGATTCTCCGGCCCTGGAGGAACTTGCGGCGGCGCAGCACCGGGCTGCTCCCTGCGAATCTGGATCAGGCGCCGGACAAACAGGAGGAAGTCGCGATTCGACGCCGAGAGATCCCAGTGCGTCCAGCTCGCCTCGTTGTCCTGGCAGTAGGCGTTGTTGTTGCCGCGCTGCGTCCGGCCGATCTCGTCGCCGCCGCTGATCATCGGCACGCCGAGGGACAGCATCAGCGTCGCCATGAGGTTGCGGCGCTGACGGTCGCGCAGATCCAGGATTCGCCGATCGTCGGTCGGACCTTCGACGCCGCAATTCCAGCTGAGATTGTGGTTCTCGCCATCCTGGTTGTTCTCGCCGTTCGCCTCGTTGTGCTTGTGGTCGTAGCTGACGAGATCGGCGAGCGTGAAGCCGTCGTGCGCCGTCACGAAATTGATGCTCGCGTATGGACGGCGGCCGCTCTGCTCGTACAAGTCGCTGCTGCCGGCAAGACGCGTGGCGAGCTCCGACACGGCCCCTCTGTCGCCGCGCCAGAACCGGCGTACCGAGTCGCGATACTTGCCGTTCCACTCAGTCCACTTGGGGGGAAAGTTACCGACCTGATAGCCGCCCTCGCCGAGATCCCACGGCTCAGCGATGAGCTTCACCTGCGACAGCACCGGGTCCTGATGGATGATGTCGAAGAACGCCCCAAGCCGATCCACGGCATGCAACTCACGAGCCAGTGCGCTCGCGAGGTCGAAGCGAAACCCATCCACGTGCATCTCGAGAACCCAGTACCGCAGGCTGTCCATGATCAACTGCAGCACGCGCGGGCTGCGCACGTTCAGCGTGTTGCCCGTGCCGGTGAAGTCCTGGTAGTAGCGCCGGTTCTCCGGAAGCAGCCGGTAGTACGAGCTGTTGTCGATGCCGCGCAGCGAGAGCGTCGGTCCGAGATGATTGCCTTCCGCCGTGTGGTTGTAGACGACGTCGAGGATCACTTCGAGGCCGGCCGCGTGAAGCGCGCGCACCATGACCTTGAACTCGCGCACCGCTTCGAGGGGCAGCGGCGACGTCGCGTAGCGCACGTCGGGCGCGAAGTACGACAGCGTGTTGTAGCCCCAGTAATTGCCCAGCCCCGCCTGCACGAGATGCCACTCGTCGTTGTGATGGTGCACGGGCATCATCTCGACCGCCGTCACGCCGAGCGACGTGAGGTGGCGGAGCGCGGGCTCCGAGGCGAGCCCGAGGTATTTGCCGCGTAGATGCTCCGGCACGTGCGGGTGCAGCTGCGTATAGCCCCTGACGTGCAGCTCGTAGATCAGCGTCTCGTGCCACGGCGTCTTGAGCGGCGCGTCGTTCCCCCACGTGAAGGCGTCGTCGTTCACCGCGCCGAGCGGCGCGCAGGGAGCGCTGTCGCGATCGTCCGGCGACGGCGCGTCGGGGGCGCCGATGCGGAACCCGAACAGGACGTCGCTCCACCTTGTGGCGCGGCCGATCGCTTTGGCGTACGGATCGAGCACGAGCTTTCGCGGATTGAAGCGGTGGCCGTGCTGCGGCGCGTACGGACCGTGCACGCGGTAACCGTAGAGTTGACCGGGGTGGATGTCCGGCAGGTAGCCGTGCCACACCATGTCGGTCTGCTCGGGCAGCGGGATGGTCACCGATTCCATTTCGGCATCGGGAGAATCGAAGAGGCAGAGCTCGACGCGCGTCGCATGCTCCGAGAAGATGGCGAAGTTGACGCCAACCCCGTCCCATGTCGCCCCTAACGGGTGCGGCGAGCCCGGCCAGACGCGAAGACTGCTCTTGGGCACAAGTCATCATGGGACCACGTTCCCGCCGTCGCTGGCAATTGCCGGGCTGTGAAGCGCGCCAAACAGTGCAGGTCG
Organism: uncultured Acidobacteriota bacterium; assembly: GCA_963820905.1. Taxonomy (GTDB): domain Bacteria; phylum Acidobacteriota; class Vicinamibacteria; order Vicinamibacterales; family 2-12-FULL-66-21; genus DATBJJ01. The sequence continues at coordinate 918,983 of CAWGBU010000005.1, read as the reverse complement.
CCGAGATCGACGAACGTGCAGCGCAGCGGCCTCGACCGTTTGCGCGTGGCCTCGTGTTTGCTCCTCTTCGTATGAGCAAGAAAGGAGCGGCACCACAATGGACAGGGACAAAGTGATTTCTACGCTGAACGGTCTCATCGAGACCGTGAAGGATGGGGAGCTCGGCTTCAGGACCGCCGCGGAGGGACTCCAGGAGCCACAAGTGAAGTCTCTCTTTCAGCAATACTCGAGGCAGCGCGCCGAGATGGCGCGCGGGCTCCAGGACGAGGTCCGCCGGTACGGCGGCGATCCCGAGAGCGCCGGCAGCGTCGCCGGCGCCGCGCACCGGGGCTGGATCAACATCAAGTCGGTCGTGACCGGCAAGGACGACGCGGGCATCATCGCGGAAGCGGAGCGCGGTGAGGACTCGGCGAAGAAGATGTACGAAGAAGCGCTTCGTGAGCCTTTGCCTGCCCGGACGCTCGCGCTCGTCCGCGAGCAGTCGATGAAGATCCACGACGCCCACGATCGCGTGCGTACGCTCGAGCGCGCCGCTGCGGCGCGGTAGCCTTCCGGCGGTCCGGCGTCTGAAACCGGACCGCCAGGTTTTCGATCTACGATCCGCTTGTGCGGCCCCCCGCGTCGACCGATCTCGATCTCCTGCGGCGGTGGGCTGTCCTCCTTGACAGCGCCTTCCGCGTGCCCGGCACCAACGTTCGCTTCGGCCTCGATGCGCTGATCGGGCTCGTCCCCGGCATCGGCGACCTCGCGACGCCTGTCTTCACGATTGCGGTCCTTGCGACGGGTCTGAAGATGCGCGTGCCGGCCGTCGTGCAGGCGCGCATGGTCCTCAATGCGCTGATCGACGTGGTGATTGGGCTCGTGCCGGTGCTCGGTGATCTCGTCGACGTCGTGTGGAAGGCAGACCTGCGGAACGTGGCGCTCCTCGAGCGCCACGCGCGGCCCGGTGTTCCGCCGAGAGACGCGGACTACGCGTTCGTCTTCGTCTGCATCGGCCTCGTCGTCCTGATCGCGGCCGTGCCGCTGTTGCTCTTCGCCTGGTTGCTGTCGCAGTTTTCGCTGATTTGAGACTGCCGACCGAGTCATTCACCCAACAGCTCTCCAATCGGCCGCAGATCTTCGATGTGATCGCACGTCGCCTTCAGCATCATCAGCATCGGGACGGCGAGGATGGTTCCCCAGACGCCCCACACCCACGTCCAGAACAGCAGACCGACGAAGATCGCGACGGGGTTCATCTGCGCGGCGCGCCCCATGAGCGCCGGCAACAGCAGATACCCCTCGAGGCTCGTGATCGCGAACGCGGCGGCCGCGACGTACGTGCTCTTGAGGAGATTGTCGAACTGCATGAACGCGACGATGCCCAGACCTGCGGTGACGACGACGGGACCGAGATAGGGAATCGAGTTGAAGAGTCCCGCGAGAAGCCCCCACATCGCGAAGTTTTCCACGCCGAACAACCACAGGGCCACGGCGGTCGCGACGGCGACGATCGCGCTCGTGAGGAATTGCACCTTGATGAAGCTCTCGATCTGCTGGTTGATCTCGTCGAGGATCTGCACCGTCACTTTCTTCTTCGAGAGCGTGGGTCCCGCGATCTTGACCAGCTTGCGCTTGTACAGGTCCCCGGTGACGAGGAGGAAGTAAGCGAGGAAGAGGATCACGGTGAACTGGCCGAGGAATCCCACGAGCCCTGCGCCGCCGATCCAGATGTAGTCGGACGCGCGGAAGGCTGGCTGGACGACCTGCACGCGCTGCGGCTGGTTCCGTCCGGCTGCCGTCCTGCCGTCATCCTCGCTGACCGTTGCGACTGCGGCTGTCTTCTCGAGCTCCTTCGCGGCCTCCTGGACCTGCGTCAGCATGCCGCTCGGTTCGTTGCGGCTCGCGACGACGCGCTCGCGCAGACGGCGCGCCGCCTGAGGAACGTTCGCGACGATCGACATCGTTTCATCGCTCAGCGTGTACACGCCGATGCCGATGCCGGACACGAGCAGCAGGACTGCGATCGCCGCGCCCGCGGCGCGCGGGATGCGAAGGCGCACGAGGAGCCCGACCACGGGTGTGAGCGCGTAGCTGATGAGCACGCCGAGTACCACGGGGACGAGCACCGGTTCCGCGTATTGGAGCCCCAGGACGAGGGCAAGCGCCGCGATGATCGTCAGCGAGACGCTACGCACGTCCACGGGTACGCGCATCACGCCGTATTCGGGCTCGCCCTCGGCAGCAGCCGCCGCACTGTCGGCCTGGTTCCTGCCTTCCGGGTCACGACGAATCGCTTTCTTTTCGCTGTCGCTCATGGCACGCTGACCTGCCGAGCACGAATCGTACCCGATGCTGGTCGACGACTTCGATTTCCTGCTGCCACCGGAGTTGATCGCGCAGGACGCCGTTGCACGAGGGGCGTCCCGTCTGCTCGTTCTGGACCGGACGACGGGCGCGCGCGTTCACGCCACGATCGCCGACCTGCCGCACCACCTGCGGCCCGGGGATCTGCTGGTCGTCAACGACTCACGGGTGTTCGCCGCGCGTCTTCTTGGACGGCGAGTCCCGACGGGCGGCGCCGTCGAATGCCTGTTGCTCGGCGCGGCCGAGGAGCGCTCTGACAGTCGCAAACCGGAGGGATCCGGCGAGCTGTGGAGCGCCCTCATGCATCCCGGGCAGAAGCTGAAGCCGGGATCGCTCGTCCGGTTCGAAGGCGGCGCGGGAGTCCTGATGGCGGAGGTGCTGGAGCGTCATTTCCAGGGCCGCCGGACGATTCGCCTGTGGTCCGAATCCGATCGCAGTGTGACCGACTTGATCGACGCGCTGGGCCACGTGCCGCTCCCTCCCTACATCGCGCGCGCGGCTACGCTCGCGGATCGGGAACGGTATCAGACCGTGTACGCACGCGTCCGCGGATCGGTCGCCGCTCCGACGGCAGGACTTCACTTCTCGACCGCGCTCCTCGACCAGCTTCGCGCAGGGGGCGTCGAGTACGCGCCGATCACGCTGCACGTCGGATACGGGACGTTCAAGCCGATCAAGGTCGATCGCGTCGAAGATCACGTCGTCGATCCCGAGCCGTACACGATTGAAGCCGATGCCGCGTGCCGGATCGCGCGTGCGCGGGCCGAAGGGCGTCGAGTGATTGCCGTCGGAACCACCACGACACGCGCGCTGGAGGATGCTGCCCGGCGAGGCGGCGGAGAGGTCCGCGCCGGCAGCGCCTCCGCGGAGGTTTTCATCTATCCGGGATTCAGCTTTCAGGTGGCGACCGGACTGGTGACGAACTTCCACCTGCCGAAGTCGTCGCTGCTGATGCTCGTGAGCGCCTTCGCCGGACCCGAGCGAGTGCTCGAGGCCTACCGCGACGCGATCGCGCGCGGCTACCGCTTCTACAGCTACGGGGATGCGATGTTGATTGTTTAGGGTCCGGTCGTTCGGTCGACCGGTCGCTCGGTCGTTCGGTCGTCCTGGGGACGGCCTCAGCCGACCGGACGCCCGGACAACCGAACGACCGAGCAACCGGTCGACCGGAATTGCTATAATCATAAATTCCTGCCGGTGTAGCTCAGTTGGTTAGAGCACGCGGCTCATATCCGCGTTGTCCGGGGTTCAAGTCCCTGCACCGGCACCATTTTTCTCTTCGCTGAACAAGGCAGAAGGCAACCGGCACGAGCGGCTCGTCATGACCATTGCCGCACGCGTTCTCGGCGCGATCGATCGTCACACGCTGCTCGGGGGCGGGTCTCGTGTGCTCGTGGCGCTGTCGGGCGGGTCGGACTCGGTCGCGCTGCTGAGGGTGATGCGCGAGCTGGAGGCCGATCGGCGGCTCGTGGTCGCGGGCGCCGTGCACGTGAATCACGGTCTGCGCGAGTCGGCGGACGGCGACGAGCGGTTCTGCCGCGATCTTGCGGCCGCGCTCGATGTCCCGTTCCGCGCGGAGCGCGTCGACGTGCGCGGTCGCGCTGCGCAGCTGGGCACATCGCTCGAGGATGCCGGCCGCCGGGCCCGTTACGAGGTGTACTCGCGCGTCGCCGACGAGCTGAACGCGGACGTGGTCGCGACGGGCCACACGCTCGACGATCAGGCCGAGACATTTCTGCTGCGGCTCTTGCGGGGCGCCGGGCCGCGAGGGCTCGGCGGCATCTACCCGAAAGTGCGCTTGCCCGCCGAAGCGCTGGAGGTGCGAAGGTGGGTCATCCGTCCGCTGCTCGAGGTCGAGCGTGACGAGCTCCGCTCGTATCTCGCGTCTCTGGGCCAGCCGTATCGGGAGGACGAGACGAACCTCGACGTGTCGATTCCGCGGAATCGTGTCCGCCACGAACTGCTGCCGTTCATCCGATCGCGCTTTTCTCCGGGAATTACCGCGATCCTCAGCCGGGAGGCGGCCATTGCGCGGCACGACGAAGCACGTCTGCAGCAGGAAGCAATCAATCAGGCGACTTTGATCGTCTTAAGGAATGAGGCTGACGAGAGCGTTCGGATCGACGCTCCGGCGCTGACGTCGCTCCACGCTGCGCTCTCCGGACGAGTGGCCCGGTTGGCGCTCGAGACGTTCGCGCCGGAGCGGTTCGTTGCACACGAGGATATCGAGCGGCTGCTGGAGTTAGCGGCGAGCCCGCAGGATCGCGGTTCGGTGAGCCTGCCAGGTCAGCACGTCGAGCGGCGCGGGAACTGGCTGTCGTTGAGCCGGGAGCCCTTCAGGCCGTTCACGAACTCTTTTCGAGTTTCGCTGTCTATACCAGGAGAGGTTGTCCTGCCAGACCACGGCTGGGCCGTCTCCGCCTGCGTAGAAAAAAGTGGAACTTCGTTACAAGGGTCTGACCCCAGTGACCGGGTTCGGGACGGGGCCGTCGGCGACCTGAACCGGGCCGCCGCCGGCACCTTGGCCGTGCGGGTCCGCGGCCTGACGACGCCGCTGACGGTGCGGTCGCGCCAGCCGGGGGATCGCTATCGGCCCATGGGGATGGGCGGTCGAAGCAAGAAGCTCCAGGACCTCCTGGTCGACCGCAAAGTCGAACGGGGAGAACGGGATTCGGTGCCGCTCGTGGTCGACGCCTCGGAGCGGATCGTGTGGATTGTGGGGGAGCCGGCGGCCGAGGATTTTCGGGTCACGGAGCCTTCACAAGGCGTGATATTCTTGAAAGCAAGGCGGTTAGGAGGCCAAGGTTGAACTCTACCCTCAAGAGCTTGCTCTTCTGGATGGTCCTCGTGGTAGTCGCGGTACTGATCTGGAACTTCTCCACTCAGTTGAACCGCAACCCGAAGGCCATCACGTTGACCGAGTTCATCTCGAGAGTCGATAAAGGCGAAGTCGCGGAAGTCGAGATCACCGGGAACGAGATCAAGGGCCGGTTCACGTCCGCGGGCGTCGACGGTCACGAGCGATTCCGGCTCTACGCGCCGCCGCAATTCGAGAAGCTCCTGGGCGACAAGCTGACCGCCAAGGTTCCCATCATCGACGGACGGGATCCCGGCACCAGCCCGTGGGCGAACCTCCTGTACTACTGGGCGCCCATCCTGCTGATGATCGGCTTCTGGATTTTCATCATGCGGCAGATGCAGAGCGGAGGGAACAAGGCCCTCTCGTTCGGCAAGAGCCGCGCGAAGCTGTCGTCGAGCTCGCAGAAGAAGGTCACCTTCAAGGACGTTTCGGGCGTCGATGAAGCCAAGGAAGAACTCCAGGAAATCATCGAGTTCCTGAAGGAACCGCAGAAGTTCCAGAAGCTCGGGGGCCGCATTCCGAAGGGCGTCCTCCTCATGGGCTCGCCGGGAACCGGCAAGACGCTGCTCGCACGCGCGGTCGCGGGCGAAGCCAACGTGCCGTTCTTCTCGATCAGCGGGTCGGACTTCGTCGAGATGTTCGTCGGCGTGGGCGCGTCCCGCGTCCGCGATCTCTTCGAGCAGGGCAAGAAGAACGCGCCCTGCATCGTGTTCATCGACGAGATCGACGCCGTCGGCCGCCACCGCGGCGCGGGCCTGGGCGGCGGACACGACGAGCGTGAGCAGACGCTCAACCAGCTGCTCGTGGAGATGGACGGCTTCGAGTCGAACGAGGGCGTCATCCTCGTCGCCGCCACCAATCGTCCCGACGTGCTCGATCCTGCGCTCCTGCGGCCCGGCCGTTTCGATCGCCGCATCGTCGTCAACCGCCCGGACGTGAAGGGCCGCGAGGGCATCTTCGCCGTCCACACCAAGAAGATTCCGCTCTCCGACGACGTCAACATCCACATCCTCGCGCGCGGCACGGCCGGCTTCTCCGGCGCCGACATCGCGAACCTGGTCAACGAAGCGGCGCTGAACGCTGCCCGCTACAACCAGAAGGTCGTGCGGATGGTCGACTTCGAGTTCGCCAAGGACAAGGTCCTGATGGGCTCGGAGCGCCGCTCGATGATCATCAACGACGAGGAGAAGAAGGTCACGGCGGTCCACGAAGCGGGCCACGCCCTCCTTGCGATGGTGCTTCCGCACGCCGATCCCGTGCACAAGGTGACGATCATCCCGCGCGGCATGGCGCTCGGCGTGACCATGCAGCTGCCCGAGGACGACAAGCACAACTACACGCGCGAATACCTCAACGACTGGATCGCGATCCTGCTCGGCGGACGCCTGGCCGAGGAGCTCACGTTCAGCAGCATGACGACGGGCGCCGGCAACGACCTCGAGCGATCGACGGAGATGGCGCGCAAGATGGTCTGCGAGTACGGCATGAGCGAGGCGATGGGGCCGCTGACCTTCGGCAAGAAGGAAGAGCAGATCTTCCTCGGCCGCGAGATCGCGCAGCACCAGGACTACAGCGAGGACACCGCGATCAACATCGACAAGGAAATCAAGCGGATCGTCTTCGACAACTACGCAAAGGCAAAAGCGCTGATCGAAACGCACCGCGATGCGCTCGATCGCATCGCCGAGGCGCTGCTCGTCCGCGAGGTGCTCGACGCCGAAGAGGTCCGCCGCATCGTGGCGGGTGAGTCCCTCGCAGACCTCAAGGTGGCGGCCGCCGCGGCATCGTCCGAGGACGGATCGAAGCGGCCCGCCAAGGAGCGGCCGTCGATCGTTTCGCCGATTCCGCCGCTCAACAAGCCGCTCACCCAGGAATAGGCACGACACCGCGGAAGCTCTATTCCCTTCCTTTGCCTGACCGGGCTCCTCTGGAGCTCGGTCGGCGTACGTTGATCATGGGCGTGATCAACGTCACCCCCGATTCTTTTGCGGACGGAGGGCTGCGCTTCGACTCCGCGCGGGCGTCGGAGGACGGGCTGCGGATGGTCGCGGACGGCGCGGATATCCTCGACGTCGGCGGCGAGTCGACGCGCCCCGGTGCGGATCCTCTCCACGAGGACGAAGAACTGCGGAGGGTGCTGCCCGTCATCGAGCGTCTGGTCCGGGAGGCCTCCGTTCCCGTGTCGATCGACACCTACAAGGCGGCCGTCGCGCAGCAGGCGCTCGATCTCGGCGCGTCCATCGTCAACGACGTCAGCGGGCTCCTGTACGATTCGCGGCTCGCCGACGTGGCCGCTCGATCGAAGGCCGCGCTGGTGCTGATGCACACCCGCGGGCGGTCGCGCGAGATGTACCGGGAAGCCGCCTACGCCGATGTCGCGGGCGAGATCGTTCAGGAGCTCGAGGCGGCGATAGGGCGGGCGACGGCGGCGGGCGTGCCGCCGGGCGCGATCGTCGTCGATCCCGGCCTCGGGTTCGCCAAGCGGGCCGAGCACAGCTTCGAGGCGCTCGCGCATCTCGACCAGCTGAAGGCTCTCGACCGGCCGATTCTGGTCGGGCCCTCCCGCAAGTCCTATCTCACGATGGCTGTCGGCGATCGCCAGGCGCACGAGCGGGAGTGGGCGACGGCCGCCGCGGTGTCGGCGTGCGTGCTCGGCGGCGCGCACATCGTGCGCGTGCACGGCGTCCGGGAGATGGCCGACGTCGTGCGCGTGGCTGACAGGATTCGAGCGTCTGGAGGGCGTCCGGCCAGTTTGTGAGATCGGGCCGAAGCATTAAGCTATGAGCGGATGAATGACTATCTTTCCAGCTTGATGCGCTACCGGCCCCCCGTGGGCTGGTGGGATCTGCTGGACATCGCGATCGTGTCGATCCTGATCTACGAGTTCCTCAAGTTGATCAGGGGCACGCGCGCCGTGCAGATGGCCGCGGGATCGCTGCTCATCGTCGGCCTGTTCTACGTCTCGCGGCTCGCGCCGCTCCAGACGTTGAACTGGATGATCCGCAACGTGCTCGTCTATGTCGCGTTCGCGGCAATCGTGATCTTTCAGTCGGACATCCGCCGCGCCCTCGCGCACTTCGGGCGCGCGCCGTTCTTCCGCTACTTCACCCGTCAGGAAGCGAAGTACGAGACGATCGAGGAGGTCGTCGTCGCGGCCGGGATGCTGGCCGCGCAGAAGACCGGCGCGATCATCGCGATCGAGCGCGAGATCGGCTTGCGCAACTACATCGAGAGCGGCATCCCGATCGACGCGGAGATCACGTACGACCTCCTGGTGACGATCTTCCAACTGGGCTCGCCGCTTCACGACGGCGCCGTCGTCCTCCAGGAGAATCGCGTGGCGGCCGCAGCCTGCTTCCTGCCCCTCACGGTCAATCCCAAACTCAGCAGGGATCTCGGCACGCGTCATCGGGCGGCTATCGGTCTGACCGAGGAGAACGACGCGCTCGCGGTCGTCGTGTCCGAGGAGCGGGGCCAGATTGCCATCGCCATTGACGGCTCGCTCGAGCGGGATCTCACGAGCGATCAGCTGCGGGACCGGCTGCAGACGCTGCTCGTTCAGCGCCGCACCGGGGCGCCGCGTCCCACGGCGCAGGTGTACGACTTCTGATGGCGTATCACCCCTTCCGCCATCTCGGCCTCAAGGTGGTGGCAATCACCCTGGCGACCGTCCTGTGGCTCACCGTTGCCGGCGAGCACGTCGTCGAGCGCAGCCTTCGCGTGCCCCTCGCCGTGCGCAACCTGGCGCCGTCGCTCGAGATCGTCGGCGATCTGCCCGCGGCCGTGGACGTGCGCGTGCGCGGGTCCTCCACCCAGCTCAGTCGTCTCGATCCTGGCGAAGTGGTTGCGATGCTCGATCTCGCCACCGCGCGCACCGGCGAGCGGCTCTTTCACCTGCGCACCGATGAAGTCAACGTGCCGTACGGCATCGAAGTCGCGCAGGTGATGCCGCCGTCGCTGTCGCTCTCGATCGAACGGTCGACGAAACGCTCGGTGCCGATCGTGCCCGCCACCGATGGTGAGCCGGCCGCCGGCTTCGTCGTCGGACGGATCTCGGCGGAGCCGTCGACCGTCGAGATCACGGGACCGGAGAGCCACGTGCGCGGGGTCTCGGAGGCGACCACGGAACCCATCGAGATCGACGGAAAGAACTCCCGGGTCCGCGAGGTCGTCGCCGTGGGCGTCACCGATTCGTCGGTTCGGCTGGCCGAGCCTCAGAACGTCACGGTTGTCGTCGAGATTTCTCCGGCGCCCGTCGAGCGCGACGTCAGCGGCGTGCCCGTGCGCTCGAAGAATCTGGGGCAGGCGCTGACTGGCAGGATCGTGCCCGAGACCGTCCGGGTCAAGGTGCGCGGGCAGCGTGATGCGCTGGCGGGTATCCGGCCCGACAGCATCGAGGCATTCGTGGATCTGACGGGCCTCGGGCCCGGCACGTACAGTCTTCGCGTTCAGGTCGATCCATCCGAGGAATTCGGCGTCGGCACCGTGACGCCAGGCGTTGTGACCATCACCATCAAATGACAAATCCACGTCCACTTTTCGGCACCGATGGTGTGCGAGGCCATGCGGGGGAGTATCCGCTCGATCGCCCGACCGTCGCGCGTCTGGGCGCTGCGCTCGTCCGCGCGATGTCTCCGTCGGCAGGATCGGACCGCGGCGGAGCCGGTCGTCACGGTCTGCGATTCGTTGTCGGCCGTGATACTCGCGAATCGGGCGAGTGGATCGAGCAGGAGCTCGCCCGCGGCGCGGGATCGGAGGGTGCGACGGTCACCACCGCTGGCGTCATCCCGACGCCGGCGATCGCGTACGTGACGCCGGCCATGGGCTTCGATGCCGGCATTGTCATTTCGGCCTCGCACAATCCGTTTCAGGACAACGGCATCAAGGTGTTCTCCGGCAGGGGAGAGAAGTTCACCGAGGCGCTGGAGCGTCAGGTCGAAGCGATTGTCGCGGGCGGCGGCTGGTCGGTGCCCGATTCCGCCACCGCTCGGCTGGATCGCACGAACGTCGTCGACGAGTACATGTCGCACACGCGGCTCGCGCTGCCAGACGGCAGCGCCCTGCGCGGCCTGAAGATCACGATCGACGCCGCGAACGGCGCAACGACGACCGTCGCGCCCAGGTTGTTCTCGGATCTCGGGTTCGATCTCACGGTCCTTGCGGCGTCGCCGAACGGCCGCAACATAAACCTGGAATGCGGGTCGACGCATCCCGGAGGGTTGTCGGAGGCCGTGCGCGCGAACGGGTCCGCAATGGGTGTGGCGTTCGACGGCGACGGCGATCGCGCGATATTCGTCGACGCCGCGGGCCAGATCGTCGACGGCGACGCCGTGCTGCTGATGTGCGCGCGCCACATGAAGGCGACCGGCCGGCTGAAGGGCAACGCGGTCGTCGCGACCGTGATGAGCAACATCGGGCTCGAGATCGCGCTCCGCGAGAGCGGCATTGAGATGGTTCGCTGTCCCGTCGGAGACAAGTACGTCATGGAAGAGATGGTGAAGCGCGGCCTGTCCCTCGGGGGCGAGCAGTCGGGCCACATCATCTTCTCCGAGCACCTCTTCACGGGCGATGGCATCGCGACGGCGCTCAACGTGCTCCGCGTGATGGCGGAAACCGGCCGCGGGCTCGGGGATCTCGCCGCGGAGCTCGTGACCTACCCGCAGGTGCTCGTGAACGTCCGCGTCCGTGAGAAAAGGGACCTCGGATCGGTGCCGGAAATCGCCGCGGCGATGGCCCGCGTCGAAGGGCGGCTCGCCGGACAGGGCCGGCTCCTCGTGCGGTATTCGGGAACCGAGCCCCTCCTGCGCGTCATGCTCGAGGGACGAAACCAGGAAGAGATCCAGGACTGGGCGTCCGAGATCGCGGGCAAAGTGAAGGAGCACCTGGGGTAGGACCGCCCGAACGACCGGACGACCGGACGACCGAGCGACCGAAAATGATCAGCCTGAGCGTCAACGTCAACAAGGTCGCGACCATCCGCAACTCACGCGGCGGCCGCCTGCCGAGCGTCGTCGACGCCGTCCGCACCTGCATCGCGGCAGGTGCGCCTGGCATCACGGTTCACCCGCGTGCCGACGCGCGCCACATAACTTTCGCCGACGTCATCGACGTGGCGGCGGAAGTGCGGCGCTCGAAGAAGGTCGAATACAACATCGAAGGCGATCCCCGGCCGGACCTGCTCGCGCTGGTGCAGAAGGTGCGTCCCGATCAGTGCACGCTCGTGCCGGTGAAGGAGGGCGAGATCACCAGCGAGGCCGGATGGCCGGCGACGACTCCAGCCTCGGCGCTCCAATCGACCGTGAGCGATCTTCAGCGCAGCGGGATCCGGGTCAGTATTTTCGTCGATCCGGATCCAGACGCCATCCGGTGGGCGGGATCGCTCGGCGCGGATCGCATCGAGCTCTACACCGAACCCTACGCCCGTGCGTTCGAGGCCGGCGGAGGCGTCCTGGAGGAGAGTTTTGCCAGGTATGCTGCGGCTGCGAATCTCGCCAGGAGCGTCGGCCTCGGCGTCAATGCGGGCCACGACCTCGATCTGGCGAATCTCACGCTGTTCCGCACGCTCCCGCACCTGGACGAAGTGTCCATCGGGCACGCCCTCATCAACCACGCGCTGTACGTCGGGCTCGAGCGCGCCGTGAAAGATTATCTGGAAGCGGTCGCTAGCGTTCGACTTCCCGGCGAATAGCGTCCGTGAATTCCGTGGTGGACGCCGTCCCACCCAGGTCGCGCGTCCGGATCGCGCCGCCTGACAGCACGCGTCCCAGCGCCGCGCGGATGCGCGCGCCCTTCTCGGCTTCACCGATGTAGTCCAGCATCATCAGGCCCGACAGCAGGAGCGCCGTGGGGTTCGCGAGGTTCTTGTCCGCGATGTCCGGCGCGCTTCCATGAACCGCTTCGAACACCGCGCACGTGTGGCCGATGTTCGCGCCCGGAACGACGCCAAGCCCGCCGACGAGTCCAGCGCACAGGTCCGAGACGATGTCGCCGTACAGGTTGGGCAGGAGGAGGACGTCGAACCGCTCGGGCGTCATCACCAGCGACATGCAGGCGGCGTCGACGATGCGCTCGTCGTACGTGATGTCGGCATACTCGCGGGCGACGGCCCGCGCGCTCTGGAGGAACAGGCCGTCCCCCAGCTTCATGATGTTCGCCTTGTGAATAGCCGTCACCCGCTTGCGGCCGTGCGCCCGCGCGTGCTCGAACGCGAAGCGCGCGATGCGCGTCGACGCTTTCTCGGTGATGATCTTCAGGCTTTCGACGACGCCGGGGACGACCTCGTGCTCGAGACCGGAGTAAAGATCCTCGGTGTTCTCGCGCACGATGATCAGGTCCACGTTCTCGAACCGGCTCGACACGCCATCGAGATTCCGCACGGGTCGCAGGTTCGAGTAGAGGTCGAGCGCCTTGCGCAACCCGACGTTGACGCTGGTGAAACCCTCGGCGATGGGGGTCGTGACCGGGCCCTTCAGCCCGACCTTGTTCCGCTTGATGGACTCGATCAGTTCCACGGGCAGCGACTGGTTGAAGCGCTTGAACGCCGTGACGCCCGCGTCGTGCCGTTCCCACTCGATATCGACCTTCGCGGCCTGGAGGATTCGAACGACAGCTTCGGTCACTTCCGGACCGATGCCGTCGCCAGGGATGAGCGTCAGGGTGTGGGACATGGCGAGGTCAGGGTTCAAGGTTCAAGGTTCAGGGTTCAGGGTTCAGGGTTCAGGCGCAGGCACGGCGCAATCACACGCGCGATGGCTTCGAGCAGGTGACGATCGTCGTCGCCGAACGCGGCGTGGCGGTCGCTGTCGATGTCGATCTCGCCGAGGACCTCGCTGCCGTCCATGATCGGCACGACAATCTCCGATTTCGTTTCCAGGCTGCACGCGAGGTATCGCGGGTCCGCGTTCACGTCGTCGACGACGATCGTCGCCTTTTCGGACGCGGCGGCGCCGCAGATCCCGCGGCCGAGCGGGATGCGCGTGTGCGGGGAGGGCTTGCCGACGAACGGGCCGAGCACGAGCTCGTTGCCGTCCAGAAGGTAGAACCCGGCCCACGTGTAGTGGGGGAGATCCGAGCCGAGAATACGGACCGTCTCGGTCATTGCAGCCGTTGGATCCGGATGCAACGCGATCGCCTGCCGGACTTTCTGGAGTACCTGGAGCGTATCTCACGCGCGATCTCCGGATGCTCAGTCGTTCATTTCCCAGAAGAGGAGCACCAGGCCGCCGAGGAGCGGCACGAAGTGCAGAATCGTCGACTGGCGGTGGAGGCGCCCGAAAGCCGCCCGCCGCGGATCGGTGTCGTGCAGACTGGACGGCGCCACGCCCTCGCCGATCTCCTGCCTGATACGCGCAATGCTCGTGGCTGTCACGAGACCCGAATAGAGGGAGGCGCCGAGCATCAGGGCCGCGATTGCCAGGCGGATCGCAAACCTGCGCGGCCGCGGGCCGAGTACCGCGCGGGCGGCGAGCGCGACGAGAATCCACCCGCCGCACGCGTAGCTCACGATCTGGAACCGGCGCAGCACGTCGCCGAAGATCGCGCCGGCGAGCGCACTGCCGGCGGGAACGCCGCGCGCCGCGACGACATCGAAGATAGCCGGCGCGGCCACTGCGCCGAGCGCGAGCAAACCGCCGATCCAGACGGCGAGCGCCAGCAGCGTGGCGTATCGAAGCACGGCCATTCTCCTCATTATAATTGACCGAAGATCGTGACTCCGGTCCGCTGGCTGCCGTGGAGCACTCATGCGTTCGCTCGCGCGGGCGCCGAGAAGAAGCTCGTCCTCCTCTCGATTGCCGCGCCCTGGTGCGCGTCGAGCCGCGACATGGATCGCACCACGTACGCCGATCCTGATGTTGCCGCGATCATCAGCGAGCGTTTCGTGGCGGTCCGCGTGGACGCGGATCGACGTCCGGACATCAGCGAACGCTACGCGCTCGGCGGCCTTCCCACCACGGCGTTCCTGACGGCCGATGGAGACATCGTCGGCGGCGGCACCTATGTGGCCGCCGATCGGATGACGACGGTCCTCCTTCGTGCCGCGGAAGCGTTCGAGTCGAGGGGCGCAGAGCTGACGGCAGCGCGCGAACCGGACGCGCCGGCTGCCGCCGCGGACGACCTCCCGATGGACGCGGACGACTTGCTGAACCTCGTGTTGTCGACCTTCGATGCCGAGCACGGCGGATTTGGAAGCGAGCCGAAGTTCCCGCTCATCGCGCCTCTCGAGCTCGCGCTGCACGTCTACGCCGCTACGCACGAGCCGATGTTCGCGCAGGTCGTGGAGGCGAGCCTGGACGCGATGGGGTGGGGCGGCCTGTACGACGAGACCGACGGCGGGTTTTTCAGGTGCGCGGCGCGGCGCGACTGGCAGGGGCCGCGGCACGAGAAGCTGCTCGACGTGAACGCCGCCCTTCTTCGACTCTATCTGGAGGCGTCCGAGATCCTCGAGGCCGCGAGGTACCGCGAGCGGGCGACAGAGGTGCTGCGATACGTGCAGACGTGGCTCGCCGATTCGGTCGACGGCGGGTGGGCGGGCTCTCAATGCGCCGATCGCGAGTACCTACGAGCGGGTGTCGCCGGAAGAGCGGCAGGCGATCGCCGCGCCCGAGATCGACGCCACGCTCTACGCCGGTGCCAACGCGCTGATGGCGTCGGCCGCGCTGCGCGCGTCGGCTGCGCTCGACGACACCGCGCTTGGGGAGTTCGCGCTGAAGTCCCTCGAGCGCGTGCTGATAGCCTGCTACAGCCCGGGCGCCGGCGTTGCACACTACGTCGAGGGCCGGCCGCGCGCGCGGGGACTGCTCGACGACCAGGTTGCGATGGCCTCGGCGCAGCTCGACGCGCTCGCGTCGACCGGAAACGTCGTCTACGAGATGATGGCGCAGGAGCTCGCGCACTACGCGATCAGGACGATGTGGGACGAGCGCGAGGACGGGTTCTTCGATCGCAGCACTCCCGACGAGCGGGACTCGGTCGGCCTCATGCGCGAGCGCCGCAAGCCCTTCGTGACCAACTGCGACGCGGCCCGGATGCTCCGCCGTTTGTCGGCCGTGTCGGGTGACCGCGAGTTCGCCGACCGCGCCGATCGGACGCTGGCCGCGATGTCCCGCCTGGCGGCTCGGCAGGGACCGCTCGCCGCGCACTACCTGCTCGCCGTCCGCGAGCGCTCCGACCCCGTGAACCAGTGATAGACTGCGGGATTCCTATGGCAACATCCGTCGACGCGCTGAGCAACCTCGCCACCGAGCTCCGGATCGATTCGATTCTCTCGACCACCGAAGCAGGCAGCGGCCACCCCACGACCTGCATGTCCGCGGCCGAGATCGTCGCGACGCTGTTCTTCGGCGAGATGCGGTTCGACCCGAGGAATCCGCAGAATCCCGACAACGATCGTTTCGTGCTCTCCAAGGGACATGCTGCGCCGATTCTCTACGCGGCGTGGTCGCACGCGGGGTTGTTTCCGCGTGAGGATCTCCTGAAGCTCAGGCGGATTGATTCCGACCTCGAAGGCCATCCGACGCCGCGGCTGTCGTTCGTCGACGTCGCCACCGGATCGCTCGGCCAGGGCATCTGCGCCGCCGTCGGCACGGCGTTGAACGCCCGCCGTATTCAATCCGACTATCGCACGTACGTCCTGCTCGGCGACGGTGAGATGGCGGAAGGATCGGTCTGGGAAGCCGCGAGCGTCGCGCTTCGCTATCAGCTCGACAACCTGTGCGGAATCGTCGACGTCAACGCCCTCGGGCAGAGCATGCCCGCGCAGTTCGGACACCGCATGGAGGACATCGCCGCCCGCTGGAACGCGTTCGGCTGGCACACGCTGACGGTCGACGGCCATGACGTCGGCGCGCTCCTGCACGCGTTTGCTGCCGCGCGCGCAGCGAAGGGCCACCCGACGATGATCCTGGCGCGCACGCTCAAGGGCAAGGGCGTCAAGTCAATCGAGGGCAAGGAGGGCTGGCACGGCAAGGCGTTCAAGAAGGGCGAGGAGGCCGACAAGGCGATCGCCGAGCTGAAGGCGCAGCTCGTTCCAGGTGCGCCCGCGCCCGTGATTCCTCCACCGGCGTCGAAGCCGCGCGAGGCGGTACGTCCCGACTACTCGAAGATGCCTCCTCCGAGCTACAAGCCAGGCGAACAGGTCGCCACGCGGGAAGCGTGGGGGACCGCCCTCGCAGCGCTCGGCGGAATCGATCCGCGCGTCGTCGCGCTCGACGCGGACGTCAAGAATTCGACGTTCAGCGATCGATTCGAAAAGGCGCATCCCGATCGCTTCTATCAGAACTTCATCGCCGAGCAGAACATGGTCGGCGCGGCGATGGGGCTTGCCGCGCGCGGCGCCATCGCGTTTCCGTCGACGTTCGCCTGCTTCCTCGCCCGTGCGGCGGACTTCATCCGCATGGCAGGGTTGTCGAACGCCCGCAATCAGCTGCACCTCAAGCTCACGGGGTCACATTCGGGCGTATCGATCGGCGAGGACGGTCCCTCGCAGATGGCGCTCGAGGATCTCGCGATGATGCGGTCGGTGCCGAACCTGACGCTCCTCTATCCATCCGACGCGGTCAGCACCGAGCGGCTCGTCGTCGAGATGGCGAAAACGCCGGGCCTGGCCTACATGCGGACGTCGCGCCCGAAGACCGACATCCTCTACGGTCTCGACGAGCAGTTCCCGATTGGCGGATCCAAGACGCTCTACCAGAGCGCCTCGGACGCCGTCACGGTCGTTGCCGCAGGGATCACGGTCTTCGAGGCCCGCAAGGCGTACACGCAGTTGAAGGGCGAAGGCATCCACATCCGCGTGATCGACGCGTACTCGATCCAGCCGATCGACCGGGCCACGCTGGTCGCGGCGGGGAAAGCTACGAACGGCGTCATCATCACTGTCGAGGATCACTATCTTCCTGGCGGTCTGGGCGATGCGGTTGCCGAAGCCGTCGCCCACGAGGAGATTTCCGTCAGCCGACTTGCGGTCCGTGAGCTGCCGAGAAGCGGTAAGCCCGAAGAGCTGCTCGATCGCTACGGTATCTCGTCCGGGCACATCGTGGAGGCCGTCCGCCGCGCGGTCCACGGGAACCGGGTCAGCTCGGCCCCCTAGGCGGCAGGCTTTGCGCAACGCGAGGCTCGTCACTCTGATCGCCGGCCTCTGCGCACTCTCCCTGTCTGCGCAGACAACGACACCGCGCGGCGCGCGTGAGCCCGCGTGGTCGCCCGACGGCCGGCGGCTCGCATTTTCCTACCTCGATCGCATCTGGATCTCGGCTCCGGACGGCCGCAACCGCAAAGCGCTTCGTCAGGACAGCCCGGAGATGGAACGCGATCCGTCCTGGTCGCCCGATGGCAAGTCGATCGCGTTTGCGTCCGACAGCGGACATGGCTTCGATCTCGTCGTCGTACCGAGCGGCGGCGGGCCCGCGCGCAAGCTGACCTCCCTCGACGGCGACGAACGGTGGCCTTCGTGGACGCTCGACGGACGCATTGTGTTCTCACACCGGGCCGCGGGGCGCTGGCGTCTGCACGTCGTGTCGGCAGAGGGAGAGAAGGCCCGGCCGCTTTTCGGCGACACGGCGAACGACGACGAGCGTCAGGGAAAGGTGTCGCCTGACGGCAAGCGCGTCGTGTACGTATCGGACCGCGAGTCGGACGACGGCGACGTGGACGTGTGGGTCGCCGATCTCGAGCCAGGCCCGCGCGATCGCGTCACGAGGACGCGCGTCGTGCGCGTTCGCGGCGCGGAAGCATTCCCCGCGTGGTCGCCCGACGGCCGGCGGGTCGCGTACTACGCCGTGCGCGAGGGAGCGGGATCGATCTGGGTGACGGGCGTCGACGGCGACGCGCCCGCGGCGGACGCGCCGCCGGCACCCCGCCAGCGGCCCGCCGAAGCGCCCATTCTCGTCTCGAGGCGCGGCGGCGCACCCGCGTGGTCGCCAGATGGCAAGCGCATCGCGATCGCGAACCTTCCGCCTCCCGATCCGACCTACAACGGAAATCCCGAGCGCAACACGGACGAGCCGCCGCCGCTCTTTGCGAACGCTGACGCGTTCAGGCTCTGGACGGTGGACGCGCCGCTGCCCGTGGACGCCGGCGCGCGCGAGATCGTCCCGCCACTGCCGAGAGACGGCCGGCTGGTCGCGGCGTTCGATCGCGTCTGGGAAACCCTCCGGCGTCTCTACTACTCGACGGATCCGTCGGCGTCGCGGTGGCAGGAACTGCGCGATAAATACCGTCCGCTCGCGGAGGCCGCAGCGGACGAGGGAGCGCTCGAGGCGGCCGTCGACGCGATGATCGCGCAGCAGCCGCTCGTCAAGCCGCTCGTCGTCTCGGATCGCGCCGTTGTCGTGTCGGGACATCCGCTCGCGTCGCGGGCCGGCGCCCTCGCCCTCGAGCGAGGCGGCAACATCGTCGACGCGGCGGTGTCGGTCGCGTTCGCGCTCGGCGTCGTGGAGCCCGAAGCGTCGGGCATCGGCGGCGACGGCATGGCGATGCTCTACCTCTCGGGCATGAGCGAGCCCGTTGCGATCGACTACAAGGACCAGGCGCCGATCCGCGCCACGCGCGACAACCCGCTGCTGGCGAATCCATCGAGCGATGGCGCGGCCGCGGCCAACATTCCCGGAGTCGTTGCGGGACTCGAGCTCCTGCACCGGCGGTACGGAAGCAAGAAGGTGTCCTGGGCGGACCTGATTGCGCCAGCCATCGAGTACGCGGAGAACGGGTTCGAGCTCGACAGCTCGCTGCCGACGTCGATTGCCGAGGGCCGCCGGTTCTTCGAGAAGTACGCCGCGTCGAAGCGGATCTACCTTCCCGACGGCAGGATGCCGAAGGCCGGCGATCGATTCGTCAACAGGGACTACGCGTCAACGCTGCGGATCATCGCGAAGGACGGCGCCGATGCGTTCTACCGTGGGTCCATCGCGCGCCGGATCGCCGACGACATGGCCAGGAACGGCGGCATCATCGGCATCGACGATCTCGCGCAGTACCGCGCGATCGAGCGCCGGCCGCTGTCGGGGCGCTATCGAGGCCATACGATCTTCTCGGCGCCGCCCCCGGTGTCGACGGGCGCCGCGCTGCTCGAGACGCTGCAGATTCTCGATCACTACACGCCGCGCGGCGGCACGACCTACGCGAGCGACGCCGACTTCTTCCACTACGCGATCGAGTCGTGGCGCGCCCGCGATCAGGGTCCGAGAATCGCCGACCCTGCGCTGTGGGACGTCAATCTCGGCACGCATCTCGACGCGGCGCACGCGGCGACGCTCTTCAAGCGGATCGACGCCGACAGGGTCTATCGCGATCGCAGCAGCCCGCCGGGCGACGGGCCGCCGGAGCGCATCGGCCGTGGCACGACGGCGTTCGCGGTCGTCGACGTCGACGGCAACATGATCGCCGTAACGCAGACGCTGAGCACGTGGGGCGGCACCTTCTATGTGTCGGATGGCCTCGGGTTCCTGTACAACAACCATCTTCGCTTCGGCGGCGGGGCAGTGCCCGGCCGCGCGCTGCCGCTCGCACGCTCGTCGTCGACCAGCGTGCCGACGCTCGTGTTCCGCGGCGGCTCGGACGATCGTCCGGGTTCGTCGCTGCTGGCCGTCGCGGCTGCGGGAAACGCGTGGATTCCCGCCTCGGTGTACGGCATCATCCTCAACGTCATCGACGGCGGGATGGACGCGCAGCGCGCCATCGAGGGCCCGAGGTTTCTCGTCGCCCGCGATCCGTCGGATCCGGGCGGGAGCCGTCCGCAGATCGAGGATCGCATCCCGCGATCCGTGTTGCTCGATCTCGCGGCCCGCGGTCATCGTTTCCAGAAGATCGGGCGCAAGGGAGAAGTTCGGTACGGATATGCCGCGGCCGCGCTCGTCGATGCGGATCGCCGCCAGGTCCAGGGCGGCGCCGAGCCCCGGCGATCGCATGCCGCCGTCGCCGTCCAGCCGGCCACGACGCCGCCGTCCGGCAGGTAGCGGCACCACCGCTCGAACGAGACTCATTGTCCGCGTGATCACATGACCAGGCGCCTCATCGTCGCGCTCGTTGCGTTCGTCGCCGCAGTCGCGGCTGCGATCGTCGCGCTGAACACCGACCGCTTCACCGCCGAAGGACGCCGTGCGCGATTCCTGCGGGACCTCGAGCGCGGACCGATGGTCGTCAGGCGGAATTGCGTCTCGATGGAGACGTTCGTTCAGGGATCACACTGGCAGGCCTTGTCCGCGGGCGATCAGGAGCGCGCGGCCAGGGCGCTGGGCGACTACTGCGGCGAACAGGGCAGCCCGGGTCAGATGACGATCGTGGACGCCGAATCGAAAAAGAAGCTGGCCGAGTGGAATGGGTCGCTCTTCCAGAAGTTCTAGCGCGTTCCGAAAACGTTCCAGGCCGTCCTATGCGTCCTTTCGGTCCCTCGCGAACTCGGCGGCGGCCGCAACGAGCGCGCCCGGTGAAAACGGCTTCCCCAGGTGAGCGCTGAATCCGAGCGCGAGGGCCTGGGCCCGATCCTCCGCCCGCGCATACGCGGTCACGGCAATCGCCGGAATCTCGATCCATCGCGGATCCTCGCGCATCTTTTTCACGAGATCGAAACCCGTGGCGTGCGGCATCGCGATGTCGGTCACGACCAGGTCCGGCGGGTTGGACTCCAGCAGCGCGAGCGCGTCAGGCACTGACGCGGCTCCGCGCACGTGCGCCCCGGCTTGCTCGAGGACGGTCGTCATCAGCTCTCGCGTATCGATGTCGTCGTCGACCACGAGCATGTCGAGATCTTTCAGGGAGCTGGATCGCGCGGCGGCTGCTGGAATGTCCACCGTCGCATCGACCTTCCCCCGCGCGGCCATGAGCGGCAGGCGGACGATGAACGTCGCGCCGAGATCCTTGCCGCCGCTCTCCGCCGACACCGTGCCGCCGTGGAGCTCGGCGAGGTGGCGCACGAGCGCAAGACCGAGACCCAGGCCCGCATGTTCTCGCGTGACGTCCGAGGACTCCTGCCGGAACCGATCGAAGACGTGCGGAAGAAACGCCGGGGCGATGCCCGCGCCGGTGTCGTTCACGCTCAGCACCGCTTCTTCGCCCTGCGCCTCGAGGCGCACCGCGACTTCGTCTCCGGCCTCGGAGAACTTGATGGCGTTCGAGAGCAGGTTCCAGAACACCTGCTGGAGCCGGCTCGGATCGCCCGAGACGCAGGCCACGCCGCGCGGTGCGTGCACGCGCATCCGCACCCGGCGCGCGTCGGCGGCAGGCTTGACCGTGTCGAGTGCCGTCTCGAGCACCACGGCGAGATCGACGGGCCGCAGCTCGAGGCGGATGGTTCCCCTGATCACGCGCGCCATGTCGAGCAGATCCTCGATCAGCTGCGCCTGGACGCGCGTGTTGCGGTCGATGACGTCGAGCGCCTTGGCGCGGCCGGTCTCGTCGAGCGAGCCCATCTTGAGCATGGCGACCCAGCCGAAGATGGCGTTGAGCGGCGTTCGAAGCTCGTGTGAGACCGTGGCGACGAATTCGTCCTTGGCGCGGCTGAGCGATTCCGCTCCCCGCCGCGCGGCCTGTTCGCGCTCGAGCGCGGCGGCGCGCTGCCGCTCGCCGTCGCGATCCGCCGTCACGTCGCGGAAGACGACGACGATGCCGAGCAGCGTGCCGTCTGCCGCGCGGATGGCGGCAACGCTGTCCCCGATGGGAATGTCGCGCCCGTCGCGCGACATGAGAACTGTGTACGACGCCGGAACGCTCGCGGTTTCGCCGCTCGCCGTGAGCCGATCGAGCGGGCTCGGCCTCGGACGCCTGGTCTGCTCGTCGACCGTTTCGAACACCGCGTCGATCGGGAGTCCGATCGCTTCCGGCTCGCCCCATCCCGTCAGCGCCTGCGCGACGGGGTTGAGCATCGTGATCCGTCCTTCGGGATCGGCGGCGATCACCGCTTCGCCGATGCTCCTGAGCGTGACGGAGAGGCGGGCCTCGTTGCGCTCGCCCGCGGCGCGCGCGGCCTGCTCGCCGGCCAGCGCCCTCTCGAGATGTTCGACGGCGCGCGCGCGCTCGGCCTCCGCCATGTCGCGCTCCTGAAGCCGGCGCTCCAGAATCGCCGCCGCGTCGCGCAGTCCGTCGCTGAGGTCGTTGAACTCGACGATGGGCGAGTCGGGCAGGGACAACGGCTCGCCGCGCGCCAGCGCCCGGGCCGAGTCGATCGCCGCGACCTGCGTCCGCACAATTCGCCGGTGAACGAAGAGCACCATCAGGAAGCCGGCGGTGAAGATGGCCGCCATGACGGCGATGAGCGCGCCGCTCGACCACAGGATCGGGCCGTCGATCGACGAGGCCGGCATGCCGAGACCGATGGTCCAACCGGTCAGCGAGGAGGTGCTGTGGGCGGAATAGGATCGCGCGCCCTCCAGCAGCCTCGATTGGATGTATCCCTCAGGACCGCTCCGAATCGCCTCGGCGAACTGCGCCGTCGGTTTCGCGCCCAGATAGCGTTCCTCGTTGGTGGTCCTCGCCAGGATCGTCAGCTCGGAATCCATCAGCGCTACGACGCAGCCGGGCGGCGTCGGCTGCGCTCGCAGCACCTCGCTGAACTGCGAGACGGGCAGGCGCGCGCCCATGACGTATTGAATCCGTCGGCCCGCCATCACCGGCACGCCGACGGAGACGTAGAGCGTTCCTGTCACCGGATCGCGTTGAGCAGTGGACACGGCCGGACTGCTGGTCTGCCGGACCGCGCGGACCCAGTCGTCGCCCACGAGCCGGGAAGCCTGACCGAACGGCGACGCGGTGTCCGCCAGGACTGTGGACGTCGCCGGATCGACGAGCTGCACCGATTCCCACTCCGGCAAAAGCTCGACCATTCGTGCCGCCACCCTCCGGAACGACTGGAGGTCGGTTGGATCGATCGGCTCGAGCGATGTCAGCACGCGAAGCTCAGCAATCGTGTTCTGCACTTCCTGATCGAGAGCGGCGTTGATCGCCCGGGCCCGCTCGACGTTCTGCCGGTTCACGAGCGTTTTCTGCTGGTCCCAGGAGGTGTAGATCATCCTGGCTGCGAACAGACCAAGCGGGACCGTAGTGGCCAGGACGAGGATTGCGAGGATGGTACCGAGGCGGATGCGACGGGTTGGCAGAGGAGAGCCGTCAGGCACGAGGCCCGATCTTACAACGGGCCGTGAGATTGCGGCCCACGCGCGCTGACGCGCCGCTCGGGCCGGGCTGGTTCAGCGCAGTGCGCGGGCGAGCCACCGCTCCACGTCGATTCGAAAGTCGGACCCCGGGAGCTCCGCGGCCGGCGGTGGCTCGCCGAGGGCCGCGAGCTCGGTGCGGATCGCTTCTTCGATCCGCGCGACCTCGAAGAGATTCACGAAGACCTCGACGAGGAACGCGCGGTCCGTGATCGAGGATCGCGCGCGCGTTGGAGCCGCATCCGACATCTCGATCCCGAAATACGCGCCACCCGATTCCGACAGCAGCTCGAGGAACAGCCTGTCGCTCGCGTCTCCTTCGTTCCTTCCCCCCGACGCGAGAATCCGCGACTCGTCGTCTCCCGTGTCGCAGTAGAGCTTGACGCCTGAAGGCAGGACAACGACCCAGGCGTCCCACCTGGCGCCGCCGTCCCATTCCAGGTGCAGCAGCGTCCGCGCCCGGAGCGTCAGCGGATCGAACAATCGACGGTCGTTACCCAGGGCCTCGGCCAGCACCTCGTCGAGCGACAGCGGTTCGTGCGGGACGCGCAGCGGCCACAGTTCCTCGCGCGATCGGAACTGCTTCACGATCCGCTCCAGCGCTTCGAGGACGCGGAGCCGAAGATGACGGAGACCGATCATCGTGTGATTCTATCGTCTCCGGGCAGGGACGCCGGAAATGCAGATGTAGGGTCCGCCTTCAGGCGGACCCGGGACACTGCGTACTACAATGGTCGCCGAATGAACGCGCTTGTGCTCACTGGTCCGGGCCGTCTCGAGCTGAAGGATGTTCCCGCTCCGAATCGGGCGGGCGAGTGCGTGGTCCGCGTATCGATGGCGGGGATCTGCGGAACGGATCTCCAGATGCTGGAAGGCTACGCGGCGTTCACGGGGATCCTCGGGCACGAGTTCGTCGGGATTGTCGAACGCGCGGACGGGGCGGACGCCGCATGGGTTGGCAGGCGCGTCGTCGGCGAGATCAACGTCGGCTGCGGACGATGCGAGTGGTGTACGGCTGGCGTCAAGGAGCACTGCACCAGCCGCTCCGTGGTCGGCATCCGCGGCCGCGACGGCGCGTTCGCAGAATTCCTGACGCTGCCGGCGGCAAACCTTCACGCGCTGCCCGACGCGGTGAACGACGAGAGCGCCGTCTTCGTCGAGCCGGTTGCCGCGGCGTGCCGGATCTTCGAGCAGATCGCGATCGACGATGGCGCGCGCGTCGCGGTTCTCGGCGACGGCCGTATGGGTCTGCTCGCGGCGCAGGTGATCAGCACGGTGACCTCTCACGTCACGGTCCTCGGGCGCCATGAGCCGAAGCTCGCGGTGGCCCGCGCGCTCGGCCTGAGGACCGCCCTGGCCGCCGCGGACGTGCCGGCCGGATCGCGCTATGACATCGTCGTTGACGTCACGGGCCGTCATCATGGCCTCGTGCGAGCGCTGCAGATCGTCCGTCCGCGCGGCATCGTCGTCTTGAAATCGACGTTCCACGGAGAAGCCCCGATGGAGTCGTGGCCGATCGTCGTGGACGAGGTCTCGATCGTTGGATCGCGCTGCGGCCCCTTCGAGCCCGCGATCGCGCTGCTCGCGTCGGGCGCCGTTCAGGTGAAGCCGCTCATCACGCGCGTTGCGACGCTCGAGGAACACGCGTCGGCCTTTGCCGACGCGCGGACTTCGTTGAAGGTGTTGTTCTCCTTCGATGGACGGCCGTGATTCCATGCGGCCTTTCATCCTGCTCCTTGCTGCGGCGCTGCTCGGGTTTCCGAGCGCGCAGACCGTGCCGCCACAGTTCGACCTCGTCGTGTACGGCGCCACGTCCGCTGGCGTGATCGCGGCGGTGCAAGCCAGACGGCTCGGCAAGAGCGTCGCGATCGTCGGCCCGGACAAGCATCTCGGCGGCATGTCGAGCGGAGGCCTCGGATTCACCGACACCGGCAACAAGGCCGTCATCGGCGGACTGTCTCGCGAGTTCTACCACCGCGTCTGGCAGCACTACGACAAGGATGCTGCGTGGCGGTGGCAGAAACGCGAGGAGTACGGCAACAAGGGCCAGGGAACACCAGCGATCGACGGCGCGCAGCGGACGATGTGGATCTTCGAGCCCCACGTGGCTGAGCGGGTCTTCGAGGACCTTGTGGAGGAGCACAGCATTCCTGTCCATCGCAACGAGTGGCTCGATCGCGCCGGGGGCGTCGTCAAGGACGGCACGCGCATCAGTTCCATCGCGATGCTGAGCGGGAGGACGTTCACGGCCCGGATGTTCATCGACGCCACTTATGAAGGCGACTTGATGGCCGCTGCCGGCGTGAGCTATCACGTCGGCCGCGAGTCGCAGTCGACGTATGGCGAGAAGTGGAACGGCGTGCAGACCGGCGTGCTTCAC
Organism: uncultured Acidobacteriota bacterium; assembly: GCA_963820905.1. Classification (GTDB taxonomy): domain Bacteria; phylum Acidobacteriota; class Vicinamibacteria; order Vicinamibacterales; family 2-12-FULL-66-21; genus DATBJJ01. Next base: position 893,257 of record CAWGBU010000005.1, on the reverse strand, counting down.
CATCGCCACCACTTTGGCGTCCTCTCGCCGGTCAGCCCGTACGTCGTGCCGAACGATCGGCGGAGCGGCGTGCTGCCGCGCGTCTCCACCGCGCCGCCTGGCGAGTACGGGCAGGGAGACCACAGGATCCAGGCCTATTGCTACCGGTACTGCGTCACCGATCATCCGGAGAACCGGATGCCGTTCCCGAGGCCCGAGGGCTACGACCCGAAACAGTACGAGCTGCTGGCGCGGATCTACGAGGCCGGCTGGCGCGAGACGTTCGACAAGTTCGATCCGATCCCGAATCGCAAGACCGACAGCAACAACCACGGCCCGTTCAGCACTGACAACATCGGCATGAACTACGACTACCCTGAGGCGTCGTACGAGCGGCGGCGCGAGATCCTCGCGGAGCACGAGCAATATCAGAAGGGCTGGCTCTATTTCGTCGCCAACGATCCGCGGGTTCCGCGCGAGGTGCAGGAACGGATGCGGCAGTGGGGCCTTGCGAAGGACGAGTTCACCGACAACGGCGGCTGGCCGCATCAGATCTACGTGCGCGAGGCGCGCCGCATGGCGGGCGAGTTCGTGATGACCGAGAACGAGCTGATGAAGCGCCGCCCCACGCCGTCATCGGTCGGCATGGGCTCCTACACGATCGACTCGCACAACGTTCAGCGGTACATCACCGCAGACGGGGCCGTGCAGAACGAGGGAGACATCGGCGTCCCGCTTCCTGGCCCCTACGAGATCGCCTACGGCGCGCTGGTGCCGAAGCGCGGGCAGGCGAACAACCTGCTCGTGCCAGTCTGCGTCTCCAGCTCGCACATCGCGTTCGGCTCGATCCGGATGGAGCCGGTTTTCATGGTTCTTGCGCATTCTGCTGCGACGGCCGCATCGTTGGCGATCGATCGTGCCGTTGCCGTCCAGGACGTACCGTACGACGTGCTGAGGGAGCGGCTGCTGAGGGAAGGACAGATACTGGAGTATTCGCGCTGAGAGGCTCCTCGGACCAGGCAGTAAGAAGCCCAGACACGTTTGCCGCGGCGATCACAAGTCTTGGCGCTGAACGAGGCTCCCGTTCAGGGAAATGGTGCAAAACAGCCAATCAAATCGACAGGCGTCCCTGGCATCAGTTGTGATTCCGGTCCCAGGATCGAGGCGGGCAGGGGTGTGCCCGTTTCGCTGACAGCCTGACATGAAGATTCGAGCTTTCGCAGTTCTGCTCTGCCTGGCGATGGCGATCCTCGTCGTCCCTGGACGTTCGTCCACGTCCGAGGAGCCGAGACTTCTGGTTCGGTTGACCGGTTCGACCGACGCGACCCTCTCTCATCTCACCGGCAGCGGCTACGACATCCTCCGCGTCGACGCAAAGGGAGCGGCGGTCGATCTGGCGGTGACCCGGGCCCAGTGGCAAACCCTCGTCGCGCGCGGGTACAACGTCGCCATCGTCGGCCGCACGCGTCCGCTGCGGGAGATCCTGCGCCCGGCCGGCGCAGCCCGCACGACCGCGGCGCCGGGCGGGATCGCGAGCGAGGACGCGGTCGGCGCATCGTCCACCTTTCTCGATCCGGACGAGACGCTCTCGCGGATGCAGCAGATTGCGGCGGCTTTCCCGGCGATTGCGAGGGTCGTCGACATCACCGCCACGTACGGGACCCCGTCCACGTTCGAGGGCAGGCATCTGTTCGCTCTGAAGATCTCCGACAACGTCGCCAATGACGAGGACGAGCCGGCGATGCTGCTCGTCAGTGCGCACCACGCGCGGGAGATCACGACGCCGCTCATCACGCTCGGCGCGGCCGATCGACTGACGTCAGGCTATGGGAGCGATCCGCGGATCACGGCCGCCGTGAACGCTCACGAGATCTGGATTGCGCCGGTCTGGAACCCGGATGGATACAACCACGTGTTCGCCACCGACAACATGTGGAGGAAGAACCGGCGCGTCTTCGCGAATGCAACAGGCGTCGATCAGAATCGCAACTACCCTCAGGGCTGGACCGCGTCATGCGCCGGCAGCAGCTGCACCAGGCTCCGAAACCTACAAAGGGCCTGGCGCGGCGTCGGAACCCGAGACGCAGACGATGATCGCGTGGTCCCAGGCCGAGCGATTTGCGAAGGTGATTGACTATCACTCGTACGGCCGTGAGGTCCTGTACGGGTACTTGTGCCTGAACCATCCGTTCGCCGGGTGGATGCAGCAGGAAGCGGCGGCGCTCTCGAGGGCTTCGGGGTACGGCGGGGCGACGCGCGTGCCGAGCGCCGAAGGCGAGCATCCTCAATGGCAGATGGCGAACCTGGGGTCGTACGCGTTTCTGATCGAAACGCACACGGAGTTCCAGCCGTCGTACTCCAGCGCCCTCAGCGAAGCGGCGCTCGTCTGGCCCGGCGTGCTGACGGTCCTCGAGCGCTCGATTCCGGTGTCGGGACACGTGACCGACGCCGCGACTGGCGCGCCGCTTGCCGCGACGATCGAGCTCCTGAACGTGACGTTCGCCAACGGGGAACGCCATTCGAGCGGCGGCCCATTCGGGGCGTACCACCTGTTTCTGCCACCCGGCACTTACGACGTCCGGTTCTCTCGCGCCGGCTACGAACCGGTGACGCGGCAGGTGAACGTCACGGCAACGTCGGCCGCCGTCGTCAACGTTCAGCTGTCCGGTGTTCCGCCCCAGGCCCCGCGCAACCTGCGCCTGGCCGACGTCGTCGATACGCCGCAATAGCGGATAGAATCGTTCCTGGGTGAGACGATGAGCTATTGCGAACACTGCGAAGGCCAGCGATTCGATCGCGCGCGGGTGCTGCGCGCGCTGCGGAAGGTCCGGCAGGACGTGCTGTCAGGCAACTGCCGGACGCCCGACCGCGCGCTGGACCTGGCGATGCAGGCAGTGAAGGCGCTCGAGATTCCACATCTCGAGTGGGATGACGACGACGAGCAGGTCGTTCACTGAGAACGGCACCTGCTCGTCTGCGCGGGATTCAGATCACTTCTTGAACATATCCGGCGACACGCCAGTGTTGAAGAGCCATTCCGACACCGCGACGACCACCGCTTTCTGACCGTTCTGATACGTCACGATCTGCATCGGCACGATGATGCCGTTGGCCGCAGGCTTGAAGTCCGAGAGGCGCGTCTCGAAGTCCGCGGGGCCCTGCTGTGACATTCCGTGGTAGGTGGCGTTGACGAGCAGGTGCGTCTTCGGGTCGAAGCCGAGGACCATCTCCATGTCTCCCTTCTTCCAGGAGACACGTTCGATCGTCGCGCCTTCGACCTGCTTCGATTCGAGCGCGGCGACCTGGGCGCCGCCGTTCAGCGCCTCGCGGATCACGCCGATGTTCCCGTTCAACAGGACCGCCCGCCGCAGCTCGACTGCGACTTCGGCCGGTAGATCGATCGGATCCTGGCCGGGGAGCAGCATCGTTCCCTTCGTTCCGTCGAAATTCTGCACGATCTCGCCGAAGGGCAGCGTGATCACGCCGCGTGTCTTGTCGGGGTGCAGCACGACCCCCTTGGCTATGCCCTCCATTTCGCCCTGAGGCGTGGAGATTGTGACCTTCGAGGTCGAGCTTGCGTCCTTGATCTCCGCCAGCTTCGCAGCGCCGCCGTGCGCTTCGGCCGACGCCTTGACGATCGCAAGGCCGCGCGCCGCTGCATCAGGGCTGGCTGCCGTCTGCGGCTTCGTTTCCTGCGGCGCGAGGAAATCAGGCTGCGTGAGATCGAGCCTGGCTGCCGGCACGATCGTGACCGGCCCGAGACTCTCGAGCGTTTTCGCGAAGCCGCTGGCGTTTCCGACGGCGACGATCGAGAGCTGTTCCGGGCTCACGTGCTTTTGTACGGCCGCGGACACGTCAGCAGCACTGATCTTGCGCACGCGATCCCGGTAGGTCTGCCAGTAGTCTGCAGAGAGCCCGTGCAGCGCCGTCGTCAGCACCCGGCCCGCGACTGCGCCGGCCGTTTCGCTCTGGAGCGGAAACACACCTGAGAGAAACGAAGTTGCCTCGGCGAGCTCGGCGGTCGTCGCCGGGTTCTTTCGGAACTCGGTGATCACGTCGAGCATGACCTTCACCGCGTTCGTGGTTTCCTCCGTTCGCGTGAAGCTCGTTGCGTTCCACAGACCCGCCGTGCGGTTGCTCTCGAGCCCCGAGTTGGCGCCGTACGTCAGGCCTTCCTTCGCGCGAAGGCGCAGGTTCAAGCGGGAGTTGAAGCTGCCGCCCAGAATCTGGTTGGCGACGCTCAGCGCCAGGAAGTCCGGATCGTTTCGCGGGACTCCGATCCCGATCATCCCGAACTGCGTCTGGACCGCGTCCGGCTGATCGATGACGACGATCCGGCGCTGCTGTTTCTGCGCCGGCGCCGCCGCAGGCTGGACCGGAGCGCCTTTCCAGGCGCCGAAGTACTTGCGCGCGAGCGCGGCGCCGGCGTCGGGTGTGATGTCGCCGGCAATCGCCAGGAACGCTCCTGACGGTGTGTATCGCTCCTTGTGGAACTGCACGACGTCGTCGCGCCCGAGTGCGCGGACGGTCGACGGGAACCCGTCGGTGGGGTAGCCGTACGGATGATCGCCAAAGCCCATGCGGTCGCCCGTCGCGTCGCGGAGGTACTCGGGATCGCGATAGGCCACCTGCAGGTTCGAGAGCGTCTGGCGGCGCCAGCGCTCGATCTCGTCCGCCGCGAACGCGGGCTGCTGCACGACATCGGCCAGAAGATCGAATCCCGTGTCGAGCGACGACGTGAGGACTGTCACGGACGCCTGGGTGGCATCCGGTCCTGCGGAGGTGTTCAGCGATCCGCCGACGCGGTCGATACTCTCCGCGATCTGCTGAGCCGAGCGCTTCGACGTCCCCTGGCGCACGAGGGCTGCGGTCATAGCCGCGAGCCCGGCCTGCTTGCCCGAGCGCGCGGCGGCGCCGGCGCCCGGCAGCATCAGCGTTGCCGCGACGACCGGTTGGCGATGGTCCTCGACGACGAACACCGTCAGCCCGTTCTCGAGCTTCGTCGTCGAGTGCGCGGGGAACGTGAACGGCCGGTCGGGCGCGACGGAGGGCGGCTGCCCCTTCTTGGCCGGAGTCTGAGCAGCGGCACCTCGCGGATCGACTCCTCCGAGCGCGGCCGACGTGATGAGCGCTGCGACAATGAACGCTGGACGCATCGGGATCACTCTCACTTCTTCCCCGGGGCCGCGGCCGCCGGCTGAATGAAGAGCCGCGTCTCCTGCGGCTCCAGCAGGTACTGCTTGACCACGCGTTGAACGTCTGCCGCCGTGACGCTCTGATACTTCGCGAGCTCCGTGTTGTAGCGTTCGGGTTCGCCCATCATCGACGCCGCCTCACCGAGATCGTCAGCCTTCTGCTGCATCGTCTGCCGTCCTACGACGAGCCGGGACACGATGGTGTTCCTGACCTTGTCGAGCTCGTCCGCGGAGGGCGGCGTCGCCGCAAGGCCGTCGACGACCGCGCGGATGCTCTTCGCGACGTCCTTTACATCCTTCCCCTGGTTCGCAACGCCGAAGAGGAAACCAACGGACGGACCTTCGAGGAGCAGCAACTGCGCCTGTGCGGCCACGGCGGATTGCTCTTCGTACACGAGGCGGCGATAGAGACGCGAGCTCTCGCCGGCCGACAGGATGTCGAACGCGATCTGGAGCGGATAGGCGTCAGCGTGCCCGCGCGGCGGGAGCTTGAACGCGCTGGCGACGGCGGGCAGCGGCGCTTTCGGATCCGACTTGTCCACCACCCGCAGCGCGCTCTGCGGCGGTTCCGTCGCCTTGACGCGCGCGACGCCCTTGCTGCGCGAGATGCGGCCGAAGTGCGTCCGAGCCTGCGCGAGCGCGACCTTGGGATCGAAGTCGCCGACGAGGATGAGAGCCGCGTTGTCGGGCACGTAGTACGTGTCGAAGAATTCCTTGACGTCTGATGCCGTCGCGGCGTTGAGATCGTCCATCGATCCGATCGGAAGATATTTGTAGGGGTAGACCTGGAACGTCGCGTCGAGCACCCACTCGCCGAGCATCCCGTAGGGCGGATTCTCGAATCTGAGCCGGCGCTCCTCCTTGACGACTTCGCGCTCCTTCTTGAAGTTCTCGTCGTTGACGACGAGCGAGGCCATCCGATCGGCTTCGAGCCAGAGCATGCGCTCGAGATGATTCGACGGAACCGTCTGCCAGTAGACGGTCCGATCGAAGTTCGTATAGGCGTTGACGGAGCCGCCAGCCTCGCGCACGTACCGCATGTGTTCCTCGGGGCCGACGTTCGCCGAGCCGCGGAACATCATGTGCTCGAACAGGTGGGCGAACCCCGTCCGGCCCTTGCGCTCGTCCTTCGAACCCACGCGGTACCACACCTGGACGTTCACGACCGGCCGCGACGTGTCCTGCGCCAGGACGACCTGCAGACCGTTTTCGAGCGTGTGCGTTTCGACCTTGAGTTTCGGAGGCGTGACCTCCGCGCGTGCGCCCGCAGGCGCGGTAGTCCCGCACAGGACGAGCAGAGCGCTCACGCCGGCAAGCAGGAATCGAGCAGCCATATGTTCAACACCCCCAGACTGGAGATTCTACGATCGACGGCGTGCGGCACGGGCTGGAATTGTGCGCGTGGCGCGGCGTCGTTCCGCGAGCGGCCGGAGCAGGAAGGCGAGGGCGGGCGTCAGCCGCCTCGCCCAGTCCGCTTCGGAGTGGCGGCCGCCGTGGTCTTCGACAAAGTGCAGGCAATCGTCCGAGTAGCCTTTCTTCGCCAGGATTTCCGAGAGTGCGCGCGCATCCCGAAGGGTATTCGGCCCTTCGTCCGTTCCCGTATCGACATAGAGGCGGCCCGCAGGCGTTCCCGCGTGTTCTACGTAGGGAAGCAGCGCACGGTTCGCGTACCAGATCGAAGGGCTCATGGCTCCTGCCAAGCCGAATGTCTCCGGCGCGCGGAAGAACGCGTAAAGGCTGATCAGGCCGCCGAGCGACGAGCCGAAGATACCTGTCGTGTCACGATCGGGCTGGGTGCGGAACCGGCGATCGACCATCGGCTTGACGGTCCGTTCCAGGTACGCGAGATAGGCGTCGCCGTCGCCGCCGCCCATCTTCGCGTCGACGAACGGCGTGTACTCGCGCGCTCGCGCTTCACCCATGTTCGGGACGCCGACGACGATGGTCTCGATACCGCGCGACGCCAGCGTGGCGATCGCGCGATCCAGTTCCCACGTGCCCGCGAACGCCCGGTGCGGATCCGAGAGATTCTGACCGTCCTGCATGTACACGACCGGATATCGCCGCCTGCCCCTGGCATACGACGCCGGCAGGTACACGTCGATATCGCGCACCGTGCCCCGTTGCGGAGACCGGACGGCCCTCAGCACGCGGCGCAGGCTCCGGGGACCTGTCATTCAGTGGGCCGTTCAGGCGCGGGCGCGGAGGTATGGAAGTCGTCGTAGAAGCGCCGCGTGTAGCTCGAGAGAAGCTCCGTGACGCGATCCGGGCTGGGGGAGGCCACGATCAGGCCCGCGTGATGCGCCTTCCGCACGCGGACGCGGATCTCGGGATCGGTGTACACGCTCGTATCAGGCGATTCCTGTCTCGCCAGCGACAGCACGATGCCGCCGCAGTCCCGCCGCGGCGCCGGCGGGTCGTACGCGCCATGCTCCCCGGCGATTTCCACCCGTGCCCACTCGCGCCACAAGTTGATCCCGGTGGCGGCTTCGACGACGTCGACGATGTAGGCGCCGCCGACGCGGGCGGAGGTTTCGAGGAAGTAGATCGAGCCGTCTGCTGCGCGGATGAACTCCGTGTGCGAGACGCCCCGCAGCAGCCTGAACGACTCGAGTACCCGCGCGTTCAGCTCCTGCAGTGCGGCCGTGCGGCTGTCGACTGAAGAAAGCGTGCGCGTGACGAAGATGCCGCCCTCGTGCGCCACGACGAACGGCGGCGTTTCGTACCGGCTCGCGACCGCGAATCGTACCCGCGCGTCGAAGACGATGGAGTCGACGTGGTAGACGTCGCCAGGAATGAACTGCTCGAGCAGGTAGTCGGCCTGCGTGTCGCCCAGCGTGTCGAGCGCCTGCCAGAGATCGTCCGCCGACTGCAGCTTCCGGATGCCGAGCGCCGCCGCCTGCGCCCGCGGTTTCAGGACCCACGGCGGAGGCACCTCGCCGATCCACTCCGCGATGGCGGCGTGATTCAGCGTGTGCACGAAGTTCGGGCACGGAAGGCCGGCGCTTCTCGCGCGCCGGCGCATCGCGAGCTTGTCCCGGAATGCCCGCGCCGTCGTTTCGCCCATGCCGGGGATGAACAGGTACTCGCGCAGCATCGCGGCCAGCTCGACGTCGAAGTCGTCCAGCGCGACGATCCGGTCGATCCGCTCGGTCCGCGCGACGTGCGCCGCGCCCTTCCGGATGTCGCCGAGCGGCATGTCGCGGCGGATGAAGTAGAACCCATCGATGGATTCCCGCGGCCAGTCGGCATCCCGGAGCTTTTCCTCGGTCACGAGCAGCACGCGGCATCCCGCGCGCCGGCATTCGTGCAGGAATTCGTCGCCCTTCCGGTACGTGGCGATGCAGAGGATTGTCAGGCCCACACCACGAGTATATTTCGCCTGACCGTGGGTATACTGAGACCCATTTCGAGGTATGACATGCGAACACTGCGAATCGTTCCGCTCGCCGTTCTCCTGGTGCTGTTCGGCGCAAGCACGCCGACCGTGCAGGCGCGCGTCGATCCTGCCGACACGAAGCTCCTGACCCAGCCGGCGATCAGCGCGAATCATCTGGCGTTCATCTACGGCGGCGACCTGTACGTCGCCGACTTGAACGGCAGCGGCAACCCGTCGAACGTCAGGCGCCTGACGGCCGACGACGGCGTCGAGTCGAATCCGGCGTTCTCGCCGGACGGCCGGACCATCGCCTTCAGCGCGCAGTACGACGGGAACGTGGACGTGTTCACCGTGCCCGTTGCCGGCGGCGCGCCGACGCGGTTGACGTGGCACCCCGGTCGCCGATCTCGTGCAGGGCTTCACGCCGGACGGGAAGGGCGTGCTGTTCACGTCGCAGCGGGCGACGTTCACGGCTCGCTATTCGCAGCTGTTCACCGTTCCCGTGCAGGGCGGCATGGAGGAGGCGCTTCCGATCCCCAACGCGGCGCGCGCGACCTACGCGCCGAATGGCCAGCGGATCGCCTACAACCCGATAGGCCCCCGGTTCCAGCAGTGGAAACAGTATCGAGGCGGCACGGTGTCGCGGCTCTGGCTCTACGACGCGAAAGGACATGCGATCGAGAAGATTCCGCAGCCGGAGTCCCGATCGAACGATACCGACCCGATGTGGATCGGCGACACCGTCTACTTCAGATCCGATCGCAACGGCGAGTTCAACATCTTCGGCTACGACCTGAAATCGAAGCAGGTCCGCCAGCTGACGAAGCACTCGGATTTCCCGGTGCTGACGGCATCGTCAGGCGCCGGACGGATCGCCTACGAGCAGGCGGGCGTGCTGCACGTGCTCGATCCGCAGTCGGGGGCGAGCCGGAAGCTGTCGATCGCCGTCACGTCGGATCTGCGGGAAACGCGCGCGCGGTTTGCCAGGGGCGCGCGATGGATCCGTCAGGCGACGCTGTCGCCGACGGGCGCGCGGGCGGCGTTCGGCTTCCGCGGGGAGATCGTGACGGTGCCGGGGGAGAAGGGGGACGTCAGGAACCTGACCAACAGCGTCGCCGCGCACGACCGTTTCCCGGCGTGGTCTCCGGATGGACGATCGATCGCGTGGTTCTCCGACGCCTCCGGTGAGTATCAGCTGTATGTCGGCGCGCAGGACGGCAAAGGCGAGCCGCGCGCGATCAAGGTGCCGGGCGAGGGCTTCTACAACGCGCCCGTCTGGTCTCCGGACTCGCAGAAGATCGCGTACTTCGACAACTCCCAGTCGGTCTACTGGCTCGACGTGAAATCGGGGGCGGCGAAGAAGGTCGCGTCGCAGCCGGTCTACGGGCCCGTCGTCATCATCAGCTACTCCTGGTCGCCCGACTCGAAATGGCTCGCGTACGCCATGGACAACCAGGCGATGATCACGACCGTCTACGTTCACTCGACCGCCCAGGACAAGTCGTTCCAGGTCAGCGACGGTCTGAGCGACGTCAGCAATCCCGTCTTCGACAGGAGCGGCAAGTACCTCTATTTCTTCGGGTCCACCGACGCGGGACCTGGCAACGACTGGTTCGCGCAGTCCAGCGCTGACATGCGCACGACGTCCGGCATCTATCTCGCCGTCCTGCCGAACGACCTCGTCTCGCCGCTCGCCAGGGAGAGCGACGAGGAGAAGCCGGCGGACGAGAAGAAGGCCGACGAGAAGCCGGCTGAGAAGCCCGCCGAGAAGAAGGAAGCGGCGCCCACGCCCGAAGAGAAGGCGCCGGCGAAGAAGGACGCGCCCTTCCGCATCGACCTCGAAGGACTCGAATACCGCATTCTCGATCTGCCGATCGCTCCGTCGGAGCTGTCGAACCTGCAGACGGGCGCCGCGGGGCAGATCTACTACCTGAAGACGGTCGACGGCAAGACCGCGCTCAACCGCTACGACCTGAGCACGCGGAAGAACGAGACGCTCGTGCCCGAAGCGTCCGACTACGTGGTGTCGGCGGACGGCAAGAAACTCCTGTATCGCAACGCCAACGCGTGGTCGATCGTCGCGACGACGAAGGCCATCGCGCCGTCGGAGGGACGAATTGCCGTCGACTCGATTGAAGTCCGGGTCGATCCGCGCGCCGAGTGGAAGCAGATCTTCGACGAGGCGTGGCGCATCAACCGCGACTATTTCTACGCGCCGAACATGCACGGCGTGAACTGGGACGCGCAGCGGGCGAAGTACGCCGAGTTCCTGCCGCACGCTGCGACGCGCGCCGACGTGAACCGCGTGCTGCAGTGGATGTCGAGCGAGCTTGCGGTCGGGCACCACAACGTCGGCGGCGGCGACAGCCTCACCGAGCCGCGGACGGTTCCCGGCGGCCTGCTGGGCGCGGACTACGAGATCGCGAACAACCGGTATCGGCTGAAGAAGGTGTTCGGCGGCTTGAACTGGAACCCGCAGCTCCGCGCGCCGCTCACGGAGCCCGGTGTCAACGCGAAGGCGGGCGAGTACGTGATCGCGGTCAACGGACGCGATCTTCGGCCGCCGACGAACATCTACAGCCTCTTCGAGAACACGTCCGGCAAGATCGTCGAGCTCACGCTCGGGCCGAACGCCGACGGGTCCGGCTCGCGGACGGTGCAGGTCGTGCCCGTGCCGAACGATGGCGCGCTCCGCAATCGCGACTGGGTCGAAGGCAACCTCAAGAAGGTCGACAAGGCAACGGGCGGGCGCGTCGCCTACGTGTACGTGCCCAACACCGGCGGATCCGGCCACACGTACTTCAAGCGGTACTTCTACCCGCAGGTCCACAAGGACGCGATCATCGTGGACGAACGGTTCAATGGCGGCGGCAGCGTCGCCGATTACTACATCGATCTGCTCCGGCGTCCGTTCATCGCGAACTGGGCGATGCGGTACGGCGCGGATCTGAAGACGCCGTTCGCGTCGATCCAGGGGCCGAAGGCGATGATCATCGACGAGACGGCTGGATCCGGCGGGGATCTGCTGCCGTGGATGTTCCGGAAGTACAAGATGGGACCGCTCGTGGGACAGCGGACGTGGGGCGGCCTCGTCGGCATTCTCGGCTTCCCGGTGCTGATGGACGGCGGCAGCATCACGGCGCCCAACCTGGCGATCTGGTCGCCGGAGGAGGGATGGATCGTCGAGAACGAGGGCGTGCCGCCGGACGTGGAGGTCGAGCAGACGCCCGCTGACGTGATCGCCGGGCGCGACCCGCAGCTGGAGAAGGCGATCGAGCTGGTGATGGCCGAACTGAAGAAGACGCCGCCCTCCAAGCCCGTGCGGCCGGCGTATCCGGTCAGAGGCAAGACGCAGCGAGGCACACACACGAACGGAGGCCGCTAGCCCGACGTATAAGTCCCTCGAGACTCGAGGAGGTGTTATCGATGAATGTTACCCGGATCCTGACGTCCCTGGCGGTCGTGGCGACTTTTGCGGCTGGGACTGCTGCCGCACAGCAGGGACCTCCGATGCCAAAGCCGGGAGCGGAGCACGAGGTGTTCAAGATGGACGTCGGCACGTGGGACGCCGTCGTCGAAGCGTACGCCGGCCCGGGGGCGCCGCCGATGACGTCCAAGGGCGTCGAGGTCACTGCCATCGGGTGCAGCGGGCTGTGCCTGATCACGGACTTCAAGGGTGAGATGATGCCCGGCACGCCGTTTCACGGCCACGGAGTGGCGACGTGGGACGTGACGAAGAAGAAGTACCGCGGCAGCTGGACGGATTCGATGTCGCAGGGTCTATCGATTTCCGAGGGCTCGTGGGATGCCAAGACCAGGAAGGCGACCGGCACGATGGAAGGTCCCGGCATGAACGGCGAAGTGGTCAAGATGCGCACCGTCGTCGAATACCCGTCCCCGACGACGCGCGTGATGACGGCGTTTGGTCCCGGGCCCGACGGCAAGGACGTGCAGATGCTGAAGATCAGCTACACGAAGCGGAAGTAAGTCGCGCGGGAGGGCGGCGCGAAGCCGCCCTCTTCCTCAGTTCTTACGTCACTCCTGGCGCAGCGCCACGATCGGATCCACGCGCGTCGCGCGGCGGGCCGGCACGTAGCACGCGAACGCGGCGACGATGAGAAGCACGAGTGACGTTGCCGAATAACTGGCGGGATCGAACGGCGTGACCTGAAAGAGCATCGTCGCCACGGCGCTCGCCAGTCCGAGTGCGCACGCGATGCCGATCGCAACGCCGACGAGGGCGAGCTTCATGCCGCCGCCGACGACCATGCGCAGCACGTCGCCTCGCTGCGCACCGATCGCCATGCGCAGGCCGATCTCCTGCGTCCGCTGGCTCACCGAGTATGCGACGACGCCGTAGAGACCGACGGCCGCGAGGAAGAGCGCGATCCCGGCGAACGACGCGAGAAGCAGCATCGAGAACCGGCGCTGCGCGACGGAATCGCTGACGATCGTCGTGTACGGCGTCATCGCGAAGGCCGGGAGATTGCCATCGATGTCCCGCACCGTCTGACGCGCGGCAGCCGGCAGCGCCGACGGGTCCCCCTTCGCGCGCGCGACCACCCACATCGCGCTGAACACGTCCTGCGGAAGCGGGACGTACATCGTCGGGCCCGGCGTGCTCTCGAGGTTCGCCTGGTGCACACTGCCGACGACGCCGACGATCTCGTAGAAGCCGTCGGTGCCGTTGCCGATGTCGAGGCGCTGGCCGATCGGGTCTTCGTTCGGGAAGTGACGCTCGACGAATTGCTGGTCGACGATCGCGACCATCGGAGACTTCTCGCCGTCCCGGACGGTGAAGGGGCGTCCCCGAAGGAGCGGGATGCCCATCGCCTGAAAGTAATGCGGCGTGATCACCCGGTGGTTCGCCGAGGAGTCCTCGTTCGGCTTGGGCTGCGGGCGGCCCTGAATCGTGAACGACAGGAAGTAATCGCCGCGCATCGGCAGCGCCTGAATGGCGCCCGCGGAAGCAATATCGGGCAGCGTCTCGAGGCGCTCCATCAACCGCTCGAAGAACGCGATGCGCTGGTGATCCTCGCGATAGGTCGAGCCGGGCAGGGCGACGCGGAAGGCGAGGACGTTGTCCGGCTTGAATCCGGGATCGACGTTCACGAGGCGCGCAAAGCTGCGGAGCAGGAGCGCCGCGCCGACGAGCAGCACGATCGACATGGCGACTTCCGCGATGAGCAGCCCGTTTCTGCACCCATCGTCCGCTCGACGCGGACGACGAGCGTCCGCCTTCCTTGAGGACCGATCCGATCGTGGCCCGGGAGGCCTGCCACGCCGGTGCGAGACCGAACAGAAGGCCCGTCGCAATCGAGACAGCCAGTGCGAACAGGAGCACGTTCATGTCGATTGCGAGGCTGCCGGATCGCGGAATGCTCCCGGCGCTGAGGGTCTGAATCGGCCGGATGGTCCAGTACGCGAGCAGCAGACCGATCGCCCCGCCGGCCAGCGCGAGAATGCCGCTCTCGGTGAGCATCTGCACGACCAGGCGCAGGCGGCTCGCGCCGAGCGCTCTTCGAATGGCGATCTCCTTGCCGCGAACCGACGCGCGGACGAGCAAAAGGTTGGCGACGTTGGCGCACGCGATCAGGATCACGACGCCGACGGCAGCCAGCAAGGTGAGGAGCGCCGGGCGGACGTTGGCGACGACGTTCTCGTGCAGGCCGATCACCTCGGCCGATTCGTGCGCGCTGTTCGCCGGATACTGAATCGCGAGCCGCTCCGAGATGCCTTTCATCTCCGCGGAGGCCTGCAGGATCGACACGCCGGCCCTCAACCTCGCCACGACGCCGAGAAAGTGCCCGCCGCGCGACGCGCTGGCCGGATTCAATGCCAGCGGGCGCCAGAATTCCGCATCTCCCACGAACGTGAATCCCGCCGGCATCACGCCGACGATCGTGACCGGCGCGCCGTTGAGCGTGATGGTCTGGCCGAGGACGTCAGCGTTTCCGTTGAACCGGGTCTGCCACATGCCATGGCTCAGGACGATGACGGCGTCCTTGCCGGGTGCGTCTTCTTCCGCGCGGAACGACCTGCCGAGCGACGGGCTGACGCCGAGCAACTCGAACGTGTCCCACGACACGAGCCCTCCAGTGAGCCGTTGCGGGCCGTCTTTTCCGTTCCACGTCGCGCCCGTCGAATTGAATGCGGCAATTCGCTCGAAGACGGCGTTCTGCTGCCGCCAGTCGAGGAAAGTGGCCGGAGCCACCGAGAAACGACCATACTGTGGGACGATTTCGTGGACACGGACGAGCGAGCCGGGGTTCGGATACGGCAATGGCCGCAGCAGCACGCCGTTGACCACTGTGAAGATCGCGCTACTGGCGCCGATGCCGAGCGACAAGGTCAGGATCGCAACGATGGTGAAGCCGGGCGTTCGGAGGAGCTGACGCGCGGCATAACGAGCATCTCTCATCAGGTTGGCCAGCACGATGTACTCCTCCTCGTCTTTCGTGAATGGGTCCGGCATGAGGCGCGGTCAGACGTTCGAGCCGGGGTTCGATGACGCGATCGAATCCGGACCTCGCATGGCGGCGGTCCGCCAGCCACACGTCCTGCGCCATTCGCTCCCAGTCGTGAACCTGCTCGCGCGTGTAGGCGTCGGCGGCATCTTCGTCGGCGCCGCGCGCAATGGCCTCGCGGTAGAAGTCCTCGAGCTGCGCCGCGAGCTCCCGGACGATCCGCGATTCCCGTTCGGGCGCGAGATCGGGCAGCTTCAGACGCCCGCGAACGAATGCGGTCCAGTCACGCACCGTCGGTGCCCATGACCTCGTTGACGGCGGCGACGTACGCCTTCCAGGTCCGGCGCTGCTCGGCAAGGATGCGCCGCCCCTCGACCGTGAGGCGATAGAAGCAGCGCTCCCGCTCGCCCGCCTTCTCGACCCATCGTCCCTTGATCCATCCCCGGTTCTCGAGGCGCAGGAGCGTCGGGTAGAGCGTCGGCAGCGCGAACTTCAGGCGTCCGCCGGATCGCGACTCGATCAGCTTGCCGATCTCGTAGCCATGGCGCGCGCGCGATTCGAGCAGCGACAGGACGAGCATTTCCGTGCTGCCCTTCTTGAGCTCCGGGCTGAACATGAATGACCAGCCTCCCTATATGTAGCGAGGCTTAGTATATGACGGGAAACCCGGCGTGATGGTTGGTGCGCTACGAGGACCAGATCGCCCGGAGGAGCGCGGCGAGGCGGTGGCCGGCCTTGGCGAGTTGAATCCTGACGCGCGCACGGGATCGGTCGTCGTAGCCGGCGGGCTGCTCGATCCGCCAGCGATGCGGCGTGCGGCCGGTGTCGTCGGGGCCGAGATAGATCGCGATCCGGATGTCGCGATGAGCGTCCCTGGCGTGAACGAGACCGTCGTTGACCCAGCGCTCGGGCCAACCGTCGGGATCGCCGCTGTCGTTCCAGTCCGGCGCCGCGGGGACTTCCGCCCTGAGCCGGGCGGCGAACGCCGGCGGGTCGTCGCTCCTCATCGCGAGGTTGACGATGTGCGCGTCCCAGTACGAATGAAGGTTGAATCGATCCTGCGGCCCGTAGACGAGCGCGTTGCCGCCGCTCGTGCTGCGCCAGCCGGTCGGACCCTCGGGCGTGACGAATCCAAGAGGACCGGACCCGGCGACGAACGCGTTGCCGACGTGCAGCGGCTGATGCATGTCGCCGACCAGGTGGACGAGCATGCGCAGCGCTTCGCGCGGCGTGAACGTCCGCGACGTGCCCTTCAGGACACGAATGCACTCCCGCGTCGTCTGCAGGATGTCCGTGGATCGTGCCCCAGGCTGCGACCGATCGTAGCGGGTCGCCTGGAACGGCACGTTGGTGTAGTGGTAGGTGTCCTGGGCTGGGTGTGCCAGCCGGAAGAGGCCCGTGTCCTGGTCCTCGTAGGTGGCGGTCTTGATCGTGTCGGGCCAGACAGCGGCGTCGGCGAGCGTTTCCTGCGGGCGCAGGAGCTTTCTGGCCTCCGCCAGGGCGCGGGAGCCTTGCAGGTGCGCCTCCGCGAGGAGGCCCACGACCCGGTGGCCCGCGTCACCAAACGCGCCGGCCCGCTGAGCGGGACAGATCGTCAGAAGCGCCAGGGCAGCGGCCCCCGCGGACGCACGGCTCAGCTTTTTCATGAAGTTGCAAACCTCCGGGCCCCTTTTCCCGTCTCATACCACTAACGTCCCCGGAACCGGGGCAGGGCGCGTTCGAGCCCTTTACTTGCGCGGTGATCCGATGTCATTTCTCACCAAACTGTTCGCGAAGAAGACCGAGCCCAAGCAGCGCATCCGCGTGTGCATCGAGTGCGGGATGCCCGTTGCCGACCACAAACAGTGGTGCAGCATTCTCCGCGGTCAGCAGGAGATGGCCAGGAAAGCGGCGGCGAAGTCGGCCTGACGGTTCTAGCGGGTCGCGGTCAACGGTCGCTCGCGCTTGAACATTCCGGCAAACATCTGACGCAGCAGATCCGGGCGCTCGGCCAGCAGGTCGAAGAGGTCGTCGCGATCGACCTTTAGCGCGACGCCCGCCCGGACGACCTTTGCCGATCGGCCGAGGCGCTTCCCGGCCATCGTACTCGCGGATCCAATGACGTCTCCGCCGCGGGTAGTGATCGGCGGTTCGCCCGCCGTGCTCTCCAGTTGGACCTCTCCCGTCAGCACCATCCACATCGCCGCCGGGGATGACTCGGTGAACAGCACTATTCCTTCGGCCATCTGCACCGGCAGCGCGACGGACGCGAGGTGCTGCATCTCCTCCGCCGACACGCGCGTGAAGAGCGGTCCATACTGAAGGGCCAGGACGCGATCGATGGGGGCCAGCCCGCCCGCGGCGAGCTGTTCGAGCTCGCGCGCGGCCTTCGTCGGGTGGACCAGACGATCCGCGTCGCCGCCCTGCTCCGCCAGCGTCGTGAACAGTCCGCTCACGAGGTCGGTGTTGTCGGCCAGCAGCGTGCGCAGCTCTTCCACGCTGAGCGCGAGCGTAACCGCCGAGCCGCTGGTTCTGGCCGTGTCCGGCATCGGCAGGCCGGCCATGGCTTCGATGAAACCAACCGCCGCCGGCGCATCGATCGTCGACGGCACACCGTCCGGCCCCGCCGCAGTCACGTGTCCATCGAGCAGGATGTGAACGATCGACGGAACCGATCCCGCCTGTTCGAGGACGCTGCCCGGTTCGTGCCGCGCCTGCTTCGATGCGCTGGCGATGCGGAACAGCTCGTCGACCGACACCGACGCAAAGAGCGGCAGCCGGCGCAGCCTTGACGCGAGTTCGGCGGCCGGAAGCGGCTCGAGCCACAACTGCCGGCGGCGTTCGGCGGGCATCCGCTGCTCGGCGAGCGTCCACGACGCCGCTTCGAACACGTACCAGTCGCGCGCGTCCCGGTGCGCGAGCACGTGCTCGACGTCGTCGGCGAGGCTCCACATGCGCTGCTCGCGCACGACGTCGATAGCCGTCGCCGCCATGACGGGATCGTCGTCGTTGATGAGCTGCAGCAGCGTTTCTTCGACATCCCGCGGGCGGGTCTTGACGATCACGTTGCCGCGGCGGACGCGTTCGTCGCGCGGCATGTCTTCGAGCACCGGGAGCACCTGTTTCCGGAGCGGGCTCGAGAGGATGTTGTCGAGATACTCGGACGCGCTCGAGCGTCCGCGCGCGTCGCCCTGCTCGAGCGTGTAGCGCGCCGCGTCGATGTCGACCGGCGGGTACAGGAGCGTGAGGAGCTTGAAAATGCGATTGCGCAAGCGCGTCATCTGCTCGTTGAGACCCTGCGCGAGCAGCGAGTCCGCTTTCAGCTTTTCCTTGCCGAACAGATTGTCGTACAACGAGAGGAACGTGAAGTACCGCCGGGCCTCCTGGGTCGCCATCTTCTCGATCGATTCCGGCTCGAGCTTCAGCTCCGGGTGCTCGCGCCTGAGGCGCTCCAGGGCGGAGACGACCTTGTAGCGGATGAAGCCGTCCTTTTCCGCCAGCGCCGCGACGAGGACGTCGACCGTTTTCTGCGACGGAATCTGCGCCAGCGTTCCGGGAATGTGACGCCGCACCCAGATGTCCTCGTCGGGATCGCGCAGGAAGAAAGCGAGTGCGTCGACGACCGGCTCCCCGTATGCGACGAGCGCCACACGCGCGCGCCCCTTCAAGCGTCTGTCTCGCAGAAGCGACACGAGCGTCGGCACGAACACGAAGTCGCTGGTGCCGGCCGCGTGCACGCTTTCCATCGCTTCGTCCGCGACCCGCGGGTCAGGGTCGTACAGCAGCGGAATCAGCAGGCGCCGGAATCGCGCGTCGGTAATCTGGCGGATGGCGATCGCGACGTCGCGGCGCGCGGCTGCGGCCTCGGCTCGCGTGTCGCTCGTGAGGGCGAGCAGGGCGCGCTCCGCGGTGTCGACGTGCGCGGGGTCCGGGCTGCCCGCGAGCGCGACGGCCGCGGTGGCGCGAATCCGCGGATCGGGATCGTCGAGGAGCGGGCGCGCGAGCGACGCCGCGTCTTCGTGCGCGATGGACGACAGCGCGCCGATGGCGGCGGCCCGCACGCCGGAGTCGCCGTCGCCGAGCATCCGGCGAATGTGCGGCACCCACTGTTCGGCGATGTCGCTCCGCACCGCGCCCAATGCGTCGAGCGCCCGCCGCCGCACGACCGGCGACTCGTGATAGAGGAGCAGCGGCGTTACGAGGTTCCGCTTGTCGAGGGACTCGAGCATGTCGATCGCGTAGACCACGCGCCGTGAATCGGGATGCGCCAGCTCCTGCACGAGCGTTTCGATGGTCGTGAGGTCGCCGACACTCAGCCGAAGCTCGCTGGCCTGCACATCCCGGGTCGCGAGGTTGTTGCGGAACGCCTGGAGGTAGCCGCGCCTGGCGCGCAGCGCCATGAAGATCCAGAGGATCGTCATGACGAGGCTCGCCACGCTGAGCCGCTGCCAGTTGAGGTTGAGGCCCCACGGCTTGACCAGCACAAGCAGCAGGAGGGCGGCTCCGGCCTTCGCGGCCCGATCGACGGTCACGTCGACGAACGACTTGGCTTTCAGCTTGATGTCGCTGGGGAGCGGGAGGAACAGAATCTCGCGCGTGGTCTTGTCGACCGTGTATCTCAGCGACTGGTCGAGGATCCGCGCGAGCGAGGGCGCCCAGAGCGCGCCGTTCAGCAACATGATCACGCCGGTCGTGCCGAGACTCACCGGGAGCACCATCAGCGCGAAGCCAATCCCGAGATAGCGATGGATCTTGCTCGTCAGCCAGACCTGCACAATGAAGCCGATCGTCGACATCCAGAGGCCGACCGTCGCCAGAAACGACGTCAGCGAGTCCCTGCCGCCGGCTTTGGTGACGCTCTCCGCCGCCATGTTGAGCTGCTGCTCGATGATCCCCGCGCCGATCGACGCGAAGCTGATGACGAGCGCGATGATCTGAAGATGCTTGGAGCTGCGGAGCAGCTGGAAGGCCTCCGTGAGGCCGACGCCTTTCTCCTGCTTGCCCGCGAGCGCGGACTCCGGCCGCACGCTCTCCTTGCCGATGATGAGCACGACGATCCCTGCACAGAGCAGCATCAGCGCGGCGCTCGGCAGCAGCAGGTTCGCGGATCCGATGATGGGCGCCTGCTGCGCGAGCGCGTTGCCTGCGACGCCGCCAAGCGGCGCGCCCCCGCCGACGAACCCGAACAGCCGTTTCGCCTGGCGCGGGTCGTAGACGATGTTGGCAAGCGTCCAGAACTGGCTGATGAGGAGCACGCCCAGGATCTGTCCGGCGACGTAGAACGCGACCGATACCCACGAGGCTTTGGGCAGCCATACGAAGAGCACCCAGAACGCGAGCAGCAGGCCCATCAGGCCGAGCTGGATGATCGGCAACCCCCATCTCTTTGGCAGCCGCGCCATGGTCCATGCATACGCGGTCATCAGGACGCCGATGATGAGCCCGGACGCGAGCAGGACGTAGGGAAGGTTGTCGGCGCCGAGCTGGTTGATGAAGGCGGAACGGGTCAGCGGCTTGATGGCGTTGTACGACGTCATCGCCAGGAACGAGTATGAGAACATCAAGAGCGCCGTTAAGGCTTCCTCTTTCCGCAACTCGACCAGCGGAGACATCAGTCGCTGAAGCATTCGCCAAGCCTAAGCGATGCACAAACTGAAGTAAACTGCGAGCCTTCATGTTTCCGCGGTTGCGGCGGTTCCTTGAGGTCCGGCCGGGCGAGGGACTTCCAGTCCTCCTCACCTTTCTTTACATCGCGGCCGTCGTCGCGTCCTACCTGCTCGCCAAGCCCATTCGCAACGGGCTGTTCCTGCAGAAGTACGGCCCGTATTCGCTCGTCTACGTCTACGCCGCGGTGCCGGTCGCCCTGTCGATCTTCGTGCCGCTGTACAACCGCGCGGCCGCCCGGATCGGGTCGCGCCTGGTAACCGCGTTCACGCTGCTGTTCTTCGCGTCGAACGTTCTGCTGTTCTGGTACGCCTTTCGATTCCAGCCCTTCGAGCTCCTGCCGGCCATTTTCTACGTCTGGGTGAACTGCTTCGGCATCATCGCGCCCGTCCAGGCGTGGAGCTTCACGAACTCGCTCTTCGACACGCGGCAGGCGAAGCGGCTGTTCGGCCTGATCGGCGCGGGCGCATCGTTCGGTGCGATTGCCGGCGGGCTGGCGGCGCGCTACCTGGTCGAGCCGGTCGGAGGCACGGAGAACCTGCTCCTCCTGCTCGCCGCGCTCATTCTGTCGGCGGCGGTGATCGTCGCGTTCGCCCACAGGCGGGTCCGGCGGCGAACGTTGTCGAGGACAGGAAGCCGATCGCGCCAGCCGATGGCCGATGCGTTCCGGCAGATCGCATCGAGTCCGTACCTGAGGCTGATGGCGGCGCTGGTCTTTGTCGTGGCCATCGTGACGCAGTGGACGCAATTTCAGCTGAGCCTCGTCGCGAACGAAACCCACTTCGGAGACGCCACCGCGCTGACCAAGTTCTTCGGGCTCTTCAACGTCGTGCTCGGCACGATCAGTTTTCTCCTCCAGCTGCTCGTGACCGGGCCCGCGCTGCGCCGGTTCGGAATCGCCCTGACGGTCCTCGTCACTCCCGCTGTCGCTCGGGCTCGGGACGACATTGATCCTGTTTGCGCCCGGCATCTGGTCCGTCCTGCTGACGAACGCGTTCGATCAGGGCTTTCGGTTCTCGCTCGACAAGTCGAGTTACGAGCTGCTCTACCTTCCGATTGCGCCCGCACAGCGAGTGCACCTGAAAAACGCGATCGACATCGTCGTGAACCGGATCGCGGACGGCTGCGGCGCACTCCTGCTGGGTCTCGCGACCCAGGGCTTCGTGCTCGTGCCGGGCCTCGGTCTCGGCCTTCGCGGCACCGCCGTGATCAACCTCGTGTTCCTGGGTATCTGGGTGCTGGTCGCGTGGCGGCTGCGCGCGGAATACGTCAGGACCATCCACGACAGCATTCACCGGCATCGCCTCGATACCGAGCGCGCCGCGTCCACGACCATCGAACGGTCTGCCGCCGAGGCGCTCCGCCGGAAGCTCGCGGGCGGCGAGCCGGGCGAGGTGCGATACGCGCTTGGCCTGCTCGAGGCGCAGCAGACCAGGACCTGGCTCCCGTCGCTGCGGCTGCTGCTGTCGCACCCCGAGGGCGACATCAGACGCCGCGCGCTCTCGATTCTGCGGTCGGCCGGCGATCGCGAGATCGCCGAGAAGGCGGTGAACCTGCTGAAGGATCCGGATCTCGGCGTCCGGACCGAGGCGCTCCTCTATCTGACCCGCGAGATGCATGTCGATCCGCTCGCGCAGATTCAACAGCTGGGCGACTTCGAGGATTTCTCGATTCGGGCCGGCATGGCGGCGTTCCTGGCTTCACCGGGGCCCGCGCAGAATCTCGACGCCGCGAGGGCGCTGCTCGAAGGCATGGTGCGGGCGGACGGAACGAATGGCGCACGCGAACGCGTGGAGGCGGCAAAGTTGATCGCGCTCGTGCCCGATTCGTTCATCGACCTGCTCGACGCGCTCATCCGGGACGAGGATGAGGCGGTGGCGCGCGCCGCGATCGATTCTGCCGGTACGATTGCGCGCGAGGAGCTGATCCAGCCGTTGATGGCGGCCCTCGAGAGAGACGAGCTGGTGGAGGACGCCGCGGCCGCGCTGGCGCGCTTCGGGAACGCGGTCATTCCTGACATCGAGACGACGCTCCGCGACGAGAGCGCGACGCTCGACCTGCGTCGCGAGCTGCCGCCTGTCCTCGTCAGGATCGGTACGGCCGAAGCGGAGCAGGCGCTCATCGGCGGGCTGCTCCAGGCCGACGTCACGCTGCGGCACCGCGTCATCGCGTCCCTGAACAAGCTGCGCCTCGTGCACCCGGAAGTCACGCTGGATCCAGGGACGGTCAATCTTCTTCTGGCGGCCGAGATCGCCGGGCACTACCGCTCCTACCAGGTGCTCGGCCCGCTGCGGTCACGGCTGAAGGAGGAGGACCCCGTGATCCAGGCGATGGAGCGCGCGATGGAGCAGGAGCTCGATCGAATCTTCCGCCTGATGGCGCTGCTGCTGCCGCACGTGGGCCTGCACGACGCCTACATCGGCCTCAGATCGTCCGACGAACTCGTGCGAGCGAACTCGCTCGAGCTGCTCGACAACGTCCTGGCGCCGGAGCTTCGGCAGTTGCTCGTGCCGCTGCTCGATGCCCAGGTCACGACCGCCGAGCGCATCGACCTCGCCAATCGCCTCGTGGGCGCTCCGCTCGATTCCGCGGAACAGTCCGTGGAGACGCTGCTCGGCAGCGACGACCCGTGGCTGCGATCGAGCGCGATCTACGCGGTCGGCGCGTTGCAGATGCACGACATGCGTGACGAGCTCAACCGGTTCGAACGCGATCCCGATCCGATGATCAAGCAGAGTCTGAGGATCGCCCGCCGCCGGTTGGCGGGTGAGAAAGAGACGCCGGTGGTGGCCGAACCCGCCCCTGCGACCATGGACCTCGGTGTGGGTGCCGGGTAGTGAGAGTCCGGATGGAGCCGGACGCGGCCTGGGAACGCTACGAATCGCCAGGTGTCGGCGGCAGCGCGCGCTTGTGCTCGCTCGCCCGGATCGAACGCTCGAGCCGCAGCGCGATCGCTGGCGACACGCCTTCGGGCCCCGTCGAGAGATACCTCTCGAGATCCGCGTACGCGAATCCCATCTCTGCCTCGTCGGTCTGGCCGAGCCAGAGCCCGGCAGCCGGCGCCTTGTCGATGATCGATTGAGGCACCCCGAGATCCTTCGCAAGGTGCCGGACGTCGCTCTTGAACAGGTGACCGATTGGCAGCACGTCGACGCCGCCGTCGCCGTGCTTGGTGAAATAGCCGATCGTCAGCTCGCTGCGGTTGCCGGTGCCTGCGACGAGGTAGTTGAGAGAGTTCGACAGGAAGTACAGCGACGTCATCCGCAGGCGCGGCCCGATGTTGCCGAGCGGCACCCGGGCGGCCCCGTCGCCACGCAGCGCCGGCGCCGCGATTTCGGATGGAAGACCGTCGAGCGCCGTCCGCAGTTCCGAGACGAGCGCATCGTAAGCCGGCAGGAGATCGATCGTCGCGACCGGCACATCGAACTCCGCGGCGACGAGCATCGCATCCGCCTCATCACGCGGGTCGTTCCCGCACGGCATGATGACACCCGCGACCTGCCCCGGCGCCGCGAGCTGGCACAACCGCACGACCACCGCCGAATCGACGCCGCCGCTCAACCCGACGACAAACCCGCGCGCAGCCGCCGCCGCCATGCGGCGGCGCAACCAGTCGACGATTGACTCGACCGTGGGATTCATCGAACGAATATAGCACTCCGATCCGCGCGGCTTGACCGTGGGAACCGTGAACCTTGAACCCTGAACCGTGAACCCTGAACCTAGAACCCTGAACCGAGAGAGTTCAGGAAACCGCGTTCCCGATCGACTCCGCGGCGGGCGAGTCCGGCCACTCCACGGCAGGCGCCGCTGTGTAGGACGCGTGCGCCAGCGCTCCCTGGAAGAACGCGATCTGGGACGCGTAGAAGAGCAGCTTCACGTAGTGGCGAATCAGGATGTAGATCTCTCCGATGCCGAACGCGATCCAGAAGGCGAGCCCGCCAGGTGCGCCCGGAGACAGCAGCGCGTAGGCAAGCGCGAGTGCGAGAAAGAGCACGCCGTTCAAGAGATAGAGCGACAGGGTCGACGGATTGCGGCGCACGAACCGAACGGCTGCCACGAGCGCTCCGATCGCACTGTGCCGATCCTCGACGACGATGCGGATGCGCGCGTAGTCGAAGACGAGATTGCAGGCGACGAGCAGCGTGCAGAAGATCAGGTAGCAGAGAATCCGCACGGCGAACGACGTGCGCTCCACGGTCATATTCCGCGTCGCCCACGGATAGAACGTCTCGAAAAGCCAGGGGTGCACTCCGGCAAAGAGCACGTAGTACACCATCCACGCGACGACGCCGAGGCGCGCGAAGCGCCAGAAGTGGATTCCGCAGGCGGCGAAGAACCCGTACGCGCGCGTGGGGCGCCGGCGCGCGTAGCGATCGAGGACGCCGCCGCTCAGGAACGACCAGATCACGAGCCAGGCCGCCGTCGCGCCGACGATCGTCGCCGCCATGGGCAGGTTGTCGAGCAGGCCGCCGATGTTGTCGAGCACGGCCCCGAACCCCACGATCGACGGCACGAACGTGGTGCCGAGTCCGGTCGCCTGCGAGGAGAACTCCTGCCACCAGTCGAGGCTGTTGCCCGACACCAGCGAGTTCGCCGCAAGGCTGTCGCCGAGGTGCGCTTCGATCATCCCGCGCAGCGCGATGGAGAGCGGGAGCGCGACGAGCAGCGTCAGCAGGAACATGCCCGCGAGCACGAATGGCGCGCCGTTGACGCGCCGCACGCCGTCCCTCCACGCGCTCCAGACCGTCAAATGAAGAACCCGTACGTCAGGAGATGATCCTGCAGCCAGAGCAGCCACGCCAGCGACCATCTCCGCGCTGCCGGCCTGGCTTCCGGCTCGAGCGAGCGGCTGTTGTTGGTGTAGTTGACGTCGAGGAGGAGCACGCGCTCCGGATCCACCTGCGCGGTGACGGCGCGGACCGGCCGGTCCACTTCGAACTTCTTCCAGCGATCGCGTCCGTCCCATTGCCATCGGACGTCCTGCTGGTTCTCGAACACGACGCGAACGTCGACGGGGAAGATGCCGTCGCCCTTGCGCCGGACGACAACGGTCGTCCGATAGGCGTCGCCGGCACGCTCGTTCGAGGAGAAGGCCTGCCCACCGGCGCTGCCGAAGTACCCGCGATCGCTCGCGCGCTCGCTCTGGAGCACGTCGATGGCGTAGTCGAAGGAGCTCGAGCTGCGGTGCACCTGGTCGAAGAACCACGCGAGGTCCCGGCGGCTGACCTCGTTCGCCACCGCGAAGAAGTCGCGCGGCTGCGGATGTTGAAAGGCGTAGCGGTTGAAGAACGTGGACATGATGCGCTGCAGCGTCTCCCACCCGACCATCCGTTCGAGCGTGTGCAGCCAGAGCGCGGTCTTGCTGTAGGTGATGCTCGCCGCGGTGCCAGGCCAGTAGCGCCACGTCGGCGTGGACGGCGTCTCCGACGTTGCCGCTGCCCGGTAGCCGTCGAGATAGTTGCCGTCGACCGCGCGGGTCATCGGGAGATCGTCGAACACCCAGGGTACGAATCCTCCGAAATACCGCTTCGAGTAGTACTGCGGTCCGAAGAACTGCTCGAGCGTGCGCGCGGTCGCGAACGTGACGATGCCCTCGTCCATCCACGCATGCTCGAACTCGTTGGTCGCGACCGTCGCATACCAGAACTGATGTCCGGTCTCGTGCACGGTCACATCCTCCGGCACCGCGACGCGCCGCGGGGCGAGCCAGCGCGTGCCTGCCGTGAACAGCATCGGGTACTCCATGCCGTCCACGTCGCTCTGCCAGGCGGGATCGACGATCGTGAGCGCCGGGTAGGGATAGGCGCCGAACCACTCGCCGTAGTAGCGAAACGCCGCCCGCGCCGCCTGAAAGTGCCGGTCCGCCTGCCGGACGTGCTCAGGCTGCAGCAGCAGGCGCATGGCCACCGACGGCAGCCCGGGGTGCGCGAAACGCTCGGTTCGTTCGACGTAGTCAGGGCTCGTCGTCCAGGCGAAATCGTGGACGTCCTCCGCGGTGTAGTGATGCGTGGTCGTCCGATCGCCCTCGTCGCGCCGTCCCCGCTCGACGCCCGTCGCGCCGAGGATCCAGCCGGCCGGCACCGTCAGGCGCACGTCGTACACGCCGAAGTCCGCGAAGAACTCCGTGGCCGCATGGAACTGGTGACAGTTCCACCCGGAGTCTTCGAAGACGCCGATCTTCGGGAACCACTGGGCGATGAAGTAATAGTTGCCGATGACGCCCGTCCGTGCGAACGTGCGCGGAATCCTGGATGACCACGCGATCTGGACGTTGATGGTCTGCCCGGGCTCGATCGCCGTGCGCAGCGGGATCTCCGCGACCGTTCGATCGTCGGGGTTGCCGTCGTCTGGGGCGAGGTACCTGAGGCTCGACGTGACGTCGACCGGCGCGCCGCCCGTTGCGACGAGCTTGAGGCTCGTGATGTCGATCCAGCCCCAGTCGGATTCCGGACGATCGGCGATTTGAGCGTCGCCGGAGAGGATCCGCTCGCGCATCCAGGATGAGCGCGTGTTCCGCCAGGCGTTGTAGTACAGGTGGAACCGAAGGCTCGTCGCCGGAATCGACGCGGTGTTGCGCCAGGTCAGGAGCTCGTCGCCGATGAGGGTCCGGCTCGCGGGATCGAGGCGCGCGGTGATCGTGTAGCTCGCGTTTCTTGCGGAGCGGGGCTGATTCTGTGCCGAGGGCGTCGACGTGATCGCGGTTGGATCGCGCGGCGGAATCGGCGGTGGTTCCTGCGCAGGGCGGCCGGGTTGAGCGAGTACTGCGGCAGCGGCGGCGACGGCCAGCGGGGCCGCGACGGCCAGTCTTCGCGCGAACACGGGCCAATCCTAGCACTAATGGTTGGCCCGTCCGCCGCGGTTCGTTCGCCGGCCGGATATAATCAGCGGATCACTTACTCAGTCTTCTCAGGAGCATGCATGGCGTCTGGATCGGGTCTCATCAAGGTTCTCCACTTCGGTCTCGGACCGATTGGCGCAGGGGTCGTCAAGCAGGTCGCAGCCCGGAAGGGCTTCAAGATCGTCGGCGCCGTCGACATCGATCCGGCCAAGGCAGGCCGCGACCTCGGCGACGTCGCCGGCCTCGGCCGCCACCTGCGCGTCAAGGTCTCGAACGATGCGAAGAAGGCGATCAAGTCCACGAAGCCCGACGTCGTCGTGTTGTGCACGAGCTCGTCGCTCAAGAGCATCCTGCCGCAGATCGAGACGATCCTGCGCCTCAAGGTGCCGATCGTGTCGACCACGGAGGAGTTGTCGTATCCGACGAAGGCGAACATGAAGCTACGCGCGCGCGATCCATCAGCTCGCGAAGAAGGCGAAGGTGGCGGTGCTCGGCACGGGCGTCAATCCGGGGTTCGTGATGGACGCGCTGCCGATTGCGCTGACCGGCGTCTGCGAGAGCGTGGACGCGATCCGCGTGGATCGCATTCAGGATGCGCGTGTGCGGCGGCTGCCGTTCCAGCAGAAGATCGGCGCGGGGCTCACGCGCGAGCAGTTCCAGCGCAAGGTCGAGGATGGAACCGTGCGCCACGTCGGCCTGGCGGAATCGGTGTCGATGATCGCGGACGCGTTCGGGTGGAAGCTCGACAGGATTACCGATGACATCAAGCCGAGGATCGCCACGTTGACGGTGGCGAGCGAGTACCTCGCCGTCGATCCGGGATATGTCTGCGGGATCGAGCAGGACGGCATCGGCTATCGCAACGGCGTGCCGGTGATCACGCTGCACATGGAGGCCTACCTCGGCGCGCCGGAGTCCTACGACGCCGTGGAGATCAGCGGATCGCCCGCGTTGAAGATGAAGATTGCCGGGGGCGTCCACGGCGACATCGCCACGACATCGATCACGGTGAACTCGCTGCCGAAGATCCTCGACGCGTCGCCGGGACTGCACACGATGCGCGACATGCCGCTGCCGTCGTTCTTCGGAGGAGTCCGGGGGTAGCGTCAGGACTCCGCGTGGAGGCCCCACCTCCGACGCTTGAGGAAGAGCCCTTTCCGGGAGATGCCCAGCAGCCGTGCGGCTTCTTCGACGCGCCCGTGCGATCGCTCGAGCGCGCGGCGGATGAGCGTCTGCTCCAGCATTTCGACCGCGTCCGGCAGCCGCTGATCGAGACGGAGGCGGATCTCCGGCTCGTTGGGAGCCGGCGCGGCCACCGTGCGGCGCGAGGCCTGGATTTCCGGCGACAGCATCGCCGGCGTCAGCGTCGCGCCTGCCTCTGCGAGCGCGCTCATGCGCCGGATTTCGTTGGCCAGCTGGCGGATGTTGCCCGGCCAGGAGTAGAGGAGCAGGTATTCGAGCGTCTCGTCGCTGACCGTGAGCCGGCCCTTGCGGTGTTCGTCGCCGTACTTGCGGAGGTAGTGCTGGACGAGGGACGGGATCTCTTCGCGGCGATCGCGGAGCGGCGGCAGGTGCAGCTTGACGACGTTGAGGCGGTAGAGCAGATCCTCCCTGAAGCGGCCCTGCGCGACGAGCTGCTCGAGGTTGGCGTTGGTGGCCGCGATGATCCGGACGTCCACTTTGACCGGCTGCGGTTCGCCGAGCGGATGGACCTCGTGCTGTTCCATGAACCGGAGCAGCTTGGGTTGGACGTCGAGGCCGACGTCGCCGATCTCGTCGAGGAAGAGGGTGCCGCCCGCGGCCGCGCGGATGACGCCGGGGAACGAGACCTCCGCGCCGGTGAACGCGCCCTTGCGGTAGCCGAACAGCTGGCTCTCGAGCATGTCGCGCGAGACCGCGGTGCAGTTGAACGGGTGCAGCGGGCGGTCGGCGCGGTCGGACGCGCGATGGATGACGCGCGCGAGCATCTCCTTCCCGGTGCCCGTCTCGCCCGTGAGCAGGATCGGGACCGGTGCGGAGGCGATGCGCCTGGCGATCGAGAGGAGCTCGGCGGACTGCTCGGAGATCCAGAGGCTTTCGGCGTCTCCGTCGAGGGCCTCTGCGGGCCACAGCGCGGCGCGCTGCTTCTCGTCCCGCCGGTAGTCTTCGAGCGTGCGCGCCGTCGCGACCAGCTTGCGGATGGCGGCGAGGGTGCAGTGATGGTCGAGGGCGGGCCGGGGGCGGGCCAGAATCTGCCAGGTCTCGTCGCGGTGCTCACCGGCGACGATGAAGTCGGCCGGCGGCCGCCGCGCGGACCGCCGCAAGGGCCTCGGCCGTCGTCCAGCCGTCGGCCGCGAGGACCGCCGGGCCGCGAGGTCCCGTCGTCGCGAGGGCCAGCGCCTCCACGCAGCCGGAGTCCTGAAGGAGCGCGACCGCCTCGCGCGCGAGGATATGAGGGTGCCCGGAGAGCTCCAGGAGCGCCACAGCTGCGTCGAGAGAGGTTGACGGCTCGTTTTCAGCCTGCTTACGGCTCGCGACCTGGTCTTCTAGCTCCTCGAGGCCGGCCTCAAGCTCTGCACGGAGTGCTACGTTCGACAAGCCTTCCGCGATACGCATTCCCCGCTTGAGCGAGCGAAGCGCCAGGTTTGGCCTCGGAGTCCCCGAGTGAGTCGCTGCCAAAGCACCACATAGTCTTGAGAGGGACTCTGGGTCAGTCGCCGCCATATCAACAAGCTGTTCCAAGTCACGCGACGCTTCCTCGGTGCGTCCCTGCAACCCTAGCGAGCGTGCCCGCGCCGCACGAATACGACGGACCCAAATCTGATCTCCAGAAGCCTCGGCCTTGGTTAAGGTTTCGTTCAAAAGCTGCGATGCTGATGTCCAGTTTCCTTCGGCCTGTGCCAAACGGGCTCTTGTATAAGCTTCCGTCAACTCATCCCAATGCGGCCGCCTTTCTCCCGCTTGTCGGAAGTCGCCATCGAGTTCGTCAAAGATCTTTCGGCACTCCTCATAGTCCCCTGAACATATGAACAGGTTTGCCAGACTGTCCTGAGCACTTCTTATCAGATGTCGATTACCCGCTGCCAGCTGCAGAGATTTGTCAATAGTCGCTCGAGCCTCCGCCAACTCACCGCGACAAGTTAGAATTTGTGAAATGTTAATCAGTGCGGCAACGTGAGTACGAAAATGCCCCGACTCCGCAGCAAGCTCGCCGGCTCTGCGTGCGTAGATCAAGCCGCTTTCCAGATCGCCACGAAGCACCGCGATCACAGCCATGTCAATGTGGACCAAGCCTTCGAGCCAGACGTTTGGCACACGTTCGACTAGCGCGATCGCTGCTTTATGATGACGTTGGGCCTCGATGGGCGACGCTCGCCGAGCCTCAGCCCTCGCGACTGCAATACGGAGGAGAATGGCGAGTTGAGGATCCCCGGCGTGCAGCACTCGTCTGCGTACGTCAGGTAGCCGAGACAGTACCGCCTCAATCGGCTGGACATTTAAGCCAATTGCGAAGTCGAGCAACTCGACCGCGGTCCTGAGATTGTCAGAGGCAGACTGTCGCACCTCTTTCGAGGGCCTGGGATAGAAGCGCAAGGCTTCGGTTTACGTCCCCTTGGTAGAACGCCCCGATCGCGATAACAACTCGCCCTCGGGTCCGTTGGACAGGAGATACGTCCCTTCGTTGAAGGCATGACTTGGCCGACTCGACCGCCCTGTCGGTATCTCCAGTTTCCAGGAACAGTTCGCTCAGTAGGAGTTCATACTCTGCCGGATGCTCCTTTGCCAGCTTTCTATGTTGCTCGAGCAGACTAAGGGCCCTGGCGAAACGCCCCTGTATAAGCGGAGGCTTAAGAAATTCAAACACGCCGCTCGGGATGGTGCGGATCACAGGAGCTGCTCAGTGCACGAATCCCGTACCAGGTTCGGCTGAGCGGGGCCCCTCAGTGTGTCTTAGCCGGCCTCCCGCAACCTCAATGAGGCCTTCGATCGCCTCCCCGTCCATCGGTGTTGTCGCCGAGCCGACACTTACCGCAAAAGATGGGAGGGTACCAGTGGCCTCCCGCTGCAGCGCGTCGGTGACGCGTTTCGAAATAATGGAGCAGGTCTCTGAATCAGTTTGCAGCAGCAACACGATAAACTCATCATCCCGAAAGCGAAATAGAAAGTCTGCCGCCCGAAGACTCCGGCGAGTCGCTCTTACAACCCGCGCCAAGATTTAATCCCCCATCTGCTGGCCGTAGGCACTATTGAACTGCGCCAAGTTTACTATATCCAATACAAGTATAGAGAACGGCTCGCTTGCGCTACCCTGTGATGTGGCAGCGCGCGTAAGCTGATACAAATGTTCTATGTTCGGTAGTCCGGTAAGCTGATCACGAAAGGACCGCTTGCGCGTCCGATCGAAGTCAGTAGCATTCCTTAGAATGGTCGATACTTGTAGAGAGACCACCTCAACTATCCGCTGGTGATCCTCTGTATATGCATTTTCAATAGTCGAATAAAGCGACAGGTACACCAACCAGTTCATCTCGGACGGTAAGAGGCGCACTCAGACAACTCCGGGGTCGTGGAGTCATTGCACGAACTGCGTCACCAAAATCCAGTATTGGGTCCGAGTTTCTGATGCTCTGGCGGTGGGCGGCAACCCATCCAGACAGACGTTGACCTACTCCGACTCGAAACTCAGATATCAATGCTGCGTGCTCGCCCGATACATGAGCAGCCACCAACTCATCAGACTCCTGGTCATAGTGGAAGAACACAACCATAGAGCTTGGCACCAAGCGGCGAAGGTGTTTGGCGATTACATCACCGGCGTCCTGAACGCTCATTTGTGTGTCCAAACCTCGGGCGAGATCGAACAACGTGAGCATCTCCTCAGTGCTAGCTGTAATGTCATCAAGCGGCTTGAGGGTTGATGAAGACGGCGCAGCCTGGACAGTGCTACTCAGTGCGCGCAAGGGCATGGGTGTCGCGTGTCCTGCAGAGGCCGGTGCTATTTCGTGATGCACCTCGATAAACGTATCAACGACCATAGGATCGTACATCGTCCCCCGACGGTCTCGGAGTATCTGGATAGCCTCCTTGTCGGTCAGTCTCGGTCGATATGGGCGATCCGAAGTCAGCGCATCGAAGCAATCGACAACCGATAGGATACGCGCACCTACAGGAATCTGTGTTCCCACGAGTCGATCTGGATAGCCGGTGCCGTCCCAGTTCTCGTGATGGTGTCTAACAATAGGTACGACGGGATAGGGAAAATCGATTGCGGACAGGATGTCAGCACCTACACTTGAGTGGAGCTTCATCTTGTCAAATTCGGCGGGCGTAAGCGGTCCCGGTTTGTTGAGAATATATTCAGGAACGGCTAGTTTGCCCATGTCGTGGAGCAAGGCCGCGGCTTCAATAGCCCGAATCAATGAGGCATCCTTTACGCCTACTCTATCTGCCAAGCCGATCGCGTACGACTGGACGCGGCGAATGTGTCCGTGTGTAATCTGGTCTTTGGCGTCGATTGCCATCGCCAAAGTCTCGATCGTGGACATGTAGAGGTTGTTTAGTTCTGAGAGATGGCGGTTTGCATCGACAGCGCGCCCAATCTGCCAGCGAAAGGTCAAATAGAGAACTAATAGCAGAGGGGCAATCAACAAAACGTACTTGTAGTCGAGATCCCTAGAATAGCCGACGAGAAGAAACGCCACTGACGCCCCGCCGAAGTAGTTAAGTGAGAGCACAGTGAAATGTTCACGCCACAAAGGAAGGGGACGCCGATTGCTTTCGAGAGCGATGGCAAACGTAATGATCCAGCTATTTAGTAAGAAGTAAAGCGTTGCTAGTAGCGCGAGAGGCAGAAATAGGGCTGATATCTGGACGTGAACATTTTGATATAGAGGTTCGACGCCGGGAAGAGAGAAATAGATGTGAGGCGGTCCAGATTGTGAGCGGTAGCGCAAAGAGGTTGAAGGTGATCTTATAGAACGGATCGCCGCGGCGATACGACCAACAGGATATGACAAAGGCATCTAGGGCAACCGTCAGAGTGCCGGCGGATGGTCCGAACAGCAGAACGGACGTGAACACAAACGTTTCGGAGACGGAGATTGTGGCGGGAAGTGCCGGGAGTTTAAGGGTCGCCGAACCGCTGAGGAAGGTTAGGACGGCCAATACGAGCCATCGCCAGCCGGTGTCCTGACTTACAAGGCCGTAGATCGCGTGAGACACCGTCATGGCGCCGATCGCGACAACGCCGGCAATGTACGCCTTGCTCCCTGATGGGAGCGCAGAGAATGTTTTTGACTTGGCCATCACAGAACTGACACGGCCACAGCAACAGCTGTGGCCGTGAGGGGCAGTCGATGATCTGAGCTAGTCGGTCCAGACAATAATACGCATGGTCATCTCCGTTCGCAATCAGTCCGTTATTGGAGTGCGGAGCCCAATCTCGCGTTCACACTTCTGCACCCCTTCGTTAGCTCGCATCCGCAATTGTTGGTGTGACATTCGTCCACACAATCGAATTTGTCCAGACGATGGAGTTGGTCCAGACAATGGAATTTGTCCAGACAATTGAGTTGGTCCAAACAATGGAATTGGTCCAGACAATCGAGTTGGTCCAGACAATGGAGTTGGTCCAGACCACAGAGTTGATGTGCTCGAAGCTTGTTGTCGGAGCAGTTGCGTTGGTCCAAACAATGGAGTTCGCCCATACGACGGGAGCCTGGACAGCGCTATCGGCGGGTAACAGGCCTGTCCACACGACGTTCTCCTGAGGTCCAGCGGCTACGACCGTCGTGGCGTCGTCGTCGTGTTTGTACGCAAGAAGTGATGAACGTTGCGCCTCACCGGCAATCTGAGTGTCGTGAGCCATATCGGCTCTTCCCCTCGCGACCCCCACAGCGGCGACGATGTTCAGGCTCCCCGCACCCGCCTCTATCAGTCCGCTCCCCGCCACGCGGCTGCTCGTGAACTGCAGCAGCAGCTTCGACTCCCGGGGCCTCAACGGCCGCGACTCCAGCAGCAGCGCCGCGGCTCCCGCGGTGACGGCGCACGACATGCTCGTGCCGCTCAACTCCATCTGCACGTCCGCGCCGCGCCCGACGACCCGCTCCGGGTACGTCCGCGGCAGGTAGCCGTCCCGCGGCACGGCCGACACCAGGCGGTTGCCGGGCGCCACGAGCTCCGGCTTCAGCACCCCGTCGATCATCGTGGGCCCGCGCGAGCTGTAGGTCGCCATCACATCGTCGGACCGCACGGCGGTCTGAAGCGTGTTCAGCGCCCCCACGGTCAACGCCGACGGGGAATTGCCCGGCGACCAGATCCCCCCGACGATCGGCGTTCCCTCGAGCGTCTTGCCGGCATTGCCTGCCGCGACGGTCACGAGCATCCCCTCGTCGGTCGCGCGCTTGACGGCCTGGCACAGAGGATCGTCCTTCTCCGACTGCAGGATCGGATGCCCGAGCGAGAGGTTGATGACCTTGATGTTCCACTCGCGGCGATGCTCGATCGCCCAGTCGAATGCGGCGAGCACGTTGCTGGTCTGCCCGGAGCCGTCGGCCCCCATGGTCTTGAGGCTGATGATGTGGGCGCCGGGAGCGACCTCCGCCACGAGCCCCGCGACGTGCGTCCCGTGCCCGTTCTCGTCGCGTCCGCGGAGCCGCGTGTCGTCGGTGAAGTCCAGGCTGAGCGCGACGCGCGACGCCACCCGGGGGTGACGCGGATCGACGCCCGTGTCGATCACCACGACTCCGACGCCCCGGCCGGAGAATCCTCGCGGCCAGGACTCCGCCCCGCTCCACACCTGGTCGGCGCCGATGGCGGTCGTCGTCACGCTCATGGTCCGCACCGGCACGTCGCCAGCAACCGCGGCGACGTCGGCGTCCTCACTGAGATCGGCCAGCTGACCGCCGGTCACTTCCAGCACCGCCCCATTTCGCAGCCGCTTCTTGACCCGTGCGCCATACCGTGTGGCGAGTGTGTCGACCTCGGTCTCCCCAGCCGTGACGATGATGTCGACAGGCGCGTCGGCTCGGACGGCGAGCCGCTCCGAAAGGTCGCGGGAGAGCCGGGCGCGCCGCTGCCCCGCCTCCGTGCTAATCGCAGACACCAGCAGCAACGAAAGGCTTGCGATGACGACGACGAATCGCTTGATGCCGATCTGTGTGTGGGTCATAGACGCCGCCAACTCAAAATCGCAGGGTGTATCCGGACCAAAGGCAGCGTTCGTGCCACACTCAACCGTTGCAGCCGGAGGCAAATTGTAGAGAGCACGAGCGAACTGTTTGGTCTACTATGGACATTCCGGGCGAGCGGCTTGATTGCTATCAACGCTCAGCCGTAACGGTTTCGCGCCCAGAGAGCCAAGAACTTGGCCTACCCGCCAGGAAAAAGGGGTCGGGAATCGCATACCCGGCGAAAATGCCGATAAGGAGGTCGATCGCGACCGGCCAAGCTGTTGGCCGGTGCGTTCCTCACGTGGCCACCATGCTCAAACCGCTCCCGGCGATTGTTCTCGCGGGGCTCGTTCTCGCGACCGGCTGCCGTTCGTCGGAGGCGCCCTCGACGTCTCCGTCGTCGTCCGCGCCAGCCGGCGGAGGCGATCTCGTCGCCTCGGTCCGGTCCGAGCCCGCGACGTACAACCGGTTGCTCCCGAACGGCCAGAGCGCCGCGACGGAGGTTTTCACGCTGCTCACGCAGGCGCGCCTCGCGCGCGTGAATCGCGTGACGGATGAACTCGAGCCGTGGCTGGCCGAAAGCTGGGTGCTCTCGGCCGACGGGCTGACCTACACGGTGACCCTCCGCCCCGACATCAAGTTCTCGGACGGCGTGCCGTTCACGTCGGCTGACGTGATCTTTTCGTTTCGCGCGGTCTACGACCCGGGGGTCAACAGCTCGCTCGCGGCGGGAATGACGGTCAACGGCAGGCCGATCGAGGCCACGGCCCGCGACGCGCGAACCATCACACTGCGCTTTCCCGAGGTCTTTGCGCCCGGCGTGCGGGTGCTCGACAACCTGCCGATCCTGCCGAAGCACCGGCTCGAGGCCGCGCTCGCCAGCGGCGATTTCGCGAAGGTCTGGTCGCCCTCGCGTCCGCTCTCCGAGATCGCCGGGCTCGGACCCTTCGTGCTCACCGAGCACGTCGCAGGCCAGCGGCTGGTGTTCGCCCGCAATCCCCACTACTTCCGCCGCGACGGGAACGGCCGCCAGCTGCCGTATCTCGATCGCCTGATCCTGGCGGTTACGCCGGATCAGAATACGGAAGCCCTGCGGCTCGAGGCGTCCGAGATCGACCTGATGACGAACGCTGACATCAGGCCGCAGGATTACTCGGCGTTCAAACGGCTGACGGATCAGGGGAAGCTCAGGATGATGGACGTCAGCGTCGGGCTCGACCCCGACTTCCTGTCGTTCAACCTCAGGCCCGCGCGCGCGGCACAGCGCCGTGCGCCGTGGATGGGGCAGCGGGATTTCAGGCAGGCCATTTCGTGCGGCGTGGATCGGCAGGCGATCGTGAACACCGTCTACCTGGGCGCCGCGGTGCCGATCTACGGACCCGTCACTCCCGGCAA
This sequence comes from uncultured Acidobacteriota bacterium, assembly GCA_963820905.1. Lineage (GTDB taxonomy): Bacteria > Acidobacteriota > Vicinamibacteria > Vicinamibacterales > 2-12-FULL-66-21 > DATBJJ01. The sequence goes on along the minus strand of CAWGBU010000005.1, from coordinate 856,208 downwards.
CAAGCGGTGGTTTTCCGCCGACGCTCCCTCGTGCGCGCTCGATCGCGCCAAGGCCGCGGCGCTGCTGACGAGCGCCGGCCTGACGGACCGCAATGGCGATGGCCGGATCGAGGACGCGGCGGGCGCCGCGCCAAGGTTTTCGATCATCACGCAGGCCGGTCACCTTCGCGAGCGGGTGGCGTCCGTGCTCCAGGAACAGCTGCGTCAGCTTGGGATTCAGGTCGACATCGTCTCCCTCGATCCCGGCGGCATCGCGCAGCGATGGCAGGCCGGAGACTACGACGCGATCTACTTCGGGCTCCAGACGAGCTCCACGGATCCGGCGCTGAACCCGGAGTTGTGGCTCAGCTCGGGGCCATTTCACTTCTGGAACCCGTCGCAGAAAGTCCCCGCCACCGACTGGGAAAAGCGGATTGACGAGTTGATGCGCACGGTCGCGACCGCTCCCGATCTGCCGGAGCGTCAGAGGGCGTTCGCGGAGGTGCAGAAGATCATGGGCGAGGAATTGCCCTCGATCTACTTCGTCGCGCCGAGAATCTCCATCGCGACGACCGCGCGCGTCGTGAACGCGACGCCGGCCCCGCAGGTTCCACAACTGCTGTGGAGCGCGGATACGCTCGCGAGGGCGCGATAACGGCGCGACCGTTTCGCGCCGACAATCACGCCGTGGGCCGCGGACTCCTGCGCTTTCTCGTCCGGCGCGCATTGTTCGGCGCGCTCCTCGTGTTGCTCGTCTCGTCGGCGGCGATGCTGCTCGTCGACCTCGCACCGGGCGACGCCTTGACCGCGTTCGACGTCGATCCTGCGATGGCGGCGGCTGAACGCCACCGGCTCGGTCTCGATCGTCCATTCATCGCGCAGTACGGGTCGTGGCTCGGGCGCGCGGTGCGATTCGATCTCGGGGAGTCGCTCAAGTACCGGAGGCCCGTCGCGCAGCTCGTCGCGGAGCGCGCGCAGAAGACGACGCTCCTCGGCGCCGCGGCGCTGCTCCTCGCGACGATCGTCGGGATCCCCGCTGGAATCATCACGGGCAGCCGTCACAACCTGCTGACGCGCGCGGCCAGGGGACTGTCCCTGATCATCCTGTGCGTTCCGTCCCTCGTCACGTCGTTCGGTCTCCTGCTGATCGCGTCGCGAACCGGCTGGCTTCCGGTCGGCGGGTTCTCGTCGGGCGATCAGGGGACGTTCTGGCTCACGACGGGCCGGTACCTCGTCCTTCCAACCATCGCGCTGGCGTTGCCGATCGCCGCGACTCTCGAACGCTTGCAGTCGCAGGCCATGCACGACGCGCTGCAGGCGCCGTCGGTCCGTGCCGCGCTGGCCCGCGGATGCTCGATGACGCGCATCGTCTGGCGCCACGCGTTCAGGCTCTCGCTGACGCCGGTACTGGCGATCTACGGAGCGATCGTCGGCAGCGTGCTGAGCGGCTCGTTCGCCGTGGAGATCGTCACGTCGTGGCCGGGCCTGGGGGCGCTGATGTTCGAGGCGCTCGTCGCGCGTGATCTCTTCCTCGTCGCCGGGTGCGCCGCGGTGGGCGCCGTGTTGCTGGCTCTCGGCATTCTCGTGTCCGACATGGCGCTTGCGATTGCCGATCCCCGGGTGGAGGAGCGCGCGTGATCGGCGAACCGAACGCCGTCGTACACCCGGCGGGACGCCGAAGCCGTCACTGGGGATTGCTGATGTGTCTCGCGCTCGCCGCACTGGGCATCGCTGGACCATGGATGACGCCCCATCGTCCGGGCGATCAGTTCGCGGAATTCGTCTACGCGCCGCCGATGATCCCGCGCGTCATCGACGCCGAGGGCCGCCCGCGGGCGCCGTTCGTCTATCCGCTCGTCCTCGAAGATCGTCTCGCACGACGCTATGCGGAGGATCGAAGCCGCCGCCTTCCGCTCCGCTGGTTCCGCCAGGGCGCGCTGGTGTCCGTGGATCCCGATCGGACCGCGCCATGGTTCCCGTTCGGCACCGATGCTCTCGGGCGCGATCAGTTCGCCCGCCTCGCGGGCGGCACTCGACTGTCCCTTGGCGTCGCGCTGGTTGGCGCGCTGGGGGCGCTCGTCCTCGGCGCGTTGGCCGGGAGCATCGCGGCCCTCTCGGGGCGGGGAATCGACGACTTCCTGATGCGCGCGTCCGACTTCGTGATCGCCCTGCCAGGCGTCTACGTGGTCCTCGCGCTTCGTGCGTCCATGCCTCTCGTTCTGACGACGCCGCAGGTCTTCTGGACGATCGCGCTCGTCCTGGCCGCGGTCGGCTGGCCGTTTGCGGCCAGAGGCGTCCGGGCGATCGTCGCTTCGGAGCGGACCAGGGAGTACGCAGAAGCTGCGCGGGCGATCGGCGCAAGTCGTACGCGGTTGCTGCTACGGCACTTGCTGCCCGCCGCCCTGGGATTTCTCGTCGTGCAGACAACCCTGCTGCTGCCGGCGTTCGTCCTCGCTGAAGCGACCCTGTCCTTCGTCGGCCTGGGCTTCGGCGAGCCAAGTCCGAGCTGGGGCGCCATGCTCCGAGACGCCGGTCAGGGACGAGCGATGGTGGAGGCGCCCTGGCTTTTCGCTCCCGCGCTGACAATTGTGTTAGCCACGCTGGCCGTTCATCTCACCCTGGGGTCGAATCCGCACTCGCCGCGCCGGCAATCTCTCCTAAATCACTGATTCCAAAAGATCTGACATTTTTGCGCAGAGTGTTCCAGAGCTGCACTCGTGTACCTGAACAGTGCATTTTCAATAACTGCTTTACTTGCTAGAGCTTAACAAGAGCATTGCAGGAACTTACAACTTTGGTTGTCCCGAAGCGGCTCACCACGTGTGAGCGCGGAGCGCTCACGCACAATTGGTCTGAACTCGCAACTTATTCATCCACCAGTATTTACTGGGCTCTTGGCACCCTTGCTCATCCGTGGCCCTGTGCTTGCTCTGCCGTTGGCTGTCCCAACGTGTCCGCGGACATAGACGACTGCGATCAAGGGCGAATCACAAATGCTGAACACGCTTCGACAAGTAACGAGCGCTCGCACTCAACTGCCGCTGGCGCAGGCGACACCCGACGCGCATCTCGCCACCGATTGGCGCCAGGCGCTTCCCGTTCTCTCGAACGGTGCCGTGACGCTCCGCGAGTTGAGGACTTCGGACGCGGCTGCGCTCCTGCACCTGATGACGAACGAGGAAGTGTCGCGCTTCATCTCGCCGCCGCCGACGACAGTCGAGGGTTTCGAGCGCTTCATCGCGTGGGCGCAGCACGAGCGCGCGGCCGGCCGCTATGTCTGCTTCGCCGTCGTGCCTGCGGGCATGGACACGGCAGTCGGCATCTTTCAGGTGCGCCAGCTCGATCCCGGATTCGCGACCGCCGAGTGGGGGTTTGCGATTGGCCAGTCCTTCTGGGGCACGGGCGCGTTCAAGGCGGCGGCGCAGCTGACGATTGATTTCGCGTTCGACGCCGTCGGCGTGCTTCGTCTCGAGGCTCGCGCGGTCGTCGAGAACGGACGCGGCAATGGCGCGCTCGCAAAGATTGGCGCCGTTCGCGAAGCGACGCTCCGCCGGAGCTTCCTGCGCAACGGCCGCTTCCACGACCAGGCGCTCTGGTCGATCGTGCGCGACGACTGGCGGAGAGCGAAAGCGGTGTGGGGCGCCGCGGTTCATTGAGAGGCTCATTGACTCGACCCACCGCCTGCGATCAGGCGGGTATCCATGAAGTTGCGACTGTCACCACTTCCGGTAGGCGGAAGGTATTCAAAGGACGAGATCCGATGCGTTTCCGAGAGAGACTGAACTCATGGTTGACCCCGGCGCTGGCGCTGGTGGCGGTGGTGGCGCTCGCTGCGCCAGCCACGGCGGCCAAGCCGAACCGCCAGCACGGCCGGGGGAACCAGAAATACGAAAAGATCGATCGCGAGTTGAAGTCTCGCTCGGGTCGGCTGGTTGGTACCTCCCGCGTGATCATCACGCTCAAGCCGGGCCACGACGACAATGCTTCGCGGGAAGTGCGAAAGCTTGGCGGCCGGCTCGGACGGAAGTTGCGGCTGATCGACGGAATGGTCGTCGAGCTGCCCAACCGCATGATCAAGGCGCTGGCCGAGCGCTCGGAAGTGCTCAGCATCCACTACGACCGTCCGATCGCGATGCACCTCAATCGCGCGGCGGCGGCCGTCGGTGCCCGCGCCGCGACCTCGCAGTGGGGCTATGACGGCGCTGGCGTCGGCGTCGCGGTTATCGACTCCGGCATCGCGCACTTCCACGACGACCTCGGTTACGAGGGCTGGTCGAGCAAGGTTCGCGTCGTTGCTGGGCAGCGCGTAACGGCGTTCGTCGACTTCGTGAACGACAACCCGGTGGCGTACGACGACAACGGTCACGGCACGCACGTGGCCGGCATCATCGCCGGCAATGGCTACGACTCGTACGGCGCCCGCGCCGGCATCGCGCCCGCGGCGCACCTCGTCAGCCTCAAGGTGCTCGACGGGCAGGGCAACGGCGTCATCAGCGACGTCATCGCCGCGTTCGAGTGGGCCGTGGCGAACCGGGTCACGCACAACATCCGCGTGATCAACCTCTCGGTTGGCGCGCGCGTCACCGAGTCCTACAACACGGATCCGCTCACGCTCGCCGCCAAGCGCGCGACCGACGCGGGGATCGTGGTCGTGACGGCAGCCGGGAACCTCGGCAAGAAAGCAAACGGCAAGGCGCAGTACGGCGGCATCACGGCTCCCGGCAACGCGCCGTGGGTGCTGACGGTCGGCGCCTCCAGCACGGAAGGAACGGTCCACCGCTACGACGACAAGATCGCGAGCTACAGCTCGCGCGGTCCGACGGCGGTCGATCACGAGGCCAAGCCCGACCTGGTCGCGCCCGGCACCGGCATGGTCTCGCTCGTCAGTCCCGAGAGCCAGTTCTATCTCCAGAAGGCCGCGTTCCTTCTGCATGGCACCCGTAACACGGCCCACAAGCCGTACCTCAGCCTGAGCGGAACCAGCATGGCGTCGCCGGTGGTCGCCGGCACCGTCGCGCTGATGCTGCAGGCGAATCCGAAGCTGACGCCGAACCTCGTCAAAGGGATTCTCCAGTACACGGCGCAGGAGTACCAGTACAACGCGCTGACGCAGGGCGCCGGGTTCCTGAACGCGCACGGCGCGGTGGAGCTCGCGCGCTACTTCGCGAAAGCGACGCCAGGAGCCGCGTATCCCACCTCCTGGAAGTGGAGCAAGAAGATCAACTGGGGCAGCCGCCGCATCAAGGGCGGAGTGCTCAAGCCGAACGGCAGCGCCTGGAAGCTGAACATTGTCTGGGGCACGGCCGACGACGAGAACATCGTCTGGGGCACGCTCTGCGGCGATAGCGATTGCGAGAACATCGTCTGGGGCACGGCCGACAGCGACGAGAACATCGTCTGGGGCACGCTCGCCGACGATGAGAACATCGTCTGGGGCACGTTCGACGACGAGAACATCGTGTGGGGCACGAGCGGCGACGACGAGAATATCGTCTGGGGCACCTCGTGCGGCGGGGGAGACTGCGAGAACATCGTATGGGGCACCGCCCTCGATGGTTTCGAGAACATCGTGTGGGGCACCGCGGCCGACGACGAGAACATCGTGTGGGGCACCAGCGGAGTACTCGACGAGATCGTGTGGGGCTCGGCGGCCGAGGGTGAGGACGTGACGTGGGGCAGCTCGGGAGAGGACGCTGCGCTCTTCGACAATCCAGACGCCGATCCGCTGGTGTTCGACACGATACCACTCGAGGAGTTGTTTGGACCGCCGCCACCGCCACTGCCATCGTTCGGCGCGACCGGCACGACGTCGAACACCCTGGGTACGCTCGGCGGCATCCTGGGAGGGGGCTTCTAATGGAGAAGATGCCTTTCCGCGATGCTGAAGAGGTGATTGACGTGCACTCCGTCATGGCTTCCGCGCAAAACGTCACGACGAGCGACTGGCGACAGGCGCTTCCTGTGCTCACTGGATCGACGGTCGCGCTGCGAGAGCTCCGGCTCTCGGACGCGCCATCGCTTCTCGCGATGCTGTCGACTGAAGAGGTGGCGCGATTCATTTCGCCGCCGCCGACGACGGTCGAAGGGTTCGAGCGCTTCATCGCGTGGACGCACCGCGAGCGCGCTGCCGGCAACTACATCTGCTTTGCGGTCGTGCCGCACAACATGGACACGGCGATCGGGATCTTCCAGGTCCGCCAGCTCGAGCCGGGGTTCGGCACGGCCGAGTGGGGGTTTGCGCTCGGCTCCGCGTTCTGGGGCACGGGGATCTTCCTGGAAGCGGCGACGCTGGTCGTGGACTTCGCGTTCGAGGTCGTCGGTACGCGCCGGCTCGAAGCGCGGGCGGCGACCGCGAACGGCCGCGGTAACGGCGCGCTCCGCAAGATTGGCGCGGTGCAGGAAGGCGTGCTGCGCAAGTCGTTCCTGCGCGACGGCGAGTATCTCGATCAGATCCTGTGGACTCTGCTCGACGACGACTGGCGCCGGTCGCGTTCGACCTGGAAGACCACGATTCACTGAAAGATCGAAACTGCGAAAGACACGCGGGCGCCCGAGCTTCGGCAACGGCGGGCGCGTGGCTGACAAAGGGAGCCGGTCCGAACACTGTCGGGCCGGCTTTCTTCTTGTACGGAGTCGTGCTGAAACGTTTTCCCGCACGGCGTTGACATCGCCCGGCCTCGCCGGTACGCTCGACCGCGAGCCATGACTTCCGAACGCCTTCTGCTCGGCCCCGGTCCCAGCCCCGTTTCGGCGCGCGTGATGCGCGCCTTGTCCGACCCGGTGCTGAGTCATCTCGATCCCGAGATGATGACCATCCTCGACGATCTCCGGCGCCGGTTGGACGCGACGTTCGGCGCCGACGCCGGTGCGTTCAGCCTGGCGATCTCCGGTACAGGCACGTCGGGGATGGAGGCGGCCGTCGCCAACATCGCCGCGCCCGGCAAACGCGTGCTGGCCATTGTCACCGGCTACTTCGGCGATCGACTCGCGCAGGTGTTCGAGCGGTATGGTGCGTCGGTTTCGCGGCTCGACGTGGAATGGGGACGGGCCTGCAATGCCGCCGCCGTCGAGCGAAGCCTGGCGTCGGGCTCGTTCGACATCCTCGCGATGGTCCACGCCGAAACCTCGACCGGTGTGCTGAACCCGATCGAGGAGGTCGCGCGCCTTGCACACGCAGCTGGAGTGCTCACAGTAGTCGACGCGGTGACGTCGCTCGGCGCGATGCCGCTCCGGACCGGCGACTGGAACGTCGACGTCTGCTACAGCTGCTCGCAAAAAGGGCTGGGTGCGCCGTCGGGCATGGCGCCGCTGTCATTTTCTCCGAGAGCCCTGTCGCACAGAGTGCCGTCACGGAGTTTCTATTTCGACATCGGTCTGCTCGAAGACTACTGGGTTCGCAGGAAGTATCACCACACGATCTCCGCGCCGCTCGTCTACGCGCTGCGTGAAGCGCTCGCGGTGGTCGAAGAAGAAGGGCTCGAGGATCGATGGGCTCGCCATCGCCGCAATCACCTCGCGCTGGCTGCGGGTCTCGAAGCACTCGGGCTGTCGCTGCTGCCGCCGCCGCAGGAGCGGTTGTGGACACTGAATGCGGTGCGAGTTCCAGACGGCGTGGACGAAGCTGCCGTCCGCCGGCGCCTGCTCGAGGAGTTCAGCATCGAGATCGGCGCCGGGCTCGGTCCACTCGCGGGGCGCATCTGGCGGGTCGGGCTGATGGGCGCCGGCTCGACGCTGGCGAACGTTCTCCTGTTTCTCACCGCGCTCGAACGCGTGCTCTCGGCAGGCGGATACCGCACGATGTCGACGAGCGCAGCCGTTGCCGCCGCGGAGTCGGCCGCTACCATCTAAGGACAAGCGCGAGCGTTCTGCTGCGCGAGCTCTTCGCAGAATCAACGAGTTGCGGTGCCGCGGGCCTGGGTACGTGAGTTGCACTCCTGCGCCGCAGGGGAACGATCATGCGATTCAAGACGCTCGCGCCAGTCATCGTCGTGTCCACGCTTGCGGTGAGCTGCGCAACCAACCCGGCTACTGGCAATCGCGAATTCTCGCTGATGAGCGAGGCGCAGGAGATTCAGCTGGGACAGCAGATGGACGGCGAGGTCCGCAAGGAGATGGGCGTTTATGAAGACGCGGCGCTCCAGCGGTACGTGCAGGACATCGGCATGCGGCTCGCGCGTGCGTCCGACCGGCCGAACCTGCCCTGGCACTTCACCGTCATCGACTCGCCCGCGGTCAACGCGTTCGCGCTGCCCGGCGGCTACATCTACCTGACGCGGGGGATCATGCCGTTCCTCGACAACGAAGCCCAGCTCGCCGGCGTACTTGGCCACGAGATCGGTCACGTCACGGCGCGCCACTCGGCACAGCAGTACACGAAGTCGACGACCGCCAGCGTCGGTCTGGCGCTCCTCAGTATCTTCGTACCGGAATCGCGTCCCTTTGGAGGGGCCGCTGAGAGCGGGCTCGGATTGCTGTTCCTCAAACACGGTCGCGACGACGAGCGTCAGGCGGATTCGCTGGGCGTCGAATACACGGCGCGCACCGGCTGGGATCCCGCAGGCGTTGCGGGCATGCTGAACACGCTCGCGCGTCTGGATGAAGCAAGCGGCTCCCGCAAGGGCGTACCCAACTGGCTGTCGACGCATCCTGCTCCGGCCGAACGCGTGCAGGAGGTGCGGAGCGCCATCCAGCAGGCGTCAGCGAAGATCGATGGCAAGCCGGTCGTGGACGAGGCAGAGTTCCTCAGCCACATCGACGGCATCATGTTCGGCGACAGCCCGAACGAGGGGATCGTCCGTGGCAGCAGGTTCCTGCATCCCGAGCTTCGACTCGCGCTGACGTTCCCCGAGGGTTGGGACATCCAGAACACGAAGACGGCGGTTCTGGCAAAGGCGCCGGACCGCGACACCTACGTCCTGTTGCAGCTCGCGCCGAACGACGGCGGATCGCTCGAAGCTGTTGCCCGGCGGAGCATGACCAATGCCGGATTCCGGCAGCTTAGCGGCGAGCCGGCGCAGATCAACGGGACGAACGCCTACGTGAGCACGTGGCAGGGAACGATGCAGGGCCTGGGGGACGTGGTGACGAGAACCGCGCATATCGCCTACGGCCGCAACGTCTATCTGCTGGCAGGGATCGCTCCCGCGAACCAATTCCGCTCCGCCGATGGCCAGTTCGCGTCGACCATACGATCGTTCCGGCCGCTGAGTGCGTCGGAGGCTGGCGCGATCCGGCCGAACCGCGTGGATCTGTACATCGTTCGCGCGAACGACACGTGGCAATCGCTCGCCGAGCGGACGGGCGGCGTCGTAAAGCCCTCGACGCTCGCGATCATGAACGACTACGAGCCGACGCAGGCGCCGCGCGCCGGCGATCGCATCAAGGTCATCGTCGAAGGCTAGCGTCTATACTGTGTCTATGGCGCGCCGCTCGCGCGGGCGAGCCGCATGGCGTGTGTGCACAGCGCTCGCCGCGGCGGGATTCGCCTGCGCGGCCTACATCTACCTCACGCTTCCCGACGTCCGCGTGCTGCGTGCGCAGAACCCGCAGACCAGCGCGTTCATCGAGCTGCGCGCGCGGGAGGCGCAGGAGAAGGGTGAGCCCGTCCGCCGGGTGCACCGCTGGGTGAGCTACTCGCGCATCTCCCCGTATCTGAAAAGCGCCGTCCTCACGGCCGAGGACAGCGCGTTCTGGCAGCACGAGGGTGTCGACTACAAGCAGCTCAAGGAGTCGATGGAGGTCAACATCGAGCGCATGGAATTCGCGCGCGGTGGGAGCACGATCACGCAGCAGCTCGCCAAGAACCTCTATCTGTCGCCCTCGAAGAATCCAGTCCGGAAAGCCCGTGAGCTGTTGATCGCGCGGCGGCTCGAGGCCGAGCTCTCCAAGCAGCGGATCCTCGAGCTGTACCTCAACGTGATCGAGTGGGGCAACGGGATCTACGGCGCCGAAGCCGCGGCGCGGACGTATTTCGGAAAGTCCGCCGCGGAGCTCACACCGCAGGAATCGGCGCTGCTGGCTGCGGCCATCAGAAGCCCGCGCGTCTTCGATCCAGGGAAGCCGTCGGCGCGACTGCGGCGACGACAGGAGATGGTGCTTCGGAGAATGGGCGCGGTGACGCCGCCCCCCGTGATTGCCGAGCCCGCTGCTGTGCCCGCTGCGGCGCCCGAGACACCGAGTCCGCCTCCCACAGAGGGCGCTCCATTGGTTCTTCCCGGGGAGATTGTGCCGCCGTCCAAGCCCGGAGGTGGCCGCCCTCCAGGCTCGTCATAGGGCTTCGTATCCGGCCCCGCTGGCATGCTCGATCACAATCCTGAACTCGGCCGTAAGACTTTTGTTTTGCTCACCTTGACAGGATTGGCGAGTATCTCTATAGTCGTAAGACACAGCATCAGGGCTCCCCCTAGGTCCGCCGTCGACGGACTCGTTTTTGGATGCGACAGGAACGCAGGCCGGCACGCGTGTGCGCGTCCGGTCTCGTATGTCGGAATGATTAATTACACCGAGCGCATCGCGCTCCTCATGCACGATGTCATCCGCCGAACCCCACAGCTCTCGTTCATTGATCTTTCCGAAGTTCTGATCTTCGCGCGGTTCGGACGCTCTGATGCCGAGGGCGCCTTCGCCACCTGCCACTGCCTGACTCTGCCGGAGAGCGAGCCTGGCTATTTCTTCTGGCGCGATCGGACGACGGGTGAGTTGACACGACGCTCCGAATGGTTCGTCACGAAATCTCCGACGGTGCGGGTCGGCCACAAGTCGATGAAGTACCTCATCTCCTTCGTGCTGCCGCGATTCTGCGATCAGACGCTCGAGCGCTCGCGAAAGGCGGATCTCTACCCGGGCTTCCCCTCGTGGATCGCCAAGCTCGACACGGTCGTGCACGAGCTGTATCACATCGATCCGGAAGAAACCGGCATCCGGCGGTTCACTCGTGCGGATGGCAGCGACTCGATGCGAACGCACGGGCCGCTGTTCTACGAGGAAGTGTCGGACATGGTGAAGGGCTACCTGGATTCAAGCCCCGACCCTGCGCTGTTCGAATTCCTGCAGCATGATTTCGCAGGCCTCAGCGCGCTCTACGGCGGTGTGCTGGCGACGACATTCAGGAATTTCCCGTCATTCCCGCAGCGATACATGGAGCGGCTCGAGATGCCGTCGGCCGATTGCAGCGTGCGCGTCGAGCCGTTGAAGCCATTGACGCAGCCGGTCCTCTACACGGAGCACGACCTTCACGTCCGCCAGTTCACCGGGTCGCGCACGAGCCGCCGGAAAAGCCGGGCGGCGTAGCTACCAGAGCCGCTTCGCCCCGACATACCTGGACGCCCAATACTGCGCGGTGATGCGTTCGACGCGAACGTCGCCGCGCCCGCTTGGCGCGTGCACGAACTCGTCGCCACCAATCGCCATCCCGACGTGCGACGCGCCGCGCCCGTCAGTGTTGAAGAACACGAGATCGCCCGCTTCGACCGCTGTCCCACTGACGTCCGTCCCCTCCCGGAACAGCTCGCCGACGGTGCGCGGCACGCGAACGCCGTGCTGTCCGAGGACATACCAGACGAACCCGCTGCAGTCGAAGCCGGACGGATCAGACCCGCCGTTTCGATAGGGCGATCCCCTCAGCGACAGGGCCGTGCCGGCGATCGAGTACCCGTCGGGGGGCGCTGACGCGGGAGCAGCCGGGGCGGCGGCCGCGGGCTTTGACGGCGTCCCTCCCGGAACCGGGAAGGGACGGGGGACCGCTCCGGTCGATGCGCATCCGGTAACCACGACCATGAGGGCGAGCGCTGCGAAGGATCGGAACCTGGACATGGTCTTCTTCGGGTTATCGGCCGCCGGTCGTTTGACTATTCCCCGGCGCGCTCCGGAGTCGGCAAAATCCCGCCAGAACGCGCTAAGCCTCTGGAAACAATCCTGTTACGAGCCCATGTACCTTGACAGCCCGCTGAGCATCGGTGAAAATAATCGTCACTATGGAGCAGACGCTCCTTCTGAACGCGACCTACGAGCCCCTCAAAGTCGTCCACTGGCAGAAGGCGATCACGCTCATGTGCCAGGGGAAGGTCGAGGTTATCTCGGAGTACAACCGCGAGATCCGGTCCGTCTCCTTCAGTTTCCGTCTGCCTTCGGTCATTCGACTGCTTCGGTACATCCGAATCAAGAGGACGATTGACTACGTTCCATTCTCGCGGGCGAACATCTACGCGCGCGACGACCATTCGTGTCAGTACTGCGGTGAGGTCTACCCAACCGCTGAGTTGACGTTCGATCATGTCGTGCCGGTCGCCCAGGGCGGCCGAAAAGACTGGGAAAACATCGTAACCTGCTGCATCAGCTGCAACCGGAAAAAGGGAGGGCGCACGCCCGTCGAGGCGGGGATGCACTTGGTCCGGATGCCGAGGCGGCCAGAACGGGCGCCGGCGATTCGCATCACCGTCGGGCTTCGCAACGCCCCGGACAGCTGGCGCGACTACTTCTACTGGAACATGGAGCTCGACGAGACGTGAGGTTTCCGGTCCGGTAGCCGGAGGCTCGATCCCGCCATCGCACGCCCCGGGATTCCGACAGCGACCAGTCCGTCGCTGCCCCAAGCGTCGCGACGTTGGAACGAATGAAACCAGCTTCAATCACTGCGGTGACCCCGCTCTGGGCGGTGGAAGGCGGGCGCGTGACCATCGATGGTCATGGCTTTACGCTGGAGCCGCGTCCGCCCGAGGTGAAGTTCGGCGCGGTCCCGTCACGGCTCGCGCACGCGTCCACGCAATCGCTGACCGCCATCGTGCCCCCGGGTCTCGACGGCGGGAGGATGCCGGTCCGCGTGGACTGTGCTCCCGGAGAAACGGTTTACGTCGAGGTCGGCGCGCCGATCGCGACAGGCCTCCATCAAGTGGACAATCCCGCCTTCGATCACGACGGCAATCTCTACGTCACGTTCAGCGGGTCGCGCGGGCAGGACGCGCCGGTGTCAATCTACCTCGTCCGCCGCGACGGGACGCGCGAGCCGTTCGTCGTCGGAGTGCCGAACCCAACGTCGATGGCGGTCGACGCGACGGGGACGCTTTACGTGTCCAGCCGCTTCGATGGAAGCGTCCACCGGATCGGGCGCGACGGCACCGCGTCGATCGTCGCGACGGATCTCGGTGTTGCGTGCGGTATCGCGTTCGGTCCCGACGGCCGGCTCTACGTCGGCGATCGATCCGGGTCCATTCTGCAGGTGTCGCAGAACCGTACGACTCTCTTCGCGTCAATTCCGCCGAGCGTCGCGGCGTTTCACCTCGCGTTCGGGCCGGACGGGTTTCTCTACGTCGCGGCGCCGACGCTCGCGTCGCACGACGTTGTCTACCGTGTGTCTCCTGCCGGAGAGGTCGACACGTTCTGCAGCGGGCTCGGGCGGCCGCAGGGGCTGGCGTTCGATGCGGACGGCAATCTGTATGTCGTGGACGCCCTCGCCGGCGCCAACGCGATCTTTCGCATTCGTCCCGATCGTCCCGGCGTGAAAGAGTGCGTCATGAACGGCGGCGCGCTGCTCGGCATCGCCTTCGATCCGCGAGGCGGCATCATCGTGTGCTCGAGCGAAACGATCTACCGCCTGGGCGTTGACGTCCGCGGTCTGCTTCCGGTCGCGGCGGCGGCCGGTTCATCGGCCTAGCGTCCGTCCGTGCTACGCTTCCGCGCGGCATGCGACAGCTGTTTCGACGAAAACCAATCAGCGATCTCCTTCCCTCGTCGGAGCACGGCCTCAAGCGCGTCCTGACGGCGGGCGATCTCGTGATGCTGGCGATCGGCGCCGTCATCGGCGCCGGCATCTTCGGTGCGATCGGCACGGCCGCGGCAGGCCAGGTCGACTCGAACGGCGTGGTGATCCGCTACGCGGCGGGACCGGCGCTCGTCTTCTCCTTCCTCCTTCTCGGCGGCGCGTGCGCACTCGCGGCCGTGTGCTACGCGGAGCTCGCCTCGATGATCCCGCAGGCGGGCAGCGCGTACGCGTATTCGTATGCGACGCTCGGTGAATTCGCCGCGTGGATCATCGGCTGGGACCTCGTTCTCGAGTACGCCGTCGGGAACGTCGCCGTGGCGATCTCGTGGGGCGATTATTTCAACACGCTCATCCGCGGGATCGGCATCGACCTCCCGCAGTGGTTGACGACGGGGTACCGCACCGCGGCGTTGAGCTCCAATCCCGCCATCCGTGGGCTGCTCGACTCCGCGCCGAGCATCGGCGGCATCCCGATACTCGTCAACGTTCCCGCGTTCGCGATCGTCATGTTCGTCACCTGGCTGCTCCTCCGCGGCGCGAAGGAAAGCGCCCGCGCGAACAACGTCATGGTGGTCATCAAGCTGGCTGCTCTGGCGCTCTTCATCATCGTCGGCGGGATGCATCTCCGTCCCGAGAACTACACACCCTTCGCCCCGAACGGTTTCACGGGCATCCATCAGGGCGCGGCCATCGTCTTTTTTGCCTACATCGGGTTCGATGCGATCTCGACGGCGGCGGAAGAGACGAGCAACCCGCAGCGCAATCTTCCGATCGGAATTCTCGGAGGGTTGGCTATCTGCACATTCATTTACGTGCTCGTCGGATTCGTCCTGACCGGCATGGTCAGCTACACGGAGCTCGGCGTCGCGGACCCGCTCGCCCACGCCTTGCAGGCAGCGGGTCTCGAGACGGTGGGCTGGATCGTCGCGCTCGGCGCGGCGGTCTCGATGACGGCCGTGCTGCTCGTGTTCCAGTACGGGCAGCCGAGGATTTTCTTCGCGATGGCGCGCGACGGGCTCTTACCGCAATGGGCCGCGAAGGTCCATCCGACGCGGCGCATTCCGTACACGACCACGCTCGTCACCGGCGTCGTCGTGGCCCTGGCGTCGCTCGTCGGCGACGCGGCGGAAACCTACGATCTGACGAACATCGGCACGCTGTTCGCGTTCGCGCTCGTCTCGATCGGCGTGCTCGTCCTGCGGATCACCGAACCGGACCGGCCCCGGCCGTTCAGGGTACCGTTCGTGTGGGGCGTCACGGCGGCCAGCACCGCGGCCTGCATCTTCATCATGGCGGGCCTGCCCAGGCAGGCGTGGGAGCGGTTCTTCATCTGGCTGGTGATCGGCGTGGCCATCTACGCGTTCTACGGCTACCGGCACAGCGCCCTGAGGAAGTAGCCTTCCGGCGGCCTCCGCACCTGACGTGCTAAGATCACCGTTTGGGGAAGCTGCGAAATCCCCGGCAGTAGACATGGCGCACGACTGGATTGCGGTGCGCGGCGCGCGCGTCCACAACCTCAAGAATATCGACGTCGACCTTCCCCGCGACAAGCTGGTGGTCATCACCGGCCTGTCGGGATCGGGCAAGTCCTCCCTTGCCTTCGACACGATCTACGCTGAGGGCCAGCGGCGATACGTCGAGTCGCTGTCGTCGTACGCCCGGCAGTTCCTCGAGCAGATGGAGAAGCCGGACGTCGACCTGATCGACGGGCTGTCGCCCGCGATCGCGATCGAGCAGAAGACCACCGGCTCCAATCCGCGATCGACCGTCGGTACCGTCACGGAGATCTACGACTACTTACGGCTGCTCTTCGCGAACATCGGGGTTCCCCACTGTCATTTGTGCGGTCGCGAGATCGCGTCGCAGTCGCTCGAACGCATCATCGACATGGTGATGCTGTCGCCGAACGACGAGCGCCTCAACGTCCTGGCGCCGATCGTCCGCGGGCGCAAGGGTGAGTTCAAGAAAGAACTCGCCTCGCTACGAGCCCGGGGCTTCACCAAAGTTCGCGTCGATGGACAGCAACGCTCGCTCGACGAGGACATCCGGCTGGATCGCCGGCGCAACCATTCCATCGACGTCGTCGTCGATCGCCTCATTCTGAAGCCCGGCGTCGAGCGCCGCCTGACCGAGTCCATCGAGATCGCGCTCGGCCTCGCGGACGACATCGTCGTCATCAACACGCTCGATGGAGGCGACCGGCTGTTCTCCCGAAGGCTGGCGTGCACCTGGTGCGGCGTCAGCATGCCCGAGATGACGCCGCGCGCGTTCTCCTTCAACTCGCCGCACGGCGCGTGTCAGGAATGCCAGGGGCTCGGAGCCGTCTACGACTTCGACCCCGCGAGGGTCGTACCTGACGATTCGTTGTCGCTCGAGGCGGGCGCCATCGCACCGTGGGCGAAGGGCGACCGCAAGCTCGTGAAGGAAGCGCTCCTGTCGCTGAGCCGCGTCTTTGGCATCGAGCTCACCGTGCCGTTCCGGCGGTTGCCGAGGAAGCTCCGCGACGTGTTGTTCTTCGGTGCCGGGGTCGCGAAGCGTCCGGAAGGCGAGACGTCGAAACGCAGCAGGAAAGCGCGCAACGAGGATCCCTTCGGCGCGGGATTCGAGGGGTTGATTCCGAACCTGCGGCGGCGGTACGAGTCGGGCACGTGGATCGAGCAGGAGAGCCTCGAACCGTATCGCGCGCTCAGGGCGTGTCCCGGATGCAACGGGGAACGGCTGAAGGCGCAGAGCCGCGCGGTGCGCGTCAAGGGGCGCACGATCTCGGACTACATCAACCTGCCGATCTCCGAGGCCGTGACCGCGCTCGACGCGCTGGAGTTGACCGATCGTGAAGGCTTGATCGCCTCGCGCATCATGCGGGAGATCCGCGATCGGCTGCACTTCCTCGACGACGTCGGCGTCGGCTACCTGACGCTGGGGCGGAGCGCGGCCACGCTGTCAGGCGGCGAGGGGCAGCGCATTCGCCTCGCGACCCAAATCGGTTCGAACCTGACGGGCGTTCTCTACGTCCTCGACGAACCCTCCATCGGGCTGCATCAGCGCGACAACCGCGCGCTGCTGTCGACGCTCGCCAGGCTCCGCGATCTCGGCAACACGGTCGTCGTCGTCGAGCACGACGAGGAAACCATCCGAACCGCGGACTACGTGATCGATCTCGGGCCCGGCGCCGGAGAGCACGGCGGACACGTGATCTTCCAGGGTGCGCCGTCCGCGCTCCTGCAGGATGGCCACGGCTCGCTGACGGGGGCGTACTTGCGAGGTGAGCGCACCATCCAGACACCCACAGTCAGGCGCCCGACCAGCCGCGGCGAGATCGTCGTGAAAGGCGCCCGCGCGAACAACCTGAAGGGCCTCGACGTGTCGATTCCGCTGGGCGTGCTCACGACGGTGACCGGCGTCAGCGGATCCGGAAAGTCGACGCTCGTGAACGAGATTCTCTATCGCGCGCTCGCGCGTGTGCTGTATCGCGCCGTCGACGAGCCCGGATCCCATACGTCGATCGAGGGAATCGAGCTCGTCGACAAGGTCATCCAGATCGATCAGTCGCCCATCGGCCGCACACCGCGATCGAACCCGGCGACCTACACCGGCCTCTTCACGTTCATCCGCGAGCTCTTCGCGATGATGCCCGAGGCAAAGACGCGTGGATTCAGGCCGGGACGGTTCTCGTTCAACGTGAAAGGCGGCCGGTGCGAAGCCTGTCAGGGCGACGGCGTCATCGCGATCGAGATGCACTTCCTGCCCGACGTCTACGTGCCGTGCGAGCAGTGCAAGGGCCGGCGGTACAACCGCGAGACCCTCGAGATCAAGTACCGCGGCAAGTCGATCGCCGACGTCCTCGATCTGACCGTCGATCAGGCCCTGCCGCTCCTCGAGAACTTCCCTCCGATCGCGAACAAGCTCAGGACGCTGCAGGATGTCGGGCTCGGCTACATCGAGCTCGGGCAGTCAGCGACGACGCTCAGCGGAGGGGAGGCGCAGAGGGTGAAGCTCTCCAAGGAGCTGTCCCGCCGCGGGACGGGGAAGACGCTCTACATCCTCGACGAGCCGACGACCGGACTGCACTTCGAGGACACCCACAAGCTGCTCGATGTCCTGAACAAGCTCGTCGACCAGGGCAACACGGTCGTCATCATCGAGCACAATCTGGACGTCATCAAATCGGCCGACTACGTCATCGACCTGGGCCCCGAGGGGGGTATGGCGGGCGGCCGCATCGTGGCCAAGGGGACTCCTGAAGACGTCGCCCGCAGCCGAGAATCCTTTACGGGACGTTTTCTGGCAGGGATCGTGGGGTCGGCCGCCCTCAAGGCTGACCCGGCCAGAACAGCCTGAAAGCGACGGTTCGGGGGTGCGTGGTAAAATGACCACACTTCAGACCTTCCGCGTTGTGGCTCATCGGCCACAATCGACATCATCCTGGCTGAAGCGGGCTGATGCCGTCGACGCCAATCATCAGTCAAATCAGCGAGTTACGACTATCAATCCTGGCCTTGTCCGGGTGGCAGGACCTTTGCTCAGCTGCTGGCGGCTTCCCCCATTCGAGAGGTCATGAGCGCTCAGCGAACCCTCCGCCGTTCGGTTTCTTGCACGGGCATCGGGCTTCACTCTGGCCAGAAGGTGACCCTGTCTCTCAAGCCCGCCCCCGCGGACTACGGGATCAGGTTTCAGCGATCGGACCTGGGCGGTCTCGAGATTCCGGCCACGGTCACGCATCTGGGCGGAATCCAGTATCAGACCGGTCTGACGCGCGAAGCCGTTTCCGTGGAGACGGTGGAGCACCTGCTGGCCGCTCTGACCGCGCTCGGCATCGACAACGTCATCGTCGAGCTCAATTCTCCCGAAGTGCCGATCATGGACGGCAGCGCCGCGCCGTTCGTCTACCTGATTCTGAACGAGGCGGGTGTCAAGCGTCTGACAGCCCCGCGACGCTACTTGAAAGTCCTGCGTCCGATCTCGCTCAGCCAGGGAGACAAGCGCATCGCGCTCTATCCGTCCGAGCATTTCAAGGTGACCTACAGCATCAGCTTCGACCATCCGCTCCTGCGGCACCAGACGCGGACGATGAGGATTACCGACGAGACGTTCGTGGAGGAGATTGCGCCGGCGCGGACGTTTGGATTCCTGAAGGAAGTCGAGATGCTGCGTCAGCGCGGGCTCGCGCTGGGGGGCTCGCTCGACAACGCGATCGTCCTGGGCGAAACGGGCGTGCTGAACAACACGCTTCGGTTCGAGGACGAGTTCGTCCGGCACAAGATCCTTGACGTGATCGGCGATCTCTCGCTCGTCGGCCATCCCGTCGTCGGCCATCTCGTCGCCCACCGCGGAGGCCACGCCCTTCACACGGCGTTTGCCGCCAAGATCCTCGAAGAAGTGGATGCGTGGAGACTGGTCGAGTGGGACTCGGAAAAGGTGCCCGCGCTGCCGGCGGGTGTGCCCGCGAACGCGAGCCCGCGGCTGGCGAACTAGTCGGATTCGATCTGGCGCGCGGCGCTACCGCCGCGCTTTCCCCTGCCCCTTGTCGGCTTTCCGCGGCGCGGCCGCTGGCGCCAGCTTTTTCTTCATGTACGCGGCGAGCCGTTCGTTTTCGTACGACACGAAATTGAGGAACAGGCTTTCGGAGAGATACTGGCGACGTTCGTCGTCGGTGAGCTGCTCGATGACTGCCTGAATCTCGCGCACGGTGTCCTCGAATGTCCGCTCGAGGTCCTGCTTCGCGGTGAGCTCCCTGTAGAGCGTTTCGAGCACCGTCAGCAGATCGCCGTCGAGCGCGACCCGCGCGCCCGTCGTCATTTTGATCGTGCGCATGCGTCAGGCTCCGAAGCTTTTGACGGCGCTGGGTTCGTCGGGGTGTACCTCGATGAAGTTCTGGGCGCCCGTCATGGTGAGCATCGTCTCGACGCGTTTCTGGACGCCGGCCAGCTTGAGCGATCCGCCGGCGGCGCTGGCCTGCCGGTAGAGATCCATCAGGCAGCCGATCGTGGCGCTGTCGACGTATCCGACCGATGACAGATTGACGACCACCTTGCGCTCGCCCGCGGCGATGAGCTGGGTGACCGCGGACGAGAATTCCGAGAGCAGCGGGTACATCAACCGCGTTTCGCCGACGCGAATGACGGCCACGTTGTTCGCGCGATCGGTAGTGATGTTCATTCAGAGACTCCGGAGCGGCGGCCTCGGGCGCGCGCGGGGGCTCCGCGGCGACGCCGTAACGCCGGCTGTTTGTCCTGCAGCCGTTTGAGCTGGCGCGCCAGCTCGATGCGGCCACGATTGATGCGGGACTTGACGGTTCCTTCCGGCAACCCCAGGCGATCGGCGATCTCCTGGTACGAGAGCTCGTGGAGATCGCGAAGGATCACCGCGGTCCGAAGCGTCACCGGCAGATGCTGCAGCGCCCGGCGCAGCAGCGAGCGGAGATCCTGGTGCTCGACGGCATGGTACGGTCCGCGCTCGATCGAGGCCGGCTGCAGATCGTTCGCGTCGACCTCGCGCGCAATCGTCTGGCGCTCCTTGCGCACGCTGCGGTAGTGATCGATGCACAGGTTCCGGCTGATGCTGATGATCCAGGTCTGAAAGTTGGCGCGCCGGTCGAACGTCTTGAGGGCCTTGAAGATCTTCAGGAAGATGTCCTGCGTCAGATCCTCGGCTTCGTCGTGCTTGCCGACGAACTTGTACGCGACGTTGAAAACCTTCCTCCAGTTTTGCCGGACGATGGTCTCCCAGGCCGTCTGGTCTCCGTTCAGACACTGTGCGATGAGGCTGTCGGGCGTGGCCGGTTTCGCGGCCGCGGAATCAACGGACATGCATCATCAGTTGGTGAACGGTCGGAAACGATGAACCACAGCGAATCATATCAGATGTGCACTCGTCGGGGTGGCCGCGCGGGCAAGCATCAACGGTGCCAGTTCGCGACGTGCGGCGACTCGATGCGGTACAATCGCCGGATATCGTGACAGGCTTCTCCCGCGAGCATGGGTATCTGACGTGCGATGGCGTCCCGGTCTCCGACATCGCCGCCGAGCACGGAACTCCGTTGTACGTCTACAGCTCGTCGACCATCGCGTCGCGGTACCGCGCCGTCGATGAGGCGTTCGGCTCGCACCCGCACGCGCTGCACTACGCGCTGAAGGCGAACTCGACGCTGGCGATCGTCAGGCTGCTGCGCGGGCTCGGCAGCCGCGTCGACGCGAACTCCGGCGGGGAGATCGACGTCGCGCTCCGCGCGGGGTTCATTCCTCCGGAGATCGTCTTCACGGGCGTCGGCAAGACCGATGCGGAGCTCGTCCAGGCGATCGAGCTCGGCGTGCGGACGATCAACGTCGAATCGGAAGGCGAGCTCGAACGGATCGACGCGTTCGCGCGCCAGCGCCAGACGCGCACGAAGATCGCCATTCGCGTCAACCCGGATATCGACGCCCGCAGTCACCCGCACATCTCGACCGGCCTCAAGACGAACAAGTTCGGCGTGTCGATAGACGAGGCCCGTCAGCTGTGCGAGCGAACGCGCGACAGGCAGGGCGTGGAGATCGTCGGCCTTCACACGCACGTCGGATCGCAGATCATGGATCTCGAGCCGCTCCGTCGCGCGGCTGAAGCCGTTGCCGCGCTGGCCGTGGAACTCATCGCCGGCGGGACTGCGATCGAGCATCTCGATCTTGGAGGCGGTCTCGGAATTTCGTACGACGGCACTGCCGCGCCAACGCCCCGTGAGTACGCGGAAGCGATCCTGTCGGCGGTTGAGGGTTCGCGCCTGCCAATCATTCTCGAGCCCGGACGGAACATCGTCGGGCCGGCGGGCGTGCTCGTGGCGCGCGTCGTGGACGTCAAGCCGCAGCCGGGCGGCAAGCTGTTCGTGATTCTCGACGGCGGCATGACGGAGCTGATCCGTCCGATGCTCTACAACGCGTTTCACCGCATCGAGCCGGTGAAGGCCGCGAGCGGCCCAGAGGTCATCGCGGACGTCGTCGGCCCGCTGTGTGAGAGCAGCGACACGCTCGGGAAGGATCGGCGTCTCCCCCGGCCCGCCGTCGGAGATCTGTTCGCGGTGCTCGACGCAGGCGCCTACGGGTCGGTGATGGCGTCCAACTACAACCGGCGCACGCTGCCGGCCGAGGTGATGGTGCAGAACGGGCGTGCCTGCGTGATTCGGCGGCGTCAGACGATAGACGACATGCTGGCCCTCGAGTCATGACCGGTTCTCTCGTCGCGTTCGAAGGCCTCGATCAGAGCGGAAAGCAGACGCAGGCCGAAGCGCTCAGAGACTACCTGACCGATCAGGGCCGGACCTGCGCGTTGCTGTCGTTCCCCGATTACTCGACGCCGATCGGGGCGGAGATCGCGGCGGCGCTGCACGGCGACCGCGACTATTCGCCGGACGTCATGCAGCTGCTCTACGTGGCGAACCGCGGCGAGAAGCGGGCCTTCATGGAGGACGCGATCGCGCGCGGCATGGTACTGCTCTGCGACCGGTACGTCGCGTCGAGCATCGCGTACGGCGAGGCTCAGGGCCTCGACCCTCAGTGGCTGACCGACATTCAGCACTTCCTTCCCGCACCGGACATGACGGTCCTCCTCGACATCGCGCCCGACACCGCGGCAGGACGAAAGGCGTCGGGGCGTGATCGGTTCGAGCGCGACATGGCCCTCCTGTCGCGCGTCCGCGCGAGCTACAGGCGCCAGGCGTCCAGTCCTGGCTGGATTCGGCTGGACGGCGAACGCGACAAGTTCAGCGTGGCTGCCGATGTCATTCGCGCGGTCGCGATGCGACTCGCGCAGCCGTCAGCGCGCTGACGTCCAGCGCTCCGGCTTCCCGCAGTACCCTCGCGCACGCGTCGAGCGTCGCGCCCGTCGTGCTCACGTCGTCGACGAGGACAATCCGCAGCCCGCGAAGATCGCTGCCCCGTCGAAGCGCGAACGCGCCTCGCACGTTCGCGTGGCGTTTCGCCGCAGGCAGATCCGTTTGCGACTGCGTCGCGCGCGTGCGGCGGAGTGCCTCGACAACCGGCAGCTCGAGATATCGCGCGAGCTCGAGCGCCTGGTTGAATCCACGCGCGCGGCGGCGCCGGCGATGGAGTGGAACGGGTACGACGATCGATGCCTCGGCAAGGACGTCCATGCCCGCCTCTCGCATGCGGCGCCCGAGCGGACGCGCAAGCGAGCGGCAACCCGAATACTTCATCGCGTGCAGAATCGCGCGCAGCGATCCCTCGTACGGACCGATCGCGCGGCTGCGCGTGATTGCCGATGGCCGACGCCGGCAGCGGGCACACTGTCCCGATGCGAGGCTGAGGACCCTCCACGACGGCAGAGGATCTCCACACGACGCGCAAACCGGCGGGACGAACGCAGGGACTGCGTCCCAGCAGGAGGAACAGACCGGGCCGCGGGTTGGATGGGAGAGCGGTGTGTCGCAGGCCGCGCACGACGGCGCGAGCACGACGGCAAGGAGACCGTCCGCTATCGCGGAAATGATCGCCGCGCTACGTCGGCTCGTCCTTGATCTCGATTCGTTCGGCGTCTCCCCACAGCCGCTCGAGGGAGTAGAACTCGCGGGTGTGGGGTGAGAAGACATGCACGATGAACGAGAAGAAGTCCATGAGGACCCATTCCGAGCGGTCGTACCCTTCGACGTGCGCGGGACGGATTCTGGCCGCACGGAGCGCCTCTTCGACGCTGTCGGCGATCGCCTTCACCTGCCGCTGGTTCTGACCCGAGCACAGTACGAAGAAGTCTGTGAACGCCGGCGTGTCGCGTAGATCGAGCACGACGACATTGGTGGCCTTCTTGTCGAGCGCGGCACGCACCGCCCTGGTGACCTCTGGCGTCAGCCGCCTCTTTTTCGTTCTGGCTTCGGGCGCGCCCGCCGCGCGTGATTTCGTTCGTTCCGTTTTCGTCATGCAAGTGATCTGCCGGTTGACGCCGCGCCGGCGCGCGTGTAGAGCCCGTGCTGCTCGATGTAAGTGGCCACGGCCGCCGGGACCAGCCCGGCGATCGATTCTCCCACGTCCACGCGCCGCCGGATATCGGTGGATGACACGTCTGGCGTCGGCGCATCCACCAGAAACACCGCCGTTTCCCCGCGGGAAGGTTCGTGGTTCCGATCAGTGGTCATGCGTGGCGCGAGCGCCGGCAGCTTCGCCGAAAGCGTAATCGCGCTGTGACCGGGCCGCGAGACTACGACGAAGTTGGCCATGTCGAGGACCTGCGGATAGCGGCTCCAGGTTTCAATTTCCGCGAACGCATCCGCGCCGGTGATGAAGAAAATCTGCGCGGGCGTCGTGCCGCGCCCGTCGAAACGGGCCAGGGTATCGAACGTGTACGTTGGCTCGGTCAGGCCAATCTCCAGATCGCTCACCTGGAGACGGTCGACGCCGTTCGACGCCAGCGCGGCCATCGCGAACCTGTGGAATCTCGATGCGGCCGGCTGCTGCTGGCGATGGGGCGGCCGGCCGGAGGGCATCACGAGCACGACATCGAGCCGCAGCGCGCGCTGCGCCGCGAGGGCCGTGTCGATGTGCCCGAGATGAACGGGATCGAACGTGCCGCCGAGAATGCCGATGCGGGTGCCGGAAGTCATTCCGCGGGAGCGGCGGTGGCGCCCGGTTCGCGCGCGCGCGCAACTTCGCGCCACATCGCTTCGAGCAGCCGATCGATGCCTTCGCCGGTCGCCGCGGAGACAGGGTAGAGCGGAACACCCGACGACTGCAAATGCCGCTCGAGCGCCGCGAGCCGCCCGGGATCGTCCAGCGCGTCGATTTTATTCGCGGCCACGAGAACAGGTTTGTCCGACAGGCGTTCCCCGGCGCTGTCGCGGCCCGGAAAAAGCGCGAGCTCGCGGGTGATGATCGCGAAGTCGTCGACGGGTTCGCGGCCGGTCGCGGACGATAGATCGACGAGGTGAACGAGCACCTTCGTGCGCTCGAGGTGGCTGAGAAACCGGTGTCCCAGCCCATGGCCGGTGTGCGCCCCCTCGATCAGGCCGGGCACGTCGGCAACGACGAACGACCGATCGTCGGACAGGCTGACGACGCCGAGGTTGGGCGTCAGGGTTGTGAACGGGTAGTCGGCGATCTTCGGACGCGCGGCTGAAATCCGGGAGATCAGCGTGGACTTCCCGGCGTTCGGGAAACCCACCAGCCCGACGTCCGCCAGAAGCTTGAGATGAAGCCGGAGGTCGCGCTCTTCGCCGGGCAGGCCGGGCTGTGCGTGGCGCGGCGCGCGGTTCGTGGAGGTCGCAAACTGCGCGTTCCCCCAGCCGCCGTTGCCGCCCTTCGCGATGGCGACGCGTTCGCCGGCCGTCGTGAGATCCCCGAGCTGCGCGAGCTCGTCGCTCCCGGGCAGCCGCTCGTACACGACAGTACCCACGGGAACCTTGAGCTCGATGTCGGCGCCCGCCTTGCCGCTGCGATTGGAGCCTTCGCCGTGCGCGCCGCGGCCCGCTTCGAATGTCTTCTTGAACCGGTAGTTGACGAGGGTGTTCAGGTTCGCGTCGGCGACGATGTAGACCGAGCCACCGGCGCCGCCGTCGCCGCCGTTGGGGCCTCCGCGGGGGACGAACTTCTCCCGGCGGAAGCTCATGGCACCGGCTCCGCCGTGGCCTGCGGCGACGTGAATGTCAACTTCGTCGACGAACACGACAGTTGACTGCGGTGCGATCTATCCCAGCGGATGGACGCTGATGACCCGGCCCTTGGCGCCGTGATCCTCGAACTTCACACGACCATCGACCTTCGCAAAGAGCGTGTCGTCCTTGCCGAGGCCGACGTTCAAGCCGGGGCGGAACCGGCGTCCGCGCTGGCGCACGAGAATCGATCCGCCCGTGACGACGTTGCCGTCGAACCGTTTGACGCCCAGGCGCTGCGAGTTGCTGTCGCGGCCGTTTCGGGAACTCCCCTGGCCCTTTTTTGTTGCCATATCTTTTCAGCTTCCAGCTTCCAGTTCCAGCTTCCGGCAGCTATACGATGATGTCCCTGATCTGGACGAGGGTGTACGTGCTGCGATGTCCCTTGGTCCGGCGCATGCCCTTACGGCGCTTCTTCTTGAAGACCCGGATCTTCGGGCCGCGCGACTCTCCCTGCACGACGCCCAGGATCTTCACGTTCGCCACGTACGGCGCGCCGGCGAGCACCTCGCCTCCAGCTTTTTCCAGGACGAGCACCTGGTCGATCGTGACTTCGTCTCCAGGCGTCGCGTCGAACCTGTCCACGGTGATGACGTCACCGGGGGAGACCTTCACCTGGCGACCGCCGCTCTGAATGATTGCGAACACGGCAAACTCCTGCGCCAGGCCCTCTTTACAGGGTTTCTGGCTGCCTTGACAAAGGTATTAGGGTAACACGGATGCGGAGGGAAGCGGTAGCCGGCGGAGTCGTGGCCGCCGGTCTAGGCGGCGGGGCCAGCTCCTTTACTTGACCAGCACGCGCGTGCCGCGGATCTTCTGCATGCTGAGGGTGTTGAGGAAGCTCGGAATGAGCTTGTCCATCAGCTCGAAGTACGACGATAGCGCTGGCGTATTCGTCTGGGCGGGATAGAGGATCTCTTCGCGGAGCGTCTCCGAGTAGAGCGTCGCGCCCGTGCGGCCGTCGATGTAAATCAGCTTCGGCTGCAGCGTGAACCCTTTCCGCTCCTGGTACACGCGCTGCTGAATCACCCGGCGGCGACCGAGCTGATCGAAGTACTCGCGCTCGACCGGCATGTAGCCGGCGGTCGCGAGCGGCGAGAAGAGCACCGTTCCCGTGATGATCAGCGGCCCCTGATACTCTTCACCGACCTTCTTCCAGAACGCCACGTCCGCGAAGATGCTCTGGTACTTCTCGAGATCCTTCTCGTTGCGGATCTTGACCGGATCGTTGTCGGCCGCGGGCGCGGGCGTTTGAGCCGCGGGCTGCTGACCGTCGGCCGCGCCCCCCGGCGACGGCGGCGGTTGAGACTCGCCCTTGGCCTGATCCTTCGCGATTTCGGTGAGCTGCAGCGCCTCGGCGTCGATGACGCGCAACGTGGACTTGGATCGCAGCTGGCTGCGAAGCAATCGCACGGTTTCCAGGTTCGCATCGACATCATCGGTTCCGCCACCGATGAAGCCCGCGATCAGTACGCGCTGGAACATCGAGACGTCCATCTTCGGCTGGATGGGCGTTTCGATCGGGATCTCGTAGAAACTGGTGCAGGCGACCAGGCCTGCCATCAGCACGAGGCTAACGATCGCGGCGGCGTTTCGCGCGGTCATTGATTTCTTTGAACAGATCGTAGTTTTGACGGAACAGCAGGTTCTTGGGCTCGAGCGTCACCGCTTTCTCGTACGCTTCTCGAGCCTTGTCGAAGTTGCCCTGCTGCTCGTATGCGATCGCGAGGTTGTTCCAGGCCGCGGCATAGGTGGGATCGATCTGTACGGCCTTCTCCCACCGATACGTCGCTTCCTTCCAGAGACCGCTCTGCGCGACCTTGATCCCGAATTCGACCTGTTCCTTGGCGTCCGAGCGCGCGTCCGGGTTGAACGGCTCCGCCGCCAACGCACGGCTCGACGGTACGACCGCTGCGAGCGCCGTCGCTACGACAACTGCTCGGAACATCATAGGAAACTCAGAGTCACTATAGCACCGGACCGCCGGGGTGCAACCGGTTTCGCGGCACCGGTTTTAGCAAGCCGCATACCACGGACATGCGCGCCAGGATGGGCTTTCCCGGCTCTGCCATGTCGCATTTTCGTAAGTCGTCGACGCGGTCCGTAAGGCGCATTTGAGTCGCACGACCTGGCGTCAGGCCCCTATAATGGACTTCAGAGGTCGGGCCACTCGCTGTCCTTGCAGCACGTGGCGCCGGCCTTTGGTTTTTCGGGGACGTTACCCCGGGAAGCCGGCCTCGGCGCCGCGGGGAAAGAGACGAGCTCGATGGATCCGCTCGTGGCCGTGGCCGTCAGCATGCTGCCTGTCTCGCGATCGCGGGCAGCATCGATATTCAAGGAACTCCGAGCCCGCTCCGATGTCGATCCGCTCGACGTCATCCTCGCCGCGTGCCGTGTCCCGGAAGCTGAACGCGGGGCCGCGGCACGGGTCGGGTTGGAGCGAGCGGAGGCTGCGCTCGACGCTGCGCACCACGCCGGCATCGCGGCCGTCGTCGGCGACGACGAACGATTCCCGCCGCTGCTCGCCTCGATCATCGATCCTCCGCCGGTGTTGTGGTCTCGCGGCGACCTCGGCCTGCTCGCCCGGCCCATCGTCTCAATCGTGGGTTCGCGTGCGGCGACGCCATACGCGATCGACGTCGCGCAGCGATTGAGCGAGGAGCTCGTCGATCGGGGCATCGCCGTCGCGAGCGGCCTGGCTCGTGGCGTCGACTCGGCGGCGCACCGCGGTTGCCTGCGTGCGGACGGGAATACCGTCGCGGTGCTGGGATCGGGCGTCGATCGCGTCTATCCAAGGGAGCACGAGAAGCTCGCCCTGGAGATCGCCGGCAAGGGGCTGCTGTTGAGCGAGTTGGGCCCTGGCGCATGGCCGCTGGCGGAACACTTCCCGCTTCGCAACCGCATCATTTCCGGGATCTCGCTCGGCGTCGTGGTGGTCGAGGCCTCCGAGCAGAGCGGTTCGCTCATCACGGCGCGCTTCGCCCTCGAACAGGGACGCGAGGTGATGGCGGTGCCGGGGAATGTCTTGTCCGGGCGGAACCGGGGCTCTCACAGCCTTCTCAAGGACGGAGCAAAGGTCGTCGAGTCTGCGGACGATATTCTGGACGGGCTTGGCTGGCCCGTGGCGCGACCGCCGGAGGGCGCGCAGAAACAACCGTATTCCGACAGCTTGTTGACGCGGATGGAAGCCGGAGAGGTTTATCGGCTGGACGAGCTGATGGAACTGACCGGTATCCCCTGCACGAAGCTCCTGCCGCGGCTGATGCAACTGGAGCTCGCCGGGCTGGTCACGAGCACGGGGATGGGCTTCTCCCGGCGGTGAGCCGAGCCCACGAGTTCGCGTGTGCCAGTTGATCTGCACGACCGAATCGTGCGAGTACTCGCGTTTGAGGGTTGCTTGCACCGTGCACCCTGGCACCTTGATCATGATCCACATAATCGGCGGCGGTCTCGCCGGATGTGAAGCCGCCTGGCAGGCGGCAACCCTCGAAGTCCCGGTCGTCATCCACGAGATGCGCCCGGTTCGTCCGACAGCCGTTCATAAAACGGACGGGCTCGCGGAGCTCGTTTGCAGCAACTCGTTTCGCGGCGACAAGCTCGATAACGCCGTTGGTCTGCTCAAAGAGGAGATGCGGCGGCTTGGCTCGCTCATCATGCGCGCGGCGGATCTGTCGCGCGTACCGGCGGGCGCTGCGCTTGCCGTGGACCGCGAGCAATTCTCCGCGGCCGTCACGCGAGAGGTGTCCTCGCACCCGCTCATTCGCATCGTCCGCGAGGAGGTCCCGCGGATCCCGGCGGATCTCGGCGGCCCCGTGATCGTCGCGACCGGCCCGCTGACGTCAGAGTCCCTGTCGCGCGAGGTCGCCGCGCTCGTCGGCGCCGACCACCTGTATTTCTACGACGCCATCAGCCCGATCGTCCTTGCCGACTCGATCGACATGTCCAGAGTCTTCCGCGCCTCCCGCTGGGGCCGGAGCTTGCGCCCCGGGGACACTCAAGGGGGACACTCAACCTTGAGTGTCCCCGCCCTCATGGAGGGCGACTACCTGAACTGCCCGATGGACGCCGCGGAGTATGGGGCGTTCCACGCAGCCGTGCTGTCGGCGGAAAAGGCCCCGCTGCACGAGTTCGATGCCGCGACGTTCTTCGAGGGCTGCCTGCCGATCGAGGTGATGGCCGGCCGCGGCGTCGACACGCTGCGCTTTGGGCCGATGAAGCCCGTCGGCCTGACCGATCCACGAACCGGACGCGACGCGTACGCGGTCGTTCAGCTGCGGCAGGACAACCTTGCCGGCGATCATTTCAGCCTGGTCGGCTTCCAGACGCAGATGAAGTGGGGCGAACAGGCGCGCGTGCTCCGCCTCATTCCAGGGCTCGAGAACGCGGAATTCGTCCGCTTCGGCATGATCCACAGGAACACGTACATCAACGGACCGACGGTGCTGCGCGACACGTGGCAGATGAAAGGCCGCGACGACCTCTTCTTCGCCGGACAGATTTCCGGCGTCGAAGGATACGTGGAATCGGCGGCGTCGGGTTTGATGGCGGGACGCAACGCGGCGGCGGTGGTGCTCGGCGAGCCCGTGCGCGTTCCGCCGAGGACGACCGCGCTCGGTGCGCTGGCGCACTACGTCTCCCACGCGGATCCACGCCACTATCAGCCGACGAACATCACGTTCGGCATCCTCGACGCGATCGACGATCGATCGATACCGCGCATGACAGCCGAGGACGGGCGCAAGTTGAGCCGGAAGGAGGCCCGCAAGATTGCGCTGTCTACGCGGGCCCTCGCCGATCTCGGGAAGTGGATGCAGGCCGGCGAGGTTCATCCGGCAATCCCATGACGACAGTCCTCGCGGAGTTCCTCGAACATCTGCGGCTGAACGAGAACGCCTCGCGGCATACCGTTCGCGCGTACGAGAGCGACCTGGCGCAGTTTGTCGACTTCCTCGCGGCGAGGGCCGGGCGGCGCCCAGCCGACCTGTCGCCTGGCGATTTCGATCACCTCAGCATTCGTGAGTTCCTGGGTGATCTGCACAAGCGGGGAAACACGCGCGGCTCCGCGGCGCGGAAGCTCGCCGCGATTCGCACGTTCGGCCGGTATTTGCGTCGAGAAGGGATCGTCGACGGGGATCCCGCTGCGCTCGTCGGCACACCGAAGCGGGAGCACCGGCTGCCGGCGCATCTCGGCGAGGGGGAGATGTCGAAGCTGATGGAGATGCCGGATGTCTCCACGCCGCTCGGGCGCCGCGACCGTGCGATCCTCGAGTTGTTCTACGCGTCTGGTCTTCGCTTGAGCGAGCTCGTGGGCCTGAACCTCGAAGACTTGAATCTCTCCGGCCGGATGGTGCGGGTGCTCGGCAAGGGCGGCAAGGAACGCATCGTCCCCTTCAACAAGAGTGCAGAATCTGCAATCCGCGCCTGGCTGTCCGATCTCGGACAATGGGGTCAGACCCTTGTAGCGCTTTACCGTACTCGGCGGGATCAAACTCCGCCGCGAAAGCGCGGTCAGGCGTTATTCGTGAACTACCAGGGGGGACGGCTCTCGACGCGGAGCGTCGATCGACTCGTGAGGAAATACGTGGCGTTGTGCAGCACGCGCTTCGGCATCAGCCCGCATGCGCTGCGACACTCGTTTGCGACGCACCTGCTGGAACGCGGCGCCGACCTGCGGGCGATTCAGGAGCTTCTCGGGCACGCGCGGCTGAGCACCACGCAGCGCTACACACACGTCAACGCCGCGCAGCTGCTCGAGACCTATCGGAAAGCGCACCCGAAGGCGTGACGCGGTCCGCCTATGACGCCATCGACTCGACCATCGGCCGGCGCCCGCGCGCGTAGTCGATCCCGAGCGTCTTGATCTTGTAGTTCATCACGCGCGGGCTGATCGCGAGCAGCTCCGCCGCGTCCTTCTGCACCCAGTTCGACATCTTCAGCGCTTCGATCAGCGCCTGCCGCTCGATCTCCTCGAGCGCGATGCCGGTCGGCGGAATCTTGACGACCGGGCTCGCATCGCCAGACGGCTGCGTTGTCGTCAGCTCACCCAGCCGGAGATCCCCGCTCGAGACGAGCGGTCCTTCGGTGAGCAGCACCGCGCGCTCGATGGCGTTCTCGAGCTCGCGAATGTTGCCCGGCCAGTTGTACCGCATCAACAGCTTGTGCGCGTCGGGCGACAGGCCGTCCAGACGCTTCTTCAACTCGCCGGAGAAGCGCCGCAGGAAGAACATCGCCAGCTGCTGGATGTCGTCCTTGCGCTCGCGCAGTGGCGGCATGTCGATCGAGACGACGTTCAGGCGGTAGTACAGGTCCTCGCGGAAAAGGCCGTTGGCGACCATCTGCGGAAGATTCCTGTTGGTTGCGGCGATCACGCGCACGTCGACGCGCAGCGTACGCGTGCCGCCCAGGCGTTCGAACTCGTGCTCCTGCAGGACGCGCAGGATCTTCGCCTGAGTGTTCGGGCTCATGTCCCCGACTTCGTCGAGGAAGAGCGTTCCGCCGTCCGCCTGCTCGAAGCGGCCGACGCGCTGCTTGTCGGCGCCGGTGAAGGCGCCCTTTTCATGGCCGAACAGCTCCGACTCGAGCAGGTTCTCCTGCAGCGCCGCGCAGTTCACCTTGACGAAGTTTCGTCCGGACCTCAGCGAATTGTGATGGATGGCGCCCGCGATGAGCTCCTTGCCCGTGCCCGTTTCGCCCCGGATGAGCACGGTCGTATTGCTCTTCGCGACTTTCTTGACGATCGAGAGCACCGACTGCAGCGCGCCGCTCGCGCCGACAATCCGGTCGAAGTCGTAGATGTCCTGCTGCGTGTGGCGCAGGTACTCGATCTCGTGCTTGAGCCGGCGGTGCTCGATGGCCTTTTCGACCTTGAGCTCCATCTCCTCGATCTCGAAGGGCTTCTGCACGTAGTCGAACGCGCCGATCTTCATCGCCTCGACCGCGGTATGCACCGAGCCGAACGCCGTCATGAGGATCACCGCGGTGGTCGGATGCAGCGACTTCGCCGTGCGCAGCACGTCGAGGCCGTCGCTGCCGCCCATCTTGAGGTCGCTCAGCACGACGTCGTACTGCCCCTCGTGCAGCTTCTCGATCGCCACGTTGCCGTTCGGCGCCTCATCGACATCATGCTGCGCATCCGACAACGCGCGGACGATGCCACGCCTCAGCGAATCGTGATCGTCTGCCACCAGAATCCGGCCCATTGCTCAGCCTTTCTTATCGAAACAACCGTTGACCCGCCCTGCGTGCGTGAACCTTGAACCCTGAACCCTGAACCCTGAACCCTGAACCCTGAACCTTGAAACCCTTACTGCTCCGACCGAAACAACTCATGCGCGCTCGAGACCGGAAGCGTCACCCGGAACAGCGTGCCCCCGGAAGGCGGTATCGCCATGTCGATGCGTCCGTCGTGCGCGTTGACGATCTTTCGAACGATCGCGAGCCCGAGTCCCGTTCCCTGCGGCTTGGTCGTGAAGAACGGACTGAAGATCCGATCCACGACGTCCGTCGGAACTCCCGGGCCGTCGTCTCGGACGTCGACCTGGACCATCGGTCCGACCAGCGCCTCTCCGCCCGAGAGCGAATCCTCTTCAGGCAGCTCCGTCGCGTGGATCCGGACGACACCCTTTCCGTTCAACGCCTCGAACGCGTTGATCAGGAGATTCGTGAAGACCTGGCGGACCTGATGGGGATCGCCTTGAATCGTCAGGCCGCCGGGCACCGACGCGTCGACTTTCACGTTGCCTCGCGGCGCGTGACTCTCGGCCAGCGCGATCGCGTCGTTGATCACTTCGCCGATCGCCATCCGCTCCACCTGGAGCCGGATCGGGCGAACGAAGTCGAGGACCTCGAGCACGATGGCGTTCGCCATCTTGGCTTCCTTGATGATGTCCCCGAGAATCGACTGCGCGTCCTTCGAATCCGTCAGCTGCCGCTTCAGGATCCCGGCCATCACCTCGATGCCGGCCAGCGGGTTCTTCACCTCGTGCGCGATCGCGGCGGCCATCTCCCCGAGCGCCGCGAGCCTGTCGCGCAGCCGCTCCCGTTCCTCCAGCTGCTCGACCCGGGTCAGGTCCTTGAAGAAAAGCGTCGCCCCGGTGATCTTGCCCCGGGCGTCGCGGACCTGCGAGATCGTGTAGCCGATGACCTTGTTCGTGCTCTTCAGCCGCAGTTCGGCGCGGTTGGGCAGATGGGAAAGCTCGAAGGCTCCCGCGATGATGCGGGCAACTTCCGGCTGACCCTGCAGCACCCCGGTGAACGGGCGCCCGATGTCGGTACGATGCTGCGGGAGCCCGAGGATTCGATAGGCGACGTCGTTCATCACGGCGATCCGGCCATCGACCGTGACCGCCAGGACGCCGTTCCTGAGGCTCCAGACCAGATCGCGATAGAAGTCGTCCGTCGCGATGCTGCGAACGCCCGCGGACGACGACGACGCCGGCTTGCGCGCCTTGACGGCCGCCCGCGATCGGCCCGACGTGCGTCGGCGCGGGGCGGGGGAGGGTCGCGTAGGCACAGGATCGACACCCGGACCATCCGGACTGAGGAGGTCCTCGGCAGGCAATATTGTAATTGCGCGATCCTGGTCAGCCAAGCTCATTTCCATGTTGCACTTACGGCTTGTCAGCGTTCCGGTCCTCGTCCCATCGGGCGGCAACCGACACCCGGGACGCACTTGTCCTGATGCTGGACGGGCTTGGGGGCAAACCGTATGCCCCGGCCTCATCAGACGGGGGGCCCGAATTCCTTGGGATTTGAACAGGTAGGGACCGATCGGCGCTTCCGACCGGGTTACAAATGTGAGCAGTGATTACAATTCTGTTTGCAAAGCTTCCCACTGATTCATCAGATCTCCCACTTCCCACATCAGGGCTTGATGCCGATCAATCAGTGGCTGAGCTGATTCACGATCGTCGTAGAACCCCGGGGCGGACATGGACGCCTCGATTTCCCTGATCGCGTTTTCCCGGTCGGCGATGCGGGCTTCGAGCTCCTCGATCCGGCGCTTGACCCCGTCGGCGGCTTTCTTCACCCGGCGGGCTTCGGCGTCGCGCTTCTTCTTTTCTTCGTACGAGGCGGTCTCGCGAGCTGCCGGAGCTGGCGTCGCCGCTGCGGCGTTGGGCGCCGTCTTCGGCGAGTCCATCGACTTCTTCGCACGGCCCTCGTCGGGCACCACTGGCGTTCTTGCGGCGGCGCGGTTGCCCGCCGGTACCGAGGCCGCCGTGGCGTCCACCGATTCGCGCTGCTTCTTGCTCCACAGCCACTCCTCGTAGTTTCCGGGGTACAGCAGCGCCTGTCCTTCGCCGATCTCGATCACCTTCGTCGCGAGCTTGTCGACGAAGTAGCGGTCGTGCGAGACGAAAATGAGCGTGCCTCCGAAATCCTCGAGCGCCTCGAGCAGGACGTCCTTCGAGTCCAGGTCCAGGTGGTTCGTCGGCTCGTCGAGCAGCAGCGTGTTCGACGGGCGGAGCAGCATGCGCGCCACCGCGAGGCGCGTGCGTTCCCCTCCGGAAAGGACGCGGACCGGCTTCTCGATGTCGTCGCCTGAGAACAGGAATCCTCCGAGGATGTTGCGAATGTGAGGGACCATGTGGATGGGCGAGTCTCCCGCGAGCGTCTGATACACGGTCCGCGTGGGGTCCAGCCGCGCGGCCTCGTCCTGCGCGAAGTACTGCATCACGACCTGATGGCCTTCGGTCCGCGTTCCGCGATCGGGTGCCTCGACACCCGACAGCATTCTCATCATCGTCGACTTGCCGACGCCGTTCGGGCCGATGAGCGCGATCCGATCGCCGCGCTCGATGTGGACGTCCATGGCGTTGAACACGTGGCGCGACCCGTAGGATTTCGACACGCCGCGGAGATCGAGCACCGTCCGGCCGCTCTTCGGGCACGGTGGAAACGAGAAGCGCACGCGCTTCCGTTCCGGCGGGATCTCGATCGGGACGATCTTGTCCATCATCTTGATCCGGCTCTGAACCTGCGCCGCTTTCGTCGCCTGATAACGGAAGCGATCGATGAACGCCTTCATTCGCGCGACCTCGTCGTCCTGATCGCGTTTCTGCTGACGGAGGCGCTCCATGCGCTCCTCCCGGGTGCGCAGGTAGCTGGAGTAGTTGCCCGGATAGTCGGTGAGCGTTCGCAGCCCGATGTCGGTGATGCGCGTGACGACGGCGTCGAGGAAGAAGCGATCGTGGGAGACGAGAATCACGGCGTGCGGGTAGTCCGTCAGGTACTCCTCGAGCCAGTTGCGCGCGTCGAGATCGAGATGATTCGTCGGCTCGTCGAGCAGCAGCAGCCCGGGACGCCCGAGCAGGAGCTTGGCGAGCGCGATGCGCATCTGCCACCCGCCCGAAAACGTTTCGGTCGGCTTGTCCATGTCGTCCTTCGAGAAGCCGAGACCGCGCAACACGGTGTGGATCTTCAGATCGACGCTGTAGCCTTCGAGCCGGCGGAAGTTCTCCTGAAGCTCGCTGTAGCGGCTCAACATCCCGGAGTGGTCGTGCTCCGCGACCGTGTCGTCGGCGAGACGGTTCTCGAGCGACGCGATTTCCGCCCGCATGTCGAGGAGCGACTTGAACGCCTGGCCCGCCTCCTCGGCGAGCGTGCGGCCTTCGTGATGGAGACCGTCCTGCGGGAGATACCCGATCGTCAGGCCGCTTGGTTTGACGACGAGACCGCTGTCGGGCTCGTCCAGACCCGCGAGCATCTTCAAGAGCGTGGTCTTGCCGGCGCCGTTTGGCCCGCTGAGGCCCACGCGCTCGCGATCGTCGATCTGCCAGCTGACGGTGTCGAGCAGCACGCGTTCGCCGAACGACTTGCTGAGGGACGAGAGCTGAATCATGGATGGCGCGACATCGAGCGAGGTAAACGTTTCACTTTAGCACAGCACATTTTTGTGATGCCGAATCGTCCATCGTGTCCGCTCGAGCGCCCCCATGTCCACGTGATTTCAGATGCGACTGTCGCTCGATGTATAGGCGTCGGACGCGACGCCCCATACGATCGACCAACTCCCCATGAGATTGTGCTTGTGCTTCGTCATCATGGCCTCCCTGCCTACGATGGGTTCCTCCACGGTTCTCGCTGATTCGACGATCGCGATCAAGCCGATCGTTGCGAATGCGGAGGTCCGATCGCGGACGTCGATCGTGGCATCGACGGAGGTGCTCCGGTTCCGCGTGACGGATCCGAATCAGCCGGCCGACGGGATGCTCACGTTCTCGGCGGGCGCACGAGCGTCCGCGTCGAGCGAGGTGGTGCTCGTCGCGCGCGCCGGGAGCGCCCTGGAGTCGAGCGGGGGTTCGACGTCACCTGCGATCGGCCTCACCGTCGTTTCGAGCAGTGCTGCGATCGTCGTCGACGCCGGGCTCCCGGTCGTCGTGTCGCGGTGGACGGGCGGCGGGAGCCGTTCGGGCGAGCTTCGGTTCCAGCTTCGGGCGGCGCCCGGGACTTACACGATTCCGGTCAAGCTCGAGCTCATCGTTCCCTGATCACCCAGTACTTCTCGCCGCGGCTCTTTTCGAGCGCCGAGGCAACGGCCTGCGCATCCGCGAGGGTGGCAAAGCGTCCGAGCCGGACGCGATACGGAGCGTCGGGGTCCGATGCCGGCGGCTCGACGAGATATGCGGGCAGCCCTTCCGCCTTGAGCGCGCTGACGGCGTCGCGCGCGCGAGAAGGATCGTTCAACGCGACAATCTGGACCGCGAAGCCGCCGAGGTTTTGCGTCGCTGGAATCGTCACGCGCGCGGTCGCGATCGGCGACGCCTCAGCTCTGGCGCGAGGGCCTGGCGTCGCTGGCGCGGCACGCGGTGCCTGACGACCGGCAGGGCGGCCGGTGGCGGAGGCGGGTGGTTCCGCCGGTCGCGGAGAGGCGGCGAATACTTTACGCGTCTCGGCGCGCGGCCGCAGCGTCACGAGGAACTGCACGTCGGCAGTTGGCTGAGACTGCGTCAGGGCGACGGGAATCTCTGACGCGCTCGCCACGGCCGCGCCATCCGGCAGCGACTCGCGCAACAGCTCCAGCACGTGGTCGCCGCTGCGAACGGCTTCGAACCTGAATCGCCCCTTTCGGACTTTTTCCGATCGGGCGCCCGCATCGAGCACCACGACCGCTCCGTCCATTGGCGCCTCGCCGGGATCGGCCGCGCCGTTTCCGTTCGCGTCGAGAATCACCGTGCCGCTGACGGAATTCAGCGGCACCAGGCCGAACGCCACACGTTTGAGCTCGCCCCGGCCAAGCTGCAGCTGCACCTGGGGAATCGTCGGCGGATCGAAGTCCACCGGCAGAGCCGTGAGATCGATTCCGACCTGCAGCATGCCGATCGGAACGTTGACGAACGCGAAGTCGCCGTCCCTCGATGTCGTGGAGCTTCCGAGATCCGACAAGCGCACGGGGATGTTCTCCAATCGAGCTTCGCCAGGGTCCTGCCTCCCGTTCGCGTTCCAGTCGCTGAAGACGAAGCCGGCGATTGATCCGGTGCCGCTGTGCCGCGCCATGCTCGCGATCGACGTCGGCACCCGGGCCGATCCCGTCTGAAAGCTTCGAGTCACGCGCACCGTCGAGCGGGAGATCCATGACGCGTGGTCCGCGTTCGGTACCGCCAGCCGATCGGCGTTGAGGTTGAAGCCCACGATCAGGTTTGGAGCGATCTCTCCGTTGAGACCGACGTTCAGGGACTGCTGCGGAACGGCCAGCGTGCTGAGGATGTCGACATTGCGGCTGAACAACCCTTCGGCGCGCAGGTACAGGCTTCTGTGCAGCAGCTGCGTCTGCCCGCCGCCCCCGATCTGAAGGAACGTGGTACCGCCTCCCTCGTGCGTCGCGGTCCGCGTAGCCGTCGCGTTTCCAAAGAGCTGCGTCTCCGGGCCGATCGTGAGAAACAGGTGACCCGCAACGTCGTCGACGGTGTGGCTCGCCGACAGGCTCTGCGATTCGACGTTCTGCCGCCGGGAGTAGCGGGTGATGCCGCTCATCGCGCCGGCATTCGTCTGCCATTCAGCGGTGAAGACTCCGGTGTCGCTCAACGACGTCAACGTTGCGCCGACCAGCCTCGATCGGCGGTCGCCGGTCTCGAGCCGCACCGCGACGGTCGAGTGGCTGCCGAGCGGAGTCCGAACCCCGGCAAACCCGCGCGTTCCATCGCTCGCCGAGGACGGCCTGGATGCCGCCGGATCCGGATCGATGTTCGATCGGAACGCCTCCCATCCGCCGAAGACTCGAAGCCGCGCGAACGCGTCCAGCTCGCCGGCGGCGAAGAGCGTCTGACGATCGTTCAGCGGCTGGCTGAGAACCGGGAGCTCACCTGGAGAGAAACGAGCGGCATTGACCTGAATCCAGCCGCGCGACAGCAGGAAGCTCGCGCCGGCAAGTCCGGATCCATCCAGTTCGTGCGTCGTGCTGTCCCGGCGCTGGTAGGAAACGACGCTGCCGTCGGCAACGAGATGGATCGCCGGGGTCACAATCCACCGCGTCGCGAATCCTCCCTGATCGCTGACCGCAATCGGCGAAGGGTAGTCGGGGAGCACGCCGGTCCGCACGTGGGAGGCTCGTGTGAAGAGCTCGAGGCGGTCGCTGGCTTTGTAGCTCGCCCGCGCGAGCGCCAGGCTCTGATCGAGCGTATCCGGATCCGTGCCGAAGAAATTCCTCGACGCCGTCGCGCGTCCCACGAGCAGACCGGCCGTCGTGCGTGCAGTCCGGCCCGCGATCGACGCGCCGGCAAACGTCAGCGACGGCGTCGAGAGATTCGCGAACCGGTACTCGCCGATGGACGGCGTAAAGTACGCGTCGCCCGCGTCGATCGACCACCTCGCGCCGCGGAACTTCAGATCGCGCAGCGAGAAGAACGTCCTGCCGATGTGGGGTTGATCGTCCCGGCGCGTGCCGCGCACTTCCAGCTGCGCCAGGCCGAAGCGCGTGCCGGGTTGGATCCAGCTCACGCCGAAGTCCGGCTCGAATTGCGCCTGACCGGCGGTCCTTCGAGGGTCGCCCTGAACCGATTGCGCGGCGGCGGTGACCTGGAGAGAGCCCTGCTGGGCCGCGGCCGGTCTCGCGATCAGCGCGAGAAGCAGGCAGCATCCGGCCGGCAGCCCGACGCGCACGGTCCTACCGTTCGCCCCGCTCGACTTTGAGCGGCGTCTCGCCGACGATGAGCGCGGGCTGGCCCACGTCGAGTCGCAGCTCCACGCGATACTCGCCCGGTGCCAGCGCCGTCGATCGATCCCCCGGCGGCAGAACGGGCGCGACGGGCACCACGAGCTCACGCTCGCTCTCAGGCAGTATCGGCACGTCGGGCACCTGCAGCTCGCGAACCGACGCGCCCTCGCGGTTGTAGAGAACGACCGTGCCCTTGGTGCGCACCGATCGGCGGCTCGTGTTCTTCAACGTCGCCACCAGCTGGGTTTCTTCCGGCGTCGGACGCACGATCAGGTTCACGAGCTCGACGGAGGCGGCCGGGTGCACGCCCGATCCCGTGGTCGATCCCTCCGGGCGCCGCGCAACGTGCACGTAGATGAGCGTCGCAATCCGGCTGTTGACCGTGACTTGCCTCGTGCGCGTCACAGGATCTTTTTCTTCCGGCGAGAAGTCGAAGAGCAGGCCTGTTCGGTAGCCTCCGGCTTCGACGTCGACCGGCACGGTCACCGTGAACCGGACGGTGCCCTGCGCGCCGCCCTGGATCAGGAACTCGGGAGGCGCGAAGCGTACCCACGCTGCCGCCGCGTACGGGCGCGTGGCTGATGGCTCTTCGAACTGCGGGACGCCGTCGCGCGACAGCGTCCAGTCCGAGAGCGACGCGCGAACGCGGACGGGGGTCTTTCCGGCATTGGTCAGCGTGACGGCCTGCGTATTGGACGAACCCGGCAGGGCCTGCATCTCCACGCGCAGGGGTGACGCTTCGATCGAGACCTGCGCCTGCGCGCCGGCAGCCGAGAGCATCGCCGCGAGACCAACCGCGGCGCCGACCCACGCGCGGCGCGGGATCACGGCGCGCTCAGCGTGAACGTCAGAATCTGGAGGTACGTTCCGGCGTCGTATGTCCATGAGTTCGCCAGTCGAAAGGTGACCGTTCCGGTCTGCGTCGGGTTGACGTTGCCCGTGCCGGACGCGACGGTCTGCGCCGTGGTACTGCTCATCGTTCCGGCACGAAACGGCGGCGCGGGGGTGGCGATCCAGCTGACCGCCGATGCGGGGATCGACGACGCGCCCGCCGTGAGATCGCCCGATGCGAGCACCGTGAGCGCCCAGGGGCGATTGCCGTTGGCGCGCACGCGATATTGGATCGTCACAGGCGGCGCGTTGAGAACCGGCGCCGCGTCCGGATCCGTCGTCGGAAACGTCACGATCAGCGGACTGATCGTGAGGTTCAGCTGCTGCGCACGTGCGTTCTGTGACGTGGAGACGATGATCAGGAGGACGAGCGCGAGGGTCCGGCACGCAACGAGCCGCAGGGAGTGTGTGGCCTGGACGATGACGCTGTTCATTCGGCCTTCGACGTACGGCTAGGGCGACGCGAGCGTGTACACGATCGTCGCCGAGTATGTCCCTGTCGGATGCGTCCATCTGTTCTCGAAGCGGAAGCTCTGCGTTCCGGTTCTCACGCCCGAACCCGTCCAGAGTCCCAAGA
The DNA here is from genome assembly GCA_963820905.1 of uncultured Acidobacteriota bacterium. Taxonomy (GTDB): domain Bacteria; phylum Acidobacteriota; class Vicinamibacteria; order Vicinamibacterales; family 2-12-FULL-66-21; genus DATBJJ01. The sequence goes on along the minus strand of CAWGBU010000005.1, from coordinate 815,230 downwards.
GCTGCGGCGTCGTGCGGCTCAGCGTGCCGCCCGTGAATCCGGCGCCCGGTCACCGTCCACGTGATGAGCGACGCCGGCAGCACGGTGACTCCGGAGCGGAGATCGTCGGTCGACTGAAGCGTCAGCGTGATCTGCGTGTTCCGCGGCACCCGGGCGCGCGCGCTGATCGTCACCGCGGCTGGCACGCTCGGCACGGACGGCGTGGCGTCGGGATCCGCATCCGGGAACGTCACGCTCGTCGTCGAGAACGAGACGCGCGCGGTCGTCGGCAACGTCACGAGCAGCAGCGTCGTGCCGCGCTGGGCGCGGACGACCGAAGCCCCGGTGGCCAGGCCCGCGAGAAGAACCGCCGATGTCAGGATCGCAGCGCGCATGCACGAACGCCAGTGTCGTCGTCTGCCGCGCAGAGTTGCGCGCCGAACGACGACACTGAGCGCGTCTGTATATCGGCTACGGCGTCGAGAGCGTATAGGTCAGTTCGACCGTGTAGTTGCCCGGCGCGTACGCCCAGTCGTTGACGAGCCGGTAGGTCTGCGTTCCGGTGCGCGAACCGGACCCGGTCCATGCACCGACACCTACAGCCGCCGAGCTGCTCATGGTGACTGGTCCCCCCACGAAGCCGGCACCGGTTGAACTCCACGACAGGTTGCCAATCGGGATCGTTCCCCCGGTGGCCACGAAGTCTCCGCCAGCCTGGACGGTCAGCGATACGCCGGCGCCCGCAGCGACTCGCGCGAGCGCTGCGACGGTCAGCGGCGCCGCATCGATGTTCGCAGTCGTGAACGGATCCGTATCCGGGAAGTTGATCGTCCCCGTCAGGGTGATTCTGCCCCGCGCCGCGACGACGGCCGTGGCGTTGATGTTTTCGGTATCGAGCTGCTGCGCGTACGCCGAAGTCGAGAACGTCAGCACCATCGCTGCAGCAAACGCTGCACTCCAGACTGCCTTCTTCATCGCCCTACCGCTCCTGTCCCGATGACTGATGTTGAACGTCGAGATACTTTAACGAACTCTATATGACATCTACGACACCAGAGTAGCGGGAGGATTGACGCCGGTCAAGCGATTTGGCGGCAATTTCGAGAGAAAACCGTGCAACTTGCGGCACCGCCGGGAGATGGCGTGCAGGAACGAGCAGAATGGTGCAATCCTGTGAAGTTTGGCCGGAACCGGCGGGGGACGACCGGCTTATTCGCCGAGGGCTTTTGCCGCCGCCGCGAGCACCCGCGGCACGCGGAACGGCTTGGTGAGGTAACCCGAGACGCCGAGATTCACGGCCTCAATCGCGCTGGCCTCGGTCGAGAACCCGGTGATGATGATGACCGGGATGTCGGCTTTCAGCCGGCGAGCCTCCCGGATCACGGCCAACCCGTCGATGCCCGGCATCTTGAGGTCCGTGATGAGTAGATCGTAGGGAATGATCCGGAGCCGCTCGAGCGCGGTACGTCCGTCAGGGGCGAGATCGACGTCGTAGTCCGCGAGCGCGAGGGTTTTCGACAACAGTTCGCGGATGGCGGCCTCGTCGTCCACGACCAGAACCCGCGGCCGCGCCGCGATCGGGGCGGCGCGTGGCGTGGGAGCGCTGCCGGTACGACTCTGGCGCGGGCGCTGACTCTCGAGCCAGGCATCGATGTCGCGCTTGCGAAAGCGCCACTGCCGGCCGACGCGGACCGCGGGAATCTTCCCGGCCTTGATCAGCCGGTAGACCGTCCGCAGATTGACCTGGAGGTATTCGAGTACCTCTTCGGTCGTGAGAAATCCTTCGTCGGCCATCGCGGAAGCACTCTACCAGACATAGCCGAACTTTCAGCAGCGGCTCGTGTGAATGCGCGAGCCCCGACGGGTCACGGGGTCGTCGGGTCAGCGGCCGGTAATTCGATCGTGAACAACGCACCCCCGCCTCGTGCGTTCGACGCGTGCACCGTCCCGCCGTGCTCCTGGATCACGCCGTAGGTAATCGCCAGCCCGAGGCCGGTGCCTTGTCCGACCTCTTTCGTGGTGAAGAACGGGTCGAAGATCCGTGGCAGCACCGCGGGCGGAATCCCCCGTCCGTTGTCGCCGATCGTGACGCGCACGGCCCGCGGATCCGGAGCGCTGGTCGTCACCGTGATCACGCCGGGATTGCCGGTTGCCGCGATCGCGTGCTCCGCGTTGAGCAGTACATTGAGGAACGCCTGCTGCAGCAGCAGTTGATCGCCGACCACATAGGGAAGGTCGGTTCCGGTGTGGCGGACGACCTCGATCGCCGCGAGCGAGAGCGCCGCGCGCCTCGTCGCAAGCACCCGCGTCAGAACGCGATCGATCCTGAGCCGCCGGCGCTTCATCCGCTGGGAGCCCGTGAACGTCAGCAGGTTGTTGACGATCTTCGCCGCGCGATCGGCTTCCTGATAGATCAGCCGCAGCTCTTTCTTCAGCTTGCGCGGCGAGTCCGCCGTCGGCTCCTTCCGCGACGGGTGCGACCAGAGGATGAGCTCGAGGTGCCCGAGCACGCCCTGAAGCGGATTGTTGATCTCGTGCGCGATGCCGGCGACGAACTGACCGAGCGAGGCGAGCTTTTCGGATTGCGCGAGGCGCGCCCGCAGCGCCTCCTGCTCCGCCTCGAGCGCCCGCTGATGCGTGATGTCCCGCGCGACGAGGACGATCCCGACCGGCTCGCCGTCCTCGTTGATGAGCGGCGTCGACGTGACGTCGAACGTGCCGCCCAGCGCCTGATGATCGAGCGTCCGGTGCCGTGCGCCCTCGTGCGCTCCGCTCGAGGAGCTAGGCGTTCTGCCATAGGACTGGCCGGATCCGGACACTGGGGTCAGACCCTTGTAGTTGCTTACACACTGGGCAGCCCACTCGGCGAGATCGGACCCGACGAGATCGGTGAGCTGCTGCTCGAAGAGGTCCGCGCGCGCGCGCCCGAGGCGCGACGCGAACGCATCGTTCATCTGCACGACCCGGAGCGCCTGATCCGTGACGACCACGAGATCGACGAGCGAGTTGAACGTGTCCTCGAGCAGGCGCCGCTGCCGCAGCATCTCCTCGAGGAGCTGGACGTTCTCGATGCCGAGCGACAACTGGCGCCCGAGATCGCCGGCGAGATCGATCTGCTGCTGGGTGTCGAGTCCTCGCGTCGACGCGCCCTCGACGACGAGCGTACCGAGCGCGCGGCGCCATCCTCGCAGCGGCGAGATCAGCACCGGTTCCGGTCCGTCCTCCAGCATCTGCGTCAGCTCGAGCCGGAGCCCTCTCGCCGCCGGCCTGTCCGCGTCGCTGCTCGCGATGCGCGGCATGGCCGCGCCGTAGGAGGGATCGGACGACGCGACCAGCGACAGCTCGCGCGCGCGGCGATCGTGAAGCCAGACCGACGCCCGGCGCGCGCCGACGTGACGCGTGAACTCGACGAGGACGGTTTCGAGCGCCGGCCCGAGGCCGTGGGTCGAGGAAACCCCCCGCCAGAACGTTCGAGAAAGCTCCCGGAACGGAGGCTGACCCGGGCGCTCCGGCGGGCCGGACGCCGGCGCGGGCCGCCGAACTGGAGGGGTGCCTGCCAAGCGGACGCATTCTAAGATGTTGAAGGCAAAAGGTAAAATGGCTCCAGACTACCGCCCGCACGGGCGCGTCTAAACTGCTGACGGACGCGGATCCGCGACCGATTGATGATGAGTGACGAGGAGCTGGTCGCCCGCTCGCGAGGTGGCGATCTGGACAGCTTCAACCAGCTCGTGCTGCGCTGGGAGAGGCCCATCTACGCCCTGGCGTATCGCGTCATCGGGCGCGAGGAAGACGCGCGCGACGTCGCCCAGGAAACTTTCCTCCGCGCCTTCCGCGCGCTCAGCGGATTCAAGGGCCAGGCGAAGTTTTCGTCCTGGCTCTATCGCATCACGCTGAATCTCTGCCGCGACTGGATCCGGAAAGAACGCCGCACGCCGGTGACCCCTACGCCCGAAGGCGTCGATCTCATCGAGCTCGCCGGCGAAGCGACACCGTCCGAATCGATCGAGGATCTGTTGGCGCGCAAACAATTGTCGGAAGCGGTCGCGAAGGCCATGGCGCTCCTGCCGGAAGAGCAGCGCACCGCCATCATCTTGAAGGAATATCACGGGCTCACGTTCCAGGAGATCGCGGACCTGCTGGATTGTCCGCTGAGCACGGTGAAGACGCGCCTCTATCAAGGCCTGACGGTTCTTCGGCGCCACTTGCAGGAGCGCGGCGAGACACGCGCCGCCGCGCGCCCGGCCGGATCGCTGGATCCGATTCCGGGATCGACCAACTGACGGGATACTCTTCGGTGAAGAACGATCATGTGTGACAAAGAACTCCTCATCGGCTATCTCTATGGCGAACTTCGGCTCTCCGATCGCGACGCGTTCGAGCGCCATCTCGCGTCGTGCGCGGACTGCCGCACCGAAGTCGACGGGCTGACCGGCACTCGCACCCAATTGCAGTCGTGGGCGCCGCCTTCGCCCGAGCTCGGTTTCGAGGTCGTCCGGGGTCCGCAGCGACTGGGATCGCCAGCGAGACGCTGGGGCTTCTCACCCGCCTGGGGTCTGGCCGCGGCCGCGATGCTCGTCGGCGCCATCTCGGCAGCCATTGCGAACGTCGAAGTCACGGCCGGTGGCGGCGGCGTGACGATGCGGACGGGGTGGAGTCGATCCGCGGACGTGGCCGCATCGGCGACGCAGGCAGCGTCGAACGCCGAGCTCCAGCGGGTCACCGCCCGCCTCCGCGAGGTCGAGGACCGGCTGACCGCGCTCGCGAGCACGCCCGTCGCAGCGCACGCGAGCACGACTGCGCCGGCCGGCCGCATGTCGGACGCAGAGCTCATCCGGACGATGCGCGCGTTGATCGATCAGAGCGAGGAACGCCAACAGGGCGTGCTCGCGCGTCAGATTATTCAGGTGAACCGCGACATGGAAACGGCGCGCCGCACCGACTTCGATCGGCTGCGCCGCGGAATTCAGCAGGTCGAAGGGACGGCGTTCGAAGCAGCCCAGCGTCAGCGGGCCTTCGAGGATCACATGATTCGGGTCGGCCTGCAGCGGTAGGTTCGGCTGCGGAAACTGGTTTCGAGGTGAGAACGTGACAAAGGGAATCTCGTTTGCCGTATCGATGATCGTGATGGCCGCGTCGATGGTCGCCGCAGTACCCGCGCGCGCCTCGGCGCAAGACGCCGACGCCAAGGATCGACGCAAACACATCCGGTACATGGAAGGCGTGCTCGTCCAGGCCGTTCGCGTCGGCGCGGAACAGTTCGGCGAGGAGCTCGAGAAGTTCGAGCCGGCCGGTGTAACCATGCTGACCGGCTCCCCCCGCGCGCGCGGCTTCATGCTCGACAACCACGGCATCTTCTTCGACGTCGAAGTTCCCGACATCAATCAAAGCGTCGCCTGGTCGGTGATGACGACGCAGCGCGACCGCCAGGCGACAGACGCGATCGAGTCGCTGCGCTCTGCGATTCGTTCGCTGGACGGCGTTCCGGCGGAGCAGGCGCAGTCCGCGCTTCGATACCTGGCGAACACGGTCGGGCCCCCTCCTGGAAGGACACCGTCTCCCGGCGCGCCGGCGCAGACGCTTCCGCCGCCCGGGCAAGTGGCCGCGGCCAACGCCGCCGTGATCGACCCGCGCAAGGCCTACCAGGACGCGGTCATCAGCGCCGTCGTCGATGCCATGCTCGGCTACAGCGTGCGGTTGAGCCTCGGTGCGGAAGAGTGGCTGACCGTCGCCGCGCGGGGCAGCGACGCGCCGCTCAGCCCGCAGCAGGGTCTCTCGGACACCGTCACCATCACCGTCCGCGTCAAGGGCACCGACCTGGCGATCTATCACGCCGACGCGACGAAGCGCGATGAAATCCGCGAAAAAGTGAAAGCGGACGCCAAGGTGTTCTGATCTACAATCCCCGCATGCCGGTAGCCACCCGCGCGGGAAGAGGCCTCGCGTTGTGCCTCCTGCCCCTGATCCTCGCGGCCACGACCGCCTGTAGCCCGTCGGTGGACTACAAGCAGGCGCTGCAGGTGACCGACCTGTCCGGCGGCTGGTACGACTTCGGCATCGTCGACGGCAAGAACAAGCTGGTGCCGAGCGTGTCCTTCCGGATCAAGAAGAACGCCGACGTCAAGATTCGATCCCTCAGCATCAACGTTCATTTCAAGAAGGCTTCCATCGAAACGCCGCAGTCGCGCGACGCGGAAGAAGAGTTCGCGGAGGTGTTCCTGCAGGGCGTCGAGTTCAGCGAGGGCAACCAGACGCGCCTCCTGACGTTTCGCCCCGACACCGGCGTGACGGGTGATCCACCGCAGACGCGGGCGGACATGCTCGCGCATCGCCTGTTCCGCGATTTGCGCGCGCGGGTCTTCGTCAAGCAGAGTTCCACGACGTGGGTGGACCTGGTGAGTTACGATATCCCGCGCACGCTCATTCCGCATTAGCGCCTATCCACGTGGCCCTTCCCAAACGCAAAGCAGACGCCTCTACGGGCTCGCCCGACTCGCATCAGCTCGAGCGCAGGCTCGGGCCGCTCGACGCGGCGGCGATCATCGTGTCCAACGTGATTGGCGGCGGCATCCTGTTCACGCCGCCTCAAGTCGCCGCCGCGGTACCGAATCCGTACTGGTTTCTCGCGACGTGGGTCGCCGGCGGACTGCTGGCGTTCGCCGGCGCGATGGCCTACGCCGAGCTCGCGGCGCTCAGGCCGAAAGCCGGCGGGGAATACGTCTATCTTCGGGCTGCCTTCGGCCGCCTCGCGGCGTTCCTGACCGGGTGGACGTCGTTCGTTGCGGGATTCTCAGGAGCGATGGCGGCGAGCGCGGTCGTGCTCGCGTTCTACGTGGGCCGGTTCATACCCGCGGCCAAGGACGACACGCCGCTCTTCGTGATTCCGCTCCCGTTGGTGCCGCTGACGTTCTCCCGCCAGGCGTTTGTCGCGCTCGCGGCGATCGGGCTCATGGCCTGGATCCATCTCCGCGGCGTGGGCCCCGGCAGAGTGGTGATGAACGTGCTCGCGGGATTGAAGGTCTCGGCGCTTCTCGTCTTCATCGCCCTCGGCCTCACGTGGGGCGCGGGCTCGACGGCGAATTTCGTCCAGAGCGGCGGAACCGCCGCCGCCGGTGCGTGGCTGCTCGCGCTCATTCCGGTGATGTTCACGTACTCCGGATGGAACGCCGCGGCCTACGTCGCCGAAGAAGTCCACGAGCCTGGCCGCAACGTGCCGCGCGCGCTCGCGCTCGGCACGGTGGCCGTCGTCATCATCTACTTCCTGCTCAATCTCCTGTTTCTCTACGTCATGCCGGTCGATCAGCTCGCGCAGGTCAAGGGCAGCGTGCTGGACGTCGTCGCGGACGGCCTTCTCGGCGTCCGCGCGGGCGACGTGATGGGGATCGTCTCGATCGTCAGCATCGCGGCCAGCATCAGCGCGATGACGTTCGCCGGGCCGCGCGTTTACTACGCGATGGCGCGCGACGGCCTGTTCTTCCGCCGCGCCGCCAATGTGCATCCGAAATACCGCACGCCGGCCACCTCGATCGTGGCGCAGGCCGTGTGGAGCGGGCTCCTCGTCCTCTCGGGCGGCGCGAACGCGCTGACGTCGTATACGGGCTTTGCAGTGCTGCTGTTTGCCGGCGTCGCGGTGATCTCGCTGTTCGTCCTACGTCAGAAGGAACCGGACGCCGCTCGTCCCTTCCGCGCGTGGGGATACCCCGTAGCGCCCGCGATTTTCGCCGTCGCCAGCCTCGCGATCGTGATGAACGCGTTGTGGGTCGATCTCCTGGTGCCCATCCGCAACGGTACGCCGTGGGGTCCGTCCGCCGCAGGACTGATCATCATCGGTCTCGGCATTCCACTCTTCTTCGTGTTCAGTCGGCGAACACAGTAGCTTCCAGTTTCCAGCTTCCGGCTGCCAGCTTCCAGCTTCCAGCCAAGACCTCTCAGGTTCACAATCGATCGGCTGAGATCAGAAGGCTTTTAGCTGGAAGCTGGAAGCTGGCAGCTGGAAACTATTCCCAGTGCGCTGGCGAGCGTCTGGGCTCGCGGATCGTGAGCGCCCAGAAGGTCAGCAGCGCGAGGACTCCATCCGACGCCGCGAAGAGCAGGAACGACGCCGGCGACCCGCGGAGGAGATAGTCGAGGATGAACGCGACGGCCCCGCCCCCCTTGAGCAGCGGTCCCATCACCCACAGGTAGCCTCGATGCCGCTCGGGGTCGCGCCATGGAAAGTAGTACCCGAGTCCGACGGCGATGAGGAAGAGCGCGTTGAGATCGGAGAAGATTCGCGGGCTCGCTGGCGGAAGGCCGAAGAGCGATGCGAGCGTCGCTGGCGCGAACAACAAAAAGGCCCCTACGACGAAGTCGTAGAGGCCCGAGAGTCCGGCAACGAAGGAGAGCATAGATCGCAGGATTCTACCTGCGGATTCATTTTCCGGACTTCATATCTCCCTTGTAGATCACAGTCTCGCCCGGAGTGATCAGCACTTCGAACGCCAACGGCTCGAAGCCTTCCGCCTTCAGCTCGATCTTGTGGTCGCCCGAATCGAGGCCGAGCTTCTGGAACACGCCGTCGAAGTCGTCGACCACGCCGACGTAGTAGCCGTCGACGAACACCTGCGCCTGCTTCGGATCGATCTTCAGGCGGAGCGAGCCGGTCTCGCGATAGGACTGGCTGACACCGTATCCGCCACCGCCACCGCCACCGCCGCCGCCGCCTAGTAACCGCCGTAGGGATCGCCGTAGCCGTAGCCGCCGCCGTACCACGGATCGTAGAAGAGATAACCGAGCCCGAAGCCGTAGCCGTAGCCCGGATAGTACGGATAGTACGGGTAGTAGGGATAGTACGGAGGGTAGATGATGCTTCCTCCGCCGCCGCCGGGAGGCACGACGGTTCCGCGTTCGACGGCGGTGCCGGTGATCGGGCGGCCCTCACGAGGACGGCTGTAGGCCGGCACGGCTCGCCGCGGTGCGTCGGTCGAGGAACTGGCGGAGCGATCGCCCGACGAAGACGACGAGGACGCCGTGCTGCTGTTTCCGCGTGGCGAGCTGTCGCCGCTGTCCCGGGAGACTGCACGTCCGGTGCTGCCGTTGCTGCCCGCACTCCGCCCGCCGCGCGTCTGCTCGCCCGAGCGCCGCGGCGGCTCGGCCGATACCCACGGAGTCGCCGTCGACGAGCTGCCCATCGACGATCCGCCCGAGCTGCTGCCGGACGAGGAGGAGCCGCCGCTGGAGCTGCTGCTGGAACTGCCGCCCGAACTGCCCCCGGAGCTCGACCCGCCATCGCCGCCACGCGGCGCCGACGTGCCGGTCGTGTTGCCATTCGACGTCCGGTCCTGTGCCGCCCAGGCTGCGCCGGCCGTCAGGCTGCCCACGGCGAACGTGATCGCTAACGTGCTGACGAATCTCTCACGGAACATAACGCCTCCGAGCGTAATGCGGACGGATCTCTAACTCCTGAGGCAAGCAACAGATCTGCCATGTCCGCCTGTTCGGATTCACGGCTAATTTACCCATTTTACGCCTATTCGGGACCCGAGCGTTGTCCCTTTCCGAGCTCAGGGGCGTCCCCAATTCCGGAAGCCCGGTCCCTCCAGGCCGACCGACCGGTCGACCGAGCGACCGGACGACCGAACGACCGGTTTTGATAGACTCGGAAAACGATCCCCTATGTTCCATTCCACTACGGTGCTCGCCGTCCGCCATCGCGACGAAACCGTCATGGCGAGCGACGGTCAGGTCACCTTCGGCGCCACGGTCTTCAAGCAGAGCGCGAAGAAGATCCGCCGGCTCTACAACGATCGCATCCTGGCCGGCTTCGCCGGCTCCGCGGCTGACTCGTTCGCGCTCTTTTCGCGCTTCGAGGCGAAGCTCGAGCAATATCGCGGCAACCTTGAACGCTCGTCCGTGGAGCTCGCCAAGGACTGGCGGACCGATCGCATGCTGCGGCGCCTCGAGGCGATGCTGGTCGTGATGGACGCCCGCGTCACGTACCTGCTGTCTGGCACTGGCGATTTGATCGAGCCCGACGATGGGATCATCGCGATAGGATCGGGGGGAGCGTATGCGATGGCGGCCGCGAAAGCGCTGGCGCGGCACACCGAGCTCCCTGCACGAACGATCGCGGAGCAGTCGATGCTGATTGCCGCGAGCATCTGCATCTATTCGAACGACAGGATCACGATCGAAGCGCTCTGATCCCGACGGTTTCTGGAGACCTTCAACATCAGGCCGCGCGCTGGCGCCTTCATGCCCATCTATCTACCTGAAACGACCTCGTCCACCGTGGAAGCCCTCACGCCGCGGCAGATCGTGTCCGAGCTGGACAAGTACGTCGTGGGCCAGGCCCGAGCCAAGCGGGCGGTCGCGATCGCGCTTCGCAACAGGACGCGCCGGCAGAAGCTGCAGAAGGATCTGGCGGAAGAGATCGCGCCGAAGAACATCCTGATGATCGGCCCGACCGGCGTCGGCAAGACGGAGATCGCGCGCCGGCTCGCGCGGCTGGCCCAGTCGCCCTTCATCAAGGTCGAAGCGTCGAAATACACGGAGGTCGGATATGTCGGCCGCGACGTCGAGTCGATGGTGCGCGATCTGACGGAGCTCGCGGTCGACATGGTCCGCGAGGAGCGCGTGGCGGAGGTGAAGGAGAAGGCGCGGCGCGCGGCGGAAGAGCGCGTGCTCGACCTGCTGCTGCCGCCGCTGCCGCCGGGGCCGGACTACGACGAGCAGGCGACGGCCATCCGCGAGCAGGCGGCGCGCACGCGCGAAAAGCTTCGCGATCAGCTGCGCGACGGCCGTCTCGATCAGAAGCAGGTCGAGATCGACGTGCGCGAGAAGACGTTTCCGTCCTTCGAGATCATCGCGGGATCGTCGGTCGAGGAAGTCGACATCAACGTCAAGGACATGCTGCCCGGCCTCTTCCAGGGCCGCACGAGGAAGCGGAAGCTGACGGTGCCCGAAGCGCTCGAGGCGCTCGCGCAGGAAGAGGAGCAGAAGCTCGTCGACATGGACACCGTGGCGCGCGCGGCGGTCGAGCGCGTCCAGCAGTCCGGGATCATCTTCATCGACGAGATCGACAAGGTCGCCGGCCGCGAGGGCGGCCACGGGCCGGACGTCAGCCGGGAAGGCGTGCAGCGCGACATCCTGCCGATCGTCGAAGGCACGACGGTGAACACGAAGTACGGCATGGTGAGGACGGATCACATCCTCTTCATCGCGGCCGGCGCGTTCCACGTCTCGAAACCGTCGGACCTCATTCCGGAGCTGCAGGGCCGATTTCCGATCCGCGTGGAGCTCGACGCGCTCGGGCGAGAAGACTTCGTCAGGATTCTCACCGAGCCGAAGAGCGCGCTCGTCAAGCAATACACGGCGCTCCTCTCGACCGAAGGGGTGTCGATCTGCTTCACGGACGGCGCGATCAACCGGATCGCCGACTTCGCGGCGATCGTGAACGATCGCACGGAGAACATCGGCGCGCGGCGGCTGCACACGGTCATGGAGAAGCTGCTCGACGAGATCTCGTTCGACGCGCCCGAGATGAAGGACAAGAGCGTCACCATAGACGAGGCTTACGTGGATCGCATGCTCGCCGACATCGTCCGCAACGAAGATCTCTCGCGTTACGTCCTGTGAGCACCCGGCGATCTCCGATGCGCGCCGCGGGGTTCGCCGCCAGCGTCGCCGCTCTGGCGGTGCTCGCGGCGTGCGGCAAGAAAGGCGATCCGCTCGCGCCGCTGCGGCTCGTGCCGTCGGCGGTGACCGAATTCTCCGCGCGGAAGTCGGCGCAGGAGGTCGAGCTGCGTTTTGCCCTTCCAACGGCGAACGTGGGCGCCGGCGGCCCGATCGATCTCGACCGCATCGAGATCTACGCGATGACGATCGCGCCGGGCGCGGTGACGCCGCCCAACCGCGAGCTGCTCACCAAGGAGCGAATCGTCGGCACGATCGCCGTGAAGCCGCCTCCTGTCGACGGGGAGGAAAAGCCGCCAGTGGCCGGCGCGCCGGCCGACAAACGGCCTGGGCCCGGCGATCGCGTCACGTTCGTCGAGCCGATGACAGAGGACAAGCTGAAACCGGCCGTTCGGCCGGCGGCCGAGGCGCCGCCCGCGGCTCCCACGCCGGCACCCGCCGACGCGACCGCTGCGGCGGCACCGAAGCCAGCGCCGGCGGGTGCCGACGCTCCTGCCGCGGGGGCACCGAAACCAGCGGGCGCTGAAGCTGCGGCCCAGCCGGCGACGGTTGCCTATCCCACGCGCATCTATGCGGTGCGCGGGCTCTCGCGGTCGGGCCGCGCGGGTCCGCCGTCGACGCGGCTCTCGATCCCGCTCTTGTCGCCGGTCGCGCCCCCGTCGTCGGTGGTGGCGCAGATGCCGACCGAGAAGGCGATTGTCCTGGACTGGACGCCGCCGGTCGCCGAAGCGGGCGCCACGCCCCTGACGTTCAACGTGCTGCGCCGCGACGCGTTGACGACGCCGATCAATCCGACTCCGCTCAAAGAGGTGAAGTTCGAAGTTCCCGCCGAATACGGGAAAGAGCAGTGCTTCGTCGTGCGCACCATTCAGACGATCCAGAACGTCACGGTAGAGAGCGAGGCGTCGGCCCCGGCGTGCCTCACGCCGGTCGACAAGTTCCCGCCCGCGCCGCCGAAAGGCGTTCGAGGCGTGGCCGAAGACGGCGCCGTCAGCCTCGTCTGGGATCCGAACACCGAGGCGGATCTCGGCGGCTACGTGGTCTTGCGCGGCGAGACTCCGAGTGAGACACTGCAGCCGCTCATGGCGCAGCCCATCAAGGACGCCAACTATCGAGACGCGACCGTCAAGCCGGGCGTACGATACACATATGCGGTCGTCGCGGTGGACACCGCAACGCCCCGCAATGCGAGCGCCCAGTCGGGCACGGAGTCAGTGACCGCGCGATGAAACGCTTCTACCGGGTCGAGCATCAGGGGACCGATCGCTACGTCGTCGAGGACGGCGATCGCTGGCACCTCGTCGAGGGCGACATCTTCGGCGACTGGAAGGCTGGCCCGTCGATCTCCGCGAACGGCCACCGGTTCCTCGCGCCGGTCGTGCCGTCGAAGATCGTCGCGATCGGGCGGAACTACAAGGATCACGCGGCGGAGCTCGGCAACCCTCTGCCGGTCGAACCGATGATCTTTCTCAAGCCGCCGAGCGCGATCGTCGGGCCCGGCGAGCCGATCGTGATTCCCGAGGGCGCGGGCCGCGTCGATCACGAAGCGGAGCTCGGCGTGGTCATCGGCCGCCGCGCGCGCCACGTCAGGGAAGAGGACGCCGCGCGGTACGTCTTCGGCCTGACGTGCGTGAACGACGTCACGGCGCGCGAGCTCCAGAAGAAGGACGTGCAGTTCACGCGCGCCAAGGGTTTCGATACGTTCGCACCCATCGGACCGTGCATCGTGACCGGCATCGACTACCGTTCGCCCTCGGGCATCCAGGTCGAGGGGTGGGTGAACGGCGAGCGGAAGCAGTCCGGCTCGACCAGCGCGCTGATTTTCTCGATCGATCGTCTGATTGCGTTCGTGTCCGCAGTGATGACCCTGTTGCCCGGCGATATCATCTCCACGGGCACGCCGGCGGGTGTCGGGCCGATGAAGGCCGGAGATCACGTGACGGTCAAGATCGCGGGCATCGGAGAGCTCACCAACCCCGTTCAATAGCAGGCAGGCAAAACCATGAAGCTGTTCATCGACACCGGCAACCTGAAGGACGTCGAGAGCCTCGTGCCGCTCGGCATCATCGACGGCATCACGACCAACCCGTCGCTGCTGGCGAAAGAGCCCGGCGATTACCGCGAGATCCTCAAGAAGATCTGTCAGCTCGTCAAGGGTCCCACGAGCGCCGAGGTGGTCGCGACCGACTACGAAGGCATGCTCCGCGAGGGCCGCGATCTGGCGAGCATCGATCCGCATATCGTCGTGAAAGTGCCGTTCACCAAGGACGGCGTGCGGGCGTGCAAGACGCTCTCGTCCGAGGGCAAGAAGGTCAACGTCACGCTGTGCTTCTCGCCGACGCAGGCGCTCATCGCGGCGAAGGTCGGCGCGACCTACATCAGCCCGTTCGTCGGGCGGCTCGACGACATCGCGACGTCCGGCATGAACCTGATCGCCGAGATCGTCGAGATCTACGAGAACTACGACTTCACGACCGAGGTGCTCGTCGCCTCCGTCCGCCATCCGATTCACATCGTCGAAGCGGCGCGGATGGGAGCGGACGTCTGCACGTGTCCCGCCGCGGTGATCGAGGCGATGTTCAAGCACCCGCTGACGGACATCGGGCTCGAGAAATTCCTGAAGGACTGGGAAAAGGCGCAGGCGGTGAAGGCGTAGCTGGCAGTATCCGGCTTCAGCCGGACCCCTGGATGGACAAACTCACACAACTCTCGGACCTGGAGCGCCGCGCCGAGCTCGGCGGCGGCGAGGATCGGCTGCGGCGCCAGCACGAGGCGGGGAAGCTCTCCGCCCACGAGCGGATCGATCTGCTCTTCGATCCGGGAACGTTCCAGGAAGTCGACAGGCTCGTCACGCACCGGTGCCGCGACTTCGGCATGGACGAGCAGATCGTGCCGGGCGACGGCGTCGTCGCCGGCGCGGGGCGCGTCGACGGCCGGCCGGTCTACGCCTTCGCGCAGGACTTCACGGTGTTCGGCGGATCGCTCTCGGAGACCAACGCCGCGAAGATCGTCAAGATCATGGATCTGGCGATGAAGATGGGCGCGCCGGTCGTCGGCCTGAACGATTCGGGCGGCGCGAGGATCCAGGAAGGCGTCCTGTCGCTCGGCGGCTACGCCGACATCTTTCTCCGCAACACGCTCGCCTCAGGCGTCATCCCGCAGATCTCCGCGATCATGGGGCCGTGCGCGGGCGGCGCGGTGTACTCGCCGGCGATCACCGACTTCAACATCATGGTCGAAGGCACGAGCTACATGTTCGTGACCGGACCCGACGTGATCCGTACCGTCACGCACGAGGAAGTCACGAAAGAGGAGCTCGGCGGTGCGAAGACGCACAACGAGACGAGCGGCGTGGCGCACTTCTCCGTGCGCGACGATCGCGAGTGCCTGCAGCTCATTCGGGAGCTCCTCGGCTATCTTCCCGCCAACAACCTGGACGACGCGCCGCGCCGCGAGACGTCTGATCCGGTGGATCGTGAAGATTCGGGGCTCGACTCGCTCGTGCCCGAGTCGCCGAATCAGCCGTACGACATGCACGACCTCGTGCACGCGGTGGCCGACGACGGCGCGTTTCTCGAGGTCCACCGGGACTTCGCGAAGAACATCATCGTGGGGTTCGCGCGGCTCGGCGGCAGGAGCGTCGGGATCGTCGCCAATCAGCCGGCGCACCTCGCGGGCACGCTCGACATCGACGCCTCCGTCAAGGCGGCGCGCTTCGTCCGCTTCTGCGACGCGTTCAACATTCCGCTGGTGACGTTCGAGGACGTGCCTGGCTTCCTGCCGGGCACGCGTCAGGAGTACGGCGGCATCATCCGGCACGGCGCGAAGCTGCTCTTCGCGTTTGCGGAGGCCACCGTGCCCAAGGTGACGGTGATCACGCGCAAGGCGTACGGCGGCGCGTACTGCGTCATGTCGAGCAAGCACATCAGGACCGACGTCAACTTCGCGTGGCCGAGCGCGGAGATCGCGGTGATGGGTCCCGAAGGAGCGGTGAACATCCTCTACAAGCGCGAGCTGGAGACCGCGGCCGACCCGGCGGCGCAGCGCGCGAAGCGCGTGGAGGAGTTCCGGGAGAAGTTCGCGAATCCCTACGTCGCCGCGTCGCGCGGATTCGTCGACGAGGTCATCCGTCCGCGGCAGACGCGCGCGAAGCTCATCGCCGCGCTAGGGCTGCTGCAGACGAAACGCGACAAGAACCCGCCAAAGAAGCACGGGAACATTCCCCTGTAGGTCCGGCTTCAGCCGGACCGACTCCTATTTCAATCGCCCGTACTTCTTCAGCGCTGCGACGAGACGATCGTGGGGCAGCGCGTGCACGCGAAGGCCGTCCCCGCCGGTCATCGTCGTCGCGGCGAGCATCGAGTTGAGGATGGCTTCCTCGGTGGCCTGCACGGTCGCGTAGAAGAGCGCGTTCATCCTCGGGTTCGGGAGCATCTCGACGCGCGCGACCTTGTCCGCGCCCGCGACCCCCGCGTTCGCCGTCGAGAACGCGAGAAAGATGTCGCCCGAGCTGTTGCCGCCGAAGCCGCCGGTCCGGCCCACCCCGAGCGCGACGCGGATCGCGAGGCGCTTGAGCTGCGTCGGAAGGAGCGGCGCATCCGTCGCGACGACGACGATGATGGATCCTTCTTCCGCGAGCTCGGGTGCCGGCGATTTTGCTGCGGGAGCGCTGCAGCGCGGCATCTTCGGCAGGATCGCCGGATCGTCGAGCGCGATGCAGGGCTGCATGTCGGTGATCTCGGGACCGACCGGTACCCCGGCGACGCGGAAGTCCTGGCGCCCGCCAAAGTTGCATTGCACCAGCACACCAACGGTGTAGCCCGCGCCGTCGATCGTGACGGCCCTCGACGCGGTCCCCGTCCCCGCCTTGAATCCGAGGCACCGCATGCCGGTCCCGCCGCCGACATTGCCTTCGGCGACCGGTCCGCCGGCGGCGCCGTCGAGCGCGCGCGCAACGTGATCGGGTTTGACATGAAAGCCGTTGATGTCGTTCAGCCCGCCGTCGTACGTTTCAGCGACCACTGGCAGCCCCCACGGCTGGAGATTGGGACGCGAGACCTGCCACTGAAGAATCGCATCGCGCACGACGCCGACGCTGTGCGTGTTCGTGATGCCGATCGGTCCCTCGAGGATTCCGCTCTCGTCCAGCCACGTCGTGCCGGTCATCTCGCCGTTGCCGTTCAGCGTGAACCACGCGCCGAAGACCGGATCGGGATTCGCCTTGCCGCGCGGATGCACGATCGTGACGCCCGTCCGCACGGGGCCTTTGCCGACGACGAGCGGACCGTCGCCGGCGATGAGCGTCGTCTGTCCCACCTCGACGCCCTTGACGTCCGTGATCGCGTCGAGCTGACCGGGCTGTCCGCCGATGAGCGCGCTGATGCCGAGCTCTCTGGCGCGCGGCTTCGTCGCTTCCTGTCCGAGCGGGCGGATCGTCGATCCGATCACAGCCGCGAGCATCGCAGCGCATGCGACAGGGACCCTCGCAAGCGATCGGTTCATGACGTTGCTCCACTGGACGCGCTGGCCTTCGGCACGATGTCGGTCTGCAGCACGGGATCCGCCGCGGCCACATACGTCGCCGGCAATCCCAGCTCGCCGCGGACGATGTTGCAGCCCTGGGCGATCGCGCTGGCCTTGTAGAACGCAATCTCCCGGTTGCATCCCTGGCGCCCGAAGCCGCAGTCGCTCGACACGATGAGCTGCTCGGGCGCGATGTGCTTCATCGCGAGGCGGATCGCGTCGGCGACATCCGCCGCGCGATCGGCCTGCAGCGTGCGATGGCTCACGGCGCCGATGCAGATCTTCTTCGGCAGCCTGCCCTTGTGCGCGCCGAACAAATCGAGCTCGGCGAAGTTGCGATCCTTGGTCTCGATCGTCCACACGTCGCCGCGCATCTCGTTCAGGTAGAGGTCGAACGACGCGCGGTAGCTCGTGTCCTCCATCACGCGCTGCATGTTCGGATTGCCCCAGCACGTGTGAATCCAGATCTCCACGTCGTCGAGTCCCTGCACCTCGCGGTTGTAGCACTCGATCATGAACTTCACCTTCTCGTGCTTCGCGCCGTAGGTGTTGGCCATGAAGTGCAGCGTGGGCTCTTCGATCTGGATGCACCTGCAGCCGGCGTCGCGCAGTGCCAGCAGCTCCTGGTTCATCGCGACGGCCATGTCCCACACGACCTCGCGATTGTCCTTGTAGTGCGGCGTGTGGATGTCGAGGAAGAGGCCCATGACCTGCGAGCAGCAGGTCCCGAAGCGCACGGGCTTCGTCGTCTTGCTCTGCGCGATGCGCCAGATCTTCGCGTAGTCGAGCGGACGGTGCTCGATCTTGCCGACGACGCGCGGCCATCGCCACGCGGTGTAGATCTCGTTGAGCAGCGTGCCGGGCGGGTAGCGCAGCCAGGGGCTGATCGTCTCCTCGGACTGCAGTCGATCGCCTTCGAACCCGGTCCATCGCTGGAGCGGGTAGTGGTGCCAGCTCCGGCCGGCGAAGTCCTCGTCGCAGTGGTAGTCGCCGTGGGTCAGGATGTCGAGGCCCGCGCGCTCTTCGTCGCTGATGACGATGGCCAGCGCGTCCTGGAACTTCTCGCGGAACCTGATGTCCATCATGCAGGTGTCGAACGGCCGTCCCCACATGCTCACGTCGAACCAGCGTGGCCGGGGCCACGACCCGGTGACCGTGCCCGGCAGGACGAGATCTTGCGTAATAGTGCACGCCATGACACCTCCAAAGCGGTTGCGCCCCGAAAGGGCCGCAGCTTAACATCCCCGTGCGCACCCTGCGAAACCGAGTCAGGACAGCGATGATTGTCGACCGGTTGGGGAATCGAGCCGTGGACGCGCACCTGCCCGCGCGGGTCCGCCAGGCGCTGGAATACCTGCGAACGACCGACGTGAATGCCATACAGCTCGGCCGCCACGACATCGATGGCGAGCGGCTCTTCGCGCTCGTGCAGGAATACACGACGCGGCCTCCCGGCGAGTGTGTCTGGGAAGCGCACCGCAAGTACATCGACGTGCAATACGTCGTCAAAGGCGTCGAGCGGATCGGGCACGTGCCGATCACGCGGGTGGTCGAGCGCACGCCCTACGATCCCGAGCGCGACGTGACGCTCTACGAGCGAGGCGAGTCGTTCGTCACGCTGCCCGCGGGGAGCTTCGCGATCTTCGGTCCCGACGACGTCCACTCGCCGTGCGTGTCGGCGACGGGGCCCGCGTCCGTGCGCAAGGTCGTAGTCAAGGCGTCGATCGCCGACTGACGCGTGCCCGCCCCCAGCCCTCGCTACAAGTGGTGGGTCGTCCTGATGCTCTGGGCGATCTGCTTCTGCAACTACGCGGATCGCCAGGCGATCTTCTCGGTCTTTCCGCTCCTCGAGCAGGAGATGCAGCTGACGCCCGTGGAGCTGGGGCTGCTCGGATCCGCGTTCGCCTGGGTCTACGGGCTGGCCGCACCGCTCGCGGGGATGATCGTCGATCGCGTCGGGCGCAAGACGGCGATCCTCGGAGGCCTGCACGTCTGGAGCATCATCTGCGTGGCGACGGCGTTCTCGCGGAACTTCCGCCACCTCTTTTTCTTCCGCGCCGCAGAAGGACTTGGCGAAACGTTCTACTTCCCGGCGTCGATGTCGCTCCTCGGCGACTACCACGGCCGCGACACGCGCTCCCGTGCGATGGGGCTGCATCAGACCAGCGTGTACGTCGGCACGATCGGCGGCGGCTTCTTCGCGGGCCTGATCGGGCAGCACTACGGCTGGCGCCTGTCGTTCGTCGTGTTCGGCGTGCTGGGCATCGTTCTTGGTTTCGTGCTCCACGCGTTCCTCATCGAGCCTCCCCGCGGCGCGTCGACGGAGAAGGCATCGCCGGCGGGCGCGCCCTCGATGCGCGAGTTCGCGCGGCTCGCGGCCCGCACGCCGACGCTCCTCT
Organism: uncultured Acidobacteriota bacterium; assembly: GCA_963820905.1. GTDB lineage: Bacteria > Acidobacteriota > Vicinamibacteria > Vicinamibacterales > 2-12-FULL-66-21 > DATBJJ01. The sequence goes on along the minus strand of CAWGBU010000005.1, from coordinate 795,656 downwards.
GCCTCATGGGCGCGTTCATGTGCGCGAATTTCGTCGCGGTCGTACTCCTGACGTGGATGCCAAAATTCCTGTACGACCGGTTCCACATGAGCCTCGGCATGGCGGGCCTGACCGCGACGATCTTCGTGCAGCTCGCGAGCATGGCCGGTGCGCCGCTCGGCGGCTGGCTCGCCGACACGCTGCGCCGCCGATCGCCCCGCGGCCGCCTGGCGGTTCAGTTGATCGGCGTGCTCGGCGGCGCGCCCTTCGTGGCGATTTGCGGGCTGACGCCGTCGGTCGGCGTGCTCGTCGCCGCGCTCACGATGTGGGGACTGTTCAAGGGACTCTACGACGCGAACATCTTCGCGTCCGTCTTCGACGTCGTCGGTCCCGAAGCGCGCGGAACCGCGGCGGGATTCATGAACGCGGTCGGGTGGCTCGCCGGCGGCGGCAGCGCGCCGCTCGTCATCGGGATCATCGCGGAGCGATCGAGCCTGGGCTTCGCCATCGCGCTGACGTCGCTCGTCTACGTCGCGGCCGGAGTGCTGCTCCTGCTCGCGATTGGCGCTTTCGTCGCGAGAGACGCTGCGCGCATCGCGACGGTTGGATCGCCGGGCCCCACGGTGTAACGTATCCCCGCAATCAACGTGTTCGAAAGGATGATTCGATGCGAGCGAACGCAGCAGTCCTGATCGCGTCCCTCACCGTGATGTCGGCAGCCGCGCAGCAGGCGCCGCCAGCGCAGACACAGCCGCCGGTTGCGCAGCCGCCGCCGCCGGCACCCCGCGCCATGGAGACGGTGCCGAATTGTCCGGAGCTCGCAACGGCGCTCACGAACCTGAGCCGCAACGACGCCCGGATCAGGGACTGGCCCCAGCTCGGACGATACCGTGAACAGAATCGTCAGCTCGCGCCGGCGTCAGGATCTCCCCGCGTCGTCTTCATGGGCGATTCGATCACGGACGCGTGGCCGATGCGTGTCTCCGACTTCTTCGCGGGCAAGGCGTACGTCGGCCGCGGCATCGGCGGGCAGACGACCCCGCAGATGCTGATCCGCTTCCGGCCGGACGTCATCGATCTCGAGGCACGGGTCGTCGTCATCCTGGCCGGCACGAACGACATCGCGGGAAATACGGGGGCGATGAGCGACGAGGAGATTCAGGGCAACATCGCGTCGATGGCCGAGCTCGCGAAGGCGCACGGGATCCGTGTCGTGCTCTCGAGCATTCTTCCGGTCAGCGCGTATCACGTCGCGCCGAACGGCATACCGCAGACGATTCAGCGTCCGATGACGCGCATCCGCGCGTTGAACGACTGGATGAAGAAGTACGCCGCCGCCGAGAAACACGTGTATCTGGACTACTTCTCCGCGATGCTCGACGGGACCGGCGTGCTTCGCACGGAGTTGAGCGGCGACGATCTCCATCCGAACGCCGCCGGCTACGCCGTCATGGGTCCGCTCGCGGAAGCGGCGATCAGCGACGCGCTTCGCTAACGGGGCTGCTGGCTGCCGCGTCCGCCGTTCTGCAGCCGCGACAATTCGTCGGCGGTCCACGGCCGCGTCCGGGAAGCGGCCGCGGCGCGCGTCTCCTTGACGATCGCGGGTGTGATCGCGGACGCGGTGTGGCCCCACTCCCGCCGGATGTAGGTCAGCGCCGCCGCGATCTGATCGTCGCTGAGGATGGATCCGAGCGGCGGCATCAGCCCCGTCGATCCTTCCTTGCCGTGCAGGACGATCCGCACGGTCACGTCCGGCGAGCCGAGCGCGAACTCCGATCCGATGAGGGTCGGGGCGAGCCGCTCCTGGCCGCGGCCGTCAGCCTGGTGGCAGGCGGCACAGAGCGATTGATAGATCTCGCGTCCCGCGGCGAAACGCTGTTGCTCTTCGGCAGTCAGCGGCGCCGCTGCAGGTGCCGCGCCCGGCTTGCCGGGCCACGTCAGGCGCGACAGCAATGCGGCCGCGCGCTTGCCGAACGCGTGTGAATCCTGCCCGGCGAGCGCCGCGAGCGCGGGCTCGACCGGGAGTCGCAGCGGAGGAGGCGCACCGCGTCCGCCGCCTGCGCGTCCCTCGGTTGTTTCCCTCGGAAATGCCGGGGCGCCACCCGGCCCGGCGCGCGCGCCGGCCTCGTTGCTGCGGGCCGCCTGACCGCCGCGTCCGGCGCCGGCATTGCCTCTTCCGCCGCCACCGCCAGGCATCGCTTCGCCCAGCAGCGCGACTTCCGCGCCGCGCAAAACCGCAGACTGTTGCCAGGCGGGCCGCGACGCATCGGTCACGAGCGTCAAGGCGGCCTGAACGCGATCGCTCTGCCCACCCCGCACGATGGTTGCCGTCAGCATCGTGACGGCCGTCGCGATCGCCGGCGTCTCCGCGGGTGCGCGCAGCAGCGCGGTCAGGACGTTGTGTTCCCGGCCCGCCAGCCCGCTCAGCACAGCGTCGACGACGACGGGATCGGTGCCGTGGCGTTCGAGGAATCTCGCAGCGGTCGCGTCGCGCATGCTCTCGGGCAGCGCCGCGAGCGATGCCGCGAACTGACGCCGGACCGCCCAGTCCGCATCGTCCATCCGCGCGACGACCGCGGATCGCAGCGCGTCCTGATCCGGTCGATCCAGCCAGGGCTCGGCAAGCCGCACGGCCGATGCGCGAACGTCGCGAGCCGGATCCGCGAGCGCCCTGATCACGAGCGCCGGCTCGAGGCTGTCCAATCCGTCGAGCGTCCACAACGCGTGCAGGCGGGTTCGCCAGTGCGGCGCCGTCTGCGCAACCCTCCGCAGCGCCACGACGACGGACCGATCGCCGCGTTCCACGAGCATGCGCTGAGCCGTATCGCGGTGCCAGCCGCTTGGATCCGACAAGGCGTTGACGAGCGACGACGACGGGGCCTTGGACAGCGACGCGATGCGACGGCGGCGCGTCGTGTCGTGGACGATTCGGTAGATCCGTCCATGCCGAGCCGGCGATTCGAGCTTCCGCGACAGAATCTGATCCCGCAGGTATTCGGTCACGTACGCGCGATGCTGGATGATCCCGCGATACATGTCGACCAGGTACAGCGTGCCGTCCGGGGCGTTCGAGAGGAAGACAGGGCGGAAGCGCTCGTCGGTCGACGTCAGGAACTCCGCGTTCTCGTAGGCCTTCCGCGCCGTCAGCCCCGTGCCGTCATCGCTGACGACAATCCGGCTCACGAGGTTGCCGGCGGGCTCGACGACGAAGACGTTGCCGTAGAGATCCGCAGGGAGCGTGTCGCCGCGGTAGACCGTCGGCGCGGCAACGGCGGTATACGTCGCCAGCGTACCGTCGGGGCGCAGCACGCCGGTCTGATACCCACGGTTCACGCCAGGAGTCTGGCGCGCCGGCCAGACGGTCATGACCTCGTTCTTCGCGCCGCGGAGCGACTCGTAGCTTCCGCGCGTCCGCATCAGGCTCGGGTTCCTCAGGTAGTACGGCGTGGGCACGACGTCGACGTGCAGCACCGACTCGTTCGAGTTCCGGTAGATGCGCCCCGCGTCGTCCTGCGAAAGGCCCCACTGCCCGCGCGACAGCGTCTTGCGGACTTCGAACGATCCGTTCTTCAGCCGCAGATACGTATCGGTCTCCGACGTGTGGATCCAGTTGTCGAGCGTCCAGAGCAGGCCGTTGGCGTTGTGCTCGACGTTCGCATCGCGCCGGCCGAAGGTGTTCGTCACGCTCTCTTTCGTGTCGGCGCGAAGATCGCCGTTGGTGTCGCGCGCGAGCCAGAGGTTCGGCGGCTCGGCGACGAGGACGCCGTGCTCGAGGATCTCGATCGCCCTCGGCAGCACGAGACCGTCGAGGAACACCGTCTTCTTGTCCATCCGCCCGTCGTCGTTCGTATCCTCGAGGACACTGACGCGGCCGGAAGGCTCGAGCTCGCTCGACGCAGGCAGATCTTGCATGTAGCCGAGCATCTCGACCACCCACATGCGCCCCTGCGTGTCCCAGTCGATGAGGATCGGCTCCTCGACCATCGGCTCGCTGGCCACGAGCTCGACGCGATAGCCCGGCGGCAGGACGAACGTCTTCATCTCCTCTTCGGGCGTGCGGAGGGGAGCGGCGGCGTCCGCAGGCTGAACGGGCGGCGGCCACGCCGGAGAGCCCGCGGGCCGCGCCGGCAGCTGAAAAGCAGACGTGCTCGCGGCGGTTGCCGCGACGAGAAGGACGATCGCGCGAACGCCGGACAGGCGCATCCATATAGTGTAGCGTCCGTGCCGGCGCAGTACCGCATCGCGCCTGGCGGGCCTGCGATCCCTCTCGCGTGACCTTCTCCGCGATCCTCGGATAAGCTCGTGCCACCTTGAACCCCGCCGATCCCGCGACGCTCCTGCTCGTGACGTTCATCGGCGTCGTCCTGGTCATTCTTCTCATCACCTGGCTCCGGATGCCCGCGTTCATCGCGCTGGCGGCCGGGTCGTTCGCGGTCGGCCTCGCGGCGGGGATGCCGCTGACCGACATCCCGCGATCGTTCCAGCAGGGCGTCGGCGACACGCTCGGGTTCATCGCGATGGTCGTCGGGTTGGGCACCGTCGTCGGGAAACTGCTCGCGGAGTCCGGCGGGGCCGTCGTCGTGTCGCGAGCGCTCGTGAGCGCGCTCGGCGAACGCCGGCTCGACTGGGCGATGCTGTTCTCCGGATTCATCATCGGGCTGCCGGTGTTCTTCCAGGTCGGCCTGGTGCTGCTCGTTCCCGTTCTCTTCACGGCCGTACGACAGACGGGCGCGCCGCTGCTGCGGCTGGGGATTCCGCTCATCGCCGGCCTGTCGGTCGCGCACGGGCTCGTACCGCCGCATCCCGGTCCGCTCGCGGCGATCGAGCGCCTCGGCGCCGACACGGGGCGGACGCTCTTCTATTCGCTGATCGTCGGTCTGCCCGTCGCGATAGTCTCCGGACCGTTCTTCGCGCGCTTCATCAGCACGCGCGTCAAGGTGGACGCGGGACTCGTCGCGGATCAGTTGAGCGGGAGCAGCAGCGCGGCGCGGCGGATGCCGTCGCTCGGGATCACGCTCGTGACCATCCTGCTCCCGGTGCTCCTGATGCTCTTCGCCGCGCTCGCGCAGGCGGCCATGGCCGACGGTCCGCTCCGGCAGTGGATCGGGTTTGCCGGCAGCCCGCTCGTCGCGATGCTGATCGCGACGCTTCTCGCGCTCTACACCTTTGGCACGTCGTGCGGCTTCGATCGCGCGCACCTTCTAAAGGCGGCCGAGGAGGCCGTTCCCGCCGTCGCCAACGTCCTGCTCGTCGTCGGCGCCGGCGGCGGCTTCGGACGCGTGCTGGATGCGGCCGGCGTCGACACCGCGATCGCGCAGGCGATGTCGGGCCGATCGCTGTCCCCGCTCGTCCTCGGGTGGGTCATCGCCGCCATGCTGCGCCTCTCGGTGGGATCGGCGACCGTCGCCGTCGTGACGGCGGCCAGCATCATGGCGCCAATTCTCAGCGGCATGCCGGGCGTGAACAGGGAGGTCATGGTCATCGCGATCGGCGCGGGCTCGCTCATCGCCTCGCACGTGAACGACGGCGGATTCTGGCTCGTCAAGGAGTACTTCAACATGAGCGTCCCGCAGACCGTCGCGACCTGGACGATTCTCGAGACGATCGTCTCCGTCGCCGGGCTGGCCGGTGCGCTCGCGCTCGGAGCCGTTCTGGGTTGATGTGAAATAATCTGAGACTCGAACGCCGACGGCGGCCGTTCGTCAGCCACCGGCCCGAACAAACGTGACTCGCACCCTCGAAAAAATGCGGCGGCTCCTGATCGCGATCCTGGCGATCGGTCTGCTGGGAACGGGCGCTGATTTGCTGCTGCTCAAGCACTACGAAGACGCCTGGCAGATTGCGCCGCTCGTTCTCGGTGGCGCTCGCGCTCGTTTTTCTCGGCTGGTCAGTCTGGACGCACGGAGCGCTGGCGATCGCCATGCTGCGCGCAACGATGGCCGCGTGCATCGCCGCGGGAGCGCTGGGCATGGTGCTGCATTTTCAGAGCAATCGGGAGTTCCAGAAGGAGATCGACCCCAGCCTCGAAGGATGGCCGCTCGTCGTCACCGTGTTGCGGGCGAAGGCGCCGCCCGCGCTCGCGCCGGCGGCCATGATCCAGCTCGGCCTGGTCGGCCTGTTGTGCACGTACCGGCATCCGGGCCTCACACCGACAACACCCCTCAAAGGAGTCAACACATGAAGTGGTCTTGTGCCCTCGTCATCGTCGGGCTGCTCGCAGTGGCGTCAGCTGACGCGCAGGTAGGCAAGTCCCAGGGAGTCGTGGATGCGAACACCGTGGCGGAGAAGGATCTCCTCGCGATGCCGCACATGACGCCGGCTATCGTGAAGGGCCTCGTCGAGAAGCGTCCGTTCGCGAGCATCACCGATCTGCATGCATACCTGCTCAGTCAGAAGCTGACGGCGGAGCAGGCGACCGCGTTCTACCAGAAGGCGTTCGTGCACATCAACCTCAATACGGCCACGCCGGAAGAGATCATCCTCGTGCCCGGCGCGGGCAAGCGCATGGTCCGCGAGTTCGACGAGTACCGGCCGTGGAAGACCTGGGCGCAGTTCGACAAGGAAATCGGCAAATACGTTGGCGCCGAGAAGACGGCGCAGCTCGCGCAGTTCACGTTCATTCCGGTCAGGCTCAACACCGCGACGGATGCCGACATCCTGACGATTCCCAACGCCGGCCCGCGCATGGTCCGCGAGTTCAAGGAGTATCGTCCCTGGAAGACGAAAGAGCAGTTCATGAAGGAGATCGGGAAGTACGTGGGCGCGAAGGAGACCGAGCGTCTCTGGCGATACGTCGTCATCGACTGATTGATGTTCATCGTCGACGCTCACCTCGACCTGGCGATGAACGCGATCGAGTGGAATCGCGATCTGACCAGGCCCATCGACGAGATCCGCGCCAGGGAGCGCGGGCAGACGGACAGGCCGGATCGCTGTCAGGGGACGGTCTCGTTCCCCGAGCTGCGGCGCGGCGGCGTGGGTCTCTGCGTCGCCACGCAGATCGCGCGCTACGTCGGCACGGATAACCGGCTGCCGGGCTGGCACTCGCCCGAGCAGGCCTGGGCGATGACGCAGGCGCAGCTCGCGTGGTACCGGGAGATGGAGGATCGCGGCGAGCTCGTGTCGATCCGCGGTCGCGCGTCGCTCGATCGTCACGTCGAAGGGTGGCAGGGCGGCGATCGCAGCGGCGCGATCGGCTACGTGCTGAGCCTCGAAGGCGCCGACTCGCTCGTCACGCTCGCGCACCTCGAGCGCGCGTACGGCTACGGGCTCCGGGCTGTCGGACCCGGACACTACGGTCCAGGCGTCTACGCGCAGGGCACGAACGCGGCGGGCGACCTCGGCGCGCGGGGGCGGGAGCTGCTACGGGAGATGGAGCGGCTCGGGATCATCCTCGACGTCACGCACCTCTGCGACGAGAGCCTGCGCGACGCGCTCGATCATTTCCGCGGGCCCCTGTGGGCGAGCCACTCGAACTGCCGGGCGCTCGTGCCGCACAACCGGCAGTTCTCCGACGATCAGATTCGCGAGCTCGTCCAGCGGGGCGCCGTGATCGGCGCCGCGTTCGACGCGTGGATGCTCGTGCCGGGCTGGGATCGCGGGTCGTCGACGCCGGCCGGCGCGGGCGTGACCCTCGCGACGGTCGTAGATCACATCGACCACATCTGTCAGATCGCCGGCAGCGCCAGGCACTGCTGCATCGGTTCCGACCTCGATGGCGCGTTCGGTTTCGAGCAGACTCCGGCGGACGTCAAATCGATCGCGGATCTGTCCGCGCTGCCGGGCGTGCTCGCCTCGCGCGGCTACTCAGCAGCCGACGTCGAGCTCATCTCGCACGGAAACGTCCTGCGGTTTCTCCGCGAGGCGTGGCTGTAGTGTCCGGCTTCAGCCGGACCAGAACCACGGGTCCACCTGAAGGTGGACACTACAGGAGTGTGGGCTCGAACGTTCAGCGGCTCCCGCCGCCGCGCCCGGCTCCGCGTCCACGCCCGGTTTCCGGTTTCATTCCCGGATGGAGCGCGACGTTGAACGTGCCGGCGTAGCCGCCGCTCTTTTCGGCGACGGCGAGCATCAACTGCCGGCCGCCGTTCTTGAAGATGCCATCCTGCTCGTTGAGAGTCCGGCCTTTGCCCTTCGACGCGTACGGCTCCAGGGCGTGTACGCGATCGGTCATCGCCTCGTCGAAGTACAGCTGCGACGTGAACTCCTGACCGCCCGGGCCTTTCGGGTTCGTGCGGATCTTGAAGTGGATGTGCACGGCGCGCCCCTGATACCACCCCGGATAGATCGTGGTGAACCGCGCCGCACCGCTGGCATCCGTCAGCTGATACCCGCGCAGGAACTTCTGACCGATCGTATCGAAGCTGCGATCCTTCGCGTCGGAGTAGACGCCGAGCGCGTCGCACTGCCAGATGTCGACGTGCGCGCCCGCAAGCGGTTTGCAGACCCCGTCAGCCGACAACTGACCGACGTTGAACGCCAGCGCCAGCGCCGCCCCGGGCTTCGGCGCGCCAGACGGCGGATCGCTCCGCACGTCGGTCCTGTTCAACATCACGTCGGAGAAATACGGACCCTCTGTCTGCTGCGGCTGGACGACGCAGAAGGGCGGCCCGGAGGGCGCGGCAGGCGCGTGGGCCCGGAGGGAATCGGTCAGCATCGCCACACCCGAAAGACCGAGCAAGCTCACGACTTCCCGCCGGCTCAACACCCGTCCAACCATCCGATCGTCCTGGTCCATGGCGCCTCCGTTCCGTGAGACGTTACACCTGTCTCCCTTACAGCTCAAGGACGCGGGACGAGCGAACACATTATCGATTCTCCAATCCCGCGCTCTTCGCATAACATGCACGCTCGAGGAGAGCCTTCATGCATCGACGAGATTTCCTGAAGAAAAGCGCTGCCGCCATGGCGGTTTCCGGTTTCCCCCGATATGCCGAACAGCTCGGCGGCGCCAAGAAGCGTGTGGGCATGATCGGCTCGGGCTGGTACGGCAAGTCAGACCTGCTGCGTCTCGTCCAGATCGCTCCGGTAGAGGTCGTGTCGCTCTGCGATGTCGACAAGCAGATGGTCGCGGACGCGGCCGACCTGGTCGCCACGCGTCAGGCCTCGAAGCAGAAGCCGCGCGTGTACACCGACTACCGCGCGATGCTCAAGGAGCGCGACCTCGACATCGTGATCATCGACACGCCGGACCACTGGCACGCGCTGCCGATGATCGACGCGGTGAAGGCGGGGATGGACGTCTGGGTCCAGAAGCCGATCAGCGTGGACGTCGTCGAAGGCCAGGCCATGCTCGCGGCGGCACGCAAGTACAAGAAGGTCGTGCAGGTCGGCATGCAGCGCCGCAGCACGCCCCACCTCGCTCGCGCGCGGCAGGACATCGTCAAATCCGGCAAGCTCGGGACGATCGCGTATGCCGAGGTCTACTGCTATTACCACATGCGCGCGACGCAGAATCCTCCGGACGGCCAGGCGCCCGCGAACCTGGACTACGAGATGTGGACCGGCCCGGCGCCGATGCGTCCGTACAACTCGCTGGTGCACCCGCGGAGCTGGCGCGCCTTCATGGAATACGGCAACGGCATCATGGGCGACATGTGCGTGCACATGCTCGACATGGTGCGCTGGATGCTCGACCTCGGCATGCCGACCCGAATCTCGTCGAGCGGCGGCATCCTCATCGACAAGAAAAGCAAGGCGAACATCGCCGACACGCAGACTGCCACCTTCCAGTTCGGCGATTTCCCGATCGTCTGGACCCATCGGAGCTGGGGCACCGCGCCGGACCCGCAGTATCCGTGGGGCGCGACGATCTATGGCGACAAGGGGACGCTCAAGGCGAGCCCGATGAGTTACACGTTTACGCCGCAGGCGAAGGGCGAGAAACCGATCCACGAGGACGTCACCTACGAGTACGAGCAGTACCCGGAGGACAGGACGGAAAAAGATCTCGAGCGCCACGTCGCGCCGGCGATTCGCGCTCACATGAAGAACTTCCTCGAGTGCATCGAGTCGCGCGGCACGCCCGTGGCCGACATCGAGCAGGGCTACATGTCGGCGGCGGCCTGCATCCTGGCCAACATCTCGATGAGCCTCGGCGGCCGCACGCTGCAGTGGGATCACGCCAAAGGGGTGGTCGTGGGAGACGCCGACGCGAACAAGCTGCTCCGTCGCCCGTATCGCGCACCGTGGGTGCACCCGGATCCGAAGACGGTATAGATCCAGGCTGACAGCTCCCAGCTCCCAGCCTCCAGCTTCCAGCTAAGAGCATTCAGATCTCAATCCAGGGTAGAGATCGGGAAGCCGTGACTGCAGCTGGTGGCTGGAAGCTGGCAGCTGGAAGCTATCGTGTCGCCTCTTCCAGCCTCTGACGGTACGCCTGACGCGCGCGCTCGTAGGCCGCGCGCGCGTCCGACAGCTCGCTCGCGCGAATCTGAGGCGCCTTCTGCGACCAGCACTGGTTCACGGCGTCGAGACACCACTGCGCGCTCGCGCGCGAGGCGCGCACCGGCTTTCCCTCGACGATCGCGAACACCGGATTCGTGTGCGACGACGGCAGGATCCGCGCGGCGATCCAGCTGCTGCGATCGAGCGCGACGTCGAACGTCAGCGTCTGCATCGTGCCGTCGGCCACGAGCGTTTTCGTCGCGGCCGGTGCGCCGTTCACGACGATCTCTACCGGCACTTCACGGCGGTCTCCGATCCGCGCGCGCTCCAGGTCCCAGTACGGCTGCTGGTGGTACGGGCGCTGCCGAATCGAGTCGACCGGCTTCTCGTCGAGGTTCGCCGCCGCCTGCAGCGCGACGGTGACGCGGCCCGGCTTATCCAGCCTGATCTCGCTGTCGCCCGTGCCTCCCTCGACGCCGTTCACGCGAAAGTTCATCAGGTGGCTGCGTCCGTCCGAGACGTAGTTGCGCCCGCTCCCGATCGCGTCGATGAACTTGCGATAGGTCAGGGGCCCGACGATCTTGCAGTACGAACGCGCGAGCCCGACGCGGTCGTCCGTGATGCACGGAAAGTCCGTCTCGCCGCTGATGCGCGTGCGGAACCCGACGTTCAGCACGTGATACCAGATGTTCAGCTCCCACACGTACGGCGTGTCGCCGGCGGAAATGAAGTCCACGGCCCCGGGCTCGGTGACGTCGACGATGAACTCGTTGGCGCCGATGCCGTCGAACCCGGGCATGTCGTAGTTGGGGAGATCCGTGCTGCGGACCTCGAGGCCCCACCCGGAGTGCGCGAAGCCCGTGACCGCGCCCTGCTTCTTCGCCCATCGCAGGATCGGCAGCGTCCACGTCGGCCAGTCTTCGAGCCGTTTGGTTCCGGGATAGTCCTGATCCTCGAGGCCGAGCAGGACGAGGTGTCCCGCGTGGCTCGACGGGAAGCCCGAGATCTCGAGGTCGTACCGCATCAGCCGGTCGGCCGTCGACAGCGGGTGATCGCGTCCGCTGAAGTATTGCTTCTGGTGATAGTAGGACGGTCCCCATGTCAGTACCGAGGCGACGTTGAGCGCCTCTCCCGTGATCTGCGGCCACATGTCTTCCGGCCGCACACCTTCGGTCGGGTTCTCGTAGTGCGAGCATCCGGCGGAGTGGATGTGGTGATCTCCGGAGAAGTAGCCGTCGCGGGAGGGATCGATCCAGCGGGCCAGCTTGACGGACAGCTCCTGGGGACCGGACACCGTGATCCGCCGCGTCTCGGCGACGTATTCCGGGCCGCGGGAAATCGTGACGCTGAATGTGCCGGGCGGCAGGCTGATGCTCTCGCCGTCCGCGCGGTAGACCTGCGGCTGGAAGAAGAAGTCGGGCGCCAGACGCTTGGCGATGTTCGGATAGACGCGTTCCTGATCGTCGCGCACGAGGAAACCGGCCGTCGTCGGCTGCCCGTGCTCGTCCTGCACGCGCAGGCGGACGGGATGCGCCGGCGCCGCGGTGAACAGCACCTCGATGTCGTTGCGGAAGCCGATATCCTGCGAGCCCTGGCCGACGCTGAATCCGAGGATCGCGGATCGCTGCCCGGCGTCGCGGCTGTAGACCTGCAGGATCGCGTACTCGATCGCGAATCCCGAGAGGCGCGGGCGCATCGGCGGCCTGTCGAAGATCGAGATCTCCGCCCAGCGTTCGCGTACTTGTTCCGCGGTGAGATCGTGGCGCGGTTCGGGACTCTGGGTCGACGGACGGTAGACGCGGCCGCTGTTCGGGCTCTGCACCGTCAGCGGCGCCGTGACGTTCGCCTCGTTGACGACCTTGATCAGGAAAAGCCGGGTGCCTCCCTGGACGAGATCGGGTTTCGCGGCGCCGGGCTCGACCTTGACCCGGCTCTCGGGGCTGATGTGAACGGTCGCGAGAACGTGACGATCCAGCGTGCTCTGCAGGCGCGCCACGCCGGCGGCCTCGTCGGTCTGCGCGATCGCATCCCCGAGCGCGCGGTGATCGGCGTCGGGAAGCGGCTGCCCCAGGAACCGCAGGGCCGCTTCGAGGCGCCGCGCCTGCTGCGCGAGCGGCTGGAGCGGGAGCGCCGGCCGCGGCGACTGCATCGCGTGCAGCGTGAACAGTACGCCGGCGCCGAGCGCGCAGGCCAGAGCGGCCGGCAGGCGGATGTGCACCATCTCGCGTCTCCTCGGGAATCGGGATCCGACCCCGGGTAGAATACTCCTCCGAGAGGACTACTGATGAATCAGCGTTCGAGCTTTCTCACAGGTATCACGATGATCGCCGTGCTGGCGCTCGCGCCGGCGCCCGCATTTTCCCAGGCGACGAGCACGGCGAAGCCCGCGGGTCAAAAACCGCCGCCGCCGAAGCCCGTCGCGGCGAAGCCCTCGGCGCCAAGTCCCGCACTGCGGACGCCGTCGAAGCTGAAGGAGACCGCGCCGGCGACGTTCACGGTCAACTTCGACACGACCGCCGGCCCCTTCGTCGTCGAAGTGCACCGCGCGTGGGCGCCGAAGGGCGCGGATCGTTTCTACAACCTCGTCAAGAACGGCTACTACGACAACGGACGCTTCTTCCGCGTAATACCGGACTTCATGGTGCAGTTCGGCATCCACGGCGATCCGACGATCCAGGGCGGCTGGCGCGACGCGAACATCACCGACGACCCCGTTACGCAGAGCAACAAGCGGGGCTTCATCACGTTCGCGACTGCCGGCCCGAATTCCAGGACCACCCAGGTGTTCATCAATTTCAAGGACAACGCGGGCCTCGACGGACAAGGCTTCGCGCCGTTCGGCCAGGTCATCTCCGGCATGGAATCGGTGGACAAGATCAACGCGCAGTACGGCCAGTCGCCGCAACAGCACCTGATTCAATCGCAGGGGAACGCCTACCTCACGAAAGAGTTTCCGAAACTCGACTACGTGAGGAAGGCCACGATCGGGAAGGGGCCGCCGCCTCCAAAGAAGTAGTGTCCGGCTTCGCCAGGTACGTCGCCCGGCCGCCGCTGATATCGAAGACGGCGCCGGTCGAGAAGGAACACTCCTCGGACGACAGCCAGCAAATCAGGGCCGCCACCTCGTCGAGCTCGAGGAAGCGGCCCATCGGAATCTTCGCGAGCATGTAGTCGACGTGCTCCTGCGTCATCTGGCTGAAGATCTCCGTCCGCGCCGCCGCGGGCGTGATGCAGTTGACGAGGATGTTCCGCGGCGCGAGCTCTTTCGCGAGCGACTTCGTGAAGCCAATCAGCCCCGCCTTCGACGCGCTGTAGTGCGACGCGGTCGGATTGCCTTCCTTGCCGGCGATCGAGGCGACGTTGACGATCCGTCCGTAGCCGCGCTCGATCATGTGCGGCACGATCGCGCGGCACGTCAGGAAGCTGCCGGTCAGGTTGACGTCGAGCACCCGCCGCCACACGTCGGGCGTCAGCTCCCACGTGACGCCGTTGCCGCCCGTGATGCCGGCGTTGTTGACGAGGATGTCGATCCTCCCGTGCGCGTCCATCGTGGACTCGACCGCGGATCCCACCGAGTCGGCGTCGGTCAGCTCGACGTACTGCGCGGAGACGGTGCCGAACGACGCAAGGTCTTCCCGCGCGCGCTCGAGACGCGCGCGGTCGGCGTCCCACAGCGAGACCGACGCGCCGGATTTCAACGCGCGTTCGGCCGCCTTGTAGCCGATCCCGCGCGCGCTCCCGGTGATCACGGCCGTGCGCTGGTGCAAGTCGATTTGATTCATGGAAGTCCGCCGGTGGATGCGCGAGCGACTATATCGCGCCGCGGCTCATGACGGCGGCAGCGTAAGGATGACCGCCCACTCGGCGGGGCAGACGCCCGGCAACACACTCGGAGGGCGCTGGCGGGCGCCGGACGCCCGTATCTTGCGGCTGCCGTCGACGCACAGCATGCGGCTGTCGTGACGCCTCCGAGACACCGGCAGCGCCAGAAGCGCATATCTCTCGAGGCGCAGCGGGGCCTGGCCGTCTCCGTCACGCTTCCCGGCGAGAGTCTCGGGTGAAAAAAATTGAAAGACGTATCCATCCTTCTCGAAGGCCATCTGAGGCGGCCCGTCGAACACGGTCGTGCCGGCGAATCCCGGAACACACCGCGGCGGCGACGCGAGGCACTCCGGAGTGCCGAACCGGCCGCCGTTGCCGGCGGCGTACAACGTCTGCGCGTGCCCGAACCGTTCGACGATGATCATCGCTCTGGGCTCGATCGGTGGCGCTACGAACTGCGAGCCCGGTGGCAGGAAGCGCGACACGACAGCGGCGACGGCGACGAAGAGGCCCAGCACCACGAGCAGGCCCGCGCCGGTCAGAATTGGCACCATCGATTGCGTGGTGGCTGTCAACTCCCGGCGCTCGGCGGGCGTCAGAATCCCGAGCGGTTGCTCCGAGTAGAGCAGCCGCACGCCTTGCGAGTTGAGATACATCAGGAGCAGGATGCCGATGATGGTGCCGATCGGCAGGATGAGCAGAATCAGCCAGGACCAGACTCTCAGCAGAGACCACCCGTAGGTCCTGAGCTTCCAGAGGCCGATTCCGCACACGACGTGCAGCACGCCCGCGACGAGCGTCGAGGTGATGAGGATGACGCCGATGAGCACGGGACGCCGTCCCGAATACGCCGATGCGGTGTGATAAGCAGCGTAGGCACACGCCGCGAAGAGACCTGCGCCAAACAGGAATTGCAGCACGGCGAGCAGCGTGAAGATCGCGGGACGCGGGACGCGTTCGCTGTCGACAGGCTCTGACATAGGCGGCGACACGATATCGGGACGGTCCGCCCGGGTCAAATAAGCGATAGAATCAGGTGCGAGCCCGAGGCCGGCCAGGCCTCTTCCTGCCCGGAAATCGACGTTTCGTGAAAATTCTCATCGCCAATCGCGGCGAGATTGCCGTTCGCGTCATTCGCGCCTGCCGTGAGATGGGCCTGCCGACGGTCGCCGTGTATTCCGAGTGCGATCGCGGCGCGCTTCATGTCCGCGCGGCGGATCAGGCCGTGGCCATCGGTCCGAGCGAAGCGGTCCACAGCTACCTGAACATCGCGGCCATCATCGAGGCCGCGCGCCGTTCGGGCGCGGACGCGGTCCACCCCGGCTACGGCTTTCTCGCGGAGAACGCGGCGTTCGCGTCAGCGTGCCGCGAGGCGGGCCTGACGTTCATCGGTCCTTCGCCGGAGGCGATCGCGCTGATGGGCAGCAAGACCGAAGCGCGCGCGGCCGCGATCCGGGCGGGTGTGCCCGTCGTGCCGGGAACTGACCGTCCCTTCGACGGTACCGTTCCGGATGAGGACATCGCGCAGGCTGCGAGTCGGATCGGCTATCCGCTGCTGGTCAAGGCGGTCGCGGGCGGCGGCGGCAAAGGGATGCGGACGGTGGAGACAGCCGCCGACCTCATCACGGCGATCGCGCGCGCGCGCTCCGAGGCGGGCGCGGCTTTCGGCGACACCGCCGTGTACCTCGAACGGCGGCTGGCGCGTCCACGGCACATCGAGATTCAGCTCCTCGGCGATCGATTCGGGAACGTCGTGCCGTTCGTCGAGCGCGAGTGTTCCATTCAGCGCCGGCATCAGAAGGTCGTGGAGGAATCGCCGTCAGTCGCCGTGAGCCCGGAACTCCGGGCACGCATCGCCAGTGCAGCGAAGTCCGTCGCGCAAGCGGTCGGTTACACGAACGCGGGGACGATCGAGTTCCTCGTCGATCGCGACGAGCGCGGCAGCGACGAGTTCTACTTCCTCGAGATGAACACGCGGCTGCAGGTCGAGCATCCCGTCACCGAGATGGTCACGGGCGTCGATCTCGTCCAGTGGCAGATCCGGATCGCGCGAGGCGAAGCGCTCGACCTCGATCCGGCTGCCGCGTTGACGCCGCGCGGGCACGCGATCGAATGCCGGATCTATGCCGAGGATCCGGACCGGGGCTTCATGCCGTCGCCCGGCCTCATCCGCGCGATGCGCCCGGCATCCGGCCCGGGCATTCGCGACGACAGCGGCGTGAGCGCCGGTTACACGGTTCCGGTCTATTACGACTCGATGATCGCGAAGCTCGTCGCCTGGGCCGGATCGCGCGACGCCGCGATCGCGCGCATGGCCCGGGCGCTCTCCGAATACCAGGTCCTCGGGATCCGCACGACCATCCCGCTCTTTTCGTGGCTCATGCGGCAGGACGACTATCGCGCCGCGCGGTACGATACGACGTGGCTCGATCGCGTCGTGGCGGATCGCGCCGGCGCGAGCTTCAGCGAGCTGGACGGAGAGGACGAGACGCTCGTGACGATCGCCGCCGCGATCGACGCGTATCTCCGCGCGCGCGGCGGCTCGAACGCGGCGGAACCCGGTCCGGGTCCCGCCCAGTGGCAGCGAGCCGCGAGGTCCGAGGCGCTGCGCGGATGACAATCGAGATCGAGCTTGAAGGCACGCGGCGCTCCGTTTCGATCGAGCCTTCAGGCCAGGGACGCTTTCTCGTCCGCATAGCCGGCGAGCCGCGCACGGTCGCCGCAGAGCGCACGAGCGAGTTCGGCCTCCGGCTGACGCTGGACGAAGCGTCAGGCGCGAGCCGGGAGGTCACGGTAACCCCCGGACCCTCGAACGGGGAAGTGCTCGTCGGCCTCGAGGGCCGGATGATCGCTGTGTCGGTGGATGGGCGGCGGCGCCGCGCCACCGCGGACGGCGGCCGCCACGCGGCAGGCGAGCAGGCGATCGTCGCGCCGATGCCCGGCCGCGTCGTGCGCGTGCTGCTCCGCGCCGGCGACGAGGTTGCCGCGCGGCAGAGCGTGGTGGTCGTCGAAGCCATGAAGATGGAGAACGAGCTGCGCTCGCCGAAGGCGGGGCGGATCAAGGAGATCGCGGTCGCGCCCGGAGCGCTCGTCGAGGCCGGACGGGTGCTGGTGGTGGTCGAGTAACGCGTTTTGCACCAAAGCCAAGAGTCAGACGAAGCGCCGGGCGAGAAGATCGAGCCGCAGGAGCCGGCGGCGGAGGCCGCGCCGCGAAAGCGCCGGCTCAGCCGTCTCGCTCTTCGTCTGCTCGCGGTCGTCGTCGCCGTGTTCGCCGCGCTGGTCGTGGCGCTCTTCACTGTCGATCTCGGACCGGAGCTCCGGGAAATCGCCGAGCGCGAAGGAACGAAGTACATGGAGCGGCCGATGCACATCGGCCGGCTCTCCGCGAAGATCACTCCGGGCGAGTTCCTGATCGAAGACCTCGTGATCGAGGGCCGCGCCCCTTCCGATCGTCCCTTCCTCAAGGTCAAGACGCTCACGGTCAAGGTCCCGTGGTGGACGCTCTTCAACCGCGAGCTCGTGATCGAATCGGTCGTGATGACCGACTGGGAAATGGTCATCGAGGCCTGGCAGGGCGGCCGCCACAACTTTCCGAAGGTGACGCCGAAGACAAAGCGCGAGGGACCGCCCAGGTTCGTGACGACCATGAGGTCCGTCGTGGCGACACGCGGACATCTCGTGTACGAGGACCACGGTACGCCGTGGAGCACGATCGCGCGCGATCTGACCGTGCAGCTGGTGAAGAGCTGGCCGACGAACGACTATCGCGGGCGCGTGTGGTTCTCGAACGGCACCGTGGCGATCATGGCCTACCAGCCGTTCGGCGTGAACATGCAGTCGCGGTTCACGATGAAGGGCTCCAAGGTCCACTTCGATCACATGGATCTCGTCAGCGACGGCGCCAGGTCGACGGTCACCGGCGACGTCGACCTGGCGCGGTGGCCGGAACAGCTCTACCAGGTCCGATCGAAGATCGATTTCCCCACGCAGAAGGAGATCTACTTTCACGGGCAGCGCTTCGACGTCTCGGGCACGGGCGATTTCACCGGCACGTTCCACCTGTTCAAGGGCGGCCGCGAGCTGAAGGGCAGTTTCGTCAGCCCGATGGCCGGCGTCAACGCCTGGAGGTTTCCGAACCTGCGCGGCTCGGTCCTGTGGCTGCCCGATCGCCTGGAGATCACCAACGCGACGAGCGATCTCTACGGCGGAGGCGCGCGGTTCGACTATCGCATGGCACCGCTCGGCCGCCCGGGCACGCGCGCGACGTGGCTCGTCGACTACAAGGACGTGGACCTTACGCAGTTGACGGACTTTCTCGAAACCGAGGGGCTGCGGCTCGCGGGTCGCGCAACGGGGACGAACCGCCTCGAATGGGCGCTCGGGAAATGGTCGCAGAAGCTCGGCGCCGGCGCGGTGACCGTCAGCCCTCCACAGGGAATCACGATCGCGGCGCGCAATCCCCCGGGCGGCCGCATGCAGTCAGCCGTATCGGACGAGGACGAGGTCGGCCCGTTCAACCCGCGCCTGTCGCTGGGGCACCTGCCGATCGCCGGGCACGTGATCTACGCCCTCGACCCGGAGTGGATCCGTCTCGATCGGAGCTGGGCCGCGACGGAGCGGACCTATGTCGAGTTCGACGGCCAGACCGCGTTCGGCGAGCGATCGCGGATCCCCTTCCACGTCACGAGCCTCGACTGGCAGGAGAGCGATCGTCTGCTCGCAGGGATCATGACCGCGTTCGGATCGCCGACCGGCGCGGTGCCGGTGGGCGGCTACGGCGAGTTCGACGGCGTGCTGCTGGAAGCGTTCAAGCGGCCGCGCGTGCAGGGGAAGATGCGCGCCGAGCGGATGCGTGCGTGGGACGTCGTGTGGGGGAGCGGACACGCCGATCTCGCGATCGAGAACAGCTACGTGTTCGTGTCGAACGCCGTGATGGGCACGGGAGGCGCAGAGATTCGCGCCGACGGCCAGTTCTCGCTCGGATACCCGCGGCGGGATAGCGGCGACGAGATCGACGGCCGGATCCGCGTCACCCGCTGGCCGCTCGCGGACCTGCGCCACGCGTTCAACCTCGACGACTACCCGGTCGAAGGCACCGTGTCGGGCGAGTATCAGCTGTACGGCAAGTATCAGACGCCTTTCGGCTTCGGACGCCTGAACATCGACAAGGGCACGGCGTACGGCGAGACGTTCGACGCGGCCACGTCGTCGCTTCGATTCGAGGGCAACGGCGTCCGGCTCGACGGCATCGACATCAAGAAGAGCACCGGCGGCGTGACGGGCGCGGCGTGGGTCGGCTGGGACGGCAACTACTCCTTCGATGCCGACGGCCGCCGCATTCCGGTCGAGTCGCTCGTGGCGGTCGAGTTCCCTCGCGCGCCGCTCTCCGGGCGGATGCAGTTCAACGCGACAGGCGCGGGGACGTTCGAGGAGCCGCGGTACGACGTGAAGCTCGCGGTCGACGACCTGTTCGCCGGCGACGAAGGCATCGGCCAGCTCTCGGGCCGTTTGGCGCTCCGCGGCGAGTTGCTCACGCTGGATCTCGAGGCGGCCTCGCCGCGGCTCGTGGTCTCGGGATCGGGCCGGATCGCGCTGACGCCGGAGATGGACGCCGAGCTCACCGTCCGGTTCAGGGAGACATCGCTCGATCCGTACGTGCGTTTCTTCGAGCCGCGCCTGTCTCCGTTCACCACGGCCGTCGTCGGCGGGACCATGCGCGTCGTGGGCGAGCTGACGAACCTGGATCAGCTGATGGTCGACGCGCGCGTCGAGCAGCTGGACATGAAGCTCTTCGACTATCGCGTGCGCAACCAGGGGCCGATCGAGCTGACGCTCGATCAGAACCGGCTCGAAATCGGAAGCTTCCACCTGGCCGGCGACGGCACGGAATTGCGGCTCGACGGCGGGCTCGGGCTTCGCGACAGGAGCATCGCGATCCGGGCGACCGGCGACGCGAACCTCGGGATTCTGCAGGGCTTCTTCCGCAGCCTGCGCAGCCGCGGCACCGCCGCGCTCAAGGCGGAAATCACCGGCAGTCTCGACGCTCCGCTCTTCGCCGGCAGCGCGACGATCGCCGACGGACGCCTTCGCCATTTCTCGCTCCCGCACTCGCTCGAGGCGGTCAACGGCCGGCTGTCCTTCGATGCCAGCGGCATTCGCGTGGACGATGTGAAAGGGAGGCTGGGCGGAGGGAACGTGGTCTTCGGCGGCCGGATTGGACTGAACGCCTTCGCGCTGGGCGAGATCGGCCTGACCGCGGTCGGCGAGCGCATGTCGGTTCGCTATCCGGAGGGGTTCCGCTCGATCATCGACGCGGACCTCGCGCTGCACGGCACGATGAGCGCGCTCGTGCTCGACGGCAGCGTCGTCGTACGGGACAGCCTGTGGTCGAGGCGCATCGAACCGAGCCCGGATCTCTTCAGCCTCGCGAGCGGGTCCGCGTCGTCGCTGTCGGCTGCCGCGCCGACGCTGCCGCTGCGGTTCGATCTCGGCATCACCGCGGAATCGAGCCTGAGAATCAAGAACAACCTTGCGAACATGACGGCCAGCGCGGACTTCAGGCTCCAGGGCACCTACGATCACCCGCTGCTGTTCGGCCGCGCCGAGATCGAGCGCGGCGACGTCGTTGTCGAAGGCAACCGGTTCGTGGTCACGCCCGGCGGCAGCATCGACTTCTTCAACCCGTCGCGCATCGAGCCGTTTTTCGATATCGAAGCCGAGACGCGGGTTCGGCGTCCGGGGCAGGACTACCGGCTCACGGTCGCCGTGAGCGGGACGACCTCACGATCGACGTTCGCGCTCAATTCCGATCCCCCGCTTCCCGAGGTGGACATCTGGGGGCTCATCTTCGGCCAGAACGTCGATCTCAGCAACCCGGAGCTGCGACCGCTGCGATCGGGCGCGGCGCAGGAGTCCGAAGAGGCGCTGCTGGCCAACAGCATGGCGCGGCTGCTCGTGAGCCCGATCTCGGCGCCCGTCGGACGCGCGCTGGGTGAGGCGTTCGGGATCGACACCGTGCAGATCACTCCGATGCTCGCCAACGAGAGCGACACGCTGACACCGTCGGCGCGCGTGGTGATCGGCAAGCGCATCTCGAATCGTGCGTACCTCACGTACGCGCGAGCGCTCGGCACGAGCAGCAGCGCGCGGGACCAGGTGCTCGTGCTCGAGTACGATCAGAACGACCGCGTCGGCTGGGTGCTCACCCGGCTGGGCGACGGTACCTACTCGCTCGACTTCCGGGTGCGGCACAGGTTCTGATGCGACGTGTGCTCCTGCCGGTCATCCGGCTGCTCACGGGCGCTGCCCTTCTCGCGGTGCCGTCGATCGTGCAGGCGCAATCGCCGGTCGCAAAATATGTCGGGCGTCCAATCGAAGAAGTCCGGCTGCTGATCGAGCAAACGCCGGCCTCGGAACCGGCGATCCTGGATCTGATCGAGGCGCGCCGCGGCGACGCGCTGTCGGTGCTGCGCGTGCGCGAATCGATCGAGCACATCTACAGCCTGGGCCGCTTTCAGGACGTGCAGGTCGAAGCGCATGACGCGCCCGGCGGCGGCGTGCTGCTGACGTTCAACCTGATCCCGCTGCACGGCATCGACCGCATCCAGTTCAAGGGCTCGCTCGGGCTGTCCGAGAATCTGCTGCGCTCGACCGTGGTCGAGCGCTACGGATCGTCGCCGTCGATCGGCCGCGTCGACGCCGCCGCGAAAACACTGCAGCAGCTCTACGCCGACCGCGGCTACCTCCGGGCGCGGGTCGACGCGACGCCGGAGACCCTGCACCGTCCCGACCGTACCGTGCTGACGTTCACGATCGACTCCGGGCCGCGGGCGGTCATCGGGCGGATCGCGATCGAAGGAGATCCGCCAGAGCCGAATGAGGAATTCCTCCGGCGAATTGGCGCGGCGAGCGGATCCCCCTTCGATCGGGTCCGGCTTCAGCAACGGCTGGACGAGTACGTGAGGCGGCTGAAGGAGCGGCGGTACTACGAAGCGAGCGGCACGTTCCGCGCGATCGAGTCCGAGGACGGCCGGACGGCGGACCTCGCGGTGTCGATCGTCCCCGGGCTGCCCGTCGCGATCCGCTTCGAAGGCGATCCGATTTCCAAGGATCGCCTCAACGAGCTGGCGCCGCTCGAGCGCGAAGGATCCGTGGACGAGGACCTGCGCGAGGACTCCGAGGGCCGGATCGAGGACTACCTGCGCCAGCAGGGCTACTGGAAGGCGGACGTGACCGTCCGCCGCGAGCAGACGGACGCCGGCTCGGCCATCATCTTCACGATCAGCCGAGGCGCGCAATATCGGGTGGCAGCGCCGGTCGATCTGAGCGGCGCGTTCGCGATACCGCCGGCCGAGCTCGCGCCGCGCGTGCCGCTCAAGCCCGGCGATCTCTTCGTCGAGTCGCAGCTCTCCGCGGGCGTCAACGCGATCCGCGCGCTCTATCTGCTTCGCGGATTCGCCGCCGTCGGGGTGAGGTCCGCGGTCAACGAAACGGATCCACCAGGTCCCGGCGAAGGTCTCGTGCGCCCGGTCATCATCATCGCCGAAGGCGCGCGATCGGTCGTGGACGAGGTGACGATTACCGGACAGGAGGCGGTCCCGTTCGACGAGCTGCGTCCGCTCGTGCGGATCCTTCCCGGTGAGCCCTTCTACGAGCCAAAGATCGTCGAGGCGCGGGACGCGCTCGTGCTCGAGTACCTCAATCGGGGGTTCGCGGCCGCCTCCATCGTGCCAAAGGTCCAGGTGAGCGAGGATCGATTGCGCGTCAGCCTCACCTTCACGATCCAGGAAGGACCGCAGACGATCGTCGATCACATCCTCATCGTCGGCAACAACAAGACCGACTCCGACGTGATCCTGCGTGAGCTCCAGTTTCGTCCCGGCCAGCCGCTCGGGCTGCAGGAGCAGTTCGAGAGCCGACGGCGGTTGAGCGCGCTGGGGCTCTTCCGCCGCGTGCGAATCACCGAGCTCCCCCACGGCAGCAGCAACCGGCACGACGTGCTCGTCACGGTCGAAGAGGCGCCGGCGACGACGTTCGGGTACGGCGGCGGTCTCGAAGGCGCGCAGCGATCGTTCCCCACGGGACCTGAAGGGCAGGCCGAGGAGCACGTCGAGTTCGCGCCGCGCGGGTTCTTCGACATCAGCCGACGCAATCTCTTCGGCGCCAACCGATCCGTCAGCCTGTACGCGCGCGTCAGCCTGCGGAGCAAGAACCCTTCGGGCGACGACGAGACGGACGTAACGGAGCTCGGCTTCCAGGAGTACCGGGTCGTCGGGACCTACCGCCAGCCGCGCTGGTTCGGCCCGAACGATCTCACCGTCACGGCGGTGATCGAGCAGGGCGCCCGAACGAGCTTCAACTTCAGGCGGCGCGGCGTCAACGTGGACGTGATCCGGCCCCTGTCGCCCTCCGTACGCGTGAGCGGCCGCTATTCCTTCAGCAACACGCGGACGTTCGACGAGCAGCTCTCGGAGGAAGATCAGGCCACCATCGATCGCCTGTTTCCCAGTGTCCGCCTGTCCGGCTTCTCGGGGGCCGTCGCGAGGGACACGCGGGACGACGTCCTCGAGCCGACGCGCGGGATGTTCGTCAGCGGGGAGGGATCGGTCGCGGCGCGCGCCCTCGGCGGTGAGGTCGGCTTCATGAAGACCTACGTGCAGGGGTTCGCGTTCCGCCGGCTGCCGAAGACGCAGCGAGTCGTGTTCGCGGCGCGCGCGTCGGTCGGCCTCGCCGACGGATTCGAACGGGAAGTCACGCCGACTGACGCCGATGGCGTCCCGATTCCCGGGCCGCCCGTTGTCGTCGAAGACCTTCCCGCGAGCGAGCGCTTCTTCGCGGGCGGCGACACCACCATCCGCGGCTTCGCGCTGGATCGGGTGGGCGCGCCCAATACGATCAGCTCGAACGGCTTTCCGACGGGCGGAAACGCCGTGCTGATCCTGAACGGGGAACTGCGCTTTCCGATCTGGAAAGACCTGGGCGGTGTGATGTTCGTCGATGGCGGCAACGTCTTCCGGCGCGTGACCGAGTTCGATATCGGCGAGCTGCGCGGCAGCGCGGGCTTTGGCATACGCTACCGGTCGCCGGTCGGGCCCATCCGCTTCGACATGGGCTTCAAGATGTTCCGCAAGGAGATCGCAGGCGTGCTCGAGGACCGGGCCGCGTTTCACTTCAGCCTGGGGCAGGCATTTTGATCGGCCGCCCGCGCAGCGGCCCGGGCCGGCGGTCCGTCTCGCGAATCGCGATGACGCTCGCCTGCGCGATCGTCGCGACGGGCCCGCATGCCGCCGGTGCGCAGCTCATCGATCGCGTGCTCGCCGTCGTCGCCGGCACGCCGATTACGCTGACGGACGTCACGGCGGCCGTTCGGCTGGGCCTCGTGCCGGCGCCGCGCGCCGGGGACAGCGTCGAGCGTGCGGCGCTCGACGCGCTGATCGATCGGCACCTGCAGCTCGTCGAGGTCAACCGCTACCTGCCGCCCGAACCGGCGGAGCCGGAAATCGCGGAGAGACTCGCGGCCGTTCGCGCGCGGTTCGCCAGCGATGAGGCGTTCGATGCCGCGTTGAAGGAAACCGGCCTCGACGTCGCGCAGCTCAGGGTGCGCATTCGCGACAACATCCGGATCGAGACCTACATCCGTCAGCGCTTTGGCACGGCGTTCGAGCCGACCGAGGAGGACCTGCTTCGGTACTACCGGACACGCCCCGGTGACTTCACGCGCGACGGTGCGCTTCGACCGTTCGCTGAGGTCCGCGACGAGGTGCGGCGGCGCATGCTCGACGAGCGCGCGACATCGCTGATGCGGGACTGGCTGGCGGGTCTGCGGCAGCGGGTCGACGTCACGATCCTGCCGAAGTAGCCCTCTTACTTCAGCTTGTAGATTCTCAGCTCGGGCCCGGGGTGCTCCGTGCTCGGCGTGAAACGCGCGAGCTCTCGGCTCTGCTCGAAGAGCTTCATGTAGGCGTTGTAGAGGTCAGGGTGCCTGTGCGGCGTCTGCAGCGGATCGCCGAACTTCTGCGAAGACGCCACGATGTACTCGACGCCGGCGCTGACGTAGTCCGCGTGCTCGTGCGGCGCCCGAAAGTCCATGACGAGCTGGGGAACGTTCTTCGCGTTGAACGTCTTCGAGGCGACGAGCGCCTGCGTCTCGATCACGATCGACGCGCCCTTCGGAATGTTGCCGAGCATCCACGCGTGCGCCTGCTCGACGGTGCTCGTCCGCGTGAGGTTGCGCATGAAGTTCAGCGACTGCCATGCCGGCGGGAGGACGGCGGCGATGGTGATCGCCGCGATGACGACCGTACCGAACCGCCCGCGGGATGTCGAAGCGCCGGAGGAGGCTCACGCCCGAGACGCACCCGACCGCCGCAAGCAGGCACACGAAGGGCAGCAGCGGCAGCAGATAGCGTCCGTAGACGAGCGTCTGTCCTGAGAGGAAGTAGAAGTAGACGATCGGGAAGACCACCGTGATCGTCCAGCGCACGCGGCCGGGGCCGCGGATCGCGCGCACGGCGCCGAGTCCCAGGCCGGTCAACACCAGCAGGAACGCGGGCCAGGCCATGCTGCGCGACAGATGCTTGAAGTAGGTCACGCCCGCCGGCTCGCTCGGCGCGGTCGTCGAGTAGTAGCCGGCGAGGTGCGCGTAGCCGTTCAGGAACGCCGGCAGATCGAGCAGCGTGTACGGCGCGGCGGCGAGGAACGCGGCGCCGAACCCCCCGACGGCAGCCAGCGAACCGACGAGCCGCGAGGGCTTCGTGCCGAGCGTCATCCACACGGCAACCATCGGCAGGAGCAGCGACAGCGCGCCGGGATACTTCGTGGCTGCCGCGAGCCCGGCAGCCGCACCCGCCCATGCGAAGTCGACGGCTCGTTCGCGCTCGTGCGCGCGCAGCGTCAGGAGCAGCGTGAGCGCGACGAAGAAGGTTGCGGGCACGTCGGTCAGCACGTAGTGCGACTCGCGAACGTGCAGCGGCATGACTGCCATGAGCCCTGCGGCCAGCGCCGCCGAGCGCGTGCCCCAGCGCATGCCGGCCAGGTAGACGAGGACGACGGTCAGCGTGCCGAGGAGGGCCGTGAGCGCGCGGCCCCACAGGTAGAAGTCGGCGGAGTGGACCTGATCGAGCGAAGCCCACTGACCGGTCGTCGCGCCCACGAGGAACCGCAGACACGCGACGCCGAGCTGCGCGTAGAAATACAGGCCGGGATAGTCGAAGAAGTGCGGGTTGAAGTCACCCGTCTTCATCATGCGGACGGCGCGGTCCATGATCTCCGGTTCGTCCACGCCGATGTTGAAGGGGATCCCGGATCCGATCCCCACGAACCGGAGAAGCGCGGCGAGCGCCAGGATGATCACCAGCGTGATCATCGACTGACGCATGTCGCTTGCTTCCCGCCACTCCCGTTCAGCCACAGATCGTCTCAGAAGCCACGTGCGTCGGATAGAATGCCCAGAGAAGTTAACACAGTATGGATCGCCTGCTCGAAGCCACGTACCGGGTCGAGCAGCGTCATTTCTGGTGGACCGGCTTGCGCAGCTTCGTGCGTCCGCTGGTCGCCGACGCGCTCGCCGGCCGATCGAATCCACGCATCCTCGACTGCGGCTGCGGCACCGGCGCGAATCTCGTGCTGCTCGGAGAGTTCGGCGCGGCCGCGGGATTCGATCTGTCGCGGCGGGGGCTCGAGTTCGCGCATCAGTACGGACGCCGATCCGTCGCGCAGGCGTCGATGACGGCCATTCCGTTCGCGGACGCAAGCTTCGATCTCGTCACCGCCTTCGACGTCTTGTACAGCCTGACGGAAGCGGACGAAGCCGTGGCCGTGCGTGAAATGTTCCGCGTCCTCAAGCCGGGAGGCTCGATCATCGTGAACGTCGCCGCGCTCCGGATCCTGCGCGGCAACCACTCCGTCTTCGGCGACGAGCGGCGCCGTTCGACGAGACGCCGGCTGCGGAATCTGCTCTCGGGCGCGGGCTTCGAGGTGACACGGCTGACCTACTCGAATGCGTCGCTCTTTCCGTTGATTCTCGCGATCCGCGCCGGCCAGCGCGTCATGGGTCTCGCCAGCCCCGAGGAAGCCGGCACGGACGTCGTCGTTCCCGTCGCGCCGGTGAATGCGCTGCTGGCGATGCTGCTACGGTTGGAGGCGCGCGCCCTGCGCCTCACCGACATGCCGATCGGGAGCTCGCTCCTCTGCGTGGCCCGGAAGGCCGGCTGAGGCGAGGTCGGCGGCGGCGCGGGCGCACGCACGGCGTGCGAGCAGCCGCGCGGCGACCGCGTATGCGATCAC
Organism: uncultured Acidobacteriota bacterium; assembly: GCA_963820905.1. GTDB lineage: Bacteria > Acidobacteriota > Vicinamibacteria > Vicinamibacterales > 2-12-FULL-66-21 > DATBJJ01. The sequence continues at coordinate 768,185 of CAWGBU010000005.1, read as the reverse complement.
GGCGACGAGCGTCGCGCCAATCGTCGGCCCGATGACGAAGGGCCAGAAGAACGCGGCGACGAGATCGCCCGTGCGTCCCCAGAACGCGGGATTGTAGATGGAGACGCTCAACAGTTCGTCGATCCGCGCGCGAATGTCGATGCCAGCCGCGCTGCCGAGAACGGCCGCGGCAGCTGCGGTCGTCAGCGCGTACCACGGCACCATGATCCATGGCAGGTTCGCGCACAGGCCGATCAGCACGACGATGCGGCTGAGGCGGAAGAGGAAAGCGGCGCCGAGTCCGAGCAGGATCTGAAGGCCGAGGAACGGCGAGAAGCTGAAAAAGACGCCGAGCGCGAGCGCGGCTGCCGTGCGGCGCGGGCTGCCGGCGTTCGCTTCGACGATCGAGACCGCGTGCGCACAGCGCTGGCGCAGGCCTCTGCGCGGTGCAGTCGCCGCCGCCGGCTGACCGAGCGGCGTGGCCGCGCTGGAGTCGTCGTGGTCGTGCGATCTGAGCGGCATCAGCGCTGTCTCACATACTATATCGGGACGGCTCGAGGGTCATGCCGCGTCGACTGCTGTCATCGAGCCCACCACCATCGACATGACCCGCCGCCCCCCCGTCAGCATCCCGGCCGCCGCGCTGGTGATCGCGGGCGCTGCGCTCTCGTCGGCGGCGATTCTCGCCGTCGCGGCCCGCGGCCGCGATGCCGCGATCGTCCGCAGCGTGGAGAACGGCGGCGACTGGTACGCGCGGTCGCCCGGATGGTTCACGACGCGCGGTCTCTTTCCCACCGAACACGCGCCCGACGGATCGGCGTTCGCCTGGGCCGGCGGACGCGTGCGCGTCCAGGTTCCCCGCCTCGATCGACGCGGCAGTTACACGCTCGGGCTGCGTGCGCGATCCGGCCGCGCGTCGAGCGAACCTCCGGCCCTGGTGCGCGTCGCGGTGGATGGTCTCGAGATGCAACCCGTGTCGCTTGGCAGCGAGTGGGAGGAGATCAGCGTCGCCCTCCCGCCCGCGTCCCGGGAGGGTGCGACGATCCTTATCGACACGGAGCGGACGTTCACGCCCGGCCCGCAGGACTCGCGCGCGCTCGCGTTCATGATCGATCGGTTGACGCTGGCCGGCAGCGGCACACGGATTCTTCCGTCGCGCGGCGTGCTGATCGACGTGGCTCTCTTCGCCGGCGCGGTCGCGCTGGCGGCCGCGGTCTGCCTGACCGGATCTGCGATCGCATTCGCATCCGGCCTGGCTGCGGGCGCCATCGCCGCGTGGCTGCTGCTCTTCGACTCGGCGTTTCTCGGGACCTACAGCCATCTGCTCGCACGGCTTGCAGCGGCGGTCGCGCTCGCGGCGGTGTTGGCCAGCGCGCTCGTGCGCGCGCTCGCCGACGGCGTTCGGGGATGGCGCGTGGCGGCGCTCGCCGCGATTGTCGTCACGTCGCTGAGGCTCGCGGTGTTCGTCCATCCCGGTGCGCCGGTGAGCGACGGGATGTTCCACGTCCATCGCGCGGAAGCCGTACGCGACGGGAACTACATCTTCACGTCCGTGACGCCGGAGCCCTTCTACGAGTTTCCCTATCCGGTCGGCCTCTACGTCGCGGCGCAGCCGCTCTGGGATCGGTTCACGGATCGAGTCGCCCTTCTCCGGGGAATCACGCTCGTGCTCGATGCGGTCGTCGCCCTCGGCCTGTTCGCGGTCGTCTCGGGCCGATGGGGGGAGCGGGTCGGCCTTCTGGCGTTGGCGCTGGCGCTCGCCTTTCCTGTAGTGACCCAGAGCGTGGCGACGGCCAACCTGACCAACGTGTTCGCGCAGTCCTGCTTTTCGCTCGCCGTCCTGTGGATTGCGTGGCACCTGACGTCGACGCGCGCGATCGTCGCGACGATCGGCGCGGTGCTCCTGCTGAGCGCGGCCTTCCTCTCGCATTTCAGCACGGCTGTGATCGGTGTGCCGGCCGCGGGGCTCGCCGCGGTCGCCGTCGCCCTGGCGCGCGAGCCGCGCGAACGCGCCGCGTGGCGATGGGTCGCGCTCTCGGTGGTTCTCGCGCTCGCGATTTCCTACGTGGTCTACTACTCGCACTTTCACGAGGTCTATGCACGCACGCTGTCCCGCGTCGGGACCGAGCGCGCGAGCACGTCGCTGGTGGCGACGCTCTCGGAACACTCCGAGAACAAGGCGATCACGACCCTCAGGTTCCTCGCGTCGAACTACGGATGGCCCGCGCTCGCGCTCTCGGCCGCGGGTCTCGTCGCCGCGCTCGGACGCGGCTGGCGCGACGGCTGGTCGCTCGTGCTCGTCGCGCTCTCGACGACCGTTGCCGCTTTCCTCGCGCTGGGCGCGTTCACCCCCATCGAGATGCGCGCCAGCCTTGCCGCGCAGCCACTCGTCGCCGCCTTCGCCGCGCTCGGATGCGCATGGTTGTGGCAGTCCGGCCGTTCGTGGCTCAAGGCGCTGGTCGTTGCTCTGCTCGCCGCGACGCTCTGGCTGGCCCTCGCGTCAATGCGCACGATCCTCGGATAACCGCCCGAACCCGCTTTTCCGGTCCGGCTAAAGCCGGACACTACAGCGTGCTGAAAACGCTGCAACCAAGCCCGAGCCCCGAGGCCCAACCCGGAACCCTGAACCTTGAACCCTGAACCCTGAACCCGATTTGCCCTTGACACCCTCCCGAGTGAATGTTATTTTTGTCGCACTTGGTTATAAAAATAACATGACGAAGCCAACCCCATCCGCCTTGTCCCGCCGCGAGCGGCAGATTATGGACATCCTCTACCGCCGCGGCAGAGCTACGGGCGGAGAGGTGATGGACGACCTGCCGGGCAATCCGAGCTACTCGACCGTTCGCACGCAGCTCCGCGTGCTCGAGCGCAAGGGGCACGTGCGGCACGAGGAGCAGGGGCTGAAGTTCGTCTACATGCCGGCGGTGCCGCATCGCGCCGCGCGGAAGTCGGCGCTCAAGCACCTGGTCGACACGTTCTTCGACGGCTCGGTCGAGAAGGTCGTGGGCGCGCTCCTTGGCGGCGAAGGCGTCAGGGTGTCCGACGACGAGCTGCAGCGGATTGCCGAGCACCTGGAGAAAGCACGGAAGGGAGGAGCGAGATGACCATTCTGCTCGCCGGCATCTTCAAGATCTCGATCGTGATTGCGATGGGACTGGCGCTGGCAGCGCTGCTTCGCCGGCGGTCGGCTGCCGTCCGTCACTGGGTTCTCGCCATGACGATCGTCTGCGCCGCAGCGGTTCCGCTTCTCGAGATGGTCGTTCCGGCGTGGGGCATCGCCTTGCCGGGTGAAGCTCCGACTGCTGGCGCAGCCGACACGACCGCGTCGATCGCGCCGGCCTCGCCCGCTCAGGGAGTCCTGACGAGGGCCGAACTCGCACCGGCACAGCGCCGGACCGGCCTGTCCGATCTCCTCGTGCCCGCGTGGACGCTGGGCGCGGGCATCAGCCTGCTCGTCCTCGTCGTCGGCTTCGCCCGCCTGATGTGGCTCGCCGCGCGCGCGCGGCCGGTGGAGCCCGGCCCATGGACGGCGCTGGCCGAGACCATCGGCCGCGAATACGGCCTGCGGCGTCCGGTGCGCCTGCTCGAAAGCGAGCATCCCTCGCTGCTCGTCACGTGGGGACTCGTCCAGCCGAAGGTGATCATTCCGCACGCGGCGCGTGCGTGGAGCGACGAGCGCATCGCGATCGTGCTCCGGCACGAGCTCGCGCACATCAGCCGCGGCGACTGGCTCGTGCAGATCGCCGGCGAGCTGGTGCGGTCGATCTACTGGTTCAACCCGCTGCTCTGGATCGCGTGCACGCGCCTGCGCCTCGAGAGCGAGCAGGCGTGCGACGACGAGGTGCTCTCGCGCGGCGTGGACGGCGAGAACTACGCGACGCACCTGCTGGAGCTCGCGCGCACGCTGAAGGCGGAAACCGCCCCGCATGTTCCCGCGCCCGCCGTGGCGCGACACTCGAGTCTCGAAAGGAGAATCCGCGCCATGCTCGACGCCAAGCTCACACGCACGCCCGCGACGCGATCGGTCCGGTTCCTGACCGCCGCCGCTCTGCTCGCGCTGACAACCGCAATCTCCGCCGCGCAGACGGGCCCGGTGAAATTGACTGGCTCCGTCTTCGATTCGACCGGCGCGCCCGTGCCGGGCGTGACGGTTGCCCTCGTCAATTCGCAGACGCAGGCGCGTCACGAGGTGAAAACCGATCAGACCGGCTATTACGAGTTCGTGCCGCTGCCCGCCGACAGCTACAAGCTCCAGGCGGCATACCCCGGCATGAGCAAGTTCGAAGAGACGGTGAAGCTGTCGGGGTCGAGCGCGCGGCGCGATGTGACGATGGCGCTCGGCAGCCTTCAGGAAACGGTCACGGTCGGGCGCGGTGGCGAGTCCGCCCGTACTCTGACCGCGGACAAGGTTACGATCGCGACCAAGGATGGTCGACGAGCTGAGATGCGCGGCGATGTCGTGGTCTTCCATCCGCCTGTGGAAGGCGAGAAGGTCGTCGACGAGGGTGGACGCGTGATCATCATTGACGAGTGCAAACCGTCGACGACGGGCGGGCGCATCCGGCCTCCCCGCAAGCTCAAAGACGTCCGCCCGGTGTATCCGGCGCATTTGCGCGAGGCGGGGATCACCGGCACCGTCCGATTGAAGGCGGTGATCGGAACCGATGGTTTGGTGCGCGAAGTGATCATCGAGAAGTCCGCGCATCCAGAGCTGGACAACTCGGCGGTGGAAGCGGTCCGTCAGTGGAAGTTCGACGGAACGCTGTTGAACTGCAGTCCCGTGGAAGTCACGATGAGCGTCGGCATCAATTTTCAGTGACCGCTGACGGCGCGCGAAGAAGCTCTTCGTAGAGCTGTATCGTGGCGGCGCAAGCGGCGTCCCACGAGAACTCGCGCTCGACGATCGCGCGGCCGGCCTGGCCGAACGCGGTCAGCTTCGACGGGTTGTCGAGCGCGCCGCTGATCGCGGCGGCGAGCGCCGAGGGATCGCCCGGCGCGTACGAGCCAGCCGTTGACGCCGGGCCTCACCTTGTCGCGGAAGACCTCCCGCCGTCGGTCGCGACGACGGCGCGCGCGTGCGCCATCGCCTCGAGGGTGACGAGCGAGCTGCCCTCGTAGAGCGTCGGGTGCACGAAGAGCGTCGCCGCTTCGTACCACGCGTGCAGCTCCTCGTCGCCGACGCGTCCGACGAGCCGGACGTGCATCCGCGATCCTGGCGTCCCGGATGGCCCGCTCCAGTCGCATCGCGGTACGGGCCGTCGCCGGCGACGACCCATCGCCAGCGCCCGTGCGGCAGGCGGCCGTGCTCGCGCAGGGCGCCGAGCGCGGCCGCGAGCATGTGGAAGCCCTTGTTCTCTTCCAGCCGTCCCACGCTCAGCAGCACGACATCGTCGCGCCCGATGCCGGCCGCGAGGCGGACGCGGGCGCCCTCGGACGGCGCTCGAAGACGATCGATCGCGTGGAGATCGAGCGCGTTCGGGATCACGCGCACCCGTGCCGGGGGGACGCGCAGGTGCTGCAGCACGATCGGCTCGAGCGAGCGATCCGTCGCGATGACGCGATCCGCCGCGCGCGCGCAGGCGAGGACCGCGCGCCGAAGTGGCAGATAGCCGGCGCGCTTGAGCGTCGCCTGCGTGCGGGCTCGTCGCGCCGAATTCCTCGAGCCCCTGCGGGTTGAGCACGAGCGGCGCGGTGCATCGCGCGCGCCGCCGCGCGTAGCCGAGCACGCTCGCGCCGAGCCCGTGGACGATGTCGATCTTCCGATCGCGAACGAGATCGGCGCGCGACCCGGCCTGCGCGGAGCCCGAACAGCGGATACGCCGTGCTTCGATCGAGCACGGTCGTGCCGCGTCGGCCGGCCAGCGGGAACGTTCGATACGGGACCGCGATCAACGTGATCCGTGGATCGAGGCTGGCCCCGCTCGTCGACGCCGTGCGGCTCGCCGGTCGAGTGATGAGCGTGACGTCCGACGTCAGCGCGCGACGAGATGACTGCACGAGATCGTAGACGTGACGCTCGAGTCCGCCGACGCCGTGAAGCGGAAAGACCGAGCGGGCGACGACGGCGACGCGGATCACCGCGGCGCCCTCGAGCAGGGATCGGTAGAGCGCTTCGATCCGCGCTGACGACCGATCGGCGCAGTCGAACGTCCGTTCGGCCAGCTCGCGCGCAGCCGCATCGCCAGCCGCGCGCCGCAGCGCGGGGTCGTCCCGCAAGCGGCGCACGTCGTCGGCGAGCGCCTCCGGCGTCGATGAGAGCAGGCCCGGTCTGTCCGTGCTCGGACGATGTCGCGCGTGCCGCCGGTGTCCATGGCGGCGATTGGGACGCCGAGCGCGCTCGCTTCGATGAGCACGCGGCTGAGCGACTCCGGACCGCGCGACGGGAAGATGAGCATGGAGGCGTGGCGCAGCCACGCGGCCGTCTGCGCCTGATCGACCCAGCCGCCAGGAACGGATGTCCCGCGTCGAGCGCGCCGCTGCCGCGGCAACGGCCGTCGCGATCGGGCCGTCGCCGACGATCACGAGCGGCCAGTCGAGTGCCGCGCGCTCGGCGACCTGGATCGAGATGGCTCGTTCCCTTGTTCGGCGCGAGCTTGCCGAGATAGAGCGCGTACGGGCCTTCGATCGGCGCCCGGGCCGCGTTCGCGTTCGCTCGAAGGCCCGCGACGTCGACAGGATTGGGAATCATTTCGATCCGCGTCCGCGCGAGCTCCGGCGCGCGCGCTCGCGAGATCCGCGGCGATCGTCGAGCTGACCGCGATGATGGCATCGGCCTGCGCCAGCCCGGAGCGCTTCGCGCGCGAGGTTCGCGCGCATGTAGGGAATCATCGGGAGCGCGAGCGGCCAGAGCGCCCCGGCCCGCGGCCGGATGCACTGCGTCATCATTCCCGGCGGAGCACGCCGGACAGAGCGTGGTGCCGTTCCGCGTGTGCAGCAGATCGGACCAGTAGCAGACCGGCCAGTAGTCGCGGACCGTGCAGACGACGGGCTCGCGCGTGCGCGGTGCGCGGCCTCGATGCCCGGCAGCGACGTCATGACGTGCTGCGCGTGCACGAGGTCGATCCGTTCGCGCTGCGATCAGCTCGGACAGACAGCGCTGGCCAGCGATCGCGTAGAGACGTTCGTTCTTGTAGTAGTTCCGCACGTACGGGATCGTCGGGCGCGGGTGCGCCGAACTCGACGATGCGGAAGCCGTCGTACTCGACCTCGCGCACGCCGGGCGTCGTCCCTGGCCGCGGCTGCGCGACGAGGATCTCGTGGCCGCGCGCGCGGAGGCCGCGCGCGAGCTCGTAGGTGCTCCAGCCGCTGCCGCCGCAGACGGGCGGGAACGAGTCGGTCGGGATGAGAAGCCTCATGACAGGTCCGCGAGCCGTTCGCATCGGCGACGCCGTACGAGCGCCTCGCAGTGCGCCTGTCCAACTGTACTCGCGAACGGCGCGCTCGCGGGCGGCCGCGCCGAGCCGTCGCGCACGCGAGCGCCGGATCGGTCAGCGCGCGCCAGCGCGTCGGCCAGCGCCGCCGGGCCGCGAGGGATCGTAGAGCAGCCCTTCGCGTCCGTGCGACAGCAGCGATGGAATGCGATCGACGGCCGGCGCGACGACCGGCAGGCCCGCGGCCATGTACTCGAAGATCTTCAGCGGCGACCAGTAGAACCCGAGCGACAGCGGCGCGATGCGCGCCGACGTCGAAAGGCGCGACGCCGATATCCGCCGCGGCGAGGCACGCGGGCATGCGGTCGTGAGGCACGGCGCCGGTCAAGAGCACGTTCGTCGAGATCCGCCGGCTCGTCCTGCACCGCATGGAGCTCGGGCCCGTCGCCGACGAACACGGCGCCGACATCGCGATCGTCCGCGGTTCGCGGCAGCTCGCGGATGGCGTCGCACGAGGTTGATCGCGCCGTGCCAGCTCCGAAACGCTCCTGCGAAGATCGCGACCGTGGTCGCGGGCCGTTCGAACGGCGCGGGCGGCGCGGCGTCCGGGCGGAACCGATCGGTGTCGGCGCCCCACTCGAGCCCACGACCTTCGAGGCCGGCGTGCGCGGCGGCAGGATCGCCACGCTCGGTGTCACGATGAGATCGGCGCGCGCGCAGATGCGCTCGCGCCACCGCCGCATCGGCTCCACGATGAGCACACGATCGACCAGCGTCCTTCGTCGATCCGGGATGGTCGATCACCGGCGCATTGACCTCGAGCACGCGTTCGCGCGCCGGCGTCGGCCGCGAGGATTCCCTCGCCGCCGAAGTTGTAGTAGCGCTCGATGACGACGTCCGGCTTCAGCGCGGCGGCGATCCGCCGGACGGCGCCCGCGCGCGCCCAGCGCAGGTGCCTCTTCCCGAACGGCGGCGACATCGCAATCCAGTTCACCCGGCGCGCGGTCGTCGACGGGAAGCCCCCGTCGCCGGGCGTCACGAGCACGTGCACGTCATGACCGAGCGCGGCGAGCCCTTCGGCGACCGCGGTGACGTGAATCGACCCTCCGGTCGTTCCGGGCACGGTCTGATCGAGGGCGCAGTAGAGGAACTTCACTTCGTCGGGGCTCGGGGTTCGGGGCTCGGAGTCCGGGGTTCTTCCTTGACCAGCAGCGCGAAGAACGGGCCCGACGTCACGCGGCCGAAGAGCAGCAGGTCGAGCTTCATCGCGAACGACAGGCGCTGCAGCACCGCATAGGTCGTGGGGCTTCTTGCAATCCTCGCCTTTGCGGAGGAACGGGCCTCGCGAATCGCCCGGGCGTCCGCGTCGGCGCCCTTCGATCCGATCCGCCGGGCGGCGCGCTTGGCCATCGCGCGTTCGGCCATCCGCATGAGGATGTTCTCGACGAACCCGCCGACGATCGGCGTGTAGAAGCGTGATGCGGCCGATGCGAAACCCGCACGCGTGCGCCACACGCTCGAGATCGGGAATGTCGGCGAGCGGATTCAGATGATCCGATTTGCGCAGGCGCTCCTGACGCATGTCGATCAGGCCGAGACGCTCGAGTCGCCGCGCGGCACGGTTGATCCACCGAAGACCGATCGCGATCGGCGCGTTCTTGCGCACGTGCGTGTACACGAAGAGCGAGCCACCCGGCGCGAGGACGCGATCCGCCTCCGTGAGCATGCCTCGCAGCGCTTCTGGCGAGAGGTGCTCGAGCACGTCGAGCGACCATGCCTTCGTGAACGTGCCGTCGGCGAACGGCAGCCGGCGCAGATCGCCGAGGAGCAGTCGGCATCTCGCGCCGCGCGTCTTCAGAAAAGAACGGGCTGATGTCGATGCCGATCGCGTCCGCGCCCAGGTCGCGGTTCCACAACAGCGCGCGGCCGCTGCCGCAGCCGAGATCGATCACGCGATCGCCGGAGCCGGGCCGGAGGAATTCGCGCAGCATGTCGTTGCGGATCTTCGATCCGAGCAGCGGCGGCGAGACGCGCTCGTGGCGCGCGTCCGCGTGGAGCGCTTCGTCCAGATACTTCGTCTGCTCCGCGAACTGATCGGCGGGCCGCAGGTCGAGGTACTCCCCGGCCGGCGCCCGATACCCGCGGCCGCACCCGGTGCACACGAACTCCCGGGTGTCCTTACCGCCGGCGATCGCCGACTTGCACTCGGGACAACGAACGGCCGCGAGGAGCTGGTCAGAGATCATGTCGATCGTGCGTCCGTCCGGCCCGCGGCGATCACGTCCACGAAGAGCGCCTCGAGCCGCTCGGCGCGGCGCTCCCAGCTGTAGGCGCCGACGGCCGCGTGCGCCGCCGCCGCAAGGCTCTCTCGCAGCGGGCGGTCGTTCGCCAATCGGCGAATCGCCGCGGCCATCGCGTCGACGTCGCCGGGCGGCACGAGGATCGCGTTCACGCCGTCGGTCAGCACCTCGCGGATCGAAGGAAGATCCGTCGCGACGATGGCCTTTCGCGATGCCATGTATTCGAACAGCTTCAGCGGAGAGGTCGCGTGTGTCGCGATCGCCGACGCCGGGTTCGGCAGGACGAGGATGTCCGCCCGAGCGAGATGCGCCGCCACTTGCGCGGGCGGCAGGTGTCCAGTGAAGGTCACCCGATCGTCGATCGCGCGCGTGTTCACGAGCGCCCGGACGCGGTCGAGATCCACTTCGCCGGCGTGGCCGCCGACGATGAGACCTCGCACGTCGGGGACGCGCGCCAGGGCGTCGATCAGGACGTCGACGCCCTTCCACGCGTACAGATGTCCGGCATAGCCCACCACCGCTCGCGATCCTGCCCCGGTGCCCGGAAGCGGCGGCGCCACAGCGCGCGGGACTCGGGCGCCGTCGTGAACGACAGCCACGCGCGGCCTCGGTCCGAAGCGTGTCGTCAGCTCGGCCTGAAGACCCGCCGTGATCGTGACGTATCCATCCGCGTGTGCCCAGACGTAGGCTTCCCGCCTGGCGAGTCGCGCGACCTTCGCGGGCGAAGGCACGCGCGCCGTCGAGATCATCTCCGGGAGGTGCGCGGCGACCTCGGGCGAGTAGCCGTGCGACTCGAACACGACGGGCGGGCGGCTGGGAAGCTTGAGGAGCAGCGACGCGACGGTCAGATCCCGCGTCAACACGATGTCGGCTCGCGCGCGGCCCGAGGCGCGCCCGGCGGCGAACGCAAGGTATCCGACTCGCCGTGCCACGGATGGAAGGCCGGGCCCGGTGGCGGGCGCGCGCTCGACCACGAGTTCCGGGCGCGGCGCGAGGCCGTAGTACTCGAACGGATCCCGCGCCGGCGACGCGGTGTCAGGCCTCACCACCAGATCCACACGATGCCCGCGCTCCGCCAGCGCCCAGCACGTGTGCATCGTCTGGATCCCGTTCGCCCGCTCGAGCGGGAACCGGATGTCCGCGAAGTAGAGGATCGTCAAGGCCGCTGTCTGTAGAACGACGCGCGGTCGAAGAGATACCTGCGGACGAGATCGGGCGCCATGCGCGGGAGCGTCACGAATGCATCATATGCATTCCGGCGCGGCTCGAGACGCTGACGGTTCATGAGGCCCGTACCGAACTCCGCCATGAGGGCCACGTTCCACCAGACGCACAGGGCGAGCAGGACGCCTGCCGCCGGACGCCAGGGCCCGCGCGGGATCGCTTCGAGAAACGCGGCGAGACCAATCGTCAGCAGAATCGTGAGGGCGACGAACCGGCGCTGGCCGAACGCGCCGGCGACCGTCCATGACTCGACGCTGCCGCTCACGTAGACCTGCAGCGCCACCATGACGAGGGCGCACGCTCCGATCCTGCGGGCGGCCGCCGGCCCGCGCGCCGCGAGCAGGATCAGACCGGCGATCGCGAGGATCGCGAGCGGCGTCCAGACGAGGAACCCGTGCGCCGGCGACGCGAGCACGCTCAGCGCATGGGGTGATTCCCAGCTCATCTTTCGCGTCACGATCGTGGAAGGTCCGAACCGGCCGTTGAGCGCGTTGTACGCGAGGAGCTGAGGGAGAAGGCCCAGGACGAAGGCGACGCAGCCGGCGGCGGCCGCGGCCGCGGCCCGGCGGATGAACGCGGGGCTGGACCCCGGGGCGACCGCGCCTCTCACCCACCACATCGCGAAATCGAGCGCCGGACCAAGCGCGAGAAACGCGTCCTGCTCCCGCACCATCGCCATCAGCGCACCAGAGAGCCCGAGCGCGACGGCTCCGGCCACGGTCCACGACGTCCGCACGCGCAGCCAGACCGTGACGAAGAGCGCGACCGCAAACGCCGAACACGCGTGCGAATAAGGTGGCGACACGTACATGTAAAAGAGCAGAGGCGTCCCCAGCCACACGACCACGCCGGCCAGCAGTCCGGGCCCGGCGATCGATCGCGCCGCGGCGATCGACAGGAGCACCGCGGCGAAACCATAGAACGCGGATCCGTAGGCGACCGACGCGATGTAGGGATACGAAAAGCCATCGACGGGGTGCCCGGCCGCGCGCGCCCACAGATCGCCGGCGAGATAGAACGGCGACCAGAGCAGCGCGCTGCCGATCGTCGCAAAACTGGGCCGCCGTCCCGCGTCGGTGTACCGCTCGAGAAACGTCGCGTGAAAGCCCTCGCCGCGCCCGATGTTCCGCTGATAGAAGTACTCGTATTCGTTCTCGAACGAGACGTCGCGATCGAACCACAGCGATCGCAGGTACGAAAAGTACTGGATTTCGTCGGACGCGTAGATGCGGGGCGTGACGGCCGGCAGCGACAGCGCGAAGACCGCGACGAGCACGGCGAGCTCCCGTCGCGACAGCCCCGGCAGCGAGGTCATGAATGCCAAGATTCCGATCTTCGGCGAGCTACCGCAACGCGAGAAACTTGATGAGCTGCGCGAGATTGAACCCGGCGTGGCTCACCATCGGCGCCACGATGCTTCCGCGAATCAGGTAGATCGTACCCCAGACCGCGCCGAGCGTCGCCACGGTTATCGCCGCGTCCCATCCCTGATCGACGTGCCCGAGACCGAAGATCAGGCTGTAGACGATCACGCCCGACATGCCGCCTCCGAGGTAGTGTCTGAACCTGTGGAGGATGAACCCGCGTTGAATCTCTTCACGGACGCCGCCGGCCACCATGGCGACGACGCCGAACAGGATCGCGTCGCGCCGGTTCTGGAGCATGTCCTGGAACGGATTGCGGGCGACGTTGTGCAGCGACGGCGCGACGAGCGCCAGCGTCACGAGCAGCACGAGCGCGAGCAGGAAGATCGCCGGGAGGAGCGCGAAGCCGAGCGCCGCCTCCCGCAGCGGCGGACGGCCGCCGTTGAGCACGTCGCGCCCCCGCTCACCATGCGCGCTGAAGAACAGGAACACGAGACCGATCACGAGCACGGTATCGAGCAGCGAGAGGGTCGACACGAACGCCGGCGACCAGCTGCCGTCGGACGTGCGCAGCTCCATCCCGAGACTCGTCAACAGCCCGACGAGAAAGAGCTGGGTCGGGAAGCCTGAGCACAGGAGGATTTCGGCGACGGCCCCGAGCCGCTCGAACGGGGTGATCCTGCGGACGGCGAGTTCGGCTGGTATCGGCGGAGCGTCTGCGACCGGCTCGGACACCCCTGAACTCTAACAAGGGAAAGGGCATGGCCCCACTGAAAAAGGTCAAGACGCCGCCAATCAATGTAAATCTTACAGAGAGGATGGTAAACTCTTCCTTCAATGGACAAGACAACTATCGAAGAAGAGACCCGAACCGGCAGCGAGTCTCCGGGCGAGCGTGTGCTCATCGTGGAGGACGACCCTGCAACCCGCACAGGACTTGCCGAACTCGTGCAGGCCTGGGGCTTCCAGACCGACGAGGCGTCAGACGGCGAAGAGGGTTTCCGCAAGGTCACGAGTTTCCGACCGGCGATCATCGTGAGCGATCTCGTGATGCCCCGAATGGGCGGGCACGAGCTGCTGCGCACGCTGAAGGATCAGCTGTCGGACATCACGTTCATCCTGCTGACCGCGCAGGGCACGATCGAAAGCGCCGTCGACGCGATCAAGGATGGCGCCTACGACTATCTGAGCAAGCCCGTCGATCCGCAGAGGCTCCGGATTCTGCTGCAGAAGTCGGTCGAGCGGCAGGACACGCTGCGCGAGGTCAAGCAGCTGCGGCGCCAGCTCCGGGAGCAGGGCAGTTTCGGACGGATCGTCGGCAACAGCCCGGCGATTCGATCCCTCTACCGCGTGATCGAGCAGGCGGCGCCGACCTCGGCGTCGGTCCTCGTCTGGGGCGAGTCGGGCACGGGCAAGGAGCTCGTGGCGCAGACGGTCCACGAGCTCAGCCCGCGCGCGCAGTTTCCCTTCGTGGCGATCAATTGCGCCGCGATTCCGGAGACGCTGCTCGAGAGCGAGATCTTCGGGCACGAGAAGGGCGCGTTCACGGGCGCGCACGATCGGCGCACGGGCGTCTTCGAGCTCGCGCATCGCGGCACGCTCTTCCTGGACGAGATCGCGGAGATGATGCCGGCCACGCAGGTGAAGCTGCTGCGCGTGCTGCAGGAGCGGACGTTCCGCCGGCTGGGCGGACGCCAGGAGCAGACCGTCGACGTCCGCGTGATCGCGGCGACGAACCGCGATCCGATCGAGGCCGTCCGCGACGGCAAGCTGCGCGAGGACCTGTACTACCGGCTGAACGTCTTCACGATCGATCTGCCGGCGCTGCGCGAACGGCGCGCCGACATCCCGCTGCTCGTGCAGACGTTCCTGAACGAGTTCAATACGCGGAACAACAAGGCCGTCCGTGCCGTCGATCAGGAGGCGATGTACCTCCTCGAGCGCTATCCGTGGCCCGGGAACATCCGCGAGCTCCGGAACGTGATCGAGCGCGCGACGATCCTCGCCGAGGGCGATTTCATCGAGGCCCGGCACCTCCCGGCGCCCGTCGTCAGCCGGAGCGAGCAGACCCTTCCGTCGGTCACGCTCTCGCCCGGCACGACGGTGGACGAAGCGGAACGCCGGCTGATTCTCCTGACGCTCGAGCACACGCGCAACAACAAGACGCGGGCGGCCGAGATCCTCGGCATCAGCCTCAAGACGCTGCACAACAAGCTCAATCGCATGAAGCAGGAGACGAGGTAGGCGATTGCGGATTGGCGGTTGCGGATTGCGGATTGAGATTGGGGATTGGGGATTGGGGATTGGCGTGAGCATGGGGCTCAATCCACAATCATCGATACCAATCGGCACTCCGCGATCAACAATACCTATCCGCAATCCACAATCGGCGATCCGCAATCACAAGTGACGATAAAAGCCAAGCAGGTCGCCGGCGTCACCATTGTCGTGGTACTGGTCGTCGCCGGCATGACGGCCGTGCAGATGGCCTCGCTCACGCGCGTGCGGATCGAGGAAACCGCGTCGCGCGCCGCGCTGCTGAAGGACTCCATCCTCCACCGTGCCGACGGGGTCGTCCGCGCCGGTGCCCCCGATGCGTACAAGGCGCTCCAGGAGGATCCGGGCCTTCGGTCGCTCGTCGAGGCGGCCGTCTCGACGCAGCCCGAGACGAACACGATCCTCTACGCCACCATCGTCAACCCGAAGGGCGTCGCCGTCATCCACAGCATGAAGGCGAGCGAGGGCGAGGTCGTCGCCGAGCTCGAGGACATCCGGTCGATCCGTGACGCGTCGGCGTACGAACAGATCAAAGCCGTGCTCATGGAGGATCGCCGTTTCGAGGTGCGCGAGCAGATCCTGGCCGGGGAGACCGACTTCGGCGTGATTCGCATCGGCGTCTCGACGCTGCTCGTCAAGGGCGAGATCATCAAGGCGCTCCGGACGTTCGGGTGGCAGGCCGCCGCGGCGCTCGCGATCTCGACGATGGTCGCGATGCTGCTGGCGCAGTGGATGCTGCGGCCCATTCACGTGATTCAGAGCGGCCTGAGCCGCCTCGGGCGCGGCGAGCTGGACGTCACCCTGGATCTGCCCGGCCAGGAGTTCGCGGACCTCGGTTCGTCGTTCGAGGCCGTCAGCGCACAGCTGGCCGCCGTGCGCACGCAGGCCCTCCCGGAGACCGCCGCGTCGACCGAGTTCGAGTCGGTGATGGAGAACCTGGAGGACGCGGTCGCGCTGTTCTCGCCCGAGGGCGAGCTGATCTTCAGCAACGCCGCGATGCGAACCCTGCTGCCATCGCTCGGGACGCGCGAGGACGCGGCGAAGCCGGACCTTGCGGAGATCGCCGAGGATCACCCCGTGCGGAAGCTCGTAGACCGCACGCTCGCCGGCCGCCAGTCCGCGGGCCCGGTTTCCACGCCGCTCGGCGCGCCGACCGAAGCCGATCACGAGGCGCCCGAACACCTGCTCCTGTGCCACGCGATCGAGGACAAGCGCGGGCGGTTCATCGGCGCGATGGTCGTGGCGCGGAACCTGGGGTACCTGAGCCACGTGCATACGACGCTCAACTACTCGCGGAAGCTCGCCGCGCTCGGGCGGCTGATGGCCGGCGTCGCGCACGAGGTGAAGAACCCGCTGAACGCCATGACGATCCACCTCGAGCTCCTCAAGCAGAAGCTCGCGGCGATGCGGGAGCCGATCACGGTGCCGGCCGGCCCGTCGGGCGGGTCGCGGACGCTCGATCTCACGAAGCACGTCAACGTGATCGGCGACGAGATCAAGCGTCTCGATCAGGTCGTGGTCGGATTCCTCAAGTTCGCGCGGCCCGACGAGCTGAAGCTGCAGCCGGTGCACCTCTCGTCGGTCGTCAGCGAGGTCATGTCGATGACCGCGCCGGAGGCGGACCGCCGGAGCATCCATGTCAAGGTGGAGTGCCCGCCGAGCGTGCCGGAAATCAACGCCGACCCGGGCATGCTGCAGCAGGCGCTGCTCAACCTGACGATCAACGCCTGCCACGCCATGCCGGAGGGAGGCACGCTGCGCATGATCTGCCGGCCCGCCTCGCGCCGGCGCGTCGAGATCTCGGTCGAGGACACGGGCGTGGGCATTCCTCCCGAGAACCTCGCCCGCATCTTCGACCTGTATTTCACGACCAAGGAAAAGGGCAGCGGCATCGGTCTCTCGATGGTCTTCCGGATCGTGCAACTCCACGACGGGGAAGTTGAGGTACAGTCGACACCAGGGCATGGCACCCGGTTCCGGCTGCTCTTCCCTCAGGCATAATGGCTCTTTCAACAGTGGTCGCGCGGGGGAGGGGGGAGGTCAGCCCATGCTCATGAAACGGCTGGTACTGCTCCTGTTGGCCGGCGGGTTGGCGGCGTGCGCCAGCGGCCGCGCGCAGGTCGTCGAGGAGCAGCCGACGCTGGCCGTGCCGCCCGTTCCCCCGAGAACGATCGAGGCCCAGCCCCTGGCGGAGCCCCCGGTGTCGGAGCCGATCGTCGAGGCCTCCACTCCTGCGACGCCGCCGCCCAAACCGCGCGCGAATCGCGCGAACACCGAGCCCAAGCCGGAGCCGAAGCCCGAAGTGCCGCCGGTCGAGACCGCGAACGCGACCGTGCCGAATCCGCCGCCGGTCGCCGCGCTGCGGACACCCTCGACGCCGAGCGGCCCCGAGGCGTCGCGGCAGCTCAAGGAGACGCTTCAGCGCACGGACGCGATCCTCAACAAAGTCGACTATCAGAAGCTCGGCGACGACAAGCGCGCCAACTGGAACGCGGCCAAGGCCTACCTCCGGCAGGCGGAAGAAGCGATCGCGAAAGACGACATCCGCCAGGCGCTCAACCTGGCCGAGCGGGCAGAGAACATCGCCAAGCAGCTCGAGGCGCGGTAGCCGCGCGACCGCGATACACGGCCGTCGCGAGCGTTGGAATTCCTAGGCGCGGCGAGCTCGTCAAAAAATACCGTGAAAAATAGGGCAATCAGAAGAAGGCCAACGCGCACCGTGCGCGGTGTCAATATCTTGCGCCTGCCCTAAAAAAAGAGCACAATATGTAGTAGATCGGGCCTTGACAACCGCGTAAACAGGGTCCATCATCGTCCCCGCCTTTCGCGCAACTTGACGACACGATGCGCCGTTTTGCGGGGTTCCGCTGAGCGCGTGTCGGGTCCGGTTCGGGACGGCGGAGGCAGACTGCCAGCGCCACGAGACCCGCGGGACTTCCCAGCCTACGCGAGGTCAGACGAGAGCAGGAGTACGAGCACGCCGCAGGTCACCGCGGCGAATGATGGAGCTCGCATTCTCGGATCGTCATGACCAGTCGAGTGCGTGCTTCCAGCACAACTGCAAGTTTCGGAGCGACGGCCCTGGGGGCGGTCGGGCGCTCGGCGTTTTCGGAGGGGAGACATGCAACGAGGCGTTGCTCCGACGGTGGATACCACCCGGGGAGAGACCATTACCGCGACCCGTTCGTCCGTGCCAGGCCTGGAGTTCGCCCGGTACTTCAGTCATGAGGGAATCGATCCGTTCGATGAGGTTGAGTGGGACATTCGGTCAGCAGTCATCGGCAATGAAAAGGGTCAGGTGGTCTTCGAGCAGCGCGACGTCGAGATGCCCCGTACCTGGTCGCAGCAGGCGACCAACATCGTCGTCTCGAAATATTTCCGGGGGCAGATCGGGTCGCCGGACCGCGAGCGCAGCGTCAAGCAGCTGATCGGGCGCGTGGTCGACACGATCACCGCCTGGGCGCGCAAGCAGCAGTATTTCGCGAGCGAGGACGATCTCCAGGCGTTCAGCGACGACCTCAAGCACCTGCTCGTGTTTCAGAAGGCGGCGTTCAACAGCCCGGTGTGGTTCAACGTCGGGTTCGAGAAAGCGCCGCAGTGCTCGGCCTGCTTCATCAACTCGGTGCAGGACACGATGGAGTCGATCCTCGGCCTCGCGAAGACCGAGGGGATGCTGTTCAAGTACGGCTCGGGCACCGGGTCGAACCTGTCGAGCATCCGATCGTCGCGCGAGCTCCTGGCGGGCGGCGGGACGGCGTCGGGCCCGGTGTCGTTCATGAAGGGCTTCGACGCGTTTGCCGGCGTGATCAAGTCGGGCGGCAAGACGCGCCGCGCGGCGAAGATGGTCATCCTCAACGCCGATCACCCCGACGTCGCCGAGTTCATCAACTGCAAGGTCGACGAAGAGAAGAAGGCGTGGGCGCTCATCGACGCGGGGTACGACGGCTCGTTCACGGGCCCGGCGTACTCGTCGGTGTTCTTCCAGAACTCGAACAACAGCGTCCGCGTGACCGACGAGTTCATGCGCGCGGTGATGGACGACAGCGAGTGGCAGACGCGGGCGGTGCTGACGGGCGAGGTGATGGACACCTACAGGGCCCGCGACCTCATGCGTCAGATCGCCGAGGCGACGCACATCTGCGGCGACCCGGGCATGCAGTTCGACACCACCGTCAACGACTGGCACACCTGCCCGAACACCGCGCGGATCAACGCGAGCAATCCCTGCTCGGAGTACATGTTCCTGGACGACTCGGCGTGCAACCTCGCGTCGATCAACCTGATGAAGTTCGTGCGGCCCGAAGGGTCGGCCGACGCGGGTGAGTTCGACCACGAGGCGTTCGCCGCGGCGTGCCGGACGCTCATCACGGCGCAGGAGATTCTCGTCGACAACTCGAGCTATCCGACCGAGGCGATCGCGAAGAACAGCCACGCGTATCGTCCGCTCGGCCTCGGCTACGCGAACCTCGGCGCGCTGCTGATGTCGCGCGGCCTGCCGTACGACAGCGACTCGGGCCGCGACTATTCGGCGGTGATCACCGCGCTCATGCACGGCGCCGCCTACGCGCAGTCCGCGAAGATCGCGCGCGACCACGGCGGCCCGTTCGCCGGCTACGAGAAGAACCGCGAGCCCTTCCTCCGCGTGATGCGGAAGCACCGCGCCGCGCTCAAGGACATCGATCGGAGCGCGATGCCCAAGGACCTCTTCGAGTCGGCCAGGAACGTCTGGGACGAGGTCATCGAGATGGGCGAGCAGCACGGCTTCCGCAACGCCCAGTCGACGGTGCTCGCGCCGACCGGGACCATCGGGTTCATGATGGACTGCGACACGACCGGCGTGGAGCCGGACATCGCCCTCGTGAAGTACAAGAAGCTCGTCGGCGGCGGGCTGATGAAGATCGTGAACCAGACGGTGCCGATGGCGCTCGCCAAGCTCGGCTACTCGCCGCAGCAGGTCAAGGAGATCATCGAGTACATCGACGAGAACGAGACCATCGAGGGCGCGCCGCACGTCAAGGACGCGCACCTGCCGGTCTTCGACTGCGCGTTCAAGCCGGCGCGCGGCGTCCGGTCGATCCACTACATGGGCCACATCAAGATGGTGGGCGCCACGCAGCCGTTCCTCTCGGGTGCGATCTCGAAGACGGTCAACGTCCCGAAGGACGCGACGGTCGAGGAGATCCAGCAGGCGTACATCGACTCGTGGCGCCTCGGCACGAAGGCCGTCTCGATCTATCGCGACGGCAGCAAGCGGACGCAGCCGCTGAACACGTCGAAGGACAAGGAGAAGGCCGTGGCCGCGCCGGTCACGGGTCCTGCGCGGCGGCGGCTGCCGGACGAGCGCATGTCGATCACGCACAAGTTCGACATCGCCGGGCACGAGGGCTACATCACGGTCGGGCTCTACGAGGACGGCCTGCCCGGCGAGCTGTTCCTCGTGATGGCCAAGGAAGGCTCGACGATCTCCGGGTTCGCGGACGCGTTCGCGCAGGCGATCTCGTACGCGCTCCAGTACGGCGTCCCGCTGCAGGATCTCGTCGACAAGTTCTCGCACGTACGCTTCGAGCCGTCCGGCATGACGAAGAACCCGGACGTCCGCTTCGCGAAGTCGATCGTCGACTACATCTTCAGGTGGATGGCGACGAAGTTCCTCTCGGCCGACGCGCAGTTCCGGGTGGGCGTGAACAACCGCGAGGAGGTCGTCACGACGCCGGAGCAGCTCCCGCTCGACGTGGCCGCGGCCGCCGGGGCGTCGGCGACCGCCGCGATGACCTCGCCGAAAACCTCGTCCTTCGCGGCGATGCAGAACCAGGAGGACGCGCCGCCCTGCTCGACGTGCGGGTCGATCATGGTCCGCAGCGGATCGTGCTACAAGTGCTCGAACTGCGGGACGACGTCGGGGTGCGCGTAACCTGTAGTGTCCGGCTTTAGCCGGACCGAACCGACGACAGACGCTACAATGAGGGCCGGCGCAAGCCGGCCCTTCCTTTTTGGAGGCCGGCGTTCCGCATCATGAGCTCCCTGCTGAGAACCGCGCTTCACCCCGTCGCCGAAGTCGATCGCCAGGACTCGAGCGTTCACTACACCGACATCCTGTTCGGGTTCGTCGTGCGCGAGCTCTTCATCCGGCTGCAGGACTGGCCGCGCCTCGCGCCCACGGCGCGCCTTCAATGCCTCGCCGTCACCGTTCTCGTCCTCGGCAGCTGGCTTGGCTACCGCCGAAGCCTCCACCGCTCGACCTACGCCGTCAAGTTCTTCAACCTGCCGATGTTGAGATTCGTCATCGATCAGCTGATGGTCGTGCTCTACTTCCGGCTCGCCGTGCTCGTCGATTCTCCCTCGACCCGGAACCAGGACCTCACCGGGCTGCCCTCCCAGACGGCGCGGCTCTTTTTCCTCGTGTTCCTCCTCTATCTCGCGTGGGACCTTCTCGGCGCCTGGATCGTGGCCGCGACCGAAACGCTGGAGAACGGGACGCGGCGGCCGCGCTATCCAGCGATCGACCGCGAGACGAACCTGCCCACGGGGGCGCGGGCGCCGGTTGATTCCTCGAGCATCGGCATCACGGTCGTGACGCTGGCGGTGATTCTGCTCGTGCGTGCCGGCGGCGACAGCTCGTGGGTACTGCCGGCCCTCATCGCCGTGGGGCTCGGCTATCGCTTCGTCAAGGAGATCAGGACGTCGATCATCGAGCTCGGCCGCGCATGACGTCCCCGCAGTCGCGGCGCCTCGCCGCGGTCCAGGCTCCAGTCATTCCAATCGTTGGACGCTGGACCGCTGAGACGCCCGGCACCATCTCCCTGGGTCAGGGCGTCGTGTCCTATCGGCCCCCGCAGGAAGCGGTCGACGCGGCACGCGCCTTCGGATCGGCGCTGCCCGACCATCGCTACGGTCCCGTGGAGGGCCTGCCGCCGCTGGTGCAGGCGATCCAGCGAAAGCTCTCGGCTGAGAACGGGATCGCCGTCGACGGCGCGAGCCGGGTCGTCGTCACCGCGGGCGGCAACCAGGCGTTCATGAACGCCGTGCTGGCGGTGACCGATCCGGGCGACGAAGTGGTCCTGCCGGCGCCGTACTACTTCAATCACGAGATGGCGATCGTGATCGCCGGAGCGAACGCGATCGGCGTGCCGACGACCGGCGACTACCAGCTCGATCTCGAAGCGATCGAGAACGCGATTACACGGCGCACGCGTGCCGTCGTGACCGTGTCGCCCAACAACCCGACCGGCGCGGTCTACCCCGAATCGGATCTGCGCGCGGTGAACGCGCTCTGCGGGGATCACGGGATCCTGCACATACACGACGAAGCGTACGAGTACTTCACCTACGGCGGCGCCGCGCACTTCTCGCCGGGCTCGATCGACGGAGCGGCCGCGCACACGATCTCGCTGTATTCGCTCTCGAAGGCGTACGGGATGGCCAGCTGGCGGATCGGCTACATGGTGATTCCGGCCGCGCTCGACGAAGCGGTCAACAAGATCCAGGACACCATCCTGATCTGTCCGCCGGCCGTCTCGCAGCACGCCGCGATCGCGGCGCTCGCCGTCGGACGTTCGTACGCCGCGGGCCACGTCGCCCGGCTGGACGAGACCCGCAGGGCGATCTTCGACGCGCTCAACAGGCCGGACGTTCCATGCGACGTGCCGTCGTCTCCTGGCGCGTTCTACTACCTGCTGCGCGTGCACTCGCCCATGGACGCGATGGCGCTGACCGAGCGCCTCATCCGCGAGCATCGCGTCGCGACGATTCCGGGATCGGCGTTTGCCGACCCGGCGCCGTGCTCGATCCGGATCTCCTATGGCGCGCTCGACGCGGACACGATTCGCGAAGGCACCCGCCGCCTGGTCGAGGGCCTGCGTGCGCTGGCGTGAATCAGGAATGCGTCGCGGCTGGCTTGCTTACGGCGCGCTGCTGCTTGCGATCTCCGGGATTGCCTGGTCCGCGCTCTTCATCCGCTGGTCAGGCGTTCCAGGTCCGTCGTCCGCCTTCTACCGCGTCTTCATCGCCGGGCTCGTCCTCGTTCCCTGGAAGATTCTCGCGCGGCCACTGCCTCGTCCTGCGGCGGCCAATCGTCGACCGGTGCTCCTCGCGCTCGGTGCGGGCTTCTTCTTCGCACTCGACCTCGCCTGCTACAACACCGCGGTCATGCGAACGGCCGCGACGACGGCGACGCTGCTCGGGAACAACGCGCCGATCTTCGTCGGGCTGGGAACCTGGCTGGTATTCGGGCGTGTGCCGCCGCGCCGCTTCTGGATAGGCCTGGGCCTTGCGCTGACGGGCGCCGCGATCGTGATGGTCTCGACTGCGTCACCGCAGTCTGGCGTTCGGGGTGATCTGATGGGAGCGTTCCTGGCGATCGCGGCCGCTGCCTTCTTCGCCGCGTACCTGCTCGTCATCGAGCGGGTCCGCGAGGAGATGGATACGCTCACGCTGAGCACGATCGCGATCGTCGGCAGCGTGCTCACGCTCCTCCTGTTGTGTGTGGTCCTCGGTGCACCGCTCTCGGGATTCCCGGCTCGGACATGGGCGGCCCTCCTGGGCCTGGGGCTCATCTCGCAGCTCGGCGCCTACCTCGCTCTCACGTTACGCGCTCGGGCATCTGCCCGCTACGGTGACGTCCGTCGGCCTTCTCGCGCAGGCGCCGCTCACGGCGATCCTCGCGGTGCCGCTGCTCGGCGAAGCCCTCAGCAACGCCTACCTCGCCGGCGGCGCGCTGGTCCTGGCTGGAATCTACATCGTCGTCGCCGGAACCCGGCAGCCGTAAGGGGCTAACCCATCCGGCCCGAAACATGCACGCCGCGGCCGGTCATGGCCGACGAGTACCTCTCCATCTACCTGAACGATCATCTGGCGGGCTCTGTCGTCGCGGTGGAGTTGCTGGAACATCTCGAGCGGGCATATTCGGGCCAGCCGGTGCAGCGTTTCGCTGCAGACCTGCGGGCCGAGATCGAGGCCGATCGCGGGGAGCTCAGGAAACTGATGAGCCAGCTGTCGATTGCCGAAAGCCGCGCGCGTCAGGCCACGGCGTGGATGGCTGAGAAGATGACGCTGCTGAAGCTTCGCTTCGACGACTGGGCGGCCGGAGAGTTCAGGCTGTTCGAGGCGCTCGAGGCCCTGTCGCTCGGGATCGAAGGCAAGCGGTCGCTGTGGCTCGCGCTCGCGGGCGCGGCCGAACGGATGCCGGCCCTCCGGCTGCTCGACTACGATCGCCTGGTCGATCGCGCGCGGGAACAGCGCGATCGCGTGGAAGTGAAGCGTCTTGAAACGGTCGGTGCGGCGCTGCTGCCGGCGCGTTGAGTTTGCTGCGAGCGGAGGGTGGGAGGACGCGGCGACCTGAAGCGCGCGATCGCGCCTCAGGTCGTCACGTTACGGTGCGGACGTTCTACTGCGACGTCTTCGTTACAGCCGCGGGCTCGACTCGGAGCACGCCGCCGGGGTTGGCGTCGACGACGAGGTAGAGGAAGCCGTCCGGCCCCTGACGCACGTCGCGAATGCGCTGACGCAGCGAGTTGAGGATCAGTTCGCGGCCCGCCAGTCCCTTCTCCGAAATGCCCACGCGATACACCCCGAGACCCGCGAGCGCGCCGAGGAAGAACTGGCCCTTCCACCCGGGGAACTTGTCGCCGGTGTAGATCGCCATGCCGGAGAGTCCCGGCGACGGCGACCAGAAGATGAACGGCTGTTCCATGCCTTCCCGCGCCGGCTGCGCGCTGATGACCTCTCCGCTGTACTCGCGGCCGAACGTGATCACCGGCCATCCGTAGTTCTTGCCGGCCTGAACGAGATTGAGCTCGTCGCCGCCCTGAGGACCATGCTCGGTTGCCCAGATCGCGCCGGTCTCCGGATGGACCGCGAGCGCCTGCATGTTGCGGTGGCCGTACGAGAAGATCTCCGGCTTGAAGCCTGTCTTGCCGACGAACGGATTGTCGGCCGGCACGGTGCCGTCATCCTTCAGCCGCAGCATCTTTCCGCCGTGGATGTCGGTGTTCTGCGCGCGGTTGCGATCGTTGCGCTCGCCGACGGTCATGTAGAGCATGCCGTCTTTCCCGAACGCGAGCTTCGAGCCGAAGTGGGCGCCCCCGGTGTTCCAGTTGTCGGTTACGAGGATGTCCTTGAGCTCGACGATCGCCTTGCCGTCGAAGCGTCCGCGCGCGAGCGCCGTCGTTCCCTCTTTCTCACGTCCTTTCGAGTAAGTGAGATAGACGAACTGGTTCTTTGCGAACTCCGGATGGACCGCGACTTCGAGCAGCCCGCCCTGACCGACGGCGAACACCGCCGGCGTGCCCGCAACCGGCTGCGGATCGAGCGTGCCGCCCCGCGCGATGCGCAGCCTGCCGGGTTTCTCCGTGATGAGCATGTCGCCGTTCGGAAGGAACGCGAGGCTCCACGGCGACTCGAGTCCCTTGAACATCGGCACGACGTTGAGCGCCATGCCGGTGGCGTCCGCTGTTTGAGGCGCGTCGGGGAACGGCAGCGACGGCGCGCGTTGGAAGCCGCCCGGAGGAGGCCCCTGCCGTCCGCCGCCGCCCTGCCGTCCGCCGGCTGGCGGCGTCTGCTGCGCGCCGCCCGCGGCGACCGCGAGCGCGATTGCTGCGGCCGCGATGGCCAGTGTTGCCTGTCCTGCTGAAGTCCGCATGAACACGTTCCTCCTGTTTGGTTCGAGCCGGTTCGATCAGGTCTGTGAAATGCCGGCCAGCACGCCGCGCATGTACGCGAACGACTGCTGCATTCCGGGAAGCGGATTGTCGGCGTCGATCTCGTACTCCAGGCCGACATGGCCCGCGTAGCCGATCTTGATCAGCGCGCGGAACAAAGCGGGGAAGTCGATCGCGCCCTTGCCGACGATCACCTGGCTGTCGCGATCCTTCAGGTTCGCGAGATCCTTCACGTGCAGGTCGTACACGCGATCGCGCAGCTCGAGCACCGCTTTCGTCGGATCCGTGCCCGCCCGCCACGTGTGGCCGATGTCGACGCACAATCCCATCTGCTTGTCGCGTCCCTTGACGGCCTTGTACACGTCGTAGGGCGAAGGGAAGTGCTTGTCCTCGGGACCATGGTTGTGGATGGCCACGCGGATCTGGAACTCCTTCGCCAGCTTCTCGACGACGTCGAGGGCGTCCGTGGAGGGAGCGGCGACGATGACCGGCATGCCGGCGAGGCGGGCGTACTCGAAGTCCTTGCGCACGGCCGCCTCGTCGTTCGCCATCGTGATCGTGCCGCCGCCCAGGATGGTGAATCCGGCCGCCTCGGTTTTCGCACGCGCGGCGCGAATCGCATCCGGCGGATCGGTCCGCGCCAGGTGCACGTCCTTGAAGTTGATGTACTTCACGTCGCACGCCTTCGCCATCTCGAGCGCCTTCTCGAACGGGAACTTGCGCAGCGAGTACGAGGCCACGCCGAGCTTCAGCCGGTCGGGCGCGGCCGGCTTCTGCATCGCACCATGGGCCGTCACCCGCGGCAGGAGGCTCGCGGCCGCGACCGTCGTCAGGAACTCACGTCGTTTCATCGGTGTCTCCGTGTAGGCCGGCCCTCGTCTGTGTTCGCTATGAGCACGGACGAATCATATTACGGCGGCGCGCGACGAGGCAGTCAATCGGGTTCCAGGCGACTGCCATTCCTGAGGTACGCCGTTGCGATAGGACACCCGCTGGCGGACCGTGGCGCGGATGCGCTCGCCGGTCGTAAGGATCCCGGTCAGGTTGAGCGGGTCGGCGGTGCCGATCGTGACGAGCCGATCGTCGCCGGGCGTGCGCCGGACCTCGCGCAGGCGCTCGACCGCGCGCGGCATCGCGAACTGTTCTCCGGACATGCCCGAGACGAACCGTCCTCCGCGAATCTCGCCGCGAGCCTCGAGCCGTCGGTAGACTCGTGCGAGATCGCGCCAGGGCGCCGCGAGCGTCTCGCGCGCGAGCAGCCGCCGGAACACCACGCCATAGCGGCGGAGGAACGTCCATGCCTGCGCCTCGACCGCCGCCTCGCGGGAGCTCGCGCGTATCCCGATCGCGCGATCGTCGTCCAGCGCCCGGCGAAGCTGCGCGCGCTCGAGCGGCGCCGGCGCAGAACGCGCGCGAGAGCGCGCGCAGGCCGGAGAACCCGTCGGACGCGGCGAGACCGCTGGCGACGAGCGAGCCGAGCGCGGACCGCGATCGCCTCGTCGTCGAGCCCGCTGGCGGCCGCGCAGATCGTCGAAGAACGACGCGCCGCGCGACCCGCAGCGCGGCCAGTGCCGGCGGGCGTTGGCCGGACAGCCGGCGCTCGGCATCCTCGACCGGCGCGCGAGCGTCTGCCAGGCATCGGCGTGCTCGCGCAGGAAGAGCGCGATCGGCGTCGCGGGCGAGAGGCGCGGCGGTTCGGTGCGCTCCGGCGGAATCGGTGACGACAGCGCGCCCACGCCGACCTCGCCGGTCAGGCACAGCATGTCGAGCATCGACGGTTGATAGCCGTCGATCCGCGCGTCCAGAACGGATCGCTCCCATGCCGCGCCGGCGAGCTCGAACCCGTCGAGCATCGCCATGACCTCGCGCAGCCCGTCGATTCCGGTCAGCCGATCGGCGGGATCGACGTGCTGCCACTTGAACAGAAAGCGCATGAAGTCTGCCGGGCTGACCGGCTCGATCTCGGCGCGCAGACGATGCAGCGTGTAGCGGTGGATGCGCGCGAGCAGCGCGCGGTCGCACCATTCGATGGCGCGATCGCCTGAGGCATCCGTTGGCGCGGGTGAAGCCGGGGCTGAACCGCCCTCGAAGGACGACGCCCTCCGCTTCGAGCGCGAGGAGCGCGGCGTCCGCATCCCTCATCTCGATCTGCAGCGACCGCGACAGATCGTTCGCCGTCGTGGGGCCGGTGAGGGTCAGCCGTCCGCGCAGCAGCTCGACGACGGCCGCTCGCGCGCCCACGCACGCGCGCGTGACGGCGGCGGCGCGATCGACGGGTTGATCGCGCGCCGGGTGGACGCCAGCAGCTCGGGCAGCCGCTCGGCGGCGACGATGGCCGACGCGGATCGATCCGCGGCGCGCCGGCGCGGCAGGCCCGCCGGTCGCCGGCCAGCGTCCGAGGAATCGTTCGTCCTTGATCGAGCTCGGCGTCACGGAAGCCGGCCGTCATCAGGGTGTCGTGCAGCTCGTCGGCGTCGCGCGGATCGGGACGCGCTTCGTCGCGCACGCGCGCGATCGCCGCGGCATCGAGCGTGCCGAGGTCGTCCGGCGCGTCCGTTCCCCGCCGCGTCTGCACCGCATGGCTCCGCCGCTCCTCGAGCGGCGCGTCGTCGAGGAAGGCGTACGGCCTGGCGTCGAGGATCTCGTACGCGAAGACCGACGGCTCTGGCGTGTCCCGCGCGACGAGCCGCAGCTCGCCGCGGTGGATCCGATCGAGCACGCGCTGAGTCCCGTCGAAGTCCATCGCTTCCTCGAGGCAGTCGCGGACCGTCTGGTTGACGAGCGGATGATCGGGGATCTCGCGATCGCCGGGGATGTTCTCGAGGCAGGCGGCGGCGTCGGGGAAGACCGACGCGAGCAGATCCGCGGCCAGCATCCGCTGGAGCTGCGGCGCGACCTTGCGGCTGCCGCGGCGGCGCGGGACCGCGAGCGAGACCGTCGCGTTCCAGCGCCAGCGGGTTTCGAAGACCGGCGCGTCGAGGAAGGCCTGCACGAGCACGTCGCGCGTCGTCTCCGGGTGCAGGTAGCGGAACACGTCCGAGAGCGGAAAGGAGTGCTGCGGGCCGAGCGACAGCATCAGCGCGTCCTCGGTCGCCGCCGCCTGCAGCTCGAAATTGAACTGCCGGCAGAACCGCTTTCTGAGCGCCAGCGCCCACGCCTTGTTGATCCGGCTGCCGAACGGCGCGTGCAGCACCAGCTGCATGCCGCCGGACTCGTCGAAGAAGCGCTCGAGGACCAGCGTCTGCTGGCGTCGGGATCACGCCGAGCGCGCGTCGGCCGTCCTCGAGATAGCTGGCCGCCTGATCCGCGGCGGCGGCGGCTGATCCCGGTCTCGCGCTGCAGCCAGTCGGAGACCGGCGCGCGCGCCTCGAGCCTGCGATCGATCTCGTCGCGCAGATCGCTGACCGCCTTCGACAGCTCGTCGCTGCGCGCCGGCGCCTCGCCGAGCCAGAACGGGATCGTCGGCGGCGCGCCGTGCGCGTCGGCGACGCGGACGGTGCCACCCGTGACCTGGAGCATGCGCCACGAGGCGTTGCCGAGCTGGAAGATGTCGCCGGCGTTCGACTCGATCGCGAAGTCCTCGTTCAGCGTGCCGATCGACGATGTCGCCGGGATCGAGGACGACGCGGTAGTCGGCGACCTCCGGAATGGCGCCGCCCGACGTGAGCGCGAGAAGCCGCGTGCCCCGGCGTCCGCGCAGCGTACCGTTGACCTCGTCGCGATGCACCAGCGCCGCGCGGCGGCCGCGGCGGGTCGAGAATCCGTCGGCGGTCATCGTCACCACCGCGTCGAACGGCGCGCGGTCGAGATCGCGGTACGGCCACGCGCGGCGCACCAGCGCGAACAGCTCGTCCTCGCCGTACTCCGGCACGACGCTTCGGCGACCATCTGCTGCGCCAGGACGTCGAGCGGCGCGTCGTGCGGGACGATGGCGTCGAGCTCGCCGCGGCGGACCGATCGGAGCAGCGCCGCGCACTCGACCAGATCGTCGCGCGTCGTCGGGAACAGCCGCCCCTTGGGCGTGCCGCCGATGGTGTGGCCCGATCGGCCGACCCGCTGGAGCAGCGTGGCAATCCGGTGCGGCGATCCGATCTGGCAGACGAGATCGACGTGGCCGATGTCGATCCCGAGCTCGAGCGACGCCGTGGCGACGATCGCGCGGAGCGCGCCCGTCTTGAGCCGAGTCTCGGCGTCGAGCCGCGTCTCCTTCGAGAGGCTGCCGTGATGCGCCGTCACGGCATCGTCACCGAGGCGATCGCTCAGGTGGCGCGCGAGGCGTTCCGCCATCCGCCGCGTGTTGACGAACACGAGCGTCGTGCGGTGCGCGCGAATCAGCGCGCAGAGCCGATCGTGGTACTCCTCCCAGACCTCGTGGGCCATCACCGCCTCGAGCGGCGAGCGCGGAATCTCGACGCCGAGGTCCATCGCGCGGCGATGGCCCTTGTCCACGATCGCGCAATGCCGGGCGCCGCCCGGTGAGAAACCGGCCGACGACCTCGATCGGCTTCTGCGTCGCCGAGAGACCGATGCGCAGCAGCGGCCGTTCGGCCACCTGCTGGAGCCGCTCGAGCGACAGCGCCAGGTGCGCGCCGCGCCGCGTGCCGATCACGGCGTGGATCTCGTCGACGATCACCGTGCGCACGGTGCGCAGCATCGCGCGGCTGCGCTCGGACGTGAGCAGCAGATAGAGCGACTCCGGCGTCGTCACCAGAATGTGCGGCGGCGTGCGCACCATCGCCGCGCGCTCGGACGCCGTCGTATCGCCGGTACGGACTGCCGAGGTGATGGCGGGAGCGGCAGCCCCGACTCGGTCGCGAGCTCCAGGATTCCCGGCGCGGCTCGGCGAGATTCTTGTGGATGTCCGCGCTCAGCGCCTTGAGCGGCGAGACGTACACGACGCGCACCTCGTCCGGCAGCGGCGCGTTCGAGCCCTTCGCGCGTCAGCTCGTCGAGCGCCGAGAGAAACGCCGCAAGCGTCTTGCCCGACCCGGTCGGCGCGGCGATGAGCGTGTGATGTCCGTCATGGATCGACGTCCAGCCGCGCAGCTGCGCGGACGTCGGATCGCCGATGCGTGAGGTGAACCAGCGCTGAACGAGCGGATGAAATCGCGAGAAGGACATTGCCGGGGACCCGGTGCGAGGACTGCACCAGCATACATCATCGAGCAGGCCGCGCGTCTCAGGCCCTCGACACGAACACGAAAACCGGAAGGCCGCTCATCAGAAGCAGGAAACCCCAGAACACGACGTCCGCGCCCGCGCCCCCGATCGCAAAGATCGCATATAGAAACGCGAGGCACGCGACGGCTGACGCTCCCGCCGACCATGGCATCGACGCGTGGCGCCGCCGCAGGATGAACCCGGCGAGCGAGCAGAACGTGTACGGCACCAGCGTGGAGAGCGTTGCGAGGAGGATGATGAACGTGAACAGATCGACGAGGTTCCTCGTGTAGTTCATCGCGACGAGCATCGTCGACAGAAACGCGCCGACGATCATCCCGATGGCGGGCGTGCCACGATCCGAGAGCTTCGAGAAGATCTGCGGGAACAGCCCGTCACGCGCGACCGCCAGCGGTAGCTGTCCCACGATCAGCACCCATCCGTTCAAAGCGCCCGCGCAGGAAATCGCCGCGCCGAGCGCGACGACGGCCGCGGCGCCGTTGCCGGCGAACTGACGCGCCGCGTCCGCGAACGGCGCGGTCGACTGGCTCAACGCCGACGGTTCGAGCAGGCTCATCACGCCAATCGTCGCGAGCACGTAGATCGCGGCCGTGAGCGTGGTGCCAATCACGGTCGCGCGCGGAATCGTACGGTCCGCATCCTTCGTGCTGTCCGCGGGGATCGTCGCGCACTCGAGGCCGAGGAACGCCCACAGCGTCAGCGTCGCCGCCGCCATGACGTCCTTCGTCAGCGAGCCGGTCCCCGTTGCACTCGGGCCGAAATGCGAGGCGTCGAAGGCGGCCGCTCCCGCGATGCCGATCAGCACGAGCGGAAGAATCTTGAGCGCGGTCGTGACGAGCTGCACGCGCCCCGCGCCGCGGATCCCCATGATGTTGACCGCCGTCATCAGCCACACGAGCGCGACCGCGAGCGTTGCCGCCCACGCCGGATTGCGCACGAGCGTCGGGATGAAGGGATCGAGATAGCCGACGAACGCGATGGCGAGCGCGGCGTTGGTTGACCAGATGGAAATCCAGTAGCCCCAGGCGACGAGAAACCCGGCGAGATCGCCGTACGCCATGCGCGTGAACGTGTACGGACCGCCGGTGGCCGGGTTGAATCGCGCGAGTCGCGCGAAGACGAGCGCGAGAAAGATGGATCCCGCGGCGGAGACGAGCCATCCGATGAGGCTGATGCCGCGGTACGGGGCGAGCGAGGCCGGGAGCAGGAAGACCCCGGACCCGATCATGTTGCCCATCACGAGCGCGACCGACGTCCAGATGCCGATCGGCCGGGCGCTGACGGTTCCGCTCAAGTCAGGCGGATGGTAGCATGCCCGGCCCGCCCGCCCGTGATGGAGGTTGAGGTAGCGTGTGGCTTCCGCCTGAGGGCGGAAGCGTACTGGCTCAGGCCACTCGCTTGCGCTTGTCGCCGCCCGACGCGTCGTCGATCACACGCAAAAGGTTCTCGACGCCGGCCGCACCCAGCGCCCGCGCAAGAATGTCGGCCCGGCGCCGCTCGAGCGCCGACCGTACCTGACCCTTCAGCGTCACGTGGCCGTCGTTGACCTCGACGTTGATGATGGTCCGGTGCTTGCCGGTGCCGGTCCAGAACGAGGGATCCTCCTCGATCTGTTCCGTGATCACCAGTTGAAGCTCGTCGTCGTCAAGCAGGCCAGATTTTGCCCGCCGAATAATCTCTGCTCGCATGACTCTCCCGTCCGGAAACAGTCTCCCGGGTTCGTTCAGGACCTTTGTACTGATTTACTACGTTAGACGCCGCCGCGTTTCACCGAGATCCCGGCGCGGCTCAGCCAGGACGGGAAAGGAGGACGAAATGGCCCGTCCGGCGCCCAGTATTTTACGTCAGGATCGGTGAAAAATGCCCAACAAAACGGTCATTTGGATGGGTTTGTCGATTTTTTCGCCGAAGATTCGGCGCTCCCGTCATTGTCGGGCTTGGTATCAGGGGTCCTGGGCTCGCCAGCCGGGGCCCCTTCGCCCGGTTCTGGTACGTGGGGCAGAGCGGTCCCGCTCCAGGGCGCCAGCACGCCTGCCTTGACGTAGGTGAATAGCTTGTCCCGGGTGTCGACGATGTCCAGGTTGCGCATGGTGAGCTGGCCGATGCGATCGAGAGGCGTGAACATCGATTCCCCTTTCTCCATCGTCAGCCGCTCGGGCTTATAGGTCAGGTTCGGGGACGTGGTGTCCATGAGCGAGTAGTCGTTGCCCCGGCGCAGCTCGATGGTCACTTCTCCGGTGACGGCCCGCGCGACCCAGCGCTGGGCGGTTTCACGCAGCATCATCGCCTGGGGGTCGAACCAGCGGCCCTGGTATAGAAGCCGTCCCAGCCGCCGGCCGTTGTCGCGGTACTGCTCGATGGTGTCCTCGTTGTGGATTCCCGTCACGAGACGCTCGTACGCGATGAAGAGGAGCGCAAGGCCGGGCGCTTCGTAGATCCCGCGGCTCTTCGCCTCGATGATGCGGTTCTCGATCTGATCGCTCATGCCGAGGCCGTGACGGCCGCCGATGCGGTTGGCTTCCATCACGAGCTGCACGGTGTCCTTGAACGTGATGCCGTTCAACGCGACGGGTTGACCCTCGTCGAAGCGGACGGTGACCTCCTCCCGCTTGACGCTGACGTCGTCTCTCCACGACGCGACGCCCATGATCGGCTCGACGATCGTGATGCCGGTGTCGAGCCGTTCCAGGTCCTTTGCCTCGTGCGTCGCGCCGAGCATGTTCGAGTCGGTCGAATACGCCTTCTCGGAGCGCATGTGATACGGCATGCCGACGCGATGCATGTACTCCGACATCTCCGCGCGCCCGCCAAGCTCGTCGATGAAGGTTTGATCGAGCCACGGCTTGTAGATCCGGAGCGAGGGATTTGCGAGGAGGCCGTAGCGATAGAACCGTTCGATGTCGTTCCCCTTGAACGTGCTGCCGTCACCCCAGATGTGCACGTCGTCTTCCTTCATCGCGCCGACGAGCATCGTCCCGGTGACCGCGCGGCCGATGGGCGTCGTATTGAAGTACGGAACGCCGGCCGTGGAAATGTGAAACGCGCCGCATTGCAGAACGGCCAGTCCTTCGGCGACCAGCTGCGCGCGGCAATCGATCAGCCGGGCCTTTTCGGCGCCATATTGCAGAGCGCGACGAGGGATTTCGTCGTAGTCGGGTTCGTCGGGCTGACCGAGGTTCGCGGTGTACGCGAACGGGATCGCTCCTTTGCTTCGCATCCAGTGAAGCGCGGCGCTCGTGTCGAGCCCACCCGAAAACGCGATGCCGACTCGCTCGCCGGCGGGCAGCGTCTGGAGGATGTTGGCCATGAGGACCACAGTTTATCCCCCTTCGCGCGAAGCGCTCCGGCGGACCCGCCGTAGCTTTTGCGAAGGCGGGCCGTGCTACCATCCGCGACAGCACCTGCGAGAGGAGATTCTGCGATGTCCGTTCGGTCGATGCTTTCCTGTTCCCTCATGCTGCTGTTCGTGGCGGCGCCCGCCCTCGCTCAGACAACAATCACGACGGGCGCCATCCAGGGCGCGGTTACCGATACCACCGGCGCGAGCCTGCCCGGCGTCACCGTGGAGGCGCGCAACCTCGAGACGAACTTCGGGCGGACGATCGTCACCGAGTCCGACGGACGCTACGTCGTCCTCCAGCTGCCCCCCGGAAACTACCGCGTGACGTTCACCCTGGCGGGATTCGCGACGCACGTGCAGGACAACGTGCCGCTCACCGTCGGCCAGGCGATCACGCTTCCCGTCTCGATGAAAGTGTCGGGGGTCGCCGAGACCGTGACCGTCAGCGGCGAGACGCGCGTGATTGAAACGTCGAGGACCGCGGCCGCGACGACGCTCGACCAGAACACGATCGATACGATTCCGATCCTCGGGCGCAAGTTCGAGGATCTCCTGACGCTGACGCCCGGCGTCAGCGTCGTGCAGGGCCCCGACGGCGACGAGATCACCTTCGCCGGGCAGCGCGGCGTGTTCAACAACATCAGCCTCGACGGCGGCGACTACAACAACGGCTTCTTCGGCGAGCAGGCGGGCGGGCAGCGCGCGTCGATCGACATCACGCTCGACGCGGTGAAGGAGTTCCAGGTGATTGCCAGCGGCGCGCCGGCGGAGTTCGGGCGCACGGCCGGCGGCGTCGTCAACGTCATCACGAAGTCCGGGACGAATGCCGTCAAGGGCAGTCTCTTTCACTTCCAGCGGCTCGAAGAACTGACCGGCGACCTGTCGGACGGTACACGCCTCGAGGGGTTCCATCGCGAGCAGTTCGGCGGGACGATCGGCGGTCCGGTACGCAAGGACAAGGCGTTCTTCTTCCTCGCGCTCGAAGGCATCACTGGCAACTTCGAGCGTCCGAATCTCGGCCGTCAGTTGGGCGACACGCCGTGTCCCGTGCAGAGTCCGACCGTTCCGCGGGACGAAGCGCTCATCAACTCGAACACGGACTGCCAGCGAACGGCGCTTCTCGGCTTCTTCAATTCACGGCTCGGGCTCGACGAGAGCCGGCCGATTGCGCACCCGAGCACGACCCTGGCGTTCCTCGGGAAGTTCGATGCAGTGGTCAGCGCAAACAGCAACCTGTCGGGCTCATGGAACTTCAACCACTCCCGCAAGGAGAACGAGACGTTCGACGTGCCGACCTATGGTCCGTCGTCGAACGGGGTGGAAGGGGATCCGGCGCGGATCAACGTCGTGAACCTGAACTGGTTCTCGACGCTCTCGCCGCAGATGGTCAACGAGGCGCACTTCACGTACTCGCGCGAGAGCCGTCCGCGCACCGCGGTGGGATCGGGCCTGGCGGCCGACACGGGGATAGGCTTCGGTCCGTCGTTCCGCTTCGGCGATCCGTTCTTCCTGCAGCCGAACGTCGACGAGCTGATCTGGCGGACGCAGCTGCGCGACAGCCTGTCGATCGTCCGCGGCGCGCACACGATCAAGGTCGGCGGCGAGTGGATGCACACGCTGAACGATCAGGTGTTCCGCGGGTTCTTCACGGGCCGCTACCTGTTCAGCAGCGTCGCGGGGTTCATGCGGTATGCGTCGCCGGCCGCGAGCGGCGGCTTCGGCCCGAACACCATCAGCTGCTCGACGCCTGCCTTCGTGACGACCTTCGTCACGGCCCCGGCCGCGTGCCCGGCCGGATTCACGGCGGATGGCGGCCCGCTGCTGTTCTACCTGCAGGGTGCGGGTCGTACCGGACCGGCCACCGACGCGGCGGGCGCGTCGACCATCACGAACGACGAGTTCTCCCTCTTCGCGCAGGACTCGTGGCAGATTCGCCGCAACGTCACGCTCAACTACGGGCTCCGCTGGGATGCGCAGACGATGCCCGAGACCGTGGATCCGCAATCGACGGCGTACGCGGCGTTCCTGAGCGATCCGGCGTTTCCGTCCGACGGCACGATCCCCAGCCAGTGGGCGATGTGGCAGCCCCGGCTCGGGGTCGCGTGGGACGTGATGGGAAACGGCCGCTCGCTCGTGAGGGCCAGCTGGGGCCTCTACTATGCGCGGCAGAACATGCTGAGCCAGGTCGGTTCGGTGACGACGAACGGTCTGCAGCAGCAGTCGATCTTCGCGAGCACGCAGAACATGATCAATTTCGGCGCGCCGACGCCGAGCTGGCCCGGCGTCTTCACGCCGACGCCGCTGCCGGACGGCGAGTTCCCGCTGTTCAGCGGCGTCCGCGTGTTCGATCGCGAGTACAAGAATCCGCACATCTTTGCGTACAACCTGGCCTACGAGCAGCAGGTCGGGCCGGACCTGGCCGTGTACGTCGACTTCATCTGGAACGAAGGCAGGAACCTGACGCGGTTCCTCGACTACAACCGCACGGCGCCGGTGTGCTGCGACGGCGGAGTCAACACCGGCAACCGGTTCACCTACTCGCGGCTCTGGGCGCCGCAGCTCGACGAGGTGATGGTCACGAACAGCCTGGGCGAGTCACGCTATCGCGGGCTGACGCTGGGGTTGAGGAAGCGCTTCTCGAACGGCTACCAGTTCGAGGGCAACTACGTGCTGTCGAAGGACGAGGACAACGACTCGAACGAGCGCGATCCGTTCACCGATCGCAGCTTCAACTTCTTCGACCTCTCGAAGGACTGGGGCCCCGCCGACCGCGACATCCGGCACAAGGTGAACGTGTTCGGCTACTTCACCATGCCGTACGGCTTCTGGGCGAACGTCCGGTCGCAGTACCGCAGCGCGCAGCCGATCACGGCGAACCCGCGCATCCTCAATGGCGACGATCGCGGGCGTAACGGGGAGCGGAAGGACAACGAGTACTTCACCTTCGACTGGCGGCTGGGCCGCCCGTTCCGCTTCGGGCTGCACTACGAGCTGACGCCGATCATCGAGATGTTCAACACGTTCAACAACACGAACAACATCAACCCGTTCAGCACACCGCCGCTGTTCGATTTCAACGGCTTCCTGCGGACGGGCGTCGGCGATCCGAGGCAGGTGCAGCTGGCTGTGAAGATGACGTTCTGACGCCGATCACTGACAGGTAGCAGAGCGCATCCTGACGGCCGTCGCGTCCATGACGTCGACGTGCTCGGCCGGGCTCGGCATCCGGCCGCCCTGAGGAGACGCGGGTCTCACCGTGGCAGGGCCGATCTTCACGCCATCGTCGTCGAGCGCCGAGCGCTTCACGAGGCCGACGACTTCGACGAGGTGGCCGTCGTGCTTCTTGACCTCGTCCATGACGTCGCGCTTTCCGGCGAGCCGGAACGTGCGCTCGCCGACGAATGGTGAGCTTTCGACGTCTGCCTGTCGGTTGGCGACCGTTTTCAGCACGCGCCCTTTCAGGCAGCCGATCACCGTCAACTCGATTGAGTCCTTCGGAACTTTTGGTTTTTCCTGACGGTCTTCCTGCGCTCCCGCCAGCGCAATCGCGAGCATCAGCATCAGGACGGTCATGGCGGTTCCTCTTTCACGCGCGGCATCCGCAGGCAGGCAGGCTAT
Source organism: uncultured Acidobacteriota bacterium (assembly GCA_963820905.1). Taxonomy (GTDB): domain Bacteria; phylum Acidobacteriota; class Vicinamibacteria; order Vicinamibacterales; family 2-12-FULL-66-21; genus DATBJJ01. The sequence goes on along the minus strand of CAWGBU010000005.1, from coordinate 730,874 downwards.
CCGCGACGATATCACGCCGGCACGTGGCGCACCGTATAATCCTCGGTGTTCGACTTGGAGGGTGTATGTGGATTCAGGCAGCGCTCGCGGCGCTCGTGCTTGCTGCGCCGTCGGGCGGTCAGCATCAGCATGGCGCGGCGGAAAAGCTGGGCACGGTCAAGTTTTCGACATCCTGCACGGAGGCCGCGCAGCCTGCGTTCGCGCGCGCGATGGCGCTGCTGCACTCGTTCGAGTTCGGGCCGGCGATCGACGGATTCAACGCCGCCGTGGCCGCGGATCCCGGATGCGGCATCGCGTCCTGGGGGATCGCGCTGAGCCGGTGGGGCAATCCGTTCGCGGCAGGCCTCAAGCCGACGTCGGCGCTGCAGGCTGGACGCGCGGCGATTGCGAAAGCGACGGAGACCGGCGCGAAGACGGAGCGTGAGCGAGCGTTCATCAGCGCGGCGGGCCGGCTCTTCGCCGACTTCGAGACCGTCAATCAGCGCACGCGCCAGCTGGCTTATCGGGATGCGATGAAGCAGGTGGCGGCGCGCTATCCGCAGGACCGCGAGGCGGCGGCGTTCTACGCGCTCTCGCTGGCTTCCTCTCAGGATCCCGCCGACATGACTTACGCGAGCCTGATCGAGGCAGGAGCGATCATGGAAAAGCTCGCGCCGGCAGAGCCCGATCATCCCGGGTTCGCGCACTACATCATTCACGCGTACGATGCGCCGCCCCTGGCCTCGCGCGGCCTAGCGGCTGCACGCAGCTACGCCAAGATCGCGCCGGCGGCGCCCCACGCGCTGCACATGCCGTCGCACACGTTCACGCGGCTCGGCTACTGGCAGGATTCCATCGACACGAACATCGCATCCGCCGAGGCGGCGCGCCGGATCAAGTTGCCCTCCGAAGAGCTGCACGCGATGGACTATCAGATGTACGCCTACCTGCAGCAGGCGCAGGATGGAGCCGCGAAGCGGCTGCTCGACGAGCTGCCGGGGGCGCACGAACGGTTCAGTGGTTCAGTCACCTCGTCGGCCGCGCCGCCGCTCGCCGGTGCTTATGCGGTGTCAGCGATCCCGGCGCGCTACGCGCTCGAGCGCGGAGCCTGGGCCGAGGCCGCGCGCCTCGAAACACCGGCGAGCCCGTTCGCGTTCGCGGAAGCCGTGGGATGGTTTGCGAAAGGGCTGGGCGCCGCGAAGACGAAGGATCTCGACGGCGCACGCGCGGCGGTCGCCGCGCTCGAGGATCGTCGGGCCAGGCTCGAGAAGGCAGGCGAGGTGGTACTGGACCGAACAGGTGAAGATTCAGTACTCTGGGCGTCTCGGCGTGGCTCGCGTTCGCCGAGGGCCGGACAGACGACGCGCTCACGCTGCTGCGAGAGGCCGCGGATCGCGAGGACCGCACGGAGAAGAACGCGGTCACACCAGGGCCGATCGCGCCAGCGCGCGAGATGCTCGGCGAGATGCTCCTCGCCGCCAGACAGCCGGGCCCCGCGCTGGCATCGTTCGAGACGACGCTGAAGAAAGAGCCGAACCGCTATCGTGCGCTGGCAGGCGCGGCTGAGGCTGCGCGGCAGGGCGGCAACAGCGCTGCCGTGCGCAAGTATTCCAGGGCGCTCCTCGATCTTGCCGCTCGCGCCGACGGCGCCGCACGTCCCGAGATCGCCGCCGCGCGAGACGGAGTGAAGTGAAGCCTATCGCGCGGTCGACTTCTTGTCTTCGCGCATTGGGATGACGCCCGAATCCACGATCTGCCCCTGGTCCGTGATCGTCTGGAAATGCAGCTCGCTGCCGGCGATCTCCATCAGCATGAACGCGTAGCCCGCATCGAACCCCTTCGCCGTGATGCTGGAGCTCCCGATGTTGCCTTTGCGCAGCTTGGCGGAGCTCCCCGCGATGACGTAGTGGATGCCCTTCTGCGGCTTCAGGCGCTCGTAGAAGTGCTCGTGCCCCGTGAGCACGAGATCGACGCCGTGCTTCAGGAACAGCGGCTCGAGCTGGTCACGCAGCACGACGTCGGAGCCATGCTTCTCGCCGGACGAGTACAGCGGATGATGGAAGAAGCAGATCTTCCAGTCGGACTCGCTCGCTGACAGCTCCTTTTCCAGCCACGCGAGCTGCGCCTGGTCCATGTAGTTGCTGTCGAGTGCGAAGAAGCGGACATTGCCCTGCTCGGGCTTGAACGAGTAGTAGCGCTCGCCGCTCATGTTGAACAGCTTGTAGTAGCGCTGGTTCGGATCGTCGTGGTTGCCGAGCGCCGCGTAGAACTTCACTCCTCCGTCGAGCAGCGGCTTGTACGGCCGCTCGAACTTCTCCGCATAGTCGTCGGGTCGCTCGCTGCCGTAGATGTTGTCGCCGAGCATCACGGCAAACGCGAAAGGAAACGACGTGCGTGACGCCGTGAGGCGGTTGGCGATGCGCTGTTGCGCGGTGCCTCCGGTGCCTGTATCGCCGATGACGGCGAACTTGACCGAGTCCTTGGCATTCGGCAGCGCCGGCTGCTGCTGCGACGAGAGCGATGCGGCGAAGAACGTGGTGAGGATGGCGAGCGTGCCGAGCCGGCGCATGATCGGTCTCCTACTGAATGGCCTTTGGAACGAAGTCGACAATGACGTTCGCGTGAACGTCGCGGAGAATGAGGTTGCGACCCAGGATCCGGTACTCGAGGTCCTCTGGAAGCTGCGGCAGGCTCGCGAGGAGGTTCGGCGGCACCGTTGGCAGCGGCGCATCCTCCGGATATCGCGCGTTGACCTTCACGACGACCTCTCCCGCGGGCGGCGCGTCCTCCTTGATCGCTTTCCTTGTCTGCGCCCCGTCGGGCCCTTTCACTTCGGGAGACAACAGGCGGCGAACCACCCCGGCCACCTCTGGCGTGAATATCTCTCCCTGCATCGCCCCCTTGCGCTCGGCCTGGATGAGCGCGGCGAGCGCGTCCTGTGACGCCTTGATCTCGGCCGGATTCTTCGTCGTTTTCAGCCGCGGCGCTTTCTTCTCGAGGCGGTTGTGCAAGTCCATGTACTTGCCGACGCGCTGCTTGAAGTCCACCAGCACCTTGGCATCGGGATTGACAGTCTGTTGCGGCCGCGCGCCTGCGGATGTCGTCAGGGTTCCAACGATCAGCACCGAGGCCATCGCAATGCGGGTCATGTACCCTCCAACATCAGGTCTTTCACGATGCGTGCCCGGCGACGAAACCACCTCAGGCAGACAGGGTGGAGCGCTTGACGAGGCTGAGCCGTGTGCGACAATGGTTGTGCCTGCCGCGTGTGCCGCCCGAGCGCTCGATTCGACCGGGCTATCGAGGTATTTCCACATGAAAGCCCGTTCCATCCGATTGAGGGTTGCCGTCCAGGCTGCGGGCGTCTTCGCGGGCCTGGCGCTGGTGGCCGCGAGTCCGCAAGACCAGCAGCCGACGCCGTTCCGCAGCGGTGCCAGCACCGTGGCTGTGTACACGACGGTGACCGATTCGACCGGACGGCTGGTGCCCAACCTCACGAAGGACGACTTCGAGGTGTACGACAACGGCAAGCTGCAGCCGATCACACTCTTTGCCGCCGAGACCCAGCCGCTGACGATTGCGATCATGCTCGACCGCAGCGGCAGCATGAAGGACAACTTCAATCTCGTCGCGGTCGCGACGGAGGAATTCGTCCGCAGGCTGCTGCCGGCCGACAAGGCGCGGATCGGGACGTTCGCGAACAAGATCCACCTCGACCCGGAGGAGTTCACCAGCGATCGCCAGGCGCTCATCAACGTGCTGCGCGGCGAGCTCCAGGCCGAAGGCCCGACGCCTCTCTGGAACGCGGCCAACTACGCGATGAAGGAGCTCGTCGGCCACGACGGCCGGAAGGTCGTCCTCCTCTTCACCGACGGCGTCGACTCGCCCCTGAATTTCAAGACGAACAACGTGAGCGTCATGGATGTCGTCGAGCGCGCGACGCGCGAGGACACCATGGTTTATGCGATCGGGCTCGAGAGCCGCATGCCGTTCGGCCGGCGTCAGGCGCCGATGGGCAGCGGCGGCTTCGGGAATTTTGGCGGCCAGTCGGGTGGCGGGATGACGCAGCGTCCAGATCCCGGATTGCCGCGCATCGCGGAAGAGACCGGGGGCGGGTACTTCGAGCTGACGCGCGCCGACGATCTGCGATCGACGTTCGCCCGCGTGGCCGACGAGCTCCACCAGCAGTACGCGATCGGCTTCGAGCCGACGAAGCTCGATGGCAAGAGCCACGATCTCGAGGTGAAGCTCAAGCCGCGCGGGATGAAGGCGCGTGCGCGCAAGAGCTATGTCGCGGCAAAGGCGAAGCCGTCGTAGGGCGCGCGGCAGCGAATGATCCAGGTCACGCCAGCGATCGCCATCGACGAATCCGAGATCGAGGAGCGGTTCGTCCGCTCGTCTGGCCCCGGCGGGCAGAACGTGAACAAGGTCTCGACCGCGGTGCAGCTGCGGTTCGATGTCGCGCGCTCGCGGTCGTTGTCGGACGAGGTGAGAACGAGGCTGCACGCGCTCGCGGGTTCCCGGATGACGGCCGAGGGCGTTCTGGTGATCGATGCCCGGTCGCATCGCACGCAGGCGCAGAACCGCGAGGACGCGCGCGAGCGGCTCGTCGCGCTCGTGCGTCAGGCGGCCGTACGGCCCAAGCGGCGAAGGAAGACGAGACCCACGACCGCGTCCAGAGAGCGCCGCCTCACGTCGAAGCGCAATCGCGCCGACACGAAGCGCGGCCGGCGGTCGATCGACGGCGACGACTGATCGGCAGTTTCTTCACCCTCCCACGCAATTGACGAGGTGTTCCATCCGGAGACAGGGGACACTCAATCGGGACAGTCACGCGTGACTGTCCCGATTGAGTGTCCCCGCTGGTACGGGCGATGCAGCTTGGACAAGGAGTGGGTAATCGACTGCATCAGGAGGGTGTCAGATGACGCGACAGAAGTTCTTTGGATTCTTAGGGGCCATGGCGATTGCCAGCACGATGGCGGCCGCGTGCGCACAGTCGGATGCCGGCGTCACCACCGCGGTGAAGTCGAAATTCGTGGCGGATGAGACGGTGAAGGCGTACAAGATCGACGTCGACACGAAGGATCGCGTGGTGACGCTGAAGGGCGAGGTCGATACCGACCTGGCTCGGGCACGCGCCGTTGAACTGGCGCGCACGACCGAGGGCGTTCGCGACGTCGTCGACGCGCTGATCGTCGCGCCGGGCGCCACGCCGACCAGCGGCGTCGGAGACGCGGCGAAAGATGTGGCGCGTGACGCCAGAGACGCGGCCGGCGAAGCTGGCGGCGTGATCGGCGACGCAGGCATCACGTCAGCGGTGAAGACGAAGATGCTCGCCGACACCGATGTCGCCGGGCTGAAGATCGACGTCGACACCAAGGACGGCGTCGTCACGCTCGCGGGCAACGTGAGCACGGCGATCGAGAAGCGCCGCGCCGTCGAGATCGCGCGCGAGACCACGGGCGTGAAGTCCGTGAAGGATGAGCTGAAGATCGTCAAGCAGTAGCGGACTACAGCAAACGCGCGTCACCGCCCGGCGTCGGTACGCCGGGCGGTCGACGCATCCTCGACCGGCCGCCGCGTGTGAGCAGCGGCAGCAGCCAGAGAATCCCCCCGACAATCACCGCGAACATCAGCCAGCGGCTGGCGCTTGCCAGCATCGCCGCGTCAGCCACCGGCCAGTCGAACCGCGACAACACGCGCCATCGGTCGGTCATCCAATGCCACGCGGTGTGCGCCACGATGGCGGACAGAATGACGACGCCGATGCGCTCGGCGACGATGTAGCGGAAGGTGTAGTGAATCGCCGGAACGAGCGCCAGCAGGACGAGGATCTGGCCGAGCTCCACGCCGACATTGAACGCGAGGAGCGACGTCAGGACGTGAGCGCCGGCGAACTGCAGGGTCTCCTTCAGCCCGAACGAGAACCCGAACCCGTGGACCAGCCCGAACACCAGGGCGATCGTCCACCTCCGCCTGAGCGCGGGCGCGTCGCGGCCCGACACGCTCGTCACGACGTTCTCGAGCGACATGAAAACGATCGAGCCGGCAATCAACGTCTCGATCAGCGGCGGAAACCAGAGCGCGTCGGGCGCGAGGTTGAAAGCCGACGCGACGAGCGTGGCCGAGTGCGCAATCGTGAAGGCCGTGACGATGAGCACGAGAGGCCGCAGGCGGCGGTAGGGAAGCACCAGGCAGAACAGGAACAGCAGGTGATCCGTTCCGTCGAGAATGTGGTGGAAGCCGAGCTCGACGAATCGAATCGCCGCCTGGTGCCAGCGCGGATCCAGCCGCACGAGGCCCGGATCGCCTGTCAGCTCGAACGCGCGTTCGGTTCCCTCCGCGGTGCGGAAGCGCAGGACGGTGACGACCTTCATCCCGAGCCTGGCGAGCGCCGGCTCGACCGAGAACTCGGATCGATCGGATCGAACCGGATACTCGAACAGCACGTCCATCAGGCCCTGATTCCAGACGAGCAGCGTCTCGTCGGGAAGGGGCGGACCGGTGACGTGCGCGAGCGCGCTGGCGTACGACGAAAACGATCGATCGGACGGCAGGGACACCTGCGTCGCGGCCAAACGAGGGGCGGCCAGCCTGACCGCGCCTTCGTACACGGAGATTCCGTCGCCAAGCCAGAGCGCGGCGGCGTGGCGAACCGCCGGCGCCGCTCGCGGGAGATCCAGGTAGTTCTCGCCACGCGTGGGGAACTGCACATCCCTCATGGCGGCAATCGGCGCGCGCACGAGGACGCGGAGCACGGAACCCTCCGGCTCGACGAAGATCTGCACGATGACGTCGTTGGGGATGTCGTGCGCGGAAGGTCGCGCGGCGGCCGCGATGAGGCACGCGGCGAGGAGTCCTGCAGCGAGCGCGGCGCGCGGCCGGCGTTCGTTCCCGCGGCTGGCCTGCATGGTGCGCAGTGTATACTGGCGCCGCATCGGGAGGAATCGCCGGTTCCACGCCGATCGTCGGGCCACGCTCGCGCGGCCGCGATCACGCTGAGGAGATGATGCGGAACGCTCTCGTCTGTGCCGCGGTTGCGTCGACGCTCGGGGTTCTCGCGCTGGCGGATGGCGTCCGATCGCAGCCGAACGCCTGGGATCGGAAAGCTCTTCCTGAAGCCGAGAGCGGGGAGCCCGGAGCCACCACGGCTGTCGCCGGCACCGCGCGCGCGCAGAACGCTTCCCGCACGTCACCGCCGAAGTTCCAGGTCGACCCTCTCTGGCCGAAGCCGCTGGCGAATCACTGGCTGTTCGGATCGATTACCGGCGTGGCGATCGACGCGCAAGATCGAATCTGGGTCGTCCACCGCGGCGGCGATTCCCTCAACGCCAGGACCGAGATGAGCGCGGCAACGAAGCCGCCGACGGCAGACGAATGCTGTGTGCCGGCGCCGCAGGTTCTCGTGTTCGATCAGGCCGGCGCGCTCGCCGCGCATTGGGGCGGTCCCGGCACCGGGTACGACTGGCCCCGCTCTCCTGGCGGCATTGCGATCGACGCCAAGGGCAATGTCTGGATCGCCGCCGCCGGCGTCGCCGAGGCTCCGCCCGCGAGCGGACGGGGCACCGCGCAGCCCGCGCCGGCCGTCGCGGCGAAGACGGATGCGCACGTCCTCAAGTTCTCGGCCGCCGGCAAGTTCCTCCTGCAGATCGGCAAGCCGGGCGAGCCCGGCGCGAACGACAGCCGGACCGGCCTGAATCGTCCGGCCGCGCTCGATATCGATTCAGCCGCCAACGAGCTCTACGTCGCCGACGGGTTCGCCAACCGCCGCGTCGTCGTGTTCGACGCGGAGACAGGCGCGTACAAGCGGCATTGGGGCGCGTATGGCGCGGCGCCTGGCGACGAGACACTCGGACCGTACGACCCGTCAGCGGGACCGTCGAAGCATTTCCGGACCGTGAGCTGCGTGAAGATCGCGAAAGACGGGCTCGTGTACGTCTGCGATCGGCGCAACGATCGCATCCAGGTCTTCCAGAAGAACGGGACATTCGTCAAGGAGGCGTTCGTCTCGAAGTCGACGCTCGGAGAAGGGTCGGTGTGGGACATCGCCTTCTCGAGTGATCCGGCGCAGCAGTTTCTCTTCGTCGCGGACGGTCAGGATCAGAAAGTGTTCGTGCTCCGGCGCGATACGCTCGAAGTGGCGGCGACCGTCGGCGGCGGCGGCCGGTGGCCGGGCGCGTTCTTTGGCGTCGGCAGCGTGGCGCTCGACTCCAGGGGCAATCTCTACACGGGAGAGAACCTCGAGGGGAAGCGAGTGCAGAAGTTCCTCGTCAAGTAGCGGACATGCCCCGATGAGCCTGATGACGCACAAACGCGAGCTGCTGATCGGGACGGCGTTCGTCGCGGCGATTGCGGCGCTCGGTACGGCCGGTCGCCTGTTCGAGCGCGCGGCCGCGCAGGATCGATCCGGACTCCAGGCGCCGCGATTCGAGGTCGATCCGCTCTGGCCCAGGCCGCTGCCGAACAACTGGGTGCTGGGGCAGGTGATCGGCCTCGCCGTCGACGCACGCGATCACGTCTGGATCGTCCACCGCTCGAACCTGCTCGGCGCCAACGAAGCGGCGGCCGATCAGAACCCGCCGATTGCGTCGTGCTGCTCGAAGGCGCCGCCCGTTCTCGAATTCGATCCGGCGGGCAACGTCGTCGGGCACTGGGGCGGGCCTGCGGAAGGGTACGACTGGCCGGAGTCCAATCACGGCATCTTCGTCGATCACAAGGAGAACGTCTGGATCGGCGGCAACGTCGGCACCGACGCGCACGTCCTGAAGTTCACGCGCGGCGGCAAGTTCCTCGCGCAGTTCGGCCGCAAGGGGAAGAACGCCGGCAGCAACGACATGGAGAACTTCGGCCGCGTGGCGAAGATCTTCGTCGACGCCAGGACGAACGAAGCGTACATCGCCGACGGCTACGGCAACCGCCGCGTGGTCGTGATCGATGCCGACACCGGCAAGTTCAAGCGGTACTGGGGCGCGTACGGCAACAAGCCCGACGACACCGACATCGGACGATACGATCCGAAGGCGCCTCCCGCGCAGCAGTTCCGCACGCCCGTGCACTGCGCGGATCTCTCGAACGACGGGCTCGTCTACGTGTGCGATCGACCGAACGATCGCCTGCAGGTCTTCAAGGCCGACGGCACGTTCGTCAAGGAAGTGTTCATCGCGCGGAACACGCTCGGCGACGGCTCGACGTGGGACGTCGCGTTCTCGACGCGATCCGCAGCAGAAGTACCTCTACCTCGCGGACGGCAAGAACGAGAAGGTCTACGTCCTGCTGCGGGACACCTTGCAGATCCTCACGAGCTTCGGCGACGGCGGCCGCCAGCCCGGACAGTTCTTCGCCGTGCACAGCATCGCGACGGACTCGAAGGGGAACGTCTTCACGACCGAGACCTACGAGGGACGGCGGGTGCAGAAGTTCGTCTACAAGGGTATCGGCGCCGTCACCGCGCTCGATCAGGGAACCGTCTGGCCAGGGAAGTGATCCCGTTCCGTGCGATCCCCGGTTGCGTGGTTCGGGTTGGGTCTGACCTCAATCACGGTTTGGCGACGCTGACGTAGTACAGATCGGTCGCGACGTCAGGGCCTTCCTTCCCCCACTTGTTCGGCAGCGACTTCCACTCCGTCGTGGGCTGGACGATCTCCCACGCGCCACTCCTGCCGATCCGGACCGGCATGGCGAAGCCCGTCTCGTCGGCCCGCCACCGGTAGCCGAGCGTGCCGTCGTCGTTCGCCTTCAGCTCGAGCGCCGGCAGGGTTGCCCGGCGGAGATACTGATCGAAGATGGTCGTCCAGTCCCGTCCGGTCTCCTTGTTGAAGAACCGCACGAGATCTTCCGTCATGATGTTCCTGTACTTGAACTCCTGATAGGTGTCCCGCATCAGCTTCCACCACTTCCTGTCGTCGTTCACGACGGACCGCATCGTGTGGAGGAAGAGCGCGCCCTTGAAGTACTGATCCTGCGGCGGCGAGCGGTGGACGCCGCGCGCGGTGATGATCGGCGCCTGGTTGCGGACCTTGGACTTGTAGCCGTTGATGTACTTCAGCGCGTCGTCGTAGCCGAACACGTGCTCGACGTAGACCGCCTCGAGATACGTCGTCCAGCCCTCCTGGATCCACATGTCCGACACGTCCGCCGCGGACACGCTGTTGCCGAACCATTCGTGCGCGCTCTCGTGGATGATGATGAAGTCGAACTTCGTGCTGACGCCGACGCCGGTCCAGTCCGCGCTCGAGAGTACCCGTTGCGCGAAGCGGTTGCCGTAGGTGACCGCGCTCTGGTGTTCCATGCCGGAGTACGGCACCTCGATCAGCTTGTAGCCATCCTTCTTGAACGGGTAGTCGCCGAAGATACTTTTGTAGCGCCTCGATCATCGGCCCGGCCTGCGCGAACTGGCGCTTCGCCTTCTCCAGGTTTTCCGGGCAGGACGTAGAAGTCGAGCGCTGAGATCGCCAAGCGTGTCCGAGAAGTGCACGTAGTTGCCGATGTTCAGCGAGACGTTGTACGAGTTGATCGGGTAGTGAATCTGCCAGTCCCAGCGCGTGTAGCCGTCGCCGAGATCGGTCTTGCCCATGAACTTGCCGTTGGACGCGTCGACGAGGTCGTTGGGGATCGAGACGCTGAGGCGCATGTCTCGACCTCGTCGCGCCACTGATCCTTGCTCGGCCACCAGATGCTCGAGCCCTCGCCCTCGCAGGCGGTGTTGATCCAGGGTTGGCCGGACGGATCCTTGCGGAAGGCGATGCCTCCGAAGCGGCCGGTCTCCTTCGGGTTGCCCGAGTAGTGGAATTCGATCGCGTACTCGCGCCCGCGCTTCAACGTCTCCGGGAAGTTGATGAAGACGGCGTTGATCTCACGTTCGTAGTTCAACTCCCGTGCGTCCCATTGCGATCCGATCGACGTTGAGGTTCGCGTACAGGTCGAGCTGAATCCGTGTGTCGTCCTGCAGCATCCGGAAACGGATCGTGTTCTTGCCGCTGAGGAACTTCTTGTCCGGATCGACCCTCACGTCGAGATGGTAGGAGAGCAGGTCGTTGTTGGCGCGATACCGGCCGTACTCGCCGCGCAGGATGCTCGCGCGCGCCGCCGGTTGGCCCGCCTGCGGCTGCGCCGCAGCGGCGAGTGCCGCGGCCGCGGCGCACATGACTCCTCCAACGATGCACAACCGGCGCGTTATCAAAAGAGCCTCGTTAATCGAAGTCGGGTCCGGCTGAAGCCGGACACTACACCTGTCGTCCGGCTGAAGCCGGACGCTACACCTGTCGTCCGGCTGAAGCCGGACGCTACAGGCAACGCTCGGGCCGGACGCTGCAGGTCAGGGCCAGGCCGGACACTACTGGTGCGGCTGCTCGTAGGTGGCGGTTTCCTTGCCCATCAGGAACTTGTCGAACCAGCCGACGATGTGCTGGAGGCGCTCGACGCGGTGCCACGGGCGGCCCGAGCGCGAGAGCTCGTGGTTCTCGCCCGGGAACCGCACCATGACCGTCTGGCGCTTGAGGTACTTCAGCGCGCGGAAGAGCTCCTCGCCGCCGGCCGACGGCGGCGTGCGCCAGTCCTCGTCGCCGAGGATGAACATGAGCGGCGTCTGGATCTTCGCCACGTGCGTGATCGGCGAGCGCCGCGCGAAGTCTGCCGGATCCTCGAAGGGCGCCTTGCGGAACCACGTCGGCGTGAAGAGCGTGAAGTCGGCGGTGTACCAGAAACTCGACCAGTCGGAGATGTCTCGCTGGCTGACGGCGGCCTTGAAGCGCGTCGTCTGCGTCACGACCCAGTTGGTCAGGAGTCCGCCGCCGCTGCCGCCGGTGACGCCCATCCGCGATTCGTCGATGTATCCCTTCTTGAGGACCTCGTCGACGCCGGCCATGAGGTCCTTGTAGTCGTCGCCGGGATAGTTGAACTGGATGATGTTTCCGAAGTCCTGGCCGTAGTTCGAGCTCCCTCGCGGGTTCGTGTACAGGACGACGTAGCCCTTGGCGGCCATCCAGTGGAACTCGTGCGTGAAGGTGTTCCCGTAGGCCGAGTGGGGACCGCCGTGAATCTGCAGGACGAGCGGATACTTCTTCGACGGATCGAACGAAGGCGGCTTGAGGATCCAGCCCTGGATCTTCTTGCCGTCGAAGCTCGGGTACCAGATCTCCTCCGGCTCGTTCATCGTGAGCTGCCCGAAGAGCGCGTCGTTGAATGTCGTCAGCTGCCGCGGCCCCGACGAAGACGAGGCGTCGAGAACGTGAAGATCTCCGACCCTCGATGCGCTCGACATCACGAAGGCGATCCGCTGCGCGCTCGCGTCGGCGGTGTACGACATCACGTCGTTGCTGCCGCGGGTCACCGCGTCGATCTTGCCGCTCGCGACATCGACGCGCTTCAAATTGGCGTTGCCCTGCTCGCCAACGTTAATCGTGATCGACCGGCCGTCGCGGCTCCAGACGGGACCGCTCGGCGACTGCCCGCGCGGCGCGCGCTGATCGCCGCCGATGCCGCCGTTCATGTCGAAGTCGAAGCCCGCCGTCAGGTTTCGCGGCGCGCCGCCGGGGATGTCGACGACCCACAGGTCGGGCTGCGTGTACGAGCGCTCCGGGTTGCCGTGGAGGGCGCCGACGAAGGCCAGCCGCTTGCCGTCGGGCGAGAACGCGTAGGCGCCGACGTTGCCGTCGATGCTGACGATCTCCGACGGCTCGCCGCCGTCCTTCGAGACCGCGAAGAGATTGCTGTCGCGCGGGTAGTAGTACGACGCGCGGCGCCGGTCGGACACGAAGAAGATCTTCGACCCGTCCGGTGACCAGCGGTAGTTGCCGGCGGCGAACTCGCCCGACGTGATCGCCTTCGGCGCCGGACGATCGGCGGGACCCGCGGGCGCCGCGATCGTCCAGATCTGGGCGGGCCGATCGCGATCGACGTAGCCGAATCCGGCGACGCCGTTCGCACGGTAGACCGCCTCGGTGATCACGCGGACGTCGGATTCCCTGGGCTTGTCGCCCGGCGCCTTCGAGGCGGACGAGAGCTCGGCGGGCCTGGTGCTCGACGAGAACGCAATCGTTTTGCCGTCTGGAGCCCACTCGGGATTCGCCGCGCCGCGCGGGAGATCCGTGAGCGCGAACGGCTCGCCGCCGGACATCGACATGACGTGAATCTGCGGCGGCTGCGCACGCCCGTCCTTCTCGACCGATCGCACGAACGCGAGCCGGCGGCTGTCGGGCGACCAGCGGGGGCTGGTGTCGCGGATGCCGCTAGTAATCGCTCGCGGCGGGTCGCTGCCATCGGTCTTCGCGATCCAGATAGCGGTTTCGTACGCGTCCTTCTTCTCGTCGACCGTCACGCGCACGAACGCCACGTGCGAGCCGTCGGGCGCGATCTGCGGGTCGGCGACCCAGACGAACGAAAAGAGATCCTTTTCGCTGATGGGCCGCTTCTCGGCAGCCTGCGGCAATGCACCCGCGGCGGCGGATACGAGACACGCGGCGAAGACGGCGAGCGATGCAGAGACGGCGCGCTTCATGGGAATGGTTCCTTGCTGAGGGTTTACTTCCGGGCATTATAGCCGCCGAGCCGGTGTGCAACTGACGCCGGTTCGAACAGCGTGGCGGCGGGGACGTGGTGCCCAGGGCGGACGTCTGATAGACGTATACGGTGCTGGAGGAATAGTCATGAGCATTCTCGTCACGGGTGGAACGGGTATGGTCGGGTCGCAGGTCGTCCGGGAGCTGCTGGCGCGCGGGCAGGAAGTCCAGGTGCTGACGCGCGACGCCAGCAAGGCGAAGCAGCTTCCCGCCGGTGTGAAAGCGGTGACCGGCGATTTGGGCAAGGTCGAGACTGTCCGCCGCGTGTTCAAGGACGTCGACGGCGTGTTCCTCGTCAACACCGTCACCCCGACGGAGATCCACGAAGGCCTTCTGGCGGTGTGCGGGCTGCGCCTGGAGAAGGTCAAGCGTCTGGTCTATCTGTCTGTGCAGCACGCTGACCAGGCCGCGTGGCTGCCGCACTTCGGCGGAAAGCTCGGCGTCGAGGAGGCCGTTCGCAAATCCGGGGTGCCGTTCACGATTCTGCGGCCGAACAACTTCTACCAGAACGACTACTGGTTCAAGGACGTCATACTGCAGCACGGTGTGTATCCCCAGCCGCTCGGCAGCGCGGGCCTGCACCGCGTCGACGTCCGCGACATTGCCGAGGCCGCGGCTGTCGCGCTGACGACCCCTGGCCACGAGGGGCAGACCTACGACATCGTGGGGCCCGAAGCGCATACGGGCGCGTCGACCGCGGAAGTCTGGTCGCGCGCGCTCGGCCGATCCGTGAAGTACGGCGGCGACGATCTCGAGGCGTGGGAGAAGCAGTCGCTGCAGTACATGCCCGACTGGCTCGTGTTCGACTTCAAGCACATGTACGCCTTCTTCCAGGCCAAGGGATTGAAGGCGTCGCCCGAGGCGATCGAGCGGCAGACACGGATGCTCGGGCATGTGCCGCGCTCGTTCGGCGCGTTCGCAGCGGAAACAGCAGCGGGGTGGAAGTGATCGCGCCGGCCTGACAGGCGGCGCGCGCGTCAGTCGAGCACCAGGTGAGACCGCACGGCGCGGTAGAACACGGCGCGATCGATTTCGCTGGCCTCGATGTGCCCGCCGCGGATTTCCACGAACGTTTTGGGCGATCGCGCGGCGTCGAACAGCCGCCGTCCCTCCCGGAACGGGATGACGGTATCCTCCGGACTGTGAAGGAAGAGGATCGGCGCACGGATCTTCGCGACCTTCTGGATCGCGTTGAACGGATTGCGGATGATCCAGCGGATGGGGAACATCGGGTACTGCTGCTGACCGATGTCGACGATGGACGCGGGCGCGCCCTCGAGGATGACCGAGCGGGCTTCGACCTGCGAGGCGAGATCTACTGCGACCGCGGCGCCAAGCGACCATCCGAAAATCACGAGCCGCTCCGGCGGCACGCGCGCGTGCACGCGAAGGTAGTCGTAGGCGGCGCGGGCGTCGGCGCCGACGCTCGCTTCGCTGGGCACGCCAGCCAGGCCGTGATACCCGCGATACTCCGGCGCGAAAATGCTGACGCCGAGCTGGCGCAGGCTGACGTAGTGCGCCACGTTCATCCGGCTGGCGACGGTGGACGCGTTGCCGTGCAGATACAGGATCCACAGCCCGTCGGGATCGCCGGCCGGCGCGTCGCTCGGTCCCTGCTTAGCCATCCGCCACGCGAACTGCCGTGCGCCGTCGCTCCGCGGTAGATCGATTTGCTCGTAGGGAAACGGCGGGCGCGCGTCGGCCCGCGCCGCGCTGGTGCGGAAGATCAGCTCCGTCTCGCGCACCATGAGATACACGATCGCCGCGCTGTAGCCGAACGCTGCCAGCAGGACGCATGCGACGAACGCGCGACGGAGGCGAGAGCGGGGCATTGAAGGGATGCTACCAGCTGCCAGCTCCCAGCTGCCAGCTAGGATCGTTCAGATCGAAGCCACGTGGCTGGCATCGGAGGATCCTAGCGGTAAGCTGGAAGCCGGGAGCTGGAAGCTGGCAGCTATCGTCCCGCGTACCGCTTGTGATTCGTGTATGTCGTGACTGTCTTCACATGGAAGGAACGGAAGAGCAGCGTTCGGCCCGAGCCTTCCATCGTCAGCTTCGAGGGGAGCCACGTATCGCCGATGCGCGTCCGGACGTAGTCGAAATAGCTGCCGGTTTCGATGCGCGCCACCACGCCCCAGCCAACTGACACAGCGTCTACGGTCTGCAGCCGGACCCTGGCGATGTGAGAGCCGTCCTCGGATACCCACATTCGCCCGATCGTCTTCTTCATCCACGACCCCTCGCGTGTCGTGACCCGAGCATGCTGGCGAGGGGTCATCGTCAGGGCGATGACCGGGTTGCCGTCCAGGACTTCACGACACGCGAAACCCAGCTCGAAGAGCGCCGCCGCGTCGTCGAGGATCGCGTCCCGATCGCGGATTTCCTCGGCTTCGCTGCTGAGGCGCGCCGCCCGGCGCTGAGGCGACTCGGCCGCCCGTCTCTGCACATTGCGCTGGTGTTCCGCATCGCGGAGCGCGAGCTCCGCGGCATCGAGCGGCTTGCCCTCGATCGCCACGAGCCTCTTGTACTCGTCGATGGTGTCGGTGGGATAGACCTCGAATGTGCGCAGCGGGCCGACCGTCACGGCGCCGAGTGTCGACACGTCGATGTCGGCCCGGTTCTCGAGATAGGTGAAACGGAGCGGCGCTGCATACTCGCGAGCGAGCGTCTCGCGGATGTTCCTCCCGAGTGCCCGCAAATCGGGCGGCGGCTGCGAGCAATCATCGGGGCCGGGAGGGAGCGCGACGATCGCGGCGACGACCGCATAGAGAAACGCCAGCATCGAATCAAGTGTAGCGGACCGGGCCTCGAAACGGCTGGGGTGATGAGCGTCAGTGGCGTATCGGGTGCAGGGTGTACTCGGTGCGGTGCGTGACGTCGGCGCCCGCCCGCGCGACCCGAATCTCGATCTTCCGCCGGCGCTTCGACTGATCCGTGTTCGTCGAGTAGTAGCCGACGATGTAGTAGTCGCTCGTCTCGGCGTCGATCAGCTGGAGCGCCGCGTTGAAGTCGTTCTGGTTGACGATGGCCCTGCCGCCTGTCTGTTCGGCGATGACGCGCAGGGTGTCCTGCGTTTTCGAGACGTGCCGCTGATAGGCGGCCATGTCGACCGGGTCGGAGATATCGGGTCCGGCGACGAGGCCCCGCGGATCGATCGTGTAGACGACGACGTTCGAGCGCACGGCGGCGCGCGTCAGCTCCGACATCTGCGACACGATATCCGCCTCAGAGAACGTGGTCTTCTGCTGCCCGAACGGATTGCTATCAGCCGCGCCGCTCCGCTCGGCCTCCTGCTTCGCGCGATCCTCGGGGAACGGATTCAGATCGTAGCCGCTGCTGAGATAGATGACGCTCTTGCGGCGATCGTGCAGCGCCTCGAATTGCTCGACGACGTCGTAGGCCGTGCGGAACGCCACGTTGGCGCGGTAGCGGACTTCAGGCGGACCGTCCGCTCCTGACGGCACGTCGATGACGTCCCGCGCGCGGAGACCACTGCCGGTGATCTTGTTCTTTGCGGCGTCGAGGCGCTTGCGATCGTAGGTGAGATCGATCGCGATGGACGAGGGCCCTGTCGACACTACGCTGACGAGATCGCCATCGTGAATCAGCTGGGTGGTGATCCGCTCGTACAGATCGCGCACGCGCGGCGTCAGATCGAAGCGAAGGTGCAGATCGTCGATGAAGATCAGGAACACGCGGCCGGAGGTGTCCTTGGCCGGCCGGAGCGGCGGCAGGATGAACCCGCTGGCGTTCGTCGACGGCGGCGGCTGTCCCACGTTGAACAGCCGTCCGCCGTGCGACAGCGAGAACGTGACCATCGTCTGGCGGACGCCGTCCTCGAAGATTTCGATCTCGGCCGGTTTGATGTCCGGGAGGAACTGCCCGTTGCGGCCGCGGATCGTCAGCGGCGTGGTGACGAGATCGACGCCGACCTTGATGCGTTCCTGGCTCGCCTCAGAAGGCCGGGTTGCCGGCGGTTGTGTCAGTACGGCAGGGCCGCTGGCGCACACCGAGATCGCCGCCGCGACCCACAGCGCGCGGTGTGGACGAATGCGAGTCATGCGTGTCCTCCCCGGTAGTAAGACGCAGGATCGCCGGCCCCGGTCTTTGCGCTTCCGGCTGAAGCCGGAAGCCACGGAGAGGACCGTTAGAGCGCTTTTAGACTGCTGTAGTGTCCACCTTCAGGTGGACCTGTTCCGGTCCGGCTAAAGCCGGACACTACAGCGATCGAAAAAACGCTCTTAGAAGGCGTAGTCCATGCCGATAATCGTCGTGAGCCGGTTCTTGAGACCGGAGTCCGTCAGGGGAAAGAGCACGCTCGCCGAGATCAGGATGTTGCCTTTCGGGTTGATCTTGACGCCTGCCGTTCCGTAGAGCAGGTTGAGGTTGCCGGAGTGCGGCGCGAACTCGTCGAACTGCATCGAGGCGATCGGCGGCGCGGGCGTGCCCGGCGGCTGGAACTGAAACGTCTTGCGCTCGAGCGCGAGCCTGCCCGCGTTGCGCAGGTTGCGGCCGACCAGATCCGCGATGACCGTCACGCGCGGTTCGAGGACGAACTCGAGGCCCGCCGCGTAGTTGAACTCGTCGGGGAAGCTCGGGGTCACCGTGACCTGCGATCCGGAGACCTCAGCGCTGCTCGAAAACGTGTAGCCGACGTTGACGTGTTGCGTCACCCGGTCCGATCCGCCGGACTCGACGAGAAACACCTTCACCTGCGTGCTGCCCCCGAGCAGATCCTCCTCGTTTCCCGTCGGAAGGCGCACGCTGGCCGCCGCCGCGAGTCCTCCGGCGTGGAAGTTCATGAGCCGGAACTTCGATCTGACCTCGACGTCGCCGATCCCGCTGGCGGAGTCGCTGCTCGCGAACGACTGCTGCGGCACGTTCTGACCCTGTACGAACGAGTGAATGTTCGGGTTGTCTACCGTGGCCAGCCGCTGGATCGTGGCCTGGACGGTCGCGTCCATGTTCACGTGGACGAACGGCACGGCGACGCCGACGTCCCAGCGATCCGTCAGCCCGTAGTTGCCGAAGAGCGACACGACGTCGGTCGAAACCTTGAGCGAGAGCGCGGTCTCGATCAGGTCGCCCTCGAAGAACGGGTTCAGCAGGGTGCCGTCTGGCTGCTGCACGACGCCGAAGAACGGCGGCACGGGGGGGCCGCCGGTGGTGCAGCACTCCTGGTGGCGCAGGTAGAACTTGATGCTCCCGTCGTCGAGGTTGCTGCCCTCGAACTTGTTGTAGCTCGCGTGCTGGTAGTTGAACCCGGCGCTCATGCGCCCGCGGCCGAGCGTCGCCGCGCGCTCAGCGAAGAGCGGACCGAAGCTGCTGCTCGAGCGGCGGAGCGTGCCGAGCGCGGGATCGAACGCGTAGCTGAAGCCCCCGGACGACGAGCCCATCGGAAACGTCGAGAGCTGAAGGACCATCAGCTTGTTGAAGCTCTCGACGATCGCGACGGCGGGATTCGTCAGCTCGTCGACCGTGAACGGGCTGAAGTGCGCGGAGTGGGACAACCCTCCGGCCGGCGTAGGCAGCCTGATCTCGCGAAGGATCAACTCCGGGAGGAGCGACGCGAGGCCTCCACCCGATTCGTCCTGCGCGGCCGCCTGTGACGCACCCGTCAGCACGAGCGCCGCCGCGACGACCGCGATCTTCAACGCTCGAATCCGTCGATCACCCATGCCGCCTCCTGCCTGCGCAGCCGAAGCACTCGCGTGACTGCGCTTGTCTGTTTTGCGCCTGCCCGTGGCGTGAGCGTCTGCGTGACGCGGCAGCTCACCCGGGCGAGCGCGCCTTCGGTCGAGAGCACCTTGACGTTGTCGATCGAGACCTTCAGCTCGCGCATCTCACGGAACGCGCGCTTGAGGCCTTCGGTGTCGACAGACGGCTGAATCTTCCGCACCTGATCCGCGTCGAGGGATTCGAGCGCGCTGGAATACTGCTGCAGCGCGTCGCGCGCCGCGATCTCGATCGGCGACTGCGCAGGAACCGCCGCGGGCGCCTGAGGCACCGCCGGACGCGCCGGCGGGGGCGTCGCCTGCGCGCCGAGAACGATCGATCCGACGTGCACCCACAGGCCGGCGGACACCAGCATCGAAACGAAGCGGCAGGTCGCACCCGACAGAGGGACCGAGCGGGAAGAGCGTCGCGGCGCGAGCCCCGAGGAATCAGCCCTGGGCCCGTGGATCATGCGGGGAAACTGTAGCACGACCGCTCGGCGGCGACTGAGCGGTATAATTCGTCCAGAGAAGACCAGTTTGCGGTTGTCCCCAGGCACCTCCGTCGGGCCGTACCGGATACTCGCGTCCCTCGGGGCCGGCGGGATGGGCGAAGTCTACCGCGCCGAGCACGTGCGGCTCGGCCGGGAAGTCGCCGTCAAGGTCCTGCACGAGCTCACGTCCGACAATCCGGAGTACAAGAGCCGCTTCGAGCGCGAGGCCCGCGTCCTCGCCTCGCTGAACCATCCCAACATCGCGACCCTCCACGGGCTCGAGGAAGTCGGCGACTCGACGCTCCTCGAAATGGAACTGGTGCCGGGAGAGACGCTGGCCGAGCGGATCGATCGCGGCCCGATGACCGCCGACGACTCGCTGCCGATCTTCAAGCAGATCGCGCAGGCGCTCGCCGCCGCGCACGAGCGCGGCATCATCCATCGCGACCTGAAGCCGTCGAACGTCAAGGTCACGCCCGAGGGCCGCGTGAAGGTCCTCGACTTCGGCCTCGCCAAGGCGTTCGAATCCGAAAAACCCGAGTCCTCGTCGAAGGCGGCGCTCTTCACGACGACGACGCAGCGCGGGTTGATCCTGGGCACGGCGGCCTACATGAGCCCGGAGCACGTGCGCGGCAAGGCGCTCGATCGGCGCACCGACATCTGGGCGTTCGGCTGCATGTTCTACGAGGCGCTGACGGGCAAGCCGCCGTTTGCGTCCGACACGGTGTCGGACACGCTGGCGGCGGTGCTGCGCGAGGAGCCGGACTGGCGGCCGTTATCGCACTCGCCGATGGCAGTGCAGCGGCTGATCCGCCGATGCCTCAAGAAGGATCCGGCGTCGCGCCTGCACGACATCGCCGATGCCGGTCTCGAGATGGAGGACGCCGTCGCGGAGAGCGCGCCGCTCATGCTGCCGGTGCCGGGAAGGGACCCGTGGCGCGTCTCGCGCAAGCGTGCGATCATCTCGGCCGCGGCGGCGCTCGCGCTGATTGGCGCGCTCGTGGCCGCCGGGTTCTGGATGGCGTCGCGTTCGCAACCGGGCGCGCCGGCGTTGACAGGCAGGTTCGTCGTCACGATTCCCGCGGGCCAGCAGGTCGAGCGCGGCGGACTGGCTCCGCTCGCCGTGTCGGCGGACGGCACGCGCCTCGTGTATGCCGCGGTCGAGCGTGAAGGACGCACACGGTTGTTCCTGCGCCCGTTCGATCGGTTCGAGTCGACCCCGATCGCGGGCACCGAAGGCGGCAGCGCGCCGTTCTTCTCGCCCGATGGCCGCTGGATCGGTTTCTACGCGAGCGGCATGCTCCAGCGCGTGTCGATCGAGGGCGGCGCCGCGCTGAAGATCGCCGACGCGCCGGCGGTGTGGAGCGCGGCATGGGGCACCGACGACACGATCGTGTACGCGACGTCCGCGCCGCCGGCCGGCCTCTGGCGCGTGGTCTCGGGCGGCGGCGTCCCCGAGCGCCTCACGACCGTCGATCAGGCGGCGTCGGAGCTTCAGCACGCCTTCCCGCAGCGGCTGCCCAACGGCGACGTGCTCTTCGGCGTGATCACGGATCGCGGCTGGCATCTGGCGGCGCTGACGCTCTCGACGAAGGCCGTTCGCGCGCTCGGCCAGCCGGGCAGCGGCGGCGCCGGCGCGAGGTACGTGCAGACCGGACACGTGCTGTACGCGAGCGGCGGAGGACTGGTCGCCGTCCCGTTCGATCCCGCACGCGGCGTGACCGGTTCGCCAATACCGCTGCTCGAGCGCCCTGACGTCGACCCCTCAGGGAGCGCGGCATTCGCGGTGTCGGAGACCGGCACGCTCGTCTACATGCCGCGCGCGACCACGCTGCCGCTGCGCGCGCTCGTGACGGTCGACGCGACCGGTCGCGCGACGCTCGTCTCGGAGACGCGCGAAGCGTACTCGCACCCGCGGCTGTCGCGTGACGGCCGACGAGTCGCGGTCGCGATCGAATCCGAGACCGGGTCCGACATCTGGATCATCGATGTCGACCGCGGCAGCCGGACGAAGCTGACGAGCGGCGGCGTGAACCGGTATCCCATCTGGAGCCACGACGGACAGAAGATCACGTTCCAGTCGGCGCGCTCGGGGAGCGTGTCGCTGTACTCCCGTTCCCTCGACCCCAACGCCGAGGCGGAGCCGCTCATCAAGTCGACGGATCAGTCGGCGTTGTCCAGGTCGCTGGCTGGGCTGTTGCCCGGCACCATGCCGCATTTTTCCGCGGCGAATCCGCACCTGCCGATGTCCTGGTCGCACGACGGCGCGAATCTCGCATTCGACGAGCGCAAGCCGAGCGCCGAGCGGGACATCTGGACCTTGTCGCGCGAGGGCGAGCCCTCGCCGTTTCTCGTGACGCCGTCCGACGAATGGGCGCCGTCGTTTTCGCCCGACGGCAAGTGGCTGGCTTACGTGTCGGATGAGACGGGACGAAGCGAGGTCTACGTGCAGCCTTTTCCGGGCCCGGGCGCGCGGTTTCCCATCTCGACCGATGGCGGCGCCGAGCCAGTCTGGTCCGCCGACGGCAAGGAGCTCTACTACCGCAGGGGCGACGCGCTCGTCGCCGTCGCCGTCACGGTGACGAGCGGCACCGAGTTCAAGGCGGCCAAACCTCAGCTGGTGTTCGAGTCACGATACGAGACAATCGACGCCGCGAGGAACTATGATGTGTCGCCGGCCGGCAGGACGTTCGTCGCGATCCGGAGCGAGGGGGCCGCGGAATCGAAGGCCTTCAACGTGGTGCTCAACTGGTTCGCAGAGCTGAGGGCGCGCCAATGAGGGTGAGACCGCAGACGTCCACGACGCGCGTGAAGCAGGTGCGCTCGACGAAGACCGAGCGGCGCCCCGCCGCCTCGCTCGACCTCTGGCTCACGCGCGACTGGAGCCACTCGGTTCACCTCGAGGCGCTCGACGAGTTCCAGCAGCTGCACGTCTGCACCGCGAACACGCTGTACGAGATCATCGTGGTCAGCCATCGCGGGGACGTGCGCGTGCGGGGCGGACGGTATTTCCCGGACTGGACCGCCGCCCGGCTCGCCGGCTGCACCGCCGGGGGCAGCTTCCTCAAGCGCCTCGCGCTGAACGTCGGCCTGCAGATGGAGTTCGAGCTGGACTGCCGACGGATCGTGACGTCGCCCATACGCACGATCGCGATTCTCCAGAAGTGCGCGCCTGCCGACTTGCATTGATCTCCGTTCGATCTCCGCGTCAACCCCGCCGCTAGCGATCGCTATACTGTGCGCATGCACAGACGCGACTTCCTCGCTTCCTCTCTCGGCGCGGCGCTGGCGGCGCCCTTCGGCGCGAGCGCGCAGGGCACGTCTGCGGCGGCCTCGCCCGAGTTCTACGTGTGGCGCCAGTACACGCTCCGTACGGGCACGCAGGGACGCCGACTCGCGGAGTTTCTTCAGGCAGCCATCCCCGCGCTGAACCGGATTGGCCATACGCCGATCGGAGTGTTCGAGGTCACGACGGGACTGCCGACGCCGACGGTGTTCGTGCTGACGCCGTCGACGTCGCTCGATCACATGCTGGCGATCGAATCGGGCCTGGAGAAAGACGACGCGTTCATGAAAGGCGCGGACCCGTATTTCGCGGCGACCGCGGCCGACCCTGTGTACGTCCGCCAGGAGCTCTCGCTGCTGCACGCCTTCCCCAACGTGCCGCGCATCGAGACGCCGGCCGGCGCGGCGTCGAAATCGCCGCGGATGTTCGAGCTGCGCACGTACGAGAGCCACAACGAGCGCGGGCACCGGATGAAGATGCGGATGTTCGCCGAGCTCGGGGAGACCGCGATCTTCCGGCGCGTCGGGCTGACGCCGGTGTTCTTCGGCCGCACGCTCGTCGGTCCGCGCATGCCGTCGTTCACCTACATGCTCGTGCACGAGAACCTCGCGGCGCGCGAGAAGAGCTGGGACGCGTTCCGAACCGATCCGGAATGGAAGAAGCTCGCGTCGACGCCCGGCTACGCCGACGCGGAGATCGTCTCGAACATCACGACCGTGCTGCTGCGCCCGGCCGCGTATTCGCAGATCTAGCGTTTTTCAGAATGCTGTAGTGTCCGGCTTCAGCCGGACCCGGTGAAGTCCGGCTGAAGCCGGACGCTACAGCAGTCTCACGTTTCGGAGCCGTAAGAGATCTGCATGCGCCGGACGGCGACAGCGCCGATCCACAGGACGAACGCGGTCAGCAACAGCAGCCCGAGAATCGCTCCGGGACGCGAGGCGGGAGCGGCGGGCGCCGCCAGCAACAGGATCAGCGTCGGGGCGTTATTGTCCATCGGCGCAGGGACGGGGCACAGGGACTGCAGGTAGTACAGGATGCTGACCTTCTGCAGCGCATGCGGAAGGATGCCGTTGACCCCCTCCCAGGCGAGCAGCACGGCTGCCGGGATGATGGGATTGCGGACGTACAACCCGACCGCGAGAAAGACACTCCCGTAGCCGACGCAGCCGAGCGCGGCAGCCGCCGCATACCAGAAAACATGGCCCAGGCCCCCGGCGTTCCAGTAAGACTGGACTTCGACCGCATCGTGCGGCCAGATCATGGCCGCAAGCGTGAGCAGGGCACCGCCGCCGAAGATCACCGCAGACGCAATCAGCCCGGCAGCGTACTTGCCCGCGAGCAGCACCTCGCGCCGCGCCGGCGCGAGCAGCCAGAAGTGCAGCGTGCGGTTGCTCATCTCCGCGCGGAAGAGATTCATGAAGATGCCGAGGCACCCGAAGAAGATCGCGAGCCGCAGGTAGAAGTACTGGAAGATCCCCGCGAAGATCATCCGGTCTTCTTCGAAGTCGAGCAGGCGGTTGATGTTCCTGTCCTGCAGCTTGCCGTCGACGAACATGAACCAGGCCTCCCGCCGCCCGTCGAAGTAGACGATGTCCCGATGCTCGGTCCGCTTGTCGACGAACCCGGCGCCCGAAGACGAGGCGACGTTGGTGAAGGTCTGTCCTTCGTTGCTCAACTGGATGTTGAAATCGCGGGTGTCGGAGTCCTCGTTTTCGCCTCCCGAGCTGGCGTGCCTCACGACGAGGCGCGACACCGGACGAACCGCTCCCAGATCCACCTGCAGGAACAACGGCCGGCCCTCAGAGCACCACCTGTCGGCATGGCCTCCCGCCACGCTGCCGTTCACCGCCTTCTCCGGCCCCTGATCCGGGCTGCACGGCGCGCTTCCAGTGGCGGGGCGATTGAGCGCGAGGTTCAGCTTGCCATCCGGGCCGTAGACCTCGAATTCGTAAATCCTGGCCACCGGCTCCCCGCTGTAGGAAGGACGACTGACGTTCAGGCGGACGAATCGGGCTTCGACCGTCGGCTCGATCACGTGGGTCGTCGTCCCCGCACTCCCGGCGCGCTGCCGGACGCGGCGGACCTGCACCCCCGAGTGTTCGTCGGCCGGCTTTCCCAGCCGCTGCTTCACCTCGTCGACCGTCTCTCCCTCCCGGACGCTGTCCATCAGGGCCGGGGTAATCAGGCCGCGCCGGGTCAGCCGGTCGATGGTGAGCTTCGCGTCGAGGCCGTGCCCGAAGAAGATCACCGCGGGCAGGAGCGCCAGTGCGTAGACCCAGAGCGAGCGCTTGGCGAAGAACGCTCGCCGCAGCTCGATCTTCGCGATCGTCCACGCCTGCTTGGCCCGGCCCCGCAAGGAATCGGGTTTCATCACGACTCACCGCCGATCAAATACTCGTACAGCGCGTCGACGTTCTCGTCGGCCGGCACCACACTCTCGATCCTGTGGCCGTCGAGCGCGATTCGTCCGAGCGCCCGCGCGAACTGCTCCCGGTCCCGGGTCATCACCAGCATCCCGAGCTGGTCCTCGTGCAGCTTGATCTCGGTGATGTGTTCCTCACGGAACAGCTCTGCGGCCACGCCGGATGCGTTCCGATCGCGGCACCGGACGATGTACTGGCTGGGATGCTCCTGGATCTCGTCGCGCACGTCGCGGATCTTTCCCTCGGCCACGATCGTCCCGTTTGAAATCAGCACGACCTGATCGCTGACCAGATCAACCTCCTGGAGCACGTGGCTCGAGATGATGACGTGCTTCCCCTTCGCGGCCCAGGTGCGGAACAGGTCGATCGTCTCCGCGCGCACCAGCGGGTCGAGGCCGTTCAGCGGCTCGTCCAGCACCAGCACGGCGGGATCGTGCGCGATGGCCTGCGCCAGCCGCACCCGCTGCCGCATGCCCTTGGAATACGCCGCCACCTTGCGGTTCGCCGCGTCGGTCAGACTGACGCGCTCGAGCGCCTTCCACGCCCGTTCCTCCGCTTCCGATCGCGCGTATCCGAAAAGCAGCAGCCCGGTGGTGATGAACGTGAACCCAGTGGCCCACCGCGGCGCGGTGTCGTACTGCGTGGCGTATCCCGTCACCCGCATCAGCGTTTCCGGATCGCGCGGGGAGATCCCGCGCACGAGGATGCGGCCGTGGTCGGGGAAGATCAGCCCGGTCATCATGTTCATCAGCGTCGTCTTGCCGGAGCCGTTCGGCCCGACCAGGCTCGTGATTCCCGGCGGGATGTTCAACGTGACGCGGTTCACGCCGAGCACCTCGCCGTAGAACTTCGAAACCTCTTCGAAGACGACCGCCGGTCCATTGCTCATCGGACCACCTCGACCGGCCGCAGCTTGCGCTCGATCACGAGGACCAGCAGGAGCACGTACGCCGCCAGCGCGAACATGGATGCCCAGGCCCCCGGACCGTCGAGCGGATCCACGCCCAGAAGCGTGGCCCACACCCGGTTGACCGCCCAGGCCGGATCCAGGACGTGCCCCCACGTCACGCGGAAGACTTCGTCGATCATCGCGGACACACCGGCCAGGATGAAGAAGAAGGCGAGGCTGACCGCGCCGGCCACGACTCTCCATTTCACGTAGGCGGAACTGGCCATCGCCACGAGGCTCAGTACGAGCAGCCAGAGAAGGAACCCGACCACCATGCCGGCACCCAACGTCCAGTTCGCCAGGAACCACCAGCCGCCGGCCAGGCCGACTTGCAGTCCGAAGAGAAGCAGGCCCGGAATCCACGTGACGATCGACAACATGCCGACGAGCACGGTCAGCCGCGCCAGGGCGTAGCTCCAGCGCGTGAGGGGCCGGCTGAAATAGAGAGGTAGCGCGTTGTTCGCCAGGTCCGGCGCCAGAAGGCCGGGGCCGGCCAGCGCAGCGAGGAAGACTGCGCACGCGCCCTGGACGTACATGAAGATCGAGAAGAACCTGCCGTCGACCTGGATGAACGCGCGAAATTCCGGTTCGAGCCCCTGGAGCAGCTCCACATGATTGGTGAGGTAGACGAAGCCGGCGCACAGGAGGGGCCAGACGAACGCCGCCATCGTGAGCAGGAGGACCAGCCGCTGCTGATACAGCCGGCGCCAGGCGTAGCGGGGCAGGACCATGAACCGCGTCCATCGTCCCGTGAGCGGTCCCGCGTACCGCTGATATCCGCGTTTATAGACAGCCATTAGTCAGCTTCCGGCTTCCAGCTTCCGGCTTCCAGCTTCCAGCTTCCGGCTTTCACTTTCCAGCTTCCTGCTGGGAGCTGGGAGCTGGAAGCTGGGAGCTGGTTGACAGGTGGCCCATCGCTTTGAGGAAGATCTCCTCCAGCGTGTCGCGGCGGTGCGTCAGCTTCCTGACCAGCAGGTTCTGCCGGGCGGCGAGCGCCCAGACGGCTTCGACCTCGACCCCCGCCGGCAGCACGATACGCCAGCGCCCAGCGCCTTCGGACACGCCCTCGGCACCGATCTCCGGCAGCGCCGTCCGCAGGTGTCGATCGTCGCCGGTCACCTCGAGCTCGACGAAGTGCCTGTTCGAGCGTCGCTCTTCTTCCAGGTTGCATTGGTGCACGATGACGCCGTCCTTCAGGATCACGGCCTCGTCGCACACCTGCTCGATGTCGCGCAGCAGGTGGGAGCAGACGAGCACGTTCATCCCCTGCTCCTCCTTCATGTCGACGATGAGCTTGAGCATCCGCCGGCGAGCGGCAGGATCGAGCCCGTTGGTCGGTTCGTCCAGCACGACCAGCTCCGGCCCGTGAACGATCGCCTGTGCGAGCTTGGCCATCTGCTTCATGCCGTACGAGTAGGTCCGCAGCTCCCGGTAGCGCGATTCCCCGAGCCCCACGTGGAACAGGACCTCGTGCGCTTTCTCGAGCGCCGCCTTCGGCGGGAGGCCAGAGAGCTCGGCCATCTGGCGCACGAAGGTCACCGCCGTCATCTCTCCGACGAACGAGTCGTTCTCCGGCATGTAGCCGATTCTCGAGCGGGCCTCCCCCATGTTGCGCCGGCAGTCAAGGCCCAGGATACGGGCGCGGCCGGCACTGGGCCGGAGAAACCCGAGCAGCGTCAGGATCAGGGTGGACTTGCCGGCCCCGTTGGGCCCGAGCAACCCCACCGCCTTTCCCGTGCCCGAAACGCCGAGACGGCGGGTGATCCCGTGGAGGATCTCCCGCCGTCCCAGCTTCACCGTCAGGTTCTCGAGTTCGACAACCGGTATCGTATGCAAGCTGCTCCAGCCCCGCGCGTCACTGGCGGGGGACGGCGTCGGGTTGCTGAGTCGCGCGTCCCAGGCTCTCGATCAGCATCGCGTCCATGATCAATCCGGTGATACGAGTACGGCTGGCCGCGTGGATCTGTTCCGGCGTTCCATCGAACACCGCGAGAATCGGATCGCGCCCGCTCATGAGCTCGCCGAGCGCGGGGCTCGGGGCCAGCGTCGACAGGATTCCGAGTGCTCCCTGCGTATTCACCCACACGAAGGCAGATGGGTGGAGTCCTGCAGACGAGGGGAGCTGGCCGAGGAACGCCGGCGACCAGACGAGCGGAGTGCCGGCAGTCCGGGTCGCGATGGCACGCTCCGCGACGGCGCGATCAGAGGCCGCGATCATGTAGCCTCGATCGTACGTCCATGTCATGCCGAGCGGAAGTCCACCCGGTTTCAACGTGCTCCATGTCCGTCCGCCCGCGCTCTCCTGCTCGAACACGATCCGCTTGGCCTGCTCGTCGGGCCCAAGCTCCGCGTTGAACGCTTGCACCAGCTTCTGGAGCGAGCTGTCGATGACCGGAGGGTTGTTCGCCAGGCCGGCCATGATCCACGTCGGGCCGCTGGCCGAAAGTCCCGTTACTGCCAGGGCCGCCTCGGTCCCCAACGCCGCGGTCAGGTTCTGGATGAACCCGGCGCCGAGCTTTTCGTCCATCTCCGCCAGGCCGCGTTCGAACTCCGGCTCCGCCTTCGTGATCTGTGCGGCGAACTCTTCGAACAGCTGCAAGGGCTCGCGGGTCGAAACGTAGCCGGCGAGGAGGGCATCCGCCGGTAGATACTCCGCCGCGCCCCCGGAGCCTGCGTCCGCCAGCCACGATCCCATTCCCGTTCGTGCCCCCTGGAACGCGAGCGTGATCTCGTTCTCCTCCGCGCCCGCGGGAGCACGCTGCTCGAGGAAGAGGTACTTCAGCCCGATCATGCCGGCGAACTCGATTGGAGGCGCGTCGTCTCCAGCCGCCCTCGCGACCATTGGGGGCGCATCAATCCCGATAAGCCAGCCCACGCCGCGCCGGTACCGCTCACCGATCGCCGTCCCGAACGGAGAGGCGGCGCCCTGTCCCAGGTGAGCGAGTGCCCACGCCAGGTTCGAAGGCGAGCTCGAAACGACCATGAGGTCGTCGGAAACCGAATACGGTGCGGCAGACTCGCCCGCCTCGGCGAAGAGCCCTTGGAGGGCGCTCGCAAGCTCCGCGCGCCTGCCGGGCAGCACCCTGGCCATCACCATCGGCACGGGCTCGCCGGACCCGGGCATGCTGGCGCAGAGGACGATTTCATCCCCGAGCAGCGAGTTCAGCGACTGGACGCGGTCCGCCATCTGTCTCAACAGCCGTCCCGCCTCGGAATTCCACCAGGCTCCGAACGTCGCGTTCTGGGCCGACTGCTCCTCCGCGAGAGTCAGGGCCCGGCCGATCGTGACGCCGGGATTCGGGACCGTGCCGTAGACGACCGCGCCTGCGGGAAGATACGCGAGCAGGGCCGAGTTGGTCCGCAGCTCGGTGGGGAAATTCGCCAGCTCGCGTTCGATCTTCGCGAGCGATCCGAGCAGCTCCAGGTAAGACTCCGCCTCGGGGCTCCACGAGACGGCCGTCGCGACCGAGCTCGCCAGCGCCGGGATGGAGGCAGCCTGCTCGCCGGGTCTGAGGATCACTTCCCTCCCGGGCTGGTTGACCGCCACCGATCCCTCGACCACCGAAACCACCGAGCCGCCCATGCCGGCGGACACCGCGAAGACGGTTCCCTTCACCGAAGCGACGGAGTCGCGGGTCAGAACCCGCAGGCTACCCCGGCGCTGCTTGGCGGCTTTGACGATGATGTCGCCGCGCTGGAGCTGAATCGTCTGGCCGCTCCAGGCGGCGGTCACGAACAGCTCCGTTCGCTCGTTGACATCCACCATCGATCCGTCGGCGAGCCGCAACACCGCGTGGGCTCCCGGGCCCGTGCGGACCGACTCTCGTTCGCCGATGGCGGCGCCTGCTTCGATAGCGCCCGCGGCCAGACGGTACAGTCCGCCGTCGGCCGAAACGACCGTGGCCCGCGGGCCGCCCGGAGCCATCATGGTGTCGATGGTGCCGCGTCCGAGATAGAGGACCGCGAAGAACAGTGCGGCTGCCGCGGCCATGGCTCCCCAGTGCATCCAGCGGGAGGAGGACCGCAATGGCATCGCGACGATCGTCCTCTCGCCTTTCATCTCGGCGATCAGGGTGCGACAGCCGGGGCAGCGGCTGAGATGGTCTTCCACCAGGGTGCGGCGGCTGGCGCCCAGCTCCTGGCCCAGATACGCGCGGAAGTCCGGCCGGAACTCCGCACAAGTGGCGCTGCCGGCGTGCGTCACGTTCTCCCAGACACGCGCCCGCGCGGCCTCGAGCGTGCCGGCGCCCACGTCTTCGTTTTTCATCTCTTGTAGTGCTCGTTCCAGACGGTCTTCGGACATTGCCCCTCTCCTTACTTGACCGGTGCGCCTAGCGTTCCATTTCGGCTTGCAGCCTTTGCCGGATCCGGTGCAGCCTGACAGCCACGTTGTTCTTCTCGATCTGGAACAGGCCCGCCAGCTCTTCGATCGACAGCCCCTCGACGTGACGCAGCAGGAACAGGCTCGCGTCCTCGCTGTCCAGGATGCCGAGGGCACGTCGAAGCCGCTCCTTCAGTAGAAACGGGGGCTGGACGGCGGCGTGCGGCGCCCGATTGTCGTAGTCCGACTCCCCACGAAGCTCCCGGCGACGCAGCACGTCGACGGCCGCATTGACGGCCGCGCGCCGAAAGTAGGCGGCCGGCAACGCAACATCCTCGACGTCTCCACCCCCGGCCAGGACCCGCATAAAGACGGTCTGCAGGACGTCCTCGGCGTCGGCCGGATTCCCGGTGACGCGCAGGGCCGCGCGGAATACCGCCTCGTAATGGCGCTCGTACAACTCGGCAAACCCCGCCACCGGGGTTGTGGAAGGCATAGGGATCGGCAGCTCGTCGATTTGCGTAATGGCTGTGGTCACCTCGTCCGCCTTACTTACCATGACGCACGAGGAGGCCGACTATTACATGGCGTGCCGGAGAATTTGAAGCGCCGCCGGCGAGAGAATCCTCACATTCGCTGTATTTCGAGCATTCCGGTGACGTCGGCGAGCGCGGGCACCGCATCGATCGCGCCGGCGCGCGTGCAGCTGACGGCCGCGGCCGCGTTCGCGAATTTCAGCAGGGCCGACGGGGCGTCGCCGCGCAGCAGCCCGTAGATGAACGCGCCGCGGAACACGTCGCCTGCCCCGGTCGTATCGACGGCGTCCACGGTGAAGGCAGGCTGGTGATGGATCGCGTCCCCGTCGAGGATCATGGCGCCTCCGCGCCCGAGCGTCACGCAGAGCATCGTCGCGTGCCGGGTCCGCAGCTTGCGAAGCGCGCGCTCCATGTCCACTTCTCCCGTCAGCGCCGGCGGCACGTGCTCAGCGAGGATCGGGATGCTGACCGCGGCCACGAGCGCCTCGGTCTGATCCGTGACGCGATCGATGTCGCTCGTCACGATGGCGCCCGACTGGCGCGCGCGCGCGGCCGCGCGGATGGCGCCCTCCTGATCCACGTCGTCCACGTGGACGACGCGGGCGGATGCGAGGAGCTCGGGCGTCAACTCGTCAGCCTTCAGCGCGAGGCCCTGGTCGCGGCTCCAGAGCACGATGCGCTCGCCCGTGCGCTCGTCGACGAGGATCGCGGCGAACTGGTTCAACCCGTCGTGCACGTGCGCGTCGGCCACGTCGATGCCGCGCCGGACGAGTTCCGCGCGAATGCGGTCGCCGTTCTCGTCCGAGCCCAGGATGCCCGCGAACTTCGAGCGCAGGCCGAGCGAGGCGCAGGTGGCGAGCGCCGTAGCGGTCTGGCCGCCGCACGAGATCCTGTGGCTCGAGATCCGAATCTTCGACAGGGGGCCGTCTGCCTCGGGCAGGAAGGGGAGGCGGTACACGTAGTCGACCGAGGTCGCACCGATTCCAATGACGTCCCACGGAGGAGGCATGGAAGACGGAGTATAGCTGGAGTGCTCCGTTGAAGAAGTAGAAGTAGAATCACCTCACCATGATCCGCGTGCTTCCGCTGCTGTTCGTCCTGGCCATGCCGGTGATGACCGCAGCTCGGTCGGCGCAGCAGTCCAACGGCGCCGTCGCCGGCGTCGTGCTCGACGCGTCGGGCGCGCCAATCGCCGGCGCCAGCGTGTCCCTGGAGATCGCCGGCAAGGCCGGACCCTCGACCGAGACCGGCGCGGACGGACGATTCAGCATCGAAGGCGTGCCTTCGAGTGACGCGATGCTGCGCGTGCGGGCGAACGGGTTCGCCGAGTCGGTTTCCGCCGCGCTCGCCAGCGCGACACCGGTGCGCGTCGTTCTGCATCCGCGTCCGCTGTCGGAGTCGGTCACGGTGACCGCGTCGCGCGGCGCGGCCGGCGTCGATACGGCCGCGAGCGCGTCGGTTGTTTCCTCCGCCGAGCTCCTGACGTCAGCAGCCGGAGCGATTGACGACGCGCTGCGCAACACTCCGGGCTTCAGCCTCTTCCGCCGCTCGTCGTCGCGCGTCGCGAACCCGACGACGCAGGGCGTGACGCTGCGAGGCGTGTCGGGTTCCGGCGCGAGCCGCACGCTCGTCGTCGCCGACGGGTGGGCGCTGAACGATTCGTTCGGAAGCTGGGTGTACTGGAACCGCATTCCGATTGCGGCGGTGGATCGAATCGAAGTGGTGAGGGGCGCGACCGGCGATCTCTACGGTCCGGAGGCGCTCGGCGGCGTGATTCAGCTGCTGACGCTCGACGCGGACAGGCCGCGCCTGCGTGCGATTGTCGAAGGCGGGTCGCACGACACCGTGCGCATGTCCGGGTTCGGAGGGCGGCGCGCCGGCAGCTGGCTGCTGTCTGGCGGCGGCGAGTGGCAGCGGACGGACGGCGCCTTCGTCGTGGCGGGCGAGACCCGCGGCGCCGTGGACACGCGGGCGGACAGCGACTATCAATCGGGCTTCGGGTCAGCCGGGTACGCGCACGAAGGGTTCCGCGCGAACGTTCGCGTCCACGTCGCGAGCGAGGATCGCAACAACGGCACGATCCAGCAGGTCAACGACACCGAGTGGCGGCAGGTCTCGGGGGACGTGAGCGGATCGCTCGCAGGTGGATTCTGGACCGCGCGCGCGAGCGGCGGCAGCCAGGACTACTTCCAGACCTTCACGACCATCGCGCCCGATCGCCAGACCGAGCGCCTGTCGAGCGATCAGACGATCCCCACCGGCTTCTTTGCGGCCAGCGGACAGTGGGTTCGCACGTGGCAGCGCGCCGACGTGCTGGCGGGGATTGAAGGGCGCCACGCGGCCGCGGACGTCAACGAGACCCGCTATCCCGTGACGGGACCGTCCGTGTCGACGTCGCTCATCGACGTGAACGAGAACACCGTGTCGGTCTTCGGACGCGTGCGCGTCGCGCTGGCAGAAGATCTGTCGCTGGTGCTCGGAGCGCGCGGCGACCGGTGGGACTCCGATGAGTCGCTGTCCTTCTTCAGTCCCCGCGCGTCGCTGACCTGGCGCGCGTCCGACGCCGTCTCGCTCCAGGCCTCGGCTTCGCGGGCCTACCGCACGCCGACGCTCAACGAGCTCTATCGCGGCTTCCGCGCCGGCAACACCGTCACGAATCCGAATCCCGCGCTGAATCCGGAGCGGCTGACCAGCTTCGAAGGCGGCGTCCTTTTCGGGACGCCGCGCGCGTCGGCACGGATCACCGCGTTCCACAACGTGCTCGACGAAGCCATCTCGAACGTCACGATTTCGAGCACGCCCGCGCTCATCACGCGCGAGCGTCAGAATACCGATGAAGTCGGCGCATCGGGTGTGGAGCTCGAAGGAGACATCCGTCCGCACCAGCGCGTGACGATCTCGCTCTTCGGTGCCTTCACGTCGTCGCACTACAACGACACGCCGAAGCAGCCGGCAATCGAAGGCAACCGCGTGCCGCAGGTGCCGCGCTACCACGTCGGCGCCGGCGTCATCGCGGAGGTCCCGCGCGTGGCGACGTTCACCGTGCAGGCGCGGTTCGTCGGCGATCAGTTCGACGACGATCTCAACACACTGACCCTGGAGAACTACGCGGTGATGGATGCGTCGGCGTCGCGGCAGGTGAGCCGGACGTTCCACGTGTTCGTCGGCGTCGAGAACCTCTTCGACGTCGAGTACGACGTGGCGCGGACGCCGGTGCGCAGCATCGGATGGCCGCGCAGCGTGCGCGCCGGCGTGCGGCTGTTCATGCCGTAGCCGGTCGTCCGGTTGTTCGGTCGTCCGGTCGTTCGGTCGGTCGGTCGGTCGGCTACGCCGCGGTCGCTGCTTTTTTCCCCAACACTTCGGCGAACACCGCGACCGCTTTCTTCATCTCGTCCATCGTGCCGAACGCGATCCGCGCGTGCGTCTTCTCGAAGGGCGGGAAGTCACGCGCGACGAGGACGCCCTTGGCGCGGCAGGCCTCCCTGAATTCCTTCGCCGGCCGCCCGATGTCGACGAACATGAAATTCGCCTGCGACGCCGCCGGCTTCATGCCGCGATCGGCGAACCATTTCATCGTGAAGTCGCGCGACGCGGCGTTGCGCGCGCGCTCCGCCGTGATGAACGTTGCGTCCTGCTGCACCGCGGCGATTGCCGCGTGTATCCCGAGCACGTTCAGCGTGCCCGTGCCCGAGCCGCCATCCCACTCGCGCATCTTCTTGATCGTGTCGACGTGACCCACCGCGCAGCCGATGCGAAGGCCCGCCATGCCGTACGCCTTCGAGAACGTCCGCGCGACGACGATGCGCGGGTTCTCGAGCGCGACCGGGATGTGCGTGTCGTGATCCGGGTCGGTGACGTAATCGTAGTACGCCTCGTCGATGAGGACGGTCGTCTCCGGTGATTCGCGCGCGACCTTCGCGAGGAAGTCGCGCGTCGCTTTCGCGCCGACGTAGGTCGCCGTCGGATTGTTCGGGTTGCAGTAGAACACCAATCCGGCGCCCTTCGCGGCGTCGGCGAACTTGCCGAGATCGATCCGGAACTCGCTGTCGAGCGCGACCGGCCGCACGGGATGTCCCATCATCTCCGCGTAGCCGGCGCATTCCTCGTAGGTCGGGATCGTGCCGACGAGCGGCTTGTCCTTCGCCGTGAAGACGTGAGTGGCGGTCCGGAGGATCTGCGTGGAGCCGCAGCCGAGCACGATGTTCTCCGTCTTGACGCCGATCCGCTTCGCGAGCGCCTCGGTCAGTTCGCCCGCCGCCCCCGAATAGCGCCCCGGCGCGCGGCCGCCCTCGCCGAACGCCGTGCGGACGGCTTTCATCACGGTCTTGCCGGGCCCGAGCGGGTTCTCGTTGCTGCTGAGCACGATCATCCCGGGCTCGACCGCCGCGAGCGTCGGCTCGATCGCGGACCAGATGGCGTTCTCGCGTCCGCGCGCGCCAATCCACGCGCCCGTTGCTCCGAGGCCGACCGTCTGCACGAACCCACGTCGCGACAGCGCCATGATCTCTCCCTCTTCTTTAGGTGAGGGTCCGGCTAAAGCCGGACGCTACAAACACCTGGGTCCGGCTAAAGCCGGACACTACAAACACCTGGGTCCGGCTGAAGCCGGACACTACAACTTATATCCGGCCGGCCGTCGTCGTGACCGGCCTGAGCACGCTGCGGAACACGGCGGTCGCCTTCTTCATCTCCTCCATCGTGCCGAGCGAGATCCGCGAGTGGGTCTTCTCGTACGGAGGAAAGTCGCGGCCGACCATCACGCCCTGCTTGGCGCACGCCTCGCGGAAGTCAGCCGCCGGCCGGCCGATGTCGACGAACAGGAAATTTCCCTGCGACTCGGTCGACTTGCACCCGAGATCGTCGAGCGCCTTCACGGTGAACGCCCGCACCTCGGTGTTCCGCTTCTTCTCTTCTTCCATGTGCTTCGTGTCGTTGAGCGCGGCGAGCGCCGCGGCGACGCTGAACACGCTGACGTTGTACGGAATCTTGAGCCGCGCCAACGGCTTCATCGTGTCCGCGGCTCCGATTGCGTATCCGATGCGGAGGCCGGCCATGCCATACGCCTTGGAGAACGTCCGCGCGACGAATACGTTTGGTGTCTTCAGCGCGAGCGGGATCGCGCTCGCGTACGACGGATCCGTCACGTAGTCGTGATACGCCTCGTCGATCAGGATGACCGTGTCGGGAGACGCCGAGCGCACGCGCAGGACGAAATCCTCGACCGCCTTCGCGCCGTGGTGCGTGGCGGTCGGGTTGTTCGGGTTGTTCAGGAACACGAGCCCCGCGCCCTTTGCGGCCGCGGCCATTTCGTCGAGATTGAGCCTGCACGCGGCGTCGACCTTCACTTCGACGACGGGGTGCCCGAGCTTCCTGGCCATGCCGGGACAGTTCTCGAACGACGGCGAGGCGGTGACGAGATCGCGCGCCGGGGTCGTGAACGCGCGCACGGCGCTTCGGAGGATCTCCTGCGATCCGGCGCCGAGAACCACGTTCTCGGGCTTCGCTCGGAACTTCGCCGCGATGGCGCCGGCCAGCGCGCTGTCGGACGGGGTGCTGTTGAAAGGATAACGGCCGGCCTCGGAAAACTGACCTACGATCGCGTCGAGCGCCGCCTTGCCCGGCCCGAGCGGGTTCTCGTTGCTGCTGATACGGATCGGCTTGACGCCGGGCGGAAGCGCGGGCCGCGGCGGCGCGGGCCGCTGCGGCGCGGCCTGGGCCGCCTGAGCCTCATAGTCCTCGTGGCCGCGAGCGGCCAGCCACTCCCTGGCGTCGGCTTCCCACCCGGGACGTCCCCCGTTGAAAACGTCCAGAAACTCCCGGCGCGATCGGCGCATAAACGAGCCTCCTCGCTGCTGCTGCAGTGCGTGGATCTTACGCTCAGGGCCGGGGGCCGTCAACGAAGCGAGTACAATCGGCCCGGCTCCTGGACATTCCATGAAATCACTGCACACGCGCGATGCCGCCCGTCTGATCGCCGCCCTTCTCCTGTCCGTGGCCGTGGCGAGCGCCGCCATTCAGGAGGCACCCGAGTACGGACCATCGAAGGGAACGCTCGTCATCGTCGGTGGGGGCGCCCTGGAGGGCACCGGCATCATCGAGCGCTTCATTCAGCTGGCCGGCGGCCCCGACAAGAAGTTCATCATCGTTCCGACGGCCGGCGGCAACCGGAGTGACGACGGCAAGGTGAGGGAGTACGACGAGAAGCGGATCACGGAGTCGTGGACGAAGCGCGGGCTGAAACAGGTGCGGATGCTCCACACGCACGACCCGAAGGTGGCCGATACGGATGCGTTCGTCAGTTATCTCAGGGAAGCGGACGCCGTCTGGTTCAACGGCGGCCGGCAGTGGAACATCGTCGACTCGTACGCGAACACGTTGACGCAGCGCGAGTTCAACAAGGTGCTGGAGCGCGGCGGCGTGATCGGCGGGAGCTCGGCCGGCGCGACGATTCAGGGCGAGTACCTCGTGCGCGGCGATACGTCCGGCCCGAACGTGATGATGACCGCGGAGCCGAATCATCAGGAGGGCTTCAAGTTCCTCCGGCGCTCGGCCATCGATCAACACATCAACGCGCGCAACCGGTGGGACGACCTGATCCCGGTGGTCCAGAAGTATCCGACGCTGCTCGGCATCGGACTCTCCGAGGGCACGGCCATCATCGTCACCGGCGATCGGTTCGAGGTCGCCGGGAAATGGAAGGTCGCCGTGCACGACAACTCACGCGTCTATCAGCCCTGGGAGAAGCCGTACTACGTGCTGTCGCAGGGAGACGTCTACAACATGAAGACGCGCAAGGTGGAGAAGCTGGGCAACGGCGTCACGCGCGGCACCGGCGCCGAAGGCGATCGTTAGGCGCTGACGGTCCGGCTGAAGCCGGACACTACAAGTACGGCTAGCTGCCGGCTCGCGCGACCTCGTTCTTCAGGACGCCAATCCCTTCGATCTCGATCTCGACGACGTCGCCCGGCTTCATGGGCTTCGTCGAGCCCGGCGTGCCCGTGTAGATGACGTCGCCCGGTTCGAGGGTGACGAACCGGCTGATGTAGCTGACGAGCGCGGGAACGTCGAAGATCAAGTCCTTCGTCCGTTGCGACTGCACGACCTCGCCGTTCAACCGCGTCTGCAGCAGGAGATCGCCATAGTTCAGGCCGCTGACGATCACCGGTCCGAGCGGCCCGAACGTGTCGGATGCCTTCGCGCGGAACCACTGCAGATCGGTTTTCTGCCAGTCGCGCTCGCTGATGTCGTTCCCCGCGGTCACGCCGAACACGTACTGCGGCGCGGCCTCGACCGTCACGTTCTTCGCGCGCTTGCCGATCACGACGACCAGCTCCCCCTCGAAGTGCACGTTCTTCGCGTCGTCCGGCACGAGAATGCGATCGCCCGGCCCGACGATCGACGTGGGCAGCTTCGCGAAGAGGCCCGGGTACGTCGCGGCAGGACGCTCGCCGAGGTGCGACTTGTAGTTCAGGCCCGCAGCGATGACCTTTGACGGCTGGCAGGGCGCGAGGAGCCGCGCGTCGGCGAGCTTCACAGTTCTGCCCGTGAATGCCGGCGCCGCGAACAGATCTCCTTTCAATTCGCGGATGGTTTCGCCCTCGAGGACGCCGTACGCGACGGCGTTCTGGTGCGAGTAGCGGACATAGCGCGTCACGCGCGTCTGCGCCGGCAGGGACCCGGTGACGATCGCGAGCGCGAGTACGGTTCCGAGCATCAGCTTCACGGCGTCCTCCTGCTGCGTGTGCCGCGGTTGTGCGGACCGCGCGCGGAAGCATACAATCCCGGCGCAAGGGGAGGCAAACATGGCGCGGTCGTCTGCGACGGCGGCAGCCGTCAGGTGCGTGTGCGTGGTGTCTGTTCTGCTTCTGGCTGCCGCGGGCGGACCGCCGGCCGGCGCGCGACAGGCGCTTCCGCAGTCGCCTGAACAGTTCTTCGGATTCCGCATCGGTACCGACGGCGAGCTCGCGCGGTACCCGAAGATCCTCGACTACCTTCAGCACCTCTCGGAGACGACCAGCCGCCTCAAGTACCTGGAGCTCGGCCGCACGACGATGGGGAACCCGTACGTGCTGGCGACGATCAGCTCGCCCGAGAACCTCGCGCGGATCGAGAAGCTGAAGGCGATCAGCCGCCGTCTCGCCGATCCCCGCGGCCTTACCGAGGCCGACGCGAAGCGCATGGCGCAGGAGGGGCGTCCGTTTTATTTCCTCTACGCCACGATTCACTCGACGGAGGTCGGCAACACGCAGGCGCTGACGGAGATCGTGCATCGCCTCGCCACGGGCAGCAGCCCCGACATTCGTCAAATCCTCGACAACATCGTGTTGCTCGTCGTGCCGTCGCAGAACCCCGACGGACAGCTGCTGGTGATCGATCACTGGTACAAGACGAAGGGCACGCAATTCGCGCGCGTCTATCCCGACCTCTATCACAAGTACGTCGGCCACGACGACAATCGCGACTGGTTCACGTTCACGCAGGTCGAGACGCGGCTGGCGGTCGAGAAGGTCCACAGCGTCTACAAGCCGGTGATCACGCACGACATGCATCAGATGGGCGCGGGCGGCGCGCGTATCTTCGTGCCGCCGTACGACGATCCCTACGATCCCAACATTCATCCGATCCTGGCGCAGGGGATGACGAGCGTCGGCCAGGCGATGGCGTCGGCGCTCGTCGCGGAAGGCAAGACCGGCGTCGAGTCTCAGGCCCGGTTCGATCTGTGGGCGCCCGCGCGGCAGTACATGGTCTACCACGGGCAGGCGCGCATCCTGAGCGAGATCGCGAGCGTCGATCTCGCGGATCCGTACGTGAACCCGGCCGGAAAAGATGTCCCGCTCGGTCCGCAGGAGCCGCGCTGGAACTACCTGCCCTACAGGAGCGGCGAGTGGCGCCTCCGCCAGATCGTGGACTACGGCGTCACGGCGGCGCTCGCCGGGATGTCCCACGTCGCGAAGTACCGGACGGCGTGGCTCGAGAACTTTCACAGGGTCCACGCCGACTGGGTGAACAGGAAGGCGCCGCCGTACGCGTTCGTGCTTCCAGCCGCGCAGCGCGATCCGTTCGCGACGTTCGAGCTGCTCGACATGCTTCGCA
Source organism: uncultured Acidobacteriota bacterium (assembly GCA_963820905.1). GTDB lineage: Bacteria > Acidobacteriota > Vicinamibacteria > Vicinamibacterales > 2-12-FULL-66-21 > DATBJJ01. The sequence goes on along the minus strand of CAWGBU010000005.1, from coordinate 690,520 downwards.
TTGGCGAGGTGGAGATCCATCAGGCGAAGGCGGCGTTCGCGGCAGGCGGCCGGCAGTACGCCGCCGGTTCGTGGGTCGTCAGGACGGCGCAGCCGTACGGCGCGTACGCGAAGACCATGCTGGAGCGGCAGACGTATCCGGATCTCCGGCTGTTTCCGGGCGGCCCTCCGAAGCCGCCGTACGACGTGACCGGCCACACGCTCGGCCTGCTGATGGGCGTGGACGTCGATCAGATCGATCAGCCGTTCGAGGCGGCGCTCGACGCGGTCCGCACGCTGCGGCCGGCGCTGACGCCGATGCCGGCGGAGCCGCAGTGGGGGTACCTCGTCGGCCCCGAGTCGAACGCGGGCTTCATCGCGGCCGCGCGGCTGCAGGCGGCCGGCATCCCGATGTACCGATCGGCGCGTGGCTTCGAGTCCGGCGGACGGACGTTCGCGCCTGGCACGTGGATCGTGCCGCCAGGCCGCGAAGCGACGCGCATCCTCGCGGACGTGTCGCTCGCGTCCGGGCTCCCGGTCTACGCGGCTGACAAACCGGCCTCCGTCGACGTGTACCGCTTGAAGCCGACGACTCGCATCGGCCTGTGGCGGGGCGCGAACAACATGCCCGGCGGCTGGATGAAGTGGCTCTTCGAGCAGTACGGGTTGAATCATCGCACCGTGGCGTCCACGGATTTCACCGGCGACCTCGCCGGTCAGTACGACGCGATCGTCCTGCCCGACGGCACGAGCCGGGACAGGATCGTTCGAGGGCTGGATCCCAAGCGTCACGACAAGGAATGGACGTGGGCGTACGGCGTGGGTGACGCGGGATGGAAGAAGCTGGCCGATTGGGTGCGGGGCGGCGGGACGCTCGTCGCGATCGGCTCTGCGGTCGAGACCGCGCGCGACCTGCTCGATCTGCCCATCGAGCCCTCGCTGCCGTCCGCGGGGCGCGGCCCGGGTGCGGCGCCCGCGGAGAGCGGCGACGCGACCCGCATCTTGCGCGACGCCTTCTCGAGCCCCGCGCGCCTCGACGCCGTGCTCCGCGATCGCGTGATCGATCCGGCGTCGCTCTTCTACTGCCCGGGATCGCTCCTGCAGAACGAGTTCGACACGGCGCATCCAGTCGCGTTCGGCATGCCGCCGTCGTGGCCGGTGTTCTTCGAGTCCGACCAGGCCTATCGCCTCACCCCCGGATTCAACGTGCAGACGGAAGTAGTCGCGCGCTATCCAGCGCAGGGACCGATTCTGCAGAGCGGATGGCTGCTCGGCGAACAGTACCTCCGGGGCCAGGCGAACGTCGTCGCCTTCCGCGTCGGGAACGGCTACGTGGTGACGATGGGCAGCCAGATCGACTTTCGCACGCAGCCACGCGCGACGTTCAAGCTGCTGTTCAACGCGCTCTTTCACGGACCGTCGACACGTGTTCCCGGCGCGCAGCTGACCAGGCTGACTGTCCCGTAGCCGTTCGGCGACGTGTGAAGGCTTTTGGCTCTTGGCTTTGGGCTTTGGCAAGAGCAGGCCCAACGCCTAGAGCCCAGAGCCCAGAGCCTTTCTTTGAGGAACATTCATGCGCACAACACTCGCTATCACCGCGTTCGCGCTCGCCGCCGTGGCCGCTCCTGCGCGCGCCCAGACGTGGGAACCGCCGTCGGACGCGCAGCGCTGTCCCTCGAAGTGGGGCGCGGCGGACGAGCGCGGCGCGCTCAATCACATGAAGCCCGAGACCGTTCTGCGCGCGGCGAGGCTGATGCGCACCGGCGAGGTGTTCGAGCTCGGACGCGTACTGTCGGCCGCCATGCCGTTCGTCGGCACGCGCCGCTTCGACGTGCACCTCAAACGCACGGTGATGAACCCGGAGTCGAACCGCCGCGGCAGCAACGAGGAGCTCGTCGTTTCCGAGATCGGCCAGGTCGGCACGCAGTTCGACGCGTTCCCACATCAGACGATCGGTCCGACGCTCTACAACTGCGTCAGGCTCGACGAGGTCGCCACGCGGACCGGCTTCACGAAGCTCGGCGTGGAAAAGGTCGGGACGATCGTGACTCGGGGCGTACTCATCGACGTCGCCGGGCTCAAAAACGTGCCAATGCTGGCGGACGCCTATGAGATCACCGCTCAGGACCTGCAGGATGCCCTCGCCAGGCAGAAGAGAACACTCCAGCCCGGCGATGCCGTGCTGATCCACACCGGGTGGGGTCAGCTGTGGGAACGCGACAACGCGCGCTACGCCAAATCGAATCCCGGCATCGGCGTCGGCGCCGCGGAATGGCTCGCCCGACAGGATCCAATCCTCGTCGGCGCCGATACCGGCCCGGTGGAGATCAGTCCGAACCCAAACACCCGTCTCAACCTGCCCGTCCACCAGATCATGCTCGTCGTCAACGGCATCCACCTGCTGGAAAACCTCAGGCTCGACGACCTCGCGGCGAAGAAGGCGGACGAGTTCGCGCTGATCCTTCAGCCGTTGAAAATCCAGGGCGGGACGGGATCGACTGTCGCGCCCGTGGCCATCCGGTAGCGCGCGGCTTTTCATTTGTACGTAGTGTGTCCGCCTCCTATGAGGCGGACCCGCTGAAGTCCGGCTAGAGCCGGACACTGCAGTCGAACGACCCTGCGCCTAAAATGTCAGTGTCCGGCTCTGTCGTGGAGAGTGTCAGCAGAATGAATCGCATCGCGATCTGCCTCGTCCTCGCTGTCCTGGTCGCGGCCGCCGGTACGGCGGGTCAGCCGGCCTTTCGAACCAGCGTGCAGACCGTCGCGATCCACGCGACGGTGCAGGACGCCAGCGGACGGCTCGTGCCCGACCTGACCCGGGAGCGATTCTCGGTGCTCGACAACGGCAAGCCGGTCGAGGTCACGACGTTCTCCAGCGAGGTGCAACCGATCACCGTCGCGCTCATGCTGGACATGAGCGGCAGCATGATGTCGCGCGTGCTGCTCGTCCGCGAGTCGACCCTCAAGTTCATCAACGCCCTGCTGCCGCAGGACCGCGCGCGCATCGGCTCGTTCGGCAACGAGATCTCGATCAGCCCGATCCTGACCGGCGACAAAGGAATCCTCTCGCGCATCGTCGAGGAGGAGTTCTGGCCAGGCGGCGGCACGCCGCTCTGGAACGCGATGCACGCGGCAATGGATTCGCTCTCGAAGGAAACCGGCCGCCGGATCGTGCTCGTGCTCACCGACGGGATGGACGGCGGGTCCCTGCCTGGATGGAAGGGGGACTTCGGCGACGTTCGCGACCGCGCGACCAGGGAAGGCTTCATGCTCTACGCCGTCGGGATGGAGGGGCTGCTGTCGGACGACGGCGCGAAGCGGAAATTCCAATCGCTCATCGCGGACACCGGCGGTGGACACTTTCAACTGTCGGAAGACGACGACCTCCAGTCGACGTTCGTCGGCATCGCCAACGAACTGCGCCACCAGTATCTGATTGGATTCACGCCGGCTGCCGCCGACGGACGTGAGCACCGGCTCGAGGTGAGGGTGAGTGGCTCCGGGCTGCGCGTCAGGGCCCGGAAGAATTACGTAGCGGCCCGCCAATGATCGACCGATTCGCACGCGTATGGCTCGCCGTTGCCGCCAGCGTGGCCCTTGCCTGGCCCGCCGCGACCGAACAGACGCGGCTCGAGTCGATCGAGGTCGCGGTGATGACCGGAGAGGGAAGCACGGTCGCCGGGCTGACGAGCGACGACTTCGAGGTGCTCGTCGACGGCAAGCCGGCGCCGATTCAGAAGCTCGTCCCTCCTCCGGCGCCCGTCACCGTGATCGTGCTCTTCGATGTCACGGCGAGCATGACGAACTACGGAGACATCGGTGTCGAGATCGAGCGATCGCTCGTGCCCGCGCTTCGGCCTGGCGATCGCGCGCGCATCGGCGGCATCGCGAACCGCCTGGTACTCAGCCCGGCGTTCACGTCCGTCCGGAAGGAGTTGATAGACGAGGGGCGGAAGGCCCTCGACTTTCGGCGCGGCGACAAGTACGGTCCCTCGCCGATCTGGGACGCGGTGCAGGAATCCGTTCGCGCGCTCGAACCGGAGCCTGGCCGCCGCGGAATCGTCCTGGTCTCTGACGGCCGCGCGACGGGCAACACGATCGCCTCGACCGAGGCGATCCAGAGCGCGATCCTCGCGGGCACCGTCGTCCACGTCCTCAGCGAGGCGCGGACGATGTACTTGTGGCAGGGCAAGGACTCGTATGCGCGCGTTCGCCCGGGCCTGATGCTCGAGGAGATCGCGCGCTTCACCGGCGGGATGGTCGTGCCGGACGTTCCGAAGAGTCCGGTTCCGCCGGTCATGGCGGGGAGTGGCGAGCTGCCGCCGCCGGGACCGGCGATCGCGAGGCTCGTCAACGATCTGCGGGAGATGTACACCGTCGTAGTCGCCGGGCAGGGACCCGCCGGCAGCAGGCATCGCGTCGACGTGAAGGTCAAACGGGCCGGGCTAGCGGTTCGCGCGCGGTCCGGGTACTGGACCCGATGACGCGAGGAGCGCCGAGAGCTGGCGGCGCTGCGCAGCCGTCGCGCGAGGCCGCTCTTCGAGCTGCCAGCTCGCTCCGCCGGCGTTCGCGCTGAATCGCAGCCCGTACCATCCGAGCATCTCGCCGTAGTCGAGCTCGCCGGGGCCCTCGATCGATTTCGCGAACCACGCCTTCATTCCCCGGCCCGCGACCTCTTCGACCGTCCTGCGGAGCTCGTCAGCCGTGAAGCCGCGTTCGCCGCCGTATCTCCCGTACGCGAGCCGCATCACGTCGTCCATGGATCGCTTGCCGCTGGTGAGCCGCCGGACGTGCGCGTCGAGCAGGAACGAGACGACGTTGCCCTTGACGTAGTAGCTCACCGTCGTCGGTTTGGCGCCGACTCCAGAGTTGCTGTTGTTCCACACCTCGGCGGACGACTGCTCGAGCGACTGCTTCAGGCGGCCCGGAGACTTCTGCAGCGACGCAATCGCCGATGACATGGATTCGAGAAAGTCCTCGCGGGTGATTACGCCCGATCGCGCGAGCATCAGGTCCGCGAAGTACGTGGTGCCTCCCTCGGAGAGCCACAAGCTCGTCGTCGTCGGCGGCTTCTCGTAGTCGAACGGCCCGAGCTCCACGGGCCGCAGACGCTTGACGTTGAACGCGTGGAAGTATTCGTGGGCGACAAACGACAGCCAGCGCCTGGTCGGCTCCGTCGCCTTCGGCGAGGATGTCAGGAGCGTGGAGTTCGAGTGCTCGAGTCCTCCGCCGCCCTGGCGAATCACGTTGAGAAAGACGTAGCGATTGAACGGCAGCGCACCCCAGAACTTCCGCACCTCGCGGACCATCTTCTCGAGATCCTTCGCGGCGTCCCGTCCTCCGCTCCACTGCGAGCGGTCGCCCGCGTCGACCAGGAGATGCCTGGATCCGTCGACGACGAATTCGTGGATGTCGAGATCGCCGGCGACGATCGGCGAGTCGACGAGGGTATCGAAGTCGGCCGCGCGGTAGCGATTGGATCCGCCCCTGGGCGCCGGTTCGAGCCCGCTCGCGCTCGACTTCCACGTGGGCGGCAGTTCGATCGTGACGTCGTGCGGGCGGCGAACGTTTTCGGCGAGAGTAATGAACGCCGCACCGCCGTTGATCACGCCGAGATCCGCGTCGACCCAGTTCGATGTCACCGATCGTCCCTGGCAGAGCAGCTTGTACGTGAGCACGACGACCGGCGATCGATTGGTCTGGATCCGCCACCGGTTCGGCTGTGGCTTCGTGGTGTCGAGGATCGTCCCGTCAACGCCTCGCCCGACGAGATCCTGCACGCGGCCCGCGTAGTCTTCCACCACGTAGTAGCCGGGCGTCCATACCGGCATCATCAGATCGATCGACGGCTGATCGCCGGTCGGAATCCTGGCTTCGATTTCGGCGACGTGCTTCGCGGCGCTCGCGACGCGGAACGTGTACTGGATGGGATCGAGTTGAGCGTTCTGTGCCCTGACGATCGGAGCGGCGTGCCACGCGGCGAGCGCGATGACGAGGGAAATCAGCCTGCGGCGGAACGGCATACGGGCGCGGATGCTATCACGGCCTTGCTGCGCTGTAGTGTCCGGCTTTAGCCGGACGTCGCTTGTAGTTGTCCGGCTTTAGCCGGACCTGAACAGGTCCACCTGAAGGTGGACACTACAAGACTCTGAAAGCGCTTTAGCCGGACCGGAACAGGAGGTCTGGATCTATTTCGCGACCCGCTTCATCGCGAGCCGGCCCTGATCCTTCGCCGCGGGCTTGGGCGCCTTCATCACCCGATCGAGGAAGTGCTCGATCGCGTAGGTCGTCACCTGTCCGCACGGGCCGTTGAAGCTCCAGTCGCAGCCATGCGTCGCCCAGGGCAGGCGGAGGAACACGTGTTTGACGCTGGACTCCTGCAGCTTGGTTTCGAGCCGCACGCTCTCCTCGGGAGAGACGTGCCCGTCGTGCATTCCGTGGATCAGCAGCGTCGGCGGCGACGTCGGCGTCACGAAGTTGATCGGCGACGCGGCGAAGTACGCCTCGTCTGCCTTCTCGGGCGATCCGCCGAGGTACGTTTCGAGCACGCCGCGCGTGTCGATCAGCTGCTTGCGCGCGGGGTGCTCGTAGCCGTAGCGGAGATCCGTCGGGCCGTACACCGACACGACCCCGCGGATCGCGGGCTCGTTCGCCGTGTAGGCCGCGAGCAGCGCGAGCTGACCGCCTGCCGACCGGCCGACCAGCGCGAGCCGCGTCGGGTCGAGCCCAAGCTCCTTCGAGTACACCTTCAGGTACGCGATCGCAGACAGGACGTCGTCGCGGCCGGCCGGGAACTTCCACTTCGGCGCGAGCCGGTAGTTCACCGAGAAGACCAGGTAGTCGCGCGCCGCGAGGTATCCGTTCAGCGCGACGAACTCGCGGCTGTTCCCCGTCTGCCAGCTTCCGCCGTGCATCACGAGCACGCCGGGGAGTGGACCGTGCACGTAGCCGGGACGGAAGATATCCATCGTGAGCTTCTCGCCGTCGGGCGTGTTGAACACGCGCTCTTCGAGACGAACGGGACGCGACCGGACTGACGAGAGAACATCAGTGGGGACGAAGGGCTCCGCGCGCGCGTCCTCGGCGAACTTCGCGCGCTCGCGGCGCTCGGCGCCGAAGCTCGCGTCGAGCCGTCCCGGCAACTCTCGGTTCAATTGCTGCGCCTGGTAGAGAGGCAGCGCGAAGAGCGCGAACGCACCGAGGCTCAGCAGGCTTCCGAGCTTTCCGAGGACCTTCTGTCCGCTGCGCGGAAGCGCAGGCAGGAGCGCGGCGATCGCGAGCCAGTGTCCGCCTTCCGTGGCCGCGATGCTGACTTTCCACAGCAGCTCGGTCGGCGCCGCCATCTTCGTCAGTGCGGCTGTGCTCAGCAGCAGAAGCCCGGCAACGAAGCGGAAAAGGTCGCTGCGGAGGACGTCGGCTACACGCATGGCTGACAGGTCGCTGGCAAGCAAGGTGCCAGACCAAAACCTGACATTTCCCCCCGATTCCGGATGCGTGCGGCCGTGCCCGGATGTCGTGATCGTGATCGAGGTGCAAAACTGTGCGGGAACGGGCGTATGATGCGGAGGATCCTCCGGGTTTGAAGTTGGGGGTGACCCGTGGCCGCAGAGCACGACAAGATTCGGCCTGAAACTCCTCTCGAAGCGCCGCAAGCCCTCCTCGAGCGCGCGATCATCGACGACTATCTCCGCGCAAGAGGGTACGATCCGGCCCTGCTGAAGTTCCTCCCCGCGCGCCAGCTAGACGCCGTTTTTCGCGAAGCCGCGATGTACGCGGGCGGGAAGATGGCCGAGCACGAGGCGCGCGCGCACTACGTTCAGGAGATTCACGGCACGCTGCCGCCCTCCTACAAGCCGAAAGCGAGATCCTGAACGCGCGGGAACCTGACGCGCCTCGACAGGCCCCGGCGCCGTGATGTATCTTCCGTCCCTGAACTGACGCGTGTCAGCGGAACGTTTCCAGCCTCGACCCTTCCCGTCGTCGACCCGTTTTCGGAGGCCTCATGACGAAGGCACATGCGCAGCGCTTCGTGCGTGTCATTCCCGTTCTGCTTCTCTTGATCGTTCCGCTGCGGCTCGCCGGGCAGTCCGCGCAGCAGCCGCCGCCGGCGAACAACTCGAGCGGCTGGGCGGACGAGGTCCTCAAGCAGGACAGCTACGCGCAGCCGCCGAAGGAGATCGCCGACGCGGTGCTGGCGCCGCGACACCTGAACGTCACGTTGACGAACCTGAGCCCCGACCGGAAGTGGTTCCTCCACGAGATCGGCGACGGTCCGGTGCTGATGAAGACGTTCTCGAAGCCGTTCCACGAGCTCGGCGGCGTGTTCGTCGACTACAAGGCGAACAGGGCGCGCGCGCTGACGATCCGCAACAACGTCGGCATCCAGATCATCTCGGCCGCCGACGGCGCGAAGAAGCCGATTCAAACGCCTGCCGGGACGCGCGTCTCGAACGCCGTCTGGTCGCCGGACAGCGCGAGCGTCGCCTATCTCGTGCACGGGGACGACGCGACGCACGTGTGGGTCGCGGATGTCGCGACAGGAAAGTCGAGACAGCTGACGAAGACGCCGCTCCTGGCCACGCTCGTCACGAGCTTCGAGTTCACCGCTGACAGCAGACAGATCGCGGCGGTGCTCGTGCCCGATGGCCGCGCGCCGATGCCGCCGTCGCCGGCGGCGCCCAGCGGTCCGACGGTAAAGATCGCCGACGCGGACCGGAATCGCCTGCGCACGTTTCCGAGCCTGATGTCGACGACGCACGACAAGGAGCTCCTCGAGTGGCACACCACGGCGCAGGTCGCGCTCGTCGACGTGCAGAAGGGCACCGTGAAGAAGATCGGTCAGCCGTCGATGGTGCGATCGATCGACGCGTCGCCGGACGGAAAATTCGTCCGCGTGGCGAAGATGGTGAAGCCCTTCTCGTACGACGTGCCGGCCAGCAGCTTCGGGCAGGTCGATGAGATCTGGGACGTGGACGGCAAGGTCCTCGCGAAAGTAACGGACCGCCCCATCAACCTGGGCGTGCAGGACGACACGCAGCCAGCCGATCCGCCTGCCGGTGGCGGCCGCGGCGGCGCCGCGCAGCAGGGGAAGCGCGAGATCGCGTGGCGGCCGGACGGCCAGGGGCTGACGTTCCTGGAACAGGAACCGCCGCCGCCGGGCGAAGGCCGCCGTGGCGGCCGCGGAGGGCGCGGCGCGGCCAGTGAAGACGAGGGCGGCCGCGGCGCGAGGACACCGGATCGCAAGGATCGGCTCTATCAGTGGCAGCCGCCGTTCGACGACGCCGGAAAGAAGCAGCTGTTCGAGAGCAACACGCGCATGATCGGGCTGCGCTTCTCGCCCGACATGAAGATGATCTTCTTCAGCGAGCGCGCGGGGCAGAACACCGTCGAGTACGCGGTCAATCTCGCGGAGCCCGCGCAGCGCCACACGCTCGCCCGGTACCGTACCGACGACGTCTACGCGAATCCGGGTTCGCTCATGGGCGTACGCGGCGGCGGCGCGGGTGCCGCCGGCGGGAGAGGCGGCGGGCGCGGCGGCGGCGGTGGCAGCGGTCCCGTGCAGCTGTCGGCCGACGGTACGAGTGTCTATCTGCAGGGGACGTCCTACGATCGCAACCCGAACGAGGTCGGTCCCAGGACTTTCATCGACAAGGTCGCGATCAAGACGGGCGAGAAGCAGCGGATCTACGAAAGCGAGAACCGCGACGTCTTCGAGCGCGTGTCGACGGCGCTCGACATCGACGCCGGCCGCTTCATCGTCTCGCGCGAGGGCCCCAGGCTCGTGCCCCAGCAGTACCTCGTGCAGAACGGCAAGCGCACGCAGATCACGCAGAACCAGGACTACACGGCCGACGTGACCAACGCCGTCGTCGAACGCTTCACCATCGAGCGCGCCGACGGGTTCAAATTCAGGACGACCGTCACATTGCCGCAGAACTACCAGCGCGGCACGCGGCTGCCGGCGATCTTCTGGTTCTACCCGCGCGAGTTCGAAGATCAGGATGCCTACGATCGGCCCGATCGCACGTACAACAAGAATTCATTCCAGGCGTTCGGACTGCGGTCGATGGAGTTCCTGGTGCGCCTGGGCTACGCGGTCGTCGAGCCCGACTCGCCGATCGTCGGTCCGTCCGGTCAGATGAACAACAACTACGTGCACGACCTCCGTAACAACCTTGCGGCCGTGATCGACGAGCTCGATCGGCGCGGCCTCGTGGACCGCACGCGCCTGGCGATCGGCGGGCACAGCTACGGCGCGTTCTCGGCCGTGAACGCGATGGTGCACACGCCGTTCTTCAAGGCCGGGATCGCGGGGGACGGCGCGTACAACCGGACGCTGACGCCGATCGGCTTCCAGACCGAGCGCCGCGACTTGTGGGAAGCGCCGAACGTCTACCTCTCGATGTCGCCGTTCCTCTACGCCAACAACATGACCGGCGCGCTCCTCATGTATCACGGCCTCGCGGATCAGAACGTCGGCACCGATCCGACCAACTCGATCCGGCTCTATCACGCGCTGAACGGGTTGGGGAAAACGACGGCACTCTACCTGTATCCACTCGAGGATCACGGGCCGGCGTCGAAGGAGACGCTGCTGGATCTGTGGGCGCGCTGGTCGGCCTGGCTCGACAAGCACGTGAAGAACACCGCGAAGGCGGAGCCGAAGAAGACGACGACGGAGCAGGGGGATAGGTAAGTTGTAGCTTTCAGCTTCCAGCTCCCAGCTTCCAGCTGAGAGCATTCAGATCTTCAGCCGGGCGCTTGAGAAGAGAATGCTCTAGCTGAAGCTGGAAGCTGGAAGCTGGGAGCTACTTCGTCTTCACATCCACGTTCGTCATGATCTTTCTGACTGGCGCGGGCTTGCCCGCTTCCAGCCACTGATCGAGGAAGTTCCAGTTCGTCAGGCCGTCGTCGCTCTCGGGCTCGAGCAGGTACGCGGCGAGCAGGCCGAGCGGCTGCGCGAGGCGCACGACGCGGCTCCCGGCTGGAAGCGTGGTCTTCTCGGCGACGTACTTGCCCGTCAGTTTTACCTCGTTGTGTCCCTGAAACGGCTTCTGTGATTTGTTGACGGCGTCGACGACGAAGCTGGTCACGTCCGTCGAGAGCGGCGCGGCGAGCTCCTGGACGACGATGCCGTGCTGGCGGAGCTTGTCGACGATTGGCTGGAAGGCGGCGCCGTCGGGCAGGACGTAGGTCCGCGCCATCGGCACCGATCGCGTCGGCACGAAGTAGGCGTAGTCCTGCATCAGCTCCGGCTTGAAGCTGTCTTCGATCGCGACGGTCATCGGGCGCTGGTTCCGTGGATTGACTTCCTGCTTCACCTCGCCGACAAGGATCTCGACCGGCTTCGGCAGCGCCGTCATCTGGTACTCGACGCCCAGTGGCATCTCGTCGGCGCCCTGCGCGCGCTTCATCCAGTCGGCGTCCAGGGACTTCGTCAGTGCGATGATCTCAGCCCGGTGGCCGTCGACATACTTCAGGATCTCCTCGACGAACCGTTCGGTCACCTCGATGCGGCGTTTGAACGAGAGATACGAGTAGGCCTCGGAGAGGATCGTCAGCCTGTTGCGGAACCCGACGTAGTTCTGCCCGGCGCGGGGACGGTGATCGAAGCTGTTCCAGCGGCGGAGCTCGCCGGAGGCCGTGCCGCCGCGGCCGAAGTTTCCGTAGTAGTACGACCGGAATTTGTGGTTGGCCTCGAGCGCCTTCATGATCGCCGGCATCATCTGCTCGCGGTGGTAGTCGAGCGTGGTCTTGCCGAGCGACAGGTTCAGCGGGATCGAGTGCGTCAGGTGGTAGCCGTGGTACGACCCGTTGGTCGTGTGGAGATCGACCATGAGGTGTGGGTCCCACGCCGTGAACGCGCCAGCGAGCGCGCGGGCCTCGGCGGACTCGAGCTTCATGTAGTCGCGGTTGAGATCGAGCCCCTTCACGTTCTCGCGGCGTCCCACGCCGGCGACGGGTCCGTACTGCGCCGTGCGATTCATGACGTCGATCGCGTCGTTGCCGTCGGCGTTGTAGATCGGCGCGATCACGACGACCATCCGATCGAGAAGCGGGCGGAGGTCGCCGCTCGTCAGCCGGCGCATCAGTACCTGCACGGCTTCCTTGCCCTCCACCTCGCCGCCATGAATGTTCGCGAGGAGGAACACGACCGGCCGCCCGGCAGGCGTGTCCGCCGGCCGCGCGACGGCCGGGTTCGAGAGCGTCACGAGCGGCATCGCGCGTCCTTCTTCGGTCGTGCCGAAGGTCAGCACCCGCACGAGCGGCGATTTCGCCGAGATCGCTTTCAGAAACGACGAGACGTCGTCGTAGCGGCTCGTCTCCTCGAAGTTCGAGCGCTCGGGGCGCGTCTGCAGCGGATCGACGGGCTGCTGGGCGTCCGTGATCGCGGCCGCGAGGGTCAGCATCGTCAGCAGGGCGGCGGTTCGAATCATGAGCGTGGCGCGGCTCCAGGAGTTGGTGAGAAGAGTGCGCGTATTCTGTCACATCGTCATGCGTCGTAAAATCAGGGCATGTCTGTGTTCACGAATCCCGCGAGTGGTGCGGCTGGGCACGCAGCAGCGTACGTGGCCGCGATTCTCGATCTGCTCGGCACGCGCGACCCGATGAGCGTGGCCCGGGAGACGCCCCCGGCGCTTCGACGGGCAATCGACGGACTGCCTGCCAGGGCCCTGCGGCAGCGCGAGCGCGAAGGCAAATGGTCCATCGCGCACGTCCTGCAGCATCTCGCCGACTCGGATCTCGTGTGGGCCTGGCGCGTGCGATTGATCCTTGCGCAGGATCGTCCTGTCATCACCGGCTACGACCAGGACCTGTGGGCCGACCGGCTGCACTACGACGAGTCCGATCCCGAGCAGTCCCTGGCGACGTTCGAGGTGCTGCGTGGCGCCAACCTGCGCCTGCTTGAGCGCGCCACTCCCGCCGACCTGCAGCGGGTCGGCGTCCACGCCGAACGCGGCGAGGAATCGCTCGAACACCTCCGCCGCCTGTACGCCGGGCACGACCTGATGCACCTTCAGCAGATCGCGCGCATCCGCGCCGCCATCCGGATCGCATGACGCGGCGCGGAGTGTAGAATCGGCTCGAGTGATGGTCAGCTACGCCGTCTGCGGCCCGCGGGACGTCGACGAGATTGTCCCGCTGCTGGCGGAGGTGTTCACGACCGACGATCCCCCCGCGGTTGCCGTCGGCCTGACGACGGGCGAGTTCGAAGAGCTCGTCGATCTCTATCGGCCGCGTGCCGCGACCGGCGGATTGACGATGGTCGCGCGGTCGTCGACCGGCGAGATGATGGGCGTGCTGCTCGCGGAGGACTCGGCGTCGGCGTTCCCTGACGGCGTCGAGCGGCTGAGCCCGAAGTTCGCGCCGATCTTCGACATTCTCGGCGAGTTGGACTCGGAGTACCGGCGCGGCAGCATTCCGCTGCCGGGCGACTCGCTGCACCTGTTCCTCCTCGGCGTCGCGCGCCGGTTCAGCAGGCAGGGTGTCGCGCAGGGCCTCGTCGAACGGTGCATCGCGGCGGGCGGCCGGCGCGGCTATCGGAAGGCCGTCACCGAAGCCACCAACCCCGTGTCGCAGCACATTTTCCGCAAGCTGGGCTTCGTGGATCGCGCGCGGCGCGCGTACGCGGATCATCGTTTCGACGGTGTCCCCGTGTTCGCATCGATCGCGGCCCACGGCGGTCCGGTGCTTCTCGAGAAGGCAATGGGGTCGTGACATAATCCGGCTGCCATGATGCGTGTCGGAGTCGCTGCCGCCCTGCTCGTTGCGCTGTCGCTCGACGGAATCGCCCAGAGCACGACAGAAAAGTCCGCAGCGTACTTCCCCGACCGCTTCGCGTGGCGCACCGCGCCCCCCGCGCAGGCGAACATCGACGCCGCGAAGCTCGACGAGGCAATCAAGTTCTCGATCGCGAGCGAAAACCAGACCAGCAAGGATCTCGCCGTCGAACTGGCGACGTCGTTCGGACGCGAGCCGTTCGACGCGCCAATCGGTCCGGTCAAGCCTCGCGGCGCGCTCAACGGCATCGTCGTCAGGAACGGCTACGTCGTGGCGGAGTGGGGCGAGACGACGAGAGTCGACATGACCTTCAGCGTGACGAAGAGCTTCCTGTCGACGGTCGTGGGCCTTCTCTGGCAGAAGGGACTGATTCGCGACGTCACCGATCCCGTCGGCGGCTACATGCCGACGCCGGAGCTCTTCGATGGTCCGCACAACTCGAAGATCACCTGGGAGCACCTGCTGCGGCAGACGAGCGACTGGCAGGGCACGCTGTGGGGGAAGCCGGATTGGGCCGATCGCCCCGAAGGAAAGTCCCCGTCCGACTGGCCGAATCGTCCGCTGAGCGAGCCCGGTACTCGATACAAGTACAACGACGTGAGAGTCAACGTGCTGGCGCTCGCCGCGCTGCAGGTCGCGCGCCGTCCGCTGCCGGAGATCCTGCGCGACGAGATCATGGAGCCCATCGGCGCCTCGAGTTCGTGGCGATGGCACGGCTACGAGAATTCCTGGATCGATCTCGACGGCCGCAAGGTGCAGTCGATGACCGGCGGAGGCCACTGGGGCGGCGGCATGTTCATCTCCGCGCGCGACATGGCCCGCTTCGGCTATCTCTTCCTGCGGAACGGACGATGGAAGGATCGGCAGCTGGTGTCGCAGAAGTGGATCGAGATGGCCCGGTCGCCCGGTCCGGCGAACGACGGGTACGGCTACATGAACTGGTTCCTGAACTCGGGAAAGAAGACCGCGTTTCCCAGCGCGCCGACGACGTCCGTGACGTTTCAGGGCAACGGATCGAACATCATCTACATCGACTGGCAGAACGATCTCGTCGTGGTCGTGCGGTGGATCCGGCCGCAGGCGTTCGACGGATTCATCGGGCAGGTGGTCGGCTCTCTCCTCCCGGCCACGCGGTAGCGGCCCCATGGACGCCGTCGATCTTCTCGTGTTCGGTCCGCATCCCGACGACATCGAGATCGGCCTCGGCGGGACCGTGGCGAAGCATGCCGCGCTCGGCCACCGCGTGGGACTGTGCGATCTGACCGCGGGCGAGATGGGGAGCAACGGTACCGTCGACGAGCGGCTCGCGGAGGCACAGTCGGCGCGCGCGGTGCTCGGCGCCGCCTGGCGCACCAACCTTCGCCTGCCCGATCGCGCCATCGGCAGCGACGCCGAGCACGTACGGCAGGCGGCCGCGCTCATCCGGACGGCCCGTCCGCGTGCGGTCGCGATTCCGTACGGCCAGGATCGCCACCCCGATCACGCGGCCGCGAGCAGGATGCTCACGGAAGCCGTGTTCAACAGCGGCCTGAGGCGCTACGACGCCGGCGCCGAGGCCTGGCGTCCCGAGTGGGTGTGCTACTACTTCATCAACGACTCGGCGACGCCGTCGTTCGTGGTGGATGTGTCGGAGCACTACGAGGTGAAACGAAAGGCACTGGCGTGCCACGCCACCCAGTTTCGCACTCCAGCGGCCGGCGGCGTCGCGACCCGATTGACGTCACCGCTGTTCCAGCAGCTCATCCAGAGCCGCGACGCCCAGTTCGGCGCGCTCGCCGGCGTCGCATTCGCCGAGGGCATCATCGTGAAGGATCCAATCGTCCGCTCGACGCTTTTCAAGAACCCCGAACCCTGAACCCTGAACCTTGAACCTTGAACCTTGAACCCTGAACCCTCGTGAATATCGGCATCATCTGTTACGCATCGGTCGGCGGCAGCGGGATCGTGGCGACCGAGCTCGGCAAGGCGCTCGCCGAACGCGGCCACCAGGTGCATCTGGTCAGCACCGATCCTCCGTTCCGCCTCGGCGAGTACCAGGAAGGACTGGCCTTTCATCAGGTGCACACGCCGAGCTACCCGCTCTTCCGCGAGCCACAGTACGTACTGTCGCTCGCCAACAAGGTCGTGCAGGTCGCGCGCGAGTACCGGCTGGACGTGATTCATGCTCACTACGCGATCCCGCACGCGACGGCGGCCCTGCTGTCGCAGCAGGTTCTCGCGTCCGGTGGACATGGCGGGGCGCCGCGTGTCGTGACGACGCTGCACGGGACGGACATCACGCTCGTCGGGAGCGATCCGTCGTACTCCGAGATCGTCGCGTTCTCGATCGAGCGGTCGGACGGCGTGACCGCCGTGTCGCAGAGCCTCAGGGACAGCACCCGCCGCGAGCTGTGCGTGACGCGCGACATCGAGGTCATTCCGAATTTCCTCGATTGCCAGGTCTACCGACGGCGATCCGTGCCCGGGCTGCGGCAGCGGTTCGCTCCCGATCCTGCGACGCGCCTCGTGATCCACGTCTCGAACTTCCGGCCCGTCAAGCGGATCGACGCGGTGATGGAGGTATTCGCGCGCATCAGCCGCTCGGTCCCCGCAAGGCTGCTGCTCGTCGGCGACGGACCCGAGCTCGGCACGGCGTACCGCCTTGGGCGCGAGCTGAACGTCGCGCACCAGGTGGAGGCGCTCGGCGCGCAGGAGGACGTGATTCCGCTGCTCTCGGTCTCGGACGTCTTCCTCCTCCCCTCGTCGCAGGAGAGCTTCGGCCTCGCGGCGCTCGAGGCGATGGCGTGCGAGGTTCCGGTCGTCGCCTCGAGAGTTGGCGGCCTGCCTGAAGTGATCAGCCACGGATCGACCGGTTTCCTCCACGAGCCGGCGGATCTCGACGGCATGGCCGCGAGCGCGGTGGCGCTCCTGACCGATCCCGCGCTCCACGCGTACCGTCTCGGAAGCGGCGTGCAGTCGCGTCCGGGAGACGTTCTGCGTCGACATGGTCGTGCCGATGTACGAGCAGTATTACAGACAGGTGGCTGGTTAGAGTTCACGGGTTCACAGGTTCACGGGTTCACGAGTTCACGGGTTCACGAGTTCACGAGTTCACAGGTTCGAATGCCCGAACGACCGAACGACCGAACGACCGGACGACCGAACGACCGGACGACCGAACGACCGGACGACCGAACGACCGGACGACCGGACGACCGAGCGACCGAGGTGCGCCATGCGAAGCCTCCTGACTGTAGTGGCCATCGTGATGTCCGCGGCGGTTGTGCACGCGGCGAAGATCGTCAAGGAGACGATGAGCGTCTCTGCGGCCGACCGGACGTTCTACCTGTTCGTGCCGGACCAGGTGAAGGACAATCCGCCGCCGCTCGTGATCCTGCTGCATGGATCCGGACGGGACGGCAGGATCCTCGTCGAGCACTGGGAATCGATCGCGAAGAAGGAAGGGATCATCCTTGCCGGGCCGGACTCGACGGTTCGCGAGGGCTGGAGCATGCGCGACGACGGGCCGCTCTTCCTGCACCGGTTCATCGAGGGACTCCGGGCGAAGTACTCGGTCGATCCGAAGCGGATGTACCTGTTCGGACATTCGGCGGGCGCCGTGCACGGCCTCGCGATGGGCGTGCTCGAGTCGGAGTATTTCGCGGCCGTGGCGGTCCACGCCGGCAGTCTCACGCCGATGGTCGGGCCCTATGTCGGCAAGGCGCCGCGCAAGATCCCGATGGCGATCTGGGTCGGCACGAACGATTCGTTCTTCCCGCTGAAGCAGGTCAGGGCCGGCCGGGATTACCTCAACGACAATGGCTTCGGCGTCGAGCTGCACGAGATCAACGGACACACGCACAACTACTACGGCCGATCCGGCGAGATCAACAAGGCGGCGTGGGCTTTCCTTGCCCGCCATCGTCTCGACAAGGACCCGCAGTATCAGGACTACGTCATTCCCCGCTGAGCGCGGGCGCCCGCCCAGCTCGTATAATCAGCGCGAACTCTTCGCACCTGGCTGAGGTCCCATGAAGAAGCACGATGTCGCGCTCGTTCTTGCCGTGGCGCTGACCGCGCCATCCGCATTCGCCCGGCAGACGGTACAGGCGCCGATCGCGGCGAAGAAGCCGCACACGACGACCATCCACGGCTACACGCTCAAAGACGACTATTTCTGGCTGCGGGAGAAGAGCAATCCCGACGTCATCAAATACCTCGAATCCGAGAACGCGTACACCGAGCAGGTGATGGCGCCGACGAAGGCGCTGCAGGAGTCGCTCTACGCGGAGATGCTGGGGCGGATCAAGCAGACCGATTTGAGCGTGCCGTCGCGGATCGGCGAATACTTCTATTACTCGCGCACGCAGGAGGGGAAGCAGTATCCGGTACATGTGCCGCCGCAAGGGCAGCATGGACGGCGCCGAGGAAGTGCTTCTCGATCTCAACGCGCTCGCCGAAGGGCACAAGTTCCTCGGGCTCGGCGACTTCACCGTGAGCGATGACGGGAACTGGCTGGCGTATACCACGGATACCACGGGCTACCGGCAGTACGCGCTGCACGTCAAGGATCTGCGGAGCGGCCGCACGCTCGCGGAGAACATCGAGCGCGTCGGCTCCGTCGTGTGGGCCCTCGACAACAAGACGCTGTTCTTCACGACGGAGGATCCGGTCTCGAAGCGATCCGACAAGTTCTGGCGCCACGTCGTGGGCGCCTCGTCGAACGACTTGCTGTACGACGAGAAGGACGAACAGTTCGACGTCGGCGCGGGACGCTCGCTCGACAAGAAGGTGATCTTCCTCGGCAGCTACGCGAAGACGTCGACGGAGTTCCGCTATCTCCCCGCGTCGACGCCCGACGCCGCCCTGAAGGTGATCCTGCCGCGCGAGGCGGGCCACGAGTACAATGTCGATCACTACGAGGGGCTCTTCTACATCACGACGAACAGGAACGCGAAGAACTTCCGCGTCGTGAAGGCGCCGATGAGCGACCCGTCAGAGAAGAACTGGACGCCCTTCATCGACCACAACCCGGCGATCAAGATCCAGGGGCTGAGCTTCTTCGCCAGGCACATCGTGGTATCCGAGCGCGAGGGCGGGCTGACCGAGCTTCGCGTGATCGACCCGAAGACCCACGCGTCGCACCGCGTCACGACCGACGAGCCCGACTTCGCGCTGTCGCTCGCGCGGAACCCGGAGTTCGACACGACGACGATCCGCTTCAACTATCAGTCGATGGTGACGCCCTCCACCGTCTACGAGTACGACCTGAACACGCGCCAGCGGAAGCTGCTCAAGCGCCAGGACGTGCTCGGCGGCTACGATCCGTCCCGCTACGACGCGAAGCGGATCTGGGCCGTGGCGCGAGACGGCGTCAAGGTCCCGATGTCGATCGTGCACCGGAAGGGCGTGGCGCTCGACGGGAAGGCTCCGCTGCTCCTCTATGGCTACGGCTCGTACGGCGCGTCGGGCGCGCCGACGTTCTCCTCGAACCGCCTCAGCCTGCTCGATCGCGGCGTGGTCTTCGTCACGGCGTACATTCGAGGCGGCGGCGAGCTCGGCGAGGAATGGCGGGAAGCCGGGCGCTTGATGAAGAAGATCAACACGTTCAACGACTTCGTCGACTGCGCGGACTTTCTCGTCAAGAACCGGTACACCTCGCCGGACCGGCTCGTGATCCAGGGCGGCAGCGCGGGCGGACTGCTCGTCAGCGCCGCCACCAACATGCGGCCGGACCTCTTCAAGGCCGTCGTCTCGCAGGTGCCGTTCGTCGACGTGATCAACACCATGCTCGACGCGTCGGTGCCGTTGACGACGAGCGAGTATCTCGAGTGGGGCAACCCGAACGAGAAGGCGGCGTTCGACTACATGATGCAGTACTCGCCGTACGACAACGTCAAGGCCACGAACTACCCGGCGATGCTCGTACAAGTGTCGCTCAACGACAGCCAGGTGCCGTACTGGGAAGGCACGAAGCTCGTCGCGAAGCTGCGGGCCACGAAGACCGACAGGAACCCGCTCATCCTGAAAACCAACATGGGCGCGGGCCACGGCGGCGCCTCGGGCCGCTATGACGCACTGCGCGAGACCGCGTTCACGTATGCGTTCATGCTGTGGCAGATGGGCGTGCCGATGACGCCGTCGACGACGCCCTCGGCCGGACGCTAGCGCCTGCCGCGGCGGGACGTCATTTCACAGTCGATGCGACGAACGCGATCGGCTCGCCTTTGCTGATCGCGGGCGTGCCGATCACGTACAGGATTTCGCCCGCGAACGGCGCCTTGATCTCCTCGATCGCCTTGCCATGGAAGTCCGTGACGCGTCCGATGAGCGCGCCCTGCGGGACGGTCTGGCCGCGCTCGACAGCCGGATAGAAGATGCCCGTCGCGCCGCTTCGCAGGACCTCGCTCCGCTCGAGCAGGATCGGCTGTGCGGCCGGCGGAGGACCGTCAGGCCTCATGCCGAGATGCCTCATGACGCCCGCGACACCGCGTTCGATCGCGGCGATCGACTCCTCGTCGGTCCGTGCCAGGCCGCCGGACTCGATCGTCAGCGCCGGCTTGCCGCGCGTGACGGCCGTATTCGAGAGATAGATCGACGCCGCCCGATCGAGGGGGCGCTCGCGATCGACCACGATGCGGTCGAAGCCGAAGGCGAGGGCCATCTGCTTCCCGGCTTCGGCGACGGCCGGCGCGCCGGTCGTGATCCAGTACGTGTACGGCCGCAGCGACTCGTTGCCGTCGCCGCAGTGCAGATCGATCACGTGGGTGGCTTGCTCGATCACGTCGCGGGTGATGGCGAACGCGACGCGCTCGGACAGCGTGCCGTCGGCGCGGCCCGGGAACACGCGGTTCAGGTTCTTGCCGTCCGCCGGCGCGTAGTAGATGGTGCGGGCGAGATACGAGGGCATGTTCGCGACGTGCACCAGCACCACGGTGCCGGTGAGCGACTTCGCGTCGAGCGATCTCAACACGCGCTGGAGCGCGATGACCGGCGCGTACTCCTGTCCGTGGACGCCGGCCGTCAGCGCGAGGATCGGTCCGGGCCGCGCGCCGTGAATCACGCTGATCGGAATCGTCGTGCCGTCGTCGCCCGACCGCGGCGGGATCGCGATCGCGCCGGACGCCGTCGTGCCCGCCGCCGCTGTCACGGGCCCGACGGTGAACGGTGCCGGCTGGGCAACCGCGCTGGCGACCGCGAGCAGGCAACAGGCCGCGCCGGTCGCGGCGATCGTGAGCCACCGTGTCATCGCATCCTCCTCTGTGAAGTGATCGTTGGCGCGATTGTAGGACTGCTGCCTTGCCGTCACAAATGGTAGGCTCTGGGCGAGCGCGTCATGAACCTGCAGGAGTTCCTCGAACATCTCGGCCGGGATCCGGAATGGTCGCACGCCGGGCCGGTCACGCCTGCCGCCCGCGCCTCGACCGGGGACACGCCGCTGCACGCCGCGATCTGGAAATCCGAGGACGAAGCGGCGCGGCAGCTCATCGCGGCCGGCGCCGACGTCAACGCGCGGGGGCAGGACGACTACACGCCCCTCCACGCGGCGATCGCACAGGGGAACGTCCCGCTCGCGCGCCGACTGACCGAGCGCGGCGCGTCGTGGGACGCCGTGAATGCGTTCGCGTGCTCGGTGCGCGAAGCGGCGAGGCGATCGGACGAAGCGGCCGTCCGTGCTCTTTTAGAGGAGGAGCAGCGCGTCAGCATGCTGCCGGGCCGCATCGGCCACTTCGCCCTCGAGTCCGGTCATCACAGCGATCTCTGGATGAACCTCGAGCTGCTCTGCCTGCGGCCCGAGTTCGTGCGCCAGCGCGCGGCGCTCCTGGCCAGGCGCCTCGACGGGCACGCCGTCGACGTCGTCTGCGGGCCCCTCGTCGAGGGCGCGTTCGTCGCGCTGCTCGTCGCCATGGATCTCGGTGTCGAGTTCTGCTACGCCGAGAGGATCGAGCCCTCGGAGGCGGAGGGCGGGTCGCTGTTCCCGGTGGAGTACCGCATTCCGCGCGCCCTCCGGGCCGGGCTGAGCGGGAAACGCGTGGCGATCGTGAACGACGTCATCAGCGCGGGCTCCGCGGTCCGCGGCACGCTGGCGGATCTGCGGGATTGCGGCGCCGAGCCCGTGGCCATGGCCTCGCTCGCCGTGCTCGGATCGTCGGCCGCGTCGTTTGCCGAGAGCCAGAACGTGATCCTCGAGAGCCTGGCGGAGTTTCCCTTCAACCTGTGGACTCCGTCCCAATGCCCGTTGTGCGAGTCCGGCGTTCCGCTCGACGCTCGCTGACATGATCGGTGCCGCGCGCGGGCGTGAGGTTCCGCCGGTGAAGCAGGCGGCCCTCTGGTGCGCCGCGATCGTCACGGCGGCTGCGCTGCTCGTCGCGGCCGGGTATCGCAGCCGCGACCCGGACTCGGCGCTCTACGCAAAGCTGTCCGCCTCGCTCGCGCAGGAGCCCCTGTCGCGCTGGATCGCTCCCGAATGGAGAGGAGAGTGGAACCAGCAGGGGCTGTTTCGCGAGCACCCTGTCGGGATCCTGCTGCTCCCGGCACTGCTCATCCGCTCCGGCTTTCCTCCCGAGCAGGCCGCCTACGTCGTCAACATGATTTTTCAGGCGGCGGCGATCGCGCTGATTCCGGCGGTCGCCGCGTTCGTCATGAGGGGCGTCGAGGCGCGGTCGCTCGCGTGGCTGCTGCAGTTGATCCCGCTCGCGTTCGTCTATCGGATTCGGGGGAACCAGGAGCATCCGCTGCTGGTGTGCTTTCTCGCGATGCTGTACGCCACGCATCGTGCCCGAACGCATCCCTCGTGGATTGCGCTCATCGCCGGGGCGTTCTGCGCGCTCGTCCTGATCAAGGGGGCGTTCGCCGTGCTCGCGCTCTCGGCCGCGGCGCTGTGGATTGTGATTGTCCCTCCTCCGCAGGACGCGAAAGGCTCCGCGTCGATCTGGCCAGGGATCGGTCTCGGCGTCGCCGTCGTTTCGGCGGCGGTCATGATTGCGATCTACGAGAGCGTCTACGTGCGAACGACCGGCGAGTCGTTCCTGACGTTCTACAACGCGACGCGGCTCGGCGCGTCGATTCGCCTGACGGATCCCGCGGTGATCCCCCACGCGCTCGTGAACGCCGGCTGGTATCTCATCAGGCTCGTGTGGTTCGCTGCGCCCTGGAGCGTGTTTGCCGCGGGTGCGTTGTGGGCCGGGCTCCGCCGTACGCCGCCGCTCGATGCCGTCACGACGCGCGGCCTGCTGTGGACGGTGGCGATCACCGTCACCTACGTCGCGGCTCTGAGCCCCGCGCTCGTCAGAGCCGAACGGTTCGTGTTCCCGCTGTACTTCGTGATCGGCGCCGTAGGGGTCGCGACGGCAATTCGAACCGTCCCGTCGATCGCAAACCTGGCCATCCGCGCGGATCGGTACCCGTCGCTGCCGATCGTGGTGTGGTTCGTGACCTTCCTGCTGAGCCTCGCGAGCCGGGTGATGCGGTGACGGTCGCCGTCGACTGTCTCATTCATCCTTGTCGCGATTGACCGTATCGGGTGAGAACGCCGGAACGCAGACCGCGACGTATTCCGCTCCGCCGGGTTCGGGCGTGCTGTAGCGAATCCACTCTCCGGCCGCGGTGACGATGGCCTGGCCGGCGCGAACGTCCAGCACGCCGCCGTCGTGTTCTACGCGCAGCAGTCCCTTCAGGACTATGGTGATCTCCTCGAAGTCGGGACGCTGACCCGGCTCGAGCCATCCCTCGGGCGACACCATGCGCGCCACGCTGACCTCCGAATGACCGGAGTTGACCCGTCCGGCGTACTCCTCGATCCGCTTGGGCTTGGTGCCGGCCGCCTTGATGACCGCAGGTGAGGCAATGAGTCGCGGCACTTTGGGGGAAATCGTAGCATCCCGGAGGGCGGGGACACTCAACCTTGACTGTCCCGATTGAGTGTCCCCGAATTGAATGAGCACTGGTTTACAAGGAGATGCGGGCACCGTTGTTGAAGTTTTGGCAATTGTTGTTGAACTTTCTGGCCTGGGGACAGTCACCGGTGACTGTCCCGATTGAGTGTCCCCAGTCCCCGGATGAGGCACCGATTCTTGTAGAGAACGTCCGGCGGAGGTGTCTATGAATAGCGACGAGCTCGAGGGCAAGACGAAAGAGGTCAAGGGAAAGGTCAAACAGAGCGTGGCGGACCTCACTGACGACGAGAACCTCCACGATGAGGGTGTTGCCGACGAATTCGAGGGACAGATTCAGGGCGGATACGGACGGGCGCGGCGGAAAGTCGGCGAAGCTATTGAAGAGGTTGGAGAGGAATTGAAGAAGTAGGAGCCGGGGGGACTTGATCCCCCCTTCCCCCTTTGCTATATTTGCAAGGTTCTGGTCGGCCCTGGGACACCCTATCTGGGGCCTGACTCCGGCGCAAAGCCTTCGAACGCCCGGGTACGGACCTTTTTGTGGCGGGCAAGGCGCGCATCGACGCCTATTGGAGCCAAACTCCAGCGGCGCAGCATCATCACCTTATTAGGGTAAGTCAGCTCCGGGTGCCGGGCCGTTCAGGCGGCTCCTAGGCCCAGAGCGCAAAAAGGCCTTCGCGCCTTCGGCGCCCTGTCGAGCGCGCCGAGGTGCGAACGGTGTCGTTTTTTGCGGGAATGTTCGTTCCCGCGTGGAGTAGACGTGCCGACGATCAGTCAGTTGGTTCGCAAGGGCCGCGACAAGGTCCTGACGAAGACAAAGAGCCCGGCGCTTCAGAACAGCCCGCAGAAGCGCGGCGTCTGCGTCCGCGTGTTCACCCAGACGCCGAAGAAGCCGAACTCCGCGCTCCGCAAGGTGGCGCGCGTGCGGCTCACCAACGGGATCGAGGTCACGACCTACATTCCCGGCGTCGGCCACAACCTGCAGGAGCACTCGCTGGTGCTCATCCGCGGCGGCCGAGTCAAGGATCTTCCGGGTGTCCGCTACCACGTCGTCCGCGGCACGCTCGACGCCGTCGGTGTGCAGGGGCGGAAGCAGGGTCGTTCGAAGTACGGAGCGAAGAGGCCAAAGTCGTAGCTGGTAGCTGGAAGCTGAGTCATATGCCACGAAGACGCGAAGTTCCGAAACGCGAAGTACCGCTCGATCCGCTGTACAGCAGCGCCCTGGTGACGAAGTTCATCAGCACGCTGATGCGCGACGGCAAGCGGAGCACCGCCGAGCAGATCATGTACGCCAGCCTGTCGACGATTCAGGAGAAGACCGGCGACGATCCGCTGAAGGTGTTCAAGAAAGCGGTCGAGAACGTGAAGCCGGCGCTCGAGGTCAAGTCGCGGCGCGTCGGGCGGATCGAACTATCAGGTGCCGGTCGAGGTGAACCCGAACCGGCGGCTGTCGCTCAGCATCCGGTGGCTCGTCGGCTACGCGCGCGAGCGCGGCGACGGCAAGACCATGAAAGAGAAGCTCGCGAACGAGCTGATGGATGCGGCGAACCTCCGCGGCGGCGCCGTGAAGAAGCGCGAGGACGTGCACCGCATGGCGGAAGCCAACAAGGCTTTTGCCCACTATCGCTGGTAACAGGCAATGCCGAGGGAAACACCACTCCATCGCACGCGGAACATCGGCATCATGGCCCACATCGATGCCGGCAAGACCACTACGACCGAACGGATCCTGTTCTACACCGGCATCACCTACAAGATCGGTGAAGTCCACGACGGTACCGCCGTCATGGACTGGATGGAACAGGAACAGGAGCGCGGCATCACGATTACGTCGGCGGCGACGACCTGCTTCTGGCGCGATCACCGCGTCAACATCATCGATACGCCAGGTCACGTGGACTTCACCGCCGAAGTCGAGCGCTCACTGCGCGTGCTCGACGGCGCCGTGGCGGTATTCGACGCGGTGGCCGGCGTCGAGCCGCAGTCGGAGACGGTCTGGCGCCAGGCCGACAAGTACCGCGTGCCGCGGATCTGCTTCGTCAACAAGATGGACCGCATCGGTGCGGACTTCAAGCGCACCTTCGAGCAGATCGTGTCCAAGCTCGGTGGGAACCCCGTCGCGATCCAGCTGCCGATCGGCAGCGAGGACAAGTTCGTCGGCGTAGTCGACCTCGTCAGGATGAAGTCGATCACCTACAAGGACGAGACGATGGGCGCCGACTACGACGTCGGCGAGATCCCCGCCAACATGCTCGAGGACGCGAAGCACTTCCGCGAGCAGCTGATCGAGAAGGTCAGCGAGGCGGACGACAAGATTCTCGAGAAGTACCTCCACGGCGAGGAGATCTCCGAGGAGGAGATCAAGGCGGCGCTGCGCAAGCGCGTGAACTCCTCGGTGCACACCGAGGGCGACAAGGCGGAGCCCGCCTTCGTGCCGGTGATCTGCGGTTCGGCCTTCAAGAACAAGGGCGTGCAGCCGCTGCTCGACGCCGTCGTCGAGTACCTGCCGTCGCCGGTCGATGTGCCGCCGATCAAGGGCTTCAATCCGAACAAGGGCCCCGAGGCGATCGAAGACCGTCTCGCGAAAGACGACGCGCCGTTCTCGGCGCTGGGCTTCAAGATCATGACCGACCCGTTCGTCGGTCAGCTGACGTTCATCCGCGTCTACTCGGGCGTGCTGACCGCCGGTTCGACGATCTTCAACTCGACCAAGAACAAGAACGAGCGCATTGGCCGCCTGCTGAAGATGCACGCGAACAAGCGCGAGGAAATCAAGGAAGTCTACGCGGGCGACATCGCGGCCGCCGTCGGCCTCAGGAGCGTGTCGACCGGCGACACCATCTGCGACGAGAAGAAGCCGATCGTGCTCGAGTCGATGGACTTCCCCGAGCCGGTCATCTCGCTCTCGATCGAGCCGAAGACGAAAGCGGACCAGGAGAAGCTCGGTCAGGGCCTGCGGCAAGCTGATGGCCGAGGATCCGACCTTCCGCGTGAAGACCGACCAGGCCACCGGCGAGGTCGTCATCTCCGGGATGGGCGAGCTGCACCTCGACATCATCGTGGACCGCCTGCGGCGCGAGTTCAACGTCGAGGCGAGCGTCGGCCGTCCGCAGGTCGCCTACAAGGAAACGCTGACGCGTGCCGCCGACGGCGAGATGAAGTACGCGAAGCAGACCGGCGGCCGCGGCCAGTACGGCCACGCGAAGATCCACCTCTATCCGGGCGAGCCGGGCAGCGGGTTCGTCTTCGAGAACGAGATCTCCGGCGGCTCGATCCCGAAGGAGTACATCAAGCCGATCGAGGAGGGCATCCGCGAAGCGCTCACGCGCGGCGTGCTCGCCGGCTATCCGATCGACGACGTGCGGATCGAGCTGTACGACGGCTCGTACCACGATGTGGACTCGTCGGAAATGGCGTTCAAGATTGCCGGCTCGATGGCGTTCCAGGACGCCGCGAAGAAGGCCAAGCCCGTGCTGCTCGAGCCGATGATGCGCGTCGAAGTCGTCGTGCCGAAGGAGCACATGGGCGACGTCATGGGCAATCTCTCGAGCCGGCGCGGCCAGATCCAGTCGCAGGAAGATCGCGGCGGCACGCAGATCATCAACGCGCGCGTCCCGCTGTCCGAGATGTTTGGATACGCGACCGACCTCCGCTCGCGCACGCAGGGCCGTGCGACCTACTCGATGCACTTCGATCGCTACGAGCAGGCGCCGGGCAACGTGAGCGAGGAAGTCGTCGCACGGGTGCAGGGGAAGACCTAGTCGAGTCACGGTTCAAGGTTCAAGGTTCAAGGTTCACGGTTCACGGTTCGGGCCTACGGCCTCGAGCCCGGAGCCCAGAGCCAAGAAGGATCGCAAAGATGGCTACAACGTTCAGCGACAAGATCCGGATCCGGTTGAAGGCGTACGACAACCGGGTGCTCGATCAGTCGACGACGGAGATCGTGGATACGGCTCGGCGGACTGGCGCGCGGCTCGCGGGGCCGATTCCGCTGCCGACCGAGAAGAACAAGTGGACGGTGCTCCGCTCGCCGCACGTGGACAAGAAGTCGC
This sequence comes from uncultured Acidobacteriota bacterium, assembly GCA_963820905.1. GTDB lineage: Bacteria > Acidobacteriota > Vicinamibacteria > Vicinamibacterales > 2-12-FULL-66-21 > DATBJJ01. The sequence continues at coordinate 662,836 of CAWGBU010000005.1, read as the reverse complement.
GCGAGCAGTTCGAGCTCCGTACGCACAAGCGGCTGATCGACATCTTCGAGCCGACGCCGCAGACCGTCGACGCGCTCATGAAGCTCGATCTTCCGGCCGGTGTGGACGTCGAGATCAAGGCGTTTGGGAAGGATCACAAGTAAGGCTGCCAGCTTTCAGCTCCCAGCTTCCAGCTGGGTTCAGCGGAGGCCGCGGCGTGCGTCAGATGCTGCCGGAAGCTGGCAGCCGGAAGCTGGAAGCTATGGTTACAGGCATCATCGGCAGAAAAGTCGGCATGACACAGGTCTTCGCGCCTGACGGCACGGCAGTGCCCGGCACCGTCATCAAGGCCGGGCCGTGCGTCGTCGTGCAGGCGAAGACGGTCGCGACCGAGGGCTACGAGGCGGTGCAGCTCGGGTTCGTCGAAGAGCGTCCCGCGCGCGTGCGCAAGCCGCTCGCCGGCCACTACAAGAAGGCGGGCGTGCCGCCGACCCGCGTGCGCCGCGAGGTGAAACTGAAGGCCGGCAGCGAGCCGTTGAAGGCGGGCGATCAGGTGCTCGTCAACGGCCTCTTCGCGAGCGGCGATCGGGTCGACGTGATCGGCATCAGCCGCGGCAAGGGGTTCCAGGGCGTCGTGCAAGCGCCACAACTTCCGCGGCGGCGCGGCGACGCACGGGTCGATGTTCCACCGCGCTCCCGGATCGATTGGCGCCTCGTCGTTTCCGTCGCGCGTCGTGAAAGGCATGCGCGCTGCGGGACGGATGGGCGGCGATCGCGTGACGACGAGGAATCTCAGCGTCGTGCAGATCGACGCGGAGAACAACCTGATCGTCCTGAAGGGGTCCGTGCCTGGCGCGCCGGGCGGGTACGTGGTCGTCCGCAAGGCGATCGCCGCCAAGCCCGAGCCGAAGCCGCAGGTCGAGAAGCCGTCGAAGGCGCAAGGCCCCGCGAAGGGGAAGAAGTAGGCCGCTATGAAAATCGACGTCGTCAATCGCGACAACGAGAAAGTCGGCGCGCTCGAGCTCAAGGACGACCTGTTCGGCCGGCGCGTGAATTCCGACCTGATCTGGTCCGCCGTCGTGCAGGAGAACGCCGCCGATCGGCGAGGCACGCACGCCACCAAGAATCGCGCGCTCGTGAGCGGCAGCGGCAAGAAGCCGTGGCGCCAGAAGGGCACCGGCCGCGCGCGCGTCGGCGAGATCCGCAATCCGCTGTGGCGCAAGGGCGGCACCGTGTTCGGGCCGCAGCCGCGCAGCTACGCGTTCGCCACGCCGAAGAAGGTCCGCCGCGGCGCGCTCGTTGCCGCGATCGCGCAGAAGATCAACGACGGCGCGGTCATCGTCGTGGACGTCTCGAGAGCGCCGATCGCAAGACGAAGTCGACCGCGGAGATGCTCAAGCGCATCGGCGCGACGGGCAAGACGCTCCTCATTCTCGGCGACGTGAAGGCGAACGACGGCTTCGTGCTGTCGGCGCGCAACATCGCGGGCATCAAGCTGGTGGCCTCGCGGCGCGTCACCGCGCGCGACGTCATCGACACGACCCGCGTGGTCGCGACGAAGGACGCGCTCGAGAAGCTGCAAGAGGCGCTGGGATAGCTGCCGGCTTCCAGCTGCCAGCTTCCAGCCAAACGCTGGAGGCCATGTGCAACGGACTGGAAGCTGGTGGCCGGAAGCTGGAAGCTGACCATGAAACTGACAGACGTCATTCGGCGCCCACTCATCACCGAGAAGACGACGCTGGCGCAGGGAACTGAGCCGGACGGTCGTGTTCGAGGTGTCGGTGCACGCCACGAAGGTCGACATCAAGCGCGCCGTCGAGAAGCTGCTCGGATCGAAGGTCGAGCACGTGCGCACGTCGATCGGGCACGGCAAGTTCAAGCGGCAGGGACGCTTCATGGGCCAGCGATCGGACTCGAAGAAGGCCTACGTGAAGCTGCGCGAGGGAGAGAAGATTCCGGAGTTCCTCGAGGGAGCCTAGGGACGCGCGCCGGTCCTCGCGGGCCAGCGACTCCCGGGGTGACAGAATCATGCCCATACGAAAGTACAAGCCGACATCGCCCGGACGACGGTTCCAGACCGTGCAGGTGTTCGACGACATCACGACCGAGACGTCGTACAAGCCGCTCACCGAGCCGCTGCGGAAGTCCGGTGGCCGCAACAACCAGGGCGAGCTGACGTCCTGGTGGCGCGGCGGCGGCCACAAGCGCAACTACCGCATCATCGACTTCAAGCGGGACAAGCGCGACATTCCGGCGACGGTCGCGACGGTCGAGTACGACCCGAACCGCTCGGCGCGCATCGCGCTGCTGACGTACGCGGACGGCGAGAAGCGCTACATCCTGCAGCCGCTCGGCCTGAAGGTCGGCGACACGATCGTCGCCGGTGACGCACGTCGACATCCTGCCCGGGCAATGCGCTGCCGCTCAGGAACATCCCGCTCGGCACGATGGTGCACAACGTCGAGCTGAAGGTCGGCAAGGGCGGCCAGATCGCGCGCAGCGCCGGGTCGTCGGTGCAGGTCGTCGCGAAGGACGGTGACTACGCGTCGGTCAAGATGCCGTCGGGCGAGATCCGCAAGATTCACGTCAACTGCCTCGCGACAATCGGTCAGGTCGGCAACGTCGACCACGAGAACGTGTCGATCGGCAAGGCCGGCCGCAGCCGGTGGCTCGGGAAGCGTCCGCACGTGCGCGGCGTCGCGATGAACCCGGTGGACCACCCGCTCGGCGGCGGCGAAGGCAAGACGTCCGGCGGACGGCACCCGGTATCGCCGTGGGGCCTCCCGACCAAGGGTTACAAGACACGCAACCGCAAGGTGACCGATCGCTTCATCGTGCAGAGACGGAAGAAATAGGACATCAGCTGCCAGCTCCCAGCTTCCGGAACGCCGAAGCGAGGATTGACGAGCTGGAAGCTGGAAGCTGGAAGCTAAAACACATGTCGAGATCACTGAAAAAGGGCCCGTTCGTCGACGTGCCGCTGCTCGAGAAGATCGAGATCATGAACCGCGGCGGCGACAAGAAGGTCATCAAGACCTGGTCGCGCCGGTCGACCGTCGTTCCCGAGATGGTGGGGCACACGCTGGCGGTGCACAACGGGAAGAAGTTCATCCCGGTCTACCTCACCGAGAACATGGTCGGGCACAAGCTCGGCGAGTTCGCGCCGACGCGGCAGTTCAAGGGGCACACCACCAAGGCTGACAAGGCTGCGGCGGTGGCCACGGCGCCTGGCGCGGGCGCGCCGGGAGCCGCCGCTCCAAAGGCTGGTGGGTAATGGCGATTCACGCGCACGCGACGGCGAAGTACGTGCGGACCTCGGCTCAGAAGGCGGGGCTCGTCCTCGATCTGATCCGCGGCCGTGACGTGAACGCGGCGCTCGCGACCCTGCGGTTCGCGCGCAAGAGCGTCGCGCGCGACATCGAGAAGGTGCTGCGATCCGCGATTGCCAACGCGCAGCAGAAGGACGGGTTCGGCGGCGACGTCGAGCGGCTGTTCGTCGACGCCTGCTACGCGAACCAGGGACCGTCGCAGAAGCGGATTCGTCCCGCCCCGATGGGCCGCGCGTTCCGCGTCGTCAAGCGGACGGCGCACCTGACGGTCGCGGTGACGCGAGCGGCCGTCGAAGGTGGTCGCGGCGCCGGAGGCGGGTCCGGCCGATGCGGCGACGCCGAAGCGGCCGCGCGGCGCGAAGCCGAAGGCCAGGCCAGTGGCGAAGAAGAAGCCCGCGTCGCAAGTCGGCGGCGCGCGAAGAGCGGCGCGCGGACGGCAAGGACAGCAAGAAGAAGGCGGCGAAGGCCTAACGATGGGACAAAAAGTTCATCCGCACGGATTCCGGCTCGGCTTCAACAAGACGTGGCGCTCGCGGTGGTACGCCGATCGCGACTACGCGAAGCTGCTGCACGAGGATCTGAAGCTGCGCGACAAGCTGAAGGAGCGCTTCGCGCACGCCGGCGTCTCGAAGATCGAGATCGAGCGCGCCGCGAACAAGCTGAAGATCGACATCTACACGTCGCGGCCCGGGCATCATCATCGGCCGCAAGGGCACCGAGGTCGACAAGCTGAAGACCGAGATTCAGAAGCAGACGAATCGCGAGGTCTTCATCAACATCCAGGAGATCCAGAAGCCGGAGCTCGACGCGCAGCTGATCGGCGAATCGGTGGCGATGCAGCTCGAGAAGCGCGTCGCGTTCCGCCGTGCGATGCGGAAGGCCGTCGAGTCCGCGCTGCGCTTCGGCGCCCGCGGCATCAAGGTGCGCGTGTCGGGCCGCCTGAACGGCGCCGAGATCGCGCGGTCCGAGTGGTACCTGCACGGCCAGCTGCCGCTGCAGACGCTGCGCGCCGACATCGACTACGGCTTTGCCGAGGCGTTCACGACCTACGGCGCGATCGGCGTGAAGGTGTGGCTCTACAAGGGCGAGCGGCTCGCGCCGCGCATCGGCCGCGAAGAGGATTACCGGACGCCCAGGCGCCCGGCGGGACGCAACTAAATTGCCGAGTGCAGACTGCAGAGTGCAGAGTGAAATTGCGGACTGTTGATTGACGATTGCGATTGTCGACTGTGACTGCCGACTGTGACTGTCGACAGTCGACCGTCGACTGACGACTACAGGATTCACCGTTATGTTGATGCCGAAGAAGGTCAAGTACCGGAAACAGCAGCGCGGCCGCATGCGAGGCAAGGCGTGGCGCGGCTCCGACGTGTCGTTCGGCGACTACGGCCTGAAAGCGCTCGAGCCGTGCTGGCTGACGGATCGGCAGATCGAAGCGGCGCGCGTCGCGATGACCCGGTTCATCAAGCGCGGCGGCAAGATCTGGGTGCGCGTGTTCCCGGACAAGCCGATCACCAAGAAGCCGCAGGAAACCCGAATGGGCAAGGGCAAGGGCGCGCCCGAGCAGTGGGTGTGCGTCGTCCGGCCCGGACGGATCATGTTCGAGATGGAGGGCGTGAACGAGGTCGACGCGCGCAAGGCGCTGCGGCTGGCGGCGGCGAAGCTGCCAATCAAGACCCGGTTCGCGACCCGGTTCGCCCAGGAGAAAGCGTCATGAAGGTAGCCGAGATCCGCGAGCTCGGCGTCGACGAGCTGCAGCATGCGCGTGAAGGAGTTCGACGATCAGCTCTTCCGCCTGCGCATCCAGAAATCGATGGGACAGCTCGAGGCGGCGTCACAAGCTGAAGAACCTCCGCCGCGATCTGGCGCGGGTGAAGACCGTGCTGCGCGAGAAGGAGAGCCGTTAGGTCATGGCCATCAAGGAAATCACCGGCGTCATCGTCAGCGACAAGATGGACAAGAGCGTCGTCGTCGCCGTCGAGCGCCAGATCCGGCACGACGTCTACGGGAAGACCCAGAAGCGGACGTCCAAGTTCCTCGCGCACAACGAGCAGAACGACGCGAAGGTCGGTGATCGCGTCGCGATCGTCGAGACACGCCCGATGAGCCGGCGCAAGCGCTGGATCGTCACGCGGGTCGTCGAGAAGGCGAAGGTGGTCTAGCCATGGTGCAGATGCGATCGATCCTCGACGTGGCCGACAACTCCGGCGCGCGCAAGATCGCCGTCATCAACCCGATTGGCGGCTCCACGGGACGCTACGCCCGTCTGGGCGACCTGGTCACCGCGTCCGTGAAGGAGGCGACGCCCGACTCGAACGTGAAGAAGGGGCAGGTCGTGAAGGCCGTCATCGTGCGGACGCGCAAGGAGCAGCGCCGGAAGGACGGCAGCTACATCCGCTTCGACCGCAACGCCGCCGTGCTGGTCAACGACCAGGGCGAGCCGATCGGCACGCGCGTGTTCGGACCCGTCGCGCGCGAGCTGCGCGAACGGAAGTTCATGAAGATTATCTCGCTGGCGCCGGAGGTGCTCTAGCCTTCGTCGCTTAGAGCGGAACGACTATGTCGAAGTTGCAAACACCCATTCGCCGCAACGACAACGTGGTGGTCATCACCGGCAAGGATCGGGGCAAGCGCGGCCGCGTGCTCAAGGTCGTGCCGGGCACGAACCGCCTCATTGTCGAAGGCGTGAACTTCATCAAGCGCCACACGAAGCCGAACCCGCAGCGCCAGATCAAGGGCGGCGTCGTCGAGCGCGAGGCGACGCTGCATGCGTCGAACGTACAGCTCGTGTGCCCCGAGTGCGGCAAGCCGACCCGGCTCGGCCGCAAGATTCTCGGCGACGGCCGCAAGGTCCGGATCTGCCGCAAGTGCGAGGGAGTGGTAGACAAATGAGCCGCCTCAGAGAGCGTTACGAGAAAGAGGTCGTCCCCGCGCTCAAGACGGAGTTCGGGTACACCAACGTGATGGCGATCCCGAAGATCAAGAAGATGGTCGTCAACATGGGCCTCGGCGAGGCGACGCAGAACGCGAAGATCGTCCGAGACCGGCGCCGACGAGCTCGCGCGGATCACCGGACAGAAGCCGGTGATCACGCGATCGAAGAAGTCGATCGCGCAGTTCAAGCTGCGCAAGGGCATGCCGATCGGCGCGATGGTCACGCTGCGCGGCGAGCGGATGTGGGAGTTCCTCGACCGCCTGATGTCGGTCGCGCTGCCGCGCGTCCGCGACTTCCGCGGCGTGTCGCCGCGCGGGCTTCGACGGCCGCGGCAACTTCACGCTCGGCTTGAAGGATCAGCTGCTCTTTCCAGAAATCGACTACATGAAGGTCGACAAGGCGCGCGGCATGAACATCTCCGTCGTGACGTCGGCGAAAACCGACGAGGAATCGCGGAAGCTGCTGCAGCTCCTCGGCATGCCGTTCAGGAACGCGTAACTCAGGACGAACACGCACATGGCTACGACCGCGAAGATCGCCAAAGAAGCAAAGGACACCGAAGTTCAAGGTTCGGCTGCGGAATCGCTGCCAGCGCTGCGGCCGCCCGCGCGCGTACCTCCGAAAGTTCGCGCTGTGCCGGCTCTGCTTCCGCAAGCTGGCGCTCGAAGGCGACATTGCCGGAGTGACGAAGAGCAGCTGGTGACCAGTCGACAGTCGGCAGTCGGCAGTCGACAGTCAGCAGTCAGTCGACTGACGACTGACTGAAGACTCTGATTGTCGACTGACGACCGTCGACTGACGACTGAAATAGGCTGACAAGGCTTAGAGATTTATGACTGACCCGATTGCTGACATGCTGTCGCGGATTCGCAACGCTACGCTCGCCAAGCAGGCGCGCGTCGAGATGCCGTCGTCACGGCTCAAGGTCGAGATCGCGCGAATCCTCGAGGGCGAGGGATACGTCCAGGGCTTCAAGGTGCTCGAGGCCGGGACCGACAAGCGCGTCCAGGCGGTCCTGCGCGTGTTCCTGAAGTACGGCCCGCGCGGCGAACGCGTGATCACCGGCATCGAGCGCGTCAGCCGTCCCGGCCGCCGCGTCTACTTCGGCCGCGACGACGTGCCGGACGTGCTGGCGGGACTCGGCACGAGCATCCTCACCACGTCGCGAGGCGTGATGACCGGCCGCGAAGCCGTGCAAGAGCGGCGTCGGCGGCGAAGTGCTGTGCAACGTATGGTAGAGGCTCCCGGCTTCCGGCTTCCAGCGTCCGGCTGGAGACCATGGAAGCTGCGACGAGCCTGAAGCTGCGGCTGGAAGCCGGCAGCTGGAAGCTGGAAGCTGACAATGTCACGAATCGGAAAGAAACCCATTACCGATCCCCAAGGGCGTCAAGATCGACGTCCACCCGGACGCGATCGAAGTGAAGGGACCGAAGGGCACGCTCAGGCAGCCTTTCCGTCGGGCATCGGCTTCAGCCTCGACGGCGAGACGCTGACGGCGAAGACGCTGCAGGACGATCCGCAGCTCGGGAAGTTCCACGGCCTCGCGCGGAGCCTGGTCGCCAATGCCGTTCGCGGTGTCACCGAGGGCTTCCGCAAGGACCTCGACATCGTCGGCGTCGGCTACCGTGCGGAGGTGAAAGGGCAAGCAGGTCGTGTTCGCGCTGGGCTATTCGCACCCGGTCGTGTTCGACATTCCGACCGGCATCGACATCGCGATCGACAAGCAGACGCACATCACCGTGACGGGCGTCGATCGTCAGCAGGTCGGCCAGGTCGCCGCGAACATCCGCCGGCTGCGCAAGCCCGATCCCGTACAAGCAGAAGGGCGTGCGCTACACGGGCGAAGTGCTGAAGAAGAAGGCCGGCAAGACTGGCGCGAAGTAGCTCCCGGCTTCCAGCTCCCAGCTGCCAGCGGCCCGCGCCGTGGCAACTCGCTGGAAGCTGGAAGCTGGAAGCTGGAAGCTGAGATATGAAGATCAACACCAAGAAGGATCGCCGCACTCGAATCGCGCTGCGTCAGCGCAAGCGGATCACCGGAACGCGCGGAACGGCCGCGCCTCCGCGTGTACCGCAGCGTGTCGCACATCTACGCGCAGGTGATCGACGACACGACGGGCAACACGATTGCGGCCGTGGCGACGACGGAACCGGCGCTGAAGCCGCAGCTCGGCGGGCCCGGCGCGGCCCGGCAACAGGGCGGGCGCGCAGGTGCTCGGGAAGACGATTGCGGAGCGGCTCATCGCCAAGGGCATCAAGCGCGTCGTGTTCGATCGCGGCGGATTCCTGTATCACGGCCGGATTCGCGCGGTCGCCGAATCGGCGCGCGAAGCGGGACTGGAGTTCTAAGACAACGGTCAGCTGTCAGCCGTCAGCTCTCAGCCGTCAGCACAAGCTGACGACGGGGCGAAGACGGCGCTGAAAGCTGAAAGCTGAGAGCGGAAAGCTGAGAGCTGAAAGCCAATATGGATACACGCGAAAAAATCGACCCGTCGCAGCTCGAGCTGAAGGACACGGTCGTCAACATCAGCCGCGTCACGAAGGTCGTCAAGGGCGGCAAGAACCTGAGCTTCAGCGCCCTGGTCGTCGTGGGCGACGGCCACGGGGTCGTCGGGTTCGGCGTGGGCAAGGCGAAGGAAGTGCCCTCCGCGATCAAGAAGGGGATCGAAGCGGCGAAGAAGTCGCTCATCCGCGTGCCGCTGAACGGGACGACCGTGCCGCACCCGATCGTCGGACGCTTCGGCGCGGGCCAGGTGCTCCTGAAGCCGGCGCCGGACGGCACGGGCATCATCGCGGGAGGCGCCGTGCGCGCCGTCGTGGAATCGGCTGGCATCCAGAACGTGCTGACGAAGTCGCTGGGGTCCGCCAACTCGCACAACGTGGTCCGCGCGACGTTCGCGGGGCTTGCCGGGCTGATGGATCCCGCGTTCGTGCGCAAGCTCCGCGGCAAGGAAGACGAGGCGGTCAATGCCTAAGGCGAAGAAAGCGGCATCCGCCGGCAAGGAAGAGCAGCGGCGGGTCCGGATCACGCTCGTCAAGAGCACGATCGGGTTCGACAGGAAGCAGGATCGCGTCGTCACCAGCATGGGCCTGCGGCGGATCGGCCACAGCGTGGAGCTGCCGGACACGCCGGCCACGCGCGGCATGATCCTGAAGGTGCGGCATCTCGTCACGGTTGGGTGAGTCGATCATGGATCTCAGCAATCTTCGGAAGCCAAAGGGCGCGACGCACGCGAAGAAGCGCGTCGGCCGAGGCCAGGGTTCGGGCAACGGCAAGACCGCTGGCCGCGGGCACAAGGGCGCGAAGTCGCGCTCGGGGTTCAAGCGCAAGCGCGGGTTCGAAGGCGGCCAGATGCCGCTGCACCGGCGCGTACCGAAGCGCGGATTCCACAATCCGTTCCGCGAGGAGTACGAGGTCGTGAACCTCGATACGCTGGCGGACCGGTTCGACGCGGGCGTCGAGGTCACACCGGAGCTCCTGCGGGAGCGAGGGATCGTCGGACGTCGGGGTCCGATCAAGGTGCTGGCGCGAGGCGACCTGGGCAAGGCGCTGACCGTCCGCGCCCACAAGTTCAGCGGGAAGGCGGCCGAGAAAATCGCGGCCGCGGGTGGCACAGCAGAAATACTGGCGTAGCGACCTCGCTATATGCTGCAAGACAGTTTCAAGAACATCTTCGCCGTTCCCGAGCTCCGCAAGCGTGTGCTCTTCACGCTCGGTCTGCTCGCTGCGTATCGCGTCGGCGGCCGAGTGCCCACGCCTGGGATCAACCCCGACGCGCTGGCGCTGCTCGCCGAGCAGGCCAAGAGCACGATGTTCGGCCTGTACGACATGTTCTCTGGGCAGAACCTGTCGCAGATGACGATCTTCGCGCTCGGCATCATGCCGTATATCAGCGCGTCGATCATCCTGCAGCTGCTGACCGTCGTGTGGCCGTACCTCGAGCGGCTCTCGAAGGAAGGGGAGCTGGGGCGGCGGAAGATCACGCAGTACACCCGCTACGGGACGATTCTCCTGAGCGTCGTGCAGTCGCTGGGCATCGCGTTCTTCCTCGAACGGCAGACGGAAATCGCCGGCGGCCTCCCGCTCGTGTACGACACGGGCTGGGGCTTCAGGCTGATGACGGTGCTCACGCTGACGACCGGCTCGGCGTTCGTGATGTGGCTCGGCGAGCAGATCACGGAGCGAGGCATCGGCAACGGGATGTCGCTCATCATCTTCGCCGGCATCGTCGTCGGGCTGCCGACGGGCGTGCTCGCGACGTTCGATCAGCTGCGGACCGGTCAGATGGGGCCCATCCGCCTCATGGTCCTGCTCGTGCTGATGGTGGCGGTCATTGCCGCCATCATCTTCGTCGAGCGCGGACACCGGCGGGTCACCGTGCAGTACGCGAAGCGCGTGGTCGGCCGGCGGATGTACGGCGGATCGAGCACGCACATTCCGCTGAAAGTGAACACCGGCGGCGTCATCCCGGTCATCTTCGCGTCCTCGATCCTCGCGTTCCCGGCGACGCTGGCATCGATGTTCGCGGAAGGCAGCTGGATGCGGCGGCTGAGCGATCAGCTCGCGTGGGGCATGCCGCTGTACAACCTGCTCTACGTGGCAGGCATCATTTTCTTCTGCTACTTCTACACCGCGATCATCTTCAACCCGGATGACGTCGCGGAGAACATGCGGAAGTACGGCGGGTTCATCCCGGGGATCCGGCCCGGCAAGCGGACGGCGGAGCACATCGACACGATCCTGACCAGGATCACGCTCGTCGGTGCGATCTACCTGGCGCTCGTCGCGCTCCTGCCGGAGTTCCTGATCAACGGCTTCAAGGTGGCGCCGATTCCGTTCATCGGCCCGCAGCTCGACTTCTACACGCCTCGCTGGATCACGGACGGCCTCGGCGTGCAGTTCTACTTCGGCGGCACGTCGCTCCTGATCATCGTCGGCGTGGCCATGGACACCGTGAATCAAGTGGAGTCGCAGTTGATCATGCGGCACTACGACGGGTTCATGAAGAAGACGCGGATCCGCGGGAGGCGAGGGCAGTAGGTGCGCCTGGGAAGCGGCGCCGGATCGGGTCTGAACGTCGTGATGCTTGGCCCCCCCGGCGCAGGGAAGGGGACGCAGGCCGAGCGTCTCGCGGAGCGGCGCGCGCTGCCCAGGATCTCGACGGGGGACATCCTGCGGGAGGCGGTCCAGGCCGGCACGCCGCTCGGCAGCGTCGCGAAAGCGGCGATGGACGCCGGGCAGCTGCTCAGCGACGACGTGATGATCGCGATCGTCCAGGAGCGGTTGAGCCGGGACGATGCGCGGTGCGGGTTCGTGCTGGACGGGTTCCCGCGGACGGTCGAACAGGCCACGGCGCTCGATCAGATGGTGATGGGCCGCGGACCGCTGGTCGTCCTCGACGTCGTCGTGCCGGAGGACGTGCTGGTGCGGCGGCTCGCCACGCGGAGAATCTGCGGCTCGTGCGGCGGCAACGCAGCCGTGCAGTGGACGGCCGCGTGCGAGAAGTGCGGCGGACCGCTGATCACGAGGGTGGACGACGGCGACGAGATCGTGCGGGAACGCCTGAAGGTGTACCAGCAGCAGAGCCAGCCGCTCGTCGACTACTACTCGGTTCGGCCGACGTTTCGCGCGATCGACGGCAATCAGCCGGCTGACGTCGTGACGGCGGCCGTGGACGCAGCCATCAACGCGGCGGCGGCCGCGGGAGGCGTCACGCTGTGATCGTGTGCAAGTCTCCGCGCGAGATCGAGCAGATGCGCCGGGCGAACGTGCTCGTCGCGGACGTGCTGGCTGAACTGGCAGAGATGGTCAAGCCCGGGGTGACGACGGCGGATCTGGACGCGGCGGCCGAGCGGCTCGTGCGCGCGGCCGGAGCCGAGCCGGCGTTCAAGGGATACCGGGGCTATCCGGCCACGCTCTGCGCCTCGGTGAACGACGAGGTCGTGCACGGGATTCCGGCGAACCGCGCGCTCGCGGCGGGCGACATCATCTCGCTCGACATGGGCGTGAAGCTGGACGGGTTCTACGGTGATTCCGCGGTGACCGTGGCGGTCGGCGAGATCTCGGACGAGGCGCAACGGCTGCTGACGGTGACGCACGAGGCGCTCCACAAGGGCATCGCGCAGGCGCTGCCGGGCGGCCGGGTTTCCGATATCGGGCACGCGATACAGGAGCACGTCGAAGCTGCAGGGTTCTCGGTCGTTCGCGAGTTCGTGGGGCACGGGATCGGATCGCAGCTGCACGAGGAGCCGCAGATCGCCAACTATGGCGAGCCGGGGCGCGGCCCGCGCCTGGCGGAAGGCATGGTGCTCGCGATCGAGCCGATGGTGAACATGGGGCGGGCGGCGGTGAAGGTCCTGCGCGACGGATGGACGGCGGTCACGCGGGACGGCAGCCTCTCGGCGCACTTCGAGCACACGGTGGCCGTGACGAAGGATGGGCCTCGGGTGCTGACGGAGCGTTCGGGAACGCCGGCCGGCAGCGTTCGGGTGTAGGGAGTCCTCGGGTCGGTCCGTTCAGCGCGTGGAATCGAGATGGGCGTCAACGTCGAAGGGACCGTGCTGGAGTCGCTTCCGCACGGGTTGTATCGGGTCGGGATCGAGCGCCAGCGCGAAGTCACGGCGCATGCGCCGAGCGGGCCTGGCAGGAACTTCGTCCGGGTGCTGGTCGGCGATCGAGTTCGCCTGGAGTTGTCGCCTCGCGACCTGACGCGCGGCCGCATCGTCGAGAAACTATAGAGGGTCGTGAGGCATGAAGGTCAGAGCGTCGGTCAAACGGATGTGTGCCAAGTGCAAGATCGTGCGCCGGCGCGGCGTGGTGCGCGTGATCTGCACGAACCAGAAACACAAGCAGAGACAAGGATGAGACAGTCGGCAGTCGGTAGTCGACGGTCGATAGTCTCAGTCGGCAATCACAGTCCGCAGTCACGGTCGACTGTCGACTAACAAGGATCGAAAAGTATGGCTCGTATCGCAGGCATCGACCTTCCACGCACCAAGCGCGTCGAGATCGGGCTGACCTATATCTACGGCATCGGCCGCAAGCGCTCGAACGACATCCTCACCGAGGCGGGCGTCAGCGCGGACATCCGCGTCAAGGATCTCTCCGAAGACGACGTGCGGAAGATCAGCCGCGTGATCGAAGAGCAGGGCCGGGTCGAAGGGGACCTCCGCAAGGAGATCTCGATGAACATCAAGCGCCTGATGGAAATCGGGAGCTGGCGCGGCATGCGGCACCGGCGCAACCTGCCGGTGCGCGGTCAGCGCACCCGTACGAACGCGCGGACGCGCAAGGGCCCGCGCAAGGGCGCGGTGGCAAAGAAAAAGACTGTGTAGCTTCCAGTTGCCAGCTGCCAGCTCCCAGCAAGAGCTGAGATGCGGCTGGAAGCTGGAAGCTGAAAGCTGGAAGCTAAAAACTATGGCCAAGAACGACCCAATTGACGCTTCGGCGCCGGTAGAAGGCGGAAAGAAAGCCGCCGGACGGCCCAAGAAGAAGACCTTCAAGAAGCGCGGCGAGAAGCGGATCGTGCATCACGGGTACGCGCACATCCAGGCCTCGTTCAACAACACGATCGTGACCATCACCGATCCCGAAGGGAACGTGGTGGCGTGGTCGAGCGCCGGAGGCATCGGCTTCAAGGGCTCGAGGAAAGGCACGCCGTTCGCCGCGACGCAGGCGGCGATTGCCGCGGGCAACGCCGCGAAGGCGTTCGGCATGCGGAGCGTCGAGGTGAAGGTCAAGGGGCCGGGCGCCGGACGCGAGTCGGCGATTCGCGCGCTGCAGACGATCGGGATCGACGTGAAGTCGATCCGCGACGTCACGCCGATCCCGCACAACGGGTGCAGACCGCCGAAGCGGAGACGAGTATAAGTGGGCTGCCAGCTCCCAGCTCCCAGCTTCCAGTAAGGTTCTCGCGGGAATCGGAGGCCGGTAGGTGGATGGGCTCGGAGCTGGAAGCTGGAAGCTGGAAACTGGAAGCTATAAGGATCACGATTAATGGCACGTTACATCGGTCCGGTCTGCCGGCTCTGCCGGCGCGAAGGCATGAAGCTCTTCCTCAAGGGAGAGCGCTGCTACACGGAGAAGTGCGCGATCGAGAAGCGCAACCTTCCGCCGGGACAGCACGGCAAGCTTCGCAAGGCGAAGCTCGTCGGCTACGGTCTCCAGCTGCGCGAGAAGCAGAAGGTGAAGCGCATCTACGGAGTGCTCGAGAACCAGTTCCGCCGCTACTTCGAGATGGCGGATCGGACGCGCGGCATCACCGGCGAAACGCTCCTGCAGCTGCTCGAGCGGCGCCTCGACAACGTCATCTACCGGCTCGGCCTCGCGACGTCGCGGCCGCAGGCGCGGCAGCTGGTGCGCCACGGCCACTTCATGGTGAACGGCAAGAAGGTCGACGTCCCGTCCTATTCCGTGAAGGCGGGAGACCTGGTGACCGTCCGCAGCTCGAGCGCGCAGAACACGGCAATCCAGCACGCGATGGAGGAAGTGAAGGGCCGCGGCATCCCCGACTGGCTGTCGTTCAACCCCGGCGACCTCACGGGCCGCGTGGCCTCGCTGCCGACGCGCGAGCAGATCAACCTGCCCGTGCAGGAGCAGCTGATCGTCGAGTTGTATTCGAAGTAGGTCTCAGCTCTTAGCTGTCAGCAGACAGCTCGCCCCTTGCCCGCAGCCTTCCCGGATCTGCGGTGGGAGGCAGGGGGCTCAACGCAGATCCGGCGGCCGCTCAACCACGGGCGGCTGATTGAAAGGAAGCACGCCACATGCTCTGGAAAGGTTTTCAACGGCCCAAGCGCCTCGAATTCGAGCGCGACACTCTCACCGACAGGTTCGGGCGGTTCTACGCGCAGCCCTTCGAGCGCGGATTCGGCACGACGGTCGGCAATGCGATCAGGCGCGTGCTGCTCTCCTCGATCGAGGGCGCGGCGGTCACCGCCGTCAAGATCGACGGCGTGCTGCACGAGTTCTCGCCGATCCCCGGTGTCGTCGAGGACGCGACGGACATCATCCTGAATCTGAAGCAGATTCCCCTGAAGATGCACGTCGACACGACCAAGACGCTGTACCTGCGCGTCGACAAGGCCGGTGAAGTCAAGGCGCGCGACATCGAAGGGGACGCGGACCTCGAAATCCTCGAGCCCGACGCCCACATCGCGACCGTCGCCGAGGGCGGCAAGCTCCACATGGAGATGCGCATCAAGCGCGGCCGCGGCTACGTCGCCGCCGACAAGAACTTCGACGAGGATCTCGGCATCGGCTGGATCCCGATCGACTCGGTGCACTCGCCCATCAAGAAGGTCAACTACCTCGTAGAAGCGGCGCGCA
Source organism: uncultured Acidobacteriota bacterium (assembly GCA_963820905.1). GTDB lineage: Bacteria > Acidobacteriota > Vicinamibacteria > Vicinamibacterales > 2-12-FULL-66-21 > DATBJJ01. The sequence continues at coordinate 647,271 of CAWGBU010000005.1, read as the reverse complement.
TCGGCCAGGCCACCGACTACGACAAGCTGACCGTGGACGTTTGGACGAACGGATCGGTCACGCCCCGCGACGCCGTGTCGCTCTCGGCCAAGCTGATTCGCGATCACCTGAACATCTTCATCAACCTCGAGGATGCGGGTGACCTGCAGCAGGATCTCGCGTCGGACCAGGGCGCGCGGCCGCTCAACGAGAACCTCGACAAGAGCGTCGAGGAACTCGAGCTGTCCGTCCGTTCCTACAACTGCCTGAAGAACGCGAACATCCGGACGATCCGCGAGCTCGTGCAGAAGACCGAAGGCGAGATGCTCAAGACGAAGAACTTCGGCCGGAAGTCGCTGAACGAGATCAAGGAGATCTTGTCGGGCATGGGTCTGAGCCTGGGCATGCGGCTCGATCAGCCGGCGGCACAGGCGCAGGAATGACACAGTCGGCAGTCGGCAGTCGGTAGTCGTCAGTCGGAGTCGGCAGTCACAGTCGACAGGCGCAGTCGACAGTCAGGTCGCCAGTCGGCAGTCGCGAGTCGGTTCCGACGGACCACTCGGACTGCCGATTGGCGGCGGTGACCGTCGACTGACGACCAGGAGGGTCGACTGACGACTGAGACTGTCGACTGACGACCAGGACCGTCGACTGACGATTGAGACTGTCGACTGAGACTGTCGACCGACGACTCCCGACTGTCGACTTCAAGGATCTACCATCATGAGACACCGAGTAGGCCAACGAAAACTGGGGCGTGTTACCGAGCACCGAATCGCCCTTCTGCGCAACCAGGCGCAGGCGCTCCTCCGGTACGAGCGCATCGAGACGACGGTGCCGAAGGCGAAGGAGCTGCGTCCGTTCGTCGAGCGCATCATCACGATCGCCAAGCGGGGCCTCGCGGGCGACGCCGCGAACGGGCGAAGCCTGCATGCCCGACGGATGGTGCTGCGGGACATCCACGATCGCGAGGTCGTCAGCAAGCTGTTCGACACGATCGCGCCGCGCTTCGAGACGCGGCCCGGCGGCTACACGCGCATCCTGCGGCTCGGCCATCGCCGCGGCGACGACGCCGAGGTGGCGCAGATCGAGCTCGTCGGCAGCGAGGACGATCCGAACGCCGACGTCGAGAAGACCGAGAAGAAAGCCAAGCCGAAGGGCGTGGGCGGCCGGCTGCGTGCGGCGGCGGAGCGCCTCCGCGGCAAGAAGGCGGACGCGCCGGAGGGTGAAGCGTCCGAGGCCGACACGAAGAAGGCGAAGCCGGCGCGCGAGAAGTCGAGGACCGGCAAGACCGACACCCGCGGCAAGGGCCGGACGACGTCCGCGCCACGAAAGGCCGGCGGAAGCTAGCGCCGCGCTCGCACCAGAACGGCAGCCGTGGGGAAGCAATCCCACGGCTGCACTCCCGCCTTGCTCCATTTCGGTTTACGCTAGCGGCGTATGAAGCACCTCCCGCTCGCCGCCACGTTCCTCTGTGTCATGTCTGCTGCCGTGGCCGCCCAGGATCCGCTCGCGCGCATCGATCAGGAGACGACGAAGGTAACGCCTTCGGTCACGGAAATCAGGCACCAGATCCATCAGAATCCCGAGCTCTCGAACCGCGAGGAAAAGACGGCGGCGCTCGTCGCCGACTACTTGCGCAAGCTCGGTCTCGAGGTGCGCACCGGCGTCGCGCGCCACGGCGTGGTGGCGCTGCTCAAAGGCGGCCGTCCTGGTCCCATCGTCGCGGTCCGCGCCGACATGGATGCGCTTCCCGTCACCGAACAGGCGAACCTGCCGTTTGCGTCGAAGGTCCGGAGCACCTACCTCGGGCAGGACGTCGGCGTGATGCACGCGTGCGGCCACGATATCCACACCGCCGTGCAGCTCGGGGTCGCCAGCGTACTGAGCGCGATGAAGGCCGAGCTGCCGGGCACCGTGAAGTTCATCTTCCAGCCGGCCGAGGAGGGCCCGCCGCCCGGCGAGCAAGGCGGTGCGTCGCTGATGGTCAAGGAGGGCGCGCTCGAGAATCCGAGGCCGGCCGCGATCTTCGGGCTGCACGCCTTCTCCGAGATGGCGGTCGGCGAGATCGGGTATTCGGAAGGCCCGGCGTTTTCTGCGGCCGACACGTGGGAAGTGAAAATCGTGGGCAAGCAGGCGCACGGCGCTCGTCCGGAGCTCTCCGTCGATCCGATCGTGACCGCGGCGCAGTTCGTTCAGGCGCTGCAGACCATCCGCTCGCGATCGTTGTCGGGCCACGAGCCTGGCGTCGTGACGATTGGATCCATTCATGGCGGACAGCGCCACAACATCATCCCGGCCGAGGTGTCGCTGACCGGTACGATCAGGACGTTCAAGCCGGAGATGAGCGCGCTCGCCGAGGCGCGGCTGCGCGCCATCCTCGAGGGCGTGACCGAAGCGAATGGGGCGACCGGGGAAGTGGTGCGCTACGAGCGTGGCGCGCCGGCGACGATGAACGACGCGGCGCTGACGCGCGCTTCGGTCCCGGCACTCGAGCGCGCGGTCGGCAAAGCCAAAGTCACGCGGATCCCGCCGGCCATGGGTTCCGAGGACTTCTCCTTCTTCGCCAATCAGGTGCCGGGATTCGACTATCGCCTTGGCCAGGTCAAGCCCGGCACCACGACCGGCGATCATCACACGCCCACGTTCCTCGCCGATGATGGCGCCATTCCCGTAGGCGTGAAGGCGATGAGCTACCTCGTGTACGACTATCTCGCGCGTCAGAAGCCGTGAACGGCGCGTGCCGGCGATCAGCCCGCGTCGTTACACGATGCCCAACAAGAGCAGCGCCTGCCGAATGGCCTCCATCAGATAGAAACAGCCGAGACCCGCGAGCAGGGTCCCTCTGAGGCGCGGACCGCCGCTCGTGCGAGGCGCTCGCGTTTTCCGGCCCCGGGCGAGCGCGGCATGGCAGCGCGCGCGGACGCGAGACGCGCGAACGCCATCGGGTTCCGCCTGCGGCAGGCTTGCGAGCACTCGAAGCAACGGATCGGTCACGGTAACACCTCCCTGAGCAGCCGGGGACGCGACGAGTCGTCAGCCAGCGCACGGGCGAGCGACGCGCGTGCCCGGCTGAGACGCTGGCGCAGTGCTTCGGGCGTGATGCCGCACACGTCGGCGGCGTCGGCCTGGTCCAGGCCGGCGACGGCGACGAGCAGCAGGACTTCGCGCGAGGCGGGCGGCATCGAGGCCAGCGCCCGCTCGATCCGGCGCTGCAGCTCGCTGGCGGCCGCCGCCTCGAACGGCGAAGAACGCTCGATGCCGAACGGCCACAGCGTCATCAGCCCCGCGACGGCCGAATCCTCGAGGACACGCGAGCGGACATGACTCACGTGCAAATGGCGCGCGACCGTGAAGAGCCATGCCGCGAGACGCGTGTCGGGCCGCAGCCGGCGCGCGTGCTTCACCAGCCGCAGCCAGGTTTCTTCGAGCAGGTCCTCCGCCACGTCGCGCCGCCGGCACAGCCGGAGCAGAAAGGTATAGAGACGCGTCTCGAATGCGTCGTGGACGGCATCGAACGCCGCGGCGTTCCCTTCCCGAAGCCCGGCGACGAGCGTCAGCTCGGTTTCCCGGTCCATACGCTGAGAAACGCGTGGTGCGCCCGAATGTGACGTGGTCACATCGAACGCCGCGCCGCGTTGTACGCTTCGAACCTGCCCGGAAGGAGACGTCATGGAGCTTCTGCGCCACGCTGGCATCTTCGCGCTGCTCAGCCTCGCCATCGATCTGATCCCGCTGGTGATGGCCGCGGTCTACGTCATCCGTCCAACCGAGCGCAACCTGGCGCTGATGCGGCCGCTCTCGCTCGCGGGACTGTTTGCCGCGCTCTCTGGTGGCGTCCTTGGGTTCCTGCACGTGCTGCGCGGCATCGGATCGACACCGGTGTTATCGGAGGGGTCTTACAGCCGTATCGCGCTGGGCGCGTCGGAGTCCCTGGTGCCCATGTTCGTCGGCTTCGCGTGTCTCTCGGTCGCGTGGCTGCTGGTCGCAGCGGGGATGACCAGAGACCCGATCGAAGGATGAGCGACGGTCGCCGTCGTCAGACTTCCTCGGTCGCCTCCTGTCCACGCTCCGCCTTCGCGGCGCTGATGATCTTGCCGTGCAGGTGCGCCGGCACTTCCTCGTAGTGCGAGAACTCCATGTGGTACGACCCGCGGCCGCCAGTGGCTGACGTGAGATGCTGCTCGTAGGTCAGCATCTCGGCCATCGGCACCTTCGCGCGGATGACCGTCGACACGCCGCGCGTGTCCATGCCGCCGATGCGCCCGCGACGGCTGTTCAGATCGCCCATCAGATCGCCGGCGTAGTCGCTCGGCGCGTACACCTCGACGTCCATCACCGGCTCCAGCAGCGTCGGGCGTGCGCGCGACATGCCGTCCTTGAACGCGAGGGACGCCGCCATCTTGAACGACAGCTCGTTGGAGTCGACGGCATGGAACGATCCGTCGTACACCGTCGCGCGGAAGTCCACCATCGGGTAGCCGGCCAGGAACCCGCGAAGCCGCGCGTCCTGGAGCCCTTTTTCCACCGCAGGAACGTACTGGCGCGGGATCGAGCCGCCGAAGATGTCGTCGACGAACTCGAAGTCGCTGCCGCGCGGCAGCGGATCGAACTTCACCTTGCAGTCGCCGAACTGTCCGTGGCCGCCGGTCTGCTTCTTGTGGCGCCCGTGCGCTTCGGTCGAGGCCGTGATCGTTTCCCGGTACGGGATCCGCGGAATCTTGAGGTTGACCTCGACGCCGAAGCGGCGCTTCAGCTTCGCGACCGTAACCTCGATATGCGACTGTCCCTGGCCCGCGAGCAGCAGCTGCTTGGTCTGCGCGTCGCGGTTGTAGCTGATGCTCGGGTCCTCTTCCTGGAGCCGGTGCAGCGCGGTGCTGATCTTCTCCTCGTCGCCCCGCGTCTTCGGTTCGATCGCGTACGAGATCACGGGCTCGGGGAACTTGATCGCCTGCACCCTGAACGTCATGCCCTTGTCGCCGAGGAGGTCGCTCGTGAGCGTGTCCTTGAGCTTGGCGACCGCGCCGAGATCGCCCGCCTTGAGCTCCGGCACGTTGGTGGCGGTCTTTCCCTGGAGGAGCGTGAGATGCCCGAGGCGCTCGCTCGTCTCGCGCGTGACGTTCTGCACCGTCGAATCCGCCTTGATCGTGCCGGTCACGACCCTGAAGAGCGTGATGCGGCCGGCGAACGGATCGGCGACCGTCTTCCACACGAACACGCCGGCCGGCGCGCTGTCCGACGCCTGCACGGACGCGGCCTCGTCCGACGTCCGCGCCGTTGCCTTGAACGGACGCTCGGCGGGCGACGGGACGTAGTTGACGATAGCGTCGAGCACCTGCTGCAGGGCCACATTCGCACCCGCTGACGCGCAGACGAGCGGGTAAGATTCGGCGTTCGCTGACCGCGCGCTTCAGTCCGGTCACGAGCTCTTCCTGCGACAGCGTGCCCGTCTCGAAGAACTTCTCCATCAGGGCATCGTCGGCCTCGGCCACCATTTCGATCAGCGAGTCGCGCGCCGTCTGCGCTGCCGCGGCGAGGTCCGCGGGAATGGCTTCTTCCGAAGGCTTTCCGCTCGCGTCGCCCGGGAACGTGATGGCCTTCATCGCGACGAGATCGACGACCCCGCGGAACGTCTTCTCTTCACCGATTGGAATCTGGATCGGGATGACCGTGCGGCCGAACACGCTGCGCAGCGACTCGAGGGCGCGGCTCACGCTGGCGCGCTCGCGATCGAGCCGGTTCAGGATGACGAGGCGTGGCAGCTCGAGCTCGTCGGCGAGGGCCCAGACCTTCTCGGTCGAGACCTGCACGCCGGACACGGCGTCGACGACGACGAGCGCCGCGTCCGAGACGCGCATCGCCGCGCGCGCGTCGCTCAGGAAGTTCGCCATCCCGGGCGTGTCGATGAAATTGATCTTGGCCTTGTTCCACTCGACGTAGGCGAGGCTCGCCGAGAGCGTATGCTTGCGCGCGATTTCTTCCTCGTCGTAGTCGGTGACCGTCGTGCCCTCGTCGACACGACCCAGGCGGTTGACAGCGCCGGTGTCGAACAGCAGCCCGGACAGGAGCTGCGTCTTGCCGGCGCCGCTATGGCCGACGAGGACGACATTTCTCAGGCTCTGAGCGTCGTAGACTTTCATGGGATCAGTCCTCCGGGCTTCCAGCTGCCAGCTTCCGGCCTCCAGCCTGATCGTCGCGAAAGCTGGTGGCGGCGTTCCGTTGTCCAGCGCTGAGATCGACAGCGACTAGGGTGTCAGGCTGGCGATCAATGCGCTCAACATTCGTCTGACTTCTTCCAGCTGTCCCGAGAGCCGGGAATGCTCGGCAGCGGGCAGGAATCCCAGGTCCCAGGCAAGAAGCAAATCATACTCAACTTCGTTGAGAGATCCCAAGGAGTGCAGAAGGAATCGCCGAAAATCGGCATCGGAGCCACGCCCCGACCCTTCAGCGATATTGGCTGGGACTGAAATAGAGGCCCGAAACAGCTGATTTCTGAGCGGCCACGCCTCTGGACGCTGCAGATATGCAGAAACTGAGTACGTGTCCACGGTCAGTTTGTGAGCTTTTTGCCACACGACGAGGTTTCTGTAGTCCTGCATTCGCGGCCTTGGAGTGACCACGTTCGCGAGTGCAAACCGAGAGCCGGACCGGGCCCTGGAATCGAAGCTGGAAGCTGGAAGCTGGCAGCTGGAAGCCGGAAGCCGGAAGCTGAGAGCTACTCGTACCTCAGCGCCTCGATGGGATCCAGGCGCGACGCTCTGATGGCGGGAAAGAGGCCGAAGAAAATGCCGACGGTGGCGGAGAAGCCGATGCCGAGGGCGAATGACCACCAGGGCAGCGAGATCGGGAAGCCGGACACCCAGTGCACCAGCAGGCCGATGCCGCTGCCGCAGAAGATGCCGAGGACGCCGCCGGCCGACGTCAGGAACGCGGCCTCGATGAGGAACTGCCAGAGGATCTCCCGGCGGCGCGCGCCGAGCGCCTTGCGCACGCCAATCTCGCGCGTGCGCTCCGTCACGGCCATCATCATGATCGCCATGACCCCTATGCCGCCGACCATCAGCGCGATCGAGCTGATGACCACGAGCGCCAGGAACGTGGCCTGGCTGAACTGATCCCACAGCTTGAGCGCCGCATCCTGCGTGACCATGTCGAAGTCGTTCGGCTGTTCCAGCCGGAGGCCGTGCCTGACCCGCAGGATGGTCTCGACTTCCTCCATCATCTGGTCGCGCGTATATCCCTCGCGCGGAACGATCGCGATCATCGCGCTGCGGAAGGCGCTCTGGTCGACGACCCGGTTGTTGACCCGCACGCGCCCGGCGCCGACGCTGCCGAACAGCTTCTCGTGCGCCGTGAACGGGATCACCACGAAATCGTCGGCGCCGAGGTTGAACCCGCCCGGGCTCGGCCGCTTCTTGACGACGCCGATTACCGTGAACTCGTCCGCGCCGACCCGCACTTTCTTGCCGATCGGATCCATCCCGTGATCGCCGAACAGCGTAAGGTACGGCGTCTGTCCCAGGACGGCGACGTTGCGCCGCCGCTGGAGCTCGCCTTCGCTGAAGAAGCGGCCCATGGCCAGATCGAGGAACTCGACCCGGCTGAAGTTCTCGGTCGCGCCGAAGATGCCCAGCTCTCGCGTGCGCCGATTGCGATAGAACACGCGCTCGCGGCTGTTGGGTCCCATGCCGACGCGGATGTCCAGTACGGCCACGGACGGCGCCTCGCGGGAGATGGCGCGGGCATCGGCGGCGGTGAGGTTCGGACGCTTCAGGAGCTCGACGAAGTCCTTGCCCGACATGATGCTGAGGCCGCTGAACTTCGCGATGAACACCGTGTTGGGCCCGAGCTGCCGGATCGAGTCGCGCAGCGACTCGTCGAAGCCCCGGATGAGGGACGTCATGCCCACGATCGACATGATGCCGATGACGACGCCGAGGACCGTCAGCGCCGAGCGCATCTTGCTCGCGCGCAGCGTGTCGATCGACATCGTCACGATTTCACGGAGCAGGCCTGATCGGAGAGCTGCCATGGCTGGTTACTCGCGGCGAAGCGCTTCGATCGGATCGAGCCGTGACGCGCGGATCGCGGGGTACAGCCCGAAGAAGAGCCCGACCACCGCCGTGATGCCGATGCCGATGGCGACCGACCAGACCTCGACGGAGGCGGGAAGCGGCGTCAGCGCCGCGATGATCATGGCCAGGACGAAGCCCAGCAGCGTGCCGGCGAAGCCGCCCATCGTCGAGAGCGTCACCGACTCCGTCAGGATCTGCCAGATGATGTCGATCCTGCGCGCGCCGAGCGCCTTGCGCAGGCCGATCTCGCGGGTGCGCTCGGTGACCACCATCAGCATGATGTTCATGATGACGATCCCGCCGACGACGAGCGACAGCGCCACGACCCCGACGAGCACGGCGAAAATGCCCGTCGTGGCCTGATGGTAGATATCCAAGAGGGTGTCGGACGTGAACATCCCGAAATTGTCCGGCTCCTTCGGTTTCAGCCGCCGCTCGATTCGCAGGGCAATCGTGGCGTCGTCCATCGCCGCGCGCACGAGCTCGGGGCTCTTCGGCCGCACGGTGATCTCGAGGCCGCCCCGCGATCCGAACAGCTTGTTGAAGCTGCCGAGCGGGACGACCGCGAACTCGTCCTGAGACTGGCCGAACATCGAGCCCTTCTCTTCGTTCACCCCGATCACGCGGTGATGCACGCCGCCGATGAGAATCACCTTGTCGACCGGATCCTGCTCCTTGAACAGCCGCTCAGCGGTCTGGGACCCGAGGAGGACGACGTTGCGGTTGCGGTCGATCTCGATCGGGTTGATCAGGCGGCCGCGCTGCGCCTCGTACGTCGAAAACAGGATGTACTCGCGCGTCACCCCTCGGATGTTGACGCTTTCCAGCGTTTCGGTGCCGTAGCTGATCTCCGTGGCATTGGAGGCCTGCATTGCGACAGCGCTGACGTTCTCGCTGTAGCCCCGGATGGCATTCGCATCGTCGATCTTCAGCCGCGGGTTGTTGCGGACCTTGTCGAACTCCTCGTCGCTCCTGGTGATGGGGAATCGCTGGACCTGGAACGTGTCGGCGCCGACGTCGGACAGGATCGCCTTGGTGACGTAGGCGTTCATGCCCTGGATGAGCGACACGACGGCAATGATCGACGTGACGGCGACGATGTTCCCGAGCACCGTCAAGAAGGACCGGAGCTTGTTGGCCCAGATCGCGTTCAGCGCGATCCCCGCCGCCTCGAAGAACTGGTTCACGGCTTCGTCCCGCTGCCGGCCGGCGCGCGGGCCGGTTGTTCGACCTTGACAGCCGCGCCGTCGCTGAGCTCCCGCACCGAGCTGAAGGGACCGATGATGACGGCGTCAGCTTCCTTCAACCCGCTCAGGACCTCGAAATACTTTTCGCCCGCGATTCCCGTGGTGACGGGCGTGAAATGCGCTTTGCCGTCGCGGACCACGAACACGCCTTCGAGCTCCTTGCGCGACTGGCCAGGCTTCAGCTCAGACGCCTGCACGGATCCGCTGCTTGGCCGCCGGCGACGGTTCTCGGCCTCGGGGTCGCGGACGACCGCGCCCTTGTCGTCGACGACCACTTCGCGAACCGTTGTCGCCTGGATGGGCACCGACACGACGTCTTTCCGGGTCGCCGTCGTGATCTCCGACGTGCACGTGAATCCCGGGCGCACCTCGGGGATTTCGTTGTCGAGCGTGACCACGACTTTGAAGTTGGTCGCCTGGCGCGCCTGCCCGGTCACCTGGATCGGGCTGTTGCCGATCTCGGTGACCTTGCCCGTGAAGGTCTTCTCCGGGATGGCGTCGATGGTGATTTTCGCGACCTGGCCCAGGCTCACGCTGGGAATGTCCGTCTCGTCGACCTCTACCTCGGCCTCGATCACCGACATGTCGGCAATCGTCAGCAGCACCGTCCCGGCGTTGTTCATCGTCCCGACGACGACCATTTCGCCTTCCTCGATGTTGCGCCGCGTGACGATGCCGTTGATCGGAGACTCGATCCTGACCTTGCTCAGGTTGTAGCGATCCGTTTCGAGCGTCGCTTCCTCCTGACGCATCCGAAGCCGCTGCGTCTGAATCTGCTGCTCCTGCGATCGCACGTCCGCCTGCCGGACCTTGAGCTCGTTCTCCGCGCGCTCGAGCTGCTCACGCGTGGTGAGGCCGCCCTTCCACAGCTGCTGCTGCCGGGTCAGGTTGTCCTGCGCGAGCTTCAGCGAGGCGCGCGCGCTCTCGATCGAGAGCGTGAGCTGTTCGGTCTGCGACTTGGCCGCCGACAGCGACGCCTCCGTGCGAAGGACAGCGCTGCGCCAGTTGCGCGGATCGACCTGGAGCAGGAACTGGCCGGTCTTGACCCGGTCGCCCTCGTTGACGGCGAGGCCCGTGACGCGTCCCATCGTGTCCGCGCTGATGTTCACGAACCGCTTCGGCTGAATCTTGCCCGACGCCGAGACGATCGCCTCGAGGCTGCGCTTCTGAATGGTCTCGGTGTTGACGGTGACGCCCTCGGTCTTCTTGAAGGCGATGTTCGCCCACGCGATGCCGCCGAGAACCACCAGCACGCCGGCGCCGATCATGATTTTCTTGTTACGCGTCAACTTAGCTTCTCCCAAACATGCTCATGACGGCCGCTATGCAGATGATGGCGACCGCATAGAACCCGAACAGGCCCATCGCGATCGATTGCGTCTTGCGCTTGTAGAGGACGGCGAGGCCAATCGACAGGACCACCATCCACCAGATCCAAAAGAGATCGATCATCCCCAACAGCCGGCCGATGAAGGACTGGTCGTCGAGCATCGGCAGCAGCACCGCCAGGTTGGTCGCGCCCGTGATCGACTGCCGAAAGTAGTTCAGCGGGCCGAGAAAGACCTGCGATGCCGCGAGCACGACACCGGAATGGATGTAGACGGTGAACAGCTGCTTGAACGTCGCCTGCCCGCCGATCACCACGAACACGCCAAACAGGATCCCGCTGAAGATCGCGGTCATGATGGGACCGGCCACCAGCGTCCCGATGAACGACCACATCGCGGCATACCGCGCCTGCTGCTCCATCGCGGCGTACTGCTGGTCGCCGACCTGGGCGCCGAAGCCTTCCATGAAACGGACTTGCTGGTCGACTTGCGACTGCTGGCCACCCTCGGTCGTGAGCGGCAGGCTCGCCCCGATCGCGATGATCACCGTCGTCAATGCCAGCATCCCGAACCAGCGCGGATGGGCCACAACGGCTTCGAAGGTGGCCTTCGGAGACGTGATGATCCCGATGAAGCGCGAGACGAGCGACATCGGTGGGCGCGACAGAGGCGCGCCAATTTCAGAGGAAGTGTTGGCCATAGGTGTGGGAATCTGCCCCCCTCGAGGGCGGAAAACCGACCGGGGACACCATGATTGTATCGCAAAGAAATACGATGGACGGGGGCCGGGAGTTTCGCCAATTCTCGAGCTGGAAGATGAATGGATTGTGCAGGTTAGGGACCGGCGTCGTGACGGCGCCTCCACGCCGTACGCTAAGCTGGCGCCGATGCGCTCCGTGACGCGATGCCGACTGCTGCCTGCTCTTCTCGTCGCATTGCTCGCCCCGGGTTTCGAGGCCACCTCCACGGCGCAGACATTCGAGGCCCTCGGCACGCGGGCCTCGGGAATGGGCGGCGCCTTCGTCGCGGTCGCTGACGACGCATCGGCCGTCTACTGGAACCCTGCAGGACTCGCGCTCGGCGGTTCGTACTTCAGCCTCGTCATCGACAACAACCTCGGGAACGCGGAGCCGGATACCGGTGCCGCGGCAGAACAGTCGGCCAGCCTGGTCTCGTTTACGACGCTGCCGCTCGGCCTGTCGTACTACCGTCTCAGCTCGGCCGCGGTCGCTCCTGTCACGACCGCGTTTGCGCCATCGCCGGTGCACCGCGTTGATCGACTGACCACCCACCACGCTGGGGTGACGTTCGTGCAATCGCTGACGCAGGCGTTCGCGGTGGCGACCACCGTCAAACTCGTACGAGGCATTGCGGCGTCGGGCGTGGTGATCGGCGCCGACCGCGACACCTTGCTCGATGACAGCGTCGGGTTGCCGGAGGACGCCAGCACGGAGTTCGATGCGGACGTCGGCGTCATGGCGATGTTCGGCGCGCTGCGCGCCGGAGTGACCGTGCGCAACCTGATGGAGCCGGACTTCGAGACGGGGACGGGCGGCGCGATCGAGCTGAAACGCCAATCGCGCGCGGGCGTGTCGTATCGCGGGGTCCAGAGCCTGACGCTCGCCGCGGACATCGATCTCGAGCGCGCGGTGAACCTGCGCGGAGAGTTCCGAAACCTCGCGATCGGCGCCGAAGCGCGGATCATGCCGCGCGCATTCGTGCGCTCGGGACTGCGCTTCAACACGCTCTCCGATCAGCCCGCAGGACACGCACCTGTCTTCAGCGTCGGCGGCAGCTTTGCGGCGTTCCGGTCGCTGCTCGTGGACGGGCAGGTGACCACCGGATCCGAGCACGGCGATCGCGGCTGGGGCATTGCCGCGCGGCTGGTGTACTAGAGAGCGTCTGAAAACGCTCTGACTCAGGCCCGGCCCGCACACGCCTGACAATCTTGGCCGAGGCAGAATCCCGCGTAATTGTGCTCAAAACGGGCGACCTGTGTCGTTCGTGTCACTTAGATGCCCAATTTGTCCTATCTTCTTGACAAAAAGTGTCAATGCTGTAAGCTATTGATCTTCCCCAGCGTCTCCCGTCGCCGACTGACGTAGATCGATCGGCTTGAAGGTCGCGATCTGCGCAGCAACCTTTTTCGCGTTTTGAGCTGTAACGATGGCGGTTCGGATCGGCGATCTGTTACTCAAAGAGAAGCGCATCACGCCTGCCCAGTTGCAGGAGGCGCTGAACTACCAGAAGACCAACGGCGGCAAGCTGGGCTTGAACCTCGTCAAGCTGGGCTTCGTCACCGATGAGGAGATCACGTCTCTTCTGAGCAAGCAGTACGGCGTTCCGTCGATCAACCTCACGCAGTTCGAGATCGATCAAGCCGTCATCAAGCTGATCCCCGCCGACACCGCGCAGAAGTACCAGATCGTCCCGCTCAGCCGATCCGGCGCGACGCTGACGATTGCGATTACCGATCCCACGAACGTGTTCGCCATGGACGACATCAAGTTCATGACGGGCTACAACGTGGAGCCGGTGGTCGCCTCGGAAACCGCGGTGTCCGACGCCATCAAGCGCTACTACCCGAACGCGGCCGCGAAACCGGTGCAGGTCCAGATGAGACCGGCGCCGGAGAAGAAGGCCGAGAAGCCGAAGCCCAGGCCGGCGCAGCAGGCGAACCTCACGAGCGCGGCGACGCTCGACCTGGTCACGAAAGCCCTCGAAGAAACGACGAGCGCCATTGTCGACGACGACGTGGAGCTGCTCGACGAGATGGACCAGATCGACGTCGCGTCCCTCGAACGGCAGGGGGGCGAGGCGCCGGTCATCCGGCTCGTGAACCTGATGATGATGTCCGCGATCCAGAAAGCCGCGAGCGACATCCACATCGAGCCCTACGAGAAAGAGTTCCGGGTGCGGTTCCGCATCGACGGCATCCTCTACAACGTCATGGCGCCGCCGATGAAGTTCCGCGATGCGATCACGTCGCGCATCAAGATCATGGCGAAGCTCGACATCGCCGAGAAGCGCCTGCCGCAGGACGGACGTATCAAGATCCGCTTCGCCGTCGACGGTGCGACGAAGGAAATCGACTTCCGCGTGTCCTGCCTGCCGACGCTCTTCGGCGAGAAGATCGTTCTGCGACTCCTCGACAAAGACAAGCTGATGCTCGACATGACGAAGCTCGGCTTCGAGATGGAGTCGCTCACGAAGCTGGAGGTCGCGATCGCCAAGCCCTGGGGCATGGTGCTCGTCACCGGGCCGACCGGCAGCGGCAAGACGAACACGTTGTACTCGTCGATCTCCAAGGTGAACACGGCCGAGACGAACATCATGACGGCCGAGGATCCGGTCGAGTTCAACCTCGTGGGCGTCAACCAGGTGCAGGTGCGGGAGAACATCGGCCTCAACTTCGCGGCCGCGCTGCGCTCGTTCCTGCGGCAGGACCCGAACATCATCCTCGTCGGCGAGATCCGCGACTTCGAAACGGCCGAGATCGCCGTCAAGGCGGCGCTCACGGGCCACCTCGTGCTCTCGACCCTGCACACCAACGACGCGCCCAGCACGATCAACCGGCTGATGAACATGGGTATCGAGCCGTTCCTCGTCGCGAGCTCGGTGAACCTGATTTGCGCGCAGCGCCTCGTGCGCCGCGTCTGCGCGCAGTGCAAGGAGGATCACCCCACGCCGCCGCAGGCGCTCGTCGAGGCGGGTTTCACGCCCGAGGAAGCGCAGCAGGTCGTGCCCAAGCGCGGTACCGGCTGCGAAGTGTGCAACCAGACCGGCTACAAGGGCCGCGTCGGCCTGTACGAGGTGATGGAGATCAGCGACGAGCTGCGCGAGCTGATCCTGGTCGGCGCGTCCGGCCTCGAGCTGAAGCGCAAGGCGGTCGAAGAAGGAATGATCACGCTCCGGCGCAGCGGTCTGCGCAAGGTGATGGAGGGCGTGACGACGATCGAAGAGGTTGCGCGGGAGACGGTGAAGTAGTCGCGGAGGGCTTCCGGCTGCCAGCTGCCAGCTGCCAGCACAGAAGATCAAATCCGAACGCATAACTCAGGCTGGAAGCTGGCAGCTGGAAACTGGAAGCTAAAACTGAATGGCGACTCTACCCGAACTGCTCAAGACACTGGTCGAGAACAACGGCTCGGACCTGCACCTGACAACGCAGACGCCGCCGCAGATTCGAGTCCACGGCAAGCTGCAGGTGCTCGACCTGCCGCCGCTCGGGGCCGCCGATACCAAGACGCTCGCCTACAGCGTCCTGACCGACGCGCAGAAGAAGCGCTTCGAGGAGACGCTCGAGCTCGACTTCTCCTTCGGCATCCGCGGCGTCGCGCGGTTCCGCTGCAACGTGTTCAACCAGCGCGGCGCCGTGGCCGCCGTCTACCGCGTCATCCCGGAGAAGATCAAGGAGTTCAACGAGCTCGGCCTGCCGGCGGTCATCGCCACGCTGTCCGAGCGTCCGCGGGGCCTGGTGCTCGTCACGGGCCCGACGGGGAGCGGCAAATCGACGACGCTCGCCGCGATGATTGACAAGATCAACACGGAGCGACGCGAGCACATCATCACCATCGAAGACCCGATCGAGTACATCCACCAGCACAAGGGTTGCCTGGTCAACCAGCGGGAAGTGCACGCCGACACCCTCGGCTTCGGGGCGGCGCTGCGCGCCGCGCTTCGAGAAGATCCCGACATCGTCCTCATCGGCGAGATGCGGGACCTCGAGACCATCGAGTCAGCGCTGCGCATCGCGGAAACGGGCCACTTGACGTTCGCGACGCTGCACACGAACTCCGCGGCCCAGACGATCAACCGGATCATCGACGTCTTTCCGGCGCACCAGCAGGGACAGATCCGCACGCAGCTGTCGCTCGTGCTCGAAGGCATCGTCTGTCAGACGCTGCTGCCGAAGGCCGACGGAACAGGCCGCGTCGTCTCGCTCGAGATCATGATCCCCACGCCGGCGATCAGGAATCTCATCCGCGACGACAAGGTCCACCAGATCTATTCGACCATGCAGGCCGGGCAGGAGAAGCTCGGGATGCAGACGATGAACCAGAACCTGGTGACGCTCTACCAGAAGCGGTTGATCACGCTCGAAACCGCGATGAGCGCGTCGTCGCAGAAGGACGAGCTCGAACAGATGATCGCGCGTGGAGCAGGCGTGGTGGCAGGGGCAGGGCTCCACCAGCGGCCGGGCATGCCGCCGCGGACGACGGTGAGATGAGTGTCAAGCTCTCAGCTCTCAGCCGTCAGCTGTCAGCCGTGAGCAGAGCATTCCGATTTCAGTCGCTCGATTGTGATCAGAAATGGTTTAGCTGGAAGCTGGAAGCTGGTAGCTGGTAGCTGGAAGCTGGTAGCTGGAAGCTAACAAGGAACGTTAT
The DNA here is from genome assembly GCA_963820905.1 of uncultured Acidobacteriota bacterium. Classification (GTDB taxonomy): domain Bacteria; phylum Acidobacteriota; class Vicinamibacteria; order Vicinamibacterales; family 2-12-FULL-66-21; genus DATBJJ01. The sequence continues at coordinate 631,258 of CAWGBU010000005.1, read as the reverse complement.
GCCGACATTTGCTTACTCGGGGCGGAATCAATCGGGGCAGCCGGTGACGGGCGAGCAGATCGCCGACACGATGGAAGCAGCGGTCAACGCGCTCCGGCGCGCGCGCATTCAGGTGACGCGCATCGATCCGGCGAAGGCGCCGGCGAGGGCCGAAGCCAGGGAAGCGAAGCCGAACGCGCCGAAGCCGGGCAAGTCGGTGCCTTCGAAGAACCTGGCGATCTTCACGCGTCAGTTCTCCGTCATGATCGACGCCGGCCTGCCGCTGGTGCAGTGTCTCGACATTCTGGGCAAGCAGGAGCCGCACAAGAACTTCTCGGCCGTGATCCTCAAGGTCCGCGAGGACGTCGAGTCGGGCGCCGCGCTGGCCGACAGCATGAAGAAGCACCCGAAGACGTTCGACGCGCTCTACTCGAACATGATCGCCGCGGGCGAGGCGGGCGGCATCCTGGACACGATTCTCAAGCGGCTGGCGGTCTACATCGAGAAGAACGTCAAGCTGAAGAGCGAGGTCAAGTCCGCGATGATCTACCCGATCGCGGTCGTCGTGATCGCCGCGCTCGTCGTCGGCGCGATTCTGTGGAAGGTCATCCCGACGTTCGCCACGCTGTTCGAGGGTCTCGGCGCACAGCTGCCGATGCCGACGCGCGTCGTCATCGCGGCCAGCAACGGCGTCGTCGCCTGGGGCTGGCTCTTCCTGATTGCGCTCGGCGTCTTCGGGTACCTCATCAACCGGTACTACGGGACCGTAGGCGGACGCCACACGATTGACGCGTTGCTGCTGAAGACGCCGATTCTCGGCAACATCCTGCGGAAGGTGTCCGTTGCCCGCTTCTGCCGCACGCTGTCGACGCTGCTGTCGTCGGGCGTTCCGATTCTCGACGGCCTCGAGATCACGGCCCGGACGTCGGGCAACGCCGTCATCGAGAAGGCGATCCTCATGACGCGGACCGGCATCGAGCGCGGCGAAACCGTCTCGGGCCCGCTGCGCGAGACCGCCGTGTTCCCGTCGATGGTCGTCCAGATGATCAACGTCGGCGAGACGACGGGCGCGCTCGATACGATGTTGTCGAAGATCGCGGACTTCTACGAGGACGAAGTCGACGCGGCTGTCGCCGGGATGTTGACGCTGCTCGAGCCGGTGATGATCGCGTTCCTCGGCGTCGTCGTCGGCGGCATCGTCATCGCGATGTACATGCCGATCTTCGACTTGATCAGCAAGTTGACGGGATAACAGGTTCAACGTTCAAGGTTCAGGGTTCAGGGTTCTGAACCGTGAACCCGAACCTTGAACCCTGAACCCTGAACTCTTGAACCCGAAGGATGTCTTCTAGCTCTCGTCGCCGACTCTTGTGGCTCATAGGCGGCCGCGCCACGGTCGTGACGGTGTTGCTCGGCTCGGCGGTGCTGACGCAGGACTTCAGCGGCCCGGGCTCGCTGCCGATCAACCCGTTCTACTTCCTGATCGGCCTGACCTACGCGCTGACCCTGGTCTACGTGCTGCTCCTCAAGCAGGCCGAGCGGCATCAGTGGATCGTCGACGTGCAGCTGGCGTGCGACGCGATCATCGTGTCCGTGCTGGTGCACATGAGCAACGGCGTCTCGAGCTACTTCACGTCGCTCTACGCGCTGCCTATCATCGCGGCGAGCACGATTCAGTCGCAGCGCAGCGGGATGATGGTCGGCGTGCTCAGCTCGCTGCTGTATTCGGGCATTGTCGGCGCGCAGTACGCCGGCACGCCCGCGACGCCGGTCGTCGTCGTGGGCTCCGACGTGCTTCCGCCGCGGCATGTGGCGTTCTTCATCGCCGGGTTGAACATCTTCGGGTTCATGGCCGTGGCGGCGTTGAGCGGCTACCTGGCCGAGCGGCTCCGGCGCACCGGCGACGCGCTGGAGCAGGCGTCGAACAAGCTGGAGGATCTCCGGGCGTTCAGCGACCACGTCATCAGCAGCCTCAGCAGCGGGTTGATGACGACGGACATCGATGGCCGGGTGATCAGTGTCAACAAGGCGGCGGAGGCGATCTGCGGCCTTCGCGCGATCGACGCCGTCGACCGCAGCGCATCCGAAGTGCTGCAGCTGCCAGCCGAGTTCAGCGACCTCTTCGGCGAGCGCGAACGGCGATCGAAGTTGCCGCGCGTGGAGTACTCCTTCAGGCGCAACGACGGGCACGAAATCGAGCTCGGCATCAGCACGGCGATTCTTCACACGCCCCGCGGAGACCTGGGGTTCGTCTTCACGTTCCAGGACGTCACCGAGTCCCGCCGGCAGGAGCGCGCGGCGCGCATCCAGCAGCGGCTCGCGGCAGTCGGGGAGATGGCCGCCGGCATCGCGCACGAGATCAGGAACCCTCTCGCGTCGATGTCGGGGTCGCTGCAGATCCTGCGTCAGGAGCTTCCGCTGAGCGATGAGCAGTCGCAGTTGATGGACATCGTGCTGCGCGAGTCGGACCGGTTGAACGACACGATCCGAAGCTTTCTCGCGTACGCGAAGCCGCAGCGGAACCCGTCGCTGCGCATCGACGTCCGGCGGATCGTCACCGACACCGGGACGCTCCTTCAGAACAGTCCCGAGCTCCTGGACACGCACGCCGTGGAGTGCGACGTGCCGGACGACGCCGTGTGGGTGTTCGCCGACGAGGCGCAGGTCCGCCAGATCGTGTGGAACCTCGCGACGAACGGGCTGCGTGCGATGGGCGACGGCGGCACGCTGACGCTGGCGGTGCGTCACGCGAGCCGCGCGACCGACGACGAGAAGGCGCCGATGGTCGCGATCGCCGTCAGCGATGAGGGCATCGGCATCGATCCCGAGGATCTCGACGGGATTCTCCAGCCGTTCCATGGAGGGTTCGCGCGCGGGACCGGCCTCGGGCTGTCGATCGTCCACCGGATCGTCAGCGACTACGGCGGCGAGCTGCTCATGTCCTCGGCGCGCGGGAAGGGTACGACCGTGACCGTCAAGCTGCCCGCGGCGGATGAAGCGGCGGCGGTCGGCCGCGCCGAGACGGCCGCCAGGGCGAACTGAGAGAGAAGAAACGCCAGCAACTGAAACATCATGGCTACCGAAACGATTTCCGAACCGGCAACCACCCAGGCCGCGGCGCGCGTGCTCGTCGTCGACGACGAGCGCTCGATGCGCGAGCTGCTGACGATCGTGCTGAAGCGCGACGGATACGACGTGCTGGTCGCCGACGACGGGGCGCGCGCGATCGAGCTGCTCAAGAAGCAGCGCGTGGACATCCTGATCACGGACATCCGCATGCCGCAGATGAGCGGCGTAGACGTGCTGCGCGAAGCCAAGCGCATCGATCCCGAGATCATCAGCATCGTCATGACCGCGTTCGCGTCGACCGACACGGCTGTCGAGGCGCTGCGGCTGGGCGCAGCGGACTACGTCCACAAGTCGCCGAGCGCGGCCAACGAGCTGCGGCTGCGCGTGCGGAAGGAGCTGGAACGCAAGCACCTGCAGCAGGAGAACGTGCTACTGAAGCGCGCGCTCGGGACCTCGCACAAGTTCTCGAACATCATCGGGCGAAGCGACCCGATGCTCGCCGTGTTCCAGCTGATCGAGACGATCGCGGCGACGAACAGCACCGTGTTGATCACCGGCGAATCGGGCACCGGCAAGGAGCTCGCCGCGCGGGCGATCCACTTCAACTCGCCGCGGAAGGATCGTCCGTTCGTGGCGCTCAACTGCGGCGCGCTGTCGGAGACGCTCCTCGATTCCGAGCTCTTCGGACACATGCGCGGATCGTTCACCGGCGCCGACACCAACAAGAAGGGTCTGATCGAGGTCGCCGAGAAGGGAACCATCTTCCTCGACGAGATCGGCGAGATGACCCCGCTCGTTCAGGTCAAGCTGCTGCGGATCCTCCAGGAGCGGAAATACCGCCGCCTGGGCGGCACCGAGGAAGTGGAAGCGGACATTCGCGTCATCGCCGCGACCAATCGTGATCTGGCGAAGATGGTGTCGGAGGGGACGTTCCGCGAGGATCTGTTCTATCGCATCAACGTGATCCCGATCCGGCTGCCGTCGCTGAGGGAGCGAACCGAGGACATTCCGCTCCTCGCCGATCACTTCGCCGCGAAGTTCGCGCAGCAGATGGGGAAGGCCGTCACGGGCATTTCCGGGGCGGCGATCGCGTGCCTGCGCGCCTACGCTTGGCCGGGCAACATCCGAGAGCTCGAGAACGCGATCGAACGTGCGGTCGCGCTCGAACGGACGCCGTCGATCCTTGTCGACAGCCTGCCGGAACAGCTGCGCGGCGCAGGGAGCGCCGCGGCAGGCCAGGGCGCCGCGCCCGCCGAAAGCTTCCCCGACAACGGCTTCGATCTCGAGCAGCACGTCCAGCACATCGAGCGCGAGTACATCGCCGAAGCGCTCCGGCGCGCCGGCGGCGTGAAGGTCAAGGCCGCGGAACTCCTCGGCATGTCGTTCCGGTCGTTCCGGTACTACATGAAGAAGTACGACTTGAAATAGCTACAGTACCGATTGCGGAGTGCCGATTGCGGATTCGGGATTGTCGAGTGCGGATGGTTGATGGCGGGTCTTTCGGCTCACGGCGGAACCGCAGAGCAGCATCCAGAGTCCGAGGAGCCCCCAGAAGTAGATCGAACGGATTTGCGCGTCGAGCAGTGTTCCGGTGATTCGTATCGGGTACGCCGAAATCGGCCAGACGAACGGGATAACGAGCAGCCAGGCGCCACGAGGGATTCGATGCTGGGCGATGAGTACGGCGATCGGCGGGATCAGGCACCACTCGTAGTACACCCACCCGAGTGGGGCCCAGAGTATTGCGCCGGCCATCAGAACAGCCCAGGCCGCGTCGACATCCCGCTTGAAGGCCAGCCACACCGTCGCGAGAATCCCCACGCCCGACCCGACGGACGCGACGATCGGCCCGGGCCAGTCCCACATCACGCGCGACACGTAAGCCTGGAAGGATGCGTTGTGGAAGTGCGCCAGCCATGTCGGCCAGCGCGCCGCCTCGAACCACTGCAGCACGGCGTCCGGCCCGAACACTACCGCACCGACGACGAAGCTGGTGGCCCACACGACGCCGCCCCACGCGATCGCGCGCCACTGCCGTTTGAGGACCAGGTACGGAAACACGATCAGCAGAAACGGCTTGAGGCTCGCGGCCAGTCCCATCCAGGCGCCGACCTGCGTCCATCGGCCTTCGCGCATCGCGCGCCATGCGAGCGTCACCGGGACCGTCAGCAACACCGACATCTGGCCGAACCACAGCGTGCTCGAGAAGGCGGCGCTGTTCAGGATCACCGCGGCCGTGAGCGCCGCCACCATCGGCGACCAACCGGGGCGCAGCGCGCGGATCACGACTGCCGCGCACAGCACGCCCGCGACGACCGTCATCGCTTGCCAGAGCAGCAGTCCCGTCCACAGATCGAGACTGGCGAACGGAAGAACGAGAAGATGAAACTGCGGCGGGTTGAAGTTGACGGATTCCGTGAACTTCGGCGCGCCGAACAGCGGGAGACTGCCGGCGTACATCGGCAGTCCGTCGAGCCAACGATTTACCGTCGCGTGGAAGAGTGCAAAGTCGGTCCAGATGACCTTGCGCTCCAGGCTGCGGACAGTCAGGCGAACGATGGCCCAGAGCGAGAGGCCCGTGCCCGCGAGCGTGACGGCGAAACGCCACCAGTGAGCAGGCTGTCGCCACTGGTTGGGCGTCGTCATGGGGGGATTGATCAAGTACGCGGCGCACACTGTATCAATCGGTGATCGAATTCACAACTCTGTGCACGCTCGTGTCGGGGCAGCGTCGGACCGGAAGCGAACATGACGAAACCACAGCACCTCTGGCGATCCTGGACCATCGATGGTCGCATCAGCTCCCAGGCGCGCGACTTGCTGATGCACGTCCGCAACTCGTTCGCAGCAGACCCGTACGCGCACGCGTACAGGACTGTGCGTCCTTACACCATGTCAGGAGAGGCCAGGCTGCGGGGACTCTACCAGGCGATTCATCACGTGACGAAGCACAGGATCGATGGCGCGGTTGTAGAGTGCGGAACCGCTCGCGGAGGCAGCGCGGCGCTACTCGGTCTGGCCATGCGGGAGTATGGCGACCGACGCGCCTTGTGGGTCTTCGATACCTTTGAAGGCTTACCTCCACCGACGAAAGCGGATCCGGACTACGAGATCGCGGCGCGCTATGAAGGGGATTGCCGCGGCGAGCTCGATGACGTGAAGGGTCTATTCGAACGGTTGAACATTCTAGACACCGCGCGGTTCGTAAAAGGTCGCTTCGAAGAGACCGTGGCTCGGACAGAGACGGGCCCGATTGCCGTGCTGCACGTTGACGGAGACTGGTACGACAGCGTCAAGGTGTGTCTCGACCATCTGTACGACCGCGTGAGTCCCGGGGGGATCGTGCAAATCGATGACTATGGCCATTGGGAGGGAGCGCGGAAAGCTGTCGATGAGTTTCTCTTGAACCGCCGGGTGTCAGCGCCGCTCCGGTATCTGGACTACACGGGCCGGCAACTAATCAAGCCGTTGCCGACAAATTCTGGCAACCGCGGCTGACGCGAATTGTCAGTCGGGCCAAAATTTGGCAGTAGCGCTGCTCGGAGAGTCCTGGTGTTAATGCGTTCAATCTGCACGTCTTATGTGAGAATTCGGCGATTCGCCCCAATGGCATTCCACTTGCTGTCCGGAAGCGGGCACCTCCCGTACCCTCTTCATACTCCGGACAGCGAGCCCACATGACCCGCATCTCCAGTTCGCTTCGCAGCGTGCCCCGGCGAAACGCGGCATTGCCGGACGCACTGCCGGATTCAGCCGGTCTCGAGCTCTCAGTCGTCATTCCGTGCCTGAATGAGGCGACCACGATCGGCGCGTGCGTGAAAACCGCTCTCGACGCGATGGCCTCCCACGGCATCGTTGGCGAGGTCGTCGTGTCCGACAACGGAAGCAGCGACGGCAGCATCGAGGTTGCGACGTCCGCGGGAGCGCGGGTCGTCTCCTGCGCGGCCAGAGGATACGGAGCGGCGCTGCAGTGGGGATTCCGGCAGGCGCGCGGCCGATTCGTCATCATGGCGGACGCGGATCAGTCGTACGATTTTGCGCTGATCCCGCAGTTCATCGACAAGGCGAGGGCGGGCGCGAAGTTCGTCATGGGATCGCGGCTGCGCGGACGCATCGACTCGGGTGCGATGCCGCTGCTCCACAGGTATCTCGGCACGCCGGTCCTCACCTGGGTGCTCAACCGCTTGTTCGGCACGCGCATCAGCGACTGCAATTGCGGCATGCGATGCCTCGAGCGCGCCACGTTCCTGAACCTCGAGCTCGTGTCGTCGGGCATGGAGTTCGCCTCGGAGATGGTCGTCAAGGCCGCCGTGCGCGGCGTCGACATCGCCGAGATTCCGATCGACTTCCACAAGGATAGTCGCGATCGCCGTCCGCACCTGCGCCCCTTCCGGGACGGATGGCGTCATCTCAGGCTGCTGCTCTGGCACGCGCCGGATCACATGATGACGCTGCCGGGATTGTGCATGCTTGCGATCGGTATCCCGCTCGTGCTCTTTCAGCTGGCCGGGCCAGTGACCCTCGGGGCTGCCCACTTCGACATTCACTACATGATCCTCGGCGTCACGCTCGCGGTCGTCGGCATGTCCGCGTCCACGCTCGGGCTGGTCGTCGGATCGACGATGCCGCCAGGCAAGGTCCGGCATCTCCCGATCCTCGCTGCGGCGCACCGGTGGTTCTCGTTCGACAACGCGGCCTGGCTTGCGGGTCTGCTGCTGGCCATTGGCATCGCGAGCGATCTCTTCGTGCTGGGCTACTGGCTCTATACGAGCCGCGGCGAGCTGACCCCAGAGTTCACGCGTCTCACGCTGCTCGGTCTCGTGTTCATTGCCATGAGTGCCCAGATTGGCCTGTCGGCGCTCTTGCTCGGGACGACAACGAGCGCCGTGCCGACTGCGGAAATCCGGCAGCTCCTCGCGGGCCCGGACGATCTGCGCCGAAGCCCCACCGACGATCCGTCGCCTGCCGACCCTCGTCGAGTCAACATGTGAGCATGTCGGCCGAGGTCCGCAGAGACAGCCACGATCGGGATCGCGGGAGCCGCAGGCGGGAGCCGCCATGGTGGGACCATCAGCGGCATCCGCTCGTCGTGCTCCGCCGCTGCATCGATGACATGCTCCGCGAACGCATTCCTCGAGGCACCGGCCAGCGCGTGTTCGACTTCGGATGCGGCGATCGTCCGTACGAACCGCTCGTGCGAGCCCGCGGTTACGACTACGTCGGCTGTGATCTCGACTCGGGCGCGGAGGTCGTCATCACGCCCGGCCGTCCCGTCGACGTCGCTGATGGCGCGGCTGCTGGAGTCGTATCGTTCCAGGTGCTCGAACACGTCTGGGATCTCGACTGGTACCTCGGGGAGTGCCGTCGGCTCCTGTCGCCCGGGGGCTGGCTGCTGCTGTCGACCCATGGCGTGTGGCCCTATCATCCTCACCCGACGGACTACCGCCGGTGGACGCACGCCGGGCTCGGGGCAGAGCTCGAGGCGCGAGGTCTCGAAGTCGTGGCGATGCGCGGCGTGCTCGGTCCGCTTGCATGGACGACGCAGATACGGGCCCTGGGCTTTCGGCACGTGTTGATGCAGGTTCCAGTGGTGCGCCTGCTGACGCCGGTCGTCTGCCTCATGATGAATCTGCGCATGGCCCTCGAAGAAATGGTGACCCCGGATTCAATCAGGCAGGAGAACGCGAGCACCTTCGTCGTCCTGTGCAGGCGGAAGGCATGAGGATCTTGTGACCGGGCCGAACGGCGCGGGCCAACCGGTTCCCAGGCCGACCGCGTACCGCAGCCGAGTGCTCGCGGACGTCGCCGCGCTGCTGAAACCGCTGCCGCCGGCGCGCCGTGCACTCGACTATGGGTCTGGCGACGGCTGGTTCGCGTCGGAGATTCTCCGGCTGAAGCTCGCAGAAACCGTAGTCGGGGCGGACATCAAGCTCTGGCCGGGTCTTGTCAGGCGTCCCGTGATCTTCGACGGCTCGCGCCTTCCCTTCTCCGATGGCGCGTTCGATCTGACCTACGCGGTCGACGTGCTGCACCATTGTCCGGATCCCCTGGCTGCTCTCGACGAAGTTCTTCGCTGCACAGGGCGGTACTTCCTCATCAAGGACCACTCGTACCGAAACGTCGTTGGCTGGTCGACGCTCTGCGTGCTCGACGAGATCGGCAACCGCCGCTTCAGAGTGCCATCCGTCTATCGCTACCAGGAAGGCTGGACCTGGGATCGGCATCTCACATCGCGCGGATTCTCGCTCGAGCGTCGCATTCATCCTGCGAAGTGCCATGTCGGTCCGCTCGGTTATCTGACGAATCACCTGCAGTTTCTGGCCCTGTGGCGGCGCAACTGAGCGTCAGATCATCGGCGGAACGCTGGCGCACCGTTCGATGAGGATCCTCGTCGTCACGCACTACTACTCCACCCATCGTGGAGGAATCGAGATCGTCGCAGGGAATCTCGCGAACGTGCTTGCCAGGGCGCATGACGTCGTGTGGACTGCCAGCGACTGCGACCCTCTTCCCGAAAAGTCGGGGGGATCGCTGCACTACGTGCCGATGCGATCCACGAACGTGGTCGAGCGGCTTACCGGACTGCCGTTTCCCATCTGGGGTCCCGGATCGTTCGCGCGCCTGTGGCGGGAGGTTCGGCGTGCCGAAGTCCTGCACCTCCATGATTTCGCCTATCTCGGAAACTGGATCGCGTTCGTGTTCGCCGCGCTCAACCGTCGGCCGGTGCTCATCACCCAGCACGTGGGTTTCATTCCTTACCAGAGCCGCCTGCTGCGGCTGATGCTCCGTGCGCTGCATGCCACCATCGGTCGCGTGCTGCTGGGGCGCGCGGATCAGGTCGTCTTCATCAGTCGCGTGGTCCGTGACTACTACGGGCGCTTCGTTCGTTATGAGGCGCCGCCGGTCGTCGTCGCGAACGGCGTGGACACGGACACCTTCGCCGCGCCGCTGCCCGGCGATCGCGACAGCGCCCGGCGTTCGCTCGGTCTCGACGGGGCCGGGCCGGTCCTGCTGTTCGTGGGGCGGTTCGTCGAGAAAAAGGGGCTGCACATCCTCCAGGCTCTCGCGCGCCGGATGCAGGACGCGTCGTGGGTCTTTGCCGGCTGGGGACCGCTCGATCCCCGACACTGGAACCTGGCGAACGTTCGCGTCATCGAGAACCGCCGCGGCGCGGCGCTCGTGCCCCTGTATCACGCGGCCGATCTGCTCGTGCTCCCGAGCGTTGGCGAGGGACTGCCGCTCGTCGTGCAGGAGTCGATGAGTTGCGGCACTCCTGCGGCCGTCGGGCGTGACACCGCCGAAGCTGTGGCCGCGCCAGCGGGGATAGTCTTCAGCCGCGAGGTCGAGGACGTGCGTGCGGTGGACACGTGGGAATCGATGCTCCGCGAGATCCTGCGCGAGAAACAGAGCAGTCCGGCGCCCGACAGTCGGGTGGGAGATTTCGCCAGGGCGCACTGGTCCTGGCATCGGTGCGTGGATGAATACACGCGTCTCTTCTCCCTGATCCGGCGCGCATGACACGGTGTGGCCGCGTCTCGATGAGGAAGTAAAGAACGGCCCGTTTCGTTCCGATACAAGGCTGATCGTCCGCACCGTCCCCAGCGTGCCGCACGAGAACCAAGCAGATACCATGACGGAATCGCAAGGGTGGACGATGGAAGCCGGTCGTCGCGTGACAGCGCCGGCGTGGATCTGGCTGGCGGTTGCTGCGTGCGCGGCCGGCATTCCATTTCTCCCCGGGCTGAGCACTTCTCGAATCTTTTACATCCGCGACCTGAGCCTGTACTTCTGGCCCCGGTATCTCTGGCTTCGGCGCACGCTGCTGTCGGGCGAGCTGCCGTTCTGGGATCCGTTCGTTGGCGCCGGTCAGGCCGCCGTCGACGATGCGCTGCACCAGATGTTCCTCCTGCCGGTGCTCGCGCTTCGCATGATCGGCGGCGAGGTTGCCGGCTTCAACCTCTGGATCGCGCTGCCGTTCCCGCTGGCGGCGGCCGGGACCTGGCTCTTTCTCGCGAGACGATTCTCGGGGCCCGCATCGACGCTCGGAGCGCTCGCGTTTGCCATCGGCGGGCCGATCGTTTCCACCGGCAACTTTCCGAACATGTCGTGGTCGGTGGCGGCGATGCCCTGGGTTCTGTGGAGCGTCGACCGCGTCGCGGCTTCCTTCTCGACGCGGCGCGTTGCGGTACTGGCGCTCGCCACGACTTTCCAGTCGCTGGCTGGAGAGCCCGTGACGTTCACGGCGACCAGCGCGCTCGCGATCGCGTTTGCATTCTTCGTCGCGATCTCCGATGCGACGCTCGGCCAACGGATTCGGTGCGCTGCATGGACCGCCGGCGGTCTCGTTCTTGGCGCCGCGCTGGCGGCGGTTCAACTCGTGCCCATGATTCACGCCGCCGCCGTCGCCGAACGTTCGAAGACGATTGTGACCGGCGTGTGGTCGCTCCATCCGATGGCGCTCCTCGAGACCATCGCTTTGCGCTTCTTCGGGGACTATTTCGCGATTCAGTCGCTCTCGGCCGCTCCATGGCTGGCACTCGTCAACACGGGGCGCGAGCCGTTCTTCTTTTCGTTGTACTTCGGCGTGCCCTTGCTGGCGCTGGCGCTGCTCGGGCTGGTCAGCCTCGCGCGAAGCAGCTGGGGCATGTTCTGGGCCGCGGCCGGCGGCACGAGCATCGTCCTCGCGTTCGGCGTGTACACACCGGTGTATCCGTTCCTGAGAGATAACGTCCCCGTCCTGGCGTCGTTTCGATTTCCGGTGAAGTATCTCGTCGTCTTTTCGATGGCGGTTGCCGCCGGAGCCGCAGCCGGGTGGGATGCGCTGAACAGGACCGAGGTCGTTCGTGACGGGCACTCGGTTTTCGCTCGCGCGCGGGTGTACGCCGTCGGTGTCGCTCTGCTGATTGGCGCGATTGCCTGTGCGCTGGCCGTTGCTGCGATCTATTTCCCGGACCAGACCGCCGTCAGAGCGTCGTCGCTCGCACGAGGTCTGGGCGCGACCGGACGCGTCGACAGTGCCGGGCAGTTCATGGTGCGCGCGCTCCCGCGTATGGGCATCATCGTTGCGCCAATCGCGATCGCTGCGTCCGTTCTTCTCTTTCTCTCGACCAGTGCGCATGCGTCGGCACGGCTGGCTCGACAGGTGCTCCTGGTGTTCATCGCGGGCGACCTGTTGATCCGAGCCTGGGGCGTCAACCCGGTGCTCGACGTCAGGCATTTTGCGGAACCGGAGTGGCTGTCGCGCACGAAGGCGGACGCCAATGCGCGCTTCTACGTTGGAGGCAAGAAGGACGGCACCCTGGACGTCTGGGATTCGGATTCGTCGCGCGGTTTTCTGAACGCTCCCGGACTGGTGGGATCCGCGAGCCGCGCGGCGCTGAGCGGCCAGACCGCCTTCTATCCTTCACCGTGGCGGGGTCGTGAGATGCTGTCGTACGACCTGGCCATACTATGGCCAAAACTGTTCGAGACCGTCACCGAACGGTTCTTCGAATCCGACCGGACCGCGCGCGATCTCTTTCTCGATCGAACCGGCGTCCGCTACCGCGTGCTTCCTCATCGTCTCTCGGCGGGCCACGCGCCGCTCGTCAAGGTTCCGTACTACTCGGAGTCGTCCCTGTACGACTGGGGCCCTGGCGTCGCCCAGCGCGCTGCCGTGGTGGCTGACGCCCGGATCGTTCCTGAATCGCGCCGGCAGATCGACGCGCTCTTCGAAGCCGGATGGGACAGCCGTTCGATGGTGATCCTCGATCGTGAGCTCGCTGCCGCTGGAACTGCCGGACAGGGTGTCGCGCCGTTTGGCAAGATCGTCAGTGACGGCTCGAACCGGGTCGTCGTCGAAGCAGGGGCACCTGACGGAGGCGGGTATCTCGTGCTGCTCGATTCGTATTCCGACGACTGGCGCGTCAGCGTCGACGGAAGGCCTGCCACCGCCGCCAGGGCCAACGCCCTGTTCCGGGCCGTGCGGCTCACCGCGGGCCATCACACGATCGACTTCGTCTACCGTCCGCGCGCGCTTCTGTGGGGGACGGCCGTTTCCTCCCTGGCCGTGCTCTGTCTGCTCGGTCTCGCGTTCGCACCGTCGCCGAGGCGTGTCTCTTGAGCAGGTCGATCGTCGCGTCGCTCGGGATCTTCCTGTTCACCGCCGCCGTGTACGCCGTCGCCGGAGCCGGCCGTATCGACATGATCGACGGTCAGTACCGCTTCGAGGTCACGCACAACATGCTGACCCTTCGGTCGACGCAGATTCACGACCGGTTCCTGCCGGGAACGCCCACGGCCGAAGACGGCCGCCGGTATTCTCCCTACAGCGTCCTCTCGTCCGTCATACCGGTGCCGCTGGTGTTTCTCGCGCGCGTGACGGGCCATGAGTCGCTCGAGCGCGAGCACTTCTTCTTCTCCATGACGTCCGGCCTGTTCGCCGCCGCGACGGCGGCGCTGCTGTTCCAGTTCTACGTCCTGCTGGGAGTACCTGGACGGAAGGCGCTTGCCTGGACACTCGTCTTCGCCTTCGCGACATCGATGCTGCCGGCAGGGACGACCGTCTTCGACCAGGCGCAGCACGGGTTCTTTCTGCTGGCCGCGGCTTTCGTGCTCTTCATCGCAACGCGCCGCGAGTCCATGGGGCTCGCGGCCGCAGCCGGTTTTCTGATGGCGGCGGCCGTCAACATCAAGGAAGTCTACGCGGCGCTGGTTCCCGCCCTCGCGGTCATCACAGTTCCACTCGTCCTCGTCGCGTCGCAGCAACGTACGCGGGCCATGCTCAGAGCCGCTGTGTTCGTGGCGGCCAGCGGCGCCGGCGTACTCGCTTGGATTGCCGCCAACTACCTGCGATTTGGAGATCCGTTGTCGTCGGTGAAGGCGACCGGCGCCCTGCTGAGTCCGTTTGGCAATCCGCTCATCGGCATTCCGGGTCTGCTCGTCAGTCCGGGCAAAGGAGTGCTCTTCTACAGCCCCGCGATCGTCCTTGCGCTCTGGGGGTTGCCTCGGCTGCTCAAACAGGAGCGACGGCTCGGCGAAGCCATTCTTGCGGCGTGCGTCATCCACACCATCGGGATGGCGTCGCTGTCGTTCTTCGGCGGCGACTGGTGCTGGGGACCGCGCTACCTCGTGCCGATCATGCCGCTCGTCGCGTTGGGATTTCCGATGATCGGTGCTGCGAGGCCATGGGGCCGCCGCGTCATTCCGGCAGTCGTCGCGTGCAGTCTCGCCGTGCAGGTGATGGGGATCAGTCTCGATCACCATCGCTTTTTCTACGCCCGCTCGCTGCCGGCATTTTTCTGGTACGGACATGGAGACTTCTATTTCCGCGAGTCCGCGCTTCTGGCCCGCCCTGGAGAACTCCTGGAATCGTTCAGGGCGGGCGTTCCGCCCGAGGCCACGGCGTTCCGCCCGGGACCATATCCGGCGCTCCTGACTTACGCAGTCTTTGGTGCGTCCTCGAGAAACCCGCCCCCGCCTCTTTGGATGCGCCGCTACAGCGTGTTCTGGCAACCGCGGCCGTGGCCGCTGTGGATGTCGACGCTAGCGGCCGATCGGCGGCCCGTGAACATCGGGCGCTGGCTCCTGCTCCTGGGCGGGGCAGCGTCCATAGGATTGCTCGCAGTCTGGTACGGACTTCGGCAGGCGCCCGGGTCCAAGGGTGCCGGCCTCCGGGGCGACAATTAATGACCGTCGGGGTTGACACGATTTGTCAGTCCGCCAAAAATTGCCAGCTTTTTCCAGTCAACCGCCCCGTTGGCTCTTCGTATAACCGGCTCATAGTCAGGTATTTACAACGACAGCCCGCCAGCGACCGGGGGTGGCATCCCCGTTGCTCACCGGCTGGACGTCGGCCGCTGAAACATCAGTCGGTGCCGACGCGATGTTTCTGCGGCCAACAAGTTTCAACTTAGTGAGGAGAGAGAACAATGAAGGTTCGTAACCAGAAGGGCTTCACGCTCATCGAGCTGCTGATCGTCGTGGCGATCATCGGCATCATCGCCGCGATTGCGGTGCCGGGGCTTCTCCGCGCCCGCATGTCCGGTAACGAGTCCTCGGCGATTGGGTCGCTGCGCGCCGTCAACAGCGCGGAAGTGGCGTACTCGTCGTCGGCGGCCAGCGGCGGCTACGCGATTGACCTCGCGACGCTCGTCCAGGGCTGCGGCAGCGGTCAGGGCTTCATCTCGCCGGACCTGTCGACGAACGGCGTCATCAAGAGCGGTTACATCATCGTGCTCGACGACACGGGCACCAGCCCGGGCGACGTCGTGGATGACTGCAACGGCACGATGAGCCGCACTGGCTACTACGCGACGGCGCTGCCCGCGTCGCCCGGACAGACTGGAACGCGCGGGTTCTCGACCGCCACTGCCGGCACGATCTTCTTCACGACTGACGGTTCGGCTCCGCCGGAAACGGGTGGCACGGCCCTTCAGTAACACGAACGGTTTGGGATCTCCGAGGGATGCCGGCAACGGCATCCCTCTTTTTTTTGCCCGCAGCACGGGAGCTTCAATGCACGCTCAGCACTTTGCAGATAGACGAGAGTCGGGATTCACGCTGATCGAACTGCTGATCGTCATCGCCATCATCGGTATCGTCGGCGCGATCACGATTCCTGCATTGCTCCGCGCGAAGATCACGGCCAACGAGACGTCGGTGCTGGGGTCGATGCGGGCGGTCAACAGCGCACAGACCGCGTATGCGGGGGCGGCGTCGGCGGGTGCCTACGCACCCGACTTCGCGACGCTCGTGGATGCCTGCCCCGGGAGCACGCACGGGTTCATCTCGCCGGACCTTGCGGGTGATCCCGCGCAGAAGAGCGGGTACTACGTGGCGCTCGGTCCGGGGACGCTCGGTGCCGGGTCCAACGACTGCAACGGCCAGCCGACGAGCCTCGGGTACTATCTGACGGCGGTCCCGATCACGATACGGCTGACGGGTCACCGCGCGTTCGCGTCGACGAGCCCTGGCGTGATCTACTTCGATCCGAACGGCGTGGCGCCGGCCGAGGCCCAGATGCGGCCCGGCGGCAGCGCGACCCCGCTCCAGTAGCCCGCGGCGACCCTCACAATATTTCCCGGATTGTCCCGCGCCGTGCCCGTATTTGCACGCGGCGCCCCCCGGTTCCGGGGCAACTCAGTGGTGATAAGCTGATGCCGTGCGCGATTCGCGCGGCTTCACCCTGGTCGAGCTCCTGCTGGTTTTGCTGATTCTCGGGGTCCTCCTGACGATCTCGATCGCAAACTTCCGGCAGGCGCGCCTGCGGGGCCTCGAGGCGTCGGCGATCGCCTCGTTGTCCGCCATCAATCAGGCGCAGTTCGCGTACATGCAGACCTGTGGCAATCAGCGATTCGCCCCGCACCTCTCGACGCTGGGAAAGGCCAACCCGAATACGAACGCGGCGTATCTCAGCCCGGATCTCACCGCGTCGGACGAAGTCGTGAAAAGCGGCTACCGGATTCTCATGGAAGGCACCGAGGTCACCGAGCCGTTGACGACCTGCACCGGCGATACGCCCGTCGAGAGCTATCATGTCACGGCGGATCCGGAGTCGTCGGGCTTCACCCGCATGCGCTACTACGCGACGAACGTGGACCTCGTGGTGTACGAGAATGTCGAAACCTTCAAGGGGAAGATGCCGGACACCGGTGCGCCCTCGATCGGTCAGGAAGCCAAGAGCATCACCCGCTGACGCCATCGCATGACACCGCTGAAACGCAAACTGATTCTGATCGCCGCCACGCTCGGCCTGGGCGCGGCCATCACGTCGAGCTACGTCCACTACAAGCTCCTCACGGACGTGTCCTACACGAGCTTCTGTGACGTGAACACCACGATGAACTGCACGCAGGCGTACCTGAGCCGCTACGGCAGTCTCTGGGGGGTTCCCGTCGCCGTCGGCGGCGTGTTGTTCTTCGCGCTCGTGCTGCTCATCGCGGGCGTCGCCGGCCGCGCCGCGTCGCCGGCTCGCGAGAACGCGCCCGCGTACGTCTTCGCGCTGTCCACGCTGGCCCTCGCGTTCGTGCTCTACCTCGCGTGGGCCTCCTATGTGGTGCTCGGGCTTTTGTGTGTTCTCTGCGCCATCACGTATGTCGCGGTGATTGCCATCTTCATCGTTTCCGGCGGAGCCACGTCGTTTTCCATGACTACTCTTCCTGGTCGCGCCAGCCGCGACGTTCGCACGCTTGCGACGAGTCCGCTCGCGCTCGTCCTGTCCCTGCTCTTCGTCGTCGGCGCGGTCTCGGCCATCGCGGCATTTCCTCGCGACGGCGGACAGGCCAGCCAGCCGGCCGCCGAGGTCGCGCTGCCGCCCGTGCCGCCCGAGCAGCGCGCGGCGCTCGCAAAGTGGTGGGAAGTGCAGCCGAAGGTCGAGATACCGATTTCGAACGACAACGCGAAGGTGCTGATCGTCAAGTTCAACGACTATCAGTGTCCCGCGTGCAAGGCCACTTTCGACGCCTACAAAGGCATGCTGGCCAAGTACGTGGCGTCGGGACAAGTGAAGTACGTCGTGAAGCACTATCCGCTCGAGTCGGAGTGCAACCCGAGCGCGAACCTCAATCACTACGCATCGTGCGAGGCATCCGCGGCCGTCATCATGGGACGGGCGAAGGGCACGTCCGCGAAGCTCGAGGAGTGGATCTTCTCGCGCATCGGTCCACCGGCGCTGACGCCGGCCGAGGTCAAGGACGCGGCGCGCACGGTCGGCGGCATCACCGATTTCGACGCGCAGTACCCGCGGGTGCTGGAGGAGATCCGGACCGACGCGGGGCTGGGCAACCTGCTCGGCGTGAAGCAGACGCCGACGTTCTACATCAACGGCCGCATGCCGACGCAGATCCTCGCGCCGCAGCATTTTCAGGTACTGATCGAACTGGAGCTCCAACGGACCCAGTAGGCCGCGGGGCCTCAGTCTCGGCATGCCTCCAGCGATACACATAGACGAGCTCACGAAGGATTACGCGGTCGGCTTCTGGCGCAAGCGCCCGTACCGCGCGCTGGATCGCCTCTCCGTCACGATCGCGCCGGGAGAAGTCTTCGGCTTCCTCGGTCCCAATGGCGCGGGAAAAACGACGACGCTGAAGCTGCTGATGCAGCTGATTTTCCCGACGTCGGGGCGAGCGGAGATTCTGGGTCAGCCGGTCGGGCACGTCTCGACGCGCCGCCGGATCGGCTACCTTCCTGAGAATCCGTACTTCTACGACTACCTGACGGCGGAGGAGCTGCTCGACTACTTCGCGCAGCTGTTCGGCTATTCCTCGTTGGAGCGCCCGAAGCGCGTCGCCGCGCTGCTCGATCGCGTCGGCATCGGTGCCGAGCGGCGACTGCAGCTGCGCAAGTTCTCCAAGGGCATGGTGCAGCGGGTCGGCATCGCGCAGGCGCTCATCAACGATCCCGAGGTGATCTTCCTCGACGAGCCGATGTCCGGCCTGGATCCGCTCGGCCGCCGCGAGGTGCGCGCGCTGATGCTCGACCTCCGCGATCAGGGACGCACGGTGTTCTTCAGCTCGCACATCCTGGCGGACGCCGAGGCGCTCTGCAGCCGCGTCGCGGTCGTGGCGAACGGCCGGCTCGCGGCCGCGGGCCGCCTCAGCGAGATTCTCGCATTCGAGGTCCGTGGCTGGGAGCTCGTCGTGAGCGACGTGACGCCGGAGGTCCTCGCGCGCGTCGCCTCGATCGCGACCAGGACGACCGAAATCTCTCACGGCCGGTATGCGATCGAGCTTCCGAAGGACAGCTCACCCGATCGAGTGCTTGCTGATCTCACCGGCGCCGGCGCCGTGCTCGTGTCTCTCAACCCCGTCCGGGACACGCTGGAGGACTTCTTCGTCAAGCGCGTCGCCGAGGCCGGCTCGGCGCGCGAGGGTTTTGCGGAGGCTGGCCGTGCGCGCCATTAGCTGCATCGCGTTGAGCGTGTTCCGCGAGTCCGTCCGCGATCGCGTGCCCTACAACCTCGTGCTCTTCGCGGTGCTTCTCATCGCGTCGTCGTTCTTCCTCGGCCAGCTGACGGCGGGGCAGGACGTCAAGATCATCAAGGACCTCGGCCTCGCGGCAACAGCGGTCTTCGGGCTGTTCATCGCGATCTTCATCGGCATCGGGCTCGTGTCGAAGGAGGTCGAGCGGCGGAGCATCTACGCGCTGCTCGCGAAGCCGATCAGCCGCACGCAGCTGCTCCTGGGCAAGTACGCCGGGCTGGTGCTGACGCTGGCCGTCAACGTCGGCGTGATGACCGTCGCGCTCTACGCGGTGCTCGCGTACATGACGTGGACCACGCCGGCTCCGATTCAAACGGCCTGGGACGCGCCCGGCGTCGATCCCGCGCTCCTTTCGGCGCTCTTCCTGATTTTCGTCGAGCTGGCGTTGATCACCGCAATCGCGCTCTTCTTCTCGACCTTCTCGACGCCGATCCTCTCGGCCGCGCTGACCTTCGGCCTGTACGTCGTGGGGCACTTCAACGCGGATCTCAGGAACTTCGAGCAGGTCGTGAAGTCGAAACCGGTCGCATGGCTCGCGCGCGCGCTCTATCACGTGCTGCCGGATCTCTCCGCCTTCGACGTCAAGACACAGGTCGTGCACGGGTTGCCGGTGGCCGGCGGTTACCTCGCCCTCACCGCCGGGTACGCCTTTCTCTACATCACCGTGCTGCTCGTGATGGCCACGTGGATCTTTTCACGCAGGGACTTCAAGTGAAGCCGGCGCTGGCCCTCGCCACCATCGTGGTCTGCGTGATGTCGGCAATCGGCCTTCAGCTCGCGCGCGACCGTGCGTACGCCGGCCAGGCGCGCGAGACGGAGCGAATCCTCTACATCCGATCGGGCGACGCGGTACGGAGGATCACGCTCGACTTCGATGCCCTCGCCGCCGACGTCTACTGGATCCGGGCCATTCAGCACTACGGCGGCGATCGCCTCTCGCCTTCGCGCGAGCGAAAGTTCGAACTGCTCGCGCCGCTCCTGGATCTCACCACCACGCTCGATCCCTACTTCACGATTGCCTACCGCTTCGGCGCGATTTTTCTCAGCGAAGCGCCGCCTGGAGGGCCAGGCCGGTCGGATCTGGCGATCTCGCTCCTCGAGAAGGGCCTCACCGCTCAGCCTGGCAAGTGGCAGTACTTTCATGACATCGCCTTCGTGAACTACTGGCATCGCCGGGACTTGAAGGCCGCGGCTACGTGGTTCCAGCGCGCGGCGGAGCAGCCGAACTCGCCGAACTGGCTGCCGCCCCTCGCGGCCGGGATCCTCACGGCCGGCAACGATCGCGCGTCCGCGAGGCTTCTCTGGAACGAGATCCTGAAGTCGGACGAGAAGTGGCTGCGCGACAACGCCGCCCGCAGCCTCCGGCAGCTCGACACGCTCGATCTCATCGATCAGTTGCAAGCGGTCGTGCAACGATATCCGCCCGCGCCTGGCGAGCCCTACTCCCTCGAGACGCTCGTGCGGCGCCGCGTGCTGCGGTTCGTGCCGCCGGACGCGTCCGGGACGCCGCTCGAGATCGATCCGCAGACCGGCGCGATCATGGTTTCGCGTGCGTCGCCTCTTTGGCCCATGCCAGTTCTTCAGAAATGACCGCCGACCCCCTCACGCTGGCCGCGTTCGCGATCCTCGGGCTCGCGGTCGGCAGCTTTCTCAATGTCTGCATCCATCGGCTGCCGTCGAACAAGTCCATCGTGCAGCCGCCATCGAGCTGCCCGCACTGCGGCTACCGTCTCCGCTGGATCGACAACATCCCGGTCGTGAGCTACGCGTTGCTCGGCGGCCGCTGCCGCCAGTGCAGGGCGCCAATCTCCATGCGCTATCCGATCGTCGAGATACTGACGATGGCGATGTTCGTCCTCCACTATCTCGTCCTCGGTCTCGACATCATCCTCGTGCCGCGGCTGCTCTTCGCCTGCGCGATGATCGTGCTCTTCGCGATCGACCTCGAGCACCATCTCCTGCCGAACGTCATCACGATCCCGGGGATCGTCGTCGGGCTCGCGTTCAGCGCGATGCTGCCCCCGGGGTTCGTCGATGCCCTCATCGGCGCCCTGGCCGGTGGCGGCGTCCTGTGGCTCATAGGCGAGGCCTACTACCGCTATTCCGGCCAGGAGGGCATGGGCGGCGGCGACGTCAAGATGCTGGCGATGATTGGCGCGTTTCTCGGCTGGAAACTCGTCATACTGACCCTCGTACTGTCGTCGCTCCTGGGCTCGCTCATCGGCGTGGGAGTCCTCGTCGTGCGCCGTGGAGGCCTGAAGTACGCCCTGCCCTACGGAACGTTCCTGTCGCTCGCGGCGCTGGTCTCTTCGCTCTACGGCGGGCGCATCGTCGACTGGTACGTAAGCCTGTATCGTTGAATTTCGGCCTGTTTTTGAAGCCAGGTACAATTCTGTAATACCTCTGCCCCGTTTCGATACGTCGGCCCGCACTCAGGCCCGACAAACCTGTGTTCGGCACCACTTAAACCCTGTCAGCGTATGGCTTTGAGGTCGCATGGAACATCGCTTGCTACCTTTGGCGGCAACGCAGATTTCGCAATGCCAATGAACTTGAAACAGCGTCGTTTCTCCGACGAAGCAGGCTTCACCCTGCTGGAGATCATGGTCGTGGTCGCCCTGATGGGTGTCCTGGCCGCGATGGCCATCATGGTGTCGCCGACCATGACCCAGTCCGCTCGCGCGGACTCCGGGATCACGCAGGTGCTCGACGCGATTCGGTCGGCGCGGGAGGTGGCGATCAGCCAGCGGCGCAACGTCCGCCTCACGTTCATCGGCAACAACGCCATCCAGACTGTGCGCGAGGACATCAACGGCTCGGGTGTCGTGACAGGCACAACGGTCCTGCGCACGGTCGAGCTGGAGAACCGGATGACCCTGCAGCGCGCCGCGGAAGTGACGGGCAATACGCCGGATGGATTTCCGCAGAGCGACGCCGACGGGGTCACGTTCGGCGCGGCGGCGCCGTGGACGTTCACGAGCGAGGGCACGTTCGTCGGCGCGACCGGCGACATCACCAACGGCACGATCTGCATGGCGATCACGAACCAGGCGAACAGCTCGCGGGCAATCTCGATCATGGGCGCGACCGCGCTGATCCGTCCGTGGCGCTGGAACGGCCGGGAGTGGGTGGAGTAGGCAATGGCAAGGACAACCGATCAACCGATCCCGAACGACGCCGGCTTCTCGCTGATTGAAACGCTGATCGCGATGGCCATTCTGGCGACGGGTCTCCTCAGCCTGGCTGGGGTGTTCGTCATGGGCCTGAGCCAGCTGACGGTCTCGTCCGCCAGCTTGATCGCGCGCGAGAAGGCGCGCGAAGCGGTCGAGAGCGTTCACACCGCGCGCGATACCAAGACGATTGCGTGGTGCGAGATCCGCAACGCGGCCACGCCGACCAACTGTCCCGACGAAGCCCTGGGCGCGTTCGTGAACGAAGCGACGCCCCTCCGTACGCCGGGCCCGGACGGCCTGGTGAATACGGCCGACGACGACGAGGACATCGAGGTGGCGTTGAATCCCGGGGCCGACAACGTGCTCGGGACCGAGGACGATGTCCGGATGCCGCTGGCCAACTACACGCGGCAGATCGTCATCAGCGACATCCTGCTGGCCAACGGCCAGGTGAACCCGAACCTTCGACGGCTCACCGTTACGATTAGCTACACGGTAGGCAAGACGCAGCGCACCTACACGCTGACGACCTTCGTCTCCGCGATCTCGTGAGGCGCGGCATGATGTGGAACCGTAGTCGTCGAGTCGTGTCACGCGCGAAGGGACAGCGCGGCTTCACACTGATCGAACTGCTGATCACGATGGCCATCACCACCGTGATCCTCGGCTCGGTCATGCTCGCCATGACCGACGCGATCAAGGCGACCGAGTCCGCGACGCAGATCACCGATCTGAACAACGGGCTGCGGACCGCCATGGATCTGATGGTGCGGGACATGCTCCAGGTCGGGCAGGGCCTGCCCGGCGGCCGATCGATCCTGATCCCGAACGGCGGCCCCGCGCAGGCGATTTCGCTGCCCGGGCCGGCCATGACCGACTACGTCTTCGACGGACCGACGTTCTGTCCGATTCGCACCGACGACCTCACGCCGGACACGGTGTGCGAGGACATCACGGCCGTGATCCCGGGTCCGAATCGCGGCCCGGTGCTGTTCGAGGATCAACCCGCGACCGACATGATCACGACGCTCGCGGCGGACAGCTCGTTCGACACGGTGCCGCTGCGCTTGTTCGCGGCCGACGGCAGAAGCATCACGGTGGCGAATCCGTCCGTGGCGCCTTGCGCCGGCGGGGCGCTTCCCGCCGCGCCCAGGCATCCCTCAGGCCACCTCATCTCCGACATTCCCGACTGTGGACGCGACAACATCCGGCCCGGGGATCTGATCATGTTGACCAAGAACAGCGCGAGCGCGCTCGTGCAGGTGTCCAGGGTCGACGGCCAGCAGGTGTTCTTCGAGGCCGACGATTCGCTGAAGCTCAATCAGATGAACTCGGCCGACGGGTCGGCCTTCGAGCTCCGGGCCATGGATCCCGTCGACACGCTGACACGCCCCCCGTGCGCGCCGGCGCCGGCGGCCTGCGACTTCGTGACGACCGTCGCGACGCGCATCCGGATGATCAGCTACTACATCGACAACGTGACGGACCCGCAGCGTCCCCGCCTGATTCGCCGCATTGGCAACAGCGAGAACGAGGATGAGTGGAACGAGTTCGACAACACCGAGGGAACCGTCGTGGCCTTCGACGTCGAGGGTCTCCAGATTTCCTACGACCTCGTGGACGGCCGCAACAACCCGTCGAACGTCAGGATGGACGATCTGGACATGAGCGTGGATGGCCGGTGCCAGCCTCTCCGGTGCTATCCGAACCAGATCCGGAAGGTCAACATCATGCTGTCGGGGCGGTCCAGGCTTCCGCGGCGCGGCACCAATCAGTTCTTCCGCAACCGGCTCGTGACGCAGGTCAGCCTGCGGAGCCTGGCGTTCGTCGATCGATATCGGTAAGAGGATTCATCATGCAGTCAGCACGATTCTCTCGGCAGCCCTTCGCCCGGCGGCAGGACGGCGTGGCGCTCATCGTCACGTTGATGGTCCTGATGCTCTGTTCGGTATTGATGGTCGGGTTCGTCGCCGCGATCATCGCCGATACGCGCGCGAGCGGGCTCGACCGCGATCAGACGCAGGCGTACGCGGCGTCGCACGCCGGGCTGGAGCAGATCACGTCCGATCTGTCCAACCTGTTCGCCACGGACTTCTCGCCGACGAACGCGCAGATCGCCGGGCTGCGGGCGAACCCGCCTGTGCTCCCGGGCTTTTCGTTCATCGCCCCGGGTGGCGTGGCGGGTTCCGGCTACTGGGTGCAGCCGCGCTTCACTGACGCCGGCGGCAACCCCCGTCCGGAGGATCCGATCCTGGGCAGCCAGATCACTTCGGGTCCTTACCAGGGTTTCCGCGGGATCATCACGCCGTACGACATCACCGTGACCGCGCGCTCGCGCGGCGGCGCGGAAGTCCGCATGCGCCGCACGCTGCAGACGGTCGCGATCCCGGTGTTCCAGTTCGGCATGTTCTCGGAAACGGACCTGGCGTTCCACGCCGGCGCGGAGGCGTTCAACTTCGGCGGGCGCGTGCACACGAACGGCAACCTGTTCCTCGCCGCGGCAGACGGCGGTTCGTTGACGATCGCCGATCGCATCACGGCGTTCAAGGACGTGATCCGGACGCACCTGCCCAACGGCCTGGTGACGACCGACGGTTACGAAGGCAACGTGCGCATCCCGACGACGATCGCGACCCTCCCGGCGAACAACATCTACCGCAATCTGCGGCTGGACGAGGGGAGCCTCCTGGGTACGGTTCCGCCCACGCAGACTCCTGCGGCGGCCAAGGACCCCGACTGGGTGGGACTCTCGCAGGGCACGTACCTGAACAACATCCGCAACGGCGACACAGGCGCGAAGAAGTTGAGTCTGCCGATCGTTGCCGATCTCAACGGGGACGGTGCGCCCGATGCGGCGCCGATCGAGCTCATTCGGCGTCCTCTGCAGAACTCCGCCGAGAATACCGGCACGCCCGCGGAGAGAAACGTCTACACGCAGCGATTTTTTGCGCTGGCCAGCGTGCGGATTCTCCTGTCGGACACCGCCGAGGAGATCACGAGCCTGCCGACGGTCACCGCGACGCCGCCTGTGGCGCTCTTCAAGACCGGTCCCATACCCTTCACCCAGTACTCACCGGTCACGGCCACGTCGACGCTTCCCCGGTCGCCACTCGGCACGGCTGAAGAGCCGGGCATCATTACCGGGCCAGCGGGTGGCCAGCTGCCGGGATACATCTACAAGGGCAATCACGAGGATCCGCTGCTCGGGGGCTTCATCAAGATCGAGATTCAACAGCAGCCCGGCGCCGGGCAGGGACCGACCGAAGGCGTGTGGCTGGACGTCACCGCGGAGGTGCTCGGCCTCGGCATCTCGGGGCGAAACATCGCTGACGCCAACCGCGCCACGCTCTCAGAGCGTTGGAACAGAGTGCCGGACAGCTGGAACCCCGCGCCCGTACCTATTCCTGTCATAGGAACCGGGGACATCTGCGCGGAGCCGCACCCGAACGCCATCATCCGGCTGCAGCGGGTCCGGGACGTTCCGATCAGCATGGCGCCGTGCGGGATCGACACCGATCAGGCGGGTGACATCACGGCGTCGACGCTGAACCCCGGCGGCATCATCGCCGTGAGCCAGAACGACCACGACTACTGGCCCAATGTCCTCTACGATACGCGCGAAGCCCAGACGCGGGATGGACTCGCGGACACCACGGACCTGGCCCTGGGCGGCGTGATGCACTACGTCGAGCTCGACGTCAACAATCTTCGCCGGTGGCTGGCCGGCGCCTTCGTCAATGCACCGTTCGGCGCGCCGAGCGGCCCGCTCGCGAAGAACGACAACGGCTACATCGTCTACTTCTCGGATCGCAGGAACAACAAGAACGGAACCCTCCCGGCAAACGGAGTCGAGACCGCCGAGTACGGATTCGAGGACGTAACGAACCCGGGCGCGGTCAATGGCGCGCCGAACGGCGTCATGGACGGCGCCAATTGTCAGTTGGGGGTGGCGAACCACGTGGACGACGAGGCGCCCCTCTGCCTCGAGGATTTCAACGACAACCACGCCCTCGACGTCTACGGGCGCATCGCCCGGCCGCCTTCGGGAGCTGTGGGCGGCGTCGTTTACCCGGCCTGGCCCGGGACCCTCACGAACCCCTGTCTGCCGGGACCCGGCTGGGCTGGGGTGGGTTGGCCCAATCCGCTCCGGAGCACCGCGCTGGTGACACAGATGATCACCGACGCGAGCATTGGCCGTGGTCTGGCGGCGCAACCACTGCCGTTGCTTCAAACCCCTTGCGGCGCCAACGTGCCAGTGCAGGTCACGTCGGGCGGCGGCGTTCCCAACTGGAAGGCGCTCATCGCCCGCGCGAATCGCACGCTGTTCTTCCGCCGCGCGCTCAAGCTCGTGAACGGAGGAATCGTTGGTGGAGTCAACAGCCTTCCGCCCGGCCTGGCGGTCGCGGCAGAGAATCCGGTGTACGTGCAGGGCAACTACAACTCCGATGGCGGCGCTGCCTGGGCTGCCGGCAACGTTCCGGCATCCGTGATGGCCGACGCGGTAACGCTGCTCTCGAACAACTGGAACGACCTCAAGTCGTTCAACTCTCCGACGAACTCGCTGAATCGCGTGGCCACCACCACGAGTTTCCGGATGGCCGTCGTGACGGGCAAGGGCATTCCGTTCCCGCAGCCGGCCGGCACGGACGCGAGCTTCGGTTCGGACGGCGGTGCCCACAACTTCGTGAGAAGCCTCGAGGACTGGAACAATCCCAACACGGTCAGGCACCGGTACCGGGGATCGATGGTGAGCTTTTTCGTCAACCGCCAGGCCGTCGGCACCTTCAAGTGCTGCGACGACGACGCCTACCGGCGCGGCACGCGCGAATGGTCGTTCGATACAGACTTCCTGTCGCCGGCCCGCCTGCCGCCGGGAACGCCGATGTTCCGCGACGTGAACACGCTGACCTTCCGGCAGCTGCTCAGGCCAACGCAATAGACAGCTTCCAGCAGCCAGCTTCCAGCTTCCAGCTAGAGCATACAGATCACAATCGATCGATTTGGATCTGAATGGTTTAGCTGGGAGCTGGCAGCTGGTAGCCGGGAGCTTAACCCCCTTGTCCCAGAACGCCTATCTCTTCCTCGGTCTGACCGGCGTCGTCGCGGCGCTGTCGGCCGTTCTGGCGTACGCCGTCATCCGGATCTTCGCGGCGGCGCGCGCATCCACGAACAAGGACCGGACCGCGGGCGCCGAGACGGCGTTCATGGCGGCTGCGATGGAGGACGCCGTCCGCAAGCTGCGCGACGGCGAGCGCGCGATGAAGGCGCGAGCCGAGGCCTCCGAGCGCCTGAGCAGCGAGATCGTCGCGAGCCTCACGTCGGGCCTCCTCGTCGTCGATCGCGAGGGCATCGTCCGCACGCTGAACCCGGCCGGCGAACGCATGCTCGATCTGCCTCGGGGATCCTGGGAGGGACCGTACCGCGAAGTCCTGCGGAACGCAGCGCCGCTCGCCGACGTGCTCGAGGAGTGCCTCAACACGGCGCTTCCCGTCGTGCGGCGCGCGGTTCCGATGACCGGCGGAGTCGTCTCACATCTCGGGCTCACCGTGTCGCCGATTCACGAGGAAACGGGTACCGCCGCGCAGGGCGTGATCTGCCTCTTCACGGATCTCAGTGAAGTGATGGAGCTCGAAGATCAGCTGCGGCTGAAGGACAGCCTGGCGCGCCTTGGCGAGATGACGGCCGGCATCGCGCACGAGTTCCGGAACGGCCTCGCGACCATCCACGGCTACAGCAGGCTGCTGGATCTGGAGCGCCTGGAGCCGGGATACCGGCCGTACGTGCAGGGCATTCGCGACGAGACCGAAGCGCTTGGACAGGTCGTGACGAACTTCCTCGGCTTCGCCCGGCCGACCGAGCTGAATCGCGCGCCGGTCGACATGTTGACGCTTGCCGATCGCGCCGGCGAAGAGGTCCGGGGCGATTCGCGCGCGCGGGGCGGCGACGTGATCGTTCGCGGCGAGTTCGGGCGCGTCGACGGCGACGAGGTGCTGCTGCGGCAGGCGCTCAGCAATCTCTGTCGGAACGCGTTCGAGGCGTGCGACGCCGCGAACGTTCCGCCGCGCATCGTGATCGAGGGCGAGCGGGACGAGGTCCACGGCTCGCTGCGGATCAGCGTCAGCGACAACGGTCCCGGCGTCCCGGCGGCTGTCGCGCCACGAATCTTCCGCCCGTTCTTCACCACCAAGGCCCATGGAACTGGCCTCGGTCTCGCGCTCGTCCAGAAGATCATCGTCACGCACAACGGGCGGGTGACCGTCGCGCAGGAAGACGGGGGCGGCGCGCGGTTCGTCGTGACGCTGCCAGCGCTGCACTCCTGAAGTCCGCGCGGTTTCTTCAACCGCCAGCGCGCGCGCCAAGCGCAGCTTCTGCGATCCGACCCGTTCGAGATCTTTCGGACCGCACGGTTTTTCGAATAGAAAACGCCGAAGCCGAGAGATTGCGCGAGCGGCCTGCCGGTTGCAACGCCGATCGCATGGCTCCCCTCGAGCGCGTTTCCGGCATGCGAGGGTTCACGCTCGTCGAAGTGCTCGTCGCCACCGCGTTGTTCGTGACCATCGCGCTCGGCATCGCGCAGCTCGCCGCGGTCAGTACGCGCGCCGCGCGTGCGTCGCGGGATCACACATCGGCCGTGATCCTCGCGGCGGCCAAGATGGATCAGTTGCGCGCGCTCGCATGGACGTTCGAGCCGGAGCTGCCGGGCGTTCCTCCCGTTCATCGATCCGATCGCGCGACGAACCTGAGCCTGCCCGATCATCCAGATGACGGCCCGGGCCTGACGCCTTCGCCCGCTGGAGTGTTGTCCGTCAGCACTCCGCCGTACGTCGACTACCTGGACAGCGAAGGGCGCTGGGTAGGCAACAGGACCGACGCGCCGCCGAACGCGACCTTCATTCGCCGCTGGGCAGTGCAGCCGTTGCCGTCTGATCCGGAACGTACGCTGATTCTCTCCGTGCTGGTCACGAAGACAGGGCTCGAGAACTCCAGAACGAACCTCTGGCGGCGCCGCAGCGGGATCGAGGCGTTTCTCGTCAGCGCGCGAACGAGGAAATGATGGAAACCAGGGTGTCGCGTCTGGAATCCTCCCGTCGGCGTTCTCGCTCCCGGGAGCATGGTTATGCGCTGATCGAGCTGCTCGTCAGCGTCGCGATTTTCATGGCAGCCGCGATTCCGATTCTGTTCGTGACGGTCTCGGCGCAGCGGCTCGCGCGATCGCAGTCCGAGGCCACGGACCTGCAACAGCGCGTGCGCGTCGTCGTCGAGAAACTGCAGCGCGACCTGGCCATGGCGGGCGCAGGGCCACCGTTCGATCTTCGGCTCGGATCGCTCGGCGCGCATCTTCCAGGAGCGATTCCGGCCCGGACCGGTGCGCGATCCGCCGACCCCGAGCTCACGGCCTTCGCGGACCGTCTCTCGATCGTGTACGTCCCGGGTGATGGATGGAACACCGGGCTGGCGGCCGACATGCCGGACGCGGGCGCCGGCGTACCGATTGACACCTCGACGCCCTGGTGTCCAGCCGCAGGGCTCTGTGGTTTCACGCAAGGCTCGCGCGCGCTAATCGTCGACACGACGAGCATGGGCGCGGGCTACGACATCTTCAGCGTCACGTCGGCGGCGGGCGAGCTCTCTCACGATCCGCCGAACCGCCCGTTCTCGCGCGGCTACGACGCGTCGACCGCCTCAGTCATGCCCGTCGTTCAGCGCGTCTACCAGTTCGATCGCCCGTCCCGCCGGCTGATGCTGTACGACGGATATCAGAGCGACGTGCCGCTCGTCGACAACGTCGTCGACGTCCGCTTCGAGTACTTCGTGGATGCATCGAACGGTGTCGGACTGCGCAGGACCCCGCTCGCCGAGCTGACGGATGGTCCAGCGGCCGGCGTTTCGCCGAACCGCTTCGACGCTGACCTGCTTCGGATCCGGATGGTCCGCGTCACACTCCGGCTGCAGGCGGCCGCCGACGACGTCCGCGGCATCGGTGCGTGGTTCGCGCAATCCGGTCGATCCTCGAGCGGATACAGCTTCGTTCCCGACGTCGAGACGACGTTCGACGTGGCCGTGCGCAATGTCCGGGCGAATCGATGATGCGCGTGCGACCGGGAGCGATCGCCGGCGACGAACGAGGAAGCGCGATCGTGGTCGCGGTGCTCATCATGCTCCTGCTCGGCGCTATCGGCGCGTCCCTCCTCGTCGTCACGACGACCGAAACATTGATCAGCGCCGGCTACCGCAGTGCACAGGAGACAGCTCATGGCGCCGAAGCCGCCGCCGAACGGGCGCTGCACGACCTCGCGACGACGCCCGACTGGTCAGCCGTGCTGACGGCGGCGCCGGCCAACGCGCGGTCGACGTTCGATGATGGATCGATGACTCCGCGAGGCCCGGACGGGCGCACGATCGACCTCGCGGCGCTCACGGTCGAACGACAGCGGGAGAGCGATAACCGGGCCGGACCATCGATCTTCGGCGCCGACAGTCCTGAGTGGCGTCTGTACGCGCATGGGCCGATAGAAGATCTGCTGCCGTCGATGCGAATCGCCCTCCCGGTCTATCTCGTCGTCTGGGTGGCCGACGACGGGCTGGACGGTGATGGGGATCCTGCGGTGGACGCCAACGAGCGCATCGCCGTGCATGCCGAAGCATTCGGAACGGGCGGCGCCCGCAGGGTGGTGGGAATCTCGATCGGTCGGTCGGCCAACGGCGTTCTTCAGGTTCTCGGCTGGCATCGCGTCCCGTAGAATACAGCTGGCCTTCGAATCCTGTATCTGCTACAATTAGCGATAGTTACAGCCAACAAGAGATATGAAATTCATGCAGCCTCCAGCGATTCGGGCGTTCGCCGGACTCATCGCGCTGACGCTCCTTTTCCCGGCTCTCGCCGCGGCCCAGCAAACAAGTCTGGCCGAAGTGGCGCGCAAGGAGGCGGAACGCCGCAAGGGGCTGAAGGAAACTCAGAAGGTCATCACCGCGAAGGACCTTCCGGAGTCGGCCCGCAAGCCTGCGGCCGCACCCGCACCGGCAGGTGTCGAAGGTGCCACTGCCGCTCCCGCGCCTGCCGCTCCTGCGTCTGGCGCTTCGCCGCAGGCCACCGCGCCTGCCGCGGGCGAGCAGAAGGACGAGAAGGTACTGGCGCACGAGGATGGCGGGCGCCCAGGAGAGCCTTCGACGAAACGAGGCCTTCGCCGAGGCACTGCAGACGCGCATCAATGCGCTGTCGCTCGATCTGGACAACCGCGACGATCGAGTTCAGCGCGCGAAGGTCGGAGAGGATCGCGCGAAGGCGATGGAAGAGCTCGCCCGCGTGCGATCCGACATCGAACAGTCGAAGAAGCAGATTGCCGATGTCGAGGAAGACGCTCGGAAGGCCGGGGTTCCGCCCGGATGGCTTCGCTGATCGTGCACTGAGTGCCCGCTCCCGCTCAGATTCTCATCGTCGAGGACAAGGACTCCCTGCGGACTATGCTCCGGCACGCGCTGGAGCGTCAGGGGCATAGTGTTCTCGAGGCCCGCGACCAATCCGAAGCCGTGCGGATGCTGCAGCACAGCCCCGCGATCGTGCTCTCGGATCTCCGGTTGCCGGAAGGCGACGGCTTCGGCGTCCTCAGGGCGTCGAAGGAGTTCGACGCCGACACGCCGGTGATCGTGATGACCGCGTACGGCAGCATCGAAGATGCCGTCGCGGCGATGAAAGAGGGCGCGCTCGACTTTCTCGCCAAGCCCGTCGATCCCGATCACCTCGCGCTCCTCGTGGCGCGTGCGCTCGAGCAGCGTCGCATGGTCACCGAGAATCTCCTGCTGAAAGAGGAGCTCGCGGTGCGGCGAGGCGCCCCACAGCTCGTCGGCGAGGATCCGTCACTCCGCAAGGTGTTCGCCGGGCTGCAGCGTGCCGCGGCTACCGATACGACCGTCCTGCTCGAAGGGGAGAGCGGGACCGGCAAGGAGTTGTTCGCGCGATCGCTCCACGCGCTCAGCCCTCGTGCCGACGCGCCGTTTGTCGCCATCAACTGCGCGGCGATTCCCGAGACGCTGCTCGAGACCGAGCTCTTCGGGCATGAGAAGGGCGCCTTCACGGGCGCCATCGCGCGCAAGCTCGGCAAGTTCGAGATGGCGCATCGCGGCACGCTGTTCCTCGACGAGATCGGCGATCTGCCGCTCTCGCTGCAGGCCAAGATTCTCCGCGCGCTCGAGGAGAAGCGGTTCGAGCGCGTCGGCGGGACGGCGTCGGTGCAGGTCGACGTGCGGCTCGTTGCGGCGACGAATCGCGGGCTGCGCGCCGCGGTTGCGGCGCGCCGCTTCCGCGAGGATCTGTTCTTCCGGCTCTCGGTCTTTCCGATCACGGTGCCGCCCCTGCGCGATCGAGCCGGCGACATTCCTGTCCTGGCGCGCTACTTCGTCGATCGGTTCTGCCGCGACATGAAGAAGAAGTCGCTTGCGCTTTCGCCGGCCGCGATGGAGCAGCTCGTGTCGTACCGGTGGCCGGGGAACGTCCGCGAGCTGCAGAACTGCATCGAGCGCTCGGTCATCCTCACGGAAGGCGACGCGATCCTGCCGCGCCACTTGAACCTGACGTTCAAGGTAGTCGAGCGCGATCCGGAGCCGCCGAACCCGCTGGCCGATCTCGACCTGACGGGATCGCTCTCGGAGGCTACGCGGCGCGCGCTCGCGGTCGTCGAGAAGGTGAAGATCGAGCAGGTGCTGAAAGAGGCAGACAACAGCAAGGGCAGGGCGGCCGAGCTCCTCCAGATCAGCTACAAGATGCTGCTCGCCAAGGTGAAGGAACACAGGATCGAGTAGCGGGCAAGTCGCGCGCGCGGGGCGCGATCATCACAAGCCTCGCGTCGCGTGTCCTCAGGCGGCGAGCCCGATCTCCCTCGCGGCCGCCACGAGCTCCTCGAGCGTCACGTCGGTGACCGTCGTCGTCGATCCGATTCCAACGGGCAGAACGAAATGGAGACGTCCGGCGACGACTTTCTTGTCGCGCGCGACGGCTTCGACCACCTGCGCTGCCGAGAGATCCGCGACCGATGGCAGCGGGCCCATCTTGGCAATCAGCGCGGCGAGCGAATCGCGATCGGCCGCGGTGATCGAGGAGCGGGCGGCGGCGAGGTGGGCGGCTGCGAGCATGCCGTAGCCGACGGCTTCGCCGTGCAGGAACCGGCGGTACTTCGTCGCCGCTTCGAGCGCATGCCCGATGGTGTGGCCGAAATTGAGCGCGCGCCTGGGCCCTGACTCCCGCTCGTCCTGCTCCACGACGCTTCCCTTGATCCGGCAACATTCAGAGATGACCTGCACGAGGACGTCTGGTTCGCGGGCGAACAGGCTATCCATGTCCACCTGTAGTCGATCGAACAGCGGGCGGCTCGCGATGACCCCGTACTTCACGACCTCGTAGAGCCCTGCCCGGAACTCGCGCCGCGGCAGCGTCGAGAGGAGCTCCGGATCGATGATCACGGCAGCGGGCTGATGGTAGGCGCCGATGAGATTCTTGCCCGCGGCATGATTGACGCCGACCTTTCCGCCGATCGCGCTGTCCACCTGCGCCAGCAGCGTTGTCGGCACCTGCACGACGGGAACGCCCCGCAGGAACGTCGCGGCGGCAAATCCCGCGATGTCCCCCACGACGCCGCCGCCGACCGCGACGATCGTGGTCGCGCGATCGGCGCCTGCGTGGATCAGCGCGTCGTAGATGCGTCCGACCGTTGCCAGATTCTTGAACCGCTCACCGTCCGGCAGGAGGATCGGTTCTTCGCGCGTGAGGTCCGCCAACGCGTCGCCGTGCAGGCGCCAGACGGTCGGGTTCGAAACGATGAACCGCCGCTTCGGAGCATCGAGCGCATCGACCATGGCGCGGATCCGGCGCGCGGCGCCCGCGACGATCTCGATGGGGTACGCGCCGGAAGGGACGTGAACGTGGAGCCGGTTAGCGTCGGTTGGCAAGTCGGAGTCGCGTGAGTATCGAATGGTAGGATAGCAGGATCGGACCAGAGCGTGGATCTTCACGCGGACTTCCTCATCATCGGTAGCGGTATCGCGGGTCTCCGGGCGGCCGTGGAGCTGGCTGGCGCGGGCACCGTGCTCATCCTCACGAAGGCGGAGCCTCGGGAGGGGAATACGGGGTACGCGCAGGGCGGCATCGCCGCGGCGGTCGGCCCCGGGGATTCGCCTGCGCTCCACGCGGCCGACACGATGGCCGCTGGAGATGGCCTCTGCGACGCGCGCGCCGTGGAGGTGCTCGTCGAAGAAGGGCCGCGTTACGTCCGCGAGCTGATGGCATGGGGCGCGGCGTTCGATCGCGAGGCTGACGGCTCGCCGGCGCTGGCGATCGAGGGCGCGCACAGCGCGCGGCGCGTGCTCCATGCGCGCGACGCGACGGGCCGCGAGATCGGGCGCATCCTGTGGCTCCGCGCCTCGGCGCTCGCCGGCGTTCGCACGACCGATCACGCGCGCGCCGTCGAGCTCGTCGTCGACAACGCGCGCTGCGCCGGCGCGCGGGTTCTTCACGAGGACGGCACGATGAACGTCGCGACGGCAGGCCTGGTGCTGCTCGCGACCGGCGGCGCCGGCCACGTATTCAGCGATACGACGAATCCGCCAGTGGCGACCGGCGACGGCGTGGCGATGGCCTATCGCGCGGGCGCGGCCGTGACGGACCTCGAGTTCGTGCAGTTCCACCCGACGGCGCTGCGAGTCGCGGGGCAGCCGAGGTTTCTGCTTTCGGAAGCGCTCCGCGGCGAGGGCGCCCGGCTCGTCAACGCGTCCGGCGACGCCTTCATGACGCGCTACGACCCCGCCGGAGATCTCGCGCCACGAGATCGCGTCGCGCGGGCGCTCGAACGGGAGTCGCGCCGCACCGGACAACCGGTCTACCTGTCGATGGCGCATCTCGATCCGGCATTCGTGCACGATCGGTTTCCGTTGATCTCCCACGCCTGCAGGGATGCCGGACTGGATCTCGCGCGCGATCGGATTCCGGTCGGACCGGCGGCGCACTACGTGATGGGCGGCGTCGAGACCGATCTCGACGGCCGGACGTCGATCGCGGGCCTATACGCGGCGGGTGAGGTCGCCTGCACGGGTGTGCACGGCGCCAATCGGCTGGCCAGCAACTCGCTGCTCGAAGGACTCGTATTCGGGGCGCGCGCGGGGCGCGCGATGCTTGACGAGGGTTCACGGTTACCGGGGTTCACGGGTTCACGGGTTCAGGGTTCACGGGTTCAGGGTTCAGGGGTTCAGGGTTCAGGAGTTCACGGTTCACGGGTTCACGGTTCCGCGGAGCTCGGTGTTCGCGTGCCACGCGCGAGCGATCTTCAGGCGTTGATGTGGCGTGACGTTGGACTGTTCCGCAATCGTGCGGCATTGGCCGAAGCCCTCGGGCAGATCGAGCCGTGGTGGACCGATGTCGACGGGGCGCTCCGCGACGGCGCGCCGCTCGACGCCGAAGGCTGGCGGGCGGCGAGCGTGCTGACGGTCGGACGCCTCATCGCGCGCGCGGCGTTGCGGCGTGAGGAGAGCCGCGGCGCGCACTACCGCGAGGACTACCCTGCGCGCGACGATGTACACTGGAAGCGCAGAGTGTCGGAATCAATCTGAACGGCTGTAGTGTCCGCCTTTAGCGGACCTGAGAAGTCCGGCTGAAGCCGGACACTACGAGCAATTTGAGCCAAGGCCGAAAACCGAGAGCCTCACAGTGCACAGCAAACTCATGGAATCGAATCGGAAAGACGGCCAGGACGACGCCCGCAAGCGGGACGCCAAAGGTGACGGGTCTCGGAAAGAGGGACAGGTTACCGAGATCACCCCGCAGTCCGTCGACTTCTCCCGCTGGTATCTGGACGTCGTCCGGCGCGCCGAGCTCGCCGACTACACGGAAGTCAAGGGCTGCATGGCGATCCGGCCGTACGGGTATGCGATCTGGGAGCTGATCCAGCAGGCGCTCGACCGCCGCTTCAAGGCGACCGGACACGTGAACGCGTACTTTCCGCTCTTCATCCCTGCGAGCCTCCTCATGAAGGAGAAGGAGCACGTGAAGGGCTTTGCGCCCCAGGTCGCCTGGGTGACGCGCGGCGGGGACGAGGAACTCGCTGAGCCGCTCGTGATCCGTCCGACGTCGGAGGTGATCATCGGCACGCTGTACGCGAAGTGGATTCAGTCGTGGCGCGATTTGCCCGTGCTCATCAACCAGTGGGCCAACGTCGTCCGCTGGGAAAAGGTCACGCGTCCATTCCTTCGCACCACCGAGTTCCTGTGGCAGGAGGGGCACACCGCGCACGAGACCGCGGAAGAAGCCCAGGTCGAGACGCTGAAGATCCTCGCGCTCTACAAGGAGTTCGCGGAGACGGAGCTCGCCATGCCCGTCGTCGACGGGCAGAAGAGCGAGAGCGAGAAATTCGCGGGCGCGTCGAAGACCTACTCGATCGAGGCGCTGATGGGAGACGGGCGCGCGCTGCAGGCTGGAACGTCGCACAACCTCGGACAGAATTTCGCGAAGGCGTTCGAGATCCAGTTCCAGGGCCGCGACAAGGTCCTCCAGCACGCCTGGACGACGTCGTGGGGCGTGTCGACGCGGCTCATCGGCGGCGTGATCATGACGCACGGCGACGACAACGGCCTGATCCTGCCGCCTCGCGTCGCCCCGCACCAGGTCGTCATCGTGCCCATTCCGCGCGGCAACTGGCAGGAGACCGTGCTGCCGAAGGCGCGCGAGATCCAGAGCGCGCTCGCGGCGAGAGGCGTTCGCGTTTTCCTGGACGATCGGGACGCATACACGCCCGGCTGGAAGTTCGCCGAATGGGAGCTTCGCGGCGTCCCGCTCCGGATGGAGATCGGTCCGAAGGACATGGAGAAATCACAGGTCGTGCTCGCGCGCCGCGACACGCGCGAGAAGGCGCCGGTGGCTATGGACGGACTGACGGAACGCATTGTCGATCTGCTCGACGAGATCCAGGCGTCGCTCCTTCAGCGTGCGCGGCAGTACCGCGAGGAGCACACCACGCGCGTCGACAGCTACGACGAGTTCAAGTCGATCATGGAAGGTCGTCCTGGATTCGTGATTGCGGGCTGGTGCGGCAGCGAAGAGTGCGAGGCGCAGATCAAGGCGGAAACGCAGGCGACGCTGCGGAACATCCCGTTCGGCGTCGAGTCGGCCAGCAAGGCCTGCGTGAAGTGCGGCCGTCCGGCCATGGCCGAGCCCTGGTTCGCGAAGGCGTACTGACCCACGCGGCGGCTCGGATCAAGCCCAGAGCGCGTCTGTCTCAGGCCACTTCGCGAGGAGGCGCTTCGCGGCGGCGTGCCGCCTGGTGATCTTCTCGCGCCTGGCAATCGCCAGGAACGCCGCGCCCAGCTGATGACGCCATCGTTCGTCGCCGGGAGCCGTTCGCCAGCCGGCCGCGATGGGCTCCAGGCACGAGGCGTCGCCAAGGACGTGAAGCGCGGCGAGGAACGATACCGGGAGCGGCGCCCGGGCTCGTTCCATGCTCTCGCGCAGATCGTACAGCGCCACGCGGCTCCCCCGCAGCGCGAGCGCCTGGTGAATCGATCCTCGCAGCGCGGTCCACGCGTCCCGCTCCGCGGCCGGTGCCAGGGTCTCGCGCTCGCCGACGACGTCGACGAGCTTCCGGAGCGTGTTCAGCGGCGCGCTCGCGCCGCGGCCCGACAGCGCGTCTCGAAGGACCGCCGGGTTGTCTGGAAGCCTGCCCTCGACCGCGTCCGTCCACATCGCCTCGATGCGCGCGGCGTCCCGGTCCGCCATCCTGGCGATCCGGTCCAACGTCCTGTCGCTCGTCGCTTCCATCGCCTGCGCGACGCGCGTCCGCACGTCGTCCGGCACGTCCTGCAGCGCTTCGAGCGCGGCGAGCCGCACGCGCCGCTCGTGCCGCGCGTCGAGCGCGACGGCCACGAGCGTATCGAGGGATTCCGACGCCGTCGAACCTTGCCGTGAGGTGAGGAGGGCGCGCAGCACGCCGAGTGCGGCGACGCCGAGGTCGCCGCTTTCCTGGACCGCGAGCCGCGCGAGAGGCACGGCGCGCCGATCGGCGATCGCCTCGAGCGCCCGCAGGATCGCGAGCCGCCTGCGGCGATCGGGCGTTGCGCCGTACGCCTCGATCAGCCGGTCGACCGACCGCGATCCAATGACGGCCAACCTCGCGATCGCCGCCTCGCGGTGGACGTCGTCCGCGCCGCCGAGCGCCGCGACGAGCGCGCGGATCTCAGCCGATGAGGAAGCCTTGATCACCATCGAGGCTCACCTGTGGACGCGTCCGTCCGTGCGGCGCGACTCAGTCCTCGACTTTCTTTTTCGCGAATAGCCAGGCGATGCCGATGCTGAGGGCGTAGAGGACGAGCATCGGCCCGGCCATCATGGCCTGCGACACCACGTCGGTACCCGGACTGAGCACCGCGCCGAGGACGAAGATGATCAGCAGGGCGTACTTGAAATTCTTGATGAGGAAGCCAGCGGTCACCATCCCCATGCGTGCGAGGAAGAAGACGATCGTCGGCATCTGGAAGATGACGCCGAAGGCCAGGAGCATCTTGACCCACAGCGAGAACGCGTACGCGACGTCCGGCTTGAACTCGAGGTACGAGCGCTCGAAGCTCTTGAAGAAGCTCCACGAGTACGGAAACGCGATGTAGTGCGAGAACGCGGCGCCTGCCACGAAGAAGACCGTGCCCATGAGCACGAACGGGATCGCGAACCGCTTCTCGTTGGCGTACAGCCCCGGCGCGATGAACAGCCAGAGCTGCATGACGATGACCGGCAGCGCGACGAACAGCCCGCCGAGCGCCCCGACCTTCATCATCAGCATGAAGCCGCCGGTGGGGGCGAGGATCTGCATTTTGCCGTCACCCATGAGGCGGGCGATCGGCAGCATGATGAAATCCTGGAGCTCGCCGACGAAGAAGAACGCGATCCCGCAGCCGATGACGAGCGCCCAGACCGAGACGATCAGCCGCTTCCGGAGCTCGTCGAGGTGCTCCAGAAACGACATCTTGCCGCCGGCGCCGTCGAGCTCCTGATCGTCGGTGTCGTGCAGGGAATCGTCGTCCGGCTCGCGCGGAGCCGGCGCGTTGGATGGGAACGGTACGAGGGCCATGCCGGCGCAGAGAAACCGCGATCAGGCGCTGCCCGTATGGCGCGGAATGCCCGCCTCGTCGTCGTCGAGGACCGACGAACGCGCGGAATCCGCCGATCGCTGCTCGGCGGTCTTCTGGTCCGTGGTCTTCTGCTCCTCGACCCGGATTTCCTCGTCGAGCGTATGCTTCAGCTCGTTCGAGGCGCGCTTGAATTCGTTCAGGCTGCGTCCGAGCGATCGACCCAGTTCGGGCAGTTTCCGGGGCCCGAAGATGATCAGCGCGATCACCATGATGACGACCAGCTCGGGCATGCCGATGGGTCCGAACATATAGAAATCCTTGAAAAACCTGGCGGTTGTACGCCGTAGTTCGAATTATAGGAACCGGCAGGGGAGGGGTCAACAAGTAAGGTCGGGGTCCGCCCCGAAGTCGTTGCAATACCGGCACTTCGTTGCTACGATCAAAATCATGCGTACTTCCCGGTTCTTTCCCGTGGCGACTCTTGCCGTGGCCCTGTCTGCGGTCGCGGGCGGCGTGCTGGGCAGCAGCCTTTTGGCGCGCCAGGACGAGCGAGCCAAACACGACAAGATTTTTACGGCCGCCCTTTCTGCCATCGAGAAAGAGTACGTGGACGAAATCCCGTCGGATCGGCTCGTCTACGGCGCGATCGACGGCATGCTGAAGACGCTCGATCCGCATTCGAGCTTCTTCGACCCGCGCAGCTACCGGCAGCTGCGCGAGCGTCAGTCGGGCAGCTACTACGGGCTCGGCATTCAGATCCAGCCGATCGACGGCGACATCACCGTCATGTCGGTCTTCGAGGATTCGCCCGCGTACAAGAAGGGCCTGCGGCGCTTCGACGTGATCGCCCGCATCAAGAGCGAGAATCCAAAGCCGGACGAGCCGAAGGGTTGGCAGGACGCCAAGAATTGGACCGCCGATCAGGCGGTGGCGCAGCTGAAAGGGCCGAAGGGCACGACGGTCGGCATCTCGATCCGCCGGCGCGGCTACGACGGTCTCATCGACATGGAGATCGAGCGTGACGCGGTCAACATCAGGACCGTTCGCGGCGCGTTCATGATCGACAAGGAGACCGGCTACATCAAGCTCGCCGATTTCTCGGAGACGTCGAACGACGAGGTCGGCGCCGCGCTGAAGGACTTGACCGCGAAGGGCATGAAGCGGCTGGTCTTCGATCTGCGCGACAATCCCGGCGGTCCGCTCGACCAGGCCATCCGGATCTCGAACCGGTTCCTCCCGAAAGGCGAGCTGATCGCCTACACGAAGGGGCGCACGCCGAGCTCGAACGAGGACTATCGCGCGACCGAGGACAGCGACTACACGCATCAGCCTGTGGTCGTGCTCGTCAACCGCAGCAGCGCAAGCGCGTCGGAGATCGTCTCGGGCGCCCTGCAGGATCACGACCGCGCGCTCGTCGTCGGCGAGACGACGTTCGGCAAGGCGCTCGTGCAGTCCGTGTACACGATCGGCTCGCGATCGAACGGCGCGGGACTCGCGCTGACGACCGGGCGGTACTTCACGCCGAGCGGGCGGATGATTCAGCGTCCGTGGGACGGCAGCTTCGACGAGTACCTCACGTATTCACTGCGGGATCAGAATCCGGATCGTCCGCACGACTCGGCGGAGTTGCGGTACACGGACGCGAAGCGCAAGGTCTACGGCGGCGGCGGCATCGAGCCCGACAAGTTCCTCGCGGGTCCCGTCGAGGGTTTCAACCCGACACGGTTCGGCCGGATGCTCGTGGCGCGTCAGGAGTTCGCGAACTTCGCCGATCAGTTCACGGCCGAGGGCGACACGCGGTTGAGCGACGCGAACAAGAGCCGGCGTCGCCTGTCGCGAGGCTTTACCGTGACGGACGCGATGGTCGGCGAGTTCAAGGCGCTGCTCAAGTCCAAGAAGATCGTCGTCGACGAGCAGGCATTCGCGAAGGACGAGCCGTTCATCCGGGCCATGATGCACTACGACATCGACCTCGCGCTCTTCGGCGTCGAGGAGGCCCGGCGGAATCTCGTCGCGAAGGATCCGCAGGCGCAGTTCGCGCTCCAGCAGTTTCCCGATGCCGTGAAGCTGACCGAGATGGCGCGCGCGCGTACTGCGGGCGGTAGCAAGGAGCGATAGGGCTTTGGCCCCATATTGGGGCCTCACTTTGACCTTGCCCCACTAATAGGGGCTTGTTAGACTGACCGCCGTTCGCCGGGTCCAAGGGGCCATCCTGCAGCGGGCAGGGTGTGGAGTCGGCCGGGCGGCAGTGGGTAAACGTCACCGAGCGTCGACTCCAAAAGCCAACTCACACTCGAAGCGCACCCAGCCGCTTCCGAGCCGGATTGCGTCCGGTTCGCGAGCGGCTTTTTGTTCGACGCGGATTGCGCGGATCACGCTCGTTTTGACGCGGATTGCGCGGATCACGCCGATCACGCGGATCGGCAGCGCGGTTTTCTGTCGCGAACTGACAAAGGACAACGGATTCATGCGGCTCCATCGTCTCGAAATCGCGGGTTTCAAGAGCTTTCCGGATCGGGCCGAACTGACGTTCGAGGACGGCGTCACGGCCATCGTCGGGCCGAACGGCTGCGGCAAGAGCAACGTGGTCGATGCCCTGACGTGGGTCCTCGGCGAGCAGAGCGCCAAGAGCCTGCGCGGCGAGCGCATGGAAGACATCATCTTCGGCGGGAGCGACGTGCGGAAGCCGACGTCCGCCGCCGAAGTGCGCCTCAAGCTGAGCGGCGTCGCGGCCCGGATTCCCGGCGGACCGTCGAACGGCAACGGGCACGCGGCAACGGCCGCAACGGCGGCGGCCTGCATCTCGCGGCGGAGGACGGGCGGATCGGCCGGCACGGCGGTCGCCGTGGCCATCGAGGACGAGGCGCCGCTGCATCGTTCGAGACGTCGAGCTCATGCGGCGGCTGTACCGATCCGGCGAGAGCGAGTACCTGATCGACGGCGAGATCTGCCGGCTGCGCGACGTCCAGGACCTGCTGATGGACGCCGGCGTGGGCGTGAAGGCGTACGCCGTGATCGAGCAGGGCAAGATCGGCCAGATCCTCAGCGCGCGGCCGACCGATCGCCGTCAGCTGATCGAGGAGGCGGCGGGCGTCACGAAGTACAAGAGCCGCCGCCGCGCAGCCGAGCTGAAGCTCGAGGCCGCCCAGCAGAACCTGACGCGCGTCGACGACATCATCTTCGAGGTCGAGAAGCAGCGCGGCACGCTCAAGCGCCAGGCCGCCAAGGCGCGCCGCTACAAGCGGCTGCGCGAAGAGCTGCGCCGCTGGGAGAAGGTGCAGTTCGCCGAGAAGTACAAGCTCGCTCGGCCTCGCGATCGAGGCCGCGCGTACGGCGCTGGCACGGCGCGCGAGCGCGAGACGGCCGCCGCCGCGCACGTCGCGGAGCTCGAAGCGTCGCTCGAACGGCTTCGCCTCGAGCTGATGGAGGCCGACGGACAGACCACGGCCGCGCGCGAGACGGCGCACGCGAGCGAGCTCGAGATCGGACGGCTCCAGCAGCAGATCGCGTTCGATCGGCAGCAGATCGAGCAGCTGGCCGCGGCTGCCGCGTCGATCGACACCGAGGTGCGCGCGCTCGAGGCGCGGCAGGAGCCGGCGCGAGTCGAGCTCGACGCACGACGCGAGGCGGCCGCGCGGGCCGCCGTCGAGCGTGACGAAGCGGCGCGGACCCTCGCCGCCGAGGAGACGACGCTACGTCGCGGCGCAGCGCCAGATCGAGGGGCTGGAGTCAGACGTCGAAGCGGCGCGCAGCGAGGTGTTCGCGGCGGTGAATGCCGCCACGGCGCTGCGCCACGCCATGGAGCACGCGATCGCGGCGCGAGCGCGGATGGCCGAGCAGATCGCCTCCCTGGAGATCGAGGATCGCGACCTCGACGTGGAGGCTCAGCGCGCGGCGGGCGAACGCGGCGCCGCATCGGACGGTCTGTCCCGGGCGGGCGACGGCGATGGACGATCTTCGCGTCGAGCGCGCGAACCGCGAATCGGAGCTCGCGGGCGCCCGCGCCAATCGCGAGGCACGCGCGCTCGAGCTTCGCACGGGCGAGCACGAGCTCGCGGCGCTGCTGGCGCGGCTGCACTCGCTCGAGGAGCTCGACGCCGCGCGCGCCCAGTACAGCGACGGCGCCAGGACGATCCTCGCGGAATCGCCGGACGTCGTCGGCCAGATGGGATCGGTCGCCGACTTCATCGAGGTCGATCGCCGATACGAGCGCGCGGTCGAAGCGTGTCTCGGCGAGTGGCTGCAGCACGTCGTGGTGGCGTCCCACACGCACGCGGCCGCAGGCCTGCAGCTCGTGCGCGAACGAAACGCGGGGCGGGTCGGATTCGTCGTCGCGGATTCCGCGCGCGGGGGCGTCCCCGCTGCCCGAAACCGGTGCCCACCCCGACGGTCTCGTTCCGCTGAGCGAAGTCGTCCGGGTGTCGGGGCCCGCGGCCGGCGCCATTCAGTCCGTCCTGGCTCTCGCCTGGATCGCGGCGGACTTCGACGCCGCCAGCGCGGCGTCGCGTGCGCTCAGCGATGCGGCTTCCGCCGGACCGAGCGGTCCGCTGCGCGGATCGATCGTGACGCTCGACGGCGACGTGTTCCGCGGCGCGCACGTGATCGAGGGCGGTGTGCCCGCGGAGGCGCGGGGCATTCTCGCGACCAAGCGCGACATCAAGGAGCTCCGCGAGCGGGGCGAAGAGCAGGGCCGAATCGTCGAGCGCGTTCGCGAAGAGCTTCAGGCGCTTGACCTCACGATCGCGACCGCGGAAACCGCGTTGGCTTCGCTCCAGGGCGAGCTCCATCGCCAGGAAAAGGCCGTCGTCGGATTCGAGCTGCAGGCGGCAGCCGCGGGCGATGCGTCGGAACGCATCGCGAGGAAACGGGAGCAGATTGCGGTCGAGCGCAGGTCGGCGGAAGAGGAGCAGCGGACGCAGGACGCCCGCCAGGAGGAGGCCCGGCAGTCAATCGCGCGCCTCGAAGCCGAGCAGCGCACGGCCGACGATCAGCTGAACAGCGCGCAGCGCCGGTTGTTCGACGCACGCGAAGCCATGCAGGCGCAGGCGAATCGCACGGCGGAAGCGAAGGCCGCTCACGCCGCGCTCGTCGAGAGGGCGGGCGGCCTCGCTGCGGACGTCCGCCGGCTCGAAGAGGCCGCCGCGGATCTCGACGCGCGGCTCGTCACCCGCCGGGAAGACTCGACGCGTACGGAGGTCCGGCGCCGCGAGCTGCTCGACGGCATCACGGCGTCCGAGACGCAGCTCGACGCGCGAATCCGCACCTTCGACGAACAGCGCGATCGCGTGAGGGAGCTCGACGAGCAATCACAGTCGTTGAGGACCGGCTTCGACGAGCAGGACGGACGCATCCGCGACTCGCGGCGCGCCCTCGACGCCGTGCGCGCCGAGGCCTCGCAACTCGAGGTC
Source organism: uncultured Acidobacteriota bacterium (assembly GCA_963820905.1). Lineage (GTDB taxonomy): Bacteria > Acidobacteriota > Vicinamibacteria > Vicinamibacterales > 2-12-FULL-66-21 > DATBJJ01. The sequence continues at coordinate 586,573 of CAWGBU010000005.1, read as the reverse complement.
GCGCGCGCGACCGCCGAGGCCGACTTGACGCACCTCGCGTCGTCATGCCTGGAGAACGTGCAGGCGACGCTCGATGAAGTGGCCGCCGAAGTCGAGGCGCTCGAAGAGCAGGGAGCGCTGGCCAGCCCGAGGCCGATCGACGACCGTCCGGAAGCCGCGGAGATCGAGGCGGACGGCCTCGAGCCCGGGGCCGAGCATTCCGCTGAAGCCCCGCAGGAGGAACCCTCCGCGAGCCGCCTCATGACGCCCGACGAAATGGTCGCGGACCTGCGCGCCAAAGTCGATCGGATGGGGGCCGTCAACATGATGGCGATCGATCAGTTCGACGACCTCGAGTCCCGGCACAGTTTCCTGACCACGCAGAAGAAGGACCTCGTCGACGCGATCGCCGTCCACCGGCGAAGCGATCCGCAAGATCGACAAGACCACGAAGGAGCGGTTCCGCGAGGCCTTCGCCGTCGTCAACCAGAACTTCGAGCAGACGTTCACGACGCTGTTCGGCGGCGGGCGCGCCGGGCTGGTCCTGCTGGACGAGAGCGATCAGCTCGAGAGCGGGATCGACATCATCGCCCAGCCCCCGGGCAAGCGGCTGCAGAACGTGCAGCTCCTCTCGGGAGGCGAAAAGGCGCTGACCGCGATGGCGCTGATGTTCGCCATCTTCAAGTACCGCCCGAGCCCGTTCTGCCTGCTCGACGAGATCGATGCGCCGCTCGACGATGCGAACATCGGGCGGTTCGTGGAGATGCTCCAGGGCTTGCAGACGCACACCCAGTTCATCCTGATCACGCACAACCGCAAGACGATGGAGATCGCCGATCGGCTGTGGGGCGTGACGATGGAAGAGCCCGGCGTATCGAAGCTCATTTCGGTGCAGTTGAACTAGCCCGTCGATCGTGCCGTGAACGAGGACAAAGCGGCCCGGTTCCATCGCCTCGGTCGACGAACCGCCTGGGTGTCGCTGCTCCTGAACGCCGGCATCATGGTGCTGCTCCTGCCGGGAGGCGCGTCGCTCGCGTTGCGCGACGCCGCCGTCTCGCTCGCCGGCGCGCCACCGACCTCTCCTTCGACCATTGCCGTCTTTGCCGCGCTGCTGATCCTCCTCATCGACATCACGATCCTGACGCCGGACTTCTACCGGACGTTCGTCCTCGAGCGGCGGTACGGTCTCTCGTCGATTCCGCTGCAGACGTGGGCGATCGATCGGCTGAAGGCCCTGGCCATCAGCCTCGCGCTTGCGATCGGCGCGGCGGAAGTCGTCTACGTCACGCTGGCGAGATGGCCCCGGTGGTGGTGGGCGATCTGCGCGGCATTGTTCATCCTGGCGATGCTCGTGATTGCCAGGCTCGCGCCGATCCTGCTGCTGCCGATCTTCTACCGCTTCAAGCCGCTCAATCGCGAGAGCCTGCGGTCGCGCCTCGAGGCCCTGTCGGCTCGCGCGGGCGTCCGCGTGCTGGGCGTCTACGAATGGGGCCTGGGCGAGAAGACGAGCAGGGCGAACGCCGTGCTGGTGGGCACGGGTCGAAGCCGCCGGATCCTGCTCTCGGACACGCTGCTGGCGCACTACACGGACGATGAGATCGAGGTCATCCTCGCGCACGAGCTCGGGCACCACGCGCACCGCGACATCCGCAACGGACTCCTGATCGAGGCGCTCCTCATCGTCGCGAGCCTGGCCGCGGCGGCCGCTGCGCTCGAGGCGCTGTGGCGTCCTCTCGGCCTGCACGGTCCGGCTGACGTGGCTGGACTGCCGCTCCTCGTCGTGGCCGGGGGGGCGATCTCTCTCCTGACCAGACCCGCGCTGAACGCGCTCTCGCGTCGAAACGAGCACCGGGCCGATCGGTTTGCGCTCCAGATGACCGAGCGCCTCGACGCGTTCGAGTCCGCGCTGCGCCGGCTCGCCGCGCACAACCTCGCCGAAGACCGTCCCTCCGCCGCCACGCTCTGGCTGTTCCACAGCCACCCGCCCTTCGAGCAGCGGATCCGAGCCGCGCGCGCGTACCTGTCCTGATCGTCTGATCCGCGTGATCCGCGTCTAACGTGATTTCGCGTCTGTCTTGACACATATTTTAGTTTAAACTAAAGTAATGGCGTGGCGACCGACATGCCCACGCCGCCGCTCGGCGCGATTGCCTCGCCGCGGCGCAGGGAGATCCTTCGACTCGTCTGGACGGGGGAGATGGCCGCGGGCGACATCCATCGCGCGATGCCGGACGTGTCGTTCGGCGCCGTGTCGCTACAGTTGAAAGCGCTCGTCGGCGCCGGCCTCGTCTCGTCGCGCGCCGACGGACGCCATCGCTACTATCGTGCCCGCCGCGAAGCCCTCGGACCCGTCGCGAAAATTCTGGAAGACATGTGGGACGACGCCCTCTGGCGGCTCAAAGTGCAGGCGGAATTCGTGGAAACGCGAAGGGGCCCGAAGCCGGCCAGGCGGACGCGTTCGCAGGCGAGACCCGGCGGAAGCAGAAAGAGATGACATCGCCATGAGCGCATTCCCGCACTCGCTCGATCGTACCGTCGTCATCGAGGCCAGGCCGCAGACCGTGTTTTCGTTCTTCACCGACTCGGATCGCTGGGCGTCGTGGTGGGGCGCGGGCTCGACGATCGAGCCCGCCGTCGGAGGCAGGATGTTCATCCGGCACCCGGGTGGCATCGAGGCATCGGGTGAAATCGTCGAGCTCGTGCCGCCCGAACGTATCGTCTTCACCTACGGTTTCACTTCCGGTCAGCCGATGCCGCCAGGTGCCTCCCGCGTCACGATCCGCCTCGAGCCCGTCGCGCTCGGAACGCGCCTGCATCTCCTGCACGAGTTCGCGGAACCCAAAGCGCGCGACGAGCACGTGCAGGGCTGGCGGTATCAGCTGGCGCTCTTCGCCAACGCCGTGGCCGACGCGCTGCATCGCAACACGGCGGACCTCGTCGACGCCTGGCTCGCGGCGTGGTCCGAGACCGACGATGATGTCCGCGAGCGGCGGCTCACCGCGATCGCCGCTCCGCACGTGCGGTTTCGCGATCGTTTCAGCCTCGTAACGGGCATCGCCGACCTCGTGCCGCACATCGGCGCCGCGCAGCGCTTCATGCCCGGCATCCGTCTCGACCGGCGTGGTGAGGTGCGCCATTGTCAGGGACGACTGCTCGTCGACTGGGTCGCGACCGGGGTCGGCGGTCAGGAGCGGGGGAGCGGCAGCAACGTGTTCGTGGTGGACGCGGACGGCCTGATCGAGGACGTGACCGGCTTCTGGGATCCACCGAAAGCGAGGTGACTTCATGCGCGCACTCTTCGCCGTACTCTGTCTCGCGAGCCTCGCCGCCGACCGCGGGCTTCACACGCCGCAGCAGGAGCGCACGTCAGCCGGAGGGATTCACTTCAGAATCGACGGCCGCGGCGCCGACGTCGTCCTCATTCATGCCTTTCAGATGGACCTCCGGGAGTGGGACGATGTGGCGGTGCGGCTGGCAGGCCAGCGACGACTGCTGCGGTACGACGTACGCGGTCACGGACGCTCGCAGGTGCTGGACCCACTGCCGCCCTCCGTCGAAGATCTTCGCTCGCTCCTCGACGAGCTCCGGATCTCCCGCGCGACATTCGTCGGCTGCTCCATGGGATCGACCATCGCCCTCGATTTCGCGCTCACCTATCCGGATCGCGTCGATCGGCTGATCCTCCTGTCGCCCGGCGTCCCCGGGATCGCGACGAGTGCAAGCTTCGAGTGGATGAAACCGATTCTGGCCGCGGTCAAAGAGCAGAATCCCCAGGGCGCCGCGGCGCTGTGGTGGGAGAGTCCGCTGCTCGCCGGCCTGCGAGGGGTCCCTGACTCGCCACGCTATCGAACGATCGTGATCGACAATGCCCGAATCTGGGCGATCCCGCACCCGCCGCCGCCCCTGCAGCCGACGGCCGGCAGCCGCTTGAAGGACGTGATCGTTCCGGTGACAGTCGCAGCGGGCGAGCTCGATCGATCGGGCAGCGTCGAAAATGCGCGCATCGTCGCGGCCGGCGTCAGGAATGGAAAGTACATCGGCGTGCCGAACGCGCATCACATGCTGTCGATCGAGAGGGCCGACGAGGTCAGCCGGCTGATTCTCGCGAACTGACTAGCGCTTTTCAGAATGCTCTAGTGTCCACCTTCAGGTGGACCCGTTCCGGTCCAGCTAAAGCCGGACACTACAGCGTTCTGAAAACCGTCTAGCGGGGGAGCGACGTAGCCGGCGGCCCCATCAGCGCGCGGGTCTGGCGAAGCCACTCGAGGCTGACGATCGCGGAGGTCGACGGATCCGAGCCGCGGCTGAGCAGGAATTGCCCGTCACGCGCGACGCTCTGGAGCGTCGTCCTGTGATCGAGTTTGCTTCCCTGGAGGGTGCTCGTGCCGGCGCCATCCTCCACGCTGAGACCGTCTCCGTCCGCGCTGACGCGCTTCCGCACCACGGTCCGATTCGATTGAAAATGGAGGCCGTCCGGTGTCCATGACGGCTTCTGTCCGCCGCCCGAGGAGATGAGCGCGCGGCGACCGTCCTTCAGCCGCTGCACGTAGATCTCCCAACGGCCCGTCTCCGAGGATTCAAACGCGAGGCACTCGCCGTCGGGCGAGAAGCTGGCGGCGCCCTCGTCGAAAGGGCTTTTCACGAGGGCCCGCGGTTGTCCTCCCTGCAGGGGCAGGAGCCAGATGTCGGCCCCCGTCGCATCTGCGGTTTTCAGAAACGCGAGTTGCCGTCCGTCCGGTGAGGCTGCCAGCGGCAACGCGTGTCGATCCGACGCGAAGAGCCGTTCCGCGGGGCGCGCGCCGTCCGCATCGCGCCGCCAGATCTCGAACGTTCCATTCTCGCGCGACGCATAGAACAGGGATCGCCCATCGGCGGACCACACCGGCGACGCGTTGATACCCCTGTGCACCAAACGGCTCGCGTTGGCGCGCTGGCTGTCGGAGATCCAGATGCCTGCGCCAGCACCAAGCACGTTGACGCCGGCGATGCGGGATCCGTCCGGCGCGAGCGACGATTCCCGAAGCGCCAGATTCTGATGGACCTGCTCGCTCAGCCGCGCGGGCGACTGCAAGAAGACGATGGTCCGGTTTCCGTTCTCGGGAGCGACCGCGTGAACCAGCGACCCCGAGGCCGAGAGCGCGAAATGCGCCCGGCCGCGCGCCGTTGCCATCTGTCCACGAACAGCCAGGGGCGTCCCGACAATGCTCAGCCGCACCGGATCGAACGCCACCGCGTGGAGCTCGGAGTCGCGCGCGAACACGATCGTGTCCCGTGCCGCGGCGCGCGCGAGGCTGACGTTATCGAGGAGCGTCTGCCACTGCGGCGCTGAGGACGGCGGCATCCGGTCCGAGCCTCGAGGGTTGAACAGGGATGCGGCGAGCACGCCGGGCAGTCCGGGACTGTCGGTCGCGGGCGTCCCGTCGATGATGAACAGAACGACTCGCGTGCCCGGCACGAGTGCGGGCCAGACGTGCCGCACGTCTCCGTTGGCCTCGCGGGGTGTCGTAAAGGGCTGCGGTTCGCCTCCATCGGACGCGACGCGCATCAGGCCGCCCGTCGGGGATCCGGCGAAGACGATCTCGCGATCGATCCACACGCCGCCGAGCGGCGTCGGCGCGTCGGCAATCGTGACGGGCGATCCGCCCGCCAGCGCGACTTTCGACAGCCGGCCGTTCGCGAAGAACGCGATCCACCGTCCGTCGGGGGAAAAAAACGGCGCGCGTCCTCCGTCGGTGCCCTCGAGCGGAACAGGATCGATCCGATCGAGGCCGCGCGTGTAGATTCGGCACGCATCATCGCCGCACGCCGACCAGGCAAGCGTCGAACCGTCCGGCGAGAACGCGAGCGACGGCGCCTGTTCGTCGAAGCTCGTCCCGGGCGGCAGCTCGATCGCGAATCGCGCGGCAACAGGGTCGGACGCCGGAGTCCGGCGCGTGTACTGCCAGACCGCGGCGATGGCGATCAACGCGCAGATCGCGGCAACGCTCCATGGCACGAGCTCCCGGACGATCGACGGCGATACGACCGCGGCGTCGTGCGGTGGGACCGCAGGAATGACCGGCAGGCTCGATGATTCTTCTCCGGATGTGACAGGCGCTACGAATCGATACCCGCGCCTGTGGAGCGTCTGGATGTAGGTCGGGGCCTGAGGATCGTCTCCCAGCACCTGGCGAAGCACGCTGACCGCTTCCGCCAGCGACGTATCCGTGACGAATGCGTCCTTCCAGACCGTGTCGATCAGTTCCTGCCTTGGCACGACGTCGCCGGCCCGTTCCAGCAATAGCTCGAGCACCCCGAGGACCCTGGGCGGAAGCGGGAGTTCCTGACGGTCCCGGCTGAGCAGCCGGCTGTTCGTGTCGAACGCGAACGGACCAAAGGACAGGGGAGGACGCCGGAGACGCGGCGCCGTCACAGCTGCGCGTGCGCCGGCGAGGTCATCAGTGACGCGCATGGGAGAAAAACCCAATGTTATCGCCGTCTTCAGAAGAACTTGAAGGTTTCTTGGCGCCGCTTTGATTCGACGTTCATGACTTCGCATTGGAGCCGAAGCGAAGCTACCAGCTACCAGCTACCAGCTGCCAGCTCAACTCTCACCTAGGAGCTGGAAGCCGGGAGCTGGAAGCTGGAAGCTGAGAGCCAAACACCATGCCCATCCTTGCGACCAAGAGCATCGAGCAGATTCGTACGGAACAACTCGCGGACGACCCGGGCGGCGGACTCCCACGCGTTCTGGGGGCCAACCAGCTAGTCATGCTCGGGGTCGGCGCGGTCATCGGAACCGGGATCTTCGTTCTCACGGGGCAGGCGGCCGCGGCCAACGCCGGACCGGCAATCGTGCTGTCCATGGTGCTGGCCGGCCTGACGAGTGTGCTGGCCGCGCTCTGTTACTCCGAGTTCGCCGCGAGCGTGCCGGTCGCGGGCTCGGCGTACACGTACGTGTACGCGACGCTTGGCGAGTTCGTCGCGTGGATCATCGGGTGGGATCTGATTCTCGAGTACGCGCTCGGCGCGGCGACCGTGGCCGTGGGATGGTCCGGCAATTTCGTCACGCTCCTCGGTCAGCTCGGCTGGACGTTTCCCGCGGCGCTGAGCGCCGCGCCCGGCACCGCCGTGGCCGTCGCCGGCGGCGATCCGGTGACGGCCGTCTTCAACCTGCCGGCCGTGATCGTGACGGTCGCGGTCACGCTCCTGCTCGTCGTCGGCGTCAGCGAATCTGCGAAGGTCAACTCGGCGATCGTGGTCATCAAGGTCGCCGTCGTGCTGATCGTCATCGGCGCCGGCGCTTTCTTCATCGTCCCGGAGAACTGGCACCCGTTCATTCCGGAGAACACCGGGCGTTTCGGCGAGTACGGCTGGAGCGGAGTCCTGCGCGGCGCGGGCGTGATCTTCTTCGCGTACATCGGATTCGACGCCGTGTCCACGTCGGCGCAGGAGGCGAAGAACCCGCAGCGCGACATGCCTCGCGGGATTCTCGGGTCGCTCGCGGTCTGCACCATCCTGTACGTGCTCGTCTCGGGCGTGATGGTAGGCCTCGTGCCGTACAAGGAGATGCTGAATCAGCCCGCGCCGCTCGTCGTTGCCACGGAAGCGGCGGCTGGCCGCGCGGTGGGGACGAGCTGGGCAGGGGTCATGGAAGTCGTGAAGATCCTGGTGACCGTCGGCGCGCTGGCCGGCCTCAGCTCGGTGATGGTCGTGATGATGCTCGCGCAGCCGAGGATCTTCATGGCGATGTCGAAGGACGGCCTGCTCCCCGCGTGGGCGGGCCGGCTGCATCCGCGCTTTCGCACGCCGCACGTCTCCACGTTCGTCACCGGCATCGTGGTCGCCCTGGCCGCCGGGCTGACGCCCATCGGCGCGCTGGGGAATCTCGTGAGCATCGGCACGCTGATGGCGTTCGTCATCGTCTCGCTCGGCGTGATCGTCCTTCGCCGGACCCGGCCCGATCTTCCACGCCCGTTCCGGATGCCGCTCGTGCCGCTCCTGCCGATCCTGTCCGCGCTGGTCAGCCTGGTGCTGATGATGAGCCTTCCCTGGAAGACCTGGGAGCGCCTGATCATCTGGATGGTGACTGGCGTGATCCTCTACTTCGCGTACGGATACCGGAACAGCCGGTTGAGGGGAGTGGCACACATCCGCTCGACATGACGCCCCAAGCCTTGAGCCCGCGAGCCCATCAGGGATACGATTCACCCATGAATCGCCGCACATTCGTCCAGGCATCCCTGACTGTGGCCGCTGGCGCTGCGCTGCCGTCGATCGGATACGCGCAGTCGAACAAGGTCGATCGCATTGGGCTGCAGCTATACAGCGTCCGCGACCTGATGAAGGCCGACGTTGCCGCAACGCTTCAGAAGGTCGCGGAGATCGGCTTCAAGGAAGTCGAATTCGCGGGCCTGTTCGGACAATCGCCGAAGGACGTGCGCGCGACGCTGGACAAGAACGGCCTGACGGCGCCAGGCACTCACGTCGACTGGGTCACCGTCGATACGAAGCTGGGCGAGACGCTCGAGACCGCCAAGGTCCTGGGACACCAGTTCGTGATCGTGCCGTACCTGACTGAGGTCGATCGCAAGAAGCCGGACGTCTACAAGCGTCTGGCCGACGTGCTCAATCGTGCTGGAGCCGAGAGCGCCAAGTCGGGCATCAAGGTCGCGTATCACCAGCACGGCTTCGAGTTCGTTCCGGCGGATGGACTCGGCGGGAAGCTGCCGTACGACTTCCTGCTCGACAACACGGATCCGAAACTGGTGACGATGGAACTGGATCTCTGCTGGATTGCCGCGGCGGAGAAGGACCCGTTGCCCTACTTCGACAAATACCCGGACGCTTTCCGCTCGTGCACGTGAAGGACTGGTTGAAGGACGGAAAGCCAGCGACGCCGTACGCCGGCGCACTCGGGCCGGATACGAAGTTCACCGGCAACATGGCGAACGTTGGCGAAGGATCGATCGATTGGAGGCGGATCTTCGCGCAGTCGCAGAAGGCGGGGATCAAGCACTACATCATCGAGCACGACAACCCGAAGAATCCGCTCGGGGATCTCGGTTCGAGCTTCAACTACGTTCGGAACCTGCGGTTCTGATCTTCCGGCTGAAGCCGGAAGCCACACAGCAGGCGTGTGCACACAGCAGGCGTGTGTAGTGTCCGGCTTCAGCCGGACCTGTCCGACGAGCTATCGGACGACGAGCTCGCCCTTCATCTTCTTGCAGCGATCGTCCTGCGTCAGGTTGCAGTAGAACGTGAACCGTCCCGCTTCGTCCGCCCGGAACTCGAAGGTGACGGTCTGCCCTCCGGCCGCGCGCTTCGAGATGCGGTACGGCACGTCGACCGTGAAGCTGTGGGGCAGATCCCTGGCGGTGAACTTGATCTGGACGAGGTCGTCTTTCTGGACCTCGATGCGGGACGGCGAGAACGCGTAGTCGTCGCCGACGATCGCGATCTCACGCACCTGGACGCGGGCCCCCGCCGTGCCGCGGATCCAGAGCGCGCCGAAAGCGAGCACGGCACCGGCGACTGCCGCGGCGGTTCTTCGCTGCCGGCGATTCATGCCCCTCATGCCCACCCCCTGAAATCGGCTCCAGCCCGACGGTCGAGCCGCGTGCGCCTCCTTTAGAAGACGCCCGGCAGGCACGTTTGGTTGTCCCCTAGCGGGCCTCGCCCTTGCGGGAGCCTTCTCCGCCCGCGGCCGGCGCGGTCGGCGGCTCGAGCAGCGCCTTCCGGCTGAGCCTGATCTTGCCAGAGGGATCGATGTTGATCACCTTGACCATGACCTGCTCGCCTTCCTTCAGCTCGTCGCGCACTTCCTTGACGCGGTAGTGCGCGATTTCCGACACGTGCAGCAGACCGTCGAGCCCGGGCATGATCTCGATGAACGCGCCGAAATCGGTGATGCGCTGAACCTTGCCCATGTAGGTCTTGTTCAGCTCGGGTGTCGCGGTCAGCTCCTGGATGATGCCGATCGCTTTCTGCGCCGACGCCTCGTCGGCCGACGCGACGTTCACGCGGCCGTCGTCTTCCACGTCGATCTTGACGCCGGTCCGCTCGATGATGCTGCGGATCATCTTGCCGCCGGGGCCGATGACGTCGCGGATCTTGTCCACCGGAATCCGGATGGTCACGATGCGCGGCGCGTACGCGGACACGTCTCCGCGCGGCTTCTGGATCGCCTCGCGCATCTTGTCGAGGATGTGGAGACGGCCTTGCCGCGCCTGCTCGAGGGCCTTACGCATGATCTCGGCGGTGATGCCCGAGACCTTTATGTCCATCTGGAGCGCCGTGATGCCCTCGGCCGTGCCCGCGACCTTGAAGTCCATGTCGCCGTAGTGATCCTCGGCGCCGGCGATATCGCTGAGGATGGCGTGCTTCCCCGTCTGCTCATCCATGATGAGCCCCATGGCCATACCGGCGACCGACGACTTCAGCGGGACGCCGGCATCCATCATCGCGATCGAGCCGCCGCAGACGGAGGCCATCGACGACGAGCCGTTCGACTCGAGGATGTCGGAGACGATCCGCACGGTGTAGGGGAATGTTTCTTCGGCTGGAATCATCGGCGCGAGCGCTCGCTCCGCGAGGGCGCCGTGGCCGATCTCGCGGCGTCCGGGGCCGCGCATGAACTGCACTTCGCCGACCGAGAACGGCGGGAAATTGTAGTGGAGCATGAATCGCTTCCACGACTCGCCGTCCACCAGCTCGATCTTCTGCTGATCCTCGGCGGTGCCGAGCGTCGCGGTCACGAGCGCCTGCGTTTCGCCGCGCGTGAAGACCGCCGAACCGTGCGTGCGCGGCAGAACGCCGACCTCGATCGTGATCGGCCGGATCTCGTCGAACTTGCGGCCGTCGAGCCGGCGTCCGCGCTCGAGCGCTTCCTCGCGCATGACCTTTTCCTTGAGGTCCTTGAAGATCTGCTTCGCTCCGGATCGCTTCTCGGGCTCTTCGGCCGTGAAGGTCTCGAGCAGCCCGGCGAGCACCTTGTCGACGGTCGCGTAATTCTCGAGCTTGTCCTTGATCTGCATCGCCGCGCTGAGCGGCGCGAACGCCTTCTGCTCGACCTCCCGATAGAGCTCCGGGTCGACGACCTTCGGCGCGAACTCACGCTTGGTGTGTCCGGCTTCCTTCGCGAGCGCCTCGATCGACGCGACGATCTCCTTGATGGCGTCGTGCGCGACGTCCAGCGCCTTGAGGATCTCCGCCTCGGACACCTCCTTCGCGCCGGCCTCCACCATCACGATCGCGTCCTTGCTGCCCGCGACAATCAGATCGAGGCGGCTCTTGCGCCGCTCCTCGAACGTCGGGTTGATCAGGTACTCGCCGTCGACGATGCCCACACGGACGCCGGCAATCGTGCGCGTGAACGGAATGCTCGAGAGTGCGAGTGCGGCGGACGCGCCCGTGATCGCCAGGACGTCGCTGTCGTGATCGGTGTCAGCCGAGATGACGAGGGCAATGACCTGCGTCTCATGGCGCCAGCCGTTCGGGAAGAGCGGCCGGATGGGCCGGTCGATGAAACGGCTCGTCAGGACTTCCTTCTCGGTGGGCTTCCCTTCGCGCTTGAAGAAACCGCCCGGGATGCGCCCGGACGCGTACGCGAACTCGCGATAGTCGACCGTGAGCGGCAGGAAGTCGACGCCTTCGCGGGGCAACGGCGCGGCGCACGCGGTCACGAGAACCATCGTGTCGCCGGAACGAACGATGACCGATCCGTCAGCCTGCTTGGCGAGGCGACCGGTTTCGATCGACAAGGACCGTCGACCGAGGGAGATAGTGCGGGTATGCATTGTGTGTGTCTCTGAACGGGCTAATGACAGGACAAAAGGGCAGGGAAGGGGTTCCCCGGCCCTTTCGACCTCTTACTTGCGAATCCCCAGGCGCTTGATCAGATCCGAGTAGCGGTCCGTGTCCTTGCCCTTCAGGTAGTCGAGCAGGCGTCGGCGCTGGCCGACCAGCTTGAGCAGGCCGCGGCGCGAATGATGATCCTTGGCGTGTGTCTTGAAATGTTCCGTCAGGTAGTTGATGCGCTCGCTCAGGAGCGCGACCTGAACTTCGGGGGAACCTGTATCTGCCGTGTGAGTCTTGTACGAGCCGATGATGTCTGTCTTGCGGTCCTTGCTCAGTGCCACGTCGAACCTCCACGCACGGCCCAGAACTCTCGTCGTCGTCCACCCGTTCGGTGGGCGCGCCGCACCAGGCCGCCGTCGATCATGATGCCGTTTCGGGGCTTCGATCTTCCCCCGCTCGCTGACGTGCTGTTGCTCCGTCAGGAATTTACAATTCCAAGCGACTCAACATCTTACACCAGAACGATGGCCGGATGCAAAAGGCCGCCGGCTCCCGGCTTCGCGATGCCGAGCAGCCGTCCGTCCGCGTCGAGCAGCCGGACCTCGGCATCGTTTCCCGCGCGCGACGCCTCGAGCGACTCCATGAAATCCCTGCCGCTCAACGTGTTGCCGTGGCTCGCCCGCCTGGCGCCCTCCGCGGTCAGCCTGACCGACGGGAGATGCGGAAGCAGCCGCTCCATGGAAATGAGCCGGTCGCCGGCAGCCGCCGGGCCGTCTCCGCCGGCAAGCGCGTCGAGCGTCACCGCGTCGTCGAGTGTGAAGTCGCCCGCCCTCGTGCGCGTCAGGCCCTCGAGGAACGCGCCAGAGCCCAGCCGCTGACCGAGGTCGTGCGCGAGCGAGCGAACGTAGAAGCCGCTCGAGCACACGAGCCGCAGCTCCGCGAGACCCTCCGCATACGAACGCAGTTCGAGTTCGTGAACCGTCACGATCGACGGTTTGATGTCGACCGGCTTGCCCTTGCGCGCAAGTTTGTACGCGGGCGTGCCCTCAATCTTCTTGGCGGAGAAGGGCGGCGGCTGCTGCGGGTACGTGCCGACGAATCCAGGGAGCGCGGCGGCGAGAGCGGATTCTGCCGGCGCCGGCGCCAGGCCGGCGATCTCGCCCGGGAGTGGAGAGCCAGCGCCCGCGGCCGGCTCGGCGTCGTAGGTCGCGGTGCTCGCGCCGAAGCGGATTCGGGCGACGTATTCCTTGTCGGCGCCGCTCAGGAACGACGCCAGGCGCGTGGCGCGCCCGATGACGATCGCGAGGACGCCGGTCGCGAGCGGATCGAGGGTGCCGGTGTGCCCCGCGCGCTCGACGCGCAGCGCGCGCCGGACCACCGCGACCACGTCGTGCGAGGTAGGGCCCGGCGGCTTGTCGATGACGAGAACACCATCCACGGCGGCCCCTTCAGATCTTCTCGGGCCGGGTCTGGATTCCTTCCTCGATGGCGGAGACGATTCGGCCGACGATCTGCGGCCTCACGACGGCAAGCGGACCGTCGACGGTGAAGCCCGCGGCATTCTTGTGGCCGCCGCCGCCGTACTCGTTGGCGACGAGCCTGACGTCGACGTCGTACTTCGAGCGCATGCTCACCCGCACGTCGCCGTTCGATCCGGACTTGAAGAACACGACCGCCTGAATCTCCCTCGCGGTCAGCGGCAGATTGATGACGCCCTCGGTGTCGTTGTGCGTGCACCCGCACGCCGTCAGCATCGCATCGTCGAGATAGAGCACGGCGAGGCGGCCGCCGTCGGTCAGCTCCATCGCGTCGAGCATCGCGCCGATCAGCTTCAGCTTTCCGAAGCTGTTGCTGTCGAAGACGCGGCGCGCCATCGCGGCGGGTTTGACGCCGGCCTCGACCGCCTGCCGGCAGATGTCGAATGTCCGGGGCGTGATGTTGGAGTGATGGAACGATCCCGTGTCGGTGAGGATCGCGAGATAGATGTGCGTCGCGATCTCGACGGTGAGCGGGACGCCCAGCGCCCGGATCAGATCGAACACCATTTCGCCGCACGCCGCCGCCGACTCGTCGAACCAGTTCAGCGCGCCGTACATGCGATTGCCGGCGTGATGGTCGATGTTGATCGTGTAGCGGCCCTCGAGGCCGGCGACGCCCGTCCGGCTCAGGTCACTGCATTCCATGACGATCAGCGCGTCCGCGTCGGCCGTGGCCTCCGGCGCGATCTCGATGCGATCCATCCCGGGGAACTCGCGATAGTGATCGGGCGCGCGGTCGGCGTTGACGATCCGCACCTGCTTCCCCAGCGCGTCGAGCGCGAAGGCCATGGCAAGCTGCGATCCGATGGAGTCTCCGTCGGGGCGGGCGTGTGACGAGATGAGGAACCGCTGACGCCGGAAGATGCTTTCGCAGATGCGCTCGAGGACGTCGGCGCCCGCGGTCCGCCTACTTGTCGTCGTCTCGCTCATGTCCTGAATCATACTGGGTGATCGACGCCGCCTCGGCGCCCGCCTCGCGTTCCGTCCGAAGCTCCTGCAGGATTCGCTCGATCCGATCGTGCCGCTCGACGCTGTCGTCGAAGAAGAACTGGAGGTCGGGCACGTGGCGCAGGCGGAGCCTCCGGCCGAGTTGACGCCGGAGAAATGGCCGAGTCCGCTCGAGCGCGCGGCCCGTTTCCTTCCGCGCCTTGTCGTCGCCCATCGTCGTGTAGTACACGCGCGCGTGCTGGAGATCAGCCGTGACCTCGACGCGCGTGAGCGTGAGGAAGCCGATGCCGGGATCCTGAACCTCGCGCGCGAGGAGCTCTGTGAGGTCCATGCGAATCTGTTCGCCGACGCGGCTTGGACGGTTGGACATTGCTGAATAGCTACGGTTCAGGGTTCAAAGTTCAGGGTTCAAGGTTCAGAACCCGAACTTTGAACCTTGAACCTTGAACCCTGAACTTTGAACCCTGAACCCTGAACCGCCGTTACACCGGCGTCGCGACACGTTCGACGGCGAACACCTCGATGACGTCGCCGACCTTGATGTCGTTGTACTTCTCGAAGCCGATGCCGCACTCGAGGCCCTGCTTGACCTCGGACACGTCGTCCTTGAAGCGCCGCAGCGAGCCGATCTTCCCCTCGTAGACGACGACGTTGTCGCGGAGGAGGCGTGCCTGCGTGTCTCCCGCGCGGGTGATGCGCCCTTCGGTGACCATGCAGCCGGCAATCGTGCCGAACTTCGGCACCTTGAAGATCTCCCGCACCTGCGCCGCGCCCGCGCGCACTTCCTTGAACGTCGGATCGAGGAGGCCCGTCATCGCCTTCTTCATCTCGTCCACGACGTTGTAGATGACCGAATGGAGCCGGATGTCGACCTTCTCGCGATCGGCGACGTCCGACGCGTTCCGGTCGGGCCGCACGTTGAAGCCGATCACGATCGCGTTGGACGCGGACGCGAGCAGCACGTCCGATTCGTTGATCGCGCCGACGCCGCTGTGAATGATCCGTACCTTGACCTTTTCGTCGGTCAGCTTCGTGAGCGTGTCCCCGAGCACCTCGGCCGAGCCGCCGACGTCGGCCTTGACGATGACCGGCAGCTCCTTCATGCCGCCTTCGGCAATCTGCTGCTGCAGCGACTCGAGCGTGAGCCGCGAGCCCTTGCCGCCGAGCGCCTTTTCCTTCGCCTGCGTCTGTCGGAAGAGGGCGATCTGCCGCGCCTTCGCGGCATCCGAGAGCGCCTGGAACGCGTCGCCTGGCTGCGGCAGCCCTCCGAGGCCGAGCACTTCGACGGGCGTCGCCGGGCCCGCATGTTTCTGCTGGCGCCCGCGATCGTCGATGAGCGCGCGCACCTTGCCGACGATCGTGCCGGCGATGAACGTATCGCCCACGTGCAGCGTGCCGTCCTGCACCAGGATCGTCGCGACCGGTCCGCGTCCCTTGTCGAGCTTCGCCTCGAGCACGGTGCCCGACGCGGAACGCTTCGGGTTCGCCTTGAGCTCGCTCATCTCCGTGACGAGGAGGATCATCTCGAGCAGCGCGTCGAGGTTCTGCTTCTTCTTCGCGGAGACCTCGACCATGACGGTCTGGCCGCCCCACTGTTCGGGAACGAGGCCCAGATCCGACAGTTCTTTCTTCACGCGATCCGGATTCGAGTCGGGCTTGTCGATCTTGTTGATCGCCACGAGGATGGGCACCGAGGCCGCCTTCGCGTGATCGATGGCTTCCTTCGTCTGCGGCATCACGCCGTCGTCGGCGGCGACGACGAGGATGACGACGTCGGTCACGCGCGCGCCGCGGGCGCGCATCATCGTGAACGCTTCGTGACCGGGCGTGTCGAGGAACACGACGTTGCGATCGTTGACCTGCACGGCGTACGCGCCGATGTGCTGCGTGATGCCGCCGGCTTCGCGCTCGGCCACCCGGGCCGATCGGATGGCGTCGAGCAGCGTCGTCTTGCCGTGATCGACGTGGCCCATGACCGTCACGACCGGAGCGCGCGTGACGACGTCGGCCGGGCTGACGTCCTCCGCTTCGACCTGCAGCATTTCCTCTTCGAAGGTCTGCATCTTCACGTCCGCGCCGAACTCGCGCGAGATGAGCGATGCCGTCTCGTCGTCGAGCGTGCTGTTGATCGTCATCATCATGCGGCGATCCATCAGCTTGCGCAGGACGTCCTTGGCCTTGACGTCGAGCTTCGTCGCCAGATCGGCGACCGTCATCCCTTCGGCCAGCGTGATCGTGCGCGTGACGGGGGGCGGCGCCGACGGCGCGGACATTGGCGCGCTGATGCGCGGCCCGTGATCGCGGCGTTGCCCTGTCGAACGTCCACCCGGACGCGGCGGCGGCGGACGATAGCCTGGTGTGCCGCCCGGCCGCGGCGGCAGCGCCGGACGAATGGGCTGCGACGGGAGCGGACGCGGGCCGCCCATCGGCGGACGTGGCGGCAGGATGCCGGTTCGCTGCGGCGCGCGTGCCGCAGCGCCCGGTGCGGCCGGCGCCGCGGGTCGCGTCCCGGCCGGTCTGCTCAGATTGCCGGTCGGCGCCTGCTGTGCTGCGGGCGCGGGCGCTGGCGGACGCACCAACATCGGTCTTCGCGGCGGCGCGGGCGGCGCCTGCCCGGTCTTCGGATCTTCCACGCGCAGACGAATCGTCGGGGGCACGATGCGTCCGGTCGGCGGTGGCGCGACCGGGCGCGGCGCCGCAGCCGCGGGCTTCGCCGCATCAGGTGCTTGCGGAGTTTCTCCAGTTTCGCGCGGCTTCGGCTCGTCTACGACCGCCTCCGCTGCGCGAGCCGCAACCGCCGGCTCGGCGACGGCTGGCACCGGCTCGACGATCGTCCCGGAGGAGACGGGCTCCGGCGCGGGTTCCGGCTCGACGACGACCTCGATCGGCGCCGGGACGAACACCGCTTCAGGCGCTGCCGCCGATTCGGGCTCCGGCTCCATCACTGGCGCGGCAGGCTTCGCCGTTTTCACCAGCCGCGGCGGCGGCAGTGCCGGCGCCGCGGGGCGCTGCGGCTCGGCGCCCTTCGCAGGGGGTTTCTTCCCGCGTACGGCGGCCGGCGCGTCGGCGAACGACGCGTTCGACGGCACGGTGATGTTGCGCTGCCGCGCGAGCCGTTCCACGAACTGGCGCGCGACGACTTCCTCGATCGTGCTCGACGCGCTCTTCACTTCGATGCCGTGATCGCGCTTCAGCAGCGCCATCACTTCCTGGCTCGACGTGTTGAGCAGCTCCGCGACCTTGTAAATCCGAACAGTCGCCATTTACCTCTCTTCGACGTTTGGCTCTGCGCCGGGCTCGTCGCCCGCGCTCTGCGTGGTCTCATCTCCCGCATCTGCCGCGGGCGCCTCGTCTGCGCTCGCGGTCACCGGGGCATCGGCGTCGCTCGCTTCGATCTCGGGCGCAGCCTCGCTGCCTTCCGCCGCGGGCTCGCTACCCTCCGCCGCGGGCTCGCCGATCTCGAGCGCGCCGAGCTGAATCTCGACTTCGCGCCGCTTCTCTTCCTCGCTCTTGATGTCGATCTTCCACCCGGTCAGCTTGGCGGCGAGCCGGACGTTCTGTCCCTTCTTGCCGATTGCCAGCGACAGCTGCTTGTCTTCGACGATCACTTCCATCACCTTCTCGGCGTCGTCGACGATCGACACGCGCTGCACCTTGGCGGGGCTGATCGCGTTGGTGACGAAGAGGACCGAATCCTCCGACCACTCGACGATGTCGATCTTCTCGCCCCGGAGCTCGCGGATGATCGACTGCACGCGGGTGCCCTTCATGCCGACGCAGGCGCCCACCGGATCCACGTCGCGCTCGCGCGAGTACACGGCGACCTTCGCGCGGTCGCCCGCCTCGCGGACCGCTCCGCGAATCACCACGGTCCCGTCGTAGATCTCCGGCACTTCCTGCTCGAAGAGCTTGATGAGGAGCGCCGGATCGGTGCGCGACAGCACGACCTGCGGGCCCTTGGCGCTGCGGTTCACGCCGCGGATCACCGCGCGCACGCGGTCGCCCACGGTGTAGTTCTCCGCTCGCGACTGCTCCTTCCGGGGCAGCTGCGCCTCGACGCGGCCGTTCACGTCCACGATGATGTCGCCGTTCTCGAAGCGCTTCACCATGCCGTTGACGACTTCGCCGATCCGCTGGCTGTACTCGCCGTACACGTTCTCGCGCTCGGCCTCGCGGACCTTCTGGAAGATCACCTGCTTGGCGGTCTGCGCGGCGATGCGTCCGAGATCCTCGGTCGGCCGCGGGAATTCGATCTCCATGTCGACTTCGGCTTCGTCGCCGACTACACCCCGCGCCTCGTCGAGCGAGATCTGCGTGGACTGGTCGGTGACCTCCGCCACGATCGTCTTCACCGCGTAGAGGTCGAACTGGCCCGTCTCCGGGTTCAGGCGGGCGCGAAGCGCCTCACTCTTGTAGCGCTTGCGCGCGGCCGCCTCGAGCGCGTCCTGCACGGCGCTGATGATGATGTCCGGCTCGACGCCCTTTTCCTTGGCGATCGCGTCGATCTGCTGGAGCAACGGGTTCGTGGTGGTAGCCATGGTGCGCGTCCGAATCCCCCGAAACTAAAACTCGACGGCCAAGTGCCCGCGCTTGATCGTCGCGAGCGGCACCCGGTGCGTCCGCCGGCCTTCTTCCAGCACGACGTCGCCGGCGTCCACGCCGACGATGCGCCCCGAGAACGCCGATTGTCCATTGAGCGGCGCCGACGTGACGACCTTTGCCAGCCGTCCCGCAAAGCGCCGATAGTCCGCTTCGTGCCGGAGCGGCCGATCCAGTCCCGGCGACGACACTTCCAAGGTGTACTCTTGCGCGAGATCCGGCCCGCCGGCCTCTGCGGACTCCTCGAGCTCGACGTCCAGCACCGCGCTCAAATCCTGGCTGACCCGCTGGCAATCTTCGATGCCGACCGCGTCCTCGGGACGTTCGGGAACCCCGCGGTCCGGCCGGTCGATGATCACGCGCAACACCATGCCAATCGCTTCTCGGCGGAGCTGCACGTCGAAAATGTCCAGCCCGTAACCTCGCGCGACCCGCTCGGCCGCGGCGCGAATGGACGCCAGACGTTCCGTTCCGGAGCGCGTCATACCTCGTGCTGATGTGATGATTTGCCCAACTTGTCTGCGGAGCCGGCAAATCGACGAATCAACAGATCAACAACCCGGAGAAGCCCCCGAAAGCCGCCCCCAAAAACAAAAAGTGGGCACAGGCCCACTCGGGTACCTTACTCGAATCTGCCACCCATGAATATAGCACGAGGATCGGGGCCCGAGACTCGTTCCGGCGGCCGCTCGCGCGGGCCTCGTGCGGAAGCGTCCGGGCCTACGACGTCAGCGGCGCCGCCACCAGGTCGTAGCCGCGCGCGCCGACGATGCGCGCCCGGATGAGGTCACCCGGGGAAAGCTGGCTGGCGTCGCATTCCGTCAGGTAGGTGACCGAATCGATGTCCGGAGCCTGTCCTTCCAGCCGGCCCTGGAGGACCAGGGGGTGATCGGGGGACGGCCCATCCAGCAACACGTCGACGTCGGTCCCGATCCTGGCGCGATGCGCGCGCGCCACCATCTTCTTTTGACGCGCCATCAACGCGTTGCGTCTCCGTCGCTTGACGGGCTCTGGCACGTCGTCCTCTCTCGCGAACGCGCGCGTGCCTTCTTCGTGCGAATACGTGAAGACGCCGAGGTGTTCGAAGCCCGTGTCTGCCACGAAGCCTTCGAGCTCCGCGAAGTCCGACTCCGTCTCGCCGGGGAAGCCGACGATGAGCGTGGTCCGGAGCGTCACCCCTGGTACGCGGCGGCGGATGCGGTCGAGGAGCGCGTCGTAGGTGCGGCGGTTTCCCGGACGCCGCATGGCCTTCAGCACCGGCGCCGACGCGTGCTGCAGCGGCAGGTCGACGTACCGGCAGACCTTCTCGCACTCGGCCATCGCATCCAGCACGTCGTCGGTGATGGTGGTGGGGTAGAGGTACAGCAACCGAATCCAGCGCAGGCCGTCGATCGCGTCGAGGTCGCGCAGGAGCCGCGCCAGCGCGCCCCTCTCGCCGCGGTCGATGCCGTAGAAGGTCGTGTCCTGCGAGATGAGCAGCAACTCCCGCACCCCGCGCCCGGCAAGCGCGCGCGCTTCGCGCACGATCGATTCCGACGTGCGGCTGCGGTACTGACCGCGCAGCGTCGGGATGATGCAGAACGCGCACGTGTAGTCGCAGCCCTCCGCCACCTTGACGTAGGCGAAGTGCTTCGGCGTGGTCAGCAGGCGGGGGGTGTCGGCGTCGTAGAGGTAGCGGGGACCGGTCGCTCGGTCGCTCGGTCGCTCGGTCGTTCGGTCGGACGGTCGATCGGTCGGCCGGTTGGTCGACGTTCCCGTGAAGAATCGCAGCGGAACCGCGCCGACCGGACGACCGGACGACCGAGCGACCGAACCACCGACAGCGTCTAGGATCCCCTCGACCTCCCCCGTTCCCAGGGTGACGTCGATCTCGGGGATCTCCTTCTTCAGTTCGTCGCGGTACCGTTCGGCGAGGCAGCCCGTGACCACCAGACGCGAGCAGCGGCCGTCGCGCTTCAGGGCGGCCATTTCGAGGATCGCGTCGATGGACTCCTGCTTGGCCGAGTCGATGAACGCGCAGGTATTCACGACGAGCACGTCCGCGGCGGATGCGTCCGTGATGATCTCGTGCCCCGCGTCGCGCGCCATGCCGAGCATCACCTCGCCATCGACGAGATTCTTCGGGCAGCCGAGGCTGAGGAAGCCAATTTTCATGATTGAAACTGCAAGGCTTTAGTCCTCGGGCTTTGGGCTTTCGGAAAAGCATTCAGTTCCCAATCGAACGACTGAGATCTGACAGCTCTTGCCGAAGCCCAAAGCCTAAAGCCCAAAGCCATCAAGGATAAATCCGATACAGCATCCGTGGATACGGGATGGCTTCCCGCAGGTGGTCGATGCCGCAGATCCACGTGACCACGCGCTCGATGCCCATGCCGAAGCCGCCGTGCGGGACGGTTCCGTAGCGGCGGAGGTCCAGGTACCACTCGAACGCCTCCTGCGGCAGGTCGTGCTCCTTGATGCGTTGCACGAGCAGATCGAAGTCGTCGATGCGCTGGCCGCCGCCGATGATCTCGCCGTAGCCCTCGGGCGCGAGCACGTCGACGCACAACGCGACGTCCGGCCGATCGGGATCCGGCTTCATGTAGAACGCCTTGACGGCCGACGGATAGCGGTGCACGCAGATCGGGCGATCGAACTCATCGGACAGCGCGGTTTCGTCGGGCGCGCCGAAGTCGCCGCCCCATTCGAACGGCAGGCCCTTCCGCTTCAGAATCTCCGCCGCCTCGTCGTACGAGACCCGCGGGAACGGCGCCTTGACCTGCTCGAGCTTCGTGGTGTCGCGCTCGAGCACCTTGAGCTCCTTCTGCCGGCGCTCGAGCACCCGGCCGACGACGGAGACGACCAGTCCTTCCGCGAGATCCATCACGTCGTCGAGCGTCGCGTAGGCGACTTCGGGCTCGACCATCCAGAACTCGGTGAGGTGCCGGCGCGTCTTCGACTTCTCCGCGCGGAACGTCGGGCCGAAGCAGTACACCTTGCCGAGCGCCATCGCGTTCGCCTCGTTGTACAGCTGGCCGCTCTGCGTCAGGTACGCCGTCGCGTCATCGAAGTACTGGACCGGGAAGAGCGTGGTCGTGCCCTCGCACGCCGCCGGCGTGAAGATCGGGGTGTCGGCGAGGATGAACCCGCGCTCGTTGAAGAAGTCGCGCACCGCGTCGATGACCTCGTGGCGGATCCGCAGGATCGCCTGCTGGCGCGCGGATCGGATCCAGAGATGGCGGCGATCCATCAGGTAGTCGACGCCATGCTCCTTTGGCGTGATCGGGTAGTTCTGCGCCTCGCCGACGACGGTGAGGCCCGTGACGTCGATCTCGAAGCCGCCAGGCGCCCTGGCGTCGGAGCGGACGTTGCCGCTGACCGTCAGCGACGTCTCCTGCGAGAGATGATCCGCGCGCGCGAACGCCTCGTCGCCCACGGCTGCCTTCGACATGACGCACTGGATGAAGCCCGTCCCGTCGCGCACCGTCAGGAAATGGATCTTGCCGCTCGACCGCCGGTTGTGCAGCCAGCCGCGAAGCGTAATCGACTGTCCCTCGTGCCCGGCGATGTCTTCGATGTAGGCCATCATGCGTGGGTCATCGCGCGTTCGAACCGCTGCCGCGCGCGGCGCGCCTCCTCCAGGACACCTGCCGGGTTGCCGGTTCCCGCGAGCTCCATCAGATACGTCCCTTCATAGCCAATCTTCTGCATCGTCGCGAGCGCCAGGCCCCAGTCGATCGAGCCGAGGTACGGAACGAGGTGTTCGTCCTCGCGTCCGTGGTTGTCGTGGACGTGCGTCGTGATGACGTGCTCGGCGACGGCTTCGATGGCGTCCGCGACATCACCCATCAGGTGCGCGTGCCCGAAATCGAGGCAGATACCCGGGTTGCACCCGTCGATCTCGTTCTCGATCAGCGCGACGAGCGACGTGGCGTCCGAGAGGCGGTTCGGGATCACCTCGACGGCGACTCGAACGCCCAGCGGGTCCGCGATCTGACAGATCTCCTCGACGCTCCGCACGGCAGACTGCCGGTGATTGTCGTCCGGGTTGCTCAGGTTCGTCGGCGTCCCGAGGTGCAGGACGATGACGTCGAACGGAATCCGGCGGGCGATCTGGAGCGCGGCTTCAGTTTCCCGCACGGCGATCTCGCGCCGGTCGTGCCCTCGCGCCGCGGTGGAAAACGCCGTCGCCTGTTTCCCCCCGAAGAGATCCGTGATGGGTGCGTGCACGCCGTGCAGCGTCAGCCCGGTTTCCTTCAGCCACTGCGCCAGCTGCGCGATCGCGGTTTCGTCCCGGTAGTCGAAATGGCTCTGCGTGGCGAAGAGCTCGATGGCGTCGAAGCCGTACGACGCGATCTGTCCGAGGTGATCGCGATCGAGACGTCGATCATGGTAGATGTGCGTCGAGATCCCGAAGCGCATGGAGCCGGCTCGTTCGTGAACGGTAAACGAAGGATCTTAGCACAGGGGTTCCGGAGGTCCGCCTGAAGGCGGACACTACTCTAACGGAATTCGTCGACGTGCGCGGCGAGAACCTCTCGAAGCCTGGCGAACCGGGGCTGATGCGCGAGGTTGTCGCGGACGTTGCGCAGCGTCCGCGGGATGTACTGGATGTAGACCGGGTTCCGGCGGGCCGTGGTCTGGTATCCGAACGTGCCGAGCGCTTTCAGGTTCCGCTGCAGCGCCATGGCGTCGAAGCGGCTGCGGAACGCGGTCTCGCTGCCGGTCACGCCTTTCAGCGCCATGAAGTAGGCGATCAGTTCTTCAACCGTCTGTTCCGGAAGATCGACGTACGAGTCCCGGAGGAGCGAGACGAGGTCGTACGTGTCGGGACCCATTCGCGCGTCCTGGAAATCGATGATGTAGAGGCGATCCTGGTGGAGCATCAGGTTGCGGCTGTGATAGTCGCGATGGCACAGCACGCGGGGCTCCGCCGCCAGCTCCTCGATCAGCACGTGGAACGCCTGCCGGAGCTCGTCTCGTGCGGCCGACGCGACGACGACGCCCTTGTAAGCCTCGATGAAGTGCTTGGTGAAGAACTCCAGCTCCCACGTCAGCTTCTCGACGTCGAAGGCGATGCCGTACGGAACGTATCGTGCGTCCTCGAGCTCCGCGCCGCGCCGCTGCAGCGTCGCGATCAGCGCGACGGCCTGACGGTATCTCGCTGCGTGCTCCGCGGGCGTAACCGCTCCGAGGTGCGCCTGCAGCGTGACATCGCCGAGATCCTCGAGCGCCAGGACGCCGATCTCCTCCGCGTGGCCGAGCACCGTCGGCACTGGCACCGGCATCTGCTGCAGCAGCCCGCCGACGTTGACGAACGTCAGCGTGTCGAACTCGAACGGCGTCGAGTACAGCGAGAGGACGATCGACGGGGCGTCCGGAATCTGGATGCGATAGTAGCGGCGGTCCGACGCGTCGCCCGTCAGCGGGACCACGCGCGGCGACCGCGACGCGAGGCCGCTTCGATCGAGGTAGGCATCGATGCGCTCACGCTGCGTCGGGAGCTCGGCAATTTGCGTCATCACTCAGCTCAGGTGTTAGGGTCAGCGCTCAGGGTACATTGGCTCAGAGCGCTTTGACGAGCAGTTTTCCGTCGATCCGCTCGCCGGCCTCGGGCGCTCGTTTCCCGGCCGGAACGATCGCGCAGTGCTCGTACCTGGCGTCCTCCGGAATCCGGACGCCGTCTCCCACGATGCAGCTGCGAAGAGAGGCGGCCTCGCCGATCGTCACGTCGTCCCAGACCACCGTTCGAGAGAGATGCGCGGACGCGTGGATGTGGGAGCGCGCGCCGATTAATCGCGGACCCTCGACGTCAGCCAGCTGGAGCGACGAGTCGAGGCAGTCGAGCGGTGTCCCGATGTCGAGGAAAGACGCTCCCGAGATGTGCGCGGCGATGGCGCGCGGGTTCGCGGCGATCAACCGGGGATACAGCGCGTTGACCGATTCCGCGGGCACGCCGTCGTCGAGGTCCGCAAACGCTTCGGCTCTGGCGACCTGCACGCCGATGAAGTGGAAGCCCGGTTGCGCCGTGCCACCGGACGCCGCAGCCCGTGAAAACCCCGTGACCCAGCCGTCGCCGTGAGACCTGCACGCCGCCGTAGTGATCGGGCCGAGGATTCGGGATGAGCGCCATGGTGACGAGCGCGCCCGACGAGCGGTGGCGTTCGACGATCGAACCGGCATCGAGATCCGTCAGCGTGTCGCCGTTGACGATCAGGAAGTCGGAGTCCGCGCGCCCGTCGATCAGCAGCGGCAGCGCGCGGCGCGGACCGCCCGCGGATCCGAGCACGGGCTGCTCCCAGGAATACCGCACGCGCACGCCGAACGCCGCGCCGTCGCCGACGGCGGCGGCGATCGTTTCCGGCCGGTAGTGGAGGTTGAGGATCTGATCGCGGATGCCCGCGGCAGCGAGCCAGCGGATCACCCGGGCGACGAGCGGCTCTCCGTTGATTGGGACCGCGGCCTTGGCGCGAAGCCAGGTCAGGGGGCGGAGTCTCGTGCCGAGGCCTGCCGTCAGGAGGAGCGCCCGCGGCGCTCCGGGCTCACGCTCCGGCATCCGATCCGTCGAAGAGCATGTGCTGCCCGTCGAGGCGGAACTCCTCGCGAAGCTTCAGGAACAGGCCGCGATAGGAATCCTGGATGTAGTCGGCCTCGCGCCGGCCCAGCGCCTCGGCGGTCGAGTTGATGCCCTGCTCGCTGCCCTCGATCTCGACGAAGATGCCGACCGGCGTTTCGTCGATCGCCACGATGACGTCCTCGAACGCGAACTCCTCGCGGTACTTCTCGTAGCGGAACCACACGTGCAGTCCCAGCTCTTTCAGCACTCTCAGCAGGATGGCGCCGTCGCCGACGACGGTCTCGATCTCCTCGCGCACCTTCATGATGCCCGGCTGAACCGGCCCCTTGAAGGTCAGACGGCTCTTGCCGTTTTCGACGCGGACGCGGAGGACGCAGCGGCGACGCCGCAGTTCCTCGTCCTCGGTGTCGAGCAGCGAGTCCTCCTGGAGGCGGCGGCCCAGCATGGGCGTCGCGCCGCAGGCGAGTATCGCCTCGCGCGCCTGGTCAGCCGATTCGAACCGCAGCTTGATCTCGCGCTCGAGAGTCGTGGTCGACATCAACGCGCTCCAGGCGGGGATTATAGGGGATCCGGTCGTTCCGGTCGCGTTCCGGTCGTCCGGTCGCTCGGAAGAACATCCAGAGCACAATCCTTCGACTGTGATCTGAATGTTCTTCCGGCCGACCGAACGACCGAGCGACCGGACGACCGAGCGACCGGACGACCGAGTCTATCTCTTCCGCAGCGTCAGGAAGTTCTCCTGGGCGCCGTTCGGGCCGACGCGCCAGACGACCATGAACACGGTCGATCCGGCCTGCGCGCGCTGCAGCTCACGTGTGATCTGGCTCACGTTCGTGACCGGCACGCGGTTGACCTCGAGGATGACGTCGTTCTGCAGCACGCCTGCGTTGAACGCGGGGCTGCTGCGGCTGACGCTCGAGACGATCGCTCCGCCCTTGCCTTTCGGCAGCTCCAGCTCGCGCGCGATGTCCGGGGTGACCGGCTCGATCTCCATGCCGAAGTCCGGTCGACGTCGGCTGCCGTCTCCGCTTCCGGACGCGTCGTCCGCGCGCCCTGCTCCGCGTCGAGGTCGAGCTCGCCGATCGTGATGCTGAGCGCCTTGCGTTCGCCGTCGCGATAGAGCGTGATCGGCACCGTCGTGCCTGGCTTGGTCGTCACGACCATCGAGACGAGCGCGTCGCTGTCGGGGACCGGCCGGCCGTTGAACTCGGTGACGACGTCGCCTCGCCGCACGCCCGCCTTGGCCGCCGGCTGATCGGGCGCGACGCTGTTGATCACCGCGCCGTTCGTGCTCGGCAGGCCGAACGCCTGCGCATCTTCCTTGGTCAGCGGATACGTCCGGACGTTGACGCCGATCACGCCGCGGGTGACCTTGCCGGTTCGCAGCTGCGGCAAGAATCGCGCGAATCGCGTTGATGGGCGTCGCGAAGCCGATGCCGATGTTCGCCGCGCGCTGATCCGTATAGATCGCCGTGTTCATGCCGACGACCTCGCCGCGGACGTTCAGGAGCGGCCCTCCCGAGTTGCCGGGATTGATCGCCGCGTCGGTCTGGATCATGTTCTGCGGGCGGCCGGTGACGGGGTAGAACGGACGGCCGAGCGCCGAGACGACTCCGACGGTCACGGTGTGGTTCAGATTGAACGGATTGCCGATCGCCATGACCCAGTCGCCAGGCTGCATCTGATCGGAGTCGCCGAAGCGGGCCTCCTGCAGCGGCGTCGCCGGCAGCTCCGTGAGCTGGATGAGCGCGCTGTCGGTCAGCGTGTCGCGCCCGATCACCTTCGCGGGGTAGAGACGCTCGTTGGGGTTCGACATGTTGGCGCCGAAGAGTCCCACCAGGATCTCGTCGGCTTCCTCGACGACGTGGTTGTTCGTGAGGATGAAACCGGCCTTGTCGATGATGAATCCCGTTCCCGCGCCGGTCTGCACCGTCGTCGTCACGCGGAACGGTACGGCCGCGCCCCCTCGGCTGCTGATTGAAGAAGCGGCGGAGCATATCGTCGGGGCTGTCCGTCGTTTCCCGGCGCATCCGCGCCTGCGTCCGGAGGTTGACGACGACCGGGCCCTGGTTCTTGGCGATGTTGCGGAACGTGGTCGCGTCGATCGGTCCGCTGAGCGGCGCGCGTGTTGGCGGCCGGCACGTTGACCGTCTGCGCCGAGGATGACTGCGGCAGGCCCCACTGGGACGAAATCACCATCCCGACCGCCGCCGACGCGAAAGCGATGAGAACGATGTAGAAGAGCGTTGTCTTGCGAGTCGGCATCGTGTTTCTCCCGGAGATCCAGCTATGCGAGCGTCAGGATGTCGCGCTGAAGCGGTCCCGTGACGACGGCATCGTGTTCCTTGACGAACATGTTGATTTCGGTCCGGACGCCATATCGGTCCGTGTAGACGCCCGGTTCAATCGTAAACCCGGTGCCCGGCATCAGGCGGCGATCGTCGTGCGTCTCGTAGTCGTCCATGTGCACGCCATTGCCGTGCACCTCCTCGCCCAGGCTGTGGCCGGTGCGATGGAAGAACTGCGCGCCGAATCCCGCGCGCGCGATCACGTCGCGGCAGGCCCGATCGACTTCGAAGCCGCGCAGCTCGCGGCCCTCGCGCGTCGACGATTGCACGAGCGCGACCGCGGCATCGCGGCCGTCGCGCGCGGCGGCGAACGCGGCGGTCATGTCGTCCGGCACCCGCGCGCCCGTGAAGCCGACCCACGTGATGTCGGCGTACACCGCACCGGGCGACGGCAGCTTACCCCAGAGATCGATCAGGACGCCCTCGTCGGGACGAATCGCACGGTGCGCCTCCCGGGTCGCCTGATAGTGAGGATTGCCCGCGTTCTCCTGCGCCGAGACGTTCGGCGGCGAGTCGGACACGAGCCCTTCCTCGCGGAACCACTCGACCATCGACTCCTGCACTTCGATCTCGCTGACCGGTGCGCGCCCGGCCATGCGCTGGCGGATCATGTCGAACGCGCGATCCTTGACCCGGTACAGCCGCTCGGCGGCCGCGACGTGCGTCGCGAACACCTCGTCGGTCCACACCGCCTCGAATCGCTGCACGAGATCGCCGGACGAGACGACCGCGGCGCCGCACGCCCGGACCGCTTCCACCGTGCCCGCATCCACCCGGGACACGTACGGGATGGCGTTGCACGGCGAGTACTCCATCGCGATGCGGCCGGCGCCCTTCAGCAGCTCGCGCAGGCCAGTCGAGAGCTCCTCGCGCCCTGAATACGCGCGCTTCTCGCCGGGCAGCTCGTCGAGGTTGTGGCGCTCGATCGCGTGGACGAGTCCGCGCGGTGCGCCTTCGGCGGGTACATAGTAGTACCAGCGCCGCGTCGCGAGCTTGCCCGACGCGGCGAGTCCGGTCAGGCGCGACGCGATGGGATTCGACCCACGAAAATCGTAAAGCAGCCAGCCGTCGAGCTGTTCCGCCTTCAAGGCCTGCTGGACCGCGTCGATCGGCAACGCCATCGCCTGAGTATACCGCCCCCGGCCTATAATGATTGAGCCTGCCACGGGTGCCGGTGAGTCATGCGAAAAAGCACTATTGCCATTTCATCCCTGCTCTTGATCACCGCGTTGATCGACGGCGCGTCTTCGCGCGGGATCTCCGCCCAGTCCGGGCAGCAGACACCGCCGAAGCCTGTTGATCCGCAACCGCCGGTCACCTTCAAGGTCGAGATCAACTACGTCGAGATCGACGCCGTCGTCACCGACCAGCAAGGCAACTTCGTCCGCAACCTGACGAAGGACGACTTCCTCGTCTCCGAGCAGGGCAAGCCGCAGTCGGTGTCGGTGTTCTCGCTCGTGGACATCCCGATCGAGAAGGCAGATCCGCCGCTCTTCAAGGCGAAGGTGATCGAGCCGGACGTCCGCAGCAACCGCAAGGACTTCGACGGCCGCGTGTTCGTGCTCGTGCTCGACGATCTCAATACGCACTTCTCGCGCACCCCCCGCGTCAAATTGGCCGCCCGTCAGTTCGTCGAGCGATACCTCGGCGCGAACGACATCGCCGCCGTCGTGCAGACCGGCGGCGGCAAGTCGACCGGGCAGGAGTTCACGGGCAGCCGCGAGCGCCTCCTCCGCGCGATCGACACTTTCATGGGCCAGAAAGAGCGATCCGCGACGCTCGAAAAGATCGACGACTACCAGCGGCTGCGCAGCATGCAGAGCTCGGACCTGCCGCGCGATCCGATCGAGGCGCTGCGCGTACACAAGGCGCGCAACACGCTCACCACGCTCAAGAACGTCGCCGACTACATGGCCGGAATCCGCGGGCGCCGGAAGGCCGTCGTCTTCTTCAGCGAAGGCGTCGACTACGACGTCTACGACGCGGTGACCAACCGCTACGCGACCGACATCCGCAGTTACGCCCAGGACGCCATCGCCGCGGCGACCCGGTCGAACGTCAGCTTCTACGCCGTCGATCCGCGCGGACTCGGCGGCTTCGACGACGCGGCAGAACTGTCGTCGATCCCCGAGGACACGTCGCTCGGCCTCGGCGTCATGTCCATGCAGCGCGAGTTGATGATCTCCCAGGACAGCCTCCGCACGATTTCGGACGAGACCGGCGGCTTCGCGGCGGTGAACCGCAACGATTTCGGCACGAGCTTCAACCGCATCATCCAGGACAACAGCAGCTACTACGTGCTGGGGTACTACTCCACCGACACGCGCCGCGACGGACAGTTCCGCAGCCTGAACGTCCGCGTGAAGAACACGAACCTGCAGGTCCGGGCCCGCAAGGGCTACGTCGCGCCGAAGGGTCGGCCGCCGGCCGGCACGCCGGCGCCGCCCGGGATCGCGGCCTCCATTGCGATGCGCGAGGCGCTCGACAGCCCACTGCCCGTCACCGGCCTGGGCGTCACGGCCTTCGCCGCGCCCATGGCCGGCGCGGCCGCGGCCAAGTCCAAAGCCTCCGTCCTCCTGGTCGTCGAGCTCGAAGCTGGCGCGCTCAAGTTCAAGGAAGAAGGAGGCATGTTCCTCAACGACGTCGAGCTGGCGATCATCGCGACGGACGAGGGCGGCAAGATCCGCGACGGCGCGAAGGACACCGCGCAGCTCAAGCTCAGGCCAGAGACGTACGAGGCCGTGATGAAGAACGGTGTCCGCCTCACGCGCCGGCTCGACCTCGCGCCAGGGCGGTACCAGCTCCGGATCGGCGCCCGCGACTCGGTCACCGGCCGAATCGGATCGGTCCTCTACGACCTCGACGTGCCGGATTTCAGCAAGGGCGAGCTCACCATGGGTGGGTTGCTCCTGACGTCGGCGTACTCGAGCCGCATTCCGACCGCGAATCCGGACAAGGACTTCAAGGAGATCATGCCGGCGTCGCCCACGGCGCTCCGGGTCTTCCCGACCGGCGACCAGCTGTCGATCGCGATCGACGTCTACGACAACCGCGCGTCGACGCCGCACCGCGTGGAAATCGCCACGACGGTGACCGCAGACAGCGGGACGACGGTGTTCAGCTCGCGCGACGAGCGGCGCTCCGAGGAGCTCAAGGGCGGGAACACGTTCGGCCACGTCGCGGCGATTCCGCTGAAAGGCGTCGCCCCGGGCCGCTACGTGCTTCGCGTCGAAGCGAAGTCGACGCTCTCGAGCGGCGCGAACGCCGCGCGCGAGCTGGAGTTCACGGTCCGCTGAATGGGAGCGACGGGATCGGATGTCGTCACGATCGCAAAGGGGGACGGCAGCCGGCTCGTAGAATCCCGGCGCTTCGTCGTTCGGGAACGGCAGGCGTTCCTGGCGGTGTGGGCAGCGCACGCCGGCCAGGACGCGCCCGCGCCCGCCATTGATTTCGACACCCGCATGGTCGCCGCCGTCTTTGCCGGCGAGCGGTCCAATCCCGGCTTCGAGATCGAGGTTACGGGGACGCGCCGCGAGGGCGCCGCGCTCGTGATCGTCGACGAAGAGCGCGTGCCGCCAGCCGATCGTGTCGCGGCGCAGGTCATCGTGTCGCCGTTCCACATCGTGTCGCTGCCGCGCGACGACGGCGAGATTCGATTCCACAAGCCTGACGGCCCGCAGCAGACGACGATCGTGTTCAAGCCGCCGAAAGGGTCGTCGTCGGCCGCCGGGGATCGCACCGCGGCTCACGCTATCGCCGGCATCGATGGCGAAGCCACCACGCGGATGCTGCCGGTGCCGGCGCCAATGCGGGCCAGCTCGATGTCCGTCGAGCCCTCGCCGCCGTCGTCGACAGGTCTGACGCCTCGCATGGCGGCGTCGATGGCCTACCTGGCGGGCCCTTTCTCCGGGCTGCTCCTCCTCGCGGTAGAGCGCACGAACGACTTCGTGAGATTCCACGCGTGGCAGGCCGTCATCGGGCTCGGGCTCGTCGGGATCGCGGCGTTTGCGTTCCTGGTGCTCGCGTTCGCGTTCCTGATCGTCTCCCCGACGGCGTTCTGGATCATGCTCTGGCTCTCCGCGGCCGCCGGCCTGGTTATGGCTCGGCGCGTGGGCCGTGTGCCTGTTCCAGGCGTACCACGGCCGGCACTGGAAGCTCCCGTTTCTTGGCGAGTACGCGGAGCGGAAGGCGAATCGATAAGGTCAGCTTCCAGCTTCCAGCTCCCAGCTCCCAGCTTTCAGTAGGTTCTCTTGATTGAGATCTGAAGGGTTTTTGGCTGGAAGCTGGAAGCTGGAAGCTGGGAGCTGTCTACCATCCCTCTCGCCGCTTCAACTCGGTGATGTGCGCTGTGTGATGGCGGCCGTGCCAGGCGTACAGCTGCAGCATCCAGTCGAGCGTGATTGCGCCGCGCTCCGGATGCTGGAGAGGCCGCGCGAAGTCCGGACCGTCCATCGACTCCAGCAGGATCACCCATCGCTGGTGCAGCGCGTCGAGAAGCGACAGCGACACGGCCGGGGGCGTGCGCGCCGTGTCGGCCACCCTGGCCCACTCCGCCTCGTCGTACGCCTTGATGGTGGGATTCGTTTCGGTCAGCGCGAACTTGTAGCGGCAGTACGCGTTCATGTGGCTGTCGGCCACGTGGTGCACGACCTGCCGCACCGTCCAGCCGTCCGGTCGGTACGGCGTCTCGAACTGTCGATCGGAGAGGTTCGCCACGGCCGCTCGAAGCGCGGCCGGCGTCGCGGCGATTTGATCGATCCAGGTCCTTCGCTTCTCTGGCGTGACACTCGAGTCGAACGAGAACTTGCCAACAGGGAATCGGAGATCGTCGGTCATGGGCGCCATCGTACGCCGGCTCGGAATCCTCGCGCAGGTCCTTGCCGGGATTGGACCGGCCTACTGAATCTTCGCGACCTTCGTGGGCTTGATCGTCCCGTTGGCGTGCTTGAACATGAGCATGTTCGTGTAGAGATCCGGTTTGTCCTGCGACTTGATCTCGAACTCGATCACCTCGCCCGGGTTGAGCAGCGCCCGGTGCCGGTAGATGCCGTTGGTGGCGATCTGGCGCTTCGTGTTGTACCAGATCTCCTCGACCGAGAGGAGACCGAGCGAGCCCTTCGACGTGTTCTTCAGCTTGATCTTGGTGACGATCTCTCCCTTGACCCGCTGCGGCTTCGCCTGAATGAACTCGACATATCCCTCGCCCTTGACCTGCGGCACGAACTTCGCGGGTGCGGAGGGCGTTGTGGGCGGCGTCGTGGACCCTGCCGGTTTGGCCTGCGCGAGGGCGGAGGAAGGAATAAGAGCGGAGAACAGGCACGCGACGGCAATCGATGCGAAGCGGCGGTTCATGATGACCTCCATCGGAAGCGATCAGCCCTCAGCTGCCGGCCGTTCAGCCAGCCGTCAGCGCTCACCTCGGTTCAGTTGTCGACAATCGGGCGACAGTATAGCCGAAAGCCGACACGTCAATATCGAACGCGTTGCTGTGTTCGACCGGCGAGAAGCGGCCGCCGCGCGAGAAGAGCTGAAAGCTGAAAGCTGGAGGCTGGAAGCTGGAGGCTGGAAGCTGGAGGCTGGAAGCAAACTACATCTCCCCATTCCAGTCCTCCGGCTCGGGGTTCGACGAGCGGAAGATCTCCAGATGCCACTTGCCGCCGCCCCAGGGCTCGATGACTTCGGCCGCGACGACGTCCACGAGGATCTCGGCGAACGACCGGCCTTCGGGGTCGCCCTCGAGATGATAGGCGGCCTCGTCCCACCCGAAGCTCGGATACAGCACCATCGTCAGAAACAAATCGTACCCGTCGTCGACGACGATGAGCTGACCGCAGGGGCGCTTGAGCGTGGAGTGATAGATGAGGTACTTCTCGGCGCTGTGCGCGCGGATGTAACGCTTGAGCGCGAACTCGCGCGCGACGATTTCCTCGACCGCGATCTTCTTGTCCCAGCAGTCGCGGCAGTACCGCTCCTCGCCGCGCGGCTCGGATACGTCTTTGGCACCGCAGAGCGCGCATCGCGCCTGGGTCATGGCCTTGCGGGACATGGTGGGATCCTAGCAGAAGGGGAACATGACAGTCGACAGTCGGCAGTCGTGAGTCGTCAGTCGGAGTCGACAGTCGCAGTCGACAGTCAGCAGTCGTCGACAGTCGGCAATCGCAGCCGACAGTCGTAGTCGACTGACTGTCGACTCCCGACTGTGACTGTCGACTCTGACTGACGACTCACGACTGCCGACTGCCGACTGACAGAACTCATAAGTCACTTCTCTCCTGTCATCGCCGGCACATACATGTTCTCCGCGTACTCCTTGACCATGCGGCGAGCGGAGAAGCGTGGTGTGACCGTGCGGATGGCTTCGCGGACGAAGGCGAGCCAGCGTCGCGGGATGCCTTGCGCGTCGCGATCGTAGAAGGTCGGCACGACCTCGCGCTCGAGGAGCTGGTAGAGCGCTTCGGCGTCGGCGGCGTCGACTGCGTCGGCGTCGCCCGACGGCGACTGCCCTTCGATGAGCCAGCCGTTGCGGCCCGAATAGCCTTCGGCCCACCAGCCGTCGCCGATGCTGAGGTGCGGGACGCCGTTGATCGATGCCTTCATTCCGCTCGTGCCGGACGCCTCGAGCGGCTTGCGCGGGTTGTTCAGCCACACGTCGCAGCCCTGCACGAGGAAGTGCGCGACGTGCAGGTCGTAGTCGTCGACGAACGCGATGCGGCCGGCGAACATCGGGTCGACGGCGCGGCGATACACCTTCTGGATATTGTGCTTGCCGGTCTCGTCGGCGGGATGCGCCTTGCCGGCGAAGACGAGCTGCACGGGCCGCCTCGCGGCGGTGAGGATCCGGACGAGGCGCTCGGGATCGTGGAAGATCAGCTCGGAGCGCTTGTATCCGGTGAAGCGCCGGGCGAATCCGATCGTCAGCGCGCCGGGATCCAGGAGCGTGCCCGCCGCGACGACGCGCGCCGCGGTGACGTGCTCCTCTTTCCAGCGTCTGCGCGCCCGCTCGCGGAGGAACGTGAACAGGTACGTCCGAAGGGCCGTCCTCGTCTCCCACAGCGCTTCGTCGGGAATGCCGGCCACGGCGTCCCAGACCGACTGATCGTCCTGGCGCTCGCGCCAGCCGCCCGGCAGGTGCTTGTCGAAGAGCGTCGCCATCTCCATCGACAGCCATGTCGGCACGTGCGTGCCGTTCGTGATGGCCCGGACCGGCCGGCGATCGTTCTCGACGCCGGGCCAGATCGGCCCCCACATGTCGCGCGTGACCTGGCCGTGCAGCTGGCTCACGCCGTTGACGTAGTTCGCCGTGCGGAGCGCGAGCGCCGTCATGTTGAAGAGCGGGCCGCTGCCGTTGTCGTAGTGTCCGAGCGCCAGGAACGCATCGCGGTACGCGCCGAGCGTGCCCCACGCGCCGGCAAGATGCGTCTCCACGAGGGTGAACGGAAACGCGTCGTGGCCGGCGGGCACCGGCGTGTGCGTCGTGAAGACGGTCGTCCGCCGAACGCTCTCGAGGCTCGCTTCGAACGACGCGCCTTCTTCGATCCGATCGCGGATGCGCTGCAGGACCACGAAGGCCGCGTGCCCCTCGTTCAGATGCCAGGCGGCCGGCTGGATGCCCAGCGCCTTGAGCGCGCGCACGCCGCCGATGCCGAGGATGATCTCCTGCTGGATCCGCGTCTCGCGATCGCCGCCGTAGAGCCGCGCCGAGAGCTCGCGGTCCCATGGCGCGTTCTCTTCGAGATCGGTGTCGAGGAGAAAGAGCTTCACGCGTCCGAGCCGCACGAGCCACACCGACACGAGCACCGTGCGGTTGCCGAGCGGTACGGCGATCACGCAGGGACGGCCGTCGGGGGCGATCGCCTGCTCGATCGGCGCGTCCTCCCAGTTCAGCCGCTCGTACACTTCCTGCTGCCACCCTTCCGGCGACACCATCTGGTGGAAGTAGCCCTGCGGGTACATGAAGCCGACGCCGATGAGCGGAATGCCGAGGTCGCCCGCTTCCTTGCAGTGATCGCCCGCGAGCACGCCGAGGCCGCCTGCGTAGATCGGGAGCGACTGATGGAGCGCGAACTCCGCCGAGAAGTACGCGATCGGTCCATGGCCTTCGGGATGGCGGTGCTGCCACCACGTGTCGCGCGCGCTGCGCGCGGCGTCGAGCGCCGCGAGCGCCTGGTCGTACAGCGCGAGGAACGCAGGATCGGCCGCTGCGCGGGCGAGAAGATCAGGGGCGATCGACCGCAGCATCAGCACGGGGTTGTGGGCGGTCTGCCGCCACAGCGGATAGTCGAGCTTGCGGAATACGTCCCGCGCGTTCGCGTTCCACGTCCACCAGAGATCGGTCGCGAGCTCGGGCAGGCGGTGGAGCCGGGCGGGAATGGAAGGCGCCGACGAATCGCTGACGTGAACGTTCACGAGTGGTCCTCAAGTAGGAAACGCGATCGGATCCTTCTTCAGCAGGGACGGATCGCTAATGGCACGCGCCGACGAGCTGCGCGAACCTGGCGAGATCGATGTTGCCGCCCGACACGACGGCAACGACGTTCCGGTGCCCGCGACTGGCGATCATAGGCGAAAGTGCGGCGGCGACGGCGCACGCTGCGGCGCCCTCGCAGACAACGTGGGTGCGATCGGCGACGAGGCGCATGGCGGCGGCCGCGTCGTTCAGGGAAACGACGAGCGATTCGGCCACCCACTCCTGGAGCAGCGGCCACATCGTGTCGAGGACCGACTTACCGCCCGCGCCGTCGACGAACGACGGCTGCCAGTTCTCGAAGTAGCTCGCGCGGCCCGCCGCGAACGACGCCGCGAGCGGCGCGGCGGTCTCCGGCTCCGCGGCGTAGACCGTGGCGCCGGGGCGCGCGGCCCGCATCACGCACGCGACGCCCGCGAGCAGCCCGCCGCCGCCGAGCGGCGCGACGACGGCGTCGACGTCCGGCAGATCCTCGAGGATCTCGAGCCCGATCGTGCCGTTCCCGCTGATGAACCGGTCATCGTCGAACGGATGCACGAAGTGGCCGCGCATCCGATCGGATTCGTGGCGGATCACCGTCTGCCAGCATTCGTCGAACGGCGCCTTCACGATCGTCGCGCCGAGCCGCTCGATCGCCCGCAGCTTCGTCTCGGGTGCCGTGTCCATGACCATCACGCTGCTGCGCGCGCCGACCTTCCGCGCGGCGAACGCGACGCCCTGCGCGGCGTTGCCCGCGCTCACGGTCCACACGCCGTCGGCGAGCGCCGCGGCGTCGAGCTGCCGCACGGCGTTGTACGCGCCGCGGATCTTGAACGAGCCGATCGGCTGCAGCGTCTCGAGCTTGAGATAGATCGACGGCGTGCCTGGATCGGTCGGGAGGAGCACCAGCGGCGTGCGCGCGGCGGCCTCGTAGACGTGCTTCGCAGCGTCTCGGACCGTGTCCAGGGTGATGTTTCTAGTCAACAACTGGTTGGAGCGGCCGGATCGGGCAGGGCCCGACCGAACCTCATCGTATCACGCTACACTACGCCACCCGAGCAGCTTCCGGCTTCAGCCGGAAGGTCTTTCGCTGACAGGCGGAAGCCAGATAGAAGATGTGGAGTGAGCCATGCGCTTGCCGACAATCGCCCCGCGCGCGTTCGCCGTCATGGCGAGTTGCATGACACTTGCACACGCCGCCGGCGCCCAGACGCCGGCGCCGACCACGCGCGAGATCGAACGCATCAACTGGATGGAATTCCGCGATGTGGTGCCGACGCGCGTCGACACGGTGCTCCTGCCGCTGGGCACGCTCGAGCCGCACGGCGTCACCGCCAACGGCGCCGACATCATCGCGCCGCTGGCGATCGCGCGGGCGATTGCGCCGCGCGTCAACGCGCTCATCGCTCCGGTGATCCCGTACGGCATCACCGGATCGATGGACGCCTACCCTGGCGCGTTCACGATCCCGGAAGACGTCTATCGTCCGTACGTGAAGTCGGTCCTCGCGGGCCTTGCGAAGAACGGTTTCAGGAACATCATTCTCATCAACGGGCACGGCGGGCCGCAGACGGCGGTGCTCAACGCGCTCGGCGTCGAGATCGGCCGCGAAGCGGGCGTGCGGACGCTCGTGGTGAACTGGTGGACCTACTGCAGCGACGTGACCCTCGAGGTCTTTGGCGAGGACGGCGGGCACGCGGGCGAGAACGAGAACGCCTTCATGCTCGCGATCGATCCGGCGCTCGTCCACAAGGAGCGCTACACCGGCCCGGAGATGACGACCGCGAACCCGGCAGCAGGCACCTGGAGCGCGTACCCGACGCCGTCGAGCATCGGGCTGTACAAGGCCGGGCAAGGCTACCCGAAGTTCGATCCCGTCAAGGCGAAGCGGTACTTCGATCGCGTGAACGAGAAAATGGGAGCGCTCGTGGAAGAAACCATTCGCAAGTGGAACATGATTCGATAGGCTGTCTGAACAGAATCCCTTCCGGCTGAAGCCGGAAGCCACGCGACTCTCTGGAGAGAGGACCGTCATGACACGCAAAGTGAATCGACGCGAGTTCGTCGTCTCGAGCGCCGCGGGCCTCGCGGCCGCAGCCCACACGCACCCGGCGGGCGCCGCGCCGGCTATCCGGCAGGGCGGCGTCAAGCCGCTGGTCGTCTCGTCCGCCAACGGTCATCAGTACAAGAACGGCGGCACGAAGACCGGCGTGGAGATCGCGTTCGGGATGATCACCGAGGGCAAGGACGTGCTCGACGCGCTCATCGCGGGCGTCAACCTGTGCGAGCTCGATCCCGAGGACACGAGCGTCGGGTACGGCGGCCTGCCGAACGCCGACGGCGTCGTGCAGCTCGACGCGTCGTGCATGCACGGTCCGAAGAAGCGCGCCGGCGCGGTCGCGTGCATCGAAGGCGTGCGCACGCCGTCGCTCGTGGCGCAGAAGGTGATGAACGACACGGATCATCACCTGATCGTCGGCCGGGACGCACAGCGGTTCGCCCGCAACATGGGCTTCAAGATCGAGGACGACCTCAACAGCGATCGATCGCGCGCCGCCTGGCTCGAGTGGAAGCGCCGCACGGATCCCGCGCGCTATCTCGATCCTGCGAAGCGGGAAGCCGCGCTTCGCCGCGTGGAACGCGAGATGATGGAGGAAGGCTGGGTCGATCCCAATCACTTCTACGGCACGATCAACTGCAACGGCCTCAGCGCGAAGGGCGAGATCTGCGGCGTCACGACGACGAGCGGCCTCGCGTGGAAGATCCCGGGCCGCGTGGGCGACTCGCCGATCCTCGGCGCGGGCCTGTACGTGGACG
Organism: uncultured Acidobacteriota bacterium; assembly: GCA_963820905.1. Taxonomy (GTDB): domain Bacteria; phylum Acidobacteriota; class Vicinamibacteria; order Vicinamibacterales; family 2-12-FULL-66-21; genus DATBJJ01. The sequence continues at coordinate 547,567 of CAWGBU010000005.1, read as the reverse complement.
GCGAGATCGGCGCCGCGGGATCGACCGGACGAGGAGAGGCCAACCTGTTCGGCCTCTGTTCCTTCGTCGTCGTCGAGGAGATGCGGCGAGGGAAGCACCCGAAGGATGCGGGCCTCGAGGCGCTGCGCCGCATCAAGGCCAACACGATCGAGAAGCGCTTGCTGAACGCGCGCGGCGAGCCGAACTTCAACATCAATTTCTACGCGCTGAACAGGAAGGGGGAGTACGCAGGCGTCGCGCTGTACCCCGGGCCCAAGGGACAGCGATTTGCCGTGTGCGATGAAAAGGGGCCGCGGCTCGAGACGAGCGAGACGCTGCTGCAGGGAACGCCGGAGTAGCGCCGGCCGATCCGATTGCCGCTCCGGACAGTCACGAAACCGTTGCATCCGCTTCTCGCCGGCGTTGCACCCCGTTGATAGGGTGCCGGCCGGGTGTTTAGCATTTCGAGGTGAATGGCATGCGACTCGGATTCCTGTCTGTGATGGCTTTGCTCCTCACTGCGTCGACGGCGTCGGCGCAATTCGACTCCGCGACGGTCGTGGGCACCGTGCGCGACGCGTCGGGCGGTGTCGTCCCCGGCGCCACGGTGACGCTGACCGGCGTCGAGACCGGCATCTCCGCGACGAGAACCTCGAACGACAACGGCAACTTCGAGTTTCCGGCGGTGCGGCCGGGCATCTACGTGGTCACGGCCGAGAAGACCGGATTCGCGCTGGCGCTGGTCGACAACGTCCAGGTGCAGGTCGGCGCGCGGCTGCGCGTCGATCTGCAGATGCCGGTCGGGCAGGTCAGCGAGAAGGTCGAGGTGACCGCCTCGTCGCCGCTGATCGAAACCGACTCGAGCCAGCGCGGCCAGGTCATCACCGGCGACCAGACGCGGGCGCTGCCGCTCACTGGCGCGCGAGTACTCGGCGCTGGCGCTGCTCACGACCGGCGTCAAGCCGGCCGGCTCGTCGCTGACGACCGGCAACACGCCGCGCGAGGGCGCGCTCAACGTCAACGGCCTGCGCAGCATGTTCAACAACTTCCTGATCGACGGCGTCGACAACAACGCCTACGGCACCAGCAACCAGGGCTTCTCCAACCAGGTGATGCAGCCGGCGCCCGACGCGATCGGCGAGTTCAAGGTCGTCACCAACAACATGAGCGCGGAGTACGGCCGCGCCGCCGGCGCCACGATCAACGTCAACTATCGCAGCGGCACCAACGCGTTCCACGGCAGCGGCTGGGAGTTCCTCCGCGACACGCGCATGAACGCCACCGGCTTCTTCAAGCCGACCACCGGCAAGCCGCCGCTCGATCGCACACCAGTTCGGCGGCGTCGCTCGGCGGACCGATCGTGCAGAACCGGCGTTCTTCTTCGCCGACTACGAAGGGCTGCGGCAGACGCGCAAGGTCACCGGCTTCGCGACCATCGCGACGCCGGCGCAGCGGCAGGGCATCCTCACCGTCGACGTCCGCGATCCGCGCACCGGCGCCGTCGTATCCGGCCGGCACGCCGATCCCGATGACCGCGTTCGCGCGCGAGGTGCTGTCGGCGCTGCCCGACACGAACGTGCCGGGCAACACGAACAACTACACGCACGCTGCAGGAGTTCACCGCCGACTCGAACAAGGCCGGCGGCAAGATCGACCTGCAGGCGACGCCGACGCTGTCGATGTTCGGCCGCTACGGGTTCCGCAACCTCGACGACCGACGACCAGCCGAACATCCCGCTGCCGTCGGGCGGCGCCGGCAACGGCCACATCTACGCGCGCAACCGGCAGCTCGTGCTCGGCGCGACGTGGGTGCCCGACACGACGTCGCTGCTCGAAGTGCGGTTCGGCTACTCGTGGACGCAGGCGGGCAAGAACCCGCCGGCGCTCGGCACGTCCAGCGCGTTCGACGCAGTTCGGCCTGCCCGGCCTGCCCGACGACGCGCGCATCGCCGGCGGCCTGCCGACGCAGGTCATCACCGGCTACTCCGACCTCGGACGCCAGGCGACCAACCCGCAGTGGCAGTACCCGACGGTCTACAACCCGAAGATCAACTACACGTGGACGATGGAGCGCGCACTCGTTCAAGAGCGGCTACGAGTTCCAGCAGATCGACACCGAGGTGCAGGACGTCAACCCGCTCTACGGCCGCGACACCTACAACGGACAGTTCACGCGTCCGGCCGGCGCGGCGGCGAGCAACCTCTACAACCTCGCCGACTTCATGCTCGGCCTGCGCGCGCAGTACGCGCTCAGCAGCGTGCTCGTCGCCGACCTGCGCCGCAACATGCACTTCGCCTACCTGCAGGACGACTGGCGCGCCGCGCAGCAAGCTGACGCTGAACCTCGGCCTGCGCTACGAGTACTCGACGCCGTACTGGGAAGCGAACAACGTCCTGTCGAACTTCGATCCGGCGGCCAACGCGATGATCCTGGCGAGCGACGGATCGATCGACGATCGCGCGCTCGTCAATCCCGATCGCAACAACTTCGGGCCGCGGCTCGGCTTCGCCTACACGCTCACGCCGGCGACGGTGATTCGCGGCGGCTACGGCGTCAGCTACGTGCACTTCAGCCGCGCCGGCGGCGGCGACATCCTGCCGATCAACGGTCCGCAGGTCGTCAACGCCGTCGTCAACCAGACGGAGCCGACGGCGCCGACGTTCCTGCCCGGCGAGCGCGGCTATCCGGCGGGCCTCGCCGATCCGTCGCAGTTCAACCCGCTGACCGCGAACATCACCTACATGCCGCGCGGACTTCCACTCGAGCCCGGTGCAGAGCTGGTACGTCTCGGTGCAGCGCGAGCTGCGGCGCAACATGCTGCTCGACGTCGCCTACGTCGGCAACCGCGCCGACGACCTGCTGCTCTTCGCCAACTACAACCAGGCGTTCGCCGAACAACGCCGCCGGGACGATCCCGCTGCAGGATCGCCGGCCGAATCCCGAGCTTCGCCGACATCACCTACGCGTTCAACGGCGGCAAGTCGCGCTACAAGGCGCTGCAGACGAAGTTCGAGTGGCGCATGAGCCGCGACGCTGACGCTGCTCAGCTCGCTGACGCTGTCGGAGACGAAGGACAACGGCGCGCAGTCGCTCGAGAACTCGAACGGCAACTTCCCGGCGCCGCAGGACTTCCACAACCTCGACGCCGACTTCGGCCTGTCGAACTACCACCAGCCGTACAACAGCACGACGAGCTTCGTGTGGTCGCTGCCGTTCGGCCGCGGCCAGCCGCTGGGGCTCGCGACGCGTCGCCGCTGCTCGACGCGCTCATCGGCGGCTGGCAGCTCGCCGGGCATCAACACGGTCTACGCCGGCGAGCCGGTGACGTTCACCTACGCGCCGGGCGCGACCGTTCCGTCGTCTCGGGCATCGCGCAGGACTTCCGCGGCGCCAACAACTACCGCCCGAACGTGACGTGCGATCCGCTGGCGCCGCGGCGACGAGCGCACGATCACCAACTGGTTCAACCGCGACTGCGTGACGGCGCCGACCGATCCGAGCCAGCCGTTCGGCAACGCGGAACGCAACACCGTGCGCGGGCCGAACTTCTGGCAGTTCGATCTCGCGGCGTCGAAGCGGTTCGCGCTCGGCGGGACCGGCCCAGTTCGAGTTCCGGCTTCGAGGCGTTCAATCTGCTCAACCGGACGAACTTCCGCGCGCCCAACGGCAACCGCAGCGCCGGCGGCTTCGGCACCATCACCGCGACCTACGATCCGCGCCAGCTGCAGCTCGGGGTCAAGCTGCTGTGGTGACGCACCGCGCTGCAGCCGCCGCGATGTTCGCCATCCCGGCGGCTGCGATCGGCACTCGAGCGGACCGCGGCGGTCGCGCAGCCGCCGCGGCCGATCATCATCGCGCACCGCGGCGCGAGCGGCCACCGGCCCGAGCACACGCTCGAGGCGTACCGCCTCGCCGTCGAGATGGGCGCCGACTTCATCGAGCCGGATCTGGTCTCGACGAAGGACGGCGTGCTGATCGCGCGGCACGAGAACGAGATCGGCGGCAACGACCGACGTCGCCGCGAAGTTCCCCGATCGCAAGCGCACGAAGACCATCGACGGCCAGATCGCTCACCGGCTGGTTCACCGAGGACTTCACGCTCGCGGAGATCAAGACGCTGCGCGCGCGGGAGCGGCTGCCGTTCCGATCGCACGACTACGACGGCCAGTTCGAGATTCCGACGTTCGACGAGGTGATCGCGCTCGCGCAGCGATCTCGGCAGGACCACGGGCCGGCACGATCGGCGTCTACCCCGAGACGAAGCACCCGACCTACTTCCGCAGTCATCGGCCTGCCGCTCGAGGAGCCGCTGCTCGCGTCGCTCGACAAGCACGGCTGGAACCGCCGCGACGCGCCGGTCTTCATCCAGTCGTTCGAGTCCGGCAACCTGCGCGAGCTGCGGCCGAAGACGAAGGTGCGGCTCGTGCAGCTCGCGAGCGACGCCGCGCTCGTCGCCGGCGACGGCTCACGGAGATCGCGGCGTACGCCGACGGCATCGGACCGGAGAAGCGGCTGGTCGTGCCGGTGAACGCCGACGGCACGCTCGGCGCGCCGACCGACCTCGTCGCGCGCGCGCACGCGGCCGGCCTGCTCGTGCACGTCTGGACGCTGCGGAGCGAGAAGGAATTCCTGCCCGGTGGCTACAAGGGCCGGCCCGAGGCCGAGTTCGAGCAGTTCCGGCAGCTCGGCGTCGACGGGCTCTTCACCGACTTCCCAGACGTCGCCGCGAAGGCGTTCGGGATCGTGAGGCCGCAGTGAACCCGCAGCTGCAGTGTCCGGCTTCAGCCTAATGCCTGTCGGAAATTGGTGCCTGTAGTGTCCGGCTTTAGCCGGACGACTGTCGATCGGTCGTGCGGTGCACGTGGCGGCCCGCGGCCCGCTCCGCGCGCCGGGAACGCGCGCTCCGGCTGATCGCCCTGTCGCTGCCGCGTCGCCTACGGGCTGGCTTTGGCGTCCGTCGTCAGGCGCCGCGGTCCGCCGGTGGTACTTCGAGCTTGGAGGATCACACGGCGGGAAGGCGCCGCGCGGAATCGCTCCGCGCGCGTTCCGGCTCACGCAGTGCGTCGGCGCGCTCCGAGGGCCGCCGGCCGCCACGCGCACCGCCCGACCGATCGGGTTGGCCCTCCACGCCGCGGTGGGTTGGCCGGCTCAGGCCGACGTTGAGCAGCGCGATCAGCGAAGCCCCTGCTTCTAGTCAGCGCCTCGTGATCCGCACGGTGCGTTCGACCGTCGTGCGGCCGGCGGTGGCTTCGATCCTGAGCAGGTAGGCGCCGGGCTCCAGCGCTTCAACCGGCACCGCGCTCTGGTAGTCGACCGTCCGATCCTTCGACAGCCGTTCGGCGCCGAGCGCCTCGCGCGTCTCGAACGCGATCCGATCCTGTGCGTTCTGCAGACGCGTCGTGACCGTGACCGGATCCTCGCCCCGCTTGTTGCGATGGATCCGCACGAATGCCTTGACGCGGTCCGGCTCCCAGAATTCGCGCCGGCTGGTCGGCACGACCGGAACACCAGAAGCGACCGGCGTATAATCTGCCCCACTTCACGTCTTGGGGAGGAGAGGAACATGAGGCTGTATCGGTTGCTGGCCGTGGCCCTGGCCGCGGCGGTGTTTTTCGCGGGTCGACCGCTGGTCGGACGATCGGAGCAGGCATCCGCGTCGGCCGCCGATGCGTCGCCGTTCGACTCGCTGCACTTCCGACCGATCGGCCCCGCGGCGATGTCGGGACGCATCATCGACCTCGCCGTCTACGAGGCCAATCCCGCGCTCTACTACGTCGCCACCGCACACGGCGGCGTGTGGAAGACCACGAACAACGGCACGACGTTCGAGGCCATCTTCCAGACGCAGGGCCCGCTGTCGATTGGCGACGTCACGATCTCGCAGTCGAACCCGGACCTCCTCTGGGTCGGCAGCGGCGAGTCGAGCAACCGGCAGAGCGTCTCCTGGGGCGACGGCGTCTACAAGTCCACGGACGGAGGGAAGACGTTCGCAAACGTCGGGCTTCGCACGTCCAAGGCGATCAACCGCATCGCGATCGACCCTCGCGACAACAACATCGTCTTCGTCGCGGCGACGGGCAGCTTGTGGGGACCGGGCGGCGAGCGCGGGATCTTCAAGACGACTGACGGCGGCCAGACCTGGAAGCAGACGCTGAAGGTGGACGACGACACGGGCGCGAACGAAGTCGTCATGGATCCGGCGAACAGCCAGATCGTCTACGCGACGATGTACCAGCGCCGGCGGACGCCGTGCTGCTTCAACGGCGGCGGCGCCGGCAGCGGGATATTCAAGTCGACCGACGGCGGCGAGACCTGGACGAAGCTCAAAGGCGGCGTCCTCGACGGACCGCTGGGGCGCGTCGCGATCGACGTGTACCGCAAGGGTTCCAACATCCTCTACGCGCTCATCGAAGGACCGACGCCGCCCGGCGGTCGCGGCGCCGGGCGGGGTGGCGGCGGCGCTCCGGCGGCCGAAGAAGGTCCGGGCGCTGCGCCCGCGGCAGCGGCAGCGCCGCAGGAGGCACCCGCGGGCGGCGGCCGCGGCGGGGGAGGCGCGCTCAACGCGCAGCCGACCGGCATGTATCGCTCCGACGACGCCGGCGCGACGTGGCGCAAGGTGAACAACGCGAACCCGCGCCCCATGTACTTCAGCCAGATCGACATCGATCCGTCCGATCCGGACGTGGTGTACCTCGGCGGCGTCGGTCTCCACCAGACCCTGGACGGCGGGAAGACGATCGCCACCGACGTCGCGGAACCGATTCACGACGACGTGCACGCGATGTGGATCGATCCGGGGAACCCGCTGCACGTGCTGATCGGCACCGACGGCGGTCTCGCGGTGTCGTACGACCGCGCGAAGACGTGGTCCTTCCTGCCGAACCTGCCCGTCGGCCTCTTCTATCACGTCAGCTACGACATGGCGATCCCGTTCAACGTGTGCGGCGGGATGCAGGACAACTACAACTGGTGCGGCCCGAGCGAAGTGCGCGGCGCGGTCGGCATCGCGAACTATCACTGGTCAACGCTGCAGGGCGGCGACGGCTTCCACGTGCTTCAGGATCCGACCGACTACCGCATCGCGTTCAGCGAGTCGCAGGACGGCAACATCGTCCGCGTCGATCGCGTGACAGGCGAGACGATGTCCGTCCGCCCGCAGCCCGGCCCGGGCGAGCCGGCGTTCCGGTGGCACTGGGATACGCCCATGATGCTCTCGTCGCACGATCCCAAGGTCGTCTACACCGCGGCCAACAAGGTGTTCAGGTCGGCGGATCGCGGATTGTCGTGGGTGGCGATCAGCGGCGATCTGACGACGGCGCAGGATCGGGACACGCTCGAGACGATGGGCGTGAAGGGAAACGAGATCCAGTTCTCGCGTCACGATGGCATTCAGGCGTGGCCAGCGATCGTCTCGCTCGCCGAATCGCCGAAGCGCGCCGGTCTGCTCTATGCGGGGACCGACGACGGCAGCCTTGCCGTGACGCGCGACGGCGGCAAGAACTGGACGCCCATCTTCGACAAGGTGCCGGGTGTGCCGAAGGGGATCTTCGTCTCGGAAGTCGTGCCGTCGCGTTTCGACGAGGGCACGGTCTACGTGACGTTCGACGGCCACCGCCAGAACGATTTCGAGAGCTGGATCTTCGCGAGCACCGACTTCGGCCAGACGTTCCGCGCGATCTCGTCGAACCTCAAGGGCGAGGTGATTCGAACGTTGACCGAAGACGTGCGCAACGCCGACGTGCTCTACGTGGGCACGGACACGGGACTCTTCCTGACGCTGGATCGCGGCAAGCGCTGGCAGCGTCTCCAGGCGAACCTGCCGGCCGTACGGATCGACGAGATCGCGATCCATCCGCGCGACAACTCGATGATCGTCGGAACGCACGGCCGAGCGATCTGGATCCTCGATCACCTCGAGCCGATCCAGGAGTACGCGTCGGCGCTGACGGCGGCGGCTGATGCGAAGCTCTTCACGCCGCCGGCCTACGCGATGTACCGGCGGCCGGTGCGCGACAAGAACTACGAGTTCTGGGGCAACCAGACGTTCCTCGGTGAGAATCCGCCCCAGGCGGCGATCATCTCGTGGCACCAGAAGAAGCCTGTCGGCACGCTGCAGCTGAAGGTTACGGACAGCGGCGGCCGCGAGGTCCGCGAGATCTCCGGCAACGTGCTGACCAGTGTGAATCGCGCAGGCATTCAGTCGGCCTGCTGGGATTTGCGCGTTCAGCCTGGGCCCGTGCAGGCGTTCGCCGGGCGCGGCCAGGGTGGTGGCGGTGGACAACCGGGCCGGCAGGGAGGACCCGGCGGCGCAGCAGCGCAGAATCCGTTCGGCGCGGGATGCGGCGCGGCGGGAGGAGGCGGCGGACGCGGGGGGTTCGGCGGAGGGAATGCCGGGCCGCTGGTGCTCGCCGGCACCTATAACATCGCGCTCGTCGTGGACGGAAAGACCGTCGATACGAAACCGCTGCGCGTGATGTCGGATCCGGAAGTCGTCCTGACCGAAGGCGAGCGGAAGAAGCTCTACGACATGGCGATGGAGATGCACGAGCTCCAGCGCCGAAGCTCAGAGGTCGCGAGCGGCGTCACGTCGCTGAACTCGCGCCTGCCCGAGCTGGCAAAGGAAGCACAGGGTAAGACCGATCTGCCCGACGATCTGAAGTCTTCAATCGAGACGCTGCAGAAGGACGTGGCCGCGCTCGCGCCGAAGCTCGCGCTTCCGGCAGGCGGCCGCGGGTTCGGCGGCGGCGGGCGCGGCGGCGGCGCAGCCGACAGCCTCGTCGTCCGCCTCGCGCTGGCGAAGAACGGGCTAATGGGCGGCATGTGGCCCACCGAGGCGACGATGAAGGCGTACTCGGACTCGAAGACCCAGATACCGAAGGCGATCACGGAGGCGAACACGCTCTTCACGCGCGCCGCGACGCTCGGCAGCGCACTCACGAAGCACAGCCTCACGCTGGCGGCGCCGACGCCAGTGAAGTAATTCTGTCGGTCGTTCGGTCGTTCGGTCGTTCGGTCGTCGCCCCCGGTCGGTCGTTCGTTCGGTTGGCCGGTCGTCCGTTGGTCCGAACCCCGAACGACCGAGCGACCGAGCGACCGCTACCGTCCGTACTTCTTCATCATCCCCCGGAGCGTGTCGATTGGAAGCGCTCGTACGGTCCGGCCGTTCCCGGATGTGTCGACCGCGCGGAGGAGCGAGTTGTACACCGCTTCTTCCGTGGCATCCATGACGGCCTCGAACAGCCCCGAGATGTTGTCTGTCGGTAGCACGGTCCGCGTCTGCGGCCCGGCGGCGGCTGTGACCCGCAGCGACGCGTGCGTGGAGAACGCGATCGCGAAGTCGCCGCTGCCGTTCGAATAGGTCGAGCCGGTCCGCGCGAGTGCGAAGATCGCCCGGGCGGCGAGACGCTCGAGATTCCGGGCGTCGAGCGGCGCATCGGTGGCGACGACGATCATGCACGAGCCGTCGGCGACTGCGCCTCTGTCGCCGCCCGGCGCCAGCTCTTTCCAGACCGGGACGCCTGCGATCGTCAGGCGTCCGCCGAAGTTCGATTGCACGAGCACGCCGACGGTCCACTCGAACGCCGACGCGTTGGCCGCCAGCGTGACTTTTCGCGACGACGTGCCGATGCCGCCCTTCCAGCCGAAGGCCACAGTGCCCGTGCCGGCGCCGACTGCGCCTTCGTCTACTGGCCCGCCGTCCCCCGAGCCCGCGATCGCGGCCGTCACGTGCTCGCGCGTGACCGGGAGACCACGGATATCACTGAGGAAGCTGTCGTTCGTCTCGCCGACGAGCGCGTTGACCGAGCGCACGTTCTCGTTGCCTGGCTGCGCGATCGTCCAGCGGACGACGGCGTCCAAGGCCGTGCCGACGGCGAGTGTGTTCGTCAGCACGATCGGGCGTCTCGATCGTGCCGAGCTCCTGAACCTGGGTCGACCCGGCGAGCTTCCCGAAGGCGTTGCCGACGAAGACCGCGCCCGCGACCTTGTCGCGGAACAGGTTGCCGCCGTGCGGAAGAATCGCGGTGACGCCGGTACGCACGGCATCGCCGCTGACCACGGTCGTGTGGCCCACCCGGACACCTTTGACGTCGGTGATGGCGTTGAGCGGTCCAGGTACGAGGAGCCCGGGCTCGATGCCGAGATCCCTCGCACGAGGCCGACTTTGCGCCACGAGGGCCGCCCCAGCGGCACACATGACGAGCGAAACGCCGATCCATCTGCGTTTATTCAAGTTCACGAAGCCTCAGGGCGACCGAGCGACCGAGCGACCGAGCGACCGAACGACCGGACGACCGGACGACCGAACGACCGAACGACCGATCTTCCCGAACCTCCGACCGTTCGGCCATAATAAGGCCGCCTTCTTTGTCCTGTCGAACCGGATTCCGATCAACGCCCGGTCCGGCTGAAGCCGGACGCTACACGGAGTGCTCTCGATGGTCCCGATGATCAAGCGACACACGGTTCGTTTCCTGTGCGGAGCCCTGCTCGTCTGTTCGTGGATCGCGTTGCCTGGAACGTCGATGCCGGTGGACGCGCAGTCGGCGCCGTCCGCCAAACGACCGCTGTCGTACGACACGATACGACGCGTGGTGGTCGATCCAGGGCACTACGCTCTCGCGTGACGGCCAGTGGCTCGCGTACGCGCTGACGTCGCAGGGACTCGACGGGCAGATCGTCGTGCGGAATCTGCAGACGGGCCAGGAGTTCCGGCACGCGCGCGGCACCGGTCCGTCCTTCACGCCGAATGCGAAGTTCGTCGCGTTCACGATCGCGCAGACGAAGGCGGATGAAGAGAAGGAGCGGATCGCCGGGCGCGGCCGCGGCGGCGAGGGCGGTGGCGAGCGCGGTCGAGGTGAAGGCGGGCAGGGCCGCGGGAACGCCGCCACTCCACCCAGGACCTCTGCAGCCATCATGACGCTCGCGACGGGAGAGGTTGCGACGATCGAACGCGTCGGCACGATCAGCATGCCCGCGGAATCGTCGGCGTGGATCGCGCTGCACCGCGGGCGCGGCGGCGCGGGCCGCGGCGGGCGTGGTGCCGGCGCCGGAGGACGCGGGGGACGGGGCGCGGAGCCGCCGCAGCCGGCGGCGCAGGCCGGCGCCGCGCAGGGTGAAGCGCAGGCGGACGGCGCCCCCCGCGCGAAGCGCAAGGACAACGGCAGCGATCTCATCGTCCGCAACCTCGAGACCGCGCAGGAAACGACGATTGCGAACGTGAACGACTTCGCATGGTCGCGCGACGGCGGGTGGCTCGCCTACGCCGTCTCGTCGCCGAAGGCCGAGGAGGACGGCATGTTCGCGCGGCGGATGAGCGATGGCACCACGACCACGCTCCACAAGGGCAAGGGCAACTACAAGGGCGTGGCCTTCGACGAAGCGGGCACGCAGCTCGCGTTCGTCAGCGATCAGGCGGAGTACGAAAAGGAGGTCTCACCCTATCGCGCGTACTACTGGAAGGCCGGCGAGGCCGCGGCAATCGAGATCGTCTCGGCGTCGACGCGCGGGATGCCGCAGGGCCTGGTCGTCAGCGATCAGGCGGAGCCGCGCTTCTCGCAGGACGGCCAGCGCCTCTACGTCGGCACGGCGCCGCCGCCCGCTGCGCCGCCGGCCGCCGGTGCGCCGCAACCGCGATCGGTCGATGTCTGGCACTGGCAGGATCCGCTCCTGCAGCCGATGCAGCGCGTCCGAGCCCAGCAGGAGCGCAACCGCACGTATCGCGCCGTCGTCCACCTGGCGGACAAGCGGTTCGTGCAGCTCGCGACCGCGGATTTTCCGAACGTCGCGCAGGGCGACGACAACACGCGGGCGATCGGCACGTCCGACCTGCCGTATCGCCGCGAGCTTTCATGGGACACGACGTACAGCGACGTCGCGCTCGTGGACCTCAAGTCCGGGCAGCGGCAGCCGATCATGCAGCACTGGCGCGGCACGCCCTCGATGTCTCCCGGCGGGCGGTACCTCTTGTTCTTCGATGAAAGCGAAGCGGACTGGTTCACGTACCGCATCTCCGACGGCGCGAAGGTCAACCTGACCTCCAAGCTGGGACTGAACTTCTGGCGGGAGGATCACGACACGCCGAATCTTCCACCGTCGTACGGTTCGGCGGGGTGGACGGCCAAGGACGGGTCGGTCCTGCTCTATGACAAGTACGACATCTGGGAGATCAAGCCCGACGGCACCAGCCCGCGGATGATCACCGGAGGTGCCGGCCGCAAGGATCAGATCGTGTTCCGCTACCGATCGCTCGATCCGGAGGAGCGGGTGATTCCGACCGACAAGCCGCTGCTGCTGTCAGCGAACGACGACAAGACCGAGAGCAGCGGGTTCTATCGCGTGGCGTACTCCGGATCCGCGGCGCCCGAGAAGATCGTGATGGCGGACAAGTCGTTCGGTGCGGTCGTCAAGGCGAAGAACGCGGATCGCGTCGTGTTCACCCAGGCGAGGTTCGACGAGTTCCCGGATCTCTGGACGAGCGACACGAGCTTCCGCGACATGAAGAAGGTGTCGAACGCGAACCCTCAGCAGGCCGACTACGTGTGGGGGAAGGCCGAGTTGATGCGGTACATCAACGCGGACGGCAAGACCCTGCGCGCGATCATGGTGAAGCCGGACAACTTCGATCCGTCGAAGAAGTATCCGCTCATGGTCTATATCTACGAGGAGCTGTCGGAGGGCCTGCACAGCTACCGTCCGCCGAATCCCGCCACGAGCATCAACATCACGCGGTACGTGAGCAACGGCTACGTCGTGCTGATGCCGGACATCGTCTACGAGACGGGCTATCCCGGCGAGAGCGCCGAGAAGTGCGTGATCCCGGCGGTCAACACCGTCGTCGCGCAGGGGTTCATCGATCCGAAACGGATCGGCATCCAGGGGCACTCGTGGGGCGGCTATCAGATCACGCACCTGATCACCCGCACGAACATGTTCGCCGCCGTGCAGGCCGGCGCGTCGGTGTCGAACATGATCAGCGCCTACGGCGGCATCCGCTGGGGCACGGGCATGTCGCGCGCGTTCCAGTACGAAAGGACGCAGAGCCGGATCGGCCAGCCGCCGTGGGACGCGCCGCTGCAGTTCATCGAGAACTCGCCGATCTTCTGGGTCGAGAAGGTACACACGCCGTACCTGTCGATCCACAACGACGAAGACGATGCGGTGCCGTGGTATCAGGGCATCGAGTTCTTCTCGGCGATGCGGCGCCTCGGCAAGGAGGCGTACATGTTCGTGTACAACGGCGAGCCGCACGGCCTCCGGCAGCGCGACAACCAGAAGCACTGGACGGTCCACCAGGACGAGTTCTTCGATCATTTCCTCCTGGGCAAGCCGAAGCCCGAGTGGATGGAGAAGGGCGTGCCGTATCTCGAGCGCGGCCGCCGCAACGTGGACGACCTCTTCAAGCCGAAGACGGCGCCGGCGGCGACGACGACGGCGGGGAGATGATCTTTTTCCCATGCCGCCTCTCCTTCTCCGCATCCGCCGTCTGCGCCCCGATGTCCAGTTGCCGGGCTATGCCACGGAAGACTCCGCGGCGTTCGATCTCGCGGCCTCCGAGGACGTGACGATCGCGGCGGGGGAGGTGACGCTCGTCCCGACGGGCCTCGTGATCGAGGTTCCCGGGCGGATGTTCCTCGCGGTCTTCGCGCGCAGCAGCACGCCGCTCAAGCGCGGGCTCATGGTGGCGAACGGCGTCGGCGTTGTTGACGCCGACTACTGCGGGCCGGCCGACGAAGTGCGCGTGCCCGTGATCAACGTCACGTCGAAGGTGGTGACGATCAAGGCGGGCGATCGCATCGCGCAGGGCATCGTGCTGCCTGCGCCGCGGGTCGTCTGGGACGAGGTGGACGCGCTGCGCGCGGAATCGCGCGGGGGGTTCGGATCGACCGGCGTGTCGGTGGAATCTACTTCGTGACGTCGAGCCAGCACGGGATCGACGTGTGGAAGGTGAAGCCAACCCTTTCGTAGAAGCCGCGCGCAGTGATGCGGCTGTCCAGATAGATTTTCGGCACTCCTTCGGCGCGCGCCCGCGCCGTCAGCCAGTCGATCGTCGCCCTGCCGTATCCCCGGCCGCGCAGTGATTCATCGGTCACCAGGTCGTCGACGAACAGGTGCTCGCCGCGCGAGAGCGTGTGGCTGCGGCGGATGCCGGCGAGCGTCACGAGCCGCTCGCCGTCGAATCCGCCGACGAGCTCGTAGCCGTCCTTCTGCTGGCGCCGTATCTCCTCGACGAACGTGTCCGCGTGGATGCGGTCGCGCAGCGCCGCCATCAGCGGAAACGCCGCGTTCAGGTCGTCATCTGTCGTCAGTGTTTTGAACGTCATAGGGGGATGGGGACACTCGAGAGTGTTCCTCCACTCATCGCAGGCGATACAACGCGGGGCCGTTCGGCGTCACGGCAATCCGTTCCAGATACGGGCTCGCCGCGACGACGCGCCACATCTCCTCGGCCTCATGGCCGAACCCTTTCGGATGAATCATGACGTGCGTCGCGCCGGCGCGTCGCATGGCTTGAATCGCGTGCTCCTGCGGAAAGAACCAGAACAGCTGCGCGTTGCGGCGGTACGACTGCGGAAGATAGCCGCTGTAGCCGTTCAGCATTGGACGCCAGTGCGCGGTCGAGTTCAGCAGGTACTCGCCGTGCTCGAAGGCGCCCTGCGGCGGCCAGAATGGCACCTCGACGAGCACGACGCGGCCCTGCTCCTGCGCGAGCACCTTGTAGATCGGCGGAATGCCCTCGAACTGCGTGTACCCGACGGGCGCCCGCAGCGATTCGAGGTTCGCGAGCGCGACGAGGCTCACGGCGACGATCGCGGCGCGGCGGGGCTGCAGCCGGCCTCGCAGCGCCGCAAGCCCGATCCCGGAGAGGGCCGCCAGGCCAAGAAGGAAGAGATTTCCGAACCTCGCCGCCGCTCGCAGCCCCTGCATCGGCGGAAACGCGTGATAGACCCACCCGTACACGGGCGTTTGCAGCCCGAGCGACAGGACGAAGCCGAACACCGCCATCGCGATCAGCATGACGATGCGCCGCCGGGTCAGCGCGCTGTCGATGACAAAGCGCGGAGGGCCATCGAGCGTTGCCACCGGCGCCCGCGATCGCCGCGCGAACGCCCAGACGATCGCGAGCGCGCTCAGCACGAGGACGACAACGCCTGGGAAGAACAGGTCGACGGAGTTCCCGAGGAAGCGCTGGCTCCAGAGCGAGAAATGGATCCGCCCGGCGGTCGCCAGATAGCCCGTCACCGTCGCGGAGAACTCGCTGACCGCTTCGAGCGGCCGCCGCATGCCCATCGTTTCCCCGAGCCGGCGGTACGGAAGATAGATGGGAAGGATGGCCGCGCTCGCGAGAATGGTCGCGACCGCGAAGAGCGGGACGACCCGCCGTGCGCTCCTCCACCAATCGGGAATGCGCGCGACGACAACGACCGCGACGATGATCGCGCCGAACACTACCAGGTAGCCGGACGTGTACGCCATCGCCGCCATCCAGATCGCGAGCCATACGGCGTCGCGCAGCCGCGCGTGCACGACGAGGCGGTCGGCAGCGAGCAGCGTCAGCGGCAGGCCCCACGCGTGGATGCCCTGCAGGTGCGCGATGCGCGTCAAGGTATGGGTGTTGAACGCGAACATCGATCCCGCGAGCAGACCGGCCGCGCGATCGCCCGTCCACTCGTACACGAGGACGTATCCGGCATACGCCGTCAGCGCGAAGCCGAGCATCAGGAGAATGTTGAACACGAGCACCGGGGACGCGCCGAGCCACGCGAGCGGTGCTCCCATGAGCGCCGGGACGATGAGCGGCTCGGAATACGCCAGCGTGTCCCGTTCCGGGTAGAACATGTTGGTGTCGAAGAGCCGCGACGGCGCGCGGGGCAGCTGGTGCGCGATCCACGCGACGACGAACTCGTTGAGCTCCGCGTCGGCGTTGTCGTTGCGCGCGAGCGTGCCGGGCGCGGTCACGAGCGGCCACGTGTGGATGACCGCCAGCAGAAGACACAGACCGATCGCCGCCCGCGAATCGAATCGCAGCCCCATGAATGGCGGAATGCTATCAGCTTGAACCTGGAACCCGGGAGCTGGAGCCGGAGCCCGGCGGCTGAAAGCTGGAAGCTGGAAGCGGAAGCTGGAGCTGGAAGCTGAGAGCTGGAAGCTGGGAGCTGATAGCTATACGATACGCCCCATGCATCGACGACAGTACCTCAGGCTCGCGTTGTGGTTGGCGGCCGTTCCTCTCGTTGGCGCCGTCGCGGCGCAGGGGCCGCCGCCTACGCAGGGAAACGCCCTCACCGATCCGTTCGTCGGCGTGACGGCGAGCGGCCAGGTCGCGCCGGGCCTTTTTCCGATCACCTCGACGCGAGTCTCGACGAAGCCGGTGGGGGACGCCGCCGTGGCTTTCCTCGCGTCGCTGACGGCGGACCAGCGCGCCAAGACGCTTTTCCCGGTCGACGACCTCGAATGGCGGAAGTGGAACAACGTCCACCGATACGAACGCCAGGGCGTCAGCTTCAAGGAGATGACCGAGGATCAGCGAACCCGCGCGTTCGGCCTGCTGCGCGCGGCGCTCAGCGCAAAAGGGCTCGAGCAGTCGCGCAACATCATGCGGCTCAACGAGACGATCGCCGAGATGACGAAGCGTTTCGAGGAATACGGCGAAGGTCTCTACAACCTCACGGTGATGGGCGAGCCTTCCGACGTCAACCCGTGGGGCTGGCAGCTCGACGGCCACCACCTCGTCATCAACTACTTCGTGCTGCGCGATCAGGTCGTGATGACGCCCACGTTCATGGGCTCCGAGCCCGTGCGCGCTGACGCCGGCAAGTACGCGGGAACCGTCGTCCTGCAGGCCGAGCAGAACAAGGGGCTGGCGCTGATGCAGGCACTCACGCCGGAACAGCAGAAGAAGGCGACGCTGCAGGCGGAGAAGACCGTCAACAGCTCGCAGGCCCAGGCGTTCCGGGACAACCTCGTCCTGGACTATGCGGGCCTCGTCGCCTCCGACATGACTCCCGCGCAGAAGAAGCTGCTGGAGGATCTCATCGCAGAGTACGTGGGCAACATGTCCGAAGGCCACGCGCGCGTCCGCATGGACGAGGTGCGGAAGCACATCGACGCCACGCGCTTCGCCTGGATCGGCGCGTCGGGGAGCGATGCCGTCTTCTACTATCGAATCCACAGCCCGGTGATCCTGATCGAATTCGATCATCAGACGCCGGTCGCGCTGCCGGGCCCGAAGGTGCCCGGCCGCATTCATGTCCACTCGGTGGTGCGGACGCCGAACGGCAACGACTACGGCAAGGATCTGCTGCGCCAGCACTACGCACAGCACAAGAACGATCCGAGCCACGGTCATCAGCAGTGATCACGAGGGAGAGGGAGGCGCGGATGCGACGGACGGCGACGTGGCTCGGTGCGGTGCTCATGGCCGCGACGGTGTTCGGACAGGGCGGCGGCGAGCGCCTGACGCCGGACGCGCTGCAGAACCTCTCGTTCCGCAGCATCGGTCCCAGCCTCACGACCGGCCGCCTCTCGGACATCGCCGTGGACCCGAAGAACGCGAACGTCTGGTACGTCGCCGTGAGCGCGGGCAATCTGTGGAAGACCGAGAATCGCGGCAACACGTGGGAGCCGATCTTCGAGAACTACGGCTCGTACTCGCTCGGCGCCGTCGTCGTCGACCCGCGCGATTCGAAGATCGTGTGGCTCGGCACGGGCGAGAACAACAACCAGCGCAGCGTGAGCTTCGGCGACGGGATCTACAAGTCGCTCGACGCGGGTGCGACGTGGACCCGCATGGGCCTTGAGAACTCGGAGCACATCCAGAACATCCTGATCGATCCGCGCGATTCGAACGTGGTCTACGTCAGCGCGATCGGTCCGCTGTGGAGCGCCGGCGGCGATCGCGGGCTCTACAAGACGACCGACGGCGGCAAGACCTGGAAGGCGGTGCTCACCGTGAGCCCCGACACCGGCGTCACCGACGTCGCGATGGATCCGAAGAACCCGAACGTGCTCTACGCCGCGGCCTATCAGCGGCGGCGCGCGGTAGGCCAGCTGATTGGCGGCGGCCCCGAGAGCGGGCTCTACAAGAGCGTGGACGGCGGCGCGAAGTGGACCAAGCTGACGAAGGGGCTGCCGACCGTCGAGATCGGCCGCATCGGGATCGCGATCAACTGGAAGAACTCCGAACTACTGTCTACGCGCTCGTCACGGCGCAGCGGGGCCAGGGCGGATTCTTCCGATCCGACGATGCGGGAGCGAGCTGGACGCGGATTGGCAGGAGCGTAGCCGCAACCGGCCGGCGGCGGCGGAGGCGGCGAGGACGCGGTGGCGCGCCGGCAACGCCGCCGGCCGCGTGCGGGCCGCTATCGGCCGCGAGCGCAGCGCCGCCGCCAGCCGAAACGCCCGCACAGGGCGGCGGACGCGGTCAGGGATCGAACGACGACTGCTATCGCGGCGGCGATCCCGGCTACTACAACGAGATCTTCGTCGACGGGCACGATCCCGAGACGATCTGGTCGCCGCAGACCAAGATGTGGCGCAGCACCGACGGCGGGAAGAGCTGGTCCACGGTGCCGATGCAGGGCGTGCACGTCGATCACCACGACATCGTGTTCGATCCGACGGACAAGAACCACATCATCATCGGCAACGACGGCGGCCTCTACGAGACCTACGACGGGATGAAGACGTGGCGGCACTTCACGAACCTGCCGCTGTCGCAGTTCTACCGCGTGAGCGTCGACAACGCGAAGCCGTTCTACAACGTCTGCGGCGGCATGCAGGACAACGGATCCATCTGCGGTCCGTCGCGCACGTTCAACCGTGTCGGCATCAGGACGAGCGATTGGTACCGCATCGGCACCGGCGACGGGTTCCAGACGCGCAGCGATCCGGAGAACCCGAACATCGTCTACGCCGAGACGCAGGAAGGCAGCTCTCAGCCGGCTCGACCTCACGACCGGCGAGCGCCTCAGCATGCGCCAGCGCGTCAATCAGCAGATCTTCCCGCCGCCACCCGCGGCGCCGGCCGATGCGGCAGCGCCTGCGGGCGGACGCGGAGGGCAGGGCGGCCGCGGCGGCGGGCGTGGCGCCACCGGGCGCTGGCACTGGGACACGCCTCTGTATCATCAGCCCGCACGCCGCGCGGCGCATCTACGTCGCCGGCCACCGCGTGTATCGCAGCGACGATCGCGGCGAGAACTGGGTCGCCGTCAGCGACGACCTGACGAGGAACCTGGATCCGGCTGAGATCCCCATCATGGGCAAGGTCTGGCCGCGCGATTCGGTCGCGTTCAACCAGGCGACGACGCAGCTCAGCACGATCACGACCCTGGACGAATCGCCGCTTTCCGAAGGGTTGATTTACGTCGGCACGCGACGACGGGCTCGTGCAGGTGACCGAGGACGGCGGCAGGAACTGGACGAAGATCGAGAAGCTTCCCGGGCTGCCCGAATACACGTTCGTCACCGACGTGCTGGCGTCGCCGCGCGACCCCAACACCGTGTTCGCGACGTTCAACAACTACCAGCGCGGAGACTACAAGCCGTACGTCTATAAGAGCACCGATCGCGGCCGCACGTGGTCCTCGATCGCAGGCAACCTGCCGCAGCGATCCGGCGCGTGGGCCATCGCGCAGGATCACATCAACGGCAACCTGCTGTTCGCGGGCATGGAGTTCGGCGTCTGGTTCAGCATCGACGGCGGCGCGCGGTGGACGCAGCTCAGGGGCGGCATTCCGACCACCCAGGCGAGGGATCTGCAGATTCAGCGGCGCGAGAGCGATCTGGTCGTCGGCACGTTCGGCCGCGGCGCCTTCATCCTCGACGACTATTCCGCCCTGCGCGGTCTCACGCCGCAGAGCCTGACGGAGGAGGCGCAGGCTCTTCCCTCTTCGCGACGCCTACAGCTTCAACGAGCTGACGCACTACGACGCGGCATGGGGCAACGAGACCACGCCGAACCCGCCGTACGGCGCGGTCTTCACGTATCACGTCGGCCCGGCGCCGGCGGCCGACGCAAGGCTCGTGCTGACGATCGCCGACGATACGGGGAAGCCGCTTCGGCGTCTCGATCTGCAGGGCACGACCGGCGTCCATCGCATCGCCTGGAACCTTCGCGGCGAACCGCCGGCGGGCCAGGGCGGGCGGGGCGGTGGCAGGGGCGCCGGCGCTCTCCGGGAAGCATCGACGGCCGAGGACGACGACCAGGATGAGCCGCCTCCAGCGTTCGGCGGCCGCGGCGGCGTGCCGCAAGGACCCGCGGCCGCCCCGGGGCGCTACCGCGCGACGATTGGCAAGCTGACGGGCGACGTGGTGACGCCGATCGGCGAATCGCAGACGTTCCAGGTGATGCCGCTGCCGCGCTGAGATTCCTCACCCGCTTCGTCACTCACGTGAAGCTGCGCGGGGGCCGCCGTCGTCATAGCAGTAGAGATGTACCGGTCCGGCTGAAGCCGGACACTACAACTGTCCGGTCCGGCTGAAGCCGGACACTACAGGCGCGTAGAGTCCGGCTTTAGCCGGACCGTGCCGCAACTCACAGGAATTTCACCGTTTCACGTTCTCGGATTGAGGCACGGGCGGTTATACAATCCACGCCTGGGCTCGGCTTTTCGCCACGGGGGACAGGCGTGCTCGACTCGCTCTTTCGGCTGCTCTTCAATTACCGCCCGGTCGTCTTTCAGCAGGGAGAATTCCGCCTGGTGCCGACGACGGGCTCGTACGTCGCCGCCGCCCTCGTCGCCGCCGCCATCATCGTCACGATTCTCACGTATCGATCCGCGCGGGCGACGAGCGCGACGCGCCACCGCGCCGTCCTGGTCGGGCTCAGGCTCGCCGCGCTGGCCCTCGTGCTGTTCTGCCTGTTTCGTCCCGTGCTCGTGGTGAAGGCCGCGGTCCCCCAGCAGAATTTCCTCGGCATTCTCATCGACGACTCGCGGAGCATGCAGATTGCGGACGTGAACGGCCAGGCGCGCGGCGCGTTCGTCCGCCAGAACCTGGCCGGTCCGGATGCGGCGACCTTGAAGGCGCTGTCGAGCCGGTTCGTCCTCCGAAGCTTCCGGTTCTCCTCGACCGCGCAGCGAATGGCCTCGCCTGCCGATTTGACGTTCAGCGGCGCGCAAACTCGGCTGGCCGGGGCGCTCGACGGCGCGCGACAGGAGCTGGCGGGACTGCCGCTCGCCGGCCTCGTCGTCGTGACCGACGGGGCCGACACGACGGACGGCGAGCTGACCGAGGCGCTCCTGGCGATGAAGGCCGCCGACGTGCCCGTCTTCACCGTCGGCCTCGGGAGGGAGACGCTCACCAAGGACGTCCAGATCGATCGCGTGTCCACGCCAGCGACCGCGCTGAAGGGGACCTCGCTCATGGTCGACGCGCTCGTGACGCAGACCGGTTACGCGGGCGAGACCGTCACGCTCGACGTCGAGGACGAGGGACGCATCGTCGGATCGCAGGAGCTGAAGCTTCCGATCGACGGCGAGCCGGCCGCGGTCCGCGTGCGCTTCACGGCATCCGACTCCGGGCCGCGCGTGTTCCGCTTCAGGATCTCGCCGCGTGTTGGAGAGCTGGTGACCCAGAACAATCAGCGCGAGGCGCTGGTCGACGTGTACGACCGCACCGAGAAGATTCTCTATTTCGAAGGCGAGCCGCGACCCGAGCAATCGTTCCTGCACCGCGCCGTCGTCGGCGACAAGAACCTCCAGGTCGTGACGATCGTCCGCACCGCCGACAACAAGTACTACCGCCTGCTGCTCGACACGCCGGAGCAGCTGGCGGGCGGCTTTCCCAAGACGCGCGACGAGCTCTTCGCCTATCGCGGCCTGATCCTTGGCAGCATCGAGGCGGGCGCGTTCACGGGCGATCAGCTTCGCATGATTTCCGAGTTCGTCGAGCGCCGCGGCGGCGGGCTGCTGATGCTCGGCGGCGGGCGCTCGTTCTCCGAAGGCGGATACGCCGGGACGCCTGTCGCCGACGCGCTGCCCGTCGTGCTCGAGCGGATGAATCGATCGGCCGATTCGTGGACCGTGTCGCGGCTGAAAGTCCGACCGACCCGCGCGGGCGAGGGCCACGCGCTCGCGCAGATCGCGCCGACCGAGGCAGCATCGCTCAATCGCTGGAACGATCTGCCGACGCTCATCAGCGCGAACATCGTGAAGGGGGTGAAGCCGGGTGCGACGGTCCTGCTCACCGGAACCGACGAGCGCCGCGGCTCGCAGCCGGTGCTCGCGTTCCAGCAGTACGGCCGCGGCAAGGCGCTGGCGTTCACCGTGCTCGATTCGTGGCGGTGGCAGATGCACGCGAGCATCCCGCTCGAGGACATGACGCACGAGAACATCTGGCGTCAGCTCCTGCGATGGCTCGTCGACGGCGTGCCCGGGCCGGTCGACGTGCGGACGTCCGCCGATCGCGTCGAGGCGGGCGAGCCGGTCACGGTGACGGCGAGCGTGGTCGACGACACGTTCCTCGAGCTGAACGACGCGCAGGTCGTCGCGAAAATCTCGACGCCCGCGGGCGGGATCCTCGACGTGCCGATGCAGTGGACCGGCGAGCGGAACGGCCAGTATCGCGGCACGTTCGTCTCGAGCGCGCAGGGGATGTATGCCGCTCGCGTCGAAGCATCGCGCGCCGGCAAGCCGCTCGGCGCGGGCCAGGCGCACGTCCGTGCCGCGCCTGGCGACGCGGAGTACTTCGACGCGACGATGCACGCGGCCCGGCTGAAGAGGATCGCTGACGAAACCGGCGGCCGTTTCTACACGCCGGAAACGCTCGCGACGCTGCCGGAGGATCTCAAGTACACGGGTCGCGGCGTGACGACCGTCGAGGAGCGCGATCTGTGGCACATGCCGATCGTGCTCCTCGTGCTCGTCGGCCTCACGTGCGCGGAGTGGGCGTACCGGCGTGCAGTGGGAATGGCTTAGAGCAGGGTGCCAGGGTGCAAAGGTGCCAGGGTGCCGGGGTGCAGGGTGCAAAGGTTCGCTGTCTTTCTTAGCTGCGATCGTGTTTGCCGCCACGTTGTTGACGGCGGCGCCGGGTCTTGCGCAGACGACGCACCTCGCGGTGATCGTGGGCCTGGCGGGCGAGCCGGAGCACGCGGAGCTCTTTCAGCGATGGGGCGCCACGCTCTTCGACGCTTCCGCGAAGCTCGGTGTCGCGAAGCCGATCTATCTGGCCGAGAAGCCCGATGTCGATCCGAAGCGCATCACCGGACGATCGTCGAAGGACGAGATCGTCAAGGCCTTCGAGTCGCTGAAAGCGGCGGGCGAGGATGACGTCGTGTTCGTCGTGCTCATCGGGCACGGGACGTTCGACGGGAAGGTGGCGAAGTTCAACCTGCCGGGGCCGGACGTGACGCCGGCGGACTTCGCGCCGCTGCTCAAGGGACTGAAGTCGCGGCACGTGGTGTTCGTCAACACGGCGAGCGCGAGCGCGCCGTTCGTGGAGGCGCTCGCCGGTCAGGGCCGGACGATCGTCAGCGCCACGCGCACCGGCAGCGAACGGTTCGCGACGCTCTTCGGCGGCTATTTCGTCGACGCGATCGCGGGGAGCGACGCGGATTTCGACAAGAACAAGCGCGTCTCGGTGCTCGAAGCATTCACGTACGCGAAGCGGGAAGTGGCGACCGCGTACGAGCGCGAAGGGATCATGCTGACCGAGCATGCGCTGCTCAGCGACAGCGGCGGAGAAGGCGTCCCCGATCCGTCAGTGGACGGCAAGCATGGGCGAGTGGCGGCAGTTTTGTCGCTCGGGAGCACGACGGCTGGCGATCCGTTGCCGGCCGATCCCAAGCTGCGGGCGTTGTATCTCGAGCGGCGCGACCTCGAGCGGCGGATCGAGGCGCTGAAGCTCCTGAAGGGCAGCATGCCGGCCGATCGCTACACGAACGAGCTCGAGAAGCTGGCGACCGACCTGGCGCTCAAGAGCCGTCAGATTCGAGAGCTGGACAAGAAGTGATGCGCAGAGCCCTCGCGATTGCATTCGTCCTGGCGCTGGCGGCGGGCGCCGTCTTCGCGGAGGACTTCCTGCTGTCGGCGGCGCAGTCGTTCCCCGGCAACGTCGAGTACGACGGGCGGCTCGTCTTTGTGCGCGTGCGCTTCGACACGGGATTGGGGGGCGGAGGCGGAGGCTTCAGCCGCGCGCGAGGCAGCAGAGGCGAGCCGCCCTGGGCTCACGACTATCCCACCGCGGACACGCACCTGATGAAGATCCTGAAGGAGCTGACCGTCGCCGAGCCCAGGACGGACGGCTCGAACGTCTTCAAGCTCGACGACCCCGAGCTCTTCGACTACCCAATCGCGTACGTGTCGGAGCCCGGCTACTGGACGACGACGGACGAAGAAGCGAGAAGCCTGCGGCAGTACCTGCTCAAGGGCGGGTTCATCATCTTCGATGACTTCCGCCAGAACGACCTGTACAACCTCGAGGAGCAGATGAAGCGGGTGGTGCCCGAGCTGCGATTCGTCGCGCTCGATCCGGGGCAGCTGATCTTCAATTCGTTCTTCGAGATCAAGAACTTCGACTTCGGGTTCTACGGCAAGGAAACCTACTACGGGATCTTCGAGGACAACGACCCGAAGAAGCGCCTCATCGCGGTGGCAGGGCACAATCAGGATCTCGGCGAGTTCTGGGAGTTCTCCGACCAGGGGACGATGCCGGTCGACCTCTCGAACGAGGCGTACAAGTTCGGCGTGAACTATTTCATTTATGCACTGACGCATTGATCGGCTGCCAGCTGCCAGCTTCCAGCTTCCAGCGGGAAGCTGGAGTGGCTTGAGGCTCGTAGCTGGAAGCCGGTAGCTGGAAGCTGGTAGCTGACACTGAAAGCGAGGCCCAAGTGGATCGTGTGGCGCAGCAAGTCGTCGATATCGAGTCTCCTGATGACGTGGCGTTGGCCGACCGGATGAAGCAGGGCCGGGATCAGATCGTCTCGGAGCTGCAGAAGTTGATCATCGGCCAGGCCGACACCGTGCATCAGGTGCTGCTGTCGCTGTTCGTCGGCGGCAACAGCCTCATCGTCGGCGTGCCGGGCCTCGCGAAGACGCTCCTGATCCATACCCTCGCGCGCGTGCTGGACCTGAAGTTCTCCCGCATCCAGTTCACGCCCGACCTGATGCCGTCCGACATCACCGGCACGGACATCATCCAGGAGGACAGCACGACCGGCCGCCGGCAGATGGTGTTCGCGCCCGGACCGATCTTCGCCAACATCGTCCTGGCGGACGAGATCAACCGGACGCCGCCCAAGACGCAGTCGGCGCTGCTCGAAGCGATGCAGGAGCACCGCGTGACGATCCAGGGCCGCACCTATCAGCTCGAGGAGCCGTTCTACGTCTTCGCGACGCAGAACCCGATCGAGCTCGAAGGCACGTACCCGCTGCCCGAGGCCCAGCTCGATCGCTTCATGTTCCACATCGTGATCGACCATCCGCCGGAAGACGAGGAGTACGAGGTCGTCCGGACGACGACGGCGATCCTGGAGCCGAAGTTCGAGCGGCCGGTCAGCGGACAGGATCTCGTCGCGTTCCAGCGGCTGGTCCGCCGCGTGCCGGTGGCCGAGCCGGTGATGCGCTACGCGCTGAGCCTCGTTCGATCGAGCCGGCCGAAGTCGCCGTCGGCGCCGGAGCAGATCAAGAAGTGGGCGGCGTTCGGCGCGAGCGTCCGGGCGGCGCAGTATCTCGTGCTCGGCGCGAAGGCGCGCGCGATCACGAGCGGCCGCTACCACGTCAACTTCGACGACATCCGGGCGCTGGCGCATCCCGTCATGCGGCATCGCGTGCTGACGAACTTCCACGCGCAGTCGGAAGGGATCACGAGCGACGTGCTGATCGACCGGCTGCTCGAAGCGGTGCCGGTGCCGCGCTCCGGGATGTAGGCCCGCGCCGATCGCCGCCATGGATCAATCCGCAATTCCCGGCGCCCGCTTCGTGGATCCCGTCGTGCTCGCGCGCATCGGGAACCTGGAGCTCGTCGCGCGCGCCGTCGTCGACGGCTTCATCAACGGCATCCACCGCTCGCCGTACTTCGGCGCCTCGGTGGATTTTGCCGAGCACCGCGGGTACGTGCCGGGAGACGACATCCGTCGCGTGGACTGGCGGCTCTACGCACGGACCGATCGGTACTACATCAAGGAGTACGAGGCGGATTCGAACTCGAATTTCTCCGTCCTGCTGGACGTGTCGAAGTCGATGGGCTTCGGCACGCGCGGCATCACGAAGCTCGAGTACGGAAAGATGCTGGCCGGCTGCCTGACGTATCTCGTGCACCGGCAGCGCGATCGCGTGGGCCTCGTGGCGTTCGACGACGACATCGTCGAGTTCGTCCCGCCGTCCGCGAAGCACATGGACGTCACGCTGCACGTGCTCGATCGCCTGACGCCGAAGAAGCCTGGAGCCCTGCGGGCGCCGCTGCACAAGATGGCGGAGCACTTCGGGCGCCGCGGCCTCATCGTTCTCATCTCTGATCTGTACGAGGAGCCTGATGCGGTCCTCGACGCGATCGGACCGCTGCGCTTTCGCGGCAACGATCTCGCGGTGTTCCACCTGCTGGATCCGGCCGAGCTCGATTTCTCGTTCCGGGATCCGTCGGCGTTCGAGGACCTCGAGACCGGCGAGCAGATTCCGATCGTGCCCGACGCGCTGGCGGATCAGTACAAGGCGCTGGTGGAGGCGCACGTGAACGCGCTGCGCGAGCGCTTCTCCGCGAACCGGATCGACTACACGCAGCTCAGTACCGCGACGCCGCTGGACCACGCGCTGTTCAGCTACCTGTCGACGCGCGAGCGGCTGTCGAGGATACGATGAGCTTCCTCACGCCGCTGTTCCTTCTCGGCCTGGCCGGGCTCGCGATCCCGGTCATCCTGCACCTCATTCAGAAGGAGCGGAAGAACGTCGTCCAGTTTCCGTCGCTGATGTTCCTTCGGAAGATTCCGTATCAGTCGGTCCAGCGCCGGCGGATCCGCCACTGGCTGCTGCTCTTCATGCGGCTCGCGGCGCTCGCGCTCATCGTGCTGGCGTTCACGCGGCCGTTCCTGCGGCAGTCGGAGATCCTCGCGGGGGCGTCGGGCGCGCGCGAAGTGGTCGTCCTGCTCGATCGGTCGTACAGCATGGGCTACGGCGACAAGTGGGCCAGGGCTATCGGCGCGGCGCAGAACGCGATCAACGGGTTGTCGTCGTCCGATCGCGCGTCGCTCGTCTTCTTCTCGACGTCGACGGAAGTCGCCCTGCGATCGGCGGCCGACAAGGGGCGGATGCTGGCGGCCGTCAGCGGCGTGCAGCCGGGTGCGGGCGCGACGCGGTACGGCCCGGCGCTCAAGCTGGCAGGCAGCATTCTCAGCGAGTCCGCGCTGCCGAGGCGCGAAGCGATCCTCATCACCGACTTCCAGCGCGGTGGCTGGCAGGGGAGCGACGGCGTGCGGCTGCCGGACGGCGCGGTGCTGACGCCCATGGCGATCACCGACACGGGCAAGCCCAATCTCGCGATCGCGCCCGTCGCGCTCCAGCAGAGCGAGTTCCAGGAGCAGCAGCGCGTCATCGTGACGAGCGGCGCGGTGAACCATTCGCCCAGCGCAGCGTCCGACGTGTCGATCTCGCTCGAGATTGGAGGCCGCGCGATCCAGACGCGACGGCTGAACGTCGCGGCCGGCGGCTCGGCGTCGACGACCTTCGATCCGGTCACGGTCGCGGAGCGCAACGTCCGCGCGTCCGTGCGGCTCGCAGACGACGCGCTCGCGCGCGACAACGTGTTTCATTTCGTCGTCTCGCCCGAGGAGCCGGTCCGCGTCGTGATCGCCGAGCGCCCCGGCGCGCAGCGCAACAGCAGCTTGTATCTCGCGCGAGCCGTCGCGGTGAGCGAAACGCCGCGCATGGAGGTCAGAGTCCGGCAGGCGGACTCGATCTCGAACGACGACTTGTCCTGGGCGGCCGTCGTCATCCTCAACGACGCGCCGATTGCGCAGAACACGGCGGATCGGTTGAAGGCGTTCGTCGTGGGCGGCGGCGGGCTGTTCGTCGCGCTCGGAGAGCGTGCCGTGTGGCCGTCGAGCGATCTCCTTCCCGCGGTTCCGGGACCTCCGGTCGATCGCACGCGCGGCGCAGCCGCAAGGCTCGGCGCGCTCGAGTACGGGCATCCGCTCTTCGAAGTCTTCCGCGGTCCGCGGACGGGCGACTTCGCCTCGGCGCGCTTCTACGGCTATCGAAGCGTCACGGCGCCGGCGGCGAGCACCGGCGTCCAGACGCTGGCGCGGTTCGACGATGGCCAGGCCGCGCTCGTCGAGCGGAAGGCGGGCACCGGCCGCGTGCTGATGTGGACGTCGACCCTCGATACCGGCTGGACCGACCTCGCGCTCAAACCCGTGTTCGTCCCCTTCGTGCACCGCGTGATCCGGCATCTCGGCGGGTATCAGGAACCGAAACCGTGGCGCACGGTCGGGGACGTCGTCGATCCCGGTCTCCGTGCGGCTGCGCCTGCCGCGCGCGCCGGGGGTCCCGGCCAGACGCCGTCGAGGGCGTCAGATATTTCGCGTGTCGCCATCGCGCCCGGCGGTCAGCGGATCTCGCTCGACGGCGACGGACCTGAAGTGCTGGAACTAGCGGAGCAGGGATTCTACGAGTTCCGCGCGCAGGGACAGGAGAGCGACGAGCCGGTGGTCGTTGCGAGCAACGTCAACCTGGCCGAGTCGGATCTGGCGTCGCTCGATCCGCACGAGATCGTCGCGGCCGCCATGGGACGAGCGGGGGGTGATTCGCGGGACGGACCGCCGCCTCCGCCGACCGATGAGGCGCAGGAATCGGCGCAGCGCGTCTGGTGGTACCTGCTCTTTGCGGGGCTGGTGCTGCTCGGGGCTGAAACCGTCGTGGCCAACCGATTGACAGTGTAAGCTGGTAACAGGAGCGAAAACGCCATGCGCATGCCGCATTCCCTCGCGGGATCTCAGGACGGTCCCTCGGATCTCGTCGGAGCCATCCATCAGGTTCGCCGCCGCTGGCGGTACAAGCTGATGCTCCGAGGTGCGGTCGGCGTGCTGGGTCTCGGCGCGCTGGCGCTCATCGCTTCCGCATGGGGTCTCGAGTCCTGGCGCTTCACGCCGGGATCGATCGTCACGTTCCGCATTCTGCTGGCTCTCGCGTTCGCCAGCCTCATCGGCTGGTTCATCGTTCGCCCGCTGCTCTGGCGCGTCACCGACGAGCAGGTGGCGATGTACCTCGAGGAACACGAGCCGTCGCTCCAGGCGGAGATCATCAGCGCGATCGAGGCGAGCCGGCTGGCGCAGTCGGATGGATCGCCGCACTCGCAGCGGCTGGTTGCGCGCCTCATCGAGTCTGCAGTGCGCAAGGTGGAAGCGATCGACTGGGGACGCAACGTCGAGCGATCGCCGATGCGGCGCTACGCGACGACGTTTGCCGTCATCGCCATCGCGGCGGTCGCGCTCTTCTCGCTCGGCCCGCGGTTCCTCCGTCACGGCCTGTCGGCGCTCCTCGTCGTCTCGCGCAGCGTGCAGGCCGCCGCGCCGTACCGGATCGACGTCGCGCCCGGCAACGCGAGCGTACCGCGCGGCGTGGATCAGACGATCACGGCGACGCTCGCCGGGTTCGAGGCCTCCGAAGCGTCGCTGATGATCCGCAAGGCGCCCGACACGCCGTTCGAGCGCGTGGCGCTCGTGCGCAGCGAGAACAGCGCCGAGGGCAACAAGTACGAAGGCATGCTGTTCGATCTGGCGTCGCCGATCGACTACTTCGTCGAGGCCGAGGGCGTGAAGTCGGCGGTGTTCACGCTGAAGGTCGTCGATCTGCCCTACGTCCAGAAGCTCGAGCTCGAGCTCCACTTCCCCGCATACACCGGGCTTGCGCCGCGCAAGATCGAGGACGGCGGCGACCTCGCCGTGCTCAAGGGCACCGAGGTTCGCGTCAAGGTGACGCCGACGATGACCGCGCGCGGCGGACAGATCATCCTGCAGGACGAAGCGAAGGTCGCGCTGACGGCGGCGCCGGACGGTACGCTGTCCGCGGCGTTCAAGGCGGAGAAGGACGGCTTCTATCGCTTCGAGCTCGACGCGCCGACGGGCGAGCGCGTCTCCGCGTCGCCGCAGTACACGATCGACGTGCTGACCGATCAACCGCCGACGGTGTCGATTGCGAAGCCTGGACGCGACACCACCGCATCGCCGATCGAAGAGGTCCTGGTCGAGGCCCGCGCCGAGGACGACTTCGGCGTCAGGGATCTCGAGCTGGTGTATTCGGTCAACGGTACGGCGGAAAAGAGCCTGCGGCTCTTCGACGGGAAGAACCGCCTGTCGGAGGTCACGGCTGGCCACACGTTCTATCTCGAGGAGCTGGACCTCAAGCCGGGCGACTTCGTGTCGTACTACGCGCGCGCGGCCGACAACGACGCGAGCGGCGGCAAGCGCCAGACGAGCGACATCTACTTCCTCCAGATTCGTCCGCTGAGGAAGGAGTTCCGCCGGGCCGAGTCCGATGCGGGCGCGGGCGGCGGCGGCGGCGGTGGCGGCGGCGAGGTCGGCGCGCTCTCACAGCAGCAGCGGCAGATCATCGCGGCCACGTTCAACGTGAACCGCGATCGCAAGACGCTTTCAGCCGACAAGGTGCGCGAGAACTCGACCGTGATCGCGCTGTCGCAGGCCAAGCTGCGCGATCAGGTCGACGGGCTGATCACGCGCATGAACAGCCGCCTCGTGCAGCAGGATCCGTCGTTCAAGAAGATCGCCGACCTGCTCCCGCAGGCGGTCACCGAGATGAAGAACGCCGAGGCCAGGCTGCAGAAAGCCGATCCGCAGGGTGCGCTCGAACCGGAGCAGAAGGCGCTTCAGATCCTCCAGCGTGCGGAAGAGGAATACGAGGTCCAGGTGCAGATGGGCCGCCAGGCGGGCGGTGGCGGCGGCGGTGGCCAGAGCTCGATGGCGCAGGACCTCGCCGATCTGTTCGAGCTCGAGCTCGACAAGATGGCGAATCAGTACGAGACGGCGCAGCGCGCGCAGCAGCAGCAGTCGGATCAGAAGCTCGACGAGCTGCTCGAGAAGCTGAAGGAGCTCGCGCGGCGGCAGGAGCAGGAAGCCGAGCGTCAGCGCCGGCGGGCGCAGCTCGGACAGCAGGCAGCTGGCGGCGGCGCAGGCGGGCAGCGCGAGCTGGCCGAGCAGGCCGAGGAAGCCGCGCGGCGCCTCGAGCAGCTGTCGCGCGAGGAAAATCGTCCGGAGCTCGCCGAATCCGCGCGTCAGCTCCGTCAGGCCGCCGATCAGATGCGGCAGGCCTCGGCGAACGGGCAGTCGGGCGCCGCGCAGGCCGCGACCGCGCTCGACAAGCTGCAGGAAGCGCAGCGCCGCTTGCAGCAGTCGCAGAGCGGCCGCGCCGAGCGCGATCTCAAGGACGCGATGCGCCAGGCGGATGAAATCGCGCGCGAGCAGCAGCAGATCGCGGAGGGCGTGCGCGGCCTGGATTCCGCAGGCGCCGCGAGGCAGGAGCGCGTGCAGCAGCTCAGCGAACGAAAGGACGGCCTCGAATCGAAGGTCGCCGAGCTCGAGAAGCAGATCGAGCGAACCGCCGACGATCTCGCCCGCAGCGAACGCGACGCGTCGCGCAAGCTGAACGAAGCGTCGACCTCGATGCGCGAGAACCGCCTGCGCGACAAGATCCGCTACTCGCGATCGATGATCCGCGCCGGCGTGCAGGGCAGCGACGCAGCGAACTTCGAGCAGGAGATCGGGAACAACGTCGGCGAGATGCAGAAGAAGATCGCCGACGCCGCGGCGGCGCTGGGACGGTCGCGGCCCGACACGCGCGCGAGCGCGCTCGACAAGGCGCGCGAACTCGCGCGGGGCATGGAATCGCTCGATCAGCGCATGCGCGAGCGATCGGGGCAGCAGGGACAGCGCGGCGATCAGCAGCAGGGTCAGCAGGGCCAGGGCCAGCAGGGTCAGCAGGGCCAAGAAGGACAGGGCCAGCAGGGCCAGGGACAACAGGGCCAGGGTCAGCAAGGTCAGGGCAGGGCAGCAAGGTCAGGGACAGCAGGGTCAGGGCCAGCAGGGCCAAGGCCAGCAGGGCCAAGGCCAGCAAGGTCAGGGTCAGGGCGGGCGTGACGGTCAGCAGGGCCAGCAGGGTCAGGGCGGCCGGGGCGAAAACGGAAGGCCCTCGACCGGCGCCGATGGTCAGATGTCCCTCGGGCAGAGCCCGTTCACCGGCGGCGGCTTCGGCGATCGACGGCCGGGCGGCTTCACGAACGAGGACGTTCGTCAGTTCCGCAACGAAGTCCAGCGCTGGACGCGCGAGGCGGAACAGCTGCGCCGCCTGCTGCAGAGCGAGAAGGTCGATCCGAAGGAGATCGACGCGATGCTGCGGAACCTGCGGCAGCTCGCGGACGAGCAGATCTACAAGGACGTCGAGGAGATCGCGCGGCTCCAGTCGCAGGTCACCGACAGCGCCAAGCGCGTGGAGTACGACCTGCGCCGCCGGCTCGAAGCGCGCGAGGGTCAGGTGCTGCTCTCGGGGTCCGACGAAGTGCCCGAGCAGTTCCGCAAGGTCGTCGAGCAGTACTATCGCTCGCTGTCGAAGGGTCCCGAAGGCGCGAAGCCGTCCGACAAGGCACCGGACAAGGCCCCTGACAAGAAGCAGTAATGTGCGCGTCCGGATCCTCGCCGCTGCCGCGGCGCTGACGGTTGCCGCTACCGTCAGCGCGCAGGAATACTTTCAATGGTCGCGCGGCCCGCGGATCATCAGGTACGCGACGGCGGAGAGCTTCGACGGGACATTCAACTTCTGCCGCCTGTACTACCGGCAGGTGCGCAGGGCGTACGGCGGCCAGGGATGGTGGACCGACTATCCCGACGCCGACGTCAACTTCATGATCCGCTTCTCGGAGCTGACGAAAACCCGCGTCAGCCAGAATCCCGACGGCGAGCCGAATCATCTCGTCCTGCGCGCCGACGACGAGCTCCTGTTCAACTGTCCGATCGTGACGATCGAGGACGCGGGCACGGCGCAGTTCACCGACGAGGAGGTTGCGAACCTGCGGCAGTACCTCCTGAAGGGCGGGTTTCTCTGGGCGGATGATTTCTGGGGCTCCGAGAGTCTCGCGTTCTGGGCTGAAGAGCTCGATCGCATCCTTCCGCGCGAGCAGTACCCCATCGTCGATCTCGGCAACGATCATCCGATCTTCCGGATGATGTTCGAGTTCGATCGCATTCCGCAGATTCCATCGATCAACCATTGGAGCCGATCCGGCGGCGAGACGTCGGAGCTCGGTCACGAGAGCGAGAGGGTCAACCTGAAGGGCGTCAAGGACGCTCGAGGACGGCTGATGGTGCTGATGACGCACAACACCGACATCGCCGACGCCTGGGAGCGTGAGGCGGCTGACCCGCGGTACTTCTACCTGTTCTCGCCCAAGGGCTACGCGGTGGGAATCAACGTGTTCCTGTACGCGATGAGCCACTGACCGTCAGCTTCGCGATGGCGCCGCGTTCGCCCGCGGCGAATCCGGTTCTCCATCCGGGCGCGATGCTGAGCGTGTGGAACCCCGGTCCCGCGAGCGGCTTCCAGGTCCGGCCGCCGTCCGTCGAGTGATCGGATCCCGCGGGTCCCACGGCGATCACGGATCGTCCATCTCTCGACAGATACTGGACGGCCGATCGAAACCCCGACAGCCCCTTGACCGGCGTCCACGTCTTTCCGCCGTCGCTCGTGATCGCCGCGTTGTCGACGGCGGCCGACTCCGCCTTGTAGTCGCCGCCGACGACGATGCCGTGGGCGGCGTCGCTGAAGGCGATCGAGAAGATGCCGGCGGACGGTCCCGATGCGAGCGGCGTCTTCGCGATGGTCCACGTCCGGCCGCCGTCGCTCGAGTGGAGCACGCGCGACTCGGCGGCCGCGCCGGTCGCGATCCACACGTGATTGGGTCGCAGGACGGCGACGTTCGTGCCGCTGGCGGCGAAGAATCCTTCGTTGGCGAGCGCGGGTGGAAAGCGCTCCGCGGGCACGCGAGTCCAGGATCGGCCGCCGTCGATTGTCGTGAGCACGACGAACTGCGCGTCGACCGAATCGCTGACGGCGATGCCCCGCCGCGCGTCCCAGAACGACATCGCGTCGAAGAAGGCCTTCGGATCGCGGTTGACGAACTGCTCGGTCCACGTCGCGCCGGCATCGCTCGTCTTGTAGATCCGCGAAGCCTCGCCCGGGCCGATGCTGAGGACGTACGCCGTCCGCTCGTCGACGGCGTCGACGTCGCGGAAATCGAGCTTTTCGCTGGCAGGCACTTTCAGCGGCTGCCAGGTCGCGCCGCCATCGGCCGTCCTGACGACCGTTCCGTTCGCGCCGCTGGCCCAGGCGACGCGGTCGTTGACCGCGCTCACGCCTCGGAGGCGCGCCGTCACGCCAGTCGTCACCGGCGTCCATTGGAGCGCCGTGGCCTGAAGCAGGAGGATCGCGGCGAACAAGAGTGGCAGTCGCATGAGCCAGCAGTGTAAATCGTGTCCCCCTTGAGTGTCCCCCTTTGGGTGGGCTATACTCTCGTCCAATGATCGCGCGCACGACCCAGACCACCTCCCGAAAGCGGGCCAAGCGGCCCTGCAGGCTGGTGGTTTGAGTGCGAGCGTGATCTGACGAGACACGAACGGACATCCGAACCCGCCGGCCTGTATCAGGTCGGCGGGTTTTTTCGTTTGCGCGTGCTTTTTCGACGGTTTCAAGGACTGGCCAACTCATGACTTCAGCAGATCCGGTGGGTGGAAGACCTCTCGAGGTCGGCATCCTCGGCGCGACCGGCATGGTCGGCCAGCAGTTCGTCCGGCTGCTCTCGGGGCACCCGTGGTTCAGGACGGTGTGGCTGGCGGCGAGTGAGCGATCCGAAGGACGCACGTACCGCGACGCGTTGACTGGCGGCTGTCCTCGATTCCACCCGCCGAGGTGCTCGACACGAAGGTGGACGCCTGCACGCCGGGAACGAGCGCCGCGCATCCTGTTCTCGGCGCTCGACGCCACCGCTGCGACAGGACTCGAGCCGGCCTTTGCCGCCGCCGGCCACATCGTCGTCAGCAACGCCCGCAGCTTCCGGATGGAGGAGAACGTGCCGCTGCTCATCCCGGAAATCAATCGCCGATCACCTTGCGCTGATCGACGTTCAGCGACGCGTGCGCGGCTGGAAAGGCGCGATCGTCACGAACCCGAACTGTGCGATAGTCGTCCTGGCGATGGTGCTCGCGCCGCTGAGGCAGTTCGGGCATCCGCTCGGTGCTGACAACGACGCTGCAGGCGGTCTCGGGCGCCGGGCTATCCCGGAGTCGCGTCGTTCGACGTCGTCGGTAACGTCATCCCGGTAATCGTGGCGGCGAAGAGGACAAGATCCAGAGCGAGAACCGGGCAAGATCCTCGGAACGTTGACCGGCGATCGCGTCATCCCGCACCCCGTCGTCGTCAGCGCTCACACGACGCGCGTGCCCGTCGTCGACGGTCACACGATGACGGTTTCCGTGGCCTTCGACCAGAAGCCGTCGGTGTCCGACGATGCGTGCGCGCTCGAGCGGCTGGCGCGGACGTCCGCAGGAATTGCGCCTCCCGAGCGCCGCCCGGCAGCCGATCGAAGTATTCGTCAGACGGATCCGGCCGCAGCCTCGACTCGACGTCGATGCGCGGAAACGGGATGACGGTGACCGTTGGCCGTGTGCGGCCGTGCCCCGTCCTCGGAACACGGTTCGTCGCGCTCGGTCACAACACCGTTCGCGGAGCTGCCGGCGCCGCGCTGCTGAACGCCGAGCTGCTGCTCGCCGAGGGTTGGCTCAGAGGCGACTGAGAGCTTGCGAAAGGTGCCAGGGTGCCGAGCATGCGCAGCGAGCGAGCCACGCGAGCGGAGCGGGGAGCGAGGGGCCCCGCGAGAGCGCGTGTCCAAGCGGAGACCGGGGGACGAAGTCCCCCGGTGAGAATGATGCGTCCGCTGATCATGAAATTCGGCGGGACGTCGGTCGCCGACGCTGCCGCGATCTCCAGGGTCGTTCGCCTCGTCCGGCTCGGCCGTGGCCTCGGCGATCCCGCCGGTCGTTGTCGTTTCCGCCATGTCGGGCGTGACCGACGAGCTCCTGCGGGCGTGCGAGCTGGCGCGTCCCGGGGAATGTCAGGCAGCGGAGGCCGCGTTGATTCCGTCGAGGGGCGGCATCGCGCCGCAATCGAGGGAACCGGTCGCCGATGCAGACAGTCGCTCCCCATGATTCTCGGCCAATGCGACGAGCTGCGATCGGTGCTGAACTCGCGTGGCCGTTCTTCGCGATCTGACCTCCGCGTGGCGTCCCGATCGCGTCGTGGCCGCGGGGGAACTCCTGAGTCGAGCCGGATTGTTGCTGCTGCGCTGACGTCGCCGGCACCCCCGCTCGTCTGGATCGACCCGCGACGCGTCCTGATCACCGACGACGGACGTCCCCGTGCCGCTCCGCTCGCTCGACGCCACGCGCGCGGCTGCCGCTCGCGAACTGCCGCCCTCGTCGGATCGGGAGAAGTCGCGGTCACCGGCGGATTTGTCGGAGCGACGGCAGCCGGCATCACGACGACGCTCGGGCGCGGCGGGTCCGACTATTCCGCCTCCGTGCTGGGGGCAGCGCTCAACGCACGCGAAATCCAGATCTGGACCGACGTCGACGGGATGCTCACGGCGGATCCACGCGTCGTCGAGGGGGCGGAGGTCGTACCTCACCTGTCGTTCGACGAAGCGTCAGAGCTCGCATACTTCGGCGCCAAGGTGCTGCATCCCAGCACCATTCTTCCCGGCGGTAGAAGACGGGATACCCGTCCGCATCCTCAATTCGCCGCCCCGACGGCCCGGCAGCCTCATCACCCGCCATGTTCCGCCGACCGACGATCGTCCGATCGCGGCCCTGGCGAGCAAACGCAACATCACCGTCATCGACGTGACCTCGACGCGCATGCTCCTCGCCCATGGCTTTCTGCGGCGCGTATTCGAAGTCTTCGAGCAGCACGCCACCTCGGTGGACGTGGTGACGACATCCGAAGTCAGCGTGTCGATGACCCTGGACGACGACCGGCGGCTCGCGGCGATCGAACGCGACCTGCGAGTGATCGCGGACGTCAAGATCGAACACGAGATGGCAATTGTCAGCGCCGTCGGCGACAACCTCCGCCGTGATCCCGCGCTCGCGGTCCGACTGATGGCGGCGCTCGAAGGATTGCCGCTGCGGATGGTGTCGCAGGCAGCCTCCCGCCGGAACCTCACGGTCGTCCTCCGCGATCGGGATGTGCCGCGCGCGATGAAGCGCCTGCACGAGGACTGCTTCGCCTCCGCGCGCGGCAGGGCCGTCGAGGCCGCGCGGTGAGCGACGCGGCGCGCTTCGCGTCCTGCTCATCGGTCACGGGCGAATGGGCCGGCTCGTCGAACAGCTGGCGGCCGAGTACGGAGTCGACGTCGTCGGGCGTCTCACGAGCGCGCAGTCGGCGGCGACGAGTGGCCGGCGCAGACGTCGCGATCGACTTCTCGACCGCGGCGGCGGTCGCGCGAAACGCGCGCGATCTCGCGGCTCGGGGAACGCTGGTCATTGGCACGACCGGGTGGCAGGACGAGGAAGCGGCGGTGCGAGAGGAGCTCGCCCGGCATCCCGTCGGAGTCATCGCGGCGCCGAACTTCGCCCTGGGCGTGAACATCTTCATCGCGCTGGCGGCGAACGCGCCGCCGAGCTCATGGCCGCGAGCCGGAGTTCGGCGCCTGGATTCACGAGCGCCATCACGCCGCGAAGAGAGACGCGCCGTCCGGCACTGCGATCGCGTTTCGACAGGCGATTGCGCAGGCCGGGATACGATCCGCGATCGACGTCGCGTCGACGCGTGTCGGGTCGATTCCGGGCACGCACACGGTCGGATTCGACGGTCCTGCGGATACCATTACGCTCACGCACACGGCGCGCGACCGCACGCCGTCTTCGCGCGTGGCGCGCTCGAGGCGGCGCGCTGGGTGAACGGACGTCGCGGCTGGTTTTCGATGAGGGACGTGCTGGGTTTGCAGTAGTGGCCCTTCCGCGCTGAGGAAGGACCAGATCGTGGAGCGCGGCGCCCGGATGGCAAGGCGCGACGACCGACAATACCGGGAGTATTCGAGGGAGGAGCAACGCGGCCAGCCGGGATGCCCCGCCCGCGAGGTGGGCCTTCTTCAGCGCGGACGGGCCACGAGCCAACGAGGAGAGACAGCATGCGAACGCCCTGGACCGGATGCGGGACCGCGCTCGTGACGCCGTTCACGCGCGATGGCGCGATCGACGAGCCTGCCGTCAAGCGGCTCGCGAAGCGTCAGATCGACGCGGGCATCCACTTTCTCGTGCCCTGCGGCACGACCGGTGAGAGTCCGACGCTCTCCGACGACGAGCGCCTGCGCGTCGTCGAGCTGGTCGTCGACGAAGCGGCGGGCCGCGTGCCGGTGCTCGCCGGTGCCGGCGGCTACAACACGAAGGAAGTGATTCACGCCGCGAAGCGCATGAAGCGCGCGGGCGCCGCAGGGATCCTGTCGGTGACGCCGTACTACAACAAGCCCACGCCCGAAGGACTCTTTCAGCACTACAGTGCGATCGCAGGCGAGGTCGGCCTTCCGATCATCGTCTACAACGTGCCCGGGCGAACGGGCTGCAACGTGGACGTCGCGACGATCGTCCGCCTCAGCGGTGTCCCCGGTATCGCCGGCGTGAAGGAAGCGTCCGGCAACATCACGCAGATGGTCGAGATCTGCGGCGCGGTGCCGCGCGACTTCATCGTGCTGTCGGGTGACGACGCGCTGACACTGCCGTTGATGGCGGTCGGCGGCCGTGGAATCGTCTCGGTGGCCGCGCAACGAAGTGCCTGCCGAGATGGCGCGCATGGTCGAGCACGCGGAGAGCGGCGACTTCGCCGCGGCGCGGCGCGTCCACGAGGAGCTGCTCCCGTTGATGATGGTGAACTTCATCGAGTCGAACCCGATCCCGGTCAAGAGCGCCATGGCGGCGATGGGCCTGCTCGAAGAGGTGTACCGGCTGCCGATGGTTCCGCCGCGGGAGGCGTCGCGCGCGAAGATCCGGCAGGTGCTCGAGGCGCGAAAAGCGGACGCGTCGCTGTCGGCCGTCGGCGGGCGCGCATGACGCTGACGGAGGAAATCGAGACGCTGTCATCGGCCGGCCCGCAGGCGGATCGTGCAGCCGCCCGCGACGCATTCGCGCGGCTTCGCGCCCAGTTGTCGGCCGGTACCGTCAGGGCCGCGGAACCCGACGACTCGGCAGCCACAGGGTGGCGCGTCAACACGTGGGTCAAGCAGGGAATCCTGCTCGGGTTCCGGTTCGGCGACATCGCGGACGTCTCCTCGGATCATGGCCGCTGGCCGTTCTTCGACAAGGACACCCTGCCGCTCAAGCGCCTGGATGCCGCGAGCGGCGTCCGCGTGGTGCCGGGCGGTTCGACCGTCCGCGACGGGGCCTACCTCGGGCGCGGCGTGATCTGCATGCCGCCGATGTACATCAACATCGGCGCGTGGGTCGGCGAAGGCACGCTGGTCGACTCGCACGCGCTCGTCGGATCGTGCGCGCAGATCGGCAGCCGCGTGCACCTGAGCGCTGCCGCGCAGATCGGCGGGGTGCTCGAGCCCGTCGGCGCGCTCCCCGTGATCGTCGAAGATGACGTGCTCGTGGGCGGCAACTGCGGCGTCTACGAGGGAGCGATCGTCAAGCGCCGCGCGGTTCTGGCGTCCGGAGTCGTGATTACCGGCTCGACGCCGCTGTACGATCTGCCCAACGAGCGGATCATCGAAGCTGCGCCCGGCCAGCCGCTGATCGTTCCCGAGGGCGCGGTCGTCGTCCCCGGCACGCGGCCGGTGATGTCGGGCAAGGGCCGTGAGTGGGGCCTTGCCGTCTCGACGCCGATCATCGTGAAGTACCGGGACGAGCGGACCGACGCGCGCACGGCGCTCGAGCAATGGAT
Source organism: uncultured Acidobacteriota bacterium (assembly GCA_963820905.1). Lineage (GTDB taxonomy): Bacteria > Acidobacteriota > Vicinamibacteria > Vicinamibacterales > 2-12-FULL-66-21 > DATBJJ01. The sequence continues at coordinate 507,661 of CAWGBU010000005.1, read as the reverse complement.
TCGGTAGCCACGCTCGCCTTTGCGCGATCGCTCATCGACATCGATTCGACCACGGGCCGCGAAACGGAGGCGGGCGCGTGGCTCGCCGCGGCGCTGCGCGAGCTGGGTTACTCGGTCACCGAGCAGCGGATCGAGCGGGGATGCGCCAACGTCCTCGCGACGCTCGACGATCCCGCCGTGGTCTTCTCCACCCACTTCGATTGCGTGCCGCCGTTCTTCCCGAGCCGCGTCGCCGACGGACGCCTGTACGGGCGCGGCGCCTGCGATGCCAAGGGGATCCTCGCCGTGCAGGTCGCGGCCGCCGAGCGCCTGCGCGGCGCGGGCGAGCGCCGCGTCGGCCTGCTCTTCGTCGTCGGCGAGGAGCGGGGCAGCGACGGCGCGGCTGCCGCGAACACGATTCCGAACACCTGCAGGTTCCTGATCAACGGCGAGCCCACCGACAACCGCCTGGCGACGGCGACGCGCGGCAACCTGCGCGTCCGGCTGCATGCGCGCGGGCGCGCCGCGCATTCCGCCGCGCCCGAGCAGGGAGAATCGGCGATCGAGAAGCTGCTCGACGCGCTCGTCGATCTGCGTTCACTGCCGCTGCCAACCGACCCCGACCTCGGATCGACGTTCTACACCGTCGGACTGATCGAGGGAGGCGTCGCCCCGAACGTCATTCCGGCGAGCGCGTCGGCCGAAGTGATGTTCAGGACGATCGGATCCGCAGACGACATCCTGCGGGTACTCGGTGCGCTGGAGCCGCGAGTCGCGGTCGAGGAGGTGCTCCGCGTCCGGCCGATCCGCATGCACACGGTGCCGGGCTTCGACACGGAGGTGTTCCCCTTCACGACCGACGTGCCGCTCCTGGATCGCTGGGGCGCGCCGCTGCTGTTCGGTCCCGGATCGTTCCTCGTCGCGCACACAGACAATGAGTTCGTCGCCCTCGACGAGCTCGACGCCGCGGTCGCTGGCTACGAGCGCCTCGCGCGAGAGTGTCTTCGGTAGGAGGACTCCTGTAGTGTCCACCTTCAGGTGGACCCGTTCCGGTCCGGGTAAAGCCGGACACTACAGCGTTCTGAAACCGCTCTAGCCGGACCCTCTCGACTCCGCCGCCGACGTGAGTCGCGCGTCGCCGCGAATCCCGACGAACCAGAACACGCCGGCGGACAGGGTTCCAAAGGTGGACCCGATCGCGAGCGCGCGGAGTGTTCCGGCGATCAGATCCGGAATTGGCGCGAGGTGTCGGGAGATCGGTTCGCCGTTCAGAGCCATGAGGCTCAGCGACCACACGAGACGAAAGACGTAACTCACGAACGGGATATTGCCGAGAATCAGCCCCGCCGCGATGAGTTGCGACAAGGTGACCGGACCTCGCTTCATCAGCCAGAACACGGCGGGGACCGCTCCGCCGAGCGTGACGACCAGGCCCAGCAGCCCCGCGACCAGTCCGAAGGCACGAGCGGCCTGCGCGGCGTCATGGAGCTGCTGACCCGTGTGGCCTCCTGTGTACCACACCAGCGGGAACCCGAGGAACCCTGCAAGTGCGTCCACGAACGGGAGTACGGCGAAAGCCGCCCAGAGCCGGTACGAGCGCTGCGCCGGAGGCGGGTGCTCTTCGCCGGAGTTCCCGCGGAGATTCATCGGCATCCTGGAGCCCTTGTCACTTGAGCCGAATGTCGCCCTTGAAGATCACGAACACGAGCACGATGTCGAGGACTGCGACGAACGGCGGAAAGAGCGGAACACCCGGCGCGATGAGCGGAAGACTGAAGAGGCCAGCGATCCAGAGGAGCACGAAGATCGCGATTCCCCTGTTGCTGATTTCGTTCAATCTGAACCCGACGATCAGGAGCACCACGAAGAACACGTGTGGGGCCCATCCGGTGCCCACCAAACGCATTGAGAAAGTGTATGCCACGGGTGCCGGAACGGGGCGCGGCCTGCTAGACTCCGTTAACCCAACACAGGGCGGAACCCAATCGTCTATAGCGTAGCAGGGGGCTCCCGGGTGCGAGCGTGCCGGCAGTTTCTATTCCTCGCCGCAGTCCTGGCGGCGCTGACGCCGGCGATGGGCGTGTCTTCCGCGCACCAGGGCCAGGGTCGGCCATCCTGTACGTTTCCCGAGCACGAGATCGGGTGGCTTCAGCGCGCCCTCGACGGGTGGGAGCGCGTCAGCCGTGAGGACCTCCGGATCGCGTCGACAGCGCTGCCCTGGATCGTCCTGTACGATGAGTCCTGCGTGTGGCACCTCTCGACGGAGGCGAGTCCGGGCGCCGACGGGCGGCCCGTTCAGACGACTCTCAGGTTCGGCGGAGCGCCAGTGCCTGTTCGTGCTCTCTCGCACGCGGGGACGTTCCTGCTTCCGAACGGCTCGCCGCAGCCGGTGGAGGTGAAGGCGAGCACCTCGCTCTATCGCGACAGCCGCGCGGCGTTCTTCGTGATGGCGATGCCGTCGGTGTGGCAGACGCGCGGGGTCAGCGCGCCGACGCGCGCCGAGTTCCTGCAGGGCGTGTTCAGCCACGAGATGACGCACGTCCGCCTGCTCGTGCCCATCAACCGCCGCGTGCGCGAGCTCGCGCGCAAGCACGACCTCATTTATCCGATGAACGACGACGTCGTGCAATGGGAGTTTCAGCGGGTGCCGGGCTTCGAGTCCGCCGTGAACGAGGAGCGCGACCGTTTCTACCGCGCCGCGCTCGAGAGCGATCCCGCGAAGCGGCGGCATCTCACCGCGCGCGCGCTCGAGCTCGTGCGCCGGCGGCACGCGCGGTACTTCACGGGATCGAACGCGGTCTACGCCGAGATCGAGAGCCTGTTCCTCACGATGGAAGGCGTCGGCCAGTGGGCCGCGTATCGCCTGACGAAGGCTCGCATCGGCAGCGAGACCGAGACGCTGCGCCTGGTCCGCGACAACCGCCGGTTCTGGTCGCAGGACGAGGGCCTCGCGCTCTTTCTGCTGATCGACGCGCTCGTGCCTGACTGGCGCGCGCGCGTGTTCTCCGACACGCCTCCCTCCCCGTTCGCGCTCCTCGACGAGGCCGTGAAGTAGCGTCCCCCCGCCTGTAGTGTCCGGCTTTAGCCGGACCAACCACGACGGACGCAGTCTTGCCATGCCCATCGCATGCGCACGAACTGTCCCCGTCGTCTGGCCGATCACGACTACGCCGGCATCTACCAGGTACTTCCTGACTTTCTGCGCCCTGCGCCGCGCCCCGGCCTTTGAAAACGCGGAGGCGGTCGCCCTCGTGTGGTCGCAATTCCTGCGCGCTGGTCAGGAAGAACGGTTTTCAATAATTGTCTGCTGCTTCATGCCCGACCATGCGCACCTCGTGGTCGAGGGTCTCGACGACGGCGCAGAGTTGAAGCGGTTCATCTCGCGCGCGAAGCAGATGTCTGGCTACTACTACAAGCAGCGGTACGGCACGCCGCTCTGGCAGCGTTACAGCTACGAGCATGTGCTGAGAAGCGAGGAGCCGGCCCCCGTCGTCGTCGGCTACGTGCTGGAGAATCCGGTGCGCGCGGGTCTTGCGGATGATGTACGGGACTATCCGCACGTCCGATCGAGCGTCTACGAACGGGATGAGTTGATCGAGTATGCGTACGGAGCGAGATCGAGGTCCGGCTAAAGCCGGACACTACAGGCGAGAGTCCGCGGACGTCGACGTCGGCTTCGACGCGGGCTCGAGCGCTTTCCACTCCGGCGGCTTGACGCCGAGCAGGTGCTGCACGAAGTAGTCGTACCGCTTGTGATCGCCGTACGCGCCGCCGGATGTGTGCAGCGCGTTTGGAATCACCAGCAGGTCGAAGTTCTTGTTGTTCTTGATCAGCTGGTTGACGACCTGATACGTCGACGCCGGATCGACGTTGTTGTCCATCTCGCCGACGACGAGCAGAACCTTGCCCTGCAGGCGGTGCGCGTTGTCGACGTTCGACGAGGCCGCGTACTCCGGCCCGATCGGCCAGCCCATCCACTGCTCGTTCCACCAGATCTTGTCCATCCGGTTGTCGTGGCAGCCCGCGGAGGAGACCGCCACGTCGTAGAAGTCCGGATGGAAGAGCAGCCCGCCGAGCGAGTTCTGCCCGCCCGCCGACGTGCCATACAGCCCGACGCGCGTGATGTCGTAGTACGGATACTTCGCGGCGGCCGCCTTGTGCCAGGCGATGCGATCGGGGAACCCGGCGTCGCCGAGGTTCTTCCACGCCGCGTCGTGGAACGCCTTCGACCGGTAGTTGGTGCCCATCCCGTCGATCTGCACGACGATGAAGCCGAGCTCCGCGGTGGCCTGCATCCCGTTGAACGCGGCGAACGACTTCGGTACGAACGACCCCTGAGGTCCCGCGTAGATGTTCTCGATCACGGGGTACTTCTTCGCGGGATCGAAGTTCGTCGGGCGGAGGATCACGCCCCAGATGTCGGTCTTGCCGTCGCGCCCCTTGGCCGTGAAGACTTCCGGCGGCTTCCATCCCGCCTTCTTGAGCTCCGCGATGTCGGCCGACTCCATCTGCGCGACGAGCGAGCCGTCTCCGCGCCGGAGCTCGGACACCGGCGGCAGGTCGATGCGCGAATACGTGTCGACGTAGTACGCGCGATCCGATGAGAAGTTCACGACGTGGTTCGCGTCCGCCGTCGTGAGCGTCGTCAGGCCCGTCCCGTCGAAGTTGATCCGGTAGTAGTGCACGAAGTAGGGATCCTTGCCGGGATACAGGCCGTTCGCCGAGAACCAGATCTGCCGCTTCTCCTCGTCGACGCCGATGACGGTGCGCACCGCCCACTCGCCCTTGGTGATCTGCTGCTTCACCGTTCCCGACACCCCGTCGTACATGTACAGGTGGTTCCAGCCGTCGCGCTCCGACATCCAGATCACTTCCTTGCCGTCGGCCACGTCGAGCCGGTAGCGCTTGCCCGAATAGCTGAAGAATGTCTTCGGCTCCTCGCTGATGACGGTGCGCGGCTTCGCCGTCGCGGCGTCGACCTCGATGACGCGGTACACCTGGTGGCCGCGCTGGTTGTATTCGAACGTGAAGGCCGAGCTGTCCTTGCGCCACACGAGCGCGGTCATGTCGTACGCATTCGGAAACGACGCATCGTCGACCGTGAGGAGCTTCTTCGTGTCGAGGTGGAAGACGACCGGCTTCTCGGCGTCGAGGATGTCGCCCGGCTTCGCGTACTGCAGCGTGGAGTGCTTCGGCTGGAGCTGATCCTCCGGCGACGACTGCACGTAGTGGACGTACCTGCGGAAGCCCGGCTTGATCTTGTACGCGGCGATCTTCCGTGAGTCCGGCGACCAGACGAGCGAATTCGGATCGTAGTAGCTGCCCTCGGACCCGTCGGTGCTGAGGAGCGTGACCGCGGTCTTGCCGACTTCGCGAATCGCGACGTTGTAGTTGTTCACGAGGGCTTCGAGCTTGCCGTCGGGCGACTTGCGCGCCTCGACGCCGTTGACGTCGAACTCGGCGCGAACCGGCCCGCTGAGGCCGCCACCGCGCCCTCCTCGTCCGCCGCGCCCGCCTCGTCCACCCGGAGGATCCGTGCGGCAGGCGTATTCGCTCAGGTTGCAGCGCCACGCGACGTTGCTGACGGTGATTTCAATCGCGCGCTCGCCGTCGACGAGGTTGAACGTGTTGAAGGGGAGCGTGATCGCCGTGTACGGCTTCTCAGGTTTGACGACACCCGTCAGTGCCGCTGCGAGCTTCTCGTGATCGAAGACCGGCCGCTTCTGCTCGGTTGTCGCGTCCACGAGCACGAACTCGCTGCCGCCCTTCACGGACTTGCGATACCAGAAGCGCGGCGTCTTCTCGACCCATGTGGCCGGTTCGGGGACGTTGACGGCGAGGCCCTGGTATTTCTCGCGGAGGCCCATGGCCCTCTGGTAGTCGGCGACCGTTCCCTGGGCCGCGGCAGGCCCTGGCATGATGCCGGCGAGGACGACACTGATCAGGGCGACGCGGCTGATACGCATGAGTGCTTTCTCCCGGATACGGTCCGCTCGACGCCGGATGCGCCGTCCGCGGAGGACTCGGTGTGCATTCTAGCGGCGCCTCCGGGCGGCGGCGAATCGGATTCTGTTATGCGGCCATAAGAGGCCGGGTGCGAGCACCGTCGAGTAAAACTGACAGACTTGCACGACCGGGCACACTTCTGACGACGCCGGAAACCGTGGCGGTGGGCGTTTTCGGCCCAAATTCCGTGGGAAATGGCGCGCCCCAGCCGGGTACGGCCTCTGCAGGCCCCGAGGCCGCCGCCCCTCCGGGCGGCGGTACCTCGTGAGCCTATTCATGTCTCAATTCCGTAATCCTGGGGGATTCTTGCGCGCGCGGAGAGCGTTCGTTCTGGCGATTGCGGTGGCGGCGCTGTTCGCGGGGGGCGCGGCCGCGCCGCGCATCTCGGCGCAGGCGCCGGGCGGTCCGCCGCAGTTCCTCACGTGGCAGCTGAATGCCGAGGACGGCGTACGGGACGCCCAGGCCGCGCCGTCGATCACGCGCCGGCGCATTGCCCCGCGCCCCGACTCGCGCGTCCGGCCCCGCCGCGACGAGGCCATTGAGGCTGAGCTCGCGGCTGCGCCGCTCGATGCCAGCGAGGCGGTCACGCTCTCGCAGTCGTTCACCGGATCGCACCTCGGGGACACCGGCTCGCTTCCGCCGGATCCGAGCGGCGGCGCGGGCCCCTCGCAGTTCATCATCGCGGCGACCGGCCGTATCCGTACGATATCGAAGGTTACCGGCGCGCCCGACGGCGTGCTGAACACGACGACGAACACGTTCTTCGCGTCGGTGCGCAACGGCGCGTCGACGTTTTCGCCGAAGGTGAAGTACGACCGGCTCGCGGGCCGCTGGTTCGTCATCGCTGGAACCGACGCCCCGATCGGGCGCATCGTGATTGCCTCCAGCAACGCGTCGACGATTACCGCCACGACGGTCTGGAGCTTCTTCGCGTTCGACAACAGCTATCCGGCGGCGACGTGCGCGGTCGATTCGCCGACGCTTGCCATCGATCCCTTCGCGCTCTACATCGGCGTGGTCCAGTTCTGCGACAACGGCGTCAACTACGCCGGCACGTCGGGCTACGTCGTGCGCAAGACCTCCGTCATCAATGGGGCCACGATCGCGGTGACGGCGTTCCACGGCCTGACTGGAAACTTCGCCGGCCAGGGTCCGTTCGCTCCCGTGGGCGTCGACAGCGAGGATGCGACGGGCGTCGGCTATTTCATCGGCGTCGACAACGCGTCGTACGGAACGCTCATGCTGCGGCGCGTGTCCAATCCGGGCTCGACGCCGACCATTTCCGCCAACATTCCCGTCAACGGGGTCGCGCCGACGGCGGCTCCGATCACGGTGCGTCATCTGGGGAACACGGGCGGCGCGAACGGGCACCTCGACGGCGGCGACGATCGGCTGACGTCCGCGAGCCTGCGCGGCGGCACGATCTGGACGTCGCAGACGATCGGCGTCCTGGACAACGGGCAGGCGAGCGCCTCCGCGAACCGGAACGGCGTCCGCTGGTACCAGATTGGATCCCCGGGCTCGACGCCGACCGTGCTGCAGTCGGGCACGATCTTCACGCCCGGCGCGCCCGGAAGCTTCAACGAGCTCAACTACTGGGTGCCGTCGATCGACACGTCCACGCGCGGCCGGACGATCATCGGGTTCAGCGCGGCAGGCGCCACGCAGTACGCCAACGCGGGCGCCGCCGAGCGGTTCGCCACGAGTCCGGCGAACACGTTTGCCTCGTCGCAGCTCTACACCGCCGCGAACGACGCGTACAACCCGCCCGGTGATCCGGGCACCGCAGCGCGCGGCCGGCGCTGGGGCGGCGCGTCCGCGACGATGGTGGACGGATGCGACGGCTCGACGATCTGGACCGTGCAGCAGTTCACCGATGCGGTGAACTCGTACGGCCTGCAGGTCGCGCGCACGGTTGGTCCGCTGCCGGCGACGCCGATCAGCGTGAATCCTGCGGTCGTGGCGGGCAACCTGCCGTCGGTCAACATCGACGTCACCGGCAGCTCGAGCGGGGGCAGCGAATTCTTCGATCCGGGCGCCGGCTTTCTGTGCCACCTCGGTGCCAGCATTCCCGGCGTGACAGTCAACAGCGTCACGTATCTGAGCCCGACGACCGTGCGCCTCAACATCTCCACGGTCAACTCGACGCCGGGCCTGAAGCCGATCACGATCATCAATCCCGACGGACGCGCGGCCGCCGGTGCGCCGATGCTGCGCGTGCAGCCGGGTCAGTTCATTACGATTGAAGCACCCGTCGCCGGCGCCGCGCCGCAACCCGTCGTCGTGCGAGGATGGGCGGTCGACGGCACGGCCGCGTCGGGAACGGGCGTCGACACCGTGCACATCTACGCGGTTCCGGCGGGCGGCGCGGGGGTCTTCCTCGGTGCCGCCACGTATGGCATCGCGCGGCCGGACATCGGCGCCGCGCACGGATCGAGATTCACGAGCTCCGGCTTCACGTTCACCGGGACCGCGACGCTTGGGCCAGGGTCGTACACGATTGTGGCCTACGGCCGGAGTACGGTCTCGGGCGGGTTCACGATGAGCGCGTCCGTGGCGGTCACGTTGAGCGCACCCGCGCCGCCGATCGGCGTCGTCGACACCCCGGCGAACAACGTGACGGTGACCGGAGAGATGGCCGTCACGGGCTGGGCGCTCGACGACGCCGGGATTGCGTCGGTCGACGTGCTCCGTTCGCCTGTCGGCAGCGAGGATCCCAACGGGCTCGTGTTCATCGGCCGCGCGATCTTCATTCGCGGCGCGCGCCCCGACGTCCAGGCGGCGTTCCCGAACATGCCCGACGCCGACAACGCCGGCTGGGGCTTCATGGTGCTGACGAACATGCTGCCGAACCAGGGCAACGGGACGTTCGATCTGCACGCGATCGCGACCGACAACGGCGGCCTGACGACGCTGCTCGGTTCCCGCCGCATCGTCGCCGCGAACGCGACGTCCACGCGGCCGTTCGGCACGATCGACACGCCGGCGCAGGGCGCGACGGTGTCGGGGACGATCATCAACTTCGGATGGGCGCTCGCACCGAGCCCGCGCCAGATCCCGGTCGACGGCAGCACGATCGACGTCTACGTCGACGGTGTCTTCCGCGGCCACCCGGTGTACAACAACGTTCGCGCCGACATCTCGGGGCTGTTCCCCGGCCTGTTCAACACGACGGGCGGGCGCGGCGCGGTCGGCCACTTCACGATCGACACCCGGACGCTGTCGAACGGGCTGCACACGATCAACTGGGTGATCCGCGACAATACGGGCCAGGCGTCCGGCGTGGGGAGCAGGTACTTCAGAGTGCAGAACTGATCGCGAAGGAGACAGGTGCCATGGCGTCAACCAGGAATCCGGAGCGCTCACCGAGCGCCGAGTCGCACGACCAGGCCGAGAGCGGCCGCCGTCTATCGCGGCGGGCGTTGCTGGGACTTGGCGCGCTGGGCGCCGCCGCGCGCGCGGAAGCGCAGGTCCGCGGCCCGCGACCGTCGCGCCCCGCCACCGTCCAGAGCGGCGAGATGCGGCTGCTCCGCAGGGTGACGTACGGCGTGACGCAGAACGACGTCACCTGGATCAATTCGCTCGGCTACAACGGGTATCTCGACTGGCAGCTGAACTACGAGACCCTCGGCGATCCGGAGGCCGAGGCACGGGTCGCGCCGCTCCAGACGATCGGGTTCTCGCCGTTTTCGCTGTATCAGACGGATTCCGCCCTGGTGCAGCGCGAGGTCCAGGAAGCGACGATCCTCCGCGAGACCTACTCGAACCGTCAGCTGTTCGAGCGCACGGTCGAGTTCTGGCGCGATCACTTCAACACGAACATGGGCCAGGTCGGCATCCTGAAGACCCAGGAAGACCGCGACGTGTACCGCCGCCTCGCGATGACAACGTTTCCGCAGATGCTCAACGCGAGCGCGTCGAGTCCCGCGATGCTCGTGTATCTCAACAACACGCAGAGCGACGGCCGCCCGGGACGGGTGCCGAACCAGAACTTCGCGCGCGAAGTGATGGAGCTCCACACGCTCGGCGTCAACGGCGGGTACACCCAGCAGGATATCGTCGAGGTCGCGCGGTGCTTCACCGGGTGGCGCACGCGCGGCAACACCGGCGATCCGACCGCCGGCCAGTTCTTCTACGATGCGAACCGGCACGACAACGGCAGCAAGCTCGTGCTGGGCGTGCCGATCGCGGCGGGCGGCGGATTCAACGACGGCCTGAACGTCCTGAACATCCTGTCGCGCCATCCGAGCACGGCGAGGTTCGTCTCGCGCAAGCTGATTCGGTGGTTCCTCGACTACAACCCGTCGACGACGCTCGTCGAGGACATCGCCGGAGAGTTCACGCGCACCAACGGCGACATCAAGTCGCTGCTGCGCCGCCTCCTGTCGTACGAGAACGTGCTGTGGGCGCCGCCGCTCTTCAAGCGTCCGCTCCACTTCATCGTCTCCGCGCTTCGCGTGATGAATGCGAACGTGACGTCGCTCAACACGATCCGCGGCACGTACATCGGCGGGCTCGGGCACCTGCCGTTCCAGTGGGGGCCGCCGGACGGCTATCCCCACACGTTCGAGTACTGGGGAGGGCTGCCGCTGCCGCGCTGGAACTTCTCGTTCAGCCTCGCGAACAACAGCGTCAGCGGCGCGAACGTGGACGTGACGGCGCTGCTGATGGGCGCGGCCACCGCCGCGCAGGTCGCGGATCGGATCGATGCGCTGCTCTTCGCGGGCGAGATGCCGGGGGCGGACAAGGCAGCGATCATGACGTATCTGCGGCCGGATCCCCCGTCGTCGTCGAGAATCCGCGACGCGTTCGGGCTCGCGCTCGCGTCCCCAGGGTTCCAGTGGCACTGACCGGCGGCCGGTGATTCAGGAGCGCAACCATGTCGAGCCAGAAGACATCACACGATAACAGCTGCGCGTGCGACGAATATCGCGCGCTCTCACGCCGTGAGTTCGTTGCCAGGACCACGGCGACAACCGTCGCGCTGAGCGTGCCCGCGTGGCTGCCGCGCGTGACCTACGCGCAGACCGAGAACTTGGATCGGGACGTGCTCGTCTCGATCTTCCTTCGCGGCGGCGCAGACGGGCTGACGCTCGTGCCGCCGTTCGGCGACCCGTCGTACTACTCGCTGCGGCCGACCATCGCCATACCGAGGCCTGACAGCGGCTCGACGACGCCCGCGCTCAACCTCGACGGGTTCTTCGGACTGCCGACCGCCATGGCCGGGCTCCTGCCCGCCTATCAGTCGGGGCAGCTCCTGATCGTGCACGCCGTGGGCTCCACGGACCCCTCGCGCTCGCACTTCGACGCGCAGTTCTTCATGGAGATCGGCAAGCCTGGCGACCGCAACATCGTCACTGGCTGGCTCGGCCGGCACCTGGCCAGCAAGCCGCCGATGCGCGTCGACGCGGCGCTTCGAGGGATCGGGTTCGCGTTCGGTCTTCCGCAGACGCTCGTCGGCGGTCCCGACACGCTGCCCATTCCCGACCCGTCGAACTTCGGCCTCGCAGGCAACTCGTCGACGCGCGCGGCGCGTCTCGCCTGGCTCGGCAACTCGTACCTGATCGAGCGCGACCCGTTGAGAACGGCGGCGCTGAACACCCAGCGGACGATCACGACGCTCAGCACGCTCAACATCGGCGGCTACGTGCCCGCGGGCGGCGCGGTGTACCCGAACAACAGCTTCTCCAACGCCCTGCGATCGACGGCCGCGCTGATTCGGTCCGACATGGGCATCGAAGCCGTCCAGATTGACATCGGCGGGTGGGACACTCACAGCGCGCAAGGGCCTCTGAACGGCGGCATGGCGGTCACGATGCAGCAGCTCGCGCAGGGGCTCGGCGCATTCCACCTGGACATGAACGCGGCGAACCGCATGAGCCGCCTCACGGTCGTCGTGATGTCGGAGTTCGGCCGCGTCGCGCGCGAGAACGCGAGCCAGGGCACCGACCACGGCCACGGCAACGTGATGTTCGTGATGGGCGGCGCCGTCCAGGGCGGGCGCGTCATGCGCAACTGGCCCGGGCTTGCGGCCGGACAGCTCTACGAGAACCAGGATCTCCATGTCACGATCGACTATCGCAACATCCTCGCGGAGATCGTGCAGCGCCGGCTCGCGAACCCGAACCTGAGCGTGGTGTTCCCGGGCTTCACGCCCTTCATGCACGGGGTGTTTGCGTAGGAGATTTTCGGCTCTAGGCTTTGGGCGAAAGCCCAGAGCCCAACGCCCGATGCTGAAGGCTGTCCTGTTCGACCTCTTCGAGACCCTGGTCACAGAGTCTCTCACCCAGCCGCCCGGTGTGTCGTCGCTGGCTCCTGAGTTCGAGTGCGAGCGAGAGAGCTTCAAGAGTCGATGGAAGGCGCTTCGTCCCGCGGTGACCGTCGGACAGGTGTCGTTCCGTCAAGCACTCGAGGCCATAGCGACCACACTCGGACGCCACGCCGACGATGCCACCCTGGAGCGGCTGTGCGACGAGCGGAGGCGCATCAAGGCAGAACCGTTCGCGCTGGTCGAGCATCAGGTGCTCATGATGGTCGACAGCCTTCGGAGCCGGAATCTGCGCCTCGGAGTCATCAGCAACTGCTTCGCGGAAGACGTGGCGGCGTGGCCGCACTGTTCCCTCGCCTCGCGTTTCGACTGCGCGGTGTTCTCGTTCGAAGTCGGCCTGGCGAAGCCCGATCCCGACATCTACATGGCGGCCATCCGCCGCCTGGGGGTCGACGCCTCTGAAACCTGGTTCATCGGCGACGGGGGAAGCGACGAACTTTCAGGTGCGGAGCGGGCAGGTCTCCGAGCGTTCAAGGCACTCTGGTTTCTTCGACGCTGGCCTCATTTTCGAGAAGAACCGTGCTCTGCAACGCGCTTCGCGGCGGTCGAGGAGGTCGTTACCTCGGCAGAACGAGCCCTGCTCTTGCCAAAGCCCAAAGCCTAGAGCCCATAGCCCCCCACGCTACGCCGTCTTCTGAAGACTCTTCCCTCGTTGCGGAGACGAGCATCGTGATCGCCGTGTAGAGGACCACCACGATGACGAGCCAGCGGACGGTCCGGATGTCCAGCGAGGAGAAAAATTTGGCGGCGACATAGGAGCCGACGATGCCGCCGATCGCGAGGCCGGCGGCATTCTGGAAGCTGTACGCCCGCTCGCGGATGAAGCGCAGGCTGCCGACCGGCATCAGGAACGCACAGGAGCCCATCATGATCGGGAAGGCGGTGCGCTCGCTCATCCCGAGCAGGCTGACGAGAATCATGCACGGCGCGTAGAGCCCGATGCCGAGCGTCATCAGCGCGCCCAGCACGAAGTTGCCGCCCACCGCCATGGCGAGCGTGGCGCCGCGCACGCCGATCTCCTCGCTGCCGGGAGGAAAGAGGCTGAGCTGACGCATCAGCATGAACGTCGCCGCCGCGAGCAGGGCGCCGCCCATGCCGATCTGGACCTTGCGCTTCGACCAGCCCGCCACGACGCCCGCCCCCAGCCACGCGCCCAGCACGGCGGCCGCAATCATCGAGAAGAGCGTGAGGACGTCGACCGGGATGATCGCCGTGAACATGAATGCCTGCACGACGGTCGGAAGCGTGTGGCCGACGTTGAGCGTGCCCGGGATGATGCGATCGGGCACCATCTTGCGCAGGCGGAAGACGGCGGTCGTCGTCGCGAACGAGCCGATCCCCAGGGCGTCGAAGAAGTTGGTGACGGCGCCCAGCACAATCTGAAACAGGTTCGGGACGCGGATATCGGTTGCAGGCGAGTCGCCGGCCGCGGCGCCGCGAATGCCGGACACGGTCCTGAACCATCCCGCCGTGAACACAACTGTCAACACGCCCAGGGCTGCCAGCAGCCCGTTGATCGGATTCATGCGTGGGTGATCCTTTGGTTGGAGGCTGAGGCGGCAAGCGTATCCCGCGAAGGCGCGTCGGCGCAACGGCGGCACGTCAGCGCGCTACAGCCACGGCATCAGGGATTGATCGTCACGACGACGGCTCTGACGTTGTTGTTTTCGGCCGCCTCGGCCACGGCGCCGTAGCCGTCCGAGACGATCAGCACGTAGTGGCGGCCGCTCAAGCCGGCCGGAATGGCGACGATCGTCGATCCTGTATGTATGCCGTTCGGCAGCAGCGCCAGCACCGGTCTCTCGGCTGCAAGCGGCGTATCGCCCGCGTCGAAGGCGGCGTTCAACGAGAGATAGTAGCGATTCGTCGATGCGCCGGCGGGATCGATTCCCGAGTTCTTGACGGTGTCCGTCACCGTGATCGATGTCCCCGCTGTTGCCGTGGCCGGACCGGACGCGGACGAGACCGTCAGATCGGGCCCGACGCTCACCGTGTCGTACTTGGCGTTGTTGTTCTCGGTCGACTCGGCGACCTCGTTCCCGTCGTCCGCGTTCGCGATGATGTACCAGACGCCGGCGGCCGTGGTGGCAGGAAGCGTGATCGTGGGCGTCGCCAGGCTCGACTCGCCGGGCAGGAGCGCGCCGACCGGCCGCGAGACGTTGAGCGGAGCATCGCTCGCGTCGAGCAGTCCGTTCGCCGACAGGTAGAACGCGGTCCGCGACGAACCAGCCACGGCAACGCCGAAGTTCTTCGTCGATTCCGTGACGCTGAAGCTGCTGCCCGCGGACGCCCGCGTCGGAACGGTCAGCGTCGCCACTCGCAGATCCGGGCCGACGCGCGTCGACACGAATCGGGCGTTGTTCGTCTCGGTGGACTCGGCGACCTGCAGGTCTCCGTCCGCGACGGCGACGACGTAGTACAGACCTCCAACCGTGTTGGAAGGTGCCGCGAGGTTGAAGGTCAGTGCGACCGGTACGCCCGGGTCGATCGGACTGACCGTTTGCGCCTGGAGCGGGGTGTCGGCAGGATCCACCGTCAGGTCGGTCGAGAGATAGAAGCGCGTGTTCGATGCTCCGCTGACGCTGCCACCGGCGTTCGAGAGCGTATAGGACGCCGTGAACGGCACCCCGGCTGCGATGTTCGCGGGCACGGACAGCGTCGTGACGGTCAGATCCGGACCGATGCGCACGATCACGGCGCGCGTGTTGTTCGACTCCGACGTTTCGACGAGCTGCGAGGGCCCGTCGGCTTTGGCGACGATCCGATAGATGCCGGGAACTGTGACCTCCGGAATCGTCAGCGGGGTCGTCGCGAGATCGTTGACACCTGCCGTCAGCGCGGGCACGGGCCGGGTGCCGAGCAGGGTGTCGGCGGCGTCGACGCTGTTGTTGAGCGAGAGGTAGAAGGACGTGGACGACTGGAGCGACGCGCCCGTGCCCTGGTTACGCGTCGTATCATCGACGTCCATCGTCAGCCCGGGCCCGCCGTGTGCCGGCGCGGTCAGCGTGCTGACGACGAGATCCGGCGGCGCGTCGTCGCTCACGATCGACACCGTGGCCGTCGACGGCGTTCCCACCAGGTAGCCGGTGCCGGCCCCGAGAGTGAGGACGACCGACTCGTTGACCTCGATCGTGGGGTCGTCGATCGGCGTAACGGGGACCGCCACGGACAGCGCGTCCGGCGGGATCGTGACGACGGTCGGGATGGGCTGATAGTCGGAGCCCGCGATCGCGGTGCCCCCGATCGCGACGTTCACGACGAGTGCGCTGGCCGTAGCCTCGCTGCGCCGGACGATGAATGCGCCGTCGGCCGGTCCGGCCTCGTTCGCGGTGGACGGAGAGGCGGACACGCTGACGGTCATCGGCGCGGGCGGCGCGTTGCAGCCCGACGGCCCCGCGAAGTTGGCCCCGACCTGATTGGAGCCGTTGTCGTGAGTGTCGGTCGCGTTCACGCCCATTCCGCGCACCGCGAACGATTCCCAGAGCGCGCAGAAGTTCTGGCTCCGCGGCACGCCGGGATTCCGGATCGAGTCGGCGAGCAGCATGGCGTCGCGCATGTCGAGCATCGTTGGCGATGGCGGCGACAGCTTGAGCGCATCCACGTAGAGCTGACTGGCCTCGTTGATGGCCGCGGCCTCGCTCCCGCGCACGAGATCCGTTCGAAAGCGCTCGCGAATGTCCCACAGCACGTTCGCCCAGATCTCGCCGTTGTCGTGTTCCTCGCAGAAGACGATCAGCAGGCACGTCCAGTCGTCGTACGTCTTCGCGTTGACGTTGCGGATGCCGCCGGGCCGCGCGAAGTCCGCGAGTATCGTGTCGCCGTTGACGGTGTAGGCGAAGAAGTCGCTGCCGCCTTCGCCCATGGCGTTGGCTTCGGCGCCCGTGAACGACGTGTTCAGGCGGTGGCTGACGCCGTGGTGGTACTCGTGGAGCACGACGTCGGCGTCGTAGTCGGCGTCGATGTCGAGCGAGCCGTCGCCGTCGACGTCCTCGCCCCAGCAGCCGATCCCGTCCCAGAGGAACATGCTCATGATCGGGCTCGTGCCTTCGGGCGTCGGCTGGAACGTGGCGTTGTTGCGCCCGGCCGCCCGGGCGAGTCCTTTCACCGGGTCGGCGCCCGTGCCCCCGCGCCCGAAGTTGTCGACCTGGAAATTGCCGGACGCCTCGTCGAACCCGAGATCGTAGAAGAAGTCGTGCGCGAAGTTGAGCGCGAAGAAGAGCGACGTCTCGGCTGACGCCGCGGAGTTGAACGGGTTGTCGAACGTCCACCTCGTGCCGTCGAACACGCCGAGCGCACCTTCGGTCGAGGCGTTGCCGCGGAAGACGTGCGCGTTGTTGCCCGAGAGACGTCCGGTGTTGAAGAGCGCGGACTGCGGATCCCTGAATGGCTGCGTCAGGTCGCGGAGCTCGTGGTTGAGCGCGGGCGGACAGGCGCCGGCGCCTGACGGCATCTGATCGGGACGTCGCGGATCGGCCGTCTGCGTCTCGTTCGACTGAATCACGCGGCCCGAGCCGTCGGCGTCGAGCACGCGATTGCGCCGGAGGAGCAGATCGCCGGACGCCGCATCGATCAGGAGGTCGTAGAACTGCGGTACGCCCTCGGGCTCGATCTCGACGTGCCACGCGAGCCGCGCGCCGCCGTCGATCGCGAACCACTCGAGCGACGCGGTGACGTCCCGCTTGAACGCGCCGCGCGCGAAACGCGCCGTGCCGGATCCCGAGGCAACACGGGCCGGCACGAAGGTCGATCCGGGGAGGATGTTCGCCGCGGCGGCCGCAGCGGCGTCTTCCGCGGTGACAGCCGCGTCGCCCGAGCGATCGGTCCCCCGCGCGGCGCTCGACGTCACGCGCACGACGTCGCCGTCCGCCGCAACGTGGACGCTCACGGAGGCGCCGAAGACCGGACGCCCGTCGAACGCCTGCGCAAAAGTCACGTGCCGCAGCGCCGTGGATCGGCTCACGTAGTCGCGCACCATCGTCAGCGACTCGAGATCCTCGTCATCGAGACCCAGGCGATCGGCCGACTGCTGGAGCAGGGATCGGAACGCATCTGCAGGAGCTGCCGGAGGAATCGTCCAGCCGGGCGCGTCCAGCACCCGAATGCCGCCCGTGTGGGGATGGAGCCGGGTGACGTCCGGCCGCTGGGATGTCCGGCCGCGGGCGCGCTGGGCGAGCTGCGCGAGGGCGCGCGGGGACCCTGCCGCAGGCCTGCGCTCCGCGCGCACGTCGAAGTCCGGCTTGACGGTCGAGACCCTGGCCGGCTCCTGCTGGCGTGCGCCAACGAGCCCGGAAAGCCCCAGGAGGGCCACTGCAACGCCCGTCAGGCCGATGCGCATCCGCGACGCCATGGAGAGGCTCCTTGTTTAGCGGTGAGACTCCTCGACGCGACCCGAGAGGGGGACTACTGTAGCCGAACTCAACCGTATCTGCGAGTTTTACGCCACCCGGGCGGACGGCAGGGGAAGGGGTTTCGAGGGCGGATACGAGACTGTCGTGACCGTACCGTAACCGCGGACCCACAGTCCGTCACAGGCAACTTCCGCAGCCCGGCGCCCCTGAAGTACAGTGCCTGTCATGCCGATTCCGCCGTTCCGCCGTTCGATCGCGAACGTCATCCTGTGTGTTGCCGCCGGTGCGTTGTCGACGCCGCTGCTGTCCGCGCGACAAGCGGCGCCGCAGGCAGCCGCCGACGCGTTTGCGCCTGCCGCGATCATTCCCCTGGATCCGGCGGTGACGACGGCGACGCTGCCGAACGGATTGAAGTACTACGTGCGCAGGAACAGCCGCCCGGAGAAGCGGGTGATGCTGCAGCTGGTCGTGAAGGCGGGATCGGTCGACGAGAGCGACGCGCAGCAGGGGCTGGCACATTTTCTCGAGCACATGGGCTTCAACGGCAGCAAGCGCTTCAAGCCTGGTGAGCTCATCGCGACGTTCGAGGCGACCGGCGCGCGCCTCGGCCCGCACGTCAACGCGCAAACGGGATTCGACGACACGATCTACATGTTCCAGCTGCCGACCGATCGCCCCGAGATCGTCGAAAAGGGCATGCAGGCGCTCGCCGACTTCGCGGGCGGCATGATCCTCGACCCGAAAGAGATCGAGAAAGAGCGCGGCGTCGTGATCGAGGAATGGCGCGGCGGGCTGGGCGCGGGATCGCGGCTTCGCGATCAGCAGATCCCGGTGCTCTTCCATCAATCGAAGTACGCCGAGCGTCTGCCGATTGGAAAGCCGGAGATTCTGAAGGCGTTTCCGCCGGCTGAACTGCGCGCGTTCTACACGAAATGGTACCGGCCCGATCGGATGGCCGTGGTCGCGGTCGGCGACATGGAGCCGTCGGCGCTCGAAGCATTGATCAAGAAGGAATTCGGGCCGCTCGCGAAGCCGGCCTCGGCGGCGCCCGAGCGGAGCTACCCGGTGCCGCTTCCGCCGGAAGTTCTCGTGAAGATGGCGACCGATCCGGAGGCGACGCAGTCCTCCGTGTCCATCGTGCGCAAGCGCCCGAGCGAGCGGCAGGATCGTGTCGCCGACTACCGGCGGAGCCTGGTGAACTCGCTCTTCTCCGAGATGATCAACGAGCGCTTCGACGAGATCTCCCGCAAGCCCGACGCGCCGTTCCTGAACGCCGGCGCGTACGGGGGCTCGCTGTCGCCGACGGTCGACACGTTCACGCTCGGCGCGAGCGTGCAGAACGGAAAGATCGAGCCGGGCCTGGTCGCGCTCGAGGTGGAAGCCAATCGCGTGGAGCAGTACGGGTTCGGCGCCGGAGAGCTCGAGCGGGCGAAGAAATGGACGCTCGCCAGCTACGATCGCGCGTACGCCGAGCGCGAGAAGTCGGAGAGCGGATCGTACGTCCAGGAGTACGTGAACAACTTCCTCGAAGGCGAGCCCTCGCCTGGCATCGCGTACGAGCACAAGCTGGTCCAGGCGCTGGTTCCGTCGATCACGGCGACCGAGGTTGCGTCGGCGGCAAAAACCGCGTTCGCCGACGTCAGCCGCGTCATCCTCGGCGTCTCGCCGCAGAAGGCCGACATCAAGGTTCCGACCGACGCGCAGCTGAAGGCGGCAGTGACCGGCGCGGACACCGTCGCCGTGACGGCATGGGCCGACACCGCCAGCAGCGCCACGCTCCTCGACAAGTCCCCCGACCCGGGCACCGTCGTCAACAAACGCGAGATTCCGGAGCTCGGCATCACGATCGTCCGCTTCTCGAACGGGGTCGAGGCGTGGCTCAAGCCGACCGATTTCAAGAACGATCAGGTCTTGTTCTCATTCGTAGCGTCAGGCGGGAGCTCGCTTCAGGCGCCGGAGAAGTTCGTCGAGGCGCAGCTCGCGACCGGACAGGTGGAGCTGTCGGGCGCCGGCGGCCATCGCGCGATCGATCTGCCGAAGCTCACGGCCGGCAAGATCGCCTCGGCCGTGCCGTTCATCTCGCTGTCGTCGCACGGCATCCAGGGATCGAGCACGCCCGCGAACATCGAGACCGCGCTCCAGCTCCTGTACATGAAGTTCGCCGCGCCCGGCAACGAGGCGGAGGCGTTCGCGCTCATCAAACGCCAGCTCGAAGCGGCGGTGGTGAATCGCCTGAGCAGCCCGGGCGCCGTCTACGGCGACAAGCTCGGCGAGGTGAACACGTTGAAGCACTACACGTCGCGCCCGCTCACCGTCGAGCGGATCGCGTCGCTCGATCGGGACGCGATGGTCTCGTTCTACCGCGAGCGCTTCTCGAACGCCGCGGACTTCACGATGTTCATGGTGGGGACGTTCAAGATCGACGACGTCGTGCCGCTCATCGGGCGGTACGTTGGCTCCCTGCCGTCCACGGGAAAGATGACGAGCCGCTACAAGGACGTCGGGATCACGTTTCCCTCGACGACCGAGCGCGTGCGCGTCGCGAAAGGGAAGGAGCCCAAGAGCCAGACCGTCGTGAGCTTCTTCGCGGACCCGCCGATCGAAGAGCACGAGCAGACGCGCATCGAGGCGGCGACGGAAGTGCTGGAGATCGCGCTGCGCGACATTCTCCGCGAGGAGCTCGGCGAGACCTACAGCGTCTCCGTCGGTCTCGCGCAGTCGCCTCCGCAGCGCGGCGGCGGCCATGTCGAGATTGCCTTCGGTGGATCTCCCGACAATGCCGACAAGATGGTGGCGCGCGTGCTGCAGGAAGTCGCGCGGCTGCAGAAGGAAGGTCCGACCGAGGATCTGACGAACCGCGCGAAGGAAACCGCCCGCAGGACGTACGAGACCTCGGTCAAGCAGAACGGCTACTGGCTCGGGCGCATGCAGTCGGCAAAGCTCCTCGATCGCGACCCGATGCTGATGCTCACCCGACTGCAGCGGATCGACGCCGTCACGCCGGCGATCCTCCACGAGACGTTCAAGAAATACTTCCCCGCGGAGCGATCGACGGTCGTGACGCTCGTGCCCGAAAACCCAACCCCGGGACCGAAATAGGTCGACGAACGACCGGACGACCGAACGACCGACGACCGGACGACCGGACGACCGGACGACCGGACGACCGGACGACCGAGTCTACCGTCTGCGGTACCTAAAGCTCACCACCGTTTCCTCGTCGATCACGAGCGGCTTGACGAACCGGTGCGACGAGCCCGCGCGCGGGACGTCGATACGGACGGGCAGCACGCCCGACGCGCGCCGCTGCAGGTTCTGCACGTTCATCGACGGCTCCTGCGCCTGGACCTGCGCGCGACCCTCTGCACCGCGCGCGCGGGCGTTGCTGTTCTCGGCCGTGAAGTTGTTGACCCCCGACAACGTGTTCGAAATCTCCGCCGACTGCGTGTTGACGAGCGGCGCGTCCGCCGTCACCGTGACGGTCTCTGAGGCCCCGCCGACGGCCATCTGGAAATCGATCTGGCGCGGACGCTGATCGTAGGCGACGGACCGCTGCGCGGTCTTGAATCCCGGCAGCTGGCTCGTGACCGACAGTTGTCCCGGAGGTAAGTTCGAGATCGCATAGCGGCCGTCGGCGCCGGTGACGACGGTCTGCCGGTTCCCGGAGACGTCGGCTACGACCGTCGCGCCGGGCACGGGGCTCCCTTGCTCGTCGATGACGCGCCCGACGATCTGTCCAGCGGCGGCCGTGTGAATCAGGGCGTCGACGGGTGTGCCGGGCGGCGGAAGGCCGGCGATCAGGTCCGCGGCGATCGCCGTGCCCCTGAAGCGATCGGCGCGGTAGTGATCCGGAACGAAGAGCTCCCACTCGATGACGCTGACGGGCACGTCCATGCGCGGCAGCGTCAGCTGCATGTCGCCTTTCTTCGCGAATGCCTTGCCCGCGTGGAGGTAGACGAAGGAGACCGAGTAGGGCCCTTCCGGACGGAATCCCGGGCGAAGGAGCGGCACCCGCATGCCGTCGGTTCCCTCGGCCGGCTTTGCCGGCAAGCCCGCGACGTCGGCGGAGAGCATGGTCGCGCCCGGTGGGAGCGAGACTTTCATGAACGGCTGCGCGCGATTCCGAAGCCACAACGAGACCTCGGTGAGCATCCGTCCTTCGGTCGTGACGAGCGTCGTCGCCACAGCGCGCTCCGCGATGGCCGCGAGCACCGCCGCGTCGGGGAAACGGGTCACGCTGAGCGCCAGCGCCGGGACGCCGGACGCGGATCGTTGATAGCGATACGCCGACAGCAGCGACTGGCGTGCGAGCGACGTCAGCGACCGATCGACTTCGCGCACGTCCATCCGCCTGAGCGCGGGATTCTCCGGCGACGTGATCTCGAGCGTGCCGATCCCCTCGACGGCGACCTCGCCCGTCTCGCGCTGCGCGGCCGGCACCGTGGGGAAGCCGGTATCGAGCTTGAACGAACCGCCCGCGCTGGTCCGCTCCAGGTTCAGGAGGAACTGGTGCCGGCGCCTGGACGCGGCGGACAGCGTGAGGACCAGCCGATCGCGCTGCTGCTCGCTGCGATCGACTGAGGCGCCGCTGACGCTGGCGACCTCATAGCCCGCGGGGATGCGCACGTCGATGTCGGCGGGCTCTCCCTGGACGATCGTCACGTCGAGGAGCGAGACGAGGCGGACGTCGGCGTCGCCGATCGTGACGAGGGTCTTGACGTCCGACAGCATCCGCACGTCGCGCGGCGCCGCCGTCGGACCGGTCTCGCGCGACGACCACCAGACCTGCGTCGCCGATCCGGGCGACACCGCGGCTTCGACGATCGTCCGGCCCGCCGCCGACGTGCGGCGAAGCACCAGCCCCGGAGACACGCGCAGGTCGGACTGCTCGCCGGGCACGTCGAACGTCGCGGTCGCGCTGCCGGCAGGCGGGACCGGCAGGACGAAGGATCCCCGCCCGGGGCTCGACGTGATCGCGGAGCCCCACTCGAGCGTCGCGGAGAACGTCGAGGGCCCGGACAGGACGGCGACGTGCGAGCTGCCTTCGGCGACGAGCGGGAGCGAACGATCGGCCATGCGCGCATCGAGCAGCGTGGCGTTGGCGATCAACGGTACCTTCACGGTGCCCGTCTGGAACACTTCACCGTCCACCGTCATCGTCGCGCGCACCGCGCTTCCGGCGATGCGTGCGACGATGACGGTGCGCGTGAGGGCAGCGGCGACCGGCGCCCCGTCCGGCGGACGGGGCTGCCGCGTGGCGAGATCGAGGAGCCGATCGTAGTCCGGCCGCGAGAGCGTCACCGTCCCGGCAGGTCCGCGCTCCTGTGCGGACGGCGTCGTGGTAGCGAGCGCGAGCCCGACGAGCGCCGTTCCAATCGTGATGAATGTCTTGTGGATGCTCATGGCTCACCTCTCGCTGACGCGCTTGTATCGAACGTCGAGCGACGGCGCCTGCGATTCCGCCGTCAGCTCCGCTGCAACGAAGAACGACGGTCCGATGTCGGGGATCCGTACCTGGACCGGGATCGTCCCCGCCGCCGTCCGCCCCATGTCCTTCCTGAAGCGATCGACGAGCGCTTTCGCGCTCTCGGCGTCGCCCGACGCGGCCTTCTCGGCTGGCGCGGGTGCCGCGACGGGTTTGCTTGCCGGGGCGTCCAGTTCGTTTGCGCGGAGCGCCGCGCTCCACGGCTCCTGCTGGGACTCCGCCCTGAACGCGCCCGGAGCGGGTTCGACCGCGAACCGCGGGGAATGCTTGAACGTCAGCCCGGTGCGGGACACCGGAAGGTCGACGGCCGGAAGCTCGATCCGCGCTTCACCCTTGTCGATCCAGGCGGTGGTGCGTTGCAGATACACGAGCTCGACCGAGAAGGTCGGCGCCGATTCGCCGGCGCGCCCTTTGACGAGCGGCAGGAGATATCCGCCGTCCGCGGACACGCCGGGACGGATTGGCCGGCCCGCCAGCGCCGCGCTCCACAGTACCGAGCCCTGCGGCAGCTTCAGCGCGAGGAACGCACGCTGGTTGTTCCGCACCGCGTAGCGCG
This sequence comes from uncultured Acidobacteriota bacterium, assembly GCA_963820905.1. Taxonomy (GTDB): domain Bacteria; phylum Acidobacteriota; class Vicinamibacteria; order Vicinamibacterales; family 2-12-FULL-66-21; genus DATBJJ01. The sequence goes on along the minus strand of CAWGBU010000005.1, from coordinate 483,959 downwards.
CGCGGACGAGCATCTTGCCGTCCTCGCCCGCGAGCGCCTCGTAGCGCGCTTCCTCGACGTTCGCGACCAGCACGGCCTGCGGCGTGTATCGCGAGACGGTGACCGTCAACGCACGGGCTGCGCTGCCCGCCAGCGGCTTGAAACCGAACGCGACCATCGATGGCGACTCGCGCCCTTCGAGGATGTCTCCGAGATCGGCGGGATCCGCGGGATCCACGCCGCGCGGATGACGCTCGGTGATCTCGCCCGCGCCGATGACGTCGACCGCGATGCCACCGGTCTCGCGCTCGGCCGCCGGCATGCGGATGATCGGGATGCCGATGGATCCTTCGCGCGGCGCCCTCGTCTCCGCGGAGACGACGATCGATGTCGAGGCCGCGATCGGCTCGAGGAAGGTCACGGTCAACGATCCGGCTTCGTGCCGCCAGTCGGCGACGGTCACGCCGGTGACCTGGTTCACCGACACGCCCTCAGGAATCGCCAGGACGATCTCTCGCGCGAGGCCCTGCACGACTTCGATGCTCACGCTCGCGCTGACCTGGCTCGAGTCCTCCCCGAGCGCGACGAGCTCCGTGATCCGCGCCTTCGCCCGCAGCGGCATCGTCGCCCGGCGATCGTCGACCTTGCGCTTCCAGGAGAACCTGAGCGGCCGTCCGGGCGATCCGTAGACGGTCCACCGGTTCTCCGCGTTGGCTTCCGTCTGATCCGCGACGAAGCCGCCGCTCACGCTCAGGTCGATGCCCGTGCGCGGCACGATGAGCGTCACCGCGGACAGCGCCGAGGCAGACGAGGGAAGCGTCATCGACTCGATCCCGCTCACCGACTCGATGGGAACGACGATGTCGAGCGCGAGCGTCGAACGGCCGGCGCGCGACACGAGGACGCGCGGCGGCTTGCCGTCGACGAGCGCCGTGGGCCGTCCCTCCAGCCGGGCGCCGCGCACGAGCAGCCCCGCCGGCATCACGATGCTGACCCAACCCTGCTTCAGCACGTCGATCGTCAGCCGAGCCTCGCCCGTCACCGTGTCCCCGTTCACGCGCAGCGCGTAGTCGATCCGCGTCAGCGTGGCGTCGACCGGAGGGGGGAGCGGATCGGGTACGGTGGGGAATGCCCGCGCGCGAAGATCGCGATATTCGTTGAGTGCCAGCACGACCCAGCCATCGGTCCGTGCAGGATCCTGCGCGCGCGCGGGTACCCCGATGGCCAGCAGCGCGGCAGCCGCGATGCTGACGCGCATCCGTTTCGTCCTCGACATGAGCCGCCTCCCCTCGTTTCGGTGAACGTCCCGTTCGTACGAATCCCGTCCACGTACAGAGAACGGGCGGGCCGATGAATCTTGCGGACCGTGAATCCGCCGCTTCATTTCAGACGTCCGATCGTCCGTCAGCGCTTGGGTCGAGCTGTGATGTCGCTTTTGTAAGTGAGCGTCAGTGCTGCAATCGCCTCGCCCGATCCGCGATCGCGTTTCGCGCGAGGCTGCGCGCCGGGATGCGCGTCAATCCGCAACCGAAGCCGCGCGTCATCGCTCGGACGATCCGGCGCCGTGTATCAGGCGATCCGGAGAAAACGATCGGACCCGAGCCAACGACGACAGCCAGAGCTTGGCACGCACATCCGACTCCGTATATGCTCCGCAGCCGCCGGCCTGTCCGGCACGGCCTAAGGCTCGTCAAACGTACCGGGAACGGCGGGATGACAAGGAAACGAGGAGGGCTGCTGTGATCGCGCACGACATTCGCGGGATGTTTCGCTTCATGGCGAGCATGCTGTTCGGAGTCGAGCCGCACGATCTCGTCACTTACCTCGCGGTGTTTCTCGTCGTCGCGATCGTCGCCCTGATCGCATGCTACGTGCCCGCGCGCCGCGTGCTCCGCGTCGATCCTGCCATCGCGCTGAGGGTCGAATGATCGACCCGTTCATGCTTGCCGCGATCGAGGAAGCGGAGCTTGGACTGCGCGAAGGCGGCATTCCGATCGGATCCGTGCTCGTCCACGGCGGCCGGATCCTCGGACGCGGGCACAATCGCCGCGTGCAGCAGGGCAGCGCGATCAGGCACGGGGAGATGGACGCCCTCGAGAACGCCGGAAGGCAGCCGGCGTCCGTGTACCGCGAATCGGTGATCTACACGACGCTCTCGCCGTGCGCGATGTGCAGCGGCGCCATGCTCCTCTACGGCATTCCGCGCGTCGTGGTGGGAGAGAACACGACGTTCATGGGTGAGGAAGCGCTGCTGCGATCGCGCGGTGTGACGGTGGACGTCCTCCAGGATTCGCGCTGTATTCGCCTCATGGAAGAGTTCATCCGCGCGAGTCCCGGGTTGTGGAACGAGGACATCGGCAACTAGGGACCCGCTCGGCCTGCCCGGGCAGCAATTACAGACGTGCGGCGGGCGGCGACAGGATCGGACACTGAGCTGTATCCAGTCCAGTTCTGTAAGGGCTGCCTAAACCGTTTCCGGTCAGCCCTTTGTGCCAGAAACGCCGACCCGGCACGGCGGATGAAACAGCAACGCCTCGTGCGTCTCCGTCCCTCGCTCGTCACGCTGGTCCTCGCCTCGCTCGCCGTTGTCGTTTTGTCGGCAGCGCCCGTGCTGCTCGAGGACCTGACCGGCCGCCAGGTGTTCCCGACGACGAACTGGTGGAACCTCGACGTGAGCAGCGCGCCGCTCGATCCGCAGTCCGCGGCGTACATCGACTGGATCAGCAATCGCACGCCGTCGAACCCGACAGCGACACGCCGCCTCCATCCTGATTTCGGTCCGCCGCCATACGGCATCCCGTACGTCGTCGTGGACGGATCGCAGCCGCGCGTGCCGGTGACGTTCGAGTACGACGACGAGAGCGATACCGGGATCCCCGGGCTTGCCGGCTATCCGATCCCGGACGAGGCGCGGACGATGCCGCACTACATCGAGGGCGACGTGCCGGGCGGCGGCGGATCCGGCGATCGTCACCTGGTGATGATCGATCGCGATCGCTGGCTGCTCTACGAGCTGTTTGCGACACGGTGGAATGCCTCGGCCGGCCGATGGGATGCGGGGTCCGGCGCGATTTTCAATCTCGCCACGAACGAGCGACGTCCGGAGACGTGGACGTCCGCCGACGCCGCGGGCCTGGCGATTTTTCCCGGTCTGGTTCGCTACGACGAGGTCTCGAGGGCTGGCGAGATCACGCACGCGTTCCGGTTCTCGACGCGCGCGACCAACGGCTACGTGTGGCCGGCCTCGCATCGCGCGGGATCGACGTCAGGCGCGCCGCCGCTCGGCACGCGGCTGCGCATGCGCGCATCGCGCGACATCTCGGGCTATCCGGCGGACGTTCAGCGGATCTTCCGCGCCTTCAAACGCCACGGTTTGATCCTGGCTGACAACGGATCGGACATGTTCATCCAGGGCACGATGGACGCGCGCTGGAACAACGACGTCCTCAACCCCGCGTTTCATTCGCTCACGGCGGACGACTTCGAGGTCGTGCAGCTGGGATGGGGATCGCGGCACGCCGCCGCAACCGGTCACGAACCTGCGCATAATCAGGGTTCAATAGCAGCACTTTCCTGTAGCGTCCGGCTTCAGCCGGAGCTTTCTCTCAGGTCCGCCTTCCGTCTCGGGTCCGCCTAACAGGCTGTTGAAAAACTAACTCGGCAGGGATCGACAGTTCGATCCCCGCGTACTACACTGGGCGCAACTCTTTTCAGGCAGGTGCGCCGACGATGCGAGGTCACGACGAGCGTTCCGATTTCCTCTTTAGCTATGTCTCGCCCGAGGAACGTGTGCCGCCGGATCACCCCTTGCGACCGATCCGTCAGATGACGGACGCCGCATTGGCCCGGCTCCGTCCACGGTTGACACAGTTGTACTCGGCTAGCGGGCGTCCCTCGATTCCGCCCGAGCAGTTGTTGCGCGCGTTGCTGCTGCAGGTGCTCTACAGTGTCCGGAGCGAGCGCTTGCTGATCGAGCAACTCGATTACAACCTGCTGTTTCGGTGGTTCGTGGGCCTCGGCATGGATGAACGCGTCTGGAATCATTCGACGTTCTCGAAAAATCGAGACCGCTTGGTCAAGGGCGCGATCGCCCAGGCCTTCTTTGAGGCGGTTCGTCGCGAAGCCGACGCGCATCGATTGTTGTCGGACGAGCATTTCACTGTCGACGGCACGTTGCTGGAGGCGTGGGCGAGTCACAAAAGTTTTCGGCGCAAGGGTGAGGACGGTGGGCCTCCGGACGACCCGAGCAATCCGAGCGCCAATTTTCGCGGCGAGCGGCGCAAGAACGAGACGCACCAGTCGACGACCGACCCCGATGCGCGCCTCTATAAGAAAGGCGTCGGCCGGCCCGCACAGCTCGCGTATTTCGCGCATGTGTTGCTGGAGAATCGCTCGGGGCTGGTAGTGGAGACGTGCGTGACGCCCGCGGACGGCTACGCGGAGCGTGACGCCGCGTTGGTGATGCTGGCCAAGGTCCCCGGCGGTCGCGTCACGCTCGCGGCGGATAAAGGGTACGACTATCCGGCCTTTGTGGCCGAGCTGCGGCGGATGCGCGTGACGCCTCATGTGGCGCAGAACACGACGAACCGCCGGAGTGCCATTGATGGGCGGAGCACCCGTCACCCCGGTTATGCCGTGAGTCAACGGAAACGGAAGCGCGTTGAAGAAACGTTTGGGTGGATGAAGACCGTCGGCCTCGTGCGCAAGCTGCGGCATCGCGGTGGCCCGCTGGTCGAGTGGATCTTCTGCTTCACGGCTGCCGCTTACAACTTGGTGCGGATTCGGAATCTGGTCTATGCCTCCGCGTAACCTCCGGCTGACAGCCCGAGGCCGGGCACCCGCACTCGCGGCTGACGCCTCACCTCGCCTCGCGCTGGAGATGTGCGGATTCATAGTTACTTTTTCAACAGCCTGCTAAAGGCGGACACTACAGGAACTGGCTACGACATGTTGATCACGGGCAGGATCGGTCCGGGGGACGGGTCTCCCTCGTAGAACACGCGCTCGAGGAACAACCCTGCGGCGGGGGCGGTCAGCTCCGCGGCCGTGACGCGCGGCGTCTGGCCGCCGTCCGGATCGAGCAGGCGCGATGCGTCGCCCGCCGTCAGCTCGCCGCGCCCGATCGCCGCGAGCACGCCCACGATCCGCCGCACCATCTTCCACAGGAAGTGCGAGCCCTGCACGCGAATGAGGAGCAGCGGGCCAGACTCCACGATCTCGATGCGATCGAGGTGCACGATCGTGGATTTCTCTTCCGGGTCATCGTCCGAGAACGCGGCAAAGTCCCTGCGGCCCGCGAAGCCGCTGGCCGCACCGCGCATCGCGGCGACGTCGAGCGCTTCACGGACCCACCAGACGTACGGCTTGGCGAAGGCCGTCCGCCGCCTGGCGATCTGATAGAGGTAGCTCCGCGAGACGGCGTCGTGGCGCGCGTGAAAGCGGTGAGGCGCCTTCTCGATTGCGAGGATGTGGATATCGGCCGGCAGCTCGTCGTTCAGCCGGCGACGCAGCGGCTCGGGTTGCAGGTTCGTGTAGAGCTCGAGGTGCGCAACCTGCGCGAGCGCGTGGACGCCGGCGTCCGTGCGGCCGGAGCCATACAGCTCGAAGGCCTTCCGGCCGGAGACCTCCCGAATCGCGCGGTCGATCTCTCCCTGCACCGTGCGGGCATTCTTCTGAATCTGCCAGCCGCTGTACCTCGTGCCGGCATACTCGATGACCAGCTTGAAGCGCGGCATCAGCGCTCGACGTTGAGCGACTTCACGATTCGTCTCGCCACGCGCCTGGGCAGGAGGCGCAGGCTCTGCACGCCCATCTTGTTCGTGAAGCCCGGCACGACCAGTGGGTGTCCAGCCATCATGCCGTCGTATCCCGCGCGCGCGACGTCGGCGGAGCTCATCGTGCTCATGACCTTCATCAGCCGCGTCTTCTGGATCTTTGCGCGGTCCTGGAATCCCGTGCGCGTCGGTCCCGGACACAGGCATGTCACCGTGACGCCGGTGCCCGTTGTCTCTTCCGCCAGCGCTTCGGACAGCGAGAGCACGTAGGCTTTCGACGCGTAGTAGATCGCCATGAACGGCCCGGGCTGGAAGGCGGCGATCGAGGCGACGTTCATGATCCGGCCCCTGCGCCGCTCGATCATCCCTGGCAGGAGCTGCCGCGTCAGCGAGGTCAACGCCATGACGTTGACCTGAAGCACCCGCGTCTGTTCCTGCGGATCCTCGCGTGCGAAGTCGCCGAACGTGCCGAAGCCCGCGTTGTTGACGAGCATGTCCACGGTGATGCTCCGCCCGGCGAGCCGGCTCGCGACATCTTCGCCCGCGCCCGGGACCGAGAGATCGGCGGTCAGCACGCTGGCGACGATCTTGTGCGCGCTCGAGAGCTCGTCGGCCAGCGCCTGCAGCTTGCCGGCGCTCCGCGCGACGAGGACGACATGGTCGCCGTTGGCCGCGATGAGCCGCGCCAGATCCTCTCCAATCCCGCCCGAGGCTCCGGTGACGAGAGCGGTCTCCTTCATGGCGACGATTCTACGTGGAACTTCGTTACAAGGGTCTGACCCCAGTGACCGGATCCGGACAGTCAGGCGCCAGGCAGGACGGCCACGGCGTCGATCTCGACGCGCAGCCCGGGTCCCGGCAGCGACGAGACCTCGACCGTCGTCCGCGCCGGCCGGTGATCGCCGAACACGCGCGCGTAAACCGCGTTCATCCGGCTGAACTCGCCGATGTCGACGAGAAACACGCCGCATCGGACGACGTGGCGCAGGCTCGCGCCGGCGGCCTCGAGAATCGCGGCGACGTTGCGCAGCGCCTGCTCGGTCTGCGACTCGACGTCCTCGGGGGTGACGAGCGTCACCGGATCGCGTCCTGCCTGCCCGGACACGAAGATGAAGTTCCCGGCGACGATCGCGGGGGAGTAGGGGCCGGCGGGGGGCGGCAGACCCGGAGCGGAAACGGAGGTCATCATGCCGGGATGCTACGGCAGAGCGGCCGGCAAAAGAAAATCCATTCGGGCGTTGACTTTGACATCATGGGAAGGTCGAGGATGAAGGGATGACCATCGGGAGGGCGGCGGCGGAGTCGGGCGTCTCCGCCAAGATGATCCGGCACTACGAGTCGATCGGCCTCGTCGCGCGGGCGAAGAGGACCGACGGCGGGTATCGGCTCTACGACGCGAACGACGTGCACACGCTCCGTTTCATCCGGCGCGCGCGGGAACTCGGCTTTTCGATGACGCAGATCGCGCGGCTGCTCGGCCTGTGGCGGAACCGCCGGCGCGCGAGCGCCGACGTCCGCCGGATCGCCCAGCAGCACATCGACGAGCTCGAAGCGAAGATCGAGAACCTGCAGGCGATGCGGAGGACGCTCGACACGCTCGTTCAGCATTGCCACGGCGACGATCGTCCCGGCTGCCCGATCCTCGACGACCTCGCGGGAGAAACGCCGTGGCACTAGATCCCGTCTGCGGCATGACCGTCGATCCGGCGACGGCGGCCGGCACGCACGACTACCGCGGCGAGCGCTACTACTTCTGCAACCCGTCGTGCCTCGCGCGGTTCAAGGCGAACCCGGAATCGTTCCTGTCGCCGCGCGCCGACGCGCCCGCGGACAGCGGCGCGCTCTACACGTGTCCGATGCACCCGGAAGTCGTCCAGCAGGGCCCCGGGGCCTGCCCGAAATGCGGCATGGCGCTCGAGCCGATGACGATCACCGCCGACCAGGGCCCGAACCCGGAGCTCGTCGACATGACGCGGCGCTCCTGGATCGCGGCCGCGCTCGGTCTTCCGGTCTTCGTCCTGACGATGGCCGACATGCTCGGCCTGCTTCCGTCGACGCACGTCAGCATCGGGCTCTTCGGCGAGTTGTACGCGCCAGACCTGATGACGATCGTGAACTGGGTCGGCCTGATCTGCGCGACGCCGGTCGTGCTGTGGGCGGGCTGGCCGTTCTTCGAACGCGGCTGGGCGTCGGTCCGCACGCGGCAGCCGAACATGTTCACGCTGATCGCGCTGGGCGTCGGCGCCGCCTACGTCTACAGCGTCGCCGGCACGATCGCCCCCGGCCTCTTTCCGGAGGCGTTCCGGACGCACGGCGGCGTGGAGACCTACTTCGATACCGCGGTCGTCATCACGGTGCTCGTGCTCCTCGGGCAGGTGCTCGAGCTGAGGGCGCGGGGACGGACGAGCGACGCGATCCGTCAGCTGCTTGGCCTCGCGCCCCGCACGGCGCGAATCATTCGCGACGGGCAGGAGCACGACGAGCCGATCGCGCACGTCCGCCTGCGCGATCTCGTTCGCGTCCGGCCCGGCGAACGCGTTCCCGTCGACGGCGTCGTCGTCGAGGGACAGAGCGCCGTCGACGAATCGATGCTCACCGGCGAGCCGATGCCGGTCAGGAAGGATCCTGGCAGCCGCGTGACGGGCGCGACGATCAACGGTACCGGAAGCTTCGTCATGCGCGCCGAGCGCGTCGGCGCGGACACGGTCCTCGCACAGATCGTCCGGATGGTCGGCGAAGCGCAGCGCACGCGCGCGCCCATTCAACGGCTTGCGGACGTCGTCTCGGCGTGGTTCGTTCCGGCGGTCGTTCTCGTGGCGATCGCGGCGTTCGTGGCGTGGGCCGCGTGGGGACCCGAGCCGCGGTTCGCGATTGCGCTGCTGTCCGCGGTCGCGGTGTTGATCATCGCGTGCCCGTGCGCGCTGGGCCTCGCGACGCCGATGGCGATCATGGTCGGCACCGGGCGCGGCGCCGCGTCCGGCGTCCTCGTCAGAAACGCGGAAGCGCTCGAGCGCATGGAAAAGGTCGACACGATCGTTGTCGACAAGACAGGAACGCTGACCGAAGGGAAGCCGCGCCTCGCACGCGTGAAGGCGTTCGAGGGATTCTCCGAGGATCAGGTGCTCCAGCTCGCGGCGGGGCTCGAACAGGCGAGCGAGCATCCGCTCGCCGCCGCGGTCATGGCTGCCGCCCGCGAGCGCGGCTTGAAGAGACCCGCGGTCTCGAACTTCGAGTCGATCACCGGGCGCGGCGTCGCCGGGCGTGTCGAAGGACGCGCCGTACTCGTCGGCAGTTCCGCGCTGCTGCGCGAGCGCGGCATCGATACCGCCGGATTCGATGCCACCGGCGCGGGACAGACGTCGATGTACGTGGCCGTCGATGGGCGTGCGGCAGGCGTCCTTGCCGTGTCCGATCCGATCAAGCCGTCAGCGGCCGGAGCGATCGCGCAGCTCGAGCAGGAAGGACTTCGCGTCGTGATGCTGAGCGGCGACAACGAGGCCGCCGCACGCGCCGTCGCCAGTGCCGTCGGCATCGACGAGGTGATCGCCAACGTCAGTCCGGCGGAGAAGCGCGAAGTGATCCGGCGCATGCAGCACGACGGCCGCCTGGTGGCGATGGCGGGCGACGGGCTCAACGACGCGCCGGCGCTCGCGGAAGCCTTCGTCGGGATTGCGATGGGCACCGGCACGGACGTCGCCATCGAGAGCGCGGGCATCACGCTCATCGGCGGCGATCTGCAGGGGATCGTGCGGGCCCGCCGGCTCAGTCGCGCGACGATGAGGAACATTCGACAGAATCTGTTCCTGGCGTTCGTCTACAACGCCGTCGGCGTGCCGGTCGCGGCCGGCGTCCTCTATCCCCTCGCCGGCGTGCTCATCAGCCCGATCTGGGCCAGCGCCGCGATGACCCTCAGCTCGGTGTCCGTCATCGCGAACGCGCTGCGCCTGCGCACTGTTGTCTTGTAGCGTCCGGCTTCAGCCGGACCTGACTGGGTCCGCCTGAAGGCGGACACTACATGAGACACGGGCACTACATGAGATGCGCCTAGTACGGCACGCCTTGCTTCCGTTGCTCCTTCAGCGCCTCCGCGTACCACTCGAGCTCCGATGCGAATCTCTCGAACCGCCGCAGCATCGCCGGGTCGGTCGGCGCGCCGTCGTCCGCAAACGCCGATCGGATCTTCGCGACGGGAAACATGCTCGAGATGCTGGGCATGCCGAGCTCGCACAGCGTCGCGCGGAGCTGGACGGCCGCGCGCACGCCACCCCATGGTCCGGCGGAGTACGACAGGATGGCGGACGGCCTGAAGAAGTACTCCTCGAGAAAATGATCCAGCAGGTTCAGCAGCGCCGGGGGGGCGCTGTGGTTGTACTCGCCGGTCACGATGACGAACGCGTCGGCGGCGCGGTAGAGCGTGGCGAGGCGCTCGAGCCCATCCGGCGCGGTGCCCGCCGCGTATTCCTTGTACATCCGATCGAGCAGCGGAAGCTGAACCTCGAGCGGGTCGACGAGCGTGACGTCGTGGCCGCGTTCCGTCAGCTGCCGGACGGCGAACCGGGCGGCCTTGATGCCTTGACGCGCCGTCCGGACTGAACCGTAAATCGCGACGATTTTCAGCGGCTGGGGCATCGTGATCTCCCGTAATCTGCCGAGGTCCGTCCAGCGGAGTATAATTTCACCGGTTCGATGAGCGTCATTCGACGGCACCTCGCGTCGCTCGGCCTGGTGGTCGTTCTCAGCCAGATCGTCCTGCAGGTCCTCGTCCCGGCGGCGCTCTGCTGCGAAGCGTCGGTGGGCGCTCAGCAGGAAGTGAAGGCGGACTGCTGCTCCGCGGCTCACCCCGGACAGCTGTGCCCGATGCACGCCGGAAAGCGCGCCCGCGCGCAGGAGCCGCGCGATGGCGACTGCCACGCGCGCCCGGTCGGCAATCTGCGTGATCTGCTCGGCGCCTGGCTCACGGGAGATCTCGTACCGCCGCCCGCGCCGCTGAACCTTCCCGGAGGATCCGAGCCGGCTCCCCAGCTCACATCTCTCTTTGCTCCGGCGGTTGCCTTCGTTCCCCCAGGTCCTCCTCCTCGCGCCTGAATCGATCCCGAACCAGCTCAACGCGTTCGAAGTTCGTCTCAGGGAGGAGTCCATGCATCCCGTTCGTGTCGTGCTTTTTGCGGCGTCGTGCGCCGTGATCCAGGCGCTCGCTGCGCCCGCGCTCGCTCAGGAAACCGTCAACTACGCCAGCCTCAGCGGCCGCGTGACCGATCCGCAGGGCGCGGCCGTCCCCGGTGCGCACGTGATCGCACGCCAGGTCGAGACCAACGTGACCGGCCAGACGTTCAGCGATCGCGAGGGGCGGTTTCGCTTTCCCTATCTGCGCGTCGGCCCGTACGAACTGATCGTGCGTCAGGCGGGGTTCGCCGATTCGACGCGGCGCGTATCCCTCACCGTCGGTTCGTCGTTCGATATTCCCGTCGCGCTCGCGCTCGAGACGATCGCCGCGAGCGTCACGGTGCCAGCCAACGCGACGATGATCGAGACCGCCAGGAGCCAGATCGCCGGCACGGTGTCCCCCGCTGAGCTCGCGGCGCTGCCGCTCAACGGCCGCAACTTCCTCGACATCGCGCTGCTCGTCCCGGGCGTCTCGCCGCCGAACGTCGGCGGCACCCAGCTCTTCGCCGAGACATCGGCCGTGCCGGGCGTCGGCCTGTCGATCGGCAGCCAGCGCAACTTCTCCAACAACTTCATCGTCGACGGCCTGTCCGCGAACGACGACGCGGCCGGGCTGAGCGGAATGCCGTACGGTGTGGACGCGGTGGATCAGTTCCAGGTCGTGACGTCGGGCGGCCACGCCGAGCTCGGACGCGCGCTCGGCGGCTACGTGAACATCGTCACGCGGAGCGGCACGAACGCGTCGCGCGGCGATCTCTACGGCTATTTCCGCGACGATCGCTTCAACGCGCCCAACGCGCTGACGGGCGAGACGCTCCCCATGTCGCAGCAGCAGTACGGCGCGAGCGTGGGCGGTCCGATCTCGCGCGACCGTACGTTCTTCTTCGCGAACGCCGAGCGGCGCGACCTGGATCAGTCCGGCGTCGTGACGATCCTCCCCGTGAACGCCGCCGTGATCAACGCGCACCTCGCCGCGACCGGCTATCGCGGCGGGCAGGTCACGACGGGCATCTATGCGAACCCGGTCGATATCGTGAACGTGATGGGCAAGGTCGATCATCAGTTCAGCGGAAGCGATCACGTCAGCATCCGGTACAGCCTGTACGACGTCAGCTCGTCGAATTCGCGCGGGGCCGGCGCCCTCAGCGCCCCGTCGGCGTCGTCGGGGCTGGACAACCGCGATCAGACGATCGCGTTCGCGAACACCTGGACGTTGTCCCCGCGCACCGTGAACGAGACGCGTGCGCAGCTCGCCCACAGCGATCTCCTGGCGCTCCCGACAGATCCGATCGGGCCGGCCGTGACGATCTCCGGCGTGGCGACGTTCGGCACGTTGTCGTCGAGCCCCACCGGCCGCCTGAACCGCATGTACCAGATCGTCGACAACCTGTCGCATCAGGCTGGGGCGCACGCGCTGCGCGCCGGCGTCGACCTGCTCTACAACGACGACACGATCACGTTCCCGCGCGCGCGCAACGGCGCCTACACGTTCTCGTCGCTGTCGAACTTCCTTGCCGGCGTTTACAACAACTCCGGGTTCACGCAGACCTTCGGCGAGATGTCGGTGGGTCAGAAGAACACGAACGTCGGCGTGTACGTGCAGGACGAGTGGCGGGCTACCCCGAGCCTGACGCTGAACCTCGGCGTCCGGTACGATCTCCAGTTCCTCGACACGATTCGCACGGACGCCGACAACGTGTCGCCCAGGTTCGGGTTTGCGTGGGCGCCGTTCGAGTCCAGGCACACGGTCGTGCGCGGCAACGCGGGCCTGTTCTACGACCGCGTGCCGCTGAGGGCGCTCGCGAACGCGCTGCTCTCGGCGGGCAACACGACCGATCTCGCGAACCTCCAGCAGGTCGCCATCAGCCTCTCGCCGACGCAGGCGGCGGCGCCGGTCTTTCCGAACACGCTCGGCTCGATTGTGCCCTCCGTCACGGCCGTCAATCTCACGACCATGGACCCGCGGATGCAGAGCGCCTACTCGCGCCAGGCGAGCCTCGAGGTGGAGCGGCAGATCGGGGACGCGCTGACGGTGAGCGCCGGGTATCAATTCGTGGACGGCGATCGCCTGATCATGCAGATCAACCAGAACGTCCCGTCCTGCTCCGCCTCCGGGACGAACAACGGCTGCAGGCCGAACCCGAGCTACGCGAACAACAATCAGTACACGCCGGCCGCCGACTCCAACTATCACGGCCTCCACGTCTCGCTCGTGCGGAGGCCCGGGCGCTGGGGTCACTATCGCGTCAGCTATACGCTGTCGAAGTCGATGAACAACGTGGGGGAGACCTTCTTCAGCTCGCCCATCGATCCGTTCGATCTCTCCAAGGACTGGGCTCGCTCGGACGATGACCAGCGCCACCGCTTCGTCGCGGTCGGCGGCGTCAACACGTCGATGGAGCCGGCACGGGACGTCTGGGAGCTGCTGACGAACGGCTTTCGCGTGAGCGCGATGGTGCAGGCGTACTCGTCGCTGCCGTTCAACATCACGTCGGGCGTCACGACGATCCAGGGAACAGCCGGACGACCCATCGTCGACGGCGAGTTCATTCCGCGCAATGCCGGCGTGGGGAGCGACTTCTTCTCCCTCGGCGCGCGCGTGAGCCGGACGTTCTCCATCACGACTCGCCTGCGCCTCGAGGCGCTCGCGGAAGTGTTCAACCTCACCAATCACACGAACCCGCTGACGCGAAACACGGTCTTCGGCCCGGGCGCGTATCCGACGAACCCGCTGCCGAGCTTCAACACGATCACGGCGGTGGGCGAGTCCCGCACGTGGCAGCTCGCGATACGCGCCAGATTCTGACCGGCAACCACGAACGATGAAAACGACCCTTCACCGGACGATCGCCTCCCTGATGCTGCTGGCGCCGCTCGCGGCCGCCTGCGGCCGCGCCGGGACTTCAACGCCGGCCGGCGGCGGGAAACACGAGACCGGGCGTCTGACCTTTGCGCTCGACGGGCGTTCGAACGCTGCACCGGCAATCGCCGCGTTGGGCAAGATGGCCGCGGTCGTGTGGTCGGCGTCCGCCGAATCGCAGTCCGGCATCTACATCAGCGTGAGCAAGGACGGAGGCGCGACGTTTGGCGCGCCCGTGCGCGTCAACGACGTCGACGGCGACGCCCGCGCATCAGGCGAACAGGCCGCGCGCGTGTCGATTGGTCCGGGCTACGTCATTCACGTCGCGTGGCCCGCGCGGCACGACGATCGGTCCGTCATTCGCTACGCGTCGTCCGTCGACGGCGGCGCGTCATTCTCGAAGGCGGTGACCGTCGCCGGCGAGGATCTCCGCGGGCCGCGCGGATGGCAGGCGATGACGCTCGGCTTCGACGGCGGCGTGCACGCGGTGTGGCTGGACGGCCGGAACGCGACGCCGTCCGCCGATCACAGCGGCCATACGAAGCACGTCCCTGGCGCGGCGAGCGCGAAACCGGGCGCGGCGGCGCCGAAGCCGCGCCGGACGGGCGGCGACCCGCGCCAGGATGTCTTTCACGCCAGCTGGAAGGGAGACGGCGCGCGATCGGAGCGCCTCGTCGCCGCGAGCGTGTGCTTCTGCTGCAAGACCGCGGTGGCCACGTCCGGCCTACGCGTCTACGTCGCGTGGCGGCACATCTATCCGGGAAACATCCGCGACATCGCGTTCGCGAGCTCCTCCGACAACGGCACGACCTTCGGCGCGCCGATGCGCGTCAGCGAGGACAACTGGACGATCGCGGGGTGCCCCGACGACGGCCCGTCGATGGCCGCGGACGGGCACGGCGGCATTCACCTGGCGTGGCCGACGCTCGTCGCGACGGGAGACACGCCCCGGAAAGGCATCTTCTACGCGTCGCTGGTCGAGGGGAAGGCGTTCTCGCCGCGGGTCCGCCTGGATTCAGGACAGACCGATGCCGCGCACCCGCAGCTCGCCGCCGAAGACCACGGCTCGAGCGCCGTCGTCTGGGACGAGCGCGCGGAGAGCGGCCGCCGCATCGTGCTGCGCCGCGTTTCCAACGGCGCCGCGTCGAACCCGGAGTTCTTCGAGAGCGAGGGCGCAAGCTATCCCGCCGTCGCCGCCGTCGAACATCACTGGATCGTCGTATGGGTCAGCCAGGCGGCCGAGGGAAGAGCGGTGATCGAAGGACGACGGATTCCGCTGAACCTTGAACCCTGAACCTTGAACCCTGAACTTGTGAGCCCTACAGCATCCAAACCGTAACCCGCGTCGTGTCGCGGACGATGACGCGATCGCGCAGCACGATCGGATGCGCATACGTGGCGCTGTCCGCGACCGCGTAGCGGCGTATCTCCTCGAACTTGTCGGGGTCGAGCGGCGCGACGATCATCTGCGACTCGGTCGTCAGGTAGAGCAGGTGCGCGCCTGCGGCGACCACGGACGCACTCGAGGCGTTCCGCCCTTCCGTCGACCAGCGGATCTTTCCGGTCTCGGGATCGACGGCGACGAACTGACCCTTGCGCTTCGAGGAGAGCCCGAAGAGCGTGCCTCGCGCGAGGACGGGAGAGCTCATGTACATCGCCACGTCCGGCGTGTGCCACGCTTCCTTGACGCTCCACTCATTGCCCGATCTGGTCACGGCGAGCCGGCGCGTGCCCTGGCGAACGCCCGACACGATCACGCCGCCCGGCATGGCAATCGGCGTCACGATGTTCTCGTTCCACTCGTCGTTGAACGGAAACTCCCACAGGAGCCGGCCCGACGCCGTGTCGATGCCGATCACGGATCGCGTGGTCATCGTCACGATCTGCGGCACGCTCGAGAGCGTGGCCTCGAGCGGCGACGCGTAGCCGGGCCCGTTGATCGCCGTCGTCCATTTTTCCTTGCCGGTGGCCGGATCGAGCGTGAGCATGGAGCCGCCGGAGTCGTCGCCGACGTGAAGGACGAGTCCGGCCGCGGTCATGAGCGGCGACATCGCCGTTCCGCAAAAGAGCTTGGCGGTCTTCACCCGCGAGGAGAAATCCTTTCGCCAGAGCAGCGCGCCGGTCGACGCGTTCCATGCCGAGAAGATCCCGGTCGTGCCGAGCGTGAAGAGGCGGCCGTTCGATACGAGCGGAGTCGAGTAGGGGCCCTTGGCCATCTGCTTCGCGTACGGGTTCTTCTCGACGGGCGCAGGATACGTTTGCGTCCACGACGCGCGCCCCGTCGCGATGTCGAGCGCGGTGACTATTTCCTCCGGATCGCGCCGCGCGTGGACGAAGACCTTGCCGTCGGCGGCGACCGGCGAGGAATAGCCTTCGCCCACCTCCGTGCTCCAGCCCTTCTTCAACTCGGGCGGCCAGGCCACTGGCGCTTCATCCACCGTGAGCACACCCGTTCGCGCAGGGCCGCGCCACTGCGGCCATCCGTCGCCCGCGGCGCGGGGGACAACCGTGCCGGCAACCGTGGACGCAACAATCGCTAAATAAACCGCGCGATTTCGCATATCTGCAGCGATTGTAAGGGCGGGGACACTCAATCGGGACAGTCACGCGTGACTGTCCCGATTGAGTGTCCCCGCCCTTCTGCTCCAAATCGTCGGATCGGGGGCCGCCGCCGCATTGGATCGGCCCGCGGGTGGGTGGGATGAACTGCGGGACGAATGCCGCTAATGGCGGGATAAGTAACAGGTTCTGGCCCGAAAGGGACCACTTTCGCCGTGGACTTCAGCTGGCAAGGCGTGTGCGATCCGTCACTCTGCCGAGGCGTTCTATCCCTGTCAGTGAGTTTTCATCACTCATTTAACGACCCCCCGTTTGACGCAAGTCCAACACCGGTCAGGGACGAATCACGGCTGAGTTTCACCGCACAAC
The DNA here is from genome assembly GCA_963820905.1 of uncultured Acidobacteriota bacterium. GTDB lineage: Bacteria > Acidobacteriota > Vicinamibacteria > Vicinamibacterales > 2-12-FULL-66-21 > DATBJJ01. The sequence goes on along the minus strand of CAWGBU010000005.1, from coordinate 467,255 downwards.
TAGATGGAGGCATCTGAGTGAAGACCATGAAGACATTCGCCGGAACGCTGGCAGTCGCCGTGCTGGCGCTCGTCGCGTTTGGGCGTCCGGCCGTGGCCCAGGTCACGGAGACCGGAACGATTGAAATCCTCTTACAGGACCAGGGCGGCTTGCCGATTCCTGGTGCCAACGTCGTCGCGTCCGCTGTCGACAGCTTGACCAAGCGCGAAGCGGTGACCGACGCCGAAGGCCGCGCGCTGCTCGTCGGGCTCGCGCCGTCGGCGCAGTATGTGGTGACCACCGAGCTCGCCGGCTTCCGGCCGACGCGCAACGAGAACGTGCTGGTGCGCACCGGTCAGACCGCGACGCTGCGCGTGTCGCTCACGGTTGGCGGCGTGACCGAGCAGGTGCAGGTCACGGCTGAATCGCCGATCGTCGACACGAAGAGCGCGACGACCGGTCAGGACATCACGCTGCAGCTGACCGAATCGCTGCCGACCGGCCGTTCGTACCAGAGCTATCTGCAGCTCGTGCCGGGCGTGCTGCCCGACGATCCGCAGCAGCCGGGCAACCCGGCGTCGAAGTCGGGCATCAACTACAGCGACATCGGCGGCAACGTCGGCGTCTCGAGCGACAACTTCTACTACTTCAACGGCATCAACGTCACCGACCCGGTCTCGGGCACGTTCGGCTCGAACCTGAACACCGAGATCATCCAGGAGCAGAAGGTCCTCACCGGCGGCATCCCCGCCGAGTTCGTCGGCACGCCCGGATTGCTCTCGAGCGTCATCACGAAGTCGGGCACGAACGCGTTCCACGGATCGGGCAACTACTTCTTCCAGAACGCCAACCTCCAGAGAGACAACAAGAACGCGGCGAACGAAGAGTTCTCGACGTTCGACGCGGCGTTCACCGTCGGCGGCCCTGTCTATCGCGACAAGGCCTGGTTCTTCGGCAGCTACCGCCGGGTCAACCGTGAAGACGACGTGACCACGCTCGACACGCAGCAGTTCATGCGGACGGTGAAGAACGAGCAGGATCAGGGCTACGCGAAGGGCACGTGGACGCCCACGCGCAGCGACTCGGTCAGCTTCACGTTCCTCAACGACCCGACGGACATCAGCGGCCGCCGCGATCGCAACCTGACGAACGCGCGCGATCGCGCCCGCGTGCAGGGCGGCGACAACTGGACCGCGAACTACTCGCGCGTGCAGGGTCCGGCGCTCCTCGAGTTCGCCTACTTCAAGCACAACGGCGACGTCACCGACCTGTCGGCCATCCGCGAAGTGTCGAATACGGTCATCTATCGCTCGACCGACACGCGGCTCCTGACCGACGAGCAGCGCGGCGGCTTCGGCCAGGACCTGGTCAACCAGCGTGACACGGAGGGCGTCCGGGGATCGGTGCAGTACAACTGGGGCAAGCACACGATCAAGGGCGGCCTCGAGTGGCAGCAGAACGAGAACTTCCGGAACACCACGTTCCAGGACTCCAACACGCTCTTCTCGCTGCAGCCCGGGCTGTCGGGCTATCACCGCGATAGATCTGGCGACCGGGTCGTTCAGCAACCGTCGACTTCAACGTCAACAACACGAGCGACTTCGGCGGCCTGATCAACACGATCAACGCGGCCGCCCAACCGCGCGGCGTTCTACTCGGCGTTCGACGCGAACGGCGACGGCACGATCACGTCGGCCGAGATGGGTCCGCGCCTGACGTTCTCCACGCTGAATCGCGAACGGCACGGTCCAGTACGACCGCACGTTCCAGAGCGAGCTGGGTCCGCAGCTGACCGCGTCGGAGGGCCTCAGCTTCTTCGTCCAGGATCAGTTCCAGTTCGGACGCGCGACCTTCAACGCCGGCCTTCGCGCCGAGCGCTGGGAGCACTTTGCCACGACGGGCGAGAGCATCTTCACGTTCGACTGGGAGTTCGCGCCGCGCCTGAGCGTCGCCTACGACATCAAGGGCGACGGCCGCCAGAAGGCTACGGCCTTCTACGGCCGCTACTACGATCCGATCCGCAACAACATGACCAACTTCGCCGGCACGCTGACCGGCTCGGTCCTGAACGAGCAGGTCTTCATCGGCAACGGCATCAATCAGTGGACGACCTACCGCATCCGCGGTGGCTCGATGCAGCAGGACGCGTTCTTCTCGCCGACGACCCAGACGCCGTACACCGACGACCTGTCGTTCGGCTATCAGGTGGATCTCGGACGCAACATGAGCTTCGAGAGCTCCTACACGAACCGCCGCACCCGCGACATCCTCGAGGACTACGACCTCGCGCTCTACGCGGTCTCGACGACCGGTTCGACGGCTCTCTACCCCGGCCCGATCAACGACCCGAACTCGCTCTGGCTGGGTCTCGATTACTTCGGCTACAGCCAGAACCCGGGCTCGAACTTCGTCATCGCGACGCTGGCCGGCGGCGAGCGGAACTACCAGGGGCTCGACTTCATCTTCCGCAAGCGCTACAGCAACAACTGGCAGTTCCTGAGCTCGTACACCTACAACTGGGCGGAGGGCAACACCAACTCCGACTCGAACGCCGACTTCCAGGGCGACGATATCTACCTGGATCCGCGCGCGCCGAACCAGTTCGCGAAGCAGCCGGGCCTGATCGGGCACGTGTTCAAGGCCGCCGGCTCGTATCTGTTCAACATGGGGATCGAGCTCGGCGCCGCGCTATCGCTGGAACACCGGCACGCTCGCGAGCCGCACGGCGGCGGCCTCCGGCCGTAACCTCCCGATCGAAGGCGACGCGTTCGAGTACGCCGGGATCACGACCGTGCGCTGGATCGCGGACGGCGCGGTGGGCTCGCTCACCAACCCGAACTGGGGCCAGTTCGACCTGCGCGCGCAGTACAAGGCGCGGTTCGCGCACGGCCTCGGCGCGGAGTTCTTCGTGGACATGTTCAACGTGTTCAACAAGCAGGACTCCATCCGCGACCAGGATCTCGTGGCCGGCAGCGGCGGCGTCGCCTTCGGCGCGCCGATTCGCTTCCAGGATCCGCAGAGGTTCTTCCTGGGCGCGCGCTTGACGTTCTAGTCAGCTATCAGCTGCCAGCTTTCAGCTGTCAGACAAGCTGGTTTTTCGATGAGGGGGCCTTACGGCCCCCTCTTTTTTGAGATCTGAAAGCTGGAAAGCTGAGAGCCGAAAGCTGAGAGCTGAAAGCTTCGTGTGTTACAGTCGACCCATGCGTCTCGCCATGAACATCGGCGCGGCGATGCTTCTCGCAGGATCGTGCGTGACATCGGACGACGCGCAGCGCGGCCGGCAGATGGACTGGACTGACGCACGGGCGCAGATGGTTCGCACCCAGCTCCGCAGCCGGGACATTTCCGATCCGCGCGTCCTCGACGCGATGTCGCGCGTCGAGCGCCACCGCTTCGTGCCGGAGCCCCTCCGCGGCGACGCGTACGGCGATCATCCCGTCCCGATCGGCGACGGCCAGACCATCTCCCAACCCTACATCGTCGCCTACATGACGCAGGCGCTCGCGATCGAGCCAGGACATCGCGTCCTCGAGATCGGCACGGGTTCCGGGTACCAGGCGGCGATTCTCGCCGAGCTCGCCAAAGAGGTGTACACGATCGAGATCCTGCCGTCGCTCGGCGAGCGGGCGCGCGCCACCCTCGAAGGACTCGGCTATCGCAACGTCCGCGTGCTGATCGGCAACGGCTATCTCGGATGGCCCGAGCACGCGCCGTTCGATCGAATCATCGTGACCGCCGCGCCGCCGGAGATTCCCAAGGCACTCGTCAATCAGCTACGCGAGGGCGGGCGGATGGCCGTGCCGGTTGGAATCGGGGAGCAGGAGCTTCTCATCCTCGAGCGGGCCGGAGCCAGCGTCAAGACGCTGCAGAGCCTTCCTGTGCGGTTCGTTCCGATGGTGGACAAGAAGTGAAGGGTGCCAGCGTGCCGAGTACCTCGGCACCCTGGCACCTTCGCCTGGCCCCCTTAACTACAAACTACGGCAGTGCCACTGCACGAGACCATGAGCATGCCGTTCGACTGCCCGAGGACTTCGTAGTCCAGGTCGACTCCGATGACGGCGTTCGCGCCGAGCTCCGTCGCGCGCTGTTGCATTTCGGCGAGCGCGACCTGCCGCGCTTCGGCGAGGCCCTTCTCGTAGGTGGCCGATCGTCCGCCGACGATGTCGCGGACCATTGCGAACATGTCGCGAAAAACGTTCGCGCCGATGATCGCTTCGCCGGTGACAACGCCGAGATACCGCGAGACTGGTTTGCCGTCGAGGATTGACGTGGTGCTTATGAGCATACCGGATCCTACGAAGGCGGCCGGGCCCGGTTCCGCAGGCCCGGCACTGTGCACTCGCCAGCGCTACCGTCGTGGCTGGAACGCGTTGCGGAACACGTAGTTCGCGACTCTGCGTCCCTGCGCGATGCCTTCGGTCTTGTCGAACGACCAGTGGATGCCGAGATAGATCCGGCTCTGCCCGTTTTCCTCCTCCGCTTCGGACAGCGAATCGAACGAGCGCGGCATGAGCGGACGCACGATGCCGTCGTTGCCGCGCGTCACGCCGTTCAATTCGTCGGAGACGAACGTGAACGCGATGTCGTCGGTGCCGAAGAAGTTCCTGAGCGTCTGGAAGAGCGCGCCGCCGAAGACGGCATGCCCGGAGGGATACGCGGGAAACGGCGGCGTGAAGTTCGGTCCCTGCAGGTTGCTCGCGGGCGCGCCGAGCGGACTCCACGTCCGGATCGCCCTTCGTGAGGCGATTCCCATCGCCGAGCCCCGTTGGTCCTGTCCCCGGATCCGCTTCGCGGATGCCGGTGACCGGGCGCCACAGCTGATAGAAGTATTTCGATTCCCAGCTCGCGATGCCCGCGTCGGACATCGCCACGTTCAGCAGCGCGAGGAGTCGCGCGAGCTCCACGGTGTCGGCGCCCATCTGGTCGGCGATCTGGACGGCGATCTGGTTGTAGAGCCGCGGCGGTGCGCAGAGGCTCGGCGTGCCGTCATACGCCCAGTAGATCCCCGCGAGCGTCTGATCGGCAGTCCGGATGGTGCGCGTCGTTTCACCGTCGCCGCCGAGGAGCCGGACTTCGTAGAAGGCCGCCGTGTACTCTGGCGCTGTTCATAGCAGGTGGTGGAGGCACCCGGAACTGTGCCGCGGACGGAATCACGATCGGCGTGACATCACCCCAGTGCGCGCCGAGCGCGAGCGGTATCAGGCTGATCGGATCCTGGCGCCATTTGCCCGGCTGGTTGCTCGGGATGAAGTCCACGTTGACTCGAGGCTCGGCATGATCGGACCCGTCGTCCGCGCTCTGCGCGAGGATCGCCTGCGCCGCGCGCTGGCCGGTGCGTATGCCTTCCGTCTTCGAGCGGCCGTCCCTGATCCTGGCGAGCTCCTCCGCGAGGAGCTCGTCGCAGTGGGCCTTCTGCGACGGGAACATCACGACGAGCGTGTCGTGCGCGGCCTGCGCGATGGCGGCATCCATCGACGCGTCGTTCGGCGCGTCGGGGATTCTCGTGAACCCTCGATACCGCTTCGCGATCGAGTTCACCGCGTCGAAGACCGCGATTTGCACGATCGCCATGGCGCGCGCCGATCGGCCGGGCCCGAGCTGCTCGCCGAAGACGCGCGGGTCGCCGGGCGGCACCGGCGTGTGATCGAGACCGCTGCTGTTGATGGCGATCAGGTTCCAGTGGTGGACGCGATCGACGACGCTTGCCTGCGGGGTCGTCAGCTGAGCCAGCCGGCTCGCCGTCAATGCTTCCGGCGCAGCTGGAGCGTCCGGCGCCGTGTAGAGCGATCCCCAGTACTGAGTGAAACGATCGGGCGCGGTCTGCGCCCAGGTGAACGCGACGAGGCTCGAGCTCATCGCGAGAATCGACAGGAAGAACGTCCAGGATTTACGCGTCATGCGTAGTCCCTCCTTCAGCTCGTGGTTTGTGTGGTGATGCGGACTGTGCGCGGATGCGGCAAGCGCCGTGCCCCGCGGAGGATCAGTGGGAATGTGCGGATCAGTTCCTCAGCAGTTTCGGCGATGTGCGCAAAATCGTGTAGCTCTTACGAAGGTGGGAGAGAATGCGCCGCGCGCGCCGCGCAAAAGACACACGATGCACGCGGCGCGGCGGAGCGGGAGAACAAACAGGGGATGTAACAGCTACGCGGTGACGATGCCGAGCGGCGGCGTCGACTGCCATCGGCCGCGCGTGAAGTCCGGAAAGTCGACGGAGGCGCTGCGCTTCGCGTTCGATCGCTCGCTGAGCTGAACGACGGCGCTCAGCGCGGCCGCGTCGTACACGTTCATGTCTGTCGGGAGACCCTCGCGCAGACACTTCACCAGGCGGTAGTCTTCGATGTAGTCCATGCCGCCGTGTCCCGCGCCCTCGGCGGACTTCGTCAGCCCGACCCAGAGCGGATGATCGAATTCCGCCAGGTACGCGCGCGCCTCCTCCCACTTGTGCTCGGGGCTCCGGCCTTCGACGTAGACGCGGTCGGGGTAGCCCATGAACAGACCCTTGGTGCCCTGCACGAGGTTGATGCGGCTGTACGGCCGGGGCAGATTGGTGTCGTGGACGACCGTGATCGTCCGCCCGCGCGCCGTGCGGATGAGACTGAGGTTGACGTCGCCGAGCACGTACTTCTCGGCGCGCTGCGGGGCGTCCGCCGGAACGTGCTCGCGCGCCCAGTTCTGCAAGCCGCGCGACGGACCGCTCATCGAGACGAGGTACTCGAAGCGGTCGCCGCGGTTGATGTCCATGCAGTTCGCGACCGGTCCGAGCCCGTGCGTCGGATACAGGTTCCCGTTGACCTTCGACGCCCACGCGCGGCGCCAGAGCCCTTCACCTCGACTGGAGAACTTCACCGTTCGCAAATCGTGGAGGTAGCCGCCCTCCGCGTGGAGGATCTCGCCGAAGATCCCCTTGCGCACCATGTTGAACACCATCATCTCGGGCCGGTCGTAGTTGCAGTTTTCCATCATCACGCAGTGCTTCTGGTGTTTCTCGGCCCGCTCCACGAGCTGCCAGCAGTCGTCGACCGTCATCGCCGCAGGCACCTCCGTGGCGGCGTGCTTGCCGTTCTTCATCGCGGCCACGCAGACGGGGACGTGCCATTCCCACGGCGTCGCGGTGAACACGAGGTCGAGTTGCTCCGTCTCGCACAGCCGCTCGAAATCCCGCGGGCCGCGGCTGTATCCCGTGGGCTCTTTCTGTCCAGCCGCGACGACCCATTTCTGCATCAGCGCGACGCGCTCTGGCGCGATGTCGCAGATGGCGGTCACCCTGGCGCCGGGCACGCGAAGCATGTTTCGCACGTGCGCCCCGCCCTGGCCGCCGACGCCGACGAACCCGATGCGGACCTCGGACATCGGGGGCGCCGCGAACGGCGCCGTGGACTTGTCCGTCGACTGCGGCGCCGCCGCGCTCGCGCCGCGGCCGGCCGCCGCCGCGCCCAGGAACGCCGCGGCGATCTGGAGAAACGACCGCCGGTCCGTGCCGTTGTCATGTGTGCTCATCGATGGACTCCGCGAAAAGATGTCACGCGATCACGCGCAGGCCGAGCGCCGCCGGGCCCGGCCCCGTGAGGAAGAACGCCGATCGCTTCGACGCCTCCGGATGCGCCGCGCCGTACGCCGCCTGCCAGCTCTCGAGAAAACGGCCGGCGCCGGTCCGCTCGACGAGCGCCCAGACGCTGCCGCCAAACCCCGCGCCGAACGCCGACGCGGCAATCGCTCCGCGATCCCGCGCCAGGCGCGCGAGCGAGATCGTCTCGGGCACCTGGTTGCGGAGCAGACGCTCCGCGAGATCCTGCGAGCGCGAGACCGTCACGCCAAGCGCGTCGAGCTCGGTTCGTTCCAGCTGGTCTCCTGCCGCCGTCACGAGCGTCATGCTCTCCTCGACGAACTGATCGAAGCGATCGTCGAGCGCGGGCTCTTCGGCGTCGACGGCGGCGCGAACGCTTGCCGCGCCCCCAGGCGCACTCGCGATCGCGGCGGCCAGCGTGGGATCGCTGCGTCCCGACGTTCGGTTCCAGAGCGCGAGGATCCGTTCCACGGCGCGCGCTGCGCGATTGTAGTCCTCCCGCGCGTTCCCTGTCTTCTGCGCGCGCACGCCGCTGACGGCGATCGCGAACACCAGCCCGGGCGGGAGCGCGATCGAACGCTCGAGCCGGGTCGGACGAAACGAGTACTGCGCGAGGCGTCCGGGCCGGCTGCACATGATCGCCGTGTGATCCTCGCTGCCGCCGCGCGTGCCCACGCCCGCGTCGCCGGCGAGGCCGCGGAAGGCGCTGCCGTTCTCGATGGTGGCCGCGTAGGCAGCCAGATCCTCCTGGTTCTGGATGCTCCTGCTCCACTCAGGTGATGTTTCCAGCCGCGATGCCTTCGCGGCCGCGAGCAGCACCGCGATCATCACCGCGCTGGAGCTGCTCATGCCCGATGCCGACGCGAGATCGCTCTCGAAGATCACATCGGCGCCGAGGATCGATCCGGGAAAATTCCGCCGCAGGCGAGCGATGACGGTCGCCGGGTAGGTGGTCCAGGACGTGTCCGGAGCAGGTCCGTCCGGATCGAGCACGACCGATGTCTGCCGCCGCGTGTCGGTGACGCTGAGCACGCCGTCCGATCGCGCCACGCTCACCGCCGCCACGCCGCGTTCGACTGCGCAGATCAGGCTCCGGCCGCCCGCGTAGTCGGTGTGCTTGCCGAGGATCTCGATGCGTCCCGGCACGAACCACGCGTCCCACGCGTCGACGTCCGGACGCCGGCTGCGAAGGGCGGCCCCGAGCGTCGAGAGCCTGCCGGCAGTCTCGCGCGCCCGCGCGCCAAATCCCGCGCGCTCGAGCGCCTCCTCGAGGCCGCCGTCAGGGACGTGGATCGACATGCGCGAGACGGCGCTCGACTTCCGCGATGTCTTCGCGCCTGGAGAGATCGAGAACTCCGGCGTCGACCGGAATCGTCCTGAACCGTTCACCCATCACGTGGACCGCGTACCGCACGGCGTTCGGCAGCTCGACTTCGCCGCGCGCCGACGGCTCGATGCTCGCGCACGCCGTGAAAATCGAATCGCTCGAACCGCCAGCAGTTCATGCTCACGCGCACGTCGTCTCCATAGCGTGCGAACGCCTCCGGATCCGGCTTCTCGACGATGTCGAGGAGATCGCCACGCTCGTCGATCGTCAGCATCGCGAAGCTCCGCACGCGCTCCGCATCGATGTTGCTCTCGGCAATCAGCGTGGAGCGGCGGAACGCCGGCAGTCCCGGTCCGTCGAGGGCGACGAGCGACCGCAGCGTCTCGACAGGGTAGTAGTTGTCGGAGTTGAGAACAAGGAAGGGATCGCTGCCGGCGAACGCGCGCGCCGCCAGCACGGCGTCCGCCGTCCCACGGGCATCTGCCTGGATTGCGAACGACACGCGCACGCGCTTCGGCTGATGCAGGCGCTCGTAGTGTTCCCGCACGGTGTCGTGCTCGGGACCGATGACGAGGCAGATGTCGCGGCAGCCCGCATCCGCCAGCGCGCTGAGGACGTAGTCGAGGAACGGGCGCCGGAAGGGAATCATGCCCTTGACGCCCGTGTCGGCGACGCGGGCCTGAGCAGGATCGGCGGCCGCTGCCGCGCCAGCGTCCCTCATCCGCGTGCCCTTGCCGCGCGCGAGGACGACCGCCTTCACCAGAGGACCCCCGGGGACGTTCAGAAGAGCGAGTAGACCGCGCCCACGCTGAGGACGATGGCGTCGGCCTTCCAGCGCTTGCGGAACTCCTGGCCGGCCACGTCGCGATACACGAGGTCGGGCCGGTTGATCAAGTATCCACCGAATCCGACGATTGCGACTCGCGGCGCGACGGTAAACGTCACCCCGACTCCCGGCCGCACGGCGAAGCTGGTTTCGATGTCCACATCCGGAACCGGTCCGGGCGGCAGCGTCCGGATGAAATCATCGTCGAAGGAGATCTTGTTGAAGGACGGACCGGCGACGATCGAAAAGCTGATGAGCGTCGGCTGCTCGCCGATGGTGTACGCCACGCCGCCCATGAGGTGCCGCAGCCGCAGACGCGCAAAATCGCCGGAATCTCCGGTTGGGTTGTCGAGGTTCGCCGTGAACCAGTTGAACCCGGCGGCAACGCCCCAGCCCTTGCGGGGATTGAGGCGGACGAGCGGACCTCCACCGAACACGGACTGCACCTCGTCGTCGGTCGTGTGGAGGTAGGTGACCGAGCCGCCGACGCTGACCTTGCCTTTCGTTTGAGCGGCCGCGGACCCCGCTCCGAACACAGTGAGGCACACGAGAATGACGAGTCGTTTCATCAAGGTCTCCAACTGAAGGCGTGCGATACAGGATATGAAACCGGAAGCCTACAGTGAGACATAGCTCTGCCGCAAGGCTGAAAAAACAGGCCTGATTTTGGCGGTAGCCGGTGGTACCCGTTTTGCCTGTTCGGCTCGCAGGAGCCTATATGCAGGACGTCCGATTCCTCCCCGCGCACAAGGTGAAGGCAGGCAGCCTCCGGCTGGGACGGCTCAGCGTGCGTACCAACGACGACAGGGAAATCGGCAAGCTGACAGGGTTCGTCGTCGAAGCGCAGACGCCGCGCATTCTCAGCATCGTCGTCGAGAGCGACGGCGCGCAGGTGGCGCTTCCGATGCGTCCGCTGCAGTTCGATCCGCTGTCGCGGTCGCTTCGAATCGTCGACGACGGTCAGTCCGCGGTGCCTGGCTCGCGGTTTCTGCCCGACTCGATACCGGAGATCGAAGAGAACGATCTCTGGGTCCCGCTCTACAACTCGGCGGCCTGACCCGTCAGGTTCGCACCAGTCCGCTGCTCGTGCCTCCCGCGGCTGGAATGTACGTCTCCAGCAGATAGTCCTTGACCATCCTGTCGGCGCTGAACCGCCAGCCTAGCGTGCGGATCGCGCGCTTCATCCGCGCGATCCAGGCGCGCGGCAAGCCGTCCGGGTCCCGATCGTCGTACAGGGGAATAACCACGTTGCGGAGCACGTCGATGAGCGAATCGGCGTCGCGCGCGTCGTGCACGTCGGGCGAGCTGTGCATCTCGCCCATGCCGATGGCGAACCCGTTCAACCCGTCATATGCCTCGGCCCACCACCCATCGAGGATCGACAGGTTCAGGCCTCCGTTCAGGACGATCTTCTGTCCGCTCGTCCCGCACGCTTCGAGCGGGCGCCGCGGATTGTTGATCCAGACGTCGACGCCCTGCACGAGGTGACGGCCCACGTTGATGTCGTAGTCCTCGACGAAGACCAGCTTGCCCGCGAAGCGGGGATCTCTCGACAGCTGCACGATCTCCTGAATCAGCGCCTTGCCCGGCCGATCGTGCGGATGGGACTTTCCGGCGAACACGAACTGGATCGGCATCCGCGCATTGTTGACGAGCGCGGCGAACGTCTCGAGGTCGCGCATCATCAGCGTCGCGCGCTTGTAGGTCGCAAAGCGGCGCGCGAAGCCGATCGTCAGCGCGTCGAAGCTCAGGGCGCGCCGCATCTGCGCGGCGACGTCCGGCGGATCGCCGCGGCGTTCGGCCTGGCGTGCGGTCCGCCGCCGGACGATGTCGATGAGCTGTACTTTTTGCGTCTGATGCGTCTCCCACAGCTCCCCGTCGTCGATGCTCTCGACGCGGTCCCAGAGTGAGGAATCGCTGGCGCGCTCGGTCCAGTTCGGGCCGAGGTGTCGATCGAAGACCTTCCGCATCTGCGGCGCGAGCCACGTCTGCACGTGCACGCCGTTGGTGATGTGGCCGATCGGGACGCGGTCTTCGGTACGATCGGGATAGAGCGGCTGCCACATCGCGCGCGAGACCCCGCCGTGCAGCGACGAGACGGCGTTCGCGCGACGCGAGGACTTCAGCGCGAGGACGGTCATGCAGAAGTTCTCGTGATGGTCGCCGGCGTTGACGCGGCCGAGCGCCATGAATCGATCGAGGTCCATCCCGAGCGACTCGCGCAGCGGACCGAGGTGCTCGTCCACGAGCGGGGCGTCGAACCGGTCGTGCCCGGCCGGGACGGGGGTGTGCGTCGTGAAGACCACCTGCCCGGCTACGCGCCGCAGCGCCTCCGCGGCGTCGATGCCCTCGACGATCATGCGCTGGCGCACGAGCTCGAGCGGCGCGAACGCGCTGTGGCCTTCATTGAGGTGCAGGACGCCGGGCGAGATGCCGAGGGCCGTGAGCGCGCGGACACCGCCCACCCCGAGCAGCAGTTCCTGGCGGATGCGCACGCGATCGTCGCCGCCGTAGAGCCGCGCGGTCAGCTCGCGATCCTCGGGGCGGTTGCCGTCGACGTTCGAGTCGAGGAGCAGCAGCAGGTTGCGGCCGACGGCCAGCTGCCACACGCGCGCGGCGATCGTGCCGGTGCGCGTCTCGATCGACACGCTGACCGGCACGCCGCGATTGGTCGCCGGACGGATCGGAAGCGATCGGTGATCGACCTCGAGGTAGTCCTCGTGCTGCCAGCCGTCGCGATCGATGCGCTGCCGGAAGTACCCCTGGTCGTAGTAGAGACCGACACCCACGAGCGGGATCCCGAGATCCGACGCGCTCTTGATGTGATCGCCGGCCAGGATCCCGAGGCCGCCGGAGTAAATCGGAACGGACTCGTGGATGCCGAACTCGGCCGAGAAGTAGGCGACGGGCCTCGCCCAGAGCACTCCCGCGTGCCGTGCGCCCCACGTCTGCCTGGCGTTCAGGTACTCCTGCAGCCGCCGGTAGGCGTAGTTGATGCGGCTGTGCAGCGCGAGCTCTGTGGCGCGCTCTTCGAGGGCGTCAATCGGGATCTGCTGAAGGAGCGCGACCGGATTGTTGTCCAGCGTGCGCCACAGGACCGGATCGATCTCCCGGAACAGGCTCGTCGTGTCGGGGTCCCAGCTCCACCAGAGGTTCTCCGCCAGCGCTTCCAGCCGGTGACGCGCCGGCGCGGCGAGCTGGCCGATCACGCGCGCCTCGGTCACGGTCGGGGCCAGCTGCGCCCCTGCGATCATCAGCAGCCGGGCATCCTCGGCGCTGAAGACGCGCGCCTCGAGCGTCTGGACGACGAGCACGCCCTGGAGCAGACCGCGATCGACGATTGGCACGCCGAGAAACGAGCGGTACGGATCCTCGCCGGCCTCGGGGAAGTACTTGAATCGCGGGTGCGCGGCGGCGTTGGACACGAACTCCGGTTTGAGCTGCTCGGCGACGAGGCCCGCGAGACCTTCCGTCAGGCGCATGCGGACGCGCCCGACGCTTTCCGCCCGAAGGCCGACCGTGGCCGCCAGGACAAGGTTCGCGCGGTCAGCTTCCAGCAGATAGACCGAACAGACGTCCGTGCCGAACCGCTGCTGAATGAGATTGACGATGTTGCTGAGGGTCTCGGCCGGATTGCCGCTGGCCGAGACCAGCCGGCCGATTTCTTCGAGGGTCCAGAGCACCGATTCGTCGTGCCGCACTGCCGCGTCGCTGATTGTCACCGCGCCTCCGTGTCTGGAAACTGAAACTGAAACATTCGAGCAAGAACGCTGCCTCGGCCCCGGCGCGAATCGATACGAAACGCGCCGATTTCATCGCCTCCGACGCGGGTCGTCGTTCTCCTTCAACCAAAAATGTAGGACCGACCAGATGGAAGGACAGAAATGCGCGATCGCGGTGGGCCTGCGTCCTGCTGCGGCCGTCGTGGCTTCGCCCTGTCCACGGCATTTCGCGGCGATTCCCTCGCGGATCGCTCGCGATCGGTCGTGCCTCCCTCGATCGACGCGCGCGGATCGACTCTTGCTCCGAATCGGATGGACAAGACTCACTTGCAATGTCACCCATGGAACTTCACAAAGTGGTCGAACGCGTGAGAGGCGAGTTCCTCGAGATGCCAGGCTTGCGGCTCACGCTGCCGCAGGCGGCGCGCCTGTGGGGGCTCGATCTGCCGTCGTGCGAGGAAGTGCTCGAGGTGCTCGTCCGCTCCTCGTTCCTGCGCCGCACGCCGTCTGGAGCGGTCACGCGGTCGGACGGATAGCGGCCGCGGCCGACCCTGACAATCGCGTGGCTCTCAGGCCTCAACGATACATTTTTGTCTGATGCCGTTTGGCGCTCGCCGTGGCTGCGCAGCAATAGTGACGATGGACGATGCGGGTCCACCTGAAGGTGGACACTACAGGAGAGTTTTTCGGAACAGCCGTAGGGTTCGGTTCTGCGGGACCAAGACAGCTGTAGTGTCCGGCTTCAGCCGGACCTGTACCGATTACTTCGGCGACGCGCCGGCGAGCGCCGACGCGATCGCGGCGGCGATGTTCCGTTCGAGCTCGCGGGGATTCCGTGCGGAGCCGACGAAGTCCTGCACCCAGAACTTTCTATCCGTGTTCGCCCGGACGAGGCGGACGCTGACGTCGACGCGGTCGTCGGATCGATTGACGCTGCCCTCGACGACGAAGTCCGCCTTGAGCTCGCGTGCGATTTCACCGATCGACTGGCGGCGCGCCTCCCCGAATCCGACCGCCGTCGTGCGCGAGACGACGCTCACGGCGCCGAGCCGCGCAAGCTGGCTCGTGACGCCGTCGGTGAGCCGCGCGGCGAGCAGCTCGTCGAACGGATCCGTCGAGAACTCGGCGAACGGCAGGACCGCGGCGCTGAAGCCCGACGGCTGAGGGCTCGTCGTCGCCCACAGGGATCCGCGGCGCGCGGCAAGCGTGACCAGCAGGAGCGCCGCGATTGCGAGCCCGAGCCCGACGCGCCATGCGACGGCCCGGCTTTTCGATGGATCCGCCGTGGTTACAGCGGCGGGTACCGGCACCGGCGTCTCCGTGGTCCGCTGTTCGAACACCGGGACATAGCTCCCGCGTCGCAGGCGAATCACCACGGGATCTTCGCGTCCGGCTCCGGCGTAGTACTCGTCGACCTTCGACCGGAGACGCCGGGCTTCGACGCGGACGATCGAATCGAGCCGGGGATCGTAGTCGGAGTTCCGGCCGAACACGTCGATGCCGATCGCGTACTCCTTGACCTTGTCTCCCTCACCCGCCAGCGACCGCTCGACGACGTACCTGAGGAACCCGCTCATCCGATCCGCGTTCGCGAATCCCTCGCTCGCGAGCACACGGTCGAGCTGCTGCCGCACTTCTTCAGCGGTTGGTTCCACGAGGCCAGTATGGACCAAAACACCGTCCAATCCGATCCCCTGCGCGCAGCGGATGTGAGTGAGTAACCGTTAGACCAACGGCAAGTCACTCCAACAACGAGCCTTTAGCTGCGACACTTCCACCCGGGCCCTCGTCTCAGCCGACAGGAGGTTGCAAACCATGCAGAACGTATCGAGAAACGCCATTCGCTCGATCGCCGCCGCCGCGGCGATCCTCACCTTCGTCGGAAGCGCAGAAGCGGGACCGCCGCTCCTCTGTCATCCGTTCGATGCCGGCGCGGCAAAGCTGCTGCCGTGGAGCACGAACCCGCAATCCTGGAACGCGACGGACCGGAACTACGACGTCACGCGGCTGACGGCGGACACGCTGGCGCTCCTCACGCCCGACGCGCCCATTCTCGCGAGGATGGAAAACATCCGCCGCGCCACGTTGTACGCGGCGAAGGACGAGCGCCTGGCAGCCGAGCTCCTCTCGGCGATCACCAGCCGCGCGCAGGCAGACGCCGGAAAGGGACGCGACCCGCTGGCCTGGTTCGATGCCGGCTATCTCATCGAAACCTACCGGCAGGCGAGCCACATCTACAAGTGGGACATGCTCAATCAATCGGAGAAGGCCCAGTGGAAGATGCGGGCCGAACCGAATGGCCTCGACGGCTACGCGATGGTCACGAAGGCGCTGCGGCTCGCAGGTTCCAACCCTGAGATGGAGTTCGCCGCATCGCTGATGAAGGAAGGGACCGTCAGCGCCGCTCATCGTCGCCGGGCTCTCGCCGGGGCGCCAACGGGCTCGCTGCTCGCGAAGAACTTGGCTGCCAAGTAGGTTTCAGGGTGCCAGGGTGCCGGGTGCCAAGGCACCCTGTACCTTGGCACCCCGGCACCTTGGCACTCTAAGCTCTGGGCTTCCTGACCGTGACGTAGATCTGCGCCTCCTGCCTTGCTACGAGAAGGAGAGCGGGCCGATCGGTGACGCTGTCGAGCGCGGACTTGAGTTCGGCCGGCGTCTTCACGGCCTGCCCGTTGACCTGAAGGATGACGTCCTCCGGCCGCAGGCCCGCGGCGGCGGCCGCGCCTTCGGGATCGAGATCGCGGATGACGACGCCTTCGCTGCGGCGGAGACCGAGACTCCTTGCGATCTCGGGTGTCAGCGGCTCGACGGACATCCCGAATCCTCCGCCTTCCGAGTCGCTCCCGCGGCGCGCCGTGCGCTCGACGTCCTTCGCATCGAGCTGCTCGATCGTCGCCTGGAGGGTCTGAGGCCGGCCGTCGCGCAGAAGATCGACGCCCACCGTCGTGCCCGGCCGCGTACCGGCGATCCGGTTCCGAAGCGCGTTGGAGTCCGCGAGCTTCTCGCCGTTGATGCCGACGATCACGTCACCCTGCTTCAGTCCGGCGCGCTCCGCGGCGGTTCCGGGTTCGACCCCGCTCACGAGGGCGCCGCCGACGTTCTCGAGCTTGAGGCTCGACGCGATGTCCGCCGTCACGGCCTGAATCGAGACGCCCAGCCGTCCGCGGACGACCTTGCCGTCCGACTTCAGCTGGTCCATCACCTGCCGCGCCATGTTCGACGGAATGGCGAAGCCGAGGCCGATGTTGCCGCCGGTCGGCGTCAGGATCTGAGAGTTGATCCCGACGAGCTCGCCCGTTGCGCTGATGAGCGCGCCGCCGGAGTTCCCCTGGTTGATCGGCGCGTCGGTCTGCAGGAAGTCCTCGTAGCTGCCGTCGCCGAGCCCGGTCGAACGTCCCTTCGCGCTGATGATCCCCATCGTGACCGTCTGCCCGACGCCGAGCGGGTTCCCGATCGCGAGCACGACGTCGCCGACGTTCACGCGGGAGGAGTCGCCGATCGGAAGCGTCGGCAGATTCGCCGCCTCGATCTTGAGGAGCGCGAGATCGCTGGCGGGATCGGTGCCGACGACTTTCGCCTCGAAGTTCCGGCGATCGCTGAGCTCGACGTTCACGCGATCGGTGCCTTCGACGACGTGGTTGTTGGTGAGGATGTAGCCGTCGGCCGAGGCGATCACGCCCGAGCCGAGCCCCGACTGCCTGGGCGCGCGCGGCATCTGCGGCCCCCGGAACCGGCGGCTGAAGAACTCGCGGAGCAGTGGATCGTCGGGCAGCTGCGGCATCTCGGTCGGCACCATCCTCGCGCGTCGATCGACGCGGACGGTGACGACCGCGGGCGCCGCGGCGCCGACGACGGTCGCGTACGAGGTCGTCACGGCCGGCGCGGCCACTGGCGCCGCCGGTGACGTGATGGGTGCGGCCGCCGCGGTGCTGCGGCCCGCCTGGGTCTGCCCGACGCTGTATCCCGTGATGGCCACGAGCGCGAGGATCGCGGCTCCCGAAGAGGCCCGGGCCAGCAACTGACGCGGGGAACGGTTGATCATGATGGCTGGTCTCCTTCTACGATTGACGCGCCTCGACACCGGGCGGTTGATCGCCAGGTCTTTGGAAGTGCGTCTAATCTGTTGGACGACCTCGGGCGTTGCCCGGCCGTTGCGCGACCATTACAACGGTGAAAGGGTCTGCAGATTGACCCTGAAGGTCGACCCCTTGCCCGGCTCGGTGCGCACCTCGACGGTGCCGCCATGGGCTTCGACGATGGCGCGGACAAGGCTCAACCCGAGCCCCAGCCCGCGCTCGGTGCGGCTCTGGTCGCCGCGGTAAAGGCGATCCCAGATGTGCGGAAGGTCCTCGGCCGGAATGCCCGGTCCCGTGTCCGCGACCTCGACGTGGATCGCCGCGCCATCACGCACGGCCCGGACCGTGACGCGCCCCCCTGCCGGCGTGTATTTGATGGCGTTGTCGATCAGGTTGGCCAGGACCTGCCGCAGGCGGTCGCGGTCGGCAGAAACTGTCAGGTCGGGCTCCACGATCGTTTCGAGCGCGATCCCCTTCTCCTCGGCCACCTCCTCGTAGACGCTCGCGACCTCGCCGACCAGCTTTTCAATCGAGACGTCGGTCCGCGCGAGGCGCATCGTGCCGGTCTCCGCCTCGGAGATGTCCATCAGCGTGTCCAGCATGGCGAGGATGCGATCGGATTCCTCGAGACAGGTCGAGAGCGCTTCGCGCTGCGCGCGCGGATCGCCGGACTCGAGCGCCCGCTCGGCCAGACCGCGCAGGCGCGTCATCGGCGTGCGGAGATCGTGCGCGACGTTGTCGAGCGCGTTGCCCATCCCCTGGATCAGCGTGTCGATCCGATCGAGCATCTCGTTGAAGAGGAGGCTCAGCTCGTCGATGGCGTCGCGGTTGGCGTGCACCGGCACGCGCGTCTCGACCCGCCCGGTGCTGGTGATCTCCCTGACCGCGCGAATCAGCCGGTGGATCGGCTGCAGGGTCGAGCGCGTGACGACGAGGCCGCCCGCAAGGCCGACCGCGACGATGGCCATGGCGACGAGCGCCATGACGGTCCTGAACCGCGACAGCAGCTCCTCGCGGCTCTCCGTGCTCTTGCCGACCTGCAGCAGCGTGCCGTCGAAGAGTCGCGCCGAGGCGACTTCGAGCTTCGCGTCGCGCGAGTCGGAGACGGCCTGCTCCCACAGGCCGCTTCGCCCGGCGAGCGTGCTCAGGTCGAAATCGCCCCACGCGGGCGGAATGCTGGCGAACAACGTCTCGGTACCGCCGCGGACGACGCGGACGAAGAGGCGTTCACGAGCGCCCGAGCGCTGCTCGAGGTCCACCGCGCGCGCGACCGCAGCGAGGCCGCCGCTCGCGTACCGCTCGGAATACTCGCGCAGCGTCGAGACCACGATCTGGCGATCGCGTTCGACGAGCGAGGTTGCGAGCAGGGTATACGTCAGCAGCACGATCGCGAGCGAGCTCGCGACGAAGACGGCCGCGTACCACAAGGCCAGGCGGACGCCGAACCCGCGGACGATCGTCCGCCCCGCGGGGCGCGGATCCGCTGCCGGCGGCCGATCCGGTAACGACTGGGCGTCGCTCACGGGGTCAGGATTCCTTGAGCACGTAGCCGACGCCCCGCACCGTGTGGAGCAGCTTCGGCTCGAAGTCCCGGTCGATCTTCTCACGCAGCCGCGAGACCAGGACGTCGACGACGTTGGTGCCGGGATTGAAGTTGTAGCCCCAGACGTGCGAGAGGATCATCGTCTTGGTGAGGACGCGCCCCGCGTTTCGCATGAGGTACTCGAGCAGTGAGAATTCGCGCGGCCGGAGCTCGAGGGCGCGGCCGGCGCGCTCAGTCCGTCTCGTCAGGAGATCCAGCGTGAGATCGCCGACAGCCAGCCGCGTGGGTTCGACCGCGCCCGTCGATCGCCGGATGAGCGCCTGCACGCGGGCGAGGAGCTCCGCGAACGCGAACGGTTTCGTGAGGTAGTCGTCGCCGCCCGCCTGCAGGCCGCTCACACGGTCGTCGACCGTCCGCCGCGCGCTCAGGATCAGCACGGGCGTCCTGACGCCGCGCGCGCGCATCCGATCGATCACCTCGAGCCCGTTCATCTTGGGGAGCATCAGATCGACGATCGCCGCGTCGTAGGGCGTCGTCATGGCGAGCTCCGCGCCGCGTTCGCCGTCGGCCGCGACGTCGACGGCAAACCCCGCTTCGGTCAGTCCCTTCGCGACGAAGTCCGCGATCGTGCTGTCGTCCTCGACGATCAGGATGTGCATGGCGATCAGCGCCTGGCGGCGAGACGCCAGAACTGCGCTTCGTTGAGGAGCGTGATCCTGTGACCCTTCTCGCGCAGCCGCTTGATCTCCATCAGCTTGAGGCCGGCGTCGCGGCCGGCGGCCTGCAGCGGGTTGGGCCGCCCGCGCACGACGACCGTCGTCTTTGCGGACGGCATGCCGTGGATGATCGCGCCCGCGCGGCGCGCGGCCTTGATCGCGTCCTTGCGATTCTTGCTGAGGATGCCGGTGAACGCGAGGTGCACGCCCTTGAGCGTCCGCAGGACGCCGGGCTTGAGCGCCGCCGGCGGGTTGCGAAGCGCCTCGATCAGCTCGTTCGCGCTCTCATAGCGCTTGCGGCGCTCGCCGAGGCAGCGATAGATGATCTCCTTGAGATGATCGCTGCAGGAGAGGGCGCGAACTTCAGGCGTGCGGACGCGCGCTTTCGCGTCGCCCTTGATCAGCATCGCGAGGAGCTGCCCCATCTGATACACGTCGTCGCGCGCCTGCCACTTCGGCGCGGCCCCCGCCAGGATGTCGCTCGGCGCCGTCATCGCGTTCATCGTCCGCGCGGTGATCCCGCGCCTGTCGCTCTGCTGCTGCACGATGCCGAAGTCACCGAGCTTCAGGCGCCGCCCTTCGCAGACGAACACGTTGAGCGGCGTCAGATCGCGGTGGAGCAGCTGGCCGCGATGCAGCTTGCCGAGCACCTCGAGGATGCCGGCGATCTCGCGCCTCGCCAACGATTCCGGCCACCCCGAGGCGTGCCTGTGAAGGTAAGCGCTGAGATCGCCATGGCTCGCGTACTCGAGGATGAGGCAGTACAGCACGCGCTCACCGCGGGCGAGGGGAAAGGCATCGTAAAGGCGAATCGCGCGGGGATGGTCGTCGAGCAGCTGGCCGAAATACGCTTCACGAACCCAGCCGTCCATTCGCGTGCTGGCCTTGATGCAGAGTATTTCGGGAACTGAGGTCGATCGCCCCAGGCGCCTCGCGAGGAAGACCTGGCCGAATCCGCCTTCGCCGACGAGCCCCTCCACGGCATATCTGAAACCGGTTTCAGCGCTCGCGATCGTCTCGCCCTGTGCGAGCAGCAGTTTGGTCTGCCTCGGGGACACCCGTGCGGACGTGGCGGTCCGCGTCGTCGCGTTGGCAAGCCGTCGTGGGATGTCAGTGCGATCGGAGATCATGCGCGGAGGATTCGATCAGCATAGCTGACGGCACGCCGCACACACCATTCATTCGTGCTCGGGTATGCTTTTCGACAGGCATGGTATCGACGAGCTCACGGTCCGCGGCGTTGCTGGCGACATGCGTCTCAATCTGGTGCTGATTGGTCCCCCCGGCTCCGGCAAGGGGACCCAGGCAGCGCGTATCGCTCAGCGTTACGCGATTCCTCACATTTCGACCGGCGACACACTTCGCAAGGCTGTCAGCGACGGGACCGCGCTCGGCCTGCAAGTGGCGAAGACGCTCGAGTCCGGCGGGCTCGTCGGCGACGACCTGATGACGGATCTCGTTCGCGCGCGGCTCTCGGAGCGCGACGTCGCGGGCGGATTCGTGCTGGACGGCTTTCCGCGAACGATCGCGCAGGCGACGGCGCTCGACGGGATGGTGCCGGAGCCGCTCGTTGTCATCCTGATCCAGGCCGTCGACGAGGAGATCGTGCGGCGTCTCGGCAAGCGACGCGTGTGCCGCGCGTGCGGGATCACGCAGTCGGTTCTCGTCGACACCGACGAGCAGCTCGATCCCTGTCCGTACTGCGGCGGGCGGCTGATCCGGCGGCAGGACGATCATCCCGACACCGTACGCCGCCGGCTGGCGACGTACGCGACCTTCGCCGAGCCGATCATCGGCTTCTATCGATCGCGCGACATGTTCGGAACCGTCGACGGGCTGCAGCATCCCGCGGAGGTGACCGCCGCCTTGATGGCCCACATCGACGCGGCGCGCGGCCGATAGCGGCCATCCTCTGAACATGTAGTGTCCGGCTTCAGCCGGACTTCACGGGGTCCGCCTGAAGGCGGACACTACAGATACTCTCTACCAGCGCTCATGTAGTGTCCGGCTTCAGCCGGACTTCACGAGGTCCGCACACCTCAGGCACGCTGAGACCGCTTCGCAAGCAGTTTCCGATTCACCGCCTCGCCGATCGCGCGAGACGCGCGAGCCACTGCGCGGCCTCCTGCGTTTCCGTCTTGAAGTGGGGCTCGTCGCGCAGCCGTGCATGCCCGGCGGTCAGGAGCTGGCGCGCTTCGTCCATTCGGCCGAGCGTCGACAGGCAGACGCCCAGCCGGACCTGCGCTTCGGCCGTTCGCGGATCGTTCGGTCCATGCCGTGCTGCGCGTGCATCGAGCGCGCGGCGCAGTAACGGTTCTGCCTCTGCCGCCTTGCCGCGCCGCGTGAGGTCCCGTCCGAGGCCGATCAGGATCGGATCGAAGTGTGGATGCCCGGGCGGCAGCAGTTTCTGGAGATACGCGAGCGAATCGCGGAACATCGGCTCGGCGCGCTCGTCGCCTCTGGCGCTGAGCACGCTCGCGAGCCCGCCCTGGACGGTCCCGATGCGCCAGTGCGTGACGAGCAGCTTCTGGAACATCGCCAGCGATTCCCGAAACAGCTTCTCGGCCTCGTCGTAGCGCCCATCCATCGAGAGGAGCGTCGCCAGGTTGTTCATCACCTGGGCCACGTAGGGATGCTCGGCGCCGAAGAGTTTGCGATCGAGATCGAGCGCCCTGCGATACAGCCGCTCGGCCTCCTGGTACTGTCCGCGATCGCGCACGACGAACGCGAGGTTGTTCGTCACGGTCGCCGTGTTCGAGTGGAGCTCGCCGAGCCGCCGGAGATCGAACTCGAGCACCTGCCGGTAGAGCCGCTCCGCTTCGGCCAGCTCCCACTTGTCGTAGAGCATGATCGCGAGGTTGTTCATCGCGGTGGCGGTGTCGAGATGATCGCTGCCGAGCAGCTTCAGGCGCATCTCGAGCGCGCGGCGCGCCGCGGCGATCGCGGGCTCGGACTGGCCCCGGGCGCGCAGCGTCGACTGGAGCCCCGTGAGGTCGCTCGCGATCTCCTCGTGCTCGGCGCCGTACGCCGAGGTGTGCAGCGCCAGGGCCTCGCGGAGCAGCGCCTCGGCCTCTTCGAGCTTGCCGCGCGTCGTGAGCACCGCGGCGAGATCGCGAAGGTTCTCGCCGACGTCGGCCGACGCGGGACCGCGCGAGTTGCGGCGCAGCGCGAGCGCTTCACGCTGCAGGCGTTCCGCTTCCTCGGGCTTGCCTCTTTCCAGCCAGAGCTTCGCGAGCTCGCTCTTCGCGTCGGCGATCTGCGTGTGCCCGCCGCCGCTGGCCGCCATGCGAATCGCGAGCGCGCGTTCGAGCAGCGGCTGCGCGGCATCGTACTCGCCGAGGTCGCGCGAGATGCGGCCGAGCAGCAGCATCATGTCCGCCTGCACGTCGGGCTGGCCGGCCAGCTCGCTCTCGACGCGGCGTGCGCCGCGCTCGAGCAGCGAGAGCGCCGTGATGTCCGATGCCCTGGTCCTGGCGGGGTCGGCGACCTCGAACAGGCTTTCGAGGAACCGGCTCACCTCGCGCGCCTTCGCCGCTTCGCGGGACGCGACCCGCGCCTGCCATGCCGTGCCGACCAGGCCCGCAACGAGCGACGCGAGCACGAGCGCCGTCGCCGTGACGCCGATCGCATGCCGCCGCACGAACTTGTTGGCGCGATACCCGACCGAGTCCCGCCGGGCGGCGATCGGCAGCCGCTGCAGGAACTTGCGCACGTCCTCCGCGAAGGCCCCGGCCGACGCGTACCGCCGCGCGGGCTCCTTCTGCAGCGCCTGCATCACGATCGTGTCGAGATCGCCCTTGAGCTGGCGGCGCAGGCGATGGCTGTCGGTCGCACGTGCCTTCGCGATCGTCTCGATCGTCGGCTCGGCATCCGCGGCCATCCGCGTGTGCGCGACCGCGGACGACGGTCTCTCGACGTCGCGCTCGGTAATCGCCCGCTCGACCTCCGCGGCGGTGAGCCGCGAAAGGCGGTGCGGCCGCCGGCCCGTGAGCAGCTCGTACGCCAGCGCGCCGAGCGCGTACACGTCCGTCGCTGTCGTCACGGGCTCGCCGCGCACCTGTTCGGGCGCGGCGTACTCCGGCGTCATCGGACCGGTGCCAAGCCGCGTCAGCGTCGCCTCGAACCGCTCTTCGTCGTCCGACTCGTGCAGGACCTTCGCGATCCCGAAGTCCAGGAGCTTGACCTGGCCGTCCGGCGTGACGAGCGTATTCGAGGGCTTGAGGTCGCGATGCACGACGAGGTTCTGATGCGCGTACTGCACGGCATCGCAGACCGCCGTGAAGAGCGCGAGCCGCGCGGACACGTCGAGCGAGCGCGCGTCGCTGTACGTCGTAATCGGCTCGCCGACGACGTACTCCATGGCGAAGTACGGACGGCCGTCGGCCGTGACGCCGCCGTCGAGGAGGCGGGCGATGTTCGGATGCTGCAGCCGCGCGAGAATCTGGCGCTCGCGCAGGAATCGCCGGAGGATCTCCTGTCCGTACGGACCGCTGCGCACCAGCTTCAGCGCGACCTGCTGCTCGAACTGGCCGTCGGCGCGATCCGCGAGGAACACGCACCCCATCCCGCCGCGGCCGATCTCGCGGATCAGGCGATAGGGACCGACGACGTCGCCGGGCTGTTCCTCGCGAAGGCCCGGCTCGCCTTCGGCAGCGGCGCGGACGAGGCTCGCGGCGTACTCGGCCGCCGGCGTTTCGAGAAACCCGTCGGCGCCGGCGTCGGCGTCGGCGGCCACGAGTGATTCGATGTGGCGGCGAAGGCGCGCGTCCGCGCCGCACGCGTGCGCGATCGCGGCCGTCCGCTGCGACGGCTCGAGCTCCAGCACGTCTTCGAGAATGGCCTCGATGCGCGACCACTCCTCTGGAGACAACTCGGTCGGCATGAACGGTCCTCGTCGCGAACGGTTGGATCAGTCCAGGTCCTGATCCTGGATGGCCTGGAACAGGAACGCGCGCGCCTTGCGCCACTCGCGTTTGATCTGGTGCGGCTGCAACCTGAGCGTGTCCGCGGTCTGCTCGATCGTCAGTCCACCGAAGAACCGGAGCTCGACGAGGCGCGCCAGCGGCGCGCTGAAGGTTTCGAGCTGCGTCAGCGCGGCGTCGAGCGCCACGAGCTCGCCGGCGCGCTCTTCGTCCGCGACGTCGATGCCGTCCAGGGAAATCTTGTGGACGCCGCCGCCGCGTTTCTTCCGCGACGCCCAGCGCGCGTAGTCGATGATGATCTGCCGCATCGCCTTCGACGCGACCGCGAAGAAATGGCCGCGATCGGCCCAGTTCACGTGCGCGCTGTCGACGAGCTTCAGGTACGCCTCGTGGACGAGCATCGTGGTGTTCAACGTCTGACCGGGTCGGACTTTCGCGAGCTGGCGGCGCGCGGCGGTGTGGAGCTCTGCGTAGACGAGATTGAAGACGAGGTCGATCGCGTGCCGATCGCCCTCGCGCACCGACGCGAGGAGTCGCGTGATTTGTCCGGAGTCGGTGTGGTTCGGCCCGTCGCTCTTATCGGGGGCGCTCATGGCAGCTCGTCCGTGGCCTAGGCCTACCGGATTATAGCTGCCGCTGATGCGGAACGTTACACCGCTTTGGAAACCTTGTTCGCCCTGTCGAGCTGTTTTTCGTAGAGCCGGATCCAAATCCGGGCCGCTTCGCGAAGGGCTGTGTTTTCCTCGGCGACGCGCTTGAGCTCCATCGCCAGCCGTTGATTCTCCTCGGCGAGGCTGTTGCGTTCGTCGCGCAGCCGCTCGCGCTCACCAAAGGCGAGGCGAACAGCTTTTTCCAGGGGGGAGCGGGCCCCCCGAGTTTCCGTGTCCGTGCGGACGTTCTCCGATGAGTGCATCAGGTGCATTGCAGAAACCTCGATTACCCGAACGGGACCCAGTGCCATCGAGCCCCGGGCAGACAATCGGGGCTTGTTGGTAATAACGACAGTCGGCCCCTGATCAGAACATTTCATTTTTGAAATCGGCTGACCATTCCGGAATCGCACAAAACAGGCGGAATTGGCGAGGGGTCCTGCGTTCTGGCAAGTTCCGCGAGATTCCTTCGCGTGCCGGGACGGGTATCACCGTTGCAATCCGCCCGGTCGAGCCGGTCATCTCGAGGAGAATGCATGGGGTTCCTGGGACATTTCTGCACGCTCGTTCTTGCCGCCGGCCTGGGCCTGTCGAATAGCGACTACCAGGTGCCCGCGGGTACCCGGCTTTCAATCGAGTTGAGGACTCCTCTGGCCTCGGACACGAGCGAGCCGCAGGAGCCGATACGGGGCGTGCTCAAGTCAGCCATATCCGTCGACGGCGTGGAGCTCGTGCCGGCCGGTGCCGTCCTGCTCGGAACGGTCGTCGACGCGGCGGCGGCGGAGAGCAAAGCCGACCGCGCGCGGCTCTCGCTCCGGTTCCACGTCCTGGAGCACCCCGAAACAGGCAGCCGCGTTCCGATCACGACCGAAGTCCGCACGTATGCGGTCGACGCGGGCAAGAAGAAGAAGGGCGCGGAAGGAACCGCGGCCTTCAACCAGGTGCGCCTCGAGGCCGGAACGGACGTGTCGTCGTCGCTGCGCGCGCCATTCCTCGTACGGATTCCCCAAGCGAAATAGGTGCTATGCTCCGGGCCGCAAAGGAGCGGCTCATGGCGACATTCTCCGGGCGATGGACCCGCGCGCGCGTCGCGTGCATTCCGATCGCCGGCATTGTGACGGCGGTCCTGACGGCGGGCACGGCAGTCGTGCTGACATCGAGCGCCGGGCAGCAGGCAGCCGCGCCGCCGCCGCAGAACCCTGCCGCCGCCAACCCGAACGTCACCAGAGGCGAGTTCGATCAGAGCAAGGTCTATCCTGGCACCTGGCGCGAGTACTGGGTCTACGTGCCGAAGGATCTCGATCGCACGAAGCCCGCGCCCGTCATGGTCTTTCAGGACGGGCTCCAGTACAACGCGCCCGCCGTGTTCGACGATCTGATCCAGAAGAAAGCCATCCCGCCGCTGGTGGGCGTGTTCGTGATGCACGGCCGAGTGAAGGCGCTGTCGCCCGATGCCCTCGACCGGATGAATCGCAGCTTCGAGTACGACTCGGTGAGCGGCGACTACGCGCGGTTCCTGGTCGACGAGATGCTGCCGCACGTCGCGAAGACGCACGGCCTGAACCTGTCGAGCGATCCGAACGATCGCGCGATTGCCGGCAACAGCAGCGGCGCGATCGCCGCGTTCGCCGCGGCGTGGCAGCGGCCTGATGCGTTCAGGCGCGTCTTCAGCGCCATCGGCACGTACGTCGGGCTTCGCGGCGGCAACGAGTTCCCGGTGCTCATCCGGAAAACCGAGGCGAAGCCGATCCGGATCTTCCTCGAGGACGGCCGCAACGATCTCAACAACTACACTGGCAGCTGGTTCATCGCGAACCAGGACATGCTGTCGGCGTTCGAGTTCGCGGGATACGACGTCCGCCACGAGTGGGGAGACGGCGAGCACAATTCACGGCACGCGACTGCGCTCTTTCCCGACGCGCTCCAGTGGTTGTGGCGCGACTGGCCGGCGCCGATCAAGGCCAATCCGGAAGGGAAGTCGAAGCAGGACGTCTATCAGGTCCTCCTGCCGACCGAAGACTGGCAGCTCGTGAGCGAAGGACACCGCGGCACCGACGGTCCGGCGGTGAACGCCGCCGGCGAGATGTTCTTCAGCGATCCGTCGAACAACAAGATCCACAGGGTGGCGTCCGACGGCAAGGTGTCGACCTTCGCGGAGAACACCAACGGCGCGAACGGCATGATGTTCGGCCCGGACGGCCGGCTGTACACGGGCGCGACCCGAACGAAGCAGATCGTCGCCTACGACGTGGCGGGGAAGCTCGAGGTCGTTGCCGAGAACGCCGCCGTCAACGATCTCGCGCTGAACGTGAAGGGCGACATCTACTTCACGGACACCGCGGCGAAGCGGGTCTGGTTCGTGCCGAAGGGCGGTCAGCCGCGCGTCGTGGACGAGGGGATCGAGAGCCCGAACGGCGTGCTGTTCTCGCCCGACCAGTCATTGCTCTACGTCTCCGACTACATCGGCCAGCTGTCGTGGGTGTTTCAGATCCTGCCGGACGGGTCGCTCACGCACAAGCAGCGGTACTTCTACGCGCACATGCCCGACGCGGCGACGCGGAGCTCGTCGGACGGCATGGCGGTCGACGCCGACGGACGCGTCTACATCGCGACGGCGCTCGGCGTGCAGGTCTTCGATCAGATCGGGAAGGCCCACGCGATCATCCCGGCGCCCAATCGCGCGGCGCTGTCGAACGTGGAGTTCGGCGGTGCGAACATGGACGAGATGTTCCTGACCAACGGCGACAAGGTTTTCAAGCGCAAGACCAAGGTGAAGGGCGTGGTCTCCTGGCGTCCGCCGATCAAGCCCGCCCCGCCGCGCCTGTAGTGTCCGGCTTCCGCCGTTGCGCGAAGCGCTTCGGATCTATGGCGTCCGCTCGTGTCTGCGTCGATTCGTCGGGCGTGTCGATCGTCGAGCGGTACGCGTGGCGGCCCGCGTCCCGCTCCGCGCGCCGGGAACGCGCGCTCCGGCTTGTTCTCTCCCGCAGCCGCGTCGCCTACGAGCTGGCTCGGGCATCCGGCGTCAGGCGCCGCGGGCCGCCGGTGGTACTTCGAGCTTGGAGGATCACACGGCGGGAAGGCGCCGCGCGGAATCGCTCCGCGCGCGTTCCGGCTGACGCGGCGCGTCGGCGCGCTCCGAGGGCCGCCGGCCGCCACGCGCACCGCCCGACCGATCGGGTTGGCCCTCCTCGCCGTGGTGGGCTGGTCGGCTCGGGCCGACGTTGAGCAGCGCGATCAGCGGAGCCTCTAAAAATGGTCCCGGAGCCTCCCGCCTGGCGGCGGCGCTGATTCGTCTCAAGCGGTCGAGTCACCTCGTTGCCGAACCGATGCTTTACCGGCGTCCGGATCATCCCAAGCCGCCGCCAGCTCCGTCAGGCCAGGCGGAGGGGCCATTTTTTCCGCGCTGTCGAAGTAGGAGGCCCGAGTCGGCCAGCCCGCCACGGCGTGATCGGACGCCGGAACGTATCCCACAGTGTGACGAGATTGCCGGTTGGTAAGACGGGGCCTCGTCCGTCCGACGCCCCTGAGAGAGATACACAGGGTGCCAATTCCCGAAGGGCAGTCGCGGGACCCTCAGGGCCTCACGAACACGACGCTGACCGGCAACCCCACGTCGATCTTCGCGCCCGTCGCGGTGAGGCGTCCGCTCTTGGGATCGATGCGAAAGACGACGACGGAATCCGATCGCTGATTGCCGGCGAGGAGGTACGCGCCGGTCGGATCGATCCCGAACCCTCTCGGCGTGCTGCCCTGCGTC
This sequence comes from uncultured Acidobacteriota bacterium, assembly GCA_963820905.1. Lineage (GTDB taxonomy): Bacteria > Acidobacteriota > Vicinamibacteria > Vicinamibacterales > 2-12-FULL-66-21 > DATBJJ01. The sequence goes on along the minus strand of CAWGBU010000005.1, from coordinate 438,173 downwards.
GGCTCGTTCTGCACGAACGTCAGCTTCCCGGTGGCCTCGTCTATCGCGAACACCGTGAGGCTGTCGTGCCCGCGATTCGATCCGTACAGGAAACGCCCGGAGGGGTGTACCTGCACTTCGGCGGTGCTGTAGGCGGGGAGCGCGGCCACGCCCGCCGGCAGCGTCGACAGTGTCTGCACTTCGGTGAGCGCGCCATCCTTCGGGCCGAGCGCGAACGCCGTGACGGTGAGATCGATCTCGTTGATCACGTACGCGAACCGGCCGTTCGGATGGAAGGAGAGATGTCTCGGCCCCGCGCCGGGCTTCAGCGGCGCCGACGGCGGATTGTTCGCCGCGATCGTTCCCTTCTCGGCGTCGTACGCGTAGATCAGCACCTTGTCGATGCCGAGGTCCGCCGAATACGCTCTCGCTCCTGACGGATCGAGCTTGATCGAGTGCGCGTGCGGCTCCTTCTGCCGCTGCGGATTGACGCTCGATCCGGTGTGCTGATCGACGCTCGTCGGGGCTTTGAGCGAGCCGTTGCCGTCGATCGGCAGGACCGCGACGCTGCCTCCGCCGTAATTCGCGACGAGCACGTTCCGGCCCTTCGGATCCATGCTGATGTGCGCCGGCCCGCCGCCGCCGGAGGACTGACGGTTGAGGAGCTTCAGCAGGCCAGTCGCGCGGTCGACGGCGAACGCGCTGACCGAGCCCGTCTTCGTTCCCTCGTAGTTGCCGATCTCGTTGACGGCGTAGATGAAGTTGCCTGACGGATGCGTCGCGAGGAAGCTCGGGTTCTGCGCTTCCGCGGCGAGCTGCGGCGCGGTCAGCGCACCCGTGGAGAGATCCAGCCGCGAGACGTAGATGCCCTGGCTCTTCGGGCCGGCATACGTGCCGACGTAGACGAGCAGTGAGTTGCCCTGGGCCAGCGCGAGCAGCGCGGCGGCAGTCGAGACTACCGCCGCAACCGCGCAGCAGGCTGCGGCGTTCGCGACGATCGCCGTCATCCGATTAGCAAACGCCGGTCGCATGAGCGGCTAGAGGCTCAGGTGCTCGATCGGTCCCGTGCTGTCGCCCAGCTTCTCGGTCGGCACGCCCAGCTTGTCGAGCAGCGTCAGGAACAGGTTGTTCATCGGCGTATCTTTCGGATAGACGATGTGCTGTCCGAGACGGAAGTTGCCGCCGCCGCCGAGCATGAGGAGCGGCAGGTCTTCGTGCGTGTGGCGGTTCCCGTCGCTCAGGCCGCTGCCGTAGAAGATCATCGAGTGATCGAGGAGCGAGCCGTCGCCGTCGGGTGTGTTCTTCATCTTCTCGATGAACCCGGCGAAGAGGCTCGAATGCATGACGTTGATCTGGGACACCTTCTCGATCCACTCCGCGTTGTTGCGATGGTGCGTGAGCGGATGATGCGGATCGGGCACGCCAATCTCCGGGTACGTCCGCATGCTGCCCTCGCGCCCCATCATCATCGTCGATGATCCGCGTCGCGTCCGTCTGGTAGGCGAGGATCTGCAGGTCGAACATCAGGTTGACGTAGTCCGCATAGAGCACCGGGATGCCGGTCGGCTTGTCGATGCCGGGCGTGAGGTCGGTCAGGTCCTTCTCGGCGCGCTCGATGCGCTGCTCGATCTCGCGGATCGACGAGAGGTACTCGTCCAGCTTGCGTCGATCCGAGGCCCCGAGATCCGCGGACAGCTGCGAAGTCCGCTCGCCCACGAGATCGAGGATGCTGCGGCGGTGCTGCATGCGGCGCGCACGCACGTCGGCCGGGAGGCTCGTGTCGATGTCGCCGAACAGGCGTTCGAACACGAGGCGGGGGTTCGTTTCCGGCGGCATCGGGGTAGCCGGCCCGCGCCACGCCAGGCTGTTCGTGTACGCGCACGAATAGCCGGAGTCGCAGTTGCCGACGGTGCGCGAGTCGTCGCACCCGAGCTCGAGCGAGCCGAAGCGCGTCTCTTGCGCGAGGCTGACGGCCGCGATCTGATCGACCGAGATGCCGTTCTGGATGTCGGCGCCCGCCGTCTTCTTGCGGGTGCACGCCCGTCAGATACGCGGCGGCCGCGCGCGCGTGATCGCCAGGCCCGTCGCCGAGCGCGTAGCCGTTGCGCTGCGCGAGGCCCGAGAGCACGATCGACTGTCTCGCGGAACTTCTCGAGCGGCTTCAGCACGCGCGTGTACTCGAACGCCCGCCCGGCCCCTTTCGGCGTCCAGTCGACCATCGTGATGCCGTTCGGCACGTACGTGAAGCCGAGCCGGAGGGGCGCCTTGCGCATGGCCGCCGCGGCGAACGCCGGCGTCATCGCGTCGAGCACCGGCAGGGCGACGACGGCGCCCATCCCCTTCAGGAAAGTCCGGCGATGGATGTGCTTGCGCGTGACGATCATGGCTGCTGCGCTCCTGCAGTCGTGAGTGCCGCCGCTTCGCGCGCGGGCCGCCGCGACGTGAAGGGCAGGCTGTTGACGATTTCGAGGACGAGGCCGGAGAACCTGTAGTCGTGCTGCGGCAGGCGGCTCGCGATGAGCTTCACGGTCTTCGCGTCGTACCGCTCGAGACCGCGTCCGAGGGCGTACGTGAGCAGCTTCGACGTGATGGCCCTCGAGAACGCCTCGCGCTCCGAGCTGAGAATCGTCCGCAGCTCGTCGGGGCCGTTGAACGTCCGTCCGTCGGGGAGGACGCCTTTCGTGTCGATCGGGAACTTTCCGTCGGCCGTGCGCCATGCGCCGACCGCGTCGAAGTTCTCCAGGCCGAAGCCGAGCGGATCCATCCGCCGGTGGCACGAGGCGCACGTCGGATCCTTGCGGTGCTGCTCGAGCTGCTCGCGCATCGACGCCGACGTGCCGATCGTCGTCTCGTCGAGGTTCGGCACGTCGGCCGGGGGCTCGGGTGGCGGCGCGTTGAGCAGGTTGTCGAGCACCCACTTGCCGCGCAGCACCGGCGACGTCCGCGTCGCGTACGACGACACGGTCGAGCACGCTGCCCTGTGTCAGCACGCCACCGCGTTGCGTACCCGTCGAGATCGACGCGGCGGAACTCCGGGCCCGTGACGCCCGGCACCTTGTAGTGCTTCGCGAGGCGCTCGTTCAGGAACGAGTAGCGGCCGTCGATGAAGTCGAGCACGCTGCGATCGTCGCGGACGACGTGATCGACGAAGAGCTCGGTCTCGTGGCGCATCGACAGGCGGAGGTAGTCCTCGAAGTCCGGGAACTTCTCGCGATCGCGCGTGAGCGACTCGAGCGCGCGGAACTGCAGCCACTGCCCGCCGAAGTTCTCGGCCAGCGCCCGCGACTTCGGATCGCGCAGCATGCGCCGCACCTGGTAGCGCCAGGACCTTCGGGTCGCGAAGCGTGCCCGTGTCCGCGGCGCGCCGCAGGGTCTCGTCGGGCATGCTCGCCCAGAGGAAGTACGAGAGCCGCGTCGCCAGTTCGTGCGGCGAGATCCGCACCGTCGCCGCCTTGCCGGCCGCCGGCCGATCGCGCTCGATCCGGAAGAGAAAGTCGGGCGAGACGAGGATCGCCTGCAGGCCGACCGCGAGCCCTTCGTCGAACGAGCCCTCTTCCTTCTGCGCCCGCCGCACCAGCGCGACGTACTTCTCCATCTCGCGCGCCGTCACCGGCCGCCTGAACGCCCGTCTCGCAAAGCTCGTGACGATGCGCGGCGCGCACGTCGGCTGGTGCGCGCCCGTGAGGTGCCCGCAGGTGTAGATCTTCTGCACGCTCGCCTTCGAGGGGCCCTTCACGTACTCGTAAGGCCCGCCGACTTCGACGGCGTTCACGCGCACGCCGTTGAGCGGAATCTTCACGAGCTCCGCGCCGGCTTCCTCGAACCGCTTCTTCAGCAGCGCGAGCCGTTCGGGGGGCGCATTCGCCGGCGGACGGAACTCGCGCGGCGTGTCCGGCCGCGTCGACGGGTTCGGCCCGTTGTATCGAGCCGGCAGTCCCTCGTAGATTCTCGGGATTGCCACGGAGAGCCAGTGATCGCCTGCGGCGAGGCGAACGCGGAACTGCACTGCCTGTCCGCCGAAGTCCTGGCGGTCGTCGGAAAACGACGGCTGCCTGTTCCTGATCGTGCGTCGGTCGTCTGTAACTGCTTCTCGTCGACCCAGAGCGCGATCGTCACAGGCATCGACGTCTTCGGCCGCAACCCGCCGAGCACGACGCGGACGACGTACTCGCCGTCGACGGGCACGCGATGGATGGCGTGGAACGCGTTCGGCAGGCTCAGGCCGGTGGTGTCGTACGCCTCGGGCACGCTGCGCAGCTCCTGCACGCGCCGCCCTTCTGAGCGAAGGCGCACGAGCGTCGGCGACATGCGCGGCGGACCGAAGAGCGCCATGCGCGCGACGCGATCGGCAGCGGCGACGTACTTCTCCATGAGCACCGGCGAGAGCGACAGCACGTCCGCGATGTTGTCGAAGCCGTAGCCGGAATCGTCCTGCGGGAAGTCGTCCGCGGGCCGCACGTCGACGCCGAGGAGCTCCCGGATGGTGTTGTTGTACTCGTTGCGGTTGAGGCGGCGCGCCGTCACGCGTCCGGGATCGGGCGGCGTCGTGCGCTCGATCCGCTGGAGCTCGCGCTTCGAGCCAGGCGGCGACGGCCTGACGATCCTCTTCTTCAGGCTGCTCCTCCTCGATCGGCGGCATCTCCTTGCCGCGCAGCTTGCCGATCACGTCCTCCCATCGATCTCCGTGCTCGACGAGCGAGGCCGCCGTCTCGAACGACTGCAGGTTCAGCCCCTTCTCCTGCTTCTTGTTGCCGTGGCACGTGACGCAGTTCTGCGCGACGAAAGGTTTGACGACGGTGTCGAACGTGCCGGAGGGCGCGGGGGTGGCGGTGCGCGGCGGCGTCGAGGCCTGGCGCGGGCGCGCGGATTCCGTGGTTCGCTGCGCCGAGCCACGCATCGCGATTTGCGGGGCGAACCCCACGCCGATCGTCAGGAGGACGAGAACGAAGACCCGGCGCAAGTACCCCCCTTGCTGAGGCCGGCCGACGCGATGCCCGCCTGCCCGTAAACGTTTACAGATTATGAAGAAAGAGGCGGGGATCAGGCAAGCACCGCCGCAATAGTGGAGGAAAAACCGAGACAGTCGGCAGTCGGCGGTCGGTAGTCGGGAGTCTCAGTCGGCAATCCCAGTCGTCAATCGATAGTCACCGTCGATAGCTGAGTTGGCAGATCACGACGGAGTCCAAGAGCGCGACGACCAGCGACTGTCGACTTACTGCCGACTGCCGACTGACTGCCGACTGAGACTGCCGACTGAGACTCCCGACTCCCGACCGCCGACTGCCGACTACTGCGTCAGTTCCATTGTCTTCTTCGCCCTTGCCAGCGCCGCGTCGACGTGGTCGCAGACGTTGTCCCGTCCAATGGCGTCGAGGAAGCCGGCCTGTTGCATCACGGCCCGGGGTTGTTCGCGGGCGCCGCAGAAGATCGCCGCGCGCCCGGAATCGCGCAGGCGCGCCGCGAGGTCCTCGAGCGCGCGGAGGCCGGTCGCGTCGATGGCGGTCATGTTCCGCAGGCGGAAGATCACGATCGGCGGCAGTTCGTCGATCCGCTCCGCCACGCCGTCGAGCTGATCGGTCGCCCCGAACAGGAACGGCCCGTGGATGCGGAAGATCGCGACGTAGGACGGGATCGCCTTCCCCTGAAGCACGTGGGCCTTGCCGGCGTCCACGTAGTCCTCGGTCACCCGGGCGACGGTCGTGGTGACCGAGACGCGCCTGATGTAGAGGAGCGCGGCCAGGATCATGCCCACCTCGACGGCGACGGTCAGATCGGCGAAGACCGTCAGGGCGAACGTCACCGCCCACACGCTGACGTCGGTCTTCGTCTGCCGCAGCACCGCCGGAATTTCGTGCCACTCACCCATGTTGTAGGCGACGACGAACAGGATCGCGGCGAGGACGGCGAGCGGGATGCGGCCCGCGAGCGGCGCGCCGGCGAGCAGGATCGCGACGAGCGTCAACGCGTGGATCATGCCGGCCACCGGCGTGCGCGCGCCCGACTTGACGTTGGTCGCCGTCCGCGCGATCGCGCCCGTCGCGGGCAGCCCGCCGAACATCGGCGACAGGACGTTCGCGACACCTTGCGCCACGAGCTCGACGTTCGGGTTGTGGCGGTCGCCGCTCATGCGATCCGCGACGACCGCGGACATCAAGGATTCGATCGCGCCGAGCATCGCGACCGTGACCGCCGGAGAGATCAGCGTCAGGATCAGCGACGGGTGGAACGCCGGAACGCTGAACGCCGGCAACCCTGACGGCACCCCACCGAAGCGGGAGGCCACGGTCTCGACCGGCAGCTGGATCGTCCACGCGGCGGCGGTACCGATCAGCATGCCGACGAGGGTTCCCGGTACGGCTTTGACGAACCGATTGGTCGCCATCACCAGGACCAACGTCGCCACCGCCAGTCCCGCGGCCGCAGGCGTGACGGTCCCGATGTGTCCGGCGACCGCCGCGATGCGGCGGGTGAACTCGCCCGGGTTCTCGGCCATCTGCAATCCGAGAAAGTCGCGGATCTGGGTGCTGGCGATCAGCACGGCGATGCCGTTGGTGAAGCCGATCACGACGGGCCGCGGAATGAATTTCACGGCGCTCCCGCTCTTCGTGACACCGAGCAGCAGGAGCATGACGCCCGCCATCATCGTGCACATGTAGAGGCCGGAGACGCCGTGCTTCGCGACGATGCCAGAGACGACGACGACGAAGGCGCCGGTCGGCCCTCCGATCTGCACGCGCGATCCGCCCAGCGCGGAAATGCAGAAGCCGGTGATCACCGCGCAGTAGATGCCCGCCTGCGGCGTGAGACCGGACGCGATCGCGAACGCCATGGCGAGGGGAAGCGCGACGAGCCCGACGGTCACGCCGGCGACGGCGTCGTGCCGGAACGTGGATGCGTCGTAGTGCCGCAGCGCCAGGATCGACGCTGGCAGCCAGCGCGAGGACGGCCTGTCCATGCCTCTACGCCCGCCGGCCTTCCCGCTGCAACTCGCGGAGCATCGTGCGGCTCTCCGTGAGATGGTCGGTGAGGAACTCGCGCGCGATCCGCAGGAGGTCGGCGATGAGCGGGCTGCGCAGCGCGTAGAACGCCTGTGTGCGTTCGCGCCGTACGGTGACGATGTTCTTCGCGCGAAGGGCGGCGAGCTGCTGGGAGACGATCGGCTGATCGAGCGCGAGGGCGTCCTGCAGCTCCTGGACGGTCCGCTCGCCCTGGACGAGCCGCTCGAGGATGCGGATGCGCGTGGGATGGGCGAGCGCGCGGAAGAGCTCCGCCTTGATCGCCTGCAGCTGGCTTGGCATATATGAATATTACTATGTTTAGTCCGAGAGTCGTCCGGCTAAAGCCGGACACTACAGGGGCTGCGGCGGCCCGCCGCCTGGTGGAGTGCCGCTCAGAAATCGAACTTGTCGATGTTCGCCTTGGTGAACTTCAGCGGCGCGCCGAGGATGATCTCGCTGCCCCTGATCTCGAGCGCGCCGAGCCGGCCGACCTGGACCGACGCCGCGCCGGGCTTGAGCGCGTTCTGCAGGAGCTGCACGGCGGACTGCACGGTGGCGTAGCCGAGATCGGCGGTGTTCCAGAGCACGACCGTCTGCACGACGCCGCTGTGCACGTAGGGCTTGTTGATGTTCGGAAGCGACAGCCCGATCACGTTCACGTCCTTGCGGCCGGCCTGCCGCACGGCTTCCGCCGCGCCGGGCACGGCCGGTGCGGAGATGGCCATGACGAGCCTGACGTTCGGGTGCACGCGCATGATCGTCTGCGTTTCGGAGAACGCCTTGTCGCGATCGTCGTCGCTCGGGCGGATCGTCGCGAGCGTCAGGCCCGGGTGACTGGCCATTCGCTTCTTGATGAACGCGATCCACTCGTTCTGGTTCGCGGCGCTGAGCGCGCCCGTGATGATCGCGAACTCGCCCTTGCCGTCGAGCAGCCGCGAGGCCTCGTCGGTCAGCGTGTTCGCGATGCCTTCCGACGTCGCCTGGTTCACGAAGTAGTCGCGTGCGTCGGCTTCCGCGTCCGCGTCCCACGTCAGGACCTTGATCCCGCGCTCGCGCGCTTTGCGGAGGACCGTCGAGATGCCCGCGCGGTTCTCGACGGCCACCGCGATCACGTCCACCTTCCGCGTGATCCAGTTGTCGATGACCTCGTTCTGCCGCGCGGCGTCGAGGCCCGTCGGACCGTCCCAGATCAGCTCGACGCCGAGCTCCTTCGCGGCCTCCTCGGCGCCGACGCGGCAGCTCACGAAGTAGGGATCGCCCTTGGCCTTCGGCATCATCGCGATGACCGGCCGTCGCCCACCTGTCGTCGATGGCGACGACGCGGCACCCGCGGACGGCGAGCCGTTGCGCGAGGCCGCGGGAACGAGCGATCGCACCAGCCACGTGTTGGTGGCGGCGATGATGAGCGACCCGGCGATCACGGCCGCGCAGAGCACGGCAACCTGGCTGTTCTTCACGTCGAAGTCCTCGTCCGATGCAACCCGGCCGGCGGTGGAGCGGTCGGCTGAATATATGTCAACTGTCTGTCGCCTGCGCCGGCGAAGGAGATCGATGGCGATCGTCGCCAGGAGGAGCACGCCGGTCAACACGCCCGCGAGCTCCGACGGCAGCGCCGCGAGCCGGAGTCCGTTGCGGAGCACGGCGAGCGAGAAGAGGCCAAGGACCGTGCCGAGCAGGGTGCCGCGCCCTCCGAACACCGACGTGCCGCCGAGGACGACCGCGGTGATCGCGTCGAGCTCGTAACCGTTCCCGGCGTCCGATCGGGCCTGGCCGAGGTGTGCGACGTAGATGATTGCCGCCAGGCTCGAGACGAGGCCGGAGAGAAAGTAGATGAGGCCCACGCGGCGCGCGACCGGGATGCCCGCATAGCGCGCGCCGGCCTGCGTGAAGCCAATCGCGTACAGCGCGCGCCCCACGGTCGATCGATGGAGCAGCACGACGTACCCGGCGAGGACGAGCACGAAGATCGGAAGCTGCGCCGGCACCACGCCCCACAGATACCCTTGCCCGAGCGCGAGGAACGAGGCGGGGAATCCCGTGTAGTTCACCGCCGCGTGCGTGATGCCTTCGGCGATCCCCCTGAACAGCGAGAACGTGCCGAGCGTGACGATGAGCGGCGGGATGCCCAGCCGCGCGACGAGAAACGCGTTCAGCGCGCCGCCCGCGCCGCCGACGAGAAGGCTGACGAGCGCCGCCGCCGGGATCGGCAATCCCCAGTCCCGGTTCGCCACGCCGAACATCACCGCTGCGAGCCCCATCATCGATCCGACGGAAAGATCGATCCCGCCCGTGATGAGCACCGGCGTCAACGCGATCGCCAGCAGCCCCAGCTCGACGCTGAGCCGCGAGACCTCGAAGAAATTCCCGAGCGTCGCGAACTCCGGCGCAATGACCGCAAACAACGCGATCTCGAGCACCAGCGCCGCCACCAGCACCCACTCGGCGCGCGCGAAGAATCTTCGTCGAGACATGACCCTTGGATGGTCCGGCTGAAGCCGGACACTACACACAACCGAACCCGTGCACCTGTGAACCCGTGAACCCGTGAACCTTGAACCCTAGCGTCTAGCAACCGCCGCGAGAATGATCGCCCCCTGGATCGCGCGCTCCCAGTACGCGCTCACGCCCAGGAACGTGAGCGCCGGCCCGATCATGCCGAGCAGCAGCACCCCGAGCAGCGTCCCCGCGACTTTGCCGCGTCCTCCCGTGATCGCGACGCCGCCGACGACGACCGCTGCGATGACCTTCATCTCGAGGCCGAGGCCGGCGTTGCTGGGAATCTGATTGAAGCGGACGGAGTTCAGCAGCGCCGCCAGCCCCGTCAGGCCTCCGAGTACCGCGAACGTGCTGAACGTCACGAATGCCGTGCGGAAGCCGGCGAGGCGCGCAGCGTCCGCGTTCGATCCCGTCGCGTACACCGCGCGGCCGGCCGGGAGATTCCTGAGGCCCCACGCAAACCCCGCGGCCAGCGCGAACGCCGTCCCGCCGGCGAGCAGCGGGTAGGACATCTGCGAGAGCCCGAGCCATTGAAAATCGAGGGGCAGATCCTGGATCCAGGCTCCCTCGGTCGCCCATCGCAGGCCATCTCTCAGCGCGACCATCGTGGCCAGCGTGGCGACGATCGACGGGATGCGCGCGTACGCGACGAAGGCGCCGTTGAGCGATCCGAGCGCCGCGCCCGCCGCGCACGTGCCGAGCGCGACGAGCGGGAGCGGCACGTCAGCCTTGGCAAGGAGCCCCGCGGCGACGCCGCAAATCGCGAACGTCGAGCCGACGGAGATGTCGATCTGGCCGGTGAGCACGACGAGCGTCATGCCGAGCGCGACGACGAGGACCGGCACGTTGGCGAGCAGGAGATCGAGCAGGTTCTCGGGCGCGAAGAAATGCGGCGCGACGAAGGCGAGCACGACGACGAGCGCCGCGATGGCGGCGCCGACTGACACCTCGCGGCGATGCCGGGAGAACGCGCTCATGAGGGCCGATCGGCGGCGCTGGTGCCCCCGCCGTCCTCGGCGAGCGCGAGCGCCAGGATGCGGGCCTGCGTCGCCTCGGCGCGCGGGAGCACGCCGCGGATCGTCCCCGCGTGCATGACGGCCACGCGATCGCTCATGCCGACGATCTCCGGCAGCTCCGACGAGATCATGAGGATGGCGAGCCCGCGCTCGGCGAGGCGCTGCATCAGCCCGTGAATCTCCGCCTTCGACCCGACGTCCACGCCCTGGGTGGGCTCGTCGAGGATCAGGATCGACGGCTCCGTCGCAAGCCAGCGCGCGAGCGCGACCTTCTGCTGGTTCCCTCCCGACAGCGTTCCGACTTCCGCCTCGAGCGACGCGGTCTTGATCCGGAACTGATCGACGTAGCGCTGCGCCGACTCGCGCTCCGCCCGTCGATCGATCAGTCCCCGCCGCGAGACGCGCTCCAGGCTGGCCAGGCTCGCGTTCGAGGCGACCGACATCTCCAGCACGACGCCGTGCTGCCGCCGATCCTCCGGGACGTAGGCGATCCCCGCGCGGATCGCATCGGCGGGCGACTGGATCGCGGCCCGCACGCCGTGCACGAGGATCTCGCCGGCGTCCGCCGGCGTCAGGCCGAACAGCGTCTCCGCGAGCTGGGTGCGTCCCGAGCCCACGAGCCCCGCGACGCCGACGATCTCGCCGCGCCGCACGGTCAGCGAGACGTCCTGGACTCCGGCGGTGCGGTTCGACACCCCGCGCAGCTCGAGCGCCACGTCACCCGGCGCGATCTCGCGCTTCGGAAAGACGGTTTCGAGCGATCGGCCGATCATCATCGCGATGAGCTCCGGGCGCTCGACGCCGCGCGCGTCGCGCGTGTCGATCGTCTGGCCGTCGCGCAGCACGGTGATCCGATCTGCCAGCGCGAACACCTCGTCGAGGCGATGGGAAATGTAGACGATCCCCGCGCCGTGCGACCGGAGCAGCGCGACGATCCGGAAGAGGTTCTCGACTTCGCGATCGCTCAGCGCCGCGGTCGGCTCGTCCATGATCACGATCTTCGCGTCCGCGCCGATCGCCTTCGCGATCTCGACGATCTGCTGCTCGGGCATGCTGAGCGTCTCGACGAGACGATCGGGATCGATCCCGGCGCCGACCCTCGACAGGAGATCCGCCGCGCGCGTCCGGCGGGCGGCCCAGTCGACGGGCACCCACGCGCCGGATTCCTCCAGCGCGAGCGCGATGTTCTCGGCCACGGTCAGATCGGGGAAGAGCGCGGGCTGCTGGTAGATCACCGCGATGCCGCGCGATCGCGCGAGCGCCGGCGTCATGTGCGCGACCGGGTGCCCGCCGACGACGAGCGCGCCGGCGTCCGGCTGCACCGCGCCCGTCATGATCTTGATCAGCGTGGACTTGCCCGCGCCGTTCTCGCCGACGAGCGCGTGGACCTCGCCCGCGCGCAGATCGAACGAGACACGCTCGAGCGCTCGCACGCCGGCGAAGGCTTTGGTGATGGCGGTGGCTTCGAGCAGGGTCGTCGGCGTGGGCACGGAGGGGGGAATGATACCGTGGCGCCTCGAGGCGCGTCGCACGGCCCTTCAGCGGGCCGGGTCCGGGCGGCCCGTCATCGCGGGCTTCCGTGCTATAGCTTGGGAACCATGAGTACGGGCACACGGCAGCCGCCCGACATCCAGTCGCTCGAGGAGCAACTCGACCGCTGCGAAGCGGATGCGCGCGCGCTCGTCGCCGGGCTGACCGAGGCGCGCGGCCAGTGGCGCGCGGCGCCGCACGCGTGGAGCGTGTCGGAATGCCTCGACCATCTCGCGACGGCGAATCGCGTGTACCTGGCGGCGATGGGTCCGCCCGCCGCACGCGCGCGCGAGCAGGGGCGGCGCCGCCGCGGGCCCGCCCTTCCCGGCGTGGTCGGCCGCTGGTTCGTCCGGGCGCTCGAGCCCGAGTCGGTCGGCCGCTACAGGATGAAGGCCCCGGGGAAAATCCGCCCGCGCACGGCGCCGGGCCTCGGCGACGCGTTCGACGCGTTCATCGCGTCTCATCAGGACGCGCTCGCCTTCCTGCGCGCGCATGCGGATCTCGATCTCGCACGCGTGCGGTTCCCGAATCCGTTCATCCGCGGCGTGCGCTTCAGTCTCGCGACCGGGCTGCACGTGATCCCGTCGCACGAACGGCGTCACCTGGCCCAGGCCTGGCGCGCTCGGGAAGGCGCCGAGCGGGCGGCCGCGGAGTAGCGGCAGACCGGCCTGGCTCAGTCGCCTCCGCCTCCGCCGCCATCGCCGCCGCCCCCACCGCCGTCGCAGCCACCACCGCCGTCTGACGACGGGCAGTCGCCGCCGCCGCCACCGCCACTATCGCCGTGGAACCCCCAGCCCGTCCCCGAATTGTCGGCCCACTGGTCACGCCGGTTCGAGCCTCGCCTGGTTGCGGAGACGAGCGCGAGCACGAGCACAGCGCACGCCCCGATTGCGATGAGGAACGCTGCAGTCATCATGCTTCCAGTTTGACCGTTCGGGATTTCAGAGAGGTTACGTGGGACTTACGGGGATGGCTGCCAGCTTCCAGCTCCCAGCTGCCAGCTCTTACTTTCTTCTTGGCGAGCATTTTTCGCATGACCACAATCCCGCCGCAGCGAAGAAGGGTTTCTAAATGCTGGAAGCTGAGAGCTGGAAGCTGGAAGCTGAGAGCTGGAAGCTGAAAGCTGAAAGCTGAGAGCTACTTGTTCCCGCCCCACCACCCAGTCCATGATGCACGGATGCTGTCGCGTCGGACGTTACTCGCGCGCGCGTGCGCGCTGCCGCTCGTGCCGCTCGCCGCGGCCTGCAATCGCGCGGCTGCCGTACGCTCGCCGCGCCCCACCGACATCCGCATCGTCGAAGTCGATCACCAGTTCGAGGAGTTCCGCTATCGTGCGCCGTACCAGTTCGGCGGCCGGACGGTCGATCGGGTCACGATCCTGAACGTCAACTGCCGCGTGCGCACGGGCGCCGGCCGCGAGGCATGGGGATTCGGATCGATGACGCTCGGGAACGCGTGGGCCTTTCCTGCGGTTCCCCACGAGCAGGGCCTCGGCGCGATGATGGCGCTGGCGTCAGCGCTCCGGAACGTCACGGCGAACTGCGACGACGCGGGCCATCCGATCGATCTCGCGCGCGCGCTCGGGACGCCGTATCTCGCCGCCGCCGCTGACGTGTCGCGCGCGCGGGCGCTGCCGGTCCCGATCCCGACGCTCTGCGCGCTCGTTGTCGCCAGCGCGTTCGACGCCGCCCTTCACGACGCGTACGGCAAGGCGTTCAAGACGAGCTGCTACGACACGTATGGTCCGTCGTTCGTCAGCCAGGATCTGTCCGCCGATCTGGGCACGGCGTTCAAGGGCGAGTACCTCGATCGCTACGTGCCGTCGGCGCCGCGGCCGGCGATGCCCGTGTTTCACTCGGTTGGGGCGAGCGATCCGCTCGAGGCGAGCGACGTGCGCGAGCGGATCGAGGACGGGCTTCCGAACACGCTGGAAGAGTGGATTCCGCGCGACGGCCTGATCCGCTTCAAGATCAAGCTCAACGGAGGCAACCTCGAGGCCGACATCGGTCGCATCCTTCGCATCGATCGCATCGTCACGCGAGTCAACGACGCGCGGCGCGTGGCGGACTGGAAGTACCTGCTCGACTTCAACGAGGGCTGTCCGAACGTGCAGTACCTGATCGAGTGCCTGCGGCGCGTGCGCGAAGCGTCGCCGCTCGGCTTCGATCGCATTCTGTACATCGAGCAGCCGACGTCGCGGGATCTGAAAAAGGATCCCGCGAATGTCATGCACGAGGCGGCAAAGCTGCGGCCCGTCGTCATCGACGAGTCGCTGACCGATCTCGAAACGCTGCTGCTTGCCCGCCAGATGGGGTACACGGGCGTCGCGCTCAAGGCGTGCAAGGGTCAGAGCCACGCGATGCTGATGGCGGCCGCCGCGCAGAAGTTCGGGATGTTCCTCTGCGTGCAGGACTTGACGTGTCCCGGCGCCTCGCTCATTCACTCGGCGGGCATCGCCGCGCGCGTGCCCGGAAACGCCGGCATCGAAGCGAACGCGCGGCAGTTCGTCCCGGCCGCAAACGTTGCGTGGGAGACGCGGTTCCCGGGTCTCTTCACGATCAGCGATGGTGTGATGCGTACCGGGCAGCTCACCGGTCCCGGTCTCGGCGCCGTTCCTCCACGAACGTGAAATCGCAGTGCAGGTTGGACGGAGATTCACATGATCAGCCGACGTGAGTTGATGCGCGCCGCGGTCGCCGCCGCCGTTCTCCCACGGCGCGCGTACTCACAGGCACCGCCCTCACCTGCACCGAAGATGACGTTGTGTTTTTTCTCGAAGCACCTGCCGGAGCTCGGCTGGAGCGATCTCGGAAAGGCCGTCAAGGAGAGCGGCTTCGACGGCGTGGATCTGACCGTTCGGGCTGGCGGCCACGTGCTGCCCGAGCGTGCCGCCGACGATCTCCCGCGGGCGCTCGATGCCATTCGATCGCACGGCGTCACCGTGCCGATGATCACGACCGAGCTCACGTCGGTGAGCCCGCTCGCCCGGCCGCTCCTGACGACGGCCGCGCGGCACGGCGTTCGATACTTCAAGACCGGGTATTGGCGCTATTCGCCGTCGTCCGATGTCCGCGCGCAGATTGCGTCGGCCGGCGCCGCGCTCACCGATCTCGCCGCGCTCGCCCGCGACTGCGGGATCGAGATGGGGTTTCACAATCACGCGGGTTATATCGGCGGCGCGCTGTGGGACATCGCCCCAACGATCGATCGTCTCGACCCGAAGTGGGCCGGCTACTACTTCGATCCGCGGCACGCCGTGGCCGAAGGCGCCGCCGGCGCGTGGAAGACTGCCACGCACCTGGTCGCGCCGCGACTCAAGATGGTCGCGCTCAAGGACTTCGTCTGGGAGAAGTCCGACAAGGGCTGGCGCATCCGCGATTGCCCGCTCGGCCAGGGCATGGTCGACTGGACCTGGTTCGGCAATGCGCTGCGGGCCGCGTCCTTCACAGGTCCGGTATCGCTGCATCTCGAGTACGAGATTGCGGGCACGACAAGTGGCGATCGAGTCCGCAACACGCTCGACGCAGCCCGAAGAGACTTGAACGTTGCGAAAGGGATTATGTCAGTCGGCAGTCGGTAGTCGTCAGTCGTTAGTCTCAGTCGGCAGTCTCAGTCGACAGTCGGTAGTCGTTTCTGACCGTAGGCCTTCGACTGGTGACATCGACTGTCGACGACTCTCGATTGAGACTTTCGATTGTCGACTGGACTAACGACTGTCGACCGGACTGCCGACTGTCGACTGTGACTGTCGACTGTGACTGTCGACCGACGACTGCCGACTGTCGACTACAGAGGCGTTCCATGTTTTCCAGGCGTGAGTTTGCCCACACGATGATGGCTTCGATGGCGGCGGTCCGAATGCAGCTACAGACCGCCCCAGGCTCCCTGACCGACGTGCCTGGCATCAGGGTCGGACACTTCACCGACACTCGCCGTCCTACTGGCTGCACGTCGATCCTCTTCGACTCGGCGGTGGCGGCCGGCGTCGACTACAACGGATCCGCGCCCGGAGAATCGCAGGTCGTCATGCTGCAGCCTGTGAGCCCCGTGGATCGCATCCACGGCCTGTTCCTCACGGGCGGCGGCGTGCTGGCGCTGCCGGCCGCGGGCGGCGTCCTGAAGTTTCTCGAGGAGCGCAAGGTCGGCTTCGACTGGGGCACGCCCGATCTCCGCATTCCGATTGTCGTCTCGGCGGTGATCGACGATCTCGCGGTCGGCGATCCACGCATCAGGCCGGACGACGCGGCCGCGTACAAGGCGTGCGCGGCCGCGGCGTCGACGCCGGTCGCCGAGGGCAACGTCGGCGCCGGCGCCGGGGCCACGGTGGGGAAGATGCACCGCGGCCGCGGCCTGGCGGGCATGAAGGGCGGGCTCGGCAGCGCGAGCCTCAAGCTCGGTGACGTGGTGATCGGGGCGCTCGCCGTCGTGAACGCCGCCGGCGACGTCCTCGACTGGCGCA
This sequence comes from uncultured Acidobacteriota bacterium, assembly GCA_963820905.1. Taxonomy (GTDB): domain Bacteria; phylum Acidobacteriota; class Vicinamibacteria; order Vicinamibacterales; family 2-12-FULL-66-21; genus DATBJJ01. Next base: position 421,695 of record CAWGBU010000005.1, on the reverse strand, counting down.
GCGGCCGGATCGTGGCCGGCGCGCGGCGTCCCGACGGCAGCCTCGCGGACAGCGTCGACGTCATGCGCGGGATCGTGCTGAAGACGCCCGGCGCCGCGCTCGAAGACGCTGCCCTCCGCAGCACCACGCTCGCCGTCGTCGCGACGAACGTCGAGCTGACGAAGACGCCGCTCACGAAGCTGGCGATGATGGCCAACTGCGGCGCGAGCCGCGCGATCCGCCCGTATCACACGACCGGCGACGGCGATCAGCTGTTCGCGATCTCGACCGGCCGGCTCCAGCGACCGGACATCCCACTGACCGTGCTCGGATCGCTGGCGGCCGATCTGATCGCCGAAGCCATCGTCCGCGGCGTGCGTGCCGCGACGAGCATCGAGGGATGGGTCGCGGCGCGATAGGGGTTCACAGGTTCACGGGTTCACGGGTTCACGGGTTCACGGGGTTCAGAGGGTTCACAGGTTCTGGTGCCGTGTCCCAGATGGGTTCGACCTCAATCCGCTAATTTCTTTCCTATGAACCTATGAACCTGTGAACCTGTGAACCTGTGAACCTGTGAACCTGTGAACCTAGTTCCGCGGGTTCGGCGTCGTATCCGCGTCCAGATCGCCGAGCATGAACTGCAGGCCGGCGAGGAAGTGTCCGACGATCTCCGGCGTCATGAACGTCTCCGGCATGTGGCCGAGCGAGTTGTAGAAGACGCGCCCCTTCCCGTAGGTGCGGATCCACGTCACCGGGTAGATGTTGTCGGGCCGCTTGTAGCCGTTCCACGGTCGCGGCTCGATCTTCGGGATCGTCGAGCGCGACGGTCAGCAGCACGCGCACGCTGGTCCCATCGCAGGCGCCCGCGCCCTTCGTGCTCGAAGCGGTAGTACTCCTCGCGGAACGTGCAGATCCTTGCCGCCGAACGGCTTCATCAGCGGGCTGGCGGGATCGTAGACCTTCATGATGCCCTGCTCGATCCGGTGCGGCGCGCTCTGCGCGCCGATCATCTCCGCGAACTCGTCCCAGTTGCGCGACGCCCACGGCGTGCCGTGGATGCCGCCGAGTCCGCCGCCCTCCTTCACGAACCGCGCGAGGCCGTCGCGCACCGCCGGATCGGCCAGCAGCTCCCCGACGATGCTGTTCAGGAAGACGGCGTCGTAGTCCTTGATCTTCGGATACTTGAGATTGTCGAGATCGTTGTTGAACTCCGTGCGTCCCACGCTCCCGTGATCTTTCCCATCTCGCTCGATCATCACGTTGGTGTGCGGAATCGTGTTGTGCGACATGCCGTGCAGGCTCTCGATGACGAGCAGCTTCCGCGCGCTTCATGGGCGCCGCGTAGGCCTGCGTCGGAATCGCCGCGACGATCTTCGCGCGCACGTCGTCGCTCGGCCTTGCGCATCGCCTCCGGGATTCGGCGTCTCGCCCTTCGCCGGCATCACCACGTCCCATCGGATCGGACGCGTCTTCGAGAACGCCGTGAAGTTGATGCCGTACGCCGGCTGCACGACGCTCTTCGAACGCGTCGACGGCCTTGAACAGATCGCCGCGGGCGCTTGCACGACGCCCGCGGTGTCGAGCGTCATCGAGAGCGGGCCTGATGCCGGAGCGCGCTCCATTTCCAGGAACAACGCTGTCAGATCGCCAGTGCCCTGGCCGAGCAGCACGTTCCGGCCGCCGGGCCGCGTCCGGAACGGTCACGCAGCCTCAGATACAGCAGCCGTTCCTTCACCAGCGCGAGACCATCCGCCGGCCGACACGCCCTCCTGCGCCCACAGGCCGGTGTCGATGCCGATGCCAAGCCGTTTGCTCTTGCCCGCCAGCGCCTTCAGCAGCGCGCGCCGGCCGGGCGGTGTCCGCCATCACGGCCACGTTGACGCCCGCCTGATCGGCAATCGCGTCGAGGCCCGGCCAGCGACGTGCCCGACGCGGCACGACGACGGTCTCCGCGCCGATGTCCTTGGCGAACGCAGCGCTTTCTCGCTGCGACTCGCGTGGTCGCCGAGCGTCTTCGAGGCGATAGGTCAGCAGCGGACCTCTCCCATGCGGCTGCGGATGGCGGCGATCTCCTCCGCCGTGAGAGTGTCGAAGTCCATGTGTCTTCGCCAGCGTCGGGCTACCGCTGCGTGCTGGACGCCTCGACGAACGTCCACGATCGCCGCGTCGGCGCGCACGACCGTCTCGAGGAACGTGCAGGCCGGCGCCGCGGAATGGCGAAGTTCCAGTTCGTCAGCCGGTCGTCGCTGACCAGCGTTCGGGTCCGCCACGTCACGCGCTCGAGCGCGTCGGGCGCCCGCTCGAAGGCCGGCTTCTGCTGGGCCGACGTCCGGCAGGCCCAGCGATCCGGCGAGCGTGCCGGTCAAGCGACGGCTGAAGCGTGACATGCGTGCGTCATGAAGGAAGCTGCCTCCGTCATCGCGCCGCGGCAGCGCGAACACGTAATAGCCCTGCGCCTCGATCCGCGCCGGCTTGCGGTGAAACGCGTTCTTCCACACCGGATCGGTTCCCGTGCCCCACGACGCGCCGGCCGCGAACGCGATGTACTGCCGGCCTCGGATCTGGTAGACGGCGGGAATGCCCTCCGGGTTCGCCTCGAGCTCGTGCGCCCAGAGCACCTTGCCGGTGTCTCTGTCGTACGCGCGCAGCATGCGATCCTGCGAGTTCGGCGGCGAACACGAGTCCACCGGCAGTCACGACCGGACCGTTTCGAGGGCGCACGGTGCCGGTCGTGCGGAATGTTCCTGGTCCGCGAGTCCCGGCGCCTGGCCGTCGGCGACGCGCCACTTGATCGTGCCGTCGTTCAGGTCGTAGGCGACGAGCTGCGTCCACGGCGGCCCGACGGCGGGAAGTCCGTTGCTCGTGTACCAACCCGCGGAGAACGATCCCGCGTATCGCGTCGCCGGGCCCGAGTAGCGGTTCGGATTCGGCGGCAGGCGCAGCGTGCGCTCGTCGCTGGACTCGTCCGCGGGAGCATCGGCGAGCGGCAGGCTGAGCAGATAGGCTTCGAGTGCCGTCGACGCGCTCCGCGCTCAGCACCGCTTCGGGGAACGGCGGCATCTGTTCCTTGCCCTGCCGAATCAAGCTGGCGGAAGCCATCCGCGCCGAGCTTCGCCGGCGTCCGCATCGGCAGCCTGACCCGGGCCGTGACACGCGGCGCAGCATCTGCGAGTACGTCGCGTAGCCCTCCTGTTCACGCTGGCCGCCCTTGATCGGCGGCGGGCCCTGACGCTCGGCGCTGAGCGCCATCCGGCGATAGCTCGGCATCTCGAGGCTGCGCACGAAGAGCATGCCGGTCGCCGGGATCGGCCGCCATGCTTCCCCAGTTCGCGCCGCCCCACGCGCCGGGAAACTGGATGTGATGGCGCAGGTGGCTCGAGGGCGTGAACAGCCCTTGTGATTCGCCGCGTCGCGCACCGCCTGCCGCAGCGTCTCCTGCTCCTCCGCGCTCATGAACGGATTCACGTCGTCCGGCGTGAACACCTGGCGGGCGAACGGCGGCGGCTTCGTCGGAAACGGCTGCGTGGGCGACGAGACTTCGCCGGGCACCTCGCTCTTCGGCACCGGCCGCTCCTCGATCGGCCAGAGCGGCTTTCCGGTCAGCCGCTCGAACACGTAGAGGAATCCGGTCTTGCCCGCCTGCGCGACGATGTCGACCGGCTTGCCGTTGCTGGTCGCGACGGTGAGGAGCTTGGGCGCGGCGGCGAGATCGTAGTCCCACAGATCGTGGTGCACGGTCTGGAAATGCCAGAGCCGCTTGCCGGTGCGCGCGTCGAGCGCGAGCAGGCAGTTGCCGAACAGGTTGTCGCCGACGCGATCGGCGCCGTAGAGATCGTGCGTCGGCGAGCCCGGTCGGGAGCGAACACGATCCCGTTCTTGCGTGTCGATCGTGATCTCGCCCCACGTGTTGGCGCCGCCGGCGTACTTCCACGCGTCGGGCGGCCAGGTGTCGTAGCCGAACTCGCCCGGACGCGGAATCGTGTGGAACGTCCAGACCAGCCGGCCCGTGACCACGTCGTAGGCGCGCAGGTCGCCGGGCGGCGATCCGTAGCCTTCGCCGGTGTTGGATCCGACGACGATCAGGTTCTCGAAGATGCGGCCGGGCGTCTTGTTCGGCCCGCCGAGCCGGCGCGGCTCGCCGGTACGCATGTCGACGAACCCGTCCTGGCCGAACGACTTGATGAGCGTGCCGGTGGTCGCGTCGATCGCGCGAAGGCCGCCGCCGGTCTTGAGCAGCAGCCGTCGATCGGATCGATCGGCGCTCTCCCAGTAGGTCAGACCGCGCTCGGGCGCCTGCTCGGTCGACGTCCACATCGGCTTTCCCGTCGCCGCGTCGAGCGCGACGACGACGCCCTTCGCGCCCGCGACGTACATCACGTCGTCGACGACGATCGGGTTGAACGGCAGGCGCGCCGGCATCGCCGGCCACCGGGTAGAACCAGGCCCGCTCGAGCCTGCTGCACGTTGGTCGCTGTCGATCTGGGCGAGCGCCGAGTACTGCATCGAGTCGGCCGAACCGCCGTAGTCGCGTCCACGTGGTGTACGGCGCCTCCGGCCGCGCGTCTGGCCGTGGCCGCCGATTGCGATCGTCGTCGTCGCCGCCGTGCAGCCCAACGTTAGGAGCCAGGATCGCGTGACATATGCGGTGCGCGCTCCCTGTCGCGTCCGGCACGAACCGATTTGTGCTTCCGCCCGAACCTGAAGAGTCCGGCTCCCGGGGCGTGTCGGACGCCACCAGCTGTAACGGTAAAGGGAGTTTACTTTACCGCTAAAGTTCGCTATATCAAGGGCACAAACATCGGATCCGGGCGCCACTGCTTCAGACGGCGCGGCCATACCAGACGAGAGGGAGGCTCGATGAAGGCCCTGCAGTCGTGTCACTGCTGTGGACCCTGACGCTCGCCGTCGCGTGCTGGCGGCCGGCGTCCGGCGCAGGCGCAGGTGCGCTACGGCTCGATCGTCGTCGAGGCCCGCGACTCGAGCGGCAGCGCCGTCCCGGGCGCGGACGTCACCATCACGGAGACCGGCACGAATCTCAGCCGGACCGGCTGTCACGAACAGCGCGGCCTCGTCACGTTCGCGACGATCCCGCCCGGCACGTACTCGGTTCGCGTCAACCTCTCCGGCTTCAAGGAGTTCGTCACGACCGACGTCGCCGTCTCCGAAGACACCGTGATGCGCGTCGGCAGCCAGCTCGAGGTGGGACAGGTGACCGACACGGTGACCGTTTCGGCGGCCGCGGCGATCCTGCAGACCGACCGCGCCGAAGTGCGCACCGACATTCCGGCGGTGCAGCTCGAGAACCTGCCGGTGCCGGTCGGCCGCAACTATCAGAACCTGTTCGTCACGGTGCCCGGCATCTCGCCGCCCGAGAACATGCACTCGGTCGCGGTCAATCCCGCGCGCGGCCTCGCGTTCAGCTCGAACGGCACGACGCGCAACGCGAACTCGATCCGCATCGAGGGCGCGATCTCGAACAATCTCTGGCTGCCGCACGTCGCCGCCTACGTCCCGGCGCTCGAGGCGATCGAATCGGTCGGCGTGACCACCAGCACGTTCGACGCCGATCAGGGACTGTCGGGGGGCATGTCCGCCAACGTCCTGATCAAGAGCGGCACCAACGTGCTGCGCGGCTCCGCCTTCGAATATTTCTACGACGAGGCGCTCAAGTCGCGGCCGTACTTCCTGCCGGCCACCGAGAAGAAGCCGGAGGCCAGCCAGCACCAGTTCGGCGGCACGCTCGGCGGCCCGATCGTCCGCAACAAGGCGTTCTTCTTCGGAAGCTACCAGGGCACCTTCGATCGGCAGGTGGCCAACCGCTTCGGCACGGTGCCGACCGCCGCGATGCGCAATGGCGACTTCTCGGCGTCGCCGACGCCGATCTACGACCCGCTCACCGGCGCCGCCAACGGCAGCGGCCGCACCGCGTTCTCCGGGCAACATCATCCCGCGCGAGCGCTTCGATCCGATCGTGCAGAAGCTCATCGCCGATCTGCCCCTCCCGAACCTTCCCGGTCTCGCCGACAACTACTTCGCCACGGGGGACTACACCTTCGATCGGCACAACGTCGACGCCAAGGTGAACTACAACCCGACCAGCAAGCTGGGGATCGTCGGCGTCGACTCGGCTGGCTCGGCTACGAGTTCCGCAACCCGCCGATGTTCGGCGAGCTGGGCGGCCTGCCCGTCAACGCGACCGCGGCCAAGGCCGGCACCGGCCTCGGCGACACCTACACCTTCACCGGCAGCGCGTCGTACGTCCTCTCGCCGACGTTCCTGGTCGACGCCTACGTGGGCGTCACGACGATCGAAGTCACCTCGGAGCCCGATCGAATCGACGAGAACCTCGGCCTCGAGTTATCTCGGGCATTCCCGGCACCAACGGCACGAAGCGCCTCTACGGCGGCTGGCCGCACTTCAACATCACCAACTACTCGAACATCGGCTACGCGGGAAGCAGCCACTCGCCGTACATCGACGACAACTGGCAGGTGCAGTACACCGCCAACGCGACCTGGACGAAGGGGGCGCACACGCTGAAGTTCGGCGGCGACATCGTTCGTCAGGCGATGAACCGCCACGAGCTCGGCGACGGCTCCGGCAGCTTCACCTTCGGCGGAGGGCCGACACAGATCCAGGGCGGTCCCGCCGGCGAATCAGTTCAACACCATCGCGGCGTTCCTGCTCGGCCTGCCGACGGGCATCTCGAAGAGCGTCATTCCCTTCGAGAACGACTACACGCGGAGCCGCAACTGGCAGTTCAGCTTCTTCGTGCGGGACCAGTGGCAGCCGACGCGCAAGCTGACGGCGTCGCTCGGCCTGCGCTACGACCGCTTTCCGATGGGCACGCGCACGACACGCGGGCTCGAGCGCTACGACCTCGACACCAACCAGATGCTGATCTGCGGCGTCGGACCGGTGCCGACCGACTGCGGCTACGACATGGGCCCGGGCAACTGGTCCCCGCGCGCCGGCCTGGCCTACCGCCTGACCGAGAACGATCGTCGTGCGCGGCGGCTACGGCATCAACTACGATCCGTATCCGCTGGCGTTCGTCCGCAACATCCTCGGCAACTATCCGTCGTCGATCTCGCTGAGCGTGCCGCAGCCGAACGCGCTGCAGCCGGCCGGACGGCTGGCGCGACGGCATCCCGGCCGATCACCGTGCCGGACATCAGCAGCGGGATCATCCCCGTGCCGCTGAACGTCAGCGCGCGCGCGCTGCCAGACGAGCCGAAGCGGGGCTACATCCACTCCTGGAACGCCACCGTGCAGGCGGAGCTGCCGTGGGGATTCACGGGGCAGGCCGGCTACGTGGCGACGCGGCAGCGCGACATCAACCAGATCATGGACGCCAACGCCGGACAGGTGATCGGCGCCGGCAACGCCGGGCGGCCGCTGTTCGTGCGATTCGGGCGGACCGGGCGCGACCGGCATTCTCGGCAACCCGGGATGGAGCGACTACGACTCGCTGCAGACCTCGCTGACGCGTCGGCTCGCGCAGGGGCTGCAGGTGAACGTCGCCTACACCTGGTCCAAGGCGTTCGGCATCTGCTGCGACACGCTCAGCGACAATCCGCCGCAGGTGCAGGCGCTCGAGTACTTCTCGCTGAACGAGGCGCGTCTGCCGCAGGATCGGCCCCACAACTTCCAGGCATCGTTCGTCGCCGAACTGCCGTTCGGCCGCGGCAAGCCGTGGCTCAACGAAGGCGGCGTCGCGGGAGCGCTGCTCGGCGGCTGGCAGGTGAATGGGCTCCTCAGCCTCTATTCCGGCGCGCCGTTCACGATCACCTCGTCGGGAACGTCGCTGGACCTGCCGGGCAGCACGCAGTTCGCCGACCAGGTGAAGGACGAGGTCGAGATTCTCGGCGGCATCGGGCCCGGCCAGCCGTGGTTCGACACGACGGCGTTTCGCGCCGTCACCGAGCGGCGGTTCGGCACGCGCCGGCGTCAACAGCATGCGCGGGCCGGGCTTCGCGAACTTCGACATGAGCGTCTTCCGCGAGTTCGGCCTGGGCGGCGGCCGGGCGGTCCAGTTCAGGATGGAGAGCGTTCAACCTGACGAACACGCCGCACTTCGCCAACCCTCAGAACAGCGTGAACGCCAGCAACTTCGGCATCATCAGCGGCACGGCCAACAGCGGCCGCGAAGGGATCGACGAGCGCCTGTTCCGGCTCGGATTGCGGTTCGGATTCTGATCGGATGCCCGACGGGTCGATCGCATGACGCACCACGATTTCTCGACGCGACTTCACGACGGCCGTGCTCGCCGGCGCTTGGCGCGGCCGCGCGCCGTCCCTCGCCCTCGGCCCAGACGTCGCAACCTCAAGATTGGCTGCACCTCGCTCATCTGGGGCGCGCTGCCGCGCAGCCCGGACAATCTGGGGCCCGCCGTCAAGGACATGTCCAGCCCTCGGCTTCCATGGCTTCGAGACCTTCGCGGCGATTCTCGAAGAGTGGGACAAGAAGCGGGACGATCGGCGATCTGCTCGCCGCGCAGCAGGATTCCACTCATCTCGGTCTACGCGACGATGCAGGTCGTCGATCCGGCGGTGCGGAAGGACGAGCTCGCGAAGCTGACGCGATGGGCGGCCGTGCTCGCAGAAGCACGGCGGCCGCTTCGTCGTGCTGGCGCCGAACGGCGTCAAGCGCGAGGGCTACAACTTCCAGGAGCACCGCGCGAACATCGTGTCTGCGCTGAACGAGTACGCGATGGCCGTCAACGATCTCGGCCTCGGCGCGGGGCTGCACCAGCACACGGGCACGGCCGTCGAGAGCCGCGACGAGACGTACGCCGATCATGGAGGCGGCGAACACGAAGCACCTGAAGTTCGCGCCGGACGTCGGCCAGCTGCAGAAAGGCGGAGCGGACGCGGCGCAGGTGGTGAAGGACTTCCTGCCGATCACCGTCCACATGCACCTGAAGGACTTCAGCGGCGGCGAGCACTTCGCCGGCTACTGCCCGCTCGGGCAGGGGAAGGTCGATCTGAAGGCGATCCTCGACAGCGTCGAAGGCGCCAACCCGAACGCGAACGTCATGGTCGAGCTCGACGGCTCCGCCGAACATGCCCTACACGCCGCTCGAGACGGCGCAGATCAGCAAGGCCTATCTGGAGAAGCTCGGATACAAGTTCAGGACGTAGACATCATCCCTCGACAATCGCCACCGCTCTGACCGGCGCAGCGGATGCGCCCCGCCATTTCACCGGCAGCACGCTGACGGTGAACGAATGGTACGGCGCCGGGATCTCGTGCAGGTTGCACATGTTCTCGAGGTGGTAGGTACTCGCGCTCGCGCATGACGCGGTGCGCTTCCCAGAACTTCCGCCGCTCGAACATCTTCGCCACGGGCGGATCGAACCCGATCGCGTCTATCCCCATCACCTTCACGCCTCGATCGAGCACGGCATGGACGGATTCTTTCGTCATGCCGGGATGATCCGTGAGGTAACTCTTCTCGGTGCGCTTCTTCGCGGCGTCGGTCCGGAGCAGCACGATGTCCAACGGCTTGATCCGGTAGCCGCCGAGCTTGCGTTCCGCCTCCTCGATGTCGTCCGGCGTGATCTCGTCGCCCGGCGCCTTGTGCGTCAGGTTCAGCACGACGCCGTCGCCGTAGCAGTACCGATCGGAATGCCTTCGGCGCGCGGCGCGTCAGGCTTCACGTGGCCCCATGAGTCGATGTGCGTGCCGATATGATCGCCAGTCACGATCATGCAGTGATTCGTGATTTCGTCGACGCCGTACTGATCGGTCCCCACGCTCCGCGCCATGTCGCGATAGCTTTCCATCTCGACGATCACGGGCTTCGCCACGTTCGGATAGGTCATCATGCCCTGATAGACCTCCATGCTGAGATCGATCAGGCGGGTGCGTGTGGTCATGGACACTCAGTAGTCGACTATTCGTCCAGACAGTCTTGGTTTGCGTGAACTCCCGAATCCCCTGCTCTCCGAGCTCGCGGCCGTAGCCCGACATCTTCACGCCGCCGAACGGCACGCGCGGATCGGAGGCCACCATGGCGTTCACGAACACCTGGCCGGCTTCCAGCTCCTCGACGAAGCGATCGCGCTCGCCAGGGTCGGTCGTCCACACGCTGGCGCCGAGGCCGTACGGCGTATCGTTCGCCAGCGTGATGGCCTCGTCCACATTGTCGACGCGGAAGATCGTCGGCGACCGGGCCGAAGACCTCCTCGCGATAGGCACGCGAGCTCCTTGCGAACGTCGACGAGCACGGTCGGCGGATAGAACAGCCCCCGGCCCTCGACCGGCGCGTCACCCGTCAGGCGCGTCGCGCCTCGCGCGAGCGCATCGGCAACCTGCGCCGACAGCGTCTCGACCAGGTCGGCCCGCGCCATCGGGCCGAGCTCGGTCGCGGGATCCAGCGGATCTCCGATCTTGCAGCGAGGCCATCGCCGAGACGAACCGTTCGGTGAACGCGTCGGCCACCGCCGCCGCCACGATGAAGCGCTTGGCGGCGATGCACGACTGGCCGCTGTTGATCGTTCGCGACTTCACCGCCGTGGCGACCGCGCGCTGCAGATCCGCAGACGGCATGACGATGAACGGATCGCTTCCGCCGAGCTCGAGCACGCTCTTCTTCAGCGCGCGGCCGGCGCGGCTGGCGACGTCGCGGCCGGCGCGATCGCTGCCGGTCAGCGTAACCGCCTTGACTCGGGCGTCACCGAGAATCGGCGGCACCTGATCGACCTCGATGAAGAGCGTCTGGAAGACGCCATCCGGGCAGCCGGCATCCTTGAACACTGCGTCGATGGCCAACGCGCACTGCGGCACGTTCGGCGCATGCTTGAGGAGCGCGACGTTGCCCGCCATCAGCGCGGGCGCTGCGAACCGGAACACCTGCCAGAACGGGAAAGTTCCAGGGCATGACCGCGAACACCGCGCCCATCGGCTCGTAGCGGATGTAGCTGCGCACCGGCTTCCGTCCGGACGTCCTCGTCGGCGAGGAACGCCGCGCCGTGCTCGCGCGTAGTAGCGGCAGCCGCGCGCGCGACTTCAGGACCTCGTCGCGCGACGCGCCCACGAGCTTGCCCATCTCGAGCGTCATGAGCCGGCCGAGGCGATCCGCGTTCGCCTCGAGCACCGACGCGGCTTTGTCGAGCACGCGCGCCCGCTCGGCAACGTCGTGCGTCTCCAGGATCTGAAACGCCGCGTCGGCGCGCGCCAGGCGCTGCTCGATGGCCTGCGCGTCGAGCGGCGGATAGGACGCCAGGATCTCTCCGGTCGCGGGATTTCGGCTTTCGATCGCCATCATCGTCCGTCAGGGTTCGACGACTTCGTAGAAGTCCCGCACGCGGCTCTCGAGCATGGGCACGACCTTGCCGAGGATGTTCGCTTTGAAGGGCTCGGTCGCCATGTGAGCCTCGTAGCCGGACTTGTCGTGATAGTGCTCGTAGAGCAGGAACTTGCGCGGGTCCTCGACCGAGCGATTCACCGTGTAGAGCGCGCAGCCTGGCTCCGCCCGCGAGATCGGGATCATCGTCTTCAGAATCGCGGCAATCTCGTCCGTCTTTCCCTTCATTCGCGTAGTACTGCGCGGCAACGACGTACATTGGTGTCTGTCTCCTTCGGTGGTTTCGGGTTGGCCTCAGGCTTGGGCTTGCTCTATCCCACGATTCGATTCCTCAGCGTGCCGATTCCCTCGATCGTCAGTTCCACAAGGTCACCCGGCTTCAGCCATCGCCCGAGCTCGAGGCCCGAGCCGCCGGTCACTGTGCCCGAGCCCCACAGCTCCCCCGGGTAAATGGTCTCGGACTGCGATACGTGCGCAATGAGCTGGGCGAACGAGAACTGCCGTCCAGCGCTCGTCGAGTTCGTCCAGCGCTCACCGTTGACGTGCGCCGTCATCGCCAGGTTGGCGGGATCGATCTCGTCTGCGGTCACGAGATACGGGCCCACGGCGTTCCCGCCGTCGAAGTCCTTGGCCTTGCTCGGGCCCATGCCGAGCGGCCCCTCGCGCATCTGCTGATCGCGCGCGCTGAAATCGTTCCAGATCGTATAGCCTGCGATGTACTGATCCGCCTCCGCCGCAGCGATGTTCTTGCCCCGGCGACCGATGGCGATCGCCAGCTCGAGCTCGAAGTCGAACTTCTCGCAATACTGCGGGATTGGGACGATGGCGTCAGGACCCACGACCGTATCCGGATCGCCCTTGTAGTAGGCTGGGACCTCGTACCACAGCGGGGAAATCGGCTCGGTCCGGCCGAGCGCCTTGAACGCCTGGTGCATGTGTCCTTCGAACGTCAGGAAGTCGCGGAGCACACGCGGGCGTGCGATAGGCGCCAGCAGCCGGACTTCGCCAGGCGCGTAGCTCGTGCGCGCGCCGAGCGCGTCCCCGCTCGTCGAGGCCTCTGCGATCGCCTCCTCGGCGGCGCGCCGGCCGATCCGTCCGGATCCAAGGAACAGCACCATATCAGGTGGAAAGAGCTGCGTGGCCAGTCGTTGCGCATCGCAGCCGGACTCGGTACGCTCGAGGTGTCCTGCGTACGCAGCGGCGAAGTCGATCAGGCGATCGGCCACGACGGCACCGATCCGTCGAAGGGGACCGGCGGATGTGGGAATCTCGAATGTTGCCAGTTTCATGAGAGGGCGTCAGTGATCGTGCGCCGCTCGGATTATCCCATTCGCGAGGACCGTGTCGACGCTTCAGTAACGGTACTATGCGCGGTCTGATGACGATCGAACCCGTCCCTTCCGGCGTGCGGTTCCGCGTGCGTGTCATTCCCCGGTCCGGGCGCGCAGGCGTCGCTGGAACTCGCGGTGACGCGCTCCTCGTTCGCCTGCACGCGCCGCCCGTCGACGGCGCAGCCAACGCCGAGCTGATCGCGGTGCTGGCCGCCGCCCTGCAGGTGTCGAAGAGCGCGATTACGATCGTCTCGGGGGAACGGTCGCGTCAGAAGCACGTCATGGTTGCCGGTCTCGACGAGCCCGCGGTGCGCGCGCGTCTCGACGGGTGAGCTGGAGCTAGCCCGCGATGCCGGTGCTCTGCATCTGGACGATCTGCCAGCGCCCGTCCCGCCAGACGAGCGCGAGCGTGAACCGGTTGCGGCTCGCGGCGCCGTGGGGCGTGGTGCCTTCGTCCAGCCACCCGCCGATCGCGACATTGCCGAAGACCTTGGCCCACATCTCGAGTTGATCCGACGGCGCGCGGGGCAGATGCGGGCTGTCCCGCATGAAGCTCACGACCTCGGCACCGGGCCGCACACCGGTCTCCGCCGCGCGGATGAGATCGCTTCCGACCGTCCGCAGGTACGCCTGGACGTTCTTTGCCCAATAGCGCCGGTGCGACTCGCGAAGCGTGTGCTTCACGTCCTCCTCGTGCGCGTTCCCCGGTGGGGCGTCGTCGATCTGCCTCGCCGGCACGGGTTCGTTCAACGTCACGAAGGCGGACGGCTCTGCCGTCGCGCGTTCGGTGACGTCCGTCGTGTGCTCGACGACCAGCCGCCAGCCGTCGTCGAGATTGGCCCAGACCCTGAGCACGTAGGCCTCGCTGCGCCGGCGCTTCGCGCGCCCGTGGACGAGCGCGATCGTGTCGTACACGCGCACGTCCGGCACACCGATGGTCCGGGCGAGCCGAACGGAGCCCTTGCGAACGGCCGCGAGCCACTCGACACTACCGAGCAGGCTCCCTCGTGCGTCGACGATCCGGACGTCATCAGCGACGAGACCTTCGAGCGTGGAGTGGTCGCCGCGCCGGAGGGCGGCAGCCAGGCGCTGTTCGACCTCGAGGATTTGCGCGTGGACCAGCTCCCCGCGTCGCGGTCCTGGTCCGCAGTTCGCGTGCGGCAGGAGGATGAATAGGGTGATCAGCGTGGTGAGAACGATGCGCATGTCCCTGGATGCCGCGACCGGGCCGACGAAATCGAGCTGAGCGGGGAGACACATCTCCCCACCCGGCTATCGGCGCGGAGTCACGGAACCTGCAGGGCGGCCGTCCGCTTCACGGACGTTTCTTGCTTCACGTTCGATGAGCGCGCGCTTGCGCTCGACGCCCCACCTGTACCCGCTCGGGCCGCCGTCGCTGCGGACGACGCGGTGGCAGGGAATGGCGACGGCGACAGTGTTCGACGCGCAGGCCTGCGCGACCGCACGTGCCGATCCCGGCGCGCCGATCTTCTTCGCCACGTCGGAATAGGACGCGGTGGCGCCGGCCGGGATCTTCGAGAGCGCCCGCCACACGCGGCGCTGGAACGCCGTCCCTCTCAGATCGAGCGGGAGATCGAGGCCGAGCCGGGGCGCTTCCACGAATCCGATGACGCGCGCCACCCGCTGCTCGAACTGCGCATCGTTGGCCGTGAGCTCTGCATTCGGGAAACGGTCTTCGAGAATGCGCACGAGGCTGTCGGGATCGTCGCCCAGCAGGATGGCGCAGATGCCCTTCTGGCTTGCAGCGACGAGGATCGATCCGAGCGAGCATTCGCCGACCGCGAAGCGAACCGACGCGCCGGATCCTCCTGCCCGGTAGCTGGTCGGCGTCATGCCGAGCTCTTTCGCGGACGTCTCGTAGAAGCGGCCGTTCGAATTGAAGCCGGCGTCGTAGATGGCGTCGGTCACCCTCCCGCGCCGGGTCAACGCGCGTCGGACGCGATCTGCGCGATGCGCGCTCGCGTAAGCCTTGGGGGTGAGGCCGGTCACCTGCTTGAACACGCGATGAAAGTGAAAACGGCTCATCCCCGCCGCGGTCGCGAGGTCGTCGAGCGTCGGCTCGCTCTCGGAACGCTCGATCAGGCGGCACGCCCGCGCGACGCCTGACGCGCGCCGCGCCTCGAGCGACGCCTCTCTCGGACGGCAGCGCTTGCACGGCCTGTAACCAGCCCTCTCCGCGTCGTCGCACGTCAGGTGAAAGCTGACGTTGTTGCGGTTCGGCAGGCGGGCGCCGCACGACGGCCGGCAGTACACCCCGGTCGTTCGTACTGCGTAGTAGAAGGCGCCGTCGGCGGCCGTGCTCCGGCCGGCGACAGCCGCCCAGCGGTCTTCGTTCGAGGCGAACGTCATCGGCAATTCCTGGGTGGCGGCCACGGCAATCATGATTGTCCTCCGTTCGACAGAGCGTGACGAGCCCCTTCTGCTCGTCCTCTGCAGACAATCTACCGGGCCGCCCGATCGGCCGCACTCCGTCTCTTGCTCTGGAATTCACGTTAGACGCGGTTCACGTTTGACGCGGATCACGCGGATCACGCGGATCGGGAGACGCGGTTCATGACCTCCCCACGACCTGAGTCGTCCGAGCACCGCTTTCGTGCACTCGGGCTGTCAGCGAGACGTGCAAAAAGTACTTGCGCAGCGTGCAGCCAACCCGGGACCGAAGCACGATCTGGGAATTCGATCCGATCGACTCGCTCCGATCCGCGAGATCCGCGAGATCCGCGCCTACCGGAGCCAGAGCGCGAGGCCCGCCACGATCGTGGGCAGGAGCGCGCCCGCTGCCAGCCCGAGCGGCAAGATGGCGCCCTGGAAGAAGCGTCCGAGCAGCGCCTGGCCGGCGGGATTCGGCGCGTTGGCGATGACCGTCAACCCGCCGCCGACGACCGCCCCCTCCACGATCGCCAGCTTCAGCTGATCGTCGAGGTTGGGTACGAGCGTCGCCAGGTACGTGATGAGCGCGTTGTCGTTGAACGCCGTCAGCAGCGTCGCGCCGAGAAAGAGCGGAGTCGCCGAGAGGCTCTGCAGCACAGGCGCGATCCACCAGCCCTGGAGCCCGCCGTGGATGACGAGACCGGCGAGGAAGAACCCGACGAGCAGAGGCGTCCTCAACTCGATACGGCTCTGATAGGCCACGGTGGCGCGCGCGAAGCCGAGGAAGAACAGGAATCCGCCGACGAAGATCCCGGGATAGTGGGAGTTGACGACCGTCCACGCCATGAACGCGACGTGCGCGGCGACGAGCCACGCCGGCACGGGCAGGAGCCTCGGCCCTGCGGCCTCCTCGTCCGGCAGCTCGACGTCCGCGGCCTGCGGGCGCTTCGCGAGCGACGCGAGCTCCTTCCGGAAGATCAGGCCGTACGCGACCGTCGACAGCACGATCGCGAGCGCTGCGCGCCAGCCGAAGTGCGCGAGCATGAACCTCATATCCCATCCCCACGGCCGCGCCACCATGAGGACGGGCGGCGCGGCGAAGTGCGTCAGCGTGCCGCCGATCGAGATGTTGACGAACAGCAGGCCGAGCGTCGCGTACTTCAGCCGCACGCTCGGCTCGAGATCGTAGAACTGCCGCGCGAGGAGCAGCGCGCAGATGGTCATCGCGCCGGGCTCGGTGATGAGCGACCCGAGCAGCGGACCGATGATGAGGATCGTGAACCACCACGCCGCCGGGGTGCCACGGCCGAGATTCGCGACGCGGAGCAGCGACGATTCGGCGAAGGTGATGATCGGACGCGTCGAGGCGAGCGTCATGATCACGACCACGAACAGCGCTTCCGTGTAGTTGACCGTGTCGTTCAGATAGTGCTGCGCCGTGTCCCATCCTTCGTAGAACGTAATCGCCGCGCCGAGCACCACGGCCCACAATCCAAACACCACTTCGACTTCCCCGAAGAAGTGCAGCAGCCCGGCGGCGACGCTGGGCGACGACGGACGTCCGAGGCTCGCGTCGCGCGCATCCTGCGCGTGCTGGACGCGGTGCGCGAGCGCGGCGAACCTCGCCGCCGCGAACGTGTGCAGCACCGCGAGCGCGAAGATGCCCGTGGCAATCGCGTTGAACGGATCCTGCTCGACGCGCGCCGCGAGCGTGCTGATGATCCCGCGGTCGTCAATCGGAGGGTAGGCCGTCAGCGGAGTCGGGAACTCGCCGACGGCGTGCGCGGGCTGCATCATCCCGATCACGTTATCATTGGACACGACGTGCTGACGACTCTCTGCCTTCTCCTCTCATTTGCTGCGGGACAGGACTCCGTCGGCGTCGTGTATCAAACGGCGCCGGAAGTCTCGCGGCACGAACCTGTCGTCACGACGCTCGTCGTCGAAAACCGGACGCAGGAGGAGATTCGATTCGATCTCGGCTTCGACAGGACCGAGCATGTCGTCGCCGTCGTAAAGAAGCCAGACGGAAACGCGTGGCCGCTGTCGCTGCGGACAATCGGCGACGGCGTGCGCCGGAGGGGCAGGATTTCGATCGAGCCTGGAGGCCGATACGTGCAGCGCTTCGTCCTCGATCGCTGGATTGACTTCGACCAGATCGGCGACTACGAGCTCGAGATTCAGGCGAATGTCGCCGTGACGACGAAGAATGGGGCGCTCGTGAGCGGCGCGATCTCGGGTACGACTCGAACGAGGATGACCGCGCGCAACGAGCAGCGCCTTCGCGACGTCGGTCGCACTCTCGCCGAGACCGTGCTGTCGGGACGAACTGAGGACAGTAGCGATGCGGCGCAGGAGCTCCAATACATGGTGGACGAAGTCGCCGTGCCGTATGTCGCGCGGATTCTCTCGGCGACGGACTCGTACGATTCCATGATGTTCGCCCTGCTCATTCAGATAAAGACTCCGGAGTCTCGTGCCGTGCTCGGACACGCCAGGACCGCCGGCAGTGTCGCGCGGGCCGTGGCCCGGGCGGATCTCGCGCGAATGTTCGAAGGACGGCAACACTGAACGCTGTATCCTACGCGGCATGACGCGCTGGCTTGCCGCTCTGCTCGTTTGCCTCCCGCTCTCCGCGCAAACGCCAACGCCAGTCGCACGGCCTAGGATCCTCGGCGTCGCCCACATGGCCGTCTTCGTGAGCGACCTCCAGAAAGCGCGCGCGTTCTACGAGGATCTCCTCGGCTACGAAGAGCCCTTCACGCTGCCGAAGCCGGACGGGTCGGTCGAGATCGCGTTCGTGAAGATCAACGATCGTCAGTGGCTCGAGCTGTTCAACCGTCCGAACGCGGGGGAAGGCCAGCTCAATCACATCGCGCTCTACACCGACGATGCGGACCGGATGCGGGACTACCTGGCGTCGAAAGGCGTGAAGGTCCCGGAAAAAGTGGGCAAGGGGCGCACGGGCAACAAGAACTTCATGATCCAGGATCCCGACGGGCACGCGGTCGAGATCGTCGAATATCAACCGGACAGCTGGACGGCGCGCGACACGGGGCAGCACCTGCCGCCGTCACGCATCGCCGACCGCGCGATCCACGTCGGGATCCTCGTCGGCAACCTGGAGGCGTCGACCGCGTTTTACGGCGGGATCCTCGGCTTCCAGGAGTTCTGGCGGGGCGCCGCGGCCAACTCCCCGACCCTCAGCTGGGTCAACATGCGGGTCCCCGACGGGACCGACTATCTGGAGTTCATGCTGTACGGAGAGAAGCCCGCGGCCGATAACCGAGGCAGTGCTCACCACGTGTGCCTCGTCGTGCCCGACGTGGAGAAAGCCGTCGCCGCCCTCGACGCGCGCCCGTCGAGGGCGAGCTATACGAGGCCGGTCGCGATCCGCACCGGAATCAACCGCAAAAGGCAGGTCAACCTGTTCGATCCCGACGGCACCCGGGTGGAGCTTATGGAGCCGGAAACCATTGACGGCAAACCAGCTCCGTCGTCCAATCTGCCTCCGCCAAAGTAGCGGGGCTGTGGCACCCTGACCCTGGCACCCTGGCCGTTGCACCCTGGCCCTTGCACCCTGAACCTTGGCACCCCGGCACCCTGCGCACCCTGGCACCCTGTACTGGATATATGATCCCGGATGGCGCACAATTGGTGCGCCACTTCCGTTTGCACAATTCGACTGGTTAGACCGTTTCCCGGGGAGTTTGAGGAGGAGACTAATGATCAGGTACGTCCGTACATCGGCCGCTCGAGCTTTCTGGATAGTTGTCATGAGCCTCGGGCTGCTGCCCGGGGTGGTGGGCGCCCAATCCGTCAGCGGAACCGTTCTCGGGACCGTGACGGACTCCACTGGCGCCATCGTCGCCGGCGCCAAGGTCACGATCGTCAACGAGGGCACCGGGCTCACGCGTATCGTCACCGCCGATTCCAACGGTGAGTACACGGCCCCGGGCCTGCCGACGGGCCACTACACGATCACGTCCGAGATGACCGGCTTCAAGACGGTGGCGCTCTCGAACATCGAGGTGGGCGTCGATCAGCGCGTCCGCATCAACATCAAGCACGAGATCGGCGCGATGACGGAATCGGTCAGCGTCATGGCCGAGGCGCCGCTGCTGCAGACGTCCTCGTCGGAGCTGGGGACGACCGTCACCAACCAGCAGATCGAGGCGCTCCCGCTCAACGGCCGCAACTTCGTGAACCTCACGCGGACCATTCCGGGCGTCCTCCGCGGGATCCCTGGCGCCAACATCGACGGCGCGGGCAGCCTCGCGTGGCGCGCCTCGGCGTCGTTCTCGGCCAACGGCCAGCGCCCGCGCGACAACAACTACATGCTCGACGGCGTCGACAACAACGAGACGTGGCTCCAGACCGTCGTCATCTTCCCGAGCGTCGACGCGCTCGACGAGTTCAAGATGCAGACCTCCACGTATTCCGCGGAATACGGGCGGTCGCTCGGCGGCGTCGTGAACCTGCAGATCAAGTCGGGCACCAACAACATGCGTGGCAGCGGGTTCGAGTTCCACCGCAACGACGCGTTCGACGCCAACAACTTCTTCAACAACCGTGCGGGCCGCGCCAAGCCGGACTTCAAGCAGAACCAGTTCGGCGGAACGCTCGGCGGCGCGGTCTTCCGCGACAAGACGTTCTTCTTCACCGACTACCAGGGCCATCGCGAAACCCAGGGGCAGACGTTCCTGTCGACGGTGCCGTCGCTTGCGATGCGGCGCGGTGATTTTTCGGAAGTGAACCGGCCCATCTACGATCCGACGAACGGCCTGCCGTTTCCCGGCAACGTGATCCCGAGCAACCGGATCGATTCGGTCGCGCGGAACATCCTCGATCAGCTGTATCCCGAGCCGAACACGAGCGGGACGCGGCAGGCGACCGGCCAGACCATCAACAACTACCTGATCAACCCGATCAAGGAGCGCCAGGACAACCAGTTCGACGTCAAGGTCGATCACAACCTGTCCACCAACAACCGCTTCTTCACCCGCTACAGCTTCCAGAAGACCCATCGGCTCCAGCCGGCCACGCTCCCGCACGGCGACGCGGGCGCGACGTTCGGCGCGGGCGACGGCAACGTCAAGGCGCAGAGCCTCGCGTTCAACGACACGCACACGATGGCGATGAACTGGCTGAACGAGTTCCGCTTCGGCTGGTCGTCGATCAAGTTCCTCATGACGCCAATCGACTACGGGACGAATCCGGCGGACGCCGTCGGCCTGCCCGGCATCAACCTGAACCCGGCGACGTCGGCGATGACGCAGCTCGCGTTCCAGAACATCCGCAACCTCGGCGCCAACAGCAACCAGCCGCTCATCACGAACCAGAACGACTTCCAGATCTTCGACAACGTCACCTGGATCAAGGGCAAGCACACCGTCAAGATGGGCGGGAGCATCACGCTCCGGTCGCGCGAGATCCTCAACGCCGACACGATCGTGGGCAACTTCTCGTTCAACAACAACATGACGTCGAACTGCGCGGGCCAGCCCGCGGGGTGCACGATCAACACCGGCACGGGCTTCGACGTGGCGAGCTTCATGCTCGGCTTCGTGAACGTCAAGGGTCGCAACCTGTTCGACGCGGCGACCTACACCGAGACGCGGCCCGAGTACGCGGTCTACGTGCAGGACGACTACCGCCTCACCAGCCGGCTGACGATGAATCTCGGCCTGCGCTGGGACGTGTATCCGCCCTGGATCGAGGTCGACAACCGCCAGTCGAACTTCGACGAGGCGACCGGCAAGTTCGTGGTCGCGTCCGACGATGCCGTCGTCAACGGCGTGAAGGTCGGCCGGTACCTGCAGACGTATTCGAAGGGCGACCTCGGTCCGCGCCTGGGCTTCGCGTACGACCTCGACGGATCGGGCAAGACCCTCGTCCGCGGCGGCTTCGGCGTCTTCTGGAACTTCACGCCCGGCGGCACCTCGTCGTCGAAGGCGCAGAACCCGCCGTTCCTCCAGTCGACGACGATCAACGCGAACCCGACCGCCTACGGCGTCAACAACCTGCTCCGCACCGGCCTGCCTGACCCGCCCGGGGTGGATCCGAACAGGCCTCCGTCCGGAACGACGCGCTCGATCTTCGACGTGAACTTCCGCGACGCGTACGCGCGCCAGTGGAACCTGAACGTCCAGCGGCAGCTCTTCACGAACTACATGCTGGAGGTGGCCTACGTCGGGTCGCAGGGACGGAACATGCTCGTCAAGGGCGATCCGAACCAGGCGCGCCCGGTCGTCGGCGTGACCGACTCGAACGTGAACCGTCCGTACGCGCAGGTGTCCCCGGCGCTGCGATCGGTCGGCCAGGTGCAGTCGAGGGGGACGCTGGACTACAACGCGCTCCTCGTGAAGTTCCAGCGGCGGTTCGCCAACAACTTCTCGATGCTGAACTCGTACACCTACGGGAAGGCGATCGACCTGAACTCCGACAACGACGGCGGCGTCACGCTGACGAACGTCTACGATCCGCAGTACAACCGCGGGCCGGCGGACTACGACATCACGCACACGTTCACGTCGAGCGTGATCTACGAGATTCCGTGGGCCAAGGACAAGCTGTACGGCGGATGGCAGCTGGGCGGAATCGCGCTCGTCCGCGGCGGACTCCCGCTCACGGTGACCACCACGACCGGCGTGCTGTCGACCGGCACCGGCAATCGGCCGAACCGGATCTGCGACGGCCGGCTGAGCGACCCGACGATCGACCGCTGGTTCGACACGTCGTGCTTCGTTCCGCCGACCGACACGACCGGCACCTACGGCGATTCCGGCCGCGGCATCATCCGCGGGCCCGGCTCGTTCAACATCGATGCCTCGCTGATCAAGAACACGAAGATCGGCCGGTTCACGACCGAGTTCCGCCTCGAGGCGTTCAACGTGCTGAACCACCCGCAGTTCGGCAACCCGAACACGACCGTCGGGAACGCCCAGTACGGGATCATCTCGACCATGCTGTCCAACCCGTCCTGCTCGCTCTGCGGAACGGTCGAACGACAGGTGCAGCTGGGAGTGAAGGTAAGATTCTGATCTCTGTCAGTCGGCAGTCACAGTCGTCAGTCGGCAGTCACTCTGACTGTCGACCGTCGACTGCGACTGTTGACTGTCGACAGAGACTGACGACTGTGATTGCCGACTGAGACTGACGACTAACGACTGCCGACTGTCGACTGTCAATATTCTCTCCTCACTTCTCCCGCGTCTTTGTCAGCGCGCGTGCCGACGAACTCTGAGTGCCGAAGGTTTCCGTCTCTCGTCCACTCGACGAACGAGACTTCGACCACCAGCCGCGGATTCACCCAGCGCAGTTTGGCCATGTCGGCATCGGTCACGCCTTCTCCCCAGTGGCCGGCTGAGGCGCTCGGGAGGTTCGCGAACGGGCACGCCGCAATCTTCTCGCGCGCGAGGATCGGAAAGATCTCCGCGCGCGCGTGGGGTGTCAGGCCCGCGCGGACGCGGGCGGCGAAGCAGAGGCGCGGACCGTCGTAGTAGCCGACGACGAGCGACTCGAAGGAGCGTCCGCTCGGCTTGAAGCCGCCGACGACGAATTCCTGGCGTCGATTGAATTTCACCTTCACCCAGGCGGATGTGCGCTTGCCGGGCTCGTAGAGGGATCCCTCCTTCTTGGCCACCACGCCTTCGAGGCCGAAGCTGCGCACCGTCTCCGCGATGTGATCGGCGGTGCCGGGCAGCGGAACCGATTGCAGGACCGGCGATCCCTCGACAACCTCCGCGAGCGCGGCGCGGCGTGCGTGGAGCGGCACGCCGCACAGGTTCTGCCCGTCGCGGTGAAGGAGATCGAACGCGTAGTAGACGATCGCGCCGGGCGTCCTGCCGGCCGTCTGATGATGCAGCGCCTGGAACGCGGGACGCCCGTGCTCGTCGAGCGCGACCAGCTCGCCGTCGACGATCGCGGTCGCCGCGCGCACGCGCGACACCGCCTTCGCGACCGACGGATACGCGGCCGTCAGGTCCTTGAGGTTGCGGGAGAGCAGACGCACGCGGTCGCCGTCCTTGAGCGCGAGCACGCGATAGCCATCCCACTTGACCTCATAGGTCCATGCCGCGCCCATAGGCAAGGCTCTGGCTGACGTTGCGAGCATCGGAGGGAAAGGGCGGAGAGACATGTGTCAGTCGGTAGTCGACAGTCGAGAGTCGGGAGTCCGAGTCGGGAGTCCGAGTCGGCAGTCGGAGTCGACAGTCTACAGTCCGGCGCTTGACGCATGAGTTGCCGAGATGTAGGCTTAGGGCTGTTTGAATAATCAAAATTAAGGTTTGGTTCAATGAAATTGCGGCTAAGGTCTGCAATCCTCGTTACTTCCGCGCTCGCTCTGTTCGGGGTGTCGTCGGCGTCCGCACAGACAGCGGCGCCGCCCGCGGCGGCCGAGCAGGATCCGGCCTCGAGCCGGACGGGCCCGATTTCGGGCTACATGGACTTCCATTTCAACAAGCTCGAGGGGACCGACGGCGTTCTCGACTTCCACCGGTTCGTGCTGCTGTTCAACCACAGCTTCTCGCCGCGCATCCGGTTCGTCGGCGAGCTGGAGCTCGAGCACGCGTTCGTCGAGGGGCTCGAGGAGTCGGGGGAGATCGAGCTCGAGCAGGCCTACGTGGACTTCCTGATCTCGCGTCCGTTCAACGTCCGCGCGGGGATGATGCTCGTGCCGCTCGGGATCATCAACGAACGTCACGAGCCGCCGGTCTACAACGGCGTCGAACGGCCCTTCGTCGATACGGTGATCGTGCCCACGACGTGGTTCGAAGTGGGCGCCGGCATCCACGGGGAGTTCGGCCGGGGATTCCGCTACCGCGCGTACGCGATGGCGCCGCTCAACGCGCTCGAGTTTAACGCCGAGGAAGGCATCCGCGAGGGACGGCAGAAGGGGAGCGAAGCCAACGTCCGCAACTTCGCGTTCACCGGACGCGGGGAGTACGTCGGCGTCCCCGATCTCACCATCGGCGCAGGCTTCTGGACCGGCGACTGCAGCTTTCCCATCCCGCGCATCGATACGACCGTGCGGATCGGCGAAGTCGACGCGCGCTATCAGCGCGGACGCCTCGAGCTGCGCGGACAGTTCGCCCAGGTCGCCATCAGCGACGCGGCGCGGCTGAACGACGCGATCGAGCGGCTCACCGGCGTCTCGCCGAACGTCGCGAAGAGCCTGCGCGGCTTCTACGGCGAAGCGGGGTATCGCGTGTGGGACGCGGGATCGCCCCGCGATCTCGTGGCGTTCGTGCGCTACGAGAACTTCGACACGCAGTACCGCATGCCGGAAGGGTTCACGCCGCTGAAGGAATTCGATCGCGACGCGTGGGTCGTCGGCCTCACGTACTACCCGGATCCCGACATCGCGGTCAAGGTCGACTACGTTCATGTCGGCAACCAGAGCGACGTCGTCCGCGCGCCCCGCGCGGTGAACGTCGGCCTGGGGTGGTGGTTCTGAAGGAGCAGCTCATGTCAGGGAAGTGGATGGTCGCGATCGCACTGCTGGCCGCCGGCCTGCCTGCCGCCGCGTCATCGTCGCAGGGCCCGCGCGTCATCAAGGTCAGCGCGGAACGATTCTCCTTCACGCCCTCGAGGATCGAGATCGACGCGGGCGAGGCGGTCGAGTTTCACGTCAGGAGCGACGACACCTCGCACGGCTTCCGTGTCATCGGCCCGGGCCGCAGCGACGCGATCCTGGCCAACGTCGCGATCCCGAAGAGAGGCAAGGGCGAGATCGTCGTGCCGCTGCGGGTCGATCAGGCGGGGCGCTACGTGTTCGAGTGCAGCCGGATGTGCGGGGCCGGCCACAACTTCATGCGAGGCGAGCTGGTCGTGCGCGAGCGCACGGCGGCTTCGAACGATCGATGACGCGGCGCGTGCTCGTTGCAGCGGTGGCGCTCCTCTGGATCGGAAGCATCGCGGGCCGCGCGCCGGTCCGCGGACAGTCGCGCGACGCGCAGCCCGGCGATCCGCTTCCGGGACTGACGACCAAGGAGTTCTCGGAGTTCCGCCTGGGACTGGACGACTTCACCGAAGTCGAGACCGCGGAGGAAGGGCTCGGCCCCGCGTTCAACGGCACGAGCTGCGCCGTGTGCCACAACGTCCCGGCCATCGGCGGCGGCGGCCTCGTGCTCGAGACGCGCGCAGGCTACAAGGGCGCCGACGGATCGTTCCGCGGGCTCAACGCCGCGGGCGACACGCTCGTGCACCTGTTCTCGACCCCCACGCACGGTTGTCAACCTGCGATTCCCGACGACGTGAACGTCATCGCGCGGCGGGCGCCGATTCCGCTGTTCGGCGCAGGGTTGGTCGAAGCGATTTCCGACGACACGCTCCTCGGGCTCGAGGATCCGCTCGACCGCAACCGCGACGGCGTGAGCGGCCGCGCCGCCACGATCGTCGATGCGGCGACGGGCGACAGGCGCGTCGGCCGGTTCGGATGGAAATCGCAGCACGCGACGCTCCTCGCGTTCGGCGCGGACGCGTACCTGAACGAGATGGGCATCACCAACGATCTCTTCCAGCGCGAGACCGGCCACGGCATCTCCGACGAGCAGATGCGCCGCTGCGATCCGTTCCCGGATCCCGAAGACCGCGCCGAGCGATCGACCGGACGACGGGGGATCGACAACTTCGAATCGTTCATGCGATTCCTCGCGCCGGTCGCCCGGAGTCATTCGGACGAGGCGACGCGCGATGGCGAGCGGTTGTTCGGCGCGATCGGTTGCGCGGCCTGCCACGTGCCGGTCCTCTCGACCGGCGCGAGCGCGAACCCGCTCTTCGACCGCCGGCCCGTCCCGCTCTTCTCGGATCTGCTGCTGCACGACATCGGCACCGGCGACGGGATCCGCCAGTCGGACGCGAGGCCCGAGGAGATTCGCACGCCGGCGCTGTGGGGATTGCGGCTGCGGCGCCCGCTGCTGCACGACGGCAGCGCCGCGACGATCCCCGACGCGATCGAGCGGCACCGGAACGAAGCCGAACTCGCCCGCCGCGGCTACGCGTCGCTCTCCGAGGCCGAGCGGAATCGCCTGATCGCTTTCCTTCGATCGATCTGATTAGGATTAGGGGTTCAAGGTTCAGGGTTCAAGGTTCAGGGTTCGCGGTTCACATGGTTCCGCGGTTCACATGGTTCCGCGTGCACCTGCAGCCGGGACAAGGTACTCTGAACCTGAACCTGAACCTTGAACCCTGAACCTTGAACCCTGAACCCTGAATCCGTGATGTCTTCAACCCGGATCAGCTCCGTCGACGTGCTCCGGGGCCTCGCCGTCGTCCTGATGGCGATCGATCACGTCCGCGTGTTTTCCGGACTGCCAGCGGGCGGACCCGCGCCGGCGATCTTCTTCACGCGCTGGATCACCCACTTCGTCGCGCCGATCTTCGTGTTCCTTGCCGGTACGGCGGCGTACCTGCACGGGCGGAAGCTCGGCGATCGCGGCAAGTTGTCGCGGTTCCTCCTCGTGCGCGGCCTGTGGCTGGTACTCCTCGAGTTGACCGTGATCAGGCTGTGCTGGACGTTCAACCTGGACTTCGCGAACTACGTGCTCGCCGGCGTGATCTGGGCGATCGGCTGGTCGATGGTCGGGCTCGCCGGGCTCGTGCGACTGCCAACGTTCGTAGTCGGCGCGTTCGGCGTCACGATGATCGTCGGCCACAACGTCATGGACATCGTCGCGCGCCCGCACATGGAGGCGATCGACGCGAGCGCCGCGAACTGGCTGTGGAGCATCCTGTACTTTGCGTTCGAGGTGAGCGGCCCGCAGCCGCTCGTCGTGCTGTACTCGCTGGTGCCGTGGGTCGGCGTGATGGCGGCGGGCTACGCGTTCGGCGCGGTCTTCACGCTCGACGCCGGACGCCGCCGCCGATTGTGTCTGCAACTCGGGGGCGCTGCGATTGTCGTGTTCATCCTACTGCGCGCGCTGGGTGCGTATGGCGATCCGCGACCCTGGCAGGCGGCACCGTCACTGCTGCCGTCGGTCCTCTCGTTCCTGAGCACGACGAAGTACCCGGCGTCGCTGCTGTTTCTCTCGATGACGCTCGGTCCCGCGATCATGCTGCTGCCATTTCTCGAGCATCCGACGAGCCGCCTCGCGCGCGCGCTCGAGGTGTTCGGCCGCGTGCCGATGTTCTACTACCTGCTGCACATCCCGCTCATCCATGTGCTCGCGATGATCATGTCGGTGGCGCGATCCGGGAACGTCTCGCCGTGGCTGTTCGAGAACCATCCGATGGGCATGTCCCCACCGCAGCCCGACTACGTCTGGCGTTTGTGGCAGCTGTATCTGGTCACCGTCGTCGCCATTGTCCTCCTGTATCCCGCGTGCCGGTGGTTTGGTGAATACAAGCGAGAATCCCGGAGCCGTTTCGTCAGCTATTTGTAGAGCGCGCCGGCCGACCGAACGACCGAACGACCGAACGACCGGACGACCGAACGCCCGAACCCGCGTTAGACTCTCTGAACCATGCGCCTTGCCGCGATCCTGAGCGTCAGTCTCTTCACCGCTACCGCACACGCGCAGCCGATCACGTCGGCCGGCCAGCCCGCGCAGCTCGACATCCGGGCTGCTGGCGACCACAGCATCCGCGTCACCCTCAAGCCACAGAGCTACGTGGCGGACTTTCCGGAGACGCCGGCGCTGGCCGATCACGCGTACCCGTCTTCGGCCATCAGGCTGCGTGAGATCAAGGCGCCCGTGCGGCGCAAGGTCGGCGAATTGACGGTCGACGTGCGCGCGAACCCGCTGGCCGTCAGCGTCAGGAGCGCAAGCGGCCGCTTCGTCCAGGAGATCAGGTTCGAGCCCGACGGCACGGTGTCCTTCGCGCTCGACGAGCATCCGGTGCTCGGGATGGGAGAGGGCGGTCCGCGTCCGGAGAAGGGCACGCCGTGGCGCGATCAGCCCGTGCAGTTCGACAGGCGAGGTGCGCTCGATACGATGGAGCCGCGCTGGCAGAGCGACATGTACGGATCGCGCAACCCGTCGCCGATGCTGCTGGGCACGGGCGGCTGGGGGCTGTTCGTCGCCGCGCCGTGGGTGCACGTGGACCTGCGCCGCGCCGATCGCGGCGTGTTCCTGCCGTGGAAGCCGACGGGCGCCGAGAACGCGCCGCAGACCGCGAGCAATCAGCAGCAGAATCTCGGCAAGGGACTGCCTCCGATCGATCGGATCGTGCCGGGGCTCGT
The DNA here is from genome assembly GCA_963820905.1 of uncultured Acidobacteriota bacterium. GTDB lineage: Bacteria > Acidobacteriota > Vicinamibacteria > Vicinamibacterales > 2-12-FULL-66-21 > DATBJJ01. The sequence goes on along the minus strand of CAWGBU010000005.1, from coordinate 393,499 downwards.
CGACCTCTTCGTCTTCGATGCGGGCGATCCGTCGAACGCCCTGAAGGACTTCGCGCGCATCACCGGACCGGCCGCGATGCCGCCGAGGTGGGCGCTCGGCTACATGCAGTCGCACCGCACGCTCGACACCGACGCGCAGATGATCGGCGTCATCGATACGTTCCGCTCGAAGCGGATTCCGATCGATGCGGTCATCTACCTCGGCACCGGCTTCTCTCCGCGAGGCTGGAACACGAGACAGCCGTCGTTCGACTTCCACCGCGAGGTGTTCACGCGCGATCCGAAGGCCGTGCTCGCCGAGATGCACGCGAAGCACGTGAAGGTGGTCGTTCACATGGTCCCCTGGGATCGCGACAGGCTGCCCACGCTGCACGGCACGATCCCGCCGCGGCCGGGTGAGACGCTCGACGCATCTCACATTCAGAACTACTGGCAGCAGCACGTGCCGCTCGTCCAGTCGGGCATCGACGCGTTCTGGCCGGACGAAGGCGACTGGTTCAACCTCTTCGAGCGGATCAAGCGTCACCAGCTGTATTACCAGGGTCATTTGTCGACGACCCCGAACGCGCGTCCCTGGAGCCTTCAGCGCAACGGTCATCCGGGCATCGCGCAGTGGGGCGGCTGGGTCTGGTCCGGGGACACGGAAACGTCCTGGAAGACGCTCGAAGCGCAGATCGCCGTGGGCATCAACTATTCGCTGAGCATCGGGCCGTACTGGGGCTCGGACATCGGCGGCTTCTATCCGAACAACGAGCTCACGGGCGAGCTGTACGCGCGGTGGCACCAGTTCGCCGCGTTCTGCGGATCGTTTCGATCGCACGGACGCACATGGTTCACGCGGCTCCCGTGGGGCTGGGGCCTGAGCGACATGGGCCCGCGCGAGAACAACAACACGAACTCGCCCATTCCGCCCGACGATCGCCGGAACATCCTCCAGTCGGAGATGAACAATCCCGCGATCGAACCGGTCGCGAAGAAATACTCGGAGCTCCGCTACCAGCTGATGCCGTACACGTACACGCTGGCGTGGGAGGCTCGCGAGACGGGCCTTCCGCTCATGCGCGCGATGTGGCTTCACTACGCGGACGACATCCGCGCGCGCAGCATCGGGACGCAGTTCCTCTGGGGGCGCGATATGCTGATCGCTCCCGTCTTCACGAAAGGGGCGGCGTCCCGCGACGTGTACCTGCCGAAGGGCGACTGGTACGACTGGTGGACGAATCAGAAGGAAGCCGGTGGGCGCACGGTCACGCGTCAGGTCGATCTGGCGACGATGCCCATCTACGTGCGCGCCGGCGCCATCATCCCCGTCGATCCCGTTCGCCAGTACACGAGCGAGCCGGTCGCGGAGCCGACGACGATCCGCGTGTATCGGGGCGCTGACGGCCAGTACACGCTGTATGACGACGACGGGATCAGCCAGGACTACGTGAAAGGGCGGGGGACCTGGACTCGAATGACCTGGAACGATCGGGCAGCGACCCTCACCCTCGAGCCCGGCGCTCCGAAGGGATCGACCAACGTCGCCGCCGAGCGCCGCTTCAGGGTGCAGATATTGCCAGAGGGACTGCTGCAGAATCTGACCTATTCCGGCAAGCGCATCCAGCTCCAGCCAATGGGGACACTCAATCGGGACAGTCACCCGTGACTGTCCCCGAGGCAGATTCTGCCAAGACGGACGGGTTAAAGCGTTGGCTCGTTCCTGAAAACGCTCGTATTTTGGGTCAACCAGGGCGGGGACACTCAATCGGGACAGTCACCGGTGACTGTCCCGATTGAGTGTCCCCGCCTTGACAGCGCCCCGCCGTCGGTTGAACACTGACGGCAGCGCGCGCTGGGGCGCCTCCTGTCCGCGGCAAGGGAGCTTGCCTCCCACCCAACCTGGTTCGCTGCACCAACACGAACCTTCTTCCGGCCTGAAGCAAGCGGACGACAGGCGTATCGGAAGGAAGGTTTCGCGTGAGCTCCCTCGACAATCTCAGGAAGGAAGCGAAGCGCTGGCTGAAGGCGCTTCGCGCAGGCGATCCCGATGCGCGAGCGCGGCTGCGCCAGGCGTGGCCGGACGCGCCTGCCGCGCCGGGACTCCGCGACATCCAGCACGCGCTGGCACGCGAACACGGGCACGAGAGCTGGGTCGCGATGAAGGCCGGTCTCCCACAACCGACCTCTGACGAGCCGCAGGGCGTCGAGCTGACGGCGCTGCTCGAGGCGGCCGACTCCGGCGAGACTGCGCGCGTCATCGAGCTCCTCGATCGCCATCCCGATCTCATCGATCGGCGGGGAGTGCTCCACGGCAGCTCGGGACTGCGGACCGCGCTTCACTTCGGCGTTCACTACGAGCCGGTCGTGCGCGTGCTGCTCGAGCGCGGCGCCAATCCAAACATCCGCGACGAAGGCGACAACGCGATGCCGCTGCACTATGCGGCGGAACGGGGCAATGCCGCGATCATCCGGCTGCTCGTCGAGCACGGCGCCGACCCGATCGGCGCCGGCGACGGCCACGAGCTCGAGGTCCTCGGGTGGGCCACCTGCTTCGGCAGCGGGAACAGGGAGATCGTCGACTACCTGCTCGATCACGGCGCGGTCCATAACATCTTCTCCGCGGTTGCGATGGCCGACGTGGACGCGATCCCGCGGGCCGATCTCGACAAGCCGATGGATGGTACGAATCACCGCAGGGCGCCGCTCCACCTGGCGGTCGTGAAGCGCCAGGAACGCTCGCTCGTCGCGCTGCTCGATCTCGGCGCGGACACCGAGACGACGGACGCCGCGGGCTTGACGGCGCTCGATCAGGCTGCGCTCGCCGGCGATTCCGCGAGCGCGCAGATCCTGATCGATCGCGGCGCGATCGTGGGCCTGCCCGCGGCTATTGCGCTGCGGCGCGAAGCTGACGTCGAGCGCTGTCTTCGGGACGAGCCGGACGCGCTCGAGCCGGGGAACCGCTGGGCGAACCTGATCGTGCGCGCGAGCGAAAAGGGATCGGCCGAGCTCATCGAGATGCTGATCCGGCATGGCGCGTCGGTCGGCGTGCAGGACGATCCGGTTACCGCCGTCGACGGCACGCGCGGATATACCGCGCTCCACGCGGCGGCATTCCACGGCAATCGTGCCGCAGCAGAGGTGCTGCTCGAGCACGGCGCCGATCCAACGCGGCGCGAGGAGAAGTACTGCAGCACACCGTCAGGATGGGCGAACTACGCCGGCCACGCGGAGGTCCGCGATCTGATCCTGGCGGGCCCGATCGATCTGTTCGAGGCCATCGACCGCGATCGATCCGATCGCATCCCCGACATCCTCGAACGCGATCCCGGTGCGCTCAACCGGCCCTTCCGCGAGTACCTGTCCTTTGACTACGCCCCTGACGCCACTGACCCTGCACCCGACGCGACGCCGCTCGACTGGGCCCTTGCCCGCGAGAAGGCAGACGCGGTGCGCGCGTTGACCGCGCACGGCGCGGTTGCGAGGACGACGGCGAAGCCGGAAGCGCCCGCAGTAGATGACGCCGAGCGGCGCCAGCTCGTCGCGACATTCCTGCAGTACGCCTGCTGGGATCATCACGTCCATGGCGCAGGCGATCACCTGATGTACGCGCACTCGGCGCTGCGGATCCTGCGTCAGCATCCCTGGATCGCCCGCGACAGCATCCACACCGCCATCGTCTGCGGCGATCTCGCGGAAGTCGAGCGCGTCCTCGCCGCGCGGCCGGAGCGTGCACGGGAGTCCGGCGGCGCGCGCGGATGGGAACCAATCCTCTATCTCGCGTACACGCGCATTCCGCATCAGCCATCGATCGAGAACGCCGTGGCGATCGGTAAGGCTCTCCTCGCACGCGGCGCGAATCCCAACGCCTTCTACATGGCCGGGGACTCGAGCTACACCGCGCTCGTTGGCGCGGCCGGGCAGGGCGAGCAGGACTCGCCGCGCCAGCCGCAGTCGGCGGCGCTCTTTCAGCTCTTCCTCGAGCACGGCGCCGAGCCCTTCGACATCCAGGTCCTCTACAACACGCACTTCAACTGCGACCTGATCTGGTGGCTCGATCTCGTCTACCGCCACACCGCCGCGCACGGGCGCAAGGCTGCGTGGGACGATCCGAACTGGACGATGCTCGACATGGGCGGCTACGGGCCTGGTGCGTACTTCGTGCTGAACGCCGCAATCGAGGCCAACGCCGTCGACGTCGCCGCGTGGGCGCTGGCACACGGCGCGAATCCCAACGTGCCCGAATCCACGCACCCGAAGTTCAGGCCGAAGATGACCCTGTACGACGCGGCCGTGCTCCAGGGATCGACGGAAATAGCCGATCTCCTTGTGCGCCACGGAGCCGCGCGCGGGAGCGCGGGACTGGATGACGGTCAGGCGTATCTCGCGGCATGCTTCCGGCTTGACACGGCAGCCGTCCGCGCGCACCTCGAGAAACAGCCCGAATACCTGTCGTCGACGACCGCGATCTTTGCCGCGGCCGGCCGCGATCGCGCGGACGTCGTCGCCATGCTGCTCGACGCCGGCGTCCCGATCGAGATCGAGGACCGGACGAAGCAGCGGGCGCTTCACGTCGCGGCTGGCGCCAACGCGTTCCAGGTCGCGAAGCTGCTCGTCGAGCGCGGCGCGGCCGTCGATCCGCGCGAGACCACGTACGGCGCGGCGCCTCTCGGGTTTGCCGTGCACTACTGGCACGAAGCGATGATGGCCTACCTCGGCCGGTTCAGCCGCGACATCTGGAACCTCGCGTTCATCGGCAACGTGGACCGCGTGCGCGAGCTGCTGCGAAGCGAGCCTGGTCTGGCGAAGAGCGTCGCGCCGGACGGCAGCACGCTGCTCTGGTGGCTTCCCTCGGACGAGAGACGGGCGGTCGAGATCGTCGAGCTGCTGATTGCGCACGGAGCGGATCCGTCGGTTCGCACGGGGGACGGCGGCCGCGCGGCCGACTGGGCGCGGAAGATCGGAATGCTCGACGTCGCGCGGCGTCTGGCCGTAGCAGACGAGCCGGGAGGGCCGCTTCCCGCACCCGCGCCGCTCGAGGCCCTCGCCAAATACGAGAGCCTCGCGCAGGACCTCGTGTGGGCGTACGAAACGGGGCAGCCCGAAGCGATGCGGCGCGTGCAGCAGCATTTCGGTTCGCCGCTGATGTGGACGGCGCTCAGGTCCGTCATTCGCGAGCATCTGGACTCGATCCCCGAATCCGGCCGGCCGGAGGGATACTTCGCGTTGCCACACGCGAAGCTTCTGATCGCGCAGCATATGCAGTTCGCGAGCTGGGACGCGCTCGTGGAGTCGTTCGGTGGTGAGTCCACGAAGGCATCGAGGACGGGCCCGGCCGGCGTGCGTCTGGAGCCCGTTGACTACGCGGCCCGCCTGATCCGCCCGCCGGAGATGCGGCTCACGCTCCCCGTGCGCCTGCACGATGGCGTGCGCACGACGACAACCGACGTGTGGGAGATGCTGACGGCGTCGCTCGGCGGCGATCTCGAGCGAGTCTCGGCGCTCGTCGACGCGTGTTCGTCGCTCGTCCGGTGCGATTACAACTACATGCCGCCGCTGCATCTCGCGGTCCGCGAGGGGCATCTCGACCTCGTGCGGTACCTGGCCGCGCGCGGCGCCGTCAATCCCCGCCACGTCACCTATCCGTACAAAGAGACGCTTCTCACGCTGGCGCTCGATCGCGGATACTTCGAGATTGCGCGCGTGCTCGAAGAGCATCTGCGGTCGCCGGATCCCGCGCGATCGGACGACGAGAGCGGCGAGATCGAGTACCCACACGATCCCGAGCGCCATCGCTTCCAGTCGCTCGTTGGCGCCAGCGCGTTGGCCGCCGTCGAGGCGATGCTGAAGGGGAGGCCGGATCTCGTCTCCGACGACTTCGCATCCAACGCGGAGGGCATCCTCAGCGGGCCGGCCAACCGCCGGCAGCATCAGATGCTCGAGCTGCTCGTCAGCTACGGCGCCCGCGTGCCCGACGTCTCCAAGTGGGGCAGGGCGTACTACTTCAAGCACGCGGACGTCGCGGCATTCCTGCTGAAGAACGGGATGAATCCGAATCACATGAACTGCCATCACACGACGCTGCTTCACGACATGGCGTGGGAAGGCGATCGCCGCAAGGCGGCGCTGCTGCTCGATCACGGCGCCGACATCGATGCCGTGGACGAGGAGTTTCGATCGACGCCGCTCGGCATCGCTGCTCGCTCGGGACAACGCGGCATCGTCGAGCTCCTGATCGAGCGCGGCGCCGACGTGACGAAGGCCGCCGCGCCGTGGGCGACGCCGCTCGCCTGGGCGCGCAGAAAAGGTCATTCGCGGATTGAACTGATCCTGCAGAAGGCGGGCGCATAGGCCCGCCTGGTAGCGAGCTGCTGCCGTTTGACTCGGGTCGGCGCCATGCGTTAGCGTGTGGGCGAGCGCGCAGGGCGCCGCCCGTCCGCGGAAAGGGACTGAGTCCCACCTCACTCGACGACGTGTACAGTCGGAACGCTTCTTTCGGCCCGCATGCGGACACCGGGCGCCAACGAAAGGAGCGCGTGTGTCTGCCCGTACTCTCCCTCCGCGTCCAAGCCTCACACAGCTCAAGATACAGGCTGACGAGCTGCACCGCGCGCATCGCGATCGCGCGCCGTCCGCCGCCGCGCGCATCGTCGCGCACCATCCGCGGTTCAGCGGCCAGGCCGTCGAGCCGGTCCTCGATGCGAGCTTCGCGCTGGCCGACGCGCAGCTCGTCATCGCTCGCGAGTACGGCTTCGAGAACTGGGCCCGGCTGAAGCAGCGCGTCGAGCTCGTCGCAGGGGAGGCGAACGCGATCGACGCACGGCTCGGTCCGTTCGAGGCGCTCGCCGCGGACATCCTCGAGGCGTTTCGCACGGGCAGCGAGGCGCCGCTGCAACGCATCCAGGAAGTGTTCAAGCGGACGGTCAGCTTGTATGAGATCCGTCGGGCGCTGACGCTGTATTCCGGAAGACCTAGCGAAGCCGACGTCACGATCGACGACGCGCGCTACGTCGCGGCGCGCGCGCGCGGATTCGAGAGCTGGGCGAAGCTGGCGGAGAGCGTCGCCCGGCCGGGCGGGCGCGCGAAAGGCTGGGGAATGCCAGCCTTTGAGGTCGAGGAGCACGACCGCAAGATCGTGGTGAGGCGTCCGCTGGACGCCGCTGATTGGGACGCCGCGGTCGAAGCGATGGCGGAAGGACAGCTGTCCGCGATCGACGCGAACGGACAGATGACCGATGCGCTCCTGCAACGGATCGCGAGTCTCGATCACGTGACGCGGCTGGAGCTGGGCGGGTCGAAGAACGTCACGGACGCAGGTCTTCGAGCGCTCGCCCGCCTGCCGAATCTCCGCCACCTGGATCTGAGCGGCACCGGCATTACCGATCGCGGCCTCGACGTGCTCCGCGATTTCAGGGACCTGCGCGTGTTCGTCATGCGGCATGACGCGGTGTCGGATGCCGGCGTGTCGAACCTGGCGCACTGCGATCGCCTCGAACGGGTCGAAGTCTTTCCCGGCGCCGGCGCCCGGACGATCGACGCGCTCAAGCGAAAGCCTCACCTGCGCCACGTCCACCTCGGTCGCGCATTCGCCGAAGACGACCTGTCGATGCTGCAGGAGTTCCCGGTCTTCAAGACCTGGCAGGGCGGCGAGATCGAGTACGGGCTGATGGAGTTCGAGGCGGAGCCGAACTCGTTGATGCTGTACCCGAACGCTCCGTACAGCTGGCGCGGCTTCGAGCGGTTCGCGGGTCTCGACGGGCTCTTCGCGCTCAATCTCGACAACCCGATCGCGAAGGGTGCCGATCTCGAACCGCTCATGGCGCTACCAAGGCTGGGATGGCTGGGTCACGACGCCGGCGATCGCGGGCTGGCGCAGGCCGGCCTGCTGCCGCACCTGCGGATGCTGATGTCGCAGGACACCGAGGCGGGCGACGAGGGCTTCATCGGGCTGAGCCGATCGCGCACGCTCGAATACATCTGGGGCCGCCGCTGCTACAACCTGACCGGCCGCGGGTTCGCCGCGCTCTCGACGATACCCTCGCTTCGCGGGCTGTCGGTCAGCTGCAGGAACGTCGACGAAGCCGCGCTCTCGACGCTTCCGCGATTCCCGGCGCTCAGAGAGCTCATGCCGATGGACGTCCGCGACGATGGCTTCCGGCACGTCGGCCGCTGCGAACATCTCGAGGCGCTCTGGTGTATGTACTGCCGCGACACGACAGATGCCGCAACTGAGCACATCGCCGGGCTGCCCCGACTGAAGGTCTACTATGCGGGCAAGACACTCATCACGGACAGAAGCCTGGAGATCCTCAGTGGAATGACGACTCTCGAGAAAATCACTCTGTGGGAAACTGCGGGCGTGACGGCCGCCGGCGTGGCGCGGCTGGCGGAGCTGCCTCGTCTGCGGGAGCTCACGCTCGACGGCATGCCGCAGATCCCGCTCGAGACGACGGCGCTCTTTCCGTCGGGCGTACGCGTTCGCGTTTCGGGGTGATCGATGTCGGCATCCGAATCGACGAGGGCGTTTCCGGACTGGCTCGAGCCGATGGCGGCGACGCTCACGCAGGAGCGCTTCGCCGGCCCCGAGTGGATCTTCGAGCGGAAGTTCGACGGGATCCGTCTCGTGGCGTTCAAGCAGGGCTCGAACGTCCGCCTCTTCTCACGCAATCGGCTGCCGCAGAACCTTCCGTCCGTGAGCGGCGCGATCGAACGCCTGCCGGCCGAGGACGCGATCCTCGATGGCGAGGTCACCTGGGGACTCGGCGGTGTGACGTACCACGTGTTCGACGTCATGTGGCTCGATGGTAAAAGCGTCACGTCGCTGCCGCTCGAGGAGCGTCTTGCGCTGCTGAAGGGTCTCGACCTGCGTCCGCCGCTCGCGCGCGTCGAGCCGCTCGAAGCAGGCGATCGCCATCCGTGGGAGATCGCCCGCAGCGAAGGGTGGGAAGGCGTCGTCGCCAAGCGGCGTGGATCGCGATACGAGCACCGCCGATCTCCCCACTGGCTGAAGATGAAATGCGAGGAATCGCAGGAGCTCGTCGTCGGCGGCTTCACCGATCCGCAGGGCAAGCGGGTTGGACTCGGAGCACTGCTCGTCGGGTATTTCGAGGGCGACGACTTCTGCTTCGCGGGGAAGATCGGCACTGGTTTCGACACGAAGCTGCTGCTGGATCTGCGCGCGCGGCTCGACGCGCTCGAGATACCGGAGACGCCATTCACCAGGGCAAAGGGGCTCCCGCGGCTGCGCGTTCACTGGGTACGGCCGGAGATCGTCGTGCAGGTCGGGTTCATCGAGTGGACCGTCAACGGCAAGCTGCGGCACCCTCGCCTCATCCGCGAGCGCTCCGACAAGGCGGCCCGCGACGTCGTCCGGGAGGGCGCGTGATTACGCACCCGGAGAAGGTGATGTTCCCCGACGACGGGATTACGAAGGGCGATCTCGCCGCGTACTACGAAGCCGTCGCGCCGGTCATGATTCCGCACATTCGCGCGCGGCCTATCACGATGGAGCGGTATCCCTCCGGCATCGGCCAGAAGGGCTTCATTCACAAGGATGTGTCGAAGGGGTTTCCCGCGTGGCTCGAGCGCGTCGAGGTCCCGAAGAAGGACGGGACGGTACACCATCCGATCGTGACGGACGCGCGGTCGCTCCTCTGGATCGTGAATCAGAACACGATCACGCCGCATGTCTGGTCGACGCGCGCGCCGGATCTCTATCACCCCGACATCTGCGTCTTCGATCTCGATCCGTCCGTGGACGATGCCGGGATGCTCCGTGACGCGGCGCTCGGGCTGCGCGAGTTCCTCGAAAAGCTCGGGCTTCCCACCTGGGTGAAGACGTCAGGCTCAAAAGGTTTCCACATCGCGGTGCCGCTCGACGGCGGCGCCCACATGGGCGAGGTGTCCGCGTTCGCTCATCACGTCGGCGCGGCGCTCGTCACCCTGGCGCCGGATCACCTCACGCAGGAGTTCAGCAAGGCGGATCGCGGCAGGCGCATTCTCGTCGACACCGGCCGCAACGGCTACAGCGCGACGTGGGCGGCGCCGTATGCCGTCCGCGCCAAGCCTGGCGCGCCGGTGTCTGCGCCGTGCACGTGGGATGAGATCGAGCGGGGCAGCGTTGGCCCTCGCACCTTTACCCTCCGATCGATGGCCGCGCGGATAGCAGACACCGGGGACCTGTGGGCGGACATGCTAAAGCGCAAGCGATCGCTGAAGCGCGCGATCGAGAAGCTGCGCAAGATGCGCAAGGATCAGGTGTAGTGTCCGGCTTTAGCCGGACGCGTTTACCGGCGGCCGTTTTTCAACACGCCGGCGAGCTCGGGCACCGCGACCCTGAGCGCGTCGGCAACCATGCGGCCCACGACGTCGCTGCCCTTTGCACTGAGGTGCGTGCGATCGACCTGTCCCTTGTCGTCCTTCGGGCTCAGATCCGCCCAAACCTCGTCGCCTGCGTGCTCGGCGTCAGCCTGGCTGATCGCGTGCAGATCGACGAGCGGCACCTGCTTCTCGGCCGCGAGCGCGCGCACGGCTTCGACGTATGGCGTCTGCGTCGTGCGGATCGTGCCGTCGGCGTTGTAGAGCCGCCGCACGAGCGAGGTGACGAGGATCGGCTTCCCGCCGATCGTCCGCACGTCGTCGACATATCGCGCCATGTTGGCGCGGTACGTGGTCTTCGGATCGGTTTCCCGCTCCGGGCCCTTGCCGGGCTCGTCGTTGTGTCCGAACTGGATCAGATAGTACCTGACCGCGTTTCGCGAGTGCGTCCGCCCATCGGCCTTCGTCGATGAAGCTCTTGGAGCTGCGTCCGTTCGCTGCGGTGTTGATGACGTCGACGCGATCGGTGACGAGGCTGCGGAATCCCGCGCCCCACCCGGAATCATCGGTGACGGTGGAGTCGCCGACGAGCACGATTCGGATCGGCTGACCAGGCGCTTGCGCGAATGCGGCCAACGGCACCCACGATAGCATCAGCGCCAGCGCGGCGCGCGTCAGTCGATCGAAGGGCGGGACCACGCGTTCCACCGGGCGAGCATATCGCATCGCCTGTAGTGTCCGCCTTCAGGCGGACCGCTGTGAAGGGTCCAGCTAATTTCGTGGCTTCCGGCTTCAGCCGGAAGATCTTCCGCTAAAGCCGGACGCCACCCATAGTCTGGCCATCCGCTATTCGGTCCGGCGGACGGGAACCGCGACGTGCAGGTAGCAGCTGACCGCTTCGCCGCGCCTGGTCGCCGGTGTGAAGCTCCAGCGCCGCACCGCAGCCACGACGGCGTCGTCCAGCTCGACGCCGGACTTCGAGCGTCGCAGGAGGCTGACGAGCGCGGGGTGGCCGGCCTGCGAGACCAGCACTCGAGCGATCACGATCTCGTTGATCGGTCCGGTCTGGAGACTCTCCGGAAACTGGGGCTCCACGCGCGACGTGATCTGCGGACCCTGATCGACCTGGCGCACCTCGAAGAACGGTCCGAGCGGTGCTGCAGGAGCTTCGGGCGCTTTCGGTTCTGGAGCGGGTAGTGCAACCGGAGCAACGGGTTCAGGTATCGCCGGGGCCGCAGCCACGACCGGTACCGGCGTGACGGGAGCAGCCGGCCTGGTCGGCTTCAGCGGTGCACGCGCGGCCGTGCGCGACGCATTGGCTGGCGGCACTGTCGCCTTCTGCGCCGGCGTCCCGGCCGCCGTTGGCGCCGCGACGGTCGGCGAAGCAGTGGTGGGAGCTGGCGCAGCGACAGGAGCCGCCTCCGCAGGCCTGGCCGCCGCGGGCTTCGGCGAGGAGGCCGCGTTAGCGGCCGGTTTCGTCGCGCGCGGTTTGGCATCCTGCGCCGGCGTGACGATGATCTCCTGCCTGCCAAACCACGAGCTGCTCAACGGCACGCCGATCGCCGCAATCGCGAGAATCACCGCGGCGGCGGCGACCAGCGAGCGGCCGCTCTTCTTCGGCGCCAATGCGGCGGCGGCCACATGAGCGTCGACCACGGGTTTTTCCACGACGTTTTTTTCGGCGGCGGCCTTTACGGATGGTGCGGGCGCCGCAACTGCCGCGGGCTTGTCGACGACTGCAGGCTGCTCGACCGCAGCCGGCGTTGCGGCGCTCGGGCTCGGTTCGACGGCTTCTCGAATTTCGATCGCAGCCTGTGGTTCGACATTCACCGTCGCATCTACGGCTGACAGCATCTCGACGGCCGCAGCGATCTTGATCGGTGTGCGCGGCGCGCTTTCGAGCGCGGCGAAAAGCTCATCGAGGTTCGGCGCGGAGACTGGCGCCGCGTCCGAAGTCGTGAGTGGTGAGTGTGATTCACTCGCCTCCGTCCACTGTGATTCACTCGCGGGCTCCGCAGTGACAGGCTCGCTCGACGGACCGCTCTCCTTTGGAACGACGAGCACGTCTTGAAACGCGGACGCGCAGATCGCACACAGGTTTTCGGCAGGACATGAGACTGGTCCGCCGCAGCTTCCGCATCGAGCCGGCGACGAGACGGAGAGTGCCGCGGCCGGCTCCGGGGATGCCGGTTCTTCGAACGGAAGCGCATGCTGTTCCTGCGGATCCGGGTTCCAATCGTCGCCAGGCGCCTTGATGTCCACGAGGATCTCCACGGGCACTTTCAGTCCAGGCCCTCAGGTCTTTTGGCAAAGGCCCTGCCACGCCCGGGGCGGATTTTCCTTAGTGTTTCGCTGGAATCTGCGGTGCGCGGCCGTGCGCGGTACAAAATTCGTCAGCCCGGAGTGCCAGAAATTGGCACCGCAGTGCAGGAACGTGAATCAATCACGAGATCGTGGCGGTCAGTCGGCGCGCAGCGATCGCACCGGATCCATTCGCGACGCGCGACGCGCGGGCGTCCAGGCGGCAGCGAACATCACGCCTCCGAGCAGAACGGCCGCGAGGCCGAACGCCAGCGGATCGATCGGACCGAGGCCGACGAGGAAGCTGCCGATCAATCGCGAGAGCGCGACGGCGAGCGCGAGGCCGACGACGGCGCCGATGACGGACAGCGTCGCGGACTGGCGGAGCACGAGCCAGACGACGGAACGAGACGAAGCGCCGACGGCGAGACGAATCGCAATCTCCCGCGTCCGCTGCGAGACCGAGAACGACGTCAAGCCGTACAGTCCCAGCGCCGCGAGGAACAGGCCGAGCGCGCCGACGCTCGCGGCGATCCACGCGGCGATCTGCTGCGGCAGGAGCGTGAGTGCGGTCGCCTTGTCCAGCGTGTCCGAATGGATCACCGGCAGATTCGGATCGAACGCGACGATCGCGCGGCGCAGATCGTTGATGCGCGACTGCGACGGGTCGCGCCGCACGTAGAACGTCACCTCCGACAGGAATTGCTGCGCCATCGGGACGTAAATGAAGTTGCGCGGGGCGTCGGCCACGGTCCTGTACTTCGAGTCGCGCGCGACGCCGACGATTTGAAGCGGCCGCCGCACGTCAGCTTCGCGTCCCGTAACCTGGAAGATCGTCTGGCCGATCGGATTGCCTCCCGGCCACAACCTCGCGGCCATCGTCTGGTTGACGATCGCGACGAACGGCGCGCCCGCGCGATCCTGCGCGCCGAACGCACGGCCCGTGACGATGGGGAGCTGGAGCGTCTCGAAGTAGCCGGGGGAGACGACGTCCCAGTCCGCGTCGATGGCATCGGTGCCGTCGGGCCCGGCGTAGCCGGGCGAGTGGAGTCCGCCGAGGCCGAGCCCGCCTCCCTGCAGCGGCACCATGCGCGACGCGCCGACGCTCGTCACGCCAGGCACTTGGCTGAACCGTTCCACCAGTGCGTCCACTGCCTGGATGCCGTCCGCGTCGGTCGCGCGGCCGCCGACGCGGGTGTCGATCAGCACCGTGTCGACGCCGGCCGTGTTGATGCCGGTATCGACCGTCGCGGCCTTCTGCAGCGAACGCAGGAACAGTCCGGCGGCGACGAGGAGCAGCAGCGCGACCGCCACCTGCGCCGAGACCAGTGCCTGACGGAGCCAGGCGCGCCGGCGATCCGCGCTGGCATTCGCGCCGCGCAGCGCGGGCGCGACGTCGACGCGGGTGGTCTGCAGTGCGGGCAGGAGCGCGGATGCGATCGCGGCGATCGCGGACAGCAGCCCGGCGACGAGTTGCACGCGCGGGTCGACGCGGAGCTCGAGCGCGAGCGGGATCGGCAGCGCGGGTTGATAGCTCGAGAGGAACCCGACGAGGAGAGCCGTCAACGGTACGCTGACCGCGCCCGCGACGAGCGCGAGGAGCAAGCCCTCGATGAGGAGCTGCCCGACGAGCCTTCGGCGCGATGCGCCGACCGCGAGCCGCGTCGCGAACTCGCGCCGCCGATCGAGCCCGCGCGACATCAGCATGCCCGCGACGTTGGTGCACGCGATGAGCAGCACGAGCGACGTGAGGGCGCCAAGCATGCCGATGAACCCGATGATCGGCAGCGCGTGCGGCCCGGGGATGCGAGCCGACGGCGCGACCGCCGCGCCCCAGCGGTTCGCGCGCTCGTCGCCGCGCGACTTGAGATAGTTCTGCAGAATCGCATGCAGCTCGTCGCGCGCCTGTCCGATCGTGACGCCGGGCTTCAGCCGTCCGATTGCCATCATCCACACCGTGTCGTGACTGTCGAGCATGGAGCTATCGGCCGCGCGCACGTGCTTGTCCATCGCCATCGGCACCCAGAAGTCCGCGCCGAAGATCGACGTGCCGGTGAATCCCTCCTCCGCGATGCCGACGACCGTATACGGCCGGTTGTTCAGGCGGATCGTCTGCCCGACGAGGTCACGGCGCGCGCCGAAGCGGCGCGTCCAGAACTCGTGAGAGAGCACGACGACCGCGTGTGTATCGAGCGTCTTGTCTTCCTCGGGAAGAAAGAACCGCCCGAGCGCGGGCCGCGTTCCCGTGATCTGGAAGTAGTTCCCCGAGACCAGCGAAGCGAACACGCGTTCGGACGCCTGCGCGTCGCCCAGGCTCATGACCTGCGGCCCGAATTGGTTCGCCGCGATCCCGTCGAGGAGCGTCGATCCCGACCGCATCGCCTCGAAGAGCGGATAGCCGAAGTTGTCGAGCCCCTGACCTCGCGTGCTGCGGCCGATGTCGATGAGCGTCGACGGATCGACGACACCCGGGCGCGGCCTCAGCAGAACGGCGTCGGCGAAGCTGAAGATCGTCGTCGTGCCGGCGATACCGGCCGCGAGCGACAGCACGGCCGTCACGGCGAAGATCGGGCTTCGGCGAAGGAGCCGCAGGGCGTACCGGAGGTCGAGGATCGAGTTCATGAGGTGCTTAGACCTGTGCCAGGCACCATTTGTTTCCAGAAAGCCGCCGAAAGGGTGACACCACCAACGTGGGGGCCGCACGACATCGCTGAAATGGCATAATCCGCACGCCCGGAGGCTCATCGATGACACCTCTTCGTCAGACTGCTGTCGGCATCGCGGCGCTCCTCGGCCTTGGCGGCGCGTCGATCGGAGTCCTGAGCCAGGTCCGGCCGTCACCAGCCGGCGGGCAGAGGCTGACCATCCGGCACGACGCCCGGGCGGGAACGATCGGCGTCTATCGCGCGGGACAACGCGCGCCAGTGCTCACGCAGAACGCGAAGCCAGGCGAGCGCCCGTACCTTCATCCGGTCGCGGCGCCGGACGGCGCGGGCACGGCCACCGAGTTCAGTCCCGCGCATCACAAGCACCAGACCGGGCTTTATTGGGGATTCACGCGGCTGAACGGCCGCGACTACTTCCACAACCTGTCGGCGGACTACTGGCGCCGCGTGTCGGCCGCCATCGTTCCGTCGAAGGCCGGAGAAGACGACGGAGTGGTCCGCTGGCAGACGGTCTACGACCTGCTCGATGCGGGCGGCGCGCCGGTCTTCACGCAAACCGAACGGTGGTCCATGCGCGAGCAGCGCGGCACGTTCGTCCTCGATCTCGAATGGCGCGGCGAAGCGAAACGCGACGTGACGATCGGCAAGTACGACTACGGCGGGCTGTTCCTCCGCATGCCCTGGCGGCAGGGCATCGAGGGTGACGTCGTCAACGCCGCGAGGCAGCGCGGCGCCCGCGCCGAGGGTCAGCGCGCCATGTGGATCGACGTCGGGATGAAGGTCGAGGGACGGAAGGATCTCCTTCACGTCGCGATGTTCGATCACCCGGAGAACATGGGCTACCCGCAGCCGTGGCGCGTCGACGATCAGCTCGGCGTGGGCTCGGCCCGGACGCGCGAGGCCGACTGGAATATCGCTGCCGGGCAAACGGAGATCGTTCGCCACCAGTTCGTGATCTATGCCGGCGAGCTGAACGACATCGAGATCACCAACGCCTGGGCGCAGTTCACCGGCAACCGCTCGACGGTGTCGACGACGGCGCTCTGGGCGCTCGCGCAGCGAGAGGGACGGCTCGCGAAGTTCCTGACGCCCGATCAGGCCGTCGCGCAGATGACGACCATCGACGGCTACCGCGTGAACGCGTGGGCTGCCGAGCCGATGATCGTGCAGCCGATGGCGTTCTGCTGGGACGATCGAGGGCGGCTGTGGGTCGCGGAGAACCGCGACTACGAGTCGCGCAACGGCGGATTCTCGAACGGCGGCAACAGCCGCATCCTGATCCTCGAGGACACCGATCGCGACGGCGTGGCCGACAGCCGCAAAGTCTTCATGGAAGGCATCGTGTTTCCGGCGGCGATTGCCGTGGGCTTCGGCGGCGCGTTCGTCGGCGCGCCTCCCAACCTCCTCTTCATTCCGGATCGCGACGGCGACGACAAAGCCGACGTCGCCGATATCGAAGTGCGCCTCACCGGATGGGGAATCCGGGACCGACACGAAACGCTCAACAGCCTCCACTGGGGACCTGATGGCTGGTTGTATGGATTGCAGGGTTTCGCCACGGCGTCAAAGGTTCGCAAGCCTCAGGGCAAGGGCCGCCTCTACAAGCATCGCGAGCCGTTTCCAGACGACGTGCCGGGGAAGGAAGGCGTCGACATCAACGGCGGCGTGTGGCGGTACCACCCGACGAAAGACGAGTTCGAGGTGGTCGCGCACGGCTTCAGCAATCCGTGGGGCATCGACCACGACGCGAAGGGGCAGCTGCTCATCAGCGCCTGCGTGATCCCGCACCTGTGGCACGTGATCCCCGGCGGGATCTATCAGCGCCAGGGAGGGCAGCACTTCAATCCGTACGTCTACAGCGATATCCAAACCATCGCCGACCATCGTCATCGCTCCGCGCACGGCGGCGCGCGCGTCTACCAGTCGGACGCCTTTCCCGCGTCGCAGCGCGGCCGCATGTTCATGGCGAACATCCACGAGCACGCCGTGCTGTCGGACGTGCTCGAGCGCAAGGGCTCCGGCTTCACGGCGCGCCACGGCGACGACTTCATGCTCGCGAACAACGCGCAGTGGATTGGCTTCAGCCTGGAGATCGGTCCGGAGGGCGCGCTCTACGTCCTCGACTGGCACGACGCCGACATCTGCGGGATGGAAGTGCTCCACCAGGAAACGGGGCGAATCTTCCGCATCGCGCCGCTGCAGTCGCAGGCGGAGAGCTGGCCCGATCGCTACACGGATCTGCGAACGCTGACCGACGCGCGCCTCGTCGAGCTGCAGACGAGCCCGAGCGACTGGCACGCGCGCCGCGCGCGGGTGATCCTCCAGCACCGCGCCGCCACCGGCGCGGTGAAGCCGGAGACGCACGACGCGCTCCGCCGGTTGTTCACGTCGAGCGGCAACGCGGACTGGCGGCTGCGCGCGATGTGGACGCTGCACGTGACCGGCGGGTGGAGCAAGGACGCGCTCGTGGGTGCTCTGGCCGACAAGGACGAGCACGTGCGCGCATGGGCGATTCAGTTCCTGGGCGAGGACCGTCAGCCGCCCGCGAAAGCGCTCGACACTTTTTCAAGAATGGCTCGCGAGGATACGTCGCCGGTGGTCCGGCTGTACCTCGCGTCGGTGCTCCAGCGTGTCGATCATTCCGCGCGCTGGAACCTCGCGTCGGGGCTGATGGCGCGTCGCGAGGACAGCGGCGATCACAACCTGCCGACGATGCTGTGGCTCGGCGTCGAGCCGCTGGTGGCGGGGAATCCGACGCTCGCCCTGGAGCGCGCCGGTGAGTCCGGCATACCTGCCGTCGCTCGCTTCATCGCGCGCCGCCTCGTCGACGCGGACGCGCTCGAGCCGCTGGTCGCCGCGATTGCCAGGCAGCCTCCCGCCGAGATCAGCCTGCTCGAAGGCATGCGCGATGGGCTGCAGGGGCGGTACGACATGACTGCGCCGGCGAGCTGGCCGGCCGTGCACGATCGCCTCAAGCGATCGGACGCGACGGTCGCTCGGATCGGCGCGGACATCTCGCAGCAATTCGGCAACACGGAAGCCACGCTACGGAACGTGGCGCTCCTGCGCGACGGCCGCGCGCCCATCGACGATCGGCGCCGCGCCATTCAAACGCTCGCCGCGCAGCGTCGTCCGCAGCTCGTGCCGGAGCTGTCCACCGCGATCGGCGAAGAGCCGCTGCGCGTGGATTCCATCCGCGCGATCGCCGCGTTCGACGACGAAGGGCTCGGCCGGTTGCTCATCGCGAAGTACCCGTCGTTCACCAGCGCGGAGAAAGCGGAAGCGATCCAGACGTTCGCGTCGCGCGCCCGCTACGGGCGGATGCTGACGGACGCGCTTGCGAAGGACGCTATTCCGCGCCGCGACGTTCCTCCCCACCTGGCGCGCCAGCTCCGCCGCGTCGTCGGCACCCGCTTCGCGGATGTGTGGGGTCCGGTCGAGGCGGACACGAACGAAGCGAAGCTCGAGAAGGCGTACGCGAGGTATCGCGCGATGCTGGCGGACGACGCGCTGGCGGCGGCGAACGTGCAGAAGGGACGCGCGGTGTACCAGCAGACGTGCGCCGCGTGCCATCGGCTGAATGGCGAGGGCGGGCAGGTGGGTCCCGATCTGACGGGCTCGAATCGCGCCAACCTCGACTACCTGCTGTTCAACGTGCTCAACCCGAGCGGCGACGTCGCCGACGCCTACAAGATGGTGATGATCGTGACGCGCGACGGCCGCACGCTCGCGGGCAACGTCGTCGGCGAGACCGATCGACAGGTGACGCTCCGGATGGTCGAGCGCGACGCGGTCGTCGTCAACAAGGCGGACATTCAGTCGAGGGAGACGACCGGCTCGTCGCTGATGCCGCCCGGGTTGTTCGACGCCTTGACCAGCCGCGAGGTGCTCGACCTCGTCGCGTACCTTCGCACGGTCGAGCAGCGAAAGGCGCAATAGAGTGCAGCTGCAAGTGTTTCGCGCGTAGCGTCCGGCTTCAGCCGGCCCCGTGACAGTTGTAGTGTCCGGCTTCAGCCGGACCCCTGAAATCGTGAAACGCCCCGCATATCGTCAGGGGACTGAGATGTAAAGCGCGGTGGCGGGTCCTGGCCGCGAACAGCCCCACTTCGTGCTCGGGCCGACAAGCGATGTCACGGGAGACGGCCCTGCGGCGCGAAGCGGGGCGCCCCGTTCGCGGCCACCCGCGTGCGCACTTTACATCTGTTGGCGATCCTGTGACTTCCGGCCGCAGCCAGAGTAATCAATGAATGACGAACTGATAGGAGGACGGCATGACGAGACGAGAAACGACCGCTTCCTCTCTGATCGTGCTTCTCTTATCAGGATGCCGGACGTCAGTACCGTCACCACAAGAACGCCAGCGGATCATCGACGTGCATCTGCACGCGCACACCCTGAGCATGTACGGGACGCCGCCACCCAGCATTTGCACGAATGATCAGGATATCTTCTATCCACCAGTGGATCCGCGGGAAGCCGGGCCACGGGTCTACGAGCGCGTGAAATCATGCGGCGGCGCACGGCTGAGCGCACCCAGTACGGACGAGCAACTCCGGCGAACCATCGTGCAAATGCTGCAGCGCTACAATATCCGCGCGGTCGCTACCGGACCTCTGGAGGAAGTGACCAAGTGGCGCGCCGAGGCGCCTGATCGGATCATTCCTGCCGTGCCGTTCGATGATTATCAAAGGCGTAGCCCGCAAGAATTTCGGCGCCTGTTTGCTGAACGCAAATTCGCGATATTCGCCGAGATCAGCGCTCAGTACAACGGCCTGAGCCCCGCTGACGAATCGTTTGAACCCTACTTCGCCCTGGCCGAAGAGTTGGATATTCCCGTTGGCATCCACATGGGCGAGGGACCACCTGGCGCCGCGTACCTCGGGTCTCCCAATTACCGGGCGCGGTTGACCAGTCCCTTTCTTCTTGAGGAAGTGCTGGTTCGCCATCCCCGCCTTCGCGTCTACGTGATGCACTACGGTTCGCCTCTCGTTGACGAGATGTTGGCGATGCTCTACTCGCACCCGCAGTTGTACGTGGACGTCGCTGGCAATGATTGGACGCTGCCCCGGAAGGAGTTTCACAGTCACCTCCGGCGCCTGGTCGAAGGCGGCTTCGGAAAGCGAATTCTCTTCGGCTCCGACGCAATGATCTGGCCGGAGACGATCAGAGTAGCGATCGACAGCATCGAGGGTGCTGAGTTCCTAAGCTCCGATCAGAAGCGGGATATCTTCTACAATAATGCCGCGCGCTTTCTAAGGCTGGACGACACACAGACTGCTAAGAAGTAACAGCACCGAGGTTTTCACCAGGCCGTTCCAGACTCTCACACGGTCTGCTAGCGGGCACGCTCGTAACGATGGAACTAGTCGTTCGTCTGGAGCATTAGTGAATCGAAGCGTGCCGGGCCAACAGCATCAGATGTAAAGTGCGCCCGCGGGTGGCCGCGAACGGGGCGCCCCGCTTCGCGCCGCAGGGCCGTCTCCCGTGACACGGGTTTTTCGGCCCGAGCACGAAGTGGGGCTGTTCGCGGCCAGGACCCGCCACCA
The DNA here is from genome assembly GCA_963820905.1 of uncultured Acidobacteriota bacterium. Classification (GTDB taxonomy): domain Bacteria; phylum Acidobacteriota; class Vicinamibacteria; order Vicinamibacterales; family 2-12-FULL-66-21; genus DATBJJ01. Next base: position 372,690 of record CAWGBU010000005.1, on the reverse strand, counting down.
GCACTACAGCTGCATTTCGACTCATGCAGTCGCAGTTCACAGCCAGACCTTCCCGCGACGCCCTCAGCTGTTGTCGCCGTCGAGCAGTCCGCCGAGACCGCCGAGGATCGAGATCCTTCCTCGCGTCCGCCGCGCCCGATGCCGGGGACGGCGGCGATGATGCGGTTCGCCAGGCGGCTGAGCGGCAGCGACTGCAGCCAGATGCGGCCCGGGCCCGCGCAGCGTCGCGAAGAACAGACCCTCGCCGCCGAAGAGCGCCGACTTGATCTTGCCGACGTACTGGATGTCGTAGTCCACCGACGGCTGGAACGCGACGATGCAGCCGGTGTCGACGCGGAGGATTTCGCCGGGCGCGAGCGTGCGCTCCTGCAGCGTGCCGCCGGCGTGCACGAACGCCCAGCCGTCGCCCTGCAGCCGCTGCATGATGAAGCCTTCGCCGCCGAACAGCCCGACGCCGAGCTTGCGCTGGAACGCGATGCCGATCGACACGCCCTTCGCCGCCGCGAGGAACGAGTCCTTCTGCGCGATCAGCTCGCCGCCGATCTCGGCGAGATGGATCGGCGATGATCTTGCCGGGATAGGGCGCGCCGAACGCGAGACGCTTCTTCTGGCCGCTGCGGTTGAGGAAGACCGTCATGAACAGCGACTCGCCGGTGAGCAGCCGCTTGCCGGCGCCCATCAGCGCGCCCAGGAACCCGCCCTGCTGACTGCTGCGAGCCGTCGCCGAAGATCGTCTCCATCTCGATCCCGTCTTCCATGTACATCATGCCGCCGGCCTCGGCGACGGTCGCTTCGTTCGGGTCGAGCTCGACTTCGACGAACTGCATGTCGTCGCCGAAGATCTTGTAGTCGATTTCGTGCATGTCGGGCATGGAGGGCTCCAAGTGTCAGGGTTCAAGGTTCAAGGTTCAAGGTTCAGGGTTCAGGGTTCAAGGTTCTGGTTCGTTGCTGCGCAATTGTAGCGGCATTCGCGCACGAGACGCCGCGTCGGCGGCGCGGGCGGGACCGGTGATGTTCGTTGGTGCGTCGGCACCGGCTGTATGAACTGGGCTTTTGGCGCGGGTGATGTACTCGCGCACTACCGCGTTCTCTCACCACTTGGGTCGGGCGGACCGCCTTGACGCCGGACGCTTCAGGGAAGCCAAAAAACGCTGTCGGCGGACATCAGATACGTGTAGTGTCCGGCTTGAGCCGGACCTCTTGGTCCGCCTGAAGGCGGACACTACATGAAAGGGAACGCCATGCGCATGTGGATTGGCGCCGCGGTGGTCATGACGATGGCGCAAGCCGCGCCGGCGCCGCCCGCGCAGTCGTCGCTTCCGGATCGGCGCGCCAGGCTCGAGACGGTCTTCGCCGACATCGATCGCGCGTTCGTCGAGTTCACGAAGACGGCGCACGTCCCCGGCGCCGCCTGGGGGATCGTGATCGACGGTGAGCTCGCGCATGCGGGATCGACCGGCGTGCGCGAGGTCTCGTCCAACACGCCGGTCGACGCCGACACTGTGTTCCGCATCGCGTCGATGACGAAGAGCTTCACCGCGATGTGCATCCTGAAGCTGCGCGACGAAGGCAAGCTGTCGCTCGACGACCCGGCCGAGCGGTACGTGCCGGAAATGAAGGCCTTCAGGTACCCGACGACCGATTCGCCGCGCATCACGATTCGCCAGCTCCTGACGCATTCGGCCGGCTTCCCCGAAGACAATCCGTGGGGCGATCAGCAGCTGTCGGAGAGCGAAGAGGCGCTGTCGCGGATGCTGCGCGAAGGCATCCCGTTCTCGACCGCGCCCGGCACCGCGTACCGAGTACTCGAACTACGGCTTTGCCATCCTCGGCCGAATCGTGTCGCGCGTCTCGGGTAAGCCGTACGACGAGTACGTGACCGAGAACATCCTCCGGCCGCTCGGGATGACGTCGACGACATTGCACCCGTCGAAGGTGCCGCCGGGCCGCCTGGCGATCGGCTATCGCTGGGAGGACGCGCGGTGGAAGGAGGAGCCCGCGCTTCCGCACGGCTCCTTCGGCGCGATGGGCGGCATGCTCACCACCGTCTCCGACCTGGGCCGGTACGTGGGGGCGCTCCTCGGCGCGTTTCCGCCGCGCGACGGCCCCGAGACCGGACCGATCGCTCGAGCGTCGCTCCGCGAGATGCAGCAGCCCTCGCGGCCTTCGGGCATGCGCGTCGCCATCGATGCCGCCAGCCAGGCGCCGTCGCTGACGTCGGGCAGCTACGGCTACGGCTTGAGCGTGACGCAGACGTGCGACTTCCGGTCGATCGTCGCGCACGGCGGCGGGCTGCCGGGGTACGGATCGCTGATGCGCTGGCTGCCGGACCAGGGCGTCGGCATCATCGCGTTCGGCAACGTGACGTACACGGGCTGGGGCCGCGTCGTCGGCGAGGCGATCGATCGGCTGGCGAGGACCGGTGGCCTCCAGCCGCGAGCGGCCGTGCCGTCGGCGGAGCTCACCGCCGCGCAGCGATCGATCTCTCAGCTGATCGTGCGATGGGACGACAAGCTCGCCGACAAGATCGCCGCGGAGAATCTCTTTCTCGATCGATCGAAGGACCGCCGCCGGAAGGAGATCGGCGATCTCGTGTCGACCGTCGGCGCCTGCGCCCTGCCCGATCGCTTCGACGTTGTCGAAAACGCGCTGCGCGGAATGTGGACGATGACCTGCGAGCGCGGGAAGCTTCAGGTCGCGATCACGCTGGCGCCGACGATGCCGCCGACCGTGCAGTTCCTGAGCGTGCGCCCCGCGCCCGCGACGGCGGCGTGGCCGAGCACGTGCGTCGTCAATCGATAGTTGCGCGCTACTTCACTTGATAGAACTCGTACGTGATCTTCCAGGTCGTTTCCTTGCCTGGCTCGACGCTGGCGTCGATGTACGGTTCCGGGCACACGGTCCTGACGGCGGACCAGAAGAGCAGTTTCGCGAGCGGACGATCGCCGGTGATGTGCACGCCGGCGCCGGTCTTCCGATTCTCGATCCGGATGTCGTAGTCCGCCGCCGTCGCGCCGAACCCCTCCATCTCCGTGAAGACGGTCTGGCCGCGCTCGAACTCGCGCAGGAAAGCAAGCTCGCTGCCGCGGACTTCGGCGAGGCCGTTCAGCGCACGCGCGGCACGCGGGGCAAACCGGAATCGCACCGCGAAGTCCGGTCCCGTCGTTCGGCCGTCGAGCGTGAAGAAGTTGTGGTTGTAGACGCTCGTCACGATCGGCTTCGACCCGGTGTTCTTCAACGCGTGCTCGAGGACCAGGCGGTCCCCGTCGAGCCGCAGCTTCTTCCGGTACACGTATGCGTACCCGCCGTTGTCGGACAGTTCGTGGACGAACTCGATCGAATCACTGTCCTTGTCCACGCGCCACTTGCCGGGATCGACGATGTCGTAGGTCTCGAACCGCCGGTAGGCGGCCTCCTGGGGTTTACGGACCGTGCCGACGCCGATTCGGACGAACGTCTCTCCCGGCTTCGCCTGCTCGTACCCGAGGCCCGCATCGCCGGTGAGAAACTCTTCCACCGGACCCGTGATCGCGTCGTGAAGCTTCGGATCGTACTTCTCGAACCACTGGCCGAAGTACTCGTGGCCGTTCCACGTGAGGCTGTGAATCGCGCCGGACCAGTCGAACCGCGTGCCGCGGTAGTAGCCCGATTGCGTGTCGGGCAGGTACAGCTTCGCGCGGATGCGGGCGTTCGCGATCTCGGCCTGCGGCGCCTGCGCGGGCGCCGCGACCTGCGTGACGAGCGCGAGAGCCACGAGCCAGATTTTCATGTCAATCCTGTATCGCGAACGCGATGATGTTCGAGCCGGCGGCGACGGCGACGTACTGCTTGCCATCGAACGCGTACGTCATGGGCGACGCCTTCCACGTTTGATTCGTCTGGAAATGCCAGAGCGGCTTGCCGTTCGCCGCGTCCACGGCGACGAGCGCCCCGCTCTCCTCGCCGAAGATGACGAGACCCGTCGACGTCGAGAGCGTGCCGCCCCAGGAGTTCGCGGGGCCCGGCTGCGGAACCTCCCACGCGATTTCGCCCGTGCGGAAGTTGAGCGCCTTCAGGACGCGCTCCGGCTTCGGATCCGGCGCCGTCTGCTGCGATCCACCGAGATAGCTCTTGCCGCTTTCCCAGGGGCCCTGATCGGCCTTCTTGTAGATGCTGCACTTCTCGAACGTCTGCAGGTAGTAGAGCCCGGTGTCGGGGTTGAAGGAGGGCGAAAACCAGTTCGTCGCGCCGTCCTGCGAGGGGCACACCTTCGTGCCCGCCGGCGACGGCTCCTGGTTCGGGAGCTTGATCGGCCGTCCATCCGCGCCGATGCCCGAAGCCCAGGTCAGGTTCCTCACGAACGCCTTTGCGAGGAGCAGCTTGCCGTTCTCGCGATCGAACACGTAGTAGAAGCCGTTGCGATCCGCGTGCAGCATCAGCTTGCGCGGCTGACCTTCCCATGTCGCGTCGACGAGCACCGACGTCTGCGTCGCGTCCCAGTCCCACAGGTCGTGCGGGGTGAACTGGTAGTACCACCGCAGCTTTCCCGTCTTGCGATCGAGCGCGAGGATCGAGCTCGCGTAGAGGTTGTCCCCCTTGCGGTCGTCGCCGTTGTACTCCTTCGCCGGATTCCCGGTCGGCCAGTAGACGATGTCGAGCGCGGGATCGTAGCTGCCGGTGAACCACGTCGGCGCGCCGCCGTGATCGATGTCCTTGCCGCCCCACGTCTCCGATCCGGGCTCGCCGCGCTTCGGCACCGACCAGAATCGCCAGACTTCCTTTCCGGTTTCCTGATCGTGCGCGGCCACGAACCCGTTCGCGCCGTGCTCGCCGCCGGAGACGCCCGAGATGATCAGGTTCCCGGCGGGCAGCGGCGCGGATGACGACCCGTAGTTCTTCTGCCAGTCGTCGAGGGCCGTATCCCACATGAGGTCGCCGGTGAACCGGTTCAGCGCGATGACGTGCGCGTGATCGGTCTGCATGAAGACGCGATCGCCGGCGACGCTGACGCCGCGGTTGGCCCATCCGCCGGTTGCGCCCTTCGTGCGCGGGCGCTTGTAGTGCCAGATGCGACGGCCCGTGCCGGCGTCCACGGCGTAGCACTCGTTGACCGCGGTCACGTACATGATTCCGTCGACGACGACCGGCGTGCCTTGCAGCAATCCCGCGTCGGGAATCGTGAACATCCACTTCGGCGCGAGCCGCGCGACCGTCGTCTTGTCGATCTGCTTCAGCGTCGTGTAGCGGTTGCCGCCGGGTTCGCCGTTGTAGGTCGGCCAGTCCGAACCCGGGGCTGCGGGACGATACCGATCGTTCGCGCGCCGGAGGAGGTGCACGCGCTTGTCATCGGTCAGCAGCTGCAGGTCGTCGAATCCTTCGCCCAGCACCTGGCCGTCGAGCGTCTTGCCGTCCGTCAGCTGCACGGTCTTCCGGACGACGGGTGGCGCGCGACGCTCGATGGTACGAAGGAACTTCACGAGCGCCGCCATTTCCGGTTCCGGCACGACGTTCGGCGGCATGCCCTTGAGGGGAACGCCGTCGCGGATCACCTTGGCGAGCTGTGCGTTGTCGTGCGCGGAAAGGCGCAGCGCGATCGGCGGTCCCATCTCGCCGCCGTTGCCGTCGCCGCCGTGGCACCGCGCGCAACGCGTCTCGAACGACGTGCGTCCGGGCTCCGCGTTTTGCGCGAACGCCATCGGCGCGCCGCCCGGGAGAAATAGAAGCCACCCCAGGATCCCGACGCCAGCCACCATCGTGCGCATGGGCGAAAGTATCGCACGAAGTCCGTTTGACGCGGATCGCGCGGATGACGCGGATCTGAGGAGAAGTCCGATCCGCGTCATCCGCGTGATCCGCGTCATACGGTGTATAGTCCCGTCGCGCGTTCCGCGCGAAAGGGGATGATGTATGGATCGTCGAACGTTCCTCACAGCGCTTGCGGCCGCGCCGGCGCTCGCCCTGCTGCGTCCGTCCCGGCGTCGGCGCAACTGCCCGAAGGCGAAGATCACGCGCGTGCGGATCTACCGGCCGCCGAACCTCAACCCGCTCTTCAACCAGAGCAACATGGTCGTCACGGTCGAGACCGACATCGGGATCACCGGCATCGGCGAGGGCGGCGCGAAGGACACGCTCGAGCAGTGCGCCGGGACGCTGATCGGCAAGAATCCGTTCCGCATCGAGGCGATCTGGCAGGAGGCGTACATCGCGTGGTTCTATCCGCCGGGCCGCGAGAAGACGCACGCGCTCGGCGCGCTGGACCTGGCCCTGTGGGACATCAAGGGCAAGGCGCTGAGGCTTCCCGTGCACGAGCTGCTCGGCGGCAGCGCGCGCGACTACTGCGAGTGCTACGCGACGGGCGGCGCGCGGCCGGCCGGCGCGCCGCGCCGACGCGACGCTGAGCCTGAAGGAGCGGGCCCGGGCGACGATGGAGGCGGGCTATCGCGCGTTCCGGATGGGCGCCGGCGACGTCGCCGATCGGCGACGTCTACGACACGCGCACGGTCGTGCGGCGGATCGCGCAGGACTGCAAGGAGGTCCGCGAGGGCGTCGGGCCCGGACGGCAACTGGTGCATCGACTTCCACCAGCGCTTCGACCTCAACGACGCGCTGCGCTGCTGCAAGGCGATCGAGGAGTACGAGCCGTTCTTCGTCGAGGATCCGGTGCGCGACGAGCACGCGCTGCAGGACATCCCGAAGCTGCGCCAGATGACGACGGTCCCGCTGACGCACGGCGAAGAGTGGGGCCTCAAGTGGGACTTCAACCGGCTCGTCGAGAACCACGACGTCGACTTCATCCGCTCGACGCTGCCGAACGTCGGCGGGATCACCGAGATGATGAAGGTCGCGGCGATCTGCGAGACGCACGCCGTCGGCATCATCCCGCACTTCACCGGTCCGATCGCGACCGCCGGCGCTCGTCAACTGCCTGTCGACGTTCTCCGGGCCCGTGATGCTGGAGTACAACTACGGCGGCCGGCCGATCGACTACCTGCCGGAGTGCCTGGACTTCAAGAACGGCAAGGCGTACACGAACCAGCGGCCGGGCCTCGGCGTCACGCGCGGACATGAAGCTGCTGACGCAGATCGGCGAGGTCACCGAGCCCGGCCGCCGGAACGTCTACCGGCGGCCGGACGGATCGCTGACGCACTGGTGAGATCACGGCAGTTCGGCTAAGTCCGCTGCCAGCTTCCAGCTAGGCTTCGATCCCAATCGATCGGCTGTGGCTGAATGTCTGCTGAGCTGGAAGCTGACAGCTGAGCAAGGAGACAACATCATGAACCGTCGTGACGCACTGACTTCGCTGTCGATGGCCGGCGGCGCTTCGCTCCTCGCGTCCGCCGACGCCGCTCGCCGGCGCTCGGTGCCGGCGCCGGTGCACGCGGGCTTCGCGCAGGCGGTGGCGCGGAACCGCGCCGGTCAAGATCCGCGACATCAAGACCATCCTCACCGCGCCCAATCGCATCCGCCTGGTCGTCGTCAAGGTCGAGACGACCGAGCCGGGGCTCGTCGGCTGGGGCTGCGCGACGTTCACGCAGCGCGCGCTCGTCGTCGAGACGGCGATCGAGAAGTACCTCAAGCCGTTCCTCATCGGGCGCAACGTCGACGAGATCGAGGACATCTGGCAGTCGAGCTACATGAGCTCGTACTGGCGGAACGGCCCGGTGCTCTTCAACGCGATGAGCGGCGTCGACATCGCGCTCTGGGACATCAAGGGCAAGCGCGCCGGGATGCCGCTCTATCAGCTGCTCGGCGGCAAGGTGCGGCACGGCGCCGACTGCTACTTCCACGCGAGCGGCGCCAGCTTCACGGAAGTCGAAGAGAGCGCGCGCGCGGCGGAATGGAGCGGGGCTTCCGCCACGTCCGCGTGCAGGTCAGCACGCCGGGCTACGCGAGCTACGGCGCGCGCAGCACCGCCGCCGGCCGCGACCGGCGCGGCCAGGACGACGTGGTCGGGCCCGACCAATCCGCAGGGCGATCTGGGAGCCGGCGCCGTACGTGCGGATGCTGCCGAAGTTCTTCGAGCACCTGCGCGACGAAGCTCGGCGACGAGGTCGAGCTGCTGCACGACGTGCACGAGCGCGTCACGCTCAACCAGGGGATCAACCTCTGCAAGGCGCTCGAGCCGTATCGCCTGTTCTTCCTCGAGGATCCGTTCCCGCCGGAAGACAACGATCACTTCCGGCTGCTGCGCCAGCAGACCAGCATCCCGATCGCGATGGGCGAGCTGTTCAACACGCAGCACGAGTACCTGCCGCTCATCAAGGACCGGCTGATCGACTTCATCCGCATCCACATCTCGCAGATCGGCGGCCTGAGCCCGGCGCGCAAGGTCCGGCGCTCTGCGCGAGTACTTCGGCGTCCGCACCGCGTGGCACGGGCCGGGCGACGCGTCGCCGCTCGCGCACGCCGCGCAGCTCGCGCTGGAGCTCGCGAGCTACAACTTCGGCGTGCACGAAGGCGGCGGCTTCCCGAAGGAGACGCAGGAGGTGTTCGCCGGCTGTCCCGAGGTCAAGAACGGCTACATGCTCGCGCAGGAGAAGCCGGGCCTCGGGATCGACTTCGACGAGAAGCTCGCCGCGAAATTCCCGATTCCCGCCGGCCCGCCGAACTTCGACTACTCGTGGGGCACGACGCGGCGGAAGGATGGGACGGTGATAAGGCCTTGAGCTCGGTCGTCCGGTCGTCCGGTCGTCCGGTCGGCCTGTGCCGACAGTCACATCTCCATGCGTATTTCTTTCACGTCGAACCCGCGTGATTCCGCGGAGCGCTTGAAGCCGGCGGTCATGTCCGCTTCGTCGCGGGCCTGACCTTCCCAGACGACGATCGCCGTCGGCCGGCCGCCGTCGGCGAGCGCGGCGGCCTCGTCGAGAATCCGCGCGTTCGCGTCCTTGTAGCTCGAGCTCGCGGACTCGACGATGACGAGATCGTTGCGCCGCGCGGCGTCGTCGATGGCCTGTTGATACATATCGTTCCAGGGGGTCTGGGGCTTGTCGACGGATGTCTTCCGGAACTTCTCCACTCCGAACGGCAGGACGATCCGCCGGCGGATGCCCATGCGTCCCGCCATCTCGAGGGCGATCAGGTCCGCGCCTCTGGCCGCCGAGCACACGAGCGCCTCGGTCTTCTGCTCGACGAAGCAGCGGCACAAACGGAGCCTGAGGTCGTCCAGGAGCTGGGATCCATCCGCGGAGGAATTGTCGAGCATCCGGCCGGCGAGCGTGGCCACGCGGGGCGTCGCGGCCGGCGGCGCGAGAGCCTGCGTGACGGCGAGCAGCCGCTGCGAGTCGGTGAGGGCCCGCCGCTTCCTTCCCAGGAGGGCGGTCGCGCCGCGGGCGCTCGCGGCGGCTTCGTCGATTCGTCCGCTCGCCCAGCAGATCTCCGCGATGTCTCGGAAGAGCAGGCCGATCGCAGGGTGCTTCAACGGGCGCGCGGCCGCGCGGCGCAGGATCTCGAGCGCCTGATCGAAGCGGCTGCGGGCGGCTGCCACCCGCGCGAGAAGCCTGACGCAGTCGAGCCATCCATCCTTGTTCTGCGCGGCCTCGAACACGATCGTCGCCTGCCGCGCGAACCGCTCGGCTTCATCGTAGTGGCCGAGATTGCAGGCGAGCTCGCTGCGCGTGACGTAGCAGTAGGCCGCCTGCGTGCGCCGCCCCTCGAGCGCATGGATCGCCGTCGCGCGCCGCACGAGCGGCAGCGCATCGGGATTGCTGTCCTTCGCCAGCAGGTGCGCGTCGTCTCTCAGCGTGCGGGCCAGCGCCGACGTCCAGAGGGAGTTCCGCTCCTTGGGATCGTCCGGCGTCTCGTTCAGGAGCTCGATCGCCGCGCGGTACAGCTGCTGCGCGAGGCCGCGATCGCCCATCTCCTCGAAGACGTACGAGATCTCGAGGCGGACGCGCGCGAAATCGCGCCAGCGCGACGCGGCGAACGCGGCATCCCCCGCTTTCTGATAGACGTCGAGCGCGGCGAGCGGATTGCCGTCGCGCGCGTGCAGGTTCCCCTGGAGAAGATCCGACTCGATCGGATCGATAGTCTTCAGCCGTTCGATTGCTTCCCTGGCCGTCTCCCGCCTGTTCGTCTTCACGCCGGCGAGGTACTTCCCGTTCCAGTACTCCACGTCGTCGAAGTGTGTGTCGCCGGCGAGCCGCAGCGCGGCCTCGAACCGTTCGTTCTGAACGAGGTAGAGAAAGCCTTCGCGCCCAACCAGGAGCGGCGCCGTGGCGCTTCGGGTCGACGATGTTTCTCCGTCCGCGCGGCCGGGCCAGGCGCTTTCGAGGTCGCCCTTCGAGATGAGCACGATCCCCACGTTCGCGGGAATGCGCGCGAGCGTCTGGACGAGCAGCGCGTGGTTCACGCCGATGCCGCTCCAGATGATCAGCGCGTACCGGTATGTCGCGAGGTGATCGAGGAGGTGCAGGAAGAGATCCGCGTCGTGCGGATGCGTGTCCCGCCGGGGATCCAGCTTCAGGGGCTCGAAGATCCCCTCTTCCCGCAGCGCGTTCGATCCGTGGAGGTGCACGACGGGGCCGCCCCACTGCCTGACGAGTCCGAGCGGCAGCGGCCTGGCGATCGTGGCGCTCGAGATCAGCCGGAGCTCGCCGAGCGCCGCCCGCTCGAACTCGGTACGGATCTGCGCCGGGATCTCTTCCACGCTGCGATCGCTCCATCCGGATCGCGGCAGCCGCATTCGGCCGAGCGGAAGGCGCGACAGGTCGACGGGCCGGTCGAGCCACAGCGTCATCGACGCCCAGTCGCAGAACTCGAACGCCTGCTCGCGAAGCTGCGCGCGGATCCGGGTGACCGCGGTCTCCGGGTCCTGCTGGCCCCGCTCGCCGAAGACCTGGTTGAAGAACTCGGCCGCAATCTGGTTGCCCACCTCGAAGTTCAACGGCGCGGCGAAGCTCAGGACGAACTGGTTCTTCGCGCGCTGCAGGGCCATGGCGACCGAGTCGCCGGTCGAGAGGATGTTCGCGCTGTAGCAGCTCCACAGCAGCAGCATCAGGCGGTCGTGGAACCGCTCGGCGAGCTGCGACGGAAGCAGGGCCTCGCCCGGCGCGACGGCAACCGTCGCCTCGTACTGTTCGCCGTGCGCGACGAGGAACACGAGCTGCGCGGTCTGTTGATCGCTCTGGTCGCCAGCCGCCTTGTCCTGCTCGACGATGGCCACGCCGATCCGCCGGCTCGCCTCGTCGGTGACGCCGATCGACTTCACCGCCTCGAGCGTCTCTTCGGGTACATTCGGTCCGCTCGCGGCATACACGCTCAACAGGCTGGGCGAGGGCTGGGGAATTGAATTGAAGGCGGCCTGACTCCGCACGATCGAGAGGTCGCGGCCGGCTACGTGCGCGCCGCGCTCGCCCGTCAGCGTCTCCCACGGCAGCGCATGGATCTCGGGACGCTTGCTCTCGATCACCAGCCGCCGCGGACCGACGTCCTCCAGGAAGACGCGCAGCGCGGGCGCGAGATCCGCGATGGCGGCGTACAGCTTCCTGCCTGCCTCCTCGACCTCCTCGGCGCGCCGCCGGTTGCGACGCCGCCCGGCGTTCTCTTCGGATTCGTCTCCGACACCCGGCGCGCTTCGCTCCGACGTGCACTGCCTGAGCGCCTCGATGATCTCGCGCCAGCGTTCGTCGCCGAAGGGCGTCGAGAACTGACCCGCAGTGAAGGTCTCGCGGTCGACCGCCGCCGTCACGTCGTACCGGCGGTTGTCGTCGAGCGGCAGCGCCGTCGCGTCGTCGGCGCGATACGTGAACCTGAGAACGACGGTCTTCCTGTGCGCGAGTGGCATCGCCCGCTACCCGACGCGCATGACGGCCGAGATCGGGTAGTGATCCGACGCGCGATCGGCGGCTGCCGTGCGGTGAATCGTCAGCTCCGACAGGCGCGCCGCCATCGACGGCGACGCGAAGAGGTAGTCCAGCCGCGTGTCCGGGTATTTCCGGTGCCCCGGCGTCTCCGCGTGGATTTTCGTGGGGTAGGTGTGGTTCGGCTGCACGCTGGCCAGCGTGTCGGTCAGCTGCCCGTCCTTGAAAAGATTGATCACGCGCGTATCGGGGTCGTCGTTCATGTCGCCCGTCACGATCACGTCCTGGCCGATGAACGGCGTCGGCGCGAACGTGGCCTCGGTCAGGATGTTGACGATCTCCGACGCTTCCATGCCGCGCTTCTTCTCGGCCCGCTCGCCGAAGATCTTCGATTTCAGGTGAGCCGCGAAATGCAGGTAGCTGTGCGCGGGGTTCGGGGTGATCTGGATCTTCACGCCGAGGAGATCGCGCGAGAACTTGACGGGCGTCTTGCTGTCGGACGCGTCGAACTCGCGATCGTGAAACGTCAGCGTGCCCCGGACGGACAGGCGCGTGACGAGGGCGACGTTGATGCCGCGGCGATCGTTGCCGGCGAGGCAGACGAACCCGTCGTACTTGTCGCGCGCCTCGAGCTCGGGGTTCACGTAGCGGCGGAAGAGCGATCGAATCACGCCCTCGTTCTGGACTTCCGCGAACGCGATGACGTCCGGGTTGAGCGTGAGGATCACCTCCGCGAGGGCCTTCATCTGCTCCCTGGGCGTCGGTGTCTCGCTCTTCTCGTCGAACAGGTTGTACGCGTTGTACGACGCGATGACGATGCTGCCGACGTCGCGAAGCTCATGGGGACGCCGGAGAACCTGGAGGAGCGACTCCTGGAGCTCGGGGCGCTCGACCATCGTGAACGTGCTCATCGTGCCCTCCTCGGAGACCCGCGCCGCGGCCCAGGCTGGCCGGGAATCGTACGCGATCCCTCCGATCAACACAACGTCAGGCGCCGGGGAATCGCACAGATCCGCGCCCGTCTGATCCGCGTGATCCGCGCGATCCGCGTCTATCAGTAGGCAAAGATCGGCAGCGTCGCCGGCGGGGAGTGTCCGCCCTGCTCCGCGAGCGCGACCAGGCGTTCGACGGCGTTCGCGTCGAGATCGAGCGTGTACTCGTTGACGTAGAGGTCGATGTGCTGCTGCACGACCGTGGGGGACATCTCCTGTGCGTGGCGGCGCACGAACGCGGCGCCTTCGTCGGGGTGGGCCCAGGCCCGCCGCAGGCTCTCGCGAATCTCGTCGTCGACGCGGCGCGCGACGGCTGGACCGAGGGCGCGCCGGATCGCCAGCGCGCCAAGGGGCAGCGGACAGTGCATCCGCTTCTCCCACACGTCGCCGAGGTCCGCGAGCCGGACGAGGCCCTTGCGCTCGTACGTGAACCGGCTTTCGTGGATGATGACGCCGCAGTCCGCCTCGCCGTCGAGCACCGCCTGCTCGATCAGATCGAAGCGTATCGCAACCGTGTCGAAGTCGCCGAGCAGCCGGAGCAGAAGCGCCGCGGTCGTCCGCTCGCCCGGCACGGCGATCCGGCCTCCGGGCTCGCGCGGCGTCGCGGCCACGAGCAGCGGCCCGACGCCGAAGCCGGCCGCGCCGCCGGCGCGCAGCAGCGCGTAGCGCTCGCGGATTCGTCCGTACGCGGCCACCGATATCTTCGTCACGTCGAACTCGTCCGCCTCCGCCCGCCTGTTCAACGCCTCCACGTCGTCGAGCTCGAGCTGGTAGCGATCGGCCATCGCGTGGAAGACGAAGGTGTCATTCGGGCAGGGGGATATGGCGAGGCTCAGCATGCGCCGCCTTCGATCCACGACACGAGGGCCTGCCGCGCGTTCGCCGCGGCCTCGTGGAGCCGCCAGGTCTCGCGCGCTCTCGTGCCGACCGCATTCGAAATGCCACGTACTTCGCCGACCGGCACGCCCATCAGCCGTGCGACGTGGACGATCGCCGCGCCTTCCATGGATTCGACCGCGCCGCCGGTCCGCGCGGCAATTGCGATGGCCCTGGCGTCCGTTCCCGTGCACATCGCGCACGTCACGAACGGCGCGCGGCGCGCCGTGGGAAACAGATCGAGCGGGAGGCGATTGAAGAGCGGGACGGGACCGGGAATGACGGGGAAGCCGAGCGCTTCCATGTCCAGGAAGCCGGACGTCGACTCCGCGCCGAGGTCGCCATAGACCTCGCTCTGCGCGCACGCGACGTCGCCGGGCTCGAGATGCGATCCGGGGTACGCGCCGCCGACGCCGCACGACACGACCAGCCGCGCGTCGTGCGCCGAGAGAAAGCGCGTGAGCGCGAACGCGGCGTTGACGGGACCGACGCCCGTTTCGAGAATCGTCAGCGTGCGTCCGGCGACGGTCAGCGGAAGGCCGTCGGCTTCGAGAGGGGTCGCGACACAGACCACGAGATCCGCAGCCGCCCGGGTCGTCATCCCGCCAGGTAGCTCCTGATCTGCTCGAGCACCAGCCACCCCGCGAAGAACCCGTAGAACACCGTCGCGAACATCAGCATCCCGAGGCGGAGGCCGCTGACGCGCAGCGCGGGCGGCAGCCCGCGGCGATTCAGCTGGATGAGCAGGATCGAGTAGATGAACATCACGACGCCGTTCGAGCAGGCGGCAATCACCAGGAGCAGGAGCGGTTGGTTGAAGCCCGACAGGAGAATCACCGAGCCCGCCGCGATCGTGCCCCACGCGACGAGGAAGTAGATCCGGCTCTCGGTCCACCGCTGGCTCGTCTGCAGGTACACCGTCTTGAGCACGTCGGCGACGATGCGCGCGATGTAGTCGATCGTGCCGAGCGCGACGAGGATCATCGAGAGCGATCCGAAGACCCAGAAGAACGTGCCGAACCACGGAGCGACGGTCGTCTTGAGCACCTCGCCTTCGGCCTTGATGAACGCGAGGTTCGCCTGGCCGGAGATCTTCTGGCCGAAGACCGTCGAATACGCCAGCGTCGAGAAGATCGTGATCGAGAACACGCAAATGAACCAGAACGACACCAGCTGCTCCTTGTTGGCGACCTTCCACCAGCCGCGGAAGCGGCGCAGGTTCTCTTCGTCCTGGCGCACCATCGATCCGGTCGCCGGGGCGGCGACTTCCTCGCCCGTGATCGGCGAGACGATCCTCGGGATGTAGATTCCCATCCCGAAACCCTTGTCGCGGATCCAGTTGCTCTGCGCCAGGTTGTTGACCCCGCCGGCGCCGGCGAACACGAGGCCGCTGAGGATGAGCGAGATCGGGAGCACGCCTGTATCGGGGAACCACCCGATGTGCGTCACGACCGACGGCAGCTCGGCCCACGCCGCCGGGCCGATCGCGGCGACGATCGCCACGGCGAGGAACACGAGCGTCAGCCCCACCTTGAAGAACTGCGCGCGCTCGAGGGTCTGGTACACGATGGGCGATGCCGTCAGCGCGATCCCCGACGCGACCAGCACGCCGATGGTGATGAGCGGCACGTTGCCGCCGCCCATGAGGAACGTGAGAATCGTCACGCCGCTCGTGCCCCACCCGGGCCACATGTTCGGCACGATCGTGAACGCGCAGAACAGCACGCCCCAAGGCTTCCAGAACCTGACGAACCCGGAGACCGCCGTCTCGCCGGTCGCGAGCGTGTAGCGCTCGATCTCCATGTTCAGGAAGTACTGGACCGTCACGCTGAGCACGGCGGCCCAGAGAAACCCGAGCCCCACGGTCGACGTCATGAAGGGCCAGAGGATGTACTCCCCCGAGCCGACGCCGAGGCCCGCGAGAATCACGCTCGGTCCGAGGACCTTCCCCAGCGGGAGCGGCTCCGGCATGTCCCGATAGGGCATCGGCGGCAGATTGCCGTTGGGGACCGCATCGAAGAAGTCGGAGGCCGAACCGGCCTTGGGGGGAACCGAAGTTTGGGGGAGCACTGCCAGATACTAGTCGAACTCGGGTTCAGGGGTTCAGGGAGTTCATGGGTTCATGGGTTCACGGGTTCACGGGTTCACAGGTTCATAGGTTCACAGGTTCATCGGTTCATGGTTCTTGTTCCAGTTGTTGTATCGATTGAACCGGAACCAGAGCCGGTGAACCTATGAACCCGTGAACCTATGAACCCGTGAACCTGTGAACCTCGTGACCCCGTGAACCTCGAGCCCGCAAGGGTTCTATGCGAAAGAATAGTCGTACGGCTTGCGCATGCGGCGGGACCTGTGCGCGTTCGCTTCGGACGCGTTGTCGCCGGTGAATTTCTCTGACGCCGGGTTCCACGTGAGACGGCGTCCCGTGCGCAGGGCGATCACGATCAGGTGGCCGACGACGGCGGACTGATGGCCGCGCTTCGACCGGGCTGATCGGATCCTTGCGCGAGCGCACGGCCTCGAAGAAGTTGGCCATGTGATCGTTGCTCATCTCGAGCTTCACCTGAGGATTCTCCATCGGCGTGTCGAGCAACGCCGGATCGCTGGCCTCGATGTTGCTCCGGTTCACCCAGATCCATCCGTCCGTGCCTTCGAGCCTGACGCCGTTGCGCTGGCCGTCCTTGTTCAGCACCACGCCGAACGGACTGTCGTCGGGCGTCGTCTTCACGATCTGCTTGACGCCGTTCGCCCACAGTCAGCGTGGCCTCGAACTGCGACGGCGTGGTGTAGCCGCCGGGAATCGGATCGGTCGTCGCGCGCGCCTCGATGTCGGTCGGACCGTCGAGCCCGATCGCCCAGCGGGCGACGTCGTTGTGGTGCGCGCCCCAGTCGGTGACCGGGCCGCCCGAATAGTCGTACCACCAGCGGAACGTGCCATGCGTCCGCTCCTTGAGGTAGTCCACCTTCGGCGCCTGTCCGAGCCAGTACATCCCAGTTGAATCCGTCGGGCACGGTCCGAGGCTGGAACGGACCTTCGCGTAATCCGGCCGGGACGAAGACCGTCACCTGCGTCAGCTTGCCGATGCGGCCGTTGCGCGCGAGCTCGCACGCGAGCCGGAACAGCTTGTGGCTGCGCTGCTGGGTGCCGGTCTGGAGCACCACGCGGTTCTCGCGCACGGCCTTGACCATCCGCTTGCCCTCGTCGATGGTGAGCGTCAGCGGCTTCTCGGCGTAGATGTCCTTCTTCGCCTTCGCCGCCGCGAGATTGATCAGCGTGTGCCAGTGATCCGGCGTCGCCTGACGATGATGTCGACGTCCTTCGATCGAGGACCTTGCGGAAGTCGCTGAACTGGGCGGGAACCTTCTCGTCTTTCGTGAACTGCTTGGCCGCGGCGGCCGCGTGGCTCTCGTCGACGTCGCAGACGCGCGACGATGTCGCCGAAGCGGCTCGCGCTCTTGGCATCGCTGCGGCCCATGCCGCCGCAGCCGATGAGCGCGATGCCCGGCCGATCGTTCGGCGACGTGACCGCCGGTGCCTGCCGAAAGGCCGCGAGCTCGCGCTCGACGAACCACAGGGGCAATCCCGTGGCCGCGGCGATCGGCGGCGCAGTCACGAAGAAAGGTTCGGCGCGAAATCTGGACGGTCGGTGCCATGCGCTCATTGAACGCCAAAGGCGCAACGAACGCAAGACTGTCAGTCGGTAGTCGGCAGTCGTTAGTCGGGAGTCTCAGTCGACAGTCGACTACCGACTGTGACTACCGACTGAGACTGACGACAGACGACTGCCGACTGCCGACTGACAGGTCACCATCTCTTCGTCACTCCCACCTTGATCGCTCGGTCGAACGGCGCGAGCCGCGGCTTCTTGCGGGTCTCGACCGGGACGAGCGTGCGGTTGGTGAGCATCGCGTCGATCCCGACGCCGACTGCCGCACCGATGCCCGCGAAGAAGCTGATGTACGGGCCGCACTCGGGATGACCGCATTCGGCGGCGAAGAGGGCACCGATGATTCCGCCGATAACGAGGCCGGTGAGGGTACCGTTCTTCAGGGAATCACGACCGTTGTTGTCATCATCGTCGTCGGGCGCGACGGGAGTCTGGACGGGATCCTGGACGCCCGGCCGGACAGGACCTTTTTCCCCCGGCAGATCGGCCAGTCTCAACTCGGCCAGCCGCGGAAGGTCTTCGGCCGGAGACGATGCGCTTTGCGCATGCGCCGGGACAGCCAGTACGACCACGCCCACCGTCAGCACTGCGCCAGCAAGGATGCTCCGCATGAATCACCTCGATCAGCAGGGTAGACGCGGCTGGCCGTCGATGTCGTGAGGCGATCTGAAGGGCAGCTGAAAAATGCTGAAGGGCGAGTCAGCCGGCAGTCAAAATGCTGCTGTAGTGTCCGGCTTCAGCCGGACCCTGCGTGTTTGTGAGACAGGTACTAGTGCAGCAGGCTGAGTACGATTTCCAGCGCGATGAGGATGATGACCACCCATTCGAGCGCCTCGATCCGCCTCGCCGACGCGCGATCCGAGAGCTTCTGGTAGATGCTCTCGATGGTCTCCAGCTTCCGGCTGATGGTCGCGTCGAGCTCCGAGAGCCGGAAGCGGCGCGCCGCGAGGCGATAGATCCGCGCCAGGTACTCCTCGCCAAAGACTTTCAGGGCGTTCGAGACGCGCTCGAGCAGCACCGTGCTTTCCAGCTGCAGCTCCGCGACCGCTCGCACGTCGCTGCTGGCCGTGCTGGGCCGGAACGCGCGCAGCGTCCATCGCCGGCTGAGCACCTGATACGACTGCTCGATCGCGTCGTCGATCTGGAGATCCAGCCAGCGCATCTCGAGCAGCTGCACGTTTGCGAACTCGAGAACGGCGCGCACGTCCTCGGGATCGGGATCGACGACGAACGCGGCGTCCCAGTCGACGATGGTGACGTCCGACGGACCGTACGAGATGCGGAGCTCCGTCGCGTTCGTGATTTCCTCCTTCGAAAGCGGGCCATCGTCGGCTCGGAGAATCTGCGCGATGATCTCCGCGTTCGCGTCGCAGAACTGTGCGACGTCGAGACCGCCCGGGACTTCGCGAAAGCCAAAGATCGCGTAGTCTTCCGTGAAGTCCGCCACGCGCGGCTTCGTCGCGGCGGCGCCGAGCGACGCGAGCAGCGCGTGGACCCTCTCTCGCGCGTCGTGCCCGAGTGTCTCGTCGCGCCACGATGCGTCGCTAGCGTCCCGCAGTTCCTCCAAACCACCGTCCACGGCGACGTGATAGGCGACCGAGGCGGCGCCGAAGTCGTAGAGCACGAGATCAACGACCGGATCGGTGCGCCACCTGCCCATCTCGAGGTTCGTGCCTTCCTGCGTGACGCGGAGCGGCGCAGGCCGGTACTGAAAGAGCGAGGTGGCTCGGCCGCGGTGCCGGAACGCAGGACGCTCCGCGCCCTTCAACGTCCGCTCGGCCAGATCGAGGTCGAATCCCCTGCGCGGCCTCGAAGACGAAAATCAGATGGATTTCAGGCATGGACTTGGGACTGACGTGTCAGTCGGGAGTCTGCAGCCGAGAGTCTTCAGTCAGAGTCGGCAGTCACAGTCGACAGTCGTCAGTCGGCGCTGCGCGGCGCTGAGGATGGGTGTTCCAGTGCCTCCGCCATCGACATTATTGCCGACTGCCGACCGAGACTGTCGACTATCGACTAAGACTGTCGACTAACTGCCGACTGCCGACTGACACCCTTCACAATCCAATGTCCTGCCCCGGGCGTAGTAGCCAATGAACCGGCGCCGCGCGCGCCGCCGATCAACTCGCTCGAATTGTGTCTGGAGAAGACCATGTCACACCGAAAGCCGCTACTCGCGGGCGCAGCGGCAATTGCCGCGCTGGCCGCCCTACCATCCGGCGTCTTCACGGCCAACCATCGCGAGGCGCCCATCACGGCCCTCGACCACAAGGCTGACATCACCGACATCTACGCGTTCCGGAGCTACGGCGAGTCCTCCGCGTCCGCGAAGTCCGGGAAGATGGGCCCGAAGGTCACGCTCATCCTCTGCGTCGATCCGCTGCTCGAACCGGGCAACGGCCCCACGCTGTTTCCCTTCGACCCCGCCATCCTCTACGAGATCAAGGTCGACAACAACAACGACGCCGTCGAGGATGTGACGTTCCAGTTCCAGTTCGACACGGAATATCAGCTGCCGAACGTGTTCACCGCGGTCGCGGGCGTGGGCGACGGCGCATTTCAGCCCGGTACGATGAACCTGGTCGTGCCGCCGCGAATCACCTCCTTCGACAATCCGGGTCTCAACCAGCGCCAGACCTACTCGGTCACGATGGTGAAGGGGCACGACGAGACGCAGCTCAAGAACGACGACGGCTCGCCGTTCTTCGCCGTGCCCGGGAACGCGGGTCCCCGGACGATGGACTACGAGCAGCTGTTCGCGCGGGGCACGTACCGGCTTCGCTCGGGATTGTCCACGTTTGCGGGCACGACCGATGACGCGTTCTGGATCGATCTGGGCGCGACGTTCGACACCGCGAACTTCAGGACGCTTGGCAGCGGCGTGCCGGGCGTGCTGACCGCGATGGAAGACTCCACGCCGCAGAACTTCGCGGCCGACTTCGTGTCCGGCTACGCGGTGAACACGATCGCGATCGAGGTGCCGGTCGAGTGGCTGACGCGGACCGGCCGCGTAGAGCCCGCGACCTCCAGGGCGGCGACGATTGGCGTGTGGGGAACGACCTCGCGTCGTAGCCTGACGGTGCGCCGCTCGCCGGATCCCGCGTTCAGCCTGGGCGCCTGGCGGCAGGTGCAGCGCATGGGCAACCCGCTCATCAACGAGCTCGTGATCGGCATCGGATCCAAGGATCGCTTCAGCATGGACAAGCCGAAGAACGACAGCCAGTTCGCGAACTTCTTCCTCGACCCGCCGATCGTGCGGATCGTGGAGGCGCTCTACGGCGGCGCGCTCGCGGTGCCGTCGGCGCCGCGCAACGATCTGCTCCCGCTCGTGACGTATGCGGCGCCGATCGCGGCGCGCGGCACGCCCCCGGGACCCGTCGCGGATCTGCTGCGGCTGAACACCGGGGTCGACCCGACGCCAATCGATCGCGCGAGCCGTCTCGGCCTCATCGGCGGCGACGGCGCCGGGTTCCCCAACGGCCGGCGCCTCATCGACGACGTGACGGACATCACGCTCCGCGTCGCGGTCGGCGGCGTGCTCGTCAGCCCGCCGTTCCCGGGGTTCAACGCCAACATCAACGGCAAGCTCGGCGACGGCGTCAACGTCGACGACGCGATGTATCACGACGCGTTCCCGTACATCGGATCCGCGCCCGACGGCCGCAATCGCCGTCACGTGGATCCGGGCGAGCGCGGCGGCGGGCCAATCCGGTAGCGAGGCCGAACGACGCGTGCCAGGAAGGACGCGTGTTCCTGAATGCCGGTATCCCCGAATGACCTGTGGCTTCCGCCTTCAGGCGGAAGAACGCCAAGGCGGAAGCCACGCCAATGAAACACGGATAGATCTCCAGCGAGGCAGTCATGCGTAGAGTCAACGGAACCACCAGGGTGATCGCGATCGTGGGGTTGCTGATGTTCGCGATGCCGGTCTCGCGTCCGTCCGGTCTCGGAATGACGAGCGAGCCGACGCCGGCGGAGCTGAAGATCCGGACGGCGCGAACGCGCATCGAACGCTCGCCGAACCGCTACGAAGGGCACAACGATCTCGCCATGGCGCTGGCGAAGCGGGCGCGCGAGACGGCGAACCCCGATTTCTACGCGCAGGCGGACGCGGCGCTGCGCGAGTCGCGCCGGATCGCGCCGGGCAATATCGAAGCTGATCGGATCGAGGTCTGGCTCCTCCTCGGACGGCACGAGTTCGCGACGGCGCTCGAACGCGCGCGCGCGCTGAACAAGCGCATGCCCGACGATCTCATGAGCTACGGCATGGTCGTCGACGCCGCGGTCGAGACCGGGAAGTACGCCGAAGCGGAAGAGGCCGCGCAGTGGATGCTGAACATGAGGCCAGGCACGGTGCCGGGCCTGACGCGCGCGGCCTACCTCCGTGAGCTCTTCGGCGATACCGACGGCGCGCTGGAGCTGATGCGGATGGCCGCGGACCAGATGCAGGCGCGGGAGACCGAGGAGCGCGCGTGGATCCTCACGCAGATCTCGCACCTCGAACTGGTCGCGGGTCGCGTCGATCGCGCGCAGCAGGCGGCTGAAGGCGCGCTGCGGCTGTTCCCCAACTATCACTACGGGCTGGCTGCGCTGGCCGCGGTCTTCGAGCGCAAGGGGGATCACGTGCGCGAAGCGGCGCTGCTCGACGCGCGCTACAAGGTGGCGCCGCACGCGGAGAACCTCTTCGCGTGGGCGACCGCGCTCGGCAGGGCGGGTCAGACCGCCGAACGCGACGCGAAGCTGAAGGAGTTCGAGCAGCAGGCGCGCCGCGAGATGAACGCCGCCGACAACGCCAACCGCGAGCTGGCGCTGTACTACGCCGACTACGCCGGCCGCGCGGACGAAGCGGTGCGGGTCATGGAAGGCGAGCTGGCGCGGCGCCGCGATCTGAACACGGTCGACACCTACGCCTGGGCGCTCTACAAGGCGGGCAGGCTGCAGGAGGCGCGGCGAGCCATGACCGACGCGCTGGCCGTCGGCACGGTCGATCCCGGCATTCGCCGTCATGCCGCGGAGATCCTCGGATCCGCCGAGAAGACGCGCTGAGCGCGCCGGCCCGCTCCGGCGTCGCGTGTAGCATTGGAGGATGGCCCAGCGTCACACGTCACCGGACGAGAGAAGTCAGCGAACATGGAAGGCCGTCGACGACTACGTTGGCGGCCTTCTCGTCGATGAGGACGCAGACCTCCTGAATGCGCTCGAGGCCAGCCGTCTCGCGGGCCTCCCGTCGATCAACGTCACCGCCCCGCAGGGAAAGCTGTTGCACCTCCTCGTGCGCACGCAGCGCGCCGGCCGTGTGCTCGAGATCGGAACTCTTGGCGCGTACAGCACCATCTGGCTCGCGCGGGCGCTGCCGCCGGGCGGCCGGCTCGTGACCATCGAAGCCGATCCGCGGCACGCCGACGTGGCGCGCGCGAACCTCGCGCGTGCGGGGCTCGAGCCAGTGGTCGATCTACGCCTTGGCAGCGCGCTGGACGTGCTGCCGCAACTCGCGCGCGAGAAGGCCGGACCCTTCGATCTGACATTCATCGATGCCGACAAGCCGAACACGGCCGAGTACTTCGGATGGGCGCTGCGGCTGTCGCGCCCCGGCAGCGTCATCATCGCCGACAACGTCGTCCGCGAAGGCGCCGTCTGCGACGCCGCGAGCCGCGACAGCGCCGTGATCGGCATGCGACGCTTTCTCGCCGCGGTTGCCTCCGAGCCGCGCGTCACAGCGACGGTCATCCAGACAGTGGGCGCGAAGGGATACGATGGATTCTCGTACATCCATGTCAGTCGGTAGTCGGTAGTCGTTAGTCGGGAGTCTGAGTCGGCAGTCCCAGTCGGCAGTCGGCAGTCCCAGTCGGCAGTCGGCAGTCTCAGTCGCTGGTCGGCAGCCGACAGTCGACTGTTCTGGCGCGCGCGGGGTAAGGTAGGCGCATGCGAATGCGCTTCATTGTTCTGACGGCGCTCGTCGTCGCAGGCGGTCTCCTGGCGTCTGCGCAGACGGTCGATCTTTCGAAACAGCAGGTGGTCGATCTGTCGCACGCCTACGGGCCAGAACACGTTGTACTGGCCGACGTCGACGTCGAAGTTCACACTGAAGAGCGAAGCGTCTGGACGCACCGAGGGAGGTTGGTTCTACGCCTCGAACAGCCTCAGCACGCCCGAGCACGGCGGCACGCACCTCGACGCGCCGCGTCATTTCTCCGAAGGCGGCTGGACGACGGATCGGATTCCCCTCGAGCAGCTGGTCGCATCAGCCGTGGTCATCGACGCGACTGCACACGCCGCGAAGGATCGCGACTACCGGATCACGCGCGACGATGTGCTGGCGTTCGAGAAGGTGCACGGACGGATCGCGCGGGGGACGATCGTGCTGGTGCGCACCGGTTGGAGCCGCTACTGGCCGAACGCAAAGACCTACCTGGGCGACGACACGCCGGGCGATGCGTCGAAGCTCTCGTTTCCGTCGTATGGCGCCGATGCCGCGCGGCTGCTGGTCGAGGAGCGTGGCGCCGCGGCGCTCGGGATCGACACGGCGTCCATCGACTACGGCCGCTCCACCGATTTCCAGGTGCACCGGATCGCGGCGGAGAAGAACGTGCCGGGACTGGAGAACCTGACCAACCTCGATCGCCTGCCCGCCCGCGGCGCGGTCGTCGTCGCGCTGCCGATGAAGATCCAGGGCGGATCGGGAGGGCCTCTGCGCGCGATCGCGCTCGTGCCGCGATGATCGGAAGGTGGTGTCAGGCAGTGAATCGTGAACGCTCAGAAATCGACCCGTTCACGATTCACTGCCTGACACCGGCTTCGGACACCGGCTTCGAGACGACGACCATGAACCAGCGCTGGCCGCCGGCGTCGGACGATATCGACTCGAAGCCCGCGTCCTTGAGCTCGCGCGACAGCGTCTCCGGTGAGATGCCGTGCATGCCGTCCTTGCCGCGATCGGCCGGGCACTCCGCTTCCTTCCCCGGCGGCGTGAAGTCGATCACGGCCACTCGTCCGCCAGGCTTCAGCGCGGCGGCGATCGAGGCGTTCATCTTCGCCGGATCCGTGAAGTGGTGGTAGACGTTGCGCATGAAGAGCGCGTCGCACGACGCGTCCGGAAAGTTGGTCCTGATCGCGTCGCCCGCCACGACCGTGACCTGTGCGAGCGTGCTGCCGGAGACTTTCTCCTGCAGCGCCTTGACGCGGTTGTCGCCGAGCTCGCTCGTGTAGATGCGGCCCTGCGCGCCGACGCGGCGCGCGGCGGCGAGACTGAGCTCGCCGTCGCCTGCGCCGATCTCGCAGACGGTGCCGCCGTCGCGGACGCCGATCGCGTCGAAGATCCGGTCGGTGCTGATCGACGATGCCTGCGCCCACGCCGATGCGGGGACGAGCAGCGTGACGAGGAGCAGGAGAGAAAGGCGTCGAGACGGAAGATGGCGGGTCATGGTCGCCAACTTAGACGAACGAACCGCGCGGGCGGCCGTTCGTTCCGCTCACGATTCGCGTCCCGCCTGAATGGACCCTGCGGGCAAACGCGCGTAAGCTGATGCCCGCGAGGTGCTCCGGCGATGACGACGAGACACGGCGCGGCGCTGGCAGGCGGGTTCGTCGCGGCGATGCTGCTCCCGCTGGCAGTCCTGCCCGTTCAGCAACGCGAAGCATTTCCCGCGCCCCGCCTCACGGTTCCGCCCGGCTTCGAAGTCGAACGGATCGCGGGACCGCCGCTCGTCGAACGCCCGATCGTCGCGGACTTCGACGAAGACGGCCGGATGTACGTCGCCGATTCGTCCGGGTCGAACGACAGAGTCGAAAAACAGCTCGCCGATCGCCCCCATCGCATCGTCCGGCTCGAGGACGCCGACGGCGACGGACGGTTCGACCGGAGCGTCGTCTTTGCCGACCGGATGATGCTGCCGGAAGGAACGATGTGGTTCGACGGGTCGCTGTACGTCGCCGCGCCGCCGAGCATCTGGAAGTTGACCGATACCGACGGGGACGGCGTCGCCGATCGGCGCGAAGAGTGGTTCAAGGGCGAGACGCTGACGAGCTGCGCGAACGATCTCCACGGCCCGTACCTGGGACCCGACGGATGGATCTACTGGACCAAGGGCGCGTTTGCGCAGCAGACCTACGCACGCGCCGGCCAGCAGCCGCTCGTGACGCGCGCGGCGCACATCTTCCGCCGCAGGCCCGGAGACTCCGCGATCGACGTCGTGCTCACGGGCGGAATGGACAATCCCGTCGACGTCGCCTTCACGCCGGCCGGCGAGCGGATTCTCACGTCGACGTTTCTCGAGCACCCGCAGGCCGGGCGCCGGGACGCGCTGGTGCACGCGATTTACGGCGGCGTGTACGGAAAACCCCACCCGGTCATCGACGGCCACCCGCGGACGGGGGACCTCATGCCGGTCATGTGTCAGCTCGGTCCCGCAGTGCCGGCCGGCCTCACGCGGTACGCATCGCGTGTCTTCGGCGCCGAGTATCGCGACAGCTTCTTTGCCGCGATGTTCAACGTGCGAAAGGTCACGCGGCACATCCTCGTGCCCGCGGGCGCGACGTTCACGACGCGGGACTCGGATTTCCTCACGTCAGACGATCGTGATTTTCATCCGACCGACGTGATCGAGGACGCCGACGGCAGCCTCGTCGTGATCGATACGGGCCCCTGGTACAAACTCTGTTGTCCCACGTCGCAGCTGGCGAAGCCCGAGGTTCACGGCGCGATCTATCGCGTCCGGCGGAAGGGCGCATCGGGGCCGGCCGATCCCCGCGGCCGGAAGGCTGCCTGGAGCGCGATGACGCCGGTCGATCTCGCACGGCTGCTCGCCGACGATCGTCCCGCGGTCGTCGAGCGGGCGCTGCGTCAGTTCTCGAAGATCGGCAGCGCCGCGGTTCCTGCCCTTGCCGCCGCGCTGCGATCGCCTTCGATCGAGGCGCGCCGGAACGCGGTCTGGGCGCTGACGCGCGTCGAGGGAGACCAGGCGCGAAGCGCGATCCGGATCGCGCTCGGCGATCGCGACGACAGCGTGCGGATCGCGGCCATTCATTCGGCCGGCGCGTGGCGCGACAAATCGGCGTTCGTGCCCCTGGAGGCGGCGCTCGCGTCGAACCGCCCGCACGTGCAGCGTTCCGCGGCCGAGGCGCTCGGACGCATCGGCGATTCGCGCGCCGTCCGGGGGATTCTTGGCGCCGCGTCGTCCGCCGGCGATCGCGTGCTCGATCACTCGCTGACCTACGCGCTGATCGAGATCGGCGACGCCGCCTCGGTCGTGACCGCCGGTCTGCACGCGAACGCGCCGCGATCCAGGCGCGCGGCCCTCATGGCGCTCGATCAGATCGGTGGCGGACAGCTGAAGGTCGACGGCCTGGTGCCGCTGCTCGACGGCCCGGATCCTTTGCTGAAGGAGACGGCCTGGTGGATCGCCGCGCGCCACCCGGAGTGGGGCGGCGCGCTGGCGGGGTTCTTCCAGAAACGTCTTGCGGCTCCAGGCCTGTCCGCCACAGATCGCGACGACCTCCGGCAGAAGCTCGCGCTGTTTGCGAGCAACGACGAGATTCGGCGCCTGCTGGCCGACGAGGCGGCCAGTGGATCGATTACCGCCCTCGCTGCGATGGCGGCGGCCGGATCCTCGACCCTTCCGTCGGCCGTTCGGGTGAAAGAGCTGCCCGCGGCCTGGGCGGCCGCGCTGCCGCGCGCGCTCGCGTCGCCGAACGACGACGTGACCAGGCACGCGGTGTCGGTCGTACGCGCGCTGCCGTCAGGAAAGGGCGCGTCCGGTGAGCTGCACGACGCGCTCGTGCGCCTCGCTCGCGACAAGACGCGAGGCGACGACGTGCGCCTCGACGCGTTGAGTGTGATCGGCGGTTTCACCGCGACCGACGGAGATCTCTTCGAGCTGGTGCTGACGAACCTCGCGCCCGAGCGGCCGGCGGCGCGGCGTGCCGCCGCGGCTGCCGTCGTCGAGAAGTCGAAGCTCGATGAAAGTCAGCTGACGGCGCTGGTTCCGCTCCTCGGAAGCGCGGGCCCTCTCGAACTGCCGAAACTGCTCCTGGCTTTCGAGAACTCGAAGGACGAGCGGATCGGGCTCGCCATGATCTCCGCGCTCGAGCGATCGCGTTCGCGCGCGGCCGTTCGCGCGGACGTCCTCCGTCCGCGGCTGGCGAACTATCCCGAGTCCGTCAAGCGAGCCGGCGAGACGCTGCTCGCGTCGATCAACATGGATTCCGCAAAGCAGACGCAGCATCTCGAGTCGCTGATCGGCGCGGCCCAGGGCGGCGACGTCGCCCGGGGCCAGACCGTGTTCAACGGCGTGAAAGGCGCGTGCCTCTCCTGCCACGCGATCGGGTACATCGGCGGGACGATCGGTCCCGATCTCACGAAGATCGGTCAGGTGCGCGGCGACCGCGATCTGCTCGAGGCCATCGTCTATCCGAGCGCGAGCTTTGCACGAGGGTACGAGCCGGTAGCCGTGCAGACGCGGGCGGGACAGCTCGTGACGGGCGTGCTGCGCCGCGACGCGCCTGACGAAGTGATCCTGTCGGATGGAGCCGGCAAGGAGATTCGCGTGCCGCGCGGCGATATCACGGACGTCCAGCCGGGTACTGCGTCGCTGATGCCGCCCGGTTTCGGCGACCTGCTCACGCGCCAGGAACTCGCCGATCTGATCGCCTTCCTTCGGGCCGCGAAGTGAAGGTCCGGCTGAAAGTATTGCAGCTGTAGCGTCCGCCTTCAGGCGGACTGGTGTGGAGGTCCGGCTAAAGCCGGACACTACAAGAGAGATAGGCAGACCGGCGCGAAGGTCCGGCTGAAGCCGGACACTACGACAGAAACCACGGGATTCTAGTTTCGACGGAACGGGTAGACCAATTGCCTCGCGAGACCGCGAGGCACGTCGCTGTGCACGAGGCCGAAGCGCTCGGGTTGACGGCCAGGCGGCATGTAGAACGTGCCGAACGCGAGATCGATGAAGGGAAAGAGGCCCGCGAAGTTCTTGTCGAGTCCTTCCTCTTCCGACGTGTGATGCCAGCGGTGGAAAACCGGGCTCGCGATAGCGAAGCGCAGCGGGCCGTACGTCCAGTTCACGTTCGCGTGCAGGAGCAGCGCGTACGCCGTGAGGAACGGGACGAACGCGGCGAGCGCCGTGCCGTTGAACCCCATGAGATAGAGCGGCAGCACCTGCGCGACCCTCGAGACCGCGTCGTTCACCGGGTGCAGACGCACCGAGGAGAGCCAGTCGACGGTCTGTGACGAATGATGGATCGCGTGGAAGCGCCACAGCCTGCGGCCGTGAAACATCCGGTGCGTCGCGTACGCCAGCAGATCCGCGAGCAGCAGAATCAATGGAATCTGGATCCAGAGCGGGAGCGCGCTCGCCCACGTCTGGCGCGTCACGGCGATGCGCCTGAATTCGTCGAACGTCAGCCCTTGCGAGTAGGCCAGGACGACGAACACGAGGCCGAGCGTCACGCGCGTGGCGACGCGGGTCACGAGCGGCGTGAAGAACCAGTAGCCGAGATCCGTGAACGTGTCGGATCTCTGGCGGCGCTGACCGGGAAGCGAAGGGCGCCAACGCTCCAGCAGCCAGAATGCGGCCGACAGCACCAGGAGACCGGCCACGAGGGATTGGATTGTCGGATCGCGCGTCATGGCAAAGTGCCGGCGAAAAGCCTCGACGATTGGACTGTGGGACCGCCAGAAAAGTTACTCTGAGCGCAGCCTTCGCCACGGCTCGTCGTCGTAGCAATCGACGAGGAAGGGCCCGCGTGATCTGGCCGGCGACAGGATTGCGAGGAACGTCATCGGCTTCTTCGACGAGTTGTAGATCGCGTGCACGACCTTCTTCGGGATGAACGCGCACTCGCCGGCCCTGAGGCGCTGCTTCTTCCGATCGACCCACTGCTCGGCGACGCCGTCGACGATGTAGATGATCTCTTCACGCGATGGATGGTAGTGGAAGCGGTGGCCCGTCCCCGGCCGCATCGTCACCCGCACCAGCGTCAGCAGCTTCGTGCCGGTGAGCGCCGGCTCCGACAGCCACCAGTGCTTGCCCCAGGGCGCCTTCTCGATGCGCGCCGTGGACGACGTGACGAAACGAAGGGGCTTTCGCGACGCACGTTTCATGGCTGGCTCCGTCGAATGCTCTTGAACTGCCTGATCTGCTCGGCGATCGCGCGCTCCGCCGGCAGCCGCTCCACCGAGCTCGCGCCGTAGAAGCCGTCCACGCCGCGGCAGTTCCTGATGATGTACTCCGCGTCGGGCGGCTCCGAGATCGGCCCGCCGTGGCAGATGACGAGCACGTCCGGCTTGACGCCGCGCGCCGCGTCGGCGATGGCCTGGATGCGCTTCACGCAGTCGTCGAGCGATTTCGAGCTCTTCGCGCCAATCGATCCGCCGGTGGTGACGCCCATGTGCGCGACGACGATGTCGGCGCCGGCATCGGCCATGCGCTCGGCTTCCGACGTGTTGAACACGTACGGCGTGGTGAGCATGTCGAGCTGGTTCGCGAGCCGGATGATGTCGACCTCGAGCTGATAGCTCATGCCCGTCTCTTCGAAAGCCTGCCGCATGTCGCCGTCGAACAGGCCGACGGTGGGGAAGTTCTGGATGCCGGCAAACCCCAGGGCGCGCAGCTCCTCGAGGAAGAGCTTTGGAATGATGAACGGATCCGTCCCGTTGACGCCCGCAAGCACCGGCGTCTTCGTCACGACCGGCAGCACCTCGTACGCCATCTCCTTGACGATCTGGTTCGCGTTGCCGTACGCGAGAAGTCCGGCGGAGCTTCCGCGGCCGGCCATGCGATAGCGGCCGGAGTTGTACACGATCAACAGGTCGATGCCCCCGGCCTCTTCGCTCTTTGCGGAGAGGCCCGTGCCCGCGCCGCCGCCGATGATCGGCTCGCCGCGGGCCACTTGATCGCGAAATCTTGTCAGGATTGCTGCTTTCGACGGCGTCATAAGAGGTTCAAGGTTCAGGGTTCAGGGTTCAGGGTTCAAGGTTCATGGTTCGGACGACCGGACGACCGGCCGACCGAACGACCGAGAGACTTCATCAACGCGATCAGCTTATTTGCGGCCGCATCGGCGAACTCGGGATCGTTGATGTGGAGATCCAGCTCGGTCACGTCGGCGCCGGGCAGGCCCGATCGGATGGCGTCGTGCAGCGCCCGGCGGGCGCTCGGGTCGTCGAAGGGCTGGCCTTCCTTGTCGATCGCGGAGACGCCGCGCGCGGGGAGGACGACGGCCACCGGTCCTGTCGCCGAGGACAGCCTGCGCGCGATGTCCGCTCCGATCGCGGCATTCTCGTCCACGGTGGTCCGCATCAGCGTGACGTTGGCGTTGTGCTTGTAGAACGTTCTGCCCGCGAATGTCGACGGCACCGACTCGGGCGCGTAGAAGTTGACCATGTCGAGCGCGCCCGTGGAGACGACCTGCGGCACGCCGGCCCTGCCGGCCGCGAGCAGGCGATCGGGACCGGCGCTGAGGAATCCGCCGACGTGCTCGTCGGCGAGCTCGGTCGTCGTGATGTCGAGCACGCCCGCGATCAATCCTTCGCTCACGAGCGATTCCATCGCCTGGCCGCCGTTGCCGGTCGCGTGAAATACGAGGACCTCGTATCCAGCCCGCTCGAGCGTGTCGCGCGCCCGTTCCACGCACCTGGTCGTCACGCCGAACATCGTCGCGGCGACGAGCGGCTTGTCGGCGGCTTCGCGAGCGGGCGCCGGGTACTTCACGAGACCCGCCATCACGCGCGCGGCCTGCGACAACACCTCGCGGCTCACCCTGTTGATCCCGAGGATGTCCACGACGGAGTTGAGCATCACGATGTCTTTGTCCCGGACGTACTGGCGGACCATGCCTGACGCGAGCGTGCTCAGCATGACCTTCGGCATACCGAGCGGCAGCGCGCGCATGGCCGCCGTGCCGATCGTCGTGCCCGCGGATCCTCCAAGCGACAGGACGCCGGACAGCTCGCCGCGTGCATGAGCTTCGCGCACGAGCCGGGCCGCGCCTTCCGCGGCCTTCGTCACGGCCTCGCCGCGGTCCGCCGTCCGTTGAATCGCGTCGAGCGACGTGCCGGCAAGCTGGAAGATCTGATCACGCGCCACGTCGGCCCCGACGGCGGGCGCGCCCATCGCGCCGACGTCGACGAGCGTGACCGGGATGTCCCACGAGGCGAGAAGTCCGCGCACGAATGCGGCTTCGCGGCCTTTCGTGTCGAGCGTGGCCAGGAGGAAAACGGACGGCACGTGGACGCCCACTATACCCAATAACGTTCGGCGATTCGTGAACAACGGGGCGGGCGGGTTGGGTTTGACCGTGATGGAGAGGGCCGGTATAGTCGCGAACTGTCATGGCACAAACACGATTTCTTCTGCTTGCCGCCGCCGCCGTCGTCTGCGCGGCGGACACGCCGGTCCAGGTCGCGCAGGAACCGCTTCGCGTGTTCATCCGCTCGGGCCCGAAATCGCACGGGCCCGGCGCGCACGACTATCCGCGCTTCCTGAAGGAGTGGGTGCCGATTCTCAACGAGCGCGGCGCCAGAGCCACCGGCGCGCGACACGTTCCCCACCAAGGCTCAGCTCGACGAAACCGACGTCGTCATCCTGCACAAGCAGGAAGCGGGCAACGTCGACGAGCCGGATCGGAAGAACCTGAGCGAATACCTCGCGCGGGGCGGCGGCCTCGTGGTGATTCACGCCGGCACGGTGTCGCGCGATCCCGACTGGTTCAGGACGATCGTCGGCGGCTCGTGGCGGAACGGGACGACGAGGTGGCTCGAAGGGCCGATGCAGCTGTACTTCACGGATCGCGAGAGCCCGATCACGAAGGACGCGTCGAACTGGGAGATGGACGACGAGATCTACTACGACATGGACATGCTGCCGGAGGCGCGAGTGCTCGCGACGGCGTTCACGCCGAAGTCCGCCGGCGTGCGGAACGCCGGCCAGCAGCGACGCGCCGACGAGATCACGGGCGGCGGAAAGCGCGTCGGGGTCTACGACATCCAGCCGCAGATGTGGACGTACGAGAAGACCGTCGAGGGCGGACGCGCGCCGTATCGCGCGTTCGTCTCGATCCCCGGCCACCTGTACGAGAACTTCAACCGGGCGAACTACCGGACGATCCTGCTGAGAGGCATCGCGTGGGCGGGGAAGCGGTCGAACGTCGACGAGCTCGTGAAGAAGGAAGAGCTCGGAGACGCGCTGCGCTACGTGGACGGCGGGCCGACCCATCCGTCGAAGGCCGCGGCGAAGCTCGAAGTGCATCCGGAGTTCAACCTCTCGCTGGTGGCGGCGGAGCCGCTCATCGCGAAGGCGATGAACATCGACTGGGACGAGCGCGGACGGCTGTGGGTGTCGGAGACGCCGGAGTATCCCAACGGCCTGCGCGTGCCGAACACCGCGCCGTGGAAGGACTCCGGATCGCTCGAGCCGCGCCGGCAGAAGCGCGATCCCGAGGACACGATCTCGATTCTCTCCGATTCGAACAGCGACGGCCTGATGGATCGCAAGCACGTGTTCGCCGACAAGCTCGAGCTCGTGACCGGGTTCGTGCTCCACAAGTCCGGCGTCATCGCGGCGACCTCACCGGACATCTGGTTCCTCGAGGACACCAACGGCGATCAGGTCGCCGACAAGCGCACCAAGCTGTACACGGGGCTCGGGACGTTCGACACGCACGCCGTCATCAACAATCTGCGCTGGGGCCTCGACGGGTGGATCTACGCGACGCATGGCTACAGCGTCGGCAACGTCACGTCGCCGGACGGCGCGAAGAACTTCGGGCGCGACGGCAGCGGGGTCGTCCGGTTCAAGCCTGACGGCAGCGCGTTCGAGCAGTTCAGCAGCCGCACCGGGAACACCTGGGGGCTCGACATCACCTGGGACGGACAGGTGTTCTGGACGCAGCCGACGAGCGGCACGGTGTTCTTCCACACGGTGCTGCCCGAGTCCGTTCTCGCGAAGGGGAAGGTCCCGAACGCGACGTCGTACAAGGGCATGATTGCCGGCCAGACCACGTATCCGCGGATCTCCCGCAGCGAACAGGCGTACGTGCAGATCGATCTGGTCGGGCAGTTCACGGCGGCCGCGGGCTGCGCGATCTACGACGGCGGCGCGTGGCCCGACGCGTGGCGCTACAGCTACTTCACGGGCGAGCCGACGCTCAACATCGTCCACCATCAGTTCGTGAGGCCCGACGGCGTCAGCTACCGGACGGAGAAGGAGAAGGGCCGCGAGCAGACGGAGTTCATCCGCGGCGGCGACATGTGGTTCCGGCCGATCGAGACGCGCGTCGGACCGGACGGCGCGCTCTACGTCGTGGACTTCTACAACCAGGCGGTCATCCACAACGACACGCGCGGGCCGCAGCACGGGCCCGCGAACGCGGCGGTTCGCCCCGATCGCGATCACTACTTCGGCCGCATCTGGCGCGTGCAGCACAAGCAGGCGCGCACGCTGGCGACCCCGGCGCTGAACCGGACGGATCTGCCAGGGCTCCTGCGCGCCATGGAGACGAGCCCGAACGCGCACGTGCGCCAGACGGCCTGGCGCCTCGCCCGCGAGAATCACGGATCGGATCCGCGGCTCGCGAAGATCTCGAAGCCCATGGGCAGCACGGCGTTCGCGCTCTACGAGAAGTCGCGCGGCGCATCCACGCCGGCCGCGCGCAAGACCGTGCTCGACGCGTACGCGGGCGCAACCGACGACTGGACGCGCT
This sequence comes from uncultured Acidobacteriota bacterium, assembly GCA_963820905.1. Taxonomy (GTDB): domain Bacteria; phylum Acidobacteriota; class Vicinamibacteria; order Vicinamibacterales; family 2-12-FULL-66-21; genus DATBJJ01. Next base: position 338,681 of record CAWGBU010000005.1, on the reverse strand, counting down.
CCGCGCTCATCGCGGCGGCGAGCGATCACGCGGCCGACTACGTCGCGGACGCCTTCGCGAGCACGCGGCCGGAGCTGCTGGCGGATTTCGTCGCGGCCGTCGCGCCTGCAGCGCTGCCCGCCGCGGCGAATCGCCTGCTGGCCGCGGCAGCGAAGGGTGGACCGCAGACCGCTCCGCTCAAGGCCGCCGTCACGCGCGCGGTTGCCCGGATGGAAACCGGATCGATCGCGGCCGACGCGCAGACCAGGCAGGCGCTCGCGACGCTGCTCGAAGACCCGGCCACCGACGTCTTCGCGATCGCGATCGTCGCGAGAGGTGACAAGTCCGGCGCGCTTGCCGAGAACGCCGCGCAGCGCGCGACCAGATTCCTGGGCGACCTGGGTTCCGCGAGCATTGCCGACGATCGCCGCATCGACATCGCGGCCAGCCTGCTCGCCGTACCGGCCAGCCGCGGGCACGCGCTCGAAAGCATCGAGGGCATCCTCGCGGATCCGGCCGCGTCCACGCCATTGAAGGCGGGCTTGATCACAACGCTCGGCGCGAACCCGGGGAACGACGTGAACGCATCGATGATCGACGTGCTCGCCAAGTCGAAGTCGACGCTGGTGTTCGATCAGATCGTGCGGCGGCCAGACTCGACGAACGCGCTCCTGGCTGCCGTCGAGGCGGGAACGATCGCCCCGGCGCAGCTCGGTCCGACCAACGTGTCGCGCCTGCGCACGCATCCCAACCGGGACATCGCGCGTCGGGCGTCGGCGCTCTTCGACAAGCTCAACCCCTCGTCCAGGCAGAAGGGCGAAGTCATTGCGGCGCTCACGCCTGAAGTCGAGAAGCCGGGCGATGCCGTGAAGGGCAAGGCCCTCTTCACCGGCACGTGCTCGAACTGCCATCGGCTCGGCGACCTCGGGAAGAGCGAGGTCGGTCCGCCCTTGAACGGCATGGGCGCGCACGGCCGCGCGGCGCTCCTCGCGCAGATCATCGATCCGAACCGCGAAGTGGATCCGAGCTACTGGCTCTGGAACGTCACGACGAAGAAAGGCGAGACGCTCGCGGGCGCGATTGCCGGCGAGAACCAGACGAGCCTGACCTTGAGAGGTGCGGCCGGCGACGTGGACGTCAAGAAAGAGGAGATCGTCTCGCGCGAGAACACGCGGCTCTCGGTGATGCCGGAGGGTCTCGAGGCGCTGGGCGCCGAAGCCCTTCGTGACATCCTCACGTTCATCGAGGGTGACGCCGTCAAGTTCCGTGTCGTCGATCTGCGCGCCGCGTACACGGCCGACAGCCGCCGCGGCGTGCGGCGGGAAGACGAGCGCGACGACACCGTCGCGCTCCACCGCTTCGGCGACGTGACGGTGTCCGGCGTGCCGTTCTTCGTCATGGATCCGGCGCGCTCGCTGAACGGAATGAACTTCGTCGCGCTGAAAGGCGGCCCCGGCACGGGAAGTCTCTCAGAGGATCTTCCGCGGCGCGTCGAGATTCCCGTGACGTCGACGGCGGCCAGCCTGCACGTCCTCGGAGGCGTGGGCGGGTGGGCCTGGCCCGTGGGCGGCGAGGGCACGCGCGGGACCCCGGCCCTGAAGGTGATCGTCCAGTTCGGCGACGGCACGAGCGAGGAGCACGTGCTGAAGAACGGCGAACATGTCGCGGATGCGTTCACGCGCGCGACCGTGCCGCTCAGCGTCGACGCGGGGGACTTCACTCGCCGCGGCCAGGTGCGCTACTTCGCGCTGAACCTCGGCAAGAAAGCGCCCCTCTCGAAGATCGTTCTCGAGAGCTTCGACAACGACATCGTGCCGTGCACGGTCGCGATCACCGTTGGCAGCGAGCCCGTGGCCGGCGTCGCCGCTACCGGGTCATCGTCCGCCTCCGCTCCCGCTTCGTCCCCGGTCCAGAACGGAGGCGGTCAGTCGACGGCCGGCCCGAAGGAAGGCGGGAAAGGCGACGCGCCGCTGCCCGAAACGAAGCCGATCGTCTGGGCGCCCGGCAAGAAGAAAGTCCTGATCGTCGCCGGCGGCAGCTCGCACAACTTCGGCAAGTTCTTCGGCGAGACCGACGGCGCGACGCTGACCGCCGCAGGGTTCAGCGTGAACTACACGGAGGACCGGGATCAGGCCGCCGCGGAGCTGAAGAACGCGGACGTCGCGCTCGTCAGCGTGAACCGCCAGTTCTTCGACACGCCCGCGTACCGGAAGGCGCTCTTCGATTTCGCCGCCGCGGGCAAAGGGATCGTGATGCTGCATCCCGGCACGTGGTACGGGTTCGCCGACTGGCCCGAGCTGAACGCCGCGATCGTCGGCGGGGGCGCGCGCGGCCACGATCGCATCGCCCGATTCTCCGTGAACGCGGTGAAGCCAGATCACCCGATCATGAAAGGCGTTCCCGCGTCGTTCGAGGTCGAGGACGAGCTCTACTACCTGAACGCGGAGCCCGAGAAGATGCCGGCCAACGTCGCCGCGATCGACGTGCTCGCCGAAACATCGCCGAGCGTGCGCTACAAGAAACCTCATCCGGCCGTCTGGGTCACCAGGCACCCAACCGCCCGAATCGCCGCGATCACGCTGGGCCACGACGAACGCGTCCACGATCTGACAGCGTTCAAAACGCTGCTGTCGAATGCGATTCTGTGGGCATCGGCGATGAAGTGATTGTCGTCGATCAATTCTCTTGACACCTCGTCCATGGCTGCGTTAGAACCCCCTCACATACACAACTAGGTTACGAGTCCGGGGGGTCGAATGCCGTCACGTGTGACGCTGTCACTGGTGGTGTGTCTTGTCGCGGCTATCGAAGTTCGACACGCCAGCGCTCAGCACTTCGGCAAGAACAAGGTCGAGTACGTCGACTTCGACTTCAAGATCTACGAAACCGAGCACTTCGCCGTCTATCACTACACCCGGGAAGAAGCGGGCGCGCGCATAGTCGCGCGGCTCGCGGAGCGCTGGTACGCGCGGCTCTCGCGCGTGCTCGGGCATCAGCTCGACGGCCGCCAGCCGCTCATTCTGTACGGCAGCCAGCCCGAGTTCGCGCAGACCAACGTCGTCGGCGGATTCCTGGGAGAGGGCGTCGGCGGCGTGACCGAAGCCGCCCGGCGCAGGATCGTGATGCCGTTCGCGCCGACCCTGGCGGAAACGGATCAGATTCTCGGCCACGAGCTCACGCACGCGTTTCAATTCGACATCTCCCGGCGGTATCGCGGCGGCCTACTGGCGTGGCCGTTGTGGTCGATCGAGGGCCTGGCCCAGTATCTGGCGCTCGGCGCGGACGATCGCGAGACCGCGATGTGGCTGCGGGATGCCGTCACGTACGATCTCGTGCCGCTCCGCCAGACTGAGGCGGCGCGCAAGTTCTCGCCGTATCGGTACGGCCACGCCGTCTGGGCGTACCTCGCGGGGCGATTCGGCGATCGCGTGATTCCCGAGATCCTGAAGGCGAAGGACGCCGGCACGCTGCCGCGCCGCATCAAGGCGGCGACCGGGTTCGAGCTCGACCAGCTGTTCGACGATTGGCGCAAGGCGGTGTACGAGCGCTATCACTCGGATGCTCCGCCCGCACCCGATACGGGGACGTTCGCGCGATCCTCCGCGGCGCCGAACGGCAGGCTGTATCTCGGGCCGTCGCTCAGCCCTGACGGACGCCGCGCGGTGTTCTTCTCCGAAAAAGATCGCGTCTCGCTGGATCTCTTCCTGGCGGACACGTCGAGCGGCGCGGTCACGCGGAAGCTGGCGACGACGGCGGCCTCGGTTCGATTCGAGAGCCTGCAGGCGATCCGGTCGGCCGGCTCGTGGAGCCCTGAAGGCGATCGGTTCGTGTTCGCCGCGATCGAGCGCGGCAAACCTGCGCTCGTCATGCTCGACATGACCGGGCGCGGCACCGAGCGGGTCGTCTCGCTGCCGAAGTTCGGCCAGATCCTGACGCCCGCGTGGTCCCCGAACGGGCGGGCGATCGCGTTCACGGCGCTCGAAGGCGGGCTCACGGATCTCTACGTCTACGAGATTGCAAGCGGCGCGCTTCGCGCGATCACCAACGATGCGTACGCGGACCTGCACCCGGAGTGGTCGCCCGATGGCGCGCGCCTGGCGTTCACGACCGATCGGTTCTCGACCGACCTGACGGGCCTGCGCTTCGGGCACACCGCGCTTGCGCTCGCCGACGTCGCCACCGCCTCGGTCGAGCGGGTGGCCGCGATAGACGACGCCTCTCACTTCAACCCGCAGTGGTCCGCGGACGGCACGAGCCTGTACTTCTCTCGGATCCCGGTGGCATCAGCAACGTCTACCGGATCGATCTCGCGTCTCGCGACGTGCATCAGGTGACAGAGACGCAGGGTGGCGTCGGCGGGTTGACGCCTACGAGTCCGGCGCTGTCGGTGGCGCGGAGCGCGCCCGTGCTCGCGTTCACGCACTACCGTCGCGGACGCTACGACATCGAGATCCGCCGCGGTGCCGAGGCGCTTGCGGGCGTCGCGCCCGCCGGTGTCCACGGCAGCGACTGCTGCGGCGCTTCCGCCGATCGAGCGCACCGACAGCGTCGTTGCCGAGGTGCTCGCCGACGACGTGACCGGGCTGCCCGAGGCGACGCGCATCCAGTCGAAGCCGTACGTGCCCCGGTTCTTCCTCGAGGCCGTGGGCACGCCGTACATCAGCGCGGGAGGCAGCCCGTTCGGCACCTACGTCCGGGCCGGCGGATCGTTCCTGTTCAGCGATCTGCTGGGCGAGCGGAAAGTCGCGGTCTTCGCGCAGGCGGGCAACCAGCTGCGCGATCTCGCGCTGCACGTGCAGTTCCTCAATCGCGAGCGCCGCTGGAACTGGGGCGCCGTCGCGGAGGTGGAGCCGTCGCTTCGGCGTCTGCCCCGCATCTGGTCGAATGACGTGAATGCCGCGCCCGCCTTCACGAGCGAGACGCACTACTTCGAGCGAACGCAGGCACGACTGACGGGAGTGCTCCTCTATCCGCTCGATCGCGCGCAGCGGATCGAGTTCGAAGCCGGCGGCCGGTACAGCGCCTATCGCCGGACCGTCAACTCCGTCGTCCGATCGATGACCAACGGCCGCATCCTGAGCCGTGAGACCACGGACGGCGACGCGGGCGCACCCACGAGGGCTGGCGAGGCGAGCGCCGCGTACGTGCGCGATACGACGGTCTTCGGTCCGACGGGCCCGATACTCGGCGACCGCACGAGGGTCGAGGTCGCCGCGACGTTCGGCGATCTCTCCGCGACGCGCCTGCTGGTGGATCACCGCCGCTATCTGATGCCCGTCAAGCCCTACACCGTGGCGATGCGGCTATTGCATCTCGGCCAGTACGGTCCCGACGCGGGAGACGTTCGGGTGCTGCCGTCGTTCATCGGCTCCCGCTCGTTCCTCCGCGGGTATGGATGGGGATCGATCCAGTGCCAGGAGAATGCGGCGGGCGAGTGCGGCGGATTCGACGAGCTGCTCGGGAGCCGGCTCGTCGTCATGAATCTCGAGCTGCGCGCGCCGCTGCTCGGCCTGCGGCCGCGCGATCTCCACTACGGTCCCGTTCCGGCCGAGGGGTTCGTCTTCGCGGACGGCGGCCTCGTCTGGTCGCGCGCGCCCGAGTTCTCGGCGGCCAGAGGGGAGCGTCGCCTGATCAGGAGCTTCGGCATAGGCGTGCGCGTGAACGCGCTCGGCATGCCGCTCGAATGGGCCGCGATTCGCGCGACCGATCCACCGGCGCGCGGATGGTCGTTCGCCCTCAGCTTCCATCCGGCCTTTTAGACGCGGATTACGCGGATCGCGCGGATTTGATCGGTTGTAGTGTCCGGCTTTAACCGGACCAGACAGGTCCGCCTGAAGGCGGACACTACACGTGTATGAGTTATCCGCCCTTGATGAAGGCGATCACATCGGCCAGGCTCTGGACGTCGAGCGATCCGCCGAGCCCTTCGGGCATCGCGGACACGGGCGCGATGCGCATCGACGCGATCCGCGCGCGCGCGATGGTCGTCTCTCCGCCGCCAGGGAGCCGCAGCGTCACCGACGTCGGCGTCTCTTCGCTGACGATTCCGCTCGCCGTGGCGCCATCGGTGAGCTCGACGCTGTACAGATCGTAGCCGTCCGCGATCGATCGGTTCGGCAGCAGGATGTCGCTGAGGAGATCCCTTGGCAGGCGTCCGCGAACCTCGCCGAGATCGGGACCGAAGCGGAGTCCGCTGCCGCCGCGGTACTGGTGACAGGTGGAACACGCGCGCGCGAACACGTCGCGTCCCCGGTCGACGCTCCCGGTCGTCGTGAGCGCCGCCCTGCGCTCGTCGAGGACCTCCGATCCCGAAAGCCCCGGAGAGCTGAGCAGCGTCCGCGCCTTCGCGCGGAGCTCTTCGTCGTCGACCATCATCATCCGCACGCGGAGCGGCCACTCGATCTCGCTCACGGCGACCTGCTTCTCGGCGATCGCGTCGAGCAGCACGCGGATGCGTCCGGGCTCGCGCACCAGCACGCGCACCGCTTCGGCGCGCACCGCTGGCGTCAGGCGATCCCAGAGATCGATCAGCGTCACAGCGATGCGGTCCCCTTTCGGTTCGGCGAGCGCGCGAACCGCGGCGATCTGCACCGGCGTGGGTTCTGCGCGGCGGAGCACCGAGAGGATCACCGGCTGGTGGCGCTCCACGCCGCGGAGCGCGAGCAGCCGGATGGCGTCCGCGGCCGCGTCGGCATCGGCTCCCGGGTTCGAAATAGTCAGGCGCGCGGCTTCCTCGATCTCTGCGGCGGCTGCGCCCGAAGGCAGACCGATCGTCTCGACGAGGCGAAGCGCGGCGCGACGAATCACCGGGCGCTCGCGCTCCACGAGCAGGGTGGCGGCCAGCGCGCGCGCGCCATCCAGTCCAGTGTCGTGGCGCCGCTCGCGGCGGATGCCCGACGCGAGGCCTTCGAGGAGCGCCGCCCGCCACCAGTCGGCGGCCGGCCGTCGATCAGCCGCGGCGATTTGCACGGCTGTCCGCACGGGCGTCAAACCGCGCGCGGCGCCGCTCATCGTCCCAAGCCGCGTGAAGAGCGTCCTTGCGCCCGGCGTTTCGTGGACGCCGAAGCGCAGGACGGCCGCACGCAGCAGCTCGCCGAGAGGCCACGCTTTGCCGGAGAGGCCCGCCACCTGCATCCATTCGTCCTCGACGTTGTCGAAGAGGAGCGCCGTCCGCGCGGCCCGTGCCCTGGGCGTCTCGAGATCGCCGATGGTGAGCAGCAGCTGGAACCGGACCTTGTGGTCGGGATCCTTCGCGAGCTCGAGGAGCGGCGCCTCGAGTGACGGCGCGTTCGAGAGCCGGAGCCCCGCGAGCCGAATCGCGTTCTCGCGAACGCCCGGCGCAGGATCGCTCAGCGCCTTGCGGATCGTCGCGGGTGTGAGCACGCCGAGCCCCTCGCTGGTCCAGAGCGCGTGCGCCCGGCCGGCCGGGAGATCGCCGGACAACGCCGCGCTCGCGAGCGCGCCGGCGACGCGTTCCGGTCTTCGATCGAGCAGCAGCCGCTGCGCGTGGCGCCGCCACCAGATGTTCGCGTGTCCGACCGCGCGCACGAGCTCCGTGGGCGACGCCGTCGCGAGCGTGACGCGGCCGAGCCACGCGGGCGGCGGCGTGCCCTTCGGCGCGATGCGGTAGATCCGCCCGCGATCGCGTCCGGCATGGAGATCCTGCGACTTCGCCGTCGCGTCGTCCGTCCACTCGGGATGCTCCAGGATCTTCCGGTAGTAGTCGATGACGTAGAGCGCGCCGTCGGGGCCGACGTAGAAGTTGACGGGCCTGAACCACGCGTCGGTCGACGCGAGGAACTCGCGGCCGTCGAACATGCGGCTGGCGCGGAACGTCGCGCCGTGATCGCGGATCGTGGCCACGTGCACGAGGTTGTGCGCGCCCTCGGCCACGAACGCGGCCGAGCGGTACTCGGGCGGGAACAGATCGGCGAGGTACAGCGTGAGCCCGCTCGCCGACGTCATCACGCCGACATCGGTCAGCAGCTGGTATTCAGGATTCTGAGTAATCGGAAAGAGCGCGGCCGGCTGCGGATAGTCCGGCACCTGCTCGGTGGCGGACGGCACGATGAGCGACGGATTGCGGTTCAGATACGGCGCGGCGATCACTTCGTGGATCAGGTGACGGCTGTTCGTCACGAGAAAGTGATGGCCCCACGCGTCGAACGACTGGCCGAACTGGCTCCGCGACGACAGCATCTCGAGCTCGCGGCTGTCGGGACGGAAACGCACGTTCCTCCCGTCGGCGTCGGGCGGCAGCCGCGGACCGCTCTCCCGATCGGCGAAGCGGACGCTGCTCCCCGCGTCGCCGAAGAGATCCTGGTAGCGCGTCGTGCGCACCGGTCCTTCGTTCGCGAGGTAGATCCAGTTGTCGAGGCCGTACGTCGGCGTATTCGTCGTGTGCTGCGGATTCGAGAGCGCGAACCCCGTGAGCATTTCGCGTCTGACGTCCGCGCGCCCGTCCCCATCCGTGTCTTCGAGATACCAGACATGGGGCGAGTCCGTGACGATCACGCCCTGCTTCCATCGCATGACCCCGGTAGGCAGCCTCAGTCCGTCCGCGAACACCGTCCGGCGATCGGGGCGGCCGTCGTCGTCGGTATCCGCCAGCATCGTGACGCGTCCCGATCCGCTCACGTCGAGCGGATACCCCGGCATCTCGACGACGAAGAGCCGTCCGCGTTCGTCGACATCCATGGCGACGGGAGATTCGACGAGCGGTTCGGCCGCGAACGTTTCGATCTGAAAACCGTCGGCGATGCGGAACGTCGCCAGCGCGCGAGCGGGTGAATAGGGAGGACCCTCGGCGCGCGCCTGCTGATTCAGGGCCCGGCCCTCGAGCGCCCAGCATGCGACCGCCAGCGCAGCGGCGACCGCCGGACAGAGCCGTCGAGCCAGGATGCCTGCGATTCCGGACATGGGCTGGAGGTGTGGCCGCTACCTTACCAGAATCGAGCGCGGACCTCGAACGTGAAGCGCAGGAGCGGAACATTCGTCGGGCCGTTTACGTTGAGGCCTGAGATGGCCCGGCGGCGGGCCGCTACGAGGAGGTCACATGCTGTTTGCAGTGGCGGCGTTGTCGCTGTCCCTGGTCGCCGGTTCGGCCGCGGACGTCACCGGGAAATGGGAAGGGAAAATCGCGGGCGTGAGGGAAGACGGATCGAAGCGTGAAGACACGGCCCTCCTGATCCTGAAGCAGAAAGACACCACGATCACGGGCACGATCGGCGGCAGCGAGACCGATCAGCATCCGATCACGAGCGGAACGATCGAGGGCAACAAGATCACTATCCAGGCGAAGCACACGACGAACGATCGTGAGTACCGCCTCGAGCTCACGATCGAGGGCGACGAAATCAAGGGCACGCTGACGAGCGGCGATCGAAAGGCGGAGCTCGTTGCGAAGAAGCGGAAGGAGTGAGGCCGTCCGTCGAAACGGCCTCCTCCGAGGTGAGGCTGACAAACCAGCGCGCGGCTACGTGATCGAGCAGTTACCAGTCCGGCTGAAGCCGGACACTACAGGTGTACGATACGAGAGAGCATGCCGACACGTGCGGACAGCGCAAGAAGCGCGTGGCCCATCGTCCTGGCCGGCGGGCTCGTCGCGGGAACCCTCGACATCCTCTACGCGGTGATCTTCTGGCGGATCAAGGCGGGAGTTCCTGCGCAGCGCATTCTTCAGTCGGTGGCCGCCGGACTGCTCGGCCAGGCGAGCGCCGCCGGCGGCGTCCGCACGGCCGTTCTGGGCCTCGTCCTGCACATGTTGATCGCGACCACGATGGCCGTCGTCTATTTTCTGGTCGCGCGCCGGTGGCCGCTGCTCTGGCAGCGCCCTTGGTTGTGCGGCGCAGCCTACGGCCTGTGGCTCTACGTCGCCATGAACTACATCGTGGTTCCGCTGTCCGCCGCGGGCGGCGGCGGTTCGAGAGATCCCGTGTGGATCGCGCTCAGCGTTGCCGTGCACGTCCTCTTCGTCGGCATCCCGTGCGCGCTCGCGTCGCGCATCGCCCTGACGCCGGCCCGCTGATGCGGATCGATTTGCCGTCCGGAGAGCGCCTTGTGGCGATGAATCGCCCGGCCGCGGATTGATCGCCACAACGGCGTTTTCCAGGATCGGTCGACTAGGGAGTGCATGCTGTGGGCAGCCGATCCGTGAGCGCGCTCCATCGCGGGCGTCTCGCAAGTTCGGCGAAAAAGGCGAGCGAGAAGGTGCATCGACGATAAAATGAGCCGCCTTATCCTTCCTTCGACGGGAGCGCACGCATGCTGGCAACAGCAGTAATGCTGGCCTTCGCGATCTCCGCACTCGAGGCGCCCGCCGAGCCGCAGGTTGCGGTGTCGTCCCCCGGCGACGCGGGACCGCGCAACTCGACGCAAAAGGTCAAGGCTGGCGGCGTCATCCGCGGCCGCATCACGAGCCTGGACACAGGCAAGCCCCTCCGGCGGGCGCAGGTGCGTCTCGCGTCCGAGTACGAGTTCTCGGGCACGCCGCGGACGGCGAGCACCTCGACCGACGGACGCTACGAGTTCCGCGACGTCGCTCCCGGCCGCTACACGCTGCGGGTCGAGCGCAGTGGCTATCTCGCGCTGGCCTACGGCCAGCGTCGTCCCGGCGAACAAGGCCGGCCGCTGGAGATCGCAGAGAAGGAGGTCGCCGACAAGGTCGACTTCGCCTTGCCTCGAATGAGCGTGATCAGCGGACGCGTGCTCGACGACCTCGGCGAGCCGATCGCCGGCGTCACCGTCTGGGTCCTGCAGACGCGGTTCGTCCAAGGCCGCCGCCAACTGGTCGCGACTGGCGCCAACGCGTCCACCGATATCACGGGTCGGTATCGGCTGTTGTCACTCCCGCCCGGCGACTACGCCGTGATGGGAACGACTCGCGCGACCTGGCCGCACGACAGCGATCCGAAGCAGGTCTTCGGCTATGCGCCCACCTATTTTCCCGGGACGTCCACGGCGGCCCAGGCACAGCGCGTCAAGCTGGGCGTCGCCCAGGAAGCGTCAGGCATCGATTTCAACCTGGCGGCGGGCCGGACCTCGAGCGTTCGTGGCAACGCGACGAGCGCCTCGGGCTTCCCCCTCGGAGGCGAGACGGTGACGATGGTGCACGAAATCGGTGGGCCGACCATGTGGATGGGGTCAGCGGTGGCCGTGGCCTCGACGAAGGTTGCCGCCGATGGCAGCTGGACGCTGTCAAGTATTCCGCCCGGAGAGTACCGCCTGTCGATACGGGCGGCGGCGCGCGGCAACGACCCGGCGCAGGAAGGGCAGCTCACCATCAGCGTTGCCGGCGCAGACGTCGAGGGTCTGTCGCTCGTCGCGGGCGCGGGCGGGACCGTCCGCGGCGAGGTGGTGACCGACGATGGGTCACCGCTTCCGGCCGGGTTCGACCGCATGCAGGTGCGCCCGCCGTTCAATCCGAGCGCCCGGATGATGATTTCGGTGCTGCATCCCGACAACGGCCGGGTCCAGAGCGACGGTTCGTTCGAAGTCGAGGGCGTCCTCAGCGATACCGTGCTTTCCATTGGCCCGTTGACCGGCGAGTGGATGCTCAAGGCCATCGAGGTCGAAGGGCGCGATATCGCCGACCTTCCGCTGCCAGTCGAGCACGGCAAGACGCTGTCGGGCGTCCGCGTCGTGCTCACCAGCCGGCCGACGATCATCCGCGGCACGTTGCGCGACGAGAAGCAGATTCCTGCGGAAGGGACCGTGATTGTCTTCGCGGACGACAGTGCGAAGTGGCGAGAGGGCTCACGCACGCTCCGGGCGACACGCCTCGATCAGCGGGGATTGTTCACGTTCAAGGGGCTGCCGGCGGGCGACTACTTTCTGGTTGCGCTCGACGCCGTCCAGGAGGGCCAATGGTACGACCCCGAGTTCCTGGAAGGGCTGAAGGACCGCGCCAGGCGCGTCGCGATCGCCGACGCGGAATCGAAGCAAGTCGATCTGGTGCTGAGGAAGTAGCATGCGGTGTACCACGAAGCTTCCTGCTCCGCGAATTCTTGCGCTTCTCCTGGTCTCTGCAACACCCGTCGCGCTGCATTCGTCGGCCGCCCAGATGCCAGCGCCGCCGCCGATGCAACCGTCGCAACCGCGCGACGCCGCGCCGACTGCTAAAGGCACTGGCGCGATCAGCGGCCGGGTCACGAATCTCGAGACCGGTGGGCCACTGCAACGTGCAGTGATCCGGATCACCTCTTCGGCGTTGCCGTCCGACAGGCGCGTCAGTACGAATTCGGATGGACGTTATGAGGTCCGTGAGCTGCCAGCAGGTGCGTATTCACTGAAAGCGGAACGCGGTGGCTACCTGACGCTCGCGTACGGTCAACGACGGACCGGCGAGGTGGGCAAGCCGCTGCAGCTCGGTGACGGGCAGACAGTGAAGGCGATCGACTTCGCCTTGCCACGCATGGGCGTCATCAGCGGACGCGTCGTCGACGACACCGGCGAGCCGATCGCAAAGGTCCTCGTCTATGCGATGCAGTTCGGCCGGCATCAAGGCGTACGCAGGCTCATCCCGTTCGTCGTCCCGGAAGAATGCTGCTGGCGCGGCGGTCATTCGGTGACGGACGAGAGCGGGCAGTATTCCCTCGTGCTCCCGCCGGGCGAGTTCGTGGTCATGGGACTGAGCCGCGAGACGTGGCCGCTCGAGTCGGATACGACGCAGGTGCTCGGCTACCCGGCATCGTTTTATCCGGGAGTTGTCGAGCCAACCGAAGCGCAGCGCGTAAAGGTGGGCGTGGGCCAGGAGGTCGGGAACATCGACTTCGCGCTTGTTCCCGCGCGGACCGCCAGGGTCTCGGGCATCGTCCTCAACGCCGCCGGCGCACCGGTTGCCAATGAGTCACTGACGTTGTCGCTGGAGGTCATGGGACCACAGGGAGGATTCACCTTCGCCCCCTTGACCGCTCAGACCGGACCTGACGGCGACTTCTCGGTCAACAACGTCTGGGCAGGCGAGTACATGCTTGCCGTTCGGTTGCCCGCCGCCAGTGATCAGCCGGCGCAGGAAGCCCGCCAGATCGATTCAGGTGGCCGGCATCGACATCGACGGTCTCGTCATCGTGACGGGCAGCGGCGGGACGGTTCGCGGCCAGGTCGTGAGCGACGACGGGACGCCGGTAGCGGGCCTCGATCGATTGTCCGTACGCGCGCGACCGCTGACGTGGGCGGCACGGTCGTCGACGCTTGGGGGCTTTGGTACCGGTCGCGTAAACGCGGACGGCACGTTCGAGCTGAAGGCGGTCGTCGGACCGGTCGTGCTGTCGATCGGAACGCTGACGGGCGACTGGATGCTCAAGAGCGTCGAGCTGAATGGGCGCAACCTTGCCGACGATCCGATTGAAGTACGGCACGGCGAGACATTGACTGGTGTGCGGGTCGTGCTCACGAACCAGCCTACGCGCCTGGGGGGCGTCATCCTCGATGAGAAGAAACAACCGGCCGATGGAACAGTCGTGGTTTTCCCGGAAGAGACGTCGCGCTGGCGCGAGGATTCACGGACCGTCCGCGCGGCACGGCCAGATCAACGTGGCGAGTTCTCGATCAAAGGGCTGCCAGCCGGGAAATATCTGATTGCCGCCGTCGACTACGTACAGGACGGACAGTGGTACGACCCGGAATTCCTTGCGGACCTGCGGCCCCGCGCGCAGCCGCTGTCGCTCGCCGAGGCGGAGAGCAAGCGCATCGATCTGACCGTGCAGAAATAGTCCAATCGACGGTGCATCGCTCCGCGTGCATCAAACACGACACTCTCACCAGCCACTGAATTCCTTACGACAGGTCGCCTTGTGGCGAGCGATCCACTGGTCGCAGATCGGCGTTAATCAGGACTCTGACGAGGGCTCCGCGGTCTCAGTCGAGCAGTCTATGATTGCGCCGTGATCCTCCGCACACTCACCAGGACTGTGTACGCGCTGCTCGGAGTGGGTTACCTGCTGGTGGGCGTCGGCTCGATTGCCCTACCCGCTGGCTGGATCTCGCCGCGGTGGGTGGGTGACGACGGGGCCCGACTCTATGCAGCAGCGACACCGGAGTCGTTCTTGAACCACCTGACGCAGGAGTTCGGCACGTTAGTGATCGCTGTAGGTCTGGTGTTCCTGTGGCAGGCACGCCGCGAGGAACCCAGCCGTAGCCTGCACTGGCTTCTCACCCTCTACCTCGTGCTCGATTCGGCGATCCATTGGGTGGGGCCACAGGGATTCATCGGCTCGCTACAACGTGGGCTTATCAATTCAATCCCGCCACTGTCACTGCTGATTCTGGGTTTTCTGTGGTGGGGTGCACCACGCCGGCGGGACGCGGCGTCATAGGTCCTCATAAGTCGCCTACTCGTACCGCAAGGCTTCCGTCGGATTGAGACGTGCCGCGCGCAGCGCGGGCAGCAGGCACGCGACGGTCGTGAGCGCGAGGATCCAGCACACCGCTGCGCCGTACGTGAGCGGATCGAATGTCCGCACGCCGAACAGGAACCGTTCGAGGAGCCGGCCGGACCAGAGCGCGATGACCAGTCCGATGGCGAGCCCTGCGGCAACCGGACGAATGCCCTGAGCGACCAGCATTCGCACGAGGCCGCCTGGGCGGGCGCCGAGGGCGACGCGAAGGCCAATCTCGCGCGTGCGGGCCGCGACGCTGTACGACGTCACGCCGAACAAGCCCGCGGCGGCGAGCATCAGTGTCACCATTGCGAACGCCGCCGTGGCGACGGCATAGAATCGCCGGTCGGCGATCGTGTTCGACACGATCCCGTCGATTGTCGTCGCGTCGAGGACCGGCTGCCGCTCGTCCATGGACGCGACTATCGCGCGGACTGCCGGCGCCAGATCCGGCGTTCCGGCCGCCGTCCGCACAACCAGGCAGATGATCTCGGACGATTCCTGCGCGCGTGGTACGTAGTAGGCCGGGTCGCCGTCGGCCTCGACGCGGGCGTTGCGCACGTCCCCCACGACGCCCACGATCTCCGGCTGGCGCTTCGGATCGAGATCGAGCCGTTTTCCAAGGGGGCTTTCGCCAGGGAACAGGCGATCCGCCAGCGATCGCGACACGATCGCCACCGGTGCCGATCCCTCGATGTCGCCGCTCGAAAAGACGCGCCCGGCGACGAGCGGTATCCCCATGACCGCGAAGTAGTCCGAATCGACATCTCTGGCCTTGGCCGCGAAGCGCGCTCCCCGATGTGCGATCGCCCGCGTCCAGTCGACGCCCCGCAGCGGCACCGACGAGGTGATGCTCGCGCGCTCGACGCCCGGAAGCGCGCGCACGCGCGAGAGCAGCTCGGACTGGAACGTCTTCAACCTCGTGGTATCGAAGTACCGGGGATCGAGCAGCCGCATCTCCGCCGTGAAGATTCGCGCCCGGTCGAATCCCAGGTCGACCTGCTGGAGCTTCCAGAAGCTGCGCAGCAGGAGGCCGCCCCCGACGAGCAGCACCACGACCGCGGCGACCTGCGAGGCGACGAGCGCGTTTCTCCACGACGCGGCGGCGCGCGATTGCGTCGCCGTCCGTCCGCCCTGGCCGGTTTCTGCGCCCGGATCGATCCCGGAGCTCCGCCACGCGGGCACGATCGTCGACAGCACGATCGCGAGCGTGACGAGCACCGCGATCCACCCGAATGTCAGGAGATCGACCCCGACTTCCTGCACGCGCGGAAAGCCTGGCGGGAGCGCCGCCCGCATCAGCCCCTGTATCAGGGCCACGGCGGCCACGCTGATTGCTGCGGCGATCACGGCCAGGACGCCGCTCTCGACCACGAGTTGACGGACGATGCGTCCGCGCGAGGCGCCAAGCGCCAGCTGCACCGCGATGTCGCGGCGGCGCTCCACAGACTGCGCGAGGAGCAGCGTCGCGACGTTCAGGCATGCGACGAGGAATACCAGCGCCGCGACCGCGCCGAGCAGCTGCAGCGCGGGACGCGTGTCGCCCACCGCGTGTTCGTGGACGGGCTCGACCCAGAACGTGAAGCGTGTCATGTCCCGCTTGAGGTCCGCCGCCATCGCGGCTTTCGCCGCGGCCAGATCGTCCTGCGCCTGACGCGCGGTCGTGCCGGGATTCAGGCGCGCGACGATGCGATACATGATCGCGTCCTGAATGCGCGGCTCGTCTATCTGACGCGCGGGCAGCGGGAGCCACACGTCCGTGCTCTCGGGATAGCTGAACTGCACACGCGGCGGAAGCACGCCGACGATCGTCAGGGACTGCACGATGCGCGTCCTGCCGCGGCCGGTCGCCAGCTCGAGCCGCCTGCCGATGACATCGGTCGATCCGGCGAACAGGCGCCGCCAGAGGTCGTGTCCGATCACCGCGACCCCAGACACATCGTCCGCCGAGAACGTGCGGCCGATCGTCGCGCTCACGCCGAGCGTGTCGAAGACCTCCGGCGTGGCGAACGCGCCGCGCAGCCGTTCCCCGCCGCTCGAGGATGCGAGGTCGAAGGTGGCGCTGGGGTTGCCGTTCCAGAGCTCGATCGCGGACATGGACGAGAACGAATGCTGGCGTGCGCGAAGCTCACGAAAGAATCGAGGCGTGGCAAGCCCGCGCCCCGTGCTGCCGGGCGGCGACGGGTCGCGCCGGATCCAGATCATCGCGAGGCTGTCGGGACCCTTGTACGGAAGCGGCCGCAGAAGAACTCCGCGTCCGATCGCGAAGATGGCCGCGTTGGCACCGAGGCCGAGCGCGAGGGTCAGCAGGATGAGAAGGGAGGTCCCGCGATACCGGGACAGCAGCCGCCACGCGCCCCGCAGGTCCCTCAGCAGTCCGGACATGGGTGTCTCCTCGCGTTATGAGACTCGGTCGGAGGCGCCGCGGTTGAGAAAAAAAGAGGGCGGGCCGAAGCCCGCCCTGGCGTGGATCCTACGGCAGGCGCAGAACCTGACCTGGCTTGATCTTGTCCGGATCGGTGAGCTGATCCTTGTTCAAATCGAAGATCTTCATGTAGGCCCCGGCGCTCCCCAGCGTCTCCTTGGCGATCGCGCCGAGCGTGTCGCCGGCCTTGACCGTGTACGTCTTCGCTGCCTGTGCGGCCGCGGCGGCGGGCGCGGGCCCGCCAGTCACCTGGATGTCGGCGACGATGTCGTTCTTCCAGGTGGGAATCGTCTTGATCGCGTTCCACAGTTCGTTTTTCTGATCTTCTGTGGCGACGGTTCCCTTGAAATGGAGCTTGCCGTCGCGCTCCTCGGCGTTCCCGGTGAACTTGCCCTTCGCCGTCTGGATCGCGTACGCGTACGTATCTCTCAAACCCATAGCTGCACCTCCACTTCGAACGATTCAGCGTATGTAGTGTCCGGCTTCCGCCTTCGCGCGAAGCGCTTCGGCGGACCCGCCGTAGCCTTGGCGGAGGCGGTCAGCCGGACCGGAACTGGTCCACCTGAAGGTGGACACTACACGCCGCACTACTTGTCGTCGAGGACGAACGTGACCATCATGTTGACTTGATACTCGGTGATCTTTCCGTTGTCGCAGCGCACGTGCAGTTCCTTGATCCACGCCCGGCGGATGCCGCGCAGCGTCTTGGACGCGCGCGCGAGCCCCTCCTGGACGGCATCCTCGAAGCTCTTCGCGGACGTTGCGCTGATTTCGGAAACCTTGGCGATCGACATGCATCCTCCTTCGTTGTGACGACGCTCGCTACGATCCGAGGACGCGTCCGACCATGCCCGTCACATCGTCGGCGATCGATTCATCGCGATTCGAATCGACGAGCGGCGACAGCATGTCGACGAGGCTTCCCCCGCCGACGCCGCCCGCGAGACCCGAGAGCGATGTCGATCCGCGGCGCGACACAATCCTGCGCGACCAGTTCGCCAGAATACTCCCGATCTCCGGAGCGTGTGCGATTCTTCGATAGCCGAGCTTTATAGGATGAGCTGGTCTCAGTGCGGTTACACTCGTGAGCCAGGGAGGCTTCATGAATCGTCTTCGGGTGATAGTCGCGATCGTCGGGGCAACACTCACACTGCATCCGGGAGGCGTTGTCCGCGCGCAGGCGCCGACCGATGGAGAAATCAGGCGGCTCGGCGACGCGTACGCGCAAGCGTGGGCCAAGGGCGACTCGAAGGCGATGGCGGGGCTTCACACCACCGAAGCGATCCGGATCGGCGTGGATGGCAAGGTGTCGGTCGGGCGCGCGGCGATCCAGCAGTCGATGCTCGAGACGCTCACCGGACCGTACCGCGCCACGAAGATCGGCTTGACGCCGGGACAGGCGACGCGCGCGGGGCAGGACGTCTACGTGGCGGAGGGCACCTACCTGATTTCAGGAGGGATGCCTCCGGCCGGATATCCGACGCGGGGGCGCTACCTGAATACGATCGTCCGCGTGAGCGGCCGATGGCTGATCGCGGGGCACGCCGATCTGCCGCCCGTCAAGCCGCAGCCCTAGTACGCGGAAGAATCGGCAGTGTGGCTTCCGCCTGAAGCCGGAAGCCACACGAATCAAGTAGCCGGGCGAATCAGAAACTGACGTTCGTGTTGAACGTGATGCGGCGGACGCCGTCGACCCGCGTTGGCTGCAGGAAGAACGGAGACGTCAGCACGCCGCTGAAGCCCGAGTACACGGGCTGGTTGAGCATGTTCTGGATCGTGACCGACACGTTCAGCCGGTACCTCGGCGTCGTCTGGGGCGCCGTCGGGTTGACCGTGAGGCCGGCGGGGGAGCCCATGATCTGGACGCCGCCCCCCGACGTCACCTGCTTCTTGCCGAGCGTGAACGAGTAGCCGAAGTTCGCCGACGAGTTCCAGGTGGCCATCGTCCGCTCGGAGTTCCGGCCGACGCCGATCGGCCGATCGTTCAGCAGGAGATCCCCGTTGTCGTCGAACCCGGTGCGAATGGTGATCGGCGGCGCGGACGTGCCGTTGAACGACACGCGTCCGCTGAAGTTGCGGATCGCCGTGGTCGTGATCGCGATGAACCCGTTGTGCCGCCGGTCCTGGATCGCCGGGCCCCACTCGTCGTCGATGTCGATGCTCGTCGGGATGGCGAAGGCGCCGTCGGTATTGTCGAACGTCTGGCCGTAGTTGTAGAACGCGTTCATCTGCAGCCCGCGGCGCCACGAGAACCACGGTCCGGTGCCGGGGGCGCCCCCGCCCGGCCCCGACATCATCATGATGCCGCCCCCCTGCATCATGATCGTCGTCGGTCCTCCCGGCGCGCCGGGGGCGCCGGTTGCGCCCATCGGCGCCAGATTGAGGTTCATCGACACGTTGACGGTATGCTGCCGGCCCCTGCTGTCTGGCGACGCCACGATGATGTTGGAGAAGTCGGAACTGGGCCGCACGCCGTTCACGGGCGCGTTCAGGTTGCGTCCCGTGAGCAGCGAGTACCGGTAGGCGTAGCTGTAGAGCACGTTCGTGCTGAAGCGCCGCGAGATCGTCTGCGCGATTCCCGCGCTCAACCTCTGCGAGTAGGCCATGTTGCGATCCTCGGCGAGGAGGTAGCGATTCGTCGGCGGCGTCGTGCCGATGAGCTCCGGCTCGGGATACGAGGGCTCGCTGACGTTCAGCTCGCGCTGCCGGAAGCCGTCGATGAGCAGCGTCTGCGCGTAGATGCCGGTCGGCAGCCAGTCGTAGAAGACTCCCCAGCTTCCGCGCAGCGTCGTCTTGCCGCTCTTGAACGGCGCCCAGGTGAACCCGCCTCTCGGCGCGAAGTTCAGCTTGTCGGGCACGTGCGTCTGCGCTTCGTAGCGCACGCCGCCGGTCAGCGTCAGCTGCTTCCTGAGCTTGAAGTCGTCCTGGATGTAGAAGCCCCCCTGCACGTTCGAGTACTCGATGTTGGGATTGCCGATGCGGCGCGTGTAGCTGCGCGGCCGGCCGGCCTCGTACGTGTCGAGACTCTCGAACGTGTACGTGCCGAGGTAGTTGCTGTCGGTGTTCGAGTCGTAGCGGGCGTACTGAATCTCGATGCCCGTGCGCATGGAATGCCGGCCCCGCACGTAGTCGAGATCCGAGTTGAGCCAGTAGTTGCGCGCGTGCTGTCCTCCGCGCCGCTGCGCGCCGCCGCTCAGGAAGGCGTCGGTCACGATGATCGTGGGCGCTTCGGAAACGGAGTGGCTCTCCGAATCGCTCCCGGTAGCGGAGAGACGCGTGTTCAGCACGAAGCGGCGTCCCAGCGGGCCGTTCTGCTGCAGGAAGATCCCGAAGGAGCTGTCTTCCGTCGAATAGGCGCGCTCGGGGAGATCCTGCGTGCCGATCCCGGCGTTCTCCCGGCTGAACCTCGACCCGTTGAAGTTCAGGCGCAGGACCTGGTCCCGCGTGAGCGCGTAGTCGACGCCGCCTGAGAAGAACGCGTTGTCGAAGGGGCTCCGCACCGGGATGTTGGCGGCGACCTGTCCCCGGGGGACCGCGGCGTACAGCACGGGCGTCGAGTAGCTGTCCTGGCCGTTGTAGTTGATGTTGAACGAGGCGCGCTGGCTGATGAGCGTGCCGCTCATCCCGATACCGAACATCAGGCTCTGCGCCGGCCCGCGCTTGTCGACGAGCGGGTTCTTGCCGTCGGTCGCGCTGTCGTAGAAACCCA
Organism: uncultured Acidobacteriota bacterium; assembly: GCA_963820905.1. Lineage (GTDB taxonomy): Bacteria > Acidobacteriota > Vicinamibacteria > Vicinamibacterales > 2-12-FULL-66-21 > DATBJJ01. The sequence goes on along the minus strand of CAWGBU010000005.1, from coordinate 318,190 downwards.
TGCGCATGTTGCCGCGCACCGGCCCGATGCCGGGCTGCGTGAGGATCTCGATCCGGAACTCTCCGGCGAAGTGAACCTCCGGCGCGAACTGATCGCGCGTGATGCGGATGGATTTGATCAGGGCCTTGGGCGGCAGCTCGCGTCCCTCGAAGCTGTCGACGATCAGCTTGGCGTCAGGTCCCGCGATGTCCATCAGCTGGCGCCGGAGCTCGTCGGGATCGTCCGAGAGCGCGTCGATCTGCTCGCGCGTGAGCACGCTGCCGAACGTCATCTCGCGATCGGACGCCGCCTGCTGGCGATCGCGCTCGACGGTGACCGCCGACTGCAGACGATCGATCGGAAGGACGATCACCTGCTTGTTCTCGCCCGCGCGGAGCCGCACGTCCGGCAGCGTCCGCGTCTGGAAGCCGGAGAACTCCGCGGTCACCGAGTACCGGCCGGGCGCGAGGTTCTCGAACTTCGCCTGGCCCTGCGTGGTGGCCGTGACGGGCGCGATGGTCAGCGCCTTGTTGGAGGCCTCGATGCCCGCGATCGTTACCGTAGCCGTGGGCAGCACCCCGCGAGTCTCGTCGGTAACGGTCACGAGGAGGGTGGCTCGATCCTGGCGGGCGACCGCCTCGCCGGGAATCAGGCAGGCCAGCAGGAAAAGCAGAACAGCGCGCATGGAAACCTCACCGCGCCGGATCCTGGCGATACTGCCAGGAGCCGCGGGAATGAACACAGGGGAACAGTTCATTTTGACTGAGAAATAGACGAAAGAGAAGAGCTCCAGGTTGGTCCTATTTTGCGACGTGCCCGAATCCGGACGATCTGTGCGGTTGTGGGAAGATAGCCGGCGTCACCTTTTGGCCGGTCCGCACTCTTATTTGCATCAAGGCGATGACTAAGTTCCAGGGCCCCCTTTCCGCCGCCGCACTCCTGGCCGCCGAGCTGCCTGACGATGAGATCATCCGGCAGGTCCTCGAGGGCAACACCGGGCTCTTCGAGCTGCTGATGCGGCGGTACAACGAGCGCGTCTACCGGGCCGCCCGGGCGATCGTGCGCGACGAGCAGGAAGCTGAAGACGTCATGCAGGAGGCCTACGTCAGCGCCCTGACGCACCTCCGTCAGTTCAGCGGCGCCGCGCGCTTCTCGACCTGGCTCACGAGCATCGCAATCAACGAGTCCCTCGCCCGCGTTCGGCGGCGCGTGAAATACGAGGTCTTCGACGACGAGCGCCCCGACGTGGAGCAGTCCGTGTCGAGCCGCCCGTCCGAGAATCCCGAGCGGTTCGCGTTCACGGAGGAACTGCGCAGCCTGCTCGAGGGCGCGATCGACGAGCTGCCGGACGGCATGCGCGAAGTGTTCGTGCTGCGCGACGTCGAAGGGCTCAGCACGTCGGAGGTCGCCGAAGCGCTCGGCGTGTCCGAGGACGTCGTCAAGACCCGGCTGTCCCGCGGTCGGGCCGCGCTGCGGCGCATCCTCTTCGCGCGCACGGGCGCCGCCGCGCCCGAGGCCTTCCGGTTCCATCGACCCCGCTGCGACCGCGTCGTCGCTCGGGTGCTCGAGCGAGTCGCCGCGCAGGGCGCATAGCGGACTCTGCCGTCGCTGTCACCTTTTTCCCCGTACGCACTCTCATTCCTTGTAGTGTCCGGCTTCAGCCGGACCGAAGGGAGAACGCTATGCGTCTGATCGGTGCCGCCTCGGCCGTCTTCGCCGTCACGATAGCCGCCGCTGCGTTCGCTCCGGCGCCCCAAGCCGAGCAGGAGCAGTCCACGGTCGACGCCTCGTTTCGCGACCGCGACGATCACCGGCATCCCTCCGGGCGCGCCATCTTCAGGTTCGACACCTTCGGCGACGAGCAGTTGTGGACCGACGTCCTGCGGATGCACGAGGTCATCCAGACCGTCGATCCGGAGACCGCGCTCGAGGTCGGTCTCAAGGTGGACGTCGAGGCACTGCCGCGGTCAATCATCAGCGCGCTGAAAGCGGAGAAGGTCGATCTGACGGACCCGGCGGTGACCGTTCAACTCCTCAAGCTGAACGCCGTCGTCGGCGTGAAGGGCACCTTCGACCGATCGGGGGAGCTGACGAAGTTCGGCATCACCTGCGCCCTGTGCCACTCGACCGTCGACAACTCCCTTGCGCCGGGGATCGGCAGGCGGCTCGACGGATGGGCGAACACCGATCTCAACGTCGGCGCGATCGCGGCCCTGTCGCCCGCGTTCGACCAGGCGACCAAGGATGAATTCAACAAGTGGGGACCGGGGAAGTACGACCCGAGGCATCATGCCTTCGACGGCACGAACATCATCCCGCTGAACAGCCCGTCGATCCCCGTCGTCATCCCGCCGATCTACGGGTTGAAGGGCGTCTTCTTCGAGACCTACACCGGCGACGGGCCGATCTGGTACTGGAACGCGTACGTCGGCGTCGGCCAGATGGGAGGGAAGGGCAACTTCTTCGACCCGCGCATCGGCCTGTTCATCAGGCAGTTCCCGGATCTCGTGACGCCCAAGCTGCGCGCGCTCCTCGACTATCAACTGGGCCTGCAGACTCCGGAGCCTCCGCGAGGAAGCTTCGACGAGGACGCGGCGCGGCGCGGCCGGCGGCTGTTCCGCAGGCAGGCCAAGTGCGACACCTGCCACGAATCACCGAACTTCACCGACGTGCGCAACGGGCGGGGTCTCCGGCCGTTCCTCCACGAGCCCGCGGACGTTGGAATGAATCCGGACTACGCGGCGCGAAGCGCCACCGGCAAGTACCGCACGACGCCGCTCCGGGCGCTCTGGCAGCATCCGCCGTACTTCCACGACGGCAGCGCGCCGAATCTCGCGGCCGTCGTCGATCACTACGATCGCCTGTTCGAGCTGAAACTCACGGCGGAGCAGAAGGCGGATCTCGTCGAGTACCTGAAGTCGCTGTAGCTGCTGGCGACGGCGGCATCCCGCCATCTGCCGAGCCCGCGCTGGCGCTCACGCCAGCGCGGCGCGGCAGTAATCGATGGCCTTCCTGATTTCCGTCATCCGATCGGACCCTTCGGGGATCGGGTACTCGAACTCGATCGTCGCCTGGATGTTCCACTTGTTGTCTCTGACGAGCTGCAGCACTTCCTTGATTGGCGTGTCGCCCGTTCCGAACGGCACGTTCGGACCGTTGTTCATCTTGCGATCCTTGACATGGATGTGCGTGATGCGCTGATGGTGCTGCTTGATGAACGGCACCGGCGACGTGTTCTGGCCCGCGACGAAGTGGCCGATGTCCAGGTTGGCCCCGTTGTGCGCGGAGAAGCTGAAGACCTTCTCGAAGTCCGCGGCCCCCGTCGTCGCGTGGCCGTGATAGCCCACCATCAGCTTGTGCTTGTCGGCGAACTGCCCGAGCCGCTTCGTTTCCGCCACGTCGATCTCGGTCGAGATCGCCCTGGCGCCCAGGTTCTTCGCCAGCATGAACTCGTAGTCCACGACCTCGTCCGTCATCGCGAAGATGCCGTCGACCTTGACGATCTCGACGAGGATGCCCGCGTCCTCGAACTTCTTGCGGAGCGCCTTCACCTTGTCCATCGAGACGCCGAGCCTCCACTTGCGCAGCTCCTCGACCCTCGTCTTCTCCGCGGCCTGCTGTTCGGGCGTCGCCTCCCCTCGGCCCCTCCCGGATGGTGCGGCGGCCAGGTTGTCGGGCAGGCCGAGGAAGGTCTCGACCGGCTGCGTCCGGAGCTCGACGCCGCTGACGCCGAGCTGAACGCAGTTCTGGATGATCTGATCGATTGGAGCGTTCCGTCCGCCGAAGTTGTAGGGGACGTTCATGCCGATCATCACGCCGCGCACGCGCGAGTCCGGCTTTCCCTGGAACGCGGCGAGCCGCGAGGTCTCCATCAGGCAGACGCCTGGAACGGCCGCGATGGCCAGCTTGCCGAAGTCCCGTCTCGTATAGGGCATGCCGCGCTCCTTCGTGTCGGATCGAATGCGGTGAACGGTAACAGGTCCCGGGCGCGGCGTCGAGTCTACCGGTGGCACCGCGTCGAGCGATCTTGTAGGCTGGCGCCGCGGCCGGATCCGGCCGCTGAACCTGGGGAGACGTCGAACCCGTGCGCATCGGTCTCATCGGAACGGGCGCCATCGCGCAGCTCCACGCGCGGGCGTACAAGAACATCGGCTACACGGTGCGGGTCTGCACGAGCCGCACGCAGGAAACCGGCCGCCGTTTCGCGGCGCAGCACGGCGCGGAATTCGTCGCGACGGCGGACGAGGTCTGCGGCCACGCCGAGGTGGACTTCGTCGACGTCTGCACGCTGCCGTCGATACGGCTCGAGCCCGTGCGCCTGTGCGCGCGGCACCGCAAGCACGTGCAGGTGCAGAAGCCGATCGCCACCACCGTCGACACGGCGCGCGAGATGATCGCGCTCGCCGCCGGCGCGGGCATCCTGCTCCACGTCGTCAGCCAGCACCGCTTCGACGATGCGATCCGGTTTCTGGAGGGCGCGCTGCGCCGCGATCGGCTCGGACGGCTGCTGCAGTGCGACGCGTACGTGAAGTGGCACCGCACCGACGAGTACTACGCGCGTCCGGGCAAGGGGACGTGGAGCGTCGAGGGCGGCGGCGCGCTGATCAATCAGGCGATCCACCAGATAGACATCCTGCGCTGGCTGGCCGGTCCCGTCGGCGAGGTGTCGGCCATGTGGCAGCTTGGCGCGGCGCACCGGATCGAAACGGAGGACGTCGTGAGCGCCGTGCTCCGGTATGCGAACGGCGCGACCGGCGTGATCCAGGCGGCGACCGCGATCAGTCCCGGCTACCCCGAACGCATCGAGCTCCACGGCTCGCGCGGCACCGCGATCGTGACCGGCGATCGGCTGACGACGTGGGACGTCAAGGACGACGAGGGTGATCCCGCGCCGCTGTCGAGCGCAGTGGCGTCGGGCGCGTCGGATCCGATGGCGATCTCGCTCGAGTCCTTCGAGCGCCAGTTCCTGGACTTCGGCCGCGCGATCGCGGGCGGCGGCCAGCCGCTGGTCACCGGCGAGGCCGGGCTCCAGGCGCTCGAGGTCGTCGAGGCGATCTACGAGTCGTGCCGCAGCGGCGCGGTGGTCAGGGTGTCGTGAGCGTGTCACGGATCGTTCGGTCGACCGGTCGCTCGGTCGTCCGCGCGACGGGTGTCTCACGTCGCCTTACGGTTCACGAGGTTCACGGGTTCACGAGGTTCACGGGTTCATCGGGTACCAAACAAGTAGTTGTTATCTTCTTGCGCTCTCCGGCCATTCGTTTGAAGGACTGCCGTGCGAGCGCGGTTCAAGTCGGCCAGGGTCTTCAGGCCGCGGTGTGGACGTCAGGCGCCGATCGGTGGTGCGGTGCGCGTGGCGGCCGGCGGCCCTCGGAGCGCGCCGACGCGCTGCGTGAGCCGGAACACGCGCGGAGCGATTCCTCGCGGCGCCTTCCGTCCCCGTGATCCTCCAGGCCACGAATCACCACCGGCGGGCCGCGAGCGCCCGATGACCGACGATCAAGCCAGCTCGTAGGCGCCGCGGCAAGCGAGAGAGCATGAGACGAAGCGCGTGTTCCCGGCGCGCGGAGCGGGCCGCGGGCCGCCATGCGCACCGCACGACCGATCGACACGCGCGACGACAGGACTAGGCCTGCCGTGGTCGGCGGCGACTCGACCGCTTCGCTACGCCAGTAGCTTCGTGACCAGCTTCCCGTGAACGTCGGTCAGACGGAAATCCCGCCCCTGGAACTTGTACGTCAGCTTCTCGTGATCGATCCCCAGCAGCCTCAGCATCGTCGCGTGGAGATCGTGCACGTCGATTGGATCTTCGACGACGTTGTAGCCGAGATCGTCGGTGCGGCCGATGGTCACGCCGGGCGTGATGCCGGCGCCGGCGAGCCACATGGTGAATGCGCGCGGGTGGTGATCGCGGCCGAGGAACTTCGAGCCGTTGCGCGCCTCGTTCATCGGCGTGCGCCCGAACTCGCCGCCCCACACGACGAGCGTGTCGTCGAGCAGTCCGCGCTGCTTGAGATCGGTGAGCAGCGCGTAGACGGGCCGATCGGTCTCGCGGCACAGGCGCGGCAGCTTCTCGACGATGTCCTCGCCCAGTGAGGCGCCGTGCGTGTCCCAGCCGCGATGATAGAGCTGGACGAAGCGCACGCCGCGCTCGACGAGCCGCCGCGCGAGCAGGCAGTTGTTCGCGAACGACGCCTTGCCGGGCTCCGTCCCATAGAGCTCGTGGATCGACGCCGGCTCCGTCGCCAGATCCGTGAGGTCGGGCACGCTGGTCTGCATCCGGTACGCGAGCTCGTACGCGGCGATGCGCGTCTTGATCTCGGGATCGCCGACGTTCGAGCTGGTGCATCGCGTTCAGATCGTTGATCGCCGCGATCGATCGCTCGCGCACGCCGGCGTCGACGCCCTCGGGGTTCGACACGAAGAGCACGGGCTCGCCGCTCGATCGGAACTCGACGCCCTGGTGCACGGTCGGCAGAAAGCCGCTGCCCCAGCAGGACTTTCCGCCGTCGGGCTGATTCTCGCCCGACAGCAGCACGACGAACGCCGGCAGATCGCTGTTCTCGCTCCCCAGTCCGTAGCTGAGCCACGACCCGAGGCTCGGGCGGCCGATCACCTGGTGCCCGGTGTTCATGAAGATCTGCGCCGGCGCGTGGTTGAACTGGTTCGTCCGCATCGAGCGGACGAACGCGATGTCGTCGGCCACGGACGCGAGGTGCGGCATCAGCTCCGAGATCTCGGCGCCAGACTGGCCGTGCCGCTTGAACCGGAACGGCGAGCCGAGGAGCTTCGGCGTCCCCTTGATGAACGCGAAGCGCTCGCCCTGGATGAACTCCGCGGGAATGTCCTTGCCGTCGTGCGTGTTCAGCGCCGGCTTGGGATCGAACAGATCGAGCTGCGAGGGCGCGCCGGCCATGAAGAGGTAGATGACGCGCTTGACCTTCGGCGCGTACTGCAGCCTGCGCGACGGATCCGCCAGGGCCTGGGCCCGGGCGCTGACGCTGCTGTCGAGCAGCGACGCGAGCGCGAGGCCGCCCATGCCCAAGGAGGCCTGCTCGAAGAAATGGCGCCGCGTGATGCTGCGAAGCGACTGGTTCGGGATCCGTGTCTTGCTGTCAGCCATGAGAGCACCAGGTCACATCTTGGTGACCGCTTCGTCGAGATTCAGGAGGACGTTGGCGACGATCGTCCACGCCGCGCGGTCCGGAACATCCGCGGCCGTGCGATCGCTCGCGCCGGCGACGGTGGCCGCGGCCTGGCGCGCCGACGCGTAGTGCGCGCGCTCCTCCGCGAACAGCCTGCACGATCCGATCGATTTCTTCCGCCTTCGCCTCGCGCGACAGCACGACCTTGACGCCGTAAGCCGCGCGCGCCTGCACCGCCGCCGCTTCGTCGAGCGAACCACCGCCGGCCTCGAGCACGATCCGCGCGGCGAGCGCGCGCGCCGCCTCGAACGACGCCGGATCGTTGAGCAGCGTCAGCGCCTGCAGCGGCGTGTTCGTGCGGACCCGACGCACGGTGCAGTACTCGCGGCTGGTGGCGTCGAACGTCATGAAGCTCGGATACGGCGCGGTCCTCCGCCAGAACGTGTAGAGGCTGCGGCGATACCGATCGTTCCCCTCGCTCGTCGTCCACTTGTCGGAGTTGTACGGCATGTTCCAGATGCCGGGCGGCTGGAGCGGGAACACGGACGGCCCGCCAATCGCGGGGTTGAGCAGACCGCTCACGGCCAGTCCGGCATCGCGAACGGCCTCCGCGTCCAGGCGGAATCTCGCGCCGCGCGCCAGCAGGCGATTGTACGGATCGCGCTCCGCGAGCTGCGCGGGCACGGCCGATGACTGGCGGTACGTCGCCGACGTGACGATCGCGCGGACGATGGCCTTCTGGCTCCACTTCTGGGCGACGAGCTCGGTGGCGAGCCAGTCGAAGAGTTCTGGATGCGACGGCGGCGTTCCCTGCGCGCCGAAGTCCTCGCTCGTCTCGACGAGCCCGCGTCCGAAGATCTGCTCCCACAGCCGATTGACGGCGACGCGCGCGACGAGCGGATTGCGCTCGTCGACGAGCCAGCGCGCCAGGCCGAGGCGATTGGCCGGCAGATCGTCGCGCAGTGTGTGGAGCGCAAGCGGCGTGCCGGCGTAGACCCGCGCGCCGCGCGCCGTGAAGCTGCCGCGCTCGCGCAGCTCGTACGACGGGCGCTCGAACGACGCGCCTTCCTTCATCACGAGCGTCGACGGGATCTTCAGCGCGACGAGCTTCTGCCTCGCGGCGCTGAGCGCCTCGCGCGACGGCTTGAGCTCCGCCGCCGTCGATCGGAAGAACGCGGCGATCTCCTCGGCGTCCTCTTTCGTGCGCGAGGCCGCCGTCGTGGCAAGGATCGGCCGAAGCCGCGCGGGCACGTCCGCGCCGCGCAGCGCATCCGGCGCGGTGGTCGCCGCAAACCTGAATCGTCCCAGGCCCTGGCCGATCGTGCCGTCGAGGTGATCGAGGCGAATCGTGACGCGCGCGCCCGGCGCGAGGCCCGCGCGCTTGTCCACGATCAGTACCGCGTGCCTCGGGACGCGCACCGAGTCGCGCATCGCGTTGATCGACCATCCCACGCTGCCGCTCCGCGGCCGCTGCTCAGCGCCGAGTCACTTCATCCGGCTTGAACGCGCCTGCCGAGTCGTCGACCTTGAGACCCGTGAATCGCGGCGCCGGCGCGCCGATTCGCACCGGCGATACGCTCGCGATCTGAATGCCGGTGATCCTGAAATGCCCGTAGGCATCGCGCCCCGGGCCGCCTTTCGGGAGCGACGGATCCGGCATGGCCTCGAGCCTCAACCCCGTCAGCCCCGTCGGAGGGACGTCGATCGTCACTGTGTACGTCGTCAGCGACGGATTCTCGCCGGACGCGAGCATCGAGCCGTCGGGCTGCAGCGTGAGGACGACACCGTTCGTCGCTGTTGCGCTGACGATGGGGAGCGGCGTCCAGTTCGCCTCGGCCAGACGCATCGATTGCTCCCACGATTGCTGCGCCGTGCGCAGCGCGGGCGTCGGCGTCTTGAGGACGGTTTCGAGCCGGGCAATCTCCGCCTCGATGGTCTTTCGCGCTTCTTCCTGCTCCGGCGTGGCGAGATCGAGCTGAGGCTCGAGGTATCGCGTTCCGTCGCCGGCGACGCGCTTGTCGTACGCGGGGTTCGCGTAAAACGCGAGGAGCCGGAAGTAGTCCTTCTGCGTGAACGGGATCGTACTTGTGGTTGTGGCACTGCGCGCAGCCGAGCGTCGTGCCGAGCCACACGGTGGAGGTCGTGTTCACGCGATCGACGAGCACTTCGTACATCGACTCGTCGGGATCGACGCCGCCTTCTTCGTTGGTCATCGCGTTGCGATGAAAGCCGCTCGCGATCCGCTGGCTCGTGGTCGCGCCGGGCAGCATGTCGCCGGCGATCTGCTCGATCGTGAACTGATCGAACGGCATGTCGCGGTTGAGCGCGTCGATCACCCAGTCGCGGTACTTCCAGATCGATCGGCGGTTGTCCTTCTCGTAGCCGTTCGTGTCGGCGTAGCGCGCGAGGTCGAGCCACGGGCGCGCCCAGCGCTCGCCGTAGTGGGGCGAGGCCAGCAGGCGATCGACCACGCGGTCGTAGGCGTCCGGCGACGCGTCCGCGATGAACGCGTCGAGCTCAGCGGGCGTCGGCGGCAGCCCGATCAGATCGAGCGTCAGGCGGCGGAGGAGCGTCGCCTTCGACGCTTCCGGCGAGGGCGTCAACTTCTCCTGCTCGAGACGCGCGAGCACGAAGCGATCGATTGGGTTGCGCGGCCAGCTCGAGCGCGCGATCGCCGGGGGCTCGGATCGCGCCGGCTTCACGTAAGCCCAGTGTTCGTCTGGAGACGAAGCGGCCGACGTTGTCAGGGTCGTGGCGGGCATGACCGCGCCTCGATCGATCCACGCGCGCAGCAGAGCCACGGTCGAGTCCGGCAGCGGCTCCGCGTCGAGGGGCATCTGATCGTCGCCGTACAGGCCCAGCACTCTCGCCATGATGAGGCTGTCGCCGCTCTTCCCCGGTGAGACGATCGGCCCGCTCATTCCGCCTTTGGCAATGAGGGCGGGGTGGTGCAGGCGCAGGCGGCCGCGCGCCTTCGTGGGCCCATGGCACTCGACGCAATACTTCTGGAAGATCGGCTGGATGTCGCGCGTGAAGTCCACGGCCGGCGCCGGACCCGCGGGTGCCGGCTGCTGCGCCCGCGCGGCCAGGACCGCGACGAACAGACCGGCGAGAGCGACCGTGTGGGGCCGTGGGCGGGGCACGACTGATTCTAGCAGGGTGAAAAACACATGTAGTGTCCGGCTTCAGCCGGACCCGCGTGGAGGTGTTCGAATCGGCAGCGAGTAACGTTTAATCGTATAGTCCCCGCCCTCGTCTGACTGTCTGAAGACGAGGGGGCAGCGCCGGTACACACCGCACACAAAGCAAGGCGAACCGATGAGCTGGTTGACCGGTTTCGAGTTCGACATCTTCCTCAGCTACGCCCGTGTCGACAACAGCACGGCGGAACGCGATCCCGAGCGCGGCTGGGTGTCGCAGTTCCATCGCCACCTGGAGGTCGCGCTCAGCAAGAAGGTCGGGCGGCTCGACACGGTCAGGATCTGGCGCGACGTCCGGGAGCTTCGGGGGAATCAACTCTTCGACAAGAGTATTCAGGATGCCATCCAGGCCTCAGCCGTTTTCGTCGCGCTGAGCTCGCGCGGATACCTCGAGTCCGAGTACTGCCGTCAGGAGCTCCAGTGGTTCTTCGAGAAGGGGCAGTCGACGCCGGCCGGTCTGGCCGTCGGCGACGACTATCGGATCTTCAACATCCTCCTGAACAACATCCCGGCGTCCGGCTGGCCGGCCGAATACGCCAGGTCCTCGGGTTTTCCATTCCACGATGCCGCCGAGTTCGAGCACGACGGTGAACCTGTCGATCCGACCAGCCCGCCGTTCCAGGCGCAGCTGCGAAAGCTGACGGAATCTCTCTACCGAACCTTGTGCCGGCTGAAGGGACAGCCCGCCGCGCGTGACGTCGCTGAAGCCGACTGCGCCAATCGCGTCACGGTCTACCTCGCGGAGACCGCGGACTCGCTCGGCCCCGTGCGGAAACGGATCCTGAGCGAGCTGAAGGACGCGAAGGACGTCGCCATCGCGGCGAGAGTGCCGCCGCCCTTCGAAGCCGCGGCGCACGACGAAGCGGCGCGCGGGGGGATTGCCGCCGCCGATGTCTCCGTGCACCTGCTCGATCGCTATCCCGGACGCGAGATCGTCGATCAGGAAGGGATGTCCTACCCGCGGCGGCAGGTGGAGCTCGCGCTGGCCCACGGCAAGTCTCCGCTGATCCTCGTGCCGTCGGCGTTGACGCGCGAGTCGATCGAGGACGAGGGCCACGCGGCGTTTCTCGAACAGCTCGAGCACGGCGACCGCGCGGACTCCAAGTATCACTTTCAGCGCGAGCTGCCGAGCGCGATGACGCGGCAGATCCTCTCGATGGTGGAGCAGCTGAAGGGACAGCGGGCGGCGAGCGCCCGCGACACCGTCGGCGCCACGCTGCTCGACACGCACCTCAAGGATCAGATCCACGCGTTCGAGCTCGGTCAGTACCTGCTGAAGCGGAAAGTCGAGACGCTCATCAACCCGCAGGAGGACGATCCGGAGAAGAACCTCGCGATCTTCACGGAGCGCCTGAAGAAGGTCGCGATCCTGATCGTGTTCTTCGGCGCCGTGCCGTGGGACTGGGTCCGCGAACGGCTCAAGCTCGCGCTGCAGATCTCCGTGGCGGAGCAGTGCCCGCTGCGCGCGTGCGGCGTCTACCTCGCGCCGCCGCAGAAGCTGGATCCGGCGCGCAAATTCCAGCTGCCGCTCGTGACCCTCGAGTGGATGGACCACACGCACGGCTTCAACCCGAGCGCCGTCGACCGCCTGGTCACGCGCGCGCAGGCGGTGGGCGCCTCGCCGTGATCGACGCATCGCCCGACAACCCGTTCGTCGGCCTGCGGCCCTTCCGCAGCGAGGAGAGCCTGCTCTTCTTCGGACGGCGCCAGCAGGTCACGGATCTGCTGAAGGAGCTGTACCTCACGCACTTCCTCGGCGTCGTCGGCAGCTCCGGATGCGGGAAGTCGTCGCTCATCCAGGCCGGCCTGATCCCCCGGCTGACGGCCGGCTTCTTCGTCGAGAACCGCGACCTCTGGATCTTCCGGACGATCACGCCCGGCGACGCGCCGCGCGCCCGGCTCGCCGCGGCCTTCGACATCGCGGAAGAGGCCCTGTCCGAACAGGGCTCGTCGGTGATCGTGGACCACCTCCTGTCGGAGCCGGACGCGGCGTCGAGGAACTGCTTTCTCCTCGTCGATCAGTTCGAGGAGATCTTTTCGCACCTCGAGTCTCCGGCCAAGCGCGACGAAGCCGCCGACTTCGTCTGCATCCTGCTCGCGCTCGCCGCGCAGCAGGAGTTCCCGATCTTCGTCGTGCTCACGATGAGGTCTGACTTCCTCGGCGACTGCGACATGTTCCACGGGCTGCCGGAGGCGATCAATCAAAGCCACTATCTCGTGCCGCGGCTCACCCGGCCGTACCGCCAGGAGGCGATCGAGGGACCCGCGCGGCTCTTCGGTCAGACGTTCACTCCGCAGCTCATCGATCGCGTGCTGAACGATCTCGGCGACGACCAGGATCAGCTCCCGATCATGCAGCACGCGCTCCTGCGCACGTGGGAACGCTGGCGCAAGAGCGGCGACAAGGGATCCATCGACGTACCGCACTACATCGCCGTCGGCGGCGTGAGCGAGGCCCTGTCGCGCGATGCCGACGCGGCGCTGAAGGAGATGTCCGACGAGGAGCGGCAGGTCGCGGTCCGCATCTTCCAGGCGCTGACCGACACGGACGACAGCAACCGGCCCGTGCGGCGGTACGTCCGCCTGAGCGAGCTCGAACGCGAGACGGGCGCGCCGCGCGCGGCCATCGAGCGGACGCTCGAGCGATTCCGCGAAAGCGGGCGATCCTTCGTCGTGCTCCGCCCGGATCCCGAATCCGACGATGCCAGCGTCCACATTTCGCACGAGAGCCTGATCAGGCAGTGGGGCACCCTCGGCGACTGGGTGAGCCAGGAACGGGACTCGCGCGATCAATACCTCCGCCTCGTGGATCTGGCGCGCCGGCATGCCCGCAACCAGGAAGGGCTGCTTCGCGATCCGGGCCTGCAGCTCGCGCTCGACTGGCGCGACGAGACGAAACCGTCCGAAGCCTGGGCGATGCGCTACCGCGACGACTTCGATCTCGCGATGTCCTTTCTGGACGAGAGCGCCGCGCAGCGTGAGAAAGAACGAAGCGAGAAGGAGGCGCAGCAGAAGCTGCAGCTGCAGCTCGCGACCGAGCAGGGCCGATCCAAGGCGCGCGCCGTGCTGCTGCGGTGGGCGTTCGCGTTTGCGATCGTAGGGTTCGTCGCCGCGGGCGTGGCGATTTATCAGTCGCGCGCGGCGAGGGCGCTCGCGGTCGTCGCCGACTCGGGGCGCCTCGCGCTGCACGCGCGCCTCCACGTCGAGCGCGAGCTGGATCTCGCGATGTTGTGGAGCGTCGAAGCGCTGCGGCGGTCGCCGACCTTCGACGCGCGAAGCGGGCTCCTCTCCCTCATCGGCCGGCGGCCCAATCCGAGCCGGTTCTTTCACGGGCACTCGAAGAACGTGAACGCCGTGGCGTTCGCGCCAGATGGAAAGCTCGCGGCTTCCGCGGGCGGAGGCGGCGAGATCGTGCTCTGGAACCCGGAGACGAGCGAGCCCCGCAAGCTGCCGTCGCGCGAGCAAGAAGTGCAGACCGTCGCGTTCAGTCCCGACGGCCGCACGTTCGCGGCGGGACTCCGCGACGGCACCGTCGAGCTCTGGAGCCTGTCCACGTGGGAGATGGCGTACAAGCTCGTCGCGGGCAGCATGGACGTCCGGAGCCTCGCGTTCCGCAGTGACGGCGCGCGCCTCGCGACGGGCACTTTCGGCGGCAGCGTCATCGTGTGGGATCTGCCGGCGCCAGGGCAGCCGGATCAGCCGCGTCCGACGACCGTCGCCACGTCTCAAAGCGAGGTGCTGAGCGTGGCCTTCAGCCCCGACGGCGCGCGGATCGCCACCGGTCATCTCAACGGGTCGCTCATGATCTGGGAGCTGGCAAACGAAAACCGCGGCCGCGAGCTCAAGAAGCACACGGCACCCGTGACGAGCCTGGCCTTCAGTCCCGACGGACACGTGCTCGTCTCCGGCAGCAACGACAGGACGATCCAGTTGTGGAACGCTCGCGACGCCAACGCGACGGCGCCGATCAAGACGCTCAGCGGCCAGTCGGCGGTGAGCTCCATCGCCATCGCACCGAATTCCAGGCTGCTCGTGTCGGGAACCGACGACGGCACCATCCGGGTGTGGGACGTCGCCGGACAGGGCGAGCAGGCATGGACGCGCGTGAACGAGCGGCCGGTGGCGCTCACGGGCCACGGCTCGATCGCGCGCAGCGTCGCGTTCAGCCCGGACAGCAACCGCCTCATCTCAGGCGGCTGGGACAACAACGTCATCCTCTGGGACCTCGCGGACGAGACGCTCGTCGAGCACTTCATCCGGGTGAAGAACGGCAAGTCAATCGAAGCGCTCGAGTGGAGCGCGGATGGCCAGTCGCTCGTGTGGAGCAACGGCGATCAGCGCGCCTCGAAGTGGAATCTCGGCACGCGTGCCTTCGAACCCGTTCAGCAGGCTGCGTCTTCTGAAAGCCGCGTCCTCGCGCTGGCGTTCGATCGGACCGGCACGCTGCGCCGATCCGCGCTCGGCAACGAGCTGCTCCAGGTGTCGTCGGTCGAGACCGGAAACGCCATCGGCGCGGCCGTGAAGATCGGCCATGACAATGACGTGACCAGCGTCGCACTGAGTCGCGCGCGGGATCTGATGGCGTACGGGACTTTCATCGAGAACGAGGTCGTCGTCTGGGATCTATCGTCGGGCCGGGAGCTGCGCCGTATGAAGAACGGCAAGAAAGACGAGAACGGTGTGCAGGTCGATGGGCTGGCGTTCGATCCCACGGCGACGACGCTCGCGGTGACGCAGGGCAGGGAAGTCGTCCTGTGGGATCTTGCGACAGGCGCAGAAGTGCGATTCGCCGATCGCGATGTCGAAACGACCGTGGGCAGGCTCGCGTTCAGCCCCGACGGAAAGCGCCTCGCTGTCGGCAGCACCGTCCAGCGCGAGATCTTCATCTGGGACGTACCGACGCGGCGGCTCCTCGGCGTCCTGACATCGGGCCGCCGCGGCGTCGTCCAGAGCCTGGCGTTCGGTCCGGGCGACCGCCTGGCGTCCGGCGACCACGACGGAACGATTCGCGTGTGGAATCTCAGCGAGGACGCGCTCGAACGATACGCGTGCCGTACGGCGAATCGCTCGCTGCCGACCGAAGAATGGTCGGTGATTCTGCCCGGCACGCCGTACCACGAGACGTGCGCGAAATGACCCCGGACCGCGTGCGGGTCGCGTGGACAAGACGAAGGGGGCGGTCATGACTTCCGGAGACCGTTGGCTCTCGCTCCTGGCGGCTCTCTACCTGTGCGCCGCGCCGCCGCGCGCGCTTCAGACGACGCTGCTCGAGGCCGCCCAGCAGGGTTCTGTGGAGAAGGTGATCGAATTCCTGAATGGCGAAGTGCACATCGAGTCGAAGAACAAGGACGGCGACACGGCGCTGATCCTGGCAGCACGCGAGGGGCACACGCGCGTGGCCGAGGTCCTCCTCGAGCACGACGCGTCGCTCGACGCCGTGAACAACGCCGGCGACACGCCCGTCATCGTGGCGGCGCTACGCGGACACTTGCGGATGGTCGAGCTCTTCGTGAGGAAGGAGGTCGACCTCGCGGCCGCCAACAAGGCCGGCGATACCGCCCTCATCCTCGCGGTCCAGTACCGGCGCGCGGACGTCGCGAAGTTGCTGATTCGCACGATCCAGGACGAGGAGATCCTGAACGCCAGGAACAAGGACGGACGATCCGCGCTCTACTGGGCGAGCCGGAACGGCGACGTCGAGCTCGAGAAGATCCTGAGAGCGAGGGGCGCGACCTGAGATCCGCTGGGAGGCAGTCCCTGCGAACGGATGGAGGTAGTCATGGATCGCGGAGTTCTGGCCGCCGGTGCGGCCTGTGTGGCTTGCGTTGTCACGCTGTCGGCCGGCCGAGCGGCGTCGTGGAGCGTCCAGCCGCGCGGGCAGGTCGTGGAAATCGCGGCCGGCGGCAAGTGCCTCGAAGTGCACGCGCCCGACCTCAACAACAACGGCGGCCGCGTGCAGCTGTGGCAGTGCAACGGGTCGAAGCAGCAGGAATGGCTGTTCGATCGCTACGGCATCAGGAGCGGCGCCGGCAAGTGCCTCAATGTGAACCCTCGCGAGCAGGACAAGAACGGCGCGCCCGTGCAGATCTGGGACTGCAACGGATCGAAGCAGCAGATGTGGCGCGTCATGGGCGCGGAGATCAGGTACGGATCCGACAAGTGCCTCGACGCCGAGCAGCAGAAGGACGGCGCGCGCATTCAGATCTGGGAGTGCGGGCCCTCACGCCAGCAGCAGTGGAACGTGCGGCCGAAGACGTGACAGTCGGCAGTCGTGAGTCGTGAGTCGTGAGTCGGAGTCGTCAGTCACAGTCGGCAGTCGACTGTCGACCCGACTACCGACTGTCGACTGTGACTGCCGACTAAGACTGACGACTCACGACTGCCGACTGCCGACTGTGTGTCGCCGTCCGCGGATGGTCAACTAGAATCGCGGGATGCCGCAGACGGGCGAAGACGTGGAAGCGCTGCTGGCGAAGACACCGGTGTTCCGGAAGCTGTCGCCGCAGGATCGCCACACGGTGGCGCAGGCTGCGTCGGTCAGGCAGTACGAGAAGGGGCAGACGATCTTCGAGCAGGACGCGCCGTCCGACGCGTTCTACACGATTGCTTCCGGCCGCGTGAAGATCTTCAAGATGCTGCCCACGGGCAAGGACCTCATCCTGGAAGTCTTTGGTCCCGGCGATCCGCTCGGAGCCGTTGCCGCCTACGACGGCCGCCCGTTCCCGGCGAGCGCCGTCGCGCTGCAGGACACGTCCTGCGTCGTGATCCCGCGCCCGGTGTTCTTCCGGCTGCTCGAGGAACATCCGTCGCTCGTGCGCGGCCTGCTGCTCGGCATGACGGTTCGCCTCGTCGAGTTGACCAATCGGCTCGCGGAGCTGAGCGGCACGCGGATCGAGCACCGCTTCGCGCGGCTGTTTCTAAAGCTCGCGACAGAAATGGGGCGCCAGGAGCGGGGCGGCACGCTCATTCCGCTGGCGCTCTCCCGGCAGGAACTGGCCGACATGAACGGGACGACGATCGAAACCGCCATCCGCATCATGAGCCGCTGGGGCAAGGACGAGGTCGTTCGAACCGAGAAAGACGGGTTCGTCGTCCTCGATCGCAAGACGCTCGAGACCACCGCCGCAGAGTAGGGGCCGCTACACGAGTCTCGTCCGGCTAAAGCCGGACACTACAGGTGTCTTAGTTCGCTTGTAGCGTCCGGCTTTAGCCGGACGAGACTCGTGTAGTGTCCGGCTTCAGCCGGACCGCCAGTGAACCTATCACACACTCATTCGGTGTTCGCGGGCTCCTATGACGGGCGTCATATGCCGGCGGACGCGGCCCGGGTAGGCTGTGAACTTCGAGGAGGCACGATGCAGATAAGCGAAGCAAGCACCGTCGGCGAGATCGTCGCGCAGGACTTCCGCCTGGCCGCGGTATTTCAGGGATTTGGGATTGATTTCTGCTGCGGCGGCAAGCGCACGCTCGCGGACGCGTGCCGGCAGCGCAATGTGGACGCCGCGGTCGTAATCGAAGCCATCGAGCGGACGTCGCAGTACTCGAGCGCCAGCCTGCCGTTCGATGCGTGGGAACCGGAGCTGCTCATCAGCTTCATCGTCGAGAAGCACCACGACTACGTGCGGCGCACGCTGCCGTCGCTGACGGGCTTCACGCAGAAGCTGGCCAGCGTGCACGGCGATCGACATCCGGAGCTGCGCGAGGTCGCGTCGCTGACGGCCGACGTGTCGGCCGAGATGACCGCGCACATGGAGAAGGAAGAACGGATCCTGTTTCCGTACATCGGGGCGATGGCCGCCGCCGTCAAGCAGGGCTGCGCTGCGCCGGGCGCGCCATTCGGCGCGATCGAGAATCCGATCCGGATGATGGAGCTCGAGCACGAGTCGGCCGGGACAGCCATGGCGCGCATCAGTCAGCTGACCGGCGGCTATTCCGTGCCGGACGACGGCTGCACCACTTACCGGGTTTGCCTACAGGCGCTGCAGGCGTTCGAACAGGACCTGCACCAGCACGTGCACCTGGAGAACAACATCCTCTTCCCGAAGGCGCTGGCGCTGGCCGGGAGGACATCCGGCTGACTGCGCGAAGGCGGAAGCTGGACACTACAGCCGTCTGGTTCGGGTCCGGCTGAAGCCGGACGCTGCAGCTGTCTTCCTCCTGGTTGGTTCCGTCTGCCGTGCGCGCGCGATCATGACCTCCGTCGATTTGACGATCGCCAGCGCGTCGTCACCGCGGCGGAGTTTCAGCGACCGCACGGCGTCCGCCGTGATCACCGCGGTCAGGGATTGATCGCCGACCCGCAGGCGGACCTGCGCGAGCAGCCCGTCGACGCGGACCTCCTCCACGAATCCCCGCAGCCGGTTGCGCGCGCTGAGGCCGTACAGGCTCTCGTCGTCGGCCGGCGTGGGGCGGCGCCGCGCCGCGCCCGGCTGCTGGCGCGCCAGCAGGCGATCGATCTCGACGTCGGAGATGCGATGGTGGCCGCCATCCGTCCGCGTCGTCCGCACGCGGCCCGTGTGGACCCAGCGCTTCAAGGTCGAGTACGCGACGCCGAGCTGCCCGGCCGCCGCGCGCACAGTGAGGAGCGGCATCCGACTCCTTCCGGTTGGAAACCGGTGCGAATCGTATCACTGTGAGTCGATTCCCGCCGATCCGAACGTCGATCTACGACCGCGGGCCGGCGCGGCGGCCGGTCAGCCGCTCGATCTGGATGCGGTAGACGACCATGTCGTGGCGTTCGCCCGACGACAGCTTGGCGGCCGCGGGGAGCCACCACTCGGGCCGCTCCTGGAAGAGGCGCTCCGCGCGCATGCGCGCCTCCTGTTCTTCCGGGGACTGGTGAATCTCCTGATACACGCCGTAGGCGATGACGGTCGTCCACTGGGTCTTGTCTACGATCTCTTCGATCTCGAGACACACCTTGGGGTTTTCCCGCATCCAGACGACTTTCTGGCCGATGGTCGAGAACGCGTAGACGCAGTTCCGGCCGGCGTCGAAGGAGAAGTGAATCGGCACGACGTAGGGCTGGTTGTCTCGCGAGCACCCGAGGCGCCCGAGCTGCGCCCGGCTCAAGACGTTCGCGCACTCACCTTCGCTCAATTCCAGGATCCGCATCGCTCCACCCATCTCAGCGAAGGTACGTGCCCTTCGGGCTGGTGGCGGCGAGTATACGTCGAACCGATCACACGACCGAAGAGTCCTGTCGCTCACTCGAGCGGAGTAGGTGGAGATGCCGGGGCTCGCGTTCGACCGGCGCGTGCGCTGCGCTCCCGCCCGACTCGGGCAGTTCACTGTACGGCGGCGTGTCCTCGCACGATGTCAAGGTTCCGCCGCCAGGTATCGTCTCGAAGCACGTGTCCGCGTCCGGCCCGCCGTCGATGTCGTCGAACCCGGAGCCGCCCGTCAGCGAGTCCGGATCGCCGTCGCCGTTGATGTTGTCGTCGCCGGCCGCGCCAAGGATCATGTCGACCCCCTCGCCGCCGTGGAGGCCGTCGTTGCCAGGGCTGCCCACGATCAGATCGTTGCCGTCGCCGCCGTCGATGAACGCCGTGTCGGCTCCGAGCCCCCAGACGTGATCGTTTCCGTTGCCGGCGTCCACGCTCTCGATGTCGCCGTTGAGGTAGACGAGATCGTCACCATCGAAGGTATCGATGGTGTTGCTGCCTCCATACGTGATGACCGTATCGTTCTCGGTGCCCGTGTTGATGTGCGCGCCATGCCCATACCGTTCTCGCGGGTCTGCGAACACGCACACGA
This sequence comes from uncultured Acidobacteriota bacterium, assembly GCA_963820905.1. Taxonomy (GTDB): domain Bacteria; phylum Acidobacteriota; class Vicinamibacteria; order Vicinamibacterales; family 2-12-FULL-66-21; genus DATBJJ01. The sequence goes on along the minus strand of CAWGBU010000005.1, from coordinate 298,113 downwards.
CGTCGTCGCCAAGGCCCGTCAGTATCTCGGCGTTGCCAATCACGACGACCACGTCCGGTCTGGCGGTGCCGGGCCAGTACTCTCCGGGGTACACGGTGTGCGTCACGGGTCGGCCCAGACAGGTGTCGACCCCGCTCGTGATCCCGCCGCCAGTCACGCGCTGCGCGGATATCGCTCCCGGATAGAGGAGAGAGATCATGAGCGCGCCAGCCGCGAGCCGTCGTCCCGTCAATGAGCTCACGTCTCCTTTCGTCGCTCGCGGCTGGCGGTCATCTGTCGATCGCGTGTCCCATCTGCCAGCTGCTCCACTCGTAGAAGCCAGGGCTGGAGAAGGCCGCGAGGACCAGCGACGCACCGATCAGCGCCAGCACTCGGGTTCGTGTGGCGGTCTGCCGGAGGCGGCACATCACTGGGTCCTCGCTATTCAATCCTGCGGTCACGATGCGATTGCTGTCGCGCCTGCTTACTGAACGACCGGCGGACCGCGAATCCCTCACGTGCGAATCGACGCATGTATTGACGAGCTGGACTTCCGGGAAGGCCGAAGCGTTCGTGCTAGACTCTCGCCGGCTGCGGCGTTCCTCCGAATCACTCCGGTGCTCACAGCGAGTCAGTCGATCGATTACTCGAAGCTGCGTCGAGACGTCGCCCGAGCCGTCGCCCGCATCTGTCCGAGCTGGCTGGCCAATCAGCGCGACGATCTCGTGCAGACCGCGATGATGCGCGTCATGCAGATCGTCGAGTCCCAACCTCCCCGCCCTGAGGGAGATGCCCCCTTCGCATCGTCCTATCTCCATAAGGTCGCGTACAGCGTTCTCGTTGACGAGATACGAAGAGTGACGCGGCGGCAGGAGACGGCTCTCGACAGCGAGGCCGTCGACCGATCGGCCGTCGTGGAACGCGATCCGGAGAGAGAGGCGGCGTCGCGCGAAATCGGAGCGGGCATCCAGGACTGCCTGTCGCGAATGATCGAGGACAGGAGGCTGGCGGTGACCCTGTACTTGCAGGGACACTCGGTGCCCGACGCGGCTCGCCTGCTGGATTGGCCCGCAAAGCGCACGGAGAACCTCGTATACCGGGGGCTCGCCGATCTGCGCGAGTGCTTGTCGACCAAAGGACTGAGACCGTGACTGCTCCACACGACGCCGACGACAGACTGAAGGACGCGTTCCGCGATCTCGCGGCGACGTCGTCGGCGCGATGCTCCGACGACGACCTGGATCGCGTGTGGCGCGCGGTGTCGGGAGATCTGCCGGCGGAGGAGCGCCGTTCGATGATTGCGAGAGTCGCCGTTGATCCGGCGTACGCGGAAGCCTGGCGGGTGGCCCACGAGCTGCAGCAGGCCCGGCGCGGCGATCTGCCGGCGACGGCGCTCCTCGAGCCGCGATCGTGGAGCCCCGCGTGGCTCGGCCTGGCCGCCGCGCTCATCGCCGGGGTCGGCTTCGGGATCTTTCAGATACAGCGCACGCCGGCGAACAACTTCCGGACGCAGGCTCCTTACGCCGTCGAGTCGCCCATGCCGTCCGACACGGCGCTGCCGCGCGACGCCTTCGTGCTGCGGTGGACGCCGGGACCGGAAGGATCCCGATACCAATTGCGCGTCACGACGGAGGATCTCCGCGTGATCGCGACCGTGAGTGACATCAGCGCGCCGGAGTACCGCGTTCCCGCCGACTCGCTGTCGACCGTGCCTGCCGGTTCCCGGGTCTTCTGGCAGGTGGTCGCGTCAATGCCAAACGGGGAACGCATTTCGTCGCCAACATTCGTCGTGAGGGCTCAGTAACGCACGCCGGAAGGCTGCTGCGAACGGATTGTTCCGGGTTCGTGCACGGAGGGAACGGACATGTCAAAGCGCATCACGGGATTCGTACTTCTCTTGATTGGGGTTGCGGTCGGCGTCGGCGCCGCTCAGGTCGTGGTGCTGCCGGGACCCCCCACCAGCTTCGTCAACAGCGGCTTGTTCACCCTCAATTCGGACGAGGGCGTCAACTTCCATGTCTCGCTGCACGAAGGGCGCGGCGGTCCGCCCGCGACGGCGCTGATGCGTCTCATCGATGCCTCAGGCACGGTTGTGGCGCGCCGCGACGTGCAGCTCGGGCCCGGCCAATCCGCGACGCTCCAGTGGCTGAAGCCGGGACAGTACCGGGTGCATGCCGGCATCGTCGAAGGGAGTAACGCGACCGGCCCGCGCCGCATCCTGGGCACAGCGGAAATCATCTCGCTCAGGGGTACTTCGGTGACGGGCCTCCATCCGGCGTCGCTCCGGTCCACGCGCCGCGCGGAGGAGTTTGAGGTTCTGCGCTTCGTCAGCACCATGCACGACGGCGGGGGAAATGGTCGACTGCCAGACTAATAAATTGCGGATTGGGGACTGCGGATTGCGGATCGCTGATTGAAGATTGGGGATTGAGGATTTGGACTGCGGATTGCGGATTGGGGATCGAATTGTAGAATTGGCCGTCAAAGCCCCCGTGCCGGTCAATCGTCCGATCCTCAATCACCGATCCCAATCAGCAATCCGTAATCTCCGATCCGCAATTGCAATAGCTTGATTACACCAACATGCTAAAGCTCGTCGGCGCGGCGGCGATTTCGATGCAGGCGGTGCTTGCCGCGCAGGCACCGCCGCCGTCGCCGTCGCCGTTCGGGAAGTGCGCGGAGCAGTTCGCGCGTCAGCCCGACAACTACGAGTCGGCGTACTGCTTCTACGAAGTCGCGCAGCAGCAGAACCTCTGGGACGACGCCGCGCGCACGTTCGAGGATCTGATCGCCGCGAATCCCGCGAACAACTGGCTGCCGATGGCCTACGGCCATGTCTACCGCAGCCGGAACCCCGAGCGCGCCGAAGCGCTCTACCGGAAGGCGGCCGAGGGTTTCCAGTCCGCACGCCACGTCGAAGGGGAGATCCTCGCGCGCAGCAACCTGCGGAATTTCCTGTTTCCGAAGGGACGTGTGAAGGAGGCGGCGGCCGAGACGGAACGTGTGGCCGCGCTCGGCGCGGCGACGTCCGATCCGCTCCTCAAAGCGCGCGCGTGGACGCTCGAAGCCACGCACGTGCAGGACGCGGGCGGGGATCTGAGCCGCGCGTATCGCCTGCTGAAGCAAACCGAGGCCTCGATCTTTCCGGACGGTCCCTATCGCCTGAAGCGCAGCACGCTGAACTCGCTCGGCCTCGTCGCGTTCCGGCTCGGCCGGCTCGACGAAGCGCTGCGCACGTTCGAAAAGCTCGACGAGCTTGCGGCGGCGGGGAACGAAAGCCTCGCGCAGGCCAACGCGCAATACAACATCCTGAACACGTCGATGCTGATCGAGAGCCTGCTGCCCTCCCCTGGCGCGAAGGCGCGACTCCTGGCGCTGGCCGAACGTTCGCTCGCGACCGGCGTGCGCGCTCAGAATCGCGACATGACGCTGAAGACGCGCACCGTGCTCGCGGACATCTTGAGGAGCGAGCCGGGGGCGGAGCGGACCGCGCTCGAGCACGTCGAGGGTTGCCTCGAGCTCGCGGTCAAGGTGAAGCAGCCGCACGACGAGGCGGTGTGCTCGTGGATCAAATCGTCGCTGCTCTCCAAAACGTCACCGAAGGAAGCGCGGGCGGCGGAGCTTCGCGCGCTCGACGCGACCAGGCGTGCGAACAGTCCGAGGACGGACGCGTACAGTGCGCAGCAGCGGATGCATCACAGCTGGAAGACCAAGCCGCGTGCGGCAGCGGTGCAGGACGCGCTCGAATCGCTCGCCGCGGTTGAAACGCTCAGAACGCTCCAGGGCGACTCGGGCGGGAGCGCCGAGCTCTTCTCGACGTGGACGTCCGACTACTACTGGCTGTCGGGACGGCTGCTCGAGTCCGCGGACGCTGGCGACGCGGCACTCGCGTTCTCGATCACCGAGCGGATGCGTGCACGCTCGCTGCTCGATACGCTGGAGCAGTCGCGCGCGCGTCCCGATCCCCGTCATCCGGCGGTCTCGGCGCGCCGCACGCTGCTCGAAGCCATCGTCGCGGTCCAGCGCCGCCTGTTGGATCCGACGATCACCGCTGACGAGCGTCGGCAGGCGAGCGCGCGGCTGCAGAGCCTCGAGCTGCAGGAGCACGAGGCGCGCCGGCAGGTTCACATCGCATTTCCGGGCGCCGAGCCCGCGCCGCCGGCGTTCGCTGCGCTGTCGAACGTGCGCGACACGCTCGCGGACGACGAGGCGTTCCTGTCCTACCAGGTCGGGCTGTGGGAGACCTACGACAACAACTTCGGCGGCGGCTCGTGGCTCGTCGCCGTCGCGAAGGGCCATCAGAAGGTCTACCGCCTGCTCGATCGCGCGCAATTGACGACCATCGTCCCCGTGTTCAGCGGATTGCTGCAGCGATCCGACGGGCTCGATGCGGCATCGGCCGCACGGCTCTACGAGGAGCTGCTCGCGCCCGCGATTCGCGATCTGCCGCCCGGGATCCAGAAGCTCGTCGTCGTGCCTGATGGTCCCTTGCACAACCTGCCGTTCGACGCCCTGCGATCGGGGCGCGACGGTTCCGCGGTCGCCACGCGTTTCGAGATCTCGGTGGTGCCGTCCGCGACCCTGTGGCGCCACTGGCGCACGAATGCGAAGCGATCGGCGACGGGGACCTCGCTGGCGTTTGCGGATCCGTCGATCGGTGCGATGCGCGGACCCGACGCCGTCGAGCGGAATGCGGCGCTCGATCGCGGGCTCAGCTCCGGTCCGCTGCCGTACGCGCGGCGTGAAAGCCGCGCGCTCGTCCGGTATCTCGGCAACGTCGAAGCGCTGGTGGGCGAGCGTGCGTCCGAACGCGCGTTGAAGGATCGCGACCTGAGGCAATACGACATCGTGCACTTCGCGGTGCATGCGATCGCGGACGAAGCGCGACCCGAGCGTTCGGCCGTGCTGCTCGCGCCCGGCGGCCGGACCGAAGACGGTCTCCTGCAGGCGCGCGAGATCCAGGGCCTCGAACCTCGCGGGCCGCACGGTCGTGCTGTCCGCGTGCCAGACCGCGTCCGGGACGGTGTTGAGCGGCGAAGGCGTGCTGAGCCTCGCGCGGTCGTTCTTCGAGGCCGGCGCGCAGACCGTCATCGGCAGCCGGTGGCCAATCCGCGACGAGGACGCGGCGTGGCTCTTCGAAGCGTTCTATCAGCGGCTCGGGCAGGGCGCGTCGCTGTCCGAGGCGCTGAAGCACGCGAAGACGCTGGCGATCCAGTCCGGAAGACCGCCGTCCGCGTGGGCGAGCCTGGTGCTGCTCGGCGATGGCGAGTTCCGTCCATTTCCCGGGGGCCGTCCTGAGCCGCGCCACGCCCGCGCGACCTCAGCCGTGCCGCGCCTCCGCGTCGCCATGCTCGTCGCCATCCCCCTCCTCGCGCTCGCCTGGCGCTTCGGCCGCCGCGCATCCTTCTAACCGGGGACACTCAATCGGGACAGTCACGCGTGACTGTCCCCGAATGCCGCTCCGCCGCTTTCTCAGCAAGTTACGACCGTTGCCTGGCAGTTTCTTCAGCGAAGTACGCGCTTCTTGGCTATGGGGACACTCAACCTTGACTGTCCCGATTGAGTGTCCCCGCCCGTGGGGTGAGGGGATTTGGCCGGGACGCTCGTTTGTCATAGCGAGGCAGTCAGACAGGTTCACATCCACTTGCTCGGAGCCCTAAGGTGGTCGCCATGATCTCGATCGTCATGCAGCTGCAGTCGTCCTACCGGCACGAAGACACGGGCTTACTTTCGTCAGTGCACGCCACGCGGAGCCAGCAGAGCCGATTCGCGCTTTCGCCCGACACCCTGCGGGACGAGGACGCGGCGCTGCGATCGGCGATCGCGCACGACCCGCACCTCAACGTGCTGGTGCAGTGCGTGGACGTCGCCGCCAGTTCCGCCTTCGACGTGCTGGCCGATCTCTGTCCCCGGCGTCCGCACGTCCGCGTGCTGCCGGGCCCGCTCAGCCTGCCCGATGTCGACGACGGCAGGCCCGTCATCATCGGGGACGTGTCGTTGATGACGCTTCAGCAGCAGATTGCCCTCTACGACTGGCAGGACGAACACGACTCGACGCAGATCATCTCGCTGACGTCGCGGTCCCTGTGGCCGCTCGTCACCAGCGGACGATTCCTCGAGGGACTCTTCTACCGGCTGAACGTGATGAGCGTGCAGGCGTCCGCCAGCATCTAGTCGCGGGGTTATGGGCCCATCGACAGAATCGACTTGACGCCGTCCTCGGCCCCCGATATGAGAAGGGCCGAGGTGCCGGTGTGAAACGCAGAGACTTCATCGCAGCGCTTGCGGCGTCCACGGCTTCACCCGCGGTCGCGGACGCTCAGGATCGATCGAAGGACGCGACGCCGACGCCGGCTGCCAGGCCGCTGACCGTCACGCTCCTCGGGACGGGAACGCCAGCCCCGTCACTGACGCGCCAGAGCTCGGGATACCTGATCAGCGTCGGCGGCGACCTCATCGTCTGGGACCACGGACCCGGTGCGCATCATCGTCTGATCGAGAGCGGTCATCGGACGGTGGATGTCACGCACGCCTTCTTCACCCATCTCCACTACGACCACTGCATGGACTACGGCCGGCTCGTGCTGCAGCGCTGGGATCAGGGCGCCGGTCGGATTCCCGAGCTGAACGTATACGGACCCGCGCCGATCGCCCGCATGACGGAGCAGCTCTTCGGCGCCGACGGCGTGTATGGACCCGACATTCGCGCCCGGGTCGAGCATCGGAGCAGCCTGGACGTGTTCGAGGCGCGCGGCGGCACGCTGCCGAGGCGGCGTCCGGCGCCGCAGGTGACGGAGATTCGCGCCGGATCGGTCGTCGAAGGCTCGACCTGGAAGCTGACGGCCGGCCACGCCCAGCACGTGCAGCCCTATCTCGAGTGCCTGGCGTTCCGCCTGGACACGATGGAAGGATCCGTCTGTTACACGGGCGACAGCGGGCCGAGCGACAGCATCGTCGAGCTCGCGCGGGGCTGCGATCTGCTCATCCACATGAATCATTACTTCAGCGGGACCGAGCCGAGCCCCGCGTATCGCGCCGCCTGCGGCAACCATCGCGACAACGCCCTCATCGCGAAACGCGCCGGCGTGAAGACGCTGGTGCTGACGCACCTCCTCGCGCAGATCGATCAGCCTGGGATCCGTGAGCAAATCGTGCACGAGATCCAGCAGGTGTTCGAGGGTAAAGTGATCTGGGGCGAAGACCTGATGAGGCTCACGCTCCAGGGCTCGGGGGTCGCGAAGATCGAGTCGCCCCATCGGTGACAATGCGCAACTCTCGAGTCGGATGAGGACCTCTGCCGGGGGGCGGCTGATCATCCGATCGATCTCTTCCCGTCAACGGCCACGGGTCAAGCGATCTACTATCAGTCGAACGATCCGAAGCGCTCGTAGCGCAAAGGAGGTCCGATGAGGCTGGTGGGGGTCGCGCGCGCGTTCCCTGTGTGCGTGGCGCTTTCCGGCCTGTGGGCGATCCACCTGGCCGCACGGCAGGCCGCCGTCCTGCCCGCGCCGCTCGAATCCTATGTCGCGAAGCACGCCGGGCTGAGCCCCGCGCAGCGGTCGCAGCTGATGGCGGGTCAGCCGCTCACGAAGCTCGTGGATGCGGATCCGTCGCGAGAAGTGTCGGTGTTCGGCGCGACGTGGATCGACGCCCCCGTCTCGCGCTACGTTGCGCTGGTCAGGGATATCGAGCAGCTCGAGAAGGGCGGGAGCTTCCGCGTCACGAAGAAGATCAGCGAGCCGCCGCGCGCCGAGGACTTCGCGGCGATGGCTCTTCCTGCCGATGACGTCGCCGATCTCAGGCGATGCCGCGTCGGCTCGTGCGAGATCAAGCTGAGCGAAGGCGCGCTTCTCCGCATGAAGAAAGAGATCGACTGGTCGAAGCCGACCGCGCACCAGGACGTGGAGGCGCTGATGCGGCGTATCGCGCTCGAATACGTGACAGGCTACCTCCAGGGCGGCAACGCCAGGCTCGCGGCCTACCGTGATTCGAGCAGGCCGACCTTCGTGGGCGAGGAATTCAAGTCGATGGTCGATCGCATTCCGGCGCTGACGGAATACCTTCCCGCGGTCAAGCAGTATCTCCTCGACTTCCCAAAAGCCACGCTGCCGAATTCCCACTCGTTCCTCTATTGGCAGGAAGCGACGTTCGGCCTGAAGCCGACGACACGCATCAACCATCTCGTGATCGCCGAGGAGCCCACGCACGTCGTCGTCGCGTCGAAGATGCTGTACGCCAGCCACTACTTCTGGACCGCGCTCGAACTGCGGGTGCTCGTGCCGGATCCGGCGCGCGGCAGGGGATTCTGGTTCGTGAGCGTGACCCGCAGCCGGTCGGACGGATTGAGCGGGTTCACGGGCAACATGATCCGCGGGAAGGTGCGCACCGAGGCCGAGAAGGGCATGACCGCCGTGCTCAAGGCGACGAAGACGAACCTCGAACGGTCCGGCAATTGATCGACGCCGGCGAGCATCCGGAGAGTCGATGAGCGTAGCCGTCATTACCGGCGCGGGCAGCGGCGTGGGCCGTGCCATCGCGCTCAAGTTCGCGGTCGAAGGCTGGGGCGTCGCGCTCGTGGGCCGGCGGGCCGAGCCCATGGTCGAGACGTCGACGCTCGCCGGCGGTGCGGCCGAGCGTCGAGTGTCGATCTTCCCGTGCGACGTCAGCTCGGCCGCCGACGTCGAAGCGATGGGCGCGGCGGTGATCGAGCGGTTCAGCGCTGTCGACCTGTTGGTGAATTCCGCCGGCATCAACGTGCCCAGGCGCAGCTTCGAGGCGCTGTCGCTCGACGACTGGCACGCGGTGCTCGCGACGAACCTCCACGGCGCGTACTACTGCGTGCGCGCGTTCCTTCCCGGCATGCGCGTACGCGGCACGGGGACGATCGTCAATATCAACTCGGACGTCGGCAAGGTCGCGCGCGATCTCGCCGGCGCGGCGTACGTGTCGTCCAAGTTCGGCCTGCACGGCCTGACGCAGCAGATCAACGCGGAAGAGCGTCGCAATGGCGTGCGCGCGTGCTCGATCTGTCCGCGCGACATCAACACGCCGCTGCTCGACAAGCGTCCGGAGCCGCCGTCGCCGGAGGCGCGAGCGGCCATGCTGCAGCCCGAAGACATCGCCGCCTGCGTCTGGCTCGCCGCCACCCTGCCGCCGCGGGCGGTCGTCGACGAGATCTCGCTCTCAAGCCGGTAGCAGGTCGCCGAAATATCTCGCTGTAGTTCCACCTTCAGGTGGACGCGTTACGGTCCGGCTGAAGCCGGAGCCACGTACGAGCGGCGGTTCAGCGTCACTGCGACTGACGACGTGGAAGCGCGAACGCGACGATGGTCGATCCCGGCGGGGATTGCAGCAGCCCTCCGCCGCCGGCGGCGACGACGACGTATTGACGGCTGTCGCGTCCCATGAACGTCATCGGTGTCGCGTGCGCGCTCGCGTCGAGCGTCGTCTCCCACAGAAGCCTTCCGGTCTCCGCGTCGAACGCCCGAAAACGTCGATCGATCGTAGCGCCCACGAAGACGAGTCCGCCCGCTGTCGCGATCGTTCCGCCGATATTCGGTGTACCGGTGTTGCCGAAACCCCGCGCCTTCAGATCGTCGAACGTGCCGAGCGGGGTGCGCCACACGACCCTTGCCCGGTTGACGTCGACGGCGAGCAGCTCGCCGAACGGCGGCGCCGAGCACGGCACCTTCGTTTCCGGATTCCAGAACCGGCCATAGGCGGAGCCCCACGGCGACGTGCGCCAGTACGGCGATCGATCGGGGCGATCGCCGGTGCGGCGCTCCATGCGCGCGACCTGACCGAGGTTCATGATGTTGGTGAAGACGAGCCCGTGTGCGGCATCGTAGGAGAGCCCGCCCCAGTTGCCGCCGCCGAGCGTGCTGGGGAACATGACCATCGTGCGCTCCAGCGTGGGCGGCGTGAAGATACCCTTGGTGAACATCCGGTTGGCATCCCACAGGTCGCGGCAGTATTTCGCGTGCTCGGGAGTGAGGGAGTAGAAATCCTTCGCGGGATCGAACGAGGTGCGCGCGAGTGGGGGAGGCTGCAGCGGAAACGGCTGCGTCGGCCACGTGGCCTCACCCGGCACGTCGCTCTGCGGCACCGGCCGCTCCTCCATCCCGAAGAGCGGTTGGCCGGTCACGCGGTCGAAGATGAACAGCGTGCTCATCTTGGTGATCTGCGCGACAGCCGGAATCCTGCGGCCGTCCTTCGTGACGTCGATGAGCGTCGGCGCCGCGGGCAGATCCCAGTCCCAGATGTCGTGATGCACGAGCTGCTGAAACCACTCGAGACGGCCGGTCTTCGCGTCGAGCGCCACGACGGAATTGCCGTAGACGTTCTTGCCTTTGCGATCGCCGCCGTAGAAGTCGGCGGTCGGCGAGCCGGTTGCCGCGAACACCAGGCCGCGCGCGACGTCGACCGTCATGTACGTCCACGCGTTGGCGCCGCTTCGGTTCTTCCAGCTGCCGTTCTCCCACGTGTCCACGCCGGGCTCGCCCGGGCGCGGCACCGTGTGAAACGACCAGAGGAGCGAGCCGCTGCGCGCGTCCCATCCGCGGATATCGCCGTAGAGACCCGCGGCCGGTTCGCCTTCGGTGTTGCTGCCGCCGGTGATCAGGATGTCGCCGTGCACGACCGGCGGCGTGATGAGCATGAAGGGGCCGTCCGCGTCGCCGCGGATGCCCTGCCGCAGATCCACGAACCCGCGCTCGCCGAAGCCGGCCGCGATCTGGCCTGTTCGCGCGTCGATCGCCACCATGCGGCCGTCGCCAGCCGCGGAATACACGCGCGGCGCGAGGCCCCCGTTTCCCGGCCAGTAAGCGACGCCGCGGCGGCTGACGGTGGACGCGGAGTCCCAGCGCCAGATCAATTTGCCCGTTTCCGGCTCCAGCGCGAAGATCGTGTTGCCGCCCGTCAGGTACATCATTCCGCCGGCCACGATCGGCGTCACCTGGAGGTTGTTCCTCGTCGTCGGCTCGCCGGGCATGTTTTCGCCGCTGGCGACCGCCGTGTCGAAGGTCCACGCCGGCGTCAGGCGATCGACGTTCCCGCGATCGATCTGCGTGAGCGGCGAGAACCGGCTTGCGCCCGGATCGCGGCCGAACCATGGCCAGCCGCCATCGCGGTCCTCGGGCCTGTTTCGTTCCTGCACGACGAACCCGGTGAGCAGAGCGCACACGACGGTGAACCATTTCATGACGCATTCCGTACGTAGCGTCCGCCTCGAGGCGGACCCGACAGGTCCGGCTGAAGCCGGACACTACAGAAGAGAGAGCAGTCTGACGCCAATGCGCGTGTCGGTGCAAGGCGGCAGATGCACGCAGGTCCGCCCAGCGTGCATACTGACCGAGTGGACCGCGGGTCAAACTATCGGCGCCGCGCGCTCGTCAAAGGTTGGTTGATGATGAGGCGCGTTGCGGCACTGATCCTCCTGATGTGCGGCGTCGCCACATCAGCCTTTGCGGCCGGACAGCAGGCGTCCCCCCATGGAGCGGTCCCGGTCGTGCAGACGATCCGCGCAACCTCCCCGATCGTCGTCGACGGCCGCCTGGACGACGAGGTCTGGGTTCGAGCTCCCGCCGCCACAGAGTTCATCCAACGCGAGCCGGACGAGGGCAAGCCGGCGACGGAAGCGACCGAGCTGCGCGTCGTGTACGACGAGAACGCGCTGTACGTCGGGGTCCGGCTCAGGGACCGCGAACCCCGGCGAATTGCGAGGCAGCTCGCGCGCCGTGATCAGGACGCTGAGGCCGACAGCTTCATGATCCTGTTCGATCCGCATCACGATCATCTGACCGGGGCCTACTTCGCGGTCTCGGCTGCCGGCGTGCAGCAGGACTCGACGATCTTCAACGACACCTCGACGGACCAGTCGTGGGACGCGGTCTGGGAGTCCGCCGTCACCGTCGACGAGTCCGGCTGGTCGCTCGAGATGCGCATCCCGTACTCGCAGCTCCGCTTCCCCTCGGCCGATCGCCTCACGTTCGGGATCAACGCCATGCGCTACATCCAGCGCAAGAAGGAACAGGCGTGGCTCGTGCACGTCCCGAAGAACGAAAACGGCGTGGCGTCGCGCATGGGACATCTCGAGGGATTGAATGGCGTGTCGCCGCACCGGACCGTCGAGTTCCTGCCGTACGCGTTGAGCCGCGCGTCGTTCATCGAGCGCTCGTCCCCGACGGATCCGTTCAACGACGGCGCCAGCGGCTTTGCCGGCGCGGGCGTCGACCTGAAGTACCGCATGAGCAGCAATCTGTCGCTCGACGGAACGATCAACCCGGACTTCGGTCAGGTCGAAGTCGATCCGGCGGTCGTGAACCTGACGGCCTTCGAGACCTTCTTCGACGAGAAGCGCCCGTTCTTCATCGAAGGCGCGAACATCTTCAACAACTTCGGGCGGACCGGCGCCAACAACCAATGGGGCTTCAACCGCGCCGAGCCGCTCATCTTCTATTCGCGCCGGATCGGCCGATCCCCCAGGGCTCGGCGGAGGGCGACTTCGTCGACGCGCCCACGTCCACGACGATTCTCGGCGCGGCGAAGCTGACCGGCAAGACGCGCGGCGGTTGGAATCTCGGGCTGCTCGATGCGGTCACGGGCCGCGAGGACGCGGAGACGGTCACCGACGATGTGAGCTCTGAGGCGGAGGTCGAGCCGCTGTCCAACTATCTCGTCCTCCGCGCGCAGCGCGAGGTCACGAGGCGCGCCGGAATCGGCGTGCTCGCGACCGCGGTGAATCGTGATCTCTCGGCGCCCGCGCTGCGCGACGAGCTTCCAGGGCAAGCCTACGTCGCGGGCGTCGACGGTCACTACTACCTCGACGCCAAGCGCGACTGGGTGATTCACGGCCGGTTTTCCGGCAGCTATCTGCGCGGCAGCACCGGCGCGATCTCTCGGCTGCAGCAGGCGCCGCAGCGCTACTTCGGACGTCCCGACGCGACGCACCTCGAGCTCGATCCGGCCGCGACCTCGCTCGGCGGATGGACGGGCAGCGTGAACCTGAATCGCCAGAGCGGCGTGCACCACGTGAACGCCGCGCTCTGGGCGGTCAGCCCCGGCTTCGATTCGAGCGACGCCGGGTTCACGTTCATGGCGGATCGCGGCGGGGCGCACGGGGTCTACCAGTGGAGGAAGACGACGGTCGGTCGCCTCTTCCGCGAGCGGTACATCTCCCTCGCGAAGTTCTACACGTGGAACTACGGCGGCGACGTGCAGGGTGACGGCGCGTTCACGTTCGTCAACGCGCAGCTCAAGAACTACTGGTCGCTCTTCGGCAACGTGCTCTACTTCCGAGGGGCGCAGGACGATCGCACGACGCGCGGCGGGCCGTCGATGGCGTCACCGTCGGCGCGCGGAGGCTCTGCCGGTTTCGAGAGCGACAGCCGCAAACGTTTGAGGTTGTCCGTGAACAGCGGCTACGACAGCAACGACGCGGGCGGGTGGAGCTGGAACGGCAACGTCAGCCTCCGCTTCATTCCCACCGCCTCGCTCGAGATCTCGAGCGGGCCTTCCTTCTCGCGCAACCACGGCCTGGCCCAGTACGTCGATACCGTCGTCGATCCCGTCGCGGAGGCGACCTACGGCTCGCGATACGTGTTCGGCACGCTGAACCAGAAGGAGTTCAGCCTGCAGACGCGCGTCAACTACATTCTCTCGCCGAAGATGTCCCTGCAGACCTACATCCAGCCGCTGATGTCGGTTGGCGACTATCTCGAGTTCAAGGAGTTCGCGCAGCCGCGGACGTTCGATTTCACGCGTTACGGGATCGACCGCGGCGCGTTGAGCTACGACCCCGCGGCGAGGATCTACACCGTCGACCCCGGCGACGGCGGGGCGCCCTTCACCTTCAGCGACCCGGACTTCAACTTCAAGTCGCTCCGCCTGAACGTCATCTTCCGCTGGGAGTGGAAGCCCGGATCCACGATGTACGTCGTCTGGACCGAGCAGCGTCAGGACCTGTCCAGCCCCGGACAGTTTGCGTTCAGCCGCGACTTCGGCGCGGCGTTCCGCGCGCCCGCCGACGACGTGCTGATGTTCAAGATTGCATACTGGTTCCAGCGCTAGACGACGAGGTCCGCCTCTCAGGCAGCGCTCCCGCCACGGTAGGCGTATCATGGAGGAGATGAGGCTGTTCGGGGGGTTCACCGGCGGACGGTTGGGCTTTGCCGCGACCTTCGTGGTGTCGGCCTTCATCTTCGTGTCGGCGCTGATGCCCTCGACGCATCACGGCCTCGACTGCCACCTGAGATCCTTCGCGCACTGCACGGCGTGCAACGTCACGTCGGGCGCGAAGGCCCCTCATGCGCAGGTGGCGCCCGCGGACGTCCGGCTGAGTGACGCTGGCGCCGTGATCCCTTCCTCGTTCCGCACGCCCGAGTTCCCGGGGTTCTGCCAGAGCTCCGACCGCGCCCCGCCAGTCATCGGCTGACGTTCGACGTTCGCATGATACGTGAGGCTGCCGCGCCGAAAGCGCGCACGCTTCGCGTCAATTCGATTCGTTCGTTCCGTTGGAGGTGATCGTGCGGGTTCCTGATGCCTCGCCGCGGTCCGTTGCGACATGCGCGCTCGTTGCGTTCGCGGCGCTGTCGGCTGTCCCTGTAAGCGCGCAGACTGCGTCCGTGCCGCCGCCGGCCGCGGTGGCGCAGGTCGATACGCAGCAGATCAAGCAGGAGCTCGATCGTCTGCGCCAGGAGTTCGAGGCAATCCGCGAGTCGTACGGCGCGCGGCTCGCCGCGCTCGAAGCCAGGCTGGGTGGCGCGGCTCCCGCCGCCGCACCGCAGGCGCCGGCGGCCGCGCCCGCCGCTCCGGCGACCGTCGAGGTGCCTGCCGGCGCTGCCGGCGCAGGCGGACCGCAGGGCGCGCTTCCCGTGTACGGCGGCACGGGTGCTACCTCGAAGATCTTCAACCCCGACATCGCGGTAACCGGAAATTTCCTCGGCCGCCGCAGGGCGCAACACCGTCGAGCCGCTCCCTCCGTTCGAGCTGCAGGAGGCGGAGGTCTCGCTGCAGGCGATTGTCGATCCGTACGCGCGAGCGGACTTCTTCCTCGCCGCATCGCCGGAGGGGCTGGAGATCGAGGAGGGGTTCCTCACGTTCCCGACGCTTCCCGGCGGGCTGCTCGCGAAGGTCGGACAGCTGAAGCAGCAGTTCGGCAAGGTGAACACCCTGCACACGCACTCGCGCGCGTGGGCGGATACGCCGCTCGTGATGCGAGAACCTGCTCGGCGGCGAGGAAGGCCTGACCGACGCCGGCGTCTCCGTGTCGAAGCTGCTGCTGAACCCGTGGTTCTTTCTCGAAGCCACCGGCGAGGTCTGTACGCGGCGAACCTCCGGGGTGTTCGAGTCGCACGAGCCGGACGACGTCAGCTGGCTCGGGCGCGTGCGCGGGTACGGCGACCTGACGGAAGGCACCAACCTCGATGTCGGCGCATCGTTCGCGCAGGGCCACAACGACGCCGGGCCGAACAACACGACGCAGCTTGATCGGGATCGACGCGACGTTCCGGTACCGGCCGCTCCGGCGCGCGATCTACCGCCGCTTCGTGGCGCGCACGGAAGTGATGTGGAGCCGCCGGGAGCAGGAAGACGGGCTGGTTCCGGCGTTCGGGATGTACGTCAGCGGCGACTATCAGTTCGCGCGGCGCTGGTTCGGCGGCGTGCGCTACGACCGATCGGCGCGCGCGAGCGACGGGTCGCTCGTCGACAAGGGGCCGTCGCTCGTCCTGACGTTCTGGCCGAGCGAGTTCAGCCAGATTCGCGGGCAGTACCGCCGCACGCGGTACGCCGAGGGCGTCGTCGCGAACGAAGCCGCTGTTCCAGTTCCTGTTCTCGATCGGCGCGCACGGCGCGCACGCGTTCTAGTCGATGGATTGCAGGCCGGCAGTCGGACGCGACTCCGACCAGATGAGGCACGACTCATGAAGATGTTCATACAGGCCGCCGCGGTGATCGTCGCAGCGCTCGCCGGCGCTGACGCGTCCGCCGCGGTGAAGGTCATCACCACGACCCAGGACCTCGCGGCGATCGTCGCGGAGGTCGGCGGCGACAAGGTGACGGTCGAATCCATCGCGAAGGGCTATCAGGATCCGCACTTCGTCGAGGCGAAGCCGAGCTTCATCATCAAGCTGCACTCGGCCGACCTGCTGGTCGTCGTCGGCCGCGAGCTGGAGGTCGGTGGCTGCCGCCGCTCATCACCCAGAGCCGGAACGCGAAGATCCAGCCGGGCGGCGCGGGCTACCTCGACGCCTCGCTGACGGTGCGGATCCTCGACATGCCGACCGGACAGATCACGCGCGCGATGGGCGACGTCCATCCGCTCGGGCAACCCGCACTACTGGCTCGATCCGGGCAACGGCCGGCGCATCGCGCAGGCGATCCAGGCGAAGCTGACCGAGTTGAGCCGCGCCGACGCGGCGTACTTCGCCGAGCGCTACGCCGACTTCGACCGGCGTCTCGCGGAGGCCGAGAAGCGCTGGAAGGCGGCGATGGCGCCGTACAAGGGGCTGAAGGTCGTCACGTATCACCGATCGTGGACGAACTTCGCCGACGCCTTCGGCCTCGACGTGATCGGCTACGTCGAGCCGAAGCCGGGCATCCCGCCGTCGCCGGCGCACACGCTCGATCTCCAGCAGGAGATGAAGCAGCGCAACGTGAAGATCATCCTCGTCGAGCCGTACTTCGACCTGAAGACGCCGAACGCGATCGGGCGCGAGACCGGCGCCCGGTGCTCGTGCTGCTGCCCTCGGTCGGCGGCGTGAAGGAGGTCACGGACTACATTCAAGCTGTTCGACTACGACATCAACCTCGCTCGTCGTCCGCGATCAAGCAGACCGGCACGCGCGTAGGATGGGCGACCTGACGTTCGGGCAGATCGTCGACTTCCTGGCCGCGCCGTTCGTCGCGAGCCTGATCCTGACGGGGATCCACGCCTACCTCGGCGTGCACGTCGTCGAGCGCGGCGTCATCTTCGTCGATCTGTCGCTGGCGCAGATTGCCGCGCTCGGCGCCACGATCGCGATCCTGCTGCCGTGGTCGGACGGCGATCCGCACGCCCCCTCGGTCTACTGGGTGAGCCTGGTCTTCACGTTCATCGGCGCGGCGAGTCTTCTCGATGATCCGCGGGAAGCGCGCGCGGATTCCGCAGGAGGCGATCATCGGCATCAGCTATGCGGTGGCGTCGGCCGCGGCGATCCTCGCGATGAGCAAGTCGACGTCCGAGGCCGAGCACCTGAAGCACATGCTCGTCGGCAACATCCTCGCGGTGTCGTGGAACGAGGTCGGCGCAGACGGCGGCGCTCTACGGCGCGGTCGGTCTCTTTCACTACATCTTCCGGAAGCCCTTCCTCGCGATCTCGATGAACCACGACACGCCGGAGTCGACCGGCCTCAACGTCAGGTGGTGGGATTTCCTGTTCTACGCGTCGTTCGGGTTCGTCGTCACGTCGTCGGTCGCGATCGCCGGCGTGCTGCTCGTGTTCTGCTACCTCATCGTGCCGTCGGTGGCGGCGATGATGTATGCGGACACGATCGGCAAGCGTCTCGCGATTGGCTGGACGATGGGCACGGTCGTGTCGGCGCTCGGGGTCTACCTCTCGCTCGTGCTCGACCTGCCGACCGGCGCCACCATCGTCTGCACGTTCGGCCTCGTGCTGGTCCTCATGGCGATCGTTCGCGTGCTGACCCGCCGCGGCCACCCGTAATGCGCAGGGTCCGGCTAAAGCCGGACACTACAGCAGACAAGTGCGGAGTCCGGCTAAAGCCGGACGCTACAGCAGATTAGTGCGCTACAGCGGATTCCTGTAGTGTCCGGCTTTAGCCGGACCGGACTTGCGGACGTCACACGAAAGTTACAGCCTCTTCGCTTCGGCTTCACGGGAAACCCGTACAGATTTCGGGGATCTGCCTGAAAGAGGTTTTATGCGCAGCCATTCCGCGAGACCCGTGCGGCCGGATGCTCCGAACGATGTCGGCACGCTCTGGACGATGCAGCGCCGGGGCTGCAGCGCACGGTGCGCGTTCATGACCTGGTCGCGAGGCTGGGAAGTTCGAGTCCTCGTGGACAACCGCGTGCTCCTCACTGAGCACTGCGATCGCGCGGAAGACGCGTTCGCCACCGCCGAACTCTGGAAGAAGCGGATGGGCGATCAGGGCTGGCAGCAGGTCGTGCCAGGCGTCCAGCCAACGCCCACAGCGTAGAGCCTGGCGCTTTCAGAAATGCTGTAGCGTCCACCTTCAGGTGGACCCGTTCGGTCCGGCTGAAGCCGGACACTACAACGTTCATATGATGCTCTACACGTCGTAGCCGCTCGTCACTCGGCGCGCAGCGCAGTCACCGGATCGACGCGAAGCGCGCGCAGCGTCGGCGCCAGGCCGCCGAGGAGGGCCATCACCAGCGAGAGGCCGGCGACGCTCGCCAGGGTCAGGCCGTCCGCGGGCTTGACGCCGGCGAGCAGCGCTTCCATGCTCCGGCCGGCCGCGTAGGCCAGCAGCACGCCCGGCACGACGCCGGCCGCGGCCAATGCCAGGCACCGCTTCATGACCATCCCGAGGATGTCGCTCGACTGCGCGCCGAGCGCCATGCGCACGCCGAACTCCCGCGTGCGCTGGGAGACCGCGAACGAGAGGAGGCCGTGAATGCCGACGGCCGCGAGGACGAACGCGATCGCGGCGAACGCGGCGAGCACGCGAGCCTGAACGGATCGCGTCGCCGTCTCGAGGCCGACCATCGTAGAAAGCGTCTGCACTTCCGTGATCGGCAGTTTCGGATCGGCGCGCCGGATCGCATCGCGAACGGCCGGCGTGAGCGCAGCCGCGTCGCTGCTCGTGCGGACGGCCAATGCCTGCGGCGCGTAAAACAGGATGGCGCCGTCGGCCACCTGCTGCGACGGCAGGTACACCTGCGGCTCGCTCGCGCGCTCGAGCCCCCGGAAGCGCACGTCTCCGACGACGCCGACGACCTCGCGATCGGCGAAAGCAAACGTGAAGTGTCGGCCGATCGGATCCTCGTTCGGCCAGTACCGCCTGACGAAAGACTCGCTCACGACCGCGACGAACTGGCGGTCGCGGTTATCGGTCGACGCGACATCCCGTCCGCGCTTGATTGGAATGCTCATCGCGCCGAAGTAGCCAGGGGTCACGAAACGGATCGCGGCCGTGTTGGTGGCGCTGCGAACGTCCGCGGCGGCTTCGGCGTCTCCCTTGACCGCAACAGGCCAGATGCCGCCCCGGAAAGACGACATCGGGAGGAAGCTGACGAAGCCGGCGGACGTGACGCCTGGCAGCGCGCGGACGTCCTCGATCACGCGTGTGTAGAACGCCTCGCGCGTCGCCACGAGCCGATATCCATCCCTCGGCAGATGCGTCCGCATCGTCAGCACGGCGTCGGCTTTGAATCCCGGATCGATGCTCTGGACCGTGAGCAGCGCCCGAATGAGCAGCCCGGCCGAGGCAAGGAGCACGACTGACGCGACGATTTCGGCGATCACGAGCGCCGATCGAATGCCTTCCTTCCGTCCGCCGCCAGATCGCGATCCCTCGCGCAGGCCGTCGAGATCCGGATGTCGCGTGACCCGGAGCACGGGCGCCAGGCCGAACGCGACGCCGGTGAAGAGGATCAGCCCGAGCCCGAACAACAGGACGCGAACGTCGACCGATGGCGCCGACGCAATCGGCAGCGTCGTCGGTACGAGCTGCGCGAGGAGCGGGACCGATGCGACCGCGACCGCGATCCCGAGTGCGCCGCCTGCGGCTGCAAGCAGCAGGCTCTCGGTCATGAGCTGACGGACGAGGCGTTCGCGCCCCGCGCCCATGGCCGCGCGCACCGCGAGCTCCCGCCTTCGGGCGAGCGCGCGTGCGAGCAGCAGGTTGGCGAGGTTCGCGCAAGTGATGAGCAGAAGGCACGCGGCCGCGCCGAGCAGCGCGAACAGGAGCAGGCGCGAGCGCTGGGAGATCTCCGTGCCCAACGCAATCACCCTGCCGCCGGTGTCCTTGTTCTCCTTCGGGAACTGCCGCTCTGATTGCGCAGCGATCGCGCGCATTTCGCCGTCGGCCTGCGCGAGCGTCACGCCAGGGCGCAGCCGTCCGACGGCTTCGAGCCAGTTGTTGGCGCGCTCGCTGTCCTGGTAAGCGCCCTCGGGGAATCGCGTCGTCCTCCAGAACTGCGCGTCGCCGTCCGGGAACCTGAAGTCGCGCGGCATCACGCCCAGGACGATGTGCGGCTGGGCGTCGAAGGTGATGCTGCGCCCCACGATCGCTACGTCGCCGCCGAACTCCCTCTGCCAGAACGCGAAGCTGAGGAGGACCGTGGCCGGCGCGCCCGGCCGGTCGTCGGCGGCGGTGAAGGTCCGCCCGATCGCGGGCTCGACGCCGAGCGTGGGCAGCACGTCGGCGCTGAAAGAGGCGCCCGCAAGCCTGCGCGGCTCGCCGTCGCTCGTCATGGTGGCGGAGTCGTCGTAGTACACGCCCATCGACACGTACGACTTCGCTGCCGCCTTCCAGTCCCGGTAGTTCGGCGCGGACAGCTCCATGCGGCCATAGCCCGGGGTCGTCTCCCAGATCTTGACGAGCCTTTCGGGCTCGGGAAACGGCAGCGGCCGGAACAGCACGAAATCCGTCACGGAAAACGCCGCCGTCGTCGCCCCGATGCCGAGCGCGACGACGAGGACGGCGGTGATGGCGAAGCCGGGCGATCGGTGGAGCATGCGACCCGTGTACGACAGGTCCTGCCTGAAGATGTCGGCGTGCGCCGCCGCCGCGCTGACGAGCACGTCACGCACGGTGGAGATCCACAACGCGATCGCGGCCGGGCCTGAAGCCTTCTGACGCTGTTGCGCAAATATCGGCCGCATCTCAGAGGCGTACTCGTTTCTGAACGAGGCGGGGTAGAGCCGGAGGAGAAGATCGTAGAGTTTCATGCGCCGCTCGCGGCGATCGCCGGCCGGACGGGCAACTCGTCAGCCACGCCGCTTGCCCGCTGACGCGTCGGCGAAGGCCGGTCCCGGCGCAAAGCCGGCCGCCCTGGCGAGCCGGACGAGTTGATTGAGCCGCCGTGTTTCCGCCCTGGCGACCTGCGTGCCGAAGGACGTGATCCGGTAGTACCGGCGCCGCTCGTTGTCGTCCCCGGCTGCCGGGCGCGTCCGGGTTTCGACGATCAGACCCTGCTCGAGCATGCGCTGGATGGATCGATACAACGTTCCGGGGCCGAGCTTCAGCTCGCCGCCGGTCCTGGCGTCGACGTCCTGCATGATTGCGTATCCGTGGCGCTCCTCGTCGGCAAGCGCGAGCAGGATGTGAAACGTCGCCTGGGGCAGCGGGAGGAGCGCGTCGATGTCGGTCATCAGCCGGTTATATCCACACTGGCTATAGTCGCCATGGCTATAGACGGAGGATCGACGCGTCCGGTTCGCTCCGCCTTCAGGAAATTCGTCAAGACTCAGCTGCGCCCTCGAGGCGGCAGAGCACAGTAGTATTGGCGCCACATGCATCGACTGATGGTCCGCACGGCGATTCCCCTTGCCGCGTCCCTCGCGTTCATCGTCGCGCCCGAGGCCGCCGCCCGTCCGAACATCGTCTTCATCATGTCGGACGACCATGCGGCGCACGCGATCGGCGCGTACGGGTCGCGCGTCAACGAGACGCCGAACCTCGACCGGCTCGCGCGCGAGGGCGCGATCCTGACGCGCGTCTTCGCCACGAACGCGATCTGCACGCCGAGCCGCGCCGCGATCCTGACCGGCCAGTACTCGCACCTCAACGGCGTGACGATGTTCAACCGGTTCGACAGCTCGCGGACGACCGTCGCGACGCTGCTGCAGGCTGGCGGCTACTACACCGGAATGATCGGCAAGTGGCATCTCGGCAGCGATCCGATGGGCTTCGATCGCTGGGAGATCCTGCCCGGCCAGGGCGCCTACTTCGATCCGGTCCTCTACACGGCGACGGGCGAGAAGACCTACACCGGCCGGTACGTCACCGACGTCATCACCGATCTCGGGATCGACTTCATCAGGAACCGGCCGCGGGGCAAGCCGTTCTTCCTGATGCTCCATCACAAGGCGCCGCACCGCCCGTGGCAGCCCGACCCGGCGCAGGCCGCGCGATTCAAGGATCGCTGGATCCCCGAGCCGGAGACGCTCTGGGACGCGTACGACACGCGGACCGACGCGCTCCGCGAGAATCGCCAGCGCGTCGGCGCACGATCTCACGCGACCGCGATCTCAAGCTTCCGCCGCCGGCCGGCCTCGACGGGCGCCGCGCGCACAGCGTGGCTCGGCACGAAGCCGGACGTCGGTGACCACGATGCTCGGAGGCAAGACCGTCACGCTGACCGGCGAGGCGCTGACGCGGTGGAAATACCAGCGCTACATGCGCGACTACCTCGCGACGGTGCAGTCGGTGGACGACGGCGTCGGCCGCGTGCTCGACTTCCTCGATCGCAACGGGCTCGCGAAGAACACGATCGTCGTCTACACGAGCGACCAGGGCTTCTTCCTCGGCGACCACGGCCTGTTCGACAAGCGGTTCATGTACGAGGAGTCGCTGCGGATGCCGTTCCTGGTGCGCTGGCCGGCCGCGATCAAGCCGCGGCACGCGCAGCGACGCGATGGCGCTGAACATCGATTTCGCGCCGACCTTTCTCGACGCGGCGGGTCTTCCGGCGTCCGGCCGAGATGCAGGGCCGGAGCCTGCTGCCCGATCCTGCGCGGCCGGACGCCGGCGGACTGGCGCACGTCGATGTACTACCGCTACTACCACGACCCCGGCGATCACAACACGCGGGCCCACTACGGCGTGCGCACGCGCACGCACAAGCTGATCCACTTCTGGAAGAAGGATCAGTGGGAGTTGTTCGACCTGGTCAACGATCCGCTCGAGCTGCACAACCTGTACGGTCAACGCGGGCCAGGAGGCGCTGACGGCGACGCTGAAAGCCGAGCTCGCGCGGGTGAAGCAGGCGGTGCGCGACGACGACCAGCTCGCGGACGAACAGCTGCCGAACGGCGTCGACGGGCCGGTGGCGAAGCTGCGGGGAAAATAGGGTTCAGCGGCTATCGCGCGGCGATCGATCCGGCCTGCCGCACGTTCTTTCCGGTGCGCTTCGTGAGCGAGTCGCCGAGATCGTCGCGCGCGCGCTCGGCGAATTCCATCAGCGTCTTGACGACGTCCGGATGTCGATCGGCCAGGTTCGTCGTCTCGCCGGGATCGATCTCGAGATCGAAGAGCGACAATTCGAGTTCCTTGCGGCACGTACTTGCCGGGGCTGCCGTCGGCGCCGGCGCGCTCGAGCGACTGGTACGGGATGCGGCAGGTGCAGCTTCCAGCGGCCGCTTCGAATCGCGTGCAGTTCCGTGCCCCAGTAGAAGTACAGCGCGTCGTGCGGCGACGCTGCGCGTTCGCGGCGTTCGACAGCAGCGGCCAGATGTCGCGGCCGTCGATCGACGCGCTCGGCGGGACGCGCGGCGCCGGCGAGGCCGCGCGATCGTCGGCAGCAGGTCGATCGTCATCGCCGGCTGCGCGCCCGACGCGCCCGCGGGAATCCGGCCCGGCCAGCGGGCGATGAACGGCACGCGCACGCCGCCCTCGAACGTCGTGCCCTTGCCCTCGCGGAACGGCGCCGGCCGACCCGGCGTGGTTGCCGTACGACAGCCACGGACCGTTGTCGGACGTGAAGATGACGAGCGTGTTGTCGTCGAGCCCGGCTGCGCTTCAGCGCGTCGAGGATCTGGCCGACCGACCAGTCGATCTCCGCGATCACGTCGCCGTACAGGCCCTGCCGCGGTCTTGCCCCGGTGAACTTGCTCCGACACGAACAGCGGCACGTGCGGCATCGCGTGCGCGACGTAGAGGAAGAACGGCTGTGTCCCTGTTGCGCTCGATGAACTGCACGGCGCGCTCGGTGTACAGCGTCGTGAGCTGCGACTGATCGGGATCGAGCTTGACGACCTGGTCGCCGTCGATCAGCGGCAGATCGGGATAGAAGTCCTTCTGCTGCGGGTGGCGCGGCCACATGTCGTTCGAGTACGGCAGGCCGAAGTACTCGTCGAAGCCGTGGCGCAGCGGCAGGAACGGCTGCTCGTGGCCGAGATGCCACTTGCCGAAGATCGCCGTCGCGTAGCCGCGCGTCTTCAGGAGCTCGGCGATGCGTGACTCTCGTCGGGGTTGATGCCGTGCGTCGCGCGTGTGGTTCAAGCGCGCCGGTGATGCCGACGCGGTTCGGATAGCAGCCGGTCAGCAGCGCCGCGCGCGACGCCGAGCAGACGGCCTGCGCGACGTAGAAGTTCGTGAGCCGCACGCCCTCGGCGGCCATGCGATCGAGGTTCGGCGTCGCGGCCGCGCTGCGCCGGTCCGCGCGCTGAAGCTGCCGATGTCCGCGTAGCCGAGGTCGTCGGCGAACACGATGATGACGTTCGGCGGACGGGCTGACGCAGTCTGCGGTTGGGTCCAAACGTCATGCGGGAGTGTGAGCGCAAGGCACGCGGCGGCCGCCAGCGCTCTCCATCGTTTTGCCATCGCCTTAGCATACGCGACGACATGCAGCGGGTACGATCCGGGCAATCTGTTCCCGGCGAAACCAGAATGTCCCGCCGGCGAAGTCTGCCCCATAATATGTCCGCATGCGACGGGAAGTGGCCTGGCTCCAGGCCGAGCTCCCACAACTGGTCGAACGCGGCGTCCTGACACCGGACGCCGCGGAGGCTCTTCGTCGCCACTACGCGTCATCCGGGTCCGAGCCCGGGGCCTCCCGCGCGGGCTGGGGACAGATTCTGCTGGCCTGCTTCGGTGCGCTGCTCGTCGGCGGCGGCATCATCCTGATCCTCGCCCACAACTGGGACGGCCTCGGCCGGCCCGCCCGCGCCGGCATCGCGCTCGGCGTTCTCCTCGCCGTTCAGGCCCTCACGCTTTTTGCCGTCGCGCGCCGCCCGGGATCGACCGCATGGCGCGAGTCGACATCGGGGCTTCTGGTTGCCGCCGTCGGCGCCTCGATCGCGCTCGTGGGCCAGACGTACCGCGCCGGCGGATCGGTCGAGAGCCTGATGCGCGCCTGGCTCTGGCTCGTGGTCCTCGTGCCGTACCTCACGGGGTCGAGCCTCGCCTCGATCGGCTTCTGGGCGCTGCTCGTGGTGCGAGCGTTCGGCCTGACCTGGCACGATTCGCCATGGGATCCGTGGCTGCTCGTCCTCGCAGGATTCCCCTTCGTCGTCCTGCGCCTGCGCACTGCGGCCGAGTCATGGGCGACGGCGCTCGTGATGATGGCTGCAGTGACGTCCATCTTCATCATTGGTACAGCCGTCACGGTCGACAGCGGGTGGAACGGACTCTGGGCGGTCTTCGACGTGTCGTTCCTTGCGGCGATCGTCGCTGCCGCGTCCTGGCCGCCCGGCGCGTACGCGAGCGAGATGTGGCGTCGCAGGATTCTCGTTCCTGCGTCGCTTGCGTTGATCGCGATGGGGACGATTCTGAGCTTTGGCGATGCGTGGCGCGACGTGTTGATTGGGGATCGGCACTTCCGAAATCCCAACGTCGCGATGGGCGCGCTCGTCGCCGTCGCGTCTGTGGCCACGGCGTCGATTCTCATGATGAGGCTGGTCCGCGCGGGCCGGATGGCGGCCGCTGTCAGCGCAAGCGCCGCGCCGCTCGTCGTGGTGCTGCACGTGCTTGCGATGTTCGAGCTGAGCGACGCGGGCTGGGTCGCGTTCAACGTCTGGCTGCTGGTCCTCGGAGTCGTGACCCTCGTCGAAGGCGTTCGGACCCTGGAACTTGGCGCGGCCAACCGGGGCCTCCTGACGCTCGCGGCGCTGGTCATCGCGCGGTTCTTCGATACCGACGTCAGCTTTCTCGCGCGCGGCCTCGCCTTCGTGGCGTTCGGGATCGGCTGCCTCGCGCTGAACGTCTGGCTGATGCGGCGCGCGCGGAGGTCGACGCCATGAACATGAATAGCAGCCAGAAGATCGCCGCGCTCGCGGTGCTCTGCGTGATGCAGCTGGGCGCGGCCACCTGGTCCATCGTCCGCCACGAGTCGATCCTCAGGTCGGGCGTGCCCTATCGCATCCGTGCGGCTCCCATCGATCCGGCCGACGCCTTTCGGGGCCGGTATGTCGCGGTCTCGCCGTCGATCGTGCTCGCGCAGCCTCTTGCGCCGGAGACCGAGCGGCTCGTGCAACTGATCCAGGGTGGAGAGACCGGATACGCCGTGCTCGCGAACGACGATGAAGGGTTCGCCCGCGCCGCGCAGATCCTCCCGGCGCCTCCCGCGCAGGGTGACTATCTCGAGATCAAGAACATCTGGCCTCAGTGGGCGCGCGATTCGCCGCCCGGACAGGCGCCTGCGATCGTCGGCTACAACGTCCTCTTCGGGTTCGACCGGTACTACATGAACGAGACGGCCGCGCCCGCCGCGGAGCAGCGGTATTTCGAGGCGGCGCGGCGCAACGCCGCGAGCCGCGCCTGGCTGACCGTCCGCGTGAAGAACGGGGCCGGTGTGGTCGAGGGTTTGTTCATCGACGGCGTGCCGATCGAAACGGTCGTCGCGTCGCCGCCCAGGTAGCTCGTCATGCTTAGAACGTTTCTTGCGGCCGGGTTGTTCGCGATCGCTCTCTTCACGGGCGTTTCATCCGGGCAGGCGCAGACGCCGGCGCAGGCGCCGCGCCCGCGCCCCAACATCCTCTGGATCTCGAACGAGGACATGAGCCCGCACCTCGGCGCCTACGGCGACGCGCTCGCACGGACGCCAGCGCTCGATCGTTTCGCGAAACAGTCGATCCGCTATACGCGCGCGTTCAGCACGGCGCCGGTGTGCGCGCCGAGCCGCGCAGCGATCATCACCGGCATGTACCAGACGTCGATCGGCGCGCAGCACATGCGGACGACTGAGGATCGCGTGCCGGAGCTGCCGGGTCCGTACCTCGCGGTCCCGCCGTTCTACGTCAAGGCGTTTCCGGAGTACCTGCGTGCGGCCGGCTACTACACGACGAACCGCGCGAAGACGGACTACCAGTTCGGTGTGCCGTTCACGATCTGGGACGATCTCGGGCGAGACGCGCACTGGAGGAACCGGCCCGACCGCTCGCGGCCGTTCTTCTCGGTCTTCAACCTCGAAGTCACGCACGAGAGTCAGATCTTTCCCTCGAGCCCCGCGCGGAAGGGCAAGCCGCTCGTCACGAGCCCGGCCAGCATCACGGTTCCGCCGTACTACCCCGACACGCCGGCCGTCCGCGAGGAGCTCGCGCGGATGTACGACAACATCGCCGACATGGACGATCAGGTCGCGCGGATCCTCGGTCAGCTGGACGAGGACGGGCTGGCGGACGACACGTTCGTCTTCTACTGGAGCGATCACGGCGACGGCGTCCCGCGGGCCAAACGCTCGCTGTACGATTCCGGCCTGCGGGTGCCGCTGATGATTCGTGCTCCCAAGGGGTTCACCGGATTTCCCGCACCGGGAACCGTCCGGGACGAGCTCGTCAGCTTCGTCGATCTCGCCCCGACCGTGCTCGCGCTCGCAGGCGTCGAGGTCCCGGCCCACCTGCAGGGGCGCGTGCTCGCCGGGCCAAAGGCGCAGCCGCCGCCGCGCTACGTCTACGGCGCGCGGGATCGCATGGACGCGGAATACGACATGATGCGGTCCGCGCGCGACCCGCAGTTCCTGTACATCCGCAACTTCTCGCCCGAGCTGCCGTACGCCGGCCACATCATCTATCGCAATCAGAGCGCCATCATGCAGGAGTGGTTCAGGCTGCAGGCCGAAGGCCGCCTGTCGGGCGCGCCGGCGCTCTGGATGCGCACCAGCCGCCCGGCCGAAGAGCTGTACGACGTGATCAAGGATCCGCATCAGATCGACAACATCGCTGGCGTCCCAGCGCATGCCGCGACGTTGGATCGGATGCGGACCGCCGTCAGCGAGTGGATGGTGCGCGTCGGCGACCAGGGGCTGATCAACGAGGCCGAGATGATCCAGCGGATGTGGCCCGGCGGCGTGCAGCCCGAGACCGCGCGGCCGTACATCACGCCGCGGCGGACGACCGACGTGCCCGATCGGCGGGAGACAATCGCCGTGTCCGGTCCGATGGAAGTCGTGATCTACGTGCCGACGCAGGGCGCGTCGGTCGCGTACACGACCGACGAGGGCCCGGCGCCGAAGTGGAAGATCTACACCGGACCCATCCTCGTGAGCGCGCCGGCGACGCTTCGCGCCAAGGCGATCCGGTACGGATACAAGGAAAGCGAAGAAGCGCGCGTCGTTCTCGCGAAGTAGTCTTGACACGGCGGGGGTCCAGGCCACACTGGGCGATCGGAGCTCGACATGCCACGGACAGGCGTTTTCATCAGCCACGCGCACGAGGATCGCGATCTGGCGCAGTCGCTCGCGTCCCTCCTGAAGGATGGGCTCGAGCTGAAGCCGGCGGAGATCACCTGCACGAGCGACGCGGACTACGGCCTCGAGCGCGGCGCCGATCTGCGGGAGCAGATCACGGGACGCCTCAATTCCGCGAGGGCGCTGTTCCTCCTCGCAACGCCGGCGTCTCACACGCGGGACTGGGTCCAGTACGAGTGCGCGATCGCCGACGCGGCGCGCGAAGACGGGCTCGAGTTCTTCATCGTCACGCCGCTGACCTCGCACGGCGATCTCGTGCCCGATCCGTACGTCGGACGCGTCGCCGTCACGCTGAGCCGCGCGGGCGACGTCCACGCGTTCGTCAAGCAGTTGCGCAAGACGTTCGGGCTCGGCGAGGCCGTGCCCGCGGGGGCCGTCGAGCCGCTGGTGGACCTCGTCGATCGCTGCACACCGATCGAGCAGGCGTATCGCCGCGCGACGCTCGAGAAGCAGCTCACGCAGGCGGATCGCCGCCGGAAGACCGCGTTCGCGGTCGCCGTCGCGTGCGGGCTGATCGCCGCGGCCGGCGTCGGCGCGATCGTGTGGGCGCTCGTGCGCGAGCGCGCGCACGCCGCCGAGATCGCGGACCTGCGCGGCCAGCAGCTGAAGGCTCTGGAGGCCAAAGACGAGCAGTGGAGCGCCGAGGTCCTGCAAGCGCAGTCCGCGGCCGACGAGGCCTTCAAGCAATTCTCTTTCTCGGGATTGTTTCAGGACAACCGGTTCAAGCCCGTGCCCTGCTCGGAGGTCGAGGTGTTCGTGCCCGACGATTCACCCGCCGGCGAGCGGAAGGTCATGAAAGCGTGCGATGGCCGCGGCACGTTCATCTTCAGCGGCCCCGAGCTCCAGGTCGACGCGCGGGTGCCGATCCGGCTCAGGGCGCACCTCGGACGGTCGAAGCCATTCGAGTTCCTGGTCTCACGCACGACCGCCACGCTCCCGTTTCTCTTCCGCGAGGTCCAATGATTCGCTGCGCACGCTCCGCACTGATCGCGACGCTGCTCCTCGGCGCTCTTGTGGCACGGACGAACGCGCAGGCATCCTCCTGCGACGGCCGCACGGAAGTGCGGGTTGACCAGGAGACGTACTTCGCGCTGACCGATCGCGTGTACATGTACGTGCCCGACATCGACAGCTCGGCGGGCGGTTGGCAGGCGTTCACCGTTCGCGTCATGTCGACCCGGTATCGCAAGCCCATGCTCCTCATGAAGGGCTTCATGAAGGAAAAAGACGTCGTGCGCCTCCTCTCCACGCGCAGCGACATCAGGACGACGCCGCTCGCGGTGCCGGCGCACGATCCGAGACGGTCCTCGAAGGCTCCTGCCCTCACCGCGTCCGCCTCCGTACCGAATGGCGAGAAGACGGGCACCGTCACCGTCCGCGTGTCGCGCGTCGTGCCCGTCGGCGTCGGCACCGATCACATCTTCATCGTCTGCGCTGCGCGCTGAGTCCGGGGCCGAGATGAGCGTGTCCCTGTCCCGCCGGTTCGGCCTGCTGCAGGCGACCGCGCTCAACATGTCGAACATGATCGGCATCGGTCCGTTCATCACGATCCCGCTGCTGATGTCCGCGCTCGGAGGGCCGCAGGCGATGCTCGGGTGGCTGCGTTGCCGTGCTCGTCACGATTCCCGACGGCCTCGTGTGGAGCGAGCTCGGCGCCGCGATGCCCGGCTCCGGCGGCAGCTACGTGTACCTTCGCGAGGCGTACGGCCGCGAGCGCTACGGCCGGCTCGTCGCGTTCCTCTTCATCTGGCAGTTCATCCTGAGCGGTCCGCTCGAGATCGCGTCCGGCTACATCGGGTTCTCCCGGTACGCCCGGTACGTCTGGCCGGACCTGACGTCCGGCCACGTGTTCGCCGTCGCCGCCGGCGTCGGGCTGCTCAACGTCGCGCTCCTCTACCGGCGCATCGAGGCGATCGGCACGCTCACCGTCAGCCTCTGGATCGGCACGCTGCTGACGACGGGCGCGGTCATCGTGAGCGGCGCCCTCCACTTCGACGCGGCGCGCGCGTTCGACTTTCCGCCGGGCGCGTTCGATTTCTCGCTGGGCTTCCTGCTCGGCCTCGGCGCGGCGTCACGGGTCGGGATCTACGACTATCTCGGCTACTACGACATCTGCTACATCGGCGACGAGGTGAAGGATCCCGGCCGCGTCATCCCGCGGTCGATCCTGATCAGCATCGTCGTGCGTGGCGGCGCTCTATTTCGCGATCAACCTCTCGATCATCGGCGTCGTGCCGTGGCGTGAGTTCGTGCCGGCCGACGCGCATCCCGAATCCGAGTTCATCGTCTCGACGTTCATGGAGCGGCTGTACGGACCACGCGTCGCGACCGTCTTCACGTTCCTGATCCTCTGGACCGCGTTCGGATCGGTGTTCGCGCTGCTGCTCGGCTACTCGCGCATCCCGTACGCGGCCGCGCGCGACGGCTATTTCTTCAGCGTGTTCGGCCGGCTGCATCCGACCGGGCGGTTTCCCGCACGTGTCGCTGCATCGTGCTCGGCGCCATCTCGATCGTCGTGCAGCCTCCTGCCGCTCGGCGTCGTCATCGACGCGCTGATCACGACGCGCATCCTCGTGCAGTTCATCGGGCAGGTGTTCGCCGTCATGCTGCTGCGGCGCAACCGGCCGGACATGCCCAGGCCGTTTCGCATGTGGCTCTATCCCGTGCCGGCGCTCGTCGCGCTCGCCGGGTGGATCTTCCTCCTCCTCACGTCGGGCTGGCGCCTCGTCGCGCTCGGGCTGGCCACGCTGGCGCTCGGCGTCGTGTGCTTCTTCGTGTGGTCGTGGCGCTCGCGCCGCTGGCCGTTTCAGCCTCCTCAACCACTCGAAACGGAGATGTCATGAGAAAACTCATATGCTGCGCGATCGTCTCGCTGTCGGTGCTGAGCCTTCCCGCGATGCCTCTGGCCCGTCAGGGCGCCCCAGCGGACGCTGGCACCCGCCACTGACGGCAAGCTCAACATCATCGCGTTCGGCGCGCACCCGGACGACTGCGATCAGCGCGCCGGGCGGCACGGCCGCGAAGTACGCGGCGCTCGGCCATCGCGTGCGCTTCGTCTCGGTCACCAACGGCGACGCGGGACATCAGACCGAAGGCGGCGGTGCGCTCGCCGCCCGCCGGCGCGCCGAAGCGCAGGAAGCCGGCCGCCGCATCGGGATCGAGTACGTCGTCCTCGACAACCACGACGGCGAGCTGCTGCCGTCGGTGGACGTGCGGAACCAGATCATCCGCCAGATCCGCCAGTGGAACGCCGACCTCGTCCTCGCGCCGCGCCCGAACGACTATCATCCCGACCATCGCTACACCGGCGTCCTCGTCCAGGATGCCGCCTACATGGTGGTCGTGCCGAACATCACGCCCGACACGCCGGCGCTGCGCAAGAATCCGGTCTTCATGTACTTCCAGGACGGCTTCCAGCGGCCGAATCCGTTCAGCCCGGACGTGGCCGTCTCGATCGACGACGTGATCGAGAAGAAGATCGACATGCTGGATGCGCACGTGTCGCAGATGTACGAGTGGCTGCCGTGGGTCGACGGCAACCTGGAGACGGTGCCGAAGGACGCTGCGGAGCGGAAGCGCTGGCTCCGCGAGACGCGGGCCGGTCAGCCGACGCCGGCGGTCAGGGCGATCGCTCGACAAGTGGTACGGCGCAGCGAAGGGCAAGGCCGTCCGCCACGCCGAGGCGTTCGAGATCTGCGAGTACGGCACACGGCCGGACGAGGCGCTGATCCGGAAGCTGTTTCCGTTCCTGCCGAAGCCCGAGTAGTGGAGCTGCGGCGCGAGGTCGAGATCGTCCGCACCCGGGACATTCGCGCCTATCGAGTCGCGGCGATGCCGTGATGCTGCTCGTGCGCCAGCCTCGCGGCGTCGAGCGCGCCGCGTTTCGGGAAGTCGCGGCCCGTCATCTCGCGATACACCTTCGCGACCTGCGATTCGAACCCGGCGAGCGACTTTGCGTTCGCATCGATATACGTCCCGTGCCGCGGGAGCAGGGCGCTGCGGATCGCGGGGACGTCGGCCTGCACGCGATCCGGCGTCAGGCCTTTCCGCTTCTCGACCTCCGCGCGGAGCTCGACGAAGTACTGCCGCTGCGCCTCGAGCACGCTGCCGGTCCCCGAGGGCCCGTGGCCCGGCGCGACCACTGACGCGCCAAGCGCCTGAGCCTTGGTGAGCGTGTCGACCCACGCCATGCTGTCGCCGTCGCCCATGTAGTTGTAGGGACCGTTGACGGCCGCGTCGCCCGTGAAGAGGATCCGCTCGTTCGGGAGCCACGCGAAGCCGTCGCCCTGCGTGTGCCCGACGCCGAAGTACCGCAGCTCGACGCGGTGCTTCCCGTCGTCGAAGATCATCACGTCGCGATAGAGCAGCGTCGGCGCTTTCAGCCGCGAGGATCGCAGGTCCTCGCGCTGCTTCGCTTCATCCTGCCAGCGTCCAGGCGGCCCACCGAAGAGGGCCGTGTCGTACTTCCGCATCTCCGCCACGACGTTCTCGTGGGCGACGGGCACGGCGCCCGCGTCGGCCCAGACCTGGTTGCCGTACGCGTGATCGCCGTGATGATGGGTGTCGAACGCGAACCTGATCGGCTTGTTCGTCTGCTTCTGGATCTTGGGGATGACCTCGCGGGCGCCCGACGGGAAGTTGGCATCCACCACGAGCACGAAGTCGTCGAAGATGACCCAGCCGTTGTTGCAGTGCCCCTTCCCCTGGATATCGCCCTCGTGGAAGTAAACGCCCGGCGCCAGCTCCTTGACCGTGTTGACCTGGGTGGCAGCCTGCGGCTCATACAGCAAGCCGATGATCACGCACGTCGTCAGAACGTATGCGGCTAGACGCTTCATCGCTTCCTCCGGGTCGACTTTATATCACGACGGGGACACTCAATCGGGACAGTCACGCGTGACTGTCCCGATTGAGTGTCCCCGGTTTCTACCGCCCCCGGATGCCGGCCGAATTAGCTACAACGCCGCAGTTTCTTCAGCGAAGTACGCGCTTTGTGACTATGGGGACACTCAACCGTGACTGTCCCGATTGAGTGTCCCCGATTTCTAACGCCCGAAGATGCCGACCGCGTAACTGCAGGGGGTGATGGAGCAGGATGCCATGACGACTCGCACGGAATAAAAGCCGGAGACGCGCGCGGTGGTGCCGACCTGCGGAATGTCATCCGGGTCGAGATCGCTGTCGAGCAGATGGCCATTGGGGCTCCTGAGCTCCAGGTCGAGATCGGTGCAATCCCGATCGCACGTGCCGCGAAGCGTGTAGCTGACGCCGTACTGGAGCCAGACGGTGTGGGTCGTCGAGTCGCCGCTGTCGAGCCGGCCGGTCAGGCGCGTGTGCGTCGCCCGAAAGCCGTCTTCGGCCAGGAATGCGCCGATCCGGGTCAGCTGAGGTCCCTGCGCGCTGACGATCGGCCCGCCGATCGCCAGCAGGGAGCAGGCGACCGTTCCCAGAAGTACACGGTGGTTGATGATATTCATGACTGCCTCCCGCTCTTGCGAGCGCGTCCTGCCGGCTCATACCGGCTTACTGTGTACAACAGCGGGAAGGGGCTTTTTGTACAGACAGGGCTTCCGGAGCAGAATCAGATATGCCCACTACCGATCTCGCCGGTTCCGTGCTCGCGACTATAGGACGCACGCCCGTCGTCCGCCTCAAAAGGCTTCCAGCCCCGGGCAGTGCGGACGTCTTCGTGAAGCTCGAATACTTCAACCCGACTGGCTCGTATAAGGATCGGATGGCGCTCGCGATGATCGAGGGCGCCGAGGCGCGCGGAACGCTGAGGCCCGGGATGCGCGTCATCGAGTTCACCGGTGGGAGCACGGGGTCCTCGCTGGCGATGGTGTGCG
Organism: uncultured Acidobacteriota bacterium; assembly: GCA_963820905.1. Taxonomy (GTDB): domain Bacteria; phylum Acidobacteriota; class Vicinamibacteria; order Vicinamibacterales; family 2-12-FULL-66-21; genus DATBJJ01. The sequence goes on along the minus strand of CAWGBU010000005.1, from coordinate 263,916 downwards.
CCGTGAAGGGCTACGTTTTCGTTCCGCTCTGCTCCGACGCCTTTGCGCGCGAAAAGATCCAGACGATGCAGGTCTTCGGCGCCAAAGTGGAGATGGTGCCGAGCGACGGTGGCAAGGTGACGCCTGCGCTATTCGACCGCTTCCGCGCCCGCATCGACGTCATGAAGAAAGAGCCCGAGACGTTCTGGACGGATCAGTTCCACAACACCGACGCGTTGAACGGCTATCGCGGGATCGGAACCGAGCTCGTCGAACAGGTTGGCCTGATCGACGTGTTCTGCGGCGCCACGGGTTCCGCGGGCATGCTCGTCGGTGTGTCGCGCGCCCTGAAGGCCGCCGGCAGCTCCGCCAGGATCGTGGCCCTCGAGCCCGGCGGCTCGCCCGTGCTGACGACGGGACGTGGTGGCGCGCACGGCGTGGAAGGAACGGCGCCGGGGTTCGTGCCGCCCCACCTCGAGCGGACGGACTACGACGAAGCGCGAGCGATCGACGAAGACGAGGCCCGCGACATGGCGCGCCGCCTCGCGCGAGAAGAGGGCATCTTTGCCGGGACGTCAACAGGACTGAACGTCGTTGCCGCGCTCCAGCTCGCGCGCGAGCTCGGTCCCGGGCATCGTGTCGCCACGGTCGCGGTCGATACCGGCTTGAAGTACCTGGCCGGCGATCTGTTCGCCGCCAGAGGCTGAATCACTCCTTCGCGAGCCGGACACTACAACTTGCCGCTGTTCAATGTCGCACGGCAGACCATCACAACCGGATCGGCAGCGTCCTGACGACGTCCGGAGCGGCGACGGTCGGCGGATCGTTCTTGCCGAAACTCAGGATGTCGACATCCGCCGAGCGCGCATCGATCAGGTTGATCCTCGTGACACAGAAGTTGTCCTCGTCGAAACACAGATCGGGCTTGGCGCCCTTCCAGCCCTCGTCGTGGCCGTGGCCGCCGGCGCCATTCACCAGGACGTGAATGCCCTTGTCGAACGGCACCGATCCCTCCTTGGGATCGTTCAGCGGACGCGGGCCGTACACGCTGACGTTGTGGTCGTGACCGGCGACGGTCAGCGCGGCCAGGGGCGCCCCGGTCGCTTCGTCGAACAGCGTTCTCCACAACCCGTCGACTTTCTTCACGTCGCCGTGCTTGCCTCGACTCAGGCGGCTGTGGTGCGCGAAGACGATCTTCGCGCGCCCGGGCGTGCCCGTGAGCGCCTGACGAAGCCACGCGACCCGCGACGGATCGCCCATCGGCCACGCGTTGTTCTTGCACGGGCCGGTGTCGACGAAGATCAGCCGCCAGCCATCGATGTCGATGAAGTGCTCGTATCGCGCGCCGCCGCGCTTCGTCTCGTCGATCGGCTGCCTCGAAAGCGGGGGAGGAAACCGCTTCCAGAACGCCTCGTATCCCGACGGGATTTCGCCCGTCTCCGGCGATCGGGATTTCGTATTCCAATCGTGATTGCCCGCGGTCTCGCAGACGTCGACGACGTTGCCGCCGATCTGTTCGAAGAACCGCTGGAACTCGTCGGGCTTTCCGTCGCCGTAGACGTCGCCGCCGTACACGATCAGTGCCGGCGCCGGCTGCGACCGGATCCACCTGTTCAGCGTCGTGGGCGTGGTGCCGCCCTCTCCCGCGCCATCCGCGGTCCAATAGACGATCGCCATCACCCTATCGCCTTTCTCGGGGCGGGCTTCCTGTAGTCGCCCCGCTCGGATTCGCTGAGCGTCTGCAGCGGACGCGGAGGTCCGATGAGGATCACCGCGTTCGGCACGTCGCCGTCCTCGACGAGCTCGCGCGCGTCGTCGATCAGATGGTCGGCGGCCGGAAACTGGTGGGACAGCAGCGTGAGCTGACCGTTGTCGTCCTCCAGCGCGAGCTGCCAGTAGCCGGTGTCGTCCTGCGTAATGTGGAGTCGTGGCATGGGAGCACCCTCAGTCGCAACTCAGGAGGAGGTCCGGCTGAAGCCGGACACTACGTTCCGAAAGACTACTTGACCCATCCGAACACGTTGCGGATCATCGACCATCTCGGCGGCGACGGCTGCGCGCGCTGGCCGAGAATCCAGTGCCGGTAGAGCGCGTCGATCGTTCCGTCGCGCCGTTTGAGCTCGAGCCATGTATTGACGTAGTTCGCCCATCGCTCGTCGCCGCGCGCGATGGGGTACGCAACCGGCAGCTTGATCGTATTCGGCTGCGGCACGACGACGCTGTAACTGCGGATGCAGCAGCGTGAGCACGGACCCTCGCTCCGCCGGCAGCACGTACGCCATCAGGTCGTCCTCCGACTTGAACAGGTCTTCGATCTGGCGCAGCGGAACGATCTCGATCTGCGGGGCCCTGGTGCTGACCGCGCGCCGGTACGTCGGAAGATCCGGGACGCCGACACGAATGGCGCCCAGCTCGCGGATCGCGCTCCAGGTCTGGAAGCGATCCCGCAGGTGATCTTTCGTCACGAACGCCAGCGTCTCATCGAGATATGGCTGCGAGAAGAGATGATCGGCGGCGCGCTCGGCCGTCACGGCGACGCCTGACATGGCGATGTCGCAGGCGCCTTCCGACAGCAGGTCGCGCAGCGCTGCCGGCGAATCCACGCTGTAGAACTCGACGTCGACGCCGGCGTCGCCGGCGAGCGTCTGCGCCAGCTCCACGTCCATGCCCACGAGCAGGCCCTCGCGGTTCCGGAACGCGAACGGCATCCGATCCGGCAGCACCGCGACCCGCAGCACGCCGCGCTTGTGGATGGCCGTGAGCACGTCCTGGTCCCGCGCGTCGGTCGCGACGGGCAGCGTCGTCATCAGGCGAGGCGCGGGCAGCCCGGACAGCGAGGTCATGCTGTACACGAGTTCCTCGCCGGCGAAATCCTGACGAAGGACGGTGCTGAACAGCACGCGCAGGCCGACGAGTGTTCCGACGACCAGCACCGTCGTCAGCAGTGCGAACCGCGCGAGCCGCCGCACGTTCCACTGCAGCCCGCCCGTGAGTGCCGCGCTCCCGAGGAGCCCGACAGTGATCGTATGCATGGCGGCGAGCAGGGTGCCGAACCGCGAGTTGATGACCCCGGTGGCGATGAAAAGCTGGAACGTGTCGGCTGGAACGTGAAAGAGATCGAGGAGGAACGGGATGGCGCTGTTGAGGCTGCCGAAGAACGACAGCGCGCCCGCGGCAAAGAGCTGAGGATAGTCAGCAAGTCTCAGCGGCGCATCCGCGTACCACGCCGCGAACGGAATGAAGCTCAGCGAGAGCAGCTTGCCCGTGTGAGGAAAGTTGAACGACACGGGGACGATGACGTCGGGTCCCGCCCTGAGGTCGTCGTGCGTCCCTTCGGCACGTTCTCCCGTCGCCGCGCCGCCGCGCGCGACGAGCAGCTCCTTGCACGCTTCGATCAAGCCTGGCAGCACGATGAACAGATCGGCGGCCACGAACGCCACGATCAGCGAATCGCGCGTACGGTGGAACAGGTCGCGCACGCGGATGCCCGTCAGCGCCGACACCACTCCGGGCATGACCCAGAGGCCGACGATGAGCGACACGATGACGTAGGTGACGAGATAGACCTGGATCCGTTGAAGCTGTTCGAACGTCAAGGTGCCGGCGGCGACGGCGGCGATTGCGAAAAGCCCGTACGGCGTGAGCGCCACGACCGCGCGCGTGGCACGCGCGATCGCCCGGGTCGTGGTCCCGAGTACTTCGAGGAGCGCGGCCTTCTCCTCGACGCCGATGAGGGCGACGCCGAGGATGACGGAGAACAGCACGACGGCGGGAACGACGTTGTTGGCGAGCGCGTGGAAAGGATTCGCGGGGATGTAGAGGCCGACGAAATCGAAGGGCCGCCTGGTCTCGACCAGCGTCGTGCTGAAGAACGACGCGGTCTCAGCCTGCGGAAAGGCGATCGGAAAGAGGAGCGTCGCGGTGAACGCGATCGCCCACAGCCCGAGCAGCACCGCGCCGCCGCGGAAGCCGAGCGCCTTCGCCTGCGCGACGCTCAGCGCGCCGAGGCTGGAGATGATCGACACCGTCACGTACGGGAGGACGGTCATCTGCAGCAGGCGGACGAAACCTTCAGCGACGATCTGCAGCGGCGCGACCAGCTCGCCGAGGAGGAGACCGGTCGCGACGCCCGCGCCGAGGCCGATGAGGATCTTTCGTGTGAAGGTCATGGCGCGCGCGGACCCTCCTCAGCGCAGGAACGGTCCGATCGCGATGTAGAAGCGGCCGCCGCCGTCGGTCAACGACTGGCTGTAGCCGACGAAGCGCCGGCCCGAACAGCGTCTCGAGCATGACGCCAGCGGAGAGCGACGCCTTGTACTCGGCATCGTTCCAGCGGTTGAAGGCCGAACCCTGCTCGAGCCAGCCGCCGAAGTAGGCGTTGCCGCCGAGCACGTCGGGCAGGCGGAACCACTCGTGCAGCAGGCCCACGACACCGAGCACGTAGTTGTCGCCGCGGATCTCGTCGTTGTTGAACGCGCCGAGACGGAACGGCCCGCCGAGCCGGAACTGGTTGAAGCCGGGATCGTGGTCGAAGGAGGTCCCGCCGCCTCCGTTCGAGGAAGAGGCGCTGTCGCGTGCCGACCCGCTTGAACCACGACGGCCACGACCTCGCCCTGCGGAACGTCGCCGCGCCTGCTGGAGCACGGCGCCGGTCCTCGTCGACAATCTCCGGCGTATCGAAGATAGTAGCGCGAGCGTCGTGCGCGGACGCAGAGCCCGCGCGACGGCACGAGCGGGCTGTTCTGCCCGTCGAACACCCAGCGCAGCGACATGACGACGGTCCGATCCGTTGGCTTCCGGCAGCGTGGGCACGCCGATGCGCAGCCGTGCCCGGACATCCGCCTCGTCGTAGCCGAGACGCATCTCGCTCCGCATGCCGGTCGTGTAGCCGACGTCGATGCCCGGCGCCGGCACGCTTCACGCGGTACTCGGCCGACGAACTCGCCGTCCTGGTAGCCGTTCAGGCTTCGATGGTGTGAAATACGCTCGCGGCGACACGAAGAATCCCCGATGCGCCGAGGCGCTTGTACAGCTCGATCGCGGCGGTCTGATCCGCTTCCGACGCCGACGTCGAACCGCACCTCGGAGTTGCGCAGCGGCGTGTCGTAGACCGCCAGCCGCAGTGCGCAGGCCGATGGCGAACGAGCTCGAGTCGATGTTCTGCACGTCGATGGCAGGCAGGAGGAACGGCGGTCCGTAGCTCTTGGGCGTCGACGTGGACGAGGAGCTCGGTTCCGTCGGCGCGCACCGCGGAGCGATACTGGGTGATGACTCGTAGCGATCGGTGCCCGAGATCCGCAGGATGGCGTCTTCGAGGATCTCGCGATCGAGCGGCTTGCCGCCGAGACGCTCCTGCAGCAGCGCCGTGATGCTGCGCGTCTCCACCGGGGGCAGGCCTTCGACGACGACCCGGGTCACCATCGGCGTGGCCGAGTCCGGCGCCGTGCCAGCCGCGCGCGCATCCACTCCGCGTACGCGGCCTCGTCGACCTGGTATTTCAGCAGCGTCGGCCGACTTCGCCTCGGCCGCCTTGTAGCCCTGGGCCACGAGGTCGTCGGTCGCGCCGCCAGTCGCCGCCGGTCAGCCCCTTCAGGTCCGGCACGATGACGAGGTCGGCCGACTTCAGCGCCTGCCGCGTCCCGCGTCGTCATCATCGAGTCGAGCGTCTGGCCGAGCACGGCGAAGAGCGTGGTCGGGCGCGGGCGACTCATCGGTGCTCGAGCTCACGTTGACGGCAATGGCGACATTGCGCGCCCATCGCCTTGACGACGTCGGCCGGCACGTTGTTGAGCGCGCCGCCGTCCACGAGCAGCCGCTTGTCGAGCACGACCGGCGTGAAGACCGCGGGAATCGCCATCGTCGCGCGCAGGGCGCGTGCGAACGAACCGCTGCTCGATGACGAGCGGCTCGCCCTTCCGGATGTCGGTGGCCACGCAGCGGAACGGCGTCGGCAGATCGTCGAAACTGCGGACGATCGTAGTACGGCAGCGCGATGCGATCGAGCAGCATCTCGATCTGCTGCCCGGCGTTGAGGCCGCTCGGCAGCTTGAAGCCGCCCTTGAGACCGAAGTCGATCTGCCCGGGGAACGCGCGCGCGTCCTCCTTCCGGCGGAACGTCTTGTACCGGAACGGCGAGTCGGCCAGGAACATCAGGTCCCAGTCGGCCTCCTTCATCAGCGCCTGGATCTCGTCCGGGGTGAGACCGCTCGCGTAGGCGCCGCCGATCAGTCCGCCCATGCTGGTTCCCGCGATGTAGTCGACGGGAATGCGATTCTCTTCGAACCAGCGCAGCAGACCGATGTGCGCGATGCCCCGCGCCGCGCCGCCGCCGAGCGCGAGGCCGATCTTCGGCCGGGCGCGCTCCTGTGGCGCGCTGTCGGACGCCGCGGGCGGCAGGGTCTCCGAGGGAGGACGTGCCGGCTGCGCCGCGGCGGATCCCGGCACGGCCGCGATCCAGAGCCCTGCCGAGAGAAGGGCCGCGCAGTTCTTGAGCATTGTCGTCATCGAATAGCGGCTCCCATCAGCCCGAGTACCGGCCCATTGTGTCAGATGTTGAGCATCGTCTTCACGCCGCGGATGATCAGCTCGTCGAGCGGTATCACGAAGAAAATGAGCGGCAGCGCCGGCAGCGCCGCCGCCGCGAGGAGCAATATCAGCTGCTGCCTGGCGATTGGCACGATGCGCATGGACTGGATAACCTGGAATGAGTTTGCCAGGTCGGCGAGCGACTGCACGTCCGCCGATCCCAGCAATCCCTCCGGCGGCGGCTCGTCTTTCAGCCACCTCGACTCGAACGCGCGGGTATAGCTCGACGCCAGCACGCCGTAGTGGAGCAGTCCCCGGTACCTCGTGGCGATGAGCCTCGGCGTGAACAGCAGCAGAGGCGCGACGAGCGAGCCCGTGATGCCGATGATCGCCACCGCAAGCGGAAGAACGACGCTGCGGATGGGGGCGCCGCCATACAGAAGCTGTTCGGCGAAGCTCGAGACCAGGATGGAGGATGCTTCGAAACACAAGGGCGTCAGAGCGATATAGGCGACTCCGACGGCTCCCAGCCCTCCCGCGAAATCGGGGTGGCTCGGAACGAGGTGCAGATCCAGCCGGTTGATGCGCCAGAGCAGGTAAAACCAGATCAAGAGGCGCAGACACCATCGCCACGTGAGGAATTGAAACACGGGGAGGCTGACGGCGATGTACCAGAATCCGGCGAGCGTCGGCCCGCCCGCCCCGGTCGTCCGCCACGTCGAGATGTGGCCGGGCAGGTCCGTCCTGACGCCCCTCCAGATCAGGAAGATCGTGATCGCCACGAGCACTGCCTCGACGAGCGATCCGTCCGTCCATCCCTTCACCCGGCGCAGAGCAGCCCCGAGCCGCGGAAGCTCTCGCGCGGGTATGACTTCCGATCCGACGAGTGTGCGAATGACCTCGCGCACGCGCTGGTCGAACATCGCCTCGCCGGCGAACAGAAGCGGGATGCCGGCGAGCAGGCGCGTATGGGTCCCGATGCTGTAGAGAAACGGAACCGCCGGGCCGCTCGTCAGCGTGCTCTCAATCGCGCTGAGCACAAGGAGCGGCAGCCACGTGACCACCGTGATTGCGACCCCGAGGCCCATCAGGCCCGGGTTCCCGCGAGGCAGGCCGGCCCACGACTGGAGGCGGCGGAGCGGCCCGCCCCGCATCAGCGAGAAGGTTTCCCAGCTGTCGTGGTCGCGTCGGCTCCCGGCCTCCTCGTGGACGCCTCGCGTCGCCACCAGGCCTTCCTACTTCTTGACCTTGGCCGGGTAGTTCTCGAGGATTTTCTTGGCCGCCTCGCGGATGTTGTCGTCGCGCCCGACTGTGGCTGCTCGAAGCTTCACCTGAGTGTCCTCCCTTCGGTCAGAACCGCGCCCGACGCTATGTCGTCTGCGCGGCATGGCGCTCGCGCGCCCGGGACGGCGAGTCGAGCCACAGCTGAATGTATCCGGGAACGCCGACCAGGTTCGCGCCGCGAGCGTACACCCGATGGAGCGCGTCGAGGCCGGCGCAGTCCGCCGAGCAGAGATCCGACAAATCCAGCTGCAGGGCACCGGGAGTGCCGCAGGCCTCGAGCAGTTCAGGGACCTGCGCTTCACCCAGCCGGCCGGCCAGGCGGACGATCCGGCGATCCGCCTGCTCGACAATCCCAATCCAGCATTCCACGGTGCGTGGACTGTTCGCAAGACCGGGGCCACGCGTCGAGCCTGCATCTACCGCGTGCAACTTCGACCATGCCGCGATCTTTACCGCCGCACCCGCGTCAGTTCGGACCGGGCTCACAATATGTTGTGAGCCCGTCTCGACAGCTTGAACGCGTTCTTCAGGCCGCTGGTCCGGTTGCGGCCGGCCGGCCGGGCCGCCGCTCCGGGCTGCTGATGCCGAGCTTCTTCATCCGGAAGCGGAGGGTGTTGGGATGCACGCCCAGCCGCTCGGCCGCGTTATTCGTACCGTTGATCCGCCAGCCGCACTCGACCAGGATGTTTTCGATGTGGGCGCGCTGGATCGCGTCGAGGCTGTCGTCAGACGACGCGATGCCCTCGGCGTGCGGCCGCCTGGCGCGTCCGAACGTATCGTCGAGCCGCAGCGTCTCGTCGTTCGAGCGAATCATACCGCGCTCGATGACGTTCTCGAGCTCGCGAACGTTGCCGGGCCAGGAATGCTGCTGCAGCGCGTACATCACCGTCTGCGGCACCTTCGTAATCCGGCGGCCGAGATCCCGCTGGTGCCGGTGGATGAAGAACCACACGAGCGACGGAATGTCCGCCTGGCGCTCGCGCAGCGGCGGCAGGTGAATCGGAAAGACGCTGAGGCGATAGTACAGATCCGCCCGGAATCGTCCGGCGGCCACTTCGGCATCGAGATCGTGATGCGTGGCGGCGATCACGCGGACGTCCACGCGCCTGGTCCGCGAGGATCCGACCCGCTCGAACTCGCCCTCCTGCAGCACGCGCAGGAGCTTGGCCTGCAATTCAGGTGTCAGGTCGCCGATCTCGTCGAGGAAGATCGTTCCGCCGTCGGCCAGCTCGAAACGTCCCTGACGCAGCGACACGGCGCCGGTGAACGCGCCCTTCTCGTGGCCGAAGAGCTCGCTCTCGATCAGCGTGGCGGGGAGCGCGGCGCAGTTGACCTTGACGAGCGCCCGCGTCTGCCGCCGGCTGCGGTTGTGGACTGCGCGCGCGAAGAGCTCCTTCCCCGTGCCGGTCTCCCCGAGCAGAAGCACGGACGAGTTGAGGGGCGCGACCTGTCCGAGGCGCCCCAGCGCGAGGCGCAGCGGCTCGCTCTCGCCGACGATCTCGTCGAAGTCGTGGTACGTCTTGATCTCTTCCTGCAGGTAGATGTTGTCGGCCGCCAGCCGGGCGTTGAGGCGCTCGATGGTCGCCATGCTCGCGCGGAGAGCAGTCTCGTTCCGGTACCGTTGCAGCGCGGCGCCGATGATTTCGGCAACCAGCCGCGTCCGCTCGATCATCGGCCCTGACCATTCGCGCGGCGCGCCGCGCGTCCAGAGGATCAGCGCGCAGACCACCTGTCCCGCGACCACGCCCGGCACGGCCAGCGCGGACCAGGCTTCGTCGGTGGACGTCCATTGGCGCACGCCCTCCGGCACGTCGTCCATGCTGGAGATGGTCAGCACCTCCTGACGCGCGAGCCGATCGAGGAGCGAGATCGCCAGCAGATGTTCCCCGCTCCCGGGATTCGCATCGGTCCGCTGGGGCCACCGATGGACCGCGCTCACGACGCCGTCGCCGGCGAACTCGACCAGCATGCTGGCGTCGACGGGGACCGCGCCGGCGACCTGCTCGAGCGCCCCCGCGATCGACGGGACGATCTCCTCCACGGGCAATCGCGCGAACTGCGAGGAGAGCGTGCCGGCCAGCCGCTCGAACAGCGGCACGTCACGCTCCCGGGTGTGCAACGACGAAGAGGCTATGACCTGCATAACGCACCTGACTTCAAAGGGCACTCATTGGCCATACCAGACGATCCAGAGAAAGAACACGCCGAGCGCCGCGACGAACGCGGCCGTCAGCGTCGCGAGCGAATAGGGCACGATGGCGGCGCCGTACTCGGCCCTGAGGGCCAGCATCTCGCGCCGGTTCTCGATGATCGCTACGGCGAGCGACCCGATGCCGAGGAAGATCATCATCAGTCCGAACCCGCGCGGCCCGATGCTTCCTGTATGTATGGGCGGCGGCTTGCCCTCGTGCAGATACTGAAAGAACTTGTAGATCGTGAACCCGAACGAGATGAGCGACGCCGCCGTTCGGATCCAGGCCATCAGCGTACGTTCGTGCGCGAGTCGTGTCCGGTCGACGGCCAGTCTCGTCGCCGCCGGGAGGTCCGCGGCAGTCGTCGGGGTCATCGCCCGGTCCCCCGCACCGCCGGTTTCGGGATCTCCCCGCGCGTCGTGGTGACGCCCTCCTCGTCGGGCGCGCGCTCGAGATCCATCTCGAGGAAGAAGTTCAGGAACGTGCGGATGACGGCAATCGCGCCGAGCTGGCCGATGTCCTGCCACGTCGGCGAGATGACGCTCGCCACGATGTCCGCCGCGAGCTGGAACTCGAGGCCGAGGACGAGCCACGTTCCCAACCGCCGCCAGATCGCCTTCCGCGCGCCGTGCGTCGAGCCCGGCCTGAGGACGCACCACAGCAGTGCGATGAACCCCTCGGCGCACCCGTAGGCGACGATGAGGACGGCCGCCACGTCGATGAGCGCCGCCACGCCACGTGCGAAGGAACCGAAGAGCTCTTCCATGTCGTTCGACGCTAGGCGGTCGATGCTGCGGGCCTCACGATGCAGCGGAATCCGAGATGGCTTGTCGAGGTATCGATCGGCTCCGGGAAACGCGCGGCCGGCCGGTACCTGCGGCAGTAGTTCGGCGCGCAGAGGTGCGAGCCGCCCTTGATCACCTTCCGTGGAATGCGGATGTCCGGCTGACACGGATCGAAGCTGTCGTCTTCGCGCGGGCCGCGCGGGTTGCGCGGGGTGCAGCAGGCCTTGAGCGACCTCGCCCGCATGCTTCGCCACGTACCAGTCCGTGGTCCACTCCCACACGTTGCCGATCATGTCGTAGAGGCCGTAGCCGTTCGGCGCGAACGTGCCGACGGGCGACGTGCCCTCGTACCCATCGCTCCCGAGGTTCTGCCAGGGAAACTCCCCCTGCCAGGTGTTCGCCATGTGACGTGTTGTCTGGAATGAACTCGTCACCCCACGCGTACGGCTTGCCGTCGAGCCCGCCGCGTGCGGCGAGCTCCCACTCGGCTTCGGTCGGGAGCGTCTTGCCCTCCCACGAGGCGAACGCCTCCGCGTCTCCGAACGTGACGTGGACCGACCGGGATGGCGCTCGCGTCCCTCGAGTGACGACGTGTGCTCCCTGCGGATGACGCCAGTCCGCAGCGCGCATGAACGTCCACCAGTTCCTGAAGTCCTTGGTATCGACCGGACCACCGGGCCGCACGAACACCAGCGAGCCCGCATACAGCATGTCGGGGAGCGCGCCGGGATACTGCGCCGGGTCGGGCGGAATCTCCGCGAACGTCACGTGGCTCGTCGCCTCGACGAATCGCGCGAAACGCTCGTTCGTCACCGGATAGCGATCGATCCAGAACCCATCCACGGACACGCGGTGAACGGGACGCTCCTCGGGATAGTGCTGGTCGGATCCCATCTTGTAGGTCGCCCCCGGGATCCACACCATGTCGGGGAACGGCGGCTCGTGGGGGGCGTCGCGTGTGTTCGCTGGAGCCGGTTGTTCCTGAAGAGGCATCTGCATCGCCCTCCTGGCGAGTATCCCGGCCTCGCCGTAACGGGCCTTCGCCGAAGACCGCCAGACCCTTCAACGGTCCTGCACCTGCGGGCTGCAGGCAGCGTATGAGCGACTGAGCCGGACGGGAAGCGGAAGACTACGACAGGACCCTGCGGAGAAGTACGGGATACCGGACGTAAAAGTACCGGTATCCCTGGGGAATCCCTACCCTCGAGGGCACGCGTCGCGATCCCGGGCCCGCGGGCTCGCCCGGCCAGGCCGGCCTATTTCGCGCGCTCGACGGCCGTCAACAGGGCGCGCGTATAGGTGATGTCGATCTGATCGCCGACCTTCAACCCCTCGATGTGCTTCTTGTCCTCGACCTTGCGCGTCACCGTCCGGCCGTCCGGGGTCGTCACGGTGACCGACGGCAGCGCAGGGTCGATCGCCTTGACGGTCACCGTCATCTTGTCCTGCACCGCCGCCGTCGCGCTCGGCAGCGCGCCCGTGCCGCGGCTGACGCCGGCGTCGACGGTGGCTGTGGCGGGATTGGCCTTCTCGCCAGGCTTGCGAACCTGCATGACCACCGCCTCATAGTAGGTCATCTTCACGGTATCGCCGACCTTGAGCTCGTTGAAGCGCGTGACCCCCGGGCCCACGACGTACGCGTCTTCCAGGCCCTTCTCGTCCTTGAGCGTGACCGTTCGGGTGGTGCTGTCGATCGCCTGAATCGTGGCGGTCGCGGTGACCGACTGGGCTTTGGTGAGGGGTGCCTGAGCGGCCGCCGCGGTGGACAGGCACAGAGTCGCTGCGAAGATTCCCACGTTCAGTCTGTTCATCGTTCCTCTCCTGTTGACGAATCATCCTCACGCGAAAAGCGCGAAGAAGTAACCCACGATCGACAGCGGCATCGTGGCGATCGCGAGAGGTACAGGGTATCCGATGCCAGGCACGGCGCCCGCAGAAGGGTACGGGAAGGCCCCCGGGAAGCGATAAGTACGGCAGAGCAGGCGAAAAAATACGGTCAGGGGCGGGCCTCCGGGCCGATGACGCCGCTCGACCACGTACTTTTTCAACGGCCGCGACGTACTTATTCCCCCTTGCCAACGTAGTCTCCCGCTTCTCGCGGCCCCGCATCGTTCCTATCCTTGCCGCAACCGCGGAAGAAGGTGATCCCGATGATTCGCAGGCGGCTGCTGCTCGCTGACGATCACGCGGCGACGGTCAGGTCGTGGCGCACCCTGCTCGAGCCCGAGTTCGACGTCGTGGGAACCGTGGAGGACGGCCAATCGCTCGTGGACGAAGCCGAGCGGCTCTCGCCGGACGTCATCGTCGCCGATATCGCCATGCCGGGCATGAGCGGTATCGTTGCGGCCGAGTTGATCCTCCGGCGGCATCCGGCCGCGAAAGTCGTATTCGCGACGGTACACGCGGATCGCACGATGCTGCGGACGGCTCTCGCCGTCGGCGCGTTCGGCTACGTGCTGAAGGTCAGGGCCGCTGACGATCTCGTGCCGGCGATCCGCGCGGCGATCAGGGGAGAACTGCACATCAGTCCCTTTCCGCAGGTCGAGACCACGCACCATCGGGAGTAGCGCGCCCGCGGTTGCAGAACGTCAATGCGGAGGCCAAGAACCAGGAAATAGGCGTAGCATGACGCGAGTGGCCGGAGAACGGCCCGACGAGGTGGTGTCATGTTCCGTCGCATCGCGATCATCGTGCCGGCGGTTCTGCTGCTGACCGTCGCGTCCGCGCAGATGGTCCTCGCCCGGCGCACGGCCCTGAGCCCGTGGAAGGGCGGCGGCTTCGGAATGTTCGCGTCGGTCGACGGCTTCCCCTTCCGGTGGGCGCGCGTGTACGTGTCCGCGCCGGAACGCAGCGAGGAGCTCGCGATTCCGGCGTCGCTCGAGGATCGGGTACACCGGGTCGTAACGTGGCCGCACCAGCGCGCCCTGGAAGGTCTCGCCACCGCGTTCATCGAGAGAGAACGGCGTCACGAGCGGCCGGTCGAATCGGTTCGCGTCGAGATCTGGCGCGCCGACGTGTCGCCGTCGCTCGACGTCGTCGAGCTGCTGGTGCGGCAGACGACGCTAACCGCGCATGACAGTGACCGCTCGCGCGATCGCTGACCGCCTGACGGACGACGCCACGCCGCTGCGGCTGACGCTCCTGATCCTGCTCCTGCGACCGCCGGGTGGAGGAGCCGCGCGCGGGCTGACATGGCTCGTCGCGGGGTTGGCCCTCGTCGTGCCGTCGCTCACGCGATCCGCGATTGTCTGGCTGTCGCTGGCGGGGCTGGTGCTCGCCCGGCTCGTGCTGGACTGGCCGCTCTCCGACAACCACATCTACCTGCTTTTCTATTGGTGCCTCGGCATCGGCCTGTGCCTGGCCGTGCCGTCTCCTCTGGACGCGCTCTCCCGCATGAGCCGATGGCTGATCGGAACGGCGTTTCTCTGTGCCATTCTCTGGAAGGGAATCCTGGCGCCGGACTTCCTGGACGCGCGGTTCTTTCGCGTGACGCTCGTCACCGACGAGCGCTTCGCGGATCTGGCGCGATCGATCGGCGGGCTCACCGACGCGCAGCTCGAAGCCAACCGCGCGGCGCTCGTGGCGCTGCCGCAGGGCGCCGAGCTGCTCGATGGACCGGTCCTCGTCGAGCCGCCCGCGCTCCGCCGGCTGGGACTGGCGTTGACGTGGGGCGGTCTGCTCCTCGAGACCCTCATCGCGATTGCGTTCCTCAGCCCATGGCCCGCCGTGCTCCACGGCGCCCGCCATGTCCTGCTGATCGTGTTCGCCGCCGTGACGTACGCGGCGGCGCCCGTCGCCGGCTTCGGGTGGCTCCTCGCCGCGATGGGCCTCGCCCAGTGCGGCTCAGGGCAATACGCCATCCGCCTCGGATATCTCGGCGCGTTCGTGCTGGTGCTGGTGTACGCCGAGACGCCGCTCATCCACTTTCTGCTGACCGGCTTCGGGTCCTAGAGAGCGCTTGTCAGAATGCTGTAGTGTCCGGCTTCAGCCGGACTTCAGCGCGTCCGCCTGAAGGCGGACACTACGGAAATGAAAAGTGTCGATCAGAACACGACCAGATGATGTTCGATCGCGTAGCGGACCAGCTCCGGCGTCGAATGGACGTTGAGGTCGCGCATCATCTCGTACTTGATCGTTTCGACCGTGCGGGGAGACAGATTGAGCTTCGCCGCGATTTCTTTCATCCGGTGGCCGTTCACGATGAGCCGCAGCACTTCCTGCTGCCGGGCGCTCAACTCCAGGCTCGCCGCGCCGGCTGGCGCCGCCATCAGCGCCAGCACGTCGTCCGTCAAGGCGGGGCTCAGGTACTTGTGACCCTGCAGCACCTCGTCGATCGCCTTGACCAGTTCGTCGCCGCTCGACTGCTTGAGCACGAACCCTTTCGCGCCGAGCCGGAACGCTTCGGCCGCGAGCCTGGCGTCGGCGTGCATCGTCAGGAAGATCACCCGGATGTCCTCGTGCTTCGTCTTCATCTGCCGCAGGCCTTCGAGCCCGCTCAGCGTCGGCATCGAGATGTCGGACACGATGACGTCGGGACGGTGGCGCGTGGCGCCATCGAGCAGCGCGCTGCCGTCCGTGACGATGCCGACGACGTCGTAGTGTTCGGAGAGGATCCTGACGATGCCGTCCGTGAAGACGACGTGATCGTCAGCGAGCAGAACGGTCGGACGACGCATACTCATCATTTCTGACGTGATCCACAGGCGTGTCCGCGCGAGGCGCGGACTGCCGCTCATCGGGCCGTGCGGGCGGGCGATCGACGACGGCGATCGGCACACGGACCGCGACCGTCGTGCCATGGTCCGGCCTCGAGCGGACGGTCACCTGCCCCTGGACCAGCCGCGCCCGCTCCTCGATGCTGACGAGGCCCAGCCCCTCTCGCCGTCGCGCCGCGCCGACGTCGAATCCATCGCCGTCGTCGGACACCGTCATCGTCAGCTGTTTGTCGTCGCGCGCGAGCGACACCGTCACGTGCCGCGCGTGCCCGTGACGCGCCGCGTTTCGCAACGCTTCCTGCGCGATGCGGAACAGCGACAGCGAGACGAGCCGGTTGGCCGGCTCGACGTGTCCTTCGACCAGGAACCGCACGCGGACCTCCTGCTGCCGCTCGAACTCGGCGCAATGCGCCTGGAGCGCCGCGAGGAGGCCGACGTGTTGCAGGACGCTCGGATGCAGTCCGTGGGAGAGCAGCCGGAGGGTTTCGGCAACGCCCGCCGCGCGGTGCTCGACGGCGCGGAGAATCTCCTGCACGTCGGCTCTCTGGATGCCGGCGTTGAGGCGCCGCAGGTGGCTGATGTCGACGCTGACCGCGGCCACATCCTGGCAGACGCCGTCGTGGAGATCGCGCGCGATGCGGGTGCGCTCGTCTTCCTGGCTCGAGATCAGCCGTCCCGCCAGAGCCCGATTGGTCGCGAGCGCGCGCTTCGATTCGGTGACGTCGCGAACGATGCTCAACACGCGATCGTGCTCCGCGTGGACGAGGCGCGCCTCGAAGTATTTGAGCTCGGGCATGGCGAGCTCGTACTCGATCACGACCGGTTCAGTTTCGCCGCACGCGCGCTCGATCGCCTCCATGAACAGGTCGGCGATCCACGCAGGGAAGATGTCCCGGACCTTTTTGCCGACGAAGCCGTCCGGCGGCACGAACAGCAGCGTCGCATCCCGGGCGTGATAGTCGACGAACGTGCCGTCGCGCAGCAGGATGAACATCAAGTCCGGAACCGCGCGGAGGATGGCGCTGTTGCGCGCCGCGAGCTTGTTGATGGCTTCCTCGGCGCGCTTCTGGTCGGTGATGTCGCGCCCCACGCCCTGATACTCGACGAGCTTGCCATCTTCGTCGAGAACGGCCTGATTGATCCAGTGATGCCAGCCGATGGTCCCGTCGCGCAGCACGACCGGATGCTCGTGCGTTGAGGTCCCCCCTTGCAGCCGATCGATGTGCTCGAGCACCTGCTGCCGCGACGACATCGGAATCAGCTCGACAAACCGGGTTCCAAGCATTGCTTCGCGCGGCTTGTTCCAGAACCGGCAGTACGCGCCGTTGACGAACGTCAGCGTCGAGTCCGGCAGGAAGCGGCAAATCAGATCGTTCTGCGAGTCGACGACGCTGCGGTAGAGCTGCTCGCTGTTTCGCGAGTCCAGTTCCGCGCGGCGGCGCCACATCCGTTCGGCGAGGAGGCCAAGAATCAGCGCCAGCTGCGCCACGAAGACGAGCGCTCCGCCGAGGAAGACGCCCCGGTTCTGCTCGAAGAATGAGAGCGGCCGGAAGATCACCGTGCTTCCGGCCGGCACCCGGCTTGCCGGGATGTTCCAGCGTTGGAGCTCGCGCCAGTCGAGCGTCGTCGTCGTGCTGATGTACCCGGAGGGAATGTCGCGTGGGCTGGCGCCGCTCGCGACGAGCTTGGCCATTTCCGCGATCCGCCTCGCGTCCGCCTCGAAGCGCCAGACGTCGCCGCCGACGATCCCGCGCCCGAGAAAGCGCTCGTAGACCGAAAACACGGGGACGCGCGCCGCGGCCACGACCTGCGAGAGCGCGTCGACCGGATCGATGTCGTGCGACTGATCGCGCATCGTCTGCCTGAGATAGAGCACGATCGAGCGTTCGGGGACCGCCGCCACGCGCGAAACGAGCTCGGTCAACGGGAGGTCGCGAAGGTAGACGAAGCCGAGGCCCCGGAATTGATGCTCGACGCGCCCGAAGGCCGCTTCGGAGCGCCAGATGCGGTCGCGTGTGCCCCAGACCACGAACACACGTTCGGTCTCCGGAAAGAGCGCGCGGGCCAGTGCGACGGTCTGACCGAACGTGCGTCCGCCCTGAAGCCCGGTGACGTTGCCCGTACTACCCGCGATTTCGTTCTCGTTCGAGGCGACGGCGACGATGGGCGGGTTGCCGAACATCGCGCTGTTCTGCCGGGCGAAGGCGAGGGCCGCGTCCGTGACGGCGACGATCACGTCGATCTTCCGATCGGCGTACTTGTCCTTCAGGGTACTCCTTGACGACGCGTGACTGCTCGGGCCCCGGAAATCGCTCGGTTTCGACGGTCTCGACGTAGAGATCGATCGGAACCGGGGATGCGGAGCGAATGACTTCGATGAAGGCCGCGTCGAACCCGGCGCGGACGGGATCGCCCAGGCCCTCACGGTGGAGCAGCAGGATTCGCTTCGTCGCCGCCGGCTCCGCGGCGCGGACGGCGACCGGCGTCAGGGGTGTCCCGAGATGACCCGGGAGGATCAAGCAGGCAAGGCAGAGGACGATTGGGGCGAAGCGTCGCCGTCTCAGGATGTCGTCACTCGTGCGAGCCATACTCTCAGCCGGCTGGCGGGAATCGACGGGGGATGCTCTATCTCCTCACCGGCTGCGGCGCAGCGTATCGAAAAAATGCAGGCAGTTCTATTGGACCTTAGGCACCCGGGGCAAGGACACCCTAAACTCAGCTATATGTCCCAGCTGGTCTGCCATCCGGACGAGATCGGGCAGGGTGGAGGCTTGCATCTTCGTCATGACGCTGGCGCGGTGGACCTTGACCGTCTTCACGGACGTCCCCATGACCTCGGCCACTTCCTTGTTCATCTTGCCGGTGACCACGAGCGCCATGACCGTCTTCTCCCTGGGGGTCAGGCGGTCGAACAGCCCGAGCAGGTTCCGGTAATCGCCCCGGGCCTTCTGGCTCGCGAGATCCAGCGCGATCGCCCTCCGGACCGCTTCGAGCAGCGTGTGCTCGTGGAACGGCTTCGTGATCACGTCGAGCGCGCCATCCTTCATCGCCCTCACCGAGAGGGGGACGTCGGCGTGCGCCGAAAGGAAGATGACCGGCAGATCGATGCCGGCGCGTTTGAGCAGACGCTGCAGCTCGAGGCCCGTGGTCCTGGGCATCTTGATGTCCAGGAGAATGCACCCATGTTCGCCGCGCGGCGCGCGCGCCAGGAGCTCGTCGGCCCCGGAAAACAGCTCGACGGCGAGGCCAATCGACGAGAAGAGCCGCGCGAGCGCCCGCCGTACAGGAGGCATCGTCGTCCACGACAAAGATGGTTGGGGACGGCATATTCCTCAAGATACTCGTTCTTCAACCGACGCGGGCAGGGTGAAGCGAAAGATTGCGCCGCCCGAGGGCCAGTTGTCAGCCGACATCGTACCCCCGTGCGCCTCGACGATCGCCCGCGCGATGGACAGCCCCATGCCCATGCCCGCCTGCTTGGTCGTGTACAGCGGTTCGAATACCTGATCCTCCGCGCCCGCGGGCAGGCCGCACCCGCAGTCGACCACAGAGACCTGGACGGCTGTCGAGTCCAGGCGTTCCGTGCGAACCGTGACGGCTTTTGCCTCGCCCGCGTTGGCGTCCGCGATGGACTCGATCGCGTTCAGGGTGAGGTTGAGCACGACCTGGCACAGCTGCACGCGTTTCCCTTTCACGACCGGCAGCGACGGCGCCAGCTGAAGGTGCATGCCGACGTCCCGAATGAGGGCCTGGCTCGTGACGAGCGTCGTCGTATCGCGCACGATGTCGTTGACGTCCACGATCTCGTCCAGCCAGACGTCCTTCCGGATCATGTCGCGGATCGTGGCGGTCACGTCGGCGGCCCTTTGAGTGTCGGCGACGATGTCCTCGAGGATCTGGCGCACTTCGGCCATGTTGGGCGGCTGAGCATCGAGGAAGCGGCGCGCCGCATGGGCGTTGCCCATGATCCCGGTGAGCGGTTGGCTCAGCTGATGCGACAGCGACGCCGTGAGCTCGCCCATGACGAACACGCGCGTCGTGTGCGCCAGCTCGTCGCGGCTCTCTTGCGCCACCATTTCGTCGCGCTTCCGTGCCGTGATGTCCATGTGCGTAATCACGGCTCCTCCCTCATCGCTCTTGAGGGGCACGACCGACATCATCCACCAGTGCTCCTGCTTGCCAACCGTGCGGTACTCCAGCGCGAATCCTGGCGCCGAGCCGTCGAGAACGCTTCGCATGCCGTCGAACCCTGCACGGGCGCTCGGCAGCTGCCGAGCGGCCGCTGCAGCCCAGACGTCCAGATACGACGAGCCCGGCTCGCCCGAGAACTCCGACATCAGGCCCTGCTCGCGCGCGGCGCGCCAGCTCTCGTTTACGGCAACGATCCGGCCGTGCCGTCCGATGACCGCGACGAGACTGGGAATGGAGGTCAGGATGCTCGACTTCAGCAGGTCGCTCGACCTGAGCACCCTTGCCGCGTGCTGCCGTTCTTCCACGAGGGCGCCCACGCAGAGCAGCGGGACGGCTGCGGAGATCAGGAAGATCTGGAGCGTCCGTATCCGGGCCTCCGGTTCGAGCATCGGATGGATCCCGTCACCATACAATGCGCCGCCAACCGACAGGAGCACCGTGCCCAGCACCGAGAGCCCGACGCCGGTCGAGCCGAAACGGACCGCGCTCCACAGGAGGAACGGAAGAAACGGTGCGAGCGGCGTCCACGACAGCCCGATTCGACCGGAATCGAACGCGACCGCGATCGCCATGAGGATCAACCCTCCCGCGATCGCCGTCGCCTCGAGCCACTTCCGTTTCGGACCCCGGAATACGCCGGCACCGCCGTTGAGGATTCCGGAGAGGGCGGGAACGATCGCGAGCTGCGCCACGACGTTCGACGGGAACCGCACCGTCCAGACGTGCCAGTAGTCCTCGCGGTTGAATCGTTCCACGACGGCCGCGTCGAGGAACGTCGACGCGAATGGCGCGACGAACGCGCCCATCGCCAGAAAGATGGACACGCTTCGGAGGGTATCGAACCGCGTCGGGTCCTGGCTGAAATACCGTATTCCGCCAGCCGCGAGCGCGGCCTCGGTGCAGTTCGTGAGAAAGATCGTCGCGACGAAGGCGGGAGACCAGACCTGAAGTCCCACCGCGAAGTGGGCGATCGCCGCTCCACCGAGCACGCTCCACCAGCGGGCGGGAGGCACGAAGAGCAGCAGAACCGTCAGGATCGCATTCGGCGGCCAGAGGACCGAGGGCGTCGCCGGCGGAATTCTCAGTTGGAGCCCGAGGACCGACCCGGCGTAGTACGCCGCGGCCGCCGCGAGACCAATAGTCAGCGGACTGCCCGATTGGAGCAGGACGGCGGCGCGTGACAGCGCTGGCAGCGGCAGCACCTTCTCGTGCGGAACTCTGCAACAGGACCGAACGGCAGTCAAGCCGATGCGGTGTTCAGCCGCTGATCGCGCGGGATTCCGCGACTACGACGCTCCCCACTGCGCTAACGCCGGGGCCCCCGCGGCCTGATAACGATAGTCGGGGACGACCGCTCGAGCCGGCGGCACGAACAGCGTCGTCGCGGCGGACATCGGCGTGGCAGCGAGCTGGGCGAGGGGGCACTGCACGACCCGTGGCGGACACCCGATCTGCACTGCGGCTTCGTACACGAACACACGGTGGTGTGGCGGGTAGGTTTCGCTCAACTTCGCGACGAGCAGCGGGAGGAGAGATCGGTCGTACTCGCCCGAGGTGAACGTCGTGCTGCCGACGACGCCCACCTGCCACAAGACGAGGGCGGACGACGGCTCGAGCCGCCGCTGACTGAAGAGATAGTCGGTCGCCTCATAGGACTGACAGCCGTACGCGGCGGGATCGATGCCCAGATCCGCGAAGAGGCAGTCCTCGGCGGAAATTCCCGGAAGCATGATCGCGGAAAATCCTTCGGCGCGCGCCCGGCGAACGGCGACGTGCGACGGATAGACGAACACGCCGGGATGGCCGTAGAACGCGGCGCACGTGCGCAGGCCCGAGCGCACGCACTCGAGTATCCGCTCGACCATCTGGTCGTAGGTATCCTGACGCTCTTTGCCTTCGCCGTACAAGTCCTGCAGTGACTCGACCGCGTCCGGGTTCAAGGTCCGGAGGACCTCTTCGGCGACGGGATCGCCTACGACGTAGAGGACCTTGTCGGCCGCACGTATCCACGCGATGGCTTCCGACGTGAAGTGTCCCGTGGTCCGCAGCCCGGTTCCGACGACGACCAGCTGGCCTCGCCGGTTGCCGTTTCCGGGCGTCTCGACCGTAGCCGCCGACAGATCCTGCGCCACGTCGGCGCTGTCAGCCGGGTCCGGCGCGCCGGTCCAGTCCTCCATGATGGAGAGCTGAATCTGCGACTGATCGCGGCTGACGATCGCCTGCCGCTCGGACTCCGAGAGGTCGGCGTCCTCGAGCACGTCCATCGGATGCCGTATGAATTCGCTCATGCGATCCGGATGAGCGGCCAGGCTCGCGAGTAACCGTCTCAGTGCTGCTCCCATGGATGCTCTCCTTCTTCGTCTGGCGTTCGCCGGATCTCGCGCCGGCGCTCTCGTGAGTCAGGCGATCGCGCCGACTCCCGCAATCCGCGTGTCATGGTGTTCCCAGTCGTACGTGCCCGGCCGGACGGACCATGCCATTTCCGATCGTTCGGGACCTGCGGGGATGCAGATCACGCGAACGGCGATCGCCTCGCCGGCATCGACCTCACTCTCTCGATCGAGCGGGAGCAACAGCTGGCCCCAGTGCGTGTCAGGCGCGTCGGGCGCGTTCGTGAGCAGGACGCCAGGCGCGAGCTCGGCCGAGAACCAGGCGAGCAGGCAATTGACGCGCGCGCGTTCAGGCAGCACGAACTCGGGCGCGGCGCGCGCCGGCAGTGCGGCGCGGTCGGCGGCCGCGCTGGCGACGTCGGTTTCCCACAGCGGCTGCGGCCGCGCGACGAGGTCGTCGGGCGAGACTCGGCGCCGATATCCGAGCAGCTCGTGCACGGATGATTCGGTGAGAGGTGTGAGATCGAGGCCGTATGGCCGGCCGGAGAAAAATGACACGTCCGGCCGCATCGGAATGTGGGCCGGCGCCATCCACGCCGTCACGCGCATCGGGACGAGGCGGCCGCCGGGTTTCAACCAGCGATCGCGCGCCACCAGCACGGGACGAAGCAGATTCTCGTCGACGCCGATCGTGCCGAGCCATTCCGATACGATGATGTCGACGCGCTCGGGCAGGATCGCGTTCTCAACCGGCGCTTCGATCACGCGGATCACATGCGCAAAGCCGTTGAGCCGCGCGAGATCGCGTGCGAGCCGCGCGACAGGCGTGCGCTCGACGGCGTAGACGCGTCGAGCGCCCGCTTGCGCGGCGAAGAGGCTGAGGATTCCACTGCCCGCGCCCACGTCGAGCACGACGTCGCCGGGCGCGACGCTCATGGCGATGGCCCGGTGGAAGGACTCGGTTCGTGCCGAGTCCCTCACCAGGAGACGGTGCGTGAAAGCAGTCGCGTAGTGCATTGGCCGTGGAGCCCTCAGTCGGCGCGGGCCTGCGTATTACTCCCGGCCTTTGTCGTTCAACTCGCCGACGGTGTTACCACCCCTGGCCGTACGGATCGTAGCCGCCCTGGCCATACGGGTCGTACCCGCTCATGCCGTACGGATCGCCCTGGCTGTACGGGTCGTACCCGCCCTGGCTGTACGGGTCATATCCACTCTGACTGTACGGGTCGTAGCCGGACTGCCCATACGGGTCGTACCCGGACTGGCTGTAAGGATCGTAACCAGCCTGACTGGTCGGGTCGTCCGCTCCGAACATCCGAAGGAGCGGCGGCCGGATCAACAGGAGCGGCGGCCGGATGAGCAGCAGCGGCGGCCGGATGAGCGGCGGCCGGATCACGAGCGGCGGCCGAATCAACAAGAGAGGCGGCCGGATGAGCGGCGGTCGAATCAGCAGCAACGGCGGCCGGATGAGCGGCGGCCGAATCACGAGCGGCGGCCGGATCACGAGCGGCGGCCGGATCACGAGCGGCGGCCGGATCAGCAGCAGCGGCGGCCGGATGAGCAGGAGCGGCGGCCTGACCAGCAGCGGCGGAAAGAGCGAGAACGCCGGGGAGAATCCGCCCTGGCTGTATGGATCGTAGCCTGCCTGACCATAGGGATCGTAGCCGGCCTGGCTGTAAGGATCGTAGCCCGCCTGGCCGTACGGATCGTATCCGGCCTGACCGAACCCGGAAGGATCATTGCCCATGGGAACCTCCTTTCGCGCTCCTGACGCATCTATCTCCTCGATCTTGAGCACCTGCTTCGTCGCCTTGTTGAGGAGATACACGTAGTGCTTCTCTTCGGTCTCGGGCGCCGCGGCGGCGACGTTCGATTGCGCGCCGCCGCGGCCCGTGCCACTGGCCGCCGGGCGTCTCCGGCGTGCGTCGTCCCTGGGACTGGGCATGTCTACCTCCTTCGCGCGCAACGCGACAACTCCACCTGCTGCGTACGCAGACCAGGCGAGCGTCGATTCTTTCCACGGCGCGCCCGCCAGTAAATGAATCAGGGGAACTATTTCGGGTGTAGATCCTTGGATCTAGATCGTGTCGGGCCGTACGCCGCGGGAGATCGCGCTCAGACCCGCGGCATCCGCATGACGGCTGCCGCTTCGCCTCGCGAGCTGACGTGCAGTTTGCCGATGAGGTTGTGCACGTGATTCTTCACGGTGGCGACTTCGATGTTGAGTCGCCGCGCGATTTCCTTGTTGGACAGCCCATCCTCGAGCAGTCGCAGGACTTCACGCTCGCGCGCCGTGAGGCTCGTCACCGCGCGCGGAGCCCGATCGGCCCTGGCCATCCACGACGACACGCGCCCGTAAGGCGTGGCTCCGGTCCATCGCGGGCTGGGCCACGCGCCGCGTGCGACGACGAGCGCCACGCCAACCAAATCGTCGAGCGTCGCATCCTTGGTGACATACCCGGCGACGTTCGCGTTCGCGCACTCGAACGTGTCGTGCTCGCAGTCGTCCACGCCGAACGCGACGACACGACTCAGAGGGACGCTGCGGGCGATGTCGCGTGCGAGCAGCAGCGCGTCCGCGGTGGAGAAGTCGATGACGACGACCCGGGGTTTGAGCAAGCGGATCTCGTCGAGCGTTCGCGGGTCGTCCGATGCCGTTCCAACGAGATCGAACGGTCCGCGGGCGACGAGCGCTTCGGACAGACACTGCCGCGAGAGGTGGATTCTCGCCACCACGAACAGCGGAATGCGGGCCACTTCGTCCGGCAGGTCATCCTTGGACCGACCGTTCGCCCCGTGCAGTGACATGTCGAGCCTCGCGAAACCGATTGCCAGATGCAAGGAGCCGTCCACCGGCGGACGTCGCAAATCCATGTGTCGCGGCGCGCCGGAGGCAAGGCCGAGCTAATGGATTGGCCGCCGGCCAATCCAAGGTCCGATGATCAATGACCATCGACGAGTGCCTCGTGCAGCGGTCCCTGCATGGCGGCGCCGCGCGCTTCTGCGCCGTCGCGCTCGATGCTGATGCCGGTCCAGTCGCCGGATAGTCCCATCTCGTCCTCGGTCACCGTTTGTCCCATCGCCCGTACCTCGTTCAGCAGGCGCGCCGGGAACGCGTTCGAGGCAACGGCCTGCGGTGGATTGATCACGGCCCGCGGGCGGCCGGCGATTGACGCTCCCGAGAGGATCAGCTGGTAGAGCGCGCCGCGCACCCGTTCCAACCTCCCGGGAGATCCAAGCCATCGATCGAGTGTAGTCGGTGCGTGCGTGTAGAACATCGGGGCGTCCGCCGCGATGTCGACGGGCATCTGGAAGTCGAGCACGTTGAGGAGGCTCTGAATCGTGACTTCGTGCAGCGCCGACCCCACGCACGCGGAAGCGAGCACGGGCCGGTTCCCTCGCAGAACGATCAACGGGTTCATCACATCGGGCAACCGCTCGCCGGGCCCGGCCTGCGCGATCTCGTGCTGTTGAAAACAGGCCGAGTCGGGAATGGAGACGCCGTCCACGAAGAGCCCGATCGATCCCCACGCGTCCGTATTGATCGAGTGGCAGAGCGCCGCGACGTTGCCGCGCTCGTCGACCGCGACCACGGCGTCCGAGTGCGCGAACGCGGGCTGCATGCGCGCCCGGCTCGCGTAGTCCAGGCCGCCCGCCCTCTGGATCTCCCGCCAGAGCGTCATCGCGGTTTCCTTCCTCAGCCGCTGCTCGACGCCCAGCGAGGGACCGAATCGCGCGGCGCGCGTGATCTGGATCAGCCAGTACAGCGCCTCGGGGGACTCCGTGTAGTGTCCGTAACCCACGACGTCCGCGCTCTCGATCAGATGAACGGCCTCGACGGCGTGCACGCCGCCGAGTGCCGGCAGCGCGGGAACGTGCACGTCGTACTCGCCATGGCGCGCGACGAGCGGTTGTGACCATCGTGCGCGATAGCCCTCCAGGTCGCGAAGATCGAGCCGTCCGCCGTGGCTCGCGACCGCGTTTGCGAACCGGCGCGCCCACGCTCCCCGATACATGTAGTCCGAGCCCTCCACGCTGACGCGGCGCAGCGTCTGTGCAAGCTGGGGCTGCCGGAACAACGACTCCGGCTGTCGAAGCTGGCCGTCACTCGTGGTGAAGATCTCGCGCGCGTCGGGCAAACGCGTCAGGACCATTCGACGATGGGTCGCCAGGCCGTGCAGCGCGGGCCCGAGCACGAAACCTTCCTCGGCAAGCTGGATCGCCGGAGCGAACAGTCTGGCGAATGGCAGCCGGCCGAACCGGTCCGAAATCGCCTGCACCCCGGCCATGAATCCGGGCACGAGGACTCTGCGGCCCGCGTCCTTGCCCGTCGCGCGAATGGTCGGCGGATTGCGTTCTTCGCGAACCGTGTCGTATGCCGCGTTGAGCGAATGAGTCGACGCGCGTTCGGCCTCGTAGTAGAGAAAGCTCAGGATCCCGGCGTAGCTGACCCAGCATCCCGCGGCGAGCGCCGTCTGCGCGAGCGCCGCCATCGCGACGGCGTCCGCGGCGCTGCCGCCCTCCCGGAGCGCGGCCGCCGCCGCGTTGATGGCTGCGGGGCCGGAGGTGCCCGCGACCATGGCCTTTCGCGCCACGGCCTTCGCCGCCCGCCGCTCGTCCCGGTCAGCGCGAGGCGTTCTCGCCATGATCCACTTTAGTCTCTCCGGGGTACGGCGGTCGGGCCACATCGAAGCGCGATTCGATCTACGATTGCGGAGCGGGACATCCGGCCGATCATCACGATTGTCCGGATGCCGCCGCAGTGCAGGGCTTCAGGAGAATGCTGATGTTACGGGTGTCAAAACGTGTGGCGATCCTGGCGATCCTCGGGCTGGCGACGGCGACGGCCTTCGCGCAGAAGCTCGAGGTTTCACACAACCGGGACAAGACGGCGAACTTCGAGGCGATCAAGACCTACGCGTGGCTGGCATCGCCTCCGCCTCCGAAGACCACTGCCTCGGACGTCACCAATCCCGGCCTCGCGCACGAAGTCATCGGTCCGCAGATCACTGCCGCCATCGACAAGCAGATCGCGAGACGCGGGTGGCAGAAGGCCGGGCAGGATCAGGCGGACGTGCTGGTCGTCTACTACGCCGCGATGACCGTCGGCTTCGATTCGACCGTTGTCGGCGAGACCTACGCATACGCGACCGGGTGGGCATCGGTGATTCCCCCCGGCCTCGCGCCGACGTCGTCGCTGACGGTCATCGAGACGGGCACGATCATCGTCGACATCGTGCAGCGCGACCCGAGGAAAGCCATCTGGCGCGGGACGATGAAGACGCGCGTGAACCAGGAGAACACGGAGGAGAAGCGCGTCGCACGCATCAACGAGGCGACCGAACGCGTCTTCCGGGACTTCCCCGTTCGACCGAAGAACTAGCCGCCGGACGAGCGACGGCGTCGGGTCGAGATCTTTCGCGTCCGCCGCGACGCGCGGGGCTTCTGCGAAGGCGCCTTCCTGCGCGCCGGGCTCTTGCGCGCCTTCTTCTTGCGCGCCGTTTTCTTGCGGGCTGGTTTCGGCGTGACTCTCTCGGGCAGCTTCCTGCGGCCGGTCTCGCGATTCCACTCCTCGTACGTCTCGTCCGAGATCTTTCCCTCGACGAGCAGCTGCGCGAACTTCCTGCGCTGCGCACGGCTCTTGAACGGCATCGTCTGGATACTACATCCGCGTGGCGCGGTTTGCCCCGGTGACGTTTTGGGCGAGAATCACCGTCGATGAGCCTCGCGCACCTGACGCTGCCGACCCGGCACGTCGAGAAGACCGCCGCCTTCTTCGAGCAGACGCTCGGCTACACGCGCGATCCGGTTCCCCCGAACGTGCCCGACGAGACGGTCTGGCTGAACATCGGGCGCGGGCAGCAGATGCACGTCTTCTACGTCGACGGGTTCGAGGTCTCGCCGTTCGAGGAGGAATTCGGACGGCACGTCGCGGTCTACCACCCCGGGCCGGCGTTCGACGACCTGAAGCGGCGCCTCGTGGGCCAGGGTGCTGTGCTCATCGAGCCGCTCCGGCCGACGCCGTTCGAGCGGTTCTTCTTCCGCGAGCCCGTCAACGGCTACATCTTCGAAGTCATCGATCAGTCGCGATCGGGCCTCGCCGAAACAACATGACGGCGCCCGCCGCGGCTCACGCGCCCTTCGCCAGCCACTTCGACCAGTAGAACGTGAGCGGCACCTTGCCGGTATTCGTGATTCCGTGGATCACGTCGCCCGCGCAGTACATCACCGCTCCGGGTCCGACCTGCGTCGTCTTTCCGGCGCACTCGATTTCCCCGGTGCCGGACGCCACGATCATGAACTCTTCTTCGGGATGCCGATGCGGCGGATGCGGACTCGAGCCGGGATCGAGGACGCACATGCCCGCGCAGAGGCCGCTCAGCTGATCCGTCGGACCGTTGTAGTGCGTGAAGACCCGGCATCCGCTCACGGGATCCGAGGACTCGAGCGCATCCAGATCGATGACGCCATCGGGCAGCCTGGCGCCAGTGGTCGACGCGCTGACGACGTTGGGATTCTCGTTGGCCATAGACGGTGATCGTGGTGGATCGGATGTCCCGGGGTCAAGCCGCCGGAGTCCCCGCCTCGATCGCCGGGGCCTTCCCCTATAATCCGGTCGTGGACAAGGGAGGCGCCGAGTGAAAGGGCAGGACAGACGCAAGTTTCTCAAGGTGCTTGGCGCCGGGGCCGTAGCCGCCGGCGCGCCATCCTGGACGTTCGCGCGGGAGGTCAACCCGCTGCAGGAGCCGGCGCCGCCGGTTCGCGATCCGCGGTACCGGGAGTGGTCGGCGATTGCGCTCGCGGAGGCGAAGCGGCTCGGATGCTCCTACGCCGACATCCGCTTCACACGCAATCGATCGCAGTCCATCACGATCCGCAACGGACAGATCGTCGCCGGCGGGGGACGGTTCGGCGGGGACGGCTTCGGCGGGCGCGGCGGAGGCGGAACCGTCGAGACCTACGGCTTCGGCGTTCGCGTGATCCACGGCGGAGTCTGGGGATTCTCGTCCAGCCCCGTGGTGACGCCCGAGGAGATCAAGCGGATCGCCGGCGTCGCGACCGACATCGCACGCGCCAGCCTGACTGCGAAGAAGTTCGACGTGCGGCTGGCGCCGGTCGAGAAATACGACGAGTACTGGCAGATGCCGTTCGAGAAGGATCCGTGGTCGGTGCCGCTCGAGGAGAAGGTGGAGCTGCTGCGCGGCGTGACGGGCGCGATTCAGAAGACGCCGGGCATCCTTTTCGCGAACGCGACGGCAGGCTTCGAGTACGAGTGGAAATACCTTGCGACGAGCGACGGCTCCTTCATCGAACAGCTGTTCCGCTTCTGCAACTGCAGTGCGTCGGCGACCGCGCGCAGCGGCAGCCAGGTCAAGACGCGCAACTACGAGCGCGCCGCGGGCGGCGGTTACGAGTTCCTGCTGAAGTCCGATCTGAACGGACACGCCGACCGGATCGCGGCGGAGGCGATCGAGCACTCGCGCGCCAAGCCGGTCGGCCAGGGTGTGAAGGATCTCGTGCTGCTGCCGTCGCACCTCTGCCTGACGATCCACGAGATCGTCGCGCACGCGACCGAGCTCGATCGCATCGCCGGTTACGAGGCCAACTACGCCGGCACGAGCTTCGTCAAGATCGCCGACCTCGGGAAGTTGAAGTACGGCTCGCCGAAGTTCAACGTGATCGCCGATCGGACGTACCCGGGCGGCATGGCGACCGTCGGATTCGACGACGACGGGGTGAAGTCGCAGAAGTGGCAGATCGTGAAGGACGGCGTGCTCGTCGGGCTGCAGACCAACCGCGAGACGGCGCATCTCGTCAACGAGAACTTCAGCCGCGGCTGCACGTTCGCGAACCACTGGCGCAACTATCCGTTCCTGCGCATGCCGAACATCCAGCTCGAGGCAGGCCCGGCCGGATCGCCCACCGTCGACGCGATGATTGCCGACGTGAAGGACGGCGTGCTCGTCGACGGCATGGGCAGCTTCAGCATCGATCAGCAGCGCTACAACGGCCAGTTCGGCGGCGACGCCTTCTGGGAGATCAAGAACGGCAAGAAGACGCGCATGGTGGCCGACTTCACCTACAACGCCATCACGACGGACTTCTGGGCCAACCTCGACGCGGTGGGCCCGCCCGAGTCCTGGGAGCACCACGGCATGACGGGCGACGCGAAAGGGCAGCCGGTCCAGTCGAATCACCCGTCGCACGGATCGGCGCCGTGCCTCATTCGCCGGGTCATGGTCGGCGCGGCATACGCGTAACGGCGCGGAAGAAGGGTCATGAGCTACTCACGCGAGGCGGTCAAGGCGATCACCGACAAGATCCTCGACATGGCGAAGGCCGAGGCCGTGGAGGTCGAGTTCGCGGGCGGCGAGCGGTCGGCCACGCGCTACGCCAACTCCACGATCACGGCCAATCTGACCGAGCACGACCAGGAAGCCACGATCACGGTGCGGTACGGGCAGAAGTCCGGCTCGACGACGGTCCATCAGTTCGACGACGCGTCGCTGCAGCGCGCGGTCAGCGAGGCGCAGGCGCTGGCGAAGCAGCGGCCGGACAATCCCGAACTGATGCCGCTCGTCAAACCGCCGCAGGAATACGTCGCCGTCGACGCGGCGCTGCCGTCGGCGGTCGATTTCGGTCCCGCGGAGCGCGCGCGGCTGGTCCGCCAGAGCGTCGAGGTCTGCGAGAAAAAGGGCGTCGTCGGCGCGGGCTACATCCCGAAGCTGCACTGGACGGAGGCGCGCGCGAACTCCGCGGGACTTTTTGCCTATCACCGGTACGCGGAAGCCAGCCTGATCCTGACGTGCCGCACGCCTGACGGCACGGGCTCGGGATGGGCCGGCACGACCGGCCTCAAGGACGTCTCCGGGATTGATGCGGTGGCGATCAGCGAGACCGCGTCCACCAAGGCGCTGTCGTCGCGCAAGCCGCGCGCGGTCGAGCCGGGCACGTACACGGTGATCCTGGAGCCGCGCCCGGCGGCGCGATTCCTGTCGCTGGCACTGGGCTCGCTCAACGCGCGGCAGGCGGAAGAAGGCCGGAGCTTCATGAGCGGCGCCGAGCCGGGCTCGACGAAGCTCGGGCAGAAGGTGTTCGGCGACAACGTCACGATCAGAAGCGACATCGGCAACAGCGTGCTGCGTCAGACGCCGATCGGTCCGGAGGGCCTCGCGGCGAAGCCCGTCACGTGGATCGAGAAGGGCGTGGTGAAGTCGCTCGCCTACGATCGCTTCTGGGCTGGCAAGAAGGGTGTCGCCCCGACGCCCGCGACGCCGCAGATGAGCCTCGTGGTCGACGGCGGCGATCAGACGATCGAGCAGATGATCAAGTCGACGCGGCGCGGACTGCTGGTGTCGTTCTTCTGGTATATCCGCATCGTGGATCCGATGACGCTCCTCAACACGGGCATGACGCGCGACGGGACGTTCCTCATCGAGAACGGCGAGATCGTGGGGCCCGTGCAGAACTTCCGGTGGAACGACGGGCCGGCGCGCGGCTTCAACAACATCTCCGCGCTCGGGCGGCCGGTGCCGATGCACATCGGCGAGGCGTACGACAACCCGGGCACCGCGCTCGTGCCGGCGATGCGGATCGAAGACTTCCGGATGACGTCGATCTCGCCAGCGGTGTGACTTCCGGGCGCTGGCCGTTCCTTTGATTCTGAGAACCTGATGAGATTCACGTGCGCTCTGGCTGTCATCGTGGCGTCGCTCGCCCTTCGCGCGATCGGACAGGAGGTCGGCAGCGCGACCGTCGTCCCGATCCAGATCACCGGCGATCCGGTCTCGCGGTTTTCGCTCGTCGTGCTGAGCGACGGCTACACCGCGGCGGAGCAGTCGAAGTTCCGCGCGCACCTCGACAAGCACCTGAACATCCTGTGGAGCATCGAGCCGTTCCGCAGCTACCGCAACTACTTCAACGTCTATGCGGTCGAGATCGTGTCAGGGCAATCCGGGATCACGTGCGATCCGGAAGTCCGCGAGCCGCGCAAGACGCCGCTCCAGCTGCAGTTCGGCGGCGGCTGCACGAACATCAACGCCCGCGGCGTGACCGTCGGGCAGGGCGGCGCCCCGATCGTGAACGAGTACGCGGCGCGTGCGACGGCGAGCCCGGATCAGATTCTGATCATCGCCAACAGCGACACCTACGGCGGCATCGGCGGGCGGCTGGCGACGACGACCGGCGGGAACGCGCTGAGCCCGCTGATCACTCCGCACGAGATCGGGCACTCGCTCGGCAGCCTCGGCGACGAATACACGTACAGCGCGCGCGGCAAGGCCGGCGGCACGTACGCGGGGAAGGAACCGAACGCAGTGCACATGACGGTCCTCACCGAGGACGAGATGCGAACGGGACAGCGGAAGTGGTGGCGCTGGCTCGGCGAGCCGAGCGAGGCCGGAGGCACGATCGGCCGGTTCGAGGGCGGTTCGAGCAACACGCAGGGCATCTGGCGGCCGAGCAAGCACTCGATGATGATCTCGCTCGGCTACTACTTCGATCAGGTCAGCCGCGAGCAGATGACGCGCCGCATCTCGGAGCGGACGCAGCTCATCGCCGCCGCGACCCCGACCACCGCGGCCGTCGGCCGCGGCGACGTGCTGTGGATCGAGACCGCGCATCCCGTGTATCACGAGCTCGGCATCACCTGGGCCGTCGGCGACAAGCCGGTACCGAACGCGGCGAACCAGCCGTATCTCGATCTCGCGAAAGCGAACCTCGGGCCCGGCGAGCAGACGGTGACGGTGACCGTCGTCGATCCCACGCCGTTCGTGCGCGATCCGGCCATCCGAGACGCCGCGCTGACCGCGACGCGATCGTGGAAGGTCAGCGCCGATTCCGCGACCTCCGCCCCGGCCGCGACGTTCACCCGGCGCCTGAGCGGCTCCACGCAGACCGCGAGGCCGGTCGGGCGGCACCGACGTGGTCTACATCGAGCTCTCCCATCCGGACGGCGCGGCGGCAATACGTACGCCGGAGATCGCGTGGCGGCTCGACGGCAAACCTGTCGCGGCCGCGGCGAATCGCCTGAGCGTGCCACTCGCCAACCTGCGTCCATCGCCTGGGACGCACACGCTGACCGTCGCGGTGGGAAACGCGGCTGATGGCGCCGGCGACACCCGCAGCTGGACGATCGACAACACCGCGCCGACCGTCGCGTACACGCTGTCGCCGCCGGTCGCGTCGATCGCGGGAGCCGACACGTCACGCCACGTCTTCATGCGCGACGAGTTCACGATGAAGCTCGAGCCGGCCGACGATCAGCCGGGCTACGTCGTCGCGGAGTTCCGCGTGAACGGCGACGGCTGGCATCACTACTACGGATGGCCGGACGCCCCGGCGGGCACGCCGTTCAAGTTCACGCCTCGCGGCACGAACATCAAGGAGCTGATCTACGGCAGCCTCAGCGCCGAAGGCTTGTCGCCTCAGCCCTGGGAGCCGCGCGAGCCGGGATGGGGGACGCACCGCATCGAGTACCGCGCGATCGACGCGGCTGGCAACATCGGTCCCGCGGGCGCGTTTCGCGTCACGTTCATGCCGGCACCGGCGTGCGCGGCCACGGTGACGGGCGCTCACTCCGGTGATCTGCGCGTCCAGTCTGGCGTGATGTGCCTCAACGGCGCGAGCGTGTCGGGCGACGTGACAGTCGCGTCGGGCGCATCGCTCGTGGCAACCGGCGCGCGCATCAAGGGCGGCGTCACCGCCACGGGCGCCGCGGCCGTCGAGCTGGTGGACACGACGGTCGGGCGCGACCTCCGGATCTCCGGGACGAGCGGACGCGTCACGGTCTTCGGCGGGGCGATCACGGGGACGGCCGCGCTGAACGACAATGCTGCGCCGGTCGGTGTGATCGGAAGCAGCGTGGGCGGCGCGCTGAGCTGCGCAGGGAACGCGACGCCGCCGTCGAACGGCGGGACGGCGAACCGCCTCGCGAAGGGCGCGACGGGTCAGTGCAGCGGCATGTAATCGGTCGCACGGCGCCGCACTGTGAAATGATTGGTCGTGAGTGAACACATGACGCACCGCAACCGCCTCCCCTGGATCCTGATGCTCTCGGCCGCGACCGTGGCGACCGCCGTGGCGGCCGCGCCTCAACGCGCGGTCACGTCCGGCGCGCACGACGCCCCGTTGACGGCAACGGTGCCGGTCGACCCGCGAATTACCGTCGGCACGCTGGCGAACGGCCTGCGCTACTACGTCCGCGCCAACCAGCAGCCGCAGAATCGCGCGGAGCTCCGGCTCGTCGTCAACGCCGGGTCGGTGCTCGAGGACGACGACCAGCGGGGGCTCGCGCACTTCGTCGAGCACATGGCCTTCAACGGCACGCGCCGCTTCCCGAAGCAGGACGTCGTGGCGTTCCTGCAGTCCACCGGCATGCGCTTCGGGGCGCACATCAACGCGAACACGAGCTTCGACCAGACGGTTTACGAGCTCCAGATCCCGACGGACAATCCGACGGTGATCGACCGCTCGCTGCAGATTCTGGAGGACTGGGCGCACGCGGTCTCGTTCGAGCCGGACGAGATCGACAAGGAGCGCGGCGTGATCCTGGAAGAGTGGCGCACCGGCCTCGGACCGGGCGCGAGGATGCTCGACGTCCAGCTGCCGGTCCTGCTCAAGGACTCCCGCTACGCCGCGCGGCTGCCCATCGGAAAGCCGGAGATCATCCAGAAGTTCCCGTACGATCGCCTCAAGAAGTTCTACACCGACTGGTACCGCCCCGAGCTGATGGCCGTGATCGTCGTCGGCGACTTCGATCCCGCCGCGATCGAAGCGCAGATCAAATCCCGCTTCGGCGCGATCCCGCGCGCCGCGTCGGCGAAGCCGCGGCCGATGTACGACGTGCCCGATCACCCGGGCACGCGGTACACGATTGCGACCGACCCCGAAGCGCCGGCGACGACGGTCAGCGTTTCGAGCACGATGACCGCGCGCGATCAGACGACGCTCGGCGCCTATCGTCAGCAGACGATCGAGCGCGCCTTCGCCGGCCTGCTGTCCGCGCGCCTGGGCGAGCTCGCGCAGAAGCCGGGCGCGCCGTTCCTGGACGCGCAGACCAACCGCGGCTACTTCGTGTTGTCCGCCGAGGCCACGACGTTGAGCGCGCTCGTACCGAACGGCGGCGTCGAACGCGGGCTGACCGCGCTCTTCACCGAAGCCGATCGCGTGGCGAGGTTCGGGTTCACGCAGACCGAGCTCGATCGCTACCGCCTGACGATCCTCAAGATCTTCGAGCAGCTCGCCTCGTCGAAGGACGAGCACACGTCGGAGTCGCTGGCCGACGAGTTCATCCGGAACTTCATGCAGCGCGAGCCGATTCCCGGCATCGCGTACGAGTACGCGCTCGTCCGGCGCTTCCTGCCGGAGATCACGCTCGCGGACGTCAACGGCATCGCCGGCGACTGGGTGCCCGATCGCAACCGCGTCATCGCCGTGAACGCCCCGAAGAAGGCGGGCGTGGCCGTGCCCGACGAGGCCGCGCTCGCGTCGGTCATCAAGAAGGCGGCGGGCGGCGCGCTGACGGCGTACGTCGATGCCGTGAGCGCGGTGCCGCTCCTCGAGCCGCTGCCGAAGCCCGGCTCGGTCGCGAAGTCGCTCGACAAGCCGTCCGGCATCACCGAATGGACGCTGTCGAACGGCGCCCGCGTCGTGCTCAATCCGACGACGTTCAAGCAGGACGAGGTGCTGTTCCGGGCGTTCAGTCCCGGCGGCACGTCGCTCGCCGCGGACGCCGACTACATTGCGGCGGAGACCGCCGATCAAGTCGTCGCCCAGGGAGGCCTCGGTTCGCTCAGCGCAATCGATCTGAGCAAGAAGCTCGCGGGCAAGGCCGCCGTCGTGCGGCCCGACATCGGTGAAATGTACGAGGGCCTCAACGGCCGGGCCCTCGCCCGCGATCTCGAAACGATGTTTCAGCTGATCTACCTCACGTTCACGCAGCCGCGAGCGGACGCCGAGGCGTTCCGCGCGCTGACCGGTCAGTGGGCCGCGGCGCTCGCCAATCGTCAGGCGGTGCCCGAGACCGCGTTCGAGGACGAGCTCAATGCCGCCGTCAGCCAGAATCACCTGCGGGCGCGTCCGATGAGCGCGGAGCTCGTCGGGCAGATGAACCTGGAGAAGTCGCTCGCCTTCTACAAGGATCGCTACGCCGACGCCAGCGACTTCACGTTCGTCTTCGTCGGGAACTTCGATCTTCAAGCGATCAAGCCGCTCGTCGAGCGCTACCTCGCGAGCCTGCCGGCGCTCAAGCGCAAGGAGGCGGGACGCGACGTCGGGCTGCGTCCGCCGGCGAGCGTGGTGGAGAAGCAGGTCGCGAAAGGCAGTACCCCGAAAGGCCAGGTCGGAGTCGTCTTCACGGGGCCGTTCGAGAACAACCAGAAGAACCGGCTCGTGATCCAGACGATGGCGAGTACGCTCGCGGGCAACCTGCAGCGGGTACTGCGGGAGGATCTTGGCGGCACGTACGGCGTCAGCGTGGTGCCCGATTTCACCAAGCGTCCGATCGAAGAGTACCGCGTGACGATCACCTTCGCCTGCGATCCCGCGCGGACGCAGGATCTCGTCAAGGCGTTGTTCACCGTCGTCGACGACTTCCGGACCCGTGGGCCCAGCCCCAGCCAGGCGGCGGACGCGCAGGCGGCGCTGCGCCGGGACCTCGAGACCGACAGCCGGCAGAACGGTCCCGCGCTGAACCGGCTGGCGTTCGCCTATCAGTACGACGAACCGGTGCCGGACGCGGCCGCGCTGCGCGGACTCTACGATCAGCTCTCGGCCCCGTTGCTGCGCGACGCGGCGCGCACCTATCTCGACACCAACCGGTATGTGAAGGTGGTGCTCCTCCCGGAGAAGTAGAGCGCTTTTAGAATGCTGTAGTGTCCGGCTTTAGCCGGACGTCGACAGGTCCACCTGAAGGTGGACGCTACAGCGTTCTGAAAAACGATCGAGATGTTCATGTGGACCGCGGCCAGCTGAACGGTTGGATTCGGAAAACGGCCGTTCCCTCGCGGGCTGCGTGGTAAGGTGAATGCCTGGCCGGCGATCCATGCGAGCGCGTCATGTCTGGATCGTGTGCGTATCGCTTCTGACCGGCTGCGCGCCCGCGCTCGTACCCGACGGTGAGTGGCGCCGGATCGCGCCGATCGCCAGAGACCGTGATTCCGTCATGGCCGAGACTCCTCAACCTCCGTCACCGCGCCGTGTCGTAAGGCTCGTGTTCGAGTACGACGGCGATCAGGTGCGCCTCGTGGCGCAGCAGCCGGTCGAGATGACGGCTGCCGCCGACGACGCAGAGCCCGTCGACCGACCCGGGTTCTACGTGGACGCGAGGGATTCGAGCGAACGGACGCTGGCCCGCGTCGCCGCGCGCGGAGCGTTCTCGGGCACCCGCGAAGTGTTTCCCGAGCGGCACGATCAGCCCATCACGCGCATGGATGTCGCCGAGCGGAAGGGCGCGTTCACGGTCACGGTTCCCGCCCCCGCGCCAACGGATCACGTCACGCTCGTGCAGCTGGTGCGTCGTGCGCCGGTAGCGGACGCGCGCGCGGACGCGCCGCCCGAGCCGCCCGCCGCCGTCGATCTCGTCAGCTTTCCGCTGCGCCTGAACCAGTAAGGAACGTCAGCATGAGTACTGCCGACGGAACGGTTCTCGGAACGACGCAGATCTTCGGGACCGTGCCGGTCGACTCCGCGTTCAACATCGTGCTGCTGGCGGAAGGCTTCACGGCTGCGCAGCAGGCCGGTTTCGAGACGGCGTGCGCGGCGTTCGTCACGGCGCTCGGCGCGACCCCTCCGTTCGGCGATCCGGGCCGGGCCTTCAACGTGTTTCGCGTCAACGTCGCCTCGACGGACTCCGGCGCGGACGATCCTGTCTCAGCCGGCGGCACGGGCGCGGTGGCGCAGACGTACTTCGACGCGACGTTCGGCGCGAACGGTCTCCGTCGCCTGCTCGTGTGCAATGAATCGACGGCCCTGCAGGTCGCGCTCGCGCAGGTGCCGCAGTTCAGCGCGGTCGTGGTCGTCGTCAACTCCACGATTTACGGCGGCAGCGGTGGCACCGTCGCCGTGTTCTCGCTCGCGGGCGGAGCCACGGAGATAGCGCTCCACGAGATCGGCCACTCCGCGTTCCGGCTCGCCGACGAGTATCAGTTCTATGCGGGAGGCTCGGAGCCCGGCCGCGAGCAGCACCCGGGACCGGAACCCACCGAACCGAACGTGACGACCAACGCCAACCCGGCGACCTTGAAGTGGCGCACGGTCGTCACGCCAGGCACGGCGGTCCCGACGATGAGCAATCCGGATTGCGCGACGGTGGACACGCGTCCGAGCACGGTTCCCCCCGGCACCGTCGGGGCTTTCGAGGGCGCGCACTACTATCACTGCGGCGCGTACCGTCCGGAATACAACTGCAAGATGCGCGAGCTCGGCCAGCCGTTCTGCCGCGTCTGCCGCGACGCGATTGCGCCGCGCATCACGCCGCCGCCGTCCGCGCCGAAGAAACCCACCAACGTCCGCATCGTCGGTTAGCGCGTCAGGTGTGACTACTGTAGTGTCCGGCTTCAGCCGGACCTTCAGTTTTGCGGCTGGGGACTGAACGCCCGCCGCAGCAGCGCAACCGACTGGGGACCTTCTGTCGGCACGTCGCGGCTCGACGCCTCGACGCTGATGCGTCCGGCGTACCCGATCTTCCGCAGGTTCGCGAAGAACGGCGAGTAGTCGAACTCCTCCCACTTGAGTGGAAACACGCGGCCCTGCGGGTTCGCCATGTGCAGATGGCGGAGGTGGGACCCGGCGCGGAGAATGATCTCCGGGTCTTCCTTCTCGCTGGCGAGATGGTAGAAGTCGATCAGCAGCTCGAAGTTCGGATCGTTGACGGCCGCGACCAGCTCGAGTCCCTCCGCGGCCGTGTTGATGATGTTCGTCTCCTGCGTGCGGAGCGGCTCGATCACGACCGTGATGCCCTGGGCTCTCGCCTCGGGCGCGATGCGCTTCCCGAACGCGACGAGCTGCTTGAACGCTTCCTCCTTCGGAAACCCGTCAGGCACCCGGCGTGCGCCACCGCTTCCGAAGCAGAGGATTGTCACACCGAGCCGGTTGAGCCGCGCGAAGGCCTTCTTCACGTAGGCCATCTGCTCCTCGGGGCTCGTCGGCTGCGGTCCGGTGAGCCTGACGCTCGAAGGCAGGAACAGATTGGCGTTGGGTATCGGAATGCCGATCTGCTTCACACGTTCGACGGCGGCGTCGAACTCGGCGTCCGGCAGCGCGGCGATCTCGCTCGTGCCGATCTCGACGTAGTCGAAGCCGGCGGCCTTGGCGGCCTCGAGCCCCTTCAACCCGACGCAATAGCCGACGAGAACCTTTCCTGCGAGCTGCGCCGCGGGGAACGCGGAGAGCAACGCGAGGAGACAGACAGCGACGGCGAGGTGTCGGCGAGTCATCGAGGCTGCCGCGAGCGCTGCCCGCGATCGCTTCCCCTTCCAGCATGGCGCCGCGTCGATGGCCGGCGTTGCGCGGCATCGGGACGCTCGACGGTCACTTCGATCTCGACGCCGCCAGCCGCGACCCGAACGGTCAGCCGCGACACCGTGTTGTCGGCGCCGAACGCGTCGGCCGCGAGCAACTGTTCGACGACCCGGTTGACGATGGCCGCCGCGCTCTCGGGAGCGGCGGCCGTGGCGGCGGCCTCCGCGACGTCCGGCACCGCTACGAGATCACCCAGCGCTTCGTGCGCGTCGAACTCGGCTTCCGGCGTGACGAGGCTCAGCTCTGCCGCTGAGTATGCGGGATCCCAGTGCGTGTTCTCCGGCACTTGACTGTGGCCGAAGTGCCCGCTCTGCGTGTCCCACTTCGCCGGATTGCGATTGTGGCCGCCGGGGTCGCGGCCATTGATCGACGCGCGCGGCGCGCCGCTTGGCCAGATCTGCGGAATGCCATGCTCAGTCTCGATCCATCGGCACAGCTTCGCGACGGTCTTCAGCGTCTTGACGTCCTTCGCCTGCCCGGCGAATCCCACGACCTCGATCTGCACCGCGGAGTCGCGATTGGTCTGGACGCCGCCGGACGTGTTCCTCAGCGCGCGCGCCGTCTGCGCCGTATCGATGTGCTGGTAGATGATGTCGCCGGTCACGGTGAAGTGCGGATCCGACTTGTGCGCCCGAAAGGCGCTCTTCGCGCCCGCGTACGTGCTGCCTTCAGTCGTGTGGTGCACGATCTTGAATGGGCCTCCGGAGAACGGCCCGAGCCCGCCGCTGATTTCGTCCCATGTGGCGAATGGACATTTGGGCATAATGCGCGTCCCGTGCAATGCACCGCAGATCCTCTGACAATCACGCTCATCGATCAAGAACGTTCCGGCCGCCAAAACCGTACGAACTCAGCCGTAGTGTGTGTAGTGTCCGCCTTCAGGCGGACCCGCTGAAGTCCGGCTGAAGCCGGACACTACGGAATTCTGAACGCTCTACCCGACATGAATTCTCGGGCGCCGCTCGATGTCCGGCTCCGCCTGGCGCAGCACCTCGCGCGTGACGGGCGCCGTGTCGCCTTCGCCGAACGCCAGATACTTCAGCAGATAGGTGATGGGGTTGCCTTCCGTCCACCCGAAGTAGGCGTGAGGAATGTTCCCGGTTCGATCGCGGATGTAGAGGAGGAGCGCGGCGATCGCGTTGGGAATCGCGGGGCTGACGCACCGCAGCACGTGATGGCGATCGACCGTCACGCCCGAGACGCGAAGGACGTCGCTGAAGTCCGAGACGTTTCCGGGCTTCACCTCGATGAACAGCACGTTCTGGCCCGCG
Organism: uncultured Acidobacteriota bacterium; assembly: GCA_963820905.1. Lineage (GTDB taxonomy): Bacteria > Acidobacteriota > Vicinamibacteria > Vicinamibacterales > 2-12-FULL-66-21 > DATBJJ01. Next base: position 223,124 of record CAWGBU010000005.1, on the reverse strand, counting down.
GGGAGATGATGCGATTCGGTCGCCTCGCGGAGCTTGTGCTCGTACTCGTCGGGCAGGCCCGAGTCGGGCCGGTTCGCGATGATCCGTACTGGCTGGCCCGCCGCGTCCGCGAGGAACTGGCTGGCGGCCTCGTCGGCCCTGACTTCGTGCACCCGCAGCTCCGTCGATCGCAGGACGCGTGAGATCAGCGAGCTCACGATGATCGATGCGATGAACGCCGCGGCGATCTTGAGCCCGGCAGGGCGCTCGGCGATGTTCACGAGCGTGGTGTACCCGAAGACGACCGTGAGTGCCGCGTAGCCAATCCACCCGCGTCCCGAACGCCCCGCGTCGATCGTCACCGCGAGCGCCGCGGAGCCCATCAGCACGAGCACGCCCGTGGCATAGGCGGCGGCCTGGGCGTTGACGTCCGCCTTGAACACGATTGTGACGAGAAACGTGATGGCGGTGAATATCAGGACCAGCGGTCGACTCGCTCTCGCCCAGTCGGGCGCCATCCCGTACCGCGGCAGAAACATCGGCACGAGGTTGATCAGCCCGACCATCGCCGACGCGCCGGCGAACCAGAGAATCGTCACCGTGCTGATGTCGTACAGCGTTCCGAACGCGTGCCCGAGATGTTCGTGGGCGAGGTACGCGAGCGCACGGCCGTACGCCTCACCGCCATGCTGGAACGCCTCGGCGGGAACGAAGATCGTCGTCACGATGCTGCTTCCGAGCAGCATGACGCTCATGATCACGGCCGCCGTCGTCAGGAGCTTGCGCGTGTTGCGGATGCGTCCCATCGGGCGCTCGGGAACGTCGCCCGCCTCGCCCTCCACGAGCGGCATCACCGCGACGCCGGTCTCGAATCCCGACAGCCCCAGAGCCAGCTTCGGGAAGAGCAACAGCGAGAAGAGCACCATCTGCGAGAAGCTGCCGTGCTGCGCCAGGCTCGCTCCCTGCCAGTTCGACCAGGCCTCGGGGTGCAGCCAGAGCTCGTGCAGGCCCCAGCCGACGACGATGACGTTGAGCCCGAGATAGACCGCGACGATGGGCACGGCGAGCCAGACGGCCTCGCGAAAGCCTTTCAGAAAAATGGCGCCCAGCGCCGCGAGGAGCATCAGAGTGAGCGCGATCGGATGCCGCGTCCACTCCGGCGCCAGCGGATTCTCGATGATGTGCGCGGTGGCGTCAGCCGCCGAGAGCGTGATCGTGATGACGAACCCGGTCGCGGCGAACCCGAGGAGGCAGAGAACGAGCGCTTTGCCGCGCCATCGCGGCAGCAGTTGCTCGAGCAGCGAAATGCTTCCCTGGCCGTGCGGGCTCAGCTCGGCGACACGGCGGTACATCGGCAGCGCACCGAACAGCGTCAGGAGCACGAGGACGAGCGTTGCGCCTGGCGAGAGGAATCCCGCGGCCAGGAACGCGATGCTGGGCTGATAGCCGAGCGTCGAGAAATAGTCGACGCCGGTCAGGCACATCACCTTCCACCAGGCGGACTGGTGAGGCGCCTTGGCCTGCGGGCCCTGCGGCTCCCGCAGCCCTTCGAAGAGCCACAGCTTGAAGCGGCGCCAGCGATCGCCGGATTCGCTGTACGAGGTCACAGATTCGCGCAACGGGTGAAGGATGGGCGCGTCGAGTCCACGCTCCGATAGCTTACTCCACGGCGCAGGTGCGTCGACCCGCCGGCGTCCGGACAGACGATCGAATACTTGCCCGGCCAGAGCCGTTCACGGAGAATGCGCCGATGTCCGACACCAGGCTGCTGCGGATGATCCGGGGCCTCGAATGGCCGATGGCGATCCTCGCGCTGCTCATCATCCCGCTCATCGTGCTCGAGGACCGCGCGACGACGCCGGAACTGCGCCGGATCGCCGTCGCGCTGAACTGGACGATCTGGATCGCGTTCGTGATCGAGTTCGTCCTCGGATGGATGGCCGACGGCACGCGGAAGTATCCGAGAAAAGCCTGGTTCGATCTGCTGCTGATTCTCATCACGCCGCCGTTCGGCGTGCCGCAGGCCATGCAGGGCATCCGGAGCGTGCGCGTCCTGCGCCTCCTGCGCCTGGTGCGGGTGTTCGGCGTCGCCGTCATGTCGCTTCGCCTGATCCAGCGGCACTTCGGGAACCGGAAGTTTCACTATGTCCTGCTGATCGCCTGCGCGACAGTCATCCTTGGCGCGATTGCCGTCTATGTCCTCGAGGCGGGCGACAACGCGAACATCGATGATTTCGGCGACGCGCTCTGGTGGGCCATCACGACCGTGACGACGGTCGGCTACGGAGACATCACGCCGATCACGCCCGAGGGGCGGCTCGTCGCCGTCGCGCTCATGCTCACGGGAATCGGCGTCATCGGCGTGTTCACGGCGACCGTCGCGAGCCTGTTCTTCGAGGATCAGCAGGCGAAGAACCCCGAGATGGACGAGGTGCTGGCTCGCCTCGAACGGATCGAGCAGACGCTCGACAGCCTCCGGAAGCAGTGACCCCGGCGCCGTGCGCGGCGCCTATTTGCTCGCGGGCAGGGCTGCCAGCGAGAGCGGCCGGAACACGAGGCCGGATACCTTGCCGTCCTTGTCGAAGACGACGCGCTGGACGATCGTCTCCTTCTCGAACGCGAGAATCAGCTCGACGGCCTGCCGGCCTTCCACCTGCCCCTCGCGGCGTTCGGTGACGCCCTTGAACGCGCCGAACTTCTGCACGACGCCCGGCCACGCCGTCTTGAGCCTGTCTTCGGGGAGATCCTGCGTCATCCTGGCGTCGAACTCCTTGACGATGTCCGCGGTCTTCCCGTCGCGGAGATGCTGGAGGATGGTCTCGGCCTTCGCGATCGCAACGTCACGGGAGAGCTGCGTGGAGTGTGGCGACAAGCTCAGAATCACGGCGACGACGATCGATGCTGCGGTCACGTGCGCACCTCCAGTGTGGCGATGGTGCTTTTGACGTCGGGGTAGCGGTTCGAGTCTGTTTCGCTCAGGGACAGCGGTGCTTTTGACCTCGGGGAAGAAACCGTGGAGAATCCGCGAGTCGGAACAGTTGACGGATACATCACCGAGAGAAAGACGGGCATCATGAGCGACACTGACCGCGTTCCCGCGACGTTCGATCGACGTCAATTCGTCAAGACCGCCGGGGCCAGCCTGACGGCGGCGGGCATCGGCCTCGCGTCGGGCGGCGAGGCCGCCGGGGCGCCGCCGGCGCAGTGGTCGGAGAAGGACAAGCTCGCCCGGATCGCCTCCTGCTCCTATCCGATCCGGTCGATCTTCAAGAGCCGGGCGAACGGCGGGAGGGGAGCCAACCCTGCGACCGCGCAGCTGAAGGAGAAGTACGGCGAGATCACGATGCTCGACTTCCCGCAGTTCACGAAGGACACGTTCCCCGGCGTGACGCGCATGGACATCTTCTCGGGGTTGTTCGGCGACGTCAGCGACGACAGCATGTTCGCGGGCCGCGTCTTCGATCCGTCCAGCGCGCCGGGCAGAAAGTGGCTCGACCAGCTCGCCGCGAAGATGGCCGCGACGGGCGTCAAGTGCCAGCACATCTCGAACAACGCGCCGACGAACCTCGCGGGGCCCGACGAGGAACTGCGGAAGGCCGGCGTCGACGTCGCGAAGAAATGGCTGCAGGGCTGCGCGGTGCTCGGCGTGAAGTCGATGCGGATGAATTCGACGACGGCGCTCGGGCCGAGCATCAGGCCGCCCGCGATCCCGCGCGGCCCCGGCGACGGCTATCCGAGGAACGTCGACATCGAGCCGCTGCTGAAAGCCGCCATCGAGTCGTACAAGGAGATGGCCGACTACGGCGGCACGCTCGGGATCAGGGTGACGCTCGAGAACCATTGGGGCCTCGCCGCCGATCCGATGAACATCCGCACCATCATCGACGAGGTGAATCACCCGTACTGCGAAGCGTCGCCAGATTTCTGCAACTGGGAGTACGAGTACATGCTCGTGCACGGCCTCAAGGCGCTCGCGCCGTACTCGCACACGAACGTGCACGCCAAGTACTGGGATCGGTGGGGCGACAAGAACGACGTGCAGCGCTCGACGCGGATCATGCTCGCCGGCGGCTTCAAGGGCACGTTCGCGCTCGAGTACGAGGCGGGGCCGCTGAACGGCATCGAAGGGTCCAAGTACCTCTACAAGGAAGTGCTCGCGGCGCTCTCGAACCCGGTCCCGGTCATCTGAGCACCCCCGTCAACTTCCAGGATCCAGCCTCCAACGCCCAAATGAGCTACGTTTGAGCGTCGGGGTTGGAAGTTTGGGAGTTGCTTATGGACGTGCTCGTCATCGACATCGGCGGAACGCACATCAAGCTGATGGCGAGCGCCGCGGCTGAACCCCGGCGTTTCGATTCGGGTCCCGAGCTGACGCCGAACGCGTTGTTGGACAGCGTGCGCGAGCTGACGGCTGACTGGCAGTACGACGTCGTGTCGATCGGCTATCCGGGCGAGGTGGACGAGAACGGGCCGGCGGTGGACCCGGGCAACCTCGGCACGGGATGGGTGGGATTCGATTTCGAGAAAGCGTTTCGCAAGCCGGTTCGCGTCGTGAACGATGCCGTCCTCCAGGCACTCGGCGGATATGAGGGCGGAAGGATGCTCTTCCTCGGGCTCGGCACCGGTCTCGGATCGGCGCTCGTCTCCGAGCACGTCGTCGTGCCGCTCGAGCTCGGCTCCCTGCCGTATTGCGACGGGGAGACCATGGTGGAGCACGTCGGGAGGGATGCGCTCGAATCGCGCGGGATCGCGGCGTGGCAGAAAGCCGTGCGGGAGATCACGGGAATGCTCCGCACGGCGTTCAGCGCTGACTACGTCCTGCTTGGCGGTGGCAACGCGGAAAAAGTGACGCCGATGCCGTCCGGCGCGCGGCGCGGCGGAAACGATGCCGCGTTCGGCGGCGGGTTCCGGCTGTGGGAGGAAGTCGTCGAGCCGCACGATCGCACTCCGGCGCGGGTGTGGCGGGTGGTCCGATGAAATACCGCATCCTCGCGACCGACTACGACGGCACGATTGCGTTCGAGGGGAAGGTCGACGACGAGACCATTCGCGCCCTGCACCGGGCCCGCGGCTTCGGACTGCTGCTGCTGATGGTGACAGGGCGCGAGCTGTCCGATCTGTTCAACACCTTTCCGCACGCGGCCCTGTTCGATCGCATCGTCGCGGAGAACGGCGCTGTACTGTACCGCCCTGAAGATCGGAGCGTGAGGACGCTCGGGTCGCCGCCGCCGCCATCCCTGCTGGACGCGCTCACGAAGCAATCGGTCCCGCTCTCGGTCGGCCACTCCATCGTGGCGACCGTGGAGCCATACGAGCATCAGCTGCTCGCGGCCATTCGCGATCAGGGACTGGAGTGGCATGTCATCTTCAACAAGGGCTCGGTGATGGCGCTGCCGAGCGACGTGACGAAAGCCACCGGGCTGGCGGCGGCGCTGGAGGAACTGGGATTCAGCGGCGCGCAGACCGTCGGCGTCGGCGACGCGGAGAACGATCAGGCGTTCCTGCGAGCGTGCGGGCTGGCAGTCGCGGTCGCGAACGCGCTGCCTGCGGTCAAGGAGATGGCTCACGTCGTGACGACGCGCGCGCGCGGCGCCGGCGTCGCCGAACTGATCGACCAGCTCATCGCGGACGGCGCCGATCGTGATCGCGCTGCGGACCGATGATCGGCCGATGAGACAACGTCCTGTTGTGCCGACGTCGAGGTCGTTCGAATGCACGTGAGAGACCCAGACCCAACCGAAGTCGATCAGCTGGCACGGGTGTGGTACGACGGCTGGCGCGATGCGCACGAGTCGATCGCGCCGGAAGAGCTCAAACGCATCCGCACGCTGGAGAGTTTCCGCGACAGGCTGGTGGCCGATCTTCCGCGCGTCCGGGCGGCCGGTCCGATCGGCGCGCCTGTCGGGTTCTGCACGATCAAGGACGACGAGCTTTATCAGCTCTTCGTGTCGGCGCTGGCGCGCGGCACCGGCGTCGCCGCCGCGCTCGTGGCGGATGCGGAAGCCCGGCTCTCAGCCGCCGGCGTCGAGACGGCCTGGCTCGCCTGCGCGATCGGCAACGACCGGGCCGCGAGGTTCTACGAGAAGTGCGGATGGCGTCGGGCCGGCACGGTGGTCAGCCGGCTGGAGACGCCGGGCGGCGTGATCGCGATCGACGTGTGGCGGTACGAGAAGTCGCTGACGCCGGCCTGACAAAGTCGACGTCAGGGTTTCGCTCCCGAGGCGCTCGCACGGATCGTTTCGAGCCCGTGCCCCCGCGGTCCGGCTTCCCGGATCCGGAGCAGCGCGGCAAACACGAACCCCGCGAAGCCGATCATCAAGAACATCCACAACATCGGACGATAGCCGGCGGGATTGGCGGGGCCGGCGGCGTTCGCGTCGTTCAGCGCGCCGGCGCCGAGGTTCGCGAGCATCATCCCGATATTCTGCAGCATCGTCATGAGCCCGAACGCCGTGCCGAGCCGGCTCGCCGCGACTACGTACGGCACCGCCGGCCAGATCACCGCGGGCACGAGGGAAAATGCGACGCCGATCATCGCCGTCGCGACCCACAGGCTGGCGTTCGTGTACGCGAGCACCGGGAACACCGCGCACAGGAGGAACGTGCCGAAGGCCATGAACGCCGCGCGCTGGCCGACCCTGTCCGCCATCAGCCCGAACGCGGGCGTCGCGAAGATGGCCGCCAGGAAGACGTAGGCGTTCATCGAGCCCGCTTCCTGCAGGGACAATCCGTGCGCGTGCTGGAAATACTTGATCGCGAACGTGCTGCGGAACGGGAAGACCACGGAGTAGAAGGTCACGCAGAGGCCGACGAGGTACCAATAGGAGCGGTCGAATCGCAGCAGGTCGCTCCAGACGATTCGTTCCGATTGCGCCGCCTGCCGGAGATCGAAACGCTGTTTCGCGCTGCGATCGAGCAGGTAGTAGATCGCCGCGCCCGCGACGCACAAGCTCGCGAAACCGGCCGCGAGCCACAGCGGCGGCTGCCAGCCCTGATCGTAGAGCGGCTTGAACCACGTCGTGGACATGTCCGCGCTGTACGAGCCGAGCCGCGCGAGGCTCAGGTTCAAGCCAAAGGCAAATCCGAGCTGCCGGCCGACGAACCATTGCCCAATCGCTACGGTGACGGCGACGATCATCGACTCGGCGCCGAGCCCGAAAATCAGCCGGCCGGCCGCCATCACGGGAAACAGCGGAGAGAGCGCGGTGAGCACGGCGCCGATTGCCTGAATGACGGCGAATGCCAGCGTCGCGCGGGCGGCGCCGAAGCGGTCGACGATCACGCCCCCGACGAGCACCATCACGATGTTGGGAAAGCTGTAGATCGCGTTGAGCGTGCCAATCTGCGTGTCGGTGTAGTGAAGGATCCGCTGGAGCGCGTCGGCGACGGGGCCGATGGAGTCGAACGCGTAGTAGTTGCCAAAGAGCGCCAGGCTGACCGCGCCGAGAACGGCCCACCGCCACGCGGCGGAAGGAGGAGGTTTGGGTTGCGCGGCCGGTTGGATGTCGTGGGTCATGAGTGGTCTGCAATCATTTATTGTTTCAACTCAATCCGCAATACGTGTCCTTCCGACTTGCCGACGTTCTGGACCGTGTGAATGACGGCGTCGCTCCATGCGAACGAGCCGGCTTTCCGCTGATTCACCGACGGCGGACGGCCGTCGATCGTGACCTGTGCATCCCAGTCGGTCAGGTACACGCTCAGGCCGTGCGGGTGGCGATGGCGCTTCTCGATGCTTCCCGGCGGGATGCGCACGTCGAGCACCCGCACGACTGCATTCTCGAACGCAACCTTGTGCGTGTCCGGTGCAACCCGCACGGGATCGAGCGCGTCGTCCTTCGACTGCGCTCTGGAGAGAACGGTTGCGGCGGCGACGATCGCCGCGGCCGCGAGCACGAGCGATGTTCGAGTCACGATGCGCCTCCTGGTTGCGGACCGGTTGCGGAAATGACCGGCAGTATAGTCCCGCCCGACGGCCAGCTCGATCTCGGTTGACAAACCTCGCGCTTAGGCGTGGAATCAGCACGCGTTGAAGATGATCCCGCACGGCCCAGGGGTCATCGCCGAAGGAGGCTGCCGTGCGTACTGCTCTGAAGTCGTTCCTCGTCGCGCTCGCCACCCTGGTCGTCGCGTCGACCGCGTCAGCCCAACCGATTCCGGGGACTTGCGATGAAGGGCAGTTCGAGTCCGGCGCCCGATGGAAGATTTGCGTGCCGCTTGCCGGCTGGAACCGGAGCCTCGTCGTGTTCGCGCACGGTTACGTGTTCGACCTTCCAGGCGTCGAGCTCGATTTCTTCGACACCCTTCCGGACGGCACCGATCTCTCGACGCTCACGCAGAGCCTCGGCTTCGCGTTCGCGACCACGAGCTACAGGCAGAACGGGCTGGCCATCCTCGAGGGCGCGGACGATGTCCGCGAAACGGTCGCGCTCTTCAAATCACGGCACGGCGAACCCGCGAAGACGTTCATGACCGGTGCGTCGGAAGGCGGCCTCGTCACGACGCTCCTCGCCGAACGATCGCCGGATCTGTTCACCGGCGCGTACGCCCTGTGCGGACCGATTGGAAGCTTCCGCGAGCAGGTCAACTACGTCGGCGACTTCCGCGTGTTGTTCGACTACTTCTTCCCCGGGGTGTTCTTCGGAACGGCCGTCGCCATCGCACCGGCCGACATCCAGAGGTGGCTCGCCGGCATCACGCCCGCGCTCATTGCCGCGCGCCTTCAGGCCGAGCCTCAGAAGGCGATCGAGCTGATGAGGACGGCGCGCGCCGCGTTCGACCCGGCGAACCTGACCACGATCGGCCAGACGACGCTCACGGTCCTGCGCTACAACATCCTGGGCTTCGACGACGCGGTCGCGAAGCTCGGAGGCCAGCCGTTCGACAATCGGCTGCGTTTCTACTTCGGATCGTCGAACGATCTGCGACTGAACCTGCTCGTGCGGCGCTTCGCGGCGGACGCCTCCGCCCTGCAGTCGCTGCGCAGCTACAACACATCGGGCGCGCTCAGCATTCCGCTCGTCACGCTGCACACGACGTCGGACGAGGCCGTACCGTTCAGGCACGAGCTGTTGTATCTCGCCAAAGTCAGGCCGACGGGCAGGGGACGCTTCATCCCGCTGCCCGTGTTTCGATATGGGCACTGTAATCTCACGTCGCAGGAGATTCTGACGGGGCTCGGGGTCCTGCTCGCGCAGCGCTGACGCTCGACTGCCGAGTCTGGAGAATCGGCGCTTGAAGTCGCCGTGCGGCTCCACGAAAATACGCCCAGCCCGTCGACCGGTGTCCGGATCCGGTCACTGGGGTCAGACCCTTGTAACGAAGTTCCACTTTTCGGCAGGCACCCAGGAGAGCAGCCATGAAGAAGGCGGCGAAGAGAGCGGACGGGATGACGCGCCGCGAGTTCGTCGGCGGCGCCATGGCCGCGGGGATCGTCACCGGAGCACCTGCGTTCCTGCGCGGCAGGAATCTCAACGAGAAGCTGAACATCGCGTTCATCGGGTGCGGCGGCCGCGGCAACACGAGCCTCAACGAGCTGACCATCACGCCAGGCAAGCCTCCGCAGGGCCAGGGACGCGGGGGAGCGTCGGCACCGCTGGCACCCCACCCCGACGAGAACGTCGTCGTGCTGTGCGACACGAACCAGATCGCGGTGGACGCGGCGCTGCAACGCTTTCCGAAGGCGAAGACGTTCAACGATCTCCGCCGCGTCTTTGACAAGCCGAACGACTTCGACTCTGTCGTCGTCTCCACCGCCGAGCACACGCACGCGTTTGCGACGTACCTGGCGCTGACGCAAGGCAAGCACGTCTTCTGCGAGAAGCCGCTGACCTACAACGTCTGGGAAGCGCGGCTCATCCGCGAGACCGCCGCGAAGTACCCGAAGCTCTCGACGCAGATGGGGAACCAGGGCCACGCGTCGCCCGCGCGCCGGACGATCAAGGAAATCCTCATGACCGGCGTCATCGGCCCCGTGCGCGAGGTGCACGTGTGGGCGGACCGCGCCTGGGGGCTGCAGGACTTCGAGTCCGCCGACCGGTACGACAGGCCGCACGGGTTCTACAAGGACATCCAGATCGTCGATCGGTTCAAGGAGGAGATGACGGCGCCGCCGCAGATGCATTTCGATCTGTGGCTCGGGCCCGCGCCGGCGCGGCCGTTCCACGAAACGTACTTCCCAGGCCCGCGCTGGTACCGCTGGTGGGATTTCGGCAACGGCACGATGAGCGATCTCGGCAGCCACGACAACGACGTGCCGTACACGGTGCTGGACATCAGGCAGCCGCTGACGATCGAGGCGCGATCGCCGAACGTTCCCGTCGCGCACAAGGAGCTCGCGCCGGCGACGATGATGGCGACCTACGAGTTCGGGGCGTCGCCGTCCGGTGCGCCGCCCGTCAGGTTGATCTGGCACCAGGGCGACAGCAAGCCTCCCGGGTGGGTGCCCGCGTGGGGCGGACGGTCGCAGCTCTTCATCGGCGACAACGGCATGCTGCTCGGCAACGGCAAGCTGCTGCCGGAAGAAAAGTTCAAGGACTTTCAGGCGCCGCCCGAGACGCTGCCTCGCTCGCCCGGCCACTGGGTGGAATGGGTGAACTACGCGAAAGGGACGGGCCCCGTGCCCGGCTCGAACTTCCAGTACTCCGGCTGGACGACTGAAGCGAACCATCTGGGGAACGTCGCCTATCGCACCGGCAAGAAGATCGAGTGGGACTATCAGAACCTCCGCGCGCGCAACGCGCCCGAAGCGGCGCCGTTCATCAAGCGCCCGGCGTACCGCAAGGGTTGGGACGACATCTTGAAGTAAGCACCTCGCAGGGAGATCACCATGCAGATGACGCGGCGGGACTTCGTGACGCACGGCGCCATCGCGTCGGCGGCAATCCCCTCGATGGCGCAGGCGCAGGGGGCGGGCACGAAAGAACCGGTCCATCCCGTGCCGGTGCGCGTCGGGATGACGGACTGGAATCTCGGGCAGCGCGGGGACATCACCAAGATCGCCCTCGCGCGCGAAATCGGCCTCGACGGCATCCAGGTAAGCGTGCAGTTCCCGACCGACGGGAAGACGCCGACGCTGCGCGATCCCGCGACGCAGGCTGCCTTCAGGCGCGCGGCGCTCGAGAACGGGATCCAGATCTGCTCGCTCGCCATCGGGTCGCCCGGCAAATCGCGGCTTCCGCTGCACACGAACCCGGCCGCCGCGATCCTGCTCGTCGAAGCCGTCGAGGTCGCGCGCAACATCGGCACGAACAACATCCTGCTTCCGATCCTCGGCGACAGCCACATCGACATGACGAACCAGTCGCAGGTGAACACCTTCGTCGCGATGATGAAAGAGGTGGCCCGCTACGCGGAGAAACACGACGTCGTCGTCGGCATCGAGGACTGGATCTCGGCGGAAGACAACATCAGGCTGCTGGATGCGATCGGATCGGACTACGTGGCCGTGTACTACGACGCGCACAACATCGTGGCGCGGGCGGCGGCGAAGGACATCTACGCCGAGCCGAAGCTGCTCGGCAAGCGCATCAACCAGGTTCACGTGAAGAACGCGAACATGCTGTTGTCCGATCCGGGCGGCAAGATGGACTGGCCGCGGATGGCGAAGGAGTTCTACGAGATCGGCTACCGCGGCTGGTACGTGCTCGAGACGCCCGCGCCGAGCAAGGACATCGTCGCCGACACGCGCGCCAACATCGCGTACGTCAGGACGACGTTTCGCATGCCGTCCGGCTGAAGCCGGACCTGCTGGATCGCAAGCGCCACAGCGCAAACGCCCAGACGAGTCCGAGCGCGCCCACCGCGAGGAAGATGTCGGGAACCGGCCAGCCACGATTCAGCAGCACGCCGCCTGCCGCCGGGCCCAGCACGGATCCGATCCGGCCGGCTCCGAGAACGGTCCCCACGCCGGTCGATCGCATCGGCGTCGGATAGCACGACGCGATGACGGTGTACAGCCCCGGCACGCCGCCGAGCACAGCGGTGCCTGCGACGACCAGCGACAGCACCAGAAGGGCCGGGTGCGCGTGCGCAACGCTGAGGAGCGCCATTCCGGCCGACGCGAGAACGCCGGCACCCGCCATGACCGCGGGCGCGCTCGTCCGATCGATCAAGAAGCCCCAGACGATCGAGCCGAAACATCCGCTCGTGTTGAGGAGCACCGTCGCGAGGAGCGCGCGCTCGGCCGGCACACCGGCGAGCGTCAGCATCGTGGGCAGCCAGTTCAGCGTGAAATACAGCATGAACAGGTTGAGGGCCGTCACGAGGACGAGAAGCATCGTCGTCAGCGCGCCAGGGGCGATCGGGCTGACGCGATCGATTCGTCGAACCGGGACTGGATCCGCTGCGCGTCGCGTTTCCCCGTGCGCGAAAACCGGTCGATTCCGGCAGCTGAAACATCGCCACGATCGCGACGATCAGGGGCGCAGCAGCGCCCGCGTAGAACAGCGACTGCCAGCCGAAGGCCGGAATGAGGTAGCGCGCGAGGAGCGCCGCGACCATCGCGCCCAGCGGAAGCGTCGAGAAGGTGAGCGTGGTCAGCCGTCCGCGCAGCCGCGCCGGCGCGGACTCGGTCACGAGCGATACGAGGTTCGGCAGCACGCCGCCGAGCCCGAGCCCGGTCAGGAATCGGATCGCCGCCAGCGCCGTGAGGTTCGGGGCGAACGCCGTCAGGCCCGTGCCGGCGGCGAAGAGCAGCGTGGCCGCGATGATGGGGCACCGCCGCCCGAACCGATCCGCCAGGCGGCCCATCACGAGCGCGCCGGCGAGCATGCCAGCCGGGGCCGCGGCGAAGACGGTGCTCATCGCCGCAGGCGCAACGCCCCACGCGCGCGTCAGCGCGGGAGCGGCAACGCCCATCGTCTGGATGTCGAAACCGTCGAGGAGCGCGATGGCGGTGCAGATGGCGAACACGCGCCAGTCGCCCCGGCTCTCGTCCCGCTCGATGCGGGACTCGAGATCGGCCTGACGCAGCTCACGCAAGTCGACGACGAGATCGTGCGCGGCCGTCGATCGCTTCAGCATCAGAACGACACCCATACGAGAAACGGATCGTCGACACGCAGCACGGACTCCTGCTGATGCTGGGTCATGTACGCCTGGCGGATCGCGTCGATGCTCTTGCTGCTCGTCTTGTGGCCGTCGAGCGGATACAGCAGGATGAGCACGAACGAGTCTTCCTTGATCGTCTCGCCGTTCTCGCCCCTGAATTGACCGTCCGCCTTGATCACCGTCAGCCCGTCCGGGAAGAGCGGCGTCACCACCAGGTCGAGGAACAGGTTGAACTCCGCTTCCGTGACGGCTCCGACGGGTTTCGCAGTGCCGAAGTACAGCTCGGTTCGCACGAACGGCGACGCGCCGCGCCGCAGCGCGTCGGGCGCACGGCGCCTGACGACGGGCCGATCCTGCCGTTGCGCGTCGAGCTGCTGGAAGGCGTGGATCGGCGCCGTCGCCAGCATGCTCACGGTCACGGCCACGGGTGTGAGGCTCTTCAGAAACAGGCGTCGCATCATGAACATCGTTCCTTTCGCTGTCCGCGGCGTCTCTTTGCCGCGTTCGAGTCGCGTGTCCGGGACCTGCACGCGTCGTGGCGTCAGGTCGCGGGTGCTAGTGATCAAAGAACCCGGGATGCTCTCCGGAGCGGTCGTGGCGCGCGCCGCGCATCCCACCGTCAGGGACAGCGCGGCAGCCATCGCGAGGAATCGAACGTGTCGGGCCGTGTCCTGTGTCTGTGCGCTCATCGTGATCATCACCGCCCAGACATTGTCGCGGCCCGCGAGCGGACGAGTCATTACGAACGCGTTAGCGTTCCGTTATGCCTGACAGGGACGACGGTCGAACGCCGGGCAGCAAGTTGCCGGCGTGGCCTACAATGCGCGTATGAAACGCCATGTCGAACGCGTGGTCGATCTGCTCGACCCCGACCTCAACCAGCTGCACGACCTGGACGTGGACGAGGCGCGCCGGCGGGTGCTGAGCGGCGATCCGTCAGCCGTCCGCGGGATCGAGGGATCGTTTGCGCTCGTGGCCGTGGACGGCCGCACCGTGCGGATGGCGCGATCGCTCGATCGGCCCGATGCGCTACTTCCTCGCGAAGCAGCAGGCCGGTCCGGCGCTCTTCGTGGCCGACCGCATCGATACCCTGCAGCGCGCGCTCGAGGAAGAGGGTCTTCAGGGCCAGTTCCATCCGAGCTATACGCGCATGGTTCCCGCGCATCACATCCTCGAGCTCGCGCTCGTCGGATGTCCCGATCCGGATCCCACCTACACGCGGTTCCTTGCCCCTGCGCGAGGGACGCTGCCCGCCGATCTCGACGAGATCGGCCGACGCTACGTGGGAGCGCTGGCCAACGAGATTGCGAAGTGGCTTCGCGCCGTGGATCGCGGCGGGAGTTCGCAGCCGATCGGCGTCTGCTTTTCCGGCGGCATCGACAGCGGCTCGGTGTTCCTGCTCACCTATCACGCGATGCTGCAGCTCGGTATGGCACCGGCGCGGCTGAAGGCCTTCGTGCTCGATCTCGGAAATGGACCGGATGTCGAGCAGGGCAGATCGTTCCTTGCCGATCTCGGGCTCTCGATGTTCCTGGAGGAGATTGCCGCGCGCCCCGACGATCTGGACGTCGAAGGAACGCTGCGCGTGCTCGAGGACTACAAATCGCTCGACGTCGAGTGCGCGGCGATGGGCCTGCTCCTCTGCCGGGGCATTCGCGAGCGGTATCCCGGGCTGGCGGCATCTGGCCGACGGCGATGGCGGCGACGAGAACCTGAAGGACTATCCGATCGAGGAGAATCCCGAGCTGACCATCCGGAGCGTCGTGGACAACCTGATGCTGTACCAGGAGGGATGGGGCGTCGGGCGCATCAAGCATTCGCTCACGTACAGCGGCGGCCTGAGCCGGAGCTACGTTCGGACGTACGCGCCCGCGCAGCGCTACGGCTTCGCGGGCTTCAGCCCGTACACGCGGCCGGACGTCGTCGAGATCGCCGAAGCGATTCCGTTCGCGGCGCTCACTCGCTATGACGTCCCCACGCTCTACGCGCTCAAGGGAGAAATCGTTCGCCGCGGCGTGAAGGCGATCACCGGGCTCGACATGCCGGTCTTCCCGAAGCGGCGCTTCCAGCACGGTGCGGCGCCGGAAGAGACGACCAGGCGTCGACTCGGTTTGTCCGAGCGCGACTACCGTCACGCATTCGAACGGCTCTATGCATGACACCGGACCGTATCCCGGGTCCGTGTCCAGCCGCGATCGGTTCGTGCTCGAACGCCGGGGGCCGCGCGCGCTGCACGATCCCTGGCGCTATCAGGGGCTGATCGTCGAGGACGAGCGAACCGCCGACGGCCGAGCCGCGCGCATGGCCACCGTGCTGCTGACGGGCCGCGAGTGCCCCTGGCGCTGCGCCATGTGCGACCTGTGGAGCTACACGACGACGAGCGACACGCCGCCGGGCGCGATTGCCGCGCAGGTCGCAGCCGCGCGCTCGGCTCTCGCAGGCGAGCTGGTCCCGATCGCTGGCATCAAGCTGTACAACGCTGGTAGTTTCTTCGACGCGCGCGCTGTGCCCGAGGCCGACTACGACGACGTGGCCCGGTCGCTCGAGGGCCTCGATCGCGTGATCGTCGAATCGCATCCGACGCTCGTCCTCCGCGCGGGCGCGAGGGTCGATCGGTTCCTGACGTCGCTCGAACGGCAGAGCGGCGGCGCTCATCGCGCGCAGCTCGAAGTGGCGATGGGACTCGAGACCGCGCATCCCGATGCGCTCGACCGCTTGAACAAGCGGTTCACGATCGCCCGGTTCGCCGATGCGGCCGATGCGCTCCACCGCCGCGCCGTCGCGCTGCGCGTGTTCCTGCTGATCGGGCCTCCATTCGTGCCGTCCGGCGAGCAGGACAGCTGGCTCCTGCGCTCGGTCGACATGGCATTTACACTCGGAGCGACGGTGGTATCGCTCGTGCCGACGCGTCCGGGCAACGGCGCGATGGAAGCGCTCGCCGCGGAGGGATCGTTCCGCGCACCGAGTCTGGAAGACGTCGAGCGCAGCCTCGCGCTCGCACTGACGCACGCCGCAGGCCGAGGACGCGTGTTCGTTGATCTCTGGGACCTCGAACGCTTCGCGCCGTGCGCCCGCTGCCGCGATCGGCGCCGCGATCGGCTCCACGACATGAACCTCTGCCAGTCGGTCCTGCCGGCCGTCGCGTGCGAGGAACCCGATCACGCCTGCCATCGATGACCCTTTCTCCAATCACCCGCATCGATACCGACGTCGCCGTCGTCGGATCCGGCTTCGGCGGGTCCCTGACCGCGCTCGGATTGCTCAAACGGGGGAAGCGCGTCGCGCTCGTCGAGCGGGGCCGCCATCCGCGATTCGCGATCGGAGAGTCCTCGACGCCGCTCGCGAACCTGCTGATAGAGGAACTGGCCGACCGCTACGATCTCCCGGGCATTCGCGCGTTCTCGAAGTGGGGGACATGGCAGCGTGCCCGGCCCGAGGTCGCGTGCGGACTCAAGCGCGGGTTCACGTTCTTCTTTCATCAGCCGGGTGCGGCGATCGCGGACGATGGCGCGCGCGAGCGGCAGCTGATGGTCGCGGCGAGCCCGCACGACGAGATCGCGGACACGCACTGGTACCGGCCGGAGTTCGACCAGGCGCTCATGATGGAGGCGCGGGCGGCGGGGGCCGAGTACCTCGACATGACGCGGCTCGAGCGGCTGCGCCACGAAGGCGGCGCGACGGTGCTCGAAGGCGAGCGCGAGGGCCGATCGATCAGCATCACGGCGCGATTCGTGATCGACGCGACCGGCCCGCGCGGATTCCTCCATCACGCGCTCGGGCTCGAAGAGCTGGGCCTCCGATGGCTGCCCGCGACGCAGGGACTCTACTCGCACTTCGAACTCGTCGATCGGTGGGACCGCTTGAGACCGGCGCGCGACACGCCGCCGTATCCCGTCGACGACGCCGCGCTGCACCATGTGTTTCCAGGCGGATGGATCTGGATCCTGCGTTTCAACAACGGGCTCACGAGCGCAGGGGCCGCGCTCACGAGCGCGGCCGCGGCCGCCATCAGGGCCGCCGATGGCGGCGCGGCGTGGGACCGCCTGCTGGCGACGCTCCCGTCGGTCGCGGATCAGTTCCGCGGATCGCGCGCCGTGCTGTCGTTCGTCCACGCGCCGCGCCTGGCATTTCGCAGCGCGCGCGTCGCAGGTTCATCATGGGCGCTGCTGCCCTCGGCCGCCGGCGTCATCGATCCGCTGCTCTCGACCGGTTTTCCGCTGACTCTCCTCGGCATCGTCCGTCTGCTCGATCTGCTCGAGCGGACGTCGCCGGGTCCCGAGCGGGACGCGGCGCTCCTCGACTACGAACGGACCACGCTCGCGGAGCTCGACGCCACCGAGCAGCTGGTCGGCGCGCTGTACGCGACGATGGACAACGCCGTCACTGTTCAAGCGCTTGAGCCTTCTCTATTTCGCAGCGGCAAGCTTCAGCGAGGCGGCGCGCCGGCTGAAGAACCCCGGCCTGGCGCCGGGATTTCTGCTCAACGCGCACCCGTCGTTCGGTCCGGAGCTGGCCGCGTGCGCGGCGGCGGCCGCGGCGTCGCCCCAGGGGCAGGCGCGCCGAGATCTCGAAGCCCGGATCGATCGCGCGATCGAACCGTTCGACACCGCCGGCTTCCTCGATCGCGGGCGGCGCGACTGGTATCCGGTACTTGCGTCGGATCTCCTGGCGTCGGCTGCGAAACTGCACGCGACACCGCACGAGATCGCCGTACTCCTCGAACGCACCGGCATGATCCCGGCCGGGACCTCACTCGACGGGCTGCGATGACCGGGACCGGGTCGTGGCCGTTCTCGACGTGAGCGAGGCCGGCTTGCCCGGAGACGCGGCCTCATATACCGTGTCGCTGGTCCCACGAGATACGGAAACGCGCTACCGCATTGTGATGTGCAGATGCTGATGTCGACACTGCTCCCCGTCTTCGATTCGATACTGATTCTCTCGCTCCTGGCGGCCGGCGTCCCGGCCGCCGGGCGCCAACCGCAGAAGGAGTCGCCCGTGACGAGCGCCCGCGGCACGTTCGAGGTCAAGATTGCGCCACAATCCGACGATGACCCCGCGGCCAACATCGGCCGGATGACGATCGACAAGCAGTTCCAGGGCGACCTCGTCGCCACGAGCAAGGGGCAGATGCTGGCTGTCACGACCTCGGTCAAGGAATCCGCCGGATATGTCGCGATCGAACGCGTCACCGGCACCTTGCAAGGAAAGCGCGGAACGTTCGCCCTTCAGCACAACGGCATCATGAACCGCGGAACGCCGCAGCTGACCGTCACCGTCCTGCCCGATTCCGGGACCGACGAGCTGACCGGCCTCACCGGTTCCATGACGATTACGATCGTCGAGGGCAAGCACCTCTACGAGCTTTCCTACTCGCTGCCCTCGGGCCGCTGAGCGAGGGACCTGGATGATGACCGCGCTGAGAATCAGAACGACCGCCGCCGGAGAGGAAGCTGCAGCGGTCGACGCCATCGTGCTCGGGTTCGCGTCCGACCCGGTGGCGCGCTGGTGCTGGCCCGATCCGCATCGATATCTCGCGAGCATGCCGGGTTTCACCCGAGCGTTCGCGGGCGTGGCGTTCGCGCACGACTCCGCCTACTGCACCGAGGACTTCGTCGGCGCGGCGCTGTGGGTCCCTCCCGGCGTGCATGGCGACGCCGACACGCTCGACCGTATCATGCAGGCCACGCTGACCGAGACCGTCCTCAACGACCTTGGGGCCGCTTTCGAGCGCCTGGACGCGTGTCATCCGCAAGAGCCTCACTGGTACCTGCCGATGATTGCCGTCGATCCCGCGTATCAGAACAAAGGATACGGCGCGGCGTTGATGGCGCACGCGCTCGAGCGCTGCGATCGGGATCACCTGCCGGCGTACCTGGAGTCGACGAATCCGAAGAACATCTCGCTCTACCGGCGCCATGGCTTCGAGGCGGTCGCCGAGGTGCAGGTGGGATCGTCGCCGGTGTTCGTCCCGATGGTTCGTCGCGCGCGCTGACCGTCGGTGGGGAGTTCTGGGCCAGGGCTCCGAGTCCCCTGTGACATAATGGCGCCCGCCTCACCCCTCAGTCATGGCTTGCCCCAGTTGCGGCGGGACTCTGCACGCCACGGGTACGTGCGAACGCTGTGATGGCGCGCGCATGGACGTCGGCACCGTTGACGCTGCGAGCGCACCTGCGGCAGATCCCGATATCACCCATCTGAGCGGCGGAGCGGATGCAGGAGCGCGTCCTTCCGCCACGGATCGCGCCACGCTTCGACCGGGCCACACGTTCACCGCGCGCTACACGGTTCTCAAACTCCTCGGATCGGGAGGCATGGGGGAGGTGTACCAGGCGTGGGACCAGGTACTCGCCGCGCCCGTCGCGCTCAAAATCATCCGCCCGGAGCTGGCGGGCGACCCGATCGCCGCGCAGCAGGCCACGGAGCGCTTCAGGCGCGAGCTTCGTCTCGCGCGCCAGGTCACTCACCCAAACGTGGTCCGCATCCACGACCTCGGACACGTGGACGACATCGACTACCTGACGATGCAGTTCGTCCAGGGAGACGATCTCGAGGTCGTCGTGAATCGTCACGGGCGCCTGGACGTTGGCCGGGCGCTTGCGATCGGACGGCAGATTGCCGACGGCCTCGCGGCCGTTCACCAGGCCGGCATCGTCCATCGCGACCTGAAGCCCGCGAACGTGATCCTCGACGCCGACGATCGCGCGATCCTCGCGGACTTCGGTATCTCCCGCGCGCTGAACGCCGCAACCGTCCACACGCTGCCTGGATCGCTCATGGGGACGCTCGACTATATGGCCCCCGAGCAGGCGCGCGGCGAGGCCGTAGATCAGCGCAGCGACATCTACGCGCTGGGTCTCATTCTCTACGAGCTCATCGCGGGAGGACGGCCTCGCACGAAGTCCGATGGAGGCCTCGCGTCGCTGATCGAGCGCATCGAGAAAGGTCCGCCCGCGCTGAGCGCGGTCGTGCCGGGAATCGCGGCGGACACGGAGCGCCTCGTCGCGCGGTGCCTCGCGCCCGATCCGTCGGATCGGTATCAGTCCGCCGCGGACGTGGCCGCGGACCTCAATCGTCTGGGTCCGGACGGCCGCTTGCGCGCGGCGGCGCAAGGTGCGTCCTTCGCGCCGCGGCGCATCTGGTGGGTTGGCGCCGCGCTCGCGGCCGCGGTTGCGCTCGTCGCGGGAACGTGGGGGCTCGCGGGCCGCAGGGCCGCGCCTACCGCCGCGCCGCGTGAAGCGGTGTCGGTGCTCATCGCGGACTTCAGGAACGATGCGCAGGACCCGGTGTTCGAGGGATCGCTCGAGCAGGCGCTCGGCGTGGCGATGGAGGGCGCCTCGTTCATCAGCGCCTACCCGCGAAGGTCCGCCGCGGGAGAAGGGACGACGCTCGACGAAGCCGCTGCCAGGCTCCTGGCGGTGAAGGAAGGCGTGCGAATCGGTACTGTCTGGAACGATCGCGCGCGCCGGCGCGGGATTTACGGTCGCCGTCAGGGCGCTCGACCCGACGAGCGGGAACCTACTGCAGCAGGCGACGTCGAGCGCCGCGGGCAAGGCTGACGTGCTGGAGGCGATCGGCCGGGTGGCAGAGTCGCTCAGGCGCGACCTGGGCGATCCGCTCCCCGCAGACCAGCTGAAAGCGGAGACGTTCTCGGCTGCGTCGCTGAAGGCGCTCCAGAGCTACACGATCGCTCAGGTGCTCTCGCTCGATCGCAGGAACGAAGAAGCGATAAAGCACTACCGGGCGGCGATCGCAGAGGATCCGGATTTCGGGCGAGCGTATGCCGGGTTGGCTCTCCTCGTGTACGAATCGGGTCGTCGTGAAGAGGCGAAGGAGCTATGGGACAAGGCGCTGACGCTCATCGATCGGATGACTGAGCGGGAAAAGTACCGGACGCTGGGAACCTACTATGTGGCTGTCGCACGCAACTACGACCGTGCGATCGAAACCTATACGACTCTCGTCAGCCGCTATCCGGCCGACCTCGCCGGACACAACAACCTGGCAATCGCGTACTTCCTTACGCTCAGGTTCCAGGACGCGCTGTCTGAAGGACGCCGCGCGGTCGAGCTCTTTCCCAAGAGCTCAAAGTTTCGCTGCAACTATGCGCTCTTCGCGATGTATGCGGGCGACTTCACAGGTGCTGCGGAGACCGCGCGCGGAGTTCTCGAGACAACTCCCGCGTACGTGATGGCGTACCTGCCGCTTGCGATAGAGGCGCTCGCGGGCGGCCACATCGCCGCAGCGAAGACCGCCTACGAACAGGCAGGCAGAATAGACGCGGAGGGCGCCTCGCTGGCCGCGATCGGCCTTGCCGACATCGCGCTCTACGAAGGGCGCTACGCAGATGCCGTCGCAGTTCTGACGCCGGCGATCGAGGTGGATCTCCGGCAGAAGGATTCGACCCGCGCGGCCGCCAAGATGGTTGTGCTCGCGGAAGCGCAGCACGGTGCCGGTCAGACAGCCGCGGTCGTCAAGACGATCGACGCTGCGCTGAAGCTCTCGCGCGACGATTCGACGGTCGTGCCGATCGCACGCATCCTCATGCAGATAGGCCAGCACGATCGCGCCCAGGTGCTGATCGACGAGCTGTCGGAAAGGCTGCAGCCGCAGAGCCGCGCCTACGCGAAGATCCTCGAGGCTGAGCGCGCGATTGCCCGCAACCGGGCCGGCGAGGCGATGGATGCGCTGGCGGCGTCAAGAAAGCTCGCCGACCTCTGGCTGGGACGATTCGTGGCAGGAGTCGCCTACGAGACGTTCGGGCACCACGTCGAGGCGCGAGACGAACTCGAGCGATGCCGGCAGCGCAAGGGAGAGGCGACCGCGCTCTTTCTCGATGACAGCCCCACGTTTCGATACGTGGCGCCCGCAGAGGCGTGGCTGACGCGAGCACAGCAAGCCGGGCCATCCACCGTCGCGCGCTGACTGCACGAGGCCGGCCGTTCAACGCAGGACGCGTTCGAACGACTGGACGTCGGCGTTCAACAGGAGCGCGTTCCAGATCACCAGCGCCACGCACACGGCGCATGCCGCCCACGAGTAGATCGTGATCCATCGCGGCGGCCGTGGCGCGCGGATCGTGATGAGGCTTGCGACGCTGGCGACGAGCAGCAGGAGGCTGAGGAACGAGCCGGCGAGCATCGAGCTCACGAGCCGCGACGAGATCAGCTGGCTCGCTTCCTGGGCATTGACGATGGGAGGCCTTGCCGCGGGATCTGCGGGCCCGGTCATGTGCGTCGCGATCGACATGATCAGCCGGGGAGTGTCCGCGGTCTGGTGAATCAGGGCCGCCGACGGGAGTGCGAGCAGCGAGGCGCCGACCAGAACGACGGTTTCGACGATGCCGGCCGATGGCTTCGAAGGTTGGTGGTCCGGAACGGGTGCCGACAGATCGAGAATGCTTTCGGGCTCGTCACGTGCCGCCAGCAGTTGAAGCGCGCCCGCGGCAACCATCGTGACAACGAAGCCGACGCTGCCCCAGAACAGCGCACGACTGATGTCGAGGCAGAACGCCGCGACCTGCACGATTCCAGAGCTGCCGCTCTGGGAGATCCGCTGGAACCCCCGGATCATTCCATAGATCGCCGGCGGCACCGGCAGCACGAGAAGCAGCAGCGCGATGGGCAGCGCCGCCAGCACGATCGAAGCCGCGCCCGTCTTCCGTTTCCAGACGAGCACTCCGAACCCGCACGACGCGACGAGAGCCGCCAGAAGGATTGTGAGCATCTCGGTTTCGTCCGCTGGACGCTTGAATGGGACCAGAATCCTAGCACGCGATCTCCGGCCAGGACCGAATCAGGTTTCCTCGCGGACCGATCGGCACTTCGTATATAACACCAGCATCCTGGAGTGATCGACATGAAGCACGCACCGACACTCGTCGCAGCCGTCCTGGTCGCGTTCATCCAATCCGCGAACGCCGGCCGCCCCGCATCCCCTCCGGCAGAGGACACGTCTCCCGCGGCGATGATGGCGCGCATCGAGGGCAGGCAGGTCCCCGACCGCCAGGGCTTCGACGGTCTCACGCTCGCGCAGTTCATGGAGCGGATGCGCGTGCCAGGCGTCAGCATCGCCGTCATCAAGGATTACGAGATCCACTGGGCGAAAGGCTACGGCATCGCCGACGTCACGAGCGGCGCGCCGGTCACGACGGACACCATCTTTCAGGCGGCGTCGATCAGCAAGCCGACCGCCGCGATGGGCGTCATGCGCCTGGTCCAGGACGGCACGCTGTCGCTCGACGCGGACGTCAACACGTTCCTGAAATCGTGGAAGCTTCCAGGCGGCGAGCACACGCGCGACCGCCCGGTGACGCTCCGCTCGCTGCTCAGTCACACCTCGGGACTCGGCGACGGATTCGGGTTTCCCGGTTACAACCCGAAAGATCCAGTGCCGTCGGTCGTGCAGATCCTCAACGGCGAGAAGCCGTCGAACACGGGGAAGGTCCTGATGGAGCGGGCGCCGTTCACCGCGTTCAAGTACTCCGGCGGCGGCGTGACGCTCGTCCAGCTCGCGGTGACCGACACCACCGGTCGCGCGTTCCCGGAGCTGATGAAGGCCCTGGTGCTCGATCCGATCGGCATGCGCAGCAGCGGTTTCGATCAACCGCTGGCGGCCGAACGCGGATCGCGTCGCCGCGCGCGCCCACAGCGGCAGAGGCACGGCGATGGACACGAAGTGGCACGTCTACCCGGAGCTCGAAGCGGCGGGACTCTGGACGACGCCGAGCGATCTCGCGCGGCTCGCGATCGAGCTGCAGAACGCGCTGCAGGGGAAATCGAACCGCGTGCTGTCGCAGACCAGCGCCCGCGAGATGGTCGCGCCGATCGGCGTCGGCGACTACGCCGTCGGGTTCGGCCTCCGCAAGATGGGCGAAGGCTGGTACTTCGGCCACGGCGGCAGCAACTGGGGCTTTCAGTGCGATCTGATCGCACATCTCCGCAAGGGCTACGGCGTCGCGATCATGACCAACGCGGACAGCGGCGGCGCGATGCTCGGCGAGATCAGGAACAGGGTCGCCGCAGCCTACAACTGGGACTCACTCGACAAACCCGTGCCCCGGTGACGTCACAGGCCCCGCGCCGGTGCGGTCAGCTCCTGCCGGTTCGTGAGCGTCGATCGAGCACGAATCCAACGACGAGGGCGACGAGGCCGAGGACGACGAGCGTGATGCCCCAGGACGGCCGGTCGAACCACTGCCGGTGCTCGGCGATCAGATACAGCGCGGCGCCCGTGTTCAGCAGGCCGGCATAGTAGAAGCTCTTGCGCTGACGGCGCTCCGACAGGAGCGTCACGGCCAGCGCCATCGCCAGGTAGAGCCAGTCGTAGCGGAGCGAGTACTGACCCGCTCGGACGAGATACCCGAGCGGCTGCAGCACCGCGAACGGGCTGACGGCGAACAGGAGGCCCGCCGCGCCCGCCATCAGCTCGGTGCCGCGCCGCCTCAGCGACGGCCGCGATGGCGTAGAAGCAGAAGCCGTTCAGCGTCATCGCCGCGATCGTGTCGAGCAGCTGCGGATCGCTCACCGGTCGCCGGCTGCCACGCCTGGAGCGAGAACCCGAGGTAGTGGAACAGCCGGCCGTTCAGCGCGAGCAGCTCCAGCAGGACGATCAGCAGGAGCGCGGCGCCGCGGTAGAGCGGCCGGCTCAACCAGGCGCGCCCGGCGCGATCGGCGGCCGCGCCAAGACCGGCGTAGACGGCGATGAGCGGCGACGAGGTGCAGCGCCAGCAGATCCCATCGACCGTCGTCGATCCACGATCGCAGGCCGAAGTCCGCCGCGACCGACAAGCCGAACACGAACGCCAGCGTCGCGAACACCGTGCTGAGCGCCATCGTCCTGCGTCGAGAGCGCCAGGACGCCGCACCAGAAACAGGCGACCAGCGTCGTGACCTGGAGCTGATGGTTCGAGACCGAGCCGTCCGGGAAGAGCTGATTCGGCGCGCCGCGCGGCGCGACCAGGAAGCCGGTCTCGTCGAAGAGGATCATCAGGAGCAGCGGCAGCGTCGCGACCGCCGCCAGGTAGAACGCGACCGCCACCGCCTTGTGATCGCGGCGGTAGAGATGACGCGCGGCCAGGTTGAGGCCGACAAACGGCAGGCCGAGCACCGCGAAGGGACGCGCGATCCCCTCGACCGCGTGATACCAGCGGTTCGCGACGAAATAGAAGAGGCTGCCGCACACCAGCAGGAACGCGCCGAGATACAGCGTGATCTGCGTGTACGAGAGCGCCCGGCTCTCGACAATCCAGTCCTCGTCCCGCGCGTCGAGCGCGCCGTAGGCGTGGCGAAGGCGTTCGGCCTCGTGCGGATGAATCAGCCGCAGCTGCAGCCACTCGGCGATCTGCTGGAGGTGCGCCGCCGGTGCGGCTGCCGAGCGTCGACGCGTAAACGGACGGGCGCGCCAGGACCGGCCGTCCGCCGATGAACCGGCGGAGGTCCAGCGCCATGTCCTGCGCGGTCTGATAGCGAAGACCCGGATCCCGTTCCATCGCCTTCAGCGCGATCGCCTGGAGCGGTTCCGGGATCCGCGGATCGATTTCGATCGGCAGCCTGGGCTGGCCGGCGCGAATCGCGTCGACGATTTCCTGGTCGGCGGCGCCGTCGTACGGCGGACGCGCCCGACAGCAGCTCGTAGAGGATCACGCCGAGGGCGTAGACGTCGGTCCGCGCGTCGATCGGCTGCGACGGATCCAGCTGCTCCGGCGCGATGTAGCGCACCGTGCCCTTCAGATGTCCCTTGCGCGGATCGCCGGCGCTCAGCCCGAAGTCGAGGATCCGCGGAAGGAGCGCCGCGTCGACCATGATGTTCGACGGTTTCAGGTCGCGGTGCTGGATGCCGAGTCCATGCGCGTGATGGACCGCGTCGCACACCTCAGCGAGGACGCGGGCGCGTTGCGCGAACTCGAGCGACGGGCCGATCCGTCCGAGCTCGAACCCCTCGACGTGCTCCATCACGATGAGGGCGGGATCCCCCTCGCGGAACTCGAAGATGCGGACGATGCGCCGGTCGGAGAAGAGGGCCATCGCCCGCGCTTCCTCGAGGAACCCGGCGACGCCGGCCAGGCGCCGATCGCGGCGGACGATCTTGCCGGCCACGATCCGATCGAGCGTGAGGTCCTTGAGCTTGTAGACCTCGCCCATGCCGCCGCTGCCGAGGCGCTCGACGGTCTGGAAGCCGTCGAACACGGGCAGCGTCGAGGCGCGGCGCGGCCGCCGCCGCGCCGGCAGACTCCCCGGTCAGCGACGCGGTCAGCGACAGGTAGCGATCGACGAGCGCGCGCAGCGGCGCGCACGAGGTCCGGCCGGCCGGCGCACAACGGCTCGAGCGGCAGCTGCTCGCCGTGCAGCACGTGGTGCTCGACGAAGCGCGCGAGCCGCTCCTCGAGATCGGTCGCGGAGGCTTGAGTCATGATGCGGCCGGCCTGGTGAGCGCGAGCGTCAGCGCCGTCATGGCGCGCGCGTACTGCATGCGGCACGCGTCCTCCGACTTGCCGAGGACGCGGGCGATCTGGGGAAACGACAGCTCCTCGAACGTCCGAAGCAGGATCACCTGCCGGTGCGCGTCGGTCAGCGATTCGAGCGCGTGGTCGAGACGCTCGGCCTGCTCGTCGAGGATGAGGCGCGTCAAGGCCGACCGGCTGCGCGCCGCGAGATCGTGGCGATCGCCCAGGTCCTCCTCGCGTGCCGCGTCGCGCTGCTGGCGGTGGTGAAAGTCCGCGCGATCGCGGATCTCGTGCTCGGCGATGCGCATCAACCATCCGAGCAGCGCGCGGCCGTCCTGTCCCTCGAAGTCGTCCAGGTGCTGGAAGGACTTGAGAAACGTGGCCTGCAGGATGTCGCGCGACTCCAGGCGCGCGCGGAGGCTGCGCCCCATCTTCAGACGGATGAACGAAAGCAGGCGGGGACCGTACCGCTCGTACAACGTGTCGAGCGCCGCGTCGGAGCCCGCGAGCGCCTCGCGCAGCACCGCGGTGCTGGAAGCGGGGTCCATCGGACCGACACCTTACCACGCGTTCGCTTTGCCCCGGCCATGCCGTCCTTGGAGGCAGGAGGCAATATGCGAAGGATTTCAGTGGTTTGCGGGGTGGTTCTGGCGGCGGCGCTGTGCGGCGGCTGCCTGCGGAAGGAGGTCGTCCAGACGATTTACGTGGCCCTCCGGGAGCACGACCTGGACGGTCGTCGAGCGCGACGTCCGGTCGGACGAAAAGGAGGCGGCGGATCGAGATCGTCGAGGAGCACGACTACTATCTGGCGGTCGGCGCGGAACAGCATCCCGTGGCGCAGGCCTTCCGGCGTCTCGGCGCCCAGTCGGTGACGACCACCTGGCTGCGGCGCGAGCGCCCCTACACGGTCATGACCGAGGCGCGGTTCGCCGGCCTCCGGGAGCTCGCGACGGCCATCCTGCGGGACGCGGGCGCGCAGGGTGACGTCTCACTGGTGCGGAGCGGCTGCGACACGACGTTCGGCGTCCGGGTGGATGTCGACTCGGCGCCGCGCGTCCGAGGACGATACCGCGCTGGACGCGCTCCTGACCGATCTCGAGAACTACAGGTTCGTCCTTGCCGAAGGGCGCTTCACCGTCGGCCGACGGGTTCAGGATCCTGGACGAAGGGACGATCGCGGTCTGGGACGAGAAAAAGGCCGCGGTGGACGGCCTGCTGACGCTGGCGCTCACCTGGACGGAAGAGGGGTGCGTGGCGAAACGGTGAGCTCTTTTGTACACTGGCAGCGCCTTTCTATTGCCAATGAAAGCAGGCCGGATGGTAGCCGCTCGTCTTCTCGCGCTCGCAGGCGTCCTCGCCGTGCTGCCGGGGTGCGCCCTGGTGCAGCGAAAGGCCGTGGGCATGGTCGCCAGCACCCTCGCCTCGAGCGGCGACGTCTTCACGCGAGACGACGACCTGGAGCTGGTCGGCCAGGCGATCCCGTTCGGCCTGAAGCTGTACGAGTCGCTGCTGGACTCGGCGCCGAAGAACAAGGACCTGCTGATCGCGACCTGCAGCAACTTCACGCAGTACGGCGTGGCGTATCTCGAGACCGAAGCGCTCGTGCTGGGAGAGGCGGACCACCACGACGAGGTGGCGCGCTTGAACGCACGGGCGCTCAAGATCTACCTCCGCGCCAGGAACTACTGCCTGCGCGCGATGGAGGTGCGCTTTCCCGGCATTCAGCCGTCGCTGTCGAAGGATCCGGCCGCGGCGCTCGCCAAGGCGCGCAAGAGCGACGTGCCGCTCCTCTACTGGACGGCGGCGTCGTGGGGCTCGGCGATCGCGCTGGGCCTCGATCGGCCCGAGCTCGTCGCCGACATGCCGACGGTGCGCGCGCTGGCCGAACGCGCGATCGCGCTCGACGAAACCTGGGCCAAGGGCGCGCTCCATGAGATGTTCATCTCGCTGGACAGCCTGTCGCCGGCGCTGGGCGGATCGCCGGAACGGGCGCGCGCCCATTTCAAGCGCGCCGTGGAGCTGCAGAACGGCGCGGCGGCCGGGCCCTACGTCGCCCTCGCCGTCGGGCTCGCGCAGCCGGCCCAGGACGCCGCGGAATTCGAATCGCTGCTGAAGCAGGCGCTGGCCGTCGATCCGGAGAAGGATCCGTCCACGCGGCTCGTCACGCTCGTCCAGCAGCGCCGCGCCAAGGCCCTGCTCGACCACATCGACACGCTCATCCTGAAGTGATGTTCCCGAAAACGAGGTCATATGTCCGCGTCTAAACCTCCGCTGATCGCCGCGCTCGCCGCGGCGCTCGTCACCGTTCCGCTGCTGGCCGCGCCGGTTCGCATCAACCTGGCCACGCTCGCGCCCGCGTCGACCACCTGGCACAAAGCGCTCCTCGACATGGGCAACACGTGGAAGAAGACGACCGACGGCCGCGTCTCGGTGACCGTGTTCGGGGGCGGCAACCTCGACGAGGAAACGATCATCACCAAGATGCGTCCGGGCTTCGAGACGGTCCAGGCGGCGTTCCTCACCGCTACGGGTCTCGCCCTGATCGACCTGAGCTTCAACGCCTTCTCGATTCCGTTCTTCTTCGAATCGGACGCCGAGGAGCAGGCCGTCGAGACCAAGCTCACGCCGCTCATCCAGCAGAAGCTCAACGCCAAGGGCTATCACTTCCTCGCGTGGGGCACCGGCGGCTGGGTCCAGGTCTTCTCGAAGAAGCCGCTGCGCACGCTCGCCGAGGTCAAGGCGGCGAAACTCTACATGAGCAAGGGGTCCGACGACTGGCTGGCGTGGTACGTCAAGAACGGATTCAATCCCGTGGCGCTGCTGCCCGCCAATATCCCGGAGCAGCTGAAGCTGTCGACCGGGATGATCGACTCGGCGCCGGTCCCGCCCTACGTCGCCTCGACGCTCCAGATTCACCGGGACGCGAAGTACATGCTGGATCTGCACATCGCGCCGCTGCCCGGCGCGCTGATCATCGCCAACTCCGCGTGGAACAAGATCTCGCCCGAGGATCAGGCCAAGGTCACGGCCGCGGCGAAAGTGTTCGAAGCGCGCGTGCGGGCCGAAACGCCGGCGCAGGACGCGGCGGCGATCAAGGTGATGACCGCCGCCGGGCTGCAGGTGATTACG
Organism: uncultured Acidobacteriota bacterium; assembly: GCA_963820905.1. Taxonomy (GTDB): domain Bacteria; phylum Acidobacteriota; class Vicinamibacteria; order Vicinamibacterales; family 2-12-FULL-66-21; genus DATBJJ01. The sequence goes on along the minus strand of CAWGBU010000005.1, from coordinate 193,522 downwards.
CTCGACGCCAAGGCCGCGGCGGAGTTCCGCGCCACGGCCAACCAGCTCCTCTCGACCCTGAACGAGTCGATGGTGCCGAAAGACGTGCTCACCCTGGCCATGCAGGAGCGCGACGCCTTCCGCAAATCCAAAGGCAAGTAGGTGATTCGGCGCCTGGCCGTCGAGGCCGAGAACCGGATCGCCAGCCTGGCGCTGGGCGGGATCATGGTGATCCCGCTCGTCGAGATCGCGGCGCGCAAGTTCTTCATGACCGCGATCCCGGGTGCCGGGGCCTACGCGGCCGCGCTCACGCTGTGGCTCGGCATGCTGGGCGCGGCGATCGCGGCGCGCGAAGGCAAGCTGCTCACGCTCGCCACCGGCGAGTTCCTCCCGAAGGGGCGCATCAGCGCCGTCGCGCACGTGTTTGCCGGCGCCACCGGCGCCATGATCGCGACGATGCTGACCATGGGCGCGATCGTGCTCGTCCAGAGCGACTACCTGGCGGGTGACCAGATCACGCCGGGCGCGCCGAAATGGATCGCCGATCTCGCGCTGCCGATCGGCTTCGGCCTCATCGCGCTCCGGCTGGTCTGGCGCGCGTCGTCGCATCGGGCCGGCCGCGCGCTCGCGGCGCTGGGCATCGTCGCGGGCCTCGTGCTCTATCAGTATCGTGAGGGCCTCCTGGACCAGGCGCTCCTTCCATGGTTCGCGCTGGTGCTGGCCGCGGGCGTTGCTCGGCGCGCCGATCTTCGCGCTGCTCGGCGGCATCGCCCTGTTCGCGTCGCTGGTGGCAGGCAATCCGCCCGCCGTCCTCCCGCTGCTGGCCTACCAGGAGCTGACGACGTCGACCGGCATCGCGGCCATTCCGCTCTTTACGCTGGCCGGCTTCCTGCTCGCGGAAGGGAAGTCATCGGAGCGGCTGCTCAGGCTGTTCCGCGCGTGGGCCGGCTGGGCGCCTGGTGGAACGGCCATCGCCGCCGCGGCCCTGTGCGCGTTCTTCACGCTCTTCACCGGCGGATCCGGCGTGACGATCCTCGTGCTCGGCGGCCTGCTGCTGCCGGCCCTCACCGCCAACGGGTATCGCGAGCGTTTCTCGATCGGCCTGCTGACGGCCTCCGGATCGCTGGGGCTGCTCTTTCCGCTCTCGCTGCCGCTGATGCTCTACGGCATCGTGTCGCAGAATGCGCCGATTGACGACCTGTTCATCGGCGGACTCCTGCCCGGGCTGCTTGATGCTCGGACTGCTCGCGGCGCTCGGGAGTGCGTGAAGGCTGATCAGGTCCGGGGCGGCGAGGGCGACGTTCGAATGGCGCGAGGCGTTCGTGTCGTTGTGGGCGGCCAAGTGGGAGCTGCTGCTTCCCGTTTTCGTCGTCGGTTCGTTCGTCGGCGGCATCGCGACGCTGGTGGAGTCGGCGCCGATCGCCGCGCTCTACACCGTGATCGTCCAGCGCTACATCAACCGCGACCTGCCGTCGTGGGGGGACGTGTTCCGCGTGGCGGCCGATTGCGTCGCGCTCGTCGGCGGCGTGCTGCTGATCCTCGCGGTGGCGGCCGGGCTGACCGACTACTTCGTGTTCGCCGACATCCCGAGCAAGCTCGTCGCCTGGACGCAGGCCCACATCCACTCGAAGATGGCGTTCCTGCTGTTCCTGAACCTCTTCCTGCTCGTCGTCGGCACGCTGATGGACATCTTCTCCGCCATCGTCGTCGTCGTGCCGCTGCTCCTGCCGCTGGCGGAGATCTACGGCGTCCATCCCGTGCACCTCGGGATCATCTTCGTGGCGAACCTCGAGCTCGGATTCCTTCACCCGCCGCTGGGCCTGAACCTGCTCCTCGCGTCGGTCCGGTTCAAGAAGCCCGTGCTCGAAGTGACCTGGGCGACGCTGCCGATGTTCGGCATCCTCGCGCGTCGGCGTGCTGCTCATCACCTACTGGCCCTGGCTCACGCTGGGCATCCTGCAGTGGATGGGCCGGGCGTGACGCGCCCGATGACGTCATAGAATCCGGCGGCAGCGCGGGCGGCATCGGCACTGGACGCCGGCCTCGCCGTCCGTGTTGTAGTCGTAGGTCAGCTCTTCGCCCTTGCGGATCCGCCGGGACGCGACGATCCAGATCGTGCGGCCGACGATGTCGACATAGCAGTTCGGGTGGCAGGCGTGATTGATGTAGCGCGCGATGTTGCCTCCCACCGCGGCATCGCGCGCCCACCGCTCGTCGATGTTGAAGATCCAGATTCTCTTGCGCGGCAGGTACCGGCGTTCCCGGCGCCACCCTTCCGCCTGTGAGATCAGCGCGCCTTTGTATTCTGCGATGTGCGTGTCTTTCCGGATCGGCTGACCCGCGTACACGCCCCACCCGGAGATTGCCGAACGGCGTCGAACGATGCGCGGAAGCCCGGTCACCCGACGATATTCAATCATCTTCCGGCTGAAGCCGGAAGCCACGCGTCCTGTGGAAGAATGTCTCCGAGTGACCCATTGGCTCGCCCGGCTGTCGCTGCTGACCCTGCTGACCCTTGGTCCGCTCGTAGGGGCGCAGAGCGACGAGTTCGTACTGCCCGACGATCTGCAGATCGCGCTGTGGGCCGAGTCACCGATGTTCTTCAACCCGACGAACATCGACGTCGACGCGCGCGGGCGCGTGTGGGTTGCCGAAGCGGTCAACTATCGGGACTTCAATACCAGCAAGCAGCAGCCGCTCGCGCATGCCGGCGGGGATCGCATCCTCATCCTCGAGGACACCGACCGGGATGGCAAAGCCGATCGCTCGACAGTGTTCGTCCAGGATACGGACCTGCGCGCGCCGCTCGGCCTCTCGGTGATCGGCAACCGGATCATCGTGTCTGCATCGCCTCACCTCATCGTCTACACGGACGACAACGGCGACGACAAGCCCGATCGCAAGGAGATCCTGCTGACCGGCTTCGGCGGCTTCGATCACGATCACGGCCTGCACGCCGTCGTCGCGGGACCGGACGGCCGGTGGTATTTCAATACCGGCAACGCCGGTCCGCACACGGTGACCGATCGATCGAAGTGGACGCTGCGTGCAGGCAGCCTCTACACCGGCGGCACGCCCTACAACCTGAAGAACGCCGGCGGCATGGTGAGCGACGATGGACGCGTGTACACGGGCGGCCTCGCGCTGCGAATCGAGCCCGACGGCACGGCCCTCACGGTGCTCGCGCACAACTTCCGCAACGCCTACGAGCTGGCCGTCGATTCGTTCGGCGATCTCTGGCAGAACGACAACGACGATCAGGTGATGGCCTGCCGCACGACCTGGCTGATGGAAGGCGCGAACACGGGGTTCTTCAGCGCGGACGGCACGCGCTTCTGGCAGGCCGATCGACGGCCGGGACAGAGCACGTTCGCGGCGCACTGGCATCAGGACGATCCGGGTGTACTGCCGGCGGGCGACAACTCTGGAGCCGGTGCGCCGGCGGGCGTCGCGCTGTACGAAGGTGATGGGCTCGGATCGCGCTACCGCGGACTGCTCCTGAGCGCGGACGCCGGCCGCAACGTGATCTTCGGCTATCGATCGAAGCCGCAGGGTGCGGGATTCGTCCTCGAGCGGTTCGACTTCCTCTCGAGCCTCGCCGCGCCGAATCAGAACTACATCTGGAACAGGGTCGACGAGGATCGGCGAAAGTGGTTCCGTCCGAGCGACGTGGCCGCGGGCGCCGACGGCGCGATCTATGTCTCCGATTGGTACGACCCGATCGTCGGCGGACATCAGATGCGCGACAACAAGGGCTACGGCAGGATTTACCGCATCACGCCGAAGGGCCGGGCGCTCGTCAACCCGGCGATCGATCTCCGTACGACCGCGGGTCAGATCGAGGCGCTGCGAAGTCCGGCCGTCAACGTCCGGGCAGGCGGGTTCGAGCGGCTGAAGGCGGGAGGCCCGGCGTCGCTGCCCGCGGTGAAGCCTCTCCTCGAGGACGCCAACCCGTATCATCGCGCGCGTGCGATCTGGCTGCTCGGCGAGCTCGGACCTGGAGGCACGCGCGAGGTGGAGGCCTTGCTGCGCGATCCGGATCCCCGGGTCCGCGTCACCGCGTTCCGTGCGCTTCGACGAAGCGGAAGACCGGTTCTCGCGGAGTCGCGGCGCCTTGCCGCCGATCCCGCGCCCGCCGTCAGAAGGGAAGTGGCGTTGTCGCTCCGGGGACTTCCCTACGAGCAGACTCGCGATCTGCTGTCGACGCTCGCAGCGGGATTCGACGGCGCGGATCGCTGGTACCTCGAGGCGCTGGGCATTGCGGCGGCGGGGCACGAGGAGGCGTTGTATTCCACGCTGCGCCCGTCGCTCGGCCGCGGCGATCCGCTCGCCTGGGACGCACGATTTGCCGGCATCGCCTGGCGGCTGCACCCGGCCGCCGCGATCGACGCGTTCAAGGCGCGCGCAGCCGCGTCAGTGCTCACGCCCGAGGCCCGCGCGCAGGCGCTCGTCGCGCTGGCATTCATCAAGGATCCACGAGCGGCGCAGGCGATGGCCGATCTCACCTACGACGCGCATCCCGGAGTCGCGTCCTCCGCGTCGTGGTGGATGGCGTTCCGGAAGACGAACGACTGGCGCGCGTATCCGGTCAGCGGCTGGAGCGTCGCGGAGCCGGCCGCCAGCGCGTCGACGCTGGAAGATCTTCGCCGCCAGCGCGCGACGATGCTGGATGATGCTGTTCCGATCGAAAGGCAGATCGACGCGGCGCTCGCGCTCGGCGCCACCGGCACGGGCGGACGCGTGCTGATTCAGCTCGCTGCCGAAAACAAGCTGCCTGCGCCGCTGAGGGAGGCGGTCGGCTCGCTGATTTTCGGCAATCCCGACCGAAGCGTGCGGGCGATTGCCGGTGGACTGTTTCCACGGCCTGGCGGGCGTCCGCAGACGAACGTCGCGGACGTTCTCGCGCGTGCCGGCGATCCGGCGCGCGGCGAGGCTCGCTTCCAAACGAGTTGTTCGACATGCCACCGCTTCGGCCGCGCCGGCGCGGAGATTGGTCCCGACCTCACGGACGTCGGCAGGAAGTTCGATCTGAAGGGACTGGTCGACGCGATCGTGAACCCGGGCGCCGCGATAGCGTTTGGTTTCGCCGCCGAAGCATTTGCCACGCGCGGCGGCGACTCGCATATCGGTTTCGTGCTCGCCGACGGCCCGGTGATGTCCATCCGCGACGGCGACGGTCGCACCGTGACGCTCCCGCGCGAGGACGTCGTCTCACGTGTTCCGCTGAAGCCCAGCCTGATGCCCGATCCCCTCTCGCTCGCGCTGACCGAACGTGATGTGGCCGACATCGCGGCGTTCCTGATGAAGGCGGGCCAGCAGTGACGCGCCGCGAACTGCTTGCGGCGGCGTTCGCGGCGATGAATGCGGGACGTCTGATGACCCTGCCGGCGACGCCGGGGCAGACCGTGCGCTCGCGTTTCTCCATCGGTGCGTGCGACTGGTCCCTGGGCCTGCGCGGCAAACCGGAGGCGCTGGCTCTCGCAGCCCGGCTGGGCCTCGACGGCGCTCAGGTGTCGATGGGCAGCGTCGACAACGAGCTGCAACTTCGCCGAAGCGAGGTTCAGCAAACCTATCGCGACGCCGTCGCGACGCATGGTGTCCGGGTCGCCGGCGTCGCGCTCGACGTGATGAATCAGGTTCCGTACAAGGCGGACCCGCGCACCGAGCAATGGGTCAGCGACAGCATCGACGTTGCAAGCACCCTGAACGTCGCCGTCGTCCTGCTCGCGTTTTTCGAGCGCGGCGACTTGCGCGGCGACGCGGAAGGACAGGCCGAAGTGGTCCGCCGGCTGAAGCGCGTCGCGCCGAAAGCGGAGCGGCTGAACGTTGTGCTGGGGATCGAGTCCTGGCTGAGCGCAGGCGATCACGTGCGGATCATCGAGGCGATTGGTTCGAAGCACGTCCAGGTCTACTACGACGTGGCGAACTCCACGCAGATGGGCTACGACATCGCCGCCGAAATCCGGCTGCTCGGCCGCGATCGCATCTGTGAGTTCCACGCGAAGGAGAACGGCTTCCTCCTGGGTCAAGGGCGGATCGATTTCCCGGCCGTCCGGAAGGCGATGGACGACATCGGGTACACGGGCTGGATTCAGATCGAAGGCGCGGTGCCGAAGGGCGCGCCGGTCGTCGACAGCTACGTCGAGAACGTCCGCTTCATGCGCCGCCTCTTCGCCTGAGGGCAGGTGCCCAAAACGGGGACACTCAATCGGGACAGTCACGCGTGACTGTCCCGATTGAGTGTCCCCACCCTTACTACGGCGTCGTCGCGGGCCTCGCGAGCTTCACGGCCGTCTCGGTGAACCGCTGCACGAACGGCGCGCCGAAGTTGAGCAGGTTCGCGCGCGTCATGTAGTCCTCGGTGATGTCAGGCCGCACGCCGATGTTCTCGATGTACGGCGCGGGCGGGAAGTCCGGCGTGTGCACCAGGTGCCCCCGGTTCATCAGCGACACGGTGATCCTGAAGAAGCTCTCTGTGAACGCCGGGCCGCTGTAGCCGACGACGCTGCCGCCGGCGCCCATCGTGCGCATCCCGAAGATCGGGCCGCGCTTGTTGGACTGAATGATCGCCGGGAACATGTCGCCGCCGGACGCGGAGAACTCGTCGGTCAGCACCATCATCGGCTTGGTATACGTGACCGCCGCGGGCTGAAGCGTGAGGCTTCCCGTCGAGTTGAGGGACACGGGCGCGCTGCGGCCGCGCTTCTCGTTGTAGGCCCTGAAGACCTCGGCATAGTTCGCTTCGAGATTGGCGAGCACGTCCGGAGGGGTCGACGGGTTGAGCCTCGCGAACGTCAACTGGTTCGCGAAACTGAACAGCCAGGCCGCCGTCGCGCGGATCTCGAACCCGATCGTCTGAAACGGCAACGGCATGAAGCGTTGCGAGATCGCTTCGACGAACGAGACGACGCCGCCGGGATTGCGCATCACGTCGACGATCAAGACGTCGGTGTTGTCGTTGAAGAACGCGATCTCCTGGTCGAGGTGCTGCAGGACGAGCGCGGCGCTCGGCGGAGACATGGTCGGGATCCGCAACAGCCCGATCCGGACGCCGTTCGACTCGTACGTTCCGCTGAGCAGGAACGCGGGCACGCCCGGGGGAACAGGACGAATAACGAAGCCCGGAGGCGGTCCGAACACCGGGAACCGGCTGCCGATTCCCGATACCGAGTAGTAATCCTTGGAGACGCTGGCGTTCAACAGCGCTCGAATCGGTTCCATGTGTGGCGGCAGCGTGTCGTCGGCGCCGCCGACAGTGGGCAACTGAAAGAGGTTGCCCGGCAGCTCGCCGGATGACGCCGCGGCCAGCGCCTGCGGCTCCGAGAGGCGCGTCAGATGTCCGCCGCCGGTGCGCGGGCTCGGCACGGGCCCCTGCGAGACGATCGGGATCCCGAACTTGCTCCAGGGTACGACGTAGGACGTCGTTGGCGCCGGTCGATGCGAGCTTGATCACGACGGTGGCGTTGTCCCCAAGGCCGGCGATGTGCGGCATGATCTGCTGGCTGCGGCCGACGAGGCGGCTGGCGGCCACGCGATCGGTGCTCCGCCGGTTGGCGGCGACGGCGTACTTCCGGAAGCTCGCGATGAGCGACATGACCGGGCGGCCGTCGATCGACACGAGCTCGTCTCCACGCGTCGCGCCGGGAAAGGCGAGAGGGTTCAACGCCTCGATGAGCACCTTGCCGTCGTAGATGTCCACGTTCATCGGAAGCGACGCGCTGAACGTCGTGGGGAAGGCGATGAAGTCGTGGGCATCGTTCAGCGACGCCACGTACTCGATCAGCTCCTCCTGGAACTCGAGATCGTCCGAGTGGCGGACGCGTTGAATCCAGGGCGTGAGCCGCAAGAGGTCGAAGTCCTGCGTGTCGCGCTTCCACTCGTACGGCGCGTAGTTCTTCGTGTACATGTTCGCGAGCTGCGTGAGATCCTCGATCCGTTGATCTTTCGTCAGCGCGTCCTGTGTGTGCCCGGTGACAGAGGTGATCGTCAACAGCAAGAGGGTGAGAGCGATGGAACGCATGGGGCCTCCATTCGGTGATGCGGAGTTCGGAGGGAGCGATGCGCCGACACGCTACGCCTGCGCCGCTCCATCGTCAAGGGGAAGCGAGAAAAAATCGCGTGTGCGTTTACGACACGCGCGGAGGGCGGCGCGAGTCGTGTATCCTTCCGTGTCATTGGAGAGACCAATGCGTAAAATCCGTTCCGGTGTCTCGCGGCGCGCCGTCCTTTCCGCCACCGCCGCAGCGTCGGCGTACTTCTGGATCCCGAGATCCGTGAAGGGCTACTCCCCGGAGGAAATCGGGGCGATGACGTTCAACGAGCGCGTCGAACCGGGGATCTCGAAGTGGGATCTCGACACGCCGGCGCTCTGCGTGGACCTGGACAAGATGGAGAAGAACGTCGCGTCCATGCAGCAGGCCCTGAAGAAGTACGGGCTTCCCAGCCGGCCGCACGCCAAGACCCACAAGTGCGCGGCGATCGCGAAGTACCAGATGGCCACGGGGTCGATCGGGATCTGCTGCGCCAAGCTCAGCGAGGCGGAGGCGCTCTCGGCGCATGGCGTCGATCGGATCCTGATGACCACGTCGAACCCCGCGAAGAGCAAGATTCGCCGCGCGATGACCCTTCGGAAGTCTCACCCGCACTTCATCCAGGCGGTGGACGAGGAGCAGAACGCGCGCGACCTTTCTGCCGCCGCGAAGGAAGCGCGCGTCGTGGCGGATGTCGTCATCGACATCGCGGTCGGGACCCGCAGCGGCATTCCGGCGGGAGAGGGCGCGCTCAAGCTGGCGCAGCTCGTGGACACGCTGCCGAACCTGAAGCTGCGCGGCGTGCTCTCCTACGACGGCGGCGTCCAGCATGCGAAGGGATTCCAGAACCGCAAGGAGCGCGCGCTGCAGGCGATCGGTCCCAACGTGGAGACGTTCGAGCTGATGAAGAAGGGCGGCCTGAACACGGAGATCTTCAGCGGGGGCGGCACCGGGACCTACAACATCATGCACCTCGTGCCGGGATTCACCGACGTCCAGGTCGGCAGCTACCTGTTCATGGACATGCAGTACCTGGCCATCGGAAGTGAGAACGGCGATCCGGTCTACTCCGACTTCGCCCCGTCGCTCACCGTCCTCACCACGGTCCTCAACAACCGCTTTCCCGGCAGGCTCACGACCGACGCCGGCGCGAAGGCGTTGACGCTGAACACGCCGAACGCGGGCGTGATCGGCGAGCCGGGAATGGACTACAGCGCGGGCTCGGACGAGTTCGGCTCCATCCGGTTCTCGTCGCCGCCCACGAAGGACTACAAGATCGGAGACAAGCTCGAGGTCATCGTGCCGCACTGCGATCCCGTGGTCAACGAATACGATCATATGTACGGCATCCGCAAGGATCGCGTCGAAGTCGTCTGGCCGGTGACGGCCAGGGGGAAATCGCAGTAAGCGTGAACGCTATCGCGAGATCGACAGCGTGAGCGCGATTCCACGCCTTCGTGAGAACGCAGGCTGCACGCTCACCTTCGTTCTCCCTTCGGACGAAGTGCCGAATGCGACGTGCGGTTTCGATCTCGACGCGTCGATGGCCCAGCCGACGAGCGCGCCGATCCCGATCGCGATCGCCGTGGCTCCCGCATAAGGACCCGCCCACTCGTCGACTTCGTTGCGGTCCACGATCAGCGCATGAGCGAACATCGCTCCGCCGAATGCCGCGCCGATGCCGGCTCCGATGATGGCTCCGTTGCGTGTGGAGTCTCGCTGCCGAAGGCCCGGGCAACTCGATGCCCCCGCCGGCCGGACAGTGTGTAAACAACTACAAGGGTCTGACCCCAGTGACCGGCTCCGGACAGTGGGTTCGCCGTCCGGGGGAACGATCGGGACGACATCGCCGGCCGCCAGCTCGCACCGTACCTCGTCGGGAGATGTCAGACGCGTCTGGGCGGTGCAGGGCGGCGCCGCGACAGCGAATGCCACGACCGCGGAGAGCGGCCACGCGCACGCGACGGTCATGGGAGTTTTCACGCGGGCGTTCACTGGCACCTCCTCGATCGGCTGCGCTCGTCAGGAGATGCGTCAAACGCCGCGAAACCGGCTCAGGCTCGCTGCGCCGGTTCGTTCGGACGTGCGCCCGTGGGTCAGTCGGTGCGCAGGGCGCGAATCGGCGAGATCGACGCCGCGCGCATCTCCGGGATGATCGACGCGAAGAACGCGCCGCTTAGACGGGAATTGCACGTGATTCGTTTGGGGGCCCGCGGGGCGAGCGGGGATGGGGTATACTTACGATCCTTTCCTGAGCCTCCCGGCCTGCACCGGCCGCCAGCCTCATCGAAGTGGCTGGTCGAGAATTCCTTTCCACCAGTCTCGGCTCACACGGTGCGGACGAAGGTCGACCATGCTGCAGCAACCGAAGCGCAACAACAACCCGACGCCCGTTCATCAGTGCCCCGTCTGCCATCATCCGCAGACGAAGATCGCACGCCGGCTGACCGAGACGACGCACGGGTCCACGATCTACGTGTGCGCACGGGCGGGCGAGTGCAACGTCGGCATGAACCTGACCAAGGTTGACACGTGGGTCGCGGTCTGAGTCACTGAACCCGATCCGACGCGGCAGGACGCAGATCTGACGGGCCTTCTCCGGGCGTGGAGCCAGGGCGATCCCGACGCCCTCACCGTGCTCGCGCCGCTAGTCCACCAGGAACGAATCGATCGGCGCTGTAGTGTCCACCTTCAGGTGGACTTGTCCCGGTCCGGCTAAAGCCGGACACTACACGGGTCGGTCCGGCTGAAGCCGGACACTACACGAGTCCTACGTCTTCATATTCGCGAGGTATCGCAGCACGGAGCGGCCCGGCACGAAGAAATAGCCGCCGCCGATCGTCTTGACGAAATCCGGCATCGACTTGAGTCGTACCGGCTTCTCACCAGTAGGAATCGTGAACCCGTCGTCTGACCGCGGCGCACCGGGATGCCGGCTGCCGACGATCGGATCGCGCTCGTCCATCAATCCGTGGAAGGACGGGGCCTGCAGCCACGTCTGCTGGATGAACTCGAACTGCCGCTCGATGTCCGCGTTCAGGCACATGAAGAAGAGACCCTGGTTGCGGCCGGCGTCCGGCTGATAGCGGCGTCCCACGCGCAGGATGCGGTGCCGGTTGGTGATCGCGAGCTGCTCGGAGGAGCCCGGCTCCTGGCTCTCGCGTGGATTCGCGCGACGGATGTGCGCGCCAAACGGACAGCGCAGGCCCTGCGGGTCCTCTGCGCCAAAGAGAAAATCGTTGTCGGGCGTGACCGACACCTCGCGCACCGGCGCGTCGGTTCTCTTCACTTCCACGCGCTTCGGCAGCACGGGGACGACCGCGCGCTGCATCTGCGGAAGCGGTGGAGCAGGGAGCGACATCGCAATCGCCGGCGCCTCGGCGGTCCCCTGTCCCGTCCGCGAGAGCGGACGGTCCTGGCCATCTTCGCTTCCGGCGTGATACGGGAAACGCACGAGCGACGATCCGTCGGGCCAGCGGCCCACGAGCTTGGCGCCGACGAACTCCGGCGTGATGTTCGCCGTTCGCGTCAGCTGCTGCTTCAGCGCCGACGCCGCGTCCTCGCAATAGCGCCAGAAACCGTCGACGTTCTGTTCGAGCTGGCGGATTGCGAGGAAGGTGCCGTTCCGTCCGAGATCGCGATCGCTGTTGACGATCGGATCCGCGAAACCGTGCTGGAGCGACGCCGCGATCGGGAGCGCATTCTCCGGATCGTGGGTCGACGCGAGCGTGGGACCGGCGGGCAGGTTGCCGCGATTGTCCGGGTAGCCGAGGATGATCTCGCCGGCTTCGACGATGTGGATCGTATCGGCGCCGCGGAGGGCCTTGTACGTTCCGCGAATCGCCGGCTGCGAGACGCCGTCGACGAATCCGAAAGGCTCGAGCTTCGCGAGCCGCTGCTGCTCGGGGGTGGCGGACTTCTCCGGCAGATCGACGAACCGCACTTCCATCACCATGCGGTGGCCGTGCGCGGCCAGCAGCGCCTCCATCTCCAGCCGCGTATTCGTCAGCGCTTCAGGTGTCTGGCCGTACAGCAGCAGCACGCCGTCGACCGGCGCGGTGGATCCGCCCCAGTTCCACCTCTCCGGCGCGTTGTCGAGGTCATCGCCCAGGATGCGAGCCCGCGACGGCGACGCCATGCCGTCGAGAAAGGCCGGTGGAAAGGTCGCGAGCGCATCGGCGGGGAGATGGAATTTGCTGAGCGCCGGCGCGGCGAGCGCGAGGATGATGGCGCAATCGCCGTGCGTGCGTCCGTCGCCGAACGCCACCTTTGCCTGGACCTCGCCGAGCCATTTCCGCCCGGGCACGCAGTCGTCAGCGAGGGTGAAGCCGATGCAGCTGGCGTACTTCAGAAAGCCGAGGCCGCCGAAGACCAGGCTCTGAATCTCGTTCACCTCCATCGCTGATGCGGGGCGTGGACGCGCGCCGAAGTGCAGCAGCCAGCGAACGGCTTCTTCTTCGGTGAGGATGGTGCCGAGGCCCTGACGGATCGCCGCGTTCGTCCGGATGTTCGTCGTCGTCAATTCCGGGTACGCCGTGTACCAGCATCCCGTCGGCACCTGCTGACGGCGCGCCCAGCGCTTGAAGTTGTCGCCGTCGCTGGCGCCCTTCTGCACCAGGTTCATCGTCCGCGGAAAGCCTTCCGTGTTCGACCACACGCCCGTCAGCCCGCCGTGCGCCTTGGTGATGAAGTCCTCGAGGTAGCTCTCCCAGCTGCCGCCGTAGTTCGAGAAGAAGAGGAGATCGCCGGTGCCCGGCACCAGCACCCATCGCGCGAAGTGAATCGTCCCGAGCGTGCCGAGCCATCCCGGGCGATAGAGGAACGTGACCAGCTGCACGAGCGCGGCGAACACCAGCTTGAGCGCGGCGCGCCGGAGCAGTCCCGGTTTCATGACCGAGAGGGCGGACAGGTGATTCTGCGCGGCGAAGTTCTCACGCGCCACGCTGGTGGCGACCGTGTTCGGATCGGGCGGCCGGAAATCCGGCTGGTCCGCGTCTTCCTGCTTCCGGAAGGCGACGTAGGCAATCGCCGTCGCGACGAGCGCGATCAGGATCGTCGCGATGCCCGCCACGAAGCCGTCGACCAGGGCGTCGACGATTCCGCGCAGGCTGTAGTCCGTCGCGATCGACAGCGCGAAGACCAGCAGCGCGGGAATCGCGAGCGGCCACAGGTACATCTTCGTGACGCGCCAGGCGATGCGAAGATAGGGACCGACACCCGAGCGCTCGGGTTCGAGCGCCACGGCATGTTCGGCCTTCAGGGCCCACGCGAACACGGCGTCGCTTCGCAGCGCGTCGCGGACCCGTTCGAGCGTCGACAGCCCGGAGGTGAAGGGCAGCGGATCTTCCTCGACGAGGACCTTGAGCCGTTCGCGCAGCTGGTGCTCGGCGCGGATCCGCTTCACGGTATGGCCTGGCGCGCCCGCGAACACCACGCCGGCGTTGTCGAGGAAGCCTTGCCCGATCTTGACCACGTGCGACGCCCAGTAGTCCGCGAGCGGCGCGCTGCCGCGATCGGCGGCGAGATCGTACGCGGGCCCAACGTGCGGACCGAGATGCGTCGCGAGCGCTCGGATCAACGACGGCTCGTCGCCGTCCCCGGAGAACTCGAACACCAGGTGCCCGCCGCCCGAAGTCGCGCGGAACACGTTGAGGCTCGCGAAATGGATCGCGAGATCGCCCGTTCGTCCGGCGACGGCCTCGAACGCCTGGCTCACCGCCGGCGAGGCGGGATTGCCGAGCGCCTCGATCAGGCGCCGAGCCTCGTCGACGCGCTCTTTGGGAACGTGCGAGATGATCGTGACCAACGCGTGGCTCAAGGTCATGCCCCCCGGGAAGGAACGGACGGCCCCGTCGATGAACGGTCGACAGAGCAAGGGTGCCCGACACTATAAACGCTGGGCTGGTGAAAAACGAACCGTTCGTTCCGGGGCCTCCGGACGTTTATTTACTTACGGTCGGGGTTCAGGGTTCAAGGTTCAGGGTTCAAGGTTCGGGTTCCGGGGTTCGGATCGGGGAGGTCGACATGGAAGATACACGCCACTCCGGCAACACGGCTCTTGCGCGGGATCGCGACGCGGCGCTCGTGGCGGCCGCCATGTCGGCGATGGAGAAGTACACGGGCGTCGTGCGGGGCTGCCGGCGGGCTCACGGGCGCGGGCATGGATTCGTGGGGCACTTCGAAGCGAGCCGGGAGGTCGCCGGCCTGACGATCGCGGAGCACCTGCAGGGTGGCCGGATCCCGGTCGTCGTGCGGTTGTCGAACGGCGAAGCCGATCCCCACGCGCCGGACCTCCAGTCGCGCCGCCGCGGCGCCACGCTCGGGCTGGGGGTCGAGTTCGCGCTGACATCGGGGGCACGCGCGACGTGGAGCGCGCCCAACCTGACGGCGTTTCCGGCCAGCACGCCGCAGGATTTCATCGACGTGACGACCGCGCAGCGGCGCAACGCGAAGGGCCGCTTCAACCTGCTCCGCATGCTGTTTTTCGTGCTGACACACCTGCGCACGATACGAGGATTGAAACAGCTGTTGAGCCATCCGCCGATCCGCAGCTTCGCCGCGGCGGACTTCCATGGACTGCACGCGTACTACCTCGTCGACGCGCAGGGCCGTCGACGGGCCTTCCGCTATCACTGGAAGTCAACGATGACTGGCGATCGCGTGCTGAGCGAAGCCGAAGCCTCCGGCCTTCCACCCGAGTTCCTCATCGAGGAGATGCGCAAGCGCGTGGCCCGCGAGCCTGTGCGATGGGAATTGATCTTCCAGCTCGCAGAGGCCGGCGATCCGACCGACGATCAGCTGCGTGCCTGGCCGGCGTCGCGCCCGACGATCCGCGCCGGCACGCTGACGCTCGCGGCGGAGCACCCGGACCAGGACGTCATCGAGCGGATGGTCTTCGATCCCACCAACGTTCCGCCCGGCATCGAATGCTCCGACGATCCGCTGCTGGCCTTTCGCTCGGGCGTGTACCGCGCCTCGCACGCGGCGCGAACGCAGGAGCGCAGCGCGCACGGGTCCACCTGAAGGCGGACACTACACGAACATGCCTGCTGTAGTCCGGCTTCAGCCGGACCTGAATGATGATTGCTGTAGCGTCCGGCTTTTAGCCGGACCCGTGACTGCTGTAGTGTCCGGCTTTAGCCGGACCTGACCGTGACTGCTGTAGTGTCCGGCTTTAGCCGGACCTGCACCATGACTGCTGTAGTGTCCGGCTTTAGCCGGACCGATTGGGCAGTGGGCCGCGCAGCGTCGTTGTCTGACGAGTGAAATCCGTCACCGCGGCAAACCGTGCGAGCCGGTCGGACAGGCTGGACGCCGCTGTTGTTTCTTCTTCGGAGAACACGTCGCCACCGTAGCGCGCGTACAAGGTGAGCCTGTCCATCGCGAGCACGATGCCTTCGGGAAACAGAGGGAGTCCCCGCCGTTCGAGATCGAGCAGGGCCGCAAGCGCCTGCCCGTGATCCCCGCGGCGGCCGAGATGTTCACCGAGAATCACGGCCGCGTCCGGCAGCGCATCGAACAGGCGAAACAACTTGCCGGTCCAGTCGTGCAGCCGCTCGAGGTGATTGAACCGCAGGAGCGTGTAGGCGCTGACGACCGCTGCGATCGGATCGCGCCGCTTCTCCATCAGGAGCCGCTCCGACGTGAGGCTCGCCGAACGCACCGCGGTCTCCTCGTCGGAGATCTGTTTCCTGGCGCGAAGCCGAAGCAGCAGGTTTGCCTGCGGATGCTCGAGGGCGATCGCGATGTCGGGCGCGGCCTCGCCGGTTCGGCCCGGCTGCGCGTGCGCGACGAGCGTGCAGGAGCTCTCTCCCCACGCAGGGAGGGCGAACCAGCGCTCGCCGCCTGGATGGCGCATGCAGGCGAGCTGCGGTACCTCGCGGCCGTCGATCGTCGCGTCGGCGTCTGACGGCGCCGAACGCGCTTCCTCCGCGAGCGTCAACGACCCGGATAGCGCGTTGCCGATCCAGAGGTCGAACGTGGCTGGCACGCGCACGAGGGACCCGCCACTCGCGGGCTCGCGCAGCCCGGACATCGGGACGAGCCACTCGTCGATGACGGGTTCGCTCATGCCCGGGACATCCGGAGATGGCTGCGGTCCCGTCAGCTCGGTTCCAGCGCCTTCTGGCGCGCTGCTCGCGAACGCAACCGTCACTTGATCGTCGGCGCTCTTTACTTCGATCTGCTGCGTGTGCTGCTGCCCGCCCGGAAGGCTCAGCGTGACGAAGTAGGTGCCCGCTGCGACGTCCAGCGAACCCGAGGCGACCGTCCGGCCGACGAGCGACATGTTCGCTCGACGCACCTCGACGGGAATGTCGGCCCGCCCTTCACCCCGCGACGCAAACCTCAGCGTCGTCACTGCCGCACCCTCGCGCGCAGCGGAAAGAACGGCGGCAGGACCTGACCGAACGCCGCGAAGCGAACGTGTGACGGCTTCGGGTTCGACACGCTCGCGGCGAATCGATACATGCCCGCGGGCAGTTGATGGCTGAAGGGATGCGCGGCGAGAGACGGCGCGGCGAAGACGGCGCCGCCCTGCGCATCCTGCACGTCGTACGCGACGCTTCCGGCGTCCGCCGCAGGATCGACTTCGACCAGCACCGTTACCGCAGGACGTCCCTCGACGTAACGCAGCGTGAGGTTGCTGACGTGTCCGGTCAGATCGTGCTTCTGCGAGGTTCCGTGCTGAAGGTTCAGCGCATCGAGGCGCAGCTTCAGCATGGAGTTCAACGCATCGACGGTCGCTCCGTATCTCGGTTCCCCGTTCGCCTGCAGCTCCTCGAGGGGCCGGAGCGCGTCGTGATCGAGGCACGCGAGCAGCGCCTGGCTGAAGAGCGTCTGGCCGCTGTCGAGCGCCATCGCCTGCGTGCCTGGAATGGCGCCGAAGAACACGGGCGCCTGGCGGTTGTCCTGCCCGCCGAGATCGATCGGCCACAGGTCGGGCACCGTGGGCCGTGCGACCCGCGCATCGGGGACGTCGGTCCGGCACGCGTCCACGAAGTAGACCTGGCGCCGCGCCATCGCCTCGGTCACCCGCTTCGGCGGCGCCATGCCGTTGAACAGATGATCGTGGTCGATCGCGTTGTGAAGGAGGCTGCCTTCGTCTGGATCGCCGAAGTCCTCGCACAACAGCACGCTGTCGCCCTTGTCGCGCGCGAGCCCGTGGCCGGCAAAGTAGAAGAACGTGAACTCGCGATCGCTGGCACTGGCGCGCGTGCGCCAGCTCCTGGCATCGGCGGAGAACGCACGCCTGCGTGCGGATTCGGGCTTGCCGGGCGGATCGCCGACATTGTCGAGGCCCGGCTCGATCGCGCGTTCGGCGTCCGAAGGGGAGAGCAGCAGATGAACCGTCGCGAGCCTGCACGGGAGAAGACTGCGGTTGGCGAGCAGCCACTGATAGACGCGGTACGCGCTGAGCGCGGTTGACGTCAGCTGCTCCAGGCCGAAGCTGTCCACCGCCGGCGTGCCGCCGCCGTTGGGCAGATGCGCATAGCGGCTGACGCCGACGATGAACGCGTGGAGGCCGGGGCCCGATCTCAGGGCGTCACGGTCTTCGAAGACAAGTCCCATGCAAGCTTTCACGTGCCGTCAAGACGAGGCTAGAGTGCTGTAGTGTCCACCTTCAGGTGGACCTGTTTCGGTCCGGCTAAAGCCGGACACTACAGCGTTCGGAAACGCTCTAGCGCCGTTTGCCCGGCAGCGTTTTCCACGCGCTTCGGACGCCGAGCGACGGCGTGCGCAGGCCAAGCCGCGCGGCGTCCGGATGCCGCGTGAGGAACACCATGAGGTCGCGGCGCAGCGCGAGCGGATCGGCGGTACCGGCCGCCGCGTCGAACGCGTCGAGCGCGCGCTCGAGTCCCGCGATCCCGCCCCCGGCCGCGGCTTCTGTAAAAAGCGCGTCGAACCGTTCGGTGCGTGTCGGATCGTAGTCCGAGAACTTGCTCGCCTTCCGCATCGCCGGCGTCTCCTCCAGCGCGGCGTCGATTCGCTGCTGCAGCCGCGCCAGGCGAACGGTGTCCTCCGCTTCAGCCATCGGCCGTCATCCGTGGACGATCTTAATCTCCCGCGTGGCGATATGCGCGTGGCCCTTCAGCGACTCGGTGACCGGCAGTGCGAACGGACGATCGAACGGATAGCCCATCCGCCGCCGATCGGGATACAACGCGTCGCGCGCGCCGCAGAAGCTCATCGATCCGCACTTCTTCTCGGCGCCGGCCAGGTCCGCCTGCTGGTCCGTCAGCATGACGAGCACGCGGCAGGGCATGCCCGCCGCGAGGCCGCGCGGCAGGAGCAGGTGATACGGCCAGCCGCAGTCGCAGTAGTTGACGTCGATCCCGCCCGGGGGCAGCACGGCCGGTGGATCCGCAGGGCGTCGCGCCGGTTTTCGCACGACCGCGGCGTGCCGGCCCGGGCGGAAGATCACCGCCTGCTCGGACGCCTCGAGCGTGTGCGCGAACTTGTCCATCTCGATCCACATGCGCCGGTTGTCGGCCAGCTCGGTCGCGACGAGGAAGATGCGCACCGTGATCGCGCGCCGCTCCGCCGCCGTGTTCTCGACGCGCAGGAAATAGAAGAAGTCCTCGTGATCGAGATACGGCTTCCTCACCGTCGATCCATCCGGCTGCCGCAGCGTCTCCTCGCGCATCGTCGTGCGCAGCGTGTCGGTGGCCATCGCAAACGAGGCCGGCGGGTTGTTCCAGCTGGCGCCTCCGAACGTGCCGCGTCCGAACGCCGCGCCATCGAAGCCCGGCGCGGACGCGCCCGGTACGTCACGGGTGAGACAGAGGATGATGTCCGGACTCTCGTGCGCGGCGCCGCCGCCGTTCAGGCTCGAACGGATCGACGCTGAAGCGGCGCCCTCAGCCAGATCGTTCGGCTGCAGCGTGTTCTGCCACGTGACGAAGATGTCGTCGATGTGCCGATGCCAGCGGTAGAAGATCGGATCCCGCATCGCCGTATCCGTTCCGGCCATCACGCCGCTTTCGTTCGGGAAGGGTCCCGCAGGGTTGCCGACCGCCGAGATCAGGACGTGGCCGAAGTTGTGATGGTGGCCGTAGAAGCTCGTCGGGCTGAGCGACGGGGCGTCGACGGAGCCCGCGTTGGCTTCCATCGTGTCGCCGAGGAGCTGCGGCGTGACGGGCACCTGCGCGTTACCCTTGCGCAGCTTTCCGCTCTGCGCGGCCGCGATCAGGCGATCGCGCCGCGACTCGTGGTTCGCGACGGTATACGGTCCGAAATCGAGTTGTACCGACCGCAGCCTCGCGTCCGGAGCGCGATGCGAATAGTTCTCGAGGTTCGCGTCGTAGCCCTCCGGGATCGGCGCGCGATAGTCGTCGAGCGGCCGCGTCAGCGCCAGGCCGAACGCGCGCCGCTCGTGATCGTACCGGGCGAGCATCTGCTGGTGCATGTACCAGAACAGCTCGCCCTGCCGATCCTTCGGCACCGACGGACCAGACGGGTCGGCGGGATTGGGCTGGCCGTCGAAGGGATACACGACGTGCCACTTGTTGTGATGGTCGTTGATCGCGGTGTCTTCGCGGAAGTAATCGAGCTGCGCTTCGGCGCCGAGCGCGCCGAGCGCCTGCAGGCCGGCGGCCGCGACCTCGGTGTTCGAGGGAACGATGCGCTTCGGATAGCGCCGATCGAGCGCCGGGATCGGGAGCCGCCGTCCGCGCGGATGGTGCGTGATGAACACCATCAACGCGTACTTCACGAGATCGATGTTCTCCGTCTGTGCCGCGGCTTCCGCCTCGTCCAGCACCGCCTCGAGACCATCGTCGTCCGCCCGCTCGTTGGCGAGCGCCATGAGGCGCTTCGCGAGCTGCAGCGCACGCTCCTGGTGCGATGGAAAGAACATCATGAACCGTGACGAAGCCAGCGGCTCCGCGCCGGCGGCCGCCGGCGCGCCCATGGGCACGTCGTTCGGCGGCCGAGTCAACAGGGCGTTCGTCCGTTCGTGCAGGTCGGCAATCGTGGCCATGACGTGACTCCTGATCTCGGCATTATCGGCGAGCGGCAGCCGCTGTCGCTATGAATCCGCCGACGATGCTCACATAGTCATCGGGATGCGTCAGCTGCGGCACATGCCCGGCGCCACTGAAGGTGTGTCGCCGCGCATGGGGGAGGCTCTCCGCAATCTTGTCGAGAATCGTCCCGAAGAGCGGCGGGCTCTGGTCGCCGCGCGAGATGAGCGCCGGGCGGTCGAACGCTGCGAGACGTCCGACGTCCAAGAAGAATGCACCCGGATCGTTAACCTCGTCCAGAAACGTCGGTGCATTGAACACGAACGTCTGTTGCAGCTCGGCCGGTAGTTTTTCCCACATGCCCGGTCCCAGTGCAACGGTCTCGACGAACTGCTGCGCGCCCACCTCCGTCCTGCCCGATTGCAGCGTGGCGACGACGGCCTCCGATCCGTTGTTGAACCGCAGGCAGCGCTGGGTCGGTTCCGAGGAGCCCAAAGAGAGGTGGTTCGTGAACCGTCAGGCTTGCGAACAGTTCCGGCCGCGCTGCCGCCAGCTTCAGAGACGATCGACCCGCCGAAAGAGTTTCCGACGATGTGCGCGGGCGCAACGTCGTGAGACGTCATCAGCAGAGCGAGGTCCGCGACATCCTCTTCAATGCTGCCCTGGCTCGCGAGCCGCTCGCTCTGGCTGTGCCCGCGCCGATCGTAGGTCAGCGTCCGGAAGGTGCGGGCAAGCCCGGCCACGACGAGATCCCAGTTGTGGTGATCGCCCCACGACCCGTGCACGAGCACGACCGGCGGACCCTCGCCGTGCGATTCCGAATAGATACGAATGCCGTTGATGACGTTGATAGACATCTCGTGGAGCCTCGCAGATGATCACGTCAACCGGCATCTCGGTGCGCCATGCGCGCGATCTACCTTCCTCGCGTCGAGCGTCGTTCGCTACAGGTGCACTCGCTACCGCCGAACGCACTCGAAGTTCGAGGCGTCGTCCGTGCTGCCCGTGCCCTTGTACTTTGCAACCTGCGGATACGGGCACAGAGGGCGCGTTCGATCCACGCGATCGCCGGTGCGGTGCGATGCGACGATCGCATCCGGCGCGACGTTGGATTCGCGCCAGCGCTCCAGCGCGCCGATGAAATCGGCTTCGTTCGGTCCCACGCCGCCGCGGCAATGATCCATGCCGGGGGCGAGGAAGAGCCGCATCCACCCGTCCTGGGCTCCACCGAGGGTCTCGGCTACTTTGCGGTGGTAGTCGATGCTATTGGCTGGCGAGGGTCCCGGATCGGCCCAGCCGTGGTAGATGACCAGCTTTCCGCCGCGACTCTTGAACCTGGAAAGATCGGGGTCACGCGCCTCGATGAAGCCGGCGTGACGGATCGCGAGCGGCAGATCCCGGTCGAGATCGAACGTCAGCACGTCCCAGGCCGGATCGCGGTGCACCAGATAGCGAAAGACGTTTGTCTGCAGAGGCAGAGGGGGAGTTCCCTGAATCCGCATCCCGGATTCCACGCCGTACGCCGATCCCGGATAGATCAGCTCTCCGTTCCTGGCTCGCACGCCGGCGTAGACCTGTTTGACGGCGTCTACCTGCGGCTGCGTCAGACACGACGGGTCGTCGGCGCCGCTGCACAGGAGCGTCGATGGATCGAACACGCAGGCGTCAGGAGCGCTGATTAGACCGTCGCGGACACCATCACCGCCGTCGCACGCCTCGCGGACCGCATCGGCCAGCCGCGCGAGTTTCTGCGCCGGCACTTTCCGGCGCTCGTCCTTGAGGACGCCGACCTGGTGCGTCAGCACGGACGCGTTCAAGTGGATCATGTTGTAGACCGGCGCGCCCGCGATGATTCCGTCGAAATCTTCGGGATAACGCTGCGCCGCCATCAACCCCTGGCGCCCGCCGGTCGAGCATCCCTGATAGTAGGACAGCTGCGGCGCGCGACCGTAGAAGGTGGCAGTCAGCGACTTGGACGCGACCGTCATCTCGTGCAGTGCGCGGTACGCGAAGTCGATCACCTTCTCGGGATGGCCGATGAGGAACCCGGTGTCTTCGCCTTTGTGCCCGGTGTCCGTCGACGCCGTGGCGTAGCCGCGGTGCAGCGCGTGCGCCATCTGATCGAAGCTGATGGCGCCGGCCCAGCCTCCGTTGCCGACGGCCTGGAACTTTCCGTTCCACCCGTCAACCGGGAGCCACAGCTCCATCTCGATGTGCGAGTCACGCGTGGGCGAGAGAACCGCCGCAATTCGGCAGTGCGCGGGAAGCTGGGACGGCGCCGGCGTCATCGGCGGCTGACCTTGGCCGCGCTTGTACGGACCGGCAGGCACGAGCGTCGCAGCAACGATCGTCGTCCTGGGGAGCGTCGCAGATTTCAAGGCATCGCATTGCGGCGACGTCAGACCGGCAGCGAGCAGCAGCGCGTGGAGCAGCATGAGACGCCTCCGTTCGAGGGTTCACTCTAAACGGTCGCTGCGAGTCTCTCACGTGCCGACAGGTACGGGCAATTCCTCCCTCTTACATGCGGCTTCCGCCCGCAGGCGGTTGCGAGAGCTGCGGAAATGTGGTTCGACTTGCGGCGCGCACCCGATAATGATCGGAGTGACAGCATGTCGTCCGTCCGCGCGTGAGTCTCGGATGATGCGTGCGCGAGGGATCGCGTTGGGTATTGCGATCAATCTCGCGGCGTGTTCGAGCGGACCGCCCGCGTTTCAGGTGGAGCCCGTCGCCGCGGGCTTGCCGCCACCCGGCACGGAGTCGATCTCGGTGGCGACGCCGGCCGCTCCGCCTCCGAGCGAGCAGCGGTTCGCTCGACTCTACACCGACGGCACCGCGTACGTGCGGGAAGTCTTCACGCCCAACGGTCCGGGACCCGCGTTGAGCCTGATCGGGCGTGTGGAGGTTCCGGCGTCACTGGTCGCGGCCGCGATCGCGTCCGCGCAGGCACCCGCAACAGCGACGGCGGATCGATCGGCGCCCTGTGTCGCGG
This sequence comes from uncultured Acidobacteriota bacterium, assembly GCA_963820905.1. Taxonomy (GTDB): domain Bacteria; phylum Acidobacteriota; class Vicinamibacteria; order Vicinamibacterales; family 2-12-FULL-66-21; genus DATBJJ01. The sequence goes on along the minus strand of CAWGBU010000005.1, from coordinate 170,561 downwards.
CTGTCGATTCGAGTCCGGCGAAGTGGCAGGGGTGCGGCTATCCGGAGCTGGCCGCTCGCGTCCTCGCGTCGCTGCCGCGACTGACGATGCCCGACGTGGGCACCGCGTGCGAATCGCAGGCGTGCCAGGTGCGAATCGTGCGCGGCGTTTCCCCCGCGCGCCACGAACAATACGGCGATGTTCGCCAGGATCGGCTGCTCGATGTGTCCGGCGCGTTCTGGTGCGCGGCGGCAAGCGCCGATGAGCAGGCAGGCGGGAGTGCGATGCTGCGCGTCGAGCGCGGCACGATCGCGAAGCCCGGAGCAGGCCGCGTGTTCGAGTGGATCGCCGGCGGGATCGCCGCGGATCGGTCCACGTCAGCGTCTTCGCAGGATGCCGTGGCAGACCGCGTCATGGTCCGCGCTCGCGATGGCACGTGGAGGCCGGTCGCAGACCGCGACGCGGCGCGCGTGCGCGAGAGATGGGCGCGGATCGCGCCGGCGCTTCCCGAGTCGTGCCGTTCACTCCGCTGAATCTGCAGGGCGACGAGCTCTTTGTCCGTTCCCGATTCACCTTCGTCAAAGCGCTAGTAGAACGATCCGAGTCGTCGTGGATCTACCAGCCAATCACCTGGGCCCGGGCTGGAGCGGTCCTGTGGATCAGCTGCATCGGTGATTGGCGATCTCCACGCGCTTTGCCTTGAACGCCGCGACCCACTCCCCGACGGTCGCGTTGCCTGACGAGGGATCGCCGGGTGACCGCGGTCGAAGCGAAACACGAGCGACGCCGAACAGGTCCCGCAGCTGACGGTCCGACAGTTGATTCAGCAAGCGCGACAGAAAGATCCGTCCTTCTTCGCTGCTGACGGGATTGGACAGCGTCCCGGTGAACGACCGCGGCAGATTGCCGATGCAACCCGGCTCGTTCTTCCAGACGGGCGTCTTGCGCCACTTGTCCAGGTTGACGCTGCTGTTCTTGTTGTCGTTCGTGAACGTCGCGCTGCCGAACGTGAGTCCGACGTCACTCGTCAGCAGCAGCGGACGCTGGCAAGTCGCAGAAGCACGACCGAGACACAGGATGCGCTGCTGCTGGGGCTTGCTGTCGGTGTGCTGCAGGAACACCGCCAGCAGTTTGAGGGCGTCGCGATGCGCCTTCGGCGCGCCACCCTCTTCGGGATCGACGCGGTCCAGCTCGTCCCACGACCAGCCTTCGTGATCTCCCGATCGCCACTCGCGCCCGGGCCGTGGCCGCTCGATCGTGGCTGGCTCGAATCGCGCCTCCTGCCGTGTCCTCGTTGTCGCTGCCAGTTTCGCCGGACAGTTACGGCAGATGACGGTCACGGGATACGAGGCGTCGGTGGCAAATCCGAGCGCCCACAGCAGGCGACTGGCGAGAACCTCGCCGTAGACTTCGCCGTTACGCCGATCGAACTTGACCATGACGGTGTCGTTGCGTGCGGTCTCGCACAGGAACTTCGGCGAGTTCCCGCCCAGCTTCTTCTCGACGTAGGTGCAACGAACCGTCGCGCCTGGCGCAAAGGCACCAGGTCCTGTCGGGCCGGTCTTCAGGTTCATCGCCTTGACGTTGGTCGGCGTCCACACCTGCGACCGCGCAATCACGTCTGGCCGATTGGGATCGACCTTGGACCATGAGTCCGTCGACGGTCGCCCGACCGTGGCGCACGATGTTGCCGTGCAACCAATGAGGACGATCAGGACGCCGAGCTTTGAGCCTGCCATGGCAACCGTCTCGCAAGGACCTTACCATAGCGCCGGCCGCCCCGAGAGTAGCGATTTCAACCCACCTCGAGCTGCGGAAACGGAGGGCGTGAACTAGCTGCGAGTCCTTGCAGCTCATCGCGGTTTCACGAGCGCAATCCATGACGGTTACTAACGATGCCAAGGGTGCGCCACATCCTAAAAAAGGGTCATAGTCAGAGAACTGGCTTAGATCACTGCACCAATAGGGAGACCACCGTGGAACCTCTCCTCATCATCCTCGTTCCCGGACTTCTCGGCGGCATCGTTGTAGCCCTCCTCGTGTTCCGCTTCCGGCCGAGTCACGAGACGGTGTGTCGCCGTCTAGAGCCTCCGTCTCCGGGGCTCATCAACATGGCGCACATCCCGGTCGATGGTATCGGCGGACTCGGCATGGTCGCGACGGCCGTTACCGTCGCCATCTTCGTGCCTCAAATCCGGTTCGCAATGGTAACCGCGCTGCTCTCGGGCACGGCCGTGGCCGCTGCGCTGATTGCACTGAGACGCAGGAGTGGTCCGCTGTCGTCCGACAACGATCACCCGGGCGCTCACGGGATCTTCGGCGTCGACGGACCGCTCGATCGGCAGAGACGGGCGAGAGGGCGACATTCGGGTAGGCACGAGCACGGACAACGCCGTGTATGGGCCCGTTGCCCCGAGCTTCATGGATAGATCGTTCAGCGCGTACCGCGCAACACGGGTTGCCCGCCGATACGCCCGAGCGCACGAAAGCAGAATTCAGGCGTCTCGGGGCTCTCCTACGTGCTGCATCCCGTACGAGAGAACGCAGCTGCTGCCGTTTCTGCGTGCCCACAGCGCGACAGATCTCGCGAACTTCATTTCAGGCCAAATATTCACCGTGCTCTACTACGGACGCTAGGCTGTGGAGCGTTGGCGTCTTCCTGCTGTTCCTCTAGTTCGTCTGTCGCATCAACCGCAACGTCCAAGGCACCTTTGATACGCTCGAGCGCGTCTGGATCCATGTCGGCCGGTGGATCCGTCTGAAGCTCCTCGACGGTCGTCTTGAGATCCTCCAAGTCGGTCGCGATTTCGTTGATTTCGTCGTCGTTGCCAGGTTGCCTGGTAGCCATGGGCGTCCTCACCTTTCGTCTGGGAGGCGGGAGCATATCGCGGACCCACGGCTCGAGCGGTGACGACGGTGTAACGTGATTCAGCGAGACGTCCCGAACAATTGAACCTCGTTGAGAACTCCTCGCCGGAGACAACGGCGTGGTCATCTCGGCGGCGCTGGTTGAGGCAGCGGGCCTGAGCGGCGCTTTGACCCATTCGTCTCTGGCCCTTGACCACACACCGCCGCACGGTTACCCTCAGAACTAGGGTGTTCGAGCTCTTCCGACGCCATCGTCGATTTTCCCAATGGCTTGCAGCCTGTCTGCTGGTGGTCTGGCTCGCGCCGTTCGTGGCTCCTCACGCGGCAGACGACGACCTGCTGTGCGCGCCTGTAGGGGCCTCGCCAGACTCGCCCGCGCGTTGGACTAGCCGACACACGGGACGCTCGACAGCCTCACCACTGCGTCATCTGTCACTCGATCCGCTCATTCCGCACCGCATTCGCGGACTGCGGACCCGCGGCCGCAGGTCTCACGGCCGAACACGGTGTCGATACGCTCGCCGACGCGTCTCACCGTGCTCCTGCGTTCGATCGGCTCCCCGCGCGCGCACCTCCCGCCTGAACAGACCCTCGCTTGGTTTCTCGTGGAGCCGTCTCCCGCCGCAGGCCTTGTCGGCTGCGACCGGACGTTCTCCGCGCACCTGTTCAGTGTGTTCAGTTCTGCCCGGGAGGGACTATGGGTTTTCGTGATTTTGCAACGCGCGCAGTCGCGCTGACGCTGGTGGCAGTATTCGGGCTGGCCGCGACCGCGGCCGCGCAGGGCGTTTCGGTGTCCGGCCGTCTTTATCATTCCGTGTCCGTTGAAGCCGATCGCCGGCGCGATGGTCGCAATCGAAGGCACAACCATCGAGACCACCTCGCGGCCGGACGGAACCTACTCGATCCCCAACGTGCCTGCTGGCCCTCACCATCTGCTGGTGATCGCCAAGGGATTCGTTCCGGCGCGTTCGGAGCTCAACGTCGCTCAGGCGGCGCTCAGCGTCGACGTCGCGGTCGATCCCGAGCTGCACTATAGCGAAGTCGTCTCGGTCAGTCCCGACGCGAGGAACCAGTTCGACTCCTATCAACCAACGACCGTGCTGGCAGGCCAGGATCTGGCCAAGCAGTTGGAGGGTACGCTGGGCGCGACAATCGCGAGACAACCAGGAGTCGCCGAGCGGTCGTTCGGCCCTGGCCCATCTCGTCCCGTCATCCGTGGACTCGATGGAGATCGAGTGCTGATCCTCGATGACGGTCAGCGGGTCGGCGACCTATCGAGTCAGTCGGGCGACCACGGAGTGGTCATCAACCCGACAGGCGCTTCGAAGATCGAGGTAGTCCGCGGTCCCGCGACGCTGCTCTATGGGTCGAACGCCATTGGTGGTCTCGTCAACGTGATTTCGGACACGATTCCCACGACGCAGATCAATGGCGTGCGTGGCGGGATTACGGCAGACATCGGGACCGCGGCCGCTGATGTAGGAGGCGCAGGCGACGTGCTGTATGGGAACAATAGATGGGCTGTGCACGCGTCAGGCAGCGGTCGCCGATCGGGTGACGTCGACACGCCGGAGGGCACCATCGAAAACAGTCAGTCGCGCGGCGGGTTCGGCTCGGTCGGCGTCGCGTGGACCGGCGAGCACAGCTACTTCGGAGGGAGCTACGGCTACGACAACACGAAGTACGGTCTGCCCTACGTCGAAGAGGGACAGATTCAACTGACTCCGCGCCGGCAGATGTTCGGGTTACGCACGGGAGCGGACAGCCTCCGTGGAGCCTTCACCTCGTTCCGCGCTTTGTTTGGCTACCGGCAGTACAAACACGACGAGCTGGAGGGCGAGGAGATCGGCACGCAGTTCGAGAACAACACCACGGACCTCAACGTCCAGGCCAAGCACCGGCAGTGGGGCCGGCTGACAGGAACAATCGGCGGATCGTTCCTCGCGCGCGCGTTCACGGCCACCGGCGCAGAGGCACTCTCTCCCCCGGTTGATGAAAACGCCTTTGCTCTGTTCCTGTACGAAGAACTGACATGGCCGCATGTGACCGTGCAGTTTGGCGGACGTGTGAACTGGGCCGGGTTCACGCCCGGGGGCGGCCTGCCCGACCGCGACTTCACCGACGGCTCGGGATCTGTCGGCATCCTGCTTCGACCGGCAGCAGCCAACGACAAGCTGACGTTCGCGTTCAACATTGCGCGAGCTGCGCGCAACCCTGCGCTGGAAGAGTTGTACTTCTTCGGCATTCACCCTGGCAACTTCGCGTTCGAGATTGGCAATCCCGAGCTCAATTCCGAGATCGCGCTCGGCCTCGATGCGTCTGTGAGGTGGCGCTATCGGCGCTTCTCGGGTGAGCTCACGTACTTCTACAACCGGATCGATGACTACATCTTCCGCGATCCCGTGAGCGAGGGAGAGTTCGCGGACCTCTTTCCAGATGTCGATCCGGAAGGGTTCCCCATCGTCGCGTCGGTCGCGGCCGATAGTCTCTTCCAGGGCGTCGAAGCGCACTCAGACATCGACCTGGGAGCCGGTTTCATCGCCGAGCTCGGGTTCGATCTGGTGCGCGCTGAGCTGCGTGAGCGAAACGAGCCGCTGCCGCGCATCCCGCCGACGCGCTTCCGCGGAGGGCTGCGCTATCAGCGCAACGCTTTCCAGGCAGGCGGCGAGATCATTGCAGTGTCGAAGCAGGACCGCGTGTTCTTCGAGGAGACGCCGACCGACGGCTACAACCTGCTGAAGCTCTTCGCGGCGTACTCGTTTGGCGGACGGGGAGTCAACACCATCACGGCGCGGCTCGACAATGCGACCAACGAGCTTTATCGCAACCATCTGTCCTTCGTGAAGGACTTCGTCCCCGAGATGGGTCGCAATTTCAAGTTGGTGTACTCAGTGCGGTTCTAGGCCAACTCGCGTCAGAATCAGGAGAACCTCGTTTCGGGCCACGCGACTCGATCCGCTCGCGCGCGGCGCGACCTCACGTGGGGCGCGTGAACGATCGCACGTCGCGTTCGACCGCGGCGGACCATTCGGTGTGCCGGTCTCTCGCCAGGAACGACCACGGCAGCACGAGCGGGTAGCCGCGGCTCTCCGCCAGCCGGAGACGAGCGGCGATGTCCTGCCCGTCGGCTCTGAGATCGGGCCAGACATCCGACGCGGACGTCGCGAACTCGCCGATGATCCCGGGGAATCTCGGATCGAACGCGTGACGATCGAGCGGCGTGCGGCCGTCGGGGTAGTAGTGGAACTGGTTGATCTCCGCGGTCACGCCCGATCGCTGGAGCGTACTCGCCATGGCGAACCCGATCGTGGGCTTGAAACCGGCCGCGCGGATCCGCTGTTTGCCAGCCTCGAGGAACTCGCGCATCGCGGATTCCGGGATCGGAGCGTTGACGCGCGGATCCGGATGCCATCCCCTGGTGACCCAGTCCGGCTCGTTGATGAGTTCCCATGCATAGATGACGTCGCGACGGCGCACCGACGCGCGCAGGAGCGGATCGAGCACCGCGTCCAGGAATCGGGCGCGCTTCGCGGGATCGCGAACGGCGTCCGCGCGTCCCTGCTTGACCCACCCTGGATCCGCGCGGCGCGCGAGGGGATTCGCTGCGTCGGGCACCTCGATGGGCCTGAGTCCCGCCTCGCAGAAGTGAAAATCGATCAGGACGGGAATGAGCTGCATGCGAGACAGCCTCGCCGAGGACGAAGCGAAGCGCTCGAGCAGCTCGCCGAAGTGATCGACGACAGCGGTATCGAGCGGCGGCGGATCGAATCGCCAGTCGGCGGGCGCCGCTCCGTCAGGCCGGGGCGCTTTCTCGAGGGTGCCGTATGTCAGGCCGTCGGCCAGGATGAACCAGCGCACGACGCTGATGCCCAGGCCGTGAAGATGAGTCAGGTGCTCGTCGACCTTGTCGAACCAGCGCGGCGTCTGCCGGCCGCCGCGCCACGCCGGCGGGCCGAGGCCGAAGTCCCACCCGTAGTCGAACCACGGATAATTCACGCCAACCTGCATGTTGTTGATCCCGCGGCGATCAGTATGACGCGGATCGCGCGGATCACGCCGATAGACGACAGACGCGGATCACGCGGATCACGCGGATAGACGGGATCACCGTGTGATCCGCGCGATCCGCGAGATCCGCGTCTCTCGTTTGTGGCGGCCGTATTGCAACTCGCGCGTGTATGTGGCGCACGCTGGAGAGCATCGCGAGGCAACCGATATGGACAACACGCTGATTCGCTCCGCAAAGTGTGCGGAGTGTGGAACCGACATGCTGTGGACCCAGAACGCATGGCCCGCGGAAGAGAAAACCGGATGCCGCGTATCGGTGCCTGAATGGACACGTCGTCGATCCCTCGACGACGAGGCAGTGCCCCGAATGTGGCGTCCACGACACGGAGCGCGTGGAGAAGGTTGGCGCGCACGAGCACTTCAAGTGCCTTCGCTGCGGCAGCGCGTTCGAGTACCCGAGACAGGCGCCGGCCGAAGTCTCAGCTCGAGCGTAAGCCGCTAGTGGGGTCAGACCCTTGTCGTGCGTAACACACCCGCCCGGGGTCAGACCCTTGTCGTGCGTTACACACCCGCTCTCTTCATCACCGACAGCGAAGGCACGAGAATTCTGCGCCGGGAGAAAATCACGGGCCGTTGACGATCGCGAATCGACCGAAGCGCGCCGACGCTCCGGGCGGTCCGGAGACCAGCATCGCGACGCGAACGGCGAGATCCCATGGCGGTAGATAGCCGCCCTCCGCCTGCGCAGCGACGGTCGTCCAACTCTTCCCGTCCGGGCTCACCGCGAAGTCGAAGCGCGTTCTGTTCATCGCCTTGAGCTGGAAGTACACGTGGTCGCCCGCACTGATGCTCTGGGTCGCGACCGTCGTCGATTGCCCCTTCTGCTTCTGCCACACGTTGATCGTCAGCGCCCCGCCTGCGGCCGCGGCGGGCTTCTCGGGCCGCTCGACGGTGACGGCGAGCAGGTTGTCACGATTCCCGAACGCGGCGACGCCGGCCCGGGTGCCTGTCGCAAGGGACGCGATCTCGACCATCGCGGTCGCGGTGTAGCTGCTGCTCGACGCGGGCCGCGCGGCGACTGCAAGGGAGGATGCCGAAGCGGACGGGCCGGTCCGAAGGCTCAGCCATCCACCGGCTGACGGATCCACGGTCGGCCGCTCGGGTTGATCCCACGGCCACTGCCACGCGGGATCTATTTTCGCCTGCGCGAACTCGTCTTCGATGGCCGCTTCCGATCGCGCAGCAGGCTTGCCAAGGGGCGACGGCGCGCTTCGCGAAGGGCCGCGCCCGGCGTTGATCGCGGGCCAGCCGCTCGCGTCCCACGTGACCTCGTCCAGGAGTCCCTGGCGGCCGACGTACTCGAAGTCGGTCGGATGATAAGCGTGATAGAGGAGAAACGTCCGGCCGGCTGGGTCGGTGACGATGCTGCCGTGGCCGGGGCATTTCCAGTCGTCGTTCGCCGCGAGGATCGGGTTCTTTGGATGCCGTTCCCATGGGCCGAGCAGCTTCCGCGCGCGCGCGACGCCGAGCTTGTAGTTGCACCTGCGGCCGCAGCACGCGTCGGCGGAGTAGAACATGTAGAGCCACTCGCCGCGCCGGATGATGAACGGTCCTTCGACGAGGTGCGCTTCCCACGGCGCCTCGTTCCGCAGGATCACTACAGGCTTGCCGATCAGCTTTCGGCCGTCGAAGGACAGCGGCTGCGCGAGGAGAGGCGTCGGAAGCTTGCGGCTGTTGCCGTCCTCCTTCCACACGAGATACCGCCGGCCGAGCTCGTCTTGAACCGCCGCGGCATCTATCGAACCCGCGTCCTGACACACCATGGGTCCGCGATCGGTGTACGGCCCCTCGGGCTTCGCCGCATCAGCGACCGCCACGCAGAGAGGCCCGTCCTTCTTCCGCGCCGTGTAGTACACGAAGAAGCGTCCCCCATGCTCGTCGATTTCCGGCGCCCAGTAGCTGCCGGCCGACCACGCCGGAGGCGTGTCGAAGACGTGTCCCGCGAGCCGCCAGTTCACGAGATCGGTGGAATGGAGCAGCGGAAAGATCGGCGCCCACTGCGACGTGGTGGCCGTCGCCCAGTAGTCGCGGCCCACGCGAATCACCGAAGGGTCGGGGTAATCCCCGCCGAGCACGGGGTTCTGGTACGTTCCGGCGGCCGCCGGCTGAGTCGATTGGCGTTGGCCTCCATGGGCTGGCAACAACGCCGGGATCAAAGCCAGAACGAGCGCCAGTCCGCTTCGTGCCATGCGCTGATTCTAAGACACCAGCGCCGGAGTTGCGGCGAAAGTGGCGATCAGCTGAATCGCGGGTGCAACGTCTTGCTGAACACCGACAGCGCCGTTGATGTCGCGCAGATCGACGGTCATTCTGCCGCTCTGCGCATCGATGTTCACCTCGCCGAAGAACTGCAGACCGCTGTACGGCGACAGGTTCACCTGTCCCGGCGGCGGCGCCTTGACGAACACGACCTGCGGTCCGAACGTGCCGTCCAGCGTGTTGGGGCCGAAGCTGCCGGCGTTGAGCGGACCGGCGACGAATTCCCAGAAACCGTCGAAGTCTCGGAACGCCGCCTTCGCCGGGTCGTAGTAGTGCGCGGCGCAGTAGTGCACGTCGGCGGTGAGCCACACGACGTTGCGCACGCGCCGGCGCTTGAGATAGCTGAGCAGCTCGGCGAACTCGAGCTCGCGCCCCTTCGCGGCTGCCGGGTTCGCCGTTGGCGACGGCCTTCCCAGCGGGCCTGGCCTACGCCGTCGTGCCGTCGCCGACGTTCAGTCCGAGCGGCATGTCGGCCGCGACGACCTTCCAGACGGCGCGTGAGTTCTTCAGTCCCGCCTTCAGCCAATCCAGCTGCTCGCGGCCGAGAAACGCGGTCGCGTCGCTGGGCGTCGTCTGCAGGTTGGCCGAATTGGGACCGCGGTACGATCGCATGTCGATGCACGAAGAGCTCGAGCAGCGGGCCGTAGCTGTAGCGTCGATAGACGCGCTGCGATTCGCGCACGTCGAACGGCCGCATCGGGCGAATACTCGAGAAACGCCCGCGCGCCTCGCGCGATGAGCAGCGGCACGTTCTTCTCGCTGTAGCGCGCGTCGGCCGACAGGTCCTTCGAGTCCGACCAGTTGTTCGTCACCTCGTGGTCGTCCCACTGCCAGATCTGCGGCACCTCGGCGTTGAAGCGGCGCACGTTCTCGTCGAGCAGGTTGTAGCGGTAGCGCCCCCGGAACTCGTCCAGCGTCTCCGCGACCTTTGCCACCTGCGGCGTGACGATGTTGTTCCAGACCTGGCCTTGCTCGGCGTCGAACCGATTCGGCGATCGGACCGTCGGCGTAGATGTTGTCGCCGCTGTGGATGAAGAAGAGCGGGTTGCGCTGGCGCATGGCCTCGTAGATCTTCATGCCCGCCGAAGCTCGGGTTGATTCCCCAGCCCTGGCCCGCCGTGTCGCCGCCCCACTGGAAGCGCACGTCGCGGCGTGCATGGCCGCAGCCAGCGCCCGTCATCGCTCACGCTGATCGGGCGGCACGATGAAGCGTCCGATCACCGGCTCGCCGATCGCGCGCGACGTTGTTCAGGCTCTGGAACGACACGCGCACGAACACGTCGCTGCCGGCTTCGAGACCCGCGAGGGCCTGCCGCGCGGTGAAGTCGGTCGTCTCGAGCGCATGAGGGCCGACGATACGTCGCGCCTCCTTGAACTGCTCGTCGTACGACCAGTCGACCAGCATGCGGGCCGCGCGATCGCTGCGGCTCCACACCACGACCGAACCGTCGCCGGGGTCGCCGAGCTGCAGGCCTTGCAGCGCCTGCGGGACGCTCGCTGTCGGACTGCGATGATCGCGGGCGCAGCCTTCCCGTACGTCCACGCCGGGAGCACAACGCCCGCCGCCGTGGCCACGCCGGCCTTCAGGAACCGGCGGCGGGATGAGGGGATCGCATGACGCATGGCACTTCTCCTCTTCGAGCACACACCACACCGCGTCGCGAGCATCATCGCGCCTCGACTGTATCGACAGCCGCTCAGGCCAATGCGCGATCGCGGAACCCGGTCGTGTCTGGCTCGATGACTCTAAGGAGCGCCTGTAACGCGCGAGCATCGCAACGCTCGACAAAGCGGTAAATTTCTCGCGAGTGCTCAGCTTGGAAAGGGTAGTGGGAAAGAGTGCTCGTTCAGGGCAGTGCGCGCAGCCGGGGCTCGAGCACCGAGACGTCCGGCTTGCCCGGCTGATAGTAGACGGTGGACCGCCGGCGAGGAGGTCCTCAGCCGCAGCGCCGCTTCGTCTCGCCGCCAGTGGCCGGACGCGTGCGCTTCGAATCGTCGCCGGGTACCGAATCGGGTTTCATGTGTCTCTCCACCTGTGTGGCGACCAATATAGCACCTTCCCGTTCGTGTTCACTGAGGGACCCTAGAGCGCTTTTCATTTGTCCGTAGTGTCCGCCTTCAGGCGGACCCGCTAAAGTCCGGCTGAAGCCGGACACTACAGCATTCTGAAAAACACTAGAGGCCGTACTTGTCGGTGAGCGTCTCGAATCCCTGCCAATCCGACGGTGGCGGCGCGGCGGCGTAGCCCCGGGCCCGCTCCGCCAGGCGGGCCAGGACGCCATCTGCGGCGTCGATCGCCAGGGCATCCGTCAGGATGCGGCAGGCGCCGGTGAAATCGCGGGCGAAGTACCGCTCCATGCCGCGTCTCAGCAGGTCGCGCGTGGCTTCCTTGGCCGCCCGGCGCGCGGGCGTTTCACCGTCCAGCACTTCGTACAGCGTCATCGCCTGCTCTTTGCCCTTGGCCGCCACACGGTCAACGGCGCGGAACGAGAATCGCTCCGGGTTGCTCAACGCCGCGTACGTGCGTTCGCCGATCAAGAGCGGTGCGCCGTACAACTTCGTCAACTGCTCGACGCGGGCGGCGGTGTTGACGGTGTCGCCGACCACGCCGCACTTGAGACGATCGAGGCTCCCGACCGTGCCGAGGACGAGCGGCCCGGTGTTGATGCCGACGCCCATCTCGAGGGCGGGCCCGCCGTCCGCGATCGACTCCTGGTTGAACTGCGCCAGCGCGCGCCGCATGTTCACGGCGGCTTCGACGGCCCGCTCGGCGGGGAGCGGAAAGAGCGCCATGATCTCGTCGCCGTTGAACGAATCGATGAACCCGCCAGCTTCGGCAATCGGACCGCCGACGCGGCTGAAATACCGGTTGAGCAGCGCGATCACGACCTGGGGTCCGAGGCGCTCGACGAGCGGCGTGAAGTCGCGCAGATCCGCAAAGAGCACGCTCATGTCGCGGGCAACGAACTCGCCGAGCCCGACCTCCGCGATGTCGGAGCGCCCGAGGCTGCTGAGGAACTGCGCGGGCACGAAGCGCTGCTGCGCCTGCGTCAGCCGCACCTGCCCCTCGTACAGGCTCGCGTTCTCCATGGAGATCGCCGCCTGGGCCACGAGCAACTGGACGACCTCGACGCGCTCCTGCGTGAAGGCGCCGGCCGTCAGGTTGTTCTCGATGTAAATCGCGCCGCTGAATCGATCGTGCCTCCGGATCGGCACGCAGATCACGGACCGCGGCTGGCTTTTCACGATGTAGGGATCGCTGGCGAAGCGCGACGCCGCCGACGCGTCGTCGAGCACGAGCGGTGTCCCGGTCCGCAGCACGTTGTTCACGATCGTGAACGGCAGCAGCGGATCGTCGTCGGGCGTCACGGCGAGCGGCAGCGCCGGCGACGGTCTGTCCTGTGCCGTGTCCGCGTGGGCCCGGATGACGAGCCGCGCTTCCTCGCGGACGACCAGGAAGCCCCGCTGGCCGCCGGTGCTCTCGAGCACGATCTGCAGCGTCGTCTTCAACAGCTGATCGAGCACGAGCTCCGCGGAGATGGTCCGCGACGCCCTCATCACGCTGGTCATGTCGAGCGAGGCGGGGTCGATCGACGCGGTCCGCGCGCCCGCTTCGGCGAACGCCGGCGCCTTTCCGCCGCGGTCCGCGTTCGACAGAAAGCTGTACTGTTCCTCGAGCGAGTCCACTTTGCGCTTCGCGCCCCACCGGTCGTACAAGTGATGCGCGGCACGCAGGTAACCGTTCGCCGCCTTGTCGAATCCGCGCCCGAGGAGACAGCGCGCCGCCGCTTCGTTGGCGACCGCCTCGTCCCGCAGGAACCCGCTCGCTCGCGCAGCCGCGGCGGCGTCGTCGTACAACTGCATCGCGTCCGGCAGGCGGCCCTCGAGCCGCGCCAGCTCCGCCTCCATCGTGAGCCGCAGATGTTCGAAGTTGTCCCGGCAGTTGGCCGCCCAGAGCATCATCTGCTTCAGATCGCGATGCAGCCGCTCCATCACCGTCTTCTGTTCCGCCGGAGGCTGCTGGACGACGAGCGCTGCGCGCGTGAGGAAGGCGACGATGTAGAAGCGCGCGAGCTGCGGCAGGGACATCGCGGACGCGATGAGGCGATCCTGCGCGACGACATGCTCGAGCGCTCCCGCGTAGTCGCCGTACAGTGCGTGGATCTCCGCCTTGTAGATGTGGTAATTCGCGATGCCGGTCATGAACCCGCGGCTGCGCATGCCGTCGACGCACCGCGTCTCGTCGAACGTGTCGTCGTTCATCGAGAACTGGCCGCTCGTGAGACCCTGGAAGTTCAGCTGCATCTGTAGGAAGAGCGTGCCGGAGTCGTACGAGTCCCGGTACTCGGAGTCCTTGACGATCGCGAGGTACTTTCGCTGTTCCCCGGTCGCCGTCGCGAGATCCAGCGTGGGATCCCAGAGCACGCAGTCCTGTGCGCTGTAAGCGAGGTAGAGCAGGTCTCCCGACTGATACCCGGCTTCGATTCCCTTGAGGAACCATGGCGTCATGCTGGACCAGTGATGGCTCCAGTGATGGACGAACATCGCGTAGACGTAGAGGATCCGCGCCTTGAGCGCGATGTCGTTGAAGCGTTCGTTCATCGCGACCGCCAGCTTGCCGTACTGGTAGCCGCGAGCCGGATCGTTCAAGGCGCCGCAGAGGAGCATGCCGTACGCGGCGTACGCGAACGCGGACTCCGGACTGTTGCCGTGGCGCAGCGAGAGGTTGACCGACTTCAACACCAGGTACTGGAAGAGGTCGCCGCTCCCCGAGAGGAACGCCGCCGGAAAGACCTCCATCAGGATCCGGATCGCGACACGCGCTTCGGTGCTCGTCACTTCCGGCGCGTCGATCAGGGCTGATACGTCACGATCGCCGAGGTTCCTCGTGACCTCCGCGATCTCGTGCGCGACGTCCTCGCGAGCCGGCTCGGAGATCAGGTCGACGCCGAGCAGTGCCAATCCCTGGAACGCGACGCCGATCGACTCGCGCATCCTGCCCATCGTCGAATACTGCCGCGTGAGCGCCGAGAGGATCTCCGCTTTCGCCAGCGGTGTCCGCGCGCGCGCGAGAATCGTGTCGGCCCAGGCTTTCGCCTCGTCGTACGCCGCGGTGAGATAGGCGCACTGCTGGACCTCGCGGCTGAGCGCGAGCATGAGATCGAAGTCGGCGTCCCACGGCGCCGGACCGAGGAGCTGCTGGCCGACGCGCAGGAAGCCGAGTGCGGACTGGTACGCGGACGATCGCACCGCCTCGAGGCCCGCCATGAGGTTCAGGCGCGCGAGGTCGTGGCGCTCCGCGGGATCCGCGATCAGATCGCGCCCCGCGTTCAAGTGGCCGACGATGTCGATCAATCGTTCGTCGAGTCCTGCGGCGCCGGCGTCCTTCCGCATGAGGCGGCCGACCGACAGGTGCACGGCTTGCCTGCGCGCGGGTTCGATCAGCTCGTAGGCGGCCTGCTGAACGCGATCGTGCTGGAACCGGTACAGGGGATTCGACACGAGGTCCGGTTGATCGGCGCCGACGAACTTGTAGCTCTCGCTGAGGGGCACGACCATCTCGCGGACGAGGGCCTCCTGCAGGTCGTCGGCGGCGTCGGCCATCGTGCGCGACGCGATGACGGCCAGCGTCCGCAGATCGAACGTGTTGCCGATGCACGCCGCGAACCGGAGCGCGTCCTGCGTGCGCCCGGACATGCGCCGCAGGCCGGCGACCATGAAGTCCACGACGTTGTCGCCGACGAGCGCGCCGCGGACGGCGTTCATGTCCCACGTCCAGCGGCCCGCGCCGGCGTCGAAGCGGATCGCGCCGCTCTCGTTGAGCCGCTTCAGGACCTCGCGTATGAAGAACGGGTTCCCCTGTGCCTTGTCGAGCAAGGCGTGGCTGAGCGAACGGCAGCTGGCCGGGTCGGTGTAGACCGTGTCGGCGGTCAGGCGCTCGACGGCGTCGCCGTCGAGCGGACCCAGGTCCAGCTCCACGACACCGCGCGCCTTCCGGATCTGATCGATCGTCAGCGACAACGGGTGCAGCGGATCGACGGCAGTGCTGCGGTACGCGCCAATGAGCAGCAGGAAGCCCATGTCCCGCGCCGTCGCGAGACGCGCGAAGAGATTCAGCGTGGGGACGTCGCTCCACTGCAGGTCGTCCATGAACACGACCAGCGGGTGCTCTCGCGTGGCGAGCGCCTTGACGAAGTTCACGAACACGATCTGGAAACGGTTCTGCGCTTCCGCTGGGGGGAGCTCCGGAACCGGCGGTTGATCGCCGACGATGAGCGCCAGATCGGGGACGAGATCGACGATCAGCTGTCCGTTCGCGCCGAGCGCGCCGCGCAGGTTCTCACGCCACCGGTCGAGGCGCTCCTGCGGCTCGCCGAGCAGCTGCTCGACGAGGCCGCGAAACGCCCGCGCGAATGCGCCGTAGGCGTTGCTCTGCTGGAACTGATCGAGCTTGCCCTCGACCAGGTACGCGCGTTCCCGCACGATCGATCGGCCCAGTTCGGCGACGAGCGCCGACTTGCCGATGCCAGGGTAGCCGGAGACCAGGCACACCTGCGTCGCGCCGTGCGCAGCGCCTTCGAACAGCTCGAGGAGCGCCTCCATCTCCGCATCGCGGCCGTAGAGCCGCTGCGGAATCTGGAACCTGCGCGAGACATCGGCCTGACCCGGTTCGAACCGCGCAACCCGGCCGCTGCCGCCGAGCCCCTCCTGGCAGCGCTCCAGATCGGAGATGAGCCCGTAGGTGCTCTGATACCGCTCCTCCGCGCTCTTGGACATGAGCTTCGACACGATCGCGGAGATCGACGGCGGCACGTCCGGATTGACTTCGTGCGCGGCGGGCGGCTTCTGGCTGATGTGGCGGTGCACCCACTCGAGCGGATCCCGGGCCGTGAACGGAAGCGTGCCGGTCAGGAGCTCGAACAGCATCACGCCGAACGAGTAGTAGTCGGCGCGGTAGTCGACGTCGCGTCCCGTGCGCCCGGTCTGTTCCGGCGCGAGGTACGGCAGCGAACCTTCGAGCCGGGGCGCGAGCCTGGCGCTCTGCCGTTCGTGCGACAGCTCCGAGCAGATGCCGAAGTCGATCAGGCGGATGTCACCGGTGCCGAGATCGACCAGCACGTTCCGGGGCACGACGTTCTTGTGAATCAGGTCCTGCTCGTGAACCTCGCCGATCGTGCGGGCCAGCTTGATGACGAGCGGCAGGACGATGGGGAGGGGGAGCGGTCTGCGCTGACGTTCGGCGATGATGTCGGCCAGCGAGCGGCCGAACGGCTCCATCTCCATCGCGACGTTGCCGGCCGCATACGGCACGAGCGAGCGCGCCCGGATCACGCCGGGGATGCGAAGCTGGCTGAGGATGCGAAATTCCCGGCGGATCTCGGCGGCGTCTTCCTTGCGCGGGTACTCGGCGCGGAGCGTCTTGAGGATGATCTCGTCGCCGGCGGCAGAGACCGCCCTGTAGATGATCTTCGGCCCGGACTCGTGGACGATGGCCGAGATCCTGAATCCCGGGATGACGTTCCGATTGGCAATCCCGCTGGCGTCGGCCTCGGGCATCACACCTTGAAAAAGCGGTGAAAGGCCGCGTGGAGCTCCTGCTGTGCCGTGTCGCGCAGGGGTACGCCGTGCCCGCACAGCGCGTGCGAGAAGGGCACCTCTTTCAGGCGCACGAAGTCCTCGGCCTGGGGCTGACTCTCCTGCAGCCACGCCAGTCCCAGGTTGGCGCGCGTGAAGAACCCCATGCCGCGCATCGTCTCCACCGTCTGATCGTCGAAGAAGGGATCGGGCGCGACCCAGTTCTGAAGGGAATCGCAGGCAATCATGATCCCGCCCTCGCGATCCAGGCGCAGGATCGACTCCGGCAGCTTCGTCGTCTTGAACTCGAAGAGCGTGCAGCCGCCGAACGGCATCTCGCCGCCCGCGACGAGCGGCTTGTCGACGGTCAGCTCCTCCTGGACGTCCATTCCCGGCATCGCCCAGAACGTCGCGCCGTATCGATCGACGTAGAACGGGTCGTCGATGCCGTGCATGTCGCCGATGCGGACGACGTTCACGACCTTGCCGAGCGCGTCGAGTTCCTCGAGGCCGCCGGGATCGAGGCGCACCGAGTTGACGATCGTCAGCAGCCCGCCCTCGCGCACGACGGTCATGTTCCGGCTGAATTGCCACATCGAGCCGAAGAACTCGGCGCGCATGGTGCCTGTCACGAAGAAGACGTCCGGGAAGACTTCCTCCAGCGGACCGTGGGGCAGGGCTGCGGGAAACTCACTCATGGGTCGATGGGGTCGCGAATCGGTCGCAATTCAGCGAATATCTCCGTGTTTCCCGCGCCTGTCAAGGTTCATGCGTGACATTTCACTTGCCTTGGGCGAGCCCGGCGGGGCATCGTACCCGCCGGTCGGCGCCGCCACCGACAGTTTTCCCACCCAGACACACGTCGGAGAGTCGCGAATGCCCATGAACCCGCAGTCGGCGGGCTGTCTCGTCGCCCGGAGCACGAAGTCGGACTCGTACCAGATGTGGCGCTTCGATCCGGACGGAAAGGACATCCTCGCGCCTTTGCCGTTGAATCCGGGTGCGTCCTACGATCGGCGGAACAACCTGCTGTGGATCGGCGGCTACTTCCTCGGCTGGGGAACAGCGCAGCCGTCGATCGGCGCTCCCTATTTCAACTTTCAGCTCGTTCCTTTCGACCCCGCGAGCCGCGACCCGCTGTCGGCGCCGCCGCTGCAGCACGGCCAGTGGTCGAAGAAGAAGTTCTGGGGAATGCTGCCCGACTTCGGCAACCCGGAAGGCTCGCGCAACCAGTACGACACGGGAGAAGAGCTGACGCTGATTCCGCTCGGCACGTTCCTGATGAATCTGATCCCGACAGCCGGCCGCGGGACCTTCGCGGTGTGGAATTTCGATCCGTGCCCGACGGCGCCCGGCACGGCGGACCCGGTGGCCGGCAACTATTCCTACACGCCGCAGGGTGCGTTTCGAGACATGCAGCTCGGCGACGAGCTGATCCCGCTCAACGGGTACGTGCTCGATCGCCGCCGGACGACGGGCGAGTTTCGTTTGTGGAGCTTCGATCCGCAGGCGAGGATGCCACTGGCGCATCCCGCCGTGCAGCAGGGCAGATGGACGACGATCACGAGCGATCACGAGCTCGTGCCGATCGGAAACTACGTGCTCGACTGGATGCCGTCGGACCGCAGCTATCGGCTCTGGCTGTTCGACCCCGCGAGCGCGGATCCTCTGACCGGCCCCGTGCGGACCGGGACGCTGCCCGACGGCATCACCGCGGACAGCCGGCTCCTGGGATTCGAGCCGACCGTGCCCGTCGCTGCCGATCGCGCCAGCATCCCGGGCACGATCGAGTTCATGCGCACGCGGATCAAGCATGTCGTCTACTACATGCTCGAGAACCGCTCCTTCGATCACATCGTCGGCTGGCTGCACGACAAGGACGACATCGGCCTGCGCGTGATCGGACCTCCCGGTCCGTACAAGGGAGCGAGCACCGAGCTCTTCAACCTCGATGGCGACGAGAAAGTCGGGTTGTCGCTCTACAAGGACGGAAAGCTGAGCACGGACTATCCGCTCGAGCTCTTCACGTTCGATCCCTATCACGACCTCTCCGACACGCTGCGGCAGCTTTTCTTCGCCAATCGCAACGGCTACGCGGAGCGTGCCGAGCCGGACATGGGCGGCTTCATCTGGAACAACGGTAGCCGGCAGGTGATGCAGACGTACAGCCCGGAGCAGCTGCCGGTCCTCAACGGCCTCGCCCGTCATTTCGCCATTTCGGACGAGTGGTTCTGCTCGATTCCGAGCAGCACCGACGCGAACCGCGCGTTCTCGCTCACCGGCTCCGCGATGATGGAGTCGAGCAACTTCATGAGCCCGCCCCAGTACCTGTACTGGCCGGAACAGCCGCATCGTCCGCCCATCTTCAAGCTGCTCTGGACGAACGGCTTCACCAACTGGCGCATCTACAACTCGACGGTCTGGACCGGCCACGTGTTCACATATCAGCTCTTCCTCGAGGGCCACATCCCGACGGTCGACGCCAGCGTGAAAGCCGGCCTCACCCAGTACATCGCGGACATCGATCAGTTCTACAAGGACGCGCTCAGCGGACAGCTTCCGGCGTTCAGCTACCTGGAGCCGATCTGGATTGGCAGCAGCGGCACGACGTCGTACCACCCCGGCGAGGATCTGGTGCCCGCCGAGGAGCAGCTGAACAAGGTCTACGACTCGCTGCGCAAGGGGCCCGCCTGGAACGAGACGCTCCTCGTCATCACGTTCGACGAGCACGGCGGGATCTTCGACCACGTGCCGCCCCCGCGCGCGGTCAACCCATGGCCGAACGATCAGAACGACGGGTTCCGGTACGACCTCATGGGCCCGCGTGTGCCGACGATTCTCGTGTCGCCGTGGATCGATGAGAAGACCGTGTTCCGCGCGGAAGGGGAGGTGGCGTACGACGCCACGTCGTTCATCGCCACGCTCCTCCATTGGTACGGGATTCCGAAATCGCGCTGGTTCATGGGCGAGCGCGCGAACCACGCGCCGACCTTCGAAGGCGTGCTCACCCGCTCCGCGCCGCGGACCGATGCGCCGACGCTCACGCCGCCGTACGACCAGAACTTCCCGCCGGACGGCACGCGCACGCCGAGCACCGTGGTGCACGACCTGCACCGGCAGGTCGCGCATCAGATGATCGCGTCGATGGCGCGCGGCAAGGCCACGCCGGCGGAGATCTCGGCGCTGTCGCACGAGGTCACGACGGGAACGACAGACATCGCCGCGCTGACGAAGCGGCTCCAGGATCTCCAGAAGCGCTTCAGCTGACGGCCGGCGCCGCCGTGACGATTTGCCGAGGACCACATGTTTCAAACGCCCGCTCAACGTCCGATCTGCTTTCTCGGCGACGTCGTCAACGACGACGGTTCCGTGTCGCGCCGGCAGTACGTCCTGCTGATCGATGGCCGGATTCGCTCGGTCAGCGCCTCGAAGCCCGTCGGGATCGCGCGCCCGGACTACACGCTCGCGGACGACGAGCTGATCTTTCCGTCGTTCCTGGATCTCCACACGCACTCGACCTACAACATGCTGCCGCTGTGGCATTCGCCGTTCTGGGCGTGGGACAACCGCTTCCAGTGGCGGGCGAACGCCCAGTACAAGCAGTCGATCGGCGGCGCGAACCACGCCATCACCGCGACGTCCGGTGACGGAACGAAGACGTACGCGGCCATCAACGCGTTCTCGGAGCTGATGGCGATCGCCGGCGGCACGACCGTCCTTCAGGAGAGCGCCGCGCTCGACGGCGCGGGCTTCCCGAGAAAGACCCACCTCCTGATCCGCAACACCGGCAACCCGGCCGATCTCGGCCTGAGCGACACCGAGCAGGTCGTCTCCGTCGTCGACTTCTACGAGCCGGCGCCGTACAGCGCGCCGCGCGACCCTCATCAGGACACGAGCACCTGGCACGTGAAGCCGGCGTCCAAGGGCTCGTACGACGGCAGCAGCTACGTCGCCGACTTCGCGCTGAGCGTGACCGGCGCGCGCACCCGCGGCACGATCGTGCACCTGGCCGAGGGCCGCTCGGGCTTCCTGCAGAACGTTCTCGGGCCTGACGCGTACACGCGTGCGGAGTTCGACACGTTCAGCCGCTTCATCAGCTCGAGCTACCGCGGCGCCGACGTCCGGAAAGTCAGGGACGCGCGGCTGCTGCTCATTCACGGGTGCGGGATGAACACCGTGTCCGGCGGCAGTGCGCGGCGCTCGCGCGGATCGAGCGCGACGGGCGCGATCGCCGACACGGTGTCGTTCCTGAAGACCTACGGCATCGGGGTGATCTGGTCACCGGTGTCGAACCTGCTCCTCTATCAGGACACGACGAACGTGCTGCCGCTGCTCGACGCCGGCGTCCCGGTCGTGCTCGGCACCGACTGGACGCCGAGCGGATCGAAGACCGTCTGGGAAGAGGCGAAGTTCGCGGCCGACTTCCTGGAATCGCGCCGCTGGAAGGGCGACGTGAACCTGACGTGCTTTCGATCGATCACGTCCGTGGCCGCCGATCTCCTGGGACTGCCCCTCGGCCGCGTGCGGGCCGGCAACTTCGCGGACCTGGTCATCGTCCGCCGTCCGGACGGGGCGCGCCGCGGCGATGCGCTGCACACGTTCCGCAAGGCGGGCGATGAGGAAGTCCGTGCGGTCGTCGTCGCCGGCGTGCCGTTGTACGGCGATCCGGACGTGCTGAAGGCGCTCGGCGCCACGCCGCTTCCGCTGCCGGACGAGCGCCCGTCGCCCGTCAAGCCGCGCATGGCCCGCGTGGCTTCGTCGAAGGCGTTCGCGCTCCCCGCGGGCTGCGGGCTCACGCTCGACGATCTGACCCGTGCGCTCGCCGCCGCGGATCGCATCGTCGGGCGCAACCGTCCGAGGATTCTCGTCGCGGACGACGAGGACTATCGGAGCCGGATGGCCGGGCTTCGCGCGTGGGTGCACGAGTTCGGCTCGAAGAAGATCGGTCCGACGCCGAAGCCGGTGCCGCCCCCTCCCACCGGTCTCGCACCGGGGGAGCTCGAGTGGATGTACAACCCGAGCCTCGATCCGAAGAACCGCCTCGGCGCGGACGTCGTCGATCTCCTCGGACGCATCGCACCCTGCCGCGACGCGCGCTGCGCCGTTCCCGAGCGGCACCCGTTCTATCACGCCGAGGTCCTCGGACAGGCCGGCGATTCGTACGGCTTCCGTGTTCCCTGCATGCCCGTCGTCCCTGTGCTCACGAACAGGAAGCAGCTGTTCGTCATGGGGGACTATCCCACCGCGAAGTTCACGGCGCGAAGCACCGACGCCCTGCCCGTGATCACCGGCAGCACCGAAGCGATCGCGGCCGACAACAGCGCGCTGCGGTCGTTCCTGGACGCGGCAGGGGCGCAGCCTCACGGCGAGCCGCATCTCCTCCAGACCTACATCGAGGAGATCGACGATCTGATCCGCGGTGCCGTCGCGCGTCCGGACGTGAACGACTCGCCCGAACCGCGGTGGTCCGCGGGCGCCAACTACGTGCCACAGCGGAAGAACGAGTTCTTCGTTCCCATCGGCGACGTCTTCGCGCCCATGCAGGACTCGAACTATTTCGACGGCTACAAGGTGCGCAACGTCGCGTCGGGCGTCTTCCTTCAGGAGAACTACCTCGGGCCCGCCGGCGTCGACGTGAACAGGCAGGTGTGGCTGACGAACATGGTCAAGTGCTTCCTGTTCCATGGCGACAACGTCTCCTCGTACCAGGCGCTCGGGTGGACCGACGTGCGGGTGGAGCAGTCGTACTCGGAGCTGCTGCCGGTCGGGAAGGTCTGCAGCCAGTGGATCAACGAGGAAGTACAGGTCTGCGATCCGAAGCTCGTGCTGACGGTCGGCAAACCGCCGTGCGTACTGCTGCACAACGTTCCCTTCGAAGACCTCGCCCTTCAAGGGCGCGTCTACGGCGAGCTGCTCGGCGTGCGGCTGGCGGCGAACGATCCGCGGCTGGAAATCGCGATCGCGGCTGCTCTCAAGCTGACGTCGCGCTATCCTCCTCCTTTCCCGACAGGCGTGAAGCGTGCGCCCGCGATCGTGGGAAAGGGCACCGCTGCCGCCAAGAGCACCGCGCCGCCGCGACCGGTGTCGATCACCCGCACGACGCCGTGGGCCGGCTACGACGTGTTTCACATGATGCACCCGCAGGCCGTCATGATGGCGCAGACCGGCGTCTCGGGCGCGCTCCTCGCGGCGATCCAGCTGACGCTCGGTCCGAAGGCGAACGGCATGCCGGTGGACGCGCTCGAAGATGCCCTGGCGAAATATCTCCGGACCCACAGCACAGCCGATCTGATCAACGCGCTGCCGTTCGGGCAGCGCGACACGTTTTCCGCGAACGCTCAACTGCTCGAACGGCACGCCGTGACGATGGCGAATCTGGCTGACACGCTCATCGAGCTCAGGCTCGTGTCCGACAAGCGCTTCCAGGGAGAACGCGTCCTCGCCCAGCAGGCCGCGCAGCTGGCGAACACGTTCAGGCTCGCCGACTCGGCGGCTGCCGAGTTGAAGCGCCTCAAGGCTCAGCGAGCGGAGCAGAAGGCGCGCATTGCCCGGTATCTCCATCCCAAGCGGAGCCGCTGACTAGAGAACGCGTTCTGAAAAACGCTCTAACGATCAACGAGGGAGTGTGGGAATCACAGACGCGATCTCGAACCCCGGTATCTCCACGGTCCGCGTCACGGAACCTGCGGCAAGCGTGTAGACGATCACGAGCTCCGCGCGCGACAGCCAGTCCGCGGTGATCTCGATGACCGGTTCCTCGGCGCCGGTGATTTCGGGAAATCGAAGGGAATTGCTCACGACGTTGAACCCGGTGCCCGGTCCTCCGGTGGACACCCCGAAGAAAAACGCCCACGAGAGGCCAAAAGAATGCGCGAATCCGCCGCCCTGCGAACCCGCGACGGCCTCCCCGCTACCGGGATTCCGAAGATAGAAGGACACCTGAGGAAACTCGTCCGCGTCGGCGATCGTGGCCGTCGTGAACTGGCGCAGCCGCAGCGTGGCAGCAGGGCTCTGCAGGATGACCTGGTCGATCACGACGCGGCGCCAGCGATCCTGGAATTCCGCACCGGAGCGAAGCGGGATCGTGCCCGCGATCTGGACGCGGTCGAGCCCTATCAGAAACCGCCCGCGGTACCTGCCGGTTGCTCCCGCGTGCTTCTTGAAGTCCGCCTGACGCACGATGATTGCGGGCACGGCGTCGATGCGCGAACGAGTGTAAAAGCCGTCCGAGAGACGACCGACGCCCAGGACGCCGCGCGCCACGGCCTGCAGGGGAGGATCGTCGACTCCCTCGAAACCCGCGGAGGACTGATAGCCGTTTCCGACGGTAGTCAGCGTCACGCCGTCGTCGAACTGCACGCTGCCTTCCGCGAGCGTCACCGTGGGGAGCCAGCCCGGTTGCACTTCACGCAGCCTGAGCCGGGCGTTCCCGATCCGCCAGCCGTCGGGTTGACTCGACGATGACGTACCAGGTCCTGACTGAACTCTCCTTTGGGAGATTCCGCCACCAGCTGGAGTGACAGTCTCCTGCAGGGCCCAGTCGGGCACCGGGCGCAGGCGAGCATTCGACGGCCACAGCATGACGGTCGAGATCACTGCGGCAACACCGACGACGCCTGTCGCGATCGACGCTCGCGCGGACCTCGTCCGGTATTGCACGACGATTGGCGCGACTGCGGCTGCGATCAGCAGCAGGAGCCCGATGACACCCTGAGTCGGATTCTGAATCGAGCGGCCCGTGACGGCGGTCAGCTGCGGCCCGTCGAACGTGTTCCGCATCAGGATGACGATCGAGACGTTGATCAGCAGAACGAGTGCGATCAGGATGCTCCCCGCCACGAGCGCGAAGCGCGCGAGGTTTCGCGTGACCGTCGACAGGCCAATGATCAGCGACAGCCAGAGGGCATGAAACAGCATCATCTGCATCGCGACGAGCGCGATCCGCGTGGCCGGCACGCCGGCAGACGAGCATCAGCGCGATCTCGCACGCGGCCGGCGCCGCAACGAACGTCACCCCGAGCAAAACGATCTTGGACGCGCAGAGCGTGCGCCAGGGAATCGGTCGGGTCATCCAGAACGCGGTGCTCCCGACCAGGGGATGCGTCTGCACGACGAGAGGCACGATCACGATCATCCCGAGCCATCGGGTCAGGAAGAGGAGCGTCCCGACCAGGGCCGCCGTCATTTCCAGCCTCTGGTCACCGGAGAGGGCGGAGTGCACGGCGCCGAACGCCGTGTCCATGATCAGCACGAGCAGCCACACCGCCAGCAACAGCCTGAAGCGACGTACATCCGCGATGATGAGGTGCCACAGGTGCTTCATCACTGCTCTGTCCTCGTCGAGGTCGACGACGACCGCGCGAGCGTCACGAAGATCTCGCGCAGCGGTACGGGGAACGTGCGGATCTCGCACGCGGGAAACGCCGCGGCGATTCGGGCGGCGGCATCGGCTTCGTCGTGGCGGGTGTCGACGAAGCGGAGCGTTCGTCCGGCGGTCGCGTGCAGCAGCCACCGCGGATCGGCCGGCATGGCGGGCGGCGCGTCGCCGGCCGGCACGACTTCGACGAGACGGAAGCGCGCGAGCAGGGCGGCGACAGGCTCGGTGAACTCGATGTGTCCGTCCCTCATGAATCCGACCCAGTCGGCGAGCCGCTCCACGTCGTCGATGTCGTGCGACGAGATCAGCACCGTCGTCGCGCGCTCGGCGGAAACGTCGAGCAGCCCGCGGACGAGCTCGTCGCGGATGACGGGATCGAGCCCCGTGAACGGCTCGTCGAGCACGACCAGTTTCGGACGGTACGCGAGCGACGCCAGCAATGCGGCCTTCATCCGTGTTCCGCGTGACAGGTTGCGCAGCGGAGCGGTTGATGACAGGGCGAGGTCAGACTCGAGCCGGGCGCGCAGCGCGTCGTCCCACTCCGGGTAGAACGGCCGGCAGTAGTCGAAGAGCTCCCGCGGCGTCATCCACTCCGGCAGGCGCTGATTCTCGGACACGTATCCGATGCGGCGGAACTGCTGCGGACCGAGGCGCCGCGTGCTGGCGCCGAGCACCGTCGCGCTGCCGCGCGTCGGCCGCAGCAGGTTCATCAGCAGCTTGAGCGTCGTCGTCTTGCCCGCGCCGTTCGGGCCAAGAAGGGCGAAGACACTGCCTTCGGGCACCTGGAGGTTGAGGCCCTTGACAGCTTCCGTCCGGCCGAAACGGCGCGTCAGTTCAAACGTCTCGATCGCGTTGGTCATCGAGATCTCTCCACTTCATCGCGAGCCCGGCCAGTGACGCTTGATCGCCGCCAGGAGATCCCTGAACGAAATGCCTGCCCGCCTCGCTTCGATCACCAGCCGCTCGGCGTCGTGCTCGAGGACCGTCCGGCGCGCGGTCGATCCGCCCGAACGGGATTCGCCCACGGCAGTTCCGATTCCCGGGCGCACGACGAGCAGCCCTTCCTCGGTGAGCGTGGCGACGATCTTGTGCGCCGTATTGGGATTGATCTTGAGCGCCAGGCTGAGCGCGCGGACTGAGGGAAATGGATCGCCAGGCCTGAGCTGGCCGGTGACGACGGCCCGCCTCACGGCGTAGACGACCTGCTCGTGGATCGGCTCGCCGGCACGGAGGACGATGCTGAATGGGAGCATGCCGAGGTGTACTACCACGTGTAGAACACGTAGCTGTATTATCTACAGTAGTACACCTGCGGCGTCAACGAGTTTTGAAAAAGCGGCACGCGAGCGCGCCGGTTCTGGTCGAGCTTTCGTCCGGCTAAAGCGTTTTCAGAATGCTGTAGTGTCCACCTTCAGGCGGACGTGTTCAGGTCCGGCTAAAGCTGGACACTACAGGCGTCGGGGCCGGACCCACGATCGCCTCGTCGTAACGGCAGCGAGCTTGACTCTTCTACGGGTCGGGCTACTCTCCTCGAAATAGCTCGGGCGTTCGCCTGTACCGCTGCAGACGCAGCCCGCTTGGCAGTGCAAGGAGGGGGGGCATGTTGAGCCTTGTATCTGGTTTTCTCCGCGCGCCAGCGTTGCCGTTGGCGCTCGTCACGGCATTGGCACTCTCCGCATCCGCGTCAGCGCAGACGACCACCGGCGCGATTTCGGGGACCGTCGTCGATCCCCAGGGCCAGGTGGTTCCCGGCGCGACCGTCACCGTCATGCACGAAGGGACGAGCGAAGTCCGCGTGACGACCAGCGACCCCGAACGCGGCACGTTCCAGGTCACCAGCCTCGCACTCGGCACCTATACCGTGCGCGTGGAGCTGCAGGGCTTCAGCACGTTCGAGCGGAAGGGCGTCGTGGTCAGTTCGAGCGAGCGCGTGTCGGTCGGCGCGATTCGCATGTCCGTCGGCGGATTGCAGGACACCGTGACCGTGCAGGCCACCGGCGCGCATGTCAACACGGAAGAGACCCAGCACGGCGGCGTGATCACGCGGACGCAGATCGAGCAGGTCCAGGTGCTCGGCCGAGACGTGACGTCGCTGATGCGCCTGCTGCCCGGTGTCCGCTACACGACGCCGGTCGACTCCATGGGCGGTTCGTTCGGCGTGGACGTGCCGAACGTCGGCGGCCTGCCCGGCCGACTGGAGCAAGGTCATCATCGATGGCGTCGTCGCCAACGAAGTGGGGAACAGCGGCATGCAGGCGCAGATGGTGAACCTCGATGCCATCGCCGAGGTGCGGCTGCTCAACAACTCGTATCGCGCGGAGTACGGCCAGTCGGGCGGCTCGCAGCTGCAGATCGTGACCCGCGGCGGCACGTCGGAGTATCGCGGCAGCGCCTACTGGTATATCCGGAACGAGAATCTGAACAGCACGGAGTTCTTCCGGGCTCGGTCGCAGCGGCTCAACGGGATCGAACCGTTCCCGCCCAAGTACCGGTTCAACACCTACGGCGCGAACCTGGGTGGACCGGTACTCGGCAGGCAGAACAAGAAACTCTTCTTCTTCTATTCGCTGGAGGCGCCCATCGTCAAACGGCCGCAGAGCGTGCAGACCTGGAGGATGCCGTCGGCGCTCGAGCGCGAGGGCAACTTCACGCAGACGTACGACGCGCAGGGCCGCCTGATCAACATCCGCGATCCCCGAAAGGTCGGTCAGGCCTGCAGCGCCGTCAACGGCGGTCCCGGTTGCTTCGACGGCAACATCATCCCCGCGTCCATGATCAACCCCGCCCACATGCAGGCGATGCTGAAGCTGATGCCGCTGCCGGAGTACGACACGCGAACGACGCAGGGCAACTACAACTACGATTCAGAAGAACTCACCGATGTGCCCAAGCTGAACAACGTCGCGCGCATCGACTGGAGACCGACGGCGAACGACAGCCTGTCCTTCACCATCAAGGACTGGTGGCAGGATCAGCGCGGCACGCGCATTCCGGCGGGGCCGTCGAACTGGCAATGGTTCCTGGCGCACTACAAGAATACCGACCGCGGCTTCAGCGGCAACTACACGAAGGTGCTGCGCTCGAACCTGGTGTGGGACACGGATTTCGGCTCGCGCCGGCAGACGGAAGTGTTCTTCCCGCTGGATGAGGCGCAGTGGGACAAGACGAACCGTGCGCTGGCCGGCTTCACGGTTCCGCAGTTCCACCCCGAGCTCAACGATCGCAACGTGCTGCCGCGCGTCACGTTCGCCGTTCCAGGCGGGGCTCCGGGATCTCCGAACTTCACGTACGACACGCGACTCGTCGACCAGGGCCAGGGCTGGCTGTCGTCGGTGCGTTCGAACCTGACGTACATTCGCGGCGCGCACTCGTTGAAGACCGGGCTGTACTACGAGGACAGCCGCAACTCGGAAGGCAAGGGCGGTGTCGGCGGCGGGTCATGGGCCGGCGACTACAACTTCAGCGTCGATACCAACAACCCGCTCGACACGAACTTCGCGTACGCCAACGCGCTGCTCGGCAATTTCACCACCTACACGGAGACGGATGGCTTCGCCGACGTGCGGGGCCAGCGGCCGACGGCGGAGTTCTACGTCCAGGACTCGTGGAAGGCCAGGAACAACCTGACCCTGGACTACGGCGTCCGGTTTCTCTGGTATCGCGCGTGGGCGTCGCTCGAGAACACGAGGTCCTCGTCGTTCGACCCGGAACGCTATGTGCCCGGAGCGTCACCGCTCCTCTATCAGCCGGTGCTCGTGGGCAACGCGCAGCGCGCGCGCAACCCGATCACCGGCGAGATCAAGCCGGCCGCCTACATCGGCGGGTTCGTGCCGGGCACGGGCGACCCGTACAACGGCATGGTGACCCAGGACGAGTGGGATGACTACGGCACCGGATTCCGTATCGGGCAGGGCATCCAGCCCGAGTTCCGCACCGGGCTGGCGTGGGACATCCGGGGCGACGGCAAAACGTCCCTGCACGCGAGCTTCGGGCGATACCACAACCCGTTCGTGAACGCGAACGGGCTGGACAACCTGGCGCGCAACCCGCCCGCGCAGAGTAACCCCGTGCTGCGGTACACCACGATCGATGCGATGTTCAGCCCGGAAGCGCAGGGCGCGTTCGACACGAGGCCGAGCGGCGGCGTGCTCGGGCTCGAACACAACGCACCCACGCCGCAGAGCCTGAACTACTCGGTCGGCATCCAGCGCGAGCTCGGCTGGGGCACCGTGCTGGACGTCACCTACGCGGGCAGCCAGACGCGGCGCATCGAGGTGACCTATGCCATCAACGATCTGCCGTACGGCACCAACTTCATCGACCTCCATCCCGAGAACATCAACCCGGCGACCGGTGCGGTCCTGCCCGCGGACTTCCTGCGGCCCTATCTCGGGTTCGGCACGATCAATATCCGCCAGAACACCGGGCGGACCGACTACAACTCCCTCCAGGTGCAGCTCAATCGCCGCTACATCCGCGGCCTTCAGTTCGCCGTCGCGTACACCCTCGCGAAGGGGTGGGACACGCGCGTGACGAGTCCCTACCAGACGGAGGACTGGTTCAACCGCGCGCCGACCGCAGGCACGCAGCTCCACAACCTGAACATCAACTACACGCTGGACGTGCCGAAGGGCAGCACGCTCTGGGACAACTGGTTCACCCGCGGCGCGCTCGACGGCTGGCAGCTCTCGGGCAATACCGCGTTCGTCTCAGGCGACTGGGCTGGCGTGACGTTCTCGACGACGGACAACTTCGACTTCTATGGCGGCGGCGCCGGCGGTCGTATCGTCCTGACTGGCGTCGATCCGCGCAGCGGCGACAACACCGACCCGAATCCCGACGGCACCGGAAGCTATCTGAACTGGGCCGCGTTCGCGCGTCCGGCAGGGCGGTTCGATCTCGGCAACGCGCCGCAGCGGTTCTTCCGCCTGCCCTGGATCAGGAACACCGATCTGGCGCTGTTCAAGAACTTCCAGATGGGCGGAGCGAAGCGCATCCAGTTCCGCTGGGAGGTCTACAACCTGTTCAACACCGTGAACTGGAGCGCCGTCGACACCAGCGCGTCATTCAACCCGGCCGGCGAGCAGGTCGACGCGGCATTCGGCAAGGCGACGTCGGCGCGCGACCCGCGCATCATGCAGGCGTCCTTCCGTTTCAGCTTCTGACGCTCGAACCACACGACCCGACCGGCCGCCGCCGGCCGGGTCGTGGCCTTCAGATGAAGCATCCCTTCCGATCTGGAATCGGCACAGCGGGCCGCGCGCGTGCAGCGGCCGTCGTTCTCGCGTGCGCGGGCGGGTTGGTTTTTGAATCGCCGTTCCGACCAGTGGGCGCCGCAGCTCGTTCGTCACAGCAAGGCACTCGCACCGTTCGCGTGACCGTCACCGACAAGAGTGGGCCGGTCATGGATCTGACGGCCGCCGAGGTCGAAGTAAAAGAGGACGGCAAGACGCGCGCGGTGCTGAAGGTCGAGCCGATGTCGGAGCCTCTGTCGGTGGCGCTGCTCCTCGACGACAGGGGCTCGGACATCAACGAGATTCGCGCGTCGCTGGCCGCGTTCGTATCACGCGTGCAGGGGCGTGCCGAAGTGTCGCTCGTCAGCGTCGTGCCGACCACCCTGAAGATCTTCGACTATACGTCCAGCACCCCCGCCATGATGTCCGGCATCCAGCGCCTGGTCTGGCGCGCCGGACCTGCCGGCGGCCTCGTGCTCAGCGCAGTGGCGGACGCCGCCGATGATCTCAAGCGCCGTGAGGTTGCCCGTCCGGCGATCGTGGTCATCACGTTCGAGGGAGAGGAGTCCCGCAGCCACAAGCCAGCCAGGTACCGATCCTTGCCGCCCTCGAGCGCAGCGGCGCCACGCTGCACGTCGTCTCCGTGGGCCAACCGACGATGCGGAAGATGAACCGCGCGGCGGTCGAGAGCGGAGGTGTGCAGGGCGATGAGTGGACGGTCGACCAGGCCAACCGCAACGCGGTGCTGAGCGATGGTCCCAGGCAGTCGGGCGGCCGGCGTCATGAGCTCACGGTCGCGTCAGGACTTCCGAAGGCGCTCGAGGAGGTGGCCGACGATCTGCTCAATCAGTACGCGATCGTCTACGCCGGTGCGACCGACGCGAAGCCGTCGCGGAAACTGAGCGTGTTCGTCAAGCGCCGCGGCGTGGCCGTTCGCGCGCCGAGCCGGATTCCGGGGTGACGGCGGGGCGCGCCGGGCGCGTGTGATCCAGCGCTCGAGATGCGAGCGTTGATACGATGCATCTCATGAACGGTCGCGCGCGCTCCCTGATAGCGGGTTTCTCCTGTGTCGTGGCGATGCTGGCCGCGCGGACCGATACGCCGGAAGCGCAGCCGACCGGTGCCGAGCGTTCGCGGGTGATCGTCTCGACCGACATCGGCGGGACGGATCCCGACGACTTTCAGTCCCTCGTGCACTTCCTCGTCTATGCGGACATGTTCGACGTGGAGGGGCTGATCTCGTCCCCCTATGGCCCCGGCCGCCGCACCCACGTGCTCGAGGTGATCGAGCGTTATGCCGCGGATTACCCGAACCTGAAGACTCATTCGGAACGCTACCCGTCTCCAGCGGCGCTCCGGCAGATCGCGAAGCAGGGGGCGCTCGAGTCGGCTCCCGCGCAGGGGTTCGCGCGCGCAACGGAAGGATCCGACTGGATCGTGCGCGCCGCGCGCCGGGACGACGCGCGGCCGCTGTGGCTGCTCGTGTGGGGCGGGATCGACGATCTTGCGCAGGCCCTTCACGACGCGCCCGACATCCTGCCGAAGCTGCGCGTCTACTTCATCGGCGGGCCGAACAAGATGTGGAGCGTCGACGCGTACAACTACATCGAGCAGCACCACCCGGCGCTGTGGATGATCGAGGCGAACGCGACGTATCGCGGCTGGTTCACCGGCGGCAACCAGGCCGGCGAGTGGGGCAATACCGCGTTCGTCGCGGCGCACGTGGCGGGCCGCGGCGCGCTCGGAGCATATTTCGCCACGCACCTGATGGGGACGCTGAAGATGGGCGACAGCCCCTCTGTCGCCTACCTGCTGCAGGGTACGCCCGACAACCCATCGCAGCCGGGGTGGGGCGGGCAGTTCGTGCGCGTGTGGGACGGACGGAAGACGATCTTCGATCGCCTCACGACCGAATCGGACACGGTCGACGCGTTCGGCGTCGTCGAGCTCGCGTTGCCCGGGCCTGCCGGCATGACCCGCCGCCACGCCGCGCGGATGGTCGTCGACGATCGCATTCCCGCTCCTGGCGCGAACGACAATGGCGTGCTGAGCTTCCGCTTCTCACCGCGCGACGCGAAAGTGTGGCCGTATGTGATTCGCAGCGACTTCGCCGGGCTCGACGGCGTCGCGGGCCGGTTCACCGCCGTGCCGCCTCCGCGCGAACGCACCAGCCGTCCCTCATCGACGCATCCGCACTGGTGGATCGACGATCCCGATCCGGCGGCTGCAGAGGGCGTCCATCCTGGCGCGAAGAGCGTGAGCCGATGGCGCGAAGCGTTCCTGGGCGACTTCGCCGCGCGCATGCGGCGATCTCAAACGCCCGTGGCCCGCTGACTTTACGCGAGCTTCAGCTGTAGTGTCCGTTCGGTTCAGCCGGACTCGAACCGATTCCACAAACACGCAGGGTCCGGCTGAAGCCGGACACTACAGCTGCATTGGATTCAGCGGCTGCACCGCGCGACCAGGGACGAGATATCGTCGTTCCAGGCCTCGCCCACGAACGAGATGTTGCCGCGGAACGTCTGTTGCGCGCCGTTGAAGTCCCGGTGCTCGTACACCGTCACTTCGCAGTACGAATTGCAGGCGATGGACGAAATCTCATCATTCCACTCGCTGCCGAGTTTGCGCCTGACACCGCCAGAAATCGCGACGCTCCCGCCGCCGAAGTTCGCATGTTGGTAGTACATGCAGCCGTTGAACCGGACCGTGGGCCCGCCGGTCGTTCCGATCGCACCGTCCTGGGCCGACACCGACCCGATCGCGGCGAACGCCAGCGCAAAAATGGAAAGCGGGATGAACTTGAACATATGTGACCTCCATTACAGACAACGCCTGGAGGCCAAGGTGTGTACAGCGTCGAACCCGCTGGTCGTCAACGACTCGAAGGCCGGGGGACTGACGGTTGCTCTATTGATGAGCCGAGCTGGGGCGCGCGCCGGCCAGCCGCTCGAACGCGCCAGCGTGCTCGAGCGTGTACTCGGAGATCGTCCGTTCGCCCGTTCCGCTCTGCGCCGTCACGGTCACCTGGACGCGCGTCGGTGGAAGCTTCCTCAGTTGGGCGGCGGAGAATGCGTTCAGGATCTCGCGTTGGCCGGGTCGCACGGCAACGTCGGAGAGACGGCCGATCTCGTCGCCGGATGCCTGGCGCGTCACGATGGTGACGGAATCCACCTCCGCAAAGTCCGCCCGAATCCGCGCCACGACGACATCGTCGTCAGCCCACACGGCGCACGGAACGATCCCTGGCCCTTCGAGCGTATACATGCGGACGCGCACACCATCAGCGGCGAGGCGATTGAGAATCGCGTCGGTGACTACGGAATGCAGCCGGCCCTCACGCGCCACTGCAGCGATACCCCGGGCCAGCGCTTCGGCGGTCGCGAGCTCCCGCGCGCAATCGGCGCAGGAGAACACGTGCTCTTCGATCCGATCCTCTTCGGCCCGGGTCAGGTCGCCCGCCCAGTAGTCGACGACGTCGGCGAATCCAATCGGCGCGGGACAACGCGTGTCGGTCATTGCTTCGCTGTTCCCTCCATGCCGACTTGTCCGCCGGAGCCTTGTCCAGGGCGGACCTGTCCGCCGTAGCCTTGGCGAAGGTGGACGCATTCGCGCAGGCGCTCGAGCGCGCGGTGCCGCGCGACACGAACGACCGTGCCAGTCACCCCGAGGTCCGCGGCAATCTCGCCTGACGCTCTTCTCGGCGTAGAACGTCAGGACGAGCACTCTGCGGTCGCGCTCGGTGAGCGCGTGCAGGCAGCGCTCCACGACCTCGATGTCGCCAGACTCGACCACTGGCTCGGCGTAGAGTTCCGGTGCATGGAAGAGCGCAGTGAGATTCTCGCGACGTCGCGTCTTCCGCTCCGCCGAGCCCGCGAGCATCCGGCTCGTTCCGAGGATGAACGAGCCTATCTCGTCGGGATTCCGAACCTCGCCAGCCCGCAGCCGCTCGATCGTCACGAGAAGCACCTCCTGCGCGAGATCGTCGGCGGCCGCGTCGTCGCGCAGATGCTTGAGGCCGTACAGTCGCACCCGGCGGGCGAATCGGCGGTACAACTCCGACTCTTCGGCCTGCGCCGTGCCGGCCGGCGCCGAGGCGATAGCCCTGGCGAGCTCGCCATCGCTCGCCGTCAAGAGAGAATGTCCGCAGTCGGTCGCACGAGTGCGAAGCTACCAGCCCGTCTCGGCTGCGGTCAAGTGGCGGGCCGTGGTCGGGAGCGACGCGGCTATCGAGTGGGTGGCCGTTGACCGAGGTTGCTCCTGGTTGGGGGGCCATTCACCCAGTTGACGTCCCACCCTGAATCGACCGTGATGAACACCAGCGCATCGTCCGAGGACCACGCCTGATGGTGGACGCGTGCGGGAAGGTAATTGAAGCCGCCGGGTCCGAGCTCGTGTCGCTGGCCCTCGTGCTCGAAGACCATCGTGCCCTTTATCACCGTATGGGTCTCGTTCGCGGTGTGCCAGTGCATCGGGACGTGCATCTGCTTCGGCATTCGAATCAGCAGCTGGGTTGCCTGTGTTTTGGGGTCGACACGCAGAATCGATACCTGCGGCGAGTCCGCGCCCAATTCGGGGACGATTGGCTGCCACTGCAGATCCCCGTATCGCGCGTTCATCGCGTGCGGCGGGGCCACGCCCGTCCCGTTTGCACCCGCCGGATGGTGCTGCATCGATGACTGCGCAGGAAGGGCAAGGACTACGAGAAGGCTGACGGTCCAGGAGATCTTTCGCATACTGTGCGCCGCTCCTTTTTGAACGCCATTAGCCGTGCGTCTGATAGGAAGTGCCGCGACGGGCGCACCTGTTACACACGTAGAGAACGCCGCATACGCTGGCTGCGGACGTGGGTTGGCCCGAGTGTAGGGTTGATGTTCACGGAGCCAACCGAACAGCGGCGAGCGCTGAACCGGTCAGGGTTGAAAACACCCTGACCGGCTCGAAGCGACAGGCCAACCTTAGGGGTTCGAGGGATGGCCCGTTCCGCCCTTGACGACGTTGTTCACCGTATCAGTGTTGTTGGCGGACGTCGGGTCGAAGGTATCGCTCGTGACCGTCGCCCGGTTGGTAATCGTCCCGACCGACCCCTTGATCTGCACCTGGATTTCGTACGTCACTGACGCCCCGGCCGGAAGGGAGGCCGTCGTGCACGTCACCGAATGCGTGCCGGCGCTGTACGTGCAGCTCGGCGACACGAATTGGACGACCATCTTCTTGCGATCGAGCGGCAGCTGGTCGAGCACCACAACGTTCTGCGCCGCGTTCGGACCGCCCGTGCCCGACGTCGGCGTGTCATCGGGCGCCTGTCCGGGCATGTTGTACACCGTGATCTGATAAACCAGCGCGCCGGATGGATTCCCCGCCAACGCGGTTCCCGACTTCGAGATCCACAGGTCGGTGCCAGTGACGTGCGTCGTCACGGTGGACGAATTGTTCGCACCGTTCGGATCTGACGTTGCGCTCGACACCGAGGCACTGTTCACGAGGGTCGCCGGCGCGGTCGGCAGGACGTGGACGGTGACCACCAACGTCCTGGGTGGATCGGCAACGGCGACGGTTCCCAGCGTCCACGTGATCGTCCCGTTGACGACGGTAAACGTGCCGACGCTGGCGATCGCCGACACGAACTCGACGCCGGAAGGCAGCACGTCGACGACCACGACGTTGCTCGCGGTCGATGGGCCAAGGTTGTCAACGGTGATGGTGTAGTTGAAGTTGCTGCCCAGCTGCACGGAGGCCGGGCCCGTCTTCACGATAGACAGGTCCGCGGACCCGGAGAACGAGACCCCCGCTGACGCTTCGTTGTTGGACGCGTTTGGATCGGGCGTCGCACTCGTCACCCGGGCGATGTCGTTCACATCCACGCCCTCGGCTGTGTTGATCGTCACATTGACGCTCACCGACGCACCCGGCAGAATCGTGCCGAGGCTGCAGGTGACGACGTTAGCAGCGACGGCGCAGACGCCCTGGCTGGATGTGACGGGCCCGATGGTGAAGATGCCATTGCTGACATGCGTATCGGAGAGGTTCACGAGCCTCGCCGCCGATGGACCGTTGTTGATCACGATGATGGTGCAGTTGCCGGGTGTTCCTGCCGGTGCGGAGCCGTCCGGCTTGCAGGTCTTCGTGACGCTGAGGTCCGCCAGCTCGTTGACCAGATGGGTCAGCGAGATCGTGTTGTCGGACGGATCCAACTCGCCCGGATCCCCCGTGACGCTTGCCGTGTTCGTAATCGCGGTCGCGCCGCCGAGATTCGCGTTGATCCGGACTTTGATATCGAACAGTCGGCTCTCGCCGACGGGTATGGTGCCGAGCGGGCAGGTGAGCGTGCCCGTTCCGCCGACCGCCACGCCAGTGCACGTATCCGTATTTGCAAGATAGGCCACCTGCGCCGGCAGCACGTCGGTGACGACGACGTTCTGCGCGTTGATCGGGCCGTCGTTGAAGACCGTTATCCGGTAGACGATCTCTTCACCCGCGTTCGGATGCGATGGGATGACAGTCTTCGTAATCCGCAGGTCGGTCGCACAGTTGGAGAATCGGAAGCTCGCGATTCGGGACTGCCGGCTTCCGTTCGCCGCCGTCGCGTCGCCGGTGTACCAGAAGGTGCAGTCGTCGACGGGGTCGACGGTCATGGTGTAGTAGTCGCCCCAGCGATCGCTGCCGGTGACACCCTGGCCCTGCTGGATCAGGAACTCCGGCTGCGGCAGCAGGCCGAGCGGGTCACCCGCCATGCGGCCGGTGTACATCGCCGACGGAAATCCGGAACCCGGAATCGTCGGAAACGGATCCTGGGAGCTCGAGCGGCTGTGACCGAGCGCGAGATTGCCGAAGCGGTCCATCGCGACGCTGCCCATCCAGCGGTGGACGAACGCCGGCGCACCCACCGGCTGCGGCGCGTAGGTGCCCTCGTTGGCAACGGTCCACGCACCTCCGCCGTTACGCTCGAGGATGAACCAGCGGATGCCGACGCCGTCGGCGCCGTTGGCGTCCACGGTGAAGTTGCCCGCAAGGACCTCCCTGTCGCCGTAATTCCGGTACGGGAAGCGGTACATTCCGCCAAACGGGATCGCGGTGATCAATTGCGCCGTGCCCGGCTGCGGAATGCAGTCCGATGGGAAGACGTAGCCGCATGTCGTCGAATCGAACTCATTGGTCGGAATGTCGATGGGGCCGGTGAACGTCGAGTCGGCGGGCACAGCCCAGTCGACGTGGAATTCCCACACTTCGAGTCGGTCTACGCCGCCGGGCGCGACGCCTACGTCGCGCGGGCGGTACATGAAGTTGGGGGTACCGAATGGCGGGTCGACATTGCCGTCAACATCGCTGGGAATGAGAATGTCGAAGTTGCCCACCAGCGATGGAGCCGCAAACAGTACCGATCCCGCGGGGTTGCCGTTCAGCATGTTGGCGCGGTCGAAGACCGCGGCCAGCGCCTCGTTGGGCCCGTTCAGGTTGGCGCTCACGTAGTAGCCATCCGGCCAGGCCCCGATCTTGAAGTAGTCGGGAAAACGACCGGTGTCGAACTGGTACAGGTAATAGGTTCCGGTCGGATCGGCTGTCTGCGAGATGGCGATGCAGATGAAACTGCGTCTGCGCGAACTGGCTGAGAAGCCAGCGATCCGCCACGTTGTCGTACAGGACGATGGGGTCGCCCCTGTTCTGAGTGGCGCATTCGCTCGTATCGGCCGGGTTGACGTTCGTCCACAGCGTGCTGATCGCGGCGGCCGGGCCTCGCGGGTTGCCCTGCTTGTCGAAGATCTGGAACGTGGAATTGATCATCTGGACGTAGTCGTTGGGGCCGACGTCGCCATTCGTGTCGTTCGGGTTGGAGCCACCCTGCCCTGGGACGTTCACGATCGGAGCGCTCAGCTGGTTGAGGGCGAACACGCCGACGTCTGATAACTGGGCGAGCGGATCGCGTCCCTTGCTGGAGTCCCTCGGCAACGGGTCGGGCCGCGGCGTCACTCTGTAGCGGGTTGACCTCCTCGCCCGAGGGTGGTTCAGCGGCCGGCAGATCGCGGGCCGGACCGGACAACTTCGGTGTGACCTTCGGCCCGACGATCGGTCTGGCCGCGCCCGGCGATTGCTGCGCCGCGACGACGACCCCGTTCGACGGCAGGATCGGCGTGTTTTCGACCGCCAATCCGATCGCCATGATCATGGCAGCGAACGCGATGGCGACACGAGCGCGCGACTGGCAGATCCGTCTGAGAGTCTTCATGATGTCTCTCCTTCGCCGTCTCGCGTTCATCACGATTCGCTCGCAGCAAGCGTCCATGCTGAAGAGGTGCGGCAACGCCGCGACAGCATGGGCGACTCCACCTCAACCGTCAATGACCCGTTCGGGCGAGCACGCTTGACGTATTCGATCGGGTTAGTTCAATCCGGGTGGTTGTGTTCGGGACATCACAACTTGTGATCGCGGCGAGGACCTGCGCATAATCTAATCGGACGGTGACGGCTCGGAGCTTCAGGAGAATTCAGGTGCCACCCGGGTTACACAACACGATGGCGCTGGCAGCCGTTCTGGCGATCGGACTGAGCGGCGATGCGTGTGCCGGGCAGGTCGTGGGTCCGTCAGGCGGTGACGCGGTGACCCCCTCCGAGGTGCTCGCGTCGCCTGGTGCGTTTCTCGACGCTCCAATCCGAGTACGTGGCCGGGTTCACGTGGTCAGGGAGGACACGCTCGGCCCTTGTCTTCCAGCCACGGGTACGGGCTGCATCAACCCAACCTCCGCGTCGCTGCAACTGGTGACCGTGGGGGAGTCGCCGAGCGGCAGTGCCGCTCTCGCCCTGTATCGAGCGGGAGAACAGGGAGCTGAGGAGCCGCTGAAGTGCAAGGTCATCGCCACGAATCAGTTCGATTGCGGCGCGTTCACGCCGGACGCGGTGGCGGTGGTTTCCGGGCGCGTCCTCAAACACCGCATTCCCACGCAGCAGGTCCAGACCTCGACCGGAGAGATTCAGGTCATTCGGTATCGAGAGATCTACGTGCTCCTGGTTCGGCCGTCGTGATGCTGATGAGCGTTCTCACGTTCGACTCGATTCACCTCAGGGGGTCAGCGCTTTCCCCACGATCCCGGCGCGGGTCGACACCCCCATCTTGCTCATAGCCAAACGAACAAATTGCTTGACCGTGTTAGGACTGATACTCATACGCGCAGCCACCTCCTTGGTCGTGAGCCCGTTGACGAGATGGCACACCGTTTCGTGTTCCCGGCGACTCAGGTGAAAGCGCTGGGTGACTTCGGGCAGACTGTTACGATTGCGCACGCGGCGCTCCAGCAACATCGCTCTGATTGGCGTCGCATGACTATTGCGCGGTTTCAGAACGAAGCAGCGGCACACATAGACCCGCTTGCCGGAGAGAAACGTCGTCTCGCTAAAACCAGAATCAGGTGTTTGACTTCCCACGATCGAAGTCAGCCGTTTCCTGGCGAGACTGCTGCCGCCTGATTGGTTGGGATACGTCAAAATCTGCAGCGCAGTTTCGTTGGCGTAAATGGTCTCGGTCAATAGGACAAATCCGGCCGCCTCAGTCAGACCATGGAAGTAGATTGGAGTCTGCGGGACGATCGCACTCGACTTCGTCGCATCAGGGTCGTCATTGCGTGCGAGATGTGGACGTCGCATCGATTGCTCTCGAGGACGGTCACACTCTACTGTGGATCGCTGCGCAGACTCCAGCGCGGATAAAACTGCTGAGCTATTCAAAGCTGGTCCGGTGACATCGGCGTTTTTGTCAGCGTTGGGCGAGGCGCTCGAAATGACGTTTCGCGAAAGCGCAGCCAGGCGACGCTACGGCGCGGCATCCTTCGCGTGTCAAACAGCTCGTTTGGTTTACCGAGCCGAAGTTCGCCCGAAGCGCGAGCGAAGGATGGTCGCAGTCGACGACGGTGGCTGACAACCTTGGCACCGTAGCCTTCGGATTCAGCGCGACCGCGACGGTCGGACCGTTACTCTTCACACGTATCGACTCGTCGATCGACGAGTTGATGCTCGTGAATAACTTCCGGTGACGGCATCGCCGTCGCTTGCGATGGACCGAACGGCCCCTTGTTGATCGGCTGCGCGGTGCGGAGCTGCCCCCGCTACAGGAAGATCATCGGGGGTACTTGATCCTCGTGGCGTCCGCGTCACGAAAAACCTTCCATCCGATTCCGCGAACATCCGGAATCGCACGTTACCGGGGACCTGGATGGTCAGCACGTCGTCCGGCTCCATCCTGTCGGTCATCTCCCTGCCCGCCGCGACCGGTTTCTTGCGAGCCGTAGCTTTCGCGACGCGGTGCACGGCCAACGACTCATCCACCAGATGCCACATCCGCCGGGGCGCGGCGAAAATGGAGTGGGTCTCGCAGGTTCTGCAGCTCCCGGTAGTAGTAGAGCGGGGTTGGCCGGTTTCGCGTGAATCTCAGTTTCTTGAGAAACTCAATTTCCTCGGTGGTCGCATCGCCCCTCAGCGAGGGATCCTGCAGGAAGGCTTGGAGCCCCGGCTCTTCGTTGACCGGTGGGACGGGTTCCCGTTCCACGAACTCGAATTTTTTCGGGTGTCCGGGCGCCAGGCGGCGGTTCAGGACGATCTCCATCGCGAACGT
Source organism: uncultured Acidobacteriota bacterium (assembly GCA_963820905.1). Classification (GTDB taxonomy): domain Bacteria; phylum Acidobacteriota; class Vicinamibacteria; order Vicinamibacterales; family 2-12-FULL-66-21; genus DATBJJ01. The sequence goes on along the minus strand of CAWGBU010000005.1, from coordinate 129,604 downwards.
CGTGAGGTCGATGTCCCACGATTCGACCAGCGGATCCAAAAACGTGACGCAATTCTCGGGCGAAACATTGAAGACATCCGTTTCGAGGAACTCGAGCCCCATGACCCGCATCTGCTCGTAGCTTCTGTCGCTGAGTCGAGCGACGAGACGGAGCCAGTTTTCATCGTTCAACTCCTGTTTCGTCAGTCGCTTGGCAACGTCCAGCAGCTTCTGGGTGACGAGGCGTTCAAGGGCGCCGAAGGGCTCCTTCTCGAACATCGTACGGATGGGCTGCGCGTTTCCGGAAGCGTACTTGCGAAGAATCAACTCCCGTACTTCCTTGAACAAGGGCGACGGAGGGTCCGCCAGCTTTCTCTTCAGGCCGTCCATGCGGCTGAGATCAGCCAGCGTGGCCAACTTCCCGGGAGGGAGCCTCAAGAAGGTCTCCATCCTGTCGTAGATGTCGGTCCGCTCGGGCGCCGGTGGCGCCTTCTTTCCTGTCAGTAGTTGGGAAACGTAGGACTCGGTCACCTGGGCCGCCGCCGCCAAGTCTCTTTGTTCGGTCCCCAATTCCTTGAGCCGCTGGCGGATGAGGAGCGGGAAATCCACAGGAATTCCTCCGGGTCAGTTAACTTAATTAATTAATTAACTTCGATGACGCTGTCATTATCGCATATTTAGCTTGACACAAAGAGTTAATTAACCGAAACTGATTAACAGGATTGCAGCCTACCCCTCGATCCTTCAGATGCTCTGAACTAAGTCAGGTTATCTGGTCCCTCCTCTTTTAGGCACGCCAACCAGGAGGTTGACATGTTTGCTCGCGCTGTTTCCTTCCATCTCAAGCCCGGTCGTTCAGGAGAGTTCACCCGGCTCCTCGACCAGGACGTCATCCCCGTGCTCAGAAAGCAGAAGGGCTTCCAGGACGAAATCTCGCTCGTCGCCGCCGGCGGAGCGGAGGCGGTCGGTATCAGCGTGTGGGACCTGAAGGAAGACGCGGAGACTTATGCCCGCAGCGCGTATTCCGGTGTGCTGAAGGCGCTGGAGCCGGTGGTGGAGGGCACGCCTCAGGTGCAGACGTACGAGGTGTCCAACTCGACCTTCCACAAGATCGGTGCTCGCGCGACTGCCTGAAGCCGACACGGCTGGCGCGCCGGCTTCGCAGTTGGGTTGCGAGGGTCGGGTACGTCCCGCCGACAGAGTGTCATCAGCAAAAGGAGAATCATCATGACTATCGTTCGTTGGGATTCGTCCCGTGACATGGCCGCGCTGCAGGAGAGCATGAGCCGGGTGCTCGAGGGCTACTACCGCCGGCCTCAGGAAGACCTCAACCGCGGCGCGTGGGTGCCGGTGGTCGACATCTACAGCAACGGCCAGCAGGAGCTCGTGCTGAAGGCTGAGCTGCCCGACATGAAAGAGGAGGAGATCGAGCTCACGGTTGAAGACAACACGCTCACGCTCAGTGGCGAGAAGAAGCTCGATACCGAAGTCAGCGAGGAGCAGTTCCATCGCATCGAGCGCAGTTATGGCTCGTTCGCGCGGACGTTCGCGCTGCCTCCGACGATCGACGCCGGCAAGGTCAGCGCCCAGTACAAGGCCGGCGTGCTGACGGTCCGGCTGCCCCTGCGTCAGGAAGCCAAGCCCAACAAGATCAAGGTCGCAGTAGCTGCGTAAGTCACTGCTGTGGAGGCGGGTCGGGGAACCCCGCCTTCTTTTTTCGCCGGGGTCGCATGTTCACCCATTCGCGCCACGTTGGAGTCGACATTTATGACTATCAGACCCATACACGACCGCATCGTCGTTCAGCGCCGCGAGGAAGGCGAACAGAAAGTCGGCGGAATCATCATTCCCGACAGCGCGAAAGAAAAGCCACAACGGGGCAAAGTCATCGCCGCGGGTAGTGGCAAGTTCAAAGACGATGGCAAGCGCGTCCCGCTCGACGTGAAGGCGGGCGACAGCATTCTGTTCGGCAAGTACTCCGGCCAGGAGATCAAGCTCGATGGGGACGAATACCTCATCATGCGTGAAGACGACGTCCTGGCGGTGGTCGGAGAAGGCGACATCAAGAAAAAGACGACGAAGACGAAGAAGTAGGGCTCTGCTCCGGCAGGCCCACCGCATCTTTGAAGCATCAGGAGCACAAGCGCTATGGCCAAACAGATTGTGTACGGCGAGCAGTCGCGGCAGGCGATCCTCCGCGGCGTCAACCAGCTGGCCGACGCCGTGAAGGTGACGCTCGGTCCCCAGGGGCGCAACGTCATCCTGGACAGGAAATTCGGTTCGCCCACGATTACGAAGGACGGCGTCACGGTCGCCAAGGAAATCGAGCTGAAGAATCCGCTCGAAAATATGGGCGCTCAGATGGTGCGCGAGGTGGCCAGCAAGACATCAGACGTCGCCGGGGACGGCACTACCACTGCGACCGTCCTGGCCCAGGGGATCTACCGCGAGGGCGCGAAGAACGTCGCCGCAGGTGCGAATCCCATGGCCATCAAGCGCGGCATTGAAACGGCCGTCGCGACCATCGTGGCGTCGCTGAAGGCACAGTCCAAGCCAGTGAGCGGCCCCATGATCGCCCAAGTCGGCACCATTTCGGCGAACCACGATGAGACCATCGGCCGAATCATCGCCGAAGCGATGGAGAAGGTCGGCAAAGACGGAGTCATCACGGTCGAAGAGGCGCGGACCCTCGATACAACGCTCGAGGTCGTCGAAGGCATGCAATTTGATCGCGGCTATCTCTCGCCGTACTTCGTGACCGACCCCGAGCGGATGGAAGTTGTACTGGAGAATCCGTTCATCTTGATCCATGAGAAGAAGATGAGCTCGATGAAGGATCTGCTGCCGGTCCTGGAGCAGGTCGCGCGCCTGAGCCGTCCGCTGCTCATCATCGCGGAGGACATCGAGGGAGAGGCGCTGGCGACGCTCGTCGTCAACAAGTTGCGCGGCACGCTCCAGGTGGCCGCGGTGAAGGCGCCCGGCTACGGCGACCGTCGCAAGGCCATGCTCGAAGACGTCGCCATTCTGACTAACGGCCGCGCCATTACTGAGGACCTGGGGATCAAGCTCGACTCTCTCAAGATCGAGGACCTCGGCCAGGCGAAGAAAGTCACGATCGACAAGGACAACACCACGATCGTCGATGGCGCCGGCAGCCCGGCGTCAATCGAGGGCCGCGTCACGCAACTTCGCGCGCAAGTCGAGGACACGACATCCGAGTACGACCGGGAGAAGCTGCAGGAGCGGCTCGCCAAGCTGGTCGGTGGCGTGGCGATCATCAAGGTCGGCGCGGCCACCGAGACCGAGATGAAGGAGAAAAAGGCTCGCGTCGAGGACGCGATGCACGCGACTAAGGCGGCCGTGGAAGAGGGCATCGTGCCAGGCGGCGGTGTGGCACTCCTGCGGGCCTCGAAGGTGCTCCAGGAACTCAAGCTCGACGACGATGAGCAAATCGGCGTCAAGATTATCGCTCGCGCGATCGAGGAGCCGCTGCGCTGGATTGCAACGAACGCGGGCCACGAGGGCTCAATCGTCGTGCAGAAGGTGCGGGAGATGGGTCCCGAGGAAGGCTTCAACGCGCAGACCGAGAAGTTCGAGAACCTCGTGCAGGCGGGCGTGATCGATCCCACGAAAGTGGTCCGTTCCGCACTGCAGCACGCCGCGTCGATCGCATCGCTGTTGCTGACCATGGAAGCGGTCATCACACAGATTCCGGAAAAGAACATGGACGCCGCGATGCCGGGCGGCGGCATGGGCGCAGGAATGTACTGAAAAGCTCGGTGGAGATCACATCATGAATGAATACAGAGACGCGGTCGTAGTCAGCCCATCCCCCGTAGAGACGGCGGCAACCCTCACGTTTGACGAGCGGTGGGCACAGTGGCAAGCGAAGGGGGTGCGCCATAACGTCCGTGTCGCACGGAACATGCGCCTGCTCGCGGCGATCATGTTGACGATCGGAGTGATCATCTGGGCTTCAGTGGCAATGCGCTAAACGATTTCTACGGGCACTCCACACTGAGGCGCCCAGAGATTAGCGGTTAGACAATGTTCAGATCACGTGGACGTTCGTCGCTGCTCCTGTGTCATCATGAGACTCCGGCTGGGCCGCAAGACGGTGCCTCTTGATTCACCTCCTCTGGCTGTCTGGAGTGGCCGCAGTCATGCTCTGGATGTACGATCATCGGGCGCGCCGTGAAGACGATCTCGGCACGGTCAGCGCGCAATGGCTCCATGAATATCGCTGCGAAACGCACCAGAACGGTTAACCAGTCGCGGCAATTGGTCACGGCTGGCCATCTGGCGGGCATCGCGCTGTTCGTCTAATATGTCTAGCGCCCCCGCCATGAGACCGCCAGCGCGTCTGTTGCCGAGCGATATGACTGTTCATCTGGTGAATCCCAGTCACCTGTCATTTGGCGTCGGCGTGATCACGCCTCGGTGGTTGTTCGTCCTGGGTGCGGCGACTCCGGCGTCATTTGGGACTCCGCGCATCACCGACGAAACCCTGGAGCCCTTCGATCTGGGCACCGTTCAACCCGGCGATGTCGTCGGCGTCGGTATTCACACCGGCAATGCACTTCGCGGATACGAGCTCGGCACCCTCGCGAGGGCCCGAGGGGCAGTCGTGATCTTCGGCGGTATCCACGCCACGCTCTACCCCGACGAGGCGCTCAGCCTGGGCGGCGCCCACGCCGTGGTCAAGGGTGACGGCGACGTCATCTGGCCGCTCGTACTCGACGATGCGTCGCACGGTACGCTGAAGCCCGTCTATGAGGCCGGACGTGTCGATGCCGATCGATTCGTCTCCGCGCGCTGGGAGCTGCTGCCTCAAGGACGCTACATGTGGGGTTCGGTCCAGACGGTGCGCGGTTGTCCGAAGCACTGCTCGTTCTGCTCGGTCTGGCGAACCGATGGTCAGGCGCCGCGACAGCGTCGAGTGGACGTCGTCGTCGAGGAGATCCGCGACCTCCGCCGACGAGGGTTCCGTTTCGTGGCGCTGGCCGACGACAACTTCTACCCGGTGACGTTGACCGACCTCGCGATGGCGGAGCGCCAGGGCAATGTGGTGCGGCTCGAGCAACTGCGAGCGTTACGCGCGGAGCGGTTCGAGCTGATGGACCGGCTGGCGCACCTGCCGTCGGACATGGTGTTCTTCACCCAGATCACCATGGAGGCCGCGGAGGATGCTGCGTTCCTGACGGCCATGCGGCGGGCCAATATCAAAGGGGCACTCGTCGGCGTAGAGGCGGTCACGCCGGAAGGCCTCAAGGACGTGTACAAGAGCTTCAACGACGTTGGCGAGGCATTGGTCACGCGCCTGCGCACGTTCCGCGATCATGGCGTGCATGTCCTCGGCTCGTTCATCTTCGGGCTTCCGAGCGATCGCCCGTCCACGTTCGCGGCCACGGCCGACATCGCTGATCGCGCGGGGCTGGCGTTTGCGCAGTTCGTGATGCTCACTCCCTATCCCGGCACGGTCGACTTCGCGGCCTGGGAGAAGGGTCTCGGTGAGGACGCCACCCGCATTGCCGGCGTCCCGGTCACGCGCCACTGGCTGATCCCACAAGCCCAGCGTCCCAAGGTGTACGCACCCCATCCCGTCATGTCTCCAGACGAGATCCGCGCGAGGACACAGGCCGTGTGGGATCGGTTCTACAGCCTGCGGCGGATCTGGGCGCGATCGCGGTGCACGCCGAACCTTCGAGCGCGGCTCGCGTTCGTGTTGCTCTCGAAGTTATACAGGCAGATGTACGCGAACACCGGGATCGCCACCGACAGCGCGCGTGTGAGCCGCGCGAACCGGTGGGCACGTCTGATTGCCAGGCCATGTCGGCATCTGTTTACGGCGCGTCCCCTCGCTGAACTCTGAATCCCACATCGGACGCTTGAGGTCGATCGCGCTCGAAAAGCACGGCCATTCATGTGGGCTGACCCGATAATGTGTAGATGCCCACCGTTGTGGCGGCTGAAGGCGCCATTCTCGAACGGATCCTGGATACGACGTACCCCGTCTTGCACCAAGACCTGAGTCGCCAAGCCTTCGCCAAATTTGACGCGGCCCAGAGGAAGACCGCCTGGGCACTGTGTCATCAGCGTCGATTTGCGCTAGTGGAGGGGGCTGACCTGCTGGCCAGCGCGCAGCGATACGACCTCTCGGGGACCATCGATCGGCAACGTGTGAGCATCTGCGGCATTGGCGCGGTGTGCACCGACCCGGCGCGCCACGACGGCTGTCATGCGCGGGTGCTGGTCGAGCGGTTGATCGACGACGCGAGGCGGGACGGAGCGGATCTTGCGCTCCTCTTTATCACAACGGACCGGACGTGCTATGCGCCTGAGTCCTTCGAGGTGATCCCTACGGTGGATGTCGAGCTGAAGGTGGCGGAATCGTCGCGGTACGGCGCGCCGATGACGCTGGTACGCGGTGGCGAGGACCGAGATCTGGCGGCGATCGCCGCGATGGGTCAGGCCCGTGCCAGTCAATTCCGATTCCACCTCGATCGAGACGTCGATCTTGTGAAGTACGTCATTACGAAGAAGCGACTGCTGGCGGGGTTGGGATCCGCCGGTGTTCGCCAGCTCCAATTCGTCATCGCTGAAGAAGGCATCACGGCCGCCGCCTACATGGTCGTCAGCATCGTCGACCGCACGTGGACGATTGAAGAATGCGGCGACCGTGACCCCTCTGGCGCACGTGTCGGCGCCATCCTTCAAGCACTCATCGCGCGCGAACCAGTGGAACAACGGCCGATCATCCGCGGGTGGCTGCCGCCTGGCTTCGTGCCTCCCCAGATCACGATCGTATCGGCGCGGCCTTCGACAGAGGTCATGTTGGGGCGGTTCCTCACAGGCGCGGGAAAACAACTGCGGCTTTCCCGCGAGGAGGTGTTGTATTGGCGGAGCGACGTCTTCTAACGCGGTAAACCTGAGAGCACTGAGAGCCGAGACGTTGAAAGGCATCGGAGATCTCGAACGTGAGGCGGCAGCCGGCGCAGCTCCTATCGATGTTGACTGACAGTCCGAAGTCGATCTCGTTGTGGGAGGCGTGCGCCGTGATCTATTCGAGCGCCGTCGTGCGTCGCGGAATGGCGGCCTGAGCGGGCTAGAGAAGGAGCTGAAATGGAACCGACTGAAATTCAAGCAAGAGCGACCATCGCTGCGGCGCTGATCCTGACACGTGCGGTAGAAGTACCGAGCCATTCCGACAAGTGGCGACTGGTCGAGGGATACTGCCGCTCTTCGACTGCGCGATCTCACCGACTACGTCTACCAGATGATTACGAGTCCACAGCCTCGCTGATCCACCGCGCTGAACCGACGTCTCATCCTCACGTCGCGTGTGTGGTCGGGCTCCTTCAGTTGAAGTTGCCGATGAGGATGAACGGGGCCCAGTAGTACGGATGCGCCCACGGCGCGGCGTCCGAGCGGACGAACGCCCGCAGCGGCGCCGAGCCCTTTGACTTCACGAGGCCACGGGCGGAAGTCGCGGGCCTGGCGGCAGGTTGAGGCGCGGCCGCCATACCCGAGGCGCCGCGGAGTAACGAGAGTTGCGCGGCGCGCATCGCCTCGGCCTTGCTCAGCCTGCCCTCGACGCGCGCGCGGTAGAACTGCTGCATGAACGCGCGCGTGCTCGAATCGGCCACGGGCCACAGGCTCGCGATGACCGACTTGGCGCCGTTCAGCTGTGCCCAGGCGCCGAAGCTCTCGACCTCCTCGCCTCGCGCGCCGGACGCGCCGATTGCCGTGTTGCACGCCGACATCGTCAGCAGCTCCACGCCCTCGAAGATGTTCGTGGCCCGGCGGAGATCGGCGACTGTCAACCGCGAGCCGTCGCCGAGCAGCAGGAAGGAGTCGACGTCGTTGCCTGGCCTGAACTGGAAATGGCTGGCGATGTGGACGAGCGGCGCCCGCTCGCGCAACGCGACCCGGAAGGCGTCGGCAGTGAAGGCTTGATCGAGCAGGATCCGGCCCTTGACGAGACCCGCGCGCTGGCCGTTCTCGGATCCGAAGATCTCATGCAATTCCTCGGAGACGGCCGGCAGCGCCGAAAACCCCGCGGTGGCTTGCGAGACGCCTGCTCCGATTCCCGTCCACGTGGCTGTGGTCGTGGCCTTCAGATCATTGTGGCTGGCTGGAGTGAACACGACGGATCGGTACCGCTCGGCAACGTACTGCTGGCCGTCGTACAAGGCGACGACCGGCACGTAACGCAGAACCCCGTCGAGCACCCAGAGCACGGTCGTCGCATGCGCCTGCTCGAGATCGCGCGCGAGAGGACGGATCATGACGTCGTAGAGCTCCGCCGCGAGCGGCCGCGGATCGGTCACCGGTGACAGCAACGCGTCGCGGAACCGGGAGACAAGCCGGGAAAGGTCGTCGTCGGTAATGCGCGTCGTCACGGCCTTTCGCGCATCGGAGGTGATCAGCATCGCGTGGTACCGTGTTCGCGTAACGAGGGTATAGACGGCGACCGTTCCGGGGCCCAACTCGCGCAGCGTCGGCATAAGCCCCCGCGCACCTTCGAGTTGACTCACGCGCGCGTCGCGTGCTCCAAGGTCCGTGGCCAGTTGCCGCAAGGCGTGCGAGAAGGCGTCGTTGGCCACGTGTAGATCCGCTTCCACCTCCTCGAGCTCACGCGTCTCGGCGGCGCTCCGGGCCGACATGCCGAGCAGCTCGCCGTGGCGGCGGCCTAGCTCGATCACGCGCTGCTCGATCTCGCGATATCGGGCCGCCCACGGCTCTTCCGATCGGGTCAGATCGACGCGTTGCAGTTCGCGCGCCTGTTGCCCGGCGCGCCGGACGAAGTCGAGGTACTCCTCCTGCTTGAGCAGATCGAGCACCTGTTGGGCCTCCGACAAGCGGCCGCTGCCTATCAAGATATCGGCCAGCTCGCGGTAGACGTCGGCGCGCGACTCGACGTACCTGCGCTGGATCGCCGGGTCGAGTTGCAGCAAATTGGCGCGCGTCTGCTGAAAAAGATTCACGGCCTGCTTGCCGAAGAAGGCGGCGGCCGCAGGCTGCCGTCGGTCGCGCGAAAGCCGCATGAGTTCGGTCAGCGCCACCGACTGGGCCGCCCCGTTGCGGCTGCGAACGCTGAGGGTCAAGCCGCGATCCAGGAACTGCAGCGCTCTTGTGTGTTCGCGGCGGAGCGCATAGGCCTGACCGAGCCGCACCAGGATCGATGCCTCGCTTTGCGCATCCTGACTCTGCCGCCTGATCGCCAGTTCCTCCTCGAACATCTGGATGGCGCGCCTGGTGTCGCCGGCCAGCAGCGCGATGGCGGCCGCGCTGTCAGCCAGTCTCGCCTTCATGCCTGCGTGATCGACCTTGCCTCCGAGCGCCTGTGCCTCGGCAAGCCTCTTGCGGGCATCGGGCAGATCGCCGAGCTGGGCCTTGATGACGGCCGACTGACTGAGGGCTGAGGCGCGTTCGAGCGGATCCGTCGAGCGCGTGTTCGTCCGATCGAAGTGTACCAATGCCTCGATCCAATTGCCGATGAGGCCGTACAACTGCCCGAGCTGACGTTCGGTCTGCGACTCGAGCGACATGTCCTGCCGGCGTACGGCGAGATCGACGGCAGCTTGGTACTGATTGATGGCGTCCCGATACTGACCGAGCGTGGCGTGGATCGCGCCGAGCCGGAGCAGGGCCGCGGTCTCCCGCCACTCGTCACCCGCTTGTCTCGCGAGCTCCAGGGCGCGCCGGCTCAGATCCAGGGCCCCTTCGTCGTCGTGCCCCTCTTTCATCGCCGCCAGTGCCAGGAGCGTCACGGCCTCCTCGCCGCGATCCCCGCGAGTGCGGTGAATGGCGACCGCCTGGTTGAAGAGGTCCAGCGCTTCCGGCCCGCGTCCAATCTGCGCGAGCGCCAGAGCGATGTTGTGAAGGCTGACGCCCTCGAGCGCTCGCACTTTGAGCTCTCGCCGCAACTCAGCGGTCTGCCTGAGCAGCGGAACCGCTTCGTTGGCGCGAGCCACGTACATCAGACAGAGTCCCAGGCTGCTCAGCGTGTAACTCTCCTGCAGCCGATCTCCGGCTTGTCGGGAGAGGGGCAGCGACTCTCGATAGTGAGGAATCGCGCCAAGAAAATCGCCGGCGCGATACTTCGCGTAACCGAGAAGGCTCAACGCCGACCCCGCCTGCCGCGGTGCGTTCGCGCGTCGCGCGAGCGCAAGTGCTTCTTCGTGGATGCTGATCGCGTCCTTCGGCAGGCCGGCTTCGGTGACGAGAAACCCAAGTCCGTTCAGCGCAGACGCGAGGGCGGAATCGTTCCCGAGCGAGCGCTGGATAGCAACCGCCTCTTCGCGCAACGCTCGAAGCGAACGGCCGTCGGCAAGCGGGACCGGCATTTCGGCCAGCGCCTGCGCGCGCACGCCTGGATCCTTCACCCTGTCGGCGATCGCCAGCGCTTCGACGATGGCGCGGCCACCCGCAGGATTGTCGCCGACGCGCCCCAACTCGGTACCCAGGGCAATCAGCCCCTCCGCCAGGCGGGGATCGTTGCCGCGGAGCCGGAGCGCGTCCGTTGCCTCAAGCAGGAACGGAATCGCGTCCTCCGACTGACCGAGGAGCGACAGCGACAGCCCGATCCCTAGCCGCGCCAATGTTTGTACGTCGGGCAGGGCCTCGGCAATCGCCAGGTCGAGACTGCGACGGTACAGATCCGCTGCCTGTTCGAGCGCTTCTTTGCCTTCGCGAACCCTGAGCCTGTCGGCCGCCGACAGGGCGTCGCGAGCCGGCGACGATTGCGCCGCCATAGCGACTGGACCGGGAGCGGCCCACGTCGTCGTCGCAGGCCCCGCCAGCAGACAGGTAGCGGAGATCGACAGAAGAAACCGGCGCATGCCGGGCACAGTAGCTCAGCTGTTCCGGGCGATCAACTGTTCTTTCCTGACTAATCGCGCGGCCTAGGTGAGCGCGTGGATCTTGACGACGCGCCCGCCGATCGCAGCGCCGCGGCATGTCTCTCGAGTGCGGCGGCGTATTGAATGCCAGGAGTCAAGAGGTCCGCTGGCGCGCGTCGAAGAAGCTCCCGAAACGTAACGGCTTCGCGAGCTCTCGCCTGTGCTTCATCCTCGCCATCGAGATGCGCCATCTCGTGACGCAGGATCGCTGCCAGCTTCATGGCTTCGAACAAGCTCTCGCTCGGCCGCCAGTAACGTGGGGCAGGACGAGCTGACGAAAATCTGCGGAACACCGATCCGGACGTAGGCGCAGGCTCCCTTCACGTCGTCGCGAAGCGCGCCCGGCAACCGGCCGTCGTCGACGACTTCAAGTAGAACGGACGGCGGCACCGCCAGCAGACGGAGGGCGATCCGAATCGATCGGTCGTCGTGATCAGATCGTTCCGCCGACGAGGAAGCCGACAGGCAGGGCGACGCGCCCAGCGTCACGGTGAGCAGAGCGGCCGCCCAACAGCTGAACCGTTCGGTGTTTGCCGTCATCAGGATGCCCTCGGATCTACACGCGGAGGGCGGCGGCAAACAGGCTCACCGAACAGATCGAGAGGTATACTCGGTCGGCTAACAGGTATGGCTCCTGAGATGAGCGTCACGGAGTTGCTCGCCGAGTGGAGTCAAGGCAGCGAAGTCGCTCATCGTCAGCTGATCGAGATCGTGGTACGGCGAGCTCAAACAGCTGGCGAAAGCGTATTTGCGACGCGAACGAGCGAACAACTCCGTTGCCGCGACGGTACTCGTGCACGAGGCGTATCTGAAGCTGGTGGATCAGCGCCGCGTGCAGTGGCACAACCGCAGCCACTTCTTCGGCATCGCCGCGCAGGCCATGCGGCGGATCCTGATCGATCACGCACGGGCGCGGCAGGCGATCAAGCGGCGGGGAGATGGCTGACGATCGAGCCGAATGGGCACGAGCCGCTGCTGCTCCCTCCGGATGTCGACGTCCTGGCGCTCGATGAGGCGTTGTCACGACTCGACGCTCTCGAACCGCGTTGGCGTCGGCTCGTGGAGCTGCGGTTCTTCGCCGGGCTCACCGTCGAGGAGACCGCTCGCGGTGTCCGGATCTTGTCACCCGCTACCGTGAAGCGCGACTGGAGCCTGGCGCGCGCGTGGCTGTATCGAGAGTTGCAGGGGTTGCCGGTCGGCGGCGATTCGTAGGCTGACTGTATTCCGGAGAACGCGATGCTGGCATCCGATCGGTGGGCCAGGGCTCGTGCGCTTCTCGAAATGGTCGTAGATCTGCCCCCGGACGACCGTCGCGCCTACCTCGACCGAAGCCTGCCGTGATGCGCCTGATGTCCGCGACGAAGTCGAGTCGCTCCTTCGGGCCCACGCCGCGGCCGGTGAGTTCCTCGAACGACCGCTCTCTTCCGCAGATGCGCTCTCTGTCGCGCACGATCGCGATGCCCGCCCTCGAGCCAGGGACTCGCCTAGGCTGTTTCGAGCTGATTTCCACGCTCGGCGCCGGCGGGATGGGCGAGGTCTATCGCGCACGCGACACGCGGCTGGGCCGCGACGTGGCGATCAAGGTATTGCAAGCCGAGTTCGCCAGCGATCCCGATTACCGTGAGCGCTTCGAACGCGAAGCGCGAGCGATTTCGAAGCTGTCGCATCCGCACATCTGCGTGCTCCACGACGTTGGACGCGCGACGCTGGACCAGCACGTCGAGCGGCAGTTCCTGGTGATGGAGCTGCTCGAGGGCGAGACGCTCGCCGAGCGCCTGGGTCGGGGACCGCTGCCGTTCGAGTCCGCCTTGACGTGCGCGATCCAGATCGCCGAGGCTCTCGCCGCGGCGCACGCGCAGCGACATCGTCCACCGCGATTTGAAACCTGCCAACGTCATGCTCACCCGGAGCGGCGTCAAGCTGCTGGACTTCGGGCTGGCCCGGGTGCACGACCCGCGGCGCCGCGGGAGCGGGCGCCGACGCGGCCATGGCAACAGATCCGCGGCCCGTCGGCGGCACTCTGCCGTACATGTCGCCCGAGCAAGTACGCGGCGAACGCGTCGACACGCGCTCGGATGTCTTCGCGTTCGGCGCCGTGCTGTACGAGATGATCGCCGGCACACGCGCGTTTGCCGCCGAATCCCGCGCGGACCTCGTCGTCGCGATCCTCGAACGTGATCCACCGCCGTCTGCCTGGAGCTCCATCCGCCGCGCTGACGGCACTGGACCGGATCGTCAGGCAGTGTCTCGCGAAGGACCGCACCGAGCGTTGGCAGCACGCACACGACGTGGTGCTGGCCCTGCACGGCATCCGGGATCTGAATGGGGCGGCACTGGCTGTCACGTCCGGCGCGAACCTCGCGGCTGGCGGGGATTGCCGGTTGGCTGCTTGCGGCGACGGCGGTGGTCGCGCTGGGCGTCGTGGTCCTGATCCGCAAAGACCCACCACCACAAGATCGCGTCCTGCAGCGGTTGATGTTCGATGCCGCGCCTGCGCGAGTGGGAGAGGCCTGGTCGCCGGCGCTGTCCCCCGACGGACGTTCGCGTCGCCTTTCGTCGGCATCGACAACTTCTACGTTCGCCACCTCGACACCGGCGTAGATACGGCAGTTGACGGATATCAAGGAAAGCGGATGCGGGTGGGCGGCGAGTTGGTCACCCGACGGTCGCAGCTTCCTGTACCTCCTCTCGGGACGGCTGAGGGCTGTTGACCTGGCTACCGGCTGCCGACCGCGTCCTGGCAGAAGCTACTACGCCGACACGTGGATGCCGGAGTGACGCCAGGGCGCGGATGGAACGATCGTCATGGGAGGCGCCGCGATTGCAGGTTCTGCGGCCTGGTCAGCAGGCCTTTCGCGATGTGTCCGGTTCGCATCCTGCGGTCACCCTCCAGCTCTGGCCATCGTTTCTCCCGAACGGCCGCGACTTCCTCTTCGCGCAGACAGCGGACGACCCCAGTCAGCAGGGCGTGTTTCTCGGCTCACTCGACTCGGACCGGCTGATACGCGTCCTGCCGATCTTTTCGAACGCGGTCGTGACATCGTCAGGTCACGTGGTTTACGGGCGTGGCGGTTCGATCGTCGCGCAGCCTTTCGACTCCGAGCGACGTTCGGTAGCGGGAGAGCCGACCGTTCTGGCGTCTGGCGTCGCCGCCTATCAAAGGCTACACGCACTTCGCGGTCGGCACCGGGTCCACGCTCGTCTACGTGCCGGACGATCCCGCGCCCGGCAGCCAACTTCAGTGGCATGACCGCGAGGGCACACCCCTTGGCAAGCTCGGCGCCCTATTCGCGTACCGCCAGATTGCGCTTTCCCCTGACGGACGCCGCGTGGCCGTCGAACAAGTACATACGGCAGCGGGCGACGGCTTCACTCTCGCTCTCACTGCTGGATGTCGCCCGCGGAACCATGCTGGGGCGTGAACACCGCGACCGGCGATGAAACGGCCGCATTTGGCGGTCACAACGATCCTGTCTGGTCGGCCGACAGCAAGCGGTTTGCGTTCTCGGCGACGGTCGGCAATGACATCGACCTGTTCGTCACCGGCCTCGACCCGGCCGATCGACTCGAGCGGCTCAAGCACCTGAGCGGCATGCAATGGGCGGAACACTGGTCCGCGGATGGGAAGTGGTTCTTCTACTCACAAACAGACAGCGCTTCGAAAGTAAGTCTGTGGGCCTTGCCGCTCGACGGCGATCGGGAGCCGTTCGTCGTGGTGGATTTGCCGGCAGTCTACGACGAGCCGCAACTCTCACCGGACGGCCGGTGGCTGGCGTATACGTCGAACGAGTCCGGGCGCTTCGAGGTATACGTGCAACCGTTCAGGCGGCAGGGCGAACGGTGGCGGCACTCGACTGATGGAGGGGGCCAGCCCAAATGGCGTCGTGACGGCCGCGAGCTGTACTACTTCACGCTCGACGGCAGGCTGATGACCGCGAGCGTTCAGCCGAACGGCGAGCCCGGCCCGCCACGGGTCCTGTTTCCCGTGCCGTGGAGGCCGGATCCAATTCTCGACCAATTCGCGGTGACTGGGAATGGGCAGCGGTTCCTGATCATCACGCCGATTCGGAGCGATCGCACCGCGCGCATCGGCGTGGTTTCAGACTGGCCAGGTCTGCTGAAGAAGTGAATCATCGGGCTACTTGATCTTCGTGGCGGCCCGCTTGGTGCCTTCCATGTCGGCCTCGAGGCCCGTCACCTCACCGGCGGGATTCCTGGTGAACACGAAGCGCCACGGCGTCCGCTTCACGAAGAACTTTCCATCCGATTCCGCGAACATCCGGAATCGCACGTTGCCGGGGACCTGAATCGTCAGCGTCCCGTCCGGCTCCATCCTGACGGTCATCTCCCGGCCCGCCGCGACTTCGTAGGTACCGACGTAGCGCTGGAGCTCGGCGCGTGTGAGCGTGACTTCCGGGATCGCCAGCGGCGGTCCGCGGCGGAGAAAGTCCATGCCGATGTCGTCGCGGAAGGGCCCCGTGTTCGTCAGCATGACGAAGCCGACGCTGTCGTGTCCGCCGCGCGGGCGAGCACGTGGCCGAGGAGTCCGAAACCGAGGTTCGGAATAACCGCACCATTTTGTTAGCGTAGTATGCTTTACCTTATGCCCCGAGAGACCCTCGGCGAGTTCGAACAGCTCGTGCTGCTGGCGATCATCCACCTCACCGGCGCCAGCGACGTGTACGGCGTGCCGATCGCGGAAGAAATCGAGCGGCGGACGCGGCGGCGCGCGGCCCGGGCCGCCGTCTACATCGCGCTCCGAAGGCTCGAGTACAAGGGCCTGGTCGCCACGTGGATGGGGGAGCCGACAGAGGAGCGCGGCGGCAAATCGCGGCGATGCGTGAAGATCACGCGCGGCGGACTGCAGGCGCTGCGCGAGTGCCGGCTCACGACCGACCGGATGTGGCGCGGGCTCGATCCCCGACTCGAGAAGCTCCGGTGACCAGCCGGCCGCCCCCACCCGACGCCGCGCGCCGGATGCTGACGCTGGCGCTGCCTCCCGACGAGCGCGAAACCATCGTCGACGATCTCGACGAGCTCTACCGGCGCCACTGCACGCTGCACGGGATCTCCCGGGCTCGACGGAAGTACTGGCACGAGGCGCTGTCTTTCTCGAGCCGCTTTCTCGCCGAGCGGCTTCGCGAACGCGTCTTCGGGGTGTCGCGATCCGGCATGGACCCTGCCCACGAGAGGAGAGGACCGATGCGCGCGTGGTTCGAGGGATGGGCGAGCGACTTTACCCACGCGGCGCGGCGGCTCCTTCGCGCGCCGGGTTTCACGCTCGTGACCGCCGTTACTCTGGCGCTCGCCATCGGATCCAACGCGGCCATCTTCAGCGTTGTCGACGCCGTGCTGATCAATCCGTTGTCCTACCCGGATGCCGATTGTCTGGTGTCGATCCGCGGCTCCGCGCCTGGATCCGATCTTCCGCCGGAGTTCGCGGGCGGCCCCGAGTTCTTCGTCGCGTATCGCGACGAGGCCAACCTGCTCGAGCGCATCGGAATGTATCGGGCCGTTCAGTCGACGGCGCGCACCCCCGAGCGAGTGGACCGGCTCTTCATGGCGGTCGTTTCCAGCTCCGTGTTCACGACGCTCGGCGCCCGGCCGATCCTCGGGCGGGTGCCAACAGAAGCCGACGACGCAGAACAGGCGCCGGTGATGGTGATCAGCTATTGGCTGTGGACGACGTGGTTCGGCGCGGATCCATCGATCATCGGCCGTTCGTTCGAAGCGGCCGGCGGCCGCCGCACGGTCATCGGCGTCATGGGACCCGAGTTCCGGTTTCCGGATAGCCGCCAGGCGATCTGGATCCGCGCGTCGATCGCGGACGAGCGGCGGATCACGCCGGGGCAGTTGGGCTTCCAGCTCGTTGGTCGCATGAAGCCTGGCGTTCGTCCTTCTGATGTGGCGGCGCAGCTGGCGATAGTCGCCAAGCGTCTTCCCGAGCGCTTCGGCGGTACGGCGCAGTACGCGAGGCTCATCGAACAGCATCGACCCATCGTCCGTCCACTGGACGAGCAGCTGGTCGGCAATTTCGCGCGGCCCATCTGGATCCTGTGGGGCGCCGTCGGGATCGTCTTCCTGGTCGCGTGCGCCAACGTCGCGAATCTGTTCGTCGTCCGGGCCGAGAGCCGCCGGCGCGATCTGGCCGTGCAGAGCGCGTTGGGCGCAGGACGAGGCAGCCTGATCCGATCGCAGATGGCGGAGGCGTTGCTGCTGGCGGCCCTCGGAGGACTTGGCGGTACGGTCCTCGCCTGGGTTGGTGTGCCGCTGCTCGTGAGCGCGGCGCCGGAAGGCATTCCCAATCTCGATCTCGTGGCGCTCAAGCCTGCGACGGTTCTCGTGATCGCGGGTCTGTCGATTGCGGCTGCGTGCATGTTCGGCCTCGTGCCCGCGATCCGATTCTCGCGGTCCGGCGACCTGGCGAATCTGCGGCAGGTGGGGGGCATCGGAACCGCTGGGGGGCGCTTCGCACGCAACGCATTGGTCGTCGTGCAGACGGCGTCAGCGCTGGTGCTGCTGGTCGGCGCCGGCCTGCTCGCCCGAAGTTTCTGGCAGTTGAGCCATGTCGATCTCGGATACGACACCGCGAACATCTTCACCTTCCAGGTCGCGCCGGCTCGCAAGGAGCTCGTCGACGGACCGACGTTCGCGAGATTCCATGAAGGCTTGATGGAGCGGCTGCGCGCGATGCCCGGCGTCAGTCGGTGTGGCCTCGTCCACGAGTTGCCGCTTGACGAAGGGTCCGGGGCGGGCCGCTTCGCCTCGGAGCATGGCGAGGCGAGCGGCGGCATCGCCCCGTTGATTCCTTTCACCCACGCCGGCGGCGACTACTTCAAGACGATGGGCATCGCGCTCTTGAGCGGTCGACTCTTCGATCGCGCCGACCAGGCTGGAGGAACGAGCGACGCGCTCGTCAGCCGGTCGGCTGCGAAGCTGCTGTGGCCCAACGAGGATCCGCTCGGTAAGCGATTGCGCTTCGGCCAGGATCCTGCCAGTGCTTCTTCGCTGACGGTCGTCGGTGTCGTCGACGACATCCGGCTGCGGGGATTCCGCCAACCGGCGGCCGACCCGATGATCTATTTGCCATTGGCCGGTCCCGAACCCCGGAGCTGGGCGGTCGGATCGCCTGCGTATGTGGTGAAGTCCGCGCGCGCCGAGTCGATTGCGGCGGACATCCGGACGCTTCTGCGCGAATACGCGCCTGAGGCGCCGATGTACCGGATCTTCACGATGGAGAACCTGGCCGAGCGCTCAGTCGCGCAACTGTCGTTCACCATGCTCATGCTCGGGATCGCGTCAGGTTTCGCGCTGACGCTCGGAGCGATCGGCCTCTATGGCGTGCTGTCGTACGTCGTCGCGCAGCGGACCCGGGAGATCGCCGTGCGCATGGCGCTCGGGGCGGAAGCGTCGGCGGTGCGATGGATGGTCGTGCTGCAGGGCGGACGCGTCGCCCTCCTCGGCGTCGTCGTCGGCGTGGCCGCTGCGTGGACCGTTGTCGGTGTGCTGGAATCGCTGCTCTTCGGCGTCGGCGCCCTGAATGCTCCTACCTTCATCGCGATGTCGGTGCTGATGCTCGCGGTTGCGCTGCTGGCGAGCTACATTCCTGCACATCGTGCTTCGTCCGTCGACCCCATCAACGCCCTGCGGGCGGAGTAGCATCGCGACAACGTGAATTCGAGAAGGACCATGCGCGCGATATCCATCCAGATTCAACCGAACCGTTCGAGCGGCATGGACATGAACAGCGTCACAGTCGCCTTTGAAGAGATCGCGGCGATGACCGACCTCGTCGAGCACCACTCCTTCGACAGCGGCGTCGACAACGGCCCGTACTTCAATTTCACCTTTGGCACGTCCCACGCCCGGCGCCTGTGGAGCGTCATCAAGGAGCGCGTGTACGCGGACCCGGAGATCGGGGATCACATGCGCAGAGCCTCGATGGCGATGTGCTCGAGCGAGACTGGTTGGGACTCGTACGACCTGCTGTTCCACTTCGATTCCACCGTCCCCGTTGAAGACCTGACGTAAGAGGGTCCCCCGTTGGCCAGAGAACGGAAGTCTTCTTCCACCTGAACAGTCCCAGCGCGTGAATTGCGCCCAAAACACGACGGCACGGTTTCTGCTCTGTAGAGACACGCTCGCGTCCGTGCGAAGCAAGGAGGCATCAATGTTGTACTACGCCTTGGTATTTCTGATTGTCGCGCTGATTGCCGGTGCTCTTGGTGTATCCGGCGTTGCTGCGGTCTCAACCAACATCGCCTACGTGTTGTTCGTCGTCGCGATCGTCCTGTTCATCGTGCATCTGATTTCTGGACGGCGGACGCTCACGCCCTGAGTGGAGTGTCTTCTCGGGTAAGGCAGGGCCTTGTCGAAGTGCTGTAGTTTCCGGCTTTAGCGGACCCGTTCCGGTCCGGCTGAAGCCGGACACTCAGCACTGACGCTCGCGCCGCGATCATTCTGATCCGTCTGCGCGCGTCACCTGGACAGTCCGCTCTTCGTCTCGACCAGACACCTGGACGCGCCAGGGATTGCAGCACACCTCGCAGTCCTGTACGAATGTGCCGGTGACGTCAGGCTCGACGTACACTTCCACCTGCTCGCCGCAAAACGGACACGTCACCGAGAACTCGTCAGGCATCAGCGTTTGTAGTAGCCGGCGACGCACTGCTCCATGACCTCGGCGGTGCGCAGGGCGCTCGCCCCGGTCGACTCGCATCGGCCGCTTCCGCGGAGTTCGTCGACGATGGTCTGGATGAGCGGCTGATGCACGTGCGGCGGGTTGCGGCTCTCGAAGAGTTGCGTCGCGCCATCCCTCGAGACAACGATGTCGTCGTCATTGAACAGTGAAAACGTGATCGTGCCGCGCGTCCCGACGAGTCGAGTCTGATCTACAGAGCGATCGGCGTTGTAGTTCCAGACGCCGGTCCCGCCGACATTCGCACCGGCACGAAACGACGAGACGACCAGGTCCTCCGTGCGATAGACGCCCGCGGTGTTGAGCGCAACGGCGCTGACGTCGTCGATCGGGCCGAGGAGGAAGTCGATCATGTCCACGCAGTGCGAGCCCATGTCGAAGAAGAGACCGCCGGCGGAGATCGACGGGTCGAAGCGCCACGACCGTGCCCGTTCGGGCGACGCCAATTGCGCGAAGACCTCGACGTGCACGGACGTAATCCGGCCGACCGCGTCATCCCGCAGCAGTTGACGCACGCGAAGGTAGCGCGGCAGCGCGCGACGGTAGTAGGCGACCCAGAGAGGGCAGCCGGCCGCTTCGAACGCCGCGACCATGCGCGCGCCCTCGGCGCGGTTGAGCGCCATCGGCTTCTCGACGAGGCAGGGCTTGCGCGCGAGGGCGACGGCTTCCGCGAGCTCGCAATGCGACGAGGGTGGCGTGGCGATGTAGACCGCGTCGATCTCCGGATCCGTGATGAGTTCCGCAGCGCTCGTGTGAACCCGGCCTACGTGATGACGCTGCGCGTAGTCGCGCGCCCTGTCCACGCTGCGCGACGTGACGGCGGCGAGCGTCGATCCCGACGCCTTCTGAAGTCCCGGCCCCGCTTTGACTTCGGCGACGTCACCGCAGCCAATCATTCCCCATCGCACGAGATCCGCGCTCATGACGACTCTCTTTGCCGCTACCCCTGACTCACCCGGCGCTCGGCGGCCGCCAACCAGTCGGCCTTGATGCGAACACCCCACCCCGGACCATCCGGCATCACGGCGCGCCCCTCCTTCATCTCCAGGACCGGATCGAACATCGATCGGGCCTGCCTGGTGATCGCTGCGTCGTCCTCGATGGAGAACTCGACCTGGCCGGCTTTTGGCAGCGCCGCGAGGAGGTGCATGGTGAACACCGTCACGAGCGAGACGTTCGCCGCGTGCGGCTTCGTCACGAGGCCGGCGGCTTCAGCCATTTTGGCGACGCGCCAGGCGCGCGTCAGGCCGCCGACGTAGCAGATGTCGGGCTGCACGATGTCCACGGCGCGCATCGCGATCATTCGGCGCCACTGGGCCATGTCGTTGTCCTGTTCGCCGCCCTGGACGTCGATCGAGAGCGCGCGGGTCACCTCCTGCGTCCACTCGAGCTCCCAGTACGGGCACGGCTCCTCGAACGCGGCGTAGTTGGAATCCTCGAGGCGGCGGCCCATCGGGATCGCGACGTCGGGCGTGTAGCAACTGTTCGCGTCGGCATGGAGCTCGATGCCCGGTCCGACCGCCCTGCGCACCGCCGGAATGATTGCCTCG
Source organism: uncultured Acidobacteriota bacterium (assembly GCA_963820905.1). Classification (GTDB taxonomy): domain Bacteria; phylum Acidobacteriota; class Vicinamibacteria; order Vicinamibacterales; family 2-12-FULL-66-21; genus DATBJJ01. Next base: position 108,473 of record CAWGBU010000005.1, on the reverse strand, counting down.
CTCCGTCCGGGCGCAGCGTCGCGATTGCGTCCGCCGGGAGTTCCCAGGCGGATCTTGAACGCCTTGCAGCCGAACTGGTCGCGGAGCCGCGCGAGCCGCGCGGCCTCGTCGGCGGGGCTGATGTCGCGGCGCATGCTCGATCCGTATGCCGGCAGCGGCCGCACGGATCCGCCGAGCAGGGCCGCCACGGGCTTGCCGGTGATCTGGCCGTAGAGATCCCAGAGCGCGGTGTCGACGCCGGCCAGCGCGCGGCAGAGGAAGGACCAGGGGAACTTCAACTGCGCGTCGATCACCGCGTCGTTGATCGCGTCGATCTCGCTGATGTCGCGGCCGATGACCAGCCGCGCGATCAACCGGTGCAGGACCTCGGCGGAGATGTCGGCTTCGTACGGCGCAATCTGTCCCCATCCGATCTTCCCGTCGCTCGCCGTGATGCGGACGAGCGCGAGCGACTCGCGCCGGAACGTCTCGATCGACTTCACGGTCAGGCCCCGCGGCACGACCGCCCAATCGCGGTAGCCGGGCGTGCGGCCCAGGTAGTCGTAACGGCCAGGCGGCGTGGTCGATCCTTGTTCGGACGAATTCGCGTACGGCAGCGACCGTGCGGCCGCCGACAGCGCGGCACCACCGGCAACCTGCTCGAGGAAGCGACGACGTGTAGGAGTCATGAGGGTTCTCCCGGAACGCTAGTCACTGTAGCACTCGAGAGACAGGTGGGAAACGTCACCCGCTGCTGACTGAGCCTCGACCGCGTCACCCCGCGACCGCGAGCTTGAGGCCGATCATCCCCCGGTGCCAAATGTGTCTATAATGCGTGCCGCCACTGAACTTTGGTTGTGCACTGGGGGTTCACTGCACGATGGCCCCTCCTCGCCAGAAGCTGATTTCTGATCTATTTCATGCGGCCGTGGCTCGCCCTCAGGAGGAGCGGAGCGCGTTCCTGAAGGAAGCATGCGCGGGCGATACGGTGCTGCAAGAAGAAGTTGAGTCTCTGCTTCGTTACGAGTTCGTCGCGACAGAATTCTTCGACAGTCCCGCAGGAGCGAGGATCCAGGATGGGCACCCGACCAGTCCCGAGATGGTCGGCCGGCAGCTCGGACCGTATCAGATCGTCGCGCTTCTCGGCGCAGGCGGCATGGGTGAGGTGTATCGCGCCCGTGATACGCGGTTGGATCGCTCAGTGGCGCTCAAAGTCATCGCGTCGGATCTGATCGACGATGCGCAAGCGCGCGAACGATTCGAGAAAGAGGCTCGCGCCATCGCGTCCCTGTCACACCCCAACATTTGCGTGCTCCATGACGTCGGGTCGGCCAACGGAATCGAGTTCCTCGTCATGGAATACCTCGAGGGGGAGACGCTAGCAGAGCGCCTCGCACGGCAGGGTGCGTTACCCCTCGACGAAACCCTGCGCATCGCAACCGAGCTCGGGGATGCACTGACAGTCGCACACCGCGCGGGCATCGTCCATCGTGACCTGAAGCCGTCAAATATCATGCTTGCCCGTTCAGGCGGGCCGCGCGACCCGCTGAAGGTGAAGGTGCTGGACTTCGGCTTGGCAAAGCTGCGGAGCCAGCCACTGACGGGTTCGAGCCAAAGAACGATCACTGACATCCCGATGACCAATGCCCACGCGGTGGTCGGGACACTACCGTACATGGCCCCCGAGCAGCTCCAAGGCCGACCCACGGACGCCCGCGCCGACCTCTTCGCCTTTGGCGCGATCCTCTACGAGATGGCAAGCGGGCGGCGAGCTTTCAGCGGCGACTCGCAGGCCAGTCTGATCGCGGCGATCCTGGATCGCGATCCTGAGCCGCTCGTCACGGTGCAGTCCCAAACGCCGTCAGCTCTCGATCGGCTGATTCGCAAGTGCCTTGCAAAGGATCCCGACGCGCGATGGCAGAGTGCGGACGACCTGGCGGACGAGCTGCGATGGATCGCCACGGGACTGAACGAGGGCCAACCCGCTCCGTCGGTGCCCGCACGTCCGCCACGCAGAGCCGCTCGCCTCGTTGGCATCGCTGGTGCGCTGACGCTTGTTCTTGTCGCTGGCGCGGCGATCTGGAAATGGAACGAACTGGTCGCGCCGCGGGGCCCGACAGGCACGCTGAGGGCGACACAGATCACAGCGAATCCGCTGGAGCGTCGTGTGATTAGTGCGGTGCTGTCGCCGGACGGCAAGTACGCGGCGTACAGCGATCCGCGCGGCGTTCACGTTCGCGTCATGGACGCGGTGGATTCGCAGCTCCTGCCGGAGACCGAGGGGATGATTGTGCGGCGCTGGTCCGGCGATGGGACCCGCGTCGTCGCCAACCGGTTCCTGAAGGATGCCGTGGAACAGTGGTCGATATCTCTGCTCGGGAGCCGCGAACGTGTGCAGGTCGGCGTCTTGTCTCCCGATGGCACTGTACTGGTGAACATCGATAATGGCCGCGTGATCTTGACCGAGGTGCGAACGGCAACGAACCGAACGCTCGTCGACTACGGGACGGGCATACCTGCCGTCGACTTCGGGGACGCCGAAACATCGGTCACGGCGGTGGAGTGGTCGCCGTCGGGCCGCTGGCTGCTCGTCGCCCTTGTCTCGCGCGCCGGCGGGCAGAACCGGGCGCTCATCGAGCGCGTCGATCCGCATACCGGCTCACGTGCCAGCGTGTTCGAAGATCAGCAACTGGGCCCGATCACCGCGTTCGCGGTCTCGCGCTCGGGGCTCGTCGTCTATTGCCATGCGGCGAGAAACATCTGGTCGTTCCAATTCAACGAATCGACCGGCACCCGGCTCGGCGAGCCCCGAAAGATAACGGACTGGCGCGACGTCACCGTTCAAAGCGTCAGCGCGAGCGCAGACGGTAAGCGACTGCTGTATCTGCGCACGGAGCAGCAATCCGACGTTCATGTGGGCCGGCTCGTCGACGATGGAACGAAGCTCGAATCGCCCGAGCGCATGACCATGGACGATCGGTCTGACATTCCTTACGCGTGGGCCCCTGATAGTCGTTCGCTGTATTTCTGGTCGAATCGTTCGGGCAATACCGATATCTACGGGCAAGCGATCGGGGAAGAGAAGGCGGATCTCATCGTCGGCGGTGCTGGGCATCAGTGCTGCCCGAGGGTTACGCCGGACGGAAAATGGATTCTGTTCCGGAACCACAGTCCAGACCAGCCGCGCGGAGGATTTCCAACGCTTCGCCGAGTGCCCGTGAACGGCGGCCTTCACGAGGAGGTTGTCGGTGAGAGCGGGTTGAACTACCACCGGTGTGGCTTCCGCTCGCGCTGCGTCGTCACGTTCATCGTGCAGAAGAGCGTTGTCCTGTACGATCTGGATTGGCTGAGTGGCAAGCGTACGCAGCTCATGACCATGCCCGCCGACGCCAAGGGCGATCCCGATGTTTCCCCTGACGGCCAACAGCTGGCAGTCCTCGTCGGACCCTCGGACGTGCCCGCGGCGAGATCGATCCGCATCATTGCCGTCGATTCGAAAGCATCGCGTGACATCCAGGTGAAGGATGCTCGGCGCCTTCTCTCGTTGGACTGGGCCCCAGATGGGCGTGGACTATGGAGTGTCGACGGTGCGGGGCTCGACACTCGAGTCTGGTACGTGCCACTGAGGGGCGAGCCCTTCGTCCTGGCGGGTACGACCGGTCTGCTGCCACGGTGGGTGATTCCCTCACCAGATGGCGCGAAGCTCGCCCTCTTCAGCAACACGATCAAGAGCAACGCGTGGATGCTCGAGGGGTTCTGACCGAGGCAATCACTACCGCGGACGGATGTGCGGCAGCACGAAGTTGTAGCCCTGCGCGACGTGACCTTCGCCAGCCGGGCATCGGCCTTTGTTCGGATACCCGTCGTAGAACATCGCGAAGCATTTGTTGCAGAATCGCCAGTCGGTTTGAGCCGTTGGCGTTCCGGGCACGTCGTGCGGCAGCACATATTTGAATGTGTTGTCGGGGACGTGGGCCTTGCCCACGGGGCAGCGGCCCTTCGTCGGGTATCCGTTGTAGAACATCGTCTGGCAGTAGCGGCAGGTTCGCCAGTTTGTTTGCGCGGTCGGCGTGCCCGGGCGGTCGAAGGGCAACCGGAAGTCATACCCCTGCGGCACGTGCTTTCCGCCCGCGGCGCAGGCGTTCTCTGCGGCTTCCATGGAGAACATCACCTGGCACTTGTTGCAGAAACGCCAGTACGGGCGATCTTTTGAAACCGTGAGTCCCTGGCCGGCCGTGTGCGGGGCGCCGAAGGCGTCCGTCACGCCTACGATCAGTGCCGCTCCGCAGCAGACGAAATCCCGCCGTGACAGAAGCGTTTTGTGCCGCATGACCGCTCCCTTCGGTGATTCACCCGCGTCCGAGTTTCCGCACCCTCATTCCTCTAAACGACAACGGCCGGCGAATCGTACGCGGGGACGAACCCCGCAATCTTCGGGTGGCGGTGGCGACCGTTGCTCACGCTCCGATGCGGTGACTCCATGAGACGCGACGGAGGCTGGACAGATAGGACTGAGCGGGGGCAGGAGGAGAGGGCCGGAGATTCGAGGAGAGGGCGCCATCGCGCCCTCTCACGAAATGGTGCCGATGCGCCTAGGCTTCGCGGACGTTCTCGGCGCGCGGACCCTTGGGCCCCTGTCCAGTCTGGAACGTGATGGCCTGCCCCTCACGGAGCGAGTCGAACGACTGGCACGCCGACTGATGGAAGAAGTACTCCTGGCCCGACTCGTCAGCCACGAAGCCGAAGCCCTTGTCCGAGACGATACGCTTGATGGTGCCCTTGGATGACATGTGAAACTCCCAGTTCATCTGAACTGAAAAACGCCTGTCGGGCCGAGGCACGGAGAATCCCGCGCCATTGTCTCCGACTCGTCTGCGTGGTCCAGAAGGGTTCGTGCAGCCCACCGGGAGGGTGGGCGAGGCGAATGCAGATCAGGGCTCAGCGTAGAAGCGGCGTGTAGACGAGCCCCGAGTGTATCAGGTATTGGCCGCCAGCGCGGCTCTGTCGCTTCCGAGAGTTCCGGGGTCAAGACCCTGGGCGCCCGCCTTGCAAGACGCCGTAACTGACTGAGTGTGCGTCACCGCCGGCGCAGCCCCTCGGCCCAGTTGAGAGCGAAGGCTGTGGCTGGCCGAGCCGAGGCTCGCCCAGGTTGGAGTCAGACGGGGAAGGCGAGGCTCGGTCACCGGTTCAAACCGAGCACCTGAATGCGCCCGTACTGCCGGAAGTGGTGATCGAAGGTGAAAGCCCTCGTCACGTGACGGGCGTCGAGCACGGCGAACGAGATCGCGTCGCACAACGTCCAGTCCTTGTCGGTGTGCCGAGCCAGGATCTCCTTGGCTCGTTGCTCCTCGGCGAGGAGAACCGGCACGACTGACAACCCGCCAGTCAGCAGCCACTCACGAGCGATCCCTCGGCCGAGTTTGCGCAAGAGGAGCGCGTGGGTCTCCGCTTCGACGTAGTTGGTGATGAAACTCGGCCGCCGTTCGGAAGCGATTTCGCGCGCCGTGACGACCGCGCGCGCATGATCCGCATCGTCGGCGTCAAGCAACGCGAGGATGGCGCTCGAATCCCAGAGAACGCTGCCGGTCACCGATCGAGAATGGCGTGCTTGTCGCGGGCGCCGGGGGCGCTGCCGCCGCCGCGGCCCGCGCCGACGAGACGGAACAGCGGGTGGTCGTGAGAAAACTGGGGAATTCCTCCCGTCCGGCGCCGACGGGCGCGCTTGTGAATGGCGCTCGCCGGGACGAGGCGCCGTCCACCTCGGCGAACGCTCGGGAGATCGCCTCGCTGAATCAGGCGCCAGACGGTCGAACGCGAGACGCCAAGGGTGCGTCCCGCCTCCTCAACGGTGACCATTGCTGCTGCCACGGGTCAGATCGTATCACAGTCGTCTCACCGTCTCAATCGTCTCGTAGGCGCAGACGCCTTCATCGGGAGGCGGCGTGCAAGACTGGCCCGGTTGCAGATCGTCGTCGGCGTCCATCGTGGCTCGGTCGCAACGATGGCTGGTTCGGTAGCCTGTTTGGGATCGAGATCGAGAAACTCGTCATGTCGATGATGTCGATTGCGCTGCTTGCTGTGCTTCTGCCGGCACTCCAGACGGAGGCAGCGCAGACCGGGAACACCATGCAGCCGGACGTGGACCGGCTCGTGCGAGCGGCCGAAGGCCTGGCGGGAACGTGGCCAGCGCCTGTTTCGGTGGGCAGCCGCGCAACCGGGCCCGGACAGCCCGATGTTCTTAGCGGAGCACCGTGCACGTCCACAGTCCGCGCTATGATTTCAACGGCGACGCGTTGGCGATCGTGGCGTCGTACCGTGTGACGCTGGCGGAGCGGCAATTGCCGGCGTGCGGTTCGCGACCGCCGAGCTGACGTCCTAATGAGGGGCTTTCGATGAATCTGCCGCCAGGCTCCCGCGATCTGGTGCGAATCGTGCTCGGCGTGCTCCTGATCCTGCTGCTGATCGGCGGCGCGCTGTGGATCCTGGGGCCTTTCCTGCCCGCCCTGATATGGGCGACGATGATCGTCGTCGCGACCTGGCCGTTGCTGCTGCGGCTGCAGCGCGCGCTGGGGGGCCGGCGCAGCCTGGCCGCGGCGGCGATGACCGCGCTGTTGCTCGTGATCGTCGTCGCGCCGCTCGCCGTCGCGGTATCGACGATCGTGCAACAGGCCGCGCGGCTGTCGGACATCAAGGTCGCCGAGATCCGGATTCCGATGCCGCCGGTCTGGATCGAGGGCGTTCCGATCGTTGGCGCGACGCTGACCGCCGAGTGGCGCGTTTACGCCGCAGCGACGCCGGAGGAGCTCGCGAGCAAGGCCGCGCCGTACGTGACGCCGGTCGTCAACTGGATCGCCAACCGCGCCGGCGCCTTCGGCACGTTCCTGCTCCACCTGCTCCTGACGCTGTTGCTTTGCGGGGTGCTCTACGTCACCGGCGAGACGGCTGCGCTCGGCGTGCGCCGCTTCGCCCGCCGCCTGCAGGGCGGGGCCGGGGATCATTTGGTGCTGCTCGCCGCCGGCTCGATCCGCGCAGTGGCGCTCGGCATCGTCGTCACCGCGATCGTCCAGACCGCGCTCGGGGCCGTCGGTGTCGTCGTCGCCGGCGCACCCTACGTCGCGATCTTCGCAGCCGTGATGTTCGTGTTCTGCATCGCGCAGCTCGGACCCGCGCTGCCGATGCTGGCCGCGGTCGGCTGGCTCTACCTCGCCGGCGCCACGACGGCGGCGATCGGGTTGTTCGTGTGGACGGTGATCGTCGGTTTGCTCGACAACGTGCTCCGGCCGATTCTGATCCGCCGCGGCGCCGACCTGCCGCTGCTGCTCATCATGGCCGGCGTGATCGGCGGCCTGCTCAGCATGGGGCTGGTCGGCCTGTTCGTCGGCCCCGTGGTGCTCGCAGTCGCGTACACGGAGCTCAGCGCCTGGATCGCCGAGCAGGACGCGACGTCGGATGCTGGCGCGGCAACGCCCGCCGGCACCGAATCGCCCGTCACCGCGGACTAGTCCGTCCGCGTCATTGCGCCGGATCCATCCAGCGGTCGAGGTCCTCGGCGGCGACACCGGACGCGATCGCCGCAGGCTCGTGCCTTCGCGATGCGCTTTCAGCGCGAACGGGTATCAGCTAGTGCACTGCTCGGGTGGGAAGCCACATTCGGAGTCGACAGTGAACCGAAAGCGAATAACTCGATTTGTGCTGAGAAAATGGTGAGCCAGATTTTCACCAGTTGGAACCAGGTGTCGAGCTGGCTAAGCCAGCTCCAGGGGCTCCAAGGAGTCGCATAGTCAAGCGGGCAGGAGCTTACGAATCACTTCCAGATGATTGGGGCCGGTCTTCGGTGCCGGCGAGCCGGTTGCTGAACACTGCGCCGTCTATCGGGAGTTACATGCTGAAGTCGGATACGCGGCGTTCTCAGTCACAGCCACGCTTCGAGCATCTAGCTTGCGCCGCGGGCTTTCAGCAAACCCGCGATGTCCGTAAGCGCGTGCTTCGTCGCCCACATGACGGGCGTCTCGCCGTGCGTGTCCTTCGGTGACGGATCGGCGCCGAACTCCAACAGAATCGCCGCACACTCCGTCCGATGGTCCATCGTCCGCCCGCGACTGTCCTTGTGGCACAGCTCGTGGAGCAGCGTCACTCCATCAACCGTTGGGTAATTGGGATCGAGGCCGCCGCGCGTCAGCAACTCGCGCAGCATATCGGGCCGCTCGAGCAGATAGGAGTGGCACCCGCCCGCCTGCGGATGGACTTTGAAACCGGCGTCAAGTAATCGGCGCATCAGCTTGCGCCGGCCGCAGGTCACGACGGCCGTGAACACCCCCCCGCACCCGGCGAGTGCCGTCTCGGGTCGTTCGGTCACGATCCGCATGACCTCGTCGTCCTCGCCCTTCCACACCAGGTCGTACGGATCGAGGAAACCGCCATGCGCCTCGAGCAGTCTTCGGATCTCCGGTGTCTTCGCGGCATAGACGGCGTTGCCGCTGGCGTTGACGAAACCGTTGGGATCGGCGTGATGTTTCAACAGCAGGTCGACCATCTCGCGGTCGCCACGACCCGCCGCGGCGTGCAAGGCGGCGCCGCGCTCGGACGAATCGGCGTCGGGCCACGTCGGGTCCGCGCCGCGTTCCAGCAGCAGGCGGACGATGTCGAGACGGCCGAATTCGGCGGCTGCAGAGAGCGGGCGACGATTGTCAGGGCGCTGCTCGGAGGTGCGCGAGGGGGCGGCGTCGAGCATCGACCGCACCGCCGCGAGATCGTTCAACGCGGAAGCGACCGTCAGATCGTACGTCGCACCGCGGCCGATGAGCAGTCGAGCCAGAGGCACGTTGCCGTTGCCGGGCCACACGCGGCGGCCCGGCCGCCAGCGCCTCCACAGCAGCCACGTCAGGCCGTTGGCGTAGCAGCGCCATCTCGACAGAGGCGCCTGCCGCGGGCCGCCCCAGATCGCCAGGTCAATGGGCTGTTTATCCTGCGGCGCGTAACCCTCGAACGACCCGACCCCGGCGCCGTGAATCGCGTGAATGTCGGCGCCACGATCGAGCAGCAGCGTCACCACGTCTGCCGATCCGCCGATGACCGCGCGGTGCAGAGGATGACCGCCAGCGCGGTTGATGTCGTCGACGAGCGATGGCTGCTGATCGAGGAAGGCGCGTACGCGCGCCAGCTCGCCGGCTTCGGCGGCGTCATGGATCGGATGATCCTCGGGCACGGTCGACGGCACGAGCCGTCGCGACGGATCAATCATGTGCGCGGAATCATTCTAGCTGCCTCCAGCGTAAAGGGCACCGAGGCCGCGTCAAAGCGATCTGTCGCAACGACCCGCAACCCGCGCGCAACCAAAACGCGGATTCAGCGGATCTGCCGAACGGTCTAAGTGGTTGTAAGGGAAGAAAGTGAGCCGCCTCGGAATCGAACCGAACACCCGTAGATTAGAATCGTTGTTAGCCGGTCGAATTTGCTCGTCTGTGCGACCTCGCCAGCCGTTCTTCCCGGATCTGGTCAAGGCAACTGGACCGTGAGCCGATAAATGGGGAACAGGACGAGGGACGATGAATTCTGCCGCGACGATGTCGCTTCGCCCCACGGGGATAGGCCGCTACTTCGTCGCGGCATTCCTGGCGATGTGGCTTGTCGGATGGGTCGTGGGCGAGGTGTTCGCGATCGCGATCGCAGGCGCGATCTTCAGCTCGGTGGCGGGCGCTTTCCCGGACCGTCTTCCAGCCTGGTCGGCCGACCTCGTCGCGAGCAGTGGGCTGGCCTTCGCCCTCCTCTTTCTGCTCGTCTGGCTCACGTTCTGGACCTTTGGCGGCATCGCGGCGCTGCTGCACCTGATGCGGTCGCTCGTGGGCGAGGACGTCATTGGCCTCACTGATTCGGGCTTCGAGCTCGTTCGTCGGGCGGGTCCCTTTCGGAGGCGCTACGCGTTCGATCGATCCGCGATTCGTCGTCTCCGGCTCCGCCCGCACGACAAAGCTGTCGTGGCCGATACCGCAAAGGGCCCGCGCGTGATCACGACGTTCGGGCTGCCAGCCGAACGGGACGAGGTTGCCGGCTGGCTGAGCCGACACCTCGGATTGTCCGACGCTGACGCCGAAGCCGGAACGCCACCGGCCACCTGGGAGGTGCGGACGGAGGGAGAGGCCGCCTATGTCAGAAAAATTCGGCCAGGCGCCCGCTACACGCGTTCTCTCATCTCGTGGCTGCTGGTCGCAGGCATCGCGGCTGCGTCGTACGTCTCTCTCGACGCCGAATCGCCGGCCCGCAGCATCCCTGCGCTCGTGCTGACGTTGCTCGTCGCGGCCGGCGCCGCGATGAGCACCTGGGGACGGCGCGAGCTCGTCGTCCGCTACGGCGAGCTGACGTTCCGTAGCAGCTTTGCGATATGGGGCACCGAGCGGGCATTCCGCAGCGCGCGCCTCGAACTGACGCATGAGACGGACAACGACAACGACAGCCACTACAAACTCAACGTCACCGACGCCGCGGGACGTCGAACTATTCATTCACAGGTGCACGACTCGGGAGAGGTCGTAGATCTCGGACATTGGCTCGCGGGCCGCACCGGTTTCCCGCTGACGCCGTCCGAAACGCTCCTCATGCTGCGCTATCGGCGCATCCCGCCGGCATGAGCTACGGGTGCACACGTTCATCTGTTAGCCCGCTTCGAGCTTTTCCTTGACGGTCTAGGAGAGTTCCGCTAGCCTCTCTCCAAGACGTACTAGGAGAGCACGTGGCCAAACCCGCCGACCTGCTGCAAGGCACGCTCGACATGCTGATCCTCAAGGCCGTGTCCCTCGGCCCGCTGCACGGTTACGGCGTGCTGCTCCGGATCCGTCAGATCTCGAAGGAGCGCCTCGAGATTCAACAGGGGTCCCTCTACCCGGCCCTCTACCGCCTCGAGCACCAGGGGCTGCTCGCCGGCGCGTGGGGCGAGTCGGAGAACAAGCGCCGGGCGCGCTACTACTCGCTGACCCAGGCCGGACGGCGCTCGCTCCAGGAGCAGGCCCGCAACTGGAACCGCATGGGAGAGATCATCGCCGGGGTTCTCGGCACCGCGCCGGACGAGGTATGAGGGCGCTCTCCCGCTTGCGCTCATGGTGGCGCGCGCGCCGCGATCGCGCGGGGCTCGATCGACAGCTGCGCGAGGAGCTCGAGTTCCACGTCGATCGCTGCGCCGAGGATCTGGAGCGCGAGGGGCTGAGCCCGGACGCCGCCCGGCAGCGCGCGCGGGCCGCGCTCGGGAGCATGCCGGCCACAGGTGAGGTTGTCCGCGCCTCGCTCGGCCTGCGCCTCGGCGACGAGATCCGCGGCGATCTGCGCTATGCGCTGCGCATGCTGCGCCGCTCGCCCGGGTTCACCATCGTCGCCGTGCTCTCGCTCGGACTCGGCATCGGCGCGAACACTGCGATCTTCAGTCTCATCGACACCGTGCTCCTCAAGCCGCTGCCGGTGCCGCGTCCGGATCGGCTGTTCTTCGTCGACAGCTCGGGCGGCCGTTCGGGCCAGAGCGGGCCTCCGTACCCCGCATTCGAGATCATGCGCGAGCGCAACCGGCACTTCTCGGCGCTGGCGGCGGTCTCCGGCACCGGCTTCCGCGTGACGATCGACGGCTCCACCGAGCGCATCCGTGGCGCGCACGCGTCGGGACAGTTCTTCGACGTGCTGCAGCTGACCGCTTCGCATGGCCGGCTGTTCACGCCGCACGACGACGCGCAGATCGGCGCCGGCGGCCGGGACGGAGCGGTCGCGGTGATCTCCGACGCACTGTGGCGCGGCCGCTTCGGCGCCAACCTCGCCGTGCTCGGCAAGACGATCGAGGTCGGCACTCGGCCGGTAACGATCGTCGGCATTCTGCCGCCCCGTTTTCACAGCCTGCTGGCCGGCTACCGCTTCGACCTGATCCTGCCGTTCGTGCTCGCGTCGAACGACCTGCGCGAGCCGGAGTCCTGGTGGTTCCAGGCGATCGGCCGCCTGAAAGACGACGCGACGGTCGAACAGGCGCAAGCCGAGCTCGACGCATTCTGGCAGGCCTACCTGAACGACAACCGCGTCTCGGCGGGCACGCGGAAGGGTTTTCCGAGCATCGTGCTGACGTCGGCGCGGCGCGGCCTGTCCGACCTCCGCCGCGACTACGCGGAGCCGCTGTGGATCGTGATGGCCATCGTCGCGGTAGTACTGGCGATCGGCTGCGCGAACGTCGCCAACCTGCTGGTCGCGCGCGCTTCCGCGCGCCAGCACGAGATCGCTCTGCGGCGCGCGATCGGGGCCGGGTCCGGGCGCCTGCTGCGCCAGATGCTCGTCGAGGGTCTGCTGCTCTCGACGCTGGGCGCGGCCCTCGGCCTCGGGGTGGCCGCCGCCGGAGTGCGCGTGCTCGTGGGCCTGTTCGCCGGCGCGCACCAGCGCGTCCTCCTCGAGCCGGCATTCGACATGCGGCTGCTCGGCTTCACCGCGGCGGTCGCGGTGCTGACCGGCCTTCTCTTCAGCCTGATGCCGGCGCTGCATGCGCTCCGTCGCGGACCGTCGGCGTTCGGCGATGGCGGGCGCGTGTCGCAGGCGCGGCCGCGGCTGCGCGCCGGGCAGGCGCTCGTGGCGCTGCAGGTGACGCTGTCGGTCGTCCTGCTCGTCGGCGCCGCGCTGTTCGTGCGCACGCTGGTCAACCTGAAGAGCGTCGACACCGGCTTCACGGCGAATGGCGTCACGGCGATCGCCGTCGATGCCGTGCTGCCGCCCGCGGTGCCGCCCAATCAACCGGAGCGGTTCGCCGCCGAGCGCGCCGGCATCGGCCAAATGTGGCAGGAGCTCGCGGATCGCATCGGCGCGCTGCCGGGCGTCGAGTCCGCCGCGGTGGCCGCGCTCACGCCGTTCAGCGGCTCCGTCCGGGGCATCCGGCTTGTCGTCGTCGGTCCATCGGCGCAAGGCGACTCCGGCATCCGGCTGAACCAGGTCACGACGACCTACTTCGATACGTTCCGCATGCGCATCGTGAAAGGACGGCCGTTCCTGCCGGGAGACCGGGCAGGCTCCCCGAAGGTGACGATCCTGAATGAGTCGGCGGCGCGCCATCACTTCGGCGACGCCGATCCGATCGGCCGTCGCGTGCGGTTGCCCAAGCCTGGCGAATCCGGCGAGCACGAGGTCATCGGCGTCGTCGCGGACGTGCGCTACGAGAGCCTGCGCGAGCCCGCGAGTCGGATGGCCTACGTGCCGCTGCAACAGGCATTCGATCGCATCGGACGTCCGACGATCGCGGTCCGCGCGTCGGTGGACATGACGGCGCTGGTTCCGGCGATCCGCGGCGTGATCCGCGAGCGGATTCCCGGCGGGCTCGCCGGCAGCGTCGTCAGCGTCTCGCACGAAGTCGACGAGGCGCTGCTGCGGGAGCGGCTCGTCTCGCTGCTGGCGATCGTCTTCGGCGCGCTCGCCCTCGCCCTGGCGTGCATCGGCCTCTACGGCGTGTTGTCCTATTCGGTCGTCCGCCGCACTCGCGAGATCGGCATCCGCGTCGCCGTCGGCGCTCGCCCCGCCGGCGTCGTCTGGCTGGTGCTGCGCGAGACCCTCGTCGTCGTTGCGTGCGGGGTCGCGGTCGGCGTGCCGGTGGCTCTATGGGTGGCGCGCTTCGTCGAGCGTCAGCTGTTCGACGTCACGAGCCGCGATCCGCTCGCCGTCGCCGGCGCGATGCTGTCGCTCATGATGGTGGCGGCGATCGCAGGGCTGATCCCCGCCAGACGCGCGAGCCGGATCGATCCGATCCAGGCGCTCCGCTGCGAGTGATCACCGCGCGGCGGTGGACATGACCTCGCTGGTGCCGGCGATCCGCGCGGTGATCCGCGAGCGGATTCCCGGCGGGCTCGCCGGCAGCGTCGTCAGCGTCTCGCACGAGGTCGACGAAGCACTGCTGCAGGTGGGCTCAGAATCGCCAGAAAAGGCCGGCCGCGATATTGGTGTGCGTGGACACGCCGTTCCCTGAGAACGTGCGAAAGCCGGTCAGTGCGGGACCGGTCAACGTGGAGGTCCCTATGACAGTCACGCCTTGCCCCGTCACGGGGAGGGTCGAGTTGCTGAACATGAGGGTCGTGGGTGCGATGAACATGAAGCGGCCGGCCGGAAGTCCCCCCATCGCGACGTTTGGCGTGGCGTCGAGGGCCGTGCCCGCGGTGTTCTTGCTGAGAGACACGCGGGCGTCGAGCCGGATCCCCCATCGTGGGGAGACGTAGTACTTCACGCCACCGCCAAGTACGCCGGCCGCCGTGTGGGCGTCGCGCGCATCCCTCACCGTCACGGAGTCGGACTCGTTCATCGGGGCGCCCACCGAGAGGAATTGGTAGTTCCCCGCCAGCATGGCGCTGGGCGTCCTGCCGACGGTCGAAATCAGGCTCGCGCCGACGGTCGCATAGGGGATGACGTCACCGGTCGTTCTCAGATTGATGAGGAGCGCACCGCTCGTCGAGAGCTGATGGCTGCTTCCGCGGTCGAGCGCAGCGATGGATGTGACGCTGTTCAGCACGCGGTTCACGTTGATCGCAAGTCCACTGGGCACCAGCAACCCGCTGAGGGCCGGGATGAAACTCGACCGCGTCGCTTCGATCGAGTCGCTGTTTGCCTGCGTGATCTGAAGCCGCGCCAGGCTGTAGTCGACGCTCAGTTCTGCGGTGAGCCGTCGCGTCAGCACGCGGCTGACACGGGCCCCGATGCTCCCTCCGTCCCGCTCGGTGCCCAGCGACCTTCCGAGTACGGGATCGAGAGTGCTGATCCGTCCTGAGAACTGTGCCTGTCCAGTCCCCACCAGGGTTTCGGCAAGTCCGTTGAAGAGGATGGCCCCATCGCCGAAGTACCAGGACGACTGGCGCCGTGAAGCATGGACGGCTGGCCCCAGGGCGGGCACGTTGGTGACACTCGTGAACAGTTCGCCTTGCGCGGGCAGGCTCACCGTGCCGCCTGCGGGAGTGGTGGGGAACACCCCACCGCCGTGAAACTCGATCTCCCACTTGCCGGAAGCTGCCGATTGCCCCGCCGCGGGAGAGGCAGCGGCGGACGCCAGATACACAACGAGCATGCAGACCACAGTGCGAGTGCACATGATTACGGTTCCTTCCGATGTGGGCGACCTCAAGATCGGCAATTGGCGTGACCGCCGCGTCGAAGTGCCGGCTCGCATGCTGTGTCTCCCTTCAAGATGAGGACTGGCGGGGCCGACACACCTCCCTCGTGCGCCTTGACTGGCTAGGCCGAAGCGGCCAGAATCGGCCGGAAGCGCGACAGTATTTCCCCAATCCTTAACGCGTAGGATTTGCCTGCGCTGTGTCACGACCGAAATGAGTAACCGATGAGCGCTCGAGCCGAAGCCTCGCCGGGAGAGGTGACTCGTCTGCTCCAGGCGTGGTCAGCCGGGAATCCGAACGCTCAGGAGGTGCTGCTGCCTCTCGTCTACGCTGAGCTCCGGCAGCGCGCCGCGGGCCAGCTTCGCCGTGACCGGAAGGGCCACACACTCCAGCCGACCGCGCTGGTACACGAAGCCTATCTGCGGCTGGTGGGCCAGCGAGAGGTCGATTGGCAGTGCCGCACACATTTCTTCGCGCTGGCGTCACGAATGATGCGCCGGGTTCTCGTGGACCACGCCCGCGCCCGTGCGGCGGGCAAACGAGTGGACGGCGCGCTCCGCGTGACGATCGACGACGACCTCGCGAGCGTCGACCCCCGCGGGTGCGATCTGCTCGCGTTGGATCAGGCACTTTCGGAACTCGCTCACCTCGACCAGCGGCAGGGCAGCATCGTCGAGCTGTGTTACTTCGGGGGGCTCACTGAGGAGGAAGTCGCGCGTGCGATGTCGGTATCCCGATCGACGGTGGCGAGAGAGCTGAGAAGCGCAAAAGCGTGGCTCCACCGCCGCATGACGTCGGGCCGCTCCCAGGAATCGACGTGAGCGAGGCCGAGCGCTGGACGCGCGTGAAAGAGATTTTCGATGCCGTCGTCGCCGGCCGCATCGAAGACCGTGCCGGCCTCGTACGTGATTTGTGCGGCGATGACCGCACGCTGCAGGCCGACGTCGAATCGCTCCTGGCCGCCGATGCCGGGATCGGATCGGTCTTCGCACCGCCGGTCGATCGCAGTTTGCGCGGACGCGTGTTCAGCGGGGTCGCCGGCGTCCTCGACCGTCAGAGCGCAGCGTTCACGCCGGGCGAGCGTTTCGGAATTTACGAGATCACCGGACTGCTCGGGGCCGGTGGCATGGGCCGCGTCTACCGCGCCCGCGACCCGACGCTCGGTCGCGAGGTTGCCCTCAAGATCCTGCCTCCCGATCTCTGGCTGGCCAATCCCGACCGGCGCGCGCGGTTCGAGCGCGAGGCGCGCCTGCTCGCGTCGCTCAACCACCCCAACATCGGGTCGATTTACGGCGTCCACGAGGGCGAGCCTTCTCCAAACTCAGGACTGGCGGTCAAAGCGCTCGTCCTGGAGCTGGTGGAAGGCGAGACGCTGGCCGACCGGATCGCGCTCCAGGCTCAACGGTCGACTGCACGGCTCGGATTGCCCATCGACGAGGTCGTGAGCAACGCGAGTCAGGTGATCGAGGCACTCGAAGCCGCGCACGAGGGTGGCATCGTGCACCGCGACCTCAAGCCGGCCAACATCATGATCACGCCCGGGGGCCGCGTGAAGGTGCTCGACTTCGGCCTCGCCAGGGCAACAGGCGGCGCTGGCAGCGACCCCAAGATTGCGAATTCACCGACGATCACCGTGGGGGGCACGCAAGAGGGCGTGCTGCTCGGGACCGCGCAGTACATGAGCCCCGAGCAGGCGCGCGGACGGATCGTCGACAAGCGCGCCGATATCTGGGCGTTCGGCTGTGTGCTCTACGAGATGCTCACCGGCGCGCCAGCGTTCCCCGGGAACGGCGTCGCCGACGTGCTCGCCAACGTGATCAAAACAGAGCCCGACTGGACGGCTCTCCCGGAGGACACGCCCACTGCGCTCGGTCTGTGCTTGCAGCGTTGTCTGCAGAAAGACATTCGGCAGCGTTTCCACGATATTGCAGACGTGCGTCTCGCGTTGGAGGGCGCCTTCGGCCACTCGGCCCCACGCGCCGACCCGACTCAACGCAGCGGGCAATCTCGTGCTCGATTCGCTTACGCCGGCTGGGCGGTCGCGCTCGTCGCGATCGCTGGCGCATTTGTGTTCGTCGCGTTCGCGCCCGGGGCGCCTGCGGACGTGCCCGAAACTCGTCTGGAGATCGTGACTCCGCCGGCAGCGGATCCACTGTCGCTTGCGATCTCTCCCGATGGCCGCATGGTGGTCTTCCAGGCCGGAGAGGATCCGCCGAAGCTCTGGCTCCGGCCGCTCGACTCGTCGGAGGCGCGCCCACTGGCAGGCACTGACGGAGGGCGGCTTCCGTTCTGGTCGCCGGATAGCCGGTCGGTAGCATTCACCACAGGTGGTGTGTTGAAACGAATCGATCTCACCAGCGGCCTCGTGCGCACGCTGGCCACGCGCACCTTCGCCGGGGGCGCATGGAACGTCGATGGAACAATCCTCAGCGGCAGCATCATCGGACCTCTCTACAGCATCCAGGCCGACGATGGCGCCGTCAGGCAAGCGACCAACCTCCTGGAAGGCCAGAGCAGTCACCGCTGGCCGCAGTTCTTGCCGGATGGCCGATTCCTGTTCTTCACGTTGGGACCTCCTGACGTCAGGGGTGTGTACCTCGGCTCCCTCTCCGACACCAACGTCAAGCGAGTATCGCAGAGAGAGTTCGGCTTTCGGTTGCTGCCGCCCGCCTACATCCTGTTCGCACGACAAGGCGCGTTGTGGGCGCGGAGATTGAGCAGCGATTCCACGACTCTCGAGAGAGAACCGGTGCCTGTTGCCCCGAAGGTTCTCCTGTCCCGGGGATTCTTCGGCTACGGGGCGTTCTCCACGTCAGCGACAGGGTCGATTGCCTATCGCGCGTCAGCGGGCAACACGCAGCTTGTCTGGCTCGATCGGGCTGGCCGTCCTGTCAGGACTCTGGGACAGGCCGACGACGCCCAATTGGCCCTGTACCACTTGTCGCGTGATGGGCGGCTTGCCGCGGTCACTCGAACGATCGCAGGCAACACGAACGTCTGGATTGTCGACACCGAACGGGGAGTGCCCCGCCGACTGACATTCGACGTGAAGGACAACGACGCGAACGATAACGATGTGGTCCTTTCACCAGACGGCACTCGCGTCGTGCACCAGGCGAACGGGCCGCGTGACGGGTCAGTTGTCTATGAACGTCGTTCGGATGGCACCGGACGAGAGAGTGAGCTGTTCCAGGAGTCTGTCAGCGAATGGCAGCACCCGCAGGACTGGTCTGCCGACGGGCGTTACATCGTCTATGCGGTCACGACGACGAGGGGCCGCGATCTTCGTGTTCTGCCGCTCTCTGGCGAACGCGCACCGTTCGGTATCGCGCCGGCAACGTTTGCAGAGCTCAACGCGCGGTTGTCGCCAGACGGCCGGTGGATTGCCTACGAATCGTCTGAGTCTGGACGGCTCGAGATTTACGCTCAGCCCTTCCCGGGCCCCGGACCGAAGTTTCAGGTGTCGGTAGGCGGCGGCACGCTCCCCCGGTGGCGGCGCGACGGAAGCGAGTTGTTCTACCTCGCGCCCGACCGGCGCCTGATGGCCGTATCCGTGTCGCAGCGCGGGTCGCGTCTCGAGACGGGTCCTCCGCGCGCCTTGTTCACGCTGTCGACCACGTCGAGGTACGAGCCGGCACCCGACGGCCAGCGGTTTCTGGTCACCGCCGTTGTGTCGGAAGCCAGCCCCATCACCATCATCCTGAATTGGAAGACGCCAACGCGATGACGGCGCTGCTGAGAGCGCTGATGAAACGATGATGACCGTCGTGTTCAGCTGACAGAGACAGCGACCTTCGACAGCAGCTCATGGTCCGTGAGCAGCTTGCCGGCACCCATCACGACGGTCGCCATCGGGTCCTCGGCTTTCACGACGGGGAGGCCGGTTTCCTTGTGCAGGTGTTCGTCGAATTTTCGCAGCAGCGCCACGCCGCCCGTCAGCACGACGCCGCGCCCGTACAAATCGCCGCACAGTTCCGGAGGCACGCACTCGAGCGCTTCGCGGATGGCCTTGACGATGGCGCGTACGGTGTCGGACAGAGCCTCTCGAATCTCCGCATCATCGACGGTGACGGTCCGCGGCACGCCCTCCGCGAGGTGGCGGCCCTTGACTTCCATCTTCAGAGGCTTTGGGAGCGGCGCCGCGGAACCTATCTCCCGCTTGATTCGCTCGGCGGTGGGCTCGCCAATCAGCAGATTGTGTTTCCGTTTCAAGTGCTGGATGATCGCGTCGTCCATGTCGCCGCCCGCGACCCGCAGCGACCGGCCGTAGACAACGCCGGCCAGCGAGACGACGGCGATGTCCGTGGTCCCGCCGCCGATGTCCACGATCATGTTGCCGGTTGGCTCGGTCACCGGCAGGCCCGCTCCGATGGCGGCAGCCATGGGTTCGTCCACCAAATGGACGTCGCTGATTTTCATGCGCCTGGCGCTGTCCTTGACGGCGCGGCGCTCCACCGGCGTGCTGGCCGCCGGGACGCCGATCACGAGCCTCGGCTGCCAGTACGAGCGGCCGCTCGCCTTGCGCACGAAGTGCGCGAGCATCTTTTCGACGGCGTCGAAGTCGGCAATCACGCCGTTTCGCATCGGCCACACCGGCGTGATGTTCGCCGGAGTGCGGCCGAGCATCTCGTGCGCCTCGGTCCCGATGGCCTCGATGCCGCCGCGGGCCGAATTGAACGCCACCACCGATGGTTCGTTCAGGACGACGGCGCCCCGCGTGTAGATGCAGGTGTTCACGGTTCCGAGATCGACGGCCACGCCGGCGCCTGACGAGAACAGCCCCATGGCTTCGGGCCAAACAAGTTCGGTTCCCTCGGCCGCTGGGCCGGAAAACTCGCCAAACCCGTGGGTTTCGAGCGACGGCTGGAGTCGGGCCCCTGCCAGCACCGGCGGTCGGGATACGGATTGCTACTCGCGATCACGGTTCTGACCGCGGCCGCGTCCGAACGGCTGAGATTAGAGCTTTCAGAATGCTGTAGTGTCCGGCTTCAGCCGGACTTCAGCGGGTCCGCCTGGAGGCGGACACTACGGACAAATGAAAAGCGTTCTACTGGCGGAACCAGCGGCCCAGCGATCGGCCACCACCGGATCGCGCCAGCGATCCGGAAGGGGTGGTCGCATCATCAGAAGCACGCAAAGGAAGGTGGATCTTCAGCGTCATGTTTCCGGTCGGTTCGGCGGTGACCCACAGGTGACCGCCGCAATCGCGGAGAAGCCGCAGCAGGGCCGAGAGGTCCACGCCCGGCTTGTCACCCGCTGACGTCGTGGAATCGTCGGTCGACGGGGCCGGCCAGGGGACGGGCAGGCCGGCCGGCGTCGTGGTTCGTTCTTCGGTGACCGTGGCGATCACGTGAGGCCCGGGTCGAACGTTGGGGTACTTGTCGAGGAACGTGCGGTCGACCACCGTGGAGGCGAGATCGATCTTCAGGCGCCCCCCGTGCGGCATGCGCTCGCGTGCGTAGCTCGCCACGTTGACGAGCACGCGCTCGACGCGTGTTCTCTCGACGTCGACGACGAAGGGACGGATGTGCTTCGGCAGCACCACCTCGATGTCGTCTCCGGCCACCCGCTTCAGCACCGGCTCGAGGTTGCGCAGGACGCGCTGCAGGTTGACCGGCTCGAGCGCGTCGATCTGTTCGTTGCCGTAGGCCGCCAATCGCTGCAGGAGGCTGGTCGCGTGAGCGACGTCGCCAAGGAGGCGCTCGCCCTGACGATGAAGCCCGTGCTCGCTGGAGATCGCAGCCAGCCAGTACTGGCCACTATGACTGACGCCGCGGAGCAGGGTGTCGCAGGTCACGGCCACTTCCGATGCGAGCCGGCCCACCGCTTCCATGCGCCGCGCCTGGCGGAGATTTTCTTCGGTCGTGCGAAGCTGCGTGATGTCTTCTGCGGAGACTTCGATCCAGTCCTCTTTCGTCCGCACGACCTGCAGCCGGACGGTGAGGCGCGTGCGATCCCGTTTCTTCCAAACTGTCTCGACCGTCGCCGGCGAGCCGCCGCTCTCCGCGCGATCGATCAACCAGCGCAGGTCCGCGGGAGCTTCGAACACGGCCGTCGCCAAGTCCGGCTGTCCCAGGTCATCGGTCGAACGGTAGCCGAGGATCCTTGCCAGGGCCTGATTCGCCGCGAGGAGAGCGCCGTCGGTCGTCATGCGGCACATGGCGTGCGGCGCGTGTTCGAACTGCTGCCAGCTCTCCTGCTGACTGGCGACGAGTTGTCGTTGCAGGATCGGCAACTGATCGGCCTCCCTGCGGAGCGCCTCGCCATCTCTCCTCGCAAGCTCCAGCTCTTGACGGACCGATTCGAGTTGACGTTCGAGACCGCCAATGTTGCTGTTCTTGGTTTCGACGGTCTGGCGCAGCGCCTCCTCGACTTTCCTGAGGGCCTCTTTCGCAGCCTGCCCCGCGGCGAGATGGGTCGCTTCCCGTGTGCTCATCTGCGCGTCGAGATCGGCCACGACGCTTTCGAGCCTGGCGCGTTCGAGCGCATGCTCGCTCGACACACGTTCGAGGGTGTTGAACGCGTCGCGAAGATGTTCCAGCGATTGGCGGGCCTGATCGTATTCTGCGGACAGCCGCTGAATTTCCGATTCGCTGTTCCATCGAACCCGCTCGAATTCTCTCCGCTCGTTGTCGGAGCTGTCGCGCAGCGCCTGCAGCTCGCCGCGCATCGCGTCGAGGGACTGCCGAATCGTGTCGCGCTCCAGCTCGACTTGCCGGATCGATTCTTCTCGCGCGCCGAGACGGCGTTCGTGATTGGATCGCTCCTCGGCGAACTGCGCCTCCAGCTGCGCGCGGTGCTCGGTCGTCCGCCGGCGGAGCGCCGAGGCCGCCGCGAGCAGACGACGGCGCACGCGCGCGAATTCGGCGCGCGACTCGTCCAGATCGTGCTCGACGTTGGTGCGCGCTTCCGTCTCGCGAGCGAGTTCGTCCAGGATCGACTGCTCCCGGGCGCTGGCGGACACCCGCTCGGCCTGGGCGAGCTGCTCGGCGCGCTGCAGCGCGAGTTGCCCCTCGTCGAGCCGGGCCTCGAGCGCACTGCGAATCGTCGTACCGTCGGCGAGCATGGCGCCGAGCTCCGCTTCGCGTTCCGCGAGCCGTTGCGACGCCGCGACCACGTCTGCCGCGCGGAGTTCCTCGGCGCGCTCGAGTGCCGCGGCCCCGTCGCGCAGCTGCTGTTCGAGAGCCTCGCGCGTCGCCGCGGCCTGCGCGACTGATTCGTCGAACTGCCTCTGGAGAGCGTGCCGCTGCGATGTTGCGGTGGCTAGTCTCCAGCGCATGGCGCTCCTCCGCGTCGCGCAGTGCGCTCGCGGCCTGCGCCACGGTCCGATCGAGCGTTGCCCGGGCGTCCGCCGCCTCGAGTGCCCGTTGCTTTTGGGATTCTTCGAGCGCGGCCGACGCGGTGGTCAACTGCCCTGCGAGCGCGTCACGCTCGCCGGAGATCTGCGCAAGGCTCGCCGCGACCTCCGCGTCGCGAGCGGCGCGCTGCTCCGCATCGGCGGCCCGCTCCGATTCGTGACGCGCCTCGGCGTGCTGGAAGGCTGTTCGAAGGCTCTCGATCTGCTCTTCCGCTGCGGCGCGGGACGTCGCGGCGGCCGCGAGCGCGACCTCGAACTCCGCTTCACGTTCCGCGAGCCGGTCTGCCGCAGCAGCCGCGTCGGCCGCCCGGTCCGCCCTGGCCTGCTCGAGCGCCGCGGCAGCGTCGCTGACCTGACGTTCGAATGTCTCGCGCGTCGCCGCCGCCTGCGCGACGGTCAGTTCGAGCGTTGCCCGGGCTTCGGCCTCTTCGAGTGCTCGTTGTCTCCGGGATTCTTCGAGCGCGGCGGACGCGGTGGTCAGCTGCCGTGCCAGCGCGTCACGCTCGCCGGAGATCTGCGCAAGGTTCGCAGCAGCCTCCGCGTCTCGAGCGGCGCGACGTTCCGCATCGGCGGCGCGCTCCGATGCGTGGCGTGCCTCGGCGTGCTGGGAGGCTGTTCGCAGGCTCTCGATCTGCTGTTCCGCAGCGGTGCGGGACGTCGCGGCGGCCGCGAGTGCGGCCTCGAACTCCGCTTCACGTTCCGCGAGTCGGCCTGCCGCTGCGGCCGCGTCGGCCTCCCGGTCCGCCCTGGCCTGCTCGAGCGCCGCGGCAGCGTCGCTGACCTGACGTTCGAATGTCTCGCGCGTCGCCGCCGCCTGCGCCACGGTCTGTTCGAGCGCTGCCCGGGCGTCCGCCGCTTCGACTGCCCGTTGTCTCTGGGATTCTTCGAGCGCGGCCGACGCGGCACTCAGCTGACGTGCCAGCTCGTCACGCGCATCGGAGATCTGCGCCAGGCTCGCCGCGAATTCCGCGTCGCGAGCGGCGCGACGCTCCGCATCGGCGGCACGCTCCGATGCGTGGCGCGTCTCGGCGTGCTGGAAGGCTGTTCGCAGGCTTTCGATTTGCTGTTCCGCAACGGCACGGGACGTCGCGGCCGCCGCGAGCGCGACGTCGAACTCCGCCTGGCGCTCCGCGAGCCGATCTGCCGCCGCGACTGCGTCTGCTGCGCGCTGCTCCTCGGCCCGCTCGCGTGCCGCGGCTGCGTCGCTCAGCCGCCGTCCGTCAGCCTCGCGCTGTGCGCGCGCCGCCTGCGCCACGGTCTGTTCGAGCGTTGCCCGGGCGTCAGCCTCCGCCCGTGCTCGTTGTTTCTCGGACTCTTTGAGCGCGGCCGACCCGGCGCCCAGCTGACGTGCCAGCGCGTCACGCTCGTCGGAGATCTGCGCCAGGCTCGCCGCGACTTCCGCGTCGCGAGCGGCGCGACGCTCCGCATCGGCGGCGCGCTCCGATTCGTGGCGCGCCTCGGCGTCCTGGAAGGCTGCTCGAAGGCTTTCGACCTGCTGTTCCGCTGCGGCACGGGACGTCGCGGCCGCCGCGAGCGCGGCGTCGAACTCCGTCTGCCGTCTTCGGAGGTCGGCGGCTGCGGCAATCCCGTCGGCCTCGCGGGCCTGCCGAGCTTCCTCCAGCGACGCCCTCGCAACGTTCAGTTGATGGGCGAGCGTGTCGCGCGACCGCGCAGCATGGGCGAGGCTGGCGGTGAATTCAGCGTGACGCTGTGTCAGACGATCGACTGCCGCGTCGGCTTCCGCTGCACGCTGTTGCTCGGTTTGGCGCAGTTCCGCTTCGAGCTCCAGCAGCCGTTCCTGGAGCGCCAGGCAGATCTTGCCGGTCCGTGCCGATGCCTGATGCTCTCGCTCGCTCTCGAGGCGTGCCAGGACAAGCTGCTGCTGCGCCTGCTCGGCTGCCGCCAATTTCGCTTGGAGGATCTCCCGCCACGTGCGCTCGTGATCGAGCGCTGCCAGCAGACGGGCCTCTTGACCGGGATTCACCCCTCTGGTATCGGCCAGAAGCCATCAGAAATCCAGCGTGGGTACGCAGCGAGAAACAGCCCGTGCCAACCAGCGAGATAGCAGCGCTTTCACCGACCCGTGACCGTCGCAAACCGCCCGACAAAGCCGCCGCCCGGTCGCAGCTCGAGCGTAATCGTGTCCTTCTGCGTGTGTACAGTTGACTCGATCGCGACGGTGGCGCCGTCAGGCGCGCCGTCGCGCACGAGCGTTGACCGGTACTGGCCGGCGCCGAGGAACGACAACGGTACCTGGATCGTCTTCGCGCCCGGACCGCACATCACCGCGAGGAACCAGGTGTCGCCCTTCCGGCGGGCGAACAGAACGAGCTCGCCGATTTCGGAGCCTGTCAGCACGCGGGTCTCATCCCACGTCGATGGAATGCTCTTGATGACGTCGACTGCCGGACTGGCCACGATGTTCTCCGGATTGGCCGCGATCGTCAGCAGCGGGCTGGCGAACACCGCGAGGCTCGCGATCTGATGCGCAACGCTCGAATCGCCGCGCCGCTCGTTGAAGATCATCGTCGTGTAGTCTGCCGGCCCGGCGAGGTAGCGTGTGAAGGGCAGAATCGTCTGATGGCGCGCGCGTTCCACCATCGCCTTCGACTCCATGCCGCGGACACTCTCGCGAACGAGCTCGTTGGGCCAGGTGCGCTCGCGCCCGGTCGGCTTGTTCGATCCGTGAAACACCAGCAGGATCTGATGCTCCGCCGCGGTCCGGAGCAGCGCCTCGTAGAGGTCGATGATCTCCTTGGCCTCGTGGTCGAAGAAATCGAGCTTGGCGCCGGTCACGCCAAGGTCGCGCAGCATCTTGAAAAACTCGTCCCGGGCCTGGGGTGTGCGCAGCTGGTTCGTGTGTCGCCAGAACCACACGCCGACGCCCTGCTGGCGTGAGTAGTTGACGACATCGCGGCGCTCGTCCATCGTCCACTTGCTCCAGACGCCTTCGATGACGTGATGCTCGAAGCCAAGCTGGCCGGCCAGGCGTGAAAACTCTTTCATGCCTTCGACGCCCGTTGGCCCTCCGTCGACGTAGCGCCACACCGCGCGGCCCGGCTTCACCCAGGACGTCTTGATGCCGTCCGGAAAGAGCGTGGGATCCGGCGGCGGACAGAGGCTGGGTACGATCGTGCTGGTGGTCAACGTGTTGAGGTCGCGCCCGATCATCACCACGCGCCACGGCGTTACGATCTCGCCCGCGATCGCGGCCGCCTTGCCGAGCCGCTTGCCTTCCTCGCGTCCGTAGCGCAGTTCGAACGGATAGTTCAGCGGTTGACGATGGCCCAGGCCGATCACCCAACCGCCGCGGCCGTTCGACTCGAGACCCATGCCGCTGTAGTTCACGAGATTCGCCTCGGTGATCGACGCATAACCGGCATTCTGCGGCAGCTGGAACGTCAGCGGCGGACCGGCCCACTCTCCAGGCTGCACTGCAGCGATGTCCTTTTTCACGTAGGGCGCTTCGTAGTGGCCCTCCATGCCGGAGTACCAGACCGTCGAGCCAGCTGGCGGGTTGAACGTCGAGAGTTCGTCCGGTACCCGCGACACGGCGGGATCGCCGGGAATGACGTGTCGGAATGCGACGCCGTCGTCGAACACGCGAACCTCCAGCGTGTAGGCCGTCGACGTCAGATCATTGGTCAGCGAGAGCTTCGCGCGGTTGGAGTGACTGACGACCGCGCTGCGAACTCCGGACCACGCGTAGCTTTCCTTGACTTCGTCCCTGACCACGCCGCTCATGACCACGCCGGCTGACAAGTCGTACCCGTCGAGGTTCACGACGATTGGCGACGGATCGATCACCGACGTGTTTCCCATCGTGACCGCGAATGTCAGGCGTTCGGCATTCGGCAGGAGTTTGAACGTCACCTGGCCATTCGGGCTGCTCACCTCGAGCGGTGGCATATGCAGACGCTGCGACCGGCGTGTCGCTGGCGTCTGCTGCGGGACCGGTGTGGTCTGCGCCGCCGGTACCATCGTGCCCCCGACGGCCAGACAGAGCGCTATGACAGCGTGACGGGTGGTCATGATTTGCTGTTCACATCACTTCTGGCCGAGGAAGAGAACGTTCGGTGCGCCGGATCGCGCGAGCGCAATGTCAGGAAGCTTGTCGCCGTTGACGTCGCCGATCGCAAAGCCGTACGCGGCGCCCGCCTTGTCACCGAGCGCCGCGCGAGCGAACTGCCGTCCGGTTCCGTCGTTGAAAAAGAGCGCGTGCGGTCCTTCCGTGTATCCGAAAACGATGTCCGGACTCCCGTCGTCGTTCAAGTCGCCGGCAGCAATCGCATAAGGGGTCTTCGCGCGGTCGGCGATCTGAAACCCCGGCGTGAGGTGTCCCTTCCCGTCGTTCAGATAGACGACGAGCGAAGCCGCCTTTTCGTCGCCGACCGCGAGATCGACCGAGCCATCCTTGTCGAAGTCCGCAGCAGCGGCCGCACGTGCCGCCGCATCCCCGGGACCAAAGTCCGTGGTCCTCGCAAACCCGGCCTTGCCGTCGTTGAAGTAGATGCGGCTCTGACCGCCATCGCGGCTCGGCACCGCCAGATCGATGAAGCCATCCTTGTCGAAGTCAGCGGGAACGATGCTGGTGGCTGATTCCGAAGGGATGGGAATGCAGCTGCCCGTGAATCGTCCGGCGCCTTCGTTGAGGCACACAAAGCTGGGCCCGGGCCGGTTGGCCGCGATGACGTCAATCCTCCCATCGCCATTCAGGTCCGCAACCGCCGCGTTTCTCGTCGACCACTCGGGCACACCCCAGGTGCCGGCGACGGTGAATCGGCCCTTTCCGTCGTTCAGATAGACGAGCTTCTTGTCCGGCCGGTCGTTGCTCGTGAGCACGTCGAGATCGCCGTCGCCGTCGAGATCGGCGAGCGCGGCCGTGTAGGTGCGGTCGGGCGTCGGGCCCAGATCCGAGGCCACGAACGCCCCCTTGCCATCGTTGATGAGAACTCGATCGAGAATCGGAGTGTGCCGGCCCTTCGCGAGGACGAGATCGAGATCGCCATCTCCATCGAGGTCCCCCATGCTCACGTTCGCGGAATCCTCCGACGTCGTTTCGAGGGCAATGACGCGGTTGAAGCTCCGCGTTCGAACGGGCGGTTGAAGGATCGCGGGGGCAACAACGCCAAGAAATACCAGCAAGACGCAGAAAAACGGCATGACGGCTCCTGAAGCCCGTATCTTACTCCTCTGAATTTTCCAATCGTCCCCAGCGTCTGCAGGCCGTTACGTCGCGAGTGACGATCAGGCCCGGCGACAACGATTCGCTACTCTTGACGAAGGGCGGTGATGGCGCTCACGCCGGCGGCGCGGCGAGCGGGCACGTACGCGGCTATGGCGGCGACGAGCAGCATGAACGCGGCAGCCGTGACGTACCCGCGCAGGTTGATTGCCGGCGTCTCGTAGAGCAGGCTTTGCAGCAGCCGGGCCACCGATACGGCACCGCCGATCCCGATGACGGCACCAAGGCCGGCAAGCCGCAGCCCGCGTGCGAGGAACAACGTGACAATCGACTCGCGGCGCGCGCCGAGTGCCGATCGAATTCCGATTTCGCGGGTGCGCAGGGCCACCTGATACGCCAACAGCGCATAGAGACCCGCGCCCGCCAGCAGCATGGCGATGCCAGCGAACACGCCCAGCACCTGCGTTTCGAAACGGCGTCCATCCAGCCGCTCCGACAACCGGCCGTTCGCCGTGAACATCTGCGTGAACGGAACGGTGGGATCGATCGCGTGGAGCTCTCCGCGCACGGCCGCAATCAGCGGCTCGGCGTTGCCCGCGATGCGGATCGTGAGATCCATGGTGCGAGGGAACGCCGGAATGAACCCCAGCATGATCGGCGTGACGTCGAGGCTCTCGCGCCGGATGTCGCGCACGACGCCAATCAC
This sequence comes from uncultured Acidobacteriota bacterium, assembly GCA_963820905.1. Taxonomy (GTDB): domain Bacteria; phylum Acidobacteriota; class Vicinamibacteria; order Vicinamibacterales; family 2-12-FULL-66-21; genus DATBJJ01. The sequence goes on along the minus strand of CAWGBU010000005.1, from coordinate 80,151 downwards.
CGTGGCCCAGCGGCCGTCTTTCGGCGGTGTCTCACCGCCCACCAGGCGTTTGCCAATGGCACTTTGCCCGGGCCAGAAGCGTCGCGCGAGCGTTTCGTTGACGATGTAGACGTCCGGCGCGCCATCTTCGTAGTCGCGATCCTCGAACTCACGTCCCTCGACGAGGTCGATGCCGGCGCCGCGGAAGTATCCAGGCGTCACGCCTTCAACCGCGAGCCGCGGCGCGCCCGCGTCACGGCCTGCGGGCCGTCCTTCGATAGTGACCCACTGATCGGCGTTGCGCGCGATGAAGAAATCCGTGATACCTCCCACCGCCACGGCGCCCGGCAGCCGCCCGATGCGTTCGCCGGCCTCACGAAAGAACGCGATCACCTCCGGCCGGCCCGGATATCGCTCTCTCGGTAGATTGAGGGGCACGATGATGAGGTTTTCCGCCGGGTACCGGGATCCTCGCCCTGCGCGCGGAGAAAGCTCTGCGCGAAGAGCACTGCGCCGACGACGAGCATCAGCGCGCCGGCCACCTGCGCGACGACGAGAAAGTCCTGCAGCCGATGGCGTGGAAGGCTCGATTGATCGCGCGTGCCGAACGCGGCGCCGGCGTCCGCCCTGGCGGCGGCGAGCGCCGGAACGGTGCCGCACGCGAAGACGACCACGAGGCCGCCGAGAAACGCGACGGCCACGGCCGCCGCGTCGAGGCTCACTTCGTCCATGCGCGGCAGCGCGCGAGGCCCGTACGCCAGCAGCAGCCGAATCGAGGCGTACGCGAGAAACACACCCACCGCGCTCGCGACCGCCCAGAAACTGACGCCCTCCGCCAGAAGCTGCCGCGCGAGCCGGGCGCGGCCGGCGCCGAGCGCCGATCGCACCGCCAGCTCGCGCCGCCGGCGCGCGGCGCGCGCCGACAGCAGGCCGCCGACGTTGGCGCACGCGATCGCCAGGAGTGAGAGCACGGCGGCAAAGCCGAGCCACATACCGCGGCGCGTGCGCTCGCCGATCACGTGATCGACGAGCGGAACGATCCGGATATCGACATTCGAGTTGACCGCATGCGCCTGCCGGAGCCGGGCGCCAATCACCTGCATCTCGGCAGCGGCCTCTTCGAACCGGACTCCCGGCGCCAGCCGGCCGATGACCTCGAATTGATCGCCGCCGCGAACGGACAACGTCCCGGGCCACAGGGGCAGCACCGACAGCGGCCTCCACAGCCGTGTCTCGCGGGTCGGAAGCTGAAACGTGCGGGGCATCACGCCGATGATCAGGTGCTCTTCGCCGGCAACCGTGAACTTCTGGCCGAGCACGGACTCGGATCCGCCGAACCGTTCGCGCCAGAGGCTCTCGCTCAGCACGACCACGCGATCCTTTCGATCGAATTCTGGCCGCGAGAACGTGCGGCCGACGAGTGCGGGCGTGCCGAGCAGGTCGAAGAACTCCGGGCCGACCAGGCCTTCCTGCGCGCGCTGCGGCGCGTCGAATCCCGAGAAGGTGACCTGCGTGACGATCGTGCGCCGGAAGAACGTCATCGAGGCGAAGGTCTTGCTCTCTTCGCGCCAATCGACCAGATTGGCCATCGACGTGCCGTCCCATCGGTTCTGCGCGATCAGGTGCGTGTTGATGGTGGCCAGTTCGCCCGGCCGCGCATACGGCAGCGGCCGCAGCACTACCGCATTCAGCACGCTGAACATGGTCACACTGGTGGCGATCCCGACGCCCAGGATGGCCGTGACCGAAATGGCGAAGAGCCGATCGCGCGCGAGGCTGCGGAAGCCGAGCGGCACGTCGCGCATCAGATCGTCGAGCCAGCGCAGCGGCCGGACGTCGCGGCACTCGTCCTTCGTCAGCTCCAGTCCGCCGAATTCGAGCTGCACGCGCCGCCTCGCCTCGTCGCGCGACAATCCTTCCCTGACGTGGTCGTCGATCCGTCGATCGATGTGAAACCGCAGCTCGGCGTCGAGCTCCTGCTCCTGCGAGCGGCGCCGCCAGACGTTTTTCAACCAGCCCATGCCCTAGGCTCCGGTGTCAACGGTGCGGAGGACGACGTTGATGGCGCGAGTGAACTTGCGCCAGCTCGCGCGTCCGCGCTCGAGCTCCGCGCGCCCTTTTTCGTCAGGCTGTACGTACTTGGCGTCCCGTCCCGTTTCCGATTGCCGCCACTCGGTGGCGAGCAGGCCGCGATTGTCGAGACGATGCAGCGCCGGGTAGAGCGAGCCCTGGCGCACCTGGATGACGTCGTGCGAGATTCGCTGCAGCCGCTGCGCGATGGCGTAGCCATGCTGCGGGCCGCTGGCCACGACGGTCAGGATCAGCAGGTCGAGCGTGCCCTGCGGCAAATCGGATTTGGCTGGGGACATGTGTCGGTGCCGATACCTTCGACTTCGACATATCACTAGCACGAAGTCTGGAACGGCGTCAACGGGCACGCGTCGAGCGTGGTTCTGTGTTGCTACCCGAGCGTGCCGGCGGCCGTCGACTCGATTGCATCTTCAGCGTCGTCCGCTTCCGCTGCCGTCTCACCGTTCAGTATCCGAGTCATCCGTGGCACGTTCAGGGCGCCTTCCCATCTGGCGACGACGACGGCCGCAAGGGCATTGCCGATCAGGTTCGTGATCGCACGCGCTTCGGACATGAAACGGTCGATGCCGATGAGCAGCGAGAGGCCGGCGACCGGCAGCGTCGGCATCGCCGACAGCGTCGCGGCAAGCGTCACGAAGCCGCTCCCGGTGACACCAGCGGCGCCTTTCGATGTCAGCAGAAGGAGCGCCAGGAGGCCCAGCTGTTGTCCGAGCGAGAATGGCGTGTTCGTCGCCTGCGCGATGAAGATCGACGCCATGGCCATGTAGATCGAGGTGCCGTCGAGATTCATCGAGTAGCCAGTCGGTACCACCAGCGCCACGACACGCCGGGCGCAGCCCAGGCGCTCCAGCTTGGACATGATCCGCGGCAGCACCGATTCGGACGATGAGGTGCCGAGCACGATGAAGATCTCTTCCTTGATGTACCTGACGAATTTCCAGAGACTGAAGCCGGAAACGCGAGCAATGAGGCCCATTCCCACGACGATGAACAGCAGGCAGGCGAGATAGAACGCGGCCATCAACTTTCCGAGCGAGGCAAGCGCGCCGAGGCCGTACGTCCCGATGGTGAACGCCATGGCGCCGAACGCGCCGATGGGCGCAAGGCGCATGAGAATGGCCACCACGCCAAACATCGCCTGCGAGAACTGGTCGATGAACGTGACCAGCGGACGCCCACGCTCGCCAAGTTGCAGCAACGCCAGGCCGAACAGCACCGACACCAGCAACACCTGAAGGATCTCGCCTCTGGCGAACGCATCCACGAGCGTCGTCGGGATGATGTTGAGAATGAAGTCCACCGTCGACAGCTGCTGTGCGGTCGACACGTACGCAGAAACAGTCTTGAGATCGAGCGTGCTCGGATCCGCGTTGAGTCCGACGCCAGGCTCGAGCACGTTGACCACAGCCAACGCGATCACGAGCGCAAGCGGTGTGGTTACGAGCTCGAAGTACACGAGGGTCTTGACGCCAATACGTCCGAGGTTCTTGATGTCGCCTATCGTGGCAATGCCGGCGACCACGGTCGAGAAGATCACCGGGGCGATGATCATCCTGATCAGCTTGATGAAGCCGTCACCGAGCGGCTTCATGGCGGCGCCGAGGTCAGGCCGCAGGGCGCCCAACAACACGCCGACGGTGATGCCGACGAGCACCTGAAAGTACAGTCTCGCGTAGATGGGACGGACGGGCGCCGTTGGGGCCATGAGCCGGGTCAATAGTGCGAAGGATTGCCGATTTGCCGAAGCTGTCTCTGCAGCGGCGGTGCGCCGACTACTTCCGTGGATAAACGTCGAACCACCGGATCATCTCGGTGGTGAAGCCTGGGTACTCAGGCTTCGGCTGGAGACTATAGAGGATCGCGTTCGACGATGACAACGAAGGGAGCCTGACTCTCGCGAGTTGGAACCTCATCAGCGACTGCCAACCGTGCCAGCTGCAGCTTCGTCCAAGAACAGCAGGCCGATGCTTCAGGACCTCCGCTTCGCGCTTCGGACCATCCGGCAGGCTCCCGGCTTTTCTGTGGTCGTGACCCTGACCATCGCGCTTGGGGTGGGCGCGACGACCGCAATCTTCAGCGTCGTGGACGCCGTTCTGCTGCGCCCGCTGCCGTATCCGGCCCAGGCGTCGCTGGTCAAGCTGTTCGACACCAATCGCGGACGCGATGCTGCCGTACTCTCGTTTCCAGAGTTCATCGACTGGCGCGATCGCGGAAGCGACGTCTTCGAGTCCGTGGGCGCGTTCGGCGCGAACGGTGAAGCCCTCAGCGGCGCCGGGGAAGCGGTGCTGCTGCTCGGTGTCCAGGCGAGTCGCGAAGTGCCGGGACTTCTCGGGCTGCAACCGATCCTGGGCCGGGGATTTGCTGCGGCGGACGAACTGCCCGGCAGTCCGCACGTCGTGAACCAGATTCGAGCGTCCGTGGCGGGTCTCGATGCGGCGCTTCCAGTCATCGACGCCAGATCGGCCGACGACATCGTCGCGGCCAGCGCGCGCCCGCAGCAACTGACCGGCAGCGTGATTGGTGCGTTTGCCGTGTCGGCTCTCGTTCTGGCGGCGATCGGTCTCTACGGGCTCATCAGCTACTCCGTCGCCCAGCGGCGGCAGGAACTCGGCGTCCGGGCCGCAATCGGCGCGCGGCCGCGCGACCTGATGCAGCTCGTCCTCGGGCAGAGCCTGCGCGTGAGCGTGATCGGTATCGTCTGCGGCGCGGCGGCCGCGCTGGCCGTCAGCCGCCTGCTCTCGACGCAGCTCTTCGGAGTCAGTGGACGCGACCCGCGCGTTTACGGCGCTGTCGCGCTGCTGATTCTCGTCGTGACTCTGCTGGCGAGCGCGCTGCCGACGCTGCGCGCCGCGCGCGCCAATCCGCTCGACGCCCTGCGCATCGCACAATGAACGGCCAGCGTGACCGACCCGGATGTGGTCCACCTTCGCGGCGGTCTTCGCTGGCCCCCTACGGTGGACAGCTTTCGCGTGATCGAGCAAAGGCTGGTGAGCCGCATTTTCGCGAGTTGGAACCGGCTCGACGTGTGGCTGCGGCGGATGGAGGTACTCCAACGGGTACCAATGAAACGTCAGCACACCGTCGTTGACGACAGCGATCCCGTCTGGTAGGTTGCGCGGCATGTCGCTCTTGGCAACCGGCTCTCCACTCGTGGCGGCCATTGTGGTTGTGGCGGCGGCTGCGTCGGCCCTTGCCGCTTCTCAAGCCAAGCCGTCCGCCACTGCCTTGGAGGTTGCCGCCTATCGAGCGATCGGAGCGCGGCATCCCGATACTGCCGTCCGCAATGGCGATCATCTGGCCGAACGCTTGCTCGGTCCAGCCGAGCGCGCCATCCTGGTCGCGGGCGGGGCTGAGGCGGTCGTCAAGGCGCTCGACATGAACACCGACGCGGCGTGGGCGAGTCTCGGTAACCGAAGCGTCTTCGCACGCGGCGTCCACATCAGGACACGCCACATCGACGAGGTGCTCGGCGACAGCCTGGCGGCAGGCATCGAGCAGATCGTGCTGCTTGGCGCCGGGCTCGATTCTCGCGCGTACCGGTTCGACACCCTTCGCCGCATGCGTGTCTTTGAACTCGATCTGCCGCAGACGCAAGAGTACAAGAAGAGTCGCGTTCGCGAAGTGCTTGGATCGTTGCCGGGCCACGTGTCGTACGCTCCGATCGATTTCACAACGCAGGATCTGGCCGCGGTGTTGGACGGGGCCGGATATGATGCGAACAAGAAAGCCCTGTTCATCTGGGAAGGCGTTTCGATGTACATCCCTGAGGCTGCGGTGGATGCGACCCTGCGTACTGTGACACGGAAGGGCGCGAGCGGAAGCCGGATTGTCTTCGATTACTTCCTGCGAAGCGCACTCGACTCGTCGACTTCGGCGTTGCGCGATGTGTCGAAGCTCGTGGCCAAAGTGGGAGAGCCATTCGTTTTTGGCGTCGATGGCCAGGACGCGAGGGCGTTCGTCACCGCGCGGGGCCTGCAGGTTCTCTCCGATTTCGAAAGCGCGGAACTCGGAAAACGTTATCTGCCCGCAGGTGTGGGGATGCCTTCCCCGTCTGCTAATCGCATCTGCACCGCTGTCGTCCCGTAGCACGTACCACTGATCGGAAGGAATCGACCCGGTTGCGTCGAGCGTGTCGTGAGCGACGCGAACGGAGCCCCGAAGGAATGGTGCCCGCTCGCGTTGAGCCGAAGGCGAATTGCGGCGCGCCTGAAGCCTTCCGTGGCGGGCCATGAGCCCGCCTCAGGGCAGGAGAGGTTGAACCGAGAACGAGGACCGAAGTAGGGTGTGCCATGCTGCTGCACGATCTGTCGTTCGCCGTCCGCACGTTGCGCCGAAGCCCGGTGTTCACGCTCGCCGCCGTGCTGACCATCGCGCTCGGGATCGGCGCGAGCACGGCGATCTTCAGCGTCACGAACGCGGTCCTGTTGCGCCCGCTGCCATATACGGATCCGGATCGACTCGTCGTCATGTACATGGACCTGCGGGCGCGCCACACCTTCGGGATGCCGCTCTCGAACGAGAACTACGCCGACATCCGCAACGGCTCGACGGGTGTGTTCGAGGACATGGCTGCCGTGCGCACCGTCCGTCAGGTTCTGCCCGGAGCGGACGGCACGCCGGAAGAGATCCGGCTGGCGCTGGTGACGACGAACTTTTTCAGGCTGATGGGCGCGCCAGTCGCGGTCGGCCGCGACTTCCTGGACTCCGACGGCCTGCCGCAGCCGCTGGCCGCGGCTGCCGCGGCGCCCGATGGACAGGCGCCGCCGCCGGCCGTGGCGATTCTCAGCCACGCGTACTGGCTGCGACGCTACGGCGGCGATCCGAAGGTGCTGGGCCAGCGCATGCCCGGCGGTCCGCGTCCCGAGATCGTCGGCGTGCTCGCGCCGGGACTGGAGCTGATGTTCCCGTCCGGCGCCAACGTCGAGCAGCGTCCGGACTGCTGGGTGGCGAATCGCCTGAGCTACGACAACGCGAACCGCAACACGTTCGGTCTGCGGCCGATCGGCCGGCTCGAGCCAGGGGTGACGCTGGCCAGTGCGCAGGAACAGGTGGAATCGGTCGCGGCGAAGATTCGGCAGGACTTTCCGCTGCAGACCACCGCGGGCTTCTACGCGCGGCTGGAGCCGATGCACGACACGCTGGTCGAAGAGGTCCGGCCAGCGATCCTCGCGCTGACCGGCGCGGCCACGTTTCTCTTCCTGATTGCCTGCGCGAACGTCGCGAACCTGCTGCTGGTTCGCGCGTGGGCGCGCGAGGGGGAGCTGGCGGTGCGCGCCGCGCTCGGCGCCGGACGCTGGCGTACCGTCCGTCAGATGCTGGCCGACGCGTTCGTGCTCACTGGCCTCGGCGCGTGCGCCGGCGTCGCGCTGGCCTGGATTGGCACTCGCGAGCTGCGCACGATCGCCCCGGCGAATCTTCCGCGGCTCGACGCCATCGGGATCGACCCGACCGTGCTCGGATTCACCGCGGCGATCGCGCTGGCGCGTCGCCGTGCTCTTCGGGATGGTGCCCGCGTGGAGCGCGTTCCGCACGGACCCCATCACCGCCCTTCGCGGCAGCGGCCGTACGTCCGGTCTGAGCGCCGGCCGCAGGTTCAGGAATGGGGTGGTCGTTGCCGAGGTGGCGCTCTGCTTCGTGCTGCTCGTTGGATCGGGGCTGATGTTCCGAACCTTTCTCGAACTGCAGCGCATCGATCCGGGATTCGATCCGCGCGGCCTGCTGACGTTCCAGCTCCTGGGCGGCCGCCCGGGGCCGCCGGCGCAGCGTGCCGAGCTGGCCAGACAGATCGAGGAGCGGCTGCGCGCGATTCCTGGCGTGGAGCGCGTCACCGCGTCGTTCCCGTTTCCGCTCGCCGGCGGGTTCAGCGCCATCCGCTGGGGTACCGAGGAGGCGCTTGCCGACAACTCGAAGTACCAGGCGGTCGATTGGCAGATCGTTCGACCGGGGTATTTCGACACGCTGCGCACGCGCCTGCTGGCCGGCCGGACCTTCACCGAGGCCGACAGCGATCCCAGACGAAATCTGGTGGTCGTGGATCAGATGCTGGCGGCGAAGGCGTTCCCGAACGAATCCGCGGTCGGCAAACGCATCCTGGTACGCATCCGCACAGCCGAGCCCGAATGGGTCGAGATCATCGGCGTCGTCGCACACCAGCGCGTCGCCTCGCTCGCCGACCCCGGCCGTGAACAGGTCTACTTTGCCGATGGATTCACCGGTCGCAGCGCGAACAAGTGGGCGATGCGCGTCTCGGGCAATCCCGGCAGCTATGGAAGTGCAGTGCGGGCCGCCATTGCGCAGGTCGATCCGCAGTTTCTCATCACCGAGCTGCAGCCGATGGACGACCTGGTGCGCCGGGCGCAGGCCGGTACCCGTTTCACCCTGATCCTCATCGCGATCTTCGCGACGATGGCGGCGCTGCTGGTCGGCGTGGGCTTGTACGGCGTGCTGGCAATGGTCGTGCGCCAGCGCACTGCCGAACTGGGCGTCCGCATGGCGCTCGGCGCGTCACCGTCGAGCATCCTGCGGCTCGTGGTCGGTCACGGGCTGGGACTCAGCGCCGCCGGTCTCGCGGTAGGCCTCGCCGCCGCGTTCGTCCTCACGCAAGGGATGACCACCATGCTGGTGGGCGTGAAGCCGACCGATCCGCTGACGTTCGCGGTCATGGTTGCGGTGTTCCTGGTGATCGCCGTGGTGTCGTCGTGGCTGCCCGCGCGCCGCGCGGCGCGACTCGACCCGACGTCGGCACTACGCGACTCGTGACGTGCGGGGGAGTCGAGATATCGAAGCGCATCGGGTAGAAGTTCGAATGGTGATCCAAACTTTCGCCAGTTGGAACCAGATCAGCGGGTGGCTTCAACGAATTGATGGGCTCCGTCGCGTAGCATGACGAGTCCATCATTGGCGGTCATTCCGCCCGAAGGGCAGTCACCGGATCGACCTTCGACGCTCGAAGCGCCGGGACGTAACAGGCGAATCCCGCAACCATAATCAGGACTGCCATGCTCCCGCCGAAAACCAACGGATCGCGGAGCGACACGCCGAACAGCATCCCGGCGAGCGAATGCGTCGCAGGATAGGCGAGCAGCATTCCCAAGGTTCCGCCGACAGACGCGGGCAGGAGCCCTTCAAGCACGACGCGCCGACGCACCAGGTGAGGACTAGCACCGAGCGCCAGTCGGATGCCAATCTCTCGTGTTCGTCGTGTGATCATCTGGGTGATCGAGGCCGCCAGGCCGACGCTCGTCAGCGCAAGTGTCACCAACCCCAGCGCGCTGGCCAGGAACGACAGGCCCCGCTCTGTTGCGAGTGACTCATCGACTTGGCGGTCGAGCGTTCGAACGTTGAACGGAGCCACGCCGGGGTCCAGCCCCCTGATTTCCTGACGGACTCTTGTGAGAATCGCGCTGGCCGGAAGCGTCGATCGCACGTACAGTGTCGCGTCTGCAACCGGAGCCTGCATCACGGGAACGTAGACGAGCGCAGGACTTGAAGCGCGAACGGAACGGTATTTGATGTCTGAGACCAACCCAATGATCTCGACGCCTGGGTCGTTCGCTGACGAACCCGCCCAGCGGAAACGCCGCCCGACTGCTGTGCCATCGAAGAACGTGCGCGCGAACGCCTCGCTCACGACGGCAACCTGTGCGGTGCCCTTTCGATCGCGTGCTTCGATCACCCGGCCAGCTTTCACCGCAATGCCAAGCGTTTCGAAATAACGTGGACCCACGAGATTGACCTCGACATCTTGGGTACGAGCTGGCCAGCTATCGCCTGCTGCGATGTCAATGGTCTCTCGGCGGCCTTGACCGCTGACCACATCCACGAACGCGAATGTCGCGGACGCGACGCCAGGGATGGCCTCAGCGCGCTCACGAAGCCGCTCAAACAGATCCGCCGCTCGCGGGGGCGTGTAGCCTTGGAGGCCCGGGGCGAGAGAAATGAGGACGACGTCCGACGCGTCGTACCCGAGCGGCTGATTCCGCAGATTGACAACCGACCGAACCACGAGACCGGCCGAAATGAGAAGGATGGCCGCTCCGGCGAACTGAACGCCGAGCACAACTCGGCCGCTGAAAGTGCTCACGGAGAGCCAGTCGCGCACCGTCTGCCGGGTTCCCTGTGGTCGGAAGTCGAGATCTGAACCCGCACGGAGGCGCCACAAGATATATGTTCCGACAATGGCCATCGTCATGACGGTGAGGCCCAGCGCGAGACCCACCAGGCGCAGATCGATCGACGCGCCAATGTCGAGGGGGCTGTTCTGTGTCGGCACGAAACGTAACAGTGCCATCGCGACCGGCGATGCGAGCGCGAAACCGGCGCACCCCCCTACGGCAGCGACGATGGCCAATTCCGCCATCACCCCCAGCACCAGCCTGAGCGATGTCGCGCCAAGCGCCGAGCGCACCGCGAGTTCACGACGCTGCGCTGTGAAACGGGCGACAAAGAGAGAGAGGAAGTTCAGCGCGGCTACAAGCCACAAGATGGCCGTCATGACGAGCACCACGGTCAGTGGACGGCCGTACCTGGAGGCAAGCGGCGAGAATCCGCGATCGCCCGGAGCCAGTCGCACTCGTTCGGCGAGCAACTCCCGACGAACCGCGTCCGGCAGCGATGCGCCAGCCAGGTCCTGTCTGACGAGATTCTGGTAGTTGGCGGCGACCTGCGCTTCTGCAACCGTCTTCGCCGCACCCGATTCCAGTCGGCCGATGATGTTGAGCCAACTCGTGCCGCGTCGTTCGAGCGCTTGCCATGCAGGCTCGAGCTGACCCTGCATCATCATCGGCACGACAACGGCCGGTCGAAATCCGGCGCGCAGACCGCGAAACCGAGGCTCCGCCACGCCGATGACAGTGAACGGATAGCCATTCAGGCGGATGGTTTGACCGAGAATGTTCGGATCGCCGCCGAACCGCTCGCGCCAGTAGCCATACGTCAGTACGGCAACCGGGTGGGCGCCTGGTCGTTGATCGTCCTCAGGCGAGAGCAGCCGGCCGAGAAATGCCTTCGTCTGCAAACACTGAAAGTAATTGCCAGACACCAGCTCCCGCAACACACGCTCGGTCGTATCGCCGCTCTGCAGGGCAACCACGGACGCGTCGTAGGCAACCACGTGGGAAAAGCCGGCCGCGCGATCGCGGAGGTCGCGATAGAAGGGATACGAAAAACTCGTATCCGTGTCGCCGTCCATCGCGACTTTCTCGAAGACGACGAGCTGATCTGGACGAGGCGTCGACAGCTGTCTCAGAAGCACGACGTCAGTGAGACGGAAGACCCCCACCGTCGGAGCAATCGCGAGCGCGAGTAGAAGGACTGATGCGGCGAGGAATCCCGGAGAACGACGGAGGCAACGCGCTGCGTGTCGAAGCTCGGACGCCATGACCCCTCTAGCGACCCAGCACGTAGTCCAGCGCCTTTTCTCGAATCACAGGATCCTTTTCGCCGCTCGCGATCTCGCGGATCTTCGTCATCGACTCCGAAGTGCGAAGTCCGGAGAGATAGCTGAGGACGTGCAGCTTGAAAGGCTGATCACCGCTGTCGCCATACAGCCGGATCAGCTCCTGGACAGCCGCCGGCGTTGCGCGCCCGGCGATGTAGCTGACCGCTTCCTTCCGCACTTCGAAGTCTGGATCGTGTTCGGCGACGAGTACAAGCTTGTGCCACGCAGGAGCGCTGAGATCGCCAGACAGCCGACTAATCGCGTTCACTTTATCCCGCCGCGTTCGGCTGCTGTCGAACTGACGGATCATTTCCTGAGTCGGGCCCGGAGACGTTTCGCGCATCGTGCCTGCCGAGTCTTGCTGGACGTTCGCGGTGGACGCCAGCGCCGCCAGCGCAGAAGCGCCGACGGCAATCAAGAGAAGCGTGACGGCGGTTACGGGAGCAACGGCCGAAACCGGATTCTCGCGTCCGCTGAGCAGCCGCCGAATCCGCCCGACGAGCTCGCCGCCTGTGACTGAGAGCAGCGGCTCTGACGCGGACCGACCGACCTCCAACGTCGTCAACGCTCGGGCATACGCCACAACATCCGGACACACGGCCACGGCGGCATCATCGCAGCAGTGCTCACGCTCGATTCGAATCTGCCGCGAAATCCACCACGCGCCCGGGTGGTAGAACAGCAGTGCCTCGGCGATGCGCTGAAGGCTGTTGACGAGGAAATCGTGCCGCTTGATGTGTGCGAGCTCGTGAGCAAGCACGGCTTCCAGTTGTTGAGGATTGAGGCCCAGACATGCGGCCGGCGGCAGCAGGATGATCGGCCGAAGCCAGCCGATCACACATGGCACGTCGACGAGTCCTGACAGCCGAAGGCCGACGTGATGATCCACGCACAAACGACGCTGCAGCTTTTCCAGAACATGCACCCAGGGTCACGTCTGCCGGTTGAGTGGCGGATCGGACCAGGCGACGCACAGCCAGCCATGCACTGGTGATCCAGAGTGCTCTGGCGAGGACTCCGATGATCCAGGCGAGCACGACCCACGGCAGGACGACCACCGCACTTTGCGACAGAGATGACGGGCTGGTGGTCGCGATCAAGCCAGCGACTGGCGCGATCGCCCTGACCGGATTCACCATCGCGCCTCGATCGGAGCTCATGATGAACGACGCGAAGGTGAGCACCGGCACGGCGACCGACAGGCCGAGCACGGCGCAACAGAACGCATATCGCGCGTGCGGCCGAAGATGAACTCCATACTGACGCAGTACCAGCCAGGTCGCGACCGCTATGGCGGCTGTCTGCCAGATCGAATGGAGTAAGCGTCCAACCCAGCGGTTCCACCCACATCTGAGTGCGGAATCCGTCGATGAAGATCATCGCTGCCTCTTTTCGTAGTCGTTGATCATCTTGCGGATCTCGGCGAGATCCGACCGTGTGGCAGGACGGGCGGAAAGGACTCCAAGGACGACGGCGGCCGTCGAGCCGCGGAATGCGCGGTCCAGCAGATCGCCTGCAATCCTGCGCTGCGTCTCTTCCCGAGGGAACCGGGCTTCATACACGTGGGAGCGGGATCGCGCGTTTCGGCGAACCAGGCCCTTCTCCGCCATGACTTGCAGTTGTTTCAGCACGGTTGTGTAGACAGTTGGCCTGCTGGCGGCGAGGTGTTGCTGAACCTCGCGGACTGTGCTGGGCCCGTGATCCCAGAGCACATGCAGGATATCGAGTTCCGCATCTGTCGGAAGGCGTGTGGCCGCGGACGTCTTGCGAGTAGTCATTGGTTCACCGTAGCTGCGGGTCGTCCGCGCGTGACTACGAGATCTATCGTACGACGACTATGCATGTCAAATCCTTTTTCCAGCGATGACTCGACGCCAAGTCGCGGAACCTCTCGGGCCACATGAGATCGAAGTACAGCACGGGGTACATGTTCAAGAAGCTGGGCTGGCAGTTCTGATCAAAACGCTCGGTTGCGAGGCGGATTCGACTGGAGTAACTTGGCGCCGTCTGAGAGTGCTGATGAAAAAGATGGTGAGCCTAACTTTCGCGAGTTGGAACCGACTTGGCGAGTGGCTCGGAAGGCTGGACGGACTTCGGCGGTTGGCGTAACGAGCTAACGTTGCTCGAGTTGGCGATCAGCTGGGGCGCGACGCGCCGCCAGTGGCACCGCGCTGGTGGGCGGCGCGGTTGGGCGACGTCGGAGTAGGAAACCACCTCGGAACTCGCTTGCAATACTCTTCGTACGTCGGGCTGAAGTGCTGCCGCAGCGCAGGCTCCTCGACCCGGACCACGGCCAGGTGAAAGTACACAAGCAAGAGCAGCGGCAGGACGAGGTCCTTGGCCTCCCAGGTGGGATAGAGCAAGCCCACACCTAACAACACGGTGATTCCGGCTAGATAGATCGGATTTCTGACGTACCGAAACGGCCCGTCCGTGACAAGTGGGCTCGTGCCCGCCGTTGCCTGGCGCTCGCCCCGCGCGAGGCTCACGTTGCCCCAGACATGGAGCGCCAGGCCGGCCACGCAAATACCTCCGGCCAGCCAACCGATGGCATCTTGGCGCACGGCAAGAACGCTCGCTCCGTCCGGTTTCTTGACGTACGCCAAGCCGGCCGCGCCACCCAACCAAATGACGGAACGAATCGCGGCATTGATCCAAGGCGGTGGAGTCACCAAGTTCTCCTTGCGCTGTCCGTCGAACTGTTCTTAAATTTCGCCAGTTGGAACCTCATCAGCGGCTGGCTGGCTCGACTCGATGGCCTGCGTCGTGCTGCGTAGCTGCGTGTAAGCGCTGACTTGAAGCTATCCGTTTCTCAGCGCGGTTGCAGGCTCGACTCTAGTTGCGCGACGCGCGGGAATGTAGCCCGCGGCAATCGCAACCAGAACGAGAATCAAGGTGGCCGACGCGAATGTCATCGTGTCTCGCGGCTGGACGCCAAACAGCAGCTTCGCAGCCAGATTGCCGAAGGAAACTGCCGCCGCAAGCCCCAACATCAAACCGATGCCCACCAGGAGCACTGCCTCTGTCATCACCATTCGCACGATGGTCAGCCGTCCGGCTCCCAATGCCATGCGAATTCCGAACTCGTTAGTTTTCCGGACGACGTTATACGCCAGGATTCCGTAGAGGCCCACCGACGTCAACAGGATCGCCACGATCCCGAATCCGATCGACAGCCAGCTCACCAGCCGCTCAGGCGCTAATGTCCGATTCACCGCGGCCGCAAGGGGCTCGAGCGAGACGATCCGAATACCCGGATTGACCGCGCGGATCGCCGACCGCAAATCCTGGACGAGCGTTGCAACCTGGCGCTCACTGTGCGTCTTCGCGCGAATCTGCACGAAGTTCGGGCCAGAGCCCTGCTGCAGGGCCGGAAGGTATACCAGCGGCGGGGAATCCTGCCGGAGGTTGTCGTATTTGGCATCCGTGACCACGCCGACAATCTCGATGTCCTTGGGAGCGGTATGCCACCAGGCGAATCGTTTGCCCAGCGGGTCAGCGCCCCGGAAGTAATGGCGCGCCATCGTCTCATTGATGATCGCAACCCGGGGCGCTCGATTCCTGTCTGTGTCCGCGAACGGACGGCCGGCGATGACCGGGATGCTCAATGAGCGGAAGTACTCGGCGCTGACAGGCTGGATGCGAACGCTCTTGTCTTCATTCGCGTGAGGGACGTATCCCTCCAGGGAGATGCAGCAAATCCGGGAGGCGCCCCGACCGAAGCCGAACTGAGAGAAACTCGCCCGTTCCACGCCGGGAACGGTAGAAAGCCGTTCGAGCAGCGCTGTCCCCAAGGCGACGCCGTTTCCGGAGACCAGGGACGTGTCGAGGTTCGCTTCCAGGACCTGTTCATCGAATCCAGGATCAATCGCCTTGAGATTCAGAAGAGTTCGGAGGAACAGACCTGAGGCAATGACCAGTACGAGCGAGAGGGCCGTCTGCGTGACGACGAGGAGCCGCGACGGACTGAACCGCGCCCCAGTGCCAGCACCGGTAATTCCGTCTTTCAGCGTCGGCCACGGATCGATGCGGTTGCATTGCAGCGCGGGTGCCAGTCCAAACGTCACCGCCGCCGCAGAAGATGTTGCGACCGTGAATGCGAGCACTGACAGGTTCAGGTGGACTTCCAGGCCTTGGACCGCCGAGACGGCGAGCAGCATTCGCACGATACCGTCGGCCAGCGCCAGGCCTGCGACGGATGCCATCGCCACCAACAGAAATGACTCCGTCAGGAGTTGTCGCACCACTCGGGCCCGTCCGGCACCGATCGCGAGCCTGACCGCGAATTCCCGCCGTCGCGCGGCCGACTGGGCCACCAGGAGGTTGGCGACATTGGCGCAGGCAATCAGCAGCACGACCGCCACCAGCGCCATCAGCACGCGTAACGGCTGTGCGTAATAGTCGCGCAGACTGGAGAGGCCGCCGCCTCCCGGCTCGATCGTAATCGCCCCGAGGTAATCATTCTGCGAGTCCACACGCAGATCGGCGCGTAGCGATTCGAGGAGAGGCTGCATACCCGCCTGTGCCTGTGCGGCTGTCACACCTGGGCGGAGACGGGCCATGACGTCAAGCCAGCTCACGTTCCGGGTGTGGAGGGTCGAACGCCCGCCGGCGGAGAGGGCCGGCTGGGCGCCGAGCGGTATCCAGAAATCGGGAGGGTTGCCGGCGAACTCTCCTTCGAATCCCGGCGGCGCAACGCCGACGATTGTGAGCGAAGCTCCGTCCAGACGCAGATTCCCGCCAAGGGCATCGTCGCGTCCGGCAAACGAGCGTTGCCAGAATGCATGGCTGAGGACAGCGATCAGGCGGCCCTGGTGGTCGTCGTCGACGGTGATCATACGGCCCGCCGCCGGTTCCACACCGAGGAGCGCGAAGTAGTTCCCTGAGACGAGTTCGGCTGTGACGCGCTCCTTGTGGTCGCCGGCGTCGAGGGTCATTTTCCACACGGCGGAAGCGGACATCGCGGAGAACGCCCGGTTGTGATCTCTCAGCCACTCATAGTCGGTGTGCGAGAACGAATCCCGAGCGCCCTGACGGCTGAGCGCGCGTACGATGACCAGCGAATGCGGCTCGCGCACCGGCAACATGCGCAGCAGCACCGCTTCGACCAAGCTGAAGATGGCCGCATTGGCTCCGATGGCCACGGCAAGCGTGAAGACAATCGTTGCAGTTAGACCCGGGCTGCGCTTCAGCAAGCGCGCCCCGTACCGGACATCCTGCGACAATGTTTGCCAGAAATGAAGCGGGCGTGCCTCGGCGAGCTGCTGTCGGACGGCCAGGGCGTTCCCGAATGTCCTGAGGGCCGCCTGTCTCGCTTCGTGCGGAGACATCCCGCGATCGAGGTTCTCCCGGACCTCCATTTCAAGATGTGCATCCAACTCTTCGCGGTAGTCGCGATCCCCTCGGCCGAACCACTTCATGCCTGTTCCTCCTCGGGCCGTGCCTGTAAGACACCCTTGACTGCCCGCACGAGTTGCTCCCACTTGCCGGTCTCGGCCACCAGCTTCTTCCGCCCTGCCCGCGTGAGTTTGTAGAAGCGCGCGCGGCGGTTGTTGTCGGAGATACCCCACGCGGACGCGATCAGCCCCGCTCGTTCCAGCCGCTGGAGGGCGGGATACAGCGAACCATGGTCCACCAGCAGAAGCTCGTCCGACGTGCGCTGGATGGTTGTCGCGATCCCGTGGCCATGTCGGGAACCAAAGAGAAGGCTCTGGAGCACGAGCATCTCCAGCGTTCCAGGCAGGAGTGACACACGGTTGGCCTTTGGCATCCTAGGAGACAGCCTACTAGTGTTTCGGTAGTCTGTCCACTAGAAGCGGCTGACCGGCGTGTGCTCGGGCCCGCCTGACCTGGCGTTTGCACAACGCATTCTGCCGCGCAAGTCAGACCTGTCGGGGTCGGGCTTCTCTCGACTACAAGCAGCAGCTGTTCTTCCCGGAAGGAATCGGGTACGACGGGGGACAACCTTCGCGTGGCTTGCCACGGTTGACGAGTGTGAGCGAAGGTTGGTGAGCCGCGAAGGAATCGAACCTTCACACGCAGAAGGTGCGCATGGCCAACAGGGCAGTCCTCGCAAGCGTCCTGCTGACGCTGCCAACGGCCCTCAGGTCAGCGGCAGATCGACGAACCAGCGGGCAAGCGCGGTCCATGCGGTGGTCCTGGCCACCGTGAACCACCCGGCCGACAACATTCCGAACAGCGCGAGTAACACCGCCAGGGCACTGCGCGTGCCCGGCGCGCCCTCGAACCTGACGATGAGACCGATCAGATCGCGGCGATCAGGACAATGCCGATGATGTCGTAGATCCAGTGCACCTCACCGGCCGGCGTGTAGAAGAAAATGAGACGCACCACGATTGGCTCGATCAGTGAGAGCGCGGTTCCCAGCATGAACGCCGCATGCGCGGCCCGCTGGCGTCGGAAGGCGATGGCCAGCGCGTAGGACGCGAGGAACCCGGTGATCGACATCAGCGGCAGGTACAGCGTGTAGCCCTCGTTGGCCAACTTCACATCGTCCATGCGATTGAAGCGGCTGTGTGCCAGGAGCAGCGCCGTGAGGCCCACGGCCGGGGCGAGCGCGAACGAGGCCCGCCCGAGCGCACGATGCAGATCGAAGCGTCGGGCGCGGATCAGGAGCGGCTGCGCAATCAGCGTCGACATCCAGAGGCCCACGGCGACGACGTGCGCATGAAGATAGACCTCGCGAATCCGAAGCGGATGCGAGAAGTAGGGTGTCCAGAACGCGGCCACCGACACGAGAAGCAGGCGGGCGCCGAACAGGCTGAACGCAAGAGGAGCGCTGGCGATCGTCACGTCTGCTCAGGGTGTCTTGCAGACGAAGCTTGCCGCATCGTTCGTGTCTCCCGAACCTTTGTAGACAGCAAGTTGCGGGTACGGACACAGGGGCCGCGTGCGATCGACGATGCCGTTGAGCGAACGCGTGGCGATGATCCGTTCGGGCGCGATTCCGTGCTCCACCCATTGCTCCAGCGCAGCCTGCATGTCGAACGTGTTGGGGCCCGGTCCGCCGCCGCAATGAGCCATCCCGGGCGCCATGAACAACCGGTAGAAGCTCTGGACCTCGCCTGCCGCCTGGCTTCGATCGTTCTTGCCGCCAAAGAACGAGAGCACGCTGTCGTAGTAGTCGATGCTGTTCTGCGGCGAGATCAGCTGATCGATCCACCCGTGGTACTGAATCAGCTTGCCGCCTCGCTTCTGGAACGCGCGGAGGTTGGGATCGGTGGCGTTCAGGATCGGCGCGAACTTCGCTTCGGCCTTCACATGCGCTTCGTAGTCGGCCGGATCGGTGAACGCGAACGTTTTCCAGTCCCAGTTGGGATCCGCGAACACCAGCCACTTGTAATGTGCGATGGGAATCGGGAACGGATTGGCGGGATCGCGGTTGGGCCAGAACGGCTCACTGCCGGGCGCGAGGCCCGGATAGAGCTGTGCTCCGGTCCTGGGATCCTTCAGGCCCTGATACACGCGTCGCGCCGCTTCCGCCTGCGCCGGCGAGAGACACGATCCAGGCGCCGCGTTCGCCGTGCACACCAGCGTCGACGGATCGAACCTGCATCGCTCAGGATCACCGACGACGCCGTCGGTCACGCCGTCGGACGCGTCACAGGCTGCGAGCGCCCCGCGATAGAGCACGCCCAGTGCGGGTGGCGTCAGCTGGCTTGCCGCATCTGTGAAGACGGCGAGCGTCGCGTCGAAGTCGCCAGCCATCAATCGTGTCCAGTTGTTCGCCGGCATTCCGGCGACGATGCCGTCGTAGTCGGCCGGGAACCGTTGCGCCGACATCAGACCCTCGTACCCGCCCGACGAGCACCCGATGAAATACGACCGCCCGGCCGGTTTGCCGTAGAAGGCCTGCACGAGCGCCTTGGCCTGCATCGCCGTCTCGTGGTGGGCCCGGTAGGCAAAGTCGATCAACTGTTCCGGCTTGTCGAACGCGAATTTTGCCGCGTTCGTACCCGGGCTGGCCTCATGCCCGGTGTTGGTCGACGCCGCCGCGTAGCCGCGCCTCAACTGTTCGGCAAGAGGCCCGAAGGAAATGATCCCGGCCCAGCCGCCGTTGCCGACGCCGGCGAACTTTCCGTTCCAGTTGGCGAGCGGCAGCCAGACCTCGAAGACGATCTGCGATTCCGGCGTTGGCGCGATGACTCCCGCGACGCGGCAGAAGGGCGGGAGGTTGCCAATGACGTTGGTCGATCCTGCCGGCGTGAACGATCCCGTGCCGATCGCCTCGGCGGTGGTGATCTTCGTGTTCGGGAGTTGCTGCCGTGCCAGGCTCGCGCATGATTCCGCGGACGGTGTCTGCGCGAAGGCCGCCGTGTGGACGATTGTCAGGATCGCTGCCGCCCAGACGATTCCGGATTGTGATTTCATCGCTCGCAGCTTACTCCACAATCTTCCGGCGCTGACCTCCGACCGTGGTGCGGCGGTATAGTGGTGGCCTTTGGCATCGATGCCCCGCTTGACCGACAAGAACGAGATTCGAACCCGCCTCCGCCGCGATCCCGCCTGGAGCGTGTATGCGCTGGGCGATCTCACGCCACGCGATGTTCCCGAAGACGCTGTGGTTCATGCCGGACCTCACACTCGTCGTGCAGGACTACGGTACGACCATCCTGTTCGCGATGGGCCCGGGCAGCGTGCGCGAGGCCCTCGAGTGCGTCGCCGGGCCCGTGCATCTGCAGGTGCAGCGCGATGCATTGGACGAAGTGGCACGCCACGCGGCGGTGTCGTCACCGCGGCTGATGTGGCGAATGACGTGGACCGGTGATCGCGTGGCTTCGCCGGGCGCAGTGACCTCCCGGCTGAACGCGAGCGACGTTCCCGCACTCCAGGCGCTGTACGCCGACGGGGAGTCCTCCGGCGAGTCGCCCGACTTCTTCTTTCCCTCGATGGTGGCCGACGGCGTGTTCCATGGGATCTATGAAGGC
Source organism: uncultured Acidobacteriota bacterium (assembly GCA_963820905.1). Taxonomy (GTDB): domain Bacteria; phylum Acidobacteriota; class Vicinamibacteria; order Vicinamibacterales; family 2-12-FULL-66-21; genus DATBJJ01. The sequence continues at coordinate 59,694 of CAWGBU010000005.1, read as the reverse complement.
ACGGCCCTGGTCGCGGCCGCCGGGACGCACATACTGGCTCGCGAGGAAGGTGCCGCGGCGATTGGCAACGTTTACACGCGCCGCGACTGCCGTGGGCGGGGACTCGGACGCCTGGTGACGAGCGCGGTGCTCGGCGAGCTCGCTGGCGTCGAGACGATCGGCCTCAACGTCCGCGCCGACAACGACGCGGCACGGCATCTGTACGAGTCGCTCGGCTTCGCGCGTCACTGCGAGTTCTACGAGGGGCTGGCGATGCCCTGAGGTCACGAAGATGATGTTTCAAAATACACGCCTGCTCTGCACGATTGGTCTGAGCGTGTGGTCGGCCGTGAGCGCGGCCAGCCAGTCGGCCGCTCCTGCAGCCCTGTCAGGGACGCTGCGGAACCACGTGAAGGACGAGCGGTTCGAGGTAGTCACCTCCATCAGAGGTCTTCCGCTCGGCGTTCGCGACGGGCTGCAGACGTTGTTCGGCGGTCAGGCACTCGACATCGCCGAGTCCGGAGCCGAGTTTCAAGGCACCGGCGCGGTCGTCAATCCGAAGCTGCCGCTTCGTCGACTAGTTGCGGCCGGCTGCTCGACCGATCACTGCCTCGTGTACTACGAGCGCGGCGGGAGCGCCCACACGTGGCTGGTGGCGCTTTTTCATTGGACGCCTGCTGCGACCCGATTCGAGTGGGGCGGTCACTGCGAAAGGCGGCCTGACCACCATCGACCAGGTTCGGAACGCTGTGCTGTCCGGAGTGGTCAAAGGCCCCGCCAAGGTCTGGTAGTCGACGCCTCCAGGCTTCAGGTGGTCCAGTTGCGACGGCCCACTTGATCGATCGGCAGGCAGCCGTCGAAGGCGCCGGGCACGGGATCGTAGTGAAGCACGTTCTTCCCGACCTGTTCCGACGTGAAGTAGCCGAGCACGGTCACGGATCGCAGCAGTCCGAACGAGCTCGGATCCCGGCCCTGTTGAGCGGTGGCGATGCTTCGCAGCACGGCGTCCTGCTGCGCCGCCGTGAGCGCCGCGAACGACGCATCGTGCGCGGTCCTGGCCGCGCGCTCGATCTCGTCGAGCGCGGTGACGAGCAGCTGCCGGTCGGCCGGGTTCATGAACTCGCCGTAGAACCGATCGATGAAGGCCGGCACGCCGACGTCGATCGCGCCGGGCGTGTCGGTCCGCGGCAGGATGCGCTCGGCCGCGGCGCTCACCACCGAGCCATGCGCCGAAGTGAGATAAGCCTTGGTGGCGGGTGTCTGCGCCCGCCCGGCGAACTCCAGCCATTCCGGGGCGAGCGCGACGCCGGCCAGCAGGGCCGCCCGTCGAATCGCCTCACGCCGGCCGATCAGCGCCGCGTTCGACGGCTCGGGCTCTCGCGTCATGTCTCGCATGGGCGTGTCACAGGCTTCGCTTGTTGATCTCTCTCACGGCGTGGTCGCAGGCGCGGGCGGTCAACGCCATGTAGGTGAGTGACGGATTGACGCAGGACGCCGACGTCATGCACGCGCCGTCGGTCACGAAGACGTTCAGCGCCGCGTGCACCTGATTCCAGCCGTTCAGCACCGACGTTTTCGGATCGCGGCCCATCCGCGCGGTCCCCATCTCGTGAATGCACAACCCCGGCGCGCTCCCATCGTCGAACGGCGTGACGTTCTTGAGGCCCGCGGCTTCGAGCATTTCGGCGGCCGCGTTCATCATGTCCTTGCGCATGTTGAGCTCGTTCGTCTTCCAGCCGCAGTCGAAGGTCACTGTCGGCAGGCCCCACTTGTCGCGCAGCCTGTCGCTCAGGTACATCCGGTTCTCGCGGTACGGCAGGCACTCGCCCCATGAGCCGATGCCGAACCGCCACGGGCCCGGCGCGATCAAGTCCGCCTTGAGATCCGCGCCGAACGCGCTCAGTTCCTTGATCCCGCGTGCCCAGTTCTCGCGGCTCGCGCTGCCCTGATAGCCGAATCCACGGACGTACTCCTTCTGCGTCGAGCGGGCGTCGAGGTTCCGGAATCTCGGAACGTAGATGCCGTTGGGGCGCTGCCCCTTGTAGAAGCGATCGCCGAAATCGTCGGACAGCCCGGAGGCGCCGACCCTGAAGTGGTGATCCATCAGGTTGCGGCCGAGCTCGCCGCTGTCGTTGCCCAGGCCGTCGGGGAACCGCTCGGACTTCGAGTTGAGCAGGATGAACGTGGAGGCGATGGCCGACGCGCACAGGAAGATCACGCGCGCGAAATATTCCGACGTCTGGTTCGTCTCCGCATCGAGGATGCGCACACCCGTCGCTTTGCGCGTTCTCGGGTCGTAGATCAACCCGGTGACGATGGAGAACGGACGCAGCGTCAATTTGCCGGTGGCGTACGCCGCCGGCAGCGTGGACGCGTTGCTGCTGAAGTAGGCGCCATACGGGCAGCCGCGAATGCACCGGTTCCGATACTGACAGGTGCCGCGGCCGTTGTGGGGCTGCGTCAGGTTCGCGACGCGCCCGATGGTCATGACCCGGCCGCCGAACGACCTGGCGATGCGCTCCTTGACCTGTTGCTCCAGGCAGTTCATCTGCATGGGCGGCAGGAACTGACCGTCCGGAAGCTGCGGGAGCCCTTCGCGGCTGCCGCTGATGCCGGCGAACCGCTCGGCGTGATCGTACCAGGGGGCGATGTCCCTGGAACGGATTGGCCAGTCCACGCCGTGGCCGTCGCGCGCGTTGGCCTCGAAGTCGAGATCGCTCCAGCGATACGACTGCCGGCCCCACAGCAACGAGCGGCCGCCGACGTGATAGCCGCGCATCCAGTCGAAGCGCTGGACTTCGGAGTAGGGATTCTCGACGTCGTTGACGAACCAGTGCGCCGACGCCGGGTGCGTCGTGTACCCCGTGCGGGCCTGTTTTTCCTGCGTCGCGAGATCCGCGACGGGGAGGCGGTTGCGGCCCGCGAACTCCCAGCTCTCGGTCATCGCGGTCGGATAGTCGGGATGCTTGACGTCGCGGCCGCGCTCGAGCACGAGCGTGCGCAGCCCTTTCTCGGTCAACTCCTTGGCCGCCCACCCTCCGCTGATGCCCGACCCGACGACGATGGCGTCGTAGGTGCGTTCGGCTGTGCCGCGTCCCTGGATGAACACGGCGGCAGGATAACCCATTCCGACACGCCGGGCCATGCGGGTGGATCCGGCGATCGCGCTCCGAACCGAGCAGTTCAATCACCGAGTTGGAATGGTGAGCCGCATTTCACGAGTTGGAACCAGCTCACCGACTGGCTGGGCCGACTTCGCGATCTGCAGAAGATCGCGTAACCGTAGACAAATAAAGCGTTAGTCTGTGCCAGGCGTCGGGTTCCGACGCTGCACGGACTGATCCGTTCACACGGCACGCTGCCGGCTCCGAGAGGATCGGCGTTGCCGCGCGTTCTTAACAGTGTTGAGGCATGACGCTCGATCCTGAAGCGCTGTTCGTTGCGAACCAACATCGCCTGTTCAGATACTTCCGCCGGGCGGTCGGCCAGACGGACACCGCGCGCGATCTGACACAAGACGTCTTTCTGCGGGTGAGCCGGACAGCGGTGCCGACGTCCGGGGATCGCGAAGTCACAGCCTGGCTGTTTTCAATCGCCAGAAATCTGGCTCTCGATCACTACCGCAAGCGTATTCGGCGGCCGAATCCAGTCGCCCTCGTGGACGAAGATTCAGTCCCTCCGACCCAGGACGTTGATTTCGCGGTCAACCGGGCCCTCGGCACACTGGACGAGCTCGACCGCGACGTATTTCTGATGCGGGAGATGGCAGGACTTGGTTATCAGGAGATCGCCCAGGCCTGCGGGCTAACACCAGACGCCGTCCGATCTCGCATTCACCGCGCTCGCCTGGCGCTGCGAAGTCAGTTGGCGGCGCCCATTGCAACAAGACGAACGACTCCGATGCGGCACTCTGGCCGCGAGCCCTGAGATGCGAACATGAGCGACACACACGAAGTGATTTCAGCTTTTTTGGACGACGAACCATTCGATCCGAGCGAGCTGGCGGAGGCGCTTAGCGAGCCGGCCGGCCGCGCTTTTCTTGTCGACCTTCTGGCGCTGCGTCATTTGGTGCAACCACAAGGCCACCAGGCACCGGCCTCTTTTGAGCGACGGCCGAGACGCGCGTCACTGAAAGCACTCGTTGCTGCAGCCGCGGTCTTCGTTGCTCTCGCCGGAGGCTATTTCGTTGGTCAGCGTGGGGGAGTCGCACCCGCCGAAGCACCGCCTGCGACACGCGTCGCCGATGCTCCAGCAGCCTGGCAGGAAGTGCTTCCCGGGAGGATGCGATGAGAGTCATTCCGTGGTGTCTGCTCGTTGCCCATTTTGCCGCGGGCCTTGCGCATGCGCAGATGCCCAACGACTTGCAGGTCCGCCTCGGCGCGTACACGTCGAACACTGACGGCGGCGAAAAGCCGGTCGGAGTCTGGTTCAGCACGGGGCCCGTTGCTATTGGGAAGCGTGTGACCAGTACGTTCTCGGTTGGTGAGTCCTGTGACTCGTTTTCGGTTAGCTCTGATGGATCTCTTCGTGAGCACGCGACTGCTGCTTGGAGAATCGACGTGACGCCGACGCGTGTCGTTGGCGATGCCGTCACATTTCGGTTGCGGTGGCAGATGGCCGGAATGAGCGATCGGATGCCCTTGGAATTCAGTGACACCTTTCCGCCGCCGAAGGACATCGAGTTGACGCTCCGTCCAGGGGAGTCATGGCCTGTGTACACGCTGCGAAACATTTCCCGATACTCGTGTGGGAGCGGGTCTTCCTCGATCCGTGTATCGGTCGACAACTATCCCTGGGAGGAGGATGAGCGCCGGCTGGTCGTTGCCGACGTTTGGCTCGTCGAGCGCCTTTCGAACGGCAGTGAGGCGCAACGGAGTCAACCTCTCTCTGTTCGCGGTCTGCCCAATCGGCCCTCCCCGTTCTATTTCGACAGCATCGTTGATGCGAAGGTCACGCTCGACATTTACGGCACCCTCGTTTCCCGGCTCGAGAGCGGCGTCATCGCAGTCTCAGTCGACACACGTTGCAGATGGGCTCCGGGCTCGCGCAACGTCAGTGGCCCACAGCTATCCGTCAAGTCGGACATCAAAGTGAAGCCAGCTGAGACAGTTGAGATCCGGCTGCCGATGTTGGGTGATGAAGCTGGCCCGTTTGCGAAGCGTGCCTACTCAATCAGGATCCGAGCGCGCCAGCTTCGCTGATCCAATCGAGTGCCGGCAGTCCATCCGTTATACTCGCGGACATTCGTGGAGAGGTAGACGGATGAAGACAGATCGACGGTCGTTCCTGCGTGCGGCGGGCAGTTCACTGGTCCTGGGTGCCGGACGTGTGTGGAGCGCATCGGCGGCGGCCCAGACGCCGGCGGCGCCCGTGTCATTTCCCGGCATCCCCAATCCACTGGAAGGCGGCGTCGACGTCATCGCGACGGGCTACATCTGGACCGAAGGTCCCGTGTGGGTTGGCGGCGAGGACGGACACCTGCTCTTCTCCGACGTGCCCGGCAACGCCATCTACAGCTGGGATGGCAAGCGGACCACCGTGTTCCTGGCCCCGTCCGGCTACCAAGGCTTCCCGATTCCCGCCTCGCTCCGCGAGGCCGGCTCGAACGGCCTGGCGCTGGGCCGTGGCGGGTTGCTGATCGCCGACAGCGGAACTCGAGCGCTGGCGCGAGTGGACCTTGCCACACGTCAGAAGGCGGTGTTCGCCGAGTCCTACCAGGGGAAACGCTTCAACAGCCCAAACGATCTCGTAGTCGCCCGCAACCGCGCCGTGTACTTCACCGATCCTCCCTTCGGTCTGGCGGACGTGCAGAAATCACCGCTTCGGGAGTTGACTTACACCGGCGTCTTTCGCGTAACGCCGGACAATCAGGTGCATCTGATTTCCGACAAGCTGTTCCCGAACGGCATTGCGTTGTCGCCGGATAACCGCGTTCTCTACGCCACGGACAATTCGGGTTGGGTGGCGATCGATCTCGATGGTTCCGGCATGCCGACTGGACAGCGGCAATTCGTGGCCAGCGAAAAGGTGGGGGGCGCGCGCGGTGACGGCATGAAGGCCGATTCGGCCGGCAACATCTGGACGAGCGGTCGCGGAGGGATCTACGTGTTCTCACCGAAGGGCGAACACATCGGCTTTGCCCCAATTGCTGGCCGCGTCTCGAACTGCGCGTTCGGGCCCGGCCGCTACCTCTACGTCACCAACGACACGCAGGTCGTGCGCGGCCGCATTCGCACCGACTTTCCCGGAGGGTCGCCAATCCAGGTACTAGCTGCGGTGGCCAGAGTCCCGACGTGACCGACGGGGCGAGTTCCCGTAAGCTGGAGTGAGGAGTTTCGAAAATGGCAGCACTTGACTGGTCCCAGTGCCCGGCCGTCGAGAGTATCCCGGGCAAGGTGAGCGGCGCCTGGGTGTTTAAGGGCACCCGTCTGCCGGTGGCTACTGTCATTGAGAATCTCGAGGATCTCAGCATCGACGAGGTCATCGAGCAGTTCGACGTCACGCGCGAGCAGGTGACGGCCGTTCTCGACTTCGTTGCCCAGAGCCTCCGCGCCGACCCCGTGCCCACCGGTGCTCATCCTCTTTGACCACGGCACGCCGAAAGGGCTGGCCCACGTGCTGTCCGGGCACACGATCGACACGGCCCAAACCAGGGGATGGGACACACTGAACAATGGCGCGCTCTTGGACGCCGCTGAAAAGGCGGGTTTCGAACTGCTGCTCACGACCGACCGCCGCATTCGCTACCAACAGAACCTTGGACGACGCCGCATCGCCCTTGTCGTTCTGACGGGTACCACTCGATGGTCCTGCGTCCGGCAACATACCGACCACATTGCCGCGGCAGTTGCTTCCGCGACACCTGGCAGCTACTCCGAGGTGGAGATCCCTAACGAGCCGAAGCCGCGGCGGAGTTGAGCGCGAGGTTGCTGTAGTCAGAGGTCGAATCAGTCGAGTCCGCGCGCAGCGGGGTTCGATTCCTGTTTGCGGTCGGTCCCTTCGGTCTTCGTAGGTGATTTGAATCGATGAGGTACGGTCGCGTATCTATGCCTGACGCAAGGGGAACCGTAGAACTTTGAAGGCTGAGTGTTGAAGATCGGCTTTGAGTGGACCTCAGCCGGCGATCGAGCTTCGCCCGCACGACGCGACGCTTTTGTGGGCCGCGGTCTTCAGATCGCGGCGGCACCCTCCATATTGATGCCATGACCAGCGCCCGTCGATTCATCTGCTCGATGTGCCTCCTCGGTTCCCTGTTCTTCGGTGCTGTTCCGTGGCGGATCGCCGTCGGAACGCCAGCCGCCCAGACGAGGCAAGCCGATTCGGCAGTTGATCTCGTCAAACGCGGACTCGATCTCGCCGACCGCGATCGACCCGAAGAGGGAATGGCCGCGATCAAAAAAGCGATCGCCATTGCACCTGCAGACGTGGCCGCCCACGCCGCCTACATTCGAATCGCGACGTACTACCTGAATCGCTATGAGGATGTCAGGAAAGAGTACGAGAAGCTCATTCAGAGCGATCCCCGGAACCCCGTTTATCCCATGGCTCTGGCACATGGTGCGTACGGCGCGACGACCACCGCCGTGAATCGCGCGCGTTACGAAACGGTGTCGACGCTCGCGCCGGATTCCTCTTGGGGACACTACGCCAAAGCACAACTCGTGATGAATGAACAGCCGGAGTTGGCTGCCGCGGAGCTCGAAGAAACGCTGAAGCAGGATCCGGCGCTCGCCGATGCGTACGTCGCATTGATTTCCCTGCAGGAGCGGCGCCTGGGCAGACTGGACGAGGCGATCGCGACCGCGGAAAAGATGGCGGCCCAGCCGGCGCTGCGCCCTTCCGGCCTCGCCGCACTGTGGAGACTTCGCCTGGCGAAGGCCAAGGGCTCTGAAGAGGCCAAGCAGAATCTGAGAACGGAACTTCAGCGCGTATCCGCCGATACTCGCGACGTGGCGCTCCTGGCCGCGGTTCGTACCGCGTACGCGTCCCTACTGGAGGATGCGCAGGCCCGAGAGGCGATTGAGCGTCGACTTCGCCAGATCGACGCCACATGGATTTCGCAGCGCGGCATGATGACGTTCTTCGGGCCGAGCAACATCAGCGGCGTCGGACGCCACGACCCGGTGGCCGGCCGGCAGCTCATGATCTTCGGAAAGTTCAGGGCGCTTGGTGACGATTTGCCCACTACGGACCGCATCCTCAAACTCGAGGAACTGCTGCTGTTGAAGCCTGGTCCGGTGATGCGGCGCTTCCTGCATGAAGAGCTGTTCACGTCGGCTGAGAAAGCCAAAGATCTGACTCGCCTCGTGAAGTACGGAAACAGCCTTCGGCAAATCGATCCGACCGACGCTGCCGTGCCGGCGCGAATCGCACTACTGCTGGCAGATCGACCCGAGGCGCGGAACCGGCGCAGAGCGCTCGGCTACGCTCGATCGGCAGCCGGCGCGACTGCAACCTTTCATCCGATGGCCCGTCCGCTCAATATGGATCCGGCCCGGTTCCAATCCTCTTTCCCTGAAGCCACGCAGCGCCAGATCTACGCGAAGCAACGGAGCCTTGCGCTGGACGCGCTCGGATGGGCTCTGTGTCAGACGGGAACTTGCGCTGAGGGTGAGACCCTGCTTGCGCAGGCGGTCGGCCTGGACCGGTCGGAAACAACACTCTCGCATTGGGCCGTCGCCCTCCGCACCGTCGGTCGCATAGACGAAGGGGAGCGTGTCGCTCTCGAGGCCGAGAACATCTATGCCGAATCCATCAGGAAGCGTCTGACGTCCCAGCCCGCGCCTGACTTTGAGCTCGAGCGGCTTTCCGGGGGCACAGTCAAGCTGTCCGATCTCAGGGGCAAGGTCGTCGTGTTGAACTTCTGGGCGACCTGGTGCGGCCCCTGTCGACAGGAAATGCCCCATCTGGCCAAGGTCTACGAGAAATACCGAGACCGCGGGTTCGAAATCCTGGCAATCACGACCGACGAAAAGGCCGATCGTCCGAAAGTGGCCCCCTTCGTAGAAGAGCACGGCTTGACGTTTCCCGTGCTCTATGACGACGGAATAGCGGGCGCCTACGGCGTCAATGGGATGCCTACAACGGTCTACATCGATGCGCAGGGTCGCACGCGGTACCAGACGACAGGCTTCCATGGCGACGACACCGTTCGCGAGCAGGAGGTCGTCATCAAGGAATTGCTGAAAGCGTCGTCGGTTCGCGACTGATCTTTCATGCCAGGAGCGCGCGTATCACCTGCCCGTGGACGTCGGTCAACCTGAATCGACGGCCCTGATGAAAGTAGGTCAGACGCTCGTGATCGATGCCGAGCAGGTGCAGCAGCGTGGCGTGGAAATCGTGGACGTGCACGGGATGCTCGGTGACGTTGTAGGCGAAGTCGTCCGTCGTGCCGTGCGAGACACCAGCCTTGACGCCGCCGCCGGCCATCCACAGCGTGAAACACCGCGGATGATGATCGCGCCCGTAGTTGGTGGCCGTCAGCTTGCCCTGCGAATAGCTGGTGCGCCCGAACTCTCCGCCCCAGACGACCAGCGTGTCGTCGAGCATGCCGCGGCGTTTCAGGTCGGTGACGAGCGCGGCGCTCGCCTGATCGGTTTCCCGGCACTGGCGCTCGATGCCCTTCGGCAGGTTGTCGTGTTGATCCCAACCCTGGTGGTACAGCTGGATGAACTTCACGCCGCGCTCAGCGAGCCGGCGTGCCAGCAGACAGTTCGCGGCGAACGTGCCCGGCGTGCGCGCATCCGGGCCGTAGAGCGCGAGCGTCTCCTCCGATTCGCTCGCGAGATCCATCACGCCAGGGACGCTCGCTTGCAGGCGGTACGCCATCTCGTACTGCGCGATGCGCGCCTCGACGTCGGCGTCGCCGGAGCGCGCGGCCGCGTGTGCGTGAAGGTCGTTCAGCCGATCGAGCAGCGCGCGACGGGTCTCGCGAGACACGCCGTCGGGATTGGCCAGATAGAGCACCGGCATCGCCGCCGCTGCGGAACTGCACGCCCTGGTGCCGCGCCGGCAGAAAACCGCTTCCCCACAAACGCGAGTACAGCGGTTGGTCGACTTTGCCCGGCGTGATCAACACGACGAACGCCGGCAGGTCCTCGGTGTCGCTGCCGAGGCCGTAGTGGACCCAGGACCCGAGGCTCGGCCGGCCCGCAATCTGCGATCCGGTCTGGAAGAACGTGATCGCCGGGTCGTGATTGATGGCCTCGGTGACCATCGAACGAACGATGCACAGGTCGTCGACGATACGGGCCGTGTGCGGCAGGAGATCGGAGACCCACGTGCCGCTGGCGCCGTGTTGCGTGAACCCGAACTGCGAACCGGCGAGAGGCAGCGACGACTGATTGCCGGACATACCGGTCAAGCGCTGTCCCTGCCGCACCGAGTCCGGCAATTGCTCGCCGTTGCGCCGGTTGAGCACCGGCTTGTAGTCGAACGTCTCCATCTGCGACGGGCCGCCGGCCATGAACAGGTAGATGACGCGCTTCGCTCTGGCCGGCACGTGCAGCGTGCCGCCGAGCACGCCGCGATCCTGGCCGCCCGCCAGCATGCGAACGGGCTGCAGGAGATCCGCGAGGGCCAGGCCACCCAATCCCAGGCCCACGCGGTTGAGCAGCATCCGCCGCGACAGCCCTGCCGCGGGCGCCGATCCGGTGCAGCGGCAGTGCCCGTCCGCGTTCGCGCGCTGCGCGTCGGCGTGACTCATCGCAGCACCACGTATTCGTCGAAGTTGACAATTGCGTTGACCACGGCCGTCATCGCTGCCAGGTCCGCCAGTTCGGCGGGCGGCAGCGATGGATCCGGCGCCGAATCGCCGACGCTCACGTACTTCAGCGCGTCAGCGGGGTGACGCGCGAACAACTGGCGCTGTTCATCGAACATCTGCGCCATGATGCCGGACTCGAGTCTCGTCGGGAAGCCGGCCGATCAGGCTGCGAAACACGTCGCGATGGCGATCGCGTGCGTTCTGAGGATGCCGTTTCAACACGCGCTCCGCGAGCGCTCGCGACGCTTCGACGAATTGCGGGTCGTTCAGCAGCACCAGCGACTGCAGCGGTGTCACGGTCGCTTCGCGTCTGGCGACGCAGACCTCGCGGGTGACGGCGTCGAACGCGGTCATCGACGGCGGCGGCGCGGTCCTCCTCCAGAAGGTGTACAGGCTGCGGCGATAGAGCTTGAGTCCTGTGTCCTGCTTGTAGGTCTTGCCGGTGCCGGATTGTTCCCACAGTCCGGCGGGCTGATACGGCTTGACGCTCGGTCCGCCGATCGTCCGATTCAGCAGCCCGCTGGCCGCGAGCGCGCTGTCGCGAATCTGTTCCGCCAGCAGCGCGTCTTCGGCCATCGTGACAGCAGCTGGTTCTCCGGATCGCGCGCCGCCGCCTCGGCGGTCGTGACCGAGGACTGGCGGAACGTCGCCGAGAGCACGATGCGCCGGTGCAGCGCTTTCAGATCCCAGCCGTCCTTGATGAATCGATCCGTCAACCAGTCGAGCAGCTCCGGATGTGTCGGAAGCCTGCCCTGGCTCCCGAAGTCCTCCGGCGTCGCGACGATGCCGCGTCCGAAGTGCATCCGCCAGACGCGATTGACGACGACGCGCGCCGCGAGCGGGTGCTGCGGCGACGTGAGCCAGCGGGCGAGACCCAGGCGGTTGCGCGGCTGATTCGCAGGAAACGGGGGCAGGCTCGCCGGCGTGTCTCGCATCGACGATCTCGCCCGGCGCGTCGTAGGCGCCGCGCTTGAGGAGATGTGTCTGCCGTGGCGGGTCCATCTCTTCCATCACCATGATCTCCGGCACATCGGCGACGAGAGTGTTGGCCTGCTCACGCAGCCGCCGGAGGGCCGTGGCGGTGTCGACGTACGGCTGATGCTCGCGCGCGAGGAAATGCTCGAACGCACCCTCCTTCGCTCGCGTGAGATCCGATCGAGCTTCGGAGGACAGGCTTGCAATTTCGACGGCCGTCAGCTCGACGTCGAACACCTGCAGATCGTCGATCAGGCCGTTCTTGAAGCCGCTGTCGCGGAACCTGGCGGCCAGCGTCAACGGATGCGTGTCCGCCGATTCGATCGCCGGCCTCCGGCCGGTACGTGATGTCCTTCACCAGGCGATCGCGCACGACGTCGGTAGCGAGCGGTGCGCCATCGAGATACAGCCGGATGCCCGCGGCGCGGCTCGATCCGTCGTAGGTCACGGTGAGCCGCGACCACTCGTTCAGCGGGAGCGCGCGTGTAGCGCGAACCGCGATCGCGTTCCCGGGCCAGAAATGAATCAGCCCGAAGAACGGCCGGCCGCCGTCGAGCGTCAGCTCGAAGCCGCGGCTGCCGGCGTCGGTCCAGGCTCGCGACTGGTGCAGGACGACCGCGCGCGGCTGCTCCTCGGTAGGCATCAGCCGGATCGACAGTGAAAAAGGATCCGTGCGCACGAACGTCGGCGCACCCGGGTGCACGACGCTGTTGTCGCCGCTGAATCGCAGCGCGCCATTCGCGCTCGGCGCGGGCTCCCGGACGAGCTGCGGACCGTCTTGCAGTTGTGCCGGTTGAGCGGCCACGCGATCCGGTGTCGTCTGGACCTCTTTCTTTTCTTTGTCCACATCTTTCGTGTCGACATTGACAGCGTCGAATGCGAGGTGTGCAACAGGCGCAGGGGTGCGCAACGGCGGCGCGCTCGCGATCCATTTCTCGAACGGCACGCGTGCGGACCGCGCCAGTACCTTCAGGTGGCGTTCGGTTTCGGCGATGCGTGCCGCAATCCGATCGCGCGGTTCGATTCTGCCGGCCGGCCACAGCAGCAGCGCGGGCGTGGGCGTCGCGTTCGTGAAGTGCGAATACAGTCCGGACTCGTCGATGTTGTTGAAGAAGGCGAAGAGCGAGAAGTACTCGCGCTGCGTGATCGGATCGAACTTGTGGTCGTGACACCTGGCACACTCGACCGTCAGGCCGAGCATCGCCGTGCCGAACGTGTTGACGCGATCGACGGCGTATTCCGCGCGGAACTCTTCCTCGATGCTGCCGCCTTCGTTGGTCTGGCGATGAAGCCGGTTGAAGGCCGTGGCGACGCGCTGATCGCGCGTAGCGCGCGGGCAGAAGATCTCCGGCGAGTTGCCAGGTCAGAAACTGATCGTAGGGAAGGTTGTCGTTGAAGGCGCGGATCACCCAGTCGCGATACGGAGACATGTCGCGATCGACGTCAGCCTGATATCCATAGGTATCGGCGTAGCGCGCCAGGTCCAGCCAGTCCATCGCCATGCGCTCGCCGTACGCCGGCGACGCGAGGTAGCGATCGACGACGTGCTCGAACGCCTTCGGGGACGTGTCGGTGAGGAAGGCGTCGATCTCGGCCAGGGTCGGAGGCAAGCCGGTCAGCGTCAGCGCCGCCCGGCGAATGAACGTCTCGCGCGAGGCCTCGGGTGCGGGACGAAGCCCCGCGGCGGTGAGCCGGCGTCGCGATGAACGTGTCGATCGGATTCGTGCTCCAGCCCTCCGCCGGGCGCTTCGGCAGCGGGTCGGATCGCACCGGCAGAAACGCCCAGTGCGGCCGGTAGTCCGCGCCCTCCTTGACCCAGCGCAGAAGCAGCGCCTTCTCGGCGTCGGTCAGCGACAAGCGGGATTCGGACGGCGGCATCATGTCGTCGTCGTCCGCGAAGATCCGCCGAATGAGCTCGCTGCGCTCCGGGTTCCCCGGCTTGACGACGGCCCAGCCATCGTCCAGGGTCTTGAGCGCGCCGGCAGCAACGTCCAGCCGAAGCTCCTTCTTGCGTTTGCCGGCGTCTGGTCCGTGACACCGGAAGCAGCGGTCGGAGAGGAGTGGACGGATCTGAGTGGTGAAGTCTACCGGCGCGGGGCGAGCGGTAGTCGATTGTCCAGCGAGGACAACGACGGAGAGCACACCGCCGGAGATCGCGGCGGTGATGCTCGCGCGCCAGCCACTCATGGTTGGGATTCTGCGACGCCGGTGTGGCGCTGTCAATTCGCCGAAACGCAAGCGTTGATGCACCGATGCCCCGCGCAAATGGAAGAGCTGACAGTAGCAACATCCTTGACTGGATTGGACTTTTGTGAAAAATGAGTTCACCCGTGCAACTGACAGCAGCGTTCGCAGCTCGATCAGGCTCCTAATGGAATCCGGTCACGCCTTCACTGCTGACGAATTCACGGCATATCGTTCCGACCTCGATCCGGGAGGCCGCTACGCCCCTGGACTGGTCGATGAGATCGGCGACCGGATCCTCATACTCGACGACAGACGAATTCCAACTCTGGAGCTTCTGCGTTTCCGCGAGACGCTCACGACCTTTCCCGGCTTCGAAGTCGCGCTTCGGCGGCGCGTGGAGCGGCTGAGACATTTTCGACATCCGGCCTTCGCACGAACGCCGGCAGTCGAGTATCTCGGGCAAGACCGCTCTCTCGCCCTGTTGTCGAACTACACGCCTGGACGGCGGCTCTCGGACGCGCTCTCGCACGCGCAAGACCCCGTGCTGGCGGCGTCGCTGATTCATCAACTCACACCAGCGCTGGACGCTCTGAACGTTTACAGCGAAGGCGTCGGCCACGGCGCGCTCACGGCCAGCCGGATCGTGAGTGCGCCCGACGGCCAGCTGATCATCGTCGAGCACGTGATTGGATCCGCGGTGGAGCGGCTGCACCTGACGGCAGCGGCGATCCGCCGCGATCTCGGGATTCCCGTGCCTGGGCCGGACACGGAATACCCGCGGAACGACGGTCCGACCGACTGTTTCCAGCTCGCACTGATTGCGCTCTCGATGCTTCTTGGGCGTCCGCTGGGCTCGGACGAATACTCGGATCTCGGCGGTGCGCTGAACGCCGCGTTCTCAGCCCCTGATCGGGAATCCGTCGAACCGGTTTCCGGCCTGCGCGTGTGGCTCGAGCGGGCGCTCCAACTCGAAACGGGGTTCTTGTCGTCCGAGGAGGCGCGGACAGCACTCCGAGACGTGGATGCGCCAGACCCGGCTGACGTCGCGCACCGATGGCGAGCGCTCCGGGAGACTCAAGAAGAAGCCGTCGGGGATCGGCCGCCAGCGGAAGTTCCGATGGGGCCACCCGAAGATCCTCCCATCGAGATCGCTGAGGCCGTACAACCGCCAATGGACGAGCCCGTCGCACCTTCGGTCGCGGTTCCATCCAGCCCGGAGACGCACGTTCACACGCTCCCTGCTCGTATCAGGCGTCGCTCCACCTTCTTCCTGGCGACCAACAGCTACCTTCGATGGGCCCTCGTCGCCATGGCACTCTGTGCCATCCTCGAGGCTGTCGTGATCGCGAGGCTGCTCGCAGGGCGGGGCAGCATCTCCCAACCGCCCGCGGTTGCGCAGGTCAACGTCGTGACCAACGATCCGGGCGCGCCGGTGATGGTAGACGGCAAATTGGCGGGAGTGACGCCGCTGGATCTGTCGATCAATTCAGAGGTGCGATCGATCACCGTGGGAAGCTCGCTGCCGTTGGCACCGAAGCAGGAGATGGTCGTCGGGAGTACCGGGAAGGACGCCAATCGGCTCGAGCCCGGCCGGGAGCGCGTCGCCGCAGAACTGCGGCCCAGCACTGTTCCGGCGCCGCCGCCTCAGCGTGTAGGTGGCATCAGGGTGTCGTCGCCGATCGAGCTCGAGGTGTTCGAGGGAGACAGACGACTCGGATCGACTGCGACTGGGATCGTGCCGGCACCTGCAGGGCGGCATGACGTCGATCTGGTCAACAGCGTTCTGGGCTTCCGGTCGCGGCAGGTCGTCGATGTCAGGGCCGGGGAGGTCGTGGCAGTCACGGTGTCCCCGCCGAACGGGCGCATCAACATCAACGCGGTCCCCTGGGCGGAGGTACTCATCGATGGCAAGTCCGTTGGCGAGACACCAATCGGCAACCTGTCGATCCCGCTGGGCGAGCACGAAATCGTCTTTCGTCACCCACAACTGGGCGAAGTGCGCCGGACGGCCGTCGTCCGGTCCGACGCGCTCACGCGTGTCAGCGCGAATCTCGAAAAATGATGTCACCTTGCGGTGAGCCGAGGCCGTAACGTGATGCGTGTTTTACGTGCCCGACTCCCGCTGGCCCTGGTACTCGTCGCATGCCTGGAGTGCGGCCTGGGAGCGGCGGGACAGGATACGCTCGCGCGCGCGAAGGATCTCTACGGCCTGGCTGAGTACGACGAAGCGTTGGCCATACTCAACCGGCTCCACGAGACCGCGTCGCCCGTGGTGTCGAGCGAAGTCGCAGGCTATCAGGTGCTGTGTCTTCTGGCGCTGGGGCGGACCGACGATGCGCAGAAGGGGATCGAGGCGCTCGTCAAAGCGGATCCACTCTATCGTCCGTCGGAGTCGACCATGTCGCCCCGGACGCGCGTCAGGTTCGACGCGGTCAGGCGCGAGCTGCTACCCACGATCGTTCAGCAGGCCTACGACAAGGCGAAAGCGGCGTTCGATCGCAAAGAGCTGCCCGTTGCCCTCGTGGAATTCGATCGCGTCGTCGCGCTCCTCGACGAGCCTGGGCTTGCGGATGTGCAGAGCATGGCGGACCTTCGTCGGCTCGCGACCGGGTTTCGCGATCTCAGCAAGGCTGCGGTCGCCGATGTACCCGCCGCGCCTGCTGCGGCAAGCGCGAACATGTCAGCCCCGGCCGTCGCGACGCCCCCCCCGGCGCCTGACCCGGCGCGAACCTACACAGGAGACGATGCGGGCGTCGTACCGCCCATGGTGGTGTCACGCCGAACACCTGCTTGGCAGCCTCGGAATGAGATCGAGAAGCGTCGAGAGTTCCGGGGCCTTCTGGATCTCGTGATCGACGAAGCGGGTGATGTTACGTCCGCTGTGCTGGGGAAGAGCATTCATCCCGTCTACGACCGGGAGCTCGTGGACAGGTCGCGCACGTGGAAGTTCCGGCCGGCGACGAAGGACGGCGTGCCGGTCAAGTACCGGATGAGGATCGAAATTCGCCTCGGCCCTCGCGACCTCTGAGTTGGCATCCGCTACTGATCTTTCAGCACAATCAGCGGATCCACCCGCGATGCGGACCAGGCCGGCCGCATGCATGCCAGCAGCGCGACGATACCAGTGCCGATGCTGACGGCGGCCAGGATCGCAGGGTCCGTCGGCGTCACGCCGAACACCTGACCCTCGAGCACGCGCCGCATGCCCAGCACGCCGAGCAAGCCCAGTGTCAATCCCGCCGCGACGAGGACGAGCCCCTCGGCGAACACGAGTCGGAAGATGCCGCGCGCCGAGCTGCCGAGCGCCATGCGCACGCCGATCTCGCGAGTCCGGCGCGCGACCACGAACGCCAGCACGCCGTAGATCCCGACGGCCGAGAGCAGCAGCGCAACCGCCCCGAACAACGTCGCGAGCGTCATCGCGAGCTTCTGCGACGCCAGGCTTCCCACCGTTCGCTGCCTCATCGTCTGGATATCCGACAGCGGCAGGTCGCGATCGAGTGCCGTCAGTGCCGAGTGAAGCATTGGCACGATGGTCAACGGGTCGGCGACCGTCTTGACGGCAATCCAGCGGAGCCGTCCCATTGGCGGTGCTTGCGCATGCGCGAAGTAGGCGGTGCCAATCGACGCGGCGCGCTTCGCCGGGCTCTCGAACGCGACGTCGCGAACGACGCCGACGACCGTATACCGGACGGAATCGTCGCGGAAGAGACCCTTTCCGATCGGATCTTCGTTCGGCCACAGGCGGTTCGCGAGCCGCTCATCGACGACCGCGACCCGCAGCGCGCGGCCCGTGTCGCTCGCGGTAAAGTATCGGCCCCGAACGAGCCGCAGGCTCATCGCTTCGAAGTATCCGGGGCTCACGGCGACGACCGACGGCACCACCGGTGCGTCGGTTGCGCCCGACGGTCGATCCGCCGCGGACACAGTCGATGGGCTGGTGTGCCCGCTCAACGCGATGTTCGACGTGACGCCGGCAGCCTGGACGCCCGGGATCGCCCGAATGGACTCGAGCAGGCGGTCGCTCAACGCCGCCACGGCAGCTTGATCGCGATAGCGCGACGGCGGCGGGAACATCGTTCCAGTGACGACGCCGCTGCTGTCGATGCCGATGTCCGTCGAGAGCAGATTGCGGAAGCTGGTCAGCAACAGGCCCGCACCGATCATGAGGACCACCGACATGGCGACTTGCGTGACGATCAGCGCGCGCCGGAAGAATTGTGCGCGGCGTCCGGCGGTCACGCTGCGGCCGTCCGCGAGAGCATGCTGAAAGTGCTTCCGCCGGAGCCCGGCGGCAGCGACCAGCCCGATCGACACGCCGACCAGCAGCGTGAGCGCGATTGCGCCGGCGACGACCGTTGCATCGATGCCGATGGACGATGCGTTCGGCAGGCGGGGGAGGCCGCCCGATACGAGCCCGCGAAGAAGCCCTGCGCCGGCGAAGAGGCCGGCAAGGCCTCCGATTCCCGCGAGCAGCACGCCCTCGACGATCAGCTGCCGCGTCACGCGAAGCCGGCCGGCGCCGAGCGCGACACGCGTCGCCAGCTCACGCGCTCGCATGCTCGCGCGTGCGAGCGACAGGTTCGCGATGTTGAGCGCGCCAATCAGCAGCACGAACCCGGCGCCGGCCCAGAGCAGATACAGGACGCGCCGGACGCTGCCGGTGAGTGCTTCCTTGAGCGGCGTGACGGCCGTGTACACGCGAAGCTCGGTGAATCGGAACTGCGGAAACCGCGCGAACATGCGCGCGTTCAACGCATCGACCTGCGCGCGCAGCTGTTCAACCGTGGCCCCCGGCCCGAGCCGTCCGATGTGAAAGAAGCCATACCGGGTGCGGGCGTCGTCGGATCGCTGCGCGGCGGTGAACGCGAGGGGCAGCCAGAACTGAATCTCGTCGCCGTCTGTGCGCGCGTGGCCGTCGTTGCCCATCTCGAAGAACGAGAAACCCTGAGGCATGACGCCGACGATCGTGTACGGCTGGCCCGTCCAGCCGAGTCGCACGTCCTTGCCGACAGCAGCCGGATCGCCGCCGTAGAGCCGCTGCCACAGCCCGTGACTCAGAATGATTTTTCGCTCCGAGCCGAGCTGGCCCTCGGCATCGGTGAACGTTCGCCCGAGCGCAGGCTGCACCTGCAGCACCCGAAAGAGCGACGGGGTCGCGCGCATCCCGCGAAGCTCCTGCGCGAGACCGTCGATCGCCAGCGTGTCGAACCAGTAGGTGAACATCCCCTGGCTCTCGAACGCGGTGAGCGCCTCCAGCCGATCGAAGTACGCCGGAACGGTGTTGGAGACGATGTCATTCGGCGTGACGGTCGGGTACACGTCGCCCAGCGCGACGATGCGGTCCGCGTTCGGCACCGGCAAGGGCCGCAGCAACACCGAGTAGACGACGGTGAACGTGGCGATGTTGGCGCCGAGGCAGACGGCGAGAGTCAGGATGGTCGTCGCGCTGAAGCCGGGGTCCTTGCGCAGCAGCCGGAAGGCGGCGCGGAGATCGCCGGCCACGCCCTGCATCGGGCGCTGCCGCATGACGGCGCGCAGCGCGCGAAGCGGCAGGCTGCCTGGCACGCGCGCCGGCTGCGTCGCCCTGACGATGGCCGTTTCCGCGTCGAGTACCTCCGCGGCGAACGTCTTCCAGTCGGGGAGACCCCGCTGCAGCTCGCGCCAGGCGTCCGCCTCGGAGAGACCGCGAGAGAGGAGTGCGTCGTACGCGTCCTCGAGCTGTGCGGCCAGCTCCTCGACGATCTGGAGCTCGCGCTGACGCGGCAGTTCGAGAGGCTCGAGGCCTCTCCGGACGAACGCGAGGAAATCAGGCATAGTCCAGTCCGGCCGCCGCCTGCACGGCGTGCATGAACTCGCTCCACGTCCGCCGCTGCGCGGCGAGCACCTTGCGTCCCGCCGGCGTGAGCGCATAGTAGCGCCGGCGCCGCTGTCCGGATTTCTCGACCCAGCGGCCGGCGATCAGCCCCCGGCGCTCGAGCCGATAGAGGATGGGGTAGAGCGAGGCGACGTGGAACGCGACGGCGCCATTCGATCGCGCCTCGATCAGCCGGGCGATCTCGTACCCGTGGCTCGGCCTGGTTTCGAGCTGCGCGAGGATCAGCATTTCCGCCGTCCCCCGCTTCAATGTCTGGTCGTCTGACTGTTCCGTCGCCATATGTGGCGATCATACATATTTTGGCGAGAGACGCAAGAGCAGAACGCTGCTGTAATGGACGGACTACGTGTACGATGCGCACATGAGGTTTCGACGCTATTCGCTTTTGATTGCGCTCGTTGTCGCGGCCACGGGCGTTCCTGCCGCGGCCGAGCTCTATACGGACTGGCTGTGGTTCGCGCACGTCGGCTACGAGAGCGTGTTCCTGAAGTCATTGGGTGCGCGCGCGCTCCTGACTGTGCTGTCCGGTCTCGTCGTCTTTGCGCTGCTCGGCGGCAACCTGATGCTGTCGCTGCGGGCCCTGAGGCCCCGTGCGTTCATGGTCTCCACGCCGCACGGCCCGCAGACGGTGACGATGGATGCACGGCGGATCAAGCGGCCGGCCATCGGCGCCGCAGCGCTCGTCTCGCTGCTGACCGCCTTCGCCGCCGGCGCGCAGTGGGAGACGTGGCTGTATTACCTGCACGGAACGCCGTTCGGCCGCGTCGACCCCGTCATCGGGCGGGACATCGGCTTCTACCTGTTCACGTTGCCTCTGCTCGAACGCGTTCACGGCCTGCTCATGCTGCTGACGCTGCTGACCGCGGGCGCGACCCTCGGCGTCTACGTGCTCGGCGAGGAAGTCGGACTGGAACAGACACACGGGCTGCTCGTGTCGCGTCGGGCGACCCGGCATCTCGCGGGGCTGGCGGCCCTGCTCTTCGTCGTGCTCGGTTTCGGCGCGTGGCTGCAGATCCCGCAGCTGCTCACGTCGACGTCGGGGAACATGACCGGAGCGACCTACGCCGACGTGCATGCGCGAATGCCCGCCTTGTGGGTACTCGTGGCTGCGGCGCTGCTGAGCGCGGCACTCTCGGTGTGGCAGGCCGTCACGGTCGGCCGGCTGTGGCCGCTCGCTGCCGCCGCCGGACTCTACATAGTCGTCTCGGTCGGCGGCAGTGCCTACGCCGCCACCATCCAGCGCTTCGTCGTGGCGCCCAACGAGCAGGTGCGCGAGACGGAGTTCATCACCCACAACATCGGGGCGACGCGTGCCGCATATGCGCTCGACGGAGTGACGGAGCAGCCGCTCGCGGGGGACACGAACCTCACCCGCGCCGACCTCGATCGCAACACCGCGACGCTCGCCAACGTACCGCTCTGGAACGATCGTCCGTTGCTCGACACCTTCGGACAGATCCAGGAAATCCGGACCTACTACGACTTCCACGCTGTCGACAACGACCGCTACATGATCGACGGCCAGTACCGGCAGATCATGCTGTCAGCGCGCGAGCTGAACTCCGAAAGCCTGCCGAGCCGCACCTGGATCAACGAGCACCTCACCTTCACCCACGGCTACGGGCTGACGCTCGGCCCGGTGAACGAGGTCACCCAGGAAGGCCTGCCAGTCCTCTTCATCAAGGACTTGCCGCTCGTCTCCACGGTGGATCTGCAGGTCACGCAGCCGGCGATCTACTTCGGCGAGCTGCAGAACGACCACGTCTTCGTCAAGACGAAGACGGAGGAGTTCGACTACCCGCGCGGCGACGCCAACGTATCCGCGGCCTACACCGGCGGCGGCGGCGTGCCGCTGTCGAACGTGTTCCGGCGGCTGATGTTCGCCATCCGCTTCCGCTCGACCGATACGTTCTTCTCGCCCAACCTGACGGAAGAGAGCCGGGTCATGATGTACCGGCGAATCGCGCAACGGGTCGAGCGGATCATGCCGTCGCTCAGCTACGATCCAGACCCATATCTCACCATCACCGATGGCCGGCTCGTCTGGATGCAGGACGCCTACACGACGTCGCGGCGCTACCCGTACTCGACGGCGGCGGGCGGTCTGAACTACATCCGCAACTCCATCAAGGTGACGGTGGACGCCTACGACGGCACGACCACCTACCACGTCGTCGATCCGGCCGACCCGATTGCGCGCACGATCGGCCGGATATTCCCCGACTTGTTGAAGCCGCTGGAGGCGATGCCGGAGACGCTGCGGACGCGGCTGCGGTATCCGCAGCAGATTTTCGCCATCCAGGCGGCGATGTTCGCCACGTTCCACATGACCAATCCGGCGGTCTTCTACAACCGCGAGGACCAATGGGAGATTCCGAGCTTCGAGAGCGGCGGCCAGCAGCCCGCGCCGATGCACCCCTACTACACGATCATGAAGCTGCCGGGTGAGCAGGGGGCCGAGTACATCCAGATGCTGCCGTTCACGCCGCGGGGCAAGGACAATCTCGCGGCGTGGATGGTCGCGCGCAGCGACGGCGGCAACTACGGACGGCTGGCCGTGTTCCAGTTCCCCAAGCAGACGGTGGTGTTCGGGCCGAAGCAGGTGGCAGCGCGCATCAACCAGGACCAGGTGATCTCGCCGCAGATCACGCTGTGGAACCAGCAGGGTTCGGAAGTGATCCAGGGAACGCTGCTCGTCATTCCCATCGAGGAATCGCTGATCTATATCCGTCCCCTCTACCTGCGCGCCGCCGGCGGTCAGATCCCGGAGTTGAAGCGGGTCATCGTCGCCTACCACAACAACATCGTCATGGAAGAGACGTTGACGGCGGCGCTGGACCGGATTCTGCCGCGCGGCAGCGTGCCCTCCACCACGGGCGGCGCGGTTACGGCCGGCACGCCCCCTCGCGGAACAGATCGCCCGGCAACCGCCGACACGACGTCGCCGTTGCTGGCGGAGGAGGCGCAGGCGCATTACGCCCGCGCGATCCAGGCACAGCGCGACGGGAACTGGGCGCTCTACGGCGAGGAGATCAAAAAACTGGGCGAGGTGCTCGAGCGGATGCGCAAGGAGAGGCCTCGCTGAGAGTCGCCGCGGCCAGCAGGCGAAACGCTCCCCCGCGCGTATGGGGCAACGTTGCTTTCTGTTGCAAAGTAATCTATATTGGATAGCTTAAGACTGAGGAGGTCAGTACCCATTGAGTCGTTTTCGCTGGCGCGCGGAGACGGTGCTCGCCCTGTTCTTCGCCGCCGTCCTCACGCTTGCGGGTGGGGGCGCGATCTACTTTGCGTCCACGATGGCCGTCCACCCGGATCCGGCGGCCGTGCCGTCCACACGCGGCGTGCATGCCGAGCGGTACTCACGTGCCATCGAGGAGTCCAGGCGTCTGGCGCACGCGTTGCTCCTGGAAGACAACCTGCCGGGCCTCTCGGTGGCCGTTGCCCGGGATGGCGAGATCGTATGGACCGAGGGCTTCGGCTGGGCAGACCTCGAGAGCCGCATGCCGGTGACGCCGAGCACGCAGTTCCGTCTTGGAAGCGTCTCGAAAACGTTGACGGCTGCGGCCGTCGCCCTGCTTCACGAGCGCGGGCGCATCGATCTCGATGCCCCGGTTCAGACTTACGTCCCCGCGTATCCACAAAAGCCGTGGACGGTTACCACGCGCCAGTTGATGGGGGACATCGCCGGCGTCCACCGCATCCGCGGTGACAACAACGACAACCCGCCCGGTGGCCAGTGCGCGAGTCTCGACGAAGCGCTGGCGACCTTCGCCGACGAGCCGCTCCTGTTCGAGCCGGGCACCCGGTACCGCTTCTCGACGTACGGCTGGATCCTCCTCAGCGCAGTGGTCGAGGCAGCAGCCGGGGAGCCTCTTCCCAGGTTCATGACGCGCGAGATACTCGAGCCGCTCGGCCTGGAGAGCACCGTCCTCGAGGATGGCGCCGGCGTCCCGAACATCACGTCGTTCTACACTCCGCGGGCGAACATGCGTACCGAGCTGGGCGTTCGGAAGGGGTCACGCCAGCACAACTCCTGCCTCGCGGGCGCCGGTGCGTTTTTCTCCACGCCATCGGACCTGGTGCGATTCGGGTCGGCGATGCTGAAGCCCGGGCTGTTGAAGGCGGAAACCATCACTCTCCTCCAGACGCCGCTGCAGCTCGAGTCAGGCGCCTCCACGGACTTCGCGCTGGGCTGGAAGGTCGAGCGCGTGCAGCTGGCTGGCGCGCCTGCACGGATGGTCGCGCACCGCGCCACTCCCAACGGCGGCACCGTCGCGCTCCTCGCGTTCCCCGATCACGGCGTGGTGGTGGCCGCCGCATCGAACATCTCGCCCGCTGAAGGCGTTGGCCCAACCGGCCGGAAAATCGCGGAAGCCTTCACAAAGCCGCCGGCCGAAAAATAGCGATTTCCATCGGTCTAGTGCCGCATCGGCGGCGCGGTCGACATCATCGTGCCTGCCTTCGACAAGGCGACTATCTGGCCGATCGCTCCCTTCGATGCATCCGCGAACTCGTGGTCGACGAGCACGTAACGTCCCTCTTCCGGCACGATGAATTCGAGCACGGCGCCACTACTCGAGCCGATGAGCGCCGTCTGCATGCCGCGCATCTCGTTCTTCGGATTGCCCTCGACCCAGACGCGGTCGAAGATCGCGCCGATCACGTGCGTGCTGGCCTGATCGTTCGGCCCGACGTTGTGGAAGTAGAGGCGGACGCGCTCGCCGACCTTCGCGATGAGCGGATGCGTCGACAATGCGGCAGCGTGGCCGTTGAACAGCACGTGTGACGGCTGCTTGCGGAGCGCGGCGTCGTAGTCGAGCTCGTAGAGACCGTCTTTGCCGCCGGGCTTCAGATAGAACTCGGACTGCACGACGGCGTACCGCCTGACCGCTTCGTCGTCGGTGGGGAAGCCTTCGCGCGGCGAGACGATCACGATGCCGTATTGTCCCATGGCGACGTGCTGCAGGACCGGCGGCACGCCGCAGTGATACATGTAGACGCCGGGATAGTTCGCCACCCACTCGAACTCGATGCTCTGGCCGGGCAGAATCATGCGCCACTTGTCGTCGGCGGCGACGGTCGCCGCGTGGAAGTCGATCGAGTGGTGCATCGGCACGATCGCCGGAACCGCTTTCTGCAGGCTCGTGGCCGCGAGCTGCTGCAGAAAGGGGGCATCGGATTTCGACGGCGCCGACGTCGAGACGCTTTCATCGGATCGGTTCCGCATGACGAAGTTGATGCGATCCCCTTCGCGGACGTGAACGACAGGACCCGGAACGCTGCCGCCGAACGTCCAGGCCTGATAGCGAACGTCTGGAGCGATCTCTATTTCCTGCGCGACGATGTCGAGCCGGACGCGGTGCGTCCGATTCCCTGGCCTCAGCTCGGCGACGAGTGGCAGGAAGGTGACCGCGTCGCCTTCGACGAGCGGCCCGCCTTTCTCCCCCTGGAACACCTCTGCCCGCGGCGTGCCCCAGACCTTGTCGGGCGGCTGGCTGCCGCGCGCGCGGATTGCCAGCGGAAGACTGACGATCGCGACGAGCGCGACGGTCGCGCCTGCGAACGAGAGGCGACGGTTCGATGGACTCATGATGACCTCACGATGCGGGCGTAAGCCGCCGCGCATCCCAAGGGCAATCGCCGTGCCCGCGGGTTCTTCCGATTTGTCTGCGAATGTGCGAGAGGCCGTCGCGGGCCCGTCGAAAGCGTGCGGACTTTTTCGCAATCAGCGGGATTTTCCTCGCCGCTCGCCGCCGAGCCGCGATCGGCGGCTCCTGCGCCGCCGCTGAAATGGCGGTGAGAACGTGCGTCGATCGGTCGCAACCCTGGAGGCACATCGGTTGCAGTGCGATGAACGAAACCCCAGCGGAGGATCTTATGAACGTCCGTCCATCAATCCTGTGTCCGATCGATTTCTCGGAGGCGTCCGCGGGCGCGATGCGCTACGCCGCCGCGATTGCGTCGCGCTTCTCGACGCGGTTGATTGTCTTGACCGTCGAGGATCCGTTTCTCACCGACGCCATGGACCTCGGGACGGGAGTCGTGTGGAGCGCCGAGGAGTGCAAGAACGACATGGAGCAGTTCGCCGTCAACACCTTCGGCGCGGGCTCGCCGCTCATCGCCACGATGGAGTTCGAGGTTGCGGTCGGCAAGCCCGCGATCGAGGTCCTGCGCGTCGCGCGCGAGCGATCGTGCGACCTGATCGTCATGAGCACGCACGGCGCGACCGGCATGCGCAAGCTGTTCTTCGGATCGACGACCGAGCGCGTGCTGCGCGAAACGACGAAGCCGGTCCTCCTCACTCCGGCCGTCGATCCTGGCACCATCCGTTTCGAGGACGCGAAGCCGTTGCTTCATCGGATTCTCGTGGCCGTGGATCTGTCGCCGGCGTCGATTCCGCAGACGCAAGGCGCACGGCGCGTCGCCGAAGCGTTCGACCTCCCGATGGTGCTCGTCCACGTCGTCGAACCAATCAAGAGCCGAATCGCCGCGAAGCTGCACTTGACGAGTGTCGAGGCGGATCGGCGGGCCGTCGCCGAGGAGGGCTTGAACGAACTGATGGCGACGCTGCCCATGCGCCTCCATCCCGAAGCGCTGGTCGCCTACGGAGATCCTGCGGAAGAAATCGCGAAGGTCGCGCGCGATCGACAAGCGGGGTTGGTGATCGTCGGCCTGCATGGATCGCCGCTGCTCGGGCCGCGCATGGGCTCCGTCACGTATCGCCTGGTATGCGTGTCGTCCACGCTCGTGCTGGCGCTGCCTCCCGCGCCGCTCGAACCCACGAAACGCCAGGAGCGCGCGGTCTCGGAATTCGCCGGTTTGTGATTCTTCGGGGTCCTGGCGTGCGCTCCTCGAGCGTTGACTGCACGCTCGCGAAGGTGACGTGATCTATTCCCGGAGTGCCAGTGGAATCGTCACCTTGGCGATCGTGCCGCCGCCGGGACGATCGGTCAGCTCGACGGTCCCGTCCTGCAGCTCGAGGAGGCGCCTGACGATCGCCAGCCCGAGCCCGGTGCCGCCGGGACGCGTCGTGAAGAACGGCTCGAACACGCGATCGCGGATCTCCGATGGAATGCCGCCGCCGCGGTCGCAGATGAAGATGTCGCAGGCGTCGCCGGCCGCCACGCGGATGGTCACGTCGCTGTCGCGGGCCGCCTGACAGGCGTTCATCGTCAGGTTCAACATGGCTGCGCGAAGCATGTCGGGATCGATGCGGACCGACACGCCGGCGCCCCCGGTAATCTCGATGGGTGGACCGTGACGGCCCGTGCCGACCTGCGCGCTGGCGGCCACTTCGCGCAGCAGCGCATCGAGATCGACTGACTGAAGGCGCGGCGCCTTCGGCCGCGCGTACAGCAGCAGGTCTTCGACCTTCTCGTTGAGCCCGTCAATGCGCTGGATCATGGCGGCGATGACGTCGCGATCGCGCGGCTCGGCCATGCGCCCTTCGAACACCTGCAGCGATGCCCGCAGGCCAGCGAGCGGATTCCGCACTTCGTGCGCAACCACCGCGGCGACCTGCCCGAGGTGCGTCAGCGCCGATTGTTCCCGAAGCTGCTGCTCGGCGCGCTTGCGCGCGGTGATCTCGCTCCGAATCGACAGATACTGTCGCGGCTTCCCGCGGCCGTCGAGGAACGGCACGATCGTCGTGTCGACCCAGTAGAAGGAGCCGTCCTTGGCGCGATTTCGAACCTCGCCGCGCCAGACGCGGCCGTGGGCGATGGTGCGCCACAAATCGCGCATGAACTCCGGCGGGTGGTATCCCGAGTTGATGATGCGGTGATCCTGGCCGATCAGCTCGTCTCGCGAGTACTTCGAGATCTCGCAGAACTTGTCGTTGACGTAGGTGATGATCCCTCGGTGGTCGGTTGCCGCGACGATCGCCGCCTGATCGAGGGCGTAGCGCAGCTCGTCGAGGCTCTTGAGGGACTCCGCCATCGCGCGCGTACTTTGCGCGGCGCTCGGACCCGCTCCCGTCGTCTCGCTCATCTTGGGACCCGATGCACGCGTGGGGCCACGTGTTCCGCCCTCCTTGGAGGCGACCTCCAGAACCTGTCACGAACTTTACCCCATCAGCGGGGAATTATTCGCATCGCCGCAGGGTGAGGCTGGATCCTGGGGCAGTCGTCCCGCACGTTTTCCACCGACTCTCCCGCATTTCATCAGGCACGTCCGTTGCTTTAGACGTTGGCGTGACCCCTACACTCACGGTTGCGTCGTCGGCCAGCGGGGAACCTCGCTCGGCGGATCTCCTGTCGCTGATTCGAGCGGAGTACCGGGAGATGCCGGGGCTCTCGGTCACGCTGCCCCAGGCGACTCGCCTCTGGAATGCCGACCGACGCCAGTGCGTCGACGCGCTCGAGGCATTGGTGCGAGAGGGGTTCCTCCGGCGGTCGCCGGATGGGTATCTGAGAGCCACGTGCGCACGGCCGTTCATGCAGGCCCCGCTTGTTTGTGTGAGGTCTGGGTCATGAAGAGCAGCGAACGGCGTCTGGTTCTCGACCGATCCTTTGACGAGGTCGTTGACCAGATGCTCGATGCGTTCATTCGAGAGGGATTCAGCGTGCGCTCGCTCGACGGCGGCGATCTCGGGCGCGGTTCGAGTCTCAGCCGCGCATCTCGCCGCTACGCGCAGCTCGACGTCATCCTCCCGGATCTCGCAGCGTCGTGCGCAGCGCTGCACGTCGACGACCACGCGATCGTCGGCTGCCGGCTCGCGTTGTTCGAGCTCGCGGATTCGTGCACGCTGCTGACCGCCGAGAATCCGACGGGGCGCTACGCGGCGTTGTCGGGTCTTGCGTCCAGGGTCGACGACCGCATGGAGCGCGCGCTGCGCCTGGTGGCCCACGCACACGAAACCGTCAACGCGGCATAGTGCCATGCAGATCAAAGCGCTTTCCATCGACGAATGCCGGACCACCCTGCGGGCCGTCTCGGTCGGCCGCCTCGCGTGCGTTCGCTACGACCGCCCGTACATCGTTCCCATCTCGTTCGAGTTCTTCGACGATGCACTGTATGGGTTTGCGACCGCGGGCCGGAAGATCCGCTGGATGCGGGCCAATCCTCGCGTGTGCGTCGAGGTCGACGACATTCGGGATCGGTTCAACTGGACGACGGTCGTCGTCGAGGGCCGGTACGAGGAGCTGACGCGCGACAGCTCGCACGAAGCAGACCGCGCGCAGGCGCTGCGCCTGTTTCGAGCGCACCGCGACTGGCAGTTTCCCGCGTCCGCAGAGCTCGACCCGTCTCGAGGCCGGAATCCGGTCCTGTACCGCATCCAAATCGAAGGGATGAGCGGCCGTCTCGCGTTCGAGGACGAAGCGCTCGAGCGTCTGCCGAGGATTCCAGGAATGTCGCGGATGCGGCGCTGGTGGAAGCGCGCCGCCCATTCAGTCCGCCGTCAGCCTGCCGTGCTCTAGAAGACTGACCGCTCCTCTCGACTGCCCGTTCAGTACTCGACGCGGCGTCCTCGTCGTGCGAGTTGTGTGGATTCGACGCGGATCCGGGCATCCGCCACGCGCGCGCCGGACGTCAGAACGATGACGGGATTCAGATCCAATTCCTGAATCTCCGGCGCCGCATCGACCAGCTCCGAGATCCGCAGCAGCACTTGCTGCAGCGCGCCCTCGTCGCAGGGTGGAGCGCCGCGATAGCCGCGAAGCAGGCGCGTGCCTCGAAGGTCACCAATCATCTCGCGTGCGTCCGACGGGGTGAGCGGATGCAATCGAAACGCCGTGTCCGCGAGCACGTCGACGAGCACGCCGCCGGTGCCGCACGCGATCACCGGTCCGAACAATGGATCGTGAATCGCGCCGACGATCATCTCCACGCCTTTCGGCACCATCTGCTGCACGAGCGCCGCGGTCATGTCGGCGCCGAGCCTCGCGCTGAAATCGCCGTACGCGGACTCGAGCGCCTTCGGCGTCGACAGGTTCAGGGCAACCGCGCGGCGTTCAGTCTTGTGCAGCAGCGCTGGACCGAGCGCCTTCAACGCGACGGGGTAGCCAATCGCGGACGCGGCGGCCAGCGCGGCCCGGAGATCGTCGACGACGCGCGCGCCGGCGCTGTCGATGCCCGCGGCCGACAGAAGCTCCGCGACCTCTTCGGCCGTCGTCCAGCCGCCGCCCCGCGAAACGACCGCGTCGACGATCCGGCGGATGCGTACACGATCGAAACGGTCCAGCACCGGCCGGGGCTCGAGAGGCTTTGCGAGCCATTCTCCGTACGCCGTGACACGCGCGAGCGCGAGCGCGGCCGATTCCGGAAAGGCGTAGCACGGAATCGGCGCCAGCGTCGGCGGCGCACCTTCCGCGCGCATGAAGACACCGAGGACCGGCTTCTGCCCGGCCGCTCGAGCAGCCTCGGCGATTGCACGGGCCACGTCCGTCGGTTCGGTCACGAGTGGCGGAATGAAGATCGCGATCACGCTGTCCACGTTGTCGTCGCGCAGAATCGCGGTCAATGCGCGGCGGTAGTGGTCCGGCAGGCGCCGACGCCAGCATGTCGATCGGATTGCCGACGCTGGCGGCCGCGGGAAGGAACGACCGAAGCTCATCGCGCGTCGCCTCGTTCAACGCGGGAAGCACGAAGCCGTCCGCCTCGCAGGCGTCGGCCGCGAGAATGCCAGGTCCGCCGGCGTTCGTGAGGATCGCCACGCGGGGTCCGCGCGGGACAGGTTGGTGCGCCAGCAGCGCTGCGACGTCGAACAGGTCCTCGAGCCGCTCCGTCCGGATCACACCCGCCTGCCGGAACAGTGCGTCGACCACGGTATCGGTCGACGCGAGCGCGCCCGTGTGCGAGGCGGCCGCCCGCGAACCCGCGGTCGATCGTCCGGCCTTGACCGCCACGATCGGTTTCGTCCGCGCGACGCGCCGCGCGATCTCGCTGAACTTCTTCGGATTTCCGAAGCTCTCGAGGTAGAGCAGGATCACCGACGTTCGCGGATCCTCGGCCCAGTACTGAATCAGATCGTTGCCCGAGACATCCGGCCTTGTTGCCGACCGACACGAAGCTCGAGATGCCGATGTTGAGCCGTTTCGCGTAGTCCAGGATCGCCAGGCCGAGCGCGCCGCTCTGCGTGGACATCGCCACGCCGCCCTGCGGGCGGATAGACCGGCGAGAACGTCGCGTTGAGCCGCACGGCGGGATCGGTATTGAGCAGCCCCATGCAGTTCGGACCGATCAGCCGGCAGCCCGCGCGCGCGGATCCGCTCGACGAGCACGGCTTCGCGCGCACGGCCCTCCGCGTCGCATTCGCTGAAGCCGGCGCTGATGACGCAGATCGCGCGGACGTTCTTCTCGATGCAGTCGTCGACCGCCGCGAGCACCTGTGCGGCAGGCACGACGACTACAGCCAGATCGACGGGTCCCGGGATGTCGCCGACGCGCGGATACGCGCGTCAATCCCGTCGATCTCGCCGCGCGTGCGGATGAACGGGGAAGATCGTGCCGGTGAATCCAGCGGCGATGAGATTGTGGAGAATCTCCGAGCCGATCTTGCCGCGCTCGCGATTGGCGCCGACGACGCGACCGACGCGCGGTTCGAAGAAGGCCTTCATCGACGCCGTCGCCGCCGTGCGCGATCGCGCGGCCGCCTTGTCGGCGAACGCCTCGGTCACCGAGAGCGACAGCGTGACATGACATACGCCGCGCGCAACAGTCGTCTCGACCCCGAAACCGGAGTTGCGAAACACCTCGAGCATGCGTCGGTTGTCGCCGAGCACCTACGGCGTCGAACGTGTCGATGCCCTGCTCGCGAGCGATGATCGCGAGCTGCTCCAGCAAGCGCGTGCCGAGACCGTGCCCTTGCAGTGCGTCGGACACCGCAAACGCGACCTCCGCGCGGTCGGGCGGGCTCGGCCGTGGGATAGTAGCCTGCGAACGCGACGATGCGGCCGCCGGATTCGGCGACGAGCGACGTGCCTTTACGTCCATCGGCGGCCGCCAGCGCGCGGACGCGCGAGGCATCCAGCATCGGCAATCCCATGAAGCGGTGGTAGCGGCTCTGCGGCGAGAGCGAGCGCGAGGAAACTCGAGCAGCGCCGGAACGTCGGCATCGTCGGCGCGCCGAAGGCACACCGTGGACCCGTCGCGCACGACCACGTCGATCGTCGGCCGGATCGTTCGTCATACACGCGCCTCGGACGTGTCAGTGGGCTGTCGTGTCGAGATCGTCAGCCCGAACTTCTCGATGCGGTAGCGAATCTGATCGCGGTTGAGGCCGAGCAGCGTGCCCGCGCGCGTCTGATTGCCGCCGCTGCGCCGCAGGGCCTGCACGAGCAGGCTGCGTTCCAGCTGCTCCAGATCCACGCCGGTCGCGGGCAGCTCGAACTCGTTGCCGGCGCTGACGGCCTTCGACATCGCCGAGAAGTCGCGTGCGTCCAGACGGTCGCCGTCGGAGAGCAGCATCGCGCGCTCGATCACGTTGCGCAGCTCCCGTACGTTGCCCGGCCAGCCGTAGCTCTGGAGCAGCGCGTAGGCCGCAGGCGTCGCGCCGAGCACGCGCTTCCGGAACTCGGTGTTGAACGCGTCGATGAAGTACTCGACGAGTAGCGGGACGTCCTCCGCGTGCGCCCGGAGCGGCGGCATCGCGATCGGCAGCACGTTGAGACGGAAGAAGAGATCCGACCGGAACTGATGCTTCGCGACCTCTTCCTCCAGATTGCGGTTCGTCGCCGCGATGATGCGAACGTCCACGCGAATGTCCGACGACCCGCCGACACGTTTGAAGCTCTTTTCCTCGAGGAACCGCAGCAGCTTCGCCTGCAGCCCCGGCGTCATCTCGCCGATTTCGTCGAGGAAGACCGTTCCGCCGTCGGCCGTCTCGAACAGTCCCTTCTTCTGCACGCGCGCGTCCGTGAACGCGCCGCGCTCGTGTCCGAACAGCTCGCTCTCGAGCAGCTGCTCGGGGAGCGCCGAGCACGTGATGTTCATGAACGGCTTCGACGATCGGTCGCTCGCGTAATGAATGACCTTCGCGACCAGGTCCTTGCCGGTTCCGCTCTCGCCCGTCAGCAGGACGGTCGATGCCGGACTCACTGCAACGCGCGCGACTAGGTGCCGCAACGCAAGTGATCGCTGGCGAGGACCCGACGATCCGCTGCAGGCTGTACGGCCGCGCCGCATTCGTGCGGAACTGCCGCACCTCTCGGCGCAGCCGGGTCGTCTCCAGCGCGCGCTCGACCGTCGCCGACGACGTCGTCGAGGTTGAACGGCTTGTTGGCGAAGTGGTACGCGCCGAGCTTCATCGCCTCGACCGCGGTCTCGACGCGTGGCGTACGCCGTGAGCAGAATCACCAGGATGTCCGGATCGAACTCCTTCATCTTTCGCAGAACCGCGACGCCGTCGGTGTCTGGAAGGCGGTAATCGAGCAGCACGAGGTCCACGCCTTCCGGGAGTTTTTCGAGCGCGGCGCGTCCGGTTTCGGCTTCGAGCACATCGTAGCCGTCGGACTTCAAACGTTCCGTCAGAGACCACCGGATCAGCGCTTCGTCGTCGACGACCAGAATCGTGGCTTTGGACATGGTGTCAGGATCCTCAGAGGGGACGCCCCTGCAGGGTGCAGGAGCAGTGCCGCCAGGATTCGTCGTTTCAGGCCAGATTCTGACCGAGATCCCCGTCGGGTGGGGAATTATCTGCGTCTATGTGGAAAATTTCGCACCATACTGAACCAGGTGAAGCGTCCCCCAACCGACGATCGAACGCCGACCGCGCTGCATCACACGGCAGGGCAGTAGGAGCAGTCGGTCGCCACGTCGCTGGCACCTGCGTTCTGAGCGGCGAGCCGCACCGTCAAAACCGGGCACGGCGCGCGGCGGACGACGGGCTCGACGGTGGAGCCGAACACCGCGCGATCGATCATGTGACGGCCGTGGGTGCCCATGACGATCAGGTCGCTGCGCCACTTGCCCGCGAGCTGCACGAGCTCGTGATGCGGCTTTCCCTTCGCGACCAGCTCGTCGACTGCGATCGTCCCGCGGATCTCCCGCGTCAGCAGGCTGCGGAGCCGCTCGCGCGTGACGATTTCGCCGGCGGTGAGATAGCCGTGTTCGACCGGCGCCGACGCCAGCGGATCGTAGAGCGGGCCGACAATCGGATCGTAGATTGGCGCGATCAAGTCGATGACGTGACACACGCCGAGCCGCGCGTCGTGGCGCTCGGCGAGTGACACCGCATAACGGAGGCCGGCGAGCGACCACTCCGAGAAATCGATCGCGCAGAGAATCCGCTCGAAGGCTGCTTGCCGAGACGATGCGGGCCGGACCGACGCGGGAGGAACGGTGAGGACGGGCGGTTCGGCTTTGCGCAGGACCTTCTCGGCAATCGACCCGAGCATCAGCCGCTGAAATCCCGATCGCCCGTGCGTGCCCACGACGATCAGATCCGCGGCCCGCCTTTTCGCCTGCGCCAGGATCTCGTCGTCGACGTGCGTCGCCTCCCACGCGACCCAATTGACCTCCACGCCCCGCGCAGGATCGATCTCGAGGAACCGCTCCATGTCGCTTTCGATCCGGCGCGCATCGAATTGCGGACCGGACGGCGCCACGTGCAGCACCGTTAACGCCGCGTTCTCGGTTCGAGCGACCGCGACGGCTCGATCGAACGCGTGGCGCGAACAGTCGGAGAAGTCGATGCCGCAAAGGATCCGCTGGAGTTTCACCATGCCTCCAGAAGCTGCAACCACCGTGCCTCGAGGATCACGGAAGTCAACCGGGTGTGCGGAACGATCGCCACGAGCGGAACGTACGGCGGCTCAGACACTTCAGGCGGCTGCCGCATTCGCCGCGAACGTGGCCCGGACCGTCAGGACGGGGCAGGGCGCGTGGCGAACCAGGGGCTCCGCCGTGGACCCGAAGAACATCCGATCGATCGGATTCCGGCCGTGGATGCCGAGCACGATGAGATCGCTTCCCTGTTCGCGGGCGATGCGGAGAAGCTCGTGATGCGGTTTCCCCGACGTCACGATCTCTTCCACGCGCACGTTCTTCTGGTTCGCGTTCGCGACCGCCTCGTGCAATCGCTCACGGCCGGCCGCTTCCGCCGCCATCCGATAACCGGCGAGATCCGTCGGGGGCCCGATCAGCGGATCGTACCCGACGTGCGTCCATTCGACCACGTTGACGGCGGTGACGTGCGGCGCCTCCGAGCCTTCCGCGAGCGTCAGCGCGTATGCGAGCGCCGCGAGCGAGCATTCGGAGAAGTCGATCCCGCAGAGAATTCGTGTGAACGATCCCGCGGTCGAGACGTTGTCGGCCGTAGCGCCAACCGTCAGGACCGGCTGGCGCGCCGTCCGAAGCACCTTGTCGGTCACGGATCCGAGAAGCAGCCGTTGAAAGCCGCCGCGTCCGTGCGTACCCATGACGATCAGATCCGCGTGCAGGCGCGCGCCTTGCGCCACGATCTCGTCGTGCACCGTGAGCCCGTCGACGACCTCGGCGTCGAGTGAAACCGCCGAAGGCTGCGCTCGTTGTGCGAACTCCAGCAGCTGGCGCCGCAGGACCTCACGCTCGTCGGGCGTCACCTGGAATGCCGCCGCCGTCGCGATCTCCAGCGGAAACGGCGTGTACATCGCATGGGTGGGGACGACGTGGAGCGCCGTGATAGACGCCCCGTGCGCTTCGGCAATCGCCGCGGCACGAAGGATCGCGTGCCGCGAGAACTCGGAGAAGTCGATCGGACACAGAATACGCTTGATGGCCACCATGGCAGACTCCATCGTCAGTTCGAGTGGCGAGAGGCGGCCGCGCGCGAGCCGCGGCGACAACGTTCTCGTTCAACGTCAACCAGAGCAACGAGTGTGCCGTGCGGAAAGCGATGAAAATGGGTGGCGTCGTTCGGAAGGGATCGACGAGCCGCCAGGCGGCCGCGAAAGTTTGCCCACTCTCCGCGGAATTCTTCACGTCCTGACAGTTGCGATCCCCGCTCGCACGCTCGGAACCCGGAACGTGCGCCAAGGCTCGTCTTGACATCCCACATGAGCCCTCCTATACTCCTCTAGCCATCCCACAGGAGTGACACATGGTGGAAACCCGGTCGGCCATCCTCCAGGGCACGCTCGACCTCATGGTCCTCAAGACGCTGGAGCAGATGGGTCCGCTCCACGGCTACGGCATCGCTCGCCGGATCGAGCAGGTCGGAGAGCAGGCGGTCATCGTCAATCAGGGGACGGTTTATCTGTGCCTCGTGCGGCTCCTGCAGAAGCGCTGGATCTCCGCCAAGTGGGGGACATCCGAGAACAATCGCAAGGCAAAGTTCTACGCGATGACCAAAGCCGGACGCGCGCAGCTCAAAGCCGAGACCGAGAACTGGGAACGGATCTCCGGCGTCATCGGCCGCGTGCTGCAGCCCGCGAGCGGCCTGCCCGCCGATGTCTCTATTAAGGCGGGCCTGCCCGCCGTAGCCCTGGCGAAGGCGGGGAGCTGACGCATGCGCGCGCTGTTCCATACGGTCGTCGCCCGGATCCGCGACTTCCTGCGTCCTGCCGCCAGCGATGCCGATTTCGACCAGGAGCTGGAACTGCATCTGGCGATGGCGGAGGAGGACAAGGTCCGCCGCGGCATGAGCCCGGAACACGCGCGTCGGGAGGCGCGGCTGGAACTGGGTGGAGCGGCGCAGCTGCGCGAAGCGGCCCGTGCGGCGCGGGGCCTGCCGTGGCTCGAAACGTTCTGGCTGGACGCCAAGCTCGGCCTGCGCATGCTGCGCCGATCGTGGGGGCTGACGCTGGTCGGAGGGCTGGCGATGGCGGTGACCATCGGGCTTGGCGCCTCGATGTTCACCATCTGGGATACGGTCACCGGGACCACGCTGCCGCTGGACGAGGGCGATCGTCTCGTCGCGATTCAGCCATTCGACAAAGCCGCTCAACGCGTTTATCGCGAGACGCCGCTTCCGGACTTCAGGCGCTGGCGCGAGACGCTGAAATCGGTCGAGCACGTCAGCGCCATGCGCCCGATCATCCCGGCGGTGATCGCGCGCGACGGCGCCGACGATTCTGTGGCCGCAGCCGAGATGACCGCCTCCGGCTTCCAGCTCGCGCGCGTCCGGCCACTGCTTGGACGGCCGTTGATGGAAGACGACGAGCGCGAGGGCGCCGAACCGGTCGCCGTGATCGGCTATCAGCTCTGGAAGGAGGGGTTTTCATCCGACCCCGCCGTCCTCGGGCAGCGCATCCAGATCGGCGACACACCGCACATCGTCGTCGGCGTGATGCCCGCGGGGTTCCGGTTTCCGGTGAACCAGCGTCTCTGGATACCGCTTCGAACCAACGCCGACGCCTTCATCTTTGCGCGACTCGTTCCTGGAGCGACGCTGGAAGGCGCGCGCGCTGAAGTGACCACGGTCGGTCTCTTGCCGCACGATGCCGCTGCCGGAACGACCGCACGGCTCGAACCGCGCGTCGTGCCGTACGCCGCCGGCATGTTCCCGACGGTCGACCGTAACAACTGGCTGGCCGGTGTCATCTTTCTGGTGGGTGCTCTCCTTCTGATACCTCCGTGCGCGAACATCGCGATCCTGGTGTACGCGCGGACCGTCACGAGACGGGATGAGTTCGCTGCCCGGACTGCGTTGGGCGCGAGCCGGGGGCGCATCGTGATGCAGCTGTTCGTCGAGGTGCTCGTGCTCGCGGCGGGGGCCGGGATCGCCGGGCTCCTCCTCGCGCGCCAGTTCAGCGGACGGTTAGCCGGGATCGTCATGCCGGCGATGGATCCGCTGCCGTTCTGGATGGACTTCAAGCCGTCGTTGGCAACGGTCCTCTGCGTAGCGGGTCTCAGCGTGTTAGCTGCGGCGATCGCGGGTGCCGTGCCAGCGTTGCGCGTCACCGGACGATGGCGGCAGGCGGGTTTCGCCGGGTTGGGCAATCGAGCTGCGGGGCCTCGTCTGGGGAGAACGTGGACGGCACTGCTGGCCACGCAGGTCGCGCTCTCGCTGGCGATCCTGCCGTCGGCGATGGAGATGCTGTGGGGAGTGTTCCGGCCGACGATCGTCGGACCAGGACTGCCGGTCGAGGAGTTTCTGACGGCCTCGCTCGTCATGGAGGGCGACACATCCCGCTTCGACAACCTCAGAATCGAAGCGGTCAGACAGCTGACGTCCGAGAGCCGGAATTTCCGGCGTGACGGCGTCTGCGGTCGCGCTCTTGATGAACCCGACGCCGACATCGAGGTGGAGGGGCAGCGAGGGGCGCGATGATGCGAGGCACGATTCAACTCGGTCGACGACAAGTTCTTCGAGGTCTTCGGCGTGCGCTTTCTCGCCGGGCGCAGTTTTGACGCGAGCGACTTCGGGCCGGGGCGTACACCGGTGATCGTCAATCGATCGTTCGTCACGGAAGTCATCGGCGGCCTGAACGTGCTGGGCCGTCGCGTCCGCTACCGCGACCAGCCTGCCGCGCCGAAGCGCGCGCCACAGCGGCGCGCAAGGCGGCGCATGAAATCGTTGGCGTCGTCGAGGACTTCCCGGGGAATAACGATGGTCCCATGATGTTCCACCCGATGACGGCGGCATCTCACCCGGTGAGTCTGACGATTCGCGCGCCGTCCGGCATTGGTCTGGCGGCCGGCCGGCTTCGGGAGGTCGCCAGCGGGCTCGATCCGCAGCTTCGCGTAGGACGTCTGCGATCGCTCGACGAGATGTACTGGCAGCGGCGATCATTCGACCACACGTTTGGCTTCATGCTGGGCGCGGTGATGATGATCGTGCTCCTCTTCTCGATGGCCGGCATCTACACCCTCATGGCCTTCATCGTCGCTCAGCGGTGGCGTGAGATCGGCGTGCGGTCGGCGCTGGGCGCACAGCCGCGGCGGCTGCTCATCGGCATCTTCGGCCGGGCGGCCGTTCCGCTTCTCATCGGAGCGATCGCCGGATGCTGCCTGGCGCTCCGTCTTCATTCCTCCTTGCCGATCGCCGAGGCCGGCGGACGGAGTATTCCGGGCATCGTCCCGGCATCGGCCGCATTGATGATCGTCGTCGGCCTGCTCGCGGTGGCCGGACCCGCGCGGCGCGCCATTCGCGTCGACCCGACCGAGGCGCTGCGGGTCAGTTGAATTCGAACTGACCCAATACCAGAATCTGAAAGGTGGGACAGGCGGGGACTGTCGCGTAGCCGGCCGTCACCCGCGGGCGACGACCGGCTCGGATTCGAACTTACTTGCGCCCGTCGCGGCCACGACCATGATCATCACGGTCGTCGTCGTCATCGTTGTCGCGGCACTCCTTGTCATGATCGTGACCGCGATCGCGATCGCGAGTCGGCCGCAGGAAGTGATTGAAGGCCTGCCTCGCGACGCGAGTCCCCTCCCTCCGCGCCGCCGTGTCCGCAAAGCGGAAATGAATCCCCAAGTAGATGCGAGCCTCGACCACGTCGTCGGCCAAATCCGA
The DNA here is from genome assembly GCA_963820905.1 of uncultured Acidobacteriota bacterium. Lineage (GTDB taxonomy): Bacteria > Acidobacteriota > Vicinamibacteria > Vicinamibacterales > 2-12-FULL-66-21 > DATBJJ01. Next base: position 20,532 of record CAWGBU010000005.1, on the reverse strand, counting down.
GAAGCGATCGTACGTTCGCTCGTTCGGAACCGCCTGCGGGGCAGTTGTCGTGACCTTGAACGTCACTTTATCTGTGTCGAAAAAGCGCCTGACGATGGTCGTGAAGGAGCCCGCCAGGTTGTTGGCGCCCGAGGTGTAGTCAGGATAAGGCGGCGTGGCAATCAGCGGCGTCCATATCGCATCGGCTTCCGTCAGCGGGTTTCTGTCGTTGTCCGCCGGTAGAAGCTGCTGAATCGCGGTGATCGGTCGCCAGAAGTTGTAGTGCTTCTTACTATTCCAGGACCTGATGCCAGCGTCGGCGCCCGCCAGGTTGGCCAGGGCGAACAGCCTGGCACTGTCACCGAGCCTGTTGAGGCTCTTGCAGTACCGCTGTTCCGATCCCATTTCGCACTCCTCGATCAGTCCCCGGAGCATGCCTTGGAAGAGGACAATGGTGTTGCCCGAATAGAAGAAGCCGATCTGGGTCTGGTCGGGATGTACGGGTCACGCCAGCGTAGCCAACCGGTCCACCCAGGGTCTTCACCTCGTTGTAATCCCTGGCGTATTCGAGGCTGTGCAGCGCCGGTGGACGACGGGCGCGAAACTGTTCGTTGAAGTCCATCGTGAACGGTTCCACGGCACCCAGCCACGGTGCCGAAAACGGCGCCGTCGACGTTGGCCTCCACTGGCCAGCTCCCGTGCCGCCGAGATCGGGCGGAGGAGGCGGCAGCGGATAACTTCCGTCGCCATCCCGCTTTGCGATGATCGCGGTCGCGGCGTCTTCGCCGACGCCCTGCCCTCATCGGCGTCGGTCAACCCATGATTCGTGAGGAAGAGGAGGTACTTCGCGTGAATGGTTGCGGTCTGCGCCGGGAACCGATTCACCAGGACATCGCGCGCGGCCGCCGCCGCCGCGGCCACCCGCGAGCCGGAGGCGTGGGGAATGTGGGCGGCAAGGTTCGTCCGTCAGATTGAGCTAGGGTCGAATGACGGCCCGTGCACGCTACTCCTATTGGCGGGAAAGGACAAGCGGAAGAGCTCTCAACAGCCGAGAGCTCATAGAAGCTGTAAAAAGCGTACGACGTCCAGGAGTCCACGCCCGGGTGAGGTCGGGACCCGGTCCCGACCTCCCACCGGACGCGCTGTCGTTCTACTTGGCCGGATAGATCCGATTGGCGATCGTGTCGCGGTGAAACGCGGAATGCTGGCGGATTTCGGCCCAGCCGCCTGCCGAATCGCCGGCCGCGGCGGCAGCCGCGCGCTCGGTCGCGAAATCCTGCCAGGAGTTGTAGCGGGTGAGTGTCGCGAACGTCCACTCGCCGCCTTCGAGGTGCTGCATGAGGACGTTGCCTGTTTGTATCTTGCTTGACGGCCCAGGAGCGCCCAGCGATTTCAGGAGCGGTTCGCGATGACCGGGGACGGAGCGGTGCACTCCCACGACGTACACCAGGCCCGCCACGTTGGCTGATTCCGCCAACCGACATCTCCTTGGAGAACTCGCCCCACGAAGGTCCGCTCACGAACGTATCGCTGTGCCACGCGGAAAGTGCCCGCTGGGAATCCGAAGGCGGCGGCGCGGTTGCCGTGACCTCGGTCTTCGCGCCGAGGTGCTGAATCACGACGAAGTCCCAGTCGTCTCCCTCCTGATGCCGAAGCACGACGAAGTGCTCGGGCATGGGCGAGGTCTTGTCAGGAACCATGAGGGATTTGGCAAGCGCTGCCGCTTGCCCGGGTGCCGCCTTGGTGAAGTGGACGTGATACACGTCCGTAGCGGCCGTGTTTTGTGCAGAAGCCGTCGTGGCAGCGACGACTCCACCGAATACGACGAGACAAGCAACGATGGATCTCATGAACCTCCCACGCTCCGGCGCTCGGAACATCAAGCCGGAAGCTCGGAGGATGCTGTTGGCCTGCCCGGAACGCCAGGGCGATGCCGACAGTATCACGGATGAGGTTGCTCGCGCTCGCCGCGGGCTGTTTCAGGTGCGCGGCGTCTTCGGACGCACCTCCGGGCAGAGCCGGTTCGCAATCGTGAAAACGGAACGAACCTTGCTCTGGTGTTCGAGCCCGTCATACAGCGCCGTCACGATTCCGGATGGTATCGACGACGGCGACAGCGCAAGGGTGGTGAGCATGTCAGCCACGATCTCGGCATCCGCGAGAGTAGCGGTCGCAGCGCTGGTCCTCGCGACCAGTGTCGGCGCCCAGAGCGACAAGCAGATCGCGTTCGTGCACGTCGCCGACAAACAACAGCGGTTGCGGTATCTGGCGACCGCCAAGATCTGGTCCGACCCGGGAGACGTGACCCCCGAAATGTTGCAGGCCGGGAGGCCGCTGAAGCAGCAGTCGGAGGCGCTCGAGGCTGCGCTTCGCGGCCAGCCGCTGTCGTGCGGTTTCGCCAAGCCAGGGAAAGACCTCGGCGGCAACACGCCGAAATTCTCGTGCGTGACACCGGACGGCACGACGATCCGTGTCAAGTACAGCGACGGCTCGAAGGATGGCAACCGCGAGATCTTTTCAGCGGTAGCGGCGGCAAAGCTCCTGTGGGCTCTCGGGTTCGTATCCGATCCGATCTATCCGATCACGATCGACTGCCGCGACTGCCCGGCCGACCCGATGTCGGGCTCGGGGTCACGCGCCAAGCGCTCGTACCTCGCAACATTCCAACCGGAGTTGACCCGTCTGGTCATGGTTGATGGGGACGACGCCGACCAGGGATGGCGCTGGGGCGAGGTCGATGAAGCCATCGCGAATCTGCCCGAGGGCGAGCTGCGCGCGCGACAGCGCACGCATTTCGACGCGCTCACGCTCCTGGCCGTGTTCATCCAGCACGGTGATCGCAAGCCCGAGCAACAGCGACTGGAGTGCCGGGGCGCGCTCGATCCAAGCAAGGGCGACGCTCGTCCACTCGGGGGAGACCAGAGCGGGGCATCTGTGTTCGTCGAGCGCCCTGATGGCTCGGCGTGCAGCGAGCCGGTGATCGCAGTGCAAGATGCCGGCGCGACGTTTGGCGGTGCAGGCCGTACGAGCAACTCGTCGTCGAAGATGAACTTGAAGGCGTGGACGAATCGACTTGTCTTCAAGTCGGCGTCCTCCTCGGGCGAAGTGTCGGAATGCCGCGGCAATCTCACGGTCTCGATGGCCGCCGGCGAAGGCGGCCGGGGGGACCCTCGCATTGGCGAGGCCGGGCGCGCGTTCCTGCAGAATCGCCTGCTCCTGTTGACAGACGCGCACGTTCGCGCGCTCATGGCGACCGCCCGCGTCGAGAAGCTCTCCGAACCGCACACGTGGCGCGATCCCACCACCGGGACATCTCACGTCGGGGCCGATGCGTGGGTCGCCGCCTTCAAGGACAAGGTGCGGCAGATCACCCAGAGGCGCTGCGCGCCGTAACGACGCCAGGCCTTGACCTTCCGGCCTGCTGCAGCACGCGGCATCGCCGACGCCCCCGGTGGACGCGCTTGTCAGCTGGACCTCGTTCGCCACGGTGTGCCGTTCCTCCTCCGGAATACCGTGGGCGAGCCGCTCACAACTCATCTCAGCGCGTCGATCCGGCAGGACGGTCCGCACAGGGCGCAAGTCGCGGTGCGCCACTTGTTTGCGCAGAACGACGGCAGGGGATGTAGGCCGCGTGGGACGAGCGGATCAGTTGTTGCTGACCACGGCGGCAGGAGGTCTACGATGGCCCATCAGTATGTGTATGGAGCAACAGTCGTTGTCTTCGCTCTCGGTGTAGTGACAGTCGGACCCGCATACGCGCAGCGACGTGATGGGGGCCTCCTGCCGCAGGCGGACAGCGCGGATGTGACCGCGGTTGGATGTCTGGTCAAGGGCACCTCGGTGCGCGGCGGAAAGGCAGACAAGTACGCGCTGGCGCGCGTGAGAAGGGGCCCCGTTGCCAGCGTGCCAGAGGCATCGTGCACGACCGACCCCGGTGCCGACGCCCTGACGATCGACAACCCGGAGAAAGGCAAGATCACGGATGCGGCGCTCGGCCGCTGGGTGGAGATCACCGGCAGGCTCGAGAGGGAAACCGACAAGGACCCGGACAACCTTCGTGAACTCGACGTGGCGTCGTTCAGGTTGGTGCCGGTCGTCATTCCTCCAAAACCGGCCCCGGCCCCGGCCCCGGCCCCGGCGCCAGCGGCGGCCCCGGCACCGGCCCCACGGGCACCGGAACCGACGCCTGCACCTGCGGCAGCAGCGCCAGCCCCAGAGCCCGTAAGCTGCCGAAGACGGCAAGCCCGGTTCCAGCCATTGGATTTGCCGGGTTGTTCTCGCTCGCAGCGGGCCTCGCGCTCCGTTCGTTCCGTCGGCAACGAGGTTGAAGCAGCGGATATTTACAACGACCGAGGGCACGACAGCTCACGCTGTTGCGCCCTTCGTCGAAGTCCGCTGACGGTGTCCGTTCCGTGGCCCATGGAGTCTGAGCAACATCTATCGCCTGCAGGTGGAATTTCCGCCTAGAAACAACTACCGCTCGCCCCGATCGTGACAGCCTCGCACACGGCGAATGACATGAGTTGTGGCTCCGGCGCTGAGGCTTGGCTGTGAGCGAGCTCGACCGAGCTCGGGACAAGGCGTCGTGGCGCGACACCTTGCTGAGCGTGCTGACGGCGTGGAACCGCCACCAGGTCTGGAAAGTCCTGACCGGTATCGTGGTGATCTGGCTCGTCAGCGGCACAGCGCTCCACGTCGCGGAGGGTGGCACCAACCCGGCGTTCGCCACGTTCCGCGAGTCCCTCTGGACCGTCTGGATCACCCTTTTCAGCGGACTCAGCAGCGCCCCCAGCTCTCGCGTTGGGCGCCTCGTCATGTCCGCCGTGCTCATCGTCGGGGTCGCCCTGGCCGGTCTGTTCACGGCCAGCGTGGCGTCGATCCTGATCGAACGCTCACTAAGGAGTCGTGAGGTGACCAATCTCGAAATGTCCGGCCATCTGGTGCTGTGCCACTGGTCGCCGAGAGCACTGGACTGGATACGCGAAGTGCACAGCGGTATCGTCACCGACAAGCGGCCGGTCGTGATCGTTCACGACACACCCGACGAAGTCGTGCTGCCTGACAAGCTGGATGAAGCCGCCTTCAACGACGTCTATATCGTCAAAGGTGACCCGGCCAACGAAGTGATCCTGCGCCGCGCCAAGGTTGCGCAAGCGCATTCCGTCGTCATCTTGTCGGATGATCGCCAGGACAAGCACGCCGATGGAAAAACCATCGTGTGCTGCATTGCCGTCAAGAACGTTTGCGTGCAGGAGCGCCAGCCGAACATCGTGGCCGAGTGCCAGGATCCGAAATACCGTCCGCACATGCGTAAGTCGGGTGCAGATGAGGTCATCTCGGCCGCCGACTTCGGACTGCGGCTGATGGCACGCGCCTCGCTCTTTCATGGCATGACCCGCGTCTATCAAGAACTGCTGTCGGTCCGGCGCGACGCCAACGAGATGTACCTGGTGCCGGTGCCGGCCCCCCTCATCGGCATGGATTTCGTCCAGGCGGCAAACGTGTTCCTGCCCGATCGCACGAGCATGAAGGCGTGCCTTCTCATCGGGCTCTATCGCGGTGAGACCATGATGCTCAACCCGGTCGGCGGCGAAGCAGGACCGTTGTGCGAGGGCGACCAGCTGATCTTGCTGAGCCAGACCCTGCCGGATCTTTCGCGGCTGCGGTCGCCCGACGCCGCCTAGCTACCCTCGATCTCACGGGTGGTGATGAAAGAGACGTGAGAACCGGCGCGCATGCGCCGGTTCTCACGTCACGAGAGGCCGTCTGGACGGGTGTTCACTTCGGCGAATTCGAGGTGATCACCACTTTCGATTTCGCTGCGGCCTGGGCTGCGACGGATTCGGCCGCCTGCGTCTCCGCACGCGTCTGCGAGAGGTGCAGGATCCGTCCGTCCCCGAGCTGCACGACACGGAGGAAGTACTGATCGCCGTAGCGATAGAAGGTCAGGCTCGGCGCTGCCTCGCGATCGTTCAGGCGATCGGTCCGGCTCATGAGCACCACGCCATGACGCTCGCCCCGGATCATGAACACAGAGTTCTGCCCGTTTATCGGCAAGATGCGGTATCGGTCTCGCGGAAGCTTCGTGTCGCCCACAGTGAATTCAAACGGGACGTTCGACACCGTCTCGATTGCCTGGGCCCGTGCGGACGCGGCCGCGCCAATCAGCAGGAGGGCCGAGGTCACCACTAGTCGCTGAACAGAGATCATCATGGTCGTCACTCCAGACCCGCTGTGGCGCCGGTATTTCGGTGCCAGACACTCGCGCCGCCGGAAGTGGCAGTCGCCGCGCGGGTCTTATATGAGTGTTACGAGCTTGCGGGGCGGACGTCATGACGGTTGTCCAACGGTTTCTTTACCACTTCCTGAAAAGGCAGGGCAAGAGGCGTGTAGGGGAGGGTCGGAGATGCTCCCCGTGCAGAACTGGGTCGAGGAGTTGAAGGCGCGCGTGCCGGCGAAATAGCTATCCCTGCAGACGCCGCAGCAGGTCGCGCGTGTACTTCACGCACACTTCGAGATCCTCGATTCGCTGCTGACCTGCGGTCTTCCCTTCGGGCCGCGGCGTCGCGGGTTTGGGCGTGCCCTTCTCCGCAACTGCCAGGAATCGACTGAGCTCCCATGCCGGCATGCGCCGCCAGTTGTCCCAGAACTTCGCGTCGTAGATCCGGTGGATTCTCGGATTCGCCGAGACCAGGTTCTCGAAGATGATCGGCTGGCCTGGCTTGGCCTTGATGAACTTCTGGATCCAGCCGTCGATGTCGACGTTGCCGTCACCCATGTTCACCCAGCGCACGGCGATCCCTTCCGGCACCTTCCAGACCGCGCTGTCGCGGACGTGCGAGGTCTCGGCGTAGGGAATCAGCGTCTCGAGCGTCATGTGCGGATCCTCGAGCATCCACACCGGATTGCCCGAGTCGAGGCAGACGCCCATGACGTCGGTGCCGACCGACTCGACCATCATCTTCATCTCGCGTGCCTGCAGATCGCCGCCGTGATTCTCGACCGCGAGCTTCACGCCCGAGTCGGCGATGCGCGAGCGAATCTCCCGCACCGCCTTGATCATGTTGTCGATGTGCATCTCGATCTGCGGCCGTTCCGCGTCGCCGCCGAGAACACACCGCATGCACGTCGCGCCGAAGATTTGCGACGCCCTGAGCGCGCGCGCGACCTGCTCCTCGAGCGTCCCCAGCTTCGCGTTGAAGCCGCGGGCGCTCGGGCAGACCGATCCGAACGCCAGCTGCAGCTTGATGCCGAGCGTGTCGGCGTGGGCGCGGACCGCCTTGATGGCCGCTTCATCCGCCAGCGTCGCCGGCGGCAGCGAGATCATCGCCCACGTCAGCTTGATCGAGCTCAGATAGTCGAGGAACTGCACCGGCGTGAACTGGTTGCCGCCCACGCTGCCGTCGATCGAGCCGAGCTCGACGCCGGCGGCGCTCTGGACCCTCAGCAGCGCGGACGGGAACAGCGCCGCGGCGCCCGTGTAGCTGAGGAATTCGCGACGATCCATCGGCAGGCTCCTTGGTAGCGTGAGCGGATTGTATGCGCGACTCGAGCGCGTTTTAGAGTTCTGTAGTGTCCACCTTCAGGTGGACCTTCCGGTCGGGCTAAAGCCGGACACTACAGCGTTCCAACTAGCCCATCACCGGACGCTCGTCCGACGAACGGCGACGAGTCGTCCAGCGCGATCCCACGCCTGCGCTTCGACGGTGGTGCGCGTGTTGCCCCCTCTGCCGATCGCCACCTGAGTCGGCGGGACCGTACCGTTCACAGCGTCGATGGAACGCACTGGTCGACCATTCACGTAGACATCGACGCGGGAGATCGCCCGGCTCGTCTTCGACGAAGGAACCTTCGACGCGGCGCTGACCACAATCTCTTTGCCGCTCACTGGCGTCAGCGACAGCTGGAACGACGGTTGCTGCCGAATGAGCCGTGCGGCATGGGCCAGGAGATCGACGTTGTCGTCCAGCACGTCGCGTTTGGTCATCAAATGCAGCACGTCTGGCGAGACACCGAACTCTTCCAGCGGCGAACCTGCGCGCAGACCGACCCGCATGCTGCGACGCATGGCCACGATCATCTCGGCTCCCTTCGGCAGCTTCTTGAACGGAGACTTGGGATCTTTGTTCTGCGCCCGCAGCAGGTCGTCCAGCGACCAGAAGTTCGCTCCCCCGGCTCCGGTGTTGCCGCTCGTACCGAGTACCTTGTCCAACTTCATTGTCCTGAAACCCTGCGGCGAAGATGTCCGTCGCGCTGTACGACAGCGCGTCGGTGATCAGCACGACCGGACCGTAGTAGACCTGACCGATGCCGTTGCCCAACGCGTCGAGGGTGAGCGGAAATCCTGCCGAGTAGGTCGCACCCGTCAACACCGACTCGCCGATCGACGGCAACCATCGCTGCAGATCCCAGTGACCCGGTGCAGATTTGCAGATCTGGAAATTCAGTGGCGTGTTGATGAACTCGAACAACTCCGGCTGGATGGTGTTCGGCGTAAACAGCTGCAGCAGCGATTCCGCAGCGCGGATGTTTCCACCCGGATTGCCGCGCACGTCCAGGATGAGGCCGTCCTGCGGAAAGCCTTCCTTCGTGATCAGTTTGGTGAAGGCTCTGAGGAACCGCCTCGCATCGTCCACGTCGAAGCTGAAGAGCCGGATGTAGCCCACTGTCTGGCCGTCCACCGTCTTCTTCACTGCGTACAAGATGTCTTTGATCGACCCGAGCGTGGCGGAGGCGTCGCGCGGGTACAGCTTCTTCTTCACCTCGATGATGCGGGTCCTCTTCAGGTCCAGCGCCGCCCTCTTCTTGCTGTGCGGAGTGGACGACGCACTTGTGTCGCTGGTCTTGTGAACCAGCCAGTACTCTCGATGGGTCGCGACCACTCCGTTCTTCGCGCGGTACAGGATGTCCACCCATAGTTCATCCGGGGGCAACGTGGTGTTGAGCGGTCGGATGGTCAGATTGTCGAGTCCCCGCGCGAACCGGGCGTCGGGGTTGCTGCCGGCCTGCGACTCGCCATTGATCTCGATCGCCCTCACAATCGGGACACCGTTCCACGCCAGCACCTCGACTCCACGTTCAAACCTGGCCTCACGACCGTCGTCGTCCGCATCTGGCGGCGCGTCTTCAGGGACCGCGGTCCGCGTCACGATGAAACGTTCGGCGCCTCGCTCGAAACACTGTTCGACGAGAAATGGCAGGTACGCGGTACAGCTCCTGTACGGTTCGGGCAGCAGATAGAGGGTGTGCAGGTCGCGCGTCGAGCCGAATATCGACAACAGGCGGCGATGGAAGTCGATGGTGCTCTCGAGGACCACATTCCCCTCGGCGAGCTGGAACTTGAGGAGTTTGAGCTGCTGGATGGGATCGATCGCGTGAATGGCGCGCTTCATCGGCAGATGCACATAGTTCATCTCCATCAGCACCAGCGCCTGTTCGACGATGCGCAGGCGCTCCTGCCTGGAGAGTCGCGCCCTTCGTTCAGACGAACGGAGGAAGGTGTCCAGATCCCTTCCGGTTCTGCGGGCGGTGCGGGAATCGGCGATCTCCAGCAGTTCCCGCCTCTTGCCGAGTTCGACTTCAGCCATGGTCCTCCATCGGGTGCGGGCCACACCGTCACAGCGCCCGAACGAAGAAATAGCCGGCCCAAGATCCCTTGAGGCCGGCTATCGCGTTACTTCTTCTTCGTCGCCTTCTTGGCGGGTTTCTTCTTTCCGCCTCCGCCCTGACCGCCGCCCGGATCGCCTTCTTTACCTCGTGGCATGCTCAACCTCCTCCTGTGTGTGAAACGTTCTTCTTTGCTCCGAGCAGTTGCCCGAGCTGCTTCAAGCAGACTTGAATGTCGGGCCGCCGCACGTATCCTCGATAGTGGTCTTCGCCCCAGCGAGCCTGGAGCGCCGCTCGACTGGACTCGGCGCGAGTGGCGTAATCGTACGCAATTGCCCGGTCGCCCTCAAGCATGGTGGACCTCGCCGATACCAGCCACGCGCGCCACTCCGATTCGAGCTGGGCGGCCGAGGCGAACACCTTCTGTGCCGCCTGCGCGTCGGCGAGCGCGCCTCGTCCGTCTCCGGCGGCGATGCGAACTTCGGCCGAGGCGAGCAACGCTGACGACAGGAGACGGGGAAGCTTCAACTCCCTGGCCGCGTCCACGGCTTCCTCCACGAGGGCCATCGCCTGTTTCGGCGCGCCAGACACCGCCTGGCTGAGCGCGAGCGTCTGCCTGGCTTGCAGCGCGATGTCCGGGTAGTCGCCCTCAGCCAACTTGAGTGCCGCCTTTGCTCGCGTCGTGGCTTCCGCCCGTTTGCCCAGGCTGTGCGCCATCTGCGCGCCGATCAATTCCACGTATGCGAGTTGCTCCTTGAATCCCGCTTCGGGATCGGCGGCGATGGCATGGGCGTCGTCGAGCGCTGCCCTGGCTTCGTCGTATCTTCCCAGCGCCCACAGCGTCGACGCGCGATTGGCCTGATCCCAGCCCATGCCGACTCGTGCGCCAAGCGACTTGTTGATCCGATAGCTCTCGTCGAAATACGGGAGGGCCTCGGGGTACATCTCCTGGTTGCCTCCCAGAAGGACGCCGATGCTGGAATTCGTCGCCGCCATTCGCGCCGTGTCGCCGGACTGCTTCGCGAGCTCCAGCTGCTCGGAGAAGGCTTTCATGGCGACCGCGTATTCGCCCTTGTCGCGGTAGGCCCGCCCAAGCAGAATCAGGGCGTTGGATGTCTCCGTGCGGTAGCCGCCCGGCTGGTAGAACTTCAGCGCCGCCTCGAGATGAGAGACGGCCTCATCGAACCTGCCCTCCTGGGTACTCAGGCTGCCAAGGGCGAGGCGGGCGCGTGCTTCCAATCGAGTCGACTGGTCCTGCCGTGCGAGATCCAGAGCCTGCTGCAGGTATGCGCGTGTCTCGGCGAATTCGCCACGCGCCAGCAGCGTATATCCGAGGTCAATCAAGCCGTTGGTCGCCAGTGTTCGACTGTTGAGCCGTTGCGCGGCCTTGACGGCGTCGGCAGCGATCGACTTGGCGTGATTGCTGTCGCCCGTGGCGTAGTAGACGTTGCTCAGTTGCAACGAGGTCCTGATCGCCTGGTACTCGCTGGACGATCCGCGTGACATCGCCAACGATCGCTCCAGCTGCTCCCTGGCTTCAGGCAGTTTCCTGATCCTGGCCAGCAGCGATCCCCTCTGGTAGTGCACCTCGGCCAGGCCTTCCTGGCTCGACATCGCCTGGTAGATGTCCTCCGCCTTCGAGAATGCGTCGTTCGCCTTTGGCAGCTGCTGGCGACGGCCATAGAGAATGCCCGAACGCAGGAAGGCCGCGGCGGACTGCGGATCCAGCTGCGTCGCCTTCACGTACGATTCGATGGCGCGATCGAGATCCTCGTTTTTCTCATGGGCGCGGCCGAGATCGACATAGGCCGCAGACTGTTCCTCTTCTCGAACCGAATTCACGATGAGCGAGTACTTTTCAATCGCCGTCTTGAAGTTGCGGCCGAGAGTCGCCGCGACCGCGTCCACGTAGTTCGACTCGGCGGCCGACAGATTCGAGCGATCCGGGAGCAGGGCCATGGCCTGCAGCAGTTCCTCCCTGGCCCGGTCGGTGAGTCCCATCTCCGCGTAGGCTTCCGCCCGCCGAGCCCGCGCCAGCGCGAACGCATTGTCGATCTCGAGCGCGCGCTCCAGCGCCTTGCTCGCTTGAAAATACGCGCCCTCGCGAATGGCGCCGGTGCCGCGGTCGTACCACACGACGGCCTCGGGCGGCGGCACGTGCTGCCCGCGTCGCAGCAGACCCGACGCGAACCATGCCGCCACCAGCGCGGCCACGGCGCTCGCGGCGATCAGCGTCTTGAAGCGGACGGACTTGCGGCGCACGTTCGCCGTCGACAGCGACGTCGAGGCGGGGCGAGCCGTGGCTCCGTCGAGCTCATGCTTGAGTCCGAGCAGATCGGCGTGAAGCGATCGTGCCGACTCGTACCGCGCCGCGGGATCCTTGGCCATCGCCCGCGCGATGATCGCGTCGAGAGCCGGTGGCACTGCCGCGTTGAGCTCGGAGGGCGGGGGCGGAGTGTCGTTCATGACCCGCATCGCGACCTCGATCGGCGTCCCTCGATCGAACGCGGATTCGGCCGGTCGCGCATTCGTAGAGGGTGACTCCGAGCGAGAAGATGTCGGAGCGTGCGTCGACCTCCCGTCCGCGCAACTGCTCGGGAGACATGAATCCCGGCGTGCCAACCGTGGTTCCCTCCACCGTCAGACGCTCCATCGTCGGTGCATCAGCAAGATCGTGCTGCCCGACCGTCGCGAGTCCGAAGTCCAGCACCTTCAGCTGTCCGCGCGGCGTGACCATGATGTTCTGAGGCTTGATGTCACGATGGATGACGCCGAAGGCGTGGGCCTCCTCCAGCGCTTGCGCCACCTGGATGCCGATGTCCACCACCTCGGCGGGAGGCAGCGGGCGCAGCCGGATCCGCTCGGCCAGACTCTCGCCGTCGATGTACTGCATGACGATGAAGACACGGTCGTCTTCTTCGCCGACCTCGTGGATGGCGCAGATGTTGGGATGGTCCAGTGCCGCGGCGGCCTTGGCCTCGTTGATCAGCCGTTGCCGGGCCGGATCGCTTCCCGCGGAGCGTTCGGGCAGCATCTTGATCGCGACCTTGCGGGCGAGCGTGGTGTCTTCCGCGAGAAAAACATCACCCATCCCGCCCGAGCCCAGTTTCCGGAGAATTCGGTAATGGCTGATCTCTGATCGTGTCAAGACAGATGGATCTTATGCCCTACCCCAGCCGGGGCAAAGGAAGATCGAATCCGTGACGGCTTCGCCTATGCGGAGTGCGAGCCGTTATCGAACCGCCCCGAGCTGGTCCAAAACGTGACGTGGGCCGACAGCGTAAATTAGAGTGTGACTCACACAATGGAAGCGATCAGCGTGGAGTCGGCAACGCCGGCCGTGCCCGAACAGGATTTGGTGCCGATTACCGCGAATCAGCGGATCGAAGCCCTGGATGTCGTGCGAGGGTTTGCGCTGCTCGGCATCTTCCTGATGAACATCGAGTACTTCAATCGCACCATCGGCAGCATCGACCAGGGCATGCCGCGTGGCCTCACGGGCCTCGACTGGTTTGCCAGCTGGTTCATCGCGTATTTCGTGCAGGGCAAGTTCTGGACGATCTTTTCGTTGCTGTTCGGCATGGGATTCGCGGTGATGATGACGCGCGCCGCGCAGGCCGGGCGCGAATTCAAGTTGGTGTACTTGCGGCGCGTGCTGGCCCTGGGCGTGTTCGGGGCAGCGCACTTCGTCCTTCTCTGGGAAGGCGACATCCTCTTCAGCTACGCGGTCGGCGCGCTGATGCTGATGATCGTGCACTACGGGAAGACAAGGCCGCTCCTCATTGGCATCGGCCTCGCGGCCGGCGTGGCGTTCATCCCCGGCCTGGGGAATGTCGCGGCGGTCGCTATCGGCCTGGCGGCGGCCGGACTGCTTGCGATTTATCTTCGCAGCGGGAAACACGTGACCATTCGACGCCACGCTGTTCCGCTGTTCTCGTTCCTGCTGCTCGTGATCGGCTCGCTCCTCCTCGTTGCGGCTGCCGTGTTCTGGCTGTTGCCTGACGGTCCCGTCGGGCCGCGCCTGCCGCTGTCGGTCTTCGGGCCCTTGCTCGTCATCGCGGGATGGCTCTCGTGGAAATACTACGAGCCTGCGGAAAAGCGCAGCGTGAGATTGGCTGTCAGCATCTATTTGTTGCTCGGGATATCGATCACCGCGAGCGGACTCATTCAGCGGTTCGGACCCGATCCAGACGCCGGCGTCGTCGTGGCCACGCAAAAGCCGGCGAATGAGGAAGCGCGTGTCGATGCGACCGTCGCTGCGCAGGCCGGCCCCGACGCGGCCAAGACAGTCGAAGAGAAGAAAACCGAGAGCCCGCAAAAAACCAGGGAGGAGCGCGCCGCAGAACGCAAGGCCGAGAGGGAGAAGGAGCTCGCCGAAGCGAAAGCGGAAAACGAGAAAGAGGCCCGCATCCTCACCAGCGGGAGCTATTGGGAAGCGGTGAAGTTGCGTGGCGGCCGGTTCCCGGAAAAATCCGCCGGCGATTTCGGCTTCGGCATCGTCCTCGTCGGCATGTTCCTGCTCGGGACCTGGTTCGTGCGCTCGGGTGTCATGGAGGATACCGGCGCGCATCTGACATTCTTTCGCACGCTGGCCGTGTATGGCGTGCCAGCTGGCATCGGGCTTGGTCTGCTCGGCAGCCTGATCGCCATGTCCCACACGCCGGGTGATCGATCCGATGGCTGGGGAATCGCCGTCGGGCTTTCAATCATCGGTAATCTTCCTGCCTGCCTGGGATATGTCGGCGGGGTCGTGCTCATGGTCCACAGCAGGACGGCGCTCTCGCGAATCAGAGTGTTGGGGCCGGTGGGTCGGATGGCATTGACCAACTACCTCACCCAGTCATTGATCGCCGCGACCTTCTTTTACGGCTATGCGATGGGCCACTGGGGTATGCCGCGTGCGCAGCAGGTGCTGTTCGTGCTCGTGGTCTACGCGGCGCAGATTGCCTTCAGCCAGTGGTGGCTGTCCAGATTTCACTACGGACCGATGGAATGGCTATGGCGCGGCTTCACGTATTGGCAAGTGCCACAATTTCGCCGTCGACAGCGCTCGGAGACGTTCTAGGCGAAGTCCTGCGGGCATACGCCGGCGCATCAGCGGGGGCTACAATCTGACTCGGGAGGTCGTATGCCCGAGGACCTGCTTACCGTCGTGCGAAACGTGGCAAGACTGATGTCGCTGCAACGTTCGGGACTGCTCGACACGCCGCCGGAAGAGACGTTCGACCGTTTCACCCGGCTAGCCTCGCACATGCTGCGGGCACGGACCGCGCTCCTGTCCCTGGTCGACGAGAACCGTCAGTTTTTCAAGAGCGCGACTGGCCTGGCGGAGCCTTGGGCGGGCCGGCGCGAGACGCCGCTCACGCATTCGATCTGCAAGCACGTCGTCGAGATGGGGACGGGGCTCGTGGTCCCGGACGGACGGGTTCACCCCGTCTTGGCCGGGAGCCCTGCGGTGGACGAATGCGGGTTCGTGGCGTACGCCGGCATGCCGGTGTTTGCCGGCGACGGGCACATCCTGGGGACGTTATGCGTCATGGATGACAGGCCCCGTGAGTGGACGAGCAGTGAACTGGACGCGCTTCAGGATCTTGCCGCCTGTGTGACTGAGGCGATTGCCCTGCGAACCCAGCTGCGCGAATCGGAACGCGCCTGCCGCGCGAGCGAGGCCCGGCTTCGCGAAGTCGAGGGGCGTCGCGTCTGAGCGCGCGACACCGACCGAAACTATCAGCCGGCGTTGATGCGAACCGGGCCGGTTGCTGCCTCCCGCTCGAGCTCCGCGATTCGTTGCGTCGCCTCGGCTCTCAGGGCCGCAGCGGCGCGCGCGATCGAAGCCTCTCCACTGCGCTCGACCTGCGGGACCCGGCGGTCAAGGGCGGCAATCAGTTCGTGTAACGTGCGAATAGTCCGTGTAGTCCGCGCGCTCGCGGCCGTTTGAGGTGTTGTGCGCGTTTTCATGACCTTGGGTTTCATGGACGACGGCGGCGTCAGGTCAACAGCGGACTGTTGGCGGACGTTCCCGCACGACTGACGCCTCCGGCGAGAGGCGACTCTGCTTGCGGGCCGCAATCAGGGAAGGCGCTCGAACGCCACGATTCGCGCACTCAGTTGCGGGGCTGCGGTGCGACGCGCAGCGGTCCATGCCGCGGTGTGGCGATCGTCTGCCCCACCGGCGCCCGTCCACCACTCCGCATCTGCGAACGCTGGTGACGGCGGCGCGAATCCGAGCAAGGCCTCGATCTGTTCGAACGTCAGGACTACCGTGGCGGCGTAGCGGCGATCGAGATAGGTGTACAGAGGCATGTACGCGGCAGGAACGGGCGGCCTCGCGTCGTCCGGTGGAGCGATTCGGAGGCTTACTGGCACATCGTTTCGATGCCAGCGGTCCCGGAGCCACGCCACCACGGTCGCTATGACGCGCCCTGCAGGCGATCGCCGGTTCACATAAAGCATGGGGTCAGGGCCGCAAGGCGGCGATGGCCGTCTGAGGCGGCTCGTCACCGTCACCAGTCTCGGCGCGCCGCGACGCGGCGGCTCTCTCGCGACGCCGCTGCTGCGCAACGAGGAAGTCATTCTTCATCCGCTCCAGCTGGTGCACCGCCGGATCGCGATCGTGCTCAATGGTCGTCATGGTGATTGCCAATCTTTCTACCGGCGAGCCTCGTGGATGCTTTCGGAGATTGTCTGTTCCGGCGCGCGCCAGAAGCTTCGCACCACCAAAGGCGGCACGACGGCAGCGCAGGCCACAACGATCCAGTTCAGAACGGACGTGATTCCGATCGCGAGCGCCGCAAGGCAGACCGCAATCGACCAGGCAATGAACAGCAGTGTCTTGGTCTTCTCGGAGAACATGAGTCGAGTGTAGCCACCGGCAACAGGGCCCGCTGTTCCGAATTGCACGGTGTCGGGCGCCGAGGCAACAGACTCCGAACGTCCCCGGGAGCAGATACGTCGGTGGGGCAGCAAGGACCTGCTGGATGTCTAACCCGTGACAGCCGTGGGACTTGCGGCGATTGATCAGTCGTGAAGGACGATACTCATCAGCGAGCTGTTCACCTTGAGCCCGCCGTTGTAGTCGATCAACCCGAGCTTGCGGAACTTGTTCATGAAGAAGTTCACCCGGGAGCGCGTTGTACCGACCATTTCCGCGAGCGTCTCTTGTGACAGCTTCGGGAGTACGCGCTGTGTCGTGTCCTCCTTCCCGTATCGAGCCAGGAGCAGCAATGTGCGGGCGAGTCGCTTCTCGCTGGAATTGAAGAGCTGATCGACGAGGTCCTCTTCGATTCGGATGTTGCGCGTCAGCATGTGCGAAAGGAACCGGTCGGAGAATGCCGGATGGTCGTGCAGCATCCGGACCATGTCGCCCTTAGTGATTCGCAAGAGAGCCGTCCGCATGACGGCCGTCGCCGTTCCCATGCGCAACGGCTGCCCGGCAAGGCAGCCCTCGCCCAGGAAATCTCCAGGGCCGAGCATGGCCACGACGGCCTCCTTGCCGGCCGAGGACAGCACTGAGAGCTTGATCCCGCCCTCCTCGACGAAAAACACACTGTTCGCCTGTGCTCCCTGGGCGAAGACGACGGCGCCAGTCGCAAATCGCACGGTGCGCGGAGAGACCTTCGCCGATTTGAGGAACGCCTGAACGTCAAAGACGGGCGGCGTTGGCAGGACCGAGCGTGGCTTAGCCGGCATGTCCGGCCGATCATCCCACGAGTGAGGCGCTTTTACCCAGGCGAACCGCTATCGCGGGGCGCCTGGGAACGGGTGCAGATGTGCATAACCGCACAGACGACAGCGGCCCGATCTGGGACGATCAAGGGAATCACGGGCAAGTGCCCGCGGCATCAAAGACCATGTTGTTCGTTATCGCAGTTCTCGTCGCAGCCGGTGGCGCGCTGATGCTCTACAATGCGCGCGTTGCCGGGCGCGTCAATCCAGCCAATCTTGGGTGGATGAGCGCGCAGTGGCTCGCCGAATACCGCGCGTCGCATCCATCCTAGCTCCACGTACGACCGTGGACTCAGTCGTGCAGCACGACGCTCAAGAGCGCGCTGTCAACCGTTAGCGTGCCGTTGTACTTGATGAATCCCAGCCTTCGAAACTTGTTCATGAAGACGTTGACGCGCGATCGAGTGGTGCCGACCATCTCGGCGAGCGTCTCCTGCGAGATCTTCGGCAGCACGCGTGCTGGTGCGCCCTCGTCGCCGTAGCGTGCGAGGAGGAGCAGCGTGCGTGCCAGCCGTTTCTCGCTCGAGTCGAACAGCTGATCAACGAGGTCCTCCTCGATCCGGATGTTGCGAACGAGCATGTGCGCGATGAATCGATCCGAGAGCGCGGACTGTTCGTGCAGGCCCCGCATCATCGCCCTCTTCTGAATCCGCAGCACGGTCGTCGGCACCAGCGCCGTCGCTGTACCCATTCGGAGAGGTTGTCCTGCCAGGCACCCTTCACCGAAGAAGTCACCCGGCGCGAGCATGGCAACGATCGCCTCCCTGCCCCTTCGCGACAAGACCGATAGCTTCACTCCGCCCTGCTGGATGTAGAAGACGCTGTTGGACGGGCCGCCCTGAGCGAAGACGACAGAGGCCCGCGCGTAGCGCACGATGCGGCGTGAGATGCCAGCCGAATCCAGGAACGCACGAACGTCGAAGGGGGAAACGACCCTCGCAGCGCGCGAGGCGTATCGGTCATGTGTTTCGGTGCAAGGCTACGCCGCTGTGCCATGCCGATCCAGCCAATCGAGGAGTTGTTCGATGCTTCCGGTTGCCATGGCGACGCTCGTATCGGCGGCTTCCAATCGAGCGATCGTAGGGGAGCCGACTGCCGACGGCTGTTCACTCTTGAACAGCCGCCGAGTCAAGACGTCCGCAAGCATGTGTCATGCACATGCCAGACTCACGATTCGCCGGGGATGTGGCGCGACCGGCCGTGTGTCCATTCTGCAAAGGCAGGATCATTGACACCCTGGCAAGGGTCCTGACCGAGACCACAACCTGGCGCTGCCGCCAATGTAATAGGACCTGGACTATCGCGAGCTTGAGAGGATCCTTTACGCGCGTTGGGTGAGTCCGACGGACGACCGCAGCTCGCCTTCATCGCGGCCGTGACAGCCGTTTGATTGCCGCGAGCGTGCCTTCCGGCAACCGACCGCCATTGGCGAGGCTCCCTTCGCGAGCCAGCGCATCGCGAACGGCCTGGTAGTTCGCGAGCGCGTTTTCGCGCGCGCCCGCATGCTCTTGCAGCGCCGCAAGCATGAACAGGCGCAAGTTCTGCCGATCTCGCGCGACCTGTTGTTCCGTAAAGAGCCAGCTGAACGTGGCGACGTGATCGGCGGCCGTGATGGCAACGAGGAACGGTTCGCGATCGTAGCCGTTGAAGACGCGGGCATAGTACACGTTCCAGAGCCTTCCAACGATCGCCGCCGCCGTCGTCGTCGGGCCGCCCGGGATCGCTTCTCCGTTCTTCCGCATGTCGTTGACGACGCGGACGGCTTCGTTCTCCAGCTCCGCATTGGTTCCTGAGAGCAGGCCGCTGAGCTGCATCAGGCGCACGAACGACCGTTCGCGTCCCGATGCGAGCGCGGCATCGAATCGCGCCCGCGCCTCGGCGATCGAGCGGGGGGTTCTGAGAAGCTCGTGCCCCCACATCGTATGCGCGTAGACGTTGTCCCGTTCGATCTTCAGCGCGCGTTGGTAGTGCGCGATGGGATTCAACCCGCCGGCGCCCTCGCGCGCGCGCAGGACGTCGGCCCATCCCAGATGCGCGTGGCAATCGGCCGCGCGCGGCACCTCATTGGTGGCGGCGCAGCCCGCGAGAACGGGCGCCACCTTGTCGACGATTGCCGTGAACGTGCCGCCGCCAACGGTGACGCGGATATTCTCGAGCCAGTCCATCGCCAGACGCTCACGCGAACGCGTCACGTCATCATTCTGCGGCGCGAGCTCGGCGGCTTTCGCGTACAGGTCCCATGCGCCAGCGGTACGCACCAGCGTCGGACTGCACCTTCGCGGACAGACGCAGGTCGGAGACTTCACGCTCGAGCCTCGATCGTTCGGCTGCCCACCGGATCGTGAATCCCACGCCGACGACCAGGGCGAGTGCGAGCACCGCCACCCAAGGGCGCAGGGCGCCCCGCATCCCAGGCCGGCCGAGACTGGCGACCGCCGCCGCGACCGAGGCGGGCATGATCCGCCGGCGAGAGAGACGTCACGCCGTTCAGAAACGTTGGGATCGATCCCCGTGGCGTGGGCGAACCCATTACCGGAAGCACGCGGCCGGAGGGATTGCGCCACTTCTCGCGCGCGAGCTCCAGCTCGGTCAGCGTGTAGCGGCCGGCGGAGACGGCCTCGGGGCTGACCAGGAAAACAAACAGATCGCTCGCGGCAATCGCCTCGCGGATCCGGGCGTGATATGCCTCGCCGGACGGGAGATCGGAGCGATCGCGGAAGACATCATGCCCTTCGCCGCTGAGGGCGACCTCGATGCTCTCTGCGATCGCGGCCTGCTCCGACGCATATGAGAGGAAAATATTCACGCGGTCCGCCGTTGGGCAAGATTCTACAACGGCGTTTGCGCGCGGTCGGTGCGTATCCCGGCGCTGCGAAGTGTGGGTATTGCCGGCCCCAGCCAACCGATGCGCATGGTGCCGGATTGCTGGCGCCGCGAGAATCAATCCGATCGAAGCCTTGCGCGTCGAGTGAGCGTCCTACTGGGGCGCGGACGCGCCGAGGCTGGGGATCCGTTTCGCGAGCCAGTCCTGCATGGTGGGGAAGTAGTCCGGCACAAAGCGCTGCAGTGAGATCATCTCCGCGTTGCTTCCATTTCCGCCTCCCGACTGAAGGTGGTTCGCCTTCGCGAGAATTCGCAACGTGAAGTCCCGGTGGCCACCGGCTTTCAAGGCCGCCTCCCAGGCGGCTCTGTTCTTTTCCGCGAGGATGTTGTTGTCCAGTT
>CAWGBU010000004.1:0-6250 GCA_963820905.1 uncultured Acidobacteriota bacterium | reverse complement strand
AGTGGCGCCCCCCCCCCCCCCCCCCTTTTTAAAAATTTTTTTGTACCTTGGTTCAGTTTTTAGTCTTGCTATCATCACTAAGCATTCCAGTTCCAGGAACACCGCAGGCTGGCTGCCACCAAAGAGCAGTCAGGTCAACACATCAACCTGCACAAAGCAGTGGCGCCGCGGCGCGGCTATGTTGTTGGCCGCATCTTGTCGAACGGCATCCGGGTCCTCAAGGACTATCGGCAGCGCCTGCTGAACGTGCAAGTCATGCTGACGCTGCGGCGAACGCTTTTCGATCGGCTGCTGCACCTGCCGCTGCCGCGCCTGTGGGACATGAAAACCGGCGGCATCCTGTCGCGGCTGACCGGCGACGTCGAAACGACCACCGGCCTCCTGCAGATGGCGGTCATGTCGCCGACGATCTCGGTCGTCCGGCTGATCATCGCGGTCACGGTCCTCATGCTGCTGAACTGGAGGCTGGCGCTGACGGCGCTCGCGATCATTCCCGGCGTGATGGTGATCAGCTTTTCCTTCACGCGGCGCATCAGGCCCATCTACCGCTCGGTGCGGAAGGACGCCGAGATCATCGATGGGCGCGTCGGCGAGACGTTCTCGGGGATTCGTGTCGTGCGGGCCTTCGGCCGCGAGATGCGCGAGCTCTTCGACTACATGCTCGGCCGGCACACGGTCCTGCGCAAGGAGCTCTTCGCGCACCGCCGGGAGCTGCTCGTCTGGACGTCCTGGGGGCTCCTGTCCGCGACGATCAACGTCGTGATCGTCTGGTACGGCGGGTACTCTCAACGTGCTCGACCGCGCGTCCATCGGCGACATCATGGCGTTCCAGTGGTACACGTTCCTCCTGATGAACCCGGTCTGGAACATCGTCAACTCGTTCTCCGAGCTGCAGCGATCGCTCGCCGCGATGGAGCGTGTATTCGAAGTGCTGGCGATGGAGGACGACAAGCCGGATCGCCCGGACGCCCGTGACGCCCCGCGCGTCGTGCACGAGATCCGCTTCGAGGACGTCGAGTTCGAGTACCGGGACGGGCAGCCTGTCGTCCGCGACTTCAACGTCACGGTGCCGGGCGGAGCCGTCGTCGCGCTCGTGGGCCGGAGCGGCGCCGGCAAGACGACCGTCACGGATCTCGTCGCGCGCTTCCACGATCCGACGCGCGGGCGCATCCTGCTCGACGGCTCGGACATCCGTGAGTTCCGCCTGGGCTCCTATCGGAGCCTGCTCGCGATCGTGCAGCAGGAGGTCTTCCTGTTCGACGGCTCCGTGCGCGACAACATCGCGTACGGCCGCCGTGACGCCAGCGCCGAGGAGATCGAGGACGCCGCCCGCCGCGCGAACGCGCACGAGTTCATCGACCGGCTGCCCGAGCGGTACGACACGTTCGTCGGCGAGCGCGGCGTGAAGCTCTCCGGCGGCCAGTGCCAGCGGCTGGCGATCGCGCGAGCGCTGCTGGCCGCGCCGCAGATCCTCATCCTGGACGAGGCGACGAGCAACCTCGACACCGAGAGCGAGCAGCTCATTCAGGCGTCGATGTCGACGCTGCTCGCGGGCCGCACGACGTTCGTCATCGCCCATCGCCTCTCCACGATTCGCCGCGCCGATCTGATCCTGCTCATGGAGGACGGCCGCGTCATCGAGCGCGGGACGCACGACGCGCTCATGAACCTGCGCGGCATGTACTACCGAATGGTGATCCGCCAGATGGAGGCGGCGGTGGACGAAGGCGAGAAGATTCTTCGATAGGGTCCGCCCCCCCGGACGCGCTCATCTCGTGAGCCAGACCCGGCCGTCCTGGCGAATGTGCGCGGTCGCGCGGTTGAACCCTGGCGCGCGGATCTGGTACTGCCTGTCTGCCGCCTGCATCGCCGGCCGAAAATCCAGGCCGTCGACGGTGATCGATCGCGCGTCGAGAGCCGCGAGATCCGGTGCGTAGCGCCCCGTCGCGGCGAGCTGACGCCGTTGACGATAGTAGAGGCGGCGCAGCGCCCACTTCACGCGCTCGTTCGGGTCTTCCTCGAACGCGATCGCACGCCCTCCGGCGGGCTCGTCGGCAAACTGCACGAAGCCCCAGCGTTCGGGCATGTGCATGTTGATCGCGCCCTGCGGGCTCCACACCCAGTTGTCTTCCGCAAGCGGTTTTCCTGTCTTGCCGTCCGTCCGCTTCGCGTAGCGGGCGTCGGCGACGTCGAGCGCCCATTGAACGCGTGAGAAGTTCACGCGCCATTGATCGCCGGAACGCGGCCGCCTCCTGCCCGGCGCCGCTTCCTGCAGGATCTTCCAGGGGATCGCGATCTCGACCGACCACCCGTCGTCCCGATCGCCGGGGCGGTTGAGGGTGCCGCGCACGTCGACGGCTGCTTTCAGGCCCGCGATGTCCCACGCGTGGATGGCCGGGCCGCCGTCGCGATACGGCTGGACGAGCATGAGGTCCCACACGGTCGCGAGCGCGTTGATCTCGAGCTCGTAGTACGCGTGCGTATCGCCGTCGGGATCGATGAAGACCTCGAAATCGTTGTCCTGGAAGATGACGGCGTCGCGCTCGGTGAGCGTGGCCCACAGAGTCGGGCTCCTGCAGGTCCGCCGCCAGATAGTAGTAGTCGTCGTCCCAGAGCATTTTCGCGCGCGTCGCGAGCGGAGGCTGACGATCGCCTTCGATGTCGATGAACGGATCCGTCCAGGGTGCCGCCTTCCAGGAAGGCTCGTCGAGCTTGCCGTCGATGGTGAGCGGCGATGGCGCGCGATAGCAGACCGTCCGCCGCGGGGCGAACGGAAGCTTCTCGAAGTCCGCCTCGGGCCGGGGCTGCGTGCGCAGAGCGTCGGCGCCGAGGACGAAAGACACGGACGCCAGAAAGGCCAGGACAGCCGGGCGGGCTCGTCGTTTCTCCGCGATCATCGTGCGTGACACCAGTCGCGGCTACTCTACTACGTGGATCGGCCTATCATGGCGCGATGGACATCTGGTCGCTGACCGATCTGGCGACGCCGTGGGCCGTGCACGTCGCCGTCACGCTCAGGGTTGCCGAACACATCGCGGCCGGCAGAACGCGCATCGAGGACATCGCGGCCGCTGCTGGCGCGCACACCGAATCTCTCCATCGAGTACTCCGGCATCTGGTCGAGAAGGGCGTGTTCGAGGAAACGTCACCGGGCACGTTCGGGTTGAACGAGCCCTCACGGAAGCTGCTCGAGCCGCCGGCGCGGCTCGGCATGGATCTCGACGGGTTCGGCGGCCGCATGGCGCATGCCTGGGGCACGCTTCTCACAGCAGTCCGCACGGGTGCGCCTGCGTATCACGAGGTCTTCGGACGCCCATTCTGGAACGACCTCGAATCCAATCCGAAGCTCGAGGCCGAGTTCGACGAGATGATAGGACCGCCGGGACACGGCACACCCGATCCGGACGTGCTCGTGTCCGGCGGTTGGGAATCGATCGGCACCGTCGTGGACGTCGGCGGCGGCACGGGAGCGCTGCTCGCAGAGATCCTCAAGGCGCATCCGTCGGCGCGGGGAATCCTCGTCGATCGGCCTTCGACCGTGGCCAGGTCTGCGGAGATTTTCGCGCGTGCCGGCGTATCCGACCGCGTCACGACGCGCGGGCAGAGCTTCTTCGACGCGCTGCCGCCAGGCGGCGATCTCTATCTGCTGAAGAACGTTCTCAGTGACTGGCCCGATGACGAGGCGCGGACCCTCCTCGCGCGGTGCGCCGAGGCGGCGCGGCCCCGGGGCCGAGTGGTCGCGGTCAGCGGCGTGTCGCCCGACGATCGAGGCACGCCCTCGCCAGAGCTGCTGATGCTCGTGCTGGTGGGAGGCAAGGGGAGAACGCTGACGGAGTTCCGCGCGCTCGCGCAGTCGGCAGGCCTGGACGTTCATGCCGCCGGCCGCACGGCTTCCGGACGGTTCGTCGTCGAGTGCCGCCCGCGCTGATCGGGCTGGCGCTCAGGACTTCGTTCGACGGAATTCGCGCGCCTCGTCGTAGATCTGCTTCGCCCGTGCGGGATCGGTCTTGAACACCTGCACGAAGTTCCGCATGCAGTTCGCATGGGCCATCCTGGACGAGACCGAGAGGTCGACGTCGTCCTGTGCTTCCTGGCGTTCCTGCGCTGTCAGCGTCTGGTCGTCCGCGTCCTTCAGCCGCTGGTACAGCGCGAGTATCCCCTGTGCCCGCTCCAGGAACAGGTTGGTTCGCTGGGCGACGTCGTCCAGCTGGAAGAACGCGACCGTGACGAGCGCGCGGTGCATCGGATAGCCGCCGGGCTTCTTCGCGAACGGAGACGTGCCGTTGAATCCGATGAGCTCTTCGGGGTCGTCGTCCCAGTGGCCCAGCGGATAGATGAGAAGCGGCAGCTCGCTCTTGCGGAGCACGATCGGATCGCTTCCCTGCAGATCGTACGTACCGCTGATGGGAAAGCGGTCGCCCTTGCAGACCGAGTTGCACGGCTTGCACGATGCCGCGTAGTTGTAGAGCTCGTGGGGCAGCAGGTAGTAGCCGGTTTTCGCGGGTGGAGCCGTGATCGGGATGTTGTGCTTCTGTAGGCGCTCCGGGATCTTCCACGCCGATACGCTGCTCTTCGGCCGGAAGTGCTCGACGTCCTGCTCGATCAGCCCCAGCTCGATCGATTCGAGCTTTCGTTCGCAATAGATGCACTTGCCACGGCCCTGCTCCGTCATGTAGACGGCCTTCACCTCGCTCCAGTCCGGCCCGCCCGCGGCGTATTTCTTGAGCCTGGCGAGCTGTGCCTTGCGCACGGTCGCCCGCTTGCGCCACGTCTTGGCGGCGCCATCCACGAGCTTTTCGAGATCTGCGAGCGTGATGTCGTATCGAATCATCGGTCGCGGCGCTATTCGCCAGTCGTCGTGACGGCTGGCAGGGCCTCGGTTCCCTTGCTCATCTCGCGCAGCAGCTGCGACGCCGCCTGTCGATCGCCTTCGGTCGCGCGAGTGCTCAGTTCCTTCAATCGAGCGGCCTTGTCGCCCACGCGGGACGAGCCGAGGCCGAAGAAGGCCGTGATGAGCACCTGGTCGGCATCCAGCCCGTGCACCGGAATCTCCTTCCGCAGCAGCGTCGTGCTCTGCGCGTCGCCTGGTTCCAGCACGATCAGGTTGACCCACTGGAGCGATCCGACGACGAGAGGGCTGTGAGAGGTGACGATGAACTGAATGTTCGGAAGCTCCTTGCTGAGGCGCGGGAGGACGTCCATCTGCCAGCTCGGGTGCAGGTGCAGGTCGATCTCGTCGATCATTACCATGCCCTGGTTCTGCACCATCGTCTTTCCAGGCGTCGCGGTCTCGCAGACGTGGTGCAGCAGATCGCCGAGCCATCCGTAGAAAGCGCGGTAGCCGTCCGACAACGCCGGATAGGGAACCTTCTGATCGCCGCGCTGGAACAGATACTCGCCGTTCTCCATCTCGCCGGTGAACGTCCAGTGACCTTCGCCGACTATCGACTGGAGCAGCTGCGCGACCTGTGTGTACCGGGTCTTGTCTTTCGCTTCCACCAGGGGGAGCCAGGACGACAGCGGGACGAGCGAGTACGACTCGTCGAAGAGGCTCATGACGCGCCGCGCCCGCACAACCGCGCTCTTGCGGCGCGCGGACGGATCGTAGCGCTCCTTGTCCTCGCTGCGCCTGTTTGCGCCGTAGCCGACGAAGAACAGCGCGTCGCTCTCCTCGCTGTATATGGGATGCCATTCGTCGCCGACTTCCTTGTCGAGGTATCGGCTCTGTTCGAATGCGCCCTTGCGATCGATGCGGATGGTGTGCTTGATGCGCTTGATCGACTTCGGCACGTCGTCCTGCCGGTTGGGCACGAAGACGCCTTTGATGATCGAGCGCGTGCTCGGCATGTCCGGCACGCGGCCGCGGGCCCTGACCACGTCGCGCTTGATCATCTCGGGCGCGCCCGGCTCGCGGCGCACGAAGCGGTCGGGCCGAACCTCGGTCACGACCGGGCCGAGGCATGCGAGCGCGAGCGCCTTGAGAAAGGTGCTCTTGCCCATGCCGTTGTTGCCGAGGATCAGGTTGATGTTCGGATAGAGAACCGGCGAGAGGCCGAACGTGTCCGTCAGCTCCCGCTTCGTGCGCAACGGGTGAAGCAGAGCGATCTCGGCCGCGCGGAACGTGCGAAAGTTCTCGATCCGGATCGTGTCGATGTACATGGAGCCCGCTGGCGGTCCATTGTTCGGTCGACGGGAACGGTTGTCAACCAGTCATCCCGGCATGCCGTCAAGCCGTATGCGGCCGCCGAAG
>CAWGBU010000003.1:0-108942 GCA_963820905.1 uncultured Acidobacteriota bacterium | reverse complement strand
GACGCCGTTGACTTGGTGGGTGTGACGCGTACGATCAGGAGCGATGGTCCCGAGAAACGGTGCCGCTGCCGCGGCGGTCGTGGTGGTTTCGCTTGGAATCGCGGCGTGCAGCCGCGCGCCGAACGACGCGTCTCCTTCCGAATCGCCCTACGAGACCGCCAGCAAGTGGCGCGCGAAGCACGAGACCGACTACCGCCGCGAGTGGGTGACCATCGCCGGGCTGCATCCGTTGAAGCCCGGGGCCAACACGGCAGGCAGCGCGAAGTCGAACGACATCGTCCTGCCCGGGTCAACGCCGGCGGCGCTCGGAACGTTCGTCCTCGACGGCACGAAGGTCCGCTTCGAGCCTGCGCCCGGCGCGCAGGTGTCGCTCGGGGATCGCCCCGTGACGTTGCCGGTCGACCTGCGCGACGACAGCGAACCGAAGGCGGACCAGCTCGTGCTCGGCGACGTGCGGCTCGTCGTGCACGTCAGCGGCGGGAACCGATCCATCCGCGTGCGCGATCCGAGCGGCCCGCTCGCCGCGGGATTCCTCGGCTTCGCCTGGTTTCCGATCGAGTCGCAATATCGGGTGACTGGACGGCTGATCAGGGACGCGCAGCCACAACGCTTCAAGGTGCTCAACACACTGGGCGAAGTCGACGAATACAGCTCGGAGGGAGTCGTCGAGTTCTCGCTGATGGGCCAGACGCTCCGGCTGCGGCCGTTCACGACGCGGCCGAAGCGCTTGTACTTCGTCTTCAGGGACGCGTCGAGCGGGGAGGAGACGTACGAGGCCGCGCGCTTCCTCTATTCGGATCTCCTCGACGATGGGACCACCGTGCTGGATTTCAACATGGCGTACAACCCGCCGTGCGCATTCAATCCGTACACGACCTGTCCCATCCCGCTGCGGGAGAACAATCTCCCGCTGAAGCTCCTCGCGGGCGAGAAGGCCTATCCGGTGAAGGTCACGCTGCCGGGCGCGAAGGACTAAGACGCAGCCCGAACCGCTGCTGCAGCTCGCGCGCGCCGAGCGGCGTGACCGCGACCGCGCGGCTGTCGAGATCCTGCCGTATCCATCGCCGCTGCAGCGCAACCTTCAGGAGCGCCGCGCCGAGCGCGCCCCCGAGATGAGGCCGGCGCTCGCTCCAGTCGAGACAGGCGTACGCAAAACGGCGCCGGGATCGGCGCGCGTTCTCGACGTCAATGCCGAGCGCCGCGAGTGCCTTCGCTCCGCCTGACGTCACCACGTAGTCGCGCTCGGATCCCGCAGGCGCGAGCCACGAGAGCGCGGTGAGGCGATCGTGCAGCGCCACACCGATCGTGCCGGCGAGGTGGTCGTAGCACGTGCGCGCCGATCGCAGCCGGCTCGGCGTGCCCGGCACGAACCGCGGCCGTGGGACTACCGGCGACGACCGAGAGCGCCTCGAGCGCCGCAGCCACGCTCGGTCCGTCGAGGCTGTAGTACCGATGCTTTCCCTGAACGAGCACCGTGACGAGCCGCTCGTCCTTGAGGCGGCCCAGGTGGACGCTCGCCGTGGACGGGCTCACGCCGGCGACGACGGCGAGCTCGGTGCTCGTTCGCGCGTGACCGTCCATCAGCATGTACAGCATCCGCGCGCGCGCGGGCTCGCCGATCGCCGCGGCAATCGACGACACGACGGATGGCTCGTCTGCATTCACACTTTGATGTTAGACGAAGTGTGGACGCGCGGCAACGGGCAGACTCGGAATTCGAGGAGGCGACACGAATGGTGACGTGCATCATCCGCTACGAGATCGACCCATGCCAGCGCGACCGGTTCAGGACGTACGCCGAGACATGGGGCCGTATCATTCCCCGGTGCGGCGGCCGGCTCGTCGGGTACTTCCTGCCGTACGAGGGCACCAGTCACGTGGGCTGGGGATTGATCGGCTTCGACAGCCTGGCGTCCTACGAGGCCTATCGCGCGCGGCTCAAGGCAGACCCGGAGGCCCGGGCCAACTTCGACATGGCCCGCGAGCACCGGCTGATCCTTCGGGAAGATCGCAACTTCGTCGAGAACGTGGAGGTCCTTTCAATGGAACAGGGGAACCCGCGATGACGGCACTGACTCAGGCGCAGAAGGTCGCCGCCTTCCGCGGGCTGCACGAGCGCACGAGGGCGTTCATCATGCCGAACCCATGGGACGCCGGCACGGCTCGCCTGCTCGCCCACCTGGGCTTCGAGGCGCTCGCCACGACGAGCGCGGGACACGCGTTCTCGCTCGGGCAGCGGGACGGCACGGTCGCGCGCAGCCAGGTCGTCGCGCATGTCACCGCGCTCGCGGCCTCGGTGGAACTGCCGCTCAGCATCGATCTCGAGAACGGGTTCGGCGACACTCCGGAGATCGCGGCCGAGACGATCCGCCTCGCATCCGCCGCGGGCGCTGCCGGAGGATCCATCGAGGACAGCACGGGCCGGACCGATCGTCCGGTCTATGACATCCAGCACGCAGCGGATCGGATCCGCGCCGCGGCTGAGGCAGCCCGCGCGCTTCCAGCGGGATTCGTGCTCACGGCGCGCGCCGAGAACTACGTGGTCGGGCGTCCGGATCTCCGTGACACGATCGCGAGGCTCCAGGCCTACCAGGAAGCAGGCGCAGACGTGCTCTACGCGCCGTGGCTCCAGAGCGCGGCCGACATCACATCGGTAATGGGCTCAGTCGATCGACCCGTCAACGTGCTGATGGGAGTGCCGGACCTTCCGTTGAGTCTGGAGGATCTGTCTGCGATGGGCGTCCGGCGGATCAGCGTTGGTGGTTCGCTCGCGCGCTTCGCGTTCGGCGCCGTCCACCGCGCGGCGCGCGAGATGCGCGAGCACGGCACGTTCGGCTTCGTCGCGGACGCGCTCCCCACGCGCGAGCTGAACGAGATGTTCCCGGTGACGGGAGAACGGCTTTAGGCTTTAGGCTTTGGGCTTTGGGCTTTAGGCTCTCGCAAGATCGTCCAGATCCAAGTCGAAGGCCGAGCCGAAAGCCCAAAGCCCAAGGCCCAAGGCCCTTCCTCAGTCCGAACGCAGCGCCTGCACGACGTCCACGCGGGATGCGCGGGCGGCGGGCATCAGCGACGCGAGGACCGCCGCCGATACGAGAATCAGCGACGCGCCGGCGATCGGCAGCGCGCCAGGAATCTCCACACCGGTGATGTACCCCGCAGCGACGCGGGCGAGCACGAAGCCGCCGATCGCGCCCGCGACGATGCCCGCGCCGGCGATCACCGCACCCTCGCTGAGCACGCGCGCGAGGAGATCGCGCGGCGCGGAGCCAATCGCGAGCCGGATGCCGAACTCCCGCGTGCGCGCGCTCACCGAGAACGCCAGTACGCCAGCCACGCCGACGACCGCAATCGTCAGCGCCACCGCGGCGAACCCGCCGAAGACCAGCGCGTTCAGGCGGTTCGGCGCGAGCACTTCAGCCCGGACGTCCTCCAGCGTGGCGGCCTTCTCGACGGGCTGTTCCGGCGAGAGGTCGCGAATGATGCGCGTGATGGGCGGCACGAGCGTGTACGGATCCATCCGCGCGTGCACGAAGATGCGGCCGCCGCCAATCTCCTGCTCGAACGGGTGATACACGCTCATGGCCGGGCCAGGCACGACGTTCTCGTCGTCGATGTCGGCCACGATGCCGACGATGCGCCGCGGCCCGGTGCTGACGTCGATGAACTTCATGACGGGATCGGTCCACATCAGATTGCGGTTCAACGCATCCTGTGACGGGAACATCCGGCGCGCGACGCTCTGGCTCACGATGACGACGCGTTCCGTGTCACGCCGGTCCGCGTCGGTGAAATCCCGGCCCGCGATGATCGGCACGCCGAGCGACGCGAAGAAGCCTGAGGAGATCGTGCGGAACCGCGCGCGCGGATCCTCCTCGCCGTTCGCCTTCGCGTAGCCCGCGACGGAGAACAGGAAGCCCGGACCGAAGTTGCCGGCGTCGCGCCACGGCACGGTCGTCCCGATCGCCACACGCTCGACGCCCGGCACCTGGCTGATGCGCCGCAGCGCCTCGCGGTAGAACGACGCGAGCTGCTCGGGCGGCCGCGAGAACGAGACGACGGGCACGTTCAGCGCGAGCACGTTGGTCGTGTTGAAGCCCGTGCTGGTCCGCTGCAGCGCGACGAGCGTCGTCAGCAGCATGCCGGCGCCGGCGAGCAGCACGAAGGAGGCGGCGATCTGCGTGACGGCGAACAGCCGCAGTCGGCGGTTCGTGCCGGACGTGATCCGCACGCCGCCGCTGGAGAGGCCAAACCCGCTCGATGCGTCCGACGACGGCAGGCGCGGCACGAACGCCAGCAGCACGGCCGCGACGAGCGCGAGGACGACGCCTACCCAGAGAAGCGTCGAATCGACGGTGAGGTCGAGCGCGCGGACCGAGAAGCGCGACGCGTAGCGCGCGAGGATCGAGAGCATCGGGCGCGCGATGATCACTCCCAGGATCGCGCCGGCACCGCAGAGCACGAGACTCTCCGCGAGCAGCGTGCGGCGGAGCGCGCCGGCCGACGCGCCGAGCGCCGCCCGGATGGCGAGCTCCCCTTCCCGGCGCACGGACCGCGCGAGGATCAGATTGGCGACGTTCGAGCACGCGATGATGAAGACGAGCGCAGACGCGGCCAGCAGCACGAGCAGGACGGTGCGGGCCGGAGAGACGATTTGATCGCGAAGGTTCACGGCGTCGATCCGGAAGTCGGCGTTGGACGGGTACGCCTCCGGGTGCTCCTTCAGGATCGCGCCATGCGCGGCGCGCAGCTCCGCGCGCGCGGTGTCGAGCGCGACGCCGGGCGCCAGCCGTCCGAAGAGCTCCGTCATCCGGTGCACGCGGCCCTCGACCATGGTCGCGTCCAGGTGGTGCGGGCTCGTCACCACGTTCGCGATGATCTCGGTCTCCGACGGATACGGCACGGACGGTTCGAGCACGCCGACGATCGTCGCCGTGCGATCTCCGAGGCGGATGGTCTTGCCCACGATGGAGGGATCGCTCTGAAGGCCCGTCGTCCAGAACCGGTACGTCAGCACCGCGGCCCCGGCCGCCTGCGGACCGTCGTCGGCCGGTCCCAGCAGCCGGCCCCGCACCGCGCGGAGCCCCATGACCTCGAAGTACGACCCGCCGACGACGCCCGCGCGCACGACACGAGGCTCGCCCAGGCCGACCGTGGTGAACTCGATCGTCGAGAAGTCGCCGAACGCGCTCAGCGTTCGCACGCGCGCGCGCAGATCGCGGAGCTCCGGCACCGAGAAGTTCACGTTCTCGACGGCGACGCCGGGCGCGCTCTGGCGGATGTAGATGAGGCGCGCCTCGTCCTCGTTGGCCAGCGGGCGGAGCAAAACGCCGCGAACGACGCTGAAAATCGCGGCGTTGGCGCCGATGCCGAGCGCGAGCGTGACGATCACCGTGATGGTCAGCCCCTTGACCCTCGCGAGCGATCGCAGCGCGAAACGGAAATCCGTGAGAATGCTCATACCCTTCCTTTACGCGTCCGACATGATTTCTTTTCCGGCCCTGGCCTCAGCTGCGGTCGTAGAAGGCGGGCGGCTCGATCCCGAGGGCGCGCAAATACACGAAGCCCTGCCCGCGGTGATGAATCTCGTTGTCGATCACGTACAGGATGAGATCGTGGAGGACTCCGCTGAACTGACCGAAGGCCGTGAACGTCTCGCTGAAACGCGCTGGAGGGATCTGCGGCCAGAGCTCGTCGAGCCGGCGGGTACTCTCGTCCCAGAGCCGGAAGATCTCCTGCTTCGGCCGAGGCTCGCGGTCACCCGCCGTCTTCCAATTGCCGGTCACGGTGCCCTCGACCATCGGCACCGCCATCGACAGCATCTCGAGCGCCAGCTCGCCGAACGGCCGCATGCCCCCGACAGAAAAGCTGAAGAGTTTGTCCTCGGGAAAAGCGTCGATGACGCGGCGCGTCAATCGGCGATGCGCCTGCCAGTGCGTCAGCAGCGCGCCGGGTGTGATGAAGGGAGTCGTTTCCGCGGCCAAGGCAGACCTCCTGCAGCAATGAGCGTGCAGCCATTATCGCTCGACGGAACGGTCGGCTGACGCGCGGCGTGGAGGACGTCTATTTCAGCACGATCCGCTCGGTCACGGCGCCGCCGGAAATCGGGCGGACCGAGAAGGCAGGATTGGTTCCCATCGCGGCCGTCACGAACGGATCGCCTTCGAACACGATCTCGAAAATCTTCGAGGAGCGGCCGGGCGCCGATATCTCGAAGTGGATGTGCGACGGAACGCGGCTGTTCGGGTACGAGCCAGGCTTGACGGTCTCGAAAGACCAGGCGCCCTTCGCGTCCGACCGAAGGAACAGCTTGAGGCGCGGATTGCGATTGTCGCTCGCGGGCTTGAGGCCGTAGTACCCCTCGTGGTCCGTCTGGTAGATGTAGAGCGACGCGCCGCCGACGGGCGCGCCGTCGGGGCCGACGACCACACCGGTCACGCGAAGCGGCTGACCGGGCTCGCCCTGCGGCGCGACGCGTCCGGTCGAGGGTGCCGCGGCGGGCGCCTCGTGGACGGATTGAGCGGACGCGGACGCGCCGGCGAGTGCGACGACGCTCGCGATCGCAATCCGGAATGCGTGGTTGACGATCGATCCGTGTGACCCGCGCATCGAGCCCTCCTTTTTTCGCGATCCTCTCACACCTCGCAGCGTGCCGGTACGCCCGCCGGCGAATTGCTGTGATGAGGCGAGGGATGAGAGAGTACTATCCGCATCTGCCGTGACCGGCCTCAACTGGTACTGGATCGTGATGCAGCTGACGGTGCCGCCCGTGCTGGGCCTCCTCGTCACGATTCCGTTCTGGCGCAAGTCCGACGTGACCTTCGGCAACGTCGTCGGATCGACCGTCATCCTCGTGTGCGCGATCGCGCTGATCTTCCGCGAGTACGTCGAGGTGGACCGGGTCGTTCAGGCCTGTATCGACGCGGGCACGACGTGCTGGCCCAAGCCGAGCGCCGACACGCGCTTCGCCATCTATGCGTCCGTCGGCCTCGCCGAAGTCTTCGCCCTGTTCACGCTGAGCCTCGCCGTCGAACGGCGCATGAGCAATCGGGACTACGCCCCCGAGTGGAGGCGGTAGCCCGGCAGCTGTAGTGTCCGGCTTCAGCCAGATGTAGTGTCCGGCTTCAGCCGGACCTCAGCGGGGTCCGCCTGAAGGCGGACACTACAGACGAATGCAGGTCTATTTCAGCACCGGCTTGATGTCCACGACCGGTGTTCCGTCAATGGCTTCGATCGGCCCTATTCGCAGCCGGTTTCCCTCGATCGCGCGCACGACGACAGGATGGAGCCCGAGCGGGTTCGGCCGGTCCGGCGATCGCGTCGCGAAGACGCCTGTCAGCGGATTGCGTGGATCGGACCGCGGGCGGACGATGAACACGTCGCGGTTGGCGCGGTGAAACCACGTGATGACGATGATCTCGTCGCCCGCGGCAAGACCCTGCAGCCCTTCCTGCGCCCACGGGAACACGTCGAGCCACGCGTCGGGCGCGCCCTCCGAACCCTGCCGGGGCGCCGCGCTGCGGTCCGTGATCGACGACGAGATCACGCCGATCGGCCGCAGCAGATTCTCCTGCGGGCTGCTCGGCGGCAAACGTTTGCGGGCCATCGCCTGTCGCGAGCTCAGCGCCCGGTCTTCGTCCCTTCGACGGGATAACCTTTCCACAGCCACTCCAGCGCCGCCGGCAGCGTCTGCTGCTTCACGCCGCGGTCGCAGTGGCCCGCATTGCGGGCGAAGACGAACTGATAGCGATACCCTTTCGCGGCGAGCACTCTGGCCATGTTCTCGTTCGCGACGACCCAGTCGTGCATCTCGTCGCGCATGATGTTCGGATTGAGCAGATCCCTGTCTCCCACTTCCATCCAGAGGCGGATCGGCTTCGGCGGGCTGTTGGGAATCAGCCGCTCGTGGAATTCCCACGCGCCGTGCGGCGTATCGGCGCTCGGCGGCCACTGCTGGTTCACATACGTGCCGGAATACGTCAGCACGCGGTGATAGAGATCCGGGCGATACCACGCCATGATCAGGGCCGCGGATCCGCCGGAACTGCAGCCCATCGTGGCTCTGCCCTCGGGATCCTTCGTCAGTGTCACGTTGCACTGCTTCTCGACGAGCGGCAGCACTTCGCTCTCCACGAACTCCGCGTAGCGCGCCGACATCGTGTCGTACTCGAGGCCGCGCTGGCTGCCCTGCGCGTCGCCGCTGCCGTTGCCGATCGAGATGGCAATCATCACCGGCACGCGCTTCTGCGCGATGAGGTTGTCCAGCGCGACGAACAACGACTGATCGGGGCCGTCCGCGCCGACGATGAACGGCGCGGGCGTGCCGGGGACGTATTGCTTCGGAACGTACACCGCGACGCGTCGTGTATAGGGCGCCGGATGGCTCGTCGTCACCACGAGTTTTGCCGGGTCTTTGGGATCGACCGTGCCAAAGGTGCCTTGCTCGCGCGCGATGCCCGGATAGATCCGGCTTTCCGTGGAGCTCATCGTGAAGTTGTGGATCGTTCCCTGGGGCACGCCCTCCTGCACCGCCATTTCGGGTGCCGGTGTGTGCGTCGGCCCGATGATGAAGTTGCCATCCTCGTTCGGCGGCGGAACCGCGCCGTCAGGCAGATCCTTTGCGGTGACGAATCCCGGTGAGTTCGGATCGCGCGTGGGCGGCACCGGTCTCGGAGCCGGTGCGGCCGTCTGCGCCGGAGGCGTCGCCACGGGCGGCGCCGCGGTCTGGCTCAGCGCAGGCGCCGCACCCGCTGCAGCAATGACGACGACAAGGCTGGCCAGATTCATTCGTGTTGTTGTCATGTTCGTGCCGGCACCGATGCGCTGACGCGCGCGGCCGCGAGATCGCGGACGGTAGCGAGTTACGGGTCGGGTTGTCAACCGCGTTCGACCTCTCCGGCAGTGATCGATCTGTGCGATCCGCCGCGGTCCGACGTTATCATCTGCGATACCGGTTACAGCTGAGATGCGTGAGGAAGATGATGCGAGCTTGCCGTAAGTGTCTGCGTGTGGTGGCGGCAATGGCGGTGGCGGGGAGCGCAGCGCAGGCCGCTGAAGCCCAGACCACGTCCGCACCACGCCTGTCCGAGCTGCTGCCCGATCTCATCCTCCGGGGGATCACGCTGCCGCGTCCGACGACCGCCGAGCTCTCTCACGAGGCGCATTTCAGCCCGGTCGATTCGAACGAGCTCACCAACCCCGCGGTCGGCATCGTCACGAACTTCAACAAGTCGATGATCTCGCAGCTGTCGACGTTCCCCCTGGGTTCGTCGTCCGGCGGATTCACGTATACGTTCGACGAGTCGCTGGGCACGTTCCGGCGCGCGAGCAGCAGCTTCGGTCCGGCGTTCGCCGAGCGCGCGACGACCATCGGGCGCGGAAAGCTCAACGCCGGCATCACCTATCAGCACACGCCGTACGAGACGTTCGAGGGCCAGCGCCTGGAGGACGGCTCGATCAAGTTCTACCTGCGGCATCAGGAGTGTTGCTCGCCCGGGACCGGCGGCGGGGGTGGCGGCGGAGGAGGCGGGGCCGGGGGCGGCAGCGGACCGACGCTGCAGCCGAACGGGACGCGCCTCAGCCCGCCGTTCGAAGGCGATCTGATCGAAGCGTCGCTTTCGATGGAAGCCACCACCGACACGGTGGCGTTCTTTGGAAACTACGGTTTGACGGATCGATGGGACGTCGCGCTCGCCGTACCGATTGTGCGCGTGGATCTCGAGGCGAGCGTGCGGGCGACGATCATCAGGCTCGCGACGCCAGGCAGCCCGTTGACGCATACGTTCGAGGCGGGGAACACCCAGGCGACCGAAAGGACCTTCCTCGAAGGTGGAACCGCCACCGGCCTCGGCGACGTGCTCGTCCGCACGAAGTACCGCTTCCTGTCGTTCGGCGGCGGCGGGCTCGCGGCCGCGGTGGACGTCCGGCTGCCGACAGGAGACCAGGAGCAGCTGCTCGGCGCCGGCACGCAGTTCAAGGGTTTCCTGATCGCGTCGGGCGGCGCCGGTCGCTTCGCGCCGCACTTCAACATCGGCTACACGGCGGTGAACGGCGAAGTGGGAAGCTCGGGGCTGCTCGCGGAGCTCGGGGGCACGGCGCCGATCCCCGACGAAATCAACTACGCCATGGGAATGGAGTTCGTCGCGCATCCCCGCGTCACGATCATCGGCGACGTCGTCGGCCGTACGCTCCGGCAGGCCGGACGGCTCGAGTTGACCAGCAAATCGTTTCAGTATCAGGGCGCCACGTCGGTGCAAACGGCCACCTTCGACGAGTTCGATACGCGCGCCGGCAACCTCAATCTCGTGCTGGGTGCGGTCGGCTTCAAGTTCAATCCGACGGGCGCGCTCCTCTTCTCCGCGAACGTCCTCTTCCCGCTCACCGATGCGGGCCTGCGAAGCCGCGTGACGACCGTCTTCGGACTGGACTACGCATTCTGATCCCGGTCCCTTCCTGACGCTCGCTCGTCCCAACGTGCACCCGGGCGCGAAGGAGCGATGGTAGTCTCGCGGCCGGAGGATTCCGACGTGAAACTGTTCGCGATCTTCGCCTTTGCGTGGATGAGCGTCGCTGCCATCGACGCGAACTGGCCGGCGTTCCGTGGCGATCGTGCGGGCGGCAGCGCCGACGCGACGCTCGCGACCTCGTGGAACGCCGCTTCCGGCAAGGGCGTCCGCTGGCGGACGCCAATCGAAGGGTTGTCCCACGCGAGTCCAATCGTCTGGAAGGATCGCGTCTACGTCCTGAGCGCGGTCGCGCCTGGCGCGGCCCTCGATCTGAAAGCCGAGGGCGTCGTCTTTGCGAAGGACACGATCGCGCACGAGTGGCGCATGCACTGCCTCGACGTTGCGAACGGACGGGAGCTCTGGAAGCGCGTGCTGCACACGGGCACGCCGCGGCAGCCGCGTCACGTCAAGGGCACATACGCGAACGCCACGCCAGCGACCAACGGCACGCACATCGCCGCGGTGCTCGGCAACGAGGGACTCTTCGTCACCGACATGGAAGGCCGTCTGCTCTGGCGGAAGGAGATGGCGCCGGCGCGGGCGGACTGGAGCCTCGACGCCGCGAGCTCGCCGGTCGTCGTCGACGACGTGGTCGTGGTGCAGAACGACTGGCAGCGCGACGGCTTCGCCGCGGCGTTCGAGCTGTCGACCGGCCGCGAGCGCTGGCGAGTCCCGCGTGCAGAGGGCCTGTCGTGGTCGACGCCGGGCATCTGGATCACCGCTGGCGGTCCGCAGGTCGTCTTCAACTCGGCGCGGTGGATCCGCGCGCACGATGCGCGCGACGGGCGGGAGATCTGGCGCATGAACAACTCGACCGACGGTCCCTACGATCGCGTGCCGACGCCGGTCGCGGCAGGCGACCTGATGCTCGTCGCGGGCGGCGGCGGTCACCGGCCGATCTACGCGGTTCGGCGCACGGCCGCCGGCGACATCACGCCGGCGCCGGACGCGCAGAACGGAACCGCCGTCGCCTGGATCAGCGACCGGGCCTCTCCGTATCTGCCGACGCCGCTCGTCCATCGAGGCCTCCTGTACGTGTGCGGCAATGCTGGCGTGTTGTCCGTCTACCGTGCGGCGGATGGCTCGATGGCCTATCGCGCGCGTATCGCGCCCGACGCCGGCGCGTTCTCCGCGTCCCCCATCGCGGCCGGGGGACGCGTGTACCTGTCGAGCGAGGACGGCGACGTCTTCGTCGTCGCCGCCGGCGACAAGTTCGAGCTGCTCGGCAGGAACTCCATGGGCGCGCCGCTCTTCGCGACGCCGGCCGTGGCCGGCTCGATCCTGATCGTGCGCACCGCCACCGACGTCTTCGGCATCTGATTGACGCTGCAGCAGAGTTGAATGCTGTAGTGTCCACCCTCAGATGGACCCGTTCCGGTCCGGCTAAAGCCGGACACTACAGCATTCTGAAAGACGGCGGTCCGCCGGAGCCTTGGCGAAGGCTGAAGCCGGACACTACTGCGTTCTGAAAAACGCTCTACGCGCGGAAGCCGAACGCCTGCTGCAGATCCGCGATGAGATCCCCGGGATCCTCGAGACCGACATAGAACCGGAGCAGGCGGCCGCCGTACCGTTTCGCGTTGGGTGCCGCGTCCGTGTCCGGCATCACGATCAGGCTCGCCACGCCTCCCCAGCTGTATCCCATCCGGAAGAGCGTGAGCCGATCCATCGCGTCCTGGAGATCGCGGCGCGAAGCGGGCTCGCGAAAGACCGCCGAGAAAAGACCCGACGACCCCGTGAAATCGCGTTTCCACGTCTCGTGTCCCGGACAGGACGGAAGCGCCGGATGCAGCACGGTCTCGACCTCCGCGCGCGACGCGAGCCAGGCGGCGACGCGCAGCGCGGACGCTTCGATGGTCTGCAGCCGGACGTGGAGCGTCTGCAGGCCGCGCAGCGCAAGCGAACAGTCGTCGGGCGACGCGGTCATCCCCAGATCCTGATGCGTGACGCCGAGCCGCTGATACAACGCCTCGTCGCGCACGCTCACCGATCCGAGGAGCAAATCGCTGTGGCCGCCCACGTACTTGGTCAGCGCCTGCACCGAAATGTCGACGCCGTGCCCGAACGGCTCGAACAGCACGCCGGCGGCCCACGTGTTGTCCAGCGCGACGATCACGCCGCGCGCATGCGCGGCCGCCGCGATCGCCGGCACGTCCTGGACGTCCATCGTGATCGAGCCGGGGCTCTCGCACCACACGAGACGCGTGCGCTCGCGGATCCTCGACGAGATTCCCTCACCCTCGCCGGGCTGGTAGTACTCCACGTCGACGCCGAGGCGGCGCAGCACCCGATCGGCAAACGCGCGGCTGGGTCCGTACACCGTTTCCGGCACGAGCACGTGGTCGCCCGCGCCGAGGCACGCGACGTACACGAGGACGAGCGCGGCCTGCCCGCCCGGCGTGATGAAGCAACGGCGGGCGCCTTCGAGCTCCGCCACGCGCGCCGCCAGCTCCAGCGTCGTCGGCGTGCCGTAGGATCCGTACGTGTAGGGCGCGTCGTCGTGATTCCACGTGTCCCGTATCGCCGCGGCGCTGTCGAAGAGCGTCGTCGAACCGCGAAACACCGGCGTCGCCAGCGACTTGAATCCCTGGGGCACGCTCGCCTCGGGATGCAGGAGGCGCGTCTTCGGGGTTCGACTCGGCATGGACGGCTCCTTCTGCATGCGTTGCATCCCGCGCGATCAGGCAGTACGCTGCTCGGGACATATGTCCCACACCAGACGCGCGTCTTGCAACGAGTATTGGCTCCTGATCTTTGCGCTGGGCGTCCTGACCGCCGCCTGCGGCGGTTCGTCGTCCCGCTCCACGCAGCCACCTCCGGCCGCGACGGTCTCTGCCGACACCTGGGCCGTCGTCAACGGCCAGGCAATCACGCGAGACGACGTCGACAAGGCGTACCGGCGGATGCAGGATGGAGCGCAGGCACAATCCGAAGAGGAAACGGCGGCGGCCAAGCTGAGTCTCCTCGACGACCTCATCACGCAGGAGATCCTGCTCTCGAAGGCGCGCACGCTGAAGATCGACGTCGCCGTGACCGACCTCGACACTGCATACGCCAACGCAAAGAAGAACATCACCGACGAGGCGTTTCAGCAGGAGCTGACGAAACGCAACCTGACGCCGGCGGACATGCGCGAAGGGCTCCGTCGCGGACTGCTCACGGAGAAGCTCATCGAGCAGGAGATCAAGTCGAAGATCGCGGTCACCGATCAGGAAGTCACCGACTTCTTCAACACGAATCGCGCGCAGTTCAACCTCGCGGAAGAGTCCTACCACATCGCGCAGATCGTCGTGACGCCCGTGCGCGACGCGCAGACGGCCAACCGGACAGGAGACGACGCCGCGACGCCGCAGGCGGCGGCCGCGAAGGTGCAGATGCTGATGGAGCGTCTCAAGGCCGGCGTGTCCTTCCGCGATCTCGCGGCTGGATACTCCGAGGACCCGGAGTCCGCGCCGCGCGGCGGGGACCTGGGGCTCGTGCCCGTGTCGAGGCTCAAGGGAGCGCCGCCGCAACTCCGGAACGCGGTCATCGGCAAGACGGCGGGATCCGTGAACGTGGCCAGCTCCGAACGGCGCACACACGCTGGTGCTGGTCGTCGCCCACGAGCAGGCGGGACAACGCGACCTCTCGACGCCGGGCGTGCGCGAGCGCATCACCGAGACGCTGAAATCGCGCAGGGAGCAGCTGCTGCGCGCCGCATATCTCGCCGCCGCGCGCAGCGACGCGACCGTCGTGAACTACTTTGCGCGCCGGCTGGTCGAGTCCAAGGGAACGGTCCCGAGCCTTCTCCCCGCCGCTCCGGGCGGGCGATAGTCCCCAATCGCGCGTCATGCGCTTACTGCTGGTAGCGGTCACTCTGGTCGTCTGTTCTTCCGCGGCCATCGCTGCCGCTCAGGCTCCTGCCGGAACCATTCGCGTCCAGGTGCGTGCGTCCGGACAACCCGTCGCGGATGCCGAGGTCATCGTGGCCGGGACTACCCACCGTACCGACGCATCCGGATCGATCGCGATCGCCACGGGCGCCGGAACGATCGGCGTCACCGTCGTGAAGCCCGGCTTCGCTCCGGTCACGGTCAGCGTGTCGGTCGCCGCCGGATCGATCCAGGACGTGATCGTGGACCTGCAGCCGCAGCCGACCGTCGAGGAAACCGTGACCGTCGTGGCGTCGACCCGAACCGACAAGCGGCTCGAGGATCAACCCATGCGCGTCGAAGTGCTGTCGCGCGAAGAGATCGAAGAGAAGATGCTCATGACGCCCGGTGACATCGTCATGATGCTGAACGAGATGGGCGGCATGCGCGTGCAGGCCACGTCGCCGTCGCTCGGCGCCGCGAGCGTCAGGATCCAGGGCATGCGCGGCAGGTACACGAGAGTGCTCTCGGATGGTCTGCCGCTCTTCGGTGAAGTCGGAGGCCTCGGCCTGCTTCAGATTCCGCCCATGGACCTGGGACAGGTCGAAGTCATCAAGGGCGTGGCATCGGCGCTCTACGGAGCTGGCGCGATGGGCGGCGTCATCAATCTGCTGTCGCGGCGGCCGGCCGACGAGTCCGTCGAGGAATTTCTCCTGAACCGATCGACGCGCGGAGCTACAGACGCCGTGATGTTCCTGTCTTCGCCGGCCCGGCAGGGCTGGAGCGCGTCGCTCCTCGGCGGCGGTCACTGGCAGGAGACGACCGACGTCGACGACGATGCGTGGGCCGACCTCCCCGGGTACAAGCGCGCGGTGATCCGGCCGCGGTTCTTCTGGGACGGCGGCAGCGGGCGGACGCTCTTTGCCACGACTGGTTTCACGTACGAAGACCGTGACGGGGGAACGCCCGATGGCGAGGTGCTGCCAACGACGGGCGAGCCGTACGTCGAAGCGCTGGAGACATGGCGGTACGACGCAGGCGCACTCGGCCAGTTCCTCGTGAAGGACCGCTACGTCGTGACGGGGCGCGTGGCGGTGGCCCGTCAGCGTCACGATCATCAGTTCGGGGAAATCCTCGAGGCCGATCGTCACGACACCGTGTTCGGCGAGATCGCCGTGCGTGGAAGCGCCGGCCAGCAGACGTGGGTCGCCGGCCTGGCGTTCGAACGCGACGCCTACACCTCGCACGACGTGCCGCGATTCGACTACGCCTTCACCGTGCCGGGAATGTTCGCGCAGTACGACATCGACGTGACGCCGGCGCTCTCGCTCTCGTCCAGCGCACGCCTCGACGTGCACAGCGAGTACGGAACGTTCTTCAGCCCGCGCGTGTCCGCGCTCGCGCGGGCAGGACAGCTGGACGACTCGCGCCTCGGTGGGCACTGGATTCTTCGCGTCGACGCCGCTCACCGAAGAGACAGAGGCGGCGGGCCTGACGCGCCTGCAAGTCGTTGGGCCGATCGAAGCCGAGCGCGGGCTCAGCGGGTCCTTCGACCTGTCACGCACGGACGGACCGTTCTCGTACACGGCGACGTTCTTTGCCTCGCGCGTCAGCGACCCGCTTCATGTCGAACGATCGTCGTACGTCCTCAGCACTCTGACGGATCCGACGACGAACGTGGGCCTCGAGCTTCTGGGCACGTTCCGCCGCGAGCCATTCTCGGTCACGGCGACGTACACCTACGTGCGCGCGCGCGAGACCGTGGGCGCGGACGAGGACGACGTGCCGCTGACGCCGCGCCACAGCACGGGACTCGTCGCCATGTGGGAGGTCGAGGATGTGGGGCGGGTCGGCGTCGAGTGGTACTTCACCGGGGAGCAGCGCCTTGAAGACAATCCCTACCGGCTGGTCAGCGAGCCGTACATGATCCTCGGGCTGCTGGCGGAGCGGCAGTTCGGGAGCATCCGGCTGTTCGTGAACGGCGAGAACCTCACCGGCGTTCGCCAGACGCGCTGGGACCCGTTGATCCGCCCGGCACGGGCCGCGGACGGCCGGTGGACCGTCGACGCATGGGCCCCGCTCGAGGGCCGCAACATCAACGGCGGATTGCGCTTGCGGTTCTAGGGCGTTTTCATTTTTGTGCGTAGTGTCCGCCTTCAGGCGGACCTGCTGAAGTCCGGCTGAAGCCGGACACTACAGTCGTGCTATCATGACTGCACCGGATCGTCCCACGCGCTCTGCCATCTGAAGGCGTATCGAGCCACCTCGGCCCGCTTCTCCTCACATCCAGCTCAGCCCGATTCCGTTCGAAGCTTCAGCTTCGATCGCACCGCTCACGCCATGCTGGCGCGAAACGTGTGTCGTTACTCGCCCCACAGCGCCTGCAGGGAACGCTCAGGGTCACAAGGACCTTTCTCGAATGTCATTCTCGGAACTCGGGCTCACGCCCTCTCTCTCTTCATCGCTCGCGCGTCTCGGCTATGAGACACCCACGCCGATTCAGGCCAAAGCGATTCCTCTCGTCCTCAGCGGCGTCGACCTGCTGGCACGCGCCCAGACGGGCACGGGCAAGACG
This sequence comes from uncultured Acidobacteriota bacterium, assembly GCA_963820905.1. Lineage (GTDB taxonomy): Bacteria > Acidobacteriota > Vicinamibacteria > Vicinamibacterales > 2-12-FULL-66-21 > DATBJJ01. The sequence continues at coordinate 92,014 of CAWGBU010000003.1, read as the reverse complement.
GCCGCATTCGGTCTGCCCATGATCGAGCGGCTGCTGTCGCGATCCGGCGGCGCCGCGCGCCGGCTCCCGCGCGGACTCGTCCTCGTACCCACGAGGGAGCTCGCGCTGCAGGTGCACAAGGCGCTCGCGACGTACGGCGTGCCGGCGAACGTCCGCGTCACCGCGATTTTCGGCGGCGTCGCGATGGGCGCGCAGATCCAGGCGCTGAGGCAGGGCACCGACATCGTCGTCGCCACGCCCGGGCGGCTCATCGATCATCTGCAGCGGCGCACGGTCGATCTGTCGGCGATCAGCATGCTCACGCTCGATGAAGCGGACCGGATGCTCGACATGGGCTTCCTGCCGGCGCTCAAGCGTGTGAACGCGGCGCTGCCGCGCGCGCGCCAGACGCTGCTCTTCTCCGCGACGCTGCCCGACGCCGTGGTCCGCCTCTCCGGCGAGTTCACGCGCGACGCGGCGCGCGTGGATGTCTCCGACGGCGACGCCGTCGCGACAACCGTGACGCACCATGTGCATCCGGTCGACCTCGCGCAGAAGCGCGAGGTGCTCGCGCACATCCTGGCGCAGCACGGCAAGGGGCAGGCGCTCGTCTTCTGCAAGACGAAGCGTGGATCGGATCGCATCGGGGAGTATCTCGAGCGCGCCGGGATGAAAGCCGTCGTCATTCACGGCAACAAGAGCCAGGGCGCGCGCACGCGGGCGCTCGATCACTTCAAGACCGGCCGCGTGACGGTGCTCGTCGCGACCGACATCGCCGCGCGCGGGCTCGACATCGCGCACCTGCCGCTCGTCGTCAACTACGACCTGCCGCTCGTCGCCGAGGACTACATTCATCGCATCGGCCGCACGGGGCGGGCCGGACGCAGCGGGCGCGCGGTGTCGCTCGTGTCGGCGTCGGATTCGGTGCTGCTGCGCGATATTCAGCGGCTGCTGACGGCGCCGCTCGAGCACGTGGCGATTCCGGGGTTCGATGCGCCGAAGACACGGCCGGTCGTTCATCACCGGCCGCAGCAAGGCAGGCGTCCGCACCAGGGGGGAAGTCAGTTCTCGGGACGCGACAGGAACGGCCACGCGAGAACGGGCCGTTTCGCGCGAACCTCGTCTCACGCGGGCTGACGACAATCGCGCCGCCCTCGGGCGGCGCGACTCAACTGGATAGTTCCGACGGCCGCTGCAGCGCGGGCTGCGCCGAAGCCGCCCGCTGCTGAACGGCCGTGCGGGACTACTAGCTACTTACCAGCGGGGTTCCGAACGCCGACGGGATCCGCCACCTCCGCCGTAACCACCACCGCCTCCGCTGCGCGCTTCCTTCGGACGCGCTTCGTTGACGGTAATGCTCCGGCCGCCGACCTGGCTCGAGTTCAGATCGGTGATCGCCTTCTGGGCTTCTTCGTCCGTGCTCATTTCCACGAACCCGAAACCGCGGGCGCGCCCGGTTGCCTGATCTCGCATCACCGTCACCGATTCGACTGAACCGGCGCGGGCAAAGAGATCCTGCAGCTCGTTTTCACCAATCTCGTACGGCAGGTTTCCAACATACAACTTCCGGCCCATGTCACTGACTCCTCTGTCGCACTGCGACTTTCCTGGCATCGGGATCGATGTCAGATGGATGTCGTCTCGTAGCTGAGGCTGAACTTCAGGAGGAACGAGTCAGGAGTGGCTCGACACGCTGGAGGCCGGCACAGTACGCGGCAAAATCCGAACCCCCACTCTACCACGAAGACCCTGACGTGCAGGCTTCAGGCCGGGGGAGGGGGAACCGGCGTTTTCGCGACGGCGGCGGAACGACGGATGAGCCAATCGGCGGCTGTTTCCCCTAGGATGGAGTGACGCGCGCGCCGCGCCTACTTCGCCGGGGCCGTGACTTTCTGCGCCCTCGGCCCCGTCCACGCCCAGGCGTGGATCAGCCAGCCCGCAGCGCTCTTCTTCAGAGTGAACGTCATCTGGGCGGACTCGCGCATGGCCACGCCCTTCTCCTTGAAGTCGTATACGGAAGGTACGACGACGTACGCCCAGGCCCCGTCGGACTCGACTCTCGTCGTCTTGCCGAGCGTGACCTTCTGGTCGGTGATGCCGTTCTTCTTCGCGTCCGCTCCCAGATCGGCGGCCCACGTCTGCAGGGCCTTTGTGCCCCTCCAGAGGAACGGAGCCACTTCGTCGATGATCACGACGTCCGCGTCCGCCGCATGCACCGCCGCCGCGCCCGCCATGTCCCCCTTGTTGAAGGCATCGAGGAACTTGTTGATGGGGACCATGATTTGCGGGTCCGTCGTCTGTGCCTGCACACCCGAGCCGATCCCGACGAACAAGGTCACGAGCGCGCCGAGAGTCAGATGCCGCATGCGTTGTCTCCTCTGCTGATCCTGTTCGTGAGCTGTTCCCGCGAAGGCGGTCACAGACCGTTCGGCGTGCTGTAGGTGTTGACGAGTATAGATGATGACGCGGACGCGACAGACACGCTCGCCCACGCTCAGCGTTTGCAGCTGATCGAGATTCCCTCACCGCTGGTCTTGTCGATCGTCGTGACAGCGTCGGGCAGGGTCTTGAGATGCGCCAGGAAGTCGCGTATGCCCCGGCCGACCCACATGCCCGACACGTTGTGGGCCGTGAAGCAGCCCTTGGGCGCGAGCTTCGGCCAGACGGCGACGAGGTAGTTCTTGTACCAGTCCTTGTCGGCGTCCGAGAACACGAAGTCGAATGGGCCGGGGAGCGCGGGCACGATCTCGTGCGCGTCCCCGAGGCGCGCATCGATGTACTGCGCAAGCCCGGCTTCCTTGAAGTTGGCGAGCGCGGTCTGGTGCCGCCCCGGATCGATCTCCACGGTCGTCAACTTGCCACCGGTCTTTGCCAGTGCCCAGGCGATCCAGATGCCCGAGTGACCCGTAGAGGTCCCAATCTCGAGAGCGCGCGTGAACTTGTGCTGGAGGACCAGGTCGTGCAGAACTTTGCCGTCGCCCTCGGGCACATTGAGATCGCGCCACGTTCCACGGTGGCGGTCGAGAAATGCCTGCACCCTGGCGTTCAGTTCAGCAGCGCGATCCTGACCGGTGGCACCGGTCGACAGAGTTGCAGCCAGCAGCAGGCTGGCGCCGAGTCCGAGCATCAGGCGTCCCATCGTTCAGTTTCCTTTCCCAGATTCCCGGCAAGTATCCCGGGCTGAATGGCTCGCTTCACCAGCAGCACGGTGATGTCATCCTCGTTGAACCTGGGATCCACCAGTGCCTTGAGGTTGGCCATCGTGCGCGGCAGATCTTTGTCGAGCGCGCGGCACACGCTGTCCTCGGGGCTGTTGCCCGGGAATCGAATCCGGCAAGCCGTCGGTGAAGATCAGCAGCCCGTCTGCCGGCGGCGATCAGTGATCCGGCCTGACTCGTAGCTCATGTCGTCGAACCAGCCCAGCGCCGTGCCCGTCGGTTCGAGAAAACGTCGCCGGCCCCGCGCCCCAGACGATCGGAGGATTGTGTCCGGCATTGACGTAGACCAGCTCGCCGGACTCCCGGTCGAGCACGATGAAGACCGCGGTGGCAAACCGGTTGCCCGGCGTGTACCGGCACAGATGCCGGTTGATCTGCGACGCCAGCGCCGGCACGTCCGGCGCCACGCTCGACAGGCTTCGCACCAGCGCCTGAATGTTGGCCGCCAGCAGCGCGGCCGCGATTCCCTTGCCGGACACGTCCGCGACCGCGAACAGCGTGCGGTTGCCGGGCAACTCGATGACGTCGAAGTAATCGCCGCCGACCGCGCGAAGCGGTTTGTAGAACGCGTCGACCTCGTAGCCAGGGAGCTTTCCGATCGTGGTCGGCTGCAGCGTCTCCTGAATCTTCTGCGCCGCGAGCTGCTCCGATTCGAGCTGCGTCTTGCGGATCAGTGCCGACGCGAGGGTCGCGTTCTGCAGGCAGAAGCCGATGTAGTAGATCAGCAGCACGATCGGATAGAGGATGAGGCCCTTCGGCCACATGATCGGCCAGATGAGCGAGCGCGTCAGCCCCGCCCAGATGGCATATCCCTGGAGGCCCATGCCGATCATCGTGATCACCCGCACGGACAGGGACATCTCGCGCGTCCAATCGTAGGTGGCGAACCGGATCGCACGTTTCAGCCCGGCGAGCGCGGGCCAGAACGATGACTGCCAACTGCCGGGAGACACGACGCGAGTCTAGCGTTCCGTCACGAACACGCGCAACACTCGCGCCCGCTTGACATGTGACCATATGGTCACATATAGTCGACGGGTGTTCGATGACGACTCGGTGTTCAAGGCACTCGCGGATCCCTCACGCCGATTCCTTCTGGATCTGCTCTTCAAACGTGACGGTCGCACGCTGACGGAGCTCGAGGCGGAACTGGCGATCACGCGGTTCGGTGTCATGAAGCACCTGCGCGTGCTCGAGCGCGCGGGCATCGTCGTGACGCGCAGGGCGGGCAGAGAGAAGCTGCACTTTCTGAACGCAGTGCCGATCCGGATGATTCACGACCGCTGGATCGACAAGTACACGGAGCGCCGCGTGTCGGCGCTGTTGGAGCTCAAGACCGAGTTGGAGGCAAAGGCATGGCGACAGAGTCGAAAGCCGGCATAGCAACGACGCAAGTCTACGAGGTCTACATCAAGGCCTCGCCGCAAGCCATCTGGGACGCGATCACGTCGCCGGAATGGACGACAAAATACGGCTATCAGGGCGCCGTCGACTACGAGCTGCGTCCGGGTGGCGCGTACCGAGCGCACTCTACCGCCCAGATGAAGTCCTTTGGCTTGCCGGACGTCGTCGTCGATGGCGTGGTCGAGGAAGCAGACCCGCCGCGAAAGCTGGTGCATACCTATCGCTTCCTGTTCAGCGACGCCATGAAGTCGGAAGGCTTCACGCGCGTCACGTGGGAAATCGAGAAGGTTTCTGCCGGCTTCTCGAGGCTCACCGTGATTCACGAGCTCGAAGGTGCACCGATCATGTCGGGCATGGTGGCCAGCAAGTTCTCCGAGCAGGGCACGGGCGGCTGGGCCTGGATTCTCAGCGACATGAAGTCGCTGCTCGAGACCGGGAGCTCGATGTAAACCGGAGCTCAGTGGGATACAGATCCTTGAGGCTCGCCGCGTCCGCGCTGCCGTGCCCGTCCTCAGAGCGGATCGCGGTCGAGGCACTCGAGTACCGCACGGCCTCGCGGCGAGAGGCGGTAGCCGACCTCGAGGCTCTCGGTGAGGCCCAGCTCTTTCAGCTGCCGGACGCGACGCTTGAACGTCGGCACGTCGGCGCCCACCTGCGGCGCCAGCACGCGCGAGACGATGCCGGGCTGGTCGGCGACGAGCTGCAGGTAGCGTGTCGACCAGGGCGACGAGCATGCGGCGTCGATCCTGGCCAGCCTCGCGACGATTGCCTCGAGGTCGGCCTGCTCCGGCACGTGTTCCCTGAGCGCGATGCGCGGATCGTCGCCGACGAGCCGGAGCTCGATGCGCAGGAGCGTGCCCTCGCCGGCGATCGACGTCCGCAACTCGGCGGGTGACATGCCCGTGCGGCGCACGTCCTCCGTGGTGATGTCGCCTTCGTCGACGACGGTGACGCGATCGAGTCGGAGCACGCCGACCGGCGAGCGCAGCGAAGAACCGTCGGCTGGCGGCGCCCGCCGCCAACGTCTGAAGGCGAGCGTCACACGGCCCTCGGCAATGCCCTGCAGGATGTCGCGGCGGAACAGCATCCGCTCACCCCCGCGTTGCCAGGCGACGAATCGCGAGCCCGCCGAACAGCACGGTCACGCCGACGAGCACGGCCGCGGCGATGACGGGGCTGATGAACGTGAACTCCGACACGCCGGCCGAACCGAGCGCCACCTGGTTCAGATGGAACGCGGGCCAGATGAATGCCCACTTCTCGAGGAATTTCGGCAGCGGGATGAACAGGCCCGACAGCCACAGCATCGGGAGGAACACGATGTTGATGAATGCCGGCGCGGACGAACCCGACATGTAGGAGCCGATGAGCAGACCGATCGCGCAGAAGGGCACTGCGCCGGCGATCATGACGACGGTCATGATCAGCAACTGGCCGATCGTCAGGCTCACGGTGTCGGCAAGAATCGCCGCGGCGAGCATCGTGGCCATCGCCAGCGCCGCAAAGACCATCGACATCAGCATCTTCGCGATGAGATACGCGCCGCCGGGCGCTGGCAGCGCCCGCTTCAGATTCAGGAAGCCCGCGTCGCGCTCGAGCGCGAGCGCACAGCCCGCGCCGAAGAGCGACGGACCCATCACCGCGAACACGGAAAATCCCGAAAAGAGATAGTTCGCGGCTGAGGGGTGCTTCGCAACCGCAGGGCCCGCCAGCATGACGCCGAAGAAGAGATAGACGGGCACGGGCAACAGGAGGAACGGGATCGCGAACGCGGGCGAGCGCAGCATGCGCAGCGATTCGTACTGCACCTCTTTCGCGTAGGCGCGGAGGATGCGTCCTATCGGCATCGGCGCCGCGGGCCGCAGGTGGACCAGCGAATGTGTTGCGTTCATCATGCCGCCTCCCTCGTGAGCTCCGTGAATGCCTCGGCCAGTCCGGCCTGGCGGATCTCGAGGTCCCGAACGTGATCGTCGGCCGCCAGGAGCCGCCGCACGACCGCCTCGGCATCGACGACGGTGATGTGCAGGCGACGCGTCTCGCACGTCACCGCGACAACGTCCGGCCAGGATCGAATCACGTCAATCGTCAGCGCGCTCGAGCAGCTGATCTGCTTGCGCGACACGAGCGAGCGAACCTCGGCGACGCTGCCGGACGCAATCAGCCGTCCGCTCGCGAGCACCGCCACGCGATCGGCCAGCGCCTCCGCCTCCTCCAGATAGTGCGTCGTCAGCACGATCGAACAGCCCTGTGAGAGCAGCTCGCGGATCGTGCGCCACATGGATTCGCGGGCGTCCACGTCGAGGCCGACCGTCGGTTCGTCGAGGAAGAGCAGCGAAGGACGGCCGCAGATCGCGAGCGCGAACTGCACCTGCCGCTTCTGGCCGGCTGAGAGCTTCGCGTAGGGCCGATCGGCAAGCGCGCCGAGGCGCGTCAGATCGAGCGTGCGATCGGTCGGCAGCGGCTCCGGGTAGTAGCTCGCCGTCAGCTCGATGAGCTCGCGGACGCGCAGCTCGGGCGTCAACCCCACCTCCTGCATCATCACGCCGATGCGCCGACGGCTGTCGGTCTCGAGCGGGGAACCGCCGAACAGCCGGACGCTGCCTTTCTCCGGCTCGAGGAGTCCGAGCCACAAGGAGACCGCCGTGGATTTCCCGGCGCCGTTCGGCCCGAGCACGGCGAGCAGCTCGCCGCGCCGCACGTCCAGATCGAGACCGGCGAGCGCGACCGTCTTGCCGTAGTGTTTGTGCACACCGTTCAGCGATGCCACGGGCTCGCGGTCCGCACCGGCGACGGGTGCCGGCTCAGTAGTGGAGGCCGACAGGTCGGCGGCCCGCGTCATCGTTGCCACCGGCGCCGCGCGGATACCTGCGGCCGTTCAACATCTGACCGATGAACGTCGAGCGCACGAGGAAGCGGTAGCTCAGGAAGAGCAGAGCGAAGCTCACCAGGAGGATCGCAGGGAACTTGAGGCTCCAGTGCCAGGGCAAGGGGCCCACGAGCACCTGCATCGCCGCGACGACCGGCAGATGCACCAGGTAGATCCAGTACGAAGCGTCGGCGACGTAGCGCACCCTGTCGCTGCCGTGCGCGAGGAACCGCGTGGCGCCGCCGACAATCGCAAAGCTCCAGCACCAGATCGCAAGGCTGTAGGAGAACGCGAACGCGAGCTTCTCGAAGCCAGGCAAACGGGGAACGAACGTGGGCGTCGGTCCGGCGATCCACACGCAGACGGCGGTCGCGCCGAGCGCCGCGGCAAGATGAGCGGCCCACTGCTTCTTCCAGACCTGGAGCAGATCGATTTGCCGGTGTACCAGCCATCCGAACGCGAGGGCCGTGCCGAAGCAGACGAGCGACGTGAGCTCGGGAATGAGCGAGCGGTCAGGTGTCGGAATGCCGAACCAGATCACCCAGTCGGCGCGGAAGTACAGCGCCAGGGTCAACGGCATCGCGAGCAGCACCGCCGCGGTCCCGCTGCGGATGGCGCCGCGGATCACGGGTCCGCGAGACCACGGATGGATCCACGTCGATCGAGCCTGACGACGATCGTGCGGCAGAGCACGACGATCGCGTAGAGCACGAGGAGGTAGTAGAGGAACCACAGGTGCGTCAGCGGGAACGCCCCGGGTGGCGGCGCGGGCGCGTCAGCGGGCGCTGCCGGCAGGGCGCCGCCGAAGGTCTTCGTCAGCCCCCAGATCCAGACCACGGCGAGCGCGGGAAAGATGACGACCCAGCCGGCAATCAGCGGAACGAGAATCCGCTTCGACCGGTTCGACCAGAAGCCGCGGGCTCCCTTGCGCTCGAACATCATCCGCGCAAAGAAACCGGCGACGAAGAAGAACAGCGACAGCCGGAAGATGTGCGACGTGAACAGCAGCACGCTGATGGCCACGCTCGGCGAATTGTCGTTGAACGCCCAGATGCCGGGAATCATGCCCGGGATGAACGAGAACCCGGCGTGGAACACCACGCCCAGCAGCAGCGCGAACGCACGTACGGCGTCGAGGGCGTGCAAGCGATCGGAGGTGGACATGCGTATCCTCTAAACGAAGTCTCCGGTGCGCGACCGGAAGTAGACAGCGAGGCCAAGCACGAGAGCGCCGGCGAGGATCTCCGCCACGACGATGGCGACCATGTCGCCGGTCCAGACGGCAGCCGGACCCTTGGCATTCCCGTATACCGACGGAAGCCCGAGCAAAAAGGGGATGACAAAGTTGATCGACACGTTGCCGACGATGATCGCGGTCACGTGAACAGCGGTCGAATCCCAGAAGAGCCCGACCGCAAGCAGGGCGCAGTAATAGAAAAGGATGTAGCTGAGAAGGGCCACCCAGTAGGGCACGATACCGTTCGGGATCGCGGACACGTCTATGACTGCGATTGTTCCTGCCAGCAGGACGAGCCAGGGCACCAGGAAGGCGATGGCGTTCGCCGCTACCTTCGCCACGACGTACTGGGTCGTGGACACCGGCAGGCTCAGGATGAAGAGCAGCACCTTGTCCTTTTTTTCCTGCACGACCCCGCTCATCACCAGGAATATGTTGAGGACAATGAGCGTGCAGATGAGCGAGACGGCCCCGACATAGGTGGAGATCTCGCTCAACGGCATGATGGCGATCGCAGCGCCACCCGCCGCGATGGATGCGACGATCATCCAGCGGAAGAGGTACAGGTCCTTGAGGATCAGCTGCCGGACGATTGGCGCGCTCATTCGGCGGTCTCCCGGCGATTGCTCATGACGTTTGCGACGAAGATCTCCTCGAGCGTCATTCGCTGCACCGTCCGGACGGTGACGCCCGCGCGCTCGTAGACGGCGTCGAGGTCCGGGGTGTAGGCCTTCGTCGTGACGACCGCGATGCGCCCGCTGGTCGTGGTCTCGACCACACCATCAGGCTGTGGCAGCGGGACGCCCGCGGGGCTCTCGAGATGCAGGCGGCGCCACCGATCGAGGAACGCCTCCTTGTCGCTCGAGTCGATGATGCGTCCGCGGTCGATGAACGTGATGTGGTCGGACACCTGCTCGATGTCCTGGGTGTTGTGCGACGAGAACAGAATCGCGCGTCGCTCGTCGCGGACGACATCCATGAGCTCGGCGAGTATTTCGTGCCGGGCGACAGGATCGAGACCCGTGGTCGGCTCGTCGAGGAGCAGCAGCCGGGGACGCCTTGCGAGGACGAGCAGCAGCGTGGCCTTGACGCGCTCCCCGTGCGACATGTGCCTGATCTGCTGCTCGGCGTGAAGGGTGAAGCGGTGCAGCAGCGCGTCCGCGTACTTCGCGTCCCATTCCGGGTAGATCGACGCGATCAGGCGCATGTGCCACGCGAGCGTGGCGCTGGTGTGCAGGCGCATGTCCTCGGAGACGAAGCCGATCTCGCGCTTGGCTGCCGCCTGCTCCTTCGGCAGCGAGCGGCCGAGGACGCGCACGGTGCCGCGCTCCTGGCGAACCATCGCCATCAGGATGCGGATGGTCGTGGACTTGCCGGCGCCGTTCGGGCCGACGAACCCGAGGATCTGCCCGGGCTCGAGCCGCAGGCGCACGCCGGACAACCGGAAGAACCGGTAGGTCTTGTCCACGCCGTCGAGTTCAATCACGGGCTCGGTCATCGCTCGGTCTCATCTGACTTCTTGCGTTCGTCTTCGTTTCTCTTCTGCACGGCCTCGAGGAGCCGGGCGGCGATCTGGTCGGCGGTCATCCCGAGCCGGTAGCCGAGATCGGCCGCCGCGGACAGGCGCTCGTCGAGCTCGTTGCGCCGAAGCTGCGTGCTGAGGTCCGCGCTGTCCGCCACGAACGACCCCTTGCCCTGGCGCGTGACGATCACGCCGTCCCGCTCGAGCTCGAGGTAGGCACGTTTCACGGTGATCACGCTGACCTGCAGCGACGCGGCGAGCGCGCGAATCGACGGCAGCTCGTCGCCCGGCTTCCAGTCGCCGACGGCGATTCGCTGCCGGATCTGCTCAATGATCTGGAGGTACATGGGCCGCCGGTCGGCTTGGGAGATCACCAGATCACTGTGCATGTTTAATATGCACAGTATATACGGTAGGCTCTGATGGCTGTCAAGCGGAAACCGGGAAAGGGCTAAGCCGCCCACAAGCGTCGTTGATTCCAGCGCTGCGCGCCGGGCGGATCGATCCGATCGGTGCGCTCAGGCAGGACTGATCCGCTGGCGTCAGCCGCGGCGAACAGGCCGACGTCCCTTCACTCTCCGGCGGGTCCTTCCTGACCCAGCCGCTTTCCTGGCGCGACGGTTCCGCAGCCACGGCGCGAGCACGGCTTCGAGATCCTGGCCGATCGAATCGACTGCCCTTCCTTCGCGGTACGTCGCCCACGACATGAGCGATCCGCCGATGACGACCTCCACGGTCCGCGCGAGCGAGCGGACGTCGACGTCGCGCCGCAACTCGCCGGCCGCGACGGCCGCCTCGACCAGCGCCTCGATCTCATGGCGCGTCGCCCGCGCGTTCTCGACGAGATGCCCCCGCAGGACGTCGTCGACGAGATCGCAGCTGCAGATAGGCCAGGTTTCGCAGCAGGGCTTCCGGCGTCGGCGCGAGATCCGCCATGCAGCGCGCATAGGCCCGCACCGTCGAGAGCGGGCTGCGGTGAGCCGCTCGCAAGCCGGCGAAAATCGGGCCGGCGCTGCCGGCAAAGCGCGCGGACAGCGCGACGAACAGGCCGCGCTTGCTGCCGAAGCGCTGCACGAGCCGGCCCGGCGTGACGCCGGCCTCGCCGGCGATGTCGGCGAGCGTGAGCTCGTGCGGCCCGCGCCGGCTCATGGCGCGCTGAGCGGCCTCGAACACCTCATCGTCGGTGACCTTCTGGCGTCGTCCGGGCATCGGAGTTGACCATTGCTAAACGAGCGTTTAGAGTATTGCCTAAACACTAATTTAGCCTGTTAAAGGAGGCGCGATGCGAAAAGTGATCTATGGCGGCGCGATGAGCCTCGACGGCTTCATCGCAGGGCCGAACGGCGAGTACGACTGGATCGTGATGGATCCGGACATCGACTTCGCGGCGTTGATGGGCCGGTTCGACACGTTCCTGATCGGCCGCAAGACGTTCGAGGCGACGCGGCGGATGGGCGAGACGGCGCCGCCCACGCCGGGTATCCAGAACATCGTCTTCTCGCGGACGCTTCGGCCTGCCGACTGTCCGAACGCGACCCTCAGCGACGATGCGGAAACGTTCGTTGCCGATCTTCGGACGAAGCCCGGCAAGGACATCGCGCTGTTCGGTGGCGGGGAGCTCTTCCGAAGCCTCCTGGCTGCCGGCCTGGTCGACGAGGTCGGCGTTCGCGGTGATTCCCGTTCTCCTCGGCGGGGGCATTCCGCTGCTGCCGTCGCCGGCCGGACGCGCCAGGCTCAAGCTGAAGGAGCACCGGGTCTACGCGAAGACCGGCACGGTCAGCCTCGAGTACGAGGTCGTCACCGGGTAACCGCCCCCGTGAACCTTTCCGCCCTCTCCCCGACTATTAGGGTAGAGCACGCATGACGACCGCCGAACGCGATCACCGGGACGACGAACTCCTGGCCATACGTTGCCAGATGGGAGAGCCTGCGGCGTTCGACGACCTGATCGCGCGCTGGCACGGACCGCTATGGACGTACGTCCGCCGGCTCGTCGGAGAGGACGACGAGGCAAGCGAGGTCGTCCAGGATGTGTGGGTCCGGGTGATCCGGGGCATCGCGCGGCTGCGGGACGGTTCGAAGCTCCGGGCGTGGCTGTTCGGGATAGCGCGACGGACGCTGATGGACAGGCTGCGCGAGCAGTACGCGAAGCCCTCCGATCCCGACGTCGACATGAACGAGATTCCCGACGACGCGTGGACGGACGAGGCAGAAGGAGACCTGCAGGCGCTCGACTACTCGCTCGCACGACTCCCCATCGTCGAGCGGGAGGTACTGACGCTCTTCTACCTCGAGGAGCTGTCGCTCAGCGAGGTCGCCGAGACGCTGCGGGTACCGGTAGGAACGATCAAGTCGCGCCTGTTCCGCGCGCGACAGATGCTGCGGCTGGACATGAACACACGAGGCTCACGCACATGACGACTCACACACCTCCACCGACACTGGCCGCCGACCTTCGCCGCCTCACGGTCCTCGAGCTGTCGCTGCCCGCGCGAATGGGCTACATCGCGTTGCTGCTCGCCGCGTCGACGATGACTGTGATCGTGACCGCGCTGCTGCTGACTGAAGAGGGACTCCCGCGACGCGCATCGATCGCGCTCGCCGTGATGGCCGCAATCGGCCTGAGCTGGATGGGATTTGCGGGCTGGGTGCTGACCCACAAGCGAATCCTCCTGGGCAGGGAACGAATCGTGGCGAGCCGCCTGGCTCTCGCGTTCAGCAGCGTGTTCGTCGTCGGCGCCCTGCTCGTCGGCTATCAGACCGCGAATACCTCTGCGCTGGCGGCGGCCGGACTCGGCGTGCTGATGGTGCTCGTGGCGCTCTCGATGCTGATTCGCGCCAGGCGGGCGTTCGCTCAACTGTCGAAGCGCCGCGAGGCGCTCGAGATGCAACTCGGGAGGAGCTGACGATGTCTGCAAAGGTGATCTGGCGCGTCTCAGCGCTCGCGCTTGCGGTGGGTGCGCTAACCGCGGGCCACGCACACGCGCAGCTCCGCGACGGCAGCACTCAAACGCTGACGGCCGCCGACGGGAGCGTGTTCGAGGTCACGAGCGGCTTCGTTCGCGTGCCGGAGCTGCGCGCACCGGGCGGCACGCCGTCGGGCGCAATCGAGCTGGCCGTCGTGCAGGTGCGCCGGGCCGGCCGAGCGGCCAGCACATCGGCACATGTCGTGCTCGCCGGAGGCCCGGGCGATTCGGGCGTGAACCTGGTGACGGGACTCGCACGTCAGGGGGGCGCGGCCCTGTCGGAACTGTTCGACGGAGATGTGGTGGGCATCGACCAGAGAGGCACCGGACGCTCACGCCCGAACCTCGACACGCGCGCGCTCTACGGTCTGCCGTTCGACACGCCCGGAACTCCGGAGGAATGGCTGCCGAGGATCGACCGCGTGTCCCGGGAGGTTGGCGCGGCGTTCCGTGCGCAGGGCATTCGCCTCGAGGCGTACAACACGCGGGAAAGCGCGGACGACGTCGCTGACGTGCAGCGGGCGCTCGGCTACCAGAAGCTCACGCTGTGGGGTCGGAGCTACGGCTCGCATCTCGCGCTCGCAACGGTCGCGCGCCACCCGGCGATTGTGCATCGACTCGTCCTCGTGAGCCCGGAGGGGCTGAATCACACATGGAAGCTGCCCTCGCGGGTCGACGCGGTGATCCGTCGTCTGGGCGAGCGGGGCGCGGCGGATCTGGTAGCGAACATGCGTCAGGTCCTGGGGCGGCTCGCCGCCCAGCCGGCGGCGGTTTCGGTCAGGAATCCCCTGAGCGGTACGCAGTCGACTCTCCTACTGGGCGCGTTCGACGTGCAATGGATCACCGCGCAAGCGCTCGGCGATCCGAGGCTCATCGCAACCTTGCCTGCCGCGTACCGTCAGATGGCGCAGGGCAACTTCGAAGGTATCGCGCAGGTCGCGCTGCTCCGCCGGTCCCGAGCGGGTGCGCAATCGGCAATGAAGCACATGATGGACTTGAGCTCCGGCGCGTCTGTCGAGAGACGTCAACAAATCGACAACGAGTCGGGCGCCGCGCTTCTCGGGAATGCGATCAACTTCCCCGAAATGTACTTGGCTGACGCGTGGGCGCCACTGGATTTGGGCGAGGACTTCCGGCGACCGGTCAGAAGTACGGTCCCGACGCTCATCTTCGCGGGAGATCTGGATCCGCGCACGCCGGTGGAGAACGGCCGCGAGATCGCGGCAACTCTGCCGGCCGCAAAGCTCGTGGTGCTGGAGAATGCGACGCACCAGTTTGATTTCTTCGGCTCGCCTGCGATTCGCGCCGTGCTGGCGCAGTTCCTCCGAGGAGAAAACGTCGCCATCGAACGGATGACTCTGCCTGCCATCGTATTTCGGGAATAGGCTGCCGTACGATTCGATTCGAGACTGGCACTGAACGATCAATCGACTTACGGTTGGAGTAGAAATTTTCGTCGGCCGGGATCGCCGTACTTAACTCGACCATTCAGCGGCACGCAGCGCGATGGGCGTTTTCGTCGACGTCTCATTGGTCCCGATCTTGCCCTGCGTCCTGCCCGAAAGGCGGGAGACATGAGACGCTACCTGATCCTCGTACTGATCCTGGCTGCTGCAGGTTGCGAAGACGACAACAACCCGACCGGGCCGTCAGGCCCATCGCTGAGCTTCTTCGTGACCAGCGCAACGAGCGCCACCGGCAACCTGGGAGGCCTGGCGGCAGCCGATGCGACGTGTCAACGGCTGGCCACCGCGGCAGGCCAGAGCACGCGCAACTGGCGCGCCTATCTGAGTGTCGAGCGGGATTCCACCAACCTCAATCAGCCAACGCACGCGCGGGACCGGATCGGCACGGGCCCTTGGTACAACGCCAACCTCGTGCTCGTGGCCAACAACCTGACAGAGTTGCATTCGCGCACAGGTGACGCCGCCTTGTTCCTCGACGAGCGCGGGCAGCGCATCAACGGACAGTGGACCGGTTCGCCGAGTCCGGTCCAGCACGACATCCTCACCGGGTCGAACGCCGACGGGACGCTCCTCGCCGGATCGACGTGCTCGGATTGGACGTCCGGTTCAGCAAGCCAGGCCGCACAAGTGGGTCATTCGGACGGGATGGGTCCGAACCAGAGCACCGCCGGCGCACTGTCGTCGTGGAACTCGTCGCACGCCAGCCTGAATTGCGCGGACACGTCGCCGCGCGGCGGCGCGGGGAGGTTCTATTGCTTCGCTCGATAGCAGGATCGGTCCGCGGAAGTCGGGAGTATGATCCCGACTTCCACGGCTCCTCACCGAATGAAGCAGCGAAAGGCGGGATTGACGCGGCGCGCATGGTTGCTCGGCGCGTCCGCCGGCCTGGGGGCGCTCGCCGGCCGCCAGTGTCTGTTGCCCACCAGCCATCCGGGCCCGGGGTTTCCGGATTCCCTCGCCGCCGGCCGCGCGGGCGTTCTTGACGACGCCAGTCAGCTTTGTCCAACTCCGGTCGCCTCGCACGTCGTGATCAGCGAATGATCCGCGGGCGGGAGCCGTCGAACGCATTCGCGCCGCCCTCGCCGAGGCGCGCGCGGCTCGCCGTCCGTTCATCGCCAGCGCCGCGCGTCATTCGATGGGAGGCCAGAGTCTCGCCAGGGACGGCACGGTCGCGACGCTCGACCAGCGGTGGCTCGAGGCGGACACGGCGCGCAAGATCTATCGCGTAGCGGCCGGGACGCGCTGGTCGACCGTGATCGCCAGCCTCGACGCGCTGCGGCTTTTCACCAGCCGTCATGCAATCCAACAACGACTTCGGCGTGGCCAGTACGTTCTCGGTGAACGCGCACGGCTGGCCGGTGCCCTTCAGCGGATGCGGCAGCACGGTCAGGTCGCTGACCATGGTCCTCGCGGATGGAACGGTCGTCACCTGCTCACGCACGGAGAACGCCGATCTGTTCCGTCACGCCATGGGTGGTTACGGGCTGTTCGGCGTGATCACCGAGCTCGAGCTCGACATGAAGCCGAACGCCCTGCTCACCCCGCGCTTCGAAGAGATGAGCGGTCTCGAGATCGGCGCGCGATTCGCGCAGCAGCTCGCCTCCGACGCCACCATCCAGATGGCGTACGGGCGGATGGACGTGTCGCTCGATCGCTTCTTCGAACGGGCCCTGTTGATTACGTATCGGCCCAACGGCTGACCAGAGCGACGTGTCCCGCGGCATCCGGATCCGGATTCATCAGCCGCGCCTCGCGCTATCTTTTTCGTGCGCAAGTGGAGTCCGACCGAGCCAAGCGCTTTCGCTGGTGGACCGAGGCGAGGCTCGGTCCGCGGTTCGCCGGCAATGCCACGCGAAACAGCCTGATGAACGAGCCCGTGGTCACGCTCGACGACCGCGATCCGTTTCGCACCGACATCCTGCACGAATACTTCGTGGCGCCCGGCGCGATTCGCCGAGTTCGTGAAGGCGTGCCAGGCAGTGATCCCGGCGTCGTACCAGCAGCTCCTCAACATCACGCTGCGCTACGTGAACACCGACCAGGACAGCGTGCTGGCCTATGCGCCCGAGCCGCGCATCGCCGCCGTGCTGTTGTTCTCACAGGAAAAGACCGTGCGCGGCGAGAACGACATGGCGCACATGACGCAGGCGCTCATCGATCGCGTCCTGGACATCGGAGGCACCTACTACCTCCCCTACCGGCCGCATGCGTACGCTGGCGCAGCTGTCGCGCGGCTATCCGCGCGCAGCGGCGTTCGCCGCCAGCAAGCGTGCCGCGGATCCTGACCTGCTGTTCCGCAATCACCTGTGGGATGGCTATTTCGCCAAGCTCTGAGGCGAGAGGAACAGCTGTGGGAACACTTCGGCGGATTGCGGTCGTGTACATGCTGATCCTGCTGGCGGCGGCGTCGCTGAACTACATTCCCGGGCTGACCGACAGCCGAGGGCCGGGCGTTCGGCGTGTTCGCCCTCGACATCTACGACGATCTGCTGCATGTCGCGTCGGCGCTCTGGGCGGGCATCGCGGCGGCGCTCTCGAGCCGCGCGGCGCGCATCTTCCTCCGCTATTTCGGTCTGCTCTACCTCACCGATGGTCTGCTGGGGCTGGCCACGGGATCGGGGTACCTCGACCTGGGCATCATGACGCACGGCATGCTGGACCTGCCGCTGACGTTCAAGATCCTCGCGAATCTGCCGCACATTCTCGGTGGAGGATTTGCGGTCTTCTCGAGCGTGCGCTTCGCCACGCGAGGTGCGATGATCCGCAGGTTCTGGCAGCGCGTGCGGAGAGTGATCACGCTGCGGAGAGTTCTCAAGTGGTCGCTGGCCAGCCTTCTCGTCGCCACGCTGCTGCTGCTGTCGCCGGTTGCCTATGTCGAACTCGGCTGCCGGGGCCGAGGGAGGGACGCAGACCTACGAGCCGCTCGTCACCGACCCCGCCTTCCAGCGCAGAGAAGCGAACACCTACCTGACCTATCCCGAATGGCACATCGTCTTCGCGTATGACGGCCTGGCGCATGCGCTGACGACCGGAGACGAGCATGCCTTCGACTACATACGACAGCATCTCGGGCTTCTGGAGCTCCACCTGCGCCCTCACGCGCGTCGCGAGCCAGCACGGCGGCGCGGACTGGGACACGCGCAGCATGATCCACACGATCGGCGTGAGCTTCACGACGGAGATGCTCGCGAAGGCGGCCTACGAAGAGACGATGGGACGCGCCACGGCGTGGCTGCGCGGACCGCGAAAGACCGCGCAGGATGCCGTCATCGCGCGTCGTCGCCGCCGACTACGCGGCGTTCCTGCGCCAGACGCCCTGGTACCAGTATCCGTTCGATCGCAAGGCCCGCGAGCTCTGGGCTGCACCCGTCGATCAGTTCGTTCGAGGATGGGAGCGGCGTCTCGGCATCGGCCTGGAGTTCGAAGCAAAGGCCGCCTATGCGAAGGTCCTTGCGGGTGCGGTGGCCGCCACGGCGCCGGCGCAGCTGGTCATCCGAAGCGTCGTGTCAGGGCTCGATGCAGCGGCCCTCGGGCGCATTCCCGGTGTCACCGTGATTGGCGGCGCGCGGGGACGGCCTCGAGATCGAGACGCCGCGGTACGATCTGTTCACGCGCATCCTCGCCGACATCGCTCGACAGGGCGGCGCGATCCGCGAGATCGCCGGCAACGACGAGATCATGGTGAGCGTGACCGTCCGCGAGGGCGCGGCCCCGGCGTCCAGCATGGAACCGTCATCCTGCGCATGAAGCGTGACGGCATACCCGGCGAGCGCCTGCTGGTCAATGTCAGGATGCCGGAGCTGGCGGCGTTCCTCAACACGTATCCACTCGGCGAACCGGGCCTCGAGCACGTCTTCGACTACTAATAGCGCGCACTGCCCGTTCCTGGCGCCACCCCGCGCGTTGGGATCTTGACGGTGAATACGAAGAGGGGGACCACCGCACTCGCGGCTATCCAAGCGAGCGCGAACTCTTCAGCTCCGTGCGCAAAAGTGACCACCTTCACAGTGCCCTGAATCACGAAGTGCAGAAGGGCCGGAGCCCAGACTGTATTTCCTCCCGCCTCGAAGAGATATGCCAGCGGGAAGCTGATGA
The DNA here is from genome assembly GCA_963820905.1 of uncultured Acidobacteriota bacterium. Lineage (GTDB taxonomy): Bacteria > Acidobacteriota > Vicinamibacteria > Vicinamibacterales > 2-12-FULL-66-21 > DATBJJ01. The sequence goes on along the minus strand of CAWGBU010000003.1, from coordinate 73,261 downwards.
CCATCGCGAGGAGAACGGACGCGAGGGCGATCGGCCACGGCATCGACACGAACAGTACCAGGTGAACGGAAACAAACGGCAACATGGAAACGGTGGCGGCCCGCCAGAACGTTCTGCCAACTCGCAGGTGACCGAATAGATAGCCTCGAAACAACACCTCTTCAGCGATGCCTGCCTGCGCGAACAAACCCGGAAGAAGCCAGGTCCATCCTGGATAGAGAGCCGCTGTCATCCCTCTCGCAAGCGCGAAGCAAAGAGCTACTGTCAGGAGGAGTAACGCGGCGCCGCCCGCGAGAACGATACCCGTCGTGCGGGGCCGTCCAAGGCCAAGGTGCCGGACCGTCCCGCGCTGCCGGCGCAGCAAAACCCACTCGGCCGCAGCAGTAGCCGCCACGACCAGCATGCCAATGAGAATCCCCCGCTGTCCGCGATCGCTTCCGAGGATCGTCGCCGACCAGTGAAAGAGACCGAAGACCAGGAACAGGCCCGCCACGAGACGAACCCAGTCGGCTGACTTCTCAATCCCGGCGTTCTCACAGCGGTCCCGGTTGAGATTCACGGCTCGTCGGACGGGTGCCAGGGCGCCGCCGGCCGGTCGAGTTCGTCCCGTGGAAAGAGATCCGTGTTGAAGTCCGTCAGCGTGCCGCGATCGAAGGCCGGCGTGTAGCGCGCCAGCTCCACGAGGTACGCGGTGACGAGATCGTCTGTACGGATGCCGGCGCGGGCGTAGTGGGCGCGGGCGCGAGGATCGCGAAGACGCGCGACCACAGCCTCCCGATCGAACACGATCGGCTCGTTGCTCCCGATCAGGATGTCAGGGAGCACCACCACGTGCGGAAACACGCGGACGAACGCATTGTGCACGCGCACCGTCGGCGACCAGCTGACCGCCAGCCCCTGCGGCCGAAGCCGCCGCCGCAGCAGCTCGAAGTAACCATCGGAGAAGAGATTGCCTGAGTAAGCGCTGCTCGGCCGGAGCGCGTCGGCTTCGATGATGTCGAATCGATCGGCCGAGCGCATGAGCGCCAGCCGTCCGTCGGCCGCCACGTGCCGGATGCGCGGATCGCTCAGGAGTCCCTGCAGCCCTCCGTAGGGATAACGCGGGGCGAGCGCCGCGAGGGTACCGAGTTGCGGGCCGACGATCTCGATGCTCGTGATCGCCTCGACCTCTGGCCGCCCGGCGGCGGCGTATGCGGTATCGCCGGAGCCGAGCCCTATCACCACGATCTGCCTCGGATGAGGGTGGATGAAGGCAGGCAGCATCCCGAGCGCCGTGTGGATGCCGCTGTACGGCATCTCGCTCTGCCCGATGCCGTTCACGAAGACGGTGGTCCCCTCCTCTATCGTCGTGCCGTTGACACGCAGCACGGACAGCCCGGTCGCGTCCTCCTCGAAGACGATCCGATCGGCTCGCGCGCCGTGCAACGTCGCCCACAGAGCCTCGGCGCGCGGCGTGAGCAGCGCGACGAGCGCCACCGCGACGGCGAGCGCAGCAGCGCCGGGACGACCGGACACGAGCGTCCGCAACGACCGCGACGGGGATGGCGGCAACGCGCGCAGCGCCAACAGCGGGAAGACGACGCTCACGACGAGCAGCGCCTTGATCGTGGCGGCCGTACCGAGCACGCCCAACGCCAGCCAGCCGGTGACGATCGTGCCCGCGGCGCTGCCGACGATGTTGGCGAGCAGCAGCGCGCCCACGTGCCAGCCGAGGCGCGCGAAGTCTGTCTGGACGACGCGCTGCAGGACGGGAAAGGCGAATCCCATGAGGAACGTGGGCAGGCCGACAAGGAGGATCGGCACGAGCAGGTACAGGAGCGCGGCTTCCCACGGCAGACTCTCCGCCGGATCCGTGAAGACGCGGCCTTCGACGACCGCGCGCAGTTGCAGTCGCCGAAGGTTCTGTCCGACGTTGAGCGGTTCGTACCCGGCAAAGTAGGTTTCCAGCCAGTCCACCCGGGTCACGAGTCCGTGGAACACGTTGAGGGCGAGCCCCGCGGCGAGGCCGACCGCCCCCTGGAGCATGAGGAACGCGGCGGCGGGTCGTCGGAACCGGCCCGCGTAGCGGATGCCTGCGAGCGAGCCGGCGCCGAGGCCGGCGAGGTAAACAGCCAGCAGCGTGCCGAAGGTGAATGCCGTCGACTTCACGACGATGCCGAGCAGTCGGAACCAGGCAATCTCGAGCGAGAGCGCGAGGAAACCGGCGAGGGCGTAGATGGCGGCCCAGGCGAAGAAAGTCGGCTGCCAGCGCTCCGCGATGGACCCCTCCTCACGCGAGGTCGGTACGGCGCGTTCGGGCGAGGTCGTCGTCGACGGATCAGAGGCCGGGCGCCGGAGCGACAGCAGGACCGTCGACGCGCAGACGAGATTCGCGCCCGCGCCAATCCACAGCGTGCCGTCGAGACCGAAGCGCGGCAGCAGCAGCCAGGTCGCGCCAGTCGCGCCGGCAGCGGCGCCGAGCGTGTTGAGCCCGTAGAGCCGGCCGATCCGAGCAGCCGCGCGATCGAGATCCTCGGTGATCGCACGCGCCAGCAGCGGCAGCGACAGCCCCATGAAGAACGTGGGCCAGAGCAGGCTGACGAACAGAATCGGGGCGACGACCGTGGACGGGAGACCGAGCGGTCCGAGACGCTGGTACAGCACGTCGTAGTACAGGAAGCCGCTGGAGAGACCGAAGGCTGCGATGGCGGCCTCGGCGCCGGCGAACAGCTTCAAGCAGCTCCGCGGCGACCTGCGATCGGCGATGTGGCCGCCGGCCAGGTGGCCGATGCCGAGCCCCGCCATGAAGGACGCGATGACGAGCGTCGACGAGTACACGTCGCTGCCGGAGAAGAGGATCAGCAGGCGCTGCCAGACGATTTGATACATCAGCGCCGCCGCCCCTGACAGGACGAACACCCACCCTGCCGCCGTGTGCGAGAGCATCGCGCGGCGATGATACTTCACGGTGTGAGGGCCGTGATTGCGCGACCCGGCGAAGACTGCGTATGATCGACTCGCGTGACAGGACGCACCCCGTCCGCGGGAAGGGCTGAGCCCACCTGAGCGACCGCAGTTACAACTTGCGATCTTCTTTCAGCCCGTCGAGCGGACGCGGGCGATATCCGAAAGGAGATCGTCATGTCCGTTCCACCTGTCCGTCGTCTGCCGGAACGTCCGTCGCTGGAGCAACTCCGCAAGCAAGCCAAGGAACATCTCGACACGCTGCGCGCCGCCGATCCGTCGGCGACCCTGGCGACGGCACAGCACGCGCTCGCGCGCGAGTACGGCTTCGACAGCTGGCCGAAGCTGGTGCACCACGTCGAATCGCTGCAGCCTCACCGGCGCATGCTGCAGCCCGCCGAGCTGAAGTCCGGCGAGAAGCTCACGTGGTCCTCCGGCCGGGGCGCTGACGTGTGGGCGCTGTTCCAGGCCTGCGCAGCGGGTGACCTCGCAGCCGTGCAGGCGCTGATCGCGAAAGACCGCACGCTCGCGCGGGCCCACTACGACTACCGCAAGCCGCTCTATTTCGCGGTGCGCGAGAACCGCGTTGACGTCGCGCGGTTTCTGCTCGAGCACGACCCCAACCCGATGGATCTCTGGGTTGACGATGACCCGATCGAGATCGCGCGCGACCGCGGCTATCGCGGCGATGGAGCGCATGCTGGTGGAGACGCTCGAAACGAAGTTCAACGCGTCGACGAAGGGCGAGACGGTCGCGCTGGCGCTGCGGGAACATGACCTGAAGAAGATGCGGGCGCTGCTCGATGCCGAGCCCGAGCTCCTCAGCAAGGGCGACAAGCGATCCAACCAGCCGATTCATTGGGCCACGATGACGAGGCAGCTCGAGGCGATCGACGAGCTGTTGCGGCGCGGCGCGGATATCAACGCCCGGCGAATGGACGGCGCCCGCCCCATTCATCTGACCAACGGCGACTACTTCTATCGCGGCTGGCGCGACGTGCCGCGCTTCTGGCGCGTGACGCCAGCCCGGGTCATGGAACATCTCAAGGCACGCGGGGCATTCATCGATCTGCCGACGGCGTGTCATACCGGCGACATCGCGCGCGTCCGCGAGCTGCTTCGGCAGGATCCGAGCCTGGCGAACAAGGTCGGCGAACACGAGGGCTATTACCTCGGCGCCGGCGCGCCGCTCTCGAACGCTGCCGCCGTCGGCCGCATGGACATCGTGCAGCTGCTGCTCGACCACGGCGCCGATCCGAACCTGCCCGAAGAACAGGTCGCGCCCAAAGGGAAGGCGCTGTACCAGGCCGTCTACCACGGGCACTACGACATCGCGAAGCTCCTGCTCGAGCGCGGGGCGTTTCCGAATCCGCCCGTCGAAAGCTCCGGTGACGCGCTCTGGGTCTCGCGGCAATGGCGTCCGAACAAACGCATGGAGCAGCTGCTCCTTTCGTACGGGGCCATGCCCGAGCCCGAGCGTCCTGGTGAGGACTGGTCCACGCGCGAGCACAACTGGCTCCGCATCTCGCCGCTCCATACAGCCGCGCGGGATGGCGACGTGAAGAAGGCGAAGCAGCTTCTGGACGCCGGCGCGGATCTGACCGCGCGCGACGAGCACCTCCGTTCGACGCCGCTCGCCTGGGCGGCAAAGTTCGGTCAGCTCAAGATGGTCAAGTTCCTGCTCAAGCGTGGAGCGCCGAAGACCTTGCCTGACGATCCGCCGTGGGCGACGCCGCGCGCGTGGGCGCTGAGGCGCGGGCACGAGAAGATTGCGGAGTTGCTCTAGGGCCGCATTCACTTGACACTTCGGGTCCGTCGGGGGAAAGTCGCGTGCAGGGCTGCCGACCATGAGCCCCAGCGACGCTGATGAGCTGAGTGGAATCAGGCGCCGGGCGAGTCACATACTCGATCGCGTCGCCTCGGTTCTGCCGACGGTGACGAGCACGTCTCTTCGCGCTCGTGCTCGTCGCCTTGGTGCCGGCGCTCGTGATCCTCGTGTACGACGAGTGGCTGGCCCGGGAGCGCGGCTTCGCCGCCCTGACCGATCTGTCGACGCGAGTCGTTCGCTTGCTGCAGCGGGAGATGGACGACCGCATCACGCGCGGCGCGCAACGCCTGGCCGTGCTCGCGGCGGATCCAGACGTCGTCGCGCTCTCTCCCGCGGCAACGCGCAAGCTGGTCGACGCGCTGCGCGAGGATCGCCTGTACAACAACCTGTTGATCGCCGATGGCACGACCGGCGACGTGCGGGCGAGCGCCGTGCCGCTGGATCGCAAGGCCAACGTGCGCGAGCTCCTCGCGTTCGAGCGTGCCCGCCGCACGCTCGACTTCGCGACCGGCGCCTTTCTTCCCGAACCGGCCACCGGCGAACCGGGTCTCAATCTCGCGCAACCCGTCGTCAACGAGGTCGGCACGCTGACGTCCGTCGTGTGCGCGAGCATCGACCTCGACTGGGTGTCCGGGTTCATCGAACGTTCCGGCCTTCCCGCGAGCACCGTCCTGACCGTTCTCGACGGTCAGGGCATCGTCCAGTATCGCTCGGTGGATCTCGAGAAGTACGTCGGGAAGCACGCGGGAGAATGGGCGACTGCGCTCGACACGGCACAGAGCGTTCGGGGCCTTGCCGGCCTCGACGGCGTCGAGCGTCTGTACGTCGCCGAGCCGCTGGAGTTTCGCGGACAGCATACGGGCACCCGCGTCACGCTCGGGATCGCGCTGGCTCCCTATCGCGCCGCCCTGAACGCCGCGCTCCGCCGCAACCTCGGCCTTCTGCTGGCGGCGACGCTCGTCTGTTTCCTGATCGCCTGGCTTGTCGGCGAGGCGCTGTTCCTGCGCGAGGTCCGCCCGATCATCGCCACTGCGCGCAAGGTGTCGGCCGGCGATCTCGAGGCCCGTACCGGCTTCGGTCACGAGCGCGGCGAATTGCGCGAGCTCGGCCGCGCCATCGACGACGCGGTGGCGGCGCAGCAGACGTCTCATCGCGACCTCGTGGCGGCTCGTGAACAGGCGGTGGAGGCGAATCGGGCGAAGGGATCGTTCCTCGCGATGATGAGCCACGAAATCCGCACGCCGATGAACGCGATCATCAACATGAACGCGCTGGCGCTCGAAATCGATCTCCCCGCCGAAGGCGCATCAGTACGTCAGCGTCGCGCATTCGTCCGCACGCAACCTGCTCGGCATCCTCAACGACATCCTCGACTTCTCGAAGATCGAAGCCGACAAGCTGCAGCTCGAAGAGGCGCCGTTCAGCGTCCGGGACGTGCTCGAGGAAGTCACCGAGACCTTCCGCGCGACGGTCATCCAGAAGCACGTCGAGCTCGTCACGCACGCAGTCCCGACGGTCCCCGACCGGCTCGTCGGCGACGCGCTGCGTTTCCGCCAGGTGCTCACGAATCTCGTCGGCAACGCCTTCAAGTTCACGCACGAAGGCGAGGTCGTGCTGAGAGTGGAACCCGTGTCCACCGCGAACGACGAGCCAAGGCCACGTGAATCTGCGTGTCACCGTGCGGGACACCGGGATCGGCATCCCGAAGGAGCAGCAGGGCAAGCTGTTTCAGGCGTTCACGCAGGCCGACAGCTCCACGTCGCGCCAGTACGGCGGCACGGGCCTCGGGCTCGCGATCAGCCGGCGGCTGGCGCGGCTCATGGGCGGCGACCTCACCTTCGAGAGCGTCCCCGGCGCCGGCACGACGTTCTTCTTCACCGCCGCGCTTCGCGATCGACGCGCAGCAAGCGGCGCCCGCACGCGCCGTTCCGTCCACGCTGACGGAGAGGCCCGTGCTGATCGTGGAGGACTCCCCGACCAGCCGGGAGCTGCTCGAGACGCTGCTCAGACGCTGGTCGATTCCGGTGGTCTCGGTCGCGAGCGCGGAGGACGGCCTTGCGCTGCTCGAGCAGCAGAACCGCGACGGCAGCCCGGATGCCTTTCGGCCTCGTCATCCTGGACTGGATGCTGCCTGGCATGAACGGACTCGAGGCCGCCGAGCGCATCCGGACCCGCGCCGAGACTCGCGCGCTGCCGATCATCGTGATCAGCGCCTACGCCGGCAAGGAGGAGGAGGCGCGCTGCGCCGAGCTCGGCGTCAACGTGTTCCTGCGCAAGCCGGTGACCGCCTCGTCGCTGTTCGACGCGATCGTCGAGTCCCAGGGCGTGCGCGTACACGCCGCGCGGCGCGGACTCGACGCGCCGCTCGAGCGTGAGTTCGAAGGCGTGCAGGCGCTTCTGGCCGAGGACAACGAGGCCAACCAGATGGTTGCGACCGAGCTGCTCGGGCGGCTCGGGATCGAGCTCGACGTCGCGCGCAATGGCCGCGAAGCCATCGCGATGGCTGCAGGCCGCGCCGACGAAGTACGCAGCCATCCTGATGGACATGCAGATGCCCGAGCTCGACGGGCTCGCGGCGACGCGTGCGCTGCGTGCCGATCCGCGCTTCACGACGGTGCCGATCATCGCGATGACGGCCAACGCGATGAAGGTCGACCTCGACGCGTGTCTCGCCGCGGGAATGAACGATCACGTCACCAAGCCGATCGACCGCAAGGCGCTCCTCGCGACGCTGCGGCGCTGGCTGCCGGCACGACCGGCCGAGCCGTCCCCCGCTGTCGCGATGCAGGTTCCGCAGCACGTGCCGGCATCGCCATGCCGCATCGGTGGCGAACACGGCGCCGGCGGGAGAGGCGCGCCCGCACTCGAGGGCATCGATGTGAGCGGCACGCTGCGGCGTCTCGGGATCGACCGTGCCAGCCTCGAACGGATGCTGCTGCGGTTTGCCGACGGACAGCGGGAGATACTCGACGCGCTGCGTGCCGCCGTCGTCGCGGGCGATGGCGCGATGGCCGCGAGGCACGCGCACGCGATCGCCGGCGCCGCCGGAAATCTCGGCGCCGATGCGCTGCGCGCCGCTGCAAAAGCGCTCGAGCAGGCGGGTCGCGAAGGCCGCACGGACTTGACCGATCTCCTCGCTGTCGTCGAAGAGCGCGCGGCCGTCGTCTTCCGTCGATCGAGACGCTGCGCCCGTCGGCAAGTCGCGAGGCCGACATCGCGGGCCGCCCCTTCGATCGCGCGGTGGCCAGCGCGGCCCTCGATCGCCTGACCATCGCCCTGGACAATTACGACGTGTCGTCGGCGAGCGGAGCCCTGGCCGACCTCGGTACGTCCGGCCTTCCGGCCTGGGCGGCCGACGATCTCGGCCGCCTGCGCCGCTGCGTCGACGGATACGAATACGGCGAGGCTCGGGGGATTGCCTCACGTCTCCTCGCCCGTGTGCACGGCGTCGAGGCCTGACCTCGACTGCAGAGGAGACCGCGTGAAAGAACTGTCCGACTGCCGGGTGCTCATCGTCGACGATGTCAAGGCGAACGTCGACGTTCTGGTCCAGGCACTCAGCGGTGAGTACAAGCTCTCGGTTGCCCTCGGCGGACAGCAGGCGCTCGACGCCGTCCGTCGGAGCCCGCCCGATCTGATTCTGCTCGACATCGTCATGCCGGATATCGACGGCTACGAGATCTGCCGGCGGCTGCGGGCGGCCGAGGCGACCCGCGAGCTGCCGATCATGTTTCTCAGCTCGCTCGAGGACGTGAACGACAAGACCCGCGGGTTCGAGGTCGGGGGCAACGACTACCTGACGAAGCCGTTCGAGATTCTCGAAGTCAAGGCCCGCGTCCGTTCGCTGTTGAAGGCCAAGGCGTACGCGGAGGCCGTGAAGGCCGCGGCGGAGCGAGACCTCCGCATTGCCCGCGAGATTCAGATGGGCCTCCTGCCGGCGAACATCTCGGCGCAGATCCAGGGAACCGGGCTGGACGTGCACGCGGTGCTCGAGCCGGCCCGCCAGGTCGGCGGCGATCTCTTCGAGGTCCTGCGGCTCGGCCCCGACCGCGTGCTCGTCGCCGTCGGTGACGTGTCGGGCAAAGGCATCCCGGCCGCGCTCTTCATGGCAGTGGCGATGACGCTGCTGCGCAGCCTGGCGCGGCAAGGCCATACACCCGAGGAGATCCTGCGTCAGCTCAACGACGAATTGCTGCAACAGAACCCGCGAGGCATGTTCGTGACGCTTCAGTGTCTGGTGTTCGATCTCGCCGCCGGGCAGCGTCACGTGCGCGAGCGCCGGACACCACGCCGCGGTCCGAATCACGCCGGGGCATGCGCCGCAGCTGGTCTTCACGTCGTCCGGACGCGTGCTCGGGACTGATGCCCGGCCGAGCGACATCGCCAGCGAGACGCTGGAGCTCCACGCAGGCGAGACCTTCGTCCTCTTCACCGACGGCGTCAGCGAAGCGTTCGACCCGAATGACGAGCTCTTCGGAGAGGAGCGTCTGCTCGCGCAACTTCAAGCCTCACCGGGCGGAAGCGCGCGCGAAACGACTCTTGGCGTGCTCGAGGCCGTGCGGCGGCACGCTGCAGGCGCGCAGCAGTCTGACGACATCACGGTAGTATCCGTCCGCTACGCCGGGCGAGGGGTGGTGTCAGGCACTGAATCGTGAACGCTCAGAAATTGACCCGTTCACGATTCACTGCCTGACACCTGCGTCTTCTCTCACGACAGGTCCTGCCGGTCGTCATCGAACGGCGTGAGCATGCTTTCCACTTCGCTCTCACGCAGAAAACGTGCGAACACTTCAACGCCGGTCGTCAATTGTGGTTCGTTAATCAAGAACAGGAGCTCGATCCGCTCGAACCCCCATTTCAACACGTGCGGTTCCGGAGTGGAGACTCGGTACGAGTGCGCCCTCGATTGCCCAATCCGCTCGGCTATGGATCGCGCGTCAGCCTCGCTGTCCGCCTCCAGCAGCACAATCACCTGCTGCCACAGCGGGATCGGTGGCGGCACAATCCCATGCGTGCCTTTGAAGAGAAGGCTAGCGGTGTACCACATGACGTGAACGTTACTTCTTGAAACGCAAAACGGTCAAAAGCTTCGGGGAGGCGTGAGTCATGTTCGTGTTGTGCAAAGCTGTCGTAATTCTGCTCTTAGCTTTGCCTGCCGTCGCTCAGTCGCAGGCGTTTGAGGTGATCTCAATAAAGCCCGCTCGCTCAGCCGACCCGCGCAACATGCGCATGCGAGTGCTGCCAAACGGCGACCTCCATGCGACCGCTGTGCCTGTGCTCTTGCTTTTGCATTACGCGTACGACGTGCCGGTCAACCCCTCGCCGCGTCTTTCCGGTCTTCCCGGCTGGCGCGAGACGTACGATATCGAGGCGAAGGCGCCCGCCAACGCCGTTCCCGCCGGTCTTCCAGAAAGCGAAAAGCGAGGCCGAATGCAGAAGATGATTCGCGGGTTGCTCGCCGACCGTTTCAAGCTCGTGATCCGGGTTGAGCAGAAAACGATGCCCGTCTACGCTCTCGGCGTCGCAAGCGCAGCTCCGAATCTCCAGAAGTCCACCATCGCGGAGAAGGACTGCTTTTTTGACACAGGCACCCAAGAAAGTTGCCATACCTTTGTCGCGGGTAGGGGCCATCCCCTGAATGCAAGAGCCATCAGCATGGACGACCTTGCCCAGTACATCGAGAACTGGACAGACTTGCCGGTAGTGAACCGCACAGCACTCAGCGGTCTGTTCTCGGTTGAGACGGAAGGCTGGACTCCCATGCGGCTGCCGCCTCCTCCCCCGGGAAACCCGCCGGCCGCGCGCTTCGATGACCTCCCCACAATCTTCACCGTGCTGCGCAAACTCGGTCTCGAACTGAAACAGCAAGAAGCGACAGTGCCCGTCTACACCGTGGAGCGCATCGAGCGCCCGGCAGGCGAATGAGGACGACGCACGATAGAGAACGTTAAACGGTCGTGTGCTTCCTTACCTGCTTCTTAGGCCTATTCGCCGAGGCGCTCTCGCAGCAACCGGGCGATCTCACGGAAAGACTGAAAGGACAATCCCGCCTGCGCGAGGTGGAACGCGAGCGGGCGCTGCAATGCCGATGTGAAGCTCACGGCCAGAAGGCGGGTGACCCCTTCGTCCGCGTAGACATCCAGTATGAGCTCGAGGGTCTCGGCAAGCCTCTCGGGGACCGTTCGGACTACGCAGGTGGCGAGCAGTGCTCGCACGTCGTCGGCACGTCGCCAGGCCATTGGGCGACTCGGGTCGTGAATGGTCTCGAAGTCGAACCAGTGAGCGGCTCCGGCGTCGATCAATACGTTCTCGGCCATGGCGTCCCCGTGGGTAAATCCGAGGCGATGGAACTCGGCGAGCGCGACGAGCGCCCGTTCGATCGACATCTTCCGCGCTGACTCCTCCAGCGCCGGATCCTCGAGCAACGTCGCCAGCGTCTTTCCAGCGAGGCCAGGCAGGACGAGCGTCCCGTCGGCATCGATCCGAATCGACGTTGCGCGGAGGCTCTGGTAGATCCGCTGCTCCCGCTCCTCCCAATCCCGCTGGCGGAGCACCCGCACGCCGGTATCCAGAATCCTGACCAGCGGACCGCTCAACCAGATCAGGAGAGGCGCGTAGAAGAGGCGGGACTTTCGTACCTGAATCTCGCCCTCCTGGTGAACGATCCGAGCCCTCGAGTACCTTGCGGATCGGAGCAGCCGCCCCAGGGCCAAGCACAGGACAAAGTACGCACGCTCCGCCAGATCCCGCACGATTCCTCAATCCCCGGAGAGCACGCAGGCGATACCCATGATGATCAGAACAACGCCGACGACGTGCAGGCGGCGAATCTGTTCACCGAAGACGTAGACGCTCGCGAGGGGGACGAGCACGTAGGTGAGGCTGGATAGCAGGTAGGCCCTCGACAAGGGAGTGACGCGGAGAACGTAGAGCCAGCAAACCGTCGACGCAGCCCAGGCCGCGATCCCCGAGAGGACACGCACGTCCCGCGCGGCAGCAAGCAGGAACTCGCGGTGGCCGAGCGCGGCCAGGTGCTGGGCGCCGGACTTCAGAAAGAGCTGTCCCACCGTCGAGAACGCCACCGCACACAGTATCAGGACGATCGTCTTTCCTTGCATCATCGATTGCCTGTCTCGTGTCGAATCCGATCGGTGAGCGAGGTGCGCGCCCAGCGAAAGAGAACGACCGAGACCCACTTCATGAATGTTCGAGCGTATCCGAAGGGCTGGAGCTCCATTCGCCGGCTGGACGTGCGCGCGGTGAGGCTTCGGTCGTAGAGGAAGCGCTGATGGTGGTACCGATACGCCGCCCCGGTCAGCGGCCACTCTTCGGCGATCGCCCAGGACTCTTCGAAGGGGCCGTAGCTCTCGAAGTGCGCCCGGTCGCAACTCATGAACGCCGGCATCGACTTCGCCCTCGCCAGGGGAAGGCGTCGCGCCAGCCCCCAGAAGCTCCACCAGAGCCAGGCTCGGATCCCGGGCTCCCGCGATGCGAGTCGATAGAGAACGAGGCACCTGCCCTCGTCTTCGTGGAGCTCGAGGATGCGGTCGACGGCCGTCTCCGGAACGATGGTGTCCGCGTCGACGAAGCAGAGCACCCGCCCGAAGCTGGCCGCGGCCCCCGCGTTGCGTGCCGCGGCGCAGGTGCGACCCGCGCAAGGCACCAGTCGAACGCCGACGCCTTCGGCGAAGATCCCCACGATGGCCGCGGTGGCGTCCTCACTTCCGTCGTCTGCCACGATGATCTCGAAGGAGGTATCCGGAAGCCAGAGATCGTTCCGCGAGATGCGCGACGCTCGAGCCACGCTCGCGAGAATGGCCTCCAACACCTCGCCGATCAGCGCCTCCTCGTTTCGCGCAGGAATCACGAAGGAGAGACGAGTCTCACTCATCGCTCCAGGATCCACCCTGCGATCACCAGGGAGCCGCCGGGCAGCACGGGCCGCTCCCGCCGCGACCGGACCTGCAGCCCGGCCGCCACCACGTCCCGCTGAAGCTCCCGGGCGGTATAGAAGCGCCGCGTCTTCATGGTGAACTTCGCATCCGGCGGTACGTAGCCGAGGACCTTCGAAACGTGGAATGCCACGATCGTCCAGACGAATTCGCGGACGCGAAGCCACGCATAGCCAAGGCGATTCGAATGAAGGGACTGCACGACGATGATGGGTCCCCGGGTGACGCGAGCCGCTTCCGCCAGGACACCCGTCGGGTCGCTCGGGTAGGCGAGCATGAAGAAGAGAAGCGCCGCCGAGAACGTTCCCTCCTCGAACGGAAGGACGCCGTCGACGATCATGACCGGCGGCGGTCCCACGACATGCATGTCGCTCACGTCGGCGGCGACCACATCGAGTCCCAGCTGCCGCTCCAACCGGGCCGAGAGGTGTCCGGTCCCCGAGCCGAGATCCAGCACGGGGCCATCAGCCGGCAACCAGTCACCCACCTGCTCGATCAACTGATCGGCGCGCCGTTCCATGACGGCGTCAAGTACCGACTTCAACATCACTCGCCTCGAGCAATCCCGCCACTGTGCTCGGTTCGTACCCGGCGTCGAGGAGCTCCCGGGTGAGCCGGATGACGTTCGGCCAGAAACCACGCTCCAGATCTCTCGGATGAATCGCCAGGGCAGGAACTCCACGATCCAGGGACTGAAACAGCCGTCCGATCCCATGGCCGACGTGCCCGAGCCAGCCCCAGCGACCGCAATCCCAGCTCCACGTCGCCAGAGGAATCCTTCGGCCGTCGCGTGACTCGAGTGAGAAAAAACCGAGGACGTGCTCCAGCCCCAGGGCATTCCCGTTCCCCACGCGCATGTGTCCCCGCTGCCAGGCCGGTGCGAGGAAGCCCCGCGCGGGCTTTCCGAAGACCTCGGTGAAGACACGCTGTCCACGCTCGACGGCGCGTCGGGTTTCTTCGGGATCCAGGCCGTTCATCTCGTCGCCGGCCTGCGTGAGCAACGTGGTGGGCCCCCAGCCTCGCAGACGTTGATGACAGTAGCCGTGAAGGAGAAGCTCCTCGGAACTCTCATGGACGAACCGGCAGTAGTCAGGATGCGCCGCGAGCGGCCACTCGCCGTGCCAGTTGGGAACCACGCCGAAGGAGAGACGACGTCCGAGAAAGGGTGCGAGGTCCTGGACGATCGCCCGAGTCTCACGAGCGTAGGCCGGAGTGGCGTCGTGGATACAGACAAGGAAGCGCCGCATGACTGGCCGGCCTACGTGCTCGCGTTCTCGGTGATGATGCGGGTTCCCAGGACTCCTCCGTATCGCCGATCACGAGCGGAAAACGCCTGAACGGCGGCAGCGAGATCGGCCCCGGTGAATTCCGGCCACAGGACGTCGGTGAAGTAGAGCTCCGCGTAGGCGGACTCCCAAAGCAGGAAGTCACTCAATCGCTGTTCCCCGCCGGTGCGGATGAGCAAATCCACGTCACGCGTACCGCTCGGTGCGTGAATGGCCTCGCAGAGCGATCGCTCGAACGCCTGGCGGGTCGGAGGTGTCCCCGTGGCGACACGGCCGGCCGCCGCCAACAGCGCATCGCGGGCCGAATAGTCCATCGCAACCCGGAGGTGAAGAGAGGCACCTTCGCTCGTGCGCTCTTCGACGTGCGCGATGCTGCGTTTGAGGGAACCCGGGATGCGGTCCCGACGCCCTATTACGCTCAAGCGCACACCACTCTCCGTCAGGTGGTCGCACTCGGCGTCCAGGTACTTCTGGAGCAGAAACATCAGGTTGTCCACTTCGCCGCGCGGACGACGCCAGTTGTCCGAGGAAAAAGCGTAGAGCGTCAGAGTGGTGATCCCCAACGCCGGCGCGGACTCCACCGTTCGGCGGACCGCCGTCGCTCCAGCAACGTGGCCCGCCTCCCTGGGTCGACCGCGCAGGAGAGCCCAGCGGCCGTTCCCGTCCATATTGATCGCGACATGGAACCGGTCCCGGCCTTCGCGTTCCGGTTGCTCGGGATCCAGCCATCGCGAATCCAAGCTGTTTCGTGTCACAAGCCGTCTCCCAAAAGCCGTGAGGCGTGCGCCCCGATCCTTCCGTGGCCTGCCACGAGGAGCGAACATCGCCGATAACTTTACAATGCAAAGTAATTTCTGTCAACGCGCGGGATACCGTGTAGAAATCTACTTCTGGTCCGCGGCGGGTGGAGCTCCGAGCTGCCGGTACTCGCGCCGGGCAGCGCGGACGATGGCGAGGTCAGCGTCAGAGTCCTGCCAGAGCTTGAGCAACGCTTCGTAAGCCAGGCGGCTCGCGCCCACGTCGTTGCTGCGCGCGGCCGCGCGAGCCTGGCCAAGGTGAGCCAGCGGATACAGCGTCAGCGCGGCGGGATTGAAGTCCTTGGGGACCAGTACACCCTTGTTGTCCAGGACCTTCTGGAACTCGAGCCGCGCCAGGTCGCCAGCGCCCTGATTCAAGTAGGCCAGGCCTCGAAGGTATGCCGGCCAGAGAGCAGCATTCGTTCCGAGCTCGGCTCGCCGGGCATCCTGCAACTGCTCCGCTGCCGAGGCGGGATCACGGCGATGAAGCGAGAGCGCCGCCTGCGCCATTGGCAGCCAGGAGGCCTTGAAGAACGTGTCTTCGGGGAATCGACGGACCATCTCGTCGGCGAGTTTTCCGGCCTGGATCGAGTCGCCGCAGATCGCAAGGGCCAGCGCGCTCCAGCTCAGGGCGTTCCGGCCCCGCGACAACGCGAGCGTTCGAGCTGCGGCCTGTTTTGCCTCGCGGCAGTTTCCGTACGCCGCCTCCCACAAAGCGTCTCCTGCCGAGTAGAGCCCGGCTGCTTCCTCGAACCCGCCGCCCTGGGCCAGTTCGATCGCTCGTTCCGTCAGGCTCCTCGCCTGGCGCACTCGTCCTGCGTATGCCGACGTCACCGACTGCATCGCCAGCATCCCCGCCTCGGCCGGTGTTCCAACCACGCCGTCGATCTGTTGCTGCATGGCCGCCGTGTCGCCCTGCAGGATCGCAATCGCGTACAGCATGTACTGGCTGTAGGGCGGGTCGAGCTTCCGCGCTCAGCGCTTGCTCGATCGTGCAGTCCGGCGTCCCGGTGTCGCCCGAGACAGAGTGAGGTGTGCGCGAGGGCGGCGTAGGCCACACCGGCGTCCGGGTTCAGCCGGAGGCCTTCGCGCGCTTCCTCGAGAGCGTCGCTGGTAGCGTCCAATCGCGCAGTAGCGCGCGGAGAGGTTCGTGCGGGGAGCGAAATCGCGGGGATACGTCTGCTTCCAGAGCTCCAGCACCTCGATGGCGCGGTCGCCATCGTCGAGTACGTCCATGTAATAGCGCGCCGAGATATAGAACCTCTCGCGCTCGCTCACCCGCTCGCGGAGCTCGAACGCCCGTCGTGAGAACTGCGCGGCGAGGTCGTACTCCCTCGCGGTTCCATAGGTGATGCCCAGCCCCGCGTAGGCGATAGCGAAGTCCGGATCGAGCTCCACTGCGCGCCGGTAGAGAGGGATGGCCTCGAAGTACTGCCCGGCGAAGTGCTTGCTGCCGGCCCAGGTCGTAGGCCTTGAACGCTTCCAGCGAAGCTGTCGTGGCCTGCTCGATCGGCGCGGAGAATTTCTCGATCGATGCGAGCGACTCACCCAGCTTCTCCCTGAGCCTCGTCGTCGCTTCGCCGAGCCGGGCCAGCACTCTTTCACGGCTCTCCGCCTCGACCTGCTCGCGCGCGACGGTCTCACCGCTGGCCGCGCTCACGGCCTCGAGGCTGATCACGTAGTGGCGGCCGAGGCTGGCGATCGAGCCAATGCAGCAGCGCCTCGATCCCCTGGCGTTGGGCGATCTCGCGCGCGAGATCCCGGTCACGCGCTCGTCCGGCGACCGTTCCATGTAGCGAAGCGTTTCGCGAACGCGTTCCTCGGAAACGATGTTCAGGAACGGGCTCTGTCCCAGCTGCGACGGCCACGGCCTGCCGGAGCGTCCCGTCGAAGATGGCGTCGCCGGTCGTGTTGGCAAAGTCCGCGATCAATACGCTGTCTCTGTCCGGTCAGGGCCGGGTTGCGGCCGGATGTGCCGTAGCGAACGAGGTAGAACGAGGCTGCGACGCCGGCGATCGCGGTCACGACAGCGAACAGGGCAAGGACGGTTCGCCGGCCGCGCGCGCGTGGCGAGGCAGTCGCGATTGCCTGGTCGGCGTCAACCTCCTGCCCCGCCGGCGATGCCGACGCTGAAGATGTCGCGCGGGACCAGCTCGGTGACTTCGACGGCGGCGACAAAGCGATAACCAACGCGCGGTACCGTTTCGATGTACTGCTGGCCGGTCGCCTTCTCACCGAGCGCCTTCCGCAGCACCGACACGTTGTGGTTGAGGTTGTTTTCTTCGACGGTCGTGTCGGGCCAGACCGTGTCCAGCAGCTCCTGCTTCGTCACGAGCCGCCCGGCATTCTCGACCAGCACGCGCAGCGTGTCGAAGACCTTCAGCCGCAACGGGATCACCTCGGTGCCGCGCGAGAGACGGCGTTCCCGGATGTCGAGCTGAAACGGCCCGAATCGGTAGGCGCCTCGGTCCCCAGGGTCGCCCACAAGTCCCCCCTTCAGGAAAGTTTCAGGAATATTCCAGCGTTCTCAAAGGACGCTGGTGGCCCTCCGATTCTACCTTCGCCGTATCGAAACGACGGAGGACAACGATGCCGAAACTGCTTCCCGACCAGACCTTCTATCCGTCGCCGACGATGGCCATGCAGGCCCCCGTGGAGACGATCGCCTATGTCGCGCTGCTCAATCCCGATCCGGCCGGCAGCGACGCGCTGGCCGTCCTGGACGTCGATCCCGCGTCGCCGGGTTACGGCGCGCAGATCGCGCGCGTCGACATGCCTGGCGCCGGCGACGAGCTCCACCACTTCGGGTGGAATGCGTGCAGCTCGTGCCTGTGTCCCTCCTCACCGCACCCGCACATGCAGCGCCGCTATCTCGTCGTGCCGGGCATGCGCTCGTCGCGGATTCACATCCTCGACACCGAGCCCGATCCGCGCCACCCGCGCATCGTGAAGGTGATCGAGGCCGACGAGGTGCTCAGAAAGACCGGCTACAGCCGCCCGCACACGGCACACTGCGGGCCCGACGGGATCTACGTCAACGCGCTGGGCAGACGGTGAAGGCAACGGTCCCGGCGGGATCTTCGTGCTCGATCCGGAGACCTTCGAGATCAAGGGCCGCTGGGAGCGCGACCGCGGACCGCAGTATCTCGCGTACGACTTCTGGTGGCACCTCGGCCACGACACGATGATCACCAGCGAGTGGGGCACGCCGAACATGGTGGAGAACGGTGTGAACCCGGAGCTGCTGCTGGCGGGCAAGTACGGCAACGCGCTGCACGTCTGGGATCTCCACAGCCGCAAGCACCTGCAGAAGCTCGAGCTCGGAGCCGAGCAGCAGATGGTGCTGGAACTGCGCCCGGCGCACAACCCCAACGAGACCTACGGCTTCGTCGGCGTGGTCACCAGCCTGAAGGATCTGTCCGCCTCGATATGGATGTGGCACCGTGAAGACGCCGGCAAGGGCGGCGACTGGCGGATCCGCAAGGTGATCGAAATTCCCGCCGAGCCCGCGGCCGCCGACGATCTGCCGCCGCTGCTGAAAGGCTTCGGCGCGGTGCCGCCGCTCGTCACCGACATCAACCTGTCGCTCGACGATCGATTCCTCTACGTCTCGTGCTTTGGCACCGGCGAGCTGAAGCAGTTCGACGTCTCCGATCCCTTCAATCCGATCGAGACCGGCTCAGTGCGGCTGGGAGGCATCGTCCGGCGTGAGGCGCATCCGGCGCGCCCGGGCCAGCCGCTGAACGGCGCGCCCCAGATGGTCGAGATCAGCCGCGACGGCAAGCGCGTCTACGTGACCAACTCGCTCTATCGCACGTGGGACGAGCAGTTCTATCCCGACGGGATCAAGGGCTGGCTGGCGAAGGTCGATGCGGACCCGAACGGCGGCATCGCGCTCGATCCCGCCGGGTTCGTGCAATTCGACGGCATGCGTCCGCACCAGGTTCATCTGGAGGGCGGCGACGCGAGCTCCGACTCCTACTGCTTCGCGTGAGAGCTGCGTCATGACCGAGCTGACTGATCCTTGTCCGCCGTAGCTTCAGCGAAGGCGGAATGGCGATGCTGATTTCGCTCGGCGCCTTTCACGGCATCAATCCCGGAATGGGCTGGCTGTTCGCGGTGGCGCTCGGGATGCAGGAGCGCCGCCGCGGAGCGGTGCTTCGCGCGCTCGTGCCACTCGGTGCCGGCCATGCGCTGGCCGTCGCCGGCTCGGTCGGCGTGGCGTTGGCGATTGGAACGGTCATTCCGATCCGGGAGCTTCGCTGGCCGATCGCCGGCGTCCTCGTCGCGCTCGGCGTCATGCGGTTCTTTCGCCATCTGCATCCGCGCTGGGTGGGCATGCGCGTGGGCATGGGCGGACTCACGGTGTGGTCGTTTCTGATGGCCACGGCACATGGCGCCGGCCTCATGGTCGTGCCCGTGTTCGTGGGCATGTCGATGGCGGACGAGGGTGGGCACCTGCACCACGCGGCCGCAGCGGACGGCGACGACCGCGGGTGTCGCGCTGTTCGCCACCGGCCTGCACGCCGTGAGCTACCTGGCAGTGACGGCGTTCGTCGCGCTGCTCGTGTTCGAGAAGCTCGGTGTGGGGATCCTGCGCCGCGCCTGGTTCAACCTCGATCTGATCTGGGGCGGCTCGTTGGTGGTGACCGGTGCAGTGACGCTGATGATGTAAGACATGGAGGTTTCTATGAATGTCAAACGATTCGCAAAGTCATTCGGCTATTCGACTATCGGCATTTTTGTTCTCATGGGTTTTCTGTCGTCACTGGTGCGAGCGCAAGAAAGTCGGACCGCTCGGATCGCCGCACATCATCACGGCTCGTCGACCGACGCCCTCGTGAAGATTGTCCGGGAATCGACCGAGCGCTTCCGTGACGTGTCGGTGGCCGAGGCGGAGGGGTACCAGCTGCTGTTCGGCTGCGTCAGCGGACCGGACTCTGGCGCGATGGGCCTCCACTACGTAAACCTGGCGTTGGTGGGCGACGGTGAGTTGGACCCGACGAAGCCTGAGATTGTGATTTACGAGCCGAGACCGAACGGGCGCTGACGGCTCATCGGCGCAGATTATCTGGTGTTCGCGGAGGCCTGGGACAAGAAGGGAGTCGGCACGCCGCAGCTCATGGGACAGCTGCTGCATCTGTTCGAGAGCCCGAACCGCTTTGGATTGCCGGCATTCTACACGCTGCATGTCTGGGCGTGGAAGGAGAACCCTACCGGCATGTTCGTGAACTGGCACGCGAAAGTGTCCTGCGAGGGAGCCAGCGCACAAAACCCGTAAGCCATCGTTCCGAGCTTGCTGCCCGGAGCCACAGATGCCGATGCGCATCTCGGTTCCTTCGGAGCAGCAGGCTCGGACCTCCGGTCTTCGAAGATCATCAATCTCCGAACTCGTCGCCTACTCCGACCGCATCGCCACCATTGGCTGGACAGAGGTCGCGCGGCGTGCGGCCGGAAGGCCGGCCAGCAGTGCGACGGAGACGGCGATCGCGGAAGCGAGCGCATAGATCAGCGGCTCCATGACGCCGAGCGGAGTCGGGCCGAGGGTGAGCGGAGTGCCCATCACGTCTTCCATCGTGCGAATCAGAACCGACGCCAGGAGAAGGCCGCCGGCGACGCCGGGGATCACCAGCTTCACGATGTCCGACAGCATCAGGCCGAACACGCGCAGACGCGTGGCCCCGAGCGCCATGCGAACGGCCAATTCGCGTGTTCGCGTGGCCACCATGAACCCGACGACACCGACGATTCCGAGCGCGGCCAGAATCAGCACGACACCGCCGGCGAATGCGACGCCGATGGATTCCGAAACCAAGTCGCCCAGGCTCTTTTGAACGAGGTCTTGTCCGGTGACGACGCCGGCGAACGCCACGCCGGGCAACGCCTCGACGCCCAGCTCGCGGAGCGCACTCTCCAGGGCGGCCTTCAACTTCGGTTCGTCGCCCGGCGCGCCGCGCGCGATGAGGTGCACCGTCGGCGCGAGCAGGTCTGGCAGCGGCAGCAGGATCTGCGGCCGCTCGGTGGTCAGTTGTGACGTGGCGAAGTCGGCACTCACGCCCACAATCGTGAACTCCTGCTCGCGGCCATCTTCGTTGAGGGAACGAGCCGGGCGGACGAGCACGAGCGCATCTTCCAGCGTGAGGGTCACCCGTTCGCCAATCGGCTCCGTGTCCGGAAAGAGTCGCCTGGCGAGCGGTTCGGAAATCACCGCGACGGGCGCCGCCATGATGCGGTCCTCGAGCAGTGATCGTCCGGCCTCGAACGAGCGGCGCGCCGATTGTCTCCAGGAAATTCTCGCCGACGCGCGTGACGTGCGCCGTGACGAACTCCGATCCGTCCTTGCGCCCGACTCGAAAGAGCCGGTAGTCGAAGTCAATCGGCATGCCCTCGGCCAGGGCAACCGAGCGAACGCCGCTGGCCTGCTGGAGATTGTCGCGAACCCTCCGGATGGAGAAGCCGGCCTCCCGCTCCGGTCCGACTGGCGCCGGCAGACGCGCGGCCGCCAGTCCATCGGTTGGAAAGCCAAACTCGGCCGTCCGCACGCGATCGAGCATCACGCCGCTGAGCACGAGAAACGGTACGGCGATGCCGATTTGAACCATCGCCGCCACACGATGCACGCGAATCGTGTGGCGTCCCCCGCCGCCGGCCTCGTCCTTCAACGCGGTGATCAGATTGGGACGGCTGAAGCGAACGGCCGGCATCAACCCGAAGAGCACGCTCACCAGCAGGCACAGTCCAAACGAGATCGCGACACCGACGGCGTCCAGATCGATCTCTTCGGGAACCGGCGCGCCTATATACCATCCAGCCAGGGCAGGAATACCGAACAGCACGAACGCGCTGAGCGCGCCTCCTGCAAACGCTATCAATACCGCTTCGAAGAACAGATGCTGGATGAGACGCCGCCGGCCCGCGCCCAGCGCCGCGCGGATGGACAGCTCGCGCTCACGGTTGGCGCCGCGGACCAGCATCATGCCGGAGATGTTCAGGCACACGATCAGGAGCACCGCTCCCGCCAGGCTGAACAGAACGCTGATTGCGCGCCGGCCCTCCGGCCAGCCGGCCGCACCCTGCGAGTAGGTACGGCTCGACTGTGGCCGCCTTGAATTCGTTCGATGCCGGGATATCGCTGCGCCAAACCGGCCACCGCCGCCGACACGAGCGTGTTCGCGCGATTGATGTCGACGCCTGGTGCGAGCCGGCCGTGGATCCGTACCCAGTCCACAGACCTGTCGTCTCGAAGATTCGGATTCGCCCGCAGGCGCGGGTGCCGCTCCAGGGGAATGAACAGCAGAGAACCTGGCGCTTCGAAGAAATGGAAGTGGCCACGAAAATCGGCCGGTGCAATCCCGACCACTGTATGCGCGACGCCATCGATCGTCACGGACTTACCGATGATCTCGGGATCGCCTGCCACGCGGCTCTGCCAGAAGTCATGGCTCATGACGACGCGCGGCTCGGCCGATGGCGCATCGTCGATCGCAGGGTCAAATCCACGTCCGCGCGCCAGCGACACGCCGAAGGTGCTGAAGTAGTTGGCCGAGACGTACAGCGTCGACACACGAGGGGGCGGCGTCTTCTTGTCCGAAGTCTGCCCGCCGAACTGGCTGGACTCCCTGGTCCACCCCGTGATGGCCATGCCGACATCAGCCTCCCGCAACGACTGATAATCCGGATAGGACCACCGTTCGAGCGCCCACTCGCCGGCCTTGGCGCGAAGCGGACCGAGCGGGAGCACCAGGAGTTCGGTCAGCCCGTTCGTATCGATGACGCGCGCCGGCGCCGTGATCATGCGCGTGAAGGTTGCGAGCGCGACGACGGCTCCCATGCCAATGCCGAGCGAGATGACGCAGACCAGCGTGAACGCCCGCTCCTTGGCGAGCGACCGTACCGCATGGACCAGGTCGCGTCCGATCGAAAGGGCCGCATCCAGAGCGCGCTCAGCAAGCGAAGAACTGTGTGGCAGACGTCGGCTCACGATCTCCTCGACGGATACTTTACACTACAAAGCACTCTGGGTAGGGGCTGTCGCAGAGCCGGTAAATTTCGTGTGTTACGCTGGATCGACCTACCAACAAGGAGGCAACCGTGGAACCTCTCCTCATGATCCTCGTTCCCGGACTTCTCGGCGGCATCGTCGTGGCCCTCCTCGCGTTTCGCGTCCGGCCGGGTCGCGAGTCGGTCAGTCGCCGCCTGGAGCCTCCGTCTCCGGGGCTCATCAACATGGCGCACATCCCGGTCGACGGTATCGGCGGCCTCGGCATGGTCGCCACGGCTGTCACCGTCGCGATCTTCGTGCCTCAAATCCGGTTTGCAATGGTAACCGCGCTGCTCTCTGGGACGGCCGTGGCAGCTGTGCTGATTGCACTCAGGCGCAGGAGCGGTCCGCTGTCGACCGACAACGATCATCCGGGCGCTCACGGGATCTTCGGCATCGACGGCCCGCTCGATCGGCAGAAACCGGCGGCGGGGCGATATCCGGGTAGCCGCGAGCACGGACAACGCCGGGTATGGGTGTCGTGAATCGCTCGGCCGAACGTGGCGGGGCCGTTACTTCTTGCGGCTTGCCTTGCACGCCCCGCCGTACTCGCCGAACTGCCAATTGCCGGTCAGCGTGTCCCCGTCGAGTCGTCCTGTCACTTTGAGCGTGGCCTTTTGCCCGTTCTCGGTTGACGTGAAGGGGAACGACAACTCGAGCGAGTCGCCCTTGAACGTACCCTCCAGCGGCTGGTCGTCCCACGTGCCCGTGACCTTCTCGCCGTCCAGCTTCATCACGGCGGTCGCGGACCGTTGACCGCCAGGCGTCTCCATCACGAACGCCCAGGTCCCAGACACATCCGCCTCAGCCCGAACGACTCCCACCGCGAGCATCGTCATTGCCACCATCGTTGTCAACCTTCTCACGACGCGTCCTCCTTGATCACTTCTTCCCCAGCGCCTGCGCCGCGGCATTCTGAAACGCGGCGCGCACCTCGCTGGCATCGCTGTTGGGGAAGTTCGAGCGCTGCACCATCAGGATGAAGGCCGACCGTACCGCATGCGCCAGGTCGCGTCCGATCGAAAAGGCCGCGTCCAGAGCGCGCTCACCAGGCGAAGAACTTTGTGGCATAGGTCGGCTCGCGATTTCCTCGGCGGATACTTACATTACAAAGAGCTCTGTGTAAACCCGTCGAGCGGGCTGGCGGGACCGCCCTTACGATGTCACACACGGCTTTCGATCGGACCGAGCGTTTTCTGGAGGATGCATGCTGAGAGTGATTGCTCTGTCCATCGGGGCTGCTGCAGCTCTGGCCGGCGCATCGGCATTCGCCTCGATGCGGCAGGCGCCTTCCGGCGCGCTCGCCTTCATCGACACCAGCATCGAGAACGGCTCGCCCCTGTGGTACGAGATCGTCGACGACGTCGTCCGAATCAATCTGCTCTACGACCACGAACGCTCCTCGCCGAATCGCGCTGCCGGTCATGTTCATTTCGTCGTGCACGCACGCCCCGGCGCGTCGCTCACTCTCGAGTTCCGGAATCTGGACAACGTGTGGAACGGTCAACCCGGTTCGGTCGCCGGCGAGCTGAAGACCGTCGCGATCTCGGACGACGGGAAGACGTGGAGGACCGTGCCAACCGACAGTCTGCCCGGCAACCGGGTGCAGCTGCGCGTGACAATGGCCGGACCACGCTTGCACGTCGCGCGAATGGAGCCATATCGCCTGTCGGACCTCGAGCGTTTGCTCGGCACTATCCGCTCGCATCGGCTCGTTCGGATCGAACCGATCGGCCGCACCGTCGCCGGCCGGCAGCTCGAGATCGTCCGCATCGGCGATCCGGCCGCGCCGAATCGCGTCTTCGTCCGCGCGCGAGCGCATCCCTGGGAAAGCGGCAGCAACTGGGTCGCTCAGGGGCTCATCGAGCGGCTGCTCACCGACGACGAGGAGACGCGGCGTTTCCTTCGCGTCTATAACGTGAGCGTACTGCCGATGGCGAACAAGGACGGCGTCGCGCGGGGCGGCACACGTTTCAACCTTCGCGGCATGGATCTCAATCGCGGCTGGGACACGCCCGCCGATGCGGAGCTGTCACCGGAGAACGCGGCGCTCGAACGGTGGCTCGACGGCGAGATCGCTGCGGGCCGAAAGCCGCAGCTGGCGCTGGAGCTGCACAACGATGGCAACGGACGGCTGCACATCAGCCGGCCGCCCGTCCCGCAGATCGATCGACACATCGCCCGCATGGCGGTTCTCGAGCAGCTCCTGCGCCGCCACACCTGGTTCACCGAGGGGACAACGAGCCCGACGTTCCGCAACAGCGGCACGCTCGGCGAGGGCTGGCTCCTGCGCTACGGCATCGACGCGGTGGTGCACGAGTTCAACTGCAATTGGATCGAGGGCTTGAAGCAGCCGTCGTCCAGTGCGCACTGGCGTGCGTACGGCGCAGCGCTGGCACTGGTGTTCCATGATTACTTCGAGAGGGTGAAGCCCGGTTCGGCGAGGCCGGAGAACATCCCGGTTGAACAGCGGCGCGATGGGATCTGACGCGCATCAACCTGTCGCGCCCGGCGGCATCGTCCGCCACGCGGACTATCCGCAGTGGGGACACGGGTACGTGATCCGCACGAGGAAGACCTCGTCCGATGTCTTCTTCCGGTGGGGTGGAAAACGAAAGATTGGCACGCGCGAGCCGCTCGAACCCAGCCGGGCGAGCGGAGTCGAGGCGGAAGTCTTCTCCTTGTGCGCGGGCCTGTCGGCGCGATCGTGGTCGCGGGGCCACCACAGCGTCTACGCGATCGAGCTCGATCGGACGGTCTGGAAGAAGCGCGCTTTCCGCGAGCGCAATCCCGGGGGCGCGGCGGCCGGATGCCTGTACATTGGGGTGACCGGGCTCACGCCCAAAAAGCGGTTCGAGCGTCACCGGGTGGGAACGCAGTCAGGACGCTTCGTCCGCGCTCATGGCGTCAGGCTGAGGCTCGATCTGGTCGAAGGGTTCTCGCGCCTGCCATACCGGCTTGCCGCGTGCATGGAACCGAGACTCGCCGCATGGTTACGGGCGCAGGGATTTGCGGTGTGGCAGAACTGATTGGGGGCCCGATCAGACCCCAGACCTATGACTGACGAGGTCAAGAACTACATCACGCCGGGCGGGTACCGGCGGCTGCAGGAGGAGCTCGCACGCTTGTGGAAGGTGGAGCGGCCGCCGGTCGTCGCCACCGTGGCGTGGGCCGCGGGCAACGGCGATCGCTCGGAGAATGCCGACTACATTTACGGCAAGCGGAAGCTGCGCGAAATCGACCGGCGTATCCGCTATCTGTCGAAGAGTCTCGACCGGGCCGTCGTGGTGGACAACTCGGGCAAAACGCACGAACGTGTGCATTTCGGCGCGACTGTCACAATCCTCTACGGGACCGGCGACGAGCGCGAGGTCACCATCGTGGGCGTGGACGAGCTCGATTCCGGCGACGCCCGCGTGTCCTGGCGCTCTCCGCTGGCGAGGGCCCTGCTGACGGCACACGTCGGCGACACGGTGACGCTTCGCGCGCCGCGCGGGCCCAAGCGGCTGGAGATCATCGCGGTCCGCTACGACGACCTGCGCTAGGAAGGTGGTGTCAGGCAGTGAATCGTGAATTCTCCGCTGTTCACGATTCACTGCCTGACACCGAACCTGTCTGAACCTCTACTCGATCCGCGGCGCGCGCGGCGTCTGTCCGTTCTGATGCAAGACCACGGCGGTTGCGCGTGCCGATCCCTCTGATTCGAACACGAGCTTCGCGTTGACGACCGTGTAGAAGAACTCACGGTCGCTCGACGCGAAGACCTCGAACTCCGGCTGGCCGGTGAGCTGCGCGAAGAGCCTCGCGTCCTTGCGCGTGATCGTGATCACCAACCCGGACGGCAGCTGATAGCGGCCGGTATAGCGATCGAGTACCTCGGGCGCCAGCGCGATGGTCTTCGGGGTCACCGGCTCGCCCTCGATCCGTGGCGCACGCTGATCGATTCCGTTCTGGTGCAGGACGACCGCGACAGCCTTGTTCTGCGCGTCGGTCTCGAACGTGAGCTGCGCGTCGACCACTTTGAGGAAGAACTTCTTCTCGCTCTCGGCAAAGATGTCGAACCTTGGCTGACCGGTGAGCTGCACGAGGAACCGGCTGTCATCGCGGGTCACGGTGAGGATCGCGGACGGCGCCAGCTGATACCGTCCGACATAGCGATCGAACACGCTCGGCTCGACCTTGATCTCCGTGCGCGATTTGGGTTGAGGCGAGAAGGTCTGGACGAGCGGCAGGGAGGGGTCGAGCAGATGGCGCCCGATGTCGTCGGGCCCGGCAGGCGTGCTGGTATTCGAGAGCACGACGACACCGACGCGGGTGAGCGGGTTGTAGCCCATGAAGGTCCGGTACCCGCCGGTCCCGCCGTTGTGCCAGATGAGATCGCCGCCGGGCGCCTTGAAGATGTGCCAGCCGAGCGCAATCTCCATCGATCCCTGTCCGGCGGGCCAGCGGGCCGCCAGCGTTCGCGCCGTCGCGGCAGTCAAGGGCGACGGCGTGTGCCCGATGGTGGCTGAGAGGAACGTCAGCATGTCGTTCGCCGTCGAGCGGAGCGCGCCCGCACCGGCGAGCGTCGGCAGGTCCCAGTTCCTGGCCGGTTCGAGCGACGAGGTGTGGCCGCTGGCGAGGCGTGCCTTCATCTCCGGCGTCAGCGTGATGCTGGTGTCGCGCATGCCGAGCGGCCCCGTGATGCGGGCCTTGACGAGCGCCTCGTAGTCCATGCCCGCCCGCCGCGCCAGCACGTGACCGAGCAGCCCGGCGCCATAGTTCGAGTACTGGTACTGAGCGCCGACGTCGCGTGTGAGCTGATGCGCTGAGAGGAACTGGTACATCTGCTCGACGGAATAGTCGGCGTACGGATTGCTCGCGTCCTGCGGCGCGAAGTTCGATGGCATGCGCGGGAGCCCCGACCGGTGGCTGGCCAGATCCTCGAGCGTGATCGCTCTGCCTCTCTGCGGCACCGTCACCGTTGCCGGAAGATACTTCGCCACCGGATCGGTCAATGCCACTTCCTTCCGTTCGACCGCGTCCGCCAGCAGTATCGACGTGAACACCTTGGTCATCGACCCGATCTCGAAGACCGTGTCACCGTCGGGCAGCCGTGGATCGCTGGCGGCCCGCTTTCCGTAGACGACGATGCGTCGGCCGTTCGCGTCCACGACGCCGACGACGATGCCGACGGCCTGACGGTGCACGTCGATCCGGTCGGCGAGAATCTTCCGGATGTCGGCGTCGGACGCCGTCGGAGGCGCGGATGGCGTCTGTGCCATGGACGCCGCCACGGCGATCGCCAGTGCCAGTGAGGCGCCGAGTGGACGCATGACGTTCATCGCTGGGCCTCGACGTGGTTGTTGGGGAATTCTCAGCGTCCCTTGAGGGCGTTCCGCAGGTTGTCGGCGAGCGATCCCAGCGAGCTCGTGGGCGCGGCATCCGGCCTCGCGGCGTACTCGCGCAGCTCCGCCTGCTCGCGTTGCTGCGCCACCGCTTTCCTGCTCAACCGAATGCGGCGGCCGGACGGATCGACCTCGAGCACCACGACCTCGACGTCGCTGCCGATCGGGAACGCCTTCAGCATGTCGCTGTCGCGATCGACGCCGGTTTCCGCGAACGGCATCAAGCCGGTCCGACCCGGCGCCAGGAACACGAACACGCCGAACTTCTCGTGACGCTCCACCTTGCCGGTCACGATCGTGCCGACTGCGAACGCGTCTTGCGGCGAGGTGGCTCCCGCCGCGCGGGAGGACGCTTCGTCCACGAGCGCGATGCCGATGCGCTTCTGCGCGGGATCGATGCTCAGGATCTCGAACGCCCCCGTCATGCCCACCGCCACCGACTTGGCCCAGCCGCCGGTGCGGCCCGTCGGGGCAAAGGTGGAGGCGTGCGCCAGCCCTTCGATCCCCGGCTCCAGTTCGACGAAGGCGCCGAACTCCGCCACGCGAGTAACGCGGCCCTTGCGCACCTGGCCCACCTCGTACGTGGACGGCACCGTGCGTCCACGGGTCGTCCAGGAGCTGCTTCAGTCCGAGCGAAATCTTCTGCGTGGCATCGTCCACGCGCAGCACCTTCACGGTGATCTGATCGCCGGGCGCGACGATGGAGCCGGGCGTGGTCGTGCGCGACCAGCTCATCTCGGACACGTGGAGCAAACCCTGGATGCCGCCGCCCAGATCGACGAATGCCCCGAACTCGAGCACCGACGCCACCCGTCCGGTGAGCACGGCGCCAGGAACGATCGACTTGCGCAGATCCGCGGCCGTCGCGCGCTGCTCCTCTTCGAGGTGCTTGCGCCTGGAGACCACGACATTCTTCCCGCCGTCCTTGTACTCGACGATGCGGAACGCGTAGACCTTGCCGATCGTGGACCGCCGGCGTCCGTGGTGCGGACGATGTCGATCTGCGAGAGCGGACAGAACGCGCGCTCGCGGGCGATGCGCACCTCGTAACCGCCCTTGTTGACGTTCTCCACCTTGCCTTCCACCGAAAGCCCGGCACTGGAACGCGTCCTCGAGCTCGCGCTGCGTGGCGGCGTTGCGCACACCCTTGCGCGAGAGCACGATGCCGCCGCTCGTCGAGACGACCATCGCCTGGATGCGATCGCCGATCGACACCTCGACGTCGCCGTCGGCGTCCTTCAGTTCCGCGATGTCGATCTCGGCCTCGGCCTTCCCACCCACGTTGACGAACGCCACCTTCGGGCCGAAGCCCACGATGGTGCCTTCGATCGTCTGGCCGCGGTCGAACTGCCGCGCCTTGACGGACGCCTCGAACAACGCGGCGAAATCTTCTTCTGGCTCGCTCACTGGGTGCTCCTCGGAAACCTGGACGACTTTGATTGTATGAGCGGACCCTCGCAGCGAGCAGCTGTCCCGGAGTCTTTCAGTCCGGACTGTCATCCTCACCATGGTTGGGCCGCTCGCCCGGGCTCGATCAGCACTCCAGGGAAGGTCGATCAATCCGGCTGATCGCACCATATCTGAACACAACGATGTAACCGCTTTTGCTGATTCACTTCGGCGCGATTCTAAGACGAAAACCGCACTTCAATGATCCGTAACAGCACACGCACTGCCGATTCGCGCAACTCTAGCCGTACAGGCACAAATCACTGACACAAAATGACTTGGGCGCCTTTTCGAAGCCGACCAGGCCATGGCGCGCGGGTTGCTCGACTGCGGTGCATTCCATGCGCGCTAGTCGTGTCTTTGTTCACGCGGCCAAAGGGTTTGGGCTCGCAAAAACCTTGGCGAAGGTGGCCCCACGAGTGTGGGTGCCCGTGCTTGGAGCGATCTGGCTGAGCTGCCGCGGCAGCGGGATTGTGGGTGCTCTGGCGGTACGACAATACGCCGGGCGAAGCGGCACACGCCCCCGAACAGTGGCCGGCGCTGACGACACTTGCCCGCGCCACCGATCGGCCAACGCTGGTGATGCTCGCCCACCCGCACTGCACGTGCACGCGCGCGAGCCTGGGAGAGCTCGCCGAAGCGATCGCACGCGCGCGGACTCCTCCCAAGACGTACATCTTGTTCATGGTGCCCACCCGCTTCGGCGACGGCTGGGAACAAACGGACCTCTGGCGAACTGCCGCTGGTCTGCCGGGCGTCACAGTCGTGCGCGATGACGACGGGCGCGCGGCGCGGCACTTCGGCGCTGCGACGTCAGGCCAGACGCTGCTCTACGACGTGCACGGCGAGCTGGTCTTCAGCGGTGGGATCACCGGCGCTCGCGCGCATGCGGGCGACAACCTGGGACGGCAGTCGCTGGTCGCCCTGCTGAATCGCGAATCGCCCCCAAAGCGCGGAACGAGCGTCTTCGGGTGTCCGCTCTTTCACAACCTGGGCGTCTGAATCGACTGAGCCACCGCCATGACGCCTGATCTGCCGAAGCCCAATCCCGCTGCGCCGAGCCGCGCCGACGCGCTCTTCGACGAGTACCAGCGCGATATCTACCGGCGCACAGATCGGCTGTTTGCCTGGTTGATGGGCTTTCAGTGGATCGCCGGCATCATCTTCGCGGTGTGGGTGTCGCCGCTGGCGTGGTCCGGTACCGTCAGCACGATCCACCTGCACGTCTGGGCGGCCGTCGTGCTCGGCGGCCTCGTCAGCGTGTTCCCGGCGCTCCTCGCCGTCCTGCGACCGGGCGAGCCCTCGACGCGCTACACGATCGCCGTCGCGCAGATGCTGATGAGCGCGCTGCTCATTCACCTGACCGGCGGACGAATCGAGACCCACTTTCATGTCTTCGGATCGCTCGCGTTCCTCGCGTTCTACCGCGACTGGCGGGTGCTGGTTCCGGCGACGGTGGTCGTCGCGCTCGACCACATGCTGCGCGGGATCTTCTGGCCGCAATCGGTGTACGGCGTGCTGGTCACGAGCAATTGGCGCTGGGTGGAGCACTCGGCCTGGGTCATCTTCGAAGACGTCTTCCTCGTCGTCTCCTGCCTCCGGAGCTCCGTGGAGATGCGCGAGCGAGCGGAGCGAACGGCGGCCCTCGAACAGGAAGTGCGAACACGGCAGCATGCCGAGAACGACGCGCATGCGCTCGCCTCGCTGACGTCGGCCGTCGGCCTCGCGCTGACCAAACCGACCGATCTCGACCGAATGCTCGCAGGGTTGTGCCGACGCGCTCGTCGCGGATCTGCACGACGGGCTCGCGCGGATCTGGACCCTCGACGAGAGCGGCCAGATGCTCGAGCTGCGCGCGAGCGGAGGCACCGGCGCGGGGATCGACGGCACGTCAGGCCGCGTGCGCGTGGGCAGCTCCCTGATCGGTGCGATCGCCGCGACGCGACAGCCGCTTATCACCAGCGCCCGGCCCGTCGATCCCCCGCTCGCCGATCCCGAATCGCCGCACGGCGACGGGATCGTGGCGTTTGCCGGCTATCCGCTGCTCGTCGACTCGAAGCTGGTCGGCGTCATGGCGATCTTTTCACGGCGCGACCTCTCGACGGCGGCGCTGGAATCGATGGCGGCGGTGGCGGACGCGGTCGCCGTGGGCATCGAGCGCAAACACGCCGAGGCCGAGCTCGCGCGGCATACGCGCCACCTCGAGGACGCGCACGACACGCAGCGACGGAACGCGCAACAACTGTCGGGGCTCGTCGAAGAGCTGCGCGTCGCGCAGAAACGCGCCGAGGCCGCGACGCGCGCGAAGAGCGATTTCCTCGCCAGCATGAGCCACGAGCTGCGGACGCCGCTGAACGCGATCCTTCTCTACAGCGAGCTCCTGCAGGAAGTCGCCGAGGATCAGGGGCAGGAGAGCTTCATCACCGATCTCCAGCGCATTCAGTCGTCGGGCAAGCACCTGCTCGAGTTGATCAACGGCATCCTGGACCTCTCGAAGATCGAGGCCGGCAAGATGACCGTCTCGCCGGAGACCTTCGAGATCCGCGCGATGCTCGACGAGCTGCTCCACACCGTCGAGCCGCTCGTCCAGAAGAACGAGCAACACGTTTACCGTGAACTGCGGCGCCGGGGTCGGCACGATGACCGCGGATCTGATGAAGACGCGTCAGATCCTCCTCAACCTCCTGAGCAACGCCGCCAAGTTCACGCGCGCCGGCACGATCGTGCTCGACGTCCAGACGTGCGTCGCCGGGGGCCGCCCGTCGATCGCGTTCACCGTGACGGACACCGGCGTCGGCATGACGCGCGAGCAGACGTCAAAGGTCTTCGACCCGTTCACGCAGGCCGACGTCACGACCACGCGCAAGTACGGCGGGACCGGCCTCGGCCTCGCGCTGGTGTCGCGATTCTGCCGCCTCATGGGCGGCGACGTCGCCGTGGAGAGCGAGCCGACAGTGGGATCCCGATTCACGGTCCGGTTGCCCATCGACGCCGCGCCGGAGATGACAGAGTCGCCGGTGCTCTCTGGGGAGAGCGCCGCCTAGCCGGCCGCGGAGCAACGATGGCAACGATCATGGTGGCGGAGGACAACGAGTTGAGCCGCGATGCGCTCTCGCGACGGCTCGACGCGGCGAGGCTATCGCATCGTGCTGGCGGTCGACGGAGCGCAGGCGATCGAGCTCGCGCGCGCCGAGCGTCCCGATGTCATCCTGATGGATCTCGGCCTGCCGCGCGTCGACGGATGGGAGGCGACGCGCCGGTTGAAAGCGGATCCCGCGACCCGGCTCATCCCCATCATCGTGTTGAGCGCGCATGCGATGACCAACGACCGCGACCAGGCCCTCCAGGCCGGCGGCGACGACTTCGATACCAAACCGATCCGCTTCCAGCCGCTGCTCGACAAGATCGAGGCGCTGCTCGCGACGAGCTGCGACGGCAACGACATGACGTCGACCCGCGCGTCGAGCCAGACGCGGGCGCCTCGCGCCCCGGCGATTCAGTCGATGACACATTGCTCGTGGTGGATGACGAGCTCCTGAATCGCGACGCGCTGCAGCGACGGCTCGAGCGCGTGGGCTACCGTGTCCTGGCGGCCGACAGCGGGCCGTCGGCGCTCGCCATCGCTGCCGCCCAGCACGTCGATCTCGTGCTGCTCGACGTCATGATGCCCGGGATGGACGGCCTCGAGACGCTGCGGCAGTTGCGGCGAATCGCGCTCCGTCTCGGAGCTGCCGGTCATCATGGTCACGGCCAAGGACGGCAGCGAGGACGTCGTCGAAGCGCTCGATGCGGGCGCCAACGACTACATGACGAAGCCGGTCGACTTCGCGGTCGCACAGGCGCGGATCCGCACGCAGCTCACGGCGCGCCGGGCCGATCCGTTGACCGGCCTCCCCAACCGGCTGCTGTTCATGGAGCGGTTGAACGAGCTGATCGCGCGCAGCCGCGCCGCCGGCGCCTTCGAGTTCGCGGTGTTCTTCCTCGACGTCGACCGCTTCAAGATCATCAACGACAGCCTGGGTCACGCCGCCGGCGACGAGCTCCTGACAGGCATTTCGCGCCGGCTCGAACAGTCGTTGCGAAGCACCGACACCGTCGCCACGATTCGCCGGCGAGTGCACCCTTGCGCGGCTCGGCGGCGACGAGTTCACGGTGCTCCTGGCCGGCGTCCGCGGCGTCGTCGACGCCCGCATGATCGCCGAGCGGCTGGTGAGTGCCGTCGCCAAACCGTTCGAGCTCGAAGGCCGCGCGGTCGTGGTCTCGCTCAGCGTCGGCGTCGTCATGGGCGGACGCACGGTATCAACGGGCCGAAGACATGGTGCGCGATGCGGACACCGCGATGTATCGCGCGAAGGATCGAGGCAAGGCCCGTTGCGAGATCTTCGACACGTCGATGCTCGCAGCGGCGGAAGAGCGACTCGTCGTCGAATCGGATCTGCGGCGGGCGATCGAGCGGCAGGAGTTTCAGCTCCACTATCAGCCGATCGTGACGCTGTCGGATCAGCAGTTGAGCGGGTTCGAAGCGCTGGTGCGCTGGCAGCATCCGATCCGCGGCCTCGTTCCGCCCATCGGCTTCATCCCGATCGCCGAAGAGACCGGCCTGATCGTGCCGATCGGGCTCTGGGTGCTCCGGGAAGCCTGCCGCCAGATGCGCGCCTGGGACAGCGAGTTCCCGGAGTGCGCCAACCTGATGATCAACGTGAACCTCTCGGCGCGCCAGTGCCTGCACCCTGCGCTCGTGACCGATGTGGCGCGCGTGCTGGCCGAGACGGGACTGGAACCGCAGCGGCTCAAGCTGGAGATCACCGAGAGCCTGGTCCTCGAAGGCTCGGACGAGGTGATCGGGATTCTGCAGGCGCTGCGCGCGGCTCGGCGTCCAGCTCGGACTGGACGACTTCGGCATGGGCTATTCGGCGCTGAGCTATCTCCAGCAGCTGCCGGTCCAGACTCTGAAGATCGACCGGTCGTTCGTCAGCGGCATCCAGAACGCCGGCAACGTCGAGATCGTGCGGGCGATCCTGTCGCTGGCGTCAGGCCTGTCGATGAACGTCACGGCCGAAGGCGTCGAGACCGCCGATCAGGCGGCCCGGCTCAAGGACTTGTCGTGCGAGTTCGGCCAGGGCTACTTCTTCGATCGCCCTTTGACCCACGACCGCGCTCGAGAGGTCCTGCAAAAGCACAAGCGCTCGATCGTCGCGCAGTGCATCGCCTGATCTGAGCGTCAGAGCATTACGACCTGCCACGTCACACTGAACGTGTCGAAGGCCGAGTCTCGCGCGGCTCACCCCGATCCAAGCTCATCAAGGATGCTTCCGCCGGTGGAACGGGCCGTAGACTGTCTACGTCAAAGGTCGTAGACTGTCTACGACTATGGCCAACACGCCTGACGACCGCCGGCTCGAACTCCTTCAGGGCACGCTCGACATGCTCATCCTCCGCACGCTTCAGTGGGGTCCGCGCCACGGTCACGGGATCGGCCAGGCCATCCGCGCGCAGTCCGACGATCTGCTCAAGGTCGAAACCGGCTCGCTCTATCCCGCGCTGCACCGTCTCGTCAAGCGCGGCTGGTTGAAGGCGGAATGGGGCGTGAGCGAGGCCAACCAGCGCGCGAAGTACTACCAGCTGACCGCGGCGGGCAAGGCGCAGCTCGTCCGCGAGCAGGACCGCTGGTCGCGGCTGGTCCACGCCATCGGTCGCATCATGAACCCGGCGGCGGCGGATTCAGCCAAGTGAAGGAGCGAGCCATGCGACCCGACGAACGCGACCTCGACGACGAAATCCGCGGCCACCTGGCGATCAACATCAAGGAGCGGATCGAGCGCGGCGAGGATCCGGCGAGCGCGCGGCGCGCGGCGCTGATGGAGTTCGGTTACGTGCCCGCCGTCCGCGACGAGATGCGGCGCGTCTGGTACAGCCGCTGGTACGATGCGGCTGAAGCGCTCGCGCGAGATATCCGGTTCGCCTTGCGCTCCCTCCTCCGCGCCAAGAGCCTGACGAGTACCGTGGTGGTCACGCTGGCCCTCGGCATCGGCGCCAACGCGGCGATTTTCAGCGTGGTTCGCAGCGTGCTCCTCCGTCCGCTCGTCAATCGGGAGGCCGATCGGCTGATCTACATCCGTCAGGCCGCCGAGGGCCTCGGCCTCCAGAACATGACGTTCTCCGTGCCCGAAATCGATGACTTCAAGTCGCGCGCCACGACCGATCGCCGCGTTCGGCGATTTTTCGACCGTCGACTTCACGCTGATCGGGTTCGGCAGGGAGCCGCGGCTGGTCAGGGCCGGTGTCGTCAACGGATCGTTCTTCGAGGTGATGGGACTTCGCCCGGTGCTCGGCCGGCTGTTGACCCCTGCCGATGATGGCCCCGGGGCGGCGGGCGCGGTCGTGCTGACGCACCGTTTCTGGAAAGACGTCCTCAACAGCGATCCGGCAGTGCTGGGCCAGACGATCCGTCTCGGGTCGAGACGCCGCGACCGTGGTCGGTGTCCTCGAACCGTCGGTGCCGTATCCGACCGAGACCGAGATCATCGCCAACATGGTGACGAGCCCGCACCATCTCGGGGCGACCATGAATACCGACCGCAAGCACCGCATGACGGACCTGTTCGGCCGGCTGGCCCCAGGCGCCACTGTGGAAGCGGCACGCGCCGAGCTCACCAGCGTGCACGCGTCGATGCTGCGAGGCGCATCCCGACGCGTACTCCGCGCAGGCGCGGATCCAACTGCAGGTCAGGACGCTTCAGGAACAAATCGCGTCGCCCGCCCGGACCATCCTCCTCGTGCTC
This sequence comes from uncultured Acidobacteriota bacterium, assembly GCA_963820905.1. Lineage (GTDB taxonomy): Bacteria > Acidobacteriota > Vicinamibacteria > Vicinamibacterales > 2-12-FULL-66-21 > DATBJJ01. The sequence continues at coordinate 36,796 of CAWGBU010000003.1, read as the reverse complement.
ATGGCGGCCGCGGCGGTCGTGTTCGTCATCGCGTGTTCGAACGTGGCCAACCTGATTCTGGCCCGGTCGGTCCGCCGTGAAGGAGAACTGGCCGTGCGTGCCGCGCTTGGCGCGGGCCGCGGCGCGCTCCGGCGCACGCTGCTCGCCGAAAGCCTGGTCCTCTGTGCGGCCGGCGCCGGCCTCGGCCTGCTGCTGGCAGCAGCCGCTCGTGAGCGTGGCGGGCCGCTATGCCGCGCGCTTTTCCGTTCGCGCGCTCGAAGCCACGGTGGACGCCAGCGTGCTCTGGCTCGGCGCAGGGCTGGCTCTCGTGGCGGCCGTGCTGCTCGCCTACATTCCCCGGCTCCCGTCGTCCGATCGCTCCGGCGGCTTGGGGCTGTCCGGCGGCAGCGTGCGGATCACGCCAGGGACGAACCGCCGTCTGCGGATCTTTGCGACGACTCAGATCGCGTGCACCTTCGTGCTGCTTGCGGGCGCCGGCATGCTGGTCGCCACCTTGACGGCGTTGCAAACCGCGAACACCGGCTACGACCTGCGACACGTCCTGGCGATCGACCTTCCGGCGAGACTCGCACCAGGCTTACGCGACCCCGCGAGGGAGAACTGTCCTCCAGGAAGCCACGCGGCGGATCGGCGAGCTGCCAGGCGTGGAGGGTGTCGCGATCGGAGGGAGCGTGCCCTGGCGCGACCGCAGCACCACACGGCTGCAGTTTGTCGCCGACGGGTACCAGCCCGCGAACGGCGAAGAAAGCCCGACGGGCCGGTTGCGCTACGTTTCCCCTCAGTACTTCGCAGTACTCGGCGTCCCGCTTCTCGCGGGCCGGGACTTTACCGACGACGACCGTACCAGCAAGGAGCTCGTGGCCATTGTCAACCAGAGCGTGGCGCAGCGGCTGTTCCCGAACGGTGACGCGCTCAACCGTCGTCTCACGCCCACCAATCTGGGAACCAATCTTGGAAGTCCAGCAGCCCAGCCGCATCGTCGGCATCGTCGCCGACGTGGATGAGGACAACGTCGTGCAAGAGCCGTCGATGATCGTCTACTACCCGGCGTCGCGGCGGCGGCGGCCGTCTATTCGTGCGTGCCGCAGGAGATCCGCGCGCGCTCATCCCGTCCGTGACGCGCACGATCCGCGAGGTCTCCGCCGATCAGGCGGTCGAGCGGCCGGCCGCGCTCGAGGACATTCGCGCTGAAGTCCTCGGCGCCGGAGCGATTGAACGCGTTCGTGTTCTCGGCACTGGGCGGCATCGCCCTGCTCATCGCGATCGTCGGCGTCGCCGGCGTGCTGGCATTCTCGGTGAGCGCGCGCACGCGTGAGTTCGGCGTGCGGCTGGCCGTCGGCTCGACGCCGCGGGATCTGCGGGCCGGCGTGCTTCGGGACGGCGCGAGGATTGCCGCGATCGGCATCGCGGCCGGTGCGGCCGGCGGCTACGCGCTCGTGCGCGTGGCGGAGGGCTTCGTCGGGAACGTGCAATTGCCAGGCGCGCTGCCTGTGATCGGCGCAGCGGTCGTGCTCATCGGCGCGGCGATCGCAGCGTCGCTCATGCCGGCCACTCGCGCGTCGCGCGTCGATGTCCTGCAGGCGCTTCGATCGGAGTAGCACGAGACGATACCTTTGATCTGCGCCGCAGGCCAGAACGTGACGCTACCGGATCTGACGGACGCGAACTCTGAACGACAGATTGCGGCCGGCAAACGCGGCGGCATCGGTGCCCCCGTCGCCGACCGGCGGGAGCGACACCGACACGACCTCATTCGGCACGAGTCGAAGCGTTGCCGTTTTCAGCCCCACGTACTGCTCAGGCCACGGCGCCCCCGCCGGGTAACCAGCAGGCCGCTGCGCCGGCTTCAGATCGGCCACCCGGCTTCGAGTCGTGATCTTGATCTCCGAGGTCCGTTCTCCCGGCGAGATTAGCAGGTCGCCGAAGACGTCGAGTGTCTTCGTACCCTCGGTCAGCGTGTCGAAGTAGAACGGAATCGGCTGGTTGTAGAGTCCTTTCAGGGAAAGCGGTTGACTGCGCTCCGTTCCACCGGGAAGCCGGTCGACGAGCCAGAGATCCACCGCGAGCAGGCGCCGATCACGGTCTGGCTCCGGCACGTGTTCGACAGCAACGCTCAGGTACATCGTGCACACAGCCGGAGGCGCAGACGCGTTCGGCGCCTGAGGCATGACGTCCAGCGACTGTGACTGTCCAGGACCGAGCGTCAGGTGCACATCGTCACTGACGGATGACGGCTTTCCGTTGTCCCGGCTGCGCGTCCACTGAAGTCGAAATGTCACGGCTTCACCAGCCCGTCCGGTTGGCGTGACCCGAACTGTCCACGCGCTGTCGAGTTTCTTCATCGTCCCGTCGGGGGCTTCTCCAAGATCACCGGGCGGCGCGGGACCCACGTGCGTGACGCAGACATCTGCGAGCCTGGAGAAAGCGAACGTGGAGGTCTTCCCGATGTTGGTTGGGTCGATAAAAAAGCCGGTGTTGGGTCGGTCACCCCCGTCAGCGCGACCGACTGCTACCCGGACCTCGATGCGCAGGCCGTCGACAACCTGGGCGTCTGCGCGTCCGGCACTCGCACACTGCAGCACGATGATGAGAGCGATGACGCACGCCTTCATTTCGCAGCCTCCTCCGGCGCGCTCTGCCACTCGACCGGCACAACACGCGTGACCGCCGGCGGCGGTGTCGGATCGTGTTCGACTTGTCTCTGCCCGAACTGATATCCGCCGACGAGGGCAACGAGCACAGCAGCAGCCGACAGGAGAAATCGGTTCGACCCTCTGCGCGCGGGCGTTTCCACAACCCTCATAGCGTCGTCCGCCTGTGCCGCGTACCGCAGCACGACGAAATCGATCAAGAGATCTCGCCCGGCGGGATCGGCCAACGCCTCACCGAGCGCGCGTGGCTCGAAGGCCTCGCCGTCAAGAAAATCGGAAATGACTTCGTGGTTGGGTTTCATCGTGGTGTTCTCGTCTTGCCAGCGGGATGGATCTGCTCCTGTCGCAGCGCTGTGATGGGTGCAGCAAGCACCGCGCGCAGCTCCAGCCGGGCGCGGTGAATTCGGGATCGCACGGCATCGGGCGTCAATTCACACGCGGTCGCGATCTCTTCGCGGCTGAGCCCGCTGACTTCGCGGAGGAGAAAGACGTCTCGATCGAGGTCAGGCAACGTTGCCAGTGCCTGCTTCAGCGCAAGCGCCATCTCCTGCTGCGCGTCTTTCGTTGTCTCTGGCACGGAACCAAGGTTCGTCTCCGGCCGGCGTTGACGCTGGCGGTGGTGGTCGAGCACGACGTTTCGGGCAATCTTGAACAGCCACCCGGCCAGCTGGTGCGCGGGCGCCGTCGGAATGGCAGCCCGGCTCACCCTGAGAAAGACCTCCTGGGTCAGATCCCGTGCGGCCTCACGTTCGCCTGCAGCACGGCTGACATACCGGAGCAGGCGGTCGTGATACTTCGTAAAGAGCGACTCGGCGGTGGTCACGGAAGTCACGTCTGTCATCTCTAGAAACGACGGTCAGGGTCGATCGTCTCGAAAGCTCAACGTCTCATTTCCGCTGCCGTTCCGCTTCCTCCAGCCACTGGGCCAGCTTCTCGTCGTTGTAGCCGTAGCGAGCCCAACCAGCGGCGTTACTGTCCCAACGGTAGTCCTTGATCGTCATGTCGATGCCTCGGTCGATGAGGAATCGCATCGACTCGTAGGGGTTCGGCATGAAGACCAGGTGGTGCAGGATGCTCGCGGGCTCGTGGGAGTTCCAGTTGGTGTTGATGTCTGCGCCGTGCTCGAGCAGGAAGTCCGCCACGTCGAAGTGGCGGTTGATGACGGCAAAGGCGAGCGCTACGTCGAGCACCTGCTGCGCGGTGGGCGTATCCCACTGGAGGTGGCCGCGCGCGTCCGGGTCGTTGTAAGGATACTGATCGTCGAGATTACGGACGACGCCGGCCGTGTCGAACCACTGCTTCACACTCGCGAGGTTGCCCATGCCCGCCGCATGCGCCAGGTCGTCCGGCACCGGCCAGATACGGGTGAGCAATGGAAGCAGGTGCGTGTTCGCATACACGAATGCCCACTCGATGGCTTTCGACTCGGGCGGCGGCTGACACCGCAGGATTGCGGGATCGAGGTCGAGAAGGGCGCGGATGAATTCCCCGCGATCACTCATAAAAGAGGCCATGTCGATGAGCCGGGCCTGAAACGCCACGTGGGCGTCGCCCAGCAGCCACGGCTCACGATGTAGACGGCCGACGAACGCCGTCGCATCGCCGTCATCGACCGTGCGCCTCACCTGCTCCATGACGAACACCTTCCACAGTCCGAGCTCTGCGACCTGCGCAGAGTCCGCTTTCGCGAAAGCCTTGATGAAAGTGACGCGGTCGGTGCTTTCGTCGATGTGCCTGCCAAGCTCGGGGTCAGATGCAATCGATCGTTCCAGCAGGAGTGACGCAACGGCCTCGTGGCCGAATCGGCAGGCGGACACGAACGCTTCATTGACGGTCGCGAGATCGTTCCCGTTCCCGCCGAGAGCGGCGCGAACGGCATCGACATCGCCGAGCGCCGCAAGGAACTTCAACGTGTGCGGCAGCAGGCCCTTACGTTGAAACAGCTCGAGTAGCCCTCTGGCGCGGGAGTCGACGAGGCCGTTCAGCACAGATGGCGTAACGACCGCGCCGGCGTCGATCAGCAGCTCTGCGGACGCCCCGCGCGTGAACCACTGTTCTCGCTGCGGGTCGCCTGCATCACCATAGGCGCCGGTGGCGAATCCCAGCAGACCGCCGCGATCGTCGTCGTCTTGCCAGGAAAACAACGGCGGGTATTCAGCCAACAGCTGCTTCAGGCGTTCGACGTCGTTGTCGTGAATGATGCGTCGAGCCTGTTTTGCCGCCCACTCCAGACCCTGGCCAAGGCGTTTGCTCACCTCGGCGACGAGGTCCTGCCAGCCGGCGTAGCCGTACTCCCGCGCGATCACGAGCTGCGCGTTGCGCTGCGTCAAGGGCAGGTCGACACCTGGCAGTTGCGCCCGAGCACGCGCGATGGCCGCGGCGTCACCCGCGGCGATGTCGCGCGCGAGTTTCTTTGCCTGTTTTCGGAGGGACTCGAGAGACGGACGAGCAGGGAGAGATTTCGAAGTGGTCATTGCGACCTCCTTTCATCAATCGCCTGTACCCCGCTGAAACCAGGCTGAAAGAAGGTGCAGACGCACGCAACTCAGACCAAACAGGTGGGAGTGTTCCCTTGCCGCGGGTGGGAGGCGCCCTGCAGCGCGCTCCCGGCAGTATCAGGGGACTGCGTTTTCGGTGTCAAATCGTTTTCTCGCCGTGTGCGGTGATTGTGCTGATTCTGTGAAAGGGACGCTGAACTACCGGCCGGCGCCAAAGTCCTTCCATAACCATTCCAACGCCTGCGGCAATGTCTGCTGCTTCACGCTGCGATCGCAGTGCCCGGCGTTGCGCGCGAAGACGAACTGGTACCTGTATCCCTTCTCGGCCAGCACGGTCGCCATGCGCTGATTCGCCAGCACCCAGTCGTGCATGCCGTCGCTCTCGCTGTAGTTGTCGCGGTCGCTGACGTGGAGCCAGATACGGATTGGCTTCGCGGCGCTCGTCGGAATCAGCGTCCGGTGGTACTCCCAGGCGCCGCCTGGCGTGTCGGCGGCATAGGGCCACTGCTGATTGACGTACGTTCCGGAGTAGCTCAGCACGCGGTGATACAAATCCGTGCGGTACCACGCCATCGACAGGGCCGCAGCGGCGCCGGAGCTGCATCCCATCGTGGCGCGCGCATCCGGATCCCTGGTCAACCTGATGCCGTAGTTCTTCTCCACCAGCGGCAGGACTTCGGTCTCGACGAACTCGGCGTACCGCCCGGACATCGTGTCGTATTCCAGCCCGCGCTGGCTGCCCTGCGCATCGCCGCTGCCATTCCCAATCGAGATCGCAATCATCACCGGCACGCGCTTCTGGCCGATGAGTGCGTCGAGCGCCGCAAACAGCATCTGGTCGGGTCCGTCGGCGCCGACGATGAAGGGAGCAACGGTACCGGGCACATACTCCTTCGGGACGTAGACGGCGACGCGCCGCGTATACGGCGCCGGACCGCTGCTCACGATTCGTTTCGCCGGATCCTTGGGATCCACTTCGCCCCGCGTCCCCGGCGTTCGTGCGATGCCCGGATAGATCTTGCTGTCGGCCGAGTTCATCGTGAATTCATGGACGGTTCCCCGCAGCCCTCCGTCCGGCACGGCCACCTCTGGGGCCGGCGCGTGCGTCGGCCCGAGGATGAAGTTGCCATACGCGTCTGACGGCGGCGCGGCGCCATCCGGCAACTCGGTCGCGTTGACGGCCGTTGCATACCCGGAAGTGCGCGGATCGCGCGTCGGTGCAGGCGGTCGGTTCTGGCGTCCGGCCGGCGGCTGCAACGGAGCCGGAGTTGCCGGCGCGGCGCTTTGACCCTCGAGCACGATTGGATTCGCAGGGATAAAGGCCCCCAGGGCACACGCCACGGCGACAACGGCAATCTTCATGGGACACTCCTCCGGATGACGGCTCGTGCGTGTGGGCACTCGCAGCTGACTCGCGGACGCGCCACGTCGAATCGTCGAACAACCCTCGACTCAAGCGCCGGCGGGTCATTCTAGCGGAGCCGGCCGCGGCATCTCCAGGTACAAAAGCGGCGGCGGTGCTCCCGTTGCCGATCGACGGGACCAACCGTTCTTGACCACTATGCCAGTCGAGAAGACTGCTCGTACCAACTAAGGACACGCGCATGGACAAGATCGCGCAACACTTGCCAGCGGATGGCGGGATCCGAATCGCGCAACCAGTCCAGTACGGTCATGAGCTAGCGGATGACCGCGATCGGCGTGAGGGTGACAGGCCCCAGCAGGCCCGACTCCAGCGTCGGCCATCCTGCCGCGGTGAACAGGCCGTCGGGCCCGCGGTTCTCAGCAAGACGGGCGGGAAAGTTGACGTTGTAGAACTTCTTCCAGTTCACGCCGCGCCGGTCGAGGTCCCGGATGCGGTTCGCCGAGAGATTGGTGACCGACACCTCGAGCGTGTTCGTCGCCCGTAACTGCGATGCGTCGAGCACGAGACGATACGGCGATCCGATGAGCGTGACCAGCTCGCGGCCGTTCAGACGGACGCGCGCGCTCTCGGCAACGCGTCCGAGATCGAGCTGCCACATCGATCCGCTGACGGCCGGCCGCGGAAATGTCGTGGTGTACACCGCCGTGCCGGAGAACGCTTCCGCATCCTGGCCAAACGTTGTCCACGATACGAGTCGATCGGCCATCCGGCCTGGCGGCAGGTTGGGGCCACCCTTCAAAAAGCGGACGGTCCACGGACCGGCGACGTCGACGGGGTCACCAGCCACGCGATACGTATCGAACGTCTCGCGCACGGATCCAGGGGACTCGGCCACAATCAACGAGCTCCCCGCGGGGATCTGCAGGGACACCTCCCGCATCGTTCCGCTAGCCCTTGCACGGAGGCGTCCTCGACGTCCGGTCATCGGATCGAACGCCACGATCGTGTCTGAACGCACGTCGAGTTGGACCCAGTCATCAAGCGCGCTGTCACTCGTGTTGCTGATGAAATAGACGCGGCCCATGCCGTCCGTCCGGCGCGCGAACTGCAGGCTCTTGTCGACCATCGGCTCGCGCTGCACGTTGGCGCGGGCGAGGAGCCGGTTGAGATCGCCGCCTTGCAGGACACGACCGCTGCCGAACGCGGCTTCCTGAATGCCGTCCGGGCCGGCGGCCCCGAATGCGATCGCGCCAATCGCCGCTTTGAAGCGCGCGCGCTTGCCATCCAGGTCGGAGACGCCGCTCACGTCGGCCGGCCATCCGCCGTACGAGACCACCGTGGCGCCTTGCCGTGCGAGCTCCAGGATCTGGAGGACGGTCTCGACCGGCACGTAACGGGACGAAGGCAGCACGATGGCCCGATACGACCCGCTACCCTCGCTCGTGATCTGGGTGCCTTTGCCCCGTAGCCGGCGCACTTGACGATCCGAGACGAAGTCGTAGGTGAAGCCGGTGGCCTGAAGCGTCTCGGCCGCCTTTTCGAACGTCGTGCCGAGCGCTGGAGGAGCCGCGCCGCCGAAATGCGCCAACCGCGTCTTTCCGCGTGCCGCAAGCGACTCATAGAGCGGGTAGTACAGGAGGACATCAGTGTCGGGACGTCCGGATTGCATGAACGACTGGACACGCGTCACATACGCATTGAGCGCGGCGAAGTCGTCCCACCACGCGTTCCGCGGATTGAACTCGACGCTGGCATAGAACTGCCAGCCCGGCCACGGATCCCCCACCGGCGAGTACGCCGTGCCGTGATACACGATGTGGTTGATGCCAGCGACGAAGAACCGATCGACGGCCGACCGCACGTCTGTCAGCCGCACGCGGAAATGTTCGCCGAGCCACGTCGCGGCCTCGGCAGACACGAGCCGTCGTCCCGCCACGTGCGCCGCGGACGTCGCCCATTTGAACCGTTGAATCTCGGCGCCTTCGGTCTCCGGAATGTCGCTCGCGGCGTACAGGTCGAGCAGGCTGGCCGGCGATCCGTGCGCCTGATTGCGGACGAGACGACCATGACGTCTGGCCCACGCCGACCATTCGGTCGTGAACGTCTCGAGGAGCAGATCCGAGATCGTTTCGCGATAGTCCGCGAGCACGCGCGTGCCGATATCGCCGGCACCGGCACTGAGGAGCGCCGGGAGGTGCCGGCGGAGGTCATAGCCGCGGCGCTTCTCGAATTCGGCGAAGAAGCGCGGCGTCCAGTCGGCCTCGCCGGTCGCGTCATCGACTTCATAGGAGTCGTTGAAGAACGCGCGAAGGCCGCTGAGACGACGTCCTGCGAACGCGCGATCGAACGGCAGCAGGTACTGCCTGATCGCGTCGGTCGAGAAATGGTCGATGACCAGGCCCTCGCCTCCAGGCGCGGCGCGCTCGACCAGCTTGCCGTGCCAGCCGGCGAAGAGTGCGTGCAGCGTCCAACGGCCCTCGGGAGCGAACCAGTCCAGTCGCCCGTCCGCCTGCACGCGCGACGTCAGGTCGATCGTGTCGCCGGAATCCGAATAGGCCATCAGTACCGTGAGCGGCAGATCGCGCGGATACTTCACCTGCTCCAGCGCGAGCGCTTGCAAGTTCCGGTTGGCCGCGATCGGCTCGACGAGATCGCTGATGGTCAGTGCGCGGGCTTCGGGCCTGACCACCGGTGCCGATGGCGCCACGCCTCGAGGCGGATCCCCGGGCGCGCCTTCGTTTACGACGTGGATCTGGTTGCCGAGGGCGCGGACGAGCGGCGCCTGCCGAAGCCTCACCGGCTCGGCGAGGCGTTCTCCCGCGACGAGCGTCCAGGTCCTGTGCTCGAGCGATCTCGGCGCGGTGTCGTCGCCGACCCAGGGACCGCCAAACGGCCACCCGGTGCCCGTGGCCATGTCGACGCCCATCTTCAATCGCGTCGCCTCGCGCAACGCGTGGTCGAGCATCGACATCCACTGCGACGACAAGTACGGGATGAAACGCTCTTCAGCCCCGCGCACGCCGTAGATCGGCGTCACCTCGACGCCGCCGATCCCGGCCGCCGCCAGCGCCTCGAGATCGGCCGTCAGCGAGCGCTGCTCGACGGCGCTGCCTTGCCACCACCATCGCGTCCACGGTTTCGTTTCGGCGGTGAACGGCGGCCAGTCGCGCTCGCCGCGTTGCGCTGCAGGCCACGCCATCGAGCCCGTGACAATGAGAAGAAGGAGCAGCGAACCGCTCCGCCAGCCAACCGCGCGCGGTCTCAGCATGAAGACGGATCGTATAACGCGCGGAGGAGGACTGGCCGCCTACCTGATTCGCAATGCTGCGAGCGGGTCCAGACGGCTCGCGCGCACCGTCGGAATCATCGCTGCCGCGCCGGCTACAGCGACGAGCAGAAACACCACGCCGGCAAATACCCACACATCCGTGGGGCTGGTTCCAAATAGCAGCGCTGTCAGGAACCGCGTCAGCAGGACGGCCAGGCCGAGGCCGACCGCGGCGCCGACGCCCGTCCACGTCACGACACCGAACGCGCGAATGCGTGGGTGCCGTATCCGATCGGCAGAGAAGCGCTGCGGCGGACCTTCAGCGAGCTTGGATACGGTGCGATCAGGTTTTTGGGATCGCGACCGTCGATCCATCGGCGTGCCCCGATCTACGCCGCGGCGGTCGAGCAACCGGCAGGAAGCTGACGGTTCCGCCAACGGGTGCTTCTACTTGATGCCGATGACCATCGAATCGGGCCCCACGAGCGGCTCGACGCGGGTCGACGAGAAGCCGGCAGCCTTCATCCAGCCGGCGCAGTCGGCGCCGGTATAGTCGAAGCCACCCGTCGTTTCGATCAGCATGTTCAGGCTCATCATCAGACCGAATGCGTTCTTGGATCGGTCGTCGTCGATGATGGCTTCGTAGACGATGAGCGCCCCGCCCGCCGGGAGCGCGTCGAACGCCTTCGCGATCAGCATCTGCTTGGTGGGCAGATCCCAGTCGTGCAGGATGTGGCCCATGAGCACCACATCGGCCCTGGGCAGCGGATCGGTGAAGAAGCTGCCCGGCTGGAACACCAGCCGATCGGCGACGCCTACCTTGGCGACGTACTCCTCGAAGATCGGCGCCACCTGCGGCAGGTCGAACCCCGTGCCACGCAGGTGCGGGTTGGCGACGGCGATCTGCGCGGCCAGGTCGCCCTGCGCCGTGCCGACGTCCACGAACGTTCGGTAGTCGGCCCATGGAAACGCCCGGGCGATGGTCATGTTGGCGCCGTGGCTGATGCCGGTCATGGCCGCCAGGAACTGCTTGAGGCGCGCCGGATCGGCGTAGAGCGCTTCGAAAATGCCCGTGCCGCCACCCTTCGCTTCGTTCTGTGGGAGTCCCGTGCGCAGGGCCTCGGTGAGATGTCCCCAGAACGGATAGAGGCGATGGTTGGCCATCTCGAGGATGCCGCCCACGTACGACGGCTTCTTGCGGTCGAGGAAGAGATCGGTCTCCGGCGAGTTGGCGTAGCGATCGCCCTCACGCGTCAGGAACCCCAGCGCGACCAGCGTGTCGAGGAAGTCGCGCGCCGATCGGGGGTGCAGCCCGAGCCGGCCGCTGAGCGCGGCGAAGGATGCGGGGCCGTGCGCCAGTTCGGTGAAAACGCCGAGCTCGATGGCGCTCAGCAGCGTCTTGGACGGCCAGAATGCCAGCCCCGTCTGCATGATCCGGTCGGGTGTCAACTGCGCGTGCATCCTGTGCCTCCCGCTGCGATGGTGTGCAAAGCGTCGAAGCATATCAGATGGCGGATCTCGCTCTCCGGGCTCTCAGCCACCTCAGCCAGGCTCCCTGCATTGAACTTGCATCAAATCCGCGTGGACACACCGACGTGGCTGTTCTGCTTGTGAGTGCAGTCGAGGTGAATTTTGAGGCCGTTCTGAAAGGAGAGCTCGATGCTTGGCAACAAGAAGGCGGTGGCAAACGTCGCGGTGAAGGATCTCGACGTCGCGACGAAGTTTTACAAGAACACGCTTGGTCTGACGCCAGTACATCAAGAGGAACAGGACGTGGTCGTGTTCCGCAGCGGCACGTCGGAGATCAACGTCTACCGATCAGATTACGCCGGCACGAACAAGGCCACGGCGGTGACCTGGACTGTTGACAACGTCAACGAGGAGGTCGCGGATCTCAAGTCCAAGGGTGTCGTTTTCGAGCGCTACGACATGCCGGGCATGACGCGCGAGGGCGATGTGTATGTCGCCGGTGACATGAAGGTTGCGTGGTTCAAGGACCCCGATGGGAACATCCTGAACGTCGCGAGTCGATGAATCGTGCCTGCTCGGCGATGCAAGCCGGGATTCTGTGTCCGCGGGGCCCACATCGTTTTCAAGAACGCTGTAGTGTCCGGCTTTAGCCGGACCTGAACAGGTCCACCTGAAGGTGGACACTACAGCTGAAAGCGCGCGAGCCGCATGCGCGACGGCGTGGTCAGGCTGGCGTGTTCCAGCCGCCGACGTCAGCCACCAGCCGGTCGGCTTCGACGGGCCCCCATGAGCCCTGCTCGTACTCGAACATCGGCCCGGGATCCTGGAGAAGCGGATTGACAATCGCCCAGGCCGCTTCCACCACGTCCTGACGGGCGAAGAGGGTCGCGTCTCCGGCTAGCGCATCGCCGAGCAGGCGCTCGTAGTCACCGAGCCTGGCGTCAGCCGGGTGTTCCAGGATCGACAGTTCGACCGGACGTCCAATCATTTTTTCTCCGGGACGTTTGACCCGCGCGCCGAGCGCGATTGCGACCTGTGGTCCCAGCCGAAACCGCACGTAGTTGCCGCCTTCGGGCGGCGCCTCGCCGAACACGACCGGCGGGGCATTCTTGAGCTCGACGAAGACCTCGGTGACCGTCATGCTCAGGTGCTTGCCCGCGCGCACGTAGAAGGGAACGCCCGACCAGCGCCACGAGTCCACGTACAGCCGCAGCGCCGCATAGGTCGACACCGGCGAGTCCTTCGACACGCCCGGCTCGTCACGATAACCACGGAACTGACCACGGATGATTCGTTCGGCATCCATCGGACGAACGGTCCTCAGCACCTTGGCCTGCTCGTCGCGAATCGCGTCCGCGTACGTCGACGATGGCGCCTCCATGGCGAGATAGCTGACGATCTGGAACAGGTGGTTCTGAATGACGTCGCGAATCACACCGGTCTCGTCGTAGAACTTCCCGCGGCCCTTCACGCCGAAACGCTCGGCCATCGTGATCTGCACGCTCGCGACGTAGTGCCGGTTCCACACCGGCTCGAGAAACGCGTTGGCGAAGCGGAAAAACAGGATGTTCTGAACGGCCTCCTTCCCCAGGTAATGATCGATTCTGAAAATGGCGTCCTCGGCGAACGCGGCGTGGAGCCGATGGTTCAGCTCGCGAGCAGACGCCAGGTCGCGTCCGAACGGCTTCTCGATGATGACCCGCGCGTTCCGGGTGCAGCCCGCCTCTTTCAGCCGCTCGATCACGATGGGAAACATGCTCGGAGGAATTGCCAGGTAGTGGGCAGGACGCGTGCACCCGTTCAGCTCCGACCGGAGCTGCGCGAACGTGCCGGGATCGTTGTAGTCGCCGTCGACATACCGGAGCCGTGCCACCAGCGCCGCAAATGCGTCCTTGTCCTCGCCGCCGTTCTCCGCGACGGACTCGCGCGCGCGCGCAATGAGCTGAATCTCGTGTCCAGGACGACTTGGCCACGCCCACCACGGGAAAGTCGAGGCTCCCACGACGAGCCAGCGCCTGAAGCGCGGGGAAAATCTTCTTGTAGGCGAGGTCGCCCGTGGCGCCGAAAAACACGAAGGCGTCCGAACGGGTTCCCGCGGTCGAGGTGGCGGTCGTCTCCATGTCGGTGCGTTCGTCTATCAACGGTTGTGCCGCCTTCGACGGGCCGTGCCGCCGCCGGAAGCGGTGCCGGATGTCCGGAGCGCCTCCGGATATTCGGAGATCCTCCGGCGAGAGTCGACCCCATTCATCCGCCGGTTCCCGGTGGTGCAGCGATTTGTCAAAAAAAAAGACCGCCCTGCGCCCGACGCGAGTGGCTCCGGCTGGAACGACTAGTGCTCGAAGGAGGTATTCGGCGGGGGAAAGGTGTGACGAGCTCGTGCCCGCATTGCCGAAGACTGAGACCCCGACATGACCTTGAACACGCCGAGGAACGGCGCTCCGCCGCGCGAGCTCTCATCGGTCGTCCGTGCGACCGACGAGGAGAAACAAGTGTTGCTGCGCCGGGCGTTTCTCATCCGGCACGGCGAAACGAAGTGGAGCCTGAGCGGACAACACACAGGGACTACCGACCTCCCGATGACGGAGAACGGTCGGAACGTGTCCAGACGACTCGCCCCACTCCTGGCCAGCGCGAACTTCGCACTGGTCCTGACGAGCCCGCTTCAGCGCGCCCGGGAGACCTGCGAGCTCGCCGGCCTCGGCGCGCAGGCTGAAATCGAGGCGAACCTCATCGAGTGGAACTATGGCGAGTATGAAGGACTGACCTCGAACGAGATCCAAGCAAAGGCACCGGGCTGGATGCTCTTCAGCGATGGCTGCCCTGGCGGAGAGAGCCCCTCGCAAGTTGCCGCCCGGGTCGATCTGCTCATTGCTCGAATCCGATCGGTCACGGGAGATGTTGCCCTGTTTGCGCACGGTCATGTCTTTCGCGTGTTTGCGGCGCGATGGCTGGGCCTTCCACCCGCGGCGGGAAGCCACTTCCTTCTCGACACGGCGACCGTGAGCGTCCTCAGTCACTACCGAGGCATCCCGGCGGTGAAGCGGTGGAACGCGCCGCTCGCGCCGCCGTAGGAATCGCGTCATCAAAGAGCATTGAAGCTGTAGGAAGCGCAACCTGGGTTTGATTTGGAGAAACACCGTGGCAAAACTGCTATCGAAAGAACCCGAAGCACTCACCGCCCATGAAACGCCCCTCGCGAAAAACGAGCTGGAATTGGTGAACGCCTTCTGGCGGGCCTGCAACTACCTGGCGGTCGGCATGATCTACCTGAAGGGCAATCCGCTTCTGCGTGAACCGCTGAAGACCGATCACGTGAAGCACCGATTGCTCGGCCACTGGGGCGCGAGCCCGGCGCTCTCTTTCGTGTGGGTCCACTTGAACCGCATGATCGTCAAGCACGACCTCGACATGATTTTCGTCGCCGGCCCCGGCCACGGCGCGCCCGGCGTGCTGGGCCCCGCCTACCTCGAAGGCACGTACTCGGAGATCTATCCCGACAAGAGCGAGGACGCGGAGGGGATGCAGAAGTTCTTCAAGCAGTTTTCCTTCCCCGGCCACATCGGCAGCCACGTCACGCCCGAAACCCCAGGCTCGATCCACGAGGGCGGCGAGCTCGGGTACAGCCTCTCGCACGCGTACGGCATGGCGCTCGACAACCCCGATCTGATCGTGGCCTGCGTCGTCGGTGACGGCGAGGCGGAGACCGGGCCGCTCGCTACCGCGTGGCATTCGAACAAGTTCCTCAACCCCGCGCACGATGGCGCGGTGCTGCCGATCCTGAATCTCAACGGCTACAAGATCGCGAATCCCACGGTCCTTGCGCGCATCAGCCACGAGGAGCTCGAAGCGCTGTTCATCGGCTACGGCTACACGCCGTACTTCGTGGAAGGCAGCGATCCGGCGGCGATGCATCAGAAGATGGCCGAAACACTGGACCGAGCGATCGGCGACATTCGTGCGCAGCAGCAAGCGGCGCGCGCGTCGAAGACGCCTGCCCGTCCACGCTGGCCCATGATCGTGCTGCGCTCTCCGAAGGGGTGGACCGGGCCAAAGGAGATCAAGGGACACAAGGTCGAAGGATCCTGGCGCTCGCATCAGGTGCCCTTCTCCGACGTGCGGGACAATCCCGCGAACCTGAAGCTGCTCGAAGACTGGCTTCGCAGCTACAAGCCCGAGGAATTGTTCGATGCCGACGGCAGGCTGATCCCCGACCTCAGGGCCCTGCCACCGACCGGGCATCGGCGCATGAGCGCCAATCCGCACGCCAACGGCGGGCTGCTGCGCAAGCCGCTCAAGCTGCCAGACTTCCGCGCCTACGCGGTCACCGTGTCATCCCGTGGCACGGCGATGTACGAGAACACGAAGCCTCTGGGCGAGTACCTTCGCGACGTCATGAAGAACAACCCGACCAGCTTCCGCATCTTCGGCCCGGACGAGACGGCGTCGAACCGGCTGCAGGCCGTCTACGGCGCGAGCAAGAAGACGTGGATGGCCGACATGCTGCCGGAGGACGACGACGGCGGCGAGCTGTCGCGCGACGGACGCGTCATGGAGATGCTCTCCGAGCACACGCTGCTCGGCTGGCTCGAGGGTTATCTCCTCACCGGGCGCCATGGCTTTTTCCACACTTACGAAGCCTTCGCCCACGTCATCGATTCGATGTTCAACCAGCACGCGAAGTGGCTGGACATCTGCAAGAACCACGTGCCGTGGCGCGCACCGGTCGCATCCGAGACCATCCTGCTGTCGTCCACGGTCTGGCGGCAGGATCACAACGGGTTCTCCCATCAGGATCCCGGGTTCATCGATCTCGTGACCAACAAGGGGCCGTCCGTCACGCGCGTGTACCTGCCGCCCGACGCCAACACGCTGCTGTCGGTGGCCGACCATTGCCTGCGCAGCACCGACTACATCAACGTCATCGTGGCCGACAAGCAGAAGCACCTGCAGTTCACCACGATCGACGAGGCGATCGTGCATTGCACCAAGGGCCTTGGGATCTGGCCGCGGGCGAGCACGGACGCGGGCGAGGAGCCGGATGTCGTGCTGGCATGCTGCGGCGACGTCGCAACGATGGAAGCGTTAGCGGCAGCCGCCATCCTGCGCGAGCGGATACCCGATCTGAAGCTCCGCTTCGTCAACGTGGTCGATCTGTTCAGGCTGCAGCCGGCGTCCGAACATCCCCACGGATCGACCGAGCGCGAGTTCGACAGCCTGTTCACCACGGACAAGCCGATCATCTTCAACTTCCACGGCTATCCCTGGCTGATCCACAAGCTGTCGTACCGCTTCACTGGGCACGCGAACCTCCACGTGCGGGGCTACAAGGAAAAAGGGAACATCAACACGCCGCTCGAGCTCGCGATGCTCAACGAGACGTCGCGCTTCAACCTCGTCATCGACGTCATAAATCGAGTGCCGAAGCTCAGCACGAAGGCCGCGCACCTGAAAGAGGAGATGAGGAACGCGATCATCGACAACCTGAACTACGCGCACGAGCACGGCACCGATCGCCCTGAGATCGTGAACTGGACCTGGCCTTACTGAGCGCTGCGGTCGTTCTAATAAAGGAGGATTGCCGACGTGTCGCCTCCGAACGTCTGCTTGCTGTCGAACGGCCGCTATACCGTCATGGTGACCCAGGCGGGCAGCGGATACAGCACCTGTGACGGGCTCGACCTGACGCGCTGGCGCGAGGACGCGACCTGCGACTGCTGGGGACAGTACTTCTACATCCGCGACATCGATGGCGGCCGCGCATGGTCGGCCAGCCGTCAACCGCTCGGCAGCGACTCCGATGACTACGAGGCGACCCTCGGTTCGGATCGGGCCGTCTTCCAGCGTCGCGATGGGGATATCGAAACGCGCTACGAGATCGCGGTCGCGGCCGACGCGGCTTGCGAGGTTCGGCGGATCACGTTGACGAATCACGGCGCCATTCCCCGCACGCTGGACGTGTCCAGCTACGCCGAGGTGTCCCTCAACAGTCGCCGCGCCGATCAGGCCCATCCCGCCTTCGCCAAGCTTTTCCTGGAGACCGAGTTCCTCTCCGCGCCGCCGACGCTCTTGTGTCGCCGGCGGCCTCGCGCGCGGGATCAGAAGCCGATCTGGGCGCTGCACTTCCTGGCAGGCCCTGACGAGACCGACACTGCTGTCGGAGTGGTCGAGTACCAGACCGACCGGTCCAGATTCCTGGGCCGGGGCCGTTCCGCGGCCGGCCCCGCCGCTCTGGACTCCGGAGTTGCTTTGTCGGGCACCGTCGGGCCGGTCCTCGATCCTGTTTTCAGCTTGCGCCGCCGGATCCGGCTCGCGCCGAAGACATCCGCGGTGCTTGCGTTCGGCACCGCAATGGCCGCCGAGCGCAACGAAGCAGTCGCGCTCGCTCTCAGGTTCAGCGATCTGGCCGAAGTCGCGCGCACGTTCGAGCAGTCGAGAGTCCAGAATCAGGCGACGCTGGTCGCGCTCGGCATCTCACCTGAAGACGCGGCCTTGTTCCACCGGCTGGCCGCTCACGTTCTCTTCAGCGGGCCGGCCCTCCGGTCGCGAGAGTCCGTGAGAGGCAACCGTCTCGGCCAGTCGGGCCTGTGGCCGCACGCGATCTCCGGAGATCTGCCGATCGTGCTCGGCCGATTCTCCAACACCGGCCACTCCAACCTGGCCAGCGAGCTAATCCGAGCCCACACATATTGGCGGCGCTGCGGGTTGGCAGCGGACCTCGTCCTCTTGAACGATGCCGATCCGGCTGATGAACTGACCGACCGGCTGGAAGAACTCGTGCGGTCTGGTCCGGCTTCCGACCTGGTGGACATGCCAGGCGGCGTGTTTCTGCGAGGCGCCCGGGCGATGCCCGCCGCGGACGTCATGCTGCTCGAGGCCGCGGCGCGCGCGATTCTGCGCGGAGACGATGGCGCGGTAGCCGAACAGATCGCACAAGAGTCCACTCGGGCCACCCTGCCGGCCGACCTGCGGGTCACAACGGTCACGGCGTCATCCGCTCCGAGCGAGTCTGCCCCTGCCAGCGAGGAGCTGTTGTTTGCCAACGGGTTGGGCGGGTTCACGCCGGACGGCCGGGAGTACGTTCTGACTCTTCGCGGTCGCGAGCGGCCGCCGGCTCCGTGGAGCAACGTCCTCGCCAACCCTGGGTTCGGCTGCCTGATCACCGAAGCTGGCGCAGGCTACACCTGGGCCGGGAATGCCCAGATGAACCGCCTGACTCCGTGGAGCAACGATCCGGTCGCCGATCCACCGGGCGAGGCCCTCTATCTCCGCGACGAGGAGACCGGGGAATTCTGGTCACCGACGCCGGGCCCTTGCGGCGGCGAAGCGACGACGGTAGTGCGTCACGGGCACGGCTACACCCGCTTCACCAGAACCAGCCACGGACTGGAGCAAGACCTCGTCGTTTTCGTCTCCGCCGTGGATCCGGTCAAGCTGATTCGGCTGCGGGTCAGCAACACTGGCGCTCGACCCAGGCGGCTGTCAGCAACTTTCTACGTCGAGTGGGTGGCGGGCGTACTCCGCGAGCAGGCCGCACTCAATGTGCTGTGCACGCTCGACTCGGAGAGCGGCGCCCTGTTCGCCCGCAGCGCCTGGGCGGGTGATTTCGCCGGGCGCGTTGCTTTCGCCGATGTCGCGCGTCGCCCCCGCTCGTTCACGACCGATCGAACCGAGTTCCTGGGACGGTACGGCGCGCCGGAAGCGCCCGCCGCTCTCAGGCGGGAGCGGCTCTCCGACCAGGCCGGTGAACTGTGCGACCCTTGCGCCGCGCTGATGACCGGACTCGAGTTGCCGCCAGGTGGCGAGGACGTCGTCGTCTTCTTGCTCGGACAAGCGGAGACCGATGAAGACGCGCGGCGGCTCACGCAGTTCTACAGTGAAGCCGGGCGGGCAGACAGCGCGTTGGAAGAGGTCAGGGCTGAATGGGATCGCACGCTCGGGGCCATCCAGGTCCGCACGCCGGACGCCGCGCTCGATCTGATGCTCAATCGCTGGCTGATCTACCAGGCGCTTGCGTGCCGGGTGTGGGGCCGGACCGGGTTCTACCAGTCGGGCGGAGCATACGGCTTTCGCGATCAGCTGCAGGACGCGATGGCGCTTGTTTACGGCGCCGCTGACGAAGCACGCGGCACAGATCCTTCGGGCGGCCTCCCGGCAGTTCGAGGAAGGAGACGTGCAGCACTGGTGGCATCCGCCGGGAGGGCGCGGTGTCCGCACGCGGATCACCGACGATCTCTTCTTCCTGCCGCTCGTCGCTTGTCACTACGTCGCCACGACCGGCGACACCGCGCTACTGGATGAGCGAGTGCCGTTCTTGCGGGCGCCGGTCCTGAAGCCCGAGCAGGAGGAGGATTATGGCCTCCCGGATGTGAGCGACGTGACCGGGACTGTCTACGAGCACTGCGTGCGAGCGCTGGATCACGGTCTGAGGCTTGGGCCGCACGGCCTGCCGCTCATGGGCACCGGCGATTGGAACGACGGCATGAACCAGGTTGGAGCCGAGGGCAAGGGCGAGAGCGTCTGGAATGGATGGTTCATGTTGGCGACGCTGCGCGAGTTCGCGAGCCTCGCCGAACAGCGGGGTGACGCCGCGCGGGCGGACTGGTGCCGGGAGCGAGCCGAGGCGCTGCTGAGAGCATTGGAAGAGCACGCATGGGACGGCGGCTGGTACCGACGCGCCTACTTCGACGATGGCACTCCGCTCGGCTCGACGCAGAACGACGAGTGCCAAATCGATTCGATCGCCCAGACGTGGTCAGTGATCTCCGGCGCGGGCGACCCTGAGCGGGCCCGTCAGGCAATGGCAGCGGTCGAAGACCGTCTGGTCCGCGAGACGGACAAGATGATCCTGCTCTTCACGCCACCGTTCGATCGCGGCTCGCTCGAGCCTGGCTACATCAAGGGCTACGTGCCCGGCATCCGCGAGAACGGCGGTCAGTACACTCATGCCGCAACCTGGGTCGTGCTGGCGACGGCCCTGCTCGGCCGGGGCGCGCGCGCGCTGGAGCTGTTCGCATTACTCAACCCGGTGCGCCACGGCGCGACTCCTGAAGACGTCGCGCGGTACATGGTGGAACCCTACGTAGTCGCGGCGGACGTCTACGGGGCGCCGCCGCATACCGGGCGGGGCGGCTGGACTTGGTACACCGGCTCGGCCAGCTGGCTGTACCGCGTCGGCCTCGAGGCGATTCTCGGTTTCCACAAGCGAGGGGACCGACTGAGGATCGATCCGTGCGTCGCGCCGGACTGGCCGCGTTACGAGCTTACTTACCGTCACCGCTCAGCGACCTACCACATCGTCGTCGAGAACAAGGCAGGCACCGGCCGCGGCGTGCGTGCCGTTACCATGGACGCACAGGCCGTGCACGATGGCGAGATCCCGCTCATGGACGACGGAAAAACCCACACAGTTCGAGTCGAGCTTGGCTGACGGACAGCGGCCGCGAGAACAAGACGCACCGATCGCCGACCAGGTGCCGGCAGAGGAGGACCTCGGCCGGCTGCCGACGGACAAGGAGCTCGCCCGGCTTCAGCGGACCACGGTGCTGTACTACCTTCACGAGACCAACCCGGACAACGGGCTGGTCCGCGACAAGACCGACCCCGCTGCGCCATCCAGCATCGCGGCCGTCGGTCTCTCCCTGGCGACGATCCCCGCGGTTGTCGAGCGCGGCGTGCTCATTCGCAAGTTCGCCGCGAAGATCGCCCGCCGCAGACTGCGCAGCCTCGTAGACCTCCCGCAGGGACCTGAGCCGGACGCCGCCGGGCACAAGGGCTTCTTCTACCATTTCCTCGACATCGACACCGGCCGCCGCGTCTGGAACTGCGAGCTCTCCACGCTCGACTCAGCGTTCCTGTTCGCAGGCGCGCTTACGTGCGGCGCCTACTTCGACGCCGACACTGAGGACGAGGCAGAAGTCCGGAGCCTGGCCGACACGCTCTACGGTCGGGCCGACTGGGACTGGGCGTGCGATGGCGGTTCGACACTCACCCACGGCTGGAAGCCCGAGACCGGCTTCCTGCCGCACCGCTACGAGGGGTACGACGAGGGACTCTTGCTCTACCTGCTCGCCCTCGGCTCGCCGATTCACCCACTTCCGCCGGAGAGTTACAACGCGTACTGCGCGACGTATCAATGGAAGGAAATCTACGGCCGCGAGCACCTCTACTCCGGTCCCCTGTTCACTCATCAGCTTTCGCACCTGTGGGTCGACTTCCGCGGTATTCGCGACGCGTTCATGCGCGAGCGCGGCAGCGACTACTTCGAGAACAGCCGGCAGGCGACATTTGTGCAGCAGGAATATGCCGTCAGGAACCCGCTGGGTTTCGAGGGCTACGGGGAGCACTGCTGGGGCATCACGGCCTCCGACGGCCCGGGCTGGGTCAAGCGCACGGTGAACGGCGTCGACCGGGAGTTCTACGGCTACATCGCCCGCGGGGTCCCGTTTGGTCCCGACGACGGCACGGTCTCACCGTGGGTCGTGGTCGCCTCATTGCCGTTCGCGCCGGAAATCGTCATCCCAACCGTGCGACATTTCGCAAGACTCGAGCTGGGCATGACCGCCCCCTATGGATTCAAGCCGTCGTTCAACCAGACCTTCGCCGTGGAAGAGAGTCCGACAGGCTGGTGGGTCACGCCCCACCACTTCGGCATCGACCAGGGACCGGTCGTGTTGATGATCGAGAACTACCGCTCCGGTCTCATCTGGGACATCATGCGGCGCTGCCCGGCCGTGATCGCCGGGCTGCGTCGAGCCGGGTTCACCGGCGGCTGGCTGTGAAAGCGAGGTCACCATCTTTTTGCGGCTGGCAATTGTTCGAGTGCTTTCTCCCGTAACGGTGATCCTGGTCACCTGCAGCGCTGTGGCCGCTCTGCAGCAGCTACGTACCGAGCCCTCCGCGAGTCTTCAGAGCTTCGTCAACGAAATGCGGCTCACCGAGCGCCTGCCTGGTCTCGCCGTTGTCGTAGCCCGGAGCGATGGCCAGCCGATGGTTTACGTGAGCGGCGAACGCCGAATCGGCAAGGGCGATCCGATCTCGCCGGTGGACCGGATGCACCTCGGCTCGCTGACCAAGGCGATCACGGCAACCGTGATTGGCGCGCTCGCCGAGCGACATCGGATGACGCCGGAGACGACGATCGGGCAGGTCTTCCCCGAACTGTCGGGGAAGATGCAGCCGGCCTACCGGAACGTAAGCGTGCGCCAGTTGCTGGGGCAAGCCGGCGGCGTCCCGACCTACCGCACCACGGCGTCGTTACTATGGATGCTGGCGCTGAAGGGCACGGCAACCGAACAGCGGTACGTGTTCCTCGAACGCGTGCTCGCCGAGCCGTCACGCTTCGAACCAGGCACCAGGCACGAGTACTCGAACGCCGGTGCGGCCATCGCCGGCGCGATGGTCGAGCGGATTGGCGGCTCTCCTTATCAGCAACTCGTCCAGGATCTGGTTTTTGCGCCTCTAGGAGGCGATGCGGCGTTCGGGAATCCCGGACTCGCGGCGAAGCCCCAGCCGTGGGGACACAAGCGGACGATGTTCGGCACGGTAACGGAGGTCACACCGGCCGACCCGATCTATACGACTCCTCTCGCAATCGAGCCGGCCGGCGACGCATCGCCATCGCTGCAGGACTACGGGCGCTTTCTCCAACTGCACTTGCGCGGTCTCGGCGGCCGTGACGACGTGCTGAAGGCGGCGACGATTCAGGATCTGCACCGGAAGGTGGCGCCGATCAATCCTTTCCTGGGTTTCGCGATGGGATGGGTCGTGCAGGAGCGCGACGGCGTCGCGTCGCACGAGCACGGCGGCAGCTACGGCGCGTACGTCGCGCACGCCACCATTCAGCCGACACGCGATGTTGCCGTCGGTGTCTTCACCAATGTGGGTGGCGGCCAGGACTTGAAGGATGCCGTCGCGAAGCTGGCGATGCAGATCGCCGCCCGGGTTTCAGCAGAGAAGAAGTCCGACCGATCTGCCCCGGCGCGCCCGCCAACCACCAGGACATTTCATGAACAACGTCACGCCCGAGGTGCACGGGCTCACGCCTGCGCAGATTGAACAGTTCGTCACCGACGGATTCGTTTGCATCGATCACGCGTTCCCGCGTGCGCTTGCCGATGCGGCCCTGGCAATCCTCTGGAACGCGACCGGATGCAGCCCGGACGATCCGACGACCTGGAGGCAACCCGTCATCCGGCTGGGCATGTTCACGCAGGCTCCGTTCATCGAGGCCGCGAACACCCCGCGGCTGCACGCCGCGTTCGATCAGCTGATCGGCCAGGGACGCTGGCTTCGACCTGCAGCGATGGGGACCTTCCCCGTGCGGTTTCCGTCCGCCGTCGATCCCGGCGACGCCGGATGGCACATCGACGCCAGCTTCGGTACGGACACGCCGGACTTCTTGTCCTGGCGTGCCAACATCCACTCCAAGGGCCGCGCCTTGCTGATGCTGTTCCTCTTCTCCGATGTCGGGGAGCGCGATGCGCCCACACGGATCCGTGTCGGGTCGCATGCGGACATCGCCCGGCAACTGGCTCCAGCAGGAGAGCAAGGGCTGACGCTGCGGGAGCTGGCTGCTGATGGATTCGCCGGGAGCGCGCACCGCCGGGTCGTCACCGCCACCGGCGATGCGGGCACGGTGTACCTGTGTCATCCGTTCCTGGTGCACGCCGCGCAGCCGCACGAAGGTGAGCGGCCCCGATTCCTGGCGCAACCTCCGCTGCTGCCCGCGGACCCAGACAATCGACCGAGCGGCGATCTCAATCCCGTCGAGCAGGCAACCGAGCGAGCCCTCAGCCGTTGCCTCTGAGAGCGTCGACGAGGTTCGCTTGGGTGGGGTCAGGGACGATTTTCGAACTTGGGACGATTTTCCGCAACTGGCTGATTCGCGCACTGCAGGCTGGGGAGCGATTGCACCGTTCTTTCAGTGCTAGTGGTCGTGGTCTGGCCGGAACTTGTTCCGAAGTATGTAGTGGCCGATGGCGTAGCCGGCGGCCTTGCCATCCTCGCGCGAGAACCGGTAATGGAAGCCGCCCCAGGTGCGCGAGGCGGAGGCCTCCTCGACCTGGTGATCGAAGCTTTGGTAGGTGCGGGTCGAACCGGCCGGGTTGGCGGTCGAAGTGGTGATAGTGAAACCGGTGTGAGAGCCGTAGACGGCGGTCAGACCGACCGAGCCGGCGGCCGACAGCTCGCAATGGGCGCAGGGGTACTCCGGGTGGCCCGGTGTGCCGTTCAGCGGCAGCCAGGTGGGATCGAGCGGGGTGTCCGCGCGGCCGTCGTCGACGCTGCTGCCATCGGGGCCGCGGATGGCGGTGTAGGGGCGCCAGAAGCTGAAGTGGTACTTGGCGTCCCAGGTCGCGATCGAGGCGTCCATGATGCCGACGTTGACCAGCGCGAAGGCACGAGCAGTGGCCCAAAGTCCCTTGTCGTTGGCGGTCGCAACCGTGCGCGCGATGGTGTTTGTGGCGAACTGGGGGTTCTCGATCCAGAAGCGGGCGGCGTGAGTCTGGTCGGCCGTGCGCACTGTGCTGTCAATCCGGCCGAAATCCCTGACCTCGTTGTAGTCGCGGGCCCAAGTCCGTCTGGAGAGGCTGACCGGACCAGCCTGGCGGAACTGACTTCCGGACGTCATGACGAAGGGGGTGACGTCCGGCCAGTGCGGGAAGGCGACGTTGGTGCCGGCCGGCGGGACCGGCTGGTAGACGCCTGGCTCGACCGGGCCGAAGGTGTAGGTCACCCTCGCGTTCGAGCCGTCGTCGGCGCGGCGCGCGAGGATCGCGTTGGCCGCGGCCGCGCCGACCGTGAGCGAGCGCTGGAGCTTGTCCGCGTCGGTGACCCGGGCGAGATCGGTCTGGAACATTTCGTCGATCTCGGCGACGCTGGATGGCTTCAGCGCAACGAGCGCGGCGTGCGCGGCGGCGGCGGCCGCGAGCGCCGGGTCGGCGCGGCGATCCCTCGCGATGCGCGAGTACGTCTTGTAGTGCCGTTCGACGGCATTTGCCGCGTCGTGCATCGCGATGTGTACGATCGCGAGCTCGCGCATCATCGGCAGCGCGGGGCCGTTCGCTATGGTCACGGCGTTCTGGTTCCAGCGGACGATCGTCTCACCGCTCACGGACCGGCCGGCAAGCTCCTCCTTGTCGAGATTGACCTCGTCGGACTGGATCGCATATCCGCCGACCCCGAGCACGAGCGCTGCTGCCATCAACAAACCCTTGACATCCGTCATGCTTGTTCTGCCTTTCTGTTTTCCCGGTCGCATTCCTCGGCTACGTGCGATCTGCTTTCGTCCGTACCATGGCACTCAGCGTGCGTGTTCCAGGGGGATCGGACAAGTTCAGAAATAGAACTAGCCGGGCGTCGACGATGGGAGCACGCTGTGGATATGCGTACCTACGGGCAGTACTGCCCCATCGCTCGAGCGTCGGAGCTGCTTCACGAACGCTGGACTGTCATCATCCTGCGGAACATCGTTCTGGTCGGATGCCGATCGTTCAACGAGATCGCAGAGGGAGCACCAGGGCTCTCCCGCGGCCTGCTCTCGACGCGCTTGAGGGATCTCGAGCACGCCGGTGTCATCGAGATCCGTCGCAGGACGGACGGCCCCGGCTCCACCTATGAACCGACCGAGGCCGGACGCGAGCTGTCGGAAGTCATGCTGGCGCTGCAGCGATGGGGAACGAAGTGGGTCGAGCTGAAACCCGAGCATGCGCATCCCGGCGTGGTTCTGTGGGCATGGGCGACGCTCTACCTGGTCCGTGAACGCTTGCCTCGACGTCGGGTGCTCGTTCGCTTCGACTACCCCACGCTCTCGGCGCCCGGCAATCGGGGCTGGCTCTTGATCGAGAAAGGCGACGCCGAGATCTGCGAGAAGTACCCCGGCGGCGAGGAGGACCTCGTCGTCGTGGTGAACGATCCCGTAGCGTTCGCGCGCTGGCACCTGGGAGAGATCGAGTGGGGCGCCGTACTGCGCTCGAACGCGATCGAGATCATTGGACCGCGAACGCTCGCCCGCGCGCTTCCGACATGGAGCAATTCGCCTGAGAAGCAACGACCGCCGCAAGGCTTGCATGACGACAACGAACAGGCAGCGGTCGCGATACGCTCGCACCGATAGACCCGCGCGGCGCTCCAGACTGAGCGGGTCGCGACCGCGAAGGTCTGTCTATGATTCGATTTGCGTACGTCACGCATCGCTCGGCCCCTCACGCTTCGCCGAGAGCCTGACTCGATGTTCAGCTCTGTGTCATCACAGAAGCGCATTCCGAAGAATCAACGCCCAGGGGATTCACGCGACCCCAAACGAGTTGGACGACCTGAACTTGCAGAATTGGCTGGGTGTTCGGGACGATTTCCGCAAGTGGCTCATCCGTGTAGCGCAGCCGCTTGGCTTATGTCGAGTGATTGGGATCGCGCTTCAGCCGCACGACGCTGCCGGTGAGGGTCTCTGTCGCGATTGAGACGTACAGCTCGCCCTCCGCAACCGACATACTGAAAGCGACGCGGCGTTCAAGTCGCGCGACGAGCGCGGCGACCAACGCGCGATCGATCGCATATAGCTCCAGTGCTTCTGCCCGATGGATCTTTTCGCCCGCAAGCTGGTTCAGGAATTGCCGCGGATCCTTGTGGGTGTAGACGACGACGCGCGGTGCGGCTTTCGACGCCTTGTGCAGCCGGCCGGCATCCGGACTCCCGATGTCGATCCAGGTCGTGATCGCGCCGGTTGGATCGCGGACCGCGATGGCCGGCTCGTCGGGCTCCGACACACCGCGCGAGAACACGATCCCGCCCGTGAACTCGAGCAGGTACGCCAACAGGCGCGCGATCAGATGCTCGTCGGACTCGGACGGGTGACGAGCGAGGCGCAGCGCGAGCGACTCGTACACCGCGCGATCGTTATCCGCGAGCTCGATGTCGAAGCTGTAGATGGTTGCCTGGCGCGCCATCTACGAACTGACCGGCACGTCGTCGGAAGCGCCGATCAGCAGCCGGTTCTTCGGCGTGATCCCGCAAGGGATGACCTGCGTCCAGATGCGATAGCCCGCATTCGCCAGCCGGCGCGCTCGCATGACGTCGATCGCGAGCGCATCGTTCATCCACCCCGAGAGCCCGCCCGGATCAGACCGATTGACGTCGTGACAACAAGGCAGGACGGCGACACGCGCCCGCGCCGCGATCGCGCGCTCCAGGACCAAATCCGTGAGCGGGCCGCACGCGTGGATGGACATGACGATGTCTGTCGGCCGAATGACGACCGAGTCCAAGGGACTTCCGAGGAACTCAATACGTCCGGCCAGCCGTGGCCATCGATCGACGAGCGCCCGGTGCAAGGTGGCCGCCGACGGCGGCACGACTTGGTCGACCGCCACCGCCTGCGGTGACGTGTCATCGAGAATGAGCATCAATTGTGCGAGCAGGCAATGGCCGGCGGCGAGGTCGACGATGCGACCGCCACGAAAGAGACGCCTGACGCGACGGGCGGTTTCCCACGCCTCGTACAACTCTTTGCGCGGCAGGCATTCGGCATGACATGCCGCTCGTGCCACGTGGTCGAGAAGCGTATTCCCGGGAAAGCGGCCGAGGTCGTAGTCGGTCAGTCGATTGCGCGACGCTGGCGAGAAGCCCACACTGGAGGATACCGTGGACGGCACGTCGATCGCTCTCGACGTTCTTCAGATTTTTCGGTGACGTCCGGCCGAGCGAGGATGTCATTCAGCTCTTGCGCTGAACGCCGGCGGCGGAGGGAATCTCCGCAAATAACCACGCGCGCGCGCAAGCGGATCCAAGAGATACTCCTGCGGCTCTTTCATCCAGAGGCCTTCGTATTCGCGGGCCCGGCGACGCGACACCAAGGCGTCCATCTGGATGCTCACGACGTCGGCGGACCATCCGGGCCACCACTGGTTCGCGCGGCGCACGGCGTGCGTCCAGTACCGGGGCCAGTCCGAAAACCCGTGATAGTCGAACACGCACCCGTCGCGGATGACGACGATGTGATTGCCGGTGTGGCCGGGGGCTGGCCGAATCCACGTCGCCTCGAAACCGCTGTGCGCATACTGTTCGAGGAAGGCGTACGCGAGCATGTGACACGCGCCGGCGGCGAAGAACACGCGGTCCGGGAGCGCCCACTGTTTTGCGGGATCGCTCTTTGCGCCGGGCGTGCGTCGTTTGTACATCCGGAGGCAGTCTACCGCGCGAGCGCACCTGTGCCTGGTCAGTGAGACATCGGGCCCAGGCGCGCGAGGCCTACGGCCCAACCCAATGAGCGGGCGCCCTTCCACCGGGGCGGCAATCCTGCGGGCCTACGAACCAGGGCGCGCAGGCGTCCGCTGGCTGGGGTGAATCTCGTCGATGGGCTTCGCGTGCATGAGCGACGGAAAACAGGTGTTTGGGATTCGAACGGACCGAGTCGTGTTCAACGCCTTGAGAACACAGGTGTTAGACGGCTCTCACGTGAGGGGCGGAGAATTGGCTGGGTGTTAGGGACGGAATTCGCAACTACCTGATCACGGCGTGACGGTCGTCAACATTCCAAGTGGCGCCGGTTGAGCGGTTGGCGGTCGATCGACCTCGGTCCGTGCGCGCCGCTTTTCCACAACGCCACGTCCCTGCGCCGATACCTTGGGCCGATCGTTGGCGACGCTCCTGTCGGCTACTCCGCTCGGCGTTCACCTGATCGAGTATCCCCCGTCGACGCGAATGGTCGCGCCCGTCACGAAATCGGACGCGTGCGAGGACAGATAGACCGCGGTACCGGCGATCTCGTCCGGTTGGCCCCATCGTCCAGCCGGCGTCCGCGCCAGAATCTCATTGTTCATCGCGATCATCCCGGGCGTCCGCACGGGTGCGGTCATCTCGGTCTCAATCCAACCTGGTGCGATCGCATTGACCTGAATGTTGTGCGGCGCCAATTCGATGGCCATCGATTTGGTCAACTGGATGACCGCCCCCTTTGCGGCGCTGCAGGAGGGAATCAAGCCGGATCCAAAGAACGAATACATGCTGCCGACGTTGATGATCTTCCCGCGGCGCCGCGTGACCATCGCCGCAGCAGCCAATTTTGACAGCAGAAACACCGCGTTCAACTGTGCCTCGTGACGCCGTCCCAATCCGCCGCGTGCTCCAGCAACACGCCGCCACTGAGATTGGCGTGGCCGGCATTGTTCACAAGGATGTCCACCCCGCCCAGTTCACGCTCGACGCGCAGAAAGGCGGGTTGGAGTCCGTCGCGATCCGTGACGTCGACGTCCATGACCAGCGACGGACGGCCGATGGCCTTCAGGTCATCCAGGATCCGTCCATTCTTGTCCTCGTTTCGCCCGAACACGGCAACGGCCGCACCTGCGTCGGCCAGTCCGATCGCGACGCCGCGACCGATGCCGCCGTTCCCTCCCGTCACGAGGGCGACTCGACCCGTCAGGTCGAACAATGCGCGAGTGTTCATAGTGGCTCCTGAGAGAAATGTCGAACAGGGCCAGGACAGTCGTCGACCCGTCGAGCGAATAGCTGCGCGTGAAGCGTATCGCACAATCATCAACACTCGGGTGCGCTGAGCGCGACATCATGCCGACAGCGCTCTGGGTCGAGCAGCGACAACCGGAG
Organism: uncultured Acidobacteriota bacterium; assembly: GCA_963820905.1. Classification (GTDB taxonomy): domain Bacteria; phylum Acidobacteriota; class Vicinamibacteria; order Vicinamibacterales; family 2-12-FULL-66-21; genus DATBJJ01. Next base: position 6,946 of record CAWGBU010000003.1, on the reverse strand, counting down.
GCCCGACTTGAAGGTTTCAAGACCTTTTCGCGATCGACTCCTCGGGGACGTTGGTCGTGGATCCACCGCGACGAGGGGACTTGGAAGATAATCACGCGAATCAAGGAGACTCCATGCGCTCATCGTCTCGCCTTCCATGAACACTGACACACTGAGTCGCTATCGGCTGCTCGAACGGATCGGCGCCGGCGGGATGGGCGAAGTGTGGAAGGCCCACGACGCCAGGCTCGATCGCATCGTCGCCGTCAAGATGCTGCTGCGCGGGGCACTCGGGCCTCTCGGCCACGACTCCGGCCACGAGCGATTCCGGCGTGAGGCCCTGACGCTCTCCCGGCTGTCGCATGCCGGGATCGCGACGGTCTTCGACTTCCACTCCGACGGAGATCAGGAGTTTCTCGTCATGGAATTTGTGCCGGGCGGCACGCTCGAGTCCCGGCTGCGAGAGGGTCCGCTGCCGCTTGGGCAGGTCGAATCGCTCGGCGCCGCGGTCGCCGACGCGCTGGAGGACGCGCACTGCCACGGCGTCCTTCATCGCGATCTGAAACCGGCGAATATTGCGCTGACGACGGATGGGCGACCGAAGATCCTGGACTTCGGCCTCGCACGGCTCCTGTCGGGCGACGCCGTGACGGGCCGGCTGACGCAGGCGGGCAGTGTGATGGGCTCGCTCGCATACATGGCGCCCGAACAACTCGCGAGCGAGGAAGAAGACCCGCGAACGGACGTCTACGCGCTTGGCGTCACGCTGTTCGAACTGGCCACAGGCCGGCGGCCCTTTGCGCAGGACCGGCCGCAGGCGCTGATGTTCGCGATCGTCAATACACCGGCCCCGTCAGTGCGATCCCTTCGGCCCGATGCCACCGCTCACTTCGACCATCTGATTGCCTCCTGCCTCGAGAAGAATCGCAGCCGCCGGCCGGTCTCGGCAGCGGCGGTCGCGGACTCATTGCGACGGTTGCCCGCCAGCGGCGAGCGCGGGCCATCGTCCCTGTCGTCGAGGGAGACGATCCGCGGAATCGCCGTCCTGCCGTTTCGCAATGTCTCGCAGGATCCGACGCAGGAGTACTTCGCCGACGGCATGACCGAGGCGATCATTTCGGACCTGGCACGCATCAGGGCCTTGCGTGTCATCTCAAGGACGTCCGCGATGAAGTACAAGGGGACCGCGCTGTCGCTCCCGGAAATCGCCCGGGAACTGAACGTGGAGGCGATTCTCGAAGGCTCTGCACATCTCGTCGGCCGGCGTGTGCGGCTGAATGTCCAGCTCATCGACGCACGCACCGACGAAACGCTCTGGACCGATCGTTACGACCGACAGCTCGAAGACGTACTCACACTGCAGAGTGAGCTTGCTGAACAGGTCGCCCACGCGATCGCCGTGCAGCTGACGCCGACCGAGGCCACACGGCTCGCGCGCCGTCACGTCGTGAACCCGGACGCCCATCTCGAATATTTCAAGGGACGGCATTCAGCGTGGGGTGGATCGCCCGAAGGCGTCGAACTCGGCCTTCGTCACGTGCAGCGGGCGCTCGACATCGATCCGGAGTTCGCCGCGGCGTGGTCGGCACTCGCCGATTGCCACATGATTCGCGCGACGCGAGGGATGGCGCCTCCGGCCGAGGCGGCACGGGAGGCCACGGCGGCCGCACGGCGCGCCCTCGCGCTCGATCCCTCCCTCGCTGATGCCCACGTGTCCATCGGCGTCGTCCAGATGCACACGGGAGATCTGCACGAGGCCATCCGCTCGTTGCGCCATGCCATCGAACTGAATCCGGCGCTCGCCATCGCCCACAACATGCTGGCGCGCGTGCTTTCCGCATTCGAGCGACACGAGGAGGCACTGGCCGCCGCGCAGAGGTCTGTCAGCCTGGATCCGCTCGCGGTCATGCTGCACACCATCCTCGCCGATGTGTATTACTTCGCGCGCCAATACGAGAAGGCGGTGCTGTCGTATCGCATGGCGATCGAGCTCGACCCCCGTTTCGCCAGCGCGCATACCGACCTTGCGCGCGCGCTCGAAGCGCTTGGCCGCTTCGACGAGGCGCGCGCGGCATACGAGACGGGACGGCGATTGTCGGGCGGCATTGCCGGCCCGTCGTTCGGCCTTGCACATCTCGAGGCGGCAGCCGGTAACGTGGCGGAAGCGCGGCGCATGTTGGACGACCTCACGACGGCGCGAGTGCAGCGTGTCGTGTCGGCATGGGGAATCGGCGCCGTGCACGCGAGCCTTGGTGACATCGAAGAGGCGTATCGCTGGCTGGAGCTGGCCGTGCAGGAGAAGGCGTCGGGACTCATCCTCCTGCGCGTGCATCCCCGACTGGATCCGATTCGATCCGACGCGCGCTACTGGCCGCTCGTCCGGCGCGTGGGTCTCGACGATGCCTCGATCGCGCATCGCTAGCTGATCGGACGGTCCTGATGGCGCGGCCGATCAACGCCTCGATCGGAACGTCACGACAGTAGCTAACCGGGCAGCTGGCAGAGTGATCGCTAGCTGTTTTCGAGATGACCCACGTCCTGAGTCGACGGTTGAATGGTCGCCGAATCTCGAACTCGCAACTCAGGGCCCGCTATTGAGTTAAGTCGGTTTTCGCGAATCGGTTAGGTTTGGCTGGGTGTCAGGGACGGAATTCGCAACTGGCTGCTGACGGCAGCGTGAGGAGCGACCACTCGCAAACCGTTCCACGCTATGCCCGTCACGCTCTCAGCAGCGCTCTATACCGGTTGGCCTTGTCCGAAAAATGTATACAAGTTTCGGACACTTGTTTCATGGCGATCACCTGCCGCGAAGCCATGCATTGGAGAATCTTTCGTCGCGCTGGACCATTAGCGGTCCTTTGACAGCCCGTGCCCCCCGACCGGCGTTGTGACGATGCGTTCGCCGAAACCGGCGATGAGTGGCCTGCCCCTGGTGATGGCGTCCTTGACGGATGGAAGCGAGAGCGACGCATCGTGGCTTTCCTTGGTGTCCCATACTTCGGTGATCCACACTGCGTCCGCATCGGTGCCGTCCTTGGCGATTATGTAGCTGAGGCACCCGGGCATGGCGGCGGTTCCTTCAAGCAGAATTGCGATGAGCGCATCTCGCTTGCCTGGAGCGGCTGTCATCTTTCCAATCAATCCGTACATTTGTCCCTCTCGTGCAGGCGCCCACGGGACATCGGCAATGGCCCACACCGTCGCCTTGCCTGCGATGAGAAAGTCGGCCGCCCTGCTCTGCGTCGCAAGTCGTGGAACACGATCAGCGAGGAACGTCGCGCCCGAGGCTGAGCAGCAATCAAATAACGGATTCGGTTCTCCCGCCCGACGATGTTTCTGAAACCGCACCCTCAGTGGATTGTAAGAATCCGACCTGGTTCTGAAGTCCGTTCTGGTACCGTAGGACGACCACGCCATTGCCGAAGCGGCGCTGCTCGACCAGCGTCAGGTCCAGCCGCACACCATGGGGAAAGAACCGCTTCCCTCCGCCCAAGACCACTGGGCAGACGATCATTTGGAACTCGTCCACAAGTCCCGCCCTTATTGCCTGTGCGGCAAGCTCTGGACCGTTAACACTGATGTTGTGCTCGACGTCGGACTTGAGGCGCCGGATCGCGTCGGGATCGAAGACCCGTTCGATTCGCGTCCGCGCGCTGCGACGCTCCGCGAGAGTCCTCGAGTAGACGATCTTTTCGGCCGCCCGCCATTGCTGTGCCCACTCGAGCACGAATCGCGGCTCGTTTGGGGCCGTAGGCGCGGTCTCCCAGTAGACCATCGTCTCGTACATCCTCCGGCCGTAGAGATAGGTTCCCAGCGATGAAGCGAGCTGGTTGACATAGGAATGCACCTCCTCGTCAGGAGCGCCCCAGCCAAAATGGCCGTGCGCGTCCTCGGTGTGACCGTCGAGCGACGTGAGCATCGAGTAGATCAACTTAGCCATGCTTCCTCATTCGTGTGTATCAATGCCGTGCCTGGCGTCCGCCCTCCGAGTCCATCGTGAGCGGAAGCGCGAAAGCCGGAAAGACCTCGGGGCCGAAAGTGACGACCTCGGCAATGATGCCTTCCTCAATTTGCAGGACATCGAGAGCCATCGCACGGTAAGTCGTGTCGCCCGAGTGGAGCACATAAACAGCCACCGCCGGTTGCCGGTTGGCGCGTGTGGTGACGCACCGCAGATCGCCGAACGTCTCGGTGCCAAAACCGGCGTCCATCCAGAGCTTCAAGATGGCCTCGCGGCCCAGGGTAACCTCCGGCTGCGGTGGCATGCGGGAGACTGCGTCCTCGCGGAGCAGCGATTCGAACGCGCCGATGTCGGCCTTTTCGCAGGCTTCGACGTACCTCCGGAGCAGCTCGCGTTCGGCCGCACTGGCGTCCGTCCCGGCTGGCCACTCCGGTCTGCGCGAGGGCAGCTTCGTACGCAGCGTGACACGCGCTCGCTGCAACGCACTGTTCGCCGCGGCGACGCTGACGTCGAGCAGCTCGGCGGTCTCCTTCGCGGACCAACCCAGCACATCACGCAGAATCAGCACGGCCCGTTGCTGAGGCGAGAGGAGCTGGATCACGGTCAGGAACGCGATCTCGATCGTTTCCCGCGTGAGGACGACGGTCTCCGGTTCGGAGTTGCGCGGCGCCGTCGGCTCGAGGATGGCATCCGGGATCGGCTGGAGCCAGGTCACTTCGGCGGGCGCGCCCGGAGCTTCGGCGGACGACTTCGCGGCGAGTGCCGATCTCCGCGCGTCGTGGCCAATGGCATCGAGACAGGCGTTGGTCGCGACCCGGTACAGCCACGGGCGCACCGGGGCTCCCTCCTTGAGGCTCTCACGGTACTTCCAGGCGCGCATCAGGGCGTCCTGAACAGCATCTTCGGCGTCCTGGAGCGAGCCGAGCATGCGATAGCAATGGATCAGCAGCTCACGGCGGTGGCGCTCCGCAACCGTATTGAAAGCCGCTTCGTCGCCCGCTCGAACGGCGCCAGCTAGCGCAATCGCGTCGGCCGACTCTGTCATGGCCTGGTCAGCACTCACTTCGAACCTTTCCATTCCTGCCCATGGCGGGCGCGTGCCTCTGTCTACGAGTAATACCTTCCCGCCCACGGAAAATCATCGCGCCAACCTTCAAGGTTCAAGTTGTTTGCGGTCGCGTGGTGTTTCCATTTCACGGCATGCGTCGAGGAAAACCGCCGGCTGGCGCCGACCCGGCGTTTGATGGCGGTCGACTACAGCAGTTCAGCGTGGTCCGCGGCGGACGCGCCGTCAGGATGGTCCGAACCGTGGGCGGTCGGCGTCCGTCGGGGCCGGTTGTTGCTCGGCCCAAGTCAGGAGTTTGTCGAGCGCCGGACAGAGAGATTGCCCCCACTCCGTGAGGTGATACTCGACCTTCGGCGGGACCTCAGCGTGCACAATGCGCGTAACGATGCCGTCCCCCTCAAGTTGCCGAAGCTGTTGGGTCAGCATCTTCTGCGAGATGCCAGAAATCGCGCGCTCGAGGTCGGAGAAGCGCAGCGTCCTGCCGCCAAAGAGATGGAAGAGGATGACGAGCTTCCAGCGACCATCCAACCTTCGCATAGCCTGTTCGATCCCGGCCGCGGCCGATGCGGGCGTGTGTGCGCGCTTACTCACGGGTGCGTCCCTCACTTTCGCGTGCGCTCTTGCGGCGTCATCACGTGCCAGGTATGTAGTACCTCGATGTCGACACATACCAACGCGCCGATTCAGCTGCCTCCACCCATCGCGGCCTATTTCGCCGCAGACACATCTGACCCCGACGCAGTAGCTCGATGCTTCAGTGAACGTGCCGTCGTGATCGACGAGCAACGCGAACACCGCGGCAGACCGGCCATCACGCGCTGGAAGGCGGAGGCCACCGCCAAGTATCACTATACAAGTGAGCCGCTGGCGGCCGTGGCCTCAGGGCCGGATGTGACCGTGACCGCGCGGGTCACCGGAGACTTCCCCGGTAGCCCGGTGGACCTGCGGTACCGCTTCACGCTCGACGGCGCCACAATCGCCAGGCTGGAGATCACGGCATGAGCTTCGATCTCGGACTCTCGGGCCGCCGAGCGCTCGTCACGGCCGGGACGAAGGGAGTGGGCGCCTCCGTCATCGAAGTCTTGCGAGAGAACGGCGCGAACGTGGTGAGCACGGCTCGCTCGATCCCGCGCAACTCGCTTGCCGGCGTGCACTACGTCGCAGCGAACATGACGACAGCCGAGGGTTGCACCCTTGTCGCAAAAAGCGCCCTCGACCGCTTGGGCGGCATCGACATCCTCGTTAACGTGCTCGGCGGCTCGGAGGCGCCGGCCGGCGGGTTCGCCGCACTCGACGACGAGGCGTGGAGGAAAGAGATCGATCTCAACTTGATGCCTGCGGTGCGGCTCGATCGCGCGCTGCTGCCGTCCATGCTCGCGCAGGGGTCCGGTGTGATTGTCCATGTCACGTCGATCCAGCGTGAGCTGCCGCTGCCGGAGTCGACCACCGCGTATGCGGCAGCGAAGGCTGCACTGTCGACGTACAGCAAGGCACTGTCGAAGGAAGTGACGCCAAAGGGGATCCGCGTGGTGCGTGTCTCGCCGGGTTGGGTGGAGACCGAGGCGGCCGTGGCGCTCGCCGAGCGTCTCGCCGCCGAGGCAGGGACCGACTATGAGGGAGGCAAGCAGATCATCATGAAGTCCCTCGGCGGCATTCCGCTCGGTCGCCCTGCGATGCCGCGAGAGGTTGCGGAGCTCATCGCGTTCGTGGTCTCGCCGAGGGCCGGGGCGATCACCGGGACGGAGTACGTCATCGACGGTGGGACGGTGCCGACTGCCTGATGCAGCGGCTCGGGGACAACCTCCTGCAGGCCGTTATCGAAGCGCGATCTGTCACGAGGTGTCGCCGATGTGCCCGCCTATATGGCGACTAAGTTCGATACTGAAAATCACCCCTGCACTGCAAGTCGTTGAAAACACAGGGTAAAATTGCGTGGCTGG
>CAWGBU010000002.1:0-524436 GCA_963820905.1 uncultured Acidobacteriota bacterium | reverse complement strand
CGCCTCGAGGGAGCGCCGCCCGGCGCGAGCAACCGCCTGTAGAAGGCGACCGGCGACGGCACGTTCACGGACGTGACCGAGAAGGCCGGCCTCACTCGATCCGGTCGGGTCCGGCGGTCACGGTGGGGGATTACGACAACGACGGCTTCGACGACCTGTTCATCACCTACTACGGCCACCACGTGCTCTATCGCAACAACGGCAATGGCACGTTCACCGACGTCACCGAAAAGGCGGGCCCTCGCAGAGCGCCGTGCGCTACGGCTCTGGGTGCACGTCGATCGACTACGACCGCGACGGACGGCTCGACCTGTTCGTCCGACCTATCTCGACGCCACGCTCGAGAAGCTGCCGAACCAGGCGAGAACAAGGACTGCCAGTGGAAGGGCGTGCCGGTCAATTGCGGGCCGCGCGGCCTCCCTCCCGGTTTCGTGCAGTTGTTCCACAACAACGGCGACGGGACCTTCGCCGACGTCCGCCAGCAGTCGGGCATCGCCGCCGCGTCGGGCTCGTATCCGATGACCGCGGTGGCGGCGGACTACGACAACGACGGCTGGCCGGACATCTACGTCGCGTGCGACTCGACGCCGAGCTGGCTGTTCCGCAACCGGCACGACGGCACGTTCCGCCAGGAAGGGCTCGAACGCGGCGTGGCGTTGAGCGAGGACGGCATGAACAGGCCGGCATGGGCATCGCGGTCGGCGACTACGACCTCGACCGCCATCTCGACATCTTCAGACCCATTTCTCCGACGACACCAACGTGCTCTACCGCAGCGACGGCAAGGGGTACTTCGACGACGTGACGATCCGTGCCGGTGTCGGCGTCGAGACGCGATACGTGGGGTGCGGAACGGGAATGATGGACCTCGACAACGACGGCTTTCCCGACCTGTTCGTCGTGACCGGCAGCGTCTATCCCGAAGTTGAAGCGAAGCTGCCCGCCTACCCGTTTCGGACGCCGCGACTGGTGTTTCGCAATCTCGGCGACGGCAGGTTCGAGGAGCTCATCGACGAAGCGGGAAGCGACGTGGCCGCCACGCACTCGAGCCGCGGCTGCGCCTTCGGGGATTTCGACAACGACGGCGACGTCGACATCCTCGTCGTCAACATGGAGAACCCCCGTCGCTGCTGCGCAACGACGTGACCGGCAGCGGTCGCTGGCTCAAGGTGCTGCTCGTCGGCGTCAAGTCCAATCGCAGCGCTATCGGTGCCCGCATCACCGCCCGCTACGGAGACCGCACGCAGGCGCAGGAGGTCACGGCCCAGTCGAGCTTCTATTCGGCCAACGATCGCCGCGTGCACTTCGGCTCGGCCCGGCGACCAGGGCTGACCTGGTCATCCGGTGGCCCAACGGGGCGACAGAGCAGGTGTCGAACGTGACGCGAATCAGCTCGTGGTGATCCGCGAGGGCGCAGGCATCGTGCGCCGTCAGACATTGGATGAAGGGGCGGCCCCTTCGACAGCGACTTGACAGGGTCGCGAGAGCGCTGACAAGCTGCCCGCGGCACCTTCTCCATCATGCCTCACGGCGGGTACCAAGCTTGGGCCGTACCGATCCCTTGAACTCGCGGGTGCGGGCGGATGGGCGAAGGAGTACAAAGCCCGAGATACCCGTCTGCAGCGACATCGTCGCCCTCAAGTTGGCATCGGAGCGCCTCGGCGACAATCCCCAGCTCCGCGCGCGGTTTCAACGCGAAGCGCGGGCCGTTCGCAGCCCTGAACCACCCTCACAGCTGTGCGCGATTCACGACGTCGCCAGCGCCGACGGCCACGACTTCATCGTGATGGAGTTTCTCGATGGAGAGACGCTCGAGCAGCGCCTGCGCCGGGGTCGGTTGCCACTTCCGGAACTGTTCGAGGTTGCCGTTCGCGATCGCCGATGCGATCGTGCGGCTATCGCGAGGGCATCATTCACAGAGACCTCAAGCCATCCAATGTGATGTTGACGCAGGCGGGCCGAAGCTGCTCGACTTCGGGATAGCCAAACGGCGCGACATTTTCCGAAGCGGTTCGACACCGGCCGAGATCGACGCGACCGGAACGTCGGCCGCGTACGTTGCGAGGGCACGCTGATTGGAACTGCGCCCTACATGGCTCCAGAACAACTCGACGACGGCCGGTACGACGTGCGGACCGACATTTTCGCGTTCGGTTCCCTTCTCTTCGAGATGGCCACCGGAAAGCGCGCCTTTCAAGGAACGTCGACGGCGGCGCTTGTTGCTGCCATCCTCGCCGAATCTCGACCTCAGGCGGCCGAAGCGCATCCTGGCTTGCCGCGGAGACTCGACCGCATCATTTCAGCCTGTCTCGCGCGCAATCCTGACGATCGCTGGCAGAGCGCCACTGACCTCTTGCGGGAGTTGCGGTGGGGCAAAGAGGACCTGAAGGAGACTCCGGGCGAGGCTGCTGCACCACTCGGCTTCGCCAGGTGGCGTGTTCACGCCGCCTGGGCGGCCGTGCTTGTGGCTGTCGCCGCAGGGCTCTGGTTGTTTCCCCGTGCAGCGCCAGGCGATCGTCTGGCACCAAACCCTCAACCGGTGATCGTCCTGATGGACTCGCCGTTGCCCGGCCGCGTCTACGATCCTCGCACGGAGGCAGAGGGCATGACCAACGCCGATGATGTGACTGACGGGCTGCGTGACCTGCCCGTATCTATCAGCAAGGAAAACACGAGCGCCGTGTGGCATCGGGAGGAACAGGTGATAGGCGAGAATCCTGACCTGATCGTCAGCCACTTGAGCTGTCTGCTCGATGCGCGGGTCGGAGCTGATCAACCGGCCGTTTCCGAACATCTGGCCGAACTTTCATTCAACCGACTTCTGGGGTTTTTTGCGTATGTCGCGGCGCGCAATCCGCGTGCGCAATTCATCGTTTACTCGCGGGGCGTGTTCCAGCGCCATGGTGGCGAGCCGCAGTGGGTCGCGATTCAAGAGGCACGTTGGCCGGTGCTGCGGAACCGTCTCCACGCCTTTACCGTGCCGGGTGGCCAGAACGCTTCGTTTCGCCAACCCGAGACTGCGCGATCGCTGCGTGCCCGTGTCACGCAGGTCCTTGGTTTGAAGGGGACATGACGATCAGCGCGGCGGCCCGGATGCCGTCGCCGGGTCTTTCTTGATCGTCTCCGTGTAGATCGTCACGCCGTTGCCGTCGACCAGACTGACCGTCATCTGCGTGATGTCCGCATCAAGCACCGCGAAGCCATTCGATCGGCTCGAGAAGACCGAGCGCTGCGTACGGTCGCAGATCGTAGAGTCCGGCGCCGCCGCCTCCCGCGACGTAGAAGCGCACGTTCCCGTCCGGCCGCAGCGCCTGCAGATTGTGATCGTGACCGCAGATGTACGCATCCACGCGATCGCGGAGGAGCGGCAGCAGCTTGCTGATGAGATCCGGCCGATCCTCGTAATTGCCGCCGGAGTAGATCGGATGGTGCCCGTAGACAACCTTCCAGCGCGCCTGGCTGCGCGACAGCTCGGTGTCCAGCCAGCGAAGCTGTCGCTCCGACAAGCGCGACGCTCTGCGTGTCGAGCGCGAAGAACTGAACGGGGCCGGCGGTGAACGAGTAGTACGAGCCCGGCATCCGCCACGACTTCGTTCGTGCGGAATACAGGATCTCGGCCGCCGGGCTATCCGGGTGTCCCCAATCGTGGTTCCCAAGCGCGGCGTAGAACGGGATGTCGAGCCCACCGTAGACCTGTTCCCACTGTGTCTGCCACCGCGGATCCGACGGGCTTTCCATGCCGACGCTGTAGAAGTTGTCGCCGAGGGTGATACCGAGATCGAAGCGGCGGGTCGCATGGTACGCGGCGAGCGTTTTCCCCAGCGCCATCTGCGCTTCAGAGCCATTACCGAAATCGCCGAACGCGACGACCCGCACCGGGCGATCCGACGGTGTGGCTGCGAAAGACCGGCGGCGGCGTCCGCAGGAACGCCGGCAGCATCGTTCCGCGCTCGAGGCTGATCCATCGCTCCTGCTCGTTGCGGAGCCTGTCGAGCGCTGCGAGGTTGCCCTGTGCTGCCGCTGCAGCGAGACGCTCGGCGAGCACAGTGTTGAGGCGTCGCACGCGTGCGCGCCGCAGCGCTTCCAGCGCGGCCAGTGACACCGCGGTATCAGGATCGGACGCCGCGACGGCTTCGAGCGCCGTGGCCGTGTCGGAGAGAGCCATCCACCGCGCGTCGGCGGCGATCGACTGCGCGATCGTCGTCCTCACGCGAGGCGACGGGTCTTTCACGAGCTGCTCCTTCAGAAAGACATCGGCCGCCGAACTGCGTACCAGGAGCCGCGCGAGCGCCTGACGCAGCACGTCCTCGGCTACCGTGAGAAAACGCTCCTGTTCGACTGTCGAGGCCCTCACGTGCTCGGCCACGAGCACTCGCCAGTCGGCGGGCAGCCGCGTCAGCACGACATCCGATAGAGGGACGTCCGTGGAGTCCGTGCCGGCCTGGGGGGCAGCCGACGCCTGGGCCTGGGTGAGCGGCAGTGTCGCCGCGAGCGCCAGCGCGGTGAGCGTGGACGTGAGGCGCGGTGTCATCGCACAGACTATAGCGCTGTCGGTGCAACAATTGTGCGACGGGCGACGACGTTGTGCAGCTGATCCGCGCAGGTCAGCGGCCGCCCGTCGCCTGGATCTTCGCGGCGACCATCCGGTCGAGGATGTTCTTGGTGATCCGCTGAATGCGCGCATCGTTGCGCATGAAGTCCTTGCGCGGCGGGTTCTGGAAGCCGGGCGGCGTGGAGAGCACCACGTTCCACCAGCACGTGCCGGCGTTGAAGACGAGATTGCCTTTCGCCGCCGTGTAGATTGTCGTCGCGTAGGTGCCGCTTCGGCGCTCGCCGTTGTTGCCGTACACCGGACCTTCCGACAGGACGACGAGATCGGGATGCTTGCCGAGGGGAGCGCCGTGATACTCCCATCCGACGAGCTGCGCCACGCGATCGCCCTTCTTCATGTTCGTTCCCTGGAACACCCAGTGCTCCGGCCGATCGCTCGTCCAGTCAGCGAACCCGACGCCGTACGACGTAGCCCCCATCAGCTCCTGCTCGCCCTGGAAGCCGCGTCCCGCTCGACGCATCACGCGATTGGGCCGGCCGTCGCTGCCCGGCAGCAGCTCGACGACGCCGGAGATCGAGTTGCCCGAGAGGAACGCGAGGCTGACGCCGGCATCGCGCGCCCTGGTGACGTTCTCGAACATGCGATCGGTCCAGGACCTCGTCGTGGCCGACCGACAGGAACGCCCTGGCGCGCAGGAGTCCATGTCCGTCGGCGTGCGTGTCGACGTTCGAGATATAGGTGACGTCGTAGCCTTCCTTCTCGAGCCAGAAGGCGAGCGGGAACTCGGTCATCAGGAACTCGCCGGAGCCGTTCGTGAGCGGGTGGAAGCCGGCCGGGAATCCGTTCCAGAAGAGCGCGTAGGGCCGATCGAATCCAACGTCGTAGCCCACCTTTGCGTTGTTCGCGCCCCAGGGTGCGGAATCGAGGTCGTAGAGCGATCGCCACTGCGGCCAGCGGTTGTACGAGAGCCACGTCATGTCGGACGCCTGGAACAGCAGGTCGGCTCTGCGATCGTCGCGCACGATGAAGATGAAGTAGCTCTCGCTGGCCATCTCCAGGTCGAGGAACTGCCCGGTGACGGCGGGGATCGTGGAAAGCTTGCCGAGGTACACACCGCTCAGCCAGTCCTGCGGGATCTCAGGCTGAAGCCGACCTTCCAGTTGCACTCCACGAGATGGCGCGGACCGTCTTCCGGTGTCGGCTCGGCGGTGCCCTGCAGCGGACCGAGCGTTCGCATCAACCGGGCGCCGGCGCCGCCGTAGTACCCCATGCGATAGATGCTCACGGCGTACTTGTTCACCGGATACGTGCTCACGTGCACGTCGAGCTTCTCGCCCGCCTTGATGCTCGTGTGCGATGCGTACGCCTCGATGCCTCGCCGCCGATGCCATCCGAGCTCATAGATCTCGTCGTCGTGGCGGACGACTTTGGTCAGCAACCAGTCCGTCGATCCCGGCTTGGCGTTCTCAATCTGAATGGGATTGGACTGCGCGGTGGCCGCACCGCTGCCGCCGAGCCACATCGCGGCAGCGAGAATAGCGAGCCGCGCGGGCGCGCGAGCGGTCTGAGGCGTCATAGGCGCTCGACTATATCCGACCTCGCCAACATTCAAGGATCGTGGCTGGATGGGCGCGCGCACGAAGGCAAGCGTGCTGGAGCGGTAATTGCACCTTTAAGCATATGGTCGAGGCTCAAGCTCGTCTTTTGTTGTCTGCCCTGCTTCTGGCGCTGTTGGGACTGAGCGCGCTCATCGTCTACTCCTACTTGTCGCAGGTGGAAGCAAGCGACGTCTCGACCTGGCTCGCCGAAGACCGCGAGACCTGGTGGGCGCCGGCGCTCGTCATCCTGGCGTTCGTCGCGTTCAGTGTCGTACCGGTGATGTTGCTGGTGTCGTTGACCGGCATCGTGTTCGGCCCGGTGCTCGGTCCGATCTACGCCATGACTGGCTGTCTCGCCAGCGCCTCCACGGCGTTCGCCCTCGGGCGATGGATGGGCCCGCGCCAGGTGAACGGGTGGGGAGGGGAGCGGACGAGGCGACTCCTGGGATTGCTGCGCCGCAACGGCACGCTCGCGGTCTTCTTGATCCGCAAGGTCCCTCTGCCGTTCGTCCTCGTCAACGTCATGCTCGGCGCGTCACCTGTCGGGTATCGAGAGTTCTTGATCGGTACTGCGCTCGGCATGGTGGCCATGGTCGTCGCGTTGGCCGGCTTCGGCTATCAACTCGCCGAGACGTGGCGACAGCCTTCGATGGAGAACGTCGTCCGCGCTCTCTTGTTTCTCTGCATTCCGTTGAGTCTGGCCTGGATGATCAATCGGCGCCTGCGCGCGAGGAGCGGCGATGCCTGGAGTGTCTGATCCGACATTCCACGAGACGACCTCCGGCGCGCCAAAGATCCTTCAGTCCGAATACAACTGTTGGCGCATCGACAGGGCCGATCGCTTCTCGTGTGTTCAAGACGCCGCCGACTATTTCCGCCTGGTCAGGGACGCCTTCCTGCACGCGCGCGAGACGATCTTCATTCTCGGCTGGGATATGCAGTCCACGCTCGATCTCGTGCCGGGCGGAGCATCCGACGGCGCTCCGACGCGCCTCGACGAGCTGCTGAAATGGGTGATCCGCCGCCGACCGCAGCTCACCTGCCACGTGCTCACCTGGGATTATGCGGAGCTGTACGCGCTCGAGCGCGAGCCCCTGGCGACGTGGCGATGGGTTTGGCAGATGCCGAAGCAGGTGCGCTTCGCGTTCGACGATCGTCATCCAATTGGCGGCTCCCATCACCAGAAGATCATTGTCGTCGACGATGTGCTGGCATTCTGCGGCGGCATCGATCTGACGGGGCATCGGTGGGACACGGCCGCGCATCGCGTCGAGGAGCCATTGCGGGTCAACGCGAGCGGATCGCCCTACGAGCCGTACCACGAAGTACAAGCGATGGTGTCCGGGCCGGTGGCCGCAAGTCTCGGCACGCTCGTTCGTCGTCGATGGCACGCGCTGGGCGAAACGCCGCCGCCGGTTGCGCCCGCGCCACTTGGCGACTTGTGGCCCGACGCGGTCGAGCCGGACCTGACCGATATCGATGTCGCCATTGCGCGCACCTTCCCGCCGTCGGAGAACGAGCCAGCAATCCGCGAATGCGAAAGGCTGTTCGTCGACTCGATTGCCGCGGCCCGGCAGTCGATCTACATCGAAAGCCAGTATTTCACCAACGATGCGCTCGCACGTGCGCTCGTGGCGCGGCTGCAGGAGCCAGACGGTCCCGAGATCCTCGTGGTGATCCCGAAGGAGTGTCACGGGTGGGTGGAGCAGCAGACGATGGGCGCGCTGCGCGATGAGGCCCTTCGTCACCTGCTCGCGGGCGATCCTTGGCGGAGGTTACGGGTGATCTATCCGGCGGCCTCACGTGCCCGCGACGTCCCCACGTTCATACATTCGAAGGTGATGATCGCCGACGATCGGTTCGTCCGGATCGGCTCCGCCAACTTCTCGCGCCGCTCCATGGGTGTTGATACGGAATGCGACCTCGCGATCGACGCCGGCTCGGATCCCGCGCATCGCGCCGGCGTGCAGCGTATTCGCAATCGGCTGATCGGCGAACACCTCGGCATGTCCGCGGACGCGGTGGCGAATGAAGTCCGGCACGTCGGTTCGTTACGCGCCCTGGTCGACGCGCACGCACATGCCGATCGCACGCTGTGCCGTGTGGATCTGGGCGAGCCAGCGGAGCCGCCTTCCGAGGTCCTCAAAGCCGCCGCCGATCCGGACGAGCCGCTTGGCGTCTTCGCTGACACCCGCTATCGCCGGGCAAGGAGGCGTGTGCGGTCGCTTGGGGCTGCACTGCGCTCGCTGTTGCCGTTTCGCCTCTCCTCATCGTCGGGGCGGCGACGTCGCCAGGATGCGGAGTTTGGCTGATGACGCCACGGGCCGCGACACTGAGAGTCGCCACGTATAACGTTCACGCGTGCGTCGGCACTGATGGTCGCCACGATCCCGATCGGGTCGCCGCAGTCGTCGGCGAGCTGGATGCGGACGTGGTCGCCCTGCAGGAGTTCACGTATCCGGCCGGCGTGGCCATCGAAAGCCGAGTGCCGGTGGAGCTTGTCGCATTGGACCGCTATCAATGCGCGCTCGGGCCGACGCGACAGGTTGCGGCACGGTGCTTCGGGAACGCCTTGCTGGCTCGGCATCCGATCGTGGACGTGCACCGCATCGACCTGTCGGTCGACCGTCGCGAGCCGCGCGGAGCGCTCGCCACCACGATCGACGTCGACGGCACACCGGTGCACCTGCTGGCGGCGCACCTCGGGCTTCGCGTGGACGAGCGGCGATTTCAGGTACGGCAGCTCCTGTCGTACCTCGATTCCGTCCGACACTCGCTGGTGGTCGTGCTCGGTGACTTCAACGACTGGTTGCCTGGCCGGTCGGCCGCGCATGTGCTCGATCGGCGCATGGGTGCATCGAAGAGGCTCCGATCGTTTCCATCGTCGCGTCCGGTGCTGCCGCTGGACCGCATCTGGATTCACCCGGTGAGTGTCCTGCGAGGCATGTTCGTCCACACCAGCGCGCTGGCGCGGCGCGCGTCCGACCATCTGCCGGTTGTCGCCGATCTCGACCTGCCGGCCGCCGCGATCGCGAGCGATGCCTGATGAGCCCGCCGAAGCGTTGCCATGGGTTTGATTCCTGTCGACGCTTTCAGCTCACGCTGAAGCCAGGTTGTCGCGATTCTTTGCCGTGGCGCATGCGCGATCTGTTCCGGGGCAGGCCCAGTTGATCACGTAGAATGAGGCCGAAAACAGGGACGCCGAGTATTGCGCCTCAGCCGGGAAACGGACTGGTGCTGTGACTTCCGAGCGCGGGCAGCAGATTGAACGCGTGTACCACGCGGCGCTGGCCGCAGATGAAGGCGCGCGCGGCGTTCTGCTGGACGAGATGTGCGCCGGTGACGATGTGCTCCGGCGAGAGGTGGTCTCGCTCCTGGAGCACGGGGGCGGTGCAACGAGCTTCCTGACCGAACCGGCGATCGATCTGCTGGCCCGGGCGATCGCGCCAGAGGGGTACTCGCTGAAGGCGGACAGCGAACCCTTCGACCAGGCGCGATTCATTCCCGGCGCGATGCTCGCCGGCCGCTACCGGATCGTCAGCCTTCTCGGGCGCGGCGGCATGGGCGATGTATATCGGGCCGAGGATCTCAAGCTCGGTCAGCCGGTGGCTCTCAAGTTCCTGCCCAAAGGCGTGGCCCAGCGCGCGGCCCGTCTGACGCGCCTGCACAACGAGGTCCGCGTCGCGCGCCAGGTATCCCATCCGAACGTGTGCCGTGTCTACGACATCGGCGAGGCGGACGGCCAGCACTTCCTCTCGATGGAGTACGTGGACGGCGAGGATCTCGCCTCGCTCCTGCGGCGCATTGGACGTTTGCCACCGGACAAGGCGCTCGAACTGGCGCGGCAGCTCTGCGCCGGTCTGGCTGCGTCCCACGATCGCGGCGTACTGCACCGCGATCTGAAACCGGCCAACGTGCTCATCGACGGGCGAGGACGCGCGCGCATCGCCGACTTCGGCCTCGCTGGTCTGGCGGACGAAAGACGGGATCCCCACGTCCTTGCGGGGACGCCCCCGTACATGGCTCCGGAACAATTTACCGGTCACGAGACTTCGACACGGACCGACATCTACTCCCTCGGCCTTGTCCTGTACGAAATGTTCACAGGCAAACCGGCGTTTACGATCGTGGCGCCCGGCCTCCGGGGTGCGGGCACCGATCGGGTGCCTCCGACGAGTCCTTCGAGCTTGATCCCCGGCTTCGATCCGGCCGTCGAACGGGCGATCCTGTGGTGCCTCGAAAGGGATCCGGCACGGCGTCCGCCGTCGGTCCTCGCGATCGCCGCAGCGCTGCCCGGTGGAAATCCGCTCGCGGCCGCGCTCGCGGCGGGCGAGACGCCGTCCCCCGACATGGTAGCGGCGGCGGGCGACGTCGGCTCGCTCTCTCCCTCTCGGGGGATGGTCTGCCTGGCGATCATCGGGCTCGGTCTCATCGCCATCGCCTGGATGTCGCCACAGACGACGCTACCCGGCCTGGTGACGATGGACAGGCGACCGGAAGTGCTCGCCGAGCTGGCGCGCACGATCGTGCGAAACCTCGGCTACACAGATCAGCCGGCGGATCGACGCGTACGGCTACGAGCGCGACGCCGACTATCTGCGGTACGTTGAGGAGCACAATCTGTCGGCGACGCGTTGGCAGGTTCTACGGACGGGCCAGCCTGCCGCGCTGTCGTTCTGGTATCGCCAAAGCGCGCACCCGCTCATCCCGGCCGCCTCGGAAATTGAAGCGATCGGAGTAGTCACCCGGCACAAGCCCCCGCCCACCGCGTCGGGGATGGTGTCCGTCCTCATCGATCAGGCGGGTCGACTGACCAGCCTGACGGCTGCGCCGTCGCAGATCGACGAATCCGGGGCCGATGACCGCAAGCCGGACTGGACGGCGTTGTTCGCGGCTGCCGGCCTCAAGCTCTCGGAGTTCTCGCTGACCAGACCGACGCGGATACCGTCCGTGTACGCCGACACACGGGCCGCGTGGGAAGGCGTCTACCCCGATCGGCCGGAAATCAGGATTCGCGTTGAAGCGGCAGCGGCCCGCGGTCGCCCGACGTATTTCGAGATCGTCGCGCCGTGGACGCCGCCTCAGCGCCTGGAGCCAGCACGTTTCCGCACTGGTGCTGACCGTGTCCGCTATGTCATCGGGGTGAGCATGGGCCTGCTGGTCTCCGCCATGGCCGTTCTGCTGGTGCGCCGGAACTTGCGCCTGGGCCGCGGCGATCGCCGCGGTGCCTTCCGCTTGTGCCTGTACCTTGGCAGCATGGGGATGCTGTTCGGTACGCTCCGGGCTCACCATGTCGCCGACTTGGCGGCGGAGCGAGAGCTGGGCGTAATGCTCACGTCGTGGGCGACGTATGCCGCGCTCGTCCTGTGGCTGTTTTACATCGCACTCGAGCCCCACGTCCGCTCGGTCTGGCCGGAAATGATGATCGGGTGGAGCCGTCTGCTCACAGGTCGCTTTCGCGATCCGCTCGTGGGGCGAGATATCCTGATCGGCGCGGTGGCGGGCATAGTTCTCACGACGGTTGCCCAGTTCGGACGGCTGGGCCCCGCGTGGTTTGGCTTGCCGCCCTCGCTGTCGGCAGGCGAATCCGGACAACTGCTGCTCGGCGGCCGTCATGCGCTGAGCGCGCTCGCTGGCTGGCAGGTGCGTGCCGTGACCATCGGCCTGGTATTCCTCCTTGCATTGATCCTCTTCAACAGGCTGCTTCGTAGTCGCCGGCTCGCCGCCGTTGCGACGGCGCTGGTCTTGACGGCGACCCCCGCGCTCCAGTCGGTCGCGGGCGGAAATCCAATCGTCACTTCCCTGGTTGGCGGCGCGTGGGCCATGGTCGCAGTGGTCGTGCTGGTGCGGTTCGGCCTGCTCGCGATGATCGTCAGCCAGTTCGTGTTCCAGCTCACCTCCCTCGTCCCGATCACCTTCGACCCGTCGGTGCCCTACAGCTCGTCGTCGTATTTGTGCCTCGGCGCTGTGATTGTTCTCGCGGGCTACGGGTTCCACACGGCGATGGGCGGCCGGCCGGTCTTCGGCGCGGGGTTTTTGCCACAAGAGCCCGCGCGGCCGTGATTCACCAAAGACTCTTCAGTGGAGGACATACCCTGCCAGAACGCTTAGCAGGGTGTAGCTGGTGACGGACCTGCATGCAGGCAACGACCTTCGAGGGAAGATCTATGTCATTGCACCCTGACCCTCTACCTGCTGCCGCCCCGCACTCAATGAACTATCTGCCATACGCTCCTGCCGATCGCCCGAAGCGCGTGCTCGAGCCCGGCGATCGCATTGCCGAAGTGCTCTTCGGGCTGATCATGGTGCTCGCGTTCACGGGCTCGCTCAGCGTGGCCGAGGCCGGGCGCGAAGACATCCGCGCCATGCTGATCGGCGCGCTCGGGTGCAACCTCGCGTGGGGCATCATCGACGGCGTCCTGTATCTGATGGGTGCTCTCGGTGCTCGCGGGAGTAACCTGACGGTCTACCGCGCCGTTCGCGGCGCACGTGATGCCGCGCGTGCGCGTCAACTGATTTCGGACGCATTGCCGGCCCCGATCTCGGCGGTCCTCGACCCGACGGATTTCGATCGGATGCATCAACGGTTGAGGCAGTTGCCGGAGCCGCCGGCGCGGCCGCGGTTGAGCGGCTCCGACTGGCGCGGCGCGCTAGGCGTGTTCCTCCTCGTGTTCATCTCCACGTTCCCGGTCGCGATTCCGTTCATCGTCATGCACGACGCCACGTGGGCGATGCGCGCATCCAACGCGATCGCCGTCGCGATGATGTTCATTGCGGGCGTCGTCTACGGGCGCGCCGTGGGATGGTTTCCGTGGGCGGTCGGCTTATTCATGGTGGCGCTGGGGAGCGTTCTCGTCGCGATGACGATTGCGCTCGGGGGGTGAGACGGTGCGCGCCGCAGCCATCGCGTGGGCGATTCTCGTCACTTCCACCGCTCACGTCTCGGCGCAGACGGCGACGTCTGCTCCGGCGTGGACCGTCGACGCGTCGGTCAATACCTACTTGCTGCCGGACGACGGCAATTACGCGCAGCCCAGGATCGCGACGGATCGCGGCTGGTTTCATCTCGAGGCGCGCGTCAACTACGAGGATCTCAAGACCGGCTCGATGTGGTTTGGCTACAACTTCTCCGGAGGAGAGACGTTCGAATGGGCGTTGACGCCAATGCTCGGTGGCGTGTTCGGCCAGACTGACGGCGTGGCGCCCGGCTACACCGGTTCACTGAGTTGGCGGCAGCTCGAGTTTTACAGCGAGGGCGAGTACGTGTTCGACGCCCACGACTCGGCGGACAGTTTCTTGTACAACTGGTCCGAGCTGACATTCGGGCCCGCAGACTGGTTTCGCGTGGGGCTGGTCACGGAGCGCACGCGCGCCTACGAGGCCAAACGCGACATCCAGCGCGGCCTGCTCGTCGGCGTCACCTACAAGAACCTCGAAGCCACGGCCTACGTCTTCAACCCGTTCGACACCAAGCCCATCGTCGTGTTGTCAGCCGGGTTCAGTTTCTGACGCCTGTGCTCAACGTCAGCACACTTCGCGAGTCGCGAGGTGCGCGGTTGCAATCCAGGTCGATTCATCACGCTTGTCAGCCTAACGTGGACTTCAACGGGCTCGCCAAAAGGCGAGTCCGGTGCAAGACAGGGTCAGGAGTGGTCTTCATTGGCTTGCGGATAGCGACGCTTCGTCTCTGCTACGGATCGGGCTAGCAACGTCTCCAGGACCTTCAGATCGACGTTGGCTAGGCGCCGATGTAGACACATACCTTCCCAGTCTTGGGCTTTCCAAGCTTGGCCGACAAGACGTCACGACCTTCGAAGCCCGCCTCGATGTAAACAACCAACTCCCTTCCCCGCACGGCAAACGCAGCGAGAGCGGAATCGCCTTCGTAACCACTGGCGTACTTGTAATGGTAGGTCCCGAATCCGACGATGCTTGGCCCCCACATCCTGGGTTCTTGCTTGGTAACTATTCGCATTAGAGCAACCAGAAGGTTTGAACGTCGGCCTGAGGAAGGCGCCGGTGGGCGGTCATCAACGCGAGACCACCTCCCATCCTGGGTCCAATCGACTCAGAAGCCTATCGGAATCGGGCCCGGCTCCGACGTGTTGTCAGCGGTGTCTACGGCGATGACGGCACAACAGTAGATTAACCGGCATATTCTTGCCGATCCTTGGCAACCCTGCCACGTCCGGGACCGTCCAAGCTGGCACGTCAGATGTCCGTCTCCAGAGGGTGAATCGTGAAACCGCAACTGGTTCTGATCCTCTGTCTCGTCAGCATTCCCGGCGCATCACGCTCGACTCGAGAAACCGAACCGTCGTCACCGCAAGAACAACCAGTCCTTGCGTCGACGAGCAAGAAGCACTTGCCGACGCTTGACCATGCATACGCGGTCAAGACGATCGGGGCCGTCGACGTCAGTCCGGACCAGACTCTGGCGGCGTTCGAAGTCTCCGGTGCCATCGCGGTCCACCGGCTCGCGCCGAACGGTGCGCAAGTCAGACGGATCGAAGGCGGCAGCAACCCCTCGTGGTCGCCGGACGGCAAGCTGCTGGCGTTTCTCGCGGACACCGGGGGCGAGCGCCAGGTTCATGTCTGGAGCCGGGACAGCGATTCGGTGAGGACCGTGACGACGATCGTGGGCGGCGTCTCCCAGGGCGGACTCTCCTGGGCGCCAGACGCCAGGCGCCTCGTGCTCGGCACGCGTCTCGTCGGGAACTATCGGCAGAGCGTCTGTGAGTTCGAACGCGAGGGGATGCGCGTCTACGACGCGCAGACGCCCGTCAATCATCTCCTGCAGGAAGGCGTCTTCAAGCTCGAGTCCAGAGGGGGTGACCTGCGGAAAGCCATCGACTGCGATCCTCGGCTGGGCATCAGCCGGATCGTGATTGTGCATCTCGACTCGAACACCTGGAAGGAGGTGACAGGAGGGGCGAAGCAATACGCCAACCCGAGCTGGTCTCCGAATGGCAGATTCATCGCCGCGCTCGCCGACTTGAACGGGCCGCAACAGCAGCCGACGTACTTCGGACGGCGGGACAATCAGATCGGGCTTTCGGTGTTCGAGGTGGCGTCGGGCACCGAGCGAAGAATGACCGTGAACGCCGCCAGCGTCTCGGGGACGCCGGCCTGGTCTGCCGACAGCGAACGGCTCCTGATGCTGGCTGAACGGAATCCTCCAAGCCCGAGTTTCACGAGCATCCTGGTGCACTCGATGACGGCCGATCGTTCGACTGTCATCCCGACACCCCGAGGTCTTTCGGCCAGAGCCGTGCGCTGGTCGCGTGACGGCACGCAGGTGGTCGCCACGCTCTTCGATCGGTTTATCGATTCACTGTGGAAGCTGGATCTGAAGGAAGGCAACCCGCGGCAGATTCAGACGCTCGGCTGGCAGACGGACTCGTTCGCCGAGCTCGACGCGGATGTCTTCCTGCTCAATGCGCAGTCTGGTTCGTTCAAGGGACGGCTGGGCACGATCGGTGGCGAGGCGCGGACGTTCCGTCTGATCTTCGACGCGAATCCGCAGCTCCGCGACCTGGAGCTGGGAGAACAACGCCGTCTCACGTGGAAGAACAAGGCTGGCGAGGACGTCGACGGCGTGGTGGTCCTGCCGCCGGGTTATCGCCCTGGTCGCCGTTATCCGACGATCGTCAATCCGTATCCGGGCTCGGCGCGTGATGTGCTGGCGCTGAGCGCCTCCTTCGATACCGGCCAGCTCGACGCTGCGCGAGGGTACGTCGTCTTCAGGCTGAACCTTCGGTCCCCTCACGGCATCTACCGATCCTTCCCGCACGGAGAGGAGTACTACGAGAAAGCGCGCGGGGCCGCGGGCATTCCGATCATGGTGGACGACTTCACCTCGGGCATCGCGTCGCTGGTGGAGCAGGGCATCACCGATCCTGGCCGCATCGGGATGTTCGGGCACAGCGACGGCGGATGGGCCACGAATCTGCTGGTCACCGAGACGCGGATCGTCAAGGCCGCCGTGGTGATCTCCGGCGTCAGCAATGCCATTCTGCTGTCTGCCTTCCCGCTGCCGTTGCTGACGCGCGGGACCGACCAGGCGACCAGGGGCAATGTGTTCGACAACTTCCAGGACTACGTGAAACTCTCACCGATCTTCAAGATGCGGGAGCTCGAGACCGCCATGCTCCTGATGGTCGGGGACCAGGACTGGACGTGGGTGCCTCAAATGATCGCGCAGTACGGCGTGCTCCGCCTGGAGGACAAGGACGTTCAGCTCGTTCGCTACGCGGATGAGGGTCACAATCTGTCACGCCGTGAATCCATCGAAGACGCGCGACGTCGCCTGCATCAGTTCTTCGATGAACGTCTGCTGAGGCCTTGATTCCCCTGTGAGTGTCTCCAGGCCGGTGGACGACGCCACCCCCTGTCGCCATCGACACCGTGAGCGCATCGACGTCCGTCAAGCCCGCAGAGCGCGAGCCAGCGACGCAAGGATGCGGAATTTCCCGCAGCCACCACGAATAATCCCCACCCGATCGCGAGGATCACGTCGGCGCCGCGGCGACTGCCGGGTCTGCCGCTGGCTCGCGTCAGGCGACCATCTTGCACTGGCTACGTACGAGAACGGGAGATGACGATGAAAGTCCGAAACATCATGACTCGACCGCCGTGCACCTGCGGTCCCGACTTCACGCTGGCGGAGGCGAGCCGGCTCATGGCGCTCGAGGACCGGGGCACGGTGGTCGTGGTCGATCGACACGACCGGGTAGTCGGGATCCTCACCGATCGCGACCTCGTCCTCGCGATCGGGAAAGCGGACGCGAATCCCGCCCGCAGTCCTGCGTGCGAAGCGATGACGTCGGAGGTGTACACCTGCTCGCCCGACGAGGAGCTGGCTGCCGTGCTCGAGCGGATGAGCGACCTGCGGGTGCGGCGCTTGCCGGTCGTCGCGGCGGACGGACATGTGGTCGGCATGCTGTCGATCGACGACATCGTGCTGTGGGGTGTGCAGAGCGACGGCGTCACGCGGAAGGCGCTCGTGCGCGCGCTTCACTCGATCTGCGAGTCGCACCAGCCGCTGTTCGACATCGACGCCGCCGAGAGGCCGCTGTGAGATCGACAACAGAAACGGCGCGAAAGCTCGTTTACTGGCACCGCGATCTGCCGCCGCTCGAGGCGGAGCCAGTCGCCGAGGGCCTGATCGAGGCGGACAGCTCGCACGTTCCGGGAACGATCGCGCACCGGGACGAGCTGTGGTCGGTCTGTTATCACGACCTGGTCGCGCGGGCGCAGGCCCGCCTCGAGCAGGAAGTGACCCGTCTCGGCGGCCACTACGCACGCGTGTTCGACGAGAGCATCGACAGCCGCCGTGACGACGCCAAAGGCGAGACCTGGCTGCGAGGACGATTCAAGTACGTGCTCTATCGACAGCGCCCGTGAGTAGTCAGGGTCCAACAACTAGTCGAGGGCCCAACATATGGCGGACGTCTTCATCTCCCATCTCGAGTGGACAGGAGCAGCCGCGGGTCCGACACGCGATCCAGCGACGTTCAGTCGCGATCTCACCGTATCCATGGTTGCCGATGCTCTTCCGATGTCGTCGGCTCCGGGATATCGCGGCGATCCGTCCCGAGCGAATCCCGAGCAGCTCTTCGTCGCCTCGCTCAGCGCGTGTCACGCGCTGACGTATCTATTCCTCGCGGCGAAGAACCAGATCCCTGTCATCGGCTACAGAGACGATGCCGAAGGCCAACTCGGAGCGGTGGACGGCAAGATTCGGATGTCGCGGGTGACGCTGCGGCCGCTCATCACACTCGAGTCGGGCGCGGACGAAGCGCGTGCGCGAGCACTGGTCGCGACAGCGCATGCGGGCTGCTTCATCGCCAACTCCGTGACGACGCCAGTTGACGTCGTGCCCGTCTTCGCGTTTGCCGAGGCGGCTGCTTCGCGTTGACGCAGAACTGCCCGGGTCGTGTAGAGCGATGTTTGCCGCGATCCGCCCTGGCGCGGAGCGCGAAATCGGCGCGTGACTGTCCGAATCAGGCTGGCGCGTACCGGGCCTCGCGCAACAGCCCTGCGGCGCCGACAAGGCCGACCATCCACCCGACAGGATACGAGACGCAGATCGCGAGCCACCAGATCGACCGGCCGGTGTTGCCCCCAACACCGCCGAGAGCGGAGAGGCCAAAGAGCGCCGCAACGCCGATCGCGGTCAGCACGAACGCGGTGACCTGCAACCGATAGCGACGGCTCCTGCCGAAGAAGGCGCCGGCTGCCGCGAGCGCGCTACCGGTCAAGGTCACCACCGACCCTTCCAGTGGATCCAGAACACCCGCCAGCATCAGCACCAGACCGGCGATGACAAGCCAGCGCGGACGGTTGTGCGTCATATGACCCTCCCTGTCGATCCGGCATCTACATGCAGCATACGGAGCGGTTGCCCAGCAAGTCGCGAGGAACTCGGAAGAATCGTGCGAACGCGAACCGGTGGCTACGGTCGCGACGTAACCGGAACGGCGAGACCTTCTGCCGCGCGCACGGTTCGGGCAGCGTCGAGCGGGTCGACGAGCCCGCGCAGGCCTGCCAGATCGAGCAACTCCCACGCTCGCGCGAGCGCACCCGGCGCGCGTCCGTACGGATCCCGATGAACTTCGAGGAATACGTCGGTGCCGTCGAAGCCCACGAGCACGGGCTCGTACACGACTCTTCCGCGGTCGCCAATCGCGACGAACGGGAACAGACCTTCGA
This sequence comes from uncultured Acidobacteriota bacterium, assembly GCA_963820905.1. Taxonomy (GTDB): domain Bacteria; phylum Acidobacteriota; class Vicinamibacteria; order Vicinamibacterales; family 2-12-FULL-66-21; genus DATBJJ01. Next base: position 505,572 of record CAWGBU010000002.1, on the reverse strand, counting down.
CATCATCAGGATGGAGCCGGATGCAGCCGTGCGTTGCGAACTGATAGATGCTCGCCGGCGCGGAGGTGCCGTGAATGCCGATGCTGCCGGCGCTCAAGCCGATCCAGTACCGCCCCAACGGATTGTCCGGTCCGGGCGGCACCTTCTTGAGCACTGGCCGGCCGGCCCGCCGCATCTCTTCCTGAATCGAGACCGGCACGTCCCACGTCGGATCGACTTCCATCGACAGCACCGCGAAACCACCAAGCGGCGTCGGCCAGCCGGGCCGCCCGACCGCGACGGGGTATCGGGCGCGCAACACTCCGCCCCAATAGTGGAACAGCAGCCGCTGCGGCACGTTCACCACCAGTCCGTCCGCCTCGTAGGCAGGAGCGATATGCCGGTTGTCGATGCCGATCGCGTCCCCCGGCACCAGCGCGGCGCGAACCGTGCGCCCGTTCCGTGTCGCCAGCACGTCCGGATCGACGCCGACGCGCGCACCAATCGTCGCCCACGAGTCACCGCGGCTGACGACGTGGATCCATCGATCGCCGGTGAGCGTGCCGTAAGTCTGATGTGCCTCGGAGCGCAGGCCGCAGAGCGCCGATGCCGCCATCGCGATGACGAGCGCGTGGAGGACGAGCGTTCTTCCGGAGATCGGGCTGATGTTGTCCATCTGCCGCCTGCAACAGGAGCGTCGGCGCCGGCCGACGTCTGCGTTGCACGTGTGCATCAGCAGTGCCGCGTTCACCGCGCGCGATCCGGTCTGATGAGCCGCTGTTGATGCGGGCGACACCGAATTTTTCCCGGTGCCGCGAAAGATTCCCCTCGGGGTGATCGAAGCAGCACGACTCCACCCCCTCTTTGTTCGGTATTCGGCTTGCACAATTGGCAAGCACCGTTCCCGCGAGGTGCCTATGACGATCACTCGAACCGCGCTCGCCACAGGGCTGTTGTCGATGGCCTTCGCTGGTCAGGTTGGGTATCGATCCTGGCCGATCAGCCAGGCACCAGAGAACATGCGGCGTGTCGCGGCATCGGCGGATTTGATCGTCGTCGAGATGCACGGCGTTGCCTTGCGCGAATTGGAACAGGAGCTGAACCGGCGCGGGCCGGTGGATGACGCGAGCTTCTGTCATCTGGATGCCACGGCCGCGCTGAACCGCGTCGCCGCACGAGAGGGCATCGCCGCGGGACGCACGAGCGATCGCCTGCGCAATCCTGCGAACGCGCCGCGGCCATGGGCCGCGCCGATCGTGTCAGCGCATGCGGGGCGCGCGGCAAAAACCGTCGAGGGATTCGTCGTCGATCTCGGTGACAAGGTCGGGGTGCTGCGCCCGATCGTCGAACGAGCCATGTGTGCAAGCTGCCACGGACCGGACGACCGCCTCGCTTCCGGACTGAAGATCGCGCTGAAGCAACGGTATCCACAGGACCGGGCGATCGGCTTCCACGAAGGTGAGATTCGCGGCTGGTTCTGGGTCGAGATGCCGAAGCAGCCGCGCTGACGTCCTGCTCGAGGTGCGTGATGAAGGCCAGACGACTGCTGTCGGCGGTGTTCGTCTGCGCGGCGTGTGTGGTGAGCACGAGTTGTGACGGGCAGCGGCCGACCGAGCCGACGCCCGTCTGTACCTACAGCCTTTCTTCATCGGCGGCTGCATTTACCGCGGAAGGCGGATCAGCCAGCGTCGCCGTGACGACGACGCCGTCGTGCGCGTGGAGCGCGATACCGCGGCGTCATGGCTGACGATCACGGCCGGCGGCAGCGGGACCGGGTCCGCCGCGGTCTCATATTCAGTCGCACGGAATCCCGTCAGCGAGCCGCGGTCGGCATCGTTGGCAATCGCCGGCCAGGTTCACAGCGTTACACAACAGGCCCGGCCCGCGGTGACCTGCAGCGTCGAGCTGTCACCCTCCAGCGTTGACCTCGGGGCGGAGGAGTCGCGCGGGACGTTGAGCGTGACCGCGCCCGCCGAGTGCGCCTGGACCGCCGTCAGCAACACACCGTGGTTGATGATCACGGCAGGTCACGCAGGTACGGGCAACGGCGGCATCTCGTACACCGCGTCGCGCAACACCGACGTGCCAGGGCGAAGCGCGGTCATCACCGTCGCGGACAAGGCGTTCACCGTCCGCCAGGGCGGCGATGCGAGTGTCTGCCAATACTCGGTCGCGCCGGTCGATTTCAATCCGTGCATGCCCGCGAGCAGCGTCACCGCCGCCGTCACGACGCAGGCCGGGTGCTCGTGGACGGCAACCGGGAACGTTCCGTGGCTGACGATTCCAACCGGGTCCCCTGGCAGCGGCTCGGGTGCCATCACCATCGCCTTTGGCGACAACTACGACGCGCCCCGGGATGGCATCGTGATGGTGCGCTGGCCCACGCCCACGGCAGGGCAGAACATCCGGATCGCACAAGCTGGCTGCACGTATGCGGTGAGCCGAAGCACGTTCACGTTTGCCGCGGGTGCGGGCTCGGGCACGTTCGACGTCATCCAGCAGAGCCAACCCAACACATGCGGCGGTGCAACCCAGGATCGCTGCATCTGGTCGGCGATCTCTGACGTTCCGTGGATCGCGGTCACGGGCGCGATGCCGCGCGCCGGCGACAACCCCGTCACGTTTACCGTTGCTGCCAACGGCACGGGCGCACCAAGGGTCGGCCGAATCACCGTCCGGGACAAAGTCGTGGTGATCGCGCAGGCCGCGCAGTGACTGCCGCGTGTTGGTAACCATTCGGCGGCACGCAGGTTGCGTTATCGCAGATCAGCAATTCCGTCGTCGAGCGGCTGACGGACGGCGAGCCGCCGAAAGGGAGGGTAAGGCCATGTGTCGCATCGCACGTGCAATCGTCGTCGTGTGCTGCTGTGGGCTGCCAGGTCTCGCGCTCGCGCAAGGCGAGCTGCAGCAGAGTGAGTGGAGTCGCGGCACGACGCTGAACGGCTTCGGCGGCGCGGCCGCGGATTCTTCACAGGGCGCTCCGGCGCTTGGCGGTGCGATCGGCTGGGAGGTGACTCCCGGGTTGGCAATCGAGGGCAGCGGCGCCTGGATGGATTTCGGGCACGGCACGACCTCGTTCGCCGGGGCGCTCAAGGTGCGGGCCAGGCTCTGGGGTCACAGGTCGGTCGATCCATTCGTGCAGGCGGGCGTCGGCCTCTATCGTGCAGCGTACGGTGCTGACGATACCGCCGTGCCAGAGTTCTACCGCTGGCGCATCAACCCGCCGACGACCGGTGTCGCACCAAACCGAATTTTCACCGATCCGACGCTGGTCGCCGGCGCTGGCGTCAGCCTGTTCGTCAACCGGCACTTCGCGATCCGGCCCGACGTCGAGGCGGTGTTCGTCATTCGCGACGGGCGGAGCCATATCGTGACGATTGCGGCGATCCACGCCGTGTATCACTTCGAGGACCACCCGGTGACGGCCGATCGCAGGCGATGACCTGCGAATTCGATACCCGGAGCACTCGGTGGTCGAGGGCCCGGCGCGACCGAGGCACGGGACTTGCTGTTCCCGACCGCATGTACGCCTCCACTCTCCCCAGTCGCTTCTTGCCGCTGCCGCACTCGGCCGAACTCGTCTCCCTCATTCGCGCCGAGTACATCGAGATGCCAGGCCTTTCGTTGACGCTGGCGCAGGCGGCTCGCCTCTGGAACGTCGATCGACGCCAGTGTCTCGATGCGCTCGAGATCCTGAGGGCAGAGCGATTCCTCGATCGCTGCCGCGAGTCCTACGTCCGCAGGTCGTCCGTGCATCGCGGCGCGTGATTCGCGGGATTCAGGTGTGGGGAATCTCTCGCATCCCCGGGTGATCTTCCGCGCTCGCACGACACGATCCGCAGCAAGAGGCGTCATTTCGTGATCGGGGCCTGGCACACCTTTCGCCTGCTCGGGCTGCAGAGGAGCACGCCATGGAGACTGCGATCAAGAACATTGTTGTTCCCGTCGATTTCAGCGAAGCATCGGAGCGCGCCGCGTCCTACGCCGCGGCACTGGCGGGTCGGATGGACGCCTCGATTCATCTGATTCACGTGCTCGAGCCCTCGGAAATGTTGACCGGACCGTTCGAGTTCTACGAGGTCCCGACGCCGGCGCAGCTGGATCGCGTCTATTGGGGCGCGCGCAAGCGCCTCATCGGTCTGGGCGATAAGGTGGCCCCGGGACAGCGGGTATCCACGGAAGTCCGGCATGGCGTGCCGTTCCAGGTCATCACCGCGGCCGTGATCGATTACGGCGCCGACCTCGTCGTCATGTCGACCCACGGCCGGAGCGGCTTGTCGCACCTGGTCATGGGCAGCGTCGCGGAGCAGGTCATTCGATCGGCTGCCTGCCCGGTGCTCGTGATCCGCGATTGCGGTCAAGTGCACGTGCGCCGTCCAGGCTCCGTGCCGGCGTGGGCCGAGACCGAGAAAGCTGGCGCGATCTGACGGCGGGAGGGCATCATGAACGCGCTCGATCAACTGGTTCGCGAACCGCATGTCACGGAGATCGACAGCGCGCTCGTCAACGGTTCGCCGGCGCGCGTATGGGAACACGTTCGCCACGGCGCGCTCGCGCAGGCGTGGCCGGTCCGGGCACTGTTCGCGCTGCGAAGCGTGTTCATGCGCGACGCTTCGCCGGCACGGGTATGCATCGATGACATGCGGTCGTCGGACGCGCAACCCGGCTTTCAGTTGTTGATGGACGATCCCCCGCACCAGTTCGCCGTGGCCGCCATCGGCAAGGTCTGGCGCCTGCGAATTCCGTTCGTGCACGTAGGGAACGCGGAGGCCTACGCCGCCTTTGCAGATCCGGGGTACGTCAAGGTGGCGTGGGCGATTCGGATCGCGCCTGTTGACCGCCGAAACGCCTGCCACGTGGAGGTCGAAGTCCGCGTGCACGCGACGGACGAGCGTGCGTGGCGCCGGTTCAAACGCTACTTCCGCGTCATCGGCCCGTTCTCGCGCTACATTCGCCGTTCCCTCTTGCGGTCGCTCGCCGAGGATGGCGGCTCCTGCGCCAACGGCAGCGGCCCGGTTCCGCACCCCTCCGTGCATCATCGGGGAGTCTAGCGATGCGAACGCTGGGCCAGGACTGTTCGCCAACGTCACGATCCTGACTCTCATCATGTTGGAGCGCTTTTTGACGGTTCATCTCGAAGTGAAAGGATGACGGCATCATGAGACGGCTTCCCGTGTTTTACGCGACAACCGAAGGTCACACGAGACGCATCGCGGAAGTGATTGCGTCCACGCTCCGCCAGCAGGGTTTCGACAGCGACGCTTTTGAGGTGCCGGACGACTTCCGGTCGCCCGACTGGATCCACATCGTCAGCGCGGTCGTGGGCGGCTCGCTGCATGCCGGCCGTCATCAGTCGTCGCTTGCAGGATTCGTTGGCCGTGAAGCCGGGCATTTGAACCTTCGTCCCGCAGCGTTCTTCTCAGTGAGCCTGAGCGCTGCGTCGCAGAACCCACAGGAAGTTGCGGCCGCACGGAGCATCGCCGAGAAGTTCGCCGAAGATCTGCGCTGGCGCCCGAAGCGAATCGCATGCATCGCGGGACAGCTGGCCTACACGCAGTACGGGTTCGTAAAGCGCTGGTTCATGCGCAGGATTGCCGCGAAGGAAGGCGGACCGACCGATACGAAGCGGGACCACGACCTGACCGACTGGAGCGCGGTTCGTGACTTCGCGCTCGCCGTTGCCGCTGACGCCCATCGTGCCGAGCACGCGCGCGCCTCCTGATGTCCCGACGACGGCCTGCGACACATGAGGGCGGCATCGATTGATGCCGCCCTCGCCCCAGGAAGGCTCACAGAGTCGCGCTGACGGCTTCCTCGTGACGGCGATGGACGCCCGGCACGCCCTGCGGGTAGATCGCGACCTTCATCACACCACCGCGCTGATGACTGAAGAGGTCGTAGGCCTCGACGAGATCGTCGATCCCGAAGCGATGCGTGACGAGAGGCGTGAGATCGACGCGCTCCGTAGCGACCATCGCCATCAGCCGGCGCATGCGTTCCTTGCCGCCCGGGCAGAGCGTGGTCAGGATGCGTTGATCCGCAAGACCCGCGTAGATGGCCTCGTAGGGCGCCACCAGCTTTCCGGAGTACACGCCCAGGCTCGAAAGGACGCCACCCGGGCGAATCGACCGCAGCGCGGCTTCGAATGTTTCCTGCCGGCCGAGCGCCTCGATGGCCACGTCAACGCCGCGGCCGTCGGTGAGGCGCTTCAGCTCCGCGACGACGTCGCACGCGGTCGGATTGATGGTCACTGAGGCGCCGAACCGCCTGGACATCTCGCGCCGTTCGGCCGTGGGATCGACGCCGACAATCAACGACGCGCCCCGCAGGCGCGCGCCGACCGTCGCGCACAACCCGATCGGACCTTGCGCGAACACGGCTACGGCGTCCCCGACCTTGATGCCGGCGCTCTCAGCGCCGGAAATCCCGGTCGATGCGATATCGGGCAGCATCAACACCTGTTCGTCGGTCAGACCGTCCGGTATCGGCGCGAGGTTCGCTCGTGCGTCCGGCACCAGCAGATAATCGGCCCACGCGCCGTTGATGGTGTTGCCGAATCGCCATCCGCCGAGCGGGCCGTGACACTGCGAATGCACGCCGTTCAGACAATAGAAGCACTGTCCGCACGGCGTGATGGCGCCGACGATGACCCGCTGTCCGACCGCGTATTCCTCTTCCAGGCCGCTGCCGAGCTCGTGGATGATGCCGACGGGCTCGTGGCCGAGGATCAGCCCGGGCTTGACGGGGTACTCGCCTTTGACGATGTGCACGTCGGTCCCGCAGATCGTCGTCGCCGTAATCTGAATGACGGCTTCTCCCGCCCGCGGACGCGGACGGGGGACGGCCTCGACACGCAAGTCGTCGACGCCGTGGAAGACCACTGCTTTCATCTTCTGCATGACACCGCTCCGATCCATCGCACTGCTCGAGGGTGTCCTTGATGGCAGTGCGACACCTCGAACAAGAGGCAATTGGAGTACCGCGTCCGACGGCCGCAAGCAGCGCTGTTCGCGCCGAAACAGGTACAAGGTCCCGGACATCGCCGTGGAATTTTTCCGCGGCCGGGGAATTTCTCGCGCGCTTGCCGCCTCAGACAGCGACATTTGCGCTGTTCGGCCGGGCACAGAACCTGCCTGATCGATCGCGGAGGTGATGTGAGGAGTCGGAAGAATGAAGCTGCCGCCCGCGTCTCGAACCATCGCGCGCCTCATGGCGCACGGGAAATGGCACAGCACTACCTGCGCGATCTCGTGTATGGCGCCAACGACGGCATCATCACGACGTTCGCCGTCGTGGGTGGCGTCGCCGGCGGCGGCCTGACACCGAAAGCGGTCCTGATTGTCGGCACTGCGAACCTCTTCGCCGATGGATTGTCCATGGGGGTCGGTAACTACCTGGGCATCCGCTCGCTGGAGAGTGCGCGCGCGGCCGAGGGACTTCCTGAGGAGGAATCGAGTCCGGCCCGGCATGGAGCCGCCACGTTGATCGCGTTCATGATCGCCGGAGCGATTCCACTCTTGCCGTACGCGGTGTCGATGCCGGACGCGGCACGCGTCTCGGCGCTGTTCACCGGTGGCGCGCTCTTTTTCGTCGGCGCGCTGCGTTCGCTCATCACCATCGACCGCTGGTGGTTCGCCGGCGCCGAGATGCTCGGCCTCGGCGCCATCGTCGCGGCTGCTGCTTACTTCAGCGGCGCCGCCGTCGGATGGTTGCTGCGGTGAGCATCGATGAACCCTTCGAGCGGAACGCCTGGCACACTCTGTCCATCGAGCGCGCGCTCGCCGCGGCAGAGACCACCCTCGCCGGTCTTCGACAGGCCGAGGCTGAGGCCAGACTGCTTCAGTTCGGCGCCAATCGGCTGCCGCCACCGACGCCGGTATCGGCGCTGAAGATCCTGAAGAATCAGCTGACCGGCGTCGTCATCATTCTGCTCTTCGCCGCGGCCGCGATCTCGATTGCGCTTGCAGACTATGTCGAGGCCGCCGCCATTTCGATCGTCCTCGTCATCAACACGACTATCGGTTTCGTGACGGAATGGCGCGCACGCCGCGCCATGGAAGCCCTCCGGCAGCTCGACGTGTCTCGCGCATCGGTCATTCGCGACGGTCACCTGCAGCTCATCGACGCCGATCGCCTGGTGCCGGGCGACATCATCGAGGTCGCAGCCGGGCACGCGGTCCCGGCCGACGTGCGGCTCGTGGCCACGACCGACTTTCGAGTCGACGAGTCGGCGCTGACCGGGGAATCGATGCCGGTGTCCAAATCGTCCTTCGTCGAGCTCGATTCCTCGACCGATCTGGCCGATCGCACCAACATGGCGTTCAAGGGAACCGCCGTCGTCGCTGGTTTCGCTCGTGCCGTCGTGATTGCAACGGCCACTCGAACCGAGCTGGGTCGGATCGGCACGCTGGTCGAATCGGTGGAGCCCGAGTCGACGCCGCTCGAGAAACGGCTCGACGCGCTCGGGCGCCGTCTGGTGTGGCTGACGCTGGGCATCTCCGTGCTGGTCACTGTGCTCGGCGCGACACAGAGCACTCCCCTGGTGGTCCTGGTCGAAACGGCGATCGCATTGGCCGTCGCGGCGGTTCCAGAAGCGCTTCCGGCCGTCGCAACGATTGCGCTCGCGGTCGGCATGCGGCGCATGGCGCGGCGGCACGCCCTGGTGCGCAGGTTGCCTGTCGTCGAGACACTCGGTTCCACAACCGTCGTGTGCACCGACAAGACGCGAACGTTGACCACGGGTGAGATGGCCGTGGTCCGCGTCTGGGCGAGCGGACGGTCATCGGATCCTCTTGCGGTGTCGGACCAACCGGACGCCGCGATGACCCGCTTGATCCGGAGCGCTGCGCTCGCGTGCCGTCGTCAGGTCACGAGCGACGAGGCTGGTTCGCGTCGCGATCCTGTGGATGCGGCAATCCTGCAAGCGGCCGAACGGCTTCCAGGACAATCATCGGACGGCATCAGCGACGATGCCCCGCTGGCCTTGATTCCCTTTTCGAGCGAGCGCAAGTGGATGGCGGGCTTCTATCGCCGCGAGGGCGCCGTGGTGGCATTCGCCAAGGGTGCGCCGCGGACGATCCTCGAGAGGAGCACAGCGGCCGCGCTCGACGATCGCGACGTCATGCTCGATGCCGCCGGGAGGCAGGCGCTGGTCGATGTCAACGACGATTTCGCGTCGCGCGGATTGCGTGTTCTCGCCGTCGCCACAGGAACGGTCCGCGAGCCGTCCGAGTCTTCCATAAGAGCCCTGAGGTTTCTCGGCTTCATCGGGCTGGCCGATCCTCCTGCCGCGGGGGTGAAGGACACGATTGCGGAATTGCGGGCGGCAGGGCTGCGGACGATCATGCTCACCGGCGATCAGCGCCTCACGGCGGAGGCCGTGGGACGGAGCGTCGGCGTGCTCGGGACCGATGCCACGTGCCTGGATGGCCGCGAGCTCGATCGCCTCGATGCGTCAGCACTCGACGCGGCCATCGGTCGTGTTGCGGCCTTCAGCCGCGTTACGCCGGAACACAAACTGCGGATCGTGGGCGCGCTTCAGGCTCGCGGCGAGATCGTCGCGATGCTGGGCGACGGCATCAACGATGCCGCCGCCCTGAAGCGAGCGGATGTCGGCGTGGCCATGGGCCGCCGCGGCACCGACGTCGCGAAGGAAGCGGCGGCCATCGTGCTGCAGGACGACCGATTCGAAACCATCGCGGCCGCCGTCGAAGAAGGCCGCGTCATCTTCGACAACATTCAGAAATTCGTGTTCTACCTGTTCAGTTGCAACGTCGCGGAGATACTGGTGGTGTTGCTATCCGTCGTGGCCGGGTTGCCGCTGCCGCTGGCCCCGCTTCAACTGCTGTGGCTGAACATGGTCACCGACACATTTCCGGCACTGGCGTTGGCGCTCGAGCCTGGCGACCTCGACGTCATGCGACGGCCGCCGCGGGATCCCAATGAGGCCATCCTCTCGCCGTCGTTCCTGGCGCGCGTCCTGTCGTTTGGCGCGCTCATCACCGCGTCCTCGCTCGGCGCGTTCGTGTGGGGACTCGTCCACGCACCCGACCGCGCACCCACCCTGGCGTTCATGACGCTGGCGCTCGCGCAGATTGGCCACCTCGGGAATGCACGGAGCCGCGGTCCGGTCCTGAGGTTGCAGCGCGTCCTCGCCAACCCTTACGCTCTTCTGGGCGCGGCACTCGCGCTCGGACTGCAGCTCCTGGCGGCCTTCTTTCGACCCCTGGCGGAGTTGCTCCAGGTCGTTCCGCTGGAACCCATCGACTGGCTGGTCGTGGTGGCGCTTGGATCGCTGCCCGCGATGGTGGGTCAGGCCGCGAAACTGCGATGGAGATCTCAGTGAATCGTGACGAATAGAGATGGCGACACCGCTGTTTCGAATTCAGGACCTCGCCAAGGTCTACCGCATGGGCGACGTCGAGGTGCACGCGCTGCGCAGCATCGACCTCACGCTCTTCGAAGGCGAGTTCGTCGTCCTGCTCGGCCCGTCCGGCTCAGGAAAATCGACGCTCCTGAACATCATCGGTGGGCTGGACGTGCCGTCGAGCGGAACCGTGTTCTACCGTGACACGGAGCTGACTCGGGCAGACGAACCGGCGCTGACCGATTATCGCCGCCGTCACGTCGGGTTCGTGTTCCAGTTCTACAATCTGATTCCCAGCCTCACCGCGGCCGAGAACGTCGGTCTCGTCACGGAGATTGCAGCCGATCCGATGACGCCGGAGGCTGCGCTCCGCCTCGTCGGCCTGGGGCCGCGAGCCGACCATTTTCCCGCGCAGTTGTCCGGCGGCGAGCAGCAGCGCGTCGCGATCGCCCGCGCCGTCGCCAAGCAGCCTGCGGTCCTGTTGTGCGACGAGCCGACGGGCGCGCTCGATATCTCGACAGGAATCGTCGTGCTCGAGGCGATCGCCCAGGTGAACGCCACATTGAAGACGACCACCGTCGTCATCACACACAACGCCGCGATCGCGCAGATGGCCGATCGCGTGGTTCGCCTCGCCGACGGACGCGTCACCGCGGTCGAATCGCAGACCTCGAAGATCGCCGCGCGGGACCTGTCATGGTGAAACATCTGCGGGTATCGGCGCTCAACCGAAAACTCGTGCGCGATCTCGTGGCGATGAAGGCGCAGGCGTTTGCCATTGCGATGGTCGTGGCCGCCGGCGTGTCCATGTACGTGATGTACCTGTCGAACTTCGCCTCGCTGGAGGCCACCAGGGCTGCGTACTATCGCCAGCAGCGGTTCGCCGACGTTTTCGCGTCGCTGAAGCGCGCACCCGAGCGCGTCGCGAACGATATCGCCGCGCTCCCGGGCGTCTCCGCCATCGAGACGCGAGTCGTCGCCAATGTGATGCTCGATCTCGAGCAGCTCGAGGAACCGGCCTCCGGACGTCTGATCTCGATTCCCGCGGACCGCCGGCCGCGTGTCAACGATCTGTTCCTGCGCCGCGGACGATGGATCGAACCGGGCCGTCCGGACGAGATTCTCGCCAGTGAGGGCTTTGTCACGGCGCACGGACTCAATCCGGGAGACAACGTTCCCGCCGTCATCAACGGCCGGCTGCGCAGGTTGACGATCGTCGGTGTCACCCTCTCTCCCGAATACATCTACAGCATCCGTCCGGGCGAGCTCGTGCCGGACGACAAGCGGTTCGGCGTGTTCTGGATGGAGCGGCAGGCGCTCGGCGCCGCCTTCGACATGGAAGGCGGATTCAACGACGTCGTCCTCGTGCTGGCGCCCGGTGTGACTCCTGACGACGTGATTGCGCGGATCGATCGACTGCTGCAGCCATACGGAGGTCTGGGAGCGATTCCACGCCGGCTGCAGCTCTCCCATTGGACCGTCGAGAACGAGCTCGCACAGCTCCGGAGCTTCGGGTTCATGCTGCCAATCGTCTTCCTGCTCGTGGCCGCCTTCATCCTCAATATCGCGTTGACGCGAGCGTTGGCGCTGCAGCGCCCGCAGATTGCCGCATTGAAGGCGCTTGGCTACACCAATCGCGCGATTGCGTGGCACTACCTCCAGTGGGCGCTGGCCATCGGCGTCCTCGGGGTAATCATCGGCGTTCTCGCCGGCGCATGGCTGGGTCATCTGATCATCGGCCTCTACAATCAGTTCTTCCGCTTTCCCGAGCTGCTGTTCTCCGTGCCCGTGTCCGTGCTGGTCGGCGCGTCAGTGTTGACGTTGTCGGCTGCCGCGGGCGGAGCGTTTTCCGCCGTGCGCCGCGCGGTCCGGGTTCCGCCGGCAGAAGCGATGCGGCCTGAAGCCCCCGCGCGATACCGCCGCTCCATCTTCGAGACATCCTGGACCTCCCGTCAGCTTGGCGCCACGGGCCGGATGGTGCTGCGCAACGTCACTCGACATCCGCTCCGCGCCCTGGCGTCGATCTTCGGTATCGGATTCGCGGTCGCGATACTGATGATTGGCCTGGTGTTCGCCGATGCCATCGATCGGCTCATTGCGACGCAGTTCTGGGTGGCGGAGCGACAGGACGTGACGGTGAGCTTCGTCGAGCCGCGTTCCGACCTCGCGCGCCATGCCCTCGCCCGGCTGCCTGGCGTCGTCGCGGTGGAACCGGAGCGTGCCGTCGCCGTGCGCGTGCGCTCGGGCCATCGAGAGCGCTACGTGTCGCTCACGGGCGTGCCGCCGTCTCCGCGCTTCAAACGTATCGTCGATCACCATGGCCGCGCGATCCGAATGCCGCCGTCCGGCGTCGTGATGTCGCGCATGCTGGCGGACGTGCTCGGGGCGGCGCCCGGCGATACCTTGACGGTGGAAGTGCTCGAGGGTGCCAGACGCGTCCGCCAGGTCGACGTCGCCGGGCTCGTGGATGACACGATGGGCCTGGCGCTGTACATGGAGCTGGACGCCGTTCACCGCTTGATGCGCGAGGGAGATGTCGCGTCTGGAGCGCTCCTCATGATTGATCCCGCGCGGGAAGCGGCGCTGGCGAAAGCGTTGAAGGCGCTGCCCGTCGTGGCGGGATCCGGCTTCAGGCGCGCCGTGCTTCAGAGCTTCCGCGACACGATGGCGGCCAACATGAACCTGAGCATCACGATCAATCTGATCTTTGCCGGCGTGATCGCGTTTGGCGTGGTGTACAACGCCGCTCGGGTGTCGCTGTCCGAGCGCAGCCGCGAGCTGGCCAGCCTGCGCGTGCTCGGTTTCACGCGTGGCGAAATCTCGAGCATTCTGCTCGGCGAACTGGCGCTGCTCACGCTGGCCGCGCTGCCGATCGGCGCCCTGCTCGGCTACGGTCTGGCCGCCGCCATTTTCCAGACGGTCCAGAGCGAGGTCTATCGTTTTCCCATGTACGTGTCCCGGCAGGCGGTGGCATGGTCCTGTCTGGGAATCATCGGGGCGTCGCTGATCTCCGCGTTGCTCGTGCGCCGGCGACTGGATACGCTCGATCTCGTCGCCGTCTTGAAATCGACTGAATGAGGAGCGCAGCGTCGCCACGCGCAGATCGAACATGAGCATGCTGAGAAACCGTTGGTTGCTCGCCGGTGCCGCCGTGGTCGCCGCCCTCGTCGTTTTGGCTCTCTGGCCCAGTGCCATGGAGGTTGACGCGGCGAAAGTGGAGCGAGGGCTGATGCGCGTCACCGTCGACGAGGAAGGCGAGACTCGGGTCCGCGATCGGTTCGTCGTCTCTGCGCCGGTGATGGGCCGGGTCGATCGGATCGAGCTCGAGCCTGGCGACGCCGTCGTTCGCGGCAAGACCGTCGTCGCGACGCTGACGCCGGCCTCATCGCCGCTCATCGATCCGCGCACGCAAGCTGAGTTGACGGCCGGCGTCGATGCCGCGCGGGCGGTTGTCGGTCAGTCGCAGGCCGAGCTCCAGCGCGCCATCGCCGGACGCGATCGGGCGCGGTCCACCGTGAAGCGTCTCGAAGCCCTGCTCAAGTCCGGTGCGATTTCCGGCGACGAGCTCGAGGCGGCGCAGACGACGCAGAAGAGCGGAGAAGAAGCCGTGCGGGTTGCCGAGTTCGCCCTGATTCGCGCGCAATACGATTTACAGCTCGCGCGTGCGCGTCTCAATCCGCCGCGCGCCGGCGGCAGCCCCGTCACCGTCATCGCGCCGGTCGACGGCGTGGTGTTGAAGCGGTTGCGCGAGAGTGCAACCGTGGTACCGAGCGGTGACCCGTTGCTCGAAATCGGCGATCCGGGCCGCCTCGAGATCATCTCGGATCTGTTATCGACGGATGCCGTGCGCGTGTCGCCGGGGAACGCCGTCTTCGTCGATCAATGGGGCGGTCCTCAGCCGCTGCGGGGCCGTGTCCGGCGCGTGGAGCCGTCCGGTTTCACCAAGGTCTCGGCGCTCGGCGTCGAAGAGCAGCGCGTCAACGTCGTCATCGACTTCAATGACGAGACCGAGTCGGCCAGCCTGGGTGACGGCTATCGCGTCGAAGTCCGGATCGTCATCTGGAGCGCTGATGCCGCGATCAAGGTTCCAGCTGGATGCCTGTTTCGGCGCGGCTCGGAGTGGGCCGTGTTCGTCATCGAGAACGGACGCGCGGAGCTGCGAAACGTGAAGATCGGTCGGCGCAACGATCAGGAAGCGGAAGGTACTCGACGGCCTGTCGGACGGACAATCCGTCGTGCTGCATCCGCCGGACACGCTCGTCGATGGCGCCCGTATCGCGATCCGACCGGCACAGCGGTGAATGGTCGATTCGTTCGCGCTATCCGACGGCTCCCAGCGGTCCCGGATTGGACGCCAGAGCTTCCGTGAAGCAGCGCTCCGAGGCGACCCGCCCGGGAATCCTGATCTCGAACGTCGTGCCCTCCCGGACGACGCGGTGATCCGAATCGAGCCGCGGAGCACGGTCAGCACCTCGCGGCAGATCGCGAGCCCGAGGCCGCTGCCGCCGGTCTGGCGCGCGCGCGACTGATCCAGGCGATAGAACCGATCGAAGACGCGCTCCGACTCGCGCGGCGGAATGCCCGCTCCCGTGTCGCTCACGGTGATCACGGCGGCACCCGGTCGCCCATTCGTCCGGCGCGCTCTCCTCGGCCGACCCGCTGATGACGATCGGCGCCGCCATCGCGGTTGTAGTGCACGGCGTTGGCGAGGACGTTGTCGAACACTCGGGCCAGCAGCCGCGGATCGGCGTAGGCGACCAGGTCCGGCAGATCGCGCGCCTCGATCGTGATGGCTCGCGAGGCCGAGCGGTCACCGGCCAGCCGGTGGCGCGCCGTCCTGCAGCTGCGGCAACACCGGCACCTCGCGCAGTTCGAGACCCTGCGCGCCCTCCTGGGCGTGGACGAGCAGCATCAGGTCTTCGCAGAGCGCCGGTCAGCGGCGACAGCCGCTCGCCGACGACCAGCAGCGTGTCGCGATACTCCTCCGCCGTGCGAGCGATGCTTCAAGCGCGACGTCGATCTCACCCGCCATCGCCGTGATCGGCGCGCGCAGCTCGTGCGAGGCGTCCGACGCGAAGCGGCGATGCGCTTCGAGCGCGCCGTGCAGCCGATCGAGGACCTCGTTGAGCGACCGGGTCATCTCGCCGACCTCGTCCTGGCTGGCCGGCGGATCGAGTCTGCACGGAGAACTCGCCCTGGCGATCCGTGCGGCGCGCCGCGTGATGCCGACGACCGGCGCGAGCGCGCGCGACGCGAGCCAGTAGCCGAGCGCCGACGGTCGCTGCCGAGGCCGGCGACCCACACCGCCACGAGCACCCACGCCAGCCGCGAGAGATGCGCGTCGATCTGATCGCGAAAGAGGCCGACCAGGACGGCGTAGCGCTGCCGAGCCCTTGCTCGCGCCGGAGCACGGCCGCGCGGCCGGGACGCCCGCCGATCGACGACCGTGACCGAGCGGGCGCCTGACCGTCGAGGGCGGCCCGCACCATGGTCGGGCGACACGAGCGGCGGGCATGCCGCCGAGCGACGCCGACGACAGCCGAAGCCGTCCATCGGCGTCGAGGATCTGGACGAACTTGTCGGTGTACTCGCCCGCTGGCGAGCGCCTCCTTGGGCAGCTCGTGCAGGTGGATGTCGGCGCCGTCGGTGGACGATGCCAGCTCGGTGGCCGCGACGGTCCGTACCTTCAGATCGAGATCGCGACCGAGATAGGTGCGGAAGGCGGTGTAGATCGCGATATTGGCGACCGCCAGCAGCAGACCGAACGCCAGCGTCCACCACAGCGGTGAGCTGGCTCTGAAACGTCATCCGTCGCGACCAGCGGGTCATGACGCGGCCACCTCGTGCTTCAGCATGTAGCCGAGCCCGCGCACGGTGTGAATCAGCGGCTGCGGACGCGCGGCCTGCAGCTTGCGGCGGACGTAGCCGACGTAGACGTCCGCCACGTTGGAGCAGGGATCGTAGTCACCGCCCCACACGTACTCGGCCAGCTGATCGCGCGTGACGATCGACTCGGCGCGGCGGACCAGATACTCGAGCAGCCGGTACTCGGTGGCGGTCAGCGACAGCGTGCTGCCCGCTCACCGTCACCCGATGATCGACGGGATCGATCGTGAGCGGTCCGTACGACAGCGTGCGGGACGTCTGCCGGTTCCGGCCGCGCCGGTCGAGCGCGCGCAGCCGCGCCAGCAGCTCCTCGAAGGCGAACGGCTTGACGAGATAGTCGTCGGCGCCGCAATCGAGCGCGCGCACCCGATCGCGGACCGCGTCGCGCGCGCTGATGATCAGCACCGGCGTGGCGATGCCCTGGCGCGCGCATCTGCCGGCACACCTCGAAGCCGTCGAGTCCCGGCAGCATCAGGTCGAGCACGACGGCGTCGTAGTCCGCGCTGGCCGGCCTGGTCGAGGCCGGCCGGTGCCGTCCTCGGCGAGATCGACGACGTGCTGGTCCTCGCGCAGCCCTTTCAGCAGGAAGCGGCTGATCGTCGGATCGTCTTCGACGAGCAGCAGTCTCATCTCGGCCTCGCACGACAGCGCCGACTCGGCGCGGCGTCGCATTCTCATCCGGTTCTCATCCGTCGGTTGATACAAACGTCAGCGGTGAGAGCGACGCTCGTGCGTGCTGGGCCTTGTCGCTCGTGTGCGGCGCATCCGCGCCGGCAATCGGCCGGCAGGATCCCCCGATGCCGCGCCGAGCCGGAGCCGCTTCCCGAGACGCGGACCGGTGAGGACGTCTACCGCGCCGCCTGTGCCACCTGTCACGGCCCGGACGGCAGCGGATCGCCGCGAATCCGTCGTCGGCTTCGACGTGCCGCTTCCCGATTTCACCGACTGCGCCTTCGCGACCGCGCGAACCGGACCCGGACTGGTACGCCGTCGTCCACGAGGGCGGGCCCGATCCGCGGCCTCGATCGCCACATGCCGGCGTTCGGCGACGCGCTGTCGCCAGAGGACATCGCGCTCGCCGTCGGTCATGTGCGCACGTTCTGCACCGGAGCCGGCGTGGCCGCGCGGCGACCTGAATCTGCCGCGCGCGTTCTTCACCGAGAAGGCCTTTCCCGAGAACGAAGCGGTCTGGACGACGGCGATGCACGCGGTCGCGGCGAGCGGTCGGTCGAGCAACGAGCTGATCTACGAGCGCCGCGCTGGGGCGCGGAACCAGATCGAAGTGAACGTGCGCCGATCACGTTCGTCAGCAGGACGCCGAGTGGCGAGTGGAGCCGCGGGCTCGGCGACGTCGCGCTCGCCTTCAAGCGCACCCTCCACGCGAGCATGCGAGCGGGGCAGCATCGGCGCCGCCGGCCTCGAAGTCATCCTGCCGACCGGCAACGAGGCGCGCGGCCTCGGCAACGGCTACACCGTGTTCGAGCCGTTCGCGATGTGGGGTCAGATGCTGCCGCGCAACTCCTTTCTGCAGCTGCACGGCGGCGTCGAGCTGCCGTCCGACTCCACGAAGGGCGTGCGAGAAGCGTTCGTGCGGACGGCGGTCGGGACCACCGTTCGCCCAGAACCGCGGCTTCGGCCGCGCGTGGTCGCCGCAGGTCGAAGTGTTGTGGGCCCGGCCGCAGGGCGGCGCGTCGGAGTGGGACGTCGTCCCGCAGGTGCAGGTCACGCTGTCGAAGCTCCAGCACGTGATGCTCGCCGGCGGCGTCCGCGATTCCGATCACCCAGCGCGAGGAGCGGCGCCACGCAGGCGCTGGTCTATCTGCTTGTGGGACTGGTTCGACGGCGGCTTCTTCGAGTTCTGGAGATGAGCCGCCGTCAACGCGTCCGGTCTTCGTCGCCGCGTCCGTGTGGTCGTGCGCCGTGCTGCTCTCGGCTGCATGCGAGCCGACTACCGCGCAGTCGTCCGCGGCCAGCGCAGGACCACGGCTCGGTGCGCGCCGACCTCGCGATGTTCGCGCCGTCGAGCGACTGCCTGGCCTGCCACAACAACCTGGTCGCGCCGACCGGCGAGGATGTCTCGATCGGCGCGAGCTGGCGCGGATCGATGATGGCGAACTCCGCGCGCGATCCGTACGTGCTGCGCCAGCGTCCGCCGCGAGATGCTCGACCATCGCGTCGCACGCCGCCGAGATCGAGGACGAGTGCGCCGCCTGCCATGCTGCCGGCGGCGCAGAAGATCGCGCACGCCGCCGGCGGACGAAGGCGAACGATCTTCGCGCACGCGGGACCGCCGCGAATCACGAGCCGGCCGCGCTCGACGACCTGGCGCGCGACGGCGTCTCGTGCACGGTCTGCCATCAGATCGCCGCCGAGCGGCTCGGCACGCGCGAGAGCTTCAACGGCAACTTCGTCGTCGCCGCGCCACGCGCCAGACGGCACGGCGCCGCGCGTTCGGCCCGTTCGCCGGTCGACGCCGGCCGCCGTCGCATCATGCACTCGGTGACCGGCTTCGAGCAGGAGCAGGCGGCGCACATCCGCGAGTCCGAGCTGTGCGCGACCTGCCACACGCTTGATCACCGAGGCGCGCGGTCCCGACGGCCAGCGTCATCGGATCGCTGCCGGAGCAGATGAACTATCAGGAGTGGCGGCACAGCGCTTCTTCGACGAGCGGCGCAGCTGCCAGTCGTGTCACATGCCGCCCGCGGCCGGACCCGTGCGCGATCGCGTCGGTGCTCGGCGACGATCGGACGCGCCTGGCGCGGCACACGTTCCTCGGCGGCAATGCGTTCATGCTCCGGCTGATGAACCGCTTTCGCGACGAGCTGCGGCATGGAGGCGACGTCGGCGGAGCTCGAGGCCACGGCGCGGGCGACGGTGCGGCAGCTCGAAGCAGGACACCGCCACCGTGCGCGTCGAGCGGGCCGCGATCGCGCGGCGGCACGCTGGCGCTCGACGTCGTCGTGCACGAATCTGACCGGCCACAAGTTTCCGACCGGCTATCCGTCGCGCCGCGCCTGGATCCACGTGACAGTGCGCGACCGCAGGGCCGCACCGTGTTCGAGTCGGGCCGCGTGCAACGGCACCGGACTCGATCGACGGCAACGACAGCGATGCCGACGCCGGCACGTTCGAGCCGCACTACGAAGAGATCACCAGGCCGACGAGGTGCAGATCTACGAATCGATCATGGGCACGCCGGCGGGCGCGCCGACGACCGGCCTGCTTCAGGCGACGCAGTACCTCAAGGACAACCGGCTGCTGCCGCGCGGCTTCGACAAGCGGACGGCCGCGCCGAGATCGCGTGTCGGGGGTGCGGCCGCCGACCCGGACTTCACCGGAGACGGCGATCGCGTGCGCTACCGCGTCGCGGCGGCCGGAGCGGCCACCATCGAGGTCGAGCTGCGGTATCAGCCGATCGGCTATCGCTGGGCGCAGAATCTCGCCGGCCTACGACGCATCCGAGCCGCGAAACTTCGTTCGCTACTACAACGACCTCGCGTCGTACTCGTTTGCGACTGTCGCGCGCGCGTCGGCGAGCGTCGGGCCCTGACACGACTTCGAGAACGCCGTCGGCAGTTCCCAATGCTCGAAGCGCTGGAGGCGCGACGTGGGACTTTACGGGACGACCGTAATGCGGTTGTCAACGGCCATGACACCTGGTGCACGCCATGCGGCACGCAGCGCTTCCTGCTTTTCGTTCCACGACTCGACCGTGCCGCTCAGGATGACGTTGGCCCCCTCTGCTTCGACGTGAATGCGACGGGCGTCGAGGTCGGCGTGCTGATGCAGAGCCTCTGTGATCCGCTTCTGCACGTCCTTCGGCGAGACGGTGGCTTTCAGACCGATCCCGTTGTGGACGCCGGAAACGCCGCGAAGATACTTCACGGCCCGCTCCGCCGCCACCTTCTGAAACATCCACTCGACCGAGCCAGTGAGCGTGATGTGACCGTCACGAACGGTGACTCCGATCCCGAGGGGAACGTCGATCCGGTTCTTCAGCGCGGCCAGCGCGTCCGTCGCGATGTCGGAGTCAATCCGGTCTGATGCCAGGCGCACCTCGAGCTCGTTTGCAATCGCTCGTACTCCATAGACCCGCCGTGTCGTCCGTTCTGCAGCCAGTTTGGCCGCATACGTGTCGACGTGGCCGGAGAGCGTGACGACTCCGTCATGTGCCGTCACACCGACGAGCGACGCATCGACTTCGGGGTCCCACGCCAGCTGATTGGAGACGGCGTTCTTCAATCGCTCGTCCAGCATGGTCAGGGTCGTGCTCATGACTGCCTCCTGTGCGTCTTACCTGGCGCCACTGCGTCTTGTTGACCTGGTGGGGAATGCCGTCGGCGCGCCGATGTCGAGCATCTCCGCAGCTTCGATGAGCCGATCGTACAGCTGCCGCGTGCCAACGCTCTCGACCGCATCTATCGGCGCCCGCCGATCCACGTTGGCCGGGCGGCGGGCGGTGAAGAGGCGATCGTCGAGGCGGATGTGCTCGCGTCGCAATCGAACGTACTCGCGAGCAAACCAGACGAACCGTCCGGCCGCGGCAGCGTCGCCGTCCTGCAGGCCAGCCATCGCGTCCTGCAGTCCATGCAGCTGCTTCATTGCGGCCACGTGCTGCTCGACGCAGGCCGACAGCGGCGGATTCTCGTCGCCCATCTGGGCGGCGTCGTACGCGGCATCCTCCGAAGAGCGAATGAAGGCGACCGCGTCGCTCAGAACCGAGAGCGGCACATACGCCCGCGATTCCAGTCGCTGAGCGCAGTGCTCGAGGATTTCCATCACGTGTTCGGCCCGGCAGCGTTCTATTTCAAATTCGTCGTGCGACATGACCCGCTCCTTCGATGTGGAGTAGCCCGCCTCAGAGCGTTGCAACGACCGGGCCGTGGGCCGAACTGAACCCGCCCTCGAGCCCGACGACCGCGCCGGCAATTCCGCGTGAATCTGCTCACACCTGTAACGGTCGCAGTCCGTGAACCGCGAACAATCTCGCGCTGATGTCGAGATTCCCCTCCTTCGCCACGTCGCGCGCCGGCAGCTGACACTCGTCTTGCCGACCGCGCGCTGCGTCCGGCTTCGGCAAGGCCATGCCTAGCGCGCGGCAACGGGGTGCGTTGCCGGTGACGAATGCGTCACCAATACCGGGCTGAGCGATCGGGTCACCAGCGTGTTCAGGACGCACCCTCCGGGGTTGCCGCGGTGACCACCGACAACAGTCAAGTCACACTGCTCCTCATCAGCAAGGTGAAGGATGGCGCCGGCCGGATCGCCAATCAGCAGACGCTCCTCCACTTCGGTGGCTATCGGACCGTTCCGTGTCGAGGCTTCGTGCAAACGACGCCGCCAGCACGCTCGAGTCTCCTCGCCCTGCTTGCCGGTGGACTCGAGCGAGCCAGCCCCCAACACGGAATCGAGTGGCAGGGCATGGACGACGAACAGCTGTGCTCGATTGCTCTCTGCCAGGGCGGCGGCGCATTGCAGCGCTTTCAGCGAGGCTGGTGAGAAGTCGATCGCGCAGACGATTCGATGAAACCCGCCGCGCGCCGATCCCGGCGGATCGCTCGCGTAGGGCACGGCAATCACCGGCATCGGGGCATGGCCCAGGACCCGTGCCGTGACCGATCCACAAACGCTGTCAGCGATGCCGGTTCGGCCCTGTGAGGCCATGACAATGAGATCGGCCGGGAGCATCATTGCGGCCCTGACAATTTCGGCTGCCGGATCGCCGAGGACAGCGACGGCACTCGGTGACGGCGCATCGACTTCTCGCAGGACTTTCAGGAGCTGGGCCTGCGTGAGCGCCAAGTCCCATCTCGCTCGTTGCGGGTGATCGCTCTCGGCTTCCGGGTGCGGCGTTGGAGTCGGACGTACAACATGGATTCCGGTGATCGCGCCGCCGCAGGTGCGCGCAATCGCCACGGCCAGCTGGAGGGCATGGTGTGAGTACGACGTGAAGTCGATAGGGCAGAGAATTCGCTCGAACATGGCGCTCGCACTCCTCACCTGCATGACAGCGCTCCGATCGCCGCATTTGCCCGCCGATCCGATGAGCGGTGCGACCACCCGGCAGGTCACGTCGACTCAGGCCGCGCAATCTTCAGAGCGGGCACGGGCGGCGTCGTCCCAGCCCTCAGTGTGGTGACCCGGCAGAGCTCCCTTCATGAAGTCGACGATCACGTTCGCGTGCACGTCCCAGAGGATCAGATCCCGGCCCATGAACCGGTATTGCAGCTCCTCGGGCAGCGGAGGAAGGACCGCGAGCATATGCGGCGGCATCGTGGGGAGCGGCGCCCCCTCCGGCCATTGCCCGTTGACCTCAGGAACGAGAACGAAGGTCTGCCAGTCCTCTTCGTTCATGCCGGCGAGCAGATCCTCGATCTCGACACCGTGCCGGCACTCCATCAGTGTCAGGCGGAACCAGCGCTCGATGTCGGGGGTGAAGACCTCACCCTGCCGTGCGTTCGCGCGCTCCGCCTGAATTCGCCTGGCGAGCGCATCGATTCGCTCCCTGACGCTCGACCAGTCTTCCGATACGACCGGTGGCGGTGTCGTCTTATCGAGCTGCCGGTGGAGCGCCACGTAGTGATCCACTCGAATCTGGAAGTCCACGAGCACGTGTCGGTCGTTCGAAGGCCTGTTCATCGCAGGATCGACCGATCGCTGGGCGATCCACACTCCGATCGGTGCCACCAGCATGGCCAGACCAGCGCTGACAACGATGTTGCGCATGGCAGTCTCCCGTGACGGTCTATGCCCGCTTTATCGCAACTGACGTGCCATGGACGTGGAGGCAGGTTTCCTGTGGAACAGACCGCCCGACGTGTTTCCATCGAGACGTCCGCGCCACCGGCGGGGATTCTTCCCCGTGAGAGAGGGAATTCACGCACGGTCTGCGCCCGTCGGTCGTCACTTATCAGGTATCGACTTCGGTGAAACCGGCGCGAGCACGCGGGGCGTAGGCGCGGTGACAGGCACCGCGAGTCCTTCCGCCTGGCGGACGGCACGGACGACCAGGCTGAGGTCCACACGGTCGCCGAGCCCCGATCGCTCGATCAGGCTCAACGCGCGCGCAAGCAGATTGCCGGCCCGGAGATACGGATCGCGATGGACCTCGAGGAACACCTCGGTGCCGTCGAAGGCAAGGAGGATCGGTTCGTAGATCATGCGGCCGGGTTCGCCGATCGTGACGTCATGAAAGAGTCTCTCGGTGTCTTCCGGGTGCAGCGTGATGGAGCCGTTCGTCGCGTAGGCATACACGGTCGAAGGCGTCCTGGCGGCGTGTAGCGACAGCCGGGGAAGACTGAGGTCGATACGGTAGTGGGCCGTCGCGTCTTCGTCGGGCAGGCTCGCCGCGTCCCGCGCGTCGGCCGACACCAGCGACAAGACGGTGAATTCGCCGAGCGGCGTGGGCGATTCCGGAGCGCCCACGGCAACGGGATACTGCGCGCGTCTCGCGCCACGCCAATAGTGGAACAGCATGCGCTGCGGCACATTGACGACGAATCCGCTGCCAGCAGGCTCGGGAACGATGTGGCGGTTGTCGATCCCGATGACATCTCCCGGGACGAGCGCATCGCGAATCGTTCGCTGATTGCGTGCGGCCAGGACTTCGGGATCGACGCCGACGCGGCTGCCAATCGTGATCCACGACTCGCCCCTGGCGACAAGGTGAATCCATCGCTCGCCGGTGATCGTCCCGCAGCTGTCGTCCGAAGGACGGCTTGCGGCGCCTAGCGCCACCGACGCGAGGGCGACGATCAGCGCGTGGACGAGCAGGACTCTGGTAGGAGTGGACACCGCGCTGTGCATATGACCGCCTTCCGAAAGGGCGAACGGTCCTCTGTGTGACCCCTCCGGATCCGCTGCATTCCGAGTGCCGCTTCGTGCGTCGTCCCCTGAGAAGGTGACGCGGCGGATTTCTACTGGGAGCGGCCACGACCGCCAAAGCGACCGGCGGTGAACCCGATCAAGCAGCCGAAGAGAGTCCCGACGCCTGCCGCGATACCCAGCGACACGAAGGGATGCCGTCGGATCTGAATGGTGGCTTCGGCCGCGCAGTCTTCCGCCGCATGGCGTCCGGCGACGACAGCGCGTCGAACGTCTCGCAGGTGCTCGTCAACGGTTGCCCGGACAGGCTCCGCGTACTCCCTGACGGCTCTCGCCGCCGCCTCGGTCACAGTTGCCATTGTGTCCTCCGATTCGTAAACAATCGCGTGATCAGGTCTGTGCGAAAGCGATGCCCAAGACTCTCTGCGCCCGCGGTGACGGCGGCAATTGGCTGGGAGAGCCATCACGGTTCCGCGAGCCTCCGGTGGCGCGGCCTCGACGCTCTGGACGCCGTCGATCCCGTCGCTTGTGGGCATGGCGTCACCTCGAGGCTCGCGCACGACCGCGTCCAAACCTCCCCACGCCCAGCATCCAGGCGGCGACACACGCGAGCAACGCACCGGCAAGCGTCCACAACCCGCCCATCTTCAGCTCCGAGAGCACCGGCCCCGGGCCGACGGCGACAGTCGCGAAGAAGAGCGCCATCGTGAAGCCAGTTGTCGTGAGCAGCGCGACGACCGTCAGTTCGCGCCAGCCGACGTGATGCGGAAGGTGGAGGCCGAGCGCGCGCGCGAACGCGACGCCGATCGTCAGGCCGAGCGGCTTGCCGATCAGAATGGCGAGCGGCAGGCTCATCGTGCCCCAGTCGAGCGCCCTCAGTGGCACGCCGGCGGTGACGAAGCCGAACAGCATCAGCGCCGCCTGCGCCGGCGGACGGCACCAGCGTTCGAACTCGTCGAGCGTGTCGTGGGCGTCCGGCGGGGCATCCACCATGAACCCCGGATCGCTCTCGCTCCGCCCCATGAACGGCACGATCGGCACGAGGGCGAGCGCGGGATGGACGCCGCCGAAGAGGAGCGCACACCAGGACAAGCCGCCGCCGATGATGAGATAGGGCCAGAAGCTGCGCACGTTGCGCCAGCGCAGGAACGCCGCCGCCGCAAGTGCTGCTCCCATGAGTGACATCAGCGTCAGCGGCTGCAGCCCGGTCGCGGTCGCCTGCGGCGCCAGCACGGCGAAGCCCAGCGCGTTCGAGGCAAGGCCGAGCAGGACGAAGAACGGCACGACCGGATGACGTCCGAAGATCACGATCGCGACGAAGTAGCCGACCGCGATGTCGATGCCGAACGCGGCCGGCCAGCCCCACCTCACGAGCGGTTCACCAAACATCGGCGCGGTCGCGGACAGCAGCAACGCCGGGACGATCCCTGCGCCCAGCGCCGCGACGACCGGCAGTGCCGCGCGCCTCCAGGGATGAAGCACGCCCCCGCGTCCGGTCGCCTCGACGATCTCCTTCATCACGACGCCGAAGAACAACACCATCGCAACGTCGGTCACGAAGAAGTCCAGGTCGAAGACGATGCGGAAGTAGCTCTCGGGATCGGCATTCGCCCACATCAGCGCGACCGCCGCGCCGACCGGCAGGAGCAACAGGTACTCGGCAGCGAAGTGCAGCAGCTCGGGGAACCGTCCCCATCGCCGGACGTGAACGCGCGGCGGGTGCGCCGCGGAGCGAGTCGGCAGAGCGTGCAAGTTGTTCATGGCGCCCTCAATTCGTTCCGACCGGCCGGGCCAGTCGAGGAATCGCGCCAGAGTCGACCGTGGCTCCAGTACGAGAAATGGTCTGGAAGTACAGTTCGCTGGCCGCGACCTCGACGATCACGAAGGCTTGATCCTGGTCGAACCCGGCGGCGGTCGACGCCGATGGCTGGAGATCGCCTTTGCGCAGCTTGCCCCCGGAGCCCGCGATGAAATAGTGAATGTTGTTCTGCGGCTTCAGGCGCTCGTAGATGTGATCGTGCCCGGAGAAGACCACGCTGACGCCGTACCTGAGGAGCAGAGGCTCCAGGAGGACGCGCATGTCGACAGCTGCGCCGTGCCGGCCGGCGTTTCCATACAGCGGATGATGGAAGTACGCGATCTTCCACGGCTCTTGCGCCTGTTTGAGCATCGCCTCCAACCAGCGCAGCTGCTCGGCGTCCATGACGTTGGTGTCGAGCACGAAGAAGCGGACCTGCTCGCGGGTGTAGGTGTAGTAGCGCTGTCCGCCCATGTTGAGCGGCGGGTAATCGATCGTGAACGGCTCGTCGTGATTGCCGATGGCGGCGTAGAACTTCACGCCGAGGTCGAGCAGCGGCTTGTACGGGCGATCGAACTTTCGTATCAGTTCCGGCGGCGTCTGCGATCCGTAGAAGTTGTCGCCGAGCATGATCACCAGGCCGTAGTCGAACAGCTCGTGAATCGCGCTCATCTGGTCGGCGAGCTCGTACTGACCCTTGTCACCGGTGCCGTTGTCGCCGAGGACGGCGAACTTGAACGTGTCGGGCCGGTTCGGCACCGACAGCGACGGCCCTGCCGTCGTCTGCCATCCGGCCACCAGGACGAGAATCAGCGTGCAGAAAGTCTTGGACATGGTCAGCGTCCGGTTGCTGCGTTTTCCGGCGGCGACCGCCGGGAACTCGCATGGGTGAAAGGGCTGCTGTTTCTTCACCGAGGGGAGCAACCCAGGTGCCACGCGACTCTGGCCGCGCTGCTCCGATTCGCTCGATGTTCGCGACATCGGTCGTGGACTAGTTCGCAGGAGCGCGGATTATTACCGATCGGCGCATGGAGCTGTCCTCGGCGACCCCCCGTACGTTGCGGTCCCGAAGAAGGTCCGGTGATTGCAGCGCGTCTCTCGGAGTGACCTATGCGAGCCGTGCATCTGGAGCGCATTGCCTGGGCGCTGACGATTGGCGTCGTCGCGTTCTGGCTCTGGTTCGGCCTGGCCTCGGCGGTGAGCGAGCGCCTCGGATCGGCCAATTTCGTGGCGCACATTCTGGTGCCGGGAGGTGTGCTCGCCCTCATTGCGGCGATCGCCTGGCGCTGGCGTGTGGCCGGCGCGATTCTGATGATCGCGGCCGGCGGGACGATCTTCGTCGGCTATCCGATGGTGTTCGGCGAGTTCTTCCCGACGTCGACGATCGTCGTCGTGCTGTTGTCGCTGGCCGCGCCACCGGTGGCCGCCGGGGTGCTGCTCCTCGAGGCACGTCACCTCGCGCGTCGCTAGCCCGCCTGGACACGATCGCCAACATGCGCGAGCGACTCAGGTCGCCGATCGTGGCTGGGCCAGCGCACCCGTCTCGTCCGCGTGCACGGCGAACTTGGCTCGAACGGTGAGCACCGGACAGTCCGCATGACGGACGACTGGTTCCGCCGTTGATCCGAAGAACAGGCGATCGATCGGATTCCGCCCATGAATGCCGAGCACGAGGAGATCCGCGTGCTGCGTCTTTGCGATGCGTTGCAGCTCGTGACACTATCGCGGATTGCCTCCAGAACGCTTCAGACGGACGGCACCTCGCTTGCTAAGTGAAGTGCTTTCGAGATTCAGCCCACGATCGAGAGGGTTCTCGGGGGGCTGCGATCCACCCGGCACTGCTTATTGCGTCGACCTTCTCCATAAGGACAACAACCATGCAAGTCAGTCATCTGATGTCATCACCCCCCGAAACGTGCCGCGCCACTACTCAGCTCGGCCAGGCGGCCAAGATGATGGCGGCTCACAATTGCGGGTGCCTGCCGGTGGTCGACGACGCAGGTCATTTGATCGGGCTGATCACCGACCGCGACATTGCTCTCACCATCGCTGATCGTCATGAGAATCCGTGGCACCTCGTCGTTCGCGACGCCATGACCGCGGATGTCGCTGCGTGCGCTCCGGATGACCCCACCGAAAAGACGTTGGCGATGTTCAGTGAGCTCGGGGTGCGGCGACTGCCCGTCGTAAACGAGGCGGGACATGTAAAAGGCGTCCTCTCGATCGACGATCTGGTGCTGCACTCGGGCCGTGCGGGGTTATCGGACCAAGCGGTTCTCCACACGCTCAAGAACGTGTGCCGCGCCGAGACAGGAAAGCTGGCGGAACGGTAACGCGGCCGCCCGTGCGGAAGCGGTGGGCTGGAAGAGCCGAGAGAAGCTGTTTCTGGCGAGCAGCGATCTGAACCGGTCTGCGCAAGATCGCTGGAGGATCCAGTCGACGGGTCGATTGGCGGGGAAAAAGTTCGCCAACGCTCCGAGAAATTCCCCTATCCCAGTCGCGGCGATGGTGGTGTTCGGCGATCTCCTGCTGGCACTGCAATTGCCGTCTGGGAAACGCGCCGGGGAGTTGTGAGGAGTGGGCTTCTATGAGCGTGAAGCGGCCGCAATCGGGCCTGTGGTTCCATGCGCTATTGTCGGCAGGCGCCGTGCTGGCAATCGCCCTGCTCGCGCAGACCGTCGTCAACTACCGCTACGTCTCGAACAGCCTCACACTTCAGGAAGCACGCCGCGTCGCCGAGGAACGAGTACGGAACGTCGAACGGACGGTGCGGCTGGTTCGCCCTCAGGATCCCGACGCGTTTCGAGCCGTGCTCGACGACATCCGGGCCGACCTGGGCAATCAACTTGCGGCGATCGCGCTGTTGTCCGGCGACGGCACTGTCGTGGCGTCGAGTGGCCAGCCGTCGACGGCCGTGGCGGCGCAGCCGCGGGGTCGTGTGACGGGCCAGGACACTGCGCTCGCGCGCGAATGGCGCGGTGGTCGCGAGGTCGTCTTTGTAGTGTTTCCCTGCCGATGTGGTCTGCCACGTCAAGCGGCGGAGCGAGCTGAGGGATCGCCACCGCCCGGCCGGGTTTTCGTCGAAGTCGGTCTCTACCGCGATAGTCTGTCCGCGCCGTTCGTCCGTCTTCGACGCAACGCAACCATCAGCTCGTCTGCGGCTCTGGCTTTGCTCGTCTCCGTGGTGCTGATCGCGACCCAGTCCGGTTCCTACGTCCGCGGCAAGCAGCTCGAAGTGCAGATGGATCTGGCGAGACAGGTTCAGCGCGATCTTCTGCCGGCCGCCGGGTCGCGCACGGGAGGCATGGACATCGCGGCCGAGTGCCTCCCAGCCTGGCAAGTCGGGGGAGATTTCTACGATATCATCACGCTTCGCAGTGACAGAGTGTCGTTCGTGCTCGGCGACGTCTCAGGGCACGGAGTGTCATCGGCGCTGCTGATGGCGCTCATCCACGGAGCGATGAGTGCGCCGCCATGGGGCGCCTCGAATGAGGATCCTGACAGCGCGGCGGCTCGTCTCAATGAACTGCTCCTGGCGAAATCATCCGGCGAACGATTCGCGTCGCTGTTCTGGTGCGTCTATGACTCCACTTCTCGCGTTCTTCGTTACGTCAATGCCGGTCATCCACCGCCCGTCTGGCTTCACAGGGCGACGGATGGGACGTGGGTCCCCGATCGCCTCACCGAAGGCGGACCGGTGCTCGGCGTTCTCGACGGCGCGCGATATTGCACGGCGTCGGTCCAGACGGCCGACGGCGACCTCCTCGTGCTGTTCTCCGACGGCATCACCGAGGTCACGGACGATCGCGATGAGCCGTTCGGCGACGACCGGTTGATCGCCGCGATTCAACGGTCGCGCGACCTCCCGGCCCGCGGCATCTCCGATGCCATAACGTCCGCAGTCAAGGTCTTCGCCGCGGCGCGGCCCACCGAGGACGATCAGACGCTGCTCGTCGTCAGACTCCAGGCGAGCGCGGTGAGATCGCCGGATGATCGCTACGCGGGGTCCGTTGACACCCTGACCGCGACGACCGCCGCACCGGCGAGTTCTTCATAGCCGGTGGGCCGGAAGCGAGACGCTGGCATCGCATGGTACGTGGCGTGTTGGTTCAGATCTTGATCGGCCCGCGATGTCGTGAGACAGATTCGGAGGTTGCAGTGAGAAAGCTCAGAGTTCTGACGTTCGCACGATTACTGCCTCTCGTGGTCGTCGGACTGGGACTGCCGGTACTCGCCGACGTGCAAACCACTGGTTCGAAGAACCCTGACCTGGTCATCTCGTCAGTCGTGGGCAAAGACCTGTTCGAGTTCTACTGCGCGTCGTGTCACGGCCGCGATGGCAAGGGCAAGGGGCGCGTTGCGCCGGCTCTGAAGGTACCGCCACCGGACTTGACGAAGCTTACGCAGCAGAACGGTGGCGCGTTCCCGGCGGCGCGCGTCGAACGTGTGCTCAAGGGGGACGAGCAATTGTCGCCCCCCGCGCACGGCGCGAGCGACATGCCTGTGTGGGGGCCGATCTTCAAGGGGCTCGACAATCGCAACGAGATCAACCAGCAGCGGATCGAGAACCTCGTCAAGTACATCGAGTCGATTCAGGCGAAGGCGAAAGGCTAGTTGCCGTCACACTCGCACGGCTCCTGCACCCTCACGATGTGTTGGATCCGCGTCGCGGCGTGCCGGGACCGCCCGCAGAATCCCGCGGGCCGGCAGGCTATCACTTCGGTGCGTCGATTGCGGCTGGGGCTCATCCGGATGAATGATCGAGAGACCTCATTTCTCGTTCACCAGGAATCGACCAGGCCCGGCCCGCACCCTGGATCGCGGCCAGCGCCGCTCGGTGGAGCCGACCGTTCGAGGCGAGGGGTTGTCACCGAGCCTCACCAGACACGACGTTCAGCGCGTCGTGCAGTCGTTCGCGCACGAGATCGGTCGCGGATGACAACACAGAGGCCGCTGGCACCGATGCGTCAAGACGACACCAGCGGATGTCGCCGATGTCTTGAGCGCGCTGCATGCGAACGACGTTGGCGTCCGCATCGGAGGCATCGTTGCGGCGCCGGGTAGTCCGGTCGATCAGTAGGGATTCTGGCGCGTCAAGCCACAGCCCGATGAACGGCACCGAGGCGGCCTCGGCGACGTGTTCAATGACGCGCCGGTCGGCCGCGCGCGCATAGACCGCATCGACGACGACGCTGTGGCCCGCACCGAGGACGAGTGCGGCCTGTTCTGCCAGGGTGGAGTACACGCGTTCGGACACGTGCGACGAGTATCCTTCCGGACCGAGGCGCTGCAAGAGAGGAACACCGCACAGGCGCTTCCGCGTCTCGTCGCTGCGCAACACCACCGCACCCGGGACGGCGCCGACCGACGGTGCAAGACCGAGCGCGAGTGTCGACTTCCCAGAGCCCGAGAGACCTCCGACCGCCACGAGGCAAGGATGCGGCGGATGCAGGAGTTGTTCGGCCATTGCGAGATACTCGCGCGCCATTCCCTCGAGCTCAGTGCGGCGTTGAGCGTCCTGCTGAAGTTGTGCCGCCGTTGCGCTGGTCTTGGCGCGAACCGCCGCCCTGCAGGACAGAAACAGCGGCAGGAGAGAGACACCCTCGAAGTCTGCAGTCTCGACCAGGTAGCGGTTCCACACGGTGTTGGCATGGCGCGGCAGTCTTCGCCGCCAGAGATCCATCAGGAGAAACGCGAGATCGTAGAAGACGTCCGTGCAGGAAATCTCGTCGTTGAACTCGATGCCGTCGAAGAGCGTCGGTCGTCCGTCCAGCAGCACGATGTTGCGCAAGTGGAGATCGCCGTGACACTGGCGAACGAAACCGGATTGGCGCCGGCGGTCGAGCATCTCCGCACGTCGATCGAGCTCGCGGCACGAGTCGTCTATCACGTGAGACGCTGCCGAAGGCTCCAGAAACCCTCGCCCGAACTCCGCAAGTCCGGCAGCGTTCCCGCTGACGACCCACGACATGCCTGCCTTGCCGCCATGATCCGCGCGATGCTCGGCGGACCTGTGGAATTCGGCGATCGCTGCCGCCAATGACGACATCAGCTCGATGCGAAGCGCGCCGGCCGCTGCCAGTCGATCGAACACTGCCTCCTGCGGGAACCGATGCATCTCCACGAGCCAGTCAACGGGCCTGCCATGCCCCCCAAGCGCATACGATCCGTCATCCTCGCGCGTGACGGCGACGACTCCACGATAGAGCGTCGGCGCCGTCCGTCGGTTGAGGCGGACTTCCGCCTCGCACAGCATGCGGCGGCGCTCGGACGTCGAGAAGTCGAGATAGTCGAACCGCACGGCGCGCTTGAGTTTGTACGCCCGCGCACCTGCAAGAAAGACGATCGAGGCGTGCGTGTCGATTCGCTCAACCGTGGCGCCGCCGTGTGTGGATGGCGCAGCCAGGAAGTCGATGACCGGTGTCTGGTCTTCAGTGATCATGAGCTTCCGCCAGTTCTTCTGGAGCAATTGAAGTGCCCGCGTGCCCGGGTTCGCAACCGGCCTCGCCTGAGGACAACCGCCGAACGGCTGCGGACTATTCCGCAGCGGCCGGGAAGATTACGCGGACGACGCCTGGCGTCGAGCTGCGCCGAGAGCGACGGCGCCCTCATTCTGCAATTCGGCGTGCTGGTCCGTTCTGTGCTTCCTGACATGCAGGGGCACGGACCGGCTCCCAGGCGGACCTGACGGATCGGGATCGTGACGAGAGCTCGAGGCGCGCCATAAGCGCCTGGGTGCGCACGAATCCGCAGACGAAGGTCCGATGAGGAGCGCGGACACGTGCCCCGATTCTTTGCTGGAACCGGAGGCAGCCATGCGCGTGCAAGAGGTGATGACGGAGGGCGTGACAACCATCGCGGCGACAGCCGCCGCGGAGGACGCCTGGAACATGATGCGCTTCAATCGCATCCATCATCTTGTCGTCGCCAAGGGACAGCGAATCGTTGGCGTCCTGTCGGATCGTGACGTAGGCGGACATCGCGGTGCTTCCCTCAGGATGAACAGCGTGGTAGCCGACCTCATGACGGCGCCGGCAGTGACCGTCGAACCTGCGACGACCGTTCGCCAAGCAGCCAATGTGATGCGTGGCCGCTCGATCGGCTGCCTCGTCGTGGTCGAGTCTGGTCACGCCATCGGCATCGTGACCGTTTCCGACCTGCTCGAACTCGTCGGACGTGGTTTCGATCGCGGAGTTGTTACGACCACCCGCCGGACACTGAATCACCGCGCACCGCACCGAAAGTCGAAGGGAGCTGTGGCTGCCTGGTGACCACGAAGCGCACTCCCCGCGCATCAGCAGGGGAGTCTCCGATGCCAGCGTATGTGGTGCGCCTGGTCGATCGGTTTCATGACACCGAGGAAGATCTCAAACGTGAGGTCAAGGACCAGCAGCGCTGGTGGCAGTATCGAGTTCACCGCGGCCGCGTGTGGTTCGACAAGGAGCTTCGAGAGACGCATCGGAAGCTGCGCCAGAGCATCATCCCGACTCCGCATCAGCGGTAGCTCGCGAAACCATCGACGTCGCGTTCGCCGTCCCGGAAGCCGGCGGGCGGTCAGCGCCAAAAATTCAGCACCCAGCTCGCACTTTTCCCCACTGACACCAACAAAGTCTCCGCACACCGGCCCAATACGGGCCACCGGTGGCCGCAAGAATCGGCAAGCTTCATGCGTCCTCGGATGAACGACACGAGGTGCTCTCATGGCGCGCCCCCCGGCCGTTCCGGCATCTCCCGCCTTCGACGGTATCGTCCGCGGCGCCCGGTTCCGCGACCGCGTTGCGATCGTCGTCCGTCGGCTCGGCTCCCCGCGGCTCTGGCGATCCGTCCGCGCCACGACCGATGAACGCGCACGCGCGCTCCCCGGAGACGAGCGGATTCCACAGGCCATCGACACGCTGACGCACGGCGTGACGATCCGACGGCCGGCGCGTGACGTGTGGCCGTGGCTGGTGCAGATGGGAGCAGGCAGCCGCGGCGGGTGGTACAGCTACGACTGGCTCGACAACGGCCGGCAGCGGAGCACGGTGCAGATCATGTCGGAGCTGCAACACCCCGACATCGGCACGATCTTCCCGGCGCTGCCCGGTGTGGCGGACGGATTCACGCTGCTGGCGATCGAACACGCGCGGATGCTGATGCTCGGCTGGCCGGCGAAGGACGGCACGCCGGAGGTGACGTGGACCTTCGTGCTCGATGAAGCGGCGCCCGGCGTGACCCGTCTCCTCGTGCGCGTCCGTGGCGGACCAGGCTACCGGTTTCATGGCCTGCCATTGTTGCTGACCAGGCTCGTCATCCGCGTTGTCCATTTCATCATGCAGAGGAAACAGCTGCTTGGCATCACGCGCCGCGCCGAGTCCGCGGCGGCGGAGACGCGCGTGCCTGTGGAGGAACCATGCCTGCCATCGCATCACACGCTGTAGAGGGACACGTCAGTCGCGGCTTCGAGGCAGTGCGCGAGGCGTTCGCCGAGAACTTTGCTCGACGCGGTGAGCTGGGCGGCGCATGCGCTGTCTATCAAGACGGTGAGAAGGTGGTCGATCTCTGGGGCGGTATCCGCAACAAGCAGACGGGCGAGCCGTGGGAGCGGGACACGATGGTCGTCGTCCACTCCGCCACCAAGGGTCTGGCCGCCATGACACTGGCACTCGCGCACTCGCGCGGGTGGCTCGACTACGAGGAGCGGGTGGCCACGTACTGGCCGGAGTTCGCGCAGCAGGGGAAGGAGAGGATCACCGTCAGGCAGCTCCTGGCCCATCAGGCTGGGCTCTTCGCGTTCGACGAACCCGTCGATCGCGATGTTGTGGCCGACCTCGATCGCCTCGCCGTGGTCATGGCCCGTCAGAAGCCGGCCTGGGAGCCGGGCACGCGCCAGGCGTATCACGCTCTCACGCTCGGCTTCTACGAAGGCGAGCTGTTGCGGCGTGTCTATCCACGCCATCGCAGCCTCGGACAGCTCTTCCAGGACGAGATAGGGTCTCCGCTCGGCGAGGACGTCTACGTCCGTCTGCCGGAGGAGATCCCGAACGCTCGCTTCGCGACCTTGTCGCCGCCGAGCCGGCTTCGCATGCTGACGGGATTCCCGCTTCGATTCGCGTTCGAAGCGATGAATCCTCACTCGAACATCTACCGTGCGCTCGTCATCAATCCCGGCTCCGCGGTCTATCTGGACGAAGAGCGCGTGTACGCGCGCAACTTCGAAGTACCGTCCGGCGGCGGCGTCGGCACTGCACGCGGCATCGCCCACGCGTACGGCGCCTTCGCCTCCGGCGGACGCGAGCTGGGGTTGCGGCAGGAAACGCTGGCCCTGTTGGCGGCGCCGGCGATTCCCCCAGCGCGCGGATTCTACGACGAGTGCTTGAAGGGAGAGGTGCAGTTCTCGCTCGGCTTCATGAAGCCGTGCGAGAACTGGCGATTCGGCGGCGCCCGCTCGTTCGGCTCCCCTGGCTCCGGCGGGTCACTTGGCTTTGCGGATCCTGAAGTCGGCGTCGGGTACGCCTACGTGACGAGCCAGATGGGGACCGCCTTAACCGGCGACCCGCGGGATATCGCGCTCAGAGAGGCGCTCTATTCGGCGCTCCAGATCTGAAGAGGGCTTCTGCGGCTCGTTACACGGCGTTCAAGCCCTCGTTCCTGAAGATCGCCAACGTTCGTTCGACGAGGTCAGCCGACGGAGGCTGCGTGTGCTCGAGCGTGTAATTCAAGTTCAGCCGATGCCATTTGTAGCGACCCATCTGGTGGAATGGGAGCACGTCGACGCGCTCGACGTTGCCGAGACCGGCAACGAACCTGGCTGTCTTGCCAATGTCCTCGGCTTCGTCGGTCAAGCCTGGCACGAGGACGTAGCGGAGCCACATCGGCCGTTTGCGCTCGCCCAGGCGTCGCGCGAACTCCAGCGTCGGGCCGACGTCCATGCCGGTCAATCGCTTGTGGCGCTCCGGATCCCACGTCTTGATATCGAGCATCACCAGATCGATCAGGCCGAGCTCGTCGTCGGTGAGGCGGGCGCCGTAAAAGCCGTTGGTGTCGAGCGTCGTGTGAATGCCCATGCCGCGGGCGGCGGCGAAGAGCCTTACGGCAAAGCGATCCTGCATGAGCGGTTCACCGCCGCTCAGCGTGAAGCCGCCGTTCATGACTGTGAGCCCGTGCCGGTACTTGCGAAGTT
Source organism: uncultured Acidobacteriota bacterium (assembly GCA_963820905.1). Taxonomy (GTDB): domain Bacteria; phylum Acidobacteriota; class Vicinamibacteria; order Vicinamibacterales; family 2-12-FULL-66-21; genus DATBJJ01. Next base: position 469,557 of record CAWGBU010000002.1, on the reverse strand, counting down.
CCTCGATCGCCTTGACCGCGGTGACTGGGATGCCGTTGGTCATCGTCCAGGTGTCGGGGTTGTGGCAATAGAGGCATCTCCACGTACACCCCGCCGTCCAGGCCACGACGCGCACGCCAGGCCCATCGACTGTTGATCCGGTCGTGAACGAATGCAGGAATCCCATCTCACCGGCGGCGAGCGCCGTGCGGACGTCGGTCTCGGGTACGTTCTTGCCCAGGTCGACGCGCAGCTCATATGGACTCGTCGCCTCGAGCGCCGGCTGTTCGACCGCGTGTAGTTTGGTCATTGGCGATCTCCGTGGAGAGTGCGTGGGTTCCTCACTTCGTCCGCAGCTTCAATCTCTCGCCAAAGCGGTCGCGGACCGTGTTCTTCGTATAACTCTCGAGGACCTTGATGTAATTGGCTCGCACGAACGCATCCGTGTCGATGATCGATTGCTGGCTCATCGAGCCGCGCATCTGACCGACAGAGGAATACCCCTTCCGCTCCATCCACGTCGTCATCTCGGCGAGGAGACGCGCAAAAAATGGTGGACCCTGCTGCAGCACCGCGGACGTGCTCATCACGACGTCCGCGCCGGCCATGACGTACTTGATGGCCTCGACAGCGCCGTGCACGCCCGTGGTCGCCGCAAGCGAAGCCGACACGCGGCCGTAAAGCAGGGAGATCCAGAGCAGAGGCAACCGTATCTCGTCGGGCCTGCTGAGCGCGATCGAGGGGACGACGGTGCGCGCCTCGATGTCGAAGTCAGGTTGATAGAAGCGATTGAACAGAACGAGCGCGTCGGCGCCCGCTTCTTCCAACTGACAGGCCATGTCGGCAAACGAACTGAAGGTACGGCCCGACCTTGATGGCGACCGGGATCGAGACCGCGGTCTTCACCGCGGACAGGACATCCACATACTGCTGCTCGACTTCTGCGCCGGACCTGAAGGTCTCGGTGGGAATGTGGTAGACGTTCAGCTCGATGCCGCTGGCGCCGGCGTCCTGCATCTCTCTGGCAAAGGCCACCCAGCCGTGTTCGGTCACGCCGTTCAGGCTCGCGATGATGGGGATGTCGACGCACTCAGTGGCCCTGCGGATCAGATTGAGGTACTCACCCGGGCCGACGTCGTAGTCCTGAATCTCGGGAAAGAATGACGCGGCCTCGCCGAAGCTATTGCGGCCCACGTTGAAGAAGTGTTCGAGTGCGGCGGAGTCGTGACGAATCTGCTCCTCGAAAAGCGAGAACATCACGACGGCAGCGGCGCCGTTGTCTTCGAGGAGACGAATGGTGTCGAGGCTCTCCGAGAGCGGAGACGCGGAGGCCACGAGCGGGTTCTTGAGGGTCAGGCCCATGTAGCGGGTCGTCATGTCCATGGTGCATCTCCCGCGGTTTACCGCCTCGCAATGTCCTTGACGGCCGGGGCTGCCGGCGCAGGCACGTGACTTCCGGCCTCGCCCTGTCCCCGCCGCGCGGTTGCCGGCCACCGGTCGGCCAGGCTGGAATAGACGCGCCACCGCTGATCGACGTCTTCCTGCGCCAGGCCGAGCAGGCGCTTCGCCTCGCTCGGATTGGTGTAAGCGAGCATCTTGTAGCGGAATTCGTTGTACGCGTACGTCTTCAGCGGGATCGACGGAGCTTGCGAATCCAGCACGAACTCCTGGCTGCTCCGTCCGGCCGCCGCAGGCTTGAAGCGATAGAGCGGCCAGTGTCCGCACTCGACCGCCAGCTTCTGCTGCCGCATGCCCAGGCGCATGTTGATGCCGTGGGCGATGCACTGGCTGTACGCGATGACGAGCGACGGTCCGTCGTGCGCCTCGGCCTCGAGCAATGCATCCATCGTCTGCTGCGACGATGCGCCCATGGCAATCTGCGCAACGTAGACGTTCCCGTATGCGACGGCCATGAGGCCGAGATCCTTCTTCCGTCCCTGCTTGCCTCCGGCCGCGAACTTCGCGACTCCTGCGCGCGGAGTGGACTTCGAGGCCTGGCCGCCGGTATTCGAATACACCTCGGTGTCGAGGACGAGAATGTTGACGTTCCGCCCCGAGGCCAGGACGTGATCCAGACCGCCATAGCCGATGTCGTAGGCCCACCCATCGCCGCCGACAATCCAGACGCTCTTTCGCACGAGGTGCGTCGTCATCGTGCGTAGCCGCCGTGCGGCCGGATCGTCCAGGGCCTCCAGGGTCTGTTCGAGCGCCGCAACGCGATCCCGCTGCGCGTCAACTTCGGCTTGGGTGGTCTGGGGTGCGGCGAGCAGTTCGCCAACGCGCGCCGGTCCGAGCTGCGGCGCCAGCCCGGCGAGCAGACGCGCCGCGTCCTCACGGTGTCTGTCGAGCGCCAGCCGGAAGCCCAGGCCGAACTCCGCGTTGTCCTCGAACAGCGAGTTGGCCCAGGCGGGCCCGCGACCCTGCCTGTTGACCGACCAGGGAGTCGTAGGCAGGTTGCCGCCGTAGATCGACGAACACCCGGTGGCATTCGCCACGAGCAGCCGGTCGCCGAAGAGCTGCGTCAACAGCCGCAGGTAGGGCGTTTCGCCGCAGCCGGCGCACGCGCCGGAGTACTCGAACAGCGGCGTCAAATACTGAGCGCCCCTCACGAGCTCGGCATCCACGCCGGCCGGCTTGTTGTCGGGGAGCATCTCGAAGAACTCCAGGTTCGTGCGTTCGCGCTCGATGAGAGGCGCTTTTGCCTCCATGTTGATTGCGCGAATCCCTGCCGCCTCGGGACTTCGAACGGGGCAGGCCTCGACGCACAACTCGCAGCCGGTGCAATCCTCGACGGCCACCTGCAGCGTGTATCGCAGGTGAGGAAACCCCCGTCCGGCCAGCGGCGCCGACGGGAAACCTTCAGGCGCGTCCGCGAGCCAGGGATCGTCGTAGTAGCGCGCGCGAATAGTCGCGTGCGGGCAGACCATCACGCAGTTTCCACACTGGATGCACAGCTCCGGCTTCCAGACAGGAGCGATGTCGGAGACGTTTCGCTTCTCCCATCGAGCCGTCCCGGACGGGAAGGTGCCATCGACCGGGAGAGCGCTGACCGGCAGTTCATTGCCGCGGCCCGCGATCATCATCGCAGTCACCTGCCTGACGAACTCCGGGGCGTGTGCCGGCACGATTGGGACGGCTTCGCGTGCGCTGGTCGGCGCAGCTGGCAAGGCCACTTCGTGCAGGTTCTCGAGCGTGCGGTCCACGGCCGCGAAATTGCTGTCGACGAGCTCTCGTCCCTTCCGCGCGTAAGTCGTCTCGATGGCCTCCTTGATCCTCGCGATTGCTTCGGCACGGGGCAGCACGCCGGAGATCGCGAAGAAGCAGGTCTGCATGATGGTGTTGATCCGCCCGGGCATACCCGCCTCGATCGCGACACGGTCCGCGTCGATGACGCAGAGCCGGATGCGCTTGCGAATCAGCTCCTGCTGCATCGCTCGTGGCAGCTCACCCCAGACGTCGCCAGGAGCGACCGGCGTGTTGAGCAGGAACACCGCGCCGTCGATCGCCTCGTCGAGCATGCTGAGGCGCTCGACGAATTGAAACTGATGGCAGGCGATGAAATGGGCCCGCTGGACGAGATACGTCGATCGGATCGGGTGTGGACCGAAGCGCAGGTGCGACGTCGTACGCGAGCCGGACTTCTTCGAGTCGTAGACGAAAAATCCCTGCGCGTAACCGGGAGTCTGCTCGCCGATGATCTTGACCGAGTTCTTGTTTGCGCCCACCGTTCCGTCGGCGCCGAGTCCATAGAAGATGCATCCGACGACGTCGGACGGCTCGGTGATGAACCTGGCGTCGTACTCGAGACTGGTATGCGAGACGTCGTCGTTGATACCGATCGTGAAGTGGTTCGTTGGCGACGGTGACGCGAGATTCTCGAACACGGCCTTGACCATCGCCGGCGTGAACTCTTTCGACGCGAGGCCGTAGCGCCCGCCGACAATCCGCGGCATGGCGCGGCGGCGGCCATCGGACGTGGCCTCGGCGAACGCCGTGACCACGTCCTGGTACAGCGGCTCGCCCGGCGCGCCCGGTTCCTTGGTACGGTCGAGTACCGCGATCGCCGTGACCGAGCCAGGCACCGCGTCCAGTAGATGACCGATCGAAAACGGCCGGAACAAGTGGACCTGCACGACGCCCAGCTTCCCGCCGCGGGCGTTCAGATAGTCGATCGTTTCCCGCGCGGCTTCGACTCCCGATCCCATGAGCACGATGACGTACTCGGCGTCGTCGGCGCCGAAGTACTCGAAGAGCCGGTAGCGCCTGCCGGAGAGGTCGCCGAAGCGATCCATCGCGGTCTGGACGATCGACGGCACCGCGGCATAGAAGGGGGTCGCGGTCTCCCGCGCCTGGAAGAAGACGTCGGGGTCCTGGGCGACGCCGCGTACCACGGGCCGATCCGGACTGAGCGCTCGAGCGCGATGCGCGACCACGAGCGTGTCGTCGATGATCGCCCTCACGTCGTCGTCAGACAGGATCTCGATCTTGCTCACCTCGTGCGACGTGCGGAATCCGTCGAAGAAGTGCAGAAAGGGAATTCGCGACGCGAGCGTGGCGCTCTGCGCGATCAAGGCAAGGTCGTGCGCTTCCTGCACGGAGCTCGAGCAGAGCATCGCCCAACCGGTCGTCCGGGCGGCCATGACGTCGGAGTGATCGCCAAAGATCGAGAGCGCCTGCGAGGCAACCGCGCGCGCCGCGACATGGAATACCGCCGGCAACAGCTCACCGGCAATCTTGTACATGTTCGGGATCATCAGCAGCAGTCCCTGAGAGGCAGTGAACGTGGTGGTGAGTGCGCCGGTCTGCAGCGCGCCGTGCACCGCCCCCGCGGCGCCGCCTTCGCTCTGCATCTCGACGACCTGCGGTACCGCTCCCCAGATATTGGTCCTGCCCTCGGATGCCCACTGATCCGCCAGCTCGCCCATCGTAGAAGAGGGTGTGATGGGATAAATCGCGCAGACTTCGTTCGTGCGGTAGGCGATCGAGGCTGCCGCCTCGTTACCGTCCAGCGTTTTGATTGCCTTCGCCATGACAGCTTCCTCTTTCGCCATCGCCGCTGCCTTTGCTGCAACGCGCTCTATGCGTCGGTCGCCGTCGCGACAGGCTCCGGGATCATCGTGATCGCGCCGCACGGACACTGGTCGTAGCAGATCGCGCAGCCGGTGCACTTGCTCAGGTCGTATTCGTACCGCCGTCCAGGCCCCAGCTTGATGACGGCCTGTTCGGGACACGCCGAGTAGCAGCCGTCGCATTCGAAACAATTGCCGCAGGACAGGCAGCGCTGCGCCTCGTAGCGCGCGCCGGCCGGATCGAATCCGCCGACCACCTCGTCGAAGGTCTGACGCCTCCGATCGAGATCGATCGTGCTCTGCCCGCGCCGCTTCGCCTCGGCGTGGTACCAGAGGCGCAGCATCTCGAGCCTGGCGACTTCGTGCTTCGCCGGCTTCGATTGCGCCTCTCCGCGGAGCCAGTCGTCGATGTGCCGCGCGGCCTTCTTGCCGTGTCCGACGGCCGTGGTGACCGTGCGCGCGTACGGCACCATGTCGCCGCCCGCGAACACGCCGGGACAGCCGGTTTGCATGTCGCGCCCCACGACCACCGTGCCGTCGGCCTTGAACGTGATGCCGGGGACATTCTTCAGAAAGGTCGTGTCGGTGTCTTGACCGAGGGCGAGAATCACCGTATCCGCCTCGAGCGTCTCGAACTGCCCGGTCGGGATCGGGCAGCGGTTCTCGTCGAGCCGCATGACTTCGACGTGAATCGTGGTGCCGTCGATTTCCTTGATCGTGCGCAGCCAGTGAATCTCGACGCCCTCTTCGATCGCTTCATCCGCCTCGAAGTCATGTGCCGGCATCTGCTCGCGCGTGCGGCGATAGATGATGAGCGGCTCGGCCCCGAGCCTCGCGGCCGATCGCGCCGCATCCATGGCGGTGTTTCCGCCGCCGTACACCGCGACGCGGCGCCCGATTCGCGGCCTTTCGTCGGCCGTTTCGACTTCCTTCAGGAACTGCAGCGCGTCGTACATCCTGCCCGCATCGCGCGTGGGGATTTCCAGGCGCTTGCTGATATGGGCGCCGACCGCAAGGAACACCGCATCGAATCGTCCACTGGCTTTTTCCACCACGAGATCGGTGACCCTGCGGTTCAAGATGATCTCGACGCCAATCCCCCGGATGCGGTCGATTTCCGCGTCCAGCACCTGCCGCGGCAGCCTGTACTTGGGAATGCCGAAGTGCATCATTCCGCCAGCCATCGGTCCCGCTTCGTACACGACCACTTCGTGGCCGCGGCGCGCGAGGTGCCACGCAGCCGACAGGCCGCTCGGGCCGGCGCCGACGACGAGCACACGTTGCCGGGACGGCGGCCTGTCGGGGGCGATGCTCCATCCCGCGGCAATGGCCAGATCGCCGAGGAACCTCTCGACGGCATGAACGCTGACCGCCTCGTCCACGTCCTTCCGATTGCACGCGTCCTCGCACGGGTGATAGCAGACGCGGCCATGTACCTGCCGGCAGTGGATTGTCGCGGACGATGATCTCCCAGGCGCTGCGGTAGTGGCCTGCTTGTGCCTCGGCGAGCCACGCCTGGACGTTTTCGCCAGCGGGGCAGGCGTGGTTGCACGGGGGCAGGCGATCCACATACGCCGGGCGCATCGGTACGGACTGGCAGCATCGGTGTGCACTCTCTTCTCGAGCGACGAGCAACAGGCGAGCCATCAGTTGTCGTATCGTTGTACGCGCGCTTGGGCCACCTTTCATGCGTTCTTGGTTTCGAATGGGGGGATTTTCCCGGTTGCGCGAAGAAATCCGCGCTCGGACGATGGGGTCGCGCAATCCGGCGAACGCACCGGGGCCGTGGGCCGCGCGTTTGTTGAAAGCGCGGTCAGGTCCGGTGGGCACCGCGGTTGCTATGCGTCGAGGTCAGCAGAACGAGAGGACAACGATGAGGATTCATCATCGACGTGGCGCCGGCGTTGCGGCGATCGTCGTGCCCGGGCTGCTCATGGCAAGCGTGCTGGCCGCGTCCGTGGCGACGCAGGACAAGCCGCCGGCTTCCGGAAAGCCCCAGCGCGATCCCATCGTGACGCCCGTCAGCGGTCCCAGCTGGTTGAACCTCCTGGGCGTCCGGTACAGCGACACGACGCTCGGTCGCAGCGGGGCAACCTACGGCGCGGCTCCCGGTGAGCGCGCAGGCCGTGCAACGCCGTTCCCGTTGGCGGTCGGCCAGCCAGTCGTCTTGAGCGGAGCAGACGTGTACCGCCTGAATTGCCAGGCCTGTCATCGGGCCGAAGGTACTGGATCGCCGCCCGAGATCAAGGCCGTCCTTGGCCTCGTCCAGGGTACGTCGCTCGAGATCGTGCGCCAGCAACTACGCCAGCAGGGGAGAGCCAACGCGCAGTCCGCGGCGCGCGCGCAGTCGGCCAAGGCGCGGCTCATGCTTCACGACCGCGTCCAGAAAGGCGGGCAGCGGATGCCCCCGCTGGCGCATTTGCAGGATGAGGATTTCGACTCGCTGTACGCCTACTTGACGCAGCTGGCTGGAACCCCGGATGCGACGCCCCAGACGCGGCGCAACGTCAGCTGGTCCAGGCTGGGCGAGCATGTCATCAAGGGGACGTGTCACATCTGCCATGACGCCGTGGGTCGCCGGCCGACGAACCAGGCACTCGCTCAGGGGACCATTCCGCCTTTCACGGGTACTGCTCGAAGACAAGACCGTTGTCGACTTTCTGACGAAGGTCCGGACAGGAGCCGTAGTGAGGATCGGTGATCCCGTATTCCATTACCGGGGAAGGATGCCGGTCTTTCCGCATCTACACGATCTGGAAATCGCGGCGGCGTTTGCGTTCCTGGTCGAGTACCCGCCGCAGGCGGGACCGGCGTCGCGGTAATGATTCACGTCGAGACTCCGATTGTCCGCGTTGAACAAGCCACGTCGAATGTCTGCTGGCTGCCAGGGCTGATGACGGGGTTCCGCTAGACAGGGAGCTCCCAGCCTTTCCGATAGCGCCCTCGATGAACGGCTGCGCCTCCGGCACGTTGGCGGCCTTCAGGCGTCAGCGGCCCGCGATCGCCGCGTGCGCGGTAGCGATACGTCATGAAGCTGCTGCCGACGGCTGCCTGCGGGTCGATGAAGGACGTCCGCGCTTCCACGGTGTCGGGCGCATCGAGGGCGAGCGCGTTGAACGCGGGATCGAAGTGATGCGGCGACATGTCGGGCATGGTGCCGTTGCCGAAATCCCAGACCCATCGCCAGACGAACGGGGCCAGCCTGCTGCTGTACGGCCGCGCGGACCGCGGGCCGAGCCACAGATCCCAGTTGAGCTTCGCCGGCATGACCGTCGGACCCTCAGCGGTCCTCGGAGAGCGGCGAGTTTCACGAGCGGGCGATTTCGGATACGGACTTCCACCTGTCGTGGCCGCGTCCGGAGCACCATCTCGAACGCGTCTCCGAGATGACACAGCATCTCGTGAGGCTCCAAGGTTCCCCAGCGTCTCGGTGTGTCCGGTTGCAGGGTTCCGAGCCGCGCTATCAGCGAAGCCCTGACGGTTGAATCAGCAACAGTCTTCACGGAAGTTATGTCGCGCCCGTGGACGAACACTAGGACTAGTCGGCTCTGAGCACCACGTTTGGGTCCAGCCGCGACGCGCGCCACGCGGGCAGCCAGCACGCCCCGGCGGCAACCAGAGTAATCGTCATAGTCACCGCCGCCAGCGTTGTGGGATCCGTCGGCTGGACGCCGAACAACACTGACCCAATCAGCCGATTCAGTCCAAGCGCACCTGCCAGTCCAACGACGACGCCGATGTGGTGAGTTGCAGACCCTGCTTCATCACCAGCGCGAGCACGCTGGAACGGGCCGCGCCGAGCGCAATGCGAATGCCGATCTCGCGCCGGCGCTCCGTCGCGACATAGGAGAGAACACCGTACGTGCCGAGCAGACCCGACATGACGGCGGCCCCCTGCACGCCTGGTGCAACCCGCAGCTTATCGAGAAGGCGTTGATACGCCGGACCGCGCGTGTCGGGGTCGTATGGTTCTGCCAGCGTACCCGAGCGCCGGAAATTCCGTGGTCAGATACATCAGCTGTTCCGGTCTGGGATAGTCGAGCGGACGCAGGATCACGCCGTTGACAATCGAGAAGATGGCCGTATTAGCGCCGATTCCTAATGCCAGCGTCAGGAGCGCGACCGCCGTGAACACGGGAGTGCGCCGAAGCGTGCGCAGCCCATGGCTCACGTCGCGCGCCAGGTCGTCCAGCCACGGCAGCCCTCGCTGATCCCGGAGAGTGTCCATCGCTTGCGAAGCGCCTCCGGCCTCAATCCGCGCGGCGCGCACGGCATCCGCCGGCTCAAGACCACGACGTCGCGCTTCTTCTGCAGCCATCGCCAAGTGCAGCCGGAGCTCCTCGTCCAGATCAGCGTCGCGCCGGCTTGGAAGCAGCGTTCCCCGGAGACGGTGAATCCATTCGCGAAGGACGCGCATGCGATCCTCCTGCGTCATGCCTCGCCGTGCAGCACCGTGTGGATGATGTCCGACATCCGGTCCCAGGCGTCTTTTTCCCTGGCGAGCTGACGCCGGCCTGCCGACGTCACGCTGTAAAACCTCGCCTTGCGATTGGTCTCCGTAGTACCCCACTTCCCGCGGAGCAGGCCACGCGGCTCCAGCCGCATCAACGCGGGATACAGCGTGCCCCTATTGAGCTGCAGCGCGCCGCTCGACACCTGCTCGAGACGCGCGGCAATGGCGTAGCCGTGTAGCAGCCCCAGCGAATCCAGCGTCTGCAGGACCATCAGGTCGAGCGTCCCCTGCAGGACGTCAGCCTTTGGCCCCGCTCTATTAGACACGCTAATGGAATATCATCTGCCGCATTAGACTGTCAAATGAGGCCGAGCGTGCGGAAGAAGGTATGGCGCCACACGCGTGAGGAATACGGAGAGACCCAGCGAGCAAACTGAAGAGGAGTTGAGCCGGCTCGGAGTCGAACCGAGAACCCGCCGATTAAGAGGCGCGCCAAACGATCGAAATAGCTCGTATTTCTAGGAGTCTTGCGTGGCCGGTCCGCAGAATGCGGCAAATCGCGGAGATCGCGATGCAACCCGGGCGCAACCGAAGTCTGAGCATTGTGAAAAGGGGATTCGAAACCCCACGCTCTTGCGGGCACCAGCCGCGCTTGATCTTTGCCTTTCGCAATGACTCGGTCGGAGAGTCGACGGTCTTTTGAGCCAGCGTTCGAACTGGCTGACGACGGAAGCCGCGAGGGTCCTGCGTTCATACCGCAGGACCCTCGTCGCAGGAGGTCGCGTCGCCTAGCGGACCGTGACCCGGACCGTTCCGGCGGGCGTGAAACCGCCGCGAACTGTGCTCCACGCGAAGACGGCCAGGTCGTAGTTGCCGGGAGCGAGTCCCTCCACCATCGTCCCAAAGCCGGACGGGCCATACGGATCGCCGAACACCGCGGCGACGTCCGGGCGGCTGCCGCCGTACGCCGCGGTCCCAAGGAACGTTGGCGCGCCGCCGGCGAGCGGATACGCCCAGACGTGCACGCTGTCGATGCCGGTGCCTGAAAGCGAGTCGAGATCTGCCGCCCAACCCGCGAGCTGGAACGGTTGCGCGACGTCCTGCTGCAGCCGCGGCGTGTCAATCACCACCTTCGCGCCAACGTGACCGCTGCCTTTCGGGCTGAGAATAATCTGAACCTCGCGGCGGGCAATGGCGCGACCGGACGCGGCGCGCACAAAAACGAGGTTGTAGGGCCCCACGAACCCGGCTCCGGGCGCCCAGACGAAATCGCCGGTCTGCTCGTTCAGCCGCGAGCCCGCCGGCAGCGGCTGCAGCGACTCGCCCGCCCGCACGAATCCCGTGTAGGTTTCCCCCGCGCGCGCACCGAGACGGAGCTCGAACCAATCCACTTCCTCTCCCCGCACAATAGCGCGGCCGGCGCGGTTCGCGCCCTGTTGTGCCCAGGCGGCGTCCGGACTCCAGCCGCGGCGCATGTCGACCGGGTCGGTGTCGACCGGCAGCGCCCACACCGTGGCCGCGTCGAGCACCGGCATATTTGCCGTGGCGGACATGGTCATGCCCGCACCGGCGTTGTTCAGGACGCGGAAGTAGCGGCTGCCCAGACCTTCGCTCCGGCCGTCGCTGTCGGTCGCGGTCCACGAGATGGAGTGAACGCCATTGGTCAGCGCGGTCGTATCGATGATGCGGAATCCTACCGCCCCATCGCTGTTCGCCAGGCCGGGAAACAGGCTTGCGACGTCGGGCCGGAAGTGGTTGTACGAAACGCTGCCCACGACTGCGCCATCGATCAGTACAGGAGATCGTCGACCCGCTCGTCGGGATCGACTTTGGCATCTGCGTCAACGCCCAGCCGAAGTTCACGTACTGCGAGCCGCTGACGGTTTCACCCTGCGCCGGCGTATCGATGGTGCCGAACGGCCTCGTCGCGGTGGCATTCGAAACCGTCAGCCGACGCGTGCCGATGAGCGTCGCCTGGCCGTCGAGGTCGCGCGCGTAGGCGAAGAAGTCGAAGGCACCGTTCCCCCGGTTCGGCAGCATGTTCGTCAGCACCATGAAGCCCCAGCCGGCGACGCGGTTGCGAGGCACTGCCGGATAGGCGGCCTCCACGTCCGGTCGCGCGCCTTCGATGAACACGCCGTTGCCGAGATAGATCTTCGCCGCCTGGTTGCAGCGCTGATCGACGACGGCAGTCTCGCCTGCCACGGCATCGCGGCACAGGGATACCGCCTGGACCCCGACGTCGTCCAGCGCCCACCCGGTGAAAGGAACGGCGCCTGTCACGCCAGTGCTGTTGTCGAGCGGCGTGTCGACGACGCCGAACGGCGCCGTGGACGCGCCGGCAATCGTCCGCAGCGTGACCGTGATGGGACCGGCGGTGTTGGACGCGCCGGAGAACGCAAGCGTCACGGATCCCGTGACCTCGCCTCCGATCGGTAGGCCGTTGACGAACGCCACCGCGACCGTCAGCGTCGCCGGGCCGATGCCGCTGGCCGGGCTGACGGTCAGCCACGGTTGGTTCGAAGTGGCAGTCCAGCTCACGCTCGCCGTGCCGGCGACGGAGAGCCGAACGGTCTCGGCCGCCGTCTGCGACGTGAAGGCGGCACCGTTCGAAGTCGCGGCGAAGCGCAGCGCGTTGCGATCGATTGTCACCGCCGCGGTCGCAGTGACGGTCGTCGAGACAGTCACGGTGTTGTTGGCGGAGTTGGCGTCGGCCGCGTTCGCGGTGACGGTGGCCACGATCGAGACGATCCCGGCACTACCTGCCGTGACGACGAAGGTGAGCGTCGCGGTGGCGCCGGCGGCGAGTGTGCCGACGTGACAGGCGTAGGGCAGCCCGCCGGTGCAGGTGTTGTCGGCGCTGGAGATGTTCGTCCCGAGCGCGAACCCCGGCCGCACCGTCACGCCGCTGACAGCTGTCGTGCCGTTGTTGGTGACGCGCATCTCGTAGGTGATGCGTCCGCCGGCGGCGACCGGATCGGGCGAATCCGTGACGCTGATGCTCAAGTCGGCGACGGGCGGTGCCGTGTTCAGAAAGACCGAGAACCTGTCCCCGGCGAGCGCCACGAAATCGATACGGCCGTCGTTGTTGATGTCGCCCGCCTCGAACTTGCCGACGCCGGCGAGGTGCGTGCTTCGCGCGTCCAGCGAGCCGTCGCCGCGCCCGAAATAAACGGCAACACCACCGTCGTGGATGGCGACGTCCAGCTTGCCATCGCGGTTGAAGTCCGCCAGCACGGGCCACGCCGGAAGCGTGGCGCCAACCGCGAAAGCCTCCTCGAACGATCCGGCGCCGTCGCCGAGGCTGACCCGGATGTGCGGCCCAGGCCCGAAAGAGTAGGTGTCCGTGCTCACGATGTCCAACTTGCCATCGTTGTTCATGTCGCCGAGCGCGAGGCCGGACCCCGTTTGGGCGATTGGGCTCGGGATACCGCTCGCGAAATTCCCCTGCCCGTCCCCGAGGAACGTCTGGGCCCCAACTTCGTTGACGAGCGCGACGACGTCGAGCCTCCCGTCGGCGTTGACGTCACCCACGCGCAGGTCGTATGGCCAGTCCGACATGAAGGTGTCGCGCCGCATCGCGAAGCTCGTGCCGGTGCTCTCCTGCAGCCAGATCGACAGCACGCGGCCATCAGTTCTGATCGCAGCGAGATCGTTCCTGCCGTCGCGGTTGAAGTCCCCCACCGCGAAGGCGTCGTAGCGCGCACCGGGGTTCAGCCCGTAGCCGGCCACGAAGCCGCCGTTCCCGTCGCCCAACCATGAGGCGATGTTGCCGTTGGTAAACTCCGCCACCACGTCCGGTTTGCTGTCGCGGTTGAAATCGACGTTCACATGCGCCTTGTTCAGCTGCTCAGACCCTCCGTATGGGTACGAACGTTCCGGAACCGGTCCCCAAATGAATAACGACGGTCCCTGGCGCTCCCGTCATTGGGTTGCCCGAGCGCGCCGTGATCACGTCTAGGTTGGCGTCACGGCTCATGGGCGCGAGCGCCAGCCAGTCGACGTTGAAGAGCGTCGGCGTATCGAGCGGCGCGGCGAACGAGCCCGCCGGCGTAAACGAGCTGGTGTTCAGCGCAACGTCAACAAACCCGCCCTCGCTCGAAACCCGTGACGCCACAAGGTCGGGCCTTGCATCGTGATTGAAATCTGCGACCGCAAACTGGTAGAGGCCTTGCGTGACGTTGCTCGCCGGTCCGAAATCGCCGACGCCGTTCCCGAGCAGGACGCCGCTGTTATTGACGATGTCCAGCCTGCCGTCACCGTTGGCGTCCGCCAAGACGACATGCCTGGGCGTTCCCACTGAAAGCGGCTGCTGATTGATGACGAACGGCGGAAGGAGAGTGCCCGTTCCCGAACCCGGGAACACACGCAGGGTGAGCAGATCGCCGATAGCCACATCGAGCCGTCCGTCGCTGTTGACGTCCCCCACCGATACGGTCCCCGGCGTCATCCCGGTGCCGTAGTCGAACCGGGCGTAGAAGCCGCGGTTCGTGGTATTCAGGTTCACCGACACCGTGGCCGCAAACTGATTCGCGATGATCAGATCCGGATAGCCGTCCGCATTGAGGTCGGCGATCGCCGCATCGGTCGGTTGCGTGGACGCTGTGTCGATCGTGATCGCGGTTCCGGGAAAGGTGTTGCCGTTGCCGAACTTCACGTGACGTCCGGTCATGACGTCGAGGTAGCCATCGCGATCGAAGTCCGCGAGCCGCACCATGTTTCGAGATGGGCTCGACGTGATTACCCCCAGGCTGCGGAATCCTCCTGTGCCCGTACCGAACATCACGCTGATGCCGCCGTCCGACGCGAGTACGACATCGGGCTTTCCGTCGCGGTCGACGTCACCGACGGCGAGCGGCCCTTCCGGTACACCGGCCGGAGCATCTAGCGGCGCAGCAAATCGGCCGTTCCCGAGACCGAGCAGGACCGACACAACGTTGTCCGACGGGTTCGTTGTCACCGCGTCGAGTCGGCCGTCGAGGTTCATGTCGGCAAGGACCACATTCGACACGCTGGTGCCGGCGGCGGATGACAAGGGCGAGGCGAAGGCCGCTGCTTGCGCTGCGGCAAGCGCCGGCAGCGGGAGAAGGAGCAGAGAACAGCAGAAACGCGTGAAGATCGTTCTCATAGGTTTTGTCCGGTTCCACACCCGTCCGATGACCGCGGCGGATCGAGAGGAGTCTCTCGCCAGCGGCCGTGCCACGCGCGTTGCTGTTCGTCGGTGTTCGTCTTGCTCGAGGGCGGCGCATCATAGCACGTGGTACACAGACAAATGCGAAATGCGCGCGTTCGATCCGAGGGCGGACATTCTCGAACATTTCCCGGCAGTCTGCGTGAACGCCGACTTCCGCCCCACCTCACCGAAATGTCCTCTATCTGCGTGACTTCCGTGAGGTCGTCCTAAAGGGGTTCACGGCACAAGGCAACCAGTTCCTTGGCGTCGAGCATCCGAACTTCGGTGGTATTGCCACACGCGGGTCGAAGCCACGCAATTCGATCGACTTCTCGTCGCCGACCTCACTCGCTTCCGCGACCTCCGTCCTCGACTGTCAAGTCCTCTGGTAGATGCGCTCCATGAGGAGTGGCTAACGTCGGGCGACGCAGCACGCGCGCTACGGTCCCGCGAGCGCAGCCAATCGATTCCCGAACGCCCGCTTCGAGACGCCTTTGCTTCCGTTTCGCTACGACCAGTGCGGTGACCTTCCTTGAGTCTGCTGATGCATCGCTTCTACTCCAGCCCGTCGCTGCCGTGGGGCCGACAGGGCCGACACCCTCGTTTTCGTGGTGGCCCCTCTGTCGGGCCTTTCGCAGGACGAAGGGCTTGAGGCTGAATACCGTTCGAGGCATTGCCCGCACGCTCAGCACCGTGTTGTCCCAGGCGGTAGAAGACGGAGAGTTGCCGGCGAACCCGGCGCTTCGAATGGGTCGATACCTTCGCCGTGGTGACGAGGCCAAAACTCCAATACAAGTGCTCACGCGAGACGAAGCGGCCCTCCTCGTGGGGACGGCAGAAGCGCATGTTCCACGGTGGCATCCCTGGGTGCTTCTGGCGCTTCGTACCGGCCTCCGCCTCGGTGAGCAGATTGGCTTGCAATGGGGTGACGTGGATTGGAATGGTCGATTCGTGGTGGTTCAGCGAAATTTCGTTCGCGGTGTTCTGACGTCCCCAAAGTCTCATCGCCGGCGCCGAGTGGACCTGTCATCGCAGCTCCTGACAACGCTCGTGGGCTGGAGGCGATTTCTGCAGGCGCGCGCGATGGAGAAGGGAACGAACACGCCGCAATGGGTCTTTCCATCGCTCTCGGGCACACCCTTGGAGGAGCGCAACATTCGCCACGTCTTCAAGCGGATGCTCGAGAAGGCCGAACTGCGGCAGATCCAGATCCACGATCTCCGCCACACGTTCGCATCGTTGCTGCTGCAGCAGGGCGAGTCGGTCGCCTACGTGAAGGAACAACTGGGACACGCTTCGATCCAGATCACGGTCGACACCTATGGCCATTTGATCCCAGGCGCGAATCGCGGCGCTGTTGATCGTCTGGATGACGACATTTCGACGCATCCATTTGCATCCCAGGCGCATCCGGAGACACAAATGGACGATGCAGTTGAACGCGCTAAGTTCTTTCGATTGAGTGAGCCGCCTCGGAATCGAACCGAGAACTCGCAGATTAAGAGATGCCCCAGAGGAGTACCGGAGTCCTCCGACTCCTAGTGCGTTTGTTTCCTAAGGAATCTGGACGTGGTGGATGGACCGGACACGGTGGACGCTCGAAACTGCGGCCAGAACTGCGGCCAGAATACAGCCGATCAAACTGGCTGTGAGCACCGATGCGCTGGATCGATGTCGAACCTCCGCACGTGCGAGGTTGATGACGGGGTTCGAAAAATCGAGCCCCGTCAACTCCCAAGCGGACAGGCGAGTCGTTCTTCCAGTGTTTTGAGGTGCGCCAGAAGAGGACGACCACTAATTCCACTGCTGAGTACGCGAATTCGTGCATCGAGCAGTCACAACCGTCCCCAGAGCGCTGATGGCAAGGCATGTATTGCCCGAGACATCCGGGCGTATTTCACGCTTCGCTGTTACTTCAAACTCTTGATCCCGTCGCTCACTGCACCTGGCAATCTGCAATTGGGCGCCAGCTCTCTTGCTGAAGCCCTCAATCTGTAAGCACGCGTCGGGAACTGCGACTAGGCGGAGTTTCCCCCTGTGGTTCTCGCTGGCCCACGCTTGGAGTGCATCGGATTTTGAGCATGGCGCCAATCCAACGTGGGACCCGACCAGAAACTGTTCCGCACGCAAACATTGATTAGGTTGTGGTGCTGCGGGTATCGAGATGAGTTTAGTTGTAGGGTTTATCCAGACTTGTGAACCGGTTCCATTACAGTCGTACATTTGGATCGGAGTCCCGTCAGCGACACGCCCCCCCGCGACTTCCAAGCACAAATTGCGTCGCACAATGCTCCGCAATTCGCCGCGCTTCGTGAAACTAAAGCGTTGACGCTTATCCCCATTGCATGGGGCAAGTCTGGGTCGCGTCCGGTTATCAGGATTCCCATTTGGAACATCCACGCAGATCTTTGTGCTGGGCACATAAACTTCAGCGTCGCGCGAAAAGGCCCAACGCTGAAGCGGGCTGTTTGGCGTGCACGTGGATAAGCGAAGCTCGCTGCCCACGCTGTTGGACAACCGCGCTAGGCATTTACCGCCGTGACCGATAACGAGCTCTGGTGTAATAACGTTGGAGTGACGCACGTCGCGATAGTAATCGCCAAAACGATACGCCGGCGCTTCTATTGCTTTGAAGTCAAGAGTGTAGGTTGCGGCGAACTCAGCAAGACCCAGCGTCTGATATTGCCTTACATGAACACACTCGTGGGCCCAGGTGTTAATGTCATAAGTCTCCGCGACGTCCTTGAATACAACAACATTGACCAGCGTAATGGCCTTGGCGCCGCCGACACGGAGTGCAGTGCTTTGGAGTAAGCCATTGAACAGATCTGTGTCGGCAGCATATCTGACTGAGTCCAGCAGCTCGTCATCGAAGTAGAGCTCGAGCTGTGCTCTAACGTCTTGTGGCATGCGCTTCGTTCCGTGCCTCAGCGCAGCATTCCGGCCGTCGGCGATGGTCAGGGCCACGTTATATCCCACCATGCTGCTAACCGGATTGCTCAGAATATCCACAATCTCATCCGGGTTCTTCACTACGTATTCCCCGTATGACATTGGAGTAGGAATCCGTTCGTCGATGACCTTGATGGGGTTCATGGCTGTGCCGATCGGATCGCCGGGATAATCCGTGCCCGCTTCTCAGCACTTCCATAGACGTCATCCGCGGCGTCCTCAATGCAGTGATGGGGGTGCCAGGCCTGCAGTGAGCGCCGGCAACACTCGGAATTACAATTAGAGTGAGAACTACCGACGCGCATCGCCGGGTACGGAGCCGGCGTTCAGTTGCGGATTCCATTCTATCCTCCTGCGTCCCTGGCACCGAGGCTTAGCGGCTCGATCGTCACGTAGTCGGCGCGCGTCTGGCGGTAGGTCAGGGAAGTCGTTGGTAGGGAGGAAAGCCTTCTTCTTTCCTCCTTGCTGACTACGAGACAAGACTCAACACTCCATGGGGTCCTCAACCGGCGGCGGCCGAGAGCAGCGCTTCGAGTGCAGCCTTCTTCGCCTGCTCCAAGAGCTCGCCTTTGAGCTGCTCACCCCACGTCTGCGAACTCGGCCACCCGATGTCGCCACCCCGAGTGCGATCGAAGAAGATCAGGAACTCGCCGGCCTTTTCGTTGTAGATGGCAACGTACCAATCGGGGTCGATGGGCCTCCCGCGCGGTCCACCCAGGAGTTTCCACTCGTAGACTGGCGTATCCGACCAATCAAGGTCGATACCCACGGATCGCTTCTGGTGGTGGATGAAGGACGGCTTCCTGCCGTTTCCGATCGCAACTGTCTCGCCATAGGTGAGTGGGCCGTCGCCGCCGCTGCGGGCAAAGAACCAGCGCGCGACCTTCGTTGCGGTCGAGGGCCCCGCATTGTCAGTCCAGCCCAGGTTGATCCCGTACGTCTGCCCTTCGTGCTGCAGGAACTTGCGAACCTTCTTGTTCTTGAGGGTGTAGTTACGTTCGGCCAGCCCCTCGAAAGTGGACTTCGGAAAGAGGCGACTCGGACTGGCGAGGGCTGCTGACTTTCCATTGCTTTAATTCGTCGAGCAACGCGGCCGTGGAGGTGGCCAGCGAATCGGTCGCTCTTTCCTCCAGCGGAATCGTGTTCGCGTCACTCTTGGGAAGTCGTGAAGGTCGGCGCTCGGGCGTCGTGGCGCAGCCAATCACGGCGACAGCACGGCGACGCAGGCAGTCAGACTTCGCATGGTCCCAGTCGACTTTATTGTTCTCATCGCGGTTCTCCATTTCTCGACAGGTCTGATCATCGGATCTCTCTTGCGACGGTTCCGATCGCGCCGCGTCTCCCGTCATTGCGCCGCGGGATACGATCGGCGACCGTCAATTCCCACATGGAGCGGTCATGCCGCTGCGATAGCAGCCGATGTTCGGCGCAGCGATCACCGGCGCACCGTCCAAATCCGCAAGATCGGGCGGTAACATGATTCCCGCGGTCAACGCGGGACTTGTCGTCCGCAGCCTCAGGTCATCGGACTTCCGGAAGATGCCATCGGCGCCGATGCGCATGAATTGCGGATCGGCATCGATGCCGTGCGCTTCGTATCCCGGCGCGTGCTGGATGCGGCTGTGTTCGAACAGACGGCTGCCGATCAACGCGTTGGCACAACCCTGCAAGGCAGTCAAAAAACGCACCGGGTCCAGACAGCTCCCGGAATACGGCAGGTTCCGGTACAGCCGGCTGGTGGATTGCGCGATGCGGTGATACGCGTTGCCATCGGTCTGAGCGGAAAAGAGCGGCGACGGGACGAACGTGATCGGACGATCGCCATCGCGGTCGGGATCGACGGCGACGAAGATGTTGTTGAAGGCTCGCCGAAGATGATTGCCCTTCAAGTTGACGTAATGCGTGTAGGACGCGTCACCGGTCTGCGCGTAAACGAGGAACGTATTCTGAAACAGGGCATACGGCCCGTCTGTGCCGTTGCTCTTGAACGCGCTGCCGTATCGCCAGACTTCCGTGTCACCGGCGCTACTCGGCCGATAACCTGCCGTGGGCTCGCGCAGGTCCAGGAGGTTTCGATAGATGTAGAAGGGACCTCCGACTTCCTTCAAACTGCCGTCTGCCTGGTTAGCGAAACTGAGGGCTGAGAGGGTCTTGAGAATGACGTTGTCGTGGACGCGCACGTTCTCTTTGCCATAGGCGTCGAGAACGAGCCCCTCGTCGTTGAGGTCCCGAATCCAATTGTGGTGGAAGTCGACATTGCTGCCGCCCAGGTACATGTCGTGTGCAGAATGGAACTCCGAGTGATGAATAGTGGTGCCGATATCGAGTCGGCTCGGTACGAACAGGCTCCGCATCGTCTGCTTCCCAAGGTTGTTCAGCGACACGGTGGTGCCCAGGGGAACCAGGTACCGCCGTCTTCCGTCGCTCCGGAAATACCAGCTCGGCTTGCCACCATCGAACTCGCAATGCTGGAACGAGAGGTTGTCGTTGTCACCCGTGCGAACGCCGTGCGTCGACGCCCACAAGCGCACATGATCGAACACGACCGCCGTCGTATTCGTGACCACCGCCGTGACATCGCCTCCGAAGCGAACGGTGAGTCGTTCGAAGCGAAGATGGCTCGAATTGGTGACGTGCAACGTGCGCATCGGCTCGATGGCGATGGCGATACGCACCCGCCGGGGATCGACCTCGCCCTCGTAGTCCGCCAGGCCAGGGACGTTGTTGTGGGTGTGCGAAAGGCGTATGTGAACCCGCTGCGGATTTGTGGGTGAAACCGCCGGGTCGATCCAGATTCCAGGACCCATGTAGACCCAGGGATACCGGTGACCGGCCGGGGTGCACTGACCCTGAGCGTCGCAGTCGACAACGTCGGGGCCGCGCGGATCGTCTGACGGGATGGCGGCGAAGGTTTCGTTCTCCGCGCGCAGGTCCTCGAGCCTGGAGTATGTGATGAGACGCGTGTACGGCGACCGATCGAGAAAAACACCGCGCACGAATCCCGTCAAAGGTAGCTTCGAGACATACTCCTCAGAATGCGGGGTAACCGCAGTCGTTCCCGCCATCGCCAACCGGTTCCCAGTCGTCGTTGTTCAAAGTGCGGAACTGAGGCAGGCTGCCGTCGATGTAGGCGTGTTCACCGGGGTAAGAGCGGACGACGATCGGTCGAGCCCCGGTTCCGTGCTTGTCGGCGATTCGGACCGACTCTACGTATAGCGCCGCCGCGCAGGCTAAGCACGTCGCCCGACTCAGACACTCGACACCTCGCGCGATGGTCCGGAACGGTCGCGCGATGGTCCCCGGGTTCGCGTCGTTGCCCGCTCGGCTGACGAAACATTCCCTTCCTGGGGCATCGGTTCTCGGTTGGCAGGCTTGCGCTTCGAGCGGCGCCGCGGCGACGGCGAAGAGCGCAAGGCCTGCGGGAATGGCGACGAGCCGGAAAGTATTGAACGTCAGCACGACTTCCTCCTGCACTGGCGGTGCAATCGCTGCACCGTCCTGCAATGGAGAGAGTCGAGAGACCGAAGATTCCTCTCACCGCGTAAACCCGCGCACCGGGCTGAACCTGATCGCCGAGGGGCCGAGCAGGTGACGGTCGAGAGTCAGCGGAGCGACAGCAATGCCGCGGGGATCGCGTCGCGACACAGGAAGGGCATCACCGCCGCTTCGTCAAGGCACTTCCAGAAAGGATGAGCGGATAAGTGGCCACGGACACACGTGTTGGTTGAGGGCCTAGACGGCTGGCGGGTATACCGCGGCCAGGTAGTACGGGTCGGTCAGGTACGCGGAAGACGCGGATATCATAGCGGCCGGCGGGAAAGTCATCGGTCGGCACTGCCAGCGTGAGGGTCGCAGTGGCTCGATCACGCTGCGCGCGACCGACCCAGCGTGTGCGCCCGCTGTCGTCGATCAGACTCCACTTCCAACGTCGAGCGCGCTCTCAGCGGATCGAAATTGAGCACGAGCGCGACCAGGGAGGCGTCCGGGTTGATGGTCACGTTCTTCGGATCTGCGGGCCCCCGTCCATCACCCATCGCGTCGATCGAGCGCGATGATGTCGACGCCGAGCTGCGGGGTCGAGAGTCGCGCCAGGCGCTGTTGTAAGGCGTTGAACTCTTGAACTATCTGCATTGGAGGGCGACGCCGAAGCTCCTCCTGCACCACGGCCAAGGAGGTTTGCGTCGACAGCAGCTCCTCGTTCCCCTGCGCGAGCTGCGTCTGCAGCTGGGTCAGGCGCTGTCGCAACGTGTTCAACTCCTCGGCTGTCTGCAACGGCGGGCGACGGCGAAGCTCCTCCTGCACTTCGGCGAGCGAGGCGCGTGTCGCCGACAGCTCCTCCTTCCCCTGCGCGAGCTGCATCTGCAACTGTGCCAGGCGCTCCTGCGACGCGCTCGACGGCACGGCAGTATACCGGAGAGCGACGACGAAGCTCCTCCTCTGCTGCGGCCAACGAGGTTTGCACCGACGACAAGTCTCGCTTGTCCTGGGCGAGCTGTGTTTTCAGCTGCGCGTTTTCCCGGTTGCTCTGGACCAGGAAGTACCAGCGGCGCCGCCAGGCCCACGAGAAGCATCACGGCGCCAGCTGTAGCCAGTGACGGGCGAGGCCACACCCACCACCCGCGCCAACGCATCGAGCCGTCGGCTCGAGCCAGTCCTTCGATGGGAATACTTGTTCGACGTCAGCTGCCCAGAGTCGCAGCGGCTGAAGAAGACGATACTCCTCGGCGCACTCGCGGCACGAGGCGATATGGTCGGCCGCCCGCGCTCGAACTTCAGCGTCCGGTTCTTTCGTCAGCAGGCGCGCCCACTCCACCTCTGTGAGACACGCCGAGCGGTCGGCCGGGACCTCGGCTGACGTAGTACACCAGATTGCGAGGAGATCGTCGTCGCTCTCCATCATCGGCCGTCCTCGATTCCCAATCCATGCAGATGCTGTCGGAGATCCTTGAGACCACGGTAGACCAGATTCCGGGCCTTGGGTTCGCTCCACCCGCTGAGGTCCCCGATTTCCGCCGTCGTCAGTCCCTGCAGATGGAGCCGGACGGCGAGACGCCGGTTCGCCGGCAGCCGGGCCAGACCCGCGTCGATCTTTCGTCGCAACTCCTGCCGCTCGGCGTGGGCGTAAGGCGACGGACCGGCCGAGACACGAGTGCCCTGAGTGGGCGCAAGCGCCGGCGCCGAGTTCTCGTCGGGCAATGGCTCCTCCCGCCGGGCCTTGGCACGTCGAATTGCACGGATAGTGGCCGAGACTGCCACTTTGTAGATATAAGAGGCAGGGAACGCGATTTCCCTCTCACTCTTGAGGGCGGTCCACAGTCCGATCCGCGCTTCTTGCTCGATATCCTCGCAGGCCAACCCCAGCTCACGCGGACACACCTTAGCAATCGTGTGGCGCAGGAAGACGCTGTAACGAGCAAGCAGCTCGTGCAACCGCGCCTCAGGCGCAGTCCCAGGGCGTTCCTGCGCCTCGGCGTCGGGCGCCGCGTCATGCGCCATCTGCTCACCCGTTCCGGCAGGGCCTCGGTTTCGATGACGCCCTTGTACCACGTTTCAGGAGACCCGGCCGATCTGCCGCCGAGGGCCATGCGCGATTTTGCGCGTGCCTCAACATAACTGTTGAGGTGATCGGTGCTCACATCTGTGAGAGGAACGAACCGTCTCTCGACTCTATAGGAGCAGGTGCAGCGCAGTGCTCGCACGCGACGCAAGGAGAGAGCATGAATCTGAATTTGTCCGCGACCGACTCGGAGACTCGCGAGCCCGTCACTGACTATCCTCGGCCGCCTGCAATGCACTGGGGCTACGTGTTGCTGTTTCACATGCTGACGTTCGGGATATTTGGCTCGGTCTGGATGTTTCGACAGGCCATGTGGGTTCGGCAGATTGATCCCATGTCGAACGCTGTTTTCAAGATGAGCGTGGCGTGGATTCTGGTGGTGGTCGTGATATGGAGTGGCGATTCGCCCGCGTGGGGCACACTTCGCTTAGTGGCGAACCTGGGCAGCTTCCTCGCATTTGTCTGGGCATACCTTTCGATGCGTCGGGCGATCGAAGACCGTTTCGACCTGAGTCTCAACGTCGTTCTAACTGTCATTTTCAGTTTTCTGTATGTCCAACACCACCTGACGCGTATCGCGAGGAGTGAACACGCGCCCGCTGTTGGCTTCGACCAGGGAGAATTCGGCGAGTTCAGGGCGTCACGCTCGTTACCGTCAACAGGTGGTCTTCGCTAGAAATGAGGCCGTGGATGAACCGTCGCATGCTGCTACGCGCGGTGTGTTCGAGCTCGGTCTAAAGGAGCGCGCCGCCGCGCGGATCGATGCGGTGCTGGCGCCGGCCGAAAACTGCGGTCAAAACTGCGGTCAAACGGGCCAAGAAGTGGTGGATCGAGGGTCCACCTTCGCGCTCCGCGCTTCGGTGGATAACCTTCGCGTGGCTTGCCAACCGAAGCTCACGCTCACAGTGGCAAGCGTGAGCGAAGGTTGGTGAGCCGCCTCGGAATCGAACCGAGAACCCGCAGATTAAGAGTCTGCTGCTCTGCCAATTGAGCTAGCGGCCCACTGAGACGTGAAGGGTGCGCAGTGGCGAGCCCTTGCGGGCCCGAGGCAATTGCCGATTATAACATCCCGTCACGCGGCCGCAATCATTCCGTGACCTCGCGCGAGCGCGGCGCCCCGGCGTGCGACAATGTCGCGCGAACATGAGGGCCGCCGGGCGTCCGGCCGGCGGCGCATTCAGGGGTGGAGACACGTGGCGTTCATCGACGACGACTTTCTGCTGCAGACGAAAACGGCGCGCTACCTCTACGAGAAGTACGCCGCGCCGCAGCCGGTGCTCGACTATCACAACCACCTGCCGCCGCGCGACATCGCCGAGAACCGCCGCTTCCGGGACCTCTTCGAGATCTGGCTCGAAGGCGATCACTACAAGTGGCGCGCGATGCGGACGAACGGCGTCGACGAGCGCTACTGCACCGGCGACGCGGACCCGTTCGAGAAGTTCCTGGCCTGGGCGAAGACGGTCCCGCACTGCCTGCGCAACCCGCTCTATCACTGGACGCACCTCGAGCTGCAGCGCTACTTCGGCATCACGGACCTGCTCGACGAGAAGACGGCCTCGTCGATCTGGGATCGCGCGAACGCACTCCTCGCGACCGATGGTCTTCGCGCGCACGGCATCCTGAAGAGGTTCAACGTCGCCGCGCTCTGCACGACCGACGATCCGGCCGATTCCCTCGAGTGGCACGAAAAGATCCAGGCGTCGACGCTCGCGACGCGCGTCTATCCCGCCTTCCGTCCGGACCGGGCGTTCGACGTGCACAGCCCCGAGGCCTTCAACCCGTGGGTCGATCGCCTGGCCGCCGCGGCCGGCGTCCACATCGCCACGCTCGCCGACTTCCGCGACGCGCTCGCGAAGCGCCACCAGGACTTCCACGATCTCGGCGCGCGCCTCTCGGATCACGGCCTCGCGTACTGCTTCGCGATGGACGTGGACGAGCGGACGGCCGCGGCGATCTTCGACAAGGCGCGGGCGGGGAAGGCGAGCTCGCGCGAGGACGCGGATCGCTTCGCGTCGTACCTGATGATCTTCTTCGGCCGCCTCGACGCCGAGAAGGGCTGGACCAAGCAGCTGCATCTCGGCGCGCTCCGGAACGTCAGCACGCGCATGACGGCCCTGCTCGGTCCGAACACGGGATACGACTCGATCGGCGACTGGCCGCAGGCGGAGATGCTCGGCCGCTACCTGGATCGGCTCGACGTCGAGAACGCGCTGCCGAAGACGATCGTCTACAACGTCAACCCGGCCGACAACTACGCCTTCGCGACGATGATCGGTAACTTCCAGCGCGGACCGGTTGCGGGCAAGATCCAGTTCGGCAGCTCGTGGTGGTTCCTCGATCAGAAGGACGGAATCGAGTGGCAGCTCGACGCGCTGTCGAACGTCGGCCTCCTCGCGCACTTCGTCGGCATGCTGACCGACTCGCGATCGTTCATGTCGTACCCGCGGCACGAGTACTTCCGGCGCGTGCTCTGCAACAGGCTGGGGCGCGAGATGGAGAACGGCGAGCTCCCCGATCGCGAGGATCTCGTCGGACGGCTCATAGAGAACGTCTGCTTCGGCAACGCGAACCGCTTCCTCGGCCTCGGCGAAGGAAAGAAAGCCGCTACGGCTTCGACGCTGGCCTGATCCGCAGCACGATCCGGCGGTACGACGTCAGCGCGGGCGTGCCGTTGTCCTCGACTTCCAGGATCACGTGCGCGATTCCGCCGACGCGCGGCGTGACGGTCGCCTGCACCGCGCCGCCGTTCTGAACCTGCACGCGAGCCGGCGGTTCGGCCGGTCCGCCGGCCCCCGCCGACGGGATGCCGCCTTCGCCGGAACTTCCGCCGGCGCCTGCCGATCGGGTTGACACGGGCTGTCCCGGAATGCCGGTACCCGCTTCCGGGTAGAAGAACCACGAATACGTCAGCGCGTGCCCGTCGGGATCGCGGGTGCCCGAGCGCGTCGAGCGTCACCGGCGTGCCGACGACGGCATCGATCGCGATCGGCGCTTTTCCCGCCTGGCCGTTCACGACGACTTCGGGATTGTGATTCGCCTCGCGCACGTCCTTGATCGTCCAGTCCATCCGCGCCGCGAAGTCGTGCTGGAAAGCCCGGCGCCATCGCCAGATCGTCGCCTGGTCCGACGTGTATCTCTGTCCGTCGCTCCCGATCACCGTATCCTTCGAGTTGTCCCGCCCGGGAAACGAGTCGCCGCCCTGCGTCCACGTCGGCCGCGTCTCGCCGTAGAACTGCCGCCAGACGTATCGGCCCGCCCCAGCCTCCGTAGGTGGGGCTCATGAAGCTCGCGAGCCCGTTGTCGATCAGGCCGAGAAACGACGGCGTGTCGCCCTCGTGGATGCAGCACGGCATCGGATAGAGCTTCCCGAGCGGCCCCTTGCTGCGAATGTTCGCGTTCACCCACTCGTCGCTGAACGTCGTGAAGTCGGCGCCCGGCGCGTTCTTGTAGAAGCGATCGCCGCTGATGCCGGTCCACGTCGCGAGGTAGTACTGATCGCCGTCCGGCGTCGACGGCATCGCGATGTAATGAAGCGACGGGAACTCCCTTCGAATCCACGGTCCCGCATCGTCCTGATCGGAGATCGCGTAGACGCGAAGCTTCGAGACGATGCGCGAGAGCTGCATCGGGCGGTGCGCGTCGCGCGCAGCGTGAGGAGCGCCTGCGCCAGCGTGTTCGACCCGCCCCAGGCGAGCACCCAGAGCGGGCGTGGATCGTCTTCGTTCGGCGGCGCTCATGATGAGCTCCGCGCCCGCCGAGAGTCTTGTCCGGTTCCGACCGCCGCCATCCCGAATCCTGTCCTGTCCCGACGCGACGACCTTGCGGAGCGCGCCGGCAGCAGGGAAGCCGGCCTCGTGCCGCTCGAGGTTCGGCTGCACCTTCTCGTACGCGTCGATCAGCGAGCGAATCACGTCGGGCCTGACCTTGTTCCGCATCCACGTCGACGTCGTCGCGACGAGACCCTCGATGTCGTAGTGGTTCGCGTAGACGAGGAAGCGCACCATCGACATCTGGTCGTCCGGCTCGTTGGCGATGTCCGTCATGACGACGACGCGCGACTTCGGCACGTACGGATCGAGGCGTGAGGCGACGGGGTCCGGCGCCTGTGCGGCCGTCTGGATGCAGAGAAGGCCGAGGGCACCGGCGAGCCCGGCCAGCAGTGTGGTCGTCGTGCGGTTCATGTCGAGCAGAGCTTACAACTACTTGGGTGGACGTCAGCAAAACCCGCGTAGTGCGAATCGCTTAATCGAAACGCTCTATTGACGGGCGGCGCCGATCGCCGAAGAATGCCTGCGCCAGGGATCACCGGATTCCGGCGCCCTTTCCTTTTGCTCATCGGAGTGTCGTCCAGGATGCGAGTGCCGCGGTTGGCGTTCACGCTATCGCTGTTGCTGATTGCTTCCCACGCCGCGGGCGCGCAGGAACAGCGGCTGCCGGCGCCGCAACAGAAGGAAGTCCCGCCCGCGCAGGGGCTGAAGCTGGGCGCGCTCGATGCCTCGGTCGTCTGGCGCGATCGCGTGGAGCTCTGGAGCTGGTTCGAGCCGCCGGCCGGCAACAACGATTACGGCTTCATGCACTCGCTGGTGCGGTTCGGGATCGGGCAGGCGAAGCCAGCCCTGGACTGGCGGCTCGAGATGTCGCAGCCCCTGTACCTCGGCGTGCCGGACGATGCGATGGCGCCCGCGCCCCAGGGGCAGCTTGGTCTCGGCGCTGCCTATTACGGCGCCAACGCAAGCAATCGCAACGACGGGTCGCTGTTCGTCAAGCAGGCGTTCGTGCAGTTCAAGCGGATTCCGCGCTCCACGTTGAAGGTCGGACGCTTCGAATTCTTCGACGGCACCGAAGCGAGAGTCCCCGATCCGACGGTGTCCGGCCTCGTGCAGTCGCGCGTCGCCCATCGACTCCTGTCGAACGAAGCGTTTCCAGTGGCGCAGCGAAGCGTCGACGGCGCGCTCTTCTCGTGGACACGCGGCGCGGACACGCTGTCGGGATTCGCGGCGCGGCCGACCGAGGGCGGCGTGCACCTCGACGGGTGGAAGGAGCTCGACATCGAGGTCTACTACGGCGCGTACAATCGCGCGGTCGCCCTGAAATCAGGCGCCGGATCGTTCAGGGCGTTCGCCGCGGGATACGTCGATCGCCGCGACGCGTTGAAGCCGGACAATCGTCCGGCCCCTGTGCGGACGGCGGACCACGAGTCGATCGCCCTGACGACGTTCGGCGCCAACTACGTGCACGTCTTCAACACGGCAAAGTCTGGACGGTTCGATCTGCTGGGCTGGGTCGCGGGGCAGACGGGCTCGTGGGGGAGCCTCTCGCACGGCGCCTCGTCTGCATTTGCCGAGTTCGGATGGCAGCCGCCGGAGGCCAGGCTGAAGCCGTGGCTTCGCGCCGGCTACCGCTACTCGAGCGGCGACGACAACCCGCAGGACGATCGCAACGGGACGTTCTATCAGATGCTCGGCGCGACGCGGCAGTACGCCCGGTTCCCGTTCTACAACATGATGAACCTGAAGGATGTGTACGGGTTGTTCGCGGTGCGGCCGAACCCGAAGGTCACGCTGCGCGGCGAAGTGCACGGGCTGCGGCTCGCCGACGGCGCGGACCTGTGGTACGGCGGGGGAGGGCCCGGTCAGCCCGGTCTGTTTGGCTACGCCGGGCGGCCGAGCTCGGGCCGTACCTCGCTCGCGACGTTCTGGGACGTGAGCGCGGACACGCAGCCGTTTCCCCATCTGGGCCTGAATCTGTACTATGGACACGCCTCGGGCCGCGACGTCATCCGGGCCATTTATCCCAACGATGCGGGCGGGCAGTTCGGATTCATCGAAACGGTCGTCAGGTTTTGAAGTTGGCGGACAGACGTCCGCGAGGCACATGTTTCTCGATCGGAGCGCGCGATGAACGCGGTGCGGATCGCCATTACGGTGTTCGTCCTGATTCTCTTGACGGTGGTCACGCTCGGGTTCATCTGGACGGGCGGTCATCAGCCGCCGCCGCTCCGCGCGGCCAGCCACGTCGTGCTCGGTGTCTCGGCGTTGTCGGGGATTTTTGCGCTCGTGAAGATCTGGCGCGGCGGGGCGCGGACGCGTCCGCGCCACTGAGGCCGCTGCGGTTTTTCGTCAGGAGTCACGCTTCGCACGTCGCTACTTTTCGGAGGATGTTCCGTCATGCACACGGCAACTGCTGAATCCGTCGGGGTCGTCCCGCACGGCTCGTTCGTCGGCCGGTTGAACACGCAGTACCACGAGCTGGCGATGCGCGTGTTCATGGTGATCGTGCTGGCGCATTGGGTCGAGCATCTGCTGCAGGGGCTGCAGATCTATCTCCTCGGCTGGCCGGTGCCCGAATCGCGCGGCGCGATCGGCCTCCTGTTTCCCTGGCTCATCAAGTCCGAGGCGCTCCACTACGGCTACGCGATCGTGATGCTGGTCGGCTTGTGGCTGCTGCGAACCGGATTCACCGGCAAGGTGGATCGCTTCTGGTGGATGCTGGCGTTCGGGATCCAGTTCTTCCATCACATCGAGCACGCCATCCTGCAGACGCAGGCGATTCTCGGCGTGAACATTATGGGACGGCCGGTCCCGACGAGCCTCGTGCAGTTGTGGGTGCCTCGCGTCGAGCTGCACCTCTTCTACAACACGATCGTCTTCATCCCGATGGCGATCGCGATGTACTACCACCTGTTCCCGCCGGCGGAGGAGAAGACGGTGCCGCGCTGCTCGTGCGCGGCCCACGCCGCGGGGACGTAGCGGACACGGTCCGGCTGAAGCCGGACACTACAGCTACTAACTGAGTTCCTGTAGTGTCCGCCTTCAGGCGGACCAGGTCAGGTCCGGCTAAAGCCGGACGCTACAGTCACCAGTTCTTCAGGCGGATATTCCGGTACTCGACCTTCATCGGCGGGCCCACGTGCACCTGCACGCCGACGAGCCCGTCCGCCGGCCGGTTGGCGCTGTCGTCGTCCTCGACGACGGTCATGAGGCGCCCGTTCACGATGTGGGTCAGCGTGCTGCCGCGCGCGGCGATGTGAACGGTGTTCCAGTCGTCGGTGGCGATGGCTGCCATCGCGGCGGCGTCGCCGAAGGTCGACACGAGCACGGGCGGCCGTCCGCCGACGACCCTGGTGTGCTGGCCGCGCACGGCGAGGAAGAGCCTGCCTTTCTCCTCGTAGTTGTTCCCGACGTACCGCTTCGCGCCGTCGATGTCGCATTGATATCCGCGCATCGCGAACGCGTTCGCCGGCGTCACCGGATCGGGAACGATCGCGCTGCGATAGTTGATACCGCTGTTGCCCGCCGCGGTGATGCGGTACTCGAGCTTGAGCTCGAAGTCCTTCGGCCTCCCGCCGCGCCATACGACGAACGTGTTGCTCTTGATGACCGTCGCGGGAGTGATCTCGCCGACGAGCGATCCGTCCTCGACCCTCCAGTACGCGGGATTCCCCTCCCACCCGGCCAGCGTCTTTCCGTCGAAGATCGGCTGGAAGCCCGGCTCGTCGCCGGCGACGGCCTCGGGCCTGTCGCTCTGCTTCGGGACGTATTGCGCGGCAACCGTGTCGCGCGTCGACAGGAGCACGCACTGCACGAGCAGCAGAGAGGCGAACGATGCCGCGGCGGTGAGCGTGTGTGACATTCGTTGTCTCCGTTTGCCGGACGTTCGCACGGGACCGGCAACAACACTCAGGCCACGCGCCTCAGCTTCGTGACGCGTCCGACCTCGACCCATTCGACGACGAAGATGTTGCCGTCGCGATCGAAGCAGGCGCCGTGCGGGCAGATGAACTGTCCGGGGATGAACTTGTCGCGCGGCTCGCGGCGAAGCGGGTTGTTCCAGTTCGGCGCGTTCGAATCCCCGAGGTGCGCGATCACCGCGTTCTGCCGATCGATGAGCGTGACGCGCCCGTGGAGATCCGGGATGACGACGGTGCCTTTCAGTTCGTCGAAGTGGCACGGCAGGCGGAAGCCCTGCACGAAGTCGATGGGCTTGCCGTCGAGGGTGAACCGCTGCAGGCGGTTGTTGCGGCGGTCGGCGACGACGAGGACGGGAGCCGCCCCCCGGGTGTCCACCCAGATCCCGTGCGGCTCGTTCAGCTGGCCTGGCTCCGATCCGCGCCCGCCGAACGTGCGGATGTACTCCGCGCCGGCGTTGTACTGATTCACGAAGAACGAACCGTAGCCATCGCCGACGTAGATGTCGCCGTTCGGCGCGATCGCGACGTTCGTCGGGTTGTAGCGCGGCGGCGTCCCGTCGGCGGCCGGCCGGTACGCGTCCACCGGCGGCGGCCCCTGGATCTTCCAGACGATCTCGCCCTTCAGGGTCGCCTTGACGACGACCGCCTGAAGCTCCGGCTGCGGCATCATCTTGGCGTTCGTCGCGTTGACGGTCAGGTACAGGAACTCGTCGCGTCCCTCCTGGCGGATCTGCAGGCCGTGCGCCACGCCGCGGAACTCCTTGCCCCACGAGCGGACGAACTTTCCGTTGCGGTCGAAGACGACCATCGAGTCGGCGCTGTCGCTCGTCGCATGCACCGTGTGGTGCACGTAGATGTTGCGCTGCGAGTCTTCGACGACCCCGTGCGTGTTGCCCCACTTGATGCTGGCCGGCAAAACACCCCAGTCGTGGATCGCCTCGTACCTGAACGCGCCCTCGCCAACGACCGGCGCCTTGACGCCAGCCTTGTCCTGCATCCCGAGGAGGATCGGTGACGCAATCGGTGCGACCGCCGCCGTCGCCAGAAACTGACGCCGAGTCGTATTCATGTGGTGAACCCTGAACCCTGAACCCTGAACCTTGAACCGAATCAAGCAAACAACGCCTTGTGCGCCTTCCCGACCCCATCCCTCGTGACGTAGATCGGCCGCTTCTCCGCGACGTACGCCGTGTCGGGCGGGATCCCGAGCGCATGATAGATGGTCGCGTGCAGATCTTCCATCACGATCGGGCTCTCGATCGTCGTGCACGGACGTTCCGGCGCCGTCTTCCCGTAGACGAAACCCTTCTTGATCCCGCCGCCGAACATCAGCAGCGAGCCGGCCGCGGTGAAGTGCCGGTGCATGCCGTAGTGCCTGACCTCGGTCATGACGTCGGGAATGTTGATCGCCTGATCCTTCACTTCCTTGCCGACCTTGCCTTCCGTGATCGCGTCGCGGCCGAACTCGCTGGCGAGGATCACGAGCGTCCGGTTCAGCAGGCCGCGCTCGTCGAGATCGCGGACGAGCTGCGCGATCGGCGCGTCGATGATCTTCTTCATCGCCTCGGCGCGCTCGTGCCCGTGCTCGTGCGTGTCCCAGTAGACGAACGGGATGTACTCCGACGTGACCTCGACGTAGCGCGCGCCGCCTTCGACGAGGCGCCGGGCCAGGAGGCAGCCCTGGCCGAAGCGCGACGTGTTGTACGCGTCGAACACCTTGCGCGGCTCCAGGGACAGGTCGAACGCTTTGGCGGACGGCGAATTCAGGAGCCGGTCCGCCGCGTCGAGCGATCGCACCAGCGACTCGCGCTGGAAGTCGCTGCCGTGCCGGAGCACCGGTTCCTGCGCGAGCAGTCTCTGGAAGAGCTGCCGTCGTGTCCGGAAGCGCGCGTCGCCGAGCTCTTTCGGCGGGCGCACCGCGGAAGCCGCCGCCTGCGGATCGACGATCAGGAACGGGCCATGCTCGGAGCCGAGGAAGCCCGCCGTGTGAAAAGCCTTCAGCGTGCCGATCTCTCCCGCACCTTCCACCGTCTGGCCGATGGCGACGAACGCCGGCATGTCCGGGCTCCGCGGACCGAGCGTTCGCGAGACGACCGATCCGATGTGCGGCATGGCCATCGGCTGCGGCGGAATGTAGCCGGTGTGCCAGTGGTATTGATGGCGCGAGTGCAGGATGAACCCGAGATCCGCCGCCATGAACGATCGGATCACGGTCCCGCGATCCATCACGCTGCCGACCTGCTCGAGCCCTTTCGTGAACTTGATGTGGTCGACCGCGGTGTCGATCGCCGGAAACGTGCTGAGGACGTTCTCGATGCGGACGCCCTTCTCGAATGGCGTGTAGCGCTTCGGGTCGAAGGTCTCGGTCTGCGCCATCCCTCCCGCCATCCAGAGGACGATGACGGCATCCGCGGTCGCAGCGGGCCTGGCCTGCGCGCCGTGGACGAGCGCCGGCTCGCGCCCGGCCAGCGCCGCGAGCGTGCCGGCCGCCGTCGCGCCCATGAAGCCGCGGCGGCTGATCCGCGAGTAGATCAGCCGTTCCTCCCGCGTCAACGTTTCAAGTCTGGTGTCATCCCGCATGGCGGTCTCCCCGGCCCTATTGGCACCAACTGCCTGTGGCTTCCGGCTTCAGCCGGAAGATCGCGCCGATCTAGTAAATCAACTGAAACTCCGGTTTCATCAAGACCGCCCAGATCAAATCCGCCAGGCCCGTCGCGGACGGCTTGCCGGCGCGCGCGGGATCGCGCAGCGCGGACTCCGCGATCCGCCGCTCGGCGGCGGTCGGC
Organism: uncultured Acidobacteriota bacterium; assembly: GCA_963820905.1. Classification (GTDB taxonomy): domain Bacteria; phylum Acidobacteriota; class Vicinamibacteria; order Vicinamibacterales; family 2-12-FULL-66-21; genus DATBJJ01. Next base: position 435,895 of record CAWGBU010000002.1, on the reverse strand, counting down.
GCGCGTCCGAGCGCCTGCCAGAAGACGCGATCGATCGCGGCGGCAATCGTGGTGACCGGCGGCGCAGCCCCCAGCGGCGGACCGCCGGCCGGCGGGATCAGCCGCTCCATGTCCGGGGCCCGGTCGAACACGTAGAACCGCGTGGACGGGTTGAGCGTCGATCCGATCTCGCTCGTGCTGTTCTCGAGGCCCATCACGCCGCGGAACTCGGTGAACCCCTTCCCCGCGATGTCGTACTCGACGACCGACGGGTTCTTCACGCGCACGCCGCCGCCGCTCGCGTTGGGCACGCGAATCGGCCCGTCTCCCTCACGCAAGCCCGCGGCGTCGACCGGCGTCAGCGATGAAAGCGGCGTCGATTCTCCAGGGCCGATTAGCTCAGCCTGCGCCCACGCGGGCTGGATCGCTTCGGGCACGTTCGATCCCGTTTCCTCCACGATCAGCCAGAGCCTGCTCGACTTCGAGACGTCGACGACGAACGCGCTCGACGAGGCGTTGCGTCCCGCGACCGCCCTGTTGTAGAGGCTGACCGGCTCGGTCGGCAGATCGCCCACCATGCGGCGTGCGCCGCGCGACAGCCATCGCGCGAGCATCTCGCCATTCGTGAGCTCGAGCGCCTGAAGCGTCGTCGACGCGCCGGCGCGCGTGGAGATGATCTGATCGCGAATCGGCCTGCCCAGCGCCCGCGTCAGATTCGACGATGCCACGCGCCATTCGCGCGCGTACATCCCGGCCGTTGTCGGCTGCGTAGGCACACGGCCGCCGCTCGGTGGTGCGGGCTTGCTCGCCGCGGCGTTCCTGATCGGCGCGACGTTCCATTCGCCCGTGAGCGCGCCGATGGCGTCGGCGAATTGCTCGGCCGTCATGCGCCTCACCTCCGGACCGCCGAACACGTAGCCGCGGGCGGGCGCTTCGCCTTCGCGGGCGACCGACGCCATCTGATACGTCCGTGACGCGAGGATCGTCCGGATCAGGTGCTTGAGATCGTAGCCATGCTCGACGAAATCCGCCGCGAGCCAGTCGAGGAGCGCCGGGCTCCACGGCTCGCCATCCATCTCGTCAGGGTTGCCGACGATGCCGTAGCCGAGCAGCCGCTGCCACACGCGATTCACCATCGTCCGCGGCATGCGGCCCATCTTCGGATCGGTGAAGATCTCCGCCGCCGCGGCGCGGCGGTCGGCGAGCGCGGCCGAGCGCGGCGTTCGCGTCAGCTCGGCAAATAGAAAGCCGGGCTCCGCGTATGTGTCCTGCGCGACATCGCACCGGAACATCTGCAGCCTGGGGTCAGGCGAGAAGTACGCGGCGAGCCCGTACGCGTCCTTCAGCTTCCAGCGGTTCACGAAGCTGTCGTGGCAGGACGTGCACTTGAGATTGATCCCGAGAAAGACCTGCGCCGTGTTCTGCGAGGCCTGCATCCAGGGCGTCACTGCCGCGCTCGTCTCGCCGCGCCAGTTGACGCCGACCAGGAAACCGTCGGGATCGGACGGCAGCGTCGGGTTCAGCAGCTTGGAGACGAATCGATCGTACGGCAGGTTCTCGCGCAGCGACTGATGCAGCCAGTCCGTGATGCTCTTGCGCCCCGCGGTTTCCGAGAAGTACGTGACGCCGTCTTCATTGCGCAGGAGATCGTTCCAGAACGAGATCCAGTGATCGGCGTACTTATCCGCGTCTGCGAGGAGCGACGCGACGAGCTTCTCGCGCTTGTCCGGCGCCGGATCGGACACGAACGCGCGGAGCTCGTCCGGCGTCGGCAGGAGGCCCCACACGTCGAGATACGCGCGGCGGGCGAAGCGCGCGTCCGGAATCGCGCTGGATTTCTGTCCTCGGCGCGAGAGATACGCCGACACGAACCGATCGATCGGCGCGTTCCAGCCGGTCCAGACCGCCGCGGGGATCGCGGGACGATCGAGGGCGAGCGGCGCTTCCCACGGCGCGGGCGCCGCCGGTCCTCCGGGCGTCGCGCGTGCGCCGTCGTCGATCCACGATCGGATGAGCGCAATCTCCGCGTCCGCGAGCGGCAGCTCGTCCTTCGGCATCCTCGGCTCGACTTCACCCACCACGCGATGGACGAGCAGGCTGTTCGCGCTGTTGCCCGGACGCACCACCGCGCCGTCCTTGCCGCCCTCGAGCACGTCGGCGTACGTGGCCAGCGAGAGGCCGCCTTTCCGCTTGTCCTGAGAGTGGCACTCGAGGCACCGTTCGGCGAGGATGGGCTGGATCTGACGCTGATAATCGATCCGCACCGCCCGCGGTTGCGGGGTTGCGATCGCCTGGCTCGCCTGGCGCCCCGATTCTCCAGCGGCAGCGATTGCCGCCGCCCAGACGCCCACACCGCATGCGATGAGCGTTCGAACGGGCAGGCGCGATCCGATCCTGGTGTGCTCCATGAGCGTTCGGGAGAAAAGCGTCAGGCGCGCGTCGCAGCCGAGGCCGGCCTCGCGTAATGATAGCCGTCCGACACGTCCACGGCGACGGGCATGCCGAAGAGCTCGGTCAGCCCGGCCGTCGTCAGCACCGCCTGTTTCGCGCCGTCGGCGATGATCCGCCCCGCTCGGAGCAGGATCACGCGGTCGATCTCGGGGATGATCTCTTCGATGTGATGTGTGATCAGGATTACCGTCGTGCCCTGGCGCGCGATCTCCCGGACCTGTTCCATGAACGCGTGGCGGGCCGCCAGGTCGAGGCCCGTCGTCGGCTCGTCGAGGATGAGCGCGCGCGGCGACGTGACGAGCACGCGGGCCAGCATCACGCGGCGGGCTTCGCCGCTCGACATCCGATCCAGCCACCGCGTCGCGAGGTGCGCCGCGCCCACGGTCTCGAGCGCGCGCCTCGTCCGCGTCCGCATCTCCTCGGTGATGCTGCCGTACCGGAGGATCCCGTGCGACGCGAGAAACGCCGAGAGGACGGCCGCCTCGCCCCTGATCCGTCCCTCGCTGTTTCCCGCGACGAAGTGCAGGTGCAAATCGGCGGAGACGATGCCGAGCTGTGTGCGCAGGTCGGAGACGTTCCAGTCCGCCTCGCCGAAGACCCGCACCGGAGCCACGCCGTCCGTGCGCGCGAGCGGCCGTTCGTAGTGGGTCAGGAGGTTGAGGAGGAGCGATTTGCCCGCGCCATTCGGTCCGAGAATGGCCGTGTGCTCTCCTTCGCGAATCGTCAGCGCGAGGCTGTCGAGCACGCGAACGTCGTCCTTCACGAGCGTCGCGTCCGACAGTTCGAGAATGGGAGCTCGCGTCACGCGGTCGATCATGCCATAGACGCGCGGCCGTTGCCGGCCGCTCAGGACGCCCGTAGCATATGACCATGCGCGCCCCCGTGGCCGACCTGCTGCGCGATCGCACCGCCCGCTTTCAGCTGTACGCGCGCGTGGCGTCGGCGGTCGTCACGATCGGCGGCGTGGCCGTGCTGATTGGATGGGTATACGGCGTCCGCCTCCTGAAGCGTCCCTTCACGCCCGCGACGATGCACGTGAGCACGGCGCTGGCGTTCGTGTTGAGCGGCGTGGCGCTCGCGTGCTCGACACGTCCGCGCGCGCGCCGTTTCGCGATTGCGCTGGGGACGGCCGTCGTGGTGCTTGCCGGCTTCACGCTCGGTCAGGGTCTCGGCTGGTGGGATCTCGGCCTCGATCACCTGCTCGTGCCCGACGCGGCCGCCGGCGCCGAACGCATGTCCGCGTTGACAGCGTTCTGCTTCATGCTGCTCGGCATGGCGATCGTCGTGAGCGGGAGCGAGCGCAGCCTGTGGATCGGTCACGTGCTGGCGAATGCGGTCGCGCTCGTCGCGGCGGTCGCGTGCCTCGGCTATCTGTACCGCGTGCAGGCGCTCTACGAACAGGGCCCGTTCAGCCGCATCGCCGTGCACACGGCGGTGCTGCTGCTCGTCCTCGCGCTGGGCGTGCTGTTCGCCCACCCGTCGGCGGGACTGATGCCGGCGATCGCCGGGGACACCATTGGCGGGACGATGGCGCGCCGGCTGCTGCCGGTCGCGATTGTCTCCCCGATTGCCGTCGGGGGCCTCTGGCTCTGGGGCGCGCGGCGCGGCTTCTACAGCCTCGAGGTCGGCGTCTCGACCGTCGTCGTCTCGATGATCGTCGTGCTGTCGATCGTCATCTGGTGGAGCGCCGGCGATCTTCTCCGCGTCGAGTCCGAGCGCAGGGCGGCGGAGCAGGATCGCGCGCGGGCGGTCGAAGAAACGTTTGCGCTCAACGAGGAGCTGAACGCCCGGGTCGTCGAGCGCACGACACAGCTCCAGGCGGCCAACAAGGAGCTCGAGGCGTTCTCGTACTCCGTGTCGCACGATCTCCGCGCGCCGCTGCGCCACATCGACGGGTTCTCCAAGATCCTGCTCGAGGACCATTCGGACTCTCTCGAGCCGCGCGCGCAGCGGTATCTCACGGTCATCCGCGGCAGCGCGGTGACGATGGGGCGGATGATCGACGATCTGCTGCAGATGGCTCGCGTCGATCGGCGGGACCTGGCCTTCAGGGAGACGGACCTGGACGAGATCGTCGCGCAGGTCGTCGACGAGGTGCGCACCGATGCGGACGGCCGCGTCATCGAGTGGAGCATCGAGCCGCTGCCGACGGTGACGTGCGACCCCGGCCTCGTCAAGATCGTGTTCTCGAACCTTTTGTCGAACGCTGTGAAATACACGCGCGGCAGGGACCCTGCGCGCATCCGCGTGACCTGTCAGGCCGGCACCAATCCTCCGGTTCTCGTCGTGCAGGACAACGGAGCGGGATTCGATCCGCGCTACGCGGATAAGCTCTTCGGCGTCTTCCAGCGCCTGCACCGCACGGAGGACTTCGAAGGCACGGGGATCGGCCTCGCGACGGTTCAGCGGATCGTGCAGAAGCACGGCGGCCGCGTGTGGGCGGACGCGGCCGTCGATCAGGGGGCGACGTTCTCGTTCACGCTCGCGGCGCCGCTCGAGACGACGGCCGTCGACAGTGATACTCTGAAGCCCGGGACGAGCGATGCATCCAAAGCCGGTTGAGATTCTGTTGGTGGAGGACAGCCCGCACGACGTCGAGCTGACGCTTCACGCGCTGCAGCAGCATCGGGCGGACACGTCGGTGCACGTCGCGCGCGACGGCGAGGAGGCCCTGGACTATCTCTTCTGCCGCGGGCCTCATGCGGACCGGCCGTTCGCGGCGCCGCGGCTGGTCCTCCTCGATCTGAAGCTGCCCAAGATCGACGGGATCGAAGTGCTGCAGGCGATTCGCAGCGATCCGCGAACGTCCGCGATCCCGGTGGTCGTGCTCACGTCGTCGAAAGAGCAGCGCGACATCGCGGCCACCTACCGGCTCCACGTGAACAGCTACATCCAGAAGCCGGTCGACTTCGATCAGTTCCGGGATACGGTGCGTCAGCTGGGCTTCTACTGGCTCGTCGTCAACGAGACCCCCGCGGCGCCGTGAGGCGGCGCGAGGTCCGCGCGTCCGAAATCAGTAACCGACAGAGGATGGTGTCATGAGTCAGTCTGCGGACAAGTTCCTGCAGGTACGCATCACCGCGCGGGACGACTTCGCGGACGACCTCTGGATGATTCGCGTCGATCCCGGCAGCGAGTTCAAGTTCGCCGCCGGCCAGTACGCCACGCTCGGCGTGCCGAACGAGAAGGGGCTCGTCGAGCGGGCGTACTCGATCGTCTCGGCGCCGCACGAGCCCGAGCTGGAGTTCTTCTTCGAGCTCGTGCCGCAGGGGGAGCTGACGCCGCTCATCTACAAGCTGCGGCCCGGCGACACGCTGACCGCGCGCAAGGTCGCGAAGGGCCGGTTCACGCTCGACACGACGACCGGCCGGACGCATCATCTCCTGCTGTGCACCGTGACGGGCATCGCGCCGTTCGTCAGCTTCGCGCGCGGGCTCCTGACCGACTGGAAGGAGGGACGCTTCAAGGGCGAGCACAGGCTCTACGTCGTCCACGGCGCCAGCCTGTCGCGCGAGTTCGGGTACCGCGACGAAATGGAGCGCATTGCCGCCGAGGTCCCGTGGCTGACGTACGTGCCGACGGTCAGCCGGCCGTGGGACGATCCCGAGTGGACGGGCGAGACCGGACGCGTGGACGATCTGATTCGCAAGTACGCCGACCAGTGGGGGCTCGACACGAGCACGACGACCGCGTATCTCTGCGGCCACCCGGAGATGGTCGAGCACGGCAAAGCCATCCTGCGCCGCCGCGGCTGGAAGAAAGAGGCGCTGAAGGAAGAGGTCTACTTCCTGCCGAAGCACGCCACTACCGAATAAAGGAGTTCCGACGATGGTTCGCAGTTCGCGTTTCACGATGATCCTCGGTGCGATGGTGGGCGCCGTGCTCACGGCCGCGGCGCCCGTGCTGGCGCAGACCGCGCCCGATCAGTACAAGCCGCAGGTCGGCCAGCCGGGCAAGGACGCGGTGTGGGTGCCGACCTCGCCCGCGCTCGTCGAGAAGATGCTCGACATGGCGAAGGTCACCTCGTCTGACTTCGTGATGGATCTCGGATCCGGCGACGGCCGCAACGTGATTGCGGCGGCGAAGCGCGGCGCCCGCGGCGTGGGCGTCGAGTACAACCCGGATCTGGTCACTTTCTCGAATCGCGAGGCGGCGAAGGAAGGCGTCGCCGACAAAGCGTCGTTCGTGCAGGGCGACATGTACGCCGCGGACATCTCGAAAGCAACGGTCCTGGCGTTGTTTCTCCTGACGGAGAACCTCGACCGGCTCACGCCGAAGTTCCTCGAGATGAAACCGGGCACGCGCATCGTCGCGAACACGTTCGGCATGACCGGCTGGACGCCGGACGAGCGACAGCAGCTCGAACAGGACTGCACGAACTGGTGCACGTCGCTGCTGTGGATCGTGCCGGCCAGGGTGCAGGGCACGTGGGTGTTGCCCGCCGGCGAGCTCGCGCTGACGCAGGAGTTCCAGATGGTGTCCGGCACGCTGACGTCCGGCGGCACCGCGGCCTCGGTCAGCAACGGCCGGCTGCGCGGCGATCAGATTCGGTTCACCGCCGACGGCGCGGAATACGAGGGACGCGTGAAGGGCAACGTGATGGAAGGCACGGTCACCAAGGGTGGCACGAAAACGAAATTGAGCGGCCAAGAAGAGATGACAGTGACTGTGACAGTCGACAGTCGGCAGTCGTGCAGTCGGCAGTCTCAGTCGACAGTCACAGTCGGCAGTCGGTAGTCGTTGTGCTACGATGACGATCACCTGCGACCGTCGACTGTCGACTGTGACTGTCGACTAGGACTGACGACCGTCGACTGCCGACTGACGACTGTGTGGCTGTCGACTGATTTGCGCCCGTAGCTCAGTTGGATAGAGCGCCGGCCTTCGAAGCCGTAGGTCGGGGGTTCGAGTCCCTCCGGGCGCGCCAAACCCCTTCGGTCTATTCCCGCGCGGACCGCTCGACATAGTGTTCGCGACCAGCTACTGCCATGCCTGCCACGAAGCCTTCGTTGCCCTGGCCGGTCTCACCTGAACTCGTGGCGCAGGTCGAGGCGGCGATTCGGGAACAGCGCTCGACCGAGACGCTCCTTCCCATCCACGTCATCGTCCCGAATCACGCGCTCGCCACTCTTCTCGAGCGCGCGCTCTTCAACGACAGCGCCTGCCTGGCGGTGCACGTCGAGATGCCGCATGAGTTCGCGTGGCGCATCGCCGGGCATCGGGCTCTCGTCGAAGGACTCCTGGCGACTCCTGAAGACGTGGACGTCGCCATCGTGCTCGCCGCGGCGGCAGCGTCGGTAGCGAAGGCGACGCCCGATTATCTGAAGAACGCGGTTGAGATGTCGGGGTTCGCGCCAACGGCGCTGCGCACGCTGCGCGATCTGTCCGCGGCTGGCGTCGCAGCCGAGAGCCTCGAACAGCTCGCGGCGACGGTGCCGGATCCCGAGAAGGCTCGACTCCTCGCACGCCTGGCGCGGACGTATTTCGCGCGTTTGAAAGCGGCGGGCCTGCTGGATCGCGAGTCCGTTTATCGCCGCGCGGCGGAAGCGGTTGCCGCTCGAAGCCGCTGGCATCGTCCTCGTCGGAGACGCCCTCGAGTCCGCTGGTTTCGAGGCGCTCCTCGGGACGGCGGCGCGCGTGCATCCGTTCGCGTGGGTGGGCTCGAATCGGACCGCAGGAACCGCGCCGCGGCGCGAGGCAGCGGCCACACGGGCGACGTCGCGCATGGGCGTGGCTTGTGTGCCGTGCGTTGCCACACCGAAGAAGGAGAGCGCGCTGGCGCGCGTGCAGCGCTCGGTGTTCGCAGAGGACGGCCACACGAAAGCGCGCGGAGCCGATTGGTCGGTGCAGTTCTTGTCCGCACCGGGCGAGTCGCTCGAGGCGGTCGAAATCGCTCGCCTCATCCTGGACGAAGCGGCACGAGGGGTGAGGTTTCAGGAGATGGCCGTGCTCCTGCGAACGCCCTCGACATACGCTTCTCACCTTGCGTCGGCGTTCGACCGTGCAGGCATCAGCGCGTTCTTCCTCGACGGTGTGCCACGCGTCGACCCGGCGGCCCGCGCGCTCGGACTGCTGCTCGATCTCGCCGGCGCCGACCTCGATCGTGCCCAGGTCGCCGAGTTCCTGACGACGGCACGCATCCCGTATCAGAAAATTCTCGGTGAAGACGCCCGCATCAGCCCGGCACGATGGGACCGAATCTCGGCGCGGGCGGGTATCGTCTCAGGCATCGACCAATGGCGCACCGGGTTGCGGGCTGCCAGGGAAAACGCCGAGGAGCGCGAGTTCGAGGATGAAGTCGCGCTCATCGACTCGCTCGAAGCCATCGTCGAGCGGCTCCATCGAGACCTGACAGGCTTTCCGCAAGAGGGTGCGTGGCGCGAGTTCCTGGACGCCACGCTTGCGCTTCTATCCGGCTGGATTGACCGCGGTCAGCTGACGAAGGAGCGCCTCGAACGTCTGATCGGCCCGCTCGATCGATTCGGCCCGACTCCGACGCAGGCGCAGTTCCTCGCCCGTGTACGCGAGCTGATCGCTTCACAGGTGTATCGCGAAGGATCGCTTGCCGACGGACGGGTGTTCGTCGGACCGACGAGCGTTGCCGCGGGCCTTCGCTTCCGCGTCGTGTTCGTGCCAGGCCTCGTGGAGCGGCGTTTTCCGTCGGTTGCGCGCCCAGACCCTCTGCTGCTCGACGAGGAGCGCTCGGCGCTCTCGGCGGAACTCCGGACGAGCGCAGACGAACAGGAAGCAGAACGCCTCGAATTCGTCGACGCCTGCGCCGCAGCGGGCGAGAGGCTCGTCCTCTCGTACCCTCGCGTCGACGGGCAGTCCGGACGGGACCGCGTGCCGTCTTCGTTTCTACTGCGCGCAGCAAGGGCTGCCATCGGCACGCGCGTGTCTGCGGAGCAGCTCGCGGCGCTGGCGTCTGGTGGAGAGACGACGCTCGGGCGTCCGTATCCGAAAAAGGCCGATCGCGCCGTCGACGTGTTCGAGCGCGACCTGGCGCTCGCTGCCTACGGCGAGAAGGGCGCGGCCCGGCATCTCGTGGACGAGGCACCGAATGTCCGGCGGTCTCGCGATGCCGAGCGCGCATCGTGGCGCCGCTCGCTGACGCCGTGGGACGGGCTGGTCGACGTCGATACATGCAAGGACGCGCTGAAGGAGCTCTCCCTCAAGGGACGTCAGGTGTCCGCGACCGAAGTCGAGACGCTTGCGACCTGTCCGTACCGCCATTTCCTGCGCTTCGGCCTCAAGCTGCGCCCCTGGGAAGAGCCGGAGCGCACGTATGCGCTGGACCGGCGTGATGCCGGCAACATCATGCACGATGTGCTCGAGCAGCTGTTCTCTGAGCTCAAGCGTCAGAAGGCGCTTCCCCTGAAGCCCGAAGCGCTGGAATCGATCGCGCGACGCGGCCAGGAGCTTCTCGACGAAGAGTTTGCCGCACTGATGCGTGCCGGCACGATCGTTCATCCCGGTCTCGTGAGCGCGGTGCGCGATCAGATGGGAGCGGATCTCGACGATCTGCTCGAGCGTGAAGCGAAAGACGGAGCCGAGTTCGTGCCCGACAAGTTCGAGCTGGAGTTCGATGACGTCGCGTTCGAGTTCGCGCGCGGCCGAAGCCTCAGCTTCAGCGGCTTCATGGATCGCGTGGACGTCGCGCAACAGCCGAAGCGTGTCCGCGTGACCGACTACAAGAGCGGCAAGTACAAGTGGCAGGACGAGGACGAGTTCAAGGGCGGCCGGAACGTTCAGCTCGCGATCTACATTCTCGCCGCGGCGTCGGCGTATCCGAAGCATGTCGTGACGGAATCGCGCTACTACCACTGCACGGCCTACGGCCGGTTCAAGACGAAGCGCATCGAAGGCACCGACACCGCGCGCGAGACGCTCAAGCACATTCTCGTTACGCTCGATGACACGGTGCGCGCCGGGGTATTCGCGCCGATCGCGGACGACTGTGAATACTGCGACTACCTCGACATCTGCGGTCCACAGAAGGAGATGCGAGCGGCGCGGAAGAAAGGTGACCCGCGCCTCGCGGCGTTCTACCGGATGCGGGAGGTCAAGTGAAACCCGCTCCGGATCAGGCAATCCGCGATCGCGTCCGCACCGACTTCGCCACCACGATCGTCCTGGAAGCCGGGGCGGGCACCGGCAAGACGACCGTGCTCGTCGATCGACTGGTGAACCTGGTTGTGACGGGAACGACGACGCTCGATCGAGTCGTGGCGATAACCTTTACCGAGGCGGCCGCCGGCGAGCTCAAGCTGCGGCTCCGCGATGCGCTCGAAAGCGCTATCCCGTCATCGGCACCCGAGCAGGCGCCCAGGCTGTCGCGCGCGCTCGTCGACCTCGAGCGCGCGCACGTCTCCACCATCCACGCGTTCGCGTCCGCGTTGCTTCGCGAGCGGCCGTTCGAGGCGGGCGTCGATCCTGGCTTCGAGGTGATCGCCGACGTCGCGGGCAGACGAACGTTCGACGACACGTGGAGCGAGTGGATCGAGGATCGGCTGGCGGCGGGGGACCCTGTCCTGATGCGGGCGGTGAACATTGGATTGGCCATAGGGGACCTGCAGCGCGCGGCGCGGATTGCCGCCGGCGAGCGCGACGTGCTGGGTCTGCCGGTCGAGCACGACCCGATCGATCCGCCGGCATTCCTCGCCGAGATCTTCGAGGCGATCGAAGGCTTGAAGAAACAACAGGCTCACTGCGTCAACGAAGCCGACGCCGCGTTCCAGATGATCCAGGAACTGGACGAGCGCGCGCGGCAGGCGAAGCGGCTGTCGGGGACGGCGCTCGAGCTCTTCTTCCGCCGGCTGAAAATCACCGCGCACAAAGGCACGCAAGGCAACTGGAATCCGAAGTCCGTGTGCGCCGACGTCAAAGCCGAGCTCAAGCGTGTGAAGGAACGAGTCGAGGCGTGGGTTGAAGAAGCAGACGCAGACCTGAACGCGGCGCTGCGCGGCCGGCTGCTGGATCTGTTGCAACGGTACCAGCAGAGAAAATCGGAGAGCGCCCTCGCCGACTTCCAGGATTTGCTGATACGTGCGCGCGACGTCATCGTGCGCTCGATACCCGTGCGCCGGTACTTCCAGGCGAGGTTCGACCGCATCCTCGTCGACGAGTTCCAGGATACCGATCCACTGCAGGCCGAGCTGGTCGCGTTTCTTGCGGAGGACCCGGCCACGCCGCCGGCGACAGACTGGCATCGTGTCTCGTTGCTTCCGGGCAAGCTGTTCGTTGTCGGCGACCCGAAGCAGTCCATCTATAGATTCCGCCGCGCCGACCTGAAGATCTACGAGGAAGTCAAAGCGCTGGTGCAGCGGTGCGGCGGGGACGTACTTCCGTTGACCGCCAACTTCCGGACCGTGCCGTCGGTGATTACGTTCATCAACGAGCGCTTCCGCGCGATTTTTACCGAGCCCGGAGACCCAGCGCCGATCGATCTGCAACCGTACCGTGCCGAACTGGACGACAAGGGCGCGCGCACGGTGGCGCTGACTCTTCCCGTCGATCGCGTGCCCCAGGAGACGAGCATCGCGGTCCGACGCGCCGCGGTCGCCGAAACCATCGCCGCGTTCGTCAGCGAGATCACCGACACCAGGCCCTGGAGTGTGTACGACCCCGAGCTGAAGAAGTCGCGAGCGGCGCGGCCTGGCGACGTCGCGATCCTCGTGCGCAAGATGACGCCGGAGTTCATTGCTCCCTTCGAAGAGCAGCTCCGCGTTCGAGAGGTCAGCTACCGGCTCGTCGGCGGCAAGGAGTATTTCGCGCGCGACGAGGTCAGGGCGCTCGCATCGGTACTGCGTGCGATCGACAACCCGGCGGACAGGCTGTCGCTCGTCCAGGCGCTGCGCTCGCCGTTCTTTGCCGTGAGCGACGCCGATCTGTTCCTGTTCACGTCGACCGGCGGAATCCTCAACATCAATGCGCCGCAGGACGAGTCGGTGCAGGGGCTGGAGATCTTCGCACCGATTTTCAAGATGCTGACGCGGCTGCATCGCTTGCGCCGCATCGAGTCGCCGTCCGTCATCATCGAGGAGTTGTTCTCGCGGACGCGGGCGCTGCCGGCGTTCCTGGCGAGACCTTCCGGCGCGCAGGCCGTGGCCAACTTGTGGAAGGTGCTCGAAACCGCGCGGGCGTACGAGGCAGCCGCTCCGGCGACGTTGCGTGCGTTCGTGCGGTTTCTCCAGGACGAGGAAGCGAGCAGCCAGGCGGAAGGCGACTCGCCGGTCGGAGAGCCGATCGGGGCGAGCGTCGAGATTGTCACGGTGCACAAGGCCAAAGGTCTCGAGTACCCGATCGTCATCGTCGCCGACCTGTTCACCAGCCGGGTGCCGTCCGGCGATTGCATCATCGACCATGCTGGCCGTCGAGGATGGCTGAAGATCGGCAAGTTCAAGCCTGACGGTTGGGAGCAGCAGGCGCAGAACGAGGATCTCGAGCAGGACGCCGAAGGGAGGCGTCTCCTCTATGTAGCGGCGACCCGCGCCCGCGATCACCTGGTGATCCCCTGCCTGCCTGGCCAGACGGTCGAGAGCTGGCTGGGGCCGCTGGCGAATCCGCTGGTGTGCGAGGCAGAGGACATTCCTTTCGGCCAGCGGCGCGGCGGCGTCTCGTGGTTCGATTCGCGCCGGCTCGCGTTCGACGTGGACGCGGCTCCAGTGCCTCGCGGGACCGGCGCGCTCGATGGCGCCATTCAGGATGGCCGTCGCGCGCGCGCGGCGCAGGAGTCGTGGATTGAGGCGCGGCGAAGCGATCGCGAGCGCGCCCGCGCACGAGGGATTGTTTTGCTGACGCCATCGAACGAGCCTGAAGCGCCCGCGTCATGGCGCGCGGCGTCCACTGGCGCGCAGCGGCTCTACGGAATCGAGTCCGAAGGTGAGCCGCATGAACTGTCGTCGACAGCGCCAGCGCCCGAAGATGCTGGTGGACTGGAACGATCGTCGTTCGCTCAGTACTTGCACGAGATCCTGTCGGCCGTTGATTTCAGCGGAAAGGATCTCGAACGGATCGGCCGCACGCTGGCCAGACCGTACGGCCACTCCGAGCCGGAAGTGGCGAGCGCGATCGAAATCGTGCGCCGGACCTTGAACCTGTCGCCGATCGCGGAGGTCAAGCGCGCCAGACGCGTGTTCCGCGACGTGCCCGTGGCCGGAAACGCGCCTGAAGGAAGGATGCAGGCGAAGGTCGATCTGTTGTTCGAGACTGACAACGGCTGGCGTCTCGTGGACTTCAAGACCGACACAGTGCTGGCGCCGGAGGCATTGAAGAAGCGTTCGGAGCAGTTGAGCGGTTATGCCGCCACGCTCTCCGCCGTTCTCCACCGGCCTGTCAGTTCTTCTGTGTGCCTCGTACGTTCAGGCGAGCTCATCGAGATCGCGTGATCCCGAGTCGCGGATTCTCGTCGCTCACAATGCATCGGCTGACGCGCGTTCAAGGCGCCCCGGGATGGAGCGCTTTCCGCTGTGCTACGATTGGGGTTTGCGGACGGTCAAGTTGTCTCGAGCTATCGACTGTCGACTCTGACTGTCGACTGAGACTACCGACTGACGACTCCCGACTGACGACTCCCGACTGTCGACTGTCTGCGCCCGTAGCTCAATTGGATAGAGCGTCGGCCTCCGGAGCCGAAGGTTGCAGGTTCGAGCCCTGCCGGGCGCACCAAACAATTCCCAGAAATACGCAGGAATCCGGCACGGGGCGACTGATGAGCCGTAGTGACAGCCCTTTTGGGACCGTGATAGCCGAGCGGCGTCTTCAGCAAAGCGGAGCGACACGACGGACCATCGTCGTCTCGCTCGGCAAGCCGCGAAAGACGAAACGCGCCGACGAGTGGGAGTGCCCCTTCCGCATCAGCGGAGCAGGAATGAGCCGGGTTGAATACGGCCGCGGAATCGATGCGTTCCAGGCGCTCACGACGGCTCTCGAAGGCATTCGGTACTTCCTCGATCGCTCGAGCACGCCGGTCGTCTGGGCCGGCGTACTCGACGACCAGACAGGCTTCCAGCGGCTCATACCACTGCTCCCCAAGCGAGGCGACACGAAACGGATGGAGCGCGTCGTGGATCAGGAGGCCATTCGCCAACTGAAGGAGTTACAGCGTCGGCACCGAGCGGCTCGGGGCCGGCGCGTCGCTCGTCGCGAACGGTCTTGAGACTCTTGCTCGCCCGAAACGAGGCGGTTCCGTAGAATACGCCCCCATGAACACGCTCGGACTGGTCGGAAATGTGTGCGGTGCCGTCGGAATGTTCATGCTGGCCCTGAGAACCGAGGACAAACTCGGGCGTAGTGTATGTTTCGTTCTCGCGGCCCTGAACGTTGTAGTCATTCTGCTGTATCTGTTTGCTTGACGCGAGAGAGGGTTGCCGACCGATCTCCGATCAGGCCGCAATGCCTGCAAACTTGGTAGTGCAACCTTTCGAGTGCGCCCCCGGGCGCACCACAATTAGTTTAGTTGGTAGGCCATTCTAGCCGACGAGCAGCCGCTCGACGGTCAACTCCCCCGTGAGCGGGTGTCAGGCAGTGAATCGTGAACGCGATGCGCCACCCGGCGATTCACGATTCACTGCCTGATACCATCTCGTTCGCTGCCTGACACCATCTGGTTCGTCGAGCCCGGCCCGAGGCGTAGCCATCGCCCTGCGCCGGTCGGGATTCTAGTCGCTAAGGGGAGGTATGGCTTGCGTGAGCAAACAGAAACGGTGGGAGGCAGCCCTTGACGGTTCTAATAGAGTGGATCTTGCTTATTCTAAAGTGGATCGGTATCGCCGTGGCGTTCTTCGTTTTCGTGATGTTGGTGGGCCTCATCCTCGTAGTGATCGGCATGATCATGAATCCGTTCTGACGATGGCGAATCGCTCTCCCGACCAATGAACCCAAGCGCGTGGGCCCGCAGATCACCCGGTCGAGGTACGATCAAGCGGCAATCCCTCGGAAGGGGGGTGCAACCTTTCGAGCGCGCGAGCAGGTGACGCGCGGCGGTGTCTAAGGGTCAGTACGGAGGTGAGGTCCTATGGAGATCCACGTCAAAACGGATAGCTCTGACAAGCGACTGTTATGGATAGGGCTCACGGTGGTGGGCATCGTTCTAGTCTGGAACTTCGGCTCAGCCTATGTCTGGTAGATGCTTCTGGGATGTGGTTGTTGGCGTCTCCGACGCCGTCAATCCGCACCCCCACGAGGTGAGCCGTAAGTCAGGCTCATAAGATCAAGCGGCGATCCCCTGAAAACGGATCGTGCAACCTTTCGAGTGCCGGGCGCGATACCCCAGGCCGAGCGCGCCGTAGCGCCGAGCGCGAAGGCGGGCCGGGCGCGCTTCATTTTCAATCGAGGGGCTTCGCCCCTCGAACTCCCCGACGCGCTCGCCGCCGCGCTGGCCCGCTTCCGCCTCCGCTAAGAACCACGGCGGACTCCGTCCGATGCTGGCATACTCAAACGCGTGCAAAACGTGAAGGGAAGGCGCCAATGAACAGGCGCATGCTTCGATGCCTCACGGTCCTCGGAATCATCCTCATGCCGTTCGGAAGGCCTCTGGCGACTCAGGATGCCGACCCGATCATCGGCACGTGGGTGCTGAATGTCGCGAAATCGAAGTTCAGCCCAGGCCCCGCTCCCCAGAGTGACTCGTGCACGTACGTCATGGAAGGCCAGGCGACCAAGGTGACATCCAAAGGCGCAAGCAAACCGATGACGTACATGACGGTGCGCCAGGAAATCAAAGCGACCTCCACGGTCGTGGACGTCGAAGGGAAGACCACGACTCGGGAATGGACGATTGTCTACGATGGGAAGGAGCGTCCGGTGACCGGTGATCCAGACATCGATACGCTTGCGTTGAAGCGAATCGACGCCTTCACTGCAGACTTTACACAGAAGAGAGCTGGCCGGGTTGTCATCACTGGCACGCGCGTGATCTCGAGGGACGGGAAAGTCATGACCATCACAACCGAAGGGATCAACGCCAAGGGTCAGACAATCAATGATGTCTCGGTCTTTGAAAAGCAATGAGAAGCCGGTGCAGTTCCTGCGGCCTTTGCGAAGCACGCCGATGCCAGGATCAAGCGGCTACGCCCCGGAAGGGAATCGGGCGACCTTTCGAGCGCGCCCCCGGGCGCACCATCCGCCTCGCTGATCCTAGAGGTGCCTGACCTGAGACAGGGTCCAGCATCAGCGCTTAACTATCAATGTCCCTACTTGTGTAACGCCCCTGCCGCGCGCCTGCAGGATAGCAAGTGGCACCCTGTCACGACCACACTGAAAGGATGGACACCATCGCGATACGCTGACCGGGGACAGCGCGAGAATACACGGTCAGCGTTAGGTGTCAGCAGTCGGCGCCGTCATATCAGCCCCGCGGCGCGATGCGGCCAGCGCGCTGCGTCAGATCGAAAACCGCGCCGCAGGCGTCCCGATCCGCGTCGGCGCTGATTCGTCACCGCCGCCCGGAATTCCCCGGTACCGCAAGCTGATGGCTCACCGGCCCTCGAGCAACCCAAGCCGACGCGGGGATCGTGAGCCGCCGGAGGTGCGGTTTTCCGCGCGTAGGCCGAGGCGCCGCGGGGCTGATGTGACCCCGCGAACGCCGGCGCGATTCCGCTGACTCTGGGCAGGCGCGAGTGCCGGCTCAGCCAATTCGGCGATAATCCGCGCATGACCTTCTTCCGCCGCGCCGCCGTCATCCTGCTGGCTTGTTCCCCCCTCGTCGTCGTGCCCGTCCGGGCGGCCCAGACCGCCGCCGCGCCGGTCCCTCCCAGGCTGCAACCGCAGCCCAGCATCCTCTCGATCCCTTGAGCGCCGCCGAGATCGAGACGGCGGCCAAGCTGCTCGCCGCGGTGCCGCAGTTTCCGGAGGGGGCCCGGTTCGCGACGATCGTGCTGAAGGAGCCCGCCAAGAGCGACGTGCTCAGCTTCACGGCCGGCGCCCCGATCGCCCGGCGGGCGTTCGCCGTGATCCTGGATCGCAAGGGGAATCGCACGTTCGAAGCGGTCGTGGACGTGAAGTCGCCGCGCGTCGTGTCGTGGACCGAAATCAAAGGGCGTGCAGCCGGTCGTGCTCGAGGACGAATACGACGTGCTGGTCGACATCGTCAAGAAGGATCCGCGCTGGCAGGCGGCGATGCGGAAGCGCGGCATCGAGGATTTCAGCAAGGTCCAGATCGACAACTGGGCCGTCGGCCAGGTCGCGCCGCAGTTTCAGGGCAAGCGGCTGCTGCGCGCGCTGTCCTATTTCAAAGGCGACGCAGACCAACTTCTACGGCCGGCCGATCGAAGGGGTCGTCGCGCTCGTCGACATGAACGCGGAGAAGGTCGTCGAGTTCATCGACAGCGGCGTCCGTCCCGCTGCCGCCGCCCAGTCAGGAGCTGGACGAGAAGTCCACCGGCGCGCGTGAGGCGCCCAAGCGCTCGATATCAGCCAGCCCGACGGCGCCAGCTTCACCATCACCGGCCAGGAGATACGCTGGCAGAAGTGGCGCTTCCGCTACACCATGCACCCGCGCGAAGGTCTCGTGCTGCACACGGTCGGCTACGAGGACGAAGGGCGCCTGCGGCCGATCCTCTATCGCGCCGTCGCTCTCCGAGATGGCGGTGCCGTACGGCGACACGGACAAGAACTGGCGCTGGCGCAGCGCCTTCGACGTCGGCGAATACGGCATGGGCCGGCTGGCCAGCTCGATCGAGCCGAACACCGACGCGCCGCCGAACGCGACGCTGCTCGACGTCGACCTTATGCGGGCGACGACGGCAAGCCGTACGTGCTGCCGCGGGCGGTCGGCATCTACGAGCGCGACGGCGGCATGCTGTGGAAGCACTACGAGGTCTACTCCGAAGACGAACGAGTCGCGCCGCGCCCGCCAGCTCGTGATCTTCTTCATCGCCACGATCGGCAACTACGACTACGCCCTCAACTGGATCTTCCACCAGGACGGCGTGCTGGAGCTGGACGGCGCGCTGACCGGCATCATGCTGCCGAAGGGCGTGAGCGACGCGAAGGCCGGCGGCACGGCGCCGGCGTCAGTCCGGCCACCTCGTCGCCGCCAACGTCGTCGCGCCGCACCACCAGCACTTCTTCAACTTCAGGCTCGACTTCGACGTGGACGGCCAGAGCAACTCCGTGCACGAGATGAACACCAGCGCGCTCCCGGCCGGGCCGGGCAATCCGTGCGCTGAACGGGATGATCATGAAGGAGACCGTGCTCGGGACCGAGGCCGCCGCGCAGCGCGCACATGAGCATGGCGTCGGCGCGCACCTGGGCCGTCGTCAATCCGTCGGCGCAGAACGCGCTCGGCTCTCACACCAGCTACATCATCGTGCCCGGCGTGAACTCGATCCCGTATGTGGGGCCGGCCTCACAGGTGCGGCAGCGCGCGGGCTTCATCAACCATCACTTCTGGGCCACGCGCTACAACGCGGACGAGATGTACGCCGGCGGCGCGTATCCGAACCAGAGCCTCGGCGGCGCCGGGTCTGCCGACGTGGGCCGCCAACAACGAGCCGCTGGCCAATCAGGACGTCGTCGTCTGGTACACGATGGGGGTCACGCACATGCCGCGGCCGGAGGAGTGGCCGGTGATGCCGGTCACGCACGTAGGCTTCAAGATGATCCCGGCCGGGTTCTTCTCGCGCAACCCTGCGCTGGACGTGCCGAAGTAAGTCGGGTGCCGCCGTGCGCTGACCTAGAGGAGTCAAAGAAGCGGCGTGAAATGAAGCAGCGAGGTGCCCATGATGCTGGTTGTCGCGCGGCTCCTTCTGAGTCTGGCGCTCACGGCCGGACTGGAGCAGACGAAACCTGACTTCTCCGGCAAGTGGAAAAAGATCCCCACGTCACCCGGTGAAGCGGTCGAGACCACGACCATCTCGCAGACCCCCGACACGCTCGTAGTTGAGACTCAGTCTCCGTCTGGCGTGATTCGCTGGGTCCAAAAGCTCGACGGGTCCGAAAGCAGGAACGTCATCAAGCCGGCGAACGCTCCGGAATACGTTCAGGTTTCGACCACGGTCTGGGACGGGGAGTCGTTGGTGACGCGCACGCCTGTACGGGACGCCGCTGCGCCGTACGTGCTTACGACTGTCATGCGCCTCGAGGGGGCCACCCTCGTCATCCAGGTGAGACAGACGATCGAAGCTACCGGGGCAATCCAGAATCCATACACAATCCGATACTCAAAGTAGCCGACTACCGACTGATCGCGTTCGCAGCTCGTTGCGAGCGAAGCACAGATCCTCCACCACCCGTCCGCCGATCAAGTGTTCCTGGATGATCCGCTCCGCGTTCTGAGGTGTGACGTCGCGGTACCAGGCCCCTTCGGGATACACGACGCAGATGGGACCGTCGGTGCAGATGCGGAAGCACCCGACCTTCGTGCGGTAGAAGGGACCGTCGCCGCCCGTGATGTTCAGCTCCTTCATGCGCTTCTTCAGGTAGTCCCACGTCCGCTCGCCGTCGTCGCGATCGCAGCAGTCGGGACCGAGGCAGAGGAAGAGATGGCGGGTGAGCTTGCCGACGCCGAACGCCTCCGCCGCATCTTCGGGTTCCTTGAACTTCTTGCCCATCTCCTCGCGATCATACCGCAGCCCCCTCACGAGTACTTCTTGAAGACGGCCTCGAGATTGGCTGGCTTTCCCGTGCGGAGACGCGCCCAGAGATCGCCGACCTCGCGAAAGCGCGCGGGCGCCGTCAGGATCGTGAAGTCGCGCGGATCGATGCCCTCGTCGATCTCCTTCCACGCGAGCGGCGTCGCGACGCCGGCGTAGTCGCTGGCGCGCGCGCTGTACGCCGTCGCGAGCGTCTTGCCGAGGATGTTCTGGAGGAAGTCGACGTAGACGGTCCCGCGCGGACGCGCCTTCACCTTGCGCTCCACGGTCGCGGCCTTCGGATGCTTTGCCGCGACGACCGTCGCGATGATCTGGCAGAAGAGCTGGCCCGACTCGTACGACGTGCCCGGCGGCAGCGGCACGTACACGTGGAGCCCGCTCGATCCCGACGTCTTCGGCACGGCGGTGACCTTCAACGACTCCAGCTCGTCGCGCACCCATCGCGCCACGTCGAGCACGCGCGAGAACGGCGCGTGGTCGTCGGGATCGAGGTCGAGCGCGACGTAGTCGGCGTCGAGCGGCGACTGAACGCGCGAGAACCAGGGGTCCTGCGAGATCGCCGCGAGCTGCGTCATGTACAGCAGCGTGATGAGGTTGCCCCCGATCAGGCGCTGCGCCCCCGGCTCCGACATCGGATCGAGATCGTCGGGCAGTACCTCGACGCGTACCCCCTCCGGCGGCTGCTCCTTCTGCTTCTTCTGCTGATAGAACGCCGCACCGTCGACGCCGTGCGGAAACCGCTTCATGACGAGCGGGCGATCGGCGACGACCGGCAGGATGAGCGGCGCGACGGTCGCGTAGTACCGGAGCAGGTCGCCCTTGGTGATCTTCAGCTTCGGCCAGAAGAGCTTCGCAAGGTTGGTGACGCCGATGCGCGTGCCGTCGGGCAGCGCGATCGTGCCGTCCTTGCGCGCGTCCTCGAGCGCGCGGAGCTGCTCGACGACGTGCGATGTGTCGAGCGTTTTCGATGTCGCGCGGCGCGGCGCCGGCGGTTCTTCCCGTACGACCTGTTTGGCCATCTTGTCGTCCCGCAGCCCCAGGTAGACCGGATGACGCAGCTTGCGATCGTCGGTCCATTCGGTGAAGCGCACCTGCGCGACGAGCTCCGGCTTCACCCAGTGCGCGGGCTCGTTCGTCTTGATGGGCGCGTTGAACGGCGACGTGCGCGTCTCCCGCGGCCTCAATAGCTTCGAGACGCGGGCGAGCTCGCGCTCGTCGAACCCGGTGCCCGTATGCCCGACGTACGTCAGGCCCTTTTTCCCGTCGTCGTGCACGCCCAGCAGCAGCGCGCCGAAGTGCTGACGCGTCTGCCGCGGCTCCGTCCAGCCGCCGACGACGAACTCCTGCTGCTGGACGAGCTTGAGCTTGCGCCAGGCGGGGCTGCGCCGGCCCGACTGATAGGGCGCGCTCGCATCCTTGACGATGAGGCCCTCCCACCCTTCGCGGCTGGCGCGCGAGTGCAGCGCGCGGCCGTCGTTGATAGCCTGTTCGCTGGTGCGCAGAGTCTCCGGGTGTTTCAGCTGGAACAGTTCATCGAGCCGCTCGCGGCGTTCGGTGAGCGGCAGGCCACGGAGATCCTCGTCGCCGTCGCGCAGCAGGTCGAACGCGATGTACGCCACCGGCTGCTCGCGATCGATGCGTTGCACGTCCTTCGCGCCGGAGAGGTGGATGCGTCCCTGCAGCCGCTGGAAGCCCATCGGCCGGCCCTCGCGATCGAGCGCGACGATCTCGCCGTCGACGACGAGCGGCCGCCTGGCCGCGGCGCCGAAGTGTTCGAGCGCCGATACGATCGAGGGAAACTGCGACGTCTTCTCGTTGCCGAGCCGCGACCACAAGTGCACGGCGACGCGGCCGCGCGACGGCGTCAGCTCCGCGATCGCGCGGATGCCGTCGTACTTCGGCTCGTACACGAGGTTCCTGCCGGTGAGCGGTGGATCGGCGAGCGTGGCCAGCATGGGCCGCGCGGCGCCTGGCTTCTCGCGCCAGATCATTCAGAGGAAGAGGAAAAGGAAGGGTCGGTTGCCGAGTATTCGGAGACTGACGACCGCGGGCAGGGCGGGAGGAGGGTGCCCTGATTCCACATCTGACCCAATCTCCGAATACTCGGCAATCGACTGCGTCCATCTTCAACCAAGTGGCCGCATTAATCAACTCCCTTTCGGAATACGTCAGAGTCTGCCCGGCGTCATAATCGTGACGGAAGGGCACTGTTTTCAATCGGATCGCGGGACGTAAGGGCTACCGGCTCAGCTTCGCAGGGCGGCCCGTGCAGTTTCGTGCAGCGATACGGACCCGGTGGAAAACGTCGATAATCATGGGGCAAAATTCAGCCCAGACAGGAGCGCACCGATGCCGGCTCGTCCGACGTGGAAGGGTTTTCTCAAGATCAGCCTGGTGAATATTCCCGTACGCGTGTTTCCAGCGACGGACGCCGCGGCCACCATCAGCTTCAACCAGCTGCACGCCGAGTGTCAGACACGCATCCAGCAGAAGCGCTGGTGCCCGAAGTGCGAGCGTGAGATTCCGATCTCCGAGATCGCGAAAGGCTACGAGTTCGAGAAGGGCCGCTACGTCGTCATGACTGACGACGACATGGCCAAGGTGCGTCCTGAGTCGACGCGCGTGATCGATCTCGTCCAGTTCACCGACGCCGCCGCGATCGATCCGATCTACGTCGAGAAGCCGTACTACCTCGCCCCGGATGGCGCGATGGCGCGCGAGGCGTTCGCGGTCATGCGCGAGGGGATGAAGGGCAAGGCCGGCATCGGCAAGCTCGCGCTCTACGGACGCGAGTACCTCGTGGCCGTGCAGGCGCGCGAGAAGGGCCTCGTCATGTACACCATGCGGCACGCCAAGGAAGTCCGCAGCATGGACAACATCGAGGAGCTCGAGGAAGTGCCGTCGAAGGTCAAGCCCGATGAGATCAAGCTGGCGAAGCAGGTGATCGGCAACTTCGAGTCGGCGCTCAACCTCGAGGACTACATCGACAAGTACCAGGAAGAGCTGCAGCGGATCATCGACGCGAAGGTCGCTGGTGAAGAAGTGGTCGCGACCGAGGAAGAGGCGCCGCCGAAGGTCGTCAACCTCATGGACGCGCTGAGGCAGAGTCTCGATCGCGTCAGCACCGGGAAGAAGAAGGCAGCGAAAGCGGTCATCGAGAAACCAGCGAAGGCGGCACCGGCCGCGCGGCGGCGGGCGGCGCGATGATCGCCCGGACCTCGTCGCGCGTGGCACGGGCGCTGCTCGTGCTGCTCCTGATCAGCTCGGCCAGCCCGCTGAGCACCCGAGCGCAGACGGCGCGCACGTCCGATCTGCCGTCGCCGGAGCAGTTCTTCGGCTATCGAATGGGCGAGGATCGCAAGCTCGCCAACTGGGACAAGCTCGTCGAGTACTACCAGGCGCTCGCGAAGACGGCGAAGAACCTGCGGCTCGTCGAGCTCGGCAAGTCGAGCGAGGGCAAGCCCTACATCGCGCTCTTCATCTCGTCGCCGGCGAACCTCGCGAAGCTCGATCGGCTGCGCCAGCTGAACGCGCGGCTCGCCGATCCCCGCGGCCTGTCCGAGGCCGAGGCGCAGAAGATCGTCGCCGAAGCGCGCGCGGTCGTCATCCAGAGCTTCGCCCTGCACTCGAGCGAGGTGGCCGCGTCGCAGACGGCCGCCGAGTACGTCTACGACAGCGTCTCGCGCACGGACGAAGAGTCGCAGCGGATGCTCGACAACGTGATCAGCATCGTGGTGCCGTCGATCAACCCCGACGGGACGCAGATGATCGCCGACTGGTACATGAAGTACGTCGGCACGCCGTACGAAGCCGCGGGGCTCCCGTGGCTGTACCAGAAGTACTCCGGGCACGACAACAACCGCGACGGGTTCGCGCTGAATCTGCCGGAGTCGCAGAACCTCGCGAAGCTCATGTACCGGGATTGGATGCCGCAGGCGTACGTCGACCATCACCAGATGGGTAGCGGCAACGCCCGCCTCTACATCCCGCCGTACGCCGAGCCGATCCGCCCCGACGGCGATCCGCTGGTCTGGCGCGAGATGGCGTGGTGGGGCGCGCACATGGGGACCAAGCTGGAGGCTGCCGGCAAGACGGGCGTCATCGGCAACGCGATCTACTCCGGCTGGGGCCACATGGGCTTCCACTGGATCACGCCGTTCCACAACATCGCGGGAATGCTGACCGAATCGGCGAGCGCGCGGCTCGCGACCCCGTTGTACATCCATCCCGATTCCCTGCGCGGCGGCCCGCGGAACCTCCCGGAGTACGAGACGCAGACCAACATGCCGAGCCTGTGGCCCGGCGGCTGGTGGCGCGTCCGCGACATCGTCGAGCAGCAGAAGATCGCCGCGTGGGCGACGGTCGATCTCGCGGCGCGCAACCGCGAGGTGGTCCTCTGGAACATGTATCTCAAGGGAACGCGCCAGACCGAGCGCGGCGGGAAGGGCGACGTCAAGGCGTACGCGATCGCGATGCCGCAGCACGATCCGCTGACGGCGCGCAAGCTCGTCAACATGCTCCTCAACTCGGGCGTCGAGGTGCAGCAGGTCACCGCCCAGATGACGATCGACGGCCGCGTCTACGCGCCCGGCTCCTACGTCGTCACGATGGCGCAGCCGAAGTCCGGCCTCGTGCGGTGGATGCTCGGCCGCACTTTCTATCCCGACAACACGTACACGCGCGACCGGCAGGGCAATCCGATCCGCCCGTACGACATGGCGACCGACACGTTCGCCGAGTTCATGGGCGTCCGGTGCGATCCGCTGGGGGAGCCCGTCACCCAGGGACTGGCGAAGGTGACGACGACGACGTGGCCGCCGGGAGCCGTGGCGGCGAACGCGCCGAACGGCTACGTGATCAGCACGAAGCAGAACGACGCGTTCCGCGCGGTCACACTCCTGCTCGAGAAGGGGGTCGCCGTGCGCCGCGTGCCGTCGGGAGACGGCTTCACGCCGGGCGACTTCGTCGTAGCCGCCGCTTCCGGCGCGGCCGTGAACGACGTGGCGAAGCAGACCGGCGTCGACTTCAACGCGGCGCCGTCAGCGGTGCCCGCGGCCGCGTACGCGCTGCGCAAGCCGCGCATCGCGATGTATCAGCGATACGGCGGCGGCAACATGGACGAAGGCTGGTCGCGCCTGATGTTCGAGCAGTTCAACATTCCCGTGAAGCCGCTGATGGACGCCGAGATTGGCAAGGGCGATCTGAACAGCACGTTCGACGTGATCATCCTTCCGGCTGACTCGATGAACGCGATGACGGGCGAGCCTGTCGCCGAGGGCGCGGGCGGCGGCCGCGGCGGGCGCGGTGGTGGCCGTGGCGGCGGCGGTGGCGAGGCGCCGGCGGGCGCGGGCGGGCGGCAGGGCGGCGGCACGCCGCCGGAATACCGCAGCGGGTTCGGCGCCGACGGCGTCAAGGTGCTGCAGGCATTCGTCCAGAAGGGCGGTACCCTCGTCACGTTCGGCCAGTCGGCCGAGCTCCCGATTCAGCGCTTCGGCCTTCCGCTCCGCAACGTCGTCGCGGGTCTCCCGTCCACGCAGTTCTGGTCGCCCGGCTCGACGCTGCGCGTGCGGTACGACAACCGCCATCCGATCGCGTTCGGCATGCCGCGCGAAGGCTACGCGCTCTTCCTCGACGGCAGTCAGGCGTACGAGGTCACGACGTCGAGCCCCAACGTCGAGATCTTCGCGACCTTCGCCGAGCGGGAGATTCTGCAGAGCGGATGGTTGCTCGGTGAAAGCGTGATCGCGAAGAAGGCCGCCGCCGTCTCGGTCGCGCACGGCGAGGGACGAGTGGTCGTGATCGGCTTCCGTCCGCAGCACCGCGACCAGACGCACGGCACGTTCAAGCTGGTCTTCAACGCGCTGTTCAACGGTCCGCCAGCAGTGACCGCGACATCGGCCGCCGGCGCGCGGTTCTGACGCGTTTCGTTCCTTCATCACAGGGAGATTTTCAGCAGCCCGTTTTGGCCCGGACTACACTGAGTCCGCCTAAGGCGGACACTACAGCTGTACGAGGGCGTCCAGAAAATCCCCGGTGCCCGGCCCGCCGCTGACTTCAAGGAACATCGGTCCGCCTGCGGGCTCGACGACGATCCCGAAGCGAAGGAAGCGGCAGCACTGACGCTCGGCTTCGACGGCGCGCGCGATGAGTGCGAGCACCTCCGCCGACGCGGCAAACCGCAGGCGAATCCCCTCAGGCAGCCGCTCCTGACTCTCGGCCTGGCGCAGCAGGTCTGCCAGCAGGCCTTCGCGTCGACTGCGGAGGTCATCCGGAGTCAACGCGCAGGCGATCGGAAGATCGGTCTGCTCGTCCGTGCGATCGGCAGCCGTCGGCGCTGACGCGGCACAACGCTGACAGATGCATCGACGATTGCGATCGTCGTCGGGAACCCGTGCGACGACGGCCTCCGGCACGGTGGCGGTGAAGCACCAGCACTCCGACTTGCCCTCGACAATCGCGCAGCCGTTCGGCTCCCCGCAGAGCGGGCAGATGGAGGCGTCCATGTTGTGTCAATCGTAGCCGCTCTCGGCGGATCTGGGAATGCGGCGTAATCCGCCGCCCCCGGGCGTGATACAAGGATGTGATGGAACGGACGCCGTCCGCGGCGAAGATCGAGGGCCCAAAAACACCTGCTGCATCGGACGCCGTGGTCTTCGAAGGCGTATCGCTGGCCTTCGACGACCATGTCGTGCTCCGCGACCTGAGCTTCAGCGTGCCCAAGGGCGCGATGCGGGTGTTCCTGGGTCCGAGCGGTGCCGGGAAATCCCTCGTGCTCAAGCTGATTCTTGGTCTGTTGAGACCTGATGCCGGAAAAATCGTTGTCAACGGCCAGCGGATCGACGACATGCCCGAGCAGGATCTCCTCCGCGTGCGCGCCGACATCGGCATGATGTTCCAGGAGAATGCGCTGTTCGACTCGCTGACCGTCGCGGAGAACGTCGGGTACCGGTTGTACGAGGAGACCGACACGCCGATGGACGACGTGCGCGCGCGAGTGGAGGAGGTCCTCGGCTTCGTGGGTCTCTCCGACTTCATCGACCGCATGCCGTCGACGCTGTCGGGCGGTCAGCGCCGGCGCGTCGCCATCGCCCGCGCGGTGGCATCGAACCCGAGCCTCCTGCTGTTCGACGATCCGACGACGGGGCTCGACCCGATCATCGCGACGAGCGTGGACGACGAGATCGTCAAGCTGCGGGACCTGCAGCGTGCGACGTCGATCGTCGTGACGCACCAGATTCGAGACGCCTACTACATCGCCGAGCACAACGCGATCCGCGCGGACGGCAAGATCCGGATCGCGAAGGCCGACAAGGGCGAAACGCCGAACGTCGAGTTCATGGTCCTGCACGAGGGCCGGATCCAGTTCCACGGCAACGCGTCGGATCTTCTCGCAGCCGAAGACGCCTTCCTCAAGGAGTTCCTGTTCCGGACGCTGCCCCCGTGGTAGGCCTAGTGGCCCGTCCACGTTGAAGAAGGACCACTAGCGCGTGGCGTTGAACGCATGCCCCGCGAGCGCGGTTTCAAAGGTTTGCAACAGCTCCTCACATGCCGCCGTCAGCACCCGTTTTCGGCCGAGCGACAATGCGAGCGAACGGACGTTGGTGTTGCGGCGGGACAGCGTGATGATCTCGCCGTGGATCGCCATGAAGCGCGAGAGCGCGGCGCGCGCCGCGTCGAGCTGAGGGCGCGCGGCCGGCGGAAGGGTACGGCCCAGCTCGTCGACTGACTTGCCGGCGACCGCTGCCGCCGCGGTCATCTGGCCTTCGAGACGCGTCATCACCGCGTCATCAGGTTCAGCGATATGCGGCGCCTGCATTACTTGCATTTCGAGGAGCGCGGTACTCGCTCGCGCCGCGATCGTCAACGCGTCGCAGCGATCTTTGGCCGTGCTGCTCCTGACTGCCGCATCGACCGACGAGCGAAAGGCGACCGCTGCCTCTTGCGCGGGACCGAACGACAAGCGCTGCGCCTTGAGGTTGGTGTTCTGGACTGCCAATGACAGGATCTCGTCGTCGAGCTTCCGGTACTCGTCGAATCGCGACGTGAACCCGTCCAGGTGCTTCAGGTCGTCGTTGAAGCCAAGCGACGCGAGCATGGGCCGAAGCGTCTCGACGTGGCGTTCGACAGCTTGCCTAGCCTGCCGGGCCTCGTTGGCCGCGGCCGTCGAGGCATCGTCGGTATCGGCCATGACCGCCCGGTTCGCAGCATCCGCGGCGTACGTGAATTGGACGTGAAGCGCAGACGCCACGCGCCGTGCTTCGACCAGTTGGGTGAGCTGTGCCGGGCGATTGCAGGCCGAAACCACGGCGGCGGAGATGGCCACGACCACCAGGCTGCGCGGCAGGCGTCGTGCAGCACGATGCCGTGTCCGCATCACGATCGTCGGAGAAATTGAACACATAGGTCCACCCGGTTACTTCCCCGGCGCCTTCATGGGATGGGCGGCGTCGAGCGCGAGGTTGAGCTCGAGCACCTTGACGCGCGGTTCGCCGAGGAAGCCGAGCTGACGTCCTTCGGTGTGCGACGCGACGAGCGCGCGAACATCCGACTCCGACACCCCGCGCTCGCGGGCAACGCGTCCGACCTGGAAGTCCGCGGCCGCGGGGGAGAGGTGAGGATCGAGCCCCGACGCCGAAGTGGTGACCAGGTCGATGGGGACCGGTGCGGTCGCATTCTCCGTGCGCGCCGTTTCGACGTTCGCCTTGACGTTGTCGACCAGCTTCTTGTTGGTCGGACCAAGCTGCGTGCCCGCCGAGTTCGCCGCGTCGTAGCCAGTGCCTGCGGCCGATGGCCTCGACCGGAAGTACCCGGGCGAGGAGAACGCCTGTCCGATGATCCGGGAGGCGACGACTTTTCCGTTGTGCTCCACCAGTTGCCCGTTCGCCTTGTCCGGGAACAGCACCTGCGCGATTCCCGTGATGGCGAGCGGGTAGATGATCCCGAGCAGCAGCGTGGTGACGACGGTCATCAGTGCGGCGGTGACGATATTGCGCATGACGTTCATGGTGTTCTCCAGTTGAAGCCGCGGGCCGCCCTCACGCGAGTCGAAGCGTGGTGATGACCACGTCGATGATCTTGATCCCGATGAACGGGACGATGATTCCACCGACGCCGTAGATGAGGAGGTTGCGCCGCAGCAGTGCACCGGCTCCCTCGGGGCGGTACGAGATGCCGCGCAATGCGAGGGGCACGAGTGCGACGATGACGAGCGCGTTGAAGATCACGGCCGACAGGATGGCCGATTCCGGCGTCCGCAACCCCATGATGTTCAGCGCACCCAGCATGGGAAACGTCGCCAGGAACATCGCGGGAATGATCGCGAAGTACTTCGCGACGTCGTTGGCGATCGAAAACGTCGTCAACGCACCGCGCGTGATGAGCAGCTGTTTGCCGATCTCCACGACCTCGATCAGCTTGGTCGGGTTCGAGTCGAGATCGACCATGTTGCCCGCTTCCTTGGCCGCCTGCGTGCCGGTGTTCATCGCCACGCCGACATCTGCCTGAGCGAGAGCGGGCGCGTCGTTGGTGCCGTCGCCGGTCATGGCGACCAGCTTTCCGTCCGCCTGCTCACGCCGGATCAGCGCCATCTTGTCTTCCGGGGTCGCCTGCGCGAGATAGTCGTCGACCCCGGCCTCGGACGCGATGGCGGCGGCGGTCAGCGGGTTGTCGCCGGTGATCATCACGGTCTTGATCCCCATCGCCCGCAGGTGCGCGAAGCGCTCGCGGATGCCGCCCTTGACGATGTCCTTGAGATGAATGACGCCGAGCGCGCGACGCCCTTCAGCCACAACCAGCGGCGTTCCTCCGGCGCGAGCGACACGCTGCACGACGGCCGTCAATTCCTCCGATACACTGCCGCCCTTCGAGAGGATCCACGCCTCGATGGCCTCTGCGGCACCCTTCCGGATCTCCCGTACATCCGAATCTCCGTAGGACCGGCCGCCACCGGCGGCGACGGCGCTGCGCTGGATCACGAGATCGATCCCGGACATTCGCGTCTGCGCGGTGAAGGGCACGAACATCGCCTGCTGCGGTGAGAACTCGCGGCCTCGGAGGCCGTACTTCTCCTTCGCCAACACTACGATCGACCGGCCCTCGGGCGTCTCATCCGGCAAGGAGGCAAGCTGCGCCGCGTCGGCCAGCGTCTCTGCGCCAACGCCGGACAGGGGAATGAACTCCGTCGCCTGGCGATTCCCGAGCGTGATCGTGCCGGTCTTGTCGAGGAGCAGGGTGTGCACGTCTCCGGCGGCTTCGACCGCTCGTCCCGACATGGCGAGCACGTTGTGCTGCACCAGCCGGTCCATCCCCGCGATGCCGATCGCCGACAGCAGGCCGCCGATCGTCGTGGGAATGAGGCAGACGAGCAGCGAGACCAGCACGAAGAGCGATTGCGGAGCGCCCGAGTAGATCGCAAACGGCTGCAGCGTGACGACGGCGATCAGGAAGACGATCGTCAGCCCTGCGAGCAGGATGTTGAGGGCGATCTCGTTCGGCGTTTTCTGCCGCTCGGCACCCTCGACCAGCGCGATCATGCGATCCAGGAAGGTTTCGCCCGGGTTCACCGTCACCTTGACGCGGATCCAGTCCG
Organism: uncultured Acidobacteriota bacterium; assembly: GCA_963820905.1. Taxonomy (GTDB): domain Bacteria; phylum Acidobacteriota; class Vicinamibacteria; order Vicinamibacterales; family 2-12-FULL-66-21; genus DATBJJ01. The sequence goes on along the minus strand of CAWGBU010000002.1, from coordinate 405,282 downwards.
ACAGCACTTTCGTGCCGCCCGTGACCGCGGAGCGATCGCCGCCGGATTCGCGGATCACGGGCGCCGACTCGCCGGTGATGGCGCTCTCGTCCACCGAGGCGACGCCTTCGATGACGTCGCCGTCGGCCGGGATGACCTCGCCCGCGTCGACCCGAACGATGTCGCCCTTGCGCAGCGACGGTGCGGGAACGGTCTCAATCGTGCCACCGGCGCGCTCACGCCTGGCCATCGTTTCGGTCCTGGCGCGCCGGAGCGTGTCGGCTTGCGCTTTGCCGCGTCCCTCGGCCATCGCCTCCGCGAAGTTGGCGAACAGCACCGTCAGCCACAGCCAGAACGTGATCTGCAGCTCGAAGAGGATGTTGCCGCTGCCGGTGACGACGGTCTGAGCCATGCGCAGCGTCGTCAGCACGCTTCCGACCAGCACGACGAACATCACCGGGTTTCGAGCCATCGTGCGCGGGTGGAGCTTTCGGAACGCGTCCCCTACGGCGCGCTGCACGATCTGCGGATCCCAGAGTGAACGGGTTTGTGTCGCCATCAGAACACCTGCCCTGCCTGCATGATGAAATGCTCGACGATGGGTCCAAGACTGAGGACCGGAAAGAATGTGAGCGCTCCGACGATCACGATCACGCCCACCAGCAGCGCGGTGAACAGCGGTGTGGTCACAGGGAACGTGCCGAGCGACGCGGGCACGATCTTCTTCCGGCTCAGGCTCCCGGCGATCGCGAGCGGCGGGATGATCATGAAGAAGCGCCCGAAGAGCATCGTGAGCCCGAGCGTCGTGTTGTACCACTTGGTGTTCACGCTGATGCCGCCGAAGGCCGAGCCGTTGTTGGCGCCGGCGGACGAGTAGGCGTAGAGCATCTCCGACAGCCCGTGCGGCCCGGGATTGAAGATGCTCGATGTGCCGAAGTCCGGCGACACCGACGAGATGGCGGTGAACGTCAGGATGAGGAACGAGAAGATCAGCACCGTCAGCATCGCCATCTGCACCTCGAACGCCTGAATCTTCTTACCCAGGTATTCCGGCGTCCGCCCGACCATCAGGCCGGCGATGAAGACCGCGAGGATGATGTAGACGAGGATTCCATACATGCCCGCGCCGACGCCGCCGAACACCACCTCGCTCAATTGCATGTTGGCGAGCGGCACCAGGCCGCCGAGCGGCGTGAACGAGTCGTGCCAGCCGTTGATGGCGCCGCAACTGGCGTCGGTGGTGACGGTGGCGAAGAGGGCGGTATTGGCGATGCCGAATCGCACCTCCTTGCCCTCCATGTTCCCGCCCGAGGACTGATCGGAGACCACCTGGTCGGCGCCGGCGGCGGTCAACATCGGGTTGCCGCGGGCTTCGGCCCAGTACGCCACCGAGACGCCGGCGACGAAGAGGAACGCCATCGCGCTCCAGACTGCCCAGCCGTGGCGGCGCGATCCCGTCATCGACCCGAGTGTGTAGGTGAGACCGGCCGAGATCGCGAAGATCGCGAACATCGCGAGGAAATTGGTCAGCGGTGTCGGATTCTCGAATGGATGCGAGCTGTTGGCATTGAAGAAGCCGCCGCCATTGGTCCCGAACTGCTTGATGATCTCCTGCGACGCCACCGGTCCCTGCGCGATCGTCTGTTCGCTGACGACCGTCGTCTGCGCCTTGCCGTCGGCGCCGGTCGAGCTGATGGTCTGCGGATCGACGACGGCGACCTTGTCGTACGGCTTGAGGTTCTGCACGACGCCCTGCGAGACGAGGAAGAGCGCGCCGACGATCGAGATCGGCAGCAGCACCCACAGCGTCGCCCGAACCATGTCGACCCAGAAGTTCCCGAGCGTGTCCTTTTCGCGCTGGGCGATGCCGCGGATGAACGCAATCGCGACGGCGATGCCGACCGCGGCCGAGACGAAGTTGTGGTAGGCGAGCCCGGCCATCTGCGTGAAATAGCTCATCGTCGTCTCGCCGCCGTACGCCTGCCAGTTCGTGTTCGTGGTGAACGACACAGCGGTGTTGAACGCCAGGTCCGGCGCCACCGGACCAAAGCCCTGCGGGTTGAGCGGCAGGACGTGCTGAATACGCTGCATGACGTACAGCACCAGCAGCGACACCACGCTGAACATCAGCACCGCCACCGCGTACTCCGTCCACCGCATCTCGCGCGTCTCGTCCACGCCGGTCAGCTTGTAGACCAGGCGTTCGATGGGCCGCACGACCGAGTCGAGGAACGTCTTCTGGCGCGAGAACACCCGCGCCATGAAACCGCCCAGCAGCGGTGTCACGGCAAGGACAGCCAGAAGAAACACGACGATTTGCAACCAGCCATTCGCAGTCATGTCAGAACTTCTCCGGCTTCATCATGGCGAGCACGAGGTACGCCAGCAGGGCCAGGCTCACGACCAATCCGACGAGGTAATCGAGACTCATAGCGCGCTCACTTCATCAGCCGGTCGCACAGCGACACGTAGCCTACGGCGACGGCAAAGAACACCAGGGACACAGCGACGAAGACAACATCCAGCACGGGAACCTGCCTTTCGTCTCGAGCATAGGGCGCCTGGCCGTAAGAAGAGCATCAAGAGTCGCTAAAGAATTCATAAAGGCGTAAGGACCGTCTCGAAAAGTCGTAAAGAGTTCATAAAGAGCCGCAGCTCGCCGCTACGCTCGCGCTACGATGCCTTGGTGTCGGATCCCACCCGCATCACGGGCGAGCAGGCATTGGCGAAGCTGCAGACCGCAGAGCGTGCGCGCCTCCGCATCTACATCGGTGCTGCCCCCGGCGTTGGCAAGACCTATTCAATGATCGAAGACGCCCATGCCTTCCGTCTGGAGGGCGTCGATGTCGTGGTCGGCTTCGTCGAGACGCACGGCCGCGCCGATACGGAAGCGCGGCTGCAGGATCTGCCGATCATCCCGAGGCGGCGCGTCGAGTACCGGGGCGTGATCCTCGAAGAGATGGATCTGGAGGCGATCCTTGCCAGGAAGCCGCAGCTCACCGTGGTCGACGAGCTGGCGCACACGAACGCGCCGGGCGGACGACACGAGAAGCGATATCAGGACGTGCTCGACCTGCTCGACGCCGGCATCGGTGTCCTGACAGCCGTCAACATTCAGCACCTGGAGACGCTGAACGACGCGGTGAGCCGTGTGACCGGCGTCCGCGTGCGCGAGACCGTGCCCGACACGTTTCTCGATCGCGCCGACGAAGTCGTCAACGTGGACGTGACCGTGCAGGAGCTCCAGACCCGGTTACGACAGGGAAAGGTGTACAAGCCGGAAAAGGTCGAGCAGGCGCTGACGAATTTCTTCAGGGAGACGAATCTCTCGACGCTGCGCGAGCTGGCCTTGCGTGCGGTTGCCGACGAGATCGGCGAGAAAGCGGCGTCGCATCGCCAGCGCGAGGGTCTCGAGCCGGCGCTGATTCCTGAACGAGTGATGGTGTGCGTGAGCTCGAGCGCCGATGCTCCGCGGGTGCTTCGCGCCGGGGCGCGCATCGCCGGCCGGCTGGGCGCGCACTGGTACGCGGTTTACGTCGAAACACCGCGAGAGGCACCCGGCCACATCAAGCGCACGGATCAGCAGGCGTTGGAGCGTAACATCGCCCTGGCGAAGGATCTCGGAGCCACGATCGTGCGCGTGAAAGCCGACAAGCCCGCTGACGGTCTGATCGCCTTTGCCAAGCGCGAAGGCATTACCCATGTCATCTTCGGGCAGAGCGCTCGTACGCGATGGGAGATTCTGTTGAAGGGATCGACCTTGAACCGATTTCTGGAAGAGGTTCGAGACGCTGCCGTGCAAGTCGTGCCGCTTGGTGAGCCGGGCGCGTGACGCAGGCAGCGCGATAAGTCTCGCCACGCGCCCCGGCACGGTCACGCGTCCATGAATCGATAGCCAACCCATGGCTCCGTGAGGATGTACTGCGGCGCAGAGGGATTGGGTTCGATCTTCCGTCGAAGCGACCCGACGAGGACCCGCAGGTGTTCTGGCTGGTTCAGCGCTTGTGGCCCCCAGATGGCCCGCAGAATCGCGCGATGGGTGACGACACGCCCCGGCCGCTGCGCCAGATAGGTCAGCAGCTCGAATTCCTTCGGCGTGAGCCTGACCTCCTTGCCGTCGGTGAGCACCCGGAAGCGCTCCCGGTCGATCACCAGCTTGCCGCGCACGATCGGCTCGTTCGACTGTGCCGTGTCGATCCGTCTCAGCGCCACGCGCACGCGCGCGAGGAGCTCCTCCGTTCCGAACGGCTTGGTGACGTAGTCGTCGGCGCCGGCATCGAGCGCCCGTACCTTGTCGTTCTCGCCGCCGCGCGCCGACAACACGACGATCGGGGTGGTGCGGCTCTCGCGAATCCGAGTGCAGACCTCGACCCCGTCGAGGTCCGGCAGTCCGAGGTCCAGGATAACGAGGTCCGGCGCGTCCCGGTGCACGGCTTCGAGTGCCGCGTGTCCGGTCATCGCGGTCAGCACGTCGTACCCGCGGCCGCAGAGCAGCGGCGTGATGGTCGCCAGGATGTTCGGCTCGTCGTCGACGACGAGGATGCGGTCGGCCACTCAGCGCTCCTCCACGACGCGGCGGATGGCCCCGGGCACGACCATCGAGAACCTGGCGCCCGCGCCAGGCACGTTCTCGGCCCAGACCCGGCCCCCGGCGGCGGCCAGCAGCCCACGACTGATCGCGAGTCCCATTCCCGTTCCTGGCGACAGTTGCCGCGCAGCCCGACCGCGATAGAACCGCTCGAAGAGGTGATCGAGCTCGCCTGGATCCAACCCCGGTCCTTGGTCGACGACTGACACGCGCAGCCCGTCGGGCTCGGCGCGGCCGACGACGTCGATGCTGCGGTCGGCCGGCGAATATTGCGCGGCGTTCTCGAGCAGGTGGGAGAGCGCCCCGGACGCCAGCCGGGGATCGATTTCAACGACCATCTCGCCATCGGCATCCACGTTGACCGTTCGCCCGGTGAGCGTGTGACGCACGTGGGCCATGGCGGCATCGATGACTTCCGCCGGCGTGACCCACTGCCGCTCGATCAGGATCGCGGAGGCATCCACTCGCGCCATGTCCAGGATGTCCTGGAAGAGACGCGACAGGCGGCCGAGCTCCGCAGCCGCGAGGTCGGTCTGCGCCTTGCGTTCGTCAGCCGTCAGCTCGCCGCGAAGGTTCTCGACGGCGACCCGGGCCGCCGTCAGCGGCGTCCTGAGGTCGTGGCTCAAGGACGCCAGAAGCGTCGCTGCAAGATCCGCCTTCTGCCGAACGCGCTCCGCGGCGTCACGCTCGCCGAGAAACTGCGTGCGCTCGATGGCAATCGCGACGACGCCGCCAAGCGCATCCAGCGTGCCGATATCGAGATCCGACGCGCCCGCCGCGAGCAGGCCCATGGCCTTCACACCGTGGCGCAGCGGCACGATTTTCAGGCCGGTCTGGGCGTCGCCGATCTGCACGTGTCCGCCATAGGCGCGCTGGTGCGCGTCGAACTCCAGCGTCCCTCGCGCCTTCGCGAGCGCAGTATTCAGGACGGCCTCGTCGATGGCCACGTCGCTGCTCCCCCCCTGATACACGCGCCATCCATGGTCGGCGGGAAGGGCGATCGCCACCGTGGTCAGCTCGAAACGGCGCGCGACCTGGCGAGCGATGATGTCCATGGCCGTGGCGGTCTCCGTGGTCAGCAGGACATCTCGTGTCAGGTCGAACAAGCGCGTGACTTCGTTGCCGCGAGCGATGGCCTCACGCTCCCGGTCCCTGGCAGCGGCCGAGAGATTGCTGGCGATGACGGACACGGTCAGAAACGCGAACAACGCCACCCAGTTCTGCGGGTTCGCAATGGTCAACGTTCCAATGGGAGGAAGAAAGAAGAAATTGAACGCCAGCATTGCCACAACGGATACGACGATCGCGACGGCCAGGCGTGCGTTGGTTGCGGTGCCGAGGACAACCAGCAGCAGCGCCAGCGCGACGGTCGTCGCGCTGACATCGGGCAGCATCCTGAGAAGGGCTACTGCCAGACCAAGCACGCCGATGCTGAGGAGGAGCGCGATCGCATCCCGGGTTGTGGCGTGGCGGTCCATGGTTGGCTCTACCGCCATTCTGGCATCGGCTGAGAGCGATGCGCGCGCGTAGCTGGAGTTTTTACTGACTCTTTATGACTTTCTTGCGCAGCGACGACTCGAGTGCTAGGGCAGCGGCGGCGGCGCTGGCCTCCGGGCCAGCCCGGCGTCGATCTGGCGCATCAAGAGCGCCATCACTCCTCCGAGCGTGCCGCTCCCATCACTGCCACCCATGACGAGGGTGTTCGGCATGAACGGCACATTGCTCTTCGAGAGAGCTTCGACGGCGTTCACGAGTGCTGTCGCGTTCGCTCCGAGCGCGGCAACCTGTCGCTCGTAGGCTTCGGCCCGGGCCAGGCCGATCGATTTGACCTGCGCGCCCTGGGCTGCGCCGGTCTGCTCGATAAAGGCCGCCTCTCCCTGGGCCTCCATTTTCCGGGCCGCGGTCCGGTTGGTCTGGATGTCCACACCCACCTGGGATTTCGCCAGGTCCGCCTGCATATCCGCGGTGCCTTTGGCCTTTTCGGTTTCCGTCCGCTGGTCCTGCGCCGATTGCTGCATCTTGTAGGTGGCGATTTGCTGATTGGCGATTTCCCGCTCCGTCAACACGCCAACCAGCTGCTCTGGCAGCACCACTGCCTGGATGTACACGCCGCGCGTTTCGACCCGATACTTCGCCAGTTCCTCTTTGACGTACTCGAATGCCCCTTGCTGGACCGCTTCCCTGGTGGCGATGAAGCTGACCGCGGGCATGCTTTGCAGCTTGTTCCGGAAATGATTGCCGACCGCAGCCTGCAGCACCTCGTTGACGAGGTTCGCCACGCTCCCGACCATCGAGATGACATACGGAGCCTGGGTGTCTGGAATGTGAATCTGCACCTGCAGATCGATGGCAAAGTGAAACCCTTCACTGCTCTTCGCCTCAATCTGCTTCAGTTGCGCATCGAGATTGTGAGCCTGCGATACCACATCGGCCCAGTTCAGCGTGATGATGAACGTTGGCACGATGACGGCCTGGTAACAGCGAGGATTGATCGGGTATTTTCCGGTTCGCAGCGGCTCCTGCCAGATGCCGCGATGACCGGGCCGCACGAGGCTGCCGAACTTGAACTCAACACCGGACGTATCCTGCGTCGGCAGACCGACGTACGCCTTCATGACGGCGACCTGACCCTGCTCGACGACGAGCATGGGCACTTCTTCCACGCGGACCAGGAACGGGTTGAGGTTGTAGGCGCCATACAGCAGCGGATCGTGCTGCAGTCCGATCTTGCCGCCCAATTGCAGGAATTTCTGAAAGTCCTGGTAGGCGCTGTGCCGGTCGTTCTGGTTGCCCAGAATGGTCTCGATGAGTCGCGCATCCGTAGCGGAGCTCGCGCCGGGGTCCGCCTCCAACGCTTCGATATCCCTGAATCCGCCCAGACGGCTCGCAATATCACCTGCAGGCAGTGGCTCGCCTTCCAAGGTGGTGACGACACCAACCATGTCGAGGACTCGTCCAGCCTCGGTTGGATACGGTGAAATCCGTGTGACTTCGAGCTGCCGTTCTTCGAGCCCGAACTCCGCGTATGTCAGCGCGCCCTTCTTCTGAGCCAACGCGCTGAGGTCGGTAGAAATCGGTTGGCCGAAGACTTCCGGCTTGGTAATCACCAGGAAGGCGACGGGATGAATCGGGGCCAGCGTGCCAGGAGACAGCACCGGTCTCTGCACGCCCTTTTGACCGCCTTGTTCGATGAACGTGTTCAGGTCGCTGAAATTGCCAAACTCTGGTTTGTACACCGCCGACTTTGCGCCGATGGGCAGCGGCTGTCCAACCTGGGCAATCACCACGCCGATTTGACCCGCAGGGACCTGCACCCAGGGATGCTTCGTCACGGAGAACACCAGGCCGAATTTGAAACGGAGGCCGGGCATGAGCAATTGCGCTTGGTACCCGGCTTCCCCGCGAAACGCCAGTGGATTGTCGCCTGGGAGCTTGGCTCCGAATCGCTTCCGGACCAGTCCGACCTGCGCGGGACCGATGCTGTAGATTGAGTGCAGAAGCATGACCGAGACCACTGCCGCTGCAATCAAGAGAGAGGATGGTCCAGCGTCGAATATCACCGGTCAGCTCCTTGCGACGTCTTGACGTCGGCAAGAGTCTATCACCCGGCGTCAGCGGCGAGGTTTGAGTCCTCGGTGTCCTTTCCTCGTGCGTCAGCTGTTGAGGACCGGTCACGTTCCCGTCGGGCACACGAGAATCGAGATGATGCCCGGGACGGTACGGTCACGCGCTTCCATCGATGCCACGGAACGCTGTGGTGCTGAAAATTTGGGGTGGAGGACGCGGTTCGGGCCAGGCCTGGGTGGCACAGTGACGCATTGTGCCTTCAGGCTACAGGCCTCGGCGTGGCGCCTATGCCCGAAGGCGCCAGAAATGCGCCGGCGACACTACCCGCCGAAGTAGCCGCTTCTCGCCTTGACGACAGCCGATGGGTGTTTGACCCGAACCTCGAGCCGGCGCCACTCATTGAGCCGAGCGGCCTCGATGGCGAGGACATATCGTTGGCGCAGCTCGTCGAGAAGGCGTGTGGCGACCACAGTGGTCTCGACGAAGTTGCGCGAAAAGACCAACTGACCCCCAGTCCATTCAGCGAGGTCACGCAAGTCGGCGCTGCCTGACGGCAGGGCACGTTCCGCCGCTTCCATCATCGTGGCCTCGTCGATTGATGGGACCGTCGCCACGATGTAGACGGGCACATCGATCGAACTCGCCAGCCCGGATACTTCCGGCGCAGTCAGCGTGCTGCTGGTGTCAGTCCCGTCAGTGAGGATGATGATCGCTTTGTGTGTCGCCGAGCGATCGGCGAGTCGTCGCGCCGTGGCGGCTGTCGCATCGTAGAGCGATGTCGATCCGAACGGCTCGAAACCGTCCAGGGCGCCTTTGAGGCGCGTGATGTCGCTTGTAAACGGCTGCCGTTCATGGAGAGCGGAATCGAACGTAAACAGCGCGACTTCGTCATGCCCGTCGCGCAACAGCGACAGGAGCGTGGCGAACGCCTGCCGCGCCATCGCCATTTTCGAGGCTACGGCCATGCTTCCGCTCATGTCGGTCAGAATCGCAAGACTGACAGGAGACTGTCGATCGGACCGAAACGAAAGGATCGGTCTGGCTTGACCGTTGTCGCGGACTTCGAAATCAGCAGTCGTCAGACTCGAGATCGGTCGCCCGCGCTTGTCGCGCACGGAGGCTTGGATGCTGACGACGTCAACCGAGCTCTGGAACGCTGGAGTCGGTGCCTGCGCCACGACCGACGTCATTCCCGCGGCGCTCGAGAGGGCAATTACAGCGACGTACTGAAGGAGAGATGTCTTCATGGCCCGTTTCCGTCTGTAGCGATCACAAGCGTCACGCTCCGGGTCTCGCGACCGGCGAGCATTCCCAGGAGCTGACTAACGGAGCCGTGGCGACGTTGTGGGGAAGCTCAATAGTAACACGCTTCACTCGGGCGTCAGACGAGATAGTCGTCCCCCTGGCAGCGCCGGCGACCGACGTTATCCGCCGCGCGGCAGACTACCCGACACCTCGACTGGCGCTTTTCCCCGATCGAGATCCCTTTTCTGGCGGTTCCGTGCGTTGAGGCGCTCCGCCAGATCGCCGAACGATTCGGCGGACTTGCGAAGGTGATCGTTCTCTTCCTTCAGGTGTTCGTTTTCTTTTTCACACTGTGTGAGCGCGTCCTCCAGCTCAGTACGTTCGTCCTCCATAAATGGCCTCCCGTTCAGCTCGCGGCCGGACCGTGAGCAAAGCTGAGGCCAACTGCGCGCATTCGATGGGGGCTAGTGACGAGCAGGTCGCCCGCCGGGACGCGCCTCAATCGCTCTCCAGCCCCACAGACGCGTCATGTCCCCGCCCCGGAACTCGTGCCCGAAGCCGCGCGCGAGCATGCAGATCTGACCGCGGTGATGGGCATCGTGCTGCAGCAGATACGTCAGCATGTCGATCGCCCGGCGAGGCATCCCCTTCACGCGGGCTTGCCGTTCAGCCAGCGCGGACTCGAACAGGCCCGCGAGATCATCGGTTGACTGCCGGACTGCGCGGCAGGCTTCGTCCCGGGTCACGCGCTGCCTGTCGAGCGCAGGCGGGCCCGGACGGGCGCCCCCCATGCGGGCAAACGTGCGCCGGACGCTCTGCATGTGCGCGACGATGGCGGCAATCGTGCGGCCGCGTCCGGTCGGAGGCGGGAGTCGCCACATGGCGATTGGCAGAATGCTGACCAGGTATTCGCTCGCCAGGCCGCTGCGGCGGAATGCCTCGATGAGCTCCTGTTCCATTTCTAGCGGGCGGCCTCTTGCCATGAATGCCTCACATGAACGCGCGGCGGGTGGAGACGGGATGCTGAAGCAATGTCCCTCGGGAATACAGAGATTAGTCGGAACGCGGCGCCTGACTTACCTGAAGTCTACGCGTACTTGCAGGCTCCTCGTTGGAGCTCGAAAGTATACAGCTCCGAATCAGATGGTTCCCGGCGCGTGGAGAGTTCAGTGTGTTGCGGTGGATGACGGGGTTCGGGCGGGCATGTGGGCCTCAGTGCCGCGGAAGGGCGGTCCAGGCTGACCGCCCTTCCCTATGCGGCTGACTACCTGTGAGCGTACGCTCACGTGCACCGAGCGTTCGTTTTGTTTGCCGACGAGTAGTCGCGATAGTCCCGTGAGCAGTCTCCCATCGAGTTGGCTAGCTTTTGGTTTGCTGTTCATGCAGTGATGAGCGCGGCGCGCGCGGCCGTCCGCGCCTGCTCGAGCTAACGCTGACCGCGACGCAGGTCGTCGGCCAGCAGGATCGCTTCCGCAATCTCGCGCTTCAATCGCCGCCGCTGCCGGCTTTGGCGCTGAATGGTGAGGTAGGCCTCTTCCTCGCTGATGCCGAGATCCCGTTGCAGGATCCCCTTCGCGCGGTCCAGGACCTTACGCGTTTCGAGCCGCTCCGACAACTGGCTGTTCTCAGACTCGAGCCGTGCCAGCGCGATCTCGGCGCCGACGAGAAACCCAATGGTGGCGACGAGCTGGATCTCGGCCCAGCTGTGCTCGTGTGGAAACCGATGCTGCAGGTTGATGACGGCGACGAGACGTCCGCGGCACAGCACTGGCACCGACAGGAACGCCTCGTACTTGTCCTCCGGCAAATCGTTGAAGACTTGAAAGCGCGGATCTTCGAAGGCGTGACAACCGACAGCGACCGGTTGACGATGCTCGGCAACCCAACCGGTGATGCCCTGGCCAACGCGCAGCTTGAGCCGATCGACGATATCGGTGTGAGGATCCTTGGACGCCCGCAGCACCAGCGCATCGTCCTCCAGGACGTAGATGAAACACGAGTCGCAGCGGACCACGGTCGAGACGAAGTTGACGACCCGGCTCAGGACAGTCTGGAGGGAATCGGCGGCCGCAAAACGGCTACCGATCTCATGCAGAAAGCCGATCGATTCGCGGCCGATGACCTCGTTCGCATTTGCGCTGCCGCTGATCGCTAGGTCGTCGCTTCTGTGCATCGCTCCGCTTCCGTGGATGGCGTGGTTTCGGGACGTCGCTTCGCGTCGAGCAAGGTCCGGCAGTTCTCGGCGAGCTCTTTGACGAGGAAGCCCATCTTGGGGTGGGACGGCTCGTAGTCGATAGGCAGCCCGTGATGACGAAGTTCCTCGGATGTCATCGGGCCGATCGACGCGAGGACCACTCGTTCCAGCCCGCCGCGCATCGCGGCTTCCAGGCCCATGTCGCGGGCCACCTGCAGCAAGTGGACGAGCTGAATGCTCGCGGTCAGGATGACGACGTCAATCTCGTTTCGGACGATGGCGCGCACGGCGTCGCGCAGCGGCTCGACATCTGCCGGCATTGCCCATCGATACACCGGCACCGACGTGACGTGCGCACCACGGGCAGACAGCGCCTGCAGGAGGTCCGGATTGGCAGCCCGTATTCCTGGAGCGCCACCTGCTGACGATCGAGCGGCGCCTCGTCGGCGCGGCCGTCGATCGTGGCCAGCAACTCACGCCACGTGTTCGGGGTTGGCACCGTTGCCCACGCCGTCAGGCCAAGCTCGCGCAGGGCGGCCACGGTCTTGGGTCCACGGGCGACGATTTTCGTGCGCGTCAGCGCCTCGAGGAATCGCTCGCGGCCGAGCTCCGGCTCGATGACTCTCATCAGCAGTCTCACGCCGACACCAGTCATCAGAATGACGATGCCGAAGCGTCCGCGGATGACGTCGTTGGCAAACGTCAGTGCCTGCTGGTTCGCCGCGAGCGGCACTTCGCGAACCGACGGTGCCACCACGGGCCAGCCGCCGTAGTTCATCACCAGCAGCGCAAGCTCCGGCGCGCGCCGGCTCTCGAGCGTCAGCACGCGCCTGCCGTCGAAGTTCGCAGTCGGCGCGCCGCGGCCGGGCCTGCTGGAGCGCTCCTGCCAGATCGCACGAACACGATCCTCGACCGTAGTCGTCTCCGGCGACGGCGTCGGCACCGACGTCACGCCGTCCTCGGCAGCTCGTTTTACAAGAGGCAGCGACACCGCATGCTCCCGTACGCAAGACGCAAACCAGCCGCCACGAGTCTGTGAAGCGGATGTTCTGCGCGGCGCAGCGTCTACGTTGTTCGACGTTGCTCGACGGGGAGCGCGTGCAGATTCTTGAAGCGGCGCGCTGTCGAAGCCGGCTGCGACAAGGAGCCGGCGGCACGCCTGGAAGAACCGCGGGTTTGAAGATACACAAGATCGAAGCGATCGACAAGGGACTGGGGCCAACGTTAATGTCGGCACAAAAACAAAACATGACAATTGTGTAGGAGTGACAGCGGGTACCGGTGAACCGGCCGCACGGTCGCGGCGCGCCGACGACTCCGCCGCCGCTGCCGCGCGCCGTGGACACCCCGGACCTGAACACGTTTGTTCGCGAATGTTTTTCGGGAACACTTTTGTTGGCTGGGCGCTCACGACGCCGGAATGTGATTCGCGCGGGAAACGCGCCCGTATCAGGCGTCTTTGCGTTCGCTGCCGGTGCACGCGGCCGCAGGAATGGGCTTTGCTGGCGGTCGAGGCAGCGGCCCAGACGCCGCGCTCGCCCCTGCCGGCATCACGACACCAATCCGATCGAGACGGCGCGTCTCCGCGGACCGACCCGGTCCGCGCCACGGCCGGCGATCGATTCCGACATCAGGGAGCGTTCGCGTGCGTTGTCCGTCTAACACTGTTTCGCGCGTGGTCTGCTGGGCCGTATGCCTGGGGGCTTCGTTGGCGTGGCCCGACCCGCTGTTCGCTCAACTGCCGCCGGCATCACCGCCGGCGCCTGCGACCGAACAATCGCCACAATCGCCGGCCCCCGCCGCTCAGGCTGCGCCGACCGTTCCGGTTCGGCGGCCGCCGTTCCCCAATCGTGCGAACGAAGTGATGCCGGCCTGGCTGCGCGTGCGAGCCGAGTTCCGCGAGCGCGTCGAGGGCTTTGCCAACTCCGGCTTCGTCGAGGCCCGCGACGACACCTACTACCTCTCGCGGCTTCGCTTCAATGCGACGCTGACCGGCACGTCGATTGGCGCAACCGTGCAGGTCCAGGATGCCCGCGTCGGCGACAAGAGCGTTGGCGCCACTGCGGCGCCCTTCAAAGCAGCGTTCGATCTTCGCCAGGCGTTCGTGGATCTGGGCAGCGCGAAGGCGCCGCTGACCGCGCGGCTGGGCAGGCAGGAGATCGCCTTCGGCGATCAGCGCCTGGTCGGCCACGCCAATTGGCTCAACGCCGGGCGCTCCTTCGACGCCGCGCGGCTGACGCTCAAGACCAAGCCGGCGCAAATCGATCTGTTCGCCGCCTCCGTCGTCCGGATCCTGGAGGACGAGTTCGACAAGAGCGGCAACGGTAACCGCTTCGCCGGCGCCTATGTCAGCACGCCGCGCGTCGTCCCGCGCGCCACCACCGAGCCGTACCTGTTCTGGCGGCGAGACGTCAATCAGCGCGCGGAGTCCGGCGCTCTCGACTCGCTGCAGCAGGTGACGACCGGCGCTCGCCTCGCGGGTCGCCTTCCAGCCCGTCTCGATTACAACGTGGAATCGGCCTTCCAGCGCGGCTCGCTTGGGCCAGACTCGATTCGCGCCTGGGCCGGCCACTGGCAGATACGCGAGACGCTGACCGGCGCGTGGGCGCCGCGTGTCTCCGCGGAGTACAACTATGCGTCGGGCGATGCCGACCCGGCCGACGGCATCCGCGGCACGTTCGATCAGCTGTATCCAACCGCGCACGACAAGTACGGCCTGGCGGATCAGGTCGGCTGGCGCAACATCCACGACCTCCGCATCGGCTTCGACATCACGCCGATCAAGGCCACACCGATCACCGTTGGCTATCACTCGTACTGGCTCGCCGAGGCTCGGGATGCGCTGTATGCGGCCAGCGGCGCGCCGCTGGCCCGCGTGCCCGCTGGTGCCGCAAGCACACGAGTCGGGCAGGAGATCGATGTGCAGGTCTCGCGGCCCTTGACGCCGTACCTCGGATTGGCAGCGGGCTACGCGCACCTGTTCGCTGGTCCCTTTCTCAAAGAGGCGACGCCCGGCAAGTCGTACACCGGTCCGTTCGTGATGGTGACCTATGTGTTCCTTGCGGATAAATGAAAGTGAGTGAGATGCGAAACAACTCGAAGAGACTGACCAGACGCACGTTCCTCAAATCGGCGAGCACGTCGACTGCGGCAGTGCTCATGTCGAGTGTGCCGGCAGGATGGGCCGGTGCCGCGTATGCGACCGATGCGCCGGAACACCCCGACGTCCGCTTCGGCATCATTGCCCTGACGGACTGCGCGGCGATCGTGATGGCGCACGAGCTCGGCTACTTCAAGAAGTTCGGCATCAATTCCATCGTTTCAAAGGAAGCCTCGTGGGCGGTCATCCGCGACAAGCTCACGCTCGGCGAGAACCACGCGACGCACATGCTGCTCGGCATGCCGCTGGCTTCGACCATGGGGCTTGCCGGGTCGCCGGTCAAGCCGATGGTCATCCCCTGGCTGCTCAACCGGAACGGACAGGCGATCACCCTGAACAACAAGCTGAAGGCTGCCGGAGCCAGGACTCCGTCCCAGATCAAGCCGTTGGCCGAGAAGGCGAAGGCGGCCGGGGACCCGCTGACGTTCGCGATGACGTTTCCGCCCGGGACGCACGCGATGTGGCTGCGCTACTGGCTCGCATCCGGCGGCATCAATCCGGATAAGGACGTCAACCTCATCACCATTCCGCCACCGCAGATGGTCGCCAACATGCGAGTGGACAAGATGGACGGCTTCTGCGTCGGTGAGCCGTGGAACAACCGCGCAATCGAGGACGGCATTGGCTTTACCGCAGTCACCACGCAGCAGTTGTGGAAGGACCACCCGGAAAAGGTGTGCGCGTTCACGGAGGAGTTCGCGCTCAAGAATCCGAAGACCGTCAAGGCCATCCTGAAGGCCCTGCACCTGGCGAGCGTTGATCTCGACAAGATGGAGAATCGCGCGAAGTTCGCCGAGGTCATCGCCCGTCCCTCGTACATCAACTGTCCGCCCTCGACGATCCTCGAACGCCTGATGGGGAAGTACAGGTACGGCGACGGCAGGGTGGAGCAGGACCCGTCCTACATGATCTTCTCGAACCGCAGCTGCAACTACCCGCACCAGATCTATGCGAAGTGGTGGCTCACGCAGTTCCGTCGCTGGGGCATGGCGAAGGCGGCGCCGGACTACGCCGGCGTCAGCAAGCGCGTGATGCGATCGGACCTGTATCTCGAGGCCATGAAGGAGCTCGGCGTCGCGTCCAAAGTCGCCGAAGAGCAGAAGATCACGTTGTTCGACGGCGCGTTCGACGGGAAAGACCCGGAGGCGTACGCCAAGTCGTTCGCGGTTCACAGCCTGACTTAGTCGAGGGTCAACGAATGAAACGTGTCCTGCACCTGCTAGTGCCCATGGTGGGCGTCGTGTTAGCGGTACTCGTCTGGTGGGCGGCGAGCGTCCAGGTTCCCGATTTGCCATCCCCGGCGCGGACGTGGGAGGAGAGCAAGGTCTACGTTCTGGAGCCGTTCGTCAAGCGCGGTGAGACGGACCAGGGCATCGCGCTGCTGGCGTACTACAGCCTGGTGCGCGTCGCGCAGGGATTCCTGCTCGGCGCCGTCATCGGCACGCCGGTTGGCTTTCTGTTCGGCGTGTCGCCGCTCCTGACACGGATGTTCGATCCCCTCATGCAGGTGTTGCGGCCCATCTCGCCGCTGGCGTGGCTGCCGCTGGGGCTCGTCCTGTTCCAGAAGTCCGAACCCGCGGCGCTCTTTGCCATCGCCGTGTGCTCGATGTGGCCGACCATCATCAACACCATGATGGGTGTCCGCGCGATCCCGCAGGACTACTGGAACGTGGCCAAAGTCCTCCGGCTCTCCCGCACGACGACGTTCCTCAAGATCATCGTGCCGGCGACGTTACCCTACATGTTCACCGGCTACCGTTTGAGCCTCGGCATTGCGTGGCTCGTGATCGTCGCCAGCGAGATGCTGACCGGCACACCGGGCGTCGGCGGCTTCCTCTGGCAGGAATACAACAGCCTGATTTACGCGCACATCCTGCTGGCCATCATCACCATCGGCGTCATCGGCTTCGTGCTCGACCGGTTGATGGGGCTTGCCGAAGCCAGGCTGCGGGCGGCATAGGCGCGATGGCGTTCATCGAAGTCTCCGGCGTCTCGAAGTCGTTCGCGACGGCCGCCGGCGTCAGGCCGGTGCTGCGCGACGTGTCCTTCGCGGTCGAGCGTGGCGAGTTCACCTCCATCGTCGGCGCGATGGGGAGCGGCAAGACGACGCTGCTCAGCATTCTCGCCGGCCTGACCACCCCGGATAGCGGCTCGGTGGTGATTGGCGGGGAGCCGGTGCGCGACGTGCGGCAGGACGCCGGCGTCGTGTTTCAGAACTACTCGCTGTTGCCGTGGTTCACCGCGCTCGAGAACGTTCGACTGGCAGTGCGCGCGGCGTGTCCGCTGCTCAATCGCGAGGCGCAGCTCGAGCAGTCGCGGCGCGCGCTCGAACAGGTTGGTCTTGGCAACGCCATGCACCGTCGGCCGGGGCAGCTTTCCGGCGGCATGCGGCAGCGCGTCGCGATCGCTCGCGCGTTTGCCACGAACCCCGAGTTGCTGTTCCTGGATGAGCCGTTTGGCGCCCTCGACGCTCTGACCCGCGAGACCCTGCAGCAGGATCTGGTGCGGCTCTGTTCATCAGCCGAGCGCCCCGTCACGACGGTGATGATCACCAACAGCGTCGAGGAGGCCATTCTGTTGTCCGACTGGATCGTTCCGATGCTGCCCGGACCACCGGCCACGCTCGGCGCGCCGATTCGCGTCCGGTTGTCGCGGCCGCGCAGCCTGTCGCAGCTCGCCTACGAAGAGGATGCGACGCACGTGCGGGCGCACGTGATCGCGACGCTGACCGCGGCGATTGGCGGCCGCATTCGACGCGGTCAGCCGCGACAGGACGCGGACGCCGTGACGTCGATCGAGCTGGCGACGGAGGAGTCGCGATGAGGGCGCCGCTCGAGCTGACCGGACTGACCAAGGTCTTCGACACGCCGTCGGGTCCGTTCGTCGCCGTGCGCGACATCAACGCCGAGGTTCGCGCTGGAGAATTCGTCGCAATGCTCGGCCACTCCGGCTGCGGCAAGTCGACCGTCCTCTCGATGATTGCCGGGCTCGAGCGCGCCACCTACGGCGGCGTCGTGATCGACGGGACACAAGTGATCGGACCTGGCGCCGAGCGCGCCATGGTCTTTCAATCGCCCTGCCTGCTGCCGTGGCTGACTGTGCGCGACAACGTGCTGCTCGCAGCCGCGCAGCGACGCGACATCGGCGCGCGCGAGCAGCGCGACGCCGCGGATCGCTATCTCGCGATGGCCGGGGTGGACGATGTGTCGGGCGAGCTGCCTGCGCACGTCTCCCTCGGGACGCAGCAGTGCGTGTCGCTGGCGCGGGCGCTGTCGCTCGAGCCGCGGTTCCTCCTCCTAGACGAGCCGTTTTCTCAGCTCGACTCGCTGACCCGGTTCGAGCTGCAGGACATCCTGCTTCGGGTGTGGGAGGAGTCGGACAAGACCGTGGTGATGGTCACCCACGATGTGGACGAGGCACTCTACCTGGCCGATCGCCTCTTGCTCATGACGGATGGCCCCGAAGCGACCGTCGGCGAGTCGCTGGTGGTGCCCTTCCCGCGCCCGCGCCGCCGCTCAGCGGTGCTGGCACATCCCGAGTACCACCGCTGCCGTCGGCACGTGATCGATTTTCTCGAACATCACGCTCATCAGTCACGCCCGAGCGTGCTCGACGAGGTGCTGCGGCGCCGGCAGCAGGTGACCGCGTAGTGGCCGGACAGGTGACGTCGGTTCCACGTCGTACCGCCAGCGAATTGTTGGGGTTTTGTGAATTGGGGTGGATGACGGGAATTGAACCCGCGACTTCCTGAGCCACAGTCAGGCGCTCTACCACTGAGCTACACCCACCACTGAGGAAGGAACACAGCTCGAAGACAAGGGAGTCGCCTCCCTCACCTCCGACGCCGATCGGCCAAATGGGAATTCTAGCACCCGCTCAGGAACGCGGGCAAATGGCGGGAATCTAACCCCTGATGCCCGTGCCGGTTATGTCGACGAGTTTCCCGTCGCGGACGGCGACGGCGGTGGCGTAGACCGACTCCGACTGCCGGCTCTTCGCCTGGTACATCAGCATGTCCGCGCTCTGAATGAGGTCCGCCGCGAGCTGCCGCGCGGCGCCGCGGCGCTCGGCGATCGGCCCGAGCCGGAGGCAGACGACGCCGACGTCGACCTTGACGGGGTGATCGGTGAGCCGTTCGTCCTCGTTCGCCCAGTCGTGACGCTCGACGGCCTGCTTGAAGCGCTCGGCGATCTCCTTCGCCTCCACGCAGCCGGGCAGCTGCGGGATCAGGAAGCAGAACTCGTCGCCGCCGAAGCGGGCGTGCAGGTCGCGCGCGTCGTTCGTGCGCTCCACGGCGAGGAAGTCGGCCGAGCGGATCTGGTCCGACAGGATCTGCGCGACGCGCTCGATGATCAGATCGCCGACGGCATGACCGAGCGTGTCGTTGTAGCGCTTGAAGCTCGTGATGTCCACGACGCCCACGCTGCACCAGCGGGCGCGCTGCTCGACGGCGAGGTACGACTCGACCCGCTCCATGAACCAGTTGAAGTTCAGGAGCTTGGTCTTCGGATCGCGATGCGATTTCTCGGTCAGCTCCGCGACGACCTCCTCGAAATACCGCGCGATGTTGCTGACGGTCGCCTCCTTCTCCGTGAGCTGGCTCTGGAGCTTGTCGAGTTTGGTCGTGAACCCCTCCGAGAGCGCCTGGATCGCGTCGCGCTTCGACTCCTCGACGAGCTGCCGCTGCCGGCTGAGCACCGAGTCGACGGCCGACAGCAGATCGAGCTCCACCTGCAGATCGATATTGAGATTGGCCCTGATCCAGTCGCGCAGCTCGTCTAGAGTCCGAGGCATGTTCGAGTTGAGTATCGTGACTCCAGTTTTCTGGGGCATTTGCGCTATGGCCGAGGTCTTCTAAGACTCTGTTTCAAGCCTTGTGCCGACTTCCCGGCCGGGCCCCTGCACAGCCGTCCAACCACGGAATTCGCGTGTTTCCTGTGGTTTTTGCTATGGTTGGCCCGTTTTTACCGTATCTTGTCGGCGATGTGGCCAATCGTTCGTGACGCGGTTACGTACGCAAGCCCGGATATCCGTCGTCAAATCCGATGGATGGCTGCATTCTGGGCATGCATGGTCATCCTCCAGCTGTGGGACAGCAGGAATGCCGCCGGGGCGGGCGGCGTCGCGGAATTCCTGAGTACGTTCTTTGGCGTGTCGGGCGTGGCGCTGCTTGGCACCGCGCATACCCTGCAGCGGACCATTGGCGACAGCGCGAATCGGCACCCGCGCCGTACTGCAGAAGACGCCGTGGCGCTCGAGCAGGTGCTGATCGCGCTGCCCGCGCTTGGCTTTGCGTCCGGCGTGGCGCTCGCCGCCGCCGCTGCGCTCGTGGTCGTCCGCGCGATGCTCGGCGCGGAGCTGTTTCTCGCCGTCGTGGCGCTGCTTGCCTACACGGCCATGCTCCTCTTTGCCGCCAGGACCGTCACGGGCTCGGCGCGCACGCTCTACCAGCATGCGACCGAGCAGGCGGCGCTCGCGGCGGACGCGCGGAGCCGTGCGTCCGCGGCTCAGCTTGCGGCGCTGCAGGCCCGCATGAATCCGCACTTCCTCTTCAACGCCCTCAACACGGTCGCCGCGGTCGTCCGCTCGAACCCGTCGGCCGCCGAGCGCGTCGTCGAGAATCTCTCGGACGTCCTGCGGCGGACGCTGCAGCGATCCGCCGGGAGCGGCGGCACCGTCGGCGACGAGATCGAATATGTCCGCGCCTACCTGAGCCTCGAACAGGAGCGCCTGGGAGATCGCCTTCACGTGATCTGGGACGTCGATTCGCGAGCGATCCCGTACGCGCTGCCTCCGCTCGTGCTCCAGCCTCTGGTCGAGAACGCGCTTCGCCATGGCCTCGGCGCGCGCCTCGAGGGTGGAACCATTCGAATCACCGTCAAGAGCGGAGCGATGCTCACCGTGCGCGTCGACGACGACGGCGCGGGCTTCCCGGTGAAGTGGTCCGAAGGAACGGGCCTGGGAAACCTGCGGGAACGCCTTCACGCGTTGTATGGAGAGCGGGCGAGCCTCGAGATCGCATCCGGCGCAGACGGCGCGCACGTCACGCTGACGATTCCGTCGGCGACGCCATGAAGGTCCTCATCGTGGACGACGAGGCGCACGCGAGGCGGCGCCTGGCGTCGATGCTGGAGGAGATCGGCGCGCACGAGGAATCGCGCGTGGAGATCGTCGGCGAAGCGCCCGATGGCATGACCGCGCTGGAGCTCGTGAAGGAACGGCAGCCCGACGTGATCCTTCTCGACATCGCGATGCCCGAAGTCGACGGGCTCGACGTCGTGCGCCATCTGCCCGATCCGCGGCCGCTCGTCATCTTCCAGACGGCGTATCACGAGTACGCGCTGCAGGCGTTCGAACACCAGGCCCTCGACTACGTGGTGAAGCCGGTCAGCAGGGAGCGCCTGTCGCAGGCCCTCGAGCGCGCACGGATCCGGCTCGCGACGCTCGAGCGCGCGGGGCTCTGGCACGGCGCGCCGCTCGAGAAGATGGGATCCGCGCTCGCGCACGAGCGCGTGCGTCCGGCGCGGATCCTCGTTCGCCATGGCGCGGGGCACCGGCTGCTCGCGGTGCGCGACGTGATCAGGTTCACGTCAGCGGACGGCCTCACGCACGCGCACACGCGCACCGAGCAGCCAGTCGCGGACTACACGCTTGGAGAGCTGGAGGAGCGGCTGGGCGCGACGTTCGTGCGCGTGAGCCGTTCGGATCTCGTCAATCTCGAGCACGTGCAGGGCATCGTCAGCAACGGCGACGGATCGGCGACGCTGACGCTCGCCGGAGGCGTCAGCGTGCACGTGAGCCGGCGGCGCGCGGCAGACGTACGGCAGGCGCTCGGCTGAGCCTTTTCCGCCATTCATCAGCCAATTTGACCGCTCATCGTCCGGCGCCGATCGCGCCGTCCACGCTCTGCCAGAGTGGTTCGCATGATGACCAACAGACTGCTCTGGGCGATGTTGACGGTGGTGGTTGGCGGACTGCAGGCGCTCGATTCCGGTCTGCTGCAGGCCGGACGTCAGGCGCAGGCTCTCGTCGCGCTGGGGATCGCGGCGCCGGCCGTGGCGCTGGCATCGACCGACAAGTGGAACGTCTGGGTCGCGTCGGTGATCGCGGGGGCCGTGCTGCTCGTGTGGGGGCGGATGGTTTCCGCGGTTTCACTCAACGCGGTCCACATCGGCCTGCTGATCCCTGCGATGTACGTGTTCTTCGTGTGCAGGCTGGAGAAGAAGATCGCGGGCTGAGGATCTTATCGGCCTCGTCTCCGCGCGGAGGTACCGTCGACGCGCGCGAGCTCGGCCTGCGCGGTCTGCGTCTTCACGCGCGCACGCGCAAGTGCGTCGGCGCTCTCGCGGACCCGGCGGCCCGCGGCCTCTTTCTTTCTCAGCGCCGCAGTCGCCGCTTCCTGGGCATCGTCGACAGCCAGCTGCGCCGCGTCGAGCGCGGCGCGCGCTTCCGCGAGGGACCGTTCGGCGCGCTCCGAGTCGCGCGCGGCGCGCGCGGCCTCGAACTCTTCGCGGCGCGCGTTCTGATCCGCGGCCTTCTCGGCTCGCGCTGCTTCGGCGGCCGCGTCCTTCGCCCTGGCGATCGCCTTGGCGTGCTCCGCCTGTTCAGCGCGCGACTCTGCTGCCGGTGTTGCGCGCGACGCGGGAGCGGGTCGAGGAGACGGAGACGGTTTGGGCGGACGCTGAACCGCGCCGCCCGCAGGAAGGCCGGCCAGGAGCTCGAAGCCTCCAGGCTGGAGCGTCTGCGAGAGCCGTCCCGGACGTTCGCTCGACGAGGGCAGCGCGCGCAGCGTATTCGCGATCGCCTGCTTCGTCCCGTCGCTGGCGGGCTGCCCCGCGGCTGCGAGCAGCGCGAGCGCGGTCTTGAGGAACGCCTCGAACGCGTCCTCGTGGGCCTTTCCTGCGGCGCGCAGGTCGGCGCGCTTCCCGGCGAGCACGGCGGTGTGCGCCGCTCGCAGTGAGGATGCTGCCGCCATCAGCGCGTCGTACGCGGCGCGCCGCTGCCAGTACACCATGTTGATCGCCCACGCCGCCGCGGGAGGCTTCTGCAGGCGCCGGATCTCCGCCCCGTCCTTCCCGTACTCCTTCGCCAGCGCGTTGCGCGCCTCGGTGAATGCCTCGGGCGGCCCCTGATAGAGCTCATCGATCTTCGCGTCGAGCTGACCGGTCGCCATTGCCGCAGCATACAGCGGGGTTATGATCGCGGTCCAGATGGCGCGGTTCAGGGTTCAAGGTTCAGGGTTCAAGGTTCAGGGTTCAAGGTTCAAATCCAGAGTCCAGAGTCATGAGTGCAGGTGACGCGCATTCGCCGGGCGGGTTTCCCGCGACGCGGCACTCCGTGATCGAGCGGATGCGCGACGTCGATCCGGAGGCGCGCCGGGAGGCGTTCGGCGACCTGGTCGAGGGCTACTGGAAGCCGGTGTACAAGCACCTCCGAATCACCTGGCGCCTCGAGTCCGAGGACGCGCAGGATCTCACGCAGGCGTTCTTCGCGGACGCGTTCCAGAAATCGTGGCTCGAGAAGTACGAGCCGGCGAAGGCGAAGTTCCGCACGTTCGTGCGCGTGTGCGCCGATCGTTTCGTGATGAACATGCGGCAGTCCGCCTCCCGCCTCAAACGCGGCGGCGGCGCCCGCACCGTGCCGCTCGATTTCGAAGGCGCCGAGCGCGAGGTCGCCGCCCAGCTCACGACGCAGCCCGAGCCCGAGGCGTTCTTCCACCAGGAGTTCGTGCGCGCGCTGTTCGACAGCGCCGTCCGTCAGCTCCGCGCCGAGTACGAGGACAGCGGGCGCCCGACGCACTTCACGCTCTTCGAGCGTTACGATCTCGATCCCGCCGAGGGCGTGAGCTACGCGCAGCTTGCCGCGGAATTCGGCCTGACGACAGCGCAGGTGACCAATACGCTGGCACAGGTCCGCCGCCGGTTTCGCGACCGTGCGCTGGCCAGCCTCCGCGGGTTGTGCGGCAGCAACGAAGAGTTCCGCCGCGAAGCGCGCGAGCTGTTCGGCCTGGAGGTCGAGTGAGCGGCCTCTCCGATCGGGCGATCGGCCGGCTTCGCAGCATCGGGAACTGGCCCGAGTTCGAGTCGGGCCGCTACTCGGTGGTGGAGGAGATCGGACGCGGCGGAATGGGGACGGTCTTCCTCGCGCGCGACGAAGTCCTCGGGCGCGACGTGGCAATCAAGATTCCCAACAGCCTCGACGGCGAAGCGCTGGATCGCCGGCTGCAGCTCGAGGCGCGCGCGCTGGCGCGGCTCGAGCACCCGGGGATCGTGCCGATTCACGATGCCGGCCGGCTGGCGGACGGCCGGCTCTTCTACGTCATGAAGCGCGTCGAAGGGCGGACGCTTCGCGACTACCTGACGGAGGTGTCGGACCTCGCCGCGCGGCTGCGCGTGTTCGAGCGGATCTGCGATCCGGTGGCGTTCGCGCACGCGCATGGCGTGATCCACAGGGACCTGAAGCCCGACAACGTGATGGTCGGTGCGTTCGGCGAAGTGATGGTGATGGACTGGGGGGCCGCAAAGACAGTCGACGGTCGACAGTCGGGAGTCGAGAGTCTCAGTCGGCAGTCACAGTCGACGGTCGACGTCCCGGTCGACAGTCGGCAGTCGACGGTCACAGTCGGCAGTCACAGTCGACGGTCGATCTCAGACTGCGGACGGGATGGTGATCGGTACCCGTGGGTTCATGGCGCCGGAGCAGGCCAGTGGCGCCGCGGAGATAGACGTTCGCGCGGATGTGTATGGGTTGGGGGTGATCTTGTTTTTGCTGCTCACCGATCAGCTCCCGCCGGCCGGCGAGCCGGGTGGCGTTCTCCGTGAGCATCACGTGCCGCGGCCGCTTGGCGGCGATCTGCGTCAAGGCGATCGCGGGCGATCCCGGCGCGCGCTATCAGAGCGTGGCGGCGCTCGGCGAGGACATCGCGCGGTATCGTGCCGGCGGCGCGGTGGGTGCGTACAGGGAGACCGCGATCGAGCGCGGCGTCCGCATCGCGCGGGCGTACCGCACGCCCATCCTGCTCGTGCTGGCCTATATCGTCATGCGGACGGCCGTGGCAGTGTTCGCCGGTTGGTGAACGCGGCCCCTGTAGCGTCCGGCTTCAGCAGGACCCGAGACCGCTGTAGTGTCCGGCTTCAGCCGGACCCGGCGACAGACGATAGATTCCGCGACCGGCGGGTAATAGCACGTTGGAGGGATCGAGATGAGCAAACCAGTGTTGGGTCTTGTCCTTGGCGGCGTGCTCGGCATCTTCGACGGTCTCAGCGCGCTTTTGTCGGCGCCGGAGGTTGCGCCTGGAATTCTCGGCATCGTGATCGGATCGACGTTCAAGGGCGTTGTCGCGGGCGCGCTGATCGGGTGGGTCGCCACGCGCGTGCGATCGCTTCAGGCCTGCATCCTTGCGGGCATCGCCATCAGCGGGTTCTTCGCGTTCCTGGTCGCGGCGATGCCGCAGCCGGACGGCACGCATTACTGGTGGCAGATCATGCTGCCGGGATGCGTGGTCGGCCTGATCGTCGGGTACGCGACGCAGCGGTACGGGCGCACGAAAGCGACTGCCTGATGTGATCGTCCTCCTCGTGCTCGTCATCGCCGGCGCCGCGGTGCTCTCGCACACGGCGCCCGCGCCGTTCCTGCTGGAAGCGTTCCGGCCGTCGAAGTCGGTCTGGCGGATTGCCGCTCCGGCCGGAACGCCGCCGCGGATCTACCTGACGTTCGACGATGGGCCGAACCCGGAGTGGACGCCGGCGCTCCTGGACGCGCTGCAGCAGGAGAAGATCGCGGCGACGTTCTTTCTGATAGACGAGCACATCACGGCGGAGACCGCGCCGATCGTCAAGCGGATAGCGGACGAGGGCCATGCCATCGGGCTGCACAGCGGCACGCGGCAGCTGATGATCATGCCGCCCGACGCGCTCGCGGCGCGCCTGCGGAACGCCGCCGATCGCATCACGTCGATCGCGGGCGTCGAGCCGTGCAGGTTGTTCCGCCCGCACGGCGGATGGCGCAGCGCGTCGATGTACGAGGGCCTCGATCGCATCGGCTACCGCCTCGCCGGCTGGAGCTGGGGCATGTGGGACTGGAGCTGGTGGCGGACGCCTCGCGGCGACCGCACCGCCAGCCGGCTCGCCCGCAAGGCCTCCGCCGGCGACATCGTCGTCATCCACGACGGGCACCACGCCAACCCGCGCGCCGATCGCCGCCATGCGGCGGAGACCGTGCGGCTCCTGGCGCCGGCGCTTCGATCGCAGGGTTTCTCGTTCGGGCGTCTCTGCGATCCGTCACTCCAGTCGTCCCATTTCTCGACGTCATGAAGCGTCTCCTGATCCTTCTCGGGGTGATTGCCGTTCTCGCGGCGCTGCTCGCGATCGCGGTGCGCATCGCGCTCGGCGGCGATCGCATCAAGGCGGCGATCGAATCGCAGGCGACGATTGCGCTCGGGCAGCCCGTGACGATTCGGACCGCGAGCCCGCGGTTCTTCCCCCGCGTCAGCCTCGACCTCGACGGCATCGCCATCGGTTCCTCGCGCGAGGTCCGGATCGAACGCGTCCGGCTCGCGACGGGCCTCCGCGCGCTCGTGCGGCGCCGCGTCGAGGAGGCGGACGTCTCGGTCGAGGAGAGCCGGATCGACGTGCGCTGGGCGCTCGCGCTCATGGCGGCCATGGCAGGCGAAGCGCCGGGAGCGAAACCGCCGGCTGCGCCGTCGTCGTACGCGCTCACGGTTGATTCCGTTCGCACGATCGCGCTGCGCGACGTGACGCTGATGGCCGGCGACCGCGCCCTGCTGGTGAACCTGGACGGGTCGTTCACCGGCGGCGACCGCCTCGTGATCCGCGAGATGCGCGGCGCGTCGGATGCCTCGACGTTCACGGCGTCGGGCGAGCTCGCCAGCGTCGCGAAGCGGACCGGAACGTTCACGGTCGATGCGCAGACGCTGGATCTCGACGGGGTGATGGCGTTTCTCGCGGCGGCGACGCCCGCCGGCGCGGCGCGTCCGTCTGCCGCGAGCGCGGCGCCTCCGGTCCGCGTGCCGCTCGACGTCGAGATACGGATTCGCGCGCGGCAGGGCAGGGCGCTCGGCGTCGGGCTCACCGACATGAGCGCCACCGCTCGCGCGCGGGGCAGCGACGTGCTGCTCGACGATCTGCGAATGGGCGTCTTCGGCGGGAACTACACGGGATCGGCGGCCTTCCGCGGCGCGCTCAACGCCGGCCGCTACGAGTGGAAGGGCAGCTTCGACAACGTCGACGTGCCGAAGCTGACCGAGTTCGCTGGAGCACCCGGCTCGATCACCGGACGGCTCGCGGGCACGATCAGCCTCGGCGCGCCAGGTACCGATCCCGCCGAGGCCATTCGCGACGCGCGCGGCTCGGCGCGCGTCAGGGCCACGGACGGCCGCATCCCCGGCCTCGAAATCGTCCGGAGCGTCGTGCTCGCCTTCGGCAGGTCGACTGGCGAGCGCCCCGCAGGATCCGGCGAAGCGTTCAACCGGATCGCCGCGACGCTCGCGATCGACGGGCCGCGGCTCTCCACGAGCGACCTGGTGTTCGAATCGCGGGATCTCGACATGACCGGCCGGGGCAACCTCTCGCTCGCCTCGAAGGCAATCGCCTTTCGCACGGACGTCGTCCTCTCGAAGGAGCTCAGCGCGCAGGCCGGACGCGACCTGTACAGGCTCGCGCGCGAAGGGGAGCGCATCGTGCTCCCGGCGACGATCAACGGGACCGTCGGGTCGCCCTACGGTATTCATCGACGTGCAGGCCGCGCTCGGCCGCGCGTTTCGCAACAGGGCGAAGGACGAACTGAAGGGCTTCCTGGACAGGCTGATCAAAAAGCCCGGTGGGTGAGGTCCGGCTGAAGCCGGACACTACAGCAGTTCTGAAAGCCGATCTAAGATCCCCTCATGCGGAGCGTCAACGGGCTGCACCACATCACGGCGATCTCCGGTCCCGCGCAGGAGAACCTCGACTTCTACAGCGGCGTGCTCGGCATGCGGCTCGTCAAGAAAAGCGTCAACCAGGACGATCCCGGCACCTATCACCTGTTCTACGCGGACGCGGAAGGATCGCCCGGCACCGACCTCACGTTCTTCCCGTGGGCGCAGATGGCGCCGCCCCGCATCGGACACGGGCTGGCGGTGGAAGTCGCGCTCGAAGTGCCGGCCGGCAGCCTCGACTTCTGGGGACAGCGGCTCCAGAAGTACGAGGCCCGCGTCAGTGCGGCCGAAACGCGCTTCGGCGATCGCGTGCTGCCGCTCGTCGATCCGCACGGGCTGCGGCTCGCGCTCGTGGAACCATCGCGTTCGAAGCGGCAGAAATTCTCGCCGTGGCAGCACAGCACCGTCGAGCCCGAACGTCAGGTGCGAGGACTGTACGGCGCGCAGATCTGGGAACGGAGCCTGGCGCCGACCACCGAGTTCCTGACGGCGGTGCTCGGCTTCGAGCGCATCGCCGAAGAGAACGGATGGACGCGCTACGGTTTCGCCGACGGCGCCGGGGTCGTGGACGTCCGCGAGGCGGCCGAGGAACGCCGCGGCGCGTGGGGCGTCGGCAGCGTTCATCATCTCGCGTGGCGCGTGGACGACGACCTGCATCAGCTCGCGGTGCGCGCGCAGGTCGAGTCCGGCGGGGCGCAGGCGACGCCCGTCATCGATCGATTCTGGTTCAAGTCGGTCTACTTCAAGGAGCCGGGCGGCGTGCTCTTCGAGCTGGCGACGGACGGCCCCGGTTTCGCGGTCGACGAGGATCGCGAGCACCTGGGCGAGTCGCTCGTGCTGCCGCCATGGCTCGAGCCCGCGCGGAGCCGCATCGAAGCCGTACTCCCGCCGCTCAGACCCGCGGCCTGACGCCGGACCACCGTGCGCCGTGGCTCGCTCGCCCTCCTCATCGTCCTCGTCGTCCTGATCGGATGGGCCGTCCTGTCGTATGCGACGGAAGGCCTCGTCTACGTGCTGGTCACCGGCACGCCGGATCAGGGCCCGTGGCTGGATCGTCTGCGCGCCGCCGTCGCGTCCTGGGGCCCGTTCGCGCCCGTCGTCTACACCGCCATCGTTGTCGTCGAAGTCGTCGTCGCGCCGATCCCCGGCACGCTGCTGTATGCGCCCGGCGGCGCGATCTTCGGCGGCTTTCTCGGCGGGACGCTGTCGCTCATCGGCAACGTGATCGGCGCCGCGATCAGCTGCCTGCTCGGCGGAGCGATCGGCGAGCGCCTGTTTGGCGCCGCGAGCGCTGGTGAGATCGGCCGCTATCGCGAACGGCTTCAGGCCCGCGGGTTGTGGGTCGTCCTGCTGCTGCGCGCCAATCCCCTGACGTCCTCCGACCTGGTGTCGTACGCCGCAGGAATCGCGGGCGTGCCCGCGTGGAAGGTCGCGGCCGGCACGCTCGTCGGCATGGCGCCGCTCTGCTACCTGCAGGCGTACTTCGCCGCGCGCATCTTCGAGTTGATCCCCGGGCGCGTCGTGGCCGCCGGAGGGATCCTGGTGGTGATTGCGATCGTCGTCATGATCGTTTCGGGACGGCAGCGCGGCGGTGCCGCGCCTGCTTCGGGGGCAGCGAAGCCAGCGCAGCAGTGAGGTCCGGCTGAAGCCGGACACTACAGCTGCATTCCTGTAGCGTCCGCCTTCAGGCGGACCAGGGGTGGTCCGGCTCAAGCCGGACACTACATGAGGCCGGCGCTGTCCTTTCGAAGCTGCTCGCGGTACTTGCCTTCCAGATCGTCGAGGAACCTGCGGTAGCCGTCCGGATCGATGAACGGGTTGGAACCCTCCGAGGCCTTCGGCTGCTGCAGCTTCCGTTCGAGGTCGAAGAACGAGGCGTGCGGCGCGAGGAAGACATCGGGCGTGAGCCCGCGCAGGAACTTGAACGAGGCCGCATAGGCGTCGGCGATCGTGGGCCACGGCGGATACTTCGCCATGCGCACCCCCGGGTTGATCGACATGCTCGGCGCGAAGACGACGGAGAGGCGCCGGCTGCCGTCGAGCACGGTCGTCGTCCATGCCGTGTTGCCTTCGGTATGCCCGGGCGTGCGATGGGCGGTCAGCGTCACGCCGCCGAGCTCGACCGTGTCGCCGTCCTTCAGCCTGCGGTCGACTGACACCGGTTCGAACGAGCCGATCTGGTGGAACGCTCTCTTTCCTCCGCTCTCGAGGTTCACCGCGTCCTCCGCGATCGCCACGACCTTCGCGCCCGTCGCGCGCTTGACGGCCGCGTGGCCGCCGACGTGATCCAGGTGCGCGTGGCTCGACAGGATGATCTCGACGTCCTCGAGCTTGAAGCCGAGCGCCGAGATACTGTTCATCACGAGCGGCGCGGACTGCTCGTAGGTCGTGTCCAGCAGGATGTGTCCGGATGGAGTCGTGATCAGAAACGCCGTCGGATCGGATGTGCCGACGTAATAGATGTTGCCGACGATCCTGAACGGCTTGACGGAGGATGGTCCCTGTGCCGGGAGGAGCGCCGCCCACAGCGCGGCAAGGCATACGCCTGCGAATGATTTCATGACGACATGATACCGAGTCCGCGAGTCCGCCGCAGGCTCAGTCGATCTTCAGCGCGGTCACGGGATCGACGCGCGACGCGCGGCGGGCAGGAATGAAACCAGCGGCGGTCGCGACGATCAGCATGAGGAGGATGGCGGACGCGATCGAGCCGGCGTCCGTCGCGCTGATCTGATAGAGCAGCGACCGCGCGAAGCGGCCGAGCGCGAGCGATCCCGCGAGGCCGATCGCGATGCCGATGAGCGTCAGCAGGAGGCAGTCCCGCATCACGCTCGCGATCATGGCCGTCCGGCCGGCGCCGAGCGCCAGCCTGAGCCCGATCTCCTTCGTCCGCCGCGAGACCGCGTAGGCGAGGATCCCGTACAACCCCGCTGACGCGAGCACGAGCGCGACGCATCCGAGAGTCGTCGCGAGAATCGCCAGGACCCGTTCGCGCACCAGGGATTCGCGGATGCGATCGGTCATCGGTTCGATTCTCAGCGGCACCGCGCGATCGATGGCGCGCACTCCGCGGCGGACGGGTTCGACGATCGCGGCCGCCGCCACCGCGGAACGAACTTCCACGAAGAGGTTGTCGCGGCCGGGTTGCTGCGCCAGCGGGAGATACGCGATCGATCGCGACGGTTCCTGCAGGTGCTGGTACTTCGAATCGCCGGCAATGCCGACAATCTCGAGATCCCTCCGCCGGGCGTCGCGGCCGATGCTGACCCGCCGGCCGATCGGGTTGGCGTCCTGGAAGAATCTCCGCGCGAGGGACTCGTTGACGATCACGACCTTCGTGCTCGATTCGTCGTCAGTCGCCGTGAAGTCGCGTCCCTGGATGAGGCGAGTGCCCACGGTGGCGAAGTAGCCCGGCGACACCGCGTTGAAGTAGACGTATCGGGTGTTCTCCGGCGTCAGCGCGGTCCCGTCCACGGCAATGCTCTGCGTCCACGCCCCGTCCTCGTTGCTGATCGGGGGATACATCGACAGGCTCGCCGAGGCGACGCCGGGGATCGACGCCAGCGCGCCGTGCAGCGTACGATAGAACTCGACCATGCGATCGCCTTCGTATCCAACCGCTTCCGCGTCAGTGGAGACGACGAGCAGGTTGTGGCGATCGAAGCCGGCATGCTGGTTCAGCACGCGCGACAGGCTCCGCACGAAGAGCGCGCCGCCGACGAGCAGGACGAGCGTCAGCGCGACTTGCGCGGCGACGAGCGTCTTTCCTACCGACCACCGTCGGAAGTGCGAAGACGCCCCGCCGGCCGTCGACCTGAGCGCCGGCGCTGGCGCAAGGCGCGTTGCCCGAAGAGCGGGGAGGATCGAGCAGACGCCTACCGTGACGAACGTCAGGCCGAGCACGAAAAGCGTGATGCGCCAGTTCGGGCCCAGATCCAGATCGATCGGGTTGTCGCGGTTCCTGAGCATCGCGACCAGCAGGTTGCCGGTCCACGACGCGAAGACCAGGCCGGCGGCCGCGCCGAGCACGGTCCAGACGACGGATTCGGTGATGAACTGGCGGACCAGGCGTCCGCGGCTGGCGCCGATCGCGAGGCGCACGGCGATCTCGCGCTGGCGCTCGACGCCGCGCGCGAGCAGCAGGTTCGCGGCGCTCGCGCAGGCGATCGTGAAGAGGAGCCCCGTGAGGCCGAGCAGCATCCACAGCGGATCGGCGAACTGGTTCCGCACGCGCGAGAAGCCCGCGTAGCCGGGAACGAGAGACGTCTGCCGTCCCAGGTAGTGCGCGCGTCGATCCGCCGGCATGCCCGGGTTCGTCGTGACCTCGAGGATCCGGGGCCACACCCGCACCAGCATCGCGTTCGCCTGGTCGTGGCCGAGGCCGTCGCGCAGCCGGCAGATGAAGTGCATCCACGCCGAGGTCGTCTGTTCGAGCGCCTTCTCGCTCTGGAGCGCGGTGATCGGGATCGTGAGGTCCGGCGCGAGTCCGGCCGCGACGCCGAAGAAGCCGCGCGGCGACACGCCGATGATGGTGAAGGGCCGCCGATCGATGCGGACCGTGCGCCCGACGATCGACGGATCCCCGCCGAACCGTCGCTGCCACGCCGCATGGCTCAGAACCGCGACGGCGCCGTCCGGCCCGCCGCCGACCCGATCGTCGGCCGGCGTGAACGTCCGGCCGATCGCGGCGCCGATGCCGAGCGTCTCGTAGAAGTCGCCGGACGCCGTGAGGATCTCCACCGGCTCTAGCTCACCGTTCCAGTCGACATGGGCCGATTCGAGCGACCACGCGGACACGCCGCTGAAGATCTCCGTTCCGTGCTTCCGGACTTCCATGAACACGGGGTAGGAGAACGAGGGGCTTTCGAAGTACACGAGCCTGTGAGGCTCGCGCACCGGCAGCGGCCTGAGCACCAGCGCGTCGAGCATCCCGAACACGCTCGTCGTCGCGCCGATGCCGAGCGACGTCACGAGGATCACCGCGCAGGCGAACCCGGGATTGCGCCGGAGCGCCCGCAGCGCGTACGACGTATCCTGCCGGACCGCGTCGAGCCACGGCCACAGCCACACCGACCGCGCGTCCTCGCGCGCGAGCGTGATGTTGCCAAGCGACCGCCGGCTCTCGTCGCGCGCCGCGTCGCTCGAGAGCCCCGACGCCTCGAGCCGCGCCTGCATCATCGCGCGATGGCTTTCGATCTCCTCCGACAGGTCCGCCTCGTGCCGGCGGTGCCGGAGCCAGTATCCGATGCGCCGGAGTAGGGTGCGCATGAAGAACCTGAACCTTGAACCTGAACCCTGAACCTTGAACCTTGAACCCTGAACCTTGAATCTGGCCTAGCCGGTCTGCAAAACCCTTTGAATCGCGGTGACGAGCCGTTCGAACTCCTGCCGCTCGGCGCCGAGCTGCTTGCGTCCCGCGGCGGTCACCGTGTAGTACCGCGCGCGGCGGTTGTTGTCCGAGGCGCCCCATTCCGCCTTCACCCAGCCGTTGAGGAGCAGCCGCTGCAGGGCGGGGTACAGCGAGCTCTCGCCGACCTGCAGCACGTCCTGCGACACCTGTTTCAACCGTTCGGCGATGCCGTACCCGTGCCTGGGCCCGGTCGCGAGCGTCCTGAGAATCAGCATGTCGAGCGTGCCCGGCAGCAAGTCCGGCGGCACATTCGTTCTCCCCATCCATCTCCTCCCATTCCCATCGTCTAACGATGGGAAGGATGGATCGGTGCGGCGGGCGATGTCAAGCTCCATCGATAGACGATGGGAGGAAAGGGCTTTGGGCTTTAGGCTCTCGGCTCTGGCAAGAGCATTCGGAGTAGAACGCCTGCAGCGTTCTCCAGAACGCTGTAGTGCCCGACTTTAGCTGGACCGGAACAGATCCTCCTGAAGGTGAAGGCCTTTCGGAGATTGGTACCTGTAGTGTCCGGCTTTAGCCGGACGATTGTCGATCGATCGTGCGGTGCGCGTGGCGGCCCGCGGCCCGCTCCGCGCGCCGGGAACGCGCGCTCCGGCTGTACGCCCTGGCGCCGCCGCGCCGCCTACGAGCTGGCTCTGGCATCCGGCGTCAGGCGCCGCGGGCCGCCAGTGGTCCTTCGTGACCTGGAAGATCACGGGGCCGGAAGGCGCCGCGCGGAATCGCTCCGCGCGCGTTCCGGCTGACGCCGCGCGTCGGCGCGCTCCGAGGGCCGCCGGCCGCCACGCGCACCGCCCGACCGCTCGGGTTGGCCCTCCACGCCGTGGTGGGCTGGTCGGCTCGGGCCGACGTTGAGCAGCGCGATCAGCGAAGCCTCTAAAAATGGTCCCGGAGCATCCCACCTGGCGGCGGCGCGGATTCGTCCCAAGCGGTCGAGCGACCTCGTTGCCGAACCGATGCTTTACCGGCGCGCGGATCACCCCAAGCCGTCGCCAGCCAACGTCAGGACCGGCGGAGGGGCCATTTTTTCCGCGCTGTCGAAGCCGGCGGTCCGAGCCGGCCAGCCCACCGCGGCTGATCGGTACGCTGGAATGTTTCCCACCGGTGGAAGAGACTGCCGGCTGGTGAGATGGGCTCTATGTCCAACGGGCCGGCTCCTATGAGCCGGCACACAGTGCAAATTTCCGAAGGGCATTGACCTGAAGGTGGACCCTACAGCGTTTGAAAAGCGCTAAAGCCTAGAGCCCAAAGCCTAAGGCCGCTCTTGAATCAGAACGTCATCTTCACCGCCAGCTGCATGATCCGCTCGCCGGCGCTCACCGTGGGACGTCCGAACGTCGTGCCGCGCGTCAGCGTCGTGCCGGCCACGCTGTAGTACGTCGTGTCGACGCCGGTGATGTTGTCGCGGTTGAACAGGTTGAACGCTTCCCAGATCAGCTGCACGCGCGTCGCGGCCCGAGCGGCATGTCGCGGGCGATCCGCGGATCGAACGTCACGACCGACGGCAGCCGGAACTGGTTGCGCGTCGGTGCCGGGCGCGATGTCGTTGCGGGTGTTGCCGTCGTCGTTCAGATCGACGGCGCCGACGCGCGCCGTGTAGGGCTGCCCCGACTGCGCGGTCAAGATGGCGCTGAACGACCAGTCCGGAGGAGCGTGCCGGTGAATCCCGTCGAGGCCCCTCGCGAGCCCGTTGGTGTTGTAGATCGCCGCTCAGCACGAAGCGATGCCGCTGGTCGTTGTTGCCGACGGTGCGATCGGCGTCGAAATCGTTCGGGTTCGACGCGTACTTCACGTCGTCGCCGGCGTTGCCGGGCACGACCGCGGTCGCGTCCGGGACGGTGTCGTCGACCTTGCCGAGCGTGTAGGCGACGCGGAACTGCAGATGATTCGCGAAGCGCCGATTCAGCTCGAGCGTGAGGCCGTTGTAGCGCGACTCGGCGGTCGACTCGAACGCGATCACGCGCTGGAAGTTCGCGAATGGCCGATCGGCGTCCGAAGAAGTGATACGGGAACGTCTTGCCCGTCCCGGCGACCGTGAACGTGCGCGAGCCGAGCGTGCCGAGGTTGCGATCGATCGATCGCGGAAGATTGGATGCCGTCGACGAAGAGATACGTGACGGTCAGGCTCGTGTTGCGCTGGATCTGCCACTCGACCGCGGCGTTCGCCTGCATCAGCCGCGCGTTGGCGAAGTCCTGGTCGATGTAGAAGATGTTCGGCCGCGCCGCGACTCCCGGTGCTGGGAATGCTCGAGAAGTTCTGCGGATAGGTCGGAACCGCGTCGCCGGTGAACGTCAGCGACACGATGTTGATCGCCGTTGTTCGAGTGGGCAGTGCCGAGCATGATCGACGGCGTGCGGCCGTAGAAGAGTCCCCACCCGCCGCGCACCACGTAGCGCGCGTCCCGCGGGCTCCACGCGAGCCCGAGGCGCGGCCCGAAGTTGTTGGTGTCGGCGTCGAGCCGGCTCGTGTCGATGTCGGCCGCGGCGAGCTGCGGATCGGGATTGCGCACCGGCGGCGCCTCGGTCTTCATCAGGTCGTAGCGCAGCCCGCAGGTTGACCGTGAGGTCGCGCGTCAGCCTCCATTCGTCCTGCGACGAACAACGAGTACTCGCGGAGGTCCGGGTCGCGTCTCGGCGCCCGGTCGTGTCCGGTCCCGGCGAAGTTCTGCTGATAGGATTCGTTCGCGGCGTTCGGCCGGCCGCCGGCGAACGACGCGAGGCTGCGGAACGTGTACGAGCCGCTGAAGAAGCCGGGGAAGCGGTTGAGGATGTCGTCGAACTGGAAATCGAATCCGCCCTTCAGCTTGTGCTGCCCTGCGCAGCCAGGTCGCCGTGTCGGCGATCTGCCAGCGCTTGATCGTCGTCTCGCGCGGGCTGAAGTTGTTGCGGCCGATCGTCAGCACCGTCGTCCCGCTCTGCTGGACGACGGCCTCGGGGTTCGTCGGTGTTGGCCTCCCCGGCTCCTTGTCCGCGCGCATACTGGAACCTGAGCTCGTTGAAGAGCGTCGCGCCGACGACGCTCGTCCAGCTCGCGTTGAACGTCCGCGTCTTCACGATCGACGCGCCGGTGTGCTCGAACGCGTTCTGGGCGCCGCCGCTCTCGAATCCCTCGCCGGTGAAGTTCTGATGGTTGTAGCGCAGCGTGAGCCGGTTCGCCGTCGTTCAGCTCGTGATCCGTCTTGACGAGGAACACGTCCTGATCGAGCCTGCGGTTCCAGCTGTCGGCGAGCGGCTGCGAGCCGCGCGATCCCGGCCGGCGTCGCCGGCGTCGTTCGGCGTGTTGGCCGGCAGGTTCAGGAAGACGACGTTCGGCTGCGTGTTGCGCTGGCCGTCGTAGTTGAAGAAGTAGAAGTCCCGGTTGCGCCGGATCGGGCCCGCCGAGCGTGCCGCCGAACTGGTTGTAGTGGTACGGCGACTTCGGCCGGTTGTTCAGCTCGTTGATCGCGTTGTTCGCGTTCAGCGCCTTGTCGCGATAGAACTCGAAGGCCGAGCCGTGCAGCTCGTTCGTGCCCGACTTGGTGACGACGTTGATGACGCGCGCCGCCGGCGCGGCCGATACTCGGCCGAGAAGGAGTTCGAGTTGACCTGGAACTCCTTCACCGCGTCCTGGCTGAACTGATACGGCGCGCGCGCCGAGCCGGTCCGGCCGGGCGTCTGTCCGAAGAACGTGTTGTTGTTGTCGGCGCCGTCGACGACGAGGCTGTTGAGCGTGCCGCGCTGCCCGGCGAAGCTGATGTCGCCGGTGCGGACGTCGCGCGTCACGCCCGGCGTCAGCAGCGCGAAATCGATGAAGTTGCGGCCGTTGACCGGCAGGTTCTGCACGGACGCTTCCGTCGACCGTCGAGCTGACCTGCGTGCGGCTCGTCTCGATGATCGGCGTGCCGCCCGGGACGTTGACGGTTTCGGCGACGCCCGTGACCGCCATCTGCACGTTCAGCGTGACCGTCTGCCCGATCGTCAGCGTGATCTCCGGCAGCTTCCGGGACTGAGAAGCCGGCGAGCTCGGCCGTGAGGTCGTAGACGCCGACCGGCAGCAGCGGGATGCGGAAGATGCCGTTCTCGTCGGTCACGACCGTGCGGGACGCCCGGGTGGCGGACTGCGTGGCGGTCACCGTAACGCCCGGCATCAGCGCGCCCGTCTGATCGACGATCGTGCCTTCGATCGATCCCGTCGCGCTCTGCGCGCGCGCCGGCGCGGTGTATGCGCAGACGGCGAAGCAGGCGCCGATCACGGATGCGAGCAGACGCCTTCCCGAATACGACCTGAACGTCATACGGCTCCCCCTTCCCGCACTGTAAGCGAGCGAAGAAGGGGAGTCAACGAAGACGACGGCCGAGACGGCCTTTGAGCCCGCCCCAGCACATCTTCGAGAACAACCGCACGGCATTGATTGTCGAGAGCGGTTCGGACTGCACGGTCACACGTCCATCGCGAATCGCCTTGCAGACCGAATCGGCGTTCGGTGCGGCGTCGACGAGCGAGTACGTGGTGCCCATCTGCGGCAGCAGGTGCAGGTCCGTGTTGCCGACGAGCGGCTTGCCGTTCGCGCGCGCCCACGCGATCGCCCGGCGGTTGAAATCGAGATACCGCGTATACATCGCGTTGACCTCGACGGCGTCGAAGAGCGCGGCGTGGCGTTCGGCAAGACGGCCGAGCGCGCTCGGGATCGGATAGAACGGATGCGGCGCCACGATCAGCCCGTCCGGGTACTGCCGCTTCAACAGCGCGACATCCTCGAAGCTCCCGACGTCCGCGCTCGACGCCGGAAAATTGACGAGCAGCACGTGGCGCCGCTGAATCGTGCGCTCGATGCCGGCAATCAGCACGAGCCCCCGCTCGCTCGCATACGCCGCGTGCGGGCCCGGATCGAAGTACCGATCGTGCAGCGTCACCGCCAGCGCCTGATAGCCCAGCGATACGGCATGGTCGACGAGGTCGCGGATGCTGTGGTCGATGAGGTCGGCCGGGTCCGCGTCGGTATGCGCGTGAAGCTCTGTCTTCAGCACAGCTGGCAGTGTAGGTTAAAAGCTTCCAGCTGCCAGCTTCCAGCTGCCAGCTACGAGCTTCCAGCTTTTCCCAACTGGGAGCTGGAAGCTGGAAGCTGGAAGCTGAAAACTTCAGGTAAATCCGCCCCGCCCGTCCGGGCGTAGAGATATATGACCCCCGGGGTCCTAGTTGTTTCGAACCGGGAAGATTGAACACGTGCCGGCCGCGCATATCGCGACCTTCGACGCTGACCGGGCCACGGTCGATCGCATGGCAAGGGGTGACAGCTCCGCGCTGAGCGATCTGTACGATCGCCACGCGCGCGCGATCTACTCGCTGGCCGT
This sequence comes from uncultured Acidobacteriota bacterium, assembly GCA_963820905.1. Classification (GTDB taxonomy): domain Bacteria; phylum Acidobacteriota; class Vicinamibacteria; order Vicinamibacterales; family 2-12-FULL-66-21; genus DATBJJ01. The sequence continues at coordinate 366,877 of CAWGBU010000002.1, read as the reverse complement.
CCGCATGCTCGCCGACGCCGCGGAGGCGGAGGACGTCGTCCAGGACGTGTTCACGCAGGCCTGGCGCCAGGCGGCACGCTACGACGCCGCGCGCGCGCCGGTCGTGGCATGGCTGATGATTATCACGAGGGCGCGTTCGCTCGACCGCCTCCGCCGCCGCCGATCCCGCATCGTCGCCACCGAGCTCGATGCGAGCACTCCGCATCCGCGCGATCCAGACGCAAGCCAGGAATCGCTGGCCATCACGGCGGAGCAGGCAGACCGCTTGCGCGGCGCGCTCGGCAGCCTGCCCGAGAGCCAGCGGGCGGCGATCGAGCTCGCATACTACGAGGGCCTGTCGCAGAGTGACATCGCGGAGCGGCTGCAGCAGCCGCTCGGAACGGTGAAGACGCGGATACGATCGGGGCTGCTGAAGCTGAGGGAAGCGATGGCGGGGGAGTGACGGCATGACGCACGACGAGCTGCGGGAGCTCACCGGCGGTTATGCGCTTGGCGTGCTCGGCGAGGACGAGCGGCGCGCGCTCGAGGCGCATCTCCTCACGTGCGCGGAGTGCTCGGTCGAAGTGCGGGAGCTGTCGCGCGTCGCGATCGGTCTGGCGCACGCGGTGCCGCAGGTCGATCCGCCCGCGGGCCTCCGCGCCCGGGTGCTGAACGCCGCCCTCGGAGCGCCCGCGCCGGCCGTCGAGGAGATCCGTCCGCGCCCGATGTCCACGTGGCTTGCCGTCGCGGCGTCGATCGCGGCCGTGGCGCTCGGCCTCTACACGCTCACGCTTCGTCAGCGGATCGACGCGCTGCAGGTGCAGCTGCTCGAGGTGAACGCGCGATTCGAGCGCGACCTCCAGATCGCGCGCGCGTCGGCGGACCGCGCGAACCAGCTGTCGGTCATCCTCGCCGCCGCCGACATGCGCCGGATCGACCTCGCCGGACAGGTCAAGGCGCCCCAGGCTGTCGGACGCGCCTATTGGAGCGCGTCGAGAGGCCTGATCTTCACGGCGACCAACCTGCCCGCGCTCGGCGCGGGACGCCAGTATCAGTTGTGGGTGATCCCGCCCGGGAAGCCGCCCGTGAGCGCGGGTCTGCTCGACCTCGAGGCCGACGGCCGCGCGATCGTCCTCGTCGACTCGTCGATGGCCTCTCAGGTCGGGACGGTCGCCGTGACCAACGAGCCGGCCGGCGGCGTCCCGCAGCCGACCGGCGACATGGTCCTCGCCGGCACGCTGTCTCCATGAGCCCCTCCGGTTCGATGCTGCGCCTTCAAGATCAGACGTCCGGCTAAAGCCGGACACTACAGGCGTCAACGGCGGTCCGGCTGAAGCCGGACACTACAGCTGACGAGGCGCTCATGTTCCGCAAGTCCTGCAGCGTTGTACTCATGGCATTGGCGATCGCCGGCGCGACCGTGTCGGCCGACGACGGCCGGCCGCCGGCGTCATCGTCCGGATCGAGCACCGGCAAGCGTGTCATGTGGACGGTCATCGGCGTGGCCGCGGGGTTCGGCGCCGGCGTCTATCTCGGGCTGAATGCCTTCGACGATGCGATCGACAGCGACCGCAAGGTCTGGACGACCGCGATCGCGGGCGCGGCGGCGGGCGGGCTCGCGGGAGGATTGCTCAGCCGCAACGTGGGACGCGGAGCCCGGGCGGCCGTGAAGCCGGAGCAGCGACTGCCGGAGATCAGCTGGGAGTCGGCGCTGCGAAGGACGGCGGCGATCGAGCCGCCGGCATCACCCGTCAGTCTTTCGAAGCGCCGGCCCGGGCACCAGCAGGAACGGTGACGGCCTGGAGCGCCGCGGCGATCTCCTCGCTGCGCATGAACCACTCCCACACGCGGCCGCTGCGCAGGTTCTCGGCGCTGAGGAGCGTGATGCCGAGATCGATCCCGATCACGTCAGGGTTCACCCAGCCATCCGTCGGATGGAACGCGTCCGCGAATCCATAGCGTCCGTAGATGCGATCGCCGAAGCGCTTGTGCATTTCGCGCAGCGCCGGCACCGTGATGTCGGGCGTGAACATCAGCGACCCCGCGGCCGCCGCGGGAACGACGCTGCCGTCGATCGCCGCATGACGCGGCGGTCCGCCCCACGCGACGTATCCCTTCCGGCTGTCGGACGCGGTGATGCCCCAGACGTGCTCCGTGTAGCCGGGATATTCCTTCGACAGGCTCAGGCAGAAGGCCTTGTGCGCGCGCGTGGCGGCGACTGAATTCTCGAACCAGTCGATGCCGGCGGGCGCCTTCTCGCGCCGCCCGCGAAAATCAATCCAGGCGTGCGAGTACTGGTGCACGAAGAGCGGATCCGACCAGGACACATACGTGAAGCCCTGAAACGTCATCGTCGGACGAGTCCACGCGTCGCCACGACGCCGCGGGGATGGCGTGTGTCTTCGATCCGATCGCCGAGGAGGTACAGGAGCATCAGCTCGCAGTAGCGCCCCCACCGCGCAGAGAGGAACCCCGACTCAGGACGCCAGCCGTGGGACAAGAGCGTCGGATGTCCCGCGAGCATCCATTGGAAGTCGACGCGCCTGTAGATGGCGTCGGCGTAGCGGACGACATCGGGATCCTTCGCGAAGCAGCCGCGGACCGTGAGGACGCCGGCGAGGAGGAGCGCCGTATCGATCGACGACAGCTCGCTCTTCCACTCGCGCGCGCCGGTGTTCAGGTTGACGAAGTGGTAGAACCAGCCGCGCTCGTGTGGCATGCGCTCGGCGAACCATCGGAGGGTCGTCCTCGCGCGTTCGATCGTTTCCGCTGGCGGCCTCCAGCCGCGCTCCGCGGCGATGCAGAGCCCGCTCAGCCCGAAGCCGACGGCCGCGATGCTGCCGATGTTGCGCGCGACTTCGTTGGCGGGTCCGCCGTCGGTGCGCGACCGATCGCGGATGATGCCCGTCGCAGGATCCGTCTGCTCCCAGAAGAACGCGAACGTCCGGCTGGAGAGATCCTCGAGAAAGCGGTCGTCCTCGGCGCTGAGCCGATACGCCGGTGCTTTCGTTGCCGACGGCGTGGACGCCGGCTGCAGCATGCAGCCGGCCGTCCACACGACGAGCGCAAGGAACGCCGGGGAGTTGAATCGCCGGAAGACTGCTTCGCGTCCGTCCACCTCAGAACTCGTAGCGCACTCCAAACTGCAGCCGGCGGCTGCTGTTCTCCACGGTGCACGACGGCGTGCCGAAGTTCGGGTTCGTCGCCGGCAGCACCGGGATCGTGCCGTTGTAGCAGCCGAAGTTCGTCGCGTCGAAGATGTTGAACCCCTCGAACGCGATCGACGCCTTCTGGCTGCCGAACCTGAAGATCTTCTCCACGCGCAGATCCACGGTCTTGTAGTTGAAGACCTCGGGCGGACGGCCGGCAGAGAGCAGCACCTGGCGTTGATCGATGCCGGACCCCTGCGAGTTGTCCACGATGTTGTAGCCGAGGCCCGACGCCAGCGTCGTGAACGTGCTCAGGATGAAATCCCAGGGCAGCCCGACGATGCCCGTCATCACGAGGCGATGGCGTTCGTCGGTCGACGAGGGATGCCGCGGATAGTCCTCGACCGTGCGGTAGTCGAGGCTGAAGAGATCCCCGCCGATCGCTTCCGCCTGGCCGAGCGTGTAGTTCACGCGGAATCCCCACCGGCTGTCGTACGGCTTCTCAGCCGTGAAGTACATCGCGTCGAACCAGTTCTTCCGCCCGTTGTCGGAGACGAGGATGTTCGTGAAGACGCCGGGGATCTGCTGGCAGCACGTGCCGTTCGGATTGCGGTTGCCGAAGAGGAAGGTGAGGAAGTTGCGGCCGCGAATACCCGCGTAGTTCGCGCTGAGGAGGATCCCCTTGACGCTCGTCCGCAGGCCCGCGTTGAACTGATCGGAGAGCGGCGGCTTCGTGCCGTTGTCGATCAGGAACACCTCCGGGGTCGGCGCGATGCCGGAGGCGATCAGGCCGTCGAGGCCCGCCACGCTCTGATAGGACGGATCCCAGATGATCGTCGGCTGGCCGTTGCGCGGCGCGCCGTCGAGCGAGAACTGGAACGTCCGTACGGCGTACTGCAGCCGGAAGCGCTCGTCGAGCCCCGCGTTGTAGATCACGCGATCGTAGTAGCGTCCGTAGCCGGCGAAGAGGACGTGCTTCCCGCCGCCCGTGAGGTCGTAGGCGAGGCCGACCCGCGGCTGCCACGCGGCGTAGAACGGCGGACGGTCGTCGCCGTCGGTGAAATAGCGGGTGCCGTCCACGAACGGCGCGGTCGCGGTGCGCACGAACTCCGGCGTCACGTAGTCGTTGTTCAACATGTCGGACTCGTAGTCCCAGCGCAGGCCCGCGTTGATCGTGACCCTCGAGCCCGCGTTCCAGTCGTCCTGGATGAAGAACCCGACCTGGCGGTTGTCCGTGCTGAGATCCGGATTGCCGACGCCGTATCGCGCCTGGAACGGGAAGGTAAACCCCTCGTCCTGGCGGAATTCGAACACCGGATTGCCGTTGAAGAACTTCGCCACTTCGTATCGAAGGAAGCTGGCCACGACGCCCGCCTTGAGCGTGTGCGCTCCCTTCCACTGCACGAAGCGCGTGAAGTCGTCGCGCAGCGACACGCGCGTCTGGATGAAGTCCTGCGTCGTGTCGCGCCCGCCGATCCTCATCACGCCGATGTAATTCAGCCCGATGTCGTCGATGTTCTCCGGCTCGGGGTTCCAGTTGGATCGCTGATACGTGAGGGTGGCCTCGTTCATCCATCGCGAGCCAGGGACGAGCCATCTCCCGAGCACCGAGTCGACCCGGTTGCGCACGTTCTCCGCCGACTCGAAGCTGGTCTGCTGGCCGAAGCTGCGGATGTCGGTTTCGTTGCGCAGGCCGTAGCTGAGCTCGACTGAATGCCCTGATTTCGGTTGCGCCGACATCTTGCCGAAGAACAGCTTTTCTCTGAACGGGCTGACGAACGTGCCCTCGTGGTCCCTGAGGAAATCCAGGCTCGGAGGAAACGGCGTCGTGCCGACGAACACGCGGCTCGCGCGATCCTGCCGGTTCTCCTCGTAGGATCCGAATACCTGGACGCGATCCTTGACGATGGGTCCGCCGATCGCGAGGCCGGGCTGGAAGCGCTCGTACGGCGGCTTCGGATCGCCGCGCTGCTCGGCGAAGTGCTCTTTCGCGACGAGCCCCCTGTCCTGGTAGAAGACGAATCCCTCTCCCGACCAGCGGTTGGTGCCGCTCTTGGTGACGGCGCTGATGACGAGGCTCGACGCTTTTTCGTGCTCCGCCTTGTAGTTCTGCGTGAGCACCTGGAACTCCTGGACCGCGGTCTGCGGAAACGGCGAGCCGCGGCTCGAATCCTGTCCGACGACACCGCCGTCGAGGACATCGTTCTTGTAGCTGACGCCGTCGATGAACACGTTGATCTGCGTCGCGTCGAGCCCGCCGCCGGTCACCTGTTTCCGCGTGTCGTTGTCCGACACGCGCGCGCCCGGCGCGAGCGCCGCGAAGTTGAGGAAGTTCCGCTGATTCTGCGGGAGGAACCGCACCTGCTCGGTCGTGACCGTCGTCGATACCTCCGACGTGCGCGTTTCGATCAGCCGCGAGTTGCCGACGACCTGCACCTGCTCGGTGTACAGCACGTCGGGCGTGACCTTGAAGTTCGCCGTCAGGGATTGTCCGACAGAGACCTGCACGGTCCTCGATGCCGGCTTGTACTGATTCATGGTGACGGTGATTTCATACGTGCCGGGTCTCAGCCCGGTGAGGGTGAACGAGCCGTCGACTCCCGTCACCGCTTCGAACACGTAGCCGGCCTGCGCGTCTTTTGCCACGATCGTCGCGCCCGGCAGCACGCCGGCGTCGTCTGCGATCGTTCCCTGAATGCTCGCCGTGGTGCCCTGCGCGGCGGCCGGCCGCGGCAGGGCGACAGTGCAAGCGAGCGCCAACCCAATCGCCAGGCATGCTGACTTCGTCACTCGCATGGGATGCCTCCTCTCGACTGCCCGCGGAGCTCAGCAACGAACGCGACTTAACTCGACCGTTTCTTCGGCCGCGGAACGCGAAGTAGCATTCAAGACGCTGACCAGCCGATCCGACATGCAGAGATCACCGCCGCACAGACGCTCCATCGGATCCCTCTACGTCGGCTTCGTGCTGACGGGCATCGTGAATACGATGCTCGGCCCGTTGCTCCCGTGGCTCACGGAGCGCTGGCAGTTGTCGGACGTCGCGGCCGGATCGCTCTTCACGATTCAATTCGCTGGAGGACTTGCAGGCGGCGCCGTATCGGGCGCGCTCGCTGCGCGGTACGGCACTGGGACGATTCTCGCCACCGGTCACACGTTGATGGCCGGCGGCCTTGCGTCGGTAGCTGGCGGCAGCTACCTCGTCGGTGCGATCGGAATCGCTGTCGCCGGCCTCGGTCTCGGGCTGGTGATTCCCACGACCAATCTCATGAGCGCGAGGCTCTCGCCCCACCGGCCGGCGGCAGCGCTCGGCGCGGTCAACTTGTGCTGGGGACTCGGCGCGGCGATCTGGCCGTTGATCGTCACGGCCGTCACGGCACGAGCAGCGTTGGGATCCGCGCTCGTCGGCGTCGGCATCCTGCTCGCCGCGATGGCCCTCGCCGTTTCGCGCGTGCCGTTCCCGGGAGACGACGTGCACGTGGAGAGCGGTTCGGAATCGCGATCGCCGAACCTCGCTCGGCTCGCGATGTTCGGCGCGTGCGTCGCGCTCTATTCGGGAAGCGAGGCCGCGTTTGGAGGATGGATAACCGAATACACCCGGCGTGTGGCGCAGGCGGGAAGCGCCGTCCGATGGGAAGCGGCGGCATCCGCGTTCTGGGGCGGGGTCACGGCCGGACGCGCCGCTGCGGCCATCTTCCTCGTGCGCCGCATGGAAGGGCCCGCGCTCTTCGCCGGTCTCGGCGTCGTCTTCACGAGCATCGCGCTCGTGCTGATCGTCCCGCACCCGCTGGTGATCCTTCCGCTGTGCGCCATCTGCGGACTCGGGTTCGCACCCGTGTTTCCCGTGACCGTCGCCGCGCTCGCGCAGGAGTTTCCCGCGCGGTTCGCCGGACCGATGGTCGCGCTCGGCTCCGCCGGCGCCGCCCTCCTCCCGTGGCTGGTCGGCGTCGTCTCCGCCCGCACCGGCTCGCTGACGGTCGGCCTGGCGACGCTCCTTGTCAGCGTCATGACCCTCCTGGTACTGCACGCCATGCGCGTCGCAAGCTGGCCGGCGCGCCGGCAATCGGCGCAGGCGTGATCATCATTCCTTGCGTCACATGGCTCGCCGTCGATACAGTGGAGGTATCCCGATGCCCTCCGATCAGTTGGCCGACGCCCTGGCGTCCGTCGTCGCCCGTCTTGCCGCGATTCGATCGGCACCGGGTGCCAGCGATCTGCGTCCCGACGATCTGATCGACCAGATCCAGGGGGCCATCAAAGACGCCGCGCTGCCGACGCTGGTAGCCAACGACCAGGGCCGGTACGTCGCGGCCAGCGAGTCGGCGTGCCTGCTCACGGGCTACATGTGCGAGGAGCTGCGGCGCCGTTTCATCTGGGACCTCACGGCGTTGGCGACCCGCGCCGAGTACGAACCTCTGTGGCGCGCTTTCATCACGCAGGGCCGTCAACGCGGATCGTACGCCCTCGAGCACAGCGACGGCCGTCCGATCGACGTCGAGTACATCGCGCAGGCACACGCGCTCAAAGGCTTTCACGTCAGCGTGCTCGCGCCGGTTACCGGCTCCTGATGCTCGAGACGGTGTTCCTCGACGCGGGCGGAGTCCTTCTCTTCCCGAACTGGAGCCGCATCGAGTCGGCGCTCGCGAAGCAGGGCGTCCATGTGACGGCCGCGGAATTGTCACGGGCCGAGCCGCGCGCGCGCCGGCACCTCGACGATAGCCGCACGATCGGTACGACGACGGACGCGTCGCGCGGCTGGCTGTTCTTCGATCTGATTCTCGAGCAGGCAGGCATCGCGCGGTCGCCGGCGACCGCCGCTGCGCTCGCCGAGCTCCACGCGTATCACCAGGCCAGCAATCTCTGGGAGTTCGTGCCCGACGGCGTCAGGCCCGCGCTCGCCGCGATGCGCAAGCGGGGGTTGACGCTCGTGGTCGTCTCGAACGCCAACGGCACGCTGCGCGCCCACATGGATCGCCTGGGCCTGACCGCCTCGTTCGATTGCGTGATCGATTCACAGGAGGAGGGCGTCGAGAAGCCGGATCCGCGTTTGTTCCGGATCGCCCTCGATCGCGTGGGCGCCCGCGCCGAATCGACGATCCACGTGGGGGACCTCTATCAGGTCGATGTGGTCGGCGCGCGCGCCGCTGGAGTGAGGCCGGTCCTGCTCGACGAGACGGGCCTCTGCCCGGATGCCGACTGCGTGAGGGTGTCCTCGCTCGCCGAGCTGGTCGATCGGATTGCCGGCGGCGCCTTCGATTTTCAGGTGTAGTGTCCGGCTTTAGCCGGACCATCGGTGGGTCCGGCTGAAGCCGGACACTACACGAGCGTACCAACCAGCGCGCTGCGCCCGATGGCGCTCGGAACTTCCCGTATCCCGTCGAAACCGGCGTCGCCGAGCACGCTCTCCATCTCCCGCGTCGAGTAGCAGCGTCCCTGCGTGACGTGCATCAGGAGGACGGAGTAGGCAGCGATGCCGGCCGGCCCGGTCTTGTCCTCGTTGAGATAGGCGTCGTGGACGACGATCGATCCGCCAGGCGGAAGCGCGCGTGCGGACGATTCGATCAGCCGCCGCACGACCGGCAGATCCCAGTCGTGGACGACGTTCGAGAGGAGATGTATGTCGTAGCCGGATGGCAGCTGATCGCTCAGCATGTCCCCGGTGACGACGTCGACGCGCCCGGTGAACCCGCGGGCCTCGATCGCGCGCGCTGCGATCGCATCGACCGGAGGCTTCTCGAACACGGACGCGGCGAGATCGGGGAACCGGGCCGCGAGCGTGCACGCGTAGATGCCGGATCCTCCCGCGATGTCGAGGAGCCGCCGGCGTCCATCGAGATCGAGCCCGCGCGCGAGCGCCTGCGCGAGCAGCCGGCCGCGGCGATCCATCGCGGCCGTGAACTCCTCGGCGACCTTCTCCGTTTCCATCGCCTTGTGCCAGTCGGCCTCGTCCTTCCGGCTCGCGAAGTTCGCCGGCCGGTCGGTGCGCAGCACCTCGATCAGATCGAGCGCGATGGGGCGGTCGGACACCCTCGGGAAGTACGGGCCCAGGAACCACGGCGACGACGACACGAGATGCTCGCGGGCGACACCGGTCAGCTTCACGCGATCGCCGTCGCGATCGAGGAGCCCTCTCGACACGAAGAGCGTCGTCATCACGTCGACCGGGCGGGGATGGAAGCCGAAGTGGCGCGCGATTGCGTCGATCGTCGCCGGGCCAGCGTCGAGCCAGGAAAAGAAGTCGAGCCCCGTCAACGCCGCGATCAGCATGTCGTCGCCGTACAGCTCGTCGCGGCTGCGATAGAGCGGCGACGGATCGGTCTGGGGCGCCGCGGTCAGATCGACCGTCGGATGCCGGGTGGTCATGACGCCGCCCTCAACGCAGCCTGAGATCGAGGACGAAGATGCCGTAGCCGACGCCGGCCGCGTCGCGGCTTCGCGCCGACTGGAACGCGATGCGCGAGCCGTCGGCGCTGACGACGGGGTTCGAGGCCTTGTAGCCGGGGTACTCGCCCCAGCGCGTGACGCGCGTGAAGTCCCGGCTGTCGGGCTCGAGCTTCAGCCTCCAGATGTCGATGTAGTTCGAGTTCTGCTGCAGCTGCTCGCGGCTCGACTCGACGAGCGCGTGCTCGCCATCGGGGAAGATGCCCTCGACCTCGTTGTACTCGCCCGCGAGCTTGCGATACACCGTCGTCCCGCCAGTGGCGAGATCGACGCCGAGCACGTCGGCGAACGGGGATCGGTAGCACGTGTAGATCAACTCGGTGTCGTTCCTGCGGAAGTCCTGCGCCTCGAGCGTGCACTCCGGAGACTTCGCGCGGATCACTTCCTTCTTGTTCGCGAGCTTCGGCTGTCCGCCCTCCGACACGATGTCGGCGACGTAGATCACCGACTCGTTCTGCGGAAGCTCGGGGTACTGGCCGCGCGTGTTCGACCACGCGATCTTCATCGACGTTCGAGAGATCGCCACGCCTTCCGAGATCTTGTGATCGAGAGGAACCGGCCGATCGCCGGGCTTCGAGCCGGCGCTCAGGATCCACATCTCCTGATCCCGGCTGCGGGTCGTCTGAATGTCGGTGAACGTGCGGGCGCCGATGAGGAAGTAGTCGCCGTTCGACAGGAACTGCGCGCGCAGGAAGCCGGCGTGCGGATAGTGCGTGAGCAGCCGGATGACCTTCGTCTCGACGTCGACCTCGTAGACGTCGCCGAAGCTCTTCTCCATGAAGACGATCCGACGGCCGTCAGGAGACCACGAGGCGCGCTCGCCGAAATGCGTGAGCCGCTTGATGTTCGGCGGCAGCTGCTCTTCGGGGCTGCCTTGCCTGGTGCCTTGTGCTGACCCAGCGACGATGGCCAGAGCGAGCGCGACGGAAGCTATTGTCTGCACGCCGCAAAGAGTGAGCTAGGGGATGGCGCAGTGTCAAATAGCGCAGGCGTTTGAGGTGGTCCGGCTGAAGCCGGACACTACAGGAGCTGCTGTAGCGTCCGGCTTCAGCCGGACCAACGGACCGCGTCCTAGAACGAGAACCGGAACTGCAGCTGCACGGTTCGGGGATCCTGGAACCCGGTGGCGACACCGAATCCCGCCCCGCGCGGACGCGACCGCGAGTCGATCACCGAGCCATCCGGATTGAACGGCAGGTTGGTGATCGTCGTCGGGTCGTTCGGATTGTTCAGGTTCATCGTCGTGTTGCGGCCGGTGATGCCGGCCTGATTCAGCGCGTTGAACATGTCGACGCGGAGCTCGATCGTGCGCGAGCCGCCGAGGCGGATGTTCCGGCGAATCGCCACGTCGAGCGCGCTGATGAAGCATGCCTTGAGGTAGTCGTTCCCCGATTCGAGGCCGACGCTGCCGACCGCCGGGCCGCGGAAGGCCGACGTGTTGAACTGCGCGAGCAGGTCGTCGCTGCAGCCGTTGCCCGGATCGCCCATCACGAAGACGCGGGCACCGTAGTCGGGAGATCCCGTCAGGTTCTGGTTGCCGCCGCCGTTCTGGTAGTTGAAGCCTACGGTATAGGCGCCGCTCGGGATGTTGACGTTCCCCGCGCCCACACCCGCGCCGCGGCGCGCGCCCGACCAGATCCCTGAGATTTGCCAGTCGTTCAGCACGAGACCGATCGCCTTGAGCCCGGACTGCGTGCTCTTGATGTCCGGCATGTCCCAGATGAAGTTCGCCCGCAGGACGTTCCGCACCGGGTTGTTGTTGCCGAGCAGCCGGTCGGCCTCGGCCTGATCCTCTCGAATGAAGTACGAGCCGTCCGGGTTGTGCTGCAGCCGGACGCCCGCCTGCTGCGTGTCGGAGAGGCCGATCGTGTCGTTGAACCCGAACGACAGGCCGTTCTGGAACCGTCGCTGGAACGACAGCTGGAGCGAGTGATACGTGCGCCAGCCGCGATTCCAGAACAGGTTGACGTTGCCGTATCCCTGGAACCCGCGCATCAGGTTGTTCGAGATCGCAGTCGCGCCCGGCGTCGCGCTCGGCGCGAGCGTGCGATCCTGGTTCTCCGCCAGGAACGTCTCGCCGAAGTCGATCGCGTTGATGTTCACCTGCTGCAGGAGATCGAAGCCGTGCTGGCCGACGTACCAGAGGTCGACGGTCGTCGCCCACGGCAGCGCGGCCTGCATGCCGACGTTCCACTGCGTCGATGCCGGCACCTTCGAGTCGAAGTTCACGCCCGTCAGGCTCGGAGCGCCGGAAATGCTCAGCCCGGAACCACCACCGAGCGACTGCAGCTGGCTGAACTGCGCCGTGACGATGGCCGACGTGGGCGGATTGTTGACGCCGCCCGAGAGCGCCGTCGTGAACGGGCGATCGAAGAACAGTCCCGCGCCGCCGCGGATGATCAGCTTCTGATCGCCGGTGAGATCGTACGCCGCCCCGAATCGCGGCCCGAGCGAAAGCGCCGGCGCGTCGTATGTCGCCTTCGGGATGTCGCCTCCGGGCAGGAAGAGCCCGTTGAGGCGGTCACCCGTACCGGGCACGAGCGTGCCGATCGCGACGGAGCTGCCCGCGCCGAGATTCTGATTCGTGAGGGGATTCACCGCCACGCGGTTGTTCCCCGTGCACGGCGACGTCGTCAGGCAGCCGGCGGTGTAGAGCGTCGGCGCCTGTCCGAGCGACCAGCTGTCGGGCAGGAAGTTCGACGCCTGTCCGAGCTGGTCGTACTGCGCGCCCTGGTGCACGAAGCGCATGCCGTAGTCGAGCGTCAGACGGTTGCTCACCTTCCAGTTGTCCTGCACGTAGAAGTCGACGTTTCGATAGACCGACGCCGTCTCGACGTAGCGCTGCGCCTGCTGGAACGAGCTGAAGGCGCCGATGGCGGCGTTCGAGAATCCGAACGACGTGTCGAACGGGTTGGTGCCCACGGCGTCCTGCTGGAAGTTGATCGTGCCGAACGCCTGGTTGCCGACCTGCTCCGCCTTGTAGCTGTGCGTGGTGTAGAAGCCGGTCTTGATCGTGTGGCGCCCCTTGATCTTCGTCAGGCTGATCGCGAAGTCGTGCGTCGAGTTGATGTTCAGCCACCCCGGGAAGCCGAGCGTCGGCGGCGCGTTCGCGACGCGGCCGCCCCACTGGAACGTCGGCACCTTCGAGATGCGGTTGCCGTCCCAGAACGCCGGCTGCACCTGGTTCAACGCCTCCACGGCGTAGTACTCCGGATCGAGGACCGTGGCTTCGGGGAAGAGGAACGGCAGCCGCTGCAGGTTCGCGCCGGCGAGGCTGGCGAACGGCGTCACCTGGATGCCCGCGGTGCCGCCGGCGTTGTTGCAGAAAATCGCGCCGGTCGCCGACTGCGCCTGCGCGCACCCGGCCAGCTCGTTCTGGCTGTGCCCGTACGTCGCTTCGATGAACATCGTCGGCGTCAGCGTGTAGTTGACGGACGTCGTCCAGCTGACGACCGGCGCGTCCTGCATTCTCGTGTCGTTGAAGCCGGGGATCGTCCCGTTGAACACCTGGTCGCGCTGCTTCCACGCCGAGTACTTGAAGCTCGCACGGAGCTTCTGCATCGGCTGATAGTCCACGCGCACCGCGGGCTGCCACGACAGCACGCTTTCTTCCGGACGGAGGAGCTCGTAGTTGTAGTTCTGCGCGGCCGGTACGTTGTCGATGTTCGGCATCGGGTACAGCCGAAGGATGTTGAGGCCGACGTCGTAGAGACGGGTCGCGGGAATCCGGCCGACCACGTTGCCGTCGCGGAAGCACGCCGTCTGATCCGCCGCCGTGCAGGCGCCGCTCAGCAGCGGGTCCTTGATGAACGGATACGGGTTGCCGTTGTTGTCGGTGCTCTGCGAGAAGTCGCCGTTGCGCTCGAGCGCTGTGGGCATGCGGAACCGCACGATGTTATTGCCCGCGGTGCGCGGCGCGAACTCCTGGCTGTAGAAGAAGAACAGCTTGTTGTTGCCGCCCGGCTTGCCGATCGGGCCGCCGATCGAGAATCCCCAGTCGCGCTCCTTCAGCGTCGGCTTCGGATCGCCGTTCAGCTTGTTCGTCTTGCTGTTCGAGTACCAGTCGGAGTCGCGCTCCCAGTCGTAGAACGATCCGCGCAGCCGGTTGGTGCCGCTCTTGGTGATCGCCGTCACCTGGACGCCGCTCGCGCGGCCGTACTCGGCCTGGTAGCCGGAGGTGAGGACCTTGACCTCGGCGATCGACTCGACGTTCATCTGGAGCAGCGGACGATTGCTGCCGGTGTCCATCGCCGACACGCCGTCCATCATGATGTTCGGATCGCCGCCGCCGCCGATGCGCGCGGGCGTGCCGTTGCCGTCGAGCGTGACGCCCGGGGCCAGCACGGCGAGCGCCATGTAGCTGCGGCTCGCGACCGGAAGGTTCTCGACCGCTTCCCGGCTGACCGTGAAGGACCGCTCTCCGCTCGAGGCCTGGATCGCCGTCGCCTCGCCGGTCACCGACACCGTGTCGGTCAGGCCTCCGACTTCGATCGCCAGCGATCCAATGGCGTAGCGATCGCCCGCGCTCACCGGGACGCCGCTGCGTTTCAGCGTCTTGAAGCCGTCCAGCGCGATCTGGATCGTGTAAGTGTCGGGCGCCACGTTCACGAACGTAAAATCGCCGTTTTCGTTGCTGACGACCGGGGGCAGCTGCGTGCCGCGCGTGTCGCTCGAGAGCGTGACGGTCGCGCCGGGGATGACCGCGCCCTGCGCGTCCTTGACCGTTCCCGTGAGGGTGCCCGTGGTGACCTGGGCCGCCGCTGGCAACGCGATCATCGCGATGGCGACGATCGCGACGACCAGCCGCACGAATCTCGTGCCTCTGCTCATGTGGATGCTCCTCCCTCGAGACGCCTAGAAGATCAGCTTGACCGCGATCTGCACCTGACGTGGTCCGTTCGCCTGCGACGAGACGATGCCGAAATTGCCGTTGCCGACCTGAGTATTGGGCGTACCGAACTGGACGCGATTGAGCGCGTTGAACATCTCGAGGCGGACCTGCGCGTTCCACTTGCCGTCGTGGAAGTAGTTGTTCTTGAACACCGACAGGTCGAGGTTCTTCACGCCGTCCGCGCGCAGGTCGGGCATCACCCTGGGCACGTTGCCGAACCGGAACGCGGGCGTGACGCTGAAGACGCTCGTGTCGAACCAGCGCAGGATGTGCTCGGCCTTCGTGACGCTGGATCCATCGATGTTCGGATCCTCGCCAGTCCAGGTGGGGCGCTGCGTGGGACTGAACAGGTTGGTGTTGTTCACGGCCTGCGTGATGATAAGCGGAACGCCGCTCTGGAACGTCAGGATCCCGTTCACCTGCCAGCCGCCGAGCACTGCGTTGACGGCGCTGTTCCATCCGTTGCCAAACCGGCGGCCGGTGCCGAACGGCAAGTCGTACACGAAGCTGGCGACGAAGCGGTGCCGGATGTCCTGGCTCCCGATGGACCAGTCGGACGCGCGATCGTAGGCGTTCTGCTGCGTGCCGGCCTGGCCGAGGAATCCCACCGTCGTCGACGCGTCGTCTTTGAGCTGGCCGAACGTGTACGAGGCCAGCAGGCTGAGGCCTCCCGAGAAGCGCTTGTCGAGGCGGCCGGTGAACGCATGGTAGATCGACTTGGATCCCGGCACACGGAACGCACTGACGCCGTCGTACTGCGGAAACGGCCGAAGCAGCCTGTTGCGCGACACGGTTTCGAACCGCAGCGGAGAGGACGGGTTGGTGATGATCCCGAAGAACGGGTTCGGCACCTGATCCTGCAGGGCAGTCCCCAGCGAGAGCAATGACGGATCGACTTGCGCGAAGGCGAGGCCGCTCTCGCCGATCAACAGGTTCGTGCCCTTGCTCCCGAGGTACGCGATCTCCGCGACGAAGTTGCCCGGCAGCTCGCGCTGCACGTTCACGTTCCACTGTTGCATTCGCGGTGTCTGGTTCGACGTGAACACACCGCCGTTGCCGCCGCCGATGTTCAGGCCCGTGAACGTCGCCGCCCCCAGCGCGTTGCCGGGTGGCAGGTTGAAGCCGTCGGGGAACGGATTGTCGATTGACCGCAGCGGGATGCGGTTGTCGAGGCTGACGATCATGTTGCTCTGGCTGTTGAAGCCCATCATCCCGGCGGAGCCGGAGTGTCCAGCGGCCTGGACATGCGAGGGCATGTAGAAGATGCCGTATGCCGACCGTACGACCGTCCTCGGCGTCACGTTCCAGGACGCACCGATCCGTGGACCGAAGTTGTTGAGATCGGTGTCCACCTGCCGGCGGTTGTTATCGTCCATGAACACCAGGCCGCCGGTGAGCTGTGAAGGATTGAAGAACGGATTGGCAGGCACCTGACCTGCGATCGGCGACGTCGCGCCGGAATCGAAGTAGCTCAGGCGATTGAAGCGCTCGGTCCGCGGCACGTCGAACTCGTGGCGCAGGCCGATATTGATCGTGAGGTTCTTCGCGACCTTCCAGTCGTCCTGGATGTACGACGCCCAGTAGGAGCTCGCCGACGCCGGCGACGGGTTGTGGCTGATCTGGCCGAAGCTCGGAATGCCGAGGAGCATCGACGCCAACGCGAACCCCTGGGTCGAGTTCGTGACGTTGGGATCCCGCTGCGTCCACTGCGCGTTGCTGAAGCCGTACTGCCCGGCCGGGAAGAACAGCTGCGTGAAGTTGAGCATGAACTTCCGGTAGTCCATGCCGAACTTGATGGTGTGACTCGACAGGATCTTCGTGCCGTTGAAGTTGAACTGGTGAGTCGTCGGGGCAATCACCAGGTCAGTGAACGTGTTCTGCCCCAGCGACTGAAAGCCCTGGACGTCGATGCGCGGGAACTCGGCGGCCTGCGCGACCTGGACGACGTTGCTGGCGAAGCCGACCGACGCGAGGTCGAAGCCGGCCGACAGCGGCTTGCGATCGACGAAGCGACGATTCAGTCCGTACCGCACGTTGATCAGCAATGAGGGTGACAACACGTAGTTGTTGTCGATCGACAGGCTTTGCGTCGTCGTGAATGTGGGGCCGTCTCCGCCCGACGAGCTCGCCACGTTCTGGAAGCTGTTGAACACCTGGCTGTCTTCGTCCGAGTAGGAGTAGCGGACGAACATGCGCCACTTGTCGCTGACCACGTGGTCCACGCGCGAGTCGACGCGGTCCCCGTTGCTCGGCTGCGCGCCGGACAGGACGTAGTTGCTCGCCTGCGTGAACGCGTTCGACGGCGTCGCGTTCGGCTGCGGCCAGTACCTGCATCAGCGCGCGGCCCACGGCGCTGACGCGATTCTGCGGAATGATGTTGCCGGGAAACGGGTCGCGGATGAACGAGCCCGGGTTGTTCGGATCGGGCCGGGTCGTCGCCGGGTCGTAGATGACGATCGGCTGGCCGTTCGAGTTGCGCAGGTTCGAAAAGTCGCCGGCGCGCCACTCCGGCAGCGGGACGGTGAGCGTCGAGACCGCGCCCGATTCCTGCCGCAGGCCCTCGTAGTTCACGAAAAAGAACGTCTTGTTTGCACCGTCGTAGCCGGGAAGCGTGACAGGACCACCGACGTTGCCGCCGAACTGGTTGCGCTTGAAGCTGCCCGGGCGCTGCCCCGCGCGGTTGGTGAAGAAGTTCGTCGCGTCCATGCTGCTGTTCCGGCCGAACCCGAACGCGGTCGCGTGAAACGCGTTGCTGCCACTCTTGGTAATCAGGTTGATGACGCCACCGCCGAGGCGCCCGAACTCCGCGCTCACGGCGTTGGTCTGCACGCTGAACTCCTGCACCGCGTCAACCGACGGCGTGTAGTTCAAGTCGAGGATCGACACGTTGTTCTCGGCGTTGACGTTCGACACGCCGTCGATCGTGACCTCGCTCGTGGCGTTGCGGCCGCCGCTGATGAACGGCGAGGATCCTGGCGCGGGCGCGACACCAGGCGCGAGCGTCGCGAGCGAGAACGGATTGCGGCCGTTCAACGGCAGATCGACGAGTCGCTTGTTCTCGATCGTCTGGCTCACCGTGGAACTGGTCGTTTCAATCGTCGCGCTGCGACCGACGACTGTGATCAGCTCGGCGGCCTGCCCGAGCTCGAGCGAGACGTCAACGCCACGGATCTGCTGGACGTCGAGCTTCACTTCGTCGATTGCGGCGCTCTTGAATCCGGACTTCGCGACGGTGATTCTGTAGAACCCGGCTTCAACTGCGGGACGACGTAGCGACCTTCCGAGTCGGTCTTGACGGTGTACTTCTCGTTCGTGGTCGTGCTGACAACGGTCACGTCGGCGTCGGGTACGACCGCGCCTGTGGAGTCCTGAACGGTTCCTCGGAGAGTCCCGCTGAACTGCTGCGCGTCGATCGGCGTGAACGCGCCGGCCGACAACATCATGCTCACGACTGTGCTGACGGCAATCGCAAGGCGGCACACCGCGTATCGCTGGCCCATCTGCTCCTCCTCCTCGCTGCCGTGTTGCTGCACGAACAGCCGACGGCCGGCCGTTTCAGGCAGCGAAACGCTCGTGTTACAGCGGTGGATAAAATGCTCCGAGGGGGCGACGCCGTCAATTCGTCGGAAGACCTATGTCTTTCGACCTATGTCGAACGTGATGTCAGTTGGGGAGGCTAGGGAGCGAGGGCCACTATCCCGCGTTGAAGCGCTTGCGTGACGGCCTCGGTACGATCCGCCACGCCCAGCTTCACCAGGATGTTGCTGACGTGGATCTTGACAGTGCCTTCGGTGATGTCGAGGAGGCCGGCGATCTCCTTGTTGCGCTTACCCATGACCATGAGCTTCAGCACAGCGACCTCGCGCGGCGACAGGTGCGACCGGGGTGATCGCAGGGCGAGCCGCGCCGCCAGGGCGGGCGGCACGTGTCGTCTCCCTTCGGACACCTTGCGGATGGTGTCGACAAGCTCTTCCGGTTCGACGGTCTTCACCAGGTAGGCGAGCGCGCCGGCTTCGAGGGCAACGTAGATTTCTTCGTCTCCGGCAAACGTCGAGAGCGCGATGACTTTTGCGTCCGGGAACTCGGCGCGGATGAGGCGGATGGCGTCGGTGCCGCTCAGATCCGGCAACCGGAGATCCATCAATGTCACGTCGGGCCGCGTGGAGCGGAACAGTTCGATGGCGTGGTGACCGGTGGCCGCTTCCGCGCACACCATCATGTCGGGCTCGAGCCCGATCACACTCGTCAACCCCACACGGACGAGGCTGTGATCGTCGACGAGCATGAGCCGGAGTCTCTGGCTGGTCGTCGTCATGGCTCGCTGCCGAGCAGCTCGCGCCGACTCGGCACGTGCGCCTGCCGGTTACGCAAAGGCACGCACACGGCGACGACCGCGCCGCCCGACGGATGGTTCGCAAGCGTCAGCGTTCCACCGAGCTTGTCGACACGCTCCCGGATCCCGCGCAGCCCGAAATGACCACCCGTGCGATCCAGGCCGGGCTCGGCAAAGCCCGTCCCGTTGTCTCTCACGACGAGATGGACCGCAGCATCGTCAAAGCGAAGCTCGACGTCGGCGAGCGTCGCTCCCGAATGCTTGACGGCGTTCGTCAGTGCTTCCAGGCCGATGCGCAGCAGATGGTGTTCTGCAGAGCGGTCGAGCGATTGAGTCGAACCGACCGTCCGAACGGTCGCGCTCAGAGAAGTCCCTGTCGTCATTTGTTCCGCGAGTTCCGTCAGCGCCCCCCCGAGATCGCGCGTTTCGAGCGCTCCGTGCCGCAGATCCATGACCGATCGACGCGCTTCACTGAGGCTGTATCGCAGCATCTCGGTCGCCGTGCCAAGCGCGCGGCGCGCTGTCTGAGGCGAGCTGTCCAGAGTTCTCGCGACCGCGCCGAGCTGCAACTGAATGCCAGCCAGTCCCTGTTCGAGCGTGTCGTGGAGCTCGGTCGCCAGACGGCTGCGCTCGGCGATGATCGCGCGGTACTGCTCCTGGGCGACCGCGTTCTTGTTGGCGATCATCCTGGCCCACCCGAGGCCGATGATACCGGTCACGGCCGTGGCCACGAGCAGCACGAGCGTATGACGGTACGTCCACCACGGCGCTGCGGCGAGCAGCGCGACGTCTCCGCCCGAGCGCAAGAGCACTCGGAAGGAAGGCGGCGGCCCGGACTCGAACGCGTACACTCCTGTCACTGACACCAGGCTGCCACTCGCGAAGGTTGCAGCGGGAGGGCTCGACATCGGGTCATGGTTCGCCTCGAAGACGCTGCCGCCAACCTTCAGGATCAGCGATCGTCCCGCCGGTGTGGCCACATCCGCAAGGAGCGTGGCCTCTACTCTTACCAGGTCCGAGTCGTGGTCAGCGGCGGGTAGCGTCTCCAGCGAAAGGGCGACTGGAGCAGGAGCCGTTCCGCTCCCGACTTTGCGGATGACGGCGTTCTGAATTCGGGGCTTCGTGGAACTGACGATCGGAAACCCAGCGGCCTCGATCACGTCCCCAGGTTTCAACTCGAACGACTGCTCGGTTTCGATCAGCGCCGCGCTCGTCTCGTCTCGAACGTAGACCTTGTGACGCACGTCGCGCGAGCGCGAATGCATCGTGATGTCCTCGACGATCGTCGGCTGTCCCACCCGGGTTGCCGTGACCGTTCCGCGCAGCCGCACGCGTCGATTGATTCGATCCACGGCGTAATGGGTGTAGAAGCTGGCGATCTCGCGAATCGGCAGGGACCAGGGATCCGGAGCCGCCGTCTCCACGACGGCATCGACTGTCCGGCCGGCGAAGAGCGAGATCCCGCGAACCTGGCGAGCGGGCGTGTAGAGGGTTCCCGCGTTGCCGCGGAGCCTGACGCGGGCGTCGATGAAACGGGTCAAATCCTGTTCGTCGAAGTTCCAGAACCACGCGCGTATCGAACCACCTTCAACGGCAATGTCGACGAACAGCGTCTTCCCGGACTCGGAGAGCCACGCCCGCTGTCCGACACCGATCACCTCGATGTAGTCGCAATCGAACGCCCCGCTCGACAACTGAGCGTAGGAGACTCGCTTGGGCGACGGCAACGGCCCGCGACCGGTCTGCCGAACGCGGGTGGGACGAACATCGGGAGCGAATCCGTCCGCGGTCGTGTGGCCTTCAACTTCGATGACATCACCGGGACGCAGGTTGATCACCTGGCCGCTGACGAACTTGCGCCCGTAGCGGACGAACACCCCGGCTCGCCCGTCGTGGACGATGATGCCCGCCGGGTCCCGCTCGTTGATGTAGGTCACCGTCCCGCGAATCAGGACTGGGCGGTTGCGCCGGGCGACCTCAGGCATCAACGTCCGAATCGCACTGATCCTGGTTAACGGCGCAGCTGTCGCGTCCGCCGACGGCGCTTGTACGTCTTGCCCTCGTGCCTCCCGAACGACGCAGACCAATACACACGCACCAATGCCAACCATGGCGATTGTGCGAAGAGCACGAAAACGCCAGCGCGTGCGCACGTCCGGAACGGCTGTCATACCGGAAACCTGAAACGGACGAGCATACCAGCAGCTTACGACCGCGGCCCGACCAGCATCGCGGAAGGGCCTTGATCCATCGTGCGCGAACACTAGCATGAGAGCGCCGAGCCGTCGACTCCGACCAGGCATATGTCCGTAGACATATGTCCAATGGGTACATCGGATCTCGCGGACAATTGACTGACCATCGCGTGACTGATATAACCGCCGCGCAAATCAGGGAATACGGATTTCACGGAGGCAGTTACGCAGATCTATCCGCCTACAAAGGCTCTGCTGCTCGCAACAACCGTCCTCCTGCTGTTTGCGTCCGCGCGCTCGTCGGTCGCGCAGACAGCCGAAACCACGATTCCGGACAAGGTTCGGCTCTTCATTCCCTACAAGGAGTATTCACCAGAAGACAACAAGCGCATTCTGGACATGTACAAGTGGCTTCGCGTCGCGGACGTTTCCGACGGGATGGACGTCGTCGGACTCCAGGATGTCGGAACCGTTCACCCTGACATCCGAGCGCTCTGGAAGGATACGGACGGCTTCACGCACAGAACCGTCGGTATCGCGGTAACCGCGCGGTACGTGCCAACGAACCGGCGTGAGCCGAAGATGGACCAGAAGGTGATCAACCAGTGGTACAGCACGGTCACCACTGAGGCCTTCATGAAGATGTTGACGCCGGGGAGCATGCTCGTCATCGATGCGACCGACGATGGAGAATCCCGCAGCATTGGCTCGACGAACATCCTGAGCTGGAAGAAGCTCGGCATGGTTGGGCTTGTCACCAGCGGCGGGCTGGCGGACACGGACGAGATCATCCACCACAAGGTGCCGGTCTGGTTCAGGCGTCTCGCACGGGGAATCCGGCCTGGGCGTAACGAGCTGGAGTCGGTGAATCGACCCGTCACGATCGGCGGCGTACTCGTGCGACCCGGTGACGTCGTTGTCGCCGACGGCGACGGCGTGGTCGTGGTGCCGCGGGAGCGCGCTGAAGAGGTCGCGATCGCGGCCTTGCCATTTCTCGACAACGTCACCCGCGAGCGGTACATAAAGGAGACGGGCAACAATCCGTGGGCAAAGAAGCCGGGCGGCTGACCGTGACCGGTCGTCCGGTCGTCCGGTTGTTCGGTCGTTCGGTCGCTCGGTCGTTCGGTCGTTCGGTCGTTCGGGAGTGGAGAATCACACATGCCTTCGATACGCCTGGCTGTGCACTCGCTTCTGGCCGTTGGCACGATTGCGTCTCTTGGCCTCGCCGCCGGGTGGCAGAAAGCGCCGCCTCCGCAGCCTCTGGCCATCGGCGCGCAGGCGCCGGATTTCCAGCTGCCTGGCGTCGACGGCAAGACCTACACGCTCGACAGCTTCAAGGGCAGCACGCTGCTCGCCGTCGTCTTTACCGCGGTGCACTGTCCGACCGCCGAGGTCTACGAGCAGCGGTTGAAGACGCTGGTCGAGGACTACCGCGGCAAGGGCGTCGCGTTCGTGGCGATTCAGCCGAACAACGCGCGCGCGTTGCGGCTCGACGAGATGGGCTACACGGATCTCGGCGACTCGCTGGACGACATGAAGGTCCGTGCGGAGCACCGCGCGTTCAACTTCCCGTTCCTCTACGACGGCGAGACGCAGGAGATCTCGAAGGCGTACGGGCCCGTTGCCACGCCGCACATCTTCCTCTTCGATCGGGAGCGGAAGCTGCGCTACCACGGACGAATCGACAGCAACCCGCGCGAGGCGCTGGCGACGGTGCCCCACGCGCGCCACGCCATCGACGCCGTGCTCGCCGGCACGCCGGTGCCGGTGGAGCGCACGCCCGCGATCGGCTGCTCGGTCAAGTGGCTCGACAAGGCCGCGTCGCACGATGCCGAGCAGGCGGCGTTCGCGAAAGAACCCGTGCCGCTCGAGAAGCTCACCGTCGACGGGATGAAAGCGCTGCGGAAGAACACCACCGGCAAGACGCTCCTCATCAACTTCTGGGCGACGTGGTGCGCGCCGTGCGTGGAGGAGTTTCCCGATCTGCAGAACACCTGGCGCATGTACCGCAAGCGCCCCTTCGAGCTCGTGACCGTCAGCGCCAACTATCCGGACGAGGAAAAAGCCGTCCGCGCGTTCCTCGAAGCCCAGCATGCCTCGACGAAGAACTACCTGCCCGCCACGATGGATCCGTCAGAGCTCGTGCAGGCGTTCGATCCCGAGTGGAGCGGTGGCCTGCCGTACTCGATGATCATCGCGCCCGACGGAAAGGTGCTCTACAAGGGACACGGCCGCCTCGAGATCCTGCAGGCCCGCCGCACGATCCTCGCGAGCTTTCCCGACGATGATTACGTGGGGCAGAACGCGTATTGGAATGGGAAGTGATTGACGGTCCGGTCGTCCGGTCGACCGGTCGCTCGGTCGTCCGGTCGTCCGGTCGTCCGGAAAACATTCAGATCACAGCCGAAGGATTGGGATCTGAACGCCTTTCCGAACGACCGAACGACCGAACGACCGAGCGACCTGTCTATAGTCCGCTTCTCTTCAACGCATACCCGATCGACTCGTCCGGCGACGGGTACGCCCCCATCGGGCGAGTTGCCGCGGTAGTCGATGTCCTTGATGCCGATCTCGCTCGTGTAGAACGCGTCGACGGTCATGCGCCGGACCCAGGTGAAGAACTCGATGCCGGGCGTGAGCTCGGGCGACTGATTGCGCCGATACGCGATCAGGTCGAGGAGCGCGGTCTGCTGTGCGGGCGTGGCGCTGACGAAGTCGGCGGCGCCGCGCGTTTTCATCGGCGGCGTCGAGCCAGCGCGAAGCCGTTCCGTGTAGATCTTCTTCAGCTGATCGTTCTCGCTCGCGATCATGTCGATCCACGCGGCGGCGCCGGCGGCGAGCGCGCCGGGCGCGCCGTTCTCGACCGGGATGATCAGATCGGTCAGCCGCTCGAGCGTGCGGAACTCGTGCGGCGGTGAGCGCCGTCGGCGTGTAGGCGCCGCCCGCCGCGGACTGCGCCGGACGCGGCCATCTGGTGGACTTCCTGCGCGGCCACCCGATCGACGACGCCGGTGGCCGTCAGCGACGAGTGCCGAGCCGGCGCAGCGCGTCGCGTCGCGAGATGTCAGACATTGCCCTTCCTCATTTCTTCCGCGAGGTACTCGGCCGTGCGCCACGCGAGCGCGACGATCGTGTGCGTGGGGTTCTTGTCGGGATTGCTGACGAACGGCGCGCGCGTCGGCGACGAACAGGTTCTTCACCTCGTGCGCCTGGCAGTACTTGTTCAGCGGGCTCGTCTGCGGATCGTTGCCCATGCGCACCGTGCCGACCTCGTGGATGATCGCGCCGCCGCGCGAGATCGGCCGTGCGGTGCGCTGGCGGCGCTGTCGGCCGGGCGCGACCTGCCGGTCGCGGCCGCCTGCCGTCGCGGCGCCTGCGCCGGCCCGTCGCGCTGACCGGCCGTTGATCGTCCGCCCATCCCTTCGAGGATGCCGCGGAAGGTCTCCTGCATGTGCCGCACCTGATTCAGCTCGTGATCGCTCCACTGCCAGTGGAAGCGCAGCACCGGAATGCCCCAGCGGTCCTTCACCTCCGGATCGATCTCGCAGTACGACTGCTCGTTGGGAATCATCTCGCCGCGGCCGGACAGGCCGACGTTCGTGCCGTACTCGTCGCGGATCGCCTGCTTCATCGTGACGCCGTAGCCTTCGTGCGATTGACGATGCCGGTGAACGAGCCGATGCCCGGCATGCCGTAGCCGCCGCCGACCTCGATGTGGTACCCGCGCGGGAAGTTCGAGCTCCTTGTGCTTGTCCCACATCCACCACGGCACGTAGAGGTGGCCGCCGTAGCCGTCGGAGTTGTAGTGCGGCATGCCCGACGAGCGCCGGCACGAATGCCGACATGCTCGAGCCGACGGTGTCCATCAGGTAGCGTCCGACCTGCCCGACGAGTTCGCGAGACCCTGGGGATGGCGCGACGACTTCGAGTTCAGCAGCAGCCGCGCCGACTCGCAGGCGCTTGCCGCGAGCACCACCGTGCGGCATCGCACCTGCTGCTCGGTGCCGGTCGTCTTGTCGATGTAGGAGACGGCGGTGACCTTGCCCGTCGCGTCGGTGATGAGCTCGCGCGCCATCGCGTTGGCGATGACCTTCACGCGGCCGGTCTTCATCGCCGGGAAGATCTGCACGTAGCTCGACGCGTAGTTCGACGCCGTCATGCAGCCGCGGCCGCACTGCCCGCAGTAGTGGCACGGCGGCCGGCCGTTGGTAGTGCGCGTGATGACCGCCTGCCGCGCCGGCATCGCGCGGATCCCGAGCTTCGCGCACGATCGCTGGACGAGCATGTCGTGCGCGCGGAGCGGCGCCGGCGGCTGGAAGATGCCGTCCGGCGCGCTGCGGATCCTTCTCGGCCGTGCCGGTCACGCCGATGAAGCGCTCCGCCTTGTCGTAGTACGGCGCGAGATCCTCGTAGCTGATCGGCCAGTCGAAGCCGAGGCCGTCGCGCGACTTCGGCTTGAAGTCGTAGTCGGCGAACCGCAGCGTGACGCGGCCGTAGTGGTTCGTGCGTCCGCCGAGGATGCGCGAGCGGAACCACGAGAAGTCGCTGCCGGGCGCGACCGTGTACGGCTCGCCGTCGAGCTGCGCGCCGCCGTACGTCGCGCTGTACGTGAAGCCGGTCCGGCCGCCCGTGTAGGCCTCGCCCTTCGCGCCCGCGCCGCGATGCGGCACGTGGTAGGGCCGCATGTGCTCCTTGAAGTCCGCCATGTTCAGCATCGGCCCTGCTTCGAGGAGGAGCACCGAGATCCCGAGATCGGCCAGCACCTTGGTGACGGTGCCGCCGCCCGCGCCGGATCCGATGACCACGACGTCATGAACCGTGTTCGATCCCTGCGGCATGTGTAATCCGTTTCCGGGGTCTGACCCCACTGTCCGGATCCGGTCGGTGTGTAATGCCTTTCTGGGGTCTGACCCCAGTCGTACGGCGCGAGTCTAAGCGAAGTTCTGCATGCAGCACAATAGATCCTGGCGGCCTCCCACCGAGGATGCGGGACGTTTCGCGGCGTCTTTGCATGCAGAGAAAAAACGGGTATCCTCAGCCCGGCCGTCACCCATGATCACCCGCAGAGACTTTCTCTCCGGCGCGGCGTCCGCGAGCGTGCTGCTCGCGTCGCGCGGCGTCGCGCGGGCCCAGGCGACCAGCGGGATGTACGTGTCGCTGAACGGGTCGCTGACGCGCAACATGCCGTGGCCCGATTTCGCCCGGCTCGCGTCTACCGTCGGCTACGGCGGCGTGGACGTGAACTTCAGCTCCGCGAAGACCGCCGGCGCCGACGCGACGATCGCGATGCTGAAGGAGCTCAAGCTCCAGCCCGCCATCTGCAATCTTCCCGTACCGTACGCGTCGCTGGACGAGACCGCCTTCCAGGAATCGTTGAAACAGCTCGACGAGAACGCGAAGTTCGCGAACGCGATCGGGCTCAATCGCATGATGGTCGTCCTCTCGCCTGGCAGCCAGGTGCCGAAAGAGGAGCGCCGCGCGTTCCTTCGCGCTCGCCTGGCGCCTATTTCCGAGATCCTGGGCCGATCGCAGATTCGCCTCGGGCTCGAGTTCCTCGGCCCGCTGTACTTCCGCCAGAGCGCGAAGTCGCCCCATCAGTTCATCTGGACGCTGCCGGAGACCGCGGCCTTTGCCAAGGAGTGCGGGCCGAACATCGGGGTCGTCCTCGACGCGTGGCACTGGCACCACTCGGGCGGTACCGTCGGGGAAATCGTCGCCGCCGGCAAATCGGCGATCGTGCACGTGCACATCTCCGACGCGAAGCCCGCGCCGCCCGAAGAAGTCCGCGACAACCAGCGCCACATGCCGGGCGAAGGGATCATCGATCTCGTCGGCTTCCTCCAGGCGCTGAAGACGATCGGGTACGTGGACGGCATCAGCCCGGAGCCGATCGGCCGCGTCCCGGCCGAGATGCCGCCGGAAGAGGGTGCGCGCCTCGGGCTCGAGACGACGAAGGCGGTTATGAAAAAAGCGGGGGTCGGCTTTGGGCTCTAGGCTCTCGGCTTCAGACCAGGCCGAAAGCCCAAAGCCAAGAGCCCACAGCCGACACCGATCACCGAAGGAGTAGACGACATGAGATCCCCGTTTGCGCTGCTGGCGGCAGCGGCGCTATTGTGCACGTCGGTCATGGCGCAGCAGCCCACACCGCCTCCGGCTCCGCCGCAAGCGGCGAGTCAGCCTTCGGGGCCGCAGATGCGCGTCTACATTCATGCGGGACTCAAGACGCACGGGGAAGGGCAGCACGACTATCCGCAGTTCCTCGCCGACTGGAGCAAGCTGCTCACGAGCCGCGGCGCGCTCGTCGACGGGGGGCTGCACTTCCCGTCCGCGCGCGAGCTCGCGGGCGTCGACGTGCTGGTGATCTACAAGGGCGACGCCGGCTACCTGAGCATGGAGGATCGCGCGACGCTCGACAACTACCTGCGCCAGGGCGGCGGGGTCGTCAGCTTCCACGACGCGCTCTGCGGGCCCGACCCCGAGCACTTCTCAGGGATCGTCGGCGGCGGCAAGAAGCACGGC
Source organism: uncultured Acidobacteriota bacterium (assembly GCA_963820905.1). Lineage (GTDB taxonomy): Bacteria > Acidobacteriota > Vicinamibacteria > Vicinamibacterales > 2-12-FULL-66-21 > DATBJJ01. The sequence goes on along the minus strand of CAWGBU010000002.1, from coordinate 339,370 downwards.
GAGGTGAACTACACCCTCGAAGCCGACGTGCCGTACACGTTCGCCGACGCGTCGCACCCGATCGTGCAGGGCATGACGCCATTCACGATCAAGGACGAAGCGTTCTTCAACATGACCTGGGCGAAGTCGCCCGAGATCCACGTCCTGGCCACCGCCGTGATGGCGAAGACGCAGAGCGCGGGCACGCATGCCGGCGAGGTCGTCCCGCAAATCTGGACCTACGAGAACCGCCTGCTGCCCGGTGCGCCGCCGTTCCGCGCGTTCGTGTGGATGCAGGGACACAACTACGTGAACTTCTCGCATCCGCAGATTCAGCCGATGCTGCTGCGCGGGATCGCGTGGGCCGCGAAGTACCCCGCCGATGCGCTCGCGACCGAGCGGCCGCAGGGGAGGGGCGGGAGGGGACGGCGCGGCGGAGGCTAAAGGGGCCGGGGTTCGAGCCCCGAGCCCCGAACCCCGAGATCTATCCCCTCATCTTCCTATAATTGTCGAGGCACTTCTTCGCCATCGCGATCTCGCCGTCGGCGCCGGCGTGCTCCTGTTCGATCAGGTAGAACTCCGCGCCGCCGACTGACTCCGCGGCGTCGAGCAGCGGCTTCCATTGCACGTCGCCTTCGCCGAACGCCACGTTGTAGCCGCGCCCCTCGCCCTTTCCCCAGTCCTTGAGGTGCAGGCTCTTGATGCGGCCCGGGTTTGCCTTGATCCACGCGACGGGATCCGCGCCGGCCTCCACGCAGGTCCCGCAATCGAGCTGCAGGACGACGTCCTTCGGCGTGTTCGTCGCGAGCACGTCCATCATGCGCTCGCTGCTGCCTTCGGCCACGGGGCGCCATTCCGTCTGATGATTGTGGAAACCGGTGACCATCCCCGCAGCCCGCAGCTTTTCGGCCGCCTTGGTCAAGGCGTCCGCGAAGCTTTTCCAGCCGTCCACCCCCTGCACTTTCGGCGGGCTGGCGATGATGATCGCCTTGCTGCCGATCGTCTGGTTCAGGTCGATCGCCTTCTGAATCTGCTTGTCGGAGATCGCGTTGACGCCGTTGTGCGTGGACAGGCACTTGATTCCGAGATCGTCGAGCAGCTTGCGAACGTCCTTGGCCTGCTCGGGCGTCCAGTCGAAGTACGGCGAATAGAACTCGACCACCTCGTAGCCCATCTTGGCGACGGCCGTGACGGTCGCGTTGAGATCCTTCTTGAGCTCGCCGCGAACGGAGTAGAGCTCGATGCCGACGGGAATCTTTTTCGTCTGAAGGGCCTGCAGCGCCGCCGATGCGGCGAAGGGCGCGGCGCCGGCCATGGCAAGGAACGAGCGTCGGGTCAGGGGAGTTGTCATAGCGGCAAGACAGTAGCACAACTGCCCGGTCGCTCGGTCGTTCGGTCGCCCGGTCGTCCGGAAAACATTCACGATCACAGTCGAAGGATTGAGATCGGAACGTCTTTCCGAACGACCGAACGACCGAGCAACCGGACGACCGGTTAGAACGCCATCCTAACCCCGAGCTGAATCGTCCGCGGGAAATTCACCTGGCTCGCGGTATCGACGATGCCGAAGTTCGCGCTCGCCGGGTTGGTGTTCGGGCCGCCGTAGACGCGCGTGTTGAAGACGTTGAACGCCTCGACGCGCAGCTGCAGGTTGTTGTCGCCGCCGATGCGGCTGGTCTTGAAGAACGAGAACGACCACTGCGGCTCGGTCGGCTCGTTGACGTCGTGGAAGCGGTCCTTGATCGACGCGGTAATCGTTCGGGCCGAGCACGCTCCACGCGAACGTGCCGTCCGGCCGCGGGTTGTTGAGCGCCGTGCTGCTGTTGTCGAACCAGCGCTCGAACGACTGCTCGCTCGCTCGGCAGCGCGACGTCCGGGATCGAGCTGGATGGCGCTGCCGTTGAGCCGAGCGGCCGGCCCGACTGGATCTCGCCGATGGTGTTGAACTGCCAGCCGCCGATCAGCCCCGCGACGAGGCCGGAGGTGTTGCCGCCGATCGGCTTCCCGGGACCGAACGGCAGATCGACGAGCGTCGTGATGACGAGACGATGCCGCCGCTGATCGCCCTGCAGGTCGCGGTACGGCTCCGTGTCCCAGTCGGTGAAGAAGTTGAACGCGTCCTCGAGCTTCATCCAGCGTGTAGTTGACCGCGAACATCACGCCGTTGCTGTAGCGCTTGGTCGCGACGGCCTCGAGCGCGTTGTAGTACGACGGAGCCGAGTGTTGATGCGGTTCATCGACAAGCCCGGTGAAGTGCGGATACGGCCGCAGCAGCTGGCCGCGCGCGATCGTCGCGGCGTTGATGCCCTGGCCCGGGCACGAGCCCCGCGAACGGATTCGGGAACGTCACGTTCAGGTAGCCGGTGTTGCCGCCGAGCGTCGGGATCGCCTTGTCGTTCTCGGACTGCGGGCACCAAGTTCTGGTTGCGCGTGACGCCGAGCTTGCTCACCTGGTTGCCGACGTAGGCGACGTCGAGGCCGATGTTCCACGGCAGCTGGATGTCGACGCCCGCCATCCACTGATCGGTGTACGGAATCTCGTAGTCAGCGATTCGGGATCCTGGCGGATCGGTGCCGAGCGCCGTCAGCAGTCCCAGCTCGCCGGCGAGCGGCAGCAGGAAGCCGTCGGGGAACGGATTCGCCCACGGCGTACCCGGATCGACGCCGTTCGGCGCGGTGGCGATGAACGGCGTCGTCCGCTGGAAGTCGGTCGTGTAGACGCCGTTCTGCCCGCCGCTCGAGAGTCCGAGGTACGACCGGCCGTAGTTGGCGCGCGATACCGAGCCAGTCGTTGACGCGGTAGGTGAGGCCGACGCGCGGCTGGAGTTGTTCCAGTCGTTCTTGTACGGCGACTCGGGGCCGCCGCGATTGGCGAAGATCAGGCCGCCGTTGAGGATCATCGGCTGACCGGTCGCCGGATTGATCGTCGCGGCGCCCTGCGGCAGCTGCGACTGCAGCGGATTGGTCGACGTTGAAGTCGAAGCGCCGAGACCGTCAGGTCGTCCTTCACGGTGACCGCCGGCTGATAGTCCCAACGCAGGCCGACGTTGAGCGTCAGCGCGGGAGCCGATCTTCCAGTCGTCCTGCAGGTAGAGGGCGTAGTAGCGGTACTGCTCGGTGCGCGGCGTGCCGGTGACGACGTTGCCGCTGGTCGGCAGGCCGAGCAGGAACGTCGCGAGGCCGTTGCCCGACGCGGCGCCGGTGTTGCTCAGCGGGTCGCGCCGCGTGAACTCGTTGCTGAACGCGAAGATGCCGTTCGAGTTGACCTCGTCGAAGCGGAAGAACTGATAGGCGCGGAACTCGCCGCCGACCTTGACGAAGTGTTTGCCCATCGTCTTCGAGACGTTGCTGTTGACCGAGTAGGCGTCGTTCTTCGGCTGACGGAACGTCCGCGGGAACATGCCCTCGTAGCCGTCGAGGTTGATCTGCGGGAACGGCGGCCCGGTGAGCTGGTACGGGCCCGTGAACGGCAGGTTCGGATCGATGTCGCCGTAGACTCTTGTCGTGCGGCTCGTCGAACCGGTCCCACGACACGCGCGTGTTCCACAGCGTCGTCGAGTTGATCGTGCGGTTGTCGTCGACCGTGATCAGGTAGTGATTGCGGTGCGTCGGGTAGTTGTCGCTGCGGATCGCCGGCTCCGGCAGCGCGTTCTCGTTGCGGTACTCGATGCCCCAGTTGCCGCTGTTGCTGAACGACAGCCGGTGGTTCTGGCTGAAGACGTGATCGATGCGCGTCGAGGTACGAGTTGTAGCGGTAGCGGCCGATGTTCGGCGAGCTGATGAAGTTGCTCGATCCCGACGAGGTTGCTCGGCGTCGCGTTCGGCCGCGGGATGTGCGGCAGCAGCGCCTTCGCGATCGGGCTGCCAGCGGTTCTCCGGAATGATGTTGCCCGGGAACGGCTGCCGCGTGCACGAGCTGAAGTTCGCGTTGCACGCCGTCGTCGCCGGGTCGTAGATGAGGATCGGCGTGCCGTTCGCCGTCGTCGTCTGCGAGAAGTCGCCGCGCAGCTGCGCCTCGGTCGGCACCGTGCGCGTGACCGGGAACGGGATGTTCTCGTAGAAGCCCTGGTAGCCGCCCATGAAGAACGTCTTGTTGCGGCGATCGGGCCGCTGACCATCGCCTCGCCGTTGTAGTACTTGTGCTCCTCGTTCGAGATGTTGTTGCGGATGTTCTGGATCTGGTTCGAGTCGAGCCACGTGCCGCGGTGCAGGAGGATGCCGGAGCCGCGCAGCTGGTTGGTGCCCGAACGCAACGTCATGTTGATGACGCCGCCGCTGGTGCGGCCGAACGAGGCGTCGACGCTCGACGTGCCGACCTTGAACTCCTCGATCGCGTCGACCGGCGGCGCGTAGTTCCAGTTGCCGGTGCCGCCGCCGGTGCCCGGAGCTCGGCGCGCCCTCGATCAGGAACTCGTTGTTGCCGGTGCGGCTGCCGTGAACCGAGAGCGAGCCGTTGACGTCCCACGCGCGCGTGCCCGAGAAGCCGGTCGCGCCGAACGTCGTCTGCGTGAAGATCGTGCCGGCGGTCAGCTGCAGCAGCATGTAGACCTGGCGGCCGTTGAGCGGCAGCTCCGAGATGCGCTTGTTCTCGATCGTCTGCGAGATCGTGCTCTCGTTCGACTCGATCGTCGCTCGTGCTGCGGCGCTGACGGTGATCGTCTCCTCGACGCGCGCCGACCGACAGCGGCACGTTGACGGTGACGGTCTCCGCCGTGTGGAGCGTCGATGCCTTCGCGCGACGAAGGTCTTGAAGCCCTGCAGCGCCGCCGTGACCTTGTACGGCCCGGGCTGCAGCTGCTGCATCGTGAACACGCCGCTGCGCGTTGGTGACCGCCTCGGTCGAGACGTTGGTGTCGGTGTTGAGCGCCGTCACCGTCACGCCGGGCACGACCGCGCCCTGGGCGTCGACTGACCGACGCCGGTGATGCGTGCGCGCGTTTCCTGTGCGTGAGCTGGAATGGCGATGCAGACCAGGAGCAATAGCGATGCGAGGGTTTTCATATCCTCCTCCACGATGAAAACCGAACGGAAGTACAGCGTCGTGATGCTAGGTCAGCGGATTGAATGAGCGCAAGGCCATCTGTGGCGTGGACACGCATTGCAGAGCTGGTGGCGGCGCGCTAAGTTAGAGCGGAGGTGAAGACCATGACGCCGCGGATAGTGATGATGGGCTTGATCTTCGGGGCGGAGGCCTGAGCCGAACGGGGCATGGCGCCAGTCAAGCGCGTCTACCGCACGCTCGACGATCGCTTTTCACCTCCCCGTTACTCGTCGCTCGAAAGTGGAAGGGGCGTGCAGCGGACCTCCGACGAGCACATCCTGGCGACTGCCGGGCTGCATGCCGATGCCGCGAGCAGACACCGCTCGGCCCGGTGGTGTTCGGCGAGGTGACGCGCGCCGACTACATCGTCTCGAAGGTGTACTTCGAGAGCCTGCCCGGGTTCTTCGTGACCGGCAACCTCTATCGTCCAGTCGAGCGAGGTCCGTATCCGGCGATCCTCTCGCCGCACGGCCACTGGACGTACGGGCGGCTCGAGAACACGGCGATCAACTCCGGCCCGGGCCGCGCCATCGGCCTGGCGCGCCTGGGCTTCGTCGTCTTCACGTACGACATGGTCGGCTACGTCGACAGCCAGCAAGCTGCCGCACACGTTCGGCGGACGCCGCGAGCAACTGTGGGGGCTCAGCCTCGCCGGGCTGCAGCTCTGGAACAGCATTCGCGCCCTCGACTTCCTCGAATCGCTGCCCGTACGTGAGCCGCGACGCGATCGGCGTGACCGGCGAATCCGGCGGCGGAACGCAGACGTTCCTGCTCGCCGCCGTCGACGATCGCGTTCGCCGTCGCCGCGCCGGTCAACATGATCTCGCTGCACATGCAGGGCGGCTGCCTGTGCGAGAACGCTGCCCGGGCTGCGCCTCGACACGAACAACGTCGAGATCGCGGCGACGATCGCGCCGCGTCCGATGCTGATGGTCTCCGCGACCGGCGACTGGACGAAAGAGACGATGGAGGTCGAGTACCCGGCGATGCGGGCGATCTATCGAGCTGCTCGGCGCCGCGGATCGCGTCCACGCCGTCCGGATCGACGCCGAGCACAACTACAACCGCGCCAGCCGCGAGGCGATGTACGCGTGGATGGCTCGCTGGCTGACGAACGGACCGTCGCGGACGTCGATCGACGAGCGTGCGTTCACGCTCGAACCGCTGCAGGACCTGCTCGTCTTCTATCAGCGTCCTCGTCCGCCGAATGCCGTCACGCAGGCGCAGTTGACGGAGCAGTGGATCGAGTCGGCAAAGAAGCAGCTTGTATCCTCACACCCGGGAGATCGGATGCGCGCGTTGCGTTCGGCCCTCGGCTATCCGCCGATCGTGCCGGCGCGGGTCGATCCTCCAAACCCGCCGAAGCGCCCAGTCACCGTTCTGCTCGATGGGCCTGACGCTGCGCTCGAGCGCGAGTTGTCGCGACGTGGTTTTCGTCCGGTTCAAATTCGTTTCACGATGTTCGACGAAGCCGCGGTTTCGAAGATCCGCCACTTCGAGACCTACAACCGCACTCCCGCAAGCCAGCGTGTGGCCGACATCGTCAGCGCGCTCGAAGCCAGTCCGGGTGCCGCGATCGTGGCGCGCGGCGACAACGCGCTGGCAGCGGTCTTTGCCCGGCGAATCGCGCACGCGTCCGCCGCGGTGCTCGACGTGGACGGCGTCGATCCCGCGAGTGACGAAGACTACCTGAAACGACTGTTCATCCCGGGACTTCGACGAGCCGGCGGATTCGAAACCGCAGGCACGGAGCAGCGAAGATCGCTGCTGCACAATACACGCGGCCGCTTCAACGTCACCGGCTTCGACACCGAGGTGCGGCAATTGACCGCACGCGAGATCGCCGACGCGCTCGCTACTCGTGCCGCAGCGCGGTGATGGGATCGATGCGCGACGCACGCAGCGCCGGAAGCCACGCCGCGGCGCCGGCGACGGCCAGCAGGACGGTGGCAGCGATTGCGAACGACGGCGGATCGATCGGCTGCAGATCCACGATCTGCTCGCGCGCGAGACCGACGAGCCACAAAGCCGCGGCGAAGCCGGCGACGACGCCAGCCAGCACCGTTCCCGCGCTGTTTCTCAACACCATGGTGCGGACTCGTGCGGGTGACGAGCCGAGCGCCATGCGCAGGCCGATTTCGGGCGTGCGCTCGGTGACCGAGTACATCATCAGCCCGTAGAGGCCGATCGACGCGAGCAGCAGCGCGAACCCGCCGACATACGTGCAGGTTGCGGCCATCAAGCGTTCGGCAGACAACGATTCGCGCGTGTAGCTCTCGAGCGAGTTCAGGTTGAAGACGGTGAGCGCCGGCTCCACGCCCGCCACGGCCTCACGTATCGATTGAAAGATCGGAGCGGTGCTTCCCTCGTGCCGGACGATGAACGTGGGTCCATACCCCATGTTGCCCGCCAGGTTCTGGAACATCGGCATGTAGATGACGTCGCGCGGCTCGGTCTGGACCCTGGCGTAGCGGGTGTCCCTGGCCACGCCGATCACCTCTGCGGTCCCGGAGCTGAACGTCAGCGTCTGGCCGACGGCCGGTCCGTCGAACTTCGCGGCGAGACGTTCGCTGATGATCACGACCTGGGGCGAGGTCGGGCCGTCGCGGAAATCGAAGGCGCGGCCAGCGACAATCGGGATGCTGAGCGTTTCGAAATAACCCGGCGACAGGTAGTTGGTCGCGACGCGAATGCGTTGATCGCCGGAGAAGTCCTTGTCGCCGAGCTTGGTGGCGCCGCCGATGAAGTAGTAGGTGGTGCTGATTGGCGCGACCGTGGCGATTGCCGCGTGGGTCACGCCCGGAAGCGCCCGCAGCCTGTCGAGCAGGTCGCGATAGATTCGCGGCGCCTCGTCGCGGGTTTTTCCCGCGAGCCGTGCGTCGGTGGAGAACAACGCGACGTTGGCGCGGACGTAGCCGGGATCGCGGGCCCACAGGTTGTTGAGGCTGCGCACGAAGAGCGCCATGAACACGAGCAGTACCAGCGACACTGCCGTCTGCGACGCGACCAGCGTGCGCTCGAGCCAGCGCTGACGGCGGCCGCGGATCTCTCGTCGCATGCCGGCGATCTGCGTGGTCGCCCGCATCGCCGGCAGCAGCCCGAAGAGGACGCAGGTTGCCGCGCACATGCCCATCGTGAACCCCAGCACGCGCGCATCCGGCGTGAGATCGATGCCGACGCCCACGGTGTCGCGCATCGCGACGCTCAGCAGTGCCTGACTTGCCCACCAGGCGAGCAGCAGGCCGAGTGTGCCCCCGGCGCCGGCGACGAGCGCCGACTCGGTGAGGAGCTGCCGGACGATGCGCCCGCGTCCAGCGCCGAGGGCGAGGCGCATCGCGATCTCGTCGCGGCGCGCCTCCGCGCGCGCGAGCAGAAGCGTCGCGACGTTCAGGCTCGCGAGCAGCAGCACCGCCGCCAGCATCACGAGCATCACGCGAAGACGATGCTGGTAGTTGTTCCGGATCGTGCTCTGGCCGCCGGCTCGTCCGGGCTCGACGAAGACCGTGGGCGGCGGGGCCGTCGGGGGCGCCGGAATGCCGGGCCCCATGGTGCGAAAGATCGCGGTCAGCTCCTGCGCCGCCTGCGCCGGTGTCACGGCGACGCGAAGCCGTCGCCATGACTTCGATCCATGTCGTGTTCGCCGCGGTCCACGGCCCCGGTCCGGGACTTCCGTGGCTCGACGCGCGCAGCGCGAACGTGACGTCTGGCGCAAATCCGACATTCGTGCCGACGAATCCGCGCGGCTCGACGCCGACGATCGTGTACGCCGTACCGGTTGACCGTTATTTGCCTGCCGACGACCGACGGATCGCCTCCGAAGCGCCGCTGCCAGTACGACATGGCTGATCACGATCGACGTCGCGCCGCCGGGCTGATCGTCCTCGTCGAACAACAGCCGGCCGAGCGCGGGCCGCAGACCGAGCGTCCGGTGGTATCCGCCGCTCACGTAAGAGCTGGAGACGATCTCGGTCCGTCCGTCGATCGAGAGAGGGATGCGGTCACGAACCGTCCACGCAAAGAGGTCATCGAGCGTGGTGTTGGCCGAGCGCAGGCGATCGAACAGCGGGTAGGTGAGGAAGTTGTTCGGGCGGCTGCCGCCGGCGGCGAACCCCAGCGCGACGAGGCGATCGGGATCGCGAACCGGCAGCGGACGGAGGACGATGGCGTTGAAGAGCGAGAAGATGGTGCTGGTCGCGCCGATGCCGAGGGCCAGCGACGCGATGGTGAAAAAGGCGAAGAGCTTGCTGCGCCGGAGCAGGCGCAAGCCGAAGCGGACGTCCCTGCCGATGATGTCGAGCGAACGCCAGCGGACCATGTCTCGCGTGACCTCCTTGACCAGGGCGACGTTGCCGAAGTCGCGCCGCGCGCGGGCGCGCGCTTCGTCGATGCTCTCGCCGCGTTCCGCGCGCAGCTCCGCTTCCCGGGCGAGATCGAACGCGATCTCGTCGTCCAGATCGCGTTCGTCGCGATCGGTTCGCCAGAGCCACCGACGCAGGTGTCGCAGCGTCATGCCTTGTTCTTGTCGAGTGCCGGGCCCTTCATCACCCGGGCGATGACCTCGACGATCCGGTTCCACCGCGACTGTTCGGCAACGAGCTGCTTCCTGCCGGCGGCCGTCAAGCGATAGAACTTCGCGCGCTGGTTCTTCTCGGACACCTTCCAGTCCGAGTCGATCCATCCCTGCCGCTCGAGCCGGTGCAGCGCGGGGTAGAGCGAGCCGTGATCGATCTGCAGCGCCTCGTCCGAGCTGGCGCGGATCGCGACCTTGATCCCGTGCCCGTGCTGCGGTCCCCACTGCAGCGTGCGCAGGATCAGCATGTCCAGCGTCCCCTGGACGAGCTCGATCCGGTCCTCGTATTTCATCCGCTTCGCCATAGTAGGAGTCAGTCTACCACAATGTTGTCAAGCGTCTACTACTATGACGGCCGGCGGAGGCGATCGGTTGGCACGCCGTCACCGGACGACCGGACGGACGAACCGGACGGACGACCGGACGACCGGTCTACCGGACAACCGGCTTTTGGAGTGATATCGTCTGCGCATGCCAACCACGCCGGCCGGCCGCGCCGCCGATTTCATCGCGCCCGTCGATCACGGTGAGCTCCCGCGCTGGGAGCTTGCGGATCTCCCGGCGCCGCCGCCGTTCGGCATGCGCAATCTCTTCAAGATCATCGGTCCCGGCGCCATCATGGCGGCGACCTCGATCGGCGGCGGCGAGTGGCTCGTCGGACCCGCCGCGGCGGTCAAGTACTCGTCGTCGATCTTCCTCATCGCGTCGATCGCCATCGTGCTCCAGGTGCTCTTCAACATCGAGGCGATCCGCTACACGGTCTACACCGGCGAGCCGATCTACGGCGGGATCATGCGGCTCAAGCCCGGCCCGAAGTTCTGGGCGGTGTTCTACTCGTTCCTCGGGCTTCTTTCAGCTCGGATGGCCGGCGCTCGCCGGCAGCGCCGCGGCCACGCTCTTCGGCGCGTGGATGGGACGCATGCCGGGCGCACCCGACCAGGGCACGACCGCCTGGATCACGATCGGCCTGATCCTGTTCGTCGTCCTGATCCTGTCGTTCGGCGGCACGATCGAGCGCATGCTCGAGTACTTCGCCTGGACGATGCTCGGGGTGGTGTTCCTGTTCCTGATTGTGATCAACATCGCCTTCGTCCCGGCGGCGCACTGGTGGCGGACCTTCACGGGGTTCTTCAGCTTCACCGGGCTGCCGCAGCCGATCGACTGGGGCCTCATCGGCGCGCTCGCCGCGACCGCCGGCTCCGGCGGCCTCGGGAACCTCACGGTCACGAACTGGGTCCGCGACAAGGGCTTCGGCATGGCGGCGACGGTCGGCGCGATCCCGAGCGCCGTCGGCGGCCACGCGATCAAGCTCACGCACGTCGGCAAGATCTTCCCGGCAACGCCGGAGAACATCGTGCGATGGCGCGAGTGGATGAAGTACGTCCACGCCGATCAGATCTGGGTGTGGGGGCTCTTCTGCTTCCTCGGCATGTTCCTGAACGTGAACCTCGCGACCGCGATCATTCCGCACGGCACGGATCTCCAGGGTCTCGCCGCCGGCGCGTACCAGGCGGAGTACCTGAGCAAGATCTGGCCGGGCTTCTGGTTCCTCACGCTGTTCAACGGCTTCTGGATCCTGTTCAAGACGCAGCTGGGCAACACCGACATTCTCGTGCGCACGATCACGGACGCGATCTGGATGTCGAGCTCGCGCGCCCGCGCGTGGGACAAGGGCATTCGCGCGATCTATTACGGCATCCTGCTCGCGTTTTCGGTCTGGGGCATCCTCGTGATCCGATCGGCGTCGCCCTTTCAGCTCTTCAAGATCCTGGCGAACATGGCCGGCGTCGTGCTGCTCATCGCGGGCGTGCAAATCTTCATCGTCAATCGCCGGTTTCTTCCGCGAGCCGTGCGGCCGCCGCTGTGGCGCGAGATCGGCCTGCTCGCGTGCTCCGCGTTCTACGCGTTCTTCACCTACTTCGTCGTCCGCGATTTGTTGAAGTCGCTGATGTAGTGTCCGGCTTCAGCCGGACGTCACGGGTCCGCCTGAAGGCGGACACTACACGACGCACGGGTCCGCCTGAAGGCGGACACTACAGGGACGCGATTCGAGCATCTAACGCAGCGTGAGGTCGACGCGCTTCGATTCGCGGTCCGCCAGCGTGACGCGCGTAGCCTTGCTACGCCACGATTCCAGACGCTCGCGATCTGTTTCCTCGCCTGATTCGAGCGAGTCGAGCGCGATGACGAAGTACTCGTCCGCCGGCAGCCCGCCGATCTGAAACGCGCCGTCGCGGCCGGGCATGGCCGTGCGAACGAACCGCGTCTCCGCGCCCCAGCGTGCCGGATCCGTCGAGAAGGCCACGACCGCGTAGTCCGCGATCGGACGGCCTCGATCGTCCTCGACCGCGCCGTCGAGCCGCGCGGCCTGACGCGTGACCGTCACTTCGAGCGACGTCACTTTCTGCCCGGACTTGAAGTCGTAGGGCGTGTCCGTGATGTCCCTGCCGTCGAGCACGATCGATTTCAACACCCACCCCGCAGGAGCCGAGCCCAGGCGCAGCAGGTTCGGGCCCATCAGCGCGCGGAACGTGAACGTGCCATCGTCTCTGACAGACACGCGCGACGCGCCCGGCAGCGTGAGACCGCCGGCGCCGCCCGACGCCCGAATCGAAAACGCGCTCGCCTTGACTCCGGACGATGTCGCGTCGGCTCGCGCGATGTTTTGTCCCGCGTTGGCCGCACCGCTCGTGTAGTGTCCGGCTTCAGCCGGACCGCCCTCTTCCATGATCAGCGTCCCCGAGACGAACGCGCCGGGGTACGTCACGAGCGTGAGACCGGTTATGTCCTGGTCGCCGGCGACGGTCAGCGGAACCGATACCAGCTCGGGTTCGGGCGTGGCGCTCGTCGCGAAGACCGCCTGGAGAACGTACTCGCCAGGCTCGACGTTCACGAACGTGAATGCGCCGTCGGCCTTGGTCGACGTTCCTCGTTCCACGCCGTGCACCAGCGGGCCGGACGATCGCGTCAGCGTCGCGAAGACGTTCGCCGGCCGGCCGGAGGAAGACGTGATGAGACCTGACACGCTCACCGTGCGCCGCTCGGCGATGCTGAAGTTCACGTGCTCGGCGTCGCGGCCGATCGAGACGACCACCGGCTGCGCCTCGCCCGCAGAGGCCGTGCCCGGGTAGAACGCAGCCGCGCCTCGCATCTCGTCCTGCAGCCGGGTCATGATCTCGCCGCCGAACGCTGCGAAGACGTAGTACGTCCCCGGGGCGAGGCCGTGAATCCTGTATTGCCCCAGGTCGTTGGTGAGACCGCCGCTCGTCAGCGCCTGAAGGCCTTCGGCGAGCGGCGCGAGCCCGCGCTGGCCGTTGACGTACCTGAGGCGCATCGCCACGACGATCGCGTTGGTCATCGGTTCGCCGGTCTCGTCGGTGATGCGGCCGCTGATCGCGCTCGCTCTCGGCAGCGAGATGTCGATCTTCTCGATGGTCTGTCCGTCGGCGATCTCGAGAGTGGTGCCGCGCTGGAACGGGCGCTGCTGCCCGTAGGCGAGCTGGATGTACCCGCCGCGCGTGGCGATCACTTCGTAACGGCCCGCCGCCAGCCCTTCGATATCCCACCGGCCGTCGGCGTCCGTCGACGTCGTCCACGTCGTCCGCCGCGCCACCAGCGTTGGCCCTGCCGGGAGATCCGCCAGGCTGACCTGAACCGTCGCGCGCCGAAGCGGCTTGCCCGTATCGGCCGCGAGCACGCGCCCGCTCAGTCGCGCCGACGCTGGCTTCGGTCGCTCGGCTCCGTCCCTGACCTGCGGGTGTCCGGCCAGCAGCGTCGCGGCGAGAAAAACAAGGGCGGTCCGCATCCGGCGTTCCTCCGTTCGCCTTTTCCTGCGAACTTAGACGACGCCGGATGGCGGACCGCTTCAGCTTACTTCGCTGATTTGGGTTCGCCGAAGATGAAGTCGTCCATGACGACCGCGTCCGAGCGGCTCTCGTCGTACGGGCCGGGCTCGACGTTGCCGCTGACGATCACCACCTTCGCGACCCTGGCGTCGGCGAAGATCGCGCCGAAGAACGACAGGCTCGCGTCGCCGGGCGACGCCGCCACGGCGCTCGTGTAGAGGAGCTGACCGTAGGCGTCGAAGTACTTGACGACCGTGCTCGGCTGCCTGGCGCCAAAGCGGCGCGGTCTGCCGTTCGGGCTGATCGACGTCCGTGAACACGGCGCCGAACCCGTTCGTGACCGCAGGAATGTCGCCGCCGCCGGGAACGAAGAACTCGACCTTCGTCACGTTGCTGTTGACCGCGCTGAACAGACGGACCGGGCTGAACGCGCGGAACGACGTCACGAAGTCGGGATTGTCGAACGTCTCCGCGAGCCCCTCGACCGGCGCCTGCACGAAGCCCGTGCCCGGCGTCGTGAAGAGCGCGCCGCGCGTCACGAGGAAGCCGGTGAAGGGCGTCGGCGCGGGCGACGTCGCCGTCGATCCGCCACCGTCCCAGTTGATTTCCCGCCGGCCGCTGTCGAGCGGGCCTGGCGCGTTCAGGTTGTTGTCGCCGAGCGCCGCGCGAAACTGATCCACGATTCCCTGGATCGATGCCTGGTCGGGCCCGGCCGCCTGGAACACGATCGGGAGCTCGAAATCTTTCGGCCGCTTGTCTCCGGGCTTGACGTGTGCGGAAACGCCCAGCGTCATCAAACCCGCGATCACCGAGTACGCAAACAGATTTTTCACGTGTCCTGCCTTTCATCTCGGAAAACCCAATCCGATTGCAGCGACTGTAGCAACCGGCGGCGCGCCGATTCATGCGGGAGTCGTTAGGATGCGGTGAAGGAAAGTGCCATAATGCTGACTCGACAGGCAGCGGAGGAGCAGCAGCGATGACGAACCGAAGACACGAGCGTTGGCTCCTGGCGGTGATCGGCGCGGTGCTCGTCACGGCATCCGTCGTTGCCAGGCAGACAAACGTGCCCGCCTATCCCGACACGCGAAAAGTCGACCAGGTCGACACCTACCACGGCGCGAAGGTGCCGGATCCGTACCGCTGGCTCGAGGACGACAACTCGCCCGAGACCGCGGCGTGGGTCGAGGCGCAGAACAAGGTCACGTTCCCGCTATCTCGAGAAGATTCCGTTCCGCGCAGCAGCTGCCAGACGCGCGTCATCGAGCTGAACGACTACGAGAAGTACTCGGCGCCGTCGCGCAAGGGCCCGTACTTCTTCTTCAGCAAGAACGACGGCCTGCAGAACCAGAGCGTCCTGCTACATCCAGAAGGGCCTCGACGGCACGCCCGAAGTGCTGATCGATCCGAACACGTGGTCGACGGATGGCACCGACGCGGCTCGGCGGCGTTCGCGCCGTCGAAGGACGCGAAGTACGCCGTCTACGGCATCTCGCAGCAGCGGCTCGGACTGGCAGGAATACAAGGTGATGGAGCTCGCGACGCAGGAAGACGCTGCCCGACACGCTCGAGTGGGTCAAGGTGTCGGGCGTCGCCTGGCACGGCGACGGCTTCTACTACAGCCGCTATCCGGCGCCGCGAGAAGGGCAAGGAGAAGGCGTCGATCAACGAGAACCACCAGGTCTACTTCCACAAGGTCGGCACGCCGCAGTCGGACGACGCGCTGGTCTATCGAGGACGCGGCGAACCCGCAGCGCTTCCACATCGTCGACACGACCGAGGACGAGCGCTTCGCGATCCTGACGATCTCGGAGCGCGGCAAGGGCAAGGACGGCAACGCGCTGTTCGTCCGCGATCTGTCGCGACGGCCGACAGCGAGTTCACGCCGCTCGTCGCCGACGATCGGCGACGACACGTTCGGCGTCATCGACAACGTCGGCGACAAGCTGCTCGTCGAGACCAACCACGAACGCGCCGAACTGGCGCGTCGTGCTGGTCGATCCGCAGCAGCCGGACGAGGCGAACTGGAAGACCGATCCTGCCCGAGAAGCCGGAGCCGCTGCAGGGCGTCGACGCACCGCCGGCGGCAAGCTGTTCGCGACGTATCTCAAGGACGTCACGACGCGCGCCTACGTCTACAGCCTCGACGGCAAGCTCGAGAACGAGGTCGCGCTGCCGGGCCTGGGCATCGGCCGGCGGCTTCGGCGGCAACCGACGACGACACGTTCGTGTTCTACACCTTCAACTCGCTCAACGTGCCGCCGACGATCTACCGCTACGACATCGCGACGCGGAAGAGCACGCGTCTTCCGCGCAGCCGAAGGTGCCGGGCTACGACCCGGACGCAGTTCGAGACGAAGCAGGTCTTCTACACGAGCAAGGACGGCACGCGAGATCCCGATGTTCCTCGTGCACAAGAAGGGCCTGAAGCTCGACGGCAACAACCCGACGCTGCTCTACGGCTACGGCGGCTTCAACGTCGTGCAGTCGCCGACCTTCAGCGCGGCGCGGCTCGCGCTGCTCGAGCAGGGCTTCGTCTACGCCTCGGCCAACCTGCGCGGCGGCGGCGAGTACGGCGAGACGTGGCACCAGGCAGGGCATGAAGCTGAAGAAGCAGAACGTCTTCGACGACTTCATCGCCGCGGCCGAGTGGCTGATCGCCAACAAGTACACGTCGTCGCCGCGGCTCGCGATCCAGGGCGGATCGAACGGCGGGCTGCTCGTCGGCGCGGTGATGAACCAGCGGCCGGAGCTGTTCGGCGTCGCGATCCCGCAGGTCGGCGTCATGGACATGCTGCGCTTCCACAAGTTCACGATCGGCTGGAACTGGATCGCCGACTACGGCTCGAGCGACAACGCCGAGGAGTTCAAGGCGCTCTACGCCTACTCGCCGCTGCACAACATCAAGCACGGGCGTGAAGTATCCCGGCGACGCTGATCACGACCGCCGACCACGACGACCGCGTCGTGCCGGCGCACTCGTTCAAGTACGCCGCGACGCTGCAGGCGCTGGCGAGCACGCGACAACGCCGATCCTGATCCGCATCGACACCAAGTCCGGCCACGGCGCGAGCAACCTCACGAAGCAGCTCGAGACGACCGCCGACATCTACGCGTTCATCATGCACAACTCGGGCTCAAGCCTAAGACCTAGCGGGGTTCAAGGTTCAAGGTTCAGGTTCAGGGTTCAGGGTTCTGGTTCGCGATGGCACGAATTCGAGCCCGGCCGCGGCTATCTCGAGCGACGAGCCGCACCGAACGTCGAACCTTGAACCTTGAACCTTGAACCCTGAACCTTGAACCCTGAACCTGAACGGCCTCACTGGCTGCGGAGTGGCCGTACAGCGAAACGGCCGGCGGTTTCCCGCCGGCCGTTCCGGTCTTGCATCGTTCGGGAGCGTCTCAGCGACGACTCCCAGGGGTGTTTTGCATAGAAGCACCTCCCGGCCGCGACCGTTTTGGTGGTCCCGAGAGACGGGACGTGGTCGCTGCGGCCTTTGTTTAGCGCCTATCCCGGCGCGCTCACGTCTTCAAGCATAGCAAGGTTCGGGATTCCACGAGTGATATCTTCATGGCGCCCCTGGAAACGGGACGAGACTGTCGGCCGCCGGATGGGTCCGCTCCGGCCGCGACTGTCCGGTAGCGGACGCGCGATCCCGCAGACGCGCACGACACCTGAGTCAGTCCAACTGCAAGGCGGCCCGATGCGTCAAATTCGCAGCGGGACCGCGACATTCGAGGGGCGCGTGGGTCCGATTGTCAGGCATGGAACATGCCTTGGAGGGTGGCGTCTGATGTCTGAGTATGCCGGAGCTGCAGTCATGACCTATCGGTCCAAGGTATGCGTGTACGCGTTGGCCTTCGTCTGGGCGCAGATGCTGCCGAACGCGCTCGAGCAGCAGCCGCCCGCACCGGCGCCACAGGCGCCGGCTTCGCCCGCGTCCGTGGAGCGCGCGGCAAAGGTGCTGGCCGAGGCGCGGCAGGCCATGGGCGGCGCCAAGCTCGAGGCGATCACGTCGATCCTCACGACCGGCCGCACGCGGCGCGTGCGCGGCGAGAACCTCGTCCCGATCGAGTTCGAGATCGCGATCGAGCTGCCCGACAAGTACGTCCGCAAGGACGAGACGCCGGCCGAGGAGAGCGAGCCCACGTCCACCGGCTTCGTCGGACGCGAGGTGATTCAGTATCCGCCGGCGCCCGCGGGCAGGATGGGCGGGCCGATGATGCCCGGCGGGCGGGCCGGAGGGCCGCCGCCTGTGGGCGCGCGTCCCGGAGAGGCGCCCGTGCCCGGCGGCAAGCCGGCCGCGCCGCCGAGCGACGTCAAGCCGCCGCCGGACGTCAAGCCTCCTTCGGATGTGAAGCCGCCTTCCGACATGAAGCCGCCGGCGGCGGACGCCAAACCCGCGCCTCCACGACCGATGATGTCGCCGGAGCAGATGGCGGAGCAGCAGCGCACCGCGAGGCTCGCGACCGCGAAGCAGGAGTTCGCCCGCCTCGCGCTCGGTTTGTTCGCGAACTCGCTCCCGGCGTTTCCGCTGACGTTCAGCTACGCGGCCCGCGCGGAAGCGCCGCAGGGCACGGCGGACGTGCTCGACGTGAAAGGGGAGGGCAACTTCGCCGTCCGGCTGTTCATTCACGCGGAGACGCATCTGCCGATCATGGTGAGCTGGCAGGCGCCGCCGACGAACGTGATCATCACGACGCCGGGGCAGCCCGCGCCAAAGACGGTGGCGCCCGGCGCGGTGATCGTGGCGGTGCCCGCGCCGCCTGCGGCCACCGCGACGCAGGAAGAGAAGGACAAGTACTCGAAGGAAGTCATCGGCCTTCGAGCGAAAGCGCAGGCCACGCCGATCGAGTACCGCCTCTACTATGCGGACTATCGGGACGTGGACGGCGTGAAGTTCCCCTTCCGTCTGCGCCGGGCCATCGGTCCGGACACGACGGAAGAAACCACGTTCGATCGCTTCCGGCTCAACACGAAGATCGATCCGAGGAAGTTCGAAGTCCCCAAGCAGTAGCCGCGGCCGGCGATCGCTGCGCTCCAACGCGACCGGCCCCTCGAGGCGCGTCGAGGGATACAATGTGTACGGGCGTCACGCGCCATTCCTATCACCTTCGCGCCCGTAGCTCAGTGGATAGAGCATCGGCCTTCTAAGGCAAGGGGCCTCGATTCAACAAGCGGAAATGCGGCCGAAAACGCGCGCGGGTGACCGAGCGCCGGATTCGGGGGTGCATTAGGGGCGCGGCGTTCGGCGTACGATGTAGGGGAATGCGCCCGTAGCTCAGTTGGATAGAGCACCAGCCTTCTAAGCTGGGGGCCGCTGGTTCGAGTCCAGCCGGGCGCGCCATGTCTAGCCTTTGACGTAAAGCGCCCTTGCACGCGCCGGACGATTTCCTCCCTCACCCAATCGAGGCTGTTATCAGTTGGGTGACTACGAGCAGGCACCCGAAAGCTAGGTACAGCATCGAGACGATGTCATCGGACTCTGGTCAACCGCGCGACGCGAGATCTTTCGCGATGGACGAGTCGTGGAACAAGGACGTGAGGGGTACGCAAGTACCCTCCGCTCATCAACTCCGACGCTGACATCATCCGGTGCGTCGCCGGTCCAGGGAGCGGCAAGGGTGCGATGCTCAAGACGCCGTGGTCGGAAGCAACGATTTGCTCAACGCTTCGGCGTTTATCGCGACCAATGTGATTGGTTAACAGCCCCGCGCAGCGGCGGCTGGTTCGGCGGATACTGCACCGAGGATTCTCCATTTTCGAGCTGCTAAGGTTTCCAGTTTCCATCCGCTGAACCGTCCGGGCTGGCGAGTACGACTGTGTAGCCGTCAGGATCGCGCAACCAGCACTCCCAGTGGTTCGGACCGCCGTTTACCGTCGGGAGGATTGCGATGGCGCGGCTGGATGATCTCGGCCTTCAGTTCGGCGATACGGGCGATCGCGGCATCGAAGTCGTCGATTTCAAACCACAGGAGCACGCCGTTGCCATAGGGCGTGTCATCGGGATTACCGATCGGCCCGTGGCGGTGTTCGACCTCAAAACGGTGCAGCTGGAGGATCAGCGCACCATTCGAGACCAATCGCTCATATTCCGCCCCGCCGTGCGCGCTCTGACAGCCGAGGAGACGCTGGTACCACCGGCTGCTCGCTTCGACATCGGTCACCGCGATGAGAGGTTGCGGACGCATCAGAACCTCCGTCGCCGAACCACCTACCGTGCCCCCTCAGCCCAGCTTGGACCTGGCGTCCGTCACCATAGAGATCAGAGCGGCGCGCACTTCCTCCGGCGTGCTGACCGGCTTGCGGAACGCCAGACGGACGGGTCGTGGCCCCTTTGGGGTCATCGCCGACATATCGAAGCCGTACCTGTCGACGCCCGTCATGCTCGCGGAGGTGATCTCGGTCGCTTTTGAAAAGGCCGTGCAGTAAAGCACCATGGCGTCGGCGTGGTCGGCGTTCATATGAGCAATCAGGCCGGCGGCCGACGGACCGAGGGGATCCGGTTCGGCGGCCCGCCAGTCAGCCTTGCTGATCCACGACATCCGGCCATAGCCCCCAATGTAGCGGACATAATCTACCTGCAGCTTCCAGAACGCGAAATCGCGGAAGTCAGCGTAGTAGCTTGAGTTCGGATGAGCAGCGAAGAATGCGGCACGCGCGCTGCCGCGATCCCCTTCGACGCGCGTGCACGGTCCGAGGATGGTGACGCGGCCGTTGGCGAGCGGATCTGCAGAGCCTCCCTCGGACACCAGCAGCGACGCGCGAGGATCCCGCTCCAAGTTCTTGGTGTGCTCGGCGAGTCCGCTGATAAGGAAGATTGGGTTTCCGTTGTCGAAGGCGACGGTCACGAACGAGCCGTAGGGATAGCCCTCCGGCTCCAGGGCCAGGGTGCACAGGGTCCCGGTCGAGATCTGGGCGACCAATGTTCGCGCGCGCTCCGCGTGCGTGGGTGTCGGGATATTTACGTCGTACAGCGGCTCCGGCGCGTCGCGTGTCGGTCGGGCGTGTGCATCTTCGCTCATGATTCTCCCTAAGGGGCGATCGGCTGCCCCGCGGCGTGGGTCTGGAATCCCTCTGACTGGCCGGCTCAGCGTGCTCGTCGATCAGGCCGGCGGCTCGTCGCGCCCAGGATTATCTCCCAGCGGAATTCGTGATCACGAGTGAACGGAGATCGTCTGACAGCTGGCTTTGCCGACGACCGCCTGCTGTCGGTTCGCTCCCTGCTACGGAGTCTTTGGCCGGGCCTTGTCCTGCTTCTTTTGCTCCTCTTGTTTCTGTTTCGTCAGCTGCTGTTGTTTGTTTTTTTCCTTGTCCTTCTTGCCACCCTTGTCTCCCATGCCTGCTCCTTTTCAGCCATCATGACTCGTCACGGCGAGTGAGTGTGAATCTACCGGGAGGGCTGATTGATTGAGTTCTGGTCCAGCTCGTGCCCGAGCGATGCTGGATAGATGATAGGTAACGCGATTCGCTCCGATGCCCAATCAACCTGTGACGGCTTCGAATGACGTCCCGGATCCGGTTTCCCGACGCATCCTGCTTTCTGCTCAATGACTTCCGCGATCGACCGTCTTACATAGCTCGAGATACTCGCTCAACGGGACAAGCCGTCTGCCGTCCCCGAGCAGAGCGAGTCGGATTTGCAGCACCCGCTCGCGCATCCACCCGAACTCCTTCAGTAGTTCACTCGTCGGTCGGGTGTCGAACGAAGGATCGGAAACCGTGTACCGCCCACTACCGAAAGACACCGGTCTGGTGAACGGATCGGCGAACAGGTACGCCTTGTCGGCAAGGTCTTCGCCATACTCCCAGATGACCCGGTGCAAGTACGACGGCCCCATCACGAAGATCGCACCGGCTTCCGCACACAAGTCGCGCGAGAGCTGCAACGGTGAGTGTGCGCTCGCGTCAATCCCCCACTCTCGGAGCATCCGTTCCGCGCGATCATTGATCCGCTCTCCCGCCTCTAACCCCGCCGAGAGGGCCGGAGCCTGGCGACACAGATGTCGATAGAGGTAGCGAGCCAGAACAGACCGGCAGCAGTTCGCATGGCAGACGAACAGCGGACAGCAAGGCGCCGCTCTCATAATTTGCACCGGCACGGCCTAACGAATATTACTCGAACCGGGCCAACCCAATACCGGAACGCCTCCGCAGTCTAGCGTGACGGGGACGCGGGCACAATCACGCTACACGTCATTGAATTGCCGCGATATGCCAAAATTCACAACGCGATTGCCACTTGCGGACGCGACAGTGTATCCGGTTGTCACGAATTGGTCCGGAGTAGTCGCCAAGGGCGGGGCGACCGGGTGGCCGCATTGGTGGACAGATCGGCGTTACTCGCGAGTAACGACCGGCGCTGAGCCGCGCGCCAGGGTGATCCATCATCTTGATCTGTATTGACGAACGGTTTGCGCGGGCCAACGGTTCCGAATGAGCCGCGGCGCGCACGCGTCAGTTCCGCGCCGTCGGCTCAAACCCGGGTACATAGGTAACAGATTAAACCGGAAACATGGGTGACATCGTTAGGCTGGGGCCAACGGAGGTTGGTCGATGCCCTGGCTGGAGACAGCACCCATGGAACAGCGAGAACGATTCATTCGGGATGATCGGTTGGCCCTGTACACGATGACCGAGTTGTGCGAGCGATACGGGATCAGTGGCAAGACGGGGTATAAATGGCTCGCTCGGTTTGTCGAAGGCGGCACAGGACACGAACGACTCGGCCGGTCGGCGACGTCTTCTGCAAGTCTGTCATCAGACCGGGTTATCGGTTGTTACCACGCGACTTTCCAGCGCTGCGCCGGCGGTTCGACGCAATTTGGCTCGTCCATTGACAAGCCGACATCTGGGTGTCGGAACGGACCATTGCGCGTAACTGTGAGAAGGGCGGCCTGTTGATTAGGAGAAGTGCGTGAGCACATTCTGCGAGATGCTGGCGATCATGAGTTGAGCTCTCCATGCCGGCGTTCGCGACGACTGAGCCCGTAGATGACGAGCACGCTCGGGGGATGGTCCGCAAAGGGAATGGCGGTGACCGCCGCCAGCTCGACGTGCAACGGGCGTCGGACATGCGCCTCGAGGCGCCGCACCACAGACACACGAAACTCACCTCGTCCGCATGAAGGGCAGCAGATCTTCCGTCACCAATGCACGCCCGGTGCAACGGGGCACCCGCACCAAGAACTGCTAGACTGGTGCCGTGCGCGAGTCAGAGGATCGCCGCGCTGATCAGGACGTGCCGCTGGACACGACGCAAACCAGCACGGCCTCCGACGCAACAACCAGCGGCGCCCTCCCCCTCCTGACAGCGGGTACGATTTTCGGTCCGTACCGGATCCTGGGGCTGCTCGGTCAAGGCGGCATGGGCATCGTGTACGAAGCCGAGGAAGTGGACAACGCTCGGCGCGTTGCGCTCAAGGTGATCGGCCGGCCGCTCGAAGGCCCGCGGGAACGCGAGCGGTTCCTGCGCGAAGGGCGCCTCGCGGCCGCGATCAATCATCCGCACTGCGTGTACGTCTTCGGCGCCTCCGAGATCGATGGTCACCCCGTGATCGCGCTGGAGCCGATGCGGGCCACGCTCGCCCAGCGCCTCCAGCGCAGCGGTCCGTTGGCGCCCGCCGCGGCGGCCGATGCCATACTCCAGGTCGTCGCAGGCCTCGAAACCGCGGCGGAGGCCGACATCCTGCATCGCGACGTCAAACCTTCGAACTGCTTCGTCGACGACCAGGACGTCGTCAAGGTTGGCGATTTCGGGATCTCGCGATCGGCACACCCTGCCAGTGAGATCACTCAGCTGACGGTCGGCCGCGTGGTCGGCACGCCGGCCTATGCTTCCCCGGAGCAGCTTCGCGGCGCCACGCTCGACCTGCGGAGTGACATCTACAGCGTCGGAGCAACCCTGTTCGAGTTGCTGACCGGCCGACCGCCCTTCGCGGGGAGGGATCTCATGGCCGTGCTGATCGCAGTCGCTAGCGAACCGCCACCTGCGCCCCACACATTCAACGCGACTATCCCGAAGGGCCTGAGCGACATCGTCCTGCGGTGTCTCGCAAAGAAACCCGATCAGCGGTTCTCGAACTATCGGGAACTGGCCGCCGCTCTGGAGCCGTACGCGTCAGGTGCGGTCGTGCCAGCTTCCCTCGGACGTCGATTTGTCGCCGGCGCAATCGACCTCGCGATCGTTTTTGCTGCCGTCATCCTCGTCGACACGGCGCTGCCGTCCCTCGACCTGCTCGACTGGAGCACGTGGAGTCGCATCAAATGGGGTCTCACGACGTTTCTCATCATCTGGGCCTATTTCGGAACGCTGGAGCAACTCTGGGGCACGACCGCAGGTAAGCGGCTCTGTGGCCTTGCGGTGAGGGGCGCGGATGCCCCGCGCGCGGGCCCAGGACGCCTGCTGGGCCGCGCAGCGCTGTTTGGCGGATGGTTCGTCGTGATCCGGCAGGTTTCCGGCTGGGAGCCAGCGCCGTTGGAGCAACTGCTGGGCGGTCTTTTGGCATTCCTGACCATCCAGGCGTTTGCCTGGTCGATGCTCGGTGTCCTGTTCGCGACGGCGCGACGCGGCAACGGCTTCGCAGCCCTGCACGATCTCACCACAGGGACGCGCGTGGTCGAGCGCCGCGAACACGCAGCCCGGGCGGGACGCGTCTTGTCCCCGGCGATGCCCCAGCAGCAGATTGTCGGACGAGCGGGTCCATACGACGTGCTCACCGGAACGGTGCAAGGGCTCGGTGAGGGATGGCGTTGGGGATTCGACCCCATCCTGCGCCGCGCCGTCTGGATCCGGTTCAGCGACCCCGGGACGGCGGCCGTCGATCCCGCGCGCAGAGCGCTGCGCCGTAGCACGCGATTACGGTGGCTCGCCGGACAACGACTCGACCGCAACGCCTGGGATGCCTTCGAGGCCGTCAACGGTGTACCGCTGTCCGAAGCATCTCGAGAGCATCGTGACTGGGCCGACGTGCGATGGTGGCTGCTGGACGTCGCCGGCGAGTGTGCCGCGATGGCACACGGGGATCGGCCGCCGCGCAACCGGCAGCACGTGTGGGTGCTCGCGTCAGGGCGTGCCAAGTGGCTCGACGATCCTGTCGCCGACGCCGGCGCGACAGGGGATCTGATGGCCACCGATCAGCAACTGCTAATCGACATTGCGCGAACAGCGCTGGAGGGCGAGACGGATGCGGAAACCGCGCGGCCGGCGCCGCGTGAACCCCTGCCGCTCGGAGCCCGGCGATTCCTCGATCGGCTGAACGGTCCCGCGGGAGGAGACATCCCTGGAGTGGTGCGCGAGCTCGAGGACCTCGTCAAGCGGCGCGCCGTTCTCACTCGGGGCTGGCGAGCCGTGCCACTCGTCGTGTGCACGGTGGCGATCGCCCTTCCTTTGGCTCTCGAAACGCTGGACCACATGGTCGGGGGGGATCGGAGGCCAGCGCCGCTCGACGAGCGGGTGTCGCGCGCGGCATTGTCGGAGCTCGTCCTCGCCGACCATGGATGGATCCGCCTGTCGGCGGCCGACCGCCAGGCGATTGAGGCCGCGCTCGCGACTCGGTATCGAGACGTGCTCGCCGACGGTCGCCTGTTCAGGTCGGCACCGGAGGCGCGCACGACGTTCGCCCGAGATCAGCAGGCGATTTCCCGCGAGCTTCTGCAACGCTATCCCGACGCGCCCCGCGACGTGGCCAGTCCGACGGCCCCGCGGGTCGAGGCCATCATCTCGCGCGTGAGCGTCCTCGACGGACTCCCATGGCACCAGACGATCTACAAGCGGATGTTCGGCCTGTATATGGGCGGCGCCGTCATCGCGCTGATCCTGAACTTCGCCTTTCGCGGCGGCTTCATGCGCGCCATGGGCCTCGAGCTCGTCACGGCAGCCGGACATCAGGCGTCCCGGTTGCGCGTGCTCGTCCGCACGGCAGTCACGTGGTCCCCCATTTTGCTCGTGCCGATCCTGCTGCCGTTCGCCGAACGAGCTCTGCCAGGCCTCGCAGGAACACCCTGGTGGACTCTGGGCATGTTCTCAGGCGCCATCGCGATCCTGTTCACACCTTCTCGAGGCGTGCAGGACCGTATCGCTCGGACATGGGTCGTGCCGAGATAGCAGCGCGAGTCGACCGGAGGGCGAAGCCGTGCGCCAAGTGCTCCTCACATTGAGCACTTGCACAATCGTCACGCCGGAGTCGGAACGATCCCGGTGGGCCGCCGGAGGTCCTCGCCGCGTCTGGGTCGTTCGCGGCGACGCGAGACGAATCAAGCGCGCGGCACCTCCGCGTGGCAGTCGTCGCAACCTGTTGAAACGCAAGCCGCCTCCGACACAGGAACGCACCCTTCTAAGCCGAGGGTCGCAGGTTCGAGTCCTGCCGGGCGCGCCAGCCTTCGTTCGCGCTGATCTCAACCGAGCTACGGCTGGCAAGCCATCCGAGCGCGCCAACTCTCGCTCAGGTTGACTGATCCGGAGCGCGACGGCGGCCGCGCCAACCTTTCCTCACGCTTGCCAACGATTCGCCAAATGCCTGGATTCTCGCAGAATCATTCGCTCGTCCGCGCGCGCAGAAATGCTGGCACGACCAGGAGTGCCTGGGCGAATGTACTCGCTGTCACGCTCGTCCACAACAGGAGGTCCCGCTCCGCCACCAGGCCAGCTACGATGCCGCCCCACGACGCGCACACGAGCGCAATCATCCAGAGCCAGGAAGCGCTGAAGCGGGATTGAAGTGGCTTCCGTTGAGCCCATACGCGCGCGGCCATCGGAACGTAACCCGCAAGAATGATTGCCAGACCGATCAGATCCGGCGTCGACGGACCGTGGCGTTCCGATAACGTCAGGAACATCCGGCTGTCCTGCTCCGGCCAAGCCAGCACGGCCAGTCCAATGAGGACCGTGGTCACGTAGACCCAAAAGCGAGGAATCATCGACGGCGACGATAACATCTCGCCAGGCGTCATGTCCCAACCATGCTGCGGCAAGAGAAGTTAGGCTGTACTGAGCAGATCTTGATTAGAGCGAGGTGACTCCTGGCGATGCGTGGTGGCACACTGGTCAAGCTTGGAGCGGCCATGACCGGCGTCCTTCTGGGCGCCTTGCTTCTCCTCGCGTGGGCATTGCGCCCAGACGACTCGGCCGGTCCATGCGTGGTTGCCAATGGCCCCGTGATGTTGCCCGAGATTCCAGAGGCGAGTGGGCTGGCGGTCGGCCAGCGCGATCCCGCTCTGCTCTGGGCGCACAACGATTCAGGCAATGCTGCAGTGCTGTTCGCGCTCGACTCGGCGGGCACAGTGCGTGGGCGCGTCCGTGTGCCCATCCGCGCGCGCGACTGGGAGGACGTGTCGGCCGCGCGCTGCCCGTCTGGCGACTGCCTGTACCTCGCGGACATCGGCGACAACAGACTCGCTCGGCGACGAATCCAGATTTATCGCGTACCGGAACCGGGACCCGAGGACGAGGAGACAGCGCCTCCGGAGGTCTTCAACGCGACGTACGCGGATGGCCCTCACAATGCGGAAGCAATGTTCGTCGTCGGTGGAGACCTCTTCATCGTCACAAGAGACCGTATGGGCGGCGTCTACCGGACGACAACGACCGGGAGCCGGGAGCTCACATTTCAACGCATCGGTCAGCTTGGGCTCGCGGCGGTTACCGACGCCGAAGCATCCCGCGATGAGAAGACCGTCGTGGTGAGAACGTCGCACGAAGCTGTCTTGTATCGAACAGAAGACCTAACGCTCGGTGGCAGCCTTCCCTACCTTCGCATACCGATTGATGGGTTGAAGGAAGCACAGGGCGAAGGAGTCGCGCTCGATGGGAGCATGCTCTACCTGTCGAGCGAGGGCAGACCGTGGAACCGCGCAGGCCGACTCCTGACCCTGCGCTGTAACTTGCCCAATGAAGGCTTGAAGCGTTCGACGCACTGATTCTGTGCAGCCTGAAATCCGCTTGCAGCCGACGGCGGCGCGTGGTCGTCGTCACGCAATAACGACGCGCGTCGCCGGCGCGGTCGTGTCGGCTCCGCACACGAGTCCGACGATGGCTCGTGCGATCTTTGCCCCGCCCACCGACGATGGTTCGATCGGGTTGGCATAGTCCGCCGCGGCGTCACACACGAAGCGCAGGTCGATCACGGGGAGAGCGTGCTCGATGGCCACTCGCATGATCGCGTCGTTGAACATCGTCAGTGCTGCGGACGCGAGGCGTTGGAAGGACGGATCGTTGAAACGGCCGTTGTAAACGGTACACACGGCCAGCGGCAGCGCGGTGTCCAGGCAGGCTGCGATGACCAAACGGTAGCGTCTCTCGAAATCGGACGCGATGTCCGCCAATGCCCCGATGGACGCCGCCATGGACGATGCCGGAGCGTCCAGGATTCCCATGTGCATCAGGGCGTTGTTGCCACCGACGCTGAGCACGAGGTGTGTGGCCTGCTTTGGCAGGCGGCCGACCTGACCTGCAACATGATCCGTCGTCGATCCATCGACGGCCAGCAGCGTGGCTTCCCAACCAGCGGGCAACAGTTCACGGACCTGTGACACCACGTCGGGCCCGCCGCTCGTATACGCGGCGTTGTCGAAGATGGAATCGCCGATCAAGACCAGGTGAGGCATTCTCTGGGTGCTCTTCGTTTCCGTCCGGCCGACCTTTACGATCCGAATGCCCAGATGTGTTTTGCAGTTCTGACATACAGCTTGTGGTCGGCGATGGCCGGCGTCGCCGTGATGCTCTCGCCGAGATCGTTGCGGGCCAGCACTTCCAATGTATCGCCCGCTCGGAATACGACGATCGTGCCGGTCTCGCTGGCGGCGTAGATGCGGCCGTCGGCCGCTACCGGCGAGGCGACGTACTGCCCGAGCGCGCCGAGGCGCTTCCGATCGAGCACGACTTTCCCGGAATCGGGCGTGTAGCTCGTCACCATGCCACCGTCTTTTACGAAGTACAGCCGGCCGCGATAGAACAGCGGCGACGGCATTTCTGAGATACCGCGGTCCGCCTTCCATGCCACATGCGAATGGCTGCTGTCGCCGCTGCCGCCAGGGCGAATCGCCACTACGTTGTCCTCGTTGCTACGCAGGAAGGCGAGGATCGCATCCCACTCTTCCTTGGTCACCACTCCGTCCTTGTTTCCGTCGGAAAAAGCCATTGCCTCCGGCCAGGACAGGAAAGCGCCAGGTACGTCCTTCGGCACCTCCGTGCGCAGGTGGACGCCCGCATCTCGAGGCATTTCGGTCACGGCGAGCCTCGCGTCCTTGTTCGCGTCGTACCGCTCGACGAGGGTGTCCCAACGTGGAACGTCGAGCGGTTCGGACGGAGAGCCGGAGTACGTCGAGCTCGCAAAGAGCATTCCCTCGCCCGACACCGCGCACGTGATCGGCTGCGTGGTCAAACCTCCCACCCACCAGCGCTCAGCGCCATCACTGGTCGAGTACGCCGTGAGCCTGTTGCTTCCCACTGTGATGATCTCGTCACGGCCGTCGTGCGTCCAGACGATGGGTGTCGACCAGCTCTCACGCAACAGTGGCCGCGGTGTCCTCCAGATCGGGTCACCGGTTCGAGCGTCGAACGCCAGAAGCTCGGAGCGACCGTCGTTGCCATCAAACTGGAGGATGACCTTCCCATCGAAGACGATCGGCGACGTCGCGGCGCCAAATTGCGTGGGGAGTGCGGGCAAGGGCTTCCGCCACACTTCCTTGCCTGCGAAGTCGTATGCCAGCAGCCCATACGAGCCGAAGTAAATGTAGACCCGCTGCCCGTCGGTCGCGGGCGTGGAGGCGGCGGGACTGCTGAACGGGTGAACTTTCTCCAATTGGTCAGACGGCGCGCTGTGCCGCCAGAGTAACGTGCCGTCGCGCCGGCGAAGTGCGAGAACGACCAGCGTGCCGTTCTCGATGGCCGTCAGGAAGATGTGATCGCTCCATACCGCGGGCGAAGAGTGGCCGGGTGGGACTGCCACTCGCCACAAGCGGTTGGACGACGGGCCGAACGTCGTGGGTGGCTTGTCAGTCTCGGACACGCCGGAGCCATTTGGCCCCCGGAAACGCGGCCAGTGCGCGGCCGTTGGCTGTTGTCCGGCGAGCGACACCGTGAGCAGGCCGAAGACCAGGAGCAAACATTGTCCACGTCGCATGGCGACCTCCGTCGGTTGCAGGTCTCCCATGAAGCTCGTCGTAACGGCGAGGCAGGCGAGCTGCAGAATCTGCGCATGTGAGCGCACTGGTAGGACGGCGTTCCAGATCATACGCCTGGTGCGCACGGCACGTGGTATGTGGTGCCGTCGCGCAGTCCCTGGTCATCGATTGCAAGCAGATGAGCTGCTTCGTGACCGGTTCCGGAAGTACGCCGAGGGATCGTCACCTCTGGCGACACCGCCGCTGTCGGGTTCGATGCTAGGATCCGCGCGCAGTCAAGACGCGAGCTTCACCGCGGAGGACTCACGGACCTTGACGCCTGGAAGACCAACGGGACGCATGATTCAACCACAATCTCGCATCGTGGCCAGCCTGGTTGGGACGGTCGGCGTGCTGATGGCTACAGCCATTGTGGTCGCCCAACAGCAGTTGAACTGGGCGGCAGACGATGCCAGTCGTGTGGCCACTCTGGCAAAGGACGGGTCGCGCCTCGAAGGCGAGCACGTGATCGTGTGGTTTCCCGCGTCGCTCGCGCGTGCGGACGCCGAGGCGCTGGTCAAGCGATTGGATCCCGGCGTCGCAGGCCTGTGGCGACGGATCGGTACGCACGAGTGGCAGGCGGTAGCCAAAGGAAAGATCACGTATTACCTCAGCGACGATACGTTCGTGTCGCACGGGTCCGGTCGGGCGGCGGTGTTCGTGCCGATGGCGCGTGTGCGCGACGGGCGAGCACCGTTTCTGCACGAGGCCGTCCACGAACTGCTCGAATCGACTCGAACGGACCCGCCGTCCGCTGGACCGCCGATCGAGCGGCCGTTGTGGCTGACCGAGGGCTTACCCGACTACATCGCGCGGCTCGTGGCTGCGGACGTCGGGATCGTCGAGGCCGGGCCGTGGGACACGCCGACGATTGCTGGCGCCGACGCGATCTGTGCGGAACGCGCCCGGACGCCGGATGGCGCCACCATGATCCGTTTCATCGGCAGCAGCGAAACGCCGGAAGTCCTTTTCACCACCGACCGAAGGCGGTTCGCGCCGACGTTCTATACGTGCTCGCTCTCGCTGGTGAATCATCTCAGCGAGCGCGTCGGGCTGAATCATCTGTTGGAGTTGTTCGCTTTCGGACCTGCCGGAATGAATGCTCGCCTCGATCGATTGGGGAGCAAGAAACTCTCTGAATGGCGAACGGAGTGGCTCCGGCTGCTGCGACTGGGCTGACCACGTGACGGCGCAGCGTCGCACGTTGCCTGGTCCGATTCAGCGGTTGGGTCGCTCCGCTGCGACAACCACTCACTCGTTATGAAAGAGTCCACGACATTCGCGCGTCGAGTCTTCTTCTGGGCCGGCGTATACGGGCTGCTCGTGCTCGCGCCGCAGTACCTCGTCGAGCTCGGGGTCGGACCCTCCCTTCCGGGACCAATCCAGCGACCTGAGCTCTTCTACGGCTTCATCGGAGTCGCGCTCGCGTGGCAACTGGTGTTCCTCGTTATCGCGCACGACGTACAGCGCTACCGACTGCTCATGCTCCCGGCAATCCTCGAGAAGCTCGTCTTCGGGGTGCCCGTCCTTCTGCTGTTCAACGCCGCACGCGTCGGCGCCGACGTTCTGGTGTTTGGCTGCATCGACCTCGCCCTCGGTGTGCTGTTTGCGCTCGCGTTCCGGGCGACGCGCCCGGCCCCGGCCGGGACCGGTGCCTCATGACGGTTGGTGCAGATGGCCGCTCAATCCCAGCCACAGATTTTTCGTCCGACTGCAAAGATTGTGTTCGTCGATCCCCCGTTGCCTGCAAGGCGGCCCATAAATCTTCTCGTTGCTGTTGGGCACGATCCTGGCACTCCGCTGGCGTGTCATGGGGTGGTTTCGAGTCGCGCCCAATCGCCTGAGATATCGCGGCCGGCTGTCGCGGGACCCGTACGCGGCGTGGGCCAGGACCGGCGATGGATCCGCGGCCATTGGCGAGAGAGCGCTCCAGGATCGCTTGTTTGTCTTCGCTCGACACCGGGCGCGGCGGCGGATGTGGCGCGAACTGGAGTCGATGGCACGCACCGAGCCTCTTCGCGAGTTGATTCAGGTCGAGGCCGACCGGTTCGCAGCCGCCATGGTCGACGCCAGCCACGCACCGGGACTGCCGCGGCGCACGATCGCGATGCATCGCCTGGTCATCGTCCCGCGTACGATCGTCGCCGCACGCAGTCGCACCGCTCTGCGTCGACGGCTGTTCAACGGTGAGGCGCTCGCGTCGCTCGACGCACGCCTCCGCGACTTCTTCTGCGAGCAGCTCGTCGTGGAGCTCGATGCGGCAGTCGCCGCGCATCGGCCGTCGGTGCAGCGGCCTCTCCTGACACAGGAGGCCTGGGGCTGCGTCGGACGAAACACCGAGTATCAGTGGGTCGATCCAGTCTTCACAGGACCGGGCTGGAGTGGTCATCTCCTGATGTTCGAGTTTCCCGTTCAAGGCCTCTCCCGCCGGGCGCGCAAGGATCTCGAGCACGCCGTGCAGGACATCCAGAACAGCCTCGCGAACCTCACGCACGTCCAGCGCCACGCCATCGTGCAGATGGCGGTCGACGGCCTTCCGAGGATGACGGCGTAGCGCCGGAGCCGCTCGAACCCGATTGCTCTTTCGGCCACGCAGAGCGTCCACCGCGCTCTACAATGCTCCGGTTCCAGCGAGGAGCAACATCAGGACTCTCCGAATGAATTGAACCTGCTGACGCGGAGCTCTGACCATGCCGAAAGCCAAACCGACAACCGTCGATGAATACATCAAGGCTGCCCCCAAGGAAGCACAAGAGGCGCTGCGTCAGATTCGAGCAATCCTCAAGAGAGTCGCGCCGAATGCGAACGAGACCTTGAAATGGGGATCGCCAGTATTCGAGGAAAAGCGGATCCTCTTTTCGTACACGGCATACAAGTCACATCTCAATTTCATGCCAACTCAGCCCGCCTTGGAGCCCTTCAAGAAGGAGTTGGCGGACTACAAGACAGGGAAAGACACGATCCAGTTCCCGTACAACAAAGCGCTTCCGCAAGCGCTCATTCGCAAGATCGCCTCCTTCCGTGCCAGGCAAGTACGAGAGAGCGACGCGAGATGGATGTACTGAAGCGCGACGTCAGCCGGACTTCAGAACGCCGTCAGAACCCGGTTCGCAGATATGTCCTGCTCGCGTTTGCACTGACGTGGGGAATCGGTGGAATTGCGCTCCTGGTCGGTCTGTGGATGCCAGAATTGCAGCCATTGTCGACCTCGAGTCCGCTGTACTACCTGGCCGGTTACTCCGTCAGTCTCGCCGGGGTCGCGCTCACAGCGCAGTATGCGGGCCGCGAAGGCCTGCGGCAGCTCGGTCGCCGGCTGATGCCGTGGCGGTCTTCACCACGCTGGTACCTGATTGTCCTTCTGGGGTATGCGGTCATCACCGGCGTTTCGTTGCAGGTCGGCGCAGTGATTTACTCGACACCGGTGGTGGTCCCGGGATGGCGCTGGTGGCTCACCAGCCTGCCTGCGGCGGTCGCGAAGGATCCAGGCCCGGTCGGCGAGGAGTTCGGCTGGCGCGGATTCGCGCTCCCTCGTCTGCTCGAACGCCGATCGCCCCTTCACGCAAGCATCAAACTCGGGCTCATCCACGCCGCGTGGCACCTGCCATTGTTCTTCATCCCCGGCATGCCGCAAGGGCAGGTGTCGTTGCCGCTCTTCACCGTCGGTGTCGTTGCCATCTCGATCTTCGATACCGCGCTCTATCTGCGCACCGGCGCGAATCTGCTCCTCGCCATTCTGGTCCACCTGCTGGCGAACGTCTGCGGCGGCCTCGCGCTCGGGGCCCAGTCGTTGAACGTGTTTCTTGCAGCGGAAGGTATCGCCGCCGTCATAGTCGTGTTGGTCGGCGGCTTGAGATCGACACGACGCTTGCCGTCAGCGGCGACAGATAACGTCGCCGTTGCGTAGCTGCGAGTGCGGACGGAGCGGAGGTGCCGGTGAGTCCGGAAACGTCGACGGCAAGCAAGGGGCGACACGTGCGGTACGCCGTCTGGCTGAAGCGAATCGGCGCTGCGCTAGTGGTTGGTGGCGGCGTCGTGCTCTTCTGGCGTGGTCTCCTCATCCTCGTCGCAGGAATCGCAGCCTTAGCCGTAGGCGCGTACGTCGTCGATCGGTGGCGCAAATGGCGCGCGGTTCGTCGCTTTCGGGCGGTCTGGAGTAGCCAGGGCCGGGATCTTCTGCTTGTATATTCGGAGAGTCCCAATTGGCAGCGCTATGTCGAGGAGAATTGGCTGCCGCGGTGGGGACATCGAGCAGTTGTGCTCAACTGGTCCGAGCGGAGCAAATGGGGACGTTCAGGTCGACCCGAGGTCGCACTGTTCCGTACGCATGGCGGAGCACAGGAATTCAACCCTCTGGGGATCGTTGTTCCCGCCACCGGGAGCAGCGTGCACGTCGTTCGCTTCTGGCGTGCCTTTCGAGAAAACAAGCATGGTAAGGATCGCTTGCTTCGTGAAGCGGAGGCCGAACTCGAACGTTTTCTACAGTCAACGGGTGCCTGACACGCCGCTGCAGCCGACAAGCGGCGTGAAGACCGAGATAGAGTGAGCATCGAGTTCGCCGCTCGCGGTTGAGTGGCAAGGCGTTAGGCTGACGCACACTGTCACCGCTCAGCGTCAGAACTCAATCGTGCGAGGTCTCCATGCGAGCAGCCTTCGTTTTCGTAGCGATCCTGTCGAGCGCGCTGGTAGCGCAGGAGAAGACCGGGCCACTTCAGATCAACCTTAGTGCGTCTGCTGAGTCCTTCGCTGCAGCGACGCAAGAGTACAGAGACATCTGGGCGGCAGAGGGCCCGCGGATTGTGGCAGCGATGGAGGGCGCGACCGGGCTGCGCTTCGAGCCAGGGCCGATTCGAGCAGTCATCTACGAGGGGCCCAGTTTCTCCGGGTTCGGTGACCGGCCAATGCAACTACGAGCGAGTTATCCGCCGGCGACCAAGCGGGCGACGCTGGTGCACGAGCTCGGCCATCGATTGATGGGAAAACTGGTGCCTGCGAATGTCGACCACCACTCGATCATCTTCTTGTTCGTGTACGACGCATGGGTGGCGTTGTGGGGCCAATCGTTTGCCGATGAGCAGGTGACAATCGAACGGGCGCGCACGGGGTCGCTCGCCAACTACGACAAGCTATGGACTGAAGCGCTCGCAATCCCGGCGCCGGAGCGAGCACGTCGATTCAAGCAGTTTGTGCAGGAACACCGGAAGTGAGACGTAGATTCGTGAAACAGTGAACGCCGCTCGCGTCTGAGCGGCAGGACGTTGGACGTTCGACAAAACTCCGGAATTACTCGAAGACTTACGATGGCTTCCGACGGGTTCCAGACACGTCGCGCCAATGCACAAGACGCTGAGGCGATCGCTTTGGCTCATGTTGATTCGATCCGGTCGATTGGTCCCGTCTTTTATCCCCCGGACGTTGTGGAAGCGTGGGGCACTGGTCTCTTGCCGGACGTCTACGTCAAGGCAATGGAGGGCGGTGAGGCGTTCTTCATAGCCACCGGGGAGCTTGACGGCGAACCTGTCGTACTGGGCTTCTCGACACATCGCGTCGACGACGATCACGATGGAGCGTCCGTGTACGTAAGAGGCGCCGCGGCGAGGCGGGGGATCGGCACGACTCTCCTGGGGCTCGCCGAGGGGCACGCACGGATGCATGGAGCGAAGACGATCCACATTCAGGCATCGCTTGCGGGCGTTGAGTTCTACAAGGCGAATGGATTCCAAGAGATCGGCCGTGGCGAGGCACAGCTAATGTCAGGCTGCTTGATGGCCTGCGTGTTCATGCGCAAGACCCTCACTGCCGTTGCCATGACATCGAGTGAAGCGCCGATTGAGATCGTTCCCTACGATCCGGCATGGCCGACGCTGTTCCAGGAAGAAGCGAACATCCTTCGTCAGGCACTGGCGACTTGGCTGGCGGGGCCGATTGAGCACATCGGCAGTACGGCGGTACCTGGCCTTGCGGCGAAACCGGTGATCGACGTCATGGCCGCTGTGCACACGCTTGACGAGTCGCGCCCCGCCATCGCCGCGGCGACCGAGTTGGGCTACTGCTACGCGCCGTACCAAGCGGAACTCGAACATTGGTTCTGCAAACCGTCTCCGGCTTTTCGCACACATCACCTTCACCTTGTCCCGCAGGGCACGACGCAGTGGCTTCGGCCGATCGCCTTTCGTGAGTACTTGCGTGCGCATGCACAGGTTGCCGATGAATACGAGGCGCTCAAACGGCGGCTGGCCCTCGAGCATCACCTCGACCGCGAGGCGTACACTCATGCGAAGCATCCATTTATCGACAGAATCACGACTGAGGCGTTGGATTTGGGCTACGGTTCCAGATAGTGGGCGACTTTCCGTACCCCGAGCTGCACCTCAAGATCGACAACACCGATCTGACCCCGGAGGCCGTGGCGAGCCGTATCGTGAAGAGATTCGGCCTGCCATTTGGCAACAGTGCGGGCTGACCACCGCGTGCAGCGAGTCCACTTTCCTCGCTGGCTGACTCCGATCTATTTTGCGCTGGTGCTTCCGCTCGCGCTCGTGGTGGCGCCTTGGGGTCTCTCGCTGCTGTCCCCCCGCTACGGATGGGAGAGAGGTCGCCCGGGTCTGCTGAATCTGCTCCCACTGGCTCTGGTTGGAATCGGCATCGTGTGCATCATCTGGATCATCGTCCTGCACTATGTTGCGGCGCCTGAGGGATGGGATATAGAGAGAACTCCGAAGTATTTGTTGATACGCGGTCCCTATGAGTTCAGTCGCAATCCGAGCTACCTCTCGCTCCTGCTGGTGTTGTCGGGATGGATGTTCTTTTACGGAAGCCTCGCAATTCTTGTCGTGATGCTGCTTGTGTGGGGCGGGCTGAATTACGTCGGTGTGCCAATCGAGGAGCGCGACCTTGAAAGGCGATTCGGCGAAGCCTATCGTCGATACAAGAACACGGTACCGCGCTGGTTCGGGAAGACTCGAGGCTGATCGTGGATCAGGATCGAGTGGCCCCTGGCAGGAGCGCGCTGAACCGAGGCGTTCGGCAGACGCCCGAGTCGAATCGGGCTGCCGACGTGCCGTCGGAGGTGTCAGACGTGGCGAGAGGACGAACTAGGCGAGCCGCGATCGTTGGCGTCGCCGAGCACGGTAGCTCGGCCGTGCTTGTGACTGTCGCGCCCGGCGGCGAGCTCCTCGATCGCCGGCGCATCGACCTCATCGATCGCGGCCTGCCGACGTACCCGCATCACCACGAAGGGTCGTGGGCGGTGGGCCGTTACCTGCACATCCCGGGCGCGCGGGCGCTTTCGCTCGCCGACGCCGTGGCGCTCGTCGAGCGCGTGCGCGCGTCCGCCGCCAGCGGCGCGCGCGCGGCCCTCGAGGCGTTGTCCGCGGCAGTGCCCGTGCCGATTGCAGGCATCGCCATCCGCGCGTGCCCCAAGCTTCCGCCGACGACCGAGGAACGGATCGCCGACAATCGCGCGCAGACCGTCGCCGACTCCGTCATGTATCGCGAAGCCCTCGCGACCGCAGCCGAAACGCGCGGCTGGTCCGTGCATTGGTACGGTCGCGACGGTGTGTTTCGTGACGCGGCGGCGGCGCTCGGCCGCGAGGACGTCGACGCTTTCCTGTACGCGATGGGCCGATCGATCGGGCCGCCCTGGCAGGCCAGACACAAGCTTGCGGCAGCTGCGGCGCTTGCGGCCGCAGGGCACCCCGGGACGCGACGGACC
Source organism: uncultured Acidobacteriota bacterium (assembly GCA_963820905.1). GTDB lineage: Bacteria > Acidobacteriota > Vicinamibacteria > Vicinamibacterales > 2-12-FULL-66-21 > DATBJJ01. The sequence continues at coordinate 302,062 of CAWGBU010000002.1, read as the reverse complement.
GCCGGATAACATCCGCTTGAAGCGGACGGCGGCCCGGGGGATCATGAACCGTCGCGGCTGAAGCGGCGTGTCAGGCCGTCAGAGACCGCTCAGGTAAAGGGATGGGACAAAGCGCTGGCGCACCTCGCGCAGCAATCGGGATCACCGTCAAATCGGGGTGGGCGGCCGCCGTGCTGCTGACTGGTTCACCGACGTCACTTCACGTGGTTGACAGCTGCAGGATTGACTTGAGCGATCCGGCGATTCCGGAGTCTCGTCAGCCGTACCATGCGGGCTTCGGAACTGCGCGGGATCGCGGCGCCGAGCTCTCACGGCTTCTCCGCTCCGTGCGGGTGTTCGGAAGGAAGTCCGTGACTGGCCTGATTCGGCGGTACCGCGGTGCCGGACACCAGCTCGCGGGCGCTGGTGTTGTCGTCGGGAGCGTTGTCGACCCGACGCGGATTGCCAACGAGCATATCCGGATACACGCGCTCGAGGGCCAGCTGTTTCGTGCAGTGGTGGAGGATGCTGCGGTCAGACACAGGATGCCCTGCTCGATCTGGCGCGAACGAGATCTTTACGCCGTGGCAGCCGAGGCCGTCAAACAGCCGGAACAGAGGCTCCGCGACGCGCTCGCAGCACTCAAGCAGGGAGTCGCAGGTTCGTGGCGTGCCGAACAGAAAGCGGCAGCGTTGGCTGCCTGGCTCGTCCTGGCGGCGAGGCCGCGTGCGGCGCGAACGATTCGGAAACATTAGGCAGCGAATCATGATGCCTCATGAGGTCCTCGCGTGGCGACAATAGCGTCGTTCTTGATTGCGTTGACGACGGCACTCCAGGCAAACACGACGGTGGTTCTTGGACTGGCCGAGAGAGACCTTACCGGCGACGGTAAGCCGGAGATTCTCCGCGTTGTTGGCGTCGGGCCGACGCTCGACATGCTCGATACCACCTTCACCATCGAGTCCGCCGGCCGGACGGTCTATCGCTTCAAGCTCGCGCCGCTGACTCGCACCAGTTTTGATGCAGGTCGGCGAGAGATCTCAGCAGAGCAGCATCGGGCTCGACTGAGTGAGTTCGGGCAGTGGTTTTTCGCGGAAGGGAAGTTTCAGGGACCGGCAGAATTCGTCGACCGCCTTCACGTGGAGGCACGCCTAAGGGTTGCCGAAATTCCCGACGTGATTGCCCGTGACCGCCAGGCTGCCGACACGAGGGACGGCAGCGTGATCTGGCAGGAGATCCGGAAAGCACCGGTAACGATCTTCACGTTCTCGCCCGGCGGCGACGCAATCGAGGCGATCGGATGGAGTGCCCGCGCGGGGCGCTTCTACCGCCTCCTGGACTGCTGCTGACAGATGCCGATGTCTGACCTTCAGACAGAGCCGACGCGCCAGTGTCGACGTGCGTTGCACTCGATCGCTGTCGTTGCCACGCTTGGCGTGACGGCGTGCGGAGGCGGCAGCGTGCCGACGTCACCGAGTGGCGGTGCCACGGGTGGTGCAACAGACATTCTGGCGTTCGAGGTATCCTGCCCGGCCTCGATGCTGATTGGAGAGAAGGGCCCTTGCATCGCTGTCGCGCGCCTGCGCTCCGGCCAGGAAGATCCGTTGGTGACCTTCAATGCCACGTGGTCTTCGACGCGTCCAGAAGTGGTCACCGTCGATGCGCTGGGGGTCGTGAATGGTCGATCCGCGGGACAAGCGGTTGTGTCAGCGTCGTATCGGGGTCGGGAAGCCGGCGCGCCCGTCCTGGTGACGGCAGAGGACGCGCTGCGTATCCGGGCCGCGGCTGAACAAGGTGAGTTCAGACCGGGAATGACGGTGACGATGTGGTTGCAGGGTTACTACTCGGTCGCCTCGGCAGAGTCCGGGCGGTTGAGCCTTCGCATTAGCGATCAGACTGGAACCATAACCACGACATCGCCGTTGACCGTTGCGAAGGGTGGTGACTTCTTCCTGCTGTCCAGCACCTTCGTCGTCCCTCAGAACAGCTCGCAGGTGTGCCGGACGGCGATCCTCGAGGTTGCTGGACTCACCATCGCTGAACCGACCTCGAATGCTTCTGGACTGTGGTGCCTTCCCATACGGCCGTAGGGCCAAGACATGGCCAGCACCAAACTAGTGGCGACCGTCGTCCTTTTCAGTGGCTGCGTGGATGTGCTGAGCGCACAACAGCTCGATTCGGCACGGACAGCGATCGACACCTATCGGGCGGCGATTCAGGTGGCTCAGAAAGAGCCATCGCGCGGTCAGCTCGAGGTCGCGTTCAACGCGATCGGGCCTCTGCGCCAGGCGTTGGTGCTCGGTCGCGATGGGGGTGACAGCGTGCTGGAATCGCTGTCGGAGCAGGAGTTCACCGCGCTCGGTCGCGAGCTCGTCGGCCTGGTCGTGAATCGCGAAGAGGTTGTGTTCGTCGCGCCTGACGTGGTGTTTTTCCGAAGGTTGGCCGCGCGTGGCGATCGCGCCGACCGCGCCTTCTTCGCGGCTCTCAGCTCGACCTACCCGCAGTCAGTCCGGCCTGTCTACGTCGAACAGCAAACAGATTACAGCGGTTGTACGCGGTACGGCAGCGGCACACTCGTGTCAACGTACTTCACGTGGGATGCCGTTCGCCGGCAGTATCCGAAGCGGTACGAGGCGGCCACGGGCAGCCATCTGGATGCCATCGTCGAGGAGCTCACGGAGTCGACGTGTGCCTGTTCTGATCGCGCTTCAGTTGAACGAGAACTGACCGAGTTCCGTCGGCGTGCGGGCGCTTCTGACGTACGAACCCGCGTCGAAGCCCGCCTGACCGCCGTTCTGAGTGATCGTGCGAACATTCGCTTCACTTGTACATCCGGGGCGAACGACCGGGACGACAGGTAACAGAGTTAACTGCACCACGAATCGCTCGAAGAGGAACGAGGCTTCCATGGACGTTGCCGAAATCGGTAGAAGCTACGCGGTCGGATGGGGCACGTTGGCGCTGATTAACGCCGGCCTGGCACAAGCGAAAGGCCGTAGCCGGTTGGCGTGGTTCCTGGGCTCGTTACTGTTTGGCCCGATTGCGACGTTCCTGGTTGTCGTCACGGATCCAAAGCCCTCGGCCTCTGCCAACGCCGGCTAACAGGCGGGTGCAGCGGGCGGCCGGGTGGATCAAGATCGAGTGGCCCCCGCAGCAGGAGGGAACTCGTGGCACTCGTGGTTTTTCTGAGAGGTGTCAACGTCGGTGGCCACAGGACCTTCCGGCCCACCACGCTCACGAGACAACTGAAGCACCTCGATGCCGTCAACGTCGGCGCAGCGGGCACCTTCGTGATCCGGCGACCGGTCACCCAAACGCAACTGCGCGCCGAATTGGCATCCAGGCTTCCCTTTGAGACGGCGATCACGATCTGCCAGGGTCGCGAGATTGTCAGGCTGATGTCTCACAATCATTTCGCGCACCGGCCCGACCGGCCCGACATCGTACGCTTCGTGAGCGTCCTGTCCCGGCGGCCCCGCTCGGCGCCGGCGCTGCCCATCAGACTTCCCTCCAGCGGCACGTGGCTGCTGAAAATCCTCGCGAGGGACAACCGGTTCGTCTTCGGCTTGTACCGGCGCCACATGAAGGTCATCGGCTACCTCGGCACGATCGACCGGCTCTTCGGGGTGCCGGTCACTACGCGCAACTGGAATACCATGACCGCGATCGCCACGGTCCTGGCTAAGGGAGCCGATCGACCAAGTTCTGAGAAACGGGTGCGGAAACTGCCGCCCAACAAGCGCGCGCCCAGCCGTCGGCGCGCGGTGTGAATCGGTGACGCCCCGCGGCTGAAGCGCGAGACGTCTAGGCGGCGCGGTTCTCATCGTCTCGCATTGAAGGAGGATACAGATGATGCCGGCCAACCTCGTGGGTGTGCGCTGGCGGCGGATCGTTCCGGCGGCGGTCGTGGCGTTCCTCGGGAGCATGCTGGTCACCATCCTCATCGTGACCGGCTACGCGTTCACGTTGGGCTTCCAGGCTCGTGGGGCCCCGGACCCGACGCGAATCTCGGCGTTCGCGCGCCAGGTCGGGCCGACGTGGGGGCCGGTGCTCCTGGCGCTGTTCACGACGGTTGCGGCCTTGTGGGTCGCGCGTCGGGTGACAGACCCCGTTCGTCACGGCGTCCTCGTGGGAGCAATCGCCGCGACCGCAGGTTTGCTCCTGGCGTGGCCGCCAGACCTGCGGGACGCTGCGCTCCTCGCTGTGGTTGTCGGCGCGGGTTGGGTTGGCGGTTTCGTTGGCCGGCGCGTGAGCCACCTGGAGCTGCACGGCGAGATGTGAAGGCGGATCAGGACGCTGGTGGTTGCTGCTCCTGTGAGCGCCTCGAGAAGGAAGGGAAGCCCTGATGAAGGCCACTCTCGAGAAAGCGTACGGCTATCAAGGGGACAACATGAGTCTTCCTGTGCGCGACCTTGCGGCGGCACTGCCTTTCTACCAAACCGTGCTCGGCTTCCGGCTGCTCTCGCAAAGCGACACGCCCCACAGGTCGGCCCAGCTGGCGCGCGATCAGGTCCAAATCGGACTCGCGGAGAACGGCGGTGATTCCACGCAGGACGGCTGCGCCTTCCATGTGATCAACCTCGAGTCCTTGTTCGCGGAATTCAACGCGAACGGGCTCGACAAGGAACTCTCGGAGTTCGACACCGAACAACAGGACGGCATCGCGTGGAAGGTGTTCTACGTCGTCGCTCCCGATGGCCTGTGCTACTGGTTCGGTGAGCAGATTGGGCCAGGTTGAAAAAGTCTTTGCGCTGTCGGAACAACCGAGGCTGGACAAAGCCAATGAACGCCGACTCAGGCTCTACCAGGCTCCGTGCCCTCGCTCGATTGCTCGTAGATTCGTGGAACCGGGTCGACGGTCAAGCGTTCGCTGACTTGTTCATGCCTGATGCTGACTACTTCACTGGAGCGGCCGAGCGCGTTCATGGGCGCCAGGCGATATCGCAATTGACCGAGCAATCTGCACTTGCTGCCCAGGTCACTCTAGTGGGGGAGCCCTCTGCAGAGTGCGATGCAGGGCTGGGCCAGCTTGCCTTCGCGTGGTCGACGATGGCCCCGGATGGCGTCGTGAGGCGCGGTACGATTACGTGCTCGTGTGTCTGCCGCGGGGACAGCTGGCTGATCCAGTCGTTGCGCAACAACGAAGCCGGCTCGGTGGGAGAAACACGAGCCCGCCCAACGAGGAGTTGAAGCTGACGCGTTCGCAAGGAACGTGAGGACGGTCCTGGAGGCGCAGGCCGACGAGATTGCCGCGTTGCGGCGACAACTCGGGGAGCAGCAACCAGCAGCGTGACTAGCGCTGCGTGGATCGGCAGCCGTCGCTGGCCTGGTTCGCGGCGGGTGAGCAGGCGACGGCACGGAGCCGAATGATTTTGGAAGCGCAGTGAGCTTTTGTCACATCGAGTCCTCGACCGGTCAAGAAGCGCATGGCGTTGTCGGACATCGAGCGGGCGCGGATCTCCAAGCGGCTCAACGCGTACTGCGATGAGCGAATTCCGATGCACGTCCGGAACAAGCTCAGGCTCGGCTACCGTATTACCGGTCACGACGTGTTTCTGTTTGAGGAGCGGCCGGCGCTTCGGCCGTCCCACAAATGGCGCGAGCTGCCAGTCGCGAAGTTCACGTACGTCCGGACCCGGAATGTCTGGCGGCTGTTCTGCCAACATCGCGACCTTCGATGGCACACGTATCAACGGTTGCCGACCGCAGCGGAATTCGACATCCTGCTTCGGGAAGTCGACGCGGACCCGACCCAGATTTTCTGGGGATAGCCGCGCGGTCTAGCAATCGCTCGCAGCCGACGTCGGCCGGCGCGATGATGCGCCGCGGCGGCTGAAGCGGCAACGTTAGACAGCCGAATCCAACAGTCGAACTTGTTTAGAGATCGTCAGGTGTCAAACCGGTGTGCCTTGCGATTCGAGCCAGCATTCGCGGGCCAAGTTCCTCGTCATCGTGGAAGGCGAAAACGACGTCGGGGTGGTCAGCTTTGGAAAGCGTACCGATGGGAGCCGGACTGGCGTTTGACAGTCCACCCACGACGGAACAGAGCGGCCAGAACGCGCCGGGCTTTGGTGGCCGGCCAGTTGCTCACGCCGCCTGGAAGGTCACGTTGAGGTATTCGGCCGGCGCTTCCCGCTGCTCGAGCCGCTCGGCGATGACACGGAGGGCCAGTGCCTGCACGCCGGCGACGGCTTCATCCCGGTCTTTGCCGTAGCAGAGAACCCCCGGCAGCGTGGGCACTTCCGCAATCCACCTGCCGTCGTCCTCGCGTTCGAGCTGAATCGTGAACGTCACGACTGTACCTGTACCATTCGGGCCGGCTCTCTAACAAGCCGCTGCAGCCCACGGACTGCGCGCACAACAAGCAGAATCGGAACGGCCGAGAGCGCGCCTGCGGGCGACGCCCGGCAAGCAGATCTGGATGATGGCGGCGGAGGGTTGATCGCCTCCTTCCTGGACGCCGGTGAGATCGACGAGTTCGACATCCATGTGATGCCAGTCTTCATCGGCAAGGGGATTCCCCTCGTGGCGCCGCGTCATCGAGATGTGCCGCTTCACTTGCGGTCATCCAGGAAGTATCCGGACGGAGTCGTTCGACTACGCTACGAAGTCGCCAGGTAGCCTTGTCTGCATCTCCAGGATCACGCATTTAATGGTCGCGTCATTTGAGATTGTTGGGAGGTCAAAGATGGCGAACGAGAACGATTCGATCGAGAGCCGGCTGGCGCGACTCGAGCGAACGAATCGCGTCCTGACGGGCCTTGGCTCGACGATGTTCCTGCTTGTGTGCTCAGTCGCAATCGCCGGCTTTTCGCAGTCCGGGACGCCGCAAGAGCCACTGCGGGCGAGGGGCCTGATCATCGAGGATTCGACTGGACGTCCGCGCATCCTGATCGGCGCGCCAGTTCAGGACAGAAACGTGGGAGGTAATCCGAGGACCGGCATCGTCATCAACGATGCCGCCGGAGTCGAGCGATTCGGCCTCGGGCTTCAGCAATCCGGCAGGCTCGTCATTGGTCTCGACGCACCTCCCGGAAAGGGAGACGACCGCAACCGGGAGAGGATCACGCTGGTAGCCGACGAGAATGGAGGCAGCTACATCCGCTTCCTCGATCGCACGACATCGGTCCCGGGACGTCTCTACCTGGACGACCAGAACCGGATGTGGCTCGAGTTCGCCGGAGTGCAGGGAAACGAGGTCGTCCGGCGCCGGTTGGGACTGAGCGGGGACGAAATCACTCGTACGCCGCGGTAGACCGGCCTGGCTTGAGGGATGAGCGGCGTGCCGTGAGTTAGAATTCAGCCTGTGGAGAAGCGCTACGCAAGAAATGGAGGCAGCATGATCACCGCACGTTCGATCGCGACGCTGATGATGGTGGCGGTGATGACCGCGCCCACCGCGGTGCTCACGCAGGCTCCCGACGAGAAAGCGGCCGTCCGTCAGGCGGCGCTCGATTACCTCGAGGGCATCTACAACGTCCAGCCCGACCGCATCGAGCGCAGTGTTCATCCGACGCTCAACAAGCGCGGGTTCTACAAGAAGGACGCGGCCTCGCCCTACGTCGAGTCGCCGATGACGTACGAGCAGCTCGTGAAGCTCGCCTCGAGCTGGAACAAGGACGGCAAGCGCGACACCTCGGTCCGCGAGATCGCGATCCTCGACGTTCTCGACCAGACCGCGGTGGTGAAGCTGACCGCCTCGTGGGGCATCGACTACATGTTCCTCGGCAAGTTCGACGGCCGCTGGAAGATCACCCAGATCCTCTGGCAAAGCCATCCGCCGAAGACCTAGCGGAACTCATTCTCAGTCTCCTGAGTCGCGTGTCATGCGCGCGAGCGGCGCGGCCATGAGCGCGAGCGCCACGACGAACACCGACCACTTGAATGTCGTCGGCAAGACCATCCTCGCCGCGTCGACACCCTGGTGCACGACGTGAAGCGCGTCGGCCATGAACGTATACAGCGCCAGGACGATCCCGATCGAAGCCAGGACCCACGCGGACGCGACTGACGTCGGGGGAGGCTCGCGACGCTGGCTGACGAGCGTGCCCCACAGGATCATCAGCGACGCAATGGAGACGGGCGCGAGCACGGGCCCCCACCACGGCAGCGGCAGCAGGAAGAGGATGTCCCAATCGAAGAGCGACTTCGGCCAGTCATAAATCACTTTCAGGAACACGTAGTAGAAGATGTCCCACACGCCGAACGCAATGGCCGAGTACCCGAGCCGCGTCTGCCACGTCCGGCCTGCAAGCATGCCGACGGTCAGCAGCATGACGAGCGTCGCGGCTTCGCGCACGAGCTCGACGGGTCCGAGCGCCCCGTGAATCGGGAGCGGATTCGCCTGATAGGGCTCCAGACGGCCAACCAGAACGCGAAGATAGTAGACGGTGGCCGCTTCGAGCCATGCCATCGCGATGGCGAACACCACGACGACCAGCCAGCATGCCCGAGCTCGTGCGGGAGCCGTCATCAGCGGTGCGCTCCGGGCTGAGATCCGCACTCGCTTCGCTCGATGGAGAGTTCCCGGATGTGGCGCTCGACACGATCGATGATGTCGTCCGGCGTCGACGTGCCGGCCGTGATGCCCACGCACTCGGCCGTGAGGAACCACTCCGGAAGGAGATCCGCCTCCGTCTGGATGTGATGAACGTTCGAACAGTGCTGGCGGCACGTGTTGACGAGCTCGCGCGTGTTGTTGCTCTTCGCGCCGCCGATCACGACGACGACATCACAACGGCGCGCCAACTCGACGGCGGCGGCCTGGCGGTCCTTCGTGGGACGACAGACGGTGTCGAGGAAACGGACGTCGGATTGAGGGAACTGCTGTCGAATGAGCGCAACCAGGCCTCGCACCTTGTCGATCGGCTGCGTCGTCTGGGCAGCAATGCCCATGCGCGGACGGCCCTCCAGCGCCAGCACGTCGCGTTCGTCGAGCACGACGTCGAACTCGTCGAGATCTTCCGTCAGTCCCCGCACCTCGACATGAGTGCGTTGGCCGATGATGACCGGGTAGTAGCCGTCGCGGATGAGGGCCTTGATCGCCCGATGCGCCACCTTCACGAGAGGGCAGGTGGCCTCGACGATCTCCAGGCCGAGCGCGCGGGTGTTGGCCAGCGCCCGTTCGGAAGCCCCATGCGCAGTCACCATCACGGTCTGCGTCGTCACGCGCGCCGGCTGATCGGCGGTCGCAATCCCCCTGGACCGTAAGGCCGCCAACACGTCGTCGTTGTGAACCAGATCTCCGAGAATCGTCAACGGTGCGGCTTCGGCGTGGCGGAGCGCCAGCTGAATCGCGTCGCGTACGCCAAAGCACATCCCGAGGTGCTCGGCGCGAATGACGTTGATGGGATGATTTCGAACCATTGCGTTGATGACTACACTCCACTTTTGCGGGGAACGGGGCGCGTTCATTGCCAAATTACTTTGGATTGTAAAGTATACGTCCAAAGCTGTCAAGCGCAGTCCGAATTGCGGTTTGCGCGTGTCGCCGATCAGGCTGGAACTGTTTTCGGGCGGCCGCCGAGCCGTCCGTTCGCCCGGGACGCGCGCGCCTTCGCGCGACTGGTCTGCGTGCCGACGAGCGCCGCCACGCCAACGAGATCGACGTGCGATCGTCCTGTCACTTTGGCGACGCGCACGGCCGTCTTCGGCGTCGTCCGGGGATGTGCCTCGAGGTACGCTTCGAGAGTCTCACGAATCGCCCGTTCGGCCTGTCGCTGCGTATCCGCCGCGGCGTAGACCGGCAGGCCCGCGACGTACGCGCTGATTGTCCCGTTGTCCTCTTCTTCAAACACGATGGGAAAGTATGTCGTCATAGGAGTCCCATGTCTCGGAGAATCCGGTTGCCAAGCTTGCCAGCATCCTTCTTCGTGTGAACGGCAACCCAGGCTTCCCGGCCGTCGCGGTGACGAAGCACTTGATGTGAACCTTTGCCGCGTTTGGGAACCGCCACGAACCCGGCTGCCTTGAGCTTCCGAATCACCTCGCCCCACGTCACGTGTCGATGATAACCTATCGGTAGGTTTACGTCGAGCAGACGCCGACGCTCGACCTCGCGTTGCGCCGCACGATGGCTGATGCGATCATGGGCGGCCCTGGATGAACGCGAAAGCATCGATGACGCTCGCGCCGACCCGCCGGCAGCCGCTGGGGCTACGCGCCCGCGCGCGCTACGTTGCGCTGGCCGCCGGGACGATCGTGGTGGGGCTGGCGGTGCACCTGCGCGGCGGCGCCCTGTCGCCCGCGGTGCGCGACGTCCTCGGCGACGCGCTCTGGGCCGCCATGGTGGTGTGGGTGATCTCTGCCGTTGACCCGGGATTCCGGCTGCGATGGCGTGCGCTCGCGGCCCTTGCCGTCTGCTTCGTCGTCGAGTTCAGCCAACTGGTTCATCTACCGGCGCTCGACGCACTCCGTCGGACGTTGGCGGGGCACCTGGTGCTCGGGAGCGGTTTCGACCCACGCGATCTCAGCGCCTACACCGCCGGCGTGCTCGCCGCCGTGCTCCTCGAGTGGGCGATCGTGCGGACGTGAACATGCAGTTCCCCAAGGTGCACGGCGTGATCGGACGACGGCTGCTGGTGAACTTCCGCGCAGAGCCTCGGGTGATCCAGCGCCACCTGCCCGCACCGTTTCGTCCGAAGCTGCACGCCGGCCACGCCGTTGCGGGTATCTGCTTGATTCGGCTCGAGAACATCCGCCCGAAGCGGTTCCCGCGCATGCTCGGGCTGTCCAGCGAGAACGCCGCGCATCGCATCGCGGTCCTCTGGGATGACCACGAAGGAACGCACGAGGGTGTGTACAGTCCCCGTCGCGATACCGGGTCATTGATGAATCATCTTGCCGGCGGTCGCCTCTTTCCAGGCGAGCATCAGCGGGCGACGTTTCATGTCGACGATGCGAGTGACCGCATCGCGCTGCGAATGGCGTCTGCAGACGGCCGGGTTCAGGTGGACGTGGCGGGCCGCGTGGCCACGGAGCTGCCGACGACCTCCATCTTTCGGACCGTCAGCGATGCGTCGGCGTTCTTCGAGCCAGGCTCGGTCGGTTATTCGGCCACCGCTTCCGGCCGACAGCTCGACGGCGTTGTCCTGAAGACGCATTCGTGGAGCGTGACACCGCTGTCGATCGAACGTGTGTCATCCACGTACTTCGCGGACGAGACGATGTTTCCGGCCGGCTCGATCACGTTCGATTGCGCGTTGATGATGCGCAACATCGCCCATGAATGGCAGGCGGGCGCACCGATGTACATCTGACATGTGGGCCAATCGTCGACACCTCGGGTCAGTCGCTACCACCCGAACCACCAGACCGGGAACAGCGCGGCCAGCGCAGCGCCGGCCTGGAGAGCGAGAACCGCCACGCCACGCTTGGGCTCGGCCGGTAGCCATCTGAGCGCGAAGAACGCGATGACGGGCACCTGCCCGGCCATGAGCAGCTGCCACACGTGCGCTGCGGTGCCCTCGTCGGCCTGGCGGGCCGTACCGAACATCGCCGCGTATCCGATGACCGTCGCAAGGGCCGCGATCGACATCGCGAGCGGGATGAGCGCGCTCGGCTGCTTCAGTAGAGTCGTTTCCATCGGGACCTCCCGCACGTGTGGCAAGGCATTGGCGCGAGCTGACGTAAACTACTTTGCAGTCGTAGAGTATACGCCCCGGATACGGTCAATTCCACCGGAGAGTCCGCACGACAGCCCTCGACGGCGATTTTCGAGCAACTTCGGGAGCGAACGTGTACAGTGCTCCTGCCTTCCGCACCAACGAACAAGGCTCTCACCTTTCCCGGCTCGCTCCGCCACCGCCGGCCGTTCTCCGGCTGTGTCTCGGTGCGTGCCCGGAAGGCCTACGCAGTGGCAGGAGACCGAATGAAACAGATCGTCCGATCGCTCATCGTGTCAGTCGCGTGCCTCGGGTTGTCCGCCTTCCTCATCGACGCGTCGTTCGCGCAGAGCGATCCGCAAGTGGGAACCTGGAAGCTCAATCTCGCCAAATCGAAGTACACCCCCGGGCCCGTGCCGAAGAGCGGGACCACCAAGATCGAAGCGGCCGGGGCAGGCGCGAAGGTCGTCGTCGACCAGGCGCTGCCCGACGGCACGATGCGGCACTATGAATTCACCGCGAACTACGACGGGAAGGACAGCCCGGTGACCGGCAACCCCGAGACCGACACGGTCGCGCGGACACGCATCGACGCGAATACCGTGCAGACCGTTAGCAAGAAGGGCGGAAAGGTCACCACCACGCAGACGTCTGCCGTGTCGAGCGACGGGAAGACCAGAACGGTCACGACCAAGGGTACGAACGCGGCCGGGCAGCAGGTGAGCAACGTCGCGGTGTACGAGAGGCAGTAGCGATTCGAACACCGTAACGATCCGGAGCCCGCGCGCCTGCAGGGGCGCGCGGCTCCCGATATGCCTCATACGTCCATCCAAGGGGCGCCAGTGACGGCCTGTCACGTTTCGCGCGCAACCGAGTAGAACCCCATAGCGCCAATAGATTCCCAATAGCGGCCGCGCGCCTGCAGGGGCGCGGCTTCCTCGATATCCCGAGGGCGGCGCCTTCGGCGGCCGGTTCCGGCAGGTGTCCAGGTTGGGCCGCTGCGGTGTCATGGAGAGCAAGATGCGTTATCTCCAGTTGCGCCTGGCGCGGCAGCGTCTCTCGGAGGTCCCCCGAGGCGCAGCCGCAGCGTTGTCGACGGCGATGCTGATGGCGGTCGTACTTGTCGCCTGCGACAGGAATCCCGCCCGCCCGAGCTCCGGGCTATCGGGCACGGTGATCCGTCTCGAGATTGCTGGACCACCCTCCATTGTCCCTGGCGGGGCCGAACAGTTCCGGGCGACCGCGCACGCGTCGGACGGTGGTCAGCGCGACGCGACGGCCGAGGTCGCGTGGAACAGCGCGAACGGTTCGATCGTCTCCGTGTCGCCGGCCGGGCTCGCGACGGCGCACGATCGCGGCGAGACCGATATCCGCGCGGCATTGTCGGGGGTCGGCAGCACGAAGCGCGTGATGGTCCTGCCGGCAGGGACGTTCAGGGTGGCAGGACGGGTGTTCGACGGCGGCCTGGGTGTCGCGGATGCCCGCGTCGAAGTGATCGCCGGACCCGCCATCGGGCTCTCGACCGTGAGTCGTGAAGATGGGTACGCTCTGTACGGTGTCTCAGGCCAGTCGCGCATCCGCGCCTCGAAGGATGGGTATCAAGCTCTCGAATTGAACCTCGAGGTGAGTACGCACCGGATCGCGAACTTCCTGATGGCGCCGCTCAGTCCACCCTGGGATCCTTCCGGACGGTACACCCTGACGATTACTGCGGCCCCTGAGTGCCGGGGCGCGCTGCCGGAAGAGACCTGGGTGCGCACCTACTCGGTCGTGCTGGCGCTGACTCCCAATCCCCGATACGTCGCAATCAACTTCGAAGGAGCTCCCATCGAATCGACGGACCGTAGGTTCTGGATGCCCAGGATCGGCGACACAAGTCTGACCCTGGAGGCAGATAGCTACTATGGGTACGCCCTGCCGGTCCTGTCGGAGCGGTTCGCGACATCGAGGGTCCTGCAGCTCGTGTCCAGCAAGGCTGAGGTGACACGCACGGGTACCGGCCTCGAGGGTCCATTTCGTGCCGAGTACCTCGTGGGAGACGGTAACAGAATGCCCAGGATCGCGACGTGTTTTTCCGCCAACCACCGGCTCACCTTCACACGCTGAATGGCAGCCGTGGTCGATCGCATCCATCGTCCCTGGCCGTCGAGCGGCAGCGCCAGACATGCTGTCGTACCGTTTCTGCTCGTGACGTCTGCGATCGCGGTCATCTCGTGGAGCGTCGCGCAGCGCCGGCCAGTCCCGACTGCCGTGGTCATCATCACCCTCGACACCACCCGCGCGGATCGGTTGCCCATCTACGGCTACATGGACGCGGCAATGCCGCATCTCGATCGCCTTGCACGAGACGGAATCGTCTTCGATCGCGCGGTCACAGTCGCGCCGCTCACCCTGCCCGCCCACACGAGCCTCTTCACCGGCCTCTACCCGCCGCGTCATGGCGTCCGCGACAACGGTAGCCAGTCGCTCGCGCCCCACCACACGACGCTCGCCGAGCACTTGCAGGCCGAGGGTTTTCGCACGGCGGCGTTCGTCGGATCGGTCGTGCTGGATCCGGATCGCGGCCTTGCCCAGGGGTTCGAACGCTACGGCGTCGTGGGCGCACGCGACCCGGGCCCGATGATGGGGCAACGCCGCGGCGACGAAGTCATGGACGACGCGCTCCGATGGCTGGAAGACGTCGAGGGACGCTTCTTTCTGTGGGTGCATTCTGTACGACCCGCACCGGCCGTACCGATCCTCCGCCGGACTTCCGGTCTGTCTCCGATCCCTACGTCGGCGAGATCGCCTTCGCCGACTCGCAGATCGGCCGGCTGCTCGATGCGCTCGAGCGTCGCGGGCTGACGGACGAGACGGTCGTCATGGTCGCCGGCGATCACGGCGAGTCGCTCGGCGAACACGGCGAGCGCGATCATGGAAAGTCCGTGTACGAGGAAGTGCTTCGCGTGCCGTTCGTCGTTCGGGCCCCTGGATTCCGTCCCGGCCGAATCGGCGCCGTCGTGCGTCTCGTCGATCTGATGCCGACCGCGCTCGATCTCTGCGGCGTCAGCGCACTGCCAGGGGATGGCGTCACGCTGACGCGGCTCATGAGCGGCAGCGGACCGGGCCTCGATCTCGAAGCTTACGCGGAATCCAACTACACGCCTCGCTCTGGCGCGGCTCCGATGCGCACGATGCGCGACGATCGTTTCAAAGTCATCGAGGGTCCTGATCCGCAGCTCTTCGATCTCGCCGCCGATCCGTTCGAAACGACAAACCTTTACCGCGAGCGGCGGGCGCTGGCCGACGCGATGATGCGCCGGCTCCGGACCATCGCCGGAGAGGGCTCGGTCGCCGCCGGGTCGACCGAAACCGCGTCGGAGGTGCCTGCTGACGTGAAGGCGCGTTTGTCGGCGCTGGGGTACGCGGCGGGAAAGTAGAGATTCTGCCGTTCCAGATATCCGGTCCGCTTCTGGCCGTCGGCCTCCTGTTTCTGTGGAGCTGGCGGACTCACGCGCACGTCGACGCGGCCTGATCCCCGAGCCAAACCCGCCGTGGCGGCGACTTTTGGTGGCCCGCCGAACGACAAGCTGAACCGGGCCGCGACAAGCCATCTACCTTTGCGTGATATCGTCCGGTGTCCTTCTTGCACTCCAGGCGGTCGCTCTGGCCCACCGACTTCTGATCGCGCCGGCGCTGTTGATGCTCGTGACGTCTCCGGCAACGGCAGACGATCGCGCCGCGAAGGATCCGCACGTCCTGGCGCGAACCGGCACCGCGGCAATCGACGATCGACGTTTCGGCGACGCGCTCGAGGCCTTCACCAGGGCCGCGGCGCTGCTGCCCGGGGACGCGGGCCTCTACTTCGGCGCGGGCGTCGCGGCTTTCATGCTCGGGCAGAACGACGTCGCGCAGGCGCGCTTCGAGCGTGCCCTTGCTCTCAATCCCGATCATCTGTCGGCAGCGCTCTGGCTCGGCGACCTGCACTATCGGGCGGGGCGGCTGCACGAGGCCATCTCGATCTACGAGGCCGCGCGGCTGCGCGCGCCGGCTGCGCGCGAGCTCCAGGAGCCGCTCGCCAACTGGCGACGGGAGCAGGAGCTCCAGCGCAGGTTCCAGGAAATACGAACCGATCACTTCATCGCGCTGTTCGAGTCCGCTTCGGACGAACCGCTCGCGCGTGATGTCGCCGCGCGCCTCGAGGCGGCGTACTCGCGCGTCGGCCGCACGCTCGGCGTGTATCCCCCTCGACCGATTACCGTCGTCCTCTACACCCGCGAGCAATTCGGCGACATCACGCGGCTGGCGGCATGGTCGGTGGCGGCGTATGACGGACGCATTCGCGTGCCGCTGAGCGGCCTGATGCAGGAGCCCGGCGAGCTCGATCGAATGCTGACGCACGAGCTCGTGCACGCCGTCGTCGCGACGGTAGGCGGCCGCACCGTGCCCGCCTGGGTGAACGAAGGGCTCGCGACGGTGCTCGAGCCGGCGGGTACCGAGGATCTCGAAGCGATGCTGCCGCGCGCGAACGAGCGCCCCGCGCTCTCGACGCTCCATCGACCTTTCGTCGGATTCTCCAGGCGCGACGCCGAGATCGCGTACGCGTCGTCCGCACACGCGGTCCGGCGCTTGATCGACCAGCGCGGCGCCGCCGCCGTCGTTGCGTTGCTCGAGGATCTGGCGCGAGGCGCGCCGTTCGCCAGCGCGTTCCATCAGCGAATCGCGATGCGGTACGAGGATTTCGCGGCGCTCGTAGCGCGCGATTAGCCACGTGTAGTGTCCGGCTTCAGCCGGACGTTCTCAGGTCCGCCTGAAGGCGGACGCTACGTGCGTCTAGTTCATTCGTGCTATTGACCATCCTTTGCGCGGATGCCTAGGATCCCCGCTCGACACGCCCCTGGACATGACCTCCCGATCCTCGAGCCCGGAAAAGACGTGACGTCCACCGGCCGGGCGCCGCTCGCGGCGTGCCTGATCGTGGGGCTCGGCGGGCTCTTCGCCGGCGTGACGGGACCGCTCCTCAGCGCGTTCATCCCGCCGCTCGTGCGCGACGCGCTCGGCGATCAACGGATGGCGATCGGGATCGTGATGGCGATCGACAACGTGCTGCTGCTGCTCCTGGTGCCGTGGGCGGGCGCGGCGTCGGATCGCGCGAGCGCCCGTGGTCGCGGGCGCCTGCCGCTCGCCGTGTCCGGGTTCGTCCTTGCGTCCCTGGGGATGGCGATCTTCGCGTGGGCGGGGGCGTTCGCCCTCCCGGGCCTCATTGCCGCGATGGTCCTGTTGTATACCGGCATCAACGTGCAGCGCGCGCCGGTCCAGGCCCTCGCCGCCGACCTGGTGCCCTCGCGGTACCGCTCGCTCGCGACGGGATCGATCATGTTCCAGATGTGCGTCGGCGCGATCGTGTTCCTCATGCTGGGCCGGATGCTCGGGATGCAGCCGGCGTTTCTGATCGCGGCGGGCACGGTACTCGCGATCGCCGCGGCGTTCGCTCTGGGGCTTCGCGAGCCGGCGTCTTCCGCCCGGTCCGCCGCAGAGGCGACTTTCGGAACGATCGTCCAGGCTGCCTGGTCGGGCGTACGGGGATCGATCCCGGGCATGCGCGCGGTCTTCCTCGCGACGTTCCTCCTGCAGCTGACCTTTCAGACGTTCACGACGTGGTACGCGCTGCACGGCATCGAACGTTTCGGTGCGCGGCCAGAAGATGTGACGATCGGCTTCATCGCGTGGGCGGTCGGCGGCGTCATCGGCGCACTGCCTGCCGGTGTCATCGGCGTGCGCATCGGCCGCCGGAACGCGATGCTGCTGGGATTCGGCCTGATGGCCGTCAGCCTGCTCGCGCTGCACACGGTGGCGGATGCCGCGAGCGCGACCCCGCTCCTCGCGCTCGCGTCCGCCTCCTGGACGCTCCCGATGGTCAACGCCTATCCGTTGTTCGTTGAGCCGATCCCGCGGGAACGGCGCGGCGTGCTCGCGGCGATCTATCTGCTGTGCATGGCGCTCGGCGGGATCGTCGGCGATCCGCTCAACGGCGGTCTCTTCGATCTGTTCGGCGGATACCGCTTTCTCTTCCTGCTGATGACCGGCTACACGGCGCTCGCGTTCGCCGCCGTGCTGTGCGTGCCGCGCGGCGCCGGAGAAGCCGACACCGGTCCGCAGGCCGGGGAGGCGGCGCTGAACCCGGTTTGACGTTCGATGTGTTCCGTTCTACCGTTGCCAGATTCGAGGAGGCAGGATGCCCAACGCCGCGACAGTGTCGAATCAGAAGCAGATCCTGGCGAATCAGCGCACCATACTCGCCAATCAGAGACGGATCGAGCGGAACCAGCGCAAGCTGGACTCGGTCCTCCGCAGGCTCGATCAGGTCGTCGCGAACCAGAAGAGGATTCTGTCGAAGCTGTCCTGATCCTCCGTCGAGCGGCGGCCGGCCTCGTCGCGTGTTGTCTCGCGGCGTGCTGCGGCGCTGCCGTCGGATGCAGCCGCCCGCCGGCGGAGGTGGCGGCGGCGTGGACGATCGAGCCGGCGCCGCCCGTCGCGGGCGCTGACACGATCGTTCGCGTCACGCTGCAGTCCGGCGATCGCACACCGGTCGCCGGAGCGGCGCTGCGTCTCGAGGCGCACATGACGCACCCGGGCATGGCGACCGTCACCGCCGATCTGATCGGGCGCGGGAACGGCACGTACGAAGCGCGTCTCCGCCTGTCGATGCCGGGTGACTGGACGTTCGTCGCGACCGGCACGCTGAGCGACGGCAGCCGGATCACGAAGGAGATCCAGGTGCCGGCGGTTCAGCCCGCGCGAACGCCAGAGCCGACCCGCTGAGGCCATTCGTGGATGTTCTGCGGCTTCCCATCGTTGGTCCGCTGCTTCGCTGGCGGCACGTCCGCCTCGCGTTTCAGCTCGTGCTGCTCGCGGTCGCGGCCGTCGTCGTCGCGCACGGCCTCTTCGGACCGCAAATCGCGCCGCGCAATCTCTCGACGGTGCTGACGTCGATCCACTGGCGCGGCCTGCTCATCGTGGCGCTGCTCGTTGCCGGCAATCTCATGTGCACGGCGTGCCCGATGATCCTCGCGCGCGACGCCGGCCGGCGTTTCGTCGCGCCGCGGTTCTCCTGGCCGCGATCGCTGCGCCGGAAGTGGGCCGGAATCGGCCTGCTGGCGCTCGTCCTCTTCTCGTACGAGCTGTTCGATCTGTGGGGGCTGCCGGCCGCGACCGCGTGGGTGCTGCTCGGGTACTTCGGTCTCGCGATCCTGGTGGATCTGCTGTTCAGGGGCGCGTCGTTCTGCAAGTACGTCTGCCCGATCGGCCAGTTCAACTTCATCGCCTCCACGATGTCTCCGACCGAGCTGCAGGTGCGCGACATCGAGACGTGTCACACGTGCCGCACGAGCGACTGCATCAAGGGCCGGCGGAGCGCGGCCGAACCGCTGCGCATCGTGAGGCGCGGGTGCGAGCTGGCGTTGTTCCTGCCCGCCAAGGTCGGCAACCTGGACTGCACGATGTGTCTCGACTGCGTCCACGCCTGCCCGCACGACAACATCGGTCTCTTCACTCGACTGCCGGGTATGGAGCTCGTCGAGACGCGGCGGCGGTCGGGGATCGGGCGCCTGGCGCAGCGCCCTGACATCGCTGCGCTCGCCGTCGTGTTCACCTTTGCGGCGCTGCTGAACGCGTTCGCGATGACGGCGCCCGCGTTCGCGCTCGAGCGGACGGTCGCCCGCGTCTTTGACGTGTCCTCGGAAGCCGTGGTCCTTTCGATGCTGTTCGTGCTCGCGCTCGGCGTGATTCCGCTCTTCATGCTCGCCGCGGCCGCGACGGCGACCCGCGCCGCGGCGCCGCAGGCGGGGAAGTCCCTCGGAGCAACGGCGCTGCAGTACGCGTTCGCGCTCGTTCCCCTCGGATTCGGCGCGTGGCTCGCGCACTACGGGTTTCATCTCCTGACCGGGATCCTCACCGTCGTCCCGGTGACGCAGAGCGCAGCGATCGATCTCTTCGGATGGGCGGCGCTCGGCGAGCCAGCCTGGCGCTGGTCGGGGTTGCAGCCGGGCTCCGTGTTCCCGATCCAGCTCGGGTTCGTGCTGCTCGGAGCGTGCGGATCGCTTGGCGTCGCCTACGCGATCTCGCTCCGCGACTATCCGGGCCGTTCCGGCGCGACGTCCGCGCCGTGGTTTGCCGCCATCCTGGTGCTTGCAGCGGCCGCGCTGTGGATTCTCAACCAGCCGATGGAGATGCGCGGCCTCGGCGGGATCGGATGATCGCGTCTGCCCGGCTCGCGGCGTTGACAAGCCTCCTCGTGTTGGCCTCCGCACCGCTCGGTGCGCACGACGGTCCGCCGTTCCCGATCGTCTCGAACCAGAACGCGGGACCGTACCGGGTTTCTGTCTGGACCGACCCGGACACGACGGACGACGGGACAGCGGGCGGGCAGTTCTGGGTCACGTTCGGGCGAATCGACGGCGGCGGCGCGCCTTCAGAGACGCGCGTGACGGTCGTGATTCGTCGCCCTCGGCCGTCAGGGCCAGGAGCTGCGCGTGCTTGCTTCACCCGTTCGCGGCGACGTCACGAACCAGTTCGCCGCGCTCGTCATGGATCACGAGGGACGGTTCGCCGTTCACGTTTCGATCGACGGCCCGCTCGGGATCGCCGCCATTGATTCAGAGGTCGATGCGACGTACGACCTGCGTCCGCCGCCGCTCCTGGTGGCGCTCTACGTCCTTCCGTTCGTCCTCGTCGGATTGATCTGGGGACGCCTCTTGATACGCCGGCGTCAGACGAAACGCGCGCGGTCCGCCTGAGCCTTCCTGTAGCGTCCGCCTTCAGGCGGACCCGCCACGGTCCGGCTGAAGCCGGACACTACAGCGGTCTAGTCCGGCTAAAGCCGGACACTACAACAGCGGTTCCTGTAGCGTCCGCCTTTAGCAGGCTGTTGAAAAACTAACTCGGCAGGGATCGACAGTTCGATCCCCGCGTACTACACTGGGCGCAACTCTTTTCAGGCAGGTGCGCCGACGATGCGAGGTCACGACGAGCGTTCCGATTTCCTCTTTAGCTATGTCTCGCCCGAGGAACGTGTGCCGCCGGATCACCCCTTGCGACCGATCCGTCAGATGACGGACGCCGCATTGGCCCGGCTCCGTCCACGGTTGACACAGTTGTACTCGGCTAGCGGGCGTCCCTCGATTCCGCCCGAGCAGTTGTTGCGCGCGTTGCTGCTGCAGGTGCTCTACAGTGTCCGGAGCGAGCGCTTGCTGATCGAGCAACTCGATTACAACCTGCTGTTTCGGTGGTTCGTGGGCCTCGGCATGGATGAACGCGTCTGGAATCATTCGACGTTCTCGAAAAATCGAGACCGCTTGGTCAAGGGCGCGATCGCCCAGGCCTTCTTTGAGGCGGTTCGTCGCGAAGCCGACGCGCATCGATTGTTGTCGGACGAGCATTTCACTGTCGACGGCACGTTGCTGGAGGCGTGGGCGAGTCACAAAAGTTTTCGGCGCAAGGGTGAGGACGGTGGGCCTCCGGACGACCCGAGCAATCCGAGCGCCAATTTTCGCGGCGAGCGGCGCAAGAACGAGACGCACCAGTCGACGACCGACCCCGATGCGCGCCTCTATAAGAAAGGCGTCGGCCGGCCCGCACAGCTCGCGTATTTCGCGCATGTGTTGCTGGAGAATCGCTCGGGGCTGGTAGTGGAGACGTGCGTGACGCCCGCGGACGGCTACGCGGAGCGTGACGCCGCGTTGGTGATGCTGGCCAAGGTCCCCGGCGGTCGCGTCACGCTCGCGGCGGATAAAGGGTACGACTATCCGGCCTTTGTGGCCGAGCTGCGGCGGATGCGCGTGACGCCTCATGTGGCGCAGAACACGACGAACCGCCGGAGTGCCATTGATGGGCGGAGCACCCGTCACCCCGGTTATGCCGTGAGTCAACGGAAACGGAAGCGCGTTGAAGAAACGTTTGGGTGGATGAAGACCGTCGGCCTCGTGCGCAAGCTGCGGCATCGCGGTGGCCCGCTGGTCGAGTGGATCTTCTGCTTCACGGCTGCCGCTTACAACTTGGTGCGGATTCGGAATCTGGTCTATGCCTCCGCGTAACCTCCGGCTGACAGCCCGAGGCCGGGCACCCGCACTCGCGGCTGACGCCTCACCTCGCCTCGCGCTGGAGATGTGCGGATTCATAGTTACTTTTTCAACAGCCTGTTAGGCGGACCCGTCCACGGGCCGGCGGCGGCGCTGCATCGCAATCTCGACGAGATTCGCGACGGGTCCGACGATGAAGAGCGAGTAGTACGGCGCGTGGACGAACTGCAGAAGACGGAACACGGCCTCGACGACGGCGACGAGGAACGCGACGAGGCACTGCCCGCGGAACGATCGAACGGTCGTCTTCGGATCCGTGATCATGAAGAAGATGAACAGCTGATACATCGGTCCCGTGATCGGCGCGGCCTCGCTGAGGAACGGATGCCCCGTGACGACGGAGCGCACGAACGCGAACGCCAGGAACGACGCGACGTACGTCGCGGTGATGTGCAGCCGGCCGAGGCTGTAGATGATCACGCTCCCGAAGCACCACACGACGACGACCGGCAGCAGGTTGTTGCCCCACTGCACGCTCAGGCCCGCGACGCTGTCGGCCGCCAGCACGAGCATCGCGACGATGCCGAAGTTGGACGGATTCCAGATGTGCCGGCCGTCGACGCGCAGAACGTACTTGGACGTGATCGAGATGGCGGAGCAGAGCGCGTACGGCCAGATCGCGGGCGAGCGCACGAGCATGCCGACGCTGATGCCCGAGATGTACGAGCTCGCGAGGTGCGGCCACGTTCCCGAGAACAGCCGCGCGAGGACGATCTCGACGCCCATCGCCGTCGCGATCGCCAGTACCGTCCGCGACCAGCTCTCGAGGAATGCAAACGTCAGCTGGCCGACGAGCAGCACGATGGTGACCAGGATCGGCGCGAGATAGCGCTTGTCGAACGTCCCGCTCCGGCCCGAAGCCCGAGCCAGGGATCCTGCCGGAGCCTGGCGATCCTCGCGAGCTGCCTGGATCGTCATGCCGGCTCCTGCACGCGATGGACGCGGCCCGACGCGGGCGCTTTCAGCTCCTGAGTCTTGCCGGAAGGCCACCGCACGACGACGCGATCGATCGACGCGTGCTGACCGAGTCCGAAGTGGAGCCGGCGCTGATTCTGCGCGCAGAAGCCGGAGCCGCCCGTGACCTCCTGCACCTGCGTCCGCCCGCTCCACGAGACTTCGACCTGCGCGCCGACCGCGCTCCGGTTGCTGCACGATTGCCCCGCGGCGTCGCCCCGGCAACCGCCTTCGAGATCGAACGCGATCCACTGCCGATCCGGCGCGACGTGGTTCTTGTACAAGAGCAGCGGTCCGCGCTGGTTGGCGACGACGGCATCGAGCGCCCCGCGACCGCCGAAGTCGGCGAGCGCGATCGATCGGCCGTCGTGGCGATCGGTCGCGCCGACCATCTGCGCGACGTCCACGAACCCGCCGGATCCGTCGTTGATCCAGACTTTCTTCGGCTGGTATCCGGCGAGGCTGCGCTCCCCCATGGCCGGCCAGTTCGCGGCGTCGCCGATGACGATCTGGTGCCCGCCCGCGACCTTCGAGTAGTCGTACCAGTAGCTTTCGTCGCGCGAGGCCGACACGTAGCCGTTGACGAGATAGAGATCGAGGAAGCCGTCGTTGTTCAGATCGCCGAACTGTGCGCCGAAGCTCCAGCCGCCGAGATCGATCCCCATCGCGCGCGCCATGTTCTCGTACTTCGGGAGCTGGCGTGTGCCGCCCGTCGGTACCCAGAGGTTGTTGCCCTGGAGGAGGATGCCTTCCTCGGAGATGTTCGAGACGTAGATCGCGAGGCGTCCCTGGTTGAGCACGTCGCCGACCGACGCGTTCATGCCGCTCTTCGGCGCATAGCCGACGCCGGTCTCGCGCCCCGCTTCCCTGAAGCGGCCGCCCTCGTTGATGAAGAACTCCGACACCCCGTAGTCGTTCGCGATGAAGAGGTCCGGGTACCCCGTGCCGCGCAGGTCCGCCGCGACCGCGGCAAGGGCCCAGCGCGTCGAGCTCAGGCCGGCGCGCGCGCTCGTTTCCTCGAAGCGGCCGCCGCCGGCGTTGCGGTAGAGATACTTGCGTCCGCCGTTGTTCGCGTACTCGAAGCTCTCCGGCATGATCTTCGTGTCGGCGAGATCCCAGAGATTGAGGCGCTCCGGGTAGTAGCCGCCGAGGAACAGATCGAGCCGCCCGTCGCGATCGTAGTCGAGCCACACCGCGGTGTTGATGTTCGCCCACGACGGCAGCGAGGCCTGCTCGGTCGCGCGCGAGAAGCCGCGCCCGCCCTCGTTGTGAAAGAGCTCGGGCCGCCCCCACTTGTAGAGGAACAGATCCTCGAATCCGTCGTTGTCGTAGTCGCCGAACACGGCGCCCATCGACACGCCGGTCTCGCGCCGGTTGACGTCCGCGACGCCGAAGCGTTCGGACACGTCCTCGAAGGTCCCGTCGCCTCGGTTGCGATAGAGACGGTTCTTCGATCCTTCCTTGCTGCTCGTGACGTACAGATCCGGGAACCCGTCGGCGTCCACGTCGGCGACCGCGACCGCCGCGCCCATGGACGCGACCTGCGGCATGATGTGCGTCAGCTTGCGATCGAGCGTCGGCGCCTCGTGCACGAAGTCGATGCCGGATTTCTTCGACGCTTCTTCGAGGCGGAAGCCGTATCGCAGATCCGCGTCGCCGGCGGCGGCGACGGGCGCCGAGGCGCGATGGCTGAAGCGCCGGATGAGGGCCGGCGCTGCGAGCATCGCCACGAAGGCGATCGCGAGGAGCAGTCGAGCGTAACGCTTCATTGGTCGGCGGTCAGGGACGGTGAGGCTCGATCTTAACGCGAAGCGCGTCGCGCGCCGCGTCCGGCGACACGTACCGGGTATGGTAGCGCTCGAAGTCCGCCTTGTGTTTGCGGTAGATCGGATCGTCCTCCAGCCGTCCCGAGCCCCTGACGTACCGGGGCTCCCGATGCGCCGGCAGCGGCAGCATCGTCCGTGACGCGACCGTGTTGTAGTCGCCGTCCTTCACCCAGCCATCGCCCACGAGGACGAAGTCCCGCACGAGCCCGGGCCGGAGCGGAGCCGCTTCCGGGAACGTCAGCCGCAGCTCGTCGCCGGCGTTCATGATCATGTAGCGATCGTCCACCGTCTGCAGGAGCTCGCGAACGTCCCCGAACCGCGTGTGGAATCCTTCGAGGTCCCGCCAGCGTGCCGCGACCCCGCCGATGACGTATCGCGGACGTTCCGGCGAGCTCGCGTCTTTCTGGTCGACCACGGAGTAGCCGCGGAACTGCAGATCAGCCGTCTTCAACGCAAGCCGGCGCGGTTCGAGCTTCACGTCTGATCGTCCGGCGGCCCATCCGAGCTTGTCCCAGAAGATCTCGAGGTTCGTGCCGAGGCGCAGCCGCCGCGGCCCGCCGCGCGCGAAGACGTTCGAGAGATCGATCAGGACCGTCTTGTCCTTGCCGGCCGGAAAGCCGAGCCCGGTTCGTGCGGGTCTGAAGCCGCCGCTCGCATCCTGCACGTGCAGCGACAGACTGTTGGGCGGCGCGTGGTTTCCCTGGCCGATCGCGACGTTGATCGAGCTGTCGGTCGGATGGACCCAGCCTTGCGCGACCAGCCAGAGCGGACCCGTGCGCGGCGCGGCGTCCGGCAGCTCGATCTCGACGTAGTGCTCGCGGGTGACGCCCTGATACCTGCCGCGTCCCGCGAAGTCGAGGTGACGATCGTCGCGCGCGCGCACGATGTCGAGAACGTCGCGGCCCGTATCGTCGCGGACTCTGTGAAAGCTCTGGACTGGTGAGGTGGCGATGACGCCGAGGGGCGGCGGAGGAACGGCGAACCGTTCGTCGACGAGGACCTCGGTGCCTTCCGGGTGATCGACGACGAGGAGCGAAACGAGATCGAAGAAATGCGTTTCCCACAGCTCGGCGCTGATGCGGAGATCGTAGACGCCGTCGCGGGCAACGAGTTGATCGCCGCGAATCCGGACCCAGTCTTCCGTCATCTGCACGTCGGCGGTCGCCTGCGCGTTGATGCGCAGCCCCAGCGGCGATCGCCAGATCACATCGGTGACGAAGCCCATCTCGGTGCCGTTCCAGGCGAACAGCCACGGACAGGATCCTTTCAACCGCTGGCTCGCGCCGATCGTCGTGTTCGAGGCGAGATCGAACTCCGACTGGAGGACGCCGTTCGGCCACGTGATGCGGGCGACCTCCACGGCGGCGGCCTCGCCGAGCCCGAAGTGGACGACCGGCGACGCGATCGCCTGCTTCTGCGCGTGGAGGCCGGTCCGGATCTCGACTTCACCGCCGATCCCGAACGAGTTCATGCGTTGATCGCCCGTCGACGTCACGGCGCGGGTTCGAATCGCCTGCCAGCGGTAGGATTTCTGTCCCTTCGCTCTCAGCACGCGCGCGCCGTCGCCCGCGCGGCCGACGAGCTCGAGGCGGCCGTCGCCGTCGAGATCCACGGCGGACGTCATGCCTCCTGGCAGCGATTCACCGCCAACGGGACGAAACGCGCCGCCCACGGCGCTGAGCAGGATCCGTGTTGACGCTGGACTCGAGATCACGAGATCGCCCGCGCCGTTGTTGTCGAGATCCGCGGCGAGGAGCCGCGCGGTATCCGGCGTCAAGCCGGATGGAGGGTCGACGCGGGCGAGCGTCGCGGCTTCGAAGCGGGCGCCGCTGGCGTCTTGCGAAAGGCGCGCGACCGTACCGTCTGGCGCGACGCCAATCACGTCGAGGATCCCGTCGCCGGTGGCGTCGGCAGGAACGATGGCGGCAACACGCGGAAACGCGGGCGGCACGGACCGCTCGCGGAACTCCGAGCCCCGGAGGTTGAGAAAGACGCGGAGGACTCCGAGGTCGTCCAGGAGCGCGGCGTCCGGTACGCCCTCGCCATCGAGATCAACCCAGGCGAAGCCGCGCAGCCGCGGCACCGCGTTGAACGGCGTTTGCACGGCAAACGTGTTGTCGCCGTTGTTGCGCAGCACGACCGGCGGGCCGTCGCGCCGCGCCAGGACGAGGTCGAGATCGCCGTCGGTATCGACGTCCGCCGGCCACACGCCGTGCATCGGCACGCGCTCCATGTCCCCGAGCTTCGCTTCGGCCGTCGCGGATGTGAAGGTGCCTTTGTCTGTCTGCCTGAGGATCTGCACGCCGCTCGCGGCGGCGATCACCGCGTCGTTGCGAAAGTCGTAGTTCAGATCCGCCATCGCGACTCCGGCGTCGCCCGGCGCTGCGCCGCCGGGCAGCGGCAAGGTCGTGCCGGTGTCGAGACGCAACCCGCTCGATCCTGCGGTGAGGAGCGCAGGACGACCCTCGCCAGTCAGCCAGACGGCGCCCGCCCACGTCGTCGCGGGTGCGGCGACGGTCTGTGGAGTTTCCACGGCAAACGTCAACTGTTCGTCGGCTGGCGCGGGTCGAGGATCCGGGTTCGCCAGCGCGATCAGGCGCACGAGCGGCTCACCGACCTCGCTGCGCGGCGTGCTGACGGCCGCCAGCGCCGCGCGGTACTCCGGCTCGCGGATCAGAATGTTCTTGAGGAAGACGACGGGGGTCGTGGCGGCCGCGGCGTTGCCCTGCGCCGCCTGGCGGACGGTCTTCAGCCGCTCGATCGCATCGGGCGGCCACGACGGAGCGTTCCGCTCCAACGCGTCGAGGGCCTTGCCGAGCGAGGCGCCGTCGGATCGTTTGGCCGCGAGCCGCGCGAACTCGATCTGCGCGGCGAGGTTAGCGGACCGCGCGGCGAGCGATTCCAGAAGGCGCTGCCCGTCCGCTTCGTTCGCCGCGCCGCCGAGGCGTTCGAGCTCGAGCGCCAGCGCGTAAGGCGCTTTGAGATCGTTTCCGTCGAGATCGATCGCGCGCCGCCAGTGCCGGACCGACTCGGCGAGGTTGCCCTTCCGGCTCTCCGTCAGCGCGAGCAGGCGCTCGATGTCCGCGTTCTTCGGCGCGAGCTCGGAGGCCTTTGCCAGCCGGGAGGCTGCCTCGTCCAGCTGCTGCTGCCGCAGCAGGAGCAGTCCGAGATTCGCCCAGCCGGCCGCTTCGTCCGGGACCAGTTGCACGAGCCGCTCCAGTTCGGTGCGCGCGTGCACGTCCTGGCTCGTCTGCATGGCGGCCAGCGAGACGTAGAACGACGTGACGGCCTGTCGATAGGTCGCGTCGGAAACCGCAGGCTTTCGACGGCAGGCGAGTCCTGCGGTCATTCCGATCGTGATTGCGCTGACGATCGCGACAATCGCCAGGCGCCGCGATCGCATGCTCGTCCAGGTGGGCATTGTCGGAAGTGTATTCTGATCGGTCGTCCGGTCGTCCGGTCGGCCGGTCGCTCGGTCGTTCGGATCACTTGCATTTTGCGCCAGAAGCGTTTTCCGGACTACTTCGGCTGGCCGGCCAACGGCGCTACACTGACCGCATGCGGCAATGGTGCGCGGCGGGTGGCGTGGCGGTCCTGTGGCTGATGGCGTGCGACGAGGCGAAGCCGCCGCAAACTCCCACGTCGACTGCAGGCACGCTGGTGTGGCAGGACGAGTTCGACAGCGCGGGCCGGCCCGACGGCTCGCGATGGGACTACGAGGTTGGGCTCATCCGCAACAACGAGCGTCAGTACTACACCCGCGATCGATCCGAGAACGCGCGAGTCGAGAACGGACTTCTCGTCATCGAGGCGAGGCGCGAGCCGTTCCAGGGCGCGGACTACACGTCGGCGAGCCTGACGAGCCGCGCGAACTGGACGTACGCGCGCATCGAGGTTCGAGCGAAGCTGCCGAGAGGGCGGGGGACATGGCCCGCGATCTGGACGCTCGGCACGAACATCCGGCAGGCCGGCTGGCCCGAGTGCGGTGAGATCGACATCATGGAGCACGTCGGTTTCGATCCCGGGCGCGTGCACGCCAACATTCATACCAGGGCGTACAACCACGTCCAGGGCACCGCCAAAGGCAACAGCATCGTCGTGCCGGCGCCCGACGGACAGTTCCACGTCTACTCGGCGGACTGGACGCCGGAGCGGATCGCGATGTCCGTGGACGGCCAGCAGTACTTCACGTTTGCGAAAGAGTCCGGCGGCACTCCGGTCTGGCCGTTCGACAGGCCGCAGTACCTCATTCTCAACCTGGCGATCGGCGGAAGCTGGGGCGGTCAGCGGGGGATCGACGACAGCGTGTTTCCGGCGCGCTACGAGATCGACTACGTCAGGGTCTATCGGCCCTGACGCGTGAGACTGGTTCATGAAGCGTCGCGCGGCATCGGCGATCAGGGGTGACGGCTTCGAGCTCGTCCGGAAGTTCGGACTCTCGCTCCCGGACGTCGAGGAGTCGACGATGTACGGTACGCCGGCCTTGAAGGTGCGCGGAAAGATGTTCGTCTGTATCGCGAGCCACAAGTCCGCGGAGCCGCACACCCTGGTCGTGCGGATGGCGTTCGATCGGCGCGACGAGCTGATCGCCGCCGATCCATCTACTTACTACCTCACGGATCACTACGTCGGCTACACGACGGTGCTCGTCCGCTTGTCGCGCGTCCAGCCTGACGCGCTGCGAGATCTGATTCTGTCGGCCTGGCGGTTCATGTCCGCGGACGCTCGACGCCGCTCGCGCGTCAGCTCGCCGCGAAAGCGCTAGAGCGTTTCAGACTGCCGTAGTGTCCGGCTTCAGCCGGACTTGGACTGCTGTAGTGTCCGGCTTTAGCCGGACTTCACCGGGTCCGCCTAAAGGCGGACACTGCTGACAAACTAAACGCCTCTAGCCCTCCTGGCGCAGCGCAAGCGTCGGATCGACGCGTGCCGCGCGCCACGCGGGCACGGCGCACGCGATCAACACCGACAGTCCCATGACGACCGCCGCGCCGGCATAGGAGATCGGAT
This sequence comes from uncultured Acidobacteriota bacterium, assembly GCA_963820905.1. GTDB lineage: Bacteria > Acidobacteriota > Vicinamibacteria > Vicinamibacterales > 2-12-FULL-66-21 > DATBJJ01. The sequence goes on along the minus strand of CAWGBU010000002.1, from coordinate 272,578 downwards.
CGGCCGCGCCGACGCCGAACAGCAGGCTGCGCAGCGCTCGCGCGAGCAGGAAGGCGCCAAGCAGCCCGACGATCGCACCCGAGGCGGCCAGCAGCGCGCCCTGCCGCAGCACCATCGACATCACCTGCCCCGGCGTCGCGCCGAGCGCCATGCGGACTCCGATCTCCGGCGTGCGCCGCGCGACGAGTTGCGCCATCAGGCCGAAGACCCCCACCGAGGCCAGCAGCACGGCGAGCATCGAGAACATCGCAAGCAGCCACGCCTGGAACCGCCGAATGGACAACGACTCGCCGACGAGCGAATCGACGGTACCGACCGCGGTCACCGGAGCGGAGCGATCCAGCGCGCGGATCTCGGAGCGGACCGCCGCGACAAGCGCCATCGGATCTCCGTCGGTCGACACGAGCAGTTGCATGTTGCGTCCGGCGTTCTGCGTCGTCGAGAAAAACGTCTCGAGCCGGGCGCCCTGGTGCAGCCCGCGCCGGCGCATGTCGCCCACGACGCCGACGATCGTGATCCATGGGTTGCGCTCGCCAGGCGAGCCGAAGACCATCTGCTTGCCGATCGGATCCTGGTTGGGCCAGTACCGGTTGGCGAAGGTTTCGTTGATCAGGATCGCGCGCGCGCCGCCGTCGCGATCCCGCGTGTCCAGGAACCGGCCGCGCACGAGCGGTACCCGCATCGTCTGGAAGAACTCCGGCGAGACCACGTCGGTCGTCGCCTCGATCTGCTCGGACGGCGGGAACGGTGGACGATCCTCCAGCGTGAACATCCCCGAGTTCGGCGTGTTGCTCAGGAAGAGATCGGATGCCACCGCCGCGCCCTTGACGCCGGGGAGCGCGCGCACGCGTTCGAGCAGCGCATCGTAGAACTGACGGAGCTGCGCGCCTTGCGGGAACGACGCGCGCGATGCGTTCACGCGCATCGTGAGGACGCCCTCCGTTCGAAACCCGGGATCGGTGGCGTGCAGCACCCGCAGGGATCGAACGAGCAGGCCCGCGCCCGCGAGCAGCACGATGGCCAGCGCGCACTGCACGACGAGGAGTAGCGCGCGCGTGCGCGCGGCGGCGTGCGAGCCAGCCACGCCGCGGCCGCTGTCCCGCAGGGCGTCCTGAAGGTTCACATTCGACAGCCGCGCCGCCGGCCAGAGTCCGCACGCGAGCGCCGTCAGCGTCGTCACCACGACGGCGAATGCCAGCACCGTTCCGTCCAGGGCGATCTCGTCCACACGAGGGAGATCGCGCGGGGCCATCCAGACGAGCGCGCGAACACCCGCATATGCCGCGAGGAGGCCTGCCGCGCCGGACGCCGCGGCGACCGCGCCGGCTTCCATCAGGAGCTGACGGATGAGGCGCCCGCGGCTCGCGCCGAGCGCCGACCGCACCACGATTTCGCGGCCGCGCGTCTCGGCTCTTGCGAGAAAGAGTCCCGCGACGTTCACGCAGGCGATCAACAGGATGAAACCGACGGCTCCCAGCAACACCAGCAGCGGCGTCCGAACGTTTCCGGCGACGTGCTGCACGAGCGGGTTCACGAAGATCCCGTACCCGGCGTTCTCGACCGGGTACTCCTGCTCGAGCTGTTTGCCGACGAGCGCCATCTGCGCCTGTGCTTCGAGCGGCGTGACCCCGGGCTTCATCCGCGCGACCATCTGCAGGAAGTACCCGACACGCCGCTTCCCGGCGTCGCCGACGACGAGCGGCGACCAGAACTCCGTGGACTTGGAGGGAAACGCGAAGCCCGGAGGCATGACGCCGATGATCGTCATCTTCCGCCCGTCGAACTCGAGCGGCCGTCCGATGGCGTCCGCACCGCCGAAGCGCCGCTGCGACAGGCCCCAGCCAATCACGACGACGTTCTCCTTGCCCGCCGTTTCCTCGTCGCGCGTGAAGATCCGTCCCGCTGCGGGAGCGGCGCCGAGCACTTCGAAGAGCGCCGCCTCCGCAAACGCGCCGCGGACGCGCTCGGGCTCGCCGCCGCCGATCAGGTTCAGCGTCGGTTCGGTGAACGCGGCGAACGACTCGAAGGACGTGCCGAGGCGCTTGTAGTCCTGATAGTTGAGATACGACGCCCAGTCTTCACGCATCTCGAGGCGCCGGTTGTCCATCCACACGCGCGCGAGCCGATGGGGATCGCGGTAGGGCAGCGGCTTGAGGATGACGCTTCGGACGACGCTGAAGAGCGCCGTGTTGAGCCCGATCCCCAGCGCGAGGGTGAGGACGGCCATCGCAGCGAATCCTGGATTGAGGCGAAGCTGGCGGAAGCCGTATTGCAGGTCGGCGAGTGCGGTCGAAGCGCGCACGTGCTACCTCCGGGGCTGAAGGAGTTGCACTCACGCTATCACGACATCGTGGTGAGCGAATCTCTTTCATGCCGACGATAATGAGGACCATGGCCGCGCCGCATCAGCAAGCGCCCGCACCAGGGGCCCGGCACCTGGTCCTCTACGACGGCGTGTGCGGCCTCTGCAACCGCCTGACCCAGTTCCTTCTGCCGCGCGACCCGGCCGCGCAGTTTGCGTACGCGTCGCTTCAGAGCGACACCGCCCGGTCGCTCCTGAGCCGTTTCGGCGAGACCACCGAGGAGCTCAGCACCTTCTACGTCGTTGCGGACTTCCGCTCCGACACGCCGCAGCTGCTGGCGCGCTCGCGCGCAGCCTTGTTCGTCATGAAAACGCTCGGCGGGATGTGGCGGTGGGCTGGCCTGATGCTCAACGTGCTGCCGGCGAAGCTGCTCGACCTGGCCTACGGCGCGATCGCACGGAACCGCTACCGCCTGTTCGGCCGGTACGACTCGTGCCTTGCACCGACGCCTGAATACAGGCAGCGGTTCCTCGACGTCTGACGGCGATTGCTACTTCGCGGCGCAGTCGCCCTTGGCTACTCCCGCGGCCCACTCGATGCCGCCGAGCAGGTGCTGGATGAACAGCGGTTCGTCGGTGAAGGCCGATGGCGCGTGTCCCATGCCCGTATACCAGGATCGTCCGCCGTCGAACGTGTGGCACCAGGCAATCGGGTGATCCGCCCCCATCGTGTGGCCTTCGTAGCTGGCGGGGTTGAAGGTCGCGAGCACGTGCACGCGGCCGCGCGGATTGACGACGAAATCGTACGGTTCTTCCGTGCGGATCCACGACTCGGGCAGGCCACGCGTCGACGGGTGGTTGCGATCCTCGACCTTCACCTCGAGCTTCTGGATCTTCGGGTGCACCTTGAAGAAGGCGCCGACCAGGTCGCCGTACCACGTCCAGTCCCGCTCGGTTCCCGAGGCAGAGTGGATGCCCACGAAGCCGCCGCCGCCGCGGATGTACTTCTGGAACGCCGCGCGCTGGGCGGCATCGAGCAGCGCGCCTTTTTCTGCGGTCGAGTTCGTGTTGTTGAACACGACGACCTTGAAGTTCGCGAGCTGGCTGTCCGTGAACTGCGCCGGGTCGTCGCTCACGACGACGTCGAAGCGATGTTCGCTTCCGAGCTTCCGGATCGCGGCGACACCCGCCGGGATCGACTCGTGGTAGTAGTTCGTGACCTTTGAAAACACCAGCGCGCGGAAGCGCGGCTGAAAGGCCTCCGCCGGCGCCTGCGGGCGCAGTGCCGCAGCCGCAACCACCGCGAGAGCCATCGACACAGCCGCGAGCATTCGGTTAGACATCGGCACCATCCTGAACGGGATCATCCTACTTCTTCGGGAACCCTGGATCCGATTTGAGCGCGCGGATCTGCAGGATATGACGCTGCTCGTGCGTCGAGATCATCAGGGCCCACTGATACGCGTCGCATCCCTGGCGCTGGACGACGTGCCGCCGCATGTCGTCGGAGGTCGTCTTCACGTAGTCGCGAAGGCGTTCGTGGTGCGTGCGGTATTCCTTGAGCGCTCGACGGAAGTCGCGCGGCTGTGCGGCCGCCAGTTCCGTGGGGATGGCCTTCTCGGGCCGGCTGCGGTCGATACCGTACCAGAGCACGTCCGCGTCGGTCATCCAGCCGGCCTTGTCGCGCGGCGGCTGCTTCATCGCGGCCTGCAAATCCCGCCAGTAGATCGGCGCGACGACGACGAGATGATCGACGACCTGCGCGATGTTCCAGCTGTCGGGCGCGCGGCGGAACTGAATCTGCGCGTCGCTGAGGCCATTCACTTCGTCGAGGAGCCAGGCCGACGTCATCTCCAGGTGCGCGAGGAGCCGCTGCCGCTCGGCCTCGGTGAGCGGGGGCGGGGCAGCGGCGGTGCTCGATGCCGCCAGCGCCAGGACCAGGACGACTGTCTTGGGCAACATGATCGGCGTCGTCTTGCTGGCGCGTCAGCGCCCCTCGGTGTAGGCGGAACGCGCCGCTGCCGCAAGCCCGTTCGCGCGGGGCCATCCCGGATGCTGCGCCGAGAGCTCGGTCTGCACGGTCGACGCCGCCTCGTCTATCGATTTGCCTTCGGCCTTCAGCGCGAGGGCGCGGGCCTGCACGGCCTGCATGATCGCGCGATTCGCCGCGATGATCGCCCCGGATCCGACCTTGCCATGCGCGGGCACGATCGTCGACGGCTTCATGGCCTCGAACGTGTCGAACGCGGCCAGCCACGCCTTCATGCTCGACGGCGCTCCTGCCGCGAGAAACGATTCGTTCATCACGACGTCGCCGGCGAAGAGGACGCCGTCGCCTTCGACGAAGAAACCCGTGTCGCCGCGCGTGTGGGTGGGGCCGACGACCCGGCACTGCACGCGCACGCCGCCAAGGTCGAGCACGTGCTCGCGATCGAACGTGACGGCGGCCGGGCGCCGCACGGCGTCCTTGAGGATCTCTTCCGTCAGCGGCGAGCGTTTGGAGAACGCGGCGATCATCTGCGCGCCGCTCTGCTCGAACTCCGTTTCCTGCGTCGTCGAGTTGACGTATTTCGCCTGGGGCGGAAACGCGACGTACCCGGTGGTGTGCTCGGGATGGAAATGCGTCGAGGCGATGTACAGCTCCGTGTTCTTGCTGATCTTCTCGACTTCCCGCAGGACCGCTTCGCCGTTGCGGCGGCCCAGGCCCGGATCGATGACGAGCGTCGCGCGCGAGCCCACGACGATCCCGACGTTGGGCACGAGCGAGACGTTCTCGTCGGGAATGACGTAGGTGTGGGCGGCGAGCTTGACCGTCGCGCTCTCTTTCACGAGCGGATCCGGTGCCGGACCGCGCTGCGCCGCGAGGCCGGCGTTGACGAGCGCCAGCGCCGCGGCCGAAGCAAGAAGACCGGAACACATGCGAGCCATGGCGCCTCTCGATTGAATCCGCCTGCGCGCGATCACTTGGCCGGCCGCTTGAAAACCAGGGGCAGGTTGAGCGGACCCTGCGTCCACGTGCCCGCGAGCTCCGCGTCTTTCAGCTCACCCGCGAACGTGCCGCTGATCATCGTGATGAGCAGCGTGAGCTTTGGCCCCTCCTGCGTGATCGTCGCGACGGGAAATTCGACGCCGTTCTGATCGAGGCTGACCATCGTCCCCGTGGCGCCCTCGGGTCCGTTGGCGAGCTTCAGCACCAGTCGAAGGACCGTGCCCTTGACATCGAGGGCTCCCTCCCATGTGCCTTCGAGATCCTTGGTGATCGGCGTGCTCTTCTTCGGAACCTCGAACTTGGGCTCTCCCTTCCACGCGAGGTTCAGGGGGACGGAGCCGCCGCCCTGGGACCACGTGCCGTTGATCATCTTGCCGTCCGCGGAGAGAGTACCGCTGTAGCTCGGATTGCCGGGACCGCCCTTGATGGCGAAGCTGACCGCGTTGTCTTTTACGGAGAGGTCCGAGAGCGGAAGCCCGCGCGTGCCCTGTGCGGGCACCGAGAACGTGCCGAACCACACATCGGCGCCCTTGGTGCCGAGATCGACCTCCACCTCGATGCCGGGTCCTTCTATCGTGCCGACCCAGTGGCCCGTCGGTGTTCCTGGCGTTTGACGCGCGAACGCCGTGGCAGGGAACGCGGCGGGGAGGATCGTTGCCGTGATCAGTACGAGTGCGAAGCTCGATAGCTCGGTGATTCTGCGGGTCATCGAATAGCCTTTCCAGGCGACGTCTGACGTCGTCCCAACGAAGAACTCGGACGTAATGCTAGCACCCAAACCTCGTGCTAGCATCTGGCCGTGCGGCACTCACATCACCTACGATTTTTTCGTTCGATTGTTCTCGCGTTTGCCGCGATTGCCTCCGGCGCGCTGGCGCTCAGCGCCGGGCAGACGCCGCCTCCCGCGACGCCCCTGCCTCGGACGGTTCAGCTCAAGCCCGCGGATGCCGCGCGCGCCGCGGCCGATGCGCGCAAGGGCGTGTCCGTCACCGTTCCACCCGGGCTCGAGCTGAAGCTTTTTGCGTCGGAGGATCTCCTCGTCGATCCGGTCGCGCTCGAATTCGACGACAAGGGCACGCTCTACGTCGTCAGCACCAGCCGCGCGAACCTGCCGCTCGACATTCGCGGGCATCCGACGTGGGTCCCGACGGTCCACACGCTCAAGACCGTGCCCGATCTGCTCAACTTCTACAAGAAGGAGCTTGCGCCCGAGCGGAGCGCGCAGAATCGCTGGATTCCGGATCTGAACAAGGACGGCTCGAACGACATTCGCGATCTGGCGGAGTTCAAGGAGCGGCTCTATCGAATCCAGGACACGAACGGCGACGGCGTTGCCGACGCGTCCAGGATCATGATCGAAGGCTTCAACGCGGATCCGACGTATGACGTCGTGGGCGGCATCCTCTTCAACGAGGGGGACCTGTTGTTCGGCATCGCTCCCGGTGTGTGGCGGCTGAAGGACGACAACGGCGACGGCACGATCGATCGCCAGATCGCGATCAGCGAGGGCTACAGCACGCATCCGGCGTTCGCGGGCCACGGCATCTCCGGCCTGATGATGGGACCGGACGGACGGCTCTACTGGGAGGTCGGCGACATCGGGCTGGACGTGACCGACAAGTCGGGAAAGCGCTGGTCGTACCCGAACCAGGGCGCGGTCCTCCGGTCCGATCCGGACGGCTCGAACTTCGAGGTGTACGCGACCGGCATCCGCAACCTGCAGGAGTTCTCGTTCGACGAGTTCGGAAACCTGATCAGCGTCGACAACGACGGCGACCACCAGGGAGAGACCGAGCGGGTCGTCTACATCCCCAACGGCTCCGACAGCGGCTGGCGCTCCAACTGGCAGTACGGCAAGTACACCGATCCGAAGAACAACCGCTACAACGTCTGGATGGACGAGCAGCTGTTCAAACCGCGGTTCGACGGCAGGCCGCGTACATCGTTCCGCCGGTCGCGTCCTATCACACGGGACCATCAGGGATGGCGTACAACCCCGGCACGGCGCTCTCGGATGAATGGCGCAACACGTTCTTCGTCACGAGCTTTCCCGGCGCGGCCGTCGAACGCACGGATCTACGGGTTCAAGCTGAAGGAGGATGGCGCCGGGTTCGCGCTCGACAGCGACCGGGTGCTCCTGCAGGGCATTCTCGCGATCGGCCTGAAGTTCGGGCCTGACGGAGCGCTGTACCTCACGGACTGGATCACCGGGTGGCAGTCGAAGAACAAGGGCCGCGTCTGGGCGCTCGACTCGCCGCAGGCGGCGTCGAGCCCGGTGCGGGCCGAGGTGAAGAAGGTGCTCGGCGAACGGCTCGATGCGCGCAGCGCGGGCGACGTCGCGTCGCTGCTGCGGCACGCCGACATGCGGGTCCGGCAGAAGGCGCAGTTCGAGCTCGTGCGCCGCGGCGACATCCAGTCGCTGACGACGGCGTCGGGCGACGCGCAGAGCAGGCTCGCACGCATTCACGGCATCTGGGGCATCGCGCAGCTCGCGCGAAAAAACGACAGCCACGCGGCCGCGCTCGTGCGCCTGCTGAAGGATGGCGACGACGAGGTCCGCGCGCAGTCGGCGAAGATGCTCGGCGACGTGCGCTACGCGCGCGCAGGGGAGCCGCTCATGCCGCTGCTCAAGGATCGCGCGCCGCGCGTGCGCTTCTTCGCCGCGGAAGCCCTCGGGCGCATCGCGTACAAGCCGGCGGTGCCGCCGCTCGTCGAGATGCTCGCCGCCAACGACGACAAGGACGTTCTGTCTGCGGCACGCGGGGAGCCTCGCGCTGTCGCGCATCGGCGCGGCGGACGCCGTCGCCGGCCTCTCGACGCATACCTCGCGCGGCGTCCGCATCGCCGCCGTCATCGCGCTGCGGCGCATGCGCAATGCCGGCGTCGCCCGATTCCTGACCGATGCGGACGAGTCGGTCGTGCTCGAAGCCGCGCGAGCCATCAACGACGATGGGTCGATCGACGGGGCGCTGCCGGCGCTCGCGCGCGTGCTGGACGACAAGCGCTTCACGAAAGAGCCGCTCCTGCAGGCGCGCGATCAGCGCCAGCCTCAAGGTCGGCGCGCCGGATGCCGCGGCGCGGCTCTCGGCGTTCGCGGCCGATCCGAAACATGCCCGTGCGATGCGCGTCGAAGCGGTCGCGGCGCTGGGCGTCTGGGCCGTCGCCGTCGACGATGGATCGCGTGGACGGCATCTACATCGGTCAGCCGCCGGCGCGCGATCCCGCAGTCGCCCGCGATGCGATCCTCGAGATGCTGCAGGCGGCGGAAGCGGACGACTCGATGAAGATCGCGCTGGCGGAAGCGGCGGGCCGGCTGAGCCTCCAGGAGGCGGCGCCGATCCTGCTCACCCAGCTGAAGAGCGATCCCTCCGCCGATGTCAGGGTCGCCGCGCTGCGCGGCCTCGAAGCGCTCAAGCCGTCGAACATCAGCGAGATCATGAAGGTGGCGATTGGCGACGCGAGCCCGGAGGTGCGCCGCGCCGCGGTCGCGATTCTTCCGTCGCTGCCGCTCGGCGAAGCGGAGAAAGTACAGAACCTCGTCGCCGTCATCCGCGGCGGCACGGCGAGCGATCAGCAGGCGGGAGTCGGCGTGCTCGGGGGCATGAAGTCGCCCGAGGCGCAGAACGCGCTCGCGATGTTCTTCGACGAGCTCACCGCGGGGAAGCTCGCGCGCGAGGTGCACGCCGACCTCGTCGACACGATGCAGGCCAGCGAATCGCCGGCGCTCGAGAACAAGCTCGAGGCCTACCGGAAATCGAAGTCAGCCGACAGCCTGGCGGCGGCGTTCCGGGAGTCGCTGCTGCTTGGAGGCGATCCGCGCAGGGCGCAGCAAGTCTTCGCAGAGCATCCGGCGGCGGCGTGCGTCCGGTGCCACGCGGTCGGCAAGGACGGCGGCGCCGACGTCGGCCCGAACCTCGCGGGGGTCGGGACCCGCCTCACGCGCGAGCAGCTCCTCGAGTCGCTGCTCGAGCCGAACGCGCGGATCGCGCAGGGCTACGGAACCGTCAGCGTCACGCTGAAGAACGGCGAGCGCGTTGACGGCATGCTGCGGAGCGAGACGGACACGCACATCGTCGTGATGACCGGCACGCCGCTCGCCGAGAAGAGCATTGCGAAGTCCGACGTCGCCGAGCGCACGAACCCCGTGTCGGCGATGCCGCCCGTCGGCCAGATCCTCAAGCTGCGCGAGATCCGCGATCTCGTCGCGGGGCTTGCTACTTTGAAGTAGGTTCACGGGTTCACGGGGTTCACGGGTTCTGCTGACTCGTAGCCGGCAGCGCGGTCGGTTCTCCGAATCGGATGCGATGCCCGTCCGGTGTGCGGATGCTGAACTCCCGCAGGCCCCAGGGCTCGGTCGCAGGTTGGGACAACACCTCTGCGCCTCGCCCGGCGACTTCCGCATGAAACTGATCGACGCCCTCGACGATCAGGTACGCGACATACGAGTGGTCCCCCAGCGCGCTTGCTGGCTTCTCGCCAGCACATTCGCCAAGCATGATCTTGAACGCATCCCGCGAGAGAAAACTCCAGCCATCCGAGCCGTCGCCGAAATCCCTGCGAAACCCGAGCACGTCGACATAAAACCGAGTGGATGCTTGCAAATCGCGCACGGCAAGAACGCAACGCGAATCCACGATGCGATGCATGGTGCCCTTCCTCGGTGGTCCCGGTGTCCGGCTACTCTTGAAGTGGATGCCGAGCGTCTTCTGCAGCCAACCGCAGCCGATCACCGCTCCGCTGGACAGTACGCACGGTTAGAGGTGCACGGGTTTTACCGTCGTCCTACCCATAGCGCCGCCTTACCTCCGCGACCGAACCGACAACAATCTTTTCGAGCGTCGACCTATCAAGAATCAGCAAGCTGCTTGAAGTACAGGCAACACTTGGTCATCTTGTGCTTGCCAAGCTTCGACAGCAAGGATCTCTGCTCCTCACCTTCAGCCTCCAGGTAGACCACCAGTTCTCGGCCACGGATGGCAAAGGCCGCCAAAGGGGCTTCCCCAGTTCGTCCACTCTCGTAGGTGTACCGGTAGGAGCCATAACCGACTATGCTGGGCCCCCACATTCTTGGTGAGCGCCGGGTGACTTTCTTGAACAGAGCCATCAACTCCCGGCAGTCGGTGCATTGCTGCGCGTTGGCTCTTGAGGCGATGTAGTCCTCGACGTTAGCGCCGGTGGGCTTGGTCTTGTGTTCGGCCATAGAGATAGTCCGGGATTGCCGGTTCCCGGCGCCTAACGTGTGCCGACGGCTCCATCGCAGAGTTGGACGGCTTCGCGCCCTATTTCACAGCTTCCGGCGTGAACCCTTGAACCCTAGTCGAGCGGCTTGATCCGGATGTTCTTGTAGTAGACGGTGCTGTTCGGATCGTGTGCCTGCAGCGCGATCGTGCCGGGGCTGAGGACGCGGTCGGCGAAATCCTTGCTGCCTTTCCACTCGGCGGGCTGCGTCCACGCCACGGTCTGCTTGTCGTTCACCCGGACGGTGATCGAGTCCCCCTTCACGATGATGTGCTCCGTGAACCACTCGTCGTCTTTGGGGATCGCCTCGTAGACGTCGGAGACGTGATAGAGGCTGCCGGTCTTCACCTTGTCCTTCGTGTAGGTGTTGTTGACCTGGATCTCGAAGCCCTTCGCCGGCCAGCCCGTTTCCTTGAACTCCGTCAGAATGAAGACGCCCCCGTTCGAGTTGTTCCGCGTCATGACGTCGACCTTCAGCTCGAAGTTGCGGAAGCTGTGGTTCATGAACGGCCCGTCGTAGAACGCGTGGCCCTGCATGCCCTTGGCGTTGGCCACGATCGCCCCGTCTTCGACCCTGAACGAATCGGGGTTGGCGAGCTTCCACCCGGTGAAGTCCTTCCCGTTGAAGAGCTGCGTGAATCCCGGCTCCGTCGCCGGAGTTTGCAGGAGCCCCGCGACGATCATCAGCGTACCGAGACGGATGAGGGTAGTCATGGCGCGGGAGTCTAGCACGTTCGGAGGAACGTCTTCACGACCGCCGCGAAGTCGTCCGGCCGTTCGAGAAACGGCAGATGCCCGCACTCGGGAAGGATCTCGAGCCTGGGGCAGCGGGGCATTTCCTGAGCGAAGACGGCGACGGCGTCCGGCGGCGCGTATTGATCGTCGGCGCCGGTGATCGCGAGCGACGGCACCGTCACGGTCGGGACGACGTGCTCCGCCGACGACTCGAGCAGGATCCGGCAGCAGCGCACGTAGGTCTCGACAGGCTGCCGTTCGAACCGGTGCTCGAACGAGGCGACGACGTCCGGACGATCCCTGATCGTCGCCGGCGAGAAGACGCCGGGCGACACGCGCGGACCCCAGCCAGTCAGATCGCGCGCATCCTTCAATCGCCGAGAGACGTTCCGTCAGGCGATCGCGAATCGCGGCCCTGACTCGCGGCAGGCCGCCGGCGAAGACGAGACCCCGCACGCGATCGGGCCACGCTTCCCACGCCTTCAGCGCCAGGATCGTTCCCATCGAATGTCCGAGCACGACGGCCGGCTCGCCGATCCGCTCCGCCACGAGCGCGCCGAGATCGGCGATCCAGCTGTCCATGGAGAACGATGCGGAGGACGCGCTGCGTCCCGTTCCAGGCAGGTCGACCGAAAGGATACGAAACTCGGTGTGGAGCCGCTCGGCGAGGCCGGCGAAGAAGTGCGCGCCGCCTCCGAGGCCGTGAATAGCGAGCACGGGAACGCCCGTGCCCGCATCCTCGACGTGAATCCCGGACGTCACGCCGTCACGGGCTGCTCGAGACAGGCGAACACTTCGCGATAGAACGCCGGCTGCTCGCGCCACGTCGGGCAGGACACCAGCCGCCCGTCGCGCACGACGTCGCTCTTCACGAACTGTCCGCCGACCGCCTCGACTTCGAGGCGCACGTGCTCGTAGCAGGTGAACCGCTTGTTCCTGGCCAGGCCGGCGGCCGCGAACAGCTGGATGCCGTGACAGATCGAGAAGATCCACTTCTCGCGGGCGTCGAACTCCCGGATGATGTCGAGGAGCTGCCGGTTGTTGCGCAGGTACTCCGGTGCCCGTCCGCCGATCAGGACGATCCCTTCGTAGTCGGCGGGCTTGACGTCTTCGAACGTCAGGTCTGACTCGATGGCATAGCCCGGGCTCTCTTTGTACGTATCCCAGCCCGGTTCGAAATCGTGCATCACCAGGTTGAGGCGCTTCTTCGTGGGCGCCGCGACGAGCGCCTCGTACCCCGCTTCCTGGAAGCGCTGCACGGCAAACCATGTTTCGTAGCTCTCGCCGCCGTCCCCGGTGATGATCAGGATCCGCTTGCTCACGACACCCTCCAGTTGTTCAGGAGAGCATATACCCGTTGCGCCGCCGCATCTGCCGGGATGTCTCGCGCGCGGTTCGGTTGGACAATCGACCCTTTCTCGCGGAGACTAACGGCCCATGAGACGACGAATGATGCTTGCGCTGCTGACGTTGATCGCGTGCGGCCCGATCGTTGCGGCCGCGCAGACCACGAGCCCTCCACCGCCGCCGCCGGCCGCGGATCGCAAACCGGGAGACTACCCGCTCGGACCGGATTCGCTGCCGCAGGATGGCGTCCCGAAGGGCAAGCTCGAAGGCCCGTTCCTGTTCAGGAGCCAGGTCATCGCCAACACCGTGCGGCGCTACTGGATCTACGTGCCGGCGCAATACACGGGCGATCGGCCTGCGAACGTCCTCGTGTTCCAGGACGGCCAGCGCGCGACGAACCCGACGGGATCGCTGCGCGTGCCTCAGGTCCTCGAGAACCTGATTCACAAGAAGGACATCCCGGTCACGATCGGCATCTTCATCACGCCGGGCCAGCGAGGCGATACGTATCCCGACAACCTCGGCACCGGCAACCCGAACAACCGCGCCGCCGAGTACGACTCGCTGAGCGACGCCTACGCGCGGTTCATCGTCGACGAGATGCTGCCGGAGGTGGGGAAGAGCTACAAGCTGACGACCGATCCCGCGGGCCGCGCGATCGGCGGGACGAGCAGCGGCGCGATCTGCGCCTTCACCGTCGCGTGGCACCGGCCGGATCAGTTCAGCAACGTCATCAGCATGATCGGCAGCTACACGTCGATCGGATACCGTCCGCCGCAGGAGGGTCAGCCGATGGTGCCCGGCGGCGATCTCTATCCGACCCTCATCCGCAAGAACCCGATCAAGCCGATCAAGATCTTCCTGCAGGACGGTTCGGCCGATCTCGACAACCAGCACGGCAACTGGTTCCTCGCCAACCAGCAGATGCTCGCGGCGCTCAGGTTCGCGAACTCGACGGCGGACGCGAAGCAAGCTTCCGGGGCCGCGCTACGAGGTGAAGCACGAGTGGGGCGACGGCGCGCACTCCGACGCGCACGGCGGATCGCTCCTGCCCGACATCCTTCGATGGATTTGGGGCGACGGGAAGTAGGGGTTACTGCTGGCGCTTGAAGACGAACGTCAGCGGCTTCGAGCCGGGGGCGCCGCTGACGACGGCTTCGAGCGAGCCGTCGGGCCGCTTCGTGTAGCGGATCATCTTCGGGAAGTCGTGCGCGGGGTTCTCGAAGATCGCGTTGTCGGCGTCGAGGGTCGTCAAGGTGAAGTCCGTGGCGGGCGATCGGCCGTTCGGCATCGCCTGGTAGACGAGCCCGCCGTCGCGTTCGACGATGCAGAGGAACTCGAAGGCGGACATCACGCCGTCGCGCAGCGTGCGCGAGATGGCCATCATCGAGCCCACGGCGGTCGGCGTCCACCGTTCCTCGATCGTCGTCGTGCCCGACGCGGCCCCGCCGATCCAGGTGCCCGAAATCCAGGCCACCTGCGCGATCGTGGCCTTGGCGGGAGGCGCGGGCGGCGTCGTCGATGGTGCCGCGGCGGCGGTGCGCTTGTAGACGGTCGACGTCATGCGCGGCGCGTCCTGGCCGGGAAGGCGCCCGGCCATCTCGACGCGGACGGTGTCAGCCGATTCCAGGCGCAGCGTGCTCTTCACGTCCATCTTCACGGGCTTGCCACTCGGCGGGATCGCGCCGACCATGTGCACCGTCATCGCCGCGCCTTCCCAGTCGGCCTTCCAGACTGCGCGGGAGTCCGGCTCGCACAGACGCCCCGGCATGCGGCTCGTCGTCTCCGATCCCAGCGCGAGCCTGATCGTCGCCGGACCCGCGGCGAAGGTCCGCGTCAGCGTGACGTCCTGCCCCTTCTGATCGATGGTGAACTGCGGACCGAAGACCGGCGGAACAGGCTTGCTCCCCGCCGGAGCGGAGGCGTCCGCCTGCGCCGCCCACGTGCCCGAGAAGTCCGGCCGTTCCTGTGCGGCCGCGACCGTAGCAATTGCGAGCACGGACAGACAACCGAATACGATTCTTCGTTGGCGCATTTACGTGACTATAATCCGTCCGCGCCGGCCCTGAATTGGACAAATCCGACGAACCCTGAACCCTGAACCTTGAACCCTGAACCTTGAACCTTGAACCCTGAACCTTGAACCCTGAACCTGCGCGCGATCCCTACATCCTTTCTGCGGACGGGATCGAATCGCCGCCCGCGTCCCTTCGGGCCGCGTTCGGGCGGATCGGGCCGGGAATGGTGCTCGCGGCTTCAATCGTCGGATCGGGCGAGCTGATCGCCACGACGACGCTTGGCGCGCAAGTGGGGTTCGCCGTCCTCTGGATCATCCTCGTCAGCTGCGCGATCAAGCCCGTGGTGCAGGCGGAGTTCGGGCGCTACACGATCGCGACCGGCGATACGGCGCTCGAGGGGTTCAACCGCGTGCCGGGGCCCCGCGCGGGCGTCAACTGGCTCGTCTGGGCGTGGGCGATCACCGTCACGCTGTCGCTCTTGCAGATCGGCGGGATGTACGGCGGCGTTTCGCAGGTGCTCAACCTCCTCGTGCCGGTGATCTCCGTCAACCTGTGGGTCGGCATCTGCTTCGCGATCACCCTCGCGCTGCTGCTCGGGGGAGGGTACGAGCGAATCGAGCGGCTCGCGATCGTGAAGGTGGGACTCTTCACGCTGCTGACCGTCTGCGCGGCCGCGATCCTGCTCCGTCGTCCGGACGCCGTGGCCGCCCGCGATCTCGCGGCCGGCCTGAGCTTCCAGCTTCCTGCCGCGGGCCTCGCGACGGCGATCGCCGTCTTCGGCATCACGGGCGTGGGCGCGACCGAGCTGGTGATGTATCCGTACTGGTGCGTCGAGAAGGGCTACGCGCGCTTCGTCGGTCCGCGCGACGGATCGCACGCGTGGGTGGGCCGTGCGCGCGGCTGGATTCGCGTCATGCACCTCGACATCGTGTGCTCGCTTGCGATCTACACCATGGCGACCGTCGCGTTCTACCTGCTCGGCGCCGGCGTGCTGCACAGGATGGGTGTCGTCCCCGCGGATCGCGACACGATCGCGGTGCTGTCGAACATCTACACGCAGACGCTGGGCGGGTGGGCGCTGTGGGTGTTTTACGCCGGCGCGGTCGTCACCCTCTATGGAACGATCGTCGCCTCGACCGCCGCGCACGCGCGGCTGTTCGCCGACGTCGCGCGCATCGGCGGCGCCTTCGCGCGCGACGACGGCGCCAGCCGTCTGCGCTGGCGCAACGCGTTCGTTGTCGCGTTGAGCGTCGTGCCGGTGCTCTTCTACTGGTTCCTGCGGTCGCCCGTGCAGATGGTCGTTGCCGGCGGCGTCGCGCAGGCGCTGATGCTCCCGCTCATCGGTGCCGCCGTGATCTATTTGCGCCACCGGCATCTGCCGCACGACATTCAGCCTGCGCCGCTCGTGACGGCGTTTCTGTGGATCTCGTCAATCGTGATGCTGGGGTTCGCGCTGTACTACATTGGATCCAGGCTGGGGTAGGGCTGGACGGTCGGTCGTTCGGTCGGCCGCTCGCTCGGTCGCTCGGTCGAGCGGTGCGCTGTGCGCACGACTGATCGACAGTCGTCCGGCTGAAGCCGGACACTACAGGTGACTCTGGCACGTGCGGCTCACGGTTGGCGCGTGCGTCGATTGGTTGCCCGCGATCGTTTGTGCGGTGCGCGTGGCGGCCGGCGGCCCTCGGAGCGCGCCGACGCGCGGCGTCAGCCGGAACGCGCGCGGAGCGATTCCTCGCGGCGCCTTCCGGCCCTGTGATCCTCCACGCCTCGAAGTACCACCGGCGGGCCGCGGCGCCTGACGCCGGATGCCCGAGCCAGCTCCTAGGCGACGCGGCAGCGACAGGGCATGAGCCGGAGCGCGCGTTCCCGGCGCGCGGAGCGGGCCGCGGGCCGCCATGCGCACCGCACGACCGATCGAGAGTCCGGCTGAAGCCGGACACTACAGGTGTTCTTAACGAGTCCGGCTGAAGCCGGACACTACAGGTGTTCTTAACGAGTCCGGCTGAAGCCGGACGCTACAGGTGTTCTAACGAATCCGGCTGAAGCCGGACGCTACAGGTGTTCTAACGAGTCCGGCTGAAGCCGGACGCTACAGGTGTTCTAACGAGTCCGGCTGAAGCCGGACGCTACAGGTGTTCTTAACGAGTCCGGCTGAAGCCGGACGCTACAGGGGATCTACTTCTGCGCCGTGCGAATGCCGGCCGGACCTCCGTTGACCTTGATCGCGGCGCCGGCGGTCAGCGTCCGTCCGTCGAACGTGAACGTCTGGATTTCCTGCTCGACCATGCACTGGACCATGACCTTCTTGCCGCTGGCATCCCACGCGACGCCCTGGCACCAGCGCCCGGTCTTCGCTTCGGTGATGGGCGTCAGCTTCCGGTTGCTCAGGCTGAGGATCTTCACCAGCCCGAAGTCCCGGAAGAGGGGCGACGCCTTGGGGCTGTTCGTGCCGTTGATGAGGGTCACCGCGACGAATCGCCCGTCGGGCGAGATCGCAATCCCTTCGGCCAGCGGGCCGACGCTGAGGTGATCCACGGCGCGCGGCGGCGTCAGCGTCAGATCGATTACGCTGACGAGATCCGCTCCGCCGCTCGCGCCGACGCCGATGCTCGCCACGACCGCGGCGTCGCCCGCCGCCGTGACCTCGATGCCGTATGGCTTGAGGTTGGCTGCGATGTCCCGCTTCGCGTATTCGACCTTCGCGCCGTCGATGTTCAGCAGCGAGATCAGGCTGTCGTTGTTGCGCGTGACCAGCGCCATGCGTCCGTCGCGCGTGAACGCGATGCCGCTCGGCTGGCTCTCGGGCGCGTTGAGGCTGACCTTGCCGGCCGCCGTGACGGTCTTGCCCGCGATCGTGAAAATCGAGAGCGATCCCTCGTAGCGGTTGGCCACGAGCGCGAGCGTCCCCGCGCGATTGATCGACACGCCGGAGGCGCCCGTGCCGGCCTGCAGCGTCGCGATCACCTTCGGCGGCGACGACTGCAGATCGATCACGGTGAGCTTGTCGTCGTACGCCGTCTTGCCGGCATCGGCCGGATCGAGTTTCGTCGAGGCGGTGACGAGCGCGATCGATTCGTCCGGCGCGATCGCGACGCTCTGAGGCGGCCCGATCACCGACGCCGGCGCCTTGATCTCAGCGAGCACTTTCGGCTGGGCGCCGCGCACGTCGATCACGGTGATCGTGTCGGCGGGCGGGTTTGCGACCGGCGTGTTGACGCCGTCGACGAGCCTGAGCTTCGCGTCGTTGGCCGAAACGACGAGCTGAGCGTACGCAGTCCCGCCGCAGAGCGCGATGGGAAGGAGCGAAAGAGCGAACGACCGGACGCGCCACATATCCATGCGGCATATCATATGTCCACATGTCCACGCCGCTCGTCGTCGTCACCGAACCCGAATATCGCCGTGCGGAACGCGTGTTCTCGTCGACCGCTTTAGCGACGTGTATCGTCGCGCCGGCAGAGGAGCCCGAACTGGCGCGCGCCATTCGCGATGCGGGCGCCCGGCACGCGGTCGTCGGCGGAAAGCCGTATCGCGACGCGCTGTACGAGGCGGTCGAGCCCGGCAAGGTCATCGCGCGGTTCGGCGTCGGCCACGACGGGATCGACAAGCAGCGGGCGACGGCGGCCGGCGTGCTCTGCACGAACACACCGGCAGTGCTCGATCAGTCGGTCGCCGAGCTCACGTTTGTGCTGATCGCCGCCGCGGCGCGGTGGCTGACGGTGATCGCAGGCGCGATGCAGGACGGGCAATGGACGCCCAAGGAAGGGACCGAACTTCGCGGCAAGACGTTGACGATGATCGGCGCCGGCCGGATCGGCCGTGCCGTCGCGCGGATTGCGCGGCGGGGTTACGAGATGCGCGCGATCGGGTATCGGCGGCCCGGCTCGACCGCACAGGCCGGCGACGACTTCGACCTGATGACCGACGATCTGCGCGAGGCGCTCGGCGCGGCGGACTTCGTCAGCCTGCTGATTCCCGCGTCGCCGGAGAACGCGCACTTCATCAACCGAGAACGGCTCTCGTGGCTTCGTCCAGAGGCCTGGTTGATCAATACCGCGAGGGGCATGGTCGTGGACGAGATTGCGCTGTACGACGCGCTGGCGTCCAACGCGATCCGAGGCGCGGCGATGGACGTCTTCGATCGCGAGCCCTACGTGCCAGCCGATCCGGCGCGCGACTTCCGCACGCTCTCGAACGTGATCCTGACGCCGCACGTCGGCAGCCATACGCCCGAAGCCAACGGACGCATGGCCGAGCGCGCGCTGCAGAACATCGCGCTCGCGGAGGCGGGCGATTTCGACAGCATGGATCTGCTCAATCCCGAAGTGCTCGCGTCCTCATCGAGACCGCGGCCGAAGACGTGACGGCCGCCGGCGGCCATTGCGTCATTGGCCTCCGCCGTCGCATGACGCCCCGCTAAGTTGGATTCATGCTCACGCTCGCCGACGTCCAGGCCGCTCGCACCGTCGTCTACCGCGCGTTGAAGCGGACGCCGCTCATGGCGCACCCGCTCCTCGACGCGAAGACCGGGCTGAACCTGTTCGTCAAGCACGAGAACCACAATCCCACCGGCGCGTTCAAGGTTCGCGGCGGGCTGAACCTCATTGCCAACCTGCCGCCCGACGAGCGACGCGGCGTGATTACCGCGACGACCGGCAATCACGGCCAGTCGATCGCGCTCGCCTGCAGGCTCGAAGGCGTGCCGTGCACGATCGTGGTTCCCCTGGGCAACAATCCTGACAAGAACGCCGCGATGCGATCGCTCGGCGCGACTGTCGTCGAGCATGGAAGGGATTTCGACGAGGCGCGCGAGTACATCGAGTCCCTGCAGGACGCGAACGGCCTGCGCTACGTGCACTCTGCGAACGAGCCGCATCTCATCGACGGCGTCGCGACGTATGCGTTGGAGATCTTCGAAGATCTCCCGGACGTCGACGTGATCCTCGTGCCGATCGGCGGAGGAAGCGGCGCGTGCGGCTGCGCGCTCGTGAGGTCGTGGCTCGGCAGCCGTGCCACGGTCATCGGCGTGCAGGCGGAGGGCGCGGACGCGTTCGCGCGCTCGTGGCGCACGGGAACGCGCGTGTGCAACGACGCCGTCGCGACGTTCGCCGAAGGGATGGCGACCCGCGTCACGTTCGATCTGCCGTTCGGCATCCTTCGCAAGGAGCTCGACGAGGTCGTGACGCTGAGCGAAGGCGAGCTGGCCGACGGCGTCCGCCTCGCGCTCGAGACCACGCACAACCTCGCCGAAGGTGCGGGATCCGCCGCCATCGCGGCGGCGGTGAAGCTGAAGGATCAGCTTCGCGGCAAGAAGGTGGTCTGCGTGATGAGCGGCGGCAACATCGATCGCGCCACGCTGACGCGAGTCCTGACGGAGCAGCTGTAGCGCGTCCATCTCTTCACACCCTCGGACACGTTCCGGCGTCCGATCACGCCGCGGTGGGCTAACCCTATCGGTCGGGCGGTGCGCGTGGCGGCCGGCGGCCCTCGGAGCGCGCCGACACGCCGCGTCAGCCGGAACGCGCGCGGAGCGATTCCGCGCGGCGCCTTCCGGCCCCGTGATCCTCCACGCTGGAAGTACCACCGGCGGACCGCGGCGCCCGATCCCGGATGCCCGAGCCAGCTCGTAGGCGGTGCGGCAGCGACAGGGCACGAGTCGAAGCGCGCGTTCCCGGCGCGCGGAGCGGGCTGCGGGCCGCTATGCGCACCGCCCGATCGATCGAGAGAGGTCCGGCTAAAGCCGGACACTACAGGCCAATCTCCGAAGGCAATGGGCTCCAGCCAGGCTTCAGCCGGACCTTGCGCGCACTCTCTCCCTCAACAGCGTCCACATCGCCCGCACCCCGTCCCGACCCCGGATCTTCTTCCCCTCGGCCACCGTCCTCGGTCGATACCGGATCGGCGTTTCGACGATGTCGTATCCGAAGCGTTCGGACCCGCGCCACGATCTCGGCGTCGATCTCGAAACCGTCCGCGCGCAGGTCGAGCCTGTCCGCCAGCTCCTTCGTGAAAGCCTTGTAGCCGGTCGCGTAGTCGGTCAATCGCGCGCCGAAGAGCAGGTTCGCCATCTGCGTCAGCAGCCAGGCGGCCGCGATGAAGCGCCATTGCCCCGGCTCGGCGCGTGAAAGCCGCCGGCTGTCTCGGCGTGTGCCGAAGACCATCGACGCGCGTCGATCGAGAATCGGCTGGAGCAACGCGGGATAGTCGCGCGGGTCGTATTCGAGATCGGCGTCCTGAATCAGGATGACCTCGCCGGTCGCCCGGCCGATGCCGGTGCGGACGGCCGCGCCTTTCCCGCGATTGACCTCGTGGCGCGCGAGGACGAACGACACGTCGGATCGCTGCGAGTCCTGCCGCGGCAGGCGCTCGATGATCGACGGCGACGCGTCCGTCGACCCGTCGTCCACGATCACGAGCTCCTTGCGAAGTTCGACGGGCGCGTCGATGGCCCGCGTCACGATGGTCTCGATCGTGGCCGCCTCGTTGAAGCAGGGAATGACGATGGAGAGCGTTCGCGTGCCGCCGCGCGCCGGCGTCCGGTCCATGCGCAATTCTTTCATGCCCGACTGGACGATGGGGCGGCCGGGCGCGTAAGGTTGCAGCGGTGACGCGTGCCACACGAACGCTGGCGCTCGTGCTCACGATCGCGGCGGCGTCCGCGATCCTCAGCTACCGGCCCGTCTACGAACCCGATCTCGGCTGGCATCTCGCGCACGGAAGGGAAAACCTCGCTGGACGCCTGGTCCGCACGAATCTCTTCAGCTTCACCTGGGCCGAGTACCCCCAGCGATACACGTCGTGGCTGTCCGAGACGATCGCGTACGCGGCGTGGAGCGCGGGCGGCGACGCCGCGGTCCGGACGCTGCAGGCCGCGGCGCTCGCCGTGACGTTCGGATTCGTCTATCTCGCGTGCCGGGTGCGAGGTGCCGTGCTGCCGTCGGTCGCGATCCTCGTGTTCGGGTTTCTCGTGATCGAGCCGCGGGCGATCCCGCGGCCTCACCTCGTCTCGTTTGCCGGCGTGGCGGTGTGTTCATGGCTCATCGAACGTGCCCGCGCGGCCGGTTCCGCACGACCGCTGATTGCGGCCGTGCCGCTCGTCGCCGTCTGGAGCAACCTGCACGCGGAATCCATGTTCGGTCCCCTGACGATCGGTCTCTTCGCCGCTGCGCAGCTCGTTCACCCGTCCTCGCTCTCACGGCGCGAGTCGATGCGTGCCCTTGCGGTAGCGATGGGTTGTGCCGTCGCCCTGCTCGCGAATCCGTACGGATGGGGATTGATCCGGTACCTGTTCGAGAACGCCTTCGTGCCGCAGCTGCTGGCGATCGCCGAGCTGCAGCCGGCGTCCCTGCCGTTCTACAGGGCGTTCTTCGTCTACGTGGTGCTGGCGGCGCTGCTGCTCGTGTCCATGCCGCGCCGGCTGACCGCGTGGGAAGGCCTCGCTGCACTCGTCTTCGCGGCCCTCGGCTACCGCTACCTGAGGTTCACGCCGCTCGTGTTCCTCGTCACGGCGCCGATGCTCGCGGCGCGTCTCACGGAGTGGAGCGCGCGCGGCCTCGACAGCCGTGCCGTCCTCGTCACCGCGCTCGTTGGCGCCCTCTTCGCGTCGCGTCTGCCGCCCTCCGCGTACGTGACTTCGCTGCGCGCCGGCAGCCTCTTTCCCGAAACGCTGCTGCCGCCGCGCGCGATCGACTTTGCGCGCGCCGAAGGCCTCGCCGGCCCCGTCTTCAACAGCAACAATCTCGGCGGGTGGATGACATGGACGATGTATCCGGGCGTTCGCGTGTTTCAGGACAGCCGGCTGCAGGCGTATCCGCCGGAGCACTTCAGGACGATCCTCGACGCATCCCGATCGCAGGAGGCGTGGGACGCGATGGTGCGCGGCGTCGACTGGGCGATGCTGTCCACGCCGCGCGTCAACGCGTTGTCCGGCGTCGGCCGATTCCCAACAACCGACTGGCCGTTGATCTACTGGGACGACGCGGTCGAGATCGTCGTGCGGCGCAGCGGGCGCTACGCGCCTCTGGGCAGCCGGCTCGAGTACACGCTGCTGATGCCCGACGCAGACATCTTCTCGCTCGCGCCCATCCTCTCGTCGTCCGGCGCCAATCGCCTTCGCGCCGAGGCGCAGCGGCAGCGTGTCGAGAACCCGGGCGGTTTCACCGGGGCGGCCGTGACGTGCCTCTCGGGCGATCGTGCGGCCTGCGAGGACGCCGAGCGGATCGCCGCACGGATTCCGTCGCTCGAGCGCGAGGCCGCGTTCGTTCGTGCCCTTCGATCCGGCACATGATGCCGCGCGCTGACTCGACAAACCGCGGCGAACGCTGTTACTGTGTGGCTCGTTTCCGGATTTGAAGACGAGCTTCGCGGAACCGTGTGTCGACGTCGATCATGTGGCGAGTGACCGGATGCGCGCTCCTTCCCGTACTGCTCGGAATTGCCGGGCTGCAGGAGATGCAGAGCACGACGGCGGGCGTCTACACGGCGCCGCAGGCGGCTCGCGGGGAAGAGCTCTACATGTCGGTCTGCGTCTCGTGCCATCCGGCCGGCACGTACAAGGCGGCGGGCTTTCGAGCGACGTGGACCGGGCGGCCGCTCTCGGAGCTCTACGATCAGATCAAGGAGAAGATGCCGAAGAACGATCCGGCGAGCCTCACGCCTGACGAGTGCGCGCAGGTCCTGGCCTACCTTCTCAAGATCAACGGCCTCCCGGCAGGCGAGACCGAGCTGTCCTCCGACATCGCCCGGTTGAAGAAGATTCGGATCGAGATGCCCTCGTCCGGCGATCGGCACTGACATTCAATCGAGGATCACGATGGCGCGACGATTGATGACCGGCCGCAGCGTGGCCGGAGGAATGGCCGTGGCGGTGATAGCGGCCGCGGCGGCGTTTGGTGATTTTTCGTTGTCCGGACAGACGCGGATCACGCGGATCACGCCGATCACGCAGACGCCGATCGCGCGGATCACGCCGATCGCACAGGCGCCGATCTCGCGGACGACGCGGAACGGCGACCCCGCGGCGCTCGTGCGCGGCAACGCGCCCGGCGAATGGCGCTACTGGGGCGGCGACGCCTGGAGCACGCGCTACTCGCCGCTCGAGCAGATCGACGCGTCGAACTTCGCGAAGCTGGCCATCAAGTGGCAGTGGAACGCCAGCGCGTTCGGCGCGGACGAGTACTACCGCACGACGCCGCTCTACGCGAACGGACGCCTGTTCACCGTGGCGTCGACGCGGCGCGCGGCTGCCGCGATCGATCCGGAGAACGGACAGACGCTCTGGAAGTGGCGAGATGGACGAGGGCATTCGCTGGCAGAAGGCGCCGCGGCAATTCGCGGGGCGCGGGCCGGCGTACTGGACCGACGGCAAGTCCGAGCGCGTGATCGTCACGACGCCCGGCTATCACATGGTGTCGCTCGACGCGGCGACCGGCCGTCCCGATCCGAAGTTCGGCAAGGACGGCATCGTCGATCTGATGGGCGGCCTCGGGTTTCCGCTCGTCCCGCTCGCGGTGGACGATCCGGGACCGCTCGTGATCAGCGACGCGGCGCCGGCGCGCAGAGCGAAACCGGGCGAGACGTGGAACAAGGAAACCCGCACGGGCGCCGACGGCACCGTCGGGATCGATCCCGCGCTCGGCCAGATCGGCGGTCAGTTGTCCCGCGATCGTCGTCAACGACGTGATCATCGTCGGCAACTCGCACATCCACGGGTACTATCCGATCCGCCTGCGCAACCTGCCCAGCTACATTCGCGGGTTCGACGTGCGGACCGGCAAGCAGCTCTGGAAGTTCAACCTCGTGCCGGAGCCCGGAGAGTTCGGCGCGGACACGTGGACCAACGGCACGAAGCCCGGCACGCCCGGCGTCGGCAAGGTGGACGCGTGGGCGCCGTACTCGGCGGATCCCGAGCTCGGGCTCGTCTACATTCCGGTCGGCATGCCGTTGATGGACGAATACGGCGGCCACCGCCCGGGGAACAACCTGTTCGGCAACAGCCTGATCGCGATCGACGTGAAGACCGGGAAGCGCAAGTGGCATTTCCAGATGGTGCATCACGACATCTGGGACTACGACACGCCGATGGCGCCGAATCTCCTCGACGCGACGATCGACGGCAAGCGCCGCAAGCTCATCGTGCAGTCCACGAAGCAGGGATGGCTGTACACGTTCGACCGCGTGACCGGCGCGCCGATCTGGCCGATCGTCGAAACGCCCGTGCTGCAGAGCGAGGTGCCGGGCGAGCAGGCGTCGCCGACGCAGCCGATCCCGAGCAAACCCGCGCCGTACGCGCAGCAGGGGCTCGTCGAATCGGATCTCATCGACTACACGCCGGCGATCAAGGAGGCGGCGCTCAAGATCGCAAAGTCGTGCCGCATGGGCCCGTACTACATTCCGGCGCAGCCGGGCGACGGCACCGCGCCGAGCGGGTTGACGTGCTCGTGGTACGCGCCCGGCGCGAGCGGCGGCGTGAACATCGACGGCGGCGCCGCGGTCGATCCCGACAGCGGGCTCATGTACGTCGCGTCGCAGAGCGGCCTGAGCACGATGCAGCTGGTCAAGGATCCGTGCTCGGAGTTCCGGTACAGCTCGCCGCACGACAGCTGCGGAGAGCTCGGCGCGCTGCCGCCGCCGCCAGGTTACGTCAAGGGAGGGCGCGGCGGGGGCAGCGGCCGCGCGGTCGTCGCCAGCAACATCGGCGGCGTGTCGATCCTCAAGCCGAAGCAGCTCGGCGGCATCACCGCGTACGACATGAACTCGGGCGACAAGGCGTGGTGGATTCCGAACGGCGGACAACTCGTGCCCGTCGAGACGAAGGATCCGCTCTTCGCGGGCGTGACGCTTCCGCCCGCCGCGCCGGCCCGCGGCCAGGCGCAGGTGATCACGACGAAGACCCTCGTCATCTACGGAACCGGCCGCGC
The DNA here is from genome assembly GCA_963820905.1 of uncultured Acidobacteriota bacterium. Taxonomy (GTDB): domain Bacteria; phylum Acidobacteriota; class Vicinamibacteria; order Vicinamibacterales; family 2-12-FULL-66-21; genus DATBJJ01. Next base: position 247,030 of record CAWGBU010000002.1, on the reverse strand, counting down.
CGGCGGGCCTCCCGGCGCGAAGCCGCAGATCTACGCGGTCGACAAGCGGTCGGGCCAGCAGGTCGGCGCCGTGCCGATTCCGTCACGAACGAGCGCCGTGCCGATGACCTTCATGCACAACGGCCGGCAGTACATCGTGTTTGCGACCGGGCAGGGCGACAGCACGTCGCTCGTGGCGCTCACGCTGCCGCAGTAGGGAAGCTGTCGAGCTGCTCAGCTTCCAGCTATCAGCTATCAGACACTTACTTCGCCAGCGACAGCGTCACGTCGATCCGCATCACTTCGCCGCTGATCGGATCCGTCGCCGACGCGTACTGCATCGACTGGCCGTCGCGGAGCACCATCGCAAAGCTGGACCTGAACGATCGGAACACGGGAACATCGCGCAGGAATTGCTTCTGATCCTTTGCCGACGGATCGAGATGGACGGACGAGTCCTCGACCGTGACGGTGAGGCTGAAGAGACCGCTGCCCGCGCTCTGCGCCGCGCAATCGATGTTCGTGCCGACGTCCCTGTAGGAGTAGCTTTGCACCGGGGTATTCTCTACCGACTTCGCTCCGAACGTCGTCATGACGACCGGCACCTGCGTGCCCACTCGAAGGCTTGTCTTCTGGCCGTTGCTCAGGACGCCGAGCATGTAGGGCGTGCTGCTGATCTTCTGCTCGCCCTTGAATCGCGACAGCGTGAACTGCACTTTCAGCGGCACCTGGTTGTTCGAGTTCGGCATCATCATCTTGGGGGCAGGCTGGCTCGGTGCTTCGACCTGGTCCTGCGCGGCCATCGGCGCCAGCGCGGATGCGGCCAGTGCCATCGTCACTAGCTGTCGTTTCATCGGTGTGCTCCTTCTGTCGGTCCGCTGCTGTGAATCTCTCTGTGGCTTCCGCCACGGATGAAGGCTTTCTCTCTACATTCCGTCAGGCCCTCGGCGGTCGACGAGATCTGTCCTCATCTCGACGGTCGGCATCGTCAGATCGTCGACGATGAGCGGCGGCACGACGAGCGGTCGTGTCTCGCTTTCCACAGCCGGCTCCGCCAGGGCGGACGTGTCGAGCACGCCGCTGCGAACGAGCGCCATGTAGCGCGCGATCGCGCGTGACGACTGTTCCGCGGCGACGATGACCTCGGCCGGCGCAGGCGGTGACACGGTGCGCCGCCGTGGTTCGCGCGTCCGCGGGGTGCCGCGCGGCACGGAGAGCGTACGTGATGTGTCCTGCGCAACCACCGGCGGGGCCTCAGCAGCCTGAACGGTTCCGGAACCAGTTGGCTTTGGCAGCGCAGCGACACGTGGCGTCTCATCCGGCGCCGCGCGGTCGATCGAACGAATCGACGCGAGACCAATCACGATCAGGCCCGCCGCGGCCGCCGCGAGTCCAGCCCACCAGAACGTGCGCGGCCTGACACTGCGCGCCTCCCCGATTCGAGCCAGCACCGTCTGCTCGAAGTACGGCGACGGCGCAACCGCGAGCGCCTGTTCCAGCTCGGCGTCGAGCGCCTGCATCGCGCGACGCTGCTCGTCGAAGCGCGCCCGGCAGGGCGCGCACGCCTCGAGGTGGGCTTCCGCATCGCGCGGGATCTCCGCGCCGCAGGCATGATCCGTTATTGCGCCGGCGTATCGTTCACAAGACATTGGAGCCTCTGAGCCAGATCCTTCCTGGCCAGGAAGAGCCGCGACTTCACGGTCCCCTCGGGCAGCCCGAGAAGAGCGGCGACCTCGCGCACGTCGTACCCCTGAATCGCCGACAACACGATGACGAGCCGGAATTTTTCCGGGAGCTCCTCGATCGCCGCCCACAGGCGCGCCGCGCGTTCGTTCCTCGACGCGACGTCCTCGATGCTGACCTGGGGCGCGTCCGCGAGGCTCACTTGCTCCCGCGCGCTCCGCCGGCGATCCGCCCGCCAGCGATCGATGGCGAGCCGCCACGTCATGCGCACCAGCCACGCACGGAAGCTGCCCCGATCCCGCAGCTGAGAAAAGCTGCGATACGCCTTGGCGAACGCCTCCTGCGCGATCTCCTCCGCGTCCTGCCGCTGCCGGACGACGCTGTAGGCGACCCGAATGGCCAGTCCGGACGACTCCCGGAGGCGTTCCTCGAATTCCCGCTCGAGGTCCGAGTCGAGGCTCACGAGCGTCCCGGGGTGCCGGCTGACGATCTCATTCATCAATCAATAGACAGGACGGCGCCGGCCTGCGGCCGGTTTAAAGGTTCAAGGTTCAGGGTTCAGGGTTCAAGGTTCTGGTTCTGGTTCAGGGGTTCTTGGTTCAGGGTTCAGGGTTCCCGAACCTTGAACCTGAACCCTGAACCTTGAACCCTGAACCCTGAACCTTTGCCGTCACCCCCTCCTCGGCATCGCCTCGAACGTCCGTTCGATGTTGTCGAGAACGGCAATGGTCGACCGAACGCCCGCTTCGAGGTAGCGCTCGCCGAGCTCGGGGGAGGAGTCGCGCGCGTCGCCCCAGGTGCCCGAGCGGGTGGCGGAGAAGACGGAGCCAGGCGTGGTGAAGAAGTACGCCGTGTGCACGGGGCCGGAGTTGACGGTGAACTTCGGGAACGGCGGGAACTCGGCGTTGGCGCGGTCGAGATCGACGAGGGCCGGGTTGATCGCGAGCACGGCCGAGGTCTCGGCGGCGTTCGCGTGCAGACCCTTCTCCAATCCGAAGTACGCCGCGGAGTCCTCCGCGGTGAAGCCGTCCCAGTAGTTGATCGGAAACGCCCTGACGTCGGCCGCCATCTTGTCGGCCGCGTTCGCGCAGGCGTACGCGATCGCGTAGGTGTTGTCGTAGTGGCCGTTCAGGAAAACAATGCGCTTGAAGCCGGCGGTGGCGAAGGACACGCACAGATCCTCGATGAGCGCCATGAACGTCGGGATCCGGATATGCACGAGCCCGCGAAAGCCTGCGTGCGGGTACGACAGCGCATAGTTGACCGGCGGCGCGACGACGGCCCCGATCCTGGGCGCGACGCGGCGGGCGACCTCCTGCGGAATCAGGACGTCGGTCAGCAGCGGGCCGTGCGGACCGTGCTGTTCCGTCGCGCCAACCGGCACGATCACCGTGTGATGGCTCTGGAGAAAGGCTTCGACTTCGAGATTCGTCATCTCGCCGAGAAAGACTGTGGCTGGCTTCATGGCGGTTGAACTCCGGGGAACGGGACGGGCGCGTGCCGATGCCGTTTTTCGAATCGGCGGACGCGGAACGGCATTAGCATAGCGTCGATCTCGCGTCCGGCGATGCGACCGCCCGACGCACGGGAGGAGCGACCATGAGCGAAGAGGGGCCTGTCGTCAGCCGCCGGCAGTTCGTCAAGACGGCCGCCGCCGCAACCGCGTTTTCGATCGTGCCGCGCCACGTGCTCGGGCGCGGGTTCCAGGCGCCGAGCGATCTCGTGAACATCGCCGTCGTCGGCGTCTCCGGCATGGGAGCGGCGAACACCCGGGCCGTGATGAGCCAGAACATCGTCGCGCTCTGCGACTGCGATTTCGATTTGCTCGACGCGCGGCTCGCGGACTGGAGCAAGCCGCGCCAGCCCGGGCAGAACCGGCAGCCGCCGGCCCCGCCGCCGCAGCCGTGGCGCGACTTCGGTCCGTCCAAGGCACAGCTGGCCGCGGATGCGCGATGGCCCGCGCAGGACAGCGCCGCCACGCTGCGCCGGTTCGTGGACGAGCAGCTGCCGCGCGTGCAGAAGTATCGCGACTACCGCGAGATGCTCGAGAAGCAGAAGGACATCGACGCGGTCATCGTGGCGACGCCCGACCACATGCACGCGGTGATCGCGTCGAACGCGATGAGCGTCGGCAAGCACGTGTACGTGCAGAAGCCGCTCTGCTGGTCCGTCGCCGAAGCGCGCCATCTCGCGAAGAAGGCGATCGACACGAAAGTGTTCGCGCAGATGGGCAACCAGCGCCACTCGAGCGACGCGACGCGGCGCGGCATCGAGTACATCATGAACGGCGCGATTGGCGACGTCCGCGAGGTCCACGTGTGGACCAACCGTCCGTTCGGCTTCTGGCCGCAGGGCATTCCGAGGCCGGCGCCTCTCAAGGGCGACGGCACGCAGCTGCCCTGGAACAATCGGGGGATCACGCAGCGCCTGGGCGCCGCGATGGCGGGATCGAACGGCAGCGTGAAAGTGCCCGATCGCCTCTCGTGGGATCTGTTTCTCGGCGTCGCGCCACAGGTCGAGTACCACCCCGTCTATCACCCGTTCAACTGGCGCGGATGGGTGGACTGGGGCCAGGGCGCGCTCGGCGACATGGGCGCGCACCTGATGGACTTTCCCGTGTGGGCGCTCAAGCTCGGCCTGCCGACCGTGATCGAGACCGAGAGCACGCCGTACAACGGCGTCTGCTATCCGAACGCGACGACGACCCACTTCGAGTTCCCCGAGCGGAAGGGCATGCCGCCGGTGACGCTGACGTGGTACGACGGCGGCCTCATGCCGCCGGATCCGCCGGAGCTCGAAGGCGAGCAGCTCGATCCCGCGGGCGGAGTGCTCTACGTCGGCAAGAAGGGAAAGGTCCTTCACGTGGCGGGAGGACGGCTGCTGCCGAACAAGAAGCACAACGACTACGGGCCGCCGAAGGAGCGTTTGCCGCGCGTGCCGCACGGCGAGCACGAGATGAACTGGGTGAACGCGATCTGCGGACGCGATCAGCTCTCGGTGCCGTTCGACTACGCGGCGCACCTGACCGAGATCATGCTGCTCGGGATCGTGTCGCTGCGCGCCGGATCGAAGCTGCACTACGACGCGGCCAACATGCGCGTCACGAACAATCTCGCGGCGAATGATTTTCTGACGAGGGAATACCGCCAGGGCTACTCGCTGTAGCGGCAGGAGCACGTCGATGTTCAGCTTCATCCCGCTCGCACTTTCACTGCTGGCGATCGCGCCTGGACAAGCGACCGGCCCCTCTCAGACCGTCGACCTCAAGGCACCGGACGGCATCGTGACCAAGGCGTCGTACTATCCCGCTTCGGGCCCTGGCCCTGGGATCCTGCTCTTCCACGCCTGCAATCGCGACCGATCGTCCTGGCAGACGCTCGCCGCCGATGCCGCGCGCCGCGGGTTCCACGTGCTCGCCCTCGATTTCCGTGGATACGGCCAGAGCGGCGGCTCGCGCTCCGACGATCCGCTGCAGCAGCAGTGGATCGCCGACCGCGAATGGCCGCTCGACGTCGACGCGGCGTTCGCGTGGCTGACGGCGCAGAAGGGCGTCGATAAATCCAGGATCGGAGCCGCCGGCGCAAGCTGCGGCGTCAACCAGTCCGTGCAGCTCGCCCGACGTCATCCCGAGGTCAAGACCGTCGTGTTGTTGAGCGGCGGTCTCACTCAGAGCAGCCGCGAGTTCCTGCGCGACTCGGCGTGGCTGCCGGTCTTCGCGTCGGCGAGCTACGGCGACGGCGGCGTGGTCGGGACGATGAAGTGGACCCTGGGCTGGTCGCGCAATCCCTCGAACACGTTCGTGGAGTACAAGGCAGCGGGCCACGGTACGGACATGTTCGCGGTGGAGAAGGGGCTCGAGCCGCAGATTCTCAAATGGTTCGAGACGAACCTGCGTGACGCGCCGGCGACCAGGCCCGCCGTCGCGGCCGCGAAGCCGACGGAGGTCGAAGTGTTCTGGAAGACCCTCCAGGAGCCGGGCGGCATCCCGCGCGCGCGCAAGATGTACGACGAGGCCAGGGCGCGCGACAAGAGCATCGTGCTCTTTCCCGAAGGGGAGATGAACCAGCTGGGTTATCAGCTGATGCGGGACGGGAACCTGCCTGACGCGGTGACGGCGTTTCAGATGAACGTGGACGCGTATCCCGGCTCGGCGAACACGTACGACAGCCTGTCGGATGCGTATCTCGCGCTCGGCAACAAGGAGGAAGCGCTCAAGAACGCGCAGAAGGCGCTCGACATGCTCGACAAGGATCTCGAGACGCCGGCGGAGTTCAAGAAGGCGATTCGCGAGGGCGCGGAAAAGAAGCTGAAAGAGATCAAGTGACGCTGACGGACTGGCCGATCCGGCCGTACGTCAGGCGCCGCCACACCCATTCCATCGGTCCGTACCGATGGCTGGCGAGCCACCAGCGGCTGAATGGAACCTGCAGAGTGTAGATCGCGATCGCGAGCGGCAGATCGAGCAGCGGTCCGACGCGGCCGTACAGCCCCAGGCCGTAACTGTAGAAGATCATCGTGCAGATCACCGACTGCAACAGGTAGTTCGTCAGCGCCATGCGTCCGACGTACGAGAAGGGCAGCAGCGTGCGCTGCCACGCCGGATCGCTCCACAGCCTGACGACGGTCGCGGCGTACCCGAGGCTCAGCGCCGGGACGACCGCCGACAGGAGAAAGAAGTACACGACCATCGCCACCGACGGCCGCTGGGGGTTCGGGTGGAACGTCCACTCGAACGCGACGCAGGCGAGATTGCCGGCGATCCCGACGGCGAGCCCGATCCACTGCGCGCGCTTCCACCACGCCTCGTGCTCGGCTGGCCGCTGCAGGTAGCCCTGCCTCCAGATGTACACGCCAAGGAGGATGATCCCGAAAACGCGCGTGAGGACGAGTACGAACCCGTTCGCCTCGGCCCACTCGTGCGCGCGGACGGCGAAGACCTCCCGGACGGTGCCGTTCGCGTACAACGCGATCACTTCCTGCATCCTCGAGGCCCCGTCGACTGACGGCGGCTCGAGGCCGAAGCGCGTCGCGATGTAGAAGCCGAGGAACAGGACCGGCAGGAACCAGTACATGATCTGCGCCCAGATCATGATCGTGCGCTGCGTGCGCTTGCGGAAGAGGAGCAGGCAGAGCCCGCAGATCGCGTAGGCCGCGAGGATGTCGCCCCACCAGATGGCCAGCCCGTGGACGAGGCCAATCACGAGAAGAACGCCCATGCGCCTGGCGTAGAACCCGGTGCCGTGGCTGCGCGCGGCCGCGCGATCCATCTGGATCGCGAAGCCTATGCCGAAGAGCGTGGCGAAGATCGTGATGAACTTTCCCTGGACCAGCCAGTCGACGAGCGCCTGCGCGATCCTGTCGGGCATCGAGGCCCACAGGAGATACGGCTGAAAGTACGCGTTGAGGGGCGCGTTGAAGCCGCGCATGTTGGCGATCAGGATGCCCAGGAGCGCGGCGCCGCGGAGGCAGTCGATGACGGTGATGCGCTCCTCGCCCGGTACGGGTCCGATGGGTTCGGGGAGCACGTCGGTCATCGGGTGCCCGTAGTCTAAAGCCTTTTCAGGATGCTGCGGACACTACGGACCGAAGCGGAGCGATCGAAGTGAGACCGTCAGCCTGCGTAGACGCGGCGGCCCTTGAAGAGCCGCAGGTCCGTCGAGCCGGTACTGCTTGATCGTCCGGGCGCCTGAACGTCGAGCCGCTCGGTGCGGCCACGCACGGCGGCGAGCGACGCGGCAAGCTTCGGGGACAGCAGATCGATCAGCCGCGCGTGATCCTCCGAGTACGCGGCGCGCGCGGCCGCGTACACGCCGAGCACGGCAATCAGCCGGCCCTCGTGCACGAGCGGCACCGCCAGCATCGAGGCGAGCGGCGGGTCGAGGCTCACGACGTCGAGGCCGAGGTCGATCGACGGTTCGGCATTGACCGCCGCGCGGCGGTTCGCGGCCACCCACCCGATCACGCCGTCGCCCGGCGCCGTCGTGAATGCGCGTATGCGCGCGGCATGGCTTCCGGCGCTGTAGCCGCAGACCACCGTGTCGTCGTGTTCTTCGGGCACGAACACCGCGATGGCCGCGCAGGGCAGCATCTGCTTCAGCATCATCCAGCTCAGGGCGCCGACGTCGGCCACGCTGGCCTCGCCATCGATCGCGCGCGCGAGGCTGCTGACGCCCAGCACCTCCTCCGACACGCCCTGTTCGTTCGGCAGCGGCGGTATCGCCGGCGCGTCAGCCATGGTGCCGCGATCCTTCGAGCGTGCGCCTCCGACCGCGCGCGCCGCCGGGTGCATCGGCGTTTCCGCCGGCATCAGCCTGGCGTGCGCCTCGACGAACACGTCGACGATCCGCGCGTCGTACATCGTGCCCCTGCGCTCCATCAGGATGGCGATCGCGGCCTCATCCGTCATCCGCCCGCGGTACGGCCGGTCAGACGTCAGCGCGTCGAAGCAATCGACGACCGAGAGGATCCGCGCGCCGATGGGAATCTGCTCGCCGCGCAGGCCGTCGGGATACCCCGAGCCGTCCCAGCTCTCGTGATGGTGGCGGACGATCGGCACGACGGGATACGGAAAGTCGATCGAGGAGAGGATCTCGGCGCCGATCGGCGCGTGGAGCTTCATCTTCTCGAACTCGGCGGGCGTCAGCTTGCCGGGCTTGTTGAGGATGTGCTCCGGCACCGCGATCTTTCCCGTGTCGTGCAGGAGCGCCGCGGCTTCGATCGCCTTGAGCGTCGTGTCGTCCGCGATCCCGAGCTCCTTCGCGAGGCCGACCGCGGCTCCCTGGACGCGCCGGATGTGCCCGTGCGTGACCTCGTCCTTCGCGTCGATGGCCGTCGCCAGCGTTTCCACCGTCGAGAGATACATCGTGTTCAGCTTCTCGACGTGGCGCTTCGAGTCCTCCAGCCGGCCGAACGACGAGCGCATCGTCAGGTACGAGATGAGGAGGAGCGGCAGGATCAGCGCGATGACGCTGAAGTGAACCTGGCGCAGCGCGACGACGAGCAGGAGGGCGACCGATGCGCCCGCCGCGTAGGTCGGGGCGAGCGGCATGAAGTGCTGACGCCAGACGTCGAGCGGCCGGCGGCGCGACTCGACCGCGATCACCGCGGCCGTGAGGCCGCTGTTTAAGCTGAAATACGTCGCGGCGAGCAGGGCGAGCGGAACGATCAGCTCGTTCGGCGCCGACAGCGCCGTGAAAAGAGGCGGCACCCCGGACGCCGCGAAGAACAAGTGGCCGGAGAGCCACACGGAAAGCGAGAGATTGCCGAAATTGAAGACCGTTTGCGCAGGCGAATGTCCCGCGCGATAGGAAAGCAGGAGGCCGTCGACCACGACCGTCAGCGCGCCCATCTCCGGGCCGAAGAGCAGCACGCACGAGAACGTGAAGACTTCGGAAACCGACAGCAGGACGTCGATCGACGGAATCTTCAGCGTGAAGAACCCGGTGCCGAACGTGAGCAGCGAAAACGCGACCCACTCGATCGGCACGTGCGCGCCCATGAGGATCGCGACCGAGAGCGCGACGACGGCGACGCCCGAGGCGCCGACGGCGCCGACGAGGAGTCGTCCCTGGAGCGAGACCGGGCGCCGCGCGTTGCCGCGCTTCGTCTCCACGGGCGTGCTATTGTCCTGAGCCGGGCTGGACGACACTGCTGCCCCACACGACGTACTCGCCGTCGTAGTCACCGCTGCCCCAGACGACGTACTCGCCGTCGGGCGACTGCATCGACGATCCCCAGACGACGTAGTAGCTGCTGCTCCAGTCGGCGGTGCTGCCCCAGACCACGTAGTTCGGAGCGATCGATCCGATTGGATTGGTGAGGCCGAGCAGGTTCAGCACGCCCCAGTCGGCGTTGTCGGCGTCGCGGAGAAGCGCCGTGAGATCGAGAAGGCTGAGGAGCCGAATGCCCGTGCCGCCGTAGAGGCGATCGATGAGCGTTCCCGTGTCGCGGAAGCTCGCGCCGCCCGTGAGGCCGATCGTGTTCGTGACCGTCGTCAGGAGCGATCCGACCAGCCCGCCGTGTGCGAGGCGCTGGGACTGCTGGAAGTCCACGCTGCCGGCGCCCGCGGCGATCAGGCCTTCGTGCCGCATGAACCGCGCGCCCGTCTGGAGCGCGATCTTGACCTGCGCCGGATTGAGACCCGGGTCGCTGTCGAGGAGCAGCGCGACGCCGCCGCTGACGACCGCCGTCGACATGCTGGTGCCGCTCAGCCGGAAGTACGCGTTGCGGCCGGTGCCGGCCACGTGCCACGAGGGGAAGCGCGTGCTCAGCCACGACTGCGGGTTCTCGGCCGAGACCATGTTCGCGCCGGGCGCGACGACGTCCGGCTTCACGGCGAAGTCGTACTTCGTCGGACCGCGGGAGCTGTACGGCGAGACGCGATCGTCGCTGCGATCGAGCGTGTCGTGCATGTCGAGCGCGCCGACCGTGATCGCGAACGGCGAGTTGCCCGGCGACGTGATGCCTCCCAGGACCGGGGCGCCCTGCGCGGTGCGTCCCTGGTTGCCCGCGGAGACGACGACGACGAGGCCGGAGCTGACCGCGCGGGCAACCGCGCGGCACAGCGGATCGGTCGCCGACGGTTCAGCCACCGGATGGCCGAGCGAGAGATTGATGACGCGCAGGTTGTAGCGGCCCGCGTTCGCGATCGTCCAGTCGATGCCGGCGATCACGTCGCTGGTGTAGCCGCCGCCGTTCGCGCCGAGGACGCGCACGTCCGCGAAGTGCACCCTGGGAGCGGTGCCGCCGGCATACGCGTTCGTCACGGATCCCGCAGCCGTCGTGCTTCCGCCGATGAGACCCGCGACGTGCGTGCCGTGCCCGAACGGATCGCCGGTAACGCCGGGCTCGCTCGACACGAGGTTCACACGCGCGACGACGCGGCTCGAGACCGCGGCGTGATCCGCGATGCCGGAATCCACGACGGCGACGCCGATGCCCTCGCCCGTATACCCCGGCGTGGACACGAGTCCAAGCAGTCCGCGCGTGCCGGCCCAGACGGTTTCCGCGCTCGTGACCTTGTTGACGATCGCGACGTCGGCGACGACCGGAAGATCCTTGGAGAGGTGCGCGATGCGGCTGTCCCACCGCAGCGTGTCCAGCTCCTGCGACGAGACGTCGAGAGTGAGGGCGCCGGCGAGCAATCGCCGGAGCCCTCGGCCGTGGCGCGTCTTGAGCGACTGGAGCGCGTCCTCCTCCGCCTGAACGATCACGCGCACGCGCTCGCCTCGCGCCAGTGCCTCCTTCAAGTCATCAGAAATCGTGGGGCCACGTTGACCGGAGGGATGCGCTGACGACAACGCGATCCCGGCCACCAATCCCAGTAACAACCAAGTCCGACGCATTCGACCCCCCGTTAGAGACAAGGAACCCCGCACGGGCTGATGGGCAAGAAGCGGTCCCCGACTCGACCATTGGCCTCGGGACGGGCTAACCGCTGTCGAGATAGCGAGTTGGGGTCTTGACGGGATCCAATTACGAAGGTGTCGCGTGTGCTAAACCGTGCCACGCCGAACCTCGTCCGGAGGCCGATTTACGAGGTCAAGCCACTGCAGAGGTTAGACTTGACCGTCGTGTCGCGAATTGGACCAGCCTTGTTCCTTTGCGGCACACCGCAAGCACACCTGGACAACCCACTTATCCGTCGCGGGTTGCTGAATGCCAGGGCCTCGTCAGGGGTAACGGCCTACCGGTCCTCGTCCCGATTTTCATCCCTGATAGTGCTTGCTTTCCGGCCGAGCTGGGTTCCTAATACGCGCTGCCAATGCCTGTCAGGGTGCTGCGGAGAGAGGCCGCAGCGCTGCTCGGATATGTGTGCGTCGCGGTCGCGTTCACGTGGCCGCTGCCCCTTCGCCTCGCCGAGGCGATGATCGGCCTCCCGGCCGGCGATGCCGGCGTGTACGTGTGGAACCTCTGGGTGTTCCGTCACGAGATCGTCACGCATCATCGGCTGCCGTTCCTCACGTCCGAGATCCTCGCGCTCAGCCAGCCGGTTCCGCTCGCGCTGCACAACTACACGACGTTCGCGAACCTGCTCGCGCTCCCGTTCATTCCGATCTTCGGCGTGGTGAAGACGTTCAATCTGCTGGTCATCGCCAGCGGCGTCATGAGCGGCTACGCGATGTACGTGTACGCGCGGCTGCGCACCGGCGACGCCGCGGCGGCGTGGGTCGGGGGGCTGCTCTTCGGATTCTCGCCGTTCATGAGCGCGCGCGCGTCCGAGCACTTCAGCCTGACGCTCACCGCGCCGATCCCGCTCTTCGCGTGGCTGATGTACCGCCTGTACTCGGACCCGTCGCCCAGGCTTGCATGCGCCGCCGGCGCGACGGTCGCGTGGGCGTTTCTCTGCGACGCGTACTTCGCCGTGTACTGCCTCATGATCGCGGTGTTCACCGCGGCCTATTCGATCTTCAGCGTCGAGCGCCAGAGCCCCGTCGTGCGGCACATCTGGCCTCGCGCGCTCGTCGATCTCGCGATCCTCTGCGTCGCGGGCCTGATCGTCGGGATCGTCCTGCGCGGCGGCGGCCTCGTGGACGTCCTCGGGATTCGCGTGAGCTTCACGCGGCTCTACACGCCCGTCCTCGTCTTCACGGTCCTCGTGCTGCTGCGCGCGTGGATGTCGATTCATCCGCGGATCGTGCGGCTGATCGATCCCTCGAAATACGCGCCGGCGGCTGTGCTCGCGGGCGTCGTCTGTATCGCCGTGCTCTCGCCGGTGCTGTCCGCGGCGGGCTCGCCGTTCTCGCAGCGCAACTGGATCAGCCCGCAGATCCTGTGGCGGAGCAGCGCCCCCGGCCTGGACCTCCTGGCGTACCTGATGCCGAACCCGCTGCATCCGGTCTTCGGATCGCTGTCGTTCGGCTGGTTCGCGTCGATGACGAACGGCTTCAACGAGAACGTCGCGTCGATTCCCTGGGTTGCGATCGCCACGATCGCCGGCGCCATCGTCCTGGCCGGTTTCCGTCCAGCCAAAGGCTGGACGATTTTCACGCTCGTGTTCCTGTTCCTCTCGCTCGGGCCGTTCGTGTGGGTCGCGAAGCAACTCACTTACATCCCGACACCCTGGACGTCTGATGCGCTATCTCCCGATCCTGGGCGCGGCGCGGATGCCGACGCGGATGGCGATCCTCGTGATGCTGGGCGTGTCGATGATCCTGGCGATGGCGCTCGTGGAGATCAGGAAGCGCTCGCGGCGTCCGTGGCTGGCGACGGCGATCGTCGGCGCGCTGCTCGCGTTCGAGCTCCTGCCGGCGCCGCGTCACGCTGCACTCGGCTGAGCTGCCTGCCGCGTACCGGCCGATCGTCTCGGATCCGCGGCCCGTTCGCGTCCTGTCGCTTCCGTTCGGCCTCAAGGACGGGTTGGGCTCGCGGGGGAACTACTCCGCGACCTCGCAGTTCTACCAGACGTTTCACGAGAAGCGTCTCGTGGGCGGATACATCTCCCGGCTGCCCGCCGACAGCGTCGAACGCGTTCGCGGCAACCCGACGCTGCGCGTGCTGCTGCGAATGAGCGAGGGAACCGCGGTCGATCCGGCGCTCCTCGAGAGCGGGCTGCAGAACGCCGCGCGGACGCTGCGGCGTCTTCAGATTGGCTATGTCGTGATCGATCGAGCCCGGACGAAACCGGAGCTCCGTCAGTTCGCCGAGCGCGCCTTCGCGCTCACGCCGGTGATGAGCGAGGGGTCGCTCGACCTGTACCGCACGCCCCTCGCGCCGCCGCTGTCCCGCTAGAGCGCTTTCATTTGTAGGTAGTGTCCGCCTTCAGGCGGACCCGCTGAAGTCCGGCTGAAGCCGGACACTACAGCATTCTGAAAAACGCTCCAGCACGCGATTCGTCCAGCAGATCGTCCCGCAATTCGTCACTGTCCGTTCGTCCCAATCCCAAGCGCAGCGGTAGACGCGGATGGATAATCGGCGTTGGGAGGACGTGCATGACGGAGCCGACGTCGCGTGGCCGATTCGTCTGGTTCGATCTCGTGACGACCGATCCGGACGCCACGCACGACTTCTATCCGGCCGTGATGGGATGGGGAACGAAGCCCTGGAAGGGACCAGTGGCGTACACGATGTGGACGGTCGGTGACGAATCGATCGGCGGCGTGACGGATGTACCGCCGGAGGTCAGCCACTCACCCCACTGGCTCGCGTACATCGCCACGCCGAACGTCGACGAGACCGTGCGGCAGGCCGAGGATCTCGGCGCGCGTGTGCTCAAGGGCCCGTACGACATCGCGGCGGTCGGACGCTTCGCGGTCGTCGCCGATCCCCAGGGCGCCGTCTTTGCCGCGTTCACGCCGGTGGGGAACGGTCCGGGTCACGAAGGCGAGCCGCGGCTCGGCGAGTTCTCGTGGCACGAGCTCGCCACGCACGACTATCCCGCCGCGTTCCGGTTCTACGAGCGCCTGTTCGGCTGGACGAAGAGCTCGCTGATGGACATGGGCGACGCCGGCGAGTACCAGATGTTCGGCCGCAACGGCGTCACGCTCGGCGGCATGTTCAATCGCTCGCGCCACATGGGCGCCACGCCCGCGTGGCTGCACTATGTCCTCGTCGACGACGTGTGCCGCGCCGCCGAGGCGGTGACCGCTCGTGGCGGAAAAGTCGTGATGGGACCGAAGGAGGTCCCGGGGGGCGATTCAATCGCTCAGTGCGTCGACCCTCAGGGAGCGCCATTTGCTGTCTATGCGAGGAAGAAATAGACAGTCAACAGTCGGCAGTCGTCAGTCGGGAGTCTCAGTCGTTAGTCGTGGTCGACAGTCGTCAGTCGTAGTCGCCAGTCATCAGTCGTCGACAGTCCCAGTCGTGGGTCGGCAGTCGGCCGACTGTCGACTGGCGACTGTGATTGTCGACTGAGACTCCCGACTCACGACTACCGACTGCCGACTGACACTATCGCCAACATTCCATCGCCATGTATTGCATCCCAAGGTCGCCTATCGGCGCTCCCGGCGGTGCAGGTGGAGTCTCGGCTCTGACCGCCGGTGCAAACGGGCGATCGAGGAAGCGCTTGATGTCCGCGGCCAGGAGCGACGCGTGGGCGGCGCTGCCGCCGTTCGCGGGCGCCGCGGCCGCGGCCGACAGCCGCTGCTGACGCTGCCGCAGCTTCTGGGTCGCGATCGCGCGGACCTGCGGCATGTCGGCGCCGTTGGCGAGCGTCATCAGGCGCTCGATCGCGACACGCTGCACGGCGCGCGCGACTTCCGCTTCGTACGCGTTCGCGCCGTCGGCCGCGAACGTCGCCGCGAAAATCTGATCGATCACGGCGTCGAGGCCCGGCAGCGTTCCGTCGAGCGCGTGCTGCTGCACCAGCCGCGCGGCTCTCGCATCGTCGAGCAGGAACCCGAGCGTCAGATCCGCCGCGACGACGGCCGGCGTGATCGCGTCGAACATCTGCCCCGTGTATCGCGGGAAGAGCTCCCGGGTCGTGCCGAAGCCTGACGGGCGCGGCGGAATCTTCTTCAGGAGCTCTCTGGGCAGCGCGAGCTCGGATGGCTTCAGCGTCGCGAGGATCGCGTCGAGCGCGGCGCGCTGCTCGGCGGCGGGCGCGAAGCGCACCGGCTCGCGTCCGTCTCCGCGCATCGCGTACGTGAAGTAGATCCCGCCAACGGTCGACGCGGCGGCCTCGACCTGGTACCGATGGTGGAGGTACAACGGCACGAGGACTTCCTCGATGGTCGCCATCGGCTCGTCGCGCTTGATCGCCTGCTCGCCGAAGCGCGAGAGCGCCGCACGGCGAATCGCCATCATGCGCTTCAGCTCACTGGCCGCATCCGTTCCGTTCGACCACTGATCGACCCGCGGGTGCGCTGCGACATCCTGGTTCGACAGGTACCAGAGGTCGCGCTTGTGGCCCTCCTCGAGGATCGCTGCGAGCGCCCTGGCCTCGTCCGTGCCCTTCGCGAAGTCGGAGTAGCCGTACGTGATGGCGACCTTGTCCCACACGCCGATGCCGACGTCGTAGACCTTCGAGTAGTCGAGCGTGCCGTCCGCCTTCATCGTCACGAGCGGGTGCGGATAGTCCATCACCGAGATGCGTCCGGCGTCGCTGTCGTAGTAGTTGTGGCCGATGCCGAGCGTGTGGCCGACCTCGTGCGCCGAGAGCTGCCGGATGCGCGCCAGGCCCCACTCCGTCAGTTCCTTCGGGCTCTCGGTGCCTTCCTTGTACGGGCTCAGGAGGCCCTCCGCGATCATGTAGTCCTGACGGATCCGCAGCGAACCGAGCGTCACGACGCCCTTGATGATCTCGCCGGTGCGCGGATCGGTCACGCTCGCGCCGGTGCTCCAGCCGCGCGTGGACCGGTGGACCCAGTTGATCACGTTGTAGCGGATGTCGAGCGGGCTCACGCCTTCCGGCAGGAGCTCGACGCGGAAGGCGTCGCGATAGCCCGCGGCTTCGAACGCCTGGTTCCACCAGCGCGCGCCGTCGAGCAGCGCCGAGCGAATCGGCTCGGGCGCGCCGGGATCGAGGTAATAGATGATCGGCTTCACGGGCTCGCTGACGGCGGCCGACGGATCCTTCTTCTGAAGGCGATGCCGGCGCAGGAACCGCTCGGTCATGGCCTGGCCGGGGAGCGCGGAGTAGTTCTCGAACTCGAGGCTGCCGAATCCGGATCGCGGATCGAATCGCCGCGGCTTGTAGTTGCCGTCCGGCAGCTCGACGATCGAGTGATGGATGCGGATGCTCGCGGCCTCGGGGTTGGCGGCGACGCTCCCGACCCCTTCGAAGAACGCGCCGGCGCCTGCGCCGCCGCCCCGGCCTCCGCCTGCGCCAGGCGCGCCCGCCGCGCCGGGCTGCCGGACGAACGTGAGCTCGGCCTCCATCTCGGTGTTCTTCGGGAAGCCCAGCGTCATCGGCGGATAGATCGAGCTGCGCGTCGCGTCGAATCGATAGGAACCCGGGCGCAGCCGTCCCGCGACGTCGTTGCCGTCGCGGACGAGGTACTCGGTGAAGTCGACGAGGATGCGGTCGCCGGACATCGCGCCGATTTGAAAGCCCCACAGCACCGATCGCGCGAACGCGTCGCGGACCGTTCGCGCTTCAGCCGCGTTGGTCGTCAGCGCGCGGAACTGGTAGTTCGGCTGCACCATGAGGACCTTCGGGCCCGCGCGCTCGAACTTCACGATGCGCGATCCCGTGAGGACACCGCGATCGAGCCCGATGTCGTTCGATCCCAGGCCCGTCGCGAGGCCGGTCGAGTAGAGCACTTCGACGTCGAGTTTTGGAATCTCGAGCCACAGGCGGCCGGCCGCCTCGTCGAGATACAGCGGATAGAAGCCGTCGATCTTCTTGAGCCCGTTCGTGCGCTCGTCGATCGACGGGATCGGCTCCGCGCCGCCCGGCTTCCGTCCGCCCTGCGCGATCGCCGATGCATTGAAGAGCGTCGCCGAGAGCGACGTCAGGCACACGATTCGCGCGATCCTTTTCACATTCGACATTCGTTTTCCTCCCGAGTCCGGAAAGTGTATCGCAGCGTCAGAAGAGGCGGCTGCCGAGGGGGACGTCCCGGCCGGCGCTCCCGTCGGGCACGGCCAGCACGACGTGTCCCTGCGCGTCGGGGACGCCCAGCGTGAGCACTTCGGACATGAAGGGGCCGATCCGGCGCGGAGGGAAGTTCACGACCGCGAGCACGAGCCGGCCTTCCAGATCCGCGCGCGAGTAGACGTGCGTCAGCTGCGCGGACGACGACCGCGTGCCGATCTCGGGACCGAAATCGATGAGGAGTTTGTAGGCCGGCTTGCGCGCTTCGGGGAAGTCGTCGGCGCGAAGGATTCGCCCGACGCGGACGTCAATCTTCTCGAACTCCGCGAAGCTGATCGGAGAGAGGGTCGCCATGGGGCGGGAGCATACTCGATCCCCCCGCCGTGCTCACGCCGATGAGATCGTACGTGTGGGAGTGCCCGGTCGCGCCGCGCCGGAACAGCAGCGCGCCGGGTCAACGTGTGCCGTTACTTCTTGCCCGACGCGCCAGACGCGCCCGAGAACGACGGCGCATCGCTCGCGGGGAACGACTCCTCGGCCGACGCGTCGACGAGGTCCTTGCTGCGCCAGCCGCGTTCGTCCATCGCGCGCCCGAACCACTTCCGCGCGACGTGCAGGTCGTGCCGGCCCATCGCCGCGCGGACGGCCAGCGTCGCGCCTGTCATCGCTACGAGCCCGCCGCCGAATCCGCCCCGGCGTGCGCCCAGCATCGCGAGCGCGGAGCCCCATGCGGCCATCATCCAGCGTTCCTGATCGTAGGTCGAGAGCGACGTGGACAGCGTCGGCCGATCCCACACGCTCTTCTCGCCACGTTCCACCATCAGGTTCATCGATCCTTCCATTGAAACCCTCCAGAGTCGGAGACCAAGACGACGTCTGCTGTTGTCTAGCATGAGGCATGCCGCCTCGACAGCTACAATGTCGGCCATGCGGTACTTGATCCGGACGGCGGCCGCGGCCTGGTGCGTGGCGATCGGAGCGGCGCAAACTCCGCAGGCTCCACACTTTGCCGTGCTCATCAAGAACGGGCGCGTGCTCGACGGTTCAGGTAACCCGTGGGTGCGCGCGGATGTCGGGATTCGCGACGGACGGATCGTGTCAGTCGGTCGACTCACCACGGCAACGGCTGACACAGTGATCGACGCCGGCAACCGCTTCGTCACTCCCGGGTTCATCGACGTGCACTCGCACGCGGCCGAAAGCCTGACCCGCGCCGAGCTCAAACCGGCGCGGCCAATCCTCGCGCAAGGCGTCACGACGCTCGTCGTCAATCCCGACGGCGGCGGTCCGGTCGATCTCGTCGCGCAGCGCGCGGCGCTCGAGAAGGGCGGCCTCGGGCCGAACGTCGCGCTGCTGATCGGACACGGAAGCGTGCGCAACGCGGTCATGCGGGACTCGCAGAAGCGCGAGCCCACTTCCGAAGAACTCGACGCGATGCGCGCCCTCGTCCGGCGCGCGATGGAGCAGGGCGCGTTCGGATTGTCGAGCGGCCTGTTCTACACGCCTGGCAGCTTCGCGAAGACCGAAGAGGTGATCGCGCTCGCGGCCGTGGCGGGCGAGTTCTCCGGCGTGTACACCAGCCACATTCGCGACGAAGCGAACTACGACATCGGGGTCGTCCGGGCGGTGCAGGAGGTGATCCGCATTGCCGAGGAAGGACGCGTCACGGGAATCGTGAGCCACATGAAGGCGCTCGGGCCCGACAACTGGGGGCTGTCGATGGCCTCGACGCTCCGAATCGATCAGGCGCGCGCCCGTGGTGTTCCGGTCTTCGCCGATCAGTATCCGTACGAGGCCTCGTCGACCTCGCTGCGCGCGGCGCTGCTGCCCGGCGGCGTGGAAGTCGCGAGCGCGGCGCCGGCGGCCGTGCGCGAGAACATCCGGCGGCGCGGCGGCGCGCAGTCCATCGTGATCGCGTCGTACAGCCCGACCCGTCGCTGCAGGGCAAGACGCTCGCGCAGATCGCGAGCGATCGCGGCCTGACGCCCGAGGTCACGGCCATCGAGCTACTCAAGCAGGGAAACCCGTCCATTGACTCGTTCAACATGTCGGACGAGGACATCCGGCACATCATGACGCGCGCGTACACGATGGCGTCGAGCGACGGCGCGCTGACGTTGCCGGGCGCAGGCGTCGCGCACCCTCGCGACAACGGCGCCTTCGCGCGCCGTCTCGCCGTCTACGTTCGCGAGCGAGGCGTCGTCACGCTGGAGTTTGCGATTCGTTCGATGACGAGCCTGCCGGCGGCGGTGTTCGGCATGAAGGATCGCGGCGTCATCCGCGAGGGCGCGGTCGCCGATGTCGCCGTTTTCGATCTCGAGGACATTCGCGATCGCGCGACGTACGCGGAGCCGTCGCTCGTCGCGGAGGGGATGTCGTGGGTGCTCGTCAACGGCGTGCCGGTCATTGCGAACGGCAAGTTCACCGGCGCCCTGTCCGGCAAGGTCCTGCGACGGGGCGAGCCCTAGAACACCTGTAGTGTCCGGCTTCAGCCGGACCCCTCGGGTCGTGTCCCAAACACCTGTAGCGTCCGGCTTTAGCCGGACCCAGAAGCAGCTGTAGTGTCCGGCTTTAGCCGGACCTTAACACAGCTGTAGTGTCCGGCTTTAGCCGGACCCTTGACTGACCGCGAGCTCCTATGTAACACTTCATCCGGATATACGGATGGAAGTCGGCAATCTTCGACGACCTGACGACCCTGGCCGACGCGACGCGCAGCCGGATGCTGCTCGTCCTCGAGCGCCACGAGCTGACGGTGTCCGAGCTCTGCGCGGTCCTGCAGCTGCCGCAGTCGACGGTCAGCCGCCACCTCAAGACGCTCTCCGATACGCAATGGGTGACGTCGCGCCGCGACGGCACGAGCCGCTACTACACGCTCGCGCTCGACGATCGCGGCCCCGCGACGCGGCGGCTCTGGTCGCTCCTGCGCGAGCAGGTGAGCCTCACGCCGGGCGCCGATCAGGACGCGCGGCGCCTTCGCGGCGTGCTCGGCGCGGCGGCAGAGCAAGTCCCAGGAGTTCTTCGCGTCCGCCGCCGGTCAGTGGGATCGCCTGCGCGAGGAGATGTTCGGACGCGCGTCGCATCTGCACGCGCTGCCCGGTCTGCTCGATCCCGAGTGGATCGTCGGCGATCTCGGCTGCGGCACCGGCCAGGTCGCCGCGGCGCTCGCGCCGTTCGTGAAGCGCGTCATTGCCGTCGACCGATCGGGCGACATGCTGCAGGCCGCCCGCCGGCGCGTCCGCGATCTCGCCGAACGTCGACGTGCGCCGCGGCGAGCTCGAGGCGCTGCCGATCGCCGACGCCGAGCTCGATGCGGCGACGCTGCTGCTCGTGCTGCATCACCTGCCGGATCCGGTGGCGGCGCTCGCCGAAGCCGCGCGCGTGCTGCGCCCGGGCGGACGGCTGCTCATCTGCGACATGCTGCCGCACGATCGCGAGGAGTACCGTCAGCAGATGGGTCACGTGTGGCTGGGATTCGGTGAAGACGCGCTGCAGCGGCTACTCACGACCGCCGGCTTCGAACGACATCCGTATCGTGTCGCTGCCAGCCGATCCCGACGCGAAGGGCCCGGCGCTGTTCGTCGCAGGAGCAGAGAAGCGGAAGACGTGAGTGTACGTCAGCTGCCAGCTACCGGCTGCCAGCTGCCGGCTGAAGATCAGAATGTTCGCAGTTGGAATCTGAGAGCTGGAAGCTAGGAGCCGAAGCTGGAAGCTGAAGCGACGCTAGAAACTGAGGAGCAGAAGCAATGAGTACTGCAGTTCGTGAAATGCATGCGTTCGAGGCCGCCGTCAAGGCCGGCCGCGAGCCGTACAAGGTGAAGGACCTCTCGCTCGCCGAGTTCGGCCGCAAGGAGATCCGGCTCGCCGAGCAGGAGATGCCCGGCCTGATGGCGCTGCGCGAGCGCTACAAGGGCAAGCGGCCGCTCGCCGGCGCGCAGCATCATGGGCAGCCTGCACATGACGATTCAGACCGCCGTCCTGATCGAGACGCTCGCCGATCTCGGCGCCGACGTGCGCTGGGTCTCGTGCAACATCTTCTCGACGCAGGATCACGCGGCGGCCGCGGTCGTCGTCGGCCGTCCCGAGACCGGCGGCACGCCGGCGAACCCGAGGGGCACGCCGGTCTTCGCGTGGAAGGGCGAGACGCTCGACGAGTACTGGTGGTGCACGAGCGAAGCGCTGATGTGGCCCGACGGCTCCGGCCCGACGCAGATCGTCGACGACGGCGGCGACGCGACGCTGCTGGTGCACAAGGGCGTCGAGTTCGAGAAGAGCGGCAAGGTGCCGGCGTTCAAGCCGAGAGCGGATCCCGAAGAGTGGGGCGTCATCCTCGAGTTCCTGCGCAAGAGCATCGCGGAGAGCCCGAAGCGCTGGACGAAGGTCGCGGCCGACCTGCGCGGCGTCAGCGAAGAGACGACGACCGGCGTGCACCGGCTCTACCAGATGATGGAAGCCGGGCACGCTGCTGTTCCCGGCGATCAACGTCAACGACTCGGTGACCAAGAGCAAGTTCGACAACATCTACGGCTGCCGCCACTCCGTCATCGACGGCCTCAACCGCGCGACCGACGTCATGCTCGGCGGCAAGGTCGCCGTCGTCTTCGGCTTCGGCGAAGTCGGCAAGGGCTGCGCGCAGGCGCTGCGCGGCCAGGGCGCCCGCGTCATCGTCACCGAGATCGATCCGATCTGCGCGCTGCAGGCGGCGATGGAAGGCTACGAGGTCAACACGCTCGAGAACGTCGTCTCGACCGCCGACATCTTCATCACCGCGACCGGCAACCTCAACATCATCACCGCCGAGCACATGGCGAAGATGAAGGACAAGGCGATCGTCGGCAACATCGGCCACTTCGACAACGAGATCGACATGGCCGGCCTGAAGAAGGTCAAGGGGCTCGAGCGGATCAACATCAAGCCGCAGTACGACGAGTTCCGCTTCCCCGACGGCCACAGCGTGATGGTGCTCGCCGAAGGCCGCCTGATGAACCTCGGCTGCGCGACCGGCCATCCGAGCTTCGTGATGTCGGCGTCGTTCTCGAACCAGGTGATCGCGCAGCTCGAGCTGCACCAGCACAACGACAAGTACGAGAAGAAGGTCTACATCCTGCCGAAGCACCTCGACGAAGAGGTCGCCCGGCTGCACCTCGATCACCTCGGCGTGAAGCTGACGAAGCTGCGTCAGGAACAGGCCGCGTACCTCGGCGTGCCGGTCGAAGGGCCGTACAAGCCGGAGCACTATCGGTACTGACGCTGTCTCGGCTTTGGGCTCTCGGCTTTAGGCTTTGGGAAAGCATTCCGATTCCAGGCGTGCGGCTGGGATCTGGATGCTTTTCCAAGGGCCCAAGGCCCAAGGCCCAAGGCCTAAAGCCGACCATCGCGCGGGCCGTCCCGCGCGAGCGGTGCATTGAGGAATCTCACGAGCGGCGTGACGGCCTTGAACGTGGCGATGAGCGTGGGGTAGAACTCCGGGCTCGTCGCGAGCTCCGGCGGGAACTCGCGACCTGCGAGGAACTGGCGGTGCTTCAGGAATTCCGCTGCGGGATGATCGGCCGCGTAGCCTCGCGGCACGCGCTGGAGTTTCTCGCCGCCGAGCGGGCCGATCCGGTTGACGAAGCTCTTGCTCGTCGCGATCCGGCGGATGTCGGGCCATGTCTCCGCGATGTGCTCGCGCACTCGCACGAGCTGCGGCGGCATCGGCGCGTACATGCCCCCGCCGATCCAGACCCATCGGGGCGCGATCTCGAAGTAGAGACCGGCGCCTTCATGTCTCGCGAGGCCTTTCCAGGGGAAGACGGCTGCGGCGTTCGTCTTGAGCGGCGTCTTGTCGGCGCTGAATCTCGTGTCCCGGTAGATCCGGTAGAGCGATGCTTTTGGCGACGCCACGATCTCGGGGGCGAAGCGTCCGAAATCCGATGCGAGCCGCTCGATGACGCCAATCATCGGCCCGCGCACCGACCGTTCGTACTCGTCCCGCCGCGCTTTGAACCACTCCCGATCGTTGTTGCGCGCGAGCGCGCGCAGGAATCTGAACGTATCGACCGTGAACCGCGGGCCCATTGCCCGATCATACGCCGGGCCCGACTGCCGACTGCCGACTGAGACTGTCGACTGAGACTGCCGACTGTCGACCGCCGACTGTCGACTGTCAGCGTCAGGACTCTCGGTTCACCATCCGTCCCATCGCGATTCTCCGCGGCGCTGCGGGGCCGACGAGCGTCAGCCGCGCGCTCTTGAGCGGCGCGGACTGTTCCAGGTCGCCGAACGTCTTGCCCTCGATCGCGGGCATCGCGGCGGTCAGCGCCCGCACGACGTCGGTGTCGAACTGCGTGCCCGCATGCCGCCAGAGCTCGCGCATCGCCTGCGACGATCCCCGCGCCCGTCGGTAGGCGCGCGCGCTGGTGATCGCGTCGAAGGCATCGGCGACGTGGACGATCCGCGCGAGCATGGGCGTCTCGGATCCTCGCAGCCGGTGCGGATAGCCCTCGCCGTCGGGACGTTCGTGATGCAGCTCGACGATCGAGATGTGCGGCGCGAGGAACGGGACGCTGCGGAGGATGCGCGCGCCGAGGCTCGGATGCTCGCGGATCGCCGTGTATTCCTCCGGCGTCAGCGGTCCGGGCTTCCTCAGTACGGCATCGCTGATGCCAATCTTGCCGATGTCGTGCAGCAGCGCGCCGAGCCTGAGCACCTCGAGCTCGTCCTCGGGCAGGTTCATCTGGCGCCCGATGAGTTCCGACAGATCGCTGACGCGTTCCGAGTGGCCCGCCGTGTAGGGATCGCGCGCGTCGAGCGCCATCGCGAGCGCCTTGATCGCACCCACGTATGCGCTGCGCCGCTCTGACTCCGCCGTGCTCACCGACTGCATCATCGTGTTGAACGTCGCCGTCAGCGCGTCGACTTCCAGGCTCACGCCGGTCGCCGGCAGCGGGTTGTCGAAGTCGCGCGTCGAGGTCATCGCCGACAGGGACTTGGACAGCGTGTCGATCGGCCGCGAGATCGAGCGCGCGAGCCAGAAGCTGGCGACCGCCGCGAGCGCGAACGAGCAGATCGCGAAGACCAGCATCGCCCTCAGGGCGTTCTTCATCGGCACGCGCGTCGATTCGCCGATCGAATCGAGCGCGTAGACTCGCGTGTTGCCGTCCTGGAAGAGCAGCCGCGTGGCGTACTCGAATCCCTTGAGCGTGACGATGCTGTTCGACGACAGCGCTTGAAAGGTCTGCGGCGTGAATTCTGCGGCGACCTGCTGGGGCAGCGTCGTGGCGACGACGGCGTCGCCGGACGCGATGAGGGTGGCGGCGCCGGACAGCGTCGAGAGCTCGCGCGCGTAGCGCTCGTCCAGGGCCTTACCGAGCTGCAGCGTCCCGACCGTCATGCTCTGCATCGTCAGCGGCGCGGACGCGAACTGGAAGACGCCCGTGGGCATCGACACGTACGCGGACCCGGATCCGCCGTTCTGCGCGAGCACGCGCGTCTGTCGCGGCCAGTCCGCCTGCCGTCTACCCGCCGCGGCGACCACGGTGCCGGAGCTGTCGGTCGCGGCCAGCACGTCGATCGACGTCCGCGCGGCGAGTGAGGTCAGCTCGCGATTGATCGCCGCAAGGACGCCGGCTCGATAGCGCGCATCGGGCGATCGCATTTCGAGCAGGTACGACGCGAGCGCGGATTTCAGTGAAGGGCTTTCGGCGAGCGTGGCGACCTGCACGCTCAATTCGCGCGCGCGCCGCTGCTCCAATTCCGACAGCGTGCGCTGGCTCGCCTCCAGCTTGTCGGTGACCGCTGCGCGCACACGATCGCGCACGTTGATCGCCACGCCGACGAAGACGGCCGTCAGGACCGTCGCGACCATCGCGAGGGTCGCGATCGTCGTTCGCACCACGAATCTCGGCGGGGACCTTCGCAGCATCAATGAATCCAGACCCACGGTTCTGTAATCCGAAGGTGAAACATCGCTGTCCCGACTTCGGCAGCGCCAGGTGCGGAACGCTACGGGCTGTAATGGGTTACAGGCCCGGTGGTATCCCGCTTCCACATGGAGCGACTAGCGCGGCCGGCCGGGCAAAGGCAGGAAGGGTGCCAACGGGGACTACCACCAGCGCTTGAAGACGACGACCGAGACGGCGGCGGCGTGCGTCCACTCGCGGGCGGTGTAGCTTCGCGATCCCTGGTATCCGGCTTTCAGCGTGATCTCTGGCGAGAGCCTGTAGCCGAGGGTCGCCTCCGTGCCGGTCGCGGCGCGGCGCGTGCGCGTGCCGGCGGCGAACACCGGCGTCGACGAGCGCGTCGTGCGTCCCGCCGCATACCATCGCGGCGTGATCGTGCGGACCGCCTCGAGGAGGAACGCGCGCGCGACGGCCGGCGTGCTCGCCGTTTCGAAGCTGTCGCGAATCCACTCGCCGGCGATGCGCGTGTAGCCGATCGAGTACTCGCCTTCGAGGTTGAAGATCGTCGCGGACGCTTCCCGCGTTGCCGGCACCGGGGCCGCGGGCGTCGAGGGATCGCGATAGACGCCGCGCGCGTAGCCTCCGCCGAGGCGCAGTCCCTGGATCGGCGTGACGCCGCCGCCCGCCACGAACTGCGGCCGCGCGGCCGGACGTGCCGACGACATCATCTTGCGGCTGCGCGCGGGCGTGCCGTCCGTGACGCCGGCGCGCGCATCCCATCGACGGCCCGAGAGGCTTGCCATCGCGCCGAGCGGATAGCCGCCCGAGAGGACCTGCACCCGATCGAACCGGCCGTCGAACGTCGGAAGCGGCGAGAAGTAGTACGAACGGCGTGCCGATGACCGGGTTGCGATCCGGCCTCATCTCGAGCGTCATGATGCCGAGGGGCGACGAGATGATGCCTGCATCGATGCGCAGCGGCAGCGCGATCGCCGGCTGATATCGGACCTGCAGCTGATACATTTCCTTCGACCAGTCGCCGCCCGGCAGGCGGCGCGCGTAGGGCCGGACCACCACGTCGATCCCGTCGGTGACGCGCACGGTTGCCGTCGCGTCGAGGAACACGAACGGATCCTTGGCGTCCGTCGACGTCGTGTTCACGGCGCCGACGAACTCCACCGACAACCTGTCGGAGATCTGGCCCGCCGCGGCAGCGGGCCCGGCAAGGATGACCAGCAGGACGGCCATCAACGAGAGCCCAGCGGCCAGGCGTGAGCGGCGGACCGTTGATCTCATGACCGCCCGGTTCCAACGAGCGCGAGCCTCGAGGCCGCGTGCCCCACGCCCGCCCGGGCGTCGTCGTGGGTCGTCAGCTCGATCGCGGGCATCGCCGACGCGAGCGCCTGCACCGCCTCCGCGTCGAACTGCGTGCCCGCGTGGCGCCACAGCTCGCGCAGCGCGTCCGCCGATCCGCGGGCGGGGCGATACGCGCGGGCGCTCGTGATCGCGTCGAACGCGTCGGCGACGTGGACGATGCGCGCGAGCATCGGGATCTCGTCGCCGCGCAGCCGGTGCGGATACCCCTGGCCGTCGGGCCGCTCGTGATGCAGCTCGACGATCGGCAGGTGCGGCGCGAGGAACGGGACGCTCCTGAGGATGCGCGCGCCGACGCCCGGATGCTCCTTGATGACCTCGAATTCGTCCGCGGTCAGCGGTCCGGGCTTGCGCAGCACCGCGTCGCTGATGCCGATCTTGCCGATGTCGTGCAGCAGCGCGCCCAGCCGCAGGATGTCCAGCTGATCGTCGGGCAATCCCATCTGCCGCCCGACGGCGACGGACAGCGCGCTGACCCGTTCGGAATGGCCCGCGGTATACGGATCGCGCGCGTCGAGCGCGAGCGCGAGCGCGCGGATGGCGCCGACGTACGCGCTGCGCGTCTCCGCTTCCGCGGAGACGACCGAGTGCATCATCGTGTTGAACGCGCTCGTCAGCGTGTCGATCTCGCGCGTCAGGCCGGTCTCGGGGATCGGATTGTCGAACTCCCGCGAGGAGGTCATGGCCGAGAGCGACGTCGAGAGCCGGTCGATGGGGCGCGAGATCGTGCGCGCGAGCCAGACGCTCGCGATCGCGGCGAAGAGAAACGATCCGATCGCGATCGCCAGCACTGCGCCGAGCGCCCGCCGCATCGGGAGCTCCGCCGAGGCGTCGATCGAATCCGACCGCGTAGACTTCGGCGTCGCCGTCCTGGAAGAGCAGCTTGACGGCGTACTCGTCTCCCTTGACGTCGACGATGCCGCCGTGCGCCGCACCCTGCTTGACGTGATCGGCGATCGTCTGCGTGAGCGGCGATCCGAGCGTCGAGGCGATCACCGTCCCCCTGGAGGTGACGAGCGTTGCCGCGCCCGAGAGCGCCGACAGCTCCTGCGCGTACCGGGCGTCGAGCGCCTTCGCGAGCTGAAGGCCGCCGATGACCGTGTCCTGCAGCGCGACCGGCGCGGAGGCGAACTGGAAGACGCCGCCGTTGACGGCGACGTATGCGTCGGCTGCGCCCTCCCTGCGGGGGCGCACGATCGCGTGCTGCATCCAGTCGTCCTTGCGGCGCCCGGCAGCCGCGAGCACTCGCCCCGAGGTATCGGTGACCGCAAGGACGTCAGGCGCGATCCGGTCCGCAAGTTTCTCGAGCTCGCGGGTCACTGTCGTCAGCAGCTCGTCGCGAAACGCCCAATCGGCCGAGCCGCCTTCCGAATGGTACGTGTCGAGCGCCGCCTTGAGCGTGGGGTTCTCCGCCAGCGTGGCCACCTGGATGTTCAGCTCCCGGGCGCGCCGCTGCTCGAGCGCCGAGAGCATGCGCTGTCCGGCCTCGAGCTTGTCGACGACGCCGGCTCTGACGCGATCGCGGACCTCGATCGTGAAGCTGACGAAGACCGCCGTAAGCACCACCGCGATCATCATCAGCGTGGCGATGGTCGTCCGGACGACGAAGCGCGGCGGGGAAGTGCGCACTACCGTTCCTCCACCGGCAGCACGAACTCGACACGGACCGTGCGTCCGGCTTCGACGACGATGTCCTTCGCGCTCTCGCCGATGCGCTCGTGCCATGCGCTCAGCCGGTGTTCTCCCGCCGGCACGTCGTCGATTGCGAAGGCGCCGGCCGTGTTCGGGACCGTGAAGTGCGGATGATCGAAGACCATGATGCTGCCGCTCATGTGCGAGTGCAGGTGGCAGTACACCTTCACGAGGCCGGCTTGGCCGAACGCGCGCGCGCGGCGTTCGCCGGTGGGGAAGCGGCCCAGATCGAAGGTCGCCCCGCGCGAGAGCGAGAACACGTTGTGGAAGAACGGATCGGCGTTGGGGAAGTCGACCGTCGAGCCGCGCGTGATCGCCACGACGCGCGGTACGAACGATTCGCCGCGCTGCAGCATCTCGAGCCTGGCGATCGGCAGGCTCACCGCGCGCGGCGCGGTCTTGACGAACACGATGACGTTCGAGATCTCGGAGGCGCGCGGCGCTTGCGCGTTCACCTTGCGCGTCGGGTACGCGCCGGAGACGATCGGCCGATCGCCGGAGGCGGCGAGGCGTACCACGCCCTCCACGCGTCCCGTCGTCGTCGCGGCGGCGGGGACCGTCTCCGCTCCGGCGATCGCGAGGCTCACGCCCGCGGCGAAAACCGCGAGCGCTCTTGTGGCGAATCGGTACACACGTCTCACCGGTTCTGTAATCCCATTCTCTGGCATCGCCGTCTCCGCCCTCGAGGACGCGACCCTGCAACCCGTGATGGATATGAGTCTTTGGCGCGCTCGCCCGCGGGCTTTGCACATCGCGGCGCGAGGGGGCCGGACGGGGACGGGCAGGAAGAGTGCCAGGGTGCAAGTGTGCCGGGGCGCCAGGGTTCAGGGTGCAAGGGCGAGGGTGCAAGGACGAGGGTGCCAGCGTGCGGGTGCAAGAGTGCGGGTGCACGAGTGAGCGCAACCTGACGGTTGCAAGGTGAGTTGGCCGGATCAGAGATAATAGGCGGCTATGTTCAACGTCGGGCGGTTCCTGGGGGTAGTTGCGCTTGCCGGGGTGGTGGTTTCTCTCGGGGGTTCTCGGGCTCGGACTCAGGCGCCGGCGGCGGCTGGGACCGAGAAGCATCTGGCGAACATCAAGCAATTGACGTTTGGCGGTGAGAACGCCGAAGCGTATTTCTCGAGCGACGGCGCTCGATTGATCTTCCAGGCGACTCGTCCTGGTTATGCGTGCGACCAGATGTATTCGATCCGGATCGACGGGACCGACGAGCGGCGGATCAGCAACGGGACGGGGCGGACGACGTGCGGGTACTACTATCCGAATGGAAAGCAGCTGCTGTACGCGTCGACGCATGAGGCGTCGAAGGATTGCCCGCCGAGGCCCAGCTACGCGCGCGGATACGTCTGGCCGATCTACACGGGCTACGACATCTACCGGGCGAACGCCGACGGCAGCGGCGCGGCGCCGCTCACGCGCGCGGCCGGCTACGACGCCGAAGCGACCATTGCGCCTGACGGACTGATCGTCTTCACGAGCGTGCGCGACGGCGACATGGAGATCTACTCGATGCACGCCGACGGCTCGAACGTGAAGCGCCTCACGAATCGACCCGGGCCGGACGGCGGACCGTTCTTCTCGTGGGACGGCAAGCGCGTCGTGTTCCGCGGCCGCCTGCTCTCGGCGGGAACGGAGCTCGACGAGTATCAGTCGCTGCTGAAGGAGGGCCTCTGGCGCCCGACGTCGCTCGAGCTCTTCGTCATGGACCGCGACGGCGCCAACCTGACGCAGGTCACCAAGCTCGGCGGTGCGAACTTCGCCCCGTCCTGGCATCCGGACGGGAAGCGCCTGATCTTCGCCTCCAACATCCACGATCCCAAGGGCCGCGATTTCGACTTGTATCTAGTCAACCTCGACGGCACCGCCCTCGAGCGCGTCACGTTCAACGGCACGTTCGACGGCTTCCCGATGTTCTCCCCCGACGGCAAGCGCCTGGTATTCGCCTCGAACCGCAACGCAAAGGCCGAGGGCGAGACGAACGTCTTCATAGCCGACTGGCTTCAGTAGAACCCATGAACCCGTGAACCCCTGAACCCGCGACCCCCGAGCCCCGAGCCCCGCCCAGTACCCTTTTCTTACGACTTTCTTACTTCGCCCAAATGACCGAACCCCGGCTCCCGCCGTAACGTCGGTCATTGGTGATCGGACACCTGCGATGCCGATTGCCAGGAAGTCAAGGGTCCAATGTACGCCATCCCTCCTCCAGGTCGCTATCACGGGCATCACGCCGTCGTCATCGGGGGCAGCTTCGCCGGGCTCGTGGCCGCGCGTGTGCTCAGCGCCCACTTCGATCGGGTCACGGTCTACGACCGCGACACGCTGCCCGTGAAGTTCGAGTCTCGCCGCGGGGTGCCGCAGGGGCGGCACGGGCACGGGCTGCTCGCGAGCGGCCTGCGCGGGTTGAAGGCGCTCTTTCCCGATCTCGAGCGCGAGCTGCTCGATGGCGGGGCGATTCGCGGGGACCTCATCGGCAACGCGCGCTGGTTTCAGCACGGCCACTACAAGGCGAAGTTCCACAGCGGGCTCGAGGCGCTGCTGCTCAGCCGGCCGTTTCTCGAAGGCACCGTGCGCCGGCAGGTGATGAAGCTGCCGAACGTGCGCATCGTCGACAACAGCCGCGTCGTTGGGCTGCTCGTCTCGCATGGACGCGTGCACGGCGTCCGCGTGCACCAGCCTGCCGAACCGTTGTTCCCCGTCTGCGCCGATCTCGTCGTCGATGCGGGAGGACGCGGATCGAAGTCGCAGGAGTGGCTCGTGGAGCTCGGGTTTCCGAAGCCCGACGTGGAGGAGGTCAACGTCGGCATCGGGTATACCACGCGGCTGTACCGGCGCCTGCCGTCCGATCTCGGCGGCGACTTCGCGGCGATCATTGCGCCGCAGCCGCCGCGCGAGAAGCGGGTCGGTTTCATGCTCGCGATGGAAGGCGACCGCTGGATCGTCACGATGGGCGGGTGGCTCGGCAACCATTGTCCCGTCGATCCGGAAGGGTTCCTCGCGTTCTCGCGGACGCTCGCGACCTCGGACATCTACGACGTGATCAGGCGCGCGGAGCCGCTCACCGACGCCGTCACGTTCGGATTTCCGTCGAACGTGCGGCGGCGGTACGACTGCCTCACGCGCTTCCCGAAGAACTACCTGGTGCTGGGCGACGCGCTCTGCAGCTTCAACCCGCTCTACGGGCAGGGCATGAGCGTCGCGACGCTCGAAGGCGCCGCGCTCGGCGCGATCCTCGAGCAGTCGGAATCCTGCGACGATCTGTGGCGGCCGTTCTTCAAGGAGGCGGGACGGATCATTGCCTCGCCGTGGATGATCGCCGTCGGGGCCGACTTCGCGTTCGAGGGCGTCACCGGCGCGAAGCCCGCCGGCACCGATCTCGTCAACTGGTACATCGGGAAGGTGCACAAGGCCGCGTCGATCGATCCCACCTTGTGCCGGACGTTCTTCGACGTGTCGAACCTGCTCGCCGAGCCGACGTCGTTGTTCCACCCGGCGGCGATGGCGCGTGTGGCGAAGGCCTGCCTGCTTCCTGGCGCCGCCGCTCCGCGTATGCGTCCCCGCCGTGCCGATACCGAGGCTCACCGTCTCGCAGAGACGCTCTGATCGCGGCTCAGCGCGCTACGGCTGCTGGCTTCCGAGCGCCGGCCAGTTCGTCACGACCGTGATCCTGACTGGCTGCGCTCGGAGCGCGGGCCCGATCGCGCTGATGTTCCCTGACTGTGCGTGTGGGATAATCGAGGTCAGTCGGGGCGTAGCGCAGCCTGGTAGCGCATCTGGTTTGGGACCAGAGGGTCGGGGGTTCGAATCCCTCCGCCCCGACCAATTTTCAGGCGCGGGTTGATATGTTGCACTGAAGCTACTGCCTTGGGCGCAGGGGGTCGCTGGCTTGGCGCGCCGACGCCTCAGCGTAGGCGGGTTCGAATCCAGTCGCCCTCCACAATTGGGGACGCGTCTGGTGGGCACCGCCTCGCGGCACTAGGCAAAAAGGCCATCGTGAATATCGCCAACCAACGCGTCCTTGCAGTTGTCAGTCGCGATTATCGGCTGGTGACGAACCAGGAAGCGCTCGAGGGTTGAGAATCTCCCCATTGGCCGGCCGGCTGCCTTGGAGCATAAATGCCGCCCGTGACAGATCGGGTCACGGCACGACGACGGGCGCCCGCGTCCCCGCGGCATCGACGCCGTAACGACCGTGCGTGGAAGCGACCCTGGTTGGGATCTGTGCCGAAATGGCTGGGACTCAGACTCAAATCCGATACTTGACGAGCGATGAGGAGTGAATTCGTTCGACCGCTCTCTGTTCGCGACCTGCTACGCCACGAGCTCGGTCACTCAGGCGAACTCCGCAACGAGACGCTCGAGCGCAGGATCTGGCTTGCCATAACTCACTACCCGCACATCCAGGCTGACATCCACGACTTTCGTCAACGCCCGGCGCATGGCGCCATGGATCCATTGTGGTTCGTTGCCAAAGGCTCCACCGCCCAGCCGGGTCAGAAACAGCATGTTCGAGCCCGAGTGGCGAGCGTTGATAACGGCAGCCCACAGCGTGGCTTCATAGGCGCCCTCGAGCACCAGGACCGCAAAGGATTTCCAGCGTTCCGATGGAATGTTGGAGTAGCTCACCGGCAGGGCTGAGCAGAACGCCTGCGACACGAGCTGAGCATCCTCGACATCGGTTACCTGAACACCGCTGTGGATCCCGATCCGAATAACGTCACGTAGCGCGTCAATCCCGTGAGCGTCGAGTGCGTCGAGCTTCTGAGCTATGGTCGCCAATCCTCTTTCCGTGCACAGCGCATAACCGTTACGCATCGTCCACAAATCGTGTGACTCGTTGCCCAGCTTCGAGCCGAGATCCCGAAGGCAATCGATTTGACGATCCCGCGTTTGCCCATTCTGGCCGTCAACAGGCACGAAATAGTTGCGGTACACGGTGGCGGCACCCGCGGCGAGCGCGCAGGCCGGCCCCTGGGTGTGATCATTCACGTACCGAGTGACGCCGTCTTCGGGACTGACGTCAGGCCCGACCATTTCCAATAGGTTGAACTGCGACGCGACCTGAAAAAGCGCGTTACGATGCGCTGAATGACGATGCAGGCTCCTCACGTCGCCGGAAGTGTTGGAGACTCTGAGCCTGCCACGAAGTTCGTCGACGACGCTCGCTGCTTCGTCTCGCAGTTCCCTCAATGACGGAGTTCGCAACTCGCCGATCTCGTACGAGCGCTGGTTGACCCTCGAGCGGAGCGTCGTGCCGACAACCTCCAGTTTCTCCCTTGTCTCGTCGTACGATCGCTCGCTGAACCCGAACAACTGTTTCGAACCAGTTCGGCATTTCAACACTCCATGCGCAGTGTCTGGTCGTCACCAGGCGCCGGTCGCCCAGACGCCCAGAAGCTCGCTTTCGCTTGCGCGATCAGGTTGAACATCGACCGTCATCGTCAGCTTCGGTGCATCTCCTTCCATCCAAGTACCAGGGCGCGCTGCTCGTCTGTCTCCGGTGAACGCCTTCGGCCGTCGGGCGTGCCGCGTCGAAGGTCCGCAATTCGTGTCAGCGCTTCACCGCCGTCGAGAGCGTCGTGCTCCACCAGCCAGCAGCCAATCACCGTTCCGGTTCGCCCGATACCGCCCCAGCAATGTACCGTACGACGGGGTGCCGGCAGAAACATTCACCTCGAGCTGGGAAAGAAGCGCTTGAAGATCAGCGGGCCGCGGCACCCCCAGGTCGGGTATTGGCACCCGCTCGTACGCGACCGCTATTCGTCGGTCACTGGCGAGCTCTCTGAGCATGTCGTAATACGGCAACAATTCGCCTTCCTCGGTCAGGTCGAAGAAGGCGCGGATGCCCGCGTCGAGCAAGGCGTCGAGTTTGCGACGCGCCCTCGGTGCGCTCACAGCGCCGGCGTACTCTCCAGCGAGCAACAACCCATCGACGACCCAGTACGAGTCCGGAATCGGTCTGTGCATTGTTTCTCGTCACTCCCTTTCAACACCGCGAGGCGGATTCTTCAAATTTCCCGCGTTGAACGCCTCCCACGTTCCGTCGGGCCGGAGCACTTCGTTCGGGCGAAACTTGCGCTTGTATTCCATTGATTGACAGCCCGCTACGTAGTAACCGAGGTAGACGTGCGGGAGCCCCCGCTCTCGAGCAGAGGCGAGGAGCGACAGGATGTTGAACGTCCCCAGCGAACGGGCCCCCTCAGTCGGGTCGTAGTAGCAGTAGATCGCGGAGAGGGCCTCGGGCAGGGCATCCACATAAGCGACGGCGACAAGCCGGCTCCCAACGTAGTAGGTCCACTCCTCGGTGCGGAACGGATTCTCGAGCATCATCCCGGGATCGTCCCCGTCACTTGCTGGCCAGCCCTTCGTTTCATGCCCATGACGATGGAACCTCGCCCAGAGGTCCAGCCGGTCCCGCGAAAGAGAAGGAGCACCGACTCGCACCGTGACCTCTCCCTGATTTCGCTTCCACGCCCGTCGCTGGCTCGGATTGGGACGGAACGTGGCCACAGGCACCCGCAGCGATTGGCACATCCGACAGGATGGGCACTCCGGCCGAAACACCGCGTAGCCGAATCGTCGCCAGCCCTGTTGCAGCCGCTGCATGTAGTCGGCAGATCGGAGGTCCGGAACCAGCTCGTACTGGAGCTGCTCGATGCGATCGGGCAAGTATGCGCACGGGGAGGGGGTGGAGAGGAAAAGGACAGCGGACTCCATGGCGCCCGATTGTCACTCATCCTCATCGCTCGAATCCACCCACCATCGCGACTCCTGCGCCGCGACGCCGACCGCATCGCTCTTCGAACACCACCGGATGACGGACGATGATTTCGTGTTGGTCGCAGGCGCGAGCGCCGCCACGCCGCCCTCACCGATCGCGAGCTGGAACTTCTTCGTGAGCGGGATCATCATGTCTGCCCAGGGCGCAGCGAGATCGAGCGCATCGCGGACATCGATGGAACGAGACACAGGCCCTGGCGCGAGGCTCCAGGCCTTGAAAGCAGTCGCGCCACGTAGCTCCAGCACTCCCCGCATACGCTGCTTCAGTTCGCCGACCAACGAGCTCGCCATGCGCTGGGTTCGCACCCGTGACTCGTAATCGCGAGTGACCCGGTCGGCGTCATCCCGGGCTACGTCGTAACAGAGACTCTCGCAGCGCGGCCTTCGCAGTCGCGGAGCGTGGAACTGAAGGGTCTGCGTTGCTCGACACCCTGCGAGCAGGCGGTCGTGCGGGCCGTGAAGGAGGTCGAGCTTCTCCTTTGTGACCCGAATCTCCACTTCGAGCATCCGGGCCGGATCGACACGGACGAGTTCTCGAACAAACGAACGAAGGGGAACTTCGAGGCGCTCGGAGTCCCACGTCGCAAACCGGGAGAAGCGACGCATGTCCTCCCGCTTCATCAGGCTGCGGACGGATTCACGGAGCGCCTTCATGTCGGCGTTGGCGTTCAACTCCCGCAGCTTCGCGTCTGGAAACGCGGCGTCGACAAGCTCAGGGTCATCGGCCTCGGGTCGAGGCGGCCGCTCGATCGCCTCGAGCGCCGTCCGCACGCGCGCGCACCAGACCGTGTCATCGGCGGCATACCTGAGATGCGCCTGGCTGAGCGGCCTGACAGCCCAATCGGCCTTCTGAAACGTCTTGTCGACCGTGACGCCAAAGAGGGCGCTTGCCAGCGACGCAAGCGACAGCGTTTCGGTCGGCAAGCGATGGAAGGCGATGCCCCGCGCCAGCCGCAAGGTGCATTCGAGATTCTGCACGCGGGCGCCGCCAAGGAACCGCCTCTCGTACGACGCGCCATGCGCCCATTTGCGGATTCGCCGGTTCGCCATGACGTCGGGAACGAAACAGTCCGAGAGCACTTCTCCCATGCCGGGAGCCAACACGTCGAACACTGCGACTTCCCGGCCCGCCCAGACCTGGAGAAGCGCCACACGCGGCGCAGGAGTCCACCAGTCAGCCGTCTCGATGTCGATGAACAGTTCGGGCTCGTGCTGGTAGTCGCGGATCTTTGCGACGAACCTCTGGCGATCGCTTACGAGTTCGATCGGCGCGTTGCCGCCCTCGCTCACGAACCTTGCATCCCTCGGAATCAGGTGCGTGGACGTGACCGTTCTTGAATGTTCGTGCAGTGCCGCCATTGCGCACAGGTTATTGCGTGTGCGTGACAGGTCGGGTCATACGCTGTCTGTTCG
Source organism: uncultured Acidobacteriota bacterium (assembly GCA_963820905.1). Taxonomy (GTDB): domain Bacteria; phylum Acidobacteriota; class Vicinamibacteria; order Vicinamibacterales; family 2-12-FULL-66-21; genus DATBJJ01. Next base: position 210,754 of record CAWGBU010000002.1, on the reverse strand, counting down.
CTGCAGGTGCCTGGACGCGCTCATCGCTGTTGAGCGAGGCCTAGATCTCGGCGTAACTCGCGCCTTCGGGCGCCGCATCGGTGGAGTCCTCGAATCGAGAGTGGGCGCATGGGGTTGTGGCGCTTTTGAGAATGATCCGCGCCTCGATCGGCATGACTCACTCGACGATCGCCACCTCCAGCTCGCCGAGCCGCGCCGGATCGCCGATGACCTCGATCTCCGTGATCTTCCCGTCCGCGATCGTGAAGGTGAGCGCCCTGGACAATCGTCCGCGCGGCGCCATCACCAGGCCGATGGCCCCGTTCACGAGCGCGGGCCGCACGACCCGCGCCATGTGCCCATAGGCGACGGCCCCCTTCGCCCAGACGGCCGCACCGCGGATCTCGCTCGGCGCGCCGGACATGTCCGCCCGAACCACGAGATCCGGATCGAGGACGGCGAGCAGACCTTCGAAGTCGCCGGCGCGTAACGCGCCAAGAAAGGCATCGACGACTTCGCGCTGTCGAACGAGATCGGAGTCGGGCGCGGCCGCGCCGCCGCGCACGCGGCGCCGCGCGCGGCTGGCGAGCTGCCGCGTCGCCTCCGCGGAACGGCCGACGATCGGCGCGATCTCCTCGAACGGCACGGCGAACATGTCGTGCAGCACGAAGGCGAGGCGTTCCGCCGGCGCCAGCCGGTCGAGCACGACGAGCAGCGCGAGCCCGACAGAATCCGCGAGGAGCGCTTCCTGCTCGGGGCTGCTCCCGCGCGTGCCGGTCGCGACCGGCTCCGGCGCGTCCGGGGCGAACGGCTCCTCGCGCCGCGATTGGCGCGACCGCAGCATGTCGAGGCACACGCGCGCGACGACGGTGGTCAGCCATCCGCCGAGGTTGTCGATGTCCGTGCTGTCGGCGCGGCTCAGCCGCAGCCACGCTTCCTGAACGGCGTCGTCGACCTCGCCCACCGAGCCGAGCATCCGATACGCCACCGCGCGCAGGTGGGCTCGGTGCTCTTCGAATCGCTCAGCCAGATAGTCGCGTTCGTTCATCGGTCACACATCCTCGTCCCGTTCCGTCATAGCACTGACGGACGAACGGCTCGCAATGTGACGAGGAGAGATGACCATGTAGCCGCACGCGAGTGTCATGACGCTCGAGCGAAGGTACATGAACCGGGCGGAGGAATTCTAAGTAACTGTGTGACATCAGGAAGGAACCGATGAAGATCAAACTGACCACCGTGCACGTCGACGATCAGGAGAAGGCCCTGCGCTTCTATACCGAAGTCCTGGGCTTCGTGAAGAAGGCCGACTTCAGCCAGGGACCGTATCGCTGGCTCACGGTGGCCTCACCGGAGGACCCGGACGGCACGGAGCTGCAGCTGGCGCTCAACAGCAACCCGGCGGCCAAAGCCTACCAGCAGGCGATGTTCCAGCAAAGCCAGCCCGCGGCGATGTTCTTCACCGACGACGTGCAGGCCGACTACGAGCGGATGAAGGCGCGCGGCGCCGAGTTCACCATGCCGCCAACGGACGTGACGGCCTCCACGATCGCCATGCTGAACGACACCTGCGGCAATCTCATTCAGGTCACGCAGCTGAAGCGCTGGTAGGGCGGACGTTCAGCCGGATTCCAGGAGACGCATGAAACATGAGCGACGAGATCCCGTCATCGCGTAGCACCCAAAGTGCGGGCGCATCACATCGAGGGCCGGACCAGCTCGTGACCGGCAAGCGCGTGCTCCTCGCCCTCGGGCTCTGGCTGATCGCTGCGGTCGTCGATCGGTACGGCGACCTTCTTCGCCGCTCGCAGCAGCGGTCCAGCCGCCGTCACGGCGATCGTGGTCGCCGAGGTCTACACGCTGCTCATTGTCGCCATGACGATCGTCTTTCGCCCGCGCGCGGCACAGGCGATGGGGCTGGTCCGTTGTCGCGGCGCCGACGTCGGCCTTGCCTTCGCCGTATGCGGCGGTGCGTACCTCTTGACGGCGGCGATTCAATCGGCGGTTGGGCCCTGGCCGTGGTCGAGCTCGATCGCGATCCTGCAGGCGATGGGATCCGACGACGGTCGCCTCGCGACGGCGGGGCCGGCCGTGGCCGGAATCATTCTCATTCGCGCGTGCGTGCTCGCCGCGCTGGGAGAGGAGACGTTGTTTCGGGGGGTGCTGTACACGTGGCTCCGGCAGCGGCTTCCGGCGAGCGCGGCGATCCCCGTCTCTGCCGCGGCACATGCCGCGATCCATGGCTTCCCTGCGATCCTTCCCCTCGCTTTCATCATGGGGCTCGGCTTTGGTTGGGTCCGCGAGCGATCCGGTTCAACGGTGCCAACGGTCATCGTCCACGCGGTTCACAATGCCGCGCTGATCGGGTGGTCGTACTACGCCACCGGCTGGACTGCGCGGCTGCCGACGTGGGGAGGCTCGTGAGCGACGACGATCGAGCCGGCTGGTCGCGGTCATCAGCCCTCAGGCGTGGGGCATCGGTCACATTCCTCCGTCGCCCTCCGTCATGGTAGCGGGCGGACGAAACGCTGATGCGACCAAGCCGAAGGGGGACTGGTCACATTCAGCCTGTGGGATCCGTCATGCTGACAAGGAGGACGACATGAATGCGACAGTACAAGCCAGCGGCGCCCTCTCGCCCATGGATCTGAGCTTGCCCCGCTCCAAGGGCATCGTCATCGGCTTCTGGACCGTCACCGCGCTCTTGTGCCTGCAGTTAGGCTTCACCGCCTACGCGCAACTGGTCCTGCCGCAGGTGGCGGAGGCGTTCACCCACCTCGGCTTCCCCGACTACTTCCGGGTGGAGCTCGCGTGGGCCAAGCTCCTCGGCGTGGTGCTGCTGCTGGCGCCGGTGCCGGCGCGGCTCAAGGAATGGGCCTACGCCGGCTTCGCCATCACCCTCGCCTCGGCGCTCATCGCACACTTCGCGGTGGGTGACGGCCTTGAGGCGTGGGGCTTCGCGGCGGCCACCGGCGTGCTCTGGGGGCTCTCGTACTTCTTCTGGCGCCGACTGGAGGCCATGCCGTCGGTTCGCACCCGTGCATACTAGTAGACAGGTCGGCCACACCCGCAGGTGCATCGCCAAGGAGGAACCGTGTTGCAGCCATCGCCCGTATGCTCTGACTGCAAGGCACCAATGGATTCCGGTTTCATAGTCGATTTCACCTACGGACAGGACGCTAGCGAACAGTCGTCCTGGGTAAAGGGAACAGCAGAGCCGAGTTTTTGGAAGGGGCTCAAGTTAGGCGACAAGGAGCGGCTACCGATCGTGACCTTTCGTTGCCCGAAGTGCGGCCAGCTGAAATCGTTCGCGCAGTCGACCTGACCCGCGCGGCTGCTGACGAACGCCCTTGTTTTGGTGACAGCGTGCCGATCGGGCATCAGCCTTTATGCCGCGCGTTCTGCAGCGATTCTCCGAGGGGTCAATCCATGTTGGTCAAGTCCGTCGCTGAAGTCTCGGTTCTGCCGAGCCCAGGTGATTCGGCGGCGAAGGTGCACGTAATGACTGCCGCGGCACTGGGCTCTACGGTTGCCAGGAAAACCGCAGGGGTTTGATTCGCCGAACACGCGTGACAAGCGCGAGAGCGTCAAGGCGCGCTGCTACGTACACCAGCTGCGTGCCGAGGTATCCGTCCATCAGCCCGACGACGAGATCGCGGGCCCCGGATGCGACAGTCATGCATCAGCTCCACGACGTAAATTGGACTCACCGAGCGCGTAGGCGACCGCCTCGTCCGGCGCCAGCGCTCGTCCGACCGTCCAGCAGGACTCGAACCCCTGCTTCCCGAGAGCGCCGCGAACGATGTCAACCGCGCGTTCATGGTCGGCACGATAAAAGGCGAGGACCGGAGCGCCCACGGCCTCGCGCAAGGTTTCTGCCGCGCCAAAGAGATGTGCCGCGCGCTCGTGTTCGCCCGTGCTCGCCAGCACCTCGGCGAGGGTCTCGATGCTGCGCGAGAGGAACCACCTCTCATTCAGGCCTCTGAGGCCGCGCAAGCTCTCCTCGAGGAGTGTGCGAGCGGTGCGGTAATCCTGCTGGCGATGCGCAATGATCGCCAGGTTTCGAAGCGGAAGCGCGACCGCCCATCCGTCGCCCGCTTCACGCCCGAGGGAGACGCTCTCTTCGAACGCGATTCGCGCGTCCTCGTATTCCTCGAGCGCAAGCAGCACGACGCCATAGCTGGCAAGCGCGATGGTGAGACAGAACGCATCCGCAGCCGTGCGCGCCAGGGCGACCGCCTGCTCTCCAAGCGGGCGGCCTGCCAGCGGCTGGCCCTCGGCGAGGCGCACCATGGCCAGAAAGTGGAGCGCGTGCGCGGCGGTGGGGAGATCCTCGACCGCGCGGCCGAGCGCGGCGGATTCCTCGAGTCGCGGGCCGGCCGCCGTAAAATCGCCCACGGTCCACGCCAGAACTCCATCCCCCAGAAGGGTGCGTGCGCGGGACTGTGACGGCCTGTCATCCCCTTGGATGGCCGCGCCGAGAAACGTCCGCCCTTCGCCCCAGTGCCCTCTATGGAACCAGAACCAGAACAGTGCGCTCGCGAGCCGCGACGCGCGGTCGTGCGCTGCCGCGCGCGCGAGTCGCTCCAACGCGATTCGTATGTTCGAATGCTCGCGTTCGAGCATGCCGAGACGGGCCTGACGAGCGGAGGTGTTGATGCCCGGCTCAATTTCTTCGGCGAACCGCAGGTAGTGCTCGGCATGCTGCATCGACGCACGTGACGCGTCCTCAGCGGCGAGCAGTTTCTGGTTCGCGTACTGGCGCACCGTTTCAAGCAGTCGATACCGCAGATGCGCGCCTTGCTCATCGGTCACGAGTACCAGGGACTTGTCGATCAGGTGGCTCATGATGTCGACGACTCCGGCGACGCCCATCTCGAGTCCAGACGCGACATCCTCGGCGGCCTCCAGCGTGAAGCTGTCGACGAAGACCGACAACCGTTTCAGTAGCCGGCGCTCGGGTTCAGTCAGGAGGTCGTAGCTCCAGTCGATTGCCGCTCGCAAGGTCTGGTGACGCGGCAGCTCTGTGCGGTGACCGCCGCCGAGCACGCGAAAGCAGTCATCGAGGCGCGCGGCGATCTGTTCAGCCGATAGCGCGCGCACTCGTGACGCAGCCAGCTCGATCGCGAGCGGCATCCCGTCGAGACGGCGGCATATTTTGATCACGGCCTGACAGTTGGCCGCCGAGAGGACGAACGATGGCAGCGCCGCTCTGGCTCGCTCGTCAAGGAGCCGCACGGCCTGGTACTGCAGCGCCTGTTCGGGGGTCAGCGCTTCGTTGGTCTCAGGAAACGACAGCGGCGGAACGAGCCAGAGTTGTTCCCCATCGCTCCGAAGTGGCTCGCGGCTTGTCGCGAGGACCCGCAGCCGCGGGGCAGCCTGCAGCAGATCCCGAAGAAGGCAGGCGCTCGCGGCAATCACGTGCTCGCAGTTGTCAACGACGAGGAGGAGTTCTCGAGACGCGAGAAACGTGGCAAGCGTCCGGGTGAGATCGTGCCCTGGCTGCTCCCGGACCCCGAGGGCAGCGGCGATGGCCTGCGGCACGAAACGTTCGCCGCCGAGCGGCGCCAAATCGACCCACCAGACACCGTCATCGAATTTCTCGCCGACCGAACGCGCCACCTCGAGAGCCAGGCGCGACTTGCCGGAACCTCCAGGACCCACGAGCGTGAGTAGCCGCGAGACGTCGAGCGCCTGCGTGATCTCGAGGATTTCGCGCTGCCGCCCCACGAGGCTCGACAGCGTCGCTGGCAGATTCGTGTGGGAGATCTGGCCGATGAAGCGATAGCCGAGGCGATGGGCGGTTTCGACAAACCGCGGCTACGTCCGCATCATCGCCAAGTGCATCGCGGATTTCACGGACGCAGACCTTCAGCACGGTGTCCGTCACGGCTGTGTTCGGCCAGACGGCGGCAAGCAACTGTTCCTTCGTTACAAGGCGCCCGGCACGTGTGACGAGGCAGTCCAGCAGGGCGAACGCCTTCGGCCGCAGCGGGATGACCGACACCCCACGATGCAGGCTGCGATTCACCCTGTCCAGTCGAAACGGACCGAACGTGACGTGCGGCGGCTGATCCTTGGCCGACATTGGTCGTCTTGAACCGAAATTGAACCAGTCCTTTAGGACAGCGGTTTCGGCCTCCTGTTATTTTCCGTCCCGTCAGCGCTCCGTGCAACGGACGTGACCACAGGGGGACACCGAAGATGAGGCAGTTCAATTTCGATCGGCGTCGGATGCTGGCACTGCTCGGACGGGCTGGAGGTGCCCTTGCCGCAATGGGCGCTGGCATCGGTGAAGGCGCTGCGGCGAGCGAGCGCGCACCAGTTGATGGCCGAGTCGCCGGGATGCCTGACCACAAAGGCGTCAGAGGCGCCCTGACGACGCGACTCACACGCGAATATGGGGTCCGATATCCGTTCGTGAGCGCGGGTATGGGATTTGTGTCGTATCCGCCGCTGGTGATTGCCGTGTCCAACGCAGGTGGTATCGGGGTGCTGGGCAATGCCGTCGAACCGGCACCCAGCACGCAATCGCTCATCCGGATGATCGCGGAAGGGACGCCAAATCTCTTTGGCGTCGACCTGCTGCACGACATCACGGCGTTCGGCCCTGCGACAACCGATGCCCACATCGACGTCTGCGCGTCAGAGCGCGTGAAGCTGGTCGTGTTTCACATGAACGTTCCGCCGAAGCACTGGATAGACCAGCTGCACGCCGCGGGTTGCCGCGTCTGGCAGCAAGCGGCCTCGGTCGAACAGGCGCTGGAGGCCGCGCACGCCGGCGTCGATGCTGTCATCGCGCAGGGGCGGCAAGCCGGCGGACACAACAAGAGCGTCGTCCGAACGATGCCGTTGCTGCGGCGCGTCATTCGCGCGGTCGAGCCGCTGATGGTCCTCGCGTCGGGGGGGATCGCTACCGGCGCGGACGTCGCGGAGGCGCTCGCACACGGAGCGGATGGCGTGTGGGTCGGCACTCGAATGGTGGCTTCAACCGAAGCGTTCGCGCATCCCGACTACAAGCATCGCCTTCTCGCCGCGCACGGTCGTGCGACCGCCGTCACGACGGCCTTCGGTCCCGAGTATCCGAACGTGCCGTACCGTGTTCTCAGGACCGACCTGGTCAAGCGCGTCGAAGGTCGGGAAGACGAGATTCCGCCTCCGCAGCCCGGCGATACTCCGATTGGCGAAACGGTTCTCTTTCCCGTTCACGCTTCGAGTGCCCTATACCATGCCGCCGTTCAGCGCCGTTGTCCCAACTCCAGACACCGCCGGACAGTTCGATCTGATGGGGTTTCCGGCGGGCGAAGAGAGTGTCCGGAAGATCAAGGCGCTGAAGTCTGCCGCGGAGATCATCGAGGAGATGATGGCCGAGGCACGGGCGATCTTCATCGACGAATTAGAGTCTTCCCATGTCAGAACTTGAGGACGAGCGCTGTCCGGAAGATGGTATCCAGCTTGTCCTTCCGCGCGTCCGCAGAGCCGAGCACGAGCTTCGACCCGCCGGATGACAGCGTCCGGAAGAACTCGTCGCCCGAGCCTGCAATCCCGTCCGGGTTGATCACCTCGACGTTGGCGATGACGTCGAGGTCGGACTCGAGCGCCGGCTCGTTCTCGTACAGCCATTGAAGGCTGACCTTGAGCGAGACGTGGCTGACCACCGCGACCGTCAGCGCGCTGGTGGTGTCGATCGAGTAGTCGGATGCATCGGCGAGATTGATGTTCGTTGCGAACTTGTTGTCGAACGTGGTTCCCGCGTTGAACCGCTCCACGTAGTCCCAACCGAGACGGGCGCCGGTAAAGCGGCGGTCCTTCTCCGGATCGGGCTCCTCCTCTTCGCGATCGGTGTAGCTGATGCCGTAGCTCGTGGCGAAGCGCCGCCGCTCGGAGTCCACCCACGTGTTCCCGACACCGGCATGCAGGATGTACCGGTTCAGGATGCCGGCGTCGTCGTTGCGGTCCCAGCTCGCGCCCGCGTTCCAGAAGAATCCCGGGGTGATGTTCCGTTGGTAGCTTCCGCGGAAGAGGTAATTGGCGACATCCGGGGTCGGGTCAGGTGTGACGAGGGTTGTCGCCGGGTTGACCGGCGCGCCTCCGACGGGGAACTCGAGGCCGGGTGCGACCAGGAAGAAGCGGTCATCTGACGTGTCGGAGCGAACGACCTTCGCCTCGAACTTGAAGCGGGCATCCTTCCACAGATGCTGCAGCTCGTCGGTGAATCCCCAGGTCCGGGCGGCCGAATTGCCTGCCGTGAGGACGAGGCTGAGATCCGCGGTGTTGGACCAGCCAAGCTTCGGCGGTTCCTTGGGTTTGACCTGCGCCCACGCGTCCTCGGGCCCGGCCCCAAACCAGACGACAAGGCACATCGCCATCAGGAAACGGCCGCTCGACATGTCCTCTTCTCCTTCCGTGTTTCACCTGCACTGCGTTCGGCTTCGCGCGGATCACCGTGCTTCGAGGAGCGCGACTCGGCTCGCTCCCGATCAGTAAGACAAGCCCAGGTACTCGTAGATGACGTCGCAGGAAGTTGCGAGAACGCGCCCACTTGGGCGCAAAGGGTCGCTGGCGCGAGGCTCGCCGGCGCCAGCGTGAACGCCGCTACTCGTACATCGGCCTCCGTGCGTTGACGGCGCTCCACCCTCGCGCCACCCGGTAAACAAACCACGCGCTGACGAACGCCAGCGGCAGCCACGCGATCAGGATGCCGAGACCCAACGTGACCACGACAAAGAGCCCGCAGAGAGCCACCCACAGCAGCCCGAACCAGAACGTCCGGATCTGCCAGCGGAAGTGTGACTCGATCCAGGTCCCGCGGACCTCGCCGCGCTTCACATAGTTCAGGACGACGGCGATGATTGACGGCCATCCTGTGAGGAAGGCGCCAATGATCGTCGCCGCGCCGAGGATGCCCATCAGCAGGCTGAAGGCATGGAGCGCGTAGATCGCCTGCGTCCAACCAATCATGGCCGATTCAATCGGCATGACGCGCGATGCCGGTGACGATTCGTGGGCAGAACTCTCCATTCGCTGAGTCTACGCGAATCGACTGCAGGCACGCTACACGAGCCACACCTGACGGCCGAGCTTCGAATCCGCACCCACCGCCCACTGCAACGGATCCGCAATTGCTCTGGTCAGCAATCTGTCGCGCCACCTGACCGTCGATGGACGGCGCACGCATGCGATGATTCCGCCATGAGTGACTTGCTCCACCTCACGACAGCGCTCGCGCGGACCATGCGCGATCACGCGCCAGGATGGACGGATCGCAACGACGCCGATCCCGGCATCACGATGCTGGAGATGCTGGCGTATCTGGCGGAGGCGCTGCAGTTCCGTCGCGGACTGGTAGCCGGAGGATCGGGCGCAGCCTCCCGGATCGTGCAGGCCGTTGACGCATACGAGGATGACGAACCGATCGTGGTGCGGGTGAATGGCAAGCGGTGGGAGCGTGTTCGCGCGATCGCGGACGCACCGCCCGACGCCGGCGTGTTCACGCTCGATGAGACGACCGGAGTCATCGCCTTCGGCGACGGCGTGCACGGCCGCGTGCCTGAGCGCGGCAGCAGCATCTCCGCCCGGTACCGCGCAGGCGGCGGGGAACGGGAGGAGACATCGATTGCCGTGCGGTCGACCTGGCCGTTGGCACATCGCGAATTCAGGATCACGCTGCGCGACGCAGGCACGCTCCAACTCGAGAGGTGTGTGATGCTCTACGAAACCGGGTCAGCAAAGAAGCGCACGCGATTCTTCTCCGGCAAGCTCCTCACAGCCGACGACCTGGCCGCAGAGCAGCAATACCACCTGGGCAACCATCGTGATCATCTTCGGATGTTTCACGGCTCCGGCATCGTCCAGGGCCTCCAGGTCGAGACCGGCACGGGCGGCGACACGATCGTCGTGCGGCGAGGTGTGGCCATTGACGGTGAGGGCCGCGAGATCTGCCTCGACGCGGACGTGACGCTCACGGTTCCTGCAGGCTCTCAGTCTCCAGCCTTGATCCTGGTCGAATACGCCGAGCGACCCGTCGATCCGGTCCCTGTTTCAACCGGTGGCGGCACGGAGCCGAGCCGCATCGAAGAGGCCTGCCGCATCATGATCGCGAGTGACTCGGGTGATAGAGGTGTGGCCGTCGCGCGTATCGTTCAGGAACAGGGCGGCTGGCGTCTGGACCCGGCGTTTGTTCCGGCGCGAACGCGCTAGCTGTGACTTCTGACAAGGTTGATCACTGCGCGACTGCCGTTTCCCCATCTCCTATACTGCTCGTCACATGAAGCCCCGCGGGCTCTACGAGGCGCTGCTCACGAAAGCTCTTGCTGAGGCACTCGCCGAGCTGCCCGTAGCGTTTCGAGGCGGCACGCGAGCCCCTACGGGCTGCGGATGCCGCCGACCGTATAGCTCTTCACGTGGCGCGCGCCGTTGAGCGAATCCTCGACGATGTCCCAGACGACGAACGAGTTCCAACCGGAGTGGAGTTGGTCGATCGCGTGCTCCGGGCGCTTGCCGATCGACTCGGAGAGTACCCAACCGCTCTCCGACGTTCTTGCAGACGCTGGAGCCGTGGTACGTGCCGTGTGCGCCAAGCTTCCGGACGGAAAAGCAGAGTTCATTCCGCCCCCACTCATTCCATTGCTCGACACAGCCCTGTTGACCAACGCCCCTGGCGAGCCCCGAGTTGGGAGTCAGGTCCTCGCAGAGGTGCACTCGGCGGATCGCATTGACGTCCTCATGGCCTTCATCAGAAAGAGCGGCATCGCACCTCTGGTGGACGCGCTTCGGGGGCATTGTGCGAACGGCCGTGGTCTGAGGATCCTCACTACCACGTACACGAACTCGACGGAGGCCGCCGCATTGGAGATGCTGGTAGCGCTCGGTGCCGATGTTCGCGTGTCCTATGACGTGACTGGCACACGACTTCATGCCAAGTCATGGTTGTTTCACAGAGAGTCGGGTTTTTCGACGGCGTATATCGGGTCGTCGAACCTCACACATTCAGCGCAGATTACAGGTCTCGAATGGAACGTTCGCGTCTCAGGAGCACGCAACCCAGACGTGCTCGAGAAGATGAGTGCCGTCTTTGAGAGCTACTGGAACAGCGGTGATTTCCTTCCTTACGATTCCGAAGTGTTTGCTCAAGCGACTGCGCGCCAAGGAGACGAAGAGACCCTTGTGCTCAGCCCGATTGAGCTGAGGTTGGAGCCCTTTCAGGAGAGGCTCCTCGAAGAGATTGCGACATCACGGGAGCAGGGACACCATCGAAACTTGCTTGTGTCCGCAACTGGCACCGGCAAGACAGTGATGGCCGCGGTCGACTATGCCCGTCTGCGTGAGCGGCTACCGCGAGCGCGACTGTTGTTCGTTGCGCATCGGAAAGAGATATTGGCGCAGAGCCTGAGGACATTCCGGCATGCGCTTCGCGAACAGAGCTTCGGCGAACTGTGGGTTGATGGCCAGCACCCTGATCGCTTCGATAACGTGTTTGCTTCGATACAGAGCCTGAACGCACAGGGTCTGGAGCACCTACAACCTCAACACTTCGACATCGTTGTGGTTGACGAGTTTCATCATGCAGCAGCGAAGTCTTACACCGAATTGCTTGAGCACGTGAAGCCGGTTGAACTCTTAGGGCTGACTGCAACACCCGAACGCAGCGACGGTCTATCTGTAACCACCTTCTTTGACGATCGGATTGCCGCTGAACTTCGGCTCTGGGACGCCATCGATCAGCAACGCCTCTCGCCGTTCATGTATTTCGGGATCCACGACGGAATGGATCTCCGTGATGTGCCCTGGAGACGCGGTCGCGGATATGACACGGAAGTGCTGAGCAATTTGCTGACTGGTTCAGATGCAGCCGCTCGTCTCGTTCTGAAAGAGTTGCAGCAGCGCGTTGACAGCCTTAGCAGGATGCGAACGCTCGGTTTCTGCGTAAGCGTTGAGCACGCGCGATTCATGGCCAGAGTGTTCAGCGAGGCCGGGATATTGTCGGCAGCAGTGTGGGCAGATACGCCCGGTCCCGTTCGACAAAAGGCCCTCGAGGATCTCGCTGCTCGACGAATCAACGCGCTGTTTTCGGTCGATCTTTTCAATGAGGGAGTGGACGTACCTGTCGTCGATACCTTGCTACTGCTGCGTCCTACCGATAGTCCGACGCTGTTCCTGCAGCAACTGGGACGAGGACTCCGGAAGAGCCATGGCAAAGCGCACTGCACTGTGCTCGACTTCGTAGGTCATCATCGCAAGGAGTTTCGCTTTGACCGAAGATTGAGAGCCTTGTTGGGAGGCAGTCGCGGCGACTTGCAACGTCAGATCGAAAGTGGCTTTCCATTCTTGCCGGCAGGCTGTCACATGGAGCTCGATCATGTGGCCAAGGATATTGTGCTCGCCAATATCCGCCAGGCGCTGCCATCCAGGTGGTCCCGCAAGGTAGAGGAGCTGCGAGCAATCGCCAAGACTCGCGACGACGTCACGCTTGGATGGTTCCTCCAGGAGGCGGAGCTCGACCTCGAGGATGTCTACCAAGGCAACAAGTCGTGGTCAGACCTTCGAGCCGCCGCCGGCTTGGCAGTCGAACCTGATGGTCCGAGTGAACAGGCGCTTCGACGAGCATGCGGCAGGGTGTTACACGTCGACGACCGCGCTCGCCTAGATGTATACCGTCGGTTTCTGCGTTCGGCTCGACCGCCGATCGTCGAGGCTCTGTCAGAAAAAGAACGCCGACTGTTGCGCATGCTGGTTGCCTCGATCGCCGACACGATCTTGACGGCCAACGAAACGCTCGAGGATGCGTGTCGCCATCTGTGGTCACATCCCCAGGTGCGGGCGGAACTCCTCGAGGTGCTGGATGTCCTCGAGACGCGGGTAAACCATCTACAACACGATTTGCCGTCGCATCCAGACGTGCCCCTGCGAGTACACGCTCGCTATTCGCGGATCGAAACTCTGGCGGCGTTCGGCATCGGCTCGAATGCTAAGGTCAGTCCGTGGCAGAGCGGCGTCTACTGGTCGGAGGCCGCGAGGGCCGACTTGTTTGCATTTACGCTCGACAAGACGAGCGGTCAGTTCTCTCCAAAAACGCGATATCGCGACTACGCCATCAGCCGCTCCCTCATTCATTGGGAGAGTCAGTCGGTGACCAGGGAGGATAGCGAAACTGGCCGTCGATATCAGCATCATCAGCGGATGGGCAGTTCTGTGATGCTCTTCGGTCGTTTGCGAACGGACGACCGCGCGTTCTGGTTTCTCGGGCCAGCGACGTACGTAAGTCACAAGGCCGAGACACCCATGGCGGTGACGTGGCAATTGAACTATCCCTTGCCAGGAGACTTGTTCGAGCAGTTCGCGGCGGCCGTGGCCTAGCAGGCCGTGATGAAACTCTCAAACACGACCCGGGAATTATGATGGCGGCTGACACGTATCGACGCCTACGCTGATGTCCGGCTGATACGTGGCGGTGACTCGAATTGATGGAGGTTCGTCTTGGCTCTCGACACACCGTCGCCCGCAGTCGTGATTCCTTACGATGCGCTCCTCGAGCACTGGCAGGGACACCGCCGCGTCACGCGCCGCATGATTCAGGCGTTTCCCGACGACGCGCTCTTCGGGTTCTCGATTGGCGCGATGCGACCGTTCTCGGCCATGGCACTTGAGATGATCCGCATGGCGAGCGCAGGCATGAGAGGGCTCGCGACCCGCGAGTGGCCAATCGTGTATCCCAAGGACGCGCCGACGCCCAGCACGAAGTCGGAGCTTCTTCGCCTGTGGGACCAGACGACCGACGAAATCGAGGCGCTCTGGCCCAGGATTCCGCCGCTGCGATTTCAGGAAGTCGACAAGGCGTTCGGCCAGTGGGAAGGCGTCGTCTACGGGCTGTTCCTCTACTGGATCGACAACGAGATCCATCATCGCGGGCAGGGATACGTCTACCTGCGCACGCTTGGCGTCGAGCCGCCGGCCTTCTACGACCGGAGCTGACTCACAGCGTCCGGCGTCGGGCCAACCTGGCGCGCCGGCTCTTGTGGTCCGCCAGAGCTGCCTTCACCATATACGGGCTGCTAGTCTCCAGTTCGCCGAGGATATGAGGGTGACCTGTCGAAGGCGGCGATCGTCCGCTCGATCGCGTCTGCGTGCGCGCGGAGACGCCGATCCCGGCTCCCGGTCCTCAGCGCACGCTGCGACGCCGCTCGCGCCTCGGCAACCCGCCCTGCCCGGAACAACGCCCACGCGAGAGCATCCTCGGTAAAGATGTCGCGCTGGGATTCACGGGCGCGCACGGCGGCGGTCACCGCCGCATCGATGTCGCGGCCGCGCTCGGCGAGGAATCGCGCCAGGGCGGAGGCGTCCGGCGTGTCGTGCCTCCACGTCCGTTCCGCATACGCGTCGTAGCGATCGGCGTCCGCGTGGCGTCCGAGGGCGCGCGCGGCGTGGCCAAGCTGCGCGGCGAGATCCGGCGTCGGCGACGACTGAAACAGCGCCACGCCGATGGCCAGCGCGCCGTCCCAGTCACCAGCCTCGTTGGCGACTCGTACGAGACCCAGGCCGGCCGCGGGGTGTCCGGGAAACACCGAGTCCGCCTGCCTGAAGCGCCGGCGCGCTTCCGTGAGGTTGCCGGACTGGATATGGAGGTCGCCGAGCTGCGCGCAGAGCCATGCGAGCGATTCCGGATCGTGAGGGCTGGTCGCCTCCGCGGCCATCTGCATGAGACGCGTGGCCGCCGGCAGGTCCCCCTGAATCTCCCTGGCATAGCTCGCGCGCGCGTACGCCGCGGCATCGGGACGCAGCTCCATCATGCGATCGACCGCGGCGAACGCTTCGTCGTAGTCGCCCAGCTCGAAGTGGGCGTCCGCGATCACGCCATGAATCCATGGATCGCGCGGGCGCAGATCCGCCGCGCGCTTCGCTTCGAGCATCGCTTCGCGAAAACGATGCTGGAAGGCGAGGACGGTGGCGAGCATCCTGCGGGCATCGAAATCAGTGGGCTCCTGCTCGAGCGCGGTGCGCAGGGCGTGCTCGGCGCGAGCGGCGAGCCCGGCATCGCCGGTCACGCGCGCCTGCCGCCACAGCGCCTCCGCAAACGTGACGGCCACGGCGCGATCGGCCGGCGTCGCTCGCACGCGCGCTTCCATCGCTTCGAGCGTGCGACGCAGGTCTTCTCTCGACGTCGTCGGCGCGCCTGGCGTGCCGAGCCGCGGCGTTGCGGGAATGGCAGGTGCGTGCGGCCGGTTCCATACGAACACGAGCGCCGCACCTGCCACGAGCCCGCAGACAATCGCGGCTGCGCCTCGCCGGCTCACCACTTGAACGACACTCCAAACGTCCCGCGCCAGAAGTCGAAATTGTCGAAGTCGATGCCGAAGGCATTCGGCGTTTCGTCGTCGCCCGCCATCGTCCGGAAGTAGCGAACGTCGCCGGTGATCCCGACGTGCTGGTTGACGTATCCGGTCACGCCGCCGCCGACGTTCCAGGCGAACTTGTTGCCCTTGACGGCTGCGAGCCTCGCCGGCCTCCGCCACGTTCGGGCGAAGCAGCCCGGCGCCGCCGGAGACGTACGGCCGACGCTGCCTGCCCTTCCCGCCGAACGGCACGCGAGCGCGGACGTTGGCCATCAGCGTCGTACGCTTCGCTCTCGGTGACGAAGCCGTTGTCGTTGTCGAAGAAGTTCGGCGCGCACGGACGTCGCCTTCGAAGCCGAGCCACTTGCCGCCGGTCCACCCGCCGGTGACGCCGCACGTCCACGGGTCGGATGTCGATGCGGCGCCCGGAAGAGCGGGTCGGTCGCCGTCCGCCGAAGTTGCCGCCGATGAACGGCGTGACGAACCAGTCGGCCCGTGCCGGCGCGGCCGTCAGCAGCACTCAGAGTCGACAGCGAGCAGCCATCGATGTCTTGGTCACGCATCGCAATCTCCGTCTCCTGCCTCACGAATCGTGCGAACCGTCGCCTACCGATTGCCCGGCTGCGGGAGACCGAGATACGGGAACACGTCGAGATAAGGGCACGTCGTTGCCGTCGACGCCGTCGCCGAGCTGCGCGTTGATCCCGGTGTTGAACGACGGGGTCAGCGGCGTGGCGCCGGCCATCGCGCGAATCGCAATGTCGGTCACGTCGTCGCCGACGCGCCGGCCGTTCGGGAAGCCGGCGGCGTCACCGCCAGCACGCCGAACCGGTTGGGCGACGGCGGACGGAGGGATCGCGACGTTGAACCGGAGCATCTCCGACGGCGTCACGTCGGGGGCTGATTCAGCCCGGGATCCCCTTCAGGAAGATCGTCACCAGTCGTCGCGCGGAGCCGGCGGGCGACTGCGACGCCGAAGAGCAGCCTGAGCAGCTTCGGCACTTCGGGGTCGACGCACGTACTTCAGGGCCGCCGCCATCCGACGTCGGCTCGATCGCATTGAAGGTGTCCTTCAGCAGACGTGGGATCACGACCTCGTTGACGAGCGGATTGCCGAGCCGCGACACCTGCACCAGGCGGCTCGAGTGCTTTTCGCCGCCCGCCGCGCGCGTGGTGACCGAGGGCCGGCTCGCCGTGGACCACACGCCGACGACGGCGGCGGGGTCGGTCGCGGACGAGGGCCGCTGACCGTTGTTGCGTCAGCGACGCGATCGGCACTTCGATCGCGATCGAGTGGACGTTGAACCCGGCGGTCGAGTCGGGCGTGTTGTTGTCGGCCGGCGGCACGCCGAGCAGGTCGAAGACGCCGAGGTTCACGTAGAAGCCCTTCGTCTCGCTGGCCCGCGAACACCTGGCTGTTGTTGGGGAGCTGTCGCACGGCGGCCGTCGCGATCGACGCGTAGTCGGGCATCGATCGGACGCCGACGTTGACCGGCGCCACCGGCAGGTTGTCCGCGAGTCATCGTGCCCGGGCCGAGCCGCCGCGGTCCTTCGACGCGCGTGATGCTGTAGAACTGCCGGACGTTCAGATCGGGATCGTCGAGGCTGGTGACGACGCCGGTGTTGTAGAGGAACGTCTCGAGGTTGCGCGTCTCGGTCCGGAAACGGAACTGGAACGTGACGTCCTCGACCGCGTCGCCGTCGTTGTCGATCATGATCTCGTAGAGGACGTTGTCGTCGAACTTGAAGAAGTTCGGACCGCCGTACGGCGCCTCGAGCGGAATGAAGTTCGAGATGAGCGTCACGCGATCCGGGATTGCGCGGGCTGACGAACGCGTAGACGTCCGTGTTGTCCGCGAGCGGATCCTGGCTGATGAGCGGCGCTTCGCGATGGCTCGACGCGTGCGTCGTGGCGAGCCAGCTCGCGGCAGCAACCGCGCCGACGATGAGAACGAACGAGAAGCCGAGCCGTTTCACATCACACCTCCTGCAACCCGCGATCGGGCGGGCCGCCTTGCGCGCGTACCGCCTCTGCGGCGGACCCGCTGTGTGGACTACGCCGGGCTCGCGGTGGTGGATTGCGTTCGTTCGCGCCAATCCGTTGATGAGGAGGGGACGTAGTTAGAGATCGAATCCCAGGTGCTCGATGATCAGCCGCCCGTCGAAGTCACGCCTCGCTGGTCTCGCGCTGTGTGTCCTGCTGCTGGCGGGCTTCGCGGCCAGGCAGAGGTCGGTGACGCTCCCCACTGAGCCGCAGTCGAGCGCGCCGATTCCTCGACTGGATCTCGTCCTCGCCGAGCTCGCCGTCCAAACCGAGCGGCTGCGCCGTCCGATCCCCGGCCTCGTCCCCGCAAGAGACCGTGCCACGCGAGACGTCTTCGCGAACGAGCGCGCCCCCGCACCAGTCGAAGCGCCGAGCGTCGTACCGCCTCCAACTCCGCCGCTGACTGTCTTGCCCGATACGTCCGCTCCCGATCTGACACTCGTCGGCGTCGCCGAGGACGACGAGCGCGGCACGCTCGAGCGCACGGCGGTCGTCGGCGGCGTGAACGATGCGGTGTTCGTCGTGAAGGCGGGCGAGGCGATCGAGGGACGCTATCGGGTCGGACAGGTGGGGCCCGACACCGTGGAGATCGTCGACCTTTCGTCAGGCGTCACGTTCACACTGGCGCTGAAATAGAAGTCCGGCTGAAGCCGGACGCTAACAGTACCTGTAGTGTCCGCCTTCAGGCGGACCTGCCGCCGATCCAGCGGACGCTTTCGTTCTTTGTTCGCGCAACACCCCTTCCGGATCCTTCCAGGCCGAACGCAGATTGACCTTCCCTGTCATAGCTGCGATGGACAATGGGGCAATACAACCAGAAGACATCCCGTCACTCGTGACAAACGATCGTGACGTCAAGGGGGATATGCGATGACAGCAGTAGAAAGCGTGCTCGAAGCGGTGGGCGGCATCACGTTTGGACCGGCGCAGACGTTCAAGAACCTGACGATCGTTCCGCTCGTCGCGAAGGCGCGGCGCGAGGCGGACTATGCGACCCTCGACGAAGCGCTTGCGCTCGGCACGGTCGCGATCGAGGAAACCAGCGATGCAGGCCAAGTGCCCGAGTTGAAGGTACTGAACAACGGAGACAGGGCGGTCCTGCTGCTCGACGGCGAAGAACTGATCGGCGCGAAGCAGAATCGGGTACTGAACCTGAGCATCCTCGTTCCGCCGCAATCGTCGAGGACGATTCCGGTCTCGTGCGTCGAGAGTGGGCGCTGGTCGCGCAAGTCGGTGCGCTTCTCGTCGGCGCCGCGGGCCCAGTACGCGCAGGGCCGCCACGAAAGGATGGAGCAGGTCACGGCGTCGCTGCGCTCCTCCGGTTCCCGGAAGTCCGATCAGGGCGCTGTGTGGGCGGGCATCGAGAAGAAGATGTCGCGTCTCGGGGCCCGGTCCGAGACAGCGGCCATGTCGGCCATGTACCAGACCCACCAGCAGCCGCTCGAGGATTTCGTGTCGGCCTTTCAGGCGATCGACGGACAGGTTGGCGCGATGTTCCTGGTGAACGGGCGGCCGGGCGGCATCGAGCTGTTCGATGCGCCGGGGACGTGGCGGAAGCTCTCGCCGAAACTGGTGCGGAGCTACGCGATCGACGCCATCGATCGCGCGAGCGAACCGGGTGTTCCGGTCGCACCTGTGCACAGCAGAGACATGATCGAGGCGATCAAGTCGAGCAAGGCCGCCGTGTTTGCCGCGGTGGGGGAGGGCGACGACGTGCGGCTGACCGGTCCGAGCGTGGCGGCAGCCGCGCTCGTCGCACGGGAGCGCGCGATTCACCTGAGCGCCTTTGCCACCGCATGAAGACGCTCCAGCCAGCTCATCAGTTGTGCTAAGCTCTCGTCCTCTATCGACGCGCGCAGGCGCGCTCGGTTAGAGCTCCAAACTACAAGCTGAACGCCTTGCTCCGGGCAGGGGATCTTCCCGATCTGCCTGATGCCGGTCGCCAGAGCGAGCAGACCGGCAGAGGGGTGCTCATGCGGCGTGGATACCGGTTCGGCTCGACGCATTCCTGTCTTCGAATCGCTCGGCAGGCGGCGGTATTGACGGCCGCGACGTTGGCCTTCTCGTGTGCGAGGTCTGCGCCGAATACTCCGCGGGCCGTCACTCTCAAGCCTTCAGCCGCAACGGCTCGAACCATCAACGGAGGCGAGACCCATTCGTACCGTGTGCGGGCCTCTCCCGGCGCGTTCGTTTCCGTCGCTGTCAGGCAGCTCGGAGCAGACGTGACCCTCAGGCTGCGCGAGACGTCGGGCACAGTCGTCGCCGAGGCGAATGAACCTGACATCAAGTATGGAACCGATCGACTATCAGTTGTCGCACCGGCTTCCGGTTCGATCGCGATCGACGTCACGTGCACCGCGACAGCGGCCGACGAGCATGCGTACGAAATCAGGCTCGAGACCAAACGCCAGGCGACCGAAGCCGATCGCCTCGTCGTTCGGGGGGACACGGCGTACTACCACGGTCTTCTGCTGGCACGTGAGCAGGGTGGCTCTTCTGATCGGATCCGGCAATCTTTGCCCGTTTTCAAGGAGGCGCTCGCGCTGTACCGTGAGGCAAGGCATCGCTACGGTGAAAGCCGGGCGCTCGCTGCACTGGCCGCGGCACATGATGATCTCTCGTCCTTTGCAGAAGCCCGACAGCTGCTGACAGCCGCGATAGAGATTCAGACGGCCGACGGTGATCGTGCGGGCCTCTCCAGATCGCTCCAGGAACTTGCCTGGCAGACACTGAACGAGGGCGAACTCTCGAAGGCCGTCGACATCGGAAGGCGCGCTGTCAGCGTCTCCGTCGACGCGGGACTCCGAGACAATGAAGCCGACTCGCGGAACACCGTCGGTTGGACCTTGCATCAACTTGCGGATGATGCGCAGGCCGAAGCCGAACTCCGGCATGCCGTCGAACTTTTCCAGGCGGTCCGGGATCCGCTAGGAGAAGGACGGGCGCGCAACAATCTGGGCCAGGTTCGGGATACCCAGGGCGATATGCGCGAAGCCATAGTTGAGAGCGAGCGAGCGATTGAGTTGTATCGGGTCGCTAGATCGCCCGAGAGCGAAGCTCAGAGCCTGATCAATCTTGGACACATCTACATGAGGAGCGGCGATCCCGATCGCGCCGTCTCTTCCTACCTACAGGCCAACGCGATCGCCGAACGCACGAAAGACAGGTACCTTCAGGCCTCCTCGCTCTTCAGCATCGGTGTCGCATACGGGAACCGCGGCGACCAGAATCGAGATCTCGAGTTGACGCTCGAGGCACGCGAGATCTTCCGGGAAATGGGGAATCGCCTATGGGAGGCCTTTACAGATCGATCAATCGGCCGGACCTACCATCACCTGGGCCGATTTCAAGAAGCGCTGGCCCAATACGAGCAAGCGACCACCACATTGAGGGCGCTGGAGAACCGCGGTTCCGAAGCAGCGACGTTTTTGTACGTCGGCCAGGTCTACGAGGACCTTGGCGAGACTGCCAAAGCTGAAGAGTGGTATCGCAAGGTACTCGACGGGTCCGATTCTACAGGGCGCCGGCGGGATGTCCATGATGCGCTGATCAGACTTTCGGCGCTCGCGGTCATCTCCCACGACTACGAGCGAGCTCGTCAGAGTCTCAGCGAAGCGCTCACGCTGACACGCCTGACAAATGGCTCGATCTCAGAGGCAGACGCATTGCTCGTTTTAGGCGACCTCGAGCGGGAAACCGATCGCCCGGAACAAGCCTTCGCAAACTACACCCAGGCACGAACGCTCTATTCAAGCGCGGGGATCACGGGGCGCGTCGCTATTGCCGCGCTGCGATTGGGGATGGCTGCTGAGCGAACATCATCTTCCGCAGAGGTCAGTGCCCTCTATGCGGAAGCTCTCCAGTTGGCGCGAGAGGCGAAAGCGCCAGTGGTCGAGGGGCTCGCTCTCAGCCGTCTGATGGCAATCGATGCCACGACGAGGCCCGAGCTCGCGGTCTTCTACGGCAAACAGGCCGTCAATGTGTTTCAGCGACTCCGCGGCAACATTGCGACCCTCGAACGGGAAACGCAGCGGACGTTCGTCCAGACCAAAGCCGGCAGCTATCGATCGCTGGCCGAGCTCCTGATCACGCTGGGCCGGCTGGCCGAAGCGAGGCAGGTCCTTGATCTGCTGAAAGATGAAGAGTATTTCGAGTTCGTGCGGCGCGACCGGTCCCAATCGGATCCGTTGGACGGTCGAGCGGAACTCACGCCTGAAGAAGCGGAATGGGAACGCCGGTACATGGAGATTGGCGATCGCATTGCCGCCATCGGTCAGGAACGCGGGGTTCTGGTGGCAAAAAAATTCCGTTCGCCAGCGGAAGAGGAGCGCTTGACAGCGCTCGATGCGGACCTTCAGGTCGCTGGCCAGGCGTTTCAGGCCTTTCTCGATCGACTCTCGGTTGAAGCGTCGAGTCACCACGCGGACCAGGCTCGGGTTCAGAGTGTGAAGGACGCGCAGGGGCTGATGGAGACGCTCCGCGAGTTGGGACCGGGTGTGGTCGCACTCTACACGATCGCCGGCGCGGACAGGTACAGGGTCATTCTCATTACTCCCGACGTCCAGAAAGCAGCGGAATACCCGATCTCGGCGGCGGAGCTGAACGCCAAGATCTTCAAGTTTCGAGAGAACCTGGAGGATCCGAGACGCGATCCCCTTCCGAGCGCTCAGGATCTGTACAAAGTTCTGCTAGGACCGATCGAACGAGATCTCGCTGCCGCGAAAGCCACGACGCTCGTCTGGTCGCTGGACTCGACGCTGCGATACGTGCCGATCGCTGCGCTTCACGACGGGCAGCGGTATGTCGTGCAGCGGTACCGCAACGTCATGATTACGCCGGCGAGCAACAGTCGATTGAAAGATCGGCCGCGCGCCGAGTGGTCCGTGCTGGGACTGGCAGTCTCGAAGGCGCACGAGAGTTTTCCGCCGCTGCCCGGTGCCGTGCGCGAGCTCCAGGAGATTATCAGGGGCGCGTCAGGCTCGGGATCACGAGGCGTTCTCGACGGGATGGCGATCGTCGACGATGCGTTTACTCAGGAATCGATGACGGCGGCGCTGCGGCGCGGGTATCCGGTAGTACACATCGCCAGTCACTTCTCGTTTCAACCGGGCAATGAAGCGGCTTCATTTCTCCTGCTCGGCGACGGGCGTCGTCTGCCGCTGGCCGAACTCAAGAACTACCAGAATCTCTTCTCCGGAGTGGACCTGCTGACGCTGTCCGCGTGCAACACCGCGAGCGGCGGCCCTGGCGCGGACGGACGCGAGTTCGAGGGATTCGGCGTGATTGCGCAGCGTCAAGGGGCGAAGGCGGTCGTCGCCACCCTGTGGCCGGTGGCCGACGCCAGTACGCCGCAGCTGATGCGCACCCTGTACATGCGCCGCGCAGCCAATCCAGGGGTGTCCAAGGCGGACGCACTGCGATACGCACAGGTCGCACTGCTCGAGGGGAAGGGCTCCGGCAATACCGTAGCAACCCAGCGCGGACTCGGGTTGCAGGTGAGAACCAGCGCCTCGGGCGCGCCCCCTTATGCCCACCCGTACTATTGGGCGCCCTTCGTGCTGATCGGCAACTGGCGCTAGGGGGAGGTCGTCGAAGCGCTGTTCAAGTGGTCGCAGGTTCGTGAAGAAGCATCCACGACGTGCCGAACCTGTCCCGCAGCATCGCGAAACGGTTGGCGAACGGCGTCCTCTCCATCTTCATGAAGATCTGGCCGCCGTCTGCGAGCAGGGCGTACGTGCGCTCGGCGTCCTCCTCACGCTCCAGCGTAAGGGTGAGGTAGGCGCTGCGCATGGGTTCGGCATGCGCGACGTCCGCCCCCATCAGCACCGTCTCGCCGATTTCGATTCGGGCGTGAAGGACCTTGTCTTTCCAGTCGGCCGGCGTGCCTGGATTGGGCTGGTCGCCATGCCGGACTATCCCGGCGACCTTGCCGCCAAGGTGCTGCTCGTAGAAGCGGAAGGCCTCTTCGCAAGTGCCCCGATAGTTCACATAGATATCCAGTCGCATTGACTCACTCCGTTACGGTTGACTTCAGGACTTCGTGGGCTGGGCGGCGACTCTCGATTGAGTGTCTCCAGAACGCGCGGCAGGACGCGGGTGCCGATCAGCTCGATGCTCCGCATCAGCGCATCGTGCGGCAGCGTGCCGAAACTGTACTTGATGTTGAACCGCGACAGCCCGAGCAGCCGCACGGTTCCGGCAATCTTGGCGGCGACGGTCTCGGGTGATCCCACGCACAGCGCGCCATCTGGACCGGCTTCCGCGTCGAACCGGGCGCGCGACGTGGGCACCCAGCCGCGCTCGCCGCCGATCCGGTTCATCATCACTTCGTAGTGCGGCCACAGTTCGTTCCTCGCCTGCTCGTCGGTCGCGGCGACGTGCCCCGGCGAGTGGACGGCCACCGGCAGCACGGGCTGCCCGAGTTTCTGGAGCGCCTGCAGGTAGAGCTCGACGAACAGGCGGAAGCGCTGCGGTTGGCCGCCGATGATCGCGAGCGTGAGCGGGAAGCCGTAGCGCGCCGCGCGGACGACGGATTCCGGGCTGCCGCCGACGCCGACCCACGTCCGCAATCGGCCACCTTCGATCGGCGGGTACATCGTCGCGCCCGCGACAGCGGACCGCGTGGTGCCGTTCCACGTGACGGGCCCCGGCTCGAGCAGCTGCGCGAAGAGCCGCAGCTTGTCCTCGAAGAGCTCCTCGTAGCGATTCATGTCGTAGCCGAACAGGGGGTACGACTCGGTGAACGAACCGCGGCCGAGAATCACTTCGGCGCGTCCGTTCGAGAGCGCGTCGAGCGTGGAGAAGCGCTCGAAGACGCGCACCGGGTCGTCGGTGCTGAGCACGGTGACGGCGGACCCGAGGAGAATGCGCGACGTGCGGCCGGCGATCGCGCCGAGGACGACCTCGGGCGCCGAGATCGCGAAGTCGCGCCGATGATGCTCGCCGACGCCGAACGCGTGGAGCCCCACCTGGTCGGCGAGCACCGCTTCGTCCACGACGTCACGCAGCACGTGCGCCGCCGAGTGCAGCGTGCCCCCGGCGGCCATCGTGATGTCGCCGAACGTGTCGAGTCCTATGCCGAAAGTTTCGGTCTCCGGCGTCATGAGGTTCGAGACGCCACCTTCTCGAACTTCTGAACCAGCACATCCATGTACCAGGTCCATCCACCCTGGTGCTCCCGCCCCATCTCGTCGTCAGGCAGGTTGGAGTGGCGCAGGGTCATCTCGGTGCTGCCGTTGCGCCGTGCGAGCGAGATGCTCACCACGCTCTCCAAACCGCGCGTCGCTTCGGAGACCCACGTGAACTCGATCGCACGGCCGCGTTCGAGGCGGATGAAGCGGCCATAGTGCGGCCACCCACGATTTTCGTGCTTGACGACGTGATGGAAGAGGCCGTCGACGGTGAGATTGATGATCACGCGGTCGACGCCGAACCAGAGGCCGCCGGGGCTCCTGGTGTCGAGCCAGGCGTCGTAGACTTCCTCGGCGGAGGCGGGGATCGAACGGGTTACGGTGAGGTCGAACGTCTTCATTTGATTGGTCCTTTCCTGTCAGCGCGTGAGCGCTTCTGAGCGAAGAATGTTTCGAGCCGGTCGAGCCGCTCGTTCCAGAACCGCTCGTATCGCGACGTCCATCTCGACACCTGGCGGAGCGGCCTCGGGTCGAGCGTCAGCGTGTGCTCGCGGCCGCGGCGCTCGCGGCGCACGAGTCCAGCGCGCTCGAGGATCTGGACGTGCTTGGAGACGCCGGCGAGCGACATGGTGAACGGCTCGGCGATGTCGGTGACCCGCGCCGATCCCCTCGAGAGCCGGTGGAGGATCGCGCGCCTGGTGGGATCGGCGATCGCGACGAGGACGTTGTCGAGATTGGGCTCGATATTCAACTTACAAGTTGAATATCACGGCGCAGCGGCAGGAGTCAACCACGGCCGCCGGATGCGCCGCTCGAGCCGGCGCCCGGCGTGGCGAGAAAGATCACGTGCTTCGGTCCGCCCTTCGCGAGGCGCGCGCGCACGCGCTCGACGGCGACCGTGAAGCGCTCGTAGCGCAGGCGCTGCTCGAACTTGCGATCCTCCCACGCGGACCAGACCGCGAGCGTGCCGCCCGGCGCGAGCGCGGCGCGAATGTCGGCGAGGCCGCGGCCGCCGTAGAGGGCGTGATTCGTCGATGACGTGAACGGGCGCGGCCCGTTGTCGACGTCGAGGAGCACGGCGTCGAAGCGCTGACGGCTGGCGCGCAGGACACCGGCGACGTCGCCCATCTCGATCGTGACGCGCCGATCCTTCAACGGATGCGCGGCGAGGTCGCCCAGCGGACCGCGGTTCCACTCGACCACGGCGGGGAGCAGCTCGGCGACGATGACGGCGGCGTCCGCCGGAAGAAGATCGAGCGCGGCCCGGAGCGTGAACCCCATGCCGAGGCCGCCGATGAGGACCGACGGCCGCTCGAGCGTTCGCGCGTGCCGGCACCCCAGCGTCGCGAGCGCTTCCTCGGAGCCGTGCATGCGGCTCGACATGAGCGGCTTGCCGTCGGCAAAGATCACGTACTCGCGGTCGCGGAGCATCAGGGTGAGATCCGTGCCGTCTGGCGTTTCCGCGCGGCCGATCAGATCCCAGGGCTTCACGGCCGAATCCTACGAGCTGCAGGAGAGCATCGAGCAGCCGGCACGGTGGCGCGCCCAATCCGGGCGGCGGGCATCGAACGCGTCGGCGCCGTCCTGGTCGTCGTACGGCCGTCGGAGGACATTCAGCAGCTCCGCGATCCCGCCGTAGTCTCCCTGTTCGGCGCGATCGATCGCCTGCTGCGCGAGATAGTTCCGGAGCACGTAGCGCGGATTCGCGGCGTGCATGCGGCGCCGTCGCTCCGCCGGATCGAGCGAGTCCCTCCTTGCTCGCGCAGCGTACCGGCTCAACCAGTCCCGCAACACCGTCCCGGCAGCGAGCATCTTCTCGGGGTCGTAGAACGCCTCCACAAGAGGGTCGAGCGCCGGCGTCTCGGCCGAGACATCGATGCCCGCGAGGCGCCGGAAGAAGATGGTCATGTCGATCTCTGCGCTCTGCAGCAGCCCGTGGAGATCCTGCATGAGATCGAGGTCGCCGTCGCGGCACTCGGCAAGCCCGAGCTTGCCCGCGACGTTGCCAAGGTTCGCGCGTGAGAACTCCGCGACGAACCGATCCAGCCCGGCGTGAAGCGGATCGAGCGACGGGAACAACGGCGCGATCGCGCTGGCGAGCCGGCCGAGGTTCCAGTACGCGACCTGCGGCTGCTGCCCGAAGCGGTATCGCCGTCCTGCCGCGTCCGTCGTGTTCGGCGTCCACTCGAGATCGAAGTTGTCGATCCAACCGTACGGCCCGTAGTCGATCGTCAGGCCGAGGACCGACATGTTGTCGGTGTTCATCACGCCGTGGACGAAGCCGACGCGCATCCATCCGGCGACCATGACCGCGGTGCGCTCGCAGACGATCGCAAACCATTCCGCCGTGAGCCGATCGGGATCCGCGTCGCCGAAGGATTCGACGAGTTCAGGAAAGTCGCGGCGGATCGTGAAGTCGACGAGCCTTCTGACGAGTGCGGTGTCGCCCCGCGACGCGGGCAGCTCGAAGTTGCCGAACCGGATGAATGACGGCGCCACGCGGCAGACGACCGCGCCCGGCTCGAACTGCGGGTTGCCGTCGTAGAACATGTCGCGCACGATGTCCTCGCCGGTTGCGACGATGCTCAGGGCCCTCGTCGTCGGGACGCCGAGATGGTGCATCGCCTCGCTGCAGAGGAACTCGCGGATCGAGGAGCGGAGCACCGCGCGCCCGTCGGCGGTGCGCGAGTATGGCGTCGGCCCGGCGCCCTTGAGCTGCAGCTCCCAGCGCTCGCCGCGGCCGTTGATGATCTCTCCGAGGGTGATCGCGCGGCCGTCGCCGAGCTGGCCCGCCCACACGCCGAACTGATGGCCGCCGTAGTTCGCCGCGTACGGATCCATCCCCTCGACGATCGCGTTTCCGCCGAACACGCGCGCGAACTCGGGGGACTCGATGAACGCGGGGTCGATGCCGAGGATCGACGCCATCTCGGGCGAATGCGCGACGAGCCGCGGCGCCTCGACCGGCGTCGGTTGCACGCGCGAGTAGAGCGCGTGAACCTGGCGCGGCCAGGATCGCGTTTCGGCGTCGCCCGGCAGGTCGCGGACGAACGCGTTGTCGAACTGGAAGGTCTGGGTCACGTCGCGATGCGTACGAATCGAACTACTGGCCGAGCGCTTTCCGCGCGGCCTCGTGAAACGCAATCCTCACGTCCGAGTCGTCAGGATTGCCCTTGCCCGTGCGCTGGAACATGAGGATCCAGATCAGGTCCTTTGCGGGATCCGCCCAGCTCTGCGTGCTGAAGGCGCCGCCGTGCCCGAACGAACCAGGCGACAGGATCTTGTTGGCCTCCATCGCCGCCGGATTCTCGACAATGGCGAATCCGAGGCCCCACGGCATGCCGGGACGCGTCTCGAGCATGCCCGTCTGGTTTCGCGTCATGGCCGCCACCGTCTCCGCCTTCAGCAACCGCTTCCCGCCGAACGTGCCCTTGTTCAGCAGCATCTGGTAGAAACGCGCCATGTCCTGTGCGGTGGAGAAGAGGCCGGCGCCGCCAAGAGGCGGCCTCTGGCGATCGGTCACCGCGGTCCCATACATGTACGGGATCGTCGTGTCGCGCAGCTTGTTCTCCTGCGCGAGCCACCGGTAGCTGTGCGCCCAGCGCGGCTCCCTGTCTGGCGCGATCCAGAAGCTCGTGTCCTTCATGCCCAGGGGATCGAGAACACGCTGCTGCACGAATCGATCGAATGGCATGCCGCTGACGACCTCGACGAGACGGCCGAGCGCGTCGATACCGGCGGTCGAGTACTGCCATCCGGCTCCGGGCTGAAAGAGGAGAGGCATGCTTCCAATCAGCCGGGTGGTTTCCTCGAGCGTCATGTGCGGACTGCGGCCGCCCAGCTCCTCCAGCCCGCTGGTATGGCGCAGCAGATCGCGTACGGTGACGGGCTTCGACGGTGGCAGTCCGTTCGTCGCGACGAGCTGATTCGCGAACTCCGGCAAACGCTTGACGATCGCATCGTCGAATCCCAGCTTGCCGTCCTCCACGAGCATCGCAACGGCGACCGCGACGATCGGCTTCGTCATCGACGCGATCCAGAAGATGTCGTCGGTCTGCATCGCCCGCGGCTTCGCGAGATCCGTCTTGCCGACCGCGGACTGATGAATCACCGCGTCCTTCGTCGCGATCAGCGTGACGATGCCGGCGGCCTCGCCCTTGTCGACGAATGCCTGCATCGCCGGTCGAATCGCGGCGAACTTGTCGGAGGATTGCGCCCGGACGGCCGGCGGCGAACCGGCGGGCGCCAGGCAGAGAAGCGCGACGGTCAGGAGCGAAAGCCTTCTTGACATCTTGACTGGCAATCGTAGCATTCACCTCGAGGTTCCTGAATGACCCGTCCTCCCGCGTCGATCGTACCGCTCGCCCTGGCTATCGTTTGCGCCGCCGTCCTGCCAGGAATTCGCGCGGCTGAAACACCGTACGTCATGGAGAAGCTGGGCAGGGGCGTCGTCGCCGTGCGCTCGAGCGAAACGGCCGTGTATGTCGGCTGGCGCCTGCTCGCGACCGACGACCCCGGCGTCCGATTCAACGTCTACCGATCGACCGATGGTCAGGCGCCGCTGAAGATCAATCGCGCGCCTGTCGCGGCAACGACGGACTTCGTCGACGCGGGGGCCGATCTCACGCGCGCGAACGAGTACACCGTCCGGCCGATCGTCGACAGCCGGGAACAGCCCGCGAGCGCCGCGGCGGCGCTTCCCGCCAACGCGGCGGTTCAACAGTTCCTGACGATCCCGCTGCAGCGGCCTGCGGGCGGGACCGTGGAGGCGCCTCCGGGATCGCCGGCGACGAGCTTCACCTACAGCCCGAACGACGCGAGCGTCGGCGATCTCGACGGCGACGGCGACTACGAGATCGTCGTCAAATGGGATCCGTCGAACTCGCGCGACACCGCGTCGCCCGGCGTCACCGGTCCGGTGATCCTCGACGCCTACAAGCTCGACGGCACGCGGCTCTGGCGGATCGACCTGGGCCGGAACATCCGCGCCGGCGCGCACTACACGCAGTTCATCGTCTACGACCTCGACGGCGACGGGCGCGCCGAGGTCGCGTGCAAGACGGCCGACGGAACCGTCGACGGCCAGCGGCGCACGATCTGGCGACGCCTCGAAGGACTATCGCTCGCTGACGGCGCCACCGACGGCGTCCGGGCGAAGGACGCGTCGGATCGACGCTACGGCAAGGTCCTCGCGGGCCCCGAGTACTTCACCATCTTCGACGGCCGCACCGGCGCCGCGCTCGCGACGACCGACTACGTGCCGGGCCGCGAGCCGCAGGACGGATGGGGCGGCATCGGCGGCAACGGCGGCAACGACAACAACGGCAACCGCGTCGATCGATTTCTCGCCGGCGTCGCGTATCTCGACGGCCGCCTGCCGAGCGTGATCATGGCGCGCGGCTACTACGGCCGCATCGGTGCTCGCCGCCTGGGACTGGCGGAACGGCGCGCCTCACCTCGCGGTGGGTCTTCGATTCCGGCAGCGCGCCGCCGCCGTATCCGAACGCCGCGGCCTCGCCCTACTCGGGCCAGGGCAATCACAGCCTCGCGGTCGCCGACGTCGACGGCGACGGCAGGGACGAGATCGTCTACGGATCGATGGTCGTCGACGACGACGGGCAGGGGCTCTTCTCGACGGGCCTTCGCCATGGCGACGCGCTGCACGTCGGCGATCTCGATCCGTCGCGCCCGGGCCTCGAGGTCTTCGGCATTCACGAGAACGAAGAGGCGACGGTTGCGCTGAACACGCCGGGCGCTGGCGCTCTACGACGCGCGAACGGGCCGGATCCTCTGGAGCGTGCTGCCCGGCGGCGACGTCGGGCGCGGCCTGGCGGCCGACATCGATCCGCGCCATCCCGGCGCCGAGTTCTGGACCGACGACGCCGGTCGGCCTGCTCGACGTCCGCGGCGAGCGGATCTCCGCCGCGCCCGCGTCAGCGAACTTCGCCGTGTGGTGGGACGCCGATCCGCTGCGCGAGATTCTCGACAGCAACTGGATCGCGAAGTGGGACTGGAAGACCGGCGTCGCTCGTCAGCGGCTGCTGACGGCGGACGGCGCGGTCGTCGAACAACGGCAGCAAGGCGACGCCCGTCGCTCTCGGCCGACATCCTCGGCGACTGGCGCGAGGAAGTGATCTGGCGCACGGAGGACAACCAGTCGCTGCGGATCTACACGACGACGATTCCCGCCGCGAGATCGGCTCGTCGACGCTGATGCACGATCCGCAGTATCGCGCTGGCGATCGCGTGGCAGAACGTCGGCTACAACCAGCCGCCGCATCCGGGATTCTTCCTCGGCGACGGCATGAAGGAACCGCCGAGGCCGTCAATCGCGGTGCCACGGTGAGGTGACGAGCGGGTCCGGCTGAAGCCGGACGAAACAAACGCAGGTCCGGCTAAAGCCGGACGCTACAAGCGCGGGTCCGGCTGAAGCCGGACACTACAGCAGTCCGGCTGAAGCCGGACGCGGCGAGCGGGCAACTCCTGTAGTGTCCGGCTTCAGCCGGACCCGTCAGCGTCTGCGCCGTCAGAACACGAAGCGTCCTCCGAAGCGGATCTGGCGCTGGCTGCCAGTGGGGCCCGTGATCTGCCCGAACGTGTTGCCCACCGACGTGCTGAAGCCGGTGTTGGGGTTCCCCCAACGCACGGAGTTCGTCGTGTTGAACGAGTCGATGCGGAACTCCGCGAAGCGGCTCGCGCCGATGTTGAAGCGCTTGAAGAGCGACGCGTCGAGCTGCCAGAAGCCCGGCCCCTCAGGTCCGTTGTTCCGCTGGAGATTGCCCTGCACGCCGGCGGCTGGCTGCGCGTAGACGTTGGGATCGAAATACAGGATCCCCGGGCCCAGGCCGCCGAGCACCCGGTGATCGGCGAGCGCGTCCGCGAACGCCGTGTTCCCCTGCGTGTTGAGCGTCGCGCCGTTGCCCGTGATGGTCAGGGGCTGCCCGGACTGCGCGACGAACAAGCCGCTCACCTGCCATCCCCCGACGATCGTGCCGAGCATGCCCTCGCTCATCCACCGCTTGCCAGGACCCCACGGCAGCTCGTAGATCGCCGTCATCGCGTAGTTGTGCAGGCGATCGAAGTTCGATCGCGCCCAGCTCAGATCGAAGTCGATCGGCGTGCCGATCGAGCCGTTCTCGTTCGCCAGGTCGCGCGACCGGCTCAGCGTGTACCAGTTGGTGAGGAGCAGGCCGTTCTGGAACCGGCGGTCCACTTTCACCTGGAGGGCGTTGTACTCCGACTTGTTGTCGTTCGTGCGCGCACGGGACGTGCCCGTGCGGCTGAACGGCGCGAACTGCGGACGGCCGGCGTTGCCGGCGCCGTAAATCATGCTGGCGTTCAGATCCACGTCCATGACCAGGTTGACTCCGCGGTTGCCCACATAGGCGACGTCAGCGGTCAGAAGGAACGGCAGCTGACGCTGAAACGCGACGTTCCAGGAGTGCAGCGTGCCTTCCCGCAGGCCAGGCGTGATGACGTCGTAGGTCGAATTGAGGAGTGATCCGGTCGCAGGAATGATCCCGTTGGAGGGAATCGTGAACAGCGCAGGATCGGGGAAGCCGACCGCCATCGTGCCGGCGCGCTGGAATCCGCCGGCGGAGGTGCCAGAGTAGTTCTGCTTGACCGGGTAGTTGAACGCGTAGCGGTTGTCCGGGAAGGGAATCGTGCTCGCCCCGTATCCCGCGCGGACGACCGACTTGTCGCCGAGCCGCCAGGACACACCCGTCCGCGGGTTGAAGTTGGCGAACGTGTTCTTCACGTTCACTGCGTCGCTCGTGTCCCCGTACCCGGCCACGCGAAGCGCGTTGATCGCCGGATCGTAGTTCGAGAGGCTGCCCGCGCCTTGGAGCCCGCGCAGCGGGTTGTAGGTACTCCCACCGCAGCCCGAGATCGACGGTGACGTTCGACCGTACCAGCCACTTGTCGTGCACGAAGAGGAACGTCGCCCAGTGCTGCGTGCCGGGCTCGTCGATGACCTTCAGATCGCGGCTGACACCGGCCGGCCAGTCCAGCAGGAACGATGCGAACGAGTTGGCGAGGCTCGTAGTCGATCCTGCGTCGGCCGGGTTTGCCGTGCCAGACGAGGTGAAGTTGAAGAGGCCGCGCGAGCCCCCCGCGTCCTGTGTCTGGAGCAGCATGTCGCGATTGTGGCGCCACTCGCCCCCCAGCTTGAGCGTATGGTTCCTCAGGAGCTTCGTGACCGTCGTCGCAATGTTCCACGTCTCTTCCGATCGATCCCAGGGCAGGCTGTTCACGAAGCCGAGGACCGGCGAAGTGTGGCCGCCAATCGTGATGCGCGTGAGCCCGCTCGTGAAGTCGTCGATGTTCACGCCCGGGATGCCGATGTCAGCGCTGGTCGTCAAGCCGCTGCCCTGCGAGACCGCCACGTTGTGGTAGTAGTTCACGCCGCCGCGGACGTCCATCACGAGCGTCGAGCTGAAGACGCGCGTCCAGTTCGCCGCCGTGCTCGTGCTGGTGTTGGTGCCGGTGCCCGCGAAGCCATCGTTCGCGGGCCCGCCGTACTCGCCGTACGGGCCGGGATCGAACACGACCGGCCGCATGAAGCTGACACGGCCCGACAGCTGGTTCTTGTCGCTCATCGTGTAGTTGATCTTGGTGTCGAAGGCGTCGGTCGTCTTCTCCCGGGTCTGCGCCTTCTGGAAGTTGTTCAGGCCGAGCGTCGCGTTGGGGATGTTCGGTTCGGGCAGGAATCCGATCAGCTGTCGGGCGATCGGGCTGATGCGGTCCTGCGGTACCCGATTGTTCGCGAAGGCCGTGCGGCCCGCGCCGTTGACCGCACCCGTCAGCGGGTCGTAGATCCCGTTCGGCACGGCGCTGAAATCCCCATTGCGCATCGCCATCGTCGGAATCGTCGCGCGGACGACGTAGCCGAGGTTGTCGATCGTCCTCTGGTAGTCCCCGAAGTAGAACAGCTTGTTGCGAAGGATCGGTCCTCCAAGCGTGAAGCCGCCCTGCGCGAACTTCGTCGGCGCCTTGAGGTGCGTGAGATAGTCGCTGGCGTTCGTCGATTCGGTGTTGCCGAAGAAGAAGCCGCTGCCCTTCGTGTTGTTGGTCCCGGACTTCAGCGTCACGTTGGTGACCGCGCCGCCCGACCGGCCGAACTCCGCGTCGTAGTTGCTCGTCGAGACGCTGACGGTTTCGAGCGCGTCGGGCGCCGGAATGATGACCGCCATCAGCCCCGTCTTGTGGTTGTTGTCGAGCCCTTCGATGAGCGTGTTGTTCGCCATGCGCGGCTGACCGTTGATCTCGGTGCCGAGCGCGTCCTGCGAGTTGAAGAACTGCGAGTGCGGGCGGAACGGCCGCGTCGCACCGGGCACGGTCACCAGCAGTCCCTGGAAGTTGCGATTGAAGCCGAGCGGAATCTCCGTGACCATCTTCGACTCGAGGATTCGCCCGGTGTCGGTCCGGTCCGTCTGGAGGAGCGGCGTCTCCGCGGCGACGGTCACGGCCTCGGACATCTGCCCGAGCTCCAGCGTGAGATCCACGCGCAGCGTCGTGTTGACGTCGACCTGCACGTTCTGCCGGATGACCTTGCGGAAGCCCTGGAGCTCCGCCGTCACGCTGTACGTTCCGTTGCGCAAGCTCGAGAACGTGTAGTGCCCGGTTTCGTTGCTGACCGTCGTCCGCGACGTATTGGTCTGCAACTCGGTGGCGGTGACGGTGGCGCCGGGGACGGCAGCGCCGCTCGCGTCGGTGATGTTGCCGAGGAGCGTTCCCGTCACGGCCTGCGCGGCAGCCGGCGACGGTGTGCAGAGCAGAATGGCCGCGAGCATCGCGGCGAGACCGCTTATGGTAAGGCTCGAACGACGACGAACGACGATCGACGCCGTGGACGAACTGCGAAACATGGTTCTCCTCCCGAACGCAGTTGACTGGACGCCGGCGATACGGCCGGCCGGACGCCTTGCCCGCGGCAGGCCGCCGCAGAGTGGCACTCGATACGACTCCAGTTTGCAATTGGTGTCAAGCGCGGTGGCTTCGAGATTCCCGCGATCTCCAGCCATTTCCCGTTACCTTTCGGTGGCGCCGAGGAGCGGGAGGAGCGCTTCGTTGGACTGGAGGGTATGATGCTCCTTTCCCCTCGTACGCTGGAGACAATGTGGGCCTGACGAGAGTATTCCTGCGCCTGACGGCGCTCGCGGTCGTATCCACCCTCTGTGTTCCCGTCGTCACCGCTTTTTGCAGCCGCCTGAACAACCCGGCGCCATGGACCCTGGTCAGCTACGCCGCGTTTGCGGCGATCGCGCTCGCCGTCGGCGTGGCCGGGCTGGTCGCGGTGCGAGCGCTTCGCCGCTCAGCGGGATCGCTCGACGAGCTCTTCGCAGCCCAGACGCGGTATCTCGACGAGCTGCCGCTTCGCTATGTCGATCTCGCGATCTTCGGCGCCGCCGCGTTGAGCCTGTTCCTGGAGCTGGCCGTGATCCGCTGGCAGGGAACGGTCTTCGAGTTCTTCGCGTTCTACAAGAACTTCACGCTGCTCTCGTGCTTCGCCGGGCTGGGCATCGGGTAACTCGCTGGCGGCGAAGGATCGCACGCCGCTGCCCGCCGTCGTCCCGCTCCTCGCGTGGCAGTTCGCGTTCCTCATCGCGTTCCGCTTCGGGATGCCTGAATGGAGCCTTGCGAGCGTCCGCAATCTTCCGTTCCAGGAACAGCTGAACATGGGCGTGAACGTGCTGACCACGTTCGCGGAAGGCGTCGCCACGTACTTCTTCCTCTCGGCGGCGTTCGTGCTGACGGCCATCGCCTTCGTGCCGATCGGGCAGGTCTGCGGCCGGCTGATGAAGCGGCGCGCCAACCTGCGCGCGTACGGGCTGAATCTGCTCGGCAGCCTGTTCGGCGTCGCGCTGACGTTTCTCGTGAGCTTTCTGTGGACGCCCCCGATCGTCTGGTACGGGCTGTCGTTCGCGGCGATCCTTTTACTGCACGTCAGGCGCAGCGTTCCGCTCGCCGCCGCTGCCTGCGTCGCGGTCGCCGGCCTCGTCGTCCTCGCGTGGCCCGTCGGTCCGCTCTGGCAGAAGATCTATTCGCCGTATCAGATGCTCGAGCTCGGGCACACGCCGCAGGGCTACATGGAGATTCGCGCGGCAGGCCACTACTATCAGCGGGTCTTCAATCTCTCGAAGCCCGAAGCGCTCGACACCGAGACCATGCGGATCCGGAACTACTACGATCTTCCGTACCGGGTCTACGGCACTCCGGCGGACGTTGCAATCGTCGGCGCCGGCAGCGGCAACGACGTCGCGGCAGCGGTGCGATCTGGCGCGCAGTTCATCGACGCGATCGAGATCGATCCCGCGATCCTCGCCGCGGGCAAGGCGAATCACCCGGAGCACCCGTACGATCAGCCGCAGGTCCGTCCGATCGTCAACGACGCGCGAACGTTCCTGCGGACGCGCGACTGGCACTACGACATGATCGTGTACGGCCTGCTCGATTCGCACACGCTCCTCAGCCACGCGTCGAGCGTCAGGCTGGACTCGTTCGTCTACACGGTCGAGGGATTCCGCGACGCGCGATCCCGGCTGAAGGACAGCGGCATCCTGGTCCTGTCGTTCGCGCTCATCACGAACGACATGGGACGCAAGATCCAACGGATGCTCGAGACCGCCTTCGACGGGCAGCAGCCGAGGTGCATCGAAGGCCGCTACGACCACTCGGTCACGTTCTTCCAGTCGAAGCGCGGCGAGGTCTACGTGCCGCCGAACGCGCTCCAGGACCTCGGGTTCCGCGAGTGCACCGCGCGATTCGCGGATCCTTCCATCCGCGCCGATCTCTCCACCGACGACTGGCCGTTCTTCTACATGCCGCGGCGAACGTATCCCGTCTCGTATCTCGCGATGATCGGCATCGTGCTGGTCCTCGCGCTCTACCTGATCGCGAGCTTCAGCGAGCGGCCGACCGCAGGGAACGTGCCGTTCTTCTTCCTCGGCGCGGGCTTCATGCTCGTCGAGACGAAGGGCATTACCGAGATGGGGCTCGCGTTCGGCAACACCTGGCAGGTCATCGGCATCGTCATCGCCGGGATCCTGACGATGGCGTTTCTGGCGAACCTGGTGGTGCAGCTGCTGAGGATCGAGCGTCCGCTCGTGCCGTATGTGTTGCTCCTGCTCAGTCTCGGCGTCGGGGTCGTCGTGGCAAGGGGCGGAGGGTTTTCGTCAACCGCCGGCGGCCAGCTCGCGACGGTGATCGTGCTGACGTCGCCGCTCTTCTTCTCGGGCATCGTGTTCTCGTCGCTCATCGCGCGCGACAAGACGAGCACCGGTATCACCGGCGCGATGGCGGCGAACCTGTTCGGCGCGATGTGCGGCGGCCTGCTCGAATACAACGCGATGTACTTCGGTTTCCAGTTCCTGTACTGGCTCGCCGCCGGGTTGTATGCGGCCGCGTTCATTTCGTCGTTCGCGACCCGCCGGCAGGCTGTGCCGTTACAGGTGTAGACTTTCCAGTCGTGCCCTGCGGGCGTTACAAGAAGGAGTAGTGGCCGTGAAAAAGATCTGTATCACCCTGTTCGGACTGGCGCTCGTGACCGGCAGCAGCGCCGAGGCCCAGACGGCGAACCCTCTCTCCGCCGGTGCGAAGCGGACCTACGAGATCATCAAGGGCTACGTGACGCGCGCGGCCGAGAAAGCCCCGGAGGACCTGTACGCCTTCAAGCCGACGCCCGACGTGCGCAGCTTCGGCCAGCTGGTCGGCCACGTGGCGGACGCGAACTTCGGATTCTGCGCCGCGGCGGCGGGCGAGAAGCCGCCGGCGGGCGGGTTCGAACAACCGATCGAGAAGGGCAAGTCCTCGAAAGCCGATCTCCAGAAGGCGCTGGCCGACTCGTTCGCGTACTGCGACAAGATCCACGCGGGCATGACCGACGCGGCGGGCGCCACGGTCGTGAAGTCGGTCTTCGGCGAGATGGCGACGCTCTCGGTGCTCGAGTTCAACACCCACCACGATTTCGAGCACTACGGCAACATGGTGACCTACATGCGCCTGAAGGGAATCGTGCCGCCCTCGTCCGAACCTAGAAAGTAGATTGCGGATTGGGGATTGCGGATTGAATTGCGGATTGTGGGGATTGTGGATTTGGGGTTGCGGATTGAGGATTGCGGATTGAATCAAAAATCCGCAATCTTCACTCCCATTCGGCAATCCGCAATCCCCGATCCGCAATGACCTAGTCGGAAATACAGGTACAAGGACCTGCTACCCCTTAGATAAATTTCGTTGTCGACGAGCGCGGGCGACGCGTTAAAGCCGTCGTCGAGCTTGTTCTCGGCGAGGACCTCGAACGTCGGGCCGTGCTTCAATACGACGGTCGTGCCCTGCTGGCTTGGGATGTAGATGCGGCCGGCGGCGCCGACGGGCGACGCGAAGACGTTCGACGCCGCCTCGAGCCGCGTGACCTGGTAGTGCGGCTTGCCGGTCTTCGCGTCGAAGGCTGACAGCAGCCCGTTGTTCGACTTCAGCAGGTAGAGGATCCCGTCGTAGAGCAGGGGAGACGGCACGTACGGCGTGTCGCGATCGAGCGACCACACCAGCGCCGGCGTATTCATGATGTCGCCCTTCGCGTCGGCAAGGCGGACGGCCTTCAGGTTGTTCCCGCGAAATCCCGCCGTGAGGATCACGAGCCCGTCCTCCGCCACCGGCGACGGAATCGGGTTCATCGTCGTGCCCGCGCCGTACCACATCACCTTCCCGGTCTCGAGATCGTAACTGCGGACCTGCTTCATCCCGCTGGTGACGACCTGCGCGCCGCCAGCGAGCTCGACGACGAGCGGCGTTGCCCAGGAGTCGATCTCGTCGCGCGCGGTGCGCCACCGCTCTTCGCCCGTGCGCTTGTCGAGCGCGGTGATGAACGATTCGCCCTGGTGATCCCAGACGATGACGAGGAGGTTCCCGTGCAGGGCGGGAGAGCTCCCTTCACCGAACTGGTTCCGCATCTTCTTGTCGCCGAGATCCTTCTGCCAGACCGGCGTGCCCTTCATGTCGTACGCGTAGATGCCGCGCGACTCGAATGAGGCGATCACGTGCGTGCCGTCGGTGACGATCGAGGGCGACGCCCACGTGCCCCATTCCTGGTGGCTGCCCTCGTGCGGCAGGTCTTCGCGCGCGACGCGCTCCCAGACCACGCGTCCGTCCTTGCGGCTCAGGGCCATCACGACGTACTTGTGCGTGCCCGGCGCCGTGCCGCGAGCGGCGTGGGCCTCGGCCTCGCTGACGCCGACGGGAACGGCGGTCGAGATGAAGACGAGGTCGCCCCAGATCACGGGCGTGCCGGCGCCGCGTCCCGGGATCTCCTTTTTCCAGCGCACGTGGCTGGTTTCGCTCCACGTGGTCGGCGGTTTGGCGAGCTTCGAGACGCCCGTGCCGTTCGGGCCGCGCCATTGAGGCCAGTACCGATCGCCGTCGGCAGCCGTGAGCGCGGTGCCAATGACCGCGGCGGCAATCAGGGTCGCGAGAGCTGAGGCGGGCGCACGTTTCATAGACGCGGAATCCTCCGCGCGTTCTTACGCCACCCGGGCGGCCGGCGTTTCGAGGGTCTCGTCGGGCTTGCTGCGTCTCGCGCGCCACGCGGACGAGCCGTCGAAGCGCCAGGCGAAATGCCGGTCTAGACGAGAAACACCCCGCCAGCTGACGCCAGGCCGGCCACCGCTTCGCCAGCACGACCTCCGAGCTCACCCGTGTGCGCGAAGCGCAGCCAGCCGCGCAGCTTCTGTCCGCGCTGAGTTCTGGTCGTACGGCTCCCATCGAACTTCCGCGCCGGTCGACGGCGTTGAGCGTGAGCGTCGATCGCGCGAAGCTGTTCCAGTGATCGCGATCCGACATCGAGACCGAGACCGGCCCGCCGGCGCGCGGCGGCAGCCGGATGATCATCGTCTTCCACGCAGGCACGACGCCGCCCGGCCGTCTTCGGTGCGAGCGCGATCGACTGGGCGGCCGGTGCGGGATCGGCCTCGCGCGAAGCCGCCGGGCCGCCCCCGGTCCGCGGCTTTCCGGCGCGCGCACGCCTCCGCGTCCGCCGCCACGTCCACCACCGCGCCCGCCGCCCTGCGCTTCAGCACCGGGCCCTGCGCCACGGCCGGCGGTCGCCGGACGAGGACTCCCCGTCAGCGTGTAGACGAGATTGCTCGCCCACGCGTACGAGATGACCATCCCGCTCGCGGTGAGCACGATCAGGATCGGGCGCGCACCAGAAGCCAATCGTGTTGTGCCAGTTGAAGTCGCGCGCCTTGCCGCGAAGGCCACGTCTGAAGAGCATGATTGGGGCGATGTGCCGCGCCGTCCACTGCCGCGGCCACCAGAGGTACAGGCCCGTGACGGCAAGCACGAGAAACGCCGCGTTGCACGCTCCTGTAATCGCCCTCGCGGTCGCGCGATGCTCTCCGTCAACCGCCAGGTAGCGGTGCCAGTTCGTGACGGAGCGGTAGAACGCTCGTGCTCTCGCCGATCCGGATCCGAGCACTTCACCTGTGTATGGGTTGACGAACACCATTCCCTGAGTGCCGAGGCTGACCTGCACCGCCGCTGCCGGATCCGAGTCGAGCGTCATCGTCGCAGGCTGCGCCCCGGGCACGGCGCTGCGCACACGGCCAGGAGCGTGTCGAGATCGAGCCGGCGTCCGTCCGCAGGAGGCACGACCACGCGTTGAGATCGCTCGATGATCCCCAGCACCGACTGCTGAAACGTCAGCAGCGTGCCGGTGACCGACATGACCAGGATGACGATTCCGGCGATCGTGCCCGCCGTCAGGTGGGTCCAGAACAGAACCGTTCGCAGCTTCATCTCTCACGAACCTCGTCAATGTGCTTCTGCCATTCCGTGTTCTGTATTCTTCTGTCGCAGGTTCAGAGACTCTGCCCCACTGCCGAGCAGGTTGTGATACACGCCGGTCAACTGAACGGCCGACGGATGATCGGGAACATCCTGCGTGATTCGCTGAATGGCGACGTCCATGTCGAACAACAGCGTCCGCCGCCCGTCGTCGCGCACCAGACTCTGGATCCAGAAGAACGAGGCGACGTCGAGCGCCACGCGTCACCGGCGTGACGTGATGGAGGCTGGTCGACGGGTAGAGCACCATGTCGCCGGCCGGCAGCTTCACCGTGTGCACGCCGTACGTGTCTTCGACGACCAGGTCGCCGCCGTCGTACTCCTCCGGATCGGCGAGGAAAAGCGTGGCCGAGAGGTCGGTGCGAACCCGATGCGGCGTGCCCGGAACCTGCCGGATCGCGTTGTCGACGTGGCTGCCGAACGAATGGCCGCCCGAATACCGGTTGAACAGCGGCGGAAACACCTTGAGCGGCAGCGCAGCCGACATGAAGAGGCTGTTGCGCTGCAGAGCCGCGAGGATCTGATCTCCAAGCTCACGCGCGAGCGGCGTGTCCTCGCCGCAGCTGCAGGTTGTACTTGGTTCGTGACGACTGCGGCCCGGCGGTCACGCGGCCGTCGAGCCACTCCGTCTGCTCGAGCGCCTGCCGCGCCCGCGCTGCCTGTTCTCGAGTGAGTACGTCGGGTACCTGTATCAGCATGGAAGGAGATCCGTGTTGTCCGTGGTTAGAAGCGCACGGCAGTCGACAGCAGGAACGATCGCGGCGTCCCCGGGTTGTACCGGCCGGCGTTGTTGTTGATGTTGCGGATGTACTCGCGGTCCGTCAGGTTGTACGCGTTCAGGCGCAGCGTCAGCCGCTGACCGATTGGCGCTCTCGACCAGCGCGTCCGCCACCGCGTATCGCGGGATCACGATCGTGTTCGCCGCGTTCACGAACGTCGGGTCGGTGTAGCGGATGCCGCCGCCGACGCGGATGTCGCGGAGGCAACCGCACCGTCGTCCAGAGGTTGCCGGAGAACTTCCGGCGCGAGGATCAGCCGCTGGCCGTCGAGCGCCGGATTCTGGCTGTCCGCCCTCGAGTCGAGGTATTGCACGCTCATGCTCACGTCCCACGCGGGCGTGATGCGGCCGACGAGGCCGACGGCGACACCGCTGACGCGCTGGTCGTCGTCCTGGTTGAAGATCGGCGGTACCGCTGAGGCATCCACGACGAAGATGACGTTCGTGTTCTCCGTGTAGAAGTACGCGCCGCTCAACTGCAGCCGCCCCGACGCGAGTCCCACTTCGTGCCGACCTCGTAGTTCGTGGACTTCTGCGGATCGACGTTCGGGTTGTTCTGATTGCCGGCCGCGGCGTTCAGCTGAAAGTTCGCCGATCCTGGCGGCGTGACGGACGATCCGTACGACGCGTACACGTTGCCCGACTGGTTCAGGCGATAGACGATTCCAGCCTTGCCGCTGACGAGCGTGTCTCTGGCCGTCGAGATCCGTGACGACGCCGGTCGCGGCGACGGAATGCGACGTGCGTGTCGTACGCGCTCGATACGGATGCCGCCGTTGACGCGCACCCGTGGTCCCATGTCGAACGCGTCGAAGACGTAGACCGCCGACCGTATCGGTGCGGCCGTCGGCAAGCGCGCCGGTGGGCGACGATGTCCATGCCGACGACCGGGCTGAAGACGTCGGGGTTGTTCAGATCGACCGGCGCGCGCGTGCCGACGCCGCCGAGCGTCGGCGCCGACTGTCTCCTCGCGCATCAACTCGAGCCCGACGCTGAGGTCGTGACGAATCCGTCCGGTCGTCAGGCTCGCGACGAGGCTGGTCTGATTGGAGAAGATGTCGTTGTGCCGCTCGTTGGCCTGGCGGCTCAGCGTGACGAGGTTCGTCGCCGGGTTGTAGGCCGCCGGATTGGCGATGGACGTGATGACGGCGCGCCGCGCGTCGACTCGTTGTAGCGCGTCTGGTTCCGAAGCGTCAGGCCCCGGTGCGAAATCGTGCTCGACGCGCAGCATGACGTTGTCCTGCGCACCTTGTCGTAGTCGTAGTCCGGACTTCCGTAGTAGGTGTCCTGATCGACCGGAGTCGCCGCGAGCGACCGACGTCGGCGTCAGCGGACCGACCGGCGACGCGGCCGCCGGCAACCCGTAGTCGGCGAGGTTGTCCTGGCGCATGAACTGGCCGGAGACCGTCGCCCGTGTGGGCGTCCTGAGCCCGAACGCGATCGACGGGGCGATCGACTTGGCTGTCGCGCTGCGACGTAGTCGCGGCCGGCGATGCCGCCGTCCTGCCAGAACGCGTTCACCCTCACGGCGGCATTCCCGAAGAACGTGCCGCTGGCGCGCCGAGCGCGATCGGCTGATTGAGGTCGACCGTCGTGCGCACCTGGTCGCCGGCGCCGTAGGCTGAGCTCCCGGCGTCGAATGCGTCCGGGCCGCGGAGTCTTCGTCGTCAGATTGATGTAGCCCGCCGCGTTCGTGCGTCCGACATCCGATCCGGTCGGCCCGGAGAACACTTCGATCTGCTCGAGGTTGAACACGTCGCGCGACGACGCAGCCCGTCGTCGCGCACGTCGTCGACGAACAGGCTGTTGTTCGCCGAGAAGCCCCGCATGTTGAACATGTCGCCGGTCGTGTTCGACGCGCCGCCGCCTTCGCCCGCCTGCATCGTGATGCCCGGGACGTTGCGCAGCGCGTCGCTCAGCGTGGTCGCGCCCTGCTCGTCGAGGAGCGCGCGCGGGATCACCTGGATCGTCTGCGGCGTCTCGCTGAGCGGCGCGGTGTATTTCGCCGACTCGACGCGCTGCAGCGCGCCGCTGACTTCCATCGACGCGGCATCGACCGAATCTCGATCACACGGTCGAGGCGATCGACGAACCGATACGACAGGCTCGGTGCCGGCAGAGAAGCGGTCGAGCGCGCGCGCCGCGCTCAGCACCCCGGTCACGCCGTCGGTCGTCAGGATTCCGCACGACGTTGTCCGCGGCGCGCACCGTCACGCCCGTGAGCTTCTCGAACTCCTGGATGGCCGTCGGGGAGCGGACCGGAGGAAATCGCAAACGGGAAGACCGGGGGCCAGCCTGCGGCGACTCGGATGCGCGACGGCCGGCTGATCCGCCACGCGCCGCAGCGGGATCGTCTCGCTGGGCGTGCAGATCTCGCACGTGGGCGAGTGCCGCTTCGATGCGGCTGGACTCGATGTGATGCGGCGTTCGGCGGCAGCGTCGATGGACGGGGACACGCGGCGTGTAGCCTGGGAAATGCTGCCGACGAACGCGCCGACGACGAGCCAGGGCGAGGCCGCGCGTGCGCGCTTTCTCGTCCGAGTCTTCGACCTTCATGTGCGCCTCCGATCTGGCGCGGCATGACGGCGTCCGCTAGAATGCGACTGCCGAATGCGTCACGCGCCAGTCGTGTGATTCAGTCCGTCCAGAGCTTGTTCGGTTCCCGCCGGGTGTTGACGCACCCGGCGGGACTTGATCCGGAAGGGCACGCTCGGTGTCGCGTGTCCGTCCGGACCGCCAAAATGAGATCAATCTCATTTCGGCTCGGCCAACGATATATCCGACCATTTCGGTCGTCAATAGTTTTCATCGCGCCGCCTCTGGCCGCGCATACTTCCGCGCATACTTAACAAGGTGAGA
Organism: uncultured Acidobacteriota bacterium; assembly: GCA_963820905.1. Lineage (GTDB taxonomy): Bacteria > Acidobacteriota > Vicinamibacteria > Vicinamibacterales > 2-12-FULL-66-21 > DATBJJ01. The sequence continues at coordinate 166,792 of CAWGBU010000002.1, read as the reverse complement.
CCCCCGACTGGCGCCTGCGCCCTGATCGTTCTCGGCATCCTCTGGCTCGGCGCGCCGGCGCCCGGGCCCGGGGCGGTTGCGCCCGATCAGCAAACCGCCCAGGGCCAGCCTCCCGCGCAGCCCCCGGCCGGCCAGCCGTCTACCACGCAGCCCCCGAAGCCCGTGTTTCGCACGGGAGCCGAGCTCGTCCGAGTGGACGCTGTCGTCCTCGACCGCGACGGCCACCCCGTGACCTCGCTCACGTCCAGCGATTTCGAGCTCGAGGAAGCCGGCGTCACCCAGGAGATTCGCGCCTTCCAGTACGTCAGGGCGGACGGGCAGCCGAACGCCGACGACGAGGTGTCGCTGACGATTCGATCGCGATCGCACGCGGCGACGGAGGCGGCGAAGGACAACGTCCGGCTCTTCCTGATCTTCTGGGACGAGTACCACATCGGGCAGATGGCGAGCGCGACCCGCGCGCGCGGGTCGCTCATGCAGTTCGTCCGCACCGCGTTCGGTCCGACCGACATCGTCGGCTTCATGGATCCGCTGACGCCGATCGAGGCGATCCAGTTCACGCGCGATCGGCTGGAGCTGTTCGAGCGGACGCGAAAGCTCATCGGCCGATCGGGCGTGTACGTGCCGACGCGGAGCGCGGTCGAGGACGCGCAGCTGCAGCGCGGCGACATCGAGCGGCTGCGGTCGGAAGTCACCGTCTCGGCGCTCAAGTCCGCGGCCGTGCACCTCGGCGGCCTGCGGGACGGCCGCAAGTCCATCATCCTGATCAGCGAGGGGCTGCGCGGCATGATGCGCGACGGACAGTCGCTGATGACCGATCTCATCCGCACGGCCAACGACAACAACACGGCGATCTATTCGATCGATCCGAGGGGCTTCGGGACGCAGCGGTTCGCGTCGATGTTCGAGCCGGTCGCGAATGAAACCGGCGGCCAGTATTTCCGGAGCAACGATCTCGTTCAGTCGATGCAGTCGGTCGTGACGCAGGCGAGCGGCTTCTACCTGCTCGGGTACACGCCGGCGCAGAACCCGCTCGATGGCAAGTTCCACAAGATCAAGGTGCGCGTGAAGCCGTCAGGCCTCGACGTGCGCGCCCGTTCCGGGTACTGGGCGCCGAGCGTCTCCGACATCGAGCGCGCGAGAACCAAGGCGGCTGACGCGGAGATGCCTCCCGACGTCCAGCAGGCGCTGTCGGCGCTGCCGTCGGCGACCGCTCGCCGGGCGATCGAGCTCTGGATCGGCGCGTCCGTCGATGCGTCGGGGCCGACGGTGCGACTGACCTGGGTACCGCGCGCCACCGCCAGCGCCACGCCGGGCCGTCCGCTCAAGGTCTCGGCCGTAGCGGCGCAGGGCGAGAAGACCGTGTTCGAAGGCAGCCTCGCGTCCGAAGGCACGGCGATTCCGGCCGCCCCCGGCGCGATGAAGGTGACGATTACGGTGGCTGACGACAAGGGCGATCTCATCGACCGCGACGTCCGGACGATCGCGGTCCCCGATCCCGGCGCAGCGGCGCTGACGATCGGCGCGCCCGCGGTCTTCCGCACGCAGAACGCCCTCGAGCTCAGGAATCTCGACCGGAGCCTGACCGGGATGCCGTACGCCGGCCGCGAGTTCGTGAGGACCGATCGGCTGTTCGTGCGGTTCACGGTGTACGGCGCGGGCGCCGCGGACGCGAAGGTCTCGTCGAGGATGATCAGCCAGTGGGGAAAGGACCTCGCCGAGCTGCCGCTGACGCGCCGCGCACCCGACCAGAACCACTACGAGATCGATCTGCCGCTCTCGTCGGTCGCGCGGGGCGAGTTCCTGATCGCGATCAGCGCCGCGGCGGGCCAGGAATCGGTCAGGACGTTCGTCCCGATGCGCGTCGTGCGGTAGGATCGTGCGTACGCTGTTGACAGAAGGCTTGAGGCTGGCGAGAATCGCTGCACAGGAGTGCCTCACGCGTGACGAGACGGCGTTCCCTCCTTCTGCTGGCCTCGGTACTGTCGGTCGCGCTGACCGGCCTCGCACGCGATTCGCTGCGGGCCGTCGCCCCGTCGCTTCCCGACCGTCTCAGCGATCGTGAGTTCTGGGAGCTCGTCACCGAGTTCTCGGAGCCGAACGGCGAGTTCCGATCCGACAATCTCCTCTCGAACGAAATCTACCTGCAGTACGTCATCCCCGAGCTCGCGCGCCCCCCGCGGTTGAGCCGCGTGTACCTCGGCGTCGGCCCGGAGCAGAACTTCACCTACATCGCGGCCCTCAAGCCGCGCATGGCCTTCATCGTCGACATCCGTCGCGGCAACCTGCAGCTGCATCTGATGTACAAGGCGCTCTTCGAGATGTCGAGCGATCGCGTCGAGTTCGTCTTCTCGCTGTTCTCGCGGAAACGTCCGCAGGGACTCAGCGCGAAGTCGACGCCGCACGACATCTTCACCGCGCTCGACAAGGTGGATCAGAGCGAGTCGCTATTCAGGCAGAACGTGAAGGCGATCCAGGATCACTTGATCAGGAAGCGCAACCTGCCGCTGTCGGCCGATGACCTCAAGGGCATCGAATCCGTGCAGGGCACCTTCTCGTACTACGGCCCGGGCCTCTGGTACTGGTCGACCGGGCGGGGCGGCGGCCGGAACGCTCCGACCTACTGGGACCTGATGGTGGCCGACGATGGGAAGGGGCAGAACCGGAGCTTCCTGGCGAGCGAGGAAAACTTCCAGGTGCTGAAGGAGCTGCACGAAAAGAATCTGTTCGTGCCGGTCGTCGGGAACTTCTCGGGTCCCAAGGCGCTGCGCGCCGTCGGGCGCTACGTTCGCGAGAAGGAAGGGACCGTCGCGGCGTTCTACCTCTCGAACGTCGAGCAGTATCTGAGCCGCGACGGCAGCTGGTACACGTTCTGCGGCAACGTGGCGTCGCTGCCGCTCGATTCCACGAGCACCTTCATCCGCTCCGTCCGCAACAGCACCTACGGCCCCGGCGTGGGGCTCGACTCGGAGCTGGGGAACATGGCCGACGAAGTGAAGGGCTGCACGCGCTGACCTACTGAATCGGCGTCACGATAATCTTCCGGAACCACACCTTGGCGTGATCGCCCTGCACCAGGATCGGTCCAGGCGCGAGCTCGTCGGCGTCGATCGCCGCAGCCCGTGATCGCCTGAATCTCCACGTTGTCGTGCACCTTCTGGCCGTTCAGCACCGCGCTCAGGCGGTTGCCGACGAGGATCGCCTCGAGCGATTGCCATTCTCCGGCCGGCTTGCTCGCGTTCACGAGCGGAGGCGTCCACGCGTAGATGGCCATGTGCCCGTGGCTCTCGACCGGCTTGCCGAAGTCGTCCACCAGCTGCAGCTCGTAGCGGCCGCGCAGGAAGATGCCGCTGTTGCTCTTCTCGGCGAGCTTGTATTCCGCCTGGATCTTGAAGTCCTTGAACTTCTGCTTCGAGACGAGATTGCTCGAAGGCGGCGCGTTCGCGAGGACGCCGGCCTCGATCGACCAGTTCGTGATCTTGTCGCCGGACTGCGGGCCGAAGGCGTCGTACGACGTGCCGTTGAACAGCTCGACGGGTTTTCCGTACGTGTGCTTCGCGTTCGCGTTCGACGCCGGCCATTTCGGCGGACGGACGCCCACCCAGTTGATCGTGCGATCGCCCTGGACGTGGCTGCCGATGAGCTTGTCGCCCTGCAGCTTCGCGCGGAACTCGAGCCCGGGCTTGTTGTCGCGGCCCGGGGGTAGCTGAAACACGAGCGTCCCGCTGTCGACCTTGACGCTCGCGAGCGCGATCGGGCTTCCGCTGCGGTTGAGGAACATGCCCTTCAACTGACCGCCCTGGTCGGTCACCTCGAGCCAGTAGACGCGGTTGGCGTCCTCGCCCGTCCCCGTGAGGTTCCAGCGGCCGGTGAATCCCTGCTGAGCGTTCGCCGGGACCAGCGCGGCGAGCGCGACGAACGTCAAGAGTGCGATGATCATGCGCATGGGCCGGGATGCTATTACGTCGGACCGCAAGGATCAACCCGGGGAGTTCGACTAGAATTCCGTCGGTCGTCCGGTCGTCCGGTCGTCCGGTCGTTCGGTCGCTCGAACCGCTGAACCAGAACCTTGAACCCTGAACCCTGAACCTTGAACCCAGGACAATGCAGATAATCCGCCCCCGAACCGTTCACGACGTCTGCATCGTTGGTTCCGGCGCCGGCGGCGGCATGGCCGCGAAGGTGCTGACCGAGGCGGGCGCCAGCGTGCTCATGCTCGAGGCCGGGCCGATGTGGAACCCGACGGCCGATTCGTACATGTTCCACTGGACGTACGACTCGCCGCGGCGCGGCGCGGCGACGGAGAAGCAGCAGTTCGGCGAGTTCGACGCCGCGTTCGGCGGATGGACGCTCGACGGCGAGCCGTACACGAACGGCGCGGGCAGCACGTTCGACTGGTTTCGATCGCGCATGCTCGGCGGACGCACGAACCACTGGGGACGCATCTCGCTCCGCTTCGGTCCCGACGATTTCCGGCGGAAGAGCCTCGACGGGCTCGGCGACGACTGGCCGATCACCTACGAGGACATGAAGCCGTACTACGATCGCGTCGACTCGACGATCGGCATCTTCGGCAGCAAGGAGGGATTGCCGAACGATCCCGACGGCGTCTTCCTGCCGCCGCCGAAGCCGCGCTGCTACGAGCTGCTGATCAAGCAGGCGGCGGATCGCCTGAAGATCACGTGCATCGCGAGCCGGCTGTCGATCCTCACGCAGCCCCTCGGCGGCCGGCTGGCCTGCCACTACTGCGGGCAGTGCAATCGCGGCTGCGCGCAGCACTCGAATTTCTCGTCCCCCTCGGTGCTGATTCCGCCGGCGCTCGAGACCAAGCGCCTGACGATCGTCGCCAACGCGATGGCGCGCGAGGTGACGGTCAACGATCAGGGGCTGGCCACCGGCGTGGCCTACATCGACAAGACGACCGGCCGCGAGAACCACGCGCAGGCACGCATCGTCGTGCTCGCCGCGAGCGCGTGCGAATCCGCGCGCATCCTGCTCAACTCGAAGTCGTCCAGGTTTCCGCAAGGGCTTGGCAACTCGAGCGGCAACGTCGGCAAGTACCTGACGGATACGACCGGCCTCAGCGTGCAGGGCTTCGTTCCGAAACTGATGGACGGCGTGAGGCACAACGAGGATGGCGTCGGCGGGATGCACATCTTCATGCCGTGGTGGGGCGACAACCGCAAGCTCGATTTTCCGCGCGGCTATCACATCGAGCCGGGCGGCGGCCGCGGGATGCCGAGCTTCGGCTTCATGGGCGGCATTCAGAATCACATGCGGGCCGCGTCGCTCGTGGGGGGAGGGAACGCGGCGTCCGGTCCCGGCTACGGCAAGACGCTCAAGGACGACTACCGCCGCTTCTGGGGATCGACCGTCGGTTTCTCGGGGCGCGGGGAGATGATTCCGAACAAGGACAGCTACATGGAGATCGATCCCGCGGTCGTCGACAAGTGGGGCATCCCCGTGCCGCGCTTCCACTTCAAGTTCGCCGACTACGAGATCAATCAGGCGAGGCACATGCAGGAGACGTTTCGCGCCATCATCGCGGAGATGGGCGGCACGCCGATGTCGGAGATGCCGACGCGTGAGCGGATGTACGGGCTGGCGCCTGGCGGACGGATCATCCACGAGCTCGGCGTCACGCGCATGGGCAAGGATCCAGGTACGTCGGTGCTGAACGCGAACTGCCAGGCGCACGACTGCCGCAACGTGTTCGTCGCGGACGCCGGGCCGTTCGTCTCTCAGCCGGACAAGAACTGCACCTGGACGATCCTCGCGCTGTCGATGCGCACGAGCGAGTTCATCGCCGCGGAGCGGAAAGCAGGACGACTCTAATGGACGCCATCAATCGCCGGACGCTCCTGAAGATCATGTCGGCCGCCCCCGCGGCGGCGGCCTTCGCGCTCACGGACGCCGAAGCGCAGCAGGCGCACCACCTCGCAACCCAGGCGCGCGCGGCCGCGCAGAAGAAGGGCGCCGCGTTCGCGCCGAAGTTCTTCACGCCCCACGAATACGCCACGGTGCGGATGCTCGCGGATCTGATCATTCCCAAGGACGATCGATCCGGCGGCGCGACCGACGCCGGCGTGCCCGAGTTCATGGACTTCACGATGATCGACCAGCCCGCGCGGCAGGTGGCGATGCGGGGCGGGCTCTCGTGGCTCGACGGCGAGTCGCAGAGAAGATACGATCAGAGGTTTGTGACCGCCACCGCCGCCCAGCGCGAGGAGCTGCTCGGCGACATCGCGACGTACGGAACCCTGAAGCCGGGACTCACCCACGGGCAGGCCTTCTTCCGCAGCTTCCGCGATCTGACGGCCACCGGCTTCTGGACGAGCAAAATGGGCATGACCGATCTCGGGTACATGGGCAACACCGTCGTCCCCAAGTGGGACGGCTGCCCGGCCGAACAGCTGAAGAAGCTCGGCCTCGCATGACGGCTTCCGATTCGCGTGGGGCGAGGGTCTTCCTCGCCTCGTTTCTCGTACTCTTCCTCGAAGTCGCGCTCATTCGCTGGATGCCGGCGCACATCCGGCTGCTCGCGTACTTCTCCAACTTCATCCTGCTCGCGAGCTTTCTCGGGATCGGCGTCGGATGCCTCCTCGCGGCGTCGCGCGCGCGGCTCTTCGCGTGGTTCCCGCTGCTCCAGGCGGCCGTTGTCGCGGCGGTGTACTTCTTCCGCCTCGAAGTCGCGGTGCCGACGACCGGAAGCATCTACTTCACGAGCGGCACGACTGAACCCGTCGTCGTCGTCGAGAGCTGGATGCTCCTGCCGCTGGTCTTCGTGATCGTGGCGGCGCTCTTCACGACGCTCGCGCAGCGCATGGGCAAGGAGATGGCCGCGCTGCCGCCGCTCCGCGGGTACACGCTGAACCTCTTCGGCAGCCTGGCCGGAGTCGGCCTGTTCGCGATGATCTCGTGGCTGCAGCTCTCGCCGACGTGGTGGTTCGGCGTCGCCTTTGCCGCGGCCGTTCCGCTCCTGTCCGTGCCTGCGCCGGACGAGAGTCCGCGAGCGCTGCCGCGGGGTTCCGTGCTCGCGCTCCACGCCGTCCTGCTGATCGTGTCGCTGGGATTCATCCACGCGCTCGCGCGCAACTCGTTCTGGTCGCCGTACTACAAGATCACCGTCGGGCACGAGGGCGCCGACACCGTCGTCGAGGTCAACAACATCTTTCATCAGTCCATGGCGCCGGTCGACCACAAGGAGTACTTCTACCAGTGGCCGTACATGGTGTTCGGCGACACGTTCGAGAACGTCCTCGTCCTCGGCGCCGGGTCGGGCACGGACGTGTCGGCCGCGCTGCGGCACGGCGCGAAGCACGTGGATGCCGTCGAGATCGATCCCGTGATCGTCAGCCTCGGGCGCCAGTACCACCCCGATCATCCGTACTCCGATCCGCGAGTGACCGTCGTCACCGACGACGCGCGGCATTTCCTGAGGACGACGAGGAAGAAATACGACCTCGTCGTGTTCGCGCTGATCGATTCGCTGACGATGCAGTCGAGTTTCTCGGGCGTCCGGCTCGAGAGCTACATGTTCACCGAGGAGTCGTTCCGCGCGGTGAAGGATCGTCTCGCGCCGGACGGGCTGCTCGTCGTCTACAACTATTTCCGGGAGCCGTGGCTCGTCGATCGGCTCGCCAACATCTCGTCGGCGGCGTTCGGGCAGGAGCCGCGCGTCCACGTGCACGCGGCGCGCGCGTACCTCGGAGTGCTGATGGCCGGGCCGCGCCTCGCGTCGCTGACGAAGGACCCGGAGATTCCCGAGCGCGTCACCGCGTACGGGCAGTCGCACGCGCCGAGCCCCGCGCGCATGCACGCGCGCGACGCGGCGATCGAGCCGGCGCGCGACGACTGGCCGTTCCTCTATCTGCGCGATCGCCACATCCCGCGGCACTACCTCGCGGCGCTCGCGCTCGTGCTCGTCGTGTCCACCGCTGTCGTGCTGCTGGTCGTCCGCGGACAAGCCGGGCGGTGGTCGTGGACGTTCTTCCTGCTCGGCGCGGGCTTCATGCTGCTCGAGACGAAGTCGATCATCCAGTTCGCGCTGCTGTGGGGGTCTACCTGGGTCGTCGCGTCCCTCGCCATCGCATCCGTGCTCACGATGGCGCTCGCCGCGAACTACATCGTGTCGCGCGTGGAGATCACGAGGCCGTGGCTCGTCGGCGCCGCGCTGCTCGCGCTCCTGGCGCTGAACTATCTGATCCCGGTCGGCACCGTCGCGTTCGACAGCCGCATCGTGGAATCGGTCTTCTACGCCGTGCTGATGTTCAGCCCGATCCTCTGCGCGGGGCTGCTCTTCGGCTCGGAGATCAAGCGATCGACTTCGCTGCCGCGCGACTACGGCACCAACCTGCTCGGCGCGATGGTCGGCGGCGTGGGGGAGTATCTCTCGCTCGTCACCGGCTTCCGGGCGCTGCTGTTCGTGATCGCGGTGTGTTACGTCGGCGCGATCGCTGCAAGAAGCCGGCGCTGACGCCGTCGACTGTCGGCAATCACAGAACTCTGATCTTAATGTTGCGGTACGCGACCCGGTCCCCGTGATCCTGCAGTGCGATGAAGCCGGTTGGTTCCCGGCCGTAGCGTGCTGCGTCGCGGTGCGGGCTGGCCTGGAATCTTGCGAGCCAGTCGGCGCTGAAGAGCTCGTATTCAACGATCTTCACACCGTTCAGCCAGTGCTCGACGTGCGTGCCGTTCGCGATCAGCCGGACTGCGTTCCACGAGCCGCCGGGCCGGGCGACGTTCGACGACGGCGGGTACAGGCCGTAGCAGGCCCCGGCAGAAGTGAGAGGGCTCGCCCCGTCGGGATGGCCGGCGTTGTCGAGCACCTGCATCTCGGGTCCTGTCAGGTAGGTCGCGTCCGCCGCCTCGGTCACGCGGAACATGATGCCGCTGTTGCCGCCGGGCGCAACCTGCCACTCCAGCGCCAGCTCGAAGTTCGTGAATTGATCGATCGTGATGATGTCGCCGCCGCCGGTGACGCGCGTGAGCGCGTCGTCGACCGCCTGCCATCCGCCGGGCATGCTCGACTGCTTGAAGCCGCGCCATCCCGACGTCGTGCGGCCGTCGAACAGCAGCCGCCATCCGGCCGCGCGCTCCGCAGGCGAGAGGGTATTGGGTCCCTGGGGATCGTCGCTTTGCCCAGGACTGTTCGGATTCGCATCGGAACAGGCCCCGGCTGCCGCGATCGCCGTGATCAGTGCCGCAAGCGCGCCGCGCCAGCCGTAACGTGAACCGCGCACGGTGTCTTCACTATAGCGGCTGTCCGGCCGACCGAGCGAGCGACCGGACGACCGAGCGACCGAACGTCCGGACGACCGAACGACCGAACGACCGAACGACCGACCGTGTCATTTGGCGCTACAATGACCGGCGGACTCCAGGAAAGAGGTCATCATGACGGAACGAGACGAACCTCAACAGCCGAATGATGCCGCGGGCATCACCCGGCGCGATTTCATCAACAAGACCGCCGTCGCAGGCGCGGGCGTCATGATCGTGCCCCGGCACGTGCTCGGCCGCGGGTTCCAGGCGCCGAGCGACACGGTCAACATCGCCACCGTCGGCGTCGGCGGCATGGGCGGCAGCAACACGCGCCGGCTCATGAGCCAGAACATCGTCGCGATCTGCGACGTCGACGACGCGCTCGCTCGATGCGCAGCTGAAGCGCATGGAAGAACGACGCGGCGACGCGCGGCGGCACCGCGCCGCAGACCCAGGCCGAGCCGGCCGCAGGCGCGCGCAAGTCGAAGGCGCAGGTCGGCCGCGAACGAGACGCGGCCGCGGATCGACGACGCGGCGGCACTGCGGCGCTTCATCGAGCGAGCAGATGCCGAGACTCGAAGCGATACCGCGACTACCGCGAGATGCTCGACAAGCAGAAGGACATCGACGCGATCGTCGTCGCGACGCCGGATCACATGCACGCCGTCGATCGCGCTCGCCGCGATGGATCTGGCAAGCACGTCTACGTGCAGAAGCCGCTCTGCTGGTCGGTCGAGGAAGCGCGGCAGCTCGCGAAGAAAGCGAAGGAGAAACCCGAAGCGTCGTCACGCAGATGGGCAACCAGGGACACTCGAGCGACGAAGCGCGCCTCGGCTACGAATACATTCACGTCGGGCGCGATCGGCGACGTGCGTGAGGTCCACGTGTGGACGAACCGACCGCTCGGCTACTGGCCGCAGGGCGATTCCGCGTCCCGGCGCCGCTGCCGGCGGCCGCCGACGAGCAGCGCCGCGGCCGCTGGCGTGGCCCCTAGGACGTCGTCACACCGCTGATCGCCGACGCGCTGTATCGCGCGGCGCGTACCATGCCCTCCGACGCTCTCGTGGGATCTCTTCCTCGGCGTCGCGCCGCCCGTCGACTACCACCCGATCTATCACCCGTTCAACTGGCGCGGATGGGTGGACTGGGGCCAGGGCGCGCTCGGCGACATGGGCGCGCACCTGATCGATCATCCGTTCTGGTCGCTGAACCTCGGTCTGCCGACGGTGATCGAGACGTTGTCGACGCCGTTCAACGGCGTCTGCTATCCGCACGCGACGACGACCTACTATCAGTTCCCGGCGCGCGGCGACATGCCGCCCGTGAAGCTGACGTGGTACGACGGCGGACTCACGCCGCCGCGGCCCGAGGAGATCGGCGACGAGAAGCTGAACGGCGAGGGCGGCATCATCTACGTCGGCAGCAAGGGCAAGATGATGCAGGTGACCTACGGCCTCGAACCCGCGGCTGCTGCCGAAGTCGCTGCACGATCGCGACCGGCGAGCCGAAGCACGCTGCTCCCGCGCATCCGCACGCAGACGAGCACGAGATGAACTGGGTCGAGACGATCAGGGCAAGGCGCGAGATCTCCTGCCCCTTCGAGTACGCCGCGCGCTGACGGAGGTCATGCTCCTCGGCATCGTGTCGCTGCGCGCCGGCGGGAAGATTCACTACGACGCCGCGAACCGTCGCGTCACTAACAAGATCGTTTCGGAAAGCAGTCGCGACGGCGACATCGATCCCAACCAGTTCCTGTCGCGGGAATACCGTCAGGGCTGGACACTCTAAGCGCCTGCCTGAAAGAGCGGCGGCTTCGGCCGCCGCTCTTATTTTCCGCCTTCGACAACAGAACTCCCCATCGCCGCTTCGACGCGAAGCGCGATCGCGGCCAGGCGTCCGATCAGGTCGTACCTGGTCGCCCCGGTCCTCGCGAGCACGACGCCTTCCTCGGCCTTCACGCCGGCGTCTTCAGGCATTCCGATCGCTGCGAGCAGCGTAACGTTCGACGACGGATCCGGACCTGGGAGGCCGACGAGCGCGGCGTGGATGTTCCGGAGCGCGGCGTCGAACCGTTCGAACGCGCGCTTCAATCGATCGGCCGTGAGATCCGGCTTGGGGCTGTTCGTGACGTTCGCCGACAGGTGCCCGCACAACTCCGAGGCTTCGTAGAGCTCGTTCAGGTGGGGCCAGATGCCCGCGAGCGCGTTGAGCGTCTGCCTGAGGTGCTCGCCTTCGCCGCCGAGCTCCGCCCGCGTCGCTGAATCCAGGCCGTCCATCGGCACGCTCGTAGGCCCCGCGTCCGGTTCGCGCAGGAGCGCCAGCGCGCACGCGATGCGGCGCGTGGCCATCGTCTCGAACTGCGTCAGCGCGGCGGAGAGAGTCTTCTGCTGGCTCGCGGCCCGCGCGGCGGCGGCCTCCGCGTCCGCGGCGGTGCCGATCGTGAGATTGAAGCCTTCGGGTTCGACCTTCGGGAAGCCGGATGCGATGATCTCCCGGGCGGCCAGCGCGAGCTGCCGGTCGTGCTCGAGCGACTCGAACGTCCGGTACTGTTCTTCGACGCGTCCTGCCTCGGACGCCATCCAGGTTCGCGCGTCCAGGAGCGCGGCCGCCAGGTCGGCGGGACTGTTCGCACCGTCACCGGGCAATTCCACGCGCAGCGGACGGAAGATGCTCAGGCGGTCGCCGAAGAACGACTGGACCATGCGCGCTTTTTCGTCGCGATCCCTCGTCGCGTTGAACGCCTCTTCGGTGTCCACGAGCGAGGCCGAGCCGAGATCGAGGCCGAGATCGTGCTCGTAGTAGTGCCGCGTCGCGCGCTCGCTCAGGCCGTCGAATCCGCGGAAGAGGGCGGTGGCGGGAACGTCGCCCCCGATCAGGATCCCCGGCAACCGCGGGTTCGAGGCCGCACGAATCCTGTCGGCGTCCGACGGGTGCGTGTCGAAGGTCTCAGTCTTCGCCTCCGGAACCGCGCGGACGCGCCCGAGATCCTCCGGCGAGAATCGTCCGTGCTGCTGCAGCACGAACGCGGGCAGGTTGGACGGGACGGTTCGCCGCAGCCACGCTTCGCGCAGCTCGCCGTGACCGACGTGCGACAGCAGCCCGAGCTCGCGCATGCGCGCTGACGTCTCGGCGAACGCATCGGTGCCCGCGACCTTCACTTCGTAGCTGTCCGCGTCGTACTCCATCTGCCTGAGCATGAAGCAGCTGATCGCATGGCCCGTCTTCATCAGGCCGGCGAGCACCTGACGGCTGCACCAGACGGACGCCTTCGCCAGGTGGAGCGTGAGCGATAGCATCCAGTTGCCGCGGTTCGACCATTCGTCGAGCTTCTCGTCCCACGCGTCGCGCTCGTATGCGACGCGGCTGAACCAGCGGTTGATGGATCGGACGATGTAGGTGAGGCGCATGCCGCCGCCCTGCGCGAAGTGCCCGAACTCGTGCGCGAGCACGCCGCCGAACTGGCGCACGGTGAGGCCGGCGGCGAGCGGCAGCCCGATCGTCAGCACGAGCCGCGGGGCGCCGGGCATCACCGGGACCGTCGCGAAGCCGGCAGACGCGTTGACCTGACAATCGACCTGCACGCGCGCGGGCACCGGCGCCCGGACCTGTCCGCAGATCTTCCCGATGAACTCGAAGAGCTCCGGGTCGTCGCCGGGGCCGATCGGAACGGGATCGACCTGGCGGGCCGGACGTGCCAGGATCGGCTTCACTAGAAAGAACGTGACGACGGCGCCCGCGACGAGCGGACCGAAGTAGCCGACCGCGCGCCAGAGGCCGCCGCCGCGCGCGGTCAAGATCCACGTGTTCGCCGTCGCGTGCCACCAGACGACAGCGGCGGCGAGCGCGATCAACCCGAGGTAGACGAGCGGCAGGACGAGCATCGTGAGCGCGACGACGAGCAGACCGACGCGGTACGACGCGGAGAGCCGCGTCGGCTCGATCGAGCCCGTAATCCCGTACAACTCGTTGGCGGAGTTCGCCACGCGGCCCTACTGCGCGATCGGTACCACTGCGAACGGCTGCGGCGATCCGATCGGCGTCACGATGTCGCCGGCCATCCTGCCGAGGGTGGCGCGATAGCGGCCGGGCTCGACGAGCGGCCCGAGATTGCCGCCGCGTCCGCCGCGCCCTCCGCCGGCCCCGCGTCCCGCCGCTCCGGCCGGTGGAACAGCCGGCGGCTCCCCGCGCAGGTTCCAGGCGACGCGCCGCAGCCCCGCGGTCTTCTCGAGATCGAGCCTGCGAATCGGCTTGCCCGTGTCGTCGCTGATCGTCAGCACGAGCTTCGCGTCCGCCGGAAGATCCTGGCGCACGTGATACGTGAACACCGCGCCGAACGGGGGATTCTCCGCGCGCCACAGTCCCGAGAGCGGCGACAGCCCGGCGCTGCCGGCGGGGGAGAGCCCGAGCAGGTTGTAGAGATACGCATCGCGCAGCGGGAAGAGCTTCGCGTCTTCCGCGAGCGCCGCCGGCGAGAGATCGCGCAGCGCGCTGTAGTCGTCGAGCACGTAGAAGCCGCGGCCGAACGTCGCGAGGACCAGATCGTTCTCGCGCTTCTGCACCGTCATGTCGCGGATCTGCGCCGGCGGGAGGCCGCCCTTCAACTGCGTCCACTGCTTGCCGCCGTCGATCGACGCGAACAGCGCGAACTCGGTGCCCACGAACAGCAGGTTGGCATTGACGTGATCCTGGACGATCGACCACGCGTCGTGCTTCGCAGGCAGGTTGCCGGTGATGTTCGTCCACGTCTTCCCGCGATCGGCGCTCTTGACGACGTACGGCTTGTAGTCGCCGCGCTGCCAGTTGTTCAGCGTCGCGAACACGGTATCGGCCTCGCGCGGCGAGGCGAAGACGTCGGTCACGTACGCCCACTGCGGCACGCCGGGGAACTGTTCCACCTTCCGCCAGTTCTTCCCGCCGTCCTCCGTCACCTGAATCAACCCGTCGTCGGTGCCGACGTAGAGGAGCCCTTCGAGCAGCGGCGACTCGTCGATCGTCACGACGTTGCTGAGCGGTGTCGTCGACGTGTTGCGCGCGATCGAGTCCGCGGGCCAGAGCTTGCCCATGATCGGAATCTCGTCGCGATTGAGGTTGCGGGAGAGATCGGGGCTGATGCGCGTCCACGAGTCGCCGCGATCGTCCGTTCGATAGACGAAGTTGCTCGCCCAGTACAGCCGCCTCGGCGAATGCGGGCTGATGATGTACGGGGCATCCCAGTTCACGCGATCGCCGCCGCGTCCGCCCCCGCGTCCACCCTGGCGCCCGGCCTGCGCGCCCGCTCCGGCCTCGCCGCGGCCCTGCGCGGCCTCGTTACCTCGACCCTGGGCGGCTTCGTTGCCTCGACCCGCCGCGGCTTCACCGCCGCGCCCCTGCGGCTGCGCGCCCGGCATCTCGTCGTCGCCGCCGCCGCCGAAGGTCTGCGTGCCCTGCGGCCGGATCGATCGGCTGATGCCCGTCCGCTTGTCGAGGCGCACGATGCCGCCGTTCTGCGACGACGCGTAGACGATGTTCGGATCATCGGGATCGTTTCTCGACTGGAATCCGTCGCCGCCGTTGACGATGTACCAGTCGCTCGTCCGCACGCCGAGCCGGCTCGTGTTCCGGGAGGGACCGCAGAACGAGAAGTTGTCCTGCGTGCCGCCGCAAATGTTGTAGAACGGCTTGTCGTTGTCGACCGAGAGGCGGTAGAACTGCGTGATCGGCAGGTTGGCGAAGAAGCGCCACGTCGCGCCCTCGTCGTACGATTCGTAGAGCCCGCCGTCGTTCCCGAGCACGATGTGATTGCGGTCGGTCGGATCGAACTCGATCGCATGATGATCGACGTGGACGCCGGTGCCCTCGATGCCCGTCGTCTGCCACGTCTTGCCGCCGTCGGTGCTGCGCTCGACGCTGACGTTCATCGACCAGATCCAGTCGGCGCGGTACGGGTCCACGAAGATCTCGTGGTAGTACTGCGCGCCGCCGCCCCGATAGCAGTCGTCGGTCGGCGCGCCGCCGCGCCCGCCGAACTGCTCCTGCTGTTCCTCTTCTTCCTCTTCCTCCCTGAGCTCGATCTCGCCGGACCGGGGCGGCGCGGCCGCCGTCGATGCCGCGACGACATCTCCGGGGGGGCCCGACGGCGCGGTCTTCGACGGCCCGCCGAGCGGCGCGCACGGCGCGGGCGGTGCGGGAGCGTTCGCCGCCGGTGCACCCGGCGCGGCGCCGCGTCCTGCGCCACCGCCGGCACCCCCGCGGCCGCCGCCGATCATCCGGCCGATTCTCGTCCACGAATTCCCGCCGTCGTCGGACCGGAAGAATCCGGACTCCGGGCGTTTCGCGTCGACGAGCGCGAAGACCGTCGACGGGTTCTTCTTGCCATCGATGGCGAGGCCGGCGCGGCCCATCTCGCCGGCCGGCAGCCCCTTCGTCAGCTTCGTCCAGCTCTTCCCGCCATTCGTGGACTTGAAGATGCCGCCTTCCGGACCCCCGCCGATCATCTGTCCCACGTGACGGCGCCGTTGATACGCCGAGGCGAAGATGACGTCCGGGTTGCGCGGATCGAGGACGATGTCGCTGATGCCCGTGTCCTTGCTGATCGTGAGCGCGGCCGTCCACGTCGCGCCGCCGTCGGTCGTCTTGTACAGCCCGCGCTCGCCGCCCTCGGAAAATAGCGGTCCCTGCGACGCGACGTAGACGACGCTGGAGTTGCGCGGGTCGATCAGGATGTCGCCGATATGCTCGGAGGTCTCGAGGCCGACGCGCTTCCACGTCTTGCCCGCGTCGAGCGACTTGTAGACGCCGTCGCCGAAGTGCGCGCTGCGCTGGCTGTTGTTCTCGCCCGTTCCCAGCCAGAGCACGTTCGAGTCCTTCGGATCGATCGCGATGCAGCAGAGCGTGAACACGCCGTTGTCGTCGAAGATCGGCGAGAAGGTCACGCCGCGGTTCGTCGTCTTCCACAATCCGCCGAAGGCGGAGACGACGTACCAGACGCTGGGGTTTCGCGGATCGATCTTGACGTCGACGATCCGCCCCGTCGTCAACGCCGGCCCGATCGTGCGCAGCTCGAGACCCTTGAGAAGATCGGCCGTCAGCCGGTCGGCCCCCTGGCGAGCACTCAAACCGATGCTGACCAGGGCGATCGCGGCAACGATACTCAATGTCCTGCGTCTCATCTCTCGCTCCGGGTGAATAGGCACAATGTTGGCGTAGTCGACAGTCGGCAGTCGTGAGTCGTCAGTCTCAGTCGGTAGTCCCAGTCGTCAGTCGACAGCGTCGTCAGTCGGTAGTCGGGTCGTCAGTCGGTAGTCGGGTCGTCAGTCGACAGTCAGTCGTCAGTTCGACAGTCGGGTCGTCAGTCGACAGTCGTGCGGGCTGTCGGCAGCCGACTGTCGACTATCGACTGTGACTGTCGACTGAGACTGCCGACTCACGACTGCCGACTGCCGACTGTGTCATCCCGCCCTTGTTCCATTCGGGACATCCCACTCCGGACACACCAGTGCCGGCGGGATGCCGTCCTTGTAGCCGACGTCGAAGACCATCGCCTCCGAGAGCACGCCGTGGATCCGCCGCGGCTCGAGGTTCACGATGAACAGGCTCTGGCGGCCGGTGATCGACGAGGGATCGTCCCGTTCCCGCTTCATGCCGACGACCACCGTCCGGACGCGATCGCCGAAGTCGACCTGCAGCTGCACCAGGCGATCGGAGTCCGGCACGTCGTATACGCCCACGATCGTGCCGACGCGGATGTCGATCTGTTCGACCATTTCAGCCGTGATTGGGGCTTTGATCGGGGCAGGTGTCATGGCTGGTCGCCTCGGCCGTCGGATGCGGCACGACGGCCGATGAGTTGGATGATAATTGTGATCGGGCTCGAGGGTGCGGGGGCAGCGCGTCGGGCCCGCATCATGGCGGGGAAGTGTACCAGAAACGTTGAGGTGACAGTGGCGTCCTCATTTCTGGTCGCCCCGGGGAACCGGATTTCTCAATTCATGTGACAGGGGATGGCGTGATCCCGGCGGTCTCTTTGCATGATGCCGGGCACATCCGTTGCTTTCAGCGAGGTTCCATGAAAGGTGTCTCCAGCCGTTCCGCGCTTCTCAGCGCTCTCTTCTTCCTCTTCCTCGCCGTGCCGGCAGTCACCCTCGCGCAGGGGGGCTACTTCGGCCGCAATAAGGTTCAGTACCAGAAGTTCGACTTCAAGGTGCTGAAGACCGATCACTTCGATATCTACTATTACGCGGAGGAAGAGGAGGCCGCGAAGCTGGCCGCCCGCATGTCGGAGCGCTGGTACACGCGATTGTCCCAGCTGTTGAATCATGAGCTGAGCTCCCGGCAGCCGCTCATCCTCTATGCGAGCGGCGCGCACTTCAGGCAGACCAATGCGATCGAGGGGGATCTGGGCGAAGGGACGGGCGGCGTAACAGAGGCTTACAAAAGACGTATCGTCCTGCCGTTCGCCGGGCCGATCGAGGCGAGCGATCACGTGCTCGGGCACGAGCTCGTCCACGCGTTCCAGTACGACATCACCGGCACCAACGTGAGCTCGGGCTCGGCCGGCGCGCTCGCGCTGCCGCTCTGGTTCATCGAGGGCATGGCCGAGTACCTCTCCGTCGGTCCGGTCGATCCGCACACCGCGATGTGGATGCGGGAGGCGGCGCGGCGCGAGAAGCTGCCGACCGTCGATCAGCTCGACAACCCCAAGTACTTTCCGTATCGATATGGCCAGGCGCTGTGGGCGTACATCGCCGGCAAGTACGGCGACGGCGCCGTAGGAAACATGCTCCGCGCCGCGTCCGGCCGCGATTCGAGCTACGACGTCGCGATCAAGTCCGTGTTGCAGATCGACTCGAAGGAGCTCTCGACGGACTGGCACGCGGCGGAGTTCGAGGCGTTCAGGCCTATCGCCGAAGCGACGAAGATGCCGGCCGCGTTTGCCCGCGGCGTCATCCTCAAGGGGAAGACTGGCGGCGACCTCAACCTTGGCCCGGAGCTCAGCCCCGACGGCACGAAGGTGATCTACTTCTCGGAGAAGGATCTCTTCTCGATCGATCTCTATCTCGCGGACGCGCAGACCGGGCAGATCATACGCAAGATCACGAACACCGCGACGAGCGCGCACTTCGAGAGCCTCTCGTTCCTGACGTCCGCGGGCGCCTGGGATCCGACGGGCAAGCGATTCGTTTTCCCCGGGCTCGCGAAGGGCTCACCGGTTCTCGTCATCGTGAACGTCGACAACGGGAAGACCGAGCGTGAGATTCAGCTGACTGAAGTCCACGAAGTGGTGAACCCGACGTGGTCGCCGGACGGCAAGCAGATCGCCTTCTCGGCCCTGATCGGCGGATTCAACGATCTCTTCGCGTACGATCTCGAGAAGGGCGCGCTTCGGCGCCTGACGACGGACCCCTTCGCGGAGATCGATCCGGCGTGGTCGCCCGACGGAAAGAAGATCGTCTTCAGCACCGACCGGTTCACGACGAATCTCGAGACCATCAAGCCGGGCCACCTGAGGCTCGCACTGCTGGACGTCGCGAGCGGCACCGTGTCCGAGCTCGGCGGCTTCGACAACGCCAAGAACATCGGGCCGCAGTGGACGTCGGACGGCAAGTCCCTGTTCTTCCTCTCCGATCGCGGCGGCATCACCAACATCTACCGCATGAACGCGTCGGGCGGCGACGTGGCGCAGCTGACGAACATGCTGACGGGCGCGAGCGGCATCACGGCGCTCAGCCCCGCGATGTCCGCGGCCAGCGGGCGCATCGTCTTCGGCGCGTACGAGGAGGACAACTACAACATCTACGCGCTCGACTCGGCGGAGCAGCTCGCGGGCGAGCCGCTCATCGAGCTCCCGAGGAACGCCGCCGTGCTGCCCCCGAGGCGCGAGCCCGGCGGGCTCGTCGTCGAAGCGCTGACGGATCCGACGTGGGGGCTGCCTGGCACGACCGTGCCCATCCCGGAGGCGGAGGACTACAAGCCAAAGTGGGGGCTCGACTTCGCCGGTCAGCCTTCGATCGGCGTCGGCGTGGATCCGTTCGGCACGTATGCGGCCGGAGGCATCTCGTTCCTCTTCAGTGACATGCTCGGCAATCACGTGATCGGCACCGCCGCGCAGGTCACGAGCCGCTTCGACGAGTTCGGCGGCACGATTTTCTACCTGAACCGCACGCATCGCTGGAACTGGGGCGTGAATCTCGATCAGACGCCGTATGTCTCGCGCTCGTTCGCGGCGGGCGTCGTCGGGAACACCTATATCGAGCGCGAGTACCGGTTCCTCCAGCGCGATCAGTCGTTGACCGGGTTCGTGACATATCCATTCAACCGTTCGCACCGCGTCGAGTTCTCGGGCGGTGGCCGGCGCATCGGGCAGAGCTTCGACCTGACCGAGCGGACGTTCTCGACGGTCTCGGGCCAGCAGCTGTCGGAAGACGAGATCGAGCTCGAGTCGTTCCCGACGCTGAACCTGGCCGAGGCGAGCAGCGCGCTCGTCTTCGACACGTCGATCATGGGCGCGACGAGCCCGATTCGTGGCAGCCGCTACCGCCTCGAGTTCTCGCAGAGTGCGGGATCGCTGACGTACTCCGGGCTCCTTGCGGACGTGCGGACGTACGTGATGCCGCTGAGGCCCTACACGATCGCGCTTCGCGGCATGTATTACGGGCGGGTCGGGCAGGACGCGGAGGACGGCCGCCTGCCGGCGCTCTTCATCGGCTATCCCGGCCTCGTGCGCGGCTACGATCAGAACTCGTTCGAGTCGACCGAGTGCGTGGGCGGCGTGGGCGGATCGTGTCCGGCGTTCGATCGGCTGATCGGCAGCCGCGTCGCGGTCGCGAACGCCGAGCTGCGGTTCCCGATCTGGGGCGCGTTCGGCGGCAACCAGTTCTACGGCCCGCTGCCCATCGAGGCAGCCGTGTTCACCGACGCCGGCGTGGCGTGGGGCCGCACCGACCGCGCGGGCTTCAACCAGGGAGACGAACAACCCGTGGTGAGCTACGGCGCCGCGATACGCGTGAACGTCCTCGGCTTCATGGTGGCCGAAGTCGACTACGTCCGTCCGCTCGACCGCCCGGGCCGCGGCTGGCTCTGGCAGTTCAGTCTAAGGCCCGGTTTCTAATCGCGGATTGGAGATTGCGGATCGCGGATTGGTGATTGGAGGATTGGGGATATAGACGAACATGAAGTCGGCGGCATCGACCGTGATCGACCAGGTCGCCTTGACCTCCGTGTCCTCGGCGTCGATCACGCAGGGGCCGTAGCAACCCAAGCGGGAACTTTGCCATTTACCGTTCGTGACCCTTGGGGTTCGCGCTCGCGGGTCCGTGCTGCGCGCGGAAGGACCCCTGCAGGAGTCCGTTCGCGTCGAGCAGCCCCGCCGACGGCAGGCCTGTCAGATCGTTCGTCGATGTGATGCGCTGCGGTGCCGTCACACTGAAGTAGTCGAAGAACGGCCGCGGCGCACTGGTGCGGTGCGTGTTCACGATCACATTGGTCGTGAACGCAAACGGCCCGTTGCTGCTGCCAACGTTATCGACCTCGAGGAAGCCGCGGAACGTGTTGCGGTCGACAAAGATCGGTCCGGCCAGGCCGTCCTGATTCAGACGGATCGCGACAGTCGCCTGCACGTGGTTGAAGAGAATCTCGCCGTTCGTCACGCCGCCGGCGGAGTTGTGCATGTTCCCGCCGATCGCCGTCCCCGCGACGTTCAGATACGTGTCCCCTCGCACGGTGAAGCGACGCACGTCCGACTTGAGCTCCGGACCCGCCGCGACCTTCTCGTGCAGGTTGTTCTCGATAACGGTCTTCTCTTGCGAATAGAGTTTGAGCGTGCAGGTCGCGGCGTTGATGAACTGGTTGTCTTGAATGACGAGCCCGTACGCGACCGACGGGTAGTTCGACATCGTCATGATGAACGCGGCGTTCGAGCCGTCCTGTCCTGGCCCGTGATTCCGCATCACGTTCCGTCGGAAGGTCACGGCGCGCTGGCCGCTGACCGGCGCGACCTGGAACGCCATAATGTGGGAGCGCGTGGTCTCGAATCCGTCGATGTAACTGTTCACGCCGGCAAGGCGGATGAAGGGCCCCCACTGGCTGCCCGCCTGGTAGCCGAAGTCGATCACCGCGGCATCGCCGGGATACTCGAGCCACATATCCGAGCGTTGCGTCCCGTTGAATTCGACATGCTGCCAATCGCCGCCGACGCCGACGCTGGGGATGTCGAGGATGGAATAGACGCCAGTCCGGTAGTAGACGATCTCCCGGTTCGGCGTGTTGTGAAACGCGTCCTTGATCGTGCGCCAAGGATTGGTCTGCGTGCCCGTGCCGCAGTTCGCCGCGCACCCGTTGTTCGCGGCGTTACGCCCGGCGACCGCGTCGACGAAGCGGAACCCGTTCGGGCTGACCGTGATCGGCCACGTACTCGAGACCTGCGTCCCCGCACGGTCGCGAACCGTCAGCGTCGGCGAGGCGTTCGCCTGAGGATTCGGCCACGCGATCGTGCCGTCGGCCGAGACGGTCATCCCCTGCGGCGCGTTCGTGAGCGTAAACGTGTACGGGAACGCCCCGCCCGTGACCGCCGCGCGAATGTTGTAGTCGAGGCCTGGATAGGCGCGGAAGATCCGATTGGTGGAGTCGAGCCCGTTCGGATGCCCGCCGACAGGCTTGATGTTCACGAGCTCGAGCGGATAGCGCGCACTACCCGGCGGCTGCGGCGGCGCCGCGCCGGCCTGGTTCACCGCAAACGATTGGTCCGCAATGGTCAGCGCGCCACTTCGACCTGACGCGCTCGAGTTACTGACCACCGTGTAGCTGATCGCGCTCGACCCAGCACCGGCTCCCGGCGTCACCGTGAGCCACGCGACCGCTGCGGCAGCGGTCCATCTGCAAGTCTCATCGACGGCGCCGTCCTGGTCCTCGTCGACAGCGTTTGGCGTACCGTCGGCGTCGCAGGATTCTTTCGGCGGCAGTGGGGTCGTTGGAACACCGTTGACCGCGTCGAGCACGCGCTGGCGATTAATGAGTTGAGGGGACTGCGCAACCACGACGGTCCCGAGGACAACCGAGAGTACGGCCCAAAGGCTCACCGTGCGCACACGCATCCGCTCCGCCTTTCAGAAGGCACACTTCGCAAGGGGCGCGCTCATTGTCGCGCTGAGTCGTTCCACGCGGAACAAGCATCCTATCTGGATCCCACCAATCTACTTTATCCCCCAATCAACAATCCGCGATCCGCAATACGCGGTCGACCATCCGCAATTTGCACCTTTCAGCCACCTGTATCAGCATAAGCGCATGCCAGCTGCAAATCCCTATGGAGAGGCGCTCGGCGCGCGTCGTCCGCTCGACGCGCTCGCTGAAACGCCGAACGTGATTCGTCAGGTCGTCGATCGCTGGACCGACGCCGAGTTCGATCGCACCTACGCGCCGGGCAAGTGGAGCTTCAGGAAGATCCTGGTCCATCTGGCGCAGACGGAGATGGCGCTGACGGCCCGCGCGCGATTCGCGCTCTCGCAGGAGGGCTACCAGGCGCAGGCGTTCTCGCAGGACGACTGGATGACGATCGACAACCAGGCCGACGCCCGGACCGCGCTCGATGCCTACGTCGCGCTGCGGCAGTTCAACCTGGCGATGTGGCGTGCGCTGACGCCGGAACAGATCGACCGGCCCTTCACGCACCCCGAGTACGGCGAGCTGACCGTCGGCTGGATCATGGCGCAGATGGCGGGGCACGATCTCCATCATCTGAAGCACTTCCAGTCGGGGCCTGTCTAAACTCACCTGTAGTGTCCGGCTTCAGCCGGACCGTGGCACGTCCGGCTAAAGCCGGACACTACAGGTACTCCTAACCATGGATCGACTGCGAACAGATCTCCGCTACGCGACGAGATTGCTGATGCGGTCGCCCGCATGGACGGCGATCGCCGTCCTGTCGCTCGCCCTCGGGATCGGCGCGAACGCGGTGGTGTTCAGCCTCGTCGACGCCGTGCTCCTCGAGCCGTTTCCGTATCGCGACTCCAGCCAGCTCGTGCTCCTGTGGGGATCGAAGGCCGAGAACCAGAGGGCGGGGATCTCGGGAGCGGACATGAACGACTGGCGCGCGCAGAGCCGGTCGTTCGAGGACATCGACGCGTTTCTCGGCGGGGACATGAAGTTCTCGCTGGGTTCGAGCGAGGCGGATCGCGTGCAGGGGGCCTGCATCGGCCATCGCGTCCTGCCGATGCTCGGCACGAAGCCCGCGCGAGGCCGCAATTTCACGGAGGAAGAAGCGACCTACGGCGCCGCTCCGGTGGTGCTCGTCAGCGACGCGCTCTGGCGCAGCCGCTATGCGAGCGATCCCGATCTGGTCGGCCGCACCATCCGGCTGGGCGATCGCCAGCACGAGGTGATCGGGATCATGCCGGCCGGCTTCTTCTTTCCCGACACCGATGCCCGCCTGTGGGTGCCGGCGCCGTGCGGACTCCAGGGATTCGAGCAGCGCGGCTCGATGACGCTCAACGCGATCGGCCGCCTGCGTGCCGGCGTATCCATCGCGCAGGCGCAGGCGGATCTCGATCGCATCAATCGCGCGCTCGCGGAGGCATTTCCCGAGACCAACCGGAATCGCACGACCGGCGTCTTCGCGCTGCGCCGCATCGTGATCGGCCGCTACGAGCAGGCGCTCTGGACGCTCGTCTGGGCGATCGCCCTCGTCCTGCTGATCGCGTGCGCGAACGTCGTCCACTTGCAGCTCGCGCGCGGCGTCGATCGCGAAGTGGAGCTCGCGGTGCGCGGCGCCTCTGGCGCCGGACGGCCGCGCCTGCTGCGCCAGCTGCTGACCGAAAGCCTGCTGCTCGTCGCGATCTCCGCTGTCCTCGGCGTTTTCGTCGCGTGGATTGGCGTGCGGCTGATCCACGGCTTCGCGCTGACGGATATCCCGCGCATGGAGCACGCGCGCCTCGACGCGCGCGTCCTGCTCTTCACGGGCGCGGTCGCCGTCGCCACCGCGATCCTGTCGAGCCTCTGGCCGGCGTGGAAAGCGTCCGGCGTCCGCATCAGCGAGACGCTGAAGCTCGGCGCGACGGCGACGACGGGCGCGTCGCGAAGCCAGCTCCGCGATCTGCTCGCCGTCACGGAGATCGCTGCCGCCGTCACGCTGCTGGTGGCGTCAGGGCTGGTCGTCAAGAGCTTCGTGCAGCTCAGTCGCGCAGACTGGGGGTTCAATCCGGAGAATCTGCTGCTGATCGATGCGGAACTGCCGGAGGACGTGTGGCGGAACCGCGACCGCGTGACGAGACAGGAGATTGCCGACTCGGTCCGTGCGCGACTCGAGGCTCTCCCTGGCGTCGAGCGCGTCGCCGTGGGTGAGAACGCGCCTATTCGCTGGACCAGTTGGGCGCCCCGGCCGGTCGCGGTCGATGGCCGCGTCGTGGACGCGACGATGGGCGTGTGGCTCGTGGGGCGCGGGCACTTCGCCGCGGCTGGTATTCCGATTCACGAAGGCCGCGAGTTCACCGGACAGGACGACGAGCGTGCCCCGAGGAGGATCGTGGTCAGCCGCGCGCTCGCGACGAAACTGTGGCCCGGCCAGTCCGCGGTGGGCAAATCGCTAGAGATCCTGAGATGAGAATGGTCGACGGCAAGCCGCCGCGTTCGGTGCTCGAACGATTCCGAGGGATCCGGGGCTGGCCGAACGACAGATCGCTGTACGAAGCGGTCGACGGCGCGAGCTGGGAGGTCGTCGGCGTCGCGAGCGACGTTCGTATGTTCGGGCTGCAGGTCGGGCCGAATCCCGCGCTGTACATCGAGCTTCGCCAGATGCCTGCGCGTGGATGGAGCCCCTCACGACACCTGAAGGTGCTGCTGCGAACGAGCGGGGATGCCGCCGGGATCGTGCAGGCAGCTAAGGCGCAGATGCTCGTGGCAAACAGCAAGTTGAAGTTTGCCGAGGTCGCATCTCTCGAAGACCTCGTCGCGCGGTCGATCGGCGGACGGGGCTCGAACAAGCTGCTGCTGATCGTCGCGACGGTGTTCGGCACGCTGGCGCTGACCTTCGCGACGATCGGCATCTACGGCGTCGTCGCGCACAACGTGACCCAGCGGCTGCGCGAGATCGGGATTCGCGTGGCGCTCGGCGCCGCGCGCCGCGACGTGGTGCGGATGGTAGTGGGCTACGGCCTGCGGCTGCTGACGGGCGGCCTCGCGCTCGGCGTCACGGCGGCGTGGGCGGCGACGCGCGGCATGGGCGCGCTGCTCTTCGCGACGGCTCCGCTCGACGCGTTCACCTACGCGGCGGTCGCGGCGACGCTCGCGATCGCGGCGCTCCTCGCGTGCGCGCTTCCGCTGCGCCGTGCGCTGAGCTTCGATCCCGTAGTACTCTTCAAAGCGTGAACCGGACGGGACGCGATCGCTGTCGCACAACTGTCGCGCTGGCGGCAGTCCTCGCGCTGGCGGGCGCGTGCATCTCGACGCGTCCGTACGCCTCGCTCTCCGACACCGCCGATCCGCTTCGCACGCAGTTCAACAACGACGTCGGCCGCGTCCGCATCGTCATGCTGGTCGCGCCGACGTGAGCGCAGTGCCTGCTCGGCGTGTCCGAGATGCAGTCGGCGGTGCTCGCGAAGCAGCAGGATTCCGATCTTCGCGTCTACATGGTCTGGGTCCCGAAGTTGCGCGGTCTCGAGCGCGACGTGCCGAGCGCCACGATTCAGATTCCCGAACTTCGCGCGCTGCACTATTGGGACCGGTCGAGCGTGCTGGTCAGTGGATACAAGACGACGCTGAAGCTGCCGGAGGATGCGTGGGACGTTTTCATGCTGTACGACCGCAGGGCAACCTGGCAGCCCGGCGCGCCGCCCGAGCCCGCCTACTGGGCGCACCAGCTGGGCACGAAGGAAAAGCCACGAGTGAACGGCCCGTGGCTCGACGGCGCCGCCTTCCTGGAGAAGTTGAAGGCGCTTACGCCGTGAAGACCAGGCCCTGGAGCGCTTTCTAGGATGCTGTAGCGTCCACCTTTAGGTGGACCTGTTCCGGTCCGGCTAAAGCCGGACACTACAGCGTTCTGAAAAACGCTCTCTAGGCCCGCTTCTTCAGCCACCGGCGTCCGTGGATGCTGAAGTCCACGAGGTCGTCCGGCGTCATGTTCTTGTAGCCGGCGGCCCGCACCTCGCGGATGAAGTCGGGTGTGACGCCGTGGATGCGCATCTTGACGAGATCCTGGGCCGGCACGTTCGCATATCCCAGGTCTTTCAGCTCGGTGACGAACGCGGCCGAGACGCCGTGGATCCGCATCTTCACGAAGTCCTGCGCGTCGAGCTCTTTGTAGCCGAGCGCCCGCATCTCGCGAATGAACGCGGGAGACACGCCGTGAATGCGCAGGCGCACGAGCGCCTCGGTGTCGAGGTTCTTGAACCCGAGGTCGCGCATCTCGCGGATGAACGCCGGCGAGACGCCGTGAATGCGCATCTTCACCAGATCCTCGAGCGTGAGGTTGTCGAAGCCCGCGGCCTTCATCTCCTGCGCGAAGGCCGGCGTCGCGCCATGGATGCGAGACTTGATCAGATCCTCGACGGTCAGCTTGTCGTAGCCCGCCTTCCGCATCGCCTGGATGTACGCGGCATCGACGCCGTGGATCCGCATCTTGGTGAGATCGTCGAGCGTCAGGCTCGGGTAGCCCTCCGCCTGCACCGCGGACGCGAACGCGCGGCTCACGTCGTGGATCGCGAGCTTGAACACGCGCTCGGGAGAGAGATCCTTGTACGTCTTGCTCATCGCCGCGACGTACTCGGCATTGGGCGCGAAGCGCCAGACCCCGGCGCCTCGCCCCTCGTCGAAGTCGCCCCGAAATTCGACACGGCCGGCGTCGCGCCGCACCGAGAACGTCACGTCCTTTGCGGTCCAGCGATCGTTCCGCGCGCCGAGCCCTTCCAGGTCGGACATCGGAACCGAGAAGCCAAAGCGGCTGTCACTGTCCGAGTCGCGCTGAAGATTGAACTGGACCCACTGCTGTCCATCGCTGCGCGTCCAGTTGTCCTGCAGCCGCGCGCGCCACGTCCCGTCGAGCGCGCGATCGGCTTGAAAGGCCGCGGACGGAAGAGCGGCCGCCAAGAGCGAAGCCGTGAATACCAGGGTTCTCATAGATTACGTTCCTCGAGACCCTTGGACGGTCTGTGGCTGCCGAAAGGTTTGAACCGGGTCGCGAGGTCAGGCGCCGCGGAGATAGTCGCGGAGCGCGGCAAAGGCGCGGCCGCGGTGGCTGACCGTCGCCTTGCGCTCGAGGTCGATCTCGGCGAGGGTGCAGCCGAAGGGAGGGAAGTAGAAGATCGGGTCGTAGCCGAAGCCGTTTGTGCCTCTCGGGGTGTCCGCGATCGCGCCCTCGACGATCCCCTCAGATTCGAAGATCACCCGGCCAGGTTCGGCCAGCGCGACACGGCAGACGAATCGTGCGGCGCTCCCGCGGGCGCCGCGCGCGTCCAGCAGCTCGTAGATCTTCCGGAACTTCACGCCGTAGTCGGTGCCGTGCCAGCGCGCGGAGTGCACGCCGGGAGCGTTGTCGAGCGCGGCGATCTCGAGCCCCGAGTCGTCGGCCACCGACGGCAGGCGCGTCGCGTTCGCGTAGTAGAGCGCTTTCAGGCGCGCGTTCTCGGCGAAGGTCTCGCCCGTCTCTTCCGGTTCCGCGACGTGAGGATACGCTGCAAGCGAGACGAGCTCGACGCGGTCACCGGCGTCCTGCGAGACGTCCGACAGGATCCCGGCGATCTCCCGGACCTTTCCGGGATTGGTCGTGGCGACGACCAGCTTCATCGTCCGAGGTGGGCCAGGAAGCCGCCGACGATCTCCCGCTGCATCCCGACGAGCGACTTGATTCCGCTGTCGCCGAGCGCCATCAGGTCGTCGAGCGCCTGCCGCTCGAATGGCGGGCCTTCGGCGGTTCCCTGGATCTCGATGAAGCGGCCGTCGCCCGTCTTGATGATGTTCATGTCGACGTCCGCGCGCGAGTCTTCGTCGTAGGCGAGATCCAGCATCGGCAGTCCGCCCACGATGCCGACGCTCGTGGCCGCGACGTAATCCTGCAGGGGAATGGTCTTGATCTGCCCGGCCGACCGCATGTGCTCGAGGGCGAGCACGAGCGCGACGAACCCGCCGGTGATCGACGCGGTGCGCGTGCCTCCGTCCGCCTGGATCACGTCGCAGTCGACCCAGATGGTCCGCTCGCCGAGCTCCGGCAGCCGCGTGACCGATCGCAGCGATCGTCCGATCAGCCGCTGAATCTCCTGCGTCCGCCCGCCGACCTTTCCGGCCGAGGCTTCGCGCTGTGTCCTCGAGGTCGTCGCGCGCGGCAGCATGCCGTACTCCGCCGTGACCCAGCCCTTGCCGGTGTTGCGGAGAAACGGCGGCACCCGATCCTCCACGCTCGCGGCGCACACGACCTTCGTCCGGCCGACTTCGATGAGAACCGATCCTTCCGCGTGGAGGAGGAAGCCTGGGGTAATGCGTGTCGGCCGCAGATCAGCCGCCGCCCGTCCGTCGCTGCGTGTCATGTGTGAAGTCCGTTGTGAATGAATCGTCGGCGGACGCGCGCGCGCGCCGCCATCAGCTCTTGTCGGTACGCACCCACTTCAGGTTCTTCTGCAGCGGGTGCCTGAGATCGACGTGTCCCGAAAGCGTGTCCACTTCCTTGCCGTCCACCAGGATCTGCACGCGCGTGACCGCCGGCAGGTTCGTCGTCAGCGCGTTCACGATCGCGTACACCGTGAAAAGCTCGTCGAGCGCGCCGCCCGTGTGCTTCGTCCGCGCCTCGACGCTGAGATCCACGAACGCGTCGCCGCGGTCAGTCATGTATAGAGCGCGGAGCGTGGCGCCCGCCGGGATCGCCGACGCGAGGGGCGGCGGCGCGCTGCCCATCTGCGCGATGACGATCTGCTGCGCCTGCTCGAGCACCGTTTCGCCGAACGGAACCTCGCGCTGCACGCCGACGAGCGACATGCCGTCCTCGGAGACGAAGTACAGCGTCGCCGTGATTTTGCGCGCAAGAGATGAAGGAGTCGTGCCTCCCGTGGGCGCGGCCGTCGTCCGCTCCGTGGATCGGACCACGCGGGCGACGAGCCACCAGCTCCCCGCGATCGCGAGAAGCGCGATCGCGCCGGCGGCCACAAGGCGTTTCGGCATCAGCGTCGGTCGCCGCCACCCGCACGCGCAGGCACCGGAGCCGGTGGACCGGTCGGTAAGGCAGCCTTGCCGAACGCCGCGCGGTCCCGGTAGCGGACGATGCTCTCGACGAGGGCCTGGACGATGGACGTCTGGAAGCCTTCCGACGCGAGCTGCTTCTCCTGTTCAGGATTCGAGATGAAGCCCATCTCGACCAGCACGGCCGGCATGTTCGCTCCCACCAGCACGCGGAACGGCGCCTGCTGGATCGCGCGAGGGCTCATGGGCACGCGCTCCCGCAGCGCGGCCTCGACCGCCTGCGCGAGCATCGACGACTGCTCGATGTATCGCGCCTGCGCCATCTCCCACAGGATCACTTCGATGTCGCGCGTGCCGCCACCGAACACCGGCAGCGCTTCCGTTTCACCTCTCGCCACGCGCAGCGCCTGATCGCCGTACTCTTCCAGGCTCAGATAGAAGACCTCGGCTCCTGACGCCGAGCTCCGCACGGACGCGTTGGCGTGGAGGCTCACGAACATGTCCGCCTTGTTGTTGTTCGCGAGCGCGGCGCGCTCGTCGAGGCCGACCGTCGTATCGCTCTCGCGCGTCAGGATCACCCGGATGCCGAGCCGGGCTTCGAGGGCCGCCTTGAGCCGGCGCGCGACGCCAAGCGTGATGTTCTTCTCGAGCGCTCCTCCCGGGCCTTTCGCGCCTTCTTCATCGCCGCCGTGCCCGGCATCGACGACGATGGTGCGGATGCCGCCCGATGGCGCGAGGTCGAGGAGCGGCGGCGGATCGGTGGGCGCCGTCAGCGGCGCGACCGGCGGCACCGGTGTTGTCGTCTCCTTCGCGATGACGTCCACGACGATGCGGACGGCGCCGCGGTCGCCGGGCAGATCCGATGCACGGTACGACGCGAAGCGCGGGCCCAGGTCGATCGCGATCGACGCGGCGCCATCGCCCGCACGGATGTTCTGCACGAGATCGGGGACTGGCGAAGTGGGCAGCGCAAGGTCGAGGCCGTCGGCCTCGAACCGGATGACGAGACGGCTGCCTTCCTGCAGCACCACGTGCGGCGTCGGCGGCGCGACGTCCATCGTCACGCGCACGAGCGATCCCTGCGGCTCGATCGCGCCCGCCACGCGCGGCACGCGGATGTCGCCGACGAGCACGAGCCGCGAAGGTTTGCGCAGCTCGACCCTCGTGCCGAGCGACGGCGCGAGCGCGCGAGGCACGAAGTCCACGGGTACGAACCAGTTGCGTCCGTCGCGGACCGGCGCGGCGGGAAGCGAGATCAGGCGCCCGCCGACCGACGCGAGGCTCTGGCCCGGCGTCAGCACGATCGTCTGCGATCGCGCCGTGACCGTCAGCCCGCCGGCGAGCGCGTCCTCCCGGACGGTCAGCTGAAACAGCGACTCGAGATCGGCGAGGGCGAACATTTCCTGGCTGCCGATGAGCCGCGTAGCCAGCGGCTTGCGGCCCTCGGACGAGACCACGGTGTAGGGCGCGGGGGTGGACGGCGACTGTGCGCCAACCGAGCCAAGCGCAAGGAGCAGCGCGCCTGTTCGCAGGGTAAACAAGTCAACTCAATGATACCCTGACAGGCAAAACTTCCGGCCATGGAGTGGCTCCGCATGCACGGTGGTGTTCGACCGTTCGTCGGCCTCGCGATGACGTTCGCAATGCTGGCCCCGTCCGCCGCGACCGCGCAGCACGCGACGCTCGGACAGGTTCTGCTGTTTCACCAGCCCGGCCTCGAGCGCGGCGCGCGTCGTCCGACGGCGCCCACGATGCCCGGCGTCAAGACGCACGTCTTCCGGGCGGATCGCGGCAACAGGAAAGGGCAATCCGTCGTCGTCTGGACGATCGATACGCTGCAGAGGCGGAAGGCTCTGCCGGACCCGGTTCGTGCCGGCGCGCCGGTACACGGAATACCACCTGCTCAGCCCGGAGACCGTCGGCGCCCTGCCGCCCATCGACGTGCTCGGGATCCATCACGTCAAGGTCCTGCCCGATCGCCGCGAAGCGTTCGAGCAGTTCGTGAAGGAGAAGCTCCACCCGGCGGTCGCCAATCTCCGGCCGGATCTCCGCGTGCTCTACTACAAGTCCATCCTGGGGCAGGACGCCGGCAACTACATCGCGGTCTTCGCGCTCACGAAGCAGTCCCGCGACAAGTACTGGCCGCGCGGAAACGATTCGAACGCGCTCCGCGCCGCGTTCCAGCCCGTCCAGGGGCTGACGAAGGAGCTGCGGACCTATCTCGTCGAAGGATCGTACCTGGCCGACGAGAAGTACGCGGCTGCCGTGTACGAAAGCCGTGATTGGGTAGATTTCGTTCGCATCGCTGCTGCAACGCGCTAGACAATCTCGTGAAGACGTAGCGTCCGCCTTCAGGCGGACCGGGAAGTCCGGCTGAAGCCGGACACTACAAAGGACGCAGCCATGGCCGAGATCGATCGCCGCACCTTCCTGACAGGTCTTTCCGCCGCGTCGGCGTTCACCATCGTTCCGCGCCGGGTGCTCGGCGGTCCCGGCTACATCGCGCCGAGCGACATGGTCGTGCTCGCGCAGGTCGGCTGCGGCACGCAGGCTCAGCGTCAGGTCAACACCGGGCTCGTGAGCCGTCCGGACGTCCAGATCGTCGCCGTCGTCGATCCGAATCGCGACACGCAGAACTACGTCGACTGGAACGAGAGGGGGAACCGGAATCGCATCCGGCGCTTCCTGGAGGAACCGGAGTGGGGCGCGGCGAACACGGGGATCCGCGCCGGCCGCGACGTCGCCAGCGAGATCATGGAGATCTACTACCGAGAAGCAGAATCGCCCGGGCGGCATCCGCGGCTACGACGACTACCGCGAGATGCTCGAGAAGGAAAAGGACATCCAGGGCGTCGTCAACATCACGCCCGATCATCAGCACGGCAGCATCAACATCGCGGCGCTCGCGAAGGGCAAGGCCGCCATCTCGCACAAGCCGGTCGCGAGCGTGCTCTACGAAGTCCGGCGCACGGTGCAGGCCGCGCGCGAGAGCAAGGCGTCCTCGCACCTCCTGGCGTACAGCAACAGCGCCGATCGCCACGTGCTCGCCGCGTGGATCAAGGCAGGCGCGATCGGCACCGTGAGGGAAGTGCACAACTGGACGAACCGTCCGTTCTGGCCGCAGGGGATGCAGGCGTACCACGCATCGGGCCCCGCGATTCCAGACGGATTCAACTGGGCGCTGTGGCAGGGCCCGGAACCGGATCGTCCGTATCATCCGACCTACACGCACGCCGTGTATCGCGGCTGGTATGCGTACGGCACTGGCTGTCTCGGAGACATGGGCCACTACAGCCTCTGGCAGCCGTATCGGATCCTGGATCTCGGCGTGCCGGAGTTCGTCGAAGCGCGTCCGAACAACGAAGCGTTCGTGAACGAGAAGAACATCAGCACGGGCGGCAAAGTGTCGCAGGTCGCGTTCCCGCGCGCGAGCTCGGTTCGATGGCGTCATCCAGCGACCGCGACGCGGCCGGCGATCGACACGTTCTGGTACGACGGCGGCATGAAGCCGCAGACGCCCGAGGAACTGTACTCCGACGGCGAAGATCTCGGCGCCGAGGGCATGCTGTTCGTCGGCGACAAGGGGAAGATCCTGTGCGAGTTCCGCGGCAATGCGCCACGGCTCCTCCCGAAGAGCCGTCAGGAGTCGTTCGCCGGCTCGATCGCGACGCCCGAGTACGACCAGACGGCGTCAGACGACGAGTGGGTGAACGCGATCAAGCAGGGGAAGAAATCGCAGGGCAGCTTCGAGCAGGTCGCGGCGCTCGCCGAGGCGGTCACGCTGGCCGCGATTGCGCTCCGCGTGCCGTACAAGCGGCTGATCTGGGACGCCGCGAAGATGGAGTTCACCAACGCGCCCGCGGCGACCGCGCTCGTCCGCCGCGCGCAGTACCGCGAGGGCTGGGAGAAGACGATCGGCTGAGCGATCGATCTACGAGCCCGGGAGCTTGCGCAGCAGGACGTTCCGATACTGGACCTTGAACGGCGGTCCGACGTGCATCTGGAAGCCGATGAGGCCTTCCGGCGCGAAGTGCTTCGCGTCCTCGTCGATCGCGATCGCCATCAGCTGCCCGTTGATCAGCTGCATCATCACCGGCCCCCGCGCGATGATGTGGTACTGGTTCCATCCGTTCACGTTCATCGCGCCGCGCAGCAGGGTCGCGTCGGCGATCGTGCCAATCACCTTGTACTTCGGACCGTCCACGACGCGGGTGATGTCGCCGCGGCGCGAGAGGACGACGTGGCCGCCGCCCGACGGCGCGCGCCCGCGCTCGTCGTGCACGTTGCCGACGTAGTTCTGCGTGAAGTCGAGATCGGCCTGATAGCCCTTCAGCACCCATTTGCCGATCGCCGGCAGCTCAGTGCTCCGGTACTGCACGCCGCTGTTCGTGCCGTTGATGCGGAATTCGAGCTTCAATTCGAAGTCGCGCACGGTTCCGCCGCGCCAGATCAGAAAGTTGTTCTGCTTGACCACCTTCTCGGCGTTCGTCTCGCCGACGATCTCGCCGTTCTCGACCCGCCAGAATTGGGTGTCGCCGTCCCAGCCTGCGAGTGATTTGCCGTCGAAGATCGCGACGAAACCTTCCGCGTCGTCCGGTTCCGCCTGCGGGAACACGCCACCCGCGCGCCGGATGCCCTGCGTTTGCGGGCTGGACGTCTGGGTTTGCGGCGCCGCCTCGAGCGCCGCGGCGAGCACGATGGCCGATCCGAGCGCGCACGAACGACCGATCACCGATGACGGCATATCGTCTCCTCTTTTTATGTCCCTGTAGTGTCCGGCTTCAGCCGGACCGGAACGGGATTCTAGTCTTTAGCCGGCGGACCGATCACATCACGCGACATCTGTCGAATCGCGCCCATGTGGTACGCCATGTGGACCGCGCTCGCGAACGCTTCCGTGATCGACGATTCGTCCCAGCTGCCTCGCTCGCGGCACGCGGCTCTCCAGGCGTCGGCCTCGCGCCTGAGCGCGGCGCGCCGCGTCGGACCACTGCGCCGCGTCCACGTCCAGCCGCTGCCAGCTTGCCGCGAAGTTCGCGTCGTGCCACGGATCCTCGCCACGCACCCAGCGGTTCAGCAGCTCGAGGCCGTACCGAAGATGATCGACGTGCGCCGCGATGGACGCCCGGCCGGCCGCGCGCGCGCTGGCGCTTTCGGCCGACAGGAGGTCGAGCGACGCGAGCAGCCCGCGATCGCCGCGGTTCAGCACGAACGCGGCCCGTTCGCTGGGGCCGTCGATGAGCTCGCTCAGGAGCGTCGAGAGCGATTTCCGAAGATCCGAAGCCAGGTCGGCCATGACTGATCTTACAATCGACCAGTGGACGGCCCGACCGCGAGAATCACCGTCTTCCGGACGGACTCTGGCGACGTTCGGGACCGCCAGATCGTCGTGTCGGTCGACGGCGCGCCGCTCGGCACGCTGATGTACGGCGAGTCGTCGACGCGCGAGGTGACGCCCGGTCCTCATCGTCTGCGGGCGCACAACACGCTGTTCTGGAAGACGCTGACCGTGACGATCGCGGCCGGTGAGCACGCGCGGTTCGCCGTCGTGAACCGCGCAGGCTTCGGGACGTATGCGCTGCTTGGCCTGTTCGGCGCGGGCCCGCTCTACCTGACGTTCGAGCGCGCGAAGGAGGCGTTCGTTCCTGGCGACTGACCTATGACCATTCCGCTGCGCCTTCTCCTCATCGAGGACTCCGATGCCGACGCGGAGCTCGTGATTCACGAGCTGACACGCGGCGGATACGCCGTGACGTCCGAACGCGTGCACACGTCGGAGACGCTGAAAGCCGCGCTCGGCCAGCCATGGGACCTGGCGATTGCCGACTTCACGATGCCGCAGTTCAGCGGCACGGCGGCGCTGACGATGGTGCGCGAGGTGAATCCCGAGATGCCGTTCTTCTTCGTCTCCGGGACGATCGGCGAGGATGTCGCGGTGACGGCCATGAAGACCGGCGCGCACGACTACATCATGAAGGGGAACCTGAAGCGGCTCGTGCCCGCCGTCGCCCGCGAGCTGCGCGAGGCCGCGAACCGGCAGTTGCACAAGCGCGCCGAGGTCCGGCTCGCGCACCTCACCCATCACGACGCGCTGACCGATCTGCCGAATCGATCCCTGCTGTTCGATCGCCTGCAGCAGGCGTTGGCCGAC
Organism: uncultured Acidobacteriota bacterium; assembly: GCA_963820905.1. Taxonomy (GTDB): domain Bacteria; phylum Acidobacteriota; class Vicinamibacteria; order Vicinamibacterales; family 2-12-FULL-66-21; genus DATBJJ01. The sequence continues at coordinate 131,247 of CAWGBU010000002.1, read as the reverse complement.
GCCGCGCGGGCGAGCGAGCCGGTCGCGCTGATGGTCCTCGATCTCGACGGCTTCAAGCCCATCAACGACTCGCTGGGACACCTGGCCGGGGATCGCGTGCTGAAGCAGGTGGCCTTAGAGCTCCGCACGCTGCTGCGCGAGGTCGACACGATCGCCCGGATCGTCGGCGACGAGTTCGCGCTCCTGCTGCCCGGCGCCGACACGGCTGGCGCGACGGCCGCGGCGCGCGCGGTGGTCGAGCGCCTCAGGCATCCGCTCATCGTCGACGGGCGCCCGCTCGTCGTCGGCGGCAGCGTCGGGATCGCGCAGTTCCCGCAGCATGGCGTCACACCGGAGGCCCTGCTGCAGAAGGCCGACATCGCGATGTATGCCGCGAAGGGCGCGAACCTGGGCTACGCGTTCTACGCGGAGGACCGCGATCAATCCGCGCACCAGCGCCTGACGCTCATCAGCGATCTGCGAACGGGCATCGAGCAGCGGCAGTTCGTCTGCGCGTACCAGCCGATCGTGAACCTGCGAACGAACCGCGTCGTGGGCGTCGAAGCGCTCGCGCGATGGAAACACCCCACGCGCGGGTTCCTGACCCCCCGCGAGTTCGTCGACGTCGCCGAGCAGACCGGCCTCATCGAAGCTCTGACGTTCGTGATCCTGGAGTGCGCGCTCGAGGAGTGGATCGAGGCCGAGCCGCGGCTCGCGCTGCCGGTCTCGGTCAATCTCTCGGTCAGGCATCTCCGGCATCCCGAGCTGCCGGATCAGATCGAAGCGGTGCTGGCGCGGCGGGCGATCGCGCCGGAGATGCTCGTGCTGGAGATCACCGAGAGCGTCATCATGGCGAATCCCCAGCAGGCGATCGCGGCGCTGTCGCGCCTGCACGGGATGGGCGTCAAGCTGGCGATCGACGACTTCGGCACGGGCTACTCGTCGCTCGGCTACCTGCAGCAGCTGCCGGTCGACGAACTGAAGATCGACCAGTCCTTCGTCGGACGGCTGGCGCTCGGCGACGAAACCATCGTGCGATCGATGATCGATCTGGCGCACGATCTGGGACTGGTCGTCGTGGCCGAAGGCATCGAGTCCGCGCTCGTTCGCGACCGCCTGGTGGAGCTCGGATGCGATGCGGCCCAGGGGTTGTTCCTGGGCGAGCCCGCGCCCGCCGCGTCGGCACGCGCGCTCGTTGTCCAGGGCTTGCAGTAGACCATCCCTTGAACATGTAGCGTCCGCCTGGGAACCCGCTGCAAGTGGTCCGACCGCCGCGGTCCTGTGATCAGCTGCATCGGTGATTGGCGATCTCCACGCGCTTTGCCTTGAACGCCGCGACCCACTCCCCGACGGTCGCGTTGCCGGACGAGGGATCGTCGGGCGACCGCGGTCGAAGCGAAACACGAGCGACGCCGAACAGGTCCCGCAGCTGGCGGTCCGACAGTTGATTCAGCAAGCGCGACAGAAAGATCCGTCCTTCTTCGCTGATGACGGGATTGGACAGCGTCCCGGTGAACGACCGCGGCAGATTGCCGATGCAACCCGGCTCGTTCTTCCAGACGGGCGTCTTGCGCCAATTGTCCAGGTTGACGCTGCTGTTCTTGTTGTCGTTCGTGAACGTCGCGCTGCCGAACGTGAGCCCGACGTCACTCGTCAGCAGCAGCGGACGCTGGCAAGCCGCAGAAGCAGGACCGAGACACAGGATGCGCTGCTGCTGGGGCTTGCTGTCGGTGTGCTGCAGGAACACCGCCAGCAGTTTGAGGGCGTCGCGATGCGCCTTCGGCGCGCCACCCTCTTCGGGATCAACGCGGTCCAGCTCGTCCCACGACCAGCCTTCGTGATCTCCCGATCGCCACTCGCGGCCGGGCCGTGGCCGCTCGATCGTGGCTGGCTCGAATCGCGCCTCCTGCCGTGTCCTCGTTGTCGCTGCCAGTTTCGCCGGACAGTTACGGCAGATGACGGTCACGGGATACGAGGCGTCGGTGGCGAATCCGAGCGCCCACAGCAGGCGACTGGCGAGAACCTCGCCGTAGACTTCGCCGTTACGCCGATCGAACTTGACCATGACGGTGTCGTTGCGTGCGGTCTCGCACAGGAACTTCGGCGAGTTTCCGCCCAGCTTCTTATCGACGTAGGTGCAACGAACCGTCGCGCCTGGCGCAAAGGCACCACGTCCGGTCGGGCCGGTCTTCAGGTTCATCGCCTTGACGTTGGTCGGCGTCCACACCTGCGAACGCGCAATCACGTCTGGCCGATTGGGATCGACCTTGGACCATGAGTCCGTCGATGGTCGCCCGAACGAGGCGCACGATGTTGCCGTGCAACCAATGAGGACGATCAGGACGCCGAGCTTTGAGTCTGCCATGGCAACCGTCTCGCAGGGACTCTACCATGAGCCGCATGTCGTTAACCCGCGACTAACGCCGCAGGGTTTACCTGATCTTCTGGCCTCAAAATGTCAAAGGGCGTATCGGGCCTCAGCCTCTACGCCGCGCGATCGGACGCCCAGATTCCTTCGAAATTGTCTGGGTAGCGAGTGTCGAATCCCGCTTGAGGCCGACCTCAGTAGTCCGGCTGAAGCCGGACACGACGTACACAAAGAGCGTCAGGGTCTCGCGGCGAGCAGGCCGTCGGTGACGACGCCAACCCGGGCACCCCGGCGCCACGCGCCGTATCGATCACCGCAATCCGCGCGCGGTTCCGGCGGCGGGCGATCAGTGCGCCGGCTCGACGTGCACGAGGACGTCGGCGATCCACGGCAGGTCCCGCTTCAGGGTGCTCCGCACCTCGGCCGCGATCTCGTGCGACGCGGCGACCGTCAGCAGCGGGTCCACCTCGATGTGCAGATCGACGTGATACTGCAGGCCGGTCTTCCTGGCAAAGAGTTTCTCCACGCGGAGGACGCCGGGAACGGTTCCGGCGACGGCGCGGACGCGCTCTGTCACATCGGCGGATGGCATCGTATCGACGAGCTCGAGCGACGCGTCCCGTCCCACGCGGATGCCCGTCAGCACGACAACGATTCCGACCACGAAGCCGCCGTAGTGATCGGCGGCGAGAAACCTGACCGGATCGTAGGCGGCGAGCGCGACCGCCGTCAGCGCGCCGAGCGCCGACAGGATGTCGACGGTGTCGTTCCACGCGTCCGCGACCAGCGCCGAGCTGCGGAGCGATCGACCCGCACGGAACTTGACGACGGCGGTCGTCGTCCGCAGCGCGATCGCCGCGATGAGCATCGCCGCCGCGCCACGGCCCGGCGGCGCGTGGCTGACGCCGATCGCGTGGAGCGACTGATAGCAGATCGCGACGCCGCCCACGGCGAGGATGACGCCGACGATGAACGCCGAGAGCGTTTCGACACGTCCGTGCCCGTACGGGTGGTCGTCGTCCGCGGGGCGCGCGGCGACGCGCATGCCGACGAGCACGATCGTGGACGCGAGCACGTCGCCGGCGAACTCGAGGCCGATCGCCACGACCGACGTCGAGTTCGCGAGCAGGCCCACGACGACGTTGCCGCAGGCGAGGAGCGAGCTCGAGACGATGCCCGCGATGGTTATTCGCCGGGCAGTACGGGTACTGACGATCGATGGGTGACACACGAGTTCGTCGCCGGCGCCCTCAGCGTTCCCAGGACACCTCGGCCGTCCGATGGAAGTTGACGCCGAGCGCCGTGCCAGCGCGGCGCCTGCGCGCCGAGCCGGCGCGCGAAGTCGTCCCACTGCCGCCGGTCGGCCGGCGACCACGCGACCTCGGCGACCGCCGCCAGGCGCGGGAACGCCATGTACTCGACATCGCGCATGGTGCACGAGCGTCTCGGACCAGATCGGCGCCTCGACGCCGAGCATCGCGCCTTCGGCGACGCCCTGGCACGAGCGTCGCGGGATCCCAGTCGTAGGCGTGCCGCACGTAGATGTTGCCCGCCCAGTTCAGCCCGAGCACCGTCGTCGTCGTCGTACTTCATGTCGAGGTACGTGCGGTTGGCGGGCGACAGGATGAGCTGCGGCGCCCTGGACGGCGGTCGTCGACCGAGCCTTCGGGCCGCCAGTGCTGCACGATCGACGTCGGCAGCAGCGTGGCGTGCGCGATCTCGTCCCAGCCGATCATCTGCTTGCCGTGCTTCTGGACGATCCCCTGCACGCGCTCGATGAACTGCCTGTACTGCTCCGGCGTGAGCTTCTCGACCTCGTCGCCGCCGACGTGGATAGTACGGTCCCGGAGTCATCGCCGCGATCTCCCGCACGACATCGTCGATGAACGTGTAGGTGACGTCCTTGTCGACGCAGAGCGTGCTGAAGCCGACGTCGATGCCGGTGTAGAGCGCCGGGCGCCACGCCGTCGCAGTTCAGCTCGGGATACGACGACAGCGCGGCGTTCGTGTGGCCCGGCATGTCGATCTCGGGAACGATCGTGATGAACCGATCGCGCGCGTACGCGACGAGATCTCGCGTACTCGTCCTGCGTGTAGAAGCCGCCGGTGCCGCCGCCGACCTCCGTGCTTCCGCCGTGCGTCGTCAGCTTCGGCCAGCGACTTGATCTCGATCCGCCAGCCCTGATCGTCGGACAGGTGCAGGTGCAGCCGGTTGACTTTGTAGAGCGCGATGCAGGTCGATGTAGCGCTTGACGTCCGCGGACGTCGAAGAAGTGGCGCGCCACGTCGAGCATCGCGCCGCGCCACGCGAAGCGCGGCCGATCGACGATGCGCCCCGCCGGCGCGACGAGGACGCGCGCCTTGTCGGCCGCCGCGGCGCGATACTCGACCCAGGGCGGCAGCAGCTGCCGAAGCGTCTGGACGCCGTAGAAGAGGCCGGCGGCGTTCGGCGCGGCAATCGTGATGCGGTCCGGCGCGATCGCGAGCTCGTAGCTCTCGTCGAGTGTGCCGGCGGCCGCTGGTCCGGAAGGCGTCAGCACGAGCCGCACGCTGCCGGCGCGCGGCGTTCCGCTCGCGGCCTCCACGCGCGGCGGTTTCGGTCCCGTCGCGGCGCCGATGACGTCCGCAAGGTAACGGGCCACGCGCATCACGCCGTCTCCCGGCTCTGCGAGAATCACCGTGTCCGCGGTGAACGCGAAGCCGTTGCCGGACGCGGGCTCGGTCGAGACGGGTGCGGGGATGACGCGCTGCATCGGTCCAATCGAGGATGGCACGGTCGGCGGCGGGTTCACGACCGGGGTGTTGTTGCCGGCGCATGCCGACACGCCTGCGATCGCAGCGACAATGGCCACGGCGACTCGTGAATGCATGTGTGGAGCTTAGAGCATTTTTCATTGTCCGTAGCGTCCGCCTTCAGGCGGACCCGCTGAAGTCCGGCTGAAGCCGGACACTACGTGTCAAAGCTGTGGTGTGCCATGACCGTTGAGAGAATCGCCGCACTCGTCGCCGCAGCGGTACTGTGCGCGTTCTGCGAGGGCGCGGCTGCGCAGTCGCCGGAGGCCGGCCGCCGGGAATACGAGGCGCGCTGCGCGGCCTGCCACGGCGCGGACGGCGAGGGCAGCGGACACGGCCCGGGGTTCGTGAACGTCCGTCAGCCGCGCGCAAAATCCAGAACGGAGCTTCGGGAGTTGATCCGGAAGGGCATTCCCGATGCTGGCATGCCAGGGTTTGCGCTGCCGGACCATGAGCTCGATGCGATTGCCGCGTACGCGGAGTCGCTGCGCGTGTCCGCGTCCGAGAGGCCGGTTGCTGGAAACGTCCAGCGAGGCGAGGCCTTCTTCGCAGGGAAGGGCGGATGCGCCAGCTGTCACAAGGTGGGCGGCCGGGGCGGCATCTTCGGGCCGGATCTCTCCAACCTCGCGGGTGAGCGCCGGCTCCCGCAGATCGAGAGGGCACTGCGCACGCCGAGTGACTCGTCCCCTCCAGCTTCTGCATCGTCGTCGTTCCGCCGCGTCTCGCTTCGCCTGCGCGACGGACGTTCGCTTCAGGGCCTAGCGAATGTACGAAAGCGCGTTCGACGTCGGTCTGCAAACGCGGGACGGCCGATTCCTTTCCGTGTCGAAGGCGTCGGTCGCGGAGATGTCGGCTGATCCGCCGCTTCCGGCCCACACGAATATTCCCGTCGAACAGGCGCCAGACCTGATGGCCTACCTGACGCGGCTCGTGACGGATTCGATCCGCGCGAGCCACTCTGAAAGGCAGCAGCGCTGGGGCCGACGGGAGCGGCGCGGGCGCCGGTGACGACTCGCGGCCACGAACGGGTGAGTGGCCGACCTACAACGGGAACGTCAGCGGCAATCGTCACAGCCCGCTGCGCGAGATCGACACATCGAACGTGGCCCGGCTGTCGCCGGCGTGGATGTTCCCTGTGCCTTCCGCGACGGGCGCGCTGCAGGTCACGCCGGTCGTCGTCGACGGCTTGATGTATGTGACCGCTGTCAACGCGGTCTGGGCGCTCGACGCGCGAACGGGCCGGCAGGTCTGGCACTACAGCCGTCCGCGGACGGCAGGACTCGTCGGCGATCCCGCCGCGGGCATCAACCGCGGTGTCGCGGTCGCCGGCGATCGGGTCTTCCTCCAGACGGATCACGCGCACCTCATCGCGCTTCACCGGATCGGCGGCCAGTTGTTGTGGGACGTCGAGATGGCCGACCATCGCGATCACTACGGCGCGACGGGCGCGCCGCTCGCCGTCGAGGGCCTCGTGATCGCGGGCGTATCCGGCGGAGACGAGGGCAATCGCGGGTTCCTCGACGCATACCGCGCGTCGACGGGCGAGCGCGTCTGGCGTTTCTGGACCGTCCCTGCGCGCGGCGAGCCTGGATCGGAAACGTGGATTGGCAAGGCGCTCGAACATGGATGCGCCACTACGTGGCTGACGGGCACCTACGATCCCGACACACGCCTCGTGTATTGGCCCACCGGCAATCCCTGTCCCGACTACAACGGCGACGAGCGGAAGGGCGACAACCTGTACTCGAACTCGGTGCTCGCGCTCGACGTGTTCACTGGAAAGCTGAAGTGGCACTTCCAGTTCACGCCTCACGATCTCCACGACTGGGACGCGAATCAGACGCCGGTCCTGGCCGACATGGAGTATCGCGGGCAGCCGAGAAAGCTTTTGCTGCAGGGCAACCGGAACGGTTTCTTCTACGTGCTCGATCGCCTGACGGGAGCGCTGCTGCTGGCGGAACCATTCGTGACGAACCTGTCGTGGGCCAGTGGAATCGGAAAGGATGGGCGTCCGGTTCTGCTGCCGGGAAACGAGCCCACTCCAGCCGGCACACGAACGTGTCCCTCCGTCACGGGCGCGACGAACTGGCCGTCGACCTCGTTCAATCCCGCGACGGGATTGTTCTACCTGATGGCTGAAGAGTCGTGCGGCATCTACACGCGGAACTCGGAATGGTGGGTGAGGGGCGAATCGTTCTACGGCGGCACGACGCGGCGCGCGCCAGGAGAGGTCAGCCGGAAGTTCCTGCGGGCGATCGACGTGCAGCGGGGAACGATCGCCTGGCAGATTCCCGATCTCGGCGGAGGCATCCTCGCGAGCGGCGTGATGACGACCGACGGCGGACTGCTGTTCTACGGCGACGCGCCCGGCGGCGCGTTCGTCGCGGCCGATGCGAAGTCCGGCGCGCGCCTCTGGCACTTCAACACGGGACAGAACTGGAAGGCAGGTCCGATGACGCTACGCGCTCGAAGGCCGGCAGTACATCGGAATCGCGGCGGGATCGATCGTCATCGTGTTCGCGCTTCCATAGCGATCAGCTGACCACTATTGTGGAATCCAGATCCGCTTCCTGTCGGTCCGCCCTCCACAGGCTGAGCCGTTGCCGCGCGGCGTGTCCTGCAAGTCACGGATGATAGTGCGGTTCTGCCGACAGCCCTAATCGCAGCAACCTCCGGCACATGCCTTGCGGCACGCGTGTGCAGGAGGCAGTCATGCTGCGATCCCTTGTCGCTACGTCGATTCTCACGGGAGCATTCTTGATTCCGGGCCCCTCGCTCGAAAGCGCGCCGGCACCGATCGTCGCCGCCGCGCGCGAGGTCACGATCCCCGCTGGCACCGTGCTTCGCCTGCGGGTCACGCGCGGATTCGGATCGGACATCTCCCGCGTGGAAGATCCCGTTTCTGCAACCCTGTCCCAGCCGGTGACGATTGCGGGCCGGACGGTCCTGCGCACCGGAAGCGTCGCGACGGGGTACGTCTCGGAGGCCACGCGACCGGGGAAGGTCAAAGGGCGCGGACGCGTCGCCGTCCGCTTCACGCGCATACACCCGTCGAGCGAGTCGGAGACCTACGACATGCGCACGCGCTCCTGGGTGGCGGTCGCGCCGGCGACGAAGAAGAAGGATGCCTTGACGATCGGCATTCCCGCGGCGGGCGGCGCCGCGATCGGCGCGCTGGTCGACGGTAAGAAAGGGGCGGGCATTGGCGCGGCGGTGGGCGGCGGCGCCGGCACGGCCGCGGTGCTGACCACGCGAGGCAAGGACGTGCGGATCGGGCGCGGCGCGACGCTCAACGTGCGGCTGACGTCGCCGCTGACGATCAGGATCGACGACTGACCGGCGATCGTTCACGATCGCGTAGAAGAATGCGCGCGGATCATTGATCCGCGCGCATCGCTTCGAGCGGACTCACCGACGCCGCCTTCCGCGCCGGCAAGTACGACGCGGCGAGCGCCACTCCGAAGAGCAGCAGCGGCATTCCAACGAATGTCACGGTGTCGAGGGGCGCGATCTCGTAGAGCAGGCCCCCGAGAAAACGCGTCAGGCCGAAGGCCGCCACCAATCCCACAACGAGACCGAGGCCGGTGATTGCCGCGCCGTTGAGCACCACCGAGCGCATCACGTGGGAGGCGGGCGCGCCAAGCGCCAGCCGCACGCCGATCTCTCGCGTGCGAAGGCTGACCGCGTACGAGAGGACGCCGTACAGTCCGACGCCGCCAAGCAGGAGCGCGATGCCGGCGGCGAGCGCGAGCGTCAGCATCGTGAAGGAGAACTGGACGACCGATCGCTCCAGGATCGCGTTCATCGTCTGCACCGCTGCGACGGGGACGTCCGGATCGATCGACCAGACCGCCTGACGGATGGCGTCGGCCTGCGACTCCGCCTGCGGCCCCCGGATGGCGTAGCTCAGCGCGCGCGGCGCGTTTTCCACTCCACCGTTCAGCGGGAAGTACACGATGGGACGCAGCTCTTCACGAAGGTCGCTCTGTCGAACCGACGCTACGACGCCGACGACTGTCGACCAGGGCAGTTGCGCTTTCGGATCGCCGTTCGCCTGGCGAAGCTGCCGGCCGATGGGATCCTGGCCGGGCCAGTACTGGTCGGCAGCCGCCTTGTTGACGATCGCGGTTCGCGTCTCCACGCGAAGGTCGCTCGAATCGAAGTCCCGTCCGCGCACGACCGCGATGCGCAGCGCCTTGAAGTACCCGCGCGAGACGGTCTGATATTGCACGATCGGGGGAGCCGCCCGGGCTCCGTCGGGCGCCCGCTGAACTCGAACGCGGTCCCCGACGGAGTCGTCATCGGGAGCTCGGTGATCGCGCCCGCGAACTCCACCGTGGGAATCGCGGACAGGCGGTCGACGAGCCGCTGACCGAATTGCGCGACGTCCGGGGGTTTCGGGTACGTCGGCACCGGCAGGCCGACGCGGAATGTCAGGACGTGTTGCGGATCGAACGCGAGATCGGCGGCCATGAGCTTCGAGAAGCTCCGCGCGAGGAGTCCCGATCCGACCAGCAGCACGAGCGCCATGGCCGTCTGGGCGACGACGAGGAGGTTGCGGCCGCGATGTCTGCCCGGATGATCCGTCGAGCTCCGTCCGCCGTGGCGCAGCGCCGACAGTACGTTCCCGCGCGTGTACCGAATCGCCGGCACCAGGCCGAAGATCAGCGTGGACACGGCGGCGGCGCCGGCGGCGAACGCGATTACGATCGGATCGAGGCGCACCTGATCGAGCCGAGGGATCGTCGACGGCGCCAGGCGCAGCAGGATCGGAAGCGTGAGCGCCGCGAGCGCCACGCCGAGCCCGCATCCGATCGCGGACAGGACCGCGGCTTCGACGAGCAGTTTCCGGACGAGCGCGCGCCGGCTGCCCCCGAGCGCCAGCCGCACGGCGATCTCCCGCTGCCGCGCCTCGGCACGAATCAGGCACAGGTTGGCGACATTTCCGCACGCCACGAGCAGCACCATGCCGACCGTGCCCAGCAGGATCCACAGCGGCTCGCGGATGTTGCCGACGATGTCTTCCTTCAGCGCGCGGACGGAAGGACGATAGCCGCCTTCCTTGAGGAAGGCGCGGTAGTTGTCGCTCGTGATGATCTCCTGCATCGCGCGCGGCACGAGCGGCTCGAGGTTGCCCTGGCCCTGATCCACCCGGAGGTGCTCCTTCAGCCGCCCGATGGCGCTCCAGCCGAAGTTGCCCGCAGGCGGGTTGGTCGTGCTGAACCGCGTCGGCATCCAGAGATCGGGAGAGTTGGCCTGGTCGAGCCAGCCGGGCGCGACACCGACCACCACTGACGGTTCTCCGTCGACGGGAATCGCACGGCCGAGCACGCTGCGATCGCCGCCGTACTTCCGCGTCCAAAGGCGATGGCTGATGACGACCACCTTCGCCGCCTCGGGCCGGTCCTCCTCGGCCACGTACGATCGCCCCAATGGAAAGCCTGCGCCCACCGTCGTGAAAAATCTGTGCGTCGTCACCAGCAGGTCGACGACCTCCGGCGATCCTGTCTGCGTGAGGTTCGCGCGGCGCCGCTGGAAGAGCGCCATGTCGTCGAACGCCGACGCGTGGCGCTGGTAGAACATGAACAGGTCTGGGGACAGCGGAAAGCGATCGTAGCCGAGCCCTGGCGCGGTGCTGGCGATCGAGACCAGGCGATCCGCGTGCGGGTGGGGCAGCGGCTTCAGGAGGACACCGTTCACCACGCTGAAGATCGACGTGACGGCGCCGATGCCCAGGGCGAGCGTCAGCGCGGCGATGAGAAGGAAGCGAGGTTGTTTCCGCAGCACGCGTATGGCGTCGCGGACGTCATCGAGGATCGCGCGCATGAGGTCTCCGGCCACGTGACGACTGGCGGCTGCTGGCACTTACGAGCCTAAGCCCGAGGGACGGACGAGATCAAGCATGCTGGGACGAACGGCGTCGAAAGGCCTTGCCGGTCGCGGCGCGGCGGGCCATCATGCTCGCTGATCGTTCGTGTTCTCGCAATCGATTTGATACTTCAACACCGGAGTACTAGACGATGCCGGCCCTCGTTCAGGACGTCAGGTATGCGATTCGCACCCTCGGGAGGAGCTGGGGACTGACGCTCGTCATCGTGGCCTCGCTCGCGATCGGCGTCGGCGCCAACACGGCGATCTTCAGCGTGGTCAACGCGCTGCTGCTCGAGCCGCTTCCATATCCCGAACCCGAACGGATCGCGATCCTGTGGCTGCGATCCCCGGGGATCAACATCCCGCAGGACTGGCCGTCGCCCGGGCAGTACATCGACATCCGGAACGAGAGCCGGTCGTTCGACGAGATGTCGATCTCCCGCGGTGGCGCCGGCACGCTCCTCGGGCTCGAGCAGCCGGAGCGCGTGCAGGCCCTGCGAACGTCGTCGAGCCTCTTCCAGCTGCTGGGCGCCCGGCCGTTGTACGGGCGGCTCCTGCTTGCCGAAGAAGACACGCCGGGGAAGGCGCCGGTCGTGATCCTCAGCCACGCGTTCTGGACGCGGCTCTTCGGGGCGGATCCGAACGTCATCGGGCGGAGCATCACACTCAACGGCGTGGGCGAAGGCACCGGCGAGACCAAGAACCAGTTCACGATCGCCGGCGTCCTGAGGCCGGACTTCCTGCTGAACGCCGAGATCATGCCGACGGTTGCGAGCATCACGGAGATGGACGTGTTCCTGCCGCTTCCGTTCGGCGCGGACGCGGTCAACCGGCGCGGCGACGAGAACTACAACGTGATGGCGCGCGTGAAGCGCGGCGTGACGATGGCCGCCGCGCAGGCGGACGTGGACGTGATTGCCGCGCGCATCCGGGAGAAGGACAAGCGCGACCGCACGTTCACCATCAGCGTCGTGCCGCTGCTCGAATCGGTCGTCGGCGACGTCCGTCGCGCGGTCCTCGTCCTGCTGGGATCGGTGGGCATCGTCCTCCTCATTGCCTGCGCCAACGTTGCCAACCTGCTGCTCACGCGCGCGACCGGCCGGCAGAAGGAAGTCGCGATTCGTCAGGCGCTCGGCGCGGGGTGGCAGCGTCTCGTGCGGCAGCTGCTGACGGAGAGCGTCCTGCTCGGCCTCCTCGGAGGCGCGCTCGGCCTGCTGCTGGCGAAGCTGAGTCTCTACGTCGTTCGCACCGTGAACCCGGGGAACATCCCGAGGCTCGACGTGATCGGCATCGATGGAACTGTCCTGGCGTTCACGCTGATGGTGTCGATCCTGACGGGGATCGTCTTCGGGCTGGCGCCGGCGTGGCGTGCCGCGCGCGTCGATCTCAACACCGCGCTGAAGACCGCCGGGCGCAGCGCGCACGGCGAGGGCGGCTTCGGCAGCTCGCGGCGCCGCCTTCGCAGCCTGCTGGTCGTCTCCGAGCTCGCGCTCTCCCTGATGCTGCTCATCGGCGCCGGGCTCCTGCTGCGCAGCTTCGTCCGGCTGCAGAGCGTGTCGCCGGGCTTCAACCCCGATCACGTCATCTCGATGCGGCTTGGCACGAGCGGACGACAGTTCCCGAACCAGGAGGCGGCATTCCCGTTCTTCCAGCAGTTCGGCGCACGGATCGCGAGCGTGCCGGGCGTGACGGTGCGCGGCGCGGTCTCGTCGCTGCCCTTCACGTCGTCGGTCGGCTGGGGATCGATCAACGTCGAAGGCTTCACGCCGCAGCCGGGACAGGAGCTGCAGGTCGATCAGCGCGCCGTGACGCCGGACTACTACCGGACGATGGAGATTCCGCTGAAGCAGGGACGCTTCTTCACGGACTTCGACGCGATGCCGAACGCGCAGCCCGTGGCGATCATCGACGAGAAGTTCGCGCAGCGGTTCTGGCCGAAGGGGGACGCGATTGGCAGGCACGTCTGGTTCGATCCCAAGCGCCAGATCGAGATCGTCGGCGTCGTCGGCACCGTGAAGCAGTACGGTCTCGACATCGACGGCCGCATCGTGGTCTACCGGCCGTCGATCGGACGGCTCCAGTACCAGGTGGCGCGCACGTCGTCCGATCCGGCAGCGGTCGCCGGGGCGATCGTCCGGGCAATCCAGGAGCTCGATCCCACGATTCCCGTGTACGACGTGCGAACGATGCCCGACCGGATGCACGACTCGCTCGCGCGCCAGCGGTTCGCGACGCTGCTCCTGGGTGCGTTCGCGCTCTTCGCGCTGATGCTGGCGATGATCGGTGTCTACGGCGTGCTGTCGCACCTGGTGTCGCAGGGCACGCACGACATCGGCGTACGCATGGCGCTCGGAGCGAAGCGGAGCAGCATCGTGGGCATGGTCGTGCGGCAGGGCATGGAGCTGACGGCCGCTGGAATCGTTGCCGGTCTCATCGGCGCGGTGGTGCTGACGCGCGTGATGGCGAGCCTGCTGTTCGGCGTCAGTGCGACGGACATCGCGACGTTTTCGATCGTGCCGCTGATGCTGCTGGCGGTCGCGCTGGCCGCGTGCCTCGTGCCCGCGCGCCGCGCGACGAAGGTCGATCCAGTGGTGGCGCTGCGCGAGGACTAGAGCGACGCTGGCGATATTAGAGCCTTCCGGCGTCCGCGCCACGACGCAAGAAATCGTCTCGCGCCGCGTTGCGACAACACGAGTAATCCAAGGCCGAAGAACAGGCCGATCAGGATGACCCAGTAGCCGCCCGCCGGTTGTTGATCGGTGGCGAACTTGATGCCGAGGCTGGTCGGCATGCTGCCGGGACCGTTGACGACCCAGAACCCCACGTTGTCCGGGAAGATAGGCTTGAGGGCGGCGATGGCTAGAAAGGTCAGGCCGAACGTGTACCCGACGAACAGGCCCATTGCAGCAAAGAATCCTGCGACGCTGGTGAGGGCAAGATGCCAGAACGCGCGCAGCGTCGGGAGCACGCGTCCCGTCACGACGGCTTCGTCGACGATCCGTTCTGCCGAATAGGCCTGCGCGACACGCAACGGCGGGCCGAGCTCCAGCAGGATCTGCTCGAGCGTCGCTCGCTCGTCGGGCGCCGACACCACCGCGGAAATTCGCTCGCGCACGTGGGACTCGATCTCGCGGACCGCATCGCGGACGGCCTCGGGAGGCAGGAACGTGTTCAGAGATCGCTCCAGGACAAAAAGATATCCGTTGATTCGCGACTTGCCGACGTCACTCAGAATCATGACGAGGCCCTCTCAGCCGCCGCTATAAGGCGTGCGATCTTGTCGGTGAATGCCCGCCATTCCATCTTCATCTGGGCAAGGCGCTTCGCGCCGCGCGTGGTGAGGCGATAGTACTTGCGCGCGTGTGGCGCTTCGCCCTCGATCCACTCGGCTTCCAGCAGTTCTTCGCGCGTCAGGCGGCCGAGAATCGGATAGATCGTGCCCTCGGTGATCACGAGGTCCGTGAAGGTCTCGAGGTGCCGGATGATCGACAGTCCGTATTGCGGTTTGGCCGAGACCGTCAGGAGGATCGCGAAGTCGAGACCGCCCCGCCGAAGCTGTTCCTGCCAGGCGTCGAGCGACATATCTTGTGTCGCAAGGTATTGACGGATCGGCGACGCGAATTGTTCAACGCGCGCGAAACCGCCAGTCGCGTCGAGACCTTCTTGAATGAGGGGAAACGTCGCGCATGAAACGCCCACAGCCTCGCCTCCGAAGAGGAACGACCAGGAGCGCGCGCGGCTACGCCTTGATATAGCCGATCGAGGATCGGCGCAGATAGCCCTCGGCCACGAGTGTGCTCAGTACACGGGTGCAGGTGGGTTCATCGAGACACCACAGGCGCCGAGCCTGAACGGACGTCAGGCAGAGCCCGGGCATTTCCCGGAATTCATTTCTGATCCTCGCGACGATGTCGCTTCCGATCGGAGCCTCGATGGCAGCGGACATCGTTCGGCCAGCGGTGGAGTCGAGCCCTGGTGGGTGAATCCTCATAGCGTCTCCAGCTTGCACGGTGCTTGAGGTAAGAGCCGTGGTCTCTCCAACGATGATAGCGAATCCCGGTAACTCTTTCACGACGAAAACGGCGCCGTCGTGTAACGATCCAGCTCGTCCATTCGACTCTGCTCAGCTCGATCGTGCGAGCAGCGGACGCTACTTCCAGCCGGTCGATTTTCGCGTGAATCTGGCGGGCAGCGCCGGCTTGGTCTCGGGCGCCGGTTCGGGCGCGCCGGACGCCTCCGCGATCTCACGCTCGAGGTCGTCGTCGTTGGGCAGTCCCGCCAGCTGGTCGACGAACATCAGCGAGTGCTGCGACGGGATCTCGATCTTCTTCCCGCACGTCTTGCACGTCACCTCGTCGTCGAGGCGCAGCAGGTAATCGCGGAGCTTGGCGAACTTCGCGCGATCGCCCTCGTCGGCGCCCGGCGGCAGCCGGTCCTTCTTCACGCGCCGCACCCAGCGAATGGCGTAGTCGTTCGTGCGGCGGCACTTCGGACATTGATACCGGCCCTGCCGTGTTTCCGGTTTCTCGGTAAAGAAGGCGCGCTCGTCGAGGGACATGCCCTCATAGTAGCAATTACGTGGGGCACCCGGGCCCAGAAGATCGGGATCGTCACGGCCATGCTGTCGGACGTGGTGCCCGATGAGGCGCCGGTGGGCGTTCCGCCGCGGTTCGCGCTAGACTCATTGGTAGCCGGGGAGGAGCCCTGGAGCAGGCCATCGCCCAGCGCGCCGAGGTCGCAGCGCGACACAGGGGCGCGACGAAATGTGTCGAGGAGAGATCATGACGATTCGAGCTGCACTGCGTAGTCTTGCGTTTGCCGCATCCGTGATTGCCGCCGCGGCGCTGCTGCACGGCGGCCTGTCGGCGCAGACCAAGAAAGAGTCCTTCACGGGTTTTGCCATCAACATGAACAGCGGTCCCAGCACCGCGACCGTGGATTTCACGATCGAGCGCTGGTCGACCGAGGACGAGCGGCAGAAGCTGATAGCCGTTTTCCTGGAAGAGAAGAACGTCAACCGCGCGAACGAGAAGCTGCTGGACGCGCTCCAGAGGCTGCCGAAGGTCGGCTACATCCGGACCCCCGACAGGCTTGCCTGGGATCTGCACTACGCGCACCAGACTCCGCTCGAGAACGGAGGACGGCGAATCGTCCTGGGTACGGATCGACCCATCGGCTTCCGCGAGGCGCGCAACCAGCCCCGCTCGATGGACTACCCGTTCACGATCGTCGAGGTGCAACTCGACAAGGACGACAAGGGCGTTGGCAAGATCCTCGCCGGCACGAAGCTTTACATGGACAAGAAGACCAACAGCCTCGTGCTCGAGAACTACGGGCAGCAGCCGATTCGCTTCAACGAGATCAGGCCGCTCAAGTAGTTCGAGCCACGCCGTCTCTTCATATCGGCTGAGCGCCCGGTACTCAGATGAGTGCCGGGCGCTCTTTCGTTGCCGGCGGTCCGTGGCTTGCCACCGACACCCTGAGGTGATCCACATGCGCCGAGTCGCGTTGACGCTGAGCGTGGTCGTGCTTGCGGCCCTGGCGACCGGTGTCAGCCAGGAAAAGCCTGATTTTTCTGGAGCCTGGACGATGGTGGGCGCGTCCACGCCGCGTCCGACCACGATGGTCGTCACGCAGTCCGCCGAATCGATGATGCTGGAGATCACGCAACGCGGGAAGGACACCGCGCGCTACGTGTTCAGGATCGATGCCGCCGAGAGCAAGAACGCGGTGCCTCCTGACGCCGCGCCGGCGGCCGAGAAGGGTTCCCGCGCGGTGTGGGACGGCACCAATCTCGTGCTTTCGACGCCCAGCGCCCCCACTGGCGACAGTGCCAGGACGCTGAGGCAGACCTGGTCGCTCGTCGACGGGAACCTGGTCGTCACCTTGTCCGAGATCAATCAATCGACTGGTGCCGTGCTGCGCGAAACCAAGCAGACGTTCAAACGAGGATCGCGGTGATGGTCCGGGTATCAATCGAGCCCATCGATCCCGCCGAATCGGCGGCAGTAGGTACAAGACGGGTAAACGGGTTCAGTTGCGACGCGAGCTCGGAGTCACGACGGACGACAGTCCGTACAGCGCCTCGGCGGCGTAGAACGTTCCTGCTTCCAGGACCTTCGCTGTTACGTCGTCGCCGCGTGTGATGACGAGATGCGCGAGAGTGCGTTCGACAGCCATGCGGTCCTCAGGCGGAGCGCGTCGGGCGTAGTCACTGCGCAACCATCGCGCCGCACAATCGATTGCCCACGGATAGGAGAGAAAGTAAATGTGTTCCTGGACTTTGACTTCTTCGCCAAAGCGCTTGATCTCCACCGCGTACTCGCCGCCATCATTGGCGAACTCTTTCTGTCGCTCGGGGATTCCGGCAAGATGCCGCGGAATCTGCGCAGCAATCTCGTCGGGGATCGTGATGCCCATTTCAGACTGCGCGTCGAGGAAACGGCCGTAAATCTGAAGCGTCAGCCCTTCCCAGGCACCACTGATGCTCAAGTTGCCTGAGCTCCACCCTGGCGGTTGCGCCTGATTGTTGAAACGGGCACTCAGCCAATCGACCGTCTGTCGAATCAGCTGATCTCTTCGTTCGGCGGAACCTTCCCACGGCAAGCCAGCTCGTTTGACCTCGAGTAGCGTCATCAATGCCAGCGTTGCCGCGTACACATCGTGCTGCGTCGGATCCACTTGATCCGGAAACAGGTTCCAGCCGGCGCTGCCGTCGGGATGATAACGGGTCAAGACGTTCTCGACATAGACGAGATGTTCGGACGCCTGCGCCTGCGCGTCGCTGCTCGGAAACCCGTCCTTTCGGAGTGCAACGGCGAGGCTCATCGCCGTCCAGAAAGCCGGCGGCGCGATGGCACTGATGGCGCCCTTTTCCGCCGGCCATCCATATTTGACCCCCTCCCGTTCGATTTTCATGTCGGAGCTGAACGGAGTCGAGAGGAGCGGGACAATCGTTCGCATCTCCTGCGCCTCCGCGTCGGGCACACTCAGCACCGCGAAGGCAGTTTGAGAATGAGTCCAGATGCTGAAGGTCTCCTGGCGGATACCCCCGTGGAACTTGTCGCCGCCACGGGCGGCTTCGATGAGCTTCGAGAGCTCGCGCCGCAGCTCGCGTGCTTTCTCCTGGACTGCGGCCTCCGGAGGAACACGTCTGAGCAACGACAACTGGTGGCGGTCGGCGAATCGCCGGACGGTGCTGCCTCCCGGACCGGCCACACCGGCATCGAGTGTGAGGAGGTAGACTCCCGTGACGGCAATACACGCTCCGGCAATCGCCGCCGCGATCTGAAATCGCCGTTTGATACGACGACGTGCTTCGCGTTGCTTGAGGTCGTCGAACCTGACGTCGAGCATCTCAGCCAGGAGCTTGAGCTTCGCGTTCGTCCGACCATCCTTGCCTTTGCGAACATCCGCCGCTATGGGTTCACACGGCACCAGTTCACCGTGTGGAGTTCGCCGCGTGCGGACGGCAGGCGGCAGGCACTCCTGCGACGCCGTGTGAGGCGACGCGCTCGCGCCGGGCTCGCCATCGACGATCAGGCAGAGCACGAACCGTTCGCGCCCGAAATTCTCGAAGGTGTCGATCTCCTGCTGCACGTGGCGTGAAACGGCCGAGTGCGGAGAGCAGATGACGATGAGAAACCGCGACTGGAAGAGGGCGGACGAGATCTTTTCGCTCAGGTCGAAGCCACCGGACAGCTCATCGCGATCGCGAAAGACCGGATAGATCCGATCGGCAGACAGCCCGCCGTCGCCTGCGCCAGAGCGGCGAACCAGCTGTTTCGGAATGCGGTATGTTTCGAACGTCCGGTGCAACCACCGTGCCCACGCTTCATCGCGATGGCTGTAACTGATGAAGGCCCAGAACTTGAAATCGACGTCGGGAGCGTGGCTCGTTTCACCGGTAGTCGCAGCGTCCATAATCGTTTCCTGCGAGATAGCACCGATCTCATAACCGGGCGTCATGACGCTGCGTGTGCCGGTCATGATCCGGCAGAACGCCTCGTGGGGTTCGACAAATCACCCGTAATCGTCTGACTTGTGGCTATCCACACGCGACTGAAAACACCTGATCAATAACTCATAACGTCTTCGAACTAAATACCGAACAGGAGGCCCGCCACGGTGAATCACGACACGAGGCTCGTCGATTTGCTGACGATGCTAACGCGAATCAGTGGACAATTCCCTACGGAGCGGGTGATCCACTGGAGGAGCCGATGAGCGTCCGTCCCACGAACTGGCGTCTCGTTGCCTTGACTCTCGTCGCGCTGCTCGCCGCCGCCTGCAGCAAGCCGCCGGCCGACGCAGCCGCGGCGGGGACGGAGGGCGGCCCGGGCAACGCCTGCCAGCTGCTCGACAGTGCCGACATGGAGCGGCTGCACGGCGCCAAGGTCACGATGCTGCACAACATCGAGGCCGAGGATCGAACGACGTGCGAGGTCTACGACGCGACGACGAATCAGGCGTTCTTCTATCTCGACGTGACGTGGAAGGGCGGTCGTGAGCTGGCGCGCACCGAGGGGACGGCGACTGGCGTTGCCGCCGGCATCCTTGGCGATCGCGGCGTCAACCTCGAGCCGCTGACCGGCGCCAGCGCCGGCGCGAAGGCCGCGGACAGCGCGTACTACAGCGACGTCGCGACGCCGTGGGTGTTGAAGGGTGATGTCCTGCTGCGATTCAGGATGGCGGGGCTGACGCAGGACGAGCGCGCCGCGAACTTCGTTCCGCTGGCACGCAAGGCGCTCGATCGTTTGCCGTAGTCGCGCCGCCAACTGCGCTGCCGGAACTCTGAGGTGATACACATGGGCCGAGTCGCGTTGACGCTGAGCGTGGTCGTGCTAGCGGCCCTGGCGACCGGTGTCAGCCAGGAAAAGCCTGATTTCTCGGGGACATGGACGATGGCGGGCGCGTCCGCGCCGCGTCCGACCACGATGGTCGTCACGCAGTCCGCCGAATCGATGATGCTGGAGGTCACGCAACGCGGCAGGGACACCGCCCGCTACGTGTTCAGGATCGATGCCGCCGAGAGCAAGAACGCGGTCCCCCCTGACGCCCCGCCGGCGGCCGAGAAGGGTTCTCGCGCGGTGTGGGACGGCACCAATCTCGTGCTGTCGACGCCAAGCGCCCCCACTGGCGACAGTGCCAGGACGCTGAGGCAGACCTGGTCGCTCGTCGACGGGAATCTGGTCGTCACTTTGTCCGAGATCAATCAGTCGACCGGTGCCGTGCTGCGCGAAACCAAGCAGACGTTCAAAAGAGGATCGCGGTGATGGACCGACTGCCGGCCCATTTCAACACCGGCGATCATGGTGTCCTCGACCGCAGGAATGCTCACCCATTCGTGTAATCGGGTTCACCTCGAGGCTTGGGATCGCGCGGGGCTAGCTCGATGGCGCGCGGTTGCGCCGCAGCTTGGCCGTGACGATCCAGGAACAGCGTCGGCTTGCGGCCGGTCGACGGGTCGTCGTTGCGATAGATGACTCTGATCACCGGCGCGATGTCTATGAAGAAGCCGACGATGGGCGAGTGGATGATGCCGGCTTCCACCGACTCCACGGTCGCGCCACGCACGTCTGGCGGCTTGAATCCTTGTTGCACGATAGTACACAGGATCTCCGCCTCGCGCACGACTGCGGCCGGGAGATCGGGCCAGTGGAGTTCGAGTCGGCCGATTTTCCCGCCGCCGTCAGGCCAATCGTGGCACTCGATGACCAGACAGGAAGCCCCTTCGTCTCGCGGCGCGCACGCGCCTCCTTCCGCAACAGTTTCGTCTCGGTTACCCGGGGTCTGCCGTTCGCCATGTATTCCGCTGACGCGCCGAACTCTGAGACGACGCGTACTGACGCGACTTCTGATCGCGGTATGCCCGCGGCCTTCATCGCGGACCAGCATTTTGCAATCAGCGGCTTGTCAGCACCGGTCCACACGCCAGCCTGTTTGGTTGTGCCGTACGCCGCGGCCAGGGCAAACACCGTTCGACTATCGAGCCGACTGCTGAAGCTGAATGACCGATCCCGCACCCCCGAGACGTTGGCGGCGCTTCCATACTCCAGGCCCCGGCGCAACTTGAATCCGACGATGCGCGACGCGGCGGTGAGAAGTTGCTTCTGCTCCAGCCGCGACAGCGCTTTCTGCAGTTTGTCAGCGTCCACGATTGACCACCTTCCCTGCTATCCCGTTCACTCCGTGCGCCACTTCCACGCGAGCCAGTTTGCCACCGGGTCGGATCGGTTGTCGCTGATCCGTTCGTTCTCCCGTCGGTCGACGGCTTCAGCCTCGGTGGCTCCAGCGGCTACCGCCACTGCCGAGCATCCGTCCTGAACGTCGATCGTTCCCGTGTCCATCCAGGCGTCACCCACGCTCTGAAAAGGAAATAGCCACGAAAGTGGAAAGGGAAGGCCCGCCGTACGGGCCGCAAAGTTGGATCCGCGGTCCACGCTGTCCAGCGTGTCGTTGTTGGAGGTGCCTGAATTGCCAACGGCCATGTGCAGGCCCTGAAAGGGCGGGAACCAGTTGTTGGTGAGGGACACCAGGTCCATGGGACACGACGCGTCGATCAACATGAACTGAAGCGTGTTCCCGCCATTGCCCCATCGGGATTCCTGTCCGATGTTGACCCGGTTCGGCGTGCCGAAGTTTCCGCACACCGACAGGAAGTCCGGATCCGTCGCGCCCGGTGGGTTCTGACACGTGCCGTGACCCGTGTAGTAGTAGATGTCGGGAAGTTCGCTTCCACCGGATGGGTCAATATCCCCGCCCGAGTCGCGGAAGTCCGAGCCCCAGACGTCGCCGTCCTCCCAGGCCGTCACGACCGTATGGCCGGCCAACTGGTACCAAGCGCGAAAGGCACGGCCCTCCGGGACGGTCTTGGGGAGGTCTGACGCGGAACAATTCGTGGAATAGGCTCCCACGGCGCCGACTGAAAAGCGCATCGTTCTGCCTCCAGTTCACACGCTGCTCACGACTACGTCTTGGAAGTGCTGCTCCGAATCACGGTCAGTTTGGGGAAAGCCTGCCAACCCGCCGCCTGCGGACCAGTTCTCGCGTTGGTCATGCCGATCGGATAATCGACTACCCGATCGGCTGCCACGATTCAGCGGAGTGTCATCGTGAATGTTCTGGCATCCGTATCGATCCGGTTAAAGCCTCTCAAGACTGCCCCCGCGCCGCAGCCCTCACCTGCACGGAGGAACTGTCCCCCGCTTGTAAAGGGACGACTCGGGACACACAGCCTCGCCTGGGTGCCCCACGTACTGGCCTGAGAATGCGCGTGGTAATACACCCAATGCTGACCGGCATGAAGGTCGCTTACCTTCGCGCATTCACCCGGCGTGAAGGTCCACCACCCTTCCAGGGTGACGCCTCGGTGCTGGTTCGTCGTAGTGCCTGGTGCGTCCTTTGGCACATACGCAATCGCCACAGAGATGTTTGCCCCCGTCCGATTGCAGAATCGAAGCTCGGCCCATGCATCCGCCGGTAGGGCGCAGCCGGCACAAAATAAGAGCAGGCCCGCGATATGAGTTTTCATGTTACGCCTCCTGCTCCGATCAACGCTTCGGCCGTCTGAAACGTACATCCCCGAAGTCAGACCCATCCAGCGAGACTCAGCCGATGCTACTGATCTGGAAGGTGTCGAGGCCGCATGGTTGAACAGGTTCTGGACGTCGAGCGGAGCCTGCAGGGTGCGGCGCCCGCCAAGTTGTCCACGATTGACGCCACAACCGACCGCTGCCGTGTCGCGGAGCGTGTGAAAGTGGCCGTCGATGCCAATCGATTCAAGAAGGCGACGCAGACTTCGCTGCCATCCGCGACCGTTGAGTTCGGATCGCCATCGCCCGTTCAGAAGAAATAGCGGTCGTTGGTGTGGGGAATGTGCTTGAGGGCCTCGAGGACGAGCGGCTGAAGCGGAAGCCACACGGCCGTGCCAGCCTTCTCGGTGTACAGAAACAGTTTGTCGTTCTTGAGTCGCTTGCGCTCGAGCCGTGAATCCGCAGGCCAGAGTATGGTGGAGGCGCCGGGATTCGCACCCGGGTCCGAAAATACATCCCCGCAGGAATCTACGATGCGTATCTGCTTCTGATGTCTCGCTCCCAGCGTCGAGAAGCAGCGAAGAATCGCTGGGAGCCAGCCCCGGAAAGTCTCATCACCGACGTCCGGAACAACGCGTCAGCGACCAGCCTACTAATATGACATCCGTTTCCGGCCCGCAGGCTGACCGGAAGGGACGCTCACAGGGGTTTAGGCTGCGAGTGCGAGCTGCGTATCCGCAGTTATGGTTGTTTCCATCTGATTAACGAGGGTGATGGTCCTCGGCACGCATCCTGCGAAACCGTATCTCCGTCGAATCTAAGTCGCCCCCATTCACGACAGACCTTCTATTCTACGCCGCGTCACGACAGTCGTCAAACTGTTGTCGGGCTTGAGTTTGCCCTGATTCCTGATGCTTGACTTGCCCGCGGACGGTCCCGATAATGCCTGAAATGCCCCATGACGAGCTTCGTAACGCCGCGAACGCAATCGTCGCGCGTCTGCAGTCCGACTTCGACGCCCACCTCAGCCAACTCGACGAGCTTCACACAAAGGCACGGGAAGATGCGCTCCGCCAGGCAGAGACGCGCGCGACCGAGGAGTGGACCGCCAGGTTCGACGCGGAACGCGGCGAATGGCAGCGCCGGCTCGACGCGGCGCTCGCGGATGCACGCGCGGAAGCCGACGAGCGCGTAAGCGCGGAGAGCGCCCGGGTCAAGACCGAGGCCGAACAGTCGGCAGCGCAGTCCGTCGAGCGTGTGCGCGAAGAGATGGAGCAGCGCGCGGTCGACTCCGCGGCGCGTGTGCGCGAAGAGATGGAGCAGCGAGCGCTCGAGTCCGCGACGCGCGTGCGCGAGGAGATGGAGCAGCGGGCGCTCGAATCCGCGACGCGCGTGCGCGAGGAGATGGAACAACGCGCGGTCGAGTCCGCGGCGCGCGTCCGTGAAGAGACCGAGCAGGCGGCGGCGCAGTCGATGACGCAGCTTCGCGAGGAGATGAATGCTGCGGCGCAGTCGGCGGCGCGCCTCAAGGAGGACATGGACCGGGCCCTCACCGAAGAGCGCGAGCGGGCCCTCAACGATCTCAACACCGAGCGCGCGCGACTGCAGGAGGAAATGTCCGCGGAGCGCAACCGCCTGGCGGCCGAGATCGAAGCCGAGCGGCTCAAAGCGCAGATGCTGAACACGGTCCTCGAGGAAACGCGGCTCGCGTTGACCGACGCGGAGGCGGAATTGGGGACCGCACGCGGCGTCCAGGAACAGCTGCGCGCGACGCTGACCGAGGAGCGCGAGACGACGCGAACCGCCGCAGCCTCTCAGCAGCAGCCCGATCAGGACGATGCCATCACGCGCGCGTTGGTGGCCGAGCGTCAGTCCCAGATCGCGTTCGTCGAGCGCCTCCTGTCTGCCGTGCGCGCCATCGGCGAGTCGCGCTCCCTGTCCGACACGCTGACCTCGCTCACGACGTCTGCCGCGTCGCTCGCGCCGCGCGCCGCGCTCTTCGTCGTCAGCGATCGCGGCGAAGGCCAGCGCGAGCTCCAGGGGTGGCGCGCCTCCGGGTTCGCCGACCCGTCGCCCGCCTCGCTGCATCTGACCGTCGATGACGGCGGAGTGGTCGCGGCCGCGGCGGCGCAGGGGCATGCGGTGACGTCGGAGAACGCCGCCGCGCCGGCGTTTGCGAAGCTTCCGCGCGATCGCGCGGCGATTGGCGTGCCGGTCATCGTCGGCGGCCGCAGCGTGGCCGTGTTGTATGCCGACGATGCGGCGGGAGAGGAGCACGAGGCGCCGGCGTCGTGGCCGGAAGCCATGCAGATTCTGGGGGCACAGGCTTCGGCGTGGCTCACGCAGATTACCGCCGTGCGGACCGCGCAGGCGATGCGGGCAACCGGCGGTCAGGCTCGAGCGTCGAACGATGCGGCCGCCGACGACAGCGGCGCGCGGCGGTACGCACGCCTGCTGGTATCGGAGATCAAGTTGTACAACGAGGCTGCGGTCCGCTCGGGCCGCGAGAAGCGCGACCTGCTGCAGCGGCTCGGTCCCGAGATCGATCGCGCCCGCCGTCTCTACGAGGAGCGCGTGTCTCCGTCCATCGGCGCGCGCGCCGCGTACTTCCGCGATGAGCTCGTCCACACTCTTGCCGACGGTGACGAGAGGCTCCTGGGATCCGCATGAACGCCACCGGCCATCTCGTGCGGACACTCGCCGTGATCCTGCTGCTCGGTGCGGGCGCGTCGACGCTCTCTGGGCAGCTTGCCCTGACCGTTCACCCGCCGGTGTCCACGAACGTCAACGACCTCTGGCTCGTGCCGCCGGAGACGCCGGCGACGGTGCGCACGTCGGCGCAGTACCAGCCGCTTGCCGACGGAGTCCGGGCGCTCGAGAAGGGGGAATTCGAGCGGGCGCTGTCGCTCGTCACGCGCCCGGCGCTGGCCTCGAGCGCGCTCGCCGACTACGCGCTGTACCTACAAGGGCGTCGCCGAGCTCCGGCTCTCGCGTGCGGCAGAGGCCCGCGAAACGTTCGACGCGTTGCGCAAGCGCAATCTCTCAGGGTACCTCGCCGTTTCCGCGGCCCTCGGCGACGCGGAAGCGGCCACCGCGCTCGGCGATCACGCCCGCGCGCTCGACATCTACGAGAAGCTGACCGCCGACAAGCTGGCCGTCAGCGATCAGATCCTTCTCAAGCAGGCACAATCCGCCAGGGCCGCGGGCGATCGACGAAAGACCGCGGACGCGCTCATCCGGATCTACTACGAGTACGCGCTCTCGGACTCGGCGGTGGCCGCGGCGGCGGAGCTCGACCCGTTGCGGGATCTGATCGTGCGTCAGGGATACAAAGCCGATCTCGGGAGGGCCGCGCAGTCTGTACGGCGCGCGCCGGTACGCGGACGCGCGCGCGGCATTCGCGGCGCTGCAGCCGGAAGCGACTGGCGACGATCGCGAGCTGGCGGATCTGCGCATCGCCGAATCCGATTTCTTCCTGCAGCGGTACCAGGCGGCGCTCGACGGTGTCCGGCCGTGGCTCGATCGCGGCGCCCGTCAGGCGGAGGCGCGCTTCTTCTCCCTGGGCGCGCTCCGGGGCCTCGGCCGCACCGACGAGTTCCTCGGCCCAGACGGACGCGCTCGCCCGCGATTATCCCGACAGCTCGTGGACCGAGGAGGCGCTCAACAATCTCGGCACCTACTACATTCTCGAGAACGACGACGAGAAGGCGGCAAAGGTCTTCCGGCAGCTGTATCAGATGTTCCCGGCAGGCCAGCGCGCCGAGCGCGCCGCATGGAAGGCCGGGTGGTGGAGCTACAAGAACGGCGACTACGCGGACACCGTGAGCGTCTTCGAGAAGGCCGCTGGTGCGTTCCCGCGCTCCGACTACCGTCCGCTCTTCATCTACTGGTCCGCCCGGTCCCACGGAAAGCTGAAGGCCTCCACCGACGCGGAATCGCGGATGCGGCTCGTCCTCGGCGACTACGGCAACTCGTACTACGGCCGGCTCGCGGAGCGCAGCCTCCCGCGCAACGCGCGCGCGGGGCTGATGACGGACGCCGTGCCCGCCTCGCGGCGACTCGCGGTCGACAAGGCGCCGGAACCGCGGAACGCCGGCGTCATCCGCCTGCTGCTCGCGAGCGAGCTCTACGACGATGCGCTGAACGAGCTGCGCTACGCGCAGCGCGCGGGCGGAACGTCGCCCGTGCTCGACGCGACGATGGCGTGGGCCTACAACCAGAAGGGAGACCTGCGCCGCGCGATCACGCTGATGCGCCGCGCGTACCCGCAGCACCTGACCGCGGAGCAGAACCTGCCTCGCGAGATCCTGCAGGTCATCTTCCCGCTCACCTACTGGGACCTGATTCGCAAGCACTCGGCGGCCCGCGGTCTCGACCCGTACCTCGTCGCCGCGCTCATCGCGCAGGAGTCGACGTTCGATCCCGCGATCCGCTCCGTCGCCAACGCCTGGGGGCTGATGCAGATCGTCCCGGCCACGGGACGGCGCCTCGCGCCGGCCGTCGGCGTCCGCCGCTTCACGACGTCGATGCTCACCAGCCCCGAGACCAACGTGAAGATCGGCACGCTCTATTTCTCGCGGCTCGTGCAGCAGTTCGGCGGCACGCACTACGCCCTCGCGAGCTACAACGCCGGAGAGAACCGCGTCCTGCGCTGGAAGGCCGAACGGCCCGGACTCGAGGAAGACGAGTTCATCGACGATATTCCGTTTCCAGAAACGCAGAACTACGTGAAGCGGATTCTCGGCACGGCCGAAGACTATCGAGCCCTCTATGGCAAAGGGGGCGGAAAGGCGCTTCAGTAAAGGGTGCTGGGGTACCGTGGCACCTTGGCACCGCTGGCACTTTCTATTTCGGCCAACTCACAACCTCATAGATAGCCAGGTCCTTGTCATCCGAAAGCAGCCGCAAGTGGGGAAGGAACGGCTGGAGCCGTTGCTCGATCTCTGGTGCGGCCGCGTGGCCGTAGCTCCTGCGGCGGAACGTGAGATACCGCACGCGGCGGTCGCGCATCGCGGCGAAGGCCTCGCGCGACGGAAACGTCGCGAGGACTTGTGCGACGTCTCGAAAGTCTGCGGGAATGTGGTCGCTGTAGCCGTTCACCAGCGGCTGCCAGTGCGCCGTCGAATTCAGCATGTACCGGGTGTGCAGGTGGAAGTCGATGCGCCGGTCGTAGAATGGAAACTCCGTCACGGCGCCGCGCGGCATCTGCGCGAGGACCCGATAGCCCGCCGGGATGGCTTCGTCTTTTCGCCAGTCGAAGGGGATGTCGTTCAACTCGATCATCGCGGCCGCGCACAGGCCGGCCGCAACGATGCCGGCGCGGCCGGGAAATCTTCGGCGCAGCGCGCGGACGGCGTATGCCGAGAGTACGGCGAGGCACAGCATGACGACGATGCCCATCCGTTCCGGCGCGCGAAGGAACGAGAAGACGGGCACGACCTGATAGAAGACGGTGTAGAGTCCCGCGCGCGGGCCGAGCGTCGTCCAGAACGTCAACAGCGCGAGCGATCCGTACAGCAGCGCGGTTTCCCGATCGCGCGATGCCGCCGGCGTCGAGGGCGCAGATGATCCGCCGGCAAGAGCGGCCGTTGCGCCCAGGACGGCCAATCCAATCGACAGAAAGCCCGGGAAGAGGACCGCGCTGTTCCAGTCGCGGATGATCGGGAGGAGCCACGCGTGCGCGTGCGCACCTGACGCGAGGTACGATCGCACGAATGCGGACCACTGCCGCGCATCGTCCAGCGATCGCGCGAACCCTTCGACCTGCTGGATGTTCAGGAACGGAATGAAGAACGGCAGGACGATCGCGATCGACGCTGCGGCGGCCACGACGATCGCAATCCAGAATGCGGTCGAGCGCCAGAGGCGGCGCGTCCACGCGTAGAAGATCGTGGCGTAGCCGATGCTCAGCCCCGCCGAAATGCCGTAGTACGCGCAGAAGAGCGCCTGCCCCGCGAGCGCGGCTCCGAGCGCCACGCCCCGCGCCGGGGACGGCGCGTCGACGAGCCGGTGGAACAGGAGCATGCAGAGCGGAATCCCCGCGATCATCAGCAGCTGGATGTGCGCCGTGTGGGCGAACACGTACGGGCAGAACGCAAAGAGCACGGCTGCGGTGCACGCTGCGGCCGCGTCGCCGGTGAGCCGGCGTGCGAGCAGCCACATGAAGACGGCCGATGCGGAGAACGCGACCAGGACGACCGAGTTGTGCGCCGCCTGAGGGTTGCGCGTAACGAGCCACGCCGGAATCGCGATCGTGCCCGCGCCGAGGTTGGCCTCGGAGAACGCGAGCGCCTGCCGGTGCGGGTGAAAGATGTTCGCGTCGTACACGCCCGCGGGATTCGTCGTCAGCATGTGCGCGACCCAGGCGACGTTCCAGACGCCGAACCGTCCGTCGCCGGAGTTCTGCGTGCGGCCGAGCGAACCGAAGCCTGCGGCGAGCGGCCACGTCATCACGATGCTCGCGAGCAGGGCGGCGGCGCAGACGATCGCGACGCGCGGGGCTCGACCGGGTGAAGGCTGGAGAACGGCTGATCCGTCGGTCATTCCGTGGGGTGTTCCGCTGAGGCGTCGATCGGATTTGTCGGTAGAATGACGGCATTCTACATGAGGCGTCTTGCTCCGGCCGCAGCCGTCCTGCTCTCGACGATCGCGGCCTGGCTCTCGCAGGCGACGCTCGCCGTCGCCGCGCCCGACGGTCCGCGCATCGCGCTCGTCCCCGTTTCAGCCGCGGCCATCGCCGTCGCGGCGCTCACCGGTCTCGCGGTTGCCGCCGCGGCGCGCGCGCGGCTGTCGATGGCGCCGTTCTGGCTCCTCGGATTCATCGTGCTTCCCTGGCTTCCGCTGCCCGTGCCCGCGGCGTTTCTCGTCTGGGCGGGCGCGATTCGATGGCTGATCTGGTTGGCGGTTGCCGTTCTCGTCTTCGCGCAGGTGGTTCCGCGGTTGAAGCGGATCCTGGATGCGACCGCGGCTGCCGGCTTGCTGGCTTCGAAGCCTCGACTTTGCGCCGGCGTTCTCGCGTTCGCCATGTTCGGCTGGTCGGCGTGGCAAGTGTCGCCGTCGGTGCCCGGCGGCGACGAACCGCACTATCTCGTGATCACGCAGAGCCTCCTCCTGGACCGCGATCTGAAGATCGAGAACAATCACCGGCGCGGCGACTACCAGTCGGACTACGCGGGCCCGCTGGCACCGCACTACATCCAGCGCGGCAGGAACGGCGAGATCTATTCCATCCACGCGCCCGGCTTGTCGGCGATCGTGGCTCCGGCGTTCCTCCTGGGCGGCTACCGCGCCGTCGTCCTCTTCCTCCTCGCGCTCGCGGCATGCGGCAGCGCCCTCGCATGGCACCTCGCGTGGCTGGCGACGAGGAGCGCTCCGGCTGCATGGTTCGGCTGGGCGGCGGTCACCACCTCGGCGACCGCGATCTTCCACAGCTTCACCGTGTATCCGGACGGGCTCGGAGGCGTGATCGTCCTGACGGGAATCTGGGCGCTGTTCCGCGCCGCGCTGGAGCGCACGACAGGTGAGACCCGGCTGCGTCCGTGGCTGCTTCACGGCGCGGCGCTCGCGCTGCTGCCGTGGCTCCACAGTCGATTCGCGCTGCTCGCGGGCAGCCTCGGGGCGCTGGTGCTGCTTCGGCTCGCGCCGACCAGGAACCCGGCGGGGAAGGCCGTCGCGTTTCTCTCGGTGCCGGCGGTCAGCGCCCTGTGCTGGATCGGATCGTTTCTCGCGATCTATGGCCGGCCCGATCCGTCAGCGCCGTACGGCACCTCCCGCGACTTTTCCATCACGTTCATTCCTGGAGGACTTGCCGGTCTGCTGTTCGATCAGCGATTCGGACTCATCGTCAACGCCCCGGTGCTCCTGTTCGGCGTCATCGGCCTGATCCTGATGATGAGGCGGCGTCGCTCGCAGGACGCCGGCGCTGACGGTCTCGCGGACCGGCGCCTCGCCTTCGAGCTGATGTTCGTGCTCGTGCCGTATCTCCTGACGGCGACGAGCTACGCGATGTGGTGGGCCGGCTGGAGTGCGCCGGCGCGCTTCGCGAACCCGGCCGTGCTCATGCTCGCGATTCCTTGCGCATTCGCGTGGGCGCGCCTGCGCGATCGCGCCGCGCGGACGCTGGCCGCGCTCCTGCTCGTGTTCGGCGCCTGGCTGTCGTTCGTCCTCGTCTCGACCGACGGCGGACGGCTCGCGTACAACACGCGCGAGACGACAGCGCTCTGGCTGGATTGGGCATCGCGCCTTGCGGCGCTCGGCGAGGGGATGCCCGTCTGGTATCGGGGACAGGAGGCACCGTTCGTCCGCGACCTGGTCGTCTGGTCCGTCGCGATGCTGGCGGCGTACGGCCTCGCGCGTGCCCTTTCTTCGTGGCCCGCGCTCCGCGAGCGCTCACGCTACGCGACAGCCGTCGGCGCGGTCTTCACTTCCGGGGCGATGGCAGCGCTGACGGTCGTCTGGATGCTGCGGGGGTCCGACGGTGTCTCTGCTGCGCCGGCGCAACTCGACCTGCTGCGCGGAATGGCCGGCGGCGAGCGTGCAGTCGCGACGGAGGTCGTGCCGCCGCGCCTTCTCGATCGCCGCGATCTGCTGTCGATGATACGGATCGAGTCCGCGAATCGCGCGACCGTCGGCGGCGTCGGCAGGAACGAGCAGCCGATCGCCGCGCTTCCGGGCCTTCCTGCGGGCACGTATCGCGTGCTCGCGCGGACGCGCGGGCCGGGTGGGTGGGTGATCCTAGGCGTCGGCCAGGACCAGTTCGCGCTGCGGAGCGGACCCTTGCCGTTTCCCCCGCGGCGATCGAGATCGAACTGCCCGTCGATGTGCGCGCGCTCGTCGTTCGAGGCGACGAAGAGGCGCGCCGCACGATCCGGTCGGTGGCCGTGGAGCCGAAGGCGATCGCCGCAGCGGCGGAGAGGATTACGGATCGAGTGGCTCGGCGGGCCGTGAACTATGAAAGCGCCGCTGTCTACTTTCTGGATGAGAGCGCGTTTCCCGAGCCGGACGCGTTCTGGATTGGAGGGGCGCGCGAGGCCGCGTTCGTCGTGCAGCCCGCGGTTCGCGCGTCCTCGATTCCCGTGCTCCTGCGAAACGCGCCCGTCGAGAATGTCGTCAGCGTCTCGTCCGGGCAATGGCGAGAGGAATTGACCCTCGCCCCCGGCGAAGAACGGCAGCTCGAGATTCCGGTCCTGCCATCGCGCACCGCCGCGATGGTGACGGTCGAGAGCCGATCGGGATTCCGCCCCTCGGAGACGGAGCCTCAGAGCCGCGACAACCGCTTCCTCGGCGTCTGGCTCAAGGTCCTCGGCCGCGAGCGTCAGAACCTCACGACGCCGCCGAAATAGATCCCTCTGAGCTGCAGGTCGCCGTCGTCGGTGTCGGCCCTGTACGACACGTCGAAGGAGCGATAGCCCCCCTGCGCGCCGACGTTCTCCGTGAAGTTCACCGTGCCGTAGATGTCGAGATCGAAGAACTTGCCGCCGTACTCTCTCGTCGATCTCGGGAATCTTGAAGAGCGTGAACTCGCCGGTGATCGAGATGTTCGGTGCGAGGTAGCCGCGTCCGATCACGCCGATGGCGGGGATTGGCGCGCGCGCCCGGACGAACTCGGGCTCGAGCGGGCTGTTGGTGAGCTCGGCGCGGACGTCGGTGTACTTGGCCTCGAGGACCATGCCGATGAAGCCGCGATCACGATAGAAGAAATCGTATTCGTACGCGAACCTGAACGCGTTCCAGTCGACGTCGGTCGACACGTTCGCACCGGCCGGGAAGAGGATGCCATTGAACACGAGGTTCCGCGTGAGGACCATCTCCGCTTTGTAGTTGATCGGCGTGTATTCGAATCGAAACTTGTTGCGCTCGTTCGCGCGCAGCACGACCTTCAGCTGCTTGAACCAGCTCTGCTCGATGCCGAGATCCTCGACGAAGTCGATCCGGGTGCCGGGGATGCCTGCCAGGGACTCGCTGACGATGAAGATCGACGGCGACGGATACCAGAGCAGTCCCGAAAACTCCACGTGATAGTTCTCGCCGGTCGCCCTCGACGAGGGCACGCTGGTCTGCCCGTACGCCGGCGCGGCCATCATCGCCACCGCGATCAGACACACCGACACTACGACTCTGCGTTTTGACATGAACGCGTCTCGCCCCGGATGGATAGTGGGAAAACCGGGGTGGGATCCCGGAGCCTTCTGGGAAAAGGCCCCGACAGAATACCACGTCTCTTCAGTTGCGACCCCGGCCGGCGGGTCTGTATACTTGTCGTATACATGAGCGAGAGCGCATCCCGGACCGCCTCGGAGGCGTCCCAGGTCGAGCGGGCCTACCGCGAGATCAAGCGGGGCATCGTCGAAGGCCGCTATCGTCCGGGGACGCCGATGGCGGAAGTGATGCTCGCGCGCGAGCACGACATGAGCCGCACGCCCATGCGCGAAGGGCTCGCCCGCCTCTGGCAGGAACAGTATCTCGACCGCGTCGCGGGGCACGGGTACTTCGTCGCACGCGTCACGGTGCAGTCGATTCACGACACGTTCGATGTCCGCCGGGTGCTCGAAGGATCTGCGGCGGCGTGGGCCGCCGAGCGCGCGACCGACGAAGAGATCGCGCAGCTGCGGCACCTGGCGTCGCTGCCCCAACCAGCTTCTGCCGATGCGCCGCGGAGCCGCTCGGACGCGCCGGCGGAGTACCGGAGCGCGGAAGCAGCGAACGTACGGTTCCACCTCGCGATCGCCGCGGCCGCGCGCAACACGCTTGCGATGGAGTTGATCGATCGCTGCCTTGCGAAGGTCGATCGCTTCATGTCGCTCGGCGTGAACTTCGGTCCGTTCCAACAGGGCGCGACGGAAGCGCACCTGCTCATCGTCGATGCGATTGCGAGCCGCGATTCCAGTGCGGCGCGCAGGCGCATGGAAGAGCACCTCGATTGCGGCAGCCGGCTGATGAAGGACGCGCTCCTTCGTGGCCAGTTGACGGCCGTCGGGGTGGAGTAGCCGGAGTGGCCCTCCGGTTGCTCATCAGTCGACCGTAGGCCCGGGTCGGGCCTGATCGCACACAGATCGACGGCCTTTTGGTCGCCGCGCCCATCCGGCGTTCAACGTCCGGGAACCCTTGATTCGGGTTTCCGGATTCCGCGAGCGAGCTGGGACGGACTGTGTGATGAGCGCGACGATCGTGTGCGTCGCGCGCTTGGGAGGAGGATCATGAGATTGCGAGCTTTGTCGTTCGTGTTCAGCGGGCTTCTTCTGTTTTCCACGGGGGCCGCGGCGCAGCAGGGGACGACCGAGGTCAAAGGCAAGATCATCGACTCGTCGAATGCCGCCGTGCCTGGCGCTTCGGTCGTCGTGCGCAACCAGGAGACGGGCATGTTCCGCGAGACCATCAGCGGCGCGGACGGCACCTACTTCGTCGGTGGAATCGTCCCCGGCGTGTACGAAGTGACGGCCGAGCTCCAGGGTTTCAAGAAACTCGGCCTGAAAGACATCCGGCTCGAGATCGGCAAGACGGCGACACTCGATCTGCAACTCGCGGTCGGCGCGATCGAGGAGGTGGTCTCGGTGTCCGCCGAGTCTCCGCTCGTCGACGTCACGACCAAGGAGGTCGGCGGCAACATCACCGGGCGCGAGCTCGTCGACCTGCCGTCGATCAACCGCAACTTCATCGGGTTCATCGGTCTGCTGCCGGGCATCGTGCCGAGCATCAGCACGGAGTCCTTCGGATCGGACTCGATCTCCGTGAACGGCGCGGATCCCCGCAACAACAACTACATGCTGGACGGCGGCAACAACAACGATGACGTCATCGGCCAGCGCGCTGGCACCCAGGCCAGGACGGCGATCGAGTCGGTCCAGGAATTCCAGGTCATCACGAACCAGTTCGACGCGCAGTTCGGCCGGACGACGGGCGCGATCATCAACGCGGTGACCAAGAGCGGCACCAACGTGTTCCACGGCAGCGGCTTCGTCTTCGCGCAGGACGCCAACTGGACGGCGAAGGACTACTTCGCCAAGGAGCGCAACCTCTCGAAGCCGGACACGAAGCGCCAGGAATTCGGCGGCACGATCGGCGGGCCCGTCGTGAAGAACAAGGCGCATTTCTTCGGGAGCCTCGAGCGCGTCATGATCGATCGCGGCGCGGCGCTCATCTTCCCGAGCCGGCCGGATCTCAACTGGAGCCCGACGACCCAGGATCGCGTGTGGAACACCCTCGCGCGGTTCGACCACCAGGTGAACGCGAACAACACCTGGGGAGTCAGGTATCTCCGCGAGGCGTCGCCGCAGAGAAACCAGGCCATCGGCCAGGTGACGCCCGCGGCGATCCGTGAAGAGGACGACAAGGATCAGACGGTCGTCGCGACGTTGAACTCCGTGTTCGGCAGCAACAAGACCAATAACTTTCGAGTCGGCTGGACGCAGGAGGACGTCGCGTTCGCGAACCCCTGCTTCAACGGCAACGGCCGCGATCAGATCGCCTGCGAGCCGCAGCTCAGTTTCCAGACGTTCACCGATCAGCAGAGCAACCTCGCGCAGGCGCGCGTCAACGACGCGTACCAGATCGAGAGCACCTTCTCCTGGTTCATGCCGAACAAGAAGGGCGATCACGACGTCAAGGTCGGCGCACAGTACCGAGGTACGTCGAGGCCGACAACATGGCGCAGGACAACCTGAACGCGACGTTCTCGTTCGGTCAGAACGACCTGCCGTTCGATGCGAACAACCCGCGGACGTACCCGGATCGCCTCACGGTTCGCGTGCCGGGGCTCGGCCGGGTGTTCGAGAAGGCGCACTACCTGTCGTTTTTCGTGCAGGACAAGTGGAAGATGACGGGCCGCCTCACGGCGACGCTCGGCCTGCGGTACGACGTCGAGTCGATCCCCGTGCCGGAGAGGAACAACCCGGACTTCGCGAGCGAGGACGACTATCCCGTCGACAAGAACAACATCCAGCCGCGCGCGGGCCTCTCGCTCGCCATGGACGACGAGGGACGCTCCGTCGTCCGCGCCGGCTACGGCCGTTTCTACGACAAGACGCACTTCGAGATCATCGGTGGTTTCTTCAACGGCGGAGTCTTCTCCGATTCGTTCACGGTGAACTTCCCGACGTCCGCCGCGGACCCCGGTCCGCGCAGCGGCGCGTTCCCGACCGACCCGTTCCTCGTGAACGGACCGTTCCTGAACCGGGAGCTGCTGAACCAGCGGTTCCCTCCTGGCAGCACCCTTCGAAACACGGGCAACGTCACGCTCGACAACCCGGCTCGCGAAGTGCCCCGCTCCGATCAGATCTCGGTGGGCTACGAGCACCAGATCGGCGCGACGATCTCCGCGAGCGCGGACTACGTCCACGTGTTCGGCCGCGGCCTCTTCATGACGTTCGACGAGAACAAGGGCGCGCGGGCGACGACGGCGGCGACGGCGCCGATCGTGCGTCCCAATCCCGCCTTCCAGGCCGTGAACACGTTCATCAACGTGGGCGAGTCGGAATACGACGCGATGCTCGTGCAGGTCGAGAAGCGGCTTTCGCGCGGCATCAGCGCGCGCGTGGCCTACACGCTGTCCTCGGCGCGCGGCAACACCACCACGAATGGCTCGGGCGCCATCAATTTCCAGCAGGGGAATGAGATGAACCTCGCGCTGAACGAGGGGCCGACCGATTTCGACCGGCGCCACAACCTGGTCATCAGCGGACGCGCGCTGGTGCCGTACACGAAGGGGATGACGTTCAGCTGGGTCGCGCGGGCGCTCAGCGGGCTGCCGTTCTCGCTGACGAACAACAACATCGACGCCGATCGGAACGGCACGCTGTTCGATCCGATCGCGCCGGCCTCCTACGCCGGCGCCAGCACCACGTTCCCCGACGACAACTACAGCGTGGAGGACTACGACGGGCGTCGCGCCGGCGCGAGAGGGCCGGGGTTCTTCCAGTTCGACACGAGGTTCGGATGGCGGATCAACATGGGGAGCGGCCGCACGCTGGATCTCTCCGCCGACGTCTTCAACCTGACCAACCGCGCGAACTTCGCGAACCCGAGCGGCAACCAGGGCGCGCTCGCCACCTTCCTCGTGCTGTCTGCGCTTCGCGACGGCGCGGCGCCCAGGACGCTGCAGGTCGGCATCCGCTACGGGTTCTGACGACGCTAGGGCAAATGGGGCATTAGCCGAACTCGGCCGTCCACCACGACGGTCGGGTTCGGCATTCCGCTTGCTCTCTCAACAAGACAACACGCGATATCGAGGAGCAAAGCCCTTCGAAATCGGGTGAAACGAATTCCAACGGCAGAGCGGAATCCAAGATCCCGATATTCGCGGATACGGATTTTCGGACGCGCTGCCGGGATCGGGCGGGAGGAGGAGGGGGTCTCAGCCGCAAGGTTGAGCCCCCTTTTCACTTTTTGGAAGGCTATTCGGCCGCGAGTGGCCTGGCGCGGGCCCAGCGCCGGAGCCGATATACTCGCAAGAGAATGTCCGTCGTTTTCCAGCGCCTGCTGCCTTTCGTTTTTCGTTACAAGCAACGCTTTCTCGTCGGCCTCGCCTGCGTCGTCACTACGACCGCCATCCAACTGCTGTCCCCCTGGGTCCTCAAGCACGCGATCGACGATCTGACGATCGGCGTGACCCGCACGAAGCTCGCGATGTACGCGGGACTGCTGCTGCTGATTGCGATTGCCGGCGGCGTCTTCCGGTTCCTGATGCGACGCATCCTGATCGGCGCCTCGCGCGACATCGAGTACGACGTGCGCAACGCGTTTTTCGCGCGGCTCCAGCAGATGCCGCTCGGGTACTACCAGGCTCGCCGGACGGGCGATCTGATGTCGCGCGCGACGAACGATCTCAACGCCGTGCGGACGATGATCGGCCCGGCCGTGATGTACTCGACCAACACCATCCTCGTCTTCGTCGTGGCGCTCATCCTGATGGCGTCGATCGACGGCACGCTCACGCTCTACGCGCTGCTGCCGCTCCCGCTGGTGTCGATCAGCGTCTGGTACTTCGGCAGCGCGATCCACGCGCGCTTCGAGGCGATCCAGGCGCAGATGTCCGACCTCAGCGCGGTCGTGCAGGAAGCGTTGTCAGGCGTGAGGGTCGTCCGGGCCTACAACCAGGAGCCTCACGAGATGGCCAGGTTCCGCGCGGCCAACGAGGAGTACGTCCGGCGGAATCGCGTGCTCGTCCGCCTGCAGGGCATGTTCTTTCCGAGCATGACGCTGTTCCTCGGCTTCGGATCCCTGCTGGTGCTTGTGGCTCGGCAGCCGGGAAGCCATCGCCGGCCGGATCACGGTCGGCGAGTTCGTCGCGTTCAACGCGTACCTCGTGATGTTGAGCTGGCCGATGATCGCGTTCGGCTGGGTGACGAACATCCTGCAGCGCGGGATGGCGTCCTGGAAGCGCATGCTCGACGTGCTCGACGCCGTGCCGGATATCGACGACCGGGCCGTGACCGACAGGGGCCGGCAAGCGGTGATTCGCGGCGGAATCGAGATTCGGCACCTGACGTTCCGCTACCCTTCGGCGGCGCCTGGCGTCATGCTCCATCCGGTGCTCGACGACGTGTCGCTGGCGATCGCGGCGGGGGAGAGCGCGGCGTTCATCGGCGCCACCGGTTCGGGCAAGTCGACGCTCATCAGCCTGTTGTCGCGGCTGCATGACCCCCCATCGGGCACCGTGTTCCTCGACGGCGTCGACATCCGCGAGATCCCGCTCGCTTCGCTGCGCGGCGCGATGGGCGTCGTCCCGCAGGAGCCGTTTCTCTTCTCTGACACCATCGCCGAGAACATCGCGTTCGGCGTCGACCACGAGGGGGCCGGAGCGGCGTCCGACGCCCCGCTCGTGGAGCGTGTCCGGGGCGCTGCGGCGGTGGCGCGTCTCGACAAGGACGTCGAATCGTTTCCCAATGGGTACGGCACGCTCGTCGGCGAGCGCGGCATCACGCTGTCCGGCGGCCAGAAGCAACGCACGGCGATCGCGCGAGCGCTGATGACCGACCCTCGCATTCTCGTGCTGGACGACGCGCTGTCGGCGGTGGACACGTACACCGAAGAGGAGATCCTGACGCGGCTCGGCAGGGTGATGCGCGATCGCACGTCGCTGATGGTGTCGCACCGGGTGTCGACGGTGCGGAACGCCGATCGGATTTTCGTGCTGGATCGCGGCCGAATCGTCGAGCGCGGCACGCACGACGATCTCGTGGCGGCCGGCGGCTTGTACGCGGCGCTGCATCGCAGGCAGTTGCTGGAGGAGGAGCTCGAGGCCAGCTAGGGTGCCAGGGTCCCAGGGTGCCGGGGTGCCAGGGTGCAGGGTGCAAGGGCGAGGGTGCAAAGGCCAGGGTGCAAAGGCGAGGGTGCCAGGGCGAAGTGCAAAGAGGCGGGTGTGCGATAGGCGAGGGTGCCAGGGATAAGCGCGGGAGCGAAAGTCGGTGGCGATGCACGAGGAAGAAGTACTCGGGAAGGCGTACGACGCGCGGCTGATGCGGCGTCTGCTCACGTACCTGCGGCCGTACCGCATGCACGTGATCGTCGCGCTGGCGGCGATCGTGTGCGGCGTCGGTGCTGCAGCTCGCGCAGCCGTACCTGATGAAGATCGCGATCGATCGCACATCGCGCGTCGGCAATCTCGAGGGGCTCGATCGCATCGCGCTCGCGTTCCTCGGCATCCTGCTGGCGACCTTCGCGCTCGAGTACGTCCAGACCTGGGCGCTGCAGATGACCGGGCAGCGCATCATGTTCGACCTGCGCATGCAGATCTACGGGCACCTGCAGCGCCTCGACCTGCAGTTCTACGACCGCAACCCGGTCGGCCGGCTGATGACGCGCGTCACGACCGACGTCGACGTGCTCAACGATCTCTTCACCGCCGGCGTCGTGTCGATCTTCGGCGACATCTTCACGCTGGTCGGCATCATGATCGTGCTGCTCATCATGGACTGGCGGCTGGCGCTGCGTCGCCTTCTCGGTGCTGCCGCTCATCGTGCTCGTCACGCAGTGGTTCCGGCGCAACGTCCGGGACTCGTACCGGACCGTGCGCGCTGTGGATCGCGCGGATCAACGCGTTCCTGCAGGAGCACATCACCGGGATGGCGACGGTGCAGCTGTTCCGGCGCGAGCAGCGCGAGCTTCGAGCGGTTCGACGAGATCAACCGCGAGCACCGCGACGCGAACGTCGACTCGATCTTCTACTACGCGGTGTTCTATCCGGCGATCGAAATCATCGGCGCGCTCGCGTCGGCGCTGCATCATCTGGTTCGGCGGCGGCTGGACGCTCGCAGGGCACGCTGACGCTCGGCTCGCTGGTCGCCTTCCTCCAGTACTCGCAGCGCTTCTTCCGGCCGATCAGCGACATGTCGGAGAAGTTCAACGTGCTCCAGGCCGCGATGGCGTCGTCGGAGCGGATCTTCAAGCTGCTCGACACGCCGGTGAAGATCGGTCGGCCGGTCGCTCGGTCGTCCGGTCGGCCGGCCGAGCGGCCGAGCGACCGACGCGACCGGTCGACCGGCCGAGGGTCACATCGTCTTCGACCATGTCTGGTTCGCCTACAACGACGACGACCATCGTGCTCAAGCGACGTGTCGTTCGAGGTCAAGCCGGGCGAGCGCGTCGGCATCGTCGGCGCCACGGGCGCCGGCAAGTCGACGCTCATCAACCTGCTGCTGCGGTTCTACGACGTGTCAGCGCGGGCGCATCCTCATCGACGGCGTCGACGTGCGCGAGATGCCGCTCGACGAGCTGCGGCGGCTGTTCAGCCTCGTGCTGCAGGACGTGCACCTGTTCTCGGGCACGATCGCGGACAACATCCGGCTGGGCAACACGACCATCAGCGACGAGGACGTGATGCGCGCGGCGCGAGCGGTGCACGCGAACCGGTTCATCGATCGCCTGCCGCGGCGGCTACGCGACGCGCCGTCGCCGAGCGCGGCGCGACGCTGTCGGTCGGTCAGAAGCAGCTGCTCTCGTTCGCGCGCGCGCTGGCGTTCGATCCCGCGCGTGCTCGTCCTCGACGAGGCGACGTCGAGCGTCGACACCGAGACGGAGCTCCTGATCCGCGACGCGCTGCACGTGCTGATGGCCGGCCGCACCACGATCGCGATCGCGCACCGGCTGTCGACCATCCAGGACATGGACAAGATCCTGGTCCTGCACAAGGGCGAGCTCCGCGAGATCGGGCACGCACCAGGAGCTGCTCGCGCAGCGCGGGACTCTACTACAAGCTCTATCAGCTGCAGTACAAGGA
This sequence comes from uncultured Acidobacteriota bacterium, assembly GCA_963820905.1. GTDB lineage: Bacteria > Acidobacteriota > Vicinamibacteria > Vicinamibacterales > 2-12-FULL-66-21 > DATBJJ01. The sequence continues at coordinate 90,491 of CAWGBU010000002.1, read as the reverse complement.
ACAGGAACGGACGGAGTCGAAGAGCCGTCGGCGATCGAGTCGCGGTAGGCGGCGATGGCTACCCTGCGTTCGGGAGCGTCGGCGGGGGCGCAGACGTGGTGACCGGCGTCTCGTTCCCGCTGCCGAAGAGCCGGTCGACGAGCCGCGGCGTGCTCGCCTGCGGATTCCATCCGAGGCGGAGCACCGTGCAGCCTGCATCGAGCGCCGGCCCGAGCGCCAGCGCCTCGTTGCAGCTCCACATGTAGATGTCGATGTGGCGGCCCTGGACCTTCGGGCCGGTGTCCATGATGGTGTAGATCCCGTTGTAGCGCTCGCCGAGCCGGTCGACCTGGATGACCGAGCCGACCGGCAGCAGGTCTGGGATCGGCCGCGGCGATGCCGGTCCGGACGTTGACTCCGGAGGCGGTCGTCGTCCCCTTGCAGTAGGCCGTCGCGGTGAACCGGAGGCGGGCGCCCGGCGCCGGCGTGGCCGCGCCTCGCGGAGCTCCGCCTGGCGCGCCGCATAGCGCGAGTCGAGCGATCGTCACCTCGTAGAGAAGCGCGAAGCTGAGCGCGGCGACGTGGATGTCGCGACGATCTTGCGTCCGGTCGAACGGGTCAGGGACAGGAACATGTACTGACCAAGGTTCCGCCGCCGCCTTCGGGAGGCGCCGTCACCTTGCCGGGCGACTCCACTATACCGGCCGCACCCGGATCCGTCAAAGCTCAGTTTAGGGCAGATCAGCTATAAGTCGAGTGTTCCTCGCGCTGCTTGTGCGCCTGCGCGCTGCCGGTGGGCCAGCAGCATGCCAGCGAGACGCGGTAGCTCACGGCGGCGAGGAGCGCCGCCCCGAGGGTCGATCCGAGCAGGTAGGCCCAGAGCAGAGGGGCGAGGACGTGGGTCGAGCTGCGAGATTCCGAATGGCCGGCGCCGCCAGACGTCCCTCGCGTCCTTGAGCGGCGGCTCGCTGGACCTCCACCCCGAGCAGCGCTGCCCCCGCCATAGTGGTCAGCGTGTAGTAGGGGACGAGGATCCACGGCAGGTTCGAGTAGACCCCGACGAGCACCGCCACGCGATTCAGATTCAACGGGAAGCGCGAGCGCCAGGCCCGAGGACCGTATGGAGTCCGAGCAGCGGCGAGAACCCGAAGAAGACGCCCAGCGCGTACGCCGCGGCGGTCCGCTGCGGTGTGTCGTGGGTGTGAAGAGCTGGCCAGCCAGCGGCGGCATCGGCTCCCCGCTGAACATGACGACGTCGTCAGAAATGAACGAAACCCGTCGGGAGCGGTTCGCTCGACGTGCCGCGCTTGACGGACGAGCGACCTTGTCGGCCGTGAGCTCGCCAATTCGTGTCATGGGCACGCCTTGCGCCTGCGCGGACGAGACGCAGACGCCCGCTGCACCGCCGCGGCACGGCGAAGAGCAGCTCGTAGTCGTCGCCGCCGGCGAGGGCGGCCGTGAGCGGATCCGGTCCTGGCGCTCGAACCAGCGATCGGCACCGGGATGGATCGGCACGAGCGACCCGTCCACGATCTGCGCCGGTACCGCTGGCCTGCGGCGATCTGCCGGACGGCGTCCGCCAGCCCGTCGCTCAGATCCATGCAGGCCGATGCCGCGCGCGTGCGGCCGAGCAGCGCGCCAATCCGGACGCGGGGCTCCGGCGCGGCGATGACGCTCGATGCACTCACCGATCGGATCATCGGCCATCGGGCGATCGCCGGCGTTGGGGCGACCCTTCAACCAGGCGAGCCCGGCCGCCGCGGCTCCGATGGCCCGGTCACGTACAGCTGATCGCCGGCGCGGCCGCCGCCGCGCGTCAGCATGCGGCGGGGCCTGACGACGCCAGCCACCGTGACGTCGACGATGAGCGGTCCTGGAGAGCGCGTGATGTTCCCGCCGGCGAGCGTAGCTGCGCGTCCGCGCGCCATCTCGACGAAGCCGTCCAGCAGCGCGTCGACCTCCTCGACCGCGAGCTGCGGCGGGGAGCATCAGCGACAGCAGGGCGATCCGCGGCGTGCCGCCCATGGCCGCAATGTCGCTGACGTTGACCGCAAGCGCCTTGTAGCCGATGTCCCGCGGGCTGGAGAACCGGCGGTCGAAGTGGACGCCCTCGACGAGGGCATCGGTCGTCGAGCACCGCCAGCGATCCGCGATCGAACGCGGTCACCGCCGCGTCGTCGCCGATCCCGACGACGAGGGACGGAGGTGGCGGCGGAAGCCGGCTGCGAATCCGCTCGATGAGCGCGCGCTCGCCGATTTCCATGACGCTAAAGGCGTCCGGATCGGCGCGCGGGCTGCTACCGCGCGTAGTCAACGGCCCGCGTCTCGCGAATGACGGTCACCTTGATCTGGCCCGGGTACTCGAGCTCGTTCTCGATGCGCCGCGCGATGTCCTTCGACAGCCAGACCGTCTCTTCGTCGGAGATCTGTTCGCTCTCGACCATGATCCGGATTTCGCGGCCGGCCTGGAGGGCGAACGACTTCGAGACGCCCTGGAACGAATCGGCGATGCCCTCGAGCTTCTCGAGCCGCTTGACGTAGGACTCGAGGATGTCGCGCCGGGCGCCCGGACGCGCCGCGGAGATCGCGTCGGCGGCCTGCACGATCATCGCCTCGAGCGACGGCCAGTCGATGTCCATGTGGTGCGCGGCGACGGCCTGCAGCACCGGCTCGCTCTCGCCGTGCTTGCGGAGGAAGTCGAGGCCGAGTTCGAGATGCGTGCCCTGCAGATCGCGATCGATCGCCTTGCCGATGTCGTGGAGGAACGCGGCGCGCGCGGCGACATGCGCCGTTCAGGCCGAGCTCCTTCGCCATGATGCCGGCGAGGAACGCGACCTCCTTCGAGTGGTTGAGCACGTTCTGCCCGTAGCTGGTGCGGAACTTCAGCCGGCCCATCAGCCGCAGGATTTCCGGATGGAAGATCGTAGAGCCCGAGCTCGAAGGCCGCCGCCTCGCCTTCCTTCCGCACGGACTCTTCCATCTCGGCCTTCACCTTCTCGACGACTTCCTCGATGCGGGCCGGATGGATGCGGCCGTCGGCGATCAGCCGCTCGATCGCCTGCCGCGCGACCTCGCGGCGGAAGGGATCGAAGCTCGAGAGGATGATCGCGCCGGGCGTGTCGTCGACGATGAGCTCGACGCCGGTCGCTGTCTCCAGGGCGCGGATGTTCCGCCCCTCGCGGCCGATGATGCGCCCCTTCAGATCGTCGCTGGGCAGATCGACGACGGAGACCGTGGTTTCGATCGCATGCTCGGCGGCGCTCCGCTGGATGGCGTCGATGATGATCTGCTGCGCGCGGACGCCGGCGGTCTCGCGCGCTTCGGTCTCGAGCCGCTTGACGAGATTCGCGGCGTCGCGGCGCGCATCCGTCTCGATCTGCTTGAACAGCAGCTCCCGCGCCTCGTCCGCCGAGAGGCCGGCCACGCGCTGCAGCTCGCGCTGACGCTCGGCGACGAGCTGCTCCGCCTTCGTTCGAGCCGCGGCCGCCGCCTGTTCCTGCTGCGCCAGGCTTTGTTCCCGGGCGCGCAGCTCCTGTTCCGTCTTGGCGCTCGAGGCGAGGCGGTCTGCCAGGGCGCGGGTCTTGTCGCCCAGTGCCTGTTCGAGCGACAGGATTTCCTCGCGCCGGACACGCGCCTGCCGCTCGGCTTCGGCCGCATCCGCGTGCGCCTTTTCGCGCGCTTCGAGGGCGGCCTCCTTGCGGAGGGTGTCGGCTTCGCGCTCGGCCTGGCGCGTGAGGCGCTCGGCCTCGGCCTGTGCGCGCCCGACGGTTTCGGCGGCAATTCTGCGCTGGCTGCCAACCCACCACAGGATGGCGCCGGCCGTGACAACGAGGATGATCAGGGAGCCGAGCAGATAGGCGAGCGAGACGGCCGGGAGACCCATGCGCGTCACCGTCCTGTATGTGAAGCCCGCAGCGCCAGCCGCGGGTTGCGGCGGCTCTGCGGGACGCTGAAGAGGAAGAAAAAGGCCCCGCTTTGCCGTGTGGGGAGGTCGGATGAACCTGCTATAGCAGGTGGAACCGCTGCACAAGCCGCGTTTTAGGCTTCCTCTTGCAGAGGCATGCACACCACGCAACGTCGCGATTCACTTGGGTTGAAACATCGGCTCAAACGAGCCTCCGAACCATCACGCGCAAAGCAGGGATCTCGAACTTCTGAGGGGTATTGTACTGCACACTGCCGGACCGTGGTCGAGATTCGCGTCCAGCCGGGCCCTGAGTCCCCGGCCGTTATCCCGCGAGCCGCTCCCCGCCAGACGCGAGCGCCAGGTCGAGCATGCGCTCCAGCTCGCGCGCCCGGTGCGCGAACCCCGTCAGCCCGTCATGCGCATCGTCGCGCGCGCGGAAATACTCGTCGGCGATGTTGATGGCCGCGAGCACGGCCACCTTCAGCGTGTCGCCCGACGAGCACTCCTTCAGCGCGAGCCGCATCTTCTCGTCGACGTGCGCCGCCAGTTCCGCGACGTAGGCCGGATCGAGCGAGCTCCTGATCGGGTACCGCTGCCCGTGGATCTCGACGCTCACGATTTGATGGGTTTGTTCCATAGCTGCTCTCGGGTTCAGGGTTCAAGGTTCAGGGTTCAAGGTTCCAAGCGCCGGCTTCTCTTGCTGGATTCAATGGCGCATCCGCATGATTGAACCGTGAACCCGAACCCTGAACCCTGAACCTTGAACCCTGCAACCTTTCGTTCAGATGTTCAGCGACTCGATCTGCGCAAGCATGTCTTCGACTCGCGACTTGATCATCTCACGCTCCTCGCGCAGCGCGGTGATCTCGGCATTCGATCCCTCCGCCGCCGTCAGTCTCGCGAGCGCCGTGTCGAGCTCGCGGACGAGGCGTCCGTTCTCCTCCGACATGCGCCCTTCGTTCGCACGCAGCCGCTCGACCAGGCCGACGAGCAGCTTGAGTTTCTCTTCGAGTCGATCGATGGATTCGAGATCGACGGATCGTGTTGCAACCGCTTTCGCCAAAGGAGAACTCCTTTTTTCGATCTATCTCCGCTCCGCCTGGTGGGTCGTACGCAGCGCCTCGACAATCCTGTCCGTGGCTTCCTGCGCCTCATCGTCCGTCAACGTCCGATCCGCGGCGCGGTAGGTGAGTCGCAGCGACAGGCTGATGCGACCGTCTGGCACGCCTTTGCCCTGGTACCGATCGAACTCGACAATCGATACGAGCGTGTTCGGAGCCGCCGACCGGATCGTGCCACGAACCGCGGCGGCAGGCAAGGTATCGTCGACGAGCATCGAGATGTCCCTGACGATCGACGGATGGCGCGGCAGCGTTTCGACGAGCCGATCCTCTCCGGCGGACGCCAGCGCGAGCGCCACCAGATCGAGCTCGGCTGTGTACACGGGCTCGCCGGCAGGCAAGCCACGCCCTTCGACGATCGATGGAGCGATTTGCCCGACGACGCCGAGCGTGGCGTCGCCCGCGCGGACGGTTGCGGCGCGCCCGGCGACGAGATAACCCGCGCGGGACGCCACGAACTCTGTCGCGATGCCGAGCGCGTCGCCGATCTGCTCGACGATCCCCTTCACATCGAAGAAATCGACCGAACGCGTCGGAGCGGACCAGTGCGGTCCCTCCGCGGCGCCGCACCAGAGGAAGGCCGCCGATCGGCCCTCGCCCGCGGGACCGAACCGGCTTCCCGTCTCGAAGAGCTGGATATCCTTGCGCCCGCGGCGACGGTTGTGCGACGCCGATTCGACCAGTCCGGCGAGGAGCGACGGCCTCAACACCGCGAACTTCTCCGAGAGCGGATTCGCGATGGCCTGAGGCTCCGTGCCGGGATCGCAGAACGGGACGGCCGCTTCCTTCTCGACGAACGCGAACGTCGACGATTCCGAGAAGCCCGTGGCGAGGAGGACCTGGCGCACGCGGCGCTCGAGGACGAGGCTCGCCGGCGGCGCGGGCTGCGGCGAGGCGAGAGCCGGGAACGTCGTCGGCAGCCGATCGAAGCCGTGATGCCGTCCGACCTCTTCGATGAGATCGGCCTCGCGGGACACGTCGACCCGGAAGGAGGGAACGGTGACGTTCCACGTCCGGCCCGCACTTCGACCGCCGTCGACGTCATCCACGCCGAAGCCGAGCGCCGTGAGGATTCGAACGACGTCCGCGTCGGGTACCGTCTGCCCGAGGAGATGCTGAATGCGCGATGGGCGCAGGCCGACTGCGACCGGTTGCCGCGGCGCCGGATAGCGATCGATCATCGGGCCGCGCGGCCTGGCCGCGCCGATCTTCTCGAACAGCGCGGCCGCGCGCGCGATTCCCATCGGCGCCGCGCCGACATCGCCGCCCCGTTCGAACCGGATCGAGGCTTCCGTCTTGAGGCCGAGCCGCTTGCTCGTGCGCCGGATCGACGGCGGGTGGAAGTACGCGCTCTCGAGCGCCACGAGCCGCGTCGTCGGACCGATCTCGGAGTCCCGTCCGCCCATGACGCCGCCGACCGCGTTCGCGCGATCCGCGTCGGCAATCATCAGCATGTCCGTGTCGAGCGGCCGGTCCACACCGTCGAGCGTCGTCAGCCGTTCGCCCTTCCGCGCCCGCCGTATCACGAGCGACCGTCCGGCGAGCCGCTCGAGATCGAAGGCATGCATCGGCTGCCCGATCTCGAGCATCACGTAGTTGGTGACGTCGACGATGTTGCTGATCGGACGGACACCGGCTGCCGTCAGGCGATCGGCCAGCCATTGAGGTGAGGGTCCGGCCTCGATCTCGAAGACCTGCGCGCAATACCGCGGGCAGAGATCGGGATCGTCGATTCGCACGTCGAGCGCTTCGGCCGGCCCGGACGGCGGAAGCGTCAGGTCGGGCAGCTGCAGCGGCAGCCCCCAGATCGCCGACGCTTCTCGCGCGATCCCGAGGTGATTCATGCAGTCCGGTCGATTCGCCGTGATCTCGAAGTCGATCACCGCGTGGTCCCCAGGCTCGATGGAGGCCACCTCGAAGCCGCGCAGGCTGATCTCGTGCGCGACGCTCTCCGGATCGCCGGGCACGCGCACGAGGTCGCTGAGCCAGGGCAGGACGATCCTCACAGCGGGAACTGCTCCAGGAAGCGCAGGTCGTTCTCGTAAAAGAGCCGGATGTCTTCGACGCCCCACTTGAGGAGCGCGACGCGCTCGATGCCCATGCCGAACGCGAAGCCGGTGTACCGCTCAGGGTCGTAGCCGACCGCTTCGAAGACGGCCGGGTGCACCATGCCGCTGCCGAGGATCTCGAGCCAGCCGGACCGCTTGCACATCCCGCATCCGCCTTCGCCCGGCTTCGGCGCGACGAGTCCGCCTTCGCCCGGCTTCGGCGTGACAAGGCCCGTCCCGTCGCATGCGCCGCAACTGATGTCGAGCTCGGCGCTCGGCTCCGTGTAGGGGAAGAAGCTCGGACGGAAACGCACGCGGCGCTCCGGGCCGAAGAGCTCGTGTACGAAGGCGGTCAGCGTGCCCTTGAGATCCGCGAGCGACACCTGCTCGCCGACCACGAGGCCTTCGACCTGCGTGAACATCGGCGTGTGCGTGAGATCGAACTGATCGCGGCGATACACGCGGCCGGGGGCAATCAGGCGAACCGGCGGCGGGAATTTCTCCATGTGCCGGATCTGCATGCCCGAGGTGTGCGTGCGGAGCAGCGTTGCGGCCGTGCCGACGAGCGATCGCACGGGCGACGCGAGGTAGAGCGTGTCCTGCATGTCGCGGGCGGGATGCTCCGGCGGCATGTTGAGCGCTTCGAAGTTGTGGTAGTCGTCCTCGAGCTCGGGCCCGTCGATGATCAGGAACCCGAAGCGCGTGAAGATCGCTTCGATGCGCTCGCGAAGAATCGACAGAGGATGCCGGTGGCCGATTCGCCGAATCCGGCCGGGCAGCGTGACGTCGACGCTGCCTGCCGGGGGGCGTGTCGCAGTCGCGGCCTCGAGGCGCGCGGTGAGGCGCGCATCGAGATCTTCCTTCAGCTGGTTGACGAGTTGGCCGAGGCGCGGACGGTCGTCGGCCGGTACCTGTCCGAGGCCCTTCAGCAGGGCGGAGACGAGCCCGCCCTTGCGCGCGAGATAGCGATCGCGGACCGCCCGAACATCCGCCTCGTTGGCGGCTGCCGCCAGATCCTGCTCGAACCGGGTCCGGAGCGCGTCGACGTCCAGTTCCGGAGCTGAAGACACCGCCGTCTACGCGCGCGCTGCGGGCTTGGCGTCGGCCGCGGTCTTCGCGAGGCGCGCGAACGCGGCGGGGCTCGACACGGCGAGCTCGGCGAGAGACTTGCGGTCGATCGGGTTCCCCGCGGCCTTGAGGCCGGAGATGAGCCGCCCGTACGTCAGGCCGTGCTCGCGCGCGGCCGCGTTGATCCGCACGACCCACAGCCGGCGGAAGTCCCGCTTCTTGCGGCGGCGGCCCACGAACGCATACTTCAGCGCCGTGTCGACCGACTCCTTGGCCGCGCGATACAGCTTGCTCTTGTTCTGATAGAAGCCCTTGGCACGCGCGAGCAGCTTCTTCCGCTTCGCGCGCCGGACGTTTCCACGTTTGACTCTAGGCATTGATCGGTCCTCGTAACCTGTCCGAGCTCACTTGTACGGAAGCATCCGCGCAATCTTCTTCGCGTCGGCGTCGGAGACGACGACGGTCCCGCGGAGGCCGCGCTTGCGGCTGCGGGTCTTGCTCGTCAGGATGTGCTGCTTGAAAGCCTTGGCGCGGACGATCTTGCCCGTGCCCGTCTTCTTGAACCGCTTCGCGGCTCCCTTGTGCGTCTTCAGTTTCGGCATAGCGTGTGACTGTCATGTCCGGCGTGAGCCGGACTGAAAATATTCTCCGTCGGTGCGACCTGGTCCGGCTGACCGCGCGAAGGCGGAAGCTGGACGCTACTCCTGCGCGCGTTCCTGTTCCCGTTTCGCGGCCGGGCGTTTCACTCCCGCGCGCTGCGCCAGAATCGTGTGCATCTGGTTGCCTTCCTGCCGCGGCGCGTTCTCCGCGATGGCCACGTCCGCCAGATCGTCGATCAACCGCTCCAGGATCCGCCGCCCGATCTCGGGATGCGCCATCTCGCGTCCGCGAAAGAAGATCGTGGCCTTGACCTTGTCCCCGTCCGAGAGGAAGCGCTCGATGTGCTTCTTCTTGAACTGATAGTCGTGCTCGTCGACCTTCGGCCGGAACTTGATCTCCTTGACCTCGATGATCTTCTGGTGCTTCTTGGCCTGCCGGGCGCGCTTCTGCTCCTGGTACTGGTAGCGCCCGAAGTCCATGATGCGGCAGACAGGAGGTACGGCGGTCGCCGCGATCTCGACCAGATCCAGTCCTTTCTGTCGTGCGATGGTCAGCGCCTGCTGCGGCGCCATGATCCCGAGCTGCTCGCCCGTGTCGTCGATGACGCGGACCTCGCGAACTCTGATCCGTTCGTTTACCCGGGTGCGGTCGTCCCGACGCGGGCCTCGTTCGAATGCGATAACGTACCTCCGTTCAGCTGTCAGCTCTCAGCCGCCAGCACTCAGCCTTGAGCATTGGCCGACGTCTTCGGCTCTTCCACGACTTCCGGGAACATTCCGTCCACAGCCTTCTTGTCCTGGACCTCTTGCCGCGCGGCCCGGACGAACTCGTCGAGCGGCTGCGCGCCGTGGTTTCCGCCCGTCCGGCTGCGGACCGAGACCTTCGACCCGGCCGCCTCCAGATCGCCGACCACCAGCATATACGGCACCTTCTGGATCTGCGCTTCGCGAATCTTATAGTTTACCTTCTCCTGCCGCTCGTCGACCTGCACCCGGAAACCGGCGTCCATCAGCCGGTCCCGCACCGTCCGCGCGTACTCGACGTGCCGGTCCGCAATCGGCAGCACGACGATTTGCACCGGCGCCAGCCAGAGCGGCAGCGCGCCGGCATAGTGCTCGAGCAACAGCGCGATGAAGCGCTCGAAGCTGCCGAAGATCGCGCGGTGAATGACGACCGGCCGGTGCTCGGCGTTGTCCGCGCCGATGTATTTCAGCTCGAACTGCTCCGGCAGCTGGTAATCGAGCTGCACGGTCGCGCACTGCCACTTGCGCCCGAGGGCGTCGGTGACGGCGAAGTCGATCTTCGGTCCGTAAAACGCCCCATCCCCTTCGTTGATCGTGTAGGGGACGTCGACCGCCTCGAGCGCTTTCTTCAGCTCTGCCTCTGCGTGGTCCCAGGTGCCGACCTCGCCGAGGAACTCCGCCGGCCGCGTCGACAGCTTCATCTCCGGCGTCAGTCCGAAGTCGCCGTAGACACGTTGCACGAGCCGGAGCAGCCGCTCGACTTCCTCCCCGATCTGCTCCTCGCGAAGGAAGATGTGCGCATCGTCCATCATGAACTCGCGCACGCGCGTGAGGCCGCTGAGCACGCCCGACGCCTCCATGCGGTGCAGTACGCTCTGCTCGTGGATCCGCAGCGGCAGGTCGCGATAGCTCCGGACCTCGCTCGCGAACAGCAGCATGTGCCCCGGGCAGTTCATCGGCTTGAGGCCGGACTGTTCCTCGTCGCCTGGCGACTGGATGAGGAACATGTTCTCGCGGTAGTGCTGCCAGTGGCCGGACTTTTCCCAGAGCGCCTTGTTGAACACGAGCGGCGCGCGCACTTCGACGTAGCCGGCCGGGAAGAGGATCTCGCGCATGTAATTGCCCATCTGGTTCACCAGCGTCGTGCCCTTCGGCAGCCAGAACGGCTCGCCGGGAGCCCACGGGTGAAACCAGAACAATCCCAGATCGCGCCCGATCTTCCGGTGGTCGCGCTTCTTTGCCTCTTCGATCCGCTGGAGATGCTGCTTCAGGTCGGATTCACTGAAAAACGCCGTACCGTAGACGCGCTGCATCGGCTGGTTGCGCGCGTCACCCTTCCAGTACGCGTTCGACGCGCTGAGCACCTTGAACGCCTTCAGCCGCCCCGTCGCCGGCACGTGCGGTCCGACGCAGAAATCGACGAAGGTCTCGCGATCCTTGATCGTGTAGACCGAGACTTCGCGCTCGCCGGCCGTCTTTTCCTCGATCAGCTGGACCTTGAGCGGTTCGCCCTTCGCCTGGAAGAAGCGCAGCGCCTCGTCACGCGGCCACATCTGCCGCTCGTAGACGAGATCCTGCGAGGCCAGCTCCTTCATCTTCTTCTCGATGGCCTCGAGATCTTCCGGAACGAACGGACGATTCACGACGAAGTCGTAGTAGAACCCGTCGTCAATCGCCGGGCCGATGCCGCACTGCGTCCCGGGGAAGAGGGCCGTCACGGCGGCGGCCATCAGGTGCGCGGTGCTGTGGCGGTAGAGCGCGAGCGCGTCCGGGCTGCGATCGGTGATCAGCCGCACGCGCGCATCGCCGGTCAGGCGATACGTCAGGTCAACGAGCCGGCCGTCCACCTCCGCGGCCAGCGCCGCCCGGGCGAGCCCCGGAGAGATCGCGGCAGCCACGTCCTTGGGAGTTGCCCCTTCGGACACGCGACGGCTGCTTCCGTCAGGCAGCGTGACGGTGATCTCGGACATTTTCAAAGTTGTGGCGGGAAGGGAAAGTCGTCGTGCATTCGACCAGGCGCTTCGCGCGACCTGCCATGAGCGAGGCCGCGATAGCGGCCGAGTCGAATGGTAGGCACGGGCAGACTCGAACTGCCGACCTCCTGCGTGTCAAGCAGGCGCTCTAACCAACTGAGCTACGCGCCTATGTCTTGAAAACACTGGCCTTACCGGAACGAGTAGTTTAGCAAACGGGATTTCAGGGTGCAAGCAGTCCAGGTTACGCCGCCGCCTTGACCTTGATGTGCGCGATCGCGGCGTCGAGGATGGGATCCTGTTCCGGCGCGGCGACTCCGAACTCGACATCCGGCTCTTCGACGGTGAGATCCGGCTCGAGCCCGCGGCCCTGGATGGGGTTTCCGTTCGGCGTCAGATAACGCGCGTAGGTGAGCCAGAGCCCGCGGCCCTCCGGCAGCTTCACCAGTTTCTGGATGCCGGCGCGGCCGAGCGTCCGCTCTCCGATCAGCTCGGCGCGATTGTTGTCGTTGAGCGCCGCGACAAAAAGCTCCGCGGGCCCGGCAGTGCCGGTCGTGAGGAGCACCGCGGCCGGCAGGTCGATCGTGCCGTCGCCCGCGCGCGCGGCGACCGGCTCGCGCGGCTCGGGTTTTCCGCGGCCGGCCTTGATCGCGAGCGTTCCGGACTTCACGAACACGCGCGCCACCGCGATCCCGTTTTCGAGCGGGCCCTCTGCGGTCCGCCGCACGTCCACGATCAGGGACTTGGCGCCGCCCTTCGAGAGGTCCGCCGCGTGTTTCTTCACGTCCTCGACGACGCCGTCGCGGAAGGAGGCCACACGAAGATACCCCGTCGATCCGATCAGGCGGCTCGTGACGATCGGCCCCGCGACTTTTTCGCGCACGAGCACGACCTCGTGCGGTTCGGCGGCGTTGCCGCGAATGATCGTGAGCGTGACCTTGGTGCCCGGGCGGCCGCGGAGCAGCCGCGTTCCCTCGAAGACCGACATGTCGCGGGTCGGCTTGCCGTCGATCGCGCGGATCGTGTCGGCCGTACGCAGGCTGGCCTTGTGGGCGGGCGAGCCGTCGCGCGCGGCGATCACGTACAAGTAGTATCGGCGCGTGAGCTCGATGCCGACGTCGCCTTCGGGGATCTGCTCTCCCGATTCGATCGACTTCACCTGAGCGGCGTTGAGGAACGCGCTGTCCGGGTCGAGTCCGTCGGCGAGCCCGCGCATCGCGCCGTCCATGACCTTGTCGAGCTGCACGTCGCCCACGTAGTTGTTCGTGACGAGCTGCACCACGTCCTCGAACAGCCGCAGGTGCTGGTAGGTCTGTTCGCCCGAGCCCGGCTCCTTGCCCATCAACCCGCCGACGATCACGAACGCGAGGACGGGCGTCGACACGAGGAGCACGGAAATGCGGGTCTTGAAACTCATGGAATTCCCTTCTGCAACCATTGTAAGGGATCGACGGGCTTGCCGTCGACGCGCAGCTCGAAGTAGAGCGCGGGCGCGCCGTTCGGATTGCGGCCCGATCGTCCCAGCGGAGCCTGTGCCCCGACGCGCGCCCCCTTCTGGACCTGCATCGAGCTGAGGTGGCCGTAGAGGGAGAACGCGCCGTCCCCGTGCTCGACAATGATCAGGTTGCCGTAGCCGGTGAACTGGTCCGCGAACGCGACGGCCCCCTCATGGACGGCCCGGACGGCCTGGGCTTCGGGCACGGCGATCTCGATCCCGTTCCGCACGATTGACGTGCCGAAACGGCTGCTCGGCTGCCGGCCGAACCGCGAGCTGATGGCGCCGCGGGCCGGCCAGGGCAGCGCGCCTTTGAAGGGCTCGAAGGGGAGCGAGGTGTCGTCGAGCTGGGCGATGGAGGTCTGCAGCCGCTGCTGCGCGGCCTGCAGCTCGCCGATCCATTGCGCGTTCAGATCGCGCCGCTCGTCGATCGACGCCACCAGCGCCGTTGCGGTTCTGCACGGCGCGATCGAGCGCCGCCCTCGCGCGCGACGCCAGTTGCTCGAGCACGGCCAGCTCCTTGGCGCGCGCCTGCAGCGTGATTCGTTCCTTGCCGAGCGCTTCGAGCGTGCGTTGATGGGAGAGGATCCGCTCGCGATCGAGGTGCGTCATGGCGGCGGCCGTGCGATACACGCGTCCGAGCGCCCTCACGTCGTCGACATCGAGGAGCAGCCGCCAGTAGCCCGCGCGCCCGAGCTTGTAGAGCTGCACCAGGCGCGCCTCGACGTCGGGCCGATCCGCGTCGGCGATGAGCCGCAATGCGTCGGCGCGCGCGGACGCGTCTTCGATCTGGTGCGCGGTTTCCTTCTGCTGCCGCTCGACGTTGGCGACCTCTTCGACTTTGATCTGCCGCTCGAGCTCGAGCTTGCGCAGCTCGACGAGCAACTGGCTTTCCTGCGCCACCAGCGCTTCGGCCTCGCGCTGGAGCGCGCGGATGCGTTCCGAGGCCCGCTGCGCCGGGGTCCGCTGTGTCTGGCTCGTGGCGTCGTGTCCCGCCAGGAGGCTGGCGGCGAGTACCAGGAGGACGACCGCCGGCACGCGGACGGCGGAAGGCGCCTCTATTGGAACAGGCTCTTGCCATCGACCTCACCAGGTATCTGAACGCCGAAGAACTTCAGGACAGTCGGCGCGATGTCCATGATCGAGGGGGCGTCCGAGTGCACGGGTCTGTTCGTGATGAGGACGCCCGCCGTTGCGGCGAAATCGTAGCCGCCGTGATCGCCGCTCCATTTCTTCTTGTTGGGATAGACGATTCCCGGCGGCGAGCCGCCGAGCGTCGTCTGCCAGGACACGCGATATCCGTCTTCCATCCCCACCTGCAGCTCGGACGCGTTCTGGAGGAAGCCGCCCGAGTACACGTCATCTCTCTTGTAGACCGCTCGCACGATCTTCGTGCCGTCGTCAGGATCCGTCATCGTCAGGAGCTTCGCGCTCAGATCGTCGGCGAGTTCCGCGGCCTCCGCACCAGGGCTGACGATGCCGCGCGCTTCCCGGCCGCGGAGATTGAAGTAAATCTGGCCGAGGCCCATCGCGTACGCGCGCGTGCGCGACCAGTCGACGTTCTCCCAGAACTCGCCGCCGCCGAACAGATCGTCGAGCTTCTTCTCGCCAGGCTGCGCGCTCTGCGTCTGGAGCGTCATGTATCCCTGCTGCACGAGCCACGTGTTCAGGTTGACGGACTTCCGCCACGAGTGGAAGCCGTGATCGGAGACGATCAGCACGGTCGTCGACGGGTCGATCCGTTCGAGCACCTCTCCGACGAACTGATCGGCCCTGCGATAGACGCGCTGGATCGAGTCGCCGAACCGGGCGGCGAGCGCGGCGTCGTACATCGGGTGCGAGGGGTCGATGAGGCGCCACATCATGTGCTGCACCCGGTCGGTCGACTCGATCACGCCGACGAGCAGATCCCAGTTCCCCGCGTCGATCCTGCTGAGGATCACCTGCGCGCGATCGTCGAAGGCTCTGTAGAGATCCTCCATGAACGTCTGCTCGTCCATGCGGCCTTCGTTCAGCGGCCACGTGGCTTCCGCCCACCCCAGCGTGCGGTAGTACCCGAGACGATGGAAGAGATCGCCGGAGAAGGACGCGGGGGCCGACATCGGCAGCGGCGGCGCGTCGGGCTTCCAGTTGACCGGCGACATGTACAGCTGGAGCTCGGTGCCGGCGTTCATCAGGAGAAGCTGGGCCATGCCGTGAAGCCGGACGAGAAAGTTCACGCGGAACTCGAGATCGATCCAGCGGCTCATCTTGCCCGGTTCGAGGAGCAGCGACTGTCCGGCGATTTCGATCGTCGCGGTCCGGTCCGCGCGATGCCAGCGGATCGTCATCGGTACGCGGATGTCCTCGCCGGCCTGCAGCTCGGCGATCCGGGTCCGGTCCGCGTCGCTGAGCGTCGGGCCCTTCCGGCGGATCTCCTGCACCTGCTGGCGGACGATCGGGTTGGGCGGGCCGATGATCTCCGTCTTCGCGACGTCCTGTTCCATCACCAGGCGTTTGAGCACGCCGCCGAATTCCGTGTTGCCTTCCTCGTACCGGCTGAGATCCGTTGCGAAGTAGTAGAACGTGCCCATCGTGCCGCGGATGTCGGGCAGCGGGAGCCCCGAGAGGAGCTCGCCGTTCGGCACCTCCTCGGGCGGAAAAGTCACGGGAACGGTCAAGATGCTCGATCGCACGCCCGCCTTGCCGGCAGTCACCCAGAACGAGGTCCCGCCCCGGATCGAGAAGAGCTTCGGCTTCGCGACCGGGAAGTACTCGAAGAGGAATCGCGCCGGCTCGCGGCGGACCATGCCGAGATCGGGCAGGTAGGTTGCCGTGTCGCGCACGAGGAAGTCGTAGATGTTGTGCTTGCCTGGATTGACACCCGTCGCGAACGAGGCCCAGGCCGTCGGCGATTCGGGCGACTGCGTCGTGGCGAGCGTCCGCACGCTTCCCGTCGCTGCGAGCTTCGAGATGTTGGGAAGCAGCCCCGCCTTCATCCAGCGCTCGAGGAGATGCGGATCCATTCCATCGAAGCCGAGGATCAGCAGCTTGGGACGATCGATCGCCGTCGACCTCGATCCGCAGGCCGCCGGCACGGTTGCCGCGAGGACGAGCGCGACACCGATCGCCGCACGCCAGTTCGGTTCGAGCATGAGTGGCAGAATTATAGTCCCCCGGTACGGTACCCTAGAACGTGCGCTTCCTCGGCATCGACTACGGCGCCCGCCGCATCGGGCTCGCGCTGTCCGATCCCGACAGGCCTGCTGGCTCGTCCCTGGAAGACGATCGTTCGCCGCGGCACCGCGAGCGACGTCGCGTCAACGCTCGCCGCGGAGGCGGATGCGCTGGCCGGCGACAGCGACGGCCTCGCGGGCATCGTGATCGGATTCCCACGCACGCTCGGCGGTGAGCCAACCGATCAGACCGCGGCCGTTCGCGCGGTCGCGGCAGAGCTCGGCGATCGCGTTCAGCTTCCCATCACGCTTCAGGACGAGCGGCTGAGCAGCCGCGAGGCGGAAAGCCTGCTCGCGCGCCGGATCAAGGACTGGCGCGAGCGCAAGGCGCTGCTCGATGCCGCGGCCGCCGCGGTGATTCTCCAGGATTATCTCGACGGCCGTCCGCCGTCACGTTCAGCAGACGAAATCATCGAGGACCGCCAGTCGTGAGGCGTGTCGTGCTCGGCACGCTGATGCTGGCGCTCGCCGGCGCGGTGGCGTTCGTCGTGTGGACTGTACCTGCTGCTCGAGCGGCCCTACAAGGGATACGCGGATGCCGAGACGTTCGTGGAGATCGTGCCGGGCAGCAGCCCGCAGTCCATGGGGCGGGTGCTCAGCGAAGCGGGAGTCGTCGCGAATCCCCTGGCGTTCCGCGCAGCGGTCTGGCGCCGCGGCGCGGGAAGGCGGCTGCAGGCGGGGGAGTATCGCTTTGCCGACGCCATGACGCCCGGCGAGGTGGTCGAGAAAATCGTGCGCGGCGACGTGTTCCTGCAACCCGTCACGTTCCGCGAGGGCCTGACGATCAAGCAGATGGCGGCGATCTTCGCCGAGCGAGGGTTCGGTTCGGAGGCGGACTTCATCCTCGCGGCGTCGCGCGGCACCGCCGTGCGCGCGAGCGATCCACGCGCCAGGGATCTCGAGGGGTATCTCTTTCCTGATACCTACTCGCTGCCGCGGCGGACGACCGCCGAGCAGCTCGTCGACCGGATGGTCGCGAGGTTCGAACAGGAACTTTCTCCCGCGCTGCGCCAGCAGGCGGCCGCGCGCGGCCTCGACGTCCGCGATCTCGTCACGCTGGCGTCGCTCGTCGAGAAGGAAACGGCGAAAGCGGAGGAGCGTCCGCTCGTGGCGGCCGTCTACGCGAACCGGTTGAAGATCGGCATGCGGCTGCAATGCGATCCGACGGTGATCTACGCGCTCGAGCGCGCGGGCCGCTACACCGGCAATATCACGCGCGGCGATCTCGACTACGATTCGCCGTACAACACCTACCGCTACGCGGGGCTGCCGCCGGGACCGATTGCCGCGCCGGGCGCGGCCTCACTCGAGGCGGCCGCGAACCCCGCGGACGTGCCGTATCTCTACTTCGTCAGCCGCAACGACGGGTCGCACGCGTTCGCCACCACGCTCGAGGAGCACAACCGCAACGTGCACCGGTGGCAGGTGCAGTTCTTCCGGGACAGGCGCAGACAGAACCCCACTCAGAACTGAACGCCGAGGGTCACGCTCGCCGAGCGGCCCGGCGCCCAGACCCACCGGGAATCGGGACTGGCGTAGTGCGCGTCGTCGAGCAGATTGCGGACGTTGCCGCGGATCTCGAGGTTCGACGTCAGCCGGTAGCCGCCGCCGAGGTCGACGATCGACGCGCCAGGCGCGGCGATCTCGCTCGGGCCCGGACGGTCGTCGCCGTCGAGCAGCGCCACCCGCATCTGTGCGAATGCGCGCTGTCCGAAGTCCTTCCGCAGCAGCGCAAGGAACGTATCGGGCGAGATGTCGTCGAGGTTGGACCCGTCGTCTTCGAGCTCGCCGCGTCCGATGTTGGCGCCGATCTCCATGGCGAAGCCGCTTCCGAGATCGGTGTGGCTCTCGACTTCGAAGCCGCGGATCTTTCCGCGGCCGCGGTTGCGGAAGAAGAAGAAGTCGGTCTGCGTGCTATAGCGCTCGATCAAATCGTCGATCCGGTAGTCGTAGTACGAGACGCCGATCTGCGAACGTGCGATCGCGTAGCGGGCTGTGAGGTCGAACTGCAGGCTCGTTTCCGGTTCGAGATCGGGGTTGCCGGTGATGAAGCCCCGTCCGGATGGCCCTCGGAAGTAGCGATCCGACAGCGTCGGGTCGCGAAAGCCGCGTGAGATCTGGCCGGTGACGCTGAACCCGGAGAAGGGACCGGCGGTGGCCGCCGCAAATCCCGAGAACGCGCCGTTCGACGTGGAACGATCGCCGAAAAAGCCGCCGGAATTCTCGGTCGTGACGCTGTCGCCGCGAAGACCGCCCGACAGGCGCAGCGCCGATCCGACGAGGACATCCGCGTCGACGAACGCGCCGACATCGGTGCGCCGCGCGTTGTCGATCGACACGTTCGTCGTGTCTGTCGTGATGTTGCCGGCGAGGTTGTAGGCCTGGATGATGTCCAGCGCTTCGAGGCCGAAGCGCCCGTTGACGTCGAGTCCGAAGTCGACTCGCGCGCGGCCGAATCCGCGCTTGGCGATGCCTTTGACGTGGAAGTCCTTCGCGGACACGTCGGCGCGCTCGATGCTTCGGCCCGTGGTCGCGGTCGCGAACCGATCCTGATCCGTCCGCTGCTCGAACGTGCCGACGAAGCCCGTGACCTCGATATCGTCGAACCCGCCCGTGTTGCCGAGATCATACGAGGTCGTGAACCGGTTCGAGTTCTCGTACGGATTGTAGAAGCGCACCGTCCGCGAATTGTTGCGCGGCCGTTCGATGTCCCGCCCGAAATCACTTTGCCATCCGGCGGTCGAGCAGGCCGGGTCCCGCCGCGGTCGAGCCCTTGACGAGGAATCCGCCGTCTTTCCACCCGGAGTTGAAGATCTCGGTGTCGTCCTCGGGGCTGTCCCAGTCGTCGGCGCCGCGCGCATGGCCCTGGACGAGGATCCCGCCCCGCTCGAAGCCCTTCGAGATCTGAATGGAGCCCTTCCGATCGGGGATGCCGCCGCCGGCGGCCGCGCTGCCGCTGACGCGCAACGGACTGTCGGCAGCGACGGTTGGCGTCCGAACGGAGATGACGCCGCCGAGCGCATCTGATCCGTACGCGACCGAACCCGGTCCGCGAGCGACGTCGATCCCCTCGACAGACGACGGGTCGAGGAAGGTTGCGCCCGGTCCGACGCGCCGCTCCGACGTCACGCGCGCGCCGTCGATGAGGAGCAGCACACGTCCGCGCGCCATGCCCCGAATCGCCGGCACCGCCGCGTGTCCCTCCGATACCTGATTGACGCCCGGCACGGTCTCGAGAGCCTGCAGGAGATGTTCCGGCGATCGCTGCTGGAGCTGCCTGCGCGAGAGGAGCGTCGTCGCCGCAGCCGGCGCGGCGTCGATGCTGGGCGCTGCGCCGACGACCGTTACCGATTCATCCGTGAGCGGATCGACCTGGACGGTCGTCTCGGCCTCAATCGTCCGGATGAGTACGGGTTTCGCGACCTGTCCACCCGGAAGGACCACCACGACCTGGAACGGCGGCGCCACACCCGGTCCGAGGGAGAAACGTCCGTCCGCATCGGTCTTCGTCGATCCCGCGGTCCCCGCGATGGTGACGATCGCGCCTGCGACGGGGGTGGACGTCTGGCTATAGACGACCCGACCCGTGAACGGCTGTTGTGGCTCGAGAGCGGAAGCGGGCGGTGCGATGACGAGGCCTGCAAGGGCCGCCGCCAGCACGCGTAGCGCTGATCTCAAAGTCACTCCTCCCCGATTGACTGAGCGACTCAGTTCACACGATTGGGTGTAGTACTACCAGAGATAGTTCCGCTGCGCGGACGCGCAGATTTTCGTCAGCGCGCTCCCCATTTCAGCTTCTGCCTCAGCACGTCGAAGTACGTGCGTTTCGACGCGCGCACGAGGCGCAGCGTGCGATCGGCCGACGCGATCTCGACCACGTCGTCGGCGACGAGCGGGTGACCCCATTGACCGTCGAACGTGGCGTACACCTCTTCATTGCCGTTCATCGAGGGTTCGACGCGAATCTGTGAAGGGCCCGGGACGACGACCGGGCGGTTCGTGAGCATGTGCGGGGCGATGGGCGTCAGCACGACGGCGTCGACCGCCGGGTGCACGATCGGTCCGCCGGCAGCGAGGTTGTATGCCGACGAGCCGGTCGGCGTCGCGACGATCAACCCGTCGGCCCGCACCTGCATGACGAGCTGATCGCCGACGAACACCGACAGATCGATGATGCGCGAGAGGGCGGCTTTCGTGATGACGACATCGTTCACGACGAACCGGTTCGCGAAGACGCTGCCGCCGCGGAGCGTGCGCGCGTGGAGCATCAATCGCTCTTCGATGTCCGCGCGGCCGTCCAGCACGGATTCGAGCGACTCGTACAGCTCGGGAAGCGTGATCTCCGTGAGGAAGCCGAGGCTGCCGAAGTTGACGCCGAGAATCGGCACGTTCGCGCCGGACTGCGCGATGCGGCCGGCGGTTCCGATCAGCGTTCCGTCGCCGCCGAGCACGACGATGACGTCGCACGCGTTCGGCAGATCGTCGCTCGATTGCGTTGGACGCCCGGGCGGGAGTCCGGCCAGTTCCGCGGTGTGCGTCTCGAAGATGGGTTCCACGCCGCGCGCCTCGAGCCATCCCGCGAGTTCCGCCAGGACGCCGGCGGCCGCATCGAGGTTGTGCTTCGCAACGAGCCCGACACGAGCAATCTGCGTCATGCGTGCGGCGTCCTCATCCCGGCCATTTCAAGTGCAGCAGGTACTCCTGGTTGCCTTCCATGCCGGTGATGGGCGAGGCGGAGATGCCGGCGCGCGTCAATCCTAGCGCAACTGCCACCCCCGCGACGTCTTCGACGACGCGCGCGCGCACGGCATCGTCGCGAACGATGCCGCCCTTGCCGACCTCGTCGCGGCCGGCCTCGAACTGCGGCTTCACGAGGGCGATGACGTCGGCGCCCGCGACCAGGAGCGGCGGCACCTGCGGCAGGATCAACCGCAGCGAGATGAACGACACGTCGATGGTGACGATGTCGAACGCGCGAATGCCGTCGGGCAGCGCGTCTGGCGTGAGCGCGCGCGCGTTCACGCGTTCCAGCACCACGACGCGAGGATCGTTCCGGAGGCGCCAGTCCAGCTGACCGTGGCCGACGTCGAGCGCGACGACGCGCGCCGCGCCGCGGCGCAGGAGCACGTCGGTGAATCCCCCGGTCGACGCGCCGATGTCGAGCGCGGTTCGGTTGGACGCATCGACCCCGAACGTATCGAGTGCATGGTCCAGCTTCAGCCCCCCGCGGCTGACGAACGGATGATCGGGGGTCAGCAGCGCGACGTCGGCGTCGGCTTTCACCGGCGACCCGGCCTTCGAGATCACCTGTCCGTCGACGCGGACCTGACCCGCGAGGATCAGCGCGCGCGCCCGCTCGCGCGACACCGCGAGCCCGCGCTCCATGAGCAGCGCGTCGAGGCGGATTGTGTTCTTCACTTCTGGCGGGCGATCACCCATCGGATGATCGCCGGAAGCTGGCCCGCGAGCCCGGTCCCGGCAAGCGCCGCGTGCGCGCGATCGGCGCAATCCGCCGCGAGCCGCCGCGAGACGTCCAGCCCGAACAGCGACGGATACGTCGGCTTCCCCGCGGCCGCGTCCTTGCCCGCGGTCTTCCCGAGATCTGCCGAGGCGCCCTCGACATCGAGGATGTCGTCGACGATCTGGAAGGCGAGGCCGAGCGCTTCCGAGTAGACGTCGATGGCCGAGCGATCGTCGGACGACGCGCCGGCCATGATGGCGCCTGCCGCGGCGGATCCCTGGATGAGCGCGCCGGTCTTGCGCGCGTGCATCCGCCGCAGCCCGTCGGCGTCGAGCGGCGCCGCACCCGGCTGCGCGGCGGCGAGATCGATCGCCTGGCCGCCGACCATGCCCGCGGCGCCTGCGGCCCCGGCGATGACCGCGATCGCCGCGAGCTTGCGTGATGGAAGATCCTCAACGCCGGGATGAGCGGCGGCGGCGGGCTCCCGCGCCAGCAGGGCGAAGGCCTCGGTCAGCAGGCCGTCACCGGAGAGGATCGCCATCCCCTCGCCGAACACGACATGCGCGGTGGGCCGGCCCCGCCGGAGCGTGTCGTCGTCCATCGCCGGGAGATCGTCGTGCACGAGCGAGTACGTGTGGATCAGTTCGACGGCGCACGCCGCCGGAAGCGCAAGCCGGATCGCTTCGTCGACATCGAGGTGCGCCCGTTCCGCGACCGCTTCCGCCGCGGCGAGCACGAGCATCGGCCGCAGCCGCTTCCCTCCCGCCATCACGCTGTAACGCATCGCGTCGCAGACGATCGAGGGGGCCTGAGGGGCGGACGGGAGCCACAGGTCCAGGGCGGTGTCGACGGCCTGTCGCCGCGCGCCGAGCCAGGCATGCAGCGCCTGCAGATCGGAGGAGGCAGTCGTCACTTGCGTCCGGTCGTCTCGCCGTCGATGCCCATCCCCGGCGGCGCGGGTCGAACCTCGCCGCGTTCGTTGAGGATCTCGATGCGGCGTTCGGCGCCCTCGAGCTTCGAGTGGCAGAAGCGCGAGAGCTGTACGCCGCGCTCGTAGAGCTCCAGCGATTTCTCGAGCGGCAGGTCGCCTTCCTCGAGCGCCTTGACGATCGCGTCGAGCTCCGCGAGCGCGGACTCGAAGTCCTTGATCGTGGGATCCATCACTCCACCCGTTGTACCTGACACGTCAATGATCCTTCCTGCAGGGTCACATGTACTTGATCGCCAGACTGCACGCTCGACGCGCGGCGGACGATCGCCGTGCGCTCCTCGTTCCAGCAGACCGCATATCCCCGGCCGAGCACCGCAAGCGGGCTGAGCGAATCCAGGCGCGCGACGGCCGATCCGAGCCGCGCCTGCGCGCGATCATGGCGCCGCCGCACTGCTGCTGATAGACGGCCGGACACTGCCTCGAGCTTTCCATGGATGGACGCGAGCCGCCGCCGGAGATCGTGCGCCTCGAGGCGAAGACTCTGCGTGCGGAACTCACGCTCGCGCCGCGCGATGAGCGCGGCGACCGCGCTCTGCAGGCGATGCGTGAGCTCGGCGCAATGCCGTCCGCGCATCGCGAGCCTCGCGGGGAAGCTGGCCAGCCCGCGCCTGGTAGTCAGGAGGTGCACGCGGGTCCGGCGTCGCTCGACGCACGAGGCCATCGCCGCCGCGAGGCGCCGGGCCTGGCGATCGATCCGGCCGGAGAACTCCTCCTTCGCGGCGACGACGATCTCCGCCGCGGCGGATGGCGTCGGCGCCCGGACGTCGGCGACGAAATCCGCGATCGTGAAGTCCACTTCGTGCCCGACGCCCGTCACGATCGGGACCGGCGAGGCGGCAATCGCGCGGGCCACGGGTTCCTGGTTGAACGGCACGAGATCCTCGGCGGATCCGCCGCCGCGCGCCAGGATGATGACGTCGACGCCGCGCACGCGGCCGATGGACCGCAGCGCGTCCGCGATCTCGGCGGCGGCGCTTTCTCCCTGGACCTTCGTCGGGCGGACGAGCAGGTTGACGTTCGGATGCCGCCGCGTGAGCACCTTGATGATGTCGTGGAGTGCCGCGCCGTCGAGCGACGTCACGACGCCGATTTTCGCCGGCAGCGCCGGCAGCGCGCGCTTGCGGGCCGCGTCGAACAGACCTTCCGCTTTCAGTTTCTTCTTCAGCTGCTCGAACGCGAGCTGCAGCGCGCCCAGGCCGTGCGGCTGCAGATGATCGCAGAGCAGCTGGTACTCACCCTTGGGCCCGTACAGCGCAAGCCGCCCGCGTGCGATCACGTGCAGGCCGTCTTCCGCCTTGAACTTCAGGTAACGGACCGCGGAGCGATACATCACGGCGCGGATCTGGGATTCGCCGTCCGTCAGGGTGAAATACATGTGCCCCGTATTCCAGAGACGGCAATTGGAAATCTCGCCTTCGACCCAGAGGTCGCCGAAGCTCGATTCGAGCAGCCCGCGGATCGTGGCGGTCAGCTCCGAGACCGTCACGACGCGCCGTTCCCTCGGCGCGGCGTCCGCCGCGGGTTCCTCTTCGAAGGGCTGGGAGAAGAGATCGGACATGGATTGATCGAGGGTCCAATCAGATCGACAACGCGGATACCACCTGCTATGCGCGCGACGTGGCCGGCGTGCCCGCGAGCGCCTCGACCTCCTGCGCCGACAGATTCAGCCGCTCGATGGACACCGCGCGCCCGGTCTTCGGATCGGCCGTGACGATGACGGCGTTGAGGCGCCCGGGCCCGGACGCCGCCTCGAATTTCGCCGGCATCGCGTTCAGGAACCGGCCGAGCGCCGCGTCGACGGTGACGCCGATGATCGAATCGTGCGGGCCCGTCATGCCGGCATCGGTCAGGCAGGCCGTCCCCTTGGGCAGTATGCGATCGTCGGCAGTCTGCACGTGCGTATGTGTGCCGACGACCGCCGTCACGCGGCCGTCGAGGTGCCAGCCCATCGCGATCTTCTCCGACGTCGCTTCCGCGTGAAAGTCGACGAAGATGACGCGCGTCTTCGCGCGAATCGCGTCGATCTCCCGCAGCGCCACCGCGAACGGATCGTCGAGCGCCGTCATGAACACGCGCCCCATCAGGTTGATCACGCCGACCGGTTCGCCGGTGCGCGTGCGTCCCACGTAGCTTCCCCGGCCGGGCACGCCGGCAGGGAAGTTCGCCGGGCGGAGCAGGCGCGGCTCACGCGGCATGTACTCGAGCACTTCCTTCTTGTCCCAGATGTGATTGCCCGATGTCATCGCGTCGACGCCATAGCCGAGAATCGTCTCCGCGACGTCGCCGGTCACACCGAAGCCCGCGGCGGAGTTCTCCACGTTGGCGATCACGAAGTCGATTCCCCGCTGCTCGACGAGCGCCGGAATCGCGCGCCGCGCGATCTCGCGACCGGGCTTTCCAAAGATGTCGCCGATGAACAGGATCTGCATCAGGGCTGCGGAAGGCTAATCTGCCGACTCTATCGCGATTGTGACGTCGCGGCCACGCCGATCCTCGAGGCGGGGGAGGACCACGTGCAGCTGGCCGGCTGCAAGCCTGGCCCTGGCCCTGGCACCGTCGACGGCGGCGGCGAGCCGCACGACGCACGCGAAGCGGCCGAAGGTGCGCTCGGCGAGGTGGAACGTCGCGTCGCGATGATGGCAGGCGCGCGGGCTCTTGCGGCCGGCGACGACGAGCGATCCGCGAGTGTAGACGACCTTCAGCGATGACTTCGTCACGCCCGGGAGATCCGCGACGATCTCGATCGCGTCGGCCGTCTCGATCACATCGAGCAGCGGCCTGTACTCCACACCGAACGGTTCCGACGGGTCGTCGTCTTCGAAAAACCGGCGGATGTCGTCGCCGAGCGCCTCGAGCTCGCGGCCGACGCGCCGGAACGGGCGGTGCTCGAAGTAAATCCGGGTCACGACCAGCATTCTACCGCCGGAGGCCCCCGGAAGTGCTAGCGGGGCAGACGTTTAGGCCACAGCGGTCGCGCTTGACCATAATATGAGCGTAATACGCTAAGTATATATGCTTTACAAAGGCTAATATTGTGGTAGATTGGATTGCGTCAATATCGCGTCGGCCCGGCAGAGGGCCGGCGGAAACGCTGATACAGGAGGAAAGACCATGGCACTTGTTCGCTGGAATGCACTGAACGATCTCGCGGGGATCGAGATCGATCGGTTGAATCGGATGTTCTCGGACCTCTACCACGAGGGAACCCGTTCGTGGGTGCCGCCCGTCGACATCTACGAGACCGACTCCCACGAGGTGGTGATCAAAGCGGAGCTGCCCGACGTGAAGAAGGAAGACATCCGCGTGACCTTCGAGCACGACGTACTGACGATCGCGGGCGAGCGGAAGCACGAGGAGTCGACGGGCCGCGATCACTTCCAGCGGATCGAGCGCCGGCACGGCAGCTTCTCGCGGGCGTTCACGCTTCCCACGAGCGTCGACGCGTCGCAGATCGCCGCCACGTACAAGGATGGCGTGCTGACGATTCGGCTGCCGCGCCGCGAAGAGGCGAAGCCGAAGCAGATTACCGTCAACGTGGAGTAAGCCACGTATGTTCGTCCCGCGGGGAGGAGGACTGTCCTCCCCGCGGCCTGTTTCACGCCCACTGGCACGACCCGGCTGATTCAGCTACTCTCTTACCAACATGCCGCAGAATGCAGACGTCCCTGAGGCCCGCGGTTCGGACGGCGGGGACGCGTCGTCGCCGGCTCCGATCACGAGCAGATTTCTTTTCGTCGACGTCGCGGCGCAGCGTGCCAAGCAGCTGCGGCGCGGCGCCCTGGCGCGCCTCGATCGGCACGCGCCTCACGCGCCCACGCCGCACAAGCTGGAGCGCATCGCGATGGAGGAAGTGCGGACCGGCCTCATCGAGTACCAGCTGCCGACTCGCGCCGATCTTGCCAGCAAGGCCTGACGCCCCGCTTCACGGAACCCCGGTCGCGGCGCCCGCGTAACTGTCTGTAACGACGTGTGTCTCAGCCATCTCGCTGAGAAAGTGGGGCACTCATGATCGCAACCCTGGCGCTTCTCGGAGTGCTGCTGTTGGTGCTGCTGGCCGGCGGCGTCGTCCTGACGCTTGCGCTGAAGGCGGTGCTGTGGGTGGTCCTGCTGCCGTTCCGGATCTTGTTCGGTCTTCTGTTCGGCGTGTTGCTTCTGCCGCTCCTCCTCATCAAGTTCGTTGTCGTCGCGATCGTGCTGGTGATCGTCGGGCCGATTGTGCTGCTGTCGCTCGTCGGCGCCGCGATTGCGACGATCGTCGCGATCGCCATCCCTCTCCTCCCGCTCTTCGTGGTCGGGTTTGTCGTGTGGCTGGTCATGCGCTCCAGCCGCGCCGTCGTCGCCTGACCACCGACTGTCGACCGGGACTACCGGCTCCGACTGTCGACTATCGACTGCCGACTATCGACGTCTCTGGCGACGTTTGCGCGAAGGTCGTGACGCGCTCGAAAGCGTCGGCGGCGCGAAGCACCGTCGCTTCGTCCATCGCGCGCCCGGTCAGCTGCAGGCTGCACGGGAGGCCGTCGCGCGTGAACCCGCACGGAATCGAAATGGCGGGGAGGCCCGCGAGATTCGCGGCAACCGTAAAAACGTCCGCGAGATACATCTGCAGCGGGTCCGACGTGCGCTCTCCAAGCGGGAATGCGGGCGTCGGGCTTGTCGGCATCGCGATCAGGTCCACCGACTGCAGCGCGATCTCGTAGTCGCGGCGGATGAGCGTGCGGACCTGCTGCGCCTTCAGGTAGTACGCGTCGTAATAGCCGGCGCTCAGGACGTAGGTGCCGAGCAGGATTCGACGTTTGACCTCGGGGCCGAATCCCTGATCGCGCGTGCGGTCGTACATCTCGCCGAGCGTCGCCGCCGCGGCGCGGAACCCGTATCGCACGCCGTCGTACCTCGCGAGGTTGGAGCTCGCTTCCGCGGTGGCGACGAGGTAGTAGACCGGGATTGCCTGCGCGCTGTGGGGCAGCGCGACGTCGACGATCACCGCGCCCTGCTGCGCGAGCGTTTCCACGCCAGCCTCGAACGCCGCGAGGATCTCCGGATCGACGCCGCTGTCCAGGAGCGCCCTGGGGACGCCGATCCGCAGACCGCGGACGTCGCCGGTGAGGCTCGACAGATAGTCGCCCGCGGGAGCCGTGGCACACGTCGCATCGCGCGGATCCGGTCCGGACATCACCTGCAGCGCGAGCGCGGCGTCAGCGACCGTCGTGGCGATCGGCCCGATCTGATCGAGCGACGAAGCGAACGCGATGAGGCCGTACCGCGAGACGCGCCCGTACGTCGGTTTCAGGCCGACGACGCCGCACAAGGCCGCAGGCTGTCGGATCGATCCACCCGTGTCCGACCCGAGCGCAAGCGGCACCATCCGGGCGGCAACAGCGGCGGCCGACCCCCCGCTCGATCCGCCGGGGATGCGGTCGAGCGCCCACGGGTTTCTCGTCGGTGCGAACGCCGAATTCTCGGTCGACGATCCCATGGCGAACTCGTCGCAGTTGGTCTTGCCGACGATGACGGCGCCCGCGGCGACGAGGCGAGCGACGGCCGTCGAGTCGTACGGCGGCACGTAGCGCTCGAGCATCCGCGAGCCCGCGGTCGTGGTGACGCCCTTCGTGCAGAGATTGTCCTTGAGCGCGATCGGGACGCCGAGGAGCGGCAGACTGTCCCACTCGCCGCGTCGCGCGTCGAGCGCGGCCGCCTGCGCGAGCGCGAGATCCGCGCAGATCGTGTGAAAGGCGTAGATCGCGTCGTTGCCGGCGCTGATGCGGACCAGCGTGTCGCGGCACACGTCGGACGCTGAGACTTCCCCGCGGCGAATCGCGCCGGCGATGTCGCGTGCTGTCTCGACCGCCATGATCAGCCGAGGACTCGTGGTACTTTGAAGAGGCCGTGCGCGAGGTCGGCTTCGGGCGCCTGGGACAAGGCTTCGTCTCTCGAGAGTGACGGCTGGGCGACGTCGTCGCGCCCCGTGTCCGCGGACTCGAGCGTGTGAGACGTCGGCGGAACACCCGAGGTTGCGACCTGCTGCACCTGCTCGGCGTACGCGAGGACGCTCGACAGCTGAGGTGTCATCAGATCCTTTTCCTCTTCCGTCAGCTCGAGCCGTGCGAGCGCCGCGATGCGCTCGACGTCGGCGCGGGTGAATTCGCCTGGCATGCGCGGGATCGTAGCATGAGCTTGCGGGAATGCCGGGCGCCGTTGCGGCGAGAGATTCGTGGGGAGGTCACATGCCGATTCGCCCCGCGGCGGTCGCCGGTGCGTGGTATCCGGGCAGCGCCGGCGCGCTGACTCGAGAAGTCGATCGTTACGTGGACCTTGCAGCGGATGGCCCGGCTGGCCTCGTGCGGGCGATCCTCGCCCCGCACGCCGGCATCATGTTTTCGGGTCCCGTCGGAGCGCACGCATATCGCAACGTCGTCGTGAACGAGGACCGCGCGGCATACGATGTCGCCGTGCTGGTCGGTCCGTCGCACTACGTCCACTTCGAAGGCGTGTCCGTGTATCCGGAAGGCGCGTTCGAAACGCCGCTCGGGCTCTCGGTCATCGACGCGCCGGCGGCGGCGGCGATCGCCAAGGGGGACGTCGTGCGCGATCTATCGAAAGCCCACGTGCGCGAGCATTCGCTCGAGATGCAGTTGCCCTTTCTCAGGCGCCTGCTGCCTGAGCTGCCGATCGTTCCGCTGCTCATGGGCCATCAAGATCGCTCGACGATCGATCGGCTGGCGGCGGCACTCATCGACGGGCTTTCAGGCAGGCGGGCGCTCCTCGTGGCGAGTACGGATCTTTCGCACTACTTCGCTGCTGCGAACGCGGAGAGGCTCGATCGGCAGGTGCGCGACTGCGTGCAGGCGTTCGACGACGAGAGGCTGATGGACCTATTCGAAAGCTATCCTGACGGCGAGCGCGGCCGGTGCGTCGGGTGCGGTATCGGACCGGCGTTGGCCGTGATGAAGGCGGCGCGCGCGCTCGGCGCGAGTGAAGGCCGCGCGCTGAAGTACGGACACTCCGGCGAGATCTCGGGCGACAACAGCGGCGTCGTCGGCTATCTCGCCGCTTCCTTCGGGACCTTCGATGCTGGGTGAGTCCGACCGCCTGCGGCTGCTGACGCTCGCGCGCGACTCGATTGCCGCGAGGGTTTCGGGACAGCCCGCGCCCGTGCCGTCCGCTGCGACACTGCCGGGGGCGTCGGGTGTGTTCGTGACCGTCAAGCATCGCGACCGCTTGCGTGGCTGCCTGGGAACGCTCGACGCGGTCGGGAACCTTGCGCGGGAAGTCGCGCGATGCGCCGCTGATGCCGCGAGCGAGGATCCGCGCTTCCAGCCGATGACGGTCGACGAGCTCGGCGACATGTCCGTCGACGTGTCGATCCTCGGGCCGCTCGAGCGCATCGATCCGCGCGAGGCTGGCGCCATCATCATCGGCGAACACGGCCTCGTCGTGGAGCGGGGACGATTTCGGGGCGTCCTCCTTCCGCAGGTCGCGGCGGAGCGGCGCTGGACGCCCCTGCAGTTCCTTCAACAGACGTGCGCAAAGGCGAACCTGCCTCCCGACGCGTGGGAGCACGACGCGGTCGTCTACCGATTCGCCGCGGAGGTCTTCGGCGACTGAATGCCGCGTCTCGGAGCGCATCTGTCGATCGCGGGAGGCCTGCCGCGCGCGGTCGATCGCGCGCAGGCGACGAGGTGCCAGGCCCTTCAGATTTTCACGAAATCCGTGGGGCAGTGGCGGGCCCGGCCGCTGCCGGACGAGGAAGTCGCACGCTTCAGGGCTCGAGTGCTCGAGTCGGGCATTGCGCCGGTCGTCGCGCACAACAGCTATCTGATCAACATCGCCGCGTCCGACCGCGTGCTCCGCGCGCGCTCGCTTGCCGCGCTCGGCGAGGAGATCGATCGCGCCGAACGGCTCGGTCTCGACGGCCTCGTCATGCATCCGGGCTCGTACACGACGGGCACCGAGTCGAAGGGCCTGCGGCTGGTCGCGTCAGGGCTTGCGGAGATCCTTGGCGAGCGGCCCGGTGGAACCGTCAAGGTGCTGCTCGAGCACACGGCTGGACAGGGCACGAACCTCGGTCATCGTTTCGAGCACCTCGCGGCGATCGTCGAGCGCCTCGAGGGCTCGCGGCGCATCGGCGTGTGCCTCGACACGTGCCATTTGCTGGCGGCCGGCTACGACATCTGTTCCACCGAGGGACACGAACGGACGTTCCGCGAGTTCGACCGGCTCGTCGGGCTCGATCGCCTCGAGGTGTTCCACATGAACGACTCGAAACGGCCGTGCGGCAGCCGCGTCGATCGCCACGAACACATCGGGAAGGGTTGCCTCGGCCTCGAGCCGTTCCGCCGGATCCTCAACGATCCCCGTTTCGCGGACCTCCCAATGCTTCTCGAGACGCCGAAGCTCGAGACGGCGGCGAGCCTTCGGCGGAGCGACGCCGACCCGTGGGATCTGAAGAATCTCCGGGCGCTCCGGAAGCTGATCGTATAGTTAGGATCATGCGCACAGCCGCGTTCGCTCTCACCGCGCTTCTCGTGCTCGGCACCGCCAGACCGGCGTCGGCCTGGGGCTTCGAAGCGCACCGGTTCATCCTGGACAGGGCCATTGGCCTGCTGCCTCCGGAGATCCGTCCGTACTTCGAGAAGTACCGGGTCGCCCTCGTGGAGCACGCGATCGATCCCGACCTGTGGCGGACGGTCGAATGGGAGGCGGTCGAAGGGCCGAGGCATTTCCTCGACATGGACTTCTTCGGTCCGCACCCTTTCACGGCGCTGCCGCGCGACTACGACGCAGCCGTCAAGAAGTACGGCGAGGACGTCCTCAAGAAAAATGGGTTGTTGCCCTGGCGCACCGAGGAGATGTACCGGAAACTGGTCGAGGCCTTCGCGCTCAAGCAGGCGTATTCGCGCGAGAACATCAAGCTGTTCTCGTCGGTCGTCGGTCACTATGTGTCCGACGCGCACGTGCCGTTCCACGCCGCGCTCAACCACGACGGCCAGCTCACAGGCCAGTGGGGCATCCACTCACGCTTCGAGCTGGAATTGTTCGAGCGGTTTCGCGACAAGCTGAAGATCGCTCCGGGACCGATCCGGAAGATCGGCAGCGCCAGGGATCTCGCGTTCGACACGCTGACGTCGAGCTTCACGTACGTCCAGACCGTGCTCGACGCCGACAAGGCCGCCTCGGCCGGACGTGACGTCTACGACGACGCGTACTTCGCGATGATGTTCGAGAAGGTCGAGCCGGTGCTGACGAGCAGGTTGAACGAGTCGATTACCGGTGTCGCGTCGGTGATTGCCAGCGCGTGGGAAGAAGCTGGCAGGCTGCCGCTGCCGGTGGATCAGCCGCGCACGCCCCGGAAGATCCGGCGATAGTCGATCAGGGGCCTTCCGGCCGTTTCCGCTCGATGAACTTTTCGATCGGATAGAGCGCGAGGAGGACGAGGATCGTGACCGCCGTGGCGATGAAGGCGAGACGATACTCGCCGCCGCCCGCCGCCACGCCTACCGCTGCGTTCACCCAGATGATTGCCGCGGTCGTCAGGCCCTGAATTCCCGCGTCGGTCCGCATGATGGCGCCCGCCCCCAGGAACCCGACGCCAGTCACGATCTGCGCGGCGACACGGCTCGTGTCGCCCGTTGCGGCGTCCGTGAGCTCGATCGACATCAGCGTGAAGAGCGCGGAACCGATCGCGATCAGGATGTTCGTGCGGAGGCCCGCGTCTTTCTTGCGCCATTCGCGTTCGAGGCCGATGACGCCGCCCAGGAAGGCGGCCAGCAGCAAACGCTGAAAGAGCTCCACGTCGGGGAGCGACGTCATCGTTCGATCACCGAGAGTCTCGTTCGATCGAGCGGCACGTCGATCCCGTTCTGCCAGGTTTCCCTGTCGCCCGATCGCACGCGCAGATCGTAGGTGGCGGACGGGACGATGAACAGCGTGTAGGAGGTCCCGCGGAACGGACCGCCGACGGCCTTTGCATGATTCGACGGCTCGAAGAGCGCCACGTCGATCGGCGCGCCGGCGCTCGAGCGAACCTGCAGGGCGCCGAATCCGTTCTTGAAGTTGATGACTTCGAGATGGTGGCCCTGTTCATCCGGGTAGGGCATCACGACGAGGCGGTTCGCCCACCGGATGTTCACGACCTTGCCGTCCCGCTCCTCGATGGCCTGCACGTCGTAGATGCCCGGTGGAACCACGAGCTGCACGCGACCGTCTCCACTTCGTGAGTGAGGAATCGATTCGCGGCGATCGCCGGCGCGGTGCACGGTCAGGCGCGTACGGCCGGTCACTTCTTCCAACCCGTTGAACACGCGGACTTCGAGGGTCAGCGACTCGACGGGCGGAGCGCCCTTCCAGGCTGCCAAAGTGGCGACGATTGCCACCATCGGCCCGCACAGCATGCCGGCATGTTAGCAGAGCTTTCCGGGCCGCGTGCTATCGTAGCGATCGGGTCTCATTGATGGACGTCTACCTCGTCCCCGTCGGCGCCAATCGGCACGAGCTCTACTGCGAAGTGCCCGACGAGACCGACGATCAGGACGCCGACGCGCCCGCCGACGCAGAGGAAAAACCGGGGTTCTTCAGACGGATGCGGCTGCGCTTTCGCGAGATGCTCGCTGAAGCCGAGCGCGAGCGCCGTCAGGCGAGGACGGTCGCGCCCGAAGGCGGGTGGCTCCTGCGCGTCAAGGCGCGCACGATGCGCTGGGTGGCCGAGAGCATCGCGGAGCAGCGCCTCCTCTGGCACCTGAGACGCCAGACCGAAGCGTGCCTCTATTATCCGGACGACGTCGACGAGGCCAGCGCGATGGCGGCCCTCAAATCGCAGCTCGGACGCGACTACGAGAAGCACCGGTTCTGGCTCGTGATCGACGCGGTGATCTTCGCCGTGTCGGGACTCCTCGCGCTCGTTCCCGGTCCGAACGTTCTCGCGTACTACTTCGCCTTCAGGCTGGTGGGGCACTACCTGTCGATGCGGGGCGCGCGGAACGGCTTGAGCGGCGTCGACTGGAAGAGCGAGAAGAGCGACGCGCTGTCGGATCTGCGGCGCGTGATCGGCCTCGCGCCCGACGTCCGCGATCGGCGCGTGCACGAGGTCGCGATCCGCCTTCGTCTCGAGCATCTTCCGAGCTTCTTCGAGCGGACGGCCGTCCCGCTGTCGTGAGATACTTGCCGAACCCTTGAAGCTTCAGGACATCGCGGCCAGCCTCGATTGTCGTCTCGAAGGCGACGGTACGATCGACATCCGCGGCGTCGCCGGCATCGAAGCCGCCGGTCCCGGCGATCTCACGTTCTTCGCGAACCCGAAATACGCGCCGGAGCTCCGCGCCACGCGCGCCTCCGCGGTGATCCTCGGCGACAAGGCCGAAGCGGCGCCGTGCGCGATGCTGCGCGCGCGCCAGCCGTACCTGGCGTTCGCCCGCGCCGTCAGCCTCTTCGAAGATCCCGCACGACCCGCTCCCGGCGTCCACGAGCTGGCCTGGATTGCCGACGGCGTAATCCTCGGAGAGGGTGTGTCCATCGGGCCGTTCGCGTCCGTCGAGGAAGGCGCCCGCATCGGCGCGCGGACGATCGTGCACTCGCACGTGGCGATTGGCCGCCATACCGAGATCGGCGACGACTGTCTCATCCACGCGCGGGTCTCGATCCGCGAGCGCATTCGCATCGGCCATCGCGTGATCCTGCAGGACGGCGCCGTCGTCGGCAGCGATGGATTCGGGTTCGCGCGCCGGCCGGACGGCACGCATCACAAGATTCCGCAGATCGGCGCGATCGTGATCGAGGACGACGTCGAGATTGGCGCGAACACGACGATCGATCGCCCGGCGGTCGGGGAAACGCGGATCGGCGCCGGCACGAAGATCGACAATCTCGTCCAGATCGCGCACGGCGTCTCGATCGGGAAGAACGTGCTGCTGGCGGCGCAGGTGGGAATCGCGGGCAGCGTGACGATCGAGGACGACGTGACGCTGGCCGGGCAGGTCGGTGTCGCCGGCCACATCACGCTCGGCAAGGGAGTGGTCGCGACCGCGCAGAGCGGCATTCCCAACTCGGTCGACCGAGGCTCGCTCGTCTCGGGCTACCCCGCAATTCCGAATCGCGACTGGCTGCGCGCATCCGCCGTCTTCCGGCGGCTGCCTGAGCTGAAGAAGCGGATCGCCGAGCTGGAGCGGCGAATCAAGGAGCTGGAGGATATGCCATAATCGACGTTCACATGATGCTCGACATTCCGCGCCAAGTCGCGAGATCCCGGTATGTTCTGGCGTTCATCGCGGTTGCGGGATGGCTCGCCCTCGAGCCCGCGCCGCGCGCGGCCACCCGCCCTCCGAAATTCGACTACAAGATGTTCACGCTCGAGAACGGCCTCAAGGTCGTGCTCCTCGAGGACCACTCGACGCCGATCGTGCACACCGAGATCTGGTACCACGTCGGTTCGAAGAACGAGAAGAAGGGACGGACCGGGTTCGCGCACCTGTTCGAGCACATGATGTTCAAGGGCTCGAAGAACGTCGAGCCCGAAGGGCATCCGTCGCGGATCTCGAGCATCGGCGGCCAGAGCAACGCGTACACGAACGAAGACGCGACGGTGTACTGGCAGATGTTTCCGCAGCAGTACCTGCCGATGGTGCTCTGGCTCGAAGCGGACCGCATGGCGACGCTCAGGATCGACGAGAAGGTCTTCAGGACCGAGCGCGAGGTCGTCAAGGAAGAACGCCGCATGCGCGTGGAGAGCCAGCCCTACGGAAAGTTGAACGAGATCATCTTCGGGCAGGCGTTCACGACGCATCCGTACAAGCACCCGACCATCGGCAGCATGGCGGATCTCGAGGCGGCGTCGATCGAGGACGTGCGCGACTTCTTCCGCACGTACTACGTCCCGGGCAACGCGACGCTCGTGATCGTCGGCGACTTCGAACCGAAGGCGACGATGGAGCTGGTCAGGAAATACCTGGGCCGGGTGCCGAAATCCGAGCGGCCGGTGCCGCGGGACATTCCCGCCGAGCCGCCGATGACGAAAGAGCGCCGCGTGCGCCTCGAGGAGAACGTTCCGCTGCCTGCCGTCGTCGTCGCGCACCACATCACCTACGACGGGCATCCGGACTCCTATCCGCTGCACATCGCGTCGAAGGTGCTGTCGGACGGACAGAGCTCGCGGATCCATCGAAAGCTGGTCTACGAGAAGCAGCTGGCGCTCGCGGCGTTCGGCCAGGGCAACATCGTCGAGGATCCGAACCTGTTCTATGCCGTCGCGATCGTGCAGCAGGGACGCACGCCCGAAGAGGCGATCGACGGCCTCATCGCCGAGCTCGATCGCCTGAAGGCCGAGCCGATCAGTTCCGCCGAGCTCCAGCAGGCGAAGAACCAGTTCGCGCGCGACTACATCCTGACGAGGGAATCCAACAAGGACAAGGCGCAGCACCTGGCGCACGCGGTCGTCATCCACGACGACATCACGACGGCCGACGGCGAGTTCGACATCTTCATGAACATGACGGCGGCTGAAGTGCAGCGCGTCGCGCAGAAGTACTTCACGCCGGAGAACCGGCTGGTGCTGACGATCATGCCGAAGGGATCGGCCGGCGGACGGGAGCAGCCGGAATGACGCACGCCGCGCGTGCGTTCGTCGTGGCCGTGGCGGCCGCCGGGGCGATCGTGTCGGTGCGGACGAGCGCGCAGGCGCAAGTACCCGACTGGCCGACCGAGCGTGCGCCCGCACCGCTCGCCGCGCGCGAAGCGCGGTTTCCACCCTACCAGTTCCGGACGCTCGCGAACGGCCTGCAGGTCATTGCCGTGTCGCAGAACGAGCAGCCCGCCGTCAGCCTGCGGCTGATCGTCCGCGCCGGCGGCGCGAACGATCCCGCGCAGAAGTCGGGCGTCGCGACGCTCGTCGCCGCGCTGCTCGATCAGGGCACCCAGACGAAGAGCGCGGAGCAGATCGCCAACGCCGTCGACTCGATCGGCGGGCTCATGTCCACCGGCGCCGGCAGCGATCTGAGCTACATCCAGGCTGTCGTGATGAAGGACAGCGTGGCGTTCGGGCTCGACATGGTCTCAGACGTGGCGCAAAACCCCGCGTTCGCGCGTGAGGAGCTCGAGCGTCAGCGTCAGCAGATTCTCTCCGGTCTCAAGGTCGGGTACGAGGATCCGGACTACATCGCCGGCATGGTGTTCGACCGGCTGGTCTACGGTTTCCATCCGTACGGCAAGCCCGACTCGGGCACGCCGGAGTCGATCGCGAGCATCACCCGCGACGATCTCATCGCGTTCCACAAGGCGTGGTTCGGCGCGAACAATGCCATCCTGGCGATCGTCGGCGACATCTCGCACGAAGACGCGTTCGCCGGAGCGGAGCGGGCGTTCGGCAAGTGGGCGCGCGCCGAGAGCACCGCGGCGAAGCCCGCCGAGCCGCCTCCCCCGACACGCCGTCTCGTTGTCATCGATCGGCCGGGATCGGTGCAGACGGAGATCCGGGTGGGCAACCTGGGGCTGCCACGCCGCAGTCCCGATTTCCTCGCGCTCGACCTCGCGATCAACGTGCTCGGCGGCGAGGGCGGCAATCGTCTCCATCGCGTCCTCCGGTCGGACCGCGGCCTGACCTACGGCGCGTCGGCAGACGTCAACGCGCTCAAGGACACCGGCAACGTCGTAGCGGATACGGACACGCGCTCGGAAACGACCGGCGAGGCTCTGAGGCTCATCGTCGACGAGTTCGCGCGGCTCCAGCGTCAGCGCGTGCGCGACGAAGAGGTGGCGGACGCGCAGGCATACCTGACGGGCAGCTTTCCACTCACGATCGAGACGCCGAGCGCGATTGCCCTGCAGATCCTGAACGCCGTGTTCTACGGCCTCGATCTGAACGACCTGCAGACGTATCGCGAGCGCGTGAACGCGATCACACCCGACGACATCCAGCGCGTCGCGCGTCAGTATCTGCATCCCGATCGGCTGTCGATCGTCCTGGTCGGCGACGCTTCCGCGTTCGCGAAGCAGCTCGCCGGCGTCGGGTTCGATCAGTTCGAGCGCATCGCGCTTGCCGACCTGGACCTGGGTTCGGCCGATCTGAAGCGGCATCGTCCGCCGACGGTTCGTCAGCTTCCGGCGGCCTACGTCGTTCCCAGGCCGCAGACGCCAGCACCCTCGAACGCCACGTCCGCCAGGGACGTCGGACCGGCGTCGGCCACCGACTTGATCGCGCGGGCGGTCAAGGCGAAGGGGGGCATCGAGAAGCTGCGGTCGATCCGCACGGTCAAGGCGTCGGCGACGACGACCATCCTGGACGATTCCGGCAAAGCGGCGGACGTGGAGACGACTTCCTACATCCGCTATCCGAATGCCTTCCGCCTCGACGCCAAAACGCCGTCCGGACCGCTCGTGCAGGTGTTCAGCGGCGGCGACTACTGGGTTCGCACGCCGCGCGGAGTCGCGACGCCGGACGAGACGGTCGCGGATCAGATCCGCGGGACCGTGCAGCGCGACGTGATCGGAGTGCTGCTCGCGATTACCGACGGACGCGTGCGCGCCGAGCGAAAGCCGAACGTCGTCGATGGCGGCCGCGAGCTTCCGGCCGTCGAAGTGTCAGGGACCGGCATCAGGCCGTTCTCGCTCCTGCTCGATCCGGACACGGATCTCGTCTTCGCCGAGCGGTATCAGGTGCCTGCCGGCACCGGCGCGTGGACGCCCGTCGAAGAATTGTTCTCGGACTACCGGAGCGTCGATGGCCTGCAGGTCGCGTTCAATGCCGTCGTCCGGCGGGACGGCCGCGCGATCGTGACCCGGCGCGTGCGCGCGTTCGAGTACAACGTCCCGCTGGATCCCGCGCTCTTCACCAAGCCGAGCTAGCTCCTCCATCACGCTGAGCGAGCCTTCCTTGCGCGTCATGATCTCCTGCGGCGAACCGTCGGGGGACCTGTACGCCGGGGCCCTGACGCGCGAGCTGTTCCGGATCGATCCCTCAATCGCCGTATCGGGTTTCGGCAGCGAGCGCCTGCGAAGCGCCGGCGCGACGCTCGTCGCTGATTTCGAAGGGCTCTCGGTGACCGGGCTGCTCGAGGTCGCGCGCGTCCTTCCACGCACGTACGCCGTCTATCGTCAGCTCGTGGCGGATGCCAGGGCGTCGAGGCCCGACGTGTTCGTCGCGGTCGATTTCCCCGACTTCAACTTCCGTCTCGCGCATCAGATGCGCCGGCTCGGCGTGCCGGTCGTCTACTACATCAGCCCTCAGCTCTGGGCCTGGCGGCCGGGACGCTTGAAGACGATGCGCCGCCTCGCCGATCGCGTGCTCGTCATCTTCTCGTTCGAGGAGGCAATCTACGCGGATGCCGGTATCCCTGTTGAATGGGTCGGCCACCCGCTGCTGGACGTTGCCGTCCCGCCTGAACCGCGCGCCGACTTCCTTCGGCGCTACGCGCTCGATCCCGGGCGGCCAGTCGTCGCGCTCCTGCCCGGCAGCCGGGCCAACGAGCTGCGCGCGATTCTGCCGGGCATGATGGAGGCCGCGTCGATCGTCGACCGCGAGGCGGGCGGGACGCAGTTCGTGATCGCGCGCGCGCCGCACCTTGCCGACAAGCTGTTCGCGCTCGCGGCCGGCAGCGCCCCGCGGATGACGATGGTCGAAGGCGAGACCGATGCCGTGCTCGCGTCGGCTGACGTGGCCATCGTCGCCTCGGGAACCGTGACGGTCCAGGCGGCGTTGCACGAGTGTCCGATGGTGGTGGTCTACCGGCTGTCGCCGCTGACGTACCGGCTCGGCCGTCCGTTCGTACAGGTCGACACGTTTGCGATGGCGAATCTCGTGGCTGGCAGGAAGATCGTTCCCGAGCTGATGCAGGACGAGTTCGTTCCGTCGAGCGTCGCGGCGCACGCGCTCACGCTGCTGCGCGACGCCGGCGCGGCGGAACGCATGCGAGAGGATCTCCGCTCCGTGAAAGCCAGGCTGGGCACTCCGGGCGCGAGCCGGCGCGCCGCGGACGCGATCGTCGGGATCGCCCGCGAGGCTCGTGCTCGTCGTTTAAGGTAGACTGCTCGCATGGGTCGCGTTGTTTCCTTCGTTGCGTGCGTCCTCATCGCGTCGGCGGCCAGCGCCACGGTTCTCGTGCCGGCCGAGTTCACTGAAATCGTACGGGGTTCGCAGATCATCGCGTACGCCAGGATCGTTCAGATACGTCCCGCGTGGGCCGATGGACGCCGGTGGATCGATACCGTCGTCACGGCGGACGTGCTGTCGAACCTGAAGGGAAGCGCGGACCAGACGCTGACCTTCAAGGTACCGGGCGGTCAACTCGGACGCTACCGCAGCGTCGTCGTCGGCGCGCCCGTGTTCGCCGCCGGAGACGAAGCGGTCCTGTTTCTCAAGGCGCGCGGAGACGATCTCCCCGACGTCTTCGGCCTGAACCAGGGCGTGTTCAGGGTCCGGATCGATTCGCGAACGGGCCAGCGCGTGGTCGTGCCGCCTCCGGTCATGAAGGGCGACATGTCCGCGGAGCCGGAACGCGTGGTCCGCGGATCGCTCGACCGCCGGCCGATGGTGTTCGAGGCGTTCGGCGCGCGCGTGCGCGAGGTGATGTCCGCCAGACCGATCGCGAACAACCTCAGGAAAGACGTGCGATGACGCCGCGCCGCCGCGTCATCGTCGCCGCGGTCGTCTTGATCGCGGCGCTGGGTGTGCCGACGGGTGCGTACCTGAAACTCGGGACGCGCGTGGGATCGCGCACCGAGAGCCTCCGCTGGCGCAATTTTCCCGTTCGTTATTTCGTCACGAACACGGGCGTGCCGCTCGTCTCCGCGCAGCAGTTCCAGGCGGCCGTCACGCGCGCGTTCTCGACGTGGCATGCCGTCCAGAGCGCCCAGACCTCGTCGGAATTCGTCGGCTTCGTCCAGGCGCCGCCGTTCGTCGACGACAACGCGAACGTTCTCGGTTTCCTGAACCGTCCCGATCAGGATCGAACGCTGGCGGCAACGACCTTCACGGTCGACACGACCGACGGACGGATCCTGGAGTCCGACATCTACTTCAACTCGGCGTTCCCGTGGTCGGTATCGGAAGCCGGGGTCACCGATCGATTCGATCTGGAGTCGATCGCGGTGCACGAGATTGGCCACCTCCTCGGCCTGTCGCACTCGGCGCTCGGCGAGACCGAGATGATCTCCGGCGGGCGGCGCGTGATCGCGGCCGAATCGGTCATGTTCCCGATTGCGTTCTCGCGCGGCAACATCGCGGATCGCTCGTTGAAGGCCGACGACATCGCCGGCATCTCCGACTTGTACGGGACGAGCACGTTCACGCGCGACTTCGGGAGCGTGAGCGGACGGGTCACCAGGAACGGCAGCGGGGTCAAGGGCGCGCACGTGGTGGCGTTCGATCCGGCTGACGGACGCCTGGTGGGCGGCTTCACGCTCAACGACAACGGGGACTTCGTGATTGCCGGGCTGCGGCCCGGCCCGCACATCCTTCGCGCGGAACCGCTCGACGACGGAGAGGTGAACAGCTTCTTCGACGACGACTTCGAAGTGGACGTGGACTTCCGCGTCACGTTCCACGATCGGATCGTCGCGGTGCCGCGCGGCGGCGGCGCGAGGGGCGTCGAGATCAAGGTGACCCCGAAGTGACGGCGCGGCCCGCGTGGATCCTCGCCGCGGCGCTCGTCCTCGCTGCAGCGGCGCCGGCCTTCGCGCAGCCGGCGGCAGGCTCCTGGGAAGTCAGCGCGGGCGGGGTGTTCGCCGGCGGCTACGACCTCGGCGACGTGACGGCCGAGCTCACGTCCAACACGGGGACCACCGGCGGGCCCTTCACGTACTTTCAGACCGACAACAGCGTCGACACCGGAACCGGCCTGCTCGCGCGCGTCGGCTTCTTCGTCACGCCGGCGTTCGCCGTCGAAGGCGGTCTCCGCTACACCACTCCCAAGATGAAGTCCCGGATCACCGCCGATACCGAGAACGCGGCGGACATCACCGCGGAAGAGACGATCAGCCAGTACGTCTTCGAGGGATCCGCCGTGTGGCACTTCGGGCGGGATGCGTCGAGGGGCGGGGGAGTGACGCCGTTCGTGTACGGCGGTGCCGGGTATCTGCGCGAGCTGCACGAAGGCGACGCGCTCGTCGAGGAAGGCGTCGAGTATCACGCGGGCGGCGGCATCAAATGGTGGCTCGGCGCGCGCGGCAGGCTGGGCATCCGGGCCGAGGCGGGGTTCTCGATCCGCGACGGCGGCTTCGATTTCGAAGAGAAGCGTCGCCTCGTTCCCGTGGCGGCGGGATCGTTCATCTGGGTCTTCTGACAAACGCGCACAATCCGCGCCCAGCGTTTTGTGACCGAGATCGAATTTCGTGACGTCAGGCTGAAACGGGGGGCCGTCGAGGTCCTGCGCGGCCTGACCCTCGCGGTCGAGCGCGGCGAGACGCTCGCCCTCGTCGGCCGCAGCGGCGCCGGCAAGAGCACGATCCTCAAGTCCATCAACGGTCTTCTCACACCGGAATCGGGCGAGGTCGCGGTGCGCGGTCGCGCGACCGCCGCGTGGAATCCGTTCGAGCTCCGGCGCAGCATCGGGTACGTCCTCCAGGAAGTCGGACTGTTTCCACACCTCACCGTCGCTGACAACGTCGCCATCGTGCCGCGCCTGCTCGGGTGGGATGACGCCAGAATCGCGGCGCGCGTCGACGATCTGATGCGACTGGTCGGGCTGTCCGCGCCGGCTTACGCGCAGCGCTCCCCGCAGGAGTTGTCGGGAGGACAGCGGCAGCGTGTGGGCGTCGCGCGCGCGCTGGCCGCCGATCCGCCCATCCTGCTGATGGACGAACCGTTCGGAGCGCTCGATCCGGTCACCCGCGCGGAACTCCACCACGAGTTCCGGCGGATCCAGTCCGCGGTGCGAAAGACGATCGTGCTGGTGACGCACGACATGGCGGAAGCCATGGC
Source organism: uncultured Acidobacteriota bacterium (assembly GCA_963820905.1). Taxonomy (GTDB): domain Bacteria; phylum Acidobacteriota; class Vicinamibacteria; order Vicinamibacterales; family 2-12-FULL-66-21; genus DATBJJ01. The sequence goes on along the minus strand of CAWGBU010000002.1, from coordinate 47,990 downwards.
GCTCGCCTCGCGCATCGGCGTTCTGGCCGACGGCGTGCTGATTGCGCTCGATACGCCCGTGGCAATCGCGTCGAGTGGCGATGCCCGTGTCCGCGCCATGCTGCAGCCGCTCGTCGAGGCGACCGCCGCGCTCCAGGGACGGCTCGAGCCGTGAGGGTCCTGTCGTTTCTCGCGGCCCACCGCGCCGAGTTCCTCGGCCTGCTCGGTCAGCATCTCTTTCTCGTCGCGGTGTCGACGGGCGTCGCCGTCGCCGTCGGCGTCCCGCTGGGCGTGCTCGCGGCGCGCCGGCCCCGCGTCGGAGCGCCGCTCGTCTGGATCGTCAATGCGGCGCAGACGATCCCCAGCCTCGCGATGTTCGGGTTCCTGCTGCCGCTGCCGTTCATCGGCGGGCTCGGCGCGCGCGTCGCGATCACGGTCCTCATCGTGTACGCGCTGCTGCCGATCGTGCGGACGACCGTCGCGGGCATTCGATCGGTGGATCCGTCGCTCGTCGAAGCGGGGATGGCGCTCGGCATGACGCCGCGCCAGCTGCTCCGGCAGGTGCAGCTGCCGCTCGCGCTGCCGTCGATCGTCGCCGGCATCCGGGTCGCGGCGGTGATTGGCGTGGGCACGGCGACGATCGCCGCGGCCGTAGGCGCCGGCGGGCTCGGCGAGTACATCTTCCGCGGGCTGTCGATGGTCGATCCGACGGTCATCCTCGCGGGGGCGATCCCAGCGGCGGCGCTCGCGCTCGTGCTCGACGGGGCGCTGACGCTGGCCGAGCGCGCCGTCCGGTCGTCGCTCACCGGCGGCGGCCGGCGCCGGCGGTTCATCGTCCCCGCGCTCGGGGCCATCTCGATCGCGGCGATTGCGCTGCTGCTCGTCGCCCGCGGCGGGTCGCCCGCCGTCGTCCGCATCGGATCGAAGAACTTCACCGAGCAGATCGTCCTCGGAGAGATCCTCGCGCAGACGATCGAACGGCGCACGAGCGTGCGTGTCGAACGCCGCCTCAACCTCGGCGGGACGTTCATCTGCGATCAGGCGATCCGGACCGGCGACATCGACGTCTACGTCGAGTACACCGGCACTGCGCACACGGCGATCTTTCGTCAAGCCGCGGACACCGATCCGCGCCGGGTCTTCGACGCCGTGCGAGGCCGCTACGCCAGCCAGGGCCTGACGCTGTTCGATCCGCTCGGCTTCGAGAACACGTTCGCCATCCTCGTGCGCGGCGACGATGCCAGAACGCTCGGGGTGAAGACGCTCGAGGACGCGGCGCGGCATGCGGGCGGCTGGCAGGCGGGCTTTGGATACGAGTTCCTTCAGCGGGCGGACGGCTACCCCGGGCTCGCGAAGATGTACGGGTTGAGATTCCGGGCGCCGCCGCGGGCGATGGACCTCTCGCTCATCTACCGGGCGCTCGCGGATCGTCAGGTGGATCTGATCGCGGGCGACGCGACGAGCGGCCTGATCGACGCCTACGGGTTCGTCATGCTGGAAGACAATCGCCGTTACTTTCCACCGTACGACGCCGCCGTCGTCGCGCGCGCCGCGATGCTGCTCGCGTATCCGGACGTCCGGGAGGCCCTTGCGTCGCTCAATGGGCGCCTGACTGTAGCGGACATGCGGCGCATGAATCAGGCGGTCGATGCCGGGCGCAGGGAAGCCGGCGACGTCGCCCGTGAATTCGTGAACAGCCTCCGGTGAGATCGAACGGCAGGCCTTGAACAGGGACGCACGTGTGGAGAATGATTAAAGGATGGGTTCTGACAATTCGTTCGCTACGCGCACGTCGCTGAAGGTCGCCGGCGACACGGTCGATATCTTCAGCCTGCCGGCGCTCGAGAAGGCGGGATTCGCCTCCCTTTCGCGGCTTCCGTACTCGCTGAAGATCCTTCTCGAGAACCTCCTGCGCACGGAAGACGGGCGAGCCGTCGACGCCGACGATATCCGGACGCTCGCGGGCTGGGACGTCACGTCGAAGGACCAGAAGGAGATCGCCTTCACCCCCGCGCGCGTGCTGCTGCAGGACTTCACCGGCGTGCCGGCCGTGGTGGACCTGGCCGCGATGCGCGACGGCATCGTGCGGCTCGGCGGCGATCCGCGGCGCGTCAACCCGCTGCAGCCCGTGGAGCTCGTGATCGATCATTCGGTGCAGGTCGATCACTTCACCGAAGTGAATGCCGCCGATCTCAACGCGAGGCTCGAGTTCGCCAGGAACCGCGAACGATATACGTTCCTCCGCTGGGGCCAGGAAGCGTTCCGGAACTTCCGCGTCGTGCCGCCGGATACCGGGATCGTCCATCAGGTCAACCTCGAGTACCTGGCGCGGGTGGTCTTCAAGGAAGAGGCCGGTGGTCGTGCGCTCGCCTATCCCGACACGCTCGTCGGTACGGACTCTCACACCACCATGGTCAACGGGCTCGGCGTCGTGGGATGGGGCGTCGGAGGGATCGAGGCGGAGGCTGCGATGCTCGGCCAGCCCATCTCGATGCTGATCCCGGAAGTCATCGGCTTCCGGCTGATCGATCGGCTTCCCGAGGGCGCGACGGCGACGGATCTTGTTCTCACCATCACCGAGCGGCTCCGCAAGCTCGGCGTCGTCGGCAAGTTCGTCGAGTTCTACGGCCCGGGGCTGGAGTTCCTGACCATCGCGGATCGGGCGACGCTCGGCAACATGTCGCCGGAGTACGGCGCGACGATCGCCATCTGTCCGATCGACGACATGACGCTCGACTACCTGCGGCTCACCGGACGCAGCGACGCGAGCGTGCAGCTCGTCGAGGCGTATGCGAAGGAACAGGGGCTGTTCCGCACCAAGGAGTCCGCCGATCCCGTGTATACGTCGTCGATCGAGTTCGATCTGTCGACGATCGAGCCGAGCCTGGCCGGGCCGAAGCGGCCGCAGGATCGCGTCTCGCTGCGCCAGTCCAAGTTGAAGTTCGAGCAGGCGCTCGAGGTGATGCTCAGCGAGCGCAAGGCAAAACCGCCGGCGGCCGCACCGGCTGCGCAGGCGGAAACGCAGGCGGCGGCGGCGGCTGCCGCGCCCGCGGCCGTGGCTGTGCAGGAACCGACGCCACCGGGGCTCGAGGGGCTCACGCACGGCTCGGTCGTCGTCGCGGCCATCACCAGCTGCACCAACACCTCGAATCCGAGCGTGATGATTGGCGCCGGGCTACTCGCGCGCAACGCCGTCAAGCGGGGCCTGACCACGAAACCGTGGGTCAAGACGAGCCTGGCGCCCGGCTCGCGGATCGTCACCGAGTACTACAAGGCGGCCGGCCTGCTCGAATACCTTGCGCAGCTCGGCTTCAACATCGTGGGGTACGGGTGCACGACGTGCATCGGCAACAGCGGTCCGCTGCCCGAGGCCGTGTCGAAGATCGTCAAGGACAACAACCTCGTGGTCGCGTCCGTGCTGAGCGGCAACCGCAACTTCGAGGGGCGCATCCAGCCGCAGGTGCGCGCGAACTACCTCGCCTCTCCGCCGCTCGTGGTCGCGTACGCGCTCGCCGGGAAGATGCAGATCGATCTCACCTGCGAGCCGCTCGGCAAGGACCTGGACGGAACCCCCGTCTACCTCAAGGACATCTGGCCGAGCGAGCGCGAGATCCAGGAAACGATGCTGCGCGCCGTGCGATCGGACATGTTCCGCGACAAGTACGCGCACGTCTTCGACGGCGACGAGCGGTGGCGATCGCTGCCGATCCCGAAGGGTGAGCGCTTCGACTGGGCCGACGATTCGACCTACATCCAGAACCCGCCGTTCTTCGAGCACCTGACGCACGATCCGGCGCCGCCGTCCGACATCCGCGGCGCGCGGGTCCTGGCCGTCCTCGGCGACAGCGTCACGACCGATCACATCTCGCCGGCCGGATCGATTCCAGCGGACAGCCCGGCGGGGAAGTATCTGATCTCCAAGGGGGTGCCGCCGGCGGACTTCAACTCCTACGGCGCGCGGCGCGGGAACCACGAAGTGATGATGCGCGGCACGTTCGCGAACATCCGCCTGCGCAACCAGCTCGCGCCAGGCACGGAAGGCGGATGGACGACGTTCGTCCCCGGGGACGACGTGATGACGATCTACGATGCGTCGATGAAATACCAGGCAGTGGGCGTCCCGCTTCTCGTGATCGCCGGCAAGGAGTACGGCTCCGGCTCGTCGCGCGACTGGGCGGCGAAGGGCACGCTGCTGCTGGGCGTCAAAGTGGTGCTTGCGGAGAGCTTCGAGCGGATCCATCGCAGCAACCTCGTCAACATGGGCGTCCTGCCGCTCTGCTTCCGCGCGGGCGAGAACGCGTCGACGCTGAAGCTCACGGGGCGTGAGACTTACGAGGTGATCGGGATGGCCGAGACGCTTCGGCCGTCGGGCGAGGTCGTCGTTCGCGTGACGGGTGACGACGGCACGACGCGCGACGTGCAGGCAATCGCGCGAATCGACACACCCGAGGAGCTCGTGGCGTTCCGGCACGGCGGCATCCTGCCGTATGTGCTGCGTCAGCTGGCGAAGTAATCGGCTGGTGCGGCCGCGTCGGATGTCCTCGCGCGTGCGAGCGAGCTGAGCCACGGTAGGGCCGTTCGACGTCACCCTATAATGGATTCATCGGGTCATGTCGGCTTCAGATCTCTGCACGGCGCAAGCCCCCAGCTCCGCGACAATCAAGCAGCGCGCGTCGTCTGCCGGCTTCGACCTCTGCGGGATCGCGCCTGCGTCGTCGCTGCCGGAGCTGCAGTTCTTCCGGACGTGGCTCGATCGCGGGTATGCGGGTGAGATGCAGTACCTGCACAGGTCTGCGGAACGCCGCATGGACGCGCGCGCCGTCCTGCCTTCGGCCAGATCGGTCATTGCCCTGGGCACCGTCTACAACGTCGAGCGGCCCTACTCGAACGAATCGCGCAATCCCGGAGCCGCCGCGCTTGCGCGGTACGCCTGGGGCGACGACTATCACGACGTCATCCGGAAACGGCTCGATTCGCTGATCGAGTGGCTGCGCGCGGCCGTCGGTCCCGGGTTCGAGTCGCGCTCGTACGTCGACACCGGCCCCGTGCAGGAACGGGTGTTCGCACGTCACGCGGGCCTGGGATGGATCGGGAAGAACACCTGCGTCATCAACGAAGAGCTCGGATCCTGGATCTTTCTCTCGGTCGTGCTCACGAACCTCGCGCTCGAGCCGGATGCGCCCGCCGTCGATCAATGCGGCACGTGCGCGCGGTGCCTCGACGCCTGCCCGACTGGCGCGCTCGTCGAACCGTACGTCCTCGATTCGACGCGATGCCTGTCGTACCTGACGATCGAGCTCAAGGGCCCGATTCCTGACGCGCAGCGCGACGACGTGGGCAACCACGCGTACGGGTGCGACATCTGCCAGGAAGTGTGCCCGTGGAATCTCACGCCCTCGACAGGGACCTCGAGCGATCGCGCCTGGCTTCCGCGGGCGGCGCTCGACGGTCCGTCGCTGATCGATCTGTGGCGGAGGACGGACGACGAGTTGAGGCAGACGATCCGCGGAAGCGCGATGAAGCGCGCCGGCGTGACGCGGCTGCGCCGGAACCTCGCGGTCGCGATCGGCAACAGCGGCGATCCGGACGCCGCGGAGCCGCTGGATGCGTTTCTCGATTCCGGGGAGCCGGCGGCCGCCGATCCGCTCGTCGCCGACCACGTCCGGTGGGCGTCGAAGAAGCTCAGGGGATGATCGATGAAGGAACCGCTTGAACCCTCCCTGCTGGTCTCGATGCCGCAGATGCAGGATCCGAACTTCGCGCGCGCGGTCGTACTGCTGTGCAACTTCAGCCCCGAGGGCGCGTTCGGCCTGGTGCTGAATCGGCCGACCGACGCGGCCGCGAGCACGATGGTGAAGCTCGACCCCGCGGTCGTCTCGGGCAACTCGCTCGCGCTCTCGATTGGCGGTCCCGTCGAACCCGAGCGCGGCTGGATCCTCCTCGCCGACAGGCCGGACGAAGCGGAGTATCAGACGATTGTCGAGGGCGTGTACCTCTCGACGTCTCCGCTGCTGCTGCGGGCCGTGCTGTCGCGCAACCCGGCGCCGCGGGCGCTCGTCCTCGCCGGCTATGCGGGCTGGGGCCCGGGTCAGCTGGACGAGGAGCTCGCGCAATCGGCGTGGCTGATTGGCAGCGTCGACTCGAACATCGTGTTCGACGTCGCCCCTGGCGCCATGTGGGAAACCGCGATTCGCCGGCTCGGCGCGGACCCGTCGACGCTGCAGATGAGCCGCGGCGTCCACTGATGCTGAAGTCCGGCTGACGCCGGACACTACAGGCGCACCCGTCGACTACTCGACGGTGAAGCGCAGCGCACGGCCGGCGGTCCGGCGATCCATCGACGCCTCGAGCTTCAGCGCGTACTCGCCGGGCGGGAGGTTGGCGATCGGAATCGTCACGACGCACTCCGCGCGGCGGTTCGAGAACGCCTGCTCCGCGAACGGCAGCGATTGATCGCGGACCGCGTTGCCTTTCGCATCCAGAATCTGCACGCGCATCGATACCGGCTCGATCGGTTGCGTCCGTGCAAGAGCCTGATAAATCTGCACCAGCGCGCGAACACGATCCGTGCGGCGGAACGTGCGCCGCGTGGTCGGCACTGGTGCCGCAGACGCTGCGCTGGCGATGTCCACCGCGACGCCCGACAGCGACAACGGTTCCTTGTCGAACTCCGGGACCGTGACGTCGGAGAACACGCTGGCCAAGGCGCCGCGAGTCTGATCCGAAACCGCGATCCGAACTCCATAGTCTCCCGGCTCGAGCTCGAGGTGCGATTGCACGCTGATCTCCTCTGGCCGTGCAGCACTCGCCGACGTCGCGGTGATCGTCGACGTTTGACGCGCGGAGGCTTTCGGCTTTCCGGTCTGATCGACCGCCAGGATCGTAACGTCGAGAGGAGCATTGCTGCCGTCGCCGTGCGCGAACGCACGGACGTCGACGTTGACGCGCACCATGGCCTTGCCGCCCTCGGCTGTCGCGAACGGCGTTACGGCGAGCGTCAGCGGAACGCTGCCGCCCGGCAGCAGCCGGTTCAACATTTCCAGCGGAGACCGAGCCGCCGGCGACGCCTGCGGCTCAGCCGGCGCGCTGCCTGGCGCGAGCGGCGAGACATACTGACGCTGCGCGTACACGCGGACGCCCCTGCGCGCGACTTTGACCTCGATCGAGCGTGGAGTGTCGGGGCGATCCTTCGACGCAGCGGCTTCGACGCCGAGCACGTAGTACGCGTCGCTCTCGCGATAGATCGCCGGCACGATTTCTTCGGGGTCGTTTCGGTTCACGACCGTCCGGCCGCCCGTCCGCTCCGGCAGGACCTGAAGGCTCTGCTGGTCGGTCATCGTCCGCACCATGTCTTCCTGTTGTTTTTGCAGGCGGAACCCGGGTCCGTTCTGACCTTCGCGGCCGCCAGGCACCGACGCGCGCGTTTGTGGTCCGACGCTGTTCAGTCCCTGCGGATCGATCGAGTGAATTGTGAGGTTCGCGCGATCGACCGCTGCGAACGTCGCGGCGCGCGCGTGCCTGAGGCGGTAATCGCACCCGACGTCCTCGCCACGTTCGACGGTCGGACGCATCGATTGCCAGATCACGCTGCTGCCGATGAAGAGCAGCAGCTTCCGCCGCCGTGGCGCGCTCCGCACGGCGTCGGCCACGCGCTCGATCGTCTCGAGGACGCAGAGTCCGCACAAACAGCGCCCGTCGGCCAACGAATCCAGCTTCACGCCCATCGCGGCGAAGATGCCTTTGGCCTCGTCGCTGAGGTCCGAGCTCAGATCGCTGGCGTTGATCGCACCGAGCAGCCGCGTGCGATCCGCGGTCAGGTTCTGGACCGCGCCGTTGTTCGTCGAGACGACCGCCGCAAGATCGTGAGGTCCAAGCGCATCGACGGCGGCTGTCGCGATTCTCCTGGCGGTGATCGTCGGCTGCTGCGGCGGGATCGTCCGGTCCAGCAGGATGATGACGAGTCGCCCGTCCTGTTCGCTGACAGCGTTGGTGCCGACGTCCGGTGGTATGGTCGACGACCATGCCGTATCCACCGCACGCGTACGCGACGCGACTTCGACGGGCGTGAACGCTTGAATGGGCCTGACGACGCCGTTCTCGAGCACCGTGAAGTCAGCCGCCGTCAAACCGCGAACGGGCTGACGCTTGTCGTCGAGGACTGCGACGTCGAGCTGAATGAGCTCGACGCCGGCTCGAAACTGCGGACGGTCGGTCTGCGTTTGTGCGACGAGAGCCGTGAATGCGAGAAGGGCCGAGAAAATTTTCAAGGCGCCTAGTGTAGACCTATTTCAGAATCTCCGCGAAGAGCTCGATCGCGCGCGGGTCCTTCGACTGGGCGAGCCAGAACATCGCCTGCTTCCGCACCTCGCGATTCGGATGGGTCTTCGCGAGGTTGATCAGATGCGGGATCCCTTCGCCGCGGGGGAACTGCGACAGCGCGAAGACCGCCTTCTTCTTCACTTCGGTATCCGGATCCTGGTCGATGCGCTCGTTGATGACCGGCGCAACTCTCTGTCCCGCCTTCTGACCGAGCCAGAAGACCGCTTCGCTCCGGGTGGCGGCATCTTGTCCGGTTCGCGCGACTCGAATCAGCGCCTCGACGCCCGTGTCGTCCTTGAATTGGCTCAAGGCGAAGACCGCCTTCTTGCGCACCTCCACGGACGGATCCTTCTCGAGCGCTTCCATCACGATCTTCACGCCGCGCGGATCCTGCTTCTGCGCGATCCAGAAGACGGCCTCGCTTCGGATGCGCGGCGATTCGTCGCTGCGCGCGAGTTGCGCGAGCATGTCGAAGGCGCCCGCCTCGCGGCTCTGCGAGACGCCGAACACCGCGCTCTTCCGCACCTCGACGCTCGGATCCCCCGCGAGCACCCGCTTCAGGAGCGCGAGCCCTGCCGCGCCGCGCGAGTTCCCCAGCCAGAACGTCACCTTCTTGCGCTGCTGTTCCGGTCGGGTCGGCGCGACGAGCCGCTCGAGCGACGTGTCGGCCGACGGATCGCCGTGCAGCGCGATCGCGGAGATGGCGCCGTCGACGATGCGATCGACGGGTCGATCGCCCGTCGTGAGCGACTCGAGCATCGCAACGCTGTCGGCAGGCCTGACGTTGTCGAGCCAGATCACCGGCTTTCCGCCCGCGTCCAGCTCGCAGTCGTCGGAGAAGACGCGCAGCCGATCGATCTCACGCGCGGCGACGCGGAACATCACCACCATCCGTTCGGAACCCGTCAGGCGGACAGCATTCGTTCCGGCGGCTGCTGGCGCGCGCGTCGCCATGGACGTGCCGTCCGCGGCAGGCTCCAGGCGGCACGCGTGGCAGCAGCGCTGCCCACTCGACATCACGACGCTGCCGTTGGACCAGGACGTGTCGTTGTCGAAGCAGCACATCACGCGCTCGCCGTCGACGACGGGGACCGCGTAGCCGATCCACGCGACGTCGGCCTGGGCCCCGACGAGCGCGCGGAACGACTGCTCGAACGGCGCTCCGGCCGGACGCGACGTCATCGTCGTGTTGGCGATGCGCGGCTGCTGACCGAGCGCAGCCAGGCCCACTGCGGCGGACGTGGCGATCGTCAGCGCCGCGGAGACGAAGCGGTATGAGTTCGACATGACGCCTTCCCTACTTCAGGAGCTCCAGCATGTAATCGCGTGCCACCTTGTTGTCCATCGTCGAGAGCTTCTGCACGATGTCCTTCTTCAACGAGATGTCCTGCTCCTTGCGCGCAAGCGCGACGAGCGCGGTCGCGTTGTTCTGCTGGTGGAGGCCGTTGATGATCGTCCGCCTCGTGGCGGGATCCTGCTCGGTGGCATAGAGCTCGACGAGCGTGTCGCCCGCGGTCTTGGAGCCCATTACGCCGAGATTCCGGATGGCGGTGCGGCGAAGCTCGGGATCCTTCTCGGTCTTCGCGAGCTCGATCATCCGCGTGACGTTGCCCGCCACCTGCATCGCCGAGATGATCTGGCGTTTGACGTCTACCGACGATTCCTTCTGGTACATCTGCCAGAGATAGTCGTTCGCGCCCATCGCCCCGAGCAGGCGAACCGCCTCGAGCCGGAGCTCGGGAACCGTCTCGTTCTGCGCGGCGGCGAAGATGCGATCCCGCTCGTTGGACGCCATGAACGCGCGCAGGATGCGCCGCTTGAGCTCCACATCCGACGTCGATCCGTAGATCTCGGCCAGCGTGGCGCGGCTCTCCGCGCCGCCCTGCGCGCCGAGGTACTGAATCGCACGGCCCTGCAGCTCGGGGATCGCGCTGCCTTTCGCGACGTTCTTCACGACTTCGCGCGCACGGGGCGTGTTGATCTGCGCCAGCACGTAGAGCGCCTGGCGCTTGTAGCGCGGCGTGCCGCTGCCGTTCAGAATGCCTTCGAGGAGCGGAACGGCCTCCTGAGGATTGCTGTTCGCGAGCGCGTTCATCGCGATGATCTTGATTTCCTCGTCTGCCTGCGCCTCGGGACGCATCGGTTGGCCCGCGCGGCCTCGGACCTCGGCCTCGAGAGCTCTCGCCTGCTTGAGATAGGTACTGGCCGGATACGCCTTCGTCAGCTCCGCGATCGACGCGAGAGACTCAGCGGTCTGGCCGAGCCGGTTCTGCGCATAGGCCTTCCAGTACAACGCCGCATCCGCGCGCGTTCCCTTGTTGTCGGCGACCTTGGAGAAAGAGGTGAGGGCGCGATCCCAGCGGTTCTCGAACATCGCGTCGGTGCCCTGATCGTAGAGGCTCTGCTCGCGATCGCGCTCCGCTTGCGCGCGCTGGATCTCGCGGTCCTTCTGCTGGCGCTCGCGATCGAGCCGTTCGGCCTCGCGCTCCTGCTCGTCCGGGATGTTCGCCAGGCCGTAGGGCCTGATGCCCGCGAATGCGAGCGGACCGGGACCAATCGGGCCGAGACCCATCGGACCGGGACCGATCGGGCCCATGCCTGTCGGACCGGGACCGATCGGGCCGATGCTCATCGGTCCGGGACCGATCGGGCCCATGCCTATCGGTCCGGGGCCGATCGGGCCGATGCTCATGGGGCCGATCGGCATCGGTCCGGGCATCGGCGGTGCCGTGAGGATTTCGAGCGGGGTGATTACTCCTGGAGGGGGCGCGGGCACGGCGCCGCCCGGCACGCCGGGCACCGGGCCGCTGACGCCACCCGGCACACCGCTCTGTCCACCGCCTGCGACCTGCGCGCCGACTGGAGTGGCGAGCGCCAGCGCCGCGACGAACAACAACGACTGTCTCATCATCATGTGAAGGTTCCTCGACATACGTGACTACAACGACGAGCGCTGGCCCGCTCGTTCCTGAACGTTGGCACGCTGACGCTGCCGCACTTCGGACGACACCACGCGTACCTTGAACAACAGGCTCCCGGATTCGATGCGGCGGCGGAGCTCGCCGAGATCCTGCGACGAGACGTGCTCGGGGCTCGCGGCCACGTCGATCAGCACGTGCTCGAGCTCGTCGAGCAGATCGGCGAGCGCGCTGTCGCCCGTCGACCGGGCGGTCTGCCGGTACAGCCGGTTCGCGGACACCAGCTGCTCCGCGCGGTTCCGCTCTTCGTTCATGTCCACCGGCTGCTGATCGTCGGCGCTCACGAGTTCGACGAGCACCATCTGGGACTGCTCGAGATGATCGTCGAGATCGATCAGCAGGATGCGCTCCCGCACCTTGTCCTGGTCGGCGACCTCGGTCGGAACGCTGCCGCCGCCCTGCCGCGGTGCGAACCGTCCGGCCATGAACGCCGCGCCGACGAGCACGACGACCGTCGCCACCCAGGCCAGCCGTCCCGGCGACCAGACGAGCCACGACGACCACGAGCGATCACGCCGCGGCAGATTCGGCTCGAGCCTCGCCCACACCGTCCGCTCGAAGTGTTCGGGAAGCTCGGGGCCGGCGAGCGCGCCTTCCTCTACCGCCGCGAGCACCCGCTGGAGCCGCCTGTAGCTCTGGTGGCACTCCGCGCAGTGCGACAAGTGCGTCGTCGCCTGCGCCTCGTCCGCGCCGCTCATCTCGCCGTAGTAGTGAAGGACGAGATCGTCTTCTGTGAGGTGCGTGGTCATGTCGTGTCCGTATCTCTCTTCAGTCGTTCGCGACGAACGGCTCGAGGGCCGTGCGCATCTTCCGCACCGCGCGGAAGATGCTGTGCTTCGTCGCGTTCGACTTCATGCCGAGCGAGCGGCTGATGTCGTCGATCGAGTGCCCCTCGAAATGCCGGAGCACGAATGCCGCGCGTTCCCTGTGGCTCAACCCCGACATCGCCGACGTGATGCGATCCTGGACTTCCGTGCTCAGCATCAGCCTCTCCGGTGTCTTGAAGCCCGCGTCCAGCGAGGCCTCCGTTCCAGCCATCTCTTCGAGATCCGACGTGTCGTGTCCCGCCTCGCGGTGCGGACGCGATCGAATCAGGTCGATCGAGCAGTTCACGGCGATGCGATGGAGCCACGTGCCGAAGTTTGCGCGCGACTCGAATCGTCCGAGCTGTCGATAGGCCTTGAGAAAGGTGTCCTGCACCACGTCCTCCGCGTCCGAGGGGTTGCCGGTCATCCGATGCGCGATTCGGTAGACAGCCCGGCTGTGGCGCTCGACCAGCGTCCGGAACGCTTCGCTGTCGCCGCCGCGGGCCAGGGCGACGGTTGCTGCATCCGTTTGCGGCATCCGACTGGTTAGACGGGGTTTGTCCGGACCGGTTAGGTCGCCGGAGCCGTCGGGCGGGGGGCCGGACGTCACGAAATTGCCCCGGTTTCCTTGAGATCGGCCAGCATTGCGGCCACCCCCTGCTCGAGGGGCGTAAAGGCATATTCGAGGGCCGAGGCGGCTCTCCGTCCGTCCAGGGACCAGTCGTGGCGGAATATTTCCACCACGCCTCGCGTCAGCAGCGGCGGGCGGCCCGTCAGGCGGGCCCGAATCTCCTCCATGCCCGCGATCGCGGTGGCTATGCCGAACGGAATCCGCCGCGGCAGCGGTGTGCCTCTGACTCTCCTCAGGATCTCGAAGACCTTCATCTGAGGCGCGTTCTCACCGCCCACCACGTACTCGCGCTCGACGGACGGGCGCGTCAGGGCCGCGACGTGCGCGGCCACGACATCGTCGATGTAGCTGAAGGACCAGGACCGGTCGGCGCCGATGAGCCCGGGCAGCCGCCGCTTCAGGTGATCCCGAACGAGACGGCCGACGAGATTGCCTTCGGTGATCCGGCCAGGACCGTAGATGACGCCAGGAAAGAGCGAGACGACAGGCGAGCCGGACTCCGCGGCGCGCCGCGCGATCTCGCGCGCGGCGACTTTGGTTCGCTGATAGTCGTTGGCTTCGAGCGGAGCGTTCCCGTCCGCCGGCGGCAGCGCCAGGAACGAGGACGTGTACACGATTCGTGGAATGCCGCTGGCGCCGGCGGCGCGAATCACGTTCTCGAGAGCCGCGACGTTGGTCTCGTCGAAGTCCTCGCGGCGTGCGCGCCACACGCTGACGAGCGCGGCCGAGTGGCAGATCGCATCCGCGCCCCGCGCCGCGCGCTCGACATCGCCCGCGCGACGGACGTCGCCGTCGATGAGCAGGCCTGGAAGTCCGCTCTGGCTGGCGCTTCGCGCAAAGACGATCGGCGTGTGGCCATCGCGCGCCAGCGCGCGCACGATCGCGCTGCCGAGATATCCGCTGCCGCCCGTCACGAGCACGCGCATGAGATCGGCCGGTCGCCAAACCGCATGTTATATGCTTTCAGGAATGTTCAAGCGGCAGCGAACCGGCTCCGTAGTGTGCGCGTCCTGCGGCTCGCTCGTCGGCGTGAGCGACGACAAGTGCTACTCGTGCGGCCGCCGCAACCCGGGCCTGTGGGGCTTCGGCCCGATGCTGCGGACGTTCGGCAACGATCTCGGGTTCGTGTCGCTGGTGATGTACGGCTGCACGGCGTTGTACATCATCGGGCTGGCGCTCACGGTTTCCAACGGCGGCGACATCATGGGCGGCGGGGGACCGCTGTCCATTCTCTCGCCGGGCAGCAGGGAGCTCGCGGTCCTCGGGGCGAGCGGATACACGCCGGTGTTCAGGCTGGGACGATGGTGGACGCCGCTCAGCGCGGGCTGGTTGCATGCGGGCGTCCTGCACATCTTTTTCAACGTGATGTGGATTCGTCAGCTCGGGCCCGCGACGGCAGACCTGTACGGGCCCGGACGGATGGTCATCATCTACACGATTGCCGGTGTGTGCGGCTTCGCGCTGACGACGCTCGCGGCGTACTTCCTGTGGTTCCTGCCGTGGCCGCTGAGCGGCGCGTCGCTGACCGTCGGCGCCTCGGCGCCAATCTTCGGTCTGCTGGGTGCGCTGGTGTACTACGGCCGGCGCGGCGGCAGTTCGCTCATCCGCACGGAAGCGATGGGGTACGCGACCACGCTCTTCATCATGGGGTTCATCATTCCGGGCGTCGACAACTACGCCCATGCGGGCGGCTTTCTCGGCGGATACCTGTCGGGGATGTGGCTGGATCCGCTCAAGCGCGAGCGCATCGATCATCTCGTCGGCGCGGCGGTCTGCATCGCGCTGACCGCGTTGGCGATCGCGCTTTCCGTCGTGACGGTGAATTTCTAGAAGCTCTCTCGTGAGCCTGTAGTGTCCGCCTTCAGGCGGACCTCGGAGTCCGGCTGAAGCCGGACACTACAGCTGTGTGTGACTAGCGCTATCGGTTACCGGGCGTAGAGATCGATGATCCTGCTGATGGCCCGCTGACACACGCGGCAGAACCCGACCCGATCGCGCGTGAACATGATGCAGTCGGCCTGCGGCCGATAGAGGCCGCGCGGCTCGTACGACGCGCCCTCGAACGCGCCGACCGCCTTTCCGTACTTCATCGACGCGAAGAACTTCTCCTCCCAGTCGCGCTGCTCGCGGAAGAGGGCGTCCATCTCCGCTTCCGGCGCGTTGCGCTTCCTGATGGCGCGTCGTCGCTCCTGGATCGCGCGGCTGTGCTTCTCGAATTCGTCCTTGGCCCAGGTCGTGGGCACCGGCGTGCCCGGCGTCAGCAGATCGCGCCATTTGACCTTCGACGGATCCGCGAGCGCCGTCACGTTCGGCTCCCACGGCTCCGGCTTTACGCCGCCGGTCTCGTACGCGACGTCGGACGTGTAGTACTCGTCGGCCAGCGCCGCGAAGTGATGGCCGAACTCGTGGACGAAGACGTAGTCCGAGAACGCGCTGTCGACGCTCGCGGTCGCCTGATCGTTGAAGATGCCGCCGCCACCGTAGGTCTGTTCGTTCACGAGTATCTCGATGAACTCGTACGGTGCCGCGGATGCCGCGTCCCGCAGCGCGCGGTTGTCGAGCGTGAGCACGTACCGCTCGGAGTCGAAGATGTTGTACTCGGTCGAGATCGGGGTGCGCCTGAAGACGCCCGCGTTCGGCCGGTTGACGCCGGGTTCCGCGGCCGGAAGACCCAGCAGGCGCACGTTGAAGTCCTTCTTTCGCGACTGGAACGGCTCCTCCGCGAAGAGCGCTGCGAGGAGCCGCTCGGCATCCTTGCGGAACTTCGGCAGGAGCGCGTCCGTGTAGCCCTCGCCGATCACGAGCAGGTCGACCTTGTCGGCCGCGGGACCGTTCTCGAAGAGCGTCGACAGCGTTCCGGCTGGCGGCTTTGGCGCCGCTGCGTTCACGAATCGCGACGCCGGATCGACGTTCGTCGACCAGATCCTTGCGAAGCTGTTGTCGGCCTGACGCTTTTTCAACGTCACCCGCACGGGGCCGGCCGGCCACGGAAAGCGAAGCGATTCGTGGAACGTCCGGTGCGCCGTCTTCACTTCCGGCGTCGTTTCCCACTCGCCGTACACCGATGCGAAGCCGCGCGAGTACAACAGCCGGTCGCCCGACGGATCGTGGACCTCGAACAGGTACTTTCCGAGGTTCGTCGGATCCACGAGCTGCGTCCGGCTGCCGGGCCACGGTCCGTCGTTGACCACGCGATCGAGCGACAGCGTCTCGGCGGTGGACGGTCCGCCCGTATGGAAGTAGTCCACGCGCATCGTCCTGCCGAAGTCGAATGTATCGCGAGGCTGGACGAGTTGGAGGAGCAGAACGAGCCAGATGCCGATCACGGCTCCAGTATAATTCGCGCGTGCGCAAACCAGTCGTGTTGATCACGGGCGCGGGCGGCGAGATCGGCCATGGTCTCATCGAACGCCTCGCGGGTCAGTCCCAGCGGGCGATCGTGACGCTCGACGTGGCGCGCCTGGACGCGTCCATCGCGTCGAAGGTCGATCGCGAGATCACCGCGTCGATCCTCGACCGCGGCGTGCTCGAGCGCGTGCTCGCCGAGTTCCAGGTCGAGCTCGTCTTTCATCTCGCGGCGCTCCTGTCCACGCGATCGGAGTTCACGCCGGTCTCGGCCCATAAGGTCAACGTCGAAGGCACGCTGAACCTGCTCGAGTTCGCGCAGCGCGAAGCGGAGTCGCACGGACGTCCGGTCGTGTTCATGTACCCCTCGTCGATCGCCGCGTACGGCCTGCCGGATCTCGCGACCAAGATGTCCGCGGGCAAGGTGCGGGAAGACGAGTGGTCGCATCCCACCACGATGTACGGGTGCAACAAGCTGTATTGCGAGCAGATTGGGCGGTACTACGCGCTCTACTACAAGCAGCTCGCGGCCGAGCGCGCGAGCGGGCGTGTCGACTTCCGGTGCGTGCGCTTCCCGGGGCTGATCTCCGCCGTCACCGTGCCGTCGGGCGGCACGTCGGACTACGCGCCCGAGATGATCCACGCGGCCGCGAAGGGCGAGCCCTGCGCCTGCTTCGTGCGGCCCGACACGCGCATTCCCTTCATGACGATGCCGGACGGCGTCGAGGCCTTGCTGGATCTCGCGGCGGCGCCGAGAGATCGCCTGACGCGGACCGAGTACAACGTGGCGGCGTTCAACCCGTCGGCCGAAGAGATCCGCGACGTCGTGCTCCGTTCGTTTCCCAAGGCGGACGTCACGTGGGATGTCGACACGAAGCGCCAGCGCATCCTGGACACGTGGCCGGCCGACATCGACGTCTCCGCCGCGGCGAGGGACTGGGGCTTTGCGCCGCGCTTCGGCTTTGCGACCGCGTTCAGCGAGTACCTGATTCCGCGGATTCGCGAGCGATACGGCCGCTAGAGCGCTTCTCAGGGTGCTGGAGTGTCCACCTTCAGGTGGACCTGTTCCGGTCCGGCTGAAGCCGGACACTACAGCGTTCTGAAAAACGCCCAGACTAGGCGTCGACTAGTTGACGTTCTCCCAGGCTGGAGGCGGCGTGACGTCCGCCGCGGGGGTCGGTCCGGGGTCGGGACGGCCGCTCCCGGTGAGGCGGGAGATCGCCCGGACGGTCATGTCGTGATCGCAGACGATCTGGCAGGACAGGCGCACCCCGGTCACGCCGCGCGCGGCGAGGACCTGCCGCTCGGCAGCGGTGCGCGTGGCCGGCTCGCCGTCGATGAATTCGACGCGGCAGGTCGTGCAGCGCGCGTTGCCTCCGCACGCGTGCAGCACGTCGACGCCCGCGTTCTGCTCGATCGCCAGCACGAGCCGCTTGCCATCCGGCACGTCGACTGACGGGAATCCTTCGACGGTCAATCTGGGCATTTCTGTAGAGTCTCCTTCGGTGTGCGCGTCCCGCACGCCGCGGCGCGCATCGGCGACCGATCATACATGGGCGCGGCTGGTTCGGCCGCGCGATATACTTTTCCTGTCAGCCTTGGAGTGTACGTCGGCTGGCCGTTGGCGTCGACAGCCGCGCACGGCCGGTCGGCGAGTCACGTGCCCCCACACATGCAGGACATCAGGTTCGCACTCCGGTCGCTCGTGCGTCGGCCGGCGTTCACGTTGATCGCCCTCATCACCCTGGCGCTCGGCATCGGTGCGAACACCGCCATCTTCAGCGTCGTCGATTCGGTGCTCCTGAGGCAGCTGCCCTTCGAGGATCCCGATCGGCTCGTGATGCCCTGGGAGTTCAGCGCGGAAGTCCAGCAGCGCATCGGGTTCGATCGCCTGCCGTCGTCGCCTGGCGACGTCACCGACTTCGTCGCGCGGAACACGACCTTCTCGAACCTCGCGTCGATGCGCGCGGAGCGCGTGAACCTGACCGGCGGCGGCGAGCCCGAGCGCATCGGGGGCGTGAGGGTCAGCCGCAACTTCCTGGACACGCTCGGTGTTCAACCCGTGCACGGACGCGGCTTCATCGAAACGGACGGCCGCGGGGGCCGCGCCGTCCTGATCGGCTATGGACTGTGGCAGCGCCGCTTCGGCGGCGAACCCGACGTCCTCGGCCGCGCCATATCGGTGAACGGCGAGCCCGCGTCGATCGTCGGCGTGCTCCCGCCATGGTTCCATTTTCCCGCTGGCGGCGAGATGCCGACGGGGTTGGGCTACGCGCCGACCCCCGAGATCTGGAGCCTCGACGTCCTCACGCCCGAACAGCAGCGAAACCGGGGCGGCAAGAGCTTCGGGCTCGTCGGGCGCCTGCGGCCGGGCGTGACGATGCAGGCGGCGGAGGCGGATCTCGCGTCGATCGCGGCGGACATCGCGCGCGATTTCCCGGCCTCGAACGCGGGCTGGACCGTGCGGGTGCTCCGGCTTCGCGAGCAGCTCGTCGGCGGCGTCCGCACGGCACTCGTCGTGCTGCTGACGGCGGTGGGATTCGTCCTCCTCATTGCCTGCGTGAACGTGGCGAATCTGCTGCTCGTTCGCGCCGCGTCGCGGCAGCGTGAAGTGGCGGTGCGCTACGCGCTCGGCGCCGAGCGGCGCCAGATCCTGAGGCAGCTGCTCGTCGAGAGCCTCGTCCTGTCGCTCGCGGCCGGCGCCGCCGGCATTCTCATCGGATGGTGGTGCCTCCGCGCGCTGCTCGTCATGCTGCCGGTCGATCTTCCCGCGCTCGCGGGCGCGACGCTCGACTGGCGGGTCATGATCTTCGCGGTCGCGCTGTCGGCCGTGACCGGCGTCGTGTTCGGCATCGTGCCGGCGCTGCAGACCGCGCGCGTGGACGTCGTGGACGGGCTGCGCGAAGGCGGGCGCGGCACCGTGGGCAGCCGCAGGGCTCATCGCACGAGGAATACGCTCGTCGTCGTCGAGGTCGCGCTGGCAGCAATCCTCCTCATCGGCGCGTCGCTGCTCATCCAGACGTTCATCCGCCTGCTGAGCGTCGACCCGGGTTTCCGCGCCAACGGCCTGCTCACGATGGAGGTCGCGCTGCCCCGGGCCACCTACCGCAGCGATCGGCAGGCGGACTTCTTCGATCGCCTCGTCACGCGGCTGAGCGCCGTCCCTGGTGTCGAATCCGCCGCGGCGGCCTCGAGCGTTCCACTCGCGGGAACCGAGAATCTGCGGCAGGTCACGATCGACGGACGTCCGCGGCCCGAGCCCGGCAAGGAGATCATCGCGGACTTCCGCGTCGTCACGCCTGACTACTTCCTGACGATGGGGATTCCGCACGTGGCGGGTGAGCCGCTCCCGCGAAACGCGGGACCGGAGTCGCCGCGAGTGCTGCTCATCAACTCGATGATGGCCGAGACCGTGTTCGCGGCGGAGAATCCCGTCGGCCGGCGTCTCAAGCTCACGAGCTTCGATCAGAACGCGCCGTGGTTCACCGTCGCCGGCGTCGTCGGAGACACGCGCCACACGGCGCTCGACAGCGGTTTGCGTCCGCAGGTGTACGTCCACCATCACGTCGAGCCTTCGCCGCAGATGATCGTCGTGCTGCGGGCGCGGGACGATCCGTCCGGCTATGCGTCGGTCGCGCGCGCGGCGGTGCACGAGCTCGATGCGAACCAGCCGGCGGGACGCATCCGGCCGATGCGGTCGGTGATCTCCGACGCGGTGGCGCGTCAGCGCTTCACGATGTTCCTGGCGGGCACGTTCGCCGGGCTCGCGCTCCTGCTCTCGCTCGTCGGCCTGTATGCGGTCGTGTCGTACTCGGTCGCCGAGCGGACGCACGAGCTCGGCGTTCGATTCGCTCTCGGCGCGACGCCGGCGAGCCTGCTGAACCTCGTGCTCGTGGACGGCCTCAAGCTGGTCGGCATCGGCCTCGCGCTCGGGCTGGCCGGCGCGTTCCTGACCGCGAGGTTTCTCGAAACCCAGTTGTTCGGCGTCACCGCCCACGACCCGGGGACGTTCGTGGCCGTGTCGCTCCTGCTGTTCTGCGCCGCGATTGCCGGCTGCTTGATCCCTGCCCGCCGCGCCACACGGGTCAACCCGATGGCCGCGCTGCGGTCGGAATAGCGGATCCCTCACCGTTGAGTGTCCGCGACTGAGTCCCCTCGTGATCGATTCAGACCTTCTGGTGTCCGCCTATGCCAGCGGATGGTTTCCGATGGCGGTCGGGCAGGAGATTCAGTGGTTCTCGCCGGATCCGCGCGGCGTCGTGCCGCTCGACGGCTTCCACGTCTCACGCCGGCTGGCGCGCGTGGTGCGGAAAGGGGAGTTCCGCATCGAAATCGATCGCGCGTTCGTCGAGGTGATGCGTGCGTGCGCCGCCGGCGAACGGGATCCGGACGATCCCGGCAGCTGGATCAACGACGAGATCATCACGAGCTACTCGGCGCTCCACGAGCGGGGGATAGCGCATTCCGTCGAGGCGTGGCACGGCGACACCCTTGCGGGCGGACTGTACGGCGTGGCGCTCGGCGGCGCGTTCTTCGGCGAATCGATGTTCCACCGCGAGACCGACGCGTCGAAGGTCGCGTTCGTCGCGCTGGTCGAGCGGCTGCGCAGCCGCGGGTTTACGCTGCTCGATACGCAGTGGGTCACGCCGCACCTCGAGCAGTTCGGCGCAATCGAGATTCGGCGCTCCGACTATCTGCGCCAGCTCGATCGCAGTTTGCGCCTGGACCGGACGTTCCGTGATTAGTCGACTGGAGCGTTTTTCCGCAACGCTGTAGTGTCCGGCTGTAGCCGGACCGGAACGGGTCCGCCTGAAGGCGGACACTACGGCACTCTGAAAAACGCTCTAATGAACGGTATATGGCTCGCTGAGGGTGAAGGGGGCGATCTTCGCGTCGAAGTGATCCCCCGACGCGGTGATCATCTGGTACGAGCCTTCCATGATGCCGAATGATGTGCCGAGCGGGCAGCCTGACGTGTACTCGAACGATTCGCCAGGCGCCAGCGTCGGCTGCTTTCCGACGACCCCGCGGCCGCGGACTTCTTCAATCTGCCCGGCGCCGTCGGTAATCACCCAGTGGCGCGTCAACAATTGAACGGTTTCGTCTCCCTCGTTGGAGATGGTGACGGTGTAGAGAAAGAACCATCTGCTCCCGGTAGGCTGCGACCGCTCTGGCGAATACTTGGAGACGACCTGCACGCGAACCCCCTGGGTCTTGGCGTCCGATGTGAACATACCTCACGATGATGAACGATACGGGTGGCGGCGGGCAAGACGCGGGGTTGTGCGTACGCTGCAGCCACGCGCAAGTGATCACGAGCGATCGGGGGTCTCGCTTCTACCTTTGCAGGCTGGCGGCTGTCGATCCGCGCTTCCCGAAGTACCCACGACTGCCGGTCGTCCGGTGCTCCGGTTACGCGCCCGAACCCTCGCCGGAAAAGCCACAGGCCTAGTGCAGAGGCCAACGGGTCGACGCATGCGGATGTAGGCGGGTGCTAGCATTGGAGGCGTATGCACGTGATTGCCCAGGCCCGTCTCAAGGACGGCGTGACGCTGCGAGACCTGCCGGGCGAATCGTCGCCGGCCGACGCGCCGCGGCCTGGCGGCGACTTGATCCGCGGGCGCGCGCTCATCTTCTGGGATCCGAAGAGCCTGCCGGGCACGAAATTCGCGAAGAAGCTCGACGCGATCGACACCGATCAGATCACGCCTGCCCAGGACTGCGTGTCCGAGAGCCTCGACACGCTCGACGAGCGTTGGAAAGCGGGATCGTTCCGCTATCTGATGCCCGACTTCCGCGCGCGCGTCCATCGCGGCGAGACGTTCGTCATCGCCGGCGATCGCTTCGCGATCGGTTCGTCGCGCGAGATGAGCCCGGCCGGGCTCAAGGGCGTGGCGGAAGAGGCGGGCCTGCAGCTCGTGATCGTGTGCGGCCACAACATGGGCGACATCTTTCGCCGCAACAGCTTCAACCTCGGTCTCCACGTCGTCCAGAGCCCGGACGCGGTCGCCGACGCGCAGGACGGCGACGAGTTCAGCTTCGATCCCGAGACGCGCGAGCTCCGCAACGAGACGCAAGGCAAGCCGTACACGCCGGTCCCGCTCTCGCCCAAGGAGGATGAGATCCGCCGGAGCGGCGGCATCTTCGAGGTCGGCTGCCGCGAGTTCCGGAAGTCGGTGGTGACGCGCGCGGCGATCGACTTTCCGGAGCCGAGCGCCGCCGAGTGCATGACAACGACGGAACAGATCCTCTGGGCGCACCGCGTCGACAAGGATCTTTCACCGCGGGATATGGCCCCCGGTACGACGCTGCGCGTGTACGCCGATCTCCTGCCTGCCTCGGACGGCACGGCGCCCTTCGCCATTCATACGTTCAACCAGATCACCGGCGGTCGGACGATCGATCCGCGCCAGGCCGCGATCGCCAACGATCATTTCGTCTTCACGGGTGTCGACGCCGACGACAAGCAGACCGCCATCGGCCGCGAGTTCGCCCGCGCGCACGGCATCGAGAAGCCGTACTACGCGACGCCGGGCGACGGCATCTTTCACTTCTATTTTCCCGAGCAGGGGCTCGTCCTGCCCGGCCAGTTCATTCCGGGCGCGGATTCCCACAGCCGCGCCTATGGTGCGTACGGCGCCGTCGGCATCGGTGTCGGCTCGACGACGCTCGGCTTCGGCTGGTCGACGGGCTATATCTACGTGACGCTCGCGAAGCCGCGCCGCGTGACCTTCCGCGGGAGGCTGCAGCCCTGGGTCAGCGGCAAGGACATCGTGCTCGAGCTGCTCCGGCGATGGGGCGCGAAGCAGTCGCAAGGCATGTCGGTCGAACTGGTCGATGCCGACCGGCAGCTGCCGATAGCGTATCGCAACACCATCGCGAACATGATGGCGGAAGCGGAGGCGTTCAACGGCATCTTCGCGCCCGACGACGTCACATACGCGTGGTACCGCGACAAGGGTGTGACCTCGCTGCCGTATCCGCCGATCGCGCCCGGCGCGGACGCGGCGTACGAGATCGACGAAAGCCTGGATCTGTCGGACGTGCGTCCGATGATCGCCAAGCCCTTCAGCCCGGGGAATGCGTTCCCCGCGGCCGACGTCGCACGGGAGCGCATTACGTTCGACAAGGCGTTGATCGGATCGTGCACCAACGGCAGCTACGACGATCTGCTGCAGGCGGCCCTGGTGCTGCGCGCCGCGCGCGCGCAGGGCCTGAACAAGGTCGAGCGCGAGTTCGCGATCTTTCCGGGATCCGGAGGCGTCGGGCGGCAGATCGAGCGGCCGGATCCGCGGCTCGGCGGCGAGTCGATCGCGCAGGTCCTGCGCGCGGCGGGCGGGGAGATCCGGCAGTCGTGGTGCGGCCCGTGCTTCGGGCAGGGGCCTGACGCGCTCACGAGCGGCCAGCGCGCCATCACGTCCTTCAATCGCAACTGGCAGAATCGCATGGGCTTCGGTGGAGAGGGCTACCTCGCGAGCCCCGCCGTCGTGGCAGCCTCCGCGCTGCTCGGGTTCATGGCACCTCCCTCCGAGCTCGGTCTCGAATGGGAGCCCGAGGCGTTCGGCGTATAGCACGAAGCTGGCGTGGCGCCGGACTTCGCTTGGATCTCAGAGGAGACGATGGACTGGATCTCAGACCCCCAAATTTGGATCGCGCTCGCAACGCTGACGTTTCTCGAGATCATTCTCGGCGTAGACAACATCATCTTCATCTCGATCCTGTCGGGAAAGCTGCCGCCGGCGGAGCAGCCAAGAGCGCGGCGTCTCGGGCTGCTGGGCGCGCTCGTCACGCGCGTCCTGCTGCTGTTCTCGCTCGCGCACATGATCCGCCTGACCAAGCCATGGTTCACCGTGTACCATACGGATATTTCAGGCCGTGACCTGATCCTCATCCTTGGCGGCCTCTTCCTCCTCGCAAAGAGCACGCACGAGATCCACGATCGCCTCGAGGGCGAGCCCGCGCAGGCCGGCGGACGTGCCGCCGCCTCGTTCACGTCCGTCATCGTCCAGATAATGCTGCTCGACATCGTCTTCTCGCTGGACTCCGTCATCACCGCCGTCGGCATGGTCGATCAGCTCTGGGTCATGGTGACGGCCGTCATCATCGCGGTCGGGATCATGATGCTCTCGGCGGAACCCATCAGCGCGTTCGTGCACCGCCATCCGACGGTGAAGATGCTCGCGCTCAGCTTCCTGCTGCTGATCGGCGCCTCGCTCATTGCCGAGGGATTCAACCACCACATTCCGAAGGGATACATCTACTTCGCGATGGGGTTCTCCGTGTTCGTCGAGGCCATCAACCTGCGAATCCGGAAGACGACACATCCCGTGCAGCTACGCGAGCCCTACACCGAGGATCCGCAGCCGGCACCACGCAAGCCCTCCTGAAACGTCGCGCGGCCTTCGGGCGTCTTACGTGGTGAACTCTGGAGGTTCCCGCGTATGAGGTTCGTTTTGACACACACCGCCGCAGTCATCGTCGCGTCCTCGGTTCTGCTGGCTCAAAGCTCGTCGGCTCCGCCCGCGCCGGGCACCCAGAAGCCGGCGTCGTCGAGCCAATGGCAGATCGATTCCAGCCACTCCGCGGCGCACTTCAGCGTGCGGCACCTCATGGTCTCGACCGTGCGCGGCCAGCTCGGGCGCGTCAGCGGCACGATCGACTACGACGGCAAGGACGTTCGCTCGATCACCGCGAACGTGACGATCGACGTCAACGGCATCAACACCCAGGAACCCAAGCGCGATGCGCATCTGCGCAGCGCCGACTTCTTCGACGCGGCGAATCACCCGGCGATCACGTTCAAGTCCAAGCGTGTCGAGCCCGGCACCGGCGGCGCGTTCAAGCTGGTGGGGGATCTCACGATCCGGGGCACGACGAAGGAAGTGGCGCTCGACGTCGAGGCGCCGTCGCCCGTGACGAAAGGGATGCGCGGCGTCGTGACCGGGACGACCGCCACCACGAAGATCAAGCGGCTGGAATACGGCCTGAAATACAACTCGATGGTCGAAGCCGGCCCCGTCGTCGGCGACGACGTCACGATCACGATTGACATCGAGATCAACCGGCCCGCTCCTCCGGGCACGCTCTCGAACTGACGTAATCGGTCATAATTGGACTGAATGAAAGCGGCCATCGCCCTGCTCGCCGCATGGCTGGCGGCGTCGGCGCCGCCGCCAGCGCCCCGGGTCCCCGTGCTCGTCGAGCTCTTCACGTCCGAAGGCTGCTCGAGCTGTCCGGCTGCCGATACGCTGCTCGCAACGCTTCTTCGTGAGCAGCCGCTGCCCGACGTGGATATCGTGCCGCTCTCGTTCCACGTCGACTACTGGGACCATCAGGGCTGGAAGGATCCGTTCTCGTCGAAGACGTTCACCGTGCGCCAGCAGGCGTACTCGCGCAACTTCGGCGAGGATCGGGTCTACACGCCGCAGATGGTGGTCGACGGCCTCACGGAGTTCACCGGGAGCGATGAGCGCGCAGCGCGCACGGCGCTCTCGGCCGCGGCGTCGAAGCCGCATCTGCCAGTCAAGCTGGACGCTCGCGCGCAGGGAACGTCGGTGCGCGTCTCGATCGATCTTCCGGCCGCGCCCGCGGACGGGGAATCGATCGACGTGATCGTCGCGCTGACCGAGGACCATCTCACGTCGATCGTCAAGCGCGGCGAAAACGGAGGCCGTACGCTCAGTCACGTCGGCGTCGTGCGCTCCTTGCAGACGATGGGCGCGCTCGATCGCGAGGCCTTCGTAGCCAACGGGCAGCTCACGCTGAATCGGGCGTGGAACGCGGCGAACCTCCACGCGGTCGTGTGGCTGCAGGGGCAGAAGACGAAGCGCGTCTACGGTGCGGCCAGATCCCCGCTCGCGCGATGACCGGGCTGCTGGCGATTCTTTTCACGCTGCAGGCCGCGCAGAGCACACCGTCGCCAGGTCCCGTCTACGTACCGCAGCGTACCTACGACACCCGATCGCAGTCGTTCTCCGACTTCGAGTCGATGCTCGCGGATCTCGCCCGGGCCGATGTGATCTTCGTCGGCGAGCAGCACGACGATCCGAACACCCACAGGCTCGAGGTCGCCATCCTCGACGGGCTTCGACGCCGGGGCGTGAAGCCGACGGTGTCGCTCGAGATGTTCGAGCGCGACGTCCAAACGCTGCTCGACAGCTATCTGGCCGGGAAGGCCACCGAGGATGAGCTGTTGAAATCCTCGCGTCCGTGGCCGCGCTACGCCACCGACTATCGTCCGATCGTCGAGCTCGCGAAGGCGGAAGGCTGGCCGGTCGTGGCGTCGAACGTACCGCGCAGGCATGCGTCGAGCGCCGCCAAGACCGGCCAGGCGGCATTCGACGGTCTCGCGCCGCAGGAGCGCGCGTCCATCGCGCGAGAATTGCAGTGCCCGCACGACGCGTACTTCGATCGCTTCGCAGCGTCGATGGCGGCGCACCCGGTGCCTGGCAGCGAAAAGCTCACCGCCGACGAGCGTCGAGCGAGCCTCGAGCGCTACTACTTTTCACAGTGTGTGAAGGACGAGACCATGGCGGAAGCGATCGCGGCCGCGTCGAACGCGCGCAGGCCCGGGCCCGTGGTTCATTTCAACGGCGCGTTCCACACCGACTTCGGCCAGGGCACTGCCGAGCGCGCCCGCCGCCGCCTCGAAGGGCGCCGGCTGGCCGTTGTGACGATTCTTCCGGTCAAGGATCTCGACAGGACCTCGCCGAGCGCCGAGGATCTCCGGCGCGCGGATTTTCTCGTCTACACCGTCAAGTAATCGCTACCTGAGCCGCTCGGGCATGTCGGCGACGACGTAGGCCATGACCGCGATCGCGGCGGACGCCTTCGCCATGTCCTGCGGATCGATCTTGTCGATCGTGTCGGCCTCGGTGTGGTGGATCAGAAAGTAGTTGCCGCTGACGTCGAGCGACATCGCCGGAATGCGTCCCGCCTCGACGCTCGGGCCGATGTCGGCGCCGCCGCCGGATGCGCCGATCGTGTCCGTGCCGATGCCGCGCAGCAGCGTGGCAATCTGCTGGATCGTCGCGCGGGCCGTGGGGCTCGCGGTCAGCCCGAACCCTGTCGGACGGAAGACGCCTCCGTCGGACTCGAGCATCATGACGTGATTGGTGAGCTCGGATCGGTGCCGTGCGAGATAGGCAGTCGCGCCGGCCAGCCCGTTCTCCTCGTTCGTGAACAGCACGACACGCACGGTACGCCGCGGCCTGAGGTTCAGCGTCTTCATCAGCCGCAGGGCCTCCCACGTCACCACGCATCCGCCGCCGTCGTCGGTCGATCCGGTGCCGACGTCCCACGAATCGAAGTGGCCGCTGACGACGACGATTTCCTCCGGGCGCTCGCGGCCGCGAATCTCGGCGACGACGTTCGCGGAGTCCGCGTCGGGGAGAAACCTCGCGTCCATTTTCAGGCGCAGCGTGACTTTCGTGCCGCGGTCCTGCATGCGCTGGAGTCGATCGGCGTCCTCGGTGGCGATGGCGGCCGCGGGGATCTTCGGCTGGCCGTCAGCGTAGCGCAGGGCGCCCGTGTGCGGTGTCCGCAGCCCCGGCGGTCCGACGGATCGCACCAGCGCGGCGACGGCGCCCTGGCTCGCGGCGCGTGATGGGCCCGCGGCGCGGTACAGGACGGTTTCGCCGTAGCTCGTGAATGGAGCGTTGAAGAGCACGATCCTGCCCTTCGCGCGCGCACCCGCGGCCTCGAGCTCGGCGAAGTTCGCGACGACCAGCACCTCGGCCTCGATTCCAGCGGCGGGCGTACCCACGCTGTTCCCGAGCCCGAGCATCGCCAGCGCCGATCGATGCGGGGTGACGATCTCGAGGCTCTCGCTGCCGCGCACCCAATGCGGCACCTTCACGGGTTCGGCGCGCACGTTCTCGAGTCCGTCCTTCTTCATTTCCGCGACTGCCCAGGCGATCGCGTGCTCGAGGGCACGCGAGCCGCTGAGCCGATGGCCGAACGTGTCGCCGAGGAGCGCGAGACGATCCCAGGCGAAGGTGCTCGCGAGGGACGCCGAGATCAGCCGCTCTGCGGCGTCGCGGTAGTCGTCGAGCCAGCCCGACTGGCGTGCACGCACGCCGGGATCGGGCATCACTGTCAGAAGCGCGGCCGTGAGCGCGGCCGATGCGATCGTTGCTCGCATGAGACGGGTATTCTATAGCGATGAGCGCGTCGGTCGAGATCGCGGTCCGCGGAACGGCACTGGTGTACGCGCTGGCGGAAGGCGCGGCCGTCACCGTCGGGCGCGTCGCACAATGCGAGATCCACGTCGACGATCAGGCGGTGTCGCGACGGCACTGTGCGCTCGCCGTACAGGGAGCCGATCTCCTCGTGACCGATCTGGACTCGGCGAACGGAACGTTCCTGAACGAGCGCCAGGTCAAATCCGGGACGGCCCGCCCGGGCGATCTGATCCGCGTGGGTTCCACGGTGCTCGAGTACCGCGATCCGAACGTGCGCGCGTCAGGCACAGCGCAGGTGGCGACGGAGGGAGACGGCGGAATTCAGTCGGTCATCCGCCGCAGGATCGAGCCTGCTGACGTCGAATGGCTGTCGTCCGGCACGTCGGCGCTGCCGGTGCTGGAGCTGCTGCAGCGCGCCCAGCGCCACCTGAAGACGCTCCATCGTGTCTCGGAAGTCCTGGCCGGCGCGCGCGATCTGCAGGCGCTGGCGGCGGCGTCGCTCGAGACGATTCTCGAGGTCACCGCCGCCGATCGCGCGGCGCTGGTGTTGCGGCGCGAAGGCGAGGTGGCCGGCGAAGCTGACGTCGCTGCCGTACGGTTTCGGCACCCGTCGCAGGGCGCCTTCACGCTCAGCCGCACGATCGTGACCGACACGATCACGAAAGGCGTCTCCACGTTTGCCCGGGATGCCAGCTCGGACGCGCGGTTCTCGAGCGGCCAGAGCGTCATCGGCCAGGGGATTCGATCGGTGATGTGCGTGCCGCTCAGGACCACGGATCAGATCCTTGGCGCCCTCTATGTCGACAGCCAGAGCGGTCCCGGACGATTCAGCGAGGAAGATCTCGAGCTGCTCGCGGCGATCGGCAACCATGCCGGCGTCGCGCTGCATCGCGTGCGACTGCTGGGAGAGCTCGAGCGACTGCTGCTCGACACGGTCCGCGCGATTGCCGCCACCATCGACGCGAAGGACGGCTACACCCACCGCCATTCCGAGAGGGTTGCGGCGCTCGCCGCGAGAATCGCGGCGGAGATGGGACTCGGGACCGATCACCAGGAGCTGGCCGAGCTGGCGGCGCTTCTGCACGACGTCGGCAAGATTGCAGTACCGGACTCGATCCTCAACAAGCCGGGACGGCTCACGCCGGAGGAGTTCGCCGAGATGCGCAAGCATCCCGTGCACGGCGCGCGCATCCTCTCGAACATCAAGAGCCCCCTCGTGAAGGCCGTGCTGCCGGGCGTCCAGTATCATCACGAGCGGTGGAACGGGACCGGGTACCCGGAGGGGCTGAGTGGCGACGCCATTCCGCTGCTCGGCCGCCTGCTCGGCGTCGCCGACTTTCTCGACGCGCTGACGTCCGCGCGCGTGTATCACGAGCCTAAATCCGTCGACGAAGTCGTGCAGCTGATCGTGAACGGATCGGGTGTGCATTTCGATCCGCAAATCGCGGACGCTGTGGTTCGGCTCCACGGACGGGGGGCGCTTGTTCCGGTCGCTTAGATTTGGGGTTCAAGGTTCAGGGTTCAGGGTTCAGGGTTCAGGTTCACGGGTTCACGGGTTCACGAGGTTCACGGGTTCAGGTTCACAGGTTCGGGTCAGTTCTCGCAGGTTCATCTAATAAGTGCGTCTCACGACATTTGCGTTGGCCGCGTTGCTCCTGGCGGGGCTGCAGAAAACGCCGCCGGAGCGTGTGCGTCCGGTCGTCCGGTTCCATCACCTGCACTACCGGGTGCTCGATCCGGGAGATTGGCTTGGGCGTACCGCTCGCGCGTCCAACGGGACGCGGACGATCGTGAAGGGCGTTGGCGTCGGCGTGCGCGTGGGCCGCGAGTACGTGCTCTTCCAGCGCATCGACGACATTCCCGCGTCGCTCGTCTCGCGCGCGCGCAAGCCTTCGGAGGCCTATCTAGAAGCCGCGCGCTGGCTTTCCGGCCGGGGGGCGGTCGTCCACCCCGGCACGCTCGACGAGACGCAGGTGGCGCAGGCGCTTCCCGACGGCGTCAACGAGACGCTCGATCACGTCGGCTTCGCAGTTGACGACCTGGCCGCTACCGTCGCGGCGTTGAAGGAGAAGCCGGTCTCACTCACCGACGATGTCGCGAGGTTCAGGCTTCGGTCGAAGCTCGTCGTCGAGATCGTGCGCGACACGGATCGCCCGGATGCGTACTGGTGTCCAATGCATCCCGACGTGCGGGCGCCAGGCGACGGACGATGTCCACTCTGCGCTATGGCGCTCGTGCCGATCCCGCCGCCGCGAATCGGCGAGTATCGCGTGGACGCCACGATGAAGCCGCGTGTCGCGGGCGGCAGCTCGGGCATCCGCCTCGTTGTGCGGGATCCCGAATCAGGCGATCTGGTCTCGAAATTCCTCGAGGTCCACGAGCGCCAGATGCATCTATTCATCGTCGGCTCGGACCTCGACTACTTCGCTCACGTGCATCCCGAACAGGCAGCGGACGGATCGTTCGAGCTCGCGCAGGACTTCGCGCCGGGCGCCTACACGCTGATCGCGGACTTCCTGCCGGCCGAAGGCACTTCCCAGATGGTGCTGCGAAGGGTCATGACGCCCATGTACAGCCGCCCGATCTTCGTGAGCCCACCCCGGCTGCATGCTCTTCCAACCGAGCAGGTCGTGAACGGGCTGCGGATCACGATGACCGCGCCGTCGCCCGCGCCGCGTCGCGAGACGCCACTGCAGTTCGCGGTGTCGGACGCCAAGACAGGCGAGCCGGTGAAGGACTTGGAACCCTATCTGGGCGCGTCAGGCCATCTGCTGATCGTGAACGAGGATCTCACCGCGGCGATCCACGGGCATCCCGAGGGAAACCTCACGGCCGGGCCGACCGTGGTCTTCGGTCCCACGTTTCCCTCTTCCGGCCGCTACAAGATGTGGGTGCAGTTCCAGCGAAGGGGGCAGGTGATGACCGCGCCCTTCGTCATCGAGGTGCCGTCAGAGTCACGTTGATCGTGCAACCCTCGAGCGGCTCGGTTACGAGAGTCGTGCCTGCCGGAATGGTCAGCGGTGTTCGAAGCCAGTAGGTCGCAGGAAAGTCGGGATCGTATCCACGAATCCATCCGACGATCTCCCGCCGGCCGTCGGCGAACCGCACCTCGACGCCCAGCGAGCCGTCCTTTTGAAGCTGCGGCTGCACCGCGACGAGCGTCCCTTCAGGAAGGGGACGGTTACCGCAGGGCATCGATGTGGTCTGGCCCTGCGGCCTGGCTCGCTCCGGAGTTCCTCTGGGCACGCCGCTCGACCCGGCCTGCTTGTCCGGCGCCGGTTGATCGCCGCGCGGCGCACCGCCGTTGGCCCAGGCGGTGACGAGCGCGATCTCGAACGCGGAAAGCGAGGGATCGTTGGCGAAGTCGCCATACCCGCGCACGGCATGCCACTTGGGCATGCGGCGCGTCATGACTTCTTCCTTGATGGCCTTTGCCCAGGGGCGCGCGTCCTCGTAGGTGACGAGCGACATCGGCCCGCGACCTTCAGGCGAATGGCAGGTGACGCATCGCGCTTCGACGATGCGCGCGATGTCGCCGTTCCAGGTGACGCGGGTGATCGGATCGTGGGCGTGGACACCGGCCAGCGCCGCGCCGAACACGAGGGCGGCGCCGACGAGACCCGCGCCCGCGATCGGCTTCATC
Source organism: uncultured Acidobacteriota bacterium (assembly GCA_963820905.1). Classification (GTDB taxonomy): domain Bacteria; phylum Acidobacteriota; class Vicinamibacteria; order Vicinamibacterales; family 2-12-FULL-66-21; genus DATBJJ01. Next base: position 16,107 of record CAWGBU010000002.1, on the reverse strand, counting down.
GCTACTGGTTGCCGCGCGTCGGTGGCGGCGGCAGCACCGTGCCTGGCGCCATGCCGTCGATCGAGTAGACGAACGCGGTGAACATCATCTCTTCCCACGTCTGATCGCCCCACTTCACGTCCGCCTTCGAGTCAGGGTTCGACTTGTTCGCGACGGAATTGTCGTAGTGGGCGACCGCGCGGATCTTCGTGCCCTTCGGCAGCTTCAGAGGCTGCGTGAAGACGTAGTCGGTCTGCCAGTTGAAGTCGTACCTGGGGACCGACAGGATGATCTCGGACCGTCCGTCGGGATACACCACGGTGTACTCCCAGCGCTTGCCGCGGAGGTGCGTGTGCGGCAGCAGGCTGCGCAGCGTGATGTCGGCGGTCGTCGTCATTTCCGCGTTGACGGCGTAGTCGGCGGCGCCGGCGGGGATCGTGAAGCTGCCGTTCGAGAGGTTCGTGAAGCGCATCTCCTCTTTTGGCGGCTCCTTGGCAAAGAACAGCCCGACCTTCGTCTGATCCACGGCCTCCTTGCCGTTGGTCGTGTAGTGCATCTGCACCACGATCGTCGATCCTTTCCGGAGCAGCATCGCCGAGCCGGCCGGGAATCTCAGCGTCGAGGTGCCAGGCGCGAAGCCGCCAATCGACACGCCCGTGCGCTGAGGACGCGGGAAGCGGCTCGCGCCGCGGGCGCGTTTCGGGGCGCCGTCAGGCTCGGGCGGACCGCCGGTCTGGCCGGCCGGGACGTCCATCCCGTCCGCATACGCGATGGCCGCGGGACGCCGCTCGGGCTGCGGCGGGCGGGCGCTCACGATGGCGTGATGCACGACGTCGCGGGCGCCGGGCCGTACTTCGAGCGCCTGGATCCATCGATCCTCGGTGAGGTTCGTCGCCACTTCCATGTACTGGTACTCGACGAACCCGTCGGACGGCACCTTGTACTCGGGCAGCGCGAGCACGAGATCGGGCTGTCCGACCATCCAGCCGTCCGTGAACGTCGGCGCCGGTGGCAGGTCGGCACGGTTGCCCTCCGGCGCGCCGTTGTTGGCCCAGCGGAGCAGGGTCTCGCGGTCCGCCGGCGAGCAGCCTGCGATCGTTGGCGAACGTTCCGTGCTTCGGATCCGCGTGCCACGGCGGCATGTTGCCGTCCCCGACTTCGTCGCGAATCGCCTTCGCGTGCGGCCGCGCGTCGCTGTAGGTCAGCAGGGACATCGGTCCGATCTCACCTGGACGGTGGCAGCCGACGCAATTCCTGTAGAGGATCGGCGCCACGTCCTTGCTGAACGTCGGAACAGGCGTGCTGGCGCGAGGGGAAACCGGGGACGCGCTCGGCGTGTCCTGCTGAGGCGCCGCGCTCACGACGGCGAGCGCCGCGCAGAATCCGATGGTGGCCAATCCGAGGGCGTGCGATCGATTCACCGGGAACCTCCAGCTGCTGGTGGTGGAGTTGCGGGGACGGCGGGGCTGAACAGGATTCCTGTGTACTGCATTTCTTCCCAGGTCTGATCACCCCACTTGACGTCGGTTTTCGAGTCCGGGTTCGATCGATTCGCAGCGGAATTGTCGTACCAGGCACTCGAGACGAGCTTGGATCCCTTCGGGATGGTCAGCGGCTCCGTGAACATGTAGTACGTCTGCCAGTTGAAGTCGTACCGCGGCACCGACAGCACTGTTTTCTTCGTGCCGTCGGGCAGTTCCAGCACGTACTCCCATTTCTTGCCGCGCACGTGCGTGTGCGGAAAGATGCCCCAGAGCACGGCGTCGTTCACGAACGAGATGTCGGCGTCCACGCGCGTGTCGGCGCTGCCGGCGGGGAGGAACAGCTTGCCGTTGTAGAAATGCGAGACGCGGATCTCGCGAGGCGACGGCTCCTTCGAGAAGATGAACCCGACCTTCGTCCGGTCGCTGGCCGCGGTGCCGTTCGCGGTGTAGTGCATCTGCAGCTCGATGACGCCGCCGGGCTCGAGACGGATCGCCGTGCCCGGGCGCAGGACCTGCGGGTTCGTGCCGGGGGCGTAGGTGGCCAGCAGCCGGCTTGGCACCTTCAGGTCGCGCTGCGGACGCGTTCCTTTCGCGTCCCTCTCCGGCATCACCATTTGTTCGCGATTCGGAGCAAGCAGGGGCGGCCGCTTGATGTCCGGCGTCGCGCGGTAGAACGCGAGCGCATGGTGCACCACCTCGCGATTCCCGGGCCGCAGCTCGATCGCCTGAATCCACTTCGGTTCGGTGAAGTTCGTCGGAATGTAGAAGTACTGGTACTCGATCACGCCGTCAGCCGGGACCTTGTACGCCTCCGACATTTCCAAAACGACGTCGGGCGTGCCGATCGACCAGCCGTCAGGGTAGGTCGGGGCCTTCGGCATGTCCTTCGCGTCACCCTTCGGCGCGCCGGCACGAACCCATGCGAGCAGCGTTTCCTTCTCGCTCTCGGTGAGCCCGCGTTCGTTCAGGAAGGTGCCTTTCGGCGCCGCCGCATGCCACGGCGGCATGTTGCCATCGCTGATCTCGTCTCGAATATCTTTCGCATGCGGCCGCACGTCGTCGTAGGTGAGCAGCGACATCGGCGCGATCTCGCCCGGACGGTGGCAGCTCGTGCAGTTCTTGAACAGGATGGGAGCGACGTCCCTGGTGTAGGTCGGCGCGTTGGGCGCCTGTGCCGGTGGAGCCTGCTGAGCGGCAACCACCAGTCCGCCGACCCAGAGCGTTGCCAGGGAAGCCGCGAGCGCGGACGAGGCCTTCATATGCCCTCTCGAAAGTGTGAAGTGGCGGTTATTGTACCGCGTCCACCTGCCCGAAGGCGTAAAGAAACTGTAAGGGCGCGGGATCCAACGCGTTAGAGCGCCACGCGGTGAAAGCCGCTGTGCAGGTAGTTCATCGTCTGAACCGTCAGCATGACGGTGAAGTCGAGGCGGCTGCGCTCCTCCGCGCCGGGGAGGCGGAGGTTGAGCTCGTTCGCGCGGCGGATCATGTTCTCGAGCACCCGATCGATCGTGTATTGGTACTCGCCCGTCCACGAGGCGACCTTGCGCCGCACGTCGCGCCTGATGCGGGCGATGAACCGGGCCGCCTTCATGTTCGCGCCGTGCTCGGGCGCGTCGGAGAACAGCTTGCGCAGATCGCGATCGTAGAAGTGCGGGTGATCGACGCCGTAGTGCCGCCGTTTTCTGTCGTAGTGGGCGCGCAGCGTCTTGCGGATCTTCTGGATCGGTTCGACCCTTCGATGCGCCCGCACGATGGCCGGCTTGCCGGCCAGCTCCCGCATCAGCGAATCCATGTACTCGAGCTTCTTCAGCGCGGGCCAGTCGGCATAGCGGTTCCGCCAGTCCGATGCCGGGTTGAGCCAGATCGCGAACGTCTCGGCGAAGTCCTCGTCGGGGTGGCTCTGCGCGTACCAGGAGTCGAGGTGGAGCACGAAGCTTTTGCTGTACGGCTTCGGCGTGTAGTACTCGGGGTACTGCATGTACGACGGTCCGAAGATCTGCTGACGCCTGCGCCGCTGCCGCAGTTTGTACGCGTTGTCGATCGCGTGCCCGGCCTCGTGGCGGAGGATCTTCATGCACCACTCCGGCGTGCCCCCTTCGACCTCCAGCATTTGTGTTCGTTCGAGCTGGGCCAGTCGTTGATGCGCTAAGTAGAAGGGAATAGCGACTCCGGGAACCCCATCGGGAGAGAACCATTCGGCCGATAACCAGAAGTGCGGCTGGAAGGAGAGTCCACGCGCGTCGAGCTCAGCCTGGAGCTCGGCAAGGCGGGGCTCGACGGCGCTTCCCTCGATCGTGACGCCCAGCTGCGAGATTCTCAGATCCAGCAGGCGGTCATCCGGCCAGGACGCCCATTCGTCGGGAGAAATGGGCTTTTCCTGAGGTTGCCTGCGTGTGCGCGTCGTGGGCGCGCCGGGGTCGGAGGACATCGGAACTGAGCAGTGTATGCGCTCCCGACTCGGGCCGAAAGCCGCGGCCGTGTTTACACATTTTCAACGGCTGTGGTATGAGGGAGCAGAGCCCGCGATCCGCAAACATGCCTCCGCCGCATCATCATGCGACGGACTCCTCGAGGAGAGTGTATGAGTTTCCCGTTTGATCGATGGCGCCGAATTGGGCTGGCGGCTACGCTCGCGATCCTCGCGATCGGACCCGCGGAAGCGGCTGGCCAGGGAGCGCAGACGCCCCCGGCACAGCCAGCGAAGCCCGCCGATCCGCAGGCCCAGCCGCCAGACGCAGAAGCCGGAAGAAGCCCCCAAGTTCGAAGAAACCGTCGTCGTCACCGCGTCGAAGGCGGAACAGAAGCTGATCGATGCGCCGGCGACGATGAGCGTGATTACTGCGGAAGCCATCGAGACGGCGTCGTCGCCGAATTTTGCCGAGCTGCTGCGAGCCCTTCCGGGCGTCAACATCACGCAGGTGTCCGCGCGCGACATCAACGTCACGAGCCGCGCCGCAACCGGCACGCTCGCCACGGGACAGCTGGCGATGCTCGACGGCCGCAGCCTCTACCAGGACTTCTTCGGCTTCGTGATGTGGGACTTCCTGCCGGTCAACTTCAACGAGGTCAAGCAGGTCGAAGTGATCCGCGGGCCGGCCTCGGCGGTCTGGGGCGCGAATGCGCTTTACGGCGTGGTGAACGTGATCAGCAAGTCGCCGCGCGAGATGCAGGGCATGCATGGCACGTTCGGGTTCGGCGGTTTCGATCGACCCGACGCCGACGCGGGATCCCTCTGGTCCGCCAGCGCGACCTGGGCGGACGCGCCGAACGAACGATGGTCGTACAAGCTCTCGGGTGGCGGCTACTCGCAGGACGCCTTCGCGCGTCCGACCGGGCGCATCCCCTGCGATCGCGAGGAGGTCTGCACCGTCCCGACCGCCAACTATCCGGGCTTCTCCAACCAGGGGACGACGCAGCCGAAGTTCGACGCGCGGGTGGACTACGACTACGAGGACGGAAAGAAGCTGTCGTTCTCCGGCGGCTTCGCCGGTACGGACGGCATCATGCATTCCGGCATCGGTCCCTTCGACATCCAGAGCGGTTCGACGATGGGCTACGTGAAGGCCGCGTTCAGCAAGGGCGGCCTTCGCGCCGGCTTCTTCACCAACGTCCTCAACGGCGACGCCGATCAGCTCCTGACCCTGGGCCTGGGCGGCGCGCCGATCACGTTCCTGTTCGACACGAAGACGTTCGACTTCGACCTGTCCAACGTGCAGGCGTACGGCCGGCGCCACGTGTTCAGTTATGGCGGCAACCTGCGGTTCAACAACTCCGACCTGTCGATCGCGCCGAACGCCGACGATCGCACCGAGTTCGGCGTGTACGGGCAGGACGAGATCTTCATCTCGGACATGTTCCGGTGGGTCGTCGGCGGCCGCATCGATCGCTTCGACTACATCGACGACTTCGTCTTCTCGCCGCGGACGACGTTCCTGATCAAGCCGGAACAGAACCACACGTTCCGCGTGTCGTACAACCGCGCGTACCGCGCGCCGTCGGTGATCAACAACCACATCGACCTGATCATTTCCGAGCCGATCGACCTCCGGCCCGTCGGCGGGCCCAACCCGTACCTGCTGCCGGTCAGCATCGTCGGCAACCCGGACCTCGAGGAGCAGTCGCTCGACGCGTTCGAGGTCGGCTACTCGGGCGTGGTGGGCGGCGGGCGTACGATCGTGTCGGCGGCCTTCTATGTGAACTGGCTCAAGAACGACATCCTGTTCACCGAGGACGTGACCGGGCGGTACACCGCCGCGCGGCCGCCCTCGAACTGGCCAGTGTCGCCGCTCGTCATTGCAGCCCTCAACGCGGCGGGCCGGGTCCTGCCGGGACGGTTCACGTATCTGAACTTCGGCAAGAGCACGAACCAGGGTTTCGAGCTGGGCGTGAACAGCTCGGTCAATCAGTATGTCGGCCTCTTTGCCAACTATTCCTATCAGGCCGATCCCGACCCGAAAGACTTCCCGCTGACCGAGTTGAACCTTCCGCCGAACAACCGGTTCAACGTCGGCGCGAACTTCACCTACAACAAGTTCCTCGGGAACTTCTCGGTCACCTACACCGACGACGCGTTCTGGCAGGACGTGCTGAACGATCCGTATCACGGCACGACCGAGGCGTACACGCTCGTCAACGCCGGGTTCGGCTTCCGCTGGGCGGACGACAAGATCACGACGTCGATCAGGTTCGTGAACCTGATGAACGACGACATCCAGCAGCACGTCTTCGGCGACATCACGAAGCGCCAGATCATCGGCGAGGTCAGGGTGGGGTTCGCAAAACAATAAATTGCGGATCGCGGAGTGCAGATTGCGGGTTGGACTGTAGACTGTAGATTGTCGATCCGCAGTCCGCAGTCCCCATTCCGCAATGATTAGGCTCATAGCACTCGACCTCGACGGGACGGTGCTCGACAGCACCAGCCGTGTTCCCGAGGCGAATCGGGCGGCGATTGCCGGGGCGATCGAGCGCGGCGTGGAAGTTGCGATTGCCACCGGCCGGCGGTATGACTTCGCGCTTCCGATCCTCGAGCAGCTGCCGTCGCCCCTCACGCTGATTCTCAGCAACGGCGCCATCGTCAAGTCGCGCGACGGTACCACCTTGATGCGGCGTCTCCTGCCGCGCGACGTCGCGCGTGCGGTGCTCGCGCGAACCTCCGCGCATCGCGCCGAGGCGGCGCTCATCTTCGATCGGCCGCGTGAGGGCCAGGTGGTCTTCGAGGCGATCGACTGGGAGCACCCGCGCCACCGACGGTTCTTCGAAACCAACCGCCCGTTCGTCGCTGAAACGTTGCCGCTCGAAGACGCGCTGACGGAAGATCCGGTGCAGCTGATGTTCACGGGCGGGTGCGCGCCGATGCGAAGCCTGTTCCACGATCTCCGGGTCGAGTCGGATCGATCCAGGGGCTATTCCGTCGCCCTCACCGAGTACCAGCATCGCGACTTCTCGCTCGTCGACGTCGTCCAGGCCGGCTGCTCGAAGGGGTCGGCTGTTAGGGCGTGGGCAGAGCGCCAGCGGCTGACCGCCGCGGAAGTCATGGCGATCGGCGACAACCTCAACGATCTGGAGATGCTTCAGTTCGCCGGACGGCCGGTCGTCATGGGGAACGCCGTCCAGGAGCTGAAGGCCTGCGGATGGCACCTGACCTCTACCAACGACGCCGCGGGCGTCGCGCGCGCGATTGAGACGTTCGTGCTCGAACCGGCGTCCTACAATCGAGCATGACTTTCGACAGGGATCGGACCTGGCGCTCGCGGGTGCCGCGCGCATGACCATGCTGCGCGGCGGCCTCGGCATGGCGAGGTCGGAACGGGCGCGAGGGCGGCGCGCGGATGCCTCGCGGGCGAGCTCGCCGGAACCGCCGAAGAAACGGTTCAGCGCGTCGGACGCCTGGCGCGAAGCGCGGTCGCTGGTCGTCGCCCGCAAGGGTCGCCTGGCCCTGGGGCTGTCCCTGATGCTCGTGAACCGGCTCGTCGGCCTCGTCACGCCCGCGACCTCGAAGTTCCTCATCGACGACGTGATCGGCAAGCAGCGGGCGGACCTCCTCATGCCGCTCGCGATGGCGGCGGCCGCCGCGACGGTCGTCCAGGCGATCACCTCGTTCGCGCTCTCGCAGGTGCTGGGCGTGGCCGCGCAGCGCGCGATTACGGACATGCGCCGCCGCGTGGAAGCCCACGTCGCGCGGCTTCCGGTCCGCTATTTCGATTCGACACAGGCCGGCGTCCTCATCTCCCGCATCATGGCGGACGCGGAAGGCATCAGGAACCTCGTCGGCACCGGGCTCGTGCAGCTCGTTGGCAGCGTTGTCACTGCCTGTGCGGCGCTGGCCATCCTGTTCTGGTTGAACTGGTGGCTGACGCTGGCGACCCTGGTCGCGCTGGCGGCGTTCGGCGGGGCCATGGCGCTCGCGTTCAAGCGGCTGCGTCCCCTCTTCCGCGAGCGCGGCAAGATCAACGCGGAGGTCACGGGCCGCCTGAACGAGACGCTGGGCGGAATCCGGATCGTCAAGACCTATACGGCCGAGAAGCGCGAAGAGCTGGTGTTCACGAGAGGCGTGCACCGCCTGTTCCGCAACATTGCCCAGTCGATCACCGGCGTCTCCGCGATCACGGCGTTCTCGACGGTCGTCGTCGGCGCGATCGGCGTCATCATGATCGTCATCGGCGGCCGATCGATCCTGTCGGGCGCAATGACGCTGGGCGACTTCATCTTCTATCTCGTGCTGACGGGGCTCATGGCCGCGCCGGTCGTGCAGATGGCCTCGATTGGCACGCAGATCAGCGAGGCGTTCGCCGGACTGGATCGCATCCGCGAGCTCCTCGGGATGGCGACCGAGGATCAGGAGGATGCGTCGAAGGCGCCGCTCGGATCGATTGACGGCGAACTGGTCTTCGAGCACGTGGACTTCGAGTACACCGCCGGCGTGCGCGTGCTGACGAACGTGAGCTTCACGGCGCCGGCGGGGACGACGACGGCGCTCGTCGGGTCGAGCGGCTCGGGCAAGAGCACCCTCATCAGCCTCGTCATGGCGTTCAACCGGCCGGCCTCCGGGCGGATCCTCGTGGACGGGCGCGACCTCGCGACGATCCGGCTTCGCGATTACCGGGCGCAGATCGGCGTCGTGCTGCAGGACAACTTTCTGTTCGATGGTCCCGTCCGGGACAACATCAGCTACGGGCGCCCGGACGCGACCGACGATCAGATCCGGGCCGTCAGCCGCATCGCGCACGCCGACGAGTTCATCGAGGGCTTCGAGAAGGGCTACGACACGATCGTGGGGGAGCGCGGCGTGCGGTTGTCCGGCGGCCAGCGTCAGCGCGTGGCGATCGCGCGCGCGATTCTCGCCGATCCCCGCATCCTCGTCCTCGACGAAGCCACGTCGTCGCTCGACAGCGAGAGCGAGGCGCTGATACAGGACGGTCTTCGATCGCTGCGCAAGGGGCGCACGACGTTCGTGATCGCGCACAGGCTCTCGACGATTCGCAGCGCCGATCAGATCCTGGTGATCGAGCACGGCGAGATCGTCGAGCGCGGGACGCACGCGGAGCTGCTCGCTCTCGGCGGCCGCTACCGCACGCTGTACGACAAGCAGTACCTGCTCGAGACCGATCGATTCATCAACCCCGGCGAGGATTTCACCACGCCGGTGCCCGCACCCGCTACGATCACACCGCGCCAGGGCCAGCTGTGAAGTACACCTGATTAGCTGCCAGCTTCCAGCTGTCAGCTGCCAGCCAAGAGCCTTCCGATCCGAGTCGCACGACTTGGGATCTGAAGCTCTTGCTGACAGCTGGGAGCTGGAAGCTGGAAGCTAAAACCAAGACTATGCAATTCATCTACACCATGAAGGGGCTGGGCAAAGTGCACCAGCCCGACCACGTCGTTCTCAAGGACATCTGGCTGTCGTTTCTTCCCGGCGCGAAGATTGGCGTGCTGGGATTGAACGGCTCGGGGAAGAGCAGCCTGCTTAAGATCATGGCTGGCGAGGATCACAGCTTCGTTGGCGAGGCATTCCCGGCGGAGGGCATCAGCGTCGGCTTCCTGCATCAGGAGCCTCGCCTCGATCCCGACAAGACCGTCCTCGGGAACGTCGATGAAGGCGTCTCCGAAATCCGCACGCTCCTGACGCGCTACGACGAGATCAACGCGAAGTTCGGCGAAGATCTCTCCGCCGACGAGATGGACAAGGTGCTCGCGGAGCAGGGCCGCGTGCAGGATCAAATCGAGGCCGCCAACGGCTGGGACCTCGACTCGCGGGTCGAGCTGGCGATGGACGCGCTGCGGCTCCCGCCGGCGGACGCGGACGTCAAGACGCTCTCGGGCGGCGAGCGCCGCCGCGTCGCGCTCTGCCGGCTGCTGCTGCGGTCGCCCGATCTGCTGCTCCTCGACGAGCCGACCAACCACCTCGACGCCGAATCGGTTGCGTGGCTCGAGCGCTTCCTGAAGGACTATGCCGGCACCGTCGTTGCCGTGACGCACGATCGCTACTTCCTCGACAACGTCGCTGGCTGGATCCTCGAGCTCGACCGGGGATCGGGGATCCCGTGGGAAGGCAACTACTCGTCCTGGCTGGACCAGAAGCAGCGCAGGCTCGAGGTCGAGGAGAAGCAGGAGACCAAGCGGCAGCGGACGCTGCAGCGCGAGCTGGAGTGGATCCGCCTCTCGCCGAGGGCGCGCCAGGCCAAGGGCAAGGCCCGGCTGAACGCGTACGAAGATCTGCTGCGAGAGGAGACGTCGCAGAAGATCGACCAGGTCGAGATCTACATTCCGCCCGGCCCGCGCCTCGGCGACATCGTGGTCGAAGCCCGCGGCCTGCGCAAGGCATACGGCGATCTCCTTCTCATGGACGACGTGACGTTCACGCTCCCGCCCGGCGGCATCGTCGGCGTGATCGGTCCGAACGGGGCTGGCAAGACGACGCTCTTCAGGATGATCACGAGGCAGGAGCAGCCCGACGGCGGCACGCTCAGGCTCGGCGAGACGGTCAAGGTCGGCCACGTCGATCAGTCACGCGATGCGCTGGCCGCCGACAAGAGCGTGTGGGAAGAGATCACCGGCGGGAACGACGAGGTGGAGCTCGGAAAGCGGTCCATCGCGTCACGCGCGTATGTCTCGTGGTTCAACTTCAAGGGCCGCGATCAGCAGCGCAAGGTCGGCGCGCTGTCGGGCGGCGAGCGCAACCGCGTGCACCTCGCCAAGCTGCTCAAGGGCGGCGCGAACCTCCTGCTCCTCGACGAGCCGACGAACGATCTCGACGTCGACACGCTTCGCGCGCTCGAAGAGGCGCTGCTCTCGTTCGCGGGCTGCGCGGTGGTCATCAGCCACGATCGATGGTTCCTCGATCGCATCGCCACGCACATGCTCGCGTTCGAGGGCGACAGCAAGGTGGTGTGGTTCGAGGGCAACTACCAGGACTACGAAGCCGACCGAAGGCGCCGGCTGGGCACCGAAGCGGATCAGCCGCACCGGATCAAATATCGGAAACTGACTCGTTAGGGGATTGCGACCCAAACTTTTCCTCATGCTTCTTGCCGGCGCATGCGCGGCCTGCTCCGGCGGAGGGCGCGAGGCGCCGAGGTTCCTGTCGATTGCCACCGGCGGAACGGGCGGCGTCTATTACCCGTACGGCGGCGGCCTCGCGAAGGTACTCAACGAGCACCTTCCTGGTGTCCGGGCCACGGCCGAGGTCACCGCCGCGTCGGTCGACAACCTCAAGCTGATTCGTGACGGGCGCGCCGACATCGCGTTCACGCTCGCCGACACGCTGGCTGACGCCGTGGCCGGACGCGGGGCGTTCGACGGGCGGCCCGTTCCAGCGGCGAGCCTCGCCGTGCTCTACACGAACTACACGCATCTCGTCACGACCGGAGATTCTGGAATCCCGACGATCGCGGCGCTGCGCGGCCGGACCGTGTCGACGGGCGCGCCCGGCAGCGGGACGGAGGTCATCGCGGTGCGGCTGCTCCGCGCCGCCGGGCTCGATCCGGATCGCGATGTGACGCGGCAGGGCCTCGGCGTGTCCGAGTCGGTGGGTGCGCTCAAGGACGGCAAGATCGCCGCCTTCTTCTGGAGCGGCGGCCTGCCGACCGCGTCGGTGCAGGACCTGGCCCATAGCCCCGGGACGTCGCTGCGCCTCGTGCCGAGCGGCGAGCTGCTCGACTCGCTGCGCCGCGACTACGGCAACCTCTACGATCGCGTCGACATTCCGGCGGGAGCCTATCGCGGAGTCGATCGGGCCGTGCCCGTCATCGGCGTCGCCAACGTCCTCGTCGTCAATCGATCGATGTCCGCCGATCTCGCGTATGACATCACGCGGCTCCTCTTCGAGAAGCAGTCCGAGCTTGCGGCGATTCATCCCGAAGCGTCGCATCTCGCGGTCGGCCGGGCGGCCACCGGATCGCCGGCCGAGTATCATGAAGGAGCGCTGCGGTACTACAAGCAACGCGGTCCCTGAGGAGCGCTGCGATGAACACCCTCACCGGCTCGGCCGCCTGTTGCCCGCGTCGTGAGTGACGGCCCGGAGCCCCTCGAAGAGTTCAGAGGCCGCTCGCTGGGCGGCTGGATCGGCACGCTCGCCCGCGCGCTCGCGATCGGGCTCTCGATCTACGCCCTCTACTGGGTTCTCTTCATCGTCCAGCCTCAGATCTACCGCGTCAGCTTCCTGCTGATCGCGCTCGTCCTGATCTTTCTGCTGTTCCCCGGGCGTCGCCGGTCCGCGGCGGATCGCGTGCACGCGGTCGACTGGCTGCTGATCGTTGCCTCGATCGCCGCGCTCGTGTGGCCGATCCTCGACTTTGCCAGGTTCATCTATCGCGCGGCGGACCCCTCGTCGATCGATGTCGCCCTGGGCGCGATCGCGATCCTGCTCGTCCTCGAAGCCACCCGGAGAGCGGTCGGATGGATCCTGCCGGTGACGGCAGCCGGATTCATTCTGTACGGGTGGGCTGGTCCGGTGTTCGATCGCATCGGCCTTCCGCTGGTGGCGCATCGCGGCTACCCGCTCGAGCGTCTCGTCGGGACCCTCTACATGACGCTCGAAGGGATCTTCGGCGTCCCCCTCGACGTCGCCTCGACCTACATCATCCTGTTCACGATCTACGGCGCCGTGCTCGAGCAGTCCGGGGCGGGTCGATTCTTCATCGACTGGTCGATGGCCCTCATGCGGCGTTCGCGATCCGGCGCGGCGGCCGGCCGTACCGTCACCATCGCCGGCTTTCTGCTGGGCACGGTCTCGGGCAGCGGCGTGGCGACGACCGTGACGCTGGGATCGGTGTCGTGGCCGCTCCTGCGGGGCGCCGGATACCGTCCGGACACGGCCGGCGCGATTCTCTCCGCCGCTGGGATCGGCGCGCTGATCTCTCCGCCGACGCTCGGGGCGGCCGCGTTTCTCATCGCAGAGTTCCTGAAGATCTCGTACCTCCAGGTGCTCGTGATGGCGATCATTCCCACGCTGCTCTATTACCTGTCGATCTTCCTGATGATCGAGGCTGACTCGCGCCGGCTCGGGACCCGCGCCGTGGCGATCGACGCCAGTCCGGCGGCGGTGCTCTTTCGACGATACGGCTACCACTTCACGTCACTGGTCGCGATCGCGGTGTTCATGGTGGCCGGGATGTCCGCCTTCCGCGCGGTCTTCTGGGCAACGATGCTGGCAGTCGGGTTGAGCTACGTGCGGCGGGAGACCGCGCTGACGCCCGCTCGGCTCACCGCGGCGTTGGAAGGCGGGGCGAGAGGCATCCTGGGCGTCTGCGCCACGACCGCGACCGCAGGCATCATCGTGGGAATCGTGACGCTGACCGGCCTGGGCCTGAAGATCTCCGGTCTGATCGTCGCGCTCGCAGGCGGCCACCTCGTGCTGACCGTCATCTATGCCGCGCTCGCCGTGTGGATGCTGGGGCTCGCCGTACCGGTGACGGCCTCGTACATCATCGCCGCCGTCATGGTTGCGCCAGCGCTCGTGCAGGCGGGCGTGCCCGACGCGGCCGCTCACATGTTCATCTTCTACTACGCCGTGTTGTCGGAGGTCAGCCCGCCCACGGCGCTGTCCCCGTTTGCGGCCGCCGCGCTCACCGGAGGGAATCCGTTCCGCACGATGATGCTGACCTGGAAGTACACCCTTCCGGCGTTCCTCGTGCCGTTCGTCTTCACGCTTGCCCCAGCGGGCCGGGGCGTGCTGATGCTGGGAGACCCGGCCGGCATCGCGATCGTCAGCGCGACTGCGGCACTCGGCGTGCTGGCGCTGGCTGCGGCGTTCGGCGGCTGGATTCGCTCGCGCGCGTCGGCCCCCGAACGAGTTCTTGCCGGGGCCTCGGGCCTGCTCCTCTGCTACCCCGCAACCTGGTCGGACTTGGCCGGAATTGCGACACTGGCCATGGTGCTCTTCTTGCACTCAGGCAGGCGTCCCCCGGCAGACTCACGATGATCGATGCGGGCAATTAGCTAGGTATCAATCAGTTAGCAGAATGGACCAGGGGCGGCAGGCTCGCAGGACGTTTGAAAGCGCCATTTTCCGGCGGCCGCAAAATGGCAAGACTGCCAATAATTGTCACGAGTAGACAGGTGCTGTGATGGCTACCAATAGAGGGAGTGGGGGACGCGGCGAGGCGGGGTTCACGTTGATCGATTTGCTCTTCGTGATCTCGCTCATCGGTCTCCTCTCGACGCTGGCGATTCCCGGGTTGATGCGTGCGCGCGGCGCGGCGCAATCGGCGTCGGCGCTCGGCACGATCAAGGTCGTGAACGGCGCGCAACTGAGCTTCGCGATCACGTGTGGCCTCGGCTTCTATTCGCCCGACTTCCAGACGCTGGGCGTGCGACCGCCGTCGTCGGTCGAAGCGTTCCTGCCGCCCGAGCTGTCGAGCGGCCCGACGTTCGTGAAGAGCGGGTATCTGTTCAGCATGGCGGGAACGCCGCTGACCGGCGCACCGGGCTCGTGCAATGGACTCCTGCCGTCCGCCGCGGCGACCGGCTATGCGATCGTAGCCGAGCCGCTCGACAAGACGGGGCAAGCCAGGTATCTCGGATCGAACGCCGACGGGACGTTGTGGGAGCACACCGCATCGCTCGAGCCTCTCATGCCCGAGACGGGCGCACCGAGCGCGGGAAATCCGATCAAGTGAGCTGAAGGGAAGTCGGCGGGCCGGAGGCGGCAAGGGTTCTGTCGAGCCCTTGCCGTTTTTTTTGTACCGGTCCGGGAGGCGCTCCCGCGTGCCTTGACGCGCATCTGATATCGTTATGGCCCTCAAGGGGGAGGGTCAGGATGCTCACGGGATCGAGACGCATCACTGTTGCTGCGGTCGTGACGCTGGCGCTGGCGACCTCGGCGGCTGCCGTGTCGGCTCAAACCGCGCCGGCAGTCACCACGCCGAAACAGCACTTCGGTTTCACGATCGGCGACGATTACCAGCTTGCGACCTATACGCAGTTCGTTGCGTACTGGCAGAAGCTGGACAAGGAATCGGACCGGATGAAGGTGGTGGAGATCGGCAAGACCGCCGAAGGGCGGCCGCAGCTGATGGCCATCATCACCTCCCCGGAGAACCACAAGAAGCTCGACCGCTACAAGGAGATCTCCGCGAAGCTTGCGCGCGCTGAAGGCGTCACCGACGAACAGGCTCGTGCGCTCGCGAAGGAAGGAAAGGGCGTCGTCTGGTTCGACGGCGGGCTCCATGCCACGGAGGTCCTCGGGGCGCATCAGCTGATCGAGACCGTCCATCAGCTCGTGTCGCGCAGCGACGCCGAGACAGTCCGCTTCCTCAACGATCTCGTCATCCTCGCGGTGCACGCGAATCCCGACGGCATGGAGCTCGTCTCGAGCTGGTACATGCGCGAGTCGGATCCGATGCGCCGTTCGACGGGCGGCCTGCCAAGGCTCTACCAGAAGTACATCGGCCACGACAACAACCGCGATTTCTACATGTCGTCTCAGCCCGAGAGCACCAACATGAACCGGGTCATGTACCTCGAGTGGTACCCGGAGATCATGCACAACCATCACCAGACCGGCCCGGCCGGAACCGTGATGTTCGCGCCGCCGTTCCGCGATCCGTTCAACTACAACTTCGATCCGCTCATCCCCGCGCAGCTCGATCTCGTCGCCGCCGCGATGCACAGCCGCTTCGCCTCGGAGGGGAAGCCTGGCGTCACGAGCCGGAGGGGCGCCAGCTACTCGACCTGGTGGAACGGGGGCCTCCGGACGATGGCCTACTTCCACAACATGGTCGGGCTGCTGACCGAGACGATCGGGAACCCGACACCGATCACAATCCCGTTCCTCCCGGCGAAGCAGCTGCCGGACTCCAACCTGCACGCTCCGATCGAGCCGCAGGCCTGGCACTTCCGTCAGTCGATCGATTACTCGGTGACCGCGAACTACGCGGTCTTCGACATCGCGTCGAGGAACAAGGAGAACTTCCTCTTCAACATCTACAAGATGGGGAAGAACGCGATCGATCGCGGCAATCGGGACAGCTGGACGCCCACACCACGGCGCGTAATCGCGGCGTCGGCTGCCGTCGGCGGCCGCGGAGGGCGTGGGAACGCGGAGGCGGGCGGCGACGAACCGGACGCGGGCGGCGGGCGCGGCGGACGCGGCGGCGGCACGGCCGAGGATTTCAAGAAACTCCTCCGCGATCCCGCATCGCGC
>CAWGBU010000001.1:0-2743933 GCA_963820905.1 uncultured Acidobacteriota bacterium | reverse complement strand
GGCCGTCGAGCGATCGCGGGTTCTACGGAACGACGAGGCGGCACGGACCGCTCGGAGGCGAGGTTCCCGTCGCGGGCGATCTCGGCGACCAGCAGGCCGCGACGGTGGGGCAGGTGTGCACGTCGCCCGGCGAGGCGAAGAACACGTACGGCACCGGCAATTTCATGCTGCTGAACACCGGACGGCAGATCGTGCCGTCGAAAGCCGGGCTCCTCACAACCGTCTGCTACAAGCTCGGCGACGACGCGGCGATCTACGCGCTCGAGGGCTCGATCGCGGTGACGGGATCCGCCGTGCAGTGGCTCCGGGATCAGCTCGGCATCATCCAGTCCGCGTCCGAGATCGAGACGCTGGCCCTGACGGTCGAGGACGCGGGCGGCGCGTACTTCGTGCCGGCGTTTTCGGGGCTCTTCGCGCCGTATTGGCGGTCGGACGCGCGCGGGGCGATCGTGGGCCTCTCGCGGTACCACACGCGCGCCCACATCGCGCGGGCGACGCTCGAAGCGATCTGTTTTCAAACGCGCGCGGTGCTCGACGCGATGGTCGACGATTCCGGCGTGCGGCTCGAGCTGTTGAAGGTCGACGGCGGCGCAACCGTCAACGACACGCTGATGCAGATGCAGGCAGACATCCTCGGCGTCCCGGTCGTGCGTCCAGTAGTGGCTGAAACGACGGCGCTCGGCGCGGCCTACGCGGCTGGCCTGGCCACTGGCGTATGGAAGAGCCTCGATGATCTGCGCCAGAACTGGAAGGCGGACCGCCGCTGGGAGCCGCGCTGGAGCGCGGACCAGCGGGAGTCCACCTATCGCGGGTGGAAGAAGGCCGTCGAGCGGACGCTGAACTGGGTGGACGTGGGATAAGACATCGGACCGTAGACAGGGAGGCGGCCAGCCGAGAATCGATTATCTAAACACTGGGCTAATCACGCCAAAACCGTTGCCAGTCACCTGGTGTTGTGCTACGGTCCCATCACTGAAACAAGTTAGTAGCCCCGCGGGACAAACCCCGCGTGGGCCGCAGATTACGAACATTCGTGAACGCTCGGGTTCTTCTCGGGAGAAGGGAGGAAATCCGGACCTGCCTCGACGCCGCCCGGCGTGAGCTCTTGCAAGACCAGCAAGTTGACGTCTTTTTTTCGGAGGGAGGATTCTGTGGGCGATTGTCCTCGATCTCGGATCTTCGATCTACGTCGGCTCGTCATCACCACCGCCACCATCGTCCTTTGCCTGTCGGCAGTGCCTGCGATCTCGCAGGTGCTCTACGGCAGTATCGTCGGCACGGTCAAGGACTCGCAGGGATCCACGGTTCCCGGCGCGACCGTGACCGTCGTCAACAAGGAAACGAACCTGACCATGGATACGGTCACGAACGCGGAGGGACAGTACACCTTCGTGAACGTGCAGCCGGGTCCGTACGACGTGAAGATCACGTTACAGGGATTCCGCGAAGGTGTCCGGGCGAACGTGCCGGTCACGCTCGGCGCGATCTCGCGCGTCGACATGGCACTCGAGGTCGGCACGATATCCGAAACCGTGACGGTCGCCTCGGAAGCCCAGCTGCTCCAGACCGACAAGGCGGATGTGTCGACGGAGTTGAAGGCCGGGGAGATCACGGCCATCCCGCTGAACCGCTTCCGCAACTACCAGGCGCTGGTCAATCTGGTCCCCGGGACGACGCCGATGGCGTTTGGGAACGCGGAAACAGACACCCCGGCGCGGTCGCTCGCCACGAACGTCAACGGCCAGGCGAACACCAACAATTCGACCCGCACCGACGGCGCCACGAACATGAACATCTGGCTGCCGAACCACAACATGTACATCTCGCCGGCCGAGACGATCGATTCGGTCAGCATCTCGACCAGCAGCTTCGACGCTGAGCAGGGGATGGCTGGCGGCGCGGCGGTCACGGTCATCACGAAATCCGGGACGAACAGCTTCAGGGGGTCGGCGTTCGAGTTCTTCATGAACGAGAAGATGAACGCGACGCAGTCTACTACTTCGGGACCGCGGCAACCAAGCCCGCCAAGCTCCCGCTCGAGCAGAACAATTTTGGTGGTACCTTCGGTGGTCCGATCAGCAAGAACCGGGCGTTCTTCTTCGGGTCGTACCGAGGGCTACAAGCGGACGAGCAGCCTCAGTGCGCCCTTCAGCGTGCCGACCGAAGCGATGCGCAACGGCGACCTGAGCGGCGCGATCAACACGAACGGATCGCTGCAGCAGATCTTCAACCCGTCGACGGGTAATGCGGACGGCACCGGGCGGACGCAGTTCACGAACAACGTGATCCCGGCCGGCATGATCAATCCGATCTCGCGCCAGATCATCGACCTCCTGTATCCGCGCCCGAACACCCCGGGCATTGGTGCCGGCGGCTTGACCGACAACTACAGGCGCGAGGAAACCAGGACCGTCGATCGCAAGAACTTCGACGTCAAGGTGAACTACAACCGCACCCAGAACCATCAGCTGTGGGCGAAGTACAGCTTCATGGACGCGGTCGTCGACGACCTGACGAATTACCTGGGCCCGGATCCGAACGCGGAGGGCGACGGTGGTCTCACGAAGGTCTACTCGCTCACCGCAGGCCAGACGTGGACGCTCAAGCCGACGCTGCTCCTCGACACGACATTCGGATTCGCGCGGCAGGATCAGGACGTGCTCGGCCCGGACTTCAATGCCGGCAACTTCGGCCTCGACGTGCTCCGCATTCCCGGCACCAACGATCAGGGTTTCACGGATCAACGGTACGCGGGATACCCGGTGTTCAATACCGGACTGAGCGCCGTTGGCAATCGCGACAGTTGGAACCCGATTTTCCGCGATGAGCGGACTGTACTCGCTCGCGGCCAACGTGACGAAGATGGCCGGCCGGCACGACATCCGTGGCGGATACACCCTCAACTATCTGTATCTCGACCACTGGCAGCCGGAGAGCAACAACCCGCGCGGAAATTTCAACTTCGCGGGAAATGCCACGGCCCTCAGCGGTGGCCAGGCGTCAAACTTCTACAACACGTATGCGGCGTTCCTGCTGGGTCTGACGTCCAGCGTGGGCAAGAGCGTGCAGAACGAGCTCATGACCGGACGCGAATGGCAGCACGCGATGTATGTCCGCGACCGCTGGAACGTGAACCCCAAGCTGACGCTGGACTTCGGCGTGCGGTGGAAGTACTACCCGATCATGACCCGTGCCGATGGCCGTGGCCTGGAGCGGCTCGATCTCAACACGCTGGAAATGATCCTCGGAGGTCGCGGCGGCAACGAGAAGAACGTCGGACTCAAGGCCAGCTGGGACAACTTCGCACCGCGGCTTGGCGCGATCTATCGTCTCAACGAGGAGACCGTCCTTCGCAGCGGCTACGGGATCACCTATAACGCGATGGGCTGGGCGCGGCCGATGCGTGGCGATCAGAACTATCCCATCACGCTTTCCGCGAACTTCACTCAACCCCTGACGTTCGGGTTCTACAACAGGCTCGAGCAGGGGATCCCGACCATCCTCGGCCCCGATCAGAGCACCGGCCGCGTGCCGCTTCCCAACTCGGCGGCGATCTCGACGCCAGAGCCGGGCAACGTCGATCGCGGGATGGTGCAGACCTGGAACGCCGCGGTTGAACGTCGTTTGGCCTGGGACATCTCCGTTGACATCGCATACGTTGGTGCGAAGGGGATCGGCGGGTACGCGTACCCCGACATCAACCTTCCGACAACGTATGGCGGGGGCGCGGGGAGCCGGCCGTATGCCATCAGCCACGGAAGGCTGAACTCGATCATGTCCTGGGGCCAGTACCTGCACACCAGGTACGACTCGCTGCAGGTCGCGCTGAACAAGCCGTTCACGAGAGGATTCATGTTCAAGGGGGGCGTACACCTTGAGCAAGTCCATGAACGAGAACGACAATGACGGCCGCACCGGTCTGGACTGGGCGCACCCACTCGAGCGGCATCGCAACTGGGCGCTCGCGGGCTTCGACCGCACCCATAACCTCCAGTTGGGATTCGCCTATCAGCTCCCGTGGCAGAACGACGGCGGCTACGACAGCCTGACGAAGGCGGTCTTCGGCGACTGGCAGCTGAACGGCATCTTTGGCGCCTTCAGCGGCACACCGTTCACGGCGACCGCCAGCGGCACCGTGTACAACACGCCCGGCACGTTGCAGACGGCCAATCAGGCCGGTGACCTCAACGTCACCGGTAACATTGGCGCCGCGGGCCCGTGGTTCGAGAGAACCGCGTTCACGCAGCCGGGCGCGGCTCAGGGCGATACGGGTCGCAATGAGTTCCGCGGTCCGGGCGCCTGGAACCTGGACATGTCGGTGGTCCGTGTATTCCCGGTAGGTGGGCAGAAACGGCTCGAGTTCCGTTTCCAGGCCAACAACGTCACGAACACGCCGGTGTTCGCCAACCCGAACGGCAACATCACGGCCGGGACGTATGGCCAGATCACCGGCATCCTGGGCGGCGGTGCGTTCACCAACTCTCAGTACCTCGAGCGGCAGCTGCAGCTCGGCGTACGGTTCACGTTCTAACGCTGGCGCGGAGCTGATGCTCCGCGCTGATCCTCGACCATCTGAAACCCGGTGGGGCACGCCCCACCGGGTTTTCGTTTTCTGGCGGGCGTCGAGGCGTTGGTATGCTTAGCCGGATGCGTCGTCGACGAGCTCGTCTGGGCGCGACCGCGGCGGCGGCCCTGTGGATCGGGTCGGTTCAGGCCCAGAGCATTCCTGCGCTGCCGGAGCTTGCGATCGATCACTTTCCGGTCGCGGCCCGGGCCGCGATAGCCCGCGCGAACAGTGAAGCGGTCGCGAAGCCGACGGACGCGGCAGCGGTGGGCAGCCTCGGACGTGTCCTGCATGCCTGGGAGCTCTGGGACGCCGCCCAGCAGGCCTACCAGCGCGCGCAGGCGCTCTCTCCGCGAACCTTCGAATGGCAGTACCTGGACGGTGTCGTCCTGCAGCGGCTTGGACGGTACAAGGAAGCGGCAGAGCGCCTGAAGGCGGCGCTGGCCTTGTCGCCTGATTCTCTGCCAACGCGCGTCAGGATCGGTGACGCACTGTTCGACGCTCGCGAGATCGCAGACGCGAAGGCCGTCTATGCGGAGCTCGTGAAGATCCCGGCGTCGGAGCCGATGGGCCACTTCGGCCTCGGACGGGTGGCGGCGATCGAGGGCCGGCACGATGCCGCCATCGAGCACCTCGAGCGTGCCATCGCGTTCGTGCCCGAGTGGGGTGCCGCGAACTACGCCCTTGCAGGCGCGTATCGCGCAGCCGGGCGCCGGGAGGACGCGAAGCGCGCGCTCGAGCGGCACCAGCAGTACGGTCCTCGCTGGCCAACGGTCAAAGACGAGATCCTCGAGGCAGTCGCCAGCTTGCGCGACGACGCACGCGCTCTCTTGTACCGCGGGTTGAAGCTCATGGAGCAGGGTGACCTGCAGGGGGCGATTGCCGCGCACGAAGCGGCGGTCGAGCGCGATCCCTCGCTCGCCGAGGCGCATGCCAATCTCATCTCACTGCAGGGACGCGCCGGCAACTGGGCCAAGGCGGAGGAACACTATCGCGCGGTCGTTCAGATGAAGTTGTTTCTCGACGATGCGCACTATGATTACGGCGTCATCCTCGGACTGCAGCAGAAATGGGATGGTGCGGCGGACGAGTACCGCCAGGCGTTGCAAGTGAATCCGCGACACGCCCGCGCGCACAACAATCTCGGTCAGGTCCTCGAGCGGACGCGGAAGTTCGACGAAGCGCTGGACCACTACCGTCAGGCCGTGGACAGCCAGCCGAATTTCCGTCTGGCGCGGTTCAACGTCGGCCGGGCGCTCATCGCGCTCGACAAACCTCGGGAGGCGATTGCCGAGCTGGAGAAGATCGTTGAGCCGCGCGACGCCGAGTCGCCCCAGTATGTCTTCGCTCTGGCAGTGGCGTATGTACGCGCCGGAGACAAGGAGAGCGGGATCCGTTGGGGCACGGAGGCGAAGCGACGCGCGACCGAACATAATCAGCGCGAGCTGGCGGCCGCCATCGAGCGTGAACTGGATCGGCTGAAATAACGAACCCGGTGACACGACCCACTCGCCTCTGCGTACTATGGTGTCTCTGCGTCTCGGCGGCCATGGGCGGCCGGGAGACTCTGGTGTCCTCGGAATCACTGTTCGTCGAGTCCGCGTCCGCTGTTGGACTGTCGTTTACCCATGTCAACGGCGCCACCGGAAAGTACTACCCTCCGGAAGTGATGGGCTCTGGCGTTGCGCTGTTCGACTACGACAACGATGGCGACCTCGACGTGTACCTTGTGCAGGGCGGTGCGCTCGACGGTCCGAATGCGGTCGCAGGGCGGGCGGATACCGCTCCGCGGGGTTCTTCGGGAACCAGCCGTCTGTTTCGCAACGACCTGGCGCCGGGACCGAACGGCCGTCCTGTCCTGAAGTTCACTGATGTGACGGATCGGGCGGGCCTGGGATGGCGCGCCTACGGGATGGGAGCGGCCGTTGGTGACTACGACAACGACGGCGACCTCGATCTGTTCCTGACTTCGGCCGGCCCGGAGACCCTGTACCGGAACAACGGTGACGGGACGTTTGCCGACGTCACGGCGCAGGCCGGCGTGAGCGACCCGTTGTGGAGCACGAGCGCAACCTTCGTCGACTACGACCGCGACGGAGATCTGGACTTGTTCGTTGCCAACTATCAGGAATTCTCGACTGCGGGCAATCGGATCTGCAGCGATCCCCTGGGCGCGCCTGAATACTGCGTCTTTCCGCCAGTGCCCGACCGCCTCTACCGGAACGAGGGTAATGGACGATTTACCAACGCTACCGAGGCTGCAGGGATCAACCGGGCTCCCCTTGGCTCCGGCCTCGGCGTCGTCGCCGGCGACTACAACGCCGATGGCTGGCTGGACCTCTATGTGGCGAATGATGCCAACGTCAATCAGCTCTGGATGAACCGCCGCAACGGAACGTTCGAGGACGAGGGGCTGATCTCCGGCTCCGCCGTCAGCGCCTCTGGCGTCCCTGAAGCGAGCATGGGCATCGCGTCTGGCGATTTCGATGCCGATGGGGACGAAGATCTGTTCGTCACGAATATCGTGTCTCAGTCGCACGTGCTGTACGAGAACGACGGGCAGGCCGGCTTCGAAGACGTGCGTGTGAAGCTTGGCCTGTCGCTCCCGACCGCGGCGTTCACCGGGTTCGGCACGGACTGGTTCGACTACGACAACGACGGCTGGATGGATCTCTTCATTGCAAACGGCGCGGTGAACAGGATCGAGTCTCAACGCGGCGACCCACAGCCCTACCGAATGAAGAATCAGCTGTTTCGCAACGTGAATGGCCGCCGGTTTCTCGAGACGAGCGCCGAGGGCGGCCCCGCCTTCGCACTCGCCGAGATCGGCCGCGGCGCGGCGTTTGGCGACGTCGACAACGACGGCGACGTCGACATCGTGGTGACGAACAATAACGGACCGGTTCGACTGCTGCTGAATCAAGCTCCTGCAGCAGGGCAACCTGGGACGGACGCCCCGCGGAACCACTGGCTTCAGCTGCGTCTCGATCAAGGAACGGGCCGGGGCAATCGCTTTGCGTTCGGCGCGCTCGTGGGCCTCGAGCGCGCAGGGGAGCCGACGATGTGGCGACGCGTGCGCACGGATGGCAGTTACGTCTCGGCCAATGACGCGCGTCTACACTTCGGGCTCGGCGCATCGGCGCGGATCACCGCCGTGGCGGTGCAATGGCCCGACGGTGTGCGCGATCGCTACACGGATGTCGCAGCGGACCGCGTCGTCACACTGCGGCGGCGAGCGGGGAAATGAAATGAGGTATCTTCTCAAGGGTCCGGAAACCGACTCATGAGAGTGTTGTCAGCCGTCTCTGCTGCGTGGTTGATCGCTGGCGCGTTCGCGGCCGCGCCATCGCTGGCGCGGTGGGGAAGTCCCGCTGAAGCGCGGGGCGCGAGGCCGCGGCAGGGCGGGCAGGGCCGTGGCGCTGTCTATCCGGCGCAGCAACGGCCTCCCGGCGATCCTGCCGTGATAGAGCGAGGCCGATCGATCTACGCGGTGACATGCAGCGCCTGCCACGGCGCCGACGCGCGCGGAGGCCAGTTGGGCGGACCGAACCTTCTGCGATCGCAGCTCGTGCTCGCCGACAAGGACGGCGAGCAGATCGTTCCGGTGATCGTGAGCGGGCGCCCGCAGAAGGGGATGCCGCCCATGCCGATCAATGCGGACGATGGCAAGGCCGTGGCGACGTTCCTGCACAGCCTGCTGGCGGCAGGAGGGCGGCAGGGGAGGCCGCCGGACACCGATGCGCCGCCGCCAGACGTGCTCGTCGGCGATGCGGCTGCCGGTCAGGTGTACTTCGCGGCGAAGTGCGCGTCGTGCCACTCGCCGACAGGCGATCTGCAGGGGATCGCGACGCGCGCGGCGGACGCGAAGACCCTGCAAAACACCTGGGTGTCGGGCGGAGCCGCGGCCGGCCGCGGCGGACGGGGCGGCAGAGGGCGCGGCTCCAGTGCTTCGCCGCTGACGGTCACCGTCACGCTTCCAACAGGGGAGAAGGCCGAAGGTCAGCTCCGCCGCTACGACGATTTCATCGTGACGCTCGTGCAGGCGGACGGCCTCGAACGCAGCTTCCGCCGCGACGGCGATAGCCCGAGGGTCGAGATCAACGATCCGCTGAAGGGCCATAAAGATCTGCTCGCCATTTACACCGACAAGGACATGCACGACGTGACGGCATACCTGGTGACGTTGAAATGAGGTTCAACATACGGAAGCTCGCGATCGCTGCGACGGCAATCCTCCTGCCGGTCCTGCTCGCCGCGCAGGGCAAGGGCGTCGCGCCCGGCGATCTCCACAAGCCGCTGGCCGAGTCATGGCCGACCTACTCGGGCGACTACTCGGGGAAGCGCTACAGCGCGCTCAAGCAAATCAATCGCGCCACCGTGAAGAACCTTACGCTGGCGTGGGTCGCCAGGTTGAACGAGGGCCAGGGCACTGCGTCCGGCGGCGGCCGCGGCGGCCGTGTCATCGTCGGCGGAGAGGGCACGGGCGAGTTCGCCGCTGGCGGCGGATCGCTCAAGGGATCGGCGCTCGTCGTCGACGGAACGATCTACGTCACGATGCCGGACAACGCGTGGGCGCTCGACGCGCGCGACGGTCACGAGATCTGGCACTACTTCTGGAAGACGAGGGGCGGCACCCACATCGCGAATCGCGGTCTCGGGATGTGGAACAACTACCTCTACATGGAGACGCCCGACAACTACCTGGTGTCGCTCGACGCGGGAACCGGCAAGGAACGCTGGCACAAGGTCATCGCGGACCTGAGCCTGCAGTACTTCTCGACCACCGCCCCGGTCATCGTCGACAAGCACGTGCTCGTCGGAACGGGCAACGATCTCGACGCGCCGGGATTCCTCCAGTCCTTCGACGCGGAGACCGGCGATCTGAAGTGGAAGTTCTATACCGTCCCGATGAATCCGGGCGATCCCGGGTTGGAGACGTGGCCGAGCCTGGATGCGGCGCGCCACGGCGGTGCCCAGCCGTGGCTGCCCGGCGCGTTCGATCCCGAGACCAGGCTCTACATCTTCGGTACGGGCAATCCGACGCCGGCCTACACACCCGGACGCGGCGACGGAGACAACCTGTTCACGTGCTCGCTCGTCGCCGTCAACGTGGACACCGGGAAGATGGCGTGGTACTTCCAGACGTCGCCGCACGACATGCACGACTGGGACTCGGCGCAGACGCCGATCCTGATCGATGGCGTGATCAACGGCCGGAAGCGGAAGCTCGTCTCGACGGCCGCGCGCAACGGATACTTCTTCACGCTCGACCGCGTGACCGGCGAGCACATCGTCACCAGCAAGTACGGCAGCGCGACGAACTGGGTGAAGAGCGTCGCGCCGAACGGATCGCTCAGGCGCAATCCGGAGAAGGACTCCAGTGTCGGCGGCGCGCTCGTGTCGCCGACTGCCGGCGGGACGATCAACTGGGAGCCGCCCGCGTACTCGCCCGACACCGGTCTGTTCTACGTTTCGGAGAGAAACGGGTACTCGCTCTTCTATCTGACCGAACTGGATCCTCGCGGCTCGATGGGCCTCGGCGGCCAGGAGCAGGTCAACGTCGGGTCGGCTGGAAATTTCCTCACCGCGATCGACTACCGAACCGGAAAGGTCGTCTGGCGTCGTCCGTATCCGGGAGTTGGCGGAGGCGGCGCGGGCGGAGGCGGGCTCCTGACCACCGCGGGCGGCCTCGTGTTCGCGGGAGATGCCGGAGGCAACATCGTGGCCTACGACGCCGCGAAGGGGACGCCGCTGTGGCATTCGCACATCGGCAGCGTCACGAGCGCGCCGCAGACCTACATGCTCGACGGCCGTCAGTACCTGCTCGTCGGCGTGGACGATACGCTCTATAGTTTCGTGTTGTACTGATCAACAGGGGAGCAGCATCATGAAATCGAAGCAGTCCGATCTCAGCCGGCGCGCGTTCATCGGGACGGTTGCCGCCGTGGGCGCGAGCACCTCGGTCGCTCGGCTTCGCGGACAGGCGCCCTCCGGCCGCCAACCCGAACGAGTAACGCCGAAGGCACCGGACGGCCGCGTGCTGAAGGCCGGGCTGATCGGTTGCGGCGGACGAGGGTGCGGCGCCGCGGCGAACTTCCTCGACGCCGGATCGAATCTCCAGATCACCGCGCTCGCCGACGTCTTCCCCGATCGCGTCGCCGAAGCGCGCCGGCTGATCAAGCAGGAAAAGGGGCAGGACGTTCCGGAGTCGCGGTGCTTCACCGGGTTCGACGCGTTTCAAAAGCTGCTCGCGACCGACGTCGACGTCGTGCTGCATGCGACGCCCCCGCACTTCCGCCCGGCACACATGGCGGCCGCGATCGACGCGCGGAAGCACCTCTTCATGGAAAAGCCCGTCGCGGTCGATGTTCCCGGCGCCAGGGCCGTCATGCAGACGGCGGAGCGCGCGTCGAGCCTCGGCCTCAGCGTCATGACGGGCACGCAGCTTCGACGCGAGTACCCGCGCATCGAGATGAGGAAGCGCGTGCTCGACGGGATGATCGGCGACGTGCGTGCCATTCGCACCATCCGGAACCAGGGCGCGCTCTGGTACCGCGTGCCGGAGCCCGGGTGGAGCGAGATGGAATACATGATCCGCGACTGGGTCAACTGGGCGTGGCTCTCCGGCGACAACATCGTCGAGCAGCACATCCACCACCTCGACGCCGTGCAGTGGGTGATGGGCAAGTCGCCGGCGCTCGCCGTCGGCATGGGCGCGCACGTACGGCGCCGTACGGGCGACCAGTACGACTTCTTCTACGTCGACTATCAGTACGACAACGGTGTTCACCTCCAGAGCACGATCCGTCAGCTGAACGGGTGCGCCAACGGCCGCGAGGAAGTGTTCGTAGGTACCAAGGGAACGGCCAGCCTCGAAGGGACGATCGTCGATCTCGCGGGGAAGACGATCTGGAAGTACGAGGGCCCGATCAACGACGCGCTCGTGCAGGAGCACGTGGACTGGGTCACCGCGATCCGGACCGACAAGCCGGTCAACACCGCGAAAGAGACGGCGCTGTCGACGCTGATGGCGATCATGGGCCGCGATTCGGCCTACACCGGGAAGGGCATCACGTGGGACGCGCTGCTCGCCTCAGACGTCCACCTTGGCCCTCGCTCCTATTCGCTGGAGCCGAAGCCCACGGGAATCAAGCCGGCCGCGCCGCTCGCCGGGCAGGATCATGGCGCGCCCTTGAACGCGAAGAGCAGTCAATAGCAGGAAGGTCCGGCTGAAGCCGGACACTACATGCAAGGCTAGCGCGGCGCGGGGAACATGCTCTTCAGCTCGTCGAGCGGCGCCTGCCGTCCGTACTGCCCGAGCTGAAACGCCTCTGCGTAAGTGACCTTGCGGCCGCGCTCGGCGCCGTACAGCGCCACGAGCCGATCGCGATACTGCTCCGCGACGGCGACGTTCCGCTTCTTCACGATGTCCAGCAGATACGCCTGACGCTCGCGATCGCCGGCCGGCATGTTCTGGCATCGTGCGTCCCTGCCAGGAGTCCTTGTCGCCGAACTGCGACGGCATCGCCGAGACGCACTGCCACTTCTTCTCCGCGACCTCGTCGATGCCGACGACGACCGTGGGCGTGAACGGCTTCGGATCCTGGAAGCCGTCGGAGTAGTACATGAAAACCGGATTGCGCGCAGTCGGCGGCGTGTCGGGAACGAAGAAGGGCGCGACCACGACAACGGCGGAATCGTCCATCAGCACGCCCGTGTAGCGATGATCCGGATGGTAGTCGTACGGGCGGTGGCCCATGACGATGTCCGCCTGCCACGAACGGATCAGTCGCGCCATCGTCTTCCGGTTCTCGAGCGACGGCACGAGCTCGCCGTCGTGGATGTCGAGGACCTCGGTCTCGATGCCGAGTATCTTCGCGCACTCGGCGACTTCCGCCTTGCGCCTGCGCGCCAGCGGACCGCCGGCCTGCTCGAAGTGCCCGACGTCGCCGTTCGTCATGGCGACGAACTTCACCTTGTGCCCCGCCGCCGCCCACAGCGCGGCGACGCCGCTCGCCTTGAGCTCGGCATCGTCGGGATGCGCGCCGAACGCGATGATCCGGAGCGGACGCGGCGGCGCCGCCTGGGATTGCGCCAGCGGTGCCGGCACGAGCGCTGAATACGGGAAGAGCAGGAGGGCGGCGACGCACGCGGCCGCCTTGGGGAGCTTCTTGAGCAGCGCGGCGGCCTTTCGAAACCACTGTCGCTCGCGGCGGCGCAGATAATTCGGCATGGTGGCCTTCTTTCGCAGGAGCTTCTCGGCCCACTCGCGCGCTTCCGTCCTCTTGCCCCGATCCGCGAGGAGGGCCGCGTAGTTGTACTGGGTCTCCGACAGGGTCGACAACTCGGTGACGTCCGCGAACATCTCCAGCGCGCGGTCGGGCTCGCCGACTCTGGCGAGCGCATGCGCGAGCAGTCCCGCGGCGCGCTGGTAGTCGTACTTCGGATCCTGCCGGACCACGTGCTCGAGATCGGCCACCGCGGCGGGGTAGTCGTTGAGCGCGAGCGCGGCCAGCGCCCGCCGGTAGAACGGGTCGAGCGACGTCGTCCGGGAGGCGATCACCTTGTCGAAACACTCGCGCGCCTGCACGTACTTGCCGTCCTCGAGGTACAGGTCGCCGAGCTCCTCGTAGTTGCCCATCGACGGGTTATCGATGATGGCGGCCTGCAGCTGCTTGATGTGGCGCCGACGCGGAAACACCTGGAAGCTCGTGCGAAGCAGCCCGGCGTCAGGGATCACCTCGAGGAAGATGTACACGGCAGCGCCCAGGCCGCCACCCATCAGGATGATCCACAGCCAATACGTGTCCGGCCGTCGCCGGACGAAGTGCACGATGGCGATCGCCTGCAGGATGACCCCGTACGGGTGGTAGAACAGCCCGAACATGCCGGCGCGCTACAGTTCCTTGATGGAGATATTCCGGAACTGCACGAGCGACGGCGGGCTCACCCAGACGCCACCCTTCTTCGCGCCGTGATGCTGGAGCGCGACGGGCCCGCGCGCGGGAATATCAGGCAGCTGCGCGTTGCCGAGCACTTCCTCGCCGTTGAGCACGACGGTCAACCGATCGCCGCGCATCGTGATCTCGAACGCGTTCCACTGTCCGATGTCGCGGTCGGCGTTGCGCTTCGGGGTCACGCCGGCGCGGACCGCCGGCGGCATCTTGCTGTCGGTGCGATAGCCGTACACTTCGCCGGATCCGACCGGCCAGCCCCAGATGTTGATCTGCGCCTTGCTCGTCCCGCGAAGGTAGATGCCGGAATCGGAGTCCGGCACGTTGAGGCGGATCTCCTTGCCGTCGGCGTCCTTCTTGTGGAGACCGCTCGACAGGATGATCGGCACGTTCGGGTTGGTGTAAGGCGTGGCCTTGATTCGCCACTCGACTTTCAGCACGAAGTTGCCGAACTCGCGCTCCGAGTAGAGCGACTTGTCACCGGCGGCTTCGCTCTCGGCGTCGTAGTCGATCACGCCGTCGACGACTCGCCAGTGACCGTTGTCACCGGCCGGGACCTTCCAGCCCGTGAGGTCCTTGCCGTTGAAGAGGGACACGAACCCGTCCTGCGCAACGACCGACGCTGCGGCCAGGACCGCGGCAACAGGAATGGCAGCAAGTTTTGCGCTCATAAGCGCTCTAGTCTAGGCTATGGCGTGCCTGCGCGTGACGGAAAACTTGGCGTGGCCGTTTCGGGCGTCGGCTGGTGCGCGGCCCAGCACATCTCGGCATTCCAGAAGAATCCACGGGCCTCCGTCACGTGGTTGCACGGCCGCGACGAGGCCCGGATTGCCGCGACGCTCGACAAGCACGGGCTCCAGTTGCCGGGCGCGCGCGTCACCACGCGCTACGAGGATCTGCTCGAGGCCCCGGACGTCGACATCGTGTCGATCACGACACCGAACCATCTTCACGCCAGCCAGGCCGTGGCGGCCGCCAGGGCGGGCAAGCACATCGTGCTCGAAAAGCCGACCGGCCTCGACGAGGGCGAGCTGATTCAGATCCGGGACGCCGTGCGGGCGTCCGGCGTCCGGACGATCGTGTCGTTCGAGCTCCGGTACAACCCGTTCCTGCGCTTCGCGCGATGGCTGCGCGAATCGGGCCAGCTCGGACGCATCCGCTTCGCGCGCACGCAATACCTGTCGAACGTCACGGACTGGTATCCCGGATGGGAGTGGGTGCGGACGCGCGCGAGCGGCCGCAGTCATCTCCTGGCCGCCGGGTGCCACGCGGTGGACGCGCTGCGGTGGTGTTCGGGCCACGAGGTCGCCGAGGTCAGCGCGTTCCACACGCGCTTTACCGAAGGCTACGAGTGGCCGACATCGATCCTCGTGAATGCCCGGCTCGACGGGGACGCGCTCGGCCACGTGACGAGCTCGACGGACTTCATGCTGCCGTACACCTTCCAGGTCGAGCTGATGGGGGATCGCGCGACGTTGCGGCAGGATCTGCTGCAGTCGCTCGCCGATCCGATCGACATCGAGGCGCTCCGGCGCGAGAATCCCGTCGAGGGCGTCGCCCTCGAACCGTCGTCCGACGGGCTGGGGCGGCCGGCCGTCCGGATCGTCTGCGCGATGCCGGGTTCCGCCGACGTGAGCCACCATCCGTTCCAGGCGGAGATGGACGAGCTCGTCGACTGCGTGATCGCTGGACGCGATACCTCGATTGACGTCTTCGATGCGCAGAAGACGATGGAGATTTGCCTCGCCGCGGATCGATCGGCGGAGCAGGGCGGGCGGCCCGTGCGGCTGCCGCTCGTCCCGGGGCAACCCGCATGACCACCACTGCAAAGGTCGCTCTCGTCACCGGAGCAGGGTCCGGGATCGGCAAGGCGGTTGCGGTTGCGCTCGCGCACGCCGGCTACTCGGTCGTGCTCGCCGGCCGCCGCGCCGAGCGCCTGAATCAGATTGCCGGAGAGCTCGAAGGCCATCACGTGCCCAAGCCATTGGCCCTGCCGGCTGACGTCACCGATCCAGAGTCCGTGCGCGCGCTCTTTCGACAGGCGCTCGAGGCGTTCGGCCGCCTCGATCTTCTCTTCAACAACGCGGGGATCAGCGCGCCTGGTGTGCCGCTCGAGGATTTGACCGTCGAGCAGTGGCGGCGCGTGGTGGATACGAATCTGAGCGGCGCGTTCTACTGCACGCAGCAGGCGATCCGGATCATGAAGAGCCAGACGCCGCGAGGCGGCCGCATCATCAACAACGGATCGATCTCGGCCCACGTGCCGCGGCCCCGCTCGGCGCCCTACACCGCCACGAAGCACGCGATCACCGGGCTGACGAGATCGACGTCGCTCGACGGCCGCGAGCACGACATCGTATGCGGCCAGATCGACATCGGCAACGCGTCGACCGATCTGACCGAGCGCATGGCGACGGGTGTCCCGCAGGCGCACGGCGGCGTGGCGGCCGAGCCGGTGATGGACGTCGATCACGTCGCGCGCGCCGTCGTCTACATGGCCAGCCTGCCGCTCGACGCGAACGTGCAGTTCATGACGGTGATGGCGACGAAGATGCCCTACATCGGCAGGGGCTGAGAGCTGCCCGGCCGCGACAGCGAGGTTTCCATGAGAACGATCCAGATGACTCTCATAGCAGCGGCGCTCGCGATGGCAATGGCGGACGCGTCGGCGCGCCAGGCTGGCGGCGCGAGTCCTGTGGCCTTCCGCGCCGAGCAGATCGCCTCGGATTTCGGCATCGGCTACGCCGTTGCCACCGGTGACGTGAACGGCGACGGACGCACGGACGTCGTCGCGATCAACGCGACGGACCTCGTGTGGTTCGAAGCGCCCACGTGGCAGAAGCGCGTCATCCTGACCGGCGCCACGCCTCGCGACAACGTCTGCCTGGCGCTCGAGGACATCGACCGCGACGGCAAGCTCGATGTCGCGCTGGGCGCGTCCTGGCAGCCGACGAACACGTCGAGCGGCGGCACGCTGCACTGGGTCAGGCAGGGCGCGCCGGGCTCGGACTGGGAGCTGTTCTCGATCGCGGACGAGCCCACGCTGCACCGCATCCGGTGGGCCGACGTCGACGGCGACAAGCGCGCCGATCTCGTCGTCACGCCGCTGCACGGGCGCGGCACCAAGGGCCCGGACTGGCAGGGACAGGGCGCGAGAATCCTCATATTCCGCCCGCCGGCCAACCCACGGACGGATCCATGGCCCGTCGAGGTCGTCGACGATACGCTGCACATCCTCCACAACGTCCTCCCGCTCAATAGCGACAAGGATCCGCAGGACGAGATCCTCACCGCGAGCCGGGAGGGTGTGAGCCTGTTCAAGCGAAAGGCCGCCGGCTCCTGGGCGCGCACGCTCATCGGCGAGGGATCGCCAGGCGAGATCAAGGCGGGACGAGTGGAAGGGCGCCGGATGCTCGCGACCGTCGAGCCCTGGCACGGCAAGGCCGTGGTGATCTACGCCGAGGGACCGGGGATGTGGCCGCGCACGACGATCGAGTCCGAGATCGCGGGCGGGCACGCGCTCGGATGGGCGGATTTCGACGGCGACGGAAACGATGAGCTCGCCGTCGGCTGGCGGGACGGCAAGCCTGGGGTCGCCGTCTACGCGGTGGACAAGGCCGGCGCGCTGCGCTCGAAGACCACGATCGACGACGGCGGGATGGCCACGGAAGACCTCGTGGTGGCCGACCTCAACAACGACAAGTTACCCGACATCGTCGCGTCGGGCCGCGCGACGCGCAACGTCAAGATCTACTGGAACGAATCGAAGAAGAAGTAGCGGCCGCTCCGGATTCTGTAATCGACCGACACAATTTGGATCGTAGTCTCTGGTTCGCCGGCCGTTTCCTTCCGCAAACCGTTCAGCCCACACGGGAACAGGCTTTGCCATCGAGGGTCCGGCTGAAGCCGGACACTACAGGCGTCTTCGGACCCTCCAGTAGTGTCCGGCTTCAGCCGGACCTCTGTGGAGTGCCAGTAGTGTCCGGCTTCAGCCGGACCTCTGTGGAGTGCCAGTAGTGTCCGGCTTCAGCCGGACCTCTCTGTGGAGTGCCTGTAGTGTCCGGCTTCAGCCGGACCTCTCGGGAAGTGCCTGTAGTGTCCGGCTTTAGCCGGACCTTTCGCAGAGTGCCTGTAGTGTCCGGCTTCAGCCGGACCTCTTGTGGAGGATCAATGAGCAACGGTCAGTCGATTGTGATCAAGGGCGACATCACCGGCAGCGAGGATCTGGTCATTGCCGGCCGCGTCGAAGGCAGCATCTCCCTCTCGGGCCGGGTCCTGACGCTCGCACAGGGCTCGAAGGTCGTCGGTCAGATATCCGCAGGAACGGTCGTGGTTTCGGGCTCCGTGAAGGGCACGATCGGCGCCGAAACCCGCCTGGACATCAAGAGTACCGCGGTAGTCGACGGCAAACTGACCGCGGCCAGCCTCGTGGTCGCCGACGGCTCGCAGATGACCGCGAAGATCGAGATGCCGAAACGGGACGCCCGAAAGCTGCACCTGGCCGAAGCGGTCTAGAGCCGGCCGTCCGTCCCCCGAATCGCGCCCCTGCATCGAATCGCGCTAATATTTCTGTCTGAGGTGCGCAGATGCAGGTACGTGAATCAGGCAGCCCGCTCCTGCCGAAGCCGGTCGATCAGTTCAGGGACTACGAGCACGCGGCGCCGCGCGTCGAGGAGTTCTACCGTCTGAACCACACCCATCAGACGCTGGACTTCGTCCTCGCGAAGAAGCGCGAGTACCTGCCGCTCGAACGCAGGCGCATGACCGTGTTCGAGACGCTCGAGTTCCTCAACACGCTCGTCGACGACAGCGATCCCGACATCGACTTCACGCAGATCGAGCATGCGATGCAGACCGCGGAAGCGATCCGCGCGGCGAACCAGCCGCGATGGATGATCGTCACCGGGCTCGTCCACGATCTCGGCAAGGTCCTCTGCCTCTTCGGCGAGCCGCAGTGGGCCGTCGTCGGGGACACGTTTCCTGTCGGCTGCCGCTGGGCCGACTCCATCGTCTACAGCCATCTCTTCACCAGGAATCCAGACGCCGCGGTGCCGGAGTATCAGACCGAGAACGGCATCTACGAACCAGGCTGCGGGCTGGACAACGTCCACATGTCCTGGGGCCACGACGAGTACATCTATCACGTCGTCAAGGACCGGCTGCCGCAGGAAGCGCTGTACATGCTGCGCTACCACTCGTTCTATCCGTGGCACAAGGAAGGCGCCTACGCGCACCTGGCGAACGACACGGATCGCAGCATGATGAAGTGGGTCCGCGCGTTCAACCGGTACGATCTGTATTCGAAGGGCGCTCCTCGTCCGAACGTCGACGAGCTGATGCCGTACTACCGGGATCTCGTAGAGGAGTTCTTCCCCGATCCGCTCCGCTGGTAGCCCCGAACCGAAGCGTGCAGTTGTAGTGTCCGGCTTCAGCCGGACTCTCGCGGTAGTCCGCCTGAAGGCGGACACTACAGCGGTCCTGAACGCGGACACTACAGCATCCTGAAAGGCGCTCTAGCCACCGACCCGGCCGCGCGGGACTCCTGGCGGACCATAGTTCTGCGCGGCATCGTCCAGCACGAGGACCCAGTCGAGCAGTTCACCCGGATCGGGGGGTATGAACTGCTGCTCGCCCACATTCTTGAAGGTGCCGGCCGCGGTCGCTCGGCCGTCCCTCGGGTTGTACCACCACGCCGTGATCTTCGCTCCGCCGATGCAGTCCATCTTCACGCTGAATCGTCGTCCAACCGGGACATACACCATGGCGTACGTCCGGTCCGTGTCCCGGGTGGCCACGAATCGATGGCGTCCCGCGCCCGGCACGCTCGTCGGCACCGCCGACGCAACGATGACATCGTCCGCCGGAATGCGCGTCAGGAAGGGCCGCGACTCGATCAGCCCGCGGCCGTAGAGCATTTGCCGGGCGCCCGGCTGCTCGATCGCTTCGGTCCACGGAAGGAGCGGATTGTTGACCGGTTCGCGCCCGGCCGCGAGGAACTGCCAGACGGAATGATGGCCGTAGGTATGTCCGAAGGCGCCTGAGAACAGATCCCAGTACAAGGCGCGGCGGACGTCGGCGGAGATCGAGTGCCCGAGCCGCTTCGCGTCGAACGAGATCGGATGATCCTCGTAGACCGGCTCGCCGTCGAGGACGGGTTTCGTCGGCGTCCGATCGTAGTCGGCGCGCGTGAGCTCGTACCGCGCGGTGAACTCGGTCGTGTGCCCGTTCTGCCGCATGTTGAAGTCGAGCCACTCCTCGTCGTGAAACCACGTCGACGATGACTGTCCGCCAGGCGGATGGAAGGTGATCAGGTGCGCGCCCGCGTCGCCGGCACGAAGCCCGCGCGCGAGCCCGCGGATGATCTCGCGATGAGTGTCGTTGTCGATCGGACGGTCGCCGCCGACGATCCAGACGATTCCCGCGTCACGATAGCGCTGTCCGAGCCAGCGGCCGTACGTTTCCGCGTTCGCCGGCGTGAAGATCTCCGGACCGACGCCGAACTTCGCGCGGTTCCACTTGTCGCCCCACGTCGGCAGCAGCCCCACGTACAGCCCGAGCGCGTTCGCGCGCTTCACGATCCAGTCGACGTGCCCGAAATACGCGTCGTTCGGTTGCGTCGGATCGTTGTTGGCGAGCGGCGTGTGGCCGTAGGGATTCGGCTGGCCGAGCCCGTCGAACTCCGCGAGCGCGACCGCCTGGATGACGGTGAAGCCAAGCTTCGAACGATTCTGCAGGTAGCGATCGGCGTCCTCGCGCGTCAGGCGGTGGAAGAGTTCCCACGCGGTGTCGCCGAGCCAGAAGAACGGCCGGCCGTCCGCCGTTACCAGAAACCGTTTGTTGTCGGAGACGCGAAGGCGCGGCAGGGAAGGCGCCTGGCCGGATAGAAGGGTACTAAGGAGCAGCAACGCGCAACCGAGGATCCACGTGAGACGCCTTGCCGTTGAATGCATGGCGCAATGCTACACGCTCCCGGCACGAGTTGCAGTTCCACGCCCGGTGATCTACCGTGAGCAACATATGACTGAAGGAAAAGCGGACTACTACGAGGTGCTCCAGGTCAGCGTGAACGCGGAGCCCGACACCATCCACCGCATCTACCGCCTGCTCGCGCAGCGTTTTCATCCCGACAACGGGGAGACCGGCAGCGCCGATCGCTTCCACCAGGTGCACGAGGCGTACACGGTCCTGAGCAACCCGGAGAGCCGGGCGCGCTACGATATCCTGTATCACAAGCAGAAGCAGGATCGGTGGCGGCTGATCTCCAGCGGGGAGAACTCCGAGAACGACTTCGACCTGGAGCAGATGGGACGGCTGACGGTGCTCGAGGCGCTCTACACGCGCCGGCGGATGGAGCCGGAGACGCCGACGCTGCTCACGAGCGATCTCGAGAGCCTCACGGGCCGGCCGCGGGAGCACCTGGCCTTCACGATCTGGTACCTGATCCAGAAGAAGTTCGTGAGCAAGGACGATCAGTCCCGCCTGCAGATCAGCGCCGACGGCGTGGAGTATCTCGAGGAGAACTATCGCGTCAATCAGAAGCAGCGGCGCCTGCAGGCGGCGAACGAGCCTCGCGCGTGACGGGGCGCGGGTGACGCACCCGGCGACCGCCTTGCGATCGCCGGATGCCTGGAGCGGCCTTACGTGAGCTTCGGGATCTCGAAGCCCTTCCTGTATTCGCGCGTCAGCAGCTGATCGGCTTTCTTGTCGCCGACGAAGCGCTCGGACTTGCCGTCGAAGGCCAGGCCGTGCCCGACGCGGTACGAGATGTTCGCGAGGTGGGCCAGCGCAGACGAGAGATGCCCCTCGAGCACGTCGCACGTCAGCAGCTTCGGATCGTTCGCGCGCATCGCGTCGACCCAGTTCTGATAGTGCGGGAACTCGGTGGTCGTCAGGCCCACGGGCTCCGCGCCGGCTTCCGGCGGCGTGTCGGCGCCCGGTCCCTTTTCGTTCTTCGTGCCGACCGCGCCCATGTACGACTGCCAGCGCCGTCCGGTCTCGTCGATCCAGAGCCAGCCCTTGGAGCCGTAGAACAGGTTGCCGATGCGCACGCCGCCTTCGTCGTTCGTGTGCTCGCCGCGGGTGCCGAACTCGAGGATCGTGCCGTCGGCGTATTCGAAGAGCGCCGTCTGCATGTCCGGCGTGTCCTGCGCCGACTCAGGCCCGAAGTAGCCGCCCATCGAGCTGACCTTGACGGGATGCTCCTGCTTGTTCAGGCCCCAGCGCGCGATGTCGAACTGGTGCGGCCCCTGGTTGCCCGTGTCGCCGTTGCCGTAGTCCCACTGCCAGTGCCAGTTGTAGTGGAAGCGGTTGCGGTTGAACGGCTTCTTCGGCGCGGGGCCGATCCAGAGGTCGTACTCGACCTTCGAGAGGTACGCCGCGTCGTACGCCGGTTCGTAGTTGGTCGAGTTGACCGTCAGCGCGAACTTCTCGCCGGGGCCCATCGGGCCGTCGGGATACTTGCCGATGCCCGGGCGGGGCTTGAAGCACAGCCCGCGAGCCATGTAGACCTTGCCGATGCCGCCGTCGTGCATGAACTTGATCGCGGCGCGCACCGCGGGGCGGCTCCGGTTCATCGTGCCGACCTGGACGATCTTGCCGAAGCGCGCCGCGGCTTCGACCTCTTCCGTCCTTCCCAGACCGTGTGCGACGAGGGCTTCTCGACGTACACGTGCTTGCCGGCCTGGAGCGCCCAGATCGTCGCGAGCGCGTGCCAGTGGTTCGGCGTCGCGATGACCACGCCGTCGATGTCCTTGTCCTCGAACACGCGGCGCATGTCCTGCACGAAGTTCGGCTTGAAGGTGGCGACGTCCTTCAGGCGCGGATCGTTGACGCGCTCGGCGGAGAGGTTGCCGTC
Source organism: uncultured Acidobacteriota bacterium (assembly GCA_963820905.1). Classification (GTDB taxonomy): domain Bacteria; phylum Acidobacteriota; class Vicinamibacteria; order Vicinamibacterales; family 2-12-FULL-66-21; genus DATBJJ01. Next base: position 2,721,561 of record CAWGBU010000001.1, on the reverse strand, counting down.
GATGTCGCAGAGGGTCTTGACCTCGACGTTCTTCAGCTGCGCGAACCCGCGCTTGAGCGAGTTGCCCTGGCCGCGGACGCCGATGCTCGCGAGCACCACCTTGTCGTTCGCGCCGAGGATCCGGCCCTGCGTCGAGGCGTGCACCGCCGGCCGGAAGAACTCGCCGCCGACCGCGAGGCCTGCCGCTGCCGCGCCGACGCGCGCGGTGAAATCGCGGCGTGAAATGCCATTCTGTTCGTTCGGGTCGTGGGCCACGATGACCTCCTGTTGACCGGGCCGCCCCGGCTGAAAATCCGAAGCATCGTAACACGCCGGCCGGCCGCCGGTCGCGTCGCCGGCGTTACCGGGCTCGTTTCAGTCCCGCGGCACGACCCCGGCGTCCGAGAGATACCGCCGCATCTCGGCCGCGTAGTGCGGAAAGGCGACCTCGGGCTCCTCGAGTCTCGGGATGCCAGGCTTTCTCCCATTCGTAGCAGAAGTAGCCGGGGTAGCGGCTGCGGACGAGCACGGCCACGGTGTCCTTGACCGGCACGTCGCCCCGACCGGTCAGCACGTACTGACGGTCGGCGCCCTTCGGCACCGAGTCCTTCAAATGGGTGTGGCGCACGAACGATCCGAGCCGCGCGTAGGTCGAGGCCGGGTCCTCCTTGCCAAGGACGAACGTATGGTGCGCATCCCAGAGGAGCGCCACGTTCGGCATCGCGGCGCCCTCGAGGATGGCGGCCAGGGACGGCGAGTCGGCGAAATCGCCGTGCGACTCGATGATGACCGCCACGCCGCTGCCCTTGGCATGTTCACCCAGCGTCCTGAGGCCGTCGATGACGCGCGGAATGGTCGCCGTCCGAGCTTCCCCCGGCGGCACGCGATCGCCGAACACACGGACGTAAGGCGCGCCGAGCTTCTGCGCGAGATCGATGAAACGCCGGCCTTCGTCCAGCTGCAGCGCGCGCACTTTCGGGTCCGCCTCGTGCATGCGCGCGGACGCGCCGAGGTCCGAGATCTTCAGGTCGAGCGCCTTCAGATCGGCGATGGTCTGCGCGAGGCGCCCGGGCGCGAACTCGGGCCGCTTCGTCAGATCCATCTCGCCCTCGATCCCCCGCAGCTCGATCGCCTGGTAGCCGAGAGCCGCGGCCTGCTCGAGCACGCGCGTCCACGGCCACTTCGGACAGCCGAGCGTCGAGAAGGCGATCGGATACCGCGGCGATTTCTGAAAGCGGCGGACGATCGCGGGCGCGGCGGCGAATGCGCCGACGCGTCGAAGGAACGTCCTGCGGGTGAGATCGGTCACGCGGGTCCTCGCATTCGCCGTTGAGGATGATTTTGCCACGGGCGTCGTAAGATAGCGTTCATGACTACCGTTACGCGCCTGCTCACCGTCGTCCTCGTTGCCGCCGCCGTCCATGTCGCTCTTGCGTCATCGGCACGTGAGCCAGCGAAGGTCGCAGGCAAGTGGAACGGACGGCTGCAGCTCGAGTCGATCAGCGGCAGCCCGGTGTTTACGTTCAAGCAGGACGGCGAGAAGCTGTCCGGTACCTACCAGGGTTACTACGGCGTCTCCGAGCTCGGGGGCACGATCAAGGAGAAGGAGATCGCCTTCGCCGTGGCGTTCAACATCGAGGGCTCGAAGACGCAGGGGATCTTCACCGGAACCGTCGACGGCGATTCGATGGGCGGCCGCCTCGAGTTCGAAGGCGCCGGCTCGGGCACGTGGTCGGCGGTACGAGCTAAAGAGTAGGCCTTGGGCCTGCGAGAGCCTAGAGCCCAAAGCCCAGAGCCGTCCGTCAAGGCAGTCTCTTGAACAGCTGGTTTTGCCCTCCCTGATTGATCACGAGGTGGGTGATGCGGCCATCACCCCTGGTGAAGGTGATGGTCATCGGGGCCACCTTCGCGAAGAAGACCGTCTCCGACTCCGGATACAGCGCGAATTGGCCCTGGCCCGTGGCCTGCGCCATGAGGCTGTTCCCCTCGCGCGTGACGGTGAGCAAGAAGCCCGGCTTCAGCTCGTACTTCCCGGCGTACTCGTCGAAGATCTTCGGATCGACGGCCGCGACGGTGCGCGCGACCGGGAGGGTATACGGCTCGCCGTAGGCGATCGCCAGCAGATCCCGCGCGACGTTGAACGCGTTCGACGTCTCGCTGTTCGCGAGCACGATCGACGTCAGCTTCTTCTCGGGGACCCTGATGAGCCCGCTCGAGAATCCGTTGATCCCGCCGCCGTGCGCGAGCCGCTGGTGCCCGAACGTTGGCGGACCAGGCTCCGGCACGACCCAGCCGTACGCGTAGCTGCTCTTGAACGGCGTCCACATGATCTTCTTCGCCGCCTCCGGCAGCAGCGTCGTCGTATAGAGCGCCTGATCCCACCTGAGGAGATCCTCGACGGTCGAGTACATCGCGCCTGCCGCGTACGGCTGCTGCATGTCCAGGGCGGCGGCATTCGTTCTCGCATCGCCCGGTCCGGCGTACCCTGAGGCGCGGCGGGGAAGGATCGTCCTGGACCAGTCGTATCCCGTGTCCTTCATGCCGAGCGGCGTCAGGATCATGTCCTGCAGCGCCTGTTCGTATTTCTTCCCGGTTGCTTTCTCGATCACCACGCCGAGGAGAAAGTAGCCCGAGTTGTTGTACGCGTAACGCTCGCCGGGCGCCCACTCGAGGGGCAGGTCACGGACGATCGCGACGATCTGGTCGACGCTCTTCGGCACCATGTTCGTTTCCCGCCACGACGCGATCCCCGTGTACGTCGGGATGCCCGATGTGTGGGTGAGCAGATGGTGGATCGTCACCGGTTTCCACGCCTCGGGGCACGGCGCCACGTACGCGCACACGGAATCCTCGAGCTTGACCTTTCCGGCCTCGCGCAGCTGCATAATCAGCATGGACGTGAACTGTTTCGTCACCGAGCCGATCCGGAACTTCGTCTGCGGGGAGTTGGGGATCTGCCACTCGATGTTGGCGAAGCCGTAGCCCTTGGCGACGAGCGGTTTTCCTTCGCTCGCGAGCAGGACGGTTCCGCTGAAGCCGTTCACTTTCACGTGGGCATTCAGCAACTCGTCGACCTTCCTGTCGATCATTGCGGCGTCGGGCGGGGCCGGCGCGGCGGACTGTCCCGCGTGAAGTACGGCGAGTCCGCTCGTGACGATCGCCAGGAACGCGCCCAGGGCGCGGAGTGTGCAAAGTCGCTGATGCATGCGCGGCATCATACGGCATATATTGGTGTCGCAAAGTCGATCTCCCCGACGCACGAGGTGGACGCATGAAGCGAGCGTCAGCATGGAAGTTTCAACACTCGGTCGACGTGAACGTCCCGAAGTCGTTCGCGTGGAAGTACATGACCGACGTCAGCAACTGGAACGATCCGCCCGCGGAGTTCAGCCTCGAAGGACCGTTCGCGAAGGGCACGCGCGGGTGGACGCGCATGCCGGGGCAGCCCCCGAATTCGTGGCTGCTCAAGGACGTCAAGTCAGGACGCGGCTACACGATTGGCGGAGGGTCATTCCTCGAGAAGGCGGAGCTCCTCGTGCACTGGCAGTTCGAGGCGGTCTCGAAAAAGAAAACGCGGCTCACCCAGCGGCTGGAGCTGCTCGGCGAGAATGCCGCGCACTACTCCGAGGAGATCAAGGCGGCGTTCGAGCCGAACCTCGCGCCCGGCATGCAGCGCATCGCCGATCAGATGACGAGCGCCGCGCCGAAACCGTCCGGCGCGAAGAAGTGAAGCCTCGATGGCAAGGTAAAGGACTGGCGTTCGGCGCACGGCTCAGGTGGAGGGGTCGAGGTCGTCAGGCGAACGACGTAGGACTGACGGGATTTCCGTCGTTTTTTCGCCATCTGAAGCAGGAGGTCGAACATGATTCGTCTACTGCTTCTTACGGCGCTCTCCGGTGCTGCGCTCGTCGGCATCCAGCCGCCTCCCGGGGAAGGCCAGCCCGAGCCGAACAGCATCAGGTATTTCAGAGCTTTCGGCGTGTCGCCCACCGAGGTGAGGATCCAGGTCATCTACCACTATGACGGCTCGCAAGGCACCGACCACGTCTCTGTGAGCACGTCGGCGATCCAGTCGGATGGCACGCCGGTGCCGGGGCTGGTAAGCGACGTCACAAATGCCAGCGTCGTCGTTGGCGCTGGCAAGGCGATCACCGTCCTGCGGATGGAATCGCCCCCCGAAGGCCCTGTGACGAGCACGCAGATGAGGGTATGTCTCAGCCACCGGGTTGCCGGACCCTTCCTGTGCGAGACGTTCCCGTATCGGCGTTTGTGGAACGCTACAGCGCTACCGCCGCCACCGCCGCCGACACCTCCAATTCCGGTCCCCCCGCCGTCCGATGAGCCGAAACCCACTCCGCCCCAGCCGCCGGCTCCTGTGGGGACGTGTGCCGTGACGGGCCAAATCTCCGGGCCGCTGGTTTGGAGGGTCAACGATCATCGAGAGGGCCGCAACGTGACCCGCACCTACACGCTCCGGGAGATGACGATGACCGCGCCCGGCGGCGTCCGGCTTACCGCCGCAGTCAGCGGCGGCTCCTACGTCTTCGCCAACGTTCCGGCTGGACATACATACTGGATCGAGCCAGGCCGCTTCCGATCGGAGCCCTCCTCGAGACGCATCGATTGCCGCCGGAACATCGTCATTCGCAACGCGAACTTCACGATTACCGGCGGTCCGAACGGATGAGTGGCGCTCCGACTGAGCCTGCGGCGGCGGCTTTTATCGATACAGTGCGTCGCGCGAACCTATTGTCTGGTCACGCGAATCGACCGTACGCAGTCGTTGAAGCTGCCGTCGCACGGGCCGGGTAACTCGCGCAGGTTGTGCGTGTCCGCAGTGATCGTCAGGCTCCTGCCTCTGAAGTCCTCGTCTTCGAAAAGCGTCGCGGACCACCCGGGGAACACCCGGACCGACGAGACGCACTCGCGCCAGCTCGGGGCCTCGCCCTCACCGCCTTCGGAGCAGGGCCCTTCGGTCTTCGTCAGGTCCCGTACATCGACGTCGACCGCCTGGGACGTTCCCGCAAAATCCACGTGAATGAAGATGACGATGCCCTGGCCCGGCTGCGTGGGGCCGAGGACGAGAAAATCGCCCTCGCATCCGGCGAGCAGCAACGGGAGAGCGATGGCGGCGCAAGCCCGCACCAGGTGGGTCATGGCGCATCTGCCTGTCAGGCCGGCCCGCAGGGCGCTGGCGCGTGGAGCCGTCAGGAGCTATCGTGCCCCCGACACGCGCGACATGTCAACGCGCGGCGGGGTTTTTCAAAATCCCCGGAACGGGGCTAGGATTCACTCGAACGAACAGACGCACCTCCAAGGAGACTTCATGAGAACTACCGCAGTCGTTGCCCTCCTCAGCGCCGTCCTCGTGCAGGCGCCGCAGACGTTCAGCCCGGACGCCGAGGGCTTCATTCGCAACTGGCTGGTGCTGGCGCCGATCGCCATCGATGGAGAATCAGGGGCGACCGAGATCGACAAGGACTTCCTCAAGGGCGAAGCGGCGGTGACGCCGAAGGCGGGTGAGTCGGTGACCGCCGGCGGCGGCGCGGTCGCGTGGGCGGCGCACCAGACCTCGGACTACTTCGTCGACTTCCTCGCGTCGTTCGGCAAGCAGCGCGGCGAGTACGTGGCCGGCTACGCCGTCGCATACGTGATGGCGGACGAGGACATGAAGGTCACGCTGGCGCTCAGCACGAACGATCAGGGCAAGGCGTGGCTGAACGGCAAGCAGGTCTTCAAGTTCGCCGAGACGCGCACGCTCGAGAAGGACACGGACCGCGTCGAGGTTGCGCTCACCAAGGGCCGGAACGTTCTCGTGCTGAAGGTCATCAACGAAGTGAACAACTGGTCGGCATGCGCGCGGTTTCTGAAGGATGGCGCGCCGGTCAAGAACGTGAAGATTGCCCTGGCGCCCTAGCGGGGGAGTCCCGACTGTTCAGGCCGCGACCGGATTCAAACAGGGGATCCGCCGCGCAGGCGCACCGCGAATGCCAGGAACCCGAGCAATGTCAGCACCGCCGTCGCGATCGCGCAGGTCATCGCGAGCATGTCGTGCTCACGGGCCGCTTTCGGGAGGAGGACACGGACCGTCCAGAGAAAGCCGGCCAGCATGGCCACCGAGAGAATGGATTCCGCGGTCATGAGCACACCCTGTCGAACTTAAAGGTAGGCGGACACGTTCATGGTCGCGAGAGAACGGAGAACGCGATTTCGCGCGCAACAGTGGTGCGGCCGAGCGTGCTCTCCACGGTGACGCGGTAGCTTCCGGGCGCAAGTGCTGGTGGAAGCGCGACGCGATAGACCTTGCCCGCGGCGCTCGCGTAGTCGCGCGCGACGGCGTGGATGCGATCGAGTGGCTGCGTTGTGCCGTCAGCACGCACGAGCGTCGCGGTGATCGTCAGGGAACCGGACGCGGCCTTTGACGAGATCCTGATCGGCAGCTGCGCCGAGACGGCGGTACCCGGCGCGAGTTCATTCGTCGCGAGAGGCACCAACGGCAGCACGCCTCGAAGCCGGTCGGCCCCCGTGGCGGCGACCGGGCTGGCAGCGCCAAGCGACAACCCTCCCACGCCGAGCTCCACGTCGAATTTCGGCACGGACACGTCCACGAACACGCTGCCCTGCGATTTGTCGGCGCCGGCGGCAGCGACGCGAATCTGGTACTCGCCCGGCGCGAGATCGATCCGTGAACCGGTGCGGGTCCACTGCGACGACGTCTTTTCGGAGGCGGCGAAGTTCGTCGTGAATCGCACGCGAGACCGGGTCTTTCCTTCCTGATCCATCGCGACGATGTGGAACTCGACACGGCCCGCACGCACGGCCGCGGCCGTGGGCAGCTCGATACCGACGATCACTGCGGCGGAGGGGGCTGTCGACAAGGGCGCCGGAATCGCGACCATGCGCATAGCCAGGCCGCCTGTCTGAATCACGGATCGAGTCAGGATCTCGAGCGGCGTCGCGTCGGACGCTTTCGCACCCTTTCCCGGTGAATTGTACCCCTCGCGCGCGCGGATCTCGACGTCGGGCGCTCGCGTCCGCACGGTGATTCGATGATGCTTGCCGTCGTTCGACGGAGCCGGCGAGTAGTAGCCGACCATGTAGTAAGTGCCGTTTTCAGCGAGTATCCGCTCGATGGACTCTTCCTGGGCATTCGTGTTCGTCACGGCGAACGCACCCGTCGCTTCCGCGATTGTCCGCAGGCTCTGACGCGACGTCCGGGTGCACGTGGCATCGGACTCCAGCCCGCAGGGATCGATCGTGTAGACGGCCACGTTGCTGCGCTGCGCCGTCAGCATGAATTCCTGGATGGAGTCCGACGCGGCGCCGATTGTGGGATTCCGGATGATCTCCTCGAGCGTGGCCGGAAAGCCCTGGCTGATGAAGAGCACGCCCTTCCGCCGGTGCTGGATCGTCGCCATCGCTCGCGCCGCGGCGCTCAATCCCGCCATTGCCGAGATCGTTCTCCGATCGCCGCGTGGGTCGGTCGGGGCGCGCCCGGCGCTGGCGGTCCGAGGGCGATTGCGGGAAGGTCGTGCTCTCCTTGGGGCACGAATCGCTCGATCGCGTCCAGGAGCCTGCGCTTGTCCGTCGTGAACTCCGCCTGACCGCCAAGGCGTCCGCTGGTGGTCAGGACACCCGCCAGGTCCGCGGGACCGAGCCTTTCGACCGCGCGGCGCGCAATGGACTTCACCGTCGCCATGCGACCGCTCGTGAAGCTGACTTGAACATCGTCGAGCACGATCAGCATCACCCGCCCATCGTCGGCCGATTCGTTCGACCCGAACGCGGACCCCGATCGATCTGCTGCCGGGATGACGGCGTGGCGAGGCGCCTCGGGCACGTCGACGGCCGAGAACGTCGCGATCTCGACCGGCCTGCCGTCCTCGGAGATCTCGAAGTCTTCCCGGCGGAGCCCTCGAACCGGCCGTCCGGATTTGTCGGTCGCGACGACGTCGACTTCGACGACGGTGACGCCGGACTTGAATCCGGGCTTTGGCGCCGGCGGTTGCTGCGCGGCCAGGAGCAGGAGAGCGGCAGGCAGGAATGTCTTCAGCACTGTCGGTTCGATAACGGATCATAGTCCGCCAGACGTCTGGCGTCTCCGGAGAGATATCGATACCCCACAACGACGGCGATCGCGAGGGCCGCTCCGGCGAGCGAGTCGAGGACGTAGTGGAAGCGCCCGTAGACGGTGGCGATCATCACACTCATGGTGACCAGGACGAGCAGGTAGGCGAGCCGGCGATGGTGCCGCCAGGCGACCAGGCTCACTACGACCGCACCCGACACGTGCGCGCTGGGAAACGCGCCGCCGCGGGCGCCGCCGCGCGCCGACACCTGATGAACGAGATCGAAGAAGAAGTGGCCGGAGAGCGGCGGACCCAGGCGCGGCGACAGGTAGTAGGGGCTGTCCACCGGCAGCAGGATAAAGAACAGGTAGCTCCCCAGCAGCACGGTCGAGAGGATCAGCATCAGCTCGCCGAAAGCCACGCGCCGTCCGCTGATGTACCAGTACGCAGCCACCGACGGAATGACGATCACATAGGACAGGTAGCAGAAATGCAGGTACTCGGACAGCGGCACGAACGCCAGCCGCTCGCTCAGGTACAGGCTCGGTTGCCCGGCGAACAGCGCCGATTCCCAGGCCGGAATCGCCGCAGTCAGCCGCCAGTCGCCGAGAACCGGCGCCAGCAGCTCCACTTCCTTGTAAAGGAGGGGAAACAGCATCAATGGATGCCAGTCGAGAATCACGCGAAGGATCCCCGCCGACGGCCTCGCGCGGTTCAGGATCAGCAGCGACGCGGAGAGCGTCAGGTGCAGCGCGACCAGCCAGACGCGGCCCGGAACGGTGGTCCCAAGGGTCGCGATCAACGCGGCCGTAATCGCCAGATACGACGCCGTCACCGTCGTCGTCCAGCGCGCACAGTCAAGGGACGGCATCTGGCGTTATCATCCTAGTATGTCGCGGCCGCAGCGCATGGTCCGAACTGTCGACCGCAGGTGGCGAGAGGCCAGAATGGTGGCGCGCGGCTTCCAGTCCGCGAGTCATCCGATCCTCGCGCAGATCGTTCCGATCCGGCGCTGCAACCTGGCGTGCACTTACTGCAACGAGTACGACAAGCACTCGCCGCCGGTGGCACTGGCGGCCATGCGCGAGCGCATCGACCACCTAGCCCGGCTGCGAACGGCGAACATCGAAATCAGCGGCGGCGAGCCGCTGCTGCACCCTGACCTCGACGAGCTCATCCGCCACATCCGCGGAACTGGCGCGCTCGCTGGACTGATCACGAACGGCTACCTCCTCAACGAGAAGCGCATCGAGGACTTCAACGAGGCCGGGCTGGATCACCTGCAGATCAGCATCGACAACGTGACCCCTGACAACGTGTCGAAGAAGAGCCTGAAAGTGCTCGACGCGAAGCTGCAGCTGCTGGCAAAGCACGCCGCGTTCAGCGTCAACATCAACTCCGTGCTCGGTGGCGACCTGGGCAACCCCGAGGACGCACTGACGATCGCGAAGCGGGCGATCGAACTGGGTCTCACGGCGACGGTGGGCCTGATCCACAACGGTCATGGCCGCCTGATGCCCCTGACGCCGGAGCAGCAGCGCGTCTACGGCGCGATCACCTCGCTGACGGCACCGTTCTACACGGCACAGAGCCAGAACGATTTTCAGCGGAACCTTGCATTGGGGCGCCCGAACGACTGGCAGTGCGGGGCTGGAGGCCGCTATCTCTACATCTGCGAGGACGGCCTCGTGCATTGGTGCTCGCAGCAGCGCGGACATCCAGGGATCCCGCTCGCCGAGTACACCACCGACGATGTGCGGCGCGAGAGCACGAGCGAGAAGAGCTGTGCGCCGCTCTGCACCGTGTCGTGCGTGCACCGCGTGGCGCTGGTCGACCGCATTCGCACGCAGCCACTCGAGACGCTCGACGAGATCATGCCGTCCAGCGCCAGTGCGGCCGTCAGCGTGCGCATGCTCCGCTGGATGTTCGTGACCAACCCTCATCGCGACCGCTTCCGCGCCGTCGCTGCGCGCCTGCTCGGTTCGCGCTCGCCTACTTCGACTTGAGGGCTAGCTGATTTCGGACCGCCTCGAGCTGTTCGCGGAGCTTCCTGACCCCGTCCAGCTCGTTCCCCTCCGGCCCGTACTCGATGCCGCAGTGTCCACGGTAGCCGGCGTCCACCACGATCGTCATCATCTTCGCCAGGTCGATGTCGCTGCTGTTGCCCTTGAAGTCCCACACGCGCGGCTTGACGCTGACGCCCTTGGCCAGCGGCATCATCTCGGCCACGCCGACGTACGAGTCGTAGCTCTCGACTTTGACGTCCGGATTGCCGCGGCTCGGGCCGCTGATGCGGAAGTTGCCGAAGTCCGGCAGCGTGCCGGCGCGCGGGTGACCGACCATCTTGATCGTCTGGACGAGCCACTTCGCGTTGCTCGAAAGCCCGCCGTGGTTCTCGATGACGACGTTGATCGCGGCCGTGTCGGCGAAGTCGACGAGCCTGCGCATGCCGTCGGCGACGAGCTTCATCTGCTCCTCGGGGGTGCCGGTGCTGTAACCGTTCACGCGGATCGTGTGGCACCCGAGGAACTTCGCCGCTTCGATCCACTTGTAGTGGTTCTCGACCGCCGCCTGGCGCTTGGCCGCGTCGGGATCGCCGAGGTTCCCCTCGCCGTCGCACATGATGAGGACCTGCGTGACCCCCTCACCCTTGGCGCGCGCGTTCATCTCGGTCAGGAACGCGGTGTCCTTCGCCTTGTCCTTGAAGAACTGGTTGACGTACTCGATGGCGTCGATGCCGACGTTCCTCGCGATCTTCGCGAAGTCGAGGTGCTGCAGCGTGCCGTTGAAGAGCGGCCGGTTGATCGACCACTCGGCCAGCGAAATCTTGTAGAGAGGCGCCTCGGCCGCGCGGGTCTGAGCCGCAGAAGCCGTGGCCGATGCCGCGAGCCCCGCCAGAGCGGTTCCTCCGGCCAGCTGTATGAAATCACGTCGGCTGACGGACGGGCGCGGACTGGGCGTGCTTTCCATGACGGCGGCTCCTCTTGTGCTGCGGCCGGCCCATCTGCGCGAGCCGCGGAAATGCGTTCTTGCGGGACCTGGGTTTCAAGCCGCGCTCAGTCCTTGTCCTTACCGGTGCCGTGCAGCAACTCTGGCTGCGGCGCTGGGACCCCTCGGCTACCGTCCTGCACAACGGGCTTATCTTGAACCGCGGGCAGCCGGTGCAGGAACACGCAGCGGCTCGGCTCGAAGAACAGTTGGCCCTTGCTGTTGGTGGCTGCGTAGCCCCGCGCGCGGAAGCTGGCGGTGCGATCCCTCGCCAGGCTCGCCAGACGTGCTTGGGTCTCACCCTCGAGGAACATCAGCATCACCAGCGGTATCCGCGCGCCGTCCTTCAAGCGGATCGCGAGTCCCTCGCTGTTCGGATTCGTCGCGATGTCGTCGATCAGCGAGCCGATGGCTTCGTAGGGTTGTGCCTTCGGATTCGGAGGCGCCGCCACCGTGTCTGCGGCGGGAGGCACGACCCACACCAGCGCCGGGCCCGGCGGCAACGCGACGTTCTTCAGCGCGCTCGCGCCAGGCTGCAGCGGATCGAGCTCGGCGAGACGATTGAGATATGCCGATTTCAGGCACGCGCCGTCGGTGCAGGCGTCACGCGTCGACGTGAGCCACTGCGCCTGATCGGATTGCAGGCAGCCCGCAGCGCCGGGGATCTCCGCTCGCGACGCCGCATAGTAGCGGGCGAGGTATTCATCGAGATCCGCAATCCCACGATCCGCGCAGATCATCTTCTCGACGCGCGTCTGCGCCTTTGCGCAATCAAAACTCTGCGCGTCGGCAATGTGGGCGGCACCACAGAGTGCGGCCGCCAGGACACATCGAAACCCCATGTTTCTCTACTCGTTGCCGCCGCGCCCGGTGACGGGGGTCGTCAGCGTCGATCCCTTCTTCGCGAAGATCATCGCGAGCAGCTGCGCGGGCTCGGTCTGGCTCGGGTTGCCGGACTCTTCGTGCACCGCGCCCGGCGGCTCGAAGAACATGTCGCCGACCTTGTAGATCTTCGCGGGACCCTGGCCTGAAATCTTCGTCATGACCTCGCCCTTCAGCACGTACGCGAGCACGAAGCCCGCGTGCCGATGAGCGGAGCCCACGCGTCCCGGAGGGTAATCGACATGGCTGATGGTCACCTCCCAGTCGTCCATTGAGAGATTCGGCAGATCGAATTTGATCGGCGCGCGCGGCGGCGCAGGCGTTTGGGCCTCGGCCTCACGCGCGGCGGCGATCAGCTCGCCAAACACAGCGAAAGCGCAGACGGCGTCTCGGCGGGTCATCGTCACGGGAGGAACCTCATGGAAAAAGACCTGACTATTTTAGTGTCGGACGAACGAAGAACGTGCGGCGGTCTCACCGTCGTGCGGCGAAGCGATTGCGACCCGAGCGCAATCTCGGAGGTGTAGGATACGACCAATCAAGAGTGGGCAAATCAGAAATAGCCGGACTAGTCGAGGGCCGTTGACCTCTCCAACCGATGTTCCATCGACACGGCTACGCGAGCGGCTCGAATCGGTAGACGCCCTGCGGGGAATTGCCATGGTCCTCATGGCACTCGACCATACGCGTAATTTCCTCAGCAATGCGCAGTTTGCACCGGTCGACCTCGCCCATACGACTCCTGCCCTGTTCTTCACGCGGTGGGTGACGCACTTCTGTGCGCCGGCGTTTTTCCTGCTCGCGGGCGTTGGCGCATCCCTGTCGCTTGCTCGCGGGCGAAGCCTTGCCCAGGTGAGCCGATTTTTTCTGACGCGAGGTCTGTGGCTCGTCCTTCTCGAGCTGACGCTGGTTTCTTTCGGCTGGGACTTCACACTCCACGTTACACCGTGGCTCGCCGGAGTCATCTGGGCCCTCGGCTGGTCGATGGTGTTCATGGCGGCACTCGCCTGGTTGCCGAGAGGAGCGATTGCAGTGGTTGGCATCGCGCTGATCGTGCTTCACAACATGACGGATGCAATTACTCCGGCAGCGTTTGGCGAATTCGGTTGGCTGTGGAGGTTTCTCCATTTCCCTGACCCGCACGCAGGCGTGCTGATTCGCATCGACTATCCGATCATTCCGTGGATAGGAGTCATGGCGGTTGGCTACGCCATGGGGCCGCTCTTCAGAGCATCGCCGGAACGCAGGCAGAAGATTCTCGTCGGTATCGGCGTCTCGGCCGTCGTCGGTTTCATTGGTCTTCGATGGCTGAACAGCTATGGCGATCCGATGCCGTGGACTGTCGAGACACGAGGCACCTATACCGTGCTCTCGTTTCTGCGTGTACGCAAGTATCCGCCTTCTCTCGCCTACCTGCTCATGACGCTCGGCCCCCTGCTGATCGCGCTTGCATGGCTCGAACACGCGCGAGGCCGAGTGTTCTCTTTCTTCGTGACGTACGGGAGAGTGCCTCTGCTTTTCTACGTGGCGCACATTTACCTGGTGCATCTCATCGCTGTTGTCGTTGCGTACGGACAGGGCGGCCCGGCGAGTTTCCTTTTTACGAGCGACGGACCAATGGTCAGGCACCCGCCGTGGTATGGACTCGATCTTGGCTGGGTTTACGCGGCGTGGGTCCTGGTCGTGATCGCTCTCTACCCCTTGTGCCGGGCTTTTGCCAAACTAAAAGCCCGTCGCCGGGATTGGTGGTTGAGCTACTTATAGCTACGCTTCTGGTTCAGCCCGATCGCCTCGTCGTGCTCCGCGAGGGATTTCTCGTTCTCGGTCTTCTCGAACAGCGCGTTGGCCTGCTGGAACGCTGCGCGCGGCCGCGTCCTGCCGTCCGACGACGCCGCAAGTGGCGCTCCGCGACCCTTTGCGGCGTCCCCGGACTTTCCGAGCCAGTCCACAGTAAGATTTGGCCGATGTCGCTGGCCCTGGGGAGCCGCCTCGGTGGCTACGAACTCACCGCGCACCTCGGCGCGGGCGGCATGGGCGAGGTGTACCAAGCCACGGACACCAAGCTGAAACGCAAGGTCGCGATCAAAGTTCTTCCCGACGCGTTTGCTGCCGATCCCGATCGCGTGGCCCGTTTCCACCGCGAAGCGCAGGCCGTGGCGGCGCTCAATCACTCGGGCATCGCCGCGATTTACGACCTCGCCGAAGCCGGCGGGACCACGTTCCTGGTTCTGGAACTCATCGACGGTGAGACGCTCGCCCAGCGACTCGCGTCCGGCCCGCTCGCCGTGGATGAAGCCGTGGGCATCGCGAGGCAGATCCTCGATGCGCTCGAGGCCGCGCACGAGAAGGGGATCTGTCACCGCGACTTGAAACCTGCGAACGTCGCGCTGACCCGCGGCGGCGCCGTGAAGATCCTCGACTTCGGCCTCGCGAAGTTTCTGCAGGACCGCGGCACGGAGGGCAATTTCACCGACTCGTCCACGACCCTTGGTGGCACCTCCGCCGGCACGATACTCGGCACTGTCGGCTACATGTCGCCCGAGCAGGCCAAGGGCCTCGAGGCCGATCAACGTAGCGACATCTTCTCGTTCGGCTGCATTTTCTACGAGCTGCTCAGCGGGCATCGGGCGTTCGAGGGCGACACGCCATCGGAGCAGCTCGCGAACGTGCTCAAGTCCGACGTCGATCTGTCGCGACTTCCGCCAACACTGAACTCGCGCCTCGTCGAGGTGCTGCTGTGCTGTCTCGAGAAGAATCCCAAGCAGCGCTGGCATGCCGCCGCCGACGTGCGCTTGCTACTCGAAGCCATCGCGGACCTGTCGTCGGCGGCGGAGGACTCGCGCGCGGCCGCCACCGGGGCGAGGCAGTCCTGGAAATGGGCGGTGTCTGTCGCAGCCATCGCCCTGGTCGCCGCGCTCGCTGCCGCCTTCGGCGCGTGGAGGCTGAAGCCTCAACCCGCACGCACGGTCACACGGTTGTCGATCCCTCTGCCCGAGGGCCAGCAGTTCTCGAATATCGGGCGACCGATCCTCGCGATGTCGCCTGACGGCACGAACCTCGTGTATGTCGCCAACAGACGCCTGTACGTCCGGCCCATGTCCGGCTACGAGTCTCGTCCCATCGCCGGCAGCGAGCAGATGGGCGCTGTCTTGAACCCGGTCTTTTCTCCTGATGGCCAATCGGTGGCCTTCGCCTCGGTCGGTGACGCCACGCTGAAGCGGCTGCCGCTGTCGGGCGGCGCGCCAGTGACGATCTGCAAGATCGAGGCGCTATTCGGCCTGAGATGGAGCGAGGACGGCATCGTGTTCGGCCAGCCCAAGGGGATCCTGCGTGTATCCCCCGACGGTGGAACGCCCGAAGTCATCGCGTCGGCTGGCGCCGACGAGATGGTGGAGGCTCCGCAGATGCTGCCGGGTGGAAGGGCGGTGCTCTTCTCGGTCAAGAAGTCTGCGGACGGGTGGGACAAGGGCCAGATCGTCGTGCAGAACCTGGGAGGCGGCGCCCGAAGAACGGTGATCGACGGCGGCGCCGCCGGCATGTACGTTCCCTCGGGTCATCTCGTCTACGCGGTCTCGACGGTGCTCTTTGCCGTCCCGTTCGACCTGGACTCGCTCACCGTGACCGGTGGGGCCGTGTCGATCCTTGAAGGCGTGCTCAGGGGCCGCGTGAAGGCCGAAGGCCCAACCGCGCCGGCCACCGCCCACTACGCGTATTCGGCAACCGGCTCGCTCGCGTTCATCCCCGGGCCATCGGCGACCGCGTCGACCGATGCCCGCGACCTCGCGCTGTTCGATCGGAAAACCGCGGCGCAGCCGCTCGGACTGCCGCCGGCGCCATACGCCGCGCCGCGTGTGTCTCCCGACGGCAAGTGGGCCGTCTTCGAGCGCGGCGACGCGCAGCGACGCGGACATTTGGCTGTTCGAGCTGTCAGGCACCAGCTCGATTCGGCGGCTGACCTTCGGCGGGAAGAGCCGAGCGCCCGTCTGGACCGGCGATTCGCAATGGATCATCTTCCAGTCCGATCGGGACGGCGATGCCGGGATCTTCCGCCAGCGCGCTGACGGCTCGGGCACTGCCGAACGGCTGACGAGGCCGGACGCCGGAGCGGTTCACATCCCTCAGTCCTCGTCTCCCGACGAAGCGCACTTGCTGTTCACGGTCGTGAAGGATAGTCAGTCCTCACTGTGGATGCTGGGGATGAAGGACCGCCGCGCGTCTCCGTTCGCAAACGTGCAGTCGCGCTTGCTCGTCGAAGCGGCATTCTCGCCCGATGGCCGCTGGGTCGCCTACCAGGTGTTCAGGCCGAATGAGGGACGCGGCGAAATCGCGGACTCCTTCGTCCAACCGTTTCCACCGACTGGCGCGACCTACCAGGTGCCGGTTGAGATCGGGTCCGTCCATCCTGTCTGGTCTCGCAACGGCGACGAAATCTTCACCGGCATTGCCGCGAACAGGGACGCCGTGATCCCTGTGACGACGTCCCCGCGGTTTGGCTTTGGGCAACCCGTCGAGTTCGCGCGCGGCGCGCGGCTGGGCGGTATTGTGTTCGCGCGGCGCAATGCCGACCTCATGCCGGACGGGCGGATCCTCGGCGTGATCTACGCGGGCTCGCAGCAATCTGGAAATCTCAGCACGCCGCAGATCGCCGTCGTCCTGAACTGGACAGAGGAGCTGAAGCGGCTCGTACCGAAGCGATGAGATGGTGCGACCGCTACGTCAGCAATCGCGGTGGTCGAGTGCGGATCGTCACCGCCCACCGGGCGACGTCGGCTGTCGAAGATAGTTCTCGCCCAGGCGCCGCAGCTTTCCGGCGAGGTCACGGGTGAGGTTGCGCTGGAAGACGATCCGGGTCTCGGGATCGGCTTCGAGATACCGCCGGAGCGTTGCCACTTCCCATCGCAGCGCACGCAGCGGCTCCACTGTCACCGCGTCCACTTCGGCCGGGGCGCCGCTCAGCACGAGCGCGGAGCCGACGATATCCCCGGCCCCCAGGTCACCCAGGACCCGTCCGTCCTTCGACACGCGGACACTGCCGCGAACCACCAGTGCGATCGCCCCGGCAGGCGTGCCGTGCTCGATCAGACGCTCGCCGGGAGCTGAGGTGGTCCAGGACCCGAGGCTGACGAGTTGCAGAACCTTGCGGGACGGCAGTTCCGCGAACGCGAGCCGGCGAACCTCCTCCTCGTCGGGCGTCAGCTTGACCGGACGACGTTCGAGGTAGAGACGCCAGGATTGGAAGGCATTGATTCCAGCGAAGACGACACTCCAGGCGATTGGTGGCCACTGGGGAGTGGGCTGAAGGACGAAGTAGGGGAGCGAAATCAGCGACGCGGCCACCGCGAACAGCCGCAGCCACAGGATGTCGCGGACGCTGTACGCCACCAGCAGCAGGACGTTGGCCGCGTGAATGAAGTAGTTTGGATTGAACGAGGTCATGATAAATCGCTAACATCTCAGCCGCGCGTAGTTGGTTGTTGGTTGACGTCGATACTAGCAAAGGAGACTGCACGAGTGGGCGCGCCTGACACGTTCGCAGGAGATATGTGTGGGGCGAAACGGTTAGCGGTGCCAATCTGCGTTTGCCTCGTGCTCGCGACTCAAGCGGCTTGCAACCTGTCGCTCCTGCGGAAAGCACGTCGGGTCGACGCGATATCCGGGATCCTGGAGGCGTTCCGGTCTCATCCGATCGTGGCGTTGGGCGAGGGAATCCACGGCAACAACCAGGCGCACGCCTTCCGTCTCGCGCTCGTTCGCGATCCGCGGTTCCCGAACATCGTCAACGACATCGTCGTCGAGTTCGGCAGCGGGCGATATCAGACAGTGATGGATCGATTCATCCGCGGCGCCGATGTGCCATACGCGGAGCTCCGAAAGGCGTGGCAGGACACGACGAACGCCACGCCTATCTGGGACACCCCGATTTACGAGGAGTTCTTCCGTGCCGTGCGTGAGGTGAATGCCTCGCTTTCGAGCGATCGACAGCTGCGCGTGCTGCTGGGGGAGCCTCCGATCGATTGGGACACCGTGCGCAGGCAAAGCGATGTCGGTCGCGGGATCGGGCTGCGGCAGACCCACGCCGTTGAGCTGATCAACAGGGAAGTGCTCTCGAGGAACCGCCGCGCGCTCGTCATCTACGGCGATGGTCACTTTCGCCGCTACAGCAAATGGCTCGGAAGTGGGGGAACCGCCCAGCCGACCTTGCTGAATTTGATCGAGCAGCAGGGGACCACAGCGTTCTCCATCTGGACGAACACCACGGTGGAATTGGAGCGCCTGCAGAAGGACATCGCGTCCTGGCCAGTCCCGAGCCTCACGGTCGTTCGCGGCACGAGGCTGGGGACTCTCAATTTCAAGTACTTCGCCGGGATGGAGACCGACCCGCCCACGACGATGGAGGAGCAGTACAACGCCGTGCTCTACCTCGGTCCCGTGTCGTCCATCACGACATCAGAGCTGCCGACTGCGCTCTGCACCGATGCCGAGTACACGGAGATGCGTCTGGCGCGCATGGCGCTGCAGGCCGGAGGGCCGACAGGACCGGCTTTCGACGAGTTCCATCGACAATGCGCGCCGCACGTGCGGAAGCCGCAGAAATGAGTGGTAACAATTGGGTAACATGCCCTCGCTACCTTTTCCCTCGGCGTCGTCTTTGGACGCTGGAAAGGGCAGGTTTCGATGAAGACGCATCTGGCTCGTGTCGTGGCGCTCGTGCTGCTGCTGGCTCCGGTGGCCCAGGCGCAGAGCCTCTCCGAGTTGCTGGAGAAGGCGGTCTACACGGAAGACACGCTGGGCAACGTCGAGGGAGCGATTCGCATCTACCAGCAGATCATCAACGGCTCGGTCCCGGGCACCCCCATCCGCCAGGAGGCGCAGCGGCGCCTCGACGCCGCGCGCGCGTACCTGAAGACGACGCCGGACCTTCCACTCGGCACGTTCGTCGGTGGCACGTATCGTCACACGCGCACTGGATTGAGCTTCAGCCTTCCGCGGCGCTGGGCCGTCCGAGGTACCCACGCGTCGTCGGATGATGGCGAGATGGTACGTATCGGCGCGGTCGAACCCGGCGCCGAGGTGTCGGTCTGGATGATTCCGGAAGGCAATGACGCGCAGAGCATCGAGCACAAGCTGGATGGTTCTCCGGCGATGAAACTCGTGTCCCGGCGCGCAGGCTATCAAAACTACCGGTATCGGCCCGAATCGATTCAACGGCTGACGATCAACGGCAAGGCCGCCATGATGGCGATCGCCGACTTCGGCGACGATCGGCCCTACGTCGAGTACCTGACGTGGATCTACACCGAGCGGACGCACACATTCTTCTACGCCGTCGTCGAGGCTCAGGATTTCGAGCGCTTCCGCCCGCAGTTCGAGCGTCTGCTGCAGTCGGCCAACATTCCGTAGCTCACGATCGATGGCGAGCTGGCCCCGGCGGCGATGGACGTTCGGCTTCGGAGCGTGGTCGCTGCCGGTGCTGCTGCTCATCGCCGTCGTCGTGCCCTCCGCCTGCGTGCTGTGGTTCATGAACGAAGCGGTCGAGCATCAGGCGGCGGCCACCCGGCAAGCCGTCGCTGATGCCTATCGCGGGCAGTTACGACTCGTTCGCGCCCGACTCGCGTCGGCGTGGCAGTCGCGCGCGCAGGCAATGAATGCGGAGGGCACGCCGAATGCGGCGGTGGCCTTCGAAGCGCTCGTCGACGGCGGCGCGGCCGATTCGGTGATCGTGCTCGGGAATGCACGTGCGCCTGCGTATCCCGTCCTGCTGCGGGCGGCCGTGCCGCAAGTGGATCCCGCGGCATCCGAAGAACAGCGCGTGGCCCACGCAGTCGTGCGCGACCTGGTACGCGCAGGCAACACACGCGGAGCGATCGATGCGATTGGTTCGTTACTGGCATCCAAGTCGGCGTCGGTCGGCACGGACGCTCAAGGGCGGCTCCTCACGGTCAACGCGCGCCTGTTGCTGATCAATCTCCTGTCGCCGGGCGATCGTCGTCGTGCGATCGAGATTCAGCGGCTGGCCGCGATCGTCAACGACTATCGGATCCCGTTGCCCTCGGCTCAGCGTGTGTTCCTGATGGAGCAGCTCCGCTCGCTGGATCCGACGACAACGTGGCCCACACTCGACGCCGAGCGCCTCGCGTTGATGTTTCTCGAGCGCGATCGGCCGGCGGCGTTTG
Source organism: uncultured Acidobacteriota bacterium (assembly GCA_963820905.1). Taxonomy (GTDB): domain Bacteria; phylum Acidobacteriota; class Vicinamibacteria; order Vicinamibacterales; family 2-12-FULL-66-21; genus DATBJJ01. The sequence goes on along the minus strand of CAWGBU010000001.1, from coordinate 2,701,469 downwards.
GCGCTGGCCTGCAAGCGACTGCTGTGCCCGAGGTCTGGCAGTTCGCGTCAACCAATGGACGGGTCGTCGGTCTCTACCGGACCGCGACGATCGTCGACACGCTGGAGCAGGAGCTGAAGGAGCCATCGGCTGCGGACGTCGGCTTTCGTCTGATCGTGCCGGGCCAGCCGAGCAGCGAGAACGCGATCGCGATTGGCACGACACTTCCTGGTTGGGAAGTCACCTTTGCGACCAGCGACCGCGCCGGGGATGCCAGCCAGGCGCGCAGCCGCCGGAACAGGTATCTCTCGATTGCCGCGATCGCGATCGTGCTGATCGTCGCGGCAGCAATCGCCATCGGCGGCGCGGCACGACGTCAGGCGCGACTCGCATCGCTCAAGACCGACCTCGTGTCCGCCGTGTCGCACGAGTTGAAGACGCCGCTCGCGTCGATGCGTCTGCTCGTCGATACGCTCCTGGACGATGACGCGCTCGATGCGAAGAAGACGCGCGAGTACCTGAAGCTGATGGCGGTCGAAAACGCACGCCTGACGCGGGTGATCGACAACTTCCTGACGTTCTCGCGGCTCGAGCGCAACCGCCAGCGTTTCGTCTTCGCGCCAACCAACCCCGCCGACATCGTGCAGGAGGCGCTCGCCGCGATTCCCGAGGAACGGCGGCGCGAACACCCGCCGCATGTCGAGATCGCGCCCGATCTGCCGGCGGTTGCCGCCGACCAGGATGCGATGGTGACGGTGCTCGTCAACCTGCTCGACAACGCCTACAAGTACACCCCGGACGACAAACGCATCACGGTGCGCGTGGCTCGCGAGAGCGGCCATGGCGATCACGTGGTGTTTGCCGTCGAGGACAACGGCATCGGGATCCCCGTGCGCGAACAGAAGCGCATCTTCCGCCGCTTCTATCGCGTCGATCGGCGACTGGCGCGCGAGACCACCGGTTCGGGTCTCGGCCTCAGCATCGTCGACGCGATCGTGCGGGCGCATGGAGGCGCGGTGCGCGTCGACAGCCGGCCGCAGCAGGGCAGCACGTTTGCCGTGTCCGTGCCGTGCGCCGCGGAGGCGGCCGTCGCATGACCGCCGCGGCGCGGATGCTGATCGTGGAGGACGAGCCCGCGTTGATACGCGGCCTGACCGATATGTTTCGCGCCCGCGGCTTCGAGGTGAGCAGCGCGCGTGACGGCGCGTCCGGGCTGGACGCCGCCCTCTCGGATCCGCCGGATGTCATCCTGCTCGACATCATGCTGCCGAAGATGAATGGCTACGAGATCTGTCGTGCGATCCGCGATCGCGCGATCGACGTGCCCATCCTGATGCTCACGGCGAAGGGACAGGAGGAGGACATCATCCTCGGCCTGAACCTCGGTGCCGATGACTACATCACCAAGCCGTTCAAGATTGGGGAGCTGGTCGCGAGGGTCAACGCGCTGTTGCGCAGACGCGGCGCGGCGCAGGCGGTACACCGCTTCGGCGAGTGCGAGGTCGACCTGCAGGCGCGGGCGCTCCGGCGCGGCGGACGCCTCGTGCCGCTGACCTCGAAGGAGTTCAAGCTGCTCGCGTTCTTCCTCGAGCGGCCGGGCCGCGCGCTGTCCCGCGACACCATCCTGGATGCGGTGTGGGGCAGCTCGGTGTTCGTCACGCCGCGGAGCATCGATTGGTGCGTCACGACGCTGCGCGCCAAGCTCGAGCCGAACTCGCGCAAGCCGACCTACATCCACACGCTGCGGGACATCGGCTATCGTTTCGAGCCCGAAGGTTCCTGACCGTAGAATCACGACCATGACCCTCAAAGAAACTCTCAAGCAGCTCAAGGCGCTCGGCACCGCGAAGGTGCGGGCGCAGAACGCCAAGAGCGGCGCCGGCGACAATCAGTTCGGGGTCAGTCTCGGCGACATCCGGGCTCTGGCGAAAAAGATCCGGACGGACCATCCGCTGGCTCTGTCGCTCTGGGAGACCGGGAACGTCGACGCCCAGTTCCTGGCCACGCTCCTGATCCAGCCCAAGCAACTGTCGGCCGACGAGATGGATCGGATGGTGCGTTCCGTTGCCTTCGTGCGCGTGGCGGACTGGCTCATCTCCTATGTCGTCAGGCAGCACCCCGACAAGGAGACTCTTCGCCAGGGATGGATGGCCACGGACGACCGCTGGGCGGCTCGCGCCGGATGGGACCTCACCGCGGAGCGGGTCGCGAAGAGTCCGGACGGGCTCGCTCTCCCGGCGCTGCTGGATCGCATCGAGTCCGAAATGGCCAGCGCCGATCCGGAAGTGCAGTGGACGATGAACAATACTCTTGCGACAATCGGAATCCACTTCCCCAAACACCGCAAGCGGGCCATCGCCATAGGCGAGAAGTTGGGCATCTATCGGGACTATCCCGTGTCGAAGGGTTGCACGTCCCCCTTCGCCCCGATCTGGATTGACTTCATGGTGAGCCGGCAAGGCTGAACGAACACCGCCGGATCGCGGGATAACAAAGATCGGGAGTTGGTGGCGGCAGGACCTTGCGTCGGAGCGGTGGCCGAGGCAGACTCTCCGGTCAATGGCGACGATTCGACCCACAGCCTCATCGGATGCGCCCCCTGTGTTCGAGCTGACCTCGCGACCGTTTTTCCGCATTGATGCCTGCGTGCATGTCGGGCAGGATTGCAGCAGGGTGCCGAGGACGTTGTGACGCCGATTCGAATTCATGTCGCGGCAATCGCGCTGAGTATTGCCTTCGGATCTGCTGGCGGCGCCGGCTCGACGCAGCGTCCAGCCGAGGACCAGAGCGCATCCGGCATCATCTCTTCCAGGCGGATGGCGGACGGTAAGGAGTGGACGACTACCAATCTCAACGTCGACGCGTCGGCATCTTATTGTTACAACGATGCCGAGCCGAACTGCCGTCGATACGGTCGCATGTATACATGGGAGTCGGCTCAACGGGTGTGCCAGTCGCTCGGAGGCGGCTGGCGCTTACCGACCGATGACGAATGGCGGCAGATGGCGAAGCGCTACGGCGGAGTCAGCAACGATTCAGGCGACAAGGGTAAGGCGGCGTTCACGGCCCTGGTGAGCGGAGGCGGGTCAGGCTTCAATGCAGTGCTGGGCGGCAATCGCTCCGCTGGACAGTACGCACGGTTAGAGGCGCACGGGTTTTACTGGACGGCATCGGACAACGATCCGGCCAGCGCCCCCTATTACAACTTCGGCCAGAACGGGGGAGCTCTCCATCGTCAGCCCCAGGGCGAGAAGCAGATGGCTATCTCCGTGCGGTGTATCAGGGAGTGACGCTGAAAGCTCTGGGTCCAGGGACGTCGGCGCCGCCGTCACGGTGAAGTTCTGACGTTACGGCCTTCGCGCGAAGCTGCCCACCGCCGCGGCTTCGTCCTGAAACGTCTCGAACACGATCAAGATCTTCAGCGTGCCGAGCAGGCTCTCCGCGCGTCGATTGAGATGCAGCAGCCTCATGTCGCCGCCGTGGTCCTTCAGGGTTTTCAGCTTGGCGACGAGCATGCCCACTCCGGAGCTGTCGATGTAGGTGACGCCGCCGAGATCGAGCACGACCCTCGCGCAGTCCCGATCGACGAGATCGCGAATTCGCCTCCCGAACGCCAGATCCCCATCGTCGAGCAGCATCTGTCCCGTCAGGACGAGGATCGTCACCGTTGCCGGCGTGCCGTTCCTCGATCGTCAGCTTCGATTCGGCCATGGCGCGCCCATTACCTGCCTTCTCGTCCGCCACTCTGGTCGGCGATCGACGGGTTATGATGTTATCGCATGAAAATACAGCACTCTCGCGCGTTCCTCCTGTTTTCAGCGTTGTCGATGTCGTTGCCGGGCACCGGCGCGGCGCAGGCGCTGCCACCCGTGCCGCCCGATGTGGCCGCCATACCAGCAGACGCGCAGAAAACTTCATCGGGGCTCGCGTACAAGGTTCTCGAACCTGGCAAAGGAGACGGGCGGCCGGCAAAGGGCGACCTGGTGGTCGTGCACTACACGGGCTGGACGACCGACGGCAAGATGTTCGACAGCTCGGCGACGCGCGGGAAGCCGTCGACCTTCGTCGTCGAGCGCGTGATTCCCGGCTTCAGCGAGGGCATTCAGCTGATGGTGGTCGGCGAGACACGCCGCCTGTGGATCCCGGAATCACTGGCTTATAAGGGCGCCGAGGGCCGGCCGAAGGGGATGCTGGTCTTTGACATCCAACTCGTCGACATTCAGGCGTCGCCAACGGCGCCGCCCCCCGATGTCGCCAAGCCACCCGCCGATGCCAAGCGGACCACGAGCGGCCTGGCGTACAAAGTCATCAGGGACGGCACCGGATCCGCGCATCCCTCCCGATCGTCCCGCGTCACCGTGCACTACACCGGCTGGACGACCGACGGAAAGATGTTCGATAGTTCAGTGAGTCGCGGCAAACCAGCCACGTTCGGCCTGGGTCAAGTCATCCCGGGATGGACCGAAGGCGTCCAGCTCATGCTCGAAGGCGACAAGACGCGTTTCTGGATACCGGAGAACCTGGCATACAGGGGCCAATCGGGCATGCCGATGGGAATGCTCGTCTTCGATATCGAGCTGCTGAGGATCGAGCGGTAGCGACTCGACGCACTATCGGTCTGCCCCGCGCGCGACGCTCTTCTTCTTCGCCAGGAAAATACAGCGTGGACATTTCGGAGGAACTCTCGTCGAGCAGCTGAGCGGCCGGGAATGGTGTACGTCGCGGACTACAACAACAACCGAGTGCAGGTATTTCAGGTGCGCGAGGTACCAAGGTCGCCGCCCCCGGTTGACTTCTTCGGCGTCATCTCCCAATCGTTTTCGGACTTCACGGGAAGCGCCAGAACGGCCGCAGCTGCCACCCGACCGCAGTAGCGCCGCGGGGCCGCACGTGCGCGGCGCGACGGCGCTTGGCGGCGGCGGCCAGCGTGTTCGCTTTGAAGCGCCCGACGCTCGCCGAGTCGCCCGACCCCCTCGACACGTACGAAGCCCGTCCAAGGCTCGAGTCGAAGACGAACCCGGAAATTGTCGGATCGTGGCCGGGGATGTTTGTGCTCTGCAAGGCGGGCACGGCCCTGTGGCCATGGTACCGGTCGTCGCGGAGCACCCACCAGGGATCGAAGTGCCACAGATCCTCGAAGCGTTCCTCATCCCACATCGACGCGTCGCGGAGATCGGCGAAGCGCAGGCGCAGGCGATTTCGCCACGCCCAGTCGCGCACGAACAGACCGGGCGCCCAATCGGCCAGCATGATGCGCCCGTCCTCCTCCGCGGTGATCATCAGCATCCGCGTCCGCCCCTCGTCGTCGAACAGCGGGAAGAGCGACGCGCGCTCGAGCGACCGATCCTCGAGCTCGAGCCGGCAGGACTTCAGGGAGCGCTGGCTGAGCCACCAGAGGCCCATCAGGCGTCGGTCCTGTCGGGTGCGCTCTCGGCCAGGCGCGGTGCAGGTGGGTCGAATGCCGCCGGCGCGAAGGCTGCGAGATTGCCCATCGAAGAGGCCATGTCACTTGGCACGACCATCAGCGCGCCGCGCTCCTTGATCGACTCGTAGGTCATGTTCATCGCGCGAATCCGCAGGGCAATGGGGTTGCGCCGGTATACGCCCGACGCCTTCTCCATCTCGTCGGCCACCGACAGCTCCGACTTGGCCAGGATGATCCGCGCCTCGCTCTCGCGATCCGCCTGGGCCTTGCGGCTCATCGCGTCCTCGAGCATGCCGGGCAGCCTGACGTCGCGGATCTCGACCGACTGCACGGTGATCCCCCAGTCGCTGGTCTTCGCGTCGATGATCTCCTGCAGCTGACGATCGACCTGCTCGCGGTCCGAGATCATGCCCACCAGTTCCGTGTGCCCGATCACGTCCCGGAGCGTCGTCTGGGCCGCCCAGCTCACGGTGGCGGCGTAGTGCTCGACTTCGACGATGGCCTTCCTGGCATCGGTGACGACCCAGAACAGCACGGCATCGACGTTGACGGGAACCGTGTCCTTGGTCAGCGTCTTCTCGGCCTGGAAGGGCGTCGAACGGATGCGCATGTCCACGGTCGAGACCAGCCGGTCGAAGCCAGGAAACGTCCAGTTGATGCCCGGCCCGAGCACCCGCTCGAAGCGGCCGAGTCGCAGGAGCACGCCTCGCTCCCATTCCTTCAGCAGCCGCGGCGAGAGGCTGACGTAGATGCCGATCACGAGGATCGGCACGGCCACCACCACGCCGGCGGCAAGCCAGGCGCCGAACGCGAGGAACGCGGTTGCGAGCACGATCAGGTTCGCGATGGGATTTCCCCTACCCTTCACGGTCCACCTCCTTCCAGATGCCTTCCACGAGTTGCGCGAGCTCACGCGCGGTGAGCCCCGATTCCCGACAGAGCACCACCAGCTCCCTCGTCCGCTTGACGATGCGCTGATAGTCGCGATTGGCGAGCGTCGGCTCGCGCTGCTGCTGCGGCGCGACAGAAGTTCCCAGGCCGCGCTCCAGGCGAAGCAGTCCTTCCTGCTGTAGATCGCGATAGACGCGCGTCACTGTGTTCGCGTTGAGGCCGAGAGAGACGGCGAGCTCGCGCACGGTCGGGAGCGGGTCGCCCGGGCCGAGCGCGCCGCGGTGGATGAGCAGACGGATCTGTTCGGCGAGCTGCACGTAGACGGGAAGCGGGCTCGCGCGATCGATCTGGAACCGCTCTGGCACGGCTCCAGAGTATTAGAACTAGTGAACTAGTTCAATAGCTCAATAGCACTAGTGGTCGATTCGCGCTGTGGGGTGCCAGTCTGAAGGAAGCCAAGGTGGCGTGATCGGCTCGACCGTCCCGGACCAGCTATCCGGCGTCGTGTCTCGCCCGTCTAAGCACTGCGAGAGTCAAGGAGACTCACGCGATGACCAGACTTGCCATCGTTGGACTCGCCGCCGTGCTCGCGGCCGCGACTCCATTCGCCGCGCCGCAGAAGACCGATGGGAACGTACAGACGTGGACGGGGTGGTTTTCGGACAAGCAATGTGCCCGCACGCCTGCCGCCGGTGAGAGCGTGCGTCCGAACGGGACCGAATGCGTGAAGAAGTGCCTGAACGAAGGGTCGGCGCCCGTGTTCCTGAGCGAACAGGCGAACGCCATCTACGACGTGCAGAATCACACATCGGTCAAGGATGACGTGGGCTACCGGGTGGAGCTCACAGGTGTCGTGGACGAGAAGGCCAAGACCATCTCCGTGCAGTCGGTGAAGCGCCTGTCGGCGGTGACGTCGATGTGTCTGGTGCCGAAGAAGACGCAGAGGAAATGAGCGGATGCTATTTGGTCGCAGGTTTGCTCGTAAGGCGAAGCCCTTTTGGTCTAGACTCCGCGGATGATGTCGATAAGAAGCGTCCTTGCCGTGTTGGTTGGCGCAGTGTTGCTCTTAGTCGTCTTGGGTTCTTCGGTACCCTTCCCACCGCAGAACGTTGGGGCCTACACCCTCCTGATTGGCGAACTCGTTCTAGGTTTCTGGCTGATCAGTGTCGGAGTTGGGATCCGTTGGCGACGTTCGCGATCACCTGCCCAATGAATCTGTAGCGGCCTGAGTCCATTAGTTAAGTGGTTGTGATGGGCGCAGTGGCTGCGATGAAGAACAGGACGCTGCTGCATCCGGAAGCACGGGCCGAAATCCTGCGACGGATTGAGGCACTCACGCCGCGGAGCGAACGCCGGTGGGGCCGGATGACTCCTCATCAGATGGTGTGTCATCTGAGCGATGCGTGTCGCGCGGCCCTGGGCGAGCGGCGGGTCCCAGTCATTGGTACGTTCTGGCAGCGCACCGTGATCAGGTGGTTGGCCATACACACGAACGTCACATGGCCGCAGGGCGTCAGGACCGTGCCGGAGGCCGATCAGGAAATCGGGGGCACTCGTCCAACCGAGTTTGCCCGCGACGTCGATGAATTACGACGTCTGATTCAGCGGTTTGGCGACCCGGACGCGCAGCTCTCAGGACAGCATGCGTTGTTTGGCGCCCTGTCGGCAGCGGAATGGGGCAGATTCAGTTACCGTCATGCGGATCACCATCTTCGTCAATTCGGTACCCAGGAAGACCTACTTCTTTTCCGCCAACTCCAGCGCTTCCGTCAGCAACCGATCCAGCGCCGGCCGGTCGAGAAACTTGCCTGCGAGTACCACCGCGCGGATGCGGCGTGCGTTGCGGATGTCGGTCAACGGATTCGCGTCGAGCAGCACGAGGTCGGCGCGCCTGCCGGCAGCGATGCTCCCCGTTTCGAGCTTCGGGAACACCGCGGCAGGATTCGACGTCGCGGCGCGCAGCGCTGCCGCCGGCGGCAATCCGGCGGCGACAAGCAATTCGAGCTCGTCGTGCAGGCTGAAGCCCGGCGCATTGATGAAGCTGACATCGGTACCGGCGAGCACCTTGACACCGGCGTCGTGCATCATCCGGGTCACCGCCAGCATCTCACGCAGATCCGCGCCGTGGATGCGTGGTTGCGGTGCCGCATCGTAGCGAACGGGGAAGAATTTGTCCGCTTCTGCCCGGGCCGAGACTGCCGTATACCGCCAATCGGGATCGGGCAGGCCGATCTCAACTCGAATGTCCAGACGTTCGAGGGGAACGAGGGTCGGATCGACGAACGTCCCGTTCCGCACGAACCGCTGGAACAGCTCGCGTGCCTCGTCCGTGCCGCGCCAGAGGGCTATCTCTCGGCTGTGGCTCTGGATACCAGGGCGGGCGGTCTGAAACGTGCCGTCGAACAGTGTACTGACGTGTTCGACCGATTGCCCCGCGTCGGACGCTTCTTCCGGCGACACCGTCCGCGGGATGTGTCCGGTAACCGGCAACCCCAGCGCGCGCGCTTCCGCGACGATGGCGAAGTAGGCGTCGCGCGACATCGACTTCACCTTGATTTGCTCGACCCCCGCTGCGCGCAGCCGGCGGACCACGTCGCGTCCCTCCGCCGGTGTTTCGATCAGGACCTGGAAGCGCAGCGGGTCCTGACCGATCAGCATCGGCCCGGCGCGAACTATCAGGGGGCCGACGCGGCTCCCGGCGGCGACCTCGGTCCGCCACCGATCGAGCTCCGCCAGATCGCCGCCGAGATCGCGCACGGCGGTCACCCCGTTGGCGACGAACGCCGGAAATGCGCTCTCGCGCGCGAAGCCGAGGTGGACGTGCATGTCCCACAGACCGGGCATCAGGAACTGCCCGCGGCCATCGATCACCGTGGCGTCTGGCGGAACGGCGACGCCCGCGCCGGCGCTCGCGATGCGCCCCTCACGGATCACCACCGTCATGGAGGGCACGGAGGCACCGGCGTTCGGGTCGATGACGGCGACGCCGGTGATCGCGATCGGGCGCGGGGTCGGAGGCTGCGCGGCTGTCGCGGTGACGGCGAGAACGAGGAGTTTGAGAACCGCTCGCATTCAATTCAGTTCTTGCGATTCCCGGCCCCACGCTTGATGGTCTGACTCCGTTCCAGCATCTGAGAGACTTTCATCGTGTCGCCATCCACCACTAAGGACACGACTGCCCAAATGGGCATGCCATTCTCCTGCATCGGGTGCGGCTTGGCATTGTGGCTCAGGGTCAGGACCAGCATGTTGCCATCTCTGTGGATGCCTGTTGCTTCGATTGCCGGGAAGTTCGGGTTCGTTTGAAGGCTCGCAGCGACAGTTCCGCTGTTATCCCAGACTCTTATCGTGTGTGTCCCCTTGAACACTGCTGGCTCGGTCATCTCGATGACCCACACGCCCAGGAACGACTTGGCATTCGCCGGGTTCAGCGGCGCACTCTGTCCGCGCGCTCCGGGCGCTGCGATTGCGAGTAACCCTGCTACCAAAAGCGCGCGTCTGTGAGTCTCCATGTATGACTCCTCTTCAAGAAGGTTAGGGTCATGTCGCACATCTCGCGAATTAGACACCCGATTCTTCGATTCGGCTCTCGGCTTCCGCGGCGTTACTCGATACCTTTCGTCGTTCGTCCGGTCCTGTTCGAGTGTCATCCGCTCGAGGCTTGCCGTGTCGTTCCTCGACGAGTATAGGCGGGTGAAGGGGTGCGGATATCGTAGGTCGCCGGCTAGCCCGCGTCGATGGACGACGGCGCGGGCGCGTTGGGCGACAGCCGGAAGGGCTCGCGGCGCAGCCACGTCAGCGACCGCCACACCCATTCGAGCGGCCCGAAGCGGAAACGAGCGAGCCAAGCGCGGGACGCCGAGACCTGCAACGCGAACAAGACGATCCCCATCGGGATGGTGACCGTGTTGCCGAAGCGACCGAGGAGGCCGAGGCCAAAGCCGAAGAAGACAAGCGCGCCGATCACGGTCTGGCCGATGTAGACGCTGAGCGCCATCCGGCCCACCGGTCCGAAGTACAAAATGCGGGACTGCCAACGGGGTCGAAGGAAGAGCAGCGCGAACGACGCCACGTAGAAGAGCGTCATGACGTTGTTCCAGGCGTCGAAGAACCCCATGCCGATCACGAGGGGCCAGCTCGACATGTCCGGTAACGTGCCGGCCGCCTGCGCGGGCTGACCGCCGCCCATCACGCGGCCCACCGCGAAGAGAGCACCGCCGAGCAGGGGGATGAGCAACGTGAGCGCACCTGTCCAGCGCCAGATCCGTCGGAACAGCGGCCGGTGCGCCCCAACGTCCTCGAACACCCGGTGCCGTCCCGCCCAGAGCCCGAGAAGGAAGAGCCCGAACGTCTGGTACCCGCGTCCAAAGAACCCGAATTGGAAGTCCCACTTGGACCGGAATCCCGTCGTCGCGTGCAGCCGGACGATGGCGGACACGTCCCCGGCTGCCAGTGCCTGCCAGTGCGCTTCGGCCTCTGCGTTCATCCGCGTCTGCAGGGACTGGAGCTCAATCTGTGTTGCCGGACCTTGGACGACGCGTTGTGTGATCCTCGGCACGCCTATGAGGAGCAGAAGGGCGAGGATCAGCAGCCACCGATCCCGAACGCGATAGAAAAGGATGAGGGGAATGCCGAGCGCGGCATAGACAGTGAGAATGTCACCGCTATAGAGGAGGCCGTGCAGCCAGCCAATCGCGAAGAGGATGAGCAGCCGCCAGACGAAGCGGGGGCGGAAGTCGGTCCCGGGCGCTCGACGGTCCGCGCGCTGCATCTGCAGCGCGAAGCTCAGACCGAACATGAACGAAAAGATGCCGAACCCTTTGCCGCGTACGAAAATCCAGGACAAGGCTTCGAGCACGCCGTCGGCCATGCCGTGGATGTTGTAGGGGCGCCCCGGAGGCGGCATGAACCCGAGGTACTGCTCGCCGAAATGAACCATCACGATGCCCGCGAGCGAGATGCCGCGCAGCGCGTCGATGAACCGAATGCGCTCGCTCATGGATTCATCATGCACTACTCTCCTCGGAGCGCATCGGATCCACGGACGACGCACGGTACTCCGGGACGTAGGTGGTCAGCATGGCGACAACCAGCATCACGCCCGACATGGAGGCGAACGTAACGGGCATCGAACGCGCCGAAGAGCAGCGATTTCAGCACGCCAGGGACTGCGAAGGCAACCACGATTCCGACAACGTCTCAGTCGAGCAGTCTATGATTACGCCGTGATCCTCCGCACACTCACCAGGACTGTGTACGCGCTGCTCGGAGTGGGTTACCTGCTGGTGGGCGTCGGCTCGATTGCCCTTCCTGCTGGCTGGATCTCGCCGCGGTGGGTGGGTGACGACGTAGCCGGACTCTATGCAGCGGCGACACCGGAGTCGTTCTTGAACCACCTTACGCAGGAGTTCGGCACGTTAGTGATCGCTGTAGGTTTAGTGTTCCTGTGGCAGGCACGCCGCGAGGAACCCAGCCGTAGTCTGCACTGGCTCCTCACCCTCTACCTCGTGCTCGATTCGGCGATCCATTGGGTGGGGCCACAGGGATTCATCGGCTCACTACAGCGTGGGCTTGTCAATTCAATCCCGCCACTGTTACTGCTGATCCTGGGTTTTCTGTGGTGGCGCGTACCGCGCCGGCGGGACGTGGCGTCATAGGTCCTCATAAGTCGCCTTGTGGCGAGCAATCCACTGGTCGTCAGATCGGCGTTAACTCTTCACGGAAGGCCGGATCGCGGCCTGAATCCTCCGATCATCAGCGCGGCCGACGACGTGGGTGAACCGGTAGGCGGCGTTCCTCACCAGCTTATCGAGCTGCTCTGCGCGTCTGAATCGCGTTCGGAAACTCGATGACGTGGTGCTCGGCCGGAGCGAAGACAGTGACAAGCCGACGCTTAATCCGCCGGAGACGTCGCCGCATCGACCGAACAACGAGAACAGTATCGACAATGCTCTCCTTGGCGCGGGCGATCAGGGCTTCGGACACTCGGCAGTTGCTCCGGCATCGCTCCAGAAGGGCGGTCCGTTGTTCCGAGTCGTGCGCAGCCATGAGGTACGCCCGGATTCTACCAAAAGCAGCAGGAGTCGCGTTAGGTAGGCAGGCTACCTTATGTGGGCGGGATTGCGGCCTGAGGGTGGGCACGAGTGGGGGCGACCGAGATCTCACCCGGTAGCAGCGCATCCTCAAGCAGGTGTCACCGAGCGCCGGCGTTTGGTGTAATGGTAAGCGCCGAGGAACGTCGGAAAGAACACGATCTCCGACACTCGATGGGCGGCTGATTCCGAGAGACCGAACATGCCCCCGAAGAGTATGACGACCATGCTGAGCCCCAGCGCTGGAATCAACGCAATCCCGACGATTCTCCAATTAATCGTTTTAGAAGTCATCGCCGCTCTCCGGTGAATGTCACTGCTTAACAATGATGTCTAGCCAGACAGGGTCTAGGCCAACGCGACGGACCGCGCGCGCGTCACGGCTGCTTCCGCGTCACGGGGCGCACGGTCGACGGCAACTGGACGGTCCGGGCATACCGGTGGATGAGCAGCGCCAGCGTATCCGACCGGCTGAGGACGAGCCGCTGCGCCGCGTCGTCCAACAGGGCGCGATGGTGCGGGGTCAGCGTGAACGAGATCACGGTGCGGGTCTTGCCCCGGAACAACGACACGCGACCGGTCAGCGCGCGTGTCTTCTTCGTCGTCATCGTCATCTCCGTGTCCAGCCGCCTGCGTGACGGACCGGTCGCCGTCAGGGCAGCACCGCGTCGAGCAGCGGTGTCCACGCGGCCGTCGCCGCGCCGATCAGGAAGCCGACCACGAGGCCGGTGAGAAACGCCCACGTGGCCAGCTGCGCGTTTTCACGGATCCGTTGCCGGGTGCGCCAATCGTAGCGGGCCATCCGGGCACAGTGTAGCCTTCAGCAGGTGCGCGCCGAGTATCCCGGCGTAACCGACGCGGCGGCCCGGGCCGTTGATGCGAACAAGCCCATGACGATCTTCGCAATGGCGACGGCTCGACGCGCGAGAGACGGGGCACAGACAGGGCCTGTTTATATTATCATTAGGCGGCTCTGCCACACAACCGATGACGATGTGCGAAGGAATGTTCGGGGTTTTGGCTTCAGTTGCGGATACCTCCAAGAGCAGGGCACGGCCGCGACGAAGCTGGGCGTTCTCCACATCCGGTTGCAGAAACACCTCAAGCCGCGTGCGTCTCGGAGTGGACTTCGCGCCGGCGCCGTACCTGAACCCGTAGATAAGCTAAGATTCCTTTCCTGTCGCTCGAGCCAACCGGCGCACGTGCGCAATCTCGGCGGGCGTCAGGACCTTAGCCTCGATGAAAACGCCTTGCAGAGGCTCTCGCTTCGCAGCCTGACCGGCCGACACCCATGCCGCAAACACGAGCGCAGACCCGAAGATCGAAACCACTATTCGGCTGATACTCATGGCTCTAGGGTAGTGCAGCGTCGCCCGTGACGATGATCACACAGTGCGGGTGCGTGTGGCCTCTCGCTCAGCAGCAGGTCCGGCACCAAGGTGGTCCCTTGACGGGCGGGCCGCACGACGAGGCTGACAGAATTGCAATGACAGCGCGGAAGCGTAAAGGTTCCTCTTACGCGCCGAAGGCGCGGGTGCCTTGTGCCGTCGACGCTTCTGCGTGGACACTACTCGGTACAAAATGCGCAGCCCACAGCACGACATCCTGATCGCCGTCGCGACGCTCTCACTGGTCGCCCCGCATCACCTCGGCGCACAGAAGACCGCCACTGTTGGCATCGTCGATTTCTACGGCCTTCGGCAGATTGCGGAGCGTCAGGTACGACAGGCACTACAGATAGCCGAGGGGGACATGGTCACGGAGTCCATGCTGAGGGAAGCCGAGAAACGGGTGCGCGCTCTTCCCGGCATCAGCGACGCGCGAGTCGATGGCGTCTGTTGCGACAGCGGCAAAACACTGGTGTACGTGGGAATCGAAGAAAAGGGGACGCCCGCGGTGCACTTCACCGCTCCACCCAAGGGCCATGCCCGCCTTCCTGACGACGTCGTTCGGGCAGGCGCAGCGTTCGATGCCGCACTCGAGAAAGCGGTTGAACGAGGGGACTTCCAGGAGGATCAGTCTAAAGGCCATTCGCTGATGCACGATCCAGGTGCGAGGGCCGTGCAGGAAGGATTCGTTGCGCTGGCCGACCGGTACGGCCCGCAACTCCGTGACGTGCTCCGCGACTCAGACAAGTCGGACCACCGCGCGCTGGCGGCGCAGGTTCTCGGCTACGCGACCGACAAGGCGAGCGTCGTCGGCGACCTCAGCTCCGCGATGCGCGACACGGACGCGGACGTTCGGAACAACGCGACGCGCGCGCTCTGGGTGATCGGGACGTTCGCGCAGAAAGCTCCCGACCGCAAGATTCAGGTGCCGGCCGACCCGTTCGTCGATCTTCTGAACTCGTTGACGTGGACCGACAGGAACAAGTCTTCCCTCGCGCTGATGTCGCTCACCGAGCCACGGGATCCAGCGCTGCTCGCGACCCTTCGGCAGAAAGCCGTGCCTGCGCTGACCGAGATGGCGCGCTGGAAGAGCCGCGGCCACGCTGTCGCTTCCGTCATGATCCTGGGTCGGGTAGCGGGAATCCCTGAAAACGATCTCACGTCAGCTGCGTCGATCGGCAGTCACGCAACGATCGTGGACGCCGCGCTGAAGCGTCTCGAGGCGAAGTGACATCGGCGCGACAGCCAAAATGCTGCGACGTCTGCGTCCAACACACAACCCGGCCAGCAAAAGCTCAGCGATTGTGGCGAATCCTCGCCGTTGACGCCCCCAACAATATCTCGGCCGAACCGACGGAACAGCGCTATAAGAGCGAGAGGCGCGGTTCACGCGAGGCAAGACATGACGAGCAGAATCAGGGCGGCGCTCATCGTGACGCTGATGGCGGCCTGGCTGGGCGGCTGCGGTGGGGAGCAGCAGGGCGCACCGGCGACCACAGCTGCGCCAGTGCGTCCCCCCGGCCTGAAGATTGTGATGATCGCCAAGAACACGACCAACCCGATCTTCGTGTCGGCGCGAAAGGGCGCTGAAGCTGCTGCACGGGAGCTGGCGGAGAAGCACAGCATCCGCATCGAGATCGTCTGGATGACGCCGGACCGCGAAGACGGAGAGCTCCAGGCGTCGGCCATCGCGCAGGCCGTGAGGGATCGCGCGAGCGCCATCCTGATTTCCTGTTCCGACCCCGCACGAACGACCAGCGCGATCGACAACGCTGTCGAGCGGGGCGTGCCGGTGATGACGTTCGACAGCGACGCGGCCGACTCGAAGCGCTTCGCGTTCTACGGCGTGGACGATGAAAAGCTCGGGCAGACGGTGATGCGCGAGCTTGCTTCACAGATTCGCAAGAAGGGGCCCGTGGCGATCCTCGCGGGCAACGCGGACGCACCGAACTTGCGCAAGCGGGTGGAGGGCGTCAAGAAAGAAGCCGCGCTGTATCCGGGCATTCAGATTGTCGGAACCTTCAACCACACCGAGACGCCGGCGGACGCAGCCGCAGAAGTGATCAGCGCCCAAGGGGCCAACCGGCAGATCCGAGGATGGGCCATGGTCGGCGGATGGGCGCTCTTCACGCCACGGCTGATGAAGGAGCTGGATCCAAAGAAGGTCACGGTCGTCGCCGTCAATGCGCTGCCCGCGCAACTCCCGTTCGTCGAGAACGGACTTGCCCCCGTGCTACTGGCCCTGCCGACTTACAACTGGGGCTACGTCTCGGTCCAGCGCATCGTCGACAAGGTGCACCTCAAGCAGGACGTTCCGACGATCATTCCTCCGATGGAGGTGGTCCGCGTCACGAAGGACAACCTCGGCACCTGGGCTCGCCAGCTGCAGGCTTGGGGTTCCAGCGTTCCCGATCACTATTTGAAACTCAAGTAAGGAGGCCTGGAGCGGAGAAAGCGATCTCCCTTGCCTCGTCCGCGTTGGCGCTTGAGCGTGGAGCCCGTCACTTCGGCACACTCGAGTTCGCACGCAGAACGCTGCTGACTCTAGATAAGGCTCGGATCGATTCCCCAGCCGCGCAGGATCGCGGACTCGTCGGCTGCGCTCGTCAGCTTTCTTGAAGCGCGCACCGGATCGCCCCTTCACGCGGCCTTCACACTCTGCCCACGTGACGTGCCGCATCGCGACACCGTCCACAACGCTCAGGTACGAGTATGCGGCGGACTTGGTCTTCGCGCCGACGAGCCAGCCGGCCGCTTCGGCAGGGCGGTCTCGTCCGGCAATTGGAGAATCGGCAGCGCGTAGCCGTCGAGCGGTCCGTCATACAGGTCCGCGGATTGTTGCCGCGCGAACGCGACCGAAATCTGATCGGCGCGCTCGTTGCCCGGTGTCCCGACGTGGCCTCGCACCCAATGCCAGGTCACGTCGCCGCGGGCGCGCGCGCCGACGAGGCTCGAGAGCTGCTCCCACAGATCCCGGTTCAGCACGTCACCGCCCTGCGCCGTCTTCCATCCGCGTTTTCGCCACCCCCACACCCACTGCGTGATGCCCTGGATCACATACGTGGAGTCCGTATAGATGGCGACGGGCCAGGGTTGATTCGCAATGTGCTGCAGCGCCGCGATGACGCCGCTCAGCTCCATCTTGTTGTTCGTCGTGTGAGGCGAGCCGCCGCCAAGTTCCGTGACGTGGCAACCGTCGGTCACGACGATCGCGCCCCAGCCGCCGGGTCCGGGATTGCCCGTCGCCGCGCCGTCGGTGAAGACGATGATTGGCAAGACCTCATACTATCGAACCCTGCGGTCGGGTGGGAGCTGCGACCGTTCTGGCGCTTCCCGAGAAGTCCGAAAACGACTGCACGAAGCGCGAGGATCACGACGCAGGGCGGAACTACCCAGGTAAACACTGATGGCATGGACTCCTCCCAATTCTCCGGCATTATCGGCCGGAGGCGCTGAGAGTCAGCGTTCATAACCAGGAGGACCATGTCATGGATGCGACGACCGTAGCCATCGATCTCGCCAAGGACGTATTCCAGGTGGCCGACCAATCGGGCCGGACGTGTCGTGGATCGTCAACGTTTCACGCGACGCCAGTTCGAGCGATTTCTCGACACGCTCGTCGCCAATACGGACGTGGTCATGGAGTCGTGCGGCACCTCGCACTACTGGGGACGCCGGATGCAGGCACGCGGCCTGCGGGTGCAGTTGCTGCCCGTGCAGTACGTGCGACCCTACGTCAGGCGGAACACGACGTCGACTTTGATGCGCGACTGCAGCGGCGCGCCGCTGCGTAGGACAATTCTACCCGTCGAGGTGCACAGCAGAACAGCCGATGGCGTGACCGGTCGGACCGGGCGCCGAGACAAGCCGCAAACGCCGTTGACCCCATCGCGGCGATTGAGTACCAACGTCCTGCACCTAGATCGCCGCAACATCGAACGTCAGGTACGTCAGCAGTGGAATTCGGGTAGTTGGTCAGTTTGAAATTCTGGCCGTCACCGCCGTATCGGAGTGCACGACCGGGCCAAAGCCAAGCCAGATCGGCGCGCTGAGCACCAACAGAGCGATAAGGACCATCAGGATATAGAAAACGATCCGACGTGGTGTCAGCTGCATGGCGTTACTCCGTCGCATTCAAGGAGGCCGGCGATTTCCTCACGCCTTCAGACTCAGATCATCGCACAGCGGATGCAGGGAGACCGCGCGGCAGATTTTCAAACTGACCCACAACCCGCTGGGTTGTGCGCTAGGATTGCCGGGAGTGGAGAGGCCGTAGGCTGCGAAGCGTCAGAGCGGTCTACTCCAAGGACAGTTAGGCGGATCCGTGGAGCACTTGAAGAACTCACTCTCGGCAAGGTCGCGTCTGAAATGGAAGGAGACCGTGGATGAAGTTACCCGGGTTTTCGTTCGTCGGGGTCCTCCTGCTGTTTCTGAGTTGTGGGCCCATCTTCGGCCAGAGCTACTCACAGAGCGTCAAGGGCTCGTACGCGCGGATTCTTGACATCTCCTACGTCCAGATAGGCGCTTGGGACGGAAGACTCGATGTGTACTCCCGAAACGATGCGACGGGTCCGCAGCCGACGCTGATCTATTTTCACGGCGGTGGCGCCGTCGGCGCTGACCGGGAAAAGCGCCCAGCACGCACGATCTTCTGCCTTACCTCGAAATGGGATGGAATGTGGTCAACGTCGAATGGGGAGTCCCCGGCCTGACGCTGGCTCCGATAGCCGTGCAGAATGCTCGCTGCGCTCTGCACTGGGTCGCCGCCAACGCTGAGAAATATGGTTTCGACAGAGACCGCCTGGTCACTTCGGGCTTCTCATCAGGCGGATGGCTGGCGTTGACGACGGCGGTGGTTCCGCGACCTGCCGGTTGGGACGCATGCCCGGAACCGGCGGACGTCAAGGTCGCGGCCGTGGTGAATTGGTCTGGTCAGAGCGATTTTGCCGACCTGCTGGGGCCGAGCGCAAGGCAGGTGTTCAAAGACTGGTTCCAGACGCTACCAGACCCAATGGTGGTGGGTAAGACCGTGTCCCCTCTGAACTTCGTTCACGCCGGAATGGCTCCGGTGATTTCCATTCATGGTGATGCGGACGCAATAGTCCCGCGCCAGTCCGTTCGTCTCCATGAGGCACTCAGGCGCGCGGGCGCGGTTGAGCAGTTCATCACGGTGCCCGGTGGAAAGCACGGCTTCACGCGGAATGAGAACGAGAAGGCGTTCGCGGCGGTGCAGGCTTTCTTGGCTGAAACAGAACATCGTTTCGAAGCAATAGGTCTGAACTGGACTGCCGCCCTATGCCCATCTTGTCGGCCTATACAGCTCGCAACAGCCCAGCCGTTCGTGCCTTCATGCGCGAGGTCGAGTCGCTGATCAACGAAGAGTGTACCGGACGACATCGGGAGGTGCCTGTTCGTGCCGGTGCTTCCGGCGCTCCCCGCGGCCACGGTCCATTGATCTGCCGGCAGGGCTCACGGGCAGCTGACGGGCCGAGCCACTAGGCGTCGCGTGGAACGAGGCGACGATCCGGCCTTATCACGAGCAAAGGCTCATCGATGAGTCGCTCGCGAAGAATTGTACGTAACATCTGCACGAAGACACGGCGTTCGGCGCGTCTCGCCGCAGCTCGTGCAAACAGGGCCTGCAGGGCCTCACGGGGCAAATGGGAACGTCGGGACACCATGCCAGGCATAGCCTGCAAAATGCGAGACGTCATCGGGTTGTTCTTTGCAGGGAGCCACTGGCGGGGCGGGCCGAGGCGCATATCGCGTCCGGGCCGCTCTGAACACGTCGAATCGGCCGGTCGACGATTGGGGAAAGCTGCTAGGCGACATAGCCGCCGTCACCGCGCACTCGATTGACTGCTGCATCACCCCCATCTGCTCAAATGCGGGGCCCCGCAGTTGGCGTTTCCGTCGCCCTCGCGAAGCTGGTATCAGGGGTGATCGAGCTACCGACACTCACTGGAGTGGCGTCCCCAGCGGGCGGGCGAGATACGTACGAACCCGGACCCGGAGAAACGTACGAGTTGCCGCTCGTCGGGACGGTTCGCAAGGCTGCGTAGCCGCGGCGGCGGCGCTCGTGACGCCGACGGCGATTCCGCGCGTGGCTTCGCCCGAAGTGGGAACCGAACTCGGGCGCCCAACGGAGTCGAACGACCAGACCGACCGCCCTTTCAACCGCACAAGGTCGGTTGTTCGCAGAGCGGTGTTTTGTCCGATTCGCTTTCACGGCTCCTTCGACAATTGCGATGAGGGTAGGCACAGACATCAACGAGTAGACCAGCCGCCACTACAGGGGCTCTCACGCGGAATCTACGGATTCCTGACGAGATCGAATGACGTTTCCCTCAGTTCGCTCTGCACACCTTGGCTGACGGTCAGTCGCAGCGTGTAGCGGCCTGGGGTCAGCGTTTCCAACGTGACTTGCGCGACGTGTCTGATTCGGCCGGACAGATCGGGCGCGGCTAAGACGAGCGGTGACTGCGCGACCGTCTGGCCGTCCCGCACCATCTCCAGCGTCGCCCGCGGGGCAGTTCCGGGGGCAGGGGTCACCACGACGTAGAACGTGAGCGCCTTCTCTCGCGAGTTCCAGACTGGTTCGCCAAGATTGGGGTAGATCAGAGCGTCCCCCACCTGTAGGGGGTTGTCGGCTTGCCGTTCCTCGGGGTTGACGCGTTCTGCGCGACGGACCACTACAAGGCTACTGACCTGTAGTGTCTCCGGAAGGCTTTCCGGCACGACCACGGTCGCGCGGCGGACGCCTGACTTCCCGGCGAGCGCATCGTGGATGGCGACCTCGAGCGTGTAGCGTCCCGGCTCGAGCGACGGCTGCCGGAAGAACAGGATCTCGCCGGCCTTCGGCTGCGCGATCTGCTCGACGGATCCGCCGAAGCGGTACTGCTGGCTCGCCTTGCGAACGACCTCTCCTTTATCGTCTACTATGCGTGCCAGGATCGTGAAATCAGTGCGGTAGGTCCTATTGTCGCTTTCGAAGCGCAGCGCCGAGCCGTCGGTGCCAGCGAGGACTACGACGCGACTGCTTGCGCCGTCGGGGAACACGAGCGCTGTGGCGCGCAGCGGGATGTCGATGAGTGGGGGCGAGCGTTCGAGCGCTGCGAGTACAGGACCTTCGTAGGCGAGGAGCGGCAGATTCGCGGGCTCGCGCACCGCCAGGTAGCCCGACCTCGCACGCGTCGTTACTCGCCGGTTCGGCACCTTGACCGTGACGCTTCGCCACTTGCCGTCGAAGTCGCCGTTTTTCGGCGTGTAAGTCAGAACGTAGTAGAAGCGGCGATCCGCATCGACCTGACGGAACGCCTTGTCCAAGTCGTTGGTGTTCTCGACGAGAAACCCGCCCGTTTGCTGTGCCAGCAGTGTTAGGCTCGTGCGCGGATCCTTGCGCAACGCGTCTTCATTCTGCTCCATCATTCCGAGCGTGCTCTGATTGCTTCCGTCGAGACCGACGGTTAGGCCCGCGGCTCCCATCGCCCGCACTTCACGCGCGATCGCAGCGTCCTGGCTGTGGACGCGCAATCCAGCGGCGTCTATGGTGTACACGCTTACGTTGCCGCGGTTCGCTGTCGCAATAACATTCTTGAAGTGCGGCAAGACGGCATCCGGAATCGACAGTCTTTCGGCGAAGAACACCACGCTCTTTCGACCCGGCATCGTACCGAGCGCGGCGGTGATCGCCAGTAGCGCGTCGGTCGTCGCATAGCCTTGCTGGTCGCGCGCCATGATTTCCCACAGGTTGCGCGTGACCTGCTGGAGGGACCCCGCGGCTGGGCCCACAAAGGGTCTTCCCACCTCCTCCGCACTGGCGACGACTGGCACGCTTGGATGTCCATCGCCACCGGAGCTGCTCTCACCAATTCTCCGCGTGGCGGCGCGGTCGAACACTGAGGTGGCACGGCTCGCGACGTCGTCAAGCGCCGCTCGCAGCTTTACGCGATTGTTCGTATACGACTGAATCGTCGTCAGCGACAGGTCTGCGAGAAACACCGCCGCAAAGTCATTCTCTTGGAGTGTCTCGAGACAAGCGAGCGCTCCCTTGTACGCCGATGCGCGAGCCTCCGGCGACAAGCGGTCGAACACAAGGGCGAGGAAGCTGGGCGATGATCCTTGAAGCGGGGAAACGGCCCCCTTCAGGGCGGACGGGTGAGCGACGCCTGTGGCGTTGCCTTCCGCGCGGCAACGGCAGGCGCGACAACCGTGACGTCCCCAATCTCCTGCAGGACGCCGTCCTCGAAGAGTTGAAAATCTTCTTTGCGAAGATCAGTAACCGGATTACCTTTGGTATCGTGGACGACCGCGTCGATCACAATCCCGGTCACGCCTGAGCCGAGCGCTTGCCGTGATGCCGACGCGGTCTGCGGGCCAGTGGCGAACAGTCCCAATACACTGGCCGACGTAGTCACACACACGAACGCCGTCGCGACGCTTCGCCGACTTTTTGCAATCCCCGGCATTGTAAGTCCCTGCCTTCGCTCTCGTGACCGAGTGTACCGCCACGAACCCAAGTGACGCAAAATTGCTTCGGTGGTCGGGAATGCGTCACCCGGTACACGGCGGGTGCGATGTCGCCTGGGGCCACGTCGCCCCAGGCACGGCAAAAAGGGAGTCACGTCAACGAAGCCTTAAGGCACCGGCGCCCTTCCAGCGTAGGACCTTTGCAGCGTGCGAGGTGTTCATAACCGCACAGAGGACAGACAGGGGTCTTCGGCGAACGGAAGCAAGCCTTCTGGTCGGCTGCGGCCCCGGCCGAGCAGGTGTGTCCGATCGAAGCCCACCGCAACAACCGGAAAAAGTGGCGACTGGCAGAATCTCGGCCGGGCCGACCGAGAAATCGCTGCGGACTTCATCAGGTCGCCCGGAGGCAGTATCCTGATCTACTGGCCCCCGGGCGACGTGGAGGGCTTGAGACCCCGCAGGTGTTCATCGAGCCAGTCAGCCAATAGGGGCAGGTCCTGGCCCATCTCCGGCCAGCCATGCTGTTTGCCCTCCCGCGTGACCAACTTCGCCGGCACCCCCGCCGCCCGGGCCTTGTCGATGAACAACTGCGCCTGTTGGATCGGCACCAGGTTGTCGGCATCCCCGTGGATGATCAACGTCGGGGCCGTCTGGGGCGTGACGAAGTTCACCGGCGAAATCTCGCGCCCAAGCTGCTGCCGGCCATCCGGCGTGTCCGAGCGCGGGCCAAAGGCTGGTTTGAAGTCTTTCAGGATGCCAACGCCCACGGCGTCCTCACCCGGGGCGCCATAATTGAGAAAGTCAGTCGGCGGGAAGAAGCAGGCCACCGCCGCGAGTGGAGCGGTGGTCGCGAGCGGGTCGACTGCGAGTGCTCGGTCCTTGCGCTCGGTGGAACGTAGACGTTTCAGGGCGGTCGACACACGTTTGCGGCTCATTACGCGCTCCTCGCCAATCGTGCGACACTTCGCGTGTGCTGCTCATTCTGGTGGCGCTCGCCCTCGCTGTTTTTGTGCTGGTTCGCCTTGGGCGGTCATTGGAACCAAAACAGCGAGTCGTGCTTGTCCTCGTATTCATCGCGGGGCTGGTCTACCTGATTCTGAAGCTCGTTGAGCTCGGGATTCTTGGTCGTGTGAGTCCCGAACCGTAAACGCACCCCCCACTACGAAAAAAGACCCGAGTTGACCTCACGCGAGCGAAGGAAATCGCGGAGCCTCGATGTGCGCCGTCGGTCGGATGGTCAAGATGCCGGTCGCGGATGCCCGCGTGCGGCAAGTGCTCCGCGAGGAGGTGCTTCGACCCAAGGTGATCAACCGCGCACTCGATCTCGTCCTCGCCGAGCTCGCGCGCCAGCAGGGAGCCGATCCGAGCGGGCGAGCCTCGTTGCGGCAACGGCTCGCCGACGTGGAGCAGCGGCTCTCGAATCTCGCCGGCACTGCCGCGCGTGGGGGCGCGGTGCCGGTGATTCTCGAAGCCCTGACCGTCACGACCGGGAGCGCCAGCAGCTTCGCCTAGAGCTCGCCGCACTGGAGCGCGACCCGTCGCCGCAGGCGGTTTCCCCGGCTCTCGTCAGACAGCAACTCCGCGCGTTTCTGAGTGAGTGGAGCGGTCTCCTTCAGGCCAGCGTCGCGGAAGCGCGGAGCCTGCTCGATACCGTGTTATCCGAGCGGATCGCGTTCCGCTACCTCCCGAAAAAGAACCGATTCGAGCTCACCGTTTCGATTGCTTTCGACCGCCTGCTCTCGACAGCGGTGCCTGCATTTGGAGGGTTACAAGATCTCGGCGGGAAGATGGCGTCCCCAGGGCAG
The DNA here is from genome assembly GCA_963820905.1 of uncultured Acidobacteriota bacterium. GTDB lineage: Bacteria > Acidobacteriota > Vicinamibacteria > Vicinamibacterales > 2-12-FULL-66-21 > DATBJJ01. The sequence goes on along the minus strand of CAWGBU010000001.1, from coordinate 2,677,420 downwards.
TTGGACATAGGTTGCACCCCGGCGACGATGATCGACGGGATGGCCGCCTAGCACTACTTTGTCAGATTCACTGACTATAGACCGCGGCGTTCGATGAGATTGCGAGATCATGGGCCTGCTCTACGTCATCCACAATCGGCGGCTCCTCTCCATGCTCGATAGCTTCCGCCGAAATGCGCCGCTCCGAAGATGATAAGAATAGTGCTCACCGGATGCTGCACCTGACCGCACCGCGCGGTGCTATCGTTACCGCGCATGCCGCAGGTGAGCGGCAATACGCTCGGCGAGAGGAGCGTCGTGTGAGCACTGACCCGTCACCGAGAGCAAGATCCATGGTCCTGGGCGACCGAGTGGACGGCGTGTCACGTTGTGTCCATGGCTTACCTCGGCCCGTGCTGTGTTTTGCAGTCCGGTCGTACTGGCCCGCGATGCTGATCTGGGCCGGGGTGCTGATTATCTGGTGGTTCACCCGCGGGCCAGGCCATCCGGTCGTATGCGCTGATACTGACAACTTGGACGTGGCTCCTCGGGCCCGGGGTGGCCGGCCCCGTTATGCGACGTCTGCCTCGCCACTGGTTCCGCGTCCCCGCGGGCGAGCGCGTACTCCACCGTATGCTCGGCGTCGGAATATTCGGCTGGCTGCTCGAGCGCTCCGGATGGAATCGCCATCTCGCCGAACCCATGCGGGGATTCGATGGCACCAGGGCCGGCTTACCCTCCCTGGAAGGGTCGGTGCGAGGCGCTGCCAGCGCCCACGGAACCTCCTTTGCCATCCACATGCTATTGGCCGCCGTCGCACTTTTCACCGGGCACCCGTGGGGCGCACTGTGGATCCTGTTGCCGGGTGTGGTCCTTCATCTCTACCCGGTGCTGCTACAGCGCTCCATCATGCTTCGACTCCAGCCTCTGTTGGATAAGTCCGGCTCCTGAAATTCGAACTTAGGCCAGCGACAAAACATCGCTGCAGCAATCTCACCAGAACCCGTGGCTCAAAGGGGATGGGCCTGACCAAAGTAGTGCTAAGCGTCGACGCAGCCTCAGCGCCGAACGACTACCCGGTGCCCAAAGGAACGTCCCCAGCGGGATTCGAACCCGCGTTACCGGCGTGAAAGGCCGGCGTCCTGGGCCTCTGGACGATGGGGACCTTGGAGGCTGATCCGCGAACGGACGAACACTGGATTCTAACAGCCGACGGCTCCGCGCGCCAAGAGCGCGCCATTACGTCAGCCCGAGCGCGGTTACAATCCCGCCGTGACCTGCTCCGTGTGTCAGGCGTCTGCTCCCGACGGGAGCCGGTTCTGTCCCGCGTGCGGGCGGCCATTGATGGCCGCCGAGGACCTGACGCGCATGGTCGTCGAGCTCGACGAAACGAGAGCGGCGACGGCGATGCCCGCCGATCGCGGATCCCACGCGTCGCTGACGACACATCGAACCGGCCCGGCTCCCGACGCTCCATTCGCGCCCGGAACGATCCTCGCCGCGCGCTACCGCATCGTCCGGATGCTCGGACGCGGCGCGATGGGCGTCGTGTACCAGGCCGACGACCTGCGCCTCGGTCACGCGGTCGCGCTCAAGTTCCTGCCGCCGGCGCTCGCCGCCGACCCGCTGCGCCTCGCGCAGTTCCACAACGAAGTGAGCCTGGCCCGCAAGGTGTCGCACCCGAACGTGTGCCGCGTCTACGACATCGGCGACGTCGACGGCCACCTCTTTCTGTCGATGGAGTACATCGACGGCGAGGATCTCGCGGCCGCCATCCGCCGGCGCGGACCGATTCCGGAGAACGACGTCGTGGAGCTGACTCGGCAGATCTGCGGAGGGCTTGCCGCGGTGCATGCGCAAGGCGTGCTGCATCGCGACCTGAAGCCCGCGAACATCATGGTCAACGCAGCCGGACAGGCGCAGCTGATGGACTTCGGCATCGCCGCCGCCGGCTCGGTGGATTCTCCTGAGCGCATCACCGAGGGCACGCCGGCGTACATGGCGCCGGAGCAGCTGGCGCGCGAAGAGGTCTCGGTGCGGAGCGACATCTACGCGCTCGGCCTCGTCATGTACGAGATGCTCACGGGCAAGCGTGCGTTCGACAGCAAGACCCTCGACGAGCTGATCCAGGGTCAGGCCTCGATCGCCTCGAACGTTCCGACGGACCTTGCAGGCGTCGTGCAGCCGCGGCTGCTCGAGACGATCCTCCAGTGCCTCGATCGCGATCCGTCACGCCGTCCCGGGTCTGCGACGGCGGTTGCAGGCATGCTGCAGGCGGTGCTCCTCGACGCCCGTTCGACATGGCGCCGCCTCCTGCAGGTCGTGCTCCAGGCGTTGACGTTTGGGATGGCGGCCGCCGGCCTCCTGGCGGTCGCAAAGTCGGGCGGCAACGCGCAGGCGGGCCTGGTGCTGCTCGCGTCTGGCGCGATCGCCGGGTTCATCGCGTTCCAGTTTCCGCTGGGCTGGACGGTCGACTACAAGGGTCACCGCATCCGCTTCTACAACCATCCGATCTTCGGCGAACGGCTCTACATCGACGACGCCCTCGTGGATCGCGGGCGTGTCGGCTTAAATATCACGCTGCGCGGCACCATCGAGCGAGGCGCCGGGGCAGGCGAGCGCATCACCGCGGTCGTGAAGTGCGGTTACACGTCGCTGGCGTGCAGGATCGTCGCCGAGTCATTCGCTCCCGGATCGCCAGCCTTCGATTCCGCTCCCGCGGAACGCTAGCGTCCGGCCGGGATCCGCCGCGGTCGCGGTGCTGGGCCTCTTTCAATCACCTGGACAGTCGCTTGATCCAATCAACAGCCGTTGCAAACGTGCCGTCCATGTTGTTGTGGCCCAGGCCTGAGAACAGAACGTAGTCGTAGCGATGGCCGCCTATTCTCAGCGCTTGCAACCGCTCGATGGACAAACCCACGGGAATGCTGCCGTCATTGTCGCTGAACAGCCAGAGTCCCGGGATCGATAGCTTCTTCAGGCTTTCGCTCGAGTCGGTGTCTTTGCCCAGAAAATCCGGCCAGACATATTTCTCCGTTCTTGAACGCAGCGCTTCGTCATAAGTCGGCGCGGTGTGGCTGTCCCGATCGGAGGTGTACTTGCTGAAGATGTCTTCCTCGCTTACCTTGCTGACGGGTGCGCTCCAAAGGACCAGGAATTTCGCAAGGGTGCTTTTCTCCGCGGCCAGCGGGCCAATCCAGCCCGCCTGACTGATGCCCGCAAATCCAACTGGTATTCCCTTCAGGGACGGGTGGCTCGAAAGCTTCTTCAACGCTGAAATCGCATCGTCCGCCAGGAGCGCAATATTCTTTTCACTGACGCTCTGTTCTCCTTCGTATTCGCCGCCGGATTTTCCCGCTCCTCGCTTGTCATAGACCAGCGCCACGATGCCTTCCCTGGCGAAGCGTTCCGCCCAGCGCATGTTTCTCGTTTGCTTTCCTGATCCGTGGATGAAGACCACCGCCGCATGCGTAGGTAGATGTTCCGGAAGCACGATCGACCCGGATAGCGTGGCGCCATGGCTGGCGAACTCGACCTCTTCGACACGCAGGTCTCCACCGAACCACTGGGCGCTGGCAAAGAGGGAGAAAAGAAGAAGGGCAGTTGAGCAATGCATGAACACCGATCAGAGAGGAAAAGGGAACGCTGAGGTCTGAGCAGAGCCGGGACTATCGCGGCGCTGCCGCGGGGAGCTTCGCGAGGCGGGCGCCGAGCGCAGTCAGCAGCGGCAGGTTCGCGTCCGCGGCTTTCCACTGCTGCAGCAGCGACTCGTACAGCTTGCGCGCTTCGTCTGCACGCCCCTGCCGCTCGTACAGGCCGCCGAGCGTGAGATGCGCCTGGAACCAGGACTCCTGCGCTTCCAGGCCGAAGGGCTGTTCCTTGATCAGCCGTTCGTAACCGGCGATTGCGTCGGCCGTCCGGCCGGCCGCGAGAAGTACTGCGGACAGCGTCTCGAAGGAATCCGGCGACGAGAGCAACGCGTGCGCCGGCTCGATCTTCTGGACCGCGTCGGCGATCCGCCCGCGCGCGAGATCGACCTCGGCGCGACCCATATCGACATGGGCCCCGTCGCGCTGCAGGTTCCGGTTGGCGGTCGACGCGGCGGTGGTGTTCGACACGGACTTCTGCATCAGCGCGACGAGCCGGTCCGCGTCCGCGAGCCGCCCGCGTCTCGCGGCGAGCCGCGTGGGTCTCCAGAGCCATTCGGGGCTGAACGACTGACGCGGCGATCATGCGCTCGATGGCGATCCATTCGGCGTCCGCCTCTTGACGGTGGCCGGACGCGTCGAGCGCCATGTAGAGGATGAGGTGATCGCGATACTCGCTGACCGTGGCCTGGTGCGTCCGGTTGAGCGCGATCGCCTGCCGCAGCTCGCCGATGGCCGCTTCGTACCGCCCGCGGTACATCTGCAGGAAGGCCGACGATCGGAAACCTCGTGCCCGGTTGCTCGGCGGCGCTTCCTTCTTCATCCGATCGAACACCGCCTGCGCTTCGTCCTCCCGGCCGACCCTCACCAGCGTGAAGCCGTACTCGTGATTGATGAAGACCCCGAGAATCATATCGGGCGAGAGCTCGAAGGCTTTCTGATACTGGGGAATCGCCGCCGCATAGTCGTCCAGCCCCGAGTAGGACGTTGCGAGGTTCACGTACGCGCTGGCGTTGTCCGCTTGCAGGGCGATGAGGCGCTTGAAGTGCCCGATCGCGTCCTGATACCGCTGCAGGCCCGCCATCTCCGTCCACGCCAGCCGAAAGAGCGCCGCCGTATCGTCGGGGTACTGGGCGAGATAGACCTTGAACGCGTCGGCCGCCTGCTCGCGGTGCCCGCGCGAGTCCTCGACGGACGCCTGGATCCACAGACGCTCGCGGAGCGTCAGGCGATCGGTGAGGCCGAGCGCGATCTGGTAGTGTCTCTCCGCCAACTCGCGCCTCCCTTGCTCGCGATGCGATGTAATAGCGGCGCCCGAGCTCGGCATGCGCGATGGCGAATTCCGGATCGACCTTCACCGCCTCCTGCAGCAGCTGCATGCTCGCGTTGTCGTCGCTGCCGCGATCGAGCTTCAGGGAATCCGTGAAGAGCTTCAGCGCCTCGAGCGACGACGTCGTGGCCAGCGGGAGCGGCCGGCTCTGCGCCGACATGCGGGCGATCGATTCGCCGAGGCTGCTGCGCACGCGTTTCGCGAGTTGATCCAGCGCAGCGAGCACCTCGTCCTTGCCGTTGGCGGTGACCGAATCGGTGAGCACGGCCGCCCTGGTCTGCGGATCGACCACGCGCGCGGTGATGGAGTAGCGGCTGCCGAGCAGCGCGATGTCGCACGCGAGCACGCCGCGGACGTTGTCGCGCAGCGCGACCTCGACGGCCAGCGCCTCGTCCAGGCGCGCCGGCAGGCTTGCGCTGCATCCGGCGAAGCGTGCCGGCCACGCGATCCTGCGGATACACGTTGACGTACTGCGACTGCGCGAGCGCCACCTGCAGCGCGAGCCGGAGCGACGAATCGAAGACCGGATCGTTCGTCAGGTTGTTGAAGTCCGCGACGACGATCCAGTCGCGCTCCTTGAAGGCGAGCACGGGCTCCGGCGTGAGAAACGGCAGCGGCCAGACGGTGTGGACTGCGCCGAGCGCCAGCATGCCGCCCAGCGCCGCGGCGGCGATCCATGCGGGCTTGTTCCGCCTTTTGACCGTCGGTGCGGCTGCCGGCGGCGCGGGCCCGGTGAGTCCATCGAGCTCGATGCGGACGTCGCCAAGCGACTGATACCGCCGATCGCGATCCTTCTCGAGGCACCGGGCCGCGATGTGGCTCAGGAGCTGCGAGCCGCCCGTCACCGTTTGATCGAGGGCGGGGGTCGGGTCGTTCAGGATGGCGTTGGCGGTCTCGACGCCGGACGCGCGCAGGAACGGATGCGTGCCCGACAGCAGCTCGTGAAGGAGCAGGCCGAACGCGAACACATCGGATCGCTGATCGATGGCGTCGCCGCGCAGCTGCTCGGGCGACATGTAGGCGAGCGTACCGGTCATCGCTCCCGGGAGGCTGACGGTTGCGACGCCCATCGTGACGGCTTCCGCCGCAACCGGCGCCGCGAGACGCTTGGCGATGCCGAAGTCCATCACCTTGACGTGCCCGTCGGCGCCGAGCATCACGTTCGCCGGTTTGAGGTCGCGGTGCACGATGCTCCGCGTGTGCGCGAAGTGGAGCGCGTCAGCGATCTCGCCGGCGATGCGGATCGCGTCCTTCCGCGGGAGCGGTCCGCCGGTCAGGCGGTCCTTGAGCGTGACGCCGTCCACGTACTCCATCGCGAAGAACGGGCGGCCGTCGTGCTCGCCGACTTCGTACACCTTGCAGATGAACGGGTGGTCCAGGTGGGCGACCGCGCGGGCTTCCCGAATGAGCCGCCCCTGGTCTTCCGCGAAGAGGAACTTGAGCGCAACCTTGCGGTTGAGGGACAGGTCTTCGGCGAGAAAGACCTCGCCCATGCCCCCTTCACCGAGGCGGGAGAGCACCCGGAAATGAGAGAACTCACCAGGGAGCATGGATTGTCCGGATTTGGCGCAGCGAAGCGATCGTATGCGGCCCGGCGGCGCAAGGCAAGCCTCTACAGTATGGCGGTCTGTGCCCGGTGACTCACGTTTTTCCGGGAGCCGGAGCTGCGGGGAGGGGTTTTACTGAGCCGTATCCGGCGTTTTGCGCGGACACCTCAGGGTCGGGCCGATCAGGTGCGCATCGGTGTGTAGGGCGCTGACCCATCCCGGTACGCGCGATCACAAATTCCTACATACCCTGCCAGTTCGGGTGTGTATTTTTCTCTATGCGGGCACCCGACGCGCCACAGCCAGCACCTTGCGCGGTACCCGCCTGCCGGGCGTCAACCTGAAGATCGGAATGTGCGCGGTGACGGGGCAGGTCGTCAGGAGCTGAAGGGTCTCGACGGCGTTGAGCTCGGAGAGCGAGTCGTCGAGCAGGATCACGTCGGGGACGTGACACGACGCTTTCACTATGGCTTCAAAGGATGTACGGGCCATCGAGACGCGGAGGCCGGCGTCGAGGAGCTGGGCCGCGCGGGCCGCGAGCGTCCGCTGGTTGCCGTCCGCGATGAGGACGTGCGATTGCTTCGCCGCCACGGAGCAGGGCGCCGCGAAAACGGCGGCTGCCGCCGAGGGCGACGACGACGGGGTCTGGGTGCGTGCGAGGCGCTGCATCGAGCTAAGGCTGAGCAAGAAATCTGCCGTCAGAAACGGCTGAGCCCATGGCTTCCACGGAGGTCAGCGCGCAACGCGTTTATAGCAAGCCGATGGAGCCTGGGGGAATCCGGTCAAGACCGGAGAGGACGCTCAGGACCGCAGCCAGCGGTCGACGGCTACTCCCGCGAGGGCCCCGCCGACGAGGATCAAGCCGTCCACCGCCATCTGCGCGTTCGGATCGACCAGCGAGAAGAGGAGGAGCGCGAAGAGGCCGCCGGCCGTCGCCGCCAGCCCCGTTTCGAACGCGTTTCGAAGAGGGCTCCGCGGACAGCGGTGATTGTCGGTCAGATGCCCATGGCATCGCGGGCAGGTGGCCATGCTGTGGTGCGCTCTCGGTCCGCCGTAAGCATAGCGTCGAACTCGACAATCCGTCCTGCTACACTGCTCGCCAACGTCCCGGGAGGTTCGCGGTGGTTGCAGTCGTCTGGAACATTGAAATCGCGCCGGAACAGAACGAGCCGTTCGAGCGCCTGTATGGAGCCGACGGCAAGTGGACCAAGCTGTCCCGCCGGAGCCGCTCGTTTCTCGGGAGCTCGTTCCTCCGGGATGTCGCGCATCCCGAACGCTACGTGCTCGTCGAGTACCTGGAGCGAGATGGTGGTGTACGAAAAACACCTCGCGGATTTCGGGGACGAGATACGTGCGCTCGAATCGGAGCGTCAGCGCCTCGTCCTGCGCATGGAGGCCGCCGGGATCTTCACGGCGCTCGACACGCCCGATCGCGTCGGCCCGGCGTGGTCGCGCCGCTCTGGCGGCTGAGTGGTCGGTGATAGGATCGGGAGTTCAGGCGGGCCGCTAGCTCAGTGGTAGAGCACCTGACTTTTAATCAGGGTGTCCCGGGTTCGATCCCCGGGCGGCCCACCATCCTTCGCTCACGCGAGCTATCGCCGAAGCGTGAGCAGTAGCACGCTCAACGTGAGTCGAGCGCCTCTCACACTCCGCCAGGGCCTGCGGCCCTGGACGGAGTAGTGCAAGGTTCGGTCGGAGCAGGCAGCGTCCGCGACGACTCCGCATCGCTGTACGCGTCGGCGTCGAGCGGCGCAGTGTTTACTCCTTAGGAGCCCGCTCAACGCGAATCACGCCCTGAAAACAGGTCGCGGTGACCGGGGCGCCCGCGTCAAGGCAGTGAGGATCGCCGGCCGAATACCGTTGGTATTCAACACGGACCTGTGCCCCGCTGCGCCGCCCGGCCACAACGAAACCAGTAAACCGGGCGACACCGGTCACCTGGTTCTGCCCGCCACGAATGAGCGCCGTGAACGACGCCTCCTCATCCTCGGCGTTGACTTGATAAAGCGCCTCCAGGCGCCGTACTCCGTTCACGAGCGGTCCCGGGATCCCTTCCGGATTGGGGTTCAACTCCGGGTTCACGCTGGTCTGCCCCTCGAGAACCTCACCGACAAACCTGCCGTCCACATCGCCGCCGGCGATGCCCGCCAGAAAAGTTCCCGTTGTCACCCATTTCGTGAACGTGACTTCGACGGGCCCGTGACGTCTGTCCGGTGTTGTTTTCGTGCTGGGCGCGGGCATTCCCGGGAAGCGGCTCCCCTGGATGGTGGCCTGCTGCGCGTCCGGCTGGCCGGCGGCCAGGCCGGGTGAGAGCTGGAGCAGGAGTACGGCCGCAACCACGGCCAGGCTGACGCGGCTTGGAACGCCGATGATTTTCATGAGAGTCTCCTTCGCGTGATGGTTGTTACCGCTGCTGAGGGATCGATGAAACGCGTCGGCCAGTCCTGGTATTGACCCTTCCGGCGTGGCCACCCTTCTCTCGTCCTCTAAGATAAGAAGCGCAAGACCGAGCGCTTTCCCATCACGAGCCGATGCCGGACCCCTCACGCGCGCACGACGTCACCGAGCTCCTCTTGTCCTGGGGACAGGGAGACACCGCGGCGCTCGACCGCCTGGTTCCGCTGGTGTATGACGATCTGCGGCGGGTGGCGCGCGGCCATCTCCGGCGGGAACGTCCCGGACACAGTCTCCAGGCGACGGCGCTCGTCCATGAGGTCTTCCTGCGTCTCGTCGATGTGGATCGGATGACGCTGAAAAGCCGCACGCACTTCTTTGCGCTGTCGGCCAGGCTGATGCGCCAGATCCTCGTCGACCACGCCCGTCGACAGCGGGCCGGCAAGCGTGGCGGCGGCGCCACGGTGATCAGCCTGAGCGAGGCGGCCGGAGCGGCGGCTCCAACGTCAACGTCCAGCGTGGACGTGCTCGCGCTCGACGAGGCCCTCGATGCGTTGTCTTCGTTCGACGTCCGGCAGTGCCGCGTCGTGGAACTGCGATTCTTTGCCGGGCTCAACATCCCTGAGGCGGCCGACGCGCTCGGTGTATCGACGGCCACGGTCGAGCGCGAATGGGCGATGGCAAAGGCCTGGCTCCACCAGCGATTGTCGACACCGCAAGAGCCCTCGGCCGGTTAGAATCCAGGGCACGTGACCCTTCCCCGCGAAGCCTGGCCGCGTCTCAAAGAGGCGTTCGAGGGCGCGCGGGCGCTGGCGTTGGACGCCCGCCCGGCGTACCTCGCCGAGGTGTGCAACGGCGACGAGGCCCTGCGCCACGAAGTCGAGCTGTTGCTGGCGCACGACGATCAGGCGGCGAGCTTTCTGGAGACGCCGGCGATGCCGTTCGACGACAGCCTCGTGGCGAAGAGCCTCGAGGGGCAGTGCATTGGCCCGTACCAGGTCTCGGCGCTCATCGGCACGGGCGGGATGGGCGAGGTCTATCGCGCCCGCGATACGAAGCTGAATCGCCACGTCGCGATCAAAGTCCTGCTGCCCGCCGTCGCCAACGATCCCGATCGCCTCGCACGGTTCAGCCGGGAAGCGCAGCTCCTGGCGGCACTCAATCATCCGCACATCGCGCAGATCCATGGCCTCGAAGATGCCGGCGGCCTGCACGCGTTGGTGATGGAGCTGGTCGAAGGCCCGACGCTCGCCGATCGGATCGCGCGGGGGGCCATTCCGATCGACGAGGCGCTGCCGATGGCGACGCAGATCGCCGAGGCGCTCGAAGCGGCGCACGAGCAAGGGATCATCCATCGGGACCTGAAGCCAGCCAACATCAAGGTTCGCGAGGACGGCACGGTGAAGGTGCTGGACTTCGGGCTGGCGAAGGCCCTCGACCCCACAAGCGGCGCGGCTGAGGATGCGATGACCTCGCCGGGTCCCGGCGTGCGTGCGACGGAGGCTGGCGTCATCCTCGGGACGGCGGCTTACATGAGTCCCGAGCAGGCGCAGGGGTCGCCCCGTGGATAAGCGCACGGACATCTGGGCCTTCGGTTGCGTGCTGTACGAGATGCTGACCGGGCGACCTGTCTTTGCCGGCAAGACGATGTCGGACCTGCTTGCGGCGGTGCTCACGACCGATCCTGACTGGACGACGCTGCCGGAAGAGACGCCTGCGCCGATCCGCAAATTGCTTCGGCGGTGTCTGGAGAAAGATCGCAAGAGACGGCTCGACTCGGCAGCCGACGCTCGACTGGAAATCGACGACGTGCTCGCAGCGCCGCCCGGGGAGGCAAGCGTCGTCACGCGTCCTCGACCGACATGGCAGAAATGGTCGATCGCCGCGGCTGTGTTGATCGTGTTGATTATCGGCGCGGCTGCAGCCGTCACGATGCGTCGCCAGCCTGCAGCGTATCCAATGCACTTCGCCATTCCCGTAATCGGTGAAGTAAGCCAATTGGCGCTTTCGAGCGACGGCCGACTCCTGGCCTTCGTGACGCCGGACGAGACGACCGGCAAGAACATTCTTTCCGTCCAGGCGATTGGTCAGCAGCAGGCCACACCACTGGCGGGCACCGAGGGCGCAAGCTATCCGTTCTGGTCTCCTGACGCCGCATACGTCGGTTTCTTCGCCAACGGCAAACTCATGAAGGTGAGGTCATCAGGTGGACCGGCACAGACCATTGTCGCCGTGACGCGCTCGGCAAGAGGCGCAAGCTGGGGCAGCAAGAACATCATCGTGTACTCACGTATCGCGGGTGGACCGTTGTGGCGCGTCAACGCGGATGGCAGCGGCGCGTCAGTTCTGACCGACAGGTTGCTACACGCCGGATGAAAGGTCACATCGATGGCCGATGTTTCTGCCAGACGGTGACCGGTTCCTGTTTTGGGCCGGCGATTTCTCGAAAGAGGGCGCCAGAAGCGGCATCTATCTCAGTTCTCTTTCGAAGCGGCAGAAGGCCTTCCTCGTAGAGGCGCGATCGAACGTGGGGTTTGCGCAGAATGGATATCTGTTTTACGTGGATGAAAAGGGTGGGCTGGCGATGCAGGCCTTCGATCCAGACGCCGGCCACGTCACCGGAGATATTCGGTTGATCGCCGGCGCAGTCGGCTTTCAACCCTCCTTGTACTGGGGAGCGTTCGCGGTCTCTGCCAGCGGCACTGTGGTGGTCAATCCGACGTCGGCCGTCTCCCAATCGGTTCTCACGTGGTATGACCGCGGCGGAAAAGAACTGGGCATCGTCGGGCGGCCGGCGATGATCTACAACCCGTCGTTGTCGCCGGACGGGCAGCAACTGGCGGCGGACATTTCCGATCCGATAGCGTCGAATGTTGACGTGTGGACGTTCGATTTGGGGGCTGGCACATCTGGGCGTTTCACGTTCGGCGCCTTGGAGGAGGCCACTCCCGTGTGGGCACCAGACGGAAGTCGCATCGCGTACGGTACGTCGGACTCAGGAGCGGAGGTAAAGCTCACCACCGGCCTGGAAAAGGAACGCATCATCGCAGAGCGTCCCGCTGCGACGCTCTCGATGGGAGGAAACCTCGTCCTCCCTAACTCCTGGTCTCGAAATGGCGAATACGTTGTCACCACCAATTCGGGCACTGGGTCAAGAGCCCTCGTACCTTGCTCTTTTCAAGATCGGTGACCAGAAGCCTGTACGAATGCTGGCAGGCAAGGGCAACCAGACCAACGGCCAAATATCGCCGGATGGGAAATGGCTCGCGTATGCCTCTGACGAATCGGGCGGATGGAACATCTACGCGACGACGTTCCCAAGCGCCGCGGGCAAGTGGCAGGTGTCGGTTGGCGGTGGCACTGAGCCCCGCTGGCGCGACGATGGGAAAGAGATGTTCTACCTCGACGCGAAGGGCATGCTCACGGCGGTGTCCATCAGCGCGGGATCGACGTTTTCCAGCGGCACGCCGCAACCGCTCTTCCGCGTGCGCCCGAGGCCGCCCATCTCGAATACCGACCTATTCAGTTACGATGTCTCGAAGGACGGCTCCCGATTCATCGTGAACCGTTATGTCAAGCCGTCGTCTGTCCCCCCGCTCGACATTCTGCTGAACGCGACGGCAGCGGCCGCAGAATCAAGAGACTGATACTGGCAAAGGCCTGGCTCCGCCAGCGATTGTCGACACCGCAGGAGCCCTCGGCCGGTTAGAATTCCAGGGTACGTGACCCTTCCCCGCGAAGCCTGGCCGCGTCTCAAAGAGGCGTTCGAGGGCGCGCGGGCGCTGGCGTTGGACGCCCGCCCGGCGTACCTCGCCGAGGTGTGCAACGGCGACGAGGCCCTGCGCCACGAAGTCGAGCTGTTGCTGGCGCACGGCGATCAGGCGGCGAGCTTTCTGGAGACGCCGGCGATGCCGTTCGACGACAGCCTCGTGCCGAAGAGCCTCGAGGGGCAGTGCATTGGCCCGTACCAGGTCTCGGCGCTCATCGGCACTGGCGGGATGGGAGAGGTCTATAGCGCCCGCGATACGAAGCTGAATCGCGTCGTTGCCCTGAAGGTGTTGCCCGAACGGTTCGCGCTCGATCCTGACCGCGTGGCGCGGTTCAGGCGCGAAGCGCAGCTGCTCGCCACCCTCAATCACCCGAACATCGGCGCCATCTACGGCCTCGAAGAGTCGAACCCTTCGACAGGCTCACGGCAGGCGCTGGTGTTGGAGCTGGTCGATGGGCCGACGCTCGCAGACCGAATCGCCCTCGGGCCGATGTCGCTGGCAGAGGCGCTGACCATCGCGCGTCAAATCGCCGAAGCGGTGGAAGCGGCGCACGAGAAGGGCATCATCCATCGCGACCTCAAGCCGGCAAATATCAAGATCGCCCGCAACGGAGCGGTCAAGGTGCTCGACTTCGGGCTGGCGAAGGTGTGGGACGGCGCCCGAGAGTCTGACCGCTCAGCGTCACCGACATTGACCGCAACTGATGTCGGCGGGGGAACCATCCTGGGTACCCCGGCCTACATGAGCCCGGAACAGGCGCGTGGCCAGTCGCTGGACAGGCGGACGGACATCTTTTCGTTCGGCTGCGTGCTCTACGAAATGCTCACCGGTCAGGCGACATTCGCGCGCGCAACCGTGACCGAAACATTGGCCGCGATCATCGAACGGGATCCCGAGTGGAAGGCCCTGCCGCCTGCGACCCCACCGGCCATCGTCCGTCTTCTGCGCCGCTGTCTCGAAAAGGATCCCAGACGCCGACTGCACGATGTCGCCGACGTACGGATAGAGATCGACGAGGCGCCTCGCACTATCCTTCGGCCAGTCGAACGCGCGGCGTCGATTGCCGTGCTGCCGTTCGCGAACATGAGCGCGGACAAGGAGAACGAATACTTCGGTGACGGACTCGCTGAAGAAGTGATCAACGCGCTGGCGCACGTGCCAGGACTGCAGGTGGCAGGCCGGACGTCTTCGTTCCTGTTTCGCGGAAAGGACGTCGAGCTTTCGGAAGTCGGCAGGCGGCTGAACGTCGAGCATCTGCTCGAAGGGAGCGTGCGCAGGGCCGGCAACCGGGTCAGGGTGACGGCGCAGCTGATCAAGGTGGCCGACGGCTTCCATCTCTGGTCCGAGCGCTACGACCGCGAGTGGACGGACATCTTCGCGATCCAGGACGAGATTACGCACGCGATCGCCTCGGCGCTGCGCATCAGACTGTTGGCTGACTCATCGACACCGCGCCGTCATACGCCGAACCTTCGTGCGTATGAGGCCTACCTCAAGGCTCGAGACCTCTGGTACACGGCGATGCCGGGATCGTTCGCGCAGACCAAAGCTCTGCTCGAGCACGCCATCGCGCTCGATCCGCAGTTCGCCCTTCCGTACAGCTTGTTGGGCGGGTGCTACACGGGGCTGGCGAACGGGGGCTTCACGCCAGCGCATGAAGTGATGCCGCTGGCGCGTGCGGCGGAGGAAGAGGCGTTGCGCGTCGATCCCGCGCTGCCCGAGGCACACGCATTGCTCGGTGTGTGCGCGGGTGGCTTCGAGCACGATTGGATCGGCGCGGAACGCGAGTGGCGGCTTGCGATGGTGCGCGAGCCGATTTCCCACGACGTGCGACTTTGGTATGGCAATCATTATCTGTTGCCGATCGGCCGCCTCGCGGAAGCCGTCGAGACCATGGCGAGCCCCCTGCAGGAAGATCCGCTGAACCTCGTGTATCGCCATCACTATGCGCGCGGGCTTCGACACCTCGGGCGGCTCGACGAGGCGGAGGCTGAACTCCGAGGCGTCCTGGACCTCGACGCCAGTTTCCCGTGGGCACTGGAGACGCTCGGGGCCGTGTGCGCGCAGCAGGGAAACTCGGAGGAGGCGCTCGCGCTCACGGAGCGCGCGCATGTGGCCACGCCGTGGTCGTACACCGTCGTCGGACAGCTGGCGGCGCTGCGGGATCGCGCCGGCGACCGGAAGCGCACGGACGCGCTCCTGGAGACGCTTGGCACAGGTGAGGCCTACGGAGCGTCGACCGGACTGGCCATCTTTCATGCGATGACCGGCAACGCCGAGCAGGCCGCGGAGTGGGCCGCTCGAGGGATCGCCCAGCGATTCCTGCCACTCGTGTACGTGGTCGCCCCTCTGCTCAGATCACGACGTCAGTGGCCTGCGCTGGCGCGACTGATGAATCTACCGGCCTGAGGTTGGGGCGTGCGACGTTATCGTTTCGGCTTGATCTGGCCGGCAAACGATTGCGCGACGATCCTGCCGTCTCGCACGACCTGCGTGTTGGTCGCCATCGGAGCGCCGGGCGGCGGCAGGGAGAGCAGGCCGACTTCTGCCATCATCAGATCGCGCTGCTCGCCGTGAACAGCTTTCCCGGTCGGGCGTAGCTGGTCACGCGCACAGCCGACGCGCTCGGTGTATCGACGGCGACGGTCGAGCGCGAATGGGCGATGGCAAAGGCCTGGCTCCGCCGGCGATTGTCGACACCGCAAGAGCCCTCGGCCGGTTAATATCCAGGTCACATGACCCTTCCCCGCGAAGCCTGGCCGCGTCTCAAAGAGGCGTTCGAGGGCGCGCGGGCGCTGGCGTCGGACGCCCGCCCGGCGTACCTCGCCGAGGTGTGCAACGGCGACGAGGCCCTGCGCCGCGAAGTCGAGCTGTTGCTGGCGCACCACGATCAGGCGGCGAGCTTTCTGGAGACGCCGGCGATGCCGTTCGACGACAGCCTCGTGGCGAAGAGTCTCGAGGGGCAGTGCATTGGCCCGTACCAGGTCTCGGCGCTCATCGGTACGGGCGGGATGGGCGAGGTCTATCGCGCGCACGACGCGAAGCTTGGCCGTGATGTCGCGATCAAGGTATTGCCACCCATGTTCACGGCGGACCGCGAGCGGGTGGCGCGGTTCGACAGCGAAGCGCGCATGCTCGCGGCGCTCAATCATCCGCACATCGGCGCCATCTACGGGCTCGAAGAGGCCGGCGGCATGCCAGCGCTCGTGCTGGAGCTCGTCGACGGCGAGACGCTGGCCGATCGGCTGCGCCGTGGGCCGGTGCCCACGGGCGATACGTTGGCCATCGCGCGACAGATCGCGGACGCGCTGGATGCTGCGCATCGGAAGAGGATCACCCACCGCGACTTGAAGCCGGCGAACATCAAAGTTACACCCGACGGCTGCGTGAAGGTGTTGGACTTCGGCCTGGCGAAAGCGCTGGCGAGTGACGTCACAGCCACCCAGGGTATTTCACAGTCGCCGACGGCCGCGATCGACGCCACGCGCGTCGGCGTGATTCTCGGCACAGCGGCCTACATGAGCCCCGAGCAAGCGCGCGGCCTGCCAGTCGACACGCGCGCCGACATCTGGGCCTTCGGCTGCGTCCTGTACGAAATGCTCACGGGGCGGGCTCCTTTCACGGGGCAGACGGTCGCCGAGACCTTGGCAGCCATTCTCGAACGGGACCCCGACTGGAAGGCGTTGCCCTCCTCGACGCCGGCGCGGATCCGGGAGCTCTTGCGCCACTGCTTGCAGAGGGATCTTGCTCTCCGGGTGCAGCACATCGCAGAAGCGCGCGACGTGCTCGACCAGGCGCAGCGCGGATGGCACTCGTGGCGAATTGCCGCAATCGCAGCAGCCGTAGTTGCCACGCTGGCCGCTGCGCTGTTCCTTTTGGTGAAACCGGCAGTCCCCGTCACGTCTCCGTCGGAATACACGCAACTCACGAACTTTACCGACTCGGCCACGGCACCCAGCCTGTCGCCCGACGGGCGAATGGTGGCCTTCAAACGCGGCGAAGACTCCTTCTTGAGCAGCGGCGACATCTACGTCAAGCTGCTCCCGAACGGTGAGGCAGTCAAGCTCACGACGGAGCCGGCCCGCAGGTACGGACCGGTGTTCACGCCGGACGGATCGCGGATCGCATATACGCAGGTCACTGCCGGTTCCTGGGATACCTGGACTGTTCCGGTGCTCGGGGGTCAGCCAACGCGGTTCCTGCCCAACGCGTCCGGACTCACCTGGATTGCCGAACATCGCGTGCTCTTTTCCGAGATCAAGACCTTCCCCCACATGGGAATCGTGACGGCGACGGAGGGCCGCGCGGAGTCGCGGGAGATCTATATCCAGCCAGACAAGCATGCGATGGCGCACTACTCCTACCTGTCACCGGATCGTCAGTCCGTTCTCGTGGTCGAGATGACCGGTGTCCATGCATTCACGGATCGATGCAGGCTCGTTCCGTTCGATGGAAGCTCCTCCGGACGGCTGGTCGGACCTCAGGGCACCTGTATCGCCGCCGCCTGGGCTCCCGACGGACAATGGATGTACTTCAGCGCGGTCGTTGGCGGCAGTTCGCACATCTGGCGGCAGAAGTTCCCGGACGGAGCGCCGGAGCAGATTACCTTCGGCCCGACCGAAGAAGAGGGCATTGCGCTGGCCGCCGATGGCCGGTCGTTCGTCACATCGATCGGTACGCGTCGGAGCGCGATCTGGATTCACGACGCCGCCGGCGAGCGCGCGATCCTTTCTGAAGGCTATGCCCTGGTGCCGCGTCTGTCGAGGGACGGCACACGCGTGTTCTATCTCCTCGTCCGGGACTGGTGGTTGTCGGCAAGGGGCCGGGTCGCGGCGTCGGCTGAACTGCGCTCGCTGGACCCGAAGTCGGGGAAGAGTGAGAGCGTGCTGTCGGGCATATCGGTCAGCGATTACGAGATCTCGCGTGACGAGAAGGAGGTCGCCTTCACGACAACGGACGGGAATGGAACATCCCAGATCTGGTTGGCGGCCCTCGACCGGCGCACACCGCCTCGCCAGATCGCCCAAGGGGGAGATCGGGTCTCCTTCGGCCCGGAAGAAGACCTGGTTTTTCGCTCGGTGGCGGACAATAACACGCTGATCCGGATCAAGAAGGATGGAACGGGACGCTCACGAGTCACAGCCGCGACGGTCATCGACAAGTTCGGCCTCTCGCCTGACGGCAAGTGGGTGATCGCACACCTGGCTGGGGGCGGCACGTTCGCCGTGCCAGTCGACGGGGGCGCCCCCACGAGAATCTGTGCCCGGGTTTGCCCGTCGACCTGGTCGTCCGACGGGAGATGGTTGTATGTCGGGGCGCCCGTGGCAACCGGCAAGACGTACGCGATTCCCGTGCCGTCCGGCAGGTCGCTGCCGGACTTGCCTGCTGAGGGAATCGATCCGGGTGCGGCAGTTGGACGTACCAGGCGCCCGGATCATCGAGAATGGCTCTCATCTCGCCGGGGGCGGACCCGTCGACGTATGTCTTCACCAAGACGGATCTAGCAGCGCAATCTCTTTCGGATTCCCTTGCACTGAAGCAAAGCTTAGCGGGAGCGTCAATCGGGATCGCTCGAACGTTTTCCCCGAGCGGGAGTTGTGGGTTCGCAGGCGGCGCGGTCGACTCGGCCGAGTCATCGCCGTGTCGACCGGAATGTTCACCGCTGAAGTCATCGCGAACATGCCGGCCACGCGATGTCAGTCCGTCGCTGGAGACCGCGCCACTCCAGTGCCAGATAGTGAAGTCCACGGTGGTGACGGTGACGTCGGCTTTGAAGCCTTTAGCGAGTCGCTTCCCCTGTGAACTGGCAAGCTCCCGGCACCTCCCGGACCCCTCTGACCAGGCAATGGCCAAAGGCGGTGCCGCCACCGCCTTGGTGTGGGGGTCAGGCCACTTGGCGTAACCCGCTGATGTGCCGGAGCCATGCCTCGATTTCGTTCCAACTGGTCCTGTTCTGGTCCACCATCCTTCGCTCGCCCTTCGGGCGAGCTTCGGCTCGGCAGGCCAGCGAGCTTTTGACAGGCGAAGGATGTCACGCGCCTGCATCTCGACCCGTTGTGCACAAACGCACAGCCAGGTCGCTGCAGAAGTGCAACGATCGCCATACGCCGAGAAACGACCCGCTTGCGGCGAGAAACCTATGCTGTGGATCATCGGCGCCATCATCGCGTTGCTCGCGGTCGTGACGATCCGCAGAGTCCTGGTGCCAGGTGTCGTGCACGCTGACCATCTCGGCTGGATGAGCGAGCAGTGGCTGGCCGAGCATCGTGCGTCGTCGCTCTCACGGTAAGTTCCAGTCGAGCTCTCTCGATGATTTGCTCACAAGAGCAGGAGATTAGATGGCGTACGTATTCCATCGCAGGCTGGCGCTACCACTGTGGGCGATTGCGTTCTGCGCGGTTGCTCTAACGGCACCGCCGCCGACAGCGTTGTTCCTGATGCCGCCCAGCACACTATTCGTCATAACGGTCGCCGGGATGGCTGTGGTCGCTGGGATCGTCTTCGCGATGCCGGATGCGATCCCGTGGTTGCGCAAATCTCGCTCACTCGCTCGCGTGCGTCCTTCGAGACAGCGGGACAGGGCGAGTGCGGGACTCACGATG
Source organism: uncultured Acidobacteriota bacterium (assembly GCA_963820905.1). GTDB lineage: Bacteria > Acidobacteriota > Vicinamibacteria > Vicinamibacterales > 2-12-FULL-66-21 > DATBJJ01. The sequence continues at coordinate 2,658,151 of CAWGBU010000001.1, read as the reverse complement.
GCCGCAGGAATCTGCGTGTGGACGCTCGACGAGCCGAACCTGATCGCGGCAGACGACGCGCTGGATCTGGTTCGCATGGACGACGACGGAGGCTGGCAGACGTCGCGACCCTCGAGCAACGGATAGCGGAGGCGGTTCGGCAGGCCGTCATATTTTCCGCACGACCTTCGTCAGCTTGATCGGCTGTTCCGCGTAGTCCTCGATCACCACGCCAGTATCGCCGCCCGGCTTCACCTTGGCGGCGGCGGCCATCGTGCCAGTTCCGATCCCGGTATCGTCGACCTGCATCTGGATCACGGCGACCTCGTAACCGGCGCGCGGTTTCGCGTCGATCGCGCCGCCACCCACGAAGTGGATCGGTTGATCCGTGACGAGAACGATCACCCGGCTCCTTGCCCCCGGCCGCTCACGCGCCCATCGAATCGTCCACTTTCGATCGTTGAAGACGACCGTGCCAACCTCCGGGGCTTTTCGAAGGGCAGTCAGGAACGAGGAATAGTTACCGGACTTCAGGGCTGTCTCGACTGCTGCACGATCAGACTCGGGCGTGTACCGCTGGACGTTGATCACCAGGGTCGCGGAGCCTGCGCCGCCTTTGGCCCCTAGAGCCAGAAGGTCGGCAGTGAAGGTTTCCGGCGCTCCCCCAATCTGCGAGAGGACCACGGCCGGCGTGGCCGAGACGATCAACAGAAGAGCAGGCGCAAGCATCCGAACGCGCATGACAGTTCTCTCCTTCGAGGCTCCTTCGAATTCCCGTGGCCCGGCTTTGCAAAGGTTATGCAGTCTACCACCCGGACAGGGAGTTGCCGGCCGAACTCGAGCGCGAACGATAGCCGGGTTCACGGCTTCGCCGGCAGCGGTTCGAACTCGTAAGTGCCGCCGTCCGCCATCAGTACGAGGAAAAGGTGGCCGTCCCTCATCAGGAACGATCGAATTCCGCTCCACTGCTTCACGATCCGATCGTGAAGAGACCCTTTGGGACACATCGCTCTCGTCAGGGCGAGCGGACCGAGCTCGAGTTGACCGGTGCTCGTGGCTTTCCATGATCCGCTTCCACGATTGCAATCGATCCGTGCCGCGAGCCGTCCGCCTGCGCCGAACTCGATGGTGTACTTGCTGCTGTCGTCCGGCGTCAGGATGGTGTCATCGCCGCCCCGGAAGCGCACCAGCCGCCACGCGGTTCCCTGCAGCGGAGACGTCGTCGTCTCCGGCGCCTGTGGGCGTCCTTCGAACGCCGCGAGGAGTGTGCCGTTCTTGTCGAACAGCTCCAGCCGATCGCCCGCGAGCGTGAAGCGAGCGGCGTTCTCGAGCGCCGAGCGGAACGGCTGTTCGATTCCGGCGCTGTCCATGCACGCCATGAGCGTGCCTGCCATGCGACCGAACGACATGTTCGCGTCCTTGATCGTGACGGTTCCCGAGAGGTGGTTGCAGCCGTCCGATCCGGAAACGCGGCCGCCCGCCTCGAACACGAGATGCGCCTCTCGCTTCGCGGGCGGCGGCGGTACCGGCTTGCCCGCGATCTCGACCGCCTTCCAGTAGGTTGTTTCGAGAGGATGCGTCTGAGCCACCGCTTGATCAGCGATCAGTCCGATTGCCGCGGTCAGAACGAGCATTGTCGCCGCAGATCGATTCGACATGGTGCCTCCTGTGCGAAGGGCAGACGGCACACATCTTCGCACCGTTCTGACGGTCCAATCATCAGGGCAGTTGGATTCGTTCGCTCTGGTGAGGGGGGAAGTGTTGCGCGAGGCAAAAAAGAGAGACCCGACTTTTCAATCGGGTCTCTGCCGGTTGTAGTGTCCGGCTTCAGCCGGACGTCTTGGTCTGCCTGAAGGCAGACACTACAGATGTTCCGCCTGAAGGCGGACACTGCATCTGAACTAGCCGACGGTGAACGGCGCGCTCGCGCTCGAGCCGCCCCACTCGACGCGCAGCGTCGCGCCGGCGGGCGTGTCTTCGACTTGAATCGTCAACTGCTCGACGGGCGCCTTGGTCTTGCCCAGCGTCATCGGTGCGCGGCCGATTTCGAGGGCCGCCTGATAGGGAATGCCCCACTGTCCCGGCTTGCCGAGCTTGCCAAAGATGATCTGCCAGTCCTTCTCGCCGGGCTCGGTGTTGATCGTGTAGGTCCCCGCCGGCAGGCTGATCGTTCCGAACTTGAGCGCCTTGTCCGTCGTGATGACTGTCGCCTCGTCGGCGCCAGTTCGCCAGGGCTGTCCCGGCGGCATCACTGCCGCATCGGTCCGCCCCTTGAGCAGCGGCCGGCCGTACTCGATCGAGATGTTCGCGCCGTCGATCGTCCACTCGGTCTTCACGTGCGGGCTTCCGCGCTTGCCAGGGTGAACCTCCGTCGTCTTCTGCGCGACGCCCGTGATTCCGAACGCCGCGACGGCGGCAGCCACCAGGACCGTACATCCACTCTGTCGCATGCTATTCCTCCTGAAAGAGACGTCTCCGTGCTTGCAAACCCCTGATGCTCGCGTCAAATTCCCAGCGGGCTGTCCGGCTGAGCCGGACGCCGCGATTCAAATGATCTTCTGTCCCAGGGCGGACGAAGCCAGCTCGGCGCCGAGGATCGCGGTCATGTTCCGATCGTCGAGGATCGGGTTCACCTCGACGAGGTCGAGTGCCCGAAGCAGGCCGGAATCGGCGACCATCTCCATCACCATGTGCGCCTCGCGATAGTCGAGGCCTCCCTTGACCGGCGTGCCGACGCCCGGCGCGATCGCCGGATCGCAGACGTCGAGATCGAACGACACATGGATGCCGGCCGTCCCGGTGCCCGCGATCGCCAGGGCCTGCTCGACGACCGATGCGATTCCGCCTCGATCGATGTCCTTCATCGTGAACACGTGCGTGCCGGAGGCGCGAAGGATCTCCTTCTCGCGCGCGTCGAGATTGCGTATCCCGATGAGCACGGTGTGTTCCGGCGCGACCTTCGGCGTGAAGCCGCCGATGCGCGACAGCTCCGCGGGCTCGGGCCCCAGCAGCGACGCCAGCGGCATGCCGTGAACGTTGCCGCTGTCCGTCGTGGACGGCGTGTTGATGTCGCCGTGAGCGTCGACCCAGATCAGTCCGAGCGGCTTCTTTTCTCGCCGCACGAAGTCCGCGGACGCCGCTACCGATCCCGCGGCGAGGCTGTGATCGCCGCCGAGCACGACCGGCAGCGCGCCCTTCTCCAGGGCGGCGAGCGACGTCTTGTACAACTTTTCGCAGACGCGCGCGATCTCGCGGATGTACTTCTTCTTCGGATCGCCGAACGACTTGACTTCCGGGATGGGCGCGACGAGATCGCCTTCGTCGACGACGGTCATTCCGAGCGCCGTGAGCCGCTCCGCCAGTCCGGCGATGCGAAACGCGGACGGCCCCATGTCGACGCCGCGCCGGTTGCCGCCAAGGTCGAGCGAGACGCCTATCAGATGAATCGACTCGGCACGCATCCGCCAGAGACTCTACTACAGCCCGTCAGGCCGCTGCGGTTGACGATCAAGGTAAATATCAGATACTCTGAGGGTTCCGGTGGCCGACGCGGCCGGTTACTGGCTCAAGGAGCGCGCGATGAAGCGGTTCGAGGTTGGGGCCCGGGTGGTTGAACCCACCTACGGTCTGGGATCTGTGGTGGCGGTCGAAGACGCGTACACCCGCGTGCAGTTCGACGAGCACGGGATGAAGAAATTCCTCACCAGCATGTCGCGCCTCGAGCCCAGCGACGAACCGGTGCCGGCGGGCCTTCGCAGCGGCAAGCCTCGCAAGAAGCGCACGACGAAGAAGACCACCGCCGCCGAACCGTCCTGACGCGCTCGGCCGCGTGCGGCGGCCCGGGCGCTATCGCTTCACCGACACCGACATCCCCTCGTCCGACGGCGACACGATCGTCGTCCACAGCGCCGGACTCTTCCAGATCGCGTCGAGGAAGTCCTCCATCTCGTTGCGCTTGTTGACCACGTTGTGCGCGACGAAGAGGCCGCCCTTGTTCAGGCGCGGCATCATCAGATCGAGAAACCGCTTGTAGTCCTTCTTCCACGCATCGAGGAAGACGAAGTCGAAGGAGCCCGGCGTCGACGGCAGGTGCTTGAACGCGTCCCCTGCGACGACGGTGACGATGTCGGAGAGCCCCGCGCGCTTCACGTTCTCTGCGAGCTCCCTGGCCCGCACGGGATCGTACTCCATCGTGACGAGCTGACCGCCAGTCTCGCGCAGGCCCATGCCGATCCAGATCGCGCTGTAGCCGCTCGCGCCGCCGATCTCGAGCGCGCGCTTCGCCTTCGACGTGGCGACGAGCACGCGCAGGAACCTGCCGTCCTCCTCAGAGACCGCGAGCTGGCCCTTGTCGCGCGCCTTGATGTCGCGCAGGATCTTCTGGACGTCGGCCGATTGCGCCTGGAGCGGCACGCGCAGCGTCGCGATCGCGGACGCGACGCCGACTGCACAGGCCACGGCGAGACTGAGTTTCCGTTGCATCACTGTTGCATCTTAACGTAATCCGCGGCGTCGGCTGCCGCCGTCCGGCCGTCCGCGATGCAGTCGGGTACGCCGATCGATCGAAAGCCGCTGCCGGCGGCGAACAGCCCGGGCGTGCGCGCGAGGCGTCCTGCGATCGCCGACACCCGCGACTGATGGCCGACGTTGTGCTGCGCCCCGGCCCTGGTCCAGCGACGAACGTGCACCATCGCGGGGCGTGTCGTGATTCCGAGAACGTCCGAGACATCGCGCACCGCGACCGCGACCGTCTCGTCGTCTGGGAGTGAGGCCGCTTCCGGATCGGTCGCGCCGCCGAGGAACGCGCGAACGAGCGCCCTGCCGTCCGGCGTGCGATCGGGCCACTTGGAGGACGCCCACGTGCACGCGCTGATTCGAAGATGGCTGTGTGCCCGGGCCACGACGAAGCCGCTCCCTTGAAGCGCGTGATGGATATCGCCGCGCGGCCAGCCGAACGCGACGCTGACGGTCGACACGTAGGGCACGCCGGCAAAGAGGGCAGCGGATTCCGGATCGGCACCGGCGAGGAGCGCCGCGGCGGCGAATGCGGGGGCCGCGACGATCACGGCACGCGCGGTGAAATCGCGATCAGTAGTCGTCACACGCCAGAGGCCGCCGGCGCGCGCGATCGAAACCGCGGCGTTGCGAGGCCGCAGGCTCGCCGGTGGCAACCGCGCGACGATCGCCTCCACGATCTCTCCCATTCCATCCCGCAGCGATCGAAAGAGGCCTTCCTCGGATCCGGTTGCGGCGGGTGCGGATCCGAGGAGCGCTCGCATCGCACCGCCGGGCTCCCGTGCCGCGGCCGCGAGCCTGGGTGCAACTGACGCGATCGACAGTTGCTCGACGTCGCCGGCGTGAATTCCACCGAGCAGCGGCTGCGCGATCAGGCCGACGGTCTCCGGGCCGAACTCCCGGCGGAAGAAATCCGCGACGGATTCGTCGTCGAGCTGGAGATGAGCAGTGGATTCGTCGAGTCCGTCCCTGGCGCGATCCCTCAACGTTGCCCTGACGGATTCCGTCAGCAGGTCGTAGGACAGGATCCCTTCCTTCGTCGTTGGTATCCCGAGCACGGAAGGGGAGGGCAGTTTGTGCAGCGTGCCGCGCGCGTGGATGAACGCCGAGCGCGGCGGCGTGGACGGAATGAGCCGTGACGAGAGCCCGAGCTCCTCGCACAGCTGAAGGCCCGCCGGTTTCTGCACGAGAAGGGAATCGGCTCCGGAGTCGATCGTGTAGCCGTCGACGTGTTCGGTGAAGACGAGACCGCCGAAGCGTTCGCCGGCTTCGAGGAGTGTGAAGGGCACCGAGCGCAGGTGCAGCTCGAATGCGGCGGACAGCCCCGCGATTCCGCCTCCGATGACGACGATGGCCTGCGCAGTGGGCATCGGATTCTGGTTCGGGTCCGGCTGAAGCCGGACGCTACAGGTGTCCTGGTCCGGCTGAAGCCGGACGCTACAAGTGTCTTGGTCCGGCTGAAGCCGGACGCTACAAGTGTCTTGGTCCGGCTGAAGCCGGACGCTACAGGTGTCGTTCGTGCACGTGACGAGCGAGCGCCTGGAGATTCTCGACCGGCGTGCTCGGAAGCACACCGTGTCCGAGATTGAAGATGTGCCCCCGCCGTCCGGCCGCGCGCCGAAGCACGTCGTCGGCTGCCGACAGAAGCCGATCGCGCGGGCCGAAGAGCAGCGCCGGATCGAGATTGCCCTGGATCCCGCGCTTCGGTCCAATCGCGGCCCACGCATCGTCGAGCCCCTGGCGCCAGTCCACGCCGATCACGTGCCCGCCCGCATCGGCGAGATCCGGGAGAATCGCAGCCGTCCCGACGCCGAAGTGAATCACCGGCACGCCGGTTCGCGCGGCGGCGTCGAGGATCTTCTTCGTGTGCGGAAGCGCGAACTCGCGGTAGTCGCTCCGGCTGAGCGCGCCGGCCCACGAGTCGAAGACCTGCAGTGCCTGCGCGCCGGCTTCGACCTGCGCCGTCAGGTAATCGCTCATGCTATCGGCGAACATCGCACAGAGCCTGTGCCACGCCGAAGCCTGCTCGTACATGAACGACTTGGTGCGCAGATAGTCGCGCGACGGTCCTCCCTCGATGGCGTACGACGCGAGGGTGAACGGCGCTCCGCCGAACCCGATCAAGGGCACCTTGCCCTCGAGCTCGCGCCTGAGGAGTCGAATGGTTTCGAGCACGTGCGACAGCGACTCGCGCGGCTCGAATCGCGTCAACCGGTCGACGTCCGCCGCGGATCTGATCGGGTTGGCAATCGACGGTCCTTCGCCCTTGACGAAATCGAAGTCGAGCCCCAGCGGCCCGAAGGGGAGCAGCAGGTCGGAGAAGAGAATCGCGGCGTCGACCTCGAGGACGTCGAGCGGCTGCAATGTGACAGCGACCGCGAGCGACGGATTCCGGCAGAGATCCAGGAGCGAGTGCTTCTCGCGGAGCGCGCGATACTGCGGAAGGTACCGTCCGGCCTGACGCATGAACCAGACGGGAGTGGCGTCCACCGCTTCGAGGCGGCACGCCCGGAGGAAGCGATCGTTCACCCTACGAGACCATCGTTCGCGCGAGCGTCAGCAGGTCCTCGAGGTACATCGGTTTGAACCGGATGGAGGCGCCAAGCGAGCGGAGCTCGTTCTGAATCGGGTCGGCGAGAAAGTAATCGCCGGTGACGATCGCGACCGGGACCTCGACGAGATGCGGCTTGGCGCGAATCATCCGCAGGAACTGCAGCCCGTTGGTGATCGGCATCCGCATGTCGAGGATGATCGCGTCAGGCGCGACGTTGTCGGCCATCTCGAGCCCGGCCTCCGCCGACATCGCCGTGGCGACGTCGAACCCCTCGAGCTTCAGGATGCGCGCGAACGTATCCGCCACCGAGCGGTCGTCGTCGACGATGAGAATCGTGCGGGTGGCCGATTCCGCCGGATGGCTCTCGAGGGACGAAATCACCGCATCATTCTCAGCGCAAACGACATCCACGTCAAGAAGAGACCCTGGATTTCTGTTGCATCCGGTATACAATGCCGCAAATCTGTTTATACTTGGCGATTCTCGAGAGAGTTTTAGTGCGTTTGCCTCCGGAGGTCCAGTGAGCCCGATCCTGGTGCGTCCCGTACGCGAGCAGCTCGAACACGACAGGGTCATCAGGCTCCTCCAGGTCAAACTGAAGCGGAAGGTCGACATCACCGCGAACATCGGCGAGAACCAGAGCACGCCGGTCAAGATCGGTCAGCTGCAGATCTACCCGGACCTCCTCCTCACATCGACGGATCGCGGCCGAAAGCTGGTAGGAACCGTCGAAGTCGAGACGTCGGAATCGGTGAATCACCTCGAGGCGCGCTCGCAGTGGGCGCACCTTGGCAAGGCCCGCGCGCCGTTCCACCTGTATGTCCCCGCCGGGTCGGTGGACATCGCCCGCCGCCTCGCGGTCGAGAATCACGTGAACGTGTCCGAGATCTGGAGCTATCACACCATCGGCGATCAGACCCGCTTCACGCTCGCGCACCGGGCGCCCGAGTCGCGGAAGGCGGCGGCCGAGCCGCGTGCCGAGCGGAAGAGCGCGGAGCCGGAACCGTCAGCGTCCCGAGCGCGCGCCGCGGCAAAGCGCGCGGCGCCGGTGCGCGCGGCGAAGAAGCGCCCTACCGTCGCCGCCCGCCGGGGATCGTCCGCGCGAAAGTCTCCGGCGTCAGGACGATCGTCGGCTCAGAAAAGGAAGTAGATCCTGCCGTATCTGCGGTTCAACCGTGACAAGCGCGGCTACGAGAACACCTACGTTGTTCACGCCGAGCGCCGCCGCGGCAAGCCTCGAACGCGAATCCTGTACTGGTTCCACACGCCTCCCGGCGTGAAGATCGGGCGCGCCGCGCTCGATGAGGACGCGATTCAGCGAATCGAGCAGCTCAACCCGGGAGTCGAGTTCGACTGGCCGAGGATCCTGAAAGGCCAGGGCGCTCCCCCGACCGAGGTGAGGGTGCCGGCCGACGTCAGGCGCCAACGCCAATCCGATCGGCGTCCCGGAGCGCCGGTACGTCGGCCTGATCCCCGCCCGCGACCGGACTCCCCGCCAGTCGAGGCCGCACCCGTGCCGGAATCACCGGAGCCGATCGCCGCGGTCGAATCTGTCGACGCGACCGAGCCAGTGCCCGCGAGCCCAGCCGTCGTCGATCGACCTCTGGTGGAGGTCTTCCAGGAAGCCGCACGCGTTCAGCCCGAACCGTTCACCGCCAGTGGTCCTGCCGTGGACCGCCTGGGATCTGAAGGGATTCAGCAGCTGAGGGCGCGCTACGCGGACATCGTCGCGCGTATCGCGGAACGGGAGTCCGATCCGTCCCGGCGGGAAGGCCTTCGGGCATCCGCGGAACGATTGAATCCCGATTCGTGGCTGACGGCCGACGAGGTCACGCGCGGCCTGGAGGACTACGAGACGATTCTCGCGTCGCTCAAGTCGGTCGCCGGGAGCAAGCGGCGCCGCCGGCGCCGGGGGCGCCGCGAAGGTGCACCTGCGCAATCGGCCGCGGGCGATCCAGTGCTGAACGGGACGGGGGAGGGCGCCGATTCGGACGACGGGGATGAGTCGGATTTCCCTGAAACTTCAGGTGATTCGGGGGATGGCGAAACGGGATCCGGCGGCTCGTAAGTCCCGGTATAATCGGTCCATGTACCCGAACACCGTTTCCCGCGCGCTCGCGCCGTGCGCGACGGCGCTGGCCGTGCTGGTCGCACCCGCGATCAACGCGCAGAACCCCCCCGCGAAGCCCCAGCCGCCTGCCGCCGCCGATGCGCAGCAGGTCATTCGCACCGGGGTCGAGCTCATCACGACCGACGTGATCGTGCGCGACAGCCGGGGACAGTTCATCGCCGATCTCAAGAAGGACGAGTTCGAGGTTTACGAAGACGGCGTCAAGCAGCAGATGGTGTCGTTCACGCTGACGCACGGCGGGCGCGTGCTACAACGTCGCAGCGCCGCCGCCACCGCCGCCGCAGGAAGGGATCATCCTGCCGCCGGCGCGGCCCACGAACGACGCCGCCGGGCGCATCTTCCTGATTTTCGTCGACGATCTCCATCTCGACTTCCGCAACACGGGCCGCATCCGCGAGCTGTTCAAGAAGATCTCGAAAGAGCTCATTCACGAAGGCGACATGTTCGGCATCGTCTCGACCGGCCCGTCGTCGCTGGCGGTCGATCTGACCTACGATCGCAAGCGCCTCGACCAGGCGATCAACAAGATTACCGGCTCGGGCCTGGCGCCGAAGGACATCCTCGACGTGCCGGAAGGCGCGGAGGGCCCGCCCGAGGTCCGCTACCGGGCGCACGTGGCGTTCTCCACGGCGAACGACATCATCGCGCAGCTCGCGCAGGTGCACAATCGCCGCAAGGCGTTCATCTACGTGAGCAACGGCTACGACTTCAATCCGTTCCAGGACACGCGCAGGAAGCAGGAAGCCGAGCGCTACGGCGTCAGTTCGCCGCAGGGGCAGGATCCGGGCGACACCAGCGGCACCGGCGACGGCAGCGATGGGGGCGATCCCTTCAAGAAGCAGGGCAACCAGTTCCACCAGGCGGATCTGGTCTCCGACCTTTCCTGGCTCACGCGCAACGCCAACCGCGCGAACGTGACGATGTACACGATCGACCCGCGGGGGCTCGTCGGCATGCCGGATCTCGACGAGAAGGTGGACATGGTCGAGTGGCAGGCGTACGTGCGCACGTCGCAGGACAGCCTCCGGACGATCGCGGAGCTGACGGGCGGCTACGCGGCGATCAACCAGAACGACTTCGACAAGGCCCTCAAGCGCATCGACGCCGAGACGAGCGACTACTACGTCGTCGGCTACTACTCCAACAATCCCGATCCGCGGAAAAAGAACCGGGCGCTCGAGATCAAGGTGACGCGCCCGGATCTGAACGTCATGCACCGCAAGGCCTACACGCTGAAGACCTCGGGCGGCGGAACGAACCAGTCGAAATAGGCTCGTTCGTCACGCTGCCGTCACGCGGCCTCTGCTATACTTTCTGACCGAACGCGTCGTGCACCCGCGGCGCGTTCGGGTCGGCCGGCATCCTCCTCCGCCTGACCGTTTATTCTTTAAACTTGGTTTTACGCCGTTAGGAACGCTACTTCTGGAGAACAAGAGATGATTTCCTGCAGGAAGGCTTCATTAAGCCTCGTGGGCGCACTCTGCCTGCTGCTCGCCGCCGCCGTGACGACCAGCGCGCAGACCACGACGACTGGCAGCCTCGCGGGCGTCGTAACCGACGCCCAGGGCGGCGCGCTTCCCGGCGCGACCGTCGTTGCGACGCACACGCCGACCGGCACGCCGTACGAGGCCGTCACCGACGGCGAGGGCCGGTTCAACATCCTCAACATGCGCGTCGGACCGTACACGGTCGCGGTCGCCATGAGCGGCTTCCGCAAGGACGAGCAGAAGGACGTGCCGATCACGCTCGGCGAGCAGCGGACCGTCGAGTTCAAGCTGCCGCTCGAGTCGATCACCGAGACGGTGGAAGTCATCGGCCAGAGCTCGATCATCGACAGCTCGCGCGCCGGGACGGCGGACAACATCTCCGCGAAGGCGGTCGAGAGCCTGCCGACGATCTCGCGCAGCATCACCGACATCGCGCGCACCTCGCCGTACTTCAACCCGATGGGGCTGAACCTCGACCCGCTGGCGTTGTCGGTGGCCGGCCGCAACAATCGCTACAACAACGTGCAGATCGACGGCGCCGTCAACAACGACGTCTTCGGCCTGGCCGCGTCGGGCACGCCGGGCGGACAGACGGAAGCGCAGCCGATCAGCCTCGACGCCATCCAGGAAGTTCAGCTCGTGGTGTCGCCGTACGACGTGCGTCAGGGCGGGTTCTCCGGCGGCGGCATCAACGCGATCACGAAGAGCGGCACGAATCGCTTCCAGGGCACGGGCTACTTCTTCGGCCGCAACCAGGACTGGGTCGGCGACAGCCCGACGGGGACGCCGATCGCGCAGTTCAAGGATCAGCAGATGGGCGCAAGCGTCGGCGGTCCGATCGTGCGCAACAAGGTGTTCTTCTTCGGGAACGTCGACTGGGGCCGGAAGGACAGTCCGTCAGGCATCTCGGTCAGCAGCGGCGGCCAGCAGTTCGGCCACGAAGCCGAGATCGATCGCTTCCTGAGCATCCTGCAGAACCGATACGGCTACAATCCCGGGCGACAAGGCCGAGTTCATCCGGAAGGTGAACAGCGACAAGTTCTTCGTGCGGGGCGACATCAACATCACGCCGCGCGATCAGCTCACCATCCGCCACAACTACCTGGACGCGCTCAACGACATCGGACGCCCGGACCTGATCACGTACTTCAGCCAGGACGCGTTCTACCGGATCAGTGACGTGACGAATTCGACGGTGGCCCAGCTCAATAGCACGCGCGGGACGATGGTCAACGAGCTGCGCTTCACGTATCAGCGCATCCGCGACATCCGCGCCGGGAATCCCGTCGAGGAGCGCCCGTTCCCGTTCGTCCGGGTCGATCTGAGCGCCGGCACCAACGTCCGGGCGGGACGCGAGAACTTCTCGGCCGCGAACGAGCTCGACCAGGACGTCTACGAGATCACCGACGACCTGACGTGGCTGAAGGGCAAGCACACGCTGACGTTCGGCACGCACAACGAGTTCTTCAAGTTCCGCAACCTGTTCATCCGCGACAACTACGGCAACTACCGGTTCGCGAACCTGGATCTGTTCGAGCAGGGGCGCGCATACGGATACGACTACAGCTTCTCGCTGACCGGCGATCCGCTGCAGTCCGCGCGGTTCCGCGTCAGGCAGTTCGGGTTCTACGCCGGCGATCAGTGGCGCGCCGCGTCGAACCTGACGCTGACCTACGGCCTGCGCGTGGATCTCCCGACGTTCCCGGACAAGCCGACCGCCAATCCCGCGACGGTGGCGAACTTCGGCTACGCGACCGACGAAGTGCCGAGCGGCGCGCTGTGGTCGCCGCGCGTGGGCTTCAACTACGCGCTGTCGCAGAACAACAGCCAACAGATCCGCGGCGGCATCGGGCTCTTCTCGGGCCGCACGCCGTACGTCTGGCTCTCGAACCAGTTCGGCAACACGGGCATCGAATTCCGGCGGTTGTCGGTCGGGTTCAACGCCACCGGGGCCAACCGGATCGTGCCGTTCAATCCCGGATCCGAACAGCCAGCCGACGAACCTCGGAAACGTCCCGGCGAACGAGATCGACGTGATCGATCCCGACTACAAGTACCCGTCGCTCGTGCGCGGCAACATCGCGTACGACCGCGACCTGGGTTTCTTCGGACTGATCGGGAGCGCCGAGTTCCTCTACACGACGAACGTCAACGACATCCGCTACGAGAACCTGAACATCCAGCAGATCGGCGTCCGCGCCGGACGGGCGGCCGCAGTACGCGCGCAACCGCGTGCCCACGCTGACCGACGTGATCCTGCTGACGAACACGAACGAAGGCGATGCCTGGAGCCTCGCGTTCAAGGTGGACCGTCCGTTCCGCGACCGGTTCTTCATGGGCGCGTCGTATCTGTACGGCCAGTCCACGGCGATCATGGACGGCACGTCGTCGCAGGCGGCGTCGAACTTCATCAACATCTACCGGCCGGGTGATCCGAACGATCCGCCGGTGACGCGTTCGAACTTCGATCCGGGCCACCGCATCACGATCTCCGGCGGCTACGACATCCCGGTCGGCGGAGGGTTTACGGTCACGGCGTCGGCGTTCTACAGCGGCCAGACCGGCCGTCCGTGGTCGCTCCTGTACAACGGTGACGCCAATGGCGACAGCGGGTTCACCAACGACCTGCTGTATATCCCGGCGAGCGCCAGCGAGGTGACCGTCACGGGCGGGACGTTCGACGACTTCATGACGTATCATCAACTCGGAGCCGTGCCTGTCCGATTTCATCGGACAGATCCACGAGCGAAACGCGTGTCGGTCGCCCTGGTCGACGACCCTCGATCTGCGCTTGAACGTCGGGCTGCCGTTCAAGCGTTTCAAGGCGGAGATCACCTGGGACGTGCTGAACCTCACGAACCTGCTGAGCAACGAGTCCGGGCTGTTCCGCTACGCGAACTTCAACGACCTGATTCCCGTCGTGCCGACGTACCCGGCCGGGCAGCCGGTGAACTTGAACATCAATGGCATGTTTGCCACGGTGAACGGCCAGCGGGTGTTGCAGACGCCGGAAGACCAGTACCTGCGCGACGATCTGCGCTCGCGCTGGCAGATGCAGCTGGGGGCCAGGATCAGGTTCTAACGCTGACGGGTTCGGTCGTTCGGTCGTTCGGTCGGCCGGTCGCTCGGAAAACCTTCAGATCACAGTCGCTCGATTGTGATCTGAGAGTCTTTCCGAACGACCGGACGACCGGACGACCGAACGACCGAGCTATCGGACGACCGGACGACCGAGCGATCCGAGCGACCGCCTCATCTCATCCGCTTAACCCTCTCGACCGCCTCCCGCAGATAGTGCTCGTCGAGTCTCGATGCCGACGAAGTCGACGCCGAGGTCCGCGCACGCGATCGCGGCGCTTCCCAGTCCCAGGAACGGATCCACGACGAGCTGCAGGCGCGTGCGGCCGTGCAGCCGCAGGCAGTACTCCGCGAGGCGCGGCGGAAAGGTCGCGGGGTGGGGGCGGTCCTTGTCGCGGCTCTGGATGGTCTCGTAGGGGATGAACCAGGTGTTGCCGCGGCAGCGGCGGTTGCCGCCGCCGGTCTCGCCAGCGGCGCGATGTTCGAGGCGTCCTGATACGCGCACGCCGATCGCGCGGCGATCGAGCGGCGTCCGGCCTTCGGGCGTGAACTGGAAGATGAACTCGTGGCAGTCGTTCACGAAGCGGTCGCTGTTGATCGGCTTGTAGTGGCCGACGGCGAGATCCCGGTCGAGCGCCGCGGCTGCGCCGGCGGCCTCCTTGTCGATCGCGATCGACTTGATCCAGTGGATCGTGTTCTGGAGCGTGAGGTGTTCGCGCGCGGCCTGCGCGACGTCGAGCGCCGTCCAGGGATCCGTCGGCTTCGCGCCGACGTTGAGGAAGAGCGAGCCTCGCTTCGACAGCCTGCGCGCCACGGCCTTGATCCAGGCCCCGGTCCATTCCAGGTATCGCGCGCGGGGCAGCGAGTCGTGGTAGCTGCGATAGCGGATGCCCAGGTTGTAGGGGGGCGACGTCACCATCGCCGAGACCGATCCCGGGTCGAGGCCGCGCAGGATGTCGAGACAGTCGCCGTGGTAGAAGCGGAGGCTCGCGCCGTTCTTCGTCAGCGTCGTGTGAGGTCGGGGGAGTCCGGCGGGCTGTTTCCACGCGAGCGGCATCGCGGGAGAGTGTACAGAAAAAAAGGGGCCGCAGGTCCCTTTGCCATACGCAAACGGAACCCACGGCCCCGGCGCACGCCAAGGCGCGTTCGATTGGCCTCGTTCAGGAGGCCTTGGCTGTCACCGCGCTCATGCGAAACCGCGCCGTCGCCAACGTGTGGTTCCGGCGGTGTTCCTGATGATCGCAGGATGACCCTTTCTCCTCGACGTAGGTGATCTCACGGTTCGTGGCGAGCTCCCGGTAGTGACCGGTCACGCACCCGCACGTGAGATTCCTGAAGCCGAGAAGACGAACAAGACTCATCATCTTTCAATCCTGTCGCCGCGCTGTCATAGCGCCGAAAACTGCGCGGCCTCCTCTTGGGTGCAGCCCTGAGCAATTCCTGTGCCCGGGGATCCATGCGACCGATCCTGTTTCGGATCGGTCTTCTCACTGGCTTTGACACCGCTGGAATTCAAGCGGTTTCCGACACGTTGCGGCCCGCGTTGCGTGCCGGCCGATCGTCTGCCGGTCGCTTCGCCCGGCGTTCGGCAGGCAATGTTCGCCTTGCTCGTTGAATTGCTCTCACCAAGGGTTTGGATCGAATGCGAGCGCATGCTCGTGATGAGACACAGCCTTACAGTTCCGATGCGCGTTCGTTTCTCTGAATTCACAGGGGAGATCCGACGGTTGTGGCCTTCTTCTCATGCGCTCTGATTCAGTCTGGCTCGAAGCCCCGTCGACGCGATCGCCGCTCGATTCGATCGCGAAATGTCGTGAGTGTGAGGGCCTGTCGCGAATCGATCGAGGAACTGCAGTTTCGCGGCGCCCGGGTCGACACTCTGAAGGAGAGGTTTGAGGGATGTTGCAGCTCGGGGCTGAACTTCGTCGCGCGAGTCCAGCGCAGCTCAGCTGGTCAGCCCCGTTTCCTGGTAGTCGGCCTCCCGCAAGACTTTTGTTTGCGCGAAGGCAGAGAGCGCAGATTGTCAGCCCGGGGACATGCTGCCGCCGGTGACAAAAAGGAAAGTCGGAAATGGCACCACCTTTGAACCGGCAGCAGTCAAGCAGCGCGAAAATGGACCTGCGACGGGGTCCTTTCGGGCTGTTTCCGAACACTTGATTACATAACTGGTTGCGGACTATGGGGTTTGCTGCTAAACTTCTTGCTGTCCCATATCTCACAAGGTCGCTTGCTTCCCAGCCAGGCGGTGTCGTGACGGAGGATTTGTGCGTCTGATCCGCCCGGTCATTTTGGCCCGAGTTTGCGCGCTAAAGGCGTGCACGTTGCTCCTCGGCCTCTCCGTGCTGCCCGCAACCGCGCAGGCCGCCCCCGCGCCCGAAGCCGCGCAGGCGAAGAAGCCGGCCGCGACGCAGTCCCGAACCGTCAGGAAAACGACCTATTCAGCGAGCTCGTCCAGCGCCCGTAAGGCGCGCCTCGCCCGCGCTCGCGCTGCCGTCCGCGCCCGCGAGCGCGCCAGGCTCAACGCCGTCCGCGTCACGCGCGAGGCGATGACGCCGCGGTTCAAGACCGACTCGACCGGCGCGCTCGTGCCCGATATCCGCGCGGCCGCCGCGATCATCTTCAACCCGGTGACCGGTCAGGTCCTCTGGGACGAGAACGCCCAGGACAAGCGCTCGATCGCGAGCATCACCAAGGTGATGACCGCCGCTGGTCTTCCTCGAGGACAACCGGATCTGTCGCAGACGGTCACCGTCGAGCGCAGTCGACACCTACGCGGCCTCGACGACGTACCTTCGCGCGAACGAACGAATCACGCTCGACAATCTGCTGCACCTGACGCTCATCGCGTCCGACAACGCCGCCGCCCGGGCGCTCGCGCGCCTCTCGCACGGCGGCACTGCCAGCGTTCGTCGAGCGCATGAACGAGAAGGCCATCGAACTGGGCCTGACGAGCACGACCTTCGCCGATCCGTCAGGGCTCAACGCCGACAACGTGTCGTCGGCGTACGATCTGTCGCGCCTCATCACGTACGCGGCGACCGATCCGCAGATCTCGCCGATCGTCGCCCCGATCATGCGCATGGCGGAACTACAACGTCTCGACGAGCCGGCGCACGATGCCATCAAGAACACCAATCGCCTGGTCGTGGACGGGGACGTGGACGTGATGGGCGGGAAGACCGGGTTCATCTCGCAAGGCCGGTCACTGCCTCGCGACGCTGCTCCGCCTGCCGCAGACCAACCAGCAGGTCGCGGTCGTCGTCCTCGGCGCCACGTCGAACACCGGCCGTTTCTGGGAGACGCGGCACCTGTTCAACTGGCTGTCGAAGACCGCGGACCTCTTCAAGGAACAGCACCAGGATCAGTACCAGGAACAGCAGCAGTAGGCGTGCGGCGCGGCCGCGCGCCCCGCTATTTGAATCCCTTCTGCGATGGCTGCCGCATCGAGCGGCAGCGTCGCCACTGAATCCACCGCCGGCATCACGGGTCGCGACGCGTTGCGCGCGTCGTACGCCTTGAAATAGCGCTCGCAGACCTCGCAGCCGTACAGGCGGTACTGTCCGTCGCGGCTCGCGAACGACGTGATACGCGAGCGGTCCGCGTTCAGGCAGAACGGGCACGTGAGCTGCTCGAACCGCCACCGTGCCGCGCAGCGTCCGCAGATCAGCAGCCGCTCCGCCGCCGCGCGTGATCACCGCGAGGTCGGGTTCGCCTCCACAGAGCGGGCACGTTGCCGCGCTTCCATCCGCCGAGATCGCTTCGCGCCATGACGCGTCGCGCGCGCGCGTGAGGAACGGGCGCATGGCCTGCTGGAGCAGCGACTCGAGGCCGGCGGCCTCGGCGCTGACGGCGGGCGGCGCCAGGCCGCACGGCTTCGTACCACGTGCGCACGATTCCGGGGAGCCGCTCCGCATCGCGCGACAGCGCCTCGCGCGCCTGTAGTCCGCGTCGTCGAGCGCATCGTGGTTGCGCATCGCCGTCGGCCATGCCCCGCAGCAGAAACCGGACGTCGCTCCAGTCGACCGGCAGGTGCTCGAACTGCGAGGATCGGTCCGCTCGCGAGCGAGCCCGTTGAGGTGCTCGGGGTCGAGCTTGATGGAGGGCAGCGGCACGCGCGACTGAACGCGGCGCTGCAGCTGCAGCAGCTCGATCTGGAGATCGACGGCGGAGGACAGGTCGGGCTGGTCCTCCTTGAGCTGCCGTAGCTCGGCAATCTCCCGGGACTCCGATCGCGAGACCGGTGCGCGGCTTTCGTTCACGCGGGGGATTTTAGCAGAGCTGGATAGAAACAGCTCAACAACAGCTCAGCGGTGTCAGAATGCTGTAGTGTCCGGCTTCAGCGCGCGTCCGCCTGAAGGCGGACACTACAGGCAAAATGAAAACCGCTCTCTTAGAACGACCAGCGCAGGCCGATCCGCATCTGCCGCGGCGCGGCCAGCGCGCCAGCCGTCTCGAACGGAAGCGTCACGGTTCCGGTCTGCGTCGAGACGTCCGTCCCGGGACTCTCGTGAGCACGCTGGTGATACCGGATGAATTCATGACGTTCTCGATATCGAAGTAGATCCCGACCCGATCGTCGCCGAATCTGAACGATCTTCTCGATCCGAAGATCGAGGAGCGACGCGGTATCGAGCCGGCGCGATCCCAGCGGCTCGAGGTAAGGCCGCCGGTAGGCCGTCGGCATGTTGAGCTCGGCGTTCGAGTACTGCTGGAACGGGGCGTAGGTCCTGCCGCTCAACGTGCGGAAATACCCATTGACCGACGTCTCGATCTTCGGGATCATGGTACGCAGCCGAGCAGCTTGAACTCGTGCGGCCGGTCGTTGGTCGGGCGTCCCGTCGGCGTTCACCAGCGCGTAGTTCGGTGTCTCGAACTGGCGCGTCGACACCTGCTGACCGCCGATGTTGTCGACGTTCCCGGTCACCTTCGAATAGACGTACGAGAACTGAGCCTGCCAGCGGTTCGAGAACCGCTTCGAGAGCACCGTCATCAGGGCCCGGTACTTCCGGAACGGATCCGCAACGCCAATCACGTTCCCGCCCGGATCGAGATACTGGAAGCCCTCGACGTTCTGAATGATGTTGTTGCTGCCGACGTCGGTCTGGGTCCGGTTGTCCCACCTGTACAACTGTATCGGGGAGTTCGTGAGCTGATTCGTGACTGTGACAGTCGACCACCGTGCGAGCGGGTTGACCGAGTTGACGAAGTCCTTGTTGTCGCGCCAGATGCCGGTGACCGACAAACGCATGCCGGCCGTAATCGCCCGCTCGAAGCCCAGCGTGATCTCGTCGACACGCGGGTGCTTGATGTCGTCAGCGACCTTGTAGGGAACCGAAAGGACGCTGCGCCCGATTTCCTCGAGGTCGTTGACGTCGCCGTCGACGACGAAGTACGTGACGAAGTCCTGGACGCCCGGAACGGCTCTGCGTGAAGAGCGCGCGTCTGCGCGCCTTCGAAGTACTGCCCGTAGCTGGCCTTTCGCGACGGTGCGGTTGTCGCCGGTCAGATCCCAGGTCAAGCCCAGCCGCGGCGCCCAGTTGTTGCTCGAGTAGACGTTGCCGACGTCGGGGTTGCCTGCCGCGGATCATGTCGCCGCGGATGCCGAGATTGACCGTGACCCGGTTGCCGATTCGCCACGAGTCCTGGGCGAAGAGCGAATGCGGTTGTTCGTCCCGGAAATGTCGTAGCCGTAGCTGTACGCGTAGTACGGCACGCCGCCGTAGTCATAGAAGGAGAGGCCGTTCGTGTAACCGTAGCGGTCGCGCGTCTTGCTGCGCTCGAACTCGGCGCCGAACTTCAGATCGTGGCGGCCGAACTTGTCGGCGTAGTGGGTGATCGCGGCGTTCACCTGGTTCCGGTCGCGATCCGCGTAATAGAACCAGCCCTGTCCGCCGCTGATTCCAGCCGTGCTCGTCGAAGTGGACGGACTCGTTCACTTCGGGGTTCAGGTCGAAGAAGCCCCACCAGCCGGTGTACTTGACCTCGGCTGAACGTGTTCGCGCCGAAGATGTGGCGCCACTGTGTCAGCCAGACGTACTCGGGCGCATCCTCGCGGTTCGTGAGCGCGTCGGTCGCGATCAGCGACGAGACGCCCGGGCGCCCGATGATGTTGTACGCAGTCGTACTGGAAGTGTCCCGTGAAGTTGTCGTTGGTCGTTCGGCTGCCACGTGAGCTTGAGGTTCAGCCGCGGGCTCACTTCGTGGCGCCGTGTGACCGGCCCGCTCGGATCGGTTTCGAGCAGGAACCGCTGCGCGCTCGCGAAGAAGAACAGCTTGTTTTCCTTGATCGGTCCGCCGATCTGCGTCGTCACGTCCGCGTACTTCGTGGTCGACGCCGGATCGGCGAGGTTCGGGTTCTCCTCGGCGATATCGTCCGGGACGTTGTTGCTCCCGAGGCCCGAGTTCGTCCCGAAGACGTCGAAGAGGCCCGTGATAGCGGTTGCCGCCCGACTTCGTGATCGTATTGACCACCGCGCCGGTGAAACCGCCGTATTCCGCCGGAGCGCCCAGACCCTGGAACTGGAATTCCTCGACGATGTTGTAGTTGTAGAAGCGTCCAGGCCGTGCCGCCCGAGGGGTCGCGCGTGTCGACGCCGTCGATCAGCAGCGAGTTGCCGGACCGGCGTCTCCGCCGTACGCGGAGCTGCTGTTGATGCCCGGGCGCGTAGTTGAGGACGTTGATCGCCGTGCGGGTGATCGGCGCGCTGAAGAGGAGCGACTGCGAGATCGTCGTCTCCGTCGCGCTGCTCTTGACGTCGACGATCGGCGAGTCGCCACGACCGTGACGTTCGGCGACACCGCCGAGCTATCATCGGCAGATCGATCTCGAGGTTGCGGCCGGCCGTGATGACGAGGTCGCTCTGCTTGTTCGCCCTGGAAGCCCGAGAGCTCCGCCGACAACTGATAGGTTCCGGGTTCGAGCGCGAGGAAGCGATATCGTCCCTCGGCGTCGGTCACCTGTGTCTGCACGCCCTGCGTGCCGGTCAGCGTCACGGTGACGCCGGGAAGGACGCCGGCCCTGCTCGTCCTTTACGACCCCGGAAATCGAGCCGGTCAAGGTCTGTGCGGCCGCGGGAGATGCGGCCAGTGCGACGAGCAGGACGGCCATCCTGAACTTCTGACTTTCCGCATGATGCGCCTCACTGGTTACCGAACCGGAGACTTGACCGGCTTGCGATCGTGGTTGATGGACCAGACAGTGAACGCGGCTCCGCCAATCATCAGACCGAGAGTGACAGCCCCCTTGGGGGTCTTGAAAAAGCTCTTGTCGGATGTCGTCTGCGCTCGAGACGCGGTCCACAGGGGCGGCGTCTTCGTGGCCCTGATGCTGTCAGGAGAGAAAGTTTCAGCGCGGCTCGCACCGGCTGCGCCGGTTGCGTATCGGCTCGCGCTGGCGTTGCGTGGAACGCGCTGGTCACGAGGACGACCGACAGCGCTCCCGCAAACGGGCTCAGCAATCGTCTCACGTGCCCCCTCCTCCCGTTGTTGGTCACCGTGTATCTGGCGTTTCACCACCGATAGCAATCGCAACTGACACGCGTCCGGCGCGTAAGTTTCTACTGCTAAACTGACTAGCCGTCAAGGCCGAAACACGCGAAACGGCTGGAGCAGGGACATTTGCAGGCAGGGAAACCAATCGCCTCTGGACCTCGATCGACGCCGAGGTCGAACCGCAGCGCTCTGTTCGCTGGCCCTGGCCGTTGCCGTGGCGGCCGCTGCGTCGATATGGGTGTGGTGGTCGAGGGCGCCGCTCGCCAGGAGCGCGTCGGGCTCCAACCTCGGCCATATGGTCGAGGACGACCCGTCCGGCCGGCTGAACGTTCTCGTCGTCACGCTCGACACCACCCGCAGCGACCGGCTTGGCGCGTACGGGCTGTCCGATGCGGGCACTCCCAAGCTCGATCGCCTCGCGCGCGACGGTGTGCTCTTCGACACGCAAGCGCGAGCGCGCCGCTCACGCTGCCGGCACACTCGTCGATCTTCACGGGATCGTTCCCGCCGCAGCACGGAGTGCGCGACAACGGCGGGTACTTCCTCAACGACAGGGACAGACCCTCGCGGAAACCCTGCAGGCGCGCGGCTACGAGACCGGCGGCTTCATCGCCGCGTACGTCCTCGACTCGAAGTGGGGCATCAATCAGGGCTTCGACACACTACTTCGACGACTTCGACCTGTCGCAAGTACCAGGTGTTCTCGATGGGCGCGATCCAGCGGCCGGGCAACGAGGTGGTGGACCACGCGCTGCGTGGATGGAGCGGCATCGCGGCGAGCCCGTTCTTCGCCTGGGTGCACCTCTACGACCCGCACACGCCGTACGAGCCGCCCGAGCCGTACAAGTCGGCGTTCGCCGGACGACCCTATCAGGGGGAGATCTCGTTCGCCGACGCGCAGATCGGACGCGTGATTGCTTTCCTCGAGCAGCGCGACCAACTCGATCGCACCGTGATCGTCGTCGTCGGCGACCACGGCGAGAGCCTCGGGGATCACGGCGAGCAGGCGCACGGGTTCTTCGTCTACGAGAGCGTCACGCACGTGCCGCTCGTCGTCCGCGCGCCGTTCTCGGCCACTCGGGGCCGCCGCATCACCGATCCGGTTCGAACCGTGGATGTCGCGCCGACGGTGCTCGACCTGCTCGGCGTTGCCCCGGACGCCGTCGGTTGACGGCCACAGCCTCGCGCCGCTGCTGACGGGTGCGAAGAGCGAAATGGGCCTCGAGGCCTACGCCGAGGCAGTCTATCCGCTGCACCATTTCGGCTGGAGCGATCTGCGGGCGCTGCGCGAGGGCCGCTTCAAGCTGATCGCCGCGCCGCGCCCGGAGCTCTACGATCTGCAGGACGATCCCGCCGAGACGACGAACGTCTTCGACGCGCGCCGCGCGCTCGGCGACCGCATGCTTCAGCGCCTCGACGAGATGGAATCGAAATGGACGGCGGCGACCGCAGGGCGCCCTAGCGGGCGGTCGAAGTCGATCCCGACGCGAAGGCGCGGCTCGCCGCGCTCGGCTACGTCGGATCGTTCGTCGCACGGGCGTCGACCGCGCGGGCCGCGCGAGCCTTGCCGATCCCAAGGACAAGATGCATCTCTTCAACACGATCACGCGCGCGCGCGACCTGACGAAGAACGAGGAGTCGTTCGACGAGGTTGTCGGCCTGCTGCAGAAGGTCCTCAACGAGGACCCGAAGGTCATCGACGCGTGGTTCATGCTCGGAAACGTCCACGCCGCCCGGGGCCGGACGGCCGAGGCGATCGGGTACTTCCAGCGCGCGCTCGCGCTCAAGCCCGACGACGAGATGGCCGTGATCAACATGGCGAACGCGTATCGCAATCTCGGGCGCGACGACGAAGCGCTGGTCGGATATCGGCGTTTCCTGCAGCTCGATCCGCAAAACGCGCAGGTGCACTACGAGATCGCGCAGATCCTGATCGATCGCAATCAGCTCGATGCCGCGACCGCCCAGCTCGCCGAAGCCCTGAAGCTCGAGCCGAAGATGGCCGCCGCGCGAAACGCGCTCGGTGTCATCGCCCTTCGACGCGGCGATCTGCCGGCGGCGGAGCGGGAGATACGCGCGGCGATCCAGCAGAAGCCCGACGTGCGGCTCGCGCACTTCAACCTGGCGCTCCTGGCGGAAGCTCGCGGCGACACGCGATCGGCAATCGCGGAATACCAGAAGGAGATTGCGGATCATCCGAATGCGAGCTTCAAGGCCGCGTTCAATCTGGGCCGCCTGCTGGGACAGACCGGAGATCGTCAGGGCCAGGAGAGAGAACTGCGCCGGGCGATCGACATCAACCCCGATTCGCCGAGGGGCACTTCTACCTCGCGAAGCTGTACCTCGACGAGAACCGCGAGTTCGATCAAGCCATCGCGCTCGCGCGGCGCGGACTGGATCTCGGGCCCGCGTCGGAATACGCGCCGCTCGGCCATTACGTCCTGGCGGATATCTACAGCCGCCGCGGTCAGGCGGCCGAATCGAGGCGCGAGGCCGAGAAGGGCCGGCAGTTGGAGCAGAGCACCAGGGGTAAGGCGGGAAGAAGCGTGATAAACTGAGCATTTGCTCGAGGTATCGTTTCGCCGCACCATGCCAGACGAGAAGCCCCAGGGAAAGCCAGCCCGAAAACGATCGCCGTCCACGAAGAAGCGATTGCCTGACGCCCAGGCGAGCCCGGTGAAGGCGCCGGCGAGACGGACCGCACGCAAGCCGCGAGTCCAGGCCGTCGCCCATGAAAGTTCCGCACCGAACGCGGCCGATTCGCAGCCGCTGGGATTGTCGGTGCTGATGGTCACGCCTGAAGCCCACCCGTTCGCAAAGACCGGAGGCCTTGCCGAAGTCACCGCGGCGCTCGCGGACGCGCTCGCGCGGGTCGGGCACACGGTCACGCTCGTCGTGCCGCGCTACAAGGGAATTGCGATCGACGACTCCAACAGGCTTCAAACGCGCTTCCGCCTCGGCAACCGGCTGCAGCCGGTGACGTTCTACGAGCAGCGAATCGCGGAGCGGACCACCGCCGTTTTCGTCGACATCCCGGAGTTCTTCGACCGGGACGGTTACTACGGCTCGGCCAGCGGCGACTACCCGGACAACGTTCTGCGATTCGGGGTGTTCTGCCGGGCCGCGCTCGAATACCCGCGGCTCAAGGAGTGGCGTCCGTCGATCATCCACGCGCACGACTGGCAGTCGGGGCTGGTCCCGGTCTATCAGAAAATGCAGCTGGCGTCGGATCCGTTCGTCGGCGGCGTGCCCACCGTCTTCACCATCCACAACCTCGCGTTCCAGGGCGTGTTTCCAGCGTCGAACCTGCCCGCGCTCGGCCTCGGCGGGGAAGTGCTCGACGTTCAGGCGCTCGAGTTCTGGGGGAACATCAGCTTCCTGAAGGGCGGCATCAACTTCAGCGAGAAGATCACGACCGTCAGTCCCGGGTATGCGAAGGAAATCCTGCAGCCCGAGCTCGGGTTCGGGTTCGAAGGCGTACTGACGCGGCGCGCCGGCGACCTCGTCGGCATTCTCAACGGGATCGATGTTTCCCGATGGACGCCGACCGGCGACGCGTTCGTACCGGCCGGCTTCAGCGCGGACGATCTGAGCGGAAAGCTCGCGGCCAAGCGCGCGCTGCTCAGCGACGTGGGGCTTCCAGCCGATTACCGCGCGCTCGCCAGGCCCCTGATCGGTCTCATATCGCGGCTCACAGATCAGAAGGGCTTCGATCTGATCTCCGCCGCCATCGACGACCTGATGGCGGTCGATGCGACATGGGTGATGCTCGGCAGCGGAGAGCGGCGATTCGAGGATGTCTGGCGCGCGCAAGCGGCACGGCATCCGGATCGCGTCTCGGCCACGATCGGCTTCGACGAGCGGCTGGCCCATTTGATCGAAGCGGGCGCGGACATGTTCCTGATGCCATCGCGGTTCGAGCCCTGCGGCCTGAATCAGCTGTACAGCCTGCGCTACGGAACGCTCCCGATCGTCCGCGCAACCGGCGGCCTCGACGACACCGTCACCGACATGGACGATCCCTCCGGGGAGGGCACAGGTTTCAAGTTCCGCGGCTATACTCCGGAGGCGCTCGTCGCCGCCGTGCGCCGCGCCGTGTCGGCGTTCGAGGACAAGCAGCGCTGGAAGGCGGCGCAGCAGCGCGGCATGCGCCGGGATCACTCCTGGGACGCCTCGGCCCAGGAGTACGTCAAACTGTATGTAGGTCTGGATGCGGCGGTTGGACGCTGACGACGCGGATCAGGCGGATTTGGAAGGGACTCTCTCAATGGCTAGCGAAAAGGTTCAGACACTGACAGATACGAATTTCGACCAGTCCGTCATCAAGTCGGCGCAGCCCGTCGTCGTCGACTTCTGGGCGGAGTGGTGCGGCCCCTGCCGGCGGCTGGCGCCGACGATCGACGAGCTGGCATCCGACTACGACGGCCGCGTCGTGGTCGGCAAACTCAACGTCGACGAGAACCCGGCGATCCAGTCGCGATTCAGCATCATGGGGATTCCGACCGTGCTGGTCTTCAAGGGCGGCGAGATCGTCGAGCAGGTCGTCGGCCTCGCCGACAAGTCGGCGCTCAAGAAGCTCATCGACAAGCACGTCTGAGCCTCCCCGGATCGGATCGAATCGTCTGCACAATGCCACCGCGAAACGTCATCATCATCGGGTCCGGGCCGGCGGGCCTGACGGCCGCGCTCTACACGGCGCGCGCGAACCTCAAGCCGCTCGTCATCGAGGGCGTCGAGTCCGGCGGACAATTGATGCTGACGACGCTCGTGGAGAACTGGCCCGGGCACCGCGACGGCATCATGGGGCCCGACCTGATGGCTGAGATGCGCGCGCAGGCGGAGCGGTTCGGCGCCGAGATCGTGCAGGGCAACGTCGAGGCGGCCGACTTCAGCCGGCGCCCATTCACGATCCGCACGTCCGACACGTCATACGAAGCGCGATCGGTGATCGTCGCGACGGGCGCAAGCGCGCGGCTGCTCGGCATTCCATCCGAGCGCGCCCTGATCGGGCACGGCGTCTCGACCTGTGCGACCTGCGACGGGTTCTTCTTCCGCGGCAAGCCGATCGCCGTCGTCGGCGGCGGGGACTCGGCGATGGAGGAAGCCATCTTCCTGACGAAGTTCGCGTCGCACGTGACCGTCGTCCACCGCCGCGAGTCGCTGCGCGCGTCGAAGATCATGCAGGACAAGGCGTTCGCCAACCCGAAGATCTCCTTCGAGTGGAACGCCGAAGTCGAGGACGTGCGGGACGCGACGAAGGGCGAAGTGACATCGCTGCTCCTTCGCAACAACAAGACGGGCGAGCGCAAGGCGCTCGACGTCGAGGGCGTCTTCGTGGCGATCGGACATACGCCGAACACCGCGCTCTTCAAGGGTCAGCTCGAGATGGATCCGAACGGCTACGTGATCACGCACTCCGGCACGCGCACGAATGTTCCGGGCGTCTTTGCCGCCGGCGACGTGCAGGATCACATCTACCGGCAGGCCGTCACGGCGGCGGGTTCGGGGTGCATGGCGGCGATCGACGCCGAGAAGTATCTCGAAGGGCTGCCTCAGCACCTCGGCGAGGTGCAGGTCAGCGCGTAGCCGTCGCGTCGCCTGTAGTGTCCGGCTTCAGCCGGACCCGCGATCAATCAATCCATCCACCACCAAGCACACGCTCGCCATCGTAGAAGACGACGGCCTGTCCTGGCGCAACGGCGTGCTGCGGCTGGTCGAACGTGACCTCCACCGTCAGGTCCGGACCTGGCGTCAGCGATGCCGCGGCCTCGCGGTGGCGATACCGGATTTGCGCAGTGCACTTCGTGCTGGCGGGCGGCGGCGCACCCGCTATCCAGTTCACGCCGGACGCGCGCAGCGACGTTCGCTCCAGGGCCGCGCGGGGCCCGACGGTCACCGTCTGCGCGCCGGCGTCGATGCCGACGACGTACAGGCGGACGGGTGAGGAGAGGCCGAGCCCCTTCCGCTGGCCGACCGTGAAGCGATGGACGCCGTCGTGGCGCCCGACGATCGATCCGTCGACGCTGCGGATCGTTCCCGAAGGCACGTGGGCGCCGTGGCGCTCGAGGAATCCGGCGTGATCGCCGTCCGCCACGAAACAGATCTCGTGGCTGTCGGGCTTCTCTGAGACCGGCAGGCCGAGCTCACGCGCGCGCTCGCGGACGGCCGTCTTGTCCAATGCGCCGATCGGGAACATCGCGTGGGCGAGCTGGGCCTGATCCAGCGTAAAGAGGAAATACGACTGATCCTTCGCAGGATCGAGCCCGCGCAGCAGCCGGTAGTGGCCGCTCGCGTCGTCGCGCTCGACGCGGGCGTAGTGTCCTGTCGCGACGAAGTCGGCGTTCAGCGCGCCGGCCCTGTCCGCGAGCGTCGCGAACTTCAGGTCCCCGTTGCAGTGGACGCAGGGAATGGGCGTCCGTCCGCCGACGTACTCGCGGACGAAATTCGAGATGACCTGCTCGTTGAACTGCCGCTCGAAGTTGAGGATGTAGTGCGGGATGCCGATGCGGGCGGCGACACGCCGCGCGTCGTGCAGGTCGTCGATCGTGCAGCACGTCCCAAAGCGGACCTGTCCCTCCCGCTGGTCGTACAGCTGCATGGACAGGCCGATCACCTCGTGCCCCTCGCGCGCGAGGAGCGCGGCGGCTACCGAGGAGTCAACCCCGCCGGACATGGCAACGACGATGCGCATAAGACGTAGTTTCCAGCTTCCAGCTCCCAGCTTCCAGCTAAGGGCATTCAGATCCCAATCGTAGGACTTAGATCGGAAAGTTATAGCTGGAAGCTGGCAGCTGATAGCTGGAAGCTGCCCTTCATCTGACTCCCGTCAGCGTCCTGAGCTTCTCGACGATCTTCGGCAGTTTGCCCACCACGTAGTCCACTTCCTCGTTCGTGTTGCCGGCGCCGAGGCTCATCCGGATCGAGTTCTGCGTGCGGTGCGTCGCCAGCCCCATCGCGCGCAGCACGTGCGAGGGCTCGAGCGTTCCCGACGAGCACGCGGATCCCGTCGATACGGCGATGTCCTCGAGGTCGAGCGCGATGAGCAGCGATTCCGCCTCGACGCCGTCGAAGCTGATATTCGTGGTGTTCGGCACGCGCGCGTCGGGCGCGCCGTTGACGGCGGTGTGCGCCACGCGCGCGAGGATCTCGTTCTCGAGCCGATCGCGCAGCGCCGCGAGACGCGTGCCCTCCGCCGTCAGCTTCCGCGCCGCGAGGGCGGCGGCGGCGCCGAGGCCGGCGATGCCAGGGACGTTCTCGGTGCCGGCCCGTCGATTGCGCTCGTGCTTGCCGCCGGTCAAGATCGCCGACACCCGCGTACCGCGTTTGATCCAGAGCGCGCCCGCGCCCTTTGGGCCGTTGAACTTGTGGGCCGAGAGCGAGAGCAGATCGATGCCGAGCGCGCGGACGTCCACGGGAATCTTGGCGACCGATTGAACGGCGTCGGTGTGGAAAATCGCTCCACGTTCGTGAGCGATCCGCGCCAGCTCGGCGATCGGCTGCACGGTGCCGATCTCGTTGTTCGCGTGCATGACCGACACGAGCGCCGTCTTGTCGGTCATCGCGTCCTCGAGCGCAGAGGGAGCGACGATCCCCGTCGCGTCGACCGGCAGCAGCGTCGTCGTCCAGCCGCGCCGTGCGAGCGCCTTGAGCGTGTTGAGGACAGCCTCGTGCTCGATCGCGGTCGCCACGAGGTGGCGGCGGCCGGCCGGTTCCATCGCCTCAGCCACGCCGCGGATGGCAAAGTTGTCAGCCTCCGTGCCCCCGCTCGTGAAGACGACTTCCGACGGGTCGCCCTTGATCAAATCCGCGACCGATGTCCGCGCCTCGTCCAGGATGCCTTTGGCCCTCTGACCAAACCGGTGGATGCTCGACGCGTTGCCGAATTCGTCGCTGAGCACGCGCGCGACGACCTCGACGACGGCCGGGTCGACGGGAGTAGTGGCGTTGTGATCGAAATAGACGCGCATTGGTGCGCAGTCATGTTACCATTTGGCTCTAAGTCTCAGCAATAAAAGGACTAGACAGAAGCTGACAGGCTTTCGTATACTGGCCCGGCTGCCCAGCCGCGAACACGGCCAGACACCCTGCGATGTCAACCTTTCGGAACAGGTGGAGATAACCCATGTGGAAACGGGATGAAGCGGTCAAGCCGACTGTGCCGGCAGGAACAGGGTCGGCGCCGGCATCCACGGTCGGCGGCCCGCCGGCTGCTGAAGCGGTGCGAACGCCCCATGTCCCCAGCGAGCCCCAACGCGGATTGGAGAAGACAACAGTGAACATTGGAAAATCGGTTGTCATCAAAGGGGAGCTCAGCGGCAGCGAAGACCTGACGATCGAAGGGCAGGTCGACGGCAAGATCGAGCTGCGCCAGAACGTGCTCACCATCGGCCCGAACGGCAAGATCAAGGCGCAGGTTTTCGCGAAGTCCGTCGTCATCCTGGGCGAGGTCACCGGCAACGTGACCGCGAGCGAGAAGGTTGACATCCGCGACAACGGCTCCGTCGATGGCGATATCGCAGCCCCGCGCGTGGCGATTGCCGAAGGTGCGCATTTCCGCGGCAGCATCGACATGCAGCGCCCCGGCGGCAAGCCGGAGCAGAAGTCCGAGCCGAAGGCTGACGTAAAGCCGGCGCAGCAGCCGAACCAGCAGCAGCCGCAGACGCAGACGTCGAGCGCCACTGCAGGCGCGACCCGGTAGTCCGATAAGGACCGTGAGGATCGTGCCGGACGCCCCGCGCCCGGTACGATCGTCACCTTAACTTCCGGGCCACATGCTCTCAGATCTCCTGAAGTGGGGCGGCAAACGCTTCGAGCAAGTCCAGCAGGGAGGCGCTGCTGGAAGTGTGCCTGCGCCGACCGGTGACGAACCCGTCGTCGGCTCGAAGGCGTTTCCGAAGTTCCTCACCGTCCTCACGAACCGCCCGTCGCCGGTGCTCCTGGACTTCGGTCCGGTCATCGGCACGAACGTCGAGTTCTTCGGCGAGCGCCTCGGGTGCAAGCTGTTCATCGAAGACCTGGTGGCCGATCTCGATCGCCACACGAAGGCGGGGACGCTCGACACGCTTCCCGCCCTGTTCGAGAAGCGCTTCCGCCACGCGGACAGCAGCGTCGACGGGATCCTGTGCTGGGACCTCTTCGATTTCCTCGACAAGAAAGCGGCCGAGGCGCTCGCGCGTCAGATGATCCGGATGGTCCGGCCCGGCGGCGTGGTGATGGGCCTCTTCGCGACCGCAGCCAAGTCCGACCACACGTCGTTCACCAAGTACGAGATCGTCGACGATGCCAGCTTCCGCCACCGTCATCACGCCGGTGTAGGGGGCGTGAAGCGCGCCATCCAGAACCGCGACATCATTCGCATGTTCGAGGGACTCTCGGTTTCCGATTCGTTCCTGCTCAAGAGCAACATCAGGGAGATGTTGCTGCGCAGGCAATGACAGTCGACAGTCGACGCGCGTCGAGAGTCTCAGTCGGCAGTCCCAGTCAACAGTCGTCAATCATAGTCGCCAGTCCTAGACGACAGTCCCTGTCGACAGTCCCTTGTCGACAGTCGACTGGGACTGATGACTCGGACTGTCGACTCCCGACTGTCGACTGTCGACTACACCTTACATCCTGTATTCTTCCCCCATGCGTCCCGTGATTGCCCTGCTGAGCGATTTCGGCTCCCGCGATCACTATGCCGGCACGATGAAGGGCGTGATCCTGGGGATCTGCGCGGAAGCGACCCTGGTGGATCTCACGCACGAGATCGCGCCGCACGATGTGCTCGAAGGCGCGCTGCAGCTCGGCGCCTCGTACCGCTACTTTCCCGCGGGCACGGTCTTCCTCGTCGTCGTCGATCCCGGCGTCGGCTCGGCCCGTCGCGGCATCGCGGCCGAAGCGGGGGACTACCGGTTCGTGGCGCCCGACAACGGCGTGCTGACGGTCGCCTTTCGCGAGGCGCCTCCGCGCAAGGTCGTCGAGCTCTCCGAGCGGCGGTACGCCAGGCCGACGGTCACGCGGACGTTCGAAGGACGGGATCGATTCGCGCCGGCGGCGGCGTGGCTGGCGAAGGGGACGCAGCTTGCCGCGCTCGGCAGGGCCGTGACGGACTATCACCGCATCGATATTCCGGTCGCGGAGACGCGTGGTGACGCGCTCGCGGGCGTCGTGCTGCTCGTCGATCGGTTCGGCAACCTCGTCACGAATATCGATCGGCGATCGTTCGAGGCGTTCGGCAAACATGGCCCGATCCGGATTCTGGCGGATGGCAAGCCGGTCGATCGGCTGGTGTCGACCTACGCCGAGATCGGCGCCGGCGAAGTCTGCGCGCTGTTCGGCAGCTCGGATCACCTGGAGCTCGCGGCGAACGCGGAGAGCGCGGCGACGGTGCTGGGGCTGGGCCGGCAGGCGGCCGTCGAAATCAGACGATCGTGAAGGGGTGGGCTCTGGGCTTTAGGCTTTGGGCTTTAGGCTTTGCCAATTGATTCAGATCCTAACCCGATCGACTTCTATCTGAATGCTCTGCCAAAGCCCAAAGCCCAAAGCCCAAAGCCAACAGCGCTAGAATATTTCGTTCCTGTCTTCATCCAAGGACTCATCGATGCTTGATTTCGATTTGACGGACGAGCAGCGCCTGCTCGAACAATCGGTGCGCGAGTGGGGCGCGCGCGAAGTCGCTCCCAGGATTCGCGAGCTCGATCGGCAGCACCGGTTCGATCCCGCCATCGTCCCGCAGATGGCAGCGCTCGGCCTGCTCGGGTGCTCGGTGCCGCAGGAGTACGGCGGCGCGGGCATGGACTACGTCAGCCTCGGCCTGATCAGCGAGGAGCTGGAATACGTCGACACGTCGCTGCGGGTCATCATGTCGGTCCACGCCGGGTTGAACTGTCTCTCGCTGCTGACGTGGGGCACCGAGGATCAAAAGCAGCGGTATCTCGTGCCGCAGGCGCAGGGGCAGAAGCTGGCGACGTACGGCCTCACCGAGCCGGCCGCCGGCAGCGACGTGCGCGGCATCCAGACGGTCGCGGTCAAGAAGGGCAGCCGCTACCTGCTGACCGGCGAGAAGATGTGGATCTCGCTCGCGGACATCGCCGACAACTTCCTGGTCTTCGCGTGGAGCGATCTCGACAAGAAGAAGCAGCGGGATCCCTCGGGCATCAGCGCCTTCATCATCGAGCGGGGCTTCAAGGGCTTCTCGAGCGGCACCCTCAAGGAAAAGTGGGGCATTCTCGCGGGGAACACCGGCTTCTTCAAGATGGAGGAGGTCGAGGTCCCGGAAGAGAACGTCGTCGGACGCCCGGGCGAAGGGTTCAAGATCGCGATGTTCTCGCTCGATCAGGGGCGGTTCACGGTCGCGGCGGGCGCCACCGGACTCATCCGCGCGTGCCGCGACGCGAGCGTGAAGTACGCGAACGAGCGCGAGACCTTCGGCGTGAAGATCGCGGAGCACCAGCTCGTGAAAGAGATGATCGCGCAGATGGAGTCCGACTACCAGGCAGCGCGGCTGCTGTGGCTGCGGGCCGGGGTGCTCAAGAACAAAGGCCGCCGGAACACGCGCGAGACCGGGCTGGCCAAGTGGTTCGCGACGGTGGCGTCCGAGCGGGCCGCGGGCGACACGGTGCAGGTGCACGGCGCCAACGGGTACTCCGACGAATACCCGGCGGGGCGTTTCTATCGCAATTGCAAGGGCGCGGTCATCTACGAAGGCACGCGCGAGATTCACAAGATCATGCAGGCCGACTACGTCCTCGGCCTGCGGGAGGATCGTCCGACGCGCTGCGAGCTGCCGGCGTTCCGGGAGTCCGGGCACTAGGCAGGCGCGGCGTTTTGGTTCGGACGATCGACAGGAGAGCCATGAGCTCCGATCTTTCCCTCGAGTTTCTGCGGGTGGTCGAGCAGGCGGCGATCGCCTGCGCCCACACCATGGGCCAGGGAGACGGTCACAAGTCGGATCAGGCGGCGGTCGAGGCGATGCGGCGCACGCTCGATACCGTGCCGATCGACGGAACGATCGTGATCGGCGAGGGCGAGCGCGACGAAGCCCCGATGCTGTACATCGGCGAAAAAGTAGGGACGGCCGCGAAGGCGGGGCGCGACCCTGCCGGTCTGCCGAAGGTGGACATCGCCGTCGATCCGCTGGAAGGCACGAACCTCTGCTCGACGGGAGCGGCGAACGCGCTCGCCGTGCTCGCTGCGTCCGACGGCGGCGGACTCCTGCACGCGCCGGATCTCTACATGCAGAAGCTCGTGGTCGGGCCCGCCGCGAAGAACGCGGTCGATCTGGATGCGCCCGTCTCCGACAACCTGCATGCGATCGCGCGCTGCCTCGATCGGCGCGTCGAGGATCTCGTGGTGATCGTGCTCGATCGGCCGAGGCACGCCACGCTCATCCAGCAGATCCGCGAGACCGGCGCCCGCATCCGGCTCATCAGCGACGGCGACCTGTCGGCCGGCATCGCCGCGGCGGTGGTCGGGAGCGGCGTTCACGCCGTCATGGGGACCGGTGGCGCGCCGGAGGGCGTGATCACAGCCGCCGCCATGCGCTGCCTGAACGGGGAGATCTACGCCAGGCTCGTCGTGAACAAACCCGAGCACGCGCAGCGCTGCCGCGCGATGGGCATCACGGACGTCAATCGCGTCTACGCGTCGAAGGATCTCGCCTCGGGCGGGAATCTCGTGTTCGCAGCCACCGGCGTCACCGATGGCGCGCTCATGCGCGGCGTGAGGTTCTTCGGCGAGGGCACCCGGACGTCCTCGCTCGTGATGCAGAGCGACCCTCAGCGCGTCCGGTTCGTCGACACGATTCACGTGACGCAGGACCGCTCGGTCCGGGTGCGTTTCTAGGGTGAGCTGGCGACAGAATCTCTTCGCCGTCACGGCGGCGACCTTCATCGGCTTCACGGGCTTCACGCTCGTCATGCCGTTTCTCCCGCTCTACTTTCAGCAGCTCGGCGTCGAGGACGTCGGGGAGCTCGCGCTCTGGTCGGGGTTGAGCCTCGGCGTCACGCCGGCGGTGACCGCGTTGATGTCCCCGTTCTGGGGCCGCCTCGCGGATCGCGTCGGCCGCAAGATCATGATCGAGCGATCGCTCGTGAGCTTCGTGATCGTGATGTCGGCGATGGCGTTCGTGACGCAAGCGTGGCACGTCTTCGCGCTCCGGGCGATTCAGGGCCTGTTCGCCGGCTACGGCGCGCTCGCGCTCACGATGGCGGCGGACACGGCGCCAAAGGACCGGACGGCGTTCGCGATCGGCACGGTGCAGACTGCGGGGCGTCTCGGACCGGCGCTCGGGCCCGTCATCGGCGGGACGGTCGCGCAGATCGTCGGCCTGCGCAACGCGTTTTTCGTGACGGCTGGCTTCTACGTCATCGCGCTGGTCATCGTGTTCGCGATGTACCGGGAGCCGGCGATTCACTCGCCGGCGCATCCTGCGCGGGACGGCCGCGTGACGTTTCGCAGCGTGCTGGCGTTCGAGAACTTCATCCTGCTGATCGCGGTGGTCTTCGGCTTGACGTTCGTCGATCGCAGCTTCGGCCCGGTCCTGCCGCTCTACGTGGCCGAGCTGGGCACGTCGATGAGCGACGTGCCCATCGTCTCCGGCGTCCTCTTCTCGATCTCGGCTGGCACCGGCGCGATCGGAAACCATCTGTGCCGGCGCTTTCTCGCGCGCCACTCGACGCGCGCCGTGATCGCCGCGGCGGCCGCTGTCGGGGCGCTTGGCACCCTGACCTACGTGGTTGCCGACGGAACGAGCGTCCTGATGCTCGGCACGCCCCTCCTTGGTCTCGCGATTGGAGCGGCGAGCACGGCCGCGTACACCGCGGCGGCCGCCGTTATTCCCGCGGCGTCCCGCGGAACCGGCTTCGGGTTGCTGTCCACGGGATCGCTCGTCGGCCTTGCGCTGAGCCCGGTCATCTGCGGGTTGCTCGGGACGCTGAGCTTGCGGGCAGTGTTCGTCCTCGACACGATCGTTCTCGTGCTGCTCGCGGGCATCGTCCGGCGGCTGATGGCGACCTCGAGCGACAGCCCCACCGCGGCGCCAGCGACCGAGGAGGTGTGAGATCACGCGCGTGCCCATCGATGCCGCGTCGCCCGATCCAGAGGTCCTCCAGATGGCCGCGGACATTCTGCTCGAAGGCGGAATCGTCGCCTATCCGACCGACACCCTCTATGGCCTCGCCGTCGATCCCCTGCAGGACGCGGCGGTGGCGCGCCTGTACGAAGCGAAGGGCCGCGATGCGGGGATCGGGATTCCGCTGATTGCAAGCTCGCTCTCTCAGGCCCGGAAGTTCGGGGTGTTCAGCCGTCCTGACATGGTCCTCGCGCGCGCGTTCTGGCCAGGCCCGTTGACGCTTGTGTTGCGATCGCGAGACCGGCTGTCGAAACGGATTTCTTCAGATGGACGCACGATTGCCATTCGCGTGCCCGCGCAGCCGGTTGCGAGGAGTCTTGCCGATCGGTTGGGGTCCTGTATCACGGCGACGAGCGCGAACCGGTCGGGGCAGCCTGCGGCTGCGTCTGCCGACGAGGTGGCCGCGACACTCTCGTCGGCGATCGATCTGCTCCTCGACGGCGGCCCAGCCCCTGGAGGACCGCCGTCGACGATCGTCGAGGTGGGGAAAGACGGACCGCGCCTCGTCCGCGCCGGATCGATCGCGTGGGAGCGCGTGCTAAGATCCCTCGAGTGATGGAGCGGGAACGCGCGGCGCTGGTGGGTCTTTTCAGCGGACCATCCCGACAATTCGATCCCGAACATTCCCTCGACGAGCTCGCCGGTCTCGCCAACGCTGCCGGCGCGTCGGTCGTCCTCAGGGTGCTGCAGGATCGTCCCAAGCCCGATCCCGCGACGTTCCTCGGCAGCGGGAAAGTCAAAACGCTGACGGTTTCGTGCGACGAGAGCCGCGCGGATGTCGTCATCTTCGACAACGAGCTTTCTCCGGCCCAGCTGCGGAACCTCGAGGCCGCGCTCGAACGCAAGGTCGTCGATCGCACGCAGCTGATTCTCGACATCTTTGCCCGCCGCGCCCGGACCCGCGAGGGCAAGCTCCAGGTAGAGCTGGCGCAGCTCAAATACCTGCTGCCGCGCCTCGTCGGTTCAGCAACGGCCCTCTCCCGCCTGGGCGGTGGCATCGGCACACGGGGACCTGGCGAGACCAAGCTGGAAACGGATCGCCGACGCATCCGTCATCGCATCAGCGTGCTGTCGAAGGACATCGACGTCGTCCGGCGCCGGCGATCGCAGCTGCGCGAGCGCCGCCACAAGGCCGCTGTGCCGACCGTTGCGCTGGTGGGATACACGAACGCCGGCAAGACGACGCTGTTCAATCTGCTGACGGGCGATCGAGCCACCGCGTCGGATGCGCTTTTCGTCACGCTCGATCCCCTCGTGCGGAAGGTCAAACTTCCCGATCGCCGGGAATTGCTCGTCTCGGACACGGTCGGGTTCATCGATCGGCTGCCGCACTCGCTCGTCGCGGCGTTCAGGGCCACGCTCGAGGAAGTTGCCGCGTCCGATCTCCTGGTGCACGTGATCGACGCGTCGAACCCCGAGCGCGAGCAGCAGATGGCGGCCGTGCGCACCGTGCTCGCGGAGGTCGGCGCCGACAAGGTTCCCGCGATCGACGTCTTCAACAAGGACGATCGGCTGGAGCCGGGCGAGCGGACGAGGTTGAAAGCGCTCTATCCTGGAGCGATCGTCGCGTCGGCGGCCACCGGCGAAGGACGCGACGAGATCGTCTCGGCGATCGAGTCCCGGCTCGCGCTCGATACGACCGTCGTAGATCTCCAGTTCGATGGCGCGTCGGACGCCGACCGCGATCGCATCGCGCAGTTGTACCGGATCGGGCGGATTCTCCGGCACGAATGGTCGAACGGCCACATTTCGATCCAGGCGGAGATTCCGAGACGTGTGCTCGAACGATTCAGCGGCGCCGGCGCGGACGTCTCATGAACCGGCGAATCTCCCTCAGGTCGTGCTCGAGTGCGCTGGTCTTGACGGCCGGACTTCTCACCGCCGCCTGCGGGCCCAAGACGCTCGAGCTGCCTCCGACGACGGCAGCCGCGAAATACCCCGACTACGTGTTCCCGGCCGTCCTGCCCGATCTCGGGACGCCAGCGGCGCGCGAGCGTCACCAGGCCGGATGGCTCTGGCTCCAGGCGGGCGACCTTCGAGCGGCCGAGCGGAATTTTCAGGCCGCGCTGAAACTGTCCGAGGGTTTTTACCCGGCAGAGGCTGGCCTCGGCTACGTCGGTCTGGCGAAGAGCGATGAGAACGCCGCCATCAATCACTTCGATCGCGCGATCGTCGTGAATCCCCGATACGTGCCGGCCCTCGTCGGACGCGGCGAGGTGCTTCTCGCGATGGGAGATCGCGACATGGCGCTCAAGAGTTTCGAGGCGGCGGTCGGCGCCGATCCCGGTCTCGGCCCTCTCCGCACCCGGATAGAGGTCCTGCGCGCGCGCGTGCAGCAGGACGACGTCGCGGCGGCGCGGAAGGCTGGCGAGGCCGGCCGCTTCGACGAGGCGCGCAGGCTCTACGAACGGGCGATCGCGGCCTCACCGGACAGTCCGTTCCTCTATCGCGAGCTTGCCGACGTTCTCCGCCGCCAGGGATCGCTCGACGCGGCGCTGAAACAGGCCAGCAAAGCGGCGGAGCTCGAGCCGGCCGATGCGAGGATCCAGGTCCTGATCGGCGACATCCACGAGGCAAAACAGGACGTCGCGAGCGCCGTCAGCGCGTACGAGAACGCGCTCGCGCTCGATCGCACCGTCACCGCGGAAGGCGCTGAGCCGCTCGACCGCAAAGTCCAGAGGCTGCGGGAGCAACTCGCGCTCGCGAACATGCCCGTCGAGTTCCTGCAGATAGAGTCGTCCGCTGGCCTGTCGCGCGAACAGCTCGCGGCGCTGGTCGGCGTGCGGCTGGACGATCTGCTCAGGCGCGTGCAGCGGCCGACGCCCGTCGTGATCACCGATGCGCGCGGCAGCTGGGCGGGGCCGTGGATCATGGCGGTCACGCGCGCCGGCGTGATGGAGGTCTATCCCAATCACACCTTTCAACCCGCGGCCGTCGTCCGCCGCAGCGAGCTGGCGGACGCCGCGAGCCGCGTCCTCTCGCTGATCGCGCTCGAGAAGCCCACGCTGGCCGCGTCCTGGAGGAACGCGCGTCGGCAGTTCACCGATGTTCCCGCCGCGCATCTGAGCTATCCGGCCGCGTCGCTCACGGTGGAGGCGGGCGTGATGCAGCCGCTCGCCGACGGAAGCTTTCAGCTCGCGAGACCCGTCAGCGGCGCGGAGGCGGTCGCCGCGGTGAAGAAGCTCGAAGAGCTTGCCGAAGCACGCCTGCGATGAACCTGGCACGCAACCTCACAGCGGCGAACCAGCTGACGCTGCTGAGAATGTTGATCGTGCCCGTCTTCGTGATCCTGCTGCTCTACGGCTATCGCGGCTGGGCGCTCGTGAGCTTCTTCGTCGCGGGCATCACCGATCTCCTCGACGGCCTCATCGCCCGCCGCAGCGGCCAGAAGACAACCCTCGGCACGTGGCTGGATCCGATGGCGGACAAGCTGCTCCTCGTCACGATGTTCGTGATGCTGACGCTGCCGGGGATTGGGCTCGCCAACAGGCTGCCGCTCTGGTTCACGATTCTCGTGATCAGCCGCGACGTCGTCATCGTGCTGACCGTGGCCGTGGTGAATCTCGCGGTGGGGCGGCGGACGTTCCGTCCTTCCATCTACG
Source organism: uncultured Acidobacteriota bacterium (assembly GCA_963820905.1). Classification (GTDB taxonomy): domain Bacteria; phylum Acidobacteriota; class Vicinamibacteria; order Vicinamibacterales; family 2-12-FULL-66-21; genus DATBJJ01. The sequence goes on along the minus strand of CAWGBU010000001.1, from coordinate 2,619,201 downwards.
GCAAGATCGCCACCGCCACCTATGTCGTGACAGGCGTGGTCGCGCTCTATTTCAACTATCTCGAACAGGCCTCCCAGTTCGTGACCTTCTGCGTCTACGCGTCGCTCGCGATCACCGTAGTCTCCGCGTTCCACTATGCGGTGCAGATTGTGAACATGGGCCACGCCGGATCCGCGTGACGGACCTTGTTGCATGTAGTGTCCGGCTTCAGCCGGACTTCAGCGATCACACTCGTTCGCGAAAGTAGGCGAGCGTCTTCTTCAACCCTTCTTCGAGCGGCACCTTCGGCTCCCAGCCGAGGAGCTGGCGGGCGCGCGTGATGTCCGGCTGGCGAACCTTGGGGTCGTCTTCAGGCAGCGGCTTGTAGACGATGCGGCTGGAGGATCCGGTGAGGCGCAGGATCTCCCGGGCGATCTCCTCGATCGTCATCTCGTGCGGGTTGCCGATGTTGACGGGCTCGTTCACGCTGGATTCCATCAGCCGGATCACACCGTCGACGAGATCCGTGACATAGCAGAAGCTGCGGGTCTGCTTGCCGCTTCCGAAGATCGTGATGTCTTCGCCGCGCAGGGCCTGGCTCATGAACGCGGGCACGGCGCGGCCGTCGTGGAGCCGCATGCGTGGACCATACGTGTTGAAGATCCGGACGATCTTCGCGTCGATGCCGTGATACCGGTGGTAGGCGGTCGTGATCGCCTCGGCGAAGCGCTTCGCTTCGTCGTAGACGCCGCGGGGCCCGATGGGATTGACGTTGCCCCAGTACGTTTCCTTCTGTGGATGCTCGAGCGGATCGCCGTACACCTCGGACGTCGAGGCGAGCACGAAGCGGGCCTTCTTTTCCTTCGCCAGGCCGAGCGCCTTGTGCGTGCCGAGTGCGCCGACCTTCAGCGTCGGAATCGGCAGTTCCAGGTAGTCGATAGGGCTTGCCGGGCTGGCCCAGTGCAGCACGGCGTCGACCGGTCCCTCGACGAACATGTAGTTCGTGACGTCGTGCTTGATGAACGTGAAGTCCCTGTTCGAGAGGTGCGCGATGTTTGCCGTGCTGCCCGTCAGCAGGTTGTCGATGCCGACGATCGAGTGACCGCGATCGAGCAGCGTTTCGGCGAGGTGGGACCCTATGAACCCGGCGGCGCCGGTGATGACGATACGCAATGGGGTGCTCATTCTTTCAAGCTGTCAGCTTCCGGCTACCAGCTCCAGCTTCCAGCTAGAACCTTCAGATCTCGGTCGAGTGACTCATGAAATCAATGCTCTTAGCTGGAAGCTGGAAGCTGGAGAACCGGTGGCTGTCAATACGCGTGCTTCTGTATCCCCTTCAGCAGGGTCAGCCACATGATCTTGATGTCGAGCGCGACCGACCAGTTCTCGATGTAATACAGGTCGTACTCGATGCGCTTCTCGAGCGAGGTGTTGCCCCGCCAGCCGTTGACCTGCGCCCAGCCCGTGATCCCGGCCTTGACCTTGTGGCGGAGCATGTATTGCGGGATGCGATGTTTGAACTGCTCGACGAAGTACGGCCGCTCGGGCCGGGGTCCGACGATGGACATGTCGCCGCGGAGGACGTTCCAGAGCTGCGGCAGCTCGTCGAAGTCGAAGCGCCTGAGCCAGCGTCCGACCGGCGTGCACCGCGGGTCGTTGTCCCTGGCCCACACGGGACCGCTGTCGTCTTCCGCCCCTTCGTACATCGAGCGGAACTTGTAGACCTCGAACGCGCGGCCGTCGAGTCCCATGCGCTCCTGCGTGTAGAACACGGGCCCTGAAGACGTTCGCCGGATGAGGAGCGAGATGATCGCGAACGGAATGCTCAGCGCCAGAAGGGCGCCGCCGGAGATCATGACGTCGGTCGTTCGCTTGAGCAGGCTGTTGAAGCCGCGCAGCGGCACGTCGTTCAGGCTGATGATCGGCACGCCGTCGAGGTTTTCGAGGCGCGCGCGCAGCGCGATGAACTGCAGCAGATCGGGCACGACGTGCACGTCCACGCCCTCGCGGCTCGTCGCTTCCACGAGGCCGAGCATCTTGACGTGTTCTTCGAGCGGTAGCGCGACGTACAGGTGATCGATCCGTTCCTGGCGGATGATCTCCATGCCTTCCGTCAGCGTGCCGAGGAGAGGAAGCCCCCGGTAGCCGATGTGATCGCCGGAGGCCCGGTCGTCCAGGAATCCCACGACCATGAACCCGAGCTCGCGGTGCTCGAGCAGCTTGTCGGCAACCAGCCGGCCGAGATCGCCGGCCCCGGCAATGAGGACGCGCTTGAGCCCGATGCCGGCGCGCCAGCGGCGCTCCAGCGCCTCGCGGACGAGCTCGCGCGACGTGTACGTGACGATGACGTTGACGGCGAGGAACAGCAGCCAGACAGGCCGCGAGACTTCGTAGATGCCCTGCACCGGCGGCAGGCCCGTCGCGGGATCGACATCAGGGACGTTGTAGACCTGATAGTAGAGCGTTCCCACGAGGCCGAGCACCACGGCGAGGATGCTGCCGACGAACACCGCGAAGAAATCGTCCACGCGGGTCCGGCCGCGCCGCAATCGATACAAGCCCTGAACGTGAAACGCGACCGGCACGAGGACACCGATGAACGGCAGCAGGTTCGCGTATTGCCAGAAAGGCGGTTGCCCCTTCGTGATCGGAATGACGTCCGCGATCCACGTCTCGAAGCGAAGCAGATACGCGATCGCGAACGCGGCCATCCCGAGCAGCGCGTCCGACAGGATGTAGAAGGCAACGAGCAGGCGGTTGTACCGCCGCATCATGGGCGAATCCCCGCGTCGGGCCTGGCGCGCCCGGAGAGCTCTAAACCGGCCGGGCTCATGCGCTGATGGAGCAGAGCTTCGTTGACGACGGCGGAGAAGTCGGCGAGAAATCGCTCGCGCGAGAACGCGCTCGCGTGCCGGCGCAGGCGATCGCCGTCGGTATCGAGATCGCGCACGCGTGAGAGCGCGTCGGCGAACGCATCGCTGCCGGGGTCGCGGACGAGTATCCCGGTCTCTCCGTCGAGCACGGTCTCGGACGCGCCGCCTTCCGCGAGCGCGACGACGGGACACCCGCACGCCTGAGCCTCGACCGGTACCATCCCGAAATCCTCGACACCCGGCAGGAGCGTGGCCTCCGATCGCCGATACAGCTCCCGGATCTCGTCGTCGGACCGCCATCCGAGGAACTGAACGTCCGGTCCCGCGGTGGCCTGCAGACGGGCCCGCTCGGGGCCGGTGCCCACGATCGAAAGCGGCGCGCCGAGCGCGCGGCACGCGCCGATGGCGATTTCCAGACGTTTATAGGGCACGAGCGCCGACACCACCAGGAAGCCTGATCGCGGCGCGGGCTGATCGTCGGCAGGACGATAAAAGGCTGTGTCTACAGGAGGATACACGACGGTCGACCCGCGATTATAGTATCGGCGGATCCGCCCTGCAACATATCGCGAGTTCGCCACGAACTGGTCGACCCGCCCCGCAGTGGCCCGATCCCACCGAGCCAGCCCCGCCATGATCGGCCTGAGAAGCGTGTGAGCGACCGATCCGACCTGGCGAACGCTGAAGTACGACTCGAACTGATCCCAGGCGTAGCGCATGGGAGAGTGGCAGTAGCTCACGTGCACCGCACGCCCCGGCCGCACCACGGACTTCACCGCGCAGTGGCTCGTGCTGATGACGAGATCGAAGCCGTCCAGATCGAACAGTTCGACGGCGGCGGGAAAGAAGGGAAGGTATTGGCGATAGAGGCGCCCCGCGCCCGGCAGCAGTTGCGCGAACGACGTGCGCACGCGCCTGGCCTCGATCCGGGTTGAGACGGATCCTTTGACGTGGACCAGGCTGAAGAGCGGTGCCTCGGGATACAGCTCGCAAAGCGCGTCGAGGACCTTCTCGCCTCCGCGCATCCCCGTCAGCCAATCGTGGACCAGCGCAACGCGCGGAGCAGCCGGGTGGGCTCCAGCCATCAGTTCGACAGGACCTCGCCGTAGATCTCCCGGATACGCCGAACCGATCGCTCCCACGAAAAGTGCCGCGAGCGCGCGAGACCGCGCTGCCGGAGCTCCTCGCGGAGGCTGGCGTCGCTGAGGACACGCCGGAGCGCGTCGGCGATCGCCTCAGGCTTCAGCGGATCGATCAGGAGCGCCGCGTCGCCGACGACCTCCGGCAGCGACGACACGTTCGACGTGATCACGGGCGTGCCGCTCGCCATCGCCTCGAGCGGCGGAAGCCCGAACCCTTCGTACAGCGACGGAAACACGAAGACCGCCGCAAGCCGATAGAGGATCGCGAGGGTGGTGGAAGGCACGAACCCGAAGAACCGGACGTGCTTGTGCAGCTTGTACCGGTGGACCGCGTGCCGCAGGGCCGCGTACTTCGCGATCTCGTCACCGATGATGACGAGCTTGACGTGATCGAAATCGGAACCGCTCGAACGCAGGATGTGGAACGCCTCGATCAACCGGCCGAGATTCTTGTGCGGCTTGATGTTGCCCGCGTACAGAATGAACGGCCCGTCGAGCTGATACCGCTCCCGGACGCGAACGACATCTTCCTCGGGCGGCGGATTCCCGAAGCGCTCGTCGATCCCGTTGTAGATCACGTCGATCTTCTCGGGCGGCACGCGGAAGTACTCGAGGATGTCGCGCTTCGACGCCTCCGAGACCGTCACGATCCTGTTCGAGCGGTGAGTCGCCATCCAGAGAAAGCTCCGCGCGTACACGTAGCCGAGGCGGTTCGGCAGGTACTGCGGAAAGCGAAGGTGGATGCAATCGTGAATCGTCACGACCGACTTGCACGGCGTCAGCGGCGGCAGAACGTAGTGCGGCGAGTGGAACAGATTCGCCGCTTCACGCTTGAGGTCGCGCGGTACCGTGAACTGCTCGCGAACGGAATAGCCCGGCGACGACTCCGCGACGATTCTGAAGTTCTCCCCGAGCTCCAGGCTGTCGCGATCCCTGCGGCTGCAGAGGACGACGTACTCGGTCGACTGGTCTATCCGGGACAACTGCCGCAGCAGGTTCCGGACGTACGTGCCGATCCCATAGTCCCGCAGCTTCCGGGCATCGATGGCTATTCGCAAGGCTCGACAGATCTTACAACCGCTCGACGCGGATCGCGCGGATCAACGATAGACGCGGATCACACGGATCACGCGGATCGGTCGGATCGCGCGGATCGCGTTAACGCTTGGGCAGTTCACCTCTCCGCCGGAGGTACCAGGCCAGAAGGGGCGCCCAGCGTGGATGATGCTTTTCGTAGAACGCAAGGTGGCTTCGGCGGTACGCCTCGTTCATGGCGTGTGGCGCGGTGGCCCGCGACCGTCCGCGCGCATGGGTGATGGTTGCGGCAGGGGTGAACAGCACCTTGCGGCCACGCTTCCGGATCGCCGCGCAAAAATCCACGTCTTCGGTGTAGAGGAAGTAGCGCTCGTCCAGGAGACCGACCGCTTCGGCGTCGCTTCTGAAAACCAGGAGACAGGCGCCGCTGACCCAGTCGACGAATCGTTCTTCGCGCGTGACGCGATCGACCCAGGCGGTCACGCCGCGTACTGCCGGAAGCGTAGAGCCTGCCGATCGTTTTCCGGCGCAGCTCCACAAGAGGCGAGATCATCGTCCCGAACGACAATTCGGGGCGGCCGGCTGCGTCCACCAGCCGGGGTCCCGCGACGGCCGCGTCCGGATGAGCCTTCAATCGATCGGCAAGCGTGTCGATCGCGCCCGCCGGCACGACCGTGTCGCTGTTCAACAGGAGGATGAGCTCGCCGCGCGTCGCGCGAATGCCGGCGTTGTTGCCCGCCGCGAAGCCGAGGTTCTCGGGAAGCTCCAGGATCTGCACGTCCGTCCAGCGCGCCCGGACGCGCGCAATCCCGTCGTCCGTCGATGCGTTGTCGACGACGGTGATGTCGTGCGGCATTGCCGGTGGCGTTCGGCGGATCGACTCGACCGAGCGTTCGAGCTCGACGGCTGCATTGTGGCTCACGATGATGATCGACAGCGTCATCGGCGCGCGATCCTCTCGAGATGTTCGAGCGTGCGGTCGGCTGACGTGTCCCACGAATACTGCTGGAGGACGGCCGGCGCCTCGGCGAGAAGAGGAGCCGCCGCGCGAGGATCGGTCAGGAAGCGCCGGAGGGCGCTCGCGGTCCGCGCAATATCGCCGCGCGGGACGAACTCGGCGGCGTTCCCGTAGACTTCGCGCGCGACCGGCGTATCCGCGACGACGGGCGGCACCCCGGACGACAGCGCTTCGAGCGGTGTGAGCCCGAAGCCCTCGTACTCGGACAGGAAGGCAAACACCGACGCCCGCGAGTACAGATCCGCAAGCTCCTCGTCCGACACGTAGCGCTTGAACGCGGTGCGGTGCGCGACGCGGTGCGCCACCGCGGCCCCGGCGAGATCCTGCCTCGGCCATGTGCGGTCGTCGCCGACAATCGCCAGCCGGGCGTGAGGGAGATCGGCGGTCGCGCGCGCAAACGCCGCGATGAGGTCGGGAATCCGCCTGCGATTGAACAGCGAACCGACGAACAGCACCAGGGGCTCGCGGGCGGTATCGTCGCGGCCGGCACGTGCGGGCGACGTCACGCCTGGCGGTATGACCTGAATCCGGGAAGGCTCGACCGAAAGATGGCGCTCGATCTCGCGCCTGGAGAAGTGCGAGTCCGTGAAGACGACCGATGCGGTGTGCGCGGCCCGGCGCGTCAGCCACCGCCGGCGAAGGCCTTCTCCGGCGCGGAACCATTCGGGATGCGCGACGAATGAGATGTCGTGGATGGTTACCGCGAGGGGCATCGCCGCGCCGAGCGGCGCCGTGTACGCCGGCGCGAAGAAAACATCCGGAGGATCGTTCCGGATGGCACGGCGGAGATACGTCTGCTCCCACCACGTGCCGCGGCCCTGGCCGAGGATCCGCATCTCTGTCGTGCCGGTCGGAAGCGAAAGCGGCAGAGGTTCCGGGGCGTACAAGACGAACCGGCGGCACCCGCTGTCGGGACGCGCGGTCCAGCGGCGCAGCAGCTCGCCGAGATATCGGCCGACGCCGGTCGCGGCACCGAGCAGTTCGCGCGCGTCCACGCCGATACGCAACGGGCTCGTCACGATCGCGATCGCCGCCTCGCGATCGCCGACGCGTAGGCCTCGAGCAGGCGCGACGCGCTCGCGCGCCAGCTGAATCGCTTCGCGCGCTCCACTCCGGCATCGCCGAGGCGGCGTGCCTCCTCGAGGCTGCTCAACACCCGCGTCATCGCCGCTGCCAGACCGTCATGATCCAGGGGATCGACGAGAATGCCGGCATCGCCGATCACTTCGGGCAGCGCGCCACGTGTCGACGCGATGACCGGAATGCCGATGGTCATGGCTTCGAGCGCGGGGAGACCGAATCCCTCGTCGAGCGAGGGCAGCACGAGCATCGACGCCTCTCGATAGATGGCTTCTCTCGCCGGGCCGCTCACGTATCCGACGTGCTGGACGCGTCCGGCCAGCGGCGGCCGGGCCGCAGCGTCCAGGATCGATCGGCACGACGGCGCAACCTTGCCGGCGAGCTTCAAGGGCGGCGCGTCCGGCCGCACCGACGCAAGCTGTGCGTACGCTCGCAGCAGCACGTCCACGTTCTTGCGCGGCTCGATGGTGCCCATGAAGAGAATCGGTCCTGCGCTGTGATACCGATCGGCGCGGCGCCACGCGGGCGCGCCCGGTGGACACAACGTAATGCGATCCCGCGTCACGGACAGCTTCGATGCGATCAACCCGGCCGTGTACTCCGACACCGTGATGACCCCGTCGGCCTGCCTCGCGTGCCGGGCTGCGAGGGCAGGGTAGTCGCGGCGGATCTCCGCCGCCGTGCGTTCCGGGTGCTCGAGGAAATACAGGTCGTGCACGGTGACGATCCGGGCGGCGCGCCGTGCCGGCATGAGCAGGGGATGCATCGAATGCGTCACGTCAACGGCGCCGGCGAAGGTCTCGACCGAAGGCCACTGGAGTCGATGCCAGCTCAGGTTGAGAAGGCTGACCGGCACCCGCGCATCGACGATCGGCACGCCAGGAATCACGCCGGGCGGCAGCCGGTCCTTCCATGAGCTGGAAAAGAGCGTCAGCGTGTCGCCGGACGACAACTGGCCCGACAGGGCCGTGGCCAATTCGTGCGTGTACTCGCCGACGCCTGTGCGTTCGCGCAGGGCGGGCCGATAGTCGATGAGGATCCGCACGCTCGGCCCATGCTAGCATCCGCCTCTTCCGCGCGACGGGGGCTGGGAACGGCAAATCCTTTCGAGTCAATAGATTGACACTGTTTTTCTGGCTGTGCTAGCCTAAGAGTTTTGTATTCAACGGAGCGCAGTCGCAAATGAAGATCGCTGTCATTGGAAGCGGATATGTCGGCCTGGTGGCGGGTGCCTGCCTGGCCGAGAACGGAAACGACGTCATTTGCGTCGACAAGGACGCCGCCAAGATCCGCCTGCTGCAGCGGGGGAAGATTCCGATCTACGAGCCGGGCCTCGAGGAAATGGTCCGCCGCAATCGCACGGAGAAGCGGCTCCTGTTCACGACCGCGCTCGCGCGGGGCGTGCGGGAAGCGCAAATCATCTTCATTGCGGTGGGGACGCCAACAGGCGAGGACGGGTCGGCAGACCTGCAGCACGTTCTCGGCGTGGCGCGCGAGCTCGCCAGGGCGATGAACGGCTACAAGGTCGTGGTCAACAAGAGCACCGTCCCCGTCGGAACGGCGGCAAAAGTGAGGGAAGTCATCCGGCGCGAGACGACGCATCCGTTCAGCGTCGTGAGCAATCCCGAGTTCCTCAAACAGGGAGCGGCGATCGACGACTTCATGAAGCCGGACCGGGTGGTGATCGGCGCGGAGGATCCGCGCGCGGCGGAGCTGATGCGCGAGCTCTACTCGCCGTTCACGCGAACCGGCGCCCCCATCATGATGATGGACTGCGCGAGCGCCGAGCTCTGCAAGTACGCCGCGAACGCGATGCTGGCGACGCGCATCTCGTTCATGAACGAGGTGTCGAACGTCTGCGAAGCCGTCGGCGCAAACGTCGACCACGTGCGGCACGCGGTCGCCTCCGATCGACGCATCGGCCCCTCGTTCCTCTTCCCCGGCGTCGGCTACGGCGGGAGCTGCTTCCCGAAGGACGTCAAGGCGATGGTCCACTTCGCCGAGGAAAAGAAATACGACTTCCGGATTCTGCGGGCTGTGGAAGCCGTTAACGAGGCGCAGAAGTTGCGCCTCATCTCCAAAATGCAAGCGCATTTCGGCTCGCTGAAAGGGAAGCGAATCGCCCTGTGGGGTCTGGCGTTCAAGCCGAAGACCGACGACATGCGCGAGGCGCCGGCGGTGCCGCTGATCCACGGGCTGCTGGCGGCCGGCGCGTCGGTCCACGCGTACGACCCGGAAGCGATGAAGGTCGCGCAGAAGATCTTCGGATCGAAGGTTCACTTCGCGGAGAGCGGCTACGCGGCGCTGACCGGCGCGGACGCGCTGGCGATCGTGACCGAGTGGAACGAGTTCCGCGAGCCGGACTACGCGCGCATGCGAAAGCTGATGCGGACACCCGTGATCTTCGACGGGCGCAACATCTACAACCCGGAGAGCCTGCGGTCGCAGGGCTTTCAGTACCATTCGATGGGGCGTCCGTGACCGCAGTGCTCGTCACCGGTGGCGCCGGCTACATCGGCAGCCATGCCGTCAAGATGCTCCGGTCGCGCGGTGAGACGGTCGTCGTCTACGACAATTTCACCCAGGGGCATCGTCCGGCCGCGGCGCGGGCATCGGCCATCGTCGAGGGCGACATTCACGACACCGCCCGGTTGAAGGCGGCGATCGAGACACACAAGGTCGACGCGGTGATGCACTTCGCGGCCTGGCTTTCGGTGGGCGATTCGGTGAAGGACCCGGCGGGCTACTACCGCAACAACGTCGTCGGGGCACTGTCGGTGCTCGATGCCGTTGTGTCCTCCGGCGTTCGTCACCTCGTCTTTTCCTCGACGTGCGCGATTTTCGGCCTTCCTGAAACGACGCCCATCCACGAGGACCTGCCCAAGCGCCCGATCAATACCTATGGCGAGACCAAGCTCGCCATCGAGCACGCGCTGCCACACTACGAACGCGCGTACGGCCTTCGCACGATCGCGCTCCGGTACTTCAACGCCGCGGGCGCTGACCCGGAAGGGGAGCTCGGCGAGGATCACGATCCGGAGCTCCACGTGATTCCCCGCGCGCTCGATGCGACCGTGGGGCGCGGCTCCTTTCACGTGTTCGGCGACGACTATCCGACGCCGGACGGCACGTGCCTCCGGGATTACATCCACGTGAACGATCTCGCGTCGGCGCACACGCTCGCCGTCGACGCCCTGCGCGGAGGCGCGCGATCGAATGCCTACAACCTCGGCAACGGCCGTCCGACCTCGGTCCGTGACGTGATGACCTCCGTGGAACGCGTGACGGGGAAACACGTGCCGTATCAGCTGGGACCGCGCCGCGACGGCGATCCGGCGGTGCTCTTCGCCTCGAGCGAGCGGATCAAGCGCGAGCTCGGCTGGAAACCGCAGTTCGAGGACATCGACGTCATCGTCGAGACGGCCTGGCGCTGGCGCAACGCGCACCCGGACGGGTATCGGAGCCGAGTGACGGCGTAATGTCGCGTCTGCTCGGGCAGCTCGTGGATCCGCTCCTCTCGGTCGTGATGCCGTGCTACAACGAGCGCGACACGATCGAGGAGATCGTCCGACGCGTCCTGGCCGTATCGGTCCGCACCGAGCTCATCATCGTCGACGACGGCTCGACGGACGGGACGCGGGATTTACTGCAGGCGATGGCGCGGGAGCTGCCGATCAAGCTCATTCTGCAGCCGGCGAACGCGGGCAAGGGCGCGGCGCTTCGGCGGGGTTTTCAGGAAGTCACGGGCGACCTGGTGGTGATCCAGGATGCGGATCTCGAGTACTCGCCCGAAGAGTTTCCGCAGCTCATCGAGCTCATCTGCCAGGGGCGCGCGGACGTCGTCTACGGCTCGCGGTTTCTCGGCCGGCATCGCGTGTTCATGTTCACGCACTATGCCGGCAACCGGTTCCTGACGCTCGTCACCAACGTGCTGTACAACACGATGCTGTCCGACATGGAGACCTGCTACAAGGTCATGCGCACCGGGGTGCTGCGCTCCATGACGCTGCGGTCCAACGGCTTCGGGATCGAGCCGGAGCTGACGGCGAAGATCTTCAAGCGGCACTATCGCGTGTACGAGGTGCCGATCACGTATGACGGGCGCGGATACGAGGAAGGAAAGAAGATCACGTGGCGCGACGGGTTCGTCGCGCTGTGGGTCCTGTTGAAATACCGGTTCACCGAGTGAACGCATTCTCCCGGCTGCTCGGATACGCCCGGCCCTATGCCGGACGGCTCGTCGCGGCGTTCGCGGCCATGCTGTTCTATGCCGCGGCGTCAGCGGCCCTCGTGACGCTCATCAAGCCGCTGATGGACAGCGTGCTGAGCGACCGCCTCGTCCTCACGTTCTTCGGCGTGCGCGTGGACCTGAAGACCTGGAGCGCGGCGGTGCTCGCGCTCTACCTCTTCAAGGGCCTGGGCGCGTACTTTTCGACGTATCTGATGACGGACGTGGGCCAGCGCGTCGTGCGCGACGTCCGCAACCAGCTGTTTCGCCACATCCTCAATCAGTCCGCGGGCTTCTTCAGCCGGCGCACGAGCGGCCAGCTGATGTCGGGCATCACCAACGACGTGAACCAGATTCAGCAGGCGGTCTCCGAGACGGCCGGGGACCTCGTGCGCGAGGGGCTCTCCGTCGTCGCGTTCGCGGGGCTGATGTTCTATTACGATCCGAAGCTCGCGCTGGTCGTCGTCACCGGCGCGCCGATCGTCCTGTACCCGCTGGTCCGCCTCGGACAACGCGTCCGCCGGACGAGCCGCCGCGTGCAGGAAGAGCTCGCGCACCTGTCGCACGTCGCGACCGAGGCGTTCACGGGTCACCGGATCGTCAAGGCGTTCGGGGCGGAAGGGCAGGAAAGCTCGCGCTTCCAGGCCGCCTCGCAGCGGCTGTATCGCACGAGCCTGAAGGTGACGAGCACCGTCTCGATCCTGCCGCCGCTGATGGAGTTCCTCGGCGGCGTCGCGGTGGTGGGCTTGATCTGGTACGGCAGCAACCGCATCGGCGCGGACGGCGGTATGACCCAGGGCGATTTCCTGGCGTTCGTCGTCGCGGCGTTCATGATGTACGGGCCCATCAAGAAACTGAGCCGCGTCAACACCAACCTCCAGCAGGCCATCGCCGCTTCGGAACGGATTTTCGAGCTGCTCGACACGCACTCGGAAGTCGAGGAGCGCCCGGGCGCGGGGATCCTCGAGCCCCTGCGCGACGGGATCGAGTTCAGGAACGTCACGTTCACCTACGAGGACGGGTCGGGCCGGTACGTGCTGCGCGACGTTTCGTTCCCCGTCACGGCGGGGCAGGTCATCGCCCTCGTCGGTTTGAGCGGCGCGGGCAAGACGACGCTCGTCAACCTGATCCCGCGGTTCTTCGACGTGAGCTCGGGCGCGATCCTGATGGACGGCGTGGACATCCGCGACGTGACGCTGAAGTCGCTGCGCGCGCAGATCGGCATCGTCACGCAGGAGACGGTGCTCTTCGACGAGAGCATCGCCAGCAACATCGCGTACGGAACGCCGGGCGCGACGCGCGCCCAGATCGAGGCGGCGGCCAGGGCGGCGCACGCGCACGAGTTCATCGTGACGCTGCCGAAGCAGTACGACACCTGGATTGGCGAACGCGGGCAGCGGCTGTCGGGCGGACAGCGGCAGCGCCTGGCGATCGCCCGCGCGCTGCTGAAGAACTCTCCGATCCTGGTCCTCGACGAAGCGACGTCGTCGCTCGACGCCGAATCCGAGCGCCTGGTGCAGGATGCGCTCGCGAACCTGATGCGGGACCGGACGTCGTTCGTCATCGCGCACCGGCTCTCGACCGTGCGGCGCGCCGACGCGATCATCGCGCTCGAGCGCGGACGCGTCGCCGAGATCGGCCGTCACGACGAGCTGCTGGCGAGGCCGGGCGGCGTGTATGCGAAGCTGTACGCGCAGCAGATCTTCGAGCGTCAGCCGGAAGAGGCCACGGCCATCACTCATGATTAAGAGCATGACTGGGTTCGCGTCGCTGACGAGAGACGACGAGCTGGCGACGATCACGGTGACCGTCAAGGCGGTGAATCATCGGTTCCTGGACTTGCAGCTTCGGGTGCCGGCGGCGCTCGCGGCGGCGGAAACGCGCATTCGCAGCCTCGCGCAGAGCCGTGTCGCGCGGGGCCGGCTCGAGATCAGCGTCTCGCTCCAGCAGCGGCGGGCGTCGGGGATCGAGGTCGAGCTGAACGAGCCGTTTCTCGACGCGCTGAAGTCCGCGCTCGAACGCGCGCGCGATCGCGGCTACGTCGACGGGCACATCGCTGCGTCGGATCTGCTGCGGTTCCCTCAGGCGCTGACGATACGGGAGAAGACGGACGAGGCCTCGGCGGATCCGTCGCCGTTGACGTCGCGCGTGGAGGAGGCGATCGGCGCCGCGCTCGACGAGCTCGAGGCGATGCGCGTCCGCGAAGGCAGCTACCTGCGGGCGGATCTCGACGCGCGGCGGGCGCGCCTGGGCGAACTGTTCGAGCAGGTGGCGGCGGCCGCCGAGCAGGGGATGGCGGGGCTTCAGGTCCGCCTCGCGGAGCGCGTCCGGGAGCTCCGAGGCGACACCCTCGCCGACGAAACCGCGATCGCGCAGGAAATCGCAAAGTTCGTGGGGCGATCGGATATCACCGAAGAGGTCGTCCGATTCCGGGGCCACCTCGAGCACTGGCAGGCGCTGACGGAGTCGGCCGAGCCCTGCGGTCGCAAGCTCGATTTCCTGCTGCAGGAGATGAACCGCGAAGTGAACACCGCGGGCTCCAAGGCAGAGGGGCCCGCCGTCTCCGAGATCGTCGTGGCGCTCAAGGCGGATCTCGAGAAGATGCGGGAGCAGGTGCAGAATGTCGAGTAGCGCCCCGGTGCGCCGCGGCCTGCTGTTCGTCGTGTCCGCGCCGTCGGGCACGGGAAAAACCACGGTGGCGGAGCGTCTCGTGCAGGTTACGCCCGAATTGGCGCTTTCCCGGTCCTACACGTCGAGGGCGATCCGGGCAGGGGAAAAGGAAGGAATCGACTATAATTTCATTACACGTACACGGTTCGAGGAGATGGTCCAGGCGAGCGCCTTTCTCGAGTGGGCGGACGTCTTTGGCAACCTGTACGGCACGTGTGCCGAGGACGCCGAGCGGGATCTGTCCGCGGGGCGGGACCTGGTGCTCGTCATCGACGTGAAGGGCGCCCGCCAGGTGCGCGTGCGGTGCCCCGACACCGTCGGCATCTTCGTGCTGCCCCCGTCGTTCGAAGTGCTGGAGCGGCGGCTCCGCGGCCGCAGCAAGGATTCCGAGGAGGCGATGCAGCGCCGCCTCCAGACCGCCAGGGAAGAGGTCGCCTCCGTCCTGGAGTACGACTACGTCGTCGTGAACGACGAGCTCGATGCGTGCGTCGACCGCGTTCGGTCGATCGTGCTGGCGGAACGATCCCGGCTGAGGTCCATGCGGCCCCTGGCCGATGAGGTCATCGGAACGTTCGCGGCCAGCGAAGAACGGCAGAGCGAACCGGAGACTCGATAGTTGGCAAAGCAGAAAGAGGAATCAAAAGTGGTCGACAGAAGCAACACGAACGCATTCGAATTCGTCATCCTGGCCGGCGCGCGGGCCAAGCAGCTCCTCCGCGGATGCTCGCCGCGCACGGCGACGTACGCGACGGAGAAGCTCGTCAGGGTGGCGCAGCGCGAGGTCAAGGAAGGGAAGGTTGAGAAGATGGAGTTGCCGATTGCGGAGTGAGGATTGTGGATTGGGATTTGGGGTTGAGGATTGTCGATTGCCTTAAGCAGCAATCATCAGTAATCCGCAGTCGCAAATAAATCCCAAAATCTCAAATCATCAATTCCAATCCGCATTCCGCAATCCGCGATCGGCAATTGACGATGTCATTGATAGCCCTGGGAGTGACGGGCGGGATTGGCGCCTACAAGGCCGTCGAGGTCGCGCGCGAGCTTCAGAAGCGCGATCACGAGGTCGTGGCGATCATGACGCGCTCTGCCCGAAAGTTCGTGGGAGAGGTCACGTTCGAAGCGATCACGCGTCGCCGGGTGATCACCGACCAGTGGGCGAGGGGCGCCAACGCCGACATCGAGCACATCTCGGTGGCTTCGAGCGCGGCGCTCCTGCTCGTGGCCCCCGCCACCGCGAACGTCATCGCGAAGTTCGCGAACGGCATCGCGGACGACTTCCTCAGCTCTCTCTATCTCGCCACGCGCGCGCCGGTGCTGATGGCGCCGGCGATGAACACGAACATGCTCGAGCACGACGCGGTTCGGCGCAACATGGCGACCCTCGAAGCCCGCGGCGTACGGTTCGTCGACCCGGGGGCCGGATACCTGGCCTGCGGCTGGATCGGCAAAGGCCGTCTGGCCGAGCCTGAGGCGATCGCGGAAGCAGCCGACCGCGTGCTGCGGCCGGGCGGCTCGCTCCTCGGCCGGCTCGTGGTGGTGACGGCGGGGCCGACGTACGAGGACATCGACGACGTCCGCTACATCGGCAATCGTTCGAGCGGCCGCATGGGCTACGCGGTGGCCGCAGAGGCCGCGCGGCGCGGCGCGCGAGTGGTGCTGGTGTCCGGGCCATCCCGGCTGGATCCTCCGGCCTCGGCCGAAATCGTTCGCGTGCGCAGCGCGAATCAGATGCTCGAGGCCGTTCGAGATGTCGCGGGGCAGGCCGATATCGTCGTGATGGCGGCCGCCGTGGCGGACTACACGCCGGCTGACGGGCCGATCGCCGGCAAGATTGAGAAAGGCAGCAACCCGTCCGGGCTGAGGCTTACGCTCGTGCCGACGCCGGACATCCTCGCCGAACTTGGACGGCAGAGAGGCGGCGCACCCAGCCCGCTCCTGATCGGCTTCGCCGCCGAGAGCGGAGAGCCCGTGGCGCGCGGTCGCGAGAAGTTGCGCCGGAAGTCGGCGGACATGATCGTCGCCAACGATATTTCGCGTGCAGACGCCGGGTTCGACGTCGAGACGAACGCCGCGACAATCATCACGGCAGACGGCGAAGAAGTGTTTCCTCTCGGTCAGAAGACCGAGCTGGCGTCGCGCATCCTCGACCGCGCCGAGCGCCTGCTATCGGGGACACTCAATCGGGACAGTCACGCGTGACTGTCCCGATTGAGTGTCCCCCTTGAGCCCCAGGTCATGAACAAGGCAGATTTTGCCGAACATCTCAGATTCTTCCAGGAGCTCGGGGTCACCGGCATCAATGCCGACCAGGCGTGGCGCCGGCGGGCCTCGAGCCCGATGTCTTCCGCGGTCGCGGTCGCGCCGAGCGTGCCCGTGCGAAGAGCCGCGCTCCCGCGCGATTCGTGACGAGATCGGCGACTGCACGCGCTGCAAGCTCCATCGTATGGGGCGCCGGCAGATCGTGTTCGGTGTCGGGAATCCCGACGCCGATCTGATGTTCGTCGGCGAAGCGCCGGGCGCGGACGAGGACGTGCAGGGCATTCCGTTCGTCGGCCGCGCAGGTCAGCTGCTCACGAAGATCATCGAGGCGATCGGGCTCACGCGCGACGATGTCTACATCGCCAACGTGATCAAGTGCCGGCCGCCCGAGAATCGCAATCCCGAGCCGGACGAAGTCGAGACCTGCGAGCCGTTCCTGTTTCGGCAGATCGACGCGATCACATCCGAAGGTCATCGTCGCGCTGGGGACGTTTGCCGCCAAGACCCTGCTGAAGACGCAGGACCCGATCTCGCGGCTGCGAGGCCGCGCGTTCGACTACCGCGGCGCCAAGCTGATCCCGACGTTCCATCCCGCCTTTCTGCTGCGAAGCCCCGAACGGCAAGCGCGATGTCTGGGAAGACATGAAGAAAGTCGCGGGCGCTTCTGCATGACGACGACAGCGGCGACGGCGAGTATCCGATGCGCCTCGTGCGCGTCGCAGTGCCCGTTCCGGCGCTCGACAGCCTCACCTACAGCCTGCCGGACGCAGTTCCCGATCCGCCGGTCGGCGCGCGCGTGCTCGTGCCGCTCGGGAACCGCGTGCTCACCGGGTGTCGTTGTTCGGCAGGGTGCCAGGGTGCCAGGGTGCCGAGTGCCACAGGTGCTGAGCGTGCAAAGCGTGCCGAGGGAACGCTCCACGTAAAGCCGATCCTCGAGATCCTGGACACTGAGCCATTCCTGCCCCGCAGACGTCGTTCGGCTCGCCACCTGGGTCGCGGAGTACTACGCCTGCGGGATCGGCGAGGCGCTGGCCACGGCGATGCCGCCGCTGGCTCGTCGCGCGAACGGAATCCGGGAGCCGCGCGTCGTTCAGGACGGTCCGGGTCGCCGCAGCTCACGGCGCAGGGACCATCGACGTCGCCTGCGCGAGATGCCGACGCCGCTGGATCGCGGCCTCGGCGCGCGGCAGCGTCGAGGCGCTCGCTGCGCTCGCCGGAGCGCCTGACGGACTCGAGACCGTCGCAGCCTCGACGCGCGCGCGGGATCGCGGCAGCACGACTCGGCGCGGCTGTCGACGCTCGGGCTCGTGTCGTTCACGATCGAAACGCCGCAGATCGAGCGCGATCCTCTGCCGCGCGCTGGCGCCGGTCGAACGCGGAGCGTCGGGTCCGTCTCGATGCCCTGACGACCGAGCAGGACGGCCGCGCTGTCGACGCTGCGAGCGGCTGGCCGCTAGCGGCGAGCTTCCACGCGGCGCTCCTCCACGGCGTCACCGGCAGCGGCAAGACCGAGGTCTATCTGCGGCTCGCCGGCCGACGTCCGTCGACGCGGGCGCGGCGTGCTCGTGCTGGTGCCGGAAATCGCGCTGACGCCGGCGGTCGCCGCCGTCGTTCCGGCGCGCGTTCGGCGAACGCGTGGCGATCCAGCACAGCGGCCTGTCCGACGGCGAGCGCCACGACCAATGGCATCGCATCCGCCGCGGCGACGTCGACGTCGTCGTCGGCACGCGGTCGGCCGTGTTCGCGCCGTTCGACACGCTCGGCCTCGATCATCGTCGACGAGGAGCACGACGGCTCGTACAAGCAGGAGGAGAGCCCGCGCTATCACGGGCGCGACGTCGCGGTGATGCGCGCGCGGCAGGCCGGGGCGCTGGTCGGTGCTCGGATCGGCGACGCCGTCGATGGAGAGCTACCAGAACGCGCGGAACGGGCGCTACGACGCTCGTGACGCTCGACGCGGCGCGTGCTCGATCGGCCGCTCGCGCGACGTGCGGATCGTGGACATGCGCGAGGAGCTACGCGGCGACGGGCCGACGTCGTCCTGAGCCGCGCCGCTGCGCGAGGCGCTGCGGCGATCGGCTCGGCACGCGGCGAGCAGGCGATCGTGCTGCTGAACCGGCGCGGGTTCGCGACGCTCGGTGTTCTGCCGGCAGTGCGGCGCGACGCTCGACTGTCCGAACTGCAGCGTCTCGCTGACCGTTCACCGCGGCGGCCAGCCGCGCGCGCTGCCACTACTGCAACTACTCGATCGCCGTGCCGAAGACGTGCGCGAACTGCGCCGGGCCGTATCATCGAGCAGGTCGGGTTCGGCACCGAGCGCGTCGAGGCGGAGTCCGACGCGCGTTCCCGGCGGCGCGCGTCGCCCGGGTCGATCGCGACACGATCCGGCGGCGCGGTGCGATCGCACGCGCTGCTGGCGAGATTCGCGCGCGGCGAGCATCGACGTCCTCGTCGGCACCCAGATGATCGCGAAGGGGCACGACTTCCCGCGCGTCACGCTGGTCGGCGTGATCTCGGCCGACGTCGGGCTCGGCCTGGCGGACTTCCGCGCGGCCGAGCGGACGTTTCAGCTGCTCACGCAGGTGGCCGGCCGGGCGGGCCGCGGCGAGATCCGCGGCGAGGCGATCGTGCAGACGCTGTTTCCGCAGCACTACAGCATCCAGCACGCGTGCCGCAGGACTACGCCGCGTTCTTCGAGCAGGAGCTCGCGTTCCGGCAGGCGATGCGCTACCCGCCGGCCGTCGCGCTGATCAACGTCGTCGTCAAGGGCCGGACGCATCAGCGGCGCGCTGGCCGACGCCGCGCAGATCTCGTCAGCGCGCTGCGCGCGAGTCCGAAAGCCGCCGTATCCGCGTCCTCGGTCCCGCGCCGGCGCCGCTCGAGCCGGCTGAAGGGCGAGCACCGCGTGCAGTTCTTCCTGAAGGGCACTCACCGCGCGTCGATGCGGCAGGCGCTGCTCGTCGCGCTCGGCCGCGGCCCGAGGTCCGCCGGTGCACGATCGTCGACGTCGATCCGATGAGCGTGTTGTAGCGGCGCCGAGCGGTCGCTTCGAGATCAGTTCGGTCCAGCCAGTGCTGGCCAGCTGATGTCGATCGGAAAGGGCGTGAAGCAGACCGACGAGCATCGACGAGGGCGAAGACAGCGCGAGCCGGCTCTGCGGCCGTGTGCCCGAGCGGCTCCTCGCTCGATCGAGCGACGCGGAGGATGACGAGGTCCGAACGACGCAGGCAGCATGACGACCATGAGCGATCGTCATCAGACGAGCCAGCTGATTGACAGACATGGTCATCAGCACCGCAAGTCCCACGGTGGCGAGACGAGATCGGAACCGCGAGCCGGCCGACCGTCGCGTAGCGTGATGTGGCCGCCATCGAGCTGACCGAAGGGAAGCAGGTTGAGCGCTGTCGCGAGCATGCCCGAACCAGGCTCCCGAGACCACCGGGTGCAGGTTGACGATCGAACCGTCGGGCACGGTCCGAAGACGATCCAGCGCGCGAGCCGAAAGAGCAGTGGCTTGCCCGATGAACGTGACGCCGGCATCGGGCAGCGTCGTCGATGGCCGACAGATACAGTCCCGAGGAAGAGCGCCGGCACGATCAGCACGAAGCCGGCGATGGGACCGGCGATGCCGATGTCGAACAGGATCTTGCGCGTGCGGAACGGCTCGCGGATGCGAATGACCGCGCCCAGCGTGCCCGTCTGGATGCCGCCGAGGCCCAGAAGAGCGGGATGAAATAGGGGAGCGTCGCGTCCACCTTGTAGCAACGGCACGCCACGTAGTGCCCCATCTCGTGCGCGCCCAGGATCAGCAGGATCGTTCCGCTGTACCAGAATCCGTGCGCGAGGAGCGCCGTGAAGCCGAGACCTTCGAGCCGCGCGAGCGAACGGCCGAAGTCGGCCACGAACGCGCGTATCGATCGGCGCCGACGAGGGTCGTCGTGCACAGCGTCAACAGGAAGAGCAGGATGTGCTTCCACCAGCTGTGCTGGAAGCGTCTGCGCGGCGTGTACGGAACTCCTGCGCGGGAGATAGAACCGCAGGAACTGGCTGAGAGTGAAGGGCGCCCGTCCTCGCCGGTCCCCGGCGAGGGAAGGGAGGTGTCGTTCGACAAGGGCGCGCTTGACGGCGATCAGCCGCCGATATTCTGGAGGTCCTTGCCGGGCTTGAACCGGATCGTTCGTCCCGGAGGGATGCGCACTTCCTTACCCGTCCGCGGGTTGCGGCCAATGCCGCGCTTGCGGGGCTTCACCTGGAAGACGCCGAACCCGCGGAGCTCGATTCGCTCGCCGCGCTGCATTGACAGGCGCATCGCATCGAAGACGGCATCGACCGCCACCTCGGCCTTGACCTTGGTGATGTCGGCGATCCGCGATACCTCGTTGACGATGTCCACCTTGATCATGCTTAGGCGCTCCTCAAGATTCGTAACTAGTATAGAATGTTAGACTTACGCTGTCAATATCCTCGCTAAACGACTTTTGAATGCCCTTGAAACGTTTCGCTGACCTCCCGGCGGTCGTGCTCGTCGGCCGTCCCAACGTCGGAAAGTCCACGCTCTACAATCGGATCACCGGATCGCGGCGGGCGATCGTGACGCCGGTCGCCGGTACGACGCGCGACACCAACTCTCATCCTGCGGATTGGCAAGGAGTTGCGTTTGCACTGGTCGACACGGGCGGACTCTTCGG
Source organism: uncultured Acidobacteriota bacterium (assembly GCA_963820905.1). Taxonomy (GTDB): domain Bacteria; phylum Acidobacteriota; class Vicinamibacteria; order Vicinamibacterales; family 2-12-FULL-66-21; genus DATBJJ01. The sequence continues at coordinate 2,598,229 of CAWGBU010000001.1, read as the reverse complement.
TGCGAGCGACGATCCGCTGCACGCGCTCGTCGTGCAGCACGGCCGCAAGGCGCTCGATGCGGCCGATGTCATTGTCTTCGTTGTGGATGGCCGCGAAGGCCTCGTGTCCGCCGACGAAGAGATCGCCAAGACCCTGCGGGTCGCAGCCGCTCCGGTCATCATGGCGGTCAACAAGACCGACGACAAACGCGCGCGGGGGCGCGCGCTCGAGTTCTATCAGCTGGGCTTCGAGCCGGTTGTCGAGATTGCCGCGGAGCACGGCGAAGGGACCGGCGATCTGCTCGACGAGATCGTCAGCAAGCTGCCCCGCCGCGAAGGTGTGCCGGCCAGCGAGCCTCCCGAAACCGCCGTCGCGATCGTGGGGCGCCCCAACGTGGGGAAATCGTCGCTGCTCAACCGGCTGCTGAAGGAAGAGCGGTCCATCGTCAGCGATACTCCGGGGACGACGCGCGACAGCGTCGACGCCTTGATCCACTGGCATCGCCGCGCGTTTCGCATCGTCGACACCGCGGGCATCCGGCGGCCAGGCCGGGTCATGCGATCGGGTCAGGTCGAAGCGGTGAGCGTCGTGCTCGCGCGCCGCGCGATCGAGAAGGCGGACGTGACCGTGCTCGTGATCGATTCCGTCGAAGGCGCGACCGATCAGGATGCGGCGATCGCGGGCGCAGCCGAGAAAGCAGGAAGCGGCATCATCATCGCGGCGAACAAGTGGGACTTGATGAAAGGGCGCGAAACGGACTTCTCGAAGACGTTCGACGAGAACCTGCGGCGTCAGCTGAAGTTCCTCGACTACGCGCCGGTGCTCCACATCTCAGCAACGACTGGAGAGCGGACGGGGAAGGTCCTCGAAACGATCGACAAGGTCTCGGAAGCGCGCGTGCAGCGCGTACCCACAGGCGAGCTGAATCGGTTCCTGAAAGACGTGACCGCCGCGAATCCGCCCGTCAGCCCGGGCAAGCGGCACGTGCGGATTCTCTACGCGGCGCAGACCAGCGTCGCCCCGCCCACGTTCGTGTTCTTCACCAACGTGGCGACGGCTTTCCACTTCTCCTACGAGCGTTTTCTCGTGAACCGCCTGCGCGAGTCCTTCGGATTGATCGGGACGCCGATCCGCGTGAAGGTCAGGAAGTCTTGAGACCCCGCCCATAGCGTGCGACGTAGCACGCGCCCAGCCCCAGGGTGAGCAGCACGCCGAGGTACCAGAGGCCGAACACGGCATGCCAGCTCGAAAAGTCGGTGGCGATCGGCGCGCGGAGCAGCGAGAAGTGCGTGAAGAGCGCCGCGACGGCGGAGAGCAGGCCGGCGCGAACGATCGTGAGGATGAAGATCGTGATGATGCCCACGCCAATCGCAACATCGAGGCGGGGCGTGCTGCCGGGAAACATGCCGCTGATGACGACGGGCGTGAAGCAGATGATGGCCGCGATCACCGCGAGCCACGTCCTGCGAAGCAGCAGCACGAATCCGACGACGCCGGCGACGCCGAGCATGCCGGACATCATCGCGCTCGCCAGTTGAGTGGCCAGCCCGGAGAACACGTGCCGCAGACCATTGAGGACTTCGGCGTTCGACACGAGCGGCATCGGTTCCGGACGGCCGGCCATGGCCGGCAGGACGTTGTGCACCGCGTAGAGCACGGTCATCGCGAGTCCCGCGCTCACGCCGACCATGACGTCGACGCCCACGCGCGGATCGCGCCACTGTCCGGCGACGAGCTTCGTCCAGCCCAGGATGCTGTCGGGCGCATAGCGCCTCACGTACGGTTCGAGCCCGAGATACGCGAGCCAGAGCACGGCCGCCTGGAACAACGCCCGCCCGATCGCGGCGAAGAGTCGGTTGATCTCGACGCCGACGTCCCTGAAGTGGCTGGTTCCCAGTACCCAGGCGACGAGGCTGAGCACGAAGACGAAGCCTGCGACGCGAAACGCGCCGTCGCGGTCGCCGCGTCCTGCCTTGATGTTTGCGCGCGCGAGCGCGGCGCCGAGAAGCATCAGCGCGGGGTTGATGATCGACGCGAGCCCGGTGATGACCTGCGTGAAGAGCGACGGCCGGGCGGCGACGAGCCTGCCCGAGCGGCTCCATGGACCTGTCACGCCGAAGTAGACGGGCCTGCCTTCCGTCGCTGCCGCTTCCACGCGGATCGTCTGGTCGGGCCGCTCCGGAAGCGCCCCTTCCCAGGCGCGCCGTTCGTCTGCGTAGACCGGCGGTACGAGGCGCGGCTCCGATCGCGTGAAGCTCTCAATCGGCAAGCCCGCGGCGGCGAAGAGCCTGTTCCAATCCGTTGATTGCGCAGTGGAACCCTGAACGGGATTCGGCACAGCGATGAACTCCGAGAGCCGGCCCGTCGCGTCGACCAGAATCATCGTCATCCCGGACAGGGTGAGTGGTGGATTCGTGCGGGTGACCGCGTTCTCCAGGCCGATTGGAACCAGCGTGCGGGGGCTCGTGCGGTGCCACAGAAAAAGCGTCTCGGGCCGCACGGTGCCGAGCGCGTTCCAGCGGTCGCGCGCGTCCGAGGTCGCCTCGATGTATCGCGCGTAGTCGAGCGACAGCCCGAGCCCGGTCGCCCGATCGGCAGCGTCGCGTCCGTAGCCGAGCGTCGCGAGCGCTTCCTGCGCGCGGTCTTGAAGCGCCGCGGGAGGCTTCGGCAGCGGCAGGCGGTTGAGCAGGATGACGCGTTGGTACAGCAGCACGATCGCAAGTATCGAGACCGCTATCCAGGCTGCCGTTGCAAGCGTCGCTCGGAAGGAGAGCGCCTCACGGCTGCCGGCAGCGGCGACCATCTCCGGCGACGGCGTTTCACCCGCGGCGAGCGCGGCGGCGAGCGGATCGCCGCCCGGCAGCGCGGCGGCTACGGCAAGCGCCGTTGGCGGACGCTCATCGATCTGCGGCTTCAGGCACCGCATGATCACCGTCTCAATCTTCGGATCGAGCGTGCGGACGAGGTGCGTCGGCGGCAGAATGCCTGACTGCTCGCGCTTGTTGATCAGCTCGGCAAGGTTCTTTCCTTCGAGCGCCCGCTGTCCGGTGAAGATCTCGTACAGCACGAGCCCGAGCGCGTAGATGTCGCTGCGCGACGTGACCTCTCCGCCCGCGATCTGTTCCGGGGCCATGTAGGCGGGAGTGCCGGCGCGCAGCGCTTCTCCGGAGGCGCCCGCGAGCCCGAAATCCGTCAGCCGCACCTTGCCCGTGCCGTCGAGCATCACGTTGGCGGGCTTGAGGTCGCGATGGACGACGTTCCGTTCGTGCGCGGCGGCGAGGCCCGCGCAGATCTGACGCGCGATCTCGAGCGCGCGGTCTTCGGGAAACCGGCCGATCCGGCGCAGGAGCGACGCGAGATCTTCGCCGTCGACGTACTCCATCGACAGAAACGTGCTCCCGTCGACCTCGTCGATGTCGTACACGCGGCACACGTTCGGATGCGAGACCTGCCGCGCCATCCGGACTTCCGTGTGCAGCTGCGTCAGCTTCGCCGGATCGCGATCGACGTCGGCGGGAAGGAACTTCAGGGCGACCGGCTGTCCGAGCTTCAGATCGTCCGCGCGGTAGACCTCGCCCATGCCCCCGCGCCCGAGGCGCTCGACGACGCGGTAGCGGCCGTCGAGAAGCGTGCCCGGCTCGAAGCGCCCATGGTCGATGGCGCCCGACGACGTGAGCCATCCGCTCGAGGAGGTGACGCCCGAACTCGAGTCTTTCGAGCTGCGCCCTGTCTGCCGGCCACTGCCGGAACTGTGCTCTGTCGCGCGCGGTCCGGCATGGCCGCTGACGTCCACGAGTCGCGTGACGTCGTCATCGGGTTGCGTGGTTGTCGCGTCGATGGCCGGCTCGGACAATGGCGTTCGGCATCGCGGGCAGACCCCTCCTGCTTCCTGCGGCAAAACGACCGCGGCACAGTTGGGACACGACAGGATGTGCGCCAAGTGGAATCTTTCTGTTGAACGGTCCGGCTAAAACCGGACACTACAGCCTTCTGAAAAACGCTTCCTAGTCCAGCAATCGTCCGAAAAGCGGCTGTCCCCGACGGGACGCGTAGAAGCCGAACACCGCGAGGCCGACGACGATCGCCGCGGCCCAGAGGCCGGACGACGCGTACGGCATCGACGGCTGCAGTGTGAGCGGAGAGTTGTTGAGCGCCTGGTAGACGAAGAAGGCGATGACAACCGGCAGCAGACCGAAGTAGACGAGCGTCGCCAGGAGAGGGACGACGAACGCCGCGATGAAGATCAGGATGATCCACATCGGGCCGGAGCCGGCATCGCCGAGGATGAAGATCGACAGCAGGCCGCCGGCGAGCACCGTGCCGCCCCACACGCGCCGCGAGACGGCTCGGCCGACGCCGAACGCCACCGCGACGAACAGGCCGTTCTGAAGGTTCTGCTGAACCATCCGCATGAGCACCCCGATCGCGGCTGGTGCGCCGAGAAGGAGCTGGAGGCTCGCATATCGCGGCTGGGGAGGGGGTCCGCCAGTCATCGCGGGCACGAACCAGTTGGCCATTCCGAGCAGGACGATTCCGACGCCTATCGTCACACCGACGAGCACGTCACGGCCGACGCGGGGGTCGAGAAATTGGCCGGACAGGACGCGGGTCCACGAGATCAGAATGCCTGGCGCGTAACGGCGGACCAACGGCTCGAGCGCGATGTACAGCAGCCACGCCGTGCCGGTGCTGAAGACGGCTTGCTTCAGGAAGTCGAACAGGCGATCGTCCTCGATCTGCGGCGATGCGTAGTGCTTCGCGCTGATGACCCATCCCGCAACCAGCACCGCCATGCCAAAGCAGAACAGGCGCCAGGCGCCCCGGCGATCACCGCGGCCCGCACGCAGGTTGCTTCGCGCGACGAGAAGCGTCGAAAAAATCACGACGGTGCCGAGGACGTTTGCGACGGAACGCCACACGCTTGATGACGCGACGGGAGAAGACGTCCGCGGCACGATCGGCTCCCAGGGGCCCGTCACCCTGAACGACGTCGGGAGCCCGCGATGCGCCGCCGCTTCGACGTGGAGCGTGGCGCCGTCGACGCCCGCGAGCGGGCCCTCCCACGCTTCGCGCTCCGATGCAAACACGCGCGGGACCAGCACCGGCGTGACGGTGTGGAATCGAGCGATGTCGAGGCCGGCGGCCGAGAAGAGCGCCGGCCAGGGAGCAGGCCGCACCGGAGCCGACGGATCCTCCCCCCACGGCGGCACGGCTTCGAATGAGACCAGTCGCCCGACGTCGTCCAGGCTCATTCTCGTCATGCCCAGGGCCGTCATCTGCGGATCGTTGTACGTCGGCGTCCAGGTGGTGCCCGTCGGCACGATCGGCTGCGGGCTCGAGCGGTACCAGAACAGCATGACAGGAGCGGTGCGCTTCTGGAGGGCGTCCCAGCGATCGGGTGCGGAGCTCGTGCGCGAGATGTGCCCGATGACGTCGAAGTTCACGGTCAGGCCGCGGACGGAGTCGGCGCCCCCGGCGTGATAGCCCAGGGAGGACAGGATTTCGCGCGCGCGGTCCTCCAGCGAGTCGAGGGACCTCTGCATCGGTACGCGTGCGTAGAGCAGAAACTTGTCCGAGAGCGCCGCGCACGCCAGAACGCCCGCAATGACGGTGGCGACGAGCGTCAGGCCAATCGCGGGGTGAAGCGCCTCGGTTTGCCCCGCCGCAGCCACCATGTCCGGCGATGGCGTCTCGCCGGCCGCAAGCGCAGCCGCGAGCGGATCGCCGCCGGGCAGGGCAGCAGCAACTGCAAGCGCCGACGCCGGCCGTTCGTCGGCCTGCGGCTTCAGGCACCGCATGATCGCCTGCTCGATCTTCGGATCGAGCGTGGTCACGACGGACGTCGGGGGCAGGATGCCTGACTGCTCGCGCTTGTGAATCAGTTCCGCGAGGTTTTTCCCGTCGAGTGCGCGCTGGCCAGTGAAGATCTCGTACAGCACCAGGCCGAGCGAATAGATGTCGCTGCGGGCAGTCACCTCGCCGCCGGTCAGCTGCTCCGGCGCCATGTATGCGGGAGTGCCCGCTCGAATGGCTTCCCCTGAGACGCCCGCGAGCCCGAAGTCCGTGATCCTGACCTTTCCCGTTCCGTCGAGCATGACGTTCGCAGGTTTGAGATCGCGATGCACCACCCCGCGCTCGTGTGCGGCGGCGAGCCCCGCGCAGATCTGACGAGCGATCTCGAGCGCGCGCTCTTCGGGGAATCTCCCGACTCTCCTGAGCAGCGACGCGAGATCCTCGCCGTCGACATACTCCATCGAGAGAAACGTGCTGCCGTCCGTCTCGTCGATGTCGTAGACGCGGCACACGTTCGGGTGCGACACCTGGCGGGCCATCCGCACTTCGGTGTGCAGCTGCGTCAGCCTCGCGGGATCGCCGTCCACTTCCCGCGGCAGGAACTTCGAGCGCGACCGGCTGTCCAAGCTTGAGATCGTCAGCGCGAAAGACTTCGCCCCATTCCTCCGCGGCCGAGGCGCCCGACGATGCGGTATCGCCCGCCGAGGAGGGCGCCGGGCGCGAAGCGTCCGTGATCGATCGCGCCGGAGGACGAGAGCCATCCGCTGGACGAGGTGGCCGAGGAGTGGCCCGCGCGTTGCCGCGCGCCGCTGGTGTCGCCGTCAGACGCCAGCCGCGTCGCGTCGTCGTCTGCGCCGGCTCGGAGCATGGTCTGAACGTCGGACTGGACGATGGCCGAGCGGCACTGCGGACAGAATCCGCCCGGCTGCTCCGGTACGACGACCGCCGCACAGGTGGGACAGGACTGGGTGTTAGCCACGCGAGTGGGGGCCAATTATATGACTTCCCGTCTGTTATACTTTGCGGAGCATTTTCATGACCCAGGCGGAGATTCCCAACCGCTCGCTCTTTCGCCAGCCTGAGGTTTGCGAAATCGCGAGCATCCAGCCTTACGTGCTGAGGTCGTGGGAGGCGGAGTTCCCAGACCTCGGCGTGGCGAAGACCGAGGGCGGGCCGCGCATCTACCGGCGCGCCGACGTCGAGCGCGTGCTGCGGATCAAGCAGCTGCTGTATGGCGAAGGGCTGACGCTCGCGGGGGTGCGGCGGAAGCTGACCGAGGAGCGGACGTCGCCGGGACCCGACGATCCGGCGCTGTCGAATATCGCCGAGCTCTTCGGCCGCGACGCGCGCGAACGCATCCTGCAGGTCAAGAAAGGGCTTCGCGAGCTGTCCGCGATCTTGTCGAAGGCGCCGGGCGTGGCGCTCGACGAGGGGTTTCAGCTGCGCGTCGCCGAGGCGCGGAAGCCGAAGCCTGCGATCAAGAGCAGCAAGGCGCCGGTGAAGAAGAAGCGGTAGGTATCCGGGATGTAGCGCAGCCTGGTAGCGCACCTGACTGGGGGTCAGGGGGTCGCTGGTTCGAATCCAGTCATCCCGACCAGTAAACACGGGCCGATTCTCACGATCGAGAGTCGGCCCGTTTCCATTCACCAGATTCAGACGAATTCAACGTCAGTATGGATAACTGGGCGCTCGTGGCTGGCGTGCTCTGGCTGGCATCCGGTGCGTTTATTTTCGCATCGCTATGGCGCCAGCGTCGGTACGGGCAATCGCTTCCGGACAGTCCTGCCAATCTCGGCGTCCGGCGGACGCAGTACTGGATGGCGCTTTTTGGTCTGTTCGGTGTGACGGTCGGTATTTGGAATATCGTTCGGTATTTCAGGTAACGCTCGATGATGAATTGGGGAGAGACATGCTGACAAAGACTACGGTCGCCGGGTTGCTCGCCATGCTGATGGCTGCCGGCGCCGCGGCGCAGGCGACTGACTCGACGGTCGCCGCCGCGATCAAGGCCATGGGCGCTGAGGGTCTGACCTCCATCACGTACTCCGGGTCGGCGTCGACCGGCAACTTCGGACAGAGCAAGACGATCGCCGGACCGCTGGCGACGACCACCGTCAGCAACTACACGCGCGCGATCGATCTTGCGCAGCCCGCGTCCCGCGCGACGGGTACCACGCAACCACCGACGATTCCCGGCGCGCCACCTCCGCCGCCGGGCACGTTGAACCAGAACATCACGCCGGCCAACGCCGCATGGACGCAGCAGCTCGAGATCTGGGTGACGCCCTGGGGATTCCTCAAGGGCGCCGCGGCGAACAAAGCCACGGTCAAGCCGCAGCGCATCGGCGGCAAGGCCTACAACGCGGTGGTGTGGTCGCCGCCCGCGAAGTCGCCCTCGGGCGCCGCGTACACCGTGACCGGTTACGTCAACGATCAGAACATGGTCGAGCGCGTCGAGACGTGGGTGGAGCACCCGGTCGCGGGCGACCTGCACGTCGACACGTCCTATAGCGGGTACCAGGACTTCGGCGGCGTGAAGGTACCGACCAAGATCGTCCAGAAGCGGGCGGGCCTGACGACATTCGAGGCGACGATTACGAGCGCGAGCGCAAACCCGGCCAACATCACCGAGCTTCTGACACCGCCCGCCGCCGGCGCCGGACGCGGCGGAGCGCCTGCGGCCCAGGCGCCGCCGCCCACCGTGCAGTCCGAGAAAATGGCAGACGGTGTCTACCGCATCACTGGCGGCTACGTCGCGCTTGCGATCGAGTTCAAGGATCACGTCGTGGTGCTCGAAGGCGGGCAAAGCGAAGCGCGCGGCCTTGCCGTCATCGCGGAAACGAAGAAAGTCATCCCCAACAAGCCGATCAGGTACGTCGTCAACACGCACGCGCACTTCGACCATGCGAGCGGGCTCGCGCCGTTCGCGTCCGAGGGCATCGCGATCATCACGCACGCGAACAACCGGGACTATCTCGAGAAGGTGCTGAGCGGCCCGCGGACGCTCGCGGGCGACAGCCTCGCGAAGTCGAAGAGAAAGCCGAAAGTGGAATCTGCCGGCAACAAGCGCGAGCTCAAGGACGACACGCGCAGCGTCGAGCTGCACCACGTCAAGGGTCTCGAGCACAGCGACGGGATGCTCGTCGTGTTCCTGCCGAAGGAACGGATCCTCTTCACGGGGGACTTCAACATTCCCGCGGCGGGACAGCCCGCGGCCCCCGCGATCGCTACGCTCATCGCCAACGTGGATCGGTTGAAGCTGGACTTCGAACGGCATGTGCTCGTGCACGCGCCGATCCCGGATCGTCCGTTGACCAAGGCCGACCTCCTGGCCCTGGCCAAGGGAGCGAACTAGGCGAGAGTGTTTTCGGAACGTGTAGTGTCCGGCTTCAGCCGGACCCCGCGTCGGTCCGCCTCAAGGCGGACACTACATCGAGGACGTCAGCGCGAACGCCGGCGGCTGCGCAGCTGTTCGGCGTTCGCGGTGACCCACGCGCGGACGTCTTTCCCCAGCCTGTCGGCGCACTCCGTCCACGCGCCGAGCGAATACTGGGACTCCTGGGTCTGCAGGCCCGTGAACTCCTTGCGGTACGTGCCCGCCTCGAGCACCCCCGTCACCCAGAACGTGTTGGCGAGGATCGGCGTGCTCGTCATCTCGGCGTTCCGGTAGTACTCGCTGTACTGCACGCGCTGGCCGAAGGTCTGCGTGCCGACTCCCCGGGCGACGACCGTGAGCACGACGTCGGCTTCCGCGCGGTTGTCCGTCAGCCGCAGCTCGCGGCGGTCGGCGAGCTCCTTTCGCACGTCTTTGAGCGAATCCTGGAGCTCTCGCGAGGTGTCGACGAAGCCGTCACGCGTCGGTCCTGTGAGGAAGATTGCGATTCGAGCGTCGTTTGTCGGCGCCTGAGCCAGTCGGCCGGGAGCGAACGCGCCGAGGGCGAGAGCGGCCAGAATGAGAGAAGCTGGGCTGGGCATGGCGGTGATTGTCGCACGGCCTCCGGCGGCGGCTCCCTGGAATTCTCCTCGGCGGAACGCACGCACCTCGTACTTTTGCTGGAAAACTGAACGCAGCAAGCATACGATCGCACTGCGCGTGCGCCCGAGGGCGGCGCGCGGTAGGCCCGTAACGAAATCGATTCGCAGAGGAGACGGAATGGCCAAGACCGCCAAACGAGGGAAGAGCAAGAACGGGAAAGCCAAGGGGAAGACCAAGAGGAAGCCGAACGCCGCATTCATGAAGCCTGTTCAGCCGAGCGCGGCGCTGTCGGAAGTGGTGGGCTCGAAGCCGATCCCGCGCACCGAGGTGACCAAGAAGCTGTGGGCCTACATCAAGAAGAACGGGCTGCAGGACGCGAAGAACAGGCGGATGATCAAGGCTGACGATACGCTCAAGGGCGTGTTCGGCGGCAAGGCGACCGTCAACATGTTCGAGATGACGAAGCTCGTCGGAAAGCACCTGAAATAACACAGGTGCCCGGCTAGCGGCGATCTCCCGGTCTGATGGCGGACTCAAAGTGGATCGCCGGGAGCGACGAGACAGGGGTGCGCCTGGACAAGTTCCTGGCGGCACCCCATCGCCTCGGATCGCGGGCGCGCTCGGTCGCGGCGCTCGCGCGCGGCAAGGTCTACGTCAACGGGGAGGAAGCCCTTCTTCCAGATGCGTCGCGCCGTCTCTCCGACGGCGACGTCGTGCGCTTCTGGCCGGATCGTCCAGGCAGCGCCAGGCCGCGGCCCCGCGCCGGCCCGTCCGGCGATCTCGACATCGTCTACCAGGACGAAGTCTTGATCGCGGTCAACAAGCCGCCGGGAATACTATCGGTCCCTCTCGAGCGCAAGCCTGACGTCCCGTCGGTCTTTGCTCAGATCGAAGCGCAGCTGCGATCCCACGGCAAGCGGCGGCCGTTCGTCGTGCACCGGATCGATCAGGACACGTCCGGCCTCGTCCTCTTCGCGAAGGACGCCCGATCGCAGCAGGTTCTCAAGCGTCAGTTCGCCCGCCGCGAGCCGGAACGCGTCTACCTCGCCGTCGTCTACGGACGGCCGGAGCCCGCCGAAGGCATTTGGCGGGACGTGCTGGTGTGGGACGACAAGGCGCTCATCCAGAAGGAAACGCACCCGCGGGATCCCAGGGGGACAGAGGCGATCGCCCACTACCGGGTCGTCGAGGCGCTGCGGGGCGCGTCGCTCATCGAGGTCCGTCTTCACACGGGACGGCGAAATCAGATCCGCCTTCAGTCGCGCCTTCGCGGGCACATGCTGGTCGGGGAGGAGCGATACGTCTACGGTCCCGACAGCCTGCGTTCGATCGCGTTCGGCCGCCAGGCGCTGCACGCGTTCCGCCTCGTGCTGAAGCATCCAGCCGACGAGCGGACGGTGGAGCTCGAGGCGCCGCCGCCCCCGGACTTCAGAGACCTCGTCGCGCGATTGCGCAAGTGATACCTGTATAGATCTCCTGTAGTGTCCGGCTTTAGCCGGACCCGTGAAGATCGCCTGTAGTGTCCGGCTTTAGCCGGACCCGTGAAGATCGCCTGTAGTGTCCGGCTTTAGCCGGACCCGTAACAGGTCTGGCTGAAGCCAGACACTACAAGAGATCTCTAGCGGCACGCCCGCGTCGACGCCGGCATGGTGTTGTTGTAGACGAATTGCCAGTCCGCCTGCGCTTCGGGGGACTGCTGCGGGTGTATCCGCGCCATGATCGGGCCGAGGAAGCGCCGGTGCTTGAGGAGCCCAGCGCGATCGCGTTTCGCGAGCGCCGACTTCACGTCGTCGATCGTCTCCGACGTCAGGAGCTCGAGCCGGCCGACGAACACGCGCGCGACGGAGCTCGGCGCAGGGGAGATCTCGAGCGGAAGCACGTCGTCAACTACCTGCTGCGACGCGATGTAGAAGAGGCGCGTGCCTTCCTCGAACCACGAGTCGCGCCAGGTCTCGACCATCGCCTGCGCCTCGCGGCGATAGAGACCGTGGGACACGAGCAGATCCTCCAGGTGCTTCGCGGCCGACCCCGCCGCGCGGCCCGGCGCGAGAGCGGGGAGCCGTACCTGCGATTCGCTGCTGTGAAGCCCGGCATGCGCGGTGAACCCACCGCGATTCTCGAAGAGCATCACGTCGCCGATCGACGACTGGCCGTTCCCGGTTCGGACGGAAATGCTCCCGTTGGCGCCAATCGTCGCCTGCAGGGGCGGCTCGAAGTTCGCGATGCCGCGATAGAACAGGAACTTCTCGAGCTTCGATCCGACCTGCACCGGCGCGGCGTCGGTCGCGCGCGCCGCGTAGTAGTGGTTCGACGTCGAATCGCTGGGGAACTCGGGCGCTGCGCGAGGCAGGACCTTGACCTGCCGCCACGAGATCTCTCCGGCGAAATCCGGCCTGGTGAGCATTTCCGGCTTGATCTCGCCCGGGACGACGTCCGCGGGTGGATACCATTCTGTCATGACCCCCTGCCGGAACCGGACCCGCACGTCCAGCGTTCGCTCCTCAGCGGAATAGAAATACAGGACGGGCGTTTCCATGCGCACGCGCGCGCGAAGCCAGCACTTGGGGCACATGCGCGCACGGTCCACGAAGCACGGAAGATCTGACGGTCCCTGTTGCGGAATCCACTCGACGGCGGTGCCGTCGAGCGCGGCGACCGACGTGAACGTCCCCCATTCGTGCACGATCACGCCTGCAGGATCCAGTGCGGGCGTGCTTCGCCGCGAATCGATGGAGCGTAAGGAATGAGCACCTGAGAGGACGATGGCCGCGATCAGCAGGACGCCGATTCGACAGAAGAGCAGCATGCGAACCTCGGTGTGAAGGGCCTTCGGCTTTGGGCTTTGGGCTTTGGCAAGAGCATTCAGATCCAAGGCCCCCAACAGGCCGGCCTAAGGCGTAAGCCCCAGAGCCCAAAGCCTAGAGCCGAAAGCCCTTCAACGATAGCACCGCGGGCCTGAGACGGGGTAGACTCTGATCGCCAGTCCCCCGGCGCCTGCCAGCCCAGGAGAATCGCGTGCGGCACCTCAGCGTTCGCCTCGGATTTGCCGTCGCGCTCGCGGCGGCCGCGGCCGTTTTCACGGCGGCCCAGACGGCGCAGCCCCAGGATCCAGCACAGCCGCCAAAGTTCCGTGTCGGAGCGAATTTCGTGCGCATCGACGCGTACCCGCTGCGGAACGGGAAGCCCGTCCTTGACCTTGGGGCGGGCGACTTCGAGGTTCTCGAGGACGGCGTGCTGCAGAAGATCGAGACGTTCGAGCACGTCGTCGTCCGCGCGGGCGGACCGCAGGAGACGCGCGTCGAGCCCAGCTCGCAGCGCGAGTCGCTGGCCGCCGTCGAGAACCCGCGCAACCGCGTGTTCGTGATCTTCCTCGACGTGCCGCACGTATCCGTCTCCGTCGGCGCACGCGATCAACGAGCCGCTCATCCGGCTGATCGATCGGATCCTCAGCCCCGACGATCTGGTTGCCGTCATGACGACCGAGATGGCGGCGTCGCAGATCGTGTTCGGCCGCAAGACGCAGGTGATCGCCGACAGCCTTCGCACGAACTGGCCGTGGGGGACCCGGCATACGTTTCAGAGAGACGACGTGAGGAAGCGTATTTGCTGTGCTATCCGCCGCTGTCCGGCGAGGGCGCCAGCGAATCGAGCGCTCGCGAAGGAACTGATCACCCGCAAGCGCGAGCGGGCGACGCTCGAGGCGATTCAGGATCTCGTGCGCTACCTGCGGACCGTGCGCGAAGAGCGCAAGGCGATTCTCACCGTCACGGAAGGCTGGCTGCTGTACCGTCCGAATCGACCAGGTGACGAAGCTGAGGGAAGATCCTCTCACCGGCTCGAAGGAGCCCGTGCCGACCGGCGACCCGGTAGTGGTTGGCCCGAACGGCACGCTGACGACGAGGGATCCGCGGCGGATCGTCGGAGGCGCGATGACCAAGAACGAATGCGACGCCGATCGGCTGATGCTGGCCGCGATGGACAATCAGCAGTTCTTCCGCGACCTGCTCGATGAAGCCAACTTCGCGAACGCGAGCTTCTATCCGATCGACCCGCGCGGACTACCGGCGGCCGACAACCCGATCGGCCCCGAACCGCCGCCTCCGATTAACGTCGACCTTGCCATGCTCAAGCAGCGCATCGAGGTGATGCGGACGCTTGCCGAGAACACCGACGGCCTCGCCGTCGTCGAGGGCAACGATCTCGACCGGGGCATGCGGCGGATCTCCGACGACCTGACCTCGTACTACCTGCTCGGGTACAACTCGACGAACGCGAAGCTGGACGGGAGATACCGGTCCGTCAAGGTGCGCGTGAAGCAGCCGGGGATTACGGTGCGCGCACGTCAGGGCTATCGCACGGCGGTCGAAGCGGAGGTCGTCGCCGCGCGGCGGGTCGCGGACGCGCCGGTTCCCGAGATCACGCGCGCGACGTCGGCCGCCATCGATCGGCTGGGGCGCATCCGACCCGAAGCGCGGTTCCGGATCAACGTCGTGCCCGCCGGCAAGTCGTCGGTCTGGATCGCCGGCGAGCTCCAGGCCACGGCGGGGAAGCCCGACGAGTTCGCGCAGGGCGGCACCGCGAGCCTCGACGTGAGCCCGGTCGGCGGCTCCTCGACGGCCGCCCGGGTGACGCTGAAGCCCGGCGAGCGCACGTTCCTGACGCGCGTCGAACTGCCGGCGCCCGCCAGCGAGATCGACGTCCGCGCGCGATTGTCGTCGACCGAGAGCGGACCGCTTCCCGTGACGGACTCGATTCGCGTGGACGTGGCCGAGCTCGCCGGTCAGCCGTTGCTCTTCCGGCGCGGCGTCACGACGGGCAACCGGCTGCTGCCGGCCGCTGACTTCCGCTTCAGTCGAACGGAGCGTCTTCGCCTCGAATTCCCGGCGACAGCGGACGCGCGGCCTGGAACCGGACGCGTGCTCGGCCGCTCGGGCGAGCCGCTCCAGGTGCCGGTGGTCGTCACCGAGCGAACCGACGAGGCATCCGGGCTGCGCTGGATCGTAGCTGACATCACCCTGGCGCCCCTGGCCGTCGGCGACTACGCGATCGAGGTGTCGATCGCGGGCGCAACGGAGCAGCGCATCCTCACCGGCATCCGGGTGACCCGCTAGTCATGCGCGCCGTCATCGTCGCCATCCTCGCGCTCAGCGCGAGCGTCCTCGCGCCGCGCGCGCAGCAGCAGCCCATCCGCGTCGGCACGAACTTCGTCCGCGTCGACGTCTATCCCACGAAGGACGGCCGGGTCGTCGAAGGTCTCACCACCGACGACTTCGAGGTGTTGGAGGACGGCGCGCCCCAGAAGATCGAAACGTTCGAGCACGTCAAGCCGACGTTCGGACCGTACGCGGCGCGCACCGAGCCGAGCACGCAGCGCGACATGATTCGGGCAGTGGCGAACCCGCGCAACCGGATCTTCCTGATCTTCCTGGACTCGCCGTACGTGGACTGGGATAACGCGCACGCGATCAACGAGCCGCTCCTCAATTTTCTCAGGAACGATCTCGGTGACGACGACCTGGTCGCCATCATGACGCCGGAGATGAGCGTGAAGCAGATCACCTTCGGCAAGCGCACGGAGGTGATCGAGCAAGGCTTGAAGAGGGCCTGGAACTGGGGCCGCCAGAACCGCGATCTCGATCCCGAGCTCGATCGGCGGGAGATTCAGTACGGGTTGTGCTATCCGAATACGGACGTTGGCGGCAAGATGGCTGCGCGCCGGCGGGAGCGCGTCACCCTCCAGGCAATGCAGGATGCGGTCAGGTTCCTCCACAGCGTCCGCGAGGAGCGCAAGGCGATTATCACGGTGTCCGAGGGATGGATCCTTTTCCGGGAAGATCGGGACATGATGCGGCAGCGGGAAAAGGAAGCGCCGATCGGCGTGGACAAGATCCGTGTCGGTCCGAACGGCAAGCTGACGCTGGAGGACAAGCGCAACACGGTCAACGCGCTTCCGCCGAACGAGTGCGACGCCGATCGCGCGTACCTCGCGCAGATCGACAACGAGCGGTTCTTTCGCGACATCATCGACGACGCCAACCGGGGAAACGCGACGTTCTACACGATCGATCCGAGCGGGCTGTCGGTTCGCGGCGGCGATCGCCGCGGCTACCTGCGGACGCTCGCGGAGAACACCGACGGCATCGCGGTGTTCAACACGAACGATCTGCACATGGGGCTGAACAAGATCGTGGCAGACATGTCGTCGTACTACCTGCTCGGCTACTACGCAAGCAATTCGAAAGCGGACGGCAGGTACCGCACGATTACGGTGAAGAGCAGGCGGACCGACGTTCAGATTCGTGCCAGGAAGGGCTATCGCGCTCCTACGACCGAGGAAACGGTCGCTGCCGCGCGAACGGCCGCTCCACCGGTGAACGAGAACACGGCGGCGGTGACCTCCGTGCTCGAACGGCTCGTGTCGATTCGGCCGGACGCACGATTCCGGATTCACGCCGCCGCTGCCGGGGACGGCACCGCAGTCTGGGTGGCAGGGGAGATCCAGTCGCTCGGCGGACGGCCCGACGAGTTCGTCGAGGGCAGCTCGGCGACGGTCGAGGTCGTCGGCGACGGCGTCTCGGTGAACACGCGCCTCCCGCTGAAACCAGGCGAGCGGACGTTTCTCGCGAAGCTCGATCTACCTTCGGTGCCGAAGGCCGCGCTCGACGTCCGGGCCCGGCTCGCCTCGGACAGCGCCGTGTCCGCGCCGCTAACCGACGCCGTACGACTCACCGTCGGGCCATCGGCGCCGCAGCCGCTCCTGTTCCGCAGGGGCGTGACGACCGGCAACCGGATCGTCCCTGCCGCCGACTTGCGGTTCAGCAGGACCGAACGGCTGAAGATCGAGATCCCGATCGGCGCCGTCGCAGGAGCGCCCGTGAGGGGAGCGGTACTGGATCGGGGTGGACTGGCGACGCAAGTCCCCGTCACGATGAGCGAGCGGACGGACGAAGCGCGGCAGCACTGGATCGTCGCGGACGTCAACCTGGCCGCGTTGAGCCCGGGCGACTACGCCGTCGACGTGCGGCTCACGCGGGAGGGCCAGGACCTGCGACTCTTGACGCCGATCAGAGTCGTGCGATGACGCATCGTGTTACGATCCGTTTTCGCGGTCGTTGCGGGATCCGTCCTGACTCCCTGTAGTGTCCGGCTTCAGCCGGACCGACTGACTCGTGTAGTGTCCGGCTTCAGCCGGACGACGCCCTTCGTTTGCGGGCTTAGCATAGTGGTAATGCTCTGGCTTCCCAAGCCAGCTAGACGGGTTCGATCCCCGTAGCCCGCTCCACTATTCTTTCCTCTCACATACTTTCGCAGGACACCACAGGGCGCGGCCGCTCTCACCCCATCGCGCCAGATTCCGGAGCAATTTGCGCTCCGGCGCCTCTCGATTGACTCCTCGCGCCAACCGGACGCGGAACTGGCCTGTCCGGGTATCTCGACAGCGGTCGGCGTTCGCTACTCTCATGTGGTGCACGGGTTGCCCATCGCGTCCGCGTCTCACCCGTCACATCGATTGGCTCGAGCCGAGACATGGGGCGCAGCGTCGTAACCGTTGGAGTCCGCTTGGCGGGCTCAGGAGTCCGAGAAATAATGAAGAATGAGATTTGCGCCGCCCTCCTCGTCACGCTAATAGCTTCTCCAGCCTTCGGACAGCAGTCTGCGACAGTCGCAAAAAAAGAATCGGCGACTGTCGTCGAGATCACCGTGTTTGACCAGGACGGGAAAGTGCTTTCCAGCGGTAGCGGTTTTATCGTGCGAGCTGACGGTGTGTTGGTGTCAAACAATCATGTCATCGACGGTGCATCGTCCGCTTCGGTAACGCTGCCGAACGGCGACATTTTTGACGATGTAACACTGCTCGACAGCGATAAACGCCGAGATCTTGTGTTGTTAAAAATAAAAGCTCTGAACCTCTTAGTGAGCCGCCTTGGCGACTCGGATGCCGTCGATGTCGGACAGCATGTGATCGCTATCGGAAATCCAGAAGGGCTAGTACGTTCCGTATCAGATGGCATCGTCAGCGCCATGAGACAAGCCGACGGATTCAAGGTGATTCAGGTTACAGCTCCGGTTTCACCCGGAAGCAGTGGCGGTCCTCTCTTCAATGACGACGGACAAGTTATCGGAGTCACATCTGGCGCGATGGATGGCCAGAATCTGAACCTTGCCGTTCCAATAAACTATCTCAAGCCGCTGCTATTGGATATCGACCGGCGAACCGCGCAAACCCTAGCGGCGTACAACGCGGGACGCCTCAAGACAGCAAAGGCTCCTGACGCTTCCACGACGAAAACCGCTTCGAAGGAGACCACCGAACCCGATACGAAAGCCGATGTCACTACGCGCGCTCGTACAGAGTTTAGTGGCCCAATCAGCGATTTCCTTGATAAGCAACTAGAAAAGTGGACGGCTGACGAAGCAGCGGTCGCTCTCGGCCAGCCAGTTCATCATCGCTACTCCTACGATGACTATAAGTCCATCGATGGCGATATCTTCGCCTATAGCGATCCCACACTGGTTGCGCGACAGATTGAACTCAACTTCAATGCGAAAACGAAAAAGCTGCGTGCGATTTACCTGTATCCGGCAGGGAGAATGACGTGGGACGACTGCAAGAGGATCTGGGGCGATAAGGTGCAGAAGCAGAAAAGCGCAGATGGCACGAAATTCTACGCCTATAAAGATCGCCGCATCGCGGTCCTTCTGGACAAGGATGACAACGTGATCAATTTTGGTGTGTTTCCGATAGTGTTAGCCCGCTAACGTGTGAAACACGCGCTCACACGCGCCAGAGGGATAGAGCACCTGACATGCCCCCAAACACTGTGACTATCAGTTAGGCGTCGCAAGCCAGTACCTTTTCGACCGGGGGGTTCCATGGCTGAACTGAAGACGAAGCAGACGGAAGCAAGCGTTGAGGAGTATCTCGACACCATCGAGGATCTGCGGCGTCGGGCCGACTGCGCGGCGATATCCGCACTCATGAAGAAAGTGACGAAATTGCGAGCCCAAGATGTGGGGGCCGAGCATGGTGGGCTTCGGCAGCTACCACTACCGGTACGAGACTGGGCACGAGGGCGACGCATTCCTCGCCGGGTTCTTGTTGTCTACATCGCAGATGGTTTTGAGTCTCGCGAGGAACTCCTGCAGAGAGCGCCCGCGTTCGCGCGAAGCGGACGTCATCGCTTCACCCGATTCCGTGCAGCGCGTCAGCCAATCGGTCGATGTCCCGCAGAGTGGAGTAGACGTACGCCGATGCGCGAATGGCTTCGGACGCGCCGAAGCGCTTGAGAAGGGGCATCGCCGCCATGTCGCCGGCTCTGACCGCAATCCCTTGTTCATCCAGCGCGCGCGCGACGTCCATCGGCGAGCGCCCCTCGAGTACAAAGGTGAACACCGGTACCCGGTTGTCGGCGCTGCGCGGGCCGATGAGCCGAAGTCGTGGAATACCTGCCAGTCGTTCGAGGCCGTGCTTGACCAGTGCCTGATCGTGTCGAGACCAGGCGTCGTCCCCTGCCTCTTCGAAGAAGCGAATGGCGGCCGCAAGACCAACAGGCCCTGCCACGTCGGGAGTTCCCGCCTGGAACTTCTGCGCGCCGTGCTCGAATTCAGCGCGGTCGAGCTCGACGGCGTGAGCCATGTTGCTGCCGACGTGATACGGCGGCATCGAATCCAGCAGCTCGCGACGTCCCCAGAGGACGCCGGTCGCCATTGGCCCGAGCATCTTGTGCCCCGAGAAGATGTAAAAGTCACATCCCAGATCCCGAACGTCGACCTTCACGTGTGGCACGCCTTGCGCACCGTCCACGACGACGCGCGCGCCGGCCGCGTGCGCCTGCGCGCAAATCTCTTTGATCGGATTGACAGCGCCGAGCACGTTGGAGACGTGCGTCAACGCGACGATCCGCGACCGTGTCGAAAGGGCTTTCTTGACGGCTTGTGGCTCGAGCCGTCCTTCGTCCGTCACGTCGACGACGCGAACAGTGGCGCCGCGCTCGCGCGCGAGCCTCGTCCAGGGCATCAGGTTCGACGAATGTTCCGCGATCGAGATGACGATCTCGTCGCCGCTTCTCAGGTTCGTGGGCCCCCACGCCGACGCCACCAGGTTGACGCCTTCAGTCGTGCCGCGAACGAACACGATCTCGGACGCATCGGCGGCGTTGATGAAACGGGCGACCGTTTGGCGCGCAGCCGCCAGGTGATCCGCGGCACGACTGGCCAGCGTGTGCACCCGCGAAGGATTGGCGTTGTCCAGCGAGTAGTACTGCACGAGCGCGTCGATGACAGACTGCGGTCGGAGTGTCGTCGCCGCGCTGTCCAGGTACGTCAGCGGACGTCCATGGACGGACTGTCGAAGTGCGGGAAACACAGACGGCCACGTCGTGCTCGCATCGCTGCGTTGTGCGCTGCTCAGGGTGCCATCGCTCGCGAGAACCGGCGCGGCGAGGCACAGGCCAACGAACCGCCGACGACTGGCATCCACGTCATTCCTCCTGAAACTGTCGCGGCGTTTGGGCGCCTGGACTATTTCGTCTTCGGGATCGATCGGACGAGCTCCTCCACCAAGTCATCCACCCGTTTGCGAATCGCTTCGTCGGCAGCCGCGAAGCCATCGCTCGGAGCAGGCACTTCGTCCCAACGGACTAACCGCCCGCGAGGCTGTGGCAGTCCTGCGAGATCACACCCGATCGAGATGACGACGTCGGCGGAGGAGAACTCCTCCGGGGCGACCTTACGGGGCTTCGTAACTGGAACCGAGTAGCCTTGCCCTTTCAAATGAGCGGCCACAGCCGGAGAGACGGTCGCGTCCGGCTCAGTGCCAGCAGAGTCGACATGGACGTTCAGCCCGCGCTCCTTCGCTCGACGCTGGAAATAGGCGGACGCCAGCACGCTCTTCGCCGCCCCGTGAGGACACATGAAGAGAATCGTCGGAGGCTTGCTGCTCTTCGGATCTCCTGCAGCCGCCTGTGACGACGCGACTGGTGCCGCGCGTCCCACGACGCAACTGACGAGGAGTGCGACGGCGCACACCGTACGGTGCTGGATCCGCGCGTTCGGTCGGCCTGCTGACGACTACTTCCACGTAACCTCCATCCCGAAGAAGTGCATGAACACTTCACGATTCGGCTTGTTCTTCGGATTCTGCTGCGGGCTACGGATGTAGAAGTCAATCTGTTGCGTGGCCGGATTCACCTCGCCGGCGGGCTGCTTCTTGTTCGCCATGGGGTAGTTCACGCGCAGCGTCTTCCGGTCCCGGATACCCTGCGTGATCATGAAGTGCATTTCGTAGTTGTCGTAGAGCGGCTTGCCGTTCAGCGTCGCATGGCCGAATCCCCATCCCGCGAGGAACACGAACGTCTTCGGCCAGTTGTTGTCGCCGCAGCCTGAGTCGGTACCGTGTTCGTGCAGGAAGCCGACGATCCCGCCGTTCTGGCAGGGATTGAACTCGTTGAACTTGTCGATGGCGAGCACGAGATCGCCTTCGGGGATCTTCAGCCGCGCCTCGAACTTGCCCGTGTTGGTGAGGTCGTTGACGTCGATCTCGGCAGTGCCGGCGACGGGCTTCACGGTCTTGGCGTCGTTGTCCAAGTGGTCCCACCCGACCGGGTCGTTCAGCCCGCCGACCATGTAGATCCGGTTCGCTGACAGGACGTAGTGGCCGTCGTACAGGTCGTGCTGTTCGGGCGCAAACATCGTGATCGTTGCCCCGGGTTGCTGCCGTGGATTCGCCGGCTGTTGCGCCGCGACAACCGTTCCGACGCAGGGCGAGAACCACCAGGCCATTCCGCATGTGTTCCTCCGAAGTCATCCGAATTCGTTGACGACTGTAACACTAATCGTATACTGTGAAACAAACGTTACACATTTAATGACGGAGCGGCTCAACACATGACACAGCAGGCCCCAGCTGATCGGTTGCCAGTCACGACCACGGCGCCAAGCCGTCGACGCTGGCTGCTGTTCATCCACCAGCTCCCTTCTCACCCCTCCAACCTCAGAGTCACGACCTGGCGCCGCCTCCAGCAGATCGGCGCGATTCCACTGAAACAGGCGGTGTATGCGCTTCCCGATACGCCCGATGCGCGTGAGGATTTCGAGTGGCTGAAGACCGAGGTGAAGGCCGCCGGAGGTGATGCGAGTGTGTTCGCGGCCGACAACGTCGATGCATGGTCCGACGATGCGCTCGTCGAGGAGTTCAGGCGAGCACGGCAGGACTTGTACAAGGAACTGGGCCGGGACGTCGAACAGGCGTTGAAGCGTGCGGCACGCGCGCGGCGACCCAAGGGCACACGCGCACCGGCGCTCCGTCGCCTCCTCGACATCTTTCGAGAACGTCTCGTCGCGGCCGAGAAGATCGACTTCTTCGGCAGTGCCGGTCGCGATCGTGTGCTCACCTTGCTTCGCCAGCTCGAGGACCGAATCGGCGGCACCGGAAGACAGCCGGCGCCTTCTGGACCAGGGGATCACTCCGGACGGAAGGCGTCGTTTCAAGGTCGCTTGTGGATCACGCGGCCTCGCCCGGGTGTCGATCGCATGGCGTCTGCCTGGCTCATTCGTCTCTTCATCGATCGTCAGGCCCGATTCGGCTTCGCCGCCGATCGGGAGTCCGTCCCGGATCACGGCGTCCCGTTTGACATGTTCGGCGTGGAGTTCAGCCACCAGGGTGACGGATGCACCTTCGAAACACTGTGCTCAGTCTTCGGCGTCGCTGGGCCGGCGCTCTCGAGGATCGCTGCGATCGTCCATGACCTGGATCTCAAGGACGGCCGCTTTGGCGCGCCGGAGTGCAGCACGGTCGGCGCCATGATTGAGGGCCTGCAGCTCGCCTATCAGGACGACGAGGCGTTGCTCGAGCAGGGAATGACGCTGTTCGACTCGCTCTACCGGTCGTTCGAACAATCGAGCCGAGCGACCGGACCGAGGGTCGCGGCGAGGCCGAGGCGTCCAGCCACGTCCGCGAGCAAGGCGCGGCGAGGCAGGAAAGGTCGGTGAGAGTCTGAGCCCGTCAGCCGCGCGCGCCGCTTTGGTGCGGTTGTGTGCTGCCGGATTCGTCGCGTACTGCAGCTACTCGATCTGCCGCGCTCCACTCCTTCCTCTCTTTGCCCGTGAGCTCGGCGCAGGCCCATCCCTCATCGGCTTTGTCATGGGCGCCTCGACGCTGACCGGGGTGTTCCTGAAGCTGCCGGCCGGCGCGCTTTCCGATCTGTTCGGACGGCGGCGATTGCTCATTGCGGGTGCACTGGTATTCGCGACGTTGCCCTTCAGCTACCTTGCCGTCTCGACGCTCGCGTGGCTCGTGGTTCTCCGGTTCCTTCACGGCAGCGCGACGGCGATTTTCGGCCCGGTCGCATCCGCCAGCCTGTCTGACATCGCTCCGGCCGCGCAGCGTGGCGCGTGGCTGAGTACGTACTCCACGGCTCAAGGGACCGGCCAGGCCATCGGGCCGATCCTGGCTGGATATGCGATCGCTGCCGGTCGTTTCGATCTCGCGTTCGCCGCCTCCGGACTCATCGGTCTCGGCGCACCGCTGATTGTCGGCACATGGCGCGGGGTACCGGCTGGAACGTCAACGCGTCCTTCATGGCAGGCATTCAAGCAGGGCGTCAGTGAGGTCGTGAGCGATCGACTGGTGCTCATCACCAGCGCCGCCCACGCCGCGCAGTTCGTGCTCAACGGGATGCTCAACGCCTTCTTGCCGCTGTACGGGCGCGAAGTCCTGAACCTCTCTGGATCGGAGCTCGGCTGGCTATTCGGGATGCAAACCGTCACCACGCTCATGGTGCGACCGGTCATCGGTGTGGTGTCGGATCGGGTCGGACGCCGGGCGGCGATCGTGACCGGCCTGACGATCTGCAGCCTCGCCGTCTTCTCGCTCTCTCTGACAACCACGCTGACGACGGTTGTCGTGGTGGTCTTGGCTTACGCCGCAGGTCTCGCGATCACGACGGCGGCGACGAGCGCATACATCACCGACATCACACGCCGTGCCCGATACGGCGCTGCCCACGGTGTGTTCGGTACGATCTACGACGTCGGTGATGCGCTTGGGCCCAATCGCTGCGGGCGTGCTCGTGGCATGGCTGGGCTTCGCGCACATGTTCCAGGTGATGGCGGTTGTCGCCATCATGATGACTATCGTGTTCGCGGTCGGCACGGCGAGGCAGCCATCTCGCGCGTGACACGCGATGATTCGAGGCTGACGTCAATCACAACGCCCGAGCAGCTTCAGAACGTGAACCGCGCCGCCAGCTGGATGCGGCGCGCGCTGTTGGTCGCGCCGGTCAGGCTGCCGAAGCCGGTTGGATTCAACGCGCGGGTCGTGAAATTGAACTCCGCGTTGGTGTTGACCGTCGTCCACTGATACGTGTCGAAGGCGTTGTACAGCTCGACCCGCAGCTGCAGCTGCCTGGAGCCGCCGAGCGACACGTGCTTGAACACCGAAATGTCCCAGTTGATGAATCCCGGCCCCTGAAATTCGTCGCCTCGCGCGGTGCCGAGGTTGTGCTGATCGTCCGGTGCGGCGACGCACTCGGTCCTGAATTGCCGCTCGAACGTCCGCTCCGACCGCGGCAGGTGTGGATCGCAGATGATGCGCGGCCGATTCGGGCCGCCGCCGATCGAGCCGTTCCCGGTGAGCGTGCCGGTTAGAAAATTCGAATAGGTGTATCCGAAGCCGCTCTGCGCGCCGCTCACCATCGAGGTCACGCCCGACACCTGCCAGCCTTCGAGGATCGCCTTCAGCGGCGACGGCAGCGAGGCCGATGGATTCGGCACGCGATACGAATAGTGCAGCGTCAGCACATGCGGACGCCGGCCGGCTGAGTTGTAGTGTCGCGCCCGGTTGTCGTCGAGAAACGGATCGATCGCCCCGAGACTCCTGTTGACGATCTGGTAGGTATACGCCACGCCGCCCGAGAAACCGTCCCGCGACAGGCGCCGCGTCAGCAGCACTTGCAGCGAGTGGTAATCCGCGTAGCCGGTGAACTCGCGTTGCAGGATGGACGCATAGCCACGATACGGTCGCAGGAAATCGTCCGGCAGCGGTTGGGCCTGACCGTTGCTCACGATTGTCCGATCCAGAAGCGACTCCTGATACGCGTACCCGTAGGGCCGGCCATTCAGCTCTCGCGATATCGGCTGGTGACGTGCGGCATTGCCCACGTAGGCGACGTCGCCAACCACGTTCCATCCGACCTCACGCTGTGCGCCGAGGCTCCAGTTGTAGACGACGGGCGGCACGAACTCCTCGATCCGCCGGACCGCGCTCGTCGTTTCCGTGAGCGGGCTCGACACCAGATCCGCCATCGTCGTGTAGTTGACGGTGTAGGTGCGGACGATCGGGGGCAGCTCGGCGAGCTCGAGGAGGTCGTTGTCGGCAAAGCGATCGTAGAAGACGCCGAAGCCGCCCCGAACCGCGGTTTTGCCGTCACCGGTGACGTTCCACGCGAACCCCACGCGAGGCGCCACCTTGAATGGCGTCCGCCGCTGAGGCGTTCCCTCGTACACCTGCATGCCGTTGACGTCGTCGCCTGTACCGGGCACCAGTCTTCCCACGAAGCCAGCCGACAAGTCGTCTCCGGTCAGCGGATTGCGTGCCCGCCGTCCTTGAGGAGTCATCACGGGTTGGTATAGCAGCGGCGCCTTCGCGACGTCGAAGAGATCCGGCTCGAACTGCGCCACCTGGTCGCCCTCGCTCCTCGATCGGCGGTCATGTAGTGGAAGCGCACGCCGGCGTCGAGCGTCAGCCGGCGCCGCACGCGCCAGTTGTCCTGCGCGTAGAACTCGGTGATCACGAACTGGCCGTGGCCCACGGGACGCTTGTCGGCCTTCTGGTAGGACGTCACCGTGCCCAGCAGCGCGTTCGCGTATCCCATGTTCGTGTTGAACGGGTGAAGTCCATCGGCGCCGAAGCTCAGCGTGCCGTTGTACGCCGACCGCCGCTGCACGGGCCGCGTCGCGCGCTCGACGAAGATGCCCGTCTTGATGTTGTGCGGGCCGCGGACCTTCGTCAGGCTGCCCGAGACGTTCCAGAGCGTCATTGTGCCGGAGAACGGGAAGCGGCGTTCGTACATGATGATCGGCGCATACACGGCCGGAATCCCGCCCGCGAAGTTCGCGTTCGGCAGCAGATCCAGCGGGTTCGCCGGCCGGCAGAAAGGCCGGGAACGCCGGGCAACACGCGGGAACGCGTGTTCGCGTCGAGCGCCGCCTGGTCCAACGGCGCCGCGTACTGGTATCCCCAGTTCACGCCGGCCGTCGCCTCGACAAACGTCGTCGGATTGATCGTGTGGAGCAGCGTGTTCACGTAGCTGATCGCCTCGGTCTCGAACTTCGAGGCCATCCGCGGGAAGAAGCCAGTGAATCCGAAGGGCGCCGACAGGCCGGACCGGCTCTCGTGCCCGAACTGAACGCGGCCGTACACGGTCGTCCGCGGACCGGCATTCCAATCGAGCCGCAGCACCTGGTCGTCGCGGGGCCAGTCGTTCACCGGCTGGAACGTGTAGTTGTACTGGTTCCGCCCCGAAGGGTCGGACGCGTTCGGCAGCGGAAGCAGGTTGAGAATCGCCTGCCCCGTCGCATCGATCCGGTTGGCCGGGATGACGTTGCCGGGAAAGCAGGCCGGCCCTGGAGTCCCGGCTGGCTGATCTGGCTGCAGTTGCCGGACGAGCCGAGGATCGCGGATGTTGATCAATTGCCCCTGCGTGTTGAACGTCTGCGAGAAATCGCCGTTGCGCTCCAGCAGCGTGGGCATCCGGCGCTGAGTCAGGACACCCGGATCCGTGCGGTCGAGGAGATCCTGCGACCAGAAGAAGAACAGACGGTTGCGTCCGGAGTTGAAGCTCGTGCCGGGCACGAGCACGGGACCGCCGATGGTCCACGCGTAATTGTCGAACCGGTACAGCGCCGGCTTCGCACCCGTCCCGATCGCCCTGCCCGCATTGCTGCTTTCGAGAGAACTCGTTGCCGTTCAGCGCGGTGTCGCGCTTGTAGAACGCGGCGCTCCCGCGGAAATCCTTCGAGCCGCTGCGCGTGATGAGGGTGATCGACGCCCCGGACGAGCGGCCGTACTCCGCCTGGAAGTTCGACGTCTGCACGCGCACTTCGGCAATCGAGTCGAGCGCCGGCGACGCGAGGTTCCCAAAATTCGATTCGGTCTCCTTGTTGTTCACGCCGTCGTAGGTGAGGTTGAAGCTGGTCCGCCCGTTGATCGTCAGCCCGTTCAGGAGGTTCCAGCTGGGCGCCTCGCGCGGGTTGGTGTCGACGACGCCAGGCAGGAGCTGCAGCATCCCGAGCACGTCCCGACCTTTCAGCGGGATGGTCGTCGATGTCGCCTCGCGTGATCCATCCCCGATCGGGCGCCGGTCGTCGTCTGCACGAGATGCGCCCCGCCCGGGACCGTGACCGTTTCGTGCACGCCGCCCGCCTCGAGCACGAGCGACGCGCAGGTCGACGCGATCGGTCGACGCGACGGAGCACGTCCTTGCGCAAACGTCTTGAACCCGTCGCGCGCGATCGACACCTGGTAGGTGCCGGCGAGCAGGTCCACGAACACGAACCGTCCCTCCGACCCCGTCACGACCTCACGACGCCCATTGGTATCGGCATTCGTGATGGTGACGGTCGCGCCTGGCACCACGCCGCCGCGCGCGTCGACGACCACACCGCTGACCTGCGCCGTCACGCCCTGGGCGAGTGCCGGCCTCCGCGCTGAAGAGCGCGACGCACAGCAGCAGCGCCGCAGCGAAACGGCGAAGACCCTCGCTCATCGCGCTGTCGCTCCGGTGCCGGCGAGCGCCGCCTTCACCTCGACGTCCCAGTTGAGGACGACGTTGAGCGACCGGATGTCGAGCTCCGGTGCCTTGATGAAGAGAAAACGCTGGCCGTCCGGCGACACGTCATAGCAGGCCACGACCCACTCGCGAAGCGTGTTCACCGGGCTCACGACGCGAACGGGCGGGTCATGTATCAGGTAGGGCGGCGTCGGAGTGACCTTGATCGCCACGGACATGACGCTGCCGTCTTCGGTGCGGTAGAAGATCTCGCGGCCGTCGTGCGACCAGATCGGCTGGCTTCCAAGACCCGTCGAGATGATCTTGCGGAATGCGTCAACGTTGGGGAAGGGGCGGACCATGATCTGCCCGTCGCGACCGCCGCCGGTCGACTCTGCCGACTGATAGACGATCCATTTCCCGTCGGGCGATATCCGGCCGCTGCTCTCGGTGCCCGATTGCCCGATGAGTGGTGTCAGCTGCGGCGTGGCACCGAGCTCGAGCAGCCGAAGGTCCTGCCGTTTGGGCAGGATGTCCCACGTCATGAGCAGGTATTTACCATCGGGTGTGATCGACAGCGGATGGAGCCGGTCCGGCTTCGGCTGCCGAAAGATCGTTTGGGGGCCGGTGGACCCGTCGGCCGGAACCCGGTTGATGATGCGCTCGGCGGTGGTGAAGAAGATCTCCGACCCATCCGGCGACCACACCGGCATCGCGTCTCTGGCGGTGCCCGTCGTCAGCTTCTGCTTGGACG
Source organism: uncultured Acidobacteriota bacterium (assembly GCA_963820905.1). GTDB lineage: Bacteria > Acidobacteriota > Vicinamibacteria > Vicinamibacterales > 2-12-FULL-66-21 > DATBJJ01. The sequence goes on along the minus strand of CAWGBU010000001.1, from coordinate 2,569,958 downwards.
AGCCGTCAAGACCGATGACCCACAGATCGCGATCGGCACCACGACGCGCCGCCACACGCGTCCCGTCGGGCGACAGCCGCAGCTGCGCATACCCCCCCTCGTCCGTCTTCGCGAACTCTTCACGCCCGTCACGATCGATCCAGACGAGACGCCGGCCGCCTGGTGATGCCGCGTACACGAGCGTGCCATTGTTGGCGACCGCATACATCGGCGCGCCGTTGCACCGCTGTCTGCACCTCGGCACGTTCATGGCGCGCGGCTCACCGGTCAATCGAACGGCGCCGCTGTCGAACCCCGCGGCGAACAGCGCGCGGCCGCGGGCAAAGACGAGGACATCGGTGCCAAGGGTCTGCGGACTCGATGCGTCGGGCACGAGCTCGCTCGCCTGAGCGGTCGTCCGGCTTCCGCACGAGGATGCTGGTCAAGCGGCTCAGGAAGCCGCCGCGCACGGATGTGAACAGCAGCCACCCGTTTCGCATCAGGAGAGGTGTGAGGTGGCCTTCTTCGCCCTCGGAAATCTGCGTGAGGGGACGATCGTCGGGAACGACGGGAACGATCTGACGGATCGGCGAACCGCTCATGCTGCCAGCGCACGAACCGCCCATCCGACAGCCATGCCATCGGGCCGGCGGCGCCAGGTGCGACGACTTCCACCGGGCCCCCGGCGGCCGGAACCTTCTTGATGATGCCGGCCTGTCCGAATGCCACCCACTGGCTGTCCGCCGAGAACATCGGCGTGACGGCGTTGCGTGTATCGGCGACCTCGTCGGTTCTGCCGGTATCCAACTGGTGAATGAAGAGCGACGGCAGTCCGGCGCGCACGCCGATGAACGCAAGACGGCTTCCATCAGGAGCAATCGCGATGGAGGTTCCATTGGTGGGGATGAAGAGGGTCACCCCCGGAGGCAAATTGAGCGACAGGCGTGCGACGGTGCGCGGCGGCACCGAACCGGCACTGCGCCACAGCACGACCGCAAGCGTGAGCGCCGCCAGCGTTGGAATGCCGACAGCAATCAGCTGTCGCCACGCCCGTCGCCGTCGCCGGCTTGACGACCGACGCTCGTGCGCGCCGGCGTGTCGTCCCGCCCCTCGCGCACCCAGACCAGTTCGCTCTTCAAATCGCGCGCCGTCTGCCAGCGATCGTCGGGATTCTTCGCCAGGCACTTCTGCGACGAGCCGATCGAGGCTGGCGGGCGCCAGTGGCTGGCGGTCGCTGACCGGCGGGGCGTCGTGCTCGAGGACAGCCGCGATCAGGCCAGCCTGCGAATCCGCCGCGAACGGCCGGCTGCCGGTGAGCATCTCGTAGAGCAGCGCACCGAACGCGAAGATGTCGGTGCGCGTATCCACCTTCTCGCCGCGAAGCTGTTCCGGCGAGATGTACGGAAGCGTTCCGAAGACGAGTCCCGCGCTGGTCAGTCCGCTGACACTCGGACACCGCCGGGGCGGACACGACCGGCCGGCTCGGGCGTGCGCAGCTGCGCGAGGCCGAAGTCCAGCAGCTTGACGCCGGTGCTCGGTCACCATGACGTTGGCCGGCTTCAGGTCGCGGTGCACGATGCCCTGGCGTGCGCCGCGATCAGCGCGTCGGCGATGTCGATCGCGTAGGCGAGCGACTGTTCGATCGAGAGTGGCCCGCGCGCGATCCGCGCCGCGAGCGTCTCGCCGTCGAGCAGCTCCATGACGAGATACGGCACGTCCGACCCGGAGATCTCGGCGACGCCGACGTCGTGCACCGTGCAGATGCGCGGATGCGACAGCCGGGAGATCGCACGTGCCTCGCGTTCGAACCGCTCGCGGCTGCCGGGCGCGGTGTCGCGCTCGGACGAGAGGACCTTGATGGCGACCTGGCGATCGAGCCGCGTATCGCGGGCGCGGTAGACCTCGCCCATGCCGCCCGCGCCGAGCGGTTCGACAATCGTGAACGCGCCAAGCGACGTTCCCGCCGCGAGACGCGTCTGACCTGAGACCGAACGATGTGGCTCGGGAGGGCTATCGGGGGGATCGATCGGCGGACCGAGCGCCGGCGCGCTCAGGAAAGGCCCGGCGCTCTCGTGAGCCGCCAGCAGTGACTCGATCTCGCGCCTGAGAACCGGGTCGTTCTTCGTGTGCTCGTCGAGGAAGGCCGCCCGCTCGTGTGCCGGACGCTCCAGCGCGCCCTCGAAGAGCCCGAGCAGCACCTCCCACTCGGCGGACATGTCACACCACCTGTCCCTGCAGCTCCCGATAGAGCCAGGCCTTCGCGAGCGCCCAATCGCGCTTGACCGTGATCGGGGCCAGGTCCAGCACCGAGGCAATCTCCTCGACCGTCAGCCCGCCGAAGAACCGAAGCTCCACGAGCTGACCCTGGCGGGGATAGTTCTCCGAGAGCCGTTGCAGCGCGAGATCCAGCGCGACGACGTCCACGGTCAGGGGCTCGAATCCCGCGTCGCGGTCCTCGAGCGGGACCCGATCGCCGGCGCCGCGCTTCCGGGCGTTATGCGATCTGGCGTGATCGACCAGGATGCGGCGCATCAGGTGCGCGGCGATCGCGAAGAACTGCGTGCGGTTCTGCCACTGGACCTGCCGCTGATCGACGAGCTTCAGATACGCCTCGTGAACCAGGGCGGTGGGCGGCAGCGAGTGATCGGGCCGCTCGCGCTGAAGGTAGCCCCGCGCCAGCCGGCGCAATTCCGCATAGACGGCGTCGATCAGACGGCTCCGCGCAGCCTCGTCGCCCTTGCTCCAGGCGACCAGGAGCCCAGTGACATCAGACCCGTCCTGGTGCATGGCCCCTCTTATACGCCCAATCCGCGGCCAATGAGACCGAATTCCTCGCGCTTCCGCGTTTCCTCTGCCGCCACTCGCAGCCCCTGCGGTGGCCGGAAACAGGGAGCCGCCTCATGCCGCTCGTCCCGTCGGTGGTCCGCGACGTTCTCGTGCCGTGGTCGATCGCGGCCGTCATCGTCTCGTCCTCGAGTGCCGGCGCTTCGGCCGGAGGGGCCGCGCAAGGAGCGGAAACAGCCAGCGAAGCGTCCCCCTGGCCATGTCGCCTCATCCCCGCCTCGACGCTTCGTCCCGTGGTTGAAAAGGGCATGGAGCGGTCGGAGACGATCCGCCGCCAATGCGAGGAGCTCGCGGCCGCCCGGGCCGTGGTCGTCCTCGAGTGGGGCGTCATGGATTCCCAGACACACGCAAGGACGGCAATGGAGGTCCACGGCGGCGTGGTCGTCGCCAGCGTGAAGCTCCCGCCGCTTGGAGACACCATCGTGCTGATGGCTCACGAGCTGCAGCACGTGATCGAGCAGACTCGAGGTCTCGATCTCCCCGCCGAGGCAAAACGGGCAGGGTCCGGTGTCTGGCAGTCTCTTGGAGGCTACGAGACCCAGGCCGCAATCGACGTGAGCCGTCAGGTCGCGAAGGAGCTGAGCGCGTACTCCAGTGCCGCGCGCAAGTAGCATCAGGCGATTCTGAAGTACGTGTTGTACCTCTCGGTGTCGATCGTGAAGTACGGCACGAACACCAGCGATTGTACCGGGCTTTATGTGCGGGCAGGCCGATGCGCGCTGGCCGATCAATGCAGTCACTCGCGCGGCGGCGTCCGGGCGCGCTCCGGCGGGGTCTCGTCTGCCAGCGTCTCCTCCGGCAGCCAGCTGGAGTCCCGTGCGTCTTCCTCGGCCCATTTCCTCCGCCGTTCGGCGCTGCGACGGCGTCTGACGCAGATGGCAAACAGAGCCAGCAGCGTGACCATCATCCAGAGGACGAAGGGGCTGGTCAGAAGGGGAAGCCGCCGTGTCCACGAGGTCAGCTCCGCGTGAAAACTGCGTTCGGCGTCGACGAGCGAGCGGCCGGTCGCCCGCTCGAATGCCAAGTCGAACGACACGCCGTTCGCCACCGCGGCGAGAATCCGTGCGGGCACGTCGGCCCCCTGCGTTTCGATGATGTGCCGCACGAACGCGCTTGCAAGCGCGTATGCTCGATCGGCGTCGTTCGATCCCGCCTGGAAAAGATCGTTCACATGATCCATCCGCACCTGGTCTTCGGATATCAGCGCCCAGGCGAGCTGACGGCGGTCCTCGAAGTGCCACGCACGTTCCGCGACCACGGCCAGTCCCTCGTTGAACCATCGCGGCACGGCCTGCCCGCCGGCCGCGCGGACGATCAGGACGTGCGCGACTTCGTGGCCCAGCACGGCCTCGAGCGAGTCATGCGGGTATCGCAGCGATCGTGACGGGAACAGGACGACCGTGCCGGTCGCGCCGTGAGCGAAGCCCGCGATCCACGACGGCGTGGCTCGTGCGAGCTCCGAATCCTCCGGCGCGAGCACGACGCGTATCGGCGGACCTGAGCCTTCGAGCCCGACGAGTTGCACAATGGCGCGCAACCGGTCGCGATCGAGGTTGCGAAGGCGCGGCTCATCGGCCGGCCGGGAGTCCAGGGTTTCAAACTGCAGCGCCGGCGGCGTTGGTTGGCGGGCTGTCGCCGCTCCCTGGACCGTCACGAGCCACGCGGCGATCGCGCAGGTGGTCCGAAAAGGAGGCACGTTCGCAGCCTACACGATTCCGGTGATCAGAATCGGAAGAAGTCGCGAGCCATTGTCGCCACGTCGTGCCGGTAGGCCGCGAGGCGATTCGCGATCGTTGATGGATAGCCCCTGGACTCCAAGAACTGCAGTTCGGCCTATGCGACTCGATCGCGCCGACGAATTGGGACACGGGCGAGGATCCGGGTGCCCGCGCCGGGCCGTGAACTGATCGCACAATCGCCGCCGACCGCCATCAGCCGCTCCCGCATGCCGATCAACCCGAGGCCGGGACCCTTTATGGCAGCGTCAGGATCGAAACCGACGCCGTCGTCCGACACCTCGAGTCGAACTCCATCGTCGTTGCCATCGAGTGAGACGGACACGCGGCGCGCAGCCGAATGCGTCATCGCGTTGGTGAGCGCCTCCTGCATCACGCGAAACAAGGCGAGCGCAACATCGTTGCTCAAATCGTCCGGCGCACCGTCCTGCCGAAAGTCGATCACCACGCCATGCTCCGCCGACAGGTGCTCGCAAAACCGCATGGCTACGGTCTTGAGCCCGAGCAGCTCGAGCCTGGCGTAGATCCCGTCAGAGATGGAGAGAATCTCGCCCGTGAGATCAGTGAACCGGCCGCATAGCTCGGCGACAGTGGTCTGCATCTCGCCGGCTTCGCTGCCAGGCGTGTCGCTGAGGCTGCGCAGACGCATCGTCAGCGCCATCATGCGCTGACAGAGATCCTCGTGGAGCTCATGGGCGATCCATGCGCGCTCCTTCTCGTACGCCTGCATCAACCGTCGGCTCAAGCTGGAGAGGGCCAGGGTGGCGAGCTTGAGATCCGTCACGTCTACCGCGGACCCTACGTAGCCTTCAAAGGCCGCCGACGCAAACCGGGGCGCTCCCGTGTCCAGGATCCATCGGTATTCGCCGTCTTTCCGGCGCAGCCGGTACCTCTGCCTGGAACGTCTCGCGACGGGCGAATGCCTGCGTGTAGGCTTCGAGGCAACGAGCGCGATCGTCAGGATGAATGGCGTCGGTCCAATCGTTTCCCGAGCGGGGCTCGGCCGCTTGACCGGTATCGTCGAGCCGTCCGCGATTGACGTCGATGCGCACCTTGTCAGGCCCTGCGGTCCACATCATGACGGGTGCAGCGTTCGACAACAGGCGGAAGTGCTCTTCGCTCCGCCGGAGCGACTTCTCTACGCGGCGCTGCTTGACGAGATTTGCCGCCAACGCGATGACGATCACCGTGAGGACGCTCGCCAGCGCAGCGGCGGCAATGATCGGCCGCCGGTATCGGTGCCACGTCGTCGGCTCGCGAAACTGCACGGTACTTCCAGGGGCTAGTCGATCCTCGCCGATGCCCCAGCGCTCCAATTCGCGCCAATCGAACGCCGGTACACCCGCCACCTGGGTTGGCGTCACGATGCTTCGCGGCGATTCGCCGCGTAACACGCGCAACGCCACGTTCGCCGCGTTGCGGCTCAAGTCTTCGATGGACAGGAGCGGCCCGCCGACGATGCCGCGGCCCAGCTGCGAGCTGTGCAAGCCGAAGATGGGGGCGTTGGCCACCGCGTGCAGCTCGCGCAACGTCCGCTCCTCGATCTGCGGAACGCCCTTCGCGTCAACCGCCAGGACGCCAAAGAAGATCGCCGAATGGGCAGGCAGCGCGGCGCATCGCTGAAGCAGTTCCGCGAACGACCAGTCATTCGTCCAGACGAAGGTCAGTCGGCCTTCGAACCGCTCGAACGCGTGCTTGACCTCGTTCACCCAGAACTGCTCCAGCTGCGACGCGCCGATGACGACCACGACAGTTTTTGTATCTGGAAGCAGCTTCAGGATGTTCTCGATCATCTGCGGCGGATCATGAGCGACCGCAACGGCAGTGTCGTTGTCGGCCATCGTCCCCTTCTCGATGAAGCGACGATCCACGGCAGCGAACAGCATCGGGGTCGTGGGAAAAAGCCGCTCGCGGTGCTTTTGCGCGAACGCTGCCGCCGGCCCGCCGAGAGCCACCACGAGATCCAGCCGGTTACCGCCGAACGTGGAACTCAGGCGAGTGACGATCGAGTCATCGGGGGCGCGAACGCTCTCGCCGGCCGTCTGAAGTGCGACCTCGATGTAGTCGATGGGTTCGGCTGAGGATTGGGTCAACTCCGGCCGGAACATTTGTGCGAACGTCGTGTGCGTATATTCGCGCTCGTACGAATAGAGCAGCAATACGTGACGCGGTTCGGTCTGGGCACTCGCGCCAGTAGGCAGACCCAAACTCAGTAACAGAATGCAAAGCCGCCAAGCCACAGCTCAGTCTATTCGTGCTACCGGCCGGCGTCCAATCCGCGTAGGATGTCCAAAAGGTCTTCAAGCTCCATGACTTCGACCGGGGTGTCGATCATCGTCGTTGCGTGCGCGGCGGCGGCAGTCGCCGCACGCCAGGGGCCATCGGAACCTCCCAGGTTCAGGGTCGCCGTCGACGTCGTGTCGATCGATGCGGTTGTCACAGATGGCAGGGGAGAGGTCGTTCGCGACCTGACTGCCGCGGATTTCGAAGTGTTCCAGAACGGCAAGCGGCAGAAGGTCACGTTCGCGCAATTCGTACCCGTCGTCACAATCGCTGCGCCACCAGCCAGGGCCATCGGGGCGAGTGCGGTCCCGGCGGCTGCGGCAACGGCGGCGCCGGTGGTACCCGCACCGCCGGTCACGCGCGAACAGGTCTCGCGGACGATTGTTCTCGTCGTCGACGATCTGGGACTCTCCGCGGAAGGCATGAACAACACCCGGCGGGCGCTGCGCGGGTTCGTTGACTCAAACCTGCTGCCGACGGACCTCGTGGCGATCGTCCGGACGGGAGAGTCGAGGGGCGTGCTGCAGTCGCTCACGAACGATCGAGGGGCGCTGCAGGCCACCATCGACGCGCTGCGCTACAACATGCTGTCGCGCAAGGGCGTGTCACCGTCCGGCGACGTGACTCAACTGGGCGACGCCGCACCCGTCTTGGACGAAGTGATGCCCCTGCAGCGCTCGGTTTCGGCGGCCGGGTCACTTGCAGCGCTCAACCTCGTCGTGCAGGCGGCGCGCGACTTGCCTGGTCGAAAGACGGTGATCTTCGCTTCCGAAGGCTTTCAGCTGTGGGAAGAAACCGTCGCCACGACAACGTCCGACGAGGACACGCGCGTGCGCTTTGCCGTCGACCGTGTGATCGATCAGGCGACGCGGTCGGGCGTGGTCATCTACGCGATCGACGGTCGGGCGCTTCAGTCGGGCGGGTTCGCCGCGGCAGACGACATCCATTCGGCAGACCCGCGAGGGAATCCCGATGCCATGGGTGGTGTGGTGCGCGGCCTCGGCGGGACGCGCCAGCGCGCCATCCGTGATGCGCAGGAGAGCCTCGCGTATCTTGCCGAACAGACCGGCGGCTTCGCCGTCGTGAACACGAACGATCTCGCCGCCGGCCTCAGCCGGATCAGCAACGACGTTCGCGACTACTACGTGATTGGCTACGTACCCGATGAGGGTACGTTCGCGCCGAAGGGAAAGGCGCCGAGGCTCCACAAGATCGCCGTCAACGTCAGGCGTCCCGGCGTCCGCGTCAAGTCGCGCAAGGAGTTCCTCGGCGTGAGCGATCCGGAGCGGCCGTCAGGGGCGCCGACGCCGGCGCAACAGCTCGTTCGCGCGGCGATCTCGCCGTTCAGCGACTCGACCATCGCCCTGCACGCCACGAATCTACCTGGATATTCACCCGGGCGCGGAATGTTCGTTCGCACGGTGCTGCACGTCGAGGCGCAGGCGCTCGCTTTCTCGACCGACGCCAGTGGTGCCAGGAAGGCTTCGGCCGATCTCGTCGGTCTGCTCTACAACAGCGACGGCGCGCAGGTCGAGACCATCAGCACGGGATTCGACGTTACGCTCGAGACCGCCGCGGCCGAGAACGCGATCAGGAACGGCCTCGTGTACACCGCGCGTGTGCCGATCCAAAAACCGGGAGGCTATCAACTGCGCTACGCGCTTCGCGACCGCCGGTCCGGAGCGGTTGGCTCCGTCGGCGGGTTCGTGAACGTCCCGGATATGAAGGGTGGGGCGTTCGCGCTCTCAGGGCTGGTCCTGCGTGCTGGTGAACGCGACACGCCGGATGAGTCGATCGACAGCGATCGATTCTCAGTTCCACCGTCCGACGCGCTACGCGTGTACGCGCCCGGCACGCAGCTGTCGTACTCGTACGAGATCTACAACGCGGGGACAGCGGTGCAGGCCGTGACGAGCCTGTGGCGAGGCACTGACAGGATCGCCACGCTGAAGCCCGACACACTCGTGCCGTCGGCAGATGGCGGCCCCTTTGCCGCGGCCGGCGGCCTCGAGCTCGCCGACGATTTGCCCGCCGGCAGATACGTGCTGCAGATCGCCGCGACATCCGACGATCCGAAGCATGCGAAGAGAGTTCGCGGGGCCGTCCAGCGCGCTCTCGTTCGAGGTCAAGTAGGGATCCTTTGGGCACGGGTGTCGGTCCCTAAATACCTCGCCGCCCTGCATCGCTTACTTCGCGGCGCGAGCGTTCGAAGGTAGTGGATGAGGCTCCAGATGTCGTTGTCCGGGATGCGCCCGTCAAAACCAGCCATCATCGTTGGCGGGACGCCTCGCTTGATGACGGCATAGATCTCGCCGTCGGTCGAGCCATGGTCCCACTGGGCGTCGGTGAGATCCGGCGCCTGCTTGCCCTTCTGCTCCTCGATGATCGAGATGGCGATCCCGGCCTTCACCGCGCCCTGCGCCATGTTGCCGTGACAGGCGGCGCAGTTGACGTCGTAGGCGCGCTTGCCGGCGGCGATCGACTCGGGCGTGGCCGCGACGGGATTCCTGAGCGTCACGCCTGACTGGTCGGCGACGTCCTGCCCCGCACGCGGAGCGGACGCACTCGCCGGGGAGGCGGGAGGTGTCGTGGTGGTCCTGTGCACCTACGACCTTCCTGATCATGCCGTCGCTCTTCGTCAGGACGTACAGCTCGCCATCATTGTCGGCCGCGAACCGCAGGTCCACGCGGCCGCGGCCGGAGACGGCGCCCATCCCGGGAAGCGCCTGGCCCTTGCCGCCGCGCGCGCGATACGTGTCCTCCGTCAGCCGGCGGAGCCCTGCGTCCATCTCGTGAATCGGCGCCACGGTCGTCGCGTTGCCGTCGTCGGCAGCCAGCACGTCGGCAAGCTCGGCGTACCACACGCGGCCCGTCGTGATGTCGCCGAACACCAGCTTGTTTCTGAGCGCGGGGATCTGCTTGCCGCGATAGACGAACCCGTTGGCGATGGCATCGCCGCCTTCCGCCGGGGTGTGCCGGTACTGGATCACCGGGTACGTCGGCTTGACGGTGCCGCGCGCCACGGTGTCCGAGATCTGAACCGGAATCGTGTCGCTCTCGGGTATCGCGCCGATCCCGTTCGTCGGCGACATCATGTTCGTGCCTTCGCGCAGCGGATAACCGTAGTTCGCGCCCTTGCGGATGATGACGACCGTCTCCCACGTGATGAGGCCGATGTTGAACGCAAGCAGATGTGGCGTCTGTGGCTGCGCCGGATCGACGTCCCAGATCAGCCGGTGCGGATTGCGCAGGCCGTACGCCCAGATCTCCTTGCGTGCGCCCTCGACCGACGAGAAGGGATTGTCGTTGGGGATCCGGTACCGCCCGTTCTCGCTCACGGTGCTCGTCGGCGTGTGCTCGCCGAGGTCGGGCACGATGCGCAGGATCTTGCCGACGAGCGTGTCGAGACGCTGCGGATTCATACGTCGGCTGTCGCGCTGCTCGCCGGAGCCCGCGTCGCCAGCACCGATGTACATGACCCGCCAGTCGGGATCGCCGGGCCGCGCGGCGGGATTGAACGTCATCTCGCCCAGCGGGTGGATGGGCGTGGGATGCTGCAGGCGCATCAGCTCGCGGGCCGTGCCCTCGAAGATCGCGTTCGCGGGATTGCGGTCCTTCCATTCGATCAGCACGACTTCGCGCTCGACCTGCCCATCGACGGTCGGCGTCGGGATCGTCGGGGTCGTCTTGTAGGCGGAGAGGTCGAGTCCGGCGACGACGCCGGCCTTCGGCGCCGGTGGGGCGGCAACGGCCGGATCCTCCATGTGAATCGTGTAGAACACGCCGTTCCGGGCGTAGTCGGGATCGAAGAGGAAGTTGGTGAGGCCGGTGGCGAAATTGCGTTCGAACGTGAACTTCGGGAAGAGGCCCGGCCGTTCACCCAGGCCGTTGAAGTCGAGATACGTCGTGAACGTTTTCTTCTGCTTGTCGAGGATGTAGAGCGGCCCGTTGAGGTCGTTGACGAAGAAGCGCCGCCCGCCTGGCTCGTCGCGCAGGAAGTTCACCCTGGCGAGCTGTCCCCGCGTGTTCTGCCCATCGAGCTCGCCCGTGATCGGCATCGACGCGTAGTCCTGCAGGTCGAGGGCGAGCCGCTCGGGCGGCTGCACGGCGGAGGGGCTAAGAATCGCAAGGGCAAGTGCCAGGCTCAGCGTCGACCAGGTCTTCATTGGAAGAGCTCCTTCGTGGACAGCTCATCCCCTGATGAACGCCAGCACCTCGTCGCGCCTGTCTTCCATGTTCTTCTGCGTCGTCGCCTCGAGGTTCAGGCGCAGCATGGGCTCCGTGTTCGAGCCGCGCACGTTGAAGTGCCAGTCGGGGAACTCCGCCGAGAACCCGTCGAGCATGTACGTGTTGCCGTCGCGGTATTTCGCGGCCAGGCCGTCGATCTTCTTCTGCACGAGCGACATGTCGTTGACCTTGGTGTTGACTTCGCCGGACATGAAGTACTTCTCGCGAAGCGGCTGCAGGAGCTGATGCAGGGTCTGGCCCTTCTTGGACATCAGCTCGAGGATCAGCAGCGCCGGGATGAATCCATTGTCGGCGAAGAAATTGTCGCGGAAGTAGTAGTGGCCGGTGACCTCGCCGCCGAAGATCGCTCCCTCCTCGCGCATCCGCCGCTTGAAGAACGCGTGGCCGACGCGGTTCATCAACGCCGTCCCGCCGTACTTCGCGACGATGTCCTTGACGGCATAGCTGGCGCGGACGTCGTAGACGACCTTGGCGCCGGGGTGCCGGAGCAGGAAGGCTTCGGAGAGGAGCGCCGTGACGAAGTCGCCGGCGATGAACTCGCCGGTGCCGTCGATGAAGAAGCAGCGATCGGCGTCGCCGTCCCACGCGATGCCGATGTCCGCCTTCTCCTTCACGACGCGCTCGGTGATGTCGCGGCGGTTCTCTTCGATGAGCGGATTCGCCTCGTGATTGGGAAACGTGCCGTCGATGTCGAAGCAGAGCGTCGTCACGCGGCAGGGAAGCCGCTCGAAGAGCTTCGGCGCGACCATGCCGGCCATGCCGCTGCCGCCGTCGAGCACGACGTTGAACGGCTTGACGATCGACGGATCGATGAACGACATCACGTGCTCGACGTAGTCCCCGAGCACTTCCTGAGTCGAGAGCGAACCCTTCGACGGCGCCGGCGGCGGGAGGGCGCCTTTCGCGATCATGTCGCGGATGTCGCCGATCCCGGCATCGCCGCTGAGCGGGAAGGCCTCCCGCCGGACCATCTTGATGCCGTTGTACTGCTTCGGATTGTGCGACGCGGTGATCTCGACGCCGCCGTCATGCTTGTCGCGCGCCACGGCGAAATACATCATGTCGGTCGCCAGCATGCCGTAGTCGACGACGTCGGCGCCCTGTTCGCGCGCGCCTTCGATGAACGCGGCGGTGACAGAGGGAGAGGACAGCCGCATGTCCCGGCCCACGGCGATGCGCTTCGCCTGCAGGTAGCTGACGAATCCGCGGCCGATCGCCCGCGCGGCGTCCTCGTTGATCTCTGACGGATAGAGGCCGCGGACGTCGTAGGCCTTGAAGATGCTCGTGTTGATGGTCATAGCCTGCTGTAGTCGGTAATGACGGTCTTGTCGCCAAGGACGAGGGGTGTTTCGAGAAGCGCGTTGCGGCCGACGTGGCAGTTGCGCCCGAGGATCGATCCGCGGACCGTCGCCTCGCGGCCGATCCACCCGTTCGGCCACACGATCGAGCCTTCGATGACCGCCGCCTCGTCGACGTGCGTCTGCCGGCCGAGGACGGAGTAGGGAAGGATTCGCGTGCCGGCCTTCACCACCGCGCCGTCGTCGATGAAGCACGGCCCGTGGATCTCGACGCCGTCCTCGATCCTGGCGCCGGGCGCGATCCACGCTTTCTTCGGCACGCCGTCGAACGGCGGCGCGGAATAGAGGCCGTCCATGATGTCGCGGTGGACCTGCAGGTACTTCGCCGGCGTGCCGATGTCGATCCAGTATCCGTCGTACACGTAGGCGACGAACGTCTCGCCGCGCTCGATGAGCGACGGGAAGAAGCTGCGCTCGATCGACCAGGCGGTGTCCTTCGGGATGCGATCGAACGTGTCGGGCTCGAGCACGTAGATGCCCGCGTTGATCGTGTTGCAGGTGATCTCGTCCTCGCCGGGCTTCTCGAGGAACCGTGCGACGTTGCCGCGCGCGTCGGTCTCGACGAGGCCGTAGGCTCGCGGGTTCTCCACCGGCGTCAGCACGATGGTCGCCTTCGCCTTCCGCTCGCGATGAAGGCGCGAGCACGGCGCGCAGATCGACCTGCGTGAGCACGTCGCCGTTGAAGACGACCACCGAGTCGGTCAGGGAATCGCCCGCGTAGCGGATGGCGCCGCCCGTGCCGAGCGGCATGGGCTCGACGACGTAGCGCAGCTTGAGGCCGAGGCCCTCGCCGTCGCCGAAAATCTCTTCGATCCGGCGCGGCTGATAGTTGAGGCTCAGGATGACCTCGTCTATCTCGGGGACCTGGCGCAGTAGATCGATCTGGTAGTAGAGGAACGGCCGGTTGAAGATCGGCACGATCGGCTTCGGCGTGTGGACGGTCAGGGGCCGGAGGCGCGTGCCCTTGCCCCCGGCTAGCAGGATGGCCTTCATGACAATCCACGATCTTATACCGAGTTCAGGCTAGAATCCCTCCTGGGACATGAACCTTCCGAATGCCCTCACCCTCGCCCGCATCTTCCTGGTGCCGCTGCTGGTGGTCGTGCTGCTCACGAAGTTCGAAGGCCGCCTGATTCTCGGGATCCGGAAGGAACTGGTCGGCGCGGCGATCTTCGGCCTGGCGTCGCTGACCGACTGGCTCGACGGTTACCTGGCGCGCCGGCGCGAGCAGGTCACGCCCCTCGGGCAGCTGATGGACCCGCTGGCCGACAAGCTGCTCATTACGGCCGCCCTCGCTGTCGCTCGTGCAGATGGATCTCGCGCCGGCGTGGATGGTGCTGGTGATCCTCGGACGCGAGTTCGCGGTGACGGTCCTGCGCGCCGTGGCGTACTCGCGCGGCGTCGTCATCGCCGCGTCGCCGCTCGGCAAGTTCAAGATGGTCTCGCAGGTGGTCGCGATCCTGCTGCTGATCCTCGGCCACGACCACCTGCCGCAGTTCGCGTTCCTCGGGCGGATTGCGCTGTGGATCGCGGTGCTAACCGCTGTGGCCTCAGCGCTGGACTACTACCGGCGCTTCAACGACGTGCTGGGGGTCCAGAAGGTCCAGGACGTCGCGCCGGCGGAGCCCGTGCCGCCGGTGAAGAACGTCCGGCGCGCTACTGAGTCTTCTTCGCCATCTCGGTCTTGATCAGCTCGACCCGCTTCTGCGCCTCGGGCAGGTGCTCGCTCTGCTCGAACTCCTTGATCAGCCGATCGAAGTAGGGCAGCGCTTCAGCCGGTCGATTCACCTTCATGTAACACTCGCCGAGATAGAAGTAGACCGAGTCACGCCGCGTGAACTCCGGATCGCGCTCGAGGAGCGTCTTGAAGCGATCGACGGCGCCCGGCCACCACTTCGTCCGGTAGTAGTGATAGCCGACGTTGTACTCGGACTGGCTCAGCCGATCGCGAGCCTCGCGCAGCTTCTGCCTGCCTTCGGCGATCAGCTCGCTGTTCGGATGGCGTTCGACGAACAGCGTGAGCTCGCGAATCGCTTCCCGCGTCTCCGTCTGATCGCGATCCGCGCTGTGCATCTGGTAGAAGTGCGTCATCCCCAGCTTGTACTGCGCGTAGTCGACGCGCTCGTGCGTCGGATAGAACGCGATGAACTCGCGGAACTCGTTCAGCGCGAGCACGTAGGACTCCGACGAGCTCTCGCCGAGAAAGGTGTCGCCGATGCCCAGCTTGGCGTCCGCGCGGTAGCGCGATCTGCGGGTAGGTGTCGATCAGGCTGCGGAAGTACTCGCGCGAGACGAGCCATTTTCGCTTGTTCAGCGCTTCCGTGCCCTTCTCGAAGAGAAACTTGTCGGGCTCGGGCGTGCCCGTCGGGGGCTGTTGCGAGCCGCCGCCGCAGGAAGCCGCGGCCACGAACGCGAGCGCGACAGCGCACATGAGGCCTGCGCCCGGGCGCGAGGCCGTTGGAACACGCCGGATCAGTCGAGACAAAGCATCAGACATAGTTTTCAAAGGCAACTCACATCACGGCGCTGGCGAGAAGCGCCGGGGTGTTCTTCAGCCACTCGTATTCCGCCTCGAGCCCCTGCTCGAGCGTCGTTCGGGGCGCGAATCCGAGATCGGTCCGCGCAAGCGACGTAGTCCGCGAACGTGTCGCGCATGTCTCCCTTCTGCGACGGCTCGCGCCGGATGTCGAGCGGCTGACCCGTGAATCCGCTCGATGATTTGCAGCACGCTGGTTCACCGAGACCCGGGAGCCGCCGCCGACGTTGTACGCGCGGCCGGGCACGCCCTGCTCCCCGGCGGCGACCGTCGCCGCGACGGCGTCGGTCACGAACGTGAAGTCGCGCGTCTGCTCGCCGTCGCCGTAGAGCGTGATCGGATCCCCGCGCAGCGCGGCCTTGATGAACCTGTGGAACGCCATGTCAGGCCGCTGCCGCGGACCGTACACCGTGAAGTATCGCACCGAGGTCGTCGGGCACCTCGTGATTGACCTGAGTAGAGATAGCAGAGCTGCTCGGCCGCCAGCTTCGTCACACCGTAGGGCGATACCGGGCGCGGCAGCGCGTCTTCGCGCATCGGAATCGTGACGTTGTCGCCATAGACCGACGAGCTCGACGCGTAGACGAACGCGCTCGAGGGCCGCGGCCGACGCACGCTTCGAGCAGGCGCTGCGTCGCGTCGACGTTGTTTTCCGTGTAGATCCTGAAGTCTCTGCCCCAGCTCTTGCGAACCCCGGCCTGCGCCGCCAGGTGGAAGACGTGCGTCTTGCCTTCGAGGAGCGCCGGCAGATCCGCCGCCTGGATCGAGCCCTCGATGAAGTGGTAGCCGTCCCGGCCCGCATTGACCGCCAGATTCATCTCCTTGATGAACCGCGGATAGTAGTCGGTGAAGCAGTCGAGGCCCGTGACCCTGGCGCCGCGAGCGAGCAGCGCCGTCGTCAGGTGCGAGCCGATGAAACCGGCCGCGCCGGTGATCAAGCACCTTCATGCAAAGACCTCCCGAATGCGTTCCGGCAGCCTGCAGGGACGGCCGCGCGTGTCGAGCGCGGCGTGCACCGTGCGTCCGGACGCAGCGACCGCCGCGTCGGACGGCAGCCGCACTTCGTATTTGAACTCCATCCGGATCGGCGACAGCAGCCGCCCCTCCGTCCTGATCTCCAGCTCGTCGTCGTATCGCGCCGGCCGCGAGTATTCACAGTGCGCCTCGATCACCGGCAGCGAAACGCCCGCCTGTTCCATCTCCCGATAGCTCCAGCCGAGCGAGCGGAGCAGATCCGCACGCGCGACCTCGAACCACACGAAGTAGTTCGCGTAGTACACCACGCCCATCTTGTCGGTCTCGGCGTAGCGGACCCGCACGGTGGATGTCGACGTGGGAACGACGGTCACTTGGCGACGGCACCCGCCGCGGCGGCTCTGAGATCGCGCACGGCCTGCGCGACGTCGGCCGCGCCGAAGATCGTCTGCCCCGACACGAGGATGTCGGCGCCCGCGGAGACGACGCGCGCGGCGTTGGAGAGGTCGATGCCGCCGTCGATCTCGACGAGGGCGCTGGATCCCGCGCCCACGAGCAGCTGCTTGAGGGCACGGAGTTTAGACTCGCTGCGCGGGATGAAGGTCTGCCCGCCGAACCCGGGGTTGACCGACATCACGAGCACGTGATCGAGGTCTGCCGACGATGTCGTCGAGCGCGACTCGACGGGCGTGGCCGGGTTGATGGCGACTCCCGCCTTCACGCCAAGGCGCTTGATGAGATGAACGGTGCGGTGCAGATGCGGCAGGACCTCCACGTGTACGGAGATCAGCGCAGCGCCCGCGTCGACGAACTCCTCGATATAGCGATCCGGCATCCTCGATCATCAGGTGCACGTCGAGCGGCACGCGCGCGACCTTGCGCACCGCGCGGACGACGAGCGCGCCGAACGTGATGTTCGGCACGAAGTGCCCGTCCATGACGTCGACGTGGAGCAGGTCCGCCCCGCCGCGCTCCGCGGCTCGCGACGGCGTCGGCGAGCGCGCGCGAAATCGGCGGCGATGATCGAAGGAGCAATCAGCGGCGTCATCGTCATCGGCTGACTTCGATCGAGATCGGCTCGCCCGGCGCGATCTGGAAGCCGGCCTGCGGATTCTGGCGAAGGACGACGCCGCCGGGCACGCCCGGATAGGGATGATCGCCGACGACCGCGACGCGAAAGCCTCGCACGCGCAGGAGATCCGCCGCGCGATCCCCGTTCACGCCGATGATGTCCGGCATGACGTAGGTCGCGCCGCGCTCTCCCCGATTGACGAGGAGCGAGATGGTGTCCGACTTGCTCTTGGCGGGCGGGGTCTGGGCCACGACCGATCCGGCCGCGTAGTCCGCCGATCGGATCTCGGCCGCCGGGCCGGCGGCGAACCCCTCCTGCGTCACGCGCAGCTGCGCCGTCCGCTCCGATTCCCCGACGAGCGCCGGCACGATCGTCGACCGCGGTCCCGCGCTGATCCAGACGCGGACGCTGCGCTGGCGGCGCGTACGCTGCGCCCGAGGCCGGTTCCTGCGCCAGGACCTGGCCGGCAGGGACCTTCGGATCGACCCGGCGGCCTTCCTCCACTCTCAGGCTCAGACCCGTCTCCGCCAGCGCGGCCGAGGCGTCGTTGACGGTCATCCCCGCGAGTTGCGGCACGACGACGTCGCGGGTCTTGAGCGCGATCCGCATGGAACCGGCCGCGAAGACCACGTAGGTGAGAAGCAGCCCTCCGCAGAGGATCAACGCTTTTCCCGCGCCCCACACGCGCGTTTTCAAGGGCATGAACCTCAAATTGTACAACACGATCGGCCTATGAAGCCTTGACCAGGATCGCTCCAAAGAACGCCTCCAGCCCGTCGCGGAAGGGGAGGGTCCGCAGATGTCCGGCGGCGTCGATGAGGGTGCAGGCCTCGGCGGTCAGCGTGCCCGGTCGCGCTTCGGCAAACCCGCCGGCCTCGAGGAACGCGCGCACGACGTGCTCGTTCTCTTCTGGCTCGCTGGAGCACGTCGAGTAGACGAGCCGTCCGCCCGGCCGTAGATGGCGTGCCGTCTCACGCAGTATCTGAAGCTGCCGTTCGGCGAAGACCTGAAGATCGTCTTCCGAGCGTCGCCAGCGGATCTCTGGATCGCGCCGAATCGTCCCGAGCCCCGAGCACGGCGCGTCGAGCAGAACCCAGTCGAATCCTCGCTGAGACGGCAACCCTGTCGAAGCGCCGAACGGCAGCGCGGTCGCATCGGCGTGCACGATCTTCACGCAGCCGGCGCCGGATTCCTGGACGGTACGCGCGAGTAGATCGACACGGCGGCCGCGAACGTCCGTCGCGACGAGCAAGCCCTGGTCCTGCATGGCGGCCGCTATCGCGATCGTCTTGCCACCGGGCGAGGCGCAGGCGTCGAGCACCCGGTCGCCGCTCCGCGCGCCTACGAGCGACGCGACGATCTGCGACGCCTCGTCCTGCACGAAGAACAGTCCGTCGCGCGCAACGGATGAGAGGAGCGGATTGCCCTGGCGCACGACGAGTCCATGCGACGCAAACTTCGTTGGCTCGACGCGCACGCCGGCGATCGACAGTCGCTCGGTCACGACCTCTGGCGCGTTCTTCAGCGTGTTCGCCCGAATCGTCAAGGGAGCGGGGTGATTGTTGAAACGCATCCACGCTTCCGCGGCGTCGAAGCCATACCGATCGAGCCAGCGCGCCGCGAGCCAGCGCGGGTGCGACAGCGTGACGGCGAGGTAGTCGAGCGCGCCGTCCGGATCGTCGTTCGGAGACTGGGGCCTCGCGGGCAGCGGAAGGTGTGCGCGCTCCCGGCTGACGCGCCGGAGGACGGCGTTGACGAGCGGCGCCGCGCTGCGCTTGCCGGCCTTCCGCGTCAGGCTCACCGCATCGTTGACGATCGCGGACGCGGGCACCCGGTCGAGGTGGAGCAGCTGAAAGATCGCCATGCGCAGGATGTCGACGACCTCGGCGTCGAACCGCGCGAGCGGGCGTCCGCCGAACGCCGCGATGACGTGATCGAAGGCTCCCTGCCAGCGGAGCGTGCCTGCCGCGATCTCCCCGGCCAGCGCGCGATCCCGCGGGTCGTCCAGCCTCGCGCGCGCGCGCTCGAGCGCATGAGGAAGGTCGGCGGTTCCCGCGTTCACGGCCCGAACGGTTTCGAATGCCGCGATCCGGGCCGGCGCGATCCGCCTTCGCAAAGCTTCGGCGGGACGAGTCATGCGCGCTCGATCGTGAGCCCCGGCGGCACGTGATGCCCCGCGAGAAAGTCCCTGGCGGTCATCACGCGGCGGCCTTCCGGCTGCAGCGCGACGACCCTGAGGACGTGACCGTCACCTGCGGCAATCTCTAGACGATCTCCTTCGGCCCGAACGATCGTCCCCGGCTTGTCGGGCGTGACGGCGGACGTCAGGGCCGTCTTGTGGATGAGCACGCGTGTCGGACCGACGCGCGCCGAGACGAGAGGCCAGGGCTGCAGTCCTCGCGCGAGGTTGTGCAGCCGCGCGGCGGGAAGCGACCAGTCGACGGCGCCTTCGCCCTTGGTGATCTTCGGCGCGTGGGTCACGTCCGCAGGGTCCTGCGGCGTCTCCACCGCGCGTCCCTCAGCGATCTGGTGGACGACGTCGAGCAGCAGATCGGCGCCCGCCTCCGAGAGATCGCGTTCGACCTCGACGCTCGTCTCGTCGGGGCCGATGGGCCGCTTGACCACCGCGAACATCGCGCCCGCGTCGAGCTCTTTCACCACGCGCATGATCGTGATGCCCGTTTCACGATCGCCGGCGATGACCGCCCGATGGATCGGCGCGGCCCCGCGCCATCTGGGCAGGAGCGACGCGTGCACGTTGATCATGCCGAGCGTCGGAATGCGCAGCAGGTCGTCCGGAAGGAGCTTGCCGTACGCCGCGACGACGCCGAGATCCGGCTGAAGGGCGCTGACGCTTTCCAGGAACTGCGGGTCCTTCAGCCGTTCTGGCTGCAGCACGGGGACGCCGCGCTCGAGCGCGAGCGCCTTTGTCGGCGTCGGCGCAAGGCGGTGCCCGCGTCCGCGCGGTCGATCGGGCTGCGATACCAGCGCGACGACGTTCTCGCCGCGCGTCGAGCAGCCGTCGAAGCGTCGGGACCGCGAACTCCGGCGTGCCGAAGTACACGATCCGCAGCGACGTGGAACTCACCATTTCCCGGATCGCTGCAGCTTCTGAATCCGCCGGACGATCAGGTCGCGCTTGATGCCGCGCAGGCGATCGACGAACACCACGCCGTCGAGATGATCCATCTCGTGCTGGAACGCCCGGGCGAGCAGCCCCTTGGCCTCGATCGTCTGTTCGTGGCCGTGCCGGTCGAGGCCGCGTATCACGGCGCGCGCCGGCCGCACCACCGTCGCGTTGAACCCCGGTACGCTGAGGCAACCCTCGTCTTCGAGCTGCATCCCGTCGCGTTCGACGAACGACGGGTTGACCATGGCGATGAGCGCGTCCCTCTCGCGGCCGACGGAGATGTCGACGACGAAGACGCGCTGCGAAACGCCGACCTGCGTGCGCCGCCAGGCCCACGCCAGGCGCCGCGTACATGGTCTCGATCATGTCGTCGATGAGCGTGTGCAGATCGTCGTCGAATCGAGTCACTGCGGCCGCCGACTGGTGCAGCGGCTGCTCGCCGTAACGGAGGATGGGACGAATCATCGAGCGCGAAAACGCGAGCGGACGGCGTCGAGCGACGCGGCCACGGCGCGCTCGAGATCGACGACCGCGTCGCCGCCGAAGCGATCGACGACGGCGTCGGCGAGCACGAGCGCCACCATCGCTTCGCCGACGACGGCCGCGGCCGGCACGGCGCACACGTCGCTTCGTTCGATGGCCGCCGGCGATTCCTCCATCGTCGTCAGATCGACCGATCGCAGGGGCTTCATCAGCGTCGAGATCGGCTTCATCCACGCCGAGACGCGCAGGTCCTCGCCGTTGGTGACGCCGCCCTCGAGGCCGCCCGCATTGTTCGTCGGGCGAGTGACGCCGGTTGCCATGGTCCCGGTCGAGTCGGGCACGATCTCATCGTGGACCCGCGAGCCGGGCCGGTCCGCGACGCCGGGGCCGAGCCCGACCCCCACTGCCTTGATCGCGGGAATCGACATCAGGGCCTGCGCCAGGCGTCCGTCGAGCTTGCGATCCCACTGCGTGTAGCTGCCGAGGCCGATCGGCAGCCCGTTGACGATCACCTCGAAGGCGCCGCCCATCGTGTCGCCGGCCTCCTTCGCGCGATCGATGGCGGCGATCATCTTCTGCTCGACGCCGGCGTCGACGCAGCGCAGCGGACTGTCGTCGGGGAGCGCCGCCGCACGTTCGAACGGCACGACGGTGCCTTCGGGCAGGCGCGATTCGCCGAGCACGAAGACGTGGCTCGTGATCCGCGCGCCGATTCGGGCGAGCAGCTGCTTGGCGATGGCGCCGGCGGCGACGCGTGCGGCCGTTTCCCGCGCGCTCGCGCGCTCGAGGATGTCGCGCACGTCGGAGCGCGCCGTACTTGGCGGCGCCGGCGAGATCCGCGTGCCCGGGCCGCGGCCGCGTCACGGGCGCGCGGCGCGCACCGCCGGCGTCGGGCGGCGGCTCGACGCCGACGCGCATCGTGTGCTGCCAGTTCGGCCAGTCGCGGTTCTCGATCATCATCGCGATCGGACCGCCGATCGTCTCGCCCGCGCGCACGCCAGAGAGGATGTCGGCGCGATCGGACTCGATCGCCATGCGCCGCCCGCGGCCGTAGCCGCCCTGGCGCCGGCGCAGGTCCCGCGTGATTTCGTCGATGTCGACTGGAAGGCCGGCCGGAATGCCCTCGAGGATCACCACGAGCGCGCGTCCGTGCGATTCACCGGCGGTGAGAAATCGCACCATGAGGGAGCTCATTGTATACGAACTTTCTGCGATCGCCGGGCCCGCGCCGCGCGGATTCCGTCCGCATTCCGCCGTGGCACGCCGCGGCTGCGCTCTTGCAGTCGGGTCAGACGAATCGAGATGCCGCACCTGATTGGCGACCGTTTTCTCACCGATGGATCGCACCTCGACAGCGCCATCGATCTCGCCAGCGGCGGGCGCGTTCGGCTCCGCGTCGCGCCCGCAGGCGACAGGCCCGCGCAGATGATCTGGAACGATCGATGTGCCGAGCTCGCCAGGCTGCGTCATCCACTGCTCAACCCGCTCGTGGATTTCGGCTTCGTCGACCGTCGCCGCACGTTCGAGGCGTACGGCGCCGGGGCGAGTCCGCTGCGGACCTCGGGGCGCACGGGTTCCCTCATGCTGACGCACCTCGTCCGGTTCCTCCGATCGCGCGGCATTCAGCTCACGCCACGCGATCGCGCGTTTCGCGGTTCGTGAGCTCTCGAGCGCCACTCCGCCCGTCCGCCGTCGGCCGCTTGGCGTAATCCTCCAGGCACGCGCAGCGCTTGCAGGCATCGAGGAGGTGCTGGACGAGGGCGGACACGGCGGAACCGCGCCTGTCGAAGTCGCGGGTGGAGAGGGATCGGGTCTGCGAACAGCGCGGATGCTCGCGGCTCGCTCGGCACGACTGCGCGGGTATATCCCGGTTTCGATCGGCGTGCTCCTGCGAATACCCGG
Organism: uncultured Acidobacteriota bacterium; assembly: GCA_963820905.1. Taxonomy (GTDB): domain Bacteria; phylum Acidobacteriota; class Vicinamibacteria; order Vicinamibacterales; family 2-12-FULL-66-21; genus DATBJJ01. Next base: position 2,547,412 of record CAWGBU010000001.1, on the reverse strand, counting down.
CGTGTGCGACTGCCTCGATGGACGTCACCTCTGTCTGCTCCTCGATGAGGAGGCCGCCGTCGTGGAACGTGACGCGATCGCGAAGTTTCTCGCCGGCCTCGGAACCGCGAGCGCCCGCCGTCACGTCGCCCTCCGGTTCACCCGAACCGAGGCACCGGGTCCGGGCCGGCTGCACATGGACCCGATGGGAGTGCGGGCGCTGACGGCGATGATCTTCGCGGACAGCGATACCGGTCCCGAAGACGATGAATTGCTGCACGCCGCGCGCGGAGCGGGAGGTTTTCCGGGACCCTTTCTGGAGCGGCTTCGAGGCGTCTGCCTCACGGATCCTGTCGTGCGGGTTGCGCTGGTTCACGAATCGTCTGCGGCGTACGGCGTCGAGAGCGTCGTGCCGCCGGCGCATGCGCGCAAGAGGCCGGGCCGGGCGCTCGCGGACGCACCGGATCGCGCTGCGCGCCTGGCCGAGCGAGGGCGGCACGCGTCGGCGGTTCGGCTGCTCTCGCGTGCGAGCCGCGTGCTCGAAGGGCGCGGCGATCAGGCCGGCGCTGGCGCCTGCTCGGAGCAACTCGCGTGGATCGATCGCTGCCGAGGGAGATGCGAACGGGCGCTCGAAGGATTCGAGCGCGCGAGACGGCTGGCCGGGGACGCGCCGCGCGGCGTTCGCGCGAGCATCGGCATCGGGATCGTGTGGACCGACGAGCAGCGCTTCACGGAGGCTGAAGCGGCCCTTCGAGGCGCATGTGCCGCGTCGGCCGTCCTCAACGAACCCGGCATGGAGCAACGCGCGCAGTACGCACTGGCGAGGTGTCTGTTCTGGCAGTCGAGATCGGAGGAGGCGCGCCTGTTGCTCACCGCCATCGTCGAATCGGGCCGTGGTGATCGGACGCAGGTCGAGGCACTGACGCTGCTCGCCAGGATCCGTGCCGCGAGCGGCGACGTGACCTCCGGGATGGCTGCCGCGAACGAGGCGATCCGGCTCGCGCGGGATCTCGGGGATCGACGCCTGCTCGCCACGTCCGCCCGCGCCATGACCATCGTGCAGTGCGCGCTCGGCGATTGGGATCAGGCCAGCGCGTGGTACGAGCGCGGACGACAGCTCGCGACTGAAGCGCATCTGCCGATCCTCGGCCTGCGTCTGCGTGCCATTCTCGTCCGGTACGCACGCGGCGTCGAGCCGTCAGGCCGCCGCGACAAGCCGCCCGCACCTAGTGGACGCATGACGGGTCAGCTGCGCGCGGCCCTGCGACACCAATCGCTGCCGCCGCTCGTCCGCACGGAGATCGAAACGGCCTGCAACGAACGGGTCGCTCAGGGGAGTGTCAGCATCACGACGGCGCACGAGCAGTCGCTGCGCGACCTTCAGCACCTGCTCGAGATCGCGCAGGGCGCTGAGGACGACAACGCGGCGCTCTCGAGCCTGTGCGAAACACTGTGCGAACGGCTGCGAGCTGTGTCCGTGCAGATCGTCGGCGGCACCACAGAGCCGCGCACGCTGGCGAGAGCCGGCCGTCCGTGGCAGGGCGACGCGCGTGTCGTGGAGCGTATCCTCGGCGGCGGAAGCGCGCTGTCCGGGTCCACGTGCGCCGAGCCGCGTCAAGCCGCGGAGCCCGTCTGCTACGGCCGCCAGGCGATCGCCGTCATGTGCTGCCGATGGACCACCGGCGCCATGGTCGATCACGAGCGCTGCTCGACGCTCTTGCGCGCCGGCGCCCTCGCGGCCGCGGCGCCCGTCAGGAGCCTGCTCGATCGCGCCCCGGTCGTCCACGCCGACACCGCGTGCGGCGAGCTCGTCGGCACGTCTCCCGCCGCCCTTCTCCTGCGCGACGCGATCGCGCGCGCGGCCCGGGCGCCGTTTCCTGTGCTCATCGAAGGCGAGAGCGGAAGCGGCAAAGAGCTCGTCGCCCGCGGCATCCACAGGCTCGGCGCTCGCCGAGATCGCCGTCTCTGCACGGTCAACTGCGCGGCATTGTCCGATGACCTGCTCGAGGCGGAGCTCTTCGGCCACGCGCGCGGCGCGTTCACCGGCGCCGTCGGCGAGCGGGCCGGGCTCTTCGAAGAAGCTGACGGCGGCACGCTGTTCCTGGACGAAGTCGGCGAGCTCTCGCCACGCGCGCAGGCCAAGCTGCTTCGCGTGCTGCAGGACGGGGAAGTGCGGCGTGTCGGCGAGAACATGCCGCGCCGCGTGGACGCACGGATCGTCGCTGCGACCAACCGCAGACTCGACGAGGACGCGGCCGGCGGCCGCTTCCGGTCGGATCTCCGCTTCCGCCTCGACGTCATCCGCATCGCGGTGCCACCGCTGCGGGATCGCGCGACCGACGTTCCCGCGCTGGCGCTCCATTTCTGGACGGACGCGACGCACCGCGTCGGATCCTCCGCGACGCTGGCGGCCGAGACCCTCGCCGCGCTGGCGCGCTACGACTGGCCCGGCAACATCCGCGAGCTCCAGAACGCGATCGCGTCGCTCGCCGTGCACGCGCCGCGGCGGGGGCGCATCGTGCCGTCGATGCTGCCCGGCCACGTCGCGCGCGCGTCCCCCGCGAAGACGGACACGTTCGAAGCCGCGCGTCACGAATTCGAGCGGCGCTTCGTGCGCGCGGCCCTGGCCCAGGCCGGCGGGCAGCGCGCGCGTGCGGCTCGCGCGCTGGGCGTCTCGCGGCAGGGGCTTGCCAAGATGCTGCGCCGCCTGCGGATCGACGCGGAGCGCAAGTGATATCCTCGGCGTTCGATGGCGCGGTATCTGGTACGCCGGCTGCTGCTGACGATCCCCGTTCTGCTCGGCGTGGCGACGCTCGTGTTCGCGCTGATCCACCTCGTCCCGGGAGATCCCGCGCAGTCGATGCTCGGCGATGGGGCATCCGCCGAAGAGGTCGCCCAGCTCCGGAAGACGCTCGGCCTGGATCGCCCTCTCGTTACTCAGTACCGGGTGTTTCTGTCCGGTCTCCTCCGGGGAGATCTCGGCACTTCCTTCCGGTACGGCACGCCCGTGACGCGTGAGATCCGGGATCGGCTGTTCCGCACCATGCAGCTCGCGGCGGCGGCTATGACCGTCGCGATCCTGCTCGCGATCCCGCTCGGCATTGCCGCCGCGGTGTTCCGCGGCACCTCGATCGACCATGCGGCGATGACGCTGGCGCTCCTCGGGATCTCGATGCCGAACTTCTGGCTCGGTCCGCTTCTGGCGATCCTCTTCGCTGTGTACCTCGGCTGGCTTCCCGTTGCCGGCACCGGGACGATCGCGCACATCGTCCTGCCCGCCGTGACCCTTGGCGCCGCGCTGGCGGCGATTCTGGCGCGGATGACGCGCGCGAGCCTGCTCGAAGAGCTGCGCGAGCTGTACGTGCTCGCGGCGCGCGCGCGAGGCCTGTCCCGCCTGCGCGCGATCGTGCGCCATGCGTTTCGCAACAGTCTCATTCCGGTCGTGACGATCGTCGGCCTTCAGTTCGGCGCGGTGCTCACCGGCACGATCATCACCGAGACGATCTTCGCCTGGCCCGGCGTCGGACGGCTGCTGATTCAAGCCATCAACTTCCGCGACTATCCGCTGGTCCAGGGCTGCATCCTGTTCATCTCGCTGACCTACGTGATGATGAACCTCCTCACGGACCTGACGTACGGCTTCCTCGATCCCCGGATCAGGTACGACTGATGATTCGCGTCGGTCTCGCCATCGTGATCGTCGCGATCCTCGCAGCCTCGATAGGCCCGGCGCTGTCGCCGTACGATCCCGCCGCGCAGGAGCTTGCGCGCCGCCTCGAGGGACCGAGCCTCTCGCATCCATTCGGCCTCGACGAGCTCGGCCGGGACATCCTCTCGCGGCTCCTCTCCGGCGCGCGAATCTCGTTGATGGTCGGCGTCGCCGTCGTGTCGGTCTCGTCGATCGTCGGCATGCTGCTCGGATCGATCGCCGGCTACTTCGGCGGCAAGGTCGACGATCTCATCAGCCGCGCGGTCGACGTCCTGATGGCATTTCCGGGGATCCTTCTCGCGATCGCGCTGGTCGCCGTCCTCGGTCCCAGCCTGAGGAACGTCGTGATCGCGCTCTCGGTGATTGGGTGGGTCGGCTACGCGCGTCTCGTGCGCAGCCAGGCGCTGCGCGCGCGGGAGTTCGAGTTCGTCCAGGCGGCACGCGCGCTCGGAGCCGGTGCGCCGCGCATCGTGCTGCGCCATGTCCTTCCAACGGCGCTGCCCGCCGTCGTCGTTCAGGCGACGCTGGGGATGGCGGGCGCGATCATCGCCGAGGCGGCCTTGAGTTTCCTGGGGCTCGGCGTTCAGCCGCCGACGCCAAGCTGGGGGACTATGCTCGATGCCGGGAGATCGCACCTGTTCGACGCGCCGCACCTCACGATCTTTCCTGGACTCGCGATCGCTACCCTCGTCCTCGGGTTCAACTTTCTCGGCGACGGGCTTCGGGATCGGGTCGACCCGAAGCTAGCGCGGTAGCAGCTGGGATGAGAAGGCTGGTCTCTTGAACGGGATGCATTTTACGCTCCCGGTGAACAGACGCACTCGAGGTGCATTCAAGGAGACCAGCCATGAAGAAGAATATCAAGCACGACGCGTCATGAATACAGCGAGCGCTCGTCGACGTCGCCGCGGCCCAGCCGCAGCCAGCCGACGACGGTGCGGTCTTGGTCACGCCGCAGTATCAGGCGGTCGTCGGGCTGGATGTCGGTGATCGGCAGAGCCACTACTGTGTGCTGGATCTCGACGGCGGCGTGGTGGCGGAGGGCGCGGTGAAGACCACGGAGGCGTCGTTACGGGTGCTGTTCGAGGGGAAGGGACGGATGCGCATCGCCCTGGAAGCGGGCACGCATTCGCCGTGGATCAGTCGCCTATTGATCGCGCTGGGCCACGAGGTGTTGGTGGCGAATCCGCGGAAGCTGCGGCTGATTGCGGAGAGCGATGCGAAGCATGATCGCGCGGATGCGCGCTTCTTGGCGCGCCTCGCGCACGTCGGGCCGGCGCTCCTCTCGCCCGATTCATACGCGGTCGGCCCAGACGCAGATCGATCTCACGCTGATCCGGGCCCGCGAGGTGGCCGTCCAGACGCGCACGAAGATCGTGAATGCCGTGCGCGGGATGGTGAAGTCCACGGGCCACCGACTCCCGGCCTCGCCGACGCTGACGTTTGCGCGGAAGGCGACCGAGGCCTGTCCGGAGGCGTTGCAGCCCGCGTTGCTGCCCTTGACTCCGCCTGGTCCAGACCTTGACCGACGACATTGCGGCGTACGATCGGTTGGTGGTGGAGAAAGCGCGCGCGTATCCCGAGACGCAGGCCATTCAGACGATCCACGGCGTCGGCGCGCTGACGGCTGTGGCCTTCGTGCTGGTGCTGAACAACGATCGGTCTCGCTTCAAACGGAGTCGCGATGTCGGGTGCTATCTCGGGCTCAAGCCGAAACAACGCGACTCCGGGATGCGATCGCCGCAGTTGGGGATTACCAAAGCTGGCGACCCGTTGATGCGCCGGCTCGCCACGCAGAGTGCGCAGTACATCTTGGGTCCCTTTGGGCGGGACTCGGCCCTGCGCCGCTGGGGGCTCGTCCCTGGCGAGCCGCGGCGGAAAGAATGCGAAGAAGCGGGCGGTGGTGGCGGTGGCGCGCAAGCTCGTGGTGCTGATGCATCGGATCTGGATCACCCAGGAAGCCTACGACCCGATGCGGGGCATCCGCGTGCGGCCGGCCGCGTAACAACAGATGGACGGACTCGGAACATCGACGCGCAGCTGAGCGACGGATCGAAACCGGACCCCGGTGACTGCGCCCACGGGAGGGTCGAACGTCGCCACACCGTGTGGCGACGGAAGACCGACTAGCAGCTGGCAGCACCGGACCATAGAAAGGGACCCCAACAGGCACCGAGTCGACACACGGCTCATCAACGAGTGCGAATGGAAGCCAGGTCGTGCGATCCGAGGGTCCGACGCTCAGGCGCAGTCTACGGCAGCAAGACAGCATCAGCGGCAGAGGCAGATCGACGACATGAAGTGATCGTTACCCTTCGGCTTGACACCGACCAGCCTTCTCATGGAAGCCCGTGGTGGAACGCCAGCGTCGCACCGAGGCCGGCGAGGCGCCCCGCTGACAAGGCGCGACGACCGAGAATACCGGGAGTATTTGAGCGAGGAGCAACGCCGTCAGCGGGGATGCATCGCCGGCCGAATGCAGCTGGCGTTTCACCACGGGCTGCCTAGGGCGGCGCCCGCAGTCGACGGTGCCGCTGGCGTCTTCGGCGCGCCGGTGGAGATCCGTCGAAGCAGCGCGCGCGCCGCGGCATGCGCGGGATCCTTCTCGAGGACCTTGCCCAGCATCGCTCGGGCGACCTCGGTCTGGCCGTTGCGCCATCGCGCTTCGGCGAACCTGACCGCGAACGCGGGGTCGGACGACAGGAGCGGCGCGGCGCGCTCGTAGTACGAGAGCGCGAGCGGGTAGTCGTCGATCCGCATCGACAAGTCGCCGATCCTCACGGCAATGGCGGAGCGCCGGCGCACATCGGCCTCTTCGCCTTCGAGCCCGACGTAATCGATCAGCGCCTGCCGTGCCGTCTCCGGGTGGCCGCGCCGCTCCGCCGCGTCGGCGAGGTAGTAGAACGAGAGCGGATCTGCGGGAAGCTTTTCGGTCGCGCGCAGGAGTATCCGCTCGGCCGTCTCGGCGTCGTCGGCCAGGAGCAGCGCGCGGCCGAACAGCGTGAAAGCCTCGCTCGTGTCCTCGGCGGCTACCGCCTTCTCCAGCGCCTCGAGCGCTTTGTTGAGCTCGACACGATCCGCACGCGCCTGCGCGGCTTCGAGCCAGACTCGGCCGAGCGCGACGTAGGTGTAGCGATGCTTCGGGTGGCGCTCGCTCACGCTGCCCAGGATGATGACGGCGCGGTCGGGCTGACCGGCTTTCGAGTACGCGAGCCCGAGCGTGACGTCGCGCGCGGCGCCCGGGTCCAGCGCGCGCAGCGCCTCGAGCTGCTCGATCCAGTCCTGCAGGCGCCCGAGGTGCTCGTACAGATCCGAGAGCTCTTCGCGCGCGGGGAGGAACGCCGGGGCGATCGTGATGGCGCGCCGCAGCGCCGCGATCGCCTCGGTGGGCCGCTGCGCGTCGCGAAGGCAGAGTCCAAGGAGGTAGTACGCTTCCGCGAAGTCGTTGTCCATCGCGATCGCGCTCTGGAGGGCCGCGATCCCGGGCGCCGGCTGCCCGGCGCGGTAGCGCGCCAGCGCCAGCTTGTAGAGGACCCGCGGCGATCGATCGTCCAGCCCGATGTACGCCTCGTAGTGTTCGGCCGCCGGCCCGAACCGGCTGCGCGCGTAGTTGACGTCGCCGAGCAGCTCCCGAGGCCGCGTCGCCGACGGATCGATCTCGACCGCGCGCTTCAGGTCCCGGAGGGCCGCCTCCAGCTCGTCGCGCCTCCGGTAGGCGTCGCCGCGCTTCAGATACCCGATCATCGAATCGTCGCGCAGCACGATCGCTCCGCTGAACGCCTCGATGGCGCTCGACAGGTCCCCCCGGTCGAGCGCGGCGTCCCCCTGCTCGATCAGGTCACGATGGTCGCTCTCCCGGGTGGTGACGGAATAGACATACCCGGCCGTCAGGCCGGCGGCGAGGAGGACCAGGAAAACGACCCGTTTCACACGCGGATAGTAGCACTTGGGGACGAATGGAACCCCGGCCCAAAAGCGGGTTCTAAAGGGGTAGCGAGTCACGACGCCTTGGAGCGATGGAGTGCTAAGATGGCACAGGGACTGTCTGTGAAGCCGGTTCGAGCCATCACCTGGGATGAAGTCGGGGGGCGTGAGGCCGCCCTGATTCAGCGCTGCGCCGCGCGCGACGAAGACGCCTGTGCGGAGCTGGTCCACGAGCACCAGCGCATGGTCTACCAGTTGTCGCTGAACCTGCTCGGAGATCACAACGAAGCGCTCGATCTCTCCCAGGAAGTCTTCCTTCGCGTCTTCAGAACGATCCACACGTTCCGCGGCCATTCGGCGCTCCGCACGTGGATCTACCGCATCGTGGTCAACCAGGCGCGGAACCGTCAGCGATGGTGGCGCCGGCGTCATCGATCGCAGCAGGTCTCGCTCGACGAGCACATCCGGGATCACGGGGATCCTCCGGAACAGCACAACGGCGGCTCCCCGGATCGCGTCCTCGGGCGGAAGGAAATGGCAGGACGGATTCGGCAGGCGCTCGACGATCTGCCGTTCGACCAGCGGACGGCGCTGGTCCTGCGCGAGATCGACGGACTCAGCTACGACGAAATCGGGTTCTCGCTCGGGATTGCGGTAGGCACGGTGAAATCGCGGCTGGCGCGCGCGCGTGAAGCGTTGCGCGCCGAATTGAGGGACGTATGACGTTGTTGACCTGCTCGGCAGTTCGGCGGCGTCTCGCGGCCTTTTACGATCGCGAGCTGCCGATCACGGATCTCATCTCCGTCGAGAGCCATCTCAACGACTGCCCGCCGTGCGCGCGGGAGCTGCGCGAGCTCGCGGGCATCGGCGATGCGCTGCGGCTCGCGGCCGCCCCCGGACCCGCCGACGACTGGACGGGGCTCGCGGACGGCGTCGTGAACCGGATGACCGCGGAGCACGAGGCGTCGCTTCGCGCCCGCGCGTCGCGCCTGTTCGAGGATCTGCATCTCATCTGGATTGGCCTCGCGTCCACGGCGGCCAGCCTGCTGTGCGCGGCCATCGCGCTCGGCACGATGACCATCTCGATGCCGGCGCGCCACGATTCGCTCGCCGGCGTGTTCGCCGTCATGGCGGCGCCGTCGGGATCCGATCTGAACCCGGCCCGCCTCGACTATCGCTACAGCCTGCCGAGCGTGCCGCAGGACGGCGCGGTCCAGCGGATGCTCGAGAGCAGCGTCCTGTCCAACAACGTCTCGGGCAACGACTCGATGCTGGCGATCCGCGCCGTCGTCACGCGCGACGGCAGCGTGGCGGATCTGTCGGTCCTGAGGAACGACAGCGATCGGCGTCACACGTCGAGCATCCTGGACGCGATCTCCCAGGCGCGTCTCCAGCCCGCCGAACTCGAGGGTATCCCGTCGCCGTCAGGCTCGTCTGGCTCGTGGCGCAGACGACGGTGAGAGGGAAGCTGCGATCATAGTCCGCGTGATCCGCGGGATCCGCGTCTATCGCTGCAGCGGCGCGACGGCCGTCGCCACGTTGTTCATGGCGTCGGTCGCGCGGATGATGACGTTCCGTCCCGCCTCGACATCGTCCACCGTGACCTCGAACTCCTCGCGCCGCGAGTCCGGTATTCCATCTTTCGGATAGACCATGCGCCAGCGGCTGGCGTCGAGCGAGTACTCGACGCGCTGCACGGCCGACTGCTCGTCGCGCACGGCGAAAGCGATCGTCGCCTTGGCGCCGGTGCGGGCCGCAGGCTGGGCCTCGATCCTCGGCGGCGTGTTGTCGATGTCGAACGTGACGCTCTCCATCTCGCCGGTGAGCGCCGTGGCTGGCGCGTTCGACGGCGCATCCGAGGCGGAGACCCGCACCAGGTACGTGCCGTCAGGCACCGAGGTCGTGTCCCACACGAAGATCGGATCCCACATGCCGCGCTTGAGGACCTTCCACGCGGTTTCGCCTTCGCGGCGGTACGACACGTCGTATTGCAGCCGGTCGCTGTTGTCGTCCTCGGCCTTCCAGACGAACGTCTGCAGCCCCTTTTGATAAATGCGGCGTCCGAGCGGCGGGGCGGGCGGCGGCGGAGCGCCCGGGGCCGACTGGGCCTGCGACGGCGGACGGCCGTCGGACGTGTTGTCCTCGAAGCCGGCAATCTCCATGTCACCGGTCGAGAAGGGTCTCTGGAAGATCGTCCCCGGCGGGTGGACGGTGATCGACGCTATCTCCGGACGGAGATTACGCGGCAGATACGCCGCGGTCACCGACGTGAGCACCGGGAGCGGGGCCGCGTCGGCGGTCAGCACGGCGCGCCACTGGAGATAGCGCGCGTTCGGGCTCGCGATCTGCTCGCCGTCGGCGATGCTATAGGGCTTCGACCAGCCGCTCCATGTCTCGTCGGGAGCGGCGGTGTTCCCCGTGCGCGTGAAGATCTGCACCTGGCCGGGACGCGCGGTCATGCGCCACCGAATCACGCCCCACGTCGCGACCGTCCCGGCGTCGCGGACGTCCGATTCGTAGCTGCCGCGCCGCGCGGCGCCGGACGAGAGGGAAAACAATTTCCCGGGATTGCTCGTCGCGCCCACGACGCGGCCGGACGGATCGCGCAGCAGCGCCGTGACCTGACGCGCGGTCGCGCGCGAGAGCAGCGTCGCGCGAGCCGGATCGCCGGCCAGCCGGAAGATCTTTCCCTCCGGGCCGGTGCCGACGAGCAGGCTCCCCTCGGGCTCGATCAGCAGGTCGAATGGCGAGTCTTCGCCCGTTTCCCAGTAGGTGTCCCAGAGGCCATTCGGCCTGATCCTGTACACCGCACCGCGGTTGCTGCGGCGTAAGACGGCGGAGATTACTGGCGGCGCGGCCGGCGTGTCGACCACGGCGATCGAGGTGATCTCCGTCGTGCCCGCCGTCGCTGGAGGCCGCGCGGTGTCCGTCGTCGCCGGCCGCTCGACGGTCCGATCCTCGCCGGACGGCTGAGTGCCGCTCACGGCCGCTGCATAGAGCGTCCCGTCGCCGGCGACGCGCAGCGCATGGATCTCCTTGTACGGCGAGTCCAGGAGCACGAAGGCCTTTCCGCTCGCATCGATTCGGAAAATGCGTCCGGGCGATTCCGTACCGGCAATCAACTCTCCCGAGCTCGCGAATGCGAGGGAGACGACGTTGGTGGCGTTCGTCTTGTAGAACCGGGCGCCCTTTCCGTCGGGCGTGATCTTGTAGATGACGCCCTTGTCACCAGTGGCGGCGTAGAGCGCGCCGCTCCGATCGACGGCGAGCGCCCAGATGTACTTGTCTTCCGGATCGAACAACGTCCGCGACGTCCCGTCCGCGGCGACGTGATAGATCTTTCCGTCCGGCGAGGTTGCCACGTAGAGCCCGTTGTTCGGCGCCGCCGCGATCGCATGGACCTCGAGCTCGGGCGCGTCGAAGAACGTGGCGGCCTTGCCGTCCTTGCCGATCTTGAGGACCTTGCCTTCGTTGCCCGTTCCGGCCCAAAGCGTCCCGTCCGCGCCCGCGACGATGCTCCAGAGAAAGGGCGCAGCCGTCTCCGCGACCAGGGTCGTGGACGGCCCGAGGAACACGCGGCCGTCGTTGTCGATGGAGAGATCCTCGACGTCGCCCTTCAGGAAGTCGGCTTGCGTCGAGACCGTCCAGAACGCGGGCATGGCCGCGAGAACGGCGGCCGACGCCAGGGCAGCGATCGCAACGGCCAACGCGGGCCGGAATCGTGTGGTTGCGGAGAGGGACGCGGCGCAGGCGTCCCGTACGGATCGAGCGGTGACCCGGGTGTGCATTGGAAGCTATCTCATGTAGTGTCCGCCTTCAGGCGGACCGGAGAAGTCCGGCTGAAGCCGGACGCTAACGTACGGAGTCCCGTACGACATCAACGGCCGGAACCGTTGTCGACTTCGATCGTGAGGAGGCGCGAGCCGGTGACCGCGGAATCCATCGGCAGCTCCCATTCACCGACCGTCGCGCTTCGCATCGGCGTGAAGCTTCCGCCGTTGCGATCGCTCTCGAGAATCGACAGGACCGAGGGCGGGAGAGCCGCCATCGCTTCACCGTTGACCACGGCGCCGGGGGTTCCCGTCATCAGGCGGACGTAGATGCGGTTGTTCCGGCGCGTCTCGTTGAGGAGCTTGACGAGCTGCGCGACGCTCTGAGGATCGAGCGACCGCCGGATGTCGCGCTGTTCGATGGTATTCAACTGACGGCCGTCGGTGACCAGGATCGAGAGCCGGGCAGGCGCGTTCGACGGAATCTCGATGGGAACCGTCGAGATCTTCTCCTCGCCGCGATAACTCTTCGTCAGGATCTTCAGCGAGGTCGTGCGCCCGCTGCGGGGCCGGATGTCGTCGAGCCACACGCGCTCGATGCTGACCCTGAGCGGGGTCTCCGCGGAGGTGATGGAGATGTCGAGGCCTTCGACCGTGATCGGTTCGAGATCGTTGGCGAGCAGCATGCTCAATGGACCGGCGATCGATGTCGCGGCGCCCAGCATCGCATTGTCCCCAGTGAACACGTCGTCGAGCGACAGATCCGCGTGTCCGCGCACCTTCGCGCGGCTCTTGACCGAGAAGGTCGCGGTGCCGAACTGACGTTCGTACGAGGACAGCGTGTTGAACATCGCCACGTAGGCGATGAGCGGCGTGAACATCTGGTCGTTGACGAGCGCGTATTTGAACGTGCGCTTCTGCGCGTCCCCCGCGCCGCCTGCCGGCCCCGCGTCGGCCGTCCGCTGCAACGTGACCGTCATCGGCACGAGGGTCGGGCCCTTGCCCAGCGTACCCGCGATCGCGGTCGCCCGATCCTGGTGCATCGTCCCGATCGTGTCTCCCATCGACGAGATCTTGAACGACGTGAGGAGGCTTGGCAGCACCGTGTGAACGTAGGCGCGCGTGAGCGGAAACTGCGCCGGGCCCAGGTTGTACAGGGGATGGCCGAATGCGTAGATCCGATCGCCGTCGATGTGCGTCACCGTGCCCGTCGCTCCCATCTCGAGGTCGCCGCTGGCGAGCGAGACGCCGATGGCATCGCCTTCGCGCAGCGGACCGGATGGCGGCACACTCTGCTGGCTTCCCGTAATGCCGGTCACGATCGGCGTGAAGCCCGCGCCGCGAAAGCCGGAAGACACCAGTTCAACGGTTTCGGGCTCGAAGCCGCCGAGCAGCAGCGGCGTCGCGATTGGCCGGAGCATCGGACCGATCTGCGCTCCCGCCGCGGCGGGAAGACCAATCGCCTGCACGTCGGCCGGACGCCGCGCAAACGGCGCGAGGCGCTCCGAGAGGGCCGTCAGCGCAGCGGCGAATCCCTCGCGCGTGATCGGCAGCTCGAGACGCGCCTGGTTCGTCCCGCTGCGGCGGGGGAGCCCGGTCGCGTCCTTCATCTCCGCGATCGGCGTGATGCCCGCGATCGGCTCCTTCGAAAACTGTCCAATCGAGTAGGAGACTGCGCCGATCAAGCGTCCGTCGATGTAGACCGGGCTTCCGCTCATGCCCTGGGAGACGCCAGACTCCGCGAGCCCGGCGCCCTCGAGCCGCGCGAGAATCAGATCGCGGCGCGGGCCCTGTACGTTTCGCAGGACGCCGATGATGTGGACCTTGAAGTCCTTGAGCTCCGTGCCTTCGAAGACGGTGCGGCCCACACCGACCATGCCGGGCTTGATCTCTTCCACAGGCATGAGCGTGGTGGCGGCGGGAAGGGACGTGCCGAGCAGGGCAGCCAGGACGGCGGCGATTCGTAACTTCATGAGTTTGCTGGAGAAACCGGGGCGCTCTCTCAGTTATAAGGAGCAACTGGTTGCAGGTCAAGGAGAAAGGTGTTATGGTTCGACCCCATCGTGATGTTCCTCTTTACGAGCGCGCGCCCGCACCATGGGACGAGCCCGTCCTATTGGTGGTGGTACGCGTCCGCTGAGGGGGTCATCCACTAGGCCTGCGAACCGCAGGACTCAAGGATCCAGAAGCCCTCTCAGCCGCGCGCTGAGGGGGCTTTTTTATTTTGCGATGACGCAACCGCAACTCTGCGCAGTCGTCACGGGCGGCACGATGGAGGAGATCCGCCGGGGCAGGGACGCCGCCAGCGGCGCCGACATCGTCGAGCTCCGACTGGACTACGCCGATCGGCCCGATGCGGCCGCCGCGCTCGAAGGGGCTCGCACGCCGATCGTGGTGACGTGCCGCGCCCAGTGGGAAGGAGGCCGTTTCACGGGGAGCGAGGAGGAGCGCCGTCGCGTCCTCGAGAGCGCGCTGACCCACGGCGCGGCTTACGTCGACGTCGAAGCCGCCGCGCCGTTCGCGTCGGACCTCGTCAGGGCGAACGCGGGCCGGCGCATCGTCCTGTCGGAGCACAACTTTCAAGGCGTGCCGCCCGATGTCGCCGGCCGGTTCGAGTCGCTGCGGCGGAGCGGCGCGGAAGTCGCGAAGCTCGCCGTGCAGGTGGATCGCCTCGAGGAGATGATTCCGCTGTTCGATCTCGCGGAGTCGAGCGCCCGTCGAGGCAACGGCGACAGCCACATCCTGATCGGGATGGGCAACGCGGGTCTGGCGTCGCGCATCCTCGCGGCGCGGCTTGGCAGCCGCTGGACGTACGCCGGAGATGACGTCGCGCCGGGTCAGCTGACGCTGGAGCGGCTGGTGCAGGATTTCAAGTTCCGGCGCATCACTCCAGACGCGGCGCTGTACGCCGTCGCCGGCAACCCGATCGTGCACTCGCGATCGCCCGTGATGCACAACGCCGGCTTTGCCGCACTCGGGATGAACGCGGTCTACGTTCCGCTCGAGGCGCGCGACGTGGAGGACTTCGTGAGCTTCGCGCGCGCCGCCAATCTGCGCGGGGCGAGCATCACGACGCCGTTCAAGGTGTCGCTGCTGCCGCATCTCGACGAGATCGATCCGCTCGCCGCGCGCGTCGGCGCCATCAACACGCTGATCGTCCGCGACGGCAGGTGGATTGGCGCAAACACCGACGTCGACGGTTTTCTGGCGCCGTTGACGGGCCGGATCGATCTCCACGGGACGCGCGCGCTCGTGCTGGGCTCAGGCGGCGCCGCGCGCGCCGTCAGCGTGGCCCTTGCCGATCGGGGCGCCGCGGTGACGATCAGCGCGCGCCGGCAGGACGCGGGCAGGCAGATTGCGGAGACCGTCAAGGGTAACGTGAGCGAGTTTCCTCCGCGAACGGCCGGGTGGGACCTGCTCGTCAACGCGACGACCGCGGGCAGCGTCGCGAATCCCGGCAATCCGATGGCGGACGTCGCGTTGGACGGACGGATCGTGTACGACCTGGTCTATTCGCCGCCCGAGACCGAACTCCTGAAGGATGCCCGCGCGCAGGGCTGCGAGACGATCGGCGGGATCGAGATGCTCATCGCTCAGGCCGAGCGCCAGTTCGAACTGTGGTCGGGGCAGTGCCCTCCTCGGGGCCTTTTCGCGTCGGCGGTCAGCTTATGAAGCAAACAACGTTCGAAGAGTTCGTGGAGCTGGCACGGCGCGGTACGTTCGTGCCCGTCGTCAAGGAAATCATCGCGGATCTCCTGACGCCGGTTTCCGCCTTTCTCAAGATCGCCGAGCATTCCGACTACGCGTTCCTGTTCGAGAGCGTGGAGGGCGGCGAGCGGGTCGCGCGCTATTCCTTCCTCGGAAAAGATCCGTTCCTCGTCCTTCGCGCCAGGGACGGCGGCACGTCCATCGAGCGGTCTGGGACGACGACCGCCGGGGACGAGCCCTTCATTCCGACGCTTCGCCGAATGATGGCCGAGCTGCGATCGCCCTTCGTCCCGGGGCTGCCGCGCTTCACCGGCGGAGCGGTCGGCTTCATCGGCTACGACGCCTCGCCGATATTCGAGCCGGTCCTGAAGGACGCCTGGCAGCGCGCGGATCGCGAGCGCACGGCTTCGGCGAACGAGACAACCGAGGACGACGCGGGGTTCATGTTGTTCGACACGGTGCTCGCCTTCGATCACGTGAAGCACCGGATACTCATCATCGCCAACGCGCGGATCACCGCGGACGAGGACCTGCGCGCGCTGTATCAGTTCGCATGCGCCAAAATCCAGTTCCTCGAGCGCGAGCTGGAGCGCGGGCTGTCCCAGACGGCGCCGGACGGCCGGCCCGTCCCGGACGTGCGATCGAACCAGAGCCGCGAAGTCTTCGAAGCCGGCGTGCGAAACATCAAGGAGCGCATCGCCGCGGGCGACATCTACCAGGCGGTGCTGTCCCAGCGCTTCGAGACCGACGTCACCGCGGACCCTTTCACGGTCTATCGCGCCCTCCGGCACGTCAACCCGTCACCCTACATGTATTTCATCCGCATGGGCGCCCTCGCGATCGTCGGCTCGTCGCCGGAGATGCTCGTCCGGGTCGAGGGGCGGCGCGCCGAGACGCATCCGATCGCCGGCACGCGGCCGCGCGGCGCGAACGACGATGAGGACCTCCGCCTGGCGGAGGAGTTGAAGCGGAACGAGAAGGAGCGCGCCGAGCACGTGATGCTCGTGGACCTCGGCCGAAACGATCTCGGGCGGGTGTGCGAGTACGGATCGGTCCGGGTGCCGCAGTACATGGCGCTCGAGCGGTATTCGCACGTGATGCACCTCGTGTCGACGGTCGACGGCCGCCTGTCCGAGGATCGCGATCACCTCGACGCGCTCGTCGCCTGTTTCCCGGCAGGCACCGTGTCCGGCGCGCCGAAGATTCGCGCGATGCAAATCCTGTCGGAGCTCGAGCCGACACGACGGGACATCTACGCGGGCGCGATCGGCTACATCGACTTTGCCGGCAACCTCGATTTCTGCATCGCGATCCGCACGATCACGATCAGGAACGGCCGCGCGCACGTACAGGCCGGCGCCGGCATCGTCGCCGACTCGAACCCGGCAGCCGAGTACGAAGAGACGCGAGACAAGGCGCGTGCCCTGCTGCAGGCGCTCGCCATGGCGGAAGGCGGACTGTAGTCCGCCTCATCTTTCATGATTCTGCTGATCGACAACTACGATTCGTTCACGTACAACCTCGCCCAGTACCTGGGCGAGCTCGGCGCGCCTCCGACCGTTCGAAGGAACGACGAGGTCACGGTTGACGACGTCGAGGCCATGAAGCCCGAGCGGATCGTGATTTCGCCTGGACCGGGCCGGCCGGAGGATGCGGGCATCTCCGTCGACGTGATCAAGCGCCTGGGTCCTCGTATTCCGGTGCTCGGCGTCTGCCTGGGCCATCAGGGAATCGGAATCGCGTTCGGCGGACAGGTCGTTCGCGCCGGGCAGCTGATGCACGGCAAGACGTCGAACATCCATCACGACGGCGCCGGCGTGTTCAAGAACGTCTCGCAGCCGTTTTCGGCAGGACGGTATCACTCGCTCGTGATCGCGCAGCCGCTGCCGGCGGATCTCGAGCTCGCGGCCAGGACCGACGACGGCACCGTGATGGGCGTTCGTCACCGGTCGTATCCCATTCACGGCGTGCAGTTCCACCCCGAGTCGGTCCTGACGAACGAGGGGCGGACGCTGCTGCGCAATTTCCTGGAGATGTGATGTTCTCCGCGCTCATCGAGAAGCTCCAGCGCCGGCAGGATCTGACCGTGGACGAAGCGGCGTCCGCGATGAACGAGATCATGGAAGGCCGCGCGCAGCCCGCGCAGATTGCGGGTCTGCTCATCGCGCTCGCGATGAAAGGCGAGCGCCCGTCGGAAGTCGTCGGCCTGGCGCGTACGATGCGGGAACGGGCGACGAAGCTGTCGAGCGTGCCCGAGGACGTGTTCGATACGTGCGGCACGGGAGGCGATCGGGCGCACACGTTCAACGTCTCGACGGTAGCCGCGCTCGTGGTGGCAGCGTGCGGCGTCCGGGTCGCGAAGCACGGCAACCGCTCGGTCTCGAGCCGCTGCGGCAGCGCCGATCTGTTCGAAGCGCTCGGCGTCAACATCGCCGCGCCGGCGCCGGTCGTCGAGCGGTGCCTGAACGACGGCGGGATCGCATTCTTCTTCGCGCCGACGTTCCATCCGTCCATGCGGCACGCCGCGCCGGCCCGGCGCGACCTGGGCGTGCGGACGGCGTTCAACCTGCTCGGGCCGCTGACGAACCCCGCCGGCGCCGCGCGTCAGCTCGTCGGAGTGCCGCGGCCGGAGCTGACGGAGCTCGTCGCGCGATCGCTCGGCCTCCTGGGATCGAAGCGAGCCTGGGTCGTGCACGGCGCCGACGGTCTCGACGAGATCTCGACGACGGGCTACACCAAGGTGTCCGAGTACCGCGACGGCGCCGTGAACACGTTCTACCTGCATCCTGCCGACGTGTCGCTGCCGAAGGCGAGCCCCGAGTCCCTGCGCGGCGGCGACGCGGCCGAGAACGCGCGCATCGCGCGGGACGTTCTGGCCGGTACGCACGGACCTGCTCGGGACATCGTTCTCCTCAACGCCGGAGCGTCGCTGCTCATCGCGGGCGCGGTGGCGACGTTGCCGGAGGGCATTCGCCGCAGCGCCGAAGCCCTGGACGACGGGAAGGCGCGCGATGCGCTGCACCGGCTGACCGAGCTCTCGAACGCCGCACCGGAGGCCGCCTGAGATGATCGTCGCGGACCTCCTCGAGACGATCGTGGCGGCCACACGGCGAGCGGTCGAGCTGCGCGCGAGCGCGGTGCCGTCCGCCGCGCTCGAGCGGCACATCGAGCGCCGGCCGCAGGGCGACGCCTTTCGAGCGGCGCTCGGTTCGTCGAACGCGCCCAGGATCATCGCCGAGTGCAAACGCCGTTCGCCATCCCGGGGAATCCTTCGGGCCGACTACGACCCCGCGGCGCACGCCGCCGCCTACGCGCGGGCCGGAGCCGCGGCGATTTCCGTGCTGACGGAACCCACGTTCTTCGATGGCAGCCTCGATCATCTGACGAGCGTGCGCGCGGCGGTCGACGTCCCGGTGCTCCGCAAGGACTTCGTGATCGATCGCTATCAGCTGATCGAAGCTGCCGTGCACGGTGCCGATGCGGCGCTCCTGATCGTGGGCGCGCTCGACGATCGATCGCTGGCCGCGCTGCTGCACGAGGCCGCGCAGCTGGGACTCGCGGCGCTGGTGGAAGTGCACGACGGGGAAGAGCTTCGCAGGGCAATCGGCGCGGGCGCGGAGATTGTCGGCGTCAACAGCCGGAACCTGCGCACGCTCTCGGTCGACTTGTCCGTGCTCGAGGATGTGATCGTCCGGATGCCGCCATCCGCCATTGCCGTCGCGGAGAGTGGCATCCGCGACAGCGACGACATCCGCCGCCTGACCGCGGCGGGCTATCACGCCTTCCTTGTCGGCGAGAGGTTGATCGTCGAGGCGGATCCCGGCGCGGCATTGAGAAGCCTGCGCGGAGGAACGCCGCGGTGATCAGGGTCAAGATCTGCGGCGTGCGGCGCATCGAGGACGCGGTGCTCGCGGTGGAGCTCGGCGCCAGCGCGATTGGCTTCATTTTCTGGCCTTCGAGCCCGAGGTTTCTTGAGCCGGACGCTGCGGCCCGGATAGTCGACGCCTTGCCGCCATTTGTCACGGCCGTAGGTGTCTTTGTCGATCAGCCGGTCGAATACGTAACGGACGTCGCCCGCGGGTTGAAGCTGGGCGCCGTCCAGCTCCACGGGAACGAGACGCCCGAAAGCTATGCAGGGGCCCCGGCTCGGGTCATCAAGGCGTTTGGCGTGGCGGACCAGGCAGAGGTCGAGCGGGACGCAATGGCGGTTCCGCCAGACGTCATGGTGTTGCTCGACGCGCACGATCCTGTCATGCGGGGTGGAACAGGACGCGCGATCGACTGGAGCCGCGCCGCAGCGATCGCCCGGTGGCGCCCGATCATCCTGTCGGGCGGCCTCGACGCCGATAACGTGCAGCGGGCGGTCGAAACCGTCGCGCCGTTTGCGATCGACGTCTCGTCGGGTGTCGAAAGTGCGCCAGGCGTGAAGGACGCGAACAGGCTCCGCGCCTTCTTCGAGCGCACGCGGCCGCTCGACGCGGGCGGCGGCAACATGCTGGACTCCAACAGTACGCGGCATTGAGTGGCAGAGACATCGTGAAGCCAGAACAGATACACCCGGTCTTCGGCGCACGCGACCCGGACTCGCGCGGCTACTTTGGCGCGTTCGGCGGACGATTCGTGCCCGAGACGCTCGTGACGCCGGTCGCCGAGCTGGAGGCCGCGTATTTCCAGGCGCGCCGCGATCCGGCATTCCTCGAGACGCTCGCCGATCTGCTGCGGAACTACGTTGGCCGCGAGACGCCGCTCTTCGAGGCGCGGCGGCTGACGCAGAGCGTCGGCGGCGCGCGCATCTTTCTCAAGCGCGAGGATCTCGCGCACACCGGCGCACACAAGATCAACAACGCGCTCGGCCAGGCGCTCCTCGCGAAGCGGATGGGCAAGCGGCGCGTCATCGCGGAAACCGGCGCAGGGCAGCACGGCGTCGCGACCGCCACCGCCTGCGCGCTGCTCGGGCTGTCGTGCGACGTCTACATGGGCGCGGAAGACATGCAGCGGCAGTCGCTCAACGTCTTCCGGATGGAGCTGCTCGGCGCGACCGTGCGCCGAGTGGACGCCGGCAGCCGGACGCTCAAGGACGCCATCAACGAAGCGATGCGCGACTGGGTCGCGTCCGTCGCCGACAGCTACTACCTCCTGGGATCCGTGCTCGGCCCGCACCCGTACCCGCTGATGGTCCGCGAGTTCCAGTCGGTCATCGGGCGTGAGGCGAAGCGGCAGTGCGCCGAACAGATCGGTCGCCTGCCGCACGTGGTGATTGCCTGCGTCGGAGGCGGCAGCAACGCCATGGGCATCTTCGACGCCTTCATAGACGACGCCGATGTCCGTTTGATCGGCGTCGAAGCCGGCGGCCACGGCATCACGCCTGGCAAGCACGCGGCGCGCTTCGCGGGAGGCAGCGCGGGAGTGCTGCAGGGCACGCGAAGCTACGTCCTGCAGGACGCCGACGGCAACATCGAGTCGACGCATTCGGTGTCCGCGGGTCTCGACTACGCGGCCGTCGGCCCCGAGCACGCATGGCTCCACGACTCGCGCCGCGCCGAATACGCGTGGGTCGGAGACGAGGACGCGCTCGCGGCGTTTCAGCGGTTGGCGCGCGAGGAAGGGATCATCCCCGCGCTCGAATCCGCTCACGCGGTGGCGCACACAATCCGGGTCGCGCCGTGGCTGTCCAAGGAGGAGATCGTCCTCGTGAACCTCTCCGGTCGCGGCGACAAGGACGTCCTGAGCGTGCAGAAGGCGCTCGCGACGCCGGCGCCCGATGCGGTGGAGGCGCGCTGATGTCGCGGCTCGCCCAGGTCTTCACGTCCCTCAATCAGAACCGCCGCGGCGGGCTCGTCACGTATTTGACCGCCGGCGATCCTGACGCGGAACGGTCCACGGCGCTCCTTCTTGCCGTGGCGCGCGCGGGCGCGGACGTGATCGAGGTCGGCGTCCCGTTTTCCGATCCGCTCGCGGATGGACCGGTGATCCAGCGCGCGAGCGAACGGGCGCTCGCCGCCGGCATGTCGCTGCGCGGCGTCCTCGACGTCGTGCGCAAGGTTCGCGCGGAGGTCGACACGCCGATCGTCCTCTTCACGTACGCCAACCCGGTGCTGCGGATGGAGCCCAGGGCGTTCGCGCGCGCGGCCGCCGACGCCGGCGTCGACGGCGTGCTCATCCTCGACTATCCGGTCGAGGAAGCGGAACCGATGCGCGCCGTCCTCGTCGATGCCGGCCTCGATCCGATCTTCTTGATCAGTCCGACGACCGACGATGACCGGATCCGGAAGTCGTCGAACATGGGCCGGGGGTTTCTGTATGTCATCTCGCGCCTGGGCGTGACAGGGATCCGGGATCAACTGCCGGACGGTCTCGAGTCGCTCCTCTCGCGGGTGCGCGCATCGTCGGATCTCCCCGTGGCGCTGGGGTTCGGGATCTCCCGTCCCGAGCACGTGGCGCAGGCGTGCCGCGTGGCGGATGCGGCTGTGGTTGGAAGCGCTCTCGTCAACGTGGTGGCAGAACATGGCGCGTCGCCCGACGGGTGCGAACGCGCAAGCGAGTATGTACGGTGGCTGAAGAAGAGCTTGTAAACGTCCTCGAAGACTTCCGGAAGAAGATCGACGTGCTGGACGAGGCGATCGTGCGGCTGCTGAACGCGCGCGCCGCGTGCGCGCTCGAGATCGGGCGGTTCAAGAAGCAGGCCGGCATGCCGATCTACCAGCCCGCGCGCGAGTCCGAAGTGCTCGGGCACGTGCAGTCGCTGAACCCGGGGCCGCTCGACAACGGCGCGATCCGGCGACTATTCGAGCGCATCATCGACGAAGCCAGGCGGCTCGAGCGCATCGCGGACGGGCTGCCGGCGGACGGCCCGACGGACATCGTGGAGCAGTAGGTGTCAGGCACCTGCTTCGCCCGCCCGACCCGGCCCGCCAATAGGGGCGCGCCGCGGACGTCATGTCAGAATAGAGGATCTTATGGTTGTCGTAATGAAGGAACGGACGACGGACGAGCAGGTGCAGCGCGTCATCGCGCAGCTGATCGAGATGGGCTTCGACGTCCACCGGTCGACGGGCGCGCTCAAGACCGTGATCGGCGCGGTGGGGGGCAACCGCCAGTTCGATCCGGCGCTCATCGAAGTCATGGACGGCGTCCAGGAAGTCCACCGCATCACCGAGCCGTACAAGCTCGCCAGCCGCAGCTTCAAGCCGCAGAACTCGGTCATCACGATCGGCGATGTTCGCATCGGCGGAGACGAGGTCATCGTCATGGCCGGTCCGTGCTCGGCGGAAACCGAAGAACAGGTCGAAGCGTCCACCGCCGCGGTGAAGAATGCGGGCGCGAAGGTCCTCCGCGGCGGGGCGTTCAAGCCGCGGAGCTCGCCCTACAGCTTCCAGGGTCTCGGCGAAGAGGGGCTGCGCATGCTTCGCTCCGCCGCCGATCGCCACAACATGAAGCTCGTGTCCGAGGTGATGGACATCAGTCAGCTCGAGCTCATCGAGAGGTACGCCCACATCCTCCAGGTCGGCGCGCGCAACATGCAGAACTTCACGCTGCTGCGGGAGCTCGGGCACTCGAAGACGCCCGTTCTCCTCAAGCGGGGCATCTCGGCGACGATTGAAGAGTGGCTGCTCTCGGCCGAATACATCCTCGCCGGCGGCAACATGAACGTCATGCTCTGCGAGCGCGGTATCCGGACGTTCGAGAGCTTCACGCGCAACACGCTCGACATCTCGGCGATTCCCGTCATTCAGCAGCTCTCGCATCTGCCCGTCCTCGCGGATCCGAGCCACGGAACGGGCCGGCGCGACAAGGTGACGCCGATGGCCCGTGCCGCCGTCGCCGCTGGCTGCGACGGTCTCCTGATCGAGGTCCACAACGACCCCGATCGCGCGAAGAGCGACGGCGCCCAGTCGTTGTTCCCGGCACAGTTCGATCGGCTGATGGCCGAGCTGCGAATCATCGCGCCGGCCATCGGCCGGAGCATCTGCCTCGAAACGGTGAGCCGACGAGGGTGGGGAAACTAGCTGTTTAGCCGCCTCGCAGTCGTCGGGTTCGGCCTGGTCGGCGGATCGGTCGCGCTCGCCGCGCGCGAGCACGTGCCTGGTGTCCAGATCCTCGCGATCGATCGCCAGCCCGTGGTCGACGAGGCACGCCGCCGCGGGGCTGCCGACAGCGGCGGCGACGATCTCGCGCTGGCAGAAGGCGCGGATCTCGTGGTCCTCGCCGCGCCCGTGCGCCAGAATATCGCCATCCTCGAGGCGCTCCCGGCACGCATATCGACACGCGCCCTCGTCACTGACGTCGGCGGAACGAAGCGCGCCATCGTCGACGCGGCGCGCGGTCTGCCGGAACGCATCTGCTTTGTCGGCGGCCATCCCCTTGGCGGCGCCGCGGCGGGCGGTGTCGCAGCCGCGCGCGCAGATCTGTTTCGTGGGAGGCCATGGATCTTCACGCCTGACGCCGGAACGCGCAGCGAGGATCTCACGCGGCTTGGGGCGTTTGTCTCTGCGCTCGGCGCGACGCCGCGGACGATGGATGCGGATGCACACGACCAGCTGATGGCGTATTTGAGTCACCTGCCGCAGCTTGCCGTAAGCGCGCTCATGCAGGTCGTCGGCGAGCACACGGGACGGGAGTGGCTGCCCCTGGCTGGGGGAGGCCTCCGCGACACGACGCGCCTGGCGTCGAGCCCGCCATCGACCTGGCGCGACGTGGCTTTCACGAACGCCGAAGCCGTATCGGCCGCGCTCGACGATCTGATCGGCGCGCTCGAGCGCCTCAAAGCCGA
This sequence comes from uncultured Acidobacteriota bacterium, assembly GCA_963820905.1. Taxonomy (GTDB): domain Bacteria; phylum Acidobacteriota; class Vicinamibacteria; order Vicinamibacterales; family 2-12-FULL-66-21; genus DATBJJ01. The sequence goes on along the minus strand of CAWGBU010000001.1, from coordinate 2,523,552 downwards.
TCTTGCGCAGGGCGACGAGCTTCAGCGCACGTTCGACGCCGCCTGTGCATGGAAGCGGCTGCTCGACGGCCAGGAGCCATCCGGACGCCCCGAATGAGCCGGCCTCAGGAAACCGTAGCCACCCGTACGTACCTGGAGATGACGTCGCGCGCGCAGTTGAAGCCCGCGCGCCTCGACGATCCCGATCTCACCGTGCGGCGCGTGGATCCTCCCGCCCCTGACGTCTGGCGTTACCTCTACACCGAGGTCGGGCGTCAGTACCGCTGGTTCGATCGCCTGCCGTGGACCGAGGAAGAAGCGCGCGCGTACCTGGACGACCCGGGAATTTCGCTCTGGGTCCTCGAAGTGCGAGGCGAGACCGCAGGCTACTTCGAGCTTCGCCGCGACGACGACGGCGCCTTTGAGATCGTGTACTTCGGCCTGCTCCCGGTGTTCTTGGGCCGCGGCCTGGGCGGACATCTCCTCACCGAGGCCGTCGAGCGGGCCTGGTCCAGCGGCGCGACGCGCGTGTGGCTCCACACGTGCACGTTCGACCACCAGAACGCGATCCCCAACTACCTCAGTCGCGGTTTCACGATCTTCAGAACCGAGCAGTACGTCGCGCGCTGACGCTTCGAGCAGGGTGCACTGGGCAGGCGCTACTATTGAACCCAGGATCTTGACCGTGAGCCGTCCGCTCTGGACTCCGTCTCCCGACCGAATCGCCGCGAGCCGCATGACCGCCTTCGCGCGCGGTATCGAGGCGCGCTACCGCGTCGCGCTTCCGGACTACGCGTCGTTGTACGAGTTCTCGCTGACGCGGATGGACGACTTCTGGCGCTTCATGTGGGAGTTTGGAGACGTCCGCGGCTCGATGGGCCGCCGCATCGTCGAGCACGCCAACCGAATGCCGGGCGCGCGGTTCTTTCCCGATGCGACGCTGAACTACGCCGAGAACCTGCTGAGACGCGACGACGACGGGGTTGCGATCGTGTTCAAGGGTGAGGGTCAGCTTGTCCGGACGCTGACGTTCGGAGAGCTACGCGCCCTGGTTGCGGGATTTGCCGCGGGACTGAGGCGATCCGGGATCCGGCACGGCGATCGTGTGGCCGGATACATCCCCAACATCCCCGAAGCGATCGTCGCCGCGCTTGGCGCCGCGGCCGTCGGCGCCGTGTGGTCCTCGTGCTCGCCCGACTTCGGCGTGCGTGGCGTCCTCGATCGGTTCGGCCAGATCGAGCCGAGAGTACTCGTCGCTGCGGACGGATACGTGTATGGCGGCAAGCGGCACGACGCCCTGTCGAAAGTGGACGAGATCGTCGCTGCGCTGCCGTCGGTCGAGCGGACGATCGTCGTCCCGTATCTCGAAGACCGCTCGGCGGCTGAACCGGGCGCTGGCGTTCGAGCCGTACCGTGGGACGAGTTCGTCTCCTCATCGCCGCCGGACGATTTCCGCTTCGAGCCGCTGCCGTTCGATCATCCGCTGTTCATCATGTTCTCGTCGGGTACGACCGGCGTTCCCAAGTGCATCGTCCATGGCGCCGGCGGGACGCTCGTCCAGCACCTGCAGGAGCACCAGCTCCACTGCGACATCAAGCGCGGCGATCGCGTCTTCTACTTCACGACCTGCGGCTGGATGATGTGGAACTGGCTGATTTCCGCGCTGGCGAGCGAGGCCACGGTCGTACTCTACGATGGGTCGCCGTTCCATCCGGACGGCAACGCACTGTTCGATCTGGCAGACGCGGCCGGCATCACGCTGTTCGGAACGTCGCCGAAGTTCCTCGACGCGGTCGCGAAAGCGGGGCTGGCTCCTGTCAGTTCGCACGGGCTGGACAGCGTGCGCACGATCACCTCGACCGGATCTCCACTTGCGCCCGAGACCTTCGACTTCGTCTACGAGAAGATCAAGAGGGACGTCCACCTCGCGTCCATCTCCGGAGGCACCGACATCGTCGGCCTCTTCGCCGGAGGCAACCCGAACGGGCCGGTGTGGCGCGGCGAGATCCAGGCGCGGACGCTCGGCAAGGCGGTCGAGGTCTTCGACGAGTCAGGACGATCAATACGTGGCGAGAAGGGCGAGCTGGTCTGCACGAAGCCGTTCCCGTCGATGCCCGTCGGGTTCTGGAACGATCCGGACGGCCGCAAGTATCACGCGGCATACTTCGAGCGGTTCCCGGGTGTGTGGTGCCATGGCGACTACGTCGAGCTGACCGGGCACGACGGGTTGATCATCTACGGCCGGTCGGACGCCGTGCTCAACCCCGGCGGGGTCCGGATCGGCACCGCGGAGATCTACCGCGAGGTCGAGCAGTTCGACGAGGTCGTCGAGAGCGTCGTGATCGGTCAGCACTGGGAGCACGACGAACGGGTGATCCTGTTCGTGCGGCTTCGCGACGGCCTGACGCTCGACGAGGATCTCGAGGCGCGCATCCGGGCACGGATCAAAGCCAACTCGTCGCCCCGCCATGTGCCGGCGCGCATCGTCCAGGTCGGCGAGGTGCCGCGGACGCGCAGCGGGAAGATCGTCGAGCTTGCCGTTCGCGACATCGTTCATGGCCGGCAGGTGCGGAACAGGGAAGCGCTGGCCAATCCGGAGGCGCTGGATCAGTTCCGGGATCGCGAGGAGCTGCAACGGTAGCCGATCGAGTGTTCGTAGCGCCGGCCGTGCTGGAGAAGATCGTCGCGCACGCGCGCGAGGCGGCGCCGCGCGAGTGCTGCGGCCTGCTCATCGGTACGCCAGGCCGGATCGAGGAGGGCGTGGCAATGCGCAATGTCGACCCGAGTCCATCGCGATTCCAGGTCGATCCCGAAGCCCACATACAGCTGAACCGCAGCCTGCGAGGCACGGGGCGCGGGGTGATCGGCGCCTACCATTCGCATCCGGCAAGCGGCGCGGAGCCTTCGCCGACGGACATCGCTGAAGCTCACTACCCCGACTTCGTTCACCTCATCGTCTCGCTCGAGGATCCGGCGCATGCCGGCGTTCGCGCGTATCGAATCGACGTCGCCGGCGTCGTATCCATCGGGATCGTGTCGGCGCCGCCCCTCATCGGGTCGTGATACAGTTCCGGGCGCGCGATAATCGATTCCTTCTATCGCTCGCGAGGATGGAGGGGCGGATCAGCCCTGGACCCGCGCCGCCTCGGAGAACCGATTCGTGAAATCCAATCCGATACTCGATTTCGGAATCGACAGGAGCGCTCTGCAATACATTGGGCACGACCTTCAGCGCCCCGAGTGCATTTTGGCGGAGCCCGACGGGACGTTGTGGTCGGCGGACGCGCGCGGCGGGGTCGTCCGGATCGCGTCCGACGGTACGCAGCAAATCGTCACGCAGTCCCTCTCGGAGCATTTTCAGGACGCCGGCAGCGAGGCGACCCGCTATCTGCAGGGCACGCTGCCCAACGGCCTCGCGTTCGACCGCAGCGGCGATTTCCTGATCTCGAACTTCGGGACCGATCGGCTCGAGATCATGTCGAGGGACGGCCGCTCGCGCGTGCTCGCGAGCAGCATCGACGGACAGCCGGTGGGGAAGGTGAACTTCGTCCTGCGGGACTCTCGGGACCGCATCTGGGTGACGGTCTCGACGAGGGTCACGAACTGGATGCGCGCGCTCCGGGTGGACCTCGCGGATGGATACCTCGCGCGCTACGAAAACGGATCGTTCCACATAGTCGCGGATGGATTCCGGTTCACCAACGAGATTCGATTCGACGCCAACGAGGAGTTCCTCTACGTGGTGGAAACGACCGGCGGGTGCATCTCGCGCCTCCGGGTCGACGAGCAGGGGAACGTGAGCGAGCGCGAGATCTTCGGTCCGAGCAGCCTGGGACCGGGTGCGTGGCCCGACGGCATCGCGTTCGACAGCTATGGCAACCTGTGGGGAACGCTCGTGTATTCCGACAAGCTCTTCGTGCTGACGCCGGAGGGTGATATGCGGGTGATCCTCGACGAGGGCGATCCGGAGAAGGTGTGCGCCCTCGAACAGGGCCTTCCGGAACAATCACGTGACGGAAGACGTACTGTTCGCGACGGGACGCGGCGTCGCTCCGTGGATGGCCAGCGTCACGTTCGGCGGCCCGGATCTGCAGACCGTCTACGTCGGTTCGCTGCGCGGCAGCCGCATCCCGTATTTCCGGGCGCCGGTGCCCGGGTTGCCCATGGTCCATTGGAAAGAGAGCAAGTCGTCATGATTGCAACCACCACGAACGTCGCGGCCAACTACATCGGCGGGGAATGGCGGCGCGGCACGTCCACCACGCCCGCCGAAATCCGCAACCCGGCAACATCCGAGTCCCTCGCGACGCTCCAGCTGGCGGAGCGCGCCGACGTCGCCGCGGCTGTCGACGCCGCGTCGGCCGCGTTTCCCGCACTGGCGACGCACGCCGCCGCAGGAACGCATCCAGTATCTCTTCAGCTTCAAGCAGCTGCTCCACGATCACGCCGACGAGATCGCGCGGATAACGACCATGGAGAACGGCAAGACCCTGGTCGAGTCGCGCGCGGAGCTGCAGCGCGGGATCGAGAACGTCGAAGTCGCGTGCGGCATCCCGACGCTGATGCAGGGCTACAACCTCGAAGACGTCGCGAGCGGCATCGACGAGATGATGATCCGCCAGCCGCTCGGCGTCGTGGCGGCGATCACGCCGTTCAACTTCCCGGCGATGATCCCGCTCTGGTTCCTGCCGTACGCGATCGCCTGCGGCAACACGTTCATCCTCAAGCCGTCGGAGCGCGTGCCGCTGACCACGCTCAAGCTCTTCGAGCTGCTGCACGAAACGGGTTTGCCGAAAGGTGTCGTGAACCTCGTCGTCGGCGGCAAAGCCCGCGGTCGACGCGCTGCTGCACCATCCGGACGTCCGGGCGATCAGCTTCGTCGGATCGACGCCGGTCGCGAAGTACATCTACGCGGAGGGCTCTGCGCACGGCAAGCGCGTGCAGTGCCAGGGCGGCGCGAAGAACCACGTCGTCGTCATGCCCGACGCCGACCTGGAGATGACGGCGAAGATCGTCAGCGACAGCGCGTTCGGATGCGCGGGGCAGCGGTGCCTCGCGGTCTCGACGGCCATCACCGTCGGCGAGGCGTCGAAGACGTTTCCCGAGGCGTTGATCGATCTCGCATCGGGCATTCGGGTCGGGCAACGGCCTCGACGAAGGCGTCGCAGATGGGCCCGGTCATCACGTCCGCGAGCAGCTCGCGGATTCTCGGCCTCATCGACAAGGGGATTGCCGACGGCGGCAAGGCTGCTGCTCGACGGACGGGACGCGGCGATCGACGCCGGGAAGCCCGGCAATTTCCTGAAGCCGACCGTCATCAGCGGGATCGATCCCGCCAGCGATCTGACGACGACCGAAATCTTCGGGCCGGTGCTCTCGCTGCAGCGAAGCAAACGATCTCGACGAGGCGATCGACGTCATCGCGCGCAATCCGTACGGCAACGCCGCGTCGATCTTCACGTCGAGCGGCGCCGCCGCGCGCAAGTTCCGCTACGAAGCGCCGACCGGCAACATCGGCGTGAACATCGGCGTCGCGGCGCCGATGGCGTACTTCCCGTTCAGCGGATGGAAGGACAGCTTCCTCGGCGTGCTGCACGGCCAGGGGCGCGACGGCGTCGAGTTCTACACGGACAAGAAAGTCGTGGTCGAGCGCTGGCCCAAGGAGTGGAGCCGGAAGTTCTGACGCCGGGGTCTACTTGCCTTCCCAGCCGCCGTCGACGTGGATCGACTGGCCGGTGACATAGCTCGCTTCGTCGGAAGCGAAGAACGCGACGACGTTCCCGATCTCGCGGGGCTGGCCTGCGCGGCCGAGCGAGATTTGCGCGAGCACGACGGGAAGGATGTCCGGCGACTTCATGACCCACGCCGTCATGTCGGTGTCGATCAGCCCGGGATGCACGCAGTTCACGCGGATGCCGAGCGGCGTCATCTCCGCTGACATGTTGCGCGTCAGCGCCTCGAGCCCCAGCTTCGTCGGCGCGTAGTGCGTGCGGCCGGGCAGCACCTTCGCGGCCTGGATCGATCCGATGTTGACGATGTTCCCCTTGCGTCCGTCCTTGACGGCGCGCCTGCAGAACACCTGCGAGCAAAGCCAGTTGCCCCTGAGATTCGTGTCGGTGAGCCGCGTCCACTGCTCGTCGGTGAGATCCAGGAAGGGCACGATCGTCTCGATGCCCGCGTTGTTCACGAGGATGTCGATCGGTCCCAGGTCCCGCCACACGCTGTCCACCATCGCCTCGACCTCGGCGCGCCGTGCGACGTCGGCCTGCACCTTCATCGCCCGACGTCCTTTCGATCGCACCCAACCGGCGACGCCCTCGGCCTCTTCGGGATTGTCGAGGTAGTTGATCGCGACGTGAGCGCCCTCCTCGGCGAACACTTCCGCGATGCCGCGGCCGATGCCGCGCCCCGCGCCGGTCACGAGCGCCACTTTGTCCTTCAATCTCAACGACAGCCTCCTGCACGGTATCCAGCGCACCTGGCGAAACCGCGTGGCGATTCTAGCAGGGTGGGGAAAGACTCGTGTAGCGTGAAACCTTGAAGTCGAACGCGCGTCAGAGCAGACCGCGACGCGCGAGGTTCTTCATCAGCGCCGTCGTGCCGAACGTCCACGGCGCAATCTTGTCGCAGTGGTTCACACGATTCACGAGCGCGCCGAGCGCGGGCGTCGTCACGGCGACGGTGTCGCCCACCAGGTGCGTGAACCCCTTGCCCGGCGCGATGCGATCGATGGTGGGCGCGAACATCGTGCCCAGGAACAGCATCAGGCCGTCGGGGTACTGGTGGTACGGGCCGATCGTGTGGCCGACGATTTCCTCGGGGTCGCGGCTAATCTGGCTCATCGAGCTCACCGCCTCGAACACGAAACCGTCAGGCCCGGCGAGGTGCAGCGTCAGGTCGCACCGGCGCACGTCGTCGAGGCCGTAGTGCTCGTCGAAGAGCCTGATGAACGGACCGATCGCGGCCGAGGCGTTGTTGTCCTTGGCCTTGCCGAGCAGCAGCGCGCTGCGGCCCTCGAAGTCGCGCAGGTTGACGTCGTTGCCGAGCGTGGCCCCGACGATGCGGCCCCGGCTGTTGACCGCGAGCACGATCTCCGGCTCGGGATTGTTCCACTCGGACTTCGGGTGAATACCGACTTCCGCGCCTGTGCCGACCGCGGACATCGGCTGGCCCTTGGAGAAGATCTCGGCGTCAGGTCCGATGCCGACTTCGAGGTACTGCGACCACACCCCCTGAGCGATCAACACGTCCTTGACGCGGCGCGCTTCGGCCGATCCGGGGCGGATGTTCCTGAGATTGCTGCCGATGATCGACGTGATCGACGTGCGAAGGCCCTCGGCCTTCGCGGCGTCTCCGCGTGCCTGCTCTTCGATCACCCGCTCGAGCAGGCTCGCCACGAACGTGACCCCGCTGGCCTTGATCGCCTGCAAATCGCACGGCGCCAGCAATCGGGGACACTCAAGGGGGACACTCAAGGTTGAGTGTCCCCGCCCTGAGGCGTCGGAATTCCTAAGGATTTCGGCGACTCTGCCGAGCGGGCGCAGGGGGCCGGCGGCGCGGATTGCGCCCGGCGGGTCGTCGAGATTCAGGAGCTGACTGCACGTGGCGGCGACGGGGGAGAGATCATACACGTCGCCGTCGTGGACGCGGACCACCACCGGTCCTTCGAGCTCAGCCGACCAGACGCGCCCAACGAGCTCCGCCCCGCCGGCGTCCACCGGGAGCGCGCGCTCGATCTCCAGCCAGTGCTTCATCGTCCGAGCGCCTTTCTTCCCGCCTGCAAGACCTGCACAATCGCGTCGACGTCGAAGACGCTCCCGCCCCAGGTCCCGCCGCTGGCGTCCTGCAGCGCGGCCCAGAGGCGCGTGTCGTCGGGCAGCTGCGAATCAGCCGCGAGGTCGGTGCGCGGCGCGCGGGCGTCGAGAATCCTCGTGCCGGCCTCGACGCCAATCGCGGCGCCACCCTCGCCGACGAGATCGATCGATCCTTCCAGCGCGCGCCGATCGACGACGATGCGGATGACGTCGCCGTCGCGAAGCTTGCCGATCGGTCCGCCCGCGAGCGCTTCGGGCGACACGTGCCCGATGCACGCGCCGGTCGAGACGCCGCTGAACCGGGCGTCGGTGACGATCGCGACGTGCTTGCCGAACGGGAGATATCGAAGCGCCGACGTGAGCTGATACGTTTCCTCCATGCCGGCTCCCATCGGTCCGCGGCACGCGAGCACGAGCACGTCGCCCGCCTGAATCCGCCCATCCCTGATCGCCGCCATCGCCGACGGCTCCGTGAGGAACACCTTCGCGGGACCGGTGAACCGGTAGACGCCGTCGGCATCGAGGACCGACGGATCGATCGCCGTGCTCTTGATGACCGCGCCGTCGGGCGCCAGATTCCCGTGTGGAAAGCAGACCGTCGACGTCATGCCGCGCGCGGCTGCCAGGTCAGGGGACATGATGACGTCATCTGGATCGACGCCGTCGCGAACGCGCAGGCTCTCTCGAAGCTTTGCGCGCCGTTCGGACGATTCCCATTCGTCGAGCTGCTCGCCCAGGGTGACGCCGGCCGCCGTCAACACGGTCGTGTCGAGCAGCCCGGCCCGCCGGAGATGCAGCATCACTTCCGGCACGCCGCCGGCGAGAAACACCTGAATCGTCGGATGGTGGCGCGGCCCGTTGGGGAGCGCGTCGACGATGCGCGGGACGCGGCGGTTGACGTCGGTCCAGTCGCGCGCCGTGGGACGGCGAAGACCGGCGGCATGCGCGATCGCCGGGACGTGAAGAATGAGATTCGTCGATCCGCCGAAGGCTGCGTGCGTCACCAGGGCATTGCGGAGCGCGCCCTCCGTGAGAATGTCCCGAGTGGTGATGCCGCGCTTCTCGAGCGCCATCAGCGCCAGCGCGGATCGGCGAGCCATGTCGAGCCAAATGGCATGCCCCGATGGCGCGAGCGCCGAGTGGCCGAGCGACAGACCGAGCGCTTCGCCCACGACCTGCGAAGTTGCCGCGGTCCCGAGAAACTGGCAGCCGCCGCCGGGCGACGCGCACGCCCGGCACCCGAGCTCCGCAGCTTCCTGCAGCGAGATCTCCCCGTGCACGAACCGCACGCCGATCGTCTGGACTCGACCGGCGTCGTCTCCTTCCGTCGGGAGGAGCGTGACGCCGCCGGGCACGAGCACGCAGGGAAGATCGCGCATGGCGGCAAGCGCCATCATCATCGCCGGCAGACCCTTGTCGCACGTGGCGACGCCAAGTACGCCGGCGCGATTCGGCAGCGATCGAATCAGCCGGCGGAAGATCGTGGCGGCGTCGTTGCGGTAGGCGAGGCTGTCGAACATCGCGGGCGTGCCCTGCGAGCGCCCGTCGCACGGATCGGTGCACGCGGCGGCGAACGGAATCGCGCCCGCCGCCTTGATTTCCTGCGCGGCGGCCTCCATGAGCAGCCCGACTTCCCAGTGGCCTGTGTGATAGCCGAGCGCGATCGGCGTGCCGTCGGCGGCGCGAATGCCGCCGTGAGTCGAAAGGATCAGGAACTCGCGGCCCTCGAGTGCTGACGGCTCCCAGCCCATGCCGGCGTTCTGGGTCCAGCCGAACACGTCGCCAGAGGGGCGGGTGCGAAGCATCTCCGCGGAAAGCGGTAGTGCGCCGGTTGGCCCGGGCACCCGCGTTGCGATGTCGAAGAGCGCCGCATCGCTGGAATCGAACCGGTTTGAGCTCACGGTCAACGGTGTCCTTGTAGTTATATCAGCCGCGGCGTGATCGTCAGCGCGATAATCGATAATCTGGCCGCTCGCGAACTTTCGTGGTACGCTGCCGCCCGTCAAAGCGGACGCCGCGTGATCACCCTACCAACTCGCGTGCACCAGCGCGCTGATCCGTTCGTCGTAGATGCGCCGCACCCCCGCCATCGCGGCGTCGGAGATCGAGGGCAGGCTGGCCGCCGCCGCGTTCTCACGCGCTTGCGCCGCGGTTCTCGCTCCGGGAATGGCGCAGCTGACGGCTTCCCACATCAGAATCCACCGCAGCGCGAATTGCGTCAGCGTGACGCCGGGAGGAACGAGCGTCCTCAGGTCGTCCACTGCCGCAAGCGCCGCCTCGTACGGCACGCCCGAGAACGTTTCCCCCTTGTCGAACGCCTGACCCTCACGATTGAACGCGCGATGATCCGTGTCGTCGAACGTCGATCCGCGGTGCAGCTTTCCGGTCAGGAGCCCGCTCGCCAGCGGGACGCGGGCGATGACACCAATTTGCTGCTTCACCGCTTCCGCGAAGAATGCCCCCGCGGGCTTCAGGCGGAACGCATTGAAGATGATCTGGACCGTCTCGACGTTCGGGTATCGGATGGCCTTCCGCGCCTCGGCGACGGTCTCGACGCTCACGCCGTAGTGCCGGAGCTTGCCCGCGGCTTTCAGGTCGTCCAGGATCCCGAAGACGTCGTCGCGATCGTAGACCGCCGGGTGCGGACAGTGGAGTTGCAGGAGTTCGATGGCGTCGGTATCGAGATTCTCGAGGCTCCTGTCGATCCACGCGGTCAGGTTCTCGCGCGTGTATCCCTCCGGTGTCTGCGCCGGAAGCCTGCGGCCGGCCTTCGTCGCGACGTGGATCGTGTCTCGCGGCCGTTCCTTCCTGAGCCGGGCGACGAGCCGCTCGCTCCGGCCGTCGCCGTAGACGTCCGCCGTATCGATGAAGTTGACGCCCGCGTCGATCGCCGCGTGCAGCGCCGCCATCGACTCGCGGTCGTCGACCGCGCCCCACGATCCGCCGATGGCCCACGCGCCAAGGCCGATCGCGGAAACAGACATTCCCGTGCGCCCGAGAGGTCTCGACTGCATCGCCCGCTCCAGTATCATGACTGCGCTCACTTTACCTTTGGCGCGGCTCAATGGAGAAACGAATGATTCAACGGTTCCTGCCACTTACGATCGCGGCTGTCCTCGTGGCGGCTGGTGCGAGCGCGCAGACGCCGGCGGCTGTCGGCAAGTACGACCTGCCGCCTGAGGTCACCTTCCCGGAGGGCATCGCCTACGATGCGGCGTCGGGGTCGATCTACACCGCCAGCGCGGTGACCGGCACGCTCGTGCGGGTCAATCTCAAGACCCGCGCCGCGGAAACGGTCTCTGCGCCAGGCGTGCTCGTTCCCGGAGGACAGACGACGACGTTTCCGGCGGTGTTGGGGATGAAGCTGGACTCGCAGAACCGGCTGTGGATTGCGGGCGGACGTTCGGGAAAGATCTTCATCGTCGACGCGCGAGGCGGCAAGGTGATCAAGCAGTTCGACGTAACGGATCCGTCGAAGAGCCTCGTCAACGACGTCGCGCTGGTCGGTACGACCGGATATTTCACCGACACGCGCGTGCCGACGCTCTGGCGAGTCGCCGCGAAGGGCAGCGAGATCGGAGCCCTGGAGTCATGGCTAGAGTTCGGCGGCACGCCGCTTCAGTACTACGAGGGCGCGAACCTGAACGGCATCACGGCAACGCCGGACGGTCGGTCGCTCATCGTCGTTCAGATGGGCAAGGGACTGCTCTACAAGATCGATCTCAAGACGAGGGCGGTGTCTCTGATTGACACGGGCGGGGCGGATCTCTCCGGCGCCGACGGACTCGTGCTCGACGGACTGACGCTCTACGTGATCCGGCAGACCGCGGTCGAGATCGCGACCGTGCAGCTGTCGGGCGATATGACGCGCGGAACCGTCATCTCGAGGTTCAAGGACCCGGCGCTCGCGTGGCCGGCGACCGCCGTCAAGGTCGGCGACCAACTCCTCGTCGTCAACACGCAGTTCAACACCCGCGCGGACAAGAAGGAAACGATGCCGTTCACCGTTCTGAGCGTGCCGTTGTCACGACTCGCCGGAGGCAAGTAGCAATGCGGCACGCCACGGTCGGGTTGCTGCTCGTGGCGCTGGCTGCTACAGCCGTCGGCCGCGCCGCTTCGCGTCCGGCAAGCGGTGATCTGACGGCGTATCAGAACATCCCGCTCTGGGACGAGGGCAAGGTGCCGCTGGCGGCGGGAACAGGACCGCTCGACGCACCGTTCCTCACCGCGTTTCTCCCGCCCGAAGGCAGGCGCAACGGCGCGTCAGTCGTAATCGCACCAGGCGGCGCCAACATCATGTTGATGTACGGCGGCGAAGGGCTCGACATCGCCGAGCGCTACAACGAGTGGGGCGTGACGGCGTTCGTGCTCACGTATCGTCTCGCGCCGAAGTACGCCGAGAACGCGAGGATCGCCGACGGGAAGCGCGCCATTCAAACCGTTCGCGCACACGCGAGCGCGTGGAAGCTCGATGCGAACCGCATCGGCTACATCGGGTTCTCGGCTGGCTCGAGCATGGGACGCGCCGTGACCGCGGCATCAGGCCCTGGGATTCCCGCAGCCGACGATCCGATCGATCGCGTCAGCTCGCGCCCCGACTATCTGGCGCTCGTCTACGGCGCCGGACGCGCGACGTCCGGCGAGTCTCTGAAAGATTTTCCCCCGACGTTTCTTCTGTCGGCAGCGGGCGATCAGGGACCGACGCTCGGCAACGCGCAGCTGCTGATCGATTTGACCAAGGCTGGCGCCGTCGCGGAACTGCACGTGTATCAGAAGGGACGCCACGGCTTCGGCAGCGGCTACGGCAGCGCGGAGTTCGCCGGGTGGATGCCGGCGCTGAAACACTTCCTGACGGTCGGCGGGTTCCTGCCGGAAGGGGCCTCGCGTTGACCCGTGTCGCGGCGGTCATGCTCGCCCTGGCGTGGGGTGTGGGCGCCGGCCAGCCGTCGTCGGCGCGGACGGTCAACGATGGATACGGCGACTACGTGCTGGTGCCGGCGGGATCGTTTCGCATGGGCGACTACGCCGGTGACGGCGAAGCCCGCGAGCGCCCGGTACATGTCGTCGAGCTCGACGCCTACTACATCGCGAAGTTCGAGATGACCAACCGCGAATGGAAGAAGTTTCGCGATGATCCGGGCTACGACGATCCGAAGTTCTGGCCCGGCGGCCGCGTCGTGCCTCGGGACCAGGTTCCGTACTGGACGCAGGCCAACAACCACGGCGGCGGCACGCCCGACAGCGACGACTATCCGCTCCTCGGCGTGAACTGGGATTCAGCAGTCGCGTATGGCAACTGGCTCAGCGCGAAGACCGGCAGGAAGTACCGCCTTCCCACCGAGGCCGAATGGGAAAAGGCCGCGCGCGGTACCGATCAGCGCAGGTTTCCCTGGGGCAACACCATCGATCGGTCGTTCGCCAACTTCGTTGGCTCCCAGACGTTCGATACGGGACGGCCCGTTGGCTTCTACGACGGCAGCAAGCGCGGCGACCTGCAGACGCACAGCAATGCGTCGCCGTACGGCGCGTACGACATGGCGGGCAATGTCATGGAGTGGTGCCAGGATTGGTACGATCGCGGCTACTACGCGATCTCCCCGCGAAAGAATCCGAAAGGACCTGACAAGGGCGCGTATCGCGTCGTCCGCGGCGGGACGTTCTTCGTGGAGGCCTTCGAGCTCCGCTCGTCCGCGCGCTCGGCGGCATGGCCGTCGTTTCAAGGTCATCGGATGGTGGGGTTCAGGGCGGTACGGGAACCATAGCGTCGGGGTTCAAGGTTCAAGGTTCAGGGTTCAAGGTTCATGGCAAAGAGAGGATGCGGATGTCAGCAGGCCTGACGCGTTCGATGCGGCTGTCAGTCGGCTTCCTGTTGCTCGCGTGCGCTGCGGTGCGCGCCGATCAGGGGCCCGCGCAAACGCCGGCACCACCTGCGGCACAGACGCCGGCGCCGCCGTCGCCGGTGCAGCTGGCGAATCAGGCGGAGCGCCAGCGGATCATGAAAGAGCTGAAGATCTCCGCCATTCCGCCCGGCGCCGTCAGCGCGAGCCCTGCGACGTACAACGAGGCGGATGCGAATCCGTATCCGGATCTCCCCGATCCGCTGACGTTGAAGAACGGGCAGAAGGTGACGAGCGCGCCGGTGTGGCGCACGAAACGACGTCCCGAGCTCCTCGAAGATTTTCAGCGGGAGATATACGGACGTACTCCGAAGAACGTCCCGAAGGTCACGTGGAAGGTCGTGAACACGGCCGAGGGCAGCGACGGCGACATTCCGACAATCACCAGGCAGCTCCTGGGGTTCGTGGACAACTCCGCGTACCCGTCGATGAACGTAATCATCCAGGCCACGCTGACCACGCCCGCGAAATCAACGCGGGGCGTGCCGGTCATCATCCAGTTCGGCGGCGGGCTCGTGCCGCTTCCCGAAGGGACGCCGGCGCCGGCCAATCCGTGCGCGCAGCCCGGAGGATTTGGAGCGCGCGGCGCCGGGCCGGGACGGGGCGCAGGGCCGGGCGCTGGCGCGCCGGCCGGGCCTCCACCGCCAACAGGGCCGACCTGGCAGCAGCAGATTCTCGCGAAGGGATGGGGCTTCGCGAACCTGAACACCGGCAGCGTGCAGGGCGACTGCGGCGCCGGGCTGACGGCGGGCATCATCGGTCTCGTCAACAAAGGCCAGCCGCGCAAGCTCGATGACTGGGGCGCGCTCTCTGCGTGGGGCTGGGGTGCCAGCCGGCTGCTTGATTACATGGAGACCGACAAGGCCGTGGACGCGAAGCGCGTCGGCGTCACGGGGCACTCGCGGTCGGGAAAGGCGGCGCTCGTCGCGATGGCATTCGACGAACGCTTCGCGATCGGATACATCAGCTCGTCGGGCCAGGGCGGCGCGAAGCTCCATCGCCGCAAGTACGGCGAGACGATTGAAAACGTCGCCAACAGCTTCTATCACTGGATGGCGGGGAACTACCTGAAATACACGGCGCGTTGGGACACGATGCCCGTCGACTCGCACGAGCTGATCGCGCTCTGCGCGCCGCGGCCGGTGTTCCTCAGCGCGGGCAACAACCCCGGGCCCGTCAATCCGGACGGCACGGTGCCGATCAACGATGCCTGGGTGGACGCGAAGGGCAGCTTCCTCGCCGCCGTTGGCGCGGGGCCCGTCTACAAGCTGCTGGGCGCGAAGGATCTCGGCACGACCGAATTCCCGCCGATCGACACCGCGATCATCGACGGCGATCTCGGGTTCCGTCAGCACACGGCCGGCCACACGCCTGCGCCGACGTGGCCCACGTTCCTGACGTTCGCGAGCCGGTACTTCGACAAGCCCGCTACGTCGTCTGCGTCGCGTTGATAGAGGAGATTCACCGATGACCCGAACCGTCATGCGTCCGGCGTTCGCCGCGCTGGCAATCCTCTCGGCCGCTCTGATCGATCCGCGTACGCCCCTGGAGGGATCGCCGTTCGCGCTCGGCCTCTTCGAGGGCAGCGGCAACGTTGGCAAGGTGCTGCACGCCGGATCGGTGACGCTCGATCCCGCGACGCAGAGCTACACGGTTCGCGGCAGCGGCCACAACATGTGGGGAACCGACGACGCGTTCTACTACGCGTGGAAGAAAGTGTCAGGCGACGTGTCGATCGCGGCCGACATCTCCTGGGCGACGACCGGGGGCAACGCGCACAAGAAAGCGGTACTCGTCATCCGCCAGAGCCTCGACGTGGACTCAGCCTACGTCGACGCGGCAGCGCACGGCGACGGGACCTTCTCCTTGCAGTCGCGGGAAGAGAAGGGCGTCGCGACCCATGAGGTCCAGGCCAACGCGCCCCGGCCGAAGCGGCTGCGGCTGACGAAGATCGGCAACTACTTCCACATGTCGCACGCTGGAGAAGGGCAGGAGCTGCAGCTCTCCGGCGGCTCGATGCGCGTCGCGCTCAAGGAACCGTTCTACATCGGTATCGGCGTCTGCGCGCACGACCCGAACGTCGTCGAGACCGCCACGTTCTCGAACGTCGTAATCGCGGCAGGATCTCAGCCGACGACGGAGAAGCCCAGGCTGTTCAGCACGCTCGAGACCGTGACGATCTCGTCGACCGATCGGCGCGCGGTGCGCGTGTTCCCCACGCGGATCGAAGCGCCGAACTGGACGAAGGACAACGTCCTCATCTACAACAGCGGCGGCCTGCTGTATCGCATTCCGGCGGACGGCGGCGATCCCGTGGCGATCGATACGGGCTTCGCCACTCGCAACAACAACGATCACGGCGTCTCACCCGACGGCACCATGCTCGCGATCAGCGATCAGTCGCAGGAGAATCGGCGATCGATCATTTACACCGTCCCGATCGGCGGAGGCACGCCGACGCGGATCACGAAGAACGCGCCGTCGTACTGGCACGGCTGGTCTCCCGACGGGAAGACGCTCGCGTTCGTGGGCGAGCGCGACAAGGCGTTCGACATCTACACGATTCCGGCGACAGGCGGAGAAGAGACGAAGATCACCACCGCGGAGGGCCTCGACGACGGGCCCGACTATTCACCTGACGGGCAGTACATTTATTTCAACTCCGAGCGCACGGGGCTGATGCAGATTTGGCGCATGCGCGCCGACGGCAGCGGTCAGGAGCAGATCACGTCGGACGACTACAACAACTGGTTTCCGCATCCGTCGCCAGACGGCCAGCGCATCGTGTTCCTGTCGTACGAGAAGGACGTCAAGGGCCATCCGGAAAACAAGGACGTCATGCTGCGGGTGATGACGCTGGCGGACAAGAAAGTCACCGTCCTCGCGAAGCTGTTCGGCGGCCAGGGAACAATCAATGTGCCGTCCTGGTCGCCCGACAGCCGCCGCCTGGCCTTCGTCAGCTACCTGCTCCTGCCGTAGGGGACACTCAAGGGGGACAGTCAAGGTTGAGTGTCCCCGACCCTACTTGACCACGTCCGTGAGCGGAAAGCAGCAGGGCTCCTTCACGGGCTTACGGATCATGAACTCGGTCCGCGTCAGGTCCTTGTCGTAGAGGTGCATGAGCCAGCGGCCGTCACGGCCGATCGCAGGCACGGCCTTGTCCGTGTAGCCCCGCTCGACGACGCCCTTGTGGGCCGCCTCGATGTCCAGCGTACCCAGCGCGAGATGATTGAGGACGCCCAGTTGCCGGACCGACGGAGACGCGGTGTTCACCATGTACTCGATCCACTGATTGCCATCGGGCACGGCCATCGAAATCCAGTCGAAGCGATCGTCGCGGCTGCCGCCCTTCCAGATCAGCCTGTAACCCAGGATGTCTTTGTAGAACGCGTCGAGCTTGTCCGGATCGGTAATCCGGTAGCCGACGTGCAGCGCGTGGTCGGACAGCCGCCGCGTCGACAGGAACTTGCCCTTGTTGCGGCCGTGCAGCGAACGCGGCTCGAATTGAATGAACTGGACCGCGTTCCCCTCCGGATCCTTCACCATCAGCGACAGGTTGCCCTCGGCATCCGGATCGACCTTCGGCGCGACCTCCACGCCGTTGCTCGCCAGGTAGTCGCGCAGGCGACGTGCGTCGGTCGTCTCGAAGCTGACGAACAGCAGGCGGCGTCCGTCTGGATCCGTCAACTCCGGGGCAACGTAGACGTACTGCTGCTCGTTGATCTTGAACGCGGTCAGATCCGATCCGCCCAGCGGGCTCTTGATGGTGAAGGATTCGTCGAGGCCGAGGACCCCGGAATAGAACGCTCGCGCCTGCGCCATGTCCGAGACTTTCGCCGCGAAGCCGGCGACGCCCGTGATCGGCGGACGCTTCGGCTGCGCCGCCGGCGTCGTGATGGCGAACGACAACAGCGCGAGCGCCGCGATCGCGAGAAACCGAACGACGGACATCCTGCCCATGCGCAACTCCTACTTCGACGAAATCGGCAGCTTGCTGAAGCCCTGGAAGTACTGAAGGATGTGATCGCGCCACCTGGCTGCGTCGGCGACCTGGACAGCCAGTCGCTCGGCCACTTCCTTGTGGCGCTGCGGATCGATTCGATCCGCGAGCGACTGCCACGTCGCCTGCATGGCTTCCGCCTGCCGCGCGCCCTCGTAGTACTTCTCGCAGAGCGCGTTCCACAAGGGCTTGCCGGACTTCGTCCGGTAGTCCCACGGCAGCCGATGGAACCAGAGCACGAACTCCTCGGGGCACGTCGCGAGGCTGTCGAACCGATCGCGCACCGGGGGGAAGTACTGCCCGACCGCCTTGTTGCCCTTCATCGTTCGATCGAAGCCGATGCCGTCGGCCGAGGCCTGGTGGTAGTACGTCGCCGTCCAGTCGGCGCGCTGGGATTTCGCGTTCTGCGGCATCGGCGCGTAGTGATCGCCGCCGATGAGGTGGTGCAGGCCGAGCGGCATCGTGTAGTTCACGAACGTCTCGCGTGAGGACATCATCAGATCGCGGATCGTCTCCACCGTTCTCGGATCGTTGCCGAACGTCATCCGCGTCCACTCGTCGGCAATCTGCCTCGCTGACAGATCCGGGTTCCACGCCAGCCGTCCCGACGCGTACCAGTTCGACTGCGAGAAGTGATGACCGCACCAGTTCCGATCGAGCCCGGGATTGACGACGGACACCATGCCGGTGACCATCTTCGGGGTCATGGCGCCGCTGATGACGTCACCGACCGTGGTGCCCTTGCCCTTCGCGTAAGTGTCCGCCGCGAGGAACTCTTCCCACATCGTGCCGAGATAGACGAGGTGCTTCGCCTGACCGAGGTACTCCTGCGTCGCCTGGATCTCGGCGAGCACGGGCGTCCTCGTCAGTGCGCCGAAGAGCGGATGGAATGGCTCCCGCGGCTGAAAGTCGATCGCGCCGTTCTTCACCTGGACGAGGACGTTCGGCTTGAACTGGCCGTCGAGCCTGGTGAACTCGATGTACGCCCGTTTCGCGCGATCCGGATCCACGTCTTCGTCGTAGATGAACGCCCGCCAGATCACGTTGCCGCCGTGCGGCGAGAGCGCGTCGGCGAGCACGTTCGCGCCCTCGGCGTGGCTGCGGCCGTAATCCTTCGGCCCCGGCTGCCCCTCGGAGTTGGCCTTGACGACGAAGCCGCCGAAGTCCGGAACGACCTTGTAGATCTCCTCGACCTTCGTCTTCCACCAGGACACGACGTCCTTGTCCAGCGGGTCCGCGGTCTTGAGGCCCCCGAGGCGCAGGGGAGACGCGACGTTCGCGGAGAGATACATGCGGACGCCGTACGGTCTCCAGACCGCCGCCAGCGCGGCAACCTTCGAGAGGTATTCGGGTGTGAAGATCCGGATGTCGGCGTTGACGCTGTTCGGCGCCGCACCGTTGATGCCGATCGAGGCGTTCGCTCGCGCGTAGTCCGCGTAGCGCGGATCGATCTTGTCCGGCAGGTCGGCCCATTGCCAGAGCGAACGGCCCGCGTACCCGCGCTCGATCGTGCCATTCATGTTGTCCCAGTGATTGAGCATCCGCAGCTGGACTCTCGGGCGCTCGGCGATGTTCAACCGGTCGAGCGGCTGCGCGGTCTGCAGCAGGCGAAGGAAATGGAACGCGCCATACAGCGCGCCAATCTCGCCGCTCGACGCGATCGCTATCACCGGATGCTTCGCAACTCTCGTCGTCCGGATGAGATACCCTTCGGCGCCGAGCTTCGCGAGCTCGGACTGGAGACCGAGCGCGCGAACGATCGGGGAATTCGAGGGCGTGCCAACCACGAGGGCGCTGGCACCCACGTCTGCGGCTGCGGACGGCGCCGCCCCGGCGAGCGTCGTCAGCGCCGAGGAGAGCTCGGTCCGAATGATCGCCGACGTTTCAGAAGTGCCCTGCACGACGATTTGGCGAAGGGTGGTTCGGTACGACTCGGCCACGCTGCCTGGCGGCGAATAGCGAAGCCAGAGTCTGTAGCCGTCTTCCGCGGGCAGCGGCGGTGGGGCGCCTTGCGCGGGTCCGATGACTGACTCGACCGAGCGCACCGTGCAGAGCCCGGCGACGCCGGCCATGCTGGTCGCCACGAATTCCCGTCGTGAACGCTTCATCGTTTCGAGGTCTCCGTTCGATAAACGTGCCGTGATGATAATCAATAATCTACAGCGGTGCTAAGATTCGCCATCCGTTCAAGAGCACGCAACGATCGACGGGGTCGCCCCCGTGTGTCCGGACCCGCTGACTATGACGAAACTCTGGGGACTGCGCTGGTGGATGATGGGCCTGCTGATGCTGGGGTCGGTCATCAACTACCTCACGCGCAGCCACGCTCGCCGTTGCCGCACCGACCGTCCTCAGGGATCTCGACATCTCGACGCAGCAGTATTCCTGGATCCTGAGCGCGTTCCAGTTCGCCATCATGCTGCAGCCGCTCTGCGGCTACGTCATGGACAGCGTCGGGCTGAAGATCGGGTTCGCCATCTTCGCGATCTCGTGGTCATTCATCAGCATGGCGCACGGGCTCGCCGGCAATTGGCAGACGCTTTTCGGCCTGCGCGCGCTCCTCGGGTTCGCCGAAGGATCCGCGAACCCCGCCGGGATGAAGGCCACGTCGGAATGGTTCCCGGCCGCCGGAGCGCGGGCTTGCCGGCGGCTTTTTCAACATGGGGGCCTCGCTGGGCTCGATGCTCGCCGCGCCGCTCGTCGCCTGGGCGATCCTCTCGCACAACTGGCAGTTCGCGTTCGTGCTGACGGGCGTGATCGGCCTCGCGTGGGTCGCGCTGTGGCTCGTCTTCTATCAGTCTCCGTCGAAGCACAAAGCGCTCTCGCCGGCTGAACGCGACGTACATCCTCGCGGGGCAGGAGAAACACCTCGCCGGGCGAGGGCCGGCCGTCAATCGGAAGGATCCTCGGCCAGAGGAACTTCTGGGGCATCGCGATCCCGCGGTTTCTCGCCGATCCGACATGGGGCACGCTGACGTTCTGGCTGCCGCTCTACCTCACGACGGTTCGCGGTTTCGATCTGAAACAGATCGCGATGTTCGCGTGGCTGCCGTTCCTGGCGGCGGACCTCGGCTGCATGTTCGGCGGGACCATCAGCATCGCGCTCCAGAAGTACGCAGGCGTCGGCCTGATCAACGCGCGCCGCGGCGCGTTCACGGTCGGCGCGCTGCATGATGACCGGCGTCGCGTTCGTCGGAACGGTCGCAGAGCCCGTACATGGCGATCGCGCTCCTCAGCCTCGCCGGCTTCGCGCACCAGACGCTGTCGGTCACGGTGATCACGATGTCGTCCGATCTCTTCAAGCGCAGCGAAGTCGCGACCGTCGCGGGCATGGCCGGGACCTGCGGCAACGCCGGCGTCTGCTGATCTTCTCGCTCCTCATCGGCGGCCTGGTCACGACCGGATCGGCTACACGCCGTTCTTCGTCGGCCTCGCCGTGCTCGATCTCCTCGGCGCCGTCGTGCTGTGGACCCTGGTTCGCGAGCAGGAACCGAGATCCCCGCGACGGCGGTCCGCCGCGTGAGGACAGTGAGTCGCTGATGACAAGGGTCTGACCTCAGTGTCCGCGATCCGACCACATGATTGCCAATCCGATCCTTCGCGGCTTCAATCCCGATCCGTCGATCGTCCGCGTCGGCGACGACTTACTACATCGCGACGTCGACGTTCGAGTGGTATCCCGGCGTGCAGATTCATCACTCGCGCGATCTCGTTCACTGGCGGCTCGCTCACGCGTCCGCTCAATCGCGCGAGCCAGCTCGACATGCTGCGGCGATCCCGATTCGTGCGGCGTCTGGGCGCCGTGCCTGACGCATGCCGACGGCCTGTTCCATCTCGTCTACACCGACGTGAAGCGCTACGGGCGGACGACGACGGCGGGTGCGTCCGGTGCATCGCTGCGTGACTTTCACAACTATCTCGTCACGAGCCCGACGCATCGACGGCGACTGGTCCGACCCGGTGTACCTGAACAGCAGCGGATTCGACCCGTCGCTCTTCCACGACGACGACGGCCGGAAGTACCTCCTCAACATGCTGTGGGATCATCGGCCTGGTCAGAACCGCTTCGCAGGCATCGTGCTGCAGGAGTACTCGGCCGGCGGATCGGAAGCTCGTCGGCGTCCGCCGAAACTGATCTTCAAGGGCACCCCGCTCGGGCTGACCGAAGCGCCGCATCTCTACAAGCGTGACGGCTTCTACTACCTGATCACGGCCGAGGGCGGCACGGCATGGGGCCACGCCGTCACGATGGCGCGATCGCGCACGCTCCTCGGACCGTACGAACTGCACCCCGACATCTACATCCTGAGCGCGCGCAACCGGCCGGATGCGGCGCTACAGCGCGCCGGTCATGCCGATCTCGTCGACACTGCGGCGGGAGAGACCTACATGGTGTACCTCTGCGGCCGTCCGCTGCCGAATCGCGGCCGCTGCCCGCTCGGCCGGGAAACCGCCATTCAGCCGATGACGTGGGGCGCCGACGGCTGGCTGAGGACGACGAGCGGCGAAGGCATTCCGATGGTGGAGGCGCCGGCGCCGAAGGGTCTGACCCTGCAGCCTCCTCCGGCGGGACCCGTCCGCGAGGAGTTCGATCGGCGAGGTCGCTGCCAATCGATTTTCAGTGGCTTCGATCGCCCTTGCCCGACGAACTCTTCAGCCTGACGCGCGCGTCCGGGCCATCTGCGTCTCTACGGTCGCGAGACGATTGGCAGCCTCTTCAAACAGGCGCTCGTCGCGCGCCGCCAGCAGTCGCACTGCTTCAGCGCGTCGACGGCCGTCGAGGTCGAGCCCGAGCACTTTCAGCAGATGGCCGGCCTCGTCTGCTACTACAACAGCACGAAGTTCCACTACTGCTACGTCTCGCGACGACGAGTCCGGCAAGCATCTGCGCGTCATGTCCGCGCTGCCCGACAGCGTGCACGGCGGACGCGTTCACGCCGCCGATTCCGATTCCCGAGGGAACGCCGATTCGAATTGCGCGTCGAGGTGGACTACGAGCGCCTGCGGTTCGCGTATCGCGTGAGCGGGCGAGCGTGGCAATGGCTTGCCACAGACATTCGACGCGAGCATTCTCTCGGACGAAGCGAGCGCGCCAGGGCTGCCGAACTTCACGGGCGCGTTCGTCGGCGTGGCCTGTCAGGACCTCGCCGGCACCGCGATGCCCGCGGACTTCGATTGGTTCGAGTATCGCGAGCGGGAATTCGTCGCCGACGTCACGGTGTCCGGCTAAAGCCGGACACCTACTCGGAAGGGTCCGCCTGAAGGCGGACACTACAGGCACGGGCGACTGACGGCGCACCTGTAGTGTCCGGCTTCAGCCGGACCAAACATCGGTGGAGACTGCGCGCACGGGAATCGAAACGTTCCTGTAGTGTCCGGCTTTAGCCGGACCAGACAGCGGACGCGATATGCACGGGGACGCTAGCGTGACGCCGTCGCGGGCCCGCCCTTCTTCCAGTTGTTCCAGAAGATGAACGTGCCGCGCTTGGTCGACGTGACGATGTCGAGCGCGCCGTCCTTGTTCAGATCGACGAGCGCGAGCCTGCGATCCGATGCCCGATCGGTTGTGCACGAGCTCGGGCACGAACTCGGCGCCGCCCGGCGCCTTGGGATTGCGCACCGTCCGGTAGACGTAGAGCACCGGCGCGCCGTAGCGGATCGGGATCGATCCAGGTGTCGAGGTGCGACCAGAAGCGCTTGCCGGTGACGAAATCGGGGATGCCGTCGCCGTCGATGTCGGCGAACGTCGATCCGTGGAGCTGCGAGAACGTCACGTTGCCGGCGTTCTTGGTCGAGAAGTCGCCCATGATGGGATGCTCGACGAAGGTGATCGCGCCGTCGGCGGCCTTCTTCTGCTCGAACCACGACAGGCCCCAGCCGTGCGCCTGCAGGCTGGTGACGACGTCGTTGAGGCCGTCGCCGTTGACGTCGTAGACGGCCATCTCCGCGCCGCCCGGGCTCGAGCGGGTCCAGCGTGCCGAACGCCGCGGGGTGATACGTCCACGCGCCCTGCGCGCCGATGCCGCCTTCGCCGGCTGCTCCCACCAGCCGTAGCCGTTCAGCACATCGACGCGGCCGTCCTTGTTGACGTCGCCGACGCCCATGCCGTGATTGGTCCACGGACCGCGCTCGGTGAGCGGCGGTCTTGATCCACGTGCCCGGTCGGATTGGCCGGATCCGGCGTCGCGTAGACGATCTGATTGTTGCTGTCCTTGAAGAGGTATTCGAGCTTGCCGTCGCCGTCGATGTCCTTGAGCAGCGCGATCTCGCTGCTGATGTTGTCGGTCACGGTGAACGCTGTCCCAGCGGCGCGATTCGCCCCTCGGGTTGACGTAGAGGATCGTCGGCCGCGTGAAGAGCGAATTGATCACGTCGGGCCAGCCGTCGCCGGTGAAGTCGTAGGCGTACTGCACGCCGTTGAAGTACTGCGTGCTGGCGTCGATCGTCTTGCGCCATGTAGATCTCGCGCGCGACGGTGTAGTCGGGACCGAGGTAGTAGTACGGGCCGGCGACGATGTCGGGCTGCGCCGTCCTTGTTGATGTCGGCGACCGACGGTCCCCAGGAGTAGTAGAACTCGTTCAGTGCCTGCATGCGGAAGCGGCGCGAGACTTCCTCGGGCTGCGCGACTCTCGGCTGGAGATCCTTGAACGACACGTCCTTGAATCGAACCTCGCCCGTGCCGCCGGTGTACAGCGCGAAGGCGCCGAAGCGCCCGAACTCCTCGTCGGCGACGCCGCCGCTATACCGCCGGCGTCGTTGAGGAACGCGCGCAGGATGTTGGCGTCGAGCACGACCTCGATGTCGTTCCAATCGTCGGCCTTGAGACCTGCGCTCGGACGCGCGATCGGCGACTCGATCCCGTTCGGCAGCTGGAAGCGGCTGCGGTCCGCCGCCTCCGCGTCCCCCGGCGGCGCCGCGACCGGCTGGCGCCCCAGGCGCAGCTGCCGGCGCGGGCGCCGGCGGAGGAGCGACGCGGACCTGTCCGCCGCCCGCGGGACGCAATCGCTCGCGCGTGGTCTCGCGGCCCTGCGCGTCGAGCGTCACGCGGTACGAGGCGAGGTCGCCCTCGACGAGCGACACGAAGACCCCCTTGAGGCCGCCGTCCGCGGTCTTCTCGGCCCGCAGCAGCACGCCCGGCTTGCACCCGGCCGCGCAGCGAAACGACGCGTAGAACGCGACGTCCTGGTAGGAGCGCTCGAGTGACCAGCCATCCGCCGCGATTTCGGGCGTGCCGATGATCTCGCCGTTCTGCGCACGCCAGTCGGCGTCGCCGAGCGGCGCCAACCCGT
Source organism: uncultured Acidobacteriota bacterium (assembly GCA_963820905.1). GTDB lineage: Bacteria > Acidobacteriota > Vicinamibacteria > Vicinamibacterales > 2-12-FULL-66-21 > DATBJJ01. The sequence continues at coordinate 2,498,572 of CAWGBU010000001.1, read as the reverse complement.
CAGGCTCGATCCCTTGAAGACGGTGTCGGGTACGAAGTTCTTCGACGTGGCGAATCCGAAGAGCGGCAGGCACCACGAGCGACGCCGTCACGGCGGCGGCGAGGGCACCGGAGAAATGGCGCATGAGACTCGTCCTCAGGGCCCGGCACGGCGCCGGGGCGGTGAATGCGCGGCAGTATACACCCCGGCAGCCGGCGTTGCGCATCGCGGCTTGCGTCAAGCGGTATGCGAAACACGGCCGCCTGGCGGAATCGCGGCAAGCCCAGGGAACGGCGGTTTCATTGCTAAATCTGAGCGGAGTCGTCGAGCTGCAGCCGTCTCCTGGAGTCGTCGGACGCGAGCTATTGATTATCGGTTTGACTCCACCGAGACCAATGGGTAGGATAGCCGCGCACCGCGCATTTCACCATGCGCAACGTGCAGCGCGCACCAGCGCGCGGCCAACACCCGCACGCCTTCGCGCGCCCAGTTCGGTTGGGGAGGGGAGGTCAGTTGTGTTGAAGCAGCGGCTCTGTTCGACTGTTCGTCCTGTCGAGCCTCCTGTGCGCATCCGTCGCGCACGCGCAGATTCGATCCGCCACGATTACCGGAACGGTCACCGACCCGCAGAAGGCGGCCGTGCCTGGCGCCACCGTGGTCATCACGCACCAGGACACGAACGTGTCGAGCGAGGTCGTCACCAGCGCGGACGGGGTTGTTCACCGCGCCGTATCTTCAGGCAGGCACCTACACGATTGCCGTGACGCTCTCCGGATTCGCGCAGTTCAAGCGCGCCGGCGTCGTCGTCGGCGCGACGGAGACCGTCCGTGTGCCCGTCGAACTGACGATGAGCCAGCTCGGCGAGACCGTGGAAGTGTCCGCCGAGGCGCCGCTCCTGCAGACGGATCGCACGAGCGTCTCCGGCGCGATCGGCGCCGAGATGATCGAGGCGCTCCCGAACATCACGCAGAACCCGCTCGCGTACGCGTTCCTCCAGGCGGGTGCGATCCCGCGCGTCTCCGCGCAGAGCACCGACAACGCGAACGCATTCGGCATCGGCGTCGACGGCCGCCGCCAGTGGTCGGCGGTCGGCATCAACGGCGGCCGCGCGTTCACGAACGACATTCAGCTCGACGGCCTGCCGGTCATGGGCGGCGGCTACAACGAAGCGGCGGTCGTGCCGAACACCGAAGGCCTGCAGGAAGTTCGCGTCATCTCCAACAACTTCAGCGCCGAGTACGGCCGCGGCCAGGCCGTCATCGCGATGAGCACCAAGTCGGGTACGAACGCTTCCACGGCAACGGCGGCGTACATGGTGCGCGACGAGCGCCTCGACGCGAACTCGTTCAGCGAACAACGCCCAGAACATTCCAAAGCGCGAGTTCCGCGTTCAGCGACGCCGGCGGTTCGATCGGTGGCCCGATCCTCCGCAACAGGCTGTTCTTCTTCAGCAGCTATCACGGCCTGCGGAACAACCAACACGTCGACGGCGCTGATGACGGTGCCGACGGCGCTCGAGCGCGTCGGTAACTTCAGCCAGTCCCGCAAACCGCGACGAGAACGGGAATCCGATCCCGGTCGCGCATCTTCGACCCGTTCAACGTCGTGCAGCAAGGGCCCGACCTCTATCGCCGGGCCGAAATCCCGAACGCGATTATCCCGAACGCGGATCCGTTTGCGCTCCGGATGTTCAGCTACTACCCGCTGCCGAACCGGACGCCGGACGACGTCTACAACACGAACAACTTCGAGTCGACGACAACGGTGACGACCCGGCGGCACAGCAACAACAATCGTGTCGACTTCAAGCTGGAAGAACCACTCGATCTACGGCAGCGGCGGCATCTCGTACGCGGAGATCATCACGCCGCGTCCGTTCGGCCAGGCGCCGTTCAACGACGCCGACGGCATCCGCGGGGACAAGAACCCGTACATCCAGATGGGTGACGCGATCGTCGCTCAGCCCGACGCTGGTGCTCGACGTTCGCTATGGCCTGAGCCGGATCAACACCAAGAGCGCTCAGCGGCAACAAGATAGGGTTCGACGACTACTCGGTGTTCGGCGTCCCGAGCAACCTGGTGCCGCACATCCTCTTTCCCGGCACGGCGCCGAACGTGAACCCGAATGGCTACGGCGGCGGCGGCGGTGGCGGAAGCAACTGGACGGCGCTGACGACCGGCAACTTCAATACGAAGCGCGAGTTCCAGACGAGCCACAGCGTGACCGGCAGCCTGACGAAGATCCGGGGCAAGTGGGTGCACAAGGGGGGCATGGAGTTCCGCAATCTGTTGTCGAACTACCACGACCCCGAGCAGGGCTCGGTGGCCATGCCGTCGCCGTTCGCGCACCAGGGCGGCAACTTCAACTTCGAGTACGTGACGGCGAGCGGCGGTGTCGCGAACCTCGTCACGACCAACGCGCAGCGCGGCGTCAACGCCGCCGGGATGCTCCTCGGCACCGGCGTCTGGTGGATCCGCCCGGGCGCGAACGTGGCGCCGGCGTTCTCCCAGAAGTACTTCGCCATCTACTCGCAGAACGACTGGCGTCCGACGTCGAAGCTGACCGTCAACCTCGGCCTGCGCTGGGAAGTGCAGCCCGGTCCGACCGAGCGCTTCGACCGCATGTCGTCCTGGGACTTCACGGAGGCGAACTCGTTCGGATCGGCGGGCGCGATCGCATTCCCGGGCGAAGACGGCTACAGCCGCAACCTCTGGGACACGACCTACGACAACTGGGGTCCTCGCGTGGGCGCGGCCTATCAGTGGAACGACAAGACCGTCGCTGCGCGGCGGCTTCGGCGTCACCTACCTGCCGACCAACACCGGCTACTTCTCGGGTCCGACCGACTACGGCTCCGCAAACTTCTCGGGCGGCGTGCTCCAGCAGGCGTACGGCACCAACCCGGCCGGCGTGCCGGTGATCCGGTTCTCGGATCCAGCGCCGATCTCGCCGGCCCTTGGCGGGGACGAGACCAACCCGGGCGTGTACGGCATCGGCGAGGCGCGCTTCGACCGGGACCTCGCGAACGGGCAGGCGCGGCAGTGGAACTTCTTCGTGGAGCGTTCACTCGGCAGCCGCTGGATGGCGTCGATCGGCTACACGGCGTCGTTCAGCAAGCAACCTGCACAACCGCTCGTTCCCGATCCAGAACATCCAGAGCATCGATCCCGGCGATCCTCGCGGATTGGCGCGCACAGTACATCGCCAGCAACGGCACGCTGAACCCGGCGACGCAGCTCGTCCAGAATCCGATCCAGCCGGCGACGGGGCCGCTCGTGCCGTTCGCCGGCGTCCTCGGCCAGCGCACGATTGCGCGGCAGAACACGCTGCTTCCCGTATCCTCATGCTGGTGGGCTCGAACGCCGCCGTCAACCGCTCGCAGGCCAAGGCGGACTACCACGCGATGATCCTGCGCGTGAACCGCCGGTTCGCCGACGGCTTCATGGTCGACGCGACTACACCTGGTCGCGGAACCGCGACAACAGCGACTCGGTCGAGGACAACCAGGGCTTCAACGCGGGCGGGACCGCGGGCTTCGGCTACGACATCAACGATCTCGAGCACAACATGCACATCGGCTTCAGTGATGTGCCGCACCGGCTGGTCGGGACGTTCCTGTACGAGCTGCCCTTCGGCAAGGGCAAGCCGTTCGGCAGCTCGAACGCCCTCGTCAACGCGATCGCGGGCGGCTGGCAGGTAGGCGGGGCGGTCATCTGGCAGACGGGCTTTCCGATCGCCGTCTCCGGCGCCAGCACCGGCGCGGCGCTGGCGCGGCCGGACCGCGTCGCCGGGCGTCGACCTCGCTGCTGCCGGAGAACCTGTGGGGCTGGTACGACGGCCAGACCGCAGGTCACGCTGCCGAGCGGCCGCGTCATCACTCCGCCGAACCGCACGTACCTGAAGTACAACCCGGATGCGTTCGTTGGGCGCGTCGTGACGACGCCCAACGGCCGCATCGTCGCCGATCAGTTCTGGTACGGCGACGCGGACATCACCTACGACGAGATTCGGACCGACAACCGGTTCAACATCGACATGAGCATCCGCCGCGACGTTCGCGCTGCCGAGCGGCATGCGGCTCGAGATCGGCGCCGACGCGATGAACATCCTGAACCACACCCAGTTCAGCGGCGCCTACGCCGGCGGTCTGGGCGGAACGGTGACCACCGCGAACCCGGCTCAGGGGCTGGTGCCTGGCATGGGGAACGCCAACAACTACGGCACGCGCGGCATGGCGACGTTCAATCCGCGCCAGATCATGATGCGCGCTACGATACGGTTCTGACGCGCGCTTCCGGATGAATCCGGAAGGCACAACGTAACTGACACGGATCGGTAACCTCGACGGGTTGCCGATCCGTTGTCTCCCTGTAGTGTCCGCCTTCAGGCGGACCACACAGGTCCGCCGAAGCGTTTCGAGCGACGGCGGAAGCCGAGCACGCACACTACACTTGTGGCCACATGAAGAAAAGAGTGACACTCGAAACGCCTTCGATTCAGAGTCTCGGCCGGGGACTGACGATCCTCGAAGCCGTCGCGGATTCGACCGAGCCCGTGCCGCTCAAGCACCTCACTGGGCTCCTCGGCATCGATCGCAGCAGCGTCTTTCGCCTGGCCAACACGCTCCGGCAGCGCCGGTTCCTCGCGAACCCCGACGGCCGCAAGGAGTACATCCTCGGTCCGTCGATCTGGCGGCTGTCGCGGAAGTACGGCCGCAACGTCCTGATCACGTTCTGTCGAGAGCAACTGCGGACGATCAGCAGCACCACGGGCGAGACGGCACACCTTGCCGTGCGGGACGGACAGCAGGCGCTTTTCATCGACTGCCACGTGGCGACCGGCCAGGTGCTGACCGTGTCCGGGCAGACGGGCGAGCTCGTGCCGCTCCACGCCACGGCGCACGGGAAGGCGCTCCTCGCGGACTTCGACGCCCCGGAGCTCGAAGCGCTCTTCGGAGGGATGTCGCTCCAGGCCCACACCAAACGCACGACGGTCGACGTCAACGAGCTGGCGAGAACCTGCGGGCGGACCGCGGAGCGGGGATTCGCGACCGACGATGGGGAGTTCCTGGAGGGGCTGCGATGCGTGGCCGCGCCGATCCGCGACCAGGACGGCTCGGTCGTGGCGTCCATTGGTATTTCGGCGCCGCTCTCGAGGTTTCCAAAGACCCGCTACATCGGGTGCGGCCGGCAGGTCGCCGAGATCGCGCGGACCATCAGCGCGTCGCTCGGCGTGTGACCCATGAGATTCCCTGTAGTGTCCGGCTTTAGCCGGACCCTCGGCGTCGTCGCGATCCTCCTCGCCGCCGCCGCGTTTGGCCACAACGCGCAATCGTCCGGCGGACCGGTTCAGCACAGGACGTGGAGCGACTACGGCGGCGGTCCCGACTCGTCGAAGTTCGTGGCGCTCGATCGCATCGACAAGACGAACGTGAGCCGGCTGGCGGTCGCGTGGACGTATCCCACCGGCGACAACCAGAACTACCAGTTCAATCCAATCGTCGTCGACAACGTCATGTACGTCCTGGCGAAGAACAACTCGCTCGTGGCGCTCGACGTCGACGACCGGCAAGGAAATCTGGATCCACGCCAATCTGCGCGGCATCGCGCGGCGCGGCATCAACTATTGGGAGAGCGCCGACCGAAAGGATCGCCGGCTGATCTTCCAGATGAACAACTACCTCCAGGCCATCGACGCGCAGACCGGAAAGTCGATTCTCACATTCGGCAAGAACGGCCTCGTCGATCTGAAGGAGGGGCTCGGTCGTGACCCGGCCGGCGTCCGCGCGCAGTCGAATACGCCCGGAAAGATCTTCGAGAACCTCATTCTCCTCGGGTCGGCGGTCGGCGAAGGCTATCTCTCCGCGCCCGGGCACCTGCGCGCGTACGACGTGGTCACGGGCGCGGTCGTGTGGACCTTTCACACGATCCCGCAGCCGGGCGAGTTCGGGTACGACACATGGCCGAAGGATGCCACAAGTACGCGGGCGGTGCCAATACGTGGGGCGAGATCTCCGTCGACGCCGGACGCGGTATCGCGTACTTCCCGACCGGCTCGCCGACCTACGACTACTACGGCGCGGATCGAGTCGGCTCGAACCTCTTCGCCAACTGCCTGCTCGCGCTCGACGCCCGCACCGGCAAGCGGCTCTGGCATTTTCAGGCGGTGCACCACGATCTGTGGGACTACGACCTGACGGCCGCGCCGCAGCTCGTCACCGTCCGCCGCGACGGCAAGAGGATCGACGCCGTCGCGCAGGCGACGAAGCAGGGCTTCCTGTTCGTCTTCGATCGCGTCACCGGCGCGCCGATCTTTCCGATCGAGGAGCGGCCGGTCCCGAAGAGCGATGTGCCGGGCGAGCAGGCCTGGCCCACGCAACCGTTCCCGTCCGTCCTGCCGCCGTTCGCGCGGCAGACGATGACGGAGAACGACATCACGCCGTACTTCCTGACGCCGGAGGAGCGCGACACGTGGACGGAGCGGCTCAAGAAAGCGCGCAAGGGCCTCTTCAATCCGCCGTCGACCGAAGAGACGGTCGCGGTACCCGGCGCCGTCGGCGGCGCGAACTGGGGAAACACGGCAGCGAATCCCGCGGCGGGGCTCGTGTACGTCATGAGCCAGGACTTTCCGTCGTTCTACAAGCTGTCGACCAGTCCGCCAGGTGGCCCCGGGGCTGCCGGACGAGGCGCCGGGCAGCGCGGCGCGCCGCCTGAGCATTCGTGGGCGCGCGGCATACGAGCAGAGCTGTCAGTCCTGCCACGGCGGCGATCTCGCAGGCGTCGCGGGCGCAGGCGCGCCGACGCTTGTCGATCTGGGATCGCGGATGCCGTATCCGGACTTTCGTCAGGTCGTGCTCGCGGGGCGCGGCCGCATGCCGGCGTTCCCCAACGTCGACGACGCGACGATGACGGCGCTCTTCGCCCACCTGGGCGGACGGCCGGCGTCCGGCTGGCCGGGGCGCGGGCGCGGCCGACACGCCGCCGTCAGGTCCTGTCGTCGCGTCTGGCGGCGCGCCCGGCGGACTCGATCTGCCCGCGGGCGGCGGGAGAGGATCCAACGCCTATCCGTCCGGCGTCGACGCGCCCGCCGTCCGGTACTACACCGGGTACGGCCTCGGCAACCCTCACATCATGAGCGCGCCGTGGTCCCGCATGGTGGCGTACGATCTCAACTCCGGAACCGTCAAGTGGCAGGTGCCGCTCGGAGTCGACAGGCTGGCGTCCGCGCAGGGCGGCGCCGCCAGCGGCGTGCCACGCGGCTCGCAGCGCATGGGAATGATCGTCACATCCACCGGGCTGATCTTCGCGACCGCGAAGGACGGTAAGGTCCGCGCGCACTCCGCCGACGACGGCAAGCATCCTCTGGACCGGAGCGCTTCCGCACGGCACGGAAGGCCTGCCCGCGATGTACGAAGTCAACGGCCGTCAGTACCTCGTCGTCTGCGCGACCACGGGCCTGACGTGGGGCCCTAGCATCGCGTGAAGGCGGGCCGTGGACGCAGAGCGACGCCGAGTCCACCGCGAAGGGCGGCGTACGTCGTGTTCTGCGCTGCCGCGAAGCCAGCAGGCGCTGACAGCAAGCAAGGACACAGAGAGCCCCATCGAACGTCGACGCTTCACCAAGGTCCTCGCCCTCGGCCTGGCCGGCGCAGCGGCGCCAGCGCTGCACCGCGCAGAAGGCCCGAAGAGTTGAAGCTGGGTCACACCGGAATCACGTGGGGCTTCAGTCCCGCGGACGCCGAGAAGGCGATCGCTGACGTCGCGAGCCTGGGCTTTCACGGCTACGAGTCGTTTGGCAACGTGCTCGAGGCCTGGGAAGCGAAAGGCGGTCTCGACAAGCTGCTGGACGCTGCGAAACTCCCGCTTCGTTCGGCCTACTGCCCGGTCAACCTGACGGATCCCGCGCGGCGCAAGGATGAAGTCGCGAAGATCGTCCGGTGGGGGCAGCTGATCAAGAAGTGCGGCGGGATCGGTTGCCGTCATCGGTCCCAACAACGTCAAGCGCGCCGAGTACACCTTTGCCGACCACAAGACGAACATCGTCGAGGCACTGAACGAGATCGGCAAGGCGCTCACCGACATCGGCGTCGTCGGCGCGCTGCACCAGCACACGGACACGTGCGTGGAGACGCGCGACGAAACCTACGCCGTCATGGAAGCGGTCGATACGCGCCACGTGAAGTTCGGTCCTGACGTCGGTCAGCTGCAGAAGGGCGGATCGGATCCCGTGAAGGTCGTGAAAGACTTCCTGCCGGCGATTCGCCACGTGCACATGAAGGACTTCGACGGGGGTCCGCATTACCTCGGCTACTGCCCGCTCGGTCAGGGCAAGGTGGACCTCGCGTCGCTGTGCGATCTCCTGGACAACTCCGGCAACGATCTGATGATCATGGCGGAGCTCGACCCGTCGAAGGGCATGCCGCTCGCGCCGCTCGAGGCCGCGCGTATCAACATGCAGACCCTGCAGAAGCTCGGATATTCGTCGAAGTCTATTTGAGGCTGAAGGCGACGTACGCCCGCGTGCCAGGCGCACCCGTACTGGCGGGTCCGCCCGCGGCGCCCTGCGTCGCGTTCACGACGAGATACTGGCGGCCGTTGACTTCATACATCGCGGGCCCGCCGCGGGACCCTCCGGGCAGCGAGGCGGTCCAGAGGACCTTTCCCGTCTCGACGTCGTGCGCGCGCACGCGCGCGTCTCCGCCCGCGTGGAACAGAAGCCCGGTCGATGTCGTGATGATCCCGCTGCGCTGCGAGATCACGCCGGTGTTCGCGGCGCCCTGCGCGACGGCGCGCGGCTCCTCGCCGGACGGCACCTGCCACTTGATCGTCCCGCCATTCAGATCGTAGGCGGTCAGCGTGGAGTACGGCGGCTTGACGATCGTGTTGCTCAACCCATAACCGGTGTAATACCTCACGGACGGAACGGGCAAGCCCGGAGGATAGGGAGGTCCGGCCATGCCGCCGGCACGTCCACCGAGGGGCCGCGCACCGGGCGCACCTCCCGACGCAACGACAGGGCCGCCGAGGGACGCGGGCGCGCCGCGCGCGCCGCGGCCGGCGGGAACGTTCGAGCTTGCCAGGAACGCGACGAGCGCGTCCATGTCGGCGTTGCTGATGTCCCTGAACGGCGGCATCGCCTGCCGTCCGCCGGAGATGACTTCCCTGAGCGCTTCGGGCTCGAGGCGCGTCGTCACACCCACCAGCGACGGAAGATTGCCGAGCCCGCGAAGATCCGGGCCATGGCACGACTGGCATCGCTGCGCGTAGAGCGACTGGCCCTGCGCGACGACGGCCGCGGGAGCGCCGCCGCGGCCAGGCCCCCCGGCGCGGCCCGGTGCTTCGAGGCTGAGACGATAGATCGACGGTACGTTGATGCTCTGCACGTAGACCGTCCCGTTCGACGGGTGCGCCGCCGTGTTTCCCCAGTTCGCGCCGCCGTTCGCGCCGGGAATCGAGACCGTATCGATCGTCGCCGGCGGCGTGAAGAGCCCCTCGTTCCTCGCGCTGGCAATCCGCGCTTTCCAATCCTCCCGTTCCGCAGCCGTCAGCACGTACGGGTTGATGTCGTCCGCCGTCAGGCGCTGCATCGCGAACGGCGGCGGCGCAGTGGGGAACGGCTGCGTCGGCCATGCCTGCTCGCCGGGCACCTCGCTCTTCGGCACCGGCCGTTCCTCGATGGGCCAGACGGGCTCGCCCGTCACGCGGTCGAAGACGTACAGGAATCCTGTCTTGCCGGCCTGCGCGACGACGTCGATCGTCTTGCCGTTGCGGCGAATCGTCGTCAATTGCGGTGCAGCACAGTTGTCGAAGTCCCACAGGTCGTGGTGCACCATCTGGAAGTGCCAGAGGCGTTTGCCGGTGCGCGCGTCGAGGGCGAGGAGCGACGTGCCAAAGAGGTTCGCGCCGATCCGATCGGCGCCGTAGTAGTCGTATGTCGGCGAGCCCGTAGGGAAGTACGCGATGCCGCGCTGCGCGTCGACCGTGATCTCTCCCCACGTGTTCGTGCCGCCGACGTACTTGTAGGCGTCCTTCGGCCACGTGTCGTACCCGAACTCACCGGGGTGCGGAATCGTGTGAAATCGCCAGACTTCCTTACCCGAGATCGACGTCGTAGGCGCGCAGGTCGCCTGGCGTCGCCATGTAGTTCTCGCCGGTGGCGGAACCCAGCAGGATCAGGTTCTCGAAGATCTTTCCTGGGGTGCCCGACTGGACGCGGCCCATCGTCTCCGGGTCGCGGCCGAATCCCTCCCTCAGGTTGACGGCGCCATCCTTGCCGAACGACAGGATGGACTTGCCCGTGACGGCATCGATCGCCTCGAGATGGTGATTCCGCTGATAGAGGAGCCGGCGATCGCGGCGATCCTTGCTCTCCCAGTAGTTGATGCCGCGCGGCGCGATGCCCTGCAGGTTCTCGTGCACCCAGATTTCCCGGCCCGATGAAGCGTCGAGCGCGACGAGGGCGCTGTTCCTCGCGAGCACGTACATGACGTTGTCGACGACCAGCGGGCTGAAGACGTAGGCGAAGTCGTCGCGCGTGGGATACGTCCAGGCGACCTCGAGCCGCCCGACGTTCGCCTTCGTGATCTGATCGAGCGTCATGTACCGCGCGTTGTCCGGGCCGCCGCCGTAGTCCATCCACGTCTTTCGAGTCTGCCTGGCGTCGCCGCGTTGGGAGGGCAGTGCCACGACAGACGCCAGGAGCAGCGCGGTGGCGAGGCGGGCAGTCGAAGCAGACGAGTGGCGGGACGCCTGCATCAGGCCGGAAAATCCACGTCTTCGTACATCTTGTAGTTCTCGAGGCCCGTCGGCGGCGCGAAAAAGCAGACGACCTTCATCTCCTCCACGCCTGTGTTGTGCAGCATGTGCACCGCGCCTCGCGGGAACACGACCGTCGTGCCTTCGCGCACGGCCGCGACCGCGCCATCGACCATGACGCGTCCGGTGCCGCGGATGATGTGGATCACCTCTTCGCCGTTGGGATGGGAATGCGCCGGCCTGACCTTGTCGCCCGGGGCCACCCGGATGACGCAGGCGGAGCAGTGGCGCGCCTCGAGCGCGCCGGGAGCGACGACCCATCGGAGCTCGCGGCCCGGCAGGTCCAACGCGACCGCATCATCTTCGTGCAACGCGGGAACGCTCATGGTGCGGCACCTTCAGGCCACGCGCGCGGCGATCGCGGCGGCGATTTGAGACGGCGTCAGGCCGAACGCGCGGATCAACTCCTCGTAGGTTCCGGAGTGAATGAAGCGCGGCCGGCCGTCGGAGTCGAGCGCGTTGATTGCGAGAACCCGGTTCAATCCGTCACCGCTTCGGCCGAGGCCGGACGCGACGCGGGGGTCGGTGCGCCGTCGATAGAGGATCCTCAGCAGGTTCTGCAGAATGAACCCGTTGTTCTGTTCGGCGAGACAGAGCACCTTCCCCGAGTCGAAGAGACCGATCAGCAAATCCTCGTCTACCGACGGCATGTCCACCACGCCAACCGGGAGCCCGCGCGCGGCGCACTCGTCGGCCGCGGCGAGCGCCTCGTGGACGCCGCGTCCGCTCGTGACGATCACAGCCGCATCGGCGCCGGTCTCGCGCAGCCTGCACCCCCGCCCGAGCTCGAACACGTAGTCGGGACCGTAAATCACGGCCGAGGGCGTACGCATCACGCGGACGTAGAGGAGCCCGCGATTGCCTTCCATGATCCACTTCATCAGGGAGAGCATCTGCTGCGGACAGGAGACATCGACGATCTGCAGATGGGCCAGGCCATCGAAGATCGTGACAGTCGTCGTTCCCCATGTGCGTCGCGCCGTTCGTCCGGGTCTCGAAGTTCGCGGCCGTTGCGAGCATCGTCAGATCGAGGCCATGCCCGTCGCTCAGCCAGCCGTCGGGCGCGGCGATCGTTTCCAGCCGTTCCTGGTGTCCGACGGCGACGCGGCGCATCACCTTCCAGTCGAAGAACGGACAGAACGTGCTGACCCACGTCTGATGGCCGAGCGCGGCGAACGCCTCGCCGATTCCCAGCATGTTCGCTTCGGCGACGCCCACGTTGAGCGCCCGGCGCTGATCCACCGAGGCGACGCCCGCCTCGAGACCGCTCGTCGTCGCGAGGTCCGCGTCGATCGATACGAGCGACGAGTCCCGCGCGAACACTTTCATCGCCGCGGTCACGATGTCGCTCGCAGCGTATTCCTTCGCAGCGTCGAGGCATGGAAGGAGCGCGGGGTCGTACTCGATCTTCTTGTCCCGCTTCGGCGCTCGCCTGGTCAGCACCGGGCCGAGGCTGGGCACGAGGGACAAATCGCCGGACGGCTGACGGCTGACATCGAGGTGCATCTGAAGGGCGAGATCGACGAGCGTCTGCTGCACCGGCAGGTCGTCGATGCCGCGCAGGAACCTGTTGAACTCGTCGACGCGACCCTGGCGCTGCTCGGCCTGCAGCGCTCGCTCCTGTTCGACGAGCGCGTCCGGCACCGTGACCTTGTGCTTGTTCAGGAAATCGGACAGGGCGCCGTGGCCCTTCGTCGCGTGACAGATGATCGCCGTAGGTCTGCCGTTGCGCGGACCGAACCGGAACTGCTCGAGCGCGGCATGGACGCCGTCGTACTGCGTCGCATCGACGCTCTGCACGGCCCAGTCGAACGACGCGAACACGCGCTCGAGATCGGGCATCGGGAAGACCATGCGGTTCGCGAGGTCGAGTTGACCGTTGTTCCGGTCGACCATCACGCAGAGATTGTCGAGGTGCTTCTGGCCGGCGTACATCACCGCTTCCCAGATCGGCCCTTCCTGCAGTTCGCCGTCGCCAGTCAGGCAGTACACGTCGAACCGAGGAGACGTCCGGCCGGCGATCGCGAACCCCTGCGCGACCGACGAAGCCCTGTCCCATGGGGCCAGTGGCAACCTGGACGCCCGGCAGGAGCGGACCGGGATGCCCGTTGAGGATGCTCTCGTACGAGCGCGAGTTCCGAAGCACCGAACGGTCGAAGTACCCGAGGTCGGCGTAGATGGACGCGAGCGCGGCGACCGCGTGGCCCTTGCTCAGAACGAAGAGGTCCTGTCCGCGCCGCGTTGGATCGACGATGTCGAGGTCCATGAACCCGCCGTAGTAGAGCGACACGAGCGGGATCGTGGCGGAGAACGCGCCGCCCGCGTGGAGGCTCTTGTCCACGGCGTCGCGGCACTGCTCGAGGCTGAGCAGCCTGACGTCGGAGTCCTTGATGGCGAGAAGCTTGAGAATGCCCTGACGGAGGAAGTAGTTTTCACTGGCGGCCGGGGGGCGAACGGGCGGCCGCCGATTGAGTGCGCCCGCCTGTGGGTTCACCCCGCAGCCTCAGTTTCCACGCCCTCGTTCTGGCGCTCCGCGTGCTCCTGAGCCGCGGCAGCGCGGATCCATTCGCCTGGCTCCTCGATGTGCTTCCGGATCTCCGCTTCGGCGCGAGCCGGGTCGCGCGACTGCAAGGCCTCGAGCAGCGCCACGTGCCGTTCGGTGATCTCGTGAAGCGATCGATGGGACATCGCGTGGGTCACGCACGTCGTGATCGACAGCCGCATCGTCTGCCACACGTGCTCGAGCATGCGATTGCCGGAGGCCTTGATGATCGCGTGGTGGAAGGCGCCGTCGGCGTTCGCCTGCGCGTGGGGATCGTCACGCTTCGCCGCGTCGCGCATGGCATCGAGGTGCTCCTCGAGGCGCGCGAGCGTCTCGTCGTCGATCTTCAGCGCTGCGGCGCGCGCGGCGACAGCTTCGAGCGCGGCGCGAATCGGATAAATCTCGAGGAGATCGTCTGTCGAGATCTTGCGAACCTGCGTGCCGCGGAACGGCGAGCTGACAACGAACCCGAACAACTCGAGATCGCGCAGCGCTTCGCGAACGGGCCCCTGGCTGACACCGAACTGCTGCGCGATGCGTGTCTCGACGATGCGCGCGCCCGGCGACAGCTTGCCGTTCAGGATGTCTTCGATGAGTTGCTCGCGAATCTCTTCCCGGAAGACGCGCCGCTCGAGCGGCCGGCCCTTATCGTTGTCCATGCTGAACGCCTCGGTGCGTGGCGCGGGTGTACAGGTGGGAGACGGCTCCGCTGGCGCCACTACAGATTATCGATTATGCTCGACCGATTCGACGCAGAAGATAGTGCTCGGAGGGCGTGCTTGTCAACCGGGAGTATAAGTCAGGAGAGCGTAAGCGTGGACTACTCGAGCTTCGGCTTGCACGACAAGATCGCGGTCGTCACGGGCGCGTCGCAGGGAATCGGGCGCGCGATCGCGCTCGGCTTTGCCCAGGCCGGCGCCCACCTCGTGCTCGCCAAGCATCCATCCGGCCGCCATGAGGAGATCAAGCAGGTCGTGGCCGAGATCGAAGGCACGGGCCGCCGGGCGATCGTCGTGCCGACCGACGTCTCTCACGTCGACCAGGTGCGCGCCATGATCGACCAGGCGAAAGACACGTTCGGTCGGGTCGACATCCTGGTCAACAACGCGGGCTGGACCGGCACGACGCCTGCGATCGACGTCACCGAGGACGAGTACGATCGGACGATGGCCGCGTCGTTGAAGAGCGTGTTCTTCGCGTGTCAGGCGGCAGCGAAGGTGATGATCCCGCAGGGCGGAGGGAAGATCGTCAACATCGGATCGAACTTCGGCGTCGTGGCGTTCCAGGGTCGATCCGTGTACGCCGCGGCCAAGGCGGGTGTCCACCACCTCTCGCGCGCGCTGTCGCTCGAGTGGGCCAAACAAGGCGTGGCGGTGAACGTCGTCGCGCCCTGCATCACCGAGACGGAATCGCGGAAGGTCATTCTCGAACGTCCCGGGTACAAAGAGTGGGCGACGAACCAGATGCTGCCCGTCGGACGCTGGAATCAACCCGAGGATCTCGTCGGCGCCGTGCTGTTTCTCTCGAGCAGCCTGTCGGACATGATCGTCGGCCACGTCCTGATGGTGGACGGCGGCTGGACGATTCACTAGCAGCGCTCAGTGCTCGTTGGAGCCGGTTCTGATCTCGATGGTCGTCTGACCGGATCCCACCGTGCGGTTCTTCTGCTTCAGCGTGAACTTGACGCGGTACTGGATACCCGGCGCGGCATTCACGCCCCCCGGATCGGATAGCGGACTGCTCACGGCGCGGAAAATGTGTTCCTGAACGTAGCGTCTCTTGATCTCGCTCTTGCCCGCTTCGTACGGATCGCAGTCGGCCTTGGTCTCGGACTTCGTGTCGTCGCCCCAATCCCATTCGACCGAGGCGCAGTAGAACTCCTCGTAGTCGTTTGCGCCGCCCTTGAGCTCTGCTGTGACGACGACTCGCAGCGGCGTGAAGCCGACCGGCGGTGTAGCCTTCAGGCTGATCGAGGGCTTCTTGTTCTGGATGCGGGGCGCCGGAGCGGACGCGGACGTGGCCGCGACAGCGCCAACGATGATCGCGAACGACGTCAGGCGCCAGGTGCAGGATCGTAATTGCATGTCTACGCTCCCGGAACAGTTGTGCGGCAGGAGTGTCTATTCTACAGGAAGCGCGGGCGGGCCCGCCGTGGATTCACTATAATCGATCGATGATCCGGTCCACGCTCAGCAAGACGGTTTCGCTCCTGTCGGAGGCGCCGGCCGAGGTCGACACCGATCTGCTGATCGTTCCGCACCTCGAAGGCGAGAACCTCCTGCAGGCGATTCCGGGCCTCGGCCAGGCGACCGGCGGCGCTGTCGAGAGAGCGCTCGGCACGCGAGAGATTCAGGGCAAGAGCTACGAGTTCTTTCTCACGCCGATCACCGGCGGATGGCGCGCGGCCCGCGTGGCGATTGTCGGCGCCGGGCGTGCTGCGGACTTCGACCTCGAACGTCTTCGCCGCGTCGCGACCGCAGGCGCGATCGCCGCCAGGCAGCGCCGGGTGGCGCGCGTGGCGTTTCTCTATCGCGCGCCGCCGGACGGCCGATTCGACGCTGCGAGCGCGGCGCAGGCGATCGCAGAGGGTCTGATTCTCGCCGCGTTCAACGCGGATCGTTACAAGAGCCAGGACCGCGTCGGCCCGCCGCCCGAGCGGCTCGACGTCGTCGTTCCTGCAGGTGGCTTGGAAAAACTGCCTCCTTCTGATGCGCTCGAGGACGCCGTCGAGCGCGGCCGTGTCCTGGGAGAATCGTCGAACATCGCGCGCGACCTCTGCAACGAGCCGTCGAATGTGCTCACGCCGTCGGTCTTCGCCGAGCGCGCGGTGCAGATCTCGCGCGACGCGGGCCTCTCGGTGGAGATCCTGGACGAGGACGAGATCGCGCGGCTGCGCATGGGTCTGCTGCTCGGAGTATCGCGCGGAAGCGCCGAGCCGCCGCGCGTCATCGTGATGACGCACGAGCCGCCGGGCGCACCGTCGTCGCCCGTGCTCGGCCTCGTCGGCAAGGGCATCACCTTCGACACCGGCGGCATCTCGATCAAGCCGGCCGAAGGCATGGAGCGGATGAAGGACGACATGGCAGGCGGCGCCGCGGTCGTCTGCGCCATGCGTGCGATCGCCACGCTCGGCGCGCCCATCAAGGTGATCGGCGTCGTGCCGGCGGCGGAGAACATGCCCGGCGGCCGCGCGATCAAGCCCGGAGATGTCCTGACCGGCGCGAGCGGGAAGACGGTTGAAGTGCTGAACACGGACGCCGAAGGCCGGCTGATCCTCGGGGATGCCTTGTGGTACGCGCAACGGCTCGGGGCCACGCACCTGGTCGACGTCGCCACGCTGACGGGCGCGTGCGTCGTCGCGCTGGGCAAGGCGGCGTCAGGCCTCTTCGGTCAGCCGGCGCCCTGGATCGAGACGATCAGGGCGCTCGCCGCGCGCACGGGCGACCGCGCCT
The DNA here is from genome assembly GCA_963820905.1 of uncultured Acidobacteriota bacterium. Taxonomy (GTDB): domain Bacteria; phylum Acidobacteriota; class Vicinamibacteria; order Vicinamibacterales; family 2-12-FULL-66-21; genus DATBJJ01. Next base: position 2,481,784 of record CAWGBU010000001.1, on the reverse strand, counting down.
GGCCGCTTCCGCTCTACGACGAGTACACCGAACAACTCCGCAGCGAGATCGCCGACATCGTCAATTCCGGCGGCCGCGCCGGGGGCGCGTGCACGGCTGCGGTCTTCCTGAAGGAGTTCGCGGGCGATCTGCCGTGGGCGCACCTGGACGTGGCCGGAACGGCGTGGGCAGACGAAGCGAAGCCGTGGCAGACGAAGGGTCCCACGGGCGTCGCGGTGAGAGTGCTCGCGGAACTGGCGCTGTCGAGCGCCACGTGGAAGTAGCGATCAGTGCTGCAGCCGCCTGCCAACCCGATCATCGTCCAGGTGGTCCAGGAACCGGTCGAGCAGACCACCATCGTGGACGTCCTCGTCGGCTCGCTGGGCCTGACGACGGCGCTCCTTCTGGCCGCGGTCCTGCTCGGCGTGATCCTCGGCGGCGTCCTGATCGGGATCAAGCTGCTGCGAGCCCGCTACAATCTCGAACCCGTTCCCGACTCGGAATCCCTCCGGGTAACCCCGCACCTGCGGAACCTTGAACCCTGAACCCTGAACTTCCTGAACTTTGAACCCTGAAACCCTAGTCCTCCCTCGCGGCAATCGTCGCCCGCGTCTTGAGCGACTTCTGATACTTCAGGATCGCGTCGTGGAGCGCCTCCGCGATCTGCTGACGATAGGTCGCGGTCTTTAGGAGCACGCCTTCCTGCCTGTTCGACACGAACGAGATCTCTGCGAGCACGCTCGGCATTCCCGCCCCGATCAACACGACGAACGGCGCCTGCTTGACGCCGCGATCCTGAAGGGTCCGGTTCCTGCTGGCCAGGCTCTTCACCATCGCGGTCTGAACGGCCGCCGCGAAATCGCGGGACTCGTCGATCTTGTTGTTCAGCGTAATCGCGCGAACGATGTCCGGCAGCCGGTGCATGGTCTGGCCCGACGCGGAGTTCTCGCGCGCGGCCACGGCCTCGGCTTCGGGGTTGGCCGCGAAGTTCAGGAAGTACGTCTCCACGCCGCTGGCCTTTGTGTTCCGGCTCGCGTTCGCGTGCACTGACAGGAACAGATCCGCGCTCTCGCGGTTCGCGATGGCCGTCCGCTGCTCGAGCGGGATGAACACGTCCGTCTCGCGGGTCATCACGACTTCCATGCCGGGCGTCTTCTCGAGGAGCCTCTTGAGCCTGAGCGTGACGTCGAGGACGAGCTCCGACTCGCTGATGCCGTTGCCGCTGACGCCGGGGTCGTGGCCGCCGTGCCCGGGGTCGAGGACGATCCGCGACACGCCGAGGCCCAGCTGCCGCGCGAGCGAGTACGCGCCGTTGGAGTTCGCGAGCGGCACGGTCGGGGCCGGCAGCGCCGGCACACCCAGATCGCGCGAGGGCAGCGGCCCCGTCGCGACCGGCGGCCCGATGATCGGCGGGGGCGGCGGGGGAGGGACGACGATCGGCTTCATCTCGAGCTTCCGCGACCCGGTTGTCGGTACAGCTGGCGGAATCGGGGGCGTGAACGTCAGAGCCGGCACCGTGGGCGCACCCTGCCGGCGGAGATCCACGATCACGCGATACGGGTTGTACAGCGTGAAGACGCTGTACGACTCGATCCCCTCCATGTCCATGACGACGCGCGTCGTGTTCCGAGGATGCCGGCCGAGCCGGATCTCGCGCACGATGTCTTCGTCCCAGGTGATGGTGCGATCGCGCAGGTCGGCCGTCGTCTGCGTGCCGCGCAGATCGAAGAACAACCGCTTCGGATTCTCGAGCGCTTCCTTCCGGAAGATCAGCTCGCGGTCGACCTCGATCGAGATGCGCACGCCATCGGGCAGGGCCGTACGTGTGATTCCACGGAGCGTCGCGGTGCCGGGCGGAACGGGTTCGCTCCGATCGTCATCGATCGGCGCGGTAGCGGGAGCTGACGGCGGTGCCGGTGACGGTGAGGGTGACGACGCCGGAACAATCGCTCGAGCGGGCGGCGTCACAGGAGGGGCCGCCTGGCGGCTCGAGGACCTGGCGGCTGGCCTGTCGAAGCGCGCGACCGCCGCATCGACGTCCTTCGCCAGCGGACTCGACGGATACCCGGCCTTCAACAGATTCAAAACACGGATTCCCGTGCGGCGGTCGACGTCCTCGCCGAACCGCTCCCACGCCAGGCGAGCGAGCTCGCCCGCCTGCCAGAGCGCGTTGTCGCAATAGCCGCTCTTCGGGAAGCGACGCACCACGCGCTCGTACGCCGCGATGGCGCCGCGGAGCTCCTGGCGCGTCGGCGGCTGACCGGCATCCCTGGCGGACCGGTCGCGTGCAAGCGCCCTCGTGTAAAGATCCCGGGCCGGCTGCGCCACGGCGACGTGCGCGGTGCCCAGCATGACCGCGGCAAGAGCGAAGGGAAGTGCGGGACGCATTTTGAGGGTCATAAATCACCGGAGTTGCGCGTCGACTTCGTCGAAGTAGTCTTTCTTCACGAGAACCTCGCGGGCCTTGCCTCCTGCGCCGCCCGACACCAGTCCTTCCGCTTCCATCATGTCCACGAGCCTGGCCGCGCGGCTGAAGCCGATGCGCAGGCGCCGCTGAAGGTACGAGATCGACGCCTGGCCGCTCGAGACGACGATCCGCGCCGCCTCGTCGTAGAGATCGTCCTTGTCGAAGTCGAGATCGGCGCCGGGCTGTTTGTCCTCCGCCGTGATCGACTCGTCGTAGGTCGGCCGGCCCTGTTTCCGCAGGAAGCTCGCCAGTCGTGCCGTCTCCTGCTCGGAGATATACGGCCCGTGGAGGCGGATGAATCGTGACGAGGCGGGCGGCAGATACAGCATGTCGCCGCGGCCGAGGAGCTGCTCCGCGCCGTTGCCGTCCAGGATCGTGCGGGAGTCGATCTTCGACGAGACGCGGAACGAGATGCGCGCGGGAAGATTCGCCTTGATGAGTCCCGTGATCACGTCCACCGACGGACGCTGGGTCGCGAGGATCAGGTGGATGCCGACGGCGCGGGCCATCTGCGCGAGGCGCGCGATCGACTCCTCGACCTCGTTCCCCGCGACCATCATCAGGTCCGCGAGCTCGTCGATCAGCACGACGATGAACGGGAGCGTCTTCACCTCGTTGCCCTTGTCGTCGAGGACCGGGCCCTTGTTCTCGGCCTGCGCCTGCTTGAGGTTCCTGTTGTACTGCTCGATATTGCGGACGCCGACGGCAGCCAGCGTCTTGTAGCGGTCCTCCATCTCGCGCACCGCCCAGCGCAGCGCGTTCGCGGCGAGCTTCGGATCGACGACGACCGGCGTGAGCAGGTGCGGAATGTCCTCGTACATTCCGAGCTCGAGCCGTTTCGGATCGACCATGATGAACCGCACGTCGTCGGGAGACGCGCGGAAGAGAATGCTCGAGAGCATCGCGTTCACGCTGACCGACTTGCCCGCGCCCGTGGAGCCGGCGATGAGCAGGTGCGGCATCGTCGCGAGATCGCTGACGAACGGCTCGCCGTGAATCGTCTTGCCCAACGCGATCGTGAGCTTCGACGTGGAGCGCCGGTACGCCTCGGACTCGAGCAGTTCCCGCAGGGAGATCTGTTCCCGGTTCGGGTTGGGAATCTGGATCCCGACCGTCGACTTGCCGGGGATGCGATCGATGAGCACCGACTCGGCCTGCATTGCCAGGCACAGGTCGTCAGCGAGGCCGGTGATCTTGCTGTACTTGACGCCCGCGTCGGGCTTGAACTCGAACGTGGTGACGACCGGTCCCGGATGGATCTGCACGACCGCGCCTTCGACCGAGAACTCGCGGCACTTCTCCTCGAGGAGCCTGGCGCCGTCCATCAGCTCACGCTCGTCCACTTTGCGCTCGCCCTTCGGCGCATCGAGCAGCGCGAGCGGCGGCTCCACGTACGCGCCGCGCTTCCGCTCGGCAGGCAGCTTTTCCGGCTCGGGGAGGGGCAGTGTGGGCTCGTGGGACGCCGACCGCTTGATCGCGGGAGGCGTAGGCCGCCTGGAAGCGGCGCGGAGAGCCGCTGCCGCCGCGCCGACGACCGCTGCGGCGCGCGAGGGCTTCGGCGCCTCCTCTTTCGTCGCGGGCCTGGCCTGCGCCTTCGCGCGCGCCGCGATCACCGCCTCGCGCTCGTCGTCTTCATCCTCATCGTCCGATTCGGTCTCCGCGGTGCGAACCACCGGCTTCACGCCCTTGGACTCCTTGCCAGACTTCTCGAGGTGCTTCTTGAGCACTTCCTGCCGCTGCACCTCGCGGCGCCGCTCCTCGCGCCGGGCGCGCAGGCTCCCGAGCAGCGCGGCCCAGCGGTCGCGCACCATCTGGAAGATCACGCCGAACAGCCGCCCGAACGAGAACTGCGTCGAGAGGACGATGGCGAGGAAGAGCAGCGTCAGGATCAGGATGATCGATCCCGTCTTGTTGAGGTACTCGGAGAGAAACGAGGCGAAGAGCTTTCCGACCGCGCCGCCGGCGAGCAGCTCCCGCCCGGAGATCTTGAGGCTGCCGAACGCCAGCGACAGGAACGCCGACACGCACGCGAACAGGAGCCCGGCGCCCACCAGCTTCGTGTATGCCGCATCCGGCACGCGGCACCAGAAATAGTGCCAGCCCGTGACGACAAAGACGATCGGCACGAGATAGGCGGAGTACCCCAGCATCTGGAAGGACAGCTCGGCGAGGAAGGCGCCGACGCGTCCACCGAAGTTCGACGGCGGAATCTCCGTTCCGGTCGAGAAGAACCAGGCCGGCTCGCTCGGGTTGTAGCTGGCGAGCGAGATCAGCCACATCAGCGCGAGCGCGAACATCGCGACACCGATGAACTCGCTGAGACGACGGGACACAAAGGATCCGGCCATCAGATCTCCATGATCACCGGCAGAACCATCGGCCGGAGACCCGATCGCTTGCGAAAGAACCGCTGCAGGTCCACTCGAATACGCTCCTTGATGAGGCCAGGGTCCGTACAGTTCCTCGACGTTGGCGGCTTCGATGGTCGCGGCGAGGAGCCCCGGGATCTCCCTGAGCAGCGCCTCCGTCCGCGTGTCCAAGACGAAGCCGCGCGTGATGACGTCAGGCGTTTCCTCGAGGGTGCCCGACTGCCGGCTGATCGCAACGACGGGGACCACGAGACCGTCCTCCGAAAGATGCCGCCGGTCCCGGAGCACCTCGTCACCGACCTCGCCGCTTCGCGTGCCGTCGATCAGGATGCGCCCGGCCGGGACCTTGCCCTCCAGCCGGCCCCCCGAATCGTCGAAGCGGATGAGGTCGCCGTTCTCAGCCAACAGGACCTTCGTTTCTCGAGACACACGCGCCGCTACCCGGGCGTGCCGGGCAAGCTGGCGGTACTCCCCGTGTATCGGCACGAAGTAGCGTGGCCTGACTAGGGACAGCATCAATTTCAGCTCTTCTTCGCTGCCATGCCCCGAAACGTGGACGTGCTTGATGCCCTCGTAGACGACTTCCGCCCCCCGCCTGGCGATGTGGTTCATCACCCGCCCGATGGCCTTCTCGTTGCCCGGAATTTCACGCGCCGAGAACACCACCACGTCGCCCTCCTCGAGGCGGACGTGCCGGTGGTCGTCGATGGCGATGCGCGGCAGGGCCGCCTGGGGCTCGCCCTGCGACCCGGTGCAGATGCAGACGACGTCCTGCCCCGGAAAGCTCCGAACCTCGCTGTCCTTGATCTGCACGCCGGCCGGCACGCGCAGGCAGCCCAGCCGCTGGGCGATCTCCGAGTTCTCGGCGACGCCGCGGCCGACGAAGGCCACCCGCCGATCGAACTGCGCGGCCAGGTCGACCACGATCTGCATGCGGTAGATGCTCGACGCGAACGTCGCCACGACGATCTTGCCCGCCGCGCTGGTGAAGATCTCCTCGAACGCGTCGGTCACTTCGAGCTCGGACCCGGTGAACCCCTTCCGATCCACGTTCGTGCTGTCGGCGAGCAGCACGAGCACGCCGCCTGCGCCGAGCTGGGCCAGCCGATGAAAGTCGACGTGCTCGCCGTCGAGCGGCGTCTGGTCGATCTTGAAGTCCCCGGTGTGAATGATTACGCCGTGCGGGGTTTCGATCGCGAGCGCGACGCAGTCCGGGATGCTGTGCGTCACGCGGAGGAACTCGACCGTGAACCGTCCGATCGTGACGCGCTCCCGCGGCCGCACGCGGATCAACCGGCCCTTCGCCTCGTAGCTGCCGTCGTCGTCGCCGAGCTTGTTCTCGACGAGCGCGAGGGTGAACGGCGTGCCGTACACCGGGCCCTTCACCGCGTCGAGCACGTGACGCACGGCCCCGATGTGGTCCTCGTGTCCGTGCGTCAGCACCAGGGCGGCGATGTTGTACTGCTGCAGCTGCCGGAGGTCCGGAATGATCAGATCCACGCCCAGCAGCTCGGGCTCCGGGAACATGACGCCCGCGTCGACGAGGATGGCGGTCTCGCCGCAGGCGATCACCATCATGTTCATGCCGAACTCGCCAAGGCCGCCGAGCGGCACTATGTCGAGCGGCGGCAGATCAGTTGTCATCGACCGTCCATAGGGTCATTCGATTGAGCGCACGTGCGCGTCTCCAACGATCAATTCGTGAGTACACGCGGACTCGCCGCGTCATGTGGCGTCGCCGTCTGAAGGTACGAGGGCCTTCGGACCATCACCCGGGGAGGGTGGGGCCGAAAACGCCGGGCGGAAGGGCGCCGCCCATCGCGTACCCACCTGGCGCCTGCTGGGACAAGCGGTCAGGGACGGGAAAAACCGCGCAAACTATACCACAAGCTCATGCTGCCGGCGCAGAAAACACGTCCGCAAGCCTTGCCAGTTCTGCAAGTTGCAGAGTCTCAGGACGGCGGATGCCGTCGAGCCCCGCGCTTGCGATGGCTCCGCGAGGGTCGACCTGACGCTCCTCCGCAAAGCGCCGGAGCGCGTTCGACAGCGTTTTCCGCCGCTGCGTGAAGATCGATCGGACGAGCGATTCGAAGGTCGCCTCGTCGGCGACCCGGACCTCCGGTTCGCGGAAGTCGAGCCTGAGGACCGCGGAGTGAACCTTCGGGGCAGGTCGGAAGGCGCCCGGCGGCAGGTTCAAGACGCGCCGGACCCGGGCGCGACGCTGTACGAAGATCGACAACGTGCCGTACTCCTTCGTGCCCGGCTGCGCTTCGATGCGATCGGCGACCTCGCGCTGGAGCATGAGCGTCGCGTCAGCGAGGGGAACTTGCTCGCGGTGCGCCCGAAGGAGCTTGAACAGGATCGGCGACGAGATGTTGTATGGCAGGTTCCCGGCAATTCTCAACGGCTCGGGGAACGCCCTCGCGATGGCGGCGAGGTCGAAGTCGAGGAAGTCCTGCTCGACAAGGGTCACGTTCGGTGGGAGATCCGATCGAAGGGCCGCGATCATTTCGGGATCGACCTCGACCGCGGTGAGGTGCGCGACCTCGGGCGCGAGCCGGTACGTCAGCGCCCCCGGTCCGGGACCGATCTCGAGAAAGCGATCCGTGGCGGCCGGCGCGATCGCGTCGGCCAGCTTTCGGGCCCAGGTTGCTTCAAGGAAATGCTGCCCGTACTTCTTGCGCGTCTTCATCAGACGTCATCGAGGGATTCGCCGCGCCAGTATTTCTCTTCGATCTCTTCGATCTCTTCCTCGCTCATGCCGAAGTAGTGGCCGAACTCGTGGATGACAGTCTCGGCCACGCAGTCACGAATCTCCTCCTCGTCCTCGCACGCATCCTCGATCGGGAACTGGTAGATCGAGATGCGATCCGGCAGCGCGTTGCCGTAGGCCCAGCCGCGCTCCGGCAGGGGAGTGCCGTGATACAGGCCGAAGAGCGTGTCGTCGGGATCGATCTCCATCTCCGCCAGCAGGTGCTCGGGCGGCTCTTCTTCGACGACAACAACGACGTTCTTCATCTCGTCGCGGAACCGCCGGGGGATCTCGCGCAGGGCCTCCTCGACGAGCTCGTTGAATCGGGCGCGTGTCATCGTGTCTTGTTTCGCGGCCTGCCGGACGCCGGGACGGCCTTCCGCCGCGCCGGGGGACGGGCCACTCTTCGCGGCCGGCTCGCCGCAGGTCGATTCGGCCTCGTCAGGAAGGCGTAGTAAATGCAATCCGGACGGACGGCACAGCGATCGCACGAGGGACGCGGTCGGCAGATGCGGCGGCCGTGGAGAATCAGGGTATCCGACGTACGCGTCCATTCGTCAGGCGGCATCGCCGCGCACAGCTGTTGCTCGACGATCTCCGGCTCCTCGGATTTCGCGATGCCGATCCGGTTCGACACCCGCAGTACGTGCCGATCGACCGGCAATCCCGGCACGCCCAGCGCGTGCCCCAGGACCACGTTGGCCGTCTTTCTGCCGACGCCCGGCAGCGTGATGAGTTGCTCCATGGTTCCGGGAATCTGGCCTCCGTGGCTCTCCACGACTTCCGTGGCCATGCCGACGAGCGAGCGCGATTTTGCGCGGAAGAAACCGGTCGACTGGATTTGAGGCTCGAGCTCGCCGGTCGTGGCGCGCGCCAGCGCGGACGCGTCGGGGTATCGCGCGAACAGCGCCGGCGTGACCTGGTTCACGCGCTCGTCGGTGCACTGCGCGGAGAGAATCGTCGCGACGAGAAGCTCGTACGCGTTCGTGAAATGCAGCTCGGTGTCGGCGTTCGGATGCTGGGTTCCGAGCGCCTTCATGATGCGCCGCGTGTCAGCGGACGTCTTGAGCGGCTTCGGGATCCGTGTGCGCGGGGCCGCGCGCTTCGGCATCCGGCAATTCTACCGGGATCCCATCGGGATGCGCCGGCTCACTCCCTGGCGCCCGTACTGACGCGCGGCGGGACGGCGGTGAGCAGCGCGATCAACGCCTTCGTGCCGCCCTTCATCCGTGACGTGCCGACGACGACGGTCTCGCCGACGTCCATCGTGAAGCTGGTGTCGATCGTCGCAGAACGCGCGAACTGAGCCCGGGGCCCTCCGCGCTCGACGCGCATCCGAAGGTCGTTGATGCGGCGTTCCACGTCCTTGACCTCGATCTCGGCTTTCATGACGTCAGATGGGGACGCCGTCCCGACCTCGACTTTCCCGCGAACGTCTGCGAGCATCTTCTTGGCCAGTTCCAGCCGCTGCACCTCGGTCGCGAGCGCGCGCTCGACTGCCGCGTTGCTGGAGCCCTCCGCAGGGGGCGTGTCGGCGCCGCCAAAGAGCGCGAACCTGACGAACACGCGCGCGTTGTCGGTCTGCGACGTCCACAGCTTGAGCTCGTACTCCTGGCCCTCCGGACCCCGCAGCATCTGGGTGATCGATTCGGATGGCGAGGGCGCCGGTCGCGGCGTCCCGCGGCGCGCGTGCTGGCCGCAGCAGAGCAGCCACGCCGCGTCGAGCAATCGATACGATTTGTAGGGCAGGAAGTCGCGCATGTCGGTCAGTGCCTTTCGCGCGGCCGGCGGCACGTCGTCGGACGGAGACGTCGCCTGGATGTCGCCGAGGACGAGCACGATGCTGAATCCCTGCGGCCCCGTGGCCTGGCTTCGCGACGTCGAGGGCGTGGCGGCCACAGGTTGCGTCGGCCGTGTTGTTTGAGGCCCCTGCTGTGCCGGCGCCTGCGGCGTCACAGCCTGCTGCGCCGAAAGCCCGGTGTTGATCGCGAGCAGGCAGCCGGCTGCGGTCAGGATTGGCGTCTGCACTCTCTGAATGGCCGTCACGGCATGGACTCCTGGAGGCGGAGGTTGCGATCGAAGATCCAGATGATCCGCGTTCCACCGGGCGTTGCGAACTGGAGCTGCCGCTGGTCCGCCGAGGACCCGGCGTCGATCGGACCGACCAGGCGTCCGCTCGAATCGGCGATCGACGACGACTGGCGATGCCCCATGACACCGCTGACGCCGAACATGAGCGCGGCCGCCGCCGCGAAGGTCAACGGCCGCCGCCAGAGAGGCACCGTCATGACGGAATCCGCGATCGCACCCAGCATTTCCCGGCGCATCGCCTGAGCGTCGTCGAACGACAGGCCCTCTTCATGGCGCACCGGATCGGCGTCCTTCAGAAGCGTAGTGATATCAGTCATGGGTTGTACCCGGGGCATTCCTTTGTTGTCCACGGACCGCAGCAGCAAGTTCCCGCCGGCCGACCGAGAGATGCCATCGCACCGTCACGGAGCTCACGCCGAGCAGACGCGCGATGTCGGGAATCGCAGTGCCTTCGAGCTCGTAGAGCACGAGGATGGCGCGGCGCCGCGGGGCCAGCCGTTGAAGTGCCTGCCAGATGATCGATCGCGCCAGCAACGCTGATTCCGCGTTCGACGCAGGAGCCGCCGTGTTCGCAATCTCCGTCGCGCCGCGCTTGCGCACGGCGATCTGCCGCCAGCGATCCCGCGCGACGTTGATCATCACGCGCACGAGCCAGGCCTCTTCGTGCCCGGGACCTTCCGGCACCGACGACGAGTGGCGCGCGGCGCGCAGAAAGGTCTCCTGAACCAGATCCCGCGCGTCTTCGGTGTTACGGGACAGACGTCGGGCCAGGCGGTGCAGCCGCTGGTGATGCACGTCGAAGAGCGCGCCAAGCCGTGCCGCGCTGTCGCCCGCCGGCCTGTCCGCGGCCGCGCTCATCGTGAGCGCCTGACCGGTCATACACCTCTCAGACGTCTATCGAGTTCTCTCTGTTGGTCTGGCTTTCGGCTTTGGGCTCTAGGCTTTGGGCTGGGCATTTCACCTCACGACCGAACGACCGGGATCTGGATGCTCTTCCTGGGGCCAAAAGCCCAAAGCCCAAGGCCCAAGGCCAAGGGCCGGCGTTCAGTGCACCGGCCCCTTGTCCCAGCTCGCCCCGGTCGATTCGCTGTACACGCGCATGTGTTCCTGGAGAGCCGCGATCAGATTCGGGACGACCTGAAGGGGGACGGCGATCCTGGCCCGCACCGGCGCGCGCACGACGTGCTCGCTCTGCGCCTGGTTGATGTCCTTCTCGGAGAGGGGCAGCACCTCGCAGAAGGAGAGCGTGAAATCAAAAGGCGTGTGAGAGATCGCGCAGAAGTTCGCGTAGATCCGCGGGGTGTCGCCGGACTCTTCCGGCACGATTGTGAAGTTGATCTGCTTGCGCTGCTCGTCCATGCGGATAGCTTATCCGCAGCGCGCTAATATTTCCTCATCACTCCAACGACGACGCCCTGGACCTGGACCTGATCCGCCGACACGACGAGCGGCTGCAACGCGGGGTTGGCAGGCTGCAGGCGTATCCGGCCCTGCTCCCGATAGAGCTTCTTGAGCGTCACGTCGGATCCGTTCAGAAGGGCAATGACCATCTCGCCGTTCTCCGCGGTCCGGCGATCTTCGACGACAACGTAGTCCCCGTCCCGGATCTGCTCGTCGATCATCGAGTCGCCCCGCACGCGCAGCACGTAGCTGTCGCGCTTGCCGACGAGGTCCTCCGGGACCGCAATCGTCTCGCTTCCGACGACGGCTTCAATCGGCGCGCCGGCCGCAACGTAGCCGAGCAGCGGCAGCTGAACGGCACGTCCGCCCATCCTCGTCGGCACGAGCTCGACGGATCGGCTCCGGTTCCAGGCGCGCTTGATGAAGCCTTTTTCTTCGAGGTTGGTGAGATGCTTGTGGACCGTGGCGAGAGACGAAAGCCCGAACCGGCGGCCGATTTCCTCCAGGCTCGGCGCGTAGCCATGCTGCTGAATGAAATCGTTGAGATAGTCGAGGATTTCGCGCTGGCGCTTGGTCAGTGGCAGCATGATGCGCGCACTATACGCAAAGGAAAAGCGAAAGTCAATTCGCCCCGCGTTTTAACTCGCTCCGCGCCCGGTGGTCTAAGTTCATGAGGCCGGAGCGGTTGACATGCCGGAGAGGACAACGGAACGCGTCAGGCACGTGGGGCCGCGGTGCTGACGCGCACGTGGATGGGCGGCGTGGCGCCTGACTGGACCATCCGGGTCGGAGGCGAAGGTCCCCGTGTGGATGAGTCAGCGACATCCCGCGACTGGACGGAGACCGACGAGGGCGCGCTCGTCGACGCTTGTCTGGCGGGCCATCGGGAGGCGTTCGACGTCATCGTGGAACGCCACCGGCGCGCGGTCTATCAGCTCTGCTATCGATACGTCGGCAACCACGAAGACGCCGCGGATCTCGCGCAGGACGCGTTCGTCAGGGCTTACAAGGGCCTGAAGGGATTCAAACGGCAGTCGACGCTCTCGACGTGGCTGTATCGAATCGCGATCAACGTCTGCCTCAATCGCGTCTCGCTCAAGACGCCGCGGCTCACGTCGATCGATCCCGTCGAGCGGGCCGACGTCCGCGAAGAGCGGGCCGATGCGAAGCTGCTCAGGGAAGAGCGGGCGGCCGAAGTCAGGGCGGCAATTGCCCGGTTGCCGCGAAAGCAGCGCGCGACCCTCATCCTGCGGATCTATCATGACCTGCCGCACGAGCAGATCGCGGGCATCCTGGGCAGCTCGGTGGGCGCGGCGAAGGCCAATCTGTTCCATGCGCTGGCCAATCTGAAGAAGCTACTTCGATGACGCACTTGACGGATCTCGAGCTCCTCGCCATCGCGGAACGGACCGCGCCGCCGGATCCGCGCGACGCCGCGCACCTCGCGTCGTGCGCGGCGTGCGCCGAAGCAGTGGCGGAGCTGCGCGGCGCGCGGGATCTCGCGACGGCCGTCGAGATCCCTGAACCGTCGCCGCTCTTCTGGGATCACTTCTCGGCGCGCGTTCAGAGCAGCGTCCGCGACGTCGAGCCGGGCTACGACGCTCGATGGCGGACGTGGCTGCTCGGCTCGCCTTACGCGGCAGCGGCCGCAGCCGTCGTCGTCGTGCTGGTCGCGATCGGTGGCGTCATCTGGCGGAGCGCGGACACCGTAGTGGAACAGCCAACAGTGATTGCCGGCACGTCGACGGCCCCATTGGCCGCGCCGGACCCGGGCACGCGCGCCGATGTCGAAGTCGAGTCCGATGGCGCCTGGGAGCTCGTTCGCGACGTCGCCGACGACGTGTCGTGGGACGACGCGGTTGCGGCGGGATGGATGGTGCCCACGGGTTCGGCGGACGACGCAGCGCTCACGCTCACGCCGGAAGAACGCGGCGCGCTCGTCGAGATCCTGCGCGCGGAAACCGGGCACGCGGGAGCGTAGAAGAGGAACACGATGTTTCGACAGTTTTGTCTGGCAGCGCTCTTCACGTGCAGCGTGGCCGGCGCCGCCGCCCAGCAGCAGCAACAGCCGCCGCCGGCGTCCGGTCCGGCCGCTGGACGTGCAGGCTCGTCAGGCGCAGACCCCGCGGATCTCGCGCCGCTGCCGGAAGCGCAGCTCGCCGCGATGCTCGACACCTACGCGATCGTTCAGGCGCAGAGCCAGCTCGCCATCGCCGACGACAAGTACGGAACCTTCGCGGCGCGCCTGAAGAAGCTTCAGGACGTCCGCCGCAGGAATCTTCGTCAGCGCCGTCAGATCGTCCAGGAGCTGCGTCGCCTGGCGGGCCCGAGGGCGCCGGCCGACGCGGAAGGCGACGCCGCGATCCGCAAACAGCTGCTCGCGCTCCGGGAGCACGACGAGCGCGCGGCCGGGGAGCTCCGCCAGGCCTACGACTCGCTCGACGAAGTGCTCGACGCACGTCAGCAGGCGAGGTTCCGCATGTTCGAAGAACACATCGAGCAGCGCAAGCTCGACCTGCTCCTCCGCGCGAGGGAACGAGCCCGGCTGAACAAACGTTAATCCCCTTGTGGCGGTGTTCGGCGGCTCGGCACCACGGTGTACAATGTTTCCACATGGGTAACCGGCCAACCGCTGGTCTCGCTCTTGCCCTGGGTCTGGCGCTCGCCGCCCAGCTCCCCGCGCAGTCGCGGTTCACCAAGCAGGACGGGGACAGGTTCCAGACCAAGCTCCAGCGCATCAACGCGTTCGCGAACGCGCGGCCGAAGACCGCCGCGACGAAGTCCGGGAACGCATCGCAGGGGAGCGTCTCCCAGACCACGCAGCTGAGCGACGTCGAGCTCAACTCTTACCTGCGGTTCAATCTCAAGGACGAAGTCCCGGCCGGCATCGTCGAACCGACGCTCTCGTCGCTCGGCAACGGGCAGGTGAAGGGCTCCGCGGTGATCGATCTCGACGCCGTGCGCAAGCAGCGGCAGCGCGGGTGGACCGATCCGCTGGGGTACCTCAGGGGTCAGCTGCCGTTGACCGCCGCGGGCACGCTCGTCACGCAGAACGGCGTCGGCCGGTTTCAGCTCGAGACGGCAGAGCTGTCGGGCATCTCGATTCCCAAGAGCCTCGTGCAGGAGCTCCTCTCGTACTATTCGAAGAGCGCCGAGAATCCCTCGGGCATCGCGATTGACGATCCGTTCGAGCTTCCTGCACAAATCAAGGAAATCCGCGTCGGCCGCGGCGAATCGATGGTCGTGCAATAGGCCGGCTTGACGGATCCGCTCCAGTCCCCACTTCAGTTTCTGAAAGGCGTCGGCCCCCGGCGCGCAGCCGATCTCGAACGAGTCGGGCTTCACACCCTCGAAGATCTCCTGTACCGCTTTCCAATCCGCTACGAGGATCGCAGCAGCTTTCAGACGATCGCGTCGCTGAGACCGGGCGTCGCGGCGTCGGTACTCGGGGAGGTCGTGAGCTGCGGCGTGCGCCCGACCCGAAGGCCGAGGTTCAGGATCTTCGAGCTGTTGCTGCGGGATCGCACCGGCGCGATCCGCGCCATCTGGTTCAACCAGCCGTTCCTCAACGACGTCTTCCGGCCGCACCAGCGCGTCATCCTGTTCGGCAAGCTCGAGCTGACGTCGCACGGCCTGCAGCTGCAGAGCCCGCAGTACGAGATCCTGCCCGACGACGGCGACGACGAGTCGGCTGCACCTGATGGAGGGACCGGGACGACCACGGCCGCTGCCGACGCCACGCTGCACACGGGACGCATCGTTCCGATCTACGAGAAGACCGGGACGCTCACGACGAAGATGCAGCGCGTGCTCGTGCACCACGCGCTGGCGCAGCTTCCTCCGGCGATCGACGATCCGCTGCCGGCTGACGTCAGGGAACGCCAGGCGCTGATCGACCGGCGGACCGCGCTCCACGACGTCCACTTTCCCCCCGAAGGCTCGACGGCGGGGGAGCTGAACGCGTTCCGTTCGCCGGCGCAGCGGCGGCTGATCTTCGAGGAGTTCTTCCTCTTCCAGTGCGGGCTGGTGCTGCGCAAGCGGCGGTCTGCGACCGAACGCAAGCCGCGATCGGTCGTCATCACCGACGAGATCCGGGAATCGGCGCGCCGCGTGCTGCCGTTCAAGCTGACGTCCGATCAGAAGAAGGTCATCGGCGAGATCGTCGAGGACATGAAGCGGCCGCACCCCATGAACCGTCTCCTGCAGGGAGACGTGGGTTCCGGGAAGACGATCGTCGCACTCATGGCCGCGCTCGTCGCCATGGAGAACGGCTTTCAGGCGGCGTTCATGGCGCCGACCGAGATCCTCGCGGAGCAGCACTTCATCTACATCCGCCGCCTGCTCGAATCCTCACGGTTCCGGATGGCGCTCATCACCGGCACGACGGCGGGCAAGGCCAGGCGTGAGACGCAGGCGGAGCTTGCCGGCGGATCGCTCAACCTCGTGGTGGGCACCCACGCGCTCGTCGAGAATCCGGTCGCGTTCCGCGAGCTGGGCCTCGCGATCATCGACGAGCAGCACCGCTTCGGCGTGATGCAGCGGGCGGCACTGCGCGCGAAGGGCATGCATCCCGACATCCTGGTGATGACGGCGACGCCGATCCCGCGCACCCTCGCGCTGACCACCTACGGGGATCTCGACGTCTCAGTGATGCGCGAGATGCCGCCCGGCCGGAAGCCGATCAAGACGATCGCGAAGCCGGAGTCCCGGCGTGACGAGATCTACGACTTCATGCGGCAGCAGATCGACGCCGGCCGGCAGGTGTACGTCATCTACCCGCTCGTCGAGGAGTCCGAGAAGGTCGACCTCAAGGCCGCGACGGAGATGTCCGACCACCTGCAGCAGGACGTGTTCCCTGCGTATCGTGTGGCGCTGCTGCACGGCCGGATGAAGCAGGACGCCAAGGATCGCGTGATGCAGGGATTCACGCGCGGCGAGTTCCACGTCCTCGTGTCCACGACCGTCGTCGAAGTCGGGGTCGACGTGCCGAACGCGTCGGTGATGGTCGTCGAGCACGCCGAGCGATTCGGCCTCTCGCAGCTTCATCAGCTTCGCGGCCGCGTCGGCCGCGGCGCGCATCAGTCGTACTGCGTGCTCCTGTACCAGGCGCCGCTCAGCGAGAATGGCCGCGAGCGGCTCAAGGCCCTCACCGAGACGACGGATGGGTTCGTGATCGCCGAACGCGACCTCGCGCTGCGTGGGCCGGGCGACTTCTTCGGCACGCGTCAGTCGGGGATGCCGACGCTGCGCGTCGGTGATCTGCTGCGCGATCATCAGCTGATGGAAGAGGCGCGCCGAGAAGCCGTCGCCGCGCTCGACGGCCGCGACGCGTCGTCGCTGGCCTCGCTCGTAGGCTCGACCTGGGAGCGGCGCTTCGGGTTGGTGGGGGTGGGATGATAGCTTCCAGCTACCAGTTTCCAGCTTCCAGCCGCCATCTACCCGCTGCCAGCCAATTGCATTCTGATTTAGTTGTTGCGATTGGGAGATGTCTTGGCTCGCAGCTGGTAGCTCGTAGCTGGAGCTGTAGCTGGAAACTGGTAGCTGAGATGCGTATCATCGCCGGCACGATCAAAGGCCGCCGCCTGAAGACGCCCGACTGGCCCGGACTTCGGCCGACGTCCGACCGGCTTCGCGAGACGCTGTTCAACGTCCTGGGCCAGCGTCTCGACGGATGGAGAGTCCTCGACGGCTATGCCGGCACCGGCGCGGTGGGCATCGAGGCGCTCAGCAGGGGCGCCGCCCACGTCACGTTCGTGGAAAGCGATCGGCGCGCGATCGCGCTCATCGAGGCCAACCTCCGCCACTGCGCTGTGACCGATCGGCATGCTATTATCCCCGTTGAGTTTGCGCGCGCCGTGGAGCAGTTGACGGGAGCCGCGTTCGACCTGATCTTCCTCGATCCGCCCTACGGTACGGCGGACATGGAGCCCGCGCTGCAGAGCGTCACGGCGCTGGTATCTGAGGGCACACGGATCGTTCTCGAACACGCGAAACGCGATGCGCCGCCAGGTCGATGCGGCGCCCTCGTTCTCTCGCGCGACGTGACCTCAGGCGACAGCGGTCTCGCGTTCTACCAAAGGAACCCCGAACCTTGAACCCGAACCTTGAACTCTGAACCCTGAACCTTGAACCCAAGAATGCCCCCCCTCCTCGCCATCTATCCCGGCTCCTTCGACCCGATCACGATGGGGCACGTGGACATCATCCAGCGCGGCGCGCGGCTGTTCGACCGGATCGTCATCGCCGTCCTGATCAACACCGACAAGGCCCCGCTCTTCAGCGTGCACGAACGGGTCGACATCGCGCGCGAAGTGTTCCGCGATCGGGCCAACGTCGAGGTGGACACTTTCGACGGCCTGCTCGTGGATTACGCTCGACGCAAGCAGGCGGGCGTGATCGTCAAGGGACTGCGCGCGGTCTCGGATTTCGAATACGAGATGCAGATGGCGCTGATGAACCGCCGGCTCAACCCGGACATCGAAACGGTGTTCATGATGCCGACCGAGCCGTACACCTACGTCAGCTCGCGTCTCGTGAAGGAAGTGGTGGCGCTCGGCGGGTCCGTGAAGGGCATCGTCCCGGAGATCGTCGAACGCCGGTTGCGCGAGAAGAAGCTCGCGCGTGAGACATTGAGGGCCTGAAATGCTAGCTGCACGTGCCAGACGGATCGCCGTGTCACCGACCATGAAAGTCGCCGCCGAGGCGATGGCGCTGAAGGCGAAGGGCATCGACGTCGTCGATCTCGGCGCGGGGGAGCCCGATTTCCCGACGCCGAAGCACATCGGGGCTGCGGCGCACGCGGCGATCGACGCGAACTTCACGAAGTACACGACCAACTCGGGCACCGACGAGCTGAAAAAGGCCATCGTCGCGCGCTACGAGACCGACTGCGGGATCGACTACGCGACGAACGAAGTGATCGTCACGGCCGGCGGCAAGCAGGCGCTCTACAACGCCGTCATGGTGCTCTTCGGCGAAGGCGACGAGGTCATCACGCACATGCCGGGGTGGCCGACGCTCGTCGAGCAAATCAAGCTCGCCGACGCGACGCCGGTCATCGTCCGCACGCATGCCGAAGACGGGTTCACGCTGCGCGCGCAGGCGTTCCTCGACGCGCTGACGCCGAGGACGCGCGGGATCATCCTCAACTCGCCGGGCAATCCCACCGGCGCGCTCATGTCGGAAGGCGATCTGGAAATCGTCGCGGCCGAAGCGGAGAAGCGCGGCATCTGGATCCTGCTCGATCTCTGCTACGACAAGCTCATTTACGATCCGACGCCCCACAACCTGCCGGGCGTGCTCGCGCGGACGATGAGGGATCGCGCCGTGCTGTGCGGGTCGGCGTCCAAGGCGTACGCGATGACCGGATGGCGGTGCGGCTGGACGGTCGGGCCGAAGGAGATCGTGGCTGCCTGCAACGCGCTCCAGAGCCATTCGACGTCGAACGTGTGTTCGATTACGCAAAAGGCCGTAGTCGCCGGGCTGACTGGTCCGCAGCAGTGCGTGACCGACATGCTCGACGAGTACCGGCGCCGGCGCGATCAGCTCTGCGTCTGGCTGGGCGAGGAGCCCAGGATCCGGATGGTCAAGCCGTCAGGGGCGTTCTACCTCTTTCCGGACGTCTCCGATTTCCTCTCGCCGGACGGCGTGCGGACGACGGCGGAGCTCGCGCAGTCGCTGCTCGACGGCCCGCGCGTCGCGCTGACACCCGGCGAGGCGTTCGACGCGCCCGGGTTCCTGCGCATCTCCTACGCCGCTTCGATGGAGGACCTCGAGCGCGGGGCGAGGAAGATCATCGAGCACGTCCGATCGATCGAGAGCAAGACGACGGCGTAGAGTCGCGTTCCCTGTAGTGTCCGGCTTCAGCCGGACCCGCTCGGTGATCGCCAGCGATCCATGACTTCCGCGGCCTCCATACTGCTCACCGACGCGCTCCGGGCCATCGTCGGACCCGAGCACGTTCGCACGGACGACGAGTCGCGCATCAAGTACGGCACGGATGCGCTGAAGCGCGGGCGCCCGGCCGACATCGTCGTCCTGCCGGGCACCACCACGGAAGTCGCGGCGGTCGTGCGCGCCTGCGCCGCCGAGCGGGTGGCGATCGTCCCGCGTGGCGCCGGCACGGGGTATACCGGGGGCTCCGTGCCCACGCAGGGCGGCGTCGTGCTGTCGCTCGAGCGGATGAATCGCATCCTCGAGATCGACGAAGCCAACCTCATCGCCGTCGTCGAACCAAACGTCATCACCGGCGATCTGCAGGACGCCGTCGAACGCGTCGGCCTGTTCTATCCGCCGGATCCGGCGTCGCTCCGGCTGTCCTCCATCGGCGGGAATGTCGCCGAGTGCGCGGGTGGCCCACGCGCGTTCAAGTACGGCACGACCAAGCAGTACGTGCTCGGCCTGGAAGCTGTGCTCCCGACCGGCGAGATCATCGAAACGGGCGGGAAGGTCGTCAAGAACGTCGTCGGCTACGACCTCACGCACCTCCTCGTGGGCTCGGAAGGCACGCTCGCCATCATCACGAAGATCATCCTCCGCCTGATCCCGAAGCCGCCGTTCCACGCCACGTTGCGGGCGACGTTCGGGAGCGTCGAGCACGCCGTGTCCGGCGTCAGCGAAATCATCCGCCAGCGCGTGGTGCCGGCCGCGATCGAGCTCATCGACGGCACGTCGCTCGAGGCGGTCGCAAGGAACCTGCAGGTTCGCTCGCTCGGACCGGAAGGCACGGCGGCGATTCTCCTGATCGAGCTCGACGGCGTGCCCGCGTCGGTTGACGAAGAAACAACGCGTGTCCGGCGCGCGCTTCAGGCCGCGAACGCCACGGAGATCCTGGTCGCCGAAGACGAGGCGCAACGGGAGGAGCTCTGGCGCGTCCGGCGCGAGCTGTCGCTGTCGCTGAAGACGATCGCCGCGCTCAAGCTCAATCACGACGTCGTCGTCCCGAAGGGCAGAATCCCGGAGCTCTTCGATCTGATCCGGCGCATCGCGGCGGAATATCGACTCCGGATCCCGTGCTTCGGGCACGCCGGCGACGGCAACATTCACGTGAACTTCATGGTCGATCCCGGAGACGAGGACGAGGTGCGCCGCGCGCATGCGGCCGAGCATGTCCTGTTCGCCGGAGTCGTCGCGATGGAGGGCGCGATCAGTGGCGAGCACGGGATCGGTTTCTCGAAAGCGCCGTTCATCGGCCTCGAGCTGACGCGGGACGAGATCGCGCTGATGAAGCGCGTCAAGGCGGCGTTCGATCCGCACGGCATCCTCAACCCGGGCAAGATCTTTCCGCCTGACACCGAATGAATCGGCTCTTGCTGGCTGCTGTCATCGCCCTGACCGCAGCCCCGGTGCCGGCGGCACAAGAGGCGCAGCAGGTTCGCGTGCTGATCGAGACCGAGGCGGGCCAGATCGAGGCCGAGATCGATACCGTCCGCGCGCCGATCACCGGCGCGAACTTCCTGAAATACGTCGATGCGGGACTCTTCGACAGCGGGCGATTCTTCCGGACCGTGCGGCCGGACAATCAGACGGAGAAGCCCGTGAAGATCGCCGTCATCCAGGCCGCGGGCAGCCGCGATCGCCGGGCGGAATTCTTTCCGGCGATTCCGCTCGAGCGCACGAGCGTGACGGGCCTGTCGCACAAGGACGGCACGCTGTCGATGGCGCGCGCCGGCCCCGACACCGCGCGCGAATCGTTTTCGATCTGCGTGGGCGACCAGCCGTCGCTCGATTTCGGCGGCGCGCGTCAGCCCGACGGCCAGGGCTTCGCCGCCTTCGGACGCGTCGTCCGCGGCATGGACGTCGTGCGCAAGATCCAGATGTCTCCGGCGAGTGGGGAGACGCTGACGCCAGCGATCTCGATTCTCAGGATCAAGCGGCTGTAACCGGTCCGGCTGAAGCCGGACAACTTGAGGTACCTGTAGTGTCCGCCTTCAGGCGGACCGGGCGACGTCCGGCTAAAGCCGGACACAGGTGACTGTACAGATGCGTGTAGTCGAGCCGAGCGCGCTAATCTGGTAAAGTTCTCACATGCTCCCGAAACTCGCGACCGTAACCCTGGTCGCCCTGTTTTCGCTCTCCCCGCCGATCGAGCAGGACGTCGCGGCCCTGAAACGCGAAATCGAGGCGCTGAAGGCTCAGCAGGCGACGATGCAGAAGGACCTCGACGCCATCAAGGCCTTCCTGCAGCAGCTGCTTCGGCAGCCTGAAGACGACAAGCTGACGGACGCGTCCGTGTCCATCTCCGGAAAACCCTCGAAGGGTCCGTCGACGGCTAAGGTCACGCTGGTCGAAATCTCGGACTATCACTGCCCGTACTGCCGCCGGCACATGCAGGCGACGCAGCCGCAGATCGATTCGGAATACATCAACAGCGGCAAGATCCAGTACGTGTTCATCGACTACCCGATCCAGCAGCTGCATCCCGAAGCGTTCAAGGCGCACGAGGCGGCGAACTGTGCCGGCGATCAGGGCAAGTACTGGCAGATGCACGAGAAGCTCTTCGCCACGCCGACTCGCGATACGGCGCAGCTCGTGCAGCAGGCGCAGGAGCTCGGCATGGATGGCGCGAAGATCAAGGCGTGCCTCGACACAGGGAAGTACGCGAAGCCCGTGAAGGAAAGCGTGGCGCGCATGGAGGAGCTCGGCATCAACAGCACGCCGACGTTCCTCGTCGGGCTCACGCCCGCGCCGGGTCAGCCGATGAAGGTTGCGAAAGTCGTCAAGGGCGCGCACCCGTTCTCGGAATTCAAGAAAGTGATCGATTCGCTCCTGAACCCGCCCGCGAATCAGTAGGTCCGCAGTGCCGGCGCCCGGGCAGAAAGGGAGTGTCGGTGACCTGTCCCTCGTAGCGCGCTCCCCATCGGCCCGGGATCGAGCGCCGCAGTCCGGGCAACTGCCCGTCGACGTGAGACGGTACTGCTGGACGTGATACCCGTACGCGCTCGACGAGCAGCGCGCGGCACGCGTGGCAGCGCGTGTTCTCGAGATCGCCGACCTGCCCCGGCAGGTTCCCGGCATACACGTAATCGCAGACCGTTGCGCCTGCCCGATCTCCGCGGCGGCGACGAGCATCTCGGGCGTCGTGTTGGCGGGATCGTTCATCCGGTAGTCCTTGTGGAACGCCGTCACGTGCCACGGGATGTCGGGCGACACGCTCGCCACGAACGTCGTCAACCGGTCGATCTCCTCGGGCGAGTCGTTGAAGCCGGGAATCAGCAGCGTGACGATCTCGAGCCAGATCCCCATGCGCGTGCAGCGCGCGGATGGTCGTCAGGATCGGCTCGAGGCGTCCGCCGAGCTGCACGGTAGTGGCGATCGTCGAAGCTCTTGAGATCGACCTTGTAGAGATCGATCCACGGGCGGATGTAGTCGAGGACGCGGGCGTGCCGTTGCCGTTCGAGACGTACGCCGTCATCAGCCACGCGCGCCGCGCTTCCTTGAAGATCGCGACCGCCCACTCGCTCGTGATGAGCGGCTCGTTGTAGGTGCTGACGACGAGGCGGGCGTCGAGCTGGCAGGCCTGGTCGGCGAGAGCCTCCGGCGTGACGTCGAGCGGCGGCGACGCCGCTCGCGGATCGCGCAGCGCCTGCGACGTCACCCAGTTCTGGCAGTACGAGCAGTGCAGGTCGCAGCCGAGCATGCCGAAGCTGAACGCGAGCGCGCCCGGACGCGCGTGGAAGAACGGCTTCTTCTCGATGGGGTCGCACTGCACGCCGCCGACGTAGCCCCGCGGCACGTGCAGACGTCCCGCCGCGGTTGAAGCGGACCTTGCAGACGCCGACCGCGCCGTCGGGAATCGGGCACTCGTGGCCGCACGCGAAGCAGCGAAGCCGGCCGTGCGAGATCGTGCTCGACGAGCTCCGGCGCGGCCTCGGCCGTCCGCGCCTCGAGCACGTCGGCGAGCGTCGCCATATCGGTGATCGTAGCAGGCTCTCGGCTCTCGGCTTGGGCTTTGGGCTCTAGAGAGAGCGTTTCAGAACGCTGTCGTGTCCGGCTTTGGCCGGACCGGAACAGGTCCACCTGAAGGTGGACACTGCAGCATTCTGAAAGTGCTCCAGGCCGAAGGCCCGAAGCCCAGAGCCCAAAGCCAGTAAGATTCCATCAATGTCCAAGACCGTCGCCGTCATTGGCGCCTCGAGCGATCGCGACAAGTTCGGCAACAAGGCGCTCCGCGCGTTCGCGAGCCGCGGCTACACCGTGATTCCGATCAACCCGCACGAGCGGACGTCGAGGGCCACCCGCGTACGCGTCCGTCCTCGACGTGCCTGGCCCGATCGACATGGCGACGGTCTACGTGCAGCCCGAGGCGGGCGTGCGCGTCATGGAGGAGCTCGCGAAGAAGGGCGTTCCCGGAGGTCTGGCTGAACCCGGGCGCCGACGGACCGGAGGTCGTGGCCAGGGCGGCGCAGCTGGGGCTGAAGACCATCCAGGCGTGCAGCATCATCGGCATCGGTGAGAGCCCGGGCCGGTATTGACGCCGTCCCGCTGGTTGACACCCGCCGGGCTGGTGCCTATACTCTCGGGACATAGACTCCACGACAACCTCTCTCGCCGCGGGGCCTCACGGGCGCGCCAACACGCCCGCTCCGATAAAGCGCGACGCCTAACGTAACGCTAACGTAACGCAATCGTCAGCCAAATCGTCCACAACCACTCGTCAACTTTTTCGGCGTATCGGGAACGCCAGTAGTCTCATGCCAACCACCAACAAGCGCACGCCGCGCCAGCCCGCCGAACGGGCCGCGGAAGACAGCCCGACACGGACACCGCCGTCGAAACAACCGAGCCGGAAGCCGCGAGCCCGCCCGCCGCGGAGGAGCCGCTGTCCGAGCCGCAGGCAGAGGCGCAGCCAGGCGCGCAGCCAGCGGCGCAGGGCGGACCGCGACCGGGCCAGGCCGGACGTCACGGCGGCGGCGGAGGCGAGGGCCGGCGCGGACAGGGCCTGAACATCACCGAGCTGAAGGACAAGAGCATCCAGCAGCTCACGCAGATCGCCAAGGACCTCACCGTCGCCGGCGCGACCGGCATGCGCAAGCAGGAGCTGATCTTCCAGATCCTCAAGGCGCAGACCGAGCAGAGCGGCTTCATCTTCTCCGAAGGCGTCCTCGAGGTGCTGCCCGACGGCTTCGGCTTCCTGCGCGCGCCCGACTACAACTACCTGCCCGGGCCCGACGACATCTACGTGTCGCCGTCGCAGATCCGCAAGTTCGATCTGCAGACCGGCGACACCGTGTCGGGGCAGATCCGGCCGCCGAAGGAAGGGGAGCGCTACTTCGCGCTGATCAAGGTCGAGGCGGTCAACTTCGAGGCGCCCGAGCAGGCGCGCGACAAGCTGTTCTTCGAGAACCTGACGCCGCTCTATCCGCAGGAGCGCTTCATGCTCGAGACGGCGCCCGACAACCTGTCGGGCCGCGTGATGGATCTGATGACGCCGATCGGCAACGGCCAGCGCGGCCTGATCGTCGCGCCGCCGCGCACCGGCAAGACGATGCTGCTCCAGAGCATCGCGCAGTCGGTCGCGAAGAACCATCCCGAGGTCTTCCTGATCGTGCTGCTCATCGACGAGCGGCCCGAAGAAGTCACCGACATGCAGCGCTCGGTGCAACGGCGAGGTCATCTCCTCGACGTTCGACGAGCCGGCGCAGCGCCACGTGCAGGTCGCCGAGATGGTGATCGAGAAGGCCAAGCGCCTGGTCGAGCACAAGAAGGACGTCCTCATCCTGCTCGACTCGATCACGCGCCTGGCGCGCGCCTACAACTCGGTCATCCCGCCGTCGGGCAAGGTGCTCTCGGGCGGTCTCGACTCGAACGCGCTGCAGAAGCCGAAGCGCTTCTTCGGCGCCGCGCGCAACATCGAAGAAGGCGGCTCGCTCACGATCATCGCCACCGCGCTCATCGACACCGGCTCGCGCATGGACGACGTGATCTTCGAGGAGTTCAAGGGCACCGGCAACATGGAAATCCACCTCGATCGGAAGCTCACCGACAAGCGCGTCTTCCCGTCGATCGACATGCAGAAGAGCGGCACGCGGAAGGAAGAGCTGCTCCTGGCGCGCGAGGATCTCAATCGCGTCTGGGTGCTGCGCAAGGTGCTCGCGCCGCTGTCGGCGGTCGAAGCGATGGAGCTGCTGCTCGACAAGATGGGGAAGACGAAGTCGAACGCCGACTTCCTGTCGTCGATGCAGAAGATGGGATAGACGCGGATTCACGATAGACGCAGATCTCGCGGATTACGCGGATCGGAGAATCGCGGGTCTAGCGAATCCCGGCCTCACGCCTGGGTTTTCGCGCGTTCTGATAGATCACGCGCGCGAATTCTGGGCGTCGGCCGAAGTTGAAGAGGAGCCCGACCTCCAGATCCGTGGCTTTCAAGTAATGCATGACCTGGGCTTTGTTGATGGCCAGGATCTCCGGCGCGATCTTCACTTCGATCAGGACACCTGGATCGACGATCAAATCCGCTCGGAATGTTGCCAGACGTCGGCCGCGGAACCATACGGGCAGCGCCACTTCCTGTTGAACCACGAGTCCTGCGTCCGCGAGCGCCACGGCGAGACCACGGCGCAATACAAACTCGGGGAATCCAGCCAGTTCGTTGTAGACGTCAAAGAATGTCCCGATCGCCAGCATGGTCGTGGCCTCATGCTGCAAGAAGTGCTCGGCGCTATCTTCCATGCCGCCGGTTTCAGCAACATTCGCTCCGAGAGAAAGGCATGGACCTTTGAGGAGCGTGGTGCGATCAAACGGCAGTTCTTGCCAGCCTGACGGAACTCTGCCCACACAAATCTTGCGTACCGCCGAGTGCCATAGGTGCGATCGAGGGTCCTATTTTCGGAACAGCGCGAGAAAGGTCGGCTCCCCTGGCGGCCATCTTTCGGCCGTTCTGATGTGAGTGAGGCCCGCGGCCTCGAGTTCGTCGACCACAATGCCCGGCGGGACGCCATGTCCGCCCCGATTGGCGGGCACACCCTTGGGAATCTGACCTGCGCTGCGATCCTCGAAGTCGATGATGGCCAACCGTCCGCCAGATTTCAGCGACGCGACCAGGCTCCTGTTGAACGCGTCGACTGCCGTGATGTGGTGATAGACGTTGCGGAGCAAAATCGCATCGCAGCACGCGTCGGGCAGATTCGTCGCTGCCTCTGCGCCTTCGATCACGGTCACGTTCGTCAACCCTTCCTGCTTCACGTACTCGCGCGTTTGCCGCAGCGCATGCTCGGTAACGTCGGTCGCGAACACGCGGCCCGAGCCGATCCAATGCCCGAGCACCACCGTCATCGCGCCGAAGCCGGACCCGATATCGGCCACGGTCATGCCGGGCTTCAACTCCAACACCTCGACGAGCTTGGGCGCATCGAGCTCGGCCTGCCTGCGCTCCTGCGCGATCTGCGCGGCATCGGGTTGCTGTGCCTGCAGGGCGCCGACTGCGCAGAGCACG
Source organism: uncultured Acidobacteriota bacterium (assembly GCA_963820905.1). Taxonomy (GTDB): domain Bacteria; phylum Acidobacteriota; class Vicinamibacteria; order Vicinamibacterales; family 2-12-FULL-66-21; genus DATBJJ01. The sequence goes on along the minus strand of CAWGBU010000001.1, from coordinate 2,455,289 downwards.
ACGAGCATCTGGAGCAAGTGCCGACGTCGAATCATGGTGAATAGACCTCCCTCAGACCTCATCGGTTGGACTGAAGGAATTTACAACGGGGCCGCGCCACTTGTTTCATTTCTTCGCGGTCAGAACACTGGGGTCCGATCCGTGTGATCCGCGTGATCCGCGTAATCAGCGTCTAACGATGAGATCGATCGCCTTGGACTCGCCGTCGGCCAGCGTCAATCGGAGTGCCCAGGGGCCCAATTCCGCGAGGTACTCGGGATCGCCCCACTGGCCCTCCTCGACGTAGTCCAGGGTGGCGACGAGATAGTTGCCCGCGGGCAGCCCTTTGAACGAGAACTCGCCGTGCTGATCCGGTCTCGCCGCTCGCACGCGGCGCGACTCCGCTCCCGACGTCGACTTCTCGCTGCCGCGCCAGAGCGCGCGGTCTTCCGGAAAGATCACGATGGTACCTTCCGCCGGCCGGAGCTTCTCGTCCGTGAGCCGGCCGCGCAGGGACGTCGGCCGGTTCGTCAGCACGGCGCGAATGCCAGCGACCGCCGCGCCGTGCGCGACGTCGATCGGCTCGTCCGCGAGATCGCGGCGATCGAGCAGGGCGTTCTTCAGCGTCCAGTTTCCTGGCAAGCCTTCAATGTAGAGCAGTAGCGGCCCGAACACGTGTTTCAGCTCGAACGTGCCGGTCTTGTCGATTCGACCGTTGCCGCTCGTCCACGTGCCCATCAAGCGGCGGCCCGGCGTCAGCAGCTTCGGACGCACGGACAGCCGATCGACGTTCGGCGGCAGCGGCGAACCGTCGTCGGTCACCACCTGTCCCCGCAGCGTGCCGCCGGCGCCGGTCACGATGACGAGGCCGTCGATGTCGGTGCCGGTGACCTGCAGAATCTCCTGGGCTTCCTGCGGCGGTTGATCGCCGACCGCCGGGGCGCGCACGACCAGGCGATACTAACCCGACAAGACGTTCGCGATCGTAAACGTCCCGTCGGATCCCGTTCGCGCGACGTTGGTCGACGGAAAGACCGACGCACCGTCCGGCCCACTGAAGTCCACCGACAGGTTCACGGATTCGCCGGCGACTGGCGCGCCGCCCGCAGTCACGACGGTGCCCGAGACTCTGGACGTGCGGCCGGAAACGAGGGAGAAGTCGATCCCGCCGACCTCCTGGCCCATCCCGACCTTCACGCGCTGCGCGGCGGTGGCCACTGCCGTCCCCGGATAGTACCAGGTACGCATAGCTCAGCGTCTCCTTCGGGTTCGTATCGTGCGGCCAAATCACGCGGGTGTGTCCCATCACCACGAAGTCGCCGGGCGGAAGCGCGAGCAGGCGGTACATGCCGTTCTCGTCGGTTGACGAATGGCCGGCGACGTTCGTCGGTACGAGCTTCCGCTCGCCCTGGTAGTACAGCACCCGCATCGCCCACATGTTGACGTCGGACATCGGTTCGCCGAGCTCGTCGACGACGCGCCCGCTGATGACGCCCATGCGTGGAAGTGCGAAGTCGATGTTCTCGGCGGATTGGCGCGCCTCGAGCTCCAGCGGTTTGCCCGGCTCGCCAGGTCTCCTCTGGCCGTACCCGAGAGGCAGGTAGCCATTGCGTTCGGCTCGAAGCGTGAAGCGGCCGGCCGGCAGATCGCGAATCTCGAAGCGGCCGTCGCTGTTCGTGCTGACGGTGCGCGACGGGGACAGCCCGGGCCCGGAAATCAGGATGCGCGCACGGCGCAGCGGCCTGTTGGTCTCGATGCTCGTGACGCGGCCGCGGATGCTCGCCGTGTTCTGTTGGTCCGCCGCCGCGGCATCGCGCGCCGGCGCGTCGCGCACGGGGGGCGCAGCCACTTGCGGCGCGGACGAGAGCGTCAGCGACGCAGTGGTCAACGCGAAGAGAACCGTCGCGAGCGCGCTATTTCTGGAGCACGAGGTCAAGCTGCTTGCTTTCCGCATCGGCGAGCGCGAGGCGTTCAGCGCGCCCCTTCAGCCCGTCGAGGAACTCCGGATCGTTCCACTGGCCCTCGAGCACGTAGTCGAGGGCGATCAGCAGATAGTCGCCGGCGGGCAGCCCCTTGAACGTGAAGCGTCCGCGCTGATCCGGCCGCGTCGCGCGAATCATCCGCGTGCCGTCGCGCCATTTCGCACTGTCCTCGGCGAAGGCGATGACCGTGCCTTCCGCGGCATTCTTCTTTTCGTCGCGCACGGCGCCCGTGATCGTCGTCGGCCTGTTCGTCAGGACGACGCGAACGCCGGCCAGCGTCGCGCCATGCTCGACCGGCATCGGCTGATCCGCGAAATCCTTCCCTTCGACGTCGATTGACTTGAGCGCCCAGTCGCCTGTCAGCGTCGAGACCGAGAGAACTGTGTCGCTCAACACACCCTGGACCTCGAACGTGCCGTCGCTGCGAACCCGGCCGTTGTCCGGATTGGGAACAGACGTCATCATGCGTCCGCCGATCGTGAATCGCGGCCGCACCTGCATGCGCTCGTACCCGGCGGGAAGCGGCGATCCATCGTCGGTCACGAGTTGCCCACGTACGATTCCGCCCGCCCCGGCGACGAGCGACAGGCCGTCGAGATCGGCACTGGCGACGTTGACGTTGAGCTGCGCTTCCTGCGCTGGCCGACTGTCCCTCGCCGGAACGCGGACGGACACCCGGTAGTCGCCGGCCGACACGTTCGGGATCGTCCAGGTGCCGTCTCCCGCAACCTTCGCCGAACCCACCGACGACACCATCGACATCGACGGACCCGAGACCTCTTGCATCACCGACACGGTCTCGCCGGAGAGCGGGACGCCTGACGAGCTCATCGCCGTGCCGCTCAGTTTCGCGGTACGGCCGGGCACCAGGCTGAAGTCGACGTTTGGCGTTTCCTGGCCCACGCCGATCTTGACGCGCTGCGCCTCGGCAGGCGCCGGCGTGCCCGGGAAGTACGTCGGCGCGTAGCCGAGAACCTGCTTCGGATCCGAGTCGAGCGGCCACGTCTCGCGGCTCGAGGCCATCACCACGTAGTCGCCGGGCGGCAGCGCCAGGAGCCGGTACTGCCCCGCGTCGTCGGTGCGCACGTTGCCGGCGGTGGGGACGAGCTTCCGCTGGCCCTGGAAGTAGCGGACCTGCATGGCCCACACCGTCACTGCCGAGATCGGCTCGCCGACTTCGTCGAGCACGCGTCCGCTGATCACGCCCATCCGCGGCAACGCGAAATCAACCTTCTCGGCCACCTCTTTATCGGCGAGCTCCAGCGGCTTGCCCTGTTCGCCCGGGCGGCGCTGGCCGTAGTTGAGCGGGAGATAGCCGCTGCGATCGACGCGCAGCGTGTAGCGTCCGGCGGGGAGGTCGCGGATTTCGTAGCGGCCGTCCGTCGCCGTGCTCGCGGTGCGCGTCAAGGTGCCCTCGGCGCCGCTCAGTCGCACTTGCGCCCTCCGCAGGGGCTTGCCGGATTCGAGGCTGGTGATGCGTCCTCGAACGACGGCGGTGCCCTTCGGGTCGAGCGCCGGGTCTCGAGAGACGGCATCGCGAGGACCGACGACGGAGACCTGCGCGTCTGCCGCAGTCGCGCAGAGCGGAAGGATCAAAGCGACGATGACGGCCCGCAGCATGGTCTGCTCCAGGAAGAAGGACACGAATCGGTGCAGAGTATGTACTAATTATTTAGTAGTTTCAAGTCAGGGGTCCTTCCGCCTGAAGGCGGAAGCTACGAGATCTTCTTTGTGGCTTCCGATCTTTTTGTGGCTTCCGGCTTCAGCCGAAAGACTCACATCAATCCGTACGAATCGCAACCAGCGGGCTCACGCTCGTCGCGCGGCGCGCCGGAACGTAGCAGCCGGCCAGCGCCACCACCAGCAGAATGGCGATCGTGGCGCCGAACGTCGCGGGATCCGCGGCGTCCGTCTCGTAGAGAAGGCCCGCGATGAAGTGCGACAGGACCCAGGCCGCGAACGATCCGATCGCCAGGCTCGGCAGGATCATCTTCAGCCCCTGCGCGAGGATCGCGTTCCTGACGCGCTCCGGACGAGCGCCGAGCGCCATGCGGATCCCAATCTCGCGCGTGCGCTGGCCGACGGAATACGAGATCACACCGTAGACGCCGACCGCCGCGAGCAGGAGCGCCACGAGTCCGAAAGCGCCCATCAGCCCGAGGCTGAAGCGAGCCTGCGCGAGACCGTCCGTGACGTACGACGACATCGGCTGCAATCGATCGACGGCAGCGTCCTTCTCAATCGTCTTCACCAGCGCCCTCACCTGCGACGACAACGCGGCAGGATCTCCGTCGGTACGAACGACGGCATAGAAGCTCCCTGGAACACCGAGCAGGGGCGTCCACATCTGCGGCCGAACCGCCTGCGTGAGGTCGAGCATGCGCATGTGCTCGACGACGCCGATGACTTCCGCATGCGAATTCCCCGCGCTCCCGGCCGGCTGGACCTGCAGCAGCTTGCCGACCGCTGGCTCGCCGGGCCACACCTTCGCGGCCATCGTCTCGTCGATGACGATGGCCTCGAGGGGTGAGCGATCGTGCTCGGTGAACACGCGGCCGGCGAGGACCCGCGTCCCCATCGCGCGGAAATAGTCCGGCGACACGCTCCGGCCGATCGGAGGTTGCGCTTTCCCAGTTGCGCGCCGTGGTTTCGTCGTACGCGTAGGGCTGCAGCGGCCCGCTCCCAGTCAGCGGAATCTGCTGCGTGAATCCGACATCGCTCACGCCCGGCATCGTCGTCAATCCGCGCTCGAGCTCCTTCAGAAACGCAACTCGGAGCTCCGGCTTCGGCCGCGACGGGAACGGCAGCGCGACGCGGAAGGTGAGGGCGCGCTCGTAGTCGAATCCCGGCCTGACCTGCTGCAGCCGGACGAAGCTCCGCATCAACAGTCCTGCGCCGATGAGGAGCACCAGCGCCAGCGCAACCTCGCCGATGACCAGCGCACTTCGGAGCTTCAATTGCACGCGCGTGGGCGACAGCGATCCGCTCGCGCGCAGCGTGCGGTTGACGTCCTGCTTCGCGGCGCGCATGGCCGGCACGAGACCGAAGAGCAGCGCGGTCAGCGCGCTGACGGTGACCGCGAACCCGAGCACCGAGGCATCGATCCGGATGGCGTCGATCCTCGGCACGCTCGAGGGGTTCACGTACCTGAGCACCCAGACTCCGGCCTGAGCCAGCACGAGTCCGCCGACCCCGCCCGCAAACGCAAGCACGGCGCTCTCGGTTGCCAGTTGTCGAACCAGCCGTACGCCCCTGGCGCCCAGCGCGGCTCGCAGCGCCATCTCGTGCTGCCGCGCCGTCGCGCGCGCGAGGAGGAGGTGCGCGACGTTGGCACATGCAATCAGCAGCACGAACGCCCCGGCGCCGAGGAGCGCGACGAGCGCGGGCCTGGCGTGCTTGACGATATCGCCCTGGAGCGCGACGACCCGGATCCGCATGTCGGAAGACTCGTGGACGGCGTGCTCCCGGCGGAGCTGACGCGCGATGCCGTCCATCTCGGCTTGCGCCTGATCGAACGCGACCCCGGGCTTCAGACGGGCGAACACCGTGAAGCTCGTGAAATTCCTGGGGGGCGCGCGCTCGTAGTTGAAGCGCAGCGGCTTCCAGATCTCCGCGTCGGTGACGAGAAACGCCTCGGCGGGCAGCAGCAGCCGGAACGTCTCCGGCATGACGCCAACGACCGTGTGGTCGGCGCTGTCGAGGCGAATCGTGCGGCCGACGATGGATCGGTCCGCTCCGAACCTCCGCTTCCAGAGGCGGTGCGAGAGGATCGCGACCTGAGGCCCGCCGATCGTCTCGTCCTCGGCCGTGAAATGCCGGCCGTGCGCCGGATCCACGCCGAAGAGCGAAAAGAAGTTCGCCGTGACGGGGATCACGTTGACCCGCTCGGTCTCGAGCCCGTTCGCGCCGCCGAGTGCGCCCGTCGCGCCGGCGACCTGCGGTCCCGTGGCCGCGGCGAACGCTTCGAACTGCGTGGCGCGCTGACGGTAGTCCAGGAAGTCGAGCGGCGTGACCGCGGGCAGCGACTGGTTCCCGACGCCGAGGTCGACCCAGATGCTCGCCAGCCGCGACGGATCGCGGTAGGGAAGCGGCTTCATCAGGACGCCGTGCACGGCGCTGAAGATCGCCGTCGTCGCGCCGATCCCCAGCGCGAGCGTCAGCACCGCGACGACGGTGAAGCCCGGCGTCCGTCCGAGCGAGCGGCACGCGTAGCGGAGGTCCTGCATCTCAGCGCGAATCGAGCTTGCGGCCGGCGTCGAGGTTGTCGTGGTTCAGGATCGCGTTCAGCACGAGGAAATAGCTGCCGTGCGTTTCGCCGCGCCACACCGGGTTGTTCGAGAAGAGCACCACGTGGCCCTTTTCCACCGGCGTGTCGATCACCATCGGCCGCTGCGCGATCTCCGTGCCGCCGTCGAGAAGACCCGACACGAGCAGATCGCGCGAGTCGCCGTAGCGGAGGATGACGCGCGGCCGCTGCGCCGGCGGGATGATGCCGATGCCATTGCGGAGCTGTTCCTCGCGGATGGGGCGCCGCCTGCCAGGGCTCGACCTTCGGCTCTTCGGGCAGCGGATCCGACGGCGGGCGGCCCTGCGGCTGATCCGGTTCGTCGGCCGTCCCGCGTCCGGTGGGCCGACGTGGCTCTGCGTCCGCCCGCCGCGCCCGCCGCGGCCGGCGGCGAGGTTGCTCACGCCGAAGATCGGTCCGTCCGCCGAGTAGATCGAGAGCGTCTCGTCGTAGCCGTACGCGATCGGGCTCGCGGCATCCACGACCTTCGAGCGCAGGACCGCTCCCGTGATCTTGAGCCGCTGCGCCGGCGTGACCGACACGCCGGCGGTGAAGCCGTACGTAATCGCGAAGTTCGCGGTGTCGTCCACGCCGATCAGCACTCCGCCCCCGCGGACGAATTTCTGCAGGTTCGCCAGGCCTTGCCAGCCCATGCCGGCCCGCATGTCGTCGGTCGAATCGATCTTCCCGATATTGGGCGTCAGCGTCGTCGTCTTCCAGGGCAGCGGGTTGCCGTACATCGGCGAGGCCCGTGATGATCGGCTGGCCCGCATTGCGGCCGACGGGCGGGAAGAGGATGACGTCGTACTTGGAGCCGAGATCGGCGTCCGCGGCGACGTCCTGGGTGCTGATGTAGGTGAACGGAACCGCCAGCTGATCGAGGGCGAGCCGCCACCAGCCTTCGTCCTGCGTGCTGATCCACGTGTGCATGAGCGCAACGCGTGCGGCCTTCGCCGGGTGAACCTTCACGGGCGGCGGCGCGGTCAGCGCGACGGCCTTCAGTCCGAGCTCGCCCGCGGCCTTCTCGAGATCGCCGGCGGCGATTCCGCGAACCAGGAAGGAGCCGCGATTGAACTTCTGGCCGCTGGCCTCGAACGGCTCTTCGGCGACGTCGATCTGCGCGTCCTTGAATCGATACCGGAGCGTCGCGAGCGACGGGTCGGCGTTGTGGTTGATCGCGAAGAGCGAGCCCGTGCCGGTCACGGCTCCAGCGGCTTTGAGCTCGCCTTTCACGAGCTCCATCTTCGCGTCGAGCACCTTGGCGTCGGTCACACGGACCACTTTGACGTTGAAGAGCTCGCCGAACGTCCACCCGGTGTCGTCGTACGGATTCCGCTGGGGATCGTCGGGCGCCCAGTACTGGTAGTCGAGCAGCGTGTCGGCGATCCGGCTGTACGGCTGATCCATGCGCAAGACGTATGTGCCCGCCGGAAACGTCCGCGGCTCGGGCTTGCTCGGAGCCTTGTCGTCCTTGCCGGGCTGATCCTGCGCCGCGGCCTGGCTGGTGCCGTTGGCGCTCGCCGTCTCCGGCCGGCGCATCGGTCGTCTCGCGCGCCGGCCGCCGGGCGCCGGGGATCGTCACGGTGAACGGTTCCGTCGCGCGGGACACCTCACAGCCCTGGAGCTGAAGAACCCGCAGGAGATCGGCCTGTGGACCCAGCCGCGGATCGTCGCCGGGAAACACGTAGGCAGCCGGTCCTTCGGTCTTTGCCTTGAGGATCGACCGCTTGCTCTTCAGGTAGAAATTCTTGAGGAAGAGATTCTTGTTGTCGGCGAAGTGGTTCAGCGAGACGAGCAGTCCCGTCTGCTGGTAGTTGTTGTTGTTCCGCTGCGACCATTTCGCCTTCGGAAGCGGCGGGTTCTGCCTGTACCAGGTCCGGGAGGTCTCGTTCGGCCCGAGCGTGCGATCGAGCGTGTCCGCGCCGCCGTTCCCGAACGTCTCGTACAGCCGGCTGATCCCGTTGTGCGTGGCGGCGATGAACATCAGGTAGCCGGGCGTCCACGTATCGAACGTGCCGTGCGTGAAGACGCCCGGCATCCCCATCTTGGTCATCTCCGAGACGTTGTGCCAGCCGATCATCTGCCACTCGTCGGTCAGGATCGGATCGAGCCACGCGTTGTACGGACCGTCGCCGACGGTGTTGTCGTAGAGATAGGCCACCGATTCGTGCAGGTCGTGCAGCACCTGCGCCTTCCAGTCGACGTATGTGTTCAGCACGTTCCGCGTGAGGTTGAGCGTGAGCGCCATCGCGTCGCGGTTGTTGTCGTGCGCGACGTACTTGCCCCAGTAGATCAGCCCCGGCCAGTGCTTGTCCGGGTTCGCGAGGTGCCAGCGATAGACGTCCACCTGGCGATCGCGGCCGTCGACCTCGACCACCGGCGTGATCAGCGTGACGATCCGGCCACGAATCTTCTGGATGTAAGGGCTCTCGTCGACGGCCAGGCGGTACACCAGTTCCATGAGCGCCGTCGGCGAACCCGTTTCGGGGGAATGAATCGCGCCGGTGATGTAGTACACGGGCACGGACTGATCCACGAGCTTGTCGGCTTCCGCGTCGTTCAGGCTGATGACGCGGGGATCGGCCAGCTTCGCGAGGCGCGCGCGATTCTCGTCGAGCTTCGCGAGGTTCGCTTCGGAGGAAACCGCCACCGCGATCATCTCGCGCCCTTCTTCGCTCTTGCCGATGGAGAAGACCTTGACGCGCGGGCTGGCCTTCTCGACCATCCGCATGTACTGGTGGACCTCCTGGACGTAGGGCAGCTTGCCCGGCGCGCCGGCGATGTCGCCGAGCACGGCCTGAGGCGTGGGCACCGTTTTCGACGCGGGCAGGTAGTCCACCAGCGGCGACGTGAAGTAGCTCGCCGTCGTGTACTCCTTCATCTTTCGCGTGTACGCCTCGTCCACCGTCTGCTTCGGCTCCCGGGCGTAGGGGTTGGCGGGCGATTGCGCGATGCCGGTCGAACTGCTCAACACCGTCAGCGCGGCAACCGCGGCGAGGCTCGGGACACGTCTCATGAACATTCCTCGATGAAGGGGGGAAGAATCGTCCAACGAGTGAAGATTGTACCCGGAAGAGGCACCAAGGCAGGGACGAGGGGAGGAGCGGGACCCGCGGGCCGGGTCCCGCCCGGACTCAGAAGACGTTGCAGGCGGCCGGCGCCTCCGCGTCAATCCGCCGTGCGAATCCCGCCGGAATCAGCTGCACGGCGACCGTCCGCGCCTCGACGGCGCCCTCGTTCCGAATGAGGTGTACGTGGTCTCCGCCGGGATCGACGAAGCCCATGCCCACTTTGTAGACCGTCTGATGGCACTCGCCGCCGTGCTCCTCGTACGCCGTCAGTTCTCCAGCCGTGACGGTGATGAGGCTGTGCCCGGGATGTGTGTGCCACCCGGTGCTCCCCCCCGGCTGCCACACGTTGTTCTGAACGTACAGGTCCGACTCGCCCTTCGTTTTCTGCCACGAGAGCCACAGCGACTTCCGGGAGCCTTTCGTGGTCGCCAGCTCCGTCACCGCGTGATTGACGACGTCGATGCGGTCGAACCGCCCGACCGCGATCGTCGTGCCCACGAATCCCGTCGCCGGTGTGGCTCGGGCGGTCCCGACGTACCCGGCCGCTCCGATGCCAGTCAATGCAAGCACCACCATCCACGTAGCCTTTCGTCGCATGTCGTCCTCCTTGTGTCGTCGGCCGCTGCTCGAGCGGCGAGTGACGACGCTTCGCACGATACGGCGTGCGGCGGCGTGGAGTCTTGGGGAACCCGTGGGGAATGGATGGTGTTTGGATGTGGGCGGATTTACTTCTGGCACAAACACCGAATCAGAGGCTGTTCGGCGTCAGTCGTCCGGGACTCTGGCTGACTCCGGGCGTCGGCAAACGCGCCTACGCCGCGCCCGAAGCTCCACGAAGCGCCGACGGTAATCCCGCGGGCGAGCGCATGTGAGTTCCTGCCCGCGAGCGCCGTCATGAACGAACCGAACACGTCAATCGACCTGGTGACGGTCATCTGCAGGCCACCGCCGACCTCGAGCATGTCCAGCCGCGCCACGCGATCGTGATGGGGGCCCAGATCGAGAGGCATGACTCGCCAGCCTGCGTCGGGCGTGTCGATTCCTCCGTGCGTTTTCTGTCCGGTGCTGATCGCGAACACTCTGACGGCCCGCGTGATGAAGTGGCCGACCTCGATGTCCAGGTTGCTGCGGTCGTGGTGAATGCCGGCGATTCGTTCCGCGAAGGCATACGAGTACCTGACCTGCACGAACGTATCCGGCAGAGCGGGGCCCAGCATCCGGCCGACGTAGGTCCCCACGTCGAGCTCGCGGACCCGCGTGCCGTAGGCCGCGTGAGCGAAGTATTCGTAGTCGTGACTGGGCATGTTGGTCCCGACGAACGGAGTAACCGTCAACGGACCGTCGAACGCGTTGTACCTGACGTTGAAGCGGAGGTTTTGAAATCCGCTGTGCGCCTCGCCGTTGTCCTGGGCCCTGGGATGGGGGTTGCTCCCTGCGTAGCGCGCCTGGACGAACGGGACCGCAAACGCGACGGCGATCCTGTCGGTCAGCCCGTAGGTCACGTCGACGATCAGATTGTCCGAGTGAATCTCGCCGCGATTGATCCTGCCGCCACCCGCGAGGAAATGATCCCTGACGAAGAGGTCCTGGTACAGGACGGAAACCGACCCCTCGCCTTTGGGCGGCACCCAGGCCTGCGCCTTCACGTCCCGGGCACAGAAGCCCGCCAGTATCAGTGTCGTCAGAGCGGCGAGAGCACGTTTCGGCATGGTGCACTCGAGCCAGGGAGCCTGGCTATTTCGACGCCGCGGCCACGCGCTTCGACCGGCTTTCCATCAGCCGGTCGATTTCCTCGAGTGCGTCGTACCTGTCCATCTCGGTGTTGATCAGATGCTCGTACTGCTGCTTCACTTTTTGGGTGAGCACTTTCGTGGGACTGCTGACGACCGGGAGGACTCCGGGTTTCGATGTCGCCACCTGTAGCGCAGAGTTGACGTTCTCCGCGTCCTGATAGGCGGCGATCACCACGTCGTACTGCGCGCTGGCCACCGTCCGCGAGAGCTCGTCACCCGTGCGCACGACGACGGGCTTGTGGCCGGCCTGTTTCAGCATCGTCTGCCACTGCTTCACCACAGCCGGCTTCGCCGTCGCGGATTGATAGAGGACTATCGACGCGGGATACATCGCCGCATAGTGCTTCAACCTGCCGCTTCGCCCGGCGCGCAGGAACTTGTCCCCGCATGCTCCGAGATCGATGGAACCAGCAGCGGTCGTGATCAGGAGCCCCGACAACAGAGCACGTCGCCACATAGCGCACTCCTTCACAGCTTCACAGATCGCCCGAGAGAGAACCTACCGCCTCCTCTCGCCGAGGTCAAGACGAAGACGTGTGGAATCTATGGTGTTTTTATGGGATTTGGCTGAACCACCGACGCCACCACCGCCGCTCGTCCCGGACGGTGAGGCCCTTCAGGAGCCACAGGTCGCCGCGCAGCCGAATCACGGACGTTACGGCCGTCTGGCCATCAACGCTGATGCTGAGACCGGCGACAGGATTGTTCGCTGGGGGTGAAGGCCCGAGATCGGCCACGATTCTCGTTCTGCCGGAGCGTCGCGGTTCGACTGCTACGAGCAGCAGATGGTAATCATCGGAGTCTTTGATCCCCAGAATCTCCGATCCGTCCCGAGTCCACGTGTGGGCGTGCCACTGGTCCTCCGACACGAATTCCTCGCGGCTGCCGTCCGGCGAGACAAGCACGAATCCTGCCGCCGTTTCCCAAGTGATCCAGTTGTCGATCGGCGACCATCGCGGCGTGGCGTTGGAGACTCCGTCGTTTCGGAGCTCGACTCGCTCCTCGCTGCCAACCCGCACTTTGACCAGGCGCCATTTGTCGTCGACCCACTCCGCGAATGCGATCCACTGTCCGTCGGGCGACCAGCTCGGCGCGCCATGGAAGCTGACGGCTGTCGTCAGAGGGAGAAGAGGAGACGCGCTGCCGCCGGCGACACCCGAGTACCAAATCCTGAGCGGCCAGATCGGTTTACCGCCCGTGCGCAGATAGGCGATGCGCTGGCCGTCCGGCGAAAAGCTCGGAGCCCCGAGCATGACGGTCCGGTCGTCCTGTCCGAAATTGCGTTGCGTGATGAGCGGACGGTCGACCAGGCTGGCGCCTTCGCGCGCCCTCTGCCAGATCTCATCCTGCCCACCACGATCGGTCACGTACGCGAGGACGCCGTGCGCTGACCAGACTGGATCCGACTCCTTTCGCGATGACTCGAGAAGCGGACGAGACGTGCCGCGTGTGAGCGCGATCTCCAGGGTGTCGTAGTCGGAATCGTCCTTGGTATACACGAGAGCGACATCGTTCCCAGCCGAGGTTGCGGCTGGGTACTCTTCGCTGACTGGAGTGGTCGTGAGCCGCCAGGCGCGGTCGCGCTCCAGATCGGCCATCCACAAGTGGGACTTGAACGTCGACAGCGACGTGAGCCCCAACACGACATGCCGACCGTCTGGCATCCATGTGAAGCTGCTCACCCGCGGCGCGGTGTCGGCATTGAGCGCCTGAAAGCGTCGAGAGGCCTGGCCGTTCGGGAGAGGTACGACCCAGAATTGCCACCAGCGATCCCGGCTGGCGGCGCCACCGACCGCAGAGAGACCGAGCCTGCGCCCGTCTGGCGCAAACGCCAGCGCTCCTTCGATGAAGCGATGGTCCCCGAAGCCACCATACCGCGTCGCCGCGGCCTCGACGACCTCCTTGGACCACTGCTGGCCGTCGGGCACCGTCGCGAGATACAAGGCCGAAGAGCCGACAACGGTCGACTGTCCTTCGTCACGCAGGAACGCCAGCGTCCTCCCGTCGGGAGAGATCGCCCCGCGGTTGGCATTGCGCACGACGACCTGCGGCTGGCCTCCGCTCGCAAGGACGGACCAGATAGCCTCACGGTCCTGGGCCAGCGACACATAGTAGATGCGTTTGCCGTCCGGCGACCAGAAGGGATACTTGCAATCGAACGCCGAGTCGGTGACACGCGTGGCGGCAGATGCCAACGGATCCCGCTGAACGATCTGGAGGACGCCCGCGAGCTCCACGGCGTACGCCACCATGCTGCCATTCGGTGACCACGCCGGGAATCCTTCGTATGGCGGTGTCGTGGTCAATGGAGCGAAGTTGAGCGCCGGATTCTGGCGCCCCCGATCGACGAGCGACCCGCCCGCGATGGCACTGACGACGAGCGCCGCACCGATGGCGGCGGCTTTCCAGACGCGCCGCCACGCAGCCGCCGGCTTCGGAACGTTCGCGCCGGCCTCGCGCGCCACCGTTTCCGCCAACCGATCGCGCAGAGTCCGCAGATCGCGGTACAGATCCGCAGTCGAGCCGTAACGGTCCTCGGGATTCTTCGCAAGACAGCGTTCGACGATCCACCGGAGCAGCAGCGGGGCGCGCGCGTCGAGCGCTCCCATCGGCGGCAACTCGTCGTTGATGATCGCGTCCAGCGTGCCGGCGGGCGTTTCTCTCCGGAAGGCGGGCTTGCCAGTGCTCATTTCATAGAGCATGAGTCCGAACGAGAACTGATCGGAGTGGAAGTCTGTCGCAGCGCCTCGAGCCTGCTCGGGGCTCATGTACGGAATCGTGCCGGCCAGAAGCCCCAGCATCGTCAGTGTTTGAGAATCATCGACGGCGGCCGCCTCGGTTCCTTCCGAGACAGCGCCCGTCCACGTCAGGCCGAAATCGACGATCTTCGCGCGCCCCGAGCGCGTCACCATGATGTTTTCCGGCTTCAAATCGCGATGGACGATTGCCGCGTCATGCGCAGCGGAGAGTCCATCGGCAATCTGCACGGCCAGGTCGAGCAGGCGCTTGAGCGGCACGGGGCCGCGTCGCAGCTCCTCGCGCAGCGTCGCCCCGTCGATCAACTCGGAGACGATGTAGGGCGTGTCGCCGTCGACGACGGCATCGAAGACAGTAACGATGTTGGGGTGATTGAGGGCGCTCGCGGCCCGCGCCTCGGCAACGAATCGACGCACACGATCCGAGTGCGCGTCGGTCCGTTCGCCGAGCATCTTCACGGCGACCTCGCGCCTCAGGCGCGGATCCCACGCGCGGTAGACGGTTCCACCGCCACCCTGTCCGAGTGAGGACCGGATCTCGTATGGGCCGAGCGTCTGGTGCGAGGCCGTCCTGTTGCCGTCCATGGGTTGCCCGACGCGGGTCGATTCTATCGCGCCGCGCGCGTATCAGTCATCGGCAACGCTATCGGTCGATTGCGCGGGTGGGGGAATTCGAAACGTGATGACGACCGGGCCCACCCGGATCTGATCGCCGTCCGCGAGGACGGCCGGCGCGCTCAGACGCCTGGCCCCGAGATAGGTGCCGTTCTTGCTGTCGAGATCCTCGATCGTCACCGAGGGACCGTCGACCAGGATACGCGCGTGCTGACGCGACACGCCCGCCGCATCGATCCAGACGGACGCATCCGGCGCCCTCCCGACGATGTTCTCCCCGTCGTCGAGCGGAATCTGTCGCGTCTCCCAGATCAGCCAGTACCTGATCCGCTTCCTGATCGGGTCTACCGGATCGTCACGCTCGCTGACGTCCGCGATGAACCAGTAGCCAAAACGATGCATCGTGCGGATGTAGCGCGGGGCCTGCGCGGGATCGCTCAGGGCACGGCGAAGCTCCGCCACCAGGCTCGCCAGGTTCGTATCGGCGACGTACGTCGCGGGCCAGAGCTTCCCGTGCAGGTCGGACTTGGCCATCGCCCGGGAGCGCCCCTCGACGAGCAGAAGGAGCAGATCGAACGCCTTCGGAGACAGCCGAATCTCCTGGTCGTCGCGCAGGAGTCGTCGCGTCGAGGGCTCGAGGGTGAACTGATCGAAGCAGTAGGTCACATTGTTTGTGATGCGGCATTCTAGCAGTTCGACCGGCGGATTCAGATCCGCGCCGCGTTCCCGCCGCGGTGCTCGACGGACAGCCCTTTGATTGGACCGGGCGCGGGATCACCCTACGGGTGGCACGTCCACCGGCACGACGTCGGGATCCTTGGGCGGGGTCGGGCCCATGATCGCCTTGAGCTCGTCGGCTTCGATCACTTCCTTCTCGAGCAAACGCAGCGACAGCGCGTCGAGTATCGTGCGGTGGTCCCGAAGGATGCGCCTGGCGGTCTCGTGGGCTTCGGTCAGGATCCGCTTCACTTCGGTGTCGATCGCGAGCGCGGTTTCCTCGGCGTAGTTGCCGCGCTCGTGCGCGAACGGCGTCTCGAGGAACGCCGCGCGGCGGTGCCCGTCGTAGTTGACGACGCCCAGCGCCTCGCTCATCCCGAACTCCGTGACCATCGCCCGCGCGATGTCGGTCGCCCGCTGCAGGTCGTTCTGCGCGCCGGTCGAGATCTCGTTGAACGCGATCTCCTCCGCGCTCCGACCACCGAGCAGCACCGACAACTGGCTCAGGAGATCCGTCCGCGTCATCAGGTAGCGATCCTCGAGCGGCAGCTGCATCGTGTAGCCGAGCGCGCCGAATCCGCGCTGCACGATCGAGATCTTGTGGACCGGATCGAGGTTGGGGAGGACCGTCGCGACGATCGCATGCCCCGACTCGTGGTACGCGACGATCCGGCGCTCCTTGTCGCTCATCACGCGCTTCTTCTCGAGCCCGGCAATGACGCGATCGATCGCCTCGTCGAAATCCTTCATCTGAACGGCCGGCTTGTCCCGTCGGGCCGCCAGCAGCGCCGCTTCGTTCACCAGGTTGGCGAGATCGGCGCCGGCGAAGCCCGCCGTTCGCGCCGCGATGATTTTCAGGTCCACGTGGGGATCGCACTTCACGTTCTTGACGTGGATGCGGAGGATCTCTTCCCGGCCGCGCACGTCCGGCTTGTCGACGAGCACCTGCCGATCGAAGCGTCCCGGGCGCATGAGCGCCGGGTCCAGCACCTCCGGCCGGTTCGTCGCGCCCATGATGATCACGCCCTTCCGCGCGTCGAAGCCGTCCATCTCGGCGAGCAGCTGGTTCAGCGTCTGCTCGCGCTCCTCGTGGCTGCCCATCGGCGTCTGGATGCGAACCTTCCCGAGCGCGTCGAGCTCGTCGATGAAGACGATGCAGGGCGCCTTGTTCTCGGCCTGGCCGAACAGATCCCGGACGCGTGCCGCGCCGACGCCCACGAACATCTCGACGAACTCCGATCCGCTCAGGCTGAAGAACGGCACGTTCGCTTCGCCCGCGACGGCCCGCGCGAGCAGCGTCTTGCCCGTCCCCGGCGGGCCGACGAGCAGAACGCCCTTCGGGATCCGGCCGCCGATGCTCGTGTACTTCTTCGGGTTCTTCAGGAACTCGACGATCTCGCGCAGCTCCTCCTCGGCCTCGTCCACGCCCGCCACGTCGCCGAACTTCACCTTCACGTCGTCTTCCGCGTAGATCTTCGCCCGGCTGCGCGCGAACGACATCACGCCGCCCTCAGCGCCGCCCATCCGGCGGAAGAAAAAGCTCCAGAGGGCGATCAGGAACACGATCGGAATGATCCAGCCCAGAATCTCCGCCACCCAGCGGTTCGCAACCTCGCCGGTGTACTTGACGCCCTGCCGCTCGAGATCCTCGATCAGTTTCGGATCCTCGATCCGCACCGACGTGAACGGCTTCGCCTTGCCGTCGTCTGCTTTGAGCGTGCCCCGCACGCGGTCCTCCGCAACGAAGACCTCCTGCACCTTGCCCTCGCGGAGCAGCGTCTTGAACTGGCTGTAGGGCACCGCCTCGCCCGCATGCAGAGCGAAGAAGACCAGCTGACCCGCAACCGCGAGGATGAGGAAGCCGAGCACGTACCACATCGCCGAGCCGGCGGTGGGGCGCGGAGTCAATCGTCGATCGCCTGGACGGCGGCCGCGCGGGTTCGGAATCCCTGGGGTCTCTTCAGACATCTCTTTCGATTGTAGGCCCTTCGACCCGGCTCAGGGCAGGCCCTTCGACCGGCTCACGGCAGGCCCTTCGGCAGGCTCAGGGCAGGCCGTTATGCGTGGACCGCGCGCCCCTGCTTGCTGAACCTCAGCTGCCCGTCGCCCGCGTCCACGGTGATCGCGTCGCCTTCGCGGAAGTCACCCTGGAGCACACGAAGGGCCAGCGGGTCCAGCACTTCGCGCTGGATTGCTCTCTTCAAGGGGCGCGCGCCATACGTCGGATCGTAGCCCTCCGCGATGAGCTGATCCCTGGCGGCGTCGGTCAGCTCGATGCGGATCTTCCGATCTTCGAGCCGCTTCGTCAGGGATCTGAGCTGGATGTCGATGATCTGCCTGATATGCTCCCGCGAGAGCGCGTGGAAGACGATGATCTCGTCGACGCGATTCAGGAACTCCGGCCTGAAGCTCGCGCGCAGCGCATCGAGGACCTGACGTCTCGTCGACTCATCCAGCGTCCCGTCGTCCTGCCGGGCCAGGCTCGCGATGGCCGCTTCCGCGATCAAGTGGCTGCCGACGTTGGACGTCATGATGACGACGGTGTTCTTGAAGTCGACCGTACGCCCTTTACCGTCCGTCAAGCGGCCATCGTCGAGGATCTGCAGCATCACGTTCAGGACTTCCGGATGCGCTTTCTCGATCTCGTCGAAGAGGACGACGGAGTACGGCCGGCGCCGCACGGCCTCGGTGAGCTGCCCCGACTCCTCGTAGCCGACGTATCCGGGAGGCGCGCCGACCAGCCGGGAGACGGTGTGCTTCTCTTGGTACTCCGACATGTCGATGCGGATCATCGAGTGCTCGTCGTCGAACAGGAACTCGGCGAGCGCGCGGGCGAGCTCGGTCTTTCCCACGCCGGTCGGCCCGAGAAAGATGAAGCTCCCGAGCGGCCGGTTGGGGTCCTGCAGCCCGGCGCGGGCGCGCCGGATCGCGTTGGCGGCCGCGGCGATCGCCTCGTCCTGGCCGACGACCCGCAGGTGCAGGCGCTCTTCCATCTTGAGGAGTTTCTGGATCTCTCCCTCCATCAGCCGGCTGACGGGAATCCCGGTCCAGCGGCTCACGATCGAGGCGATGTCTTCCTCGTCGACTTCTTCCTTCAACATCCTCGTTCCAGACGCCAACCGCGCATCGGCTTCGCGGATCTGGCCTTCGAGCTGCGGCAGGTTTCCGTACTGAAGCTCGGACGCCTTCGCGTAGTCCCCCGCGCGCTGCGCGCGGTCGATGTCGGCCCGGACCTGTTCGAGCTGCTCGCGCATCTTGCGCACCGACTGGATCGCCTCTTTTTCCTGCTGCCACCGCGTCGTGAGCGCCGCCTTCTGTTCCTTCAGGTCCGCGAGCTCCTTCTCGAGCCTCTGCAGGCGCTCTTTCGACGCCTTGTCGGTTTCCTTCTTGAGCGCTTCGCGCTCGATCTCGAGCTGCATGACGCGGCGCTCGACCTCGTCCAGCTCCGCGGGCATGGAGTCGATCTCCATGCGCAGGCGTGACGCCGCCTCGTCGATCAGGTCGATCGCCTTGTCCGGCAGGAATCGATCCGTGATGTAGCGATGCGAGAGCACGGCGGCCGCGACGAGCGCCGAGTCCTTGAACTTCACCCCGTGATGGATCTCGTACCGCTCGCGAAGCCCGCGGAGGATGCTGATCGTGTCCTCGACGCTCGGCTCGTCGACGGTGACGGGCTGGAAGCGCCGCTCGAGCGCCGCATCTTTCTCGATGTGCTTTCGATACTCGTCGATCGTCGTTGCGCCGACGGTATGCAGCTCGCCGCGCGCCAGCATCGGCTTGAGCATGTTCGACGCGTCCATCGACCCTTCCGAGGCGCCTGCGCCGACGACGGTGTGCAGCTCGTCGATGAAGAGGATGACCTGGCCGGCCGAATCGGTGACTTCCTTGAGCACGGCCTTGAGCCGTTCCTCGAACTCGCCGCGGTATTTCGCGCCGGCGATGAGCGCTCCCATGTCGAGGGCCACGATCTTCTTGTTCTTCAGGCCCTCGGGAACGTCCTGGCGGATGATGCGCTGGGCGAGACCTTCGACCACCGCCGTCTTCCCGACGCCGGGCTCTCCAATCAGCACCGGGTTGTTCTTCGTCCGGCGGGACAGCACCTGGATCACGCGCCGGATCTCGTCGTCGCGGCCGATCACCGGATCGAGCTTGCCCTTGCGCGCGAGCTCGGTGAGATCGCGGCCGTAGCGTTCGAGCGCCTGATAGGTGGATTCCGGGTTCTGGCTCGTCACGCGCTGTGAGCCGCGAACGCTGGTCATGGCCTGAAGGATCGTGTCCTTCGTGATGCCGCGCTGCTGCAGCAGGCGAGTGGCGGCCGACCGGCCGCCTTCAGCCGCAATCGCGATGAAGAGGTGCTCCGTGCTGACGTACTCGTCCTTGAGCCGTTCTGCTTCCTGCTCCGCGGCGGTGAAGACCTGACGCAGCCGCGCTGACAGCCCGACCTGCGACGCACCGTGCGCGCGCGGCAGCCGATTCAGTTCCGTGCGAACGGCGGCAGCCAGCGCCATCGGGTCCGGGTTCATCTTCCGGACGATTTCCGGCACCACGCCTTCTTTCTGCTCCAGCAGGGTCAGGAGCAGGTGCTCGGGCAGCACTTCCGCGTGCCCTTCGCGTTCGGTGAGCTGCTGCGTGGAGAGGATCGCCTCCTGCGCTTTCTCCGTGTATTTGTTGATGTTCATGATGTCTGTTGTTTCGCTGAATTCGTCCGGCTTTGGGCTTTGGGCTCTTGGCTTTAGCAAGAGCCTTCAGCTCAGTCGAGCAGGAACGATTTTGCCAAGGCCAAAGCCCAGAGCCCAAAGCCCAAAGCCTACTCGTCCCATTTCGCAAGCTTCGCGTACAGCTCGCGCTGCTCGGCGGTGAGCGAGCGGGGCAGCTGGACGTCGACCGTCGCATACAGGTCGCCACGGCTGTCCGGCTTTCCAACGATCGGCATCCCGTGACCCTTCAGGCGAAACACCTGGCCGCCCTGCGTGGTCTCGGGAATCTTCAAGCGTACCGACCCGGTGATCGTCGGCACCTGCGCCTCGCCGCCCAGTACGGCGGTCGTGACCGGCACGCCGATCTTCGTATGCAGATCGTCGCCCTTCCGCTCGAAGACGGGATGCTGGCGCGTCTGCACGCGCAGGTACAGGTCGCCGGCCGGACCGCCGTTCGAGCCGGCTTCGCCTTCGCCCGCCGCGCGCACCCGCGATCCGTCCTTGACACCGGCCGGGATCCGCACGTCCACGCTTCGCGCGTGGCCGCCATGCTTGATCGAGATGCGGCGCGTCGCGCCATGGAACGCTTCCTCGAGCGTCAATTCCACGGGGTGCTCGATGTCGCGGCCTTTCTGCGTCCGAGCCGACCGTCCACGGCCGCGCGACTCGCGCGCGCCGCCTCCGCCGCCGAAGAACGTCTTGAAGAAATCCGAGAACGGATCCTGATTGCCGAAGAGATCCTGCATCTCCTCTTCGCTCATCGTCCGGTAGCCGCCGGGGCCGCCCATGTTGATCGTCCAAGCTCCGCCCTCGCCGCCAGTGTCGCCAAAGGGCGAGCCCGCGCCGCCGGGCCATCCCTGGCCTTGTTGCCGGGCCTGTTCGTACATGCGCCAGTTGGCGCCGAGCTCGTCGTACTTCCTGCGCTTGTCGGGATCGGCGAGCACCTCGTGCGCCTCGTTGATCTCCTTGAACTTCGCCTCGGCGGACTTGTCTCCCGGGTTCACGTCGGGATGGAACTTGCGGGCGAGTTTGCGGAACGCCTGCTTGATCTCCTTCTCCGACGACGCCTTGGAAACGCCGAGCGTCTGGTAGTAGTCCTTGAATTCCATCGAAGTTCCGAATACCCGGCGTCAGAGCCCGGCCATGCGGCCGATGCGCTCGATTTCCTGCGTGACGCGGCGCCGGATCTCCTGGCGCCCGCCGCTTTCCTGCATCAGCGGACGCAGGCGCTGCACGGCCTCGGCGATCGACAGCAGCCGCTGGACGCCGGCGAGGTTCACGCCTTCTTCCTCCACCAGATGTTTGATGAGTCTCAGCCGATCCAGCTCCTCGCGCGTGTACACGCGCATGCTGCCGACCGTCCGCGTCGGGCTGACGAGCCCGAGACGCTCGTACTTGCGGAGCGTCTGCGGGTGCATCTCGAGCAGCCGCGCCGCCATGCTGATAAAGTAGAGATTGTGCTCGATCGCCATGAAGTCCGGTGCGCTTCCCCCGCCCCGATTTCCCGCGGGGCGGACCCGCATGTTGCGTCGATCCAAATATAGGCATTGATACGGACCGTGTCAAGGAAGGCCCGCGCCTGAATGGACTTTCAGCCGTCAGATCTGATCACCATCGGTCTACTCATCCTCCTCGAGGGGCTTCTCAGCGCAGACAACGCACTCGTCATGGCGGTAATGATCCTGGCGCTTCCGCGTCCGGATCAGCACCGAGCGCTGCGCTACGGCCTGATCGGCGCCTTCGCGTTCCGGACGCTCGCGACCCTGCTCGCGGCCTACCTGATTAGCATCGCCTGGGTGAAGCTGGTGGGCGGGCTCTACTTGATTTACTTGGCGCAGCACCACTTCTTCGGGAGTGGGACGGCGGCGGAGCGCGGCCAGCCGAAGCCGGCGCAGCCCTGGCTCGGGCTCTCGCCCCTCTGGGCGACGATCGTCAAGGTCGAGCTCGTCAACCTGGCTTTTTCGATCGACTCGATTCTCGTCGCCGTCGCCATGTCGCCGAAGTTCTGGGTGATTCTCTCGGGAGGCCTGCTCGGCATCGTCGCGATGCGGCTGGTGGTGGGGCAGTTGCTGTCGATCGTGCGGCGCTACCCGTCGCTGGTCGACGCCGCCTTCATCATCATCGCGTGGATCGGCCTGAAACTCCTCGTCGAATACCTCAACGTCATCGGCCTCCTGCACTTCGAGATCAGCAAGTGGCTCTCGTTCGGGCTGATCGGCGTGATCTTCGGGGCCGCGTACTTGTACGCCCGGCGGCTGGGGCCGGTCGAAGATATCGAGCACGACGAGGAGGCGGAGGTCCTGCTCAGAAAGTAGCCGGCCGTCAGTAGTCGTCGACGAGCTTCAGGTCCAGCGTCTGCGTCGCGCCGTCGCCCAGCGTGAAGCGCTTGCCCTTCGACTTCAGCCGATCGAGCAGCTCGGGATCGCCCCATTCGCCCTGCGGCAGGTAGTCGACGGCGATCGCGTAGTACTGGCCGGCGGGGAGGTTGGGAATCTTGAAGCGCCCCTCCTGATCTGGCCGCGCACCAGTGACCCAGCGCGTCATCGGCAGGCGCCAGTGATCCGGGTTCTCCGCGAAGACGACGACGGTGTAGTCCTTGAGCAGGGCGCCGTTGCTGGCCGTCACCGATCCAGCGACGGACGTCGCCTTCGACGTCAGCTCGATCTCGAGGCCTGTCGTCGTCTCGCCGACCTTGAAGTCCGCACCGGTGTCAGTCACGTCCGTGCCGTTCAGCTTCACCGACTTGAGCGTCCATCCGGGCGGTGCGTTCGCCACGCGGAGCAGGCGGACGCCGGCAACGCCTTTCAATTCGAACGACGCGTCCTCCTTGAGCGACGCCGTGCCGCCGACCAACGCCGGCCCGTCCGAGTCTACTGCCGTCGACGTGACACGAATCCCGGTGACCGACGACGGCTTCGGTCCGTCGAAGGTGACCTGGCCCGTCGCCGTCC
Source organism: uncultured Acidobacteriota bacterium (assembly GCA_963820905.1). Classification (GTDB taxonomy): domain Bacteria; phylum Acidobacteriota; class Vicinamibacteria; order Vicinamibacterales; family 2-12-FULL-66-21; genus DATBJJ01. The sequence goes on along the minus strand of CAWGBU010000001.1, from coordinate 2,432,443 downwards.
CCCCTTTGCTGGTCGTGAGCAGGACGTTTGTGACGTCCTCGCCAGCGACGGTGAGCGGCGTCGTCCCGAACTCCTGATCGCCACCGCCGCCGAGCGCGGCCGTGCGGAAGACCATCATGTTGTTGTCGCCCGAAGTCGTCGTGATGACCTGGACCGAACGGGATTGAAGGTTGTAGTCGCCGGGCGCCACGCTGTTGAGCGTGAACGTGCCATCCTTCGCGGATCGCGCGCTCGACGGCGGGATCAATCCGATGAGGTCGCGCGACATCGGGGTCACGCTGATCATCGCGCCCTCGACCGGCTTGCCGTCGGAGCTCACGACGAGCCCGCTGACGCGCGCGAGCCTTACGGCGACCAGCGGAAAGTCGGCGCCGGAGACTTCCTGTCCGGCGGCCAACGCGACCTTCTGCGCTTCCGCGGCGCTCGGCGTTCCCGGGTAGTAGGTGGACGCGTAGCCGGAGCGCGGCGCCGACGCGCTCGGCGACTGCGACGTGAAGGCCGCGCCAGCCATCACCTCGAACTCGATGGCTTCCATGGCGCCGCCGCGCAGCGAGCTGCTGACGAAGTAGTCGCCCGGCGGCAGGCCGTAGATGCGGAACTGGCCGACATCGTTCGTCTGCGCAATCCGGCCCGGGGACGGAACGAGCCGCCGGCGTCCTCCCATCCACGTCTGGCGCATCGCCGTGACGGAGACATCGGGAACCGGATCGCCGAACTCGTCGACAATCCGCCCGGAGATCACGCCCCCGCGCGGCATGCTGATGTCGGCGTTGTCGAGCGATTGCTTGTCGGCGAGCTCGATCGGCTTGCCCTGCTCGAAGGGGCGCGTCTGGCCGTACTGCACGCTGACGAATCCGGATTTCGTCGCTTGGAGGGTGAAGCGTCCGGCAGGGAGCTCCCGGAACTCGAAGCGCCCGTCGACGTCGGTCAAGGCGGCCTTCGGTGCGACCTCGGAGCCGGAGATGCGAACCTGCGCGCGACGGATCGGTCCGCCGTCAGTCGCCAGCACGCGTCCGCGGATGCGTCCGGTGCCGGTCTTGAACTGACGCTGCGGCCCGCCGAGCATGTCTGGCAGTCGTACCGCGCCACCACCGGAACCAGGATTGACCTGGATCGCCTGCTCGACCGTCACCTGCGCCGATGCCGTCCGCGCGGCGAGGGGCACGAGCGCGATCGCGAGTGTGAGGGTCAGCCCAACGAAGTCTTTGCGCATACGTTTTCCTGTCTGGATCAGCGCGGCGTTGTCGTCCAATGTGGCCGAGGTAGAAAATCCTCACACGGAGCCCCGTCGCTGCAGTAGCAATTCTTGTTAAGGGGACACTCAATCGGGACAGTCAAGGGGGACAGTCACCGGTGACTGTCCCCCTTGACTGTCCCGATTGAGTGTCCCCACCCTACGGCGAACGCAGCGGCGGAGGCCAGGACGCCGGCGACGACGGGCGTCAGGGCCCCGTAGCCGGCGCCGCCCGTGGCGGCATGGACGATGACGAGGACGGGAACGCCAACGAGAGAGGCCAGTCCCTGACGACGGGACGTCCGGCGCGCGTAGAGGCCGGCGAGCACAGGCACGAACAGCGTCACGACCATGACGGCGTAGAACGTACCCAGCGCCTCGATGATCGATCGATGCGCCATTGCCAGCGCCAGTCCGAGGACCGCGCCCGCAATCGCTGCAATGCGCGCCGCGAGCAGGAGCTGTCGATCGCTCGCGCCGGGGCGATAGCGCCGGTACAGATCGCGTGCGCCCGACGTCGCGAGCATGAAGAGGACCGCGTCCGCAGCGCTCGCCTCCGCGGAGAACACCGCGGCCAGCGCGAGCGCGCCGAACGCCGGCGTGAGATCGCCGGCCATCGTCGCGAACGCGAGATCCCGCGTCAGATCTGGATGCAGCACGCGGGCCGACATCCCGATGACGACAGGCAGCGCCGCAAACGCCAGCAGCGCGAGGCCGTTGGCCCCGACGCCAATCGTGACGGCTCGCTCGTTCCGCGCGCCGAACGCCTTCTGCAGCAGGCCCGGCGAGACGATGAAGGCGGGTCCCAGGAAGAACAGCAGCCGCCATCCCGACTGCGGCGTGCCGCCGGCCAGCAGATCCATTCGCGCCGGATCGGCGGCGATCGTGTCCCATCCGCCTGCCAGCGCCACGGCCATCGGGGCGACGAGCGCGAACCCGGCAAGCTTCACCGCAAGCTGGACGAGGTTCACGTACGCGGAGCTGAGGAGGCCGCCCGCCACGAAATACACGCTGACGATTGTGGCGCCGAGGACGCAGCCCGTGAGCTTCGACACTCCGGCCGCGACCTGGAAGACGGTCGACATCCCCAGCAGCTGCGCCGCGAGAATCGACAGCGTCCCGGCCCAGATCAGGATCGCCACCGCAAGACGCAAATCGCGGCCGTACCGCCGCTCGAGAAAATCACCCACGGTGAGATCGCCATGCGTCGACGACTCGCGCCACATGCGCGGGCCGACGGAGACGGCGAGGATGAGACAGCCGATGCCCGCGGAGGCGTTCCACCACCACGCGCTGATCCCATCCCGGTACGCGAGCCCGGCCGCGCCGACGGTTGATCCCGCGCCGATGTTGCCCGCGAGGAAGGTGGCGAAGATCAGACCGGGACCGAGCGTCCGGCCCGCGACGAAGAAGTCACCGGTCGCGCGGACGCGGCGGCCTATCCAGAGGCCGACGCCGATCATCACGGCGGAGTAGACGGCGAGGAGGAGCAGCGTCGCGCTCACCGCAGATCGCGGGCAGCGGGGTAGCCTGGAATGCCTGTGGCCGATCGCACGGCGCGAATGATGGCTTCGGACATGGCCTCGGCGGCAAGCGCGCCGATCAGGCCAACGTCCGCGGACGCTTTGTGCGCACCTGTCGCCATTGCAAAGATCGCGTCGCCATCCGACGGAGTGTGCGCCGGAACGATCGCGCGCGCGAGGCCATCGTGCGCCATCTGCGCGACCTTGGTCGCCTGCGTCTTCGTGAGCTGCGCATTCGTCGCCACGATCCCGATCGTCGTGTTCTGGAGCGGCTCGGGACCCGGCGGCTTCGATACGCCCCGGAGCCACGTTCGCACGTCCGCAAGCCGCCGCCCGTCGTCGGTGCGCATGCCCGCGACGACCTGGCCCGTGGACGGATCGATGACGTCGCCGCGCGCGTTGACGGCTACGAGCGCTGCCACAACGAGCCCATCCGGCCTGACGATGGCCGTCGTGCCAAGCCCGCCCTTCATCGCGTGCTCGCGCCCGTTCATCTTGCCCACGGTGGCGCCCGCGCCCGCGCCGACGTTCCCTTCCGCAATCCTGCCGGTAGTCGCCGCCTGTGCGGCAGCAGACCCGCAATCCGCCCCGGGGCGGATCGACGGATCGCCGACGTTGAGATCGAAGAGGATCGCCGCCGGTACGATCGGCACGGTCGCGCCGCCGTACTTGAAACCGATGCCGCGCTGCTCGAGGTGCCGCACGACGCCGGTCGCGGCATCGAGACCGAACGCGCTCCCGCCGGCGAGGACGATCGCGTGGACGACGTCGACCGTGGCGGTTGGCGCGAGAAGATCGGTCTCGCGTGTGCCAGGCGCGCTCCCGCGTACGTCGACGCCAGCTGTCGCTCCCTGCTCGGCGATGACGACGGTGCACCCGGTCGGGCGTGCGCTGAGCGTGTGCTGCCCGACCTTGAGCCCCTGAACGGAGGTCAGCCCGCGCGGCGGTTCCGGAACCGGCTGGGCGCTGGTCAACGTGACGGCGATCGCAACCGCGAGCGAGCAGGGGAGCGCCGCCGTCATGGCGTTGCGACGAGCTCCAGCGGACGCGCGTGCTCGTACTGGCGAATCACGCGCACCACCATGTCCGCGAGGGCATCCATGAAGAGCGGATGTTCGTTGACGGCCTGCGCCCGCACCATCGGAAGTCCAATCTCGCGGCACACGTCCGCGGCTTCGACGTCCAGGTCGTACAGGACCTCGACGTGATCGCAGATGAACCCGATCGGCACGATCACTGCTGCCTCGAGCCCGCGCTGCCGTTCGTCCCGCAGGTAGTCGCAGACGTCGGGCCCGAGCCAGGGATCCTCGGGACGTCCGCTGCGGCTCTGATAGACGACCGCATGAGTGAGGTGCCGCGCAGTCCGGCTGGAGTCGGGTGCCGCGTCCGGTTCATCCCGGGCCAGCGCCTCCATCACCAACTGCGTGCTTCGTTCGATCTGCTCGCGATACGGATACCGTGACGCCATCGACTCGGGAATGCTGTGCGCCGTGCAGATGATCCGGGCGCGATCGCGCAGGTCAGGGTCGAGCACGCCGAGCGCCGTCCGCACGCGATCGACGTTGGCGGCGACGAATGAGGGATGCTCGTACCAGTCGCTGACGTACGTGATCTCGACATCGGGCAGGCCCGCATTCGCGAGTGCTGCGCGGGCGTCGGCGACGTTCTCGCGGTATTGCGTGCAGCTGGAATAGCTGCGGTGCGCGGCGGCAATGACGCCGACGACCCGACGCACGCCGGCGCGCGACAGCGACGCCAGCGTATCGGTCAGGTACGGATGCCAGTTGCGCATGCCGACGACGACCGGCAGGGCGACTGACGCCTCACGCAGGCGGGCCTCCAGTCCCTGGGCCTGGCGAAGGGTCAACTCGGTGATCGGCGACCGCCCGCCGACCGCGTCGTAGTGATGGGCCACTTCGTCGATCCGTCCCGGCGCGACGCGCCGCCCGCGCAGCACGTTCTCGAGGAACGGACGAATGTCCGCCGGCGCGTGCGGCCCGCCGAACGCGATCACGAGCACGGCATCGAAGGGCTGGGGCACGTTTCTGCGGAGATTATACTGGCGTCCCGGTGCCGCCGCCCTCGACTCATCGGTTCGGACTCCCACGCCCGATCTGGCTGCTCGGCTGGGTCAGCTTCTTCACCGACACGGCGACGGAGATGATCTATCCGCTGCTGCCGCTGTTTCTGACGCGCGTGCTCGGCGCGGGCGCGATGTCGCTCGGCGTGATCGAGGGCGTCGCCGAAGCCGCGAACAGCGTGCTGAAGATCGTCGTCGGGCCGCCTCGTCGGATCGCACGGGCGCGCCCAAGCGCATCGTGCTCGCGGGATACGCCATCTCGTCGGCGCCGTTCGCCCGCTCATCGCCCTGGTCATCGACATGGACGCAGGTGCTCGGCGCTGCGCTTCGTCGATCGTCTCGGAAAGGGCATCCGCGGCGCGCCGCGCGACGCGATGCTCGCGCACTTCGCGCCGCGCGAGCTCGCGCGGCCGCGTCTTCGGCTTCCACCGCGCGATGGATCACGCCGGCGCCGTGCTCGGTCCGCTGATCGCGTCGCTGTTCCTCTATCTTCTACCCGGATCAATACCGCACGCTCTTCGCGCTGACGCTCATTCCCGGCGTCATCGTCATCGCGATTCTGCTGCGCGTGCCGGACGTACGGCTCCCGGCCCGCGCGGCGGCGTCGGCCCTCGTGCCGGCGGACACTGGACCGCGTGTACAGGCGGACGTTGCGGACACACGCGCGCCCGCCGCTTTCTACAAAGCGATCGCCGTCATCTTTCTCTTCAGCCTCGGCAACGCGAGCGACGCGTTCCTGCTGCTGCGCCTGAGCGATCTCGGCGTCGCGGCGTTCTGGATTCCGCTCGTGTGGTCCGGGCTCCACGTGGTCAAGGTCGTGTCGTCGATCGCGGCGGCGACTGGTCGGATCGCTTCGGCCGACGCACGTGATCGCAGCGGGCTGGATCGTCTATGCGCTGGTGTATGGCGGCGTTCGCCTGGTTCGACATCGCCGGCGATCGCTCGTCGCGATCTTCCTCGTCTACGGCGTGTACTTCGGTCTGACCGAGGGCGTCGAGAAGGCGTGGATCGCCGACCTCGCGCCGGCGTCCACGCGCGGCATCGGCGTTCGGCGTCTACAACGCCGCGCTCGGCGTCGGCGGCCTCGCGGCGAGCCTGCTGTTCGGTGTCATCTGGACGCGCGTGTCGCCACGAGCGGCGTTCTTCACCGGCGCGGCGTTCGCTCTCGCCGCGACCGCGCTGCTATACTTGATGTTTCTCCCGAAGGCATCTCGCGATGCTGCCCGCGACTCTACTCAAATCGATCGATGAAACAGATTCTCGTCACCAACGATGACGGTGTCCGATCCGAAGGCATCCACGCCCTCGCGCAGCGCTCTCGCGCACCTCGGCGACGTCACCGTCGTCGCGCCGCACACCGAGGCCAGCGCCATCGGCCACGCGCTCACGCTGCGGCGTCCGCTGCGCATGGAGCCGCTCGGCGACGGCGTCTACGAGGTCGACGGCACGCCGACCGACTGCGTCAACATCGCGATCACGCAGATCTTCAAGCCGCGCGGCGCCCGACCTCGATCGTGCTCCGGCATCAACAAGGGCTACAACCTCGGCGACGACGTGACGTATTCGGGGACCGTGGCGGGCGCGCTGGAGGGCGCGCTGCTCGGCATTCCGAGCATCGCGGTCTCGCTCGAGCGGTCGCCGAGCACCTACGACTTCGGCCGCTGCCGCGGCGCCGGCGCGCAGTCGCGGCGATCGTGCTGCGCGCAGGGCTGCCGCCGCGCACGTTCCTCAACATCAACGTGCCGCGCGGCCAGCCCAAGGGCTTCGCGTGACCTTCCAGGCGAAGCGCAACCACGTCACCGTCGTCGACGAGCGCTGCGATCCGCGCGGACCGCCGTACTACTGGATCGAGGAAGGGCAGAACGACTGGGAGCCGCACGATCGCTCCGACTACCAGGCCGTGAAGGACGGGTACGTCTCGGTCACGCCGCTGCAGCCGGATCTCACCGCGTACGACGAGATGGCGCGAATCGAAGCAATGCTGCAGCTCGAGGTTTCCTGACGATCAGCGCCGCTTGAGCAGCTGCGGAAACGCGCGCTCGAGGTGCGCGATCTTCGGCAGGTCGTTGACGCTGATGTACGGATTATCCGGATTGCGCGTGACGAAGTTCTGGTGCTCCGGACCCGCTGCGTAGAACCCATCCAGCTTGACGACCGTCGTGACGACGGGCCGCCGGAACACTCCCGCTTCGCCGAGGTGCTTGATGTAGGCTCTCGGCGATCTTCTGCTGCTTGTCGTCCGCATAGAAGATCGCCGAACGATACTGCGGTCCCTCGTCCGGTCCCTGCCGGTTCAGCTGCGTGGGATCGTGTGCGATGGAGAAGAACACCTTCAGCAGCGTGCCGTAGCTGATCTGCCGCGGGTCGTAGACGATCCTGACCGCCTCCGCATGGCCGGTCGTTCCCGTGGTCACGACGTTGTAGTTCGCGGACGATTTGCTGCCGCCCGAGAAGCCGGAGACGACGTCCTTCACGCCTTTGAGGCGCTCGAACACCGCTTCGACCCCCCAGAAGCAGCCGCCCGCGAGCACTGCCGTCTGCTCGGTCGCCGTCGCCGTGGCCCAATCCACGGGTGGATCGGGGAATTGCTGCGCCGCGGCGCTCGCGGAGATGGCAAACACGGCAATCGCGGTGAGGATTCGAGGAAGTTGGCGCATGGCTGTGTCCTTGAAGTACAATAGGCCGGTTGGCGCGACGGTACCCGGCCGTTGCCTTTCCTGCCGCACATTATCGCCTGTCGGGGCGTGGCTCAGCCTGGTAGAGCACTCGGTTCGGGACCGAGGGGTCGGTGGTTCGAATCCACTCGCCCCGACCAATGTTAACGGCCCGGCAGAAATTGCCGGGCCGTTCTGTTTGCAACGAGACTGCAACACCGGCTGCTGCTGAGCCTCTAGTCCTGCCTGGGAAACGACCTCGACAATCCCGCTCGATGAAGCCGGACCACTTCCACGTGGTCTTGCAGCCCGTGGTGAAAGCCAGTTTTCGCACGCCGACCGCGTCGATCCTTATTCAAGTAAACTCCCTCCCAAGCTGAAGCCCGGATGGGTGACCGATGAGACTGCCCGGCCCTCGCGCCACTGCAACCGTTCTGACGGCGGTGATGATGCTGATTGCCCCGTGCGTTGGCTTGGCCCAGCCGTCAGGTCGCGCCGCTGTCGCCACGACGTCCCACTTCGCGTTCTACAGCGATTTCGCCACCAACCTCAGTGACGCTCTCATTGCCGCTGGCAGCGCGCGGCGTTCAAAGAAGACGGAGCTCTTTCATTCCGGTGCTGAGGAGGCCTGCTTCGACGAACTCCCCGCAGCCGAGCGCGCCGCATGGAATCGTGCGGTCGACTACTACGCCGAGATCGTCTCGCCTGGCCAATTCACCGCTCCCGAGCAGTCTCTCCCCCGACTGGAACTGGCTGGAGTTGTGAAGAAGGAGGCGTTGACAAACGCTACGGAACAGCGGTTCCTCGAGATCATAGGCGGCTTTCGTGGCGCCGCAGCACCCGTTTACGAACGCTGTCGATGGTCCTCTCAGGACGCCGCCAATCGCCGCTGGATTGATAACGTTCTTCCTCTTCTTGCGCTTCACGAGAAGACGCTTGGACAGCGGCTGCCGGAACTCTACGGGACGCCATGGGCCGGCTTGCCCTTTCGGGTGGACGTTGTAGAAACCGTCTCCTGGGCCGGTGCAGATTCACTCAACCTGCGTTCTCCCGGACTCCACATGTTGGTGTCGAGCGCGAATCCCGGCAATCAGGACCGAGCGGCCTTGGAGGTCGTCTTTCATGAAGCGTCTCACTTCCTGACGGGCTTCCAGACACCTCTTCGCGCGGCGCTCGAGGCGGCGGCGCGCAACGTCGGGGGCAGCGTTCCGGGTGACCTCACGCATCCCGTGCACTTCTTCATGACGGGTGAAGCCGTGCGTCGCGTCCTCGATAAACCTGGCGAACCGCCTTACACGTCATATCTGTATGCGATGAGCCTCTTCAGCAATGAATTTCGCGATGCTATCAAGAAGACCTGGCCTGCCTATATGGATGGCAAGCGCACGCTCCAGGAGGCTGCCGCGGACTTGATCCGAGCGCTCGCTAGGTAGCGATACCGCGAGACCTCCTCGCCAGTCTCTCGAACGGTCGAGTTTCCGCTGTCGCCGTGGCTCCCGACGCGAACCTCCTCTGTATTCTCACGGCCAGCACGTTCGCCCGTCGGTTGATTAGGCGATTGACCGCGACGCGCTCCCGGCGCAGAATGAACGCGCTCGGTCGGAGCATCCACGTCCGCGGAAAGGGCTGCGCCCACGACCACGATCGATTCGCACATCGCGATCCATCGTCCTCTTTCAGCCTGGTGCGGACGCAGGCACGCGAAAGGGGATCCGCATGCCCGGCGCGTCCGATCCGTACGCCGCCTTCCGGCTCAATTTCGAACAGCAACGTAAGCGCGCGAAGGACCTGCTCCGCGCGGTCCGCGCGGGCGATGCGGCGGCGCGCCGGCGTCTCGCCGACGCTGTCGCTCTCCCGGTGCCAGATGCCGTGACGATCAAGCTCGCCGATGCACAGTTCGCGATCGCCCGTGAGCTCGGGTTCAGGACGTGGCGTGACCTCCGAACCCATGTGATGGCGCAGGCCGCTGCGCGTGAGGCGATCACGCAGCCTGGCCCCGCCGTTGACGCCGACATGCCGACGCTGCACGTTCGCTGCGGATCGGACATTAAAGGAGAGCTCGAGGCGGCGAGGTTCAGCGGTGATTTCCTCGCCGTGTGGGACTCGTTCCCCGTCGGGCCCGTGACGGACGCACCAGACTGGATTGCGCAGCGCGCACGCTTTCACGCCGATACCGGTACCGTCCGCGATGTGGATTACGACGAATTTCTCGCGGAGCTCACGGACGCAGACCGCCGACTCGCGGCATCCGCCAGGAGCTATGCGCGCGTAGTCATCTGGACCGAGCACGACAGCCACGACCAACTCTCGCTCATCCGCTGCCTCGCGCATTACGCGCGAACGCGGCCGCCGCGTGTCCTCGAACTGATCTCAGTCAACCACTTTCCCGGCTCACGGCGTTTCATCGGACTCGGCCAGCTCCCGCCCGAAGCGATGTGGCTGCTGTGGAATCGGCGCGAAGTCATCGATGCTGAACGGCTGTCAGTCGGCGCCGCAGCGTGGGCGGCGTTGACATCGGCGGATCCGCGCGCGCTCGCGGCCATCGATCGCACGCGAACGCCGGCGCTGCCGCATCTCGGACCGGCCGTGCATCGCCACCTGCAGGAGCTGCCGTCGTCGGTGAACGGCCTCAGCCTGACGCAATCCTTGCTCTTACAGATACTCGCCAGGGAGCCCGCCAGCGTTGGCGACCTGTGGCGAGTCTCCCAGGGTGAGCTGGAGCCGATGCCGTTTCTCGGCGACACGATGTTTCTGCACATCCTCAACCAAATGGGACGTGCCCATCCGGCCGTCTACGAACGGTCGGAGCTCGATCCGGAACGTCCGTTCAGCGATCGCCTTGCCATTACCCAGACCGGCCGTGAGGTACTCCAGGGCGAGACCGACTGGCTCTCCCTGCAACCTCCCCTCCGGTGGCTCGGCGGCGTGCGGATCGATCCGTCAACGCCGAACTGGCGCTGGGACGAGGCGCGACAGGACGTGACAATGGCGTGAGTAGCGCGACGCTTCCGGTGGCCGAGGGCGACGCCGCGTTGGTCGAGACGGGGCTCGCCTAGGCTAAATCATGCCGTGAAGCCACAGCGCGCCAGCAGCGACTCTAAACGAGGATCGCTACGATAAGGGTCCCACTTCGGATCGATCCGCAGCAACACGAGGTGGATGTCGCGCACCGTGTAGGCCCGCTCCAACCATTCGAACGTGGCCTCTCGATCGCCGAGGCCTGCGTGGATCAACGCTGCCGCGTACGGGGGCACGTAGGTGGTCGCTGCGGTAGTCGCCAGGTCCTCGAGCGCCGCGCGCGCTTCGTGCGTCAGCCCGGTCCTCGCCAGGATGTAGCCGCTGCAGCGAAATCGTCTTGCTGTTGTTGCCGGACAGACGCCGGGCGTCGGCTAGCCTCTCGAACGCGCGATCGTACTTCCCGAGCTGTTCGTACGCCTGCGCCGCCAATATGTATCCAATCCAGAACTGTGACTCGAGGTCGAGCGACCGCTCCGCATGGTTCGCGGCCCGCATCGTAGTCGCGGAGGCGGAATGCGACCTCGGAGGCCACGGCGTGATTAATCGGGTTGAGCGGATCGTGATCGACGCTGCGCCGCGTCGCCGCGAGGGCATCGGCATCCCGGCCGATGATGGAACCCAGGAAACTCAGCAATCGCAGCGCCGCCGCGCACGCCGGGTCGAGCTCCAGGATTCGTCGCACGATCGACTCGGCAGCCGCCCAGTCCCAGTCGAACCAGAACCGGACCTGGGCGATCGCAGTCTGCGCCTCGGCGAGCTGCGGATCGGCGAGGACGGCCCGGTTCGCCGCGTCGCGCGCGCGCGGCGCGATCACGCGCGGATCCCCATCGCCATTGATGCCGCTGTTGGAATAAATGTCGGCCAGTCCGCTCCAGGCCAGTGCGAAGTTCGGGTCGAGGGCTGTGGCCTCTTCGAAGAGTCGAATCGCGGCCGTATTCGACGCTGGCGTTCGCTGGCGCTGGGTGAATAGACCCCGAAGGTAGCAGTCGTATGCGCGCGGGTTGGTAGTCTGACGGCGCTCGCCCCCAACGACGCTCCGAGGCGCGAGCCGCGAACGAATCTGCTCGGCGATCCCGGCGCTGAGCTCTTTCTGGAGCTCCAGCACACCGGTCAGTTCGCGATCGAACACATGTGACCAGATCTGGACTTGATCGCGCGCGCGCACGAGACCTGTAATGACTCGCAGACGATCGTGCTCCGTGCGAATCGAGCTCTCGAGCAGATAGTCGGCGTCGAGCTCGCGACCGATGTCAGCAAGCGACTTGGTCGTGGCCTTATAGCGCATCATGGAGGTTCGGCCAATCACCACGAGGCCGAACGGATCGATCTGACCGAGTGTGGCGATCGTCTCGTCCGCGAGCCCGTCGGCCAGATAGTCACGATTCGGGTCGCCTGTGAGGTTCACGAACGGCAACACCGCGAGTCTCGCGACGGCATGGATGTCAGGTGATGTGATACTGCATGGTGGCGCGAAGGTGAGCGGGTTGACCTCGAAAACCGACGTGTAGCTTCCCTTTGGTACCGAGATCAATACGCCGTCGTGCGGCGCCGACGCGTAGTACTCCCGCAGTCGGTCACGCAGTCGCCGCGCATCGACGCGCACAATTGGATCTGCGGCGGTATTGAAGTCGGGTCCTTTACCGTACAGCGCGACGGCAATTACCTGTTCCTTGAGCGTATCGCCCTGGTGGTCCAGCGTCCGTTCGACGACAAAATTCAGGAACGCAGAAAGTCGATCGGATCGGGAAAACAGCTCGCTCGCCAGGATCCTTGCGAGCTGGGTGCGCACCAGCCGAGCCGAAGGTTCACCGACTCGTGGGAGTTCGCGGCTCGATCGTGGGACATACGAGTGCTTCAGGGAGCAGCCAGTCTAGCACTCGAGTGGCTGAACAGCCTGCGTGCCCACGATCTGGGCGTCCGACGTGGTAACCGGACTCTAACGCTCCCGAACCTCCCGGCGCTCGGCGAGCCAGACGTTCGATTGCAGCTCGAACGCGGCGTAGAACATGTGGCCGCCCGCCACCGACAGCCCGACTTTGGCCACGTCCTCGATCGGCTCGAGGTTGTAGCGGATCTGGTGCATGTGATGCGCCGCGAACGGGGCGCCGGAGGCCTGACGCGTGGCCTGATCGACGGGCTGCGCCCAGACGCAGCGGAATCCGTCGCGGTCCGAGAGGAAGTACACCAGTTGTCCTGACGGCGCCCAGTGCGGCTGCCGATCCAAATCCGTGCCCTCGACCAGCACTTTCCATTCGCTCGCCGGCACCTCCTGGCCCGTGTACGGCGCGATGAAGGTGCGTCGGGCCCGGCCGCCGAGCAACATCGTGAAGATCAGCGACCGCCCGTCCGGCGACAGCCGCGGCATCGTCAGCCCGCGTTCCGGATCCTTCAACAGCAGCGTGCTGCGTCCGCTCGCGACGTCGAGGACGTGGATCTCGCGGCGATGGGGGCCGCCATAGTCGAAGAACAGCTTCGTGCGATCCGGCGACCATTCCACCGGCCGGCCGCAGGCGTCGCAGATCTTCTTCGGGAAACCACCATCCACCGACACCGAATAGATGGCGCTGTTGTCGCGCTGGTCCGAGCTGTAGGCGATCGTGGAGCCGTCAGCCGACAGGACGACGGCACTCCAGCCCTGGGGCCTCGGCCAGGCGTACGTCCTTGCCCGTCGCGACGTCGCGGACGCGCACTTCCGCCGGGCCCGAGGGGTCGCTCACGTAGGCGAAACGTTTTCCGTCTTTCGAAGGCGACGGCGCATAGCTCGGGTTCACGCCGCTCGTGATACGGACCGCGCCTCCTGCCACCTTGCCCGTGGCCGCATCAACCGGCGCGTGCCAGATGTTCGTCGACAGGTTGTTCCCGATGGCGAACGCGATCCGCCGGCCGTCCTTCGATGAGGTCGGCGAGAAGTTGTAGCCGCTGCCGACGATGATCGGCACCGGATCGCCGGACGCGCGCTCGAAGCCGGCATCGAACGGCATGCGATAGATGCTGGCGCTCTCGATGCTGCCGTTCGTGAACAGCAGGCCGCCCGTGGCGACGCTCAGGTAGCGCCCGAGGCCGAAGCCCGCCGCCTCCAGCCGCGACAGCGCCCCGGTTGGCACGATCGGGCCGCCGTCGGCTGGAACGAAGTACCAGTCGCGGTCGTTCGGCGGTTTGTCGGAATTGTCCGCGCCGATGAACAGCAGGCCGCGGCCATCGGGCCGCCACACCGGTCCGCCGTAGAGGAATTTTTCGACCTTGAGCTCTTTCGCCGCCCCGCCGTCGCTCGGGATCGTCATGATCACGCGGGGCAAGACGCCCGTTGTGGCCGGCGCCACAAACGACACGCGAGAGCCGTCCGGCGAGAACTGCGGGAACCATCCCTCGGCCAGTTTCTTCGGCAGCCCGCCGAGCGTCGGCACCACGTAGATGCCGGGGGGTTCGCCGCATTGCATCACGACCCGGCTGCCATCCGGCGCGAACGCCGGGCCGCCACACACCATGTTCCGCGTGAGCCTCACCGGATCGCCGCCCTCGACTTGCTGCACCCAGAGATCGAGCACGTCGCCGGTGGAGCGATCCGAGACGTAGGCGACGAGCCTCCCGTCCGGCGAGATGACGGGATCGATCGACGCGCCCTCGTCGGCGGTGAGACGCCGCACGTTCCACAGTTCGGGCGCCGCCGGAGGAGGAAGCGCGCGCCAGGTGGCAAACGCAGCCAGCGCCGCCGAACCGAGAGCCGCTGCGGCGAGCGGGATCCAGCCGATGCCACGCCGGGCGCGGACCGACGCGCGATCGCGGCTGAGTTGTCCCGAATCCAGGTCCTGCTTGAACTCTTCGAGCGCGATCCGGACGTCGGCGATGCTCTGCCAGCGCTTCTCCGGCGCCTTGCGCAGGCAGCGTGCGACGATGCGGGCCAGCTCCGGCGGGAGATCAGGAGTAGCGTCCGCTAACGGCGGCGGCTCGGACGTCAGGATCGCCGCCAGCGTGGAGACCGTGGACTCTTTGTGGAACGCGCGGCGGCCGGCCAGCATCTCGTACAGCACGGCGCCGAACGAGAAGATATCGGACCGATGATCGACAGGCCTGCCTTCCGCCTGTTCGGGCGACATGTACGACACGGTGCCGACGATGGTGCCGACCGCGGTCCTCGGGCTCACGTCCAGCATCGTGCCGGTCGCGTCCGATGCCGACGACCCCAGCCCCACCACTTTCGCCAGGCCGAAGTCGAGCACCTTGACCTGGCCGGAGTCGGCAATCATCACGTTGCCGGGCTTGAGATCGCGGTGGACGATGCCGGCCGCATGCGCGGCGGCAAGCGCGTCGGCGATCTGAACGCCGTACGCGATGGCCTTTCCAAGCGGCAGAGGCTTCTTCCCGATCGCATCGTCCAGCGGGTGACCCTGGACGAACTCCATCGCGATGAAGTCGGCGTCGCCGGACTTCGCGACTTCATAGATCGTGACGATGCCGGGATGGTTGAGCGCCGAAGCCGCCTGCGCTTCCTGGAGGAAGCGGCGGCGCTTGTCGTCCGCGCCGGCGCTGTCAGAGGGCAGGAACTTGAGCGCCGCGGTCCGGTTCAGCAGCACGTCGCGGGCTTTGTAGACCACGCCCATGCCGCCCTCACCGAGCTTCTCGAGAACCTCGTAGTGACCGACCGTCGTGCCAATCATCGAAGAGTTCGCCTCACACGTGCTGATCCACTCTCATCCACACCCACCTATCGCCTGGTATAGACAAGCTTCATCGTCCTTGGCGATGCGCCGGGCCCACTCTCCAGGAACTCGACCGTCAGCCGGCCGGCGGCATCGAGCGACCAGACTCTTTCCGCGTGGCGCTTACGTCCGTCCGGGTAGGTCGTGTCTTCGATGAGCGTCAGCGTACTGCCGTTCCACGATGCTTTCGAGATCGTCACGACGTCGGCTCCGTGCGAGACGAGCACGTTGCGGTGGGCGGTGCCATCCAGCTTGTACACCATCTGATGACCGTGTCCCTCGGACGCGTGTCCGGTCGTCAGCGTCATCGCATCCTGCGTGACGATCTGCTCCTGGCCGGCACTTTCGGCAGGGCTCACCAGAACCCATCGACCGGCGAAGTTCGGCTTGTCCTGGGCCGACATGACGGTCAGCGCAAGCACGAGTCCAACGCCGGCGGCGAACGCGTGACGTCCGTTCATGACACCCTCCTTACACGGCTTCACTGGCACGCTGTCTTTTTCACCCAACGGCCTCGCCGCCTCACTGCACCGCGGTCCTGTGGGTAACGGCTTCCGCGATTGCCGCCCATGATAGCCGGGCTCATCTGCGGCGCGCCAGGATGCGCATCACATGGAAAGTGATCCAGCAGGGACGGCCCAGTTATCCCAAAGTTTACGCCGTGCCCTCCGGTACGACACCGTCAGGCCGCCGCTCCGCTGACGAGCCCCCTGAGCGTGACGACCGGCGCGGCCGCCACTACTCGCCGCGCATCGACCGCGGCCTTGAAGGCCTGAATGTCGATCTCCCGCGCCTCAATGGCAATTTCGATCGTTCGCCCGCCGAACGGATCAGGAACGACGACCATCGACGCACCATCGACCCGCATCGCGTAGCCGCACCCGTCAGCGTCCACCTCCGTCCAGTCGTTGCAGAATGCCAGCGACGCGAGGTCGCCCGCGCGCACGAAGGCATAGTCACGCAGCAGCTGATCGAGCGAGGCATCGCCGACGGCGCGAAGGTAGGCATCGCGGGCGGCCGTCACGTCCGCGAAGAACGCGCGCCAGTCCGGGTTCTCGACGTATCGCCGATACACATGCAGCCGATGCTGCGCCACCAGGGCGGCCGCATACGGATCGGATGCGAGGCGCTCGATGCCCCGTGACGACGTGACCCGCTTGACTGAGTCGGGGACCGCGATGAAATCGAGAAGTTGACCGGTGGTTTCGTCGACGACCAGTTCCTCATCGACCTCCTCCCACCCGTTGTCGTGCTGCTCGATGGCGTGAAGGATTGACGGCTTCCGCGCCGATTCAGGAAAGAGGTCGGCCTGCCACTCCCGCATGATGCGGGCCGCCAGCGCGGCGTGGTCCGGTTGCGAGATCAGCTGCTGCGAGGACGGGAGGCGTCGAATGATCATCGTCAGGCGACAGCTTCGTCGGCCGCTTGATCGTGATCCTCGGAGGTCCGCGGCAGGTGCGCGCGCTTGATGTCCCACGCGAGGCCGCAGGCCTGGAGGGTGCGGATGCCGATCCAGTTCAGATCGACCTCGTACCAGGCCAACCCGTGACGAGCGCTCGTGGGATGGGCGTGATGATTGTTGTGCCACCCTTCGCCGAACGTCAGCAGCGCCACCCACCAGTTGTTCGTGGAATCATCGCGCGTCGGGAACCGGCGCGAGCCCCACAGGTGCGTCGCGGAGTTCACCAGCCACGTCGCGTGCAGCCCGAGCGTCACGCGAAGGAAGATGCCCCACAGCACGAACGGCACGCCGCCAGCCACGAGGAGGACCAGCCCGACGAGCACGTTCGAGGTCCAGTGCCATTTCGAAAGCCACACCTGGACCGGGTCGCACATCAGATCGGGAACGTAGCGCGCCAGCACCGAGGAATCATGGTGCAGGCCCTCGCCGCTGAGGATCCAACCGGCGTGCGCCCACCACGTGCCTTCGCGCGGCGTGTGCGGATCGCCTTCACGATCCGAATGCTGGTGGTGGACTCGATGGGTCGCGACCCAGAATACCGGACCGCCTTCGAGCGCCAGCGTGCCGCACCAGGTGAGGAAGTACTCCACCGGCCTGTAGGTCTTGTAGCCGCGGTGCGTGAGCAGGCGGTGATACCCCATGCCGATGCCCAGCATGCCGGCGATGCAGTAGAGAATCCCGGCAGTGAGGATCGCTCTCAGGTCGACGAAGAAGAACGCCAGCAGGGCCCCGACATGGAACCCCACCATCGCGATGGTGGTCGTGATGTTCAGGCCCTTCTGGTGTTTGCGCCCGTACTTCAGCGCCGTGGTGGCGGGCATCGGCATGCGACCGACGATAGCAGGACCGCCTGCCGGCGACTGTAATAGTTCTGTCGCGATACAGGGGTGAGCCCTCAGAACGCCAGCGATCGCCCGTCGCTGAGGACCGTCACTATCTCGCGAAGCAGCTGAGCAGAGGTTCCTCGTAGCCGACCGGGCTGTAGTCCCCGGTCTCGGGCAGCTGATGGTACACGCCCTCGTAGTCTCCGCACGTGATTCGCCGCAACATGCCGACGAGGGCATCGACATCTTCCGCCGTGTTGTAGGCGCCGAAGCTAATCCGCACCATGCCCGGGCTCCTGGTCCGGTCGCCGGCAAGATGCGCGCGACGTCGGCGAGCCTGCTCCCGTTTGTCGAGCTCCAACAGGTGCGCAACATATGACTGCGCGCAGAAGCATCCATTGCGCACGCCGATGCCGCCTTCGTAACCGAGGACGGCTGCCACCAGGGCGTGATCCACGCGATCGAGGTTGAACGCAATGACCCCGACCCGCTCGTCGGTCCGGCCTGGGTTGGTGGCACCATAGATCCTGACGTCGCCGAGCGACTGCAGTTGCTCGAGTGCATACGCGGTCAGAGCCGATTCGTGGCGCTCGATGTTGTCAGTCCCCACGGCCGTCAGCATTCGCGCGGCCGCCGCCATGGCAACGGCGCCGATGACGTTGGGACTGCCCGCCTCCTCGCGATCTGGCAATCCAGCCCAGTGCACGCTTGTGGGCGTCACGATCTCCACGGTGCCGCCACCGCGGTATTCCGGAGCGCCCTCCATGAAAATCTCTCGACGCCCGACCAGCGCGCCTGTCCCGAACGGCGCATACATCTTGTGAGCGGACAGCGCCACGAAATCGAGATGCTCGGGATCGCTGTCGGGCTTGACGTCGATTCGGCGGTGCGCCGCCAGTTGCGCGGCATCGACCAGGATTCTCGCGCCGACGCTGTGAGCCTTTCGCGCCAGTCGATGCACGGGTTGGACGAACCCGGTGACGTTCGAGGCGCCGCTCACCGTCACCAGGGCGACGCGGTCGCCATACGCCTCGAGCAGGCGGTCCATGTCGTCTTCGTCGAGGCGGCCTTCCCGTGTGACCTTCGCACGCACCACTTGTGCTCGACCGCGCCAGGGCAGATCGTTCGAGTGGTGCTCCATCGACGTCGAGAGAACCACGCGCCGTCGGCCGAGCGGATAGCGGAAGGCGAGCTTGTTGATGGCCTCCGTGGTGTTCTTCCCGAAGATCACCGCATTGGATGTGACATCAGCGCCGACGAAGCGTGCAATCGTGTCGTGCGCGTTGTCGTAAGCCGCGGTGCTGACGCGTGACTTGAAGCCGGAACCTCGATGGACGCTCGCGTAGTAAGGCAGGAAACACTCGACGGCGTCGAGCACGTCCCGATGCGGGGGCGTGCTCGCGGCATTATCGAGGTTGATGTAGCGGGTCAGCCGGCCGTCGAGAACCGGGACGTTCTGAGCCAGCCCGACGATCCGCTTCCTCCAGCGATCCCAGCCTGGCGAGTAGTCCATCGGTCCTTTTCGAGCCTACACACAAGTCAACGTCGGCGAGACCGAAATCCCTCAACAATGAACAACGTCTGTGATGACCTCTAGGCCCTTGATGGAGATCGCGTCAGGGAGGAAGGAAGGTGGACATTGCTGCAGGAGAGCACATTAATGGATGAGCCTTGCCATATGACGTGTTTCCTGGGGTGATTCGAGCGCTGGCGCTTATGATTTGCCTGGGCGCGCGCGGTTGAGCAGTCTCTCGTCCGTCCGTGCTCATGTCCATCATGGCCGGTGGCCAGGTCACGCAGTGGCTCGCGCGGTGGCGCGCCGGCGATCGTGAAGCGCTGGAGCGACTCGTACCGCTCGTTTACGACGAGCTGCGTCAGGTAGCTCGGCGACAGCTCCGCCGCGAGTCCGCCGGTCACACGCTTTCGGCCACAGCGCTCGTCCACGAGGTCTACCTCCGGCTGGTGAACCAGCGCCGGCTCGCCGCCACGGATCGCGACAACTTCCTTGCGATCGCCGCGCAGACGATGCGGCGCATCCTGGTGGATCACGCGAGGGCACGCTCGCGCTTGAAGCGCGGCGGTGACGACCGTCCCGTCCCTCTCGAGAATGGAGACGATGTGCCGCTCCTGAGCGATGCGGAGGTCGAAGAGGTGCTGGCGATCGATATGGCCCTCGAGCGTCTCGCGCAGATTGACGAACGCGCGCATCGCGTGATCGAGTGTCGAATCTTTGCGGGGCTCACCCTGGACGAGACGGCCAAGGTCCTGGACATCTCGAGCAAGTCCGTGCAGCGAACCTGGACGACGGCTCGCGCGTGGCTTCTCAAGGAGATCGGCCGCGACCTGACAGCCGGGTAGAGCCGCGTGTCCAACCGAGAGGCTGCCTGACGCGATCACTTGGGAGGAAGGGGTCATGGACCGCACACCGTGGCAGCGAATAGAGGAGCTCTTCGAACGCGCGCATGCTCAACCCGTTGAGGCGCGAAGTCGGTTCCTTGCCGAGGCGTGCGGCCACGATGTCTCACTGCGCGACGAGCTCGACGCGATGCTCGCGGCGAGTGCCGAGCGATCCCTCGCCGTCGAGCGATTCGTCGTCGATCGGGCAACGGACGCTGAAGACGCCAACGCCGATCCTCTACTGGGCACGCATCTACCGCCGTGGCGCCTCGTCAGCGTCCTCGGTCGTGGCGGTATGGGGACGGTCTACCGCGCCGAGCGCGCAGACGGCCAATATCGGCAGGAAGTCGCGGTCAAGCTCGTGCGCTCTGGCCCGCGCGACCCTTATGCCACCGCGCGCTTTCGGACCGAGCGGCAGGTGCTCGCCCGTTTGATCCATCCCAACATCGCGGGTCTCCTCGATGGAGGGTTTGCGCCCGACGGAACACCATATCTGGTCATGGAGCTCGTTGAGGGCGTCCCGATCACCGAATGGTGCGCCGCCGAGCGCCTGTCGCTCGAAGCGCGGTTGCGGCTGTTCGGAGTGGTGTGTGACGCGGTGCAGCACGCGCATCGCGCCCTGGTGGTCCACCGCGACCTCAAGCCGTCGAACATCTTCGTGTCGCGATCGGGTAGCGTCAAACTGCTCGATTTCGGCATCGCGAAGCTCCTCGACCCGGATGCCTGGGACATCGGGGCGACGGCGACGCTGGCCGAGATGCGTCTCATCACACCTGAATACGGTGCGCCGGAACAGCGGGAGGACGGCCCTATCACCACCGCCACCGATGTCTACGCGCTCGGTGTCGTGCTGTACGAGCTGATCACGGGCCTGAGGCCCCGCAGGTTCTGCGAGACCGGCGCGTCAGCCGCGCGCGACGCGACGCCATTGCCGATCACGGCGCCGAGCGAGGCAGTGCGCCGATCGACGTGCGTACCGGCGGCCCGCGAGCGCGCGCACGACCCGAACTCCGGGCCCGACAAGTCACACGTCGCCGACCGCCGCAGGCTCGTCCGACGGATTCGCGGCGACCTGGACCGCATCGTCCTGACGGCATTGCGCGACGAACCCGAGCGCCGCTACGCGTCGGCGGGTCAGCTGGGCGAGGAGATTGGACGCTTCCTCGCCGGGCGTGCCGTGCTCGCCCAATCCGACACCCTCAGCTACCGTGCGCGCAAGTTCGTGGGCAGGAACCGCCTTGCGGTTACGGCCGCTGCGGCATTGGTCTGCTGCATCACCGCGTTCGGCGTCGTCGCTGCGCTGCAGGCGCGTGCGCTCGCCGAGCAGGGTCGCGTCGCGAGGCTCGAGCAGGACAAGGCGGAACAGGTCGTGCGCGTGCTCGTCGATTTGTTCGAGACCACCAATCCAGCGATTCGCCCGGATGGCGATCGGATACCCATTCGCGAGTTCCTTGCAGGCGCCGAGACCCGCGCCCTCGCGCAGTTGAGCAATGCGCCGGTGGTCAGGGCGAAGTTGCAGCAGGTGTTTGGTCTCATTCATTCCGAGCGCGGCGAGTACGCGCCGGCCCGCCAGGCCCTCGAGGAAGCGCTGGCAGAGCAGCGCCGGCTGGTCGGTCCCAATCACCCGGATGCGCTCGAGTCTCTGCACGCGCTCGGCCGGGTCCTGCACGGATCCGACGACGAATCGCACGCGCGCAGCCTTCTTCAGGAGTCCCTCGACCGGCACCGCGGCGTGTATGGCGACGAGCACGAGAAGACCGCGCGTGCGCTCGCCGCCCTCGCCCCCCTGATGGCGAGCGCGGATCTCAATGCAGAAGGCGTCTTGCTCTCGCAGGCCCTCGCGGTTCGACGCCGAGTGTTGCCACCGAACCATCCGGAACTGGCGAGGACCCTGGGATCTCTTGCCGACAACTACAGGCGGCGCGGCGAACTGGAGCGATCGCGCGAGACGTATCAGCAGGCGTTTGCCGTCTTCCGCAATCCGAGCGAGCGCCAGCATCCGAGGGCCATCGCTCTGATGAGCGACTATGCGTCGCTGCTCGTCAACATGAACGCGCACGTGGAGGCGGAGGCCATACAGCGCGAGGCCATTGCTCTTGGCCTGAGAGTACTCGGGCCTGGCACGCTGACCGTGGCGAACCTCGTCAACAATCGCGCCGTCACGCTCACGGCGCTCGGTCGGCATGCCGATGCTGAACGTGCCTTTCGCGAGGCGTTGGAGCAGCATGTGGCACTCCTTGGAGAGAGTCATTGGCGTGTACGCAATCTCGCACGCAACATAGGGGTCATCGTGGCGCTGCAGCAACGCTACGACGAGGCCCTGCCCTGGATGGATCGGGCCGCCGCGATCCGCAGAACCCCGAGTACCTCCGAGGATCCTGTCCTGGAAGGGGTCCGCGCGCAGCGCGCGTGGATTCTGTTCCAGTTGGGCCGGCGTGAGGAGGCTCTCGACGACGTGACGAGGGCCGTGTCCGCTCTTGTACGGATGAAAGATTCGAATGCTGAGTATTGGCTCGCGTTCGATCGTGTCCTGCTTGCGCGGCTATTGACGGAGATGGGTCGACCTCACGAGGCCGCGGCGTCCGCGCGTGCCGCGCTGGCATGGTTCGAACGGTGGGGTCCCGGTCATCCCAAGTACGTCGATGCGGAGTGCCAGCTAGGACGCGCGCAGATGCTCCAGGGCAAGACGGCGGAGGGGAGAACTGCGCTCGAGCACTGCCTGCCGGCGTATCGCGTCTGGGGTCAGGCCGATCGCGAACTCGTCGCGTCGATCGAGCGCTTGCTCGCCGACTCCGCGCGACGGTGAGGCACGACAGCCGGCATCGAACACTAGAACCCATCTTACAAACCTGAACTCTCTCGCACGCTGGGAAGGGTCACATCGTCTCGGTGTCGCCGCGGCGGGCTGGCCGGCTCGGTCCGCCGGATTCGACAGCGCGGAAAAAATGGCCCCTCCGCCTGGCCTGACGCCGCTGGCGGCGGCTTGGGTGATCCGGACGCCGGTAAAGCATCGGTTGGGCAACGCGGTGACTCGACCGCTTGGGACGAATCCGCGCCGCCGCCAGGTGGGACGCTCCGGGACCATTTTTAGTGGCTTCGCTGATCGCGCTGCTCAACGTCGGCCCGAACCGGCCAGCCCACCGCAGCGTGGAGCCAGACGCCGATCGGGGGGGCGATGCGCGTGACGGCCGGCGGCCCTCGGAGCGCGCCGACGCGCGGCATCAGCCGGAACGCGCGCGGAGCGATTCCACCCGGCGCCTTCGGTCCCTGTGATCCTCCAGGCTCGAAGTACCACCGGCGGCCCGCGGCGCCTGATGCCGGACGCGCGAGCCAGCTCGTAGGCGCCGGGGCTGCGGCAGCGCACGAGCCGAAGCGCGCGTTCCCGGCGCGCGGAGCGGGCCGCGGGCCGCCACGCGCATCGCCCCACCGATCGACACTGGCGCAACAAATCGACACTAGCCGCTGATGATGAAGGCGCCGCGATCGACCATCGGTTCGCCGCACTCCCGCGCAATCCACCCACGAGCAGCGTCGCGCAGCCGGACGATCTCGGACCACTCGGTGGCCTCCGGACGCAGCAGGTTTCCGACGACCAGTTCGATGGGCCCGCGCGTCAGGAGCCAGCGCTCGTCGCGCCAGAATGCGCGTGTGCCGACCAACGCAATCGGGAGAACGGGCCTGCCGGTCTCCACTGCGGCGTGAAACGCGCCCAGGCGGAACGGCAGCACGCCGGGGCCGGGCAGGAATGTCCCTTCGGGGAACACGAACAGCGAGTCGCCGTTCTTCAACGTCGCCACGAGTTCTCCGGCCGCTGCGGACGTGCCGCGCTGGACTTCGAGGTACCCTGCGCGACGAATGATCGTGCCAAGCACCGGATAAGTCGCAAGGCGTGCTTTCGCCGCCATCCGTACGCCTGGTGGCAGGGTTGCCAGGAGCACAATCACATCGAGGTAGCTCGCGTGATTGGCGACGAGCACGACGGACGCGTCCAGCGCCCCTGGCTCGAGCATGCGCACGCGAGGCCGTACTCCAGCGAGGGCAAGAAGTCCCTGGCACGTCGCGCGAATCACCCGGCGCGCCGCGCGCGGGTCGCGGGCCAAGTACATCGCGCCCCACATTATCGGCACCGCGATCGCGACCCACACGACAACCCAGGCGGTGTAGATCAAGGAACCCAGCCACCCCAGCGCACGCTTCACCCGCCACACCAGGGCGCGGCCCGCAAGGACGGTCCACTGCCGGACAGCAGAGGCTCGGCCACGTCCAAGGGCGCCGGCGACGAATAGTTGCCTGGTCGCACTTCGTCGAATCTTGCCGCTGGACGATTTGGGGATGGCGCCGGGCGGCGCGATGAATACTTCGTCCGGGGGAATGCCGATCGCGTCGACCAGGCGCGCGACAATCGCGTCGCGAAGCGCGCTCCGCGCATCGTCGGCCTGTTGACGCGACTCGGCAACGACCACGAGTCGTTCCGTACCATTACTCCGATCTTCCACGCCGAACGCCGCCACACACCCGCGACGGACGCCCGGTACATCACTGGCCGCCTCTTCGACTTCCTGGGGATAGATATTGCGGCCCGCGGCGATGATCACGTCCTTCACCCGACCGGTGATGAAGAGATCGCCGTCGGCGCAGTAACCGAGATCTCCGCTGTCGATCCAGCCGTCACCTCGAGCTACGGCGTCGGTCGCCTCCGGGTCGCAGAAGTAGCCCTGCATCACGGACGGGCCGCGTACGTGAACCGCGCCTTCCTCCCGTTCGCCAAGCGCATCGCCTCCGCGAGACGCGATGCGGATGTCGTGGCCGGCAAGGGGGCGTCCGCATGCCACGAAGGTGAGGGGGTTGGCGTCGGCTGCCGTGGCCGGCTCGATGCGGCGCCCGAGCTCGAACGGGCGTCGCGCGACACGATCCACGCGCGGTCCGCGGCCGGGTGGCGGCGCCGTGACACACAAGCTGGCCTCCGCCAGGCCATAGACGGGCTTCATCGCCTCGCGTCGGAATCCGTATGGGGAGAAGCGGTCGCAGAAGCGCTCGACTGTCGAAGAGACGACGGCTTCAGCGCCGTTGAGCGCGCATCGCCAGGAGCTCAAGTCGAGTTGACCGAGCTCGTCGTCGGCGATCTTTCTCACGCACAGGTCGTATGCGAAGTTTGGAGCCGCGGACACCGTGCCGCGATGGCTGTCGAATACCTGCAGCCAACGCAGGGGCCGCGACAGAAACGTGAGGGGAGACATCACCACCACTGGAATGCCGTGATACAGAGCGCCGAGCCACGTTCCGATGAGGCCCATATCGTGGTAGAGCGGCAGCCACGTCACACCCACATCGTCCGGGTTGATCGAGAACGCCTGGCCAAACGCATGAATGTTCGCGAGGATGTTGGCGTGCGTGAGTGCGACGCCCTTCGGCGCTCCCGTGCTGCCGGATGTGTACTGGATGAGCGTGAGGCTTGCTTCATCGATGTGCGGCACGGCCAGCGCTCGCACGTCGCGGCGGATCTCGTCCACGGTTGCAACGTCCGAGAGGGACGGCGCGAGCGGGCGAAGAAGCCCGGCGACCCGCTCTGCCTCCGCGAACGTCAGGAGCAGGCGCGCGCCCGCGTTGCGAAGGATGCCGGCTTGACGCCGCGCGTACTCCTCGAGGCCGTCGGCTCGGAAGGGTGGGTAGAGCGGTACCGGCACGGCGCCGGCGAGCAACACGCCGAAATACGCCTGGAAGAACGCAACCTCCGTCCGCAAAAGAAGAGCGACACGGTCACCGGGCGCAATCCGGTGCGCGACGAGGCCGGCCGCGACCGCGGCGGCATCGCGCCACAGCGTCGCGTACGTGATGGGGCGCTCGCGGCCGTCGTCTTCTCTCAGGTAGATGTGCACGCGATCAGGCGTGGCGTCGGCGTGCCAGCGAAGCACGTCGACGAGCGTGCGAGCCGACGTAGATGCGACGCGCGCCGGCCCTTGATCGACGGCCGTGGAGACAGCCGCTGCGGACGAGTCCTGACGGCCGTCTCGCGGCGCCGTCCGGTGAGCGATCAACGCCTCCAGCAGATGACGTGGCGAGTCCGCCTCGGCGAGTACTGCCTCGTCGAGCGGCACGCCGGTCGCCTTCTCGAGCCGCAGCAGCAGCTCGACTCGTTCCAGGCTGCCCAGCGCAAGCTCCCTCGTCAGCGAGTCGTCCAGGCCGATGGCGCGTCCGGCGCGCGAGGGATCGAGCTCGGTAACGAGGCTCCGCACCACGTCGAGCACGAGCTTGTCGTCCAGCGGGCGCGCGAGATTCGCAGGCGGGGAAGCCATCGGGCCGACCCAAGGGTCGTGGCCAATCTTAGCCCCGAACCGCACGCTCGAGGCCGTCCGTCAGTCGGCGGACGGATCAACGAGCCTTGCGGTGCCTCTCGAAGAAGAACCACCGGTGGCCCTCGAAATCCTCGGCACGATATCGCCGTCCGGGCGGCCCCTCCTCGATGTCCGACAGGATCAGCGCGCCGGCGGCTTTCGCTCGTGCGAAGTGACGATCGAGATCGTCGACGGAGACGAGCACGCCGTCGATGATCCAGGGTACGGCCGACCACTTGCGCGCCTGTTCGCACAGCGCCCGGTGGTGTTTCGGACTGTGGTAGTCGGGCGTCGGAGACGCCAGCATGATCAATCCGCCGCCCGCCAGCATCTCGCCGTGTGAGAGCCGACCGTCTGCAGTCGTGAGGCGAACCGTCTCCCGAAACCCGAACGCTCGCGCCAGCCATTCCAGGGCGGCGATCCCGTCTTCGTAGGAGAGCATGGGAACGACGGATGATGTGGAGCTCGAACGAGCCGAGTTTCTTCGGGACCGACTTTTGCGCGACGTCTTTGCTTTCCTGCCGACTACCTTACGCTTCCTGGCGGCGACGGCCTTCCGGCCTGCGGACGTCTTCATGGTCTGGCCCTCCAACGGTAGATTACCGGCTCCGCGCCGCGATCGGCCCTACGCTTCCAAAACCCTCGTCAGCTCCGCCGCATACGTGCGGCTGCACCGCAAGCGCCGGTTCGACTACTGCACGACCTCGAACCCCGAAGAGAACTTCGCCTCCGACATCAGTGACAACCAGTGGCATCTCGCTGGGTCACAGGTGGGTAACAGCGCGTGTTGGCCATCGGCCGCCAGTTGAAGTGCCCTGCGACTCCGCGCTAGAGTCACGGCGACGTGCTATCGGCCTTCTCCCAAGCCTGGCGCTCCTGGAAAACGGCGCCGGGCGTCGCGCTGCTCGCAGTGGTCGCGTTTGCCGTCGGCATCGGCTCGGCCACCGCGATCTTCACCGTCGTCAACGGCGTGCTGCTGCGGCCGCTGCCGTACCCGGACGGCGAACGCTTCGTGTTGCTGTACGGCGCGAGCACGACCAACCCGGGCACGTTCAATTTGATGTCGGTCCCCGAGCTGCAGGACTACCAGCAGCAGACCACGAGCTTCGACGTGTTCGGCTGGCTCCGCACCGGCCGATATCTTCTGACGGCCCCTGGCGAGCCGCGATTCGTTCCTGGCGCGGCGGTGACGCCGGCACTCGCGCGGCAGCTCGGTCCACCGCGCCTCGGCCAGTGGTTCAGCGACGATGCGAGCGCCGTCATCTCGAGCTCCTTCTGGCGGCGCCTCGGCGGCGGGCGCGAGATCATCGGCAGCGCCATCACGCTCGACGGGCGCCGCTACACGATCAGCGGCGTCATGCCGCCAACGTTCCAGCTTCCGGTCGTGAGTCTGGGGATATCACGCGGCGACGCCGAGGTGTGGATTCCGCTCGATCCGTCGCCACCCAACGCGAACCGCGGCAGCGGCAACAACGTCGCGTACGCCCGCCGCAAACCCGGAGTATCGCTGGACCAGGCGAAGGCGGACGCCAGGCGAGTCGCCACCGCCATCGTCGCCATCGATCCCGCACGCTACCAGAACTACACGGCCGGCGTGGCCGACCTGCGCGAGTCGACGATCGGGTTGGTCGGGTCCACGGTCCGCGCCCCGCTGCTGATCCTGCTCGGTGGCGCCGGCCTCCTGCTGCTCATTGCCTGCGCCAACGTCGCCACGCTGCTGCTGGCACGATCCGTCGTCCGCGCTCGCGAGACGGCGATCCGCGTCGCGCTCGGCGCGTCGCGACAGCAGCTCGCGCTGCGCTACTTCGCCGAAGGCGCGCTCGTGTCGGTCGCCGGCGCCGCCGCCGGCGTCGGTCTGAGCGCGATCTTCATTCGGCAGATCCTGGCCGCGGCGTCCGGATTCATCTCGCGCGTCGACGATATTGCCATCGACTGGACGGTGCTCGGCTTCAGCGTGGCAGTGGCGATCGCCACCGGCGTGCTCGCGGGGATGGCGCCGCTGTGGCAGGCGATGCGCACGGCGCCGAACGCGGTGCTCTCCGAAGGCGTGCGCGCATCAGCCGCCAGGCCGGCGCAACGCCTGTCGAAGGCGTTCGTCGTCGTCGAAATCGCGCTCGCCTTCACGCTCCTCACGACATCGGCCATTCTGCTCGTTCACATGCGCAATCTCGAACGCGTGTCGTTGGGCTTCGAGCCCGACGGTCTCGTCGCGTTCAACCTCACCTTGCCGAGAGGCGCCGGCACACCGGAGGAACGTGCCGAGCAACGGCGTGCGGCGCAGGCGCGGTTGATGGACGCGCTGCGGCAGACGCCTGGCGTGACGGGCGCCGCGTTCGCGAGCCAGCTGCCCGCCGGTCCCTTTTGCGGCGACACTCCCATCTACGTCGAGGGCCAGCCGCGCGATGCTCTCGTACAGCGCGCGTGCACCGTGCGGGCCACACCGGACTTCTTTTCGACGATGCGGATCCCGCTTCGCGCCGGTCGGCTGCTGAACGAGTCCGACGGCGAGCTGGCCGTCGTGATCAACGAAGCCGCCGCGCGCGCATACTGGCCCGGACGCGATCCGATCGGCGCCTCGGCGCGCCACAGCACACTCGAGAACGACCCCTTCGAGGTCGTCGGCGTCGTCGGCGACGTGCGCAACAGCGGCCTGAACAGGCCGGCAGTGCCCGAGATCTATCTGCCGCCCGCCGCGCTGGGGGTGAACCCGATGAACGTCGTGGTCCGCTCGGACCTGCCGGCCGATCAACTGATCGCCGCCGTCCGCGGCACCATCCGGCAGGCCGATCCGACACTGGCGATGGAAGACGTGAGGACGATACACGACATCGTCCTCAACACCCTGCAGTTCGAGCGTCTGAGTTCGCTGGTGATGACATTCTTCGGCCTGGCGGCGGTGCTGATGGCGACGCTCGGCATCTACGGCGTGCTCTCGTACTTCGTCCGGCAGCGGACCGTGGAGCTGGGCACGCGGATGGCGCTCGGCGCCGTCAACCGCGATCTCGTGGCGCTCGTCCTGGGCGGCGGCCTGAAGCTGTCGCTGGCGGGCGTGGCGGTGGGATCGATCGCGCTCGTCGGCGGCGTCTGGCTGCTCGTGCGGTACCTCGGGGTCGCCAACTTCGGATGGCTGCCGTTCGCGGCGTCCACGGCCGTGGTCGCCCTCGTCGCAACGGCGGCCTCGTCGGTGCCGGCATGGCGCACGACGCTCATCTCGCCGATGGTCGCCATGCGCGAGCAGCCGCCATCGGTCTGGCGGTGGGCGCGTCAGCGGATGGAGCGCGCCGTTCGCGACATGCGCGAGGCGGTCGTCGGCGCGGACGACAGCGGATCGGACATCTCGGCGGCCGACGTGCTGACGGCGTTCGTCGACGCCGCGCGCGGCGCCGACTCGTACAGCGGCGCTCTGCGCGCCGTGCTCGCCAGCGTGTGCGAGGAGCTGCACGTCGAGTCGGCCGCGCTGCTCGAGCGGCGTGACGGCTCGACGCCGGAGTACCGCTGCCTCGTCGCCGCCGGCGCGCTCGAAACGGCCGCACCGGTCGTGGCCGCCGACGGATTCCTGATCAGGCGGCTGCGCGCCTATCCGCTGCCGCTGCCGTTTGCGCCGAACGACTGGGACGCCCTCGCCGAATGGGCCGCGGCGCACCGTCCGGACCGGCTCGACGAGATTCGCGCGCTCGCCGCCGCCGGCATCCGCCTGGCCGTGCCGCTGCGCACACGCCGCGAGATCCTCGGCGTGCTGCTGCTGGGTGAACGGCCGCAGCGCGCCGGCTTCAGCGCGCACGAGAAACAGGTGCTGCGCGCATGCGCCGATCAGTTCGCGCTGATGATCGAAAACGCGCGGCTGACCGATCGCGTCGTCGAACAGGAGACGCTCCGCCGCGACATCGCCCTCGCCTCGGAGGTCCAGCGACGCCTGCTGCCCGAGGCCCCGCCGCGCATCGACTGTGCCGATTTCGCCGCGATCAGCGTTCCGGCCCGCCGCATCGGCGGCGACTACTACGATTTCGTCGAGCTGCGCGACCGCGCGATCGGCATCGCGCTGGCCGACGTGTCGGGAAAAGGAGTCGCCGCCGCCCTGATCATGTCCGTCGTGCAGGCGTCGCTGCGGATCATCTCGTCCGAGGGCGACGTGCCGCTGCCACGCCTCGTCGCGCGCATGAATCAGTTCGTCCACCGGTCGACGCCGACGAGCAAGTACGCCACCTTCTTCTATGCGCAGCTCGACCAGCAGGGTCGGCAGCTGCGCTACGTCAACGCCGGCCACAACGCGCCGTATCTCCTGCGAGCCGGCCGGCAATCGACGGCCGACTCCGCGTCGCCCGAGATCGAGGAACTGTCCGTCGGAGGAACGGTCGTCGGCATGTTCCCGGAGATGGAGTACGAAGAGGCGACCGTGGAGTTGTGCCCCGGCGATGTTCTCCTCGTCTTCACCGACGGCGTCCCCGAGGCGCACAACCCCGAGAACGAAGAGTTCGGCGAGGAACGCCTGCAGCAGCTGCTCCGCCAGACCGCTCACCTCCCGGCCAACGAGATCAGCGCGCGGCTGTTCCGACGAGATGAAAGACTGGATCCGCGACGCGGAGCAGTACGACGATCTCACCTTCATCGTGATGAAGGTGCGCTGACTTCGCTCACTCGCCGACGCACGCGGGTTGTGGTCGGTGTTTCGGTGAGCCAGCTAGCGGATGATCCTCACGCCGGTTGGCGCGGCCGGCGGGATCGGAGCGGTGCCGGTAAGGGCGCAGGTGATCCCGTCGATCTCGGGACGGGCGGTGGTGTTCGTGCACGGCGCCACGCCGCCATAGAGATTCTGGGTCGCCTGCTCATGGAAGTACACGCGGAAGTTGTTCCCCACCTGTCCCTGGTAGTCGTACACGAAGACGTTGTAGGTGTCGTTCGGCTGAGCGTTTCCCCTCGCCAGGTTGTGGAACATCTCGATCGTCGCGAGCGGCCGGCCGGGCCACGGCTGGACGACGTTGTTCCGGAGCACCATCGTGACGCCGGTCGCCGGACGGTCCGCGCCCGTGCCAGGCGTCGCCGGCGTTTCGAACGAGAAGGCGGCATCCCTGGTCACCGCCTGGACATTCTCTATTCGAAACGTCCCCAGCGGATCCATGCAGCCGCCGAACACGCTGCCGGCGTGGATGCTGCCACCTCGAATCGTGATCTCGACGTTACGGTAGTCGCCGCACTGGAAGGCGGCCGGCCAATACAGAGTGGCCGCCGGATCGATGCGGTAGACGAGCCCGTCGGCAACCATCCGGTGAGCGGGGTAGTTCCAGATCGCGCCTTCGTAGGTGTGCCACACGCGAAAGTCCCTGACGATGCTCTCGCTCATGCTCGAGGGAGTGATGCCGTAGCCGTCGGTGCCCGAGTGCCAGAGCGTCAGTCCGTCCGCCGCCAGCCCGTAGACCTCGTTGCCGCGAAACTCCAGGAACGGCTGGTACTGGGGCGTGACGGCGACGGTCTGGCTCGTATCGGTCATGTCCGCGCCGCGGAAGCGCGGGTTCCGCGCGGTGTAGGGCGCCGCGGGCACGATGAACTTGAACCCGGGACCGGACACGATCTGCTGCACCGGATTGCGGCAGCTCGAGGCGACGTTGTTGATGAAGCGATTGTTGAAGCCCGCGCCCCAGAAGCACTCGGCAGCCGACCCCGGCGTGGTGCCGTCGGCGGTGCTCGGTCCGCTCTCGCGCGGGTTGATGCTGCCACGGACGTTCGCGACGAAGTTCTCCTCGAAAACGTTCTCCGTCTCCGTGCCGTCCTCGATCGCCACGCCCGCGCCGGTCAACTGCCTACCGCCGAACACGACGTTCTGTTTGACCAGACCGAAGTGGCTGCCGTGCACGGCGATCGGCCACTTGAGGCTGTCGTTGATCGCATTGCCCTGCACCACGAACTGATACCCGGTATTGGACGAATTGACCGGTCCCCAGAGCTGATGAATGTGGAGCGGGTACCGCCCGATGTGGTTCGTGCTCGCGTTGAGCGCTTCCGCGCGTGTGCGGCCGAGATCCTGGAACTGCACGTAGGACAGATTCACCTGCGACCGGTGCGTGAAGAGCGTATGCCCCCGTGTGCCGGAAGGATTCTCCGAGCGGACGATCACGTTGCGCGTCAGGTTGCCGACGTGCGGCAGGAGCGAGATGCCGCCGACCACCGTGGGCGCTCCTGACGCGTCACGCGCTCCGCGATGGTCGAAGCTGAGGGGCGACGACAGCGTGACCGTCCTCCCATCGGCGCTCACGCTCTGTATCAGGCGCTCCTCGATCTGCAGCGGGTAATTCGGGTTGAACCAATGGTCGGCCGGCACCTGGCGCGTATCCGGGAGGAAGATGCGATCGCCGGCGCGCCATCCGTCGACCGTCTGCCCGAGCGAGACGGCGGCATGCCCGGCGCGAGGCTCGATCGATGCCCGAACGAACGTCGGCGTTTTCGGTGCGCCATGCATCGAAACCACCCCGTCGATCGAGAGCAGTCCCGTTCCGTACTGGTCAGGATCCGTCGTCGTGTTCAGGGCCTTGTCCTTGATGACGATCTCGGCCGTGACCGTTGGGGCGATTGGCGTCGCCGATGTGCCGACTTCGAGCGTGCCGTTCGGGAGGATGAGCAGGGTGCCGACGTGGAGCCGCGTCGCGATCGCCGTCGCAAACCTGAGGATGCCGCCGGCCTCGATGCCGATCACGTCCGCCTCGCCGGCGGTCGTATCGTAGATCACGGTGTGCCTGATGCCGACGACATCTGCCGTCGTGGGCAGCCTCGTCGGCGTCCACGTCGAGGCTGCCGACCAGTTGCCATGCGCGGCGGTTGTGATCGTCGGGTTCGCCGCGAAGTTCGGCACGTGATCGTGAGGCGTATGCAGCACCTGCGCACTCGCCCCATCGACACAAGGACCGAGGAGGGCGAACGCGAGAACGATGGCGCCGGAAACCGTGCGGCGAATCACGTGGCGGTCGGGGCAAGAAGGGTGCCAGGCAACAGCTCATTCGCGCTGAAGGATCAGGCGGATCACAGGATCGATGGTGCCACTCTTCGTACCGGGGGTAACGAAAACGTGGACGCGCTCTAGTAGATCTGCTTCGTCTTCGCGACGACCTTTGCCGGCGGCGTCACGCCCGCCGCGATCATCACTCGACGAACCGCCGCTTCGGTTTCCGCCGAGGGCTTGAAGTTGCCGAACCGGTAGCCGGCGGCGATCGCCAGCGGCGTCCACCCGAACTTGTTCTCACGATTCCAGAGCTCGATCCTGGCGCCCCTGGCCGCGAGCAACTCCACGACCTTCGGGAGGTTCTTGTACGCGGCAGCGTGCATCGCGGTTTCGCCGTTGATGTCGACTGCGTTCACGTCCGCACCGAGCGCCAGCGCGACCTGTACGGCCTCCAGCACGTCGCTCTCCGTTCCGGCGTCTTCACCAGGAGAGCGAGTGGCGAGTCCGGCCGCCAGCATCAGCGCTGTACTCTTCTCGACATTCGTCAGCAGCGGGTTGGCGCCCAGCGCGGCGAGCGTTGTCATCAACTCGGCATCCGCGGTGAGAGCCGCGAGCATGAAGGGGGTGGCACCGAGCTCGTTCGCGCGGGTATTGTTCACGTTCACCCGCTTCGTCATGGTCCCGTTCACGTTCGCGCCATGTGCCACCAGCTTCTTCACGAGCTCGAGGCTGCTCGTCGATCCGGATCCCTCGGGAGCCGGATCGTTGTCGCCGACGCCGGGCTTGCGGACCACGGTGATCGCGTGAAGGGGCGTGTAACCCGTCAGGTCAGCGCCGGGATTTGCACCGGCATCCAGAAGAACTGCCGCCAGCTCGAAGTGCGCGTTCATCACCGCCAGGAGCAGCGCGCTGGCGCCGGCACGCGGCAGCGGGCCGCCATACCGACGGCGGGCACCCTCAACAGGGATGACCTCGTTCACGTCGGCGCCTGCCTTGAGCAGCACGCGAACGACATCGACGCGCCCTTCCCTCACCGCGAACAACAACGGCGTGAAGCCTGACGGCACACGACGACGGAGGTCCGCGCCAGCCTCGACGAGCGATTGCACGACGGCGGCATGACCTTCCGCCGCGGCCCACATCAGGGCCGTCTGACCCCGAGCGGCATCGGCTGCGTCAACTGCGGCCCCCCGGGACAGGAGCGCCTTCACCGAGGCGAGCGTGCCCGTTCGCGCTGCCGTCATCAGCGGCGTTTCGCCGCCGGGAAGGCCGAGGTTCGGGTCGGCACCGGCTTTCAGATACACATCGACCAGCGCCGCGTTGCCGTTCGTGCAGGCGAGCGAGAGCGGCGTGATGCCATACCGGTTCGGCGCATTCACGTTCGCACCGGCGCCCAGCAGCTGACCCGCCATCTCGGCATCGTCGTGATGCGTCGCCCAGTGCAGTGCCGTCATGCCGTCGGCCTGCGGCGCATCGACGCCCGAGCGCTGCTTGAGCAGGGCGCGCACCTTCTCCCGATCGCGCCTCTCCGCGGCATCGGCCAGCGGAGCGTCGGGACCAGCCAGCCCTGAGCCTGCCGAATGGGCCAGCGCTGACCGGGTGGAATGAACCCGCCCTGAGCCCATCGAATGTGCTGGCAGGGCGCTCGACGCCAACAGAAGCGCGGTCACCAGCGTTGCGAATCGTTTTGCGGCCATGGTCTAGATCGAGAGCAGCTCGTCGACCTTGCCCTTGCTGTCGGCGAACGCGTCGAGACGGACACCGACCCGTTCGAGCAGCGTGAGGTGAAGATTCGCGAGCGGCGTCGGCTCGGCGTACTTGATGTGGCGCGCGCCCTTGATCCTCCCGGCAGCGCCGCCGGCCACCAGAATCGGGAGGTTCACGTGATCGTGGATGTTGGGGTTCCCCATGCCGCTGCCGTACAGGAAGAGGCCGTGGTCGAGAAGCGTGCCGTCCCCCTCGGGCGTCGCTTTCAGCTTCTCGAGGTAATACGCGAACAGCGACACGTGGAAGGCATTGATCTTCGCCATCCTCGCGATCTTGTCCGGATCGTTTCCATGGTGCGTGAGCGGGTGATGCGGGTCGGGAACGCCGATCTCCGTGTACGTGCGGTTGCTCGTCTCGCGCGCGAGCTGAAACGTGATGACTCTGGTGACATCGCCCTGGAGCGCCAGCACCTGCAAATCGAACATCAACTTCGCGTGGTCGGCGTAGGCCGCCGGGACGCCGACCGGCCGATCGAGATCCGGCAGCGGCTGGTCCGCCGTGCCGGCCTCTGCCTTCTGAATCCGGCGCTCGACCTCGCGAACGGTATCGAGATACTGACCGACCCTGCTGCGATCTTCGGGCCCGAGCTTCGTCTGCAGGCGCGTGATGTCTTCGCGAACCGAATCGAGCAGGCTGGCCTTGCGCTGCAGCGCCGCACGCCGGTCGGCCGCGCTGCCGCCCTCACCGAACAGGCGCTCGAAGACGATCCGCGGGTGAGCCTCGGCCGGAAGGGGAGTCGTCGGTGAGGACCACGAGAGGTTGTTCTGATAGACGCACGCGTAGCCGTTGTCGCACTGACCGACCATCTGAACCAGATCCATCGACAACTCGAGCGACGGCAGCAGCGTCTGGTGGCCAATCTGCTTCGCGGCAACCTGATCGATCGTCGTGCCCAGTTGGTAGTCCGTACTTTCGGTCCACTTCGCTTTCGCCGCACTCAGGAACGATGCGTTGGACGTCGCGTGCGTGCCGGGGTAGGCGTTCTTCAGTTCCAGGTTGCTGATGACCGTGAGCTGATCCACGACCGGACCGAGCGACTGGAGCGTGGGGGACAGCTCCGTCAGCCTGCCCTCGCCGGGCGGCGTCCAGCGCGGGAGATCGCATCCCATCGGCATGTAGATGAAGCCGAGCCGCCGAACCGGATCCGCCGCGGTCTTCGCGACGGCCGTCATCGCCGGCACCATCGCATCCAGCAACGGGAGCGCCACGCTGGCGCCCAGACCGCGCAGGAACGTCCGCCGCGGCAATGCCTGCTTGATGATGATCATCGTGACATCCTCATCTGGAACGGCTGGCTTTTCACCACGCCGATGACGATTGACGACATGCGGAAATCCTGCGCCCGCGCGTCGCGCACGATCGTGCGAACCGCCGGCGCATCGTAGTACTCGACGCCACGTCCCGACGCGTACGTCAGGAGCTTCTCCGTGAACGCGCCGACGAACAGTTCCGGACGACGGAGGAGCGCAGTCTCCAATCCGTCGACGTCGGCAAACGTGCTCCCATCGGGGAGGCCGCCGGAGGCGTCGATCGGCGCGCCGCCTTCGACGGTCCGACGCCTGCCGACCGCATCGAACTTCTCGAGGGACAGGCCGATCGGATCGATCAGGTTGTGACAGCTCGCGCACGTCGGGTTGCTCCGGTGCTCGGCGAGCCGCTTGCGGCCCGAGAGGCTGCCATCGACCGTGTTGTCCTTGAGCGCCGGCACGTCAGGCAGCGGGGGAGGCGGAGGCGTACCGAGAAGATTGTCGAGGACCCACTTGCCGCGCACCACCGGCGACGTCCGCGTGGCGTACGAGGTAACGGTGAGAATGCTTCCCTGGCGCAGCAGCCCGCCCCGATCGCTGCTCCTGTCGAGCGCGATCCGCCGGAAGTGGCTGCCGTACACGTGCGGGATCCCGTAGTGCTTCGCCAGCCGTTCGTTGACGAACGTGTAGTTCGCGCGCAACAGATCCAGCACGCTGCGATCCTCGCGGAGGACGCTGTCGACGAAGAGCTCCGTTTCCTGCCGGAACGCCTGGCGGAGGTTGTCGTCGAAGTCCGGGAACAGCCGCATGTCCGGCGTGATCGACGCGAGATTGCGCAGGTGCAGCCACTGCGAGGCGAAGTTGTCCACCAGCGCCCGCGAGCGGGCATCCGCCAGCATCCGCCGTACCTGCCGATCCAGCACCGCCGGCTCGCGGAGTTTTCCCGCTATCGCTGTATTCAGCAGCTCGTCGTCCGGAATGCTGCTCCAGAGAAAGAACGAGAGTCGTGAAGCCAGTTCGAGATCGGTGACCCGGTACGGCGTGCCTGGCGCAGTGCCGGCGGGATCCGGCTCGAGGCGAAACAGAAAATGCGGACTCACGAGGACGGCCGACAAGGCCAGCTCGATGCCGGCGTCGAAGCCGCCATCCGCGCGGCTTTTCTGGTAGAGCGCGAAGGGACCTCGCAGATCGGCGTCGGTGACGGGGCGACGATACGCGCGCGTCATCAACGCGGTCAGGATCCGTCTGGCGGCCTGATCCTCCTGGGCGGAGCTCGACGGTCGCGAGACGAAGATCCGCCGGCGGCTCGGCGTGTCCCCCGGCTCCGCCGCGCCATATGGACCGATGATCGAGATGGAGTAGATAGCAGGCTGGACCCGCGGATGCCGGTAGAAGTTGAAACGTGCCTGGTAGGGCTGACGCGCCGTTTCGAGCAGCAGCGACGGTCTCTTCAGAAATGCCACGCCGAGGGCATGCGGACCAGCCCGGACCGGAACGCGGATCTTCAGGTGCTGGTCGACCGTTGCGTGCTCCGGCTCCCGTTTCGGCGGCGTCACGGTGAACACCTGCACGCGCGCCCTGTCCATGAGCAGTTCGAGATCGTGCGCGTCGGTGAGGCCTTCGACGTGCTCGTCGCGGTCCCGCATCAGCCGAATCTGGATCTCGTACTCGCCGTCCATCGGGAACGTGTAGTCGACGGCCGCGCCGCCGCGTGTCCCGATCGGAAGACCGTCGAGATGATCCTCCTGCGTCAGGTCGGGCGGCATCCTGATGGTTTCACCTCCCGGAGACCGGCCTGGACGTCCGACCGCGGCGCGGCTGATCTTTTCCGCCGCCGCGACGTACCGATCGAGCAGCGTGGGGGACAGATCGCCGACCGTCACGTTGTCGAAGCCATAGCTCGAGTCGTCCGCCGGCAGTAGCGACGAGACATCGACGCGCAGCGCCAGGAGATCGCGAACGGCGTTCTGGTATTCGGTGCGCGTGAGCCGCCGGATCGTCGCTGTCCGGCCCGGATTGGGACGCGCTGCCGCGACGCGGTCGAGCGACGTTTCCAGGTAGGCGACCGTCGCATCGTAGGTCGCCTCGTTCGGCCGCTCCTTCCTGCCGACGGGCGGCATCTGGCGGGTGCGGAGTTTCCGCACGACCTTCTCCCACACCTCCTGGTGCCTGGAGACGTCGGCCGAGGCCGCGTCGAGCGCGAGTCCCCCCTTCTTCTCCTCCTCGTCATGGCAGGTCAGGCAGGTACTCGTCGACGAGGGCGAGGTGCGGGGCAGGGGCAGGCGCCGGCCGTGAGCCTGTCGAGGGCGCAGGCGAGTGCTGCGCTTCAAGCGTCGAGATGACGCCGCTCGCCGCCCACAGACCCGCCACGCCACACGCGATCGACAGGCTGATCAGCCTGCTCGCAGGCATATGTGGGCATCATACGCGCCGCACCCGTCGCCGTCGAGTCTCGAGCGGCCTTCGTGCGGCGCCAGGGCGTCAACCGGCGCCTTACTTGCCGGTCGCGGGGCTGGTTCTCAGCTGCGGCACGTACCTGATGGCGATGTTCGCCGCCAGGCCTTCGTAACTTGCGTCGGTCAGATTGGTCAGGACGATCACCGTCAGACGATGACCTGGCCACCGTGAATAGCCGGCACGGAATCCGTTCATCGATCCTCCGTGCCGCATCATTGGAACACCAGTCGGCCCCTTGGCATCGGGGGGCCAGTCGTCGAGCTGCCAACCGAATCCATAAGGGAACGTTCGACCATCATTCAGCCGCACCGGCGTCCACATCTCTCGCTTGGTCGAGTCCTTCAGGATCCGGTCGCCCTGCAGCGCCAGTTCCCACTTCGCCAAATCCAGGACGGTCGACAGGAACGCTCCGCTCGGGCGGACAGCTGGCCAGTCGTCCTCGTTCTGGAGTTGGCCCGCCCTCCACGCATACCCATTGGCGCGGTTGGGGACGATATCCGTCAGGCTGGTCACGCGGGTGGCGGTCAGTCCGAGCGGAGCGAAGACGCGTTCGGCGAGAAAATCGCCCCACGATTTCCCGCTGGCTCTGGAGATGACCTCCGCGAGCACGAAGTAGCCGAGGTTGGAGGACGCGTACTTCTCACCGGGCGCCGACGCGAGCGCGACTTGATAGGCCGTCTTGATGACATCGATGTCGGGCTGGCGCTTGTAGATGTCGAAGCCCGGTGCCTCACGCACGAGCCCCGAGGTATGCGTGAGGAGATGCCGAAGCGTGATCGCGTCCCACGACGCAGGTGTTCCATCGAGGTGCTTGCTGATCGTGTCGTCCACCGCAATCCTGCCATCCTGAACCAGCAGCATGATTCCGGTGGCGATGAACTGCTTGCTCAGCGATCCGATCTTGAAAACGGTATCGGGCCTGGCGGGAACTCGGTTTTCCACATTCGCAAGGCCATAGCCCTCGGCCTTGATCAGCATTCCGTCCTTGATCACCGCGATGGCCGCCGCCGGGACATGCTGCGCGTCAATCCAGCCCTTGACGAAATCATCGATGTCCTGGCCGCGAGCAGGAGCGGCCGCGACAAGGACGACGGCGAGAAGAAGGAGACTGCGGCGCGTGCGATTCATCGCCCCTCCAGGCCGCAGTCTACCCGAACACGGGCCCCCACGAGCGCTCGCCAGGAGGCTGGGAACTAGTCCTCGAGATCGAACGTCACGCTGACGGTCATCACCACTTCGACCGGCGCGCCGTTGAGGAGCGTCGGGCGTGAAGCGCCACTGACGCACGGCGTCGACGGCCGCGATCGCGAAGTCCGGATGCACCTGCGCGCTGAGCACGCGGACCGACGACACCGTGCCGTCGCGGCCGATGATGGCCTCGATCGGAACGACGCCTGTGAGGCCGGCGTCGCGCATCGACGCGGGATAGACCGGATGGACGTCGCACTTCCTTGCGCGGCGCGCGGATGTTGCCGCCGACGCGCACGCGGCTGGCGCCGGCGCCGGGCGCCGCCGGCTCGGCGCGCGCGCGCGGCTCTCGCGAACGACGATCGTCTCCCTCAGGTCGCCGACCTGCAGCGTGACGGCGCGATCCCAGTCGCGCGCGTCGCGCAGCTCGAACTCCTGGCGAAGCGCGCGAAACCCCGGGAGCCTGACGTCGAGCCCGTACTTGCCCTGCTGGACAGGCGGGAACTCGAAGCGCCCGCTGGCATTCGTGGTTGCCGTCCACGTGACCTGGTTGGCATCCACGAGCGTCACCTCGACGCCCGGCAACACGGCGCCGGTGACGTCGTAGATCGTGCCGGCCAGCGGCGCCGGGCCGGCCTGGCGCGCGCGAAGGGCGCCGATCGGCAGCGTGACGAGCAGGACTCCGGCGCCGAGCATGGCCAGGGCGCGCCGCGAGGGCGCACGGCGATCGAGTCGCGGGTTCAACATGGCGGCAATTCTCCTCTCCAGAGTTGACGGGTGAGCCATCGGCATCGCCGACGCCCGCAGCGAACCGCGCAGGCGGCATTGCCTGGCCAGTTCCAGCAGGTGTGGCGGCATATTCTCGTCCGTTCACACCGACGGCGAGCACCTCGTCGTCGCAGGCCTGTTCGCTCTCGCGGCGCAGGCGCGTGCACACCATCCACACGAGCGGATTGAACCAGAGGATCGCGCGCAGCGTCTCGGCGCCGATCTGCACGAGCCAGTCGTGACGGCGGATGTGCGCCAGCTCGTGGCAGAGGACGACGTGTACGCGAGCGAGCGTCCAGTCATGGGAGTGGTGCGGCAGAAGAACGTGCGGCCGGAAGATCCCCCACGTGGCGAGGAGATCGCGCTGACTCGGTTCGCGAGAGGACGATCTCGGCGCGTCAGCGCCGTAGCGGCCGGCAACCGCGTCGAGCACCTCGAGCCAACGAGGGTCGTCAATCAGCGACGCGCGCGGCGGCCACGCGACCGACGCGCACCAGTCCGGCGATCAGTGTGCCGGCCGCGACGAGGACGCCGGCAAGCCATACGACAAGGATAGGGAACAGGATGTCCCGTGCGGGAGCCGCAACCGCCGGAGCCGCGGCGGCCAGCGCCCCCGCGGAACGCGCAGGAATCACCGCAGCACTTGTCTCGATCGCGCGCGCGGGCAGCGTGACATTCCACGCCGGCAGCGCCAGGCTGAAGGGCATGACGAGAGCGGCCGCCAGCAGCGCGGCCGCGAGCACGCGATGCCGAAGCGCAGCCGAGCGTTTCGCGAGACACGCGCTGAGCAGCAGGCCGACCGCCAGCATCAACGAGGACCGGATCGCCAGGCCGACGAGCAGCGTCACCGTCGATCGCTCCTGGCGTGCCTCGCCAGTTCTCCGATGCGCGCGTTCTTCACGAGGTCCTCGATCCGCGCGAGCTCCTCGTCCGAAACTCTGGAGGCCTCACCGCCGAGCAGCGCCGCGACAGCCTTCGTGGTCGAGCCCTCGAAGAACGTGTCCACGAGGTGCTTGAGCGCCGACGACGGGCCGAGTGCCTGCGGAACCGTCGGCATGTAGACGTAGCGCAGCCCCTCTTCCTCGTGCCGGACGTGCCCCTTGCGCTCGAGCACGCGGAGCTGGGTGCGGACAGTCGAGTAGCCGGGCGCGCCATCGAGGCGCTCCATGACCTCGGCCGCAGTGGCCCGGCCGAGCCGGTACAACGCGTCCATGATCTGTCGCTCGCGCTTGCTCAGCATCACCGGCACGCGTCTGGAAGACATGCGGCTTTTATCGCACCTCGGCGAGTTTTGTAGCAGCTTCGACGGAGGATGTCAACGTGCGTCCGAATTCAGTCGACAACAGCAGTCTCTTCACAATCGTGTTCAGCCGGGCCCGCGGCGGGCGACGCGCCACGACCACACGCAGATGCCGGCCGACAGAACGGTCACGATGGCGAAGAAGGGATCCCGAATGAGGTGCGGCTCCTCGTAGACACGCCAGACATGAGCGAGCGTCAGGAGCCCGAACAGCAGGCCGGTCACAGCGACATACAGTTTCATGACGCCCTCGGCGATGGACCGAATGGAAGTCCCCTGGCTTTCGCGGCGGCCCGGATGTTAGCACGCAGAGATCGATTCGGCCGGTTCATCGGCGTCGCCGCCGCCGCACAGAATTACACGGCGGATTCCGCCGCGAA
The DNA here is from genome assembly GCA_963820905.1 of uncultured Acidobacteriota bacterium. Taxonomy (GTDB): domain Bacteria; phylum Acidobacteriota; class Vicinamibacteria; order Vicinamibacterales; family 2-12-FULL-66-21; genus DATBJJ01. The sequence goes on along the minus strand of CAWGBU010000001.1, from coordinate 2,390,187 downwards.
ACACGACGGGAATGTGAGCGCACATTCAGTTTCGTCGGTCTGGCGCGTCGATCTGCGCGGCCTGTCCCGCGCAGCGCATGGCGTGCCCGTTGCACAGCGATTGAGGTTTCGGACGAGTGGACATGCGAATCGAAGACACACGAATGGCACGCCTCTGCGCGGCGCTCACGCTGACGGTGCTGGGATTGTCCTGCGGTGGATCCGCTCCGTCGGGTCCTTCGGCGCAGCCGCCGCCGGCAACAGTGGCCCCGCCGACGCTGTCGGGCGTCACTCCAGCTATCGGAGCCACCAGTGGCGGACTGGCCGTGACCATTACTGGCACCGGCTTCACGGCCGGCGCCACCGTGTCCATCGGCGGCGCCACGGCTATAGCCGTCGCGGTCGCGAGTGCGACGTCGATCACCGCGACGACTCCGCCTCATACCGCCGGCTCGGCGGACGTCGTCGTGACGAATCCGGACGGCCAGAGCGGCCGGCTTGCCGGCGCGTTCAACTACGAGACGCCCGTGAGCGCACCCCCGGCGGTGACCGCCATCGGCCCTTCGTCCGGCCCTGCAGCCGGCGGCACCAGCGTCACTGTTAGTGGCGGCGGGTTCGCGTCGGGCGCCACGGTCTCCTTCGGCACGACACCGGCCGGCGCGGTGAGCGTCGCGAGCGCGACGACGATCACGGCCATGGCACCGGCCGGCAGCGCCGGCAGTGTCGATGTCGTCGTGACGAATGCCGATGGTCAGAGCGGGCGGTTGTCGCGCGCGTACACCTACGTCGGGTCGGCGCCGCCACCGCCTCCACCGCCCGCACCGGCCGGGCCCTCGCTCAGCGCGATTGCGCCGACCTCGACGACTACGGCCGGCGGCGCGGCACTGACGCTGACCGGTTCCGGATTCTCCGCAGGGGCGACCGTGTCGCTTGGCGGCACCGCAGCCTCGAGCGTCGTCGTCGCAAGCGGGACGTCGATCACCGCCGTCGCGCCGCCGCACGCTGCGGGCGCCGTGGATGTCGTGGTCACGAATGCCGATGGCCAGAGCGCACGGCTCAATGGTGGATTCACCTATACGGCGCCGGCGCCGCCACCGCCTCCGCCGGCCGCCGTCGTCGTGGTCACGATCACGAGCGCCGGCACCAGTCCGTCGACCGTGACGATCGCGCCAGGGACGCGGGTCCGGTTCGTCAACAACGACGCGTCTCCTCACGAGATCGCATCCGATCCGCACCTCGTGCACACGCAGTGTCCAGAGATCAACGCGATCGGCGTTCTGCTGCCGGGGCAGTCGCGCGAGACTGACGTCTTCACGGCGATTCGGACGTGCGGCTATCACGACCACCGCGACTCGGAAGACCCGCGGTGGACGGGAACCATCATCGTCAGGTAGGGGCAGCGTAGTCGTTTTCGCCGCGGCGGAAAGTCCTTCGTGCTATGGTTTCCGGCCATGGCCGACACCGATCTTTCCCGGCGGGACTTTCTGGCCTCGGGCGCGACCTTCGCGGCCGCCGCGACAGCGCAGGCTCAACCTCAAGCGCCATCGGTCGCGGCGATCGGATCCTCGAGCCTTCCTCCGAGGAACTCGGCCGACCCGGTTCGAATTCTCACGATGACGGCGTTCGAGCCCCACGAGATCGACAAGATCAGAGCGGCGGCGCCGAACGTCGAGCTGAACCTCGCGAAAAACCCCGCCGAGTTCCGGCAGCGGCTCGCGGATGCCGAAGTGATTTTCGGCAACCTGACCGGCGCCGATCTCCCGTCCGCATCGAAGGTGCGATGGGTCCAGACCGGCGCCGCCGGCGTCGAGTCGCAGGACAAGCAGTTCATGGCGAGCCCCATCGTCCTCACGAACTGCGCCAGGATCTTCGCGCCCGCGATCACGGAGACCGCCATCGGATTCCTTCTCTGTCTGACCCGCGGCATCACGACGCTGTACATGCCGCAGTTCGCGAAGCGGCAGATGAAGGCCGTCGGTACCGTCAAGTCCGCGGATCACGTCGAGCTCGCCGGAAAGACCATCGGGATTGTCGGCATGGGTGGGATCGGCAGCACGCTCGCGCGCCGCGCGTACTACGGCTTCGACATGAGGATCGTGGGCACCGACGCGCGCGCGCTGCCGCGGCCCGCGTACGTCGCCGAGCTGCGCGACCCCTCCTGGTTCATGACGATGGTGCCGCAGGTGGACGTGCTTGTGGCGGCCGCGCCATCCACGCCCGCGACCGAGCGCATGTTCGACGAGAAGGTCTTCCGCAGCATGAAGAAGACCGCCTATTTCCTTGCGCTCTCGCGCGGCACGCTGTTCGACGACGTGGCCCTGGTCAAGGCGCTGAAGGAAGGCTGGATCGCCGGGGCCGGACTCGACGTGTTTCCGCAGGAGCCGCCGCCGCAGGATCACCCGATCTTCGACTGCAGGAACGTCGTCATGACGGCCCACACGTCGGGCTGGAGCCCGGATCGTCAGGTGCGCCTGATCGATCTCTATGCGGAGAACGTGCGCCGATACGCGATCGGGGCCCCGCTCCTGAACGTCGTCGACAAGAAGGCGGGGTACTGACGCTTGGCTTTGGGCGCTGGGCTTTAGGCTTTCGCTCCCGCCTGCTACAGGAACACCGCAAACACGGCGCCCTCTTCCACGACCTGATGGATCAGGAGAATCGACAACTTGCCGCTATGGCGGCGGAAGACACGACGCCATAGTCGCGAGAGCGGCGACACGCGGGACGTCACGTCCTTGGCGTCACGCCCTCGTGCAAGCGCCGCCCGCCTCGACAGCTCACGCCGGCCCTCGCGCTGGATGGTCGTGATCAAGTGATCGGGGGCAATCCACGCGTTCAGCGTTCGAGCACCGCCTCGGATCGCCGCGGCAATCCGGTCGTGCCACCGGAGCTCGACGATCGAGAGAAGCGTCCCGAGGCCGAGGATCGCGACGACGACCGCCAGCAGGTAGAGGTTGAAGTCCGGGCCAAGCTGATGTTCGAGCCATGTGTGCGCGAGCATCTTGATACCCACCGTCAGGAGGACGAGCGCCAGCGCGTGCTTCAGGTATTTGAACATGTGCAGCGCGCCGGCGAGCGCGAAATACAACGATCGCAGGCCGAGGATCGCGAACACGTTGCTCGTGAACACCAGGAACGGATCCGCTGTGATGGCGAAAATGGCGGGAATCGAATCCACCGCGAAGACCAGGTCGGTGAACTCGATCATCACGAGCGCGGGTACGAGCGGTGTCAGCAGCCAGGCGGCGGCCCTGCCAGCCTCCGGCGCCGCCTTCACGAAGAATCGTTCGCCGTGGAACTCGTGCGCCAGCGGCAGAAACCGGCGCATCAGCCGGACGATGACGTTCGCGCCGGGATTCATCGACTCGGTGCTCATGAACAGCATCTTCCCGGCTGTCAGGATGAGCACGCCGCCGAAGACCGCCAGGATCCAGGAGAACTTCGCGACCAGCTGCGCCCCGATCGCAATCATGGCGCCGCGCATCGCGAGAGCGCCGAGGATTCCCCAGAACAGCACGCGATGCTGATGAATCCTGGGGATCGCGAAATAGCTGAACAACATGGCGATGACGAACACGTTGTCGGCGCTCAGCGACAGCTCGACGAGATAACCGGTCAGGAACTTCAACACGGCCGTGCCCGGATCGTTCGGACGCCCATCGGGATAGGCCGCACTCCGATCGATCGGGTCGAGCTGGAGCCCCATGCCCAGCCAGTGCTGGTCGTAGCCGAAATAAATGACGACGGCAAACGCGAGCGCGGTGGCCATCCAGACGACGGTCCACCCGAGCGCTTCGCGCACGGAGACGACGCGTGCGTGCCGGTGGAAGACGCCGAGATCGAGCGCGAGCAGGACGAGGACGAAGGAGAGGAACACAATCCAGATGAGCACCACGGACCTCCGGGGACGCGTGGTAGTCTCGCTGGATGCGCGGATTCGCGGGTCTCAGCCGGGAGCGAAAGCTCCGTGTTGACGACTGCGACGACCCGCCAGAGCGGGCAGCTACTCCCTACCTGAAGCGAGAGTACCGCCGTCCTGACGCATATGTCAACCGGGCCCGCCGCACGGCATCGATCGCGATCGTCGTCGCCGCTTCGGCTGCATCAGCTTTCGCCCAGCCAAAGGACCACGCTCCACAGTCGCCGACGCATCATCACGGGCCGAGTTCAGCGGTCGATCTCTTTCCCGCACGCGACGCGTCAGGGACCGCGTGGCTCCCCGACGAGACGCCGATGTATGGGCTCCACCGCCCGGTAGGGAAGTGGGAAGTGATGGCGCACGGTGCGGGGTTCGGGCAGTTTCTCTACGAACCCGGCGACAAGCATCGCACCGGCGGATTTGCCGACCAGCAGGCGAGCAGCGTGAACTGGCTCATGATCAGTGCACGGCGGAGCGTGGGCCGCGGACGGGCGGGCGCGCGCGCGATGGTCAGCGTGGAGCCCTGGACGGTCCGCGACTGCGGCTTCATCAACCTGCTCGCAAACGGCGAAAGCTGCGAAGGCGACACGATTCACGATCGGCAGCACCCGCACGATCTCTTCATGGAGCTGGCGGCCGACTACGACAGGTCGCTCCGTGGCTCGCTGCGCTGGCAGGTTTACGCGGGCCTGGCCGGCGAGCCGGCGCTCGGACCGGTCGCATTCCCGCATCGCATCTCCGCGATGTCCAACCCCGTCGCGCCCATCACGCACCACTGGCTGGATTCGTCGCACATCTCGTTCGGCCTCGTCACCGGCGCGGTGTACGACAAACGCTGGAAGGCGGAGCTGTCGGCGTTCAACGGGCGGGAGCCCGACGACGAGCGCGCGGATGTCGACCTGGGCGGGCTGGACTCGGTCGCGGGCCGGCTGACGATCATGCCGTCGAGCCGCGTGGCGATTCAGTTCTCCGCCGCCAACTTGAACGACGCCGAGGAGGAGTTCCCGCCTCAGCCGCGGAGCGACGTCCAGCGCGCGACCGCCTCCGCAACCTACCATCGAACCGCCGGCGAGCATCTCCTGGCCGCCACCCTCGCGTATGGCGTGAATGCCACCCGCGAAGTGATCCCTGGCGCCATCGTCGATCTCGTCACGCACGCCGTCCTGTTCGAAGGGAACTTCTCGACTCACGATCGGCACGCGTGGTTCGGGAGGATCGAAGTCGTCGGCAAGCCGGGCCACGACCTGCACGTGCACGAAGCGCCTGCGGACGTGTTCGTCGTCAGCAAGCTGCAGGGCGGATACGAGCGTTCGTTCAAAAGCTGGCGGGGCGTTGCGCCCGGAATCGGAGGCAGCGCGTCGATCAGCATCGTGCCCGAAGCGCTCGCCTCGCGGTACTCCGGACGAGTGGCGCCGTCGTTCGGCGTCTTCGTCAGCGTCCGGCCAGCGCGCCACTCGGCCTCGTTCACGCGGTAATGAATCAGAACGCAGAAACCCCGCCGGCCCGGTTAGGATCTGGTGCTCGGTTTCAACCTCGGAGGTTCGCATGAAGAAGAATGCGGTCGGGCATTTTGAAATCTATGCCGCGGATCCAGGCACGCTCGCGACGTTCTACACGAGCTTGTTCGACTGGAGCTTCGCGTCGGTCCCGGGGATGGACTACCAGTTCATCACCACGATCGACGTCGACGACAAGCACGTGCCGAAGAAGCCCGGCGGCATCAACGGCGGCATGGTCAAGCGGCCCGAGGGCTACTCCACATCGGCCTGGATCAGCTACGTGACGGTCGACTCGGTGGACAAGTCCGTCGAGCGCGCGAAGTCGCTGGGAGCGAAGGTCACGAAGGGACGAACGGCTGTGCCCGGAATGGGCTGGTTCGCGATGCTGATCGATCCGCAGGGAAACCAGTTCGCCGTCTGGGAGGCGGACGCCGCAGCGAAGTGAAGTGAGGCACGAGCCTGACCGGGAGCGGACAGGTATTTGCGCGAGCGAACAGTTGGTCGTTCGGTGCCCGGCGCCAAGTCCTTCGTCATCAGGCTGATTGCTTCGCGGTCGGATCGGCACGAGGTTTGTAACCCTGGTGCCGATCCGATTCGCTCTCAGAAAGGACTCGCGCCATGGATCGCCGTACCTTCCTGACCATCGCTCTCGCCGCGCCGGCGCTCTATCAGAAACAGAAGACCGCTCCCAAGCCCGCCGCGCGCGCAGTCTCGTGGACCCAGTGGGGAGGTCCCAACCGGAACTTCCAAACCGACGCCAGCGGCTTGAAGGACACATGGCCCACCGCCGGACCACGCGTGATCTGGAAGCGGCCGATCGGCGAAGGGTATTCCTCAGTGGTGGTCGACGGCGGCGTGCTCTACACGATGTATGGCAGGCCGCGCGAGGAAGTCGTCCTCGCTGCAGACGTCGAGAGCGGGAAGACATTGTGGGAGCAGGTCGCTCCCATGACCTTCCAGAGCGACGCGGCCGCGGAGATGGGGAACGGCCCCTATTCCACGCCGCTCCTCGTCGGCAGCCGCCTCTTCACGACCGGCGTCGCGGGGCGCCTGCAGTGCCTGGATGCCAGGACGGGAAAACCGATCTGGACCCAGCAGCTCTGGAGCGAGCATCGCGGGTCGCAGCTGATGTACGGCTACGCGTCGAGCCCCATCGCGTTCCGCGATACCGTGGTCGTGCCGGTCGGCGGCCCGGGCAAGTCCGTCATGGCCTTTCAGCAGGCGGACGGCAAGACGGCATGGGCGAAGCTCGACTTCGGGAACGTCTACTCGTCGCCGCTGCTCCTGAACGTCGGCGGCCTCGAGCAGATGGCTTTGCTGATGGACGGCGCGATGATCGCCGTCAATCCTCATAACGGCGATCTTCAGTGGCAGGTGCCGTTCAAGGCGGACTACTCGATTGCGATCGCCACGCCCGTCTGGGGCCCCGACAACCTCCTGTTCATCTCGTCGGAGTACAACGGAGGCGCCAAGGTCATCGAACTAAAGCGCGAGGGAACGCAGACGAAAGCGGCGGAGCTCTGGAGCTCGAACCGGCTCCGCCTCCATCACGGCAACGCGATGAGGATCGGCGAGGCGATTTACTTTTCGAGCGGCGGGAAGGGGAGCCAGGCGATCCTCAGCGCGGTCGACGCGCGCAGCGGCAAGATCCACTGGCAGGAGCGGAGCATTCAGAAAGCGACGTTCCTCTGGGCCGACAACAAGCTGATCACCGTGGCGCAGGACGGCAGCCTGATGATCGCGTACCCGTCGACGCAGGGCTTCAAGATCGCGGCTCGCGCGCAGGTGCTGACCGAGCTTGCGTGGACGCCGCCGGCGCTCGTCGGCACGCGCCTGTACCTCCGGGATCGACGCACGCTGATGGCGGTGGACCTGAGCTGAGTTACGGATCCGGCATCGACGTCGCACGATCGGGCATGTCGCCTGCGGGATCCGGACGGCGTGCGCCGCTGAACCGTACGCGCACACTCACCAAGGCTCTGCGGGGATTGATCTCCAGGGATCGCAGGTTCCGATTCAAGACACCTCTCGCGCACATACCGCAGAGGTGCCCTTCTTGCACGGCCAACGACATCATGAGCATTCGCCTGTTCGCGATCGTCGTCGTTCTCACGATGGCTGGCATGGGGCAGACCGCGCGGACCGAACAATCCGCCGGCGATGAGCCCCGCTATCGCGTGTATGTGGAAGGAGCAGACCTCGGCGCGCTGCGCTCGGCGCTCGAGAGCGCCGGGTACGACGTCCTCGGCCGGAACGACGCGCGGTCGACGATAGACGTGTCGGCCAGCCCCGAGGAGCTGCACGCGCTCCGGCGCGACGGTTTCGCGGTCGTGGGGATCGAGGGCAGCCAGCCGCTTCGCCAGGCGCTCCAGCCGGAATCCGCCGTACGCGGTGCCAGCAGCGGCGCGCTCGCCGCCGAAGCGGCCGCGACCACCGGCTACCGGGATCTCGAGGGCGTGCTCACGCGGATGCAGGAGATCGCGGACGCGTATCCCGCTATCGCGCAGCTCGTAGACGTGACGGCGACGTACAACACCTCGGCCACGTTCGAAGGGCGGCACCTCTTCGCCCTGAAGATCTCGGACAACGTCTCCCTCGACGAAGACGAGCCCGCGATGCTCATCGCCGCGAACCACCACGCGCGCGAGATCGTCACGCCCGTCATCGCGCTCGAAGCAGCCGACCGTCTGACGTCGGGGTACGGCACGGACGCGCGTCTGACCGCGGCGGTCGACGGACACGAGATCTGGATCGCGCCCGTCTGGAATCCTGACGGCTACAACTATGTGTTCACGACCAACAACATGTGGAGGAAGAACCGTCGCGTCTTCTCCAATGGAGTCGGCGTCGATCAGAATCGAAACTACAGTCAGGGTTGGAGCAGCAGCTGCGCGGGCAGCACGAGCGTTGCGTCCGACACCTACAAGGGCCCGTCGGCGGCGTCGGAGGCCGAAACGCGCGCCATGGTGGCGTGGTCGGAAGCGGAACGGTTTGCGAAGGTCATCGACTACCACTCCAGCGGCCGTGAGGTGCTGTACGGGTATCGCTGCTTGAGCCATCCGTTCACGAGCTGGTTCCGCCAGGAAGCGATCGCGCTATCGAACGCGTCCGGGTACGGCGGGCTCGTTCGCGTGCCGAGCGCCGAGGGCGAGCATCCGGAATGGCAGTTTGCGAAACTCGGCGCGTACGCGTTCCTGATCGAAACCCACACGGAGTTCCAGCCCGCGTACGCGAGCGCGCTCACCGAAGCCGCCATGGTCTGGCCCGGCATCCTCGCAGTGATCGATCGTCCGATCCCGGTCTCCGGTCACGTCACCGACGCAACCACGGGCGCACCCCTCTCGGCGAAGGTCGAGCTGGTGAACGTCGCCTTTGCCAACGGCGAAACGAACACCAGCGGCGGCGCGTTCGGGGCGTATCACGTCTTTCTTCCGCCAGGCACCTACGACATCCGCTTCTCGCGAGAGGGCTATGCCTCCGTCGTCCGGCGCGTGACGGTGAGCGCGACCTCCGCGGCGCTAGTCGACGTGCAGCTGGCCCCTGTCACCGTCGTGTTCTCGGACGATTTCGAGACGGCGACCGGCTGGACGACGAATCCATCGGGCACCGACACGGCGACGAGTGGCGCCTGGGAGCGCGGCGATCCGCAGGCGACGTCGTCGAGCGGCGTCAAGCAGCAGGGGACGACAGTCAGCGGAGTCAACGATCTGGTGACCGGCCGGCTGTCGGGCGCCTCGTCAGGGACGCACGATCTCGACGGCGGGCGCACGACGATTCAGTCCCCGGCCATCGAGCTTCCCGGGACGGGCACGCTGACGCTGACGTTCAGCCACTATTTCGCGCACGGCTCGAACTCGTCGACAGCGGACTATCTCCGCGTCACGATCGTGGGCAGCACGTCGGCGATGGTGCACGAGGAGCGCGGCGCCGCGAACGACGACGACGCGTCGTGGGCGACCGCGACGATCGATCTGACCGCCTTTGCCGGTCAGACGATCCGGATCCTGATCGAGGCCAGTGACTCGTCGACGGCGAGCCTCGTCGAGGCGGCAGTCGACGACGTGCGGATCGTCCGGCAGTAGCAACGCGGTCGCGCGGCTTGAAGACCGGGTTGTCGTGAACAGAACACGGCTACTCGGTCTTCAGCGCAACTGTCGGATCAATCCGCAGCGCGCGGCGGACCGGAAGGGCGCAGGCAAGAAGCGACACCAGGACGAGCACGGCCGACACGACGGCGAAAGTCGGCGGGTCGGTCGGCGTCACTCCCCACAGCTGCGACGCGATCAGGCGTGAGAGCGCCAAGGCGCCAATGAGGCCTGCCCCGAGACCGATGGCCACGAGCGTGAGTGCCTGGCGCCCGACGAGCGCGACGACCTCCCGGGTCCCCGCCCCGAGCGCAACGCGAATCCCAATCTCCCTGGTCCGCTGCGCCACCGCGTAGGACATCACTCCGTAGACGCCGACCGAGGCCAGGATCGTCGCCAGGCACGCGAAGATCCCGATCAGGAAGATGTGGGAATGCGTCGCGAACAAGTAGTACGTCTCGATGTCGGCGCGCTGGATGTTCGCAACCGGCCGATCCCGCTCCAGCGTCGCCACGGTGCGCCGGATCTCAGGCACGAGGTTCATGGGATCGGCCGTCGCGCGCACGTAGAACGTCATCTGCCCGAGCATGTTCGCGAACGGGCCGCCGTAGCGGAGCGGTTGCTGAAGGAAGGACGTGTAGATGGCGGGCTCGGCAGGCTCGCCACGGCGCACGGGAATATCCCGGACGACGCCGACGATTTCCCGGGGCTGTTCGTCGGGTACGATGTCGAGCGTCACGCGCCTGCCGATTGGATCTTCTCCCGTCCAGAGCCGCCGCGCCATCGTCTCGTTCACGACCGCTACCCAGGGCGCCGCGAAACGGTCGTCGTCGGAAATGGCGCGTCCCCTGACAACCGGCGTGCGAATCGTCGCGAAGAGATCCGGCGTCACCATGAAATACGCGGCGCGGAGTGCCGCGCCATCCGATCCACGGGCCGATAGGGGTCCCTCGGTCGCCACATCGACCCTGGGCACGATCAGCCTGTTGACCATCCGGTGCGACACGCCGCCGATCGAGACCACCCCTGGCAGTTCACGCACGCGTTCGAATATGTGCGAGATCCTGTGCGAAGGCGGCTGAACGATCTCAAAGTAGCGAAGCCCGTGGTAGACACCGGCCGTGCGGCTGTACTCACGGATCGGGATGTCGATCTCAAAGGACATCAGGCCGCGCGGGTCGAAGTTCAAGTCGCGAGTGGCGAGTCGGACGAAGCTGTTCAGCAGGAGACCTGCGCCAGCGAGCAGCATCAGCGCGAGCGCGAGCTGCGTCGCCACCAGCGCTGACCTCACGCGATGCGGGGCTGGTCCCGTTGTCGTACGGTCCTGGCTTCTCATCGACGCGAGCAGCCGCGTCGAGCCTGCGATGGCAGGCGCCATCCCGAATCCGATTCCCGCCACCATCGAGAGCCCGACGTTGAGGACGAGGATGCGCCAGTTGATCGCAAGCGGCGGCAGATCCGGCAGGCCTGGAATAGCCTTCAACCACACCACGCCGCTCAGGCAGAGCGCCGTCACGAGGAGGCCGAGCCCTCCGGCCACGAGCGCGAGCAACAGGCTCTCGGTGAGAATCTGGCGCGCGATCCGCCCGCGTCCCGCGCCGAGCGACATGCGCAGGCCGAGCTCGGGCAGGCGCACGGTGCCTCGAGCGAGCGACAGAGCGGCGACGTTGACGCAGGCGAGCAGCAGGACCATCAGTGAGGCGGCCTGGAGCGTCAGCAGCGGACGCTTCGCCCAGCCGTACCGCGCCTCGCGCAGATCCTCGACGCGCACGCTGAAGCCCCGGTGACGCCCGGGCGCATCATGGATCAGCCGTACGTTGACGGCTTCGAGGTCTGACTGCGCCTGCTGCAACGTCACGCCTGACTTGAGCTTGCCAACCGTCAGGTAGAATCGCGGGCCGGCCGCAGGCGCCCGGTCGGCGCGAAGAGGCGCCCAGAAATCGGGCCGGTTGTCCGGGAAGAAAAACCCCTCCGGCATCACGCCAATCACGGACACGTCGACCCCGTTCAGACGGATCCGCCTTCCGAGGACCGCAGCGTCGCCGCCGAACCGTCTCTGCCAGAACCCATGGCTGACGACGATCGCCGAACCGGACATGCCGAGCGGCGGATCGGCGTCGGTGAACACGCGTCCAAGAAGCGGTGGGACGCCGAGCAGGGGAAACATGCCGCCTGTGAAGGCGTAGCCCTGGATCCGTTCGGCGTAAGCGCCCGGCGCGTCGGCGCCGAGGTCTGCTTGAATAGGGAGCGACGCGGCGATCGACTCGAACGCCGCGGCCTGCTCCTGCCAGGCCACCAAATCCGCCATCGAGGCGTTGCTGCGCTGGCTGGGATTGCTGTCGGGCACGGTCTGCAGCACGACCAGTCGATCGGAATCCTCGAAGGGCGGCCCCTGAACGAAGACCGCGTCGATCGCCCCGAGCGTGGCAGCGTTCGCGCCGATGCCTAGTGCGAGCGACAGTGCCGCGACCGCGGTGAACCCCGGATTTCTCCTGAGGACTCGCAGCCCATACACGACGTCCTGGCGGCAATCGTGAAACCAGGCGACGCGGCGGTGATCGCGGCACTGATCTTCGAGCGCGGCTGGGTTTCCGAGCGCAACGCGCGCCGCGCGGCGCGCCTGCGCGAGCGGCATCCCGTCCGAGAGGTTCTCGTCGACCAGACGCTCGAAGTGGAACGCGATCTCGCGTGCCGCCTCGCCATCGACGGCGTCTTTCCGCAACATCGATCGGACCCGGAGCTGAGCGATGCGGAGCAGGCGGGACACACTCATCGTGGTGAGGAATCAGGCTCGCTTCAGAAGCAGGCGAACAGCAGATGACAGACGGCCCCAGCTCTCGAGCTCACGTTCGAGCTGACGGCGGCCGTCCCTCGTCAGCGAGTAGAACTTCGCGGCTCGCCCGAGATCCGTCTCCTTCCAGTCGGCGACGATCCATCCCTGATGCTCCAGCCGGTGCAAAGCAGGGTAGAGCGATCCCTGCTGCACCGACAGCACGTCGTCGGACAGCTCCTGGATGCGTTTCGAGATCGCCCAGCCGTGCATCGGGTCCCTGGCGATGGTCTTGAGGATGAGGAGATCGAGCGTTCCCTGCAGGAGGTCCGAGGGCTTGGGCATGGTCGTTGCCTATCATACCTAGACCGTCGACAATCCTTCAACCCTCGCCCGGTCATCGCCCTGGCAGCCGGCGCGGCGGCAAAACGATCGATACTAGCGTGATGGCCGAACCACTCGCCACGTCAGTTCTTCGAGTTCGCGATCTGCGCAAGCGTTACAAGGATGTCGTGGCCGTCGACGGCATCGACCTCGACGTGGCTCGCGGGGAGTGCTTCGGCCTGCTCGGGCCGAACGGCGCCGGCAAGACGACGACGATCGAGATCTGCGAAGGGCTGACCGCCGCCGATTCCGGCGACGTCGAGGTCCTCGGCATGCGGTGGGCGGACGACGCCTTGGCGCTGCGCCAGCGCCTCGGCATTCAGCTGCAGGACACACAGCTCACCGACAAGCTCACGGTCCTCGAGACGCTGCGGCTGTTCCGAAGTTTCTACGAGCGCGGCGCCGCGCCAGAAGACGTGATGTCCCTCGTGCAGCTCGACGAGAAGCGCAACGCCCGCATCGCCGCGCTGTCGGGCGGCCAGAAGCAGCGCCTGGCGCTTGCATGCGCGCTCGTCGGCGATCCGGAGCTCCTGTTCCTCGACGAGCCGACCACGGGCCTCGATCCGCAGGCGCGGCGCCAGTTGTGGGATCTGATCGAAGAGTTCAAGCGGACGGGCCGGACGATCGTCCTGACGACGCACTATATGGAGGAAGCGGAACGGCTCTGCGACCGCGTCGCCATCATGGATAAAGGCCGCGTCATCGCCCTCGCGACGCCGCCGCAGCTGATCGCGTCGATAGGCGCCAACCACTTGATCGAGATCTCGACCGGCGGCGCGCATCCGCTCGATCCGGACACCTTCCGAAAGATGGACGGCGTGCGGGACGCCCGCGCGGAGAACGGCAGCCTGCGAATTCAGGCCGTGGACCTTCACCGCGTGCTGCCGGCGCTGCTCGAGGATCTCCGGCGGCTCGACGTCCCCGTGACCGAGCTGCGGACGCACTCCGCGACCCTGGAGGACGTCTTCGTATCCCTTACGGGCAGGCATCTCCGCGATGAGTGAGAACCCGTCGTCCCCTCGCCGCCCGCTCCTCATCGCCGACCGTGGCGCTGGCCATCAAATCGTGCAGCTCACGCTGTCGCGCATTCGCGAGTTCACGCGCGAGCCGGAGGCCGTCTTCTGGACAGTCTTGTTTCCGGTGCTCCTGACCGCCGGCCTGGGAATCGCCTTCCGCAGCCAGTCCGGCGACGTGCTGAGGATCGTGGTGTCGTCTCCATCGATCGCCGAAACACTGAAACAGGATTCCACGCTCGCGATCGTGCAGATGGACGAATCGGCCGCGAGACGTGAGCTCGCGACGGGCAAGGTCGCGCTCGTCGTGTCGGACGGCCCGAATGGAACCGTGCTCTACCGCTACGACGACACGAACCCCGAGGGGCGGATGGCGAAGGTCGTCGCGGACCGCGCGATTCAACGCGGCGCCGGCAGGGTAGATCCGAAAGCGACCGCGGACGATCTCGTGCGCGAGCCAGGATCGCGCTACGTGGACTTCCTGGTCCCGGGTCTCGTGGGCCTCGGCATCATGACCAACGCCGTCTGGGGCCTGGGCTTCTCGATCGTCGACTCGCGCCGCAGGAAACTCACCAAGCGCCTCGTGGCGACGCCAATGTCCCGCGCGTACTTCCTGCTCTCCTATCTCCTGTGGCGCCTGATAATCCTGGTCATCGAGGTCGCGGTGCCCATCGGCTTCGGCGCGATCGCATTCGGCGTGCCGGTGCGCGGCAGCCTGATCGATCTCGTCGTCATCTGCGTGCTCGCGTCGCTGTCGTTCAGCGCGCTCGGCCTGCTCATCGGGTCCAGGGCTCGAACGATCGAGGCCGCGTCGGGCCTGATGAACCTCGTCCAGGTGCCGATGTGGATTCTGTCCGGCGTGTTCTTCTCGGCGCAGCGGTTTCCCGAAGCCGTTCAGCCGCTGATCCAGGCTTTGCCGCTCACCGCGATCATCGACGCGCTTCGCGCGCACATGCTGCAGGGAGCGACGCTCGCGCAAATGCTGCCGCAGCTCGCAACGATGACGGGGTGGCTGATCGTGTGTTTCACGCTGGCGCTGAAGCTGTTTCGCTGGCGGTGAGACCGCCGCGAGCGGGCGTTCAGATTCGCAGGAAGAGCCGCCTTCGGTACATCCAGAACAGAATCGCCCAGAAGACCGCGAGCGTGCACGCGCCAAGCAGAACGGGCGCAAACACCGGGCCGAACATCTCGAACGGCGCCGGCCCGAGGTGAATCCTGAAGGCGCGTTCGACGTAGTCCGTCGCGACGTGCACGAGCACGTACATCGCAATCGAATTCATGCCGACGACGACGAAGGGCACGGTCCAGCCGCGGTAGCCCGTCTTTCGGACGTCGACGATGTAGTACCAACCGGCCAGGAAGAGGGTGACCCATCCGGCGCTGTAAACGGTCCAGGACGGCGTCCAGATGCGCTTGACGATCGGGCATACGCCGAGGAAGTGAATCACGCTCCCGGCGATCACGCCGGCGATTCCCCAGCCCGCAAGCTGCCGTGCTTTCTCCGCCGGCGATCGACTACTTCGGAGCACGCCGCCCGCGAGCAGGCCGAAGATCATCGTCGCGAGGGACGGTACGAAGTTCAGCGTGAGGTAGCCGCCGCCGTTGTAGACGAACGGCCGCTGGCGCGGGAACAGGTTCAGGAACCACTGGTCGAACCGATTCGCCGCGTTCGTGTTCTTGTCCCAGTGCTGGGCGAAGCCTGACGGGTGGTGGGACCAGTCGATCGGAACGCCGACGGTCCGCGTGTCGAATCCAGGCGGCGGCAGGGGGTAGAGCGCGAAGAGCAGCCAGTACGCGCCGAGAATCAGCGCGGCCGCAAGCCACTGCGTCCGCGGCCGTGCCCAGCCAAGCAGGAAGAGCGCGACGTACCCGAGGCCGATCTGGGTCAGCACGTCTTCAAACGTGAAGTAGGTCTGCGATCGATGCTGCGAGCGGAGAAAGATCCCCAGGGCGATCAGTACCAGCGCACGAAGCACGCTGTGCGCCAGCATCGATCCAAACGTCTGTCCACGGCCGCGCCTGCTGGCAATCGAGAAGGGGAGCGCCACGCCGACCATGAACATGAACGCCGGCTGAATCATGTCCCAGGGCACCGCGCCAGCCCAGGGGACGTGATCGAGCCATCTGGCCAGGACACGGGCGGTGGAGGAAGCCGGGAACTGGCGCGCGACGCGAGAGATTTCGAGAATCTCCGACGCCATGAACAGCATCGTGATTCCCCGGAACACGTCGAGGGATGCCAACCGGGTGGTGCCAGCGGGCGGGGCCGCCGGCGCTGACGCCACTTGCACGCTGCTAGCATCCGCCGCGGGCATCACGCGGCGGATGCTAACACAGCGTGGCCACCGCTCTGAAGATCTCGAGGATCTCGCCTCTGCTGATCGACACCACGTACAGGTGGCCGTCAGGGCCGGTTTGAATCTCGGTGCTGACGCCGAAGTTCCGGCGGCCAGCAGGCTCTCGCTCTCGGTGATCGTGTGTCTCGACTGAGCACATGGTTCTGCTCAGTTGTAGTGTTCAGCGTCAGGCGGACATCCACGGTAGGTTGCGCTCGCGGCACCTCGACGGGTATGGTTGGCTCACCACATCCGTACACTTGGAGGGATCGATGGTCAGTCGTCCGTGGGCACAGCGAATCCGTCCCGCCCTTGTTTCTCTCGCTCTTCTCTCCGCTGGTTCCGCAGTGCCGTCAGGTCAGCAGGCGACACAGCCCGCGGGAGGGACGACACCGCCAGGCCGGCAGCGCGTCGAGACCCCGATGGACCCGGAGCGGGCGCGCGCGCTGTACGTCAGCGCCGATCCTGCGGACCATGGCCGCGGCTACAACTTTCAGGCGGACATCGACGAGAAGGCCGCGGCGGACGCTCGTTACGCGAAGGCCAGCCAGGGCGTCATGGACTTCCAGAAGATCACGTATCGAAGCAGCGTCGGCGACATGGACATTCCGGCCTATCTCTTTCAGCCGCTCAAGAAGCGCGGCCCGAAGGGGCACGCCGCGATGGTGTGGGTACACGGCGGCGTCCATGGGAACTGGGGCATCAGCATGTTCCCCTTCGTGAAGGACGCGGTCGATCGCGGCTACGTCGTCATTTGTCCGGAGTACCGGGGAAGCACGGGATATGGCGAGGCCCACTACAAGGCCATCGACTACGGCGGGTACGAGGTCGACGACGTCCTCAGCGCGGTGGACTACCTGAAAACGCTCGCGCACGTCGACCAGGATCGGCTCGGCATCATGGGCTGGAGCCACGGCGGCTACATCACGCTGCTCTCCGTGTTCCGCGACAAGCATCCGTTCAAGGCCGCGTCCGCGATGGTGCCGGTCACGAACCTCGTGTTCAGGCTGTCGTACAAGGGACCGGCCTACCAGCGCCAGTTCTCGACGCAGTCACGCATACAGGGATTGCCGTTCGAGAAGAGGGACCTGTACATCGAACGATCGCCGCTCTATCACGTCGACAAGCTGCAGGTGCCGCTGCTCGTCCACGTTGCGACGAACGACACCGACGTCAACTTCGTCGAGGATCAGCAGATCGTCGACGCGCTGCGATCGCGCAAGCCGGATCTCGCCGAAACGAAGGTGTACGTCGACCCGGTGCCTGGACCTGCAAGCGGCGGGCACACGTTCAATCGCCGCGTGAACATGAAGACGCTCGAACGCGACGACTCGCCGGACCAGCGCGACTCGTGGAACCGCACGTGGACGTTCCTCGAGTGGAACCTTCGTCCGTACGAGGATCGAAGCCGCTGACGGCGCTACCGGATCTGCACCACGCGGAGCCCCGCCGGCGCGTTCGGCGCGGTCGCGGCTGACTGCGTGATCGTAACGGGAAGACCGGCGATCGTGATCGTGCCGGTCCGCGACGCGGAGCCACCGTTGGACGACACGCGGTACTGAACAGCGCCGTTGCCGGATCCGCTGGCGCCGCTCGTGATCGTGATCCACGTTCCGGCTCGCACTGCAGTCCAGCTGCAGCCCTGACCGGCGGTGACCGTCACCGTGCTCGTACCGCCCGACGGATTGAATCCCTGACTGGTCGGGGTGACCGCAAAGTTGCACGTCCCGTTCTGCGTGACCGAGAACGTCGCCGTTCCCACTCGAATCGTGCCGACGCGCGACGCGGCGGCAGTGTTCGCGGTCACACGGAAGCTCACCGTGGCGTTTCCCGTCCGCGTGCTCGTGTCGGTCGGAGTCAACCAGGAGTCTGACCCGACGGGAGACCACGTGCAGGTCGATCCAGTCGACACCGAAAAGCTGCTGGTCGCTGCCGTGGCGGCAAGCGTCCTCGACGTTGGCGACACCGTGTAAGTGCACGCTGGCGGTGGAGGAGGTGGCGGCGGCGGGGGAGGCGGAGGCGGCGGAGGCGGAGGCGGCTGGGTTCCTGGAAACGTGAACGTGTTCGATGGAGTGCTGGGGCCAGAACCGCCGGGTCCGATCGCGAGGACGCGCGCCTGATAGGTTGTGCCAGCAACCGGCCAGGTGCCGAGCTGCGCGGTGAAGTCCACGAGGATCAAGCCGTTCACATCCGCCGCGGGCTTTCCGAGATTGATGCTCTGCAACACGGCCGAGCTGCCCACGACGGAGAACTCCAGCGCATATCGATCGACGACCGCACGGCCGGCGTCAGTCCGGTTGTGATCCGGCGACTGCTGGAATTCGACGACGCGGGGATCTGTCGTTTGCGCCGTAGCGGGAGTGAACGCGAGGAACGGAACCAGCAGCGCGAGCGCGCCGACACAGACGCGCGCAGACACAGGGCGCCCCGCGCGCATGACCAGCCTCTTCATGCAGAATCCTCAAAGCTGATGTCGCAGGGAGCGTGCAGGCCCGGTGCAGGAACGGGGCCCGCACGACGATCGTGCCGCGGAAGGAACTATTCGAAGAAACTCAGAGGAAAATCAACAGGGCTGGAATTCGGTGGAGGCGGACACGCTGCGAGCAAAGTATTGAAGCTGTACAGTAATTACTTCACCTTACCCGCAGCGCCGTCATGACTCTCTAGTCCTTCTTCACGGAGTTCGGTGCGGGACCGACCGGAATCCGCTCGACCCCTACGAGCTGCCATCCGCTGCCCGTGCTTCTGAAGTACACGTCGACGGGCTTCGACCACGAGGCCTGTAGAGGCGAAGCCGGATCGACGGCCGCAATCGACACCTTCACGTGGCCTCCGGTCGCGCGCGGCAGGTCGGCGGGGGCCTGCAGCCGCTCCTGCGTTCCTGCGGTCGGGGATCCGATTGGCTGCGCGGCGCCCGTCGCGTTGTCGAAGCGGTACCACGTCGCGGTGTAGCCGCCCTTCGGCGCATCAGCCACGCTGGCGCGCACCGCAGGATTCTCGAACGTCAGCACACCCGCCGCGTCGAGGGCGAACTTGGTCAGGGGGTTCACCCTCGAGAGATACGTTCTGGCGATCTTGTTGCGCCGTCCGATGAGCACGTCGGCAAGGAGCTTCTCGGCAGCCGGGTCGGTGTACTGGCCGGTCTTCACCGCCGCGCGGATGTGCTCGTCGGTGAAAGACATCACGCGTAGCGCCGCCCACAGGCTGTCGTCGGTTCGCACGCGCCGCAGCGCGGCGGCGGGAACACGGGGCTTCCAGTCTTCCGGCTCGTAGGCTTCGTCGGTGAAGAGGCCGATTTCGCGGTTCTTCTGGTAGTCGAGTGTCTGCCACGGACTCAGAGCCAGGCCGAACGTGAAGAACCGCTTCGCGGTCGGTCCACCTTCGTACACGTACTCGTGGCCTTCGTCGCCTTCGCGCGGGTCGAGCGAACCGGTTCCGAAGGTCGAGCCGACGTCCTGCAGGAAGTGCTTGACGGTCGACCGGCCGTTCTCGGTAACCACCGTGTCGAGGGTATTGCCGGCCTTCATGTCGACCAGGTTCGTCCATCCGCCGAACACCTGCAGCGCGCGCAGCTCGCGGCGATGCTCGTGCGCGACGACGTCGTTCGGATCGTCGGGCCGGGTACCGTAGTACTTGAAGCCACCGATCACCTTGCCGGGGAGGCCGCGCTGCGCCTGCACGCGATACGAGCCGTCGGCGCTTCGATTTGCGCGCGCGAACACGTCCCCGAGATCCTTGTTGGTGAACCGGCGCCTGCGCCCGTGCGATGGAATCGTCACCTTGTCCCCAATCACGATGTTCTCTGGCCGGAGCGTCGTCAGATGGCTCTCGGGCACGTTGTAGCCGAGCGCCCAGAACAGACGCGACGCCACGGCAATCGCGGCGGTCGCCGCGACCGGGTACCCGTCGGCGTCCATCGAGAGGAACCAGACGCCACCCTTCTCGTCGCGAACGGTGAATCCTGGCGCCGTGCCGGCGGTCTTCGCGCGGATGATCGTCCACTTTCCGGCGGCCGGACCCTCCATCGTGTTGGGGCCGCGCGTGATCTCATCGACGGTCACCGGCTTCGTGTAGATGCGGTTGGTGAACCAGCTCGAGTCCGGAACTTCGTCGATGGTGTTGACGTTCTGCGCGCGCACGCCGAGAGTGGGATCGCCGGGCTTGGCAAAGAGGTTCAGGGTCAGATCGGAGATGAGACCAATCTCCCATTCCTGCGTCTTCGACGCGTCCTGCGTCTCGGGCTCGCGAACGATCGGATCGTCGCTGAAGAACCTCGGCCGCGACTGCGCGCCCGGCGTGACATCGGCCAACAGCAGAAGCGCCGCGAGCAAGCCGGCCGGCGCGAAGAGGGTTCTGGTCGAGAAGTGGTTGCGCATATACAGGGCTGCCGTTCTCAAAACGCGGCGCTGCTGGAAATCACGAGGTGGAAGCCATCGGATCCCTTGGCGACCTCGAGGCGGATAGGCGTCGAGGTCGGGCCGTGGAAGCGCGCGCCGATGCCCCAGTTGGTCGTGAGGTTGTTGAAGTCGAGCGCCGAACGGCGGTTGGCCACCTTGCCCGCGTCGTAGAAAATCGCCATGTCGAGCGCGAGCCGGTTGGGAATCCAGCGGAATTCCGCCGATGTCAGGAGGGCGTGCCGATCGCGAAAGCGCGCGGTCGAATAGCCGCGCAGCGTGCTGCCGCTGCCGAGGGACGGCATCAGGAAGTACGGCACGATGTCGTCGTCGTCGAGCGTGGACTGCACCCGGCCGCGGAACGAGAGCACCCAGTTCTCGCGAAGGATTGGCAGGTGCTGCACGATCTCTGCGTCGACCCGTCGAAAGCTGTAGGTCTTGTCGCGATCGGCGTAGTCGTGAATCCCGACCTCGTAGAGTCCGCCCGTGCGCGAGTAGCCCGGTGACGAGCGCCAGTCGATCGCGGCAGTACCGTGGCTGTGGATGTACTTCGGGTTGGAGAACAGCCCGGGGGCGGTGACTGAATCGTATTCCGTCTCGATCGACGGGGCGCTCCCCTTGCCTTGCTCTGTGTTGAAGTCCTCGTAGCTGACTTCACCTTCGAGCCTCGTCCATCCCGTGGGCTGGAGGGCCAGCGAGCCGATCGCGTAGCCCTGCTTGATGCGGAAGTTCGCGCGATCGTCTTTGACGGTGTCGGGCCCGAGGCCGTAGAACCCGATCTGCGGCGCGTCGCGATAGCCGCCGCGGATGCCCGCCATCCAGCGCCCGCCTCCGTGCCACGGCGTGCGCGTGCCGACCTCGACCTGCTTGTAGTTCTTGATCGAGTAGAGGCCCTTGACCTCCCAGACCGCTTCGCGTGAGTAGAAACGACGGTACCCGGCGCCGGGGGTGAATCCGCCGCCCGAGTAGACGCTGCCGATAAACGGGTAGAAGCCGCTTGGCGGGCTGGTAAAGTTCTGTTCGAGCCGATTGAGGAACTTTTCGACGCGGCCCGGCGTGTACGGCGCCTGCGTGGCTGCCTTCTCCTCCTGCTTCGTAGCGATCTCGGCGCCGCGCGTCTCCTGCGCCATCAGCCGCGCCGGCTGGCCGCATATGACGCCCGACAGGATAGCCACGCCGACCAGCGCCGCAGGCAGGCGTTGCCCACTCCGACACACTATTGCTCTGTTCACATGGTTCTCCAGAAGTCGTGAGTATCCCACGTCGAGCCATGTGGAAACAACCGTTTCCCCGGGCACGAAGCTGGCAACAGCACGCGGCAGGCCGTTGGTCGGCCGTGCAGGGGCGTGTCGTCGATGGACACAATCGTTTTTCTGATCACGATTTCAGCCGGCGCGCTCGCGGTGCGCTACAAGGAGCAGCTGCGCCTGCTCGCGCCTGGTCGCGAGCCGGCCGCCAGCCGCGTGCTCGTCGATCAGGTCCTGGGGATGTCGCAGCTCGAACTGCCCGACGGCTGGCGGCAGGCACGGGATCTCAACGAGACCGCCGGCATCGAGGCCATCCACGCGCTCTTCGGCCGCCACGTCATCGTCATCAGCGACGCAATCGAAGACTTCGTGCCTGAAATGACGCTGTACGAGCACTCGGTGAATACGCGTGCGGAGCTCACGAACAACATCCAGCTGATCGCCTGCAGCGGTCCGGATCGCCGGATCGTGGGAGGCTACGAATCGGTGCAGTACGAGATCGAAGGATATTTTCAGCAGACCAGGATCAAGTACCTGCACACGACCGTCGCCGGACTCCGCGCCTTCCATCAGGTGCTCGCGTGGTCTACCTGCTCGCGATACGACCGCGCGGTCTTCGACGGCCTGCTGAACGGCTTCACGGAGCTCTCGGTCGGGCGCGACGCCGCCAAGCCCACGCCCCCTGCCGAACCGCTCCAGGTCGTGCCGCACTCCCGCTACGAGATCCACTGATCGATCCCCGAAATGTGACGAACGCCCCGCAATGCGGGACGAGCCGCGTTGACGAACGCGATCCGGTCGCGCACGATCGGGATCGCCCGGCTGATCTTTGCTGTGTCGTCGATGTGTTCCTGAATTCTGGAGGCCACGTTCATGCGAACTCGCGCGATTCTGATCCTCGTCGGTGTCTGTGCTTTGTCGCTGCCGATGGTGGCGCGACATGCGGCTGCCGAGCCGCTCAAAGCTGGCGAGCGTCAGCGACTCCTGACGCACCTCGAGATGACCGAGAGCTGGCTCGCGGGAGAGCTGAAGGGGTTGTCGCCGGCGCAGCTGGCGTTCCAGATGACGCCGGAGAGCTGGAGCATCGCGGAAGTCATCGAGCATCTGGCGATCGCGGAGCCGCAGTACTGGGATCGAGTGATCGCGTCCATGAAGCTGCCGCCGACGACTGACAAGATCGAGACGACCGACGCGGCGATCCTCTGGTACGGCATCGATCGAACCGAGCGAACGAAGACCGGCGAGGCGAGGGTCCCGAAGGGGCAGTTCAAGAGCGCGGCGGAATCGCTCGCAGCGGTCCAGAAATTACGCGCGGTGATCCGCGATTACGCGGCGACCACCCAGGAAGACCTGCGGGGCCATAAGCTGCTGGACGGCGGCATGGACGTCTATCAGTGGGTGCTGATGATCTCCACGCATGCGCAGCGCCACATCCTTCAGATCCGGGAGATCAAGGGACACGCGAAGTATCCGAAGGGATAGAGAAGAGGCGTGGGTAGGACGGCAGGGAGAAAACGCTGAGCCTCAGCAGCTGACAGCAGGGTCGAAGCGGTGCCAGCCCCGAGCGCTGCGAGCTGAGGAGGGCCGTCCCGGACCGGAGGAGACCAGAACTTGCACGTCGACCCTGCTGCCAGCTGTCTGGGCTCAGACGCGCGTGTCTGAGCAACAGCCGTACCTTCGCCGCAGAATCGGCGATCCCTGGATTTCTTAATGAATCTGCGAGCCCCCGTCGTCCTCCGTGCCGGCCGAACGGCCAATCGGTTGGCCGGCGGTCAACGGATTGGCCGATCTCTGGCGCCGCTAGACGACCCGCCGCCCGCTGACGATGCCCACGACGAACAGAACCAGTGCGATGACCAGCAGGACGTAAATGAAGTTCCCCAAGGTGTAGCCGCTGACCAGGCCGAGCAGCCACAGTACCAACAGGATCACGGCAATCGTAAACAGCATCGTTCCCTCCGCGCTATCGAACAGCACGACACGTGCCGCGAAAATGTTCTCTGTGAAGGGCCGAAGTACGTTGCTCGCTACCAATCATGGCAAGCCAACTCGACCGTAGGTGCGCAGGCGATCGTCGTTCGTGGCGCTGAAGCTGTCAGCGACTATCACGATCGACGGTAATCTCGACGACCCCCACGGGCTCTTCAACAGCTACGAAGAGTTCGTCGGGATTCTCGACGCCCGCGCGGAACAGATCCGCCGGGCGATAGGGAAGCTCCTGCAGCGTCAGCGAAATGTCGCTGATCTCCTCGTACGACGAGAGCACCACGTCCGCGATCGCATAGAGCGTGTGCTGAATCGATCGGCTCGCGTGACAGCCGAACGTTTCGACGATCGCGCGGCGGACGCCCTGACGATAAGGATCGAAGCTCACTTCCGCGCTCGTATACGTCCAGCGGGCGGAGAGCGTCGCGACGAGGAGACGCGGCAACCCGTCCTCGACGCCGCTGGCGTCTCCCTCGTCCTGGCTGTCTCGCCGCGTTCGGTTCGCGGGCACGAGACCGGACGTGCGCATCAGCGTGAGTTGCTCGAGCCCGGCCACGACCGCCACCTGCTTGCCGTTGCTCGTGACGGCGGTGGTGCGGCGCTCCGGAGTGCCTGCCAGGAACGCCTGTCCCTGGGCCTTGCCGCCGACTTCGAGACGATTCCATGGCTGCTCGGCGATCTCGACGCGCGCGCGCGTGACGCGGGGGTACCCGGCAAGCAGCCGATCGCAGAGCACCAGGCCGAATCGCTCGATCTCCGCGACCGCGTGCTCGCGCGCCGTGGCGTGCACCAGGCTCTTGAGCGCTTCTCCCGGAAGCAGCCCGGCCGACTGGCCGTCGACGAACGCCTCCGCGAAGTCGCCTTCGAACCGGCACGACACGGTCAGGTTGCGCGCGTCGTGCCGATCTCCACGCCTGACGACGCGGAGCATGCGAAGACGCGACTCGCCGTGGCTGCTGGCGCCTATCCGGATCATCCGGCGACTCTAGCATGCCCCGGCAATTCGGTCGGCGCGGTCGAGCCGGCTTATAATGTCCTGTTCATGCTCGTAGCGCGGCGCCTGCTGGTCAGCGGCCGGGTGCAAGGTGTGGGATTCCGGTTCTTCGTCGAGGCTCGTGCCGCGGCGGAAGGCCTTCACGGCTGGGTGAGGAATCTGCCGGACGGCCGCGTCGAGACATGGCTCGAGGGCGACGTGGAATCCGTCGAGCGGGTTCAGTCCGCGGTCCACCGCGGGCCCGCCGGCGCACACGTCGATGATGTGGCTGTCGAAGTAGTGCCCCCGTCGGGACGCGCGACGGGCTTCAGCATTCGGTAGGGAATTGCCCTGAGGGGCGAACGGAGTTCAATGGACGCGCTCAAATCCAAGATTCGACACGTACCCGATTTTCCCAAGGCCGGCATTCTCTTCTACGACGTCACCACGCTCCTGCGCGATCCGGAAGGCTTTCGCGTCGCGATCGACAGCCTGTCGAATCCGTACAAGGATCGCGGCATCAGCCTCGTCGTCGGCATCGAGAGCCGCGGGTTCATTCTGGGCGCCGCTGTCGCCGACAGGCTCGGCGCCGGGTTCGTGCCGGTCCGCAAGGTCGGGAAGCTGCCGTCGACGACGGTGAAGGTCAGCTACGATCTCGAGTACGGCAGCGACAGCCTGGAGATCCATCAGGACGCCGTCGAGCCCGGCCAGCGCGTGCTCGTCGTCGACGATCTCCTCGCGACCGGCGGCACCGCGCGCGCGACGGTCGATCTGGTGAAGCAGCTGGGTGGACACGTAGAGGGCGTGGCGGTCCTGATCGAACTGGTCGACTTGAACGGCCGCGCGCGCCTGCAGGGAGAGCAACTCTTCGTGGTGCTGCAATACTGAGTGAAGCACGAAGAAGCCGGTCGACGCGCCCGTAGCTCAGCAGGATAGAGCACCGGTTTCCTAAACCGGGGGTCGCAGGTTCGAGACCTGCCGGGCGCACCAGCCTTCGCTCGCCGCTGCAACGCTCGGCGGCGAGCTTCGGCTCGACAGGTTGGATTTTTCGGACGCGCAACAAACCAGGAAGAACGAAATGAAAAGCCAGGAACGACACAAGCTGAAGGAAAACGAATTCGCGAAGACGGTGATGCATGCGCGCGCGGCGCTGGAGACGCGCCGGCGTGATCTCATCTGGGGGCTCGTGGTCGTGATCGCGCTGCTCGCCTCGTCGGCGCGTACGCAGGCTGGCGGCAGACGCGGACGGGACGCGCCACGGAATTGCTCGCGAGCGCGCTCGCCGTGCATCAGGCGCCTGTCGTGCCACCCGCCGCGCCGGCGCCAGGCAGCCCCGCGCCCGTGCCGCAGCCCGGCACGTACGAATCCGAAAAGGTCAAGCTCGAGGCGGCGCTGCCGAAGTTCATCGAGGCTGCTGATCGGTATCCGAACACCGATCCAGGAATCGCCGCGCGCTATCACGCCGCCGGCATCCTCGCCACGCTCGGCCGCTACGCCGAAGCGGAGCAGAAGTATCAGGAAGTCGTCGCGAAGGCGGGCAGCACCCTCTACGCGCGCACGGCGCGGCTCGGGCTCGCCGACGCGCAGCTCGCGCAGAACAAGTTCGACAACGCGATCAACATCTACACGGAGCTCGCGCGCGACACGAACACCCAGATGCCGCTCGACGGCGTCCTGATGCAGCTCGGGCGCGCCTGCGCGCGCGCCGGCCGCAAGGAAGAAGCCGTCCGCGCGTTCACGCGCGTCGTCGACGAGTTCCCGCAATCGTTGTACGCCGGCGACGCGAAGCGCGAGCTCGAGGAAGTGAAGAAGACCTAGGCCACCAATCGGTCAGACCGCGTCGGACGAGCTCGAGAACGTGAACTCGCGGATCCGCGCGGCGGGGCAGACGAGCGAGAGCCCGGCGCCGCCCGCACCCTCTCCGCTCACCACGCGCTCGGCCGGCGTCATCGCGTCGAGGTTGTTGAGCGCGACGATCGGACTCTCGTTCCAGCGCATGTTCTTGACCGCGCGTGTCACCTTGCCCTTCTCGATCAGGAACAGCCCGTCGCGGGTGAGGCCCGTCACGAGAATCGTCTGCGGATCCAGCGGGCGGATGTACCAGAAGCGCGTCACGAGCACGCCGCGCTCGACCCCCGCGATCGAGATCCTCCATCGTCGCGGTGCCGCCCTCCATGATGATGTTCGCGGGGCCCGCCGTCGGCGCCTTCTTCATCTTGTCCGCCCAGAAGCGCGAGTAGAACAGATCCTTCAGCACGCCGTTCTCGACCCACATGTTCCGCCCGATCGGGAGCCCTTCGTTGTCGAACGAGACGACGGGCGCGAGGGGGTGCGCGGGATCGGAATAGATGCGGACCTTCTCGCCGACGACCTGATCGCCGACACGATTGCCGCCGCCCTTCTTCGAATAGAAGCTGCGCCCCTCGTCCGCCTGGCGCGCGTCAGCGGAGAAGAGCATGAACACGATCAGGTCGGCCAGTGCGGCCGGCTCGAGCACGACCGTGTACTTGCCGGGCTCGATCGCCGCCGGCGACTTCGCCAGGACGGCCTTGTCGATCGCGGCGTTGGCCAGCTTCGCGGGATCGAGCAGCCGGAGCTCGTTGAACGACTTCGAGGCCCAGCCCGATCCCGATCCGTCCGGCGTCCGCGCCGTCAGGTTGTAGTCGGCCGCCGTGAACCGATCGTAGGCGAAGAGTCCGAGGGAGCTGGCGACCGCCTGCATCGACGCCTGCGTCTCGACGAACCCGGCCGACACGACATCCTTCTTCTTGCTCAGCGCGATCGCGGTCTCGGCTGCCGACGCGCGCCACTCCGGCGACGCAGTCGCCGCGTCGTCGAAGTACGCCTTCACGGGCGAATACGACTGCGGGCCGAGGAACGGCATCGCTTCCGGGTTCTCGGGCGAGACCTTGGCGATTTCCTCGGCGTTCCGCAGGGCGCGCTGCAGGCTCGCGTCGTCGAACTGCGCCGTCGTCACCGTGCCCGAGCGCTTGCCGAAGCTCGCGGTGATCGCGAGGCTCGTGCCCGACGACGCGCCGGACGTCGTGGCGGTGTTGCGCGCGAATCGCAGGTTTGCGCGTTCGCCGCCGTTGACGGCCACGAACGTCTGCTCGGCCTTGCTGAGCGAGAGGACCTTGTCGGTGAGCGCCTTGGTCTGTTCTCTGGTCCAGATCATGCTGATCCCTCAGCGTGCGGTGTTGAGAATGTTGACCTTCGCGAAGCGTGCGATCGGGCAGCCGTGGCTGACCGAGTTGCTTTGCGAGGGCTGCCCCTTGCCGTCGCTGAACGCGCCGCCCAGCAGGTAGGTCGACGTGCCGCCCAGGAGATCGCACGACTTCCAGAATTCCGGCGTGTTCGACTGATACGCCAGATCGCGGAGCTGCGTCGTGATCTTCCCGTTCTTGACCTCCCAGAACGTCTGACCGCTGAACTGGAAGTTGTACCGCTGATGGTCGATGCTGTAGCTCGCGTCGCCCTTGACGTACACGCCGTCGTCGGTCGCGCCGATGATGTCCGCCTCGGAGAGATCCTTCGCGCCCGGCTCGAGCGAGACGTTCGGCATGCGCTGGAACGGGATCGACCCCCAGCTGTCCGCGTAGCTGCAGCCATGCGACGCGGTCTGGCCGATCAGGTGCGCCTGATCCCGAGTGGTCTGATAGTCGACGAACACGCCATCCCTGACGAGATGCCAGCGCGTCGTCTTCACGCCGTCGTCGTCGTAGCCGCAGGTCGCCATCGCATGCTCCTGCGTCTTGTCGGCGACGAGGTTCACCATCTTCGAGCCGAACTCGAACTTGCCGAGCTTGTCGGTCGTCAGGAAGCTGGTGCCGGCGTAGTTGGCTTCGTACCCAAGCGCGCGATCGAGCTCGGTCGGATGGCCGACCGATTCATGAATCGTGAGCCAGAGGTTCGTGGGGTGCAGGATGAGCGCCTTCTGTCCGGCCGGCGCGGGTTTGGCCTTGTGCATCGCGACCGCTTCTTCCGCGGCGATCCTGGCCTCCTTGAGGAGAGGATAGGAATCGACGTATTCGTATCCCATTCCCATCGGCGCCGTCAGCGCGGCTCGCGAGTAGAACTTGCCGCTTGCCTTGTCCACGGCCGTGACCGAGAACGATGGATACGACCTGATCAGCGATTGCTCGATGTGCGATCCGTCGGTCGACGCGAAGTACTTGTGCTCGTTCACGAACTGCATGAAGGCCGACACGAAGCTCGCGCCCGGGACCTTGAGCGCCTCTTCGTGGATCTGCAGGAGCAGATCGAGCTTCGGCTGGAGCGGCATCTCGAACGGGTTCTTCTTCACCGGCGTGTTCCAGACCGTCTGGTACGCCTCGACCGGCGCGAGCCGAACCGGTTCGACATTGATGCGGCGGTTCGCGCGGGCAATGCCTGCGGCCTGCGCCGCGACGCGCGCGATCTCCTCCTTCGTCACGACGCTGCTGCTCGCGAATCCCCAGGTGCCGTCGACGATCACCCGAATGCCGAAGCCGTAGTCCTCGGTGTTCACGATGTTCTGCACGCGGCGATCGCGCGTGAAGATGAACTGGATGCGATACCGGTTGATGCGGATGTCGGCGTAGCTCGCGCCGGCCTTGCGCGCGGAGTCGAGGGCGGCGTCCGCGAGGTTCCGGACGTCGGCTCCCGACTGTTCCGCGAACACCGATCGCGGACGCAGGCTCGTGCTTGCGCCCAGCGCGATCATTGACTGAACGAATCGTCGGCGGTCGATCATGGCTGGCCTCAGCTGAGGATCGCGCCTCGACGCTCGGCTGGAGCGCGAGGCGGGAATTTCCACGTAGCCTACCGCAGAATCCTGCGTACGGGCGTCCGATGGGACAGGGTGCCGCGGTGGAGGGATGAAGGGGGAAAAGGCCCAGGGCACGCATGCTCGCGCGCCCTGAGCTTCGAAGCGTTGGCGGTTACGCCGTCAGTGAACGGCCGGCCTCGACGTGGTGCATGGGCCGGGCCGGCGCCGCGGTCACCTTGCGCTCGGGCTCGACGAGCAGTCTGAGCGCATAGTCGCTCGGCGCCCCCGTCGACTGACGGCAGGCGCCCACGCGAAAGACTGCGGACAGCACGCTCTGCTTGCGGAGCGCCGGCGGCAGATCCGCGCGGTGGCGCGCGTCACGATCGACCTGGAAGTAGACCAGGCGATACAGCGGAATCGGCGTGCCGCCCAGGCACTCGACGCTGACCCCGAGATCGCTGACGTCGCGCGTGACCACGGAAGCAATCCGAGTGGTGCCGCGCGCATCCTTCCAGACGATCTGGCCGGGCACTTCCAGTCGACGGCGATCGCCTGCGCGTCGTTCCGACCGGCTTTGACCACCCTGAACGAGCCGAAGCCTCTGTTCCATGTCTGCCTCCGCAAGAATCGGTGTGCCAGACGTATATCCAAGCGGCGGGCCGTTCAGTGGCGGCGGCGCTCAGCGCCCCCATCGAAGCCGACAACTCTTGCCCTTGCGTAGTTTACGTCCGATTCCCAGCACGATCACCGGGTCGCGGTACTGAATACCAAGTAGCCAAACCCGATGGTCGATGAATATCTAGTATCCGCCTAGAGGCGTGCCGCGCTCACGCCGAGCCGCTGCATCTTCAGATACAGCCCACGGCGAGTGAGCCCGAGCAATCGGGCCGTCTCGGAGATATTGCCCGACGATCGAGCGAGCGCCCCTTCAATCATGTCCCGCTCGAGGTTTTCAACCGCGGACGACAGCGACTTCCGGCGGCTCGCCGCTCGCGCCGACCCCTCGGTGACGCGTTCGGCCGCGGCGGAGAAGACGGGGGAAAGCAAATCGGGCGTGATCAGTCCGCCAGGAAGCGCCATCGCCACCGCACGCTGTACCTCGTTGCGAAGCTGCCGGACATTCCCTGGCCACTGGAACGCGTCGAAGAGATCCAGGGTCTCTGGCGCCAGGCGCACGCCGGGCTTCCCAAGGCGCTCCGAGGCTTCGCGCAGGAAGAACGTGCTCAAGTGAGGAATTTCTTCCCGGCGATCGCGGAGAGGCGGGACGTGGATGCGAATGACGCTCAGGCGGTAGAACAGGTCCTCGCGGAATCCGCCATCCGACACGCGCTGCTCGAGGTCCGCATTGGTGGCGGCCACGACGCGGACGTCGACGCGCTGCGGCCGCGTGTCCCCGACGGGGAGGACCTCTCCCTGTTCGAGAAATCGCAGGAGCTTCGGCTGCACGTCGAGGGGCAGGTCACCGATTTCATCGAGAAACAGCGTTCCGCCGACGGCCGTCCGAAGCACGCCCGGCTGGTCCGCAATCGCACCCGTGAAGCTGCCGCGGCGATGACCGAACAGCTGACTGTCCGCGAGCTCGCGGGTCGCGCTCGTGCAGTTGTAGGGAAGGAACATGCTGCCCCGGCGGGGGGATCCGGCATGAATCGCCCGCGCGACGAGATCTTTTCCTGTGCCGCTCTCGCCGGTGATGAGCACGGTGAGATCGTTGCCCTGCATCCGCTGAATCTGTTCCGCCACGCGCTGCATCGCAGCGCTCGCACACACGAATCCCGGCAGCAACGGCTCGAGCTGATGCTCGATGACGCTGCCGACGACTTCGATTGGCCGCTCGCGGGCGGCGCACAGATCGAATCCCTGGCGCAGTACAGCGCAGAGCGTTCTGAAGCGCTGTCGTACCGTTCCGGGAAACGGCCGCGAGCTGGACACCATCGCGAAACGGGCACCATCCGCGTCGCGGCCGAGCGGTTCGACGAGAGGCGCAACTGCCGCGCCGGTGGTCGTGGACCGCATGACCGCCGCGGCGATCGTGCGCGCCTGCTCGAGATCGGTCCCCGCAGCCGCTGCCACCCGGACTTGTCCTGACGGAAGGTGCACGAACACTGCCGCCGTTTGTCCGTCGCACGCCTCGAGAAGGGCCGTGGCGCCCTCGCGCGCCAGCAGCGCAGGCAGGACGGCCGCGTCGACAATGCGCCGGACGAGGGCGTCCTCCCCGTCCATCTGTACGCCGACATACTCCCCGGTCTGCGCCGCGGGAATTGCCCCGAGCGCCTCCCTGGCGTCAGCGAGGTCGGGCGCCGCTCCAAGCGCCTCGAAAATGGCCACCGCGTCGGACAGGTACCGCGTCGCCCGCGAACGCGCGCCCGCCGATGAAGCCAGCCGCCCGAGCTCGAAATAGCTCAATCCCGCCTGGTGCCGCTCGCCGAGGAGCTCGAACACGCTGACGCTTTGCCCGAAGTCGTGATACGCCTCGGTCGATCGCCCGGCGGCCCGGTTCAGCCGTCCCCGAAGCCGCAGGAACTCGCCCCAGGTTCCGCTCATGGTCGTCGGGCTGATGCGCTCCGCGATCGAGTCCAGACGCCGCTGCGCCTCGTCGTTCAGGTTCGAGGCCAGCAGCGCTTCGACCGCGATGAGCTCGGCCTGAAGCTCGTAGGCAGGAGGGGTATCGGGCGACTTGGCGACGTCCGATGCGAGAGCCACTGCAGGGCCTGGCTGACCCCGTCGCAGCGCGAGGCGGGCCTCCAGCACGAGGAGCGACCACTGATACCAGCGGGCCGTCTGCGACCCGTACTCACCGTAGGCTTCGCGGGCTTTATGCAGGCATTGACTCGCCGTTTCGTGCTCGCCGCGAATCAGATGGATTTGCGCGAGCGTATCGAACACGGCGCCCGTCGTCTCGCGCATGAACTGCAGCGGGCTGCGGACATCGAGCGCGCGATTGAGCGCCTCTTCCGCCCGGTTCAGGCTCCCGAGCCGAACGCAGATCTGCCCGAGCGAGGCGAGCGCCACGCCAAGGCCGTGGGGCGTCCCTCCGCGCTCCTGGAGCTGGACGCTGCGGTCGGCGAGCGTCAGCGCCTGCTCGTGGCGGTGCTGCATCAGCGCGACGTTCGCCTGATTGCCGCAGACCGTCGCCAGCACGTCGCCCGCTTCGACGAGCAGGGCGAGGCGCTCGGCTTGCGCCAGCGCCGACATCGCTTCGTCGAGCCGGCCCTCCTGCGCGAGCGTGATTCCCGACAACGAATGCACCATTGCGAGGTGGCGCCGATCGCCGACGGCATGGAGCGCCGACGCCGCCTGCGTCAGGTGGTCGCGGACGATAGGCGTGTCGCCGACCTGGCGATAGCAGAGGCCCAGCTCGAAGTGGGCAAGGCCGATGGCGCGGGAGTCATGCGCCTGCTCGGCCGCCCGAAGGGCCTTCGTGAGAAGCGCGATGCCGCGCGAGGGCTCACCGCGGGCGGAAGCCAGCCTGCCGTGCATGCGCCACAAGTCGGACAACCGCGCGGGATCCAGGCCCTCCCGCGCTTCGGGCGGGCGCCCCAACGCATCGGTCGCCTGGCGGATGTCGTCCTGCAGCAGCCACGCCTCGGCGAGCGCGCAGCGAATCTGAATCTGCTCCTCGCGGCCGAGACCCGGACGTTTCGATGCCCGGACGAGGAGCGTCGTGGCATCGCCACCTCGTCCTTGCTCCAGCAACTGAACCGCTTGGCCAAAGAGGTCTGTCGTCGCCAAAGTGGCGACAGTATACCTCGTATACACCGTTTCGGAGCGGTAGTCCGGCAGCCCTGCACTGGGGTCAGACCCTTGTCGCGGGCTACACACCCGGCCTCTCGAGTCAGGGAGCGACGGCGCCGGCCAAGGCGAACTGATAGCTGAGGATCTTGTAGACCAGCTTCGAGCAGAGGAAATTGGGCGCGGCGAGACCCGGAATCGGGCTGAGCTCGACGACATCGCAGGCGACGACACGCCGGCGGGCGATCGTGGCGCGGAGCAACGCCAGGAGCTCGTACCACGAAAGCCCTCCGGGTTCGGGGGTGCCGGTGGCCGGCATGATCGCGGGATCGAGGCCGTCGACGTCGATCGTGATGTAGACCGACTCGCCGAGCGAGTCCACGACGCGATCGATCCACTGCGGGTCCTTGCGCATGCTCACGTCGTAGAAGATGTTCGTCTTCAGCCTCGGCAGGGCCTGGGCTTCTTCGGCCGAGAGACTGCGAATCCCCACCTGCGTGAGAGACGCAAGATCCAGGACGCGTCGCATCGCGCACGCGTGGTTGTGAATCGTGCCCATGTAGGTGTCGCGGAGATCGGCGTGCGCGTCGATCTGCAGGACCGAGAGCGCCGGGTAGCGCTGCGCCACGGCGGCCACGAGCGGAGCGGTAATCGAGTGCTCGCCGCCGAGCGTCACGAGAAACTTGTCGCGCGAAACCACCTCGTACGCGATTCGCTGAATCTCGTCCATGACCGCCGCGAGTTCGCCGAAGGGCAGTTCCATCTCCGGCAGCGTGAAGATCCCGACGCCGTGCACGTCGGCGCCCACCTCGTCGTCCCACAACTCCATGTGGGAGGACGCGATCAGGATCTCCCGCGGACCGTTCCGCGTTCCTCCGACGTAGGACGTCGTGCGATCGACGGGAACGGGAAGAATGACGGCCCGGGACGTGTCGAAATCGGCGACGTGAGGCAGGTTGCCTCCGAACGCCAGGTGCGCGCCCGAATCGTAGTGGAAGGGAACGCTCATTTCCGTGCCTCGAAACGCGCCTGTGGAAACGGCCGTCCGTTCACGGCCATGATCGGTCCGGAAAGATCGAAGCGCAGCGGTTTCCGGGCGGCAAGCGCCTCGCGCGCGCTCGTTTCGAGCGCGCTGACGAGAAGGGGCAGGGCAATCGTCGCGTCGGTGTGCACCGTGACCTGCTCCGCGTCGCTGGCCAGCTTGCCCCAGCTCTGTGCCTCTTCGAGGCTCGAGCCGGACGCGCCGCCGTAGTACGGAACATCGGTCACGATCTGCACCGCGTAGCGGTGGCCGCCGACGCGATCGTCGTAGAACTCTGCCTGGACGCTTGCCTGATTGATGAAATTCTTCGGCGTCCCGCCGCCGAGGACCACCGACGCGGTCCGCGGCCGTCGAATCACGAGGTTCGCCGATTCGATGATGTCGCCGATGACGTCGATCTGACCGGCCGACGCCTCCCGATGCCGTGCCTGTGACAGGCCCATGCCGATCGACGAGTCCGCGATGGCGGGACAGAAAATCGGCACCGACGCGCGATAGGCTGCCGTGAGGATCCCCTCGCGCCCGGTTTCGTTCCAGAGATGCTCGCCGAGCTTGTAGAGGAACTCGCGCGACGTATACGGCCTGCGCTCGATCGTCAGCGCGAATGCCGCGATCCATTCGTCGTTGTCGACGAACTCGTCTTCGCTCGCATACGTGT
Source organism: uncultured Acidobacteriota bacterium (assembly GCA_963820905.1). Taxonomy (GTDB): domain Bacteria; phylum Acidobacteriota; class Vicinamibacteria; order Vicinamibacterales; family 2-12-FULL-66-21; genus DATBJJ01. Next base: position 2,355,426 of record CAWGBU010000001.1, on the reverse strand, counting down.
CGTAGACGCGGTCGATGTGATCGGCCTGGAGCGCCGCGTCGTTCTCGCGCGGCGATCCGATGTAGTGCCGCCGGCCGCGCGTTTCGTGAAGATCGTGATACAGGTTCGCGCCCGTCGACACGAGGCAGTCGACGTAGCGTTCGGCGACCAGCCGCGCGATCAGCATGCGCATGCCGCCCGCACTCAGGGCGCCCGCCGTCCCCAGGAAAATCGTACAGTCCGCGCCGAGCATCTTCTCCCAGATGCGGCGCGCGGTCGCGAGGTTGCGCCCCTGGAACGAGACTCGCTCGAGCCGCGAGAGCACCTCGTCGGCGCTCAATCCCGGCTCGGCCGCGAACGGCTCGACCGGCACACGAAGGAAGCGCGACTTCTGCGTCATGGCGCACTCATTCTATGTGTTTCCGCGTGATCCGCCCGATCCGCCCGATCCGCGCGATCCGCGTGATCTGCGTCTTTCGTGATCCGCGTCTCTCGCTGATCCGCGTCTCTCAAAAGGCTCTCCCAATCCGACCGAATGCGGCAAACCCGCTATCGCGCGAGATCCACGCCGCGCCCGTCGTCAGCGTGATCGGCAAGCGGTAGCCGATGACGGCGTCCATCGACAATTCCGCGCCGATCGAGGTCACGATGTCCGAGCGGCGGAACGCCGCATCCCACGCGTGCCCGGCGTCTAGGAACACGGCCCCGTGCAGCGCCCTGGCAAAGATCGGCAGGGTGCCGGAGCCGCGTTCGAGCCGCCAGATCGGGACACGGTAGTCGAGGTTCGCGACAGCCGCATGACGTCCGACCACTTCGTCGTCGTCCACTCCGCGCACGAGGCCGATGGCATCCGATCCGAACAGGAGGCCGCCGGGCTGCGGGCCGTTTCCCGAGGCGCTGAAGACCCGCTGAACGGACGCATCGCCCCACGTGCTTGCCGCCGCGAGCCGGCCGGCAACAACGCCATGCCGTGGCAGTACGGGAAAGTACTTCCGGAGATCGACTGTTGCGGCGCCGCCATTTCCGTCTGAACCCAGCGCTTCGCGCGTCAGCTCGATCGTCGACACGGCGCTCCAGCCCTCTTCGAGGCTGATCGAATATCCGAACGCCCGCGACGCGTTCACACGCCATCCGCCGCGGAGCGCCGTCCGTTCGACGTCCAGGCGATCGTCGGGATTGCAGCTGTCGCAGCTCAATCGATCGGTCGAGGAATGCACGGCACCGAGCACTGATTGGGTCCACCGGACTCGCCTGAATGGCACGACGAGACCCGCGTTGATCTCGCGCGTGCGCAGCTCGCGGCCGCGCCAGGGATCGGTATCGTCCGACACGTTGACGAAGAACGTCGGACGCCATCGATCGTAGGCGTAGGACGCGCTCCAGTCCGGCCTGCCGCGCTGCGCGGTCCAGCCGGCCTCGACGACGTACACGTGCCGGCCAAGCGCATCGTTCGACGCGGTCGCCGCGCCGATCACCAACTCGTCGCCGTCGGTCTCGGCCGTGGGGCTCCAGGAGCGCGGTGCGATCGTGCGCCACGGAGAATAGCGCCGCGAGCCTGTCGACGAGGCGGGTGACGCGGCCTCGCTGGAGCGGCGTTCCGGAGGCTCGGCGCGCAGCACCTCCTGATTCGCGCGGCTCCACGTCGCCGAGTCCATCGGCAGGAGAAAGAGATCGTAGCCGTCGACGGTATAGCCGACGAATACGAGCGAACGGCCGTCGGGCGACACGTCGGGAGACCGCGCGTCGGGCCCCGTGCCTTCGAGCCTCCAGGTCTCCGAAGTCTCAGGATCCGTCCGGTAGATCCGGAACCCTCGACCTTCGCGATCCGACGCGAACATCAGATGCCCGTCCGGCATCCACTCCGGCATCACGGCGCGTCCCTCCGGCGACGCGGCGATCGGACCACGCACCTGCTTCGCGACCGGATCGATCAAGACGATTTCATTCGTTCCGCGCTCGACGGCGATCCATCCTCCGTCGGGCGACCATCGGGGCGAACTGAAGTTGACGCCCGCCTCCGAAATGAGTGTGACGGGCTCTTCGCCTACGGCAGACACGCGAAGCGTCGCCAGCTCGCGGCGGTCGGCGCGCTGGACAGTGCACACGATAGTAGTGCCGTCGGGCGAGACGTCCGGATCGGCGGCCCGCGCGCCGCGCGTGAGACGCGTCTTGGCGCCGCCGTCGCGATTGACGGCATACAAGTCGGACTGAAGGCCTATTTGGTTGACGACTTCGATCTCGTCGAAGATCAATCGCGAGCCTGCTGCCGCGATCTGCTTTCCGAGATAGCGGTGCGCCACCCGTCGCTCACGCCGATCGCGCACGTCGAGAGAAAGCAGCGACGGAAATCCGTGCGGGTTCACGACCGAGTAGTAGACGCGGCCGTCGCTGTCGAAACGCGGCGACGTGACGTTGAACCCGTGGCGTGTCAGCCGGACTGCTGTCGGCGCGAACCCTGGTGCGTCGCGGCGCGACGCCGCTTCGAACTCCTCCCACAACTCACCGAGGGGCTTCTTGAAGACGCTCCGGAACGCCAGCGCACCGAAGTAAGGCAGTTTGCCAGCACTGGAGTCGGTCAGTCGTCTCAGTGACTCGGTCCCGTATCTTGCCGCGAGGAATTCGTGAAAGTAGGAGCCGTATAGATACGGCGCGTGGCCCGAGGGCCAGTCGACCAGCCCGCCGCTCGCGCGATCGAGGGGCTCGAAGCGGGACGCCGCGCCCGCGGTGTCGAGAATGGCGCGAAAGCTCGTGTCGTGGATGCGGCCTTCACGCGCCGATCCACCTTCCCCGAACGTCGCGATGCCTTCGATTTGCCAGGTCGGGAGGTAGAGGTTCGGGTAGAGAAGAGGCATGCGTCCGAAGAGCCGTCGCAGTCCTCCGATCCAGCCGCGCCCGCGGCTCAAGTGGACGACGTGCGTGTACTCGTGTGTGAAGACCTCGCGCAGCCAGTCTCGTGCGTTGCCCAGATAGCTGTCTCCGCCCGGCGCGACCGCAGTGATCTCGATCGTATTGAAGGGCAGTGGCGTTGCCCAGCCGTTCGACAGATCGGTCTGATCCACGAGGATCACCTGCACGCGGCCGGACGGCGCGCCGAGCGTCGCGTCGAGCGAAGCGGCAACCGCTTCCGCGATCTGCGCCAGGCGGCGGGCCTCCGCTTCCTCGCCCTGGTGATAGTGGATGTCGAATCGAGGGGTGGAAATCGTCTGGAATCGCAGCCGGGGATCGTAGCGGGTCGAGGCGCCCGCAGCCGCCGGTATGGTGATCAAAAGGCTGGCGGCCAGAATCGCCAGTCGTCGCATCTATTGAGGAGCTCCGGTCGACGGCGGCATTGCGGCACCCCCTTCACCATTCGCGCGACGGTGCCGCGACGTATGTCTCAGGAAGCCAAAGTCGGCAATGGGCGACAGCTGCACGCCGGTGATGTCCGGTTGATAGACCGCGACGTTCGTCTTGTACCACAGGCTCACGTACGGCACATCCTGCGCGATGAGCTGTTGCGCGCGGGTGTAGAAGGCGCGGCGGCGTTCGGTGTCGGTCTCGAGTGACGCACTCTCAATCAACCCATCGACGTCAGGGTTGGCGTAGAAGACTCTGTTGAGCCCCGCGGGCGGAGCCTGCCGTGAATGGTAGACGCGGCGCAGCATGTCAGGATCGGTGACGCCGACCCATTGCAGCGTGTACAGCTGGTAGCTGCCGCGCAGCACGTCCGCGAACAATGCCTGCAGTTCGCTCGACTGAACATCCACGGCAATCCCCACCTTCGCGAGGTCGTGCTGGATCGCGGCGGCCTGGACGCGATACACCTCCGAGGTCGACGTCTTCAGCGACACCTGGAAGCGGGGCAGCGGACCAGGACCGTCGGGATCCGGATAACCAGCCGCATCCAGCAACCGGCGCGCCTGCTCCGGATCGTAGGTGAAATCGAAGACGTCCTTCTCGAACGCCCACGACATCGGCGGGATGATGCCCACGGCGACTCGTGCGAAGCCGCGCCGCAGGTACTGGACGATGGCCGCCCGATCGATCGCGTAGCCGATCGCGCGCCGCACGCCGACGTGGCGGAGCACCTGGTCTTTGAGGTTGAGCCCCATGTAGGCGTAGTCGCTGCCGTCCGCCATGGCGATCCCGAGACGGCCTTCGGATTTCAGCTGCCAGACGATGTCCGGCGCGAGGTCGTTGACGACCAGGTCCACGGTGCCTTTGCGAAGCTCGAGACCCCGCATCGTATCGTCGGGAACCACCTTCAACACGACGCCGTCATTCGCCGGTCTGCCGCCGTGGTACCCCTCGAACGGCTCGAGCACGAGGCGATCGTCCTGCACGAAACGCTGCATCCGATACGGCCCCGTGCCAATCGGATTGCGCACGTTTGCCGTGCCTGAACCAGCCTGCACGATCCCCATCACGAGATTGATGGGAAACGAAGCGAATGGTTCCTTCAGCTTGAACTCGACCGAGTAGCGATCGAGGGCACTGACCGAAGCCAGCACCCGATAGGCGCCGCTCCTGCCTCTGAACGACGGATCCAGGAAGCTCCGGAAGGTGTAGACGACGTCTTCCGACGTGAGCTCGCGACCGTTGTGAAACGTCACGCCCTTTCGAAGCTTCGCCACATACGTGACGGCATCCGGCTGCTGCAGGGGCTCGGTAATCAGCTCGGGAACGATGCTCAGATCCGCGTCGACGCGCACGAGCGTGTTGTAGAGGAGCTGGTGCGCTTTCTGGGATGACTCGTCGGCCCCGATGCGAGGATCCAGGTTGACGGGAGAGTTGGCGATCGCCACGACGATGGCGTCGCCTTCGGGTCTCGCGCCTCCGCACCCGGCACTGGCGACAAGGAAGAGCAGAGCAGCGGAGCCGGCGTTGAACGCCGCGCGGACGCTCATCCGCCAGCCTCGCGTTTCAAGTCGGCGAGGAGCGCGAGTGCCTGAAGCGGCGTCAGGTTGTCGACGTCGGCTGCCTTCAGCCGGACGAGAACGGGATCGTCGGCCGCGGCCTGGGCCTGGAACAACCCGAGTTGCCGGCGGGCGTCGGACGCTTGCGCGCCGCCTCCCGTGCTCAACGACGGCCGTCCGCCCCTCGACAGCTCGTCGCGCTCGAGCCCGTTGAGGATCTCGCGGGCCCGCGAGACGACGGATGGCGGGAGACCCGCGAGCCGCGCGACCTGGATCCCGTAGCTGCGATCGGATCGTCCGGGCACGACCTTGCGGAGGAACACGATGTCGTCCTGCCATTCGCGCACGACGACGTGGTAGTTCGCGACGTTGGAAAGGGCGTCGGCGAGGTCGGTCAGCTCGTGGTAGTGCGTGGCGAAGATCGTCTTGGGCCTCGCGCGGCTGCCGGACGCCAGGTGCTCCGCCACGGCCCAGGCGAGGCTCAGACCGTCGAACGTCGACGTCCCGCGCCCGATCTCGTCGAGGATCAGGAGGCTCCGTGACGTGGCGCTGTGCAGGATATTCGCGGTCTCCTGCATTTCGACCATGAACGTCGACTGGCCGCGGGCGATGTTGTCGGACGCCCCCACGCGGGCGAACACGCGGTCGACAATGGGCAGCTTGGCGCTGCGCGCCGCGACGAAGGACCCGGCCTGCGCCATCAGGCAGAGCAGCGCGGTCTGCCGCAGGTAGGTCGACTTTCCGCCCATGTTCGGCCCGGTGAGCACGATGAGCTGCCGCGCCGCGGCGTCCAGCGTGACGTCGTTGGGAACGAACGCGTCCGCCACGTGGCGCTCGACGACCGGATGGCGGACGTCCACGGCCTGGAGCTCGTCGCCGGCGTGCATCATCGGCTTCGTGTAGTTCTGCGCCGCGGCGGTCTCTGCGAACGCGGACAGCACGTCGAGCGCCGCGAGGCCGCGCGCCGTATCCTGGATGCGCGGCGCTTCGGACCCGACCCGCGCCCGAAGACGCTCGAAGATCGCCACCTCGTGCTCGAGGATGCGCTCGTCGGCGCCGAGCACCTTCTCCTCGAAGTCCTTCAGCTCCGGCGTGATGAACCGTTCGCCGCCGGCGATGGTCTGCTTGCGGTGGTACTGCGGCGGAACGTTGCCGAGGTTCGACTTCGACACCTCGATGTAGTACCCGAACACGCGGTTGTACCGGATCTTGAGCGAGCCGATTCCGGTTCGCGCACGCTCCGCCTCTTCCATCTCCGCGATGTTCTGTTTCCCGGAGCGGCTGATCGTCCTGAGCGAGTCGAGCTCCGCGTCGACGCCGTCGCGGATCATGCCGCCGTCCCTGGCGACGGCGGGCGGCTCGTCGACGAGCGTGCGATCGAGCTCGGAGCGCAGATCGGCGAGATCGTCCAGCTCGGCGATCAGGCTGCGGACGAGCGGCGCCTGGAGATCCGAGAGCAGCAGCCGCACGCGCGGCACCGCGGCCAGCGATTGCCGCAGCGCGACGAGATCGCGCGGACCCGCGATGCCGAGCGACGCTCGCGCCACGAGCCGCTCGATGTCGTGGATGATCTTCAGCGTGTCGCGCAGCTTCGCGCGCTCGGTCGACCGGAACGCGAACTCCTCGACGGCGTCCAGGCGATCCTGAATACGCTCCAGGGCCAGCAGCGGACGGAGCAGCCACGCGCGCAGGAGACGGCCGCCCATCGAGGTCATCGTGCGATCGACCTCGTGCAGCAGCGAGCCCGTCCGGCCGCCACCCGTCGCTTCGAGGACTTCCAGATTCCTCAGCGTGGTCGCGTCGATCAGGAGACAGTCGGCCCCCGCGCGAAACGCGATCTCGCGCACGTGCGCGAGGTCCGCCTTCTGCGTGTCGCGCAGGTACTGGACGAGCGCGCCGGCCGCCCGTACGGCCGCCGGATGCTCGTCGAGGCCGAAGCCGGCGAGGCTCGTCGCCTGCAGCTGGTCGAGCAGGGTCTGCCGCGCCGAGTCATGGTCGAACGTCCATCCGTCCGCCCTCGTGACGCGCGCCTCGAGGCGCACGAGGTTCACCAGCGCCGTCGCATCGTCAAAGCCATCGGGCGCGACGATCTCCTCGGCTTCAGAACGGCGAGCTCGTCGGCGAGCGCCTGGCGCCCGGCTGCGCCGAAGTATTCCGCCGTCGTGAATTCGCCGGTGGAGAGATCGAGCAGCGCGACCCCGTAGGCGGGAGCGGGCTCGGCCGGCGCGATCGCCATCAGAAACGCCGGCTCGCGCGCGTCGAGATAGCCGGCATCGGTGAGCGTCCCGGGCGACACGACGCGAACCACGTCGCGGCGGACGAGGCCCTTGGCTTTCCGGGGATCCTCGATCTGCTCGCAGACGGCGACGCGAAAACCTTTCTTCACGAGCCGCGCAATGTATCCGTCCGCCGCGTGGAACGGAACGCCGCACATCGGAATGGCGCCGCCGGTCGCATCCTTCGAGCGCGACGTCAGGGTGAGCTCGAGGGCGCGGGCCGCCGTCAGCGCGTCCTCGTAGAACATTTCGTAGAAGTCCCCCATTCGAAAGAACACGATGGCGTCGCGATACTGACGCTTCGCCTCGAAGTACTGGCGCATGGCAGGCGTTGCGCCCGCGGGTTCGGAAGACACTGGGGAGGACACGGCTGGTGGAGAACCTTCGTCGGGCGAGTATAACATTGAGCCGACACGTGTTAGTCCTCGCGCTCGATACGACCACACGGACCGGAAGCGTCGCCGTCGTGCAGGACGGCGACGTGCGGAGTCAGCTCGTCGGCGATCCGTCCCTGACGCACGGCGCACGCCTGCCCGGCGATCTCATGCGCGCGATCCAGGACGCCTCGATCGCCGTCGACGACATCGATCTGCTTGCGGTGGCCGCCGGGCCGGGATCGTTCACCGGCCTGCGTGTCGGCATCTCGGCGATGCAGGGCCTGGCCATGGCGATCGATCGGCGCATCGTGCCGGTGTCGGTGCTCGATGCGCTGGCCGCAGCCGGCGCCGGAGCGGACGCGCGGGTCGCTTGCTGGATGGACGCGCAGCGCGGCGAGGTATTCGCTGCGGTGTACGACCCGTCGGGCGCGCGGATCGTCGAGCCGTCCGCGCTCGACCCTCAGCACACGCTGGATCAGGAGGCGTGGAAGAGTGCGATGGACGGCCATCACGTCCGCTTCATCGGCGACGGGGCCGTGCGGTACGCCGGCGTCATTCGCGACCAGCTCGGCGACATCGAGATCGTCGACCCGCCGCCGCTGGCCGCAGTCGTCGCTCGAATCGCGATTGCCTTTCCCGATCGCGCAGTCGCGCCGCACGCGGTCGTCCCGATCTACATTCGCAAGCCGGATGCCGAGCTGGCTCGGGTCAAGTCGCGTGACTGAGCCGAACCATACGGTGGTCGAGCGGATCTCGACGAGCGAGGACATCGACGCCGTCGCGGCGCTCGAAGCGGCGTCGTTCACGAACCCGTGGACACGGGAGATGCTCGAGCGCGAGCTGCGCCGGTCGGATGTCGCCCGCGTCTACGTGCTCCGTACTGCGGGCCACCGCGTTGCCGCATTCTGCGCGTGCTGGCTCGTGCAGGACGAGCTGCACATCAATACGATTGCGGTGCAGGCAGATCTTCGACGCCAGGGTCTCGCGACCGTCCTGATGGAGCACCTCCTTCGCGGCGCCGCCGCCGAAGGCGCCACGCACGCGTATCTCGAGGTGCGCCAGTCGAATCTGGCCGCACAACGGCTCTACGAGGGCCTCGGATTCGCCCTCGTCGGCGTCCGCCGGAAGTACTACTCCACCCGGAGGAAGACGCGCTCGTCCTCATGCGGCACGTGGCCGTACATTCGGAAAAATGATGATCTTGCCGGTGCCGCGGTCTTGTGTTACCGTGCCCTTGATCACCAGCGTCACAGCTGTGAAGTCCCTCATTCAAAGGAGGCGGAGATGCCGATCGACTTCGAAGAGCTGAAGCGAAAATTGCTGCAGACCGACGAGGAATTTCGCCAGCTCGCCAGCCAGCATCACGACCTCGACGAAAAGATTCATAGCCTTACCAGCCGCCACTACCTGTCAGAGCCAGAGCAAGTCGAAGAAGTCACCCTCAAGAAACGCAAACTCCACCTCAAGGATCAGATGGAAGTCATCCTGCGCAAGCACAGCATGGCAGGCGGCGCGGCCGCCCATGCGGCGCGCCACTGATTCCAGCGCTCGAGCACGTTCCAGGGCCTGCCGGTAGAGCGCGGGCCCTTCTAGGGCCAGACCGAAGGGCGAATGCCCCTCCCTGGCCCTGTGTTGTTTTTGTCTCTGGTTCCTTTTGATGAAAATCGATCGCGCTGGCTATCCCTTCATCGCGGCGGCCCTGGTGCCCGCGGCCATCCTCACCGCGGCCCGTCGCACCGGATGGGCGGCGCCCTTCGCGCTCCTCGGCGGCTTCTTCGCATACTTTTTTCGCGACCCCGATCGTACTGTCCCGGACGGCCCTGGACTCGTCGTCTCACCGGCCGACGGTCGCGTCATGATCGCGGGCCCCGCCCAGGGCCGGTCGGCGCCTCCCGGCTCGTGGCTGCAGATCGCGATCTTCCTGTCGCCGCTCGACGTCCACATCAACCGCGCGCCCGCCGGCGGCACGATTACGCGGATCGAATACAAGCCGGGACGGTTCCTCCCCGCGTATGCCGAGGACGCGGGCGAGAACGAATCGAACGAGCTCTGGATCGACGTCGACGGATCCCCGATTGTCGTGCGCCAGGTCGTCGGCATCCTCGCGCGGCGCATCGTCTGCCGCGTCGGGGAGGGTCAGGAGATTGGCCGGGGGGAACGGATCGGCCTGATGAAGTTCGGGTCCCGGATGGACGTGTTCGTCCCGACGACGGCCGAGCTGCGCGTGAAGGAAGGGGAGCACGTCGTCGCGGGAGAAACCGTCCTGGCCTCCCTTCGCGCTACACTTGGGACGATTGATGCTTCCTAGCCTGCCGCTTCGCCGGCGCAAAGAGGACCGCCCGCGTCGGTTCAGGCGCGGCATCTTCCTCCTGCCGTCGCTCTTCACGGTTGCGAATCTCTTCTGTGGCTACGCGTGCATCGTCTACGCGACGCGCGCGGACTTCGAGACGGCGGCGCTCTTCATCGGCGTCGCGATGGTGCTCGATACGCTCGACGGCTTCTTCGCGCGGCTGACGAATTCCTCGACGGCCTTCGGCGTCCAGCTCGATTCGCTGGCCGACGTCGTGTCGTTCGGTCTCGCGCCCGCGGTGCTGGCGTTCACCTGGGGCTTGTGGCCGCTCGGCCGCGTCGGCTGGGCAGCGGGCTTCATCTACGTCACCGCCACCGCCATGCGGCTCGCGCGCTTCAACATTCAGACGACGACGGTCACCGACAAGCGGTACTTCGTCGGGATGCCGAGCCCGCCGGCCGCAGGCATCATCGCTTCGACGGTGTACCTCTACCCGTACGGGCTCCAGGATCGCGAGACGGCGCTGCCGGCCCTGGCCATGGTGCTGATTCCGGCGTTCCTGATGGTGAGCACCATCAGGTTCCGCAGCATCAAGGCGATCGACGTCGGCTGGCGGCGGTCGTACTTCGTGCTCTTCCTGTGCGCCGTCGCGCTCGCGCTCATCGCGACGCACCCGCGCGTCGCTCTCGTCGGGCTCGCCTACACATACCTCGTGTCGGCGTTCATCGGCCTCGCTTATTCGAAGTTCAGGACGAAATCGCACGGCGCGCCCGCGCACGACGAGGACCTCTCGCCCGCAGGTTTCGGCGACGATCCGAAAACCGGCGAAGCCGACTGACTACGCGAGCGGCAGCCGGACCCGCACGGTCGTGCCGTGTCCCTTCCGGCTCTCCACGTCGATCGTTCCGTTGTTCAACTCGATGTTCCTGCGCGCGATCGGCAGCCCCAGCCCGGTGCCTGACGTCTTGGTCGAGAAGTACGGCTCGAAGACGCGGGCCAGCGCTTCCGCATCCATCCCCAGGCCGCTGTCCTTCACGGTGATCGCGACAAACGTCTCGTCCGCGGTGGCGTCGACGACGAGCTCTCCCTTCCCCGGCATCGCATGCAGCGCGTTCTCGATGACGTTCGCGAGCGCCCGAAGCGTCAGCGTCCGATCGACGAGGACCTGCGGAAGCGGGCCGGCGGCGCGATTCTGAATCTCGATTCGTCCCGCAAGGCCCGGGCGATAGGGCTCGAGGATTTCCGCGAGGAGCTCCGGCACGTCGACTTTGCTGACCTTGACCGTCGGCGACGACGCGAAGCTCGAGAACTCCGCAGCGATCTGCCGCAGCAGCCGCACCTGGCCCAGGATCGTCTGCACGCAGCCTTCCAGCACGGGACCGAGCGGCTTCTCCCGATCGTCGTGCACCCGCAGCAGGTGCTCCGCCGACAGCTGAATCGGCGTGAGCGGGTTCTTGATCTCGTGGGCGACCTGCCGCGCCATTTCGGCCCAGGCTTCGAGCCGGTGCGTCCGCTCGAGCTCGGCGCGCTGTGACTTGAGCTCGCCCGCCATGCTGTTGAACGCGTCGACGAGACGGCGCAGCTCGTCGACGGATTGCACGGCGATGCGCGCGTCGAAGTCTCCCCGGCTGATGCGCTGCGTTGCGCGGGTCAGGCGGCGGACGGGATCCGCGATGCGCTCGGCCAGCGAGAGCCCGAGCGCGGCGCCGAGCAGGATGAAGCAGAGAACCGCCAGATGGACGCCCCGATCCAGCTCGTGCTTCTGGCGCTCGATCTCCTGCTGCCGCGCGGCGATCGGGACGGTAAGGATGTAGTCCTGTCCTTCGGCGCGCGCCGGCGTCGCCGCGATCAAGTACGGAACGGCCCCGAGCTGGTCGTCATCCACGAAGCTCGGGAGGCGCTGGAGCGCGATCGCCCGGAAGACATTGTCGGGAGTCCGCGTCGGCAGGAGTCCCGACTGGAAGAGATCCCGCTCGCTCGTGGCAACCAGCTCTGGACCGCCGAAGATGTTGATGTCCTGATCGATGACCTGCCTGATCCACACCATCACGTCGTCGTTGAGCGGGCCGACGCCTTCGGCGCCGCGGCGGAGCAGCGCGTCCGATTCCTCGATCACGCGCTTGGCGACGATGGCCGTACGCGCCGCTTCGGCGTGGATGTCGTTGCGGAGCAGCTCGGCGAAGTAGGCGCGAATGACCAGCGCCAGAATCAGGACCGGAATGATCGACGCGGCCACGAACGCGAGAAACAGCTTGCGGTAGAAGCTCGCGCGGATTTCCCGAAGCAGCGCGCGTCCGACCCGCGGGCGTTCCCGGCTGATCCGCGTGAACACCACGGTTCCGATCAGAACGACGACGAACGCCGTGGCCGCGAGTGTCATCAGCTCGGCGAGATGCACGAAGTGATCGAAGAGCGTCAGCAGCGGGTATCCGATCGCGTAGATCCGCGCGCGATCGCTGGTGAAATAGACCCGGTAGACCTCGGCGCCGAGCTCGATCGTCTGCCAGAACGGCGTCCGGTTCCGATCGTAGACGCGGAGGAAGAGCGGCTCGTTGATCGGCCAGGCCGACAGGCCGGATGTGTAAACTGCCTGCAGGCCCCACCCATAGATGGCGACGTGCAAATCGCTGCCGGGCCCGAACCCTCGTCCGGCCACGCTCGGACTGGGGCGGAACAACTCGAAGTACGGACTCTGTGACGTGATGAACGGCAGCGTGCGGTAGTCGAGCGCGACGTGCACGATGATGGTGCCGATCGGCATCGGCTCGCCGGTCGCGGGATTGGGAACGCAGATGCCGCGTTCGGCGTGAAGCACCGAGCGCTCATCCGAACCGAGCGGGAGCGGTTCGGCGAAGGTGTCCCAGAAACAGGGCGCCATGCCCTGGGGCTGTTGTCCGCTCCGTGTGTATTCCGGCAGGTTCAACGCAAAGCGGCTGACGAGCGCGCCGCGGCGATCGTAGAGCTCCACGGCCGAGGTAAGGCGGTTTCGCGCGAGGACGGTCTGCCGCCAGACCAAAAGCGCTCGATCCGCGCCCACGGGTCCCGACGTTCCACCGTCGCTGTCGGCGACGAGGGCCGCCAGGCCGGGGAACGCGTCTATTTCGGCGCGCGCCTGGACCAGCTGCTTCAGCAAATCCGTCGAGTGATTCTGCGCGTCCACGGCGTACTGGCCGCTGATGAGCCGCTGAATCGCGCGTTCCGCAAAGAAATTCAGCAGCGGGTAGAGCAGAACGGCCGGCACGAGGAACGCCAGGAAGAGCGCGAAGATGCGGGCCGCGATCGTTGCGTGGCGGTACCAGCCGACGACGCGGCGCGCGAGGAGCGCGGCCGTTGCGCAGGCCGCGGCGGACATCACGAGCGCGAACGCCGGAATGTCCCACTGCGCGACCGACGCAGCGACGGTCGCTCCGGCGGTCGGCGCGAGCCAGAGGATCAGGAGCATGAACCGCGCGGCCGGAGCGTTCGCCGGGAGCCGCCACATGCCGCGCACGGTGATCAGCGTGAGCGTGGCGAGCCACAGCACCGCGGTGTGGATCGCGAAGACACCAAAGAGCCTGAGCACTCGCGCGCCATTCCACGGATAGAGCGAGAAGTGGCGCACGTCGACCGACGATGGGTCGACCGCCATCGCCACGACCCTGGCGATCGACAGGAGGCACGTCGCCACAGCCACGCCCGCGAGCAGGTGCATGACGATGAAGCGGGGCGTTTCGCCTGGAAACGTGCGGCGCGAGGTCCGCCGGGCATACGGGACGAGCGTCGCCGGCGCGGCCCAGATCGCCGCGAACGCCGCCAGCCCGGCGCCGACGAACGTCAGGTTCACCGCGAGGCCCTGACGCCCTTCGGTCGACCATCTCAGACCGATCCAGATCGCGGCCGCGCCCGCCGCCAGGAGCAGCGACGCGCCCACGGTGGCGACAACGAATTCGCGTCGATCGCGGCTCAGCGAGCGAGCGTCGAGCAACGGTCCAATGAGGAGGAGCATCGTCACGCCGAAGATGACGACGACCCAGGCGACCACCGTGCGCCGCCACATCGCGCGCACTCTCTGAAGGCTCGTGGTCGACACCGACGCTTCGACGAGCGTCTGGTTCGCTGGCGTCCTGAGGACGAACGTGCCTGGACGCATCCCCTCACCGGCGCCTTCTGATCTCAAGCGAAGCGCGACGGGGGCGATCGCCGTGGGAAAGGACTCGTCCGACGACGCCAGCGCCGCGCCCGCGACGACGCGTGAAAGCACGTGCTCGACGGCGACCGTGCCCATGCGGCGGGAGTCGGCGCCGGTGATCGGATGCACGTGAACGAGGCGCAGGCCGAGTGCCGATCGCTGCACGAAGAGGTCCTGCGCGCCAGACGTTCGCTCGCGTGGGATGTCGGAGGGCCGGCCGCTCCAGGCGCGCGCGAGGCCCACGTCGTCGTACACGGTGACCGCGATGTCGCCGGGATGCGGGCTTCGGGCACGAAGGCTCGCGAGAAAATCGAACAGAGCGCGAGTGGCATCCGAACCAGGCGCGAACCCGCGCACGGTCAGCGGATCGTTCGCGATGGTGGTCGCGACCTCCGTCAGCGCGCCGATCATCTGATCGAATTCCTGGCGCACGAGCGACTCGACGCGGCTGGCCGCCGCGCCGTCGGACGCCCCGAACCGCCACCGCTCGAGCGCAGCGCCGGCGGCTCCCGCGAGCGCGGCAGCCACGAGACCGCTCACGAGCAGGCGACGCCAGCTCACGCGCCGGTCGCGAAGGTTCAGGGGAGGCACTCGTAAAGCAGGATACCGCAAAGGTAAACTGGTCTTGTCGATGTCTCAGGCTCCTGGGCTCAAGGTCGCGTTGAAGCGGGGCGCGCTCGTCGCGTCGGCCAACTGGCCGCTCGTGGCGATCCAGTTCATCGCCGAGTCCACTTTGAAGGTCATTGTCGGCGTTCCAGTGGTCGGTGGCCTGTTCCTCGTTGTCCTGCTCCTCGAGGCCAACGTCGAAGAGATTCTGAGCGGCAGCCCTCTCGAGATCGTGGCGGCTGTATTCAGCTCGCTTCGTGCGAATCCCGCCGCGCTGACGGCATTCATCCTGTCGTTTCTGGTCGTTCTCATAGGAGGCTCGATCCTCACATTCGTGGTCAAGGGCGGGACCGTCGCGGTGTTCGTCGACGCTGAAGCGAACGCCGGAACGATCGAGCGGCCGCCGCTGAGGCTGCAAATGCTGCGCCGCGCGAACCGGACCGGGATTGAGCCCTTCCTGAATGGCTGTCGCCGACTCGGCCGCCGCTACGTCAGACTGGGACTTGGCCTGTTGATGATCTATGCCGTCACAGCCGCCGCGTACCTGGGAATCCTGTTCGGCGGCTACGCGCTGGCCGACAATGTCGGGATCGTGCTGTGGTGGACGGTCATGCTGGCCGCCGCGTCGAGCGCGATCATCGTCTGGATCACGCTCGTGAACTTCATCTATCTCCTGACGCAGATCGTGATGGCCGTCGACGACGTCGGGCTGCGATCGGCGTTGCGAAGGGTATTCAGGTTTCTCAGAACGAGCCTCCGCGAGCTCGCGGGCATCTTCGGCGTCGTGCTGGTGCTGGTCCTGCTGGCGACGATTGCGTCCGTCCTGGCGACTGCCGGCCTGAGCCTCATCGGGTTCGTCCCGATCGTCGCCCTCGTCGTGCTGCCGCTGCAGCTTGCGGCGTGGCTCGTTCGGGGTTTCGTCTTTCAGTACCTCGCACTCACCGCACTCGGCGCCTACCTCACGCAGTATCGACACTACCTGGGAGGGCCGGTGCTCGCGGCCGTGCCCGACAAGCGTCTCGCATGATCAACCTATGGTGAACTACGACGGATTTCTCTCGCGGGCTGCCGGACACATGCGCGGCTCCGCGATCCGGAAGATGGGCGGGGTCGCGGCCCAGGGGCGCGACATCATCTCGTTCGCGCCGGGATTCCCCGCGCCCGAGACGTTTCCATGGACGGAGCTCCAGACGATCTCTCACGAGCTCCTGTCGGGCAAGGACGCCACGGTCCTGCAATACGGCCCCACACGCGGATACCCGCCGCTGCTCGAGGCGATCGGCGGAGTCATGGCCCGGCGGGGCGCGCCGACGGAACCCGATCGACTGGTCGTCACGACCGGATCGCAGCAGGGCCTGGACCTCGTGGCTCGCGTGCTGCTCGACCCGCATGACGTCATCCTCGTGGAACTTCCGACCTACACGGGAGCGATCAGCGCGTTCCGGAACGTTCAAGCCGATCTCGTCGGCGTGCGCCAGGAAAAAGACGGCATCGATCTCGCCGAGCTCGACGACACGTTTCGCCGTCTGCAGACCGAGGGACGACGCGCGCGAGTGCTTTATCTCGTGCCGAACTTTCAGAACCCGACCGGGCTCCTGATCGGGCGTCCGAAGCGCGCCGCGCTCCTCGAGTGGGCGGATCGCCGCGACGTGCTGCTCGTGGAGGACGACCCGTACCGCGATCTGTATTTCGAGGACTCGGCGACCGAAGCGGACGTTCGGCCCATCCGGGCCGACGATCGAAGCGGCCGCGTGGTCTATTTGAGCAGCTTCTCGAAGACGCTCGCGCCCGGCTATCGCGTCGCCTGGATCGACGCGCCCGCGCCGCTGGCGGCGAAGTTTGAGATCGCCAAGCAGGCCGCGGATCTCTGCACCGGCGTGTTCGATCAGCGTGTCATCCACGAAGCCTGCCGGCGCGGCATCCTCGATCGACAGGCGCCGATGCTGCGTGCGCACTACCAGCAGAAACGCGACGTCATGGTCAAGGCGCTGAGGCAGGAGTTCGCCTCCGGCGTCACGTGGCCGGATCCCCGTGGCGGTTTCTTCCTGTGGGCGACCCTGCCGCCGGAGATCGACGCGGATCGAATGATTCCCCGGGCCGTGGCGCACGGGGTCATCTACGTGTCGGGCGACGCGTTCTTCGTGAACGGCAGCGGACGGCATTTCATCCGCCTCTCGTTCTCCGCGCCAACGCCCGATCGCATCGAGGAGGGCGTGCGCCGGCTGTCCGCCGCTATTCGAGAGGAGCTCGCGGCGGCTCGAGCGGCACCACCCGCCCGGGCAGTTCGGTAAGCGGGACAGTCTTCAGATCGGGCACGGGAGGTGGCGGCGGCCACGCGGCCGTCAGCTTCCAGATGTTCTCGAGCCCGCCACCGAGCGCCGCAACCCTCACCGGCCCACCGTTCACCGACGGGAACAGCACCGGAGGCTCGACCATCGTCGCAGGCAGCGTGAGCTGAGCGCCTGGAGCGCCCGTGACAGTGTCGAACGCCTGCAGCTTCGCCTCACGCCCCGGCGCGCTCACCGTCCTGCCGACGATCGAGGGGCCGCTCGACGGCCGGTAGCCCAAACTCTTCTTCCACCGCCGCGCGCCGTTGTTGCGATCGTGAGCGTGCAGTTGATTGTCGAGCGCGACGAAGTACACGCGCGTCCCGTCGGTCACCGGCGCGCCGACGACGGCCGCGCCGATGGAGAAGCACCAGATCTCCTCGCCGGTGTCAGCGCGGACGCTGCAGAACTTCTTCGCCGCGCTGCCGAAGAACACGCGGCCGCCATCCACGAGCGGCTCGGTCGGGTCGATGCCGACGTCTTTTTCCCAGACCGGCTCGCCGGACGCGAGATCGAGCACGATGAGCTTGCCGTCGCTGACCGGTACGTACAGGCGACCGTCGCTGACGGAAGGCTTCTGATCGACGACGCCGACGCTGCGCGTCCAGGTTCGGCTTCCGTCCGCGAGCCGGTGCGCGGACAACTGTTCGCCGGTCGCGAGTATCAGCGCGTCTCCGTGCGTGACGGGCGGAGCCGTGAGCGGACCCACCTGTTCGGTCCAGGCGACCTGTCCGGTTGCCGCCGTCAGCCCTCGCACTTCGCCTTTCGAGGCAACGATCACGTGCTCGGCGGTCGCGGCCATCGCGCCTTCGGCGACGATGCTCGCGCTCCAGAGCTCCGAACCATCCGCGAGGCGCCGCGCGGAGATTCCGGACTCGAGCGCAACGAACAGCAGCGTGCCCGACCCGACGGGCGCCGTCACGGGCCTGGCAGAAATATCAATGGTCCAGATCGGCTCTGATGGAAACACCGGCAGCGCTGGTTGCGGCGGCTGCGCTGGTTGCGGCGGCTGCGCGCGCTGCGCCGCGTTCGCATGCATCGTCGCGCTCGGAAACAGGAGCGATGCCACCAGCATCAGGCACGAAGTGGTGGTGCGATCGCAAGGCACACTCTATAATAGCGTTTGCGATCGCGATCGGGCATCACGCCGCCTCCGATTCAGCGTCAGCGCTCCGCAACCCGTGACACATCAAACCATTGTCGTTCTCGATTTCGGCTCGCAGTTCACCCAGTTGATCGCGAGACGGCTTCGTGAGCTGTCGGTCTATTCCGAGATCCTGCCGTTCGACACGCCGGTCGCCGAGATCACCCGGCGCAAGCCGGCAGGCATCATCCTGTCCGGCGGTCCGAAGAGCGTCTCGGAGTCCGGCGCGCCGCGCTGCGAGCGCGCGGTGCTCGACACCGGCGTGCCCGTCCTCGGCATCTGCTACGGGATGCAGTTGATGACGGACCTGCTGGGCGGGAAAGTGGCGCCGGCGCCGCACCGCGAGTTTGGGATGGCCACGGTCAGGATCGAGCCGCACGCGCCGCTGTTCTCCCGGATGTACGTCGGGCAGCAGCTCCAGGAACTGCGCGTGTGGGCGAGTCACGGGGACTTCGTGGCTGCCGCGCCGCCGGGGTTTCTGGTGACCGCGACGAGCGCCAACGCCCCGGTCGCCGCGATGGCGGCGCCCGAACAGAGCCTCTACGGGCTGCTGTTCCACCCGGAGGTCGTGCACACCGACCGCGGGCTCGAGATCCTGCGGGCCTTCGCATTCGACGTCTGCGGATGCACGGGCGACTGGACCATGGCGTCGTTCGTCGATGAGGCGACGGCGCGGATCAGGGAGCAGGTCGGAGCGAGCAAGGTCGTGTGCGGCCTCAGCGGGGGCGTGGATTCGACCGTGGCCGCGATGCTCATCCACAAGGCGGTCGGGAATCGCCTGACGTGCATCTTCGTCGACAACGGCGTGATGCGCCAGGACGAAGCGGCGCAGATTCAGGAGCGGTTCGAGCGTCTGAGCCTGCCGCTCGTCTTCGTGGACGCGTCGCGTCAGTTCCTCGATCGGCTGGCGGGCATCACCGATCCCGAGCAGAAGCGCAAGATCATCGGCGCGGCGTTCATCGACGTGTTCGAGGAGCAGGCCGGGAAGCTCGGGCAGTTCGACTTCCTCGCGCAGGGCACGCTCTATCCAGATGTGATCGAAAGCGTCTCGGTCATCGGGCCGTCGCACGTGATCAAGAGCCATCATAACGTCGGCGGCCTGCCGGAGCGCATGCGCTTCAAGCTCGTCGAGCCGCTCCGGCTGCTGTTCAAGGACGAAGTGCGGGCCGTCGGCAAGGAGCTCGGCCTCGACGACGAGTTCGTGTGGCGGCAGCCCTTTCCCGGACCCGGCCTGGCCGTGCGGATCCTCGGAGAGGTCACCGAGTCGCGCTTGAATCTGGTCCGTCGCGCGGACGCAGTCGTGGCGGAAGAGGTCAAGCGCGCCGGGTGGTACCGCCGGCTCTGGCAATCGTTCGCCGTGCTCCTTCCCGTGCAGAGCGTTGGCGTCATGGGCGACGCGCGTACCTACCAGTACACGATCGCCATCCGCGCCGTCGAAAGCAAGGACGGGATGACGGCCGACTGGGCGCGCATGCCGCACGAGCTGCTCGCGACGATCTCCTCGCGCATCGTCAACGAAGTGAAGGGCATCAACCGCGTGGTGTTCGACATCAGCTCGAAGCCGCCTTCTACCATCGAGTGGGAATAGGCGTTGGGGACTGCTCGCTGCGATGACAGATGACTGATTTCGTCCACCTCCACCTGCACTCGGAGTACTCGCTCCTCGACGGCGCGTGCCGCATCGAGGAGCTGCTCGATCGCGCGGTCGAGCTGAAGATGCCGGCGCTCGCCATCACCGAGCACGGCAACATGTTTTCCTCGATCATCTTCCACGATCAGGCACGAAAGCGCGGGATCAACCCGATCCTCGGCTGCGAGGTGTACGTGGCCCCCGGCGACCGCCGTCAGAAGAGCGGCACGCCCGGTGAAACCGCGAATCACCTCGTCCTCCTCGCCCAGACGCGCGAGGGCTACCACAACCTGATCAAGCTCGTCTCGGCGGGGTATACCGAGGGCTTCTACTACAAGCCGCGCATCGACAAGGACCTGCTCGCGCAGCATGCGTCAGGACTCATCGGGCTGAGCAGCTGCCTCAAGGGCGAGGTGGCGACGGGCATCCGTACCGAGCAGATCGCACGCGCGACGCAGGCGGCCGCGACGTACCGCGACATCCTGGGGCCGGAGAACTTCTTCCTCGAGATGCAGTACCAGGGCATCGAGGAGCAGAAGATCGTCAACGTCGGCCTGGGCCCGATCGCGCGGGACCTCAATCTGCCGCTCGTCTGCACGAACGACGTCCACTACCTGCAGAACTCGGACTACCGGCCTCACGACATCCTGCTCTGCATCGGGACGGGCAAGACCGTCACCGACGCCGACCGCCTGCGCTACCACGGCGACCAGTTCTATCTGAAGACCGGCGCCGAGATGGCGGCGGTCTTCGGTGAATTCCCGGAGGCGCTGGCCAACTCGGTCCGCATCGCCGAACGCTGCCACGTCGATTTGTCGGCGACCTCGAACCATCTGCCGAATTTCGACGTGCCGCCCGGCTACACGCTCGACGAGTACTTCGAGCACGAGGTCCGTGAGGGGTTCAACCACCGCCTGCCGCGCCTGCAGGAGCTCCAGTCGCGCGGCGTCCTGCGCCACACCATCGACGAGTACGAGCGGCGGCTGGCGTACGAGGTCGAGATGATCAAGCAGATGAAGTACCCGGGTACTTCCTGATCGTCTGGGACTTCATCCGGTACGCCCGCGAGCAGGGCATCCCGGTCGGGCCCGGACGCGGTTCGGCAGCCGGCAGCTTCGTGGCGTACTGCCTGCGGATCACCGACGTCGATCCGATCGAGTACGACCTCATCTTCGAGCGGTTCCTCAATCCCGAGCGCGTGTCGCTGCCCGATATCGACATCGATTTCTGCGAACGCCGGCGCGGCGAGGTCATCGACTACGTCACGCGCAAGTACGGCCGGGAGAACGTCGCGCAGATCATCACGTTCGGGACGATGAAGGCGCGGGCCGTCGTGCGCGACGTCGCGCGCGTGATGGACATCCCGTACGCGGATGCCGACAAGGTGGCCAAGGCCGTGCCGGCCGCGCTCGACATGACGCTCGAGAAGGCGCTCGAGCAGAATCCCGCGCTCAAGGAGATGGAGCAGAAGGACGAGCGGGTGAAGGAGCTCCTGGCGATCGCCCGCCGCCTCGAGGGCATGACCCGCCACGCCTCGGTCCACGCCGCGGGCGTCGTCATCGCCCCGAAGCCGCTGACCGAGTTCGTGCCCCTCTACAAGAGCCAGAAGGACGAAATCGTCACGCAGTGGGCCATGAAGGAGGTCGAGCGTGTCGGCCTGCTGAAGATGGACTTCCTCGGCCTCAGCACGCTCACGCTCATCCGCGACGCGATCGATGAGATCAAGCGCACGGAAGGAACCGAGATCGACATCGACACCCTCAGCCTCGACGATCCAAAGACGTACGAGCTCTTCAGCAACGGACAGACCTACGGCGTTTTCCAGTTCGAGAGCTCCGGCATGCGCGAGCTGCTGCGCAAGGCGAAGCCGGAACGGCTCGACGACCTCATCGCGCTCAACGCGCTCTATCGGCCCGGCCCGCTCAAGAGCGGCATGGTGGACGACTTCATCGCGCGCAAGCAGGGGAAGACCGAAGTGAAATACGAGCTGCCGCAGCTCGCGCCGATCCTGTCGGATACCTACGGCGTCATCGCGTATCAGGAACAGGTCATGCGCATCGCGGCCGTGCTCGCGGGCTTCTCGATGGGGCAGTCCGACGTGCTGCGCAAGGCGATGGGGAAGAAAGACCCCAAGGTCATGGCCAAACAGCGCGAAGCGTTCATGACAGGCGCGAAGGCCAACGGCGTCAACGAGAGGAAAGCCACCAAGATTTTCGACTTGATGGAGTACTTCGCCGGCTACGGCTTCAACAAGTCGCATTCGACGACCTACGCGCTGCTGGCCTACCAGACGGCATGGCTGAAGGCGAACTACCCGCGGCACTTCGTCGCGGCGCTGCTCACGATCGAAGCCGCGAACACCGACAAGCTGGCGATGTACCTCGGCGAGTGCCGCGAGCTGCAGGTCCCGATCCTCCCGCCGGACGTCAACGCGAGCGAGCTGCCGTTCTCGGTCGTGAAGGAAGGCGTGCGCTTCGGGCTGTGCGCGGTGAAGAACGTCGGGGAAGGGGCCGTGCTGTCGATCCTCGGCGTCAGGCGCGAGCATGGCCCGATCGCATCGCTCTACACGCTGTGCGAGCACGTCGATCTGCGGCTGGTCAACAAGCGCGTGCTCGAGAGCCTCGTCAAAGCGGGCGCGCTCGACTCGCTCGCGCCCTCCTCGGAGCCAACCGCAATGCGTCGCGCGCGGCTCTTCGCTGCCGTCGACAGGGCGCTCGAGCACGGCGGACGCCATCAACGCGATCGTGAAAAGGGTCAACACCAGCTCTTCGGCGCGATGATCGGCTCCGGCGACGAGCCGGGAGACGCCCCGGGCGCTGCGCCGCTGCCCGATGTGCCGGCCTGGACAGAGGCGCTGCAGCTGGCGGGCGAGAAGGAAGCGCTCGGTTTCTACATGAGCGGCCATCCGCTCGAGCGTTTCGCGAAGGACCTGGGGCTCTTCGGCGCCCGCCGCGTGGGCGAGCTCACGGCTTCGGAAGCGGACGTCTGGGTCGCGGGGATCGTCTCGGGCCTGCGCGCGCTCAAGACGCGAAAGGGCGATCGCATGGCCGTCTTCATGCTCGACGACGTGGCGGGCAGCGTCGAGGTCGTCGTGTTTCCCGAGGCCTTCGCGAAGCATGCGTCGCTCGTCGAGGTCGACGCGATGCTGCTCGTCCGCGGCAAGCTGGAGAAAGACGACGAGTCGGCGCGGCTCGTCGCCACCGAGCTGCTGCCGATGGCGGCGCTCGTCGAACGGACGACTCGCGAGGTCGCGATTCACTTGAAGGCCGCCCTCAACACGCGCCCGACGTTCGAAGCGCTCGCGGAACTGTTGGCGCGCCACCGGGGCGATCGGCGCGTGTACCTCGAGGTCGACGTCAAGGGCGCCGACGGCCGGCTGCTCGTGCGCGCGGACGTCACGCAGCGCGTGAAGCCGACCGAGCGGCTGGTCGCGGAAGTGGAGCAGTTGTGCGGCGCGGGATCGGTGGTGCTGAAGTGATGAGGAAGCTTCCAGCTACCAGCTTCCAGCCCCCAGCCAGAGCGTGCCGCTCCTGGCCAGCCGGCTCGGATTGCAATGGCCTGGCTGGAGGCTCTCTATCTGGAAGCTGGAAACTGGCAGCCGGAAGCTGACACATGCCCGACCTACTCGAGTTCGAAGAACCGATTGGCGTCCTCCTGAAGGAGATCGAGGCGCTCAGCATGCTGCCGCGCACACCGGAGCGCGAGCGGTCCATCGAGTCCCTTCGTAAACGCGCCGAGGACATCCGCGTCGAGCTGTATGCGAACCTGACGCCCTGGCAGCGGGTCCTCGTTGCGCGGCACTCGGCCAGGCCGAACACGCTCGACTACGTCGAACGGCTGTTCACCGGCTTCGACGAGCTGCACGGCGACCGGCGATTCGCCGACGACCACGCCATCGTCTGCGGGATCGCGACCTACAAGGACCAGCCCATCGCCGTCGTCGGCCACCAGAAGGGGCGCGACACCAAGCAGAAGATCTTCCGCAATTTCGGATACGCCCGGCCGGAAGGGTATCGCAAGGCACTGCGCGTCATGGAGCTGGCGCAGAAGTTCGGACGGCCAATCGTGGTGTTCATCGACACGCCGGCCGCGTATCCGGGCGTCGAGTCCGAAGAGCGCGGCGTGGCGGAAGCCATCGCGTTCAACCTGCGCGAGATGATCCTGCTCGAAGTGCCGATCGTGATCATCGTCTGCGGCGAGGGTGGAAGCGGAGGCGCGCTCGGGATCGCGATCGGCGATCGCGTGCTGATGCAGGAATTCGCGGTGTACAGCGTGATTCCGCCGGAGGGCTGCGCGGCGATTCTCTGGCGCGATGCCAACCGCAAGGTCGAGGCGGCTGCCGCGTTGAAGATCACCGCACCCGATCTCCTCTCGCTCGGCCTCATCGACGCGATCATTCCGGAGCCGGCGGGCGGCGCGCACAACGACTACGACGCCGCGACGGCGCTCGTCGATCAGGCGCTCTCGACGGCTCTCGCGGAGCTGTCGGGGATGAGCGTCGAGGAGCGGCTCGCGGGGCGCTACGAGAAGTTCCGGAAGATGGGCGCCGAGGGCTCGGCGTTCGTCGACACCGAAAAGCCTACCGCGAAGCTCGGACCGGGCGACTGAACCTGTGGCGAAGTCTCTCCTGTGGACACATCTTCCGTGCGACGACGCGCAAGCCGTGGCGCTGGCGGCGACGCTCAACGTGCATCCTACGGTGGCGCGGCTGTTGTGCCTGCGCGGTCTCGGCGATCCTGAGGCGGCCGATCGCTTCCTGAATCCGTCGCTGGATCATTTGCACGATCCCTTCCGCCTGGCCGACATGGACCGTGCTGTCGCGCGCCTCGAGCAGGCGCTGGCCCGCGGGGAACGGATCGCCGTCCACGGCGACTACGACGTGGACGGGATCACGTCGACGGTCATCCTCCGGCGCGCGCTGGAAATGCTCGGCGGCTCGGTCGTGCACTTCATTCCCGAACGCCTGCGGGACGGCTACGGCCTTCAGCCCGCCGCGATCGAGCGCCTGCATGCCGACGGCGTGCAGCTCATCGTGTCGGTCGACTGCGGCATCCGCGGGTCGGAGGCGGCGAAACGCGCCCGCGATCTCGGCGTGGACCTGATCATCACGGACCACCACGAACCGGATGGCACGCTGCCCGACGCCCTCGCGGTGATCAACCCCAAGCGCCACGACTGCACTTATCCCGACAAGAACCTCGCCGGCGTCGGCGTGGCGTTCAAGCTCGTGCAGGCGCTGTGCGGCAGGGCGGGGAAGAACAAGTGGCTGCCTGCCTTCGTCAAGGTCGCCGCCGTCGGCACCCTTGCGGACGTCGTCCCGCTCGTCGGCGAAAATCGCGTCATCGCGCGCTTCGGCCTTGCGTCGCTCTCGCGCGGCCCGCACACGATCGGTCTGCGTTCGCTGCTCGAGGCGTCTGGACTCGCGGGCAAGACGATCGACAGCTACCAGGTCGCGTTCATGCTCGCGCCTCGCGTCAACGCCGCCGGGCGCATGAGCACGCCCGACATCGCGACCCGCCTGCTGCTGGCGACCGACGAAGCGATGGGGGACGAAGCCCGCTCGCTCGCGCAGCAGCTCAACGACGAAAACATCAGGCGTCAGCAGGAGGAAGCCGAGCTCGTCACCGAGGCCAGGAAAGCGATCGAGAGCGACCCGGCCGTCGGCGCCCACAACGTGCTCGTCGTCGGCGGCGAGGGCTGGCATCGCGGCGTGATCGGCATTGCGGCGTCGAAGCTCGTGGACACTTATCACAAGCCGGCAATCGTGCTGTCGGTGGACGGCGACGTGGCGCACGGATCCTGCCGCAGCATTCCCGACTTCGACATGCTGCAGGCGCTCGAACGATGCGCCGACCTCTTCGTCCGGTTCGGCGGACACAGGCAGGCCGCGGGCCTGACGATGGAGGCCGCGCGCGTGCCCGAGTTCCGAGCACGAATCAACGCCTACGCGGACGACGTCCTCGAGCCCGATCAGTTGCGGCCGCGGCTGCGAATCGACGGGCCCCTCAGCCTCAAGTCGATCACGCCGGATCTCGTCCGCGGCCTCGACGCGCTGGGCCCGTTCGGGATGGGCAATCCCCGCCCCGTGTTCCACGCCAGCCCGGTCGAGATCGTCGACGGGCCCCGCTCGATCAAGGAACGGCACCTGTCGATGACGTTCAATCAGGACGGACGCCGCTTCAGGGCGATCGCGTGGCGCGCCGCCGAGCAGGCGGAGTTCCTCGAGAAGAACCGCGCGGGCGTGAACCTCGCGTTCTCGCTCGAGCGCAACGAATACAAGGGCGAGACCTACCTGGAGCTCAACGTCGCCGACATCAAAGCGTTAGAATGATCAGGTGCGTTGGCAACGAACTGCCCGACTGGTGATTGCCAGCTTCGTCATCCTGTTCGCGGGCGTCGTGTTCTACTCGCTGCGCCAGGGCACGCGGGTGGCGCCAAAGCCGGGCAAGACGTCGGAGCCCACCGATCCCAAAGCGATCTCCGAAACCTCCGAAGGCACGCTCGACCTGTCGAGAGTCGACAAGGTCATCTCCTCGATCAAATTCAAAAGATACCTGGTCTACGAAGGCGGACGGTCCAGGTTCGTCGGCGTCGAGCTCAAGCTCAAGGATCGGGACGGGCGTCCGATCACGGTGACCGCGGATGAAGCCGACGTCACGACGCCGCCCGACAAGCCGAACGAGAAATCCCTCGGGCAGATGCGCGGGAACGTCACGCTCAAGACCGAGACCGGGCTGGTAATCACGTCGGCCGAAGCCAACTACGACGGCAACGAAGGGGTGCTCCGGATTCCAGGTCCGGTGGAGTGGACGAAGGGCCGGATGAAGGGCAATGGCGTGGGCGCGACCTACGATCGCAACCGCGACGTCCTCTGGATCCTCGACCAGGCGCGCGTCACCGCCGCGCCGGACGCGGCTGGCGGTGGAGCGCTCGAGGCGACAGCCGGCACCGCCGGCCTGGCGCGCGCGGACAACTACATGAAGCTCGTGAAGGCCGCGCGCATCGTCTCTGACGGCCGTACGGCGGAAGCCAACGAGATCACGATCATCCTCGACGAGAAAGGCGAGAAGGCGCGGCAGCTGCAATTGCGGGAGCAGAGCCGGATCACCGGCACCGGCGCCGGCGCCCAGTCGATGGTCGCGCGCAACATCGACATGATCTACGCGGAAGACGGCCGGACGCTTCAAAGCTCGAAGCTGATGGAGAACGCCGTCGCCGAGCTTCCGGGCGCCGCGGGCGCGCCGAGCCGCAGGATCTCCGGATCCACGATCGACATCGGCATGTCCCCTGACGGCGCAACCGTCACGAGCCTCGTGGCGATCGAGAAGGTCCAGGTCGATCTTCCGGCCGAAGGGGAGTCGCCGGCCAAGCAGATCCGCTCGGCGTCGCTCCGCGCGAGCGGCGCGCCGGGACAAGGACTGCAGAACGCGGTCTTCGAGGGGGGCGTGGACTATCTCGAGACGCGTCCTGCGCAGGCCAAGTCGCCGGCCAGCGAGCGCAGGGCGCGGTCGCAACGGCTCATCGTGGACACCAAGCCCGGGCTCGGACCGATCGAGAAGGCGGACTTCCGCGGGAACGCGCGGTTCGCCGACGCGCAGGCGACCGCCGAGGCACCGCGCGCGCTCTACGCGATCGATCGCGATCAACTCGACTTGTCTCCCGCTGACGGCGAGACCGGAACGGGTCCGATCGTCACCAACGCACAGCTGACCGTGCAGGCCCGCAACATCCAAATGTCGCCATCCACGCAGAAGCTGTCCGCCGACACCGATGTCCGGAGCATCATCAAGCCGCAGAAGCCCGCTGCGGGCGGGACCCAGAAGCGCGTGCCGGCGATGCTCGAGCAGGACAAGCCCGCGAACGTCACCTCCAACCGCCTGTCGTACGACGGGGTCTCCGAGGCGACCTACAGCGGCAATGCGCTCCTCTGGCAGGATCAATCGAGGATCAACGGCGACACGATCGTGCTGAACGATCGCACCGGCAACCTGACCGCGCGCGGCAGCGTGCGAACGACGATGATGCTCGTCGACCAGGACCCGAAGACGAAGGTCAAGAAGCCGATGGAGACGAAGGCCTCGTCCGACGTGCTGGTGTACGATGACGCCAAACGGATCGCGACCTACACGTCGACCGGACCCGCGATGGCGAAGCTCACGAGCACGCGAGGCGACATGAGCGGCAAGCGGATCGATCTCTTCCTGAAGGACACCGGCAACGAGGTCGACCGCGCGGAGGCGGACGGCACGGTCTCCGTGAAGCTGGACAAGCTCTACGCCACGGGGATGCATCTGGTCTACACCGCGAGCACCGACACGTACCTCCTGACGGGGCAGCCGGCTATCGCGATTCAGAAGGACGACCAGGGCGCCTGCAAGCAGACCAACGGCACGACGATGACCTACGAGCGAACGACCGAGCACCTGCGCGCCGAAGCCATCACGAACCTCGTGCCCGTGCAGTCCAAGCCGCTCGACACCTGTCCGGCGGAACTGCGAAGCTGAATGGCGACGCTGCGGACGCGCGATCTCACGAAGTCGTACGGCGGGCGGACGGTTGTCAGAGGCGTGAATCTTGAGATCGCGTCCGGCGAGGTCGTGGGGCTCCTGGGCCCGAACGGCGCCGGCAAGACGACGACGTTCTCGATGGTCGTCGGCCTGACCGCGCCCGACTCCGGCCGCGTCCTGCTCGACGGCGCCGACGTGACCGACGATCCGATGTACGTGCGCGCCCGAAAGGGGATCGGCTACCTTCCGCAGGAAGCCTCGATCTTCCGCGGGCTGACGGTCGAGCAGAACATCCTGGCCATCCTCGAAACGATCTCGCCGAACGGCGCCGAACGCCGCGCCCGGCTGCGCGATCTGCTCGCGGAACTGTCGCTGACCCCCCTGGCGAAATCACCCGCGTACACGTTGTCGGGCGGCGAGCGCCGCCGCGTCGAGATCACGCGCGCCCTCGTCATCTCCCCCCAGTTCATGCTGCTCGACGAGCCGTTCGCGGGCATCGATCCCATCGCGGTGACCGACATCCAGCAGATCATCTTCCACCTCAAGGGGCGGGGAATCGGGGTGCTCATCACCGACCACAACGTTCGTGAGACACTGAAGATCACGGATCGCGCCTACATCGTGCACGACGGCGTCATTTTCCGGAGCGGAACGCCGGACAGTCTGGCGGCCGACGAAGAGGTCAAGCGGATTTACCTCGGCGCGGACTTCCGATTGGACTAAGATTGATCAGGGATTCGCGTTAGCGTTCATGGCGATTCAGCAGCGGTTACACACCAAACTCGTTCAGAAGCTCATTCTGACGCCGTCGCTGCAGCAGGCGATCAAGCTGCTGCCGATGTCGACGCTCGAGCTCTCCGACCTGCTGAACCAGGAGATGGTCGAGAACCCGCTGCTCGAAGAGGTCCCCACCGAGGAACTCCAGCCCGCCGAGCAGCAGCAGACCGACAAGGCGGAAGCCGAGAAGCCCGCTGCCGAAAAGACCGACTCCTGGGACGACGCGGACTACGAGTACTTCTTCGGCGACTACCTCGACGACGGATACCGCTCGCGGACGCCGTCCGAGGTGAAGGAGCTTCCGCCGATCGAGAACACGCTCTCGACGACCGGATCCCTCTCGGACCACCTGCTGTGGCAGCTCTCGCTTCAGACGAGCGACGACCAGCTTCGCGAGATCGGCGGCGCCATCATCGGCAACCTCGACGACGACGGCTATCTCGTCGCGTCCGTCGAGGAGATCGCCGCGATGGGCGAGTGGTCGGTCGCCGACGTCGAGCGCGCGCTGCAGCACGTGCAGACGTTCGATCCGATCGGCGTGGCCGCGCGCGACCTCCAGGAATGCCTCTGGCTCCAGATCCGGCAGTTCGGCTTCGAGGGCACGCCGGCCGAGAAGATCGTCACGGAACACCTGCGGCTGCTGCAGAACCACCAGGTGCCCGAGATCGCCCGCAAGCTCGGGATGTCGATCGACGATCTCAAGGAGCACATCGAGATCATCCGCAACCTCGATCCGAAGCCCGGGAGCCGCTACAACCCGACCCAGTCGCAGTACGTCATTCCCGACGTGTACATCGTGAAGGTCGAGGATCAGTACGTCGCGGCGCTGAACGAGGAAGGGCTCCCGCAGCTGCGCATCAGCCCGGTCTACCGGCGGCTGCTCGACAAGAGCGGCGGCGAATCGAACGACGAGACGCGCGCGTACGTGAAGGACAAGTTCCGCTCCGCGCTGTGGCTCATCAAGTCGGTCGACCAGCGGCAGAAGACCATCCACAAGGTCGCGACGAGCATCATCAACTTCCAGAAGGAGTTCCTCGATCACGGCATCGAGTACCTCAGGCCGCTCGTCCTCCGCGACGTGGCCAACGACATCGGCATGCACGAGTCGACGGTCAGCCGCGTCGTGAACAACAAGTACATGCACACGCCGCAAGGCGTGTTCGAGATGAAGTACTTCTTCCACAGCGGCATCAGCAGCTCGTACGGCGAGAGCGTCTCGTCGGTCACGATCAAGCAGCGCATCCGGAAGATCATCGAGCATGAAGATCCGCGAAAGCCCTTGAGCGATTCGAAGATCGTGAGCATTCTCCAGAAGGAAGGATTGATGCTCGCCCGGCGGACGATCGCAAAGTACCGCGAGGAGCTGAAGATCCCGACGTCGAACCAACGGAAAGTGCTTTTCTAGTCAGCTTCCAGCGACCAGCTTCCAGCTTCCCGCACGGAGCTGACCGACGCTGGCCGTGCAATTGAGATCGAATGTTCTCTGCTGGAAGCTGGAAGCTGGAAGCCGACTGGCAGCCAACATCATGCGCCTCGACATCACTGGCCGGCACGTGGAAATGGGCCCGCCGCTCCGACAGCTGATCGGCCGGCGGCTGGCAAAACTCGAACGCATCCTCAACGACAGCGCGATCTCGGCGCAGGTCGTCCTCACGAAGGAAAAATACCGGCATCGTGCGGAGATCATCGTGCACGCGCGCGGCGATCACATCCTGCGCGCAAAGGGCGAGGGCACGGGCTGGAACGTTTCCATACGGGAGGCCGCCGAAAAGATCGAGCAGCAGGCACAGACGCTGACGGGCAAGTGGCAGGCGCGCAAGCGCCGCGGGAGTGGCGGGCGTACGGTGCCGGCCCAGCCGGACCTGCCGGCCGAGGCCGTCAACGCGCATCGCGTCATCAAGGCGACCCGCTACGCCGTCAAACCGCTTTCGGTCGACGACGCCATCCAGCGGCTGGGCACGGGCGCGGAAACCTTTGTCGTCTATCGCAACGCCGACTCGGATGCCATCAGCATTCTCTACCGCCGGACCGACGGGAACTACGGACTGATCGAGCCGGACTGACGTGACGGATACCGACACCACCGAGCCGAACGGGGTCACCGTGGCTACGGTGCTGCGAGACCTCGCCGACTCCCGCGCAATCGATCTCGAGCTGCTGGCCGGCGGAGACGGTCTCGATCGGCGCATCACGATCCCCCACACGCAGAAGACGGGCCTGGCCCTGTCGGGATTCGACGCGTACCTGCGCGGCGGCCGCGTACTGGTCTTCGGGGAGAGCGAAGTTCGCTATCTGGAAGGTCTGGCCAGCGCGGAGCGTACCGCCGTGCTGAAGCGGGTGATGGGCCGCGATCTGCCATGCCTCCTCATCACCGACGGATTCTCGCCGCCGCCGGAGATGTCGATCGAGGCGGACCGCGCCCGGATTCCGCTGCTGCGGACGCGCGCCGCGACGCCGGAGGCGATGTCCCGCTTGTCGACCGTCCTCGATACGTACCTGGCCGCGCGCGGATCGATCCACGGCGTGCTGATGGACATCCTCGGGCTGGGTGTCCTCGTCATCGGGGAGAGCGGAATCGGCAAGAGCGAATGCGCGCTCGACCTGGTCGTTCGGGGCCATCGCCTCGTCGCGGACGACGCGGTGGAGCTGCGGTGCCGCGCACAGTCGTTCGTGCTGGGCAGCTGCGCGGAGCTGACGCGCCATCACATGGAGATTCGCGGTCTCGGGCTGATCAACGTGCAGGATCTCTTCGGCGTCGCGTCGACGCGGACGTCCAAGCGCGTCGAGCTGGTCGTGCAGCTCGAGCGATGGGAGGCCGGGCGGAGTACCGATCGGCTCGGCCTCGACGAGAGCTACTACGAGCTGCTCGGAATCCGGATTCCGATGATCCGTATGCCGGTCGGGCCGGGGCGCAACGTCGCGATCCTCGTCGAGGTGGCGGCGCGCAACCAGCTGCTCCGGTCACGGGGACACCACGCGGCGAGGCGCCTGGTGGCACGGCTGAACGAGCGGCTCCAGGGAGGCGCGGAACGGGTCGAACCTGAAACGGAGCTCGAGTACGGCGAGGACCTGTAGCCGCGCATCGCGGCCAGCGTCGACCGAACTGACAGCGTCCGGCGTCAGCCGGACCAGAGACAGAGGACAGAAGATCACGTGCGGGAGAAACGTCACGCTGCGCGGAGAGCTGCCAGAAGGGCCGTCAGCTCCCGATTCGTCGTTCTGACCGGATTGTCGGGGTCGGGAAAATCTCAGGCGATCAGGGCGCTGGAGGATCTCGGGTACTTCTGCGTCGACAACCTGCCGGTCACGCTGCTGCCGATGCTCGCCGAGCTCACGTTGAGGGCGGGCAGCGAGATTTCGCGCGCGGCAGTGGTCGTCGACGTGCGCGAGGGCCGGCTGCTCGAGGATTTTCCCGCGATCTACCGCCGGCTGAAGGCGATGAGGAACCTGAGCCCCGTCCTCATCTTCCTCGAGTCCGGAGAAGGTACGCTCGTCCGGCGCTTCAGCGAGACCCGCCGGCCCCATCCGCTGGCGCCGGATACGTCGGCGATCGAAGGCATCCGCGAAGAGCGCAAGGCGATGCGCGAAATTCGGCGGATTGCCGACCACGTCGTCGATACGTCAAAGATGACGGTCCACGACCTTCGCCACGTGTTCACCGGCGTGGCGAGCGGGCGCGCTCCCGGTACGCGGCTCGTCGTGACGATACTCAGCTTCGGCTTCAAGCACGGCATCCCCGTCGACGCGGACCTGCTGTTCGACGTCAGGTTCCTGCCGAATCCGCACTTCGTGCCGGCGCTGCGGCCGCATACGGGGCGCGACCGCGACGTCCGCCGCTACCTGGATCGATCGGAGGCGACCGCGGAGTTCCTGAAGCACACGCTGAACCTGCTGAAGTTCCTCGTTCCCCAGTACGTCAAGGAAGGAAAGTCGTATTTGACGATCGGGATCGGGTGCACGGGCGGACGGCATCGCTCGGTGGCGATCGCCGAAGCCCTGAAGAAGGGCCTGGGCGGCATCAAAGGCGTGCAGCTCAGGGTTGCGCACAGAGACATCGCGATCGACTGACGATGGGAGGCCAGCCATCCATGAAGCTCGGAGTCGTTGTCGTCACGCACGGGCAGCTCGCGACGGAGCTCGTCAACTCGGCGGAGATGATCGTCGGCGACCTGCCGAACTTCGCGGCCGTGTCGATTGGCTGGCACGACGAAGTCGAACGGGCGAAGGAAGAAATCGGGGCGGCGATCAGCCGAGTGCAGGCGTCGGCGGGCGGCACGGACGGAGACGTGGCGCGCGTGCTCGTGCTCACCGACATGTTCGGCGGAACGCCGGCCAACCTGGCGGTGACGTTCGTGAGCGATCACGTGGAGGTCATCACCGGCGTCAACCTTCCCATGCTGATCAAGCTCGCCCGGGCGCCCAGAGAGAACGCGCTCCCTGCGATCGCGCGCGAGATCCTGGAAGACGGCCGCAACGCCATCTGGGTCGCCTCGGATCTGCTGCGCGGAGAGAAAGCATGACGTCGAACGCCGTAACGATCGTCAACCCCCTGGGGCTCCACGCGCGCGCGGCCGCCAGGTTCGTGCACACGGCGAGCGCGTTCACCGCGCGAATCCGCGTTGCCAGGGGAGCTCGCGACATGGACGGAAAGAGCATCATGGGCCTCCTGCTGCTGGCCGCCTCGCAGGGCAGCACCGTGACGATCTCGGCGACCGGGACCGACGAGGCGCAGGCAATTGCGGCGTTGACCGCGCTCGTCGAGCGCGGCTTCGACGAGGTACCGTCATGAGACTGACCGGCCTTGGTGTGTCGCCCGGGATCGGCATCGGCAAGGCGCTCGTCCTCAAGCGGGGCACGCGCGATCTCCGGTTCCGCGTGCCGCCCTGGCTCGTCGAACGCGAGCTCGATCGGCTCGATGCCGCGAGGGTCCGCTCGCGGGAACAGATCGAGCAGATCAAGGAGCGCATCGCGTCGAGCGCGGGGGCGCCGCATGCGTATCTGTTCGACGCGCAGATCCTCATGCTCGACGACGGCATGCTCTGCGGCCGCGCGGCCGAGACGATCCGCACCGAGCGGCTGAACGCGGAGTCGGCGCTGCAGCGCGCGCTCGAGTACATCTCGTCGCTGTTCGATCAAACCGAGGACCCGTACCTTCGCGAGCGCAAAGGCGACGTCGCGGACGTCGTGGGCCGTCTGACGATGAACCTTCGCGCCGCCGGCGATCCGACGGATCTCTTCAACGAGCTCGAGGGGCCGCTCGTGCTCGTCGCGCACGAAGTGACGCCGTCGGTCATCGCGCAGCTCGATTGGCAGCGCCTCGCGGGGCTCGTCACCGACGCAGGAAGCTGGACGAATCACACGGCTATCCTCGCGCGCTCGCTGCACGTGCCGACCGTCGCCGGGCTGCACAACGCCAGCGTCGTCGTCGCGCCGGGCGCGCTCGTCGCGGTGGACGGCACGACGGGGGAGGTGGTCGTCGAGCCCGACCCGGAGACGCTCGAGCAGATCGAGACACGGCAGCGCCGCCGGCGCGCATACGAGGAGTCGCTGGACGAATACCGCGATGCTGCCCGCGATCACGGAGGACGGCGTCGAGATCCGCCTCGAGGCGAACATCGAGGCACCCGACGATACGGCGCGGGCGCGGGAACGCGGCGCCGAGGGCATCGGGCTGTTCCGATCCGAGTTCCTGCTGACGACCGGCGGGCCGGGTGCGCTCGCGCGGTTGACCGAGGACGCGCAGTTCAACGCGTACCGCCTGCTCGTCGCGAGCGCCGCGCCGCGCCGCGTCACGATTCGCACGTTCGATGTCACCGAAGGACAGCTGCGGATCGATTCGCTGCCGGGCGGTGAGGCGGCGCGATCGCCGCTCGGGATGCGCGGCGTGCGCTTGAGCCTCGCGACCGAAGAGCTGTTTCAGGCCCAGCTGCGCGCGCTGCTTCGGGCGGCGGCCCACGGTCCGCTCCGGATCATGTTTCCTTTCGTGTCGGGGCTGGAGGAGCTGCGCGCCGCGCGGGCGCAGGTCGCGCTGGCGGCCGACTGACGCTCCGCGCGCGCGGTTTCGACGTGCCCGACGTCCCGATTGGCGTGATGATCGAGTTGCCGTCCGCGGCGCTGACGGCCGATCTCCTTGCGTCGGAGGCGGATTTCTTCAGCATCGGCACGAACGATCTGATTCAGTACTGCCTCGCCGTCGATCGAACCGACGATCGCCTGGCGCGTCTGTACGAGCCGCTGCATCCCGCGATCCTGCGCGCGATCAGGCTCGTGGTGCGCGCGGGACGGCGCGCGAGGATCCCCGTCGCCGTCTGCGGCGAGATGGCGGCCGACCCCGTGCTCATCACGCTCCTCGTCGGACTCGGGCTGCGCGAGCTGAGCATGGCGCCGACGGCGATCCCGCTCGCCAAGCGCGTCATCCGCTCGCTGCGCGCGTCGGAGGCGCGGACCGCGGCCCGACGGGCGCTCGCCGGCCGCACGGCGGCCGAGATCGAAAAGAACCTGACCGAGCTGGCCGAACCGATTGGATCGAAAGTCAATTGAAGGAGATGTCCGTGCCGGATGACGTGACGCGAGTCGAGAAGCCGTGGGGATACGAGCTGCACTGGGCGAAAACGGATCGCTACGTTGGAAAACTGATCCACGTCAACGCCGGGCACGCGCTGAGCCTGCAGTATCACAATCAGAAGGATGAGACGATCTTCCTGTGGTCCGGCCGCCTGCTGTTCGAGATCGGCGAACCGGACGCGCTCGTGAAGCGCGGAAATGAAAATCGGCGAAGCCGTTCACATCACGCCGAAGACCGTCCACCGCATGACCGCCATCGAAGACTGCGACATCTTCGAGGTCTCCACTCCCGAGCTCCACGACGTCGTGCGCCTCGAGGATCGCTACGGGCGGCAGACGTAGGATTCTGCGTACGCGCGCAGCGCCTCGCGGGCGCGTTCGCTGCGTACATCGGCGCTGCAGATCTCAATTGACGCACGAAAACGCGGAGTTCAGAATGGCTGGACTCTTGAAAGGACTCCTGGCATGGGCAGTGTGAACAAGGTCATTCTCGTGGGCAATCTCGGTCGCGACGCCGAGCTGCGGTATACGCCCGGCGGCGCGGCCGTCGCGACGCTCAATCTCGCCACGACCGAGGTGTGGAACGACAAGGGTGGGCAGCGGCAGGAAAAAACCGAGTGGCACCGCGTCGTGCTGTGGGGGAAGACCGCGGAGTCCCTTTCCGAGTACCTGACGAAGGGCAAGCAGATCTACATCGAAGGCAAGCTGCAGACGCGCCAGTGGGACGACAAGGACGGCAACAAGCGCTACACCACCGAGGTCCGCGGCGATCGCGTCGTGCTCCTGAGCGGCGGTGGGGGAGGCGCGGGCGCCGCGCGTCAGCAGCGAGCGGCCGGGCCGGCCGGCGTGGATGAACCGATGGGCGAGCCCGCGTCCGAGCTCACCGACGACGATATCCCGTTCTAGCGGCGGATCACGCGATCCG
This sequence comes from uncultured Acidobacteriota bacterium, assembly GCA_963820905.1. GTDB lineage: Bacteria > Acidobacteriota > Vicinamibacteria > Vicinamibacterales > 2-12-FULL-66-21 > DATBJJ01. The sequence goes on along the minus strand of CAWGBU010000001.1, from coordinate 2,318,961 downwards.
CGTGATCCGCGTGATCCGCGTCGCTCGGTCCGCGACATGCGTATCCGCGAGATCCGCGAGATCCGCGTCCACTCGAGATCCGCGTCACTCTTTCTTGTCCTGCAGGCGTACGAGGACCTGGCGCGCGAGCGTCGCCTCGGACGTCGCGGGGTAATTCTTGATCACCGTCTCCAGCGCTCGCCGCGCCGGCTCCATCTGCTTCAGCGCCTCGTAGGTGAGCCCGAGCTTGTAGTACGCGGCCGGCACGCTGTCGGACTGCGGGTAGTTCGTGATGACGCGCTGGAGGGCCGACGCGGCATCGGCGTACTTTTCCGGCGCTGTACAGTGAATGCCCGATGTACAGCTGAGCATCGTCAGCCTGCGGCGACGTCGGGAATCCTCGGATGTAGGACTGGAACCCTTCGACCGCCAGGTCGAATTGACCCGCCGTATAGAGCGCGTACACGCGATCCCATAGTGCCGTCGGGGAGACATTGGGCGGCGGATTCGATCCCGCGGCGGGGGGTGCGGCGCCGGTTGGCGAGGCCGCAGGATCGCCCGCGGAGGGATCTCCGGTGGGGCTCGCGGGAACCTGCGCGGACGCGGGCATTGCCCCGACTGTCTGCCTGAGCGACTGCAGCTCCTGGGTCATCGACGACAGCCGCACGTTCGTTTCGTCGGCCTTCTCGCGGAGCACACGGGCCGACTCGGCCACGCCCTCGACGAGGAGCTTGCTGTCGGCGAACGCTTTCTGGTCGCGATTGGCGTCGCTCTCCAGCCGTGCGTTCAACGCCTTCAGCGTTTCGCCCAGGCCGAGGATCGCCTGCCGCATTTCCTGCTGCTGCTCCTGGAGCATGCGGATCTCCGCCATCAGCAGCCGGTGTTCCTTGTCGGTGTCGGCGTTCGCCGCCGAGGGAGAGAGCAATCCGGCGACGAGACCGGCCGCTGCCAACGCGCGTGACATTCTCATGAGCTCAACCTCTGTCGCAGAGCCGCGAAACTCCAGCCCGCCTTTACCAGCTCGGCGGGTCCCTTACCTGCTCGTGAGCACGAAGTGTGCCCGGCGATTCTTCGACCACCCCGTCTCGCTGTGCGTGGGATCGAAGGGGAATTCCTTGCCGTAACTCACGGTACGAAGGCGATCGCCCGGGATGCCGAGCGTAACGAGATAGTCCCGGGCCGCGGCGGCCCGCCTCGTGCCGAGCGCCAGATTGTACTCGGCCGTGCCCCGTTCGTCCGCGTGGCCTTCGATCGTGATCACCCACTCAGGATACTTCTTCAGAATCCCGGCGTTGGCATTCAGCGTCTGCTGGCCTACCGCATCTATCTCCGTGCTGTCGTATAAGAAGAACACCGGCGTGAACGGCGAGTTCTGATTGATCTTGTCGATGTCGGTGACCTTGAGCGGATCCTCGACCTTCGGCTCCGGCGGCACGCCACCGGGCTCTGGAACCGGCTCCGGCGGTCTCGGGATCGACGGACCGGTGCCGCTCGAGATTCCCGACGGCGGTGTCGGCCGGGCCACAGGCGGCTTCGGCTTCCCGCACGCGCCCGCCGCGATCGCGACCGCCACGAGGAACACCGCCGGCATAACGTGTCGAATCTGCATGCTCTACCTTTCTACTATCGGTCGCTCGGTCGTTCGGTCGTCCGATCGGTCGCTCGGTCGCTCGGTCGTCCGTCACTCGCTCATTCCCGCACCATTGACCGTTGAACCTGAACCTTGAACCCTGAACCCTGAACCCGCGAAGGTTATTGCGACCAGTTCGGATACTTGTTGGCTCCGGCCTTCGTGATTTGCCGGAGATCGCTGCCGTCCCGGGCGATGGTGTAGATCTGCGCGCGGCCGGTTCGATCCGACATGAACGCGAGGTGCCGGCCGTTCGGCGCGAACGCGGGGCTCTCGTTGCTGCCGATGCCGTCGGTGATCGTTCGTGACTCTCGCTTGGCGACGTCGAAGACCCGGATCTGATATCCGCCGCCGGCGCGCGATGCGTAGGCGATTTCGTTCACGCTGCCGGTCGACCACGTCGCGCGGTCGCAAAAGCTCTCGTCGGTCACCTTGACCAGGCCTGTCCCGTCGACGTTCACGATGTACACCTGGGGCGTCCCGCCGCGATCGGACGTGAACGCGAGCTGCGTGCCGGTCGGCGACCACGTGGGGGTCGCGTCCGCGTTCGGATGGGTCGTGACGCGCCGGAGCCCGCTGCCATCGCGGTTGATGACGTAGATCTCGGGATTCCCGTCGCGGGTCGACATGAACGCCAGCTTCGAACCGTCGGGGGACCACGCGGGCAGGAAGTTCTGGTTCTCCGTACTTCCCTTGGCGGGCGTCGTGGGAAGCCGCGCGTCCTTCAGCGAGTGCAGGATGATGTCCGGATATCCCGTGCGGTACGACGTGTAGGCAATCACCGTCATGTCCGGCGACCACGCCGGCGCGATGTCGAGCGACCGGGTCGTCGTCAACCGCGTCTGGTTCGCGCCGTCGTAGTCCGCCTGGTAGATGTTCGAGATGTCCCGGTCGGCGACCGGGCCCTTGATTCGCCCTTCGTCGCGGCTCGACGAGAACGCCAGCTTCGTCCTCGCGACGCCGCGCAGGTTGCGCTGGGTCTTGTGGACTTCGTCCGCGAACGAGTGCGCGTACACGCGCCCACCGTCGCTGACCGATCGCGGCGATCCGCTGTACTGCTTGCCGAGCGCCATCGTGCCGTCGGCGACCTTGATCAACCGGGCTTCGACGATGATGCCCTCGGGGCCCTTGCGGACGGTTCCCACGATGACCCCGTCGGCGTTGAGCTCCTTCCATCGATCGATCGCGACCTGATCCGCGTTCGCGGGACGCGGCACCGTCCTCAGGATGTCGCGCGGGATCATGTAGAACTCTTTCTCGAACGCGAAGTCGTCCCAGAGCACGTCGCCGATCGTCTTCGCCGCGGCGATCACCTCCGGCTCCTTGGTGAGGGGGATGAACTCGGGTACGGCGAGCTTCGGCGGCCCCGTGAGGTCGCCCGTAATCACGGTGCGGACGGCGTCAGGCTGCTGCGTCTGCTGGCCGGCTGGCGGCTGCGTCGGGGTCTGCGCGGTCAGCACCAGCATGGCGCCGGCCGCGAACAGGGCGGTGAAGAATCGTGTGTGTCTCATCAGCGCTTGTACTCGAAGAGAAGATAGACGGTGAGGTTAGGCCGCGTGAACTGATCCGGCAGCGGTGGAATCTGCTGGGTTGCGAGCACCGCCCGCCGGGACTCGAGATCGAGCAGCGGATTGCCGCTGGTCTTCTCAACGGCGACGGCGGTGAGCATGCCGTCGCGCCTGATCGTGAACTTGACCTCGACCTGGCCGCGCGATCCCTGTTCCTGATTCCAGTTCGTATAGATCGCCCGCTTCATCGTCTCGATGTATTCCGGACAGCAGAAGTCCCCTTCGATGCGAGCGCCGCCTGTCCCGCCGCCGCCGCTCGAGAGCCCGCCGAACGGCACGGCTGCGCCGCCGGTTTCCACGCGCGCGGCGCCGCTCCGCACCTCAGCTCCCGTCGACGGCTTGCGCGTGGCGGACTTCTCGACTGGCTTCTCGACCGGCTTGACGACCGGCTTTGGCTTCACGTCCGGCAACGGGGCAGTCATCTCCGGAGCTTTGACCGCCGGCGGCGTCACGACCGCCTTCGCGTCGGGAGCAACCGCTTGAACGGGCCGGTTCGCGATCGCGGTCATGCCGCCGGTCTCCTGCCCGGGTACGCCGCCGAGAGAGATCATCACCGGGTTCGGGCGGTCCTCGATCTGCGACGTCAGCCATCCTTTCGGCATGAAGACAACCGCCGTGAGCATCGTCACGTGCACCACCAGCGACAGCGTGATCATGCGCGAGAGGCCGTCGACCTCCCGGCTGCGCCCCACGAGAACTCCGCTGACGGCTTCCTGCATGGGTCAGCGCCGCGTCTCTGGCTGGGTCATGGCCCCGACCTTCTCGACGCCGGCCTCTTTCAGTTTGTCGGTGACCGTCATGAAGTCCTGGAAGGTCACCGCACCGTCGGCCCTGATGAACACGGACTTGTCGTCGCGCGTGAGCATCGCCTGGCGGACGAGCTCGTGAAGAATATCGATCCGCACCTCGCGCTTGTCGAGCTGCACGACGCGCGTGCGGCCGAAGTCGGCCGGCACGGTCACGTACACCGGCTGCGCGCTGACGGGATCGGCCTTCCGCGCGCGCGGAAGATTGACCTGCAGTCCCTGTTGCATCATGGGCGCGGTCACCATGAAGATGATGAGCAGCACGAGCATGACGTCGACGAGGGGCACGACGTTGATCTCGGCGAGCGACGTCGAGATGTGCGCGCCGCGGCCGCGCCGTCCGCGTCCCGATCCTCCGCTGGCGTTCTGTTGAACCTTGGGCATCAGCTCTCGTCAGTCTGGAACGGATCCGACACGTCGTCCATTCCTCATGTGAAGTTCCTCTCGCAGATATTGAGGAACTCCAGCGAGAAATCGTCCATGGTGGCCGCCGCTTCCTTCACGCGCTGCGTGAAGAGATTGTAGAAATACACGGCCGGAATCGCGGCGAAGAGACCCGCCGCCGTCGCCACCAGCGCGTCCGCGATGCCGGGCGCGACGACGTTCAGGCTCGTCGACCCCGCGGCGCCGATGCTCTGGAACGAGCTCATGATTCCCCACACCGTGCCGAAGAGACCGATGAACGGCGTGATGCTCGCCGTCGTGGCGAGAAACGGCACGCGGCGTTCGAGCTTCGTCAGTTCGACGGTCTGCGCGCGCAGCAGCGCGCGGTCGACGGCGTCGAGACTCTTCAGTGTTGGACGTCCGGCAGGGGCAGCCGGCTTTGATGGATCGCCGGCCGGCGGCTGACGCAGCTGCGCGCTCACTTCGGCGTAGCCGGATTGAAAGAGTCCGACGAGCGGACTGTCGTGCAGCTGCGGGCACACGGCCTGCACTTCCGAGAACTTGCTGCTCTTGCGAAACACGTCGAGGAACGTCGCGGTCTGGCGTTCCGCGCGACGGTACACGAACGTCTTGTAGAGAATGATGCCCCACGAGATGGCTGAGAACGCCAACAAGATCAGCAGGACGCCTATCGCGAGATAGGAGCCGCCGAAAAGCAGGTGGACGAGATCGGTGTTCGTGCTCAGTGCGCCGGACCCAGCATCCGGCTGCGCCGCCTGCGCGCGAAGCGCAAGGGCGAAGACAGGGATGTACAAACAAACCCTCCGCGAGATTGGACGTTCTGCTTCGTGCGCCGCTGGGACAGCGCAAGCTCCGCCAGAGTAGCATGCCACCTGGGGGGTGTCAAACATCTGATAAGATGGAACTTCCACCCGCGCGCGGAAGATGATTCGCTTTCTCGCCATTCGGCACCTTGCCGTCATCGATCAGCTCGAGCTCGAGTTCGGCCCGGGCCTGACCGTGTTGACCGGCGAGACAGGCGCCGGAAAATCGATACTTGTCGGCGCCGTCGGCTTGCTGGTCGGCGGCCGCGCATCCGCAGATCTCGTCCGCACCGGCGAAGAGACCGCGTCGATCGAAGCGATCTTCGATACGGCAGACGGCCGCGAGGTTCTCGTGCGGCGCGAAGTCTCCGCGCAGGGAAGAAGCCGCGCGTTCGTCGACGGCGCGCTCGCCACGAGCGGAGCGCTCAGAGAGCTCTCTGCGGCGCTCGTCGATCTGCACGGGCAGCACGAGCATCAGGTGCTCCTGGATCCCGCGGCGCACGTCGATGTGATCGACGGGTTCGCCAACGCCGACGCCGAACGCAGCGCGGTCGCGGAAGCGCATGCCGCATGGCAGCGGGCGAAGACCGAGCTCGATCGACTGAACGCGAACCGGCGGGAGAACGCCGCCCGCGCGGAGTTCATGGCGTTTCAACTCGCCGAGATCGATCGCGTCGATCCGAAGCCCGGCGAAGACGACGAGCTGCACGTCGCGAGGCAGGTGCTCGCCAACGCCGACAAGCTGCAGCGCCTCTGCGACGAGGCCTACCAGACGCTCTACGAGGGTGACCACGCGGCACTCGGCGCGCTCGGCGTCGTCTGGCGCAAGCTCGGCGACCTCGCTGCGATCGACGAACGCTTCACGCCGCACGTGGCGGCGCGCGAGACGATCAAGCCGCCGCTCGACGACCTCGCGCACTTCCTGCGTTCGTATCTCGCTGGAATCGACGCCAGCCCAGCGCGCCTCCAGGAGCTCGAGGACCGCCTCGCGTCGCTCGAGCGTCTCAAGAAAAAGCACGGCCCGGCGCTCGCGGACGTGATCGGCAAGAGAGAACAGTTGCAGAAGGACCTCAACGGGCTCGAGCATGGAACGGAGCGCGCAGCCGAGCTCGAGGCGGCCGCGGGTCGAGCGGCCGCGGAGTACTCGCGTTGCGCCGCCCTCCTGACAGCCAAGCGTGCCGCAGCCGCACCGGTTTTCGCGCGCAGCCTGGAGCGATCCCTGGCCGAGCTGGCCATGGCGCGAACGCGCTGTGAAGTGCGATTCACCACGGCGGAATCAGACGCGGGGTGGACCAATCGGGGAGTGGAGCAGGCGGAACTCTACATCTCTCCGAATCCCGGCGAAGATCTCAAGCCATTGGCCCGAATCGCATCCGGCGGGGAGCTCTCGCGCATCATGCTGGCGGTCAAGACCCTGAGCTCGACCGACGCGCCCGGAAAGACGCTCATCTTCGATGAGGTCGATACCGGCGTCGGCGGCAGCGTGGCCGACGTCGTCGGCCTGCGGCTGCAGCACCTCGCGAAACGATTCCAGGTTCTCTGCATCACCCACCTGCCGCAGATCGCCGCGTACGGCCAGACACACTTCAGGATCACCAAGTCCGTCCGGCAGGGAAGGACGCTCACGAAGGTCGAACGGCTCGACGCGGATGCCAGGCACGACGAGCTCGCGCGCATGATCGGCGGCGCCGAGATCTCCGCGTCCGTGAAGGCGAGCGCTCGTGAGATGCTTGCCATGCGGGCAAAGGCGGCAAGAGCGAAAGGCGAATAAACAGCAAAAGCGAAAGCGAAAACCGGAACGGCATGAGATACCTGATCGAAACGCACGGCTGCCAGATGAACGTCCACGACTCCGAGCGGATGGCCGGACTGCTGGAGCAGGCGGGCTACGAAGCGACGGTGGACGAGACGGACGCGGACGTCATCGTCATCAACACGTGCAGCGTGCGGGAACGCGCGGAGGAGAAGCTGTTCACGCGCCTCGGCGAGATCCGCCAGATGGGAGTCGAGCGCGGAACGCGGCCCGTCGTGGCCGTCGCTGGCTGCGTCGCACAGCAGGAAGGCGAGTCGATCGTCTCTCGATCGAGAACGGTCGACGTCGTCGTCGGCACGCAGAACATCAAGCGGCTGCCGATGCTCGTCGAGTCCGCGGCCGCGCGCGGCGCGGGGCAGGCCGCTGTCGTCGATATCGATCCGCTCGAGGATGTGTCGTTCCCGCTGGGCGTGGCGCGCCGAAGCGATCCCTTCAAGGCCTACGTCACGATCATCGAAGGCTGCAACGAGTTCTGCGCGTTCTGCGTGGTGCCGTACACGAGGGGCCACGAGCGCATGCGGCCGGCGTCCGCGATCGTACAGGAGGCCAGGCACGCGGTGGACGGGGGAGCCAGGGAGGTCCAGCTCCTTGGACAGATCGTCAATCACTATCAAGCTCCAGACGATTCGTCGTGTGACTTTGCGGAGCTCCTGTCCCGCCTGAACGACATCGAAGGGCTCGACCGGATTCGCTTCGCGAGCCCGCATCCGAGGCACGTGACGCCGCGCATGATTGCGGCGATGCGGGATCTTCCCAGGGTCGCCCGGCACCTGCACCTGCCCGTGCAATCCGGATCGACGCGGCTCCTCGCCGCGATGCGGCGCCGCTACACGCGCGAGACCTATCTGGAGCTCGTCGCCGCGCTTCGTGACGCCATGCCGGACATCGCGCTCTCGACCGATATGATTGTTGGCTTCGCCGGCGAGACGGAGGCGGACTTCGAGGACACCATGTCCCTCACGTCGGCGGTGCGGTATCACAGCATGTTCTCATTCAAGTACTCGCCCAGGCCGAACACGCTCGCGCTGAAGCGGATGGCCGACGACGTGCCGGAGGAGGAGAAGACGCGGCGGATCGTGGCGCTGCAGGCACTCCAGCGGGAGATTCAGGCGTCGATCTATCAGGCCTCGATCGGCCGGGACGAGCAGGTCCTCGTGGATTCCCGCAGCCGCCGCCGCGACTGGGAGCTCTCGGGGCGGACGAGCGGCAACACGATCGTGAACTTCGGCGGTCGCGCCGAGTGGATCGGGAGCATGATCACGGTGCGGGTCACGGGCGCGAACCCGAACAGTCTGCGCGGAGAATTCGCGGGGTAACCGGGGGTTGTCATGCAAATCGAAATGACGATCAAGGGGTTGATGGTGGACCCCATCACGAACATGCCGATCATTATCCTCCGGGATAAGGACGGCCAGCGCGTGCTGCCGATCTGGGTCGGCGTCTTCGAAGCCAACGCGATTGCCCTGCAGATGGAGAACGTTTCGACCCCCAGGCCGATGACGCACGACCTTCTGAAGAACGTCATCGTCGATCTCAAGGCCGATATCCAGAAGATCGTCGTCTGCGATCTGAAGGAGAACACCTTCTACGCGCTCATCTACCTGACGGTCAACGGCGAACCGGTCGCCATCGACGCGCGCCCGAGCGACGCGATCGCGCTGGCGCTCAGGGCCCAGGCCCCGATCTTCGTGGAGGACCGGGTCATCGATCACGCCAAGACGGTCGACCTGGCGCCCGATAAGGAGAACTCCGAGCGCCTGCAGAAATGGCTCGAAGGCCTCGACCCCGAAACCATGGGCCGCTACAAGATGTAGCGTGAGTTCGACCGCCTCGCGCGAGGGCTAGGGACCGCGTGCGAATCCGCGCACTTTCAGGCCCTGCCGTATCGTTTTGTTGACACCCCCGCGCCGCCTCCCTACAATGGCTTGCAACCCGTGCCCGTGCACTCAGTTGCGTCGTCTGATCGATGATCGTCGCCATAGCCAATCAAAAAGGCGGCGTGGGAAAGACCACCACCGCCATCAACCTCTCGGCCGCGCTGGCCCTGCGCGGAAAGCCGACGCTCCTCATCGATCTCGATCCCCAGGCGAACAGCTCGATGTCGTACCTCGACGTCGGGCAGGTCTCGCGCAGCGTGTACGACGCGATCGCGGAGCCCAACGGGACATTTGCTGACGTCATCCTTCCCTCGACACATCCGAACCTCTTCGTCGCGCCGTCGCGCATCGCCCTGGCGAAGCTCGAGGCCAAGCTGGTGGGGGAGCTCGACGCGCACTTCCGGCTGAAGGATCGGCTCGAGCCCATCCTGCCGCAGTACCCGAACATCGTGATCGACTGCCCGCCGACGCTCGGCCTGCTGACGGTCAACGCGCTCGTCGCGGCCACGCATCTCCTCATCCCGATTCAGTCGTCATACTTCGCGCTCGAGGGGACCGACGACCTTCTCGAAACCATCGAGAAGGTCCGTGCCCGCGCGAATCCGGGGCTCAGGATTCTCGGGGTCGTGATCACGATGCACGACAAGCGGACGGCGCTCGCGCGCGACATTCGCACGCAGATTGACAAGGTCTTCGGCACCAAGGTGTTCAAGACCGTCATCACCAAGAGCGTCCGGCTGGAGGAGAGCCCGGCCTACAAGGAATCGATTTTCACGTTCGCGCCAGAGTCGACCGGCGCGGCGGAGTACTACCGACTGTGCGAGGAGGTCATGGACCGTGCCTAAACGAGGCCTGCCGCAAACTGTCCGCATGCGCCACGACGAGCACTACGTCGAGGCCCTGACCAGCTCGGCGGGCAGTCCCATCGGGCGGATGATTCCCATCGACCAAATCGATCCGAATCCGAACCAGCCACGCCAGGTGATGGGCGACCTGTCCGAGCTGATGGCGTCCATCGCCGAAAAGGGCATCATCGAGCCGGTCATCGTCCGGCAGCGCGGATCGAGGTTCCAGATCGTCGCCGGCGAGCGGCGATACCAGGCCGCGATCCAGGTGGGGCTCCCGGAGATCCCGATTGTCATCCGCGAGGTCGACGACAACGAGATCATCGAGGTCGCGCTCGTCGAAAACCTGCAGCGGAAGGACCTCACGGCCTTCGAGGAAGCGGAAGCGCTGCACTCGCTGGCCGAACGATGTGGATACACCCACGAGGACATGGCGAGACGGCTGGGGAAGTCGAGGACGTCCGTAACGGAGTCCCTTTCTCTCAGCGGCATGCCCGAAGAGGTCAAAAACCTCTGTCGGCTGGCCGACATTCACTCTAAGTCACTGCTTCTTCAGATAGTTAGGCAGGGAGACCCCCAGAAAATGGTCGCCCTGGTCGAGAAAATCGCCCGAGACGGCGGCACGACCCGCGAAGCCGTCCGGAAAGAGACTGCCAAACCCAAAGCCGGCCGGCCGAAAGCCTACGTCTTCAGCTACAAAGCCCCGACCAAGGCGTTCAAGCTCCAGCTGCGATTCACCAAGGCACGCGTCGACCGCGACGAAGTCATCCAGGCACTCGAGGGAATCATCCGAGAGCTGCGGGAACAAACCTAACTCGGTCGGCCGGTTGCTCGGTCGGCCGAGACTCGGTCGTCCGGTTGCTCGGTCGGTCGGTCGTCCGGGGTCGTTCGGCCGCTCAATCTCCAACGCCCATTCAAATTCACCGAAACCTCGAAGACCGCTCCAAATCGGAGGCAGGGCGGCAAAGCCTGTGGACAACCAGACGAGGCGGCCCACAGGACGACCGGGCGACCGGACGACCGAGCAACCGGACGACCGGTTTTCGGCCGCACCAAGCCCCAGCCGACCCGTTAGTTAACATAACACTCATTATCAGACCCTAGGGAAATCGCTCGAAAAACAGCCCTGTGGAAGATCTGTGGACGGTTCGCGCGGGTATGCCCTAGCCGGGGCGAGCCCCCGCCCGTCCAAACTTCCGGTATCCTGAAGGCCGATAGCGACGATGCTCAAGACCCTCGACCGGTACGTCATTCGGGAAGTCGTCCCGCCGTTCGTGCTGTCGCTCCTGATCTTCACGTTCATCCTCGAGCTGCCGCCGGTCATGGAAGAGCTCGAGAAGCTCGTCGCGAAGGGCGTGCCCTGGCAGACCGCGGGCTACATCATCGTCCTCCTGAGCCCCCAGGCCCTCGGCCTCACGATCCCGATGGCCCTCTTGGTCGGCCTCCTGATTGGGCTCGGTCGGATGTCCAGCGATCGCGAGGCGGTCGCGCTCCTGGCGTGCGGCGTCAGCCCCTATCGCCTGCTCCGACCGGTCATGCTGCTCGCGGCCATCGCCACGGCGGCGACGATGTACGTGATGATCGAGGCGATTCCTGACTCGAATCAGGCGTACCGGCAGATCCTGTTCGAAATCCTCACCAAGAAGGTCGAAGGCGAGATCAAGCCGGGCGTGTTCTACGAAGAGTTCCCGAACCTGGCGCTGTATCCCCAGCAGGAGGCACCCGGCCAGGCAGGCTGGAAGAACCTCCTGGTTGCGAATTCGAGCAGGCCCGAGACCATCGAGCTGATCCTCGCCAAGGCCGGCCAGATCGTCCTGGACCCGGCGACCCGGACGGTCCGGCTGATCCTGAACGACGGCGTGACGTACTCGACGAGCGGGAATGGCGAGGCCCGGTCCCAGACCTTCAAGGAGCACATCGTCAACATGGACCCGGACTCGGTCTTCCGGCCCCTCGAACTCCCGCGGGGCGTGACCGAGAAGACGATTGACAAGCTCCGGATCGACATCGCGACCAAGGAAAAGAACAATCTCTCCCCGCACAACGAGATCATGGCGATCCACGCCAAGTTCTCGATTCCAGCCGCATGCATCGTCTTCGCGCTGATCGCCCTGGCGCTCGGTCTCACGGTCGCGCGCGACGGAAAACTCGGAGGGTTCGTCGTCGGTATCGGCGTGATCTTCGCCTACTACATCGCCATGTTCCTGGCGGAGTCGATGGCCAAGGGCCACCGCATTCCCGCCGAGTGGGCGAGATGGGTGCCCAACATCGTGCTCGGGCCATTCGGGATCCTCGCCCTCGTGCTGAGAGCCAGGCACGCGGAAGGCCGGCTGCCCTTCGGGCTCAAGCTGTCGATGCAGTCCCTGCCCGCGTGGCTTCGCCGGAGAACCGCCGTCGCCGACGCCGTGGCCCCGGCAGAGGCGCGGAAGGCGCCGATTCACGCATCCAGGACGCGGCGCGGAGTGGTGGTCGTCGTTCGGCTTCCCAGGATTTACGCGCCGATGCCTGGCCTGATCGACCGGTACATCAGCCGGCTCTATCTCCGGGTCGCGGGACTTTCCTTCCTCGCGCTGCTCGGCCTGTTCTATATCTCGACGTTCATCGATCGCTCGGACAAGATCTTCAAGGGCGAGGCGAGCGCCGCGACGATCGGTCAACTGCTGATCTGGCTGACGCCGCAGTTCGTCTACTACGTGATTCCCATCGCCGCGCTGCTGAGCGCGCTCGTGACATACGGGCTGCTGTCGCGCACGAGCGAACTGACGGTCATGAAGGCGTGCGGTATCAGCCTGTACCGATCGGCACTCTCGGTCCTGGTCCTGTCGCTCGGCTTCAGCGCGATCCTGTTCACGCTGGAGCAGCGCGTCATGGCAAGCGCGAACAGACGGGCCGAGGATCTGGACGCTCAGATCAAAGGCCGCCAGCCGCGCACGCGCAACATGCTGAACCGCCGCTGGGTCAAGAAGGACAACGTCTTCTACCACTACGGAGGGTTCGACCCGGCCGGCAGGGAGATGACCGGCTTGACCGTGTTCACGACGAGGCCGGACTCCTGGCAGCTCGAGACGCAGACGTTCGTCAGGCGTGCGGTCTTCAACGGCACGACCTGGGACGGCGAGCAGGGATGGACGCAGACCTTCGCGACCAATCCACCCACGTGGACGCCGATCGCGAAGAAGCCGCTTCCCGGACTGGAGCCGCCGGAGTACTTCGCCAAGGAACCGCCGGACGCCGAGTTCATGACGGTGAACGAGCTGCGGTGGTACATCAAGGAGCTGGAAGCCAGCGGCTTCAACGTCACGCCGCCGTCAGTGGAGCTTCAGCGGAAGCTCGCGTTTCCCTTCGTGACGATCGTGATGGCGCTGCTGGCGATCCCGTTCGGGGTCGGCGCCGGGCGGCACGGCGCGCTGTACGGCATCGGGCTCGCGATCGTCATCGCGCTTTCCTATTGGGTGCTGATCAGCGCGTTCGTCGCGATCGGCCGCGGGGGCCTGCTGCCGCCGGTGCTCGCGGGATGGGCGCCGAACATCCTGGTGGCCGGAGTCGCCGGCTACCTGTTTCTCCGCGCGAGAACCTGATTCACGGCTTTCCTCTCGGCGGCGCAACATCCTCCAGAGCAGAGATCAAGTCGCTGGCAAGCAGGCCGTGTCGATACCCCTCGCGCAGCATCCGCTCGGCGATCTGCCGCGCGATGATCGGCTGACGATTCCTCGGTTCGCGGGACACTGCCGACACGAACGTGCCGATTCCCCGCTTGACGTGGACGCTGCCCTCCCGCTCGAGCGTTTGATACGCGCGCTGCACGGTGTTCGCGTTCACTTTGAGCTGACGCGCAAGCTCCCTCACCGCAGGCAGCGTGTCTTCAGGCTTCAAGACCCCGACCGCAATTGAACGCTGAACCTCGTCCACGATCTGCCGGAAGACAGGGCGGGGATCCTCGGCGTCGATTCGAAACGCGAGCACGGGGCATCGTAGCACACTAGTCCACTAGTGTGCTAGTTACCTAGTGCACATGACGTGCGAGGCTACGCAGCCGCCGAAGAGCTCGGCGTCGGTCAGCGAAGAGTTGCGAGCGCGAGGTTTGAGATTTCGAATCGCCCGCTCTGACCTGGGACGGCGTTGGTCAGATCGACTACGAAAAGGATCGACGAGGCAGTCCCGAAGGCCGGCGTGGCCGCGCCGGAATCGACGGCCACGAGTTGTGAGAAGGGCACGACTACCCTTCTCGATGCTGGTGACACGTACACGGATCGCGTCCATCGCTTTCCGCCGAGATCCTCGAACCGCAGTTGTACCGAGAGGCGCATCGGCGCGGCAGAACGAACGTCGAAGGCAAGGGCATCTGCCCCAGCTGCCGGCTTCGGCATCGGCGTCGCCCACGCGACGTATTGGCTCACCCGATCCCCGGATCTGAGCGCGTAGTCGAGCGCGACCTGCGGGCCCGACGATGAGAGCGCCGCAGTAGAGCCGGGATCCTTTTCGATCGCGGCGGGTGCCTGGACGGCTGTGACGATGGAATACTCCTGCTCTCGCAAGCCCGACTCGGTCGCCTGTCCGCGTAGATAGATTGGATTGGTCACGATCCAGGGCACCGGCGGAGTTCCGGGCGATGCGGGAGCGCGAACCTCGATCCGATAGGCCCCCGGGCTCTCGGCGGCGGCGTCGAGTTCGCCCGACGCCGACTCCGCGAACTCGCGTCCATCGCGAAGCGCCACGAGGCGCCCGCCCTCAGGAACGGTGGCGCGCACGGTCAGCCGCGCGTCGCGCTCGAACGGCAGGGTCTCCCCCATCGTTGCGGACTCCCCACCCGCGGTGGCGCGATAGTCCACGAACGCCGGACCAGCGACCGCATCGACGGCCGTGAACACCCGGCCGCCCCGAATCGCGCCGACCACGAGCTCCGCGTCGTCCGACGCTCTGCCCGTGAGCTCGCTACTGACGACCGCGCGGATGCCGAACGCGCGAAAGGCCGCTTCATAAGATGGAATCCCCAGGACGCTTGCCATGCGGCCGCCGCCGCCTTCGAGCGGCCCACCGTGGGCGTCGTGCCCGGCGATGCCGAGGACGGATTTACGGGCGGTCTCCCCGTCCCAACGGCCCATGACGTCGACCGGACGATCCAGCAGCGACGCCACCGCTGGCCCTCGACGAAACAGATAACGCGAAGCCACGGCTGCGAGCCTCGCGCGAGATTCGTCGCGCCACTCGCTGTCCAGGCTCAGCCACTCGAGGCCGTCGATCGGCGCGACCCACGCTTTCCACGCGAGCTCGGATTTCACCGAACCGGGATGCGCTGCTATCCCGAAACCGCCGAGGCGGGCCACGTCCTCGACGACCGCGTCAGCCTGACCGCCGAGAGGATACGGCGCCGGTGGCATGTCCAGCGCCACGTAGTGTCCGCCGTCGGTGCTGATTTCCACGGCGTCGATGACGAGCACGCCGCTCCGATAGCTGGGCGGATCGATGGCCTTCGTCGCATCTCCGTGGTCGGTCATGACGACGAAGCGGAGGCCGGCGCGGGCTGCCGCGGCGGCGATCGAGTCGACGTCGCCGCTGCCGTCCGATCGCGTGCTGTGGACGTGGAACGCGCCCGTGATCGTTCTTCGGCAGACCTCGTCGTTGACCGTCCCCGAGGCTGTTGCAGGACGCGGCGGCAGCGTGGCCAGCACCCAAAGAAAAACGGCGGCCAGTGCGGCCGCCGTCGTGAATCCAACCCGGGTCATCGTCCGTCACCCACGGGCGGGACGAGCGGGCAGAACGCTCACACGCCCGAGTCCCGGCGCAGCGCGTCGACCTTGTCGGTCCGTTCCCAGGTGAACTCCGGCTCCGAGCGGCCGAAGTGCCCGAATGCGGCGGTCTTGCGGTAGATCGGCCTTCGGAGATCGAGCGTTTCGATGATGCCTTTCGGCGTGAGCGTGAAGTTGTCGCGCACGATCTCGCTGAGACGATCGTCCGAGACTTTGCCCGTGCCCGATGTGTCCACCAGGACCGACACCGGCTCGGCGACGCCGATGGCGTAGGCGAGCTGCACGAGACACCGATCCGCGAGGCCCGCGGCAACGACGTTCTTCGCGACGTAGCGAGCCATGTAGCACGCCGACCGGTCGACCTTCGTGGGATCTTTGCCGGAGAACGCGCCGCCGCCGTGCGGCGCGGCGCCGCCGTAGGTGTCGACGATGATCTTCCGGCCGGTGACGCCGGCGTCTCCGTGGGGTCCTCCGACGACAAAGCGTCCGGTCGGGTTCACGAGGATGCGGGTGTTCTGGTCCATCATGCCCGGCGGAATCACGCGGGACACGATCTTCTCGGTAATGTCGCTCTTGAGGGTGTCCTGTGACACGTCTTCGCTGTGCTGCGTGGAGACGACCACGGTGTCGACGCGGACCGGGCGGCCGTTGTCGTATTCGACGCTCACCTGGGACTTGCCGTCCGGCCGGAGGTAGTCGAGGACGCCGTCACGCCGCGCGCACGAGAGCCCCTTCACGAGCTTGTGCGCCAGCATGATCGGCAGCGGCATGAGCTCTTCGCTCTCGGTGCACGCAAAGCCGAACATCAAGCCCTGATCGCCGGCGCCGCCCGGATCGACGCCCCTCGCGATGTCAGGCGACTGCCCGTGAATCGACGAGAGCACGGCGCACGTTTCCGCGTCGAACCCGTACTTGCCCCGCGTATAACCGACTTCCTTGATCGTGTCGCGCACGACTTTCTGGAAATCGAAGGTGCAGTTCGTCGTGATCTCTCCGGCGATGACGGCGAGCCCGGTGGTGACGAGCGTCTCGCAGGCCACGCGCGCTTTCGGATCCTGCGCGAGGATCGCGTCGAGCACGGAATCCGATATCTGGTCTGCGATCTTGTCGGGATGTCCTTCGGTGACGGACTCCGACGTAAAAAGGTATTTGCCGTTTCGGCTCATGTTGCTTGGAGCTCCTGCGTGTGATCTTGCTCGGACGGACTTCTACATCAAATCCGCCCAATGTAGCAGATTCAGAGGGCTTTCGGCAAGAGCTCCGGCGTCCGTGCGGGCGCGCTAGACGGCGGGGCGAACGTCCTCGGGAGTCACGTCTTCGGGAGTCGGCTCGCTGGCCGTCGGGGACGGCCGGCTGTCCGGCGCGGCCGCCGGGCCGGTCTTCTCCACCTCGATCGAGCAATCGGCAATCACCGCCGTCAGCGCGCCGATGGCGGCCGCGAGCGGTGCGATGACCGTGCCGACCACGCCGACCGTCAGCGGGAACTCCGCGATGACGCGGCCCTGCTGTTTGACGACCACGCGGCGGATGTTGCCTTCGTCTATCAGCCGCTTGATCTGCGCCAGAATCTGGTCGGTCGTGCCTTCGATCTTTTCTCTCCAGGTGCGTTCCATGCTGATGCTCCTCGCCTGAGTGAGTCGTTCTTCTATTTGACGAACGGCGGCCCGGGTAGTTCAGCGAAGCTGAGCCGCGCTAACTCCTCGGATGGAACCGATCGTAAACCGCTCTCAGCCTCGCTTCCAGCACGTGCGTGTAAATCTGCGTGGTCGAGAGATCGGCGTGTCCGAGCATGACCTGAATCGCGCGCAGATCCGCGCCGCGCTCCAGCAGGTGCGTCGCGAACGAATGCCTGAGCACGTGCGGGCTGATCTCGCGCGTGATGCCCGCCCGCACGCCGTACGCCTTCAGCACCTTCCAGAAGCCGACGCGTGAAAGCGGCCCACCGTCGCGGGCGTTCACGAACACCCAGGGGGACGACCGCTTCCGGAGCAGCGCCGCACGTCCATCGCGCACGTACCGAGTCAACCAGTCGGCGGCGTTCTGGCCCACGGGTACAATGCGCTGCTTGTCGCCCTTGCCGACGCACGTGAGGTAGCCCTCGTCCAGATTCAGGTCACCGGGCTTCACGGCGACCAGCTCCGACACGCGCATGCCGCTGGCATAGAGCACTTCGAGCAACGCCTTGTCGCGAAGGCCGCGCGGTGTCGACGCATCCGGCGCCGCCAGCAGCGCGTCGACTTCCTCGAGCGACAGGAATTTCGGCAGCGCGGGCCAGGCGCGCGGCGCGCGGAGATCGCCCGCCGGGCTCTCGTCGAGCTTTCGCTCGAGCGCCAGGAACTTGTAAAACCCTCGCACGCAGGCGACCGTTCGTGCGACCGAGCGCGGCGACAGGCCCCGCGTCATCAGGCTCCGGACGAACGCCTCGAGATCCCGCCGGCCGAGGGCCTCCACCGTCTGCTTGCGCTCGTCCGCGTACGCGGCGAGCCCGGCGAGATCGCGAGCGTAGCTCTCGACCGTGTTGGGCGACACGCGCCTCACGTCTCGAAGGTACGTGATGTAGGCGTCGATCATTGGAGCCCGCGTTTCCGGCGCAGCGCCCACTCCGCGCTGAGAAGCCCCGCGAAGACCAGTGCAAACCACCACGTCCTCGCGGGATGGGCCGCAACGCGGCGCTCCGCTTTCGGCAGGCTGCGGAGATGCCGCTCGAGCGGGCCCAGGTCGCTCGCGTTCACGACGACGCCACCCGTCGCCGCTGCGACGAGCGCCGGAGCCTCTTCTGCAGCGCGCAGCGCAGACGAGGGACGCGCGTTCGCCGCGGCGACGAGCACCGCATCCGCCGTCACGGCAGCGCTTCTGACCTGCACATCGTACGAGCCCGCCTCCGGAGCCTTCACGGTGCCTTCGAACAGACCGGCCTCAGCCGACGGCCACAAGCGAATGCTCTCCTCGATACCGCGTGGTCCGATGATCCGCGCGCCGATCGGGGGCACGACGGTTCGATCCGGCAGCTCCTGCCATTCGGTACGCCTGATCCTTGCGCTCAACCTCACTTCGACTCCGGGCAGCGCGACCGGAGGCTCGATCTCGACCGCAAGTTTGGCGGGCGCGCGCAATGCCGCCTCTGCCATCGTCATCTGCCAGAAGCGACTGAACCCGTCGTCCGCGCGACCGCGATAGCGCCACGCGTCGAGCGCGCCTGAAAAGATCACCGTCCCTGCGCCGAGGGATCGCGAGAAGATCAGCGGCCGGACGGCACGCTGCGTCTCGACCGACGCGAGGACGTCCGCGCCGGAAGGATCCTGCTTGGGGACGACAAGTTCGCTCGCGTACAGGGTCACCGCGCTCGACGCGCGCGCCTCGACGGGATCGTTCACGAGTACTTCGTCGAACTCGACGGCTCCGACGAGGGCAGCGTATCGCCCCGCGGGGCGACGATCGGGCACGAGCACCACTGCCCCTCCGCGAACCCGCGCGAACGTCTCGAGAGCGGTGATATCGGCCGCGCTCAGATCCTCGGGCGCACCCACGATGACGGCGTCGTAGTCGTCCAGGGACCCCGGCACGAGGCCGATCGGTGGGGAGCCCGCGCGAACGGCAGTCCGACGCGACAGGCGCACGACGGTCGAGACGTCGAACGTCGGATTCTCTTCGAGCACGCGGCGGAGGAAGGCCACGCTCCACGAAGGCCTCGACTCGTGGACGAGAACTCGCAGACGACGGCCCGACGCGGCAATCGCGACGTCGACATCGTTGTCGCTGACGCTCGTCCCGGAACGCGCCGGCCGCACCCGCAGCGACACTCTCGACACGCCCTCCCGGGTTGGAGAGTACGGGAGCGTGACGGTCGTCCGCTCGAGATGCGATGACCACGCCCGTTCGACCCTCGCGATCTCCGCGCCCCGTTCCTCCAGGACGAAGGTCGACGTCGCGCCCGCCAGCCCGCGAGCTTCGATAGATGCCGTGATCCCGGTCACCCATCCAACGGGAACAGGCGCCGGATCGTTGACGGCGAGGATGCGCACGCCGGGCCCGGACGGATCGTCGAGGCGGATCGTCGACTGGGGTACATCGGCGGCCTCGTCGCGGGCGGTAGGCTTTCCGCCGATCGTTACGCGCGCCGCCGGTGCGGCGTCGGAGTTGAAGGCCACTTCCCTGCCAAGTGCCTTCTTCAGCCGCTCTTGAACATCGCCCGCAGCCGAACGCAATTCATTCGACGCAAGCGCGGACGTGCTGTGCCGAATCTCGATCGGTGCCGGCAGGTGCTGCGTTTGCGTGATCGAGGGGTCGACGGTCCCCACCACGGCCATCACCACTGCGGTCGCGCGCAACATCGTCAATCGATTCATCGGCGCCGCTCCTCGACCCACGCGCTTTTCAGGGCGGCGTCACCGCGCGGCACCGACAGCGCGGGCAGCGCGCCTCGATGAACGACTGCAGCAATCGCCGCCGCGGTGTTGTTCAGCGCCGATGCCCGAAGAGACAGGTCGCCTTTCAGACTGTCCCGAAGCTGGAGCAGGTTCTTCGAAATCGATTGCCATTCTGCCGATGCCGGGTCGACAGCGATGGATTCTTCCGCCATCGCCGTCAAGGCAGCGGGCGGAATCGATCCTGACCGCACGTCCGCCGACACCTCGAGCAACCGCGCAAGGATGCGTCGGGCCGCCATTTCAGGCCCGTCGGACCGAACGGGAAACAGTTCACGACGCCAGTCGGCGGCGCTCGAGGCTTCGCCACTCAGCCGTCGGGAAGGATCGATCCGGCTGCGCACCGGCACAGTTCGGAGAAGGTATCGGTTCCTTCCGAAGGCGCGCTGAAGCGCCTCGACTGCAGCGCGCGCAGGCGGCAGCGCCGCGCCGGTACTCACCGCAGCCATGCCTTGCTCCGCGCGGCTCATGTGCTGAATGGCCCCCACGATTTCACGGCGAGCCGTATTCTCGAGCCGCCCCTCCTGAATCTCGTGGGACTGCTCCGCTTCCTCTTCTTCGTCCTCGACGTGGCCGCCGGTCAAAAACACGAAGTTCGCGCGCACCGCCCGCTGCTCCGCTGCGATGTTTCCGATCTCCTGCTCGAGTGCGGCACGATCCAGGGAACGCTCCCGGGCCCGCAGCCGTTCGAGCTTGAGGACGATCATCTGCTGGCTGAGGGCGTATCGCTCCCGATCGGGCGGCATCTCGAAGCCTTCGAGCGCGACCTGCCCCGGGCCGGCGATCTCGACGAAGTACGTGTCCGAGGCCGCCAGCCCGGCATCGCCGGGACGCCGATCACGACCAACCACGCGGTAGATGATCGAGTCGCCGGGGGCCAGTGCCAGCGCTGGCAGCGCCATCTGCGCGCGAGCGTTCCACGCGCGCTCGCTCTGCCGCGCGATGCCGAGCGGGATCGAGCCTTCCAGAAACTCGAACTGCTCGCCGGTCCCGGACACCTTCGTGTAGCGCAACTCGAGGGACTGCAGTGCGAAGTCGTCTGTCGCGGACGCCTCGACGGCGATCGCCTGGCTGGCATTGGGCAGCAGAAGATCCTTTGCCGGAGCGCTGATTCGAATCGTCGGAGCGCGGTCCGGAACGACCGCGACCGGTATGAGCCGACGGCGGCCGGTCGCATCGCCCTCACCTGCTTCGATGGCCAGGTAACCGCTCTGTTCCAGAGGCAGGTCGAAAACCGCGGCTCCGGCTTGCTGGCGAATCGCGAGCGGAATCGTCCCGAAGCGCGCGCGCCACGGCCCGCCGCCCCTCATCGTGACGAGGAGCTGGCTTCCCTGGAGCGCATCGATCCGTTCAGGGTTCCGCAACGTGCGTGGCGATTCGCCGATGTACGCAGGAGATGTGACCGTCGCCTCGATCGAACCTTCTCCGGTCGTTCGCACCGTACTGACGTCATCGCCACCCGCAGCCGTTCTCAGCGTCGACAACGCGCGCTGCGGCCATCCAAACACACCAGCGGCGATTAGGCACACCGACAAGAGGACGAGCCCCGCTTCTCTTCGAAGCGGACTCACCAGCGAAGGGTTTGTCTGCGCGACTGCCCTGGCCGCGCTATCGAAGACGCGCCCGGCAATCCACGGCCGCGCACGCTCGGGATGCCGCAACAGTTCTTCCGCCGTGATGACGACGTTGCGGATGTCCGGATACGCGTGCTCGATCGCCTGTGCTGCGGCCGCGTGGCTCCATCTCGACCGTCTCTTTGCGAGCCAGACCAGCGAGAGCGCTCCCCCGATCGCTGATGCCAGCACCGCCGACCAGAACGCAGGCGTACCAGTCCTGCCGAGCATCGCCCAGCACAGGACGCCGACCGGCATCGCTACCGAGAGCGCTTTCATCGTCTCGGCGAGCCGGCGCCGTCTCGCGGCAGCAACGAGGGTCGCGCTGATGATGCCTGGCGAGTCGTGGTCAGGCAGCACGCGCCACCTCCTGGCTGGACCGGGCCGTCGAACGCCCGCGGAGCCACTGCTCCGCGCCCAGGAAAATCAGCGACAAGAGCCAGCACCATCGCGCATCGGTCGTCTCGACGGAGTGCCACACACTTCGATCGACGGGAGGCGCGGGCCGCGTCCACGCGTTCAACGTGACGCTGTCGGTGCGGGCTATCTCACTCTCGCGATAGCGATCCGTCGTCACACGCGCGTTCAATGCGGCCCGTACGACCTGCGCCGCGAACAGGCTGTCCGACGGGGCGGCGACGTCGAGTATGAGCTCGTCGCCAGACGCCGCCGCCACAACAATCGGCTTCGCTTCCCCGTTGGCGAGAACGGTCGTCCATGGGCTCGACCCGGGGACGTCCCGAGCGGGCGATCCGGGAGCGACGTCGCGGAAGGGCGCCAGGCTTTCCTGGAGACGCAGCACAGCCCGAAGCATCCAGCCATCACGCACTGACGTCAGCGATGAAGGGAGCGCGCCGGACTCAGCCCCGGAGAGGAGAACGGTCATGGGCTGCTGGCGGTCGCCTGCGAACGCTCCGGCGCGCGCGGCGATTCGGAGCAATGCATCCGCGGCGGCGGCGGGAACAATCCGGATCCCGTCGCGTCGCCCATCCGGCTGGCGCGCGATCGTGACCGCCGTCGCGTCGGCAGTCACCTGCAGCGACTGCGTTCGCGTGTCTCCGGTACCGGCGCTCAGCAGAGGGAAACCCTCGAGTCGCCGCTCGGTAACAGTGCTGCCAACGCTGACCACGCGGAATCCGGCTGTATCCGGCACACTCGCAATCGATGGAGCGTCGATCGCTCCGCGTTGAACGTCGGAAATCACGACGATCTCCCTGCGCGAAGGCGGGGTCGTCTCCAGCCAGGCCGCTGCGCGAGCGAGGCCATCCCGGATGGTCGCCACGTCGAACCGCCTGGCGTACGTCGCGGTCACCGCTTCGGCCTCCGCCATCTCGTCGGCCTGCCGGGCGCGATCGCCACCATCCGCGCGCATGCTCGCGCTGACGTCGACGACGAGCGCGCGCGCCGTGGACGCGTTCCAGCCGTTCACACGCGAGCTCGTGACGAGGACCGGCCGCGCCAGTGCTATCACGGCCATGGCGAGTGCGCCCAGTCTCAGTGCGAGCAGCAGCGGATCGGAAAGCCGACGGATGCGTGTTGCGGAAACCTGCGCACTGGGGACGAACCGAAGGCTCGGGAACGGCACTCGAACCGCGCGGTGGCGCCTGAGGAGATGAATCAGGATCGGCGCCGCAAGAACCAGCAGCGCCCAGAATGCCGCCGGGTTCTGCCAGCCAATCACGACGCCGCACTCCCGGCCCGGCGCAGGAGGTAACCGCGCAGCGCCGCGTCGAGCGGTTGATCGGTGAGGATGCGCGAGTAATCGACGCGATGTTTTGCGCAGCGTCCTCGCCATCGCTCGAGGAACTCCGCGAAGTCGCGACGGTACGCCGCGGTCACCGAGGGGCCCGCGAGGATGGACCGTTGGCTCTCGAGCTCTTCGAGCTCAACGTCGTGCGTGAACGGAAACTCCAGCTCGTCTCGCGACACGAGGTGAAACACGGCCACTTCGTGCCCGATGAGCACTGCCCGGCGCAGCTCGCGCTCGACTGCTTCGTCCTCGTCATAAAGGTCGGACACGACGAGAATCAGCCCGCGGCGGCCGAGCAGATCGACCGCTCTTCTCAGCGCGGACGACGTGGACGTACCGCCCCCGGGCTCGGCGTGCCAGAGCGCCGTCAGCACGCCTCTCAGGTGCGATTGTCCCGTGCGGCTTGGAACGTACTTGCGCACCGCATCGTCGTGAAGCACCAGCCCAATCGCGTCGCCCTGACCCGAGATCAGATGCGCCAGCGCCCCCGCGAGGAGCTTCGCGTACTGGAGCTTGGCGACGCCGCCCCGGCCCGCGAACGCCATCGATCGGCTCATGTCCACGACCAGCAGCGCCGCCAGGTTCGTCGTCTCCCGATACTGCTTCGTGTAGAGGCGATCGGTCCTCGCGAAGAGCTTCCAGTCGACGTACTTCAGATCGTCACCTGGGCGGTAATGCCGATACTGGCTGAACTCGGCGCTGTACCCGTGGAAGGGGCTGCTGTGCAACCCGGAGAGCGTCCCATCCACGATGACGCGGGCCACCAGTTCCAGGTCGCTCAGCGCGGCCAGGACAACGGGATCGAGCGAGGATGGCAGTGGCACGGTTCAGCCAGCGGGGCACGCCGCTCGCGGGTCAGGGGCGGACCGCGTCGAGGAGACGCGCGATGATCTCGATCGGCGTCGACGCCGTCAGCCTCCGCTTGAAAGTTCACGAGAATGCGGTGTCGCAAGACCGGCAGCGCGACAGCGCGAATATCCTCGAGCGACACCACGGTGCGGCCCTCGAGAAGCGCCAGGGCCTTGCCGCCGAGGAGCAGCGCCTGGCCGGCGCGCGGACCCGCGCCCCATCGCACCCACGTGCGCACGAACTCAGGCGCCGCGTCCGACGCCGCGCCGGCGGGCCGGGTCGCGCGCACGATCCGGCTCGCATAGTCGATGACGTTCTCCGCGGCCGGCACCTCGCGCACGACGACGTGCAGCCGCTCGATCTCGTCACCTGACGCCACGACGCCGATCCGCGGATCGTCGGTCCCCGTCGTCGCCGCGAGGATGCGACGCTCCTCCTCCGCTGACGGATAGTCGATGACGACGTTGAACATGAAGCGATCGAGCTGCGCCTCGGGCAGCGGGTACGTGCCTTCCTGCTCGATCGGGTTCTGCGTCGCGAGGACGAACAACGGGCGATCGAGATCGAAGCGGTTGCCGCTGACAGTGACCTGGTATTCCTGCATCGCTTCGAGGAGGGCCGCCTGGGTCTTGGGCGGCGTGCGGTTGATCTCGTCCGCGAGCAGGATGTTCGCGAAGATCGGCCCCTTGATGAAGCGGATGACGCGCTTGCCTGTTGCGCGATCTTCCTCGATGACCTCGGCGCCCAGGATGTCCGACGGCATCAAGTCCGGCGTGAACTGGATGCGATTGAACTTCAGATCGACGGCTTCCGCGAGCTTCTTGATGAGGAGCGTCTTCGCCAGGCCGGGGACGCCGCGCAACAGGCAGTGCCCGCCGGCGAGAAACGCAACCAGGATCTCGCGCACGACCCGCTGCTGGCCCACGATGGCCTTCGCGAGCTCCTGCTCGATCCGGCCGGCCACTTCGGCGACGCGCTCGAAGGCAATCGCCGGCTCGGAGCCCGAGAGGCGGAGACCGCGCTCAGCCATGTCGTCGACGACCCATCGATGGAGTCTACTACGGCGCGTCGCGAGCGCGCGGCTCGCGGTTTGACACCCCCGGCCCTGCGGGGTATCGTACGCGGCCGTCCCGCAGCCTGCGCGACACCACGGAACGTTCGAATGTCAACACAGTCCAAATGGGAATCCCTGCCAACCGAAGCCATCAATCCGGTCAGCCTCGCGGTCGATAAAGCGCCTGTCTCGGAAATCGTCGACATGGTCCTCAACGAGGACCGCAAGGTCATCGCCGCTGTTCAAAAAGAGCGGGAACGGATCGCGCACGGGGTCGAGATCATCACGCACGCGCTTCGCAAGGGCGGACGCGTGATCTTCATCGGCGCCGGGACCAGCGGCCGGCTCGGCGTCGTCGAGGCGTCCGAGATGCCGCCGACGTTCGGCACGTCCGCTTCGACCGTCCAGGCGATCATGGCCGGCGGACAGGATGCTGTGTTTCGCGCGAAAGAAGGCGTCGAAGACAACTACGAGGAAGGCGCACGCAGCATCAGCCGGCTGCGCCTGACCCAGCGCGACGTGGTGATCGGCGTCTCCGCGAGCGGCATGACGCCTTTCGTCAGAGGCGGGCTCACGCGCGCCCGGAAGGCCGGCGGCAAGATCATCTTCATCACATGCTGGCCCGGCTCGGAGCTCCAGAATTTCGTCGACCTGCAGATCGCGCCAGCCGTCGGACCTGAGATCATCGCCGGCTCGACGCGGCTCAAGGCCGGGACCGCGACCAAGATGGTCCTGAACATGCTGACGACGATCGCGATGATCAAGGTCGGCAAGACCTACGGCAACCTGATGGTCGACGTGCAGACCGGATCGGAGAAGCTGAAGGATCGCGCCCGGCGGATCATCGGCATCGTCACCGGGCTCGAGCTACGACGCCGCAGACGAGATCCTGAAGCGCGCGAAGTGGAACGTGAAGGCCGCGATCGTGATGCAGAAGGCGCAGCTGACCCTGCCCCAGGCGCTTCGGCGGCTCAAGAAGGCCGAGGACTCCGTGCGCGAAGCGATCGGCGAGGACATCGAGCCGCGACTGCGCGCGGTGCTTCGCACTGGCAAATCCGAACCCCGATCGTAGCCTTCCCCTATCCCCGGCTCGACCGATGCACTGCCGGCTTACCGGCGAGTCCTGACGCTGCGGGCTCGTCGAGCATCACTTCGACGTCGTGGTGGAGCTGAAGGAACGAGGCGGGCAGCTCCGGCGTGATCGGACCGCGCAGGAGGCCCGCGACAGTTGTCGCCTTCGAGATTCCAGTCGCGAGCAGGACGATCGATCGCGCCTGGAGGATCGTCGCCATCCCCATCGACAGCGCCTCAGCCGGCACCGACGACGGATCGCCGCCGAAGAGCGCCGCGTTCGCGCGGCGCGTCTCCGCCGTGAGCGTGACCCGGTGCGTCCGCGCGTGAAGCGCGCGCGCCGGCTCGTTGAAGCCGATGTGTCCGTTGGTGCCCACGCCCAGAATCTGCACGTCGATACCGCCGGCAGCGGCGATCGCGCGCTCGTAGCGTTCGCACTCCGCAGACGGATCGGGCGCCGACCCGTTCAGGAAGTGAATCCGTTCCGGCTGAAGGTTGGCGCGCGCGAACAGGTGCGCCGTCATGAAGCTGCGGTAGCTTCCAGGATGCTCCGGCGGGCAGCCCGAGAAACTCGTCGAGGTTGAACGTCGTCGCCTGGGAGAAGTCCGCCCGCCCGTGCTCGGAGAGCGACGCGAGCTCGTGATAGAGCCGGACCGGCGTGCGGCCCGTCGGCAGGCCGAGCACGAGCCGCGGGTTTTCGGCGAGCGACTGCGCGATCCGCTGCGCGAGCGCCCGCGCCGCTGCCCGGTCGTTTGGAAACACCGTCACGCGCGGCGGTCCTGGCGCGACCATCAGTCCGCCTTGTACACCGGAATCCGCGCGCCGCCGCGGGCTTCCGCCAGCGCGAACGACACGGCCCCGACTGCCGGCTCGCGATCGAGGAGGCGCGCCGTGCCGCTCGGAACCGCCGCCGGCAGCCTGCGCAGCATCTCGTCGCGCAACCAGGGCACCGCGCGAAAGATGCCGCCGCCCAGGATGAACGCAAACGATTCGGTCTCGAGCTCCAGACGCCTCGCCACGCTGACGCCGGCCGCCTCGAGCTCGTCGGCCGCCGCCCGAAGGATCCCTGTCGCCGCCTCGTCCCGCTCCGTGAACGCTTCCTGGACGCACTGCGCCAGCGCGCCGATCGCGGCCGGGCTCAGCTTGTTCTGATAGACCTCGTGAATCAGGTTCTGCGCCTCGGTAACGCCGAAGTGTTGAAGCAGCAGATGCGTCAGCGCTGTCTTCGGGCCTCGCAGATCCGCTTCCCGCAGCACCGCCCGCAGCGCCGCCCGGCCGATCCAGTAGCCGCTGCCCTCGTCGCCGAGGACATGGCCCCAGCCGCCGGAGCGGGCGCCTTCGTTCCGGCTGTTCCGCCCGTACGCGATCGAGCCGGTGCCGGAAATGATCACCACACCCGGCAGCGCCCGGCGCGCCAGCCTCGAGCGCCACGAGCGCGTCGTTGACGACGAGGATGCGCGCCTTGTAGCCGATCCGCCGCATGATGCCGCCGACAACCAGGGAGTCGTCGGGTCTGTCGACACCTGCGATCCCGAGACAGATCGCGGCGGGGACGATTCCGCGATCGCCGATCGCGGCCTCCATGACGTCGTGGATCACTTTCTCGACGTGCAGCTCGCCGGAGGCCTGCAGGTTCGCGCCGCCGGCGCGCGCTTCCGAGATGAGCGCGCCATGTTCATCGGCAAGCTGGCAGACCGTCTTGGTGCCGCCCGCATCGATTCCTAGGACATATGTCATCGAACACGATAAAGGCCGGCGCGGGCCGGCCTTCCTGTGAGGAACGCTGGCGCCTAGCTTACCAGTACGGCTTGCACATCATCATGATCGCGCGCGTCGACGCGGACAATTGCGTTGACACTCCGATCGGCAAGCTGTTAGATTCGAAGCTTTTATGCGTCTGTTCGGAGTTCGCGCCACCCTTCGCCGTGGAATCACGGTCCTGGTGGTGGCGGCGCTCGCCGGCCTCACTGCCGGCCCACATCTTCGCGGCACCGCGGCCGCAGCTCCCGTCACCGAAACGCGCGCGCTCTGGGTGCTGCGATCGTCGCTGGCCTCCCCCGAATCGATCGCGACGCTGATTCGCACGGCGCGCGATCACGGCTTCAACACGCTGCTCGTGCAGGTACGCGGACGAGGCGACGCGTACTTCAACGGCGGTCTCGAGCCGCGCGCGGCGGAGCTCAATCGCCTGCCCGCGTCGTTCGACCCGCTGGCCACCGTCCTTGGCGCGGCGCACGGTGCGGGCCTTCGCGTTCACGCGTGGGTCAACGTCAACCTGATCTCGAGCGCGGCGGATCTCCCGATTGCCGCGACCCACATCGTCCATCGGCATCCCGAGTGGCTGATGGTTCCGCGCGATCTCGCGCAGGAGCTGTCGCGCGTCAGGGAGGAAAGCCCCGGATACGTCGGGAAGATCGCGCGATGGACGCGCACCCAGCCATCGGTCGAAGGCCTGTACGTCTCCCCGATTCTCCCCGCGGCCGCCGCCCACGTCGACGCGGTCGTTCGCGATCTGGTGGCGCGCTACGACGTCGACGGCGTTCACCTCGACTACGCACGCTATCCCTCGCGATCGGTTCGACTACAGCCGCGCCGCCATTCGCGAGTTTCGCGACGCTGTCCGGCCAACGCAGCCCGCCGAGGCCCGCCGCGATTTCGATGCGCGCGAAGCCGTGGACCCGCTGCTGTACCCGGACACGTTTCCGGAGGAGTGGAAGGCGTTCCGGATCGCGCGCATGACGGCGCTCGTCGGCCGCCTCCGCAACACCGTCAAGAGCACGCGGGCGGGAACCGTGGTCACGGTCGCGACCGCCCCCGATCTCCAGGAAGCTCGCAATCATCGCCTGCAGGATTGGGGCGCGTGGCTGCAGAACGGGCTCGTGGATGCGGTCTGCCCGATGGCGTACACGCCCGAGCCCGCCCGATTCGCGGAACAGATCGCGGCCGCTCGCGAGGTCTCGGGAGGCCGCGCGATATGGGCCGGAATCGGTGCGTACCGGATCACGCCGGCCCAGACGATCGAGAACATCGAAACCGCGCGGCGGCTGGGCGCGGCGGGCGTCGTCCTGTTCTCGTACGACAGCCTCGTCGATCCCCGGCAGGCGACGCCGGACTACATCGCCGTCGTCGGACGTTCAGTGTTCGCAAAGCCCGCCGCTCCTTCCGACGGAACCCGCTGACAGCCGGCGCCGCATGACGCTGACCTGGGTCGACTATGCGGTCATCGCCGGTTATCTCCTGGCGATCACCGCGTTCGGCTCGTGGTTCGCGCGATTCCAGAAGACGACCCGCGACTACTTCCTGAACGATCGATCCGTACCCTGGTGGGCGATCTGCTTCACCATCGTCGCGACCGAGACCAGCACGCTGAGCTTCATCGGCGTCCCCGCGCAGGCGTACGCCGGCAACATGACCTTCCTGCAGCTCGCGCTCGGCTACGTCGCCGGGCGGTTGCTCGTCAGCGTGCTCTTCATCCCCGCCTACTTCAGAGGAGAGCTGTATACCTCCTACGAGCTGCTGCAGCGGCGATTCGGCCCGGAGGTGAAGAACATCGCGGCGGCGATCTTCCTGGTGACGCGAACGCTCGCCGACGGCGTGCGGCTCTTCGCGACCGCGCTCGTGATCTCGGTCGTCACGGGTGTGCCGGTCCCGCTGGCGGTCGTGATCATCGGCGCCGCCATGATCGTCTACACCACGCGCGGCGGCGTCTCCGCCGTGATCTGGACGGACGTCGTCCAGATGTTCGTGTACGTGGCCGGCGCGCTCGTGGTGTTCTTCGCGCTGCTCCAGCAGATCGACGGCGGATGGAGCGCGGTGGCGTCGCTCGGAGAAGCCGCCGGCAAGTTCCGCGTCCTCGATTTCTCGCTCAATCCGAAGGTCGTCTACACGTTCTGGTCGGGCCTGCTCGGCGGCGTCGCGCTCACGCTCGCGACGCACGGGACGGATCAGTTCCTGGTGCAGCGCCTGCTGTCGGCGAAATCGTCCAAGGCGGCCGCGTCCGGCCTCGTGCTGAGCGGGTTCATCGTCTTCGCGCAGTTCACGCTGTTCCTCGCGATCGGCGCAATGCTCTACGCCTTCTATCAGCAGACGCCGCTGCCGCGCCCGCTCGCGACGAACGACGAGATCCTGCCCCTGTTCGTCGTGACGTCCCTGTCGCACGGCGCGGCCGGCTTCATCGTCGCGGCGATCGTCGCGGCCGCGCTCTCGCCGTCGATCAACGCGCTCGCGGCGACCACGGTCAACGACTTCTACCTGAAGTACGTCAATCCGGGGGCCGATCAAGCCACGCTGATGCGGGTCTCGAAGAACGCGACGATCTTCTGGGGCGCTGCGCAGATCGCCGTCGCGCTGGGCGCACAATGGATCAAGTCCGTGCTCGATACGGGGCTCGCCGTCCTTTCGCTGGCCGCGGGACCGGTGCTCGGCGCCTTTCTCGTCGGCGTCCTGACGAACCGCGTCGGATCGCGCGCGATGATCGCCGGCATGGCCGGCGGCATTGCCGTGCTCGTCGTCGTATGGTGGACTGCGGCAACGGCGTGGACGTGGTACGCGTTTGTCGGTTCGTCGGTGACGTTCGTCGGGGCGCTCCTGGCCTCGTTCGCCTGGCCGCGCCGAACCGTCCATGACTGAGCGTTTCCCTGCGGCCGCGGCGATCGTACGTGAGGCCATCGGCGGCGGCGCATTCCCTGCGGCCTCGCTCGAGGTCGGCAACGCCGCGGGGCCTCTCTGGAAGTTCGCGACGGGACGATTCACCTACGAGCAGGACTCGGAGCCCGTCGACGGAGCGACGATCTTCGATCTGGCGTCGCTGACGAAAGTCATCGCGACCGCGACGCTCGACCATGAAGGCCGTGGACGACAACCGGCTCGCGCTCGACGATGTGGTCTCGAAATGGATTCCGGAATGGACCGGTCCGGATCGTGAGATCGTGACGATCCGCGACCTGCTCGCGCACGCGTCCGGTCTCACGGCATATCTCCCCTTCTTCAGAGATCACACCGGCCGTCAGGAGTTCCAGCGATCGATCTCGACCCTGCCGCTCGAGTACGCGCCCCGGTCCGCGGCGGTGTACAGCGACCTGGGGTTCATGCTGCTCGGATTCATCCTGGAGGACGCAGCGCCAGTGGCCCCCGGCTTTCGCGGCGTTCCGGCCGCGGTGGACCCGTCGCGATCGCTCGCGACCCAGTTTCACCGCCTCGCGTCGTTCTTCACGGCGGAGCCGCTGCGCTTCAATCCGCCGAGGAGCTGGCGGCCGCAGATCGCGCCGACCGAGATCGATCCGTGGCGAGGGCGGCTGCTCGTCGGCGAGGTCCACGACGAGAACACGTGGGCGCTCGGCGGCGCCGCCGGTCACGCCGGGCTCTTCGGAACGGCCGCGGCCATCGGCACGTTCGCGCGCGCAACGCTGCGAACGATCGCCGGCGAACCGATACTCGCGACGCCGGAAACGATGCGCACCTTCATCGACACGTCATGACGTGCCCGGCAGCTCGCGCGCGCTCGGTTGGGACACGATGCTCCCCACCTCGTCCTGCGGCACGATGCTGTCCTCGACAGCGATCGGGCACACGGGTTTTACGGGAACGTCGCTCTGGATTGACTGGGAGCGGGATCTCTACGTGGTATTTCTGACCAACCGCGTGCAGCCGACGCGAGACAACACGGGCATCCAGCAGGTGCGGCCGAGGCTCCATGACGCCGTCGTCGCAGAGCTCTGAACTTTTATTCCGTCCCTCTGGCTGACGCGCCCGTCTAAAACCCAGCGTGAGGCTACAACCCGGGACCACGTCCGCCCGGTCCACCGCTGCGACCTCCTGGAGGCGCTGGCTGCGGTGTGCCCGGCGCTGGCTGCGGTGTGCCCCTGCCGCCGAAGGGTGGCGTGCTGAACGGAGGATTGTTGAAGCCGCCAGGCGAGTTGCCGCGGGGACCGGTTCCGCGCGGACCGGCGCCACGGGGGCCGGAACCCGGGAAATTGGGGTTTCCAGGAACGTTGGGATTGTTAGGGTTGTTTCCCCGTCCATCCGGCGAATTCGCCATCGGCATGGCGCCGCCCGGCCGCGGAACGTTGGTATAGAGAAAAGCCCATTGATCGTAGCGAGTCTGCCCCCGGTACGATCGAATCGACGTCTCCTGGCTCTTGCTGCGCACCCCGGCAATACCGCCGACCGCGATGGGAGAAGGCTGGCTCGGCGCCGTTCCACGACCGGCCGGGTTGGTCGCTCCCGGCATACCCGGCGACTGCTGACCGAACTGCATCGGGACGAACTCGCCGTCCTTCGTCATCGGGTCCTTGTATTTCTTCCGAAGGTACCGTCCGTTGACCAGCTCGTCGATGCTCGGGGAAGCATGTTCGGGTTCTGCGAGTTCTTCGCGCGAAAGAGCGCGATCGCGCGCGCGTACTGCTCGCCGCGCCAGACCAGCTCCGCTTCTTTCTCGCGGAGCGCCTCGTGGCGCCACACGGGCATCGCGACCGACATCACAATCGCCATGACGGCAAGCGCGATCAGCAGGGCGGCCATCGCATAGCCGCGCTGGCCCCGTTCCCACCGTCCGATGTCTTGACCAGCTAAACCCATGAGAGTATTATCTTTAGCGCCTTCTATGCTAGCACAACTCCGGCACCGCCCTGGAATGCTCCGCGCCGCGTCGATCGTGGCCGCCGTTCCGCTCATTCTAGTTGCCTCCTCGTGCGACAAGGTGCCGCTGCTGGCGCCGAGCGGCACGGTCATCACGCTGTTTCCATCGTCGAACACGGTACCGCTCAACGGCGAGATCGAGATCGTCGCGACCGCCATCGAGAACGGCACGGCGACCGCTCCGCCGACAACGCCGCCGCCGACAACTCCCGGGACGCCCGGGACACCGACCACGCCCACGACGCCAACGGGAACGTCGACGCAGGGCTCGGGCACGCCGGTCCACAACGGCACGGTCATCAGCTTTACGACGACGGTGGGACGGATTGAGCCGTCCGAAGCGCGGACGAACAACGGCCAGGTGCGCGTGCGGCTGATCGCCGGGGCCCAGAGCGGAACGGCGACGGTCACGGCGTTCTCCGGGGGAGCCTCGGCACGACTCGAGAACCTGCGCGTGGGATCGGCTGCCGTCGAGCGCGTGCTCTTGAGCGCGACGCCGCAGACGCTCGCCGCAGCCGGCGGCACGTCGAGCATCGCGGCGCGCGTCGAGGACGTGAGCGGCGCGGGCGTGCCGGGCGTGCCGGTCACGTTCACCGCCGACGTCGGCAGCCTCTCGGCCGGCACTGCAACCACGGATGCGCTCCGGCCTCGCAACCGTCACGCTGACGACGACGCGACAGTCGCGGATCGTCACGGCCAACGTCGCCGGCAAGACCGCGACGGTCACGGTCGCGCTTGAATCCGCGCACCGGCGTCACGCATCACGGCGCCGCCGACGCTCGATCTCGGCGCTCACGCCGGCGACCTTCACGTGTCGGCGTCGGCGCGGCCGCGAACATCCGCGACGTCCGCATCAACTGGGGCGACGGCTCAGTCGCAGATCGCTGGGCGCGATCAGCGCCGCGACGCACGGTCGTCGCACATCTACCAGGAGGCCGGTCAGTTCACGGTCACGGCCACGGCCACCGATACGGCCGGCTTCAGCGAATCGGTGTCGACGACCGTCACCGTGCTGCCCGGCGCAGCCGCCATCCGTCTCGTCTCGGCGTCGCCGACGACCGCGTCCGTCAATCAGCACGTGTCGATCCTGCGCGCGCAGGTCTCCGGCAACACGTCGGCGATCATCCGCTACGAGTGGACAGTTCGGACCCGACGCGACGGCGCCGACGATCATCACCACGACCGGCAACCAGGTCCAGAACTCGTGGCGGGTACGCCCGGCACGCAAGATCATCTCCGTCACCGTCATTCCAGGCCGCCGGCCCGAGCGGCGACGGCTTCGGCACCGTCAACATCGCGACCGTGAGCTCGACCGTCGACGGCCGACGTCCAGGCCGTCGAACGGCGTCAGCCGGAACGGCTCTTCGCTAGCCGGGCGCATCAGCGCATCCATCGCCGTGGACGCGTCCGCTATCGGCATCCGCGGCGCGCTCCGCGCGTCCGGTAGCCGCGACCGCCTCCAATCAGCGCAGCTGACCGTCGAGCGCCGCCTGCGCGCCGCCGCGCTGAATCAGACGTGCTCGGCGAGTCGCAGCTGCACGTCTTTGGCACGGCATTCCGATCCAAGGCCGAGAGCATTTGTCAGATCGCTGTGGTGTCCGGCTTCAGCCGGACCGGAAACGGGTCCACCTGAAGGTGGACACTACATCGACGCTGCAATGCGCGACTGTCGCGGTGAAGACTGTCGACCGACGACTGAGACTGCCGACTCCGACTGAAGACTACCGACTGTCGACAGCCGACTGAGTCACCAGTCCGTGTACGACGTGCCGTCGAGCGCCATGCCCTGCGCGCCGCTCTTGACGTCGTAGATGCCGGGTTCGGCCGTGGGATTGCTGGGGTCCGGCTCCGCCGCGACCGTCTGCCACGTGCTGGTGGACTTCGCGATGGGATCTTCGGGAACGCGCCTGAGATACCCGTCGCTGACGAGCGCATCGAGCGACGCCGGGTACTTGTTCTTGTCCGCGTAGTACTGATCGATCGCATCGCGCATCCGGAAGAGATCGGTCCGAAGCACGCTCTCCTGCGCATGCCGCACGCTGTTGCGGTACTGCACGACGCCCATCGAGGCGAGGATCGAGATCAACGCGATCACGATCAGCAGCTCGATCAGCGTGAATCCGCTCTGACTTCCGCATCTGGACGGGCGGGAGGCCTTCATGTCGTCACCTTCACCACTATGGGTCCGGCTAAAGCCGGACACTACAGCTGGCTGAAGCCGGACGCTACACCAGCTACTAACTCGGACGCACGCCAGCTACCAGTCTTTGTACTTCGTACCGTCGAGCGCCGTGCCGGTCGACTTCGTGTAGACGTCGTAGACGTTTTGTCCGCCCCACGCCCAGGAGTCGGGTCGATCCTGATATGCGCGCATGCCCCAGTCGGTGGAGCTCGTCAGCGGATCGATCGGAATGCGCCGCAGAAACTTCAGCTTCCGGCCGGACGCGTCGTTCGCGACGGTGACGCCTTCGACGAGCGTCTCGAGATCCGGCGGGTAGCCCTCGCTGCCCGTCTTGATCTCGGTTGCCGGGATCATGCCCATGTCGACCGCGTCCTTGAACTTGTCGATCGCCGTCCGAATCTCCCTCAACGACCGCCGCAGCTCCGCTTCCTTCTGGCGCTGATTCGTCACCTTCGCCAGCGGCATCACCGCGGACGCGAGGATGATCAGGATCGTCGACACGATGAGCAGCTCGATGAACGTGAAGCCCCGGCTCGTGGCCAGGCGCGCGGCGAGTCGTGGACGGGTCGTCATCTCATCTGACCGTTACCGAAGCCGGCGTGAATTGAAGCGGGATCGGCGTGCCTTCCGGCGTGCTCGCCACGCCGTTCACCTGGATCAGCGAGTTGCCGGTTCCCGACCGCGTCGAACAGGAGCGCGCCAATCAACCCGGAGCCCGACGCGCCCGCCTGATCCCCGCTGCGCACGACGGCAATGTCGACGCGTCCCGTCGCCGCGTCGATGCGCGGCGTGAAGGTCGCCGTCACGTTGCCGCTGCGCATGAACACACCTTCCTGCACGGTGCGCACGCGAAGGACCGCCGGGTTGTAGGTCACCGTCAGCGTGACCGTCGACATCCGCGAGGCGTTCGCGATCGACAGCGGCACCGTGTACGGGCCTGCACCCGTGCGGAACTCCTGCGGCGCGGTGACGCTGATCTGCGCGGCCAGGCCGGGAGGCGTCCCGGGTGCGGTCGGCGGCGGCGGAGTGACCACGTCGCGCGGCGGCGTGTCTGGAAGCGCTCCCACGGGCGGCGGCGTAGCCGGCACACCCGGCGGGGTCACGCCCGTCGCGGGCGGCGTCGTGGTCGGCGGCAAGGGCGTACCGACCGGCGGCGGCAGGAACTGCGGCGTCGCCGTCGTAATGGGTACGGGCGGCTGCGCGGGCATCTGCGCCGCGGCCGGCTCCTCGACAGCCGGCGGCTGAATCAGCGGCGGCGGCCCGCCCGAGGCCGACGTTCTGCTGCGTCCCGATGTGGATCGGTGCGAGGTCGTCGACGGTCAGCTCGTGCGTGCGCACGATGTGCGGCGTCAGCAGCATGACGATGTCCGTCTGGCTGATCTCGTCGACCGTCGAGCCGAACAGAGTCCGCAGGCCTGGCACGCGCATCAGGCCGGTGAGTCCGGACAGCACCTTGCGTTGATCGTCGCGCAGGAGTCCCGCGAGCAGGTTCGACTCCCCTTCGCGCAGGCGCAACCGCGTGCGCACGCGGCGCGATCCGAACGACGGAATGTCCTGACCGGCGACGCTGATGTTCGGCCCGAGATTGCTGCTCTCGACAGCCAGGTCGAGGATGATCTCGCCCTTCGTACGTCACTCGTGGCGTCATCGTGATGTTGACGCCAACCGATCGATAGGTAAACGAGGATTGCGGAATGTTCGCGAACCCGCCGGCCGCTGCGGCGCCGAAGACAGTAGACACGACAGGAATCTCGTCGCCGAGGTTGAGCGTGAGCTCCTGCCCTTCCGCGCCGCGCAGCTGCGGCTTTGCCAGCTGCTTCGTGCGCGAGTCGGTCTCGAGGAACCGCAGCGCCATCGTCGGCACCGAGAGATAGAAGTCCGCGGTGCTGATGCCCTGCGAGATCGTGTTCAGGTTGAACGGCGGCGGCGGCGTCGGCGGCGTGGGCCCCGGTGTATTGGGCGGCGCAACCTCCGGCGAGAACGTGAGCCCGATGGCATAGTCGCTGAGGTTGATACCAAAGTCCTTCGCGCGGCTCCGGTTGACCTCCAGGATCTGGACCTCGATCACGACCTCGGCGCGCGGCTTGTCGTGCGCGCGGATCAGCCGTTCGGCGACCGCGACGATGGGCGCCGGCGCGCGCACGGTCAACGTGTTCGACGTCTTGCCAGGGTAGATGGCCGGTGCGGTCTGGCCCTGCAAGCGCATCATCGTGTTGACGACCTGCGAGAGCTCCTGCGCGTCGGCATGCGACAGGTAGAACACCTGCATCACCATGTCGTCGTACTTGAGGTGGGACGCGGGCGTATCCGGCGCGACCAGGATCGTGCGCTGGTTCATGACCTTGTAGAAAAAGCCATTGACCGACAGGATTTGCTGCAGCGCCTCTTCGAGCGGCACGCCGTCGAGCGTCACGGTGTACGGGACGTCGCGGTACTGCTGATCGTACTGAATGTTGATACCCGTGGTCGTCCCGATGAAGTTCAGGATGTCGCGCAGGCTGGAGTTGTTGAAGCTGAACTTGAGCGGCGTGCGATCCGCCGGGTTGAGGACCGGCAGCCCCTGCGCGCGCGCCTGCTCGCGGAGCTTGTCGATCGCCGGCCTGGGTCTCGACTTCTCGATGCGATCGCGGATGGTGCGCTCGAGCTCCGCCGCCTTCGCTGCCGCGAGCCTGTTCGAGCGGTCCATATCGGCCGCCCTGCGATACTCGATGAGCGCCTGGTCGAGCAGATCGCTTGAGCTCCAGCTCGCGGGCGCGGGTGATGTGGTCGCGCGCCGCGTTCTGCGTCGCGCGCTCCAGCTCGATCTTGTATTCCGCGTTGTCGGGGGATGCCTGCAGAGCGGTCGTGTAGTACTCCACCGCGGCATCCCAATCCCCTGCGCGCGCCGCGTCGCGCCCCTTACGGAAAGCGCGTCCGGCGGTGCACCCGGCGACGAACACAGTCAGCAGCAGAAGAACAGCGACCTTTCGTCTCACTAGCTTGGCTCCAATCCGCTCCGCGCCGGCCGCTCTCCCCGGGCGATCGGCATCGAGTTGTGTGAATTCACCCGCGACGATCGGCCGCGAACCCTCATCTCACGGGCCCGCATTCGCCGCTCTTGCGAATGGTGATGCGACCAGTACCGTTCAGGTATTCCATGACCACCGACTCGGTCTGAATCCGGACGAGCTTGTAGCGCCCGTCGATCGTCTCCCCCTCGCGTCCCGGGTATGTGAACCCCTTGCAGTCCGTCAGCGCGGCAAGCTTGATGCCGGGCCCTTCCACGGTCCCCATGAACTTCAGGGGGATGGGTGGAATCACCGGCGGCGGTGGCGGCGGCGGCGGTCCCGCAGGCACCGGCGGCGCGAGCGGCATGGGCTTCGGCGCGGGCGGCGCAGGCGGCGGCTTGAACCGGAATGGGTTCCGCTCGGCGTCGCCTCCGGGCGCCGGCCGCGATCCGTTCAGCGCTTCGAGCCGCACGTCCAACTCACCCGGATCGGCCGTTCCCGATCCGCCGGCGCGCCCGGACTGGCGCGACCGCGCTGCCGGTGCGGCTGGCGGGAGCGGCGGGTCCGGCCACATCCAGTACGCAACCAGCGCAACAATCGCGACCACGAGCATGCCGAGCAGCCACGAACTCGGGCGGCGCCGCGGCGACGGCGTCTCAGTGTCCATTACCCCCCCGCCCGATAGTACGTCGCCACTTTCACCACGACGTTCAATCCCTGGTCGCGCTCCTGTCCCTGGGACAGCGCGACGTTCTCCAGCACGAGAAACTCGGGCGCCGTTTCGAGCTGGTGAATGAACTGTCGAATGTTCCGGTACTCTCCCCTCAGCACGAGCGTCGTCGTCAGCTTGCCGAGATCGCTGTCGCGCTCCTCGCTCGGGTCGAAGGACTGCTGCAGCTGACGGACATTCGCCGCGGTGGTGATTTTCTCGACGTTGCCGGTGAGCAGCCTGCGCGCCGCGCTCTGATCGGGCGGCAGCACGGCGCTGTAGAACTTCTTCAGCTCCTTGTCGGCCGAGTCCTTGCCGGTGATCGTCGCGCGCGCGGCCTCGTAGTCCGCGCGGGCGCTGGCGCGTGCGGCCGCGGCCGCGGTCGCGTCGCGCTCGCCGTTTGCGACCCTCAGCCTGAGCGGATACACGATCGCAGCGAAGAGCGCCGCGTTGAGAATCAACGCGGCAACGAGCGGATACACGAACCGGCGCTTCTCGTCGAGGATGCGGCGCAGGAGCGTCATCGCGAGGCCCCCTTGCCGCCAGCCGGCGGTTTTGGCGCCTCGGCCGGCTCCTTTGCCTCTGCGTGTGCGAGCTCCGGTACGTAGAAGATCTCGATCGTCGCTTCCTCGAGACCGTTGTCCGTCTGCCGGCGCTGACGCGGGAGTCCCTTTTCGAATGCGCCCGTCGCCTCGAGTCCCTCGAGGAACTCGTCGATGTCCGCGGGGCGGCGCGCCACCACCATCATCGTCACCCTCGCGCCCTGGTCGCTGATCGTCGGTCGCACCGCCGCAAGCATGACGTCGGGCGGCAGCGTGGACTCGATGTGGTTGAAGAACTCGGTCCAGGAGAACGTGCGGCTGTCGATGAGCGTATTCGCCTCCTGTGCGGCGGAGACCACGACTTTGAGCGCGTTCTGATCGATGCCCTGGCGCGTCTGGCGCGCTTTCCGCGCGTAGTCGTCTGCCGCGGTGCGATCGTCCCTGATGCGCGACGAGAGAGTCGTGTTCTGCCGCGACAGCCTGATGAGCGTGCCGATGTTCACGACGGTGAGCACGAGCACGATCAGCGCGACGAGCGCCAGCGCGAGGTGCACGAGGCGCTCGTTGTAGAACGGACGAGTCGCGAGGTTGCCGCGCAGCATCAGGCCACCTGCCCCGCCGATGCGCGCCGGGCGGGCCGTTCGCGCACGAGCACGCCGACGGGCGCGGCAAGGGTGTCGAGCAGTTCCGCGCCGACGCTGATGCGATCGCGGATCGCCGCGGCGCTCCGCACGTCGACGAGCTCCACCCGACCGGAGACCCGTTCTTCGATCGCGCGCCGCAGCCGATTCGCCTGATCCGGCCCCGCGAGCGACGCGCCC
The DNA here is from genome assembly GCA_963820905.1 of uncultured Acidobacteriota bacterium. Classification (GTDB taxonomy): domain Bacteria; phylum Acidobacteriota; class Vicinamibacteria; order Vicinamibacterales; family 2-12-FULL-66-21; genus DATBJJ01. The sequence continues at coordinate 2,278,850 of CAWGBU010000001.1, read as the reverse complement.
GCCAGCACCACGCGCGCGAAACCGCCGCCGCCAAGCCGATCCTCGTGATACATCGCCGTCTGGTGGACCATGTCCGCGAGGTCCGCCTCGGCGCCTACCGTGCGATTGCGGAAGGAGACGAGATCGGGCCCGCGCACGACAGCCAGGGTCACGTAGTCCCGCGCCACGTGGACGAGCAGCCAGTCGCCTGCGACACGTCCCGTCGACGCGAGCTCCGCATTGATCACGCTGAAGCTCGCGAGATCGATCAGTCCCGCGTGAACCCCCGCCACGTCCGCCGCGCGTTCGAAGCTTTCGATCACGTCCCGCCGCGCCACCGAGACCACGAACTCGCGTCCGCCGCCGTCGAGCGGCACACCGGGGATCCACGTCACCTGGGCATCCTCGATCCGGAACGGCGCCGCCTTCCTGACCTGCCAGCGGATCAACTGGTCGAGATCCTGCACCCTCGCGGGTACCTTCTCGAACCGGATCAGCGACACCTTCGCGGCGGTATCGGGAATCACCAGCGCGACGCGGCTCGTCCGCGGCGCGACCTTCTGCAGCGCGCTCTTGATCGTCGCCGCGAGCGCCGCCTGATCGTGCACGTTCGGCGCGTTGAGCGCGGGCGTCACGACGCCAGCCGGCAGCGGCTCGACCGCATAACTCGAGATGACCGACTCTCGGAGCGAGTCCGTCAGCGACAGGGCGGTCACATGGGTCGACGCGATCTCCACCGCAACCGACGGCGGCGGGCTCGCGAGCACGCCCGCGCTGGGGCCGGCGTGAGTACCGGTGTCTGCGCTCATTCGACGAACGTCACCTTGTTGATTTCGCGGAGCGTCGTGGAGCCGGTGAACACGCGCTCGACCGCCGACTCCCGCAGGAACCGCATCCCCTCTTCGCGCGCGGCCTTCTTGATCTCCGAGCTCGGCCGCCGCGCGAGAATCATCTCCCGGATGTTGTCCGAAAGATCCAGCAGCTCGCAAATCGCCGTCCGTCCCTTGAATCCCGTGCCGCCGCACTCGATGCAGCCGCCGCCCTCGAAGAACCGTCCGCTGTGCTCGAGCGCCGGATCGAGCGCCGATTCCTCGAGGAGCGCTCGAGTGACCTTCGCCGGCCGCTTGCAGTGCACGCAGATGTTCCGCACGAGGCGCTGCGCGAGCACGCAGTTGAGCGCCGACACGAACTGATACGCCTCGACGCCCATGTTGAGAAACCGGCCGAGGACGTCCAGCACGTTGTTCGCGTGAACGGTCGTGAACACGAGGTGGCCCGTGAGCGCCGACTGAATCGCGATCTGCGCGGTCTCGGGGTCGCGGATCTCTCCCACCATGATCTTGTCCGGATCGTGGCGGAGGATCGATCGCAGGCCCCGCGCGAACGTCAGGCCCTTCTTCTCGTTGATGGGAATCTGCGTGATCCCGCGGAGCTGATACTCGACGGGATCCTCGATCGTCACGATCTTGTCCTCGATCGTCTTGATCTCCGAGAGCGCGGCGTAGAGCGTCGTCGTCTTGCCGCTGCCGGTCGGACCCGTCACGAGCACCATGCCGTACGGCTCGGCGATGTACTTGCGGAACCGCCTGAGCTCCTCGGCCGGAAACCCGAGGATGTCGAGCCGCAGCTCGTGGAACTGCTCGCTGATCGACTCCTTGTCCAGGATGCGGATGACGGCGTCCTCGCCGTGAACGCTCGGCATGATCGAGACGCGGAAGTCGATGGTCTTCCCCGGCAGCCGCAGCTTGAAGCGCCCGTCCTGCGGCACGCGCTTCTCGGCGATGTCGAGCTCCGCCATGACCTTGACGCGCGAGATGATCGTGCTGTGGAAGCGCCGATCGATCGGGCGCATCGCCGGCTGGAGCACGCCGTCGACGCGATACTTCACGTGCACGGCGTCGTCGCCCGTCTCGATGTGGATGTCGCTCGCCCGCCGCTGAATCGCGGTGTAGATCGTGGTGTCCACGAGCCGGATCACCGGGCTCGAATCGGCGGTGAGCTTGTCGACGGTGAGCTGATCCTCTCCCGAGTCGTCCTCGCGGAGCAGCTGAAGCTGAAAGCTCTCGGTCGCTTCCTCGAGGACGCGCGTCGAGCTCTCGCTCTTCTTGAGGATCGACTGGATCGCCGACGGCGTCCCGACGGTCACCTTGATCGGCGTCGCGAGCAGCAGCGCCAGCTCGTCGATCATCGGCAGATCCGTGGGGTCGGACACGACGATCACGAGATCGGCCCCTTCACGGCGATACGGAACGAACCCGTATCGCAGCATCAGGTCCGCGGGAATCGTGCGGAACAGGTCGTGGTCGATGCTGAACCTCGCCAGATCGACGAACTCGAGGCGGTACCGCTCCGCCAGCCGCCGCGCGACTGCCGCTTCTTCGGCGTGCTCGGCGACGCTGGCTTCCGGGACGCCGACGTAGAGCTCGCTGTCGCTGCCGTTGGCGGTCGATGGAGTATTGCCGTTCATCAGGTCTACCTAGCGCAACGCGTTCGACAAGTTGAACAGGGGCATGTAAAGCGCGAGCAACAATCCCGCGATGATGACGCCCATGATGATGAGCAGGATCGGCTCGACCAGCGTCACGAACCGATCGAGGTTCGTTTCGATTTCCTCGTCGTAGAAGTCCGACAGGCTGTTCAGCATCTCCTGCAGCGCGCCGGTCTGCTCGCCCACTTCGACCATCTTCAGCGCGACGTCCGGGAACGCCCCGCTGTCGGTCATCGCCGCCGAGAGCGCCCGGCCCTCACGGACCTGCTGTGAGGCTGTGTGGAGCTCGGCCGCCATGTACTGATTCCGGATCGATCGCGCCGCGACGTCGATCGCGTTGACGAGCGGGATCCCGCCGCCGAGGAGCGTCGCGAGCGTCCTCGACGCCTGCGACGTGGCGAACTTCCTTGCCACGCCTCCGAGCAGCGGCACTGCGAGAACCGCCTGGTCGAAGCGCCGCTTGTTGCCGGGCCGCTTGAGCCACAACCAGACGCCGACCGCCACGGCCACGCTCGTCAGCACGATGATGCCGAAATAGGCGGTTGCGTAGTTCGATACCGAGACGATGATGCGCGTCGACAAGGGCAGGTCTTTGCCGAACTGCTCGTAATACCCGCTGAACTGGGGAACGACCCTCAGCACCAGAATGGCGACGACGACGAGCGACAGGACGAGCAGGACCACGGGATAGATCAGCGCGGAGATCGTCTTGCTCCTGACGCCCTGCACTACCTTTACGTAGGTCACGTAGCGCCGGATGACCTGCTCGAGGTTGCCGCTCTTCTCGCCGGCGAGCAGCGACGCCGTGTAGACGCCCGGGAAGAGCTGGCCGTGGGCCTCGAACGCCTCCGACAGCGAACTGCCCGCTCGCACGCGATCGTGCACGTTGTCGAGCACCGACTTCATCAGCGGGTTCTCGACGCGGCGCCGCAGGATGTCCAGCGACTGCACCAGCGGCATGCCCGCCTTCAGCAGCGTCGCCAGTTCCTGGTTGAACACGAGGAATTCCCGCGTGGAGATGCGCGCGCGCGTCGGAAGCGCGAGGGATCCGAGCGCCAGGCGGCCCGACCGCTGGATGCCCAGGACGAACAGGCCCTTCTCCTCGAACTCCCTGCGCAGGCGGTCCTCGCTGTCGGCGGCGTAGACGCCTTCGATGATCTCCCCGCCGGGGGTGCCGAGCCTACAGCGGAATTCCATGCGGGTCTAGAGGATGAAGTCGGCGCAAGCTCTTGTCTGTGTGGACATTATCGGCCGGTTGCACCGCCGGATTATATACCACCTGCCACAGAGGCGAGCCGCGGCGGTCCATGCAGGTTAGACAGAGAAATACGTCGGCCGGCTGGAGAAAATGATGAATCCGGGGGGAAAAGCTGCGGGCCCGGGTCCGCCCGCTCTACTTGGTGCGAGCGAGGCTGAGGATTCGGGACACGTAGTTGCGCGTCTCACGGTACGGAGGGACACCGTTGAACTTGGCGACGGCGCCTTCGCCGGCGTTGTAGGCGGCGAGCGCGATCTCGACCCCGTTGAACCGCTCCAGCAGCGACTTGAGATGTTTGATGCCGGCTTCGATGTTGGTCTTGGGATCGAACGGGTTCCGCACGTTGTAGACGCGCGCCGTCGACGGCATCAGCTGCATCAATCCCATCGCACCCTTGCGCGATCGGGCGCGCGGCTGGTAGTTCGATTCGACCTGGATCAATGCCCGCACGAGCAACGGGTCCACGCCGTGGGCCTCGGACATCGCCGCGATGATTTCACCGTAGGGCGTGTCCGCGAGCAGGCTCCCCGTCGCCGGTGCCTGGCCCTGTTCCGCCAGTGCCGCCTCGGTGACAGGCTCCGGATACGGCACCTCGTCGGAGACAATCTTGTCGATGAGCGACCGGTCGCACGTCACCTCGCCGCCCGTCCGCAGCGTCAGGACGATCGAGGATCCCTCGAGCCGATGGCTCTTGATCGAGAGCGTCCGGCCTGAGATCAGGTGGACGATTTCAGCCCGAGCTTCGGCCACCAGGCCGGGTGCTAGCGTGAGGGCGAGCACAACGGCCCCAGCCCAGGAGAAACAAGAGTTCATTTGGAAGCAGACATACTACCACCTTTTATCGGGTGGTGTCCAGAATCACTACAGTCGAGCCTGAGCAGGGCTTTACTTCGGCTCGACGAAGGCGTGGAAGACCCTGATGCCGAGGTCGCGGTTGTCTCCCCCGCCTGGCGCGAACGTCTGGCTGACATCGAGTGTGATCTCGGACATGTCAGCCTGCCCGAGCTGGGCCGCCGCGACCGGGAACGAGATCAGCTTCTTGTCCTTGGCGTCGGCCGCGAACGTTCCGATGATCTGATCGCCCGACCGCACGGTCACCTGCTGAGACGGACTGAATTTGTCGATGCGGGCGTCGAACTCCAGGTAGAAGGTCGCATCCTTCTTGGGATTGCGGAAGGAGATGGTCGCCGTCTTCTTGGTCCACTGCCACTCGACCGTGGGATTGTCCGACGACACTTCCGAGGGATGCCAACCTTCCTTGTAGATCAGGAAGATGTTCTCGGACTGCGGAAGGAGCTGAAACTTCGCGACCTCGTATTCGCGTTTTCCGATCTCGGTGCCGCAGAGCGGCAGCCGCTGCCCGCCCGACGGCTGATACAGGCCAATTCGAATATGTGCGGGACCGATGTAGGGATAGTTGGGCACGAACACGGTCCGGGTGTACTCCACTCGCTGTCCCGGCTTCCAGGACGACGTCGGCGCCGTGGGCAAATGGTCGTCGCCCCACAGCGATTCGCCCTGGTCGTCGAGGACGTGCACGAACACCCAGTGGTCCTGAGGGATCGACGCGTTCTGCGCCACATCGAACCTGTAGGTCAGCTTTATCGGACTGCCAATCGCGGCGCGATCGCGCCCGAGCGTGATGCCGCCGGTCGCGACACAGGGTACGCTTTCCTCCTGGCGACTGCAGCTGGCGGCGGAAATGACGGCTGCGACCACGCAGCAAACGGCGAACGGGCGACTGAGCATAAGAAGATCGTGATGAGTGGACGAACGGGTGATGGTACCGCAGTTGTTCGAGGTACCGCAATATGTTAGCCTTCGCGGCGTACTGCTGAAGCTGAAAGCTGAGACCTGATGTCTGAAGCGCTGGGAATGGTCGAGACCAAGGGGTTGATCGGATCGATTGAGGCGGCGGACGCGATGGTGAAAGCCGCCAACGTCGTCCTCGTCGGCAAGGAGTACATCGGCGCCGGGTACGTCACCGTAATGGTGCGCGGCGACGTCGGCGCGGTCAAGGCCGCCACTGACGCCGGCGCAGCGGCCGCGCGGCGCGTCGGCGAGCTCATCTCCGTTCACGTAATCCCGCGTCCGCACTCGGAAGTCGAAAAGGTCCTCCCCAAGGTCAAGGATTCCAAGGCCTCGTAGTTCCTCCCTCGGTCACGCATGGCGCAGCCCACGGCCCAGACCGATCGTGACTTGACGTCGATCCATGAAGCGCGGACCCTCGCGCGCCGCGCCAAGGCCGCGGCGGGAATCCTCGCTGAGCTGACGCAGGAACAGATTGACGCGATCGTCGACGCCATGGCCCAGGCCGCGACGGCGGAGGCCGAATCCTTCGCCAGGCTCGCGCACGAAGAGACCGGCTACGGAGTGGTGGCCGACAAGGTCCAGAAAAACCTGTTCTCCTCCGAGAAGGTCTACCGGTTCATCCGCCCGATGAAAACGGTCGGCGTCGTCCGAAGGATCGAGGATCGCAAGGTCATCGAGATCGCCGAGCCCTTCGGCGTGGTCGCGGCGATCGTCCCCTCCACGAACCCGACTTCCACCGCCATCTATAAGATCCTGATCTCGCTCAAGGCCCGCTGCCCGATCGTCATCAGCCCGCATCCCGCTGCCGTGCGCTGCATCTCGCGCGTCGCCGAAGTCATGTGCGAAGCCGCACGCCGCGCCGGGGCGCCCGACGGCGCCGTCAGCTGGATGACGACGGTGACGCTCGAGGGAACGCAGGAGCTCATGAAGTCGCGTGAGACGGCGGTGATCCTCGCGACCGGCGGCATGGGTCTCGTGCGCGCGGCGTACAGCGCGGGCAAGCCAGCGTACGGCGTGGGCCCCGGCAACGCGCCGGCGTTCATCGAGCGAACCGCCGATGTCGCCAAGGCCGTCCGCGACGTCGTCACCGGCAAGACGTTCGACAACGGCGTCCTCTGCTCGTCAGAGAACTCCGTCGTCGTGGATGCTCCGCTCGTCGACGAGGTCAAGCGGCAGTTCGTCGCCAACGGCGCGCACTTCCTGAACGCGGCGGAGGCCGACGCGGTCGCCCGCGTCCTCCTGAGCCCACAGCGGCTGCCGAATCCGGCTCTCGTGGGAAGACCAGCGGCTGCGATCGCGGAGAAGGCCGGGATTTCCGTCGCGCCGGGAACGCGGGTCCTGATCGCCGAGTTGAACGGTGTCGGGCGCGACTACCCGCTCTCGGTCGAAAAGCTCTGTCCGGTGCTCTCGTTCTACGTCGTCGCCGACTGGCGGGAGGGCTGCGAGCGCTGCAAGGAGATCCTCCGGTACGGAGGCATGGGCCACACGATGTCGATCCACTCCCGGAACGACGAGGTCATCCTGCAGTTCGGGCTGAAGAAGCCCGCGTACCGGATCGTGGTCAATTCGCCAACCACCCACGGGTCGATCGGGCTGTCGACGGGTCTCGATCCCGCGATGACGCTCGGGTGCGGCGGGTACGGCGGCAACATCACGTCGGACAACATCTCGCCGCGGCACCTGCTCAACATCAAGCGGCTGGCCTACGAGATCAGCCCGGTCGCCAGCACGCGCCCTGCGGCGTCGTCCGAGGCGGCGCGCCTTCCTCAGGCGCCCGCTCCTCCACCGGCTCCAGGCGGGATTCCCGCGGGACCCCTTGCGGCGAGGATCGATCAGTTTCTCGCCGCGAAGGGCTTCCCCGCCCCGGTGGCGCCTCCGGCGGCGGTTGCAGAGCGGTCACCGGCCAAGCCGGCTATCGCGCAGCCGCCCTCGTCCAAACCCACGACCAAACCGCTCGAGTTTGTCTGTGAGGACGACGTCAGGCAGGCGCTGCGGCAGGGCCAGAAGCTACTGATTGGCGAGCGAACCATCGTGACGCCGGCGGCTCGTGATCTCAGCAGAACAGCACCGGCTCTTTGTGACGGCCGAATGGCCGCGTTGAGCTCGCCGCTCGCTTCCTGTTGACCGTGTTGGGGTTAGTTGACCAGCAACCTCGAGGGTGCTATCCTACTGTCCCCAGCACGACCCGGGTTCTCCGAAGGCCCCGCGCAAGCGCGGGGGTGATTTTTCTCGGCACGGTCACGGCCGCTTGTGAAAGCCCGTGTACCAGGGGAGTGTCCAGCATGTTTTCTCGTGCCTGGCTGTCGATGCTGGCGGCCTCCACAATCCTCGTTGCAACCGCATCCGCCGGATGCGGATCGAATCCAAAGCCCCAAACGCCCGCGCCTCCACCGGCGCCGGCTGCCGTACCGGTTCCGCCGCCCCCACCTCGGCCGGCGGATCCGATTGCGAGCCTGATCGCCACCTCGCAGCAGCATTTCCTTGCCGGCGAGCGTGACCTCAAACTGGGGCACCTGGATCGCGCACGGATCGAGTTCGACAGGGCCGTCGAGGTCCTGCTGGAGTCGCCCTACGGGGCACGGACGGAGCCGCGGCTGCGCGAGCATTTCGATCGCCTGGTCGATCGCATCAACGCGCACGAGTTGACGGCGCTCGCACAGGGCGACGGGTTCGTCGAGAAGAAGTCCGAGCCGGCGTCGATCGACGAGCTCCTGAAGATCGCGACGTTCGCGAAACCCACGGCTCACGCCGCGACCGAGAAGGCCGTCAAGGACGACCTCGCGGCGACCGAGCACGACGTGCCCATCCCGCAGAACGACCGGGTCCTCGCGTACGTCGAGCTCTTCCAGGGCCGGCTGCGAGACTACATTCAAGAGAGCCTGACGCGCGGCACGAAGTACCTGCCGATGATTCAGGGTGTGTTCAAGGAGGCCGGCCTGCCGCTGGACCTCGCGTACATCCCCGTGATCGAGAGCGGCTTCAAGACGAACGCCTTGTCGCGAGCGAGCGCCAAGGGCCCCTGGCAGTTCATGCGCGCGACGGCAACCGAGCAGGGACTGAAGACCGACTGGTACGTCGACGAGCGATCGGATCCGGAGAAAGCAACGGTCGCGGCGGCGAAGTACCTGAAGGTCCTGCACGACATGTTCGACGGCGACTGGCATCTGGTGCTCGCCGCCTACAACGGCGGGCTCGGCAGGGTCCAGCGCGCGATGAAGCGTTCCGGCGAAAGCGATTTCTGGGAGCTCTCGTCGAGCTCGCGGTACCTGCCGAGGGAGACGCGCGAGTACGTGCCGCTCATCCTTGCGGCCATCATCGTCGCGAAGAACCCGTCGCAGTACGGCTTCGACGTCCAGGCCGAAGGGCCCCTGACCTACGAGACCGTGACTGTGCCCCGCGCCATCGATTTGCGCCGCGTCGCGGAGTGGACGGGCCGGAGCATCGACGACATCCAGACGCTCAACCCGGAGCTGCGGCGCTGGACGACGCCCTCTGAAGTCCGAGTACGAGCTGAAGGTCCCGAGTGGCACTGCCGGTGTAGTGACCGCGCGCCTGGCGTCGGCATCGCCGAACGAGCTCGTGGCCCTCACGTGGTACACCGTCAAGAAGGGCGAATCGCTCGCGACGATTGCGCGCAAGCTGAAGGTGAGCCGGCTCGATCTCGCGGAAGCCAACAATCTCTCGACGAAGTCGAAGGTCAGGGTCGGGCAGTCGCTCGTTGTGCCTCGCGCGCCCGCCACGCTTCTCGCGACCAACAGCCGGCCGAGCGCGCCGACTCAGGTTGCATCTCGAGGGATTACCGGCTCGGCGCCCCTGGCGGCAGCCGACGACCCGCGGCCGGCGGTCGCGACGAAATCAACGCCGTCACGGACCGTGGCCTCGGCGTCCACTGCGGCGAAGACCCTGACGTATCGAGTCAAGCGCGGCGACACGCTCTTCGCGATCGCCGAGCTGTTCGATACGACCGTCGCGAAGATCAAGACCCTGAACCAGCTGCGATCGAACCGGATCACGCCGGGTACGCGCCTGAAGATCGCGGCATCGAACTGAACTCCGTCGGCTCTTTCTTCGGCCGACCCTCGCAGATTCTGCGATCGCGACCGCGCGCGGGCTCTGCAGTTCCCGCATCCTTCTCGTGACACTGCGACGTTTCCGCCCGTAATCCCGTTGCACGGTCGCTTGCACGCGTCAGGTCATGCTGGCGTGCGTGAGGACCGCGGCGGTCTTCGGAATCGAAGCGTCGCCCGTGCTCGTCGAGGTCGACGTGTCGCTCGGCCTGCCGGGATTTCACATGGTGGGTCTGCCGGACGCGAGCGTCCGGGAGAGCCGCGACCGCGTTCGCAGCGCGATCCGCAACTCCGGGTTCGAGCTCCAGCCCCGACGCATCACCGTCAACCTCGCGCCCGCCGACATCCGGAAAGCGGGCTCCTCGTTCGATCTGCCCATCGCGCTCGGCGTGCTCGCCGCGTCCGGACATTCCACGCGGCGTGATATCGCGGACGTGCTCGTCATCGGGGAGCTCTCGCTCGATGGAGGAATCCAGCCGGCGCGCGGCGTACTGCCGATAGCGGCCTCCGCCCGGCGTCACCGGTACGACGGCCTGCTGCTCCCCTACCCGAACAGCGCCGAAGCGGCCGTCGTCCAGGGACTGCAGTTGTATCCGGTGCGATCGCTTCGCGATGCGCTCGCGGCGCTCACCGACCCGCAGCGATTCCTCGCGGACGCGCCGCTCCCGCCGTCGATTCCTGAAACGGCTCCGCCGTTCGACGGTGACTTCTCCGACGTGCACGGCCAGGCGATGGCCCGCCGCGCGCTCGAGATCGCCGCGGCGGGCGGACACAACGCGCTGATGATCGGTCCGCCCGGCGCGGGAAAGACGATGATGGCTCGGCGGGTAGCGACCATCCTGCCGCCGTTGACGTTCGACGAAGCGCTCGAGGCGACATCGATTCATTCCGTCGCGGGCCTCCTTGGCGCGGGCACACGGCTGCTCAGGGAGCGGCCGTTCCGCGCGCCGCATCACACGATCTCTGACATGGCGCTCGTCGGCGGCGGCCAGATCCCGAGGCCCGGCGAGATCAGCCTCGCACACCACGGCGTCCTCTTCCTCGACGAGATGCCGGAGTTCAGCCGGCACGTGCTCGAGGTACTCAGGCAGCCGATCGAAGAAGGATGCGTCCGGATTGCGAGGGTCGCACGGGCGGTCTCGTTTCCCGCGCGGTTCATGCTCATCGGCGCGATGAACCCGTGCCCATGCGGGTTCGCCGGCGACCCGGTCCGAGCCTGCCGGTGCTCGCCGATGCAAGTCGATCGGTACGCGTCGCGGCTGTCCGGACCTCTTCGAGATCGGCTCGACCTCACGGTGCCCGTTGCCGCCGTGCCGCCGCACGATATCCAGCGAGGTGAACCCGGAGAGTCATCTGCTGAGATCAGAGGCCGGGTCATCGCCGCGCGCGAAAGGCAGATGGCGCGCGATGGCGAGCTCAACGCGAGGCTGCACGGCCGCCGCCTTCGCAGCCGTGCGATCCTCGACGACCCTGCCCGCCAGCTTCTGTCAAAAGCGCTTGGACGGCTCACGATCAGCGCGCGTGGTTACGATAGGGTACTCAGGGTCTCGAGAACGGTTGCGGATCTCGCAGGCGTGGATCGCATCGGCGTGGATCATCTGGCGGAAGCCCTGCAGTATCGAGGCGATTGACGCCGAAGCGGCTCAATTGACGGGATCTCCGGCAAGCACAGCCATTTGACGTCACTCGAAGTCTTCCTTCGTCCTGCGGCCTTGTGGTAGAGTTCACCGTTCCGCAGACTTTTTTATTCGGGCCGCGATCGTGCGAGGAGCGGCCGGGGAGCGCCGTGCCGTCCAGACGGTATTCGATTGTCATCGCCGACAGGAAGACTGGCGTCATCCGCCGGTTTACCGTGCCTCTCAGGCCGGCGCTTACCGTGACGATCACGGCCCTGACGCTGCCGATCCTGATCGGTCTCGGTGCACGTTGGAGCGCCAAGGCTACCGTTGATGACCTCACCGCCACTAACGCCAGGCTGGCGGTCGAGAACGACAACTACCGCGAGGCCACGGGCCAGCTCGCCTCTCAAATTTCATCTCTGCAGGAGGCCGTTGACGAGATCGGCTTGACGGCGGCCGTCGATCCCGCAGCCAGCCGGGCGATGGACAAGCTGCCTGTCGCAGTCCGGGCGCGCGCGATCGGCGGCGGCGTGGCCGGCGCCGTGATCGGGAGCGCGTTTGGTCCGGCCGACACGGCGTTCACCGTCATGCGCGACGTCCTCGGCCTCATCGAGAACCGGCTTGCCGCCGTGCGGAACGACGTCGAGCGCAGACGGTCGCTGGCCGATGCGACGCCCTCCATCTGGCCCGTCGCAGGCTGGCTCACGTCTTCGTTCGGAAACCGGCGGGATCCGTTCTCCGGCGGACGCGACTTCCATCCCGGCCTCGACATTTCGGCGAACTACGGGGAGCCCGTGCTCGCGCCGGCGGCCGGTGTCATCACGAACGCAAGCGTCACCGGCAACTACGGCAACCTCGTCGTCATCGACCACGGCTTCGGCATCGTCACCAAGTACGGCCACCTCTCGCGCTTCGGCGTGATGAACGGTCAGGAGATAAGCCGGGGCGACGTGCTCGGCTACGTGGGATCGTCCGGCCGCTCGACGAGTCCTCACCTGCACTACGAGATCTGGATCAACGACAAGATCACGAACCCGATGCGGCTGCTCGGTCCGAAATAGGCCGGCCGCCCGCTCCGCGACGCCTCCGCAGGGACCTCCCGCATTTGACCGCACCGGACGGCTCCCGTACAATCAGTTGATATTCCGAACGTTCCGGGCCGGATAGTGCGCTGCTCGTCCCGCCCGCCGCCTTCGGAGATTCCTCCCCCGCATGATTGTCGACACCCTTCTCGCGAAAGTCATCGGCACGGCAAACGACCGCGAGCTGAAACGCATCCGGCCGTTCGTGGCAGAGATCAACGCCCAGGAAGCTGGCGTTCAAGGGCTGTCCGACGAACAGCTCCGCGCGAAGACGGCGGAATTCCGTCAGCGCCTGGCCGACGGCACGACGCTCGACGAGCTGATTCCAGAAGTGTTCGCCGTCGTCCGGGAGGCCGGCCGCCGCACGCTCAACATGCGGCACTTCGACGTGCAGCTCATCGGCGGCATCGTGCTGCATCGCGGCAAGATCGCCGAGATGAAGACGGGCGAAGGCAAGACGCTCGTCGCCACGCTCCCGGCCTACCTGAACGCGCTCGAGGGCAAGGGTGTCCACGTCGTCACCGTGAACGACTACCTCGCACGCCGCGACTCCGAGTGGATGGGCAGGATTTACCGCTTCCTGGGCATGTCGGTCGGCGTCATCCAGCACGAGCTGAACGATCAGGAACGGCAGGTCGCGTACGGCTGCGACATTACTTACGGCACGAACAACGAGTTCGGCTTCGACTATCTCCGCGACAACATGAAGTTCGACCTCGCGCACTACGTGCAGCGCGGTCACCATTTCGCGATCGTCGACGAGGTCGACAGCATCCTCATCGACGAAGCGCGCACACCGCTCATCATTTCCGGTCCGGCTGAGGAATCGACGGATCTCTATTACGAGGTCGATCGGATCATCCCCAGGCTGACTCCCGGTGCGGTGACGCAGGGCAACGTCAAGGCCGAGGACCGCGAGGCGCTCGAGACGACCGGCGATTTCATCAAGGACGAGAAGCACAAGACCGTGACGCTCACCGAGAGCGGCATGGCGAAGGCCGAGAAGATGCTGGCCCATCGCCTGCAGCCGGACTCCGGCGGGCTCTACGATCCGGTCAACATGCCGCTGCTCCACCACGTGAACCAGGCGCTGCGGGCGCACTCGCTGTTCCACCTCGACGTCGAGTACATGATCAAGGACGGCCAGGTAGTCATCGTGGACGAGTTCACGGGACGTTTGATGCCTGGGCGGCGCTGGAGCGACGGTCTGCACCAGGCCGTCGAGGCGAAAGAGAAGGTCAAGATTGAGCGCGAGAACCAGACGCTCGCCACGGTCACCTTCCAGAACTATTTCCGCAAGTACGCGAAGCTGTCGGGTATGACTGGCACGGCGGACACCGAAGCCGAAGAGTTCGCGAAGATCTACAAGCTCGACGTCATGGTGATCCCGACCAACCGGGAGCTGCGGCGCATCGAGGAGCCGGACACGGTCTATCGTACCGAGAAGGAAAAGTACGAGGCGATCGTCACTGACATCATCGAGCAGCAGCACAACGGCCGCCCGGTCCTGGTCGGCACGGTCTCGATCGAGAAATCCGAGCGGCTTTCGAAACTCCTGAAGCTGCGGGGCATCAAGCACGTCGTCCTGAACGCCAAGTACCACGCGCAGGAGGCGGAAATCGTCGCGCAGGCCGGCCGGCGCGCCACGGTCACCATCGCGACCAACATGGCGGGCCGCGGCACGGACATCCTCCTCGGCGGAAACGCGGAGTTCATGGCGCGCCAGCAGACGCTGGCGGACGAGATCGCCGAGAAGCTGCCCAAAGGCGAAGAGAAGTTCATCGACGACGACGACTTCGTCTACTTCTATCACCTCGCCAACTTCTATCGAGTCCCGCGCCAGGCCTACGAGCGAATCTTCCAGTCCCTCAAGAGCCAGACCGACCGTGAGCACGACGACGTCGTGAACCTGGGCGGACTGCACATCGTCGCCACGGAGCGGCACGAAGCGCGGCGCATCGACAATCAGCTGCGCGGGCGCGCCGGCCGTCAGGGAGACCCCGGATCGTCACGGTTCTACCTCTCGCTCGAAGACGACCTGATGCGCATCTTCGGGTCGGACCGGATCTCCGGCCTGATGCAGCGCCTCGGCATGGAGGAAGGCGTTCCGATCGAGCACCGGATGGTGACCAACGCCATCGCGCGCGCGCAGAAGCAGGTCGAGGCGCAGAACTTTTCTGTCCGCAAACACCTGCTCGAGTACGACGACGTGATGAACAAGCAGCGCGAGAGCGTCTACGCGCTGCGCCGGGAGCTGCTCGAGGGCAAGATCCACCTCACGGAAGAGGAAACGGTCGAGAGCCGTGAGTATCTCGTCACGCTGGCCGAGGAGCTCCTCGAAGGCACGGTCGACCGATACGCCGGAACCGAGGTCGATCCCGACGATCGGGACTACGGGGCGCTGATCGCCGCGATTTCCGAGATCTACGGCCTCGAGCCCGGCGAGCTGAATCAGGCCGAGCTCGAGGGGAAAAGTACTGACGAGCTGACCGATACCCTCTGGCAGCTCGTGGTACAGAAGTACGAAAAGAAAGAGGCACTCGTCCCGACCGACATCCTGCGCCGAGTCGAACGGGACATCATGCTGCAGATCGTCGACGCGCAGTGGAAAGATCACCTCTACAGCCTCGATCATCTGAAGGAAGGCATCGGCCTTCGCGGCTACGGCCAGCGCGACCCGCTCGTCGAGTACAAGAAAGAGAGCTTCGCCCTCTTCCAGTCGATGAAAGATCGCATCGAGGAGGAGATCGTCCGGTATCTGTGGCGTCTGACGCCGGTCATGGGCGACGATCCGAATGCGGCGCCCGTCCGGCAGCCGCCGCCGCGCCGCGCGCCGCAGATGACCATGAGCGCACAGCAGGCGCCTCCGCCGTCACCGTTCGGCGCGATCGGCGGCGGTGCGACGGCCGTATCCGACGCGCCTCGGCCCGCGCGCACGGGCGGCGACGATACGGTCAGGCAGGTCAAGCGCGACGAGCCGAAGGTCGGGAGAAACGACCCGTGTCCCTGCGGGAGCGGGAAGAAGTACAAGAAGTGTCATGGAGCATGACACCGGGGCTCAGGGTGCGGGGCTCGGGGTTGGGCAGCCCGAATTCGAAAATGCGAAGAGGCATCTCACGCGGGGGACAGCAGAAAACGCTGTCCCCCTTTGTCTTTTGAGGACGGCATGGAAACACGCACGGACGTTCTGAACACCGATCAGATCTCGGTCGGCCTCTCGACCGCGTTGACCTTTGACGATGTCTTGCTCGTGCCCCGGCATTCAACGGTGGTACCTGCGGACGTGGACGTCTCGTCGTGGGTGACGCGCAACATCCGCGTCAACGTGCCGCTCCTCAGCGCCGCGATGGACACGGTCACCGAATCCCGGCTCGCGATCGCGATGGCGCAGCAGGGCGGCATCGGCGTGATTCACAAGAACCTGTCGATCGAGGAGCAGGCCTCCGAAGTCGACCGGGTCAAGCGCTCCGAGAGCGGGATGATCGTCAACCCGATCACGCTGTCGCCGGAGAACCGGATCTTCCAGGCGCTCGAGCTGATGAAGAAATACCGGATCTCGGGCGTCCCGATCACGCAGGATGGCGGCAAGGAGGGACGCCTCGTAGGCATCCTCACGAACCGGGATCTGCGATTCGAGACGAACCTCGATCGGCCGATCTCCGAGATCATGACGCGCGATCCGCTGTTCACGGTTCCGGTCGGCACGACGCTCGAGCAGGCCCGCGAGTTCCTGCACCGGCACAAGGTCGAAAAGCTTCTGGTCGTCGACGACCGCTTCATGCTGAAGGGGCTGATCACGGTCAAGGACATCCAGAAGATGATCAAGTACCCGAGCGCGTCGAAGGACAGCCTGGGCCGGCTGCGGGTCGGCGCAGCGCTGGGCGTCGGCCGCGACGCCATGCAGCGGGCCGAGGCGCTGGTCGCGGCGCACGTCGACATGCTGGTCATCGACACCGCGCACGGCCACTCGCAGGGCGTGCTCGACATGGTGAAGCAGGTCCGCCGCGCGTTCAGCGACGTGGACGTCGTGGCGGGCAACGTCGCGACGGCGGAGGCGACCGACGCGCTCATCGAGCGCGGCGTCGACGCCGTCAAGGTCGGCATCGGCGCGGGGTCGATCTGCACGACGCGCGTGGTCGCCGGGATTGGCGTGCCGATGATCACCGCGATCGCGGACTGCGCGCGCGCCGCCGCCCGGCACAAGGTTCCCATCATCGCGGATGGCGGGATCCGCTACTCGGGTGACATCACGAAGGCAGTCGCCGTCGGCGCCAGCGCGATCATGATCGGCAGTCTCTTTGCCGGCACCGACGAGAGCCCGGGCGAGATGATTCTCTACCAGGGCCGGAGCTTCAAGGAGTACCGCGGGATGGGATCGCTCGGCGCGATGCGCCGCGGCAGCCGCGACCGCTACTTCCAGGACGAGTTCGATCTCGACGCCAACCCCGACGCGGCCGACAAGCTCGTGCCCGAGGGCATCGAAGGCCGCGTGGCGCACAAGGGCAGCGTCGCCGCGATGATTCATCAGCTCACGGGCGGCCTGCGGGCGGGCATGGGCTACTGCGGGTGTTCAGACATCCCGACGCTGCAGCGCGAGGCGAAGCTGATTCGCGTCAGTCCGGCCGGTCTTCGCGAAGGCCACGTCCACGACGTCATCATCACGAAGGAAGCGCCGAACTATCGGGTCGAATAGGATTCCGGGTTCCAGGATCCGGGGTTCGGGACTCAGCTGGCCTTGATCGTGATTCGGCGCCGGTCCTCGCCTTCATCTTCAATCGTCACGTCGATCGCGCCGTGCGGCCGGTCCCTCCATCGCTCGGCCCATTCGATCGCAACGACGTCTTTTCCCCCGATCAACTCGTCCAGCCCGAGATCGTCGACTTCTGCCGTCTCGAGGCGATAGAGATCGACGTGGAACAGCGGGAGTCTGCCGCTGGCGTACTCCTGAATCAGCGTGAAGGTCGGGCTGGAGACTTCTTCGGCGTCCGCGCCGAGACCGCGCGCGAGCCCCCGGACGAACGCGGTCTTCCCCGCTCCGAGCTGCCCGTGCAGGAGCACGACGTCGCCGGCAGCAAGCATTCGCGCGAGGCGTTCGCCAGCTTCGACGGTCTCCTCTTCCCCCGAGGTGACCTCCGCGCGCTCCGTCACGATTCGCGTTTCTCGGTTCGCCGGGCGGTCAGTTCGAGGACGGCGTCGCCAAGGCGCGCCGCCACGTCGCCGGCGACGAGCGCCACTTCTCCTTCGTCCGCTTCCGCGAGATCGCCAGCCGTGCCGTGCAGGTACACGGCGATTTTGCACGCGGCTTCGGCGTCGAGCAGCTGCGCGAACCACGCGGCGAGCATCCCTGTCAGCAGATCCCCGGTTCCACCGGTCGCCATGCCCGCGTTGCCGGTGAGGTTGACGAACGTGCGCCCGTCAGGAGCGGCCACGATCGTCCGATGCCCCTTGAGCACCACGTGGACGCGGTGCGAAGCGGCGAACTCGCGCGCGTGGCGGAGACGGTCCCGCTGAACGGCTTCGACCGGGATGTTGAGCAGCCTGGCCATCTCTCCGGGATGCGGCGTGATGATCACTGCCACTTCCTGGCGGCCCACGAGACGATCCGGATCGCCGGCGAACGCGTTGAGCGCGTCGGCGTCGAGCACCAGCGGCACGCCCGTTCGCTCCAGGAGCGCCTGCACGAACGCGGCGGTCCCCGGCGCCTGGCCGAGGCCGGGCCCGACGGCAATCACGTCGGCGTCGACCTCGAGAATGCGATCGATCGCGGCGAAGTCAACCGTCCCCGACGGCGTTTCGTCGAGCGGCTCGGTCATGTACTCCGGCCCCATCGAGGCGACGATGGGCAGGCACGATCGCGGCGTCCCGACGGTGACCAGCCCGGCCCCGGACCGAAGCGCGCCGAGCGCGGCCAGATGCGCGGCACCCGTCCGGCCGGTCGACCCCGCGACGATCAGCACGCGCCCGAAGTCCCCCTTGTGCGACTCCGCCGTCCGTACAGGAACAATCTCGCGCATCTCCTCCCGCGTCAGCAGCTCCAGGTGCTGGCCCTCGAGCTCGTCGAAGAGCGGCAGCGGAATGCCGATGTCGGCGATCACCAGGTCGCCCGCGTGCGAATCGGCCGGGGGAAAGATGAGCGGAATCTTGGGCGCGCCGAGCGTCACCGTCATCGACGCCTCGATCGCCGGGCCCTCGACGACCTGCGTATCCGCCGACACGCCGGTGGGAAGATCGATCGAGACGATGGGCACGCCGAGCGCGTTCAGATCCGCGACGACGGTCTCGAGAAAGCCGTTCAACCGTCCGTGCAACCCGGTGCCGAGGATCGCGTCGACCACGAGCTGACACTCGGACAGCTCGCTGAAGTGCAGCTCCCACTCCTGCGCGTTCGTGATCTCGACGACCGTCATGCCGATGCGCCCGAGGACCTCCAGGTTCGTCCGGGCATCCCCTCGCACCTCGGCGACGCTGCCGAGGAGGAAGACGGCCGTGTCGACGCCCCGCTGGACCAGCGTTCGCGCGACGACGAAGCCGTCGCCCCCGTTGTTGCCGCGGCCGCACACCACGCCGACGCGGCTGGCCGCGATGTTCTCGAACGCGGCTTCCATCGCCGCGACCGCCTGGCGTCCGGCGTTCTCCATCAACACGATCGACGGAATACCGACGTCTTCGATCGTGCGGCGATCGGCTTCGCGCATCTGTTCCGTGTTGAGCACACGCATCGACGGGTCAGCGTACTGCTTGTGCTAGACTGCGGTCAAACGCCTGAATGGCGTGGAGGACGAGTGAAGGGCGCAGTTTACGTCAACGGCACGATCACCGCGGCGGACCATGCCGTGGTCCCGGTCTACGATCACGGATTCCTCTACGGTGAGGGCGTCTACGAAACCCTGCGGACGTACAACCGCGTACCGTTCCTCTACGATCGTCACTGCGCGCGGCTCCGCGCATCCGCGAAGTACCTCGACCTCGATGTGCCCTTCAGCAACAACGAGCTGGGCCGGTGGATCGCCGACACCATCGCCGCGGCCGGCGAGATGGATGAAGCCTACATCCGCATTCTCCTCACGCGCGGCGTGGGCGAGCTGAACTACAACGTCGAGGCCACGCCGAAGCCATCCTTGATCGTCATCGTGAAGCCGTTCGAGGAGCCTCCGGCGCGCGTGTTCGACGAGGGCATCAAGATCGCGCTCGTATCGATCCTCCGCAACCATCCGGGCTCGGTGAACCCCATCATCAAGTCGAACAATCTCCTCAACAACGCGCTGGCGATGCAGGAGGCGCACCGGCGCGGCGCGGAGGAAGGCCTGATGTGCAACTACCGCGGCGAGCTGTCGGAATGCTCGCAGTCGAACTTCTTCATGGTCCGCAACGGCGTCGCCATGACGCCACAGTCCCAGGCGGGGCTGCTCGAGGGCATCACGCGCGATTTCCTGTTCGAGGTTGGCGACCAGCTCGGAATCCGCGTGGAGCATGCCACGCTCTTCCCGGCCGATCTCGCAACTGCTGAAGAAGCGTTCATCACAGGCTCGACGCGCGAGCTGAGCCCGGTCGTCCGGATCGACGATCGCGCGATCGGAAACGGGAAACCAGGACCGATTACCCGGCGGCTCCTGGAGGGCTTCAGGCGGCGCGCGCACGAGCTGACGTCGCAGGCGGCCGGCGTCCGCTAGCCTGCAGGGCGCTCCGCCAACCGTCTCACGGCGGCGCCGATCAGAACGCAGACACCTTTCCTGGAACGCTTCCAGCCACCTCATCGGCGTAGGCCTCGATCGGCGGGCAGGCGCAGACGAGGTTTCTGTCGCCGTACGGATTGTCGATCCGCGCGACCGACGGCCAGAACTTGTTCGCGCGAACGAACGGCAGCGGATACGCCGCCTGCTCGCGCGAATACGGATGCGACCACGCGTCCGACGACACTTCCTCGGCGGTGTGCGGCGCGTTCTTGAGGACGTTGTCCCTGGCGTCGGCGCGTCCTTCGACGACATCCGCGATCTCCCGCCTGATGGCGACTAGCGCATCGCAGAACCGATCGAGCTCCTCCTTCGATTCGCTCTCGGTCGGCTCGATCATCATCGTGCCCGCCACCGGGAACGACACCGTCGGCGCGTGAAAGCCGTAGTCCATCAGACGCTTCGCAACGTCCTGCTCGTCCACCGATGGGCCCGCGCCGTGCTTGAAGGGACGCAGATCGAAGATCAACTCGTGCGCCACGCGCCCGTTGTGGTTCGCGTAGAGCTCGTCGTAGTGGCCCTCGAGCCTCGCTTTGATGTAGTTCGCGTTGAGGATCGCGACGCGCGTCGCCTCGGTCATCCCGGCGCCGCCAAGCATCCGGATGTACCCGTACGAAATCAGCAGAATGCTCGCACTCCCCCAGGGCGCGGCCGATACCGCCGGGATCGGCTTTTCCCCGCCGACCCGGACGACCGGGTGTCCCGGCAGATACGGCGCGAGATGCGCGGCGACCGCGATCGGACCCATGCCCGGGCCCCCGCCGCCGTGCGGAATCGCAAACGTCTTGTGCAGATTCAGGTGACAGACGTCGGCGCCGATCGCGGCCGGAGTGGTGAGCCCCACCTGCGCGTTCATGTTGGCGCCGTCCATGTACACCTGGCCGCCGTGCTCGTGCACGATGGCGCAGATCTTCTTGATCTCTTCCTCGAACACGCCGTGCGTGGACGGGTACGTGATCATCAGCGCCGCGAGCGCGTCGCGATGCTGCCGTGCTTTGTTCTCCAGATCCGCGAGGTCGACGTTACCCTTCACGTCGCAGGCGACGACGACGACCTTCAACCCGGCCATCGCCGCGCTCGCCGGATTCGTGCCGTGCGCGGACGACGGGATCAGGACGACCGTGCGCGCGGCATTGCCGCGATCGCGATGGAACGCGCGGATGGCCATCAGGCCGGCGAACTCACCCTGGGCGCCGGAATTCGGCTGAAGCGAGACGGCCGCGAATCCCGTGATCGCGCAGAGCGCGTTCTCGAGCTCGTCGAAGACCTGCCGGTATCCGGCGATCTGATCCGCCGGCGCGAACGGGTGCACGTTCGAGAACTCCGGCCATGAGACCGGGATCATCTCCGACGCGGCGTTCAGCTTCATCGTGCACGAGCCGAGTGGAATCATCGAGGTGTCGAGCCCGACATCCTTCCGCTCGAGCGACTTGATGTATCGCATCATCTGCGTCTCGGAATGATGCGAGTTGAACACCGGATGCGTCAGATACGCGGTCGTCCGTCGCAGCGCCGGCGGCACGCCGCGCACCGCGCCGCCCTTCTCTTCAGCCCGCCCGAGCCGCACACCTTTCTGCCCCATCGACTCCGCGAACACATCCACCAGATCCTGCGCATCCTCGTCGGTGACGGTTTCGTCCAAGGCGATTCCGATCCCGGATGCGGCGTATCGCAGGTTGATGCCCCGGCGCTCCGCAGCCTGTCGGACCGCGGCCTCATCGGCGCCTTCGATCCAGAGCGTGTCGAAGTACGCGCCGCTCACCTGGCGGACGCCAAGCGGCACGATGGCCTGCTCGACCCTGCCGGCCAGGTCATGAACGCGTGACGCGATCGCGCGAAGGCCTTCGGGACCGTGATAGACGGCGTACATCGCCGCGATGTTCGCCAGCAGAGCCTGAGCCGTGCAGATGTTCGACGTCGCCTTCTCGCGGCGGATGTGCTGCTCCCTGGTCTGGAGCGCCATGCGATGCGCCTGATTCCCCCGCGCATCGACCGACAGGCCGATGATCCGGCCAGGCGCCTGACGAACGTGCGCGTCACGCGTCGCAAGAAAGGCGGCGTGCGGACCGCCGGCGCCGAGCGGAACGCCGAAGCGCTGCGAATTGCCGACCACTGCGTCCGCGCCCATCTCGCCGGGAGATGTCAGGAGCGTGAGCGCGAGCAGATCCGTAGCGACGACGACGAGGACGCCGGCCGCGTGCGCGCGCTCGATGATCGGCCGGAGGTCAGGGATGCAGCCGCGTTCGTCCGGGTACTGCAAAAGCAGCCCGAACGCCCGAGTCAGCGTCACATCGGAGAAGCCTGCCGGATCGCCGTGCCCGAGCACGATGTCGAGCGGTTCGGCGCGGCCGCGCAGGACGTCGAGCGTCTGCGGATAACAGCCGTCCGCGACCAGGAACAGACTGTGTTGCGATCCGGCGATCTTCTTGGCCTGCAGGCGATGAAACATCGCCATCGCCTCAGCCGCAGCCGTTCCCTCGTCGAGGAGCGACGCCGTCGCGATGTCCATGCCCGTCAAATCACGGACGACGGTCTGGAAGTTCAACAGCGACTCGAGGCGGCCCTGCGCAATCTCGGCCTGATACGGCGTGTACGGCGTGTACCATCCCGGATTCTCGAAGACGTTCCGCAGAATCACGCTTGGCGTCACGCAGCCGTAATACCCCATGCCGATGTACGACCGCGCCGGCGTGTTGCGGCCGGCAATCGCGCGCAGCCGACGCAAGTAGGCATGCTCGGACTCGGCGTCGGCGACTGCCAGCGGCGCGCGGCTTCGGATTCCCGGCGGAATGGTCTGGTCGATTAGCGCGTCGAGAGAAGGCACGCCGATGGCGCGCAGCATGGCGTCACGCTGCCGCCGGTCAGGACCGATGTGTCTCGTTTGGAAGGAACCCGGGATCTCGTGGTCGTTCGCCATCAGTTACTTGGTCAGCTCCGTATACTGCGACGCGTCGAGAAGCTCACCGTCGTCGCCGGACACCTTCAGCACGATCATCCACGACTCGTGGGGCTTCGTGTTGACCGATTCAGGCTTTTCCGCAAGCGCGCGATTCACCTCTGTCACTTCGCCGCTCACCGGCGCGTACAGCTCGGACACCGCCTTGACCGACTCTATCGTGCCGAACACCTCTCCCTTGCGCAGCTGCCGTCCGACGTCCGGCAGCTCGAGGTAGACGATGTCGCCGAGCTGCTTCTGCGCATAGTCGGTGATGCCCACATGGGCCTGAGACCCCGCGACCCTCACCCACTCGTGGTCTTTCGTGTATTTCAAATCCGGCGGATACATACAGTCGGCTCCGTGAAGTTGACCTATTTGCGCTTGTAGAACGGCATCGGCACGACCTGCGCGCGCACCCTGCGCCCTCGAACGTCGATTTCGAACTCGGTGCCGACCGACGACCGATCGAACGGCACGTACGCCATCCCGATGGATTTTTTCAGATACGGCGTCTGGGTGCCACTGGTGACCGCGCCGGCCTTCTGCCCGTCGACGATGACGTCGTAGCCGTGGCGCGCGATGGCGCGATCCATGACCTCGAAACCCACCAGCTTGCGTGCCACGCCTTCCTGCTTCTGCCGCCTGAGCACGTCGGCGCCGATGAACGACTCTTTCTTCCAGCCGACGGTCCAGCCGAGGTCCGCTTCGAGCACGGTCGTCGTGTCGTCGATGTCGTTCCCGTAGAGGCGCATCGCCGCTTCGAGCCGCAGGGTGTCGCGCGCGCCGAGGCCCGCCGGAATCACCCCGGCGCTTCTGCCTGCCGCAAGGATCGCGTCCCACACGCGCTCGGCCGATCCCGGAGGGACGAAGACCTCGAAGCCGTCTTCACCGGTGTAACCGGTCCGCGACACGGTCGCGCGAACGCCGGCCACCTCCCCGGTCGTGAACCAGTAGAACCGGATGTCTGCAAGGTTGACAGCCGTCAGCGCCTGGAGCACATCGCGCGCCGCCGGCCCCTGGATCGCGAGCAGCGCATACCGCGAGCTCGTATTGACCGCGACGGCATCGCCCTTCCCGGCAATGTTCGCGGTGATCCAGTTGAAGTCCTTCATGATATTCGACGCGTTCACGACCAGCATGTAGTGATCGTCCGCCAGTCGATACGTCAGCACGTCGTCCACGAACGTGCCGTCCGGCGTGGGGAGCGCGGAATAGTGGGCCTGGCCAATGGACAGGCGCGAGGCGTCGTTCGTCGTGATGTGCTGCACCGCCGACAGGGCGTCGCGGCCGGCAATCTCGATCTCCCCCATGTGGCTGACGTCGAAGAGTCCCGCACGCGTCCTGACGGCCTGATGTTCGTCGGCGATGCCTGAGTACTCGACGGGCATGTCCCATCCGCCGAACTCCACCATTCGTGCGCCGAGCGCGCGGTGCCGCGCGTTCAGCGGTGTCTTCTTCAGTGATCCCGGGAGCGCCTGAGACATGCGTGGTCGAGTGCCCGTCGTTCGACAACGAGGTGATTGGAGCAGACCGACGTCCGCCTCGCACGGCCGCGAGGACGGACAGACGTACAACCAGAGAAAGGTACTATGCGGCTCGGCGGCGGGTCAACAGGAGCCGGCGCCGTCCTGTGACGGGCGGACGCGCGGGGCACGGGCGCGCGAGTCCCAGAGGTAGGCGCGCCAACGAGCGCTTCGCCGGCAGGCGGGCGACGAGCGCTTCACTCTCGACGGGTGAGACTAGGGGCGCCCGGGCACCCGCGCCCGGACGCCCCTGCACGTCAGGTGCGATCCTTCTGGGGTGCCAGCGCTCCGTGCGGCCGCCTGAACAGGACAATCAGAATAGCCGCGGCCACCACCGCGACTCCAAAAACAGTCGTGGCCACGGTTGGCCAGAATCGCGTGAGCACGGCGAACATGAAGATGCCCACGAACACTCCCATCGCAACGTCTGCAGCGATCACAAAGAAGCGCATCGGTTCACCTCATTCTGAAAGTCGCGGCTATCCTCATTCGAAGATATGTCCGGGCCCGAGACACGCCAGGTACTCGATCCACGCCGATTCGGAACGGAGGAGCCAGATCGCGTTGCACGCCACGCGGCGGTACGCGCGGTTGAGCAGGCTCTCGTCCTGGTTTGCTTCGCTCATGCAGTTCTGCATGTCGTTCCACGCGGCGGTCGCTTCTGTCGTGTAGGTGTCGTAGCACGTCGCGGAGCGCACGGGACGAAAGATGCCCGCATGTTTCTGGACGAAGCGATCCGAGAGTCGCCGGGGCGCGTCGGTATCTCCCGTCAGCGAAGCGACGAACGCCGTCGCTGACAGCAGCGACATCTCCGCGGCCTTCAGGTCGCTGACCGCCTCACGCTCAGCGTGCAGCAGCCGCGCCGCAAACACGGCGTCCGATCCGGCCAGCACCTGCTGGATCCGCTCGAGCGCTTCGGGCGCCGTGGCACGCACCCGCTTGCCGGCGCGCGCAACGGTGACGGTTCCTGCAGCGTCGACGCCGATCGCAACGAGGTCCTGCTTATAGCGTAGCTCGATCTGGATCGAGCGATCCGAGCGGTTCGACACTTTCTGAATCGACAGCCCTTTGTGCTCGACACCGAGCCACGCCCGCCTGGCATCGACCGCGCCTCGGATTGCCGGTTTCTGCGACCGGCGCCGCCGCGGCGGGCTTCGCAACGGCTCCGACCGTACCCATTCCTACAACCACGCGCCCGCTCTCGATCGACGACGAGGAGGCCGCAGACGCGTTCACCACTCCCCGCTCGTCCGCGACCAGGATGGCCGCGGCACACACCGCTCCCACTATCAGCCCCTTGACCATGACGAACCTCCGACACTGGCCCGGTTCGTTTGGATCGCCGCGGCTCTTCTCCGAGCCTCGACATCGACCGAGCCCTTGCGCGCGGCGTGCGCCCTCCGTGGCCCCATGACCACGCTGCCTCGCCGCACTCGTTTTGCCGGAGGCGCCCGGCGGCCACTATTGCGGTTTCATCACCTCCCCGACCTCCTTTCCGTCGACCCTCGGTTGACGCCCGTTCAAGGGAAATCGCAGATACGCCCGCAGCGTATGGTACGAAATCCCGAGCTCGCGGCAGGCCTGACGCTTGTTGTTCCCGCAGCGTTCGAGCACGAGCCGGGCGTACCGGCTGGCCCAGGCTCGCAGCGGCTCGCGTGCGTGCAGCGACGGCTGCAGCACGTCGAGGTATCCGCCAAACAGCGCCGGCGGCAAATCGTCCAGCTCCAGAAAGTCCGAGCCCGCCAGCGCGACCGCGCGCTCGACGACGCGCTCGAGCTCGCGGACGTTGCCCGGCCACTCGTACACCATGAGCGCATCGATGGCCGACGCCGACAGCTGCAGCGGGCGCACGAGGCGATGGCGTTCGAGAAAGTACTGCGCGAGCTCGACGATGTCGTCGCGTCTCGCGCGGAGCGGCGGCACCTGCACGTCGATGCCGTTGAGGCGGTAGTAGAGGTCCATCCTGAACCGGCCGTGCTCGACGAGGCCCGATAGCGGCCGGTTGGTCGCGACGATGATTCGCGTGTCGACCCGGCGCGCGCCGAAACCGCCTACACGCTCGACCGAGAGATCCTGAATGGCGCGCAGCAGCTTCGCCTGCGCGGACGGCGACAGATCCGAGACCTCGTCGAGAAAGAGGGTGCCGTCGTGCGCGTGTTCGAACTTGCCGCGCCGGCCCCGCACGCCCGTGGCCGTCCGCTCCTCAATCCCGAAGAGCTCCGCCTCGAGCAGGGTCTCGACGATCGCTGCGCAATTGACCGCGACGAACGGCCCCTTCCGACGCCGACTGAGCTCGTGGATCTGCCGGGCCACGAGCTCTTTCCCCGTTCCCGATTCACCCTCGATGAGTACGGTGAAGTCGGTTGCCGCCACGCGCTCGATCCGCTGGCGCACGGCGCGGATCGCCTGGCTCGAGCCAATCAGCGGCGCGGCGCCGTCGCCGCGGCCCTTGCCGGTACTGCACCGCCTGTAGGCGCGGTCGATCTCGAGCACGAGCGCCGCGATGTGCGTCGCCGCTTCCAGGAGCTGACACGTCCAGCCGTCGAGAGTCCTCGCCGGATCGAACACTGCCTCGAGCCGCGCGCGATGATGGCTGACGACCACGGGGAGATCGAAGCACATCACGTCGGCAGCCGCCGGCAGGATCGGATCGTCGCAGAGCGCGATGGACCGAGCCCTGACCAGCACGCGCAGTTCCTCTTCGAATCGCTGCCGGGCAGTCGACGCATCCTTCATCGCCGCCAGCCCCCTCGTCACCGCCGTCAGCAACGCCGCCGCGCCTCGTCGCCTGTCTGCAGCTCGCCTGTCTGCGCGGATCGGGCCGGCGGAGGTAGACGCTGGTTCAGTCATGACCACCGTTCCTCCTCTGACCTCTGAGGAGCGCTATAACAAGTCGAGTGCCAGAACGTTGTCTGGAAGGATTCCGTGCGTGGCGGCGGTTAGTCGTGATCCAGATCGTCGCGACGACCGGGATCATTGCGGTGAACGGGTAGGTCGTGCCCTCCGGCGGCGGTGAGCGCGCCGTCTTCCACGGGGAACACATACCCGGTGCGGGTGTCTTCTTCCCACAGGATGTCGCAGCGATGATCGAACTTCAGCGCGCCGCGGTACTGGACACCCTCGCCGGGGTTGAGCGACGCGACAGAGCAGCGCAACACATACGCGCCGATCGCCAGCCGTCGGTTCCCGTTGAGCAGTTGAAGATGCACGCGGGCGCCGGGGCGGAGGGGACGCGTGCCCTGGATCAGGGCGCCGCCGGAGCTGAGATCGACGAGGGACACCGCGTAACCGGGACGCAGAATCGCCTGCGTGCCGGCAATCGTGGGCTGGCCGAAGCGCGTATCGAGGCGACGATCGACTAACGGCCGGTCCATAACCGATCTCCTGGAGAGTACTCTAGCACTCGAGTGCGTCCTGTGACACCCAGCACCCGGACTGCATATTGACGCCTGCGCCCCCGAATATACAGGGTTCCTGACGTCGCAGTGCCGTCCGAGCTCATCGTTAATATCCGCGCCGTCCCGATCCGCACGCCGTCGGTCCCGGTGCCAATCTGACCATCGGCGTCAGGGACCCCGGGCATCAGCTCGAAACGCACGTTGGGGAACCTGTCCCCCAGCCGCTCGCGGGGCCCCAGCACCGTATCGATCCCCAGGCCTATCTCCGCCGATCGCACACCGTTCCCGTTTCCGTCGGCGCAGCCGGCGAACATGTAGTCTTCCCCGACCGGTTCGAACCTGAGAGCTGTTGCCTTCGACCTCCGCACGGCGTCCATCCTCGCCGATCGGAGCCTGCCCGCAACGTATCGTGCCGCCATCCCGGTCCGCACATCGTCGATCGTGTTTCCCATCACTGGGATCGACAGTGCCCCGGCCGTCGCCGTCAGTGCCACCGCGAATAGGATCTCCAGCAGCGTTGCGCCCTTGTCCGTACTCGCTCTCCCTGGTCGTCCCGGAGACACGCCGAAGGCGGCGCGCCCGGCCACCCCGGCCGGGCGCTCGATAATCTGCGGCCGCCTACAAACTCTTTCCCGAGCCATCCTGCTTCTCGGCCTTCTCGGGAACGACTGTCACCATCGGCTTCAGCTTGAGGAAGCTCTTCTCGCCGATGCCCCTGATGTTCATCAGCTCCTCGACCTTCTTGAAGCCGCCGTTCTTCTGACGGTGCTCGATGATCAGCTTTGCCGTAGCCGCGCCAACGCCCGGAAGCGCCTGCAGGTCGGCGGCGGTCGCGGTATTCAGGTTCAGCGGCGACGTCGCCGCCGTTGCGGCGGCCTTCGGCTTCTGTGTCTTTTCCTGCGCCGCCACCGGGTCACCTGTCAACCCGTTCACCGCAGCCATCATCACGAGCATCACCGCCAGTACGAATGGAACTCCACGCATGTCTTCGCCCTCCTCGAGTTCGTGCTTGCGCAAGGATCCGCGCGGATGCGCGGATGTCCCTGCCGCGCGGCCGGCAAAGTGGAGAGGTCGGGCCACTGTGTCCGTTAGCCGGCGGGCAGGGACGAGCCGACCTTAGGCAATGAGGCTGCCGTTCTCAGCGCGAGCTGGTCTGTCGATGGAAACGACAGCGAATGCTGCGGTTGGGCGGAGGGCAGGCGCAGTGCCCCCCGGGTGTCGCGCGTCTGCCCCAACGAGAAACGTCAACCTGGGGAGCGCGCGACCGAACGATCGGGGACGTCAGGGCGCGGCGGGAGAACGCATGCTGCGGTACCAGTCGACCGTTCGACGCAAACCCTCCTCGAACGGCACGATCGGCTGATAGCCCAGGATCTCTTTCGCGCGCCGGATATCGGCCTGCGAATCCTTGACGTCGCCTGCGCGGAAGGCCTGATACTGCGGCTCTGCATCGGCGCCGATCAATCTGCGCATCGACTCGAAGAGCTGATTGAGCGAGATGCGAACGCCGGTCGCGACGTTGATCACCTGTCCGCTCGCCTTCGGCGCTTCACACGCGCGCAGGACGCCGTCCACGACGTTCGCCACGTAGGTGAAGTCGCGCGTCTGCTCGCCGTCGCCGTAGATGGTCGGGCTCCGGTTCTCGAGGAGCGCCGTCGCAAACAGAGAGATGACGCCCGAGTACGGCGACGACGGGTCCTGCCGTGGACCGAACACGTTGAAGTACCTGATCGTCACCGTTTCGAGCTCGTAGAGCGACGTGAACATCTGGAGATACTGCTCCCCCACCACCTTCTGCAGCGCGTAGGGCGACAGCGGCCTGTTCGGCATCTCCTCGTGCTTGGGCAGCGTCTCTGTATTGCCGTACGCCGATGACGATCCGGCAAAGACGACACGCTTCGCACCGGCGTCGCGCGCGGACACGAGCACGTTGAGAGTGGCGTCGACGTTCGCACGATTCGACGTAATCGGATCCTTGACGGATCGCGGCACGGAGGGTAGCGCCGCCTGGTGCAGCACGAAGTCCGCGCCGTCGACCGCGTGGCGGGCAAACTCCAGGTCCGCCAGGTCGCCCTGCACGAACTCGACGCCGGGCACGTGGTCCAGGTTGCTGCGCTTGCCAGTGACGAGCGAGTCCGCGACGCGCACGCGATGCCCGCGCCGCGCCAGCTCCTCTGTGAGGTGAGACCCGATGAACCCCGCGCCGCCGGTGACGACATAGTGAGCCATATATCAGTTGGGGAACGCGGACGAGGGCAGTCCGGGCACAATCGTCAGCGCGTTCTTGTAGTACAGCTTCTTCAGCACGTCGTCTGGCAGGCTCATGCCATAGAGCTTCCAGAAGGCGTGGTAATCGCGGTAGTAGTCGAAATACTCGTCGGCCGTTTCGAACGTGCGCCAGTAGTACGGATACTCGTCCGGCTGATAGCTGTCCTTGCCGAACAGGATTCGGTTCTGGTACTTCAGGAAAAAGTCGTGCGCCGTGCGAGGCTGGCGGCCGAGCTCGGCGAGAATCGCCCCCACTTCCGTGTATAGATTCGGCAGGCGATCCAGCAGCTTGCCCATGCGCCCGAGATCGTTGGCGTGATACCCGAAGTGCGCGGCGATGAACCTGGTCCGCGCGTGCTTGCTGAACATCCGATCGCGCTCGGCAATCAGTTCCTCGAACCGTGGCGCCTGATCGGGCGGATACCGGCGGCTCGAATAGAGCGCGAGCTCCAGCCAGCGCTCGTTGCTGTAGTCGACCGGTTCGAAGAACTCCTGCGGCTCCGCCGTGTGAATCAGGACCGGAACGTTCAACCGTCCGCAGGCGTCCCAAATCGGGTCGAGCTCGGGATCGTCGAGCTTCAGGCGGCTCCCGTCGGAACGGCGGATCCGCAATCCGAGATCCTTGAAGATCTTCAGTCCCCTGGCGCCGGCCTTGACGTCTTCTTCGAGCTGCGCCGCCGCCTTCACGCCGAACCCCGGACCCACGCCCTCGCGCGGAAACTCGATGTTGGCGAAGAGCACCATCCGATCGGGGTACTTGCTCGTGCGAATCGCCTCGATACCGGACTTCAGTCGCGCGCCGGCACCTCCGCTCAGGTTGACGAGCAGCCGCAGATTGTTCCGATCCATGCCCTCGATGACGCGCGCGAAATCCGCGGCGCCGATCGGCGTCGGCTGGTGACTGTGGATGTCGATGACGGGGAACCTGGCGCGCGGCGTCGGATGCTGCGGTACGACCAGCGTCGAACGCGGCTTGTAGTCCGTAATGCTCGGCGCCGGCCACTCCGGTGAGCGTCCTTCCCCTGGACGCGGGCGCTGTCCGGTTCGAGTCTCGACCGGGGAGCGCTCGGGCACCTGCGGCGGCTTTTCGGCCGGCGGCTGCTGCGCCCCAGCGGCGGCCAGCGTCGCGGCAAGCGCGACAAGTACGGATGGAACGACCCTGCGCATTAGACCTCCGACCTCTATGAACAGCGTCGGAGATCTTATCACTGCGCGGCGATCAGTCGCGCCGCGGGGCCCGTCAGCGGATCGAGTAACGCCGCGCGCACTGCCGGGAAAGCGCACGCGAGCAGCGACACGACGAGCGGCGCTGAAACGAGCGCCGCTAAAGATCGGGAACACTCGAGCGTGACTGTCCCGATTGAGTGTCCCCGAAAAGAAAAAGGCCCGCCGCAGCAGGCCGTAAGCCGAATTCTGTTCCTCGCCTCGGCCCTTGCGGGCTTCGGCGAAGTGACGATCATTCCTCTAGCCCCGTCATCGCTGACGGGATCCAGCGGCCTACCCGGAGGCTTCGGACGGGCCGTCCTCGAGCGCCTCCCTATTTGGCCTTGCTCCGTGCGGGGTTTTGCCTGCCATCCGTGTTGCCACGAACGCGGTGCGCTCTTACCGCACCTTTTCACCCTTACCCCTCGACTCGAAGGGCGGTATATTTTCTGTGCCACTGTCCTTCAGGTCACCCTGACCGGGAGTTACCCGGCGCACTGCCCTGCGGAGTTCGGACTTTCCTCTCGCCTCCGCACCCTTCGGTGCGAAGACGGGCGATCATCTGGCCTGCTGCGGCGGGTTGTCTCTCCTATCCGTCTCCTTCCTGATTGATCCCGTACTGCTCGAGCTTCTTGTACAGGTTGCTCCGCGGCGTACCGATAACCTCCGCGGTCTTCGAAATATTCCAGCTGTTCTCGCGCAGCTTGTCCACGAGGAACGCGCGCTCCGCCGATTCCTTGAACTCGCGCAGCGTGCCGGGACGCTCCTTCTCGAGGTCGGGCGCCGCTGACGGCTTCGCGTCCAGACGCACGACATCACGCAGATCGTCCACGTCGAGCGTCTCCGACGGCGTCATGATGATCAGCCGCTCGACGGTGTTCTTGAGCTCCCTGACGTTCCCCTTCCAGCGCGCTTTCGACAGGTAGTCGAGCGCCGCCGGCGTGAACCGCGGCAGCCGGCGGTTGTTTTCGCGGCTGAACAGATCCGCGAAATGCTTCACCAGCGCCGGGATGTCCTCGCGGCGATCGCGGAGCGCGGGGACGCGGATCGGAATGACGCTCAAGCGGAAGTACAGATCCTCGCGGAACGTACCCTTCTCGATCTCCTGCTCGAGGTCCTTGTTCGTCGCGGCGATCACCCGCACGTCGACCTTGATCGTGCGCGCCGAGCCCAGGCGCTCGACCTCGCCTTCCTGGAGCACGCGCAGGACCTTGGCCTGCGTCTTCGCGCTCATGTCGCCGACCTCGTCGAGGAAGATCGTGCCGCGATCCGCCTGCTCGAACTTGCCGATCTGCTTCTCGGTCGCGCCCGTGAACGATCCCTTCTCGTGCCCGAAGAGCTCCGACTCGATCAGCTCTTCCGGGATCGCCGCGCAGTTCACCTGGATGAAGCGCTCGCGGCTCCTCAGGCTGTTGCGATGGATGGACCGCGCCACCAGCTCCTTGCCGACGCCGCTCTCGCCCGCGAGGAGCACGGTCGCGTTGGTCGGCGCCGCGCGCTTGATCGCGTCCCACACCTGGCGCAGCGACGGACTCTCGCCGACCATCTGGTGGCGGACTTCCGCCGCGCGGCGCAGCGACTTGTTCTCGTCCGACAGACGGGTCCGCTCGAGGGCGTTGCGGATCGAGACGAGCAGCTTCTCGCTCGACGGCGGCTTCTCGATGAAGTCGAACGCGCCCGCCTTCGTCGCCTCAACGGCCGTACTGACGGTGCCGTGGCCCGAGATGATCACCACCGGCAGGCTTTCGTTGGCCGCGCGCAGGCGCTGCAGGACTTCGAGACCGTCCATCCCGGGCATCTTGATATCGAGGAACACGAGATCCGGCAGCTCGCGCTCGGCCATCGTGATGCCTTCAGGGCCGCTCGATGCCTCCAGCACCTCGTAGTCGTCGTATTTCAGGATCATGCCGACCGATCGGCGAACCTCGGCCTCGTCGTCGATGATCAGGATGCGGGCTTTCGGCAAGCGCTCAGCTCTCGGGGGAATCAGTCGACGACCACGGTCACGAGCGTTCGCCGTGCCATCGTCGGATCGTAGCAGTAGACGGCGAGCACGTCGCCGGCGCGGGCCGCGCCGACGACGCGTTCGTATTCGGCAACCGTGGCCGTGGGCTTCCGGTTGATCTCCATGATGATCAGGCCGCGGCGCAGTACCTGATTCGCCGGGCCGGTCGGATCGACACGTGAGACGATCACGCCCTGGACGGACTCCGGGATCTCCTGACGGCCCACGAACGCGCGATCCAGTTCCCTGACGACAACGCCGAGCGGCACGGGGGCGTCGTCCTGACGCATCTCCGGGCGGGCCGGGCGGTCCATGCCCGGTGCGCGATCCACGTCTTCCCCGCGCGACGGACGCTCCGCGAGCTTGACCGCGAGTGCCTGGCGCCGGCCCTCCCGCACGATGTCGAGCCTGGCCACCGTTCCCGGCTGCCGCGCCGAGATGTCGCGAATCAGCTCGCCGTTCGAGTTCACCGGCTGTCCTTCGACCTGCACGATGACGTCGTACGGCCGCAGCCCGGCGCGCTCGGCCGGTGACCTCGGCGTGACGTCCTGCACCATCGCGCCTTCCGCAACCGAGAGACCGAGCGCGCGCTGCAGGCCCGGCGTGACGTCTGTCAACGTGACGCCGATGAATCCTCGCGAGACTCGCCCCTTGGTCTTCAGCTGCGTCAGGATCGCCTTCGCCTGGTTGATGGGTACCGCAAACCCGATGTTGCTGCCGCGCGGGCTGAGCGCCGAGTTGATGCCGACGACTTCACCGCGCGCGTTGATGAGCGGGCCTCCGCTGTTCCCCAGGTTGATCGCGGCGTCGGTCTGAATGTAGTCGTCGAGGCTCTGGTCGTACAGCTTGCGTCCGATGAAGCTCACGACGCCGACGGTCACCGAGTGCACGTAGCCGAGCGGATTGCCGATCGCGCAGACCCATTCGCCAGGACGCAGTTCGTCGGAATCGCCGAGCGGCGCTTCCGGCAGGTTCGACGCGTTCGAAATCTTCAGCAGCGCGACGTCGATCGCGGGGTCCGCGCCGACCACCTCGCCGCGGAACGCACGCCCATCGGCCAGCGTGATCGTGATGCGCTGCGCGCCCTCGATCACGTGATTGTTCGTCAGCAGGTATCCGGCGCGATCGACGATGAAGCCGCTCCCCGATCCCTGGCGGGGCGCTTCGAGATCGCGCGGGTCGAGCGGATCGCCCGGCCGCCGCGCCGACTCGCGCACGACCGGCACTTTCGACGCCGCGTCGATGTTGACGACCGCCGGATTGATCCGCTCGGCGACGTCCGCGAAATTCACGACCGCGGAGGCGCCAACGGGACGGGGGGCGCGGGGCTTGTCGGACGCCGCCCGTGGAGAAGCGGTCTCAGTCGAGACCACGGGCGTACGCGAGACGCCACCCGCCAGGATCACCCCGACGAGGAACGCGATCGCCGACGACAGCAGCACCGAAATGAACGTGAATCGCTTCGACATAGGCCCGATCGGCGTGTGCCGTCCTCAGCCGGACGGCTCCCGCTCTTCTATTATCGCCCGGAACGCATCTTCCGTTAGGGTTGGGACGCCCAGTTCCCGCGCTTTGTCCAGTTTGCTGCCGGCATCGGCGCCCTCCACGAGATACGACGTCTTCCGGCTGACCGAGCCCGTCACCTTTCCTCCCAGCCGTTCGATTGCCGCAGCCGCCTCGTCGCGGCTCATGCTGCTCAGCGTACCCGTGACGACGAAGGTCTTGCCTGAAAGCGGACCCGGCTTTGCCACGTCCGGAGGCGGCTGATGGCTCGTCGTGTTCACTCCCGCCGCCGACAGCTTGTCGAGCAACGCGCGGTTCCGCGGCTCGTCCGCGAAGCTGCGAATCGATGCAGCGACGACCGGCCCGATGTCTGGGATGGCCTGGAGCTGCTCGACCGACGCCTCCATGATCGCCGTCATCGTGCGCAAGTAGCGCGCGACCGTCGCGGCCGCCTTCTCGCCGACGTGCCGGATCCCGAGCGCGTACACGAGCCGCGACAGATCGTTCTGCTTCGAGCGCTCGATCTCCGCGATCACGTTGAGCCCGACTTTCCCGAGCTTCCTCGGCACGGCCCGGTCCGAGCGCGGCTCGCGCGGAGTGACGACGAGGGTCTCCAGTTGCGACGCGTCCAGCGAATAGAGATCGCCGAAGTCGCGTACGAGCCCCTGCTCGATGAGCTGATCGACGAGAGACTCACCCAGCCCCTCGATGTTCATCGCGCTCCGACCGGCGAAGTGTTCGAGGCTCCTGCGCAGCCGCGCAGGGCATGACGCGTTCTCGCACCGCCAGATGACCTCTTCCTCGTCGCGCTTCAGCTCGCTGCCACACGCCCTGCACGTCGTCGGCATCTCCCAGGGCTTCGAGTCCGGCGGCCGGAGCGCGAGGACGGGAGCCACGACTCGGGGGATCACGTCGCCAGCCTTCTCGATGATGACGGTGTCCCCTTCGCGCAGGTCCTTGCGTGCGATGTCCTCGGCGTTGTGCAGCGTTGCCATGGACACCGTCGAACCGGCCACGAAGACGGGATCGAGCACCGCGTAAGGCGTGTTCGCGCCCGTGCGGCCCACGTTCACCTCGATCCGCAGCAGCTTCGTGTGCTGCTGCTGCGCGGGGAACTTGAAGGCTGTCGCCCACCGCGGAAACTTGGCCGTGCTGCCGAGGCGCTCGCGCAGCGCGAGGTCGGCAAGCTTGACGACGACGCCGTCGGTGTCGAATTCGAGCTGATGACGCCTGGTGTCCCAGGAACGGCAGAAGGCGATGACCTCCTCGATGCCGTGACAGGTCGCGGCATGAGGTTCCACCGGGAGCCCCCATTGGGTCATCGCCGACAGGAGCTCGAAGTGGTGTGCCGGAGCCTCCCCGGTGGGTCCGACGAACTGGTAGACGAACGCCTTGAGGCCGCGCCGCCCGACCAGTGCCGGATCGAGATTCCGCATCGTGCCAGCCGCGACGTTGCGCGGGTTGGCATAGAGCGGCTCGCCGGCGTCGGCGCGCTCCTGGTTGATCCGTTCGAAGGACGCGCGCGGGAGAAACACCTCGCCCCGTGCTTCGAAGCGGGAAGCCGGCGCGCCGCGCAACACCAGCGGGATGGACCTGATCGTCCTGACGTTGGCCGTGACGTCCTCGCCGCGAAGGCCGTCGCCCCGGGTCGCGCCTCGGATGAGACGACGGTTCTCGTAGGTCAGTGCGATGCTCAGTCCATCGATCTTGAGCTCCGCGACGTAGGGAACGCTGGCGTCGGCGAGCGCCGCAGCCCTCCGCAGGCGCTCGTCGAACGCCCGCAGATCGTCTTCGTCGTACGCGTTGTCGAGGCTCAGCATCTGCGTGAGATGCTCCACGGTCGGAAACCCCTGAGTCGGGCGCCCCGCAACCCGCTGCGTCGGCGAGTCGGGCGTGACGAGATCCGGGTGCTGCTCCTCCAGCCGCTCGAGCTCGTGCAGGAGCTGATCGAAGTCCGCGTCGGAGATCTCCGGCGCGCTTCGGATGTAGTAGAGCTCTTCGTGCCTGCGGATCTCTTCGCGGAGCTCGTCTATGCGGGTCTGGGGATCCATCGAGTCAATCCCGGATGCCTCAGCGCACTGGAGAGCCCTAGCGGTCGCGCGAAACGACGTAGTCGGGAAGGGCCAGCAGCGCGTCGCGCTCGCGGCTTGCTGGGAACGCGGACATGCAACTCTTCGCGCGCGAGGCATATTCGAGCGCCGCCTCGTACGCCTGTTCCGTGGACCGGTGCTCGTTCAGCAGGCGCAGGATATCGCGCCATTGATCGGGCGCCACCGTTCGATCGCGGACCACGTCGCGGATGAGGCGATCGGCCTCGGCGCCCCCGCGCCGCAGGAGCAGGATGATCGGCAGGGTCACCTTGCCTTCCCGGAGGTCGCCGCCAACGGGCTTCCCGAGCGCGGCTGCGTCCGCGGTGTAGTCGAGCAGGTCGTCGACGAGCTGGAAGGCGATGCCCAGATTGAACCCGTAGTCGCGCAGCGCGGCTTCCTGCTCAGGAGTGACGCCACCGAGCATGCCGCCAATCTGCGCGCAGCCTCCGAAGAGGAACGCCGTCTTGCGGCGGATGATCTCGAGATGCTCGTCCTCGGTGATGTCGACGTCGCCGGTTTTCGTGAGCTGGTACAGCTCGCCCTCGATCATGCGAAGCGTGACGTCGCAGAGCAGCCGGATGATCTCCAGCGAGTCCTGCGTGAGCGCCATCGCCATCGACTTGATGTAGAGGTAGTCGCCGAGGAGCACCGTGATGTCGTTGCCCCAGCGCGAGTGAACGGCCAGCCGCCCCCGGCGGAGATCCGCACCGTCGATGATGTCGTCGTGCACGAGCGTGGCCGTGTGGATGAACTCCACGACGGACGCATACAGCACCGCACGGTCCCCCTGGTACCCACTCAAGCGCGACGCCATCAGGAGGACCGCAGGCCGCACGCGCTTCCCGCCGCTCTTCTGGATGTACCGGCCCATTTCAGGGATGAGCGCGACCCGCGACTGGATGTGACGGACGAACTCCGCCTCGACGGCCTCCAGATCGTCGCGGATGGGGCCGAAGATCTGCGCCAGGTCGGCGGAAGCAGCGGGTTTCTGGGCGATATCGCTCAAGGGAATGTGCCGTTTTGCGAGGTTCCGGTCGCCTCAGAATAGTGGAGTTGCGCGGGGGGTGTCAACGCGCTAAGCCGTTTGGAGCGTACCAGTTGGCCCAAGGAACGCGTCGAAGTTGCGAATCGTCTGAGCGGCCAGGACCGCCGGCTCCATGGATCGCAGCGCCGCCACGACCTCCACCACGCGACCCACGAAGCTCGGCTCGTTCCGTTTCCCCCGGAACGGCACGGGCGCCAGATACGGCGAATCCGTCTCGACGAGCAGCCGATCGCTCGGGACGATCCTCGCCACATCGCGCAGTTCCGCGGCCTTCGGGAACGTGACGATCCCGGCCAGCGACACGAAGAACCCGAGATCCAGCGCCGCGCGCGCCATCGCGACGTCACCGGTGAAACAATGAAAGACGCCACGCAGCTCGCCGGCTTCCCGCAAGAGGCGGAAGGTATCCTCGGTGGCCTCGCGGGTGTGCACGACAATCGGCAGCGACAGACTGCGCGCGAGCGCCGCCTGCGCCTCGAACACCTGCCACTGCACCTCGCGAGGCGAGAAGTCGTAGTGGTAGTCCAACCCAATCTCGCCGATCGCGACGGCCTTCTCCTTCGCGATGGCGCCGCGAACGCACGTGTCCACCTCCGCCACCCGATCGGCGAACCGCCCGGCGTTGTGGGGATGAATGCCAACCGAGAAGCGCACGGCCGGCCACACTTCACGGACCCGGGCCGCCGCCGCCGACTCCTGTTCGTCGTCCGCCGACAGGATGCACAGCGCGCTCGTCAGCCCGGCGTCCTGTGCGCGGCGGACGACAGCCTCGAGGTCGCCCGCAAAGGCGTCGTCTGCGAGATGACAGTGGGAGTCGATCATTGTTCGCTCGGTCGCTCGGTCGCTCGGTCGTTCGGTCGTCCGGTCGTCCGGTCGTCCGGTCGTTCGGGGGACTATCTGACCCTCGTTCCTGGGGCGATGTCCTGATCGAAGCTCACGAGCGTGGGCTTGCCGCCATCGGGGCTCGCGGCGAGGACCATGCCGTTCGACTCGATGCCCATCAGCTTCGCCGGCTTGAGGTTGAACACCATGACGATCGTCCGGCCCACGAGCTGCTCGGGCTCGTAGGCTTCGGCAATCCCGGCGACGAGCGTCCGCTGTTCCGTGCCCGCGTCGATTGACAGCTTGACGAGCTTCCGCGAGTTCGGCACCTTCTCCGCGGCCAGCACCTTGGCCACGCGCAACTCGACCTTCATGAAATCGTCGATCGTGATCTTTTCGCCCGCGGCCGCCGCCGGCGTGGCCGGTACGGGTGCAGGTGCGGAAGCCGCTGCCGGCGCGGCCGGGGGACTGTTTCTGGACTCTTCCACGTCAGAACTCCTTTTCGGTGGCTCGGTTTTCCTGGCCGATGCTGACGGCGCTGCGACTTCGGCCCTCGGCCACAGCGGATCGCCCTTCAGAATGACGCGCTCTCCATCGCGGCGCCAGTCCGCGTCGCCCAGTCGGACGTCCGCGGCCGCACGCGTCTCACCCACTCGCGTGAGTATCTCCGCCGCAGATTTCGGCATGACAGGCAGGAGCAACACAGCCGCGACGCGGACGGCTTCGGCCACGTCGAACAGCACCTGAGACAGTTCGTCCGCCTTTGCGGCGTCGCGCGCCAGCGCCCACGGCTCGGTTGCCGCGATGAACTCGTTGGCGGCATCGATGATGCGAAACGCGGATGATACGCCGCCCTCGAGCGCGAACACGTCCATCGACTCGCGATACGTCCGCACGGCTTCCTGCGCAACGCCGGAGAGCCGGCCGGGGGCTCCGGACGGCGCGACGCGGCCGCCGCGATAGCGCTCGGCCATGGCCGCGACGCGGCTGACCAGGTTGCCGAGATTGTTGGCGAGATCGACGTTGTAGCGATCCTCGTAGCGCTCCCACGAGAAATCGCCGTCGCTCCCGAACGTGATCTCCTTCACCAGGTACAGGCGCAGCGGATCGGGCCCGAACAGATCGATCGCCTGCAGCGGCTCGACCGCCGTCCCGAGCGACTTGCTCATCTTCTCGCCCTTGAGATGCACCCAACCGTGGCCGAACACCTGCCGCGGGAGCGGAATCCCCGCGCTCATCAGCATGGCCGGCCAGATCACCGTGTGGAACCTCGTGATGTCCTTCCCGATCACGTGGAGGTCGGCCGGCCACCATCGCTCCAGAAGCGCCGCGTCCGTGCCGAGGCCGACCGCGCTGATGTAGTTGATCAACGCGTCGAACCACACGTAGACCACGCTCGATGGATCCTGCGGCATCGGGATGCCCCAGGATTGTCCCGCGCGGCTGACCGAGATGTCTTCGAGCCCGCCCTCGATCAGCTTGAGGATCTCGTTGCGGCGGACTTCCGGCACGAGGAAATCCGGCTGGCGCTCGAACAGATCGAGCAGCGGCTGCTGATACTTCGAGAGCCGGAAGAAGTGGTTCTTCTCCCGGATCCATTCCGGCTTCGTGCGGTGGATCGGGCACAGCCCGTCGACGAGATCCTTCTCCTGCTTGAACGCCTCACACGAGACGCAGTACCAGCCTTCGTAGTGGCCTTCGTAGATGTCGCCCGCGTCGGTGATACGCCGAATGAGCTCCTGGACCCCGGCGCGATGCCTGGGCTCCGTAGTACGGATGAAATCATCGAACGAAATGTCGAGCCGCCGCCAGACGTCGAGGAACTCCCCTGCCATCCGATCGCAGTACGCCAGCGGCTCCTCGCCGAGCTCCCTGGCCTTGCGGAAGACGTTC
The DNA here is from genome assembly GCA_963820905.1 of uncultured Acidobacteriota bacterium. Lineage (GTDB taxonomy): Bacteria > Acidobacteriota > Vicinamibacteria > Vicinamibacterales > 2-12-FULL-66-21 > DATBJJ01. Next base: position 2,238,127 of record CAWGBU010000001.1, on the reverse strand, counting down.
TGCGAGTGCTCGTCGTTGCCCATCAGGAACCGCACGTCGTTTCCTGCGAGGCGGTTGTAGCGAGCGATGACGTCTGCGGCAATCTTCTCGTAGGCCGTGCCGAGATGCGGCCGGCTGTTGACGTAGTCGATGGCGGTGGTGATGAACAACTTCACGGTTAGGTCAGGACCTGGTTTCGAGCCAGGCCTTGGTGGCCATCGCCTGGACATCCTTAATCGGCAACCCGTGGGCGGCGGCTGCGCGGGCGCAGTCGTCGAACTCGGGCGAGGCGTTCAGCACGCGGCCGTCGCGCGTGGCCACTTTGAAGCGAATCGGGCCAATCGGCGTCTCGACGACGCGGACCTCGCGCTCGAGGCGATCGCGCGACATCTCGTGATAGCGCACGCCGATGGTCGTGGATTCGGCGAACAGCAGGCTCGTCAGCTCATCCCGCTTGTCCGGGCGCGCGACGACAGTCACGAGCGTGCCCGGCCGGTTCTTTTTCATCTGCACGGGCGCGTAGAACACGTCCAGCGCACCGGCCGCGTGGAGACGGTCCATCAAAGGCCCGAACAGCTGCGGATTCATGTCGTCGATCTCGCACTCCAGGACGACGATGCGCTCGGCGGTCGCCGGCGCGTCGTCCTGGCCGACGAAGATCCGCAGCACGTTGGGATGTTCCTTGAAGTCCCGATCGCCCGCGCCGTATCCAATGCGATCGATCTTCATCGGCGGCAGCGTGACGAAGTCCTCCGCGTATTCAGTCACGAGCAGCGCACCGGTCGGCGTCACCATCTCTGCGGCGATCGGCCCGGCGGAGACGGGCACACCCTTCAGCAGCCGCGCGGTCGCCGGGGCCGGCACCGGAAGCGTGCCGTGCGCGCACCTGACCGACCCGCTTCCCACAGTGAGCGGCGATGCCACGACGCGATCGACACCCAGCCACGCCATGCCGTGCACGGCGCCGACGATGTCGACGATCGAGTCGATCGCGCCGACTTCGTGCAGATGGACGCTTTCGAGCGGCACGTCGTGGACCGCCGCCTCCGCCTCCGCCAGCCGCCGGAACAACCGGATTGCGCGATCCTTGCTTTCTCGCGTCAATGCCGACCGTTCAATCGATCCCGAGATGTCGGCGAGGCTGTGATGAGCGGCGTCGAGACCATCGTGAGAGGCGCCGCGCGGGTGGGCACGACCATGAGGATGATGGTGGTGCCCTGCCCCGTGCGAATGCGCATGCTCGTGCGTCAGTTCCGGTTCGCGTACATGGCCGTCTTCGTGCGCGTCCGGATCACCGACGTGGAACTTCGTTGCCGACACACCCGCACGCAGCACGCGCTCCGCGGCCAGCGGACCGCAGTCGATGGCCAGGCTTCCGAGCGCGGCTCGAAGCTCGTCGATCGGCAGACCAAGGTCCAGCAGCGCGCCGAGGAACATGTCGCCGGACGCTCCGGAAAAACAGTCGATGTAGGCAATCCTTCCCAACGCCCCCAACCCCTCATCTATCGCCGTCAATCGGCAATCAACAAATCCCGTTCGGCAAGCCGCAATCCGCAGCCTGCAATCAGATCAACCCTTCCTCCTTCATGCTGCAGTACCGCACGTTGGCGAGGATCACGTGATCGAGCACCTCGATCCCCATCAGCACGCCCGCCGCGATCAACCGGTGCGTGAGCACGATGTCTTCCGTGCTCGGTTCTGGATCGCCCGAGGGATGGTTGTGAAACACGACGATGGCCGCGGCGCCGCCGGCCGCGGCCTCCCGGAAGATCTCGCGGGGATGCACGATGCTCGCGTCGAGGGTGCCGACCGTCACCACGGTGGTCCGCATCACGCGGTGCTTCGTGTCGAGCAGCACGACCCCGAACTGTTCGACCGGCCGGTTGCCGTAGACCGGCAGCAGCAGTTCCGCAACGGTTCGCGGCGTCGTGACCTGCACCCGATGCCGACCCGCGCGTGTCAACGTCCGGCGCCCGAGTTCGACCGCCGCCAGCACCTGCGCGGCCCGCGCCGCCCCGATGCCTGAAATGCGCGTGAGCTCGTCCAGATGCGCGCGCGCCAGTCCTTCGACACCGCCGACGCTCGCGAGCACGCTGTTCGCCAGATCGAGCGCGCTCGCGTTGGCCTGCCCGTTGCCGACGACGATGGCCACCAGCTCGTTGTCGCCGAGCGCCGCCGCTCCATGGCGCTGAAGCTTTTCGCGCGGCCGATCGTGCGCCGCGACCGTCTTCATCGTACACCATCCCCTGCTATACTTCCGGCCTTGATGCGCCGCCTCATCGGCCTGCTCTGTGTGATCGCGCTGTCGGCGGCCTGCTCCGAACCCCCGCAGAAAGAGATCGATCGCGCACAGGGCGCCATCGACGCCGCACGCGCCGCCGGCGCCGAACGCTATGCGTCTGCCGAATTCGTCAACGCGACGACGGCCCTCCAGGAGGCGCACGACGCCGTCGCGCAGCGCGACTACCGGTTCGCGCTCTCGCGCGCGCTCGACGCGGGCGAGCGCGCGCAGCAATCCGCGCGGCAGGCCGCCGACGGCAAGGCGCGCGTCCGGGGCGAGGCCGAAGCGCTGATCGCGGCAACGGCGACCGCTTATCAACAGCTGCTCAGCGCCACGAGGGCCGCCGAAGCGTCGCGGGTTCCTGCCGCGATCGTGAGCAGCGCCCGTCAAACGGCGACGCGAACCGACGCGACTCTGCAAAAAGCGCGCGCGCTGGTGAAGTCCGAGCAGTATCTCGAAGCCAGGGAAACGGTGAAGGGCACGACAGACCGGGTTGGCGCGCAGATCCGGGCGCTCAGCGACGCGCAGAAGCCGCGGGCGACGCGGCGCCGCGGATAGCTCCGATCGATCGGGGCGCAGAGCCTTCACACCTTGGAGCCCTGCGCGCTGGCAGAGATTTCGTCACCGGCCGCCAAGGCCGGGCTTCAGAGGATCCAGCCTCGCGCGAGCACAACCACCACGATCACGACGAACCCGGCGAGATCGAGCGCGATCCCATGGCGCATCATCGAGGTGATCGGAATGTGCCCCGAGCTGTAGACGATCGCGTTCGGCGGCGTCGAGATCGGCATCATGAACCCCATCGACGCGCCGAGCGTGGCGCCCAGCGCCGGCTCGACGGGATCGATGCCGGCGGCCTGCGCCACCGCGATGGCGACCGGCACGATCATGTTCGCGGCGGCGGTGTTCGACGCCGCCTCCGACATCACGATTGCGACGGCCGTGAAGAGAATCGTCAACGACACGGTGGACTGCACAGGCAGCCAGGCGGTAACCCCGCGTCCGATCGATTCGGCGAGCCCCGTCGAGAACGCGAGCGCGCCCATCGCGAGCCCGCCGCCGAAGAGCAGGATGATGCCCCAGTCGATCCGCGCGGCCTGATCCCAGGTCAGCGTGAACCGCCGTGCCCGCCAGTTCACGGGCAGGAGGAACAGCAGGATCGCCCCCGCCATCGCCGCGACCGACTCCGGCACGGCGGCTTCGTACGCTCTGGCCAGTCCGCTGTCGGCAAGACCCGCGATCGCCAGCACTCCGGGAAACAGCCACAGCGCCACGGTCACGCCAAATGCGATGAGCGTGTTCCGCTGCCCGGGACCCAGCGGCCCGAGCTTCCGCAGCTCCTCCTGGATGTATGCCGTGCGACTCGCGTCGACGACAAGTCCGCTCAGCAGCCTGTACCGGAAGTAGACCACCAGGAATCCAAACAGCACGGCCGCGACGGGGACGCCGAAGAGCATCCATTCGAAGAAAGAGATCTGGACGTGCGCGATGCGCTCGAGCATGCCCTTCCCGATGAGATTCGGCGGTGTGCCGATTGGCGTGCCGATGCCGCCGATCGACGCGCCGAACGCCGCGATCAGCATCATCGCGGTGGCGAAGTTCCGGCTGGCTGTTTCGGACTCGCGTCCGTGCGTCACGTGGGCCACGATCGACAGCCCGATCGGAAACATCATCGCCGTCGTCGCCGTGTTGCTGATCCACATGGAGATGGCGGTGGCCACGCCGCCGAACACCAGCAGTATGCGCGTCGGGCTCGCGCCAACCGCGCGCGACGACAGCGCGCCGAACGCGATCCGCCGATCGAGGCCATGCGAGAACATGGCTTCCGCCAGCATGAAGCTGCCGATGAACAGAAAGATGATCGGGTCGGCGAACGGCGCGAGCACCGTGCGCGCGGGACCGACCTGCAGGATGACGGCGAGCACTGGTCCGATGAGCGCCGTCACCGGGAGCGGCAGCGCCTCGGTGACCCAGAGCACGACCATCATCGCCAGAATCGCGGCGAGACGATGAGCGGGAGCGGGAATTGGAAGCGGCGCGATGAGGAGCGCCGCGAGCACGGCGGGGCCCAGGAACAGTCCCACCGTCCGCCGCCGCCGGTTGAAAAGCTCTTCGGCCGGCGAGTACGCCTCGCCCGCTCCGCCCGCCTCGTGCAGACTTCGCATTTACCCGGGACGACTGGGGTTCCCGCCGGGCCCCAACCAGCGTCCTTCGGAAATGATTTCCGCCCATCCGGTCAGAAACAATCCGTCGTCGCGCCACTCGACGCGCTGCGTTCCGCCCGGTGACTCGACCTGCACGTCGCGCGCCGCGCCGGCGAAGCGAATCGCCGCGACGGCCGCCGCACATGCGCCGGTGCCGGATGCCTCGGTCGGCCCGACACCTCGCTCCCAGATCAGGATGCGGACGTGATCGGGCGCGACAACCGAGGCGAGCTCGACGTTGGTGCCTTCGCGAAACCTGGGATGAACGGCGAGCGCGGAGGCAACGGAGTGCAGGCGCGCTTCGCTGACTTCCCCGATCACGACGCACTGTGGATTCCCGACGCGAAGCGTGATCGCCTCGACGCGCTCGCCCCGGACGTCGATCAACTCTTGCGCGATCGCCTCCGGCTCGCCCATGGCCGCGCGGAACGTGAACCGGCCGCCGTGCTCGTCCAGCAGCTCGAGCGTCTTGACGCCGGCCTCCGTCTCGACGCGGACCGATGCGTGGCGATCGATCTTCTGCGTGGACGCGATCCACGCGGCCAGGCAGCGTACGCCGTTCCCCGACACTTCCGATCGGCTGCCGTCGGCGTTCAGCAGGGTCATCGTGGCCGAGCGGTCGCCGGAATCGAAGATCATCAAGCCGTCCGCGCCGATGCCACGGTGACGATCGCAGACCGCGCGCGCGAGCGACGGACGATCGGCCACCCCGTCCACGTCGCGGGCGTGGACGAGCAGGAAATCGTTTCCGAATGCGTGAGCTTTGATCAGGTTCATCGACGACGGAAGGGCTTCAAAGGCGACTACTATATAACGCGTCATGCGACCGCGCGATCTCGAGACGCTCGCCGCGACCACCTTCGACGTGCTCGTTGTCGGCGGCGGGATCCACGGGTTGACCATCGCGTACGACGCCGCCAGCCGCGGGCTGCGCACGGCGCTCGTCGAGGCAGCCGACTTCGGAAGCGCCGCGTCGTTCAACCATCAGAAGACCGTCCACGGCGGCTTTCGGTCTCTGCAGTACCTGCGGCTGCGGTACGCTCGGCATTCGATCCTCGAGCGGCGCGCGCTCGCGCGCATCGCGCCCTGGCTGCTCCGGCCTCTGCCATTCCTCGTCGGCACGTACCGATCGGTCAGCCGCGGCCGGGTTGCACTGCGCAGCGCCTTCCGGGTCGATCAGTGGATCGGACGCGATCGGAACGTCGGCGTGGAACCCGAGCTGCACCTGCCGCCGCCGCGCCTCCTCTCGAAAGCCGCGGCGCTGCGATTCTTCCCCGGCATCCGGACCGAACGCCTGACGGGGGGCGCGCAATGGTACGACTACCAGATGGTGGAGTCCGATCGGCTGACGTTCGCGTTCGCAGCGGCCGCGGACCGCGCGGGCGCGATCCTCGCCAACTACGTCGAGGCCCTGCAGCCCCTGCGTGAGGGCACACGCGTCGTCGGCATGCAGGCACGAGACGCCTTGACCGGGACCGACTTCGTGATCAGGGCCGCGGCAACCGTCAACGCGGCCGGGGCGGGCGCTGGCCAAATCATGGCCACTCTCGGTGTCCGACGCGCGTATCCCCTCGTGAAGGTGATGAGCCTGCTGACCGACAAGCCGGCCGGCGACATCGCCCTGGCTGCGCCGACCCAGGTCAAGTCCGGCTCCGCGACGAAGCAGGGACGCATGCTCACGCTGGTGCCCTGGCGCGGACGCGCGCTCGTCGGGACGAACCAGTCCGCGACGTTCGCGCAGCCGGACGACACCGGCGTCACGATCGCCGAAGTCGAAACGCTCGTCGCGGAGGCGAACTCCGCGTTCCCGTCGCTGAAGATCACGCCGTCCGACGTGCGCCTCGTCCATCGGGGCCTGGTGCCGGCGGTCAAGGGCAGAAACGGCGTCCCGGATCTGCGCATGATTCCCGATGTTTACGATCACGCCGCGGAAGGGGCGGAAGGTGCGTTCACCGTTGCGAGCGCGAAATACTCGAGCGCCAGGGGCGTCGCCGAGCGCGTGACCCGGATGGTCGCTCGACGGCTCGGCAAACGGGTGCCGGCCTCACGGACCGCCTCGACGGTCTTGCCTGGAGCCGGCATCGCCGATCACGAGGCGCTCGCCATCGAGCGCAGCCGCGCGATCGATTTCGACGTGCCCATCGCGACGATTCGTCACCTGATCGCGAAGTACGCCGAACGCGCGCCCGACGTCATCACGATCATGCAGCAGCGCCCGGAATTGCGCGCGCCGCTCTCCCCTGCCGATCAGACGCTCGGCGCCGAGGTCCTGTACGTCATTCACAACGAGATGGCACTGCGGCTCGGCGATATCGTGATCCGGCGCACCGCGCTGGGCAGCGCCGGACACCCGGGAAACGCGGCGATCGACGCGGCCGCCACGATCGCCGCAGCAGAACTGAAGTGGGATTCGGAACGTACGCGCGACGAGATCGCGTCCGTTCGCCGATTCTACGAGGTCGGCGGATCCGCCCCACACACCTAGAGAGCGCCTTCAGAATCGGGTAGTGTCCACCTTCAGGTGGACCCGGTCTGGTCCGGCTGAAGCCGGACACTACAGCATTCTGACTAGGGCAGCGTGAAGCCTCTGAACACGTAGGTCAGGCCGCCTGTAAAACCAAAGTTGGGATCTCGCTCCGTCAAGCCGAAGATCAGCCCGCCATCCACTCGCACGGACGCGTGCGTGAAGCGGAGACCTGTGCGAATCCCTGAGCGGCTCTCGGTGCCCGGCGGGATGCGCTCGTCGCGCGTGTTCAGCCGGCCGTTGATCTCCCCGACGAACTCCATCCCCTGCTTCAACGCGCGCGCCACGGACACACCATAGGTGATCACGTCGTTCTGGCGATCGCCTTCGATCGGATCCGAGAGGATCCCCAGGCCCAGATTGCCGACGATGCGGACGGACTGGACGGTCTTGCCGAAGAGGGCCGACATCTGGAAGTCGATCGTGTCGAGGCCGAGCCCGCTCTCGTTGCCGGCCAGGGGCAGCTTGGTCGCGAAGCGCAGGCCGATCCCGGGGCGGCCCGGCGCCTCCGTCACGAGCCGTATCTTCGTCGCCAGAACGATGTCCTCGACATCGGCCGTCTTGTCGCCAGAGAAATCCAGCTTGTCGGACAGCGGCGCCGGTTCGATGGACGAGATGTTCAGCCGGTTGTAGACGCCGCCGTCGATCTGCAGCTCCAGAATCGAGCTGAACCCGAAGCTGACGCCAAACGTGCCGACGCGCAGCAGGTCGCCGTGCAGGCCGGATGCCGGGTAGAAAATGTCGCTGAGAGAATCGAATCCGGCCTCCAAGCAGGATGTTCCCGGTCCCGACGGTCTCCGGATCTTCGGTGACGAGCGGCCGCTGCTGCGCCTCCGCGCGTGCGGCAGCGAGTGCAAACAAGAGGATCACGAACGCTGAACGTTTCATCAGTCCCTCACACACGAATCAGAACGCCTTTCGACTGTCGAGCAGCATGGTCACCGGCCCGTCGTTGACGAGCGCAACGCTCATGTCGGCCTGAAAGACGCCGGTCTCGACCCGCAGGCCGCGCTCGCGCAGCACGCGGACGACGTCGAGATACAGCGCCTCTGCCATCGGCGCCGGTGCCGCGGCGTCGAACGACGGACGACGCCCCTTGCGACAGTCCGCGAGCAGGGTGAATTGGGAGACCACCAGGAGCGATCCCTGGCTTTCGACGACCGAGCGGTTCATCCGGCCGGCGTCGTCGGGAAAGACGCGCAGCTCGTGGATCTTTCCGGCAATGTACTGGACATCGTCGGGACCGTCGGTGTGGGCGACGCCGACGAACACGAGCAGACCACCGTCGATCGCGCCCGTGATCCGTCCGTCCACGGCTACTGACGCGGACCGGACGCGCTGCACGACCGCGCGCATCGACTACCGTTTGAGCACCGGGAGCGGAACGGCGGCGTGCCGATCGGCGAGGTCGCGCAGCTCCGGCAGCGGATTCAGCCGCCGATCGAGGAGGTGGCGCGACGCGACGTTGGCAAGCGCGCGGATCATGCTGCTCTTGATATCGGGATGCTCGACCTCGAGCTCGGCGATGAGGCGCTTCACGCGCTGCCGCTGCAGGCCGAGATCGCCGCAGGCGGGGCAGCAACAACCGATGATGGGCAGGTTCGAGGCCTTCGCGTACGTGCGGGCCTCCGATTCGGTGACGGCGACGAGCGGCCGAATCACCACGTGCTGTCCGTTGTCGGACACGAGCCGCGCCGGCATCGCCTTCAGCGCGCCGGCGAAGAACAGGTTCAGCAGAAGGGTTTCGATGAAATCGTCGAGGTGATGTCCGAGCGCGATCTTCGTCGCCCCGACCTCGGTCGCAAGGCGGTACAGCACTCCGCGGCGAAATCGCGCGCAGAGCGAGCACGGCGTCGCGTTGTCGTCGAGCAGATCCTCGATCGCCTCGCCGATCTCCGTGTGGACGATCCGGTACTCCCAGCCGCGCGCTTCGCAGGTCTTCGAGATCAGATCGTGGCGATAGCCGTCGTAGCCGGAATCGACGGTGACCGCCACGAGCGAGAACGTGATGGGCGCGCGCTTCCGCAGCACGTCGAGAATCTGGAGCAGCGCCCAGCTGTCCTTTCCGCCCGACAGGCCGACCATCACGCGATCGCCGTCGCCGATGAGGTCGTAGTCGGTGATCGCCTTCGTCACCTTCTTGGCGATTCGAGCTTCGAGCGGTGTCGCGTAAGCCATGTCTGCTCAGTGTATCGCGGTGAGCGCCGCGACCGCGTCCGCCCACGTCATGCGATCCGCGGCCGTCCGGGCGGCGCTTCCCAGTTTCTCGGCGAGTCCGCGATCGTTCATCACGTCTGCCAGCGCGGCCGCGAGCGCTGACGGCGTCGGCTCGCAGACGAGCCCGTTGACGCGATTCGCCACGAGCTCGGCCGGGCCTCCGCTGTCCCGGCAGGTGATCACGCCCTTGGACGAGGCGAACGCCTCGGCTGTCACGAACCCGTAGTCCTCTTCGAGAGGCGGAAAGCAGACAGCGCGGCACCGCGCGAGGTGATCGAGCAGCTCGTCTTCGGTCAGCGCGCCGGTGAGCGTCACGCGGTCCGCGACGCCGAGCTCCCGCGAGAGACGCGTCAGCCCTTCTCGTTCCTCGCCCTCCCCCGCCACGACCGCGCGGACGCCGCGGCCCTCCGGGCACGCGAGCGCCCGGATCAGGAGGTCGGCGCGCTTGAGCGGCGTCAGCCGGGAGACGAGGAATACGTAGTCGCCGTACCCGTCGCACCTGTACGCACGCTGCGGCGGAGGCGGATACAGCACGGTCGACGTCAGCTCCGGCCACATGCGCAGGCGATCCTGGATCGTCTTCGACTGCACGAAGAGCTTCGACACGTTTCGCGTCAGCAGATACCTGTCGGCCCTCTGAAGGATCCGCCGCCGCACGCCTTCCTTTATCCGTCCGCGCGCGCTGAGCGTCGCGCTGAATCGATCCCAGAGATCGTAGTACTCGCGCATCGTGTGGTTGAGCCAGCAGACGTGGCGAGGATGCCTGACGGCGTAACTGGGGTACCGAAGGCTGATGACCTGGTCGATGCGGTGTCCTCCGCTCCGGCCCACATCGGTGAGCCATGTCGCGACGTAGGCGGACGCCTGACGTCCGAAGCGGTTCTGCGGCGTGACGATGATGTCGGCGTCGTGTCCGGCGTCGCGCAGGGCCTGGGCCAGCGACCGCGCGATGACCATGTGGCCTCCCTCCACCATCGGCGGGCTGGAGGTCACCACCGCGATGCGGCTCACGAACCGCCCTCGAGCATGAAAATGGACACGTCGCTGCTCTTGAACGTCTCCCGGAACCTGGCCGGCCTCGAGCGCAGCATGGCCTCGAAGCCGGGAAAGCTCGCGCGTTCCGGGGGTCCGACGATCAGATAGTCGATACCCAGCTGGGCCGCCTGCCGGAACGCCGCGTCCGGATTCTCCTCTTTGTAGATGGCCTCGATCTTCCGGCTGGCCTCCTCGTACGGCCGCAGCGGGACCATCGAGATCGGCAGCCCTGCCGCCATGCGCCGCTCCGCGAACGCAGGCACGTCGGCCCAGCGGCGTCCTTCGCGCACGTGCGGTTCCATCTGCACTATCGCGTCGCGCGCCGTCCACGTGCGGATCCATGCGAGCGCGGCGACTTCGTCGGGGCTCAGCACGAGCGTCCAGCTATACGGGGCACCGGGCTTGTAGTTCGTGACGTCCTGCGTGTTGTAGAAGTCGATCGCGAACGTCGGAAGCGACATCAGGGCGAGCAGGATCGTCACCGACACGGTGCCGATGCGCGCGGCGCGGCCGGAGCGCCAGAGCTCCTGGAACGCGAACGCCGTCAGTACCGCGAAGGCGACGAACAGGAAGTGACCGGAACGCCAGCCGACGTAGACGTACTGGTGATCCCGGACGTCGACGAAGAAGTAGAAGAGGATCGAGACGAGCACAATCGCGCCGATGCCGAGAAACTGCCCCGCCCGCTGACGAATGGCGAACACGGCGCCGCACGCGCCGAGCAGCAGCATGGGACCGAAGCCGAGGATCGCCGACGCCCACACGTTCGTCACGGCCATCGGGTTCACGAGGACGCGTGCGAGCGACGGCCCCGACGTGTCCACGTACCGGAGCGCCAGGGCGACCCAGACGGCGAGGGCGAGCGGCACCGCCCCGACGATCGCGCCCGCCGCGAGCCGCCGCCACTCGTGCGCCCGAATCAGAAGAACTCCCGCGGTCAGCGCGACCATCATGGTCAACATGATGGCGGCAAACGTACTGAACAGCAGGGTGATGCCGAGCAGGACGCCGCAGCACGCCAGCAGGCGGGACGTCACGCCGTTGCGTGCCTGCGCCAGGATCAGGAGGCAAGAAAAACCGAGCGCGTACCCCGTCGAGTGGTGCGGCTGGTACCACAGGAGACGATGCAGGCCGTCAACGGGAAGGCTGAAGTAGAACCACCGCGTCACGGCGTCGATGTTCAGATCCTTCAGGTTCAGGAGCATCGATTGAAGCGATTCGCCCCGCACCCATAGGACCCACATGCGCTCGAGCCCCTCGAAGCTCGTGAACACGAGCGCTCCGACTGTCCCCAGCGCAGCGCCGCCGCGACTGCTCACCCATTGCCGCGCGAACCCGTACAGGAACAGCACGAACGCGAGGCCGAGCGCGACCGAGTTCACCAGGAGCACCTGCTCGAGCGATACGCTGCGTTCGAGCATCCGGTACTGGACGGCGGGAAGGAGATGCGGCAGCCAGTAATAGTGAAGCGGCTGCCCGCGGAGAAACGGATTGCGCGGCGGGACGGCGCCTTTGCTCACCTCCGCGACCACGGCCATGCGCCAGATCATGTCCGCCGTGAAATACGCGCGGTACGCCCGGCCGCCGGCGACGGGCTCCGCGACGTGGGCGAACGGCCGTCCGACAATCGCCGGCACCATCACGAGCAGCAGCAGGATGACGGCGACGTCGGCGCGCGTGAACGCCGGCGACACGAGGACACCTTTCAGCGCGGAACCCGCAACGGCCGCAATCGCGAACGCGGCCAGCGGCGCGGCGAGAAGCACGTCGCCGCGCACACCAGACGTCCACAGCCCGAGCAGCACGACGCTGCTCAACCCGTAGCCCCAGATCGGGCCGACAACCCATGACGCGATGCCGCGGCCTTCGCCAGGCGCATACATCAGCCACGCGGCCGCGACGCCCGGAAGAGAGAACCAGACGGTGATCGCGAAGAGCAGCGCGCCGCGCCCGATCGGAACGATCACCGCGATGCAATACGCGATCGCGAGAACCGCGACGACAGCGGCGGCGAGAATCGGCCACCGATAGCGGGAGGTGCTGGAGTGTTGTGCCCCGCGCGATTCGCGCCGGAGGATTCAGACCGTGTCAATCGTGCGATCTTCATCGACCGTCCCGGGATCGTCAAGGGCCGCCGAGGACACGTGCTACGATACGTGTTTGGCCCGTGGAACGTAGAGGCTGCAGGGATTGGTGAACCAGGACCCCAAACGCACCGTCATCGCAGGGGGCGGTCCCGCCGGACTCACGGCGGCATGGATGCTCGCGAAGCGCGGAGTCCTTCCTCTCGTCCTCGAACAGGATTCCCAGGTCGGCGGCCTTGCCCGCACGGCCGAATACAAGGGCTTCCGCTTCGATATCGGCGGCCATCGCTTCTTCACCAAGGTCGGCGTCGTCCAGAAGCTCTGGAGATCGATGCTCGGTCCGGAGATGCTGTGGCGCCCCCGCCTCTCCCGAATCTATTACGGCGGAAAGTTCTTCGACTACCCGCTGAAGCCGATGAACGCGCTCAAGGGGTCTGGGGATCGTCAACGCGTTCCTCGTGCTCCTGAGCTATCTCTGGATCCAGGTCCAGCCGATCAGGCCAGAGGTCAGCTTCGAAGACTGGGTGTCGAATCGCTTCGGCCGCCGGCTGTATCGCATCTTCTTCAAGACGTACACGGAGAAGGTCTGGGGCATTCCCTGCAACCGCATCGGCGCGCAGTGGGCGGCGCAGCGGATCAAGGGACTCTCGCTCTTCACCGCCGTCGTCAACATGCTCTTCGGCAGCTGAAGCGAGGCGGCTCGAAGCAGATCAAGACGCTGATCGAAGAGTTCGAGTACCCGCGCCTTGGCCCCGGCATGATGTGGGAGGCCTTCCAGGCCGACATCGAGCGCATGGGAGGCCGCGTCGAGCTGCAGGCCCCGGTGCAGCGGATCGAGCACGACGGCTCGTCGATCACCGTCGGTCGAGTACGGCGCAGCGGAGGACCGGCACCGCGTGCAGACGGACCGGTTCGTCTCCACGATGCCGCTCCGCGAGCTGATTCACAAGCTCTCGCCGCCGCCGCCCGAGGCCGTCATCGCCGCCGCCGCGCGCCTGAACTACCGCGACTTCCTGACCGTCGCGCTGATCATCGACGCGCCGTCGCTCTTCCCCGACAACTGGATCTACGTGCACGATCCGCGCGTCAAGCTGGGGCGCATCCAGAACTTCAAGAACTGGAGCCCGGACATGGTGCCGGATCAGTCGAAGACCTGCCTCGGGCTCGAGTACCTTCTGCTTCGAGGGAGATGGCCTCTGGACGATGGCCGACGAGGATCTCGTACGGCTCGGCACGCACGAGATCGCGGAGATCGGTCTCCTCGGCGGCGGCAAGGTCGTCGACGGAACGGTCGTGCGGATGCCCAAGGCGTATCCGGTGTACGACGACGGCTTCATGGATGCGCTCGCGGTCGTGCGCGATTACCTGTCGAGCTTCACGAATCTCCAGGTGGCCGGCCGCAACGGCATGCACAAGTACAACAACCAGGATCACTCGATGGTCACGGCACTGCTCGCGGCGCAGAACCTGCTCGGCGAGCATCACGACGTCTGGGCCGTGAATGCCGACGACGAGTACCACGAGGAGTCGGACGTCGAGGACGTCTACAAGGACCTTCCGGAGCTCGAAGCCACGCAACCGCAGGTGCCAGTCGCGATCGGCCGGTCTGCCGACTGACGGTCGGGGCATGGGCGACCTGACGCGCGACCACGTCGTCTGGGCGTTCCGGCTGCTGCTGGATCGGGAGCCCGAGAACGAGCACGTCATCGACGCCAAGCTCCGCCTTTCGAGCACGCGTGAGCTGCGCGCCGAGTTCGTCACGTCCGCCGAGTATCAGGAGAAGAACAGGGATTTCGCGCACGCGAACGAGCGGAGCCTCGTGATCAAGCCGCTCGAGAGCGGCGTGCGGCTGGTGGTCGATCTCGCCGACCACGCGATCGGCTTGAACATCCTGCGAGGCCGGTTCGAGCACGACGAGCTTGCCTTCGCGCGCTCTGTGGTGGGCCCCGGCGACCACGTGCTCGACTGCGGGGCACACATCGGCCTGTTCGCAATCCACCTGGCGTCGTGGGTCGGTCCGTCCGGATCGGTGCACGCATTCGAGCCCTTCGAGGACAACGCCGCGTGCCTTGCCCTGTCGATCGAGGAGAACGGCTTCAAGGATCGCGTGGTGCTCGAACGGACTGCCGTTGGCGCCAGTCCCGGTACTCTTCAGTTGACGTTCGCGCCCCACGCGCTCAATACGGGCGGCGCGTTCGTTCAAACGCCTGGGGCAGCGCCTCCACCTGGACACTCGTGCCGCACGGTCCCGGTGCACGCGCTCGATCACTACCCGCTGCCCCGGCCGATCCGGTTCATGAAGATCGACGTCGAGGGCGCCGAGCCTCTCGTCATGCGCGGCGCCGAGCGGATGCTCCGCGAAGATCGTCCGGTCATCCTCTCGGAACTGCACCCGTTCCAACTGCGAGCCGTGTCGGATCTGGGCGCGGAGGAATACCTCGGGATGATGCGCGCCCTTGGTTACCGGTGCTTTTCGCTCGCGACAGGTGGCGTTCCCGGCACCGAGGTGCGCGCGGCCGCAGAGAATGACGTCGTGTCGGTCGTGTTCCTGCCGCGATAGCGGCCGGCACGTCAGTACACCGGCGTGACTTTGACGAGCGCTCCGAGGTAGCGGCTGTCGCTGCTCCCCGATTCCTCGAGGAACGGCACGAATCCCGCCGTCGTCGATACCGAAAACGTGTAGATGTAGTTCGTGGGATAGAGGGCTGGCTTGTAGGGAACGCCGCCGGCCGGCTTGAAATCGACGTTCCTGACTTCGCCGGGCGCGAGATTGAGCACGACCCGTCGCCAGCCGGACGAGATGACGACGCGGTTCGTCTTCGGACCGTTGGTCACCTCGAGCGCGAGCCGGCGAATCTCGAGGGGCGTCGCGCGATCCCCTTCGACCTGCGCCGCCGCCCTGAGCATGACGTCCGCGCGGGACTTGCCTCTCACCCAGAAACTGTCGCCCTCCGGCAGGTACGCGCCATCGTCGGGGAAGTACGCGGCGACCGGCGGTACGCCGCCGAGCGTCCGGCGCGCACGCGAAGCATCCGCGGCCACAGGCAGATCGTTGAGCAGCGTCAGCTCGATCGGCAGCATGCGCAGCGGTCCGGCCTTCGCGTGCTCGCCGGGATTGAACGACGTGTAGAACGGGTTCAGCACGAGCTTCGCTGTGAAGATCGACCCGACGGCAAGCGCCGCGATCACCGGCCTGGCGGTGCGAAGCGGCGGCATCAGAAAGAGGAACAGCGGGTAGAAGCTCAAGAAGTACCGGTTGCCGATGGGGCCGCCGCCGCCCGAATACGTGTACGGCATGTACACGATCAAGGCGACCACACTGAACGCGATCCCTCCGGCGATCACCCATTGCCAACGCTCACGATTGCTCCGTGAGAAAGCGAAGAGCAGCACCGCGAGCACCCCGGGAAAGAAATACGGCAGCAGGCCGCTGTAGCGTCCGACGACGAAATACAGAAGATTCCAGACGAGGACGACGGCGGTGTCGCGATGGAGCAGGATGTCGAGCGGCACGGCGTCTGTCGCGACGGACTGGCCACGATCCAGGAACTGCTCGTCATTGGCGAAGGGATACCCCGTCGCCGAGTTGAACGACTTGCGGTTGCCGCCCTGATAATTCAGCTCACCCGTAACTGCCGCGTTCGCAGCGAACAGCCCGGCCGCAATGACCACGAACAACACGCCGGCGGCGATCAGCCGACGCCACTCTCGACCGATCAACAGCAGCACGGCCAACGGGACGAACGCGAGCGCGTGCGTCGGCTTCGAGAACGTGGCGATACCAAGGAGGATCGCCGCCAGATAGTCGGAGGCGGGCGATCGCAGGAAGCGATCGAACCGACTCGGACGTTGTGCCGAGCCTTCAACGGCGCTGCCCGGGATCGCCCGCTTGTACACGCACAGGAAGAACGCGTACAGCACCAGCGAGAAGTTGAAGAGCTCCGGCGCAAGCCAGACGAAATAGACGGGCACCACGGATGCCCAGAGGAAAACAGCTGCGAACGCCGCAGCCAGGCCCGGTGACGATCCGCGAGCGGCGAGGAATCGGTACACCACGGCGAAGTTCAGCGTCATCAGCAGCGCGTGGAAGATCAGGAAGCCGCGGATGCCGAAGACCCCCACGAACGGCGCGGCGAAGAGCGGGTAGATGTAGGACTTGCCGTAGAAGAGCCTCAGCTCCGACGGATCCGCCGACTGATCGAGACTCACGAACGGGAATCGCGGCGAAGGCTTGATCCCGTTGATCATGCTGCCGCGCTTCAGGAAGATCCCTTCCGGGCCGGACGGAAACTCTTCCCAGACGCGAATCAGGTCGCGGCGCTGGAACGAGAAATCCCGATCCCGCACGATGCTGTAGGTCAGGCTGTAGTAGGTCGCCTCATCGCCCTTGAAGCCGTGCGCGGCACGCGGAAAGTCGACCGAGACGGCAAATCCCAGCAGGATCAGCAGGACCGACAGCGTGGCGAACCGGCCGATGCCCCACGGGCGGACCGGCGGCCGCGCACTGTCGATTTGTGCCGGGGCCATCAGGACGCCGAGGCCTCGCTCGTGAGAAAACTGAGATCCGCCTTCAGGATCCCGGCGCGTTTCGTCGCACGTGACGTCTCGTGCAGCAGCTCGTAGAGCCGTTCCATCTTTCGGACGAAGAGGTCGATGTCGTACCGCGCGCCGGTGATCTTCGCGTTGGCCGTGAGGCGCGCGCGCTCAGCGGGATTTCCCGCCAGGCGAACGATCGCGCCGGCGAGCGCGCCAGCGTCCCGGCGCGGCACCATGACGGCGTCGTGCCCGTCAGTGAGCACATCGAGCAGCCCGTCGGCGTCCGTGGAGACGATCGGCTTCCCCATCGCCAGGGTTTCCAGCACCGTCAGCGGCGTGCCTTCCCAGAGTGACGGGAACACGACGAGGTCGAGCGCCGAGAGCGCTTCGGCCACGTCGCGCCGGAACCCGGTGAACACGAGCCGGTCCCCGAGCTTCAGCGCGTCGGCGCGCGCCTGAAGGTCGGCCTGCAGCTCGCCCTCGCCGACGATGTAGACGCGGGCGGACGGCAGCGCGTCGACGACCTGCCGCGCGGCGTCGACGAGGTATTCGTTCCCTTTCGACGGCATCAGCCGCGTCACCGTGCCGATCGCAAACACACCGGCCGGGATGTTCAGCGCGCGGCGCGCCGACGCGATCTCGTCCGCCGTCCGCGGACGGCTGAACTCCTCCAGCGGCACGCCGAGGTACACGACCCTCGTCCGCTCGGCAGGGATGAGACGCGCGTTGATCGTGAACTCCGCCGTCGAGCGCGACACGGCGATCGCGATGTCCGTGAACGGCGCGAGCGCCTTGTCCGCGACCTTCTGAAACCACGGCGTGTCCGTCAGGTTCGCATGCTCGTGCACGACGACAGGCAGCCGCCGCATCGCGGCCGCGAGCCGTCCGAAGGTACTCGCGCCGTACCCGTGCAGGTGGACGACGTGCGCGTTGCGGCGATCGAGCTCCTTGAGCAGGGCCGGCAGCGTGGCTGGATCGAACTTCGATCGATGCAGATACGTCACGTCGATGCCCAGCTCGTCGAGCGTGTCGTTCGAGAGGTCGCGCTTGCGCAGGCTGATGAGCGAGACGTTGAAGCGCGTGCGATCGAAGCGCGGGATCATCCAGGCGAACAGCCGCTTCACGCCATGCATGCGCGAGCCGGCCCAGCCGAGGTGATCGCAAATGTGGACTACGTTGAGCATGAATCGCCGGGCATCACAACAAGCCCTCCGCCCGGTACCACTCGGCCGTCCGATGGATGCCTGTCCGCAGATCGATGGCCGGATTGTAGCCCAGCTCCTGACGCGCACGCGTGGTGTCGAACGCGCGGCTCTTGCGATAGAAGTCGACGCGTCGCCGAAAGAGCGGCGGCTCGATCCCGAACGGCACGCACACCGCCTCGCAGGCCGCGCCGGCGAGCCAGACCGGCCAGACCGGCAGCCGGAGGCGCGGCGGCGCGACGCCGAGCTCGGACGCGATCAGCCCGACGAGATCGCGCAGCGTCGTGTACTCCGGGCCCGCCAGGATGTACGCGCGGCCGGCCGCGCGCGGCACCTCGCCGCACAGCTCGAACCCGCGCACGAGATCGGAGATGAACGTGAGGTGATAGAAGACGTCGCCGCGGCCGACCATCGGAAACCGGCCGCGCGCGAGGCCCCGGAACATCTTGAGGAACCGCATGTCGCCGGGACCGTAGATGCCAATCGGCCGCGCGACGACGACCTCGATCGCGCGCTCCCTGCCAAACGCGGTTGCCAGCTGCTCGGCTTCGAGCTTGGTTCGCTGATACACGTCGCCCGGCGCGAACGGCGCATCTTCGTTGGCGGGCGGATGCTCGATGTGCCCGTGCACGCCGCCGGTACTGCAGTGGACGACTCGGCGCGCGCCGGCGGCGAGCGCCGCCTCCAGCACGTGACGCGTGCCCTCGACGTTGACGCGCGCGTAGGCCGCGTCGCCCTGGGCCGCTTCGCGGTAGGTCGCAGCGATGTGGTACACGACCTCGCACTCGCGTGCCGCGCGCGCGACGGCGCCGGCATCCGTCAGGTCGCCGGTACGGACCTCGGCGCCGGCGCGCGCAAGGCCGTCCGCACGAGCCACGCTGCCGGGCCGGACGAGAAGCGCCACGTCGTGGCCGGAGTCGAGGAGATGACGGGCGAGATGGCCGCCGGTGAAGCCGGTCGCGCCGGTGACGAGGACCTTCATGCCTGCGGCGCAGCGGCCACCCGCGGCGCCGGGCGGACGGCCGTCAGCCGGTCGCACACGTGCTTCGTGCGGGCCACGTACACCTCTCGCGCGTAGCGCGTTCGCGCGCGTTCGCGCGCGGCGCGCGACAACTGATCGCGAAGATCGGGATCCGCGATGAGCCGCGCGAGCGCATCGGCAAACGCGCGCGGCTCCGCGGCAACCAGCAGCGACGTCTCTCGATCGAGCACCTGTGTGTGCGTCAGCAGGTCGGTCGCCACGATGGGCTTTCCCGCGCGAAGGTACGAATAGATCTTCAGCGGCGTGTTCGTGCCCGCGATTCGGGGAGAGGCGAGAATGTCGGCCGCCTCGACGAACGCGGGAATCTCGCGCGCGGGCTGATACCCCGTGAACGTCGCCTTCGCGCCATGCTTCACGCCGACCGCACGGGCGGCGGCGACCTGCTCGGGGCGGCCGCCAACGAGGAGCAGGTGCGCGTCGGGATGCGTGCCCGCAAGGAGCCCCGCCGCCTCGAGCAGCATCTCCACTCCCTGGTACGGCTCGAACGTTCCCGTGTAGAGAACGAGCGGCGCCCCCGGCGCGATGTTCCACGTGCGCCGGACGTCCTCCGGAGAAATCGTCGGCCGGTCTTCCACGTCGCCGCCCATGACGTTCTCGATGAGCACGGACCGATCGCCTGCCCCCATGGCCGTCACGTGATCCTGCAGGTCCTGACAGATCGTCACGACCACGTCGGATCCGAACACCGACGCATCCTCCAGCTTCTCGAAGACCCACCGGAGCGCACGGCTGCGCGCGAATCGGAAGTTCGTGAGCTGCTGCGGGAGGCTCGAGTGCATGTCGTAGAGATGCGGCACGCGCAGCCGTCGCGCGAGCCACACTCCGAGCACGCCCGCCTCCTCGTGAGAATGGACGAGGTCGTACTGCGCGCGCCTCGCCTGCCGCAGCGCCGTCGCGCACAAGAAGAGATCGAGCACGAGCTTGCTCGCGGAGGGCCCGATCCCGACCTTCGTGACGAAGGGCGGTCGGCCCGCGCGGATGATGCGCAGATTCGGCATGGACACGTCCGCGCCGAACGGATACGTGACCAGATCGACGTGATGGCCGAGCTCGGTGAGCGCTTTGATCCGGTGATACTCCGAGAAGGGCGTGCCCCGCGGCTCGAAGAACGGCTCGGGCGCCAGCATCAGGATGCGCAGCGGCCGCGTTGCCGGCGCGGGCGCCGCCGCACGAATGGGATCAGACGGCAAGGTTCAGTCGAGGTCGGAAGAAACCCTGATTATACCGCGAGTTATGGTAACATCTCCGCGTCTTTGCGGCACGCGCGCTCCTGTGCTGCACCCCAGGCAAGTCCGAAACAAACCGAATGGCACGATCGAATCTCCGGACCCTGCTCATCGTCTTCAAACTGACGGTCAGCACGGTGCTCCTCGTTGTACTGCTGCGCAGGGCCGACATTCCCACGATGATGACCCGCTTCCGCCAGATGGATCCGCTCTGGACCGTCGCGGCGCTCGGCGTCTACGGGCTGATGCTGGCCGTCAGCGCGTGGAGGTGGCGCCTCCTCCTCCGGATTCAGACGATCGAGGTCAGCCTCGGCACGTTGACGAAGTCGTTCCTGGTGGCCACGTTCTTCAACAACTTCCTCCCCAGCAACATCGGCGGTGATGTCGTCCGCGTCGCGGACACGGCGCCGTTCGCCGGTTCGAAGACGCTCGCGACCACGGTCGTCCTGATCGATCGCATCCTCGGCCTGATCGCGCTCCTCGTGCTCGCAGCCGGCGCGTCCGCTCTCGCCTGGAGGCTTGGTCTCCCGCTCGATGGCATGCAGTACGTCTGGCTCGCGCTGGTCGTGTTCACGGTCGGCTTGATCTTTTTCCTCCGCAATCCCGACAAGCTCATGCGAACGGTACGCTCGATCCTGGCCAACCGGCTCGAGGCCGTGCAGGTCCGAGTCCAGAACCTGGTGTCGGCGATCGCACGATTCGCTCAGGCGCCGCGGGGACTGTGGACCGCGTTCGCGGGCGCGCTCGTCGTGCAGGCGCTGCTCATTCTCTTCTACGTCTGCGCCGCTCGAAGTCTGGCGATCCCCTTCCCGCTGCTTGCCGCATCGGTGATCGTACCGATCAGCCTCGCGGTGCAGATGGTGCCGGTGTCGATCAACGGATTCGGAGTCCGCGAGGCGGTCTTCGCGTTTTTCTTCACGAGCCTCGGGCTGAACGTCAGCTCGGCGCTGACGCTCTCGCTCGGAAGCGCGGCTCTCATCATGCTGTTCTCGCTGAGCGGCGGCGCCGTGTTCATGATGCGCCCGCGCGGCGCCCGGATGGCCGCCGCCGGACCCGACCAAACGGCTGAGCTCCTCTAGCATCCGCACAGGATTTCACCGAAATCCTGTCGTCGTCCCGGCCGCCCGGCGCTATCATCAGTCTTCAATCACGGAACTCGCTTTGCTATCAGTGCCGGGCTAATTTCAGACCGGCAACTATCCGATAACTTGCGGTAAAGGGCTTTCCTTCGAAACCGCTCCCCCCGGACGAGGGGTTCGTCCGAATTCTGGCATTGCCATGCACAAAACCGTGATCTCGATTACAAGAATTTCTCTCGTCGGGCTCGTTGCCATCGCGGCGGCGGCCTGCGAGGCGGAAAAGAGCCGCAATCCTTTGAGCCCGAACGTCGCCGGTCCGATCGCTGGCGTGTCGCTGTCCGTCCCGACTCCGGCGACGCCGGTGAACGGCTCCGAGGTCCTCAATACCCAGCCGGTCCGGCTGACGTTCAACAATTCGTCCTCGAACGGCGAGCGGCCGTTCTGGTACATCGTCGAGCTCGCGGTGGATCCGGGCTTCACCAACAAGGTGTTCGCGCACTCCCGCGTGATGCCGACCGGAGGCAACCAGACGTCGATCGTGGTCGACGGCACGCTCAGCGCCGAGCGGACCTACTACTGGCGCGTGAAGGCGGACGACGGGGCGAACGAGAGCGAGTTCTCCGCGGCTGCACGCTTCGACCTGGTGGTGCCGATCGTCATCGAAGCGCCGGCACCTGTCTCACCTGTCGCAGGCGCGGCCGTTTCGTCGACGACGCCGGTGTTGACCGTGACCAACGGCGGGCTGCAGGGCCGCACCGGCAACGTTCAGTACTGGTTCGAGGTCGCCCTCGATCAGGCCTTCGCGCGAACGCTCGTTCAGAAGGGCGTCGATCGCGGCGCCAGCGGAACGACCAGCGCGCAGATGCCCGAGCTGCCGGCCAACACGCTGCTCTTCTGGCGCGCGGCAGGATTCAATGGAACGCTCACGGGAGCCTGGTCGGTGGTGCAGAGCTTCCGGACACCCGCGGCCGCGCCGGCGCCCGCACCTCCGCCCGGGCCCGGACCGTCGCCGCCGCCGGCACCGGTCAGCGGCTGCAGCGCTCCCGGTTCGCCTGCGAACTGGTCGACCGCGCAGTGGCGCGAGTGCTTCTTCGCGATTGTCGCAGCCCGGGGTGCAGGACCGACCGTATCGAGCGGGGGAATGGCAGCGATGCGGGGGGACCTCCTCGCGCGTGGCGCGGACTGGCAGAACGGATGGCGCGGCGACTATCGTCCGCGGGTTTTCCTGCCCGGTACCGAACTGCCCGCCAGCGTCCTCACCCACCGTTCCGGACTGCTCGTACAGCCGCACGGTCGACGTCGGCGATGTCGGCGGTGCCTGGCAGTGGATACCGCGGTAGAATTCACGGGTTCAAGGTTCAGGGTTCAGGGTTCAGGGTTCGGGGAACCCTGAACCATTGAACCAAGAACCCTGAACTCTGA
Organism: uncultured Acidobacteriota bacterium; assembly: GCA_963820905.1. Classification (GTDB taxonomy): domain Bacteria; phylum Acidobacteriota; class Vicinamibacteria; order Vicinamibacterales; family 2-12-FULL-66-21; genus DATBJJ01. Next base: position 2,215,296 of record CAWGBU010000001.1, on the reverse strand, counting down.
ACCTTGAACCCTGAACCTCTGAAGGCGTCTTCCGCCTCCCGCTTCCCCCGTCGAATCGATCTCTGGCTGATCATCGCCCTCGCGGCCGGGTTCGCCCTGCGCTGGCAGTACGTGCACCTGCCGATGGCGGAGGCCCACAGCTGGCGGCAGATCACGAACGCGGACATCGCACGCAACTTCACCGAGCAGTCCGCGAACATCCTGTATCCCCAGGTCAGCTGGGGCGGACCGAAGGATGCCTACGTCAGCATGGAGTTTCCGCTGCTCCAGTGGCTGGCCGGGATGCTGTTCCATGTCTTCGGCGTTCGTGAGCTCGTATGCAGGGTCCTGGCGATTCTCTTCTCGCTCGGCACGGTCGGGGCCATCTACGCGCTGGGAACTCGGCTCTTCGGCGCGCCCGCGGGCCGTGGCGCGGCGTTCCTGCTCGCCATTTCTCCCTCGTTCGTGTTCTTCGGCCGCGCCTTCATTTCCGACACGCCGATGGTGTTCTTCACGGTCGCCGGCATGTGGGGCCTGGTCCGTTACGCGCAGACGGGCGATCGTGTGGCGGCGTGGCTTGGTATCGCCGGCATCACCCTCGCGTGCATGGTGAAGATTCCCGCGGTCCTCGTCTTCGCCCCGATTGGCTGGCTCGCGTGGATGGACACGGAGCGAACGGGACGCGGTGGATTCACCGCGCACTTCCGCGCGCTCCTGAACCCGATCTGGATCGCGGCGATCGCCGTGCCCTTCGCGGGTACCGCGCTCTGGTACTGGCACGGGGATACCATCTTTCACCGCACGGGACTCGGCCAGGCGATCTTTCATCCGTCCGGCGGCTATTCGCCCGAAGTGTCGATGGCCATGGGACCGATCATGGGCGTGTCTCACTGGAGCACGCTCAACCAGCTCCGCGACCCCGAGTTCTACTCGACGCTGCTCGATCGCACCTACTACCTGCACCTGACGCCCGCCGGCTTCGCGCTCGCGCTCGTCGGTCTCGCGCTCGGCTGGACGCGTCCGGCGTCGCGCGTCGTCCTCGTGTGGCTGGCGGCGGTTCTGCTCTTCATCCTGGCGTCCGCGGAGGGGAACCGGTACCACGAGTTCCACCAGCTGCCGATGCTGCCGCCGGCGGCGCTGCTGTTCGGGCTCGCGGCCTTTCCGGCGTTCGACCCGGCGGGCCTTCGACTCTGGACTGGCTCGCGTCTCGTACCGGTTGCCGCGGGTGTCGTGGTGCTCGCTGTTGGACTGCTCGGATTCGACAAGAGCAACGTGGTGTACCAGTTCTTCAGGCCCGACCGCCTCGACCTGCGGATGATCCACGCCGGTCAGGCCGTGGAGAACCGGGTACCGATCATGGATACGATCGTCGTTGTCGAATATCCCCAGTACGGCGCGAACTCGCCGATCCTGCTCTATCGCGCGCACCGGAAGGGCTGGAGCTTCGACCTCAGCTCGATCAGTCCGCACGTCGTGCAGCGGCTGCAGCGCCAGTTCGGCGCGAAGTACTTCGCGACGACGATCTGGTCGCAGCTCGAAGCGCGTCAGCCCGTGCTCGCCGAATACCTCAAGTCGCAGGAGCGGATCGAGATCGACGTCGCCGACACCGCACTGTTCAAACTGAACTAGCCGATCAGGAGTAGCGTCCGGCTTCAGCCGGACATTTCCCCATGGTCCGCCTGAAGGCGGACACTACGGGCGACGGACGCTACAGAGGTGCAATCCTCGAGCGGGTGGATTCGATCGCTCGCACGATCGATGTGCCGCGCTCACCGGATGGCGTTCGCGCAAAGACGAAGAAGGCGCGGCGCGCGGGCGCGCGCTTCGCCATGTACGCGTCGTATCTGGCGTGGAGGGCACGCTCGATACCGATCTCCCTGGTGAAGCCGGCGGCCGCGAACCGCCCTGCCCACCATCTCGCATCGGCCCACGTCAGGTGGCCGTGGATCGGATAGCCGAGCTCGTCCACGTGCACCGTCGAGAACGGTCGGCCCGCGGCAGCGTCGCGGTCCCAACTGTCAACATAGAGAGGAAACACGGTGCCGAAGACCGGATCCTCACCAAATGCAGGGACGTTGCAGAAGACCAGGGCGTCGGGGGTCGCGATCGACGCCAACCTCGCGAGATACGCGTCGAGCCGGTTCGGATTGAGATGCTCGAACACGTCCAGGCCGAACAGCACGTCGTACGCGGCGGGCAGGCTCAGCTCGAGCAGATCGCCGAGATGGATGCGATCGCGGACGCGCGGCGACGCCTTCGCTCTCGCCATGGCGCTGATCTCGACACCTTCAGCGACGACACCGAGATCGTCGAGACACTCGAGCACGGCGCCGGCGGCACATCCAATCTCGAGCGCGCGCCGGGGTGCAAGCGACGCGATGATCTCCGCGACGACGGCCTTGTCCGTGTCGACGCCGAGCGTCCAGACGCCCGGCTGTTCGTAGTAGCCGTACTTCACGATGGCGTCCTCGAGCCAGTCGAAATCGGCCGCGGAGGACGCCTCGAACACAGGGATCATCTGTCCGTTCGTTCGGTCGACGGCGTCACGATACCGATCCACCCGCAGACCGCGGATGGCCGGCAGCGCCGGTGCAACCTTCGTCAGCCTGGAGGTGAATTCCTCCGAGCGGATGATGTCGAGGAGGACGGCCGTACGGCCAAGGCCCTCGCGCAGGACGCGCCGGTAGTGATTGAGGCCGTCGAGATCGGCGTTGCGGCCGAGAATCTCGCGGAACGCCGACTCGACGAAGGCCGTGTCGCTCTGAAAGGCGGGGCCCCATCGCGCTTTCAGACGTTTGAGGAGCCGTCGCATGCGTTTGTGGCCTGGACGAAAATGAAAAAGGGCAAGGAGACCTTGCCCTTCTTCAACCGAACCCTGAATCTCCGGCCGCTCAGAATCGTCCGCGGGACGCCCACAACGTCCCGAGGGAGCTCACGTCGGCCCATGTAGGCACGGGGTTCGCGCCACAGTGAGCGCCCATGACATCCCACGCGTACGTGTCCCGGCTGTTCTCGTCAGGTCCCGATCCCCAGTGGTAGGCCACCTCGTCGCGGGCCACGTCTCCGGGCACGCCTCTTCGCGAGTTGTAGCCCCATCGCGTGTCCTTCAGACGAAGGCGATCGACCAGGAGATCCATGAATTCCCACGTCCCGGTGCCGCCGTTCTCAGGCTGGCAGGACCGTGCGACGAGATCCGGCCGTTCCGCAAAGAGCTGAACGACGACCCCGAACTCGTTGGGCGCGGCCAGCCGTTGTCCGGGAGGAGGATCTGGCGTTCGGAACGCGTGAACCACCCGGACGCGGAGCGATCCACGCTGGCCTTCGACCGTCGCCGAGATCGTGGCTTCTCCCTCGTTCCCTACGGTCACCAGTCCCGACGAGGAGACGCTGGCGACCCCGGAGCTGTCGGACTGCCAGGTCGCCGTCGACGACCGATCCTCCGTCAGGCCGTTGCTCAGCGACGCCTGAGCAACCATCTGCTGCGTCTGGCCGCGCGAGAAGAAGCTGGCCGGGCCGCTCACGGTGACCGACAGAACACGCGGCGCCGCCGGCACGGCTCCCTGCGACGGCCCGGTCGGCGAGTCGCTCTCGCCGCACGCTGCCGTCGATACGGCAGCGGCAATTCCACACACAATCACGCACTTGCGAACGTTCATCAAACTCGTCTCCCTGTCCTCTCGGTTGTTCAGAACTTGAGCCTCACGCCGCCGCCAATCTGGAAGCCCCCGGCCTTCACGTCGGCCGTCTGCGTGTCGGAAATGTTGAATTCCACGGTCCCGCGGGTATATCGCATGAGCGCAGCCACGCCGATAGTAGGTGTGACGGCGTAAGTCATATCCGCGCCGATGTTGAAGCCCCAGGCGGAATCCTTGAGCTCGACCATATCGACCGAGTCGATCGTCACGGACGTGAACGGCGGGGTTTCGCTGAAGACGACACCGCGAAGCAGTTGCTGCTTGACGCCGAAGAGCGAGGGGCCGCCCGAGATCGAGAACTCGACCTCCTCGGTGAACGGTATGAAGTAGATGGCCTGAAAGTGCAAGGACTGCTCGCTATGCTTCAGGTCGTCGACACTTGTTTCGAAGGTGCGAAATTGATCGAATTCCTCCGGGTGCGGCAGCCTGCCGGAGATCGTGCCATCGCCGGAGTTGGTCAGGAATCCCCAGGTGAGGCCGAAGCCATATTGCGGACGGTACTTGTAGGCGCCGCCGAACTCGAAGAAAAAGCCGTTGTTGATCGTTTGATTGATGTCAATAGTGGCTTGCTCTTCGTAGAGGTCGAACACATCCGTCCGGGAGAGGTCGTTGTCGCCGACCTGGATGCCGACGTTGGCGCTGACGAGTATCTTGCCTTTGAGCATGCTCGGGACCTGTTGCGCGCGAGCCTCGGAGGGAACGGAGGCGAGCCAAACCAGAGCCGCAAAGGTAGTGAACAACACGGACTTACGCATTCGCACCTCGAAAAAAAGTTGGGTTTCACATACTAGCATGCAGGTAAGCGCGGCTGAACGGGCGGAAACGGCACAGCGGTCGCTCACGGATCCGTCTATCGGTATTTGAGGAGGAATCGGTTAGAATATTGTGGCTCTGCGGTAGCTCACCCGCCGCAGCATCAGCAACAAATTAACGGGAGACCCTGATGTACCGGATGTTCAAAACACTTCCGACGCTCGTGCTCGCCTGCGCCGCCCTCGGCGTCGCCGCTGGTTGCAACAATTCACCGAACGCTCCGTCCTCGAGTGACGCGGCTGGCACCGCCACCGAAGCCGGACCGAATGGCGAGACGCTGAAGGTCGTCGCCCCTCGGGTCATGTCGCCCACAGACGGTCTGCGGCTCGACACGCGCAAGCCGGTGATGACCGTTTCCAACGTGCAGGGGAAGTTCGTGGGTGGGACCTACTCTTACGAGTTCGAGCTATTGAGCAGCGGGAACGCCGTCATCAGTCGCACGACGCTCGCGCAGGGCAGCGGTGGACAGACGACGTGGACGTACCCGACCGATCTCGAGCGCGACACGACGTATAGATTCCGCGCACGCGCGCGGAAGGGCGCCGCCTTCGGACCGTGGTCGCCGAACTCGAGCTTCATCACGGTCTTCGAAAAGCGAACGGCCGACCCGGATCCCAACTCGATCTGCTTCGACTCGCAGGGCAACGTCGTCCGCGGCTGCATCCAGCCACCGAACATGCTCCACATCGCGCACCAGGTCATCGCGGCGAACCCGGGAATCCTGTCGCTGCAGCGCTCCTGCCAGGAAGAGATCTGGGGTGGCAACCACGTCGCGGGATGGGAATTCCTCGACAAGCTCGTCGACGCGCTGCGCCTCGAAGACACTCGCTGGGGCTACAACTGCAAGAGAGGCAACTGCGGCGATCCGTCGCTCGACGTCGTCGCCTATCACTACAGCGCCGGTCCTGATGAAGGAAGCCCTCAGATCTGGGCGTTCGACGTAGTCGCGTCACACTGCGGACCCGGCGCTTTTGCGGTCTGGTCGCACATCTCGAACGTCAACGGTTCGGGCGGAGGGTGGACGAGCAGGGGGCGCTTCTAGACAAGTCGACTCGGGGCTCAAGGCTCAGGGCTCAGGATCTTCCTTGAGCCTTGAGTCTTGGGCCGTGAGCCATCAGTTGTGTCTGACACGTTTTACCGCGACTTCTCCGACCGTCAGAAGACCGTCACCGATTTCGGCCGCGCTCGGCGCGGGCGCACTGAGCGATCGCGCCTCGGCCTCGTCATGAGCTATGCCCGGCCGCCCGGAGACATGCTCGAGATCGGTCCGGGCAAGGGGTCCCTGGCCCTTGCAGCCGTCGACGCGGGATGGCGGTATCGCGCGGTCGAGGCCAGCCCGATTCTCATCAAGGAACTGCGTGGCCACGGCCTCGAAGTCATCGAAGGCTGGGCGCCGCCGATGCGGACGGGCGATGCGACCTGCGATGTCGTCTATGCCGACCAGGTCCTCGAGCACATGTCCGGCATCGATCAAGCGCGCGAGTTCGTCGCGGAGGCGCTGCGCGTGCTGCGGCCTGGCGGCATTCTCTTCGTCGTCGTGCCCGACTACCTGAAGGAACGCACGTTTTTCTGGGACGTCGACTACACGCACAACTTCGTCACCACGGAGCGGCGGGTCCGGCAGCTCCTCTACGACGGCGGCTTTCAGATCGAGCGGGTCGTGCGGAGCATCGGCGCCGCCACGGGCATCAAGCGCGATCTGCTGGCGGCGGCCTCCGTGTTCGCCAACGTGCCCGGTCTCGACATGCTGTCGCGATACACGGGAACCGAGGACCTTCTCTTCCGCGTCCGCAAGAATCTCTTCGAAACGCTCGAATTCGTCGTTCGCAAGACCGGCCCGTAAATCAGTGGCCAAGCTGAGCGGATCGATCTGGGTCCGGGGCCTGCTGACGGTCGTAGTCCTGGCCCTGCTCGCGGCCAGGATCGACACGCGGGCGAGCATGGAAGCGATCCTCCGGCTCGCGCCGGCTGCCGCGCTGATCGTGCTTGGACTCCTCGCGATCGACCGCGTGGTGATGATCTGGCGCTGGCTCATCCTCCTCCGCGCCAGGGGCGCGGCGATCTCGACGAAGTCCGCAGCCTGGATCTATCTCGTCAGCTCGTTCGTTGGGAGCTTCCTTCCCGCAGGCGTCGGCGCCGACGCCGCGCGCGCGTACTCGCTCTCGCAGCGGACCTCGCGCGGCAGCGAAGCGGTGGCGTCGGTCGCTGTCGATCGGCTCTTTGGACTTCTCTCGATCGTCGCGATGGGACTCATCGGGGCCATCGTCGCCGGACGTCAGCTCGAAGGACTGCCCTCTTTCCTGCTCCCGCTCACGACCGGCGCCGTTGTCCTCGGCAGCGTCGCGGCCTTGTGGGCCGATCGGTGGCTTGGCGCCCTGCTGCCGGCGCAATCCGGGACGTCAGGACCGGGAAGACGGGTAGTACGGCTCGCAGAGGCCGTCGGAGAATACCGCGGGCACCGCGGGGCGCTGGCAGCGGTCGCGATCCTCTCCGTCGCGGTCCAACTGCTACGGATCCTTCAGGCCTATGTGCTCGGCCGGGGCATCGGCATCGATGTCAGCTTCTCGGACCATCTGCTGTTCATGCCGATCGGCCTCATCGCGCTCCTCCTGCCGATTTCGATCAGCGGCATCGGCGCGCCGCAGGGCATCATCGTGTGGTTGCTCGCACCTGCAGGGGTTCCACAACCCGAAGCGCTGGCGTTGTCGACGTTGATCGTGCTGACCGGGATACTGGCGAACCTGCCGGGCGCAATCCTCTACCTGCGAAGCCGCCGCGCGGAATCCGCCACGAGCCTCTGATGCGCCGCGCGATCTCGCTCGCGGCGCTGTTGCTGATCATGACGGCCTCCGCCTGCTCCAGCGAGCCCCAGCCAAAACAAACGCTGGACGAGGTGTACATGCCGACGTTTTCGCGGGTGCCACCGCCGGCGCCCGTGGCGGAGACGATCGGCACGCTCGCGAACGACTGGCGAGCCGGCGGCAGCCGGTCGATCTCGGCCGACGCGATGTCGATCCAGGGCCTGTTCGTCCTCGTCGCGCTCGCGGTTCTGCTGATCGTCGGCTGGGACTTGACTCGTTCCGCCCGGTCACGGAACGTCGAACTCGGGCTCCTGTTCGCGTCGGGGGCGCTCTTCTTCGACGTCATGCGTTTCTTCGCCGTTCTCCGCAATCCGGCCTATCTTCGGCTGCTCGACTGGATTTTCTCGGCCGCGGTCGCTGTCGGACTCGCGTTGATGTTTCGGGCCGTTCAGCGGGCGCGAGGATCATCGGCGGCGGGCTGGTCGCCAATACTCGGCCCGAAGCCACTGGCACTGCTGGCTCTCGTCCTGGTCTGCTCGAACCTGTGGATCGTGTTCGCGCGAACGCCCGATGACGCCGGCTGGTTCGTGAATCTCGGCGCTCAGCGGCTGCGCGAACGGGGCCTTCTTCCGTACGGCGATCCGCTCCTGACGAACACACCCGGCGCTGCGTACGGTCCCCTGCTCTACGCGGCGCACGTGCCTTTCCAGATCATGCTGGCTCCCGAAGGAGTCAACGAGGCGTCGCCCGCGAATCCGGATTTGCGCTCGGGCCCGCCGTACTACCTGCCGCCCATTCGCGCCACGCAGCTCGCCGCCGCGGCCTTTCACCTCGCTGGGCTGGCTGCCCTCTTCGTCGCCGCGCGACAGCTGACGAACGCGACCGTCGCGCTGGCGCTCGTCTGCCTGTACTGCGGCAGCCTCGCCGTCCTCGGCATCGGAGGACGCGACGATCAGGTCGCGGGCCTGACGTTCATCTCGCACATCGCTCCCGCCGCGATGACGCTCGTGACGTTCGCGGCGATTCGGCGACCAGCCCTCGCCGGCGTGATGCTGGCGGCGAGTACGGGGATCGGCTTCTATCCGGCGTTCATGGCGCCGGCGTGGCTGGGCTACTACTGGGGGAATCGCGCGCAGCGAATACGGTTCATCGCCGGCTTCGCGCTTGCCGCCATCGTGGTCGCCGCCGGGGTGTACGCGCTCTCGCGGCCGGCCGGCGGCCGCACCCGCCTCGGCACGATCATGTCCGACACGTTCGGCCACCATACCGATCCTGACGGCTACGGCTCGAGTCCGTTCGGGTTCTGGGGGCAGCGCGGCGGCGTCCGCCGCGTGTTGAACACGCCGCTCGTCGGCGGCTCGGGCTTCACTTCACCCGCATGGCTGACCTTCGCGGCGTTCCTCTGCTGGACGTTCTTCCTCGCCCGGCGAGGCCGTCCGGCCGCCCTGGCGATGCTCCTCGGGGCAGTCGCGGTGGGCGCGACGCTCATCAAACCGCACTCGACGGGCACCTATCTGGCCTGGTTCTATCCGCTGCTCCTCGTCGGGTTTCTGTCGGACGGCTTTACTTCGGAGCCACAGAAGGTTTAAAATCAATACTTTATGGCACAAGTTTACGCGCTGAAGTACCTCGCCAAGGCGGCGGCCAGCGCTCCGCGCGACATCGTGAACAGCTACGTCGCGCGCCATCGGCCCATTCACCCGACCGTAGTCATTTTCCACTGCACATTCGTCTGCGACGCGAAATGCGAAATGTGCTGGAACTGGAAGCGCGGCGATCGCAAGTCGGACATGTCGCTCGCGGAGATCGACAAGGCGTTTCAGTCCGGCCTTTGGAAGAACATCGAGAACGCGAACGTCTCGGGCGGCGAGCCGACCACTCGCAACGACCTCGTGGACATCTGCCGCGTCATGCTCGACCGGATGCCGAAGCTCCGCAAGTTCGGCCTCAACACCACCGGCCTGACGCCGCATCGCGGCATCCCGATGCTGACGAAGATCGTGGAGCTGTGCCACGAGCGCAACGTCATCTTCAGCACGCGCGTGTCGATCGACGGCGTGGGAGAGATGCACAACAAGGTGCGTTCGGTGAAGCGCGGGTTCGAGAAGGCGAACGAAACCATCCGCGCGATGAAGGAGCTGCAGAAGAAGTACAGCTTCAACTTCGGCATCTCCACGACGATCTTCCACACGAACCTCGACGACGCGGAGAACATCCTCGCCTGGGCAAGGAGCGAGAACCTCGACATCGTGTTCAACATGGTGCGGTTCACCGAGCCGATGCTCGGCAACAGCGATCTCGCGGCGAACATCGCGCCCCACGGCGAGGAGGAAGAGCGCATGCGGCAGTTCTTCCTCGATCGGGTCCGCAAGGACTCGATGCTCGACGGGCAGAACTACGTCTACATGCACTACGCCGACATGATCGCGAACGGCTATCACCGCCTCGCGCCCTGCCCGTTCCAGACGCAGGGGATCATGTTGAACCCCGACGGCGGTATTTTCTTCTGCGAGAACAGCGAAGTGATCGGGAACGTCAAGGACAGCGATCCCGAGGAGCTCTACTTCAGCGCGGCGGGCCAGGCTCACCGCGACTACATCCGCGACGAGAAGTGCCCGACGTGTCTCAGCCCCTGCCAGATGAACGTGGCCGCGATCAAGCAGGTCACGCCGTACGCGAAGTTCCTCGTCCGCGCCGCAGTTGAGAAGCGGCGATTTCACAGGTCAGTCGCCGGCCTGTAGCGGCGACCATCGCTTGTAGTGTCCGGCTTCAGCCGGACCTGAGCCTTGTCCGGCCGCAGCCGGACCCGTGTCTTGTCCGGCTAAAGCCGGACGCTACTCGAACGTTACTTGTTACAGATCGCCATCAAATGCCAGCCGAACCGCCGGACGAGCGGGCGCGGCACGGCATTGAACGCCCCCACGAACACGCCGTTGTAGGCGGTGGCCTTCCACCCCTTGTGCAGCCGCGACGTCACGGGAAACCGCTCGGGAATGATCGTCGTCTTCGCGAAGCCCCGGATGAGGTCGCGGAACTCCGGAATCGAATACAGGCGGAGCACCGGCGCGTCCTCGTGCTCGAGCTCGACCTTCATCAGCTTCGACAGCGCGTGCAGCCACGACACGCGGTTGTAGACCATGAAGATCGCCACGCCGCCCGGGACCAGCACCCGCTGCGCCTCTTCGACGATCCGCCGCGCGTCAGGCGCGTATTGCAGCACGCCGTGAGCGTAGACGACGTCCTGCGACGCGTTCGCGAACGGCAGCGCGCTCCCGTCGCCGACGACCAGCAGACCCTTCTGTCCCTGCGAGTCGAAATTGCGGCGTGCCAGCGCGATCGCCGTCTCCGACAGATCGACGCCCGCGACGCGCGCGCCACCCTTCGCGAATCGCACGAGATCGGTGCCTATCCCGCAGCCGACCTCGACCAGGCGCCTGCCGGGGAACCCGCCGAAGTCGACCACGCGCGGCAGGTACCGAGAGCTTGTCGAACCGGTAGTCGTCGAGCTCCTCGAAGAACTCCCGCGTGCCCACCGGGCGCGTCGTCATCTCGAGGTCGTGGATGCGCGTGTTCCAGTACGCCCGAACGGCGCGCGTCAGGTCGGGACCGTCGGGCCTCGGCGCGCGGGAGGCGTTCATCGAGAGCCGCGGAGGCGGGCCTTCACGTAGAAGTTCGTCTTGAGGGCGAGCGGGAACGCGTCCGGGTTGGCGATGCGCAGGAGCGCGAGCCCCGGGCGGCCCAGATATCGGCGGACTTTCCATTTGAAGAAATCCGTCACGACTGGAATGTCGAAGAACTCGATGTCGAAGCCGTGTTTCGCGAACCGCTGCTTGATTTCACGATAGCTGTGGAGCGAGCAGTGATCCGCGCGAAACGCCGTGAAGCTTCGCCACCGGATCGTCTCGAACACGACGTTCGTCCACTTGTTGGGCGTCTGCAGCAGGTACGTCCCGCCAGGCGCCAGCACCCGTTTCACTTCGCGCAGGTGCGCGTCCGTATCGGGAATGTGCTCGAACACGTCCAGGCTGAGGACGGTCGCGAAGGCGTGATCGTCGAACGGCAGCCGGGGGCCGTCGACCTTTCGGATCGGCAGCTCGCCGTACAAGCGTCGGCTCTCCTGGATCATCGAGTCGTTGATCTCGACGCCGTGGACGTCGTGGCCCTCCTGGAGCAGCAGATTCAACATCCGGCCCTTGCCGCTGCCGATCTCCAGCAGCGCTCCGGCTCCGGGCCGCAGCCCCGCGTCCTTCAGAAAGCGCAGGTTCGCCTCGTAGTTGCCGAAGTCGTCGCGATCCTCGAACCGCGTGATCTGACCAGAACGATCCTCGTGACGGGCGCGATCCGTGTGACCCGCGCAGTCCGTCTTTGTCATCGGTGCGTCCATTGGAGGGCGGTCGCGGCCGGCTGCACTTCGAAGTTCGCCCTGATGGCGTCAAAGTAGATGCCGGCCATGACCTCGTACCCTCGAGTCGTCATGTGCAAATCGTCCGGCCCGATGAGGGAACTGTCGGCTTGCATGCCGCTGAACACGTCGACGAGCGGGATTCCCTCCGTCGCGGCCAGCGCGCGGATGCGATCGTTGAAACCCGGTATCAATGCAACTACGGCGTCCCGCCGCCGCGCGCCGCCGGCGCGCTGCGGCGGGATCGTCGCGAGCGCAATGCGGATGTTCTGGCTCTTCGCCTCCCGGACCATCGCGCGCAGCGCGTCGATGGCGCTGTTGGCGCCGGTCTGGCCGAGCAGCAGGTCGTTGGTGCCTTCCATCAGCAGCACGACGTCCGGCCGGTGGCCGATGAGGACGCCGCGGAAGCGCTGCACGCCTGCAATGGAGGCGAGCTCGCCGGGATCGCCCTCGTTGATGACGACCGGCGTCTGCAGTCGATAGCGGGCGACCAGGCGCGGCTGCAATTGCGACGGATAGGATTGCGGCGTGGAGGTGATCAGCAGCGACAGCGACTCCGATAACACCCCCGAAGTCAGGCTGTCGCCGAACGCCAGGAACTTTCCCGCGGCGATGAGGCGAGGTGGCGACGTCACGACGACCGTGAACGAACAGGATGTCTGGTTATTGGCCGTGTCCCGCGCCTGGCACGCGACCGTCGAGGTTCCAACCGGAAACTGGCTGCCGGACTGCGGCGTGCACGTTGTCGTTACGGCACCGCTGCCGCCTACGGTCTGCGGCGCATTGAACGACACACCTGCTGCATTGCCATCCAGAGACTGGACGGCCTGGTTCGGCGGACACGTGATCGTCAAAGCGGTGCCGCCACTGCCGCCAGGCCTGGTTGGCGAGTCGCCGCACGCGTTCAACAACACGAGCAGGAAGGACAGCGAGACGAACGCCCGAAGCTGCCGCAGGTTCAAACAGCGAACTCCTCTGCCCACCGCTCGAAGACCATCAGGCTGAAGAGCACGTGTGCGTGGTTGGCGCGGCCCTCGCAATGTTCCGCAATCATCCGGCCTGTCTCGGCAGGGTCGACGATCCCCCTCGAGGCCAGCCGATCCGGCGCCAGAAGGCGGTCCATCATCGGCTTCAGGTCACGCCGGAGCCACTGCTTCATCGGAATGCTGAACCCTTCCTTCTTGCGATGAAGGATCCTGCCGGGCAGGACGCCGCGAAGCGCTTCCTTGACGACGTACTTTCTGCGGCCGTTGCGGATCTTCAGGCGTCCCGGCATCGAGAAGGCCAGCTCCATGACGTCGACGTCCAGGAACGGCGCGCGCGTCTCGAGCGACGTCGCCATGCTCATGCGATCGACCTTCACCAGAATGTCGTCCGCCAGATAGATCGAAAGGTCGGCGTACAACTGCCGGTTCAGCAGATCGCCGGTGCTGCCGCGCGCGAGCGATCGACGCACGGGCTCGTAGACGTCGGACGAGAGCAGCGCCTGCTGAAACGCGGGCGTGTACAACGCCGCCTTGTCGCGCGCCGTCAGGAACGTCATCCACCGGTACTGCGCGATCGACGAGGGGGCGTGCGCGAGCCCGTCGACGAAGCGCCGCGCCTTGTTGACCATCCCCTTCTTCTTGTCGGTCGGCGGAACTCTCGCGAGGATCTGTTCGGCAGTCCTCGCCGCGCTCTCCGGCAACAGGCTGGACCAGCGTCGCCGCCAGCGCCTCCGCCCGGTATGCGTCGTAGCCGCCGAAGAGCTCGTCTCCGCCGTCGCCCGTCAGCACGACCTTCACGTGCTCCTGCGCCATCTGCGAGACGAGAAATGTCGGGAAGAGCGACACGTCCGCGAACGGCTCGTCGAGGTGGACGACGAGACGATCGAAGAGCGCCCCGACGTCAGGGGTCACCGTGCCTTCGTGATGCTTCGTGCCGCACAGCGCCGCCACTTCCCGGGCGTACGGCAGTTCGTTGTAGCTCGCATCGTCGAACCCCATGCTGAAGCTCGACACATCGGATCCGCCTGGCGCGTCGCGAAGCATGATCCCGACGGCGCTGGAATCGATTCCTCCAGACAGGAAGAGACCGATCGGGACGTCCGACATCATCTGGCTGCGGACGGCCCTTCCAAGCGTCGCGCGGAGGGCCTCCGCCGCCTCGGCGTCCTTCCACTCGCGGACCGCCACGTCCGCGGCGTCCCAGTACCGGCGAATCGAGACCTCGCCGTCGCGATAAACGAGATAGTGCGCCGCCGGCAGCTTGCGAATGGACTTGAAGATGGTCCGCGGGGCGATGACGTATTCGTACGTAAGGAACTGGTCGATCGCCTCCAGATCGATCGTGCGATCGACCTCCGGCCGCGACAGCAATGCCTTGATCTCGGACGCGAGACGAAGCCCGCGGGGCGTGAGCGAATAGTAGAGGGGCTTTTCTCCCGCGCGGTCGCGCGCCGCGATCAGCGTGCGCGTGCGGCCGTCCCAGAGCGCGAGCGCGAACATTCCGCGCACGTGCGACAGGAACGATTCTCCATACTCCTCGTACGCGTGCACCAGCACTTCGATGTCCGAGCGCGATCGGAAGACGTGGCCGCGCGCGGCGAGCGTCTTCTTGATCTCGTGAAAGTTGTAGATCTCGCCGTTCGCGACGACCTGGACCGAGCCATCTTCGTTACCGAACGGCTGCTGCCCGCCGGCGATGTCGACGATCGACAGGCGGCGCATGCCGAGGCCGACGCCCGGGAGGAACACGCTGCCCTCTTCGTCAGGACCGCGGTGGTTCAGCGTGCGGACCATCCGCTCGAGGTCGGGCGGCGGTACCGGCCGATCGAGGTCGCGTTCGACGATGCCGACGATTCCACACATGATGACGGTTACTTCCCTGCCGGCCTGCGATCGCGAATCACGCGCGCCGGGACGCCGGCCGCGACGTGATACTCGGGGACGTCGCTGGTGACGACGGCCCCTGCGCCGATGACGGCGTCGCGCCCGATCCGCACGCCGTCCGCGACGACCACGTGCGCGCCGAGCCAGACGTTGTCGCCGACCTCGATCCCCTTCGCGGTCCGTCCCTGATCCAGCACCGGAATGTCCACGCGATCGTACAGAGTGATCGCCGCCGACGAGATACGTGTAGGCCGCCACGAGAACCTTGCGTCCGATCCGGACCTGCGCCGCCGAGAACACTTCGACGTTGAAGCCGATGTTGGCGTCCTCGTCGAGCAGGATGTCGCCGTTCTTGCAGCTGAGAATCGTGTTGCGGCCCAGGAACACGCCCCGCTTCAGCGTGATGCCCCGGTTCGTCGTGCCCTTCGCATCGAGGCAGCAGTTGTCGTCGATGACGACGTTGTCGTCGATCGTGATCTTGTGCGGATGCCGGAGCACGATGTTCGCGCCGAACGCGACGTTGCGTCCCACGTGACCCAGCAGCAGCGGATACAGCTTGGACCGCAGGAACAACCCGAGGGCACCCGGCACCCAGGCGCTCAGGAGCATCGTCAGCTCGTATCGCACGAGCGGCCACAGCCCTGGCTGACCGATGACCAGATCGGTATAACGCTGACGGCGCGACCGGTTCGCGCCGAACTCCCGCTGAATGTCCGTGATCCGCGGATCGGGTCCGCCTTCGCCGCTTCCGGGCTTCGGCGAGACAGGGGCGGATTCGCCGCTGCTCGGCGGCACCGCGGCAGACTCAGTTGAACCGCTTGATGCTGACACGGGCTTCGTGATCGTCAGCGGCCTGACGGGGCTCGGCCTGCCGGATTTCCCTGATGACGTAGGTCGGCTTGTTCTGAGACTCGTGGTACGTGCGCGCCAGCATCTCCGCGAGCAGTCCGAAGCTTACGAGCTGCACGCCGGTCGAGATCAGGAGAATCCCCAGAAGGAGGAGCGGCCGGTCCCCGATCCCCTGGTCCGTCGTGAGCCTGATGTAGGCCAGCCACGCGAGGATGATGGAGCCGGCGAACCCCATCACGAGGCCCCAGAAACCAAAGATCTGCACGGGCCGCGTGCGATAGCTGATCAGGAACTTCACCGTCAGCAGATCGAGAATCACGCGGACCGTGCGCGAGATCCCGTACTTCGACTCGCCGTGCTGCCGCGCG
Organism: uncultured Acidobacteriota bacterium; assembly: GCA_963820905.1. Lineage (GTDB taxonomy): Bacteria > Acidobacteriota > Vicinamibacteria > Vicinamibacterales > 2-12-FULL-66-21 > DATBJJ01. Next base: position 2,199,519 of record CAWGBU010000001.1, on the reverse strand, counting down.
CGGTGATTGACGACGCGCTCGACCGTCGTCACGCCGAACTCGCTGGCAATGGCCGGCAGAAAGCGGTGCATCTCGCCGTAGAGCGTCATCGGTTGAACGACCTCGGCGCGAAACACCTTCAGCGAGCAGCCGTAGTCGTGCAGGCGCACTCCGGTCGCGCGCGAGATGATCCGGTTCGCGATCATCGACGGCAGACGGCGGCTGAAAAACCGATCCTTCCTGTCCTTGCGCCATCCCGCGACGATGTCGGCTGGCTGCTGCTCGAGCTGCTTCACCATGTCGGCGATGTCGCGCGGATCGTTCTGCAGATCGCCGTCCATGGTCACGATGTAGCGGCCGCGCGCGTGCGCGAAACCGGCGGCGAACGCTGCCGTCTGGCCGAAGTTACGGCGGAAACGGATCACGCGGAGCCTGTCGTCCGCGCCCTGGAGCCGGGTCAGCCGGGCGAACGTGTCGTCAGTGCTGCCGTCGTCGATGGCGAGGATCTCGAAGGATCGGCCAATCGCCTCCAGCGCGGCCCGGAGCTCCCGATAGAGCTCGTCCACATTGGGGGCTTCGTTCTTCATCGGCACGACGACCGAGATGTCAGGCTGCATTCAGGACGGATAAACAGCTGATTATACAGGCGTTCCGGCTCATTCGGTCAAACCGCGCCGGGGCGCTTGCGGCGCTGCCACGCCAGCCAGGCGCCACCGGTGACGATGGCGATCGCGGCGACCGTCAGGCCGACGACCCCGGCGTTGTCGCGCAGGAAGTCCGCGGCCTGGTCGCCGTAGTACACCGCCAGCAGTCCCTCACCGAAGTATCGGATCCCGCGGCCGATTGCTATGGCCAGGATGAAGTCCAGCGGGCGGACCTTCGCGATCCCCGCGGCGAGCACGAACACCTTGAACGGGGTCGGCGGCGGCAGGACCGACGGGACGATGATCGCCAGCAGCCCGTACCGGCGGAAACGCTCCATGGCGACATCGACGTAGTGCGGCTTGAACCGCTTTCGGAGAAACGCTTCGCCGCCGCTGCGGGCCAGGGTGTACAGCGCCAGGCAGCCCGCCATCGAACCGAGCGTGGTCATCAGCGCGTAGTACAGCATCCTCTCCTTGTGCCGCGTCGTCAGCACGACGATCAGGATGTCGTTGACTTCGGGAAACGAGAGGAACGAGGAATCGAGGAACGCGATGATGAACAGTCCCGGCCCGCCGAGCGAGACGGCGAAGTCCTTAATCCACGCGATCAAGTCCGCCATTGTCCAGAGTGTAGACTAGAAGCGTCCTGGCCACTACGAGACCTGTCACGGCCGCTGCAGACGCCTCCAGTCACTCGCCCGGCTCGACCATCTCCGCGCTCGGGGCCTGGCGATCGTCGGCCGCCTTGAGCCGCGAGCGAACGGCGGTGACCGCGATCGCGGCGCTGACGGCGATCGCCGGCGCCGCGGCTGCCGTCTACTACGCCCGCGAGGGACTCGCGCTCGCCCACCACGACGCGCGGGCGCACCTCGTCGTCGCGCGGCGCATCCTCGACAGCCTCATGCCCGGATGGCAGCAGATTGGCGCCGTCTGGCTGCCGCTGCCTCATGTGCTCAACATGCTGCCCGTCCAGGTGGATGCGTGGTATCGCAGCGGAGCATCGGGCACGGCGATCTCGGTTGCCTCGATGGCGGCCGGCGCGGGAGCGCTCGCGTCGTTCGTCATTCGACGAACGGGATCGATCGCGGGCGCGTTCGCGGGCGCCGCGCTCCTCATGGCCAACCCGAACGTGCTCTATCTTCAGAGCACGCCGATGACCGAGCCGCTGCTGTTCGGCACGACGCTCCTGGCGGTCATGTTCGCGGCAGACTGGCTCGACTCGGACTCGATCGACGCCGCGCGGCCGCGCGCCGCAGGTCTGGCTCTCGTTGCCGCGTGCATGACCAGGTACGAGGCGTGGCCGATCTGCGGCGCGATCCTCGCGCTGTCGGCGCTGGTGCTCCTGCGGCGAGGAACACCGCTCCGCACGACGACCGTCGCCGTCGCACGGCTTGCCGCGTACCCCGCCGCGGCGATCGTCCTGTTCCTGCTCAACAGCCGCTGGACGGTCGGAGCGTGGTTCGTCAGCGGCGGATTCTTCGTGGCGGAGAATGCTTCGCTCGGCCAGCCGATGCTCGCCTGGGATCAGGTCCGTGAAGGCGCTTATCGCCTCTCGGGCACGCTCTCGATCTGGCCCGCATACGCGAGCGCTGCTTTCCTCGCGGTCGTGTTCCTGCGATCGCCGCGGCGAGCGTCGCTCGTCATGCCGCTCGCGCTCGTTGCGGCCGCCGCCCTGCCGTGGTACGCGTATCTCGAGGGCCACCCATTCCGCATCCGGTACAGCGTGCCGCTCGTCGCCGCCTGCGCGGCTCTGGTCGCAACCGGCCTCGGCCTGCTGCCGCGCATCGTGCGCGGTTTCGCCGCGGCGGTCCTCGTGATCGCGACGATCTGGCAGCTATCTCCGCTCGATCGGAACGCGCCACTCGTCGCGGAGTCGCAGCGCGACGCCGCCAACCAGCGAGGACGGGATACCGTGACGGCGTATCTCGTCAGGCATCACGACGGCCGGCCGATCATGATGAGCATGGGATCGCTCGCCCACTACATGCACGATCTCTCGGCGATCGGGCTCGATGTGCACGATTTCCTGCACGAAGGCAACGGCGAAGTCTGGAAAGCCGCCATGCGGTACGGCCCCGGGCCGTTCGTGGAATGGATCGCGATCGAAGAGTCGGCGGAAGGCGGAGACGCCGTGTATCAGCGCTCGACGAACGACGGACGGTTTCTCGAAGGATACGTGAGAGTGGCGGAAGGCGGAGGCGTGGCGCTCTACCGCCGATCGCGATAGAGCGCCGTTCGCACGAAGCGTTCAGAATCGGAAGTGGAACGTGAAGTTGAGCGAACTGCCCCCGAGATCGATCTTGTTCCCCAGGAGCTGACTTTCAACGGGGTTGGTGTCGCCCACGGCCTTCTGCCACTTGTATTCCGCGCCCACCGTAAACGCATCACCGGCCGGAAAGCGTGCCCCGACTACGACGACCGGCCCGACGCCAGTCCCATCAGCCTCGTAGGTCTCGCCAAAGATCGTCCCATCGGACGTATCCACGAACTCGCCTGTTTCGCTGTAGCGCCAGAAAGTGAACCCGACGCCGCCGCCTACGTACGGCTCGAATGGCCCACCGCGCCCAATGGGCAGAAAACGAACGGTCGCCGTGAGCGGAACCATGCGGAGCTTCAGGTCTTGAAAGATCTCGCTTCCGTCAATGTCCGTGAGGTTTGCGTACACGCTCGGGACGGTGCCCTTGTAGTAACCAACGCTGACACCCGTCTCGAGATGGTTGGTGATCGCGTACAACCATTCCCCGCCGAAGGTCACGCTATTGAAGCCCTTGATATCGAACAGCAGGGGATCGGTGGCACGCAGGTTCGCGATGAGCGTGTCGCAATCGTCATCGCCTGTGAAACAGTCGTCGGGCCGGCCGTCCTGACCCGTCACCCAGAAATAGCCCAGATTGAATCCGATCAGGTGCCGGGCATCCGCGCGCGTGACCTGTACGACCTGCGCGTCGGCGGAGGACGGGAATGCCGCGAGCATGGCGACCAGCAGCACGAGGGCGCTCGAGACCCGCGCGACTTTCAGCCAATGGCGTTTCATCATGACAGTCTCCGTAACCTGGCCATGGAGCATCTGGCCCGTCGATGATCGTGGCCTGAGCATGAAAGGTGCCAGCCTCAGCGGCAGGAACACGCCCCATATGGTGCGGCGTCTCGACCCGGTGCAGCAGGCGGCTCTGTCATATATCGGTGTCAGTCAGGACACCATAAGGGGTCAATTCAGGCTTTCAACCCCGGATGGTCGACAGCATTTCGTCATGGATCCGGCCGTTGGTCGCCAGCACGCTTCCGGCGCGGGAGCCGTACCCGGCACCGGTCATGGTCGTCACGCGGCCGCCCGCTTCCATCACGATCAATGCTCCGCCCGCGATGTCCCACGGTTGAAGCTTCTTCTCCCAGAACCCGTCGAAGCGGCCGGCCGCAACATAGCAAAGGTCCAGCGCCGCCGAGCCGAGGCGCCTGACGGCGCGCGCCTGGCTGATGAAGGTCCCGAAGAGCGTGATGACCTCGCCCGGATCCTTCTGCACATCGTAGTGGAAGCCGGTGACGAGGAGCGAATCGATCAACGCGTCCGCACTCGACACGCGGAGCGGCTGCCCGTTGAGCCGCGCGCCCTGGCCGCGCTCGGCCGTGAAGAGCTCCTTGCGGCTCGGGTCGTAGACGGCCGCCACGATCGGTTCGCCCTCGATCTCGAGCGCCAGCGACGAACAGAAAATCGGCAGACCGTGCGCGTAGTTGGTCGTCCCGTCGATCGGATCGAACACCCAGCAGACGCGCGGGATGCCCGCGTGATCCGCTTCTCCGCCAAACTCTTCGCCGAGCACTTCGTGATCGGGAAACCGCTCGGCGATCATGGCGCGGAACCCGCGCTCGATCTCGAGATCGATCTCCGTGACGAGATCGATGGCCCCCTTCTTCTCCACGCGGATGTCCTGCCCGAACCTCGACATCTGCGTCTCTCCCGCGCGGAGGACCGCTTCGACGGCCGTGGCCAGGTAGATCGGATCGGGTGGAGGGCGATCAACCACCGGAGGACAGCTTCTTGACCATGCGAACTTCCATGCCGCCTTCCGACGCACGTTTCAGCGTCACGTCGTCCATGAAGCTTCGCATGAAGAAGATGCCGCGGCCGCTGGATTTCAGGAGGTTTTCCGGCGCGAGCGGGTCGGCGATCTCCTCGGGATCGAACCCCGCGCCCTGATCGACGACGCGCACGACGAGCTCGTGCGGAGCCGCCGGCGGCGCGAACGTGAACTCGACCGTCACGAGCTTCCGGGCATCTTCCCGGTTGCCGTGCTTGATGGCGTTGATGACCGACTCGCGGACGGCGACGCCAATCCAGTGCACGGCGTCCTCGTCGAGTCCGGCGAGCTGCGACATGCGGTCGCTGACCATCTGGACGAAGTCCAGCATGTCGAAGTTACTGTGAATCTGCAGTCTGACGGTGCCGCCCCGTGTCAGCATGCTGGACGGGCGTCACCTGCGCCAATCGGTCGGCACGCGGCGGAAACGATGGAATGAGCGGGCTTGACGCGCACGCGGGTGGTCAACATTCTAAACCGGATCTCGCCTGGAGCGCGAATCGGGACAGCCCGGGTGGATTGCACCCGCGGCCCGCCCCAGGGGCGAACGACGGCCAATGTTATAGTGCGGAACATGAGCCACGTGTCCGCCGACGCGGCGACGATCCGGCCAGCGGCCCGTGCGGCCGGCCGGGTTCGCGTGCCCGGCGACAAGTCGATCTCGCATCGATACGCCATGCTGGCGGCGCTGGCCGACGGTGTGTCCCGCATCGAGGGATATCTGACCGGCGCCGATTGCCTCGCGACGCTCGGCTGCCTGCGCGCGCTCGGAGTCGAGATCACCCGGACGCCGGACGGGTTGATTGAAATCAAGGGACGCGGCGTCAACGGTCTCGCGGCGGCGAGCGGCCCACTGGATGCGGCGAACTCCGGGACGTCGATGCGGCTCCTCGCGGGCATCGTCGCAGCGCATCCGTTTCGCACGGTGCTCGGCGGCGACGAGTCGCTGTCGCGACGGCCGATGCGGCGCGTGATCGGGCCGCTCTCCGAGATGGGGGCGTCGATTGCCTCGCAGGATGGACGCCCGCCGCTCACCATCGACGGCACCCGGCTGCGCGGCGTCACGCACCGCCCCGAGGTCCCCAGCGCGCAGGTGAAGAGCGCCGTGCTGCTCGCCGGGCTCCAGGCGTCGGGCGAGACCACGGTCATCGAGCCGGTCCGCACGCGGGATCATACGGAGCGCGCGCTGCAGGCGTTCGGCGTCGACGTCCACACGAACGGCGAATCGATCCGGATCGCGGGCGGTCAACGGCTGGCGGCGCGCGACCTTGCCGTACCCGGCGATGTCTCGAGCGCCGCGTTCTGGATCGCGCTCGCCGCGGGGACGCCCGGCGCGGAGATCGAGATCGAGGGCGTCGGCCTCAACCCCACCCGCACGGCGGTCGTCGACATCGCGCGCCGCGCGGGCGCAATCGTCGACGTCGAACAGGACAACGAGGGCGCGGGCGAGCCCGTCGGACGCATTCGCGTCTCGTACGGATCCCCCCGGAGCTTCGACATCGCACCCGCGGAGGTCCCCGGGCTCATCGACGAAATTCCGGCGCTGGCCGCGCTGGGCGCGATGCTGCCGCCGGGAAGCGAGATGACGGTGCGCGGCGCCGCCGAGCTGCGCGTGAAGGAAAGCGACCGCATCACGTGCCTGGCGGCCGGGTTTCGCGGCCTGGGCGCGGAGGTTGAGGAATACCCCGACGGGTTCCGCCTCACCGCGCGATCCCTCTCGGGCGGAACCGTCGACGCGGCGGGCGATCATCGTCTCGCCATGGCGTTCGCGCTCGCGGCCACGCGCGCGGCGGCGCCGACGGCGATCCTCGGCGCCTCATCGGTGAACGTGTCGTACCCGGGGTTCTTCGAAGCGCTCGAGCGGCTCACGCGGTGACGGCGGACAAGATTTACCTCGTCGGATTCATGGCGGCCGGAAAGACCACGGTGGCGCGCGCACTGGCGGACAGGCTAGGCTGGCGGGCGGAAGATGTCGACGAGTTGATCGAAGCGCGCGAGCGCCGGCCCGTGTCGGAGATTTTCGCCAAGGCCGGCGAACCGTACTTCAGGTCGATCGAGCGCGAGATCCTGAGCGTCCTGCTGCCGCTGCGGCACGTCGTCGTGGCCACAGGCGGCGGAACGTTCGTCGATCCCGAAAACCGGGGGGCGATCAACCTCGACGGCCTCTCGGTCTGGCTCGACGTGCCGATCGACGTCGTCCTCGCACGGCTCCCGGCGGACGGCAGACGGCCACTCGCCGCCGATCGCGCGCAGATGGAGCGGCTGTTCGCCACCCGGCGGGCGGCCTACGGGCTCGCGCACGTGCACATCGACGTGGGAACGGCGTCCGCCGGCGAGATCGTCGAGCGGATCGCGGATCATCTCGGAACGTAGAGTGCGCTACCTGACGATCTGGCGACATCCACGCGAACCTCGAGGCCCTCGAGACCGTCCTCGACGCGGCGGCAGGCGCGTGGGATCGTCTGCTGGTGCTGGGCGATCTGGTGGGCTACGGCGGGGCGCCCAACGAAGTCATCGATCGGATCCGCGGCTTGAATCCGACGGCCATCATCCGCGGCAATCACGACAAGGCCGCCTGCGGCCTCGAGGACGGCAGCAACTTCAACCATGTCGCGCGCGTCGCCGCGTCCTGGACCTTCGAGACCCTCACGCCCGAAAACCGCCAGTATCTCCGCGACCTTCCGATGGGCCCGACGATCATCGACGACCACGTCGAGATCTGCCACGGCGCCCCGTTCGACGAAGATCACTACATCTTCGACGGCGACGACGCGCTGCGCGCGCTGGCGGCGAGCAGCCGGTCCGTCTGCCTGTTCGGGCATACGCACCTGCCCGTGGTGTTTCACTACGAGGACGACACGTTCGACGGGTACGTGCCCGAAGGCGACGGCGCGGCGCCACTGGCGCTCGCCGGGCGCGCGCGGTACTTGATCAACGCGGGATCGGTTGGCCAGCCGCGTGACGGCGATCCCCGGGCCGCGTACGGGCTCTATGATTCGGATGCCATGACGCTCACGCTGAAGCGGGTGGTCTACCCCGTCGATGGCGCGCAGCGCCGCATTCTCGGCGTCGGCCTGCCTGCGAGCCTGGCGAATCGGCTCGCGGTGGGAAGGTGAACGCCGCTAGAGTCTGCCTTTCCGCTCTTCACGCCGCTTGAGCTCCATCGCATACGCGTCCGCGGCGGCGCGCGACCCCAGCACCCATCCAATCACGATGCCCACCAGAAGGACCGCGGGGATGAAGATGAAGTGCGCCGCGGTCATGTTGCCGAAGTTCACCGGCGGCCTCCGCCGGCGACGCGCCTGCTGACCTCCGCGAGATCGACTTCGACCTTGTACAGCCGCCGCCACAGCGACCACACGTAGCCGAAGATCACCAGCCACGCGACCGCATACGCGGCCATCACGAGCGGCGCCGCCGGCATCTCTTCTTTCTTCGCCAGCTGATCGATCGGGACGAATCCGTCCTGGGCGGCCGCCGTCGGGGGCGGCTGTGCCGGGGCGGACGGCTGGTGCGCCGCCACGGCCGGCCCGATCGCGAGCAGCGCGAGTATCGCGAATGTCGCGAGTAGCAATGAACGCGTCATCTTTTCAATCCCCAATCAGCAAATCGTCAATCCGCGATCACCAATCCGCAATCGCATCCGCCACTATCCGTCAACCGCCAGGTACAACTCCTCGAGCTCCGCGCGGCGGTATTCCAGGCGCATGCGGAGCGCCATCAGCACGCCAAACAGGCCAAGGAACGCAACCGTGCTGAACCACAACGGGGCGCCCATCGACATCGGCAGGCTCGAGACGACGGTCGTCTTCGGGTGCAGCGTCCGCCACAGGTGCACCGACCAGTAGACGAACGGCACGTTGAACATCCCGAACAGCGCGACGGCCGCGGCCAGGCGCTCGGATCCGGGTCCGCCGAACCGCCGCAGGAGCAGATACGACTGAAAGATCAGCCACAGCACGAGCGCCGACGTGCCCCGCGCATCCCACGACCACCACACGCCCCACGCCTTGATCCCCCAGAGCGGACCGGTCAGCAGACCAATGAGACCGAAGGCAACCACGAGCTCTGCCGCCGACACCGCCACGACGTCCGCGCCCTTCCTGCGCGTCGCGAGAAACACGACGCTCGCCACGCCGGACACGAAGACGGCGAGGAACATCGCCATCCACGAAGGGAAGTGAAAGTAGAAGATCTTCTGCACCAACCCCATCGTCGACTCGTACGGCGCCTGCACGATCATCACGGGCGCGTAGACGAACATCGCGGCAAGGACGACGACGATCAACGGAACGAGCTTGGTCATGAAAGAACCTGAACCTGAACCTGAACCTTGAACCTTGAACCCTGAACCCTGAACCCAGAATCTTGCCCCTATTCTGTCATCACCGCTTCGAACGTCCAGAGCGCGAGCGTGATGAACACCGCGTCGAAGAAGACGAGCATCGACAGCCACGCGCGCGCCATCGGCAGATCCACATCGGCCTGGAGCAGCGCCGCCGTGCCCCGGACGCCCGCGATGATGACGGGCACCGTCACGGGATACAACAGCACGGGCAGCAGCACGTCGCGGCTGCGCGTTCGCACGAGCATCGCCGCAAAGAGCGTCCCGACGGCGGAGAAGCCGATCGTGCCGGTGACGATCAGGCCGCCTGCATCAGAGGGTACGCTGAAGAACCTGGCCTGGAACATGATGCCGACGAGCGGCACGAGGACGAGCTCGACCGCCGTCAGCAGCAGCAGAATGCCCCAGAGCTTGCCGACGTACAGCGCGGGCCTCGGCAGCGGGCGCCATCAATAGTGCCCGCAGCGTCTCGTTGTGCCGCTCGCGCTCGAACGCGCGGCCGAGCGCGAGCGTTCCGGAAAAGGCTATCGCGACCCAGAGGATGCCGGCCGCCGCATCCTCGACCGCCCGTCCGATCGCGCACGAACCCGAACGCGAACACCAGGACGCACGACACGGCGAAGAAGAGCGTCGTGTAGACGATCTCGCGGCTGCGTACCTCGATGAGCAGATCCTTGCGGGTCACGAGCCACGCCGATGCAAGAAAGCGCATGGCGCGGCCTCAGTGCCTCGCCTGCCTGAACCGGTCGCGCAGCGAGCCGGGCCGGGCATCGATGGGCTTCAGCCGCCCTTCGTTCAACATCACGGCGCGTGAAATCGAGGCCGTCGATGATCTCGAGGTCGTGGGTGGCGACGAGGACGATGCATCCTCGCGCCCGGATCGCCTGCAGTCGCGTCACGAGCGCCGCGGTCGACGCGTCGTCGAGCCCCGTGAATGGCTCGTCGAGCAGGACGAGCCTCGGGTCGTGGAGCAGCGCGCGTTCGAGCGCGAGGCGCTGCCGCATGCCGCGCGAGAAGCCGGCGACCGGGTCGCTCGGCACGATCGGACAAGCCGGCGCGTTCGAGCGCCGCGCGAACGAGCGCGTCCGGCGTTGGCGAGACCGTGAATGCGAGCGAAGAACGTCAGGTTCTCAACCGCGGTCAGCTCCGGATACAGGTAGAGATCGTGCGCGAGAAGGCCGATGCGCCCTCGAAGCTCCTCGCTCGACGCGTGTCCGCCGTACGCGACCGCGCCGCTCGTCGGCCGCAGGAGCGTCGCGGCAATCGACAGGAGCGTGGACTTCCCCGCCCCGTTGGGCCCCAGGAGCGCCACGATCTCGCCGGCATCGCAGACGAGCGATACCCTGTTCAGCGCGCGACGCCGGCCGAAATTGCGCGAGACGTCAGTGAAGCTGAGCGAGGTGAAGTCCATGTACTGGCGGATCGGCGCGCGCGGGACGGCTCCGTCAGGCTGCCTGACGATCGATCTCGGCGTAGACGCGTTCGAGGGCCGCGACGAGCTCGGCACGGCGCGCGGCATACCGCTGCGGATCGACGCGGCCTTCCTTGTGCTGCTGCTCGATCGCCGTGAGCTCTGCGAAGAGCTGGCCGCGCTTGGTTTCGAGCTGGTTGCGGCGTCGATCTCCCACGGGCTCGCTGCCGCGCCGCCTGCTCGCCCACGCCCCCGCCGCAAGGATCGCCACCGCCAGCGCCAGAGCCAGGTTGCGCGGCCACGACGGCGCATGCGGAAGGTTCGAGAACTCGAACGCGATCGGCCGGCCCGCGCCGCACCGCGGGTCCCTGCCCGACGATGTAGGCCTGGCCTTCGGCCGTCATCTCGCGCTGCTCGCTCATCTGCGGCGACGACAATCGCATGTCGCCGCCCGACTTCTGGGCGAGCACGATCACGCGGCTGAGCGGCACGGGCAGCACTTGTTCGATGCGGAGGTTCCCTGACGAGTACGGCATCGAATACGCGAACTGCACGAGCGTCGTGCCTGGAGCGAATGGTCCAGTGACGACGCCTCGATTCTTTTCGATGACGGCCTGAGGCGAGGAGCCCTGGAGGACCGTCGCGCCCGTCGATCCGTCCGGAAAATCGAACACGATCGGCTGCTCCGTCTGTGCACCGGAGTACGAGCCGTGTTCAGGATCTGGAAGATGTTGAAGACCGAAATGCTCTCGTCGCCGAACTCGAAGACGAACCGCGACTCCTCGCCAAGCGCCACGGACCCCCGCTGCGCCGGGCCGGCGGCCAGCTGCCGATCCTGCTCGGCACGCTTCTGCTGCTCCGGATCGGTGGCAACCAGCAGGACGCGGATGCCGCCGGTCGCGGGAACCGGGAACTCCTGGGACTGCAGACGCTCTCCCGCGACGGTCGCCACCGCCGTCACGCGCGTGCCGGGCTTCACGGCGTCAAACTGCGCCCGTCCGTTCGCGTCGGTCGTCGCCGTCAGATCGGCGCCGAGGAGATCGACTTTCTGATCGGGGATGTTGTTCGACAGGGAACCGCGGATGACGCGGACGACGACGGTCCCGTTGGTCACATCGCCGACCGGCAGCGGCACTCCAGCGATGGTTTTTGGATCCGGCATCTGCTGCGCGCCTGGGGCGGCGTGCAGAGCGGCCAGCACCAGCAGCCCGGCGGCGAAGCCAGCTGCGCGTTTCATTGTCTCGCAGAGGAATCGGACGCGTCGAGCCTGGCGCCGCACCGCTTGCAAAAGAGCGCGTCGGCGTCGTTCGCGGTGCCGCATGCGCACAGGCCACTCTTCTCCGGCTGCGCCGGCGGACTGGCCGGTATCGACGACGGCTCGGGACGTGGCGACACCGTCGCTCGGGCGGCCATGCGCGCGTGCAATTCGCGCTCGATGATCGTCCGGTATCCGGTTCCGTCCTCGTCGAGCTGCTTCATCAGCGACAGCGCCCGGCTCCGAAGCCGCGCGGCCATCTCGTCGAAGTCGGACGCGGACACCTTGCCCATCGCCCGGTCGAACTCGAGATCCTTGAGAGCGCGCAGCACCAGCAGCTTTTCACGCTCGACGACCGCGCGCTCGCGCTCGGACAGCGGTTCCGACGCCGACGCGACGACGTCTCCGACGAGCGGCGAGAGCGTCCGATAGAAACCGGCAGCCGCGAGGCCGGCCGCTCCAATCGTCAGGCTGACGAGGACGAGATGTTCGGGGGTCGACTGGCGCGACATGATGACGGCGGCGGTGGCTGCCATCAGCGCTGCGAGCACGAAGAAATGCGACGCACGGAAGGTCGAGGCTTCGTCCGTCTTCGGCCGGACCTCCTTCCCTTCCGCCTTCAACCGCACATCGGCGCTAGTCGAGGTCACGGAGCTCATCGTCCAGCCTCGAGCGAAGCGCGGGATCCTCGGCCGGGAGCGCAGCGGAGGCGTCCCCCTTGTCGCGGCGGGACCACCGCATCGCCATGAACGCGACGCCGACGGCGCCCGAGGTCCCGACCAGGTACGGGAAGAGCCACGCGAGTCGATTGAAGCCCTTGTCGATCGGAGCGCCGAGCGGCTCCTGACTGCCGTATTGGGCGATGAAGTACTGGTAGATCTCGTCCCGGGTCTTGCCGGCGTCCAGCAGCCGCGAGACCTCGCCGCGCATCTTCGCCGCGTGGCTGCAGCAGAAATCACCGATGCGCTTGCGTCCGCAGGTGCCGCACATGCAGATCAGCTCTCGCCACAACTCCCTTTCGAGTTCCGTGCGCGCGACCGTGACACGCACGGAATCGGCGGTCTCGACGTGCTGCGCGTGCGCCAGCGCCGGCAGCAACAACGCGGCGATGAGTACCGTCGTCGCGGCACCGGCCGCGCCCGCCGGCGCGCGTGCGGTCGCGAACGCAAACGCGCTCTCGGGCAGCAGCGCGATCAGCGTGCCCAGCGCGATGATGCCGAATCCCAGCCAGATCCAGTTGACGAGCGGATTGATCGTCACGGTGTAGGTCGCCGTCTGCGCAGCGGCGTCGTAGCCCGCGAGCACGACGTAGCAGATCCTCGGCGAGCCCCCGGCGAATCGCCACTTCTGTCGTCGGCTCCTCTTCCCGCTTCTTGTAGAACCAGCGCGCCGGCTCCATCGTCCCGACCTGGGCGCCGTCCTCGAAGACGCCGACGTGCCCCGAGATCATCTGCTTCTGCGCGTCTTCGGTGACGCGAAGCGCGTCGTGGCGAAGCGTGAAGCGCCCGATCGTCATCTGATCGCCGGGCTTCATCAGCGCCTGTTCTTCCTGCTTGAAGCCTTCTCCCGCGAAGCCGAGGAAGATCATCACCACGCCCACATGGACGATGTAGCCGCCGTACCGACGCTTCGATCGGCCGATGAGCCCGACGAGCGCGGTGAAGATGTCCGTGCCCGAAGCGGCGCGCCGCACGTTGGCGCCGCGGACGAACTCCTGCACGATCGTCGTCACGACGAACGCGCTCAGCGCGAAGCAGAGGCCAGAGCTCCAGATGCGGACGCCGAGCGCATAGAGCGCGCCGCCGGTCACGAGGAACGCGGTGAACGGCCATTTCATCTGGTAGACGAGGTTCTCGCCAGTCGACTTCCGCCACGCGAGCAGCGGGCCGATGCCCGTCAGCAGCAGCAGGATCAGGCCGATCGGCCGCATCCACCTGTTGAAGAACGGTGCCGCGACGGTGAGCCGCTCGCCGGTCACCGCTTCGCTCAGCGTCGGGAACATCGTCGCGAAGAGCACGAAGAACGCAGAGAACAGCAGGATCCAGTTGTTGGCGAGGAACGCGGCCTCGCGCGACACCCAGGAGTCGAGCTCGTTTCGCGCCCGCAGCAGCGGGAGGCGATAGATGACCCAGCCGAAGCTGAACACCAGCGTCAGCACCATGAAGATGGTGAAGAGGAAGGCGAGCTCGCGATCTTCGCCGAACGCGTGCACCGACTGCACGATCCCGGACCGCGTCATGAACGTGCCGAAAATCGTCAGGAAGAACGTCACGATCACGAGCGTCACGTTCCAGACGCGGAGCATGCCGCGCTGCTCCTGCACGCGGATCGAGTGCAGGAACGCGGTCGCCGTGAACCACGGCAGCAGCCCGGCGTTCTCAACCGGATCCCACATCCAGTAGCCGCCCCACCCGAGCTCCTCGTACGCCCAGAGCATGCCAAGCGTCAGCCCGAACGACAGGAACAGCCAGCCGAGCATCGTCCAGCGGCGCACGGCGCGCAGCCAGGCGTCGTCGAGATGCCCGGTAATGAGCGCGGCCAGCCCGAACGCGAACGGGATCGTCATGGCCACGAAGCCGACGTACATCGACGGCGGGTGGATGGCCATGTAGAAGTTCTGCAGCAGCGGCGTCAGGCCGCGCCCGTCGGTCGGCGTCTCAGTCAGGAAGGTCGAGAACGGGTTCTTGTGAATCACCATCAGGAAGATGAAGAACATCTCCGTGGCGGCGATCGTGGCGACGACGTAGGGAATCAGCTCGCGGTGGCGCTCGCGGTTCATGTAAATCGCGATCGATCCGAAGATCGCGAGGAGGGAGACCCAGAACATGATCGAGCCATCGAGCCCGCCCCAGTACGACGTAATCTTGTACGCGAGGGGGAGCGCCGAGTCCGAGTAGCGCTGGACGTACTTGATCGAGTAGTTGCCGGTGACGAACGCGTGAATCAGGACGGCCGACGCCAGCACCATCAGCGCGGCAAGAAAATAGAATGCGCCGATGCCGCTCTCGACGAGGCGCGTCGAACGCCGGCGTGCTCCCGCCACGGAGACGGCAATCGCGTAGGCGCAGGTGACGAAGGCCGCCAGGAGAACGAACGTGCCAAGGGCTGGCATGATCTAGGTGCCCGAGACGCGCGGTTTGAGCTTCTGCTCCTCGGTACTTCGACGGACACTTGGCGATGACCCCGTTGGGATCGACGCTGAACCCTGCCGTGCTCAAGTGTCCCTTGAGGACGACCTCCGATCCATCCTTGAACGTGTCGGGCACGACCCCGGTGTAGCTCACCGGGATCACCTTGCCGTTGCTCTGCACTTGAAACCGATACTCCAGCGTGTCCGGCCTGCGGAGTATCGACTTCTCGACGACAAAGCCGTGCAGGTTCAGTTTCTTGCCGTGCCAGGCCTGCGGCTCGTTCGCCACTTCGTCGACGAGCTTGTAGTACTCCGTGCCCTCGCTCAGGGTCGTGTACATCAACCCGGAGATCGCAAGCACGAGTACGGCGGCAGTCGCAGCAATCTTGATGGTCTTGGGTTTCATGGTTCCGCCTGAAATGTGCAGGAAAAACTGGTCTCAGAATACCGTCGCGGGTCCGGGGGTCAATCATTCGAATCAGCGAGCTCTCCGGCATCCTTCAGCAGCCCATATACGGCCGAGATCGGCAGCCCGACGACGTTCGACCAGGAGCCCTCGATCCAGTCGATGAACCGGGCCGCCCGGCCCTGAATCCCGTATGCGCCCGCCTTTCCAGAGGTTTCGCCCGTGGCAACATACCACGCGATCTCCGAGTCGGTGAGCGGCTGGAAGCGGACGCGGGTCGTCACGAGCGTCGATCGCTGCCCCGACCGTCCGTTGACGACCACCGCGGTGTGCACCTCATGAACGTCGCCGGCCAGTGCGCGAAGCATCGAAGCCGCGTCGGCGTCGTCCCGCGGCTTCCCCATCAGACGGCCGCGGCCGACGACGACCGTGTCGGCTGCCAGCACCGTCTCGCCCCGCGCGCGCGTCCTACTAGTGTGGTCGGCCTTGGCGCGCGCCACGCGGAGCGCGTAGTCCGTCGGGACCTCGCCCGGCAACGGCTGTTCGTCGACATTGGCTGGCGCGACCTCGAAATCGAATCCGGCGGCGGTCAGGAGCTCGGCGCGACGAGGAGAAGCGGAGGCGAGGATGAGCACGAACCATGATAGCTTCCAGCTGCCAGCTGCCAGCTGCCAGCCAAAAACATTCAGATCTCAGCCGATTCGATTGGGATCTCAGTCAATCGATTAGGATCAGCATGATCTTACTGAGCTGGTAGCTGGAAGCTGAAGCTGGAAGCTGGAGCTGGAAGCTAACAATGCATCCGATTCAAGCGCTCAGCGCCGGCGTGCTCGCCGACATCGTGAGGCGGCAGCCTCCAAGTGAAGCGCGCACCAGGTTCGCCTGGCAGATTGCGGTCGGTCCGGCGCTCGCGCGCGCGACGACGGTCAGCCTCGCCGACGGCGTGCTGACGGTGCACGCGCAGGATCCGCGGTGGTGCCAGGAAATCAGCCGCGCGCGGCCCGTCGTCCTCCAGCGGCTCCAGGATCTGCTCGGCGCGGAAACCGTCACGAGCGTACGGGTCCAACGATAAACGCATGAACAATCGCGAGTCTCTGATCATTTCCGCTGCGCGCACGCCGACCGGCAAGTTCCTCGGCGCGCTGAAGGACTTCACCGCTCCGCAGCTCGGCGCGCTCGTCGTCCGCGAAGCGGTGCGGCGCGCCGGGATCGACCCCGCGATCGTCGACGAATGCATCATGGGACAGGTGATCCAGGCCGGGAGCGGGCAGAATCCGGCCAGGCAGGCAGCGTTGAACGGCGGGCTCGCCGATCACGTCGCGGCGCTGACGATCAACAAGGTATGCGGCTCCGGCCTCAAGGCCGTGATGCTCGCAGCGCAGGGCATCGCCACCGGCGACATCGATATCGCGGTGGCGGGCGGCATGGAGTCCATGAGCAGCGCGCCGCACCTGCTGCCGCGCGTCCGCGAAGGGCTTCGCATGGGCGACGGCAAGGTCGTCGACGCGCTCATCACCGACGGCCTCTGGTGCTCCTTCGAAAACTGCCACATGGGAATCTCCGGCGAGGTCGTGGCCGAGAAGTACTCGGTCACCCGCACCGAACAGGATCGCTATGCGGCGGAGAGCCACGCGAAGGCTGCACGCGCCACGCGTGAAGGCTGGTTCAAGGCCGAAATCCTGCCGATCAGCATTCCCCAGCGGAAAGGCGATCCGATCGTGATCGACGAGGACGAGCCGATCCGCAAGGACACGACCGCGGAATCACTCGCCGGTCTCAAGCCGGCCTTCAAGAAGGACGGCAGCGTGACGGCCGGCAACGCGCCCGGCGTCAACGACGCCGCCGCGGCGCTCGTGGTCATGTCTGCCGAGAAGGCGCGTGAGCTGAAACTCGCGCCGATCGCGCGGATCGTCGGCCAGGCGACGAGCGGCCTCGCGCCAAAGATGGTGATGATGACGCCGGTCGAGGCCGTCCGGAAGCTGTCGGCCAAGACTGGGTGGAAGCTGGAGGACGTCGACCTCTTCGAGATCAACGAAGCCTTCGCGGTCCAGGCAGTCGCCGTGACGCGCGAACTGTCGATCGATCCGGCGCGGGTGAACGTCCACGGCGGCGCCGTGGCGCTCGGACACGCCATCGGCGCCAGCGGCGCGCGCGTCCTGACGACGCTCCTCTACGCGCTCGAGCGAACCGGCGGCACCCGCGGCATCGCCGCGCTCTGCCTCGGCGGAGGAAACGGGGTCGCCATCGCGATTGAGATGGCGAAGTAGTCGACAGTCGGCAGTCGTCGGTCGAGAGTCTGAGTCGCCAGTCCCAGTCGACAGTCGGCAGTCACAGTCGACAATCCCCGGTCGGCAGTCAACAATCCGGTCAACAGTCGATAATCGTTGTCGGCAGTCCGAACCGAACGTCGGCCATAGGGCTGACGATACGACTGTCGACTCTCGACTGTGACTGCCGACTGAGATTGTCGACTCACGACTGCCGACTGCCGACTGTGTGGCTGCCGACTGACACGTCTCTTCTCCACTACAATCACTCCATGGGCAAGGACATCAGACGCATCGGTGTGGTTGGCGCAGGCACGATGGGCAACGGTATCGCCCAGGTGTTCGCGCAGAGCGGGTTCGATGTGCGGATCGTCGACTCCGCCGCCGGCGCCCTCGACCGCGCGCGATCGTCGATCGAAAAGAGCCTGGGCAAGCTCGTGGAGAAGGGACGGATCACGGCCGAGAATCGCGACGAGGCCATCTCGCGGCTGACGGCGGCCACGAGCCTCGACTCCCTCTCCGACGTCGACTACGTCGTCGAGGCCATCTTCGAGGAGCGCGAGGCGAAGCTCGCGCTCTTTGCGCGACTCGATCAACTCACGCGTCCCGACGTCGTCCTTTCGTCGAATACCTCGTCGATCTCCATCACCGTGCTCGGCGCCGCGACGACCCGCGCGGATCGCGTGCTGGGCATGCACTTCATGAACCCGGTGCCGCTGATGGCGCTCGTGGAACTGATCCGCGGTCAGGCGACATCGGCCGAGTCCCTGCTGACGGCGACCGAGCTGTGCATGCGTCTCGGCAAGACGGCTGTCGAGGCCTCGGACTACCCGGGCTTCATCGCGAACCGCGTCCTGATGCCGATGATCAACGAAGCGATCTTCGCGCTCATGGAAGGCGTCGGGAACGCGGACGCGATCGACACGGTCATGAAGCTGGGCATGAACCATCCGATGGGACCGCTGGCGCTGGCGGACTTCATCGGGCTCGACGTCTGCCTCGCGATCATGAAGGTGCTGCACGAGGGGCTCGGGGATCCGAGGTACCGCGCGTGCCCGCTTCTCCGGCGGATGGTCGCCGCGGGGCATCTGGGACGGAAAACCGGTCAGGGCTTCTACAAGTACTGAACGTTGCAGACCAGTCCCGGCCGCAATCGCATCGCGCTCGCCCTGTGGCTGCTGGCCGCAACCGTCGGAACCATCGGCGTCTGGTACCTGTCGTCGTATCTCGAGGAGCTCGCGACGCTCGCGCAGATCGATCCCGATGCGGCACTCGTGCAGTTCAGATCGCGCGCGCTGCCCGCGCTGGTCCTGATCGTCGCAGCCGCCGTCGCCGCAGGCGCGACGCTGATGCGCCAGGGCCTGCAGCTCGTGCACCGAAACCCGGCGCGGGGAGAAACCAGCGAACTCTCCGGAAACGCGGAGAGCCGATCCGCGCGAACTGTCGGCTCGCTCCTCGCGGCCGCGGGCTTCATCCTCGCCGCGGTGCCGCTGGCACTCCTCTCGATCGTGCTCTGGTTTCTCCGCACCAAGGGCTGATCACCGCCGTTCCCGCGTCAGCACGACGAGACCCAGCACCGGAATGAGGATCACCAGCTCCCGCGCGAGCGCAAACCCGTTCTGCCGCACGAACCGCCACCCCTGAAGATACCGCCGCGAAATCGCCAGGAAGAGGTGCAGGTCCGATTCGTAGTACCGGTGAGAGAGCGGCCAGAGCGCCATGATGCCGATCGGCGGGCTCGAATCCGTCGCCAGCCAGTCCAGAAGCACGTGCGAGGCGTACGCCGCGAAGCACGACGCGGGCGTGCACGCGCCTCCACGGATCCCCATGGCGCCTCTCGCCACGAGCACGGCAACCGCGAGGATCGCGGCCGCGCCGAGACTGTGCGTGGGACCGCTGTGCGTGCCAAAGATCAGGTCGACGTCAGGAAGGGCGCCGAGTGCTCCGAAGGCGATCGCCTCGCGGACCCCGCCGCGGCGCCACGCGAAGCCACGCGGCGCGCCCGCCACCAGCCATCCCGCGGCCATTCCAGCCATCATGTGTCCCACCGGGGAGGGCATCGCGAAAACCTTAACTCAGGAGTGGCGGAACTGCGATCCGTGGCCGCCGGAACCTGCGCAGTTTCGGCAAACAGGCAGGTCGATGGGCGAAAGTCCTCTGAGGCTGTAAGGCGCTTGAAATGAAGACGATAATAGCGACGCCTTCACAGAATTGCGCTTGACTTTCTCCCCGGCACGACCCTAGAATGCCCAGCTGTCAGCCGGCAAATCGTTGCCGGCGGACAACCGCGTGAAGGAGAGACGAATGCCCCCAGAGATCGACCGCGAACGCCTCAAAGCCATCGAAATGGCCGTCGGCCAGATTGAAAAACAGTTCGGCAAGGGCTCGATTATGCGACTGGGCCAGAAGGACGCCGTCACCGCCATCCCGTCGATTTCGACCGGGTCGGTGAGCCTGGATTACGCGCTGGGCATCGGCGGCGTCCCGCGCGGCCGAGTGATCGAGATCTTCGGGCCGGAATCGTCAGGCAAGACGACCTTGTCGCTGCAGGTGATCGCTGAAGCGCAGAAGCTGGGCGGCATGGCGGCATTCGTCGACGCCGAGCACGCGCTCGATGCGCAGTATGCGAGGAAGCTCGGCGTCGATCTCGACAACCTGCTCGTCTCGCAGCCCGATAATGGCGAGCAGGCGCTCGAGATCGTCGAGGTGCTCGTGCGCTCCAACGGTGTCGACGTCGTCGTCGTCGACTCGGTCGCCGCGCTCGTGCCCCGCGCCGAGATCGAAGGAGAAATGGGCGAGGCCCAGATGGGGCTTCAGGCGCGCCTGATGTCGCAGGCGCTTCGCAAGCTCACGGGTGCGGTGTCGAAGTCGAAGACCTGCCTCATCTTCATCAACCAGCTGCGCGAGAAGATCGGCGTGATGTTCGGCAACCCCGAAACCACCACGGGCGGCCGCGCCCTCAAGTTCTACGCGTCGGTGCGAATCGACATTCGCCGGATCGGCGCCATCAAGGACGGCGATGCCGTTGTCGGCGGTCGGACGCGGGTGAAGGTCGTCAAGAACAAGGTGGCCCCGCCGTTCCGCGAGGCGGAGTTCGACGTGATGTACGGCGAAGGGATCTCGCGCGAAGGAGATCTGCTCGACCTGGCCGTCGATCGGAAGATCGTCGACAAGAGCGGCACCTGGTTCGCCTTCAACGGCGACCGGCTCGGGCAGGGACGTGAAAACGTCAAGCAGTTCCTCAAGGACAACCCGGTGATCTTCAAGGCGCTCGAAGAACGGGTCAGGCGGGATCTGGGCCTGGTCCGCGAAACAGAAGCGGCGACCGCGTAGGCTTTCGGCTCGAGCCGGACACTGCTCGCGCGGTGTCCGGCATGGCCGGACGCGATCATCGCGTTACTCGAGATGTGAGAGACGGGTCAGGAGAGACGGGTCAGGGTTTGAGCTGGTGTTTGACCAGCACGAGGATCTCGCCCTGGCGGATCAGCCCGAGCTCGGCCCGCGCGACGCTCTCGATGGTTCCCGCATCGTGCTTGAGCCGGCCGATCTCGTCGGTCAACACTGCGTTCTCGTACTGGAGCCGCGACAGCTCGCCGATCGCGCCGCGGAATTCCCGCCGGGCTCGTAGTGTTTCCGAGAGTCCTCGCTCGCCGATGAGCGCGTTGACCGCGAGGACGCACGCGGCGAAGCACAGCGTCCGGCCGATCCAGACTCGTTCCTGGCGCCGCGGCGGCAGCTTGGGAAGCATCGCGTACGCAGCGGGGCTCACCGTCGTTCCATCGAGATTCATCGTGTGAGTGCGAAAGTACCAGACTTCGGCAAAAAGTACAACTACTTATCGCGGCTTCACAGTATCGCAACGCGAAAAAAAGTACAAGGGCGAGCTTCGCGGCGTCGCGGTTGGCAACCGTGTGGCCGGACTGTTATGATTGGGGTTCCGCCCGGGCCGAGGTAGCTCAGTTGGTAGAGCACAGCACTGAAAATGCTGGTGTCGCTGGTTCGATTCCAGCCCTCGGCACCAGCCTTCGCTCGCGGTCAATCCGGTCTAGCTGCCCTTCCAGTAGTACGCCCTGCCCTGTTTCCAGTTCAGCACGACGATCAAGTTGTCTGTCTTCGTTCGATAAGCCTCGAGCCCGGCGTCCTTGATCCGCACCGGGTCGAGCCGGCCGCGAAGAATAACGGGCCACCACTCGACGCGTGAGGGCATGTCGGCCTGCATGCCTTCCAGCGACAACGGTTGGGGCGCAAGGATCGACCGGATGCTGCCGGCGTCAGCGGGCGCGAAATCGAACAGGCCCCAGCGACGGTTCGTGTCCTGATCGTGAGCCTCGCGGATCCCCTCGGCGCTCGCCGGCATCCACTCCGGGATCCACCCCCGCTCGATCGCGCCGCTCTGGCGAGCCTCCGAGTGCGACGCATACGACGCGGTCACGACCTCGTCTGGTACGAACACTGCGACACGGCGGCGGCAAGACAGACCACCATCAACCGGATGACGCCGTGTCTCACCGCTTCGCTCCCGACGGTGAGAACCACTCCGCATAGAGGTCCGGCCGCCGATCGCGGAAGAACAGCCGCCTGGCGTGTGACCGGCCCAACGCTGACAAATCGACGTCCGAATGCAGAATCGCGTCCTCGAGCGCCGGCCCGCGCGCGATGACCTGACCGTCCGGACCGCAGACGAACGACTCGCCCGCGAACGTCAGGCACTCCTCGACGCCGACCCGGTTGCAGAGCGCAACGAAATAACCGTTCTGGAACGCGGTCACCCGCATCTCCGCCTCGTAGAGCCCTTCGGGCCACTCGTCGAGCGCGCCAGCCTGGGGAACGACCACGAGCTCCGCTCCCTGGTTTGCGAGCGCGCGCATGTACTCGGGGTAGTGCCGGTCGTAGCAGATTGCCACGCCGAGCATGCCGGCCCTGGTGCGATAGACGGGCGCACCGGTATCGCCAGGCGTGTAGTAACCCTGCTCGTGAAAGCAGGCGTAGTCAGTGATGTGAATCATCCGGGTTCGACCGAGCAGCGATCCGTCGGCGTCGATGACGGGAGAGCAATCGAATCCGCGTCGTCCGTCCGTCTTGTACAGGTTGAGCACGACGACGACGCCGAGCTCGCGGGCCTTGCGGCAGAACGCATCCGTCGTCGGTCCGGGAACGGGCTCACCCAGGCGCCATGGCTGTGGCGACGCGGGACGCTGCGGATAGAAACGCTCGAATGCGAGTTCCGCGAAGGCGACCAGCTCCGCGCCCTCACGCGCCGCACGCTCGAGCGCCGTCAATCCGCGCTGGACGTTCTGGGATTTGTCGTGGCTCGCGGCTTGCTGAACGAGAGCAATCTTCACGCCCCTATCGTAACGCCGCCGCCCCTACACCGCCTCCCAGCGGCGGGCGAACAGCCGGGCGGCTGCGAGGAACACGACGGTCAGCGTCAGCAGCACGGCGACCTGAGGCCAGAGATCCAGGAGCGGGGCGTTGCGCCAGAAGACTTTCAGATACCCGTCGAGCGCCCAGGCGTTGAACGTGACGAGACCGACGCGCTGCATGGCCTCGCTCATCAGAAAGCGCGGAAACATGCTGCCGCCGAGCGCAGACATCGTCAGGATCAGGATCGTAGAGAAGCCCGACAGCTGCGCGCGCGACCGTGCGATCGCCGCGAGCGCCAGCGCCAGCGCGCCGGCGGCCGACGCCGTGACGACCGTCATCACGACGAATCCCGGCACGTGGGTCAGCAGCGGGAGCCCGAACGCCACGCTCCCCCACACGAACATCACGACCAGCTGCGCGCACCCGACGAGTACCAGGAACATCCACTTCCCGATGAGGATCTTGGGCATGCCCAGCCTCGTGCACAACAGACGCTCGAGCGTTCCCGAGTCGACCTCGTCGAGCAGCACGCTGCCGGCCGCGCCCACCATCGAGAAGAGCAGGAACATCACGCCGATGCCGGCGGCGTAGAACGAGATCAGCGATCCCCGTCTGTCGTCGGTGCGCATGACGTCGACGACGTTGACGCTCAGCCCCATAGGCCCGCCAGATCCGCCGCCGCTGCCCGCGGTCTCGCCGCGCTTCAGGCGCGGAAGCCACTCGTCGACGGCGGTTCGCTGCTGAGGCGTCAGCGCGCCGGCGTACGTCTCGAACTGGCGAAGGCCGCCCTGCATCATCAAATCCGGCGCTGCCGTCATCGCAACCTTCTGCATGAGGCCGGCGACCATGTTCGGCGCGATCGGGTCGGACGGGTCCGCGAGCAGCGACACGGCGGGTCCGCCGCCGACACCACCCTGGCCGAACGCGTCGCCCAGGCCCTTCGGCATCACCACGGCGACGGGCAGGTCGCCATTCCGAACCAGCCGCTCGGCCGCGGGTCGATCGAGCGTCGCCGCGGCCTCGTCGTCCGGATTCGTCGATGTGCGGACACGAAGGCCGCTCTCCTTCCGCATCGCCGCAATCACGCGCTGACTGAACTCCGACCGATCCTCGTCCACGACCGCGACGCTGATCCGCGGCGTCGAGTTCTGCGCCTGGCCGCCGAAGACGCTGGCGAAGATCGAGAAGAAGATGATGGGCAGCAGGAATGTCAGCGCTTGACCGACGCGATCCCGCTTCAGGTTCGTCCAGCCGATGCGCAGCAGCGTTCCCATTACTCTCGCAGCTCCCTTCCCGTCAGATGGATGAACACGGACTGCAGACTTGGACCGCGGACGTCGACGTCCTCGACCGATCGCCCGGACCTGCCAATCCGTTCGAGCAGCGGCGGCAGCTCCTGGGCGACGTCGCGCAGGCGCGTCCGCAGCACTCGCGGATCTTCTTCGTCGACGTCGACAGGCGACAGGAGATCGACGATGGGCGACGCGAAGGGCTTGTCGACTCGCAGCGTCACGAGGCGATGTCGCCCGACCGGTACGGTCGACGAGATCTGCCAGCGTCCCTGATGCGATCACCTTGCCATGGTCGATGATCACCGTGCGTGAGCAGCGCGCCTCGGCTTCCTCGAGGTGATGCGTCGTCAGCAGCAGCGACACGCCGCTCGATCGCAGCCTGGCGAGGACGTCGTAGATGTGATCGCGGCTCTGAGGGTCGACGCCGACGGTGGGCTCGTCGAGGAGCACGATGCGCGGCTTGTGCACGATGCCGCAGGCGATGTTCAGGCGCCGCCGCATGCCGCCGGAGAACTGCCTGACTGGTTCGGATGCCCGATCCGCGAGCCCGGTCCGGTCGAGCACCCAGTCCACCTGCTCCGCCAGCGCCGCGCCGGACAGACCCTGGAGGCGGCCGAACGCCGAGAGATTCTCGCGCGCGGTCAGCCGCGGGTAGAGCGCGACTTCCTGCGGCACGACGCCGACGTCCGGCGGTGTGCGCTCCGCGTGAATCGGCGTGTCGAACACGCGGATCTCACCGCCGTCGAGCCGCACGCGTCCCGCGATCGCGCGGATGAGCGTGGTCTTCCCTGCCCCGTTCGGGCCGAGCAGCGCGAGCAGCTCTCCCTCGTGCAGCTCGATGGACGCACCGTCGAGTGCCTTGACCTTCCCGAACGATTTGCGCGCGTCCCGTATCGTGAGAACGGCCATCGCCCCGCCTCCAGTCGCCGTGAGGTTACGTTCGGTTCGCAGCCGAAGGTCGACCGTTCCGGCGAATGGCAGGCGGGCTTCGGTGACTGGAGTTCGTGGTCGACGGCGGTCGGCCCGCCTAGATGCGGCCTTTGTCTTTCAGGTGTTTCTGGAGTGCCTTGCTGCCGACCTTGCCGATGCGCTTCTGCTCGATCAACGCGCGCTGATCCTTCTGCCGGTCCTGAAAGGCCTGTTCGCTCGCCAGCTTGTAAAAGCTCTCGAGCCGGTCGATCGGAATCTCGCCCGCGTCGACGGCGGCGCGAACGGCGCATCCAGGCTCGGTCCGGTGCTGGCAATCACGAAATCGACAGTCCGCGCCTCGCGTCTCGATGTCGGTGAACGCATCGGCAAGCGCCCCCTCGCTCTCCCACAACTGAAGCTCGCGCATGCCGGGTGTGTCGATGATGACGCCGTGACCAGGGAGCAACACGAGCTGCCGCGCGGTGCTGACGTGACGGCCGCGGCTGTCCGATGTCCGCACTTCGCGCGTGCGCAGCAATTCCTGCCCCACCAGCTGATTCACGATCGACGACTTTCCAACGCCGGACGACCCGAGAAGCGCCCCGGTGCAGCCGAAGCCGAGGTATTGCCGCAGCACGTCGAGCGTGTGCGGAAGGCGGGTCGACACCGCGTGGACGGCAACGCCGGGCGCCAGGAGCTGCACATCGGCGATCGCGGCGGATGGATCGTCGACCAGATCCGCCTTGTTGAGGACGATCACCGGCGTGGCTCCGCTGTCGCGGGCGACGACGAGATACCGTTCGATACGCCGCGGGTTGAAATCACCATCGAGGCCTGACACGAGGAAGACCGTGTCGATGTTGGCGGCGATGATCTGTTCCTCGGTCGGATCGCCGGCCGCGCGCCGTGAGAACCGGCTCGCTCGCGGGAGCACGGCGCGGATCCGCGCGTCGCTTCCCTGGACCGGCGGCTCGACCGCTACCCAGTCCCCGACCGCGGGGAAGTCGATGCGCGTCTCGGCGCGATGGCGCAGCCGGCCCGACACGCGCGCAAGCCACTCGCCTTCGTCGGTGATGACGCGATAGATGTGTGTGTGCTCGAGCGCGACGCGAGCCGGCACGAGGCCTGCCGCGGCGTGCGGCGCGAACTCCTCGTCGAGGCGGGCGTTCCAGCCGAGCGCGGCGCGGTCGGCGGTCATGTCGAGGGGAGTGTCACCATTCGAATAGCCAACAAAGCCGTCTGCGCCAGGTCACCCGTGCCGTCAGGCCTGGCATGCGCGAAGGGACCGCAGGACCTCCGCGACGCTCCACGCTTGCGCGACGCAGCCGCGCGGCACGTAGGGTTGCTCGGCGTCGTAGATCTCCGCGATCGATCCGACGCACGCGTCTCCCACTCGCGACTCGAATCCGTCCAGCAGGCGACGCGCGCCCGCGAGATCGCCGGGGTGTACTTTCAGCCACGCGTCGACAAAGGGACCGATCAACCAGGCCCACACCGTGCCCTGATGATACGCCGCGTCCCGCGATCTGAGGTCGCCGAAGTACACCCGCTTGTAGTCCGGATGCCCGGGATCCAGGGACCGGAGACCGACCGGCGTCAGCAAACGTTCGCTGACGACGGCGAGGACATCCGCCCAGCGATCGCTCTCGAGAACCGGGTGATCGAGCGCGATTGCGAAGACCTGGTTCGGTCTGCACGCCGCATCGTCTCCGCGCTCGCCGTCGACGACGTCGAAGAGGTGGTGGTGCTCGGACGACCAGAAGCGCTCGTTGAACGAGCGGCGTGTTCGCTCGGCGTGTCGCGCGAGATCGAGATCCGTCCTGCTCCCGAACTGCCGAGTCCAGCTCTCGAGATGCTTCAAGGCGTTGAACCAGAGCGCGTTGATCTCGACCGCCTTGCCGCGGCGCGGCGTCACGACCCAGTCGCCGACTTTCGCGTCCATCCACGTCAGTTGGTACCTGTCCGCTCCCTGAGTGAGCAGTCCATCGGTTGGATCCACGCGGATGCCGAACTGCGTGCCTGTCAGATGGCAGCTGACAATCTCCAGGAGCGTGGGCATCAGGGATCGCAGGGTGTCGACGTCACCGCTCGCGCGGACGTATCGCGCGAGGGCGTGGAAGTAACCAGAGCGTGGCGTCGGCGGTGTGATAAAGCCCTTCGCGCGATCCGTCCGGAAACATGTTCGGAATGAGGCCGTCGCGGACATAGTGCGCGAACGTCCGGAGGATGCAGGCCGCGTCCCTGAATCGCCGCGTGCTGACCGTCAGCCCCTCGAGACTGATCATCGTGTCGCGGCCCCAGTCGGTGAACCAGTGGTAGCCGGCGATTATCGTCCGCACGTCCTCGCCGGCCGCCCTGGCCCGCGCCGCTTCCTCCGCACGCCCGGCGGGCGTGATGATGAAATGATCCGCGGCGAGAACGAGCTCGGCCTCCAGGCCGCCACGGTCACCGCACCCTGAGAGTCCGAGCAGCCGGCGGCGGCGATCCAGTTCCGCGAGCGGCGCCTGATCCGCGTCGAACGCCAGGATGCTTTCCCACGGATCGGTGGACGCGACGAGCGTCACGGCTTCGCCGGCCGCGAGATCCGCGCGGAAATACCCCGGGCTCCACAGCGAGCCGACCGAATCGTACCCGCGCGCGCGCTCCATCTCGTACGGGACAGCCGTGTGGCCGCGCTCGTCAATCGTCAGCGCGCCGCGAGAGCCGAGGAGCATCATGCGGAGCGGCGGCAGGTCGGGATCGCCGTGCAACTCGTGGCGCCCCCCCGTGGAGCGGAGCGTGTAGGTCGGCGACGGCGACTGGCTCACCGAAGCTTCGTACGAACGGAAGTGGACCGATGGACGAAGCGACAATCGAAGCTTGTCCTCGCCTGGTCCCGCAATCAGCCGGTAACTCACGTGAACCGTGTTCTGTCCGTGCGGCATCAGTACGCGCTTCTCGATCGCGAACGGACCGAGCTCGTACAGCCACACCGGCAGACCGAGCTCCAGACGGAACTCGACGAGATGCCCCTGACGATCCGCGGCGTTCGGTCCGGCCACTTCGTCCGCGTCGCCCAGCCACGTCACGCGGCGATCCGGGAGCCGCACGCGCTCGAGCAGATGATTGAGCATCACGTAGCGGCCGAGCGGCGCCGGCAGCGCGGCGACCAGCAGACCGTGATACCTGCGCGTGACGACGCCGGCGACCGTCCCGGAAGCGTAGCCGCCGAGGCCGTTCGTCACCAGCCACTCGCGGCGCGGCATCGACCGGCTCGGTTCGGCGCCCGCGGGCGAATCGATCGGGTGCGGGATGACTCGGACTGGATCGAGCGTTCGGGTCACGAGGATTGCGGCGACGGCCCGCCCAGCGGAGCGCTCCGGAGAAGCACGGCCGACTCAGCGGAGAGCCGCAACGTGGCGTCGATGTCGGAAGCGGTCACCCCGCCGCCGTAAGCCGGCGCATCGCTGTGCCACTGGATCTCCCAACGGTACCCGGCAGGCGGCGCCAGCAGCGGCTCGGGCGCGCTGCGGAAGTCCAGGTCCCTTTCGAGACTGACGACGAGGAGTCGGTCATCCGCGTCGCCGGCGTTGTAGCGAAGAACGAACGCGTGAGGCGCCAGCACCGCCCCGTCGATCCGTCGACGGCATGCCGAGGCGATTACCGGATCCTCGCGGCGGATCGTCAGCAGATCCCGATGGAGCGCGAGGTGCTGCGCGTTGGACTGGCGTTCGCGCCAGTCCAACCGGCATTGGTGGAAGGTCTCGGGGTCGTCCGGGTCGGCAAGCGCACCACGCCGTGCGAGGTCGTGGGTGCTTGGAAACTGCGCGAGAAACTCGCGGCGTCCCTTGCGCACGGCGTCCCGGAGCTCGCCGTCGTGGTCCGCAAAGAACAGGAACGGCGCCGACGCCGCGAACTCCTCGCCCTGAAGGATCAAAGGTGTCGCGGGACCGAGCAGGGTCAACGCCGTCAGCGCACGGTACTTGCCCGGTGAAGTCATCTGGTGCACGCGCTTCCCCAGCCCGGTGTTCGCCACCTGATCGTGGTTCTCGAGGAAGTGCACGAAGACGCTGCCCGGCAGATCGAACGTCGCGGTTCCCCGCGGCTTTCCCTGCCAGGCATACCACTGGCCCTGAAACAGGAAACCGAACCGCGAGCACGAGACGAGCTCTTGCGGCGAGCCGCCGAAATCGGAGTAGTACCCCTCGCTGCGTCCCGTGAGCGCGACGAGCGTGGTGTGGTGGTAGTCGTCGTTGAACAGCGCGTCGATGCCGTAACCGCCCTGCGCGGGCGGCCGCACGAGACGCGTGTCCTGCGGTTCGTTTTCTGCGACGACGTAGAGCCGACGGGCGCCGGCCGCGGTTCGCGCGCGCCGCACGATCTCGGTCAGCACGTGCTCCGGCGACGCGTCGCGGACTTCCTGTGTCGCGTCGAGCCTGAGGCCGTCGAAGTGAAACTCGTCGACCCAGTAGGCGCCGTTCTCCGCGAAGAGGCTGCGCGCGGGCGCGGGGCCCTCGAAGTTCAGCGACTGCCCCCAGTCGTTGCTGTAGCGATCCGTGACGTAGTCGCGCGAGAAGTCGCCGAGGTAATTGCCGTCGGGCCCGAGGTGGTTGTAGACGACATCGAGGATCACCGCGAGTCCCAGCGCGTGCGCGCGATCGACGAAGCGGCGGAGATCGTCAGGTGTGCCGTACAACCGGGTCGGCGCGTACAAATTGACGCCGTCGTAACCCCAGCCAAACCGGCCGGCGAAGTCGGCAACGGGCATCATTTGAATGATGGTGATCCCGATCCGAGCGAGATCTTCCAGCCGCTCCGACGCCGCTGCCCACGTGCCGTCGGCCGTGAAGGTCCCGACGTGCAGCTCGTACAGCACTTGCCCTTCGGGGCCGACGCCGGTCCATGCTGCGTCCGACCATCGGAAGGCGGACGGATCGACGATCTCCGACGGACCATGAGGCCCATCCGGCTGGAACCGGCTCACCGGGTCCGGCCGCCGGCGATTTCCGTCGAGCTGGTAGCGGTAGCGTTCGCCCGCGCGAACGTTCTCGATCGCGCCGCTGAAGAATCCGTCCACGTCAGGCTCGAGTCGAACGATCGTCTCGCCCGCCGTGCGCTCGATCACGAGTTCCACGGAGTGGCAGGCAGGCGCCCACACGCGTGCGTGCGCGATGCCGCCTTGGTGCATTTCGACGCCCGCCGAGAGTCGGCGCGATTTGTTGACAGTGATCATCGATGCCGAAGTAGGCAGCAGCATTCGTGCCGCAAGACGCGAAGCTCAACGGCGGGCGGCCTTGCGGCGCGCAACGGGGATCACGAATTTCTCGGCCGTATGCGTCTCGGAGAAACTCACGACCTTGACGTCCACGAGCCCCGCCCGCTTTCCCGCGGCCATTGTCTCCGATTCGGTGATCTCGGGGCGCCCCTTCGGCCGCACGACCCAGATGGCCCCGTTCGGCTGAATCAACTTCGCGAGCGCCGTGAGGCGCGCCAGTGCGTCGCGGTGACTCGCTCCATAAAAGATCATCTCGGCCGGCCGGCTCGCAGCCGGCGCCGTTCGGGTCACCTTGGCGCCCCGGCTGCTGGCCTCGTCCAGAAACGCGGCATCACCGATGCCGATGGCGGCGATCGTCATTCCCTCCTTCACACCCAGCTTATCGAGCCGCGAGGGCGGATTCATGATCCGCCTGGCCCATTTCTCTGCCGCCTCGCCAATCGCGAACGAGGCCGATCGATCGCCGAACCGCACGTGCAGCACGCCGTCGCGAGCCGTCGCGGACGTGATGCTGCCGAGCGGAATCGCGAGGCGCGCCGGGCCCCGAAACACGAGGTCCTTGTGCTCGAGCCAGGCCGTGCCGCGCGAAGTCCGGCCGTCGCACGTGAGCGTGCACGATGCGTCGTGCCCCATCAGCGGAGCCTCTTGTCGAGCGCGTCGAGGAACGTGTTCATCGTCGCGTCGTACCCGAAGACGTATCGAGCCATCACGCGAAAGAGCGGGTTGTAAATCTCGCCGTGCTCGGTGATCGTCAACGTGCACCCTGCCGCAGCCGGCGCTATCTCATAGGTCCAGGTGCCGCCGAACGGCAGATCCGGGTCCGCGATCCTCGACACGAGGAGGCGCGGCGGCTCGATCTTCTCGACCGCCAGCGTCAGACGTCCCGAGCTCCCCTCTTCGGTCCACACCGCGCGGCCATCGCGATCGGGCAGGCGCTCGACGCGCCGTACATCACTACGCCAGTTCGGGAACGCCTCGACGTCGGTAATGTGCTGCCACACGCGATCCGGCGACGCCGCAAGCGTCCGTCGACCCGTGGCGACGTGCGACACCGGGAGAAGCCAGCCGACGATCGCGGCCAGCACGACGATCCCGACGAGCAGCAGCAGGACAATCAGCGTCCATTTCAGCATCGGCTGGACTCCATTCAGAACGGACGCTGTCCCGACGCGCCTTTCGACGCGTCTTCGGATCGTTCGGCCATCAGCTGGTGGGCCGCCCGCGCGAGGAGACCAAGGCCCCGTATCGCTGCGGCCCGCTCCTCTTCGCTGAGCCGTGCCACGAGCCCTTCCACGAGCGGGGGATCGAGCACCGAGCTCGCGTCGCGCACGCGGACTCCGCCGGCCGTCAGGCGAACCTGGACCCGGCGGCGATCCACCGAGTCGCGCACGCGCGCGACGTATCCCTTGCGCTCCAGCCGATCGACGGTCAGCGACATCGTAGCCGCGGTCACGCCCATGTGGCGTGCGAGGCCGTTGAGCGTCATCGGGTCGACTTCGTCCAGGTGATCGAGCACCGACGCCTGGTGCCGGCTGAGAAGCCGTTGAGACTGCGGGTCCCGGACGTGCCGGGTGTGACAGGCGAAATAGATTCGCGGGTAGAGCGACATCACTTCTCGCGCCGTGTTGGCCACCGTTGACATCGCCTCATGGTTGGGCAAATCTATTTGTTTTGTCAAATCAAATTTATTTCCCGCAAATTGTTCTAAACCGAACAGGTTGCAGTTCCGTCCAATGCACCGACCGACGAGAGGCGAGGCGGCTCGGGGTACGGTCCCTGCGGTAAGATCGCTGTCCGGATCCGGGACGACAGCATGCCGGATTCGGGCACGGCACGACCGTGAGAGAAATGGCCGCGAACCCGCAAGCGACGTCTTTTGAAGAGATTACTCAGCCCTCCCGTCGTGGCACACGGTTTGGCTTATCTGGACTGACGCCGGCATCTTCAATCACCGGCTGACAGGACAGAGGTTCAATGGTCGACATAGCGCGCTCCCCCGAAGTCAAACGCAAGAAGAAGCGGCGACAGATCCTGCTCGGCGCGCTCGCCGTCATCGCGATCGCCGGGGCCACTTATGGGGTTTCCCAGCTCCGTCCGGCCGCCCCCGGCGTCGAACGAGCCACCGTGTGGGTGGACACCGTCAAGCGCGGTCCGCTGACCCGGCAAGTGCGTGGGTCCGGCACGCTCGTTCCCGAGAACATCCGGTGGATCGTCGCGACGACGTCGGGCCGCGTCGAGCGCCTCCTGCTTCGACCCGGCGCGCAGGTCACGCCGACGACCGTCATCCTCGAGATGAGCAACCCCGATCTGCAGCAGCAGGTCATGGAGGCGCAGCTCGCCTATCAGTCGGCTCAGGCAGCGCTCGAGAATCGCCGCGCCACCCTGCAGACCGACCTCCTGACGCAAGAGTCAGCCCTTGCCACGGCAGAATCGAACTTGAACCAGGCGTTGCTCACGCTGAATGCGAACGAGGCGCTTTACGAGGACAAGCTCATTTCCGCGCTGCAGCTGAAGCAATCGCAGGGGAACGCGGCCGAGATGAAGAATCGGCTGAACATCGCGCAAAAGCAGCTCGAGATCAGCAAGGCGGGGCTCAAGTCGCAGCTCGCGCCGCAGGAGGCCGACGTCAACCAGCGCAAGGCTGCTTACGAGCTGCGCCTGCGCCAGCTCGACGATCTGAAGGTCAAGGCCGGCATGACCGGCGTGCTCCAGGTCCTGCCGGTCGAAGTCGGCGCGTCCGTCGCCGCAAACGCGCAGATCGCGCGCGTCGCGAATCCGACGGTGCTGAAAGCGGAGCTGCGCATCGCCGAAACGCAGACCAAGGACATCAGGATCGGGCAGGTCGCCGAGGTCGACACCCGCAACGGCATCGTCCCCGGCAAGGTGACGCGTATCGATCCGGCGTCGAACAACGGGACCGTCGGTGTCGACGTCTCGCTCGAGGGCGCGCTGCCGCCCGGCGCGCGGCCCGACCTGAGCGTCGACGGCACCATCCGGCTCGAGAAACTCGACAACGTGATCTACGTCGGGCGGCCGGCCTTCGGGCAGGAAGAACAGCACGATCACGCTCTTCAAGCTGGACGCGAACGGTGAAGCGCACCGCACGAAGGTCGTGCTCGGGCGGAGCTCGATGAGTCAGATCGAAATCCGCGAGGGTCTGAAGGAAGGGGATCAGGTCATCCTCTCCGACATGTCTCCGTACGACCAGGTCGACAGGGTCAAACTCAACTAAGGGGCTTGGGTAGCTGGACGCTGACTACTAAGGAGCGATGATGAACACTGCCGCGCAAACGCTTATCCACCTCGACGGCGTCACGAAGGTGTTCTTCACCGACGAAGTCGAGACGCATGCCCTGGCCGGCATCCACCTCGAGATCAAGAGCGGCGAGTACATTGCGATCGCCGGGCCGTCGGGCTGCGGCAAGTCGACGCTGCTCTCGATCCTTGGCCTGCTCGACTCGCCGACGGAGGGCAGGTACACGCTCAACGGCAAGGCGGTGGCCGATCTGCCGCTGTCCGAGCGCGCGCGCGTCCGCAACCGCGAGATCGGGTTCATCTTCCAGAGCTTCAACCTGATCGGCGATCTCAACGTGTACGAGAACGTCGAGCTGCCGCTCACCTATCGCGGCATGAAGTCGGCGGAGCGCAAGGAGCGCGTGATGGCGGCGCTCGAGAAGGTCGGCATGGCGCATCGCGCGAAGCACCTCCCGAGCCAGCTCTCCGGCGGTCAGCAGCAGCGTGTCGCCGTCGCGCGCGCCGTGGCCGGATCGCCGTCGATCCTGCTGGCGGACGAGCCGACCGGCAACCTCGACTCGAAGAACGGCGAAGCGGTCATGGAGCTGCTCCGCGAGCTGCACCGCGAAGGCGCGACCATCTGCATGGTCACGCACGACCCGCGCTACGCGCGGCACGCCGACCGCACGCATCCACCTGTTCGACGGCCGGGTCGTCGAAGAGGATGGCAGCGGCCGGCGCGGAGAGAAGGAACTCGAAGAGAGCGGCTTCCACGTCGAGCACTAGCAACGGCACGTGCTGAAGGCTGATGGCCTCTTTCAGCCTTCAGCCTTCTGCACGCCATGATTAAAGACTTTCGCTACGGCCTGCGGATGCTGGTCAAGAGCCCGGCGTTCACGGCAATCGCCGTGTTGTCGCTGGCGCTCGGCATCGGCGCCAACACCGCGATCTTCAGCCTCGTCAACGTCGTGTTGCTGAGGCCGATTCCGGTCCGCGACGCCAGTGGTCTCGCGTCGGTCTTCATGACCGATCAGCGCAACCCCGGCAATCTGCCGATCTCTCACCTCAACTACAAGGACCTGCGCGATCAGAACGAGGTGTTCTCCGAGATGGCGGCGCTGTCGTTCGCGCAGGTCAACTGGAGCCGCGGAGAAGCCGCCGAGCAGATCCCGGTTCAGGTCGTTTCCGGTAACTACTTCTCGCTGCTCGGCCCGCAGATGTCGCGAGGCCGCGCCTTCCATCCCGACGAGGATCGCAAGGCCACGCCGGTCGCCGTCATCAGCCACGGGTTCTGGGAGCGCAGCCTCGGCAGCGATCCGGAGATCGTCGGCAGGACGATCACGCTCAATCGCGTCCCGTTCACGGTGATCGGCATCACGGCCAAAGGCTTCACCGGCACGCTGCTCGGCGGCGATCCGTCCGTCTGGCTGCCGATGTCGATGCACGACGTCGCGCAGCCCGGCTTCGACTGGTACGAGCAGCGCCGCGGACTGTTCCTGTTCACGTTCGGCCGCCTGAAGCCCGGCGTCACGATCGAGCAGGCCTCCGCGAACATGCGGACGATCTTCGCCAGCCTCGAACAGGCGTTT
Source organism: uncultured Acidobacteriota bacterium (assembly GCA_963820905.1). Taxonomy (GTDB): domain Bacteria; phylum Acidobacteriota; class Vicinamibacteria; order Vicinamibacterales; family 2-12-FULL-66-21; genus DATBJJ01. Next base: position 2,164,364 of record CAWGBU010000001.1, on the reverse strand, counting down.
CCCGTCGACAACAAAGGCCGGAGCGCGGGTGCGGTGTCGCTGCTCGACGCCCGCCTCAACCCGCAGGGTGCCAGAGGCCGCGCCCGTGGTGCAGCTCTCCACAATCCTGATGGTGGTCGTCGGGATCGTCCTGCTCATCGCCTGCGCCAACATCGCCAACCTCCTGCTCGCGCGCGCAACGAAGCGCCGCCAGGAGATCGCGATCCGGCTGGCGCTGGGCGCGAACCGATTGCGCCTGGTGCGGCAGCTCCTCACCGAGAGCCTGCTCCTGTCGATCGTCGGCGGCGTATTGGGGCTGCTCCTCGCCTACTGGATGCTCGACCTCCTCGTGGCCGCCGAACTGGATCTGCCTCTCCCCGTCGGACGACGACGCTGTCGATCGATCGGCGAGTCCTCCTGTTCACGACGACGCTCGCGATCGTGACGGGCGTCCTGTTCGGCCTGGCCCCGGCCATCCAGGCATCGAAGCCGGACGTCGTGCCGGTGCTGAAGAACGAGATCGTTCCGACGGCGGCAGGACGCGGCGTCAAAGGATTCCTCGCGCTCCGTCAGATCCTCGTCGTCGCGCAGATCGCGCTCTCGCTCGTGTCGCTCGTGGCGGCCGGCATGTTCCTCCGCGAGCCTCACGCGATCGGAGCGGACCAACACCGGCTTCGAGACGAGAGGCGTGCTCGTCATGAACTTCAACCTCGGGCGCGAGGGCTACACCGAGGCGCGCGGTGAGGTCTTCTACGACGAGGTCGTCGAGCGCGTCGCGGGCTTGCCGGGCGTGCGGCGCGCGGCAGTCGCACAGAATGCTCCGCTCGGCGGCGGCCTCCTGCGCAGCGTGTTCCCCGAAGGGCCACGACACGACGACCCGCGATCGGATTCTCGTCCAGGTCAACTCGGTCGGCGTCGGGCTACTTCGAGACCATCGGCATCCCGCTCCTCCAGGGTCGCGACTTCGCGAGAACCGACGCGGCAAAAGCTCCGCTGGTCGTCGTGATCAACGAGACGATGGCCGAGCGCTTCTGGCCTGGCGACGACCCGATCGGCAAGCGCTTCAAGTTCTTCGGAGACGACGAGTTCACGACGGTGGTCGGCGTGGCGCGCAACAGCAAGTACAACGCGGTCGGCGAGGATCCGATTCCGTTCATCTACCAGCCGCTGCTGCAGAACTACACGCCGCAGGCCACGCTGCACGTGCGCGCGGCCGGACACGCCGCGGGTCTCGCCGCGGCCGTCCGGACCGAAGTGCAGCAGATCGATCCGACGCTCTCCGTGTTCAACATCCGCACGCTCGAGGACCAGGTGTTCGAGTCGCTGGCGCCGCTGCGGATGAACGTGGTCATCCTGGCCGTCTTCGGCGGGCTGGCGCTGCTCCTCGCGTCGATCGGGCTGTACGGCGTCGCGAGCTACTCCGTGACGCAGCGGACGCGCGAAATCGGCGTGCGCATGGCGCTCGGCGCACGTCGCGGCTCGGTGCTGCGCCTCGTCCTCGGCCACGGCCTGATCCTCGTCGTCATCGGGGTCGTCGTCGGCACGGTGGCCGCCGCCGCGTTGATGGCGTTGGTGCCCCCGGCGCTGGCGCCGAACGCCAACGTTCGGGACCCGCTCACGTTCGCCGGCACGGCGGCGCTCTTGAGCGCGATCGCGCTTCTCGCGAGCGCGATCCCGGCGCTTCGCGCGACGCGGATCGATCCGCTCGTCGCGTTGAGAGCGGAGTAGCCCGAGCGGGCGTAACAATCACGGGTCGAGGCAGAACATGCTGATCACAGATCACCTGAAAAACCAGCGCACCGAGGGAACCGAACAGGTGCGGCACCCTGTCCGGCCGAGCGAGCCGCGCGTGCTGATCGCCGACGATCAGTCGGACGTGCTCGAAGCGCTGCGGCTGCTCCTCAAGGCCGAGGGTTTCCTCCTCGAGACCGCCTCGTCGCCCGCCGGCGTGCTGGCCGCCGTCGAGGCGCGCGAGTTCGACGTCGCGCTGATCGATCTCAACTACACGCGCGACACGACATCGGGCGAGGAAGGACTGAACCTGCTGTCGCGCATCCAGGCGCTCGACCCCACGCTGCCGGTCGTCGTCATGACGGCCTGGGGCAGCGTCGAGGTCGCGGTCGAAGCCATGCGCCGCGGCGCGCGGGACTTCATCCAGAAGCCGTGGGACAACGCGCGCCTCCTCGCGATCATCCGCACGCAGATCGAGTTGAGCCAGGCGCTGCGCAAGGGCCAGCGGCTCGAAGCCGAGAACTCGCTGCTGCGCGGCGAGGGGATGCCGAAGATCATCGCCGAGTCGGCGGCGATGCAGAACGTGCTGCAGATCATCTCGCGCGTCGGACCGTCGGACGCCAACGTGCTGATGCTCGGCGAGAACGGCACCGGCAAGGGCGTCGTGGCGCGGGCGCTCCACGCGGTCTCGAGCCGCGCGACGCGGCCGATGGTGATCGTCAACTCCGGCGGCGTCTCCGAAGGCGTGTTCGAGAGCGAGCTGTTCGGCCACGTGCGCGGCGCGTTCACCGACGCCAAGGCGGATCGCGTCGGCCGGTTCGAGCTGGCGGATCAGGGCACGCTGTTTCTCGACGAGATCGCCAACGTCCCGCTCAGCCAGCAGGCCAAGCTGCTGCGGGTGATCGAGACCGGCGAGTTCGAGCGGCTCGGCTCGTCGCGGACGCGGCGCGTCGACGTGCGGATCATCTCCGCGACCAACGCCGACATTTCCGAAGAAGTCACGGGCGGGCGCTTCCGTCAGGACCTGCTGTTCCGGCTCAACACGATCGAGATTCGGCTCCCGCCGCTTCGCGATCGCCGCGAGGACATGCCGCTGCTCGCGCAGCACTTCCTCCGCCAGCACGCGCAGCGGTATCGGAAGCGGCTCACCGGGTTCGAGAGCGGCGCGATGCAGATGCTCCTCGAACACGGCTGGCCCGGCAACGTCCGCGAGCTCGATCACGCCATCGAGCGCGCGGTGCTCATGGCGCAGGGACCGCTCGTCAAGCCCGCGGATCTCGGCCTGCGCACGAGTCGCGAGGGCGGCGGCCGGCTGGAAGACATGAGCCTCGAGGACGTCGAGTGCTTCCTGATCAAGAAGGCCATGACGCGGTTCGACGGCAACGTCAGCCAGGCCGCCAAGGCGCTCGGGTTGAGCCGCAGCGCGCTCTACCGGCGGTTGCAGCGATATGGGCTGTAGACAGAGTCGTGGGTCAAGGTTCAGGGTTCACAGGTTCACAGGTTCGTTCAAGGTGCAAAGTGCGGGTTCCGTCGCCGGGTCCCGCCGTGTGAACGGTTCGGCAACTCGGATGGCGTTACACTCAGGACAGAATTCTGAGCGTCGCACCCATGCGCAAGAATTTGAACCCTGAACCTTGAACCCTGAACCCTGAACCTTGGCTCGACCCTCCCCCGCGAACCCCGCCTCAGCCACGACCGACGTATCCTGCTGATGGCGTTCGCCTCGGCGCTGCCGGGGGCGCTCATCTCGCTCATCTTCCTCTGGACGGGCGACTTCACGCCGAAGGTCCAGTGGACGCTCACGGTCCTCATCGTCGCGTTCTGCCTCGGCTTCGCGTTCGCGCTGCGCGAGCGCGTCATGCTGCCCCTGCAGACGCTGTCGAACCTCCTCGCCGCGCTCGGCGAGGGGGACTTCTCCATTCGGGCGCGCGGGGCGCGCGGCGGCGACCCGCTCGGCGAGGTCATGATCGAGGTGAACGCCCTGGTCGAGACGCTGCGGCATCAGCGCCTCGACGCGCTCGAGGCCACGACGCTGCTGCGCAAGGTCATGGCGGAGATCGACGTCGCCGTCTTCACGTTCGACGAGGATCACGAGCTGAAGTTCGTCAACCGCGCCGGCGCCCGCCTGCTGTCGCAGCCCGCGGAGCGGCTGCTCGGGCGTCACGCCGGCACGCTCGACCTCGCCGAATGCCTGGCGGGTGACGCGCCGCGCGTCATCAACACGGCGTTTCCCGGCGGCGTCGGCCGGTGGGAAATCCGCCGCAGCCAGTTCCGGCAGGGCGGACGGCCTCACGAGCTGCTCGTGCTCTCGGATCTGAGCCAGCCGCTGCGCGAGGAGGAACGGCAGGCGTGGCAGCGCCTGATTCGCGTCATCGGCCACGAGATGAACAACTCGCTCGCGCCCATCAAGTCGATCGCCGGCAGCCTCTCGACCATCGTCGAGCGCGAGCCCCCGCCGCGCGACTGGCGCGACGACGTGCAGCGGGGCCTCGCCGTGATCGCGTCGCGATCGGAGTCGCTCAGCCGGTTCATGAGCGCCTACGCGCGCCTCGCGAAGCTGCCGCCTCCCAAGCTCGCGCCGCTCGACGTCGCGGCGTTCGTCGATCGCGTCGTGACGCTCGAGGAAGCGCATCACATTCAGCTGGCGCCGGGCCCGCGGCTGACGATTCAGGGCGACGGCGATCAGCTCGAGCAGCTGCTCATCAATCTGATCCGAAACGCCGTCGACGCCGTGCGCGAGACGGGCGGCGGCGTGCAGGTCGGATGGCAGCGCCTGCCGGGTTCCGTGCCGGCGACGATGGAGCTGTGGGTCGAGGACGAGGGCCCCGGCCTCTCGAACACTGGCAACCTCTTCGTCCCGTTCTTCACGACGAAGCCTGGCGGATCGGGGATCGGGCTCGTGCTCAGCCGGCAGATCGCCGAAGCGCACGGCGGCAGCCTGATGCTCGAGAACCGCGACGACCGTCCCGGCTGCCGGGCCAGCCTTCGCCTCCCGTTGCAGGCGGCAGTCCCCGCGCGAGCCGAGGCGCTGGCCCAGACGACATAGGTGTGCGATCCCGCGTGATGCGCGTTCCGGTCTACCACGAATGAGCGACCTCAACGAGCCCGTGCTGCCAGGGACGGCGGCAACGGACTACGAACGCTACCTGCGCACCGACGAGCTGCTGGCGCTGCAGAAGACGCCCGAGGAGGTCGTCCATCGTGACGAGCATCTGTTCCAGGCCGTCCACCAGTCGTCGGAGATTCTGGCTGAAGCTGGCGTGCGTCGAAATCGAGGCGGCAACCGCGCTCGTCGACGGCAACCAGGCGGCGCGGCCACGCGCCTCGTGCGGCGCGCCTCGGACGCGATGCTCCTGATCACGACTCAGCTGCACATGCTCGAACACATGTCGCCGGTTGACTACGCAATCGTGCGAACGGCGCTGGGCCACGGCGCGGGCTTCGACTCGCCGGGATTCCGAAGAGTCCACCGCGTGACGCCGACGCTCGGTGAAGCCCTCGAGCGTCTGCTCGCGCGGCGCGGGCTGGCCCTCATCGATGTCTACGAACAGGGTTACACCCACGAAGACGTCTACCAGCTGACGGAACAGATGACGACCTGGGACGAGCGCGCTATCCTGTGGCGGTTCCAGCACCTGAAGATCGTCGAGCGGATCATCGGCGGGAACGTGATTGGCACGCAGGGCACGCCGGTGGAGGTCCTCGGCAAGCGGATCGACATCCGTTTCTTTCCGGAGCTCTGGCAGGTTCGCGACGAGATCACGCGGCGCTCCAAGCTCGGAACCGACGGCCACGGCGGGTCGTAGCACCGCCGGCCCGGACGACCGACCGGACGACCGAACGACCGAACGACCGAGCGACCGAACGACCGAACGACCGGTATTAGAGGACCACCCATGAAGCGGACCGTCGCAGCTGTGTGCGTTTCAGTCTTCCTGCTTGCGAGTCCCAGCGCACGGCAGAACCCACATCTCGTCGTCTACCAGGGCGGCGAGGGACCTGGCGCGGGCAAGCACATCGTGTGGCTCGCCGGCGATCACGAATACCGGGGAGAAGAAACGCTTCCAGCGCTGGCTCGCATCATGGCGAAGCACTATGGGTTCAAGTGCAGCGTCTTCTTCACGACGGACCCCGCGACCGGGTTCGTTCAGCCCGGCAGCTCGAACATCTCCGGACTCGAGGCGCTCAAGACCGCGGACCTCATGGTCGTGTTCCTCCGCTTTCAGGATTTCCCGGATGCTGAAATGCAGCACATCGTCGACTACCTGGATCGCGGCGGCCCGGTGGTCGGCTATCGCACCTCGACCCACGCGTTCCAGATCAAGAGGCCCGACGCGAAGTTCCTGAAGTACACCTGGAACAACAAGGAGGACTACGTCGGCGGGTTCGGGCGGCAGATTCTCGGCGAAACGTGGGTGTCCCACTACGGGCGCAACCACAAGCAGAGCTCGTCGCTCCTGTTGCAGAAGGATCAGGCGGACCACCCCATCCTTCGCGGCGTGAAGGATGTGTGGGCGCAGTCCGGCGGCTACACCGCCGATCCCATCCCCGGCAGCACGGTCCTCGCCATGGGCCGGATTCTCAATGGCATGACGCCTGATTCTCCACCCGCGCAGGACAAGCAGGACATGCCGGTCGCATGGTACAGGACGTATCGAGGCGCGTCGGGCGCATCGGGTCGTGTGTTCACGACGACGCACGGAGCGTCCGAGGATCTCCTCAACGAAGGGTTCAGGCGGATGGCGGTGAACGCGACGCTCTGGGCCGCCGGGCTCGAGGCAAGTATCCGTCCGGCCGGCAACGTGGCGTTCGTTGGTCCCTTCCGGCCGACCACGTTTGCCTTCGACGGTTACGTGAAAGGCATGAGACCCTCGGACCTCGCCGGTTGGGACTCACCGATACCAAAACCGATGGCGGAAAAACTGCAGTAGAGTAGCGTGTTGTCGGGCGAGTGCATCTGCGGAGAGAGTGATCATGACAAGGACGCGTTGGGTCGGGCTCGTAGCAGGGCTGGCAATCGTCGGTGCGACGCCAAGCGCGTGGCAGCAGACGTTCGTGCTCCAGCCGCAGACTCACATCTGCATCATCGGCAACACGCTCGGCGAGCGGCTGCAGCGCGACGGGTGGCTCGAGGCCATGATTCAGGCGCGCTTCCCGAAGCACGAGCTCGTGTTCCGCAACCTCGCGTTCAGCGGCGACGAGGTGGACACGCGCCTGCGCTCCAAGAATTTCGGGACTCCTGACGAGTGGCTCAGCGGCCTCGCGACGCCGATCGGCGGATACGAAGACAACCGCCTTGCGGGAACGAACACGAGAGCGGACGTCGTCTTCGCGTTCTTCGGCTACAACGAGTCGTATGCCGGTCAGGCGGGTCTCGACGCGTTCAAGAAGACGCTCGGCGGCTGGCTGACGCATACGCTCGGTCAGAAATACAACGGCAAGTCCGCGCCGCGAGTCGTCCTTTTCTCCCCTATCGCGCACGAAGACCTCGGTAGTCCGGATCTTCCTGACGGCAAGGCGAACAACCAGCGGCTCGAGATCTACACCAAGGCAATGGCAGAGGTCGCGAGGGCGCATGCCGGAGTCGTGTTCGTCGATCTCTTCACGCCGAGCCTGAAGCTCTACGCCGACAACAAGGCGCCGCTGACGATGCAGGGCGTGCACCTGAACAGCGAAGGCAACCGCCAGATCGCAACGGTCATCGACCGCACGCTGTTCGGTGAGACGCCGAAGCACGCGGAGCCGCTCCTTGCCCGCTTGCGCCAGGCCGTCGTCGACAAGGACTTCTACTGGTACCAGCGATATCGCGTCACCGACGGCTACTCGACCTACGGCGATCGCGCGTTTCTGACGTTCGTGCGGAACACGCCGCGCAACGTGAACGAGAAGCAGGCAGCCGGCACCGCGAAAGAGGACATCCTGCCGAGCAACTACGAAGTCCTGCAGCGCGAGCTGCCGATGCTCGACATCATGACGGCGAACCGCGATCGCCGTATCTGGGCGGTCGCCCGCGGCGGGGATCTCAAGGTCGACGACGCGAACGCGCCGGAGCCGATCGACGCGAAGACGAACCTGCCCAAGGCCTCGCCCTTCCTAGGCGAGGCGGAGTCGCTGAGCGCGATGACCGTCCAAAAAGGGCTCAAGGTCAACCTCTTCGCCTCCGAGAAGGAATTCCCCGAGCTGGTCAAGCCCGTCCAGATGTCGTTCGACACGAAGGGACGGCTGTGGGTCGCCGCGTGGAAGAACTATCCGCACTGGCAGCCGAAAACCCCGATGGACGACAAGCTGCTGATCCTGGAAGACACGAACGGCGACGGCAAGGCCGACAAGTGCACGACGTTCGCCGGCGATCTGCAGAATCCCACGGGGTTCGAGTTCTACAACGGCGGCGTCCTGGTGGCGCAGCAGCCGAACCTGGTGTTCCTGAAGGACACGAACGGCGACGACAAGTACGACACGAAGGAGTACGTCCTCCACGGATTCGACTCGGCGGACACGCACCACGCGATCAACAGCTTCACGTTCGATCCGGGCGGCGCGCTCTACATGCAGGAAGGGATCTTCCACCGCACGCAGGTCGAGACGCCGTGGGGACCGACCACACGGCAGGTCGACGGCGGCGTCTATCGTTTCGAACCGCGGGCGTGGAAGTTCGAGACCTACGTGCCCTTCAATTTCCCGAATCCGCACGGGCACGTCTTCGATCATTGGGGACGCGACATCGTCTTCGACGCAACCGGCGGTCAGCCGTACTACGGGCCGTCGTTCTCGACGAAGAAGTACTACCCGGCGATGGAGACGAAGCAGGCGCCGAAGCCTGGCGATGTGCGCACGCGCCCCGTCGGCGGCACGGAGATTCTCTCGAGCCGGCACTTCCCTGACGACATGCAGGGCAACCTGATCGTGCTGAACACGATCGGCTTCAGGGGGTTGCTGAACTACAAGCTGAGCGAAGACGGCGCCGGGCTGAAGATCACCGAAGTCGATCCAATCCTGCAGTCGGCCGACGAGAACTTCCGGCCCGTCGACGCGGAAGTCGGTCCCGACGGTGCGCTGTACTTCGTCGACTGGCAGAACCCCATCGTCGGGCACATGCAGCACAACCTCCGCGACAAGTCGCGCGACCATCTGCACGGACGCGTCTATCGCGTTGTCGCGGACGGACGTCCGCTGCTGAAGCCGATGATGATCGCGGGCGCGTCGATTCCGCAGCTCCTCGAGGCGTTGAAGGAGCCGGAGAACCGCGTCCGGTACCGGGCGCGCATCGAGCTCGGCGCGCGTGACACCACGGAAGTGCTGGCGGCGCTGCAGGCGTGGACGGATCGGCTCGATCCCAAGGCCCCCGGCTACGAGCACCACATGATGGAGGCGCTGTGGGTGCACCAGTGGCACAACCGCGTCAATGAAAAGCTCCTCGCGAGGATGCTGCGGTCGAGCGATCCGTGGGCGCGTGCGGCCGCAACGCGGGTGCTGTGCTACTGGCGGGATCGCGTGACGAACCCCCTCGGGCTCCTGAAGACGCAGGCCGCCGACGAGCATCCTGGCGTACGGCTCGAAGCCGTGCGGGCGGCGAGCTTTTTCCAGACGCAGGAAGCCGCCGAGGTCGCGCTCGCGTCGCTCGCGCACCCTCAGGATCGCTTTCTCAAGTACACGCTCGACCAGACGATGAACACGCTGAAGGCTTTCATTCGATAAGATCGAGGGATGCGTCTTCTGCTTCGCGGGGTCCCGGCCGGTCTGGCGTTCCTGCTGCTGGCCGCGGGACCTCATGCCCATCGTGCGCAAGATCCACCACGCATCCTTCTCGATCAGCCGCTCGTGGCGGTTGAGTATCAGCTCGGCCGGCTCACCAACGAGGAATTGATTCTCGTAGAGCGCAAGACGGACGACCCGAAGTATCGACCTGTGTACGTCGCGATGCTCGTACGCAGAGGTCTCCCGGCGCAATATCGTGACGAAGCGCTCACCGCTCTGACCGGGATGGACAAGGTCAGCCGAAGTCGTGTGCTGCTCGACGCGCTGGCCAAGGTACCGCCCGGCGATCCCGTCGCTGCCGACAAGCTGCTGGCCCTGCTCTTTGCGCAGCCGGCCGCCACCCTGCGCACCGAACGGGATCTCTTTTCGAAGGCGATCGACGGCGCCCCTGGACCCTTCGTCGTGCGCGGCGCGTATGGCGCGATGATGATCGCGGACGGCAAGCCCGATCGGGCCTGGCAGGACGCGACCGCACGCGGCGATCAGATCCTCGAGCTCCTGCAGGCCGTGCCCCAGCTGCCGCTGACGAATGGCGGCGGCGATCTCCGCGCGCAGCTCTTCACGCCGATCTCCGCGCTTGTCGCGAGCGCGAAAGACGCCAAGGTTCGCGCGCAGGCGCTGGCCGCCCTCGGGTCGACCCGGCGCGACGCCGCCACATTCGATCTCCTGGCGCAGGAAGTGGCGAAAGGCAGCGACGCCAGCGCCAGCGCGGCTGCCCTGCGATCGCTGCAGGGTCTTCCTGAGGACGCCTGGCCCGCGGCCAGCGTCGAACCGCTCGCGCGCGCAATCCTGGCCAGGGTCGGCGCGCTCGCTGCCGACGCGCGATCGGAGCCCGACGCGCTCGAAGCGATTCAGTTCGGCGAACGCCTCACGGCGAAGCTCCCGCCAGAGACAGGACGGGCCATCCGGCGCGACCTGCGGGCGCTGGGCGTGCGCGTGGTCCGCATCCAGGCCCTGCCGGAGAAACTCAGTTTCGACGTGCGGTGGTTTGCAGTCCAGGCCGGCAAGCCCGTGCAGATCCTCCTCGTGAACCCCGACGCCATGCCGCACAACCTGCTGGTCGGCAAGCCGGGTTCTCTCGAGCAGATCGGCACGGCTGGAGCGGCGATGCCGATGCCATCCGATCCCGCTGCGAAAGCGTTCGTGCCGGACTCCCCGCTCGTACTGCACGCGACGCGGCTCCTGAAGGAAGGCGAGACCGAGCGCCTCTCCTTCACGGCGCCTGCCGAGCCTGGCCAATACATCTTCGTGTGCACGTTCCCGGGCCACTGGGTCCGCATGTACGGCGTCATGCTCGTCGTGGGATCGCTCGACGAGTGGGAGGCCAAGCCGACCGTCCCGATCGACCCGATGACGAAGCAGCCATTTGCGTCCCAACGCAACTGAGCGGCCCGATCCTTCTGCTATCCTGCACCCATGAACGCCGGCCTCTTCTCGGGCACCATGGACTGGCGCGGGATCCTGACCGCACTCACGGCGACGCTGGTGATCTCCGCGTTCGTGGCGATCCTCGTCAAGCGGCTCGCAGAGCGGGCGCTGAATTCCGTCCTCGGCGATCACCTCACGGTCGCCAGCCCGCACGTGCGAGGACCGCTGCGCCTCGTCTCGCTCGCGATCTTCGCGCTCACCGCGTCGCTGCTGCTGTTCCCGGCGCTCGAGTTCGCCGGGGTGCGGCCGCGCGCGGGTCTGCCGCTCGGCGCGCTGGCGGCCTCGGCATTCCGCAACGGACGCAATGTCTTCCTGATAGTCCTCCTGGCCTACGCGCTGATCCGGCTCATCGCGCTGTTCGTTCGACGATTCGAATACCAGGTCGGACTGGGGACGAGCGTCGACGCGCTCGAGCGTGCAAAACGCGCGCGGACTCTAGGATCGCTCGTCCACAGGGCGAGCACGATCGGCGTCTGCGGCGTCGCCCTGGTGATGATCCTCGACGAATTCGACGTCAACATCGCGCCCGTCCTGACCGGCGCCGGCATCGCGGGCCTCGCCGTCGGCTTCGGCGCACAGACTCTCGTGCGCGACATCATCGGCGGCTTTTTCATGATCCTCGAGGATCAGGTCCGCGTCGGCGACGTCGCGGCGATCAACGGCGTCAGCGGCCTGGTCGAGGAGATCAACCTCCGGACGATCGTGCTGCGCGACGAGGAAGGCGCCGTTCACGTGTTTCCCAACGGCAGCATCAACACGCTCGCGAACCGCAGCAAGGACTTCTCCTTCTACGTGATGACGCTCGCGATTCCCTATCAGGAAGATTCCGATCGCATCGTCGAGATCGTGCGCGCCATCGGGGACGAGCTTCAGAAAGACACGCGCTACGGACCGTTCATCCTCGAGGCGATCGAGGTCCTCGGCGTGGACGCGTTTGGCGACTGGGCGATGCAGATCAAGTTGCGGATCAAGACCGTGCCGACCAAGCAGTGGGAGGTCGGGCGCGAGCTCCGGCGTCGGCTCCGCAAGGCACTGGTGGCCGCTGGCGTTCAGATCCCGTATCCCGCCCTGGGTGCGACTGCGGCCCAGCCAGGCGGCCCGCCACCCGGAAAAGCGGGTCAGTAGCCGCTGGGCGACGACGCGGCGGGCTTCTGTCCCTTCGATTCCTGGACGATCTTCACGCCGGCGCTGGCCCCGACGCGGGACGCGCCGGCCGCTACCATCGCCTTCAGGCCCTCGAGATCGCGCACGCCGCCCGCAGCCTTGACGCCCATCTCGGCGCCGACCACGCGCCGCATGAGCGCGACATCTGCGGCCGTCGCGCCGCCCGGACCGAAGCCTGTTGACGTCTTCACGAAGTCCGCGCCCGCCGCTTTCGTCAGCGTCGACGCCGTGATCTTCTCTTCGTCGGTCAGGAGCGCCGCCTCGATGATCACTTTGCTGACCACGCCGCATTGACGGCAGGCATCGACGACCGCCTCGATGTCCCGCTCGACGGTGCGCAGATCGCCCGACTTCAGCGCGCCCACGTTGATGACCATGTCGATCTCGGACGCGCCGTCGTAGATCGCGCGTCGCGTTTCGTACTGCTTGACGTCGGCCGTCGTCGCGCCGAGCGGAAAGCCGACGACCGAGCAGACGCCGACTCCGCTCCCTCTCAGCAGCGAGGCGCAGCGTGCCACCCACACCGGGTTCACGCAGACGGTCGCGAAGTGGAACTCGGCAGCCTCGCGGCACAGTTTCTCGACGTCGGCCCGGGTCGCATCAGGCTTGAGCAGCGTGTGATCGATCATTCCCGAGACGCCGTCCGGCGCCCCGCCCGCCGCGTGCACGCCCAGCCTGGTCGCGCCGGCGTCGATCACGCCACGGAGGCGTGACGGACAGCAGTCCGAGAGGACCGAGTGGCACGCGCAGCGCGCCGTGGCGCCGGCAGAACCCTGGGCTGCGAGGATTTCCTCGCTGATGATCTCGACGAGGCGCTGCAGGTCGCGGGGATTCACGGCCGCTCCTCCAGACGACGGATCTTCACGAGACGCCTGATGTAGCGCGCTTCGCGCATCGCCGTGCCGAGCCAGACGTCGACGATCCTGAGTGCGGCCTCGGTGCTCGGCACGAGGGTGGCGCCGAGGCTCAGCACGTTCGCGCCGTTGTGCTCCCGCGAGTACCTCGCGGTCGTTTCGTCGAGGCACATCGCGGCCCTGACGCCGCGCACCTTGTTCGCCGCGATCGCCGACCCGATCCCGGCGCCGTCGATCACGATGCCGGCGTCCGCTTCCCGGCGGGCAACCGACCGCGCGACGGCCTCCGCGATGTCCGGGTAGTCCACCGGATCCGGGCCGTCGGTCCCGACGTCGAGCACGCTCAGGCCGCGCCCCCGAAGCTGCTGCACGATCGTCCGCTTCAGCGCCACCCCTGAATGATCGCTGCCGATCGTCACGCGGCGCACGTCCGCCACCGGCGCCAGATCCGCCGGCAGCGACGGATCCATCGAGCCCGCGGGCACGACCGTCACGCGCCTGGCCGCCAGCGTGTCCTTCGCGAGCGGCGTCACCACACCGCCCGGGGCCAGCTCGACGGTCGCCCCGTAGTCGATCACCCTGGCGTCGGCTTCCGTGATGATGTCGAAACGCTTCATTCGCCGTCGAGCACCGCGATGTAGCCGAGATTGCGGTACTTCTCCGCGTAGTCGAGCCCGTAGCCGACCACGAATCGATCCTCGATCGTGAAGCCGATGTAGTCGACGGCCACGTCGACCTTGCGCCTGGACGGCTTGCTGAGCAAGCACGCCGTCTTCAGCGATCTCGGCGCTCTCGCGCGGAGGATGTCCTGCAGATACGTCAGCGTCAGGCCCGTATCGACGATGTCCTCGACGATGATGACGTGGCGGCCCTCGAGGCTCGTGTCGAGATCCTTGAGCATGCGCACTTCGCCCGAGGACTTCGTGCTCTTGGCGTAGCTCGACACGGCGATGAAATCGAGCGTCACGCGCGCGCCCATCGCGCGCACGAGATCCGCCATGAACATGAACCCGCCCTTGAGCACGCCGACGAGGTGAATCGGATCGTCGCCGTCGTAGGCGCCGTCGATCTCCGCGCCCATCTCGCGGATTCGGTTCTGAATCTGGTCTTCGGTCAGCAGTATTTCCACGCTCGGACCCTGCTAGTGAACAGCCTGACGGACTTTGGCGGCCCACATGCCGGCCTCGTCCAGGATAGCCTGCTCGTTCAACGTCAGTACTTGCCTGTCGCGCATCACGATCTTTCCGTTCACCACCACGGTCCGCACGTCGTCGCCGCGCGTCACGTAGACGAGGTGCGACAGCGGATCGTAGAACGGCGTCTGCCTCGCCGACCGCATGGACACCACGATCAGGTCGGCGCGCTTGCCGGCCTCGAGCGATCCGAGCTCGCGATCCATGCCGAGGATGCGCGCGCCGTCGATCGTCGCCATCCGAATCGCCGTCTTCGCCGGCAGCGCCCGGGGATCGTGGCTCTCGAGCTTGTGCAGGAACGCCGCCTGCCGCATCGCCTCGAACATGTCCAGGTCGTTGTTGCTCGCGGCCCCGTCCGTGCCCAGGCCGACGTGAATCCCCGCGCGCTGCATCTGGATGACGGGCGCCGTCCCGCTCGCCAGCTTCATGTTGCTCTCGGGATTGTGCGATACGCCCACGCGGCGCTTCGCCAGGACCCGGATGTCGGCCGGCGTGAGGTGGACGCCATGCGCGGCGAGCGTCCGGTCGCCGAAGAATCCAATCGACTCGAGGAACTGCGTCGGGGTCGTCTTGTATTTCGTCCTGGCGACCTTCACCTCGTCCGAGGTCTCCGCGAGATGGATGATCACGGGGACCTGCTCTTTGTCGGCGAACGCGCGGATGGTCTTGAGCGTCTTCGCCTCGAGCGTGTACATGGAGTGAGGCGCGATCGCGGGCACGATCAGCTCGTCGGATTTCCACTGGCGGACGAAGGCCGCCGCGCGCGCGATCCCTTCCTCCGGCGTCTTCGCGTCCGGGACCGGAAACTGGATGATCGTCTGCCCGAGTACGCCCCGGATGCCGGCCTCCTTCGTCGCCCGGGCGATCTCCTCCTCGAAGTAGTACATGTCGGCGTACGCCGTGGTACCCGACTGGATCATCTCGAGCGCCGCGAGCCGCGTGCCCGCTCGGACGAACTCAGGGCTGACTGTCTTCGCCTCCGCCGGAAAGATGTACTTCTGCAGCCATTCCATGAGCGCGAGGTCGTCGGCCAGCCCGCGGTAGAGCACCATGGGCGCGTGCGTATGCGTGTTGATCAGGCCCGGCAGCACCACGTGGCCGCGCGCGTCGATGGTGTCCCGAGCCGAAAACCGCTCCCCAATCGCCTCGACCGTATCCACCGCGACAATGTCGCGCCCGTCGACCGCGACCGCGCCTGGACTCATCACCCGCTCCGCCCCGTCCACCGTGACGACCGTTCCGCCGGTCACGATGAGCGAGACATCGCGGCGCGCCGGCTGCGACGTCGACACCGCGAACCCGATGGCCAGAACCGCACACAGCACCCGAAGCATGAGTGCTGAATTCTATCGTCTTTCGATACGACATCGGACGCCCGAACCCCTGCACCAAGAACCAGGGAACGAAGAAACTCCGGGCCTGGGACCCGGAAGCCCGGCACCCGGAACCCGGAACCCCCGAGCGTGTATAGTGAAGCCCGTGCCAGTGCACATCGTGGAGCATCCGCTCGTGCATGACGCCCTGGCGACGCTGCGCGACGCCTCGACGTCACCGGAAAGGTTCCGGCACATGGCGATGCGCATCAGCCTGCTGCTCGCCTCGGAAGCGACGCGAGACGTGCCGAGTGTCGCCACTCAGGTCCATACCCCGCTCGGCCCGGCCTTCGGCCGGCGCGTGCGGGACGGCGTCGTGGTGGTGCCGGTGCTGCGCGCGGGTCTCGGCATGCTGGATGCCGTGCTCGAACTCATCCCGACCGCGCGGGTTGGCCACATCGGCCTGCAGCGCGACGAGATGACGGCGGTCGCCTCGCAGTACTACTCGAAGCTTCCGCGCGATCTCACTGACGCGTTCGTGCTCATGATCGACCCGATGCTCGCGACCGGCGGGAGCGCCGTGGCCGCGCTGGACCGGATACGCGAGGCCGGCGGCCGCAACGTCCGCATGATCTGCATCGTTGCCGCTCCCGAAGGCATCGCGCTCGTCGAGCAGCACCATCCCGACGTGCACATCTACACGCCGGCGATCGATCAAGGGCTGAACGACCACAAGTTCATCGTGCCCGGCTTGGGTGATTTCGGCGATCGGCTCTACGGAACATGAGGGTCATGCCATGAAGCCCCGACCAACCGAGATTGACGCGATCGCGATGGGTCCAAAGCGCCAGGCAGGGCGGGCCGGCGCGAGCGGTGACGTGTGGCACACCGCGCTGACGTGCATCGAGCCGAACAAGATCCTGGTGCGCGGCTACGCGCTCGACGAGATCATGGGCCGCCTCACGTTCGGCGAGGCGATTTACCTTTTGCTCGTCGGAGAGATTCCCAGCCCCGGGATGGGACGCCTGATGGAGGCGCTGCTCGTCTCGTTCATCGATCACGGCGCCACGCCGCCATCGACGCTGGCTGCGCGAAATACCGCCACCACCGGCGCCCCGCTCCGCGCGTGCGTGGCGGCCGGCGTCCTGGGATTCGGCCGGTATCACGGCGGGGACATCGAGAGCTGCATGCAGTTTCTCGACACCGGCCTGGCGCTCATCCGAAACGGGAGCTCCGTGCGGGAAGCCGCCACAGCGATCGTCCAGCGCTGCATCGACTCCGGAGAGACGCCGCCCGGCTTCGGCCACCGCTTCCACACCCGTGATCCTCGCGCTGCGCGATTGTTCCAGATGGCGCTCGAGCTCGAAGTCGAGTCCGATCACATCCAGATGATTCGCGCGGTGGAGCTCGTGCTGCATGACTTTCCCGACGCGGAAGGCCGGACGCTCCCCGTCAACATCGATGGGGCGATCGCGGCGGTCTGCGGCGATCTCGGCATCCCGCCGACGATCGCGGACGCGCTCTTCATCATCTCGCGAGTTCCCGGCATCGCCGCGCATGCCGACGAGGAACGCCAGCGCCAGCAGCCCATGCGGCAGATCGATCCGAAGGATCATGACTATGACGGGCCGTCGGAGCGCCGCCTGCCGGAACGACGAAAGTAGCGGGAAGCCCGGCTCAGTCGAGCCGTTCAGAACGTGAAGCGCACGCCCAGTTGCATCTGACGGGCCGATGAGATCGTGCTGCGGATCTGCCCGAATGACGCCAGCGGGGCCGTTTCGGTGCCGGTGCCGCTGAAAGCCACCAGCGACGGCGGTCCGAAGTTGACCCGATTGAACACGTTGAAGATCTCGAGCCGGAACTGGAGGCTGGGGGCGGGGCCGACTCGGGGCCACGCCACGGACTTGGTGAACGACAGGTCCATCGTGCGGAAGTCCGGACCGATGAGATCGTTGCGACCGACGTTGCCCAGCCTTCCCGCCGGTTGCAGCACGAACGCCGTCGGATCGAACCAGGCGTTCGGATCACCCGTCACCGCGTCGTCCGGTCCGCGGCCGGGTGCGTAGCTCGGGCGATCGGGTCCCGTGCCCGGACCAAGCGAAGGTGCCCAGAGCGACCGCGAGCGGTTGGTCTGCACGAACACGGTGAGCGGACTCCCGCTGCGCATGCGCACGATGCTCGCGACCTGCCAGTCGTTGAACAGGGCGCTGGCCACGCTCCCGCGCTCGAAGCCGGCCGGAATCTGCCAGATCGCGCTCAGCACCCAGTTGTGTTCGGCGTGAAAGTCCGAGGCCCCTTGTTGTAGTCGGGGATCACTTCCGGCAGCGCCGACACGAGGCTCGTCGTGGAATCCGAGAAGAACGTGGCATTCTGCGTCGTGTCTTCCGCCTTCGACCAGCTGTAGAACGTCTGCACCTGCAACCCGCGATTCCACTGCCGGCGCGCCTCCAGGATGAGCGCGCTAGTACCAGGAGTCGCCATCGCTCGCCTTCAGCTCGATCGCCGAGAAGCTCGGGTTGGGACGCGTCAGTCCCGCCGGATAGAAGGGTGTCCCGTCCCCGAGGATCGTCGGCTGCGGCACATTCGCGTCGGTGTTGCGCCAGAGATGCCGTCCCCTCGCTCCGGCGTAGCCGATCGTCGCAACCCAGTTGTCCCACAGGCTCCGCTCCAGGCTCACGTTCCACGTGTGGACGCGTGGGTACTCGATGTCGTACTGGATGGGACGCACCGAGATCCCGCCGGCACGTTCGAACGGCGGCACCGGAAACGTGGGGGCGCCGATGACCACTCGCGGCGTCGCGGGCGGGTTCGTGACCGTGACGATCAACTCCTGCTGATTGTTGAGCGTGTAGTAGAGGCCGTACCCGCCTCGCAGCGAGGTGCGATTGTCCCCGCCGATGTTCCAGGCCGCGCCCAGGCGAGGAGAGAACGTTGGGCCCGGATTCTGTACAGCGGCCCCGCCATCGGCGCGGGCGCGAGCAGGTCGGGCATGTTCACGTCGCGGGGATCGAGCGGCACCGTCGCGATCTCCATGCGGAGGCCAGCGTTGATCGTCACGTCGCGGGCGACGGCCCAGTCGTCCTGCACGTAGGCTCCGAACAGCGTCCAGTCCCACTCGCGGTTGACGTCGCCCTCGGGTGTCAAGCCGACGAACGAGGCCGCGGAGCCGGCGAGGAACGCGGGCAGACTCGCGAACCGGTAGACGCCGCGGCTGAAGGTCGGATTGAATTCGAACGTGCCATAGCGCTCGACGATGCCGCCAGCCTTGAGCAGGTGACGACCACGCGTGTGCGTCACATCCACCTGGCCGCTGAACACGTCCTGTTCGAGTACCAGGTCGGCCGAGAGCTGAGGGCCGAAACGGGGCAGGCCGCCAATGTCGATCGCCCCCATCGTCGGCTGCCCGGGCACGAACGGCGACACCGGCTGCGTGGTGTTCGACTCGACTGTCTGGGCGATGCGCGTGCCGCTGAAGCCAAACCGCGCGGTGGCGAAGGTCGTCGGCGACACCACGTTCCGGTATTCCGCGGTCAGGAACTGGTTCCGCGAGACGAACGCGCGTGGAAACTGCGGATAGTCGGTCGGGAGGGCCTGCTCGGCATCGTCCAGCGTGTAGCGGGCGAACAACTGTGCACCGGCGGACGGAACCGCGTCGAAGCGGCCCTGAAAGAAGTTCTGATCGAGACGCTGGTCGAAACCGAACCGGTGCTGGGCGAGGCCGTCACCGAGCGACGGGCCGTTGGCCACCGGAAACTCCAGCAGATACGGCAGGACGGACGGATTGATCGACACCGGGCCCGTCGGCAGAATGCCCCGCCTGGCGTTGTCGTCAGGGACCGTCGTGACGATGGTCCGGCCGAGATTCTCGTACAGGCCCTCGTATCCCACGAACACGAACATCCGGTCCGGTCGCAGCGGGCCACCCAGCGTCCCTCCGAACTGGTAGCGCCGGAAGCTCGGTTTCTCGTCATCGTCGAAGTAGTTGCGGGCATCGAGCGCGCTGTTCCGATGGAACGTGAACGCGCTTCCCGAGAAGAGGTTCGTGCCCGACTTCGTGATGACGTTGATCTGTCCGCCCGCGGCGCGACCGTACTCGGCGCTGTAGCTGTTCGACGCGAGCCGAAACTCCCGGATCGTGTCCATCCCGAGCGCGGTGCCGGCGGCGCTGCTCGCCGGGCTGTTGGTGAAGTCGTTCTGGAGCGTGCCGTCCAGCAGATAGATGTTGGTTCGCGGGTTCTGGCCGTTCACGCTCATCGCGAGCCCGTGCGCGACCACCGAGCCATTGTCGCGGTTCGGAAACACGTTCACGGTCGGCTGCAGCTGCATCAGGTCGGTGTAGTTGCGTCCGTTGACAGGAAGGTGCTCGATCGTCCGCTGATCGGTCAGGAAGCTGAGCTCCCCTGTCTGGGTGTTCACCGCCGACGTGCCGCGGACCGTCACCTCCTCGGCGGTGCCGACCTGCATCGTCAGCGTCACCGCGGCGCTCTCACCGACGGTCAGCCGCACGCCCGTCTGCACGAGCGGGCGGAACGGATCCAGCGAGGCCCGCAACTCGTACTCGCCGGCCGACAAGGCCGTCGCGCGGAAGCGCCCCTCCGAATCGGTGACGAGCTCGCGGGAGACGCCCGTGGCGAGGTTGCGGACCCGGACGGTCACTCCAGGGAGCCTGCCGCCCTGGACGTCCTGGACGATCCCGACCAGGGTGGCCAACGTTTGTGCTGCCGCGCCCATGGGCGCGAGGCATACGAGCAGGACGAGCGCTGTCGAGATTCGCGTCATAGCAGAACGTGGTGCAACCTTCGCGGCGATCTGAGAGCGAAGGTTAATGGGCGCTAGTGGATTCGAACCACTGACCCCCGCCGTGTGAAGGCGGTGCTCTACCGCTGAGCCAAGCGCCCGAATGTGGGAACGTTCAGTCTATCTCAGGCGGCAGCCCGAACTCCAGCGCGCGGACATCAGCGCTTCGCCTGCGCGGTCAGCAGCGCCACCAGGGCAGCGTAGCGTTCATCCGCCGCCGAGTACGCCTTCATGTACTCGGCCTCGGACATCTTGGCTTTCCGCCACTCGCCGTCGAACGACAGGTTCAGCGACGCCGCTTCCCAGCTGTCCGGGGCGGAATCGTTGTCCGGCTTCGACAGCAGGCCATCGCAATTCTGGTCGATGATGAACGTCTTCGAGCCGGCGACCGCCGCGGCGCTGAGATCGATGTAGACGTCGCGATATTCCTTCGACTTGATCTTCGCAGTGAGCAGCGGCGGGGCCGCGTACTTGGCCGAGACCACCAGCAGCTGCGAGCCGGAAATATAGAGCGCGGCCACGAACGCGGTGGGATCGGACGGATCCGCTGCCGCAATCGAATCGAGCTTGGCGGCTTCGAGGGCCGCTGTCAGCTGCTTCGCGACGCTGGCGGACTTCGGCGCCTGGTACGCAGCCGGCGCCGCCGCCAGACACAACAACAGCGCCGCCGCAGACGTACGCATTCGAGTCAGCATGAAAGTGACCTCGGACTCAGACTGGAATGACACCTTCTATCACTCCTGTCGGCGCAAAATCAACCGGCAGGGCGCGCGGATTACCCAATGAAGAGCGGATCTTCCTCGTCGGCGGTACGGGGGTGGCGCGGGCGCTCGCGGAAGCCCTGGAGGGCCTGGAGGCCGGCTTTGAGGGCCGCGACGATGGCCATGCCCTCCCGCGCGGGCGTGATGATGGCCTGCTGGACGACGCCCGCGGTTTGATCGACGCGCTGCGCGAGGTCCGTGACGAGGCGGTCGATCTTCTCGGCCTGCACCGATGCGACCGTCGCCGTGTGCGAGGCCTGGTCGGCAATGGCATTCGCCTTCGCAAGGAGCGGCCTGACGTCGCGCTGCAACTCCGAGAGGCTCTGCTGCGCTTTGCGGGCGACCGCGAGGATCGCCACAAGCGCGCTGACCTGCACGATCGACATCAGCAGGGTTGCCAGCGCAATCACGCCGAGAAAGACCTCGCTCCAGCTCACAGGTTCTCCCCGCCGAGCGGACCCTGCGCGCCGCGGGCCTGGTTGTACGCCTCGCGGCCCTTGTCGATCGCGCTGGAAAGGTTGTCGCGCTGGCGGTTCACGAACTCGCGCCCCTGCCGGGCGACATCCTGCGCCTTCTCGCGGCCCTCTTTCGCCTTCTCGGCGAGGATGCGGCGCGTTTCATCGCCCGTCGTGGGCGCCAGCAGCAGCGCCACCGCCGCGCCGGTGAGCGCACCGAGGACGAACGCGACTACGACCGTTCCGGCGGCCCCTCCGTCATCCCGTGTCATGCGTTTCTCTCCTTCTGTCCGTGTCGGCGGATCGATCTAGAAGATGCTCACTCTGACGTTCAGGTACTTCTTCGGATCCTTCCGGATGTCCGCGATCAGGCCCCGCATTTCGCTCGCGGCGCCATTAATGTTCTCATACAACTCCTTGTTCCGCAGCAGCTGGCCGGCCGTGCCCTCGGCCTTCTGCAGGTCGGCGACCACGGTGTCGATCCGGGTCGCAAGGGAGTTGAAGCGGTCGTACAGCTCCTTCTCCGTCAGCAGCTTGCCCAGCGAATTGTCGTTCCGCCTGAGCCGTCCGGTCACGTCGTCGATGTTCGCGGTTGCGGACGTGAGCGACTTGGCCAGCGCGTCGTCCTTGACGAGCCGCCCGAGCGAGCCCTCGCCCGCGCGGATGCCCCGGGTGACCTCCTGCAGGTTTTCGAGCGAACCGTTCAGCCGCTCATAGGCGACGGGATCGCTCAGCAACTTCCCCAGCGTCCCGCGCCCATGGCGCAGGTTGGCAGTGACGCCTTCCGCGGCGCTGACGAACGCGGTGATTTCCTTGTACAGCAGGTCGTCGCTGAATATCTTGCCTACCGTCCCCTTCCCGGCGCGAATGTCCGTCAGGATGGCCGCCGCCGAATCGAGCGCGACGCGCGCGCTCTCCGCGACGTCGGCGAGCTGCCCGGGCGTGCGGCCCGTGGGCACGAAGTCGCCATCCTTCAACGGCGTGCCCGTCGTCGCAGGGCTGATGTCGATCACGGGCTCGCCCAGCAGGCTCAGGGATCCGATCGACGCACGAGAGTCGGTCGTAATCCGCTGCTCGTTGCCCTTCTTGACCTGGAACAGCACTTCGACCTCCGCGCCGCTGAGCGTGACCTCGGTGACCTTCCCGACCTCGACGCCGGCGACGCGCACGACCGCGCCGCTCTTGAGGCCTTTGACGTCGGCGAACTTCGTCTTGAGCTCGTAGCGCTGCCAGGAGAAGCCCGCCGCGCCTCCGACCGCGATGATCAGCATGACGGCGAGTCCCAACGCCACCGCGGCGACGATCCCGATCTTCAGTTCGGACCAGGCAAGCGAGCGTGTTCTTGGCATGTCAGTCGGCCCTACGAGAGGAAAGAGGTGATGTACGGGTCCGTATCGGCCGCCGCACGGAGCTCCGCGGCATTGCCCTCGAATGCGATCTTACCTTCGCGCAGCATGATGAACTCCGCCTCGTTGGCCTTGCGTCCCGCGGCGCGGTCGAACGTGATCTTGCTGGCCTGCCGGGCCGCCGTGTGTTCCGCGACGAAGAAGGCATCCCGAAGCTGGTGCGTGACCAGGATCGAGCTGACGCCTTCGACGTCGCGCAGCTTGATGATCTCTTCATCCACGGTGAGCGCCGTGATCGGATCGAGGCCGGTCGTCGGTTCGTCGTAGAGAAGAATCCTGGGCTTGTACGACATCGTCCGTGCGATGGCGACGCGACGCCGCTGGCCCCCCGAGAGCTCCGACGGCAGGCGCTCGATGAAGTCGGACAACCCGATGAACCCGAGCACTTCCCTGACGCGCGCTTCCACCCGGTCGAGCGGCCAGTGCAGCTCCTCGTACAGCTGGTACCCGACGTTCTCGCGTACGGTCAGCGAATCGAAGAGCGCGCCCTCCTGGAACACCATGCCCAGGTCGGCGCGAACCGCCATCAAGTCGTCCTCGGACATCGTGTCGACGCGCTCGCCGTTGACGAAGATGCGTCCCCGATCCGGCTTGAGCAACCCCAGGATGAGGCGGAGAATCGTCGATTTTCCGGCACCGCTGGCGCCGAGGAAGATCTTGGTGTGACCGGTCTGCAGCGTGAAGCTGATGCCGCGCAGGATCACCTTCTCGTCGAACGCCAGCCAGACGTCGTCGAAGACGACGATCGGGCCGCCCGGGCCGAGGGCCTCCTCGAGCAGGTGATCGCGGGTGGACTGTTCGATCGCCATCAGTAGAGCAGGACGATGAGGAGCTGCGTGACCAGGTAGTCGACGGCGATGACCGCGACCGAGCTCGCAACGACGGCGTTCGTCGTCGACCGGCCCACACCCTGCGTGCCGCCCGTGGTGCGAAGCCCGACATGGCAGCCGATGCTGACGATCGCGAACCCGAGGAAGAACGGCTTGATGAGCCCCATCCAGACGTCCTGGATGAACAGCCCCTGGACGACGGCATTCCAGTAGACCGACGACGCGACGCGAAGCAGCGCGACCGTCACGAGCCATCCGCCCACCATGGCGATACCGCCGGCGATCACGGTCAGGAGCGGGACCATGACGAGCCCTGCGAGAATCCTCGGCACGACCAGCTTGCGAATCGGATCGGTCCCGAGCGCCCGCAGCGCCGCAATCTGATCCGTCACCATCATCGAGCCGAGCTGCGCGGCGATGCCGGACCCGACGCGGCCCGCCACCATCAGCCCGGTCAGCACCGGTCCGAGCTCCTTGACGATTGACGCGCTGACCAGGCGGCCCACCATCGAGCGCGCGCCGAACTGGTCGAGCGTGAAACCCGACTGGAGCGCGAGGACCATTCCCGTGAACATCCCCGTGAGAAGGACGACCGTCAGCGAGCCGATGCCGATCTCCTCGAACTGTTCGATCACGTCGCGGTAGTAGAACGGACGCGTCACCAGGCCGCGCAGGACCTGGCCGACCATCAGCACGTACTCCTGGATCTCCAGTAGCGCCGACTTCAGCCACTCGACGAGTCCTGCCACGTCAGCGCCGGCTCCCGGCCAGGCCCAGCTCGTGGCCGCGGAGCTGCTTGATCCGGTCGCGAATCGACGCGGCTTTCTCGAACTCGAGGTTCGCGGCGGCAGCCTTCATCTGGCCGCGGAGCTCGGCGATGTGCGCTTCGAGCTCGGCCTGGGTGCGGAACTGATCCTTCTCGTCGGCCGCCACCGTCACGTAGTCCCTCTCGTAGACGCTGCTCATCACCTCGTCGATGCTCTTGACGATCGACATCGGCGTGATGCCATGCTCGAGGTTGTAGGCTTCCTGAATCCTGCGGCGCCGGTCGGTCTCGTTGATGGCATGCCGCATCGAATCGGTCATCTTGTCGGCGTACATGATCGCGCGGCCGTTGATGTTGCGCGCCGCGCGCCCGACGGTCTGAATCAGCGACCCGCCCGATCGCAGGAAACCTTCCTTGTCCGCATCCAGGATCGCGACCAGCGAGACCTCGGGTAGATCCAGGCCCTCGCGAAGCAGGTTGATCCCGACGAGGACGTCGAACTCTCCGCGACGCAGGTCGCGCAGGATCTGGATCCGCTCGAGCGTCTCGATGTCGGAGTGGAGATAGCGCACCCGGACGCCGAGCTCCTGGTAGTACTGCGTCAGATCTTCGGCCATGCGCTTGGTCAGCGTCGTGACCAGCACGCGCTCCCCTCGCCCCGCCCGCTCGCGGATCTCAGCCAGCAGATCGTCGACCTGTCCGCGCACGGGACGCACGTCGATCGGCGGATCCACGAGCCCGGTCGGCCGGATGATCTGCTCGACGACCGCGCCGCCGGAGTGATGCAGCTCGTACGGGCCGGGCGTCGCCGACACGAAGAGCAGCTGCGACACCCTCGTCTCCCACTCCTCGAAGTTGAGCGGACGGTTGTCGAGCGCCGACGGCAGCCGGAACCCGTAGGCCACGAGCACTTCCTTGCGCGAGCGGTCGCCGTGATACATGCCCCTGATCTGCGGCACGCTCTGATGGCTCTCGTCGACGATGACGAGCGCGTCCGACGGCAGATAGTCCAGGAGCGTCGGCGGAGGCTCGCCCGCCTGGCGGCCAGTCAGGTGCCTGGCGTAGTTCTCGATGCCGTGGCAGTACCCGATCTCCTTGATCATCTCGAGATCGAACATCGTCCGCTGGTGCAGCCGGTGGGCCTCGAGGACCTTCCCCTCCGACTCGAGCTGGCCGCGATACCACGCGAGCTCCGCCTTGATCGTCTCGACGGCCTGCTTCGTGCGATCCCTCGACGTCACGAAGTGCGTCTTGGGATAGATCGCCACCTTGTCGTTGCGACGAATGGTCTTTCCCGTCAGCGGATCGAACGTCACCAGCTCGTCGACCTCGTCGCCGAACAGCTCGATCCGCAGCGCCTGGTCCTCGTACGACGGATAGACCTCGACGATGTCGCCGCGCACGCGGAAGACGCCGCGGTTGAAGTCGTAGTCGTTGCGCTCGTACTGGATTTCGACGAGCTTCCGGAGGATCTGGTCGCGATCGATGCGCTGGCCCCGCTCGAGCGGCAGCATCATGCCGTAGTAGGCCTCCGGCGACCCGAGGCCGTAGATGCAGGACACGCTGGCGACGATGATGACGTCGCGGCGCTCGAAGAGCGACCGCGTGGCCGACAGCCGCATGCGATCGATCTCGTCGTTGATCGTCGCCTCCTTCTCGATGTACGAGTCGGTCGTCGGCACGTAGGCTTCCGGCTGGTAGTAGTCGTAGTAGCTGACGAAGTACTCGACGGCGTTCTCGGGGAAGAACCGCCGGAACTCCTGGTACAGCTGCGCGGCCAGCGTCTTGTTGTGCGCCATCACCAGCGTCGGACGGTTCACGCGCGCGATGCACTGCGCCATCGTGAACGTCTTGCCCGAGCCGGTCACACCCAGCAGCACCTGCGCCTTGTCGCCGCGCGTCAACCCTTCGGTGAGCTCCTCGATCGCCCGGCGCTGGTCGCCGCGCAGTTCGAAATCGGTCACGAGATTGAACTTGTCGTACTTGGAGGCCATGCTATGCCACGTCCCGGACGTACAGATGGAAGTACGGGCGTCCCCGCGGGAGAGACTCAACCGCCGATCGTACCATATGTTGAGAGAAGAGGTGGGTAATGGGGCGGTCAGTGGCCGCCTTCACGATACGGCGCGAAGTAGCCCGTGCGCGTACGCAGCTTGGCGCCCTTGACGTCAGGCCGCTTCAACCGGACCTCGACCTTCCGCCACGCGCCATCCTTGCGCGTATCCGACGAGAGGTAGCCGATGCTGTAGCGCGCCGCGATCTCGCGCTGGATCTTTTCGTAAATCTTGTCGAGGTCCTTGATGGTCGTCGGGAAGAACGCCTGGCCTCCCGTGATCGCGGCCATTCGCTGCAACTGGCTCTGCTGCAGCGCGCGCGCGCCGCTCGGCTGATGCTCGAGGTAGCCAATCGATACACCGTGACGTCCGACGATTTCAGCAGATCGAGCAGATCCGAGAACGTGAGCTCGCTGCGCGTGTCGCCGCCGTCGGTGTAGAGCAGCAGGATCTTCTGACCGTCCTGCGGCCCGATGCTGTGCAGATACACGCCAACGGCGTCGTAGAGCGCCGTCCACCCGTCCGGCCGCCGGCGGCGGATTCGCTCGATCAGCCGCTCGGTCTCGTCGGGTCCGTAGCGCGTTACACGGATTTCCGTGTCGAAATCGACGAGCGTGTAGTCGATCGCCGCTTCGTTCCCCAGCAGGAACTTGATGACGCCGGTCCGGACGTGGCTGATGTCGCGATCCATGCTGCCGCTCGAGTCGAGCGCCAGGCCGAGGCGCAGCGGCAGGATTTCTCCGAGCTTGTCGCCGTCGTTCGGATCGCCTTCGGTGAAGTAGGTGATCCTCTGGGCCTTCCCCTCCTCCACCACGTCGAAGTCTTCCGCCTTGAGGCCGGTGATCGGCGATCCCTGCTTGTCGGTGACGACGACCGAAAAGTGCACGAGATCGACGCCAGCCTTGAAACGCTGCTGCGCACCGGCGCCGATCGTCCCGACGACGAGGGCGGGCAGAAGCCATGCGGCGGCGGCACGAACGGTGGACATGATGAGCTGCGGCCAGGAATCCGACACTGAACCGTCGTTGCGCGACATTATGGCTGATTTGCGCGGTTTGGCAATCAGGTCCTTACCGCGCGCGCCCGGGCGGCCGCCGCGCCCGTGCGTACGGGCGTATAATCGAGGTTCCGGCATGAAGACCCTGCGGTTGGAGGGAGTGGGGAGGCTCGGCTGACGTGCGCGTGTTCGCCATCTGTCAGGACGAGTTGTTCATCCGCTCCCTGGACGACGTTTTGTTGCCGAGCTTCGAGGTCGAGTTCCTCGTCGAGAGTCGGCCCCTCGCGCGCAAGCTCCACGACGCCGGCATGCAGGTCACCGTCGGGGACCCGCGCCGGATAGATACCTACCTCAAGGCCGACATCTCACCCAGCACCTGCTTCATCGTTCAGGAAAACGCCAGGCGCAGCATCAAGAAGACGGTTTCCGCGATCCGCGACGCGGGCGGGACGCTGATCTACGTCGTGCACACGGGACCGAAAACCGAGAAGACGCCGGAGCATTCCACGTCCGCCGAACCGGACGTGACGCACATCAGCCTCGGTGAGCTGATCAGCCCGACGCTCGTCACGGAATTGAGCCGGTCGATGACGCGCGCGCGCGTCCAGCAGTACCAGCGCTACTTCGCCGACGCGGATCGCGTCCTGATCCTGCTCCACAACGATCCGGATCCCGACGCGCTCGCGAGCGGGCTGGCGCTGCGCAACCTGCTCCGGCGGACCAAGACGACCGCCATCATCGGCGCGATCCAGGGCGTGACGCGTCCGGAGAACCTGCGCATGGCGAACATGCTCGACATCCACGTCGAGCAGATCACGCCGGCGTCGTTCCAGGAGTTCGAGCGCATTGCCACGGTCGACGTGCAGCCCCACTACTTCGGCGGATTGCTCGACCGGGCGGATCTCGTCATCGATCATCATCCCGAACAGCCGGGCTACAGCACGGTCTTCAAGGACATCCGCGCGGACTACGGATCGACCTGCACGATCCTGACCGAGCACCTGCGCGCCGTGGACGTGAATATCTCGGAACGCACGGCCACGGCGATGCTCTACGCGATCAAGTCGGACACGCTCTTCTTCGCGCGGCACACGAACCGCGTCGACCTCGAGGCGTTCACGTTCCTCTACCCGCTGGCCGACGCGGCGCTCATCCGGAAGATGGAGGGTGCGGAGATCACGCTGGAGCGGCTGGTGTACGTCACCCGCGCGTCGCAGGGCGGAATCATGCGCGATCAGGTGTTCAGCGCGTTCATTGGAGACGCGCCGCGCGAGGACGTGATCCCGTACACGGCCGACTTCTTCCTGCAGCTCGAGGACGTGAAGTGGACGATCATCGCGGGAGTCGTCAACGGCACGTTCATCGTGAGCGTTCGCAACCTGGGTTACTCCCGCAACGCGGGGGAATTCGTGAAGCGCTGCTTCGGCGACATCGGCAACGCGGGCGGCCACCGCGCGATGGCTAAAGCGGTCGTGCCGCTCGATCGGTTCCGCGCCAAGCATGGCGACCTGACGGCGCAGGAGATCAGCGAGCGCATCGCCGAAATGGCCGAGCAGTTCCTGCACGAGCCCGCGGCGGAGAAGGACCGAAAGAAAGAACCCGCCGTCAAGTAAGGGCTTGATCGAGATCCGCGATGAGATCGCCCGGATCCTCGAGGCCGACGGACAGGCGGGCCATGCTGCGGGTGACACCGGCCTTCGCCAGCTCCTCCTCGGAGTGCCCCCACTGCGAGGTCAGCACCGGCAGGCTGCAGAGACTCTCCACGCCGCCAAGGCTCGCCGCGCGCTTGAAGACGGTCAGCCGATCGAAGAAACGCGCCGCGCGATCGTAGCCGCCGCCGAGATCCACGCAGACCATGCCGCCGAAGCCGCGCATCTGCCGCGCGGCAATCGCGTGATCCGGGTGCGACGGGAGGCCCGGATACAACGTCGCGGCCACGCGCCCGCTGGACTCCAGCCACTTCGCCACTGCAAGGGCGTTGGCGTTGTGACGCTCCATCCTGACGGCGAGCGTCTTGAGCCCGCGGCCGAGCGCGTACGCGGCATACGGATCGAGCACGGTCCCCACGAGCTTTCTCGCCTTGTAGACCGTCTCGATGTGCTGATCGGATCCTGCAAGCGCGCCGGCGGTCACATCGCTGTGGCCGTTCAGGTACTTGGTCGCGCTGTGCATGACGAGATCCACGCCGAGCGCGATCGGCTGCTGGTTGATGGGGCTCGCGAACGTGTTGTCGATCACCGATAGCACGCCGCGCGCCCGGCAGGCCGACGCCACGGCCGCGACGTCCACGCACCGCAGCGTGGGATTGATCGGCGACTCGAACCAGAGGAGCTTCGTGTCGCGCGTAAAGAGTGTGTCCGGCTGGCGGAAGCCGTCCGGCTCGACGAACCGGTACGAATGCCCACCTTGTGGAGGAAGTCGGCCAGCAGGTGCAGCGTGCCGCCGTAGACCGCCGCACTGCACACGACCTCGTCGCCCGCCGCCAGCAATCCGAGCAGCGCCGTCGTCGTCGCGGCCTGACCGCTCGAGAGTACCAGCGCGCGCTCGGCGCCCTCGAGCGCCGCGATCTTCTGCTCCACGGCGACGACCGTCGGGTTCGCGTATCGCGAATAGAGGAACTTCTGCGAGCGCCCTTCGTTGTAGTCGAGCACTTCCTGCGCGCTCTCGAACAGGAACGTGGTCGTCTCGTAGATCGGCGTCGTCAGCGGCGCCGCATCGCGGCTGATGCCTTCGGATATGTGAATGGCCTGGGTGGATGGTTTCATTTTCAGTCTCAGTCCTGCTTCAGCTTCCAGCTGCCAGCTTCCAGCTCTCAGCTTCCTGCTCTCAGTTTCCCCTCGGGTTCATTGAGCCGACTGCTGGAAGCTGGAAGCTGGAAGCGGTAGCTGGCAGCCGAGCGTTGTGCGTCAGTCTACACGCGCGCGCGATCCGACCGGCGCCAATCTATCGTTGGACCGTTTCAAGGCGGTCGCCGCTGGCCGCGACGACGGGCTCGATGAACTGGCGGTAGGCATCCTCGTAGCCGCGATCGACGAGCTCGGCGAGCGTATGGGTTCGATCGGAGCGCTCGTCGTACACGCCGTCGAAGTCGAGGGGGCCGAGCGGGTTGTGTGCGGGACGGATGACGAACAGACCGGCGAAGCGGCCCATCCACTGCTCCAGGACGTCTCGGAGGCCGGCGGCCTCGAATGCGGCGAGTGAATCAGCGGCGTGGCCGCGCAGGTCGCCGCGCTCAGAGCTGAGCTCGTGCGGTCCGCCCTGCGGCGGAAGCGCGGTCGCGACGATGACCTGCTCGGCGCCTGCGGCCGCCACTTCCTCGAGCACGCGCGCGAGGCCGCCCGGACGATCGCACAAGCGATGGGTCTCGCCGCGCCAGGGTCCTTCCGGCGCGAACGTGACGAGGTGCGGCTCCGTCGCGAGCGGCATCGCCAGCGCGGCGCTCAGCGCGTCGACCGCATGCTCGCGCGCCACGCCCCCGAGGTCGAACGCTTCCGCGGTCCTGAAGGCGCCGTCCGGTCCGGGTCTCGTGAAGAAGCGCGCCCTGTGGCTCTGCGCGAGAAGCGCGAACACGAGATCGCGCCGCGCGTCCATGTCGTGGACCGCAATCAGCAGCTCCCGGAACCCTGGCTGACCGAGATTCTCGGTCACGAGCTCCACGTACCGGCGCCCGAGATCGTTCGCCGGCGGCGGCGTGAGCGGCGCCGCCCCCCGAATGAGATTCCACAGCTCCGTGGAGCACGCCGTCACGAGCTCGGTCGTGGCGAGCGGCCCGCCCAGCAGGCGGCCCACGAGACCGTGACTCGATCGGCGTTTGGCACGGCCCGAAACTCTACCGCCAGAACCGAGGCCAGCGCCGCGCCGAACGCGACGAGCAGCGCGAGCACTGCGAGTCTCGGCACGATCGTCGGCAGGACCGCAGGCGCGAACAACGTCTCCACCCATCGGCTGTACAGCGACGTGGCGGCGCTGCCGAGATTGCCAAACCCCAGAAAGGTGAGGAGCATCCCGGCGAGCGCGATGGCAGCGGCGATCGCGAGGAGCGCGAGCGGAATCGCAAGGATGGCGCCGCCCGCCACGAGTGCCCATCCCGCGACGCGCAACGATCGGCGCCATCGGTAGAACCGGCGGGCGGAGGGTGCCCGCCAGACGCCGTTCTCGTCCCACAACCGCGCGCCGCCGTCCATCGCGGCGAACATCGCGCCGACGACCCCGACGCCGCGGCCCGCAACGAGATCGATGCGGATGCCTGCCTCGTGGAGCGCCCGCAACACCCCTGCCTGGTACGCGCCGGCCGTCCCCGATCCGGTCAACACGAGCGCCGTTCTGAGCCGCGTCGAGTAGAGCCGGTCGGGCGAGTCGGGGGTGATCAAACCTGGCTCACGAACCTTCGGAGGATTCTTCGTCGTGGATGGTCAGCAGCTTGACGACCTCGAACCGCTTGCTGCCGTTCGGCGCGCTGACGGTGACTTCGTCGCCTTCTTCCTTGTTGAGGAGCGCGCGGCCAATCGGGGATGCCGTCGAGATGAAGCCCAGCTCGACGTCCGCGTCCTCGGGCATGACGAGCTGATACACGATCACCTGGCCGTTGTGGTCCTTGAGGTGAACCGTGGAGCCGAAGCCCACTCGATCGTGCGGCAGCTTGTCGAGGTTCATCAGGTGGATGTCGCTCACCCGCTTCTGCAGCAGGCTGATCCGCGCCTCGACGAGCCGCTGCCGCTCCTTGGCCGCGTGATACTCGGCGTTCTCCCGGAGATCGCCCAGCTCGCGCGCGCGCTGAATCTCTTTCGGCAGCTCCGCCTTCAGCTCACGATCCAGCTTGTGGATCTCGTCTTCGAACTTCTTCAGGATCCGCGCCTTCATCTCGCTCAAATGGTAGCACGCGGACCGCGGGAAATCCCGCCTGTCGGACTTGTCTCGTCGTAGCGTGCGAAGCACGCGGAACCCGGACTTGTCTCGCCGTAGCGCGCGCAGCGCGCGAAGGCGGATAATGGTCCCTCACCATGCGCCGCATCTCGAGCCGCCAGAACCCGGTCGTCGCGAGGTTCCGCGACGCGGCGCGCGGACGAGGCAGCGTCGGCATCGTGCTCCTCGACGGCGAGCACCTCGTCGAGGAGGCCCTCGATTCGGGCGTTCCGCTCGACACGGTCGCCTTCACGGAGCGGTCGATCGATGCGCGAGCCGACGGGCTCGTGGACCGCGTCCTGCGCAGCGGCGCGAACGCGGTGCGCGTGCCGCCGGCGGTGATGGCGGCGATGAGCCCTGTGCGCGAGCCCTCGGGCATCGTCGCGCTCGCGAAGATGGAGGCCGCCTCGCTGGAGACAGTGGCCTCCCGTACACCCCAACTCGTCGCGCTCGTGGCTGGCGTTCAGGATGCCGGCAACGTGGGGGCGATCGTCCGGGCGGCGGACGGTTGCGCGGCAACCGGCGTCATCGCGACCGAGGGCACCGCGGATCCGCTCGGCTGGAAGGCGCTCCGTGGTTCGATGGGCAGCGCGTTCCGCGTGCCCATCGCCGCGCGCGAGACGCTCGGCCGCGCGATCCAGCACCTGAAGCAGCGCAAGGTCGCGATCGTCGCCACGGTGCCCCGCGGCGGCAGACCGCTCCCGGAGTGCGACCTGACGAGCCCCGTCGCGATCCTGCTCGGCGCCGAAGGCCCGGGCCTGCCCGACGAGGTGGTGTCTGCCGCGGACCTCCGCGTGACCATCCCCATGCGTCCTCCGGTCGAATCCTTCAACGTCGCCATCACCGCCGCGCTGATGCTGTATGCGGCCGCGCAGCAGAGAAACGAACGACGCAATGTCACTGTTTGACGAGCCCGAGACCGAACCGGAGGCCGCCGCCCGCGCGTCCACGCCGCTCGCCGAGCGGATGCGCCCGCGGACGCTCGACGAGTTCGTCGGCCAGGAGATGCTGCTCGGCGCCGGTCGTCCCCTGCGCCAGGCCATCGATCACGACCGCCTGCAATCGATCATTCTCTGGGGCCCGCCCGGAACCGGCAAGACCACGCTCGCGCGCCTCATCGCAAAGGTCACGCGGGCGCGGTTCATTTCGTTCAGCGCGGTCCTCTCGGGCATCAAGGAAATCCGCGCGGTCATGGCCGAGGCCGAGGAGACCCGGCGCCGGATCGGACGCCGCACGATTCTCTTCGTCGACGAGATCCACCGGTTCAACAAAGCTCAGCAGGACGCCTTCCTGCCGCGCGTCGAGGCGGGCGACATCATCCTCATCGGCGCGACCACCGAGAACCCGTCGTTCGAGGTGAACTCCGCGCTCCTGTCGCGCTCCAAGGTGTACGTGCTGAAGGCGCTGACAGACGAGGCGATGCGGACGATCGTGCAGCGAGCGGTGCAGGATGTCGAGCGCGGGCTTGGCGCAGACGGCATCGGCATGGAGGCGGACGCGCTGACCGCGATCGTCCGCTACGCGAACGGCGACGCGCGCGTGGCGCTCAATCTCCTGGACATGGCCGCGGGATCGCTCGGCGACCAACCGCACGATCACGATGGCGCTCGCCGCGGATCTCGCGCAGAACCGGGCGCTGCTCTACGACAAGACCGGCGAGGAACACTACAACCTCATCTCGGCCCTGCACAAATCCATGCGGAACAGCGACGCCGACGCGACGGTGTACTGGCTCGCGCGCATGCTCGA
The DNA here is from genome assembly GCA_963820905.1 of uncultured Acidobacteriota bacterium. Lineage (GTDB taxonomy): Bacteria > Acidobacteriota > Vicinamibacteria > Vicinamibacterales > 2-12-FULL-66-21 > DATBJJ01. Next base: position 2,130,230 of record CAWGBU010000001.1, on the reverse strand, counting down.
AGCGGGCGAAGACCCGCTCTACGTCGCGCGGCGGCTCGTGCGTTTCGCGTCGGAGGACGTCGGGCTCGCGGATCCGCAGGCGCTGGGCGTAGCGGTCGCCGCCAAGGACGCCGTCCACTTCATCGGCATGCCTGAAGGCAACACGGCGCTGGCGCAGGCGGCGATCTACCTGGCGAACGCGCCGAAGAGCAACGCGGTCCTTCGGGCGTACTCGGAGGCCGCGGAAGCCGCGGCGACCGAAGTTGCCGAGCCGGTGCCGCTGCACCTGCGGAACGCGCCCACCGGTCTCATGAAGCAGTTGGAGTACGGAAAGGGCTACAAGTACGCCCACGACGATCCGGCCGGCGTCGCGGCAGACATGGACTGTCTGCCGCCCGCGCACAAGGGAAGGAAGTTCTACCGGCCTGAGGACAGGCTCAGTTCAGGTGCCCGACCTTCCGGAACATCTCGGGACGAAGCGGAAGAATGAACGAGAAGCGGTAGTCGCCCTGCATCCGTCCGATGGGGATGCCGACGAGCTCGCCGTCGCGATTGAGGACGCCGCCGCCGGACACGCCGGGGTGGCCGTCGGTGAGGCACGTGACGAGCTTGTTCGACGTGCGCTGCCCGACGTATCCCGTCGAGAGAATGATCCCCTTCGAGTAGTCGTTCCCGAGGCGGAAGATCGGATCGGCGAAGTCGAAGCCGTACGCCAGGTTCACGTTGAGCGGCGTCAGGTCGATCTTCTCCTTCACCTTGACGATCGCCCAGTCGCCTGGATCGACTTCGACCGTCGCGTTGCCCGAGTCGACCACTCTCGCGGAGATCAAATCGCCGCGATACTTCAGCTTCACCGACGTGATCTTACGGGGATCCGACTGGCCGTCCTGATTGAGCGCCACCACACCGTGTTTGACGGTGATGAAGTACCCCTCGCCAAGATAACCGGCCGTGCCGTAGCTGCTCGATCCGCGATCGTCGTAGGAATAGAGCTCGACGAAGCTCGCGCTGCGATCGCGCAGCACGTTGAGCGGCAGCAGCCCCATCTCGTCCTGCAGCTGGCGCTTGACGTCCGCCACGATCGATGCGCGGGACGCCTCGCGCGCCGCGTCGCGCGCGGTCGAGAGCGGAGTGGAGGTCAGGCCCGCCGTGCCGGCCACGTCGGCCGAGCGCCGCTTCAGCTGCGCGATTTCCGCGCGCAGCGCCGCGAACTGGTCATCGCTGTCCGCGTTCTGGCGCGCGCCGAGAAAGTTGCCAAGGCCGAAGAACAAAAAGGCGAAGAGCGACGCCAGAAGGACGGGGACTACGGCACGACGGTTAGACATGTGAGCACCAAGTTCGGCAGCTAAACCACCCTACGCGAGTGCAGGGCTTACAGCTTTGCGCACCTTACGTTCTGTCTTTCGGCTGACAGAAGCGCCGGGTTGCCTTTTCGCTTGGAAAGCAGGGCCCTAAGTTACTGGGATACTTATGACTCTAAAGCCAGATCACACTTGTGTCAAGCGTAAATCTTACGCTATCAGCGCACTTATGGCTCAGGTGAGCCTTCACACGACGTCGTATCGCTGCGCCTGGTTGCGCTCAACGGCGCTCGGGACCGGGTTTGGGGGAAATCCGCGGGAGGCTCGGCCGGGGGCGCCGGGGACGCCGGCGAGGCAGAGTTGATGCCGAGCTGTTGCAGGACCGACGGCACGTTCAGGCCGAGCGCCTCGAGCTGCTGGAGCAGGCTGAAGACGATCGCCGGGCTGGTCTTCGCGAGGCGGCCCAGGCCGCCGCTGCCGTCGCCGGCGCCGTTGCCCTGGTCGATGACGACCAGCTTGTCGATGTTGCCGAGCGGCGCGGCCACGGCGCCGAAGATGCCGGTCGAGGCCTCGAGGATCGCGGGGATCTTCTCGAGCACGGTCTGAAGCCGCGCGGCCTCGTTGAATTCCTTCCACGCTTCGGCCTTGCGAAGGATCGCCGTGGCTTCCGCAACGCCCTGCGCCTCGATCGCCTTCGCCTGCGCCAGACCGATGGCTTCGATCTTCGCGGCCTCCGCCCGGCCTTCCGCTTCGACAGCGGCGGCACGGCCGGCGCCCTCCTTCCGCAGCTTCTCCTGTTCCGCCTCGGCAAGCGAGATGAGCGCGGCGCGGCGGCCTTCGGCCTCGAGGATCGCCGACTGCTTCGCCGCCTCCGCGCGCACGACTGCGGCCAGGCGATCCGCCTCTGCCGGCTTGATCACCGTCGCCTCGAGCTCCTTCTGCTTGCGCAGGACCTCCTGCTCCTGGACGGCGATCAACTCCTGCGTCCGCGTGCGCTCGACTTTGACTTCCTCGGCGACGACGGCCTGCCGCGCCGAGGCCTCCGACAACGGACCGGCCTGTTGCGCGCGCGCCTTCTGTGTCTCGATCTCGGCTTGATACTGCGCCTGACGGATCATGAAGTCGCGTTGCGACTGCGCGATCTCGGCCTCCGCCTGGAACTTGGCCTTCTCGCCTTCCTGCAGCGCCTGCGCCGACTTGATCTTCGAATCGCGCGTCGCTTCCGCCTCGCCGATCGTCGCGTCGCGCTTGACCTCCGCCGTGCGCCGCTTGCCGAGCGCGTTCAGGTACTCTTCCTCGTCGCTGATCTCCTGGATCGTCAGCACGTCGACGCCGAGCCCCATTTTCTCGAGGTCGGCCGCCGCCTCGCTCGTCAGCTTCTGCGCGAAGCTCTGGCGATCGCTGTTCACTTCCTCGACCGTCAGCGTGCCGAGGATCGATCGCAGGTGCCCTTCGAGCGTCTGGAAGATCACCTTCTGCACTTCGACGTGGGTCATGCCGAGGAAGCGCTCGGCCGCGGCCTGGAGCGACGTCTCGTCGCCGCGAATCTTCACGTTCGCGACCGCCTTGACCGAGACGGGGACGCCCTTCAGCGTGTACGCCCGCTTGATCTCGAGCGGGATCGTCATCACGTTGAGGTGCAGGTATTCCACTTTCTCCAGCAGCGGAATCCTGAGCGCGGCGCCGCCGCGCACCATGCGGTAGCCGACGACCTTGCCGTCAGGGAGCTTCCGCCGGCGTCCGCTGAGGACGGCGACGGCATTCGGGGACACCTTGATGTAGTTGCGGCTGATGAGCACGAGCGCCGCGAAGAACCCGAAGATGATCGCAATCGCGATGAGCGGAATCGCCAGGCTGCCGGTCAGGATGTCGGAGAACATTGGGACTCCGTTTCAGCGTTTCTTCACGACGATGGTCTCGCCGACGACTTCCTCGATCACGACCGCATCGTTCTCGGCGATGGCCACAGGGTCCCGGCTCCGCGCGATGCGATCGACGAGCTCGTCGCCGAGCCTGCAGCGTACCTGTCCGACGCCGCCCGCCGGGATCGCGACCACGACGCGCCCGACCTGGCCGACGAAGTCCTGCGAGCGCACCTCGGACGTCGCCTGCTGGCCGTACAGAAACCGTGCGAAGAAGTAGATCGGGGTGGCGAGCCCGACACCTCCCGCGAACCCGGCGAGCGACGCACCGAGCGGCGCCAGTCCATAGTGTGTCGCCATCGCGCCGATGCCGCCGAACGCCGTGACGAACACGCTCATCACCCTGGTGCTGAAGAACCCCGGACCGCCGTGATCCATGTCGTGGTCGAGGCCGCCGCCCAGGTGATCGAAGATTTCGCCGAAGACGAGCGAGATGAGAAGAAACAGGAACCCCACCGCACCGATGGCGAGGAACACCGTGAACGCGTTGAGTTGGAGAACTTGCATGGGTGCGCGGTGTGCTCACTCTAGGGAAGCCGACACGTGATGTCAAATCTCGGTGTGCGGATCCTGCGCGTGGCACGACGCAGCCTTGGAGAGTTCGACGTTGGCGGAGACGAAGAAGTTCTCAGCTTCAGATCCGCTGAAAGTTCCGTTCGATCTCCCGCCGCGACAGTCGCAGGACGACCGGCCGCCCGTGCGGGCACACGCTCGAGTACGCCGTGCGGCGCAGTTCTTCGAGAATGAACCGCATCTTCTCCATCGTGAGCGGATAGTTGGCCTTCACCGCCGCGTGGCACGCCATCGTCGCGGCGATCTTCCGGAGCGGATCCTCGACCGCGGCGCCGCGGTCCAGCCCCTCCAGATCCTGCGCCAGCGCACGGACCGTCGCTTCGCACTCCGACGGCTCGAGGATCGCGGGCACGGCGGACAAGCGCAGGCTGTCGCCGCCGAATTCCTCGATCTCGAGGCCAAATCGATCGAGCGTGGCGCTGTGCTGCGCCAGCGACTGACGCTCGGCCGCCGTCATCTCGATGAGGATGGGCGTCAGCAGCCGCTGGCTCTCGAGGCGCCCCGCGGTGAGCTTCTCCATCACCCGCTCGAACAGCACGCGCTCGTGCGCGACGTGCTGGTCGATGATCGCCACACCCTCGTCGTCGACCGCGATGATGAACGTGTCGCGGAACTGGCCGAGTGGAATCATCGGGCGGATATCCGCCTGCCGCAATTCCGCGGCGGCGCCGGACGATTCGCCAGGGCGATCGGACGTCCCGCGCGGAAGCATGTCCGGCACCCAGCGGCTGCCGACCGTCGCGCCCGCGAGCACACCAGGAATGCTCATCGGGCGGGGCTCGTCCTCGCGCGGCGCAAACGGCGTGAACTGCAGTTCGGGCGCGGGTCCGTGGCCGAGCGCATCCCCCAGCGCGCGGCGAATCACTTCGTGCACGAGCGACTGCTCGAGGAACCGGACCTCGGCCTTCGTCGGGTGAACGTTGACGTCCACGCGATCCGGCGGAATCCCGAGAAAGAGGTGCACTTCCGGACTGCGCTCCTTGATCGTCGCGACGCTGTAGGCCTCGGAGATCGCGTGCGCGATCGTGCGGTCCTTGACGATGCGCCGGTTGACGAACACGTTCTGCTGGCCTCGCACGGGTCCCTGGTCGCCGAGCGCCGCGACATAGCCGTGAATCACGAGGCCGCCGGCTTCCTTGCGCACCTCGATCAGGTCGGGCCGCTCGCCGAACAACTGGAAGAACCGCTCGCGAAGCCCGGTCGCCGGCGGACATTCGAGCAGCCGCCGCACACCGCTCGTCAGCGTGAAGCCGACCTCCGGATATCCCAGCGCCATCTGCGTCACGAGCCGGGAAATCTGCGTCGTCTCGGCCGTGTCGGACTTCAGGAACTTGCGGCGCGCCGGCAGGTTGTAGAAGAGATCGTCGACCTCGATCGTGGTGCCTTCGGGCGCGCCGACCTCGCGATCGGAGGCGACCGTGCCGCCGTTGACGCGGATCTCGGTTGCCGGCTTCGGTGCCGCGCGCGCGCGTGCGCAACACGAAGTGCGACACCGACGCGATGCTCGGCAGCGCCTCGCCCCGGAACCCGAGCGTCCGGATGGCGTCCGAGATCGTCGGGCACCGCGATCTTGCTCGTCGCGTGACGCTCGATCGACAGCCGCGCGTCGTCCGGCAGCATGCCGTCGCCGTCGTCTTCGACACGAATCGACTTCTTGCCGCCGAGCTCGATCGAGATCGCGATCCGCCGGGCGCCCGCGTCGAGCGCGTTCTCGACCAGCTCCTTGACGACCGACGCCGGGCGTTCGACCACCTCGCCGGCGGCGATCTGGTTGGCCAGATTCGGCGGAAGCTTGTGGATGCGCATGTCAGCCGACAGTCGGCCGCCGACCGTCACAGCCACCCTTTCCTGCGGAAGAAGCAGAGCATCGCCACCGACACGGTCGCCATGATCCCCGCGACCCACCAGAACTGGGCGTGGTCGCCGCCCGGCAGGTGCGGCAGCTCGACGTTCATGCCGTACATGCCGGTGAGCACCGTCAGCGGCATGAAGATGGTCGAGATGACCGTCAGCACCTTCATCACGCCGTTGAGCTGATTCGACACGTTCGACAGATGCGCGTCGAGCAGGCTCGAGACGCGGTCCTGGAAGGACATCGCCTCGTCGGTCAGGCGGACCAGATGGTCGTAGACGTCGCGGAATCGGTACGACAGCGACTCGGAGATCATGCGGAAACTCCCGTCTCGCGAGACGCGCCGACGGCGTCGCGCTGCGGCAGCACGACGCGGCGCAGCGACGCGACGTCGCGCTTGAGTCGAGGATGCGCTTCACGAGCGTGGATTTCGGACGCTGCGAACACCTCCTTCTCGAGCTCGTCGAGCCGCTGCCGCGAGCTTGTCGACCTCCGGCCGGTAGTTGTCGACCATCGCGTCGACGATCGCGGTGCAGGAGCGCCGCGGGCCCCTCGCCGAGGACGCGGTTCGTTGCGCGTGACAGATGTCCGCAACTGCGCTGAATGGAGCGCGACGATTCCCGCGTGGAACGGTGACGAGATAGCTGCCGCCGAGGAAGAAATCGATCGTCCTGCGTCTCGAAGGCGTGCTCGCGCGCCTTGAAGTCGATGCCGTGGAGGATCAGATAGAGGTAGTCGCCGTAGGACTCGACCTTCGGATGGTGGATCTCGGCGAGCGCATCCTCGATCGACAGCTCGTGGAACTTGAATACGTCGGTGAGGATCCGCGCTTCTTCCGGCGTCGGCAGCGCTCAGGTCGACCCACACCCAGACGCCGCTGTCCGGGCGTGAGCCAGGCCGGGTCCACCCGATCGACGATCCGGGTGGACCCGTCCTCGTGTGCTGTAGACCGTGATCAATCCCCGACCTTCACCTGCAGCGCGGCCTGCGCGGCCGCCAGCCGCGCCACCGGAATGCGGTACGGCGACGCGCTGACGTAGTCGAGCCCCGCCTGCTCGAAGAAGTGAATCGACGACGGATCGCCGCCGTGCTCGCCGCAGATGCCGATCTTGAGATCCGGGCGCGTCGGCGCGGCCCTTCTGCACGCCCATCCGCACGAGCTGCCCGACGCCGACCGTGTCGATCGTCGCGAACGGATCCTTGTCGAGGATCTTCTTGTCCTGATACGCGCTCAGGAACTTGCCGATGTCGTCGCGCGAGAAGCCGAACGTCAGCTGCGTCAGGTCGTTCGTGCCGAACGAGAAGAACTCCGCCTCCTCGGCGATCTCGTCGGCGGTCAGCGCGCCGCGCGGCACCTCGATCATCGTGCCGACCAGGTATTTCACCTTGACGCCCTGCTCCTTCATCACGGCCGTCCGCGACGCGCTCGACGACGGCCTTCTGGTCGCGCAGCTCCTTCACGTGGCCGACGAGCGGGATCATGATCTCCGGAACGACCTTGAAGCCTCTCCTTCGCGAGCTGGCAGGCGGCCTCGATGATCGCGCGCGTCTGCATCTCGGTGATCTCGGGGTACGTGATGCCGAGCCGGACGCCGCGATGCCCGAGCATCGGATTGAACTCGTGGAGCTGCTCGACGCGGCGCAGCAGCGTGTGCTTCTCGTCGAGCTCCTTGCCGCGTCTTGCCCGTGCGCCTCGAGCGTCGCGATGTCGACCATCAGATCCTCGCGCTTCGGCAGGAACTCGTGCAGCGGCGGGTCGATCGTGCGGATGGTGACGGGCGTGCCGTGCATCGCCTTGAACACGCCGTAGAAGTCGCCGCGCTGCAGCGGCAGCAGTTCGTCGAGCGCCTTGCGCCGATCGGCCTCGTTGTCGGCGAGGATCATGCGCTGGACGATCGGAATGCGGCCCTCGCCGAAGAACATGTGCTCCGTGCGGCACGAGCCCGATGCCGCGCGCGCCGAACGCGTACGCCGTCTCCGCCTGGTCGGGCTGATCGGCGTTGGCGCGGATGCCCAGGCGGCGGAACTTGTCGGCCCACGACAGCAGCTTCTCGAAGCGCTGGTAGATCGTCGAGACTCGCTCGCCTTCATCTCGCCGGCGACGACCTGCAGGATCTCGCTCGGCTTCGTGGCGACCTGGCCGATCTTCACCTCGCCGGTCAGACCGTCGAACGACACGTAATCGCCTTCCTTGACCGTCTGGCCGCCGACGCGAGAACTTCCTGGCGCGACTCCTCGATCTCGAGCGCGCCGGCGCCGACGATCGACGGCTTGCCCATCTGGCGTCCGACGACCGCCGCGTGCGAGGTCATGCCGCCTGTCGCGGTGAGGATCCCCTGCGCGACGAACATGCCGTGGATGTCGTCAGGCACGGTCTCCTTGCGGACGAGGATGACCTTCTTCCCCTGCCGCGTCCACTCGACGGCGTCGTCGGCGGTGAAGACCACCTGGCCCGACGCCGCGCCCGGCGACGCCGGCAAGCCCCTTGGTCGCGACCGGCAGCGCCTTCCACGCCTTCGGATCGAAGACCGGCGCGAGCAGCTGCGACACCGACTCCGGATCGACCTGCAGCACCGCCTCCTTCGGCGTGATCAGCTTCTCGCTCACGAGATCCGTCGCGATCACCACGGCGGCGTAGCCGGTGCGCTTGCCGTTGCGCGTCTGCAGCATGAACAGACGATCGTCCTGGATCGTGAACTCGAAGTCCTGGACGTCCTTGTAGTGCTTCTCGAGCCGCGTCGTGATCTCGCGGAGCTGCTTGTACGCCTTCGGCATCACCTTCTCGAGCTCGCTGATCGGCTGCGGCGTGCGGATGCCGGCCACGACGTCCTCGCCCTGCGCATTGACGAGGAACTCGCCGTAGAACTCCTTGGCGCCGGTCGCGGGATTGCGCGTGAAGCCGACGCCGGTCGCCGAGCGATCGCCGGTGTTGCCGAACACCATCATCTGGACGTTGACCGCGGTGCCGATCGAATCGGGGATCTCGTAGATCCGGCGGTACTCGATCGCGCGCGCGTTGTTCCACGAGCGGAACACCGCGTCGCGCGCGCCGCGCAGCTGCTCGAGCGGATCCTGCGGAAAGTCGCGCTTGCCCTTCGCCTTGCGACGACCGCCTTGTAGCGCGTCGACGACGTCACGCAGCGCCGCCTCGTCGAGATCGGTGTCGATGTGCACGCCCTTGCGCTCCTTCTTGACCGCCTCGAACTCGTGCTCGAAGGCGTCCTTCGGAATCTCGAGCACGACGTTGCCGAACATCTGGATGAAGCGGCGGTAGCTGTCGAACGCGAAGCGGCCGTTGCTCGTGAGCGCCTTGAGCCCTTCGACGGTCTGTCGTTCAGGCCGAGGTTGAGGATCGTGTCCATCATGCCGGGCATCGAGAACTTGGCGCCAGAACGGACCGACACGAGCAGCGGATTCTTCGACGTCGCCCAGCTTCGCGCCGGCGGCCTTCTCGAGCTTCGCGAGGTTGTCGAGCATCTGCCGCTCGACCTCGGCGGGCACCTTCCGCCCCTCGCTTGTAGATAGAGCGTGCAGGCGTCCGTCGAGATCGTGAATCCCGGGCGGCACGGGCAGCCCGGCGTTGGTCATCTCGGCGAGGCCGGAGCCCTTGCCGCCGAGCAGGTCCTTCATCGTCCGATTGCCGTCGGCCTTGCCGTTCGCCGAAGAAGTACACGTACTTGCGCGGCGCCCCGACTTCGCCGGCTTCTTCGGCGCCCTGGTCGTCTTCGCCTTCACATTCGGCTTCTTCGAGGCCTTCCGCGCGAGCTTCTTTGCCATTGTCTGACTGTCTACTCCGTTTGAGGAACGATTTCCGAAATGTCTGCGAGCTCGAGGATGAGATCGCGCAGGTCGGCCATCAGCGTCAGCCGCGCGGTGCGCAGCCGCGGGTCGTCGGCCATGACGAACACGTCCGTAAAGAACCGATCGACCGACCGGCCGCAGCGCCGCGATCGTCGGTCAACGCCTGTGCGATAGTCCGCCGCGCGCAACGGCCTGCCTCGATCGCGCGGGCGGCGCTGTCGAGCTCGTCGAGCAGCGCGCTGTTTCCGCCGGCTTCGGTCAGCGCGGACCGATCGAGCGCCGCGCGCGACGTCGAGCTCGCGCGCGATGTTCTTCACGCGTTTGAAGAGCACGGCGAGCGCCTGAAAATCCTCCGACGCTGCGCATGCCGCTGCAGCGCGTCGGCCACGCGCCGCGCGCGAAGCGGCAGCGGCATCGGCGGCGTGACGCGGTGGCGCCGCGCACGACCTCGACGGCGAATCCCGCGCTGCTCGAGCGCATACCGGACCCGCTCCTGAGCGAACGCCACGAGCGGCGTCCACGTCCCAAGGCGGTGTCCAGAACCCGTCGAAGCCGCGTCCCGCTTCGATCGAGCAGTCGCTCGCACGCCGAGCTCGCGATCGATCCCGGTCAGCTCCGGCAGATCCATCAGGATCCGCACGATGCCGTGCATCTGACGGCGAAGGCCGAAGGGATCGCGCGATCCCGTGGCCCGCTCGCCGGCGCGGTCAGGCCGACGACCGTGTCGAGCTTGTCGGCGAGCGACACGGCCGCCCAGTCGACCGCGCCGATTCACCGAGCTGCGCGCGCGACGGGGCGCATCCGCTTCGACGCCGATCGGCAGGTAGTGGTGGTAGATGGCCTTCCACACGGCCTCCGGCTGACCCTCTTCGCGCGCGTAGATGCCGCCCATCGTGCCCTGCAGCTCGGGGAACTCGAACACCATGTCCGTAGGCAGGTCGGCCTTCGCCAGGCGTCGCCGCGCGCGCTGCGGGCGCTCGGCGACGTCGGCACGGCCGAAGCCTCGCGGGCGATCCACGCCGGCGAGCCGTTCGATCCGCTCGGCCTTGTCGCGATAGCTGCCCAGCTTCTTGTGGAACAGCACGGTGTGCAGGCGGTCGAGCCGCGATCTCGAGCGTCGACTTCGGCGATCCGACTCCCAGAAGAACTTCGCATCGCGCAGCCGCGCCGCCACGACACGCTCGGCGTTCTTCGCGATGAGCGCGCTCGTCCGACGGCTGCGTGTTGACCACAGCCAGGAACGCTTCCTTGAGCGTCGCCCTTCTCGGTCGACCACCGGGAAGAAGTGCTGGTGATGAACGAGCGTCGTCGAGAGCACTTCTTCGGGCAGCTCGAGGAACCCGGCGTCGAAGAAGCCCGGCGACGACGCCGGGATACTCGACGAGATCCGCGACCTCCTCGATGAGCGCCGCGTGATCCTTCAGCGAGACGCGGCCGCCGAGCCGGCGCGCGTGCATCTCGAGCTCGCGCGCGATGCGGTCGCGGCGCTCGGCGTGCTCGAGGACGACGAAGTGCTCGGACAGCTTGGCCTGATACTCGTCGAAGCTGCGGACCTTGATCGATCGCCCCGCGCGGCCGCTCGTCGCCAGAAACCGGTGCCCGTACGTCAGCGCGCCCGACTCGATGTCATGCGACCTGCGGGCCGGCGGCCCGCGGCATGCGCGGTGATTGTGAACGGCACGACGCGGCCGCCGTACGAGAAACAGCAGCCACCGGATCGGCCGGCCGAACAACAGCTCACCCCGCCCATCGTCGAGCTGCGCGTCCCAGTGCATCTGCTTCGGGAACGGCGAGGTCGCGCAGCACGACGCTCCCAGAACTCGGGGAGCGTGTCGACAGCGCTCTTGCCCGCGATGACGCTTCTGGATACGCCAGATACTCGCCCTTGGCGCGTCTGCGACGCGCGTCAGCTGGTCGAACGGCACGCCCTGCTTCTTCGCGAAGCCGAGCGCGGCGGGCGTTGGCTGGCCGTCACCGGCCGAAGGCCGCCGACACGGGCGGGCCGGTGATCGTCTCGTCGAGATCGTCCTGGCGCTCGGCGATGCCGCCCGATGCGCGCGGTCAGGCGGCGTGGCGTGCTGAAGCTCTCGACCGGGGCGACCGGCGCGATCCGGTACTCCTTCAGCCGGGCGTCGAGCCGTTCGGCGAGCTGACGCGTCAGCCCCGGCATCCACGACGCGGGCAGCTCTTCGACGCCGATCTCGATCAGCAGTTCCCTATCCATCGGCCTTCGCGGGCACGCTCGCGTCCGCCTCGTCTTTGCTTTCGTCCTTCTCTCCCACCCACGCCTTCGCGATCGCCAGGCCAGCTGCCGCACGCGCAGGATGTAGGCCATGCGCTCGGTCACGCCGATGCCGCCGCTCGCGTCGAGCAGGTTGAACATGTGCGAGCACTTCAGACAGTAGTCGAGCGCCGGCAGATACGAGCCCCGATCGCAGCAGCGTGTCCGAGAGCACGTGTAGTACTCGCTCGAACAGGTTGCGGTGCAGCGCGTGCAGCTCCGCCTTCGGCATGTCGACCTGGCCGAACGCGTACTTCGACTGCTCGACCTCGTCGCGGTGGCGCACGTCGCGATACGTCACGCCCGGCGCCCACTCGACGATCGAACACGTTGTCCACGTCCTGCAGCGCCATCGCGAGACGTTCGAGCCCGTAGGTCAGCTCGACCGAGACCGGCGCGAGATCGATGCCGCCCGGCCTGCTGGAAGTACGTGAACTGCGTGATCTCCTGACCGTCGAAGAGAACCTGCCACCCGATGCCCCACGCGCCGAGCGTCGGCGACTCCCAGTTGTCCTCCTCGAAGCGCACGTCGTGCGCGCGCAGATCGATGCCGCACGCCTCGAGGCTCTGCAGGTAGAGCTGCTGGACCTCGTCGGGGGCGGGCTTGAGGATCGACCTGGAACTGGTGGTGCTTGAACAGCCGGTTCGGGATTCTCGCCGAAGCGGCCGTCGGCAGGACGGCGGGACGGCTGGACGTACGCGACGTTCCAAGGCGCCGGTCCGAGCACGCGTAGAAACGTCTCCGGATGCATCGTGCCGGCGCCCATCTCGATATCGAGCGGCTGCTGAAGGAGGCAGCCGCGCGAGCTCCAGAACTCCGACAGCCTGAAAATCAGTTGTTGCAGCGTGACCATTCGGAACGGTCTCTAAGGGGCCTGGCGCATCTCGCGAAGAACCCGGGCCGACTTCAGCTCCTTCTCCAGATGCAGATTGATCAGTCGCCGGTGCGCGGTCTCGAGCTCGCGCGATGCCGCGGCCGTCAGGCGGCACGACGCCAGCGCTCCGGACGCGTGCGGCCTGCCGACGCCGAGAAACCGGCATCGACGTCCGACGACAGGTCGGTGCCTCCGTCCCGGGCGCACAGCGACGGCACACGAACACGTACTCGCGCGGCGGCATCACGCCTCCCTCCGCGAGCGCCGCCGGACAGCCGCGCACGCCAGCGCCGGATAGACGCCCTGAAGCCTCAACAGCCAGTACTCGAAGTACCGCGCGAGCTGGTCGATCGGAGTGCCGATCGTCACCGCGTCGATCGATCGAGGCACCCAGCCGGAACAACCGCTCGTCGGCATGGGCCTCGGGCGCCCACTCGTCGATCAGCTCCGCAAAGTAGCCGACGTGCCCGAAGCGCCTCCGCGACTGACGCCGACAGCGGCGACTGCACCGGCTCCACGTAATTCAGCCGCACCAGATCGCGCTGCTCGCGCTCGTAATACGCCACGCCGGCGCGCGTCATCGGCTCGAGCGCTCCCGACGTACCGCGACCGCGGCCGCCGTGCACCCTTCGCCACCCCGCGCTTCTTGCCACGATCCCGTGTCAGGAAGACGACAATCCGATCCGGCTTCCACCGAGCTTGTAGGTGCGCAGAATCAGCGCGTCGGCTTTGTATACTGGCATTGCCTAGTCGTCGTAGCGTTGCAAAAGAGCCGCGACTTCGCCGGGTTCGTGGTCCGGGTTCAGGTTCGTTGCTCGTCGTGCAAAATCTCAGGTCGATCGCTGGTCAACGCTCTACGAGCTACGGACTACGAACCACGGACTACGGCGCCTCAGTCTTTAAGCACCAATCCCGCTCACCGTCAGATACCTCAGAACAGACCGTCGCCAGCCCGAGGAAGGACAGGAAGCCGAACACGTCGGTCAGCGTCGTGATGAACACCGACGAGGCGAGCGCCGGATCGACCTTCAGCGCGCGCAGGGTCAGCGGGATCAGCGTCCCGGCGGTCGCGGCGACGAACATGTTGACGACCATCGCCAGGCCGAGCATCAGCGCCAGCATCACGGCGTTGCCTTGACAGCCACACGACGACGGCGCCGATCAGACCGCAGGCGACGCCGTTGCCGATGCCGACGACCGCTTCCTTCAACAGCGCCTTGCGCGTGTTGCTCCACGTCAGCTCGCCGAGCGCGATGCCGCGGACGATCACGGTGAGGGTCTGCGTCGCGGCGTTGCCGCCCATGCCGGCGACGACCGGCATCAAACGGCCAGCACGGGCACGTACGCCGATCGCTGGCTTCGAAGAGCGCCACGACGGAAGCGGCGAGGAACGCGGTCGCCAGATTGACGATGAGCCACGGCAGGCGTTTGCGCAGCGAATCGGACGGCGGCGTGAAGACGCGGTCGTCGCTCGGCACGCCGGCCAGACGATAGACGTCCTCGGTCGCCTCGTCCTTGATGACGTCGATCACGTCGTCGACGGTGATCACGCCGACGAGCTTGTTTTCCTCGTCGACGACCGGAATCGCGAGCAGGTTGTAGGACGCGACCTGTCGCGCGACCTCCTCCTGATCCATGTCGGCGCGCACGCTGATGATGTCGGTCGTCATGATCCGCTTGAGCGGCGTCGTCGGGCGGCACGAGCAGCAGCCGGCGCAACGACACGACGCCGACGAGATGACGACGTGCGTCGATGACGTAGAGATAGAACACCATCTCGACGTCGCGCGACGCCTGCAGCGCGGTGATGGCCTCTCCGACGCCGTCATGTCCTCCGAAAGCGCGAAGACTTTCGGGTTCATGATGCGGCCGGCGGTTTGCTCGGGGTACTCGAGCAGCTCGCCGACGTCAGCGCCCGCCGGGCGCTTCTGCATCAGCTCGAGCACGGCTGCCGCGAGCTCCTCCGGCAGGTAATCGATAATCGCTGCCGCATCGTCGGACGGCAGCTCCTGCGTGAGCTTGACGATCTCATCGGCGGAGCGACTCGGCGAGAGAGCGAGCGCCAGCTTCTCGGGACCCAACTCGCTGAGGGCCTCCATCGCCAGCCGGCTGTTCCGCTCGACGAGCAGCGAGAACGCCGAGCAGCCGATCCTTCTCCGGCAGCTCCGAGAACAGCTGCGCCAGGTCCGCCGGATGCTGCTTGTGCAGCAGGTTGACGAGATTCGACGTGGCCCCCATGCGCAGGAGACGCTTGACAGAGTCGAGCACGACATCGAGCTTGCGCTGAGGCATAGTAACTGCCCAATTTAACACGACTTAGGGTCATGGCGGGAGGTTCAAGGTTCAAGGTTCAGGGTTCAGGGTTCAAGGTTCTGGTTCGCGGAACGCTCGACATGGCGAACGCGATCAGAAACGGAAGACGAGATGCACTTCTCAGCGGGACCGGCGGGCAGGAGGGCGAGTGAGCAGAACCGAACCTTGAACCCGAACCTTGAACCTTGAACCCTGAACCTTGAACCACCGACGGAAGAACGTAACGGCTGCGGCGGGGGAAGAGGCCGCCGCAGCCAACTTACGCCCTCGATCTGCAGCGTTACTGCTGCAGGGGAGTTTTGCGCCGGATGACCGAGTCCTGCAGCGCGTAGTCGGACGGCACTTCGAACAGCGATCGGTGCGGCTCGCCCTGGATGACGTTCGTCAGGCGATAGGTGGTCTCGCCGCTGCGAGGGTCCGAGTGCTTGGTGGAGATGAGCACCTTCAGGTCGTCCGAGAACCACTGCTCCGACACGATCACGATCGGCTTGGCGTTGCCGATGCTCCCTGCCGGGATCGTCGTCGTCGTACGGGACCCGGTTGCGAGCACGCCTTCGACCATCTGCTGGCCGAGGTCTTCTTTCTTGCCCTCGACTCCGGCCATAGCGGTCCGCTCCATCGTCACCGCGCCGGGCCCGGCGCCGCGCGCGCCGCCGCCACCGGCGGCCCCGACACCCGCACCGCCGCCTCTTCCGAAGCCGCCGCCGCTCCCTGCGCCGCTGCCCGCCGCGGCAGCCGCAGCGGCAGCTTTCTCGACGTCCATCCTGCGCGCGGCTTCAGCGCTCGGATCCCCGACGTAGACGCTTGCCGATCCATCCGGCGATCGCCTGGGCATCACCGCCGCGGTGCTTCCAGGCTCGACGCGGCCCTCCGCAGATCCTTGTCCTCCGCGGCCCACCATGATCACGCCGTTGCGATGCGCAACCTTGGTCTGCGGGTACAGGACATATGTCGACTCGCCAACGGGATCGCTGATGTTGATGGTCGTGATCTCCCCGTTCGGGGAGACGTTCTCGCGCCGCGTCCTGCCCTCGCTGTCGCGGTAGATCCGCGTCGTGCTCTTTCGCGCAATCCGGTTTCCATCGGACAGGACCTGAATCGTCTCGGTCACCGCTTCGCCGGAGTACGGCGCGCCCGGCGTGATTCGCGACTCGACGGTCGCCCTCGCGAGCTCCACCTGGACCTTCTCGACATCCATGCGCCGCGCGATTGCCGCGGACGTGTCCTGACCTGACGCGGGCGCCGCGAGGGCCAGTGCCGCGCCGATCACCGCTATCGTGTGTCTCATTACGGTCTCCTTGTGCCTTCCCTGTTCTGCAATCACCTTGTGGCTTCCGCCTTCAGGCGGAAGATCTTCCGGCTGAAGCCGGAAACCACGCGATGAAGGCTTTCTCTATGGCGTCAGCGCGCCGTCAGACGTGGTGCGCCTGACCAGTCGAATCGCGCGCGGCTGTCCGTCCTGCCCGACCAGCAAGTCCGCCTGGACCGGCGTCCGCCTCGCGTCAGGAGCGATTTCGATCCCGTAGCTCGGCAGCGACGCGACCGGGATCTCCACGCGGATGATCTCGCCGCTCTCGAAGTCGGGGAGTCCCAGCGCAATCGGCAGCGGCACGAACCCCTCCGCGAAGATCACCGCCGGCGACGTCTCGCGGCCGGCATGCGGATCGACGTCCTTCGCGGGGCCCGACGATCGCCACCAGATTCCGGCGCCTGCCGCAACGACGACAATCGCGGCAGCCCGCAGCCAGGCGGAGCGCGCCACGCGGGACGCGAACGACCGCGCCACATGCTGGTCCGCGAACGCGGCCCGCAGCCGGGCTTCGACGTCCGGCGACACCTGGGCAGCCGTGCCCAACGCCAGCGCGCGAAGCCCCGCGCTCAGCTCACGTTCGCGCGCGAGGAGCGCCGCGCACGACGCGCAGTACTCGACGTGCGCCTCCACCGCCGCGGTGCTGCCCTGCCCGACCGGCTCGCCCCGAGCGAGATCGACGATCACGTCTCGAAGCGTCTGGCAATTCATGCGAGATTCCTCACACTCCGAACGGACTGTTCCAGACGGCTGACGGTTGAGCGTGCGGGAGACTGGGCCTTCGCGTCCTGACCGCTCGTCAAGCGGCTCGCCAGCAGGGCCCGTCCCCGATGCAGCCGCGACCTGACCGTTCCCAGCGCGCAGCCAAGCGCGTTGGCCGCGTCGAGATAGCTCATCTCCTCGAGGTCGCACAGGACGACCGCTTCGCGGTAGGCGACGGGCAGCGCCAGGATCGCGTCTCGCAGCGCGTCAATCCGCTCCGCTCGCGTCAGATCGCCAAGCGGATCCTGATCGAGCGCGACCGGATCGAACGCGGACGTCGACTCGTCGTTCGGCAGATCCGCGAACGGTTGAAGCCTGCGATCCCGGTCGAGGCGGCGGCGGACGTGGTTGCGCGCGATCCCGCAGAGCCACGCGGCAACCGTCGCTCGCGCGGCTTCGTACCGCCCGGCGTCACGCATCACCGACAGGAACGTCTCCTGCGTGACATCGTCCGCGATCGACGGAGACGCGGTCATGTGCAGCGCGAACCGGTAGACGTCCCCCTGACGGCGCCGGAACAACAGCGCAAACGCCTCGGCGTCGCCGCGCGCGGCGAGGACCAGCAACTGGTCGTCAGGGGTATCGGGAAGCATGCTGCCGTTACTGACGCCGACACTGTCTATTCAGCCGGGAAGGGCCGGAAGTTCCCGGAAGGCGATCAGCGGCGTTTTCGGGGCCTGGACTTCGGAACGCCCAACTCGTCGAGCGTGCGCTCGTTGTCCCGCCAGTCTGCGTTCACCTTGACGCGAAGGTCGAGGAACACCCGGGTTTCGAAGAAGCGTTCGAGGTCGAGCCGCGCCTCCGTCCCGATGCGCTTGATCATCTCGCCGCCCCGCCCGATCACGATCGGTTTCTGGGAATCGCGTTCGACCCAGATCGTGCAGTAGATCTTCAGGATTTCGTCCCGCGCGGTCTCGTCGAACTGATCGATCGCGACCGCCGTCGAGAAAGGAAGCTCGTCGCGCGTGTGCTGAAGGACCTTCTCGCGGACGATCTCGGCCGCCAGCGACCGCTCGTGCTGATCGGTCAGGAAGTCATCCGGGTAGATCGGATCGCTCTCGGGCATCCGCTCCAGGAGCACGCGTTCGAGGGCGTCTACCCCGTCGCCTGTCTCCGCCGATACCGGCACGATCGCGGCAAAGTCGTGCCATGCCTGGACGCGCGCGATGAGCGGCAGCAACGCAGGCTTGGACACCAGATCGATCTTGTTGAGCGCAAGCACCACGGGCGCCCTGACGCTTTTCAGGAGGTTCGACACGTACTCGTCGCCCTTCCCGGGCCTGGTCGCGGCGTCGAAGACGAGCACCACGACGTCGACCTCCCGCAGCGTCTCGACTGCCGCGTCCACCATCCGGACGTTGAGCCGGTGCAGCGGACGATGGATGCCGGGAGTGTCGACGAAGACGATCTGTCCGCCTTCGTAGTTCTGGACGGCGAGAATCCGTGTGCGCGTGGTCTGCGGCTTGTCGGAGACGATGGCGACCTTGGTGCCGACGATCCGGTTGAGGAGCGTCGACTTCCCGGCATTGGGACGGCCGATGAGCGAGGCAAAGCCGGCGCGCGGCATGGGGCCGCTATCGCCGTTCCACTGGCGCTTCGTGCGCGAGGCGGAGGCGGACCTTGTGAATGCGCCGGCGCTCGGCCTCGAGCACTTCGACGAGCAGGCCGTCGAGCTCGAAGGTCTCGCCCACCGCCGGCACGCGGCCTACGCGCGTCAGCACGTAGCCGCCGACGGTCTCGAACCCTTCGGGCTCGATCTCGACGTCGAGCCGGTCGCGCACTTCGTCGATGCTGGCCTTCGCGCTGAACACCCAGGAGCCGTTGCCCTCGTCGACGACCGGCTCGGCCTCGACGTCGTACTCGTCGCGAATCTCGCCGACTATCTCCTCGAGCAGATCCTCGAGCGTCACGAGGCCCGCGGTGCCGCCGTACTCGTCGACGACGATCGCCATCTGGACCTGCTTGCGCTGGAACTCCTTCAGGAGCTCCGGCACGCGCTTGGTCTCGGGCACGAACACCGCCGGACGCACCAGCCGCTCGATCGACTGGCTGCCGCTCTCGGCGTCCAGGAAAACCAGATCCTTGACGAACACGATGCCGACGATGTTGTCGAGGTTTTCCTTGTAGACGGGGATGCGCGAGTACTCCTGCTCCCGGAAAAGCCCCCGCAGATCGTTCAGCGTGACCTCGGCGGGAATCGCGACGATGTCGGGCCTGGGCGTCATGACCTCGCGCACGAGCGTGTCGCCGAAGTCGACGATCGACTGAAGCAGCTTCTGCTCGACGCGCTCGATGAGCGCCTGCTCCTCGACGGGTTCCGCTTGCGCGTCTTCCCTCTGCGTCTCCTCGCCGCCGTTGACCACTGGGGTCGCCTCGCGTTCGCGCCGGCTGTCGGCGATCAGCCGGACCAGATTGCCGGTCAGCGGGTGGAGGAACCGCGCGGCGAAATCGAAGGGCGGCAGGATCACCGCCAGGACCTTCTCCGGATTGCGCCGCACGATGAAGAGCGGCAGCACGTGCTCGAAGAGCAGGATGAAGACCGCGACCAGCAGGAGCAGCATGCCGATCGACGAGAACTTCTCGGATCCGGTCAGCACCGCGATCACGACGGTCGCGAGCGAGAAGATGAGGCCGAGCAGCAGCCGGGCAGGCACGAAGAGCTGAATGGGATCGTCGAGATAGAACCCGAGCCGATCGTCGCGGCCGCCGCGCTCGACGGCGAGACGGAGCGACAGCCGCATCAGCGCAGTGAACGCCGTCTCGATCGTCCCCACGTAGATCGCCGCCATCGCCAGGAGCAGCAGGAGCGCAATCATGCGTGTGCCCCGCCGGCCCGTTCGATCAGGCCGGCGCGAAGTCCGCCCGCGCGCCGGAGACGCGCTTCGGCGCGCGCCATCCGCCCGTTGTCCCGCCGATCGTGGTGATCGTAGCCAAGCAGGTGCAGCAGCCCGTGCAGCGCGAGCACGCGCAGCTCCGTCTGAAAGGAATGGCGGGCCGCCCGTGCCTGCCTCCGCGCGACGCCGGTCGCGATGACGATGTCGCCGAGCAGAGAATGGCCTCCAGGCTGGAACGACCTCGCGGACCGCCCGGCGCGGGCCGGATCTGCCGAAGGGAACGACAACACGTCCGTCGTCTTGTCCGTGCGCCGGTATGTGCGGTTCAGCGCGCGAATCCGGGCGTCCGTCACGAGCGCGACCGCCACGTCGCCGCGCGCGCGCGCCGGCGCGATCGAGGAAAGCCAGGCCGCCAGCCCCCCGTCGCGAACCGCGCGGCCGGCGCCGTCGGTCACCAGGACGGACAGGCGGCTACTGTCGGGATCCACCGTACGACTCGTAAGCCTTCACGATCTGCTGCACGAGCTGGTGCCGGACGACATCCCGCTCGTCGAAGTGAACGAACGAAATCCCCTCGATGGATCCCACGATCTTCATCGCCTCGATCAGGCCGGACGGACGTCCGGAGGGCAGATCGATCTGCGTGATGTCGCCCGTGACCACGGCCTTCGATCCGAATCCCAGGCGCGTGAGAAACATCTTCATCTGCTCTGACGTGGTGTTCTGCGCTTCGTCCAGGATCACGAACGCGTCGTTCAGCGTGCGACCGCGCATGAACGCGATCGGCGCCACTTCGATCGTGCCGCGCTCGAGCAGCCGCTCGGCGCGCTCGAGGTCCATCATGTCGTAGAGCGCGTCGTACAGCGGACGCAGGTACGGGTTCACCTTCTCCTGCAGATCGCCGGGCAGGAACCCGAGCTTCTCGCCCGCTTCCACCGCCGGACGAGCCAGGATGATCCGGCTCACGCGTTTTGCGAGCAGGTATGCGACGGCCTGCGCCATCGCGAGATACGTCTTCCCCGTGCCGGCCGGGCCAATCCCGAACACGATGTCGTGCTTGTCGATCGCGTCGAGGTATTTCCTCTGGTTGACGCTCTTGGGCAGGACCTGCCGCTTGCCGGTCGTCTTCGTGCCGCCGCGAAGGAAGTAGTCGCCGAGGTCGACCTGGTCGTCCTGCGCGACGAGCTGCGCCGCGGTCTTGACGTCTCCCTTGCCGAGCTTGTAGCCGCCGCGGAGGAGCCCGGCAAGCTGGTCGAGCACGCGCTCGGCGCGCGCGACATCGGCGGTTTCTCCTTCGACGATGACCTCGCGCCCGTTGGTCCGCGTTCGCACGTTGAACAGCGTCTCCAGGTGCTTCAGGTTCTCGTCGTACGCCCCGAAGAGCGAGTCCGCTCCATCGTCGGGGATCGTGATTTTTCGAGTCGCGACAGCGGATGGTATGGCGATAACTCCTTATATTTGTTACAATTAGGTTACAGCGGCCTCACCGAGTTTACCACGAGCCGGGCTGTTGTCATCTGCGGCCTCATCCCTGGGGCTTGATCGGCTGGCCGAGGTGCAGTTCCCGAAGCTGGCGGGCGCTGACCGAGGAAGGCGCCTGCGCCATCAAATCGACAGCCTGCGCGGTCTTCGGAAAGGCGATGACCTCGCGGATCGAGCTCTCGCCGCAGAGAATCGCGGTCGCGCGGTCGAGGCCGATCGCGATCCCGCCGTGCGGCGGCGTCCCGTACTCGAGCGCCTCGAGGAAGAAGCCGAATCGCTCCCGCGCGTCCTCGTCGGAAATCTGCAGCAGCTTGAAGATCAGCCGCTGCAGCTCCTGATCGTGGATTCGAATGCTGCCTCCGGCGATCTCGCTGCCGTTCAGGACGAGGTCGTACGCGCGCGCGCGCGCGCGCCCGGGCTCGGACTCGAGCAGCACGGCGTCGCTCTCGAGCGGCGACGTGAACGGATGGTGCATGAACTCCCAGCGCTTCTCGTCTTCGACCCACTCGAACATCGGGAAAGTCGACGACCCACAGGAACGCGAACGCAGACGGATCCAGCAGGTTCTCCCTGCGCGCCATCTGCAGGCGGAGCTGACCGAGGATCTTCGACGTCGGCTCGAGCTTGCCTGCCGCCATCAGCAGGAGATCGGCCGGCGCCGGCTTCGGCGAGCTCCAGCGCCGCGCGTATCGCGCCCTCTCCGGCGGCCTTCAGTGCGGAGCTCTGCACCGCGCCGTCGACCACGCGCGCCCACACCAGGCCACCGGCGCCGAGCTGCTTCGCCATCTCGACGGTCTCGTCGATTTCGCGCCGCGAGTACCGCGCCGCACCCGGAACGACGAACCCGCGAACCTCGCCGCCCGTTCGATCGCGCCGCGAAAGACGCGCGAATCCCGAGTCCGTGAACGGCGCCGACAGATCGCCAATCTCCATCCCGCACCGGAGATCGGGCTTGTCGGATCCGTATCTCGCGATCGCCTCGGCGTAGGGCAGCCTCAGAAACGGCAGCGAGCACCTCGCGGCCGATGAGCGCCATCAGCCGAGCCATCAACGGCTCGATCGTCGAGAACACGAGATCCTCGGTGGCAAACGAGATCTCGAGATCGACCTGCGTGAACTCCGGCTGGCGATCGGCGCGCAGGTCCTCGTCCCTGAAGCACTTGACGATCTGGAAGTACCGGTCCATCCCCGCGATCATCAGGATCTGCTTGAAGATCTGCGGCGACTGCGGCAGCGCATAGAACTCTCCCGGATGGACGCGGCTCGGCACCAGGTAGTCGCGCGCCCCTTCCGGCGTCGACTTCGCCAGCATCGGCGTCTCGATCTCCAGGAACCCCTGCTCGTCGAAGTATTTCCGGACCTCCATCGTGACGCGGTGGCGCAGCGTGAGATTGTTCTGCATGCGCGAGCGCCGCAGGTCGAGATATCGGTACTTCAGCCGCGTGTCCTCGGACACCGGCGAGTCGTCGGCAATCGAGAACGGCGGCGTCTTCGCGTCGTTGAGGAGACGAATCTCGCGCGCCGCGACCTCGACGTCGCCCGTCTTCACTTTCGGGTTGACGGTCTCTGGCGATCGCGCTTCGACGACACCCAGTACGGCGATCACGTACTCCGGCCGCACGCGCTCGGCCGTCTGCACGAGCGCGTCGTTGCCTCTCGCGACGACCTGCGTCACGCCGTGGCGGTCGCGAACATCGATGAAGACGAGCGAGCCGAGATCGCGAATGCGGTGGACCCAGCCGAGAAGCACGACGTCTCTGCCGACGTCGGCCGCGGTGAGCGCGCCGCAGGTGTGAGTTCGAGCCAGAGTGCCTAGCGATTGGTTCATTTTCGGAGGTTCAAGGTTCAGGGTTCAGGGTTCAGGTTCAGGTTCACGGGTTCGGCACAGGTTCAGGGTTCCGTGCGCAGGGCTCGCAGGCTCGACGTGAGCCATGCGGGCAGCTGATCGCGGGGGATGACGGCCTGCACGCCGGACTCCATGTTCTTCACCGTCACCTGGCCGGCGGCGCGTTCGTCCTCGCCGACGATCGTGACGAACCGGATGCCCCGCGACGACGCGTACTTGAACTGCTTGCCAATCTTGTCCGGCTCCGGGTAGACCTCGACGCGGATGCCGTGGCCGCGCAGCTCGCCGGCGAGGGTCAACGTCTCGCCGCTGCTGCGATTGTCGAACAGCGTGGCGAGCACGTCGGCTGACGCCGACTGCACGCTCGCCGGAAACATCTGACGTTCGGTCATCACGACCAGAATCCGCTCCAGCCCGAGCGAGAAGCCGCAGGCGGGAATCGCCTCGCCGCGAGAACATCCCGATCAGCCCGTCGTAGCGTCCGCCGCCGCCGAGGCTGCCCGCGAGGTCGGGAACGTTGATCTCCATGATCGCACCCGTGTAGTACGACAGGCCGCGCGCGAGGCCGGGCGTCGAGCCTGACGTGCGCTCTCGCGCTCGTGGATCGCGACAGCTCGACGATCGTCGCAAGCTCCGCGACGGCGGCTTCGCCGTCAGCATGGCCGGCGACCTGCTCCTTCGCCCACGCGATCGTCCGCGTGTTGATCTCGTCCGCGTCATGTCCCGGGATCGTCCGGCCTGGTCCATCGAACGCCGCGAGCAGGCGGGCTGCCGCGTCTCCAGGGATCCCGCGAGCCGCAAGCTCCGACGCGACGCCGTCGCGGCCGACCTTGTCCATCTTGTCGACGGCGACGAGCGCCTGGTCGTGCAGCGCCGGCGGAACGCCGAAATTCTCCAGCATGCCGCGCAGGAACCCGCGGTGGTTCACGCGCACGTCGAAGTCCGTGAATCCCAGCGTCCGCAGGACGTCGCTGACCGCCGCGCACAACTCGGCCTCGACCATCATCGATCGCGACCCGATCGCGTCGACGTCGCACTGGTAGAACTCGCGGAACCGTCCGCGCGCCGGCCGGTCCGCCCGCCACACCGGCTGAATCTGATAGCGCTTGAAGAGCCGCGGCAGCTTCCCTCGGTGCTCCGCGACGACGCGCGCGAGCGGCACCGTCAAGTCGTAGCGAAGCGCCAGGTCGGTCTCGCCGGACGACTCGTGCTCCCCGCGCCGCAGCACCTTGAAGATCAGCTTCGCGCCTTCGTCGCCGTACTTGCCCGTCAGCGTCTCGATGTTCTCGAGCGACGGCGTCTCGAGCGGCTCGAACCCGTAGCGCTGATACACGTCCTCCACGATGCCGATGACGTAGTCGCGCCGCCGGACGTCCTCCGGGAGGAAATCGCGCATGCCGCGCGCGGGGCGCGTCTGGTCTGACATAGAGTCTTGCGCTGTTCAGGAGACGAACGACAGAAGACGGGAGGCAGGGTCTGCTGACATCAGCGTCCGATCATTATAGTGGACCGCCCCGGGGCGTGGACGGGCCGCCAGTCGTCTATGATTGGTGCGGAATGCCCCCAGCCCACGAGCCCCGGGCGGGCGCCAGCCTGGCCCCGCTCCTCTTCCTGTTTCTTCTCTCCGGCGCCAGCGCTCTCGTCTATCAAGTGCTCTGGATGCGGCTGCTGGCTCTGGTGTTCGGCGTCACCGTGCACGCTGCGAGCACGGTACTCGCCGCGTTCATGACGGGCCTGGCGATCGGCAGCGCCGCCGCCGGACGCCTGTCCGATCGCGTCGCGCGTCCGCTCGTGCGTTTTCGCGGTAGCCGAAGCGCTCGTGGCCGTGGCCGCGCTCGCGACGCCCCTGGGACTCACCGCGGTCGAAGCGCTCTACGTGCGTCTGTATCCCACGCTCAGCGGATGGCCGCTCCTCGTCGCGTTCGTCCGGTTCCTCCTCTCCTTCGCCGTGCTGGTCGTGCCAGCTACGCTGATGGGCGCGACGCTGCCGCTCGTCGTGAAGTCGGCGCTCGCGCGCGGCGCCATCCTCGGACGTCAGGTGTCGCTGCTCTACGCCTTCAACACTGCCGGCGCGATAGCCGGCACGCTCGTCGCCGGGATCTGGATGGTTCCGCAGCTCGGCATTTCGTGGGCGTTCCGCATCGGCGCGATGATCAACCTGATCGTGGCCGCGGGCGCGCTGCTGCTCGCGAAGCTCTCTGCCTCGCGCACAGCGGCATCCGTCCACGCGCCGCCGCCCGCGGCGCCGGCCGTCGCCGACGCCAATCCCGCATACCGCGCGGCATCCTCGCGCGCCGTGCAGCGGCTCGTGCTGCTGACGTTCGCCGTATCGGGGTTCGTATCCTTCGGGCTCGAGATCATCTGGTTCCGGATGCTCGTGATCCTGTTCCGGCCGACGACCTACGCGTTCACGCTGATGCTCGCGACCGTGCTCGCAGGCATCGCGGTCGGCAGCGCGCTGTCCACTCCGCTTGACCAGTCGGCGGCGGATCGAGCCCGTCGCGGCGCTGGCGACGCTCGAGCTCCTGCTGGCGCTTGCCGCCGTCCTGTCCATGGCGATGATCGGCAGGCGAACGGCGTGTACATGTGGGCGGGCCCCGTCTTCGCCGGGACGTCCCTCTCGTACTTCGGACCGATGATCGTCACGAGCATCGTCGCGATCTTCCCCGCGGCGCTGCTCATGGGAATGGCCTTCCCGCTTGGCATCGCGATCTGGACGAGCCAAGTCGCGAACGAGCGGGCCGGTGAGCGCATCGGTTCGATCTACGCGGTCAACGTCGCCGGCGCGGTCGCCGGCTCGCTGCTGACCGGGCTTCGTGCTGCTGCCCGCGATCGGCGGCCGCGTGAGCCTGCCTGCTGGCGTCGGCGATGGCACTCGGCATGGGACTCCTTCTGCTCGCGAAGCTCTCGAGCCGTGCGCGCGCCGCTGTCGCGGGCGTCGCGGCGGTGATCGCGTTTGCCGGTATCGCTGCCGCGACTCCGGACCCGGTCACCCGGCTGCTCCGCTCGAGATACCCTCGCGAGACGATGGTCTGGCGCGAGGAGGACGGCCACGCGACCGTCACGATCCTCGAGACGCGTCTCGGCCTTCGCAGCGACGATCACACGGGCTCTACATCAACGGCATGCACCAGGCGAGCGACGACGCCGACGCATGGTGACCTATCACCGGCTCATCGGCACGCTGCCGGTCGCCGTCCACCCCGAGCCGCGGAGGGCGCTCGTCATCGGCGCGGGCGGCGGCGCGACCGCGGGCGCCGTCGCTGCGTTCAGCGCCGACACTGCCGTCGACGTCGTCGAGCTCTCGCCCGCCGTCGTCGACGCCGCGCGCCAGTTCAGCGGCATCAATCAGGGACTGCTCACGCCGGCCGAACGTCAGGCTGCGCGTCGACGACGGCCGGAACTACATGCTGCTGACGCCGGACGAGCGTACGACTCGTGACGGCGGACGTGATCCTGCCGGTGCACGCGGGCGCCGGAAACCTCTATTCGGTCGAGTACTACCGGCTGATGCGCCGCGTGCTCAACAACCGGGGCATCGCGCTGCAGTGGATCGGCAGCGACCGGAGAGACCGAATACAAGCTGATCATGCGGACGTTCTTCAGCGTGTTTCCGCACACCACGTTGTGGCAAGGCGGCAGCCTGATGGTCGGATCCACGCGGCCGCTGGTGCTCGACGAAGCATCGTTCCTGCGAAAGCAGGCGTCTCCGAGTCGAAGGCCGCGCTCGATTCGATGGGATTCAGGAGCTTCGACGACGCTGTTGTCGCGCTATACGGCAGGCCCCGACGAGATCAGGACGTTTCTCGGCGACGGGCGCCTGCTGACCGACGATCAGCCGCTGACCGAGTACTTTCTCTCGCTCCCGCAGAACGACGCGGCCGTGGATCTGTCGAAGGTCCACGGCAACGTGCAGCGTCACGTCATTCGCGCGCGTCCCGCGGACGCCGCCAGCGGCAGCGCCGCCGCTGCTACGGCTTCACCGTCGGGTAGCTGATCCCGAGCTGCTCGAGGTAGGTCTTGTAGCGCGCCGGATCGTAGTAGAACTTCTTCAGCTCCGGCCGGTAGCGATCCATGATCAGCCTTGTTGAGATCGATTGCCGGCTTGTCCTCCGGACGGATCAGCGGCTGATACTTGATCTCCTTCGTCTGCACGGTCCTGAAGTACTCCCACGCCTGATCGACGAGCGCCGGCTTGAGCAGGAGATCGAGCATCGTCATCGCCTGGACCTTCGCGCCGGCCGTCGCGCCCTTGTGCGCGATGGGCGTCGCCATGGAAATCGCGTTCGCCCAGTTGTGGCCGGGCAGTCCGGGAATGTTGGACGGGAACCGGAGCGTGACCGTGGGCACGTTCCAGGAGATGTCGCCGATGTCGTCCGACCCGCCGCCGCGGTTCTCGGTCACGGGCCCCTGCAGCTGCGCGCCGACCTTCGGCAGCAGACCCTGTTCGCGGCTGCCGAGCTCCTTCTGCAGCGCCTTGGCGAGCGTCTGATCCGCGTCGCTCCACTCGGGCATGCCGACCTTCTGAATGTTCGACCAGGTCGTCTCGGCCACGATCTTGTTGAAGTGCTGCGGCCACGCGCTGCCCGAGCACGCGCGAGTCGGCGAGCTCGGTGTCCGTCATCATCGCGGCGCCCTTCGCGATGGCGTCGCCGGTCTCCCACAGCTCCTTGATCCTGGGATACGTCGTGTGCCGGAAGTAGTACCAGACCGACGCGGTGCGCGGGACGACGTTCGGCTGATCGCCGCCGTCGGTGATGACGTAGTGCGAGCGGTGCTCGAGCGGCAGGTGCTCGCGCCGGTAGTTCCAGCCGATGTTCATCAGCTCGACGGCGTCGAGCGCGCTGCGGCCGCGCCACGGCGCGCCGGCCGAGTGCGCGGTCTGACCCTTGAAGGTGTACTCGACCGAGACGAGCCCGGTGCCCGGTGCGGTCGCCCCACGACACGCTCAGGTCGTTGCCGACGTGGGTGAAGAGCGCGACGTCGACGTCCTTGAAGAAGCCTTCGCGCACGAAGTACGCCTTCGTGCCGACGAGCTCCTCGGCGGTGCCTGGCCAGATGCGGATCGTTCCCGGGAGCTTCTCGCGCTCCATGATCTTCTTCACCGCGAGCGCCGCCGTGATGTTCACGGCCTGTCCCGAGTTGTGGCCTTCGCCGTGGCCGGGCGCGCCCTCGATCATCGGCGCGTGATACGCGACGCCGGGCTTCTGCGACGCCTGCGGGATGCCGTCGATGTCCGACCCGAGCGCGAGGACCGGCTTGCCCGATCCCCACGTCGCCATGAACGCGGTCGGGAATTCCGGCGATGCCTTCCTGCACGCGTGAAGCCGTTCTTCTTCAGAATGTCGACCAGGTACCGATTGGTCTCGATCTCCTGAAAGCCGAGCTCCGCGAAGCTGAAGATGGAATCCACCATCTGCTGCGTGAACCCCTTCATCGAGTCGACGTCCTTGACGGCGTCGGTCTTCAGCCGTTCGAGCCGTGGATCCTCCGTCGCCGCGCGCTGCGGCCGGTTTCGCGGACCGCGCTGTGTCATTCTGGGCCAGCGGCACGGCCGTGAACGCAAGCGCCGTCGCAAGGATCGGGATTGTCACTCGAGAAATGCGCATGTGAGGTCTCATCGGCACGGGTATCTGTAGCGTCCGGCTTAGCCGGACCGAACCGCGCGAGCGAGGCGAGGATAGCAGAGATCCAGAGGATAATGAAGATCGGATGGTCATCCTCGATCGCTACGCGCGTCCGCTGCGCAGCCTGCGGGTCTCGGTCACCGATCGCTGCAACCTCCGGTGCGCGTACTGCATGCCGGAGCCCGACTACGCCTGGCTCCCGAAAGAAACGCTCCTGTCGTTCGAAGAGCTCGCGGCGATCGTCGACGTGTTCACCGACGTCGGCGTGGATCGCGTCCGGCTCACGGGTGGCGAGCCGCTCCTCCGCCGCGACCTGACGACGCTCGTCCGATCGCTGGCGGCTCGTCCGGCCATCCGGGATCTCGCGCTGACGACAAACGGCGTGCTGCTCGCACCGCAGGCGCAGGCGCTCCGCGACGCAGGCCTCCACCGCATCACCGTCAGTCTCGACACGCTGGACCGTCAACGGTTCCGCGACCTGACGCGTTTCGACAGCCACGACGCGGTGCTGGACGGCATCGATGCCGCCGCCCGCGCCGGCTTCGCGTCGCTCAAGATCGACACCGTCGTCATGCGCGGCTTCAACGAGGGCGAGCTCACGGACCTGATCGAGTTCGGACGCCGCGTCCGCGCCGAGGTCAGGTTCATCGAGTACATGGACGTCGGCGGCGCGACGCGCTGGACGCCGTCCGCCGTCGTCCCGCGGCGCGAGATCCTCGATCTCCTCGGCGCGCACTACGGCGGCGTTGTCCCGATCGACGAGGAATCATCCGCTCCGGCCGATCGGTTCTCGCTGCCGGATGGGACGACTTTCGGCGTCATCTCCTCGACGACCGAACCATTCTGCGCCTCGTGCGATCGCGCCCGCCTGACCGCCGACGGCGTCTGGCTCATGTGCCTCTACGCCCACGCCGGCACCGACCTCCGTCGTCCGCTTCGTGCAGGCGCGACGCACGACGAGCTCGCGAACCTGATTTCCACCGTCTGGTCGTCGCGCGCCGATCGCGGAGCCGAGGAGCGGCTGGCGTTCGACGGCCGCGAGCCGCTCATTCCCGTCAGCGCGCTGAAGAAGGACGCGCATCTCGAGATGCATACGCGTGGTGGGTAGGACCTGGGGAGCTTCCAGCTTCCAGCTTCCAGCTCTCAGCCAAACACGTTTTCCGATCCCAATCGAGTGCCTGAGATCTGAAGATTCTCAGCTGGTAGCTGGTAGCTGGTAGCTGGTAGCTGGTAGCTGAAAGCCCCTTCTCACCTTTCCATTCGAAACGCGATGAACATCAACACCCCGCGGCGATCGAGCTGCACGACGGCGGCCGCGCCCGGCTTCAGTGCCGCGACGAGCGTGTTCAGCTCGGCGACGGTGTCCACGAGTTTTCCGTTCAGCGAGTGGATGATATCGCCGGGCTGAAGGCGGCCCTGGTGGGAGAACGGAATCGCCGACGAGACGCCGGCGACGACGACGCCGGTCTTCCGGCGGGCGCTGGGAATGAGCTCGGCGATCGCGGGCGTCAGATTCAGACCGAAGATCCCCAGTGCCCGGATCGGGCTCTGCTGTCCGATGAGATCGGCCAGGCGCGACAGCTCCGGATCGCGCTCGCCGACGGGCACGCGCACGGAGAAACGCTTCTCGCCGCGCTGCAGGTCGAGCGTCACCGTGTCCTGTACGCCGCGCGAGTAGAGATTGATCCGGAACTGGCGCCCGTTCTCCATCCGCTTCCCGTCGAGCGCGTGCACGAGATCGCCGGGCTGCAGGCCCGCGCGCGCGGCCGGGCCTCCCGGCGCGACGTCAGCAAGGATGACGCTCGCGTCGCTGGTGAGGCCGAGCGCATCGGCCAGCAGCGGCGTCACGGTCTGCGGGTTGACGCCGATCTCGCCGCGCCGCACCCGGCCGCCTGCCTTGATCTGCATGAAGACGTTGCGGACGATGTTGCTCGGCGCCGCGAAGCCGATGCCTTCGTTGCCGCCGGACTGCGAGTAGATGAGGGTGCTGATGCCGACCAGCCGGCCCTCCGTGTCGACCAGCGGGCCGCCGCTGTTACCCGGATTGATCGACGCATCGGTCTGGATGTAGACCATCGGATCCTCGGGCGCCAGCTGCCTCGCGACCGCGCTGACTACACCCATCGTCACCGACGACTCGAGCCCGAGCGGGCTCCCGAACGCGAGCAGGATCTGTCCGGGGCGAAGCGCCTCGGAATCGCCGAACGCCAGCGCCGGCAGACCTTTCAATTCGAGCTTCAGAACGGCGACGTCCGTCTCGGAATCGACGGCGACGACCTGCGCGCCGACCGTCCGTCCACGGCGGCGCAGCACCGACTGGCCCGGAGCCTGTCCGCTCGCCGCGAGCGACAATTCCACCTCGAGCCGCGTTGCCCGCGCGACGACGTGGGCGTTCGTCACGACATAGCCGTCAGGATCGACGATCACGCCCGACCCGCTGCTGCGCTCGAGCATCGGCTCGGCGCGGGCTTCTTCTTCCTCGTGCGGCTCCGGGTATCCGGTCACGAAGATCTGCACGACGCTGCGGCTCACGCGGTCGGACAGTTCCTGAAGCGACTGGGACAGTTCGGTGAGCGCGCGGCCCGAAGGTTTGGCGGTCTGCGCCAGCGCTGGAGCGCAGCTGAACAAACACGCCGCGAGAATCGCTGTCGAGCGTGCGAGCGTCATGGGTCGATTCTAGCTCCCGCAGGGACGAGCGCGGCGCCTGCGGATGCGCGGCAGACGAAGGCCGTCGTCGACCGGCCCGTTCGCGCTTCATAGCCCGCTTCGACCGAGGACATGACGCGCTCGACCGATCCCTCTTCGACCAGGGCGATCACGCACCCCCCGAAGCCGGCGCCCGTCAGCCGCGCGCCGAAGCATCCGGGCTCCGCCGTCGCCAGCTCGACAATGGCGTCGAGCTCGGGAACCGAGACTTCGTAGAGATCCCGAAGACTCGCGTGAGAATGCATCATCAGCCGCCCGGCGCGAGCGAGATCGCGGGCGGCAAATGCGTTCGCGAGCGCCGGCGGCCGCTGGTTCTCGGCGATGACGTGCGCGGCCCGCCTCACGTCGACCGGATCGACTGAGCCTGCCACCTCCGCGAGCAACGCATCGTCGACATCACGAAGCGCATGGACCCACGAGTAGCGGCCGCGAAGGGCGGCGACGACGCGCTCGCACGCGGCGCGGCGATCGTTGTACGCGCTCGCCGTCAATTCCCGGCGGACGCCGCTGTCGAAGACGACGATGCGGGCGCCGGCCGGCACGGGCACGTCGCGCATCTCGAGCGATCGGCAGTCGATGAGGAGCGCGCAACCCTCGCGCGCGGCGGCCACGGACAACTGGTCCATGATGCCGCAGGCCACGCCCGCGAACTCCTGCTCCGCGCGCTGTGCCAGCCGCGCCGCGAGCAGCGGATCCCATTCGAGGCCGGCGGCCGCAGCGAGCGCACGGGCCACGCCGATCTCGAGCGCGGCTGACGACGAGAGCCCGGCGCCGACGGCCAGATCGCTGACGATTGCCAGATCGGTGCCCGTCAGCGGCTGCGCGTTCCCGAGCATCGCCCACGCCACGCCGGCGACGTACCCGAACCAGCCCCCGCGCCCGCTGCGGCGTCCCGGCTCGTTCGTCGTGCGCCGCTCGAGGGTCTCGAGCGACAACTCACGCGTCTGCTTGAATTCGTCCGAATACGCGCGGAGCAGACGATCGGCCCGCGGGGCGAATGCGATCGCCACATGACGATCGATCGCCATCGGAAGGACGAACCCGTCGTTGTAGTCGGTGTGCTCGCCGATTAGATTGATGCGTCCTGGAGCGGCGACGATCTGCGGGCGGGTGGCGCTGCCGAACGCGTGCTCGTACGTCTGACGTGCACGCTGAAGGAGACGCTCGCGGACCATAGACACTGAAGGCGGATATACTCTGT
This sequence comes from uncultured Acidobacteriota bacterium, assembly GCA_963820905.1. GTDB lineage: Bacteria > Acidobacteriota > Vicinamibacteria > Vicinamibacterales > 2-12-FULL-66-21 > DATBJJ01. The sequence continues at coordinate 2,097,566 of CAWGBU010000001.1, read as the reverse complement.
CGGTCGTCCGGTCGTCCGGTCGTCCGGTCGTCCGGTCGCTCGGTCGTTCGGGCGCTCGGTCGTTCGGGCGCTCGGTCGTCCGGTCGTTCGAGTGAAAAGAAAACGGGGAAGCTTTTGGCGGCTTCCCCGTTCACGATGCGTTCAGAACCAACGAGCGACCGGACGACCGAACGACCGTCGACCGGGTCCACCGATCTACTCGTGCTTCTTGTGCAGCACTTCCTGCACGGGATCCTTCTTCTTCGCCCCGAGACCCTTGATCTGAATCACGGGTTCCGGCGCCGACTCCTTCAGCACGTGCTGACGGTAGAGCGCGGCCATACGCTCGTTCTCGGCCTCGGACGCCTTGGCATCCTTCTCCGCGGCGCGGGCGCGAAGCTTTTCCTCACGCGCGGTCTTCGCGATGCCCTTTTCGTCGAGATCGGTCTGCTTGCCCGCGGCCACCGCGACCGGATCGAGCACCAGGTTGTGCGCCGTCGTCGGCAGATCCACGTGCTTGCCGCCGGCGACGATGTCGTGTCGGCCGTGCTCCTCGTACCACTTGGTCAGCGTGGCCGTCATGTGCATCTTCTCGATGATGTTCCGCCAGCCGATGCCGGTGTTGTACGCGCAGAACGAGATCTCCCCTTCCTGCGTCGCGTACGGAATGATGCAGCGCTCCGTCCGCCGGAAGTCGTAGTTGAAGAGATCCTGGAACCACATGCCGGCGACGAACAGGAAGTTCCAGCGATCGGCGCGGCGCTTGTCGATGTCGGCCTTGGTGCGGTCGCCGGTGACCTTGCCGTAGTTCCTGCCGGTCGCCCCGAAGGTCTTGTCGAACTTCTTCATCAGGTCGAGCAGCTTGAAGTGCGTCGGCGCCTGGAAGGGGTCGTAGTTCTTCATCAGCGCGAGCGCCATGCCCGTCACGGACAGGAACCGGCCGCGCGCCGCGTCGTTGACGCGCCGGAGGTCCGTCGCGAGCGACGCGGCGTCGAGGAACGCCGTCACCGGCACGGCCTCCTTCGTTTCCTTGTCGATCATCACCGCCATACCGACGCCGCAGTTGGGGTGGCAGCCGCAGGTGAGGTTGCCCCACTCCGCGCTCGGCCCGTGCACGAGGTCCGCCCAGTCGGTGAACGTGCCCATGAACGAGATCGGGAACCAGTCGCGGATCGGCTCGCCGATGCCCGTCTGGTTCTTCACGTCGTGCGCGAGGTGCGACAGCGTATAGCGCTGCGCCGCGCGGCGCTCGTCGGTGACCTCCTCGTCGCGGCCCGTGAACGACACCGGCTGGAACGAGAGGAAGTTGATCTTCTTCGGGTTGTCGAGCGCGAACTGGACGATGCGGCCGACCTGCTCGTTGTTCACGCCGTTGACGATCGTCGTGACCGGCACGATATCGACGCCGGCGGCGTGGAGATTCTCGATCGCCCGCAGCTTCACGTCGAACAGGTTGCCAACGAGACGGTGCGAGTTGGCGGCGTTGCCGATGCCATCGAACTGCAGGTAGGCATAGCGCAGGCCGGCCTCGGCCGCCGCCTTGGCGAACTCGGGGCTCTTGGCGAACTCGATGCCGTTGGTCGCTGCCTGCACGCTGTTGTAGCCGACCTTCTTCGAGTAGCGGACCGCGTCGAGGAAGTACGGGGACATCGTCGGCTCGCCGCCGGAGAACTGCACGGACATCTGCCGCCGCGGCTTGATCGAGATCGCATTGTCGAGCAGCGTCTTGATGTCTTCCCACGACAGCTCGTGGACGAACCCGACCTGGTTCGCGTCCATGAAGCACGGATCGCACATCATGTTGCAGCGATTCGTGAGATCGATCGTCAGGACCGAGCCGCGACCGTACTTGATGGTGCTGCTGCCGTGGTTGTGCAGCTTCTCGTCGTTGTGGGCGCGGATGTCGCTGCCCGGAAAGACATCTTCGAGGTGCTTGAAGAACGCCGGGTCCATCGCCATGACGTCTTCGAAGTGCCCGTGCAGCGGGCAATCCTTGACCATCAGGATCTTCCCGTCGCGCTCGATGATGTTCGCCTTGATCTCGCCGATCTTCTCGTTGAGCAGCACCTTGTAGTCGCGCTTGCCGTCGAGAATCTCCTGCCGCGCCTCGCGCACGCACACCGGACAGAGCGAGTCGGTCTCGCGAGGCCAGCCGAGCGGCGGCTTGACCTTCTGGTGGGACTTCTGCAGCGGCAGGTCCGACCACTTCGGCGTGAACGTGTTGCCGGGCTTGATGTTGTTGAGCGTGTCGAACGCCACCCATGCGCCCTTGGCGACGTACGTCAACCCCTTCTCCACGTACTTAATGGGCTTGTGCATGGCCGCATGCTAACGGTTTTGTCGAGGCCCTCCAGCCATTTTCAGGTCAAGTGGCTCAAGGAGGGGGTCAACGGGCAGCAAAAGAGGCTGAAAAGCGCCTAAAACCGCGAATTCAGGCCTGCGCGGCCTGCCGGATCCTGGACGCCGGGCGCTGCCGCCAGAGCAGCCGGAAGCCGAGCAGCGCCGCGAGAATGGCAGCGTAATAGACCGGCTCGCCGATGACCACCTTCACCTTCCAGAGAAAGTGCAGGGAGGCGGCGATGGCGCTGACGTAAACCAGCCGGTGAAGGAGTTGCCACCGGCGGCCGAGCCTCCGAATCCAGCCCTTCGTCGACGTCAGCGCCAGCGGAAGCATCAGCACGAACGACGTCATCCCGGCCGTGATGAACGGGCGCTTCACGACGTCGGCGGCGATGCCGGCGGGATCGAACACCTGGTCGAAGACGAAGTACGTCATCGCGTGAAGCATCGCGTAGAAGAACGCGAACAGACCCATCTGTCGACGGAGCTGGATGATCGGGTTCCAGCCGGTCACGCGCCGCAGCGGAGTGATGGCGAGTGTGACGAGGAGAAAGCGCAGCGCCCAGATGCCGGTGGTCAGCGTGATGTCTTCGATCGGGTTCGCGGTCAGGCGGCCCGTGAGCGTGCGGAACGAGAGCCACACGAACGGCGCCGCCGCCAGGATGAACGCGGCGATCCGGAAGCGTCGTGGCATCACGCGGAGGTGAACGGCGGACGCACCGTCGTCAGTAGTTCTTCTTCAGATCCAGGCCGGCGTACATCGACGCGACCTGATCGCCGTAGCCGTTGAAGATCTGCGTCTTGCGCGGGAAGAGCGTGCCGAGCCGGCGCTCACGGCTCTGGTCCCACCGCACGGGGTTCACCCCGGGATTGACGTTCGAGTAGAAGCCGTACCACACGGGGTTCTCCGCAGCCCACGTGGTCGTCGGCATCCGATCGACGAACCGGATCCGCACGATCGACTTGATGCTCTTGAACCCGTACTTCCAGGGCACCACGAGCCTGAGCGGCGCGCCGTTCTGGTTCATTAACGTCTTACCGTAGAGCCCGACGGCCATGATCGATAGCGGATGCATCGCCTCGTCCATGCGGAGGCCTTCGCGATACGGCCATGGGAGTGAGTCGGTCTGCTGCCCCGGCATCTCCGACGGACGCAGGAGCGTCGTGAACTCGACGAACGTCGCCTTCGCCTGGGGCTCGGCGCGGTTCAGGATGCTGCTGAGCGGAATGCCGACCCATGGGATGACCATGGACCACGCTTCCACGCAACGCAGGCGATAGATACGCTCTTCGAGCTCGAACGGCTTGATCAGGTCTTCGACCAGGTACTCAGCAGGCTTGGCGCACAACCCGTCGATCTTCACGCGCCACGGGCTCGTCTTCATCCGCCCGGCGTAGCGCTGCGGATCGTCCTTTCCCAGGCCGAACTCGTAGAAATTGTTGTAGCTGACGATGTCCTCGAACGAGTTCAGCGGCTCGTCGGTGGAGACGACCTTCGGCTTGATGCCGGAGAGCGGCGTCTGCCCCGCCTCCACGGTATCCGCTCCGTAGTTCAGCGCGAACGGCGCGGCGATCGCCGCGAGGGCGGCGCGTCCCGTCGCGCCGATGAACTCGCGGCGCCGCAAGTAGAGCCGCTCGTCGGTGATTTCCGATGCGCGGACGTCCGATACGCGGGACGCTCTGATGAGCATGGATTCCCCTCTTGAACCTCGACGCACGCCCGGCGTCGACTGGCTGCCGGCTCAGACCATAGTAGCGTCTTTCGCCGCACTCCTCTAAACACCGGACGAGCCGTCCTGCTTCCCCGGACCAGTGGACGATGCGTAATACAATGCGCCATGCCCGCCGGCCAGCGCGAGCCCGGAAGCGATCCCAGGTGGCCGAAGCTGCTGTCCCTGACCGTCCACGAGTTCCGCTCACCCTTGACCGTCGTCTCGGGCTACATCCGAATGCTGCTCACGGAACGGGCCGGGCCCGTCCCCGAACAGCAGCGCCGGCTCCTCGAAGAAGCTGACAAGTCGTGCGCGCGGCTGTCCCAGCTCCTGGCTGAAGTCAGCGACCTGTCCCACCTGGAAGAGGGCACCACGACTTTCAACCGCGGCGCGGTCGACGTTCGCGGGCTCCTGACCGAGATCATCGCGTCGCTCCCGGAACTTCGCGATCGGAGCGTGCGGGTCGAGCTCGACGCCGACGCCGACGCCAGGGTACACGCCGACGCGACGCGTCTCAAACAGGCGCTGACGGCAGTCATCAGCGCGCTGCGCCGCGAGCTGGTCACGAGCGACGCGTTGAAGGTCCGCGTCGAGGCCGTCGACGTCGACGGCCGGCCGATCGTACGGATTACGGTCGGCGCGCCAGACCGGATGCCGCAGCTGCGCTCGCTCACCCCGCAGCAGATCGGACGCTTCGACGAATGGCGCGGCGGCAACGGGTTGAGCCTCGTAAACGCCCGCCGCATCATCGACGCGCACGGCGGCGCCCTTCTCGCACCGCTCGAGGATGAACGGACGGGCGCTGTCGTTTCACTCCCTGCCCTGTAGTTTTCTCCTCACATCCGTTTTGATTCCGTACCCTACTCGTCTGGATTCATGGCACGTCGAATACACACGTCCTGGCGCCGTGGGCGCGACCGGGAGATGCCGCTCGAGGATTTTCTGGTGAAATCCATACAGTTTTCCGCGCAGGGACGCTGTTTTCGCGCCGCAGACGGATGAGGTACGGGTCTTGAATAGCTCCGAGCACGCATGCCTATGATTGCAACCGACGACCGCGCGGCGGCCTCATCCCCGCCGACAAGAACATACAATGCCCCTGGCAGGGACATGACTAAGCCATACATCGCCATCGTCGATGACGATTCGGCGTTTGCGTCGTACCTCCGCACCTTTCTCTCGCTGCGCGGCTACGAGACGCGCTGCTATACGCGAGGGGACGAGCTGCTCGCCGCCATGAAGCAGACCGAAGCGCCCGACGCGGTGCTGCTCGACGTGATGATGCCGGGCCTCGACGGCATGGCCACGCTGCGCGCGCTCAAGACCACCAGGCCCGACGCGCAGGTGATCATGCTCTCGGGCCGCAACCAGGCAGCCACCATCGTCGAAGCCATGCAGGCCGGCGCGACCGACTACGTCGTCAAGCCGGACGATCCCGAGGGCCTCGGCGAAGTCGCGCTCGACGTCGCGATCAAGAACGCCATCGAAAAGACCCGCCTGGTGTCCGAGCTGAGCGAGCTGCGTCAGCAGCTGAACGACGACGAAGACCTGGCGGTCTGGGGCAACAGCGAGAGCATGCGTCGGATCGCGACGGTCATCGATCAGGTTGGCGACAGCGACGTACCGGTGCTGATCCGGGGCGAAAGCGGCGTCGGCAAGGAGCTCGTATCGAGAGCCATCCACCACCGCTCCACGCGCAAGCACCGGACGTTCGTGAAGGTCAACTGCGCGGCGCTGCCCGCCGAGCTCCTCGAAAGCGAGCTCTTCGGGCACGAGAAAGGGGCGTTCACCGGCGCCGCCACGACGCGCATCGGCAAGTTCGAGCAGGCCGACGGCGGCACGCTGATGCTGGACGAGATCGGCGAGATGACGCCAGCCCTCCAGGCCAAGCTGCTGCATGTCCTCCAGGACGGGGAGTTCACCAAGCTGGGCAGCAACAAGCGCGTCGACGTCGACGTTCGCGTGGTCACCGCGACCAATCGCGACCTCGAGAAGATGATGCTGAGCGGCGAGTTCCGGGAGGATCTCTACTACCGCCTCAGGGTCATCGAAGTAATAGTCCCGGCGCTGCGCGAGCGGCGTGACGAGATCCAGACCCTGACCGACTCGTTCGTCTCCCGCTATTCGCGGAAGTACAAGCGGACGCCGCCGCGCATCAGCCCGCAGCTGCGCCAAATGTTCATGGAATACGAGTGGCCCGGTAACATCCGGGAGCTCGAGAACCTGATCAAGCGCCTGGTGATCCTGCAGGACGAACAGTTGGTCTTCACGGAGATCGAACGCAGCGTGCGCCGGGCCGGCGTTTTGGCCGTGGCTGGAGCGGGCGCCGTTGCCGCTGCGGACGTCGCGATGGCTGCGGGGATCCCCGCGGCTGTATCACCGATGGCGCCCGAGCCGCTGTCGCAGGCGTTTCAGACCGCTCCCGCGGACGTTGCAGTCGCGGACACGCCCGGTCCCGAACCGGCCGACGAGACCGGCGGGTCCCTGGCCGCCGTGGCCAAGGCGGCCGCGATGAAAGCCGAGCGGGCCCTCATCGAGAAGACCCTCACGCAGGTCCATTGGAACCGCCGGAAAGCAGCCCAAATCCTCGGCGTGAGCTACAAGACCCTGCTGAACAAGATCAAGGAATGCCACATCACGCGGGACTGACCGGTTAGGCGGTCCGCTCAGGTTTCGGCTACTCTGGTAGGTGGGAGTGCGCCTGCCCCTCGATGGTGGGGGATGCTGCCGCCCTTCTTCTTTACCGGGAGTCAGGTTGCATGTCGCTCGCCGATGATCTGCTCGAGAAAATAAAGACACGCCGCGCGCGTACCGGCGTCGTGGGGCTCGGATACGTCGGTCTGCCGCTCGCCGTGGAGCTCGCCAAGGCCGGTTTCCACGCGACCGGGATCGATCTCGACGAGCGAAAGGTGCAGGCGATCCAGTCTGGCCGCTCGTACATCCCGGACGTCTCCACCGCGGACGTGAAGTCGCTCCGCGACGCCGGCAAGCTCGACGCGACGACCGACTTCGCCGTCGTCAAAGAGCTCGACACCATCAACATCTGCGTCCCCACGCCGCTGCGCAAGACGAAGGACCCCGACATGTCCTACATCGTCTCGGCGGTCGAATCGATCGCCAGGCATCTGCACCCGGGCATGCTCGTCGTGCCTCGAGTCGACGACCTATCCGGGCACGACCGAGGAGGTGGTGCAGCCGCTGCTCGAGGCGACGGGCTTGAAGGCGGGCCGCGACTTCTTCCTCGCGTTCTCGCCCGAACGGGTCGACCCGGGCAACCCGACGTTCCAGACCCACAACGTGCCCGAAGGTCGTCGGCGGCGCTGACGCCCGACTGCGTGCGAGCTCGCGAGCGCGCTGTACGGTTCGGCGATCGAGACGATCGTGCCGGTCAGCTCGACGCGCGTCGCCGAGATGGTCAAGCTGCTCGAGAACACGTTCCGGGCGGTGAACATCGGGCTCGTGAACGAGCTCGCGCTGATGTGCGACCGCATGGAGATCGACGTCTGGGAAGTCGTCGAGGCGGCCAAGACCAAGCCGTTCGGCTTCATGGCGTTCTATCCCGGGCCGGGCCTCGGCGGCCACTGCATCCCGATCGATCCGTTCTACCTGTCGTGGAAGGCGAAGCAGAGCGGCTTCGATCCCCGCTTCATCGAGCTGGCCGGGCACATCAACGGCGGCATGCCGCACTACGTGGTCGACAAGGTCGCCGAGGCGCTCAACACCGAGCGCAAGGCGATCAACGGCTCGAAGGTGCTCATCGCCGGCGTGGCGTACAAGCGCGACATCGACGACATGCGCGAGTCGCCTGCGCTCGACGTGATGGGACTGCTCCACGATCGCGGCGCGTCGGTCTCGTACGTCGACCCGTACGTCCCCGAAGTCGCACGGGCGCGAATGGTCGGGCCGCTTCGATATCAAGGCGGTCAACGCCGGTCGCGGGTCGTTCGGCCAGTACGACTGCATCGTCGTCATCACCGATCACAAGACGTTCGACTACGATGCGATGCTCGCCGAAGCGGACCTCATCGTGGACACGCGCAACGCGATCAAGTCGCGCGCGGCGAACGTGTTCAAGCTGGGCGCGCCTCGTCCCGAGCCTGAAAAGGTGGCGCAGGCCTAGGCGGGTTCGATCGCGTGGCTTCCGGCTTCAGCCGGAAGATCCGCGCGCGTCCAGAAGGAAGGGCGCGCTCGTCTCCCAGATGTAGTCGAAGCTGGCGGCGAGCTGATGATCGTCGTCGAGGAGGTGCAGGCTCGACGTTCGGCCGGGCCCTGGCCCACTCCTCCACCGTCGGCGGATCCGACGGCCGTATCCCGCGTGCCCTGGAAAATCAGGATCGGCATCTCAACGCGGGCGTTCATCGCATCGTACCGCTGCGCGTCCGCGTAGAACTCGAAGTGCAGCGGCATCATGCGGCCGTAACCGTAGTGGAACACGTCGAGCCTGTCGGTCCGGCGCCAGTCGTCGATGCCGCGATCGCCGAGGTCGCGCATCCGCTCGCCGCCGAAATCGAGCGCCGGCGCGAGCAGCACGAGCCGGTCGATCGCCGCGGGCATGCGCGAGGGCGGTCTGCACGGCCACGAACCCTCCCGAGGCTCGACCCGATGAGGGCGACCGGCCCGGGCGCAAGCCGCTCGATCGATCCCGCGAGCCTGCTGCACCATGCGGGTCACAGTCAGCGTCGAGAAGTCCGGTTCGTTGAGATCCGGGGCGTGAACGGTTGACGCCGCGCTCGGCCAGCCGTGCGCGAAACATCGCGGCCTTCGACGACTGGGTCGAGGACGCAAAGCCGTGGAGATAGACGATCTGCATCTGGAGGGTTCGAGACGTTCTCCCGTTTCAGAGCAGGACGGTGCAGCCTGGACTGCAGCGGCATCGAATCGTGCCGACGCCGTCGGTGCGAATAGTCGTACGTCAGCTCCTCGCCCTCGCCGGATGTTCCGCGCGGCGCGAATCCAGATCGTGTCGCCGATGACCTGCGTGTAGCAGTTCGGCGCGCACGCATGGTTGATGTAGCGGGCGACGTTGCCGCCGACGGCCGCGTCCCGGGCGTACAGCCGGTTGAGCTTGAAGCACCAGATGTGGCCGGCCTTCAAGTAGCGCACCTCGCGCTTGAGGCTCTCGCGATTGCCGATCTTCTCGCCGGCGTAGTCGATGATGCGGGTGTTCTTGGTGATGGGCTGGGTGGCGAACACGCCCCAGCCCTGGATTCTCGAACGGCGTCTCTCGATCATGGGTTCGGGGGGATCATAGTTCAGGGTTCAGGGTTCAAGGTTCAGGGTTCAGGGTTCAGGTTCAGGGTTCAGGTTCTTCGGTGATGCAACCTCCGGGCTCGGTGGGACCGTCTAAGAGCGGTGACCAAAGGAGTGCTCAATGCAAGCAGTTCGCGTTCTGGCAGCGGGCGTGTTGGTTCTTGGATTGATTGGAGGGCCGGCGCCCGGTCGTGAAGCGACCGTGTCGGCGCAGGCGTCGAACCCCCAGGGATGGCGCGGGGTCGTCCAGCAGGGCGGCGCCATCGAGATCAAGGGCGTGAACGGCGGCGATCAAGGCGATGCCCTCGTCGGGCGGCGAGGTCGAAGTCGTCGGCCGTGATGAAGGGCGCGGCGGAACAACCCGGCGGAGGTCCGGCTCGAGGTCGTCCAGCATGCGGATGGCGTCACGATCTGCGCGGTGTATCCGAGCCAGGACTGCGACGTCCGAACGAGTGCGCGCCCGGCGAGGGCGGCCGCATGAACGTCCAGAACAACGACGTGACGGTGGAGTTCACGGTTCGCGTGCCTGCGGGCGTCCGGTTCATCGGCCATACCGTCAACGGCGACGTCGACGGCAGACGGACTCGCAGGCCCGGTCTCGCGCTGCAGACCGTCAACGGCGAGGCGAACTTCTCGACGTCGTCGTACGGCGACGCCTCGACCGTGAACGGATCGATCCGCGGTTCGATGGGCAGCGCGCGGCTGGAGCCAAACGCTCGAGTTCCGATCGGTCAACGGCAGCATCACGCTCGACCTGCCCGCCGACCTCAGCACCGACGTGCAGGCGGCGACCGTCAACGGCGACATCTCGACCGACTTCCCGCTCACGGTCACCGGGACGCATCAGCCCGCGCAGGCTCGACGGGCACGATCGGCGGCGGCGGACGCTCGCTGGATCTCGAGACCGTCAACGGAAGCGTCGACGCTGAGACGGCAGATCGAGCGCCGATCCGCATCCGTGATATAGTCAGCGGATGGAAGGAATTTTCACGGCGTGGGGCCGGATCCTCGCGCGGCTACAAGCCCTCGCTGTCGATCGAAATCACCCGCGAGTGTCCGCTGCGCTGCCCGGGCTGCTACGCATACGGCGACGAACATCTCGGCGGCGACGTCACGCTGCGTCAGGTCAGCGACTACAAGGGCAGGAGCTCGTCGATCGGCTTCTTCGAGCTCGTCGACGAGCACAAGCCCCTGCACGTCTCGATCGTCGGCGGCGAGCCGCTCGTCCGCTTCCGCGAGCTGAACACGATCCTGCCGCGCCTCGCGGAGCGCGGCATCTACACGCAGCTCGTCACGAGCGCCGTACGGCCGATTCCCGCCGAATGGGCGCAGCTGCGCCGCCTGCAGATCGTCGTCTCGATCGACGGCCTGCAGCCGGAGCACGACGTGCGGCGCACGCCGGCGACCTACGATCGCATCCTCAAGCACATCGTCGGGCACCAGATCACCGTGCACTGCACCGTGACGCGCCAGCAGGTGCAGCGGGACGGCTACCTCGAGGAGTTCCTCCGGTTCTGGTCGGCGAACGCCGAACGTCGCGCCAGATCTGGGTGAGCCTCTACACGCCGCAGATCGGCGAGGTCTCGGACGAGCAGCTGCGGCCGGCGGATCGCGAGACGGTCGTCGGCGACCTGATGCACCTGCGCCGCGTCTATCCCGAAGCTGCAGATGCCCGAGGGGATGATCAAGGTCTACGCGGACCCGCCGCAGAGCCCGGACGAGTGCGTCTTCGCGCAGACGACCACGTGCGTGTCGGCGGACTTCGAGCACCGCATCGCCCCCTGCCAGTTCGGCGGCAACCCGGACTGCTCGCAACTGCGGCTGCATCGCCTCGGCCGGGCTCGGCGCCATCGCGCGGCATCGCCTGCCGGGCGGGCCTGCGGGTCGGGCGCCATCTTCGAGACACTCGCTGCAAGGTCGGCCGCAGTGCGCTTCGCGCCAGACGCGAGCCCGTCCGAGCGCGAGCCGCGTCGGCTGCACTGATATAATCCGTGTATTTGATGCGTGCTTACCGGAAGGCCAGCCGAAGCGCGCGGTCCGTGCGCGAGTTCGCGCGCGGTCTCGCCGACACCGATCATCCGCTCCTCGTCCACATCGTTCCGATCCGCCGCTGCAACATCGACTGCGGCTACTGCAACGAGTACGACAAGGTGTCGAGCCCGGTCCCGCGCGACGAGATGATCGCGCGGATCGACAAGCTCGCCGACGCTGGGCACGTCGGTCGTCGCCTTCAGCGGCGGCGAGCCGATGCTGCATCCCGATCTCGACGCCCTCATCGCGACGGATCCGCATCGCGCGGCATGATCGCCGGCCTCATCACCAACGGCTACCTGCTGTCGCCGAAGCGAATCGAGGCGCTGAACGACGCCGGGCTCGACTACCTGCAGATCAGCATCGACAACGTCGAGCCCGACGAGGTCTCGAAGAAGAGCCTGCGGCTGCTCGACAAGAAGCTGCAGTGGCTCGCCGAGTACGCCCACTTCGACATCAACATCAACTCGGTCGTGGGCGGCGGCATCAAGAACCCCGAAGACGCGCGCACGATCAACCGGCGCGCGCGCGAGCTCGGGTTCTCGACCTCGATCGGCATCATCCACGACGGCTCCGGCCTGCTGAAGCCGCTCGGCAGGCCGAACGCGCGGTGTTCGACGACGTGATGCGCGCGCATCGACGGCCGGACGGCAGGTCCTCAAGAACCTCTACTCGGGCATCCGCAGCTTCCAGATGAACCTCGCCGACGGCAAGCCGAACGAGTGGCAGTGCCGCGCCGGCGCGCGCTATCTCTACATCTGCGAGAACGGCCTCGTGCACTGGTGCTCGCAGCAGCGCGGGACCCCTGGCGTGCCGCTCGCCAGCTACTCCGTCGACGACATCCGCCGCGAGTTCCTCGCGCCGAAATGGTGCGCGCCGCTCTGCACGATCGGCTGCGTCCACCGCGTGTCGACGATGGACTACTGGCGCAAGCCGCAGAAGCAGGACCCCGAGCGTGGCCGCAGGGCTCGGTCAGCCAGCCTTCGTAGCCGGGGTCGGCGACATGGCGCACGCCCGTCATCCTTCGACATCACCTCAGGCGTCGACCTCCAGGAAGTCGACAACGCCGTCAACCAGGCGCGCAAGGAAGTCGCGCAGCGCTACGACTTCAAGGGATCGCGCGCGGCCATCGATCTCAACCGCGCCGAGAACACGATCGTCCTGACGGCCGACGACGAGTTCAAGATGAACGCGCTGTGGGAGATCCTCCAGGGACGCCTCGTCCGCCGCGGCGTGCCGACCAAGAACCTCACGCCGGGCGACATCGAGCGCGCCGCCAACGACACGGTGCGGCGCATGGTGACCCTCCAGCAGGGCATCCCGACCGAGGCCGCGCGCGAGATCGTCAAGTTCCTGAAGGATCGCAAGTTGAAGAAGGTCCAGGCGGCGATCCAGGCCGATCAGGTCCGCGTCTCGTCCGCGTCCAAGGACGAGCTGCAGGAAGCGATTCGCGGCGCTTCGCGAGCACGACTTCGGCGTGGCGCTCCAGTTCGGCAACTACCGCGGCTGAGCAGGGCGCCGACGCGGGGCGAGGATCGCCAGGACCACCCCGCGCGCGCCGGTGGAACCGGAGGCACAGCGTAAATGCACGTCGCCAGCTACCGGATCAGGCAGCGGATTGATGGTTCTGGCCTGCGCGATCGCCGCGGCGTCGCCGGCGCTGGCGCAGGCGCAAAAGGTCAACCCCGACGCGAAGGCCATCGCGGAATTCCAGGAAGAGCTCCGAGGAATACGTGGAGCTTCGCGAGAAGCTCGAACGGACGCTGCCCTCTCTCCCCAGGGAAGCGATCGGCCGAGCAGATCGACCTCCGGCAGCGCGAGCTGGCCTCGCTCATCCAGGCGGCGCGCCGCAACGAGAAGGCCGGAGACATCTTCGAGAGCGACGTGCGGCCGACGCTTCGCCGCCTGTTGAGCGGCGTCTTCAACGGCCGCGACGGCGGACGGCTGCGAATGGCCGTCATGGAGGAGAATCCCGGCGCGATCGTCAAGCTGCAGGTCAACGGACGCTATCCCGACACGATCCCGCGGTCGAGCGTCCCGCCGCAGGTGCTGAGGGCCCTGCCGCCGCTCCCCGAGGAGCTCGAGTACCGCTTCATCGGCACGACGCTCATCCTCCTCGACGCCCGCGGACACATCATCGTCGACTACATGACCGGCGCGGTGCCGCGCTAGACCCCGGACGCGCATGCGCCATCCGCCGGCACCTCACGACCAGCGTCGGTTTCCTGCGTCATGCGCCGCGGCACTCTGCGTCGCTCCGCGCCGTTGGCGCAGCCCGCGCCGACCGTCGCGCTGCCGAACCGCGACGGATCGCTCAAGTTCGCCGTGCTCGGAGACTTCGGCACGGGTGATCGGGCACAGTGCGAGGTCGGCGCCCAGATGGCCAACGCTGCGCGCGCGTCTTCCCCTTCGAGCTGGTGATCACCGTCGGCGACAACATCTACGGGTCGCGAGCGGCCGCAGGACTATGCAGCAGAAGTTCGAGGAGCCGTACAAGGCGCTGCTCGACGCCGGCGTGAAGTTCTACGCCTCGCTCGGCAACCACGACGACCGCGCGCAGCAGCAACTACAAGCTCTTCAACATGGACGGGCCGGACCTACTACACGTTCAAGGCGCCGACACGAGGACGTGCGCTTCTTCGCGCTCGAGAGCGACCTACCTCGATCCCAAGCAGATCGCCTGGCTCGCAGAAGGAGCTGGAGAGCTCGGGCGAGAAGTGGAAGATTCCGTACTTCCACCATCCGCTGTATTCGTCGGGACGGCACGCACGGGTCGCATGCGGAGCTGCGGGCGGTGCTCGAGCCGCTGTTCGTCGCAGTACGACGTCAGCGTCGTCTTCACCGGCCACGATCACTTCTACGAGCGCATCAAGCCGCAGAACGGCATCGTGCATTTCGTGGTGGGATCGGGCGGGAAGCTGCGGCGGGGGGACATCGACCGCAAGACGCGGCTTGACCGCGATGGGGTTCGACACCGATCAGGCGTTCCTCGTCGCCGAGATCGACGGGGACGAGCTCTTCTTCAACGCGATCTCCCGGACCGGCGCCGTCATCGATTCCGGCGTCATCGAGCGGCGGAAACAGGCTCACCCGTAGAATCCGCGGTGTCCTTCTCGTCCGCGGTGTCCTTCGTGTCCTTCGCCGCCCCGCCGCTCTCGGTCCAGTCGGCCTCGAACACGGCCGCGACCTTCTTCGCGATGCGGCTGTCGGTGACGATCGATGCCGACCTCGCGCCGGCCGTCGAGCTCCAGCTTGCGCAGGCTCTGGCTGCCGACGAACGCCGCCGTGCCGTCGCGGACGATGGCCCGCACGTGCAGGCGCAGGTCCGCCAGCTTCCGCGTCTCGCACGTCCTTGAGCCCCTTCTCCAGCTTGCCGATCACGCGGATCTCGACGCCGGCCTTCACGCGCTCCTGCAGCGCGCGGACGATCAGGCTGTCGCTGACCTTGACGTCGTAGATCAGCAGCTGCTTCTTTGCGCGCTTGATGAAGGCCGTCAGGATCTCGCGCGAGGTCTCGGGGCTCACGACCAGCCGATCGTTCCCCGGCGTGTAGGGCTGCCGTGGTCGAGTCCGCCTCGAAGAGCGCGGACGCCTCCTTCACCAGCGCTTGTCGCGGGTGACGATGCCGAAGCTGCGGCTGCTGCTCGATGTCGAGCCTCGTGTAGTTGAAGCCGTAGACGTGCAGCACGTCGTCGACGATCATCATCTTGCCGTGATAGCGCGTCAGATCGTCGGCGGTGCGCGCGACCGTGACGCCGGCCTCGAGCAGCCGCAGCTCGAGCTTGCGCAGCGTCTTCTCGCCGCCGCGGTTCGTGTGCGCGATCAGCGCGCGCACGACGACGCCGCGCGCCACCGCCGCCGCGAGCGCCTTCTCGAGCTCCGGGCGATCGAAGCGGAAGATGACGATGTCGATCGTCTTCTTCGCGCGCTTGACGGCCTGCACGAGCGGCGTGACGCCGTCGTCCGGCTGGATGATCAGCTTCACGGCTGCCCCTATTTGCTTTTCGCCTTCGTCTCGGTCCACTCGACCGCGGCGTGCCCTTCGGGGTCCAGCCGCAGGATCGCGTTCGTGACGCGATCGCGTCGACGTCGATCGGCACGCACGACCTCGTAGCTCAGCTCCTCGTCCGCCGACGCCTTCAGCTCGAACTCGAGCTTGAAGCGACGCAGGATCGCCTTCGAGCTTCGGCCGCAGTTCGTCGGTCTGTCTTTCCGGCTTTGATCGTGAGGTCGAACTGCTTGACGCCTCTGGCTCGAACGACTCGATCACCCAGAGCGCGACGATCAGGAATGCCGTCGAGAACACGGCCAGCGCGTAGAGCCCGACGCCCGACGCCAGGCCGACGGCCAGCGCGCACAGCATCACGACGGCGTCCTTCGGATCGTCGATCTTCGAGCGATACCGGATCAGGTTGGCGGCGCCGACGATGCCGAACGCGCGCGCGAGGCTGGCGCCGACGACGAGCATGATCGACGGCGCCGACGACGGCGAGGATGATCTGCGTCTGGACGACCGCGGGCATGCGCGGCGGCGTGCCCCGGCGCTTCGGCCGCAGCGCCAGCGCCGCGCCGAGCGCGCCGCCAGCGGCAGCCGGATCATCGCATCGTCGATCTCGTGCAGCGGGTGGAGCGGATGGTTGTCGGAATCGCTGCGCGGCAGGTCCTGCTTGAGCACCGGCTGCCCGAACTGCCACGCGAGCGCGTGCCGCGGCGCCAGCGAGAGGCACGCGGCCGCGCACAGGACGGCCGTCCACCGGAGAAGCGCGCGGAACCGCACTGACATGTTCAGCGTCAGCCCTGGAGCGCCAGACCCTCGGCGATCTTCTGCTTGAGGCGACGAATGAATCGGTCGGCGTCTTCCTTCGGATACCCGCCTGCGCGGAATGCGTCGTCCCAGGCCGCATTGTCGAGGCGATCGAGCCGTTCGCAGATCCAGCGGACGTCGGCGGGCGTGATGTCGTCGAGGAGCGCGTCGTGGCGGCCGCGCCAGTCAAGCTTGACCCGTCCGTTCACCATGCCCTTGATGAACGGCGTCTTCTCGAACGCCTCGACATCGCCGCGCGGCGCGTCTGATGACGCCCGTGCGGCCGAAGGTGTGGCCGAGATCGCGCGGCACGTACCAGACGCGCGCGCCCTCGATCGGTTCCCTCAGCTCGTAGAGCGCGTTGTTCTCGTCCTTCAGGTCGGAGTTGCCGAGCATCGCCTGGAGCACGAGCAGCCCTTTGAGCTGACGCGTGCCGACGAACGGATTTCGATAGTACGACCAGCTGCCCTTGTCCTCGATCCGGATGCGCCCCTTGATCGCCGGATCCTTCTCGCGAAAGCGCGCCGGCAGCTGCGGGTTCGGAGACGTCGCTTTATGCGCCATCCATTGGCCGAGGTAGTAGACCGGCGGCTGGTGATAGCCGACCGCCCACAGGATGCGCGAGGAAACGACCTCGGTCGGCGCCTCGGGCGGGAACTTCGCGCTCCACTGCCGCTCGCCCGGGCCCTTGACCGTGTAGCCCTTGCTGAAACCGCCGCGCTTGATCTCGATGACCGTGTACGTCGCGGCCGGATCGGGAGCGAGCTCCTTGCCGCCAACTCCCCAGTAGAGATCGCGCTTGCCCGGCTCAGTCCAGAGCTCCGCCATCTGCGCAGTCGAAGGCGGGCCAGGCAGCGTCGATTTGATCGAGGGATGGCAGGCAACGGTGAGCAAGGTGCCCAGTCCGAGGGCCACAGCCTTCCCGCGCCAACTGTGGAATCCGTTCCACACCGTGATGGTCGAGCTTCCACCTTTGTTGCGTGGGTGGATCAGAGTCACGCTCATGATGGCGACAGTTGCAAGCGTCACGCCAGAGCTCGACTACCGCTGAGATTCACCGAAAGTCGTGCGACTGCGGATCGGGCGCGTCCGTCGTGAGCGAGTGCATCCGCTCGGCTTTGACCGACGTCACTCCCTCCTGGATCTGCAGCGTTCCTTCAACGAGCAGATACGATGAGCCGATCACGGTCGTACGGTTGTCCGAAAAGATGTCCGGACGCACGATGACGTTGGCGATGCCGGTCTCGTCCTCGAGCGTCAGGAACACGAAGCCCTTCGCCGTGCCAGGCCGCTGCCGTGTGATGACGGCTCCTGCGACCCGGACGCGGCGTCCCGATCGGCCGCCGGGCAGATCGATGGCGCGCTGCACGCCGCGCAGCGCGAGAGCGCTGCGGCAGAGCGACATCGGATGCGGCCCGATCGTCAGGCTGGTTCCGGCATAGTCCGCCTTGATGCGCTCCATGAGCGTCATGGGGGAAAGAGGAGAATGGAGATCGGTCGCTCGGTCGATCGGTCGATCGGTCGCTCGGGCGTTCAGGTTCTCGAAGCCTCCAGACTGAGCCGTTCGGCCGTGCTCCGAATGCTCTTCCGAACGACCGAACGACCGATCGACCGAGCGACCGAAAGCAGCATCCTCCTCGAACAATTCCCCCGACGGGCGTATCGCACGCTCGATCTGCCAGAGCGCGCTGCGTCGATCGTGGCCGAACGCATTCAGCGCGCCGATCTCCGCCAGCGTCGCGAGCTCGTCGCGGCGCAGCCCGGTCTTCGCGATGAGATCGTCGATGGAGAGGTAACGGCCGGTCGCTCGGTCGTTCGGTCGCTCGGTCGTCCGGTCGCTCGGTCGCTCGGTCGCTCGGTCGTTCGGTCGTTCGGTCGCTCGGTCGTTCGGTCGTTCGGTCGCTCGGTCGTTCGGATCCCATTCATGCGCGCAGACGTTGCAGAACGACGTGGACGCCGGCGTCGTCTCCAGCATCGAACGATCGTCGCAGCCGCACTTCGGACATCGCACGGGCTGCGGTGGCAATCCGCAATCCCCAATCCCCAATCCGCGATCCGCAATTCGCAATCCACAATCCGCAATTCGCCTTCCCACTTCCTGCCTGAGCCCGTTCACATACATGAGCCCCAGCCGCACGCGGCCGTCGGGATCTACCCGGCACTCCCAGTCCGACTGCTGCACGTCGATCGGGGCGAAGCGCACGCCGTGCCGCTGCGCGTCCTTCACGAGCGTGGCCGGGTGATAGAACCCCATCGGCTGGTTGTTCAGCAAGGCGGTGTAGAAGGCCGACGGATAGTGCGCCTTGAGATATGCGCTCGCGTACACCAGCAGGGCGAAGCTGGCCGCGTGCGATTCGGGAAATCCGTAGAGCGCGAACGACGTGATCGATCGAACGATCTGGTCGGCGGCCTCGCCGGTGATGCCCTGCCGCTCCATGCCGGCGCGCAGCTTCCCTTCGATCTGCTGCATGCGCTTCTCCGATCGCTTGAAGCCGAACGCACGGCGCAGCTCCTCCGCCTCGCCGCCGGTAAATCCCGCGGCGACCATCGCCATGCGCAGCAGCTGCTCCTGGAACAACGGCACACCCAGCGTCCGCGCGAGGATCGGCTCGAGCGACGGGTGCGGATACACGACCTGCTCGAGCCCCTGCCGCCGCTTCAGGTACGGATGCACCATCTGCCCCACGATCGGCCCGGGCCTGATGATGGCCACCTCGACGACGATGTCGTAGAAGCGCGCGGGCTTGAGCCGCGGGAGCGTCGCCATCTGCGCCCGCGATTCCACCTGAAAGAGGCCAATCGTGTCCGCCTCCTGCAGCATGCGATAGACGGCAGGATCGTCGGGGGGAAGATGGGCCAGGTCGACGATCGGGGTCCGGGGCTCGGGGCTCGGCCCCGAGCCCCGAGCCCCATTCACCAGCGTCAGCGCATCCTGCAGCACGGCCATCATCCCGAGCCCCAGCAGATCGACCTTGACGAGCCCCATGTCGGCGCAGTCGTCCTTGTCCCACTGGATCACGACGCGGTCGGGCATGCTCGCGTTCTCGAGCGGCACGACCTCGTCCAGGCGTCCCTGGCAGATCACCATGCCGCCGGAATGCTGGCCGAGGTGCCTTGGGAGATCCTGGATCTGCTACCCAGAGCTCCGCGAAGCGTCGGATCGCAGGATCCCCGGCGTCGAGGCCGGCATCGCGCAGGTTGCGATCCATCGTTTCCTTTGGATCGACCCACTCGAACTGGTTCATGATCTTCGCGAGGCGATCGATCTGCCCGGCCTCGAGCGACAGCGTCTTGCCCACCTCGCGCGCGGCGCTGCGGCCGCGATACGTGATCACGTTGGCCGTCATGCCCACGCCGAGCTTTCCGTATTTCTCGTAGATGTGCTGGATCACGCGCTCGCGCCGATCGCCGCTCGGCAAATCGAGATCGATGTCGGGCCACTCGCCGCGCTCTTCCGACAGGAACCGCTCGAACAGCAGATCCATGCCGACCGGATCCACCGCCGTAATCCCCAGGCTGTAGCACACGGCGCTGTTGGCGGCCGAGCCCCGCCCCTGCACGAGAATGTCCTGCTGCCGGCAGTAATTGACGATGTCCCACACGATGAGGAAGTAGCCGGCGAGATCGAGGCGTCTCGATGAGATCGAGCTCGCGCGCGATCTGCGCGCGCGCGCGATCGTGAAAGGGACGGTATCGCTCGCGCGCGCCGGCCTGCGTCATCTTCCGCAGGAAGGACGCCATCGTCTCGCCGTGCGGGACGGGGTACTCGGGAAAGCGGTAGCCGAGATCCGCCATCGTGTACTCGAGGCGCTCCGCGAGATCGCGCGTGCCGGCGATTGCCTCCGGCAGATCGGCGAAGAGCCGCGCCATCTCCTCCGGCGGCTTGAGGCTTCGCTCCGCGTTCCAGCTCAGTCGCCGCCCCGCGAGCTCGAGCGTCGTCTTGTGACGGATGCAGGTGAGCACGTCGTACAGCGGACGATCGGACGCCTCCGCGAAGCGCACGCCGTTGGTCGCGATGACGGGCAGCCGGAACGCCGCCGCGAGATCGCGGAGCGTGTGATTGTCGTGCTCCTCGTCGCGCAGCAGATGGCGCTGCAGCTCGACGCACACCTGCTTCGCGCCGAACACGCCGACGAGCCGATCGACCAGCCCGCCGATGCCGTATCGCGGACCGTCGATCACCGCGCGCCCGGCAAGCGCCACGAGACCACCGACGTGGCCGTCGAGATCGTCGAAGGTCAGCGCGCCTTCGCCTTTCGGCGCCGCCAGCTTCATCCGGGTCAGTCAGCCGGCACAGATTCCGGTAGCCCTCGCGTGAGGCGACGAGAACGGCCAGACGGAAGATCCGGGACTCGGGGCTCGGGACTCGGGATCCGGAAGAGTATTCGGATCTCTTCCGAGTCCCGAGCCCCGGGCCCCGAGCTCCGTGACTGCCCACCGACAGCGTCAGCTCGGCGCCGACGATGGCTTTCAGGCCGGCGCGTTTGGCGGCGAGATGAAAGCGCGGAATGCCGTAGACGCCGTCGCGATCGAGCAGCGCGAGCGCCGGATATCCGAGCGACGCCGCGCGCTGCACGAGCGTCTCGGGCAGCGACGCGCCGTCGAGAAAGGAAAAGGCCGAGGAGGTATGGAGTTCTATATCACGTCAATCGAACACCGCTTCCATGAACCAGGTCTTGCGGCCGCGATCGCGGAACACGCGGCAGACCGATCCGTCGCTGAGCGCCAGTCCCACTCGTCGCGGTTCCACTGACGGCCGTCGCGGTCCCACCAGCGCCGGACGATCGCCAGGGTCCGGCGCATTGCTCGACGCTCCCGCCGGGCATGCCGCGCCGATCGACGGCGACGCGGGCCGGCCGTCCGCGCTCGACGGTGACGCGAATCGCCACCGGCGGCCGGAACCGCCGCAGGCACGGCGGCGGTCCGGCATCGGGCACCGACGCGGGATCGGCGCGGGCATCGCCGGGCGCGAACGGGCGCATCTCGAACCCGTCCGGCTGGTGCGAATCGAGCAGCCGCGCGCAGCCGACGCGCGTGCTCGCCGACGAGCGCCGCGAGCCGCGCCATCAGCGTCGCCAGCGTTTCCGCCGACGGGCGCGCGCGCTCGAGCAGCGAGGACTGCACGATCCGACGCCGGTGCGGGATCGATCTCGATCGTCACGACGTCGATCGCCGCGGACGGCGGATGCGATTCGAGATCGAGCGTCAGCAGCGTGCGCAGCACGCGCGCGTCGCGCATCGCGGCCGGCAGCTGCAGCATCCGCGCGTGCTCCGTTCGATTGACGAGCCGGAGGTTCAGGCGGATGGCGGCGGCGCCGCGGTCCGCGCGCTCGAGCGCGATCGACAACGGCTCGAGCAGGCGGGCGAACACGAATGACAACGGCTCGAGGCCGTCGATCGGCCACTCGAGCTCCATTCGCTCGAGGAAGCGCGGCACGTCCGCATCGGGCACGAGCGGCCGCCGATCGATCCCGCGCGCGGCAATCTGCAGCGCCACGCCCTCCTGCCCCAGCCGCGCCGACAGATCGCCGCCCGGCAATCGCCGCCAGTTCCGCCAGCGTCGTCAATCCCCATCGTGCGAGCACGCTGAACGCCTGGTCGCACGCGTCCCAGCGCGCCATCTGCGCCGTGCGCCGGTTCGAACGCCTCGATCGAAGGATGGTGGCGTCCTCAATCTCCGCGAGCAACTGGTGCAGCACGCCGAGCGGGATCGCCGCGAGCGCCGGGGCGGGATCGCCGGTGACGACGGTGAGGCCCGCGCGCGCGGCGGCCAGCAGCAGCGCGCTCGTCTGTGTGGGGGCGACGGCAATCGCGATCGACGCGATCGCGACGCGATCGCCGCAGCGCGCTGCGCAGGCGCGATCGATCTCCGCGCCAATCGCGTGCGCATCGCCGAGCAGACGGCCAAGGCCGCCGAGATCGAGCACCACGCCCGCGCTCCCGCGACGCTGCCAGCGCGGGGAAAATTCCCTCGCGATCGCGATCGGAAGCTCCGGCTGCCGGGGGGATCGGATGCAGGCGTAGATGTCGGAGGCGATCATCCGGCCACTCCGAAACTCATGACTCGTGGCCGGACGTCGAGCCCTTTCAGCAGGCGCGCGCGATTCGATCGCTCCCCTGCCCACGCCGCGGGAGATCCTGCCGGGGCCTCCATCGCGATCGTCGCGCCGCCAGCGCTGCGCGCCAGATGCTCCGATGCCACGACGAGCGCGGCGGTCTGGCTGCCTTCGATGACGCGCGCCAGCCGGAACCAGGTGGTGAACGGCAGGCCGCGGGTCGCGCGCGGCGGCGCATCGGCGAGATCCCACACCACCAGGCCGAATCCGCCGGCCTGGAGCACGAGATTCATGGCTTTGAGCGCGCGGACGGGATCGCCGGCCTCGCGAACCCACAGCAGCCGCGACAGATCGAGACCGGACGCCGCGGCCGACTCGGGATCGAAGCGATCGTGCGTATCGACGAGCGCCGCCAGCTCGCCGCGGGACACGGCGGCCCGAAGCGCGCGGCAGACGAGACCGGTGCGCCCCGACGATCGCGCGCCGACGATTTCCGAGAGATGCCCGCGGCGCAACCCCCCGCCGAGCGCCGCATCCACCCCCGCGACCTCGAGCGGCGCCAGGTCGTCTGGCGCCGCCGCGCGGCCCGGCGCGCCGTCGAGCGGCAGCGCGGTCGACAGCGTCACGTCGAGCTTTTTCGCCCGCAGCAGCGATTCGATGTGCGCCCGCGCCGTCATCCCGGTCCGACAGCTATTTTCGCTTTTTATTCGCCTGTGTCAAGGGTGCTGTAGTGTCCGGCTTCAGCCGGACTTCAGCGGGTCCGCCTAAAGGCGGACACTACTGACACATGAAAAGCGCTCTGGAGGCTCAAGCTGCCGCAGAGGGACTGCTAAACTTGGCGTTTCCACGTGGCTACGCCTCAGTCCTCCTCCAGTGCCAGCCGGTCTCCGTTCGTCCAGCGCGCGCTCGCCGCGTTTTTCTACCGGGATTTCCGGGTGCTCTGGCTGGGGGCGTTCTCCTCGACCGTCGGCACGTGGATGCAGAAGGTCGCGCAGAGCTGGCTCGTGCTCGAGCTCACGAAGTCGTCGTTCTACCTGGGGCTCGACGATTTCCTCGCGCAGCTGCCGATCCTGCTCTTCACGCTGATCGGCGGCGTCATCGCGGACCGCCACGATCGCCGGCGGCTGCTCATCGGCTCGCAGTTCGTCCAGATGGGGACCGCGTTCGCGCTTGCCTCGCTCGTCTACCTGGGCCGCGTGCATATCAGCTACATCCTGCTGCTCTCGTTCGTCTCGGGGCTCGCGCAGGCGTTCGGCGGACCCGCCTATCAGGCGATGATCCCGTCGCTCGTCCACAAGAAGGATCTGCCGAACGCGATCGCGCTCAACTCGATCCAGTTCAACCTCGCGCGCGTCTTCGGGCCGCTGCTCGCGGGCATCGCGATGGCGGCCTTCGGCGCGGCGGCGTGCTTCGCGCTCAACGGCCTCTCGTTCTTCGTCGTTGATCGTCGCGCTGATGTCGCTCTCCGTCGTGCACATCGCGCCGGCCGAACGGAAGCCCATCCTCCACGAGCTCAAAGGCGGCATCACCTACGCGCGCAGCGAACCCGCCATCCTCGCGCTCACGGTGCTCGCGTCGATGACGACGTTCCTGGGGCTGCCGCTGCTGACGTTCCTGCCCGTGTTCGCGCGCGACATCTTCCACGGCGACATCGGGCGCTACAGCCAGATGATGGCGTTCTCGGGATTCGGCGCCGTCATCGGCGCGCTCGTCGTGGCGTGGCTCGGGCGCTTCAAGCACATGGGGCTGGCGCTGCTGCTGGTGCAGATGACGTTCGGGTTGCTGATTGCCGCGTTCGCGCTCTCGCGGACGCTGTGGCTGAGCAACGTGCTGCTGTTCCTCTGCGGCAGCGCGCTGCTGATGGTGTTCTCGATGACCGCGTCCCTCGTGCAGCTGATCGTGCCCGATCACCTGCGCGGCCGCGTGATGAGCATCTACATGGTGGCGTTCCGCGGCGGCATGCCCCTCGGCAGCCTCGCGAGCGGCTATGCGGCCACGATCTTCTCAGTGCCCGCCGTCCTCGCGACCAACGGTCTCCTCGTCACGGCGGTGGCTATTTATTTTTTCTTCAAGAGCCATGGGGTCAGGGAAGTTTGAGGTTCAGGGTTCAAGGTTCAAGGTTCAAGGTTCAGGTTCAACGTTCTGAACCCTGAACCCTGAACCTGGTGAACCACGAACCAGAACCTTGAACCTTGAACCCTGAACCTTGAACCTTAAGCGTTCAGGATCCAAAACACCCCCAACGCCATCGACGCCGTCGCCATCAGCAGCGCCGCGGCCCTGCCGAGGCGCGCGGCGATGGCCGCGGACATGGCGCGCGCGAACGCGACGCCGAAGAGCGACATCGACAGCAGGATGCCGACGCCGAAGACGGCGATCAGGAGCAGCAGCGTGGGGAGCGGAGACGAGGAGAGGGTGCTGCCGAACGGGGCGAGCATCGTCAGCGCGCGCAGGCTGCTGACGGCGAACGCGGCGCCGAGGATCGTTGGCAGGTGCGAATGCGCGGACGGGAGCGGATGACGATCTCTTCGTCCAAGGTGGAGATGCCAGAGCCTGGGCGGATGCGAGTGTCCGTAGACGCGGCCGGACAGAACGCTCCACAGGCCCGCGCTGCCGAGCGCGATGAGCAGCGCGCCGCCCAGCACTTCCCCGCCGCGCTCGACGACCGCCGGCAGCGACCACCCGAGCGCGAGGAGCGCGCCGGCCCCGAGCGCGAGCAGCAGCGCATGACCGATCGCGAAACGCACGGCAACGCCGAACGCACGCGCGCGCTGCAGCGCCGGCGTCTCACCCGCCGCGCCGAGCGAGAGCGCGGCAATCGCCATCAAATGATCGGCGCCGAGCCCATGGACGAAGCCCAAGGCGAGGGCGCTGGATACGAGGAGCACGGGCAATTCTAGCATTGCGGATTCAGCGCAGGGTCCATATCAGCGGCACTGTCTTCGGCAGATAGCACACCGCGTCGTCGCACGCCTGGTAGCGCAGCGAGCCCTTGATGGTCAGCTCGTTGGCGGTCGGCGCGACGATCTCGATCGGCTGCGCGATCCGGAACGGCTTGCTGAACACGAGCTGCGTGAGCTTGAGCGGCTCGAAGTAGAACTTCTGCGCCGGAGGAAATTGCGCCGCTCCCGCCTTGATTGCCGGATGCGGCTCGATCGTCAGCGTGACCGGAATGGCGTCCTTCTCGCCCGGCGCGTACAAGTGCATCTTCGCCTTCGGCGAGATCTCCACGAACAGCGACAGCTTTCTGCCCGCTGCCACGCTCGAGGCGCTGGCAGACGTGGTGACGGTCACGTGCGGCGTATCGGCGGCGAGCTTCGAGGGCGCCGGGACCTGCGCCTTCACGACGGCCACGAGAGCCACGAGAGCCACGACGGAAAGGACCGGCAGAACGGCGGCAGCGGGACGCATGCGTCGATTCTACCAAGAGCGTGCCTGCCCTGGCTGGAGCGGGACGTACACGAGTCGCCAACCCCGGTCGGGCGGAAGGCAAAAAAAATCCCGCGAGTCTCGAGACCCGCGGGATTGAAGGAAACCGGGACTCCCGCCCTGTTTAGAATCGGAAGCTGGCGCCGACTCGAATGTCGCGGCGCCCAAGGAAGCTCGACGCCAGGCCGTAGCGGGCGTCCGGACGAATCGTCGCCGGGCTTGCGGCGGCGACCGCATCCGTGTCGAACCCGTTGAAGAACGATTCGACGGGCGACAGCGTAATCCTATCGCGATACGGACTTGCGGAGACCGCGGTCGCGACGTCCGTGTCGAACAGGTTCGTAATGTTCATGCTGATGTTCAGACGACGGTCGCCGCCAAGCCTCAGGTCCTGCTGCACCAGCAGATCGACCGACTGCTCGACCGGCGTGCGCCCGAGCGTGCCGCGCCCCTGGTAGAACGTGGGGCTGTAGCCCTGATAGCTCAGTTGCTTCGAGAAGAGGGCGCCCGTGCGAGCGTAGTAGTTCAGCCCGATGCCGGTGCCCCAGCGGAAGTCGTACGTCGCCTGCGCCTTGAACAGGTGCGGACGATCCGTGTTGAGCAGGCCGAGCACGGGCTCTCTGCTGCCCGAGTCGTCGTACATCATCCAGATGGAGTCGTACATCCGGTTGACGTTCGGTGAGTTTCGGCCACCTTCATCCGAGCTCGCGAGCCCCGGGAAATTGCCATACAGCCGGCTCCACTCGTAGAGTGCCTGGGCGGACCAGTTCTGCGCGAGGCGTTTCCGGAACACGAACTCCACGGCGTCATAGTCGCGCACGGGCTTCGGCATGTACGCAGGCTCGCCCGTCTGATAGAGCTTGCCGGGACCCCACAGGAATTCCTGGCGTCCGATCGGACCTTCGCCAGGGTTTCCGATGAAGTAGTACTCCGTGCCTCCCTCGTTCCAGCCGAAGTCTTCGATCGTCCGCGTCACCCACTTGTGCACGTACCGCGCGCTCACGGACATTACGCGATTCAGCTCGTGCTCGAGGCCGAAGATCGCTTCCTGGCTCTGCACCGGCTTCATGTCGTCCTGGAGCAGGTTTCTCGGCGAACCGAAGTACTTGGTCATGACGGCCGCGGTTTCAGGATCGACCTCGTGCGATCCGAAGCGCAGTCGCTGCGTCTCGAGGTACCGGCCCGGGCAGCCCGTGGTGCCCTGCTGGCAGTTGATGTTCGGCCAGTCGAAGGTGTCGAGGGTCCAGGCGTAGACGAGCCATTCCTCGCCGCCGAGCGACCCGCGCGGCATCTCGAGCTTGGTGATGTCGAAATAGCGGCCGAAGCTGCCATAGGCCTTCCACCGGCCGTCGCCCTTGACGTCGTACGCGAACCCGAGGCGCGGCGCAATCTTGTCGCCGAACCCGAAGTCGATCGCGTTTCCAGACGAGCCCGGTGAGTAGAACGGAACTTTCTCGGACTCGATCCGGACGCCGCCGTTGACGGTCAGGCGGCTCGTCGGCGACCAGCTGTCCTGTACGAAGAAGCCCCAGTTGTCCGAATGGATGTCGCCGGTGCGAACGACGCCCTTGGACACCGTGTAGTAGCCGTACTGACCCCGGCTCACGACGCCGTTCGAGTCGGTGTAGGATGCGTTCCAGTTCAAGCTGATGGTCGGCTCGATCTGGCCGTTGTAGACGTCGTTGATGATGCGCTCGAACCGGAAGCCGCCCTTCAGCGTGTGCTCGCCTCCCGCCCTGAAGTAGTGCGTCGACGTGCCGTCGACGAGATACCGGCCCATCAAATCCCGGACGGTCTTCGCACTCGACTTGTTGTCCGTGTAACCACTGGGCTGCCGCAGATTCGCAGGAATCTCCGGGAACATCGAGTTCTCGGTCGCAAACGAGTGGACGATGGCCGTGCCGTTCCCGATCGTCTCGCGGTCGGTGTAGAAGTATCCGCCCTTGAAATTGACGAACCACTTCGTATTGACGCTCCAGTCGAACCAACCGGCGTAGGAATTGTTCCAGTCGTTCGAGCCGGTGCTCGCGAAGTCAGTGTTCGGGTTGGACGTGCTCGTCCCGTCCGGCTCTATGCCCGGCAGGCTGCCGCGCGAGCGCGCCCACGTCGGCGCGTAGCTGAACCGCAAGCGCATGCTGTTGTTCAACTGGCCCGTGACGTTCGCCGTGACACGATCGGTCGGCCGATCCTGCTCGAACGTCTGGGTCTGCTGACCGTTCGCCGCCGTCTGCGTGAAGCGCACCGTGCGCGTCGTCGACGTGCGGACCGGCGCGTAGCCGCCATAGAACCACAAGCGATTCGTCATGATCGGCCCGCCGCCTTCAATCACCGGCTGCCAGTCAGGGATGTCGTCGAGCGGAGTGGTGAAGTACTCGGCTTCGCGGGTGTTCGTGGGCTTGAGCCGCAGGCTCGGGCGAACCGAACCCCTGAGACTGTCGTTGTTCGAGTAGTAGAACCCGCCGCTCCCGTGGAACGCGTTGCTACCGCTCTTGGTGATGGCGCTGAC
The DNA here is from genome assembly GCA_963820905.1 of uncultured Acidobacteriota bacterium. GTDB lineage: Bacteria > Acidobacteriota > Vicinamibacteria > Vicinamibacterales > 2-12-FULL-66-21 > DATBJJ01. Next base: position 2,069,459 of record CAWGBU010000001.1, on the reverse strand, counting down.
GACGCCGCCGGTGGCGCCCGGGAATTCTGCGTTGTAGCCGCTCGTCTTCACCTGCACCTGGTCCAGGAAGTCAGTGACGACCGTCTTTCCCGTCGTCCCGTTCTGCAGGTTGGTCGTGTCCATGCCATCGACGATGAAGCGATTCTCCGAACCGCTTGCGCCGTCGATCGAGATTCCACCGGCTCGGTCTTCGCTGTTGGAGCCAGGCGCCATGGCAATCACGCTCGTGAAGTCCCGACCTTTCGGGATGCGCTCGATCGCAGCCGTCGAAATGGAGGTCGTGTTGGCGTTCTGCTTGACGTCGATGAGCGGAGATTCAGCAGTCACCTGGACGGTTTCCGCAATCGCCGCGAGGGAAAGCACGAGATCGATCTTGAGCACCTGGCCCAAGCCGAGACGAACGTCGGCAACCTTGCTCGCCGTAAAACCCGAGAGAGAAGCGGTGATTTCGTAGGCGCCGGCGGGCAGCGCCGGGAAACGGTAGAGGCCCATCGTATCCGTGGCGACCGTCATGGAAGCGCTGCCAGCGCTCTTCGCTTCTACCGTAGCGCCCGGGAGCACCGCTCCCTGCGCATCTTTGATGGTTCCCTGAATCGAGCCGGATTGCTCCTGGGCTGCAGCCGGCATGGCGACGGTGGCTGCAAATAGCAGGATCAGCATCCTGAAGCGCATTACACCCTCCATTCCACGTAGCAGGTATCAAGACGGGCCGTCGGGACGCGCACACGTCCCCCCATCCGACCGGATTCGGCCGAATGGACGGACGGATTTTATCCCTCAGCTAACCTGTGGTCAATCGTCACAAACTCGTGATGAATGACATTTTTTCGGTGACGAACAGCTGGGTTAGGCGGGGGGAGGCGAGTGAACAAGGAATCGCCGGCGACCCGGACCGGAAAGCGTCGTGGGAGACGTGCCGACCTTCCAATCCGGGCCGCCGGAGCCTTGCGGAGGCGGGCCGAACGACCGAGCGACCGGCCGACCGAACGACCGGAACTACCGCTGGCGCCTCGTGATCTGATCCCAGAGCGTCGCGCCGCCGCCGCCGGCAATGGCGCCGATGAGCGCGCCCTTCTTGCCGCCGATCAGTGCGCCGACGCCGGCGCCGGCGCCCGCGGTCGATCCGATGATCACCGCGCTCTTCGCGACCGAGCGCTTCTTCCTGACCGGCACGTCCTCGCGATACACGACCTGCCGCGCGGGGATCACGCGCGCCGGACGTTCGGGCGCGATGACGCGCGCGTCACCGAGATCCTCCGCGACGATCTGCGACGCCGGACGATACGCGACGGGCGCGGGCTGTGGCATGTACGTCTGCGCTGGAGCCGCGACCGCGCCGTTCGACACGCACTCGACCTGCGACAGCGTCGCGCCGTTCATCACGACCGGCCGGACGAGCGTGCGCTGATGGGGCTCGCAGCTCACGACGACGGGCGACCCTGTTTGCTGTGCCGTGGTCGTCAGCGGCTGCTCGGACACGCCCGCGCTATCGCGCACGCCGCACCCCACGCTCGCGGCCAGTGCCGCGATTCCGAGCGGAGCCGCAATCGTGCGCCCGAACCGGAATGCTTGCGAGTGCCGTTGCATCGTCGTCATGTCCCTCTCCTCGTGAGCGGTCCGCGCGGTCATTCCGGCTGAAGCCGGAATCCACGCGATCCCGCACCGTGCCGCTCCAAGCGGCATACCAATCGGTTTTTGGTGAAAACAGGCCTGAAATCAGTGAACGGCGGCGAACGCCGCGTGGTTGGGGTGTCCTCTCCCGGGTTCAGCATTACCAGGGAACGGACAATCACGTTTTTGACCGGTCGAACGACCGAACGACCGAACGACCGAGCGACCGAGCGACCGGACAACCGAAGCTATACTGACTCGCCCCATGGCTCAGATTCTCGTCGTCGAGGACGACGCCGACATCGCGGCGCTCATCGCGCACTACCTGGAAAGAGCGGGGCATCGTGTCGACAGGCTGTCATCGGGCGCCGACGTCCTCCCGCGGCTGCGGAAACTTCCCGCCGATCTCGTGATCCTCGACCTGATGCTTCCAGGCATGGACGGCCTCGTCGTCTGCCAGGCGATGCGCGCCGACGCGGCGACCGAGCGCATCCCGATCATCATGCTCACGGCGCGCGGCGAGGAGTCCGATCGCGTCGTCCGGCCTGGAGCTCGGCGCCGACGACTACGTGACGAAGCCGTTCAGCCCGAAGGAGCTCGGCGCGCGGGTCACCGCGCTCCTCCGCCGCACGGGACGCGCGTCGACCGGTGGACCGCTGCGGTACGGTCCGATCACGCTCGACGTCGAGAAGCATCACGTGACGCTCGACGGCCGCGACGTCCGCCTGACGGCGAAGGAGTTCCTCCTGCTCCTGTATCTCGTGCAGCACAAGGGGCGCGTCCTGTCGCGCGATCTGCTGCTCACCGACGTGTGGGGCTATCACTACACGGGCGGAACGCGAACCGTCGACGTCCACATCCGTCGCCTTCGCGAAAAGCTGCCTCCGCTCGCCGAGGGGATCGAGACCATCAAGCAATTCGGCTACAAGTTGGTCGACGGGCCGTGACGTTCCGCACGCGGGTCTTCCTCATGTCGCTCGCCGTCGCCGCCCTGACGCTCCTCGTCGCGACAACGCTCGTGTCGTGGTCCGTCCGCCGCGCGATGAACGATCGCATCGAGCGATCGCTCGTCAGCCAGGCGCGGCTGGCGGCCGAGGCGTTGTCGCACCGGCAGGCCGCGGCCGCCGGCGAGCTCGACGCCGAGGCGGACGACATGGGCCGCCTCTCCGGCGCGCGCGTGACGTTCGTCGGGGCCGACGGCGCGGTGCTCGGCGATTCCGATCTCACGTCCGAACAACTGAAGACCATCGAGAACCACGCCGACCGTCCCGAGATTCAACAGGCCGGGCGCGACGGGCTCGGCGTCGCACGGCGCTACTCCGCGACGCTCGGCACCGACATGCTCTACGCCGCGGCGCCGGTCAGGAGCGCCGGCGTGCCGGAGCTGGCGACCGTGCGCATCGCGATGCCGCTGACCGAGGTCGGTCAGCAGCTGGCGGCGGTCCGCCGCTTCGCGGCGATCGCGTTCCTCGCGGGGCTCGCGGCCGCGTTCGCGTTCGCGTGGGTCACGTCGTTCATGGTCAGCCGCCGCGTCGACGCGATCGCCGCCGTCGCCGAGCGCTACACGGCCGGCGACTGGTCGCGGCCGGCGCGCGACTACGGGCGCGACGAGATCGGCGTCGTCGCGCGCGCGCTGGACTCGTCGGCCCGTGAGATCGGACGTCGCGCGACGGATCTCGCGTCGGATCGCGCGCGGATGGAAGCCATCCTGTCCGGCATGATCGAAGGCGTGCTCGTCGTCAACGAGCACGGCCGCGTGCAGCTCGTCAATCGCGCCGCGCGCCAGATGCTCCACCTGCACGATCCGTCGGACGGCCGGCACTACCTGGAGATCGTCCGCCAGCCCGACATCGCCGCACAGATCGGCGGCGCGCTCCGCGGCGCGCAGACCGAAGGGTTCGAGCTCACGCTGCCGAGCGAGCCGGAGCGAATCATCATCGCGCGCAGCGCCCCGGTCGCGTCCGAAGGCGTCGCAGGCGCCGTGCTCGTGATGCACGACATCACGGATCTCCGGCGCGCCGATCAGATCCGCCGCGACTTCGTCGCCAACGTGTCGCACGAGCTGCGCACGCCCCTGACGGCGGTCCGCGGTTACGTGGAGGCGCTCCTCGACGAAGGCGCCGAGCCGGGCGACATGCGCCGCTTCCTCGAGATCATCGGCCGCCACACGCTCAGGATGGAGCGGCTCGTGCGCGACCTGCTGAGGCTCGCGCGGCTCGACGCCGGGCAGGAATCGCTCGAGCACCTCGAATGCCCGGTCGAGTCGCTCTTCGCCGGCGTGATCGACGACATGTCATCGAGGCTCGAATCGCGCGAGCAGACAGTGAACGAACGCATCGCCGACGACGCCGGGGCCGTCCGCGGGGACCCGGCCAAGCTCCACGATGCGCTTCGCAATCTGCTCGAGAACGCGACGAACTACGCCCCCGAGGGCAGCTCGATCGTGATGTCCTCTGCGCGCCACGGCAACCGGATCCATCTGGTGGTCGCGGACTCGGGACCAGGCATTCCAGAAGCGGATCTGCCGCGCCTCTTCGAGCGCTTCTATCGCGTGGACAAATCACGGACGCGCGGCGAGCGGGACCCGGGCGGGACAGGGCTTGGACTGGCGATCGTGAAGCACTTGATCGAGCTGCACCGCGGGCGCGTCACGGCCGCGAACCGGCCCGAGGGCGGCGCGATCTTCACCGTCGACCTCCCGGCGTGACGGTTCAGGCCAGCGTGCCGCCGCCGTGGCGAACGACGCGCGCTTCCACCACGAAGATGGTCTCTTCCGCGATGTTGGTCGAGTGGTCGGCGATGCGCTCGAGGTTGCGGCTGACGAGGATCAGCCCGAGCGCACGCTCGCTGACCGTGGCATCGGCCATCATGCTCGCCAGGAGATCGCGAAAGATCGAGTCGCGAAGGCTGTCGGCCTTGTCGTCGCGTTCGAGAACGGACTGCGCCAGCTTCACGTCCGACGACACGAAGGCTTTCAGGCTGTCGTGCAGCATGTCGGCCGCGGTCTCGCCCAGGAGGACCACATCCGCCGTGGGCTCGAACGGCGGAAGCGCGACCAGGCGAATCACGCCGTGCGCGATGTTCACAGCCTGATCGCCGACACGCTCGAGATCCGTGTTGACCTTGATGATCGAGCGCACGAGCCGGAGATCGGATGCGACCGGGCTCTGCAGCGCAAGGAACTTGATGCACAGATCGTCGACTTCGAGCTCGAGATCGTTGATCGCGGCGTCGCCGCTCGCCACCTTGACCGCCAGATCCACCTGGCGCTGGAGGAGCGCCGTGATGACGTCGCGCGTGCGCGACTCGACGAGCTCCCCCATCGCGGTGAGACGGCTGCAGAGGCCTTGCAGGTCCTCATGAAAATGGCGTTGCATCAGCCGAATCTCCCGGTGATGTAGTCGTTGGTGTGCTTCTCTTTCGGACGCGTGAAGAGCTCCGGGGTCTCGCTGTACTCGATCAACTTGCCGAGCCAGAAGAACGCCGTCTTGTCCGACACGCGCGCCGCCTGCTGGAGGTTGTGGGTGACGATCACGATGGTGTAGTGCGACTTCAGACTGTAGATCAGTTCCTCGACCTTCAGGGTCGCGATCGGATCGAGCGCCGAGCAGGGCTCGTCCATCAGGACGATCTCCGGCTCGATCGCGATCGCGCGCGCGATGCACAGCCGCTGCTGTTGTCCGCCCGACAGCGACAGGCCGCTCTCGTGCAGACGATCCTTGACCTCGTCCCACAGGGCTGCGCCCCGGAGACTGCGCTCGCACGCGTCGTTCAGCGTCGCTTTCGACTTGATCCCGGCGATCCGCAGGCCGTAGACCACGTTCTCGAAGATCGACTTCGGCAGCGGATTCGACTTCTGGAACACCATGCCGATCCGGCGCCGGACCTCGATCACATCCGTCGTATCGGCGTAGAGGTTCTGTCCCTGCACGTCGAACGTTCCGGTGATCCGCACGTTGTCGATGAGATCATTCATCCGGTTCAGGCACCGGAGCAGCGTCGACTTTCCGCACCCCGACGGCCCGATGAACGCCGTCACCTGCTTCGCCCCGATGTCCATCGAGATGTCGAACAGGGCCTGCTTCTCCCCGTAGAACAGGTCGACGTTCCGGATGAGTATCGCCGGCTTTGCGTCAGGGGCAGTTTGCGGGGCAACGGCGAACTGGACGTCGGTCTTGATGGACAGCCCGCCCGTCGGTTCGTTCATGGTCTCGGCTCCTGACACTGTGGCACCCCGGCCCTCGGGCACTCTGACGCTGGCCTCTTCAGAAAGCCGACGTCTGGTAGCGCTTGCGCAGATGGTTCCGCACGACGATGGCCGTCAGGTTCAGCGCGACGACGATGAGCAGCAGCAGTATCGTCGTCGCATACACCATGGGCTTCGCCGCTTCCACGTTCGGGCTCTGAAAGCCGACGTCGTAGATGTGATAGCCAAGGTGCATGAACTTGCGCTCGAGGTGCAGGAACGGTGGTATCCCGTCGAGCGGCAGGTCTGGCGCCAGCTTGACGACGCCGGTGATCATCAGCGGCGCCACCTCGCCCGCGCCCCGCGCCATCGCCAGGATCAGCCCCGTGAGGATCCCTGGAGCGGCCGCCGGCAGCACGACGCGAAGGATCGTCTGGAACTTGGTGGCGCCCGTGGCGAGCGAGGCTTCCCGCATCGAGCGGGGAACCGCCGCCAGAGCCTCCTCGGACGCGACGATGACAACCGGGACCGTCAGCAGACCGAGCGTCAGCGACGCCCAGAGAATGCCGCCCGTGCCGAAGGTCGGCGTCGGCAGCCGCTCTGGAAAGAACGCCTGGTCGAGTGAGCCGCCGATGAAGTACACGAAGAATCCAAGACCGAACACGCCGAAGACGATCGAGGGCACACCGGCGAGGTTGTTCACGCCGATTCGAACCAGGCGCACGAGCATCCCCTGGTGCGCATACTCCCTCAGATACAGCGCAGCGAGCACTCCGAACGGGACCGCCAGCATGCTCATCAGGACGACCATCATGACGGTGCCGAAGATCGCGGGAAAGATGCCCCCCTCGGTGTTGGACTCGCGCGGATCGCCGGAAAGAAACTCCCAGAGGCGGCCCGCATAGACGGCAGCCCGGCCGGTGATCGACAGCTCGTTGGCCCGATACGCGCGGAAGATGTCGATCGTCGGGAGATCCTTTTCGGCGCCGTCGACCGCGGCGAGCGTGACGCGCGTTTGAGACGTTTGAGCGAGCAATTCGCCGAGACGCTCTTCTGCCTTGGCGTACTGCGCGGTGAGCTCGGCGAGGCGCTTCTCCATGGCTGCGCGCGTTGCCGAGATATCCGCGGCGGTCTGGCGGCCAGAGCGCAACTCCATCGCGCGCATCGCCAGGCGCTCGGCCTCGATAGCCGAGTTGATCTCACCAATCTCGTCCTGCTCGATCCGGCGAATCCGGTCACGATCCTCTTCAGCCTTCGCAATCAGCGGCTGGAGCGACTGCCACACCGCGTCCGGACCGCGCGCCAGCTCTTTCTCTCCGTCGTTCAGACGCACAGGCACGCCGAGGAAGGGTCCATACTCGCGGCGCTCGACGTAGACAGCCTCCCGCGGCAGGCTCCGGCTCTTGATAGCGGATTCGTCGATCCAGCGGAAGTCGGCGCTCGTCAGATCGCGGTTGCCAACCTTGAGCTGCACGCGATAGGCGCTGGCCGTCGGAGATCCGGGGTGTGGAATCGCCTCCCGCGTCACGAGCTCGCCAAGCAGCGTCGTCCCGTCTGCGAGGGTAATCTGGGTCAGCGGCTTGGGCCAGAAGAAGCCCAGGCCGTTGGCGAGGATCAGGGCAATCATGCCGGTGATCATCAACAAGCTGATTCCGAGCCCAGTGCCCGTGAACCAGATCGCCGGATCGCCTCTTCGGAGAATCTCCCTGAGCGTCATCAGAGGGCCCGGTAACGTTCGCGCAGGCGCTGACGCACGACTTCGGCCACGGTGTTGACCGTGAAGGTCAGGCAGAAGAGCAAGGCCGCCGACAGAAAGAGAATCCGATACAGCGTGGCGCCCTGCGGAGCCTCAGGAATTTCCACCGCGATGTTCGCCGACATCGTGCGGAAGCCATTGAACATCGACCAGTCCAGGAGCGGCGTATTGCCTGTCGCCATCAGCACGATCATCGTCTCGCCGACGGCGCGGCCGAAGCCCACCATGATTGCGGAAAAAACGCCGGGACTTGCGGTGGGCAGCACCACCCTCACGGCGGTCTGCCACCGGCTCGCGCCTACAGCCAGCGACGCGGCGACGAGGTTCGACGGCACACTCCCGAACGCGTCTTCGCAAATGGTGAAGATGATCGGGATCACCGCAAAGCCCATGGCCAATCCCACGACGAGACTGTTGCGCTGGTCATACGTGATGCCGAGCGTGCTCGACAGCCACTGACGCGCGTCGCCGCCGAACACCCAGCTCTCGACGAAGGGCGCAACGGTGAACGCCACCCAGCAACCGATGACCAGCAGCGGGATGATCACCAGCAGCTCGGCGCCCACTCTGACGCGCCGCCGCAACGCGTGCGGGAGCAGGTTCCAGACGAGAAACCCCGACGTCCCGAACACCGGGAGCACGATGCCGAGCAACATCACGCTGACCAGGTTGCGCTCGACGACGGGCGCCAGATACAGGCCTGCGACGAAACCGATCACGACGCTCGGGAGCGCCGCCATGATCTCGACGGTTGGCTTGATGCGGGCGCGAATCGAAGGGTGCACGAACTGCGAGGTGTACAACGCACCCAGGACGGCGAGCGGGATCGCAAAGATGAGTGCGTAGAACGTGCCTTTGATCGTGCCGAACAGGAGCGGAATCAGGCTCATCTTCGGCTCGAAGTCGTCGGTCGCCCCGGTCGACTGCCACACGTATTCAGGCTTGGCATACCCTTCGTACCAGACCTTCCCGAACAACGTGTGCATGCTCGCTTCGGGATGGGGATTGGCGAGCGCAAAGCGGTCCACGACTCCCGCGCCGCGGGCGACGAACAGCGCGTCGCTCCTCGGCGACAAGACCAGCCCTTGCACCGCCGCGGTGCCCGGTACGTCGACCAGCGTTCGGCCGGACGTCTGATGCCGCAGCAGGACACGGCCGTCCGATCCGGCTGTCGCGAACGTGCGGTCCCTCGTCGAAGCCGCGATGGCCGTCACGGCTGCGCCCTGCGGCGCAAACTGGGCGGCGCGCACCATGGCGAAGTCGCCCTGGTCCGTCACCGGCGCCCGGAACCAGGCGCTCACCTGGCCGTCGGCCGTCCCCGCGATGAACGTGTTGTTGCCGATGATGTACTCGAGCGCCGTGACGCCGGAGGAGCTCACCGTCGACACATCGGTCAGCGTCGCCGCCTCGTCGAGCAGCCAGTGATAGACCTCACCGCCGTCGGTGCCCGCGATGGCCGTGCCGGTGCGCCCGACGCGCACGGCCGTGACCTTCTGGCCGGCCCGAACGCGGACGACCTCTCGGCGTTCCGCACCACCGGAGTCCAGCCACCAGAGCGCGACGTCGCCGTCGGCGACCTGACCGGCGACGAATTTGCGCTCGCCTTCTTCGAGATACGAGACGCGCTGGGCTGCGCGTCCCTGCGGGTCGAGCGCGACCGTTCCGCGCTCGCGAACGTCGACTTTGACGCCGGCGACTGCGCCGTCCTGATGGATCGGCAGGAACCGCACCTGCAGCAGCATCACGCGTCCGTCAGGGGTGCTGGCGGCCACGAAATCGCCCATCAGTGATCGGGAGGAGGCAATGACGCTGGCGCCGGCGAGCGAGGGTGGACGCACCTCGAGCTCGCGCGCAGCCGTGTCGCGGTTGAAGAAGGCAACCTTGCCGTTGGTTTCGACCGTGTAGACGTAACGGCCGAATTCGTCGCTGCCAAGCGCCCGTCGGTCCATCGCGGCGGGCGCGGCGCTTTCAGCGAGTCGAAGTGTGCCCGCGAGCTCGGCCGACGCGCCCCGAAACAGCGGGAGCGCCTCCACACCGATGAAGACCAGAATGCCGATCACACTCAGGACGACAGCGATGCCCCCGAACGTAATCACCCCGACGGCAACGCGGTCGATGCGCTTGAGCCGCTTGATCCGGCCCGCGGCCGCCGCCATCTGCCGGCGTACCGCGGATTCGCCTTGATTCGGCGGTACACGCGCCTGATTGTCGGCTGCAGACACACTCATGACGTCATCAAGGTTGGCTCAGGGCTCAGGGCTCACGGCCCTGAGCCTAGTTGGTCGCCTTGGCGCCCGTGACCTTCGCGAGCTCCTCTTTGACAAGCGCCGGCGTCAGCGGCATGTAGCCGTCCTTGACCACGACCTCCTGCCCTTCCTTGCTGAGCATCAGCTTCACGAACTCCAGCGGGAGCGGATCGAGGGCTTTTCCCGGCGCCTTGTTCAGGTACACGTACAGGAAGCGGCTCAGGGGATACTTGCCTCCCGTCACCTCTTCGTACGTGCCGGAGAAGTAGGGACCGGCGGGCAGCTCGGCGAGGGGTACGGCCCTGACGCCCGAGGTGCGATAGCCGGCGCCGCTGTAGCCGATCGCGTAGCGGTCTTCGGTAATGCCCTGCACGACGGACGCGGATCCGGGCTGCTCCTTCACCGTGTCCTTGTAGTCGCCGTTCTTCAGCACGATCTCCCGGAAGAACCCGTAGGTCCCGCTAGCCGAGTTGCGGCCGTAGAGGCCGATCGGCTTGTCGGCCCATTCGCCGGTCAGACCGAGCTGGCCCCATGTGGTGACGTTGCTTTTGAATCCCCGCTTGCGGCTCTTCCCGAAGATGGCTTCGACCTGCGCGAGCGAGAGCTCTTTGACAGGGTTATCCTTGTGGACGTACACGGCCAGCGCATCGTAGCTGGTCTTGATCTCGGTCGGCTTGTACCCATACCGCTGCTCGAACTGATCGATCTCGGTCGAGCGCATTGTCCTGGACATCGGCCCGAACTGGGCGGTTCCGGCGATGAGCGCGGGCGGCGCCGTCGACGACCCCTTGCCTTCGACCTGCACTTTGACGTTCGGGTAGTACTTTCGAAACGTCTCGGCCCACAGCGTCATCAGGTTGTTCATCGAGTCCGACCCGATGCTGCTGAGATTTCCCGAGACCCCGCTCGCTTTCTGATAGCCCGGAACCGCGGGGTCGACCTTCAACACCTGCCGGGCCGAGGTGCCAAGCGTGGTCGCCGCCAGGAGAGCGGCAATAGTCACGAGTACGCGCTTCATGGTTTCCTTCCTTCCGTTACCTGCCTGTGTCGCTCTCATGTCGAACGAGCGTCCGGTTGCTGAACGAACGTCCTGCTAGAAGATGAACTGCGCCTGCAGCCGAACCTCGTTGTCCTTCCGCTTGTTGCTGTTCGCCGCGCCGAGGCCCGTCTCCACACGACCGAAGTCCAGCTGCAGCTTGAGCGTGTGGCGGCGGTAGTAGTAGTTCAGCGCGCCGCGCGTCTCCTTCACGTCGTCGTTCGCGATCGTGTCGTTCACGTCGCGATCGCCGTAGCGGAACGCGGCTTCCCAGGTGCGCCGGCCGTTGAGCATCATGCCGGCTTGCACGTAGTAGCCGTCGGCGTTGAAGTTCGCGCCGGTCTCCGGATCGCGCTCCCGCCAGAAGTATTCGCCCGTCGCTGAAAAGCCCTTGAACTTGAAGACTCCGTCGAAGCCGACGATGTTCGACTTGAGATCGTTGCCGGTCGTGGTGCGATGGAAATCGTTGTGCTCGTAGTTGAGGCCGACCGCGTACAACGGGACGGTCGTCGATTCGAAGTCTGCCTCGGAGTACAACGCGCCACTGACCCACGCGCGCTGCGCCAGCACCTGATTGCCGTTCGGCTGCCACATCAGCCGGGCGTTGTACTGGAATTTGTCGTTGTCGTTGGTTGGCCGCGTCAGGCCGTTCCCATTGAACATCCCCGCGCGGTACTCGATCTTGTTGCTCCAGACGGCTCCCTGGACGGACACGCCGATGTCTCGCCCCCGCTCGTATTCGTCGGACACCAGCGATCGATCGACGAACTGCTGATTCCCGGAGGAGGTCAGCTGCTGGCGTCCGAACGGCACCTTGTACTGGCCGGCGACGATGCGGAACTTGCCCGTCCCTTGTGGATCCCACGCGATATTGGCGTCCTCGAGAATGGCGCCGACGTTCGCGGGTTGCGCACCGACGTTGGAGGCAACGGCCGCCCAATTGAGTTGCAGCTCATAAGAGAGCTTCGGCATGATGCGGGGGGACGGAGCGACCTGGGGCGGAATCCAGAACCAGCCCTCCAGCTTGAATTTGGCGCGACGGATACGGAACGAGCCTCGCGAATCTCCGGCGTTCGCCGTGCCGGGCAGAATCGGCGAGAGGTCGTCCGGAAACTCTTGCGTGTACCGGACCTGGACGCGATTCGAGATCTCGAGGTACGCGAAGTCGGTCGTGATTCTCGTCTTGCCGTCGCGCCATTCGATGCGCTGGAGCGGAGCGGGCGGCTCTGGAACGGGCTCGGAAATGTTGTGCTTGAAGAAAAAGAGCTGAAGCGCGCGCTCACTGTCCGCCACAACGGTCTCGCCATTCGGTCCGGCACCCGGTCTCGTGATGCCCCGTCCCATCTCACCCGATTTCTCGAATCTGTCGGCCTCTTCAGCGATGTTGAAGACGTAGATGCGGTCGTCCTTCCGAATCTCCTTGTAGTAGAACCCTTGCGCAAGTGCCGGGCCGGCGCTCGCGAGCGCGACGATCAGCGCTGCGAACAGGCACATCCATCGCATGGCGATCTCTCTCATGCAGTCATCTCCTCCGGCGGACCGTGATCGTCGCGCAGCCCGGGGGCCCAACACTATGCTGACCATGTGTCGATCCCGACCCACTCGGACTGCGTCTCTGTAAACGCGCGTCTCGTGCGCTGCGCGGCCACACCGGTTGTGGCTGAGCCAGTCGGTGCAGCGTATTGGCCGTATGTGATCGAAAGATTTCGTACGTGTTACGCGGCTGTTAATTCCGCAAACGATCAGCAACGCGGACCGCCGCGCAACACTACACTTCCACGAGCCGATGCTGCCAGACGCCTCGCTTGTAGTGCACCAATAGCGCCGAGGAGATGCTCATGCCCACCGTCTTCAACGTCCTGTTTCTTTGCACAGGCAATTCCGCGCGGTCCATTCTCGCTGAAGCTGCGATTAACCATCTCGCGATCAGCGGCGGAAAGTTCAAGGGCTACAGCGCTGGCAGCCACCCCAAAGGCACCGTTCACCCTTTAGCTCTTGAGACACTTCAACAGAACCATTTTCCGACCCATGGGTTGCGCAGCAAGAGCTGGAATGAATTCGCGCGGCCAGGCGCACCCCCGCTGCACTTCGTCTTTACGGTCTGCGACCAGGCGGCGGCAGAAGTGTGCCCAACGTGGCCGGGTCAGCCCATGACGGCGCATTGGGGGATCCCGGATCCTTCGGCGGTCGATGGCACGCTCGACGAGCAGCGGCGCGCGTTTCGTGACACGTTCCTCATCCTCCGCAGACGGATCGAACTCCTCGCGTCCCTGCCCCTCGACAAACTGAGTGGTTTGGCGTTGCAGGAACGCCTCAATCTGATCGGAAAGGAGTATCCGACGAGCCAGCAACGAAAGGCGATCGCTAGACGAGAGACCGCGTTCTACGGCGCGACGGTGAGTGCGGTGATCCAGTAGGTAATGGCCGCGATGAGCGCCGACGCCGGAATGGTGAGAATCCAGGCCCAGACGATCCGGCCGGCCACGCCCCAGCGCACCGCGGAGAGCCGCTTGATCGATCCGACGCCGATGATCGCGCCGGTGATCGTGTGCGTGGTGCTGACGGGGACGCCGAGGTGCGTCGCCGTGAAGAGCGAGATGGCGCCCGCGGTCTCGGCCGCGAATCCGCCGACGGGCTGCAGCTTGGTGATCTTCGATCCCATCGTGTGGATGATCCGCCACCCTCCCGACAGCGTGCCGAGCGCGATCGCCGCGTGCGCCGCGAGGACGACCCACAGCGGGATCGGCAGCTTGCCCTGGTCGAGCCCGAGATAGCCGCCCGCGACGAGCGCGCCGGCGATGATCCCCATAGTTTTCTGCGCATCGTTGCCGCCGTGGCCGAGGCTGTACGCCGCCGCGGACAATAGCTGCAGCCGGCGGAACCAGTGATCCACGCGCGCGGGAGCCGTCCCTCTGAACGTCCACATGATCGCCACCATCAGCAGGAACCCGAGCGCCATCCCCATGAGCGGCGCAAGGACGATGAAGACGAGCGTCTTGGTCCAGCCCGACACGATGATCGCGCTCCATCCGGCCTTCGTGATCGCCGCACCCGCGTAGCCGCCGATGAGCGCGTGCGACGAGCTCGTCGGCAGGCCGAAGTACCAGGTAATGAGATCCCACACGATCGCGCCGATCAGACCAGCGAAGATCACGGCGAAGGTGACGGCCGAGATATCGACCAGCCCCGAGCCGACGGTCTTGGCGACGGCGGTGCCGAAGGTGAACGCCGCGATGAAGTTGAAAAACGCCGCCCAGATGACGGCCTTGCCCGGCGTCAGCACACGCGTCGACACGACGGTCGCAATCGAGTTGGCCGCGTCGTGAAAGCCGTTGATGAAGTCGAACGTCAGCGCGACGAGTATCAGCGCGACGACCGCGAGAAGGTTGGGATCCATCCCGACGACGTCAGGCGTGCTTCACGACGACGCCCTCGAGGACGTTGGCGACGTCCTCGCATCGGTCGGTCGCGGCTTCCAGGAAGTCCAGGATCTCCTTCCACTTGATGATCGACACGGGATCGCGCTCTTCCTCGAAGAGCCGGCGCACCGCGTTCTGGTGCGCGCGATCGGCCTCGTTCTCGAGCCGGTTGATCTCGACGGCCGGCGCGGCGACGCCGACGCGCCGATCGAGCGCCTTCATCGCAATCACGACCTGCTCGGTGGAGGTCAGGACCAGGCGCGCCAGCTCACGCGCTTCCGGACGCACGCGCTCGATCTGATAGAGGCGCACGAGGGCCGCGGTCGCGTCGATCGCGTCGATCACGTCGTCGAGCGTCCGCGCGAGCGTGTGGATGTCTTCGCGATCGAGCGGCGTGACGAAGGTGCGATGGAGCCGCTGGATGATCTCGTGGGTGAGGAAGTCGCACTTGTGCTCGACTTCCTTGATCTCGTCCGCCTTGTCCCAGATCGGCCGATCGGGGGCCAGCATCTCGACGAGCAGGGTCGCGCCCTTGCGAATCTGCTCGGCGTGCGCCACGAAATCGTCGAAGAACCGTTCCTCGCGCGGAATGAGTCTGAACGCCACGATACCTCCGGCCCGGGCGTGAGATCGCGCGAGCCGGAGGATCTTAGCAGATCACTATTAGATTTAACGAGTTTGTCGCACGAATATTACGTGCTCGTTACTCCCGTCAGAACCGGAACCTCGCCCCGAACTGCATCACGCGAGGGCCGCCAACGGTGTTCGTTATCTTGCCGAAGTCGGTGCCCGGCTCGCCGATAACGTTCTCCGGGAGCGCGTAGTTGACGGTGTCGAACAGGTTGAAGATG
This sequence comes from uncultured Acidobacteriota bacterium, assembly GCA_963820905.1. Lineage (GTDB taxonomy): Bacteria > Acidobacteriota > Vicinamibacteria > Vicinamibacterales > 2-12-FULL-66-21 > DATBJJ01. Next base: position 2,054,354 of record CAWGBU010000001.1, on the reverse strand, counting down.
TCCCATCGCAGTTCGACGTCCGCACGCGCGCCGAACCTGAAGGCGCGGGCGATGCTCAGATCGACGCGTCGCTGCCACAGCCCGCGAAGCTCGTTGCGCCCGAGATTGCCGAAACCGATGTTGTTCGGATAGCCGCCGGCGAGGCTGCTCGCCGAGCACAGCACGGAGGCGTTGAACGCGGCCTCGGTCGGATCGGAGCCGGCGCGGCGGAGCTCATCGAGCGATCCGCAGAGGCTCGGCCGCCCGAACGCTGCCCGATAAAGTCCCCCGGATCCGCGAACGAGGTTCGTGTACTGCGCGGCGGTCTGGATTTCCGGCTCCGCCGAATAGATCGAATACGGCAGTCCGGACTGCAGCTGCACGAACCCCGAGAAGCGGAAGCCTCGCGCGAAGCCGGGCAGCTCGTAGATGAAGCTCGTGCTGAAACGATGCGGGCGGTCGAAGTCCGACAGTGCGTAGTTCGCATCCAGGTTGCGCTGATCCGCCTGCACGGCGAACCCGGCGTTGGGCGTGTCCGGCTTGCCGGCGCCCGCGGTGCTGCCGGGATCGACCGAGCTCGTGTCCTTCGAACGCGAATAGGTGTAGGCCATGTTGAATTGCAGCCCTTGGCTCATGCGGCGCAGGAACGTGAGCTGAAGGGAGTTGTAGAGGGACCGGCCCGTGTTGTCGAGCAGCACGGCCTCGGGAATGTTGAATCCGAGAACCGGTCCGCGCGCTTCGAACCCGATCACGGCCCCGCCGGCGTTCGCCAGGTTGTTGTCCACCATGCCGCCGAGCGCGCTGTTCGCGAACCCGAACGCGCGGCCGAGCCCGCGCGCACGCGCCGTGGAACCGGCGTTCAACGCTCCGTTCGGACTGCCGGCCGCCACGTACGCCTGGTTGAAGCGCTCGAAGATGTAGTCCGGCACGTCCGGCGCGTTCAGGTCGTAGCCCTGGTTGAACGCGCGCGCCTCGAGCAGCTTTTGTCCCTTGCTGCCGACGTACCGGATCTCGACCGCCATGTTCTTCCCGAGCTCGCGCTGAACCCCGAAGTTGTATTGCTGGATATACGGCGCCTGCAGGTCGCGGGAGATGGCACGGAACTCGAACGTCTCGGCCACGTTGCCGCGGAATGGCAATCCTGTGCTCGGATCGATCGCGTTCGCCGATCCGTCCGCGCCTGCCGTGACCGCCGTGCCGTCGCGGATCTCGTATGTGCCGTTCGCGCCGGACGTCCGCACGACCCGGTTCGGCAGGTAGCCGTTGAAGGGGAACTCGGGGTTCTGCTGCGAGTACGCGCGGACGATCGGAACCGCGCGGCTGGGCGCTGTCACCTCGACTTCCCGCAGGAACGGGTAATTCGAGAACACGGTGTTGATGAACGCGGCCGACGGACGGTCGTAGAAGATGCCGTAACCGCCCCGGATCACCCATCGTCCGTCCAGCCCCGGACGCCACGCCAGCCCGAGGCGCGGCGCGACGTTGTTCCAGTCCTGCCCTTTGAGCGTGTGGCCGTTGCTGGCGCGCACGGACGACCCGATCGCGGAGTCGAGCGCGGCGTATCCGGTGTTCTGGACGTTGTTCGGCACGATGAACGCGGCCGACGGGTTCTCCGTGTTCGTGATGGCTTCGAAGTCCACGTTACCGATCCGTCCGTCGAGCTCGGTCGGCCAGCCGAAGAACTCGTAGCGGATGCCGGCGTTCACGGTGACGGTCGGCGTGATCTGCCAGTCGTCCGCGAGGAACACGTTGAAGTCGTTGAAGCGGAACCGCTTGTCGGTCACGCCGAACTGCGTGTCGGCTTCGCGCGCAAGCCCGCGGAGCAGCATCGTGAAATTCTCGAACTTCTCGAACTCGGTCGCCTGCTCTTCCGGCAGGTTCGTATCGAACTCGTTGCGCCGGAACTCGCCGCCCATGCGAAGCGCGTGCGTTCCGCGGGACCAGGTCAGCGTGTCGCTGATCGTCCACGTACGCTGGCGCCGCTTGTTGTACGAATCGTTCGGACCCCCGAAGGAGAAGCGCTCCATGATCGTCCCCGGCGCGCCGATGTAGTGTCCAAGCCGCTGCGTCGCGATCGAATCGTCGAAGAACGTCGCCGGGTTGGGGATGTTGACGCCCGCGTTCGTGAGGGAGTCGAACGGCTCGTCGAGCGATCGCGAGTTGCGCAGGGCAAAGACGCCTCCGCGAAGCTCGTTGACCTTGTTCCCGCCAATCACCCAGTTGTGCGACGCGGCGACGGTCGTGTTCCGATCGGCCCGCCGAAGCGTGAACGGCGAGGCGAGCGTCGCGGGATCCGGAAAGGGATCGAGGCCTGGGAAGTTCGCGTAGAACAGCGTCCCGCTCAGGCGCTGATTGCTCGTGATCTGCCCGTCGAGCTTCAGCGTGTACTGATCCTGCGTGAATTCCGCCGGCACGACGTTGCGCTGCCGCGCCAGCGGGTTTCCGCCGACCGACGGGCCCGACACGCCATCATTGCCAATCGTCGGCGCGCCCTCGCGCGGCGCGGGAATCACGAAGTCGCCGGTCACCGGATTTCGCAGGTTGAAGAGCGCGACGGCGACATCCGCGATGCACGCCGAGTCGGTCGCGCTGTTGCACTGCGCCTTGGGGATCGAGGCAGAGATGCCGGGGTTGAGCGACGAGAACGCGGCCAGCAGGTTCTCCTTCGTCCGCGGGCCGTTGATCAGCCGGAGGGCAGCCGGCAGCACCGTAATGCTGCTCGCCGTGGGCACAAACCCCGTCTCGGCATCCGTCCGCTGGTACCCGCCGAAAAAGAACATCTTGTTGCGGCGCAGCGGACCGCCGACCGTGAAGCCGCCTTCGTTCCGGCGCGCTTTCGGCTTGTCGATGCCGTCGCGCTCGTAGAAGAAGTCGTTGGAGTTGAACTGCTCGTGCTGAAAATTGGCGAACACCCCGCCGCGGTAGCTGTTGGTACCGCTCCGCGTGATGAGCTGGAAATTGCCGCCGCCCGAACGCCCGGTCGAGGCATCGTACAGGCTCGTCTGCAGCTTGACTTCCTCGAGCATCTCCGGCGCGGGCGAGATGTTGTCGGACATCGAGCCTTCGTTCGACGTGATGTTCGTCGCGTCGACGCCGTTGAAGAACAGGCTCGTGCTCGTCGTACGCGTTCCGTTGACCGAGGGAGAGATGTTGCCGGTGCCGTTGATCAGCACCGGCGGGAGATCGGCGCTCACGCCCGCTTCGGCCGACAGGAGGTGCGTAAAGCTGCGTGTGGACGTGGGGACGAGCGTGAGCTCCTCGGCGTTCAGCCGCCGGTAGGTCGCCGCCGTGTTGGCCACCACGACCGGCGTGTCGCCCGTCACGGTGACTTGATCGGTCAGCGCTCCGACCTCGAGGGTCACGTTGATCTGACGCGTGACGACGGCCTCGACCTGAACGTCGCCGCGCATCAACTTCTTGAAGCCGCTCAGCTCGAATGCGACCGAGTAGCGGCCGACCGGCAGCGCGGCGACTGTCCATTCTCCTGAGGTGCCGGTCACGGCGGATTGGGACACGCCGGTCTCCGGATTCGTCGCAACGACGGTGACCCCTGGCAGCACGGCGCCGCTCGGATCGGACACCGTGCCGCTCAGCGAGCCTGTGGCGCTGCTCTGCGCCGACGCGATTGCCGGCACCAGCAGCGCTGCGAGCATCCCCCTCATCCACACACGCAAGCTACAACGCATAACCAATCCCCTCGCCTTTCGGAATCTGCTCATCCGTGAGCGCCACGCCACCGCGACGATCAACTGCGAAGGCTAACGTCGGGTCGTCACTGCGGTATCACCGGCCGGTTTCACCGGTGTTAAATCTCGGCGACGGTCGTGTGATCGCGCGACGGTCCGATTGCGGTGTGGTGTTTTACGATCCGGAAATGCTGGCGTCACGCCGACATCACGACAACTCGATAGCGTCCGATGATCCGGCGGAGAGACTGAACCGTCGGAGAGGTCGGGGTACCGGAGCGCAGACCTGGTACGGAATTAACACGAATGTAACGTCCGTGTGATGACCGTGAAACGGCCACTTCTTAAGATGGTTGCCGGGCGAAGGCTTCACCAATCTCGCGCACCGTGGAGTGGTCTGTTCCATGCAACGGCCTACGGACACATGCGAAACGAACCACGTAGCTCAACGACAAGGTGAACAAGACATGCAGTCAGCAGTTCGAACGGGACGCGGGCTTCTCGTTGTTCTCCCGATTCTCATCGGCGTGTCAGCGTGTGGAGGCGGTGGCACCAGCAACCCGCAGGGCGGCGCGGCGACGTCCGCTGCCGTGATCACGGCCGACGGATCGAGTACGGTCGCGCCGGTGACGGAAGCCGTCGCCGAGGAATTCCAGCGCGCGAATCCGGGGACCAAAGTGACGGTTGGAACATCCGGGACCGGCGGCGGCTTTCAGAAATTCTGCCGCGACGAGACGGACATTTCAGACGCGTCACGTCCGATCTCGAAGTCGGAAGCAGACGCCTGCGCGAAGACGGGCGTCACCTACGTCGAGCTCCCGGTTGCGTACGACGGCCTCGCCGTCGTCGTCCACCCGAAGAACACCTGGGCGGCGTCGATGACCGTCGCCGAGCTGAAGACGCTCTGGGAGCCCGGGGCGCAGGGCAAGATCATGCGGTGGAACCAGGTCCGTCCAGGCTGGCCCGACCAGGAAATCCATCTGTTCGGTGCCGGTGTCGACTCGGGGACCTTCGACTACTTCACCGAAGCCGTCGTCGGCAAGGCCAAAGCCAGCCGCGGCGACTACACCTCGAGCGAAGACGACAATGTCATCGTGCAGGGCGTGGGCGGCGACGAGAATGCCCTCGGGTACTTCGGGTACGCCTATTACGAACAGAACCAGGGCAAGCTGAAGCTCGTCGCGATCGACGATGGCGACGACAACAACGGAAAGGGCCCGATTGCACCGTCGCCGGAGACCGTGAAGAACGGGACATACCGTCCGCTCTCGAGGCCCATCTTCATCTATCCGAAGCTGAAAGCGCTCGACCGCCCCGAGGTCAAGAACTTCGTCGACTTCTACCTCACCAAGGGCGTGCCGCTCATTCGCGAGGTCGGGTACGTCCCACTCAGCGACGCGGAGTACGGAAAGGTTCGCGATCGGTTCGCGGCTCGCAAGACCGGATCGATGTTCGAGGGCACCGACAGCCACAGTCAGGTAACGCTCGAGCAACGTCTGAGCCGGTAATGGACGCCCGCTGATGGACCGGGACCGCGCACGGAGAATCATCGAGTACTTCATCGAGCGTGCGCTCTTCCTGAGCGCGGCGGGATCGATCCTGGTCACGGCCGGGATCATTCTCGTGCTGCTCTTCGAAACCGGCGCGTTCCTGCGCGAAGTGCCGCTCACCGAGTTCCTCTTCGGCACCGTGTGGACACCGCTCTTCTTCGACAAGCACTTCGGCGTGCTTCCGCTGGTCACCGGGACGCTGCTCTGTTCGGGCATCGCGATGCTCATCGCGCTGCCGGCCGGCCTCATGACGGCGATCTATCTCAGCGAGTACGCGCCGTCAGCCGTTCGCCGGACGGTCAAGCCGACGCTGGAGCTCCTCGCGGGCATTCCAACGGTGGTGTACGGGTACTTCGCGCTGCTCTTCATCACGCCGAAACTGCAGGTGCTGATACCCGCGCTCTCGGGGTTCAACGCGCTCGGCCCGGGCATCGTCATGGGCATCATGATCCTGCCGCTCGTCTCGTCGCTCTCCGAAGACGCGCTGCGGAGTGTGCCGAACGGCCTTCGTGAGGGCGCCTATGCACTCGGCGCGACGCGGATGGAAGCGGCGCTGCGCGTCGTGCTGCCCGCGGCGTTCTCCGGCGTCTCCGCCGCCTGCGTGCTTGCCATGTCGCGAGCGATCGGGGAGACGATGATCGTCGCGATCGCGGCGGGCCAGCAGCCCCGGCTGACGCTCGATCCGCGAGTGCCCGTCGAGACCATGACCGCCTACATCGTGCAGGTCAGCCTCGGCGATACGCCCGGCGGCACGATCGAGTACCGCACGATCTTCGCGGTGGGCATGCTGCTCTTCGTGAGCACGTTCGTGCTCAACCTGTTCTCGAACTGGCTCCGCGAGCGCTTCCGGGAGGAATACTCATGACGTCGACGGCCGCGGCCGACGACACACCGACCATCAGCACGGGGATGCGGCATGCCCGCGACTGGCTCTTCGTGGCGTTCGGCCTCCTGTCGACGCTCCTCGGCCTGGTGGCGCTGGGGGCGCTGCTCTTCGACGTCATCTCCGATGGCGCCGGCCGCTTGTCGTGGCAGTTCCTCACGAGCTATACCTCCCGCCGCGCGGAAAATGCCGGCATCTATGCGGCGCTCGTCGGCAGCCTGTTCGTCATCAGCCTGACCGCCGCGCTCGCCATCCCCATCGGGGTGGCAGCCGCGGTGCACCTGGAAGAGTACGGAGGACGCGGCCGCTTCTCCCGCTTCATCGAAATCAACATCGCGAACCTGGCGGGTGTGCCGTCGATCATCTACGGCCTGCTCGGACTCGGACTCTTCGTACGAGCGATGGCGATGGGCCAGAGCGTGATGGCCGGGGCGTCGACGCTCGCGCTGCTGGTACTGCCGACGGTGATCCTCTCGACACGTGAAGCCCTGCGTGCGGTGCCGAGCTCGCTGCGCGAAGGGTCCTACGCGCTCGGCGCCACGAAGTGGCAGACGGTCTGGCATCAAACTCTGCCCGCGGCCTTTCCCGGCATCCTGACCGGCCTCATCCTGTCGCTCTCGCGCGCGATTGGCGAAACGGCGCCGCTCGTCACCATCGGCGCGCTCACGTACGTGCCATTCGCGCCCGACGGCATCTGGTCGCCCTTCACCGTGCTGCCGATCCAGATCTTCGCGTGGGTGTCGCGGCCACAAGCCTCGTTCGCCGAAAACGCAGCGGCCGGGATTCTCGTCCTGCTCACGCTGCTCCTGGTGATGAACGGCACGGCGATCGCCCTGAGGGATCGCCTGCAGCGCCACCGAGGCTGAGTCAACCGTTTGGGCTGGAGCGCGTCGAAACCGCGACGGCTGTTAACTCATAATTAACCGGGCTGTCACCGCTCGGAAACTTGATCGAGCTACGCTCTACACCGGCCGTAGTTATCCGAAGCACGAGGGGCAAGGCATGGAGCAGAGCGTTGACGCGAAATCAGACGCGCGCGACAGAATACCTGCCGGAGGCGCTGCGGCGATGAGCCGCGCGCCCCGAGTACTCGTCGTCGAGGACGAACAAGACATCGCGGGGCTGATCAAGCACGCGCTCGAGCGCTCGGGAGACGGCCAGGTCGAGATCGTGGCCAGCGGCGACGCCGCGCTCAGGGCCGTCACGGACAGCACGCCAGATCTCGTGATCCTCGATCTCAACCTTCCGGTGCTGAGCGGCACGGAGGTCTGCCGAATCCTGCGCGGCCGTCCGGCCACGGCGAACGTCCCGATCATCATGCTGACGGCGCGCACCGCCGAGTCGGACCGCGTGACCGGGCTCGATCTCGGCGCCGACGACTACGTCACGAAGCCCTTCAGCCTGCGAGAGCTCGCGGCGCGCGTTCGCGCCGTGCTGCGCCGACGCCAGCAGACGGCGGCCGGCGGCGCGAACGTCTACACCGGCGCGCACCTGGTCGCGGATTTCGACGCGGTCGCGATTTCCGTCGATGGATCGTCCGTGCGGCTCACCCGCCGGGAGTTCGAGCTCCTCAGGTTCCTGGTCGAGAACCGCAACCGCGTCCTGTCGCGCGATCGATTGCTCGAGCGCGTGTGGGGCTACGATCGCTTCATCGAGACGCGGTCGGTGGACGTCCACGTCGGGCGGCTGCGCGCGAAGCTCGGGACCGCAGGACAGCAGATTGAAACGGTCGTCGGCCTGGGCTACCGTTTCGTCGAATAAGCGGAGTGGTGGCGCGGAAGAAGGACGGCTGTGGAATCACCGTCCCGTGTGCGTTCAGTCTTTCAGTGCGGTAGAGGTTCCCATCCGTGCTCTTCGAGCTCTGACACCTGCAGCGACATCATCAGCACGGCGCGCTCGACCCTGTGCCAGTCCGTGTAGCGCACGCGGCGCACCACGTGGTCATCCTGCTCGACCCGGACTTCCCAGCCCTCGGCCCCGGCCTCTGTGATCGTGAACTTCTTCGTGTGACCCGCCTGCTGCAGTTCCTTGGCAAACATCAGGTTGCCCCCTTACCTATAAGGACGACGGTGAACGGCTTTTGTACCCCAATTGGCCGTCAGCTAGGCTGTAAATTCTGTGTAAATGCGATTCGGGCATTTGCAGTCACTGTCGAATCAACGGGTTAGCGGGAAGGGCTTTGGGCTTTGGGCTTTGGGCTCTAGCCCGGCCTTGGACCTAAACACCGGGCGAGAGCCAAGAGCCCAAAGCCTAAGGCCTAAGGCCTTGAGATTCAGCGATCCGGCTCGCCCTTCGCGGGCGCGCGGCGGGGAATCACCACGCGATCCAACGCGTGGCCATCCAGGCCGATTGCTTCCACGGTGAGCTCTGACGCGCTCGCGGTCGCGTCGAGGAAGTGGTGCTGAACCGCGATCTTCTCGGTCGCCGTGCTCAACTTCTCCGCCTGGACGTCTTCCAGGCTGCCTCCTGCCCCGCCGGTGACCAGCACGTGCAGCGTGCGCGCGCCGACGGTTCGCACGAGATGCTCGTACGCGTGGCTGTGGCCCGCGATCACCACGTCGAGTCCCCGATCCCTGACCAGCGGCTCGACGATGCGGCGAACCGCGGCGTCGCCGTCGTAGCCGGCCCACGATCGCGACCAGGGCGGTTGATGGACGAGCAGGATCCGCCACGCGGCGCTCTTCCAGCGGCCTGACTGCGTTTCCGCCTGCAGCCAGTTCCACTCGCTCGATCCCTCGGTGATGCCGATCGGAAACTCGCGGTTGACATCGATCGCCACGAACCGCGCGGGGCCGCACGACCACGCGAACCACGTCGACGTCTCTCGTCCGAACCACTGTTCGTAGAGCTCCGCCCGGAGATTGTTGTAGTAGCCGTCGTAGTCGTGGTTTCCGGCAACCGGCACGATCGCGCTGCGGGCCGCGAGCGGCTCCAGCGATCGGATGAACTCCGGCCACGCAAGGGGATCCGAGCCTCTCGGGACGAGATCTCCAACGCCCGCCGAGAATGCCGGATTCCGGTCCGCCATCAGCTTCACGAGCTGCGAGAACGTCGTCCATCCTCCCTGGCTGTCGGCCCAGGCAGTAAAGCGGCACGGATCGGCAGCGGCTGGCATCCGGCTTCGAAACTTCAGGGACTCGACCGGGTCGAAGCCGGGCGGGATTGCGATCGCGGGCGTCCCGGCAGCGGCCGGCACGTCGCGCGCCTCGATGACAGCGACGCGACGCAGCCCTCCCTGCATCGCGTTGTTCAGGACCCGAATGACGAGGCGTTGAGGTCCTGTCAGGTGCGCCGGCACGCGGAACCACTGCCGGTCGTTATCGAGCCGGCGCCCGCCGACGAACACCTGCGCTCCATCGTCGGCGTCCACCTCGAGCGCCGCGCCGACCGGCAGCGTCACGTCACGCGCGTACCAGAGCGCCGTGTTCGGTTCGAGAACGCGGTGCGGAACTTCGACACGTCGTCGTTGGGGCGGCATCCGATCGGCCGTGATCAACAGGCGTTCGGTCCGCAGCCCTACCGCGAACTCCCACTGGCCGGTCAGTTCGCCCGCGGCCTGCTGCCGGAGCGGCCACCCGGCCGCGATCCACAGCAGGAGCGCCGCCCCCACACATCTCGTCATCTGGTTCCTTGCACGGTTTTTTCCTCGCCTTCGTACCGGTTCACTGGCCGAAAAACGATCTTTCCACTGCGGTCGATTGTGCTTGGTCTACGATTGATTTGCTAGATCGGGGTCCGGCTAAAGTCGGACACTACAGCTGCTCCGAACATGACGCCTGTAGTGTTCGGCTTCAGCCGGACACATTCGTGATCGCTGTAGCGTCCGGCTTTAGCGGGACCGTCGTGATCGCTGTAGCGTCCGGCTTTAGCCGGACCTTTGGAATCGCTCGCATTGAAGCACACACGCACGACGACTGTCCGGCTCCTGCTCGCCTCCACAGCCATCCTCGCGCTGTGGGTGTCACCCTCGACTCTCGCGCAGGGCGGCACTTCATCCGTCATCCTGATCACGCTCGACGGCGCGCGGACCGAGGAGATCTTCGGCGGGCTCGACCTCGAGGTGTTGACGTCGACGCTGCGCGAGAAACAGAAGGCCGAAGATCAACCGGTGTACCGCCGTTTCTGGGCCGACACGCCCGAGGCACGCCGCGAGAAGCTGATGCCCTTCTTCTGGGGCACGCTCATGCGCCAGCACGGATCGGTTGCCGGGAACGCGCGCATCGGCAGCGCCGTGACGCTGACGAACACGCTGCGGTTCTCGTACCCGGGCTATTCGGAGATCCTGCTGGGCGAAGCGCACGACGACGTGATCAAGAGCAACGATCCCAACCGCAACCCGTACGCGACGGTGCTCGAGGAACTGAGCTCCCGGCTCAAGCTGACGACGAGCCAGGCGGCGGTCTTTGCCTCCTGGAACGTCTTCGACGCCATCGTCGAACACACCGAAGGATCGCTGACGGTCAATGCCGGGTACGAGGCCTTCGAGGCCGACGATCCCGCGATTGCCGAGTTGAGCCGCCTTCAGTTCGAGACGCCGACGCCGTGGGACTCGGTGCGCCACGATCTCTACACGTTCCAGCTTCGCGATGGCGCACCTGAAGCGCGCGAAGCCGCGCGTGTCTGTACCTCGCGCTCGGAGAAACCGACGACTGGGCGCACGACGGACGCTACGATCGCGTCCTCGACGCCTACGCGCGCACCGACCGGTATCTCGAGACGTTGTGGACCTGGCTGCAGTCGGAGCCGGCGTATCGCGGGCGCACGCACATCCTCATCACGACGGACCACGGGCGCGGACACTCCGCGAAAGACTGGCGCGATCACGGCGCGAAGGTCGAGGGCGCGAAGGACGTGTGGATCGCGCTCGTCTCGCCGGCGATGGCGCGGCGGGGCGAATGGCGCGATGCGGCGTCCCTCAGCACGAACCAGGTGGCCGCGACACTGGCCGCATGGATGGGACTCGACTGGAAGTCGCTACGGCCTGCGGCCGGCGGTGCGATTCCCTCGAACTGAGCTCCCAGGCGGCCGGTAGCTTCCCGTCGTCGCACGCAGCATCTTCAGCAGGACATCCGAGTTCTCGATACACCCCGATGAACTGCCACGCGCCAGGGCCGGTCGCCGACAGCGGCACGTCCGAGGCCGTGTGCCCGGAAATCGTGTGGCCGAGCGACGCCGTATCTCCAGGGCACGCGTCAGCCGATGGGCAGGGCGTCTCGCCGTTCTCGATCGTGCCGGCACGACGAAGCCGGGAATCGCGCGGCCGCGAACGGTCCTGTTGTCGCTGGCCTCCTCCGGCCCGTCGCGCGCAGGGTTCGCCACGCTGATCCGGGCTTGCCGGGCGCGACCGCCGCTTCGAGCTGCAGGCGATTCGACATCCAGTTCTCGTTGTGATCGGTGCCGCGGCCCAGCCGAGCAGCAGCTTGCGCGACGGATCCGGATCGACCGGAAAGCCCGCGCTCGTCCACCTGGTAGTTCGGAAACAGGTTGAGCTCGCTGGTCGGGGATGAAACGGAACACGGCTGCGTAGTCGCGCACGGCCCGGCCGAGCGCCGCCGGCGCGTATCGCTCGTTGCCGACGCCGATGATCCCGAGGCCGCCGGTCTCGTGATCGGCCGTGACGATGACGAGCGTGTCGTTGGTCGGATTCCGCGTCGCTGTTGGTCCGGTTCGCGAAGTCGAGCGCGACCTGGACCGCGCGATCGAACTCGATCACGTCCCAGATCGTGCGCTCGGCGTCCACCGCGTGCGCGCGCTTGTCGATCGACGCGCCCTCGATCATCAGGTAGAACCCGCGCGGCGACGTGCGCCGACAGGCTCCGCAGCGCGAGCCGCGCCATGTCCTCGAGCATCGGCGTGTCGCGATACCGCGCGTTCGCCTGCGAGCCAGCTCGTCGCTGTACCGCCCGGCGCCGACCTTGTCGAAGGCCACCGGCAGGTGCGACGAGTGGAACAGACCCGAGGATTCTGCGCCGGCGGTTTCGGCGCGGCGATGACGCCGAGCGACGTCGGCGCGCTGTCCCCACGCGCGCGTATCCGGCCTGCTCGAACTCCGTCGTCAGCGTGCGCTCGTCCGGGCGCTCGCCGCCGTCGCCTTTGGGCATGAAGTGCCTGGCGCCGCCGCCGAGCAGCACGGTCACGCCGTTGACGGCCCGTTCGTCGAAGAACCGGGCGGCGATGCCCGGCCCGGCGAAGCGATCGGACGTGTGGACCGCGTTGGCCGCCGGCGTCGAGTCGGTCACGTCGGCCGTCGTGACGATGCCGACGTTGAAGCCCGGACCGCGCGTGCGTCGCAGCAGCTCGCCGATGTACTCGATCCGGGGATTGTCGAACGCGTCCGCCGTGTTGTCGGGGAAGACGCCTTCCTGATTGTTGGCGTTCTTCTGGCCCGTCGAGTACGCGGCCATGCCGGGCGACGAATCGGTGATCGCGGCGTTCAGCGACGACGTCATGACCATGCCCGTCACGTCGAGCGTGTCCATCGCGAGGAGGCCGCGTGCCTTGCCGTTGTGGAGACCGCGCGAGACGATCCGCGCCGCCGTCCGGTGCGCGACGCCCATGCCGTCGCCGAGCAGGAAGATGATGTTCTGCGCCGGCGCTGCCGCTCCGCGGGGCCGCCCAGGCTTCAACGGTGAGCCGCACGCTGGCGCGCGTGCCGTCGGCGGTGCGCGCCTCGATCACGAGCGGCCCGGCTTGCGCGACGCTGAACGCGCGCAGGAGGAAGTTCGTCGTGTTCGCCGCTGCCCGGCCGGCGCGTCGCAGCAGGCGTCAGCGCAGGCCCGGTCGCGCCGGTTCCGCCAGCACCGCGCTCGCCGCCCGTCCCCGGATCGAGGATGTTGCGGGAGGTCACGTCCCTGCCGTTCACGAGGACCGTCAGGCCGCGCGGCGGCGTCCGCGCCGTCGCTCGTCGCCTCGACGCGGACGTCGAAGCGCTGTCCGGCCGCCAGCACGGCGCCGTCCGGCGGCATGATCCGAATCGTCGTCTCCGCGCTCGCCGTCGCCGCGATTCCCATCACCACGGCCAGCGACACGCTCCATCCAGCTGCCCTCATCGCCTCAACCTGCACTTCCCTGCGCGGCCGGCCACGTTGGACGCTTTCAGTTGTCTGTAGTGTCCGCCTTCAGGCGGACCCGCTGAAGTCCGGCTGAAGCCGGACACTACAGCACTCTGAAAAACGCTTCTAGGACGCCGCCCATTCTCCGTTACGGAAGAGCGTCAGCGCCACGTCGACATTGCTGCGCAGCGCCCGCTTGATGGCCGGCCAGTTCTTCTCGCACCGCAGCAGCGTCTTCCACGAGTAGAGGTGCTTCGGCTTGTGGAAGTCGCTGTTGGCCACATACGGATAGTGCTTGAGGCTCGTGACGGAAAACAAGTCGTCCCGGTTGGCAGCTTCCCAGACGTCGACGAGGTCGGACAGTTCCTTTCGATGCTCCCAGAGGTAGCACGTGCTGATCTCGAGGCGGCTGGTCGTCCGGTGGTGCGGATGGCACGCGACGCTGAGCGCGCCCTGGCGGCGAATCTCCCGGAGGATGTCGAGCGCCGGCTGGTCCGCGCTGATGTATTTCCTGATCCCGAGGGCGATGATGTGCGAGTTCTGCCGGCTCTTCAGACTGTTCTGCGTGACTTCCGCCCCCGGAACGACCAGCATGCCGTACCGCCGAATCGCGCGCTCCCCCTCGGCTTCGATGTCCGCCAGATACTCCTCGAATGACTCCTCGCGAAGGCCGAAGGTCCTGCGCCCAAGCGTCGCGACGCGGCCGAGCCTCGCGAGCAGGTCCTTCTTCATCAGGATGTGATCGGTGATCGCGATCACGTCGAACTTGCCGGTCTGGCCGTAGAGATCGACGACCTCGCGCAGCGTCAGCCGACCGTCGCTCCAGCGGGTGTGGACGTGGAAATCGCACAGCAGATACGGCTCGTAGCCAGGCATCAGATCCTCACGTCCAGGTGTGTGGTGTCCTTCGGCCGCCGGTGCAGGAGCTCCGAGGTGAAGTTCCGCACGTACAACCGGATGACGGCGCCCCTTCCCATCGCGACGAAGCGCCGCGCCGACGTGTAGAGATAGCAGTCGTATTTCAACGCGACCTTCCCGATCGCGAACAGGCGCCTGCCGACATTCGTGTCCTCGCCGTGGAACTCGATCGACGTGTCGAAGCCGCCGATGGCGTCGAGGGCCGAGCGCCGGACGGCGAAGTTTCCGCCGTAGAAGATCGTCCCGAGCCGCAGCACGTATTTCACGAGCACCTGCGTGGCCGGCGCGAGCGTGTAGTCGTACGCGCGAATCAGCGCGCGGCCGAACAGATCCCAGTCGTAGTAGCGGTACGGGCCCGAGAGCGCGATCAGGCTGGCGTCGCGCTCGAAGTGCCGCGCGATCCGATCGAGCCAGGTGAGCGGCGCCCGGCAGTCCGCGTCGACGTAGACGAGCAGGTTGCCGTATGCTTCGCGCCGGCCGGTCTCCCGCGCCGTCACGAGCCCCTTGCGAGGCTCCAGGATCACCCGCACGCCACGGACCGCGCCGGCCACCGCCGCCGTGGCGTCGGTGCTGGCGTTGTCGATCACGACCAGGTTCGTCCGGCGGCCGCGTCTGGGCCAGCAGTGAGTGCAGGCAGGCGGCCAGCTGCGTCTGCTCGTTGTGCGCGCAGACGATCACGCTGATGCGGAGAATCATCGACACCTCGGCGCTCTGGAAAACCGATGCCGGGGTCGCCTGCTGGGTGAGGGCGACTGGAAGGACTACTGAACAGGCCATCGTCCGGTGGGCGGCGAGGGAACGCTGAGCGTGCGTCGGTGGGACTATCCGCCCACGGTCACGCTCACCCTCGAGAACCGACCACCGGCCGACGGCCGGTACATCTACGGTCGCATACGCGCGTGACGCCTGTATGACAGTGCGGTATCCCGTGTGCAAGTAAGATGAAGCGATGAACGACGTGCTGACGTTGATCCTGGGCGGTGGACGAGGCAACCGGCTCTTCCCGTTGACGCACATGCGCTCGAAGCCCGCCGTGCCGCTCGGGGGCAAGTACCGCCTGATCGACATTCCGATCAGCAACTGCCTCCACGCGGGGCTCAAACGGATCTTCGTGCTGACCCAGTTCAATTCGGCGTCGCTCAATCGCCACATCGCGCAGACGTACCGGCTCGATACGTTCTCGGAAGGATTCGTCGAGGTCCTCGCGGCCGAGCAGACACCGGACAGCTCCGCCTGGTTCCAGGGAACTGCGGACGCCGTCCGACAGGCCGCGCGGCACTTCCGCGGGTTCGACGCCGACTACTATCTGATCCTCGCCGGCGATCACCTCTACCGCATGGACTTCTGCCAGCTCGTCGAGTCGCACATCGAGGGGCGCGCCGACATCACCATCGCCGCGCAGCCTGTCACGGCGGCCGACGCGACGCAGATGGGCATCTTCACGTTCGACGATCTCGGGCAGATCAACGGCTTCGAGGAGAAGCCGACCGTGGAACGCCTCGCCGCGATCGGCGGCAGCGTGCCGAAGGGATCGATTTCCGGAGGGACGACCGCCGAGCGGCCGTTCGTCGCCTCGATGGGCATCTACGTCTTCAATCGCGAGGTCCTGCTCGACATCCTGAATCAGCCAGGCGCCGACTTCGGCAAGGAGATCATTCCGAAGGCGCTCGCGACCCATGCCGTGAGCCCGTACGTGTTTCGCGGGTACTGGGCCGACGTCGGCACCATCGAGGCGTTCTACGACGCCAACATCCAGCTGACGCGGGCGGATGCGCCGTTCAATTTCTTCCACCATCGGTGGCCGATCTATACGCACCCGCGGTTTCTCCCCCCGACGCACGCCTTCGACTGCCACATCGATTCGTCCATCGTCGCCGAAGGGTGCCACCTCGACCGGTGCCATGTCGCGAGCTCGGTCGTCGGGATCCGCACGCACATCAGCACTGGCGCGCGCGTGACGCGATCGATCCTGCTCGGCGCGGATTTCTACGAAGAGGACACGAACGCCATCGACATCCCGCTCGGGATCGGACGCGACGCCGTGCTGGATCGCGTCATCGTGGACAAGAACGCGCGCATCGGCGACGGCGTGCGGCTGGTCAACGCGGCCGGGCTCGACCACGCCGACGGCGACGGCTACTACATCCGCAACGGCATCGTCATCGTGCCGAAAGGTGCCCTGCTGCGGAGCGGGGTGGCAGTCTAGCTCGTAGCTTCCAGCTTTCAGCTCCCAGCTTCCGACTCTCAGCTTTCAGATCTTTCTCTTTGGATAGCTGGAAGCTGGAAGCTGGCAGCTGGAAACTGACTCGTTCATCCCGCACTTCATCCCTCACTCATCCAGCGCTTCATCACAAAACGTGTCCGTGCGTTCCACGCGCGCACACTTCCAAACGTTTCGCGAGATGCCACGTCTAAGCGTCCGGGTACCGAACAGGAGGACGCATGGTGTCAGTGCTGTCGGTCGCGTTCAGCGGCGCGTTGGCCATGGCGGCAGCGACGGGCCCGACCGTCGCGCCGACGTCACCGTCACCGTCACCGTCGATTCCCACGCCGAGCGAATTGATCCTCCTCGCGCCCGAGCGCCGGGTCCGCGCGGCGGACCCGCGCGTGCAGGCGCTCCTCGCCGACGGCTTCCGGCGATCGCAGACCTTCGCCGGCCTCCTCCTGGCGATCAATCGGACCGACGTGATCGTCTATGTCGAGCGCGTCATGTCGCTTCCGAAAGACACGCTCGGACGGCTCGCCATGGTGCCGATCGCGAAGTCGGCCCGGTACCTGCGGATCCAGATTCGAGCCGAGCTCCCGCACAACGACGCGATCGCGCTCATCGGCCACGAAATGCAGCACGCGCTCGAGATCGCGCGCGACACGACCGTCCGCGATCAGAACGGGATGATCACGCTCTACGAGCGCATCGGCCATTCGAGCGGCGGCGAGCACGTCTACGACACCGTGGCCGCGCAGGATACCGGCCGGCAGGTCCGAAAAGAGTTGACGATGCCCGTGAGCCTGGGGTTTCGCGGAGACCTGTCTGGGCTGTCCGTGCGCAGCGCCTCGCCCCCCGCCGACGAAAGAAAGTAGCGCGTCACGTCGTCGTTACACGGCGATGTCATCCTGCGTGACGCGCAGGTGAGAGACTCTCCTGCCCGCGCCCGACTCGAGCGCGGAACGAAGCGCCCATCCCTCAGATAGACTAGCCGTATGAGCTCAGTGAAGGCGCCTGGCGATCAGGCCGTTCCGGCGCTCGATGCGTCAGGCCTGTACATCAACCGCGAGCTGAGCTGGCTCGCTTTCAACGAGCGCGTGCTCGACCAGGCGCGCGATCCGCGCCATCCGCTGCTCGAGCGGGTGAAGTTCCTGGCCATCGTCGGCACCAACCTGGACGAGTTCTTCATGATCCGCGTGGCGGCGTTGCAGAAGCAGCTGCGGACGCACCGCGATCTCGTCTCGCCCGACGGGCTGACGACCGAGCAGCAAGTCACGCTCGTGCGCGCCCGCGCGCGGCGGATGCTCGACGAGCAGGCCAGGTGCTGGACCGACGCGCTGCGTCCCGAGCTCGCCGACGCCGGCATCCGGTTTCTCGAGCCGCGCGAATACTCCGAGGAGCTCGCGACCTTTCTCTCGGCATACTTCCAGCGCGAGATCGCGCCAGTGCTGACGCCGCTCGCCTTCGATCCCGGCCACCCGTTCCCTCACATCTCGAACCGGAGCAAGAACCTCGCGGTGGCGGTGAAGCACGAAGGCCGCACGAAGTTCGCGCGCATCAAGCTGCCGCCGGTACTCCCGAGGTTCATCCAGCTGCCCACGCGATTCTCGAAGGGCGACACGGTCTTTGTCTTCCTCGAGGACGTGGTCTGCGCCAACGTGGAGTCGCTGTTTCCCGGCACGAGCGTCAAGAGCGCGAATGTGTTCCGCGTCATCCGCGACACCGACATGGTCATTCAGGAGGACGAGGCCGACGATCTCCTCGAGACGATTGACCAGGGGCTGCGTCAGCTCCGCCACGGCGCTCCGGCGCTGCTGCAGGTCGAGGAACGCATCCCCCGCCGCGTGCTCGACATCCTGGTCGAGAACTTCGAGATCGAGCAGGACGTGCTGGTGCGGACGTCGAACCGGCTCGGTCTCGGCGACTGGATGGAGCTGACGCGCCTCCACCGGCCGGAGCTCAAGGACGCGAACTTCGCGCCGCGCGCGGTGTGGGGACGCAACCTGGAGGAGGAAATCTTCGAGCTCGTCCGGCATCGCGATTACATGCTCCACCACCCGTTCGATTCGTTCGTCTCGATCGAGGCCTTCCTCCGCGCCGCGGTGCGGGACCCGCACGTGGTGACGATCAAGCTGACGCTGTACCGCATCGGGCACGATTCGCCGCTGATCGATCTGCTCGAGGAAGCGGCCGAGGCAGGCAAGCAGGTCGCAGTGCTCGTGGAGCTGAAGGCGCGCTTCGACGAGCGCACCAACATCACCTGGGCCAACCGCCTCGAAGCCGCCGGCGTGCACGTGGTCTACGGCCTCGTCAAACTGAAGACGCACTGCAAGCTGTGTCTGGTCGTGCGCAAGGAGCCGGACGGCATCCGGCGCTACGTGCACGTCGGGACCGGCAACTACAACGCGTTCACGTCGCGCCTGTACACCGACCTGGCGCTCATCACCGCGCGGCCGTCGGTCGTCGAGGACGCCACGAACGTCTTCAACTACCTGACCGGGTATTCGGGCCTGACCGATTACCAGGATCTGCTCGTCGCGCCGGCGAGCCTTCGCAGGCGGCTCCAGGACCTGATCGAGCGTGAGATCACCCACGCCGACGCGGGGCGGCCGGCGCAGATCGTCATCAAGGTCAACAGCATCACCGATATCGACACGATTCAGCGCCTCTACAAGGCGTCGCAGCACGGCGTCGTCGTCGATCTCATCGTGCGCGGCATCTGCTGCCTGCGCCCCGGTGTTCCCGGCGTGAGCGATCGGATCACCGTTCGCTCAATCGTCGGACGCTTTCTCGAGCACTCCCGCATCTACTCGTTCGAGAACGGCGGCCAGCCCCTGACGTTCATCGGCAGCGCGGACCTGATGGAGCGGAACCTGGATCGGCGCGTCGAGGTGCTGTGCCCCGTGCTGGATCAGAGTCTCCAGGAATACTTGCGGGATACCGTCCTCGGCGCGTATCTACGCGACACGGACCGCGCGACGGTGCTCGGCGCGGACGGAGAATATCGTCCCGCCGGGCGCGGCAACGCGGAACGCTTCAACGCGCAGGATTTTCTGCTCGCGCGTCACACCCAGGAGTACGCGCGGGACTCGCACTGAGCGATCAGGAGAGCTTGCGGAGCATGCGTGGCGGGAGAAACCAGATCAGCTCGCCCTTGCCTTTCGGTGGCAGCACGGCAAAGTCGATCCGGGCGATCGCGCCCTTCTTGAACGGCAGCGGGATCTTGGCGCCAATGAGATGGGCGGCGAGTTCTCCCATGTTCGGCTCGTGCCCGACGAGCGCGACGCGCGCCTTGCGCATGTGCTTGCCGAGCTCCTGGATCACTGCCGCCGGGCTGCCGGCGGGCGTGAGCGCGTCGGTCGTGGCGACCGGGGGCTTGCGCCTTCATCACCTCGGCAAAGACGTCCGCGGTCTGCTTCGCCCGGACGAGCGGGCTCGACAGGATCTGATCGAAGCCGACGTCGAGCATGTCGAGCGCCTTCGCCTCCTTCTTGAGGCGGGCGATGCCGTCGCTCGTCAGCGGACGCTTCGAATCGTCCGGGAATTCCTCGCCGCGCTCCGCGGCAACTCCGTGTCGGATCAAATACAGCTCGAGGGTTGCCATCCGGCGCTAACTCTCCTGGCCCGCGGCGGCCGCGATGACCCGGCGCCCCCCTGTCCGGGCCTTGAGCGTCATCTTCAGCGGGCGGGCCGCGCCGCGCGGCTGAGCGAGCTGCGGAATGATCACGGAGCGCGTCGCCTCCAACACCTCGTTCAGGCGCGGAATCGACGCGACGTATCGCGCGTGCAGGTGGCGGCATTTATCCTCGAGCGCGCGCGCGAGGATGTCGAGCCCGCCGTCGGGCAGCGTCCTGACCTTCGGTTCCGCCTGGACCGCGGCAACATGGGTCTGCAGCACCTGGAGATCGTGCAGCCGGCCCAGCGTGTCCTGCGCCTGCTTGACCGTGCGCAGCGGTCCGGCCGCGGCCTTGCCGCCCGTCTCGAGCGCCAGCTCCATCGCGTAGCGAAGCTTCTTCGCGGCAATCCGAACCTTGTGGAGCTGCTCGGGCGAATACACGTGTCCCGCCTCTCCGATGGCGGCGCCAAGAAGCTTCGCCCGCTTCACCAGCCGCGAACCGAGCGCGTCGCGCCACTGCTCCGAGTCGGACTCGGCCAGTTCCTCGGCCACCGACGCCAGCCGGCGATCGAGCTTGGCCAGGTTGACGTGCTCGATCCGCTTGAGCATTTCCGCCCGGCGTTCGTCGCGCTCGAGCACGACGTGCGCGCGAACCTCCTCGAGCGCGGGACGCGGCAGCGAATCGCGAGACGTCAGCTCGTCGAGGACCTGCAGCGTCACGTCGAGTTCGCGCACGGTGCCGAGCGCTTTCGTCAGCCGGCGAATCTTGCCCTGCGCCTTCTTCGCCTTCGTGCCCTTCACGCCCGCGGTCAGCACGGGCACGGCTTCGCGCAGCCGCCTCGAGGCCACGCGGGCCTGATGGACGCCGCGCGGCTGCCCGCTGATGGCCCCCGATACGTGACGTTTCAGGGCAAGGGCCCGCCGCGCAAGCAGCCGGCTTGTGACACGAGGAAGTCGACGGTTCATGATAGGATGACGGCTCGGATCGGAAGAAAAACGGCCAGATTCTACGTGTGCCTCCGGACGGCCCAGCCAGTATATAACGGCCATGTAACGGCACAAGCCCGGCCGAGTCCGCCGCTCCTCCCTGCATGCGAATCGCTGCGATCGACATCGGCACGAACTCGATCCACATGATCGTGGTTCAGGTCACGACCTGACCTGTCCTTCGAGGTCATCGACCGCGAGAAGGACATGGTCCGGCTCGGCGCCGGCGGCCTCGACGGCCGCAGCCTCACGCCGACGGCGGTCTCCGCGGCGCTGCAGACGCTGTCCAAGTTCCGGCGGATCGCCGAGTCGCACAAGGTCGACGAGATCGTGGCCAGCGCGACGAGCGCGACGCGCGAAGCGGAGAACGGCGGCGACTTCATCGCCGAAGTCGATCGCCAGACCGGGATCCGGATCCGCGTCATCTCCGGTACCGAAGAAGCGCGGCTGATTCACCTCGCGGCGGGGTACGGCGTCGACATCGGCAGATCGACCGCGGTCGTCGTCGACATCGGCGGCGGCAGCGTCGAGATCACGCTCGGCACGGCCACGCACCTCACGCTCGGCGCGCAGCTTCAAGACCGGCGTCATCCGCCTGACCGAGCGCTTCGTCAAGAGCGACCCGCTGAGCGCGCGGCGACGAGCGCCGGCTCGTGAAGCACCTCAGTCGCGAGATGGGCAGCTACATCGACCAGATCGCAGGACGCAAGTTCGATCGCGTGATCGGGACGTCGGGCACGATCCTCAGCCTCGGCCTGATGGCATCGACCGAAGACGGCGAGCCGCCCGAGGATCTGCGCAACCGCCGGGTGCAGCGCGAAGGCGCTGCACCGGCTTCGCAAGCATCTGATCGAATCCGACATCGAGGAGCGCCTGAAGACGCCCGGCATGGATCCGCGTCGCGCCGACCTCTCGGTCGCCGGCTCGGTCCTCTTCGACACGATCGTCCGGCGGCTCGGCGCCGACGAGTTCACGCTGTGCGATCTCGCGCTGCGCGAGGGCCTGGTCCTCGACTACATCCACCGCAACAGCGCCCGCATCCGCAAGGTCGAGCGCTACCCCGACGTGCGGCGCCGCAGCATCATCGAGCTCGGCGAGCGCTGCGGCTACTGGTCGGAGCACGCGCAGCAGGTCGCGCGCCTCGCGCTGAACATCTTCGATCAGACACGCGGCGTGCACGGACTCTCGGATCGCGAGCGCGAGTGGCTCGAGTACGGCGCGCTGCTGCACGACATCGGCGTGCACATCAGCTACGAGCGCCACCATCGCCACTCGTACTATCTGATCAAGAACGGCGATCTCCGCGGCTTCGATCCGCAGGAAATCGAGGTCATCGCGCTCATCGCGCGGTATCACCGGCAGGCCACGCCGAAGAAGTCGCACGAGGGCTACGGCGACCTGCGGGGACCGCTGCGAAAGACCGTCAAGGTGCTCTCGGCGATGGTGCGCCTCGCGGAGGGGCTGGACCGCAGCCACGCGCAGTCGCTCGAGGGCATCGACCTCTATCCGCGCGGCGACGACTATCTCGCCCGCTTGCGCGCGACCGGCGACGCCGAGCTCGAGCTGTGGGCCGCGCACCGGCACGTCGCGCCCTTCGAAGCCATCCTCGGCAAGCCCGTTCGCTTCGAGGTCTCGGGCCAGCTGTACAAGGACCGTGAGGCCGCCGACAACGGCCAGAAAACACTCCCTCATGCTGAACAACCTCACGACGCGCCACGAGTACCCGGGAAAGCTCTTCGTGGTCGAAGGCATCGACGGATCGGGAAAGACGACCCAGCTCGCCCTGCTGGCTAAGTGGCTGATCTCCGCGGGGCATCCGGTCTTCGTCACCGAGTGGAACTCGTCGGCGCTGGTGAAGGCCGCGACCAAGACCGGGAAGAAGAAGAACGCGCTGACGCCGATGACGTTCAGCCTGCTGCACGCGACCGACTTCGCCGACCGGCTGCTCTACAACATCATCCCGCCGCTCAAGGCCGGGATGATCGTCCTCGCGGACCGCTACGCCTACACCGCGTTCTCCCGCGATTCAGCGCGCGGCGTCGATCGCCAGTGGGTCCGCGAGCTCTACAGCTTCGCGGTCCGGCCCGACCTTGCGGTGTACTTCCGCGTGCCGATCGAGGTGTCGACCGATCGACTGCTCGCGCGCCGCGTGAAGCTCAAGTTCTACGAGGCGGGCCTGGACATGGGGTGGAGCAACAACGCAGTCGAAAGCTTCCGGATGTTTCAGGGCAAGGTGCTCGAGGAGTACGACCGGCTCGTGGACGAGTTCGAGCTGAGCGTCATCCAGGCCACCGGAAGCATCACGGAGCAGCAGCGCACATTCAGGAAAATCGTGTCGCAGCATCTCGCGATCGAGGGTACCGAAGATGAGCTCGTCGACGAACTTGCCTGAGGGCGCCAACGGCGGCGCGCGGCCGGGCAGCTACTATGGCAACGGGATCCCCTACCTGCCGATCGAAGGGTATCCCGGCAAGATCATCGCAATCGAAGGCACGGACGGCGTGGGCCGCTCGACGCAGATCACGCTGCTGCGCGAATGGCTCGAGGTCCAGGGCTACGGCGTCATCGAGACCGGCTGGACGCGATCCACGCTCATGCAGCCGACGATCGATCTCGCCAAGCAGAGCAACACGCTCAACAAGCTGACGTTCGTCCTCCTGTACGCGACCGATTTTGCCGACCGGCTCGAGAAGGAGATCATCCCTGCGCTCAAGGCGGGCTTCGTCGTGCTCTCCGATCGCTACATCTATACGGCGATGGCGCGCGCGGGCGTGCGCGGCGTCGATCGGACGTGGATCCGGAACCTGTACGGCTTCGCCATCGCGCCGCATCTCGTCTTCTATCTCAAGATCGACGAGAAGACGCTCATCCGCCGCGTGCTCCAGGCCCGCGGGATGGACTACTGGGAGTCCGGGATGGACATGAAGCTCGGCGACGACATCTACGAGAGCTTCCGCGCGTATCAGAAGGCGCTGCTGAAGGAGTACACGTCGATGTCGGACGAGTTCGGCTTCCGCGTGCTCGACGCGCGCCGGAAGGTGGACGTCATCCAGGACGAACTGAGACGTCAGATCGGCGCGTTCCTGGCCGAAAGCGACGCGAGCCGGGCCGAGCTTCCCGCCCCCACCGGGTGATTCCGCCCGGTTCCGGACGTTGGCCACCCCGGCCGCCGCACCCTGTTTACGCGAAATTTACATCGGCGAAATTGGGCGGAAACCGCCGGCCGATAGGCTGTGGGCCTGGCATGAACCTCGTGCAGACCCTGCCGCCCACATTGAACGTGCCCGCAAGGCCGAAGCCGGATGCCACACAGCACCCGGTGTGCATCGACGTGAAGGCACTGAACTTCTACTACGGTCAGAAACGGGCCCTCGAGAACATCAATATCGGGATCCCCGCCAAGCTCGTGACGGCGTTCATCGGCCCTTCAGGCTGCGGCAAGAGCACGTTCCTCCGGACGCTGAACCGGATGAACGACATCATTGCCGGGACGCGCGTCGAAGGCAAAGTGCTCATCGAGGGGGACGACATCTACGGCGCCGGCATGGACGTCGTCAAGCTGCGCCGGCGGGTCGGGATGGTCTTCCAGAAGTCGAACCCGTTCCCGAAAACGATCTTCGAGAACGTCGCGTACGGCCTGCGCCTCAACGGCATGGCCTCGAGCCGCGCGGATCTCCACGCCCGCGTGGAAGAGAGCCTGCGCTCCGCGGCGATCTGGGACGAGGTCAAGGACCGGTTGCACGATTCGGCGCTGGCGCTGTCGGGCGGCCAGCAGCAGCGCCTCTGCATCGCGCGGGCGCTGGCGATCAAGCCCGAGATCGTGCTGATGGACGAGCCCGCCTCGGCGCTCGATCCCATCGCCACACAGCGCATCGAGGAGTTGATCTATCAGCTCAAGACGCAGTACACGATCGTCATCGTGACGCACAACATGCAGCAGGCCGCCCGCGTCTCCGATCGCACGGCGTTCTTCTGGCTCGGCCGGCTCATCGAGGAAGGCCCGACCGATCGCATCTTCACCAACCCGCACGAGAAGCTGACGGAAGACTACGTAACGGGGAGATTTGGTGCTACAGCTACCAGCTGCCAGCTGTCAGCTCGCCCGTCGGTAGCGGACGCTGAGCTCGACTGGAAGCTGGTAGCTGGTAGCTGGTACGCTGGTAGCCGAACACTATGCCGGATCGCATCGTGCCCCACTTTCAGGACGAGCTCGAACAGCTCAAGACCCGACTGCTCGAAATGGGCGGCCTCGCCGAGGACCGCGTGCGGTCCGCGGTCCGGGGGCTCGTCCAGCGCGACGCGCCGATCGTCGATCGCGTCCTCGCGGGCGACGGGCCGATCAACCAGCTCCACATCGAGATCGACAGCCGCTGCTTCAAGCTGCTCGCGCTGCATCAGCCGATGGCGGTCGACCTCCGGTCGATCGTCGCCGCCGTGAAGATCAACACCGATCTCGAGCGCGTCGGCGATCTGGCGATCAACATCGCGGAGGCCGTGCGGCGCTACATGCGCCACCCTCCCGTCAAGGAGCTGATCGACATCCCGCGGATGGCGGACATCGCGCAGCGGATGCTGCGCAACGCGCTCGACGCCTACGTCAGGCGCGACACCAGCCTCGCGCACAGCGTGCTCAACGAGGACGACACGCTCGACGCGCTCAAGACGCAGGTCTTCCGCGAGCTCCTCACCTACATGCTCCAGGATACGCACACGATCGAGCCGTCGCTCGACCTGATCCTCATCTCCCGGCACCTCGAGCGGATCGGCGACCACGCGACCAACGTCGCCGAGGACGTCATCTTCATGGTCTCCGCAAAGGACGTGCGGCATCATGCGGGGGAAGTGGAAGCGTAAGGGTTCAAGGTTCAGAGTTCAAGGTTCAGGGTTCAGAGTTCAAGGTTCGTTCCGGTTCTGATTCCCGATCTGAAGGTCGAACTTGTGAACCTTGAACCTTGAACGCTGAACCTTGTCCTCGAGTCCCCAATTACCCGATCGCAACCCCATTAGATACAATGACCGGGTTTGGCGCAGTCCGAACCCCTCTGCGTGTATTGCCGTCGCCAGCACGATGGACCCGGCCTGCCGGCCCTTCTGCAGCGAACGTTGCCGTATGGCGGACCTCGGTCGCTGGCTCTCGGAGGACTACCGGGTGCCCGACAACGCGCCGGTAGAGACCGACGAGGCCCCCGTCGGCCGCGACGCAGCCGGGGCGCAACCTGACGACGACTAACGGACCGACGAGAGCATGGCCGACACGCTGACGATTACCGACAACCGCACGGGCAAGCAGTACCAGATTCCCGATCCAGGACGGCACGATCCGCGCGATGGACCTCCGTCAGATCAAGGTCGTGCCCGACGAGTTCGGGATGATGACGTACGACCCGGCGTTCATGAACACGGCGTCCTGCCGCAGCCGGATCACGTTCATCGACGGCGACGAAGGCGTGCTGCTCTATCGCGGATATCCCATCGAACAGCTCGCCGAGCACAGCGACTTCCTCGAGACGGCGTACCTGATCCTCTTCGGCGAGCTGCCCACCGACGCGCAGCACGAGCAGTGGACCCGCGACATCACCCAGCACACGATGCTGCACACGAACATCTCCAAGCTGATGGAGGGGTTCCAGTACGACGCGCACCCGATGGGGATGTTCATCTCCACCGTCGGCGCGCTGTCGACGTTCTACACAGACGCGAAGAACATCTTCTCGGTCGAGTCCCGGCGGCTGCAGACGATCCGCCTCATCGCCAAGGTGCCGACGATCGCCGCGTACGCGTTCCGCCACTCGATCGGCCGGCCCTACAACCTGCCGGACAACGATCTGAGCTACGCCGGCAACTTCCTGAACATGCTCTTCCGGATGACGGAGCCGCGCTACAAGGTGAACCCGGTGCTCGAGCGCGCGCTCGACGTGCTGTTCATCCTGCACGCGGATCACGAGCAGAACTGCAGCACGAGCACCATGCGGAACATCGGCAGCTCGCAGGCCGATCCCTACTCGTCGCTGGCAGGCGCGGCGGCAGCGCTGTACGGCCCGCTCCACGGCGGCGCCAACGAGGCGGTGCTGCGCATGCTGACCGAGATCGGGTCGATCAAGAACGTGCCCGCCTTCATCAAGCGGGTCAAGGGCGGCGACGGGCGGCTGATGGGGTTCGGGCACCGCGTCTACAAGTCGTACGATCCGCGCGCGACGATCATCAAGCGGATGGCCGATCTCGTCTTCGACGTGACCGGCAAGAACCCGTTCCTCGAGATCGCGCTGGAGCTCGAGCGGATCGCGCTCGAGGACGAATACTTCGTGACCCGCAGGCTCTATCCGAACGTCGACTTCTACTCGGGCCTCATCTACCAGGCGATGGGCTTCCCCGTCGACGTGTTCCCCGTGCTCTTCGCGATCCCCCGCACGGCGGGCTGGATCGCGCAGTGGGAGGAGATGCTCACCGACGGCGACCAGAAGATCGCGCGCCCCCGGCAGATCTACGTCGGGCCGCCGAAGCGCGACTACGTGTCGCGCGAGAAGAGGCGCTGACGGGGATGCCGCGAGGCCCCGCCGCGCTCGCGGTGGCGCTCGCCGCCGTCCTGGCGTGCGCGCGGGCGCAGACGCCGCTCCCTGCCTTCGACGGCGCGCGCGCGCTCGAGCACGCGCGGCAGCTGACCGCCATCGGTCCACGCGTCGCGGGCTCGCCCGGCGCGCAGCAGGCACGCGACTACATTGCGAAAGAGCTCACGGCGCTCGGCCTCAAGGTGCAGGAGCAGCCCTTCGACGCGATGACGCCCCTCGGACGCGTGAAGATGGTCAACGTCATCGTCCCGCTCCCGGGAAAGAGATCGGACGGACGCCTGCTCGTCACCGGCCACTACGACACGAAGCTCTTTCGCGACGTCCGGTTCGTCGGCGCCAACGACGGCGGGTCGAGCGCCGCGTTCCTCCTCGAGATCGCGCGCGTGCTGAAGGATCGGCAGAACGCCCTTCCGATCGAGCTCGTCTTCTTCGACGGCGAGGAGGCGGTCGTCGACTGGCAGAAGGACAACGATCACACCTACGGCAGCCGGTACTACGTCGACGCCGCGCGGAAGGACGGCACGCTCCGGCACGTCAAGGCGATGGTGCTCGTCGACATGATCGGCGACCGCGATCTGCGGATCCTTCGGGATCCGAACTCGACGGCCTGGTTGACCGGGACGATCTGGAACGCGGCGAAGCGGCTGAAGCGCCGGGAATTCGTCGACGAGGAGCTGGCGATCGAAGACGACCACCTGCCGTTCATCAGCGCCGGCGTGCCGGCCGTGGACATCATCGACCTGGACTATCCCGCGTGGCACACGGAAGCGGACACGATGGACAAGCTGTCCGCGGACTCGCTGAAGGCCGTCGGCGACGTGCTCCTCGCCGCGCTTCCGGACATCGAGGCGCGCTTACGATAGCGTGCCGAGCGCCTCGAGGATTTCGCGCTCCTGGAGCACCGAGGCCGACGCCTTCGCTTTCGCGAAGATCCGCTCGACCGCGTCGTCAGTGACCGGCAGCCCCCGCTTCTCCAGCCAGAACACGACGTTCGACTTGCCCGACATCGGTCCGACCTCGATCTCCTGATCCCGTCCGACCAGGCTCGCCGGGATCGCCGAATAGACCGCGTCGACGAGCGCGCGATCGTTCTTGCGGAACGCCTTGATGACCGCCGCGGCGTGCACGCCGGTGGCCGTCCTGAACGCGTCGCGCCCGACGACAGGATAGTTTGCAGGGATTGGCACGCCGGTCGCCGCGGACACCGTCTCGCAGTATTCGACGAGCGGAGTCAGGTCCCGGTCGATGTATCCCATCAACACGAGGTTGACGAGGAGCATGTCCATCGGCGTGTTGCCGACACGCTCGCCGATGCCGATCGCCGTGCCGTGCAGCCGCGTCGCGCCCGCGGACAGCGCGGCCAGCGAGTTGATCACGGCGAAGTCGCGATCCCGGTGGCCGTGCCAGTCGATGCCGACGTTGCCGCCGCACTCCTCGACGATCGTCGCGACGAACCTCACGACGGCCGCGGCGCCCTCCGGCGTGGCGTGCCCGACCGTGTCGGCCACGCACACGCGAGACGCACCCGCGCGTATCGCCGTGGTGTACAGCTTCCGCAGCGTGTCCGGGTCCGCCCGCGTCGTGTCCTCCGTCACGTAGAGCACAGGAATGCCCTCGCGGACGGCGAACGTGATGGCTTCTTCGGTGAGACGCTGCAGCTGATCGATGCCCCACCCCTCCACGTACTGCCGGAGCGGGCTCGAACCGATGAACGCGCCGCACTCGATCGGAATTCCGACGCGCTGCGAGATCTCGGCGATCGGCTTGATGTCGGCGACCAGCGTGCGCGCCGCGCAGTTCGCCGCGACCTTCATCTTCTGATCGGCGATCTCCCGCGCGAGCCGCTCGACGTCCTCGACGACGTGAGGTCCGGCGCCAGGGAGGCCGAGGTCGGCCGTGTCGATGCCGAGCGAGTCGATGAGGTGAAGAATCCTGAGCTTTTCCTCGATCGTCGGGCAGCGCACGGACGGCGACTGAAGCCCGTCCCTCAACGTCTCGTCGTCGAGCAGCACGACGGGTGGCTTCGTTCCTGCGGTCGCGTTCCAGTCGTGGATCAGCGGGTGCATGGCGCTCAGAGCAAACCGTGGCTTCCGCCTTCAGGCGGAAGATCCCCGATTGGCGCTCGTCCGGCTGAAGCCGGAAGCCACCGCGCCGCGCGGACCGTGACGAGACCCGCCACGAGCAGGACGCCTGCCCAGAGCGTCGAGAGCCAGACGGCGTTCAGCACGGCGTAGTCCATGGCGGCGGTGAGGTCGACAGGCGGGCCGAGGCCGGCTCGATGAATCGCGGCCCTGAAGAGGTAGGTCTCCGTGCTCCGGGCGAGCAGCAGATCGTAGAGTCCGTTCCAGACGACAACCGCGGCGATCACCCAGAAACCGACGGCGAGCCGTTCCCGCCGGCCGAGCCTCGTCATGAGTTGTAGCGCAGCACCATCGCGGTGATGTCGTCGTTCTGCGCGGCACCGCGGGCGAACTCGCGCACGTCGGTGAACACCGCCTCGAGCAGCTTCTGCGGCTCGAGCGACTTGTTGCGCTGCACGACGGAGATGATGCGCGCCTCCCCGTACTCCTCGCCGCTCGCGGAGAGCGCTTCCGACACGCCGTCGCTGAAGACAATCAGCCAGTCGCCGGACGTGAGCACGACCGTCTCCTCCTCGTAGCTGGCGCTCTCGAAGAGCCCGACGATCGGTCCGCCGCACTCGAGCCGCCGGAAGCCGTTCGCCCCGATCACCAGCGGCGGATTGTGGCCCGCGTTGCAGTACAGCAGCTGTCCGTTCGGCATCAGCGATCCGTACATGAGCGTCACGAACCGCGATTCGATGCCGCGGCGGTACAGCGCCAGGTTCACCTTCGTGATCGTCCTCGACGGCGAGTCGCTCCCTGCGGCCTGAGCGGCGAAGATGCCCTGCATCATCGCGCTCAGGAGCGCCGCGGGGGGACCCTTGCCGGCGACGTCCCCGAGGGCGAAGCCGAAGGAGCCGTCAGAGAGGTCGACGTAGTCGTAGAAGTCGCCGCCGATCGACCGGCACGGCAGCGACGCGGCGGCCGCACGGAAGTACGCGCCCGCGCGTCCGGCCTTGGGCAGCAGGGCCTGCTGGATCTCGGCCGCGATCCGCATCTCCTGCTCCATCCGCGCCTTTTCCATCGTCTCGCGGTACAGCCTCGCGTTCTCGATGGCGACGGCGGCTTCGGTCGCGAGCGTCTCGAGCGCGGCGCGCGTCGAGTTCGACATCAGCGAACCCTTTTCCCGGCTGTCCAGGTAGAGCACGCCGATGCGGCGATCCTCGCCGACGGCCTCGGCCCGGTCGAGATAGCGGACGAGGCGAAGGGGCACGCACAGCACGTTCCTGATGCCGAGCGCGACGGTCCCCATGTGGACGTTGGCGAGATCGCCGTCGAGCAGGTCCGCGACGATGCGCGGCTCCCCAGTGCGGAAGACCTCCTCGGGGATCTTGCGGCTGGTGGCGAACGTCCCGCTCGGGATAGTCGCGCGGCCGCGAGATCGCGCCATCTTGAACTCGAGTTCGTCGGTCGCTCCCTCGAGCATGATGAAGCCGCGCTCGGCGCCGCTGACCTCGATGGCCGAGTCGAGCACGAGGGCCAGCACGTCGTCGAGCACGCGACCCGATCCGAGCGCCCGAAGACCTTCGAGGAGCGCGGCGATCTGGCGAAGGTCGCCGATGGCGGTCGTCGTCGCGCGCTCGATCGCGGGCGCGCTCTCCGCCAGCAGGAACACCATCTCCGCGCCGCCAGTCCGGCCGAGCCTGACGCGATCGCCGTGGACGAGCGTCCGCTCGGTGACCTGCTCGCCGTTCACGTAGGTCCCGTAGCGCGAGTTCTTGTCGCGAACGACGAACTGGTTCTCCTGCGAGTCGATCTCCGCGTGATCTCTCGACACCTCGCTGCCCGCGAGGCGCAGATCGTTTGTCTCGCGGCGGCCGATCTCGAAATGCGCCTTCGAAATGGGCACGATTCGCCGGCCCAACGCGTCGGTTACTTCCAGGCGGGCATCGGACATTGAATCAGGAAATTATGACATTCTTCGGGGTTTTGGCAATCCAACCGGGTCACCGCCGGACCACGCGCAGGAGCAGGAGCGCAATCGCGCCTCCGAGCGCAAGACCGGCGGCGAGCTGCGGAAGCTCCGGATTTGCGGCCGTGCGCGACACGTAGCCCATGCAGAGCGCGACGAGCAGCAGGACGACGACGCCGGCCACCGGCAGCAGCGGCGAGCGCCGCGGCGTGATCGGCACCGGCTTTCTGACCGGATCCGTCGTCCCGGCGCCACACCGAAAGCAGACGATCGCCTTGTCGGCGATCTCCGTGCCACAGTGACGGCATTGCATCCATTGATTATATTGAGGATTGCGATCTCGCATGTTCCCGGTAGCTGACGTCATTCCGCCGCGCACCACGCCCGTCGTCACGATCGCGCTCATTGCGCTGAACGCGATCGCCTTTCTCTACGAGGTTCTGCTCTCCGAGTACGAGCTCCAGCTGTTCGTCCAGGTCTACGGCGTCGTGCCCGCCGACTTCGCGTGGACGTCGGTCCTCACCAGCATGTTCCTGCACGGCGGCTGGCTCCACTTCCTGGGGAACATGCTCTATCTCTGGATCTTCGGCGACAACGTCGAGGATCGGCTCGGCCGCGCGACCTACCTGGCGTTCTACCTCCTCTGCGGTGCGGCGGCCGCGCTCGGGCAAACGCTCACGCAGCCCTACTCCTCCGTGCCGATGATCGGCGCGAGCGGCGCGATCGCGGGCGTGATGGGCGCGTACTTCGTCCTCTTCCCGCACTCGCGCGTGTTGACGGTGGTCTTCCTCTTCCTCTTCGTGGATCTCGTGGAGATCCCGGCGATCTTCTTCCTCGGGATCTGGTTCCTGATGCAGTTCTTGAGCGGGATCGGGTCGCTTGGCGCCGCGGAAGCGTCCGGCGGCGTCGCGTTCTGGGCACACGTCGTCGGCTTCGGGGCCGGCGGGCTGACGGGATCGTTCTGGCGGACACACGAGAACGCCGGGCGGCGTCGCTGGAACGACTAGTGTCGATTTGACGTGTCCGGCTTTAGCCGGACCTCAGAAGTCCGGCTGAAGCCGGACACTACAGCCGCCGAGGGCTACGATTTCACGCGCGCGCGGATGTCGCGGTTCACGCGTGCGAGCTCGACGATCAGGCGCTCGAACTCCTGCTGATATTCGGGCGGGCGCAGGAAGCTCCTGCGGATCTTGAGCTCGTCGAGCTCCAGCTCGATGGCGGCCCGCCGCTGAAGCAGCTTGACGAGGATCTCGTCGGTCGGACGCGCGCCGGGCAGCGGCACGTCGAGGTACACGCGGCTCGCGAGCGAACCGTCTTCTCCCTTCCCCGCCGCTTCCCGTCCGACGCCGTCGCCGTTGTCGTCGAGCAGCGCGCGTTCCGTCGACAGCTGCCCGCGGCGCTGATAGTAGCGCCGCACGTCCCCCGTCGCCGCGCTGAACGCTTCCCAGATCGAGATGCGATCGTTCTTGTCGACGTCGGCCGTCTCGCCCTGAAACGCCTTGATGAAGAACTCAGGAAACATCGTGTCGAACCGCTGAGCAACCGAATCGGTCGCCGTGATCACGACGCGCCGGTCTCCGCTCAATCGCTCGATGAACGGGAAGCTCGCCGACGAGGTGTTGACGACGACCACCTGGCCCGGGAGGCCGGCGAGGAGTTCGCCCCATTGCGCCGACTCGAGATCCGTGCCGACGAGATTGAACTTCGCGTCCACGCCGTCGTACGTGCCGTGCCCGATGAGCACGACGAACAGCAGATCGTCGCGTGTCATCGTACGCCGTACGCCCGCCAGGTACTGCCGCACGTTCGCCGCGGTCGACGCGGACGCCGGGTCGTCTGCGTCGGTGAGCACCTTGATCCGATCGCGGCCGATCTTCATCCGATCGACGAGGACGCCCGACAGATCCCGCACCCACCGCGCGTACTGTTCCGCGTACTCCGCTCCGCCGTTCGCTCCCGACACCACGAGCGCGTACCGGTCGCCAGCCGACGCGGCCGTCGGAAACGACGCCGGGACGATCGCCAGGAGCAGGAAGACCAGACGCACGCGGACGTTCATCGCAGACCCCACCGCCGTCGCACGATCCACTCGAGACCCAACAAAACCAGAATAGCCGCAAACGACCATCCCGTGTGCCACAGATCGCGCCGGGTGACGAACGCCGCCGCGGGGACACTGGCTTCGAGCAGGTCCCCCAGATCCGCGAGGCGATTCTCGTCGAGCAGTCGGCCGCCAGTCGCGGCCGCAAGCCTTTGCAGCAGTTGCACGTTCTGCCGGGGATCGGTCATCTCGAGGTCCGCCCCGCCGACGAGGACCGACGTCGTCGCCGTGCCGAGGGGGGATGTCCCGCGGCGCACGTCAGCGGAGACGCGAAAAACGCCTGCAATCGCCGGGCGAAGCTGGGCGACATAGCGGCCGACGTTCTCGGAGCCCGCCTCGGGCGTCGCAGGCAGCGTTTCCGTTCGGCCGTCGGGCGCGGTGACCCTCACCGCGATCGATGCGTCCCGCTGCGGCTCGAACGCGGCGTTGCGCACGAGGATGCGCAGCGGGAGCGTCTCGCCAGGGGCGATGCCCGGTTCCGCGACGATCTGCGTCGGGTCGCCCGCGCCGAGCGCGAGCCAGCGCACCGCCTGCTTCCAGAATGTTTCGTACGTGCGATCGGTCGCCGGCAGCAGCATCCGCCACCGCCACGAGGCCTCGCCCGCGAACACCATCGAGCGTCCTTCGCCGTAGCGCTGGACGGCCACGAGTGCCCGCGGCGCGCCGCCCGGCCCGCTCGTCACGGCCAGCACGCTGGCGCCAGGTCGCGGCCCTCCAAGCGGCGCCGTAGAAGCGAGCGGCGGTACGGCTTCCCAACGTTTCCGCGTGTCCTCGAGGAGCGGCGCGAGCTGCATGACCGGGTGGGACTCGCCCGCCGGCGTCATCGCGATGCGGTTCGTGCCGCGCGTTCCCGAAGCGGGAACGGCGCCTCCGCCCCGCTCGGTCAGGTCGAGCGGCACCACCTCTTCCAGCGCGGAGCCGGCCAGCCCCTGGCGCAGGAACGATCGCGCGCCGAGCACCAGCAGGCCTCCTCCGCGCGTGCCGACGAACGCGCGCGCGGACTCGAGCTGCGCCGCGGTGAACTGGTGCCCTTCGACGTTTGCCAGCACGATCGCATCGTAGAGAAACAGCGTCTCGCGCGTCGGGGGGAAGCCGGATGTGAGGCTGTCGCCGCGCGGCCGCACGGCCTGGATGTAGAACGTGTCCGCCCCCTGCTCGTTCCTTCCCTTCCTGACGACGGAATCGACTTCGAGCCCTGGATCCCCGGCCCACGCACGCTTGAGGAAACTGTGCTCGAAACCTGGCGCGCCCTCGACGAGCAGGACTCGACGCGCGCGGACGGGCGGCTGCACGAGGACGCCGCGCGCGTTGTTCTCGGGCACGAGCTCGCCGGCTGCCGCGGGGATCTCGACGGTGTAGACGGCGGGCGCGCCCCGCGCCGGCGAGACCTGAAAGACTTCACGAACGGGAACGCCCTCGCCTGCCGGAATTGGCCGGCGCACGTCGATCGGCCGTCCGTTCTCGAGGAGGCGAAGCTCGATCGGCTGGACGCCGAGCCCGTGGCTCACCGCGGACACGGCGAGGTCGACCCTCGAATCGTCCAGCACCTGCTCGGCCGCCGTCACGCTCAGGACCTCGCGATCCTTTCCAGGCACGATCGCGCCGATTCCCAGGGGAAAGATCGGTGCGGACCCTTCGGCGACGCGTTCGGCGCCTCCGCTCGTGTCGCCGCCGTCGGAGATGAGCACTACGCCGGCGACGACGCGCCCGCGATAGCGATCGCGGACCGTCGTCAGCGCCGCGCCGAGGTCGCTCTTCCGCGCGGACGAGGAGAGATCCTGCGGGACCGTGCGCCCCACCGATTCGCCGAAGCCGAGTACCTCGATCTGAAAGCGGCTGCCGAGCGCTGGAAGGATCCCTTCGGTGAGGAGCTGGCGCGCGCGATCGATCCGCCGGCCGCCGCGGGCCGCATCCTCGATGCTCATGCTCCTCGACGTATCGACCAGGATCGGCACGACGGCCTGGGAGGCGTCCTTGCCGGGGACCTCGACGACCGGCCGCAGCAGGAAGACGACCAACGTGACGAGCGTCACGAAGCGAAGCGCGGTGAGGACGGCGCGCTGTCGGGAGGTGATGGCCCAGCGGCTGTAGGCGAGCCAGGCGACGAGCGCGGCCGCGGCGGCAATCCCCAGCAGGGCCCACCAGGGAAGAGGGTTCGCGAAGGACAAGGCCCCTGCTTTATTTCTTCCGGGCGAGCGATTCGTAGTAGCGCGCGATCAGCTGTCGGTACTCGTCGGGCACGCGGTCGCTGCCGCCGGCGCTCAGGCGATCCTGGAGACTCCTCCTCGCGGCCCTGGCGACGATCGCGGCCTCATAGCGTTCGAGGGCGGAGTCCACGTCCTTTCGCAGCGATTCCCATCGCGTGAAATCCTGCTTGAAGGCTTCCGTCCCCTGATCCGTCACGCTCCATTCGTGCGTTTCTGGCGTCGTGCCCCCCTGTCCCGCGCCGGGCGCGCTCCGCTCGAGCCGGGACAGCGTCTCGCGCGCGCGCTGCAACTCCTTCGCGTACTGCTCCCGCAGCCGCTGCAGATCGCCCGTCCCCCCGTTCTCGCCGGTCTTCGGTCCAGCGCCAGCAGTACCGCCCTGACCGCGCTGCGCCGGCTTCTTCGCCTCTGCCTCGCGCAGCTCGCGCTCGACCTTATCGAGCCGCTCACGGACTGCGCGTGTTTCGTTGAGCGCCCGAGAGAGATCCGTCGCGGTCCCATCGGCGCCGTTCAGCTGATCGATCACGCGATCCAGCGCGCGCGCGATCTGCTGCTCGGCCTCGGCCGATCCAGGCTTCGGCGCGGGCTTGCCTCCCCGGCCTCCCGGCGCAGGTGCCGCGCTCGCATCCCGCATTTCCTTCGCGCCCTCACGCATCCGTCCCGCGATACGCTGCTCGTTCAGCTCGCGCGCCGCGCGCGACGTCTGCTGGCGCGCTGAATCCTGATCGGTGCCGCGATTCGTTCCCGAGAGCTGCTCGGCGGCGCGCTGCAGATCGTCGACGCGATCGGCGAGCTGCTCCTTGTCGCCGGCGAGACGACGCCAGGCGTCGCGATCGCTCGTGCCCTTGTCCAGCCGTGCGGCTTCGGCCGCGATACGCCGCTGCTCGTCGGCGACCTGCTGCGCCTCGAGCCGCAGCTCTCCGGCCGCGCGCTGACGGCCGTCCGGGCTGTCGCTTCGGAGCCGCTCTTCGAGCCTGCGGAGTTGAGCCGCCGCGCGCTCGGCACGTTCGGCTGCGTTGGCGGGATCCTGCCGCTGCAGCTCCGTCGCCGCGTTGCGCATCTGCTCCGACGCGCCGCGAATACCTCCGCTCGCCTCACCCGCGGCCTGCTGATCCGCGCGCGCCTCGCCGGGCTTCGCCTGTGAACCCGGCTGCGCGCCCTGCTGCGCCATCTGCCTGGCGATCTCCTCGGCGCGCTCGCGAAGCTCGATCTGCTCGCGGGTCAGCGTCTCGAGGCGCCGCTTGACCTCGTCGGGCGGCAGCGAGGCGTTCGCAAGCTCGCGCTGTTGACGGCTGAGCTCTTCCTGGCGGCGCGCGAGATCGCGGATCCGATCGAGCGCGCTGTCGTTGCTGCCGCGGTCCGGAGACGTCTCGAGCTGAGAGCGTGTCTCGTAGTTCGTGCGCTGCTGCCGCTGAAGCTCCTTGTCGAAGAGCGCCGACAGATCCTGGCCTTGACGCCCGAGGCCTCCCGCCCCGGCGCCTGACTGTTGCGAGACCTCGCGCCGCCGAATCTCCGCCTGCGCCTGCAGCAGTCCCCGCAGCGCCGCCATCTCGTGCGTCAACGCATCGCCCGTCCGCTGCCCGTGGAGCTGATCGACAGCGCGCCCCATCGCCGAAATGGCCGCGCTGACCGGATCGCCGCCCTGACGGCCCGCGGCCGGCTGGCGCATCGGCCCGATCTGCTGCGGGAGGCGGAATCCCCCGCGGCTCCGCGCGCCGCGCGACGCGATCTGCTCGGCCCGTCCTTTGAGCTCGGCCTGCGCATCGGCGATGGACGTGATGTCGTTCGACGACCGTCCGGCCCCGGCGGCCGCGCGCCGTTCGATGTTCCAGGTCGCGTTGATGATTTCCTTCTGGGCCGCGATCAGCGTGTCGATCTGATCTCCGGCCATTCCAGCCATCGCCTGCGACTGCGCGCTGACGAACTCCTCCGAGAACGGACGCACCTCCAGGAAGAACATGTCGCTCCTGGTCTCGGTCGATCGCCTGCCGCGGGCGACGTCGCGCGCGCGCGCGTAGTAGCTGATGACATCGCCCGGCTGCACGCCCAGGTCCTCGGCCGCGAGCAGGTGCGTGGCCGTCTTCGCCGCGTCGGTGCCCGTGGCGTTCAACGGCACGACCTTCGGCTCGCGTCCCGCGACGGCGTAGACCAGCTCGAACCGCGCGATGCCGTGATCGTCGTCTGCCCGCGCCTCGATCGCGACTTCCTCGAGCGGCGTAATCTGCTGATCGCCTCCGGGACGCAGGATGCGGACGTCGGGCGGACGATCGTCCATGATCCGGATGAAGTACTCGGTGTCGCCCGCCGACTGGAGATCGTCGGTGTCCCTCAGCGCGACCCGGTACGAGTCGTCCTTCGACAGCACGAGCGTCCCTTCCAGCTGACGATCGCCGGCCGGCTCGAGCTGCGCTTGCGGCGCGCCGCCCAGCGATAACGCGCCGCTCCTGACCGGCTTGTCGGTGTGCACGCGGACACGGACCCTGGTGCCTTCCGGCGCGTACACGTCGCCGCCGTCGGTTTCCTCCCGCGCCTGCAGCCCGGTGAACGGCGGGTACTCGTATCGAAGATCGATTCGCCTGACGCGTGGCGCGTGAAGCGCCGTCACGGTGTACTCAGGCGACGCGGCGGCGCCTGCCGCGACGCGATAGCGGA
Organism: uncultured Acidobacteriota bacterium; assembly: GCA_963820905.1. Lineage (GTDB taxonomy): Bacteria > Acidobacteriota > Vicinamibacteria > Vicinamibacterales > 2-12-FULL-66-21 > DATBJJ01. Next base: position 2,015,922 of record CAWGBU010000001.1, on the reverse strand, counting down.
ACGTGCGATCGACGGATTCGAACGCGAACTCGAACGTGTCACCGGCCCGCGCCATCGGCACGGATCGCTCGTCGGCGCCGGCGGCGACCGTGAGCCTCGGAACGAACCGCGTCAACGTATGGTTCTTCACGCGCACGACCGCCCGGATCGTGAACGGTTGACCTGCCGCGACGCGCGCGTCGCCCGGTAGAATCTCGAGGCTCACCGAGCCAGGGAACAGGGCGAGCCATGCGCTGTCCAGGACGCGGCCGGCGAGCGGCGCCGCGAGCACGATCGACAGGCCGAGCACAGCGGCGCCACCCAGCGCTTCGAGCGCCGCCAGCCTGATGCTCCGCGATGGCACGATCCGATCGACGCCGACCGCCTCGAGCCGGCGCGCTGCGCTCTCGACGACGAGCGCGCGGAACCGGTCCGGCGCGGCTGGTCCTTCCTCCACGGCGCTCACCAGCACGTCGTCGAACGCCAGACCAGACACTGCAGCGTCGCCGGGCGCAAGCGTGACCGCCCGCTCTTCGATGAACCTCGCGAGCCGGGCGTCGGAGATTGCGCCGCTCACTGGCGACACGCCAATGCGTCTCGAGACGAGTGCCACCGCTGCACCGGCCGTGACGATGGTCACGACAGCCAGCCATGCGAGCGCGGAATCGGAGAGATTGGTGAAAGTCCCGATCGCCGCGGCGAGAAGGATCGGGACCGATGCGGCGACCGCGGCGCGGCCAGCCAGACGTAGGCCGCCGTGAGTGCGCCAACGGCGCCTCACGCCATCGAGCAACGGTCGAAGCCGGTCTACCGACATCGTCCTACTAGTGTGCCACTTCTTCCCGGTCCCACGGAGGGAATCCCCCCAGTCACGAACGCCCTACGAACGATTCCGCTGCGAGGGCCAGCAGCATCAACGCCAGCCCGTATTGCCAGTAGCTCTGCCTCGCCTCGCTCTCGTGCGCCTGCACGTCGAGTGCCTGTCCGGCCGCAGCGTCCCGCTGGATTTTCTGGTCGAACGCCGCGGCAGTCATTCGATCAAGGGCGCCCTCTGCTGGATCGACGTTGACCGCGACTGTTCGGTTGTCGCCGGCACGAAACACCCCTGGATCGGGACCAACGCCCGCGGGCGCCTGGGCGACCGTGTACTCCCGGGCGTGGCGTCCGTTGGGGGATCCCGCCGTCAGATATCTCGCCGTCTCGATCGCAAACGGGACGAACGCCGGGTGCAGCGGAAAGTCGTTCCAGCGGCGATCGACATCGGACGCGAACAGCACGACGCGGCCTGCGCCGAGCGACCGTTCGAGAAGCGCCGGCGACCCGCTGGAGAAGCGCGCGACGACGGACCATCCGTCGGGGGCGACGCGCCAGCTTCGCTCGAACCGGATCTGACCGAGATTGGCCGCAAGCGCGCCGAGCGGACGGACGATCGGATGCCGCACGTCGGTTGCAGCGAGCGTCACGTTCTGTGCTTCATCGACCACGGACAAGGCCGGCTTCCAATCCGTCATCGACGCCAGCACGGAGGGATCGACCTCGGACGCGGCGGCAACGAAGAGTCCGGCCCCGCCGCGGACGTGGGCCGCCATCGTCTCCCGCGACTTGCGATCGAGCCCTCGCGTCGAGAGCAGCGCGATCATCGAGTAGCCGGACAACTCTCCGGACGTCATGGAGGCGAGCCGCGCGTTCGCCACCACGTCGACCGTCTCGCCGCGTGACGTTTCGAGCGCGCGGGAAAGGAACAAGCCGGACTCTCCGCCCGCCGTCACGACGAGTGCCCTCGCCGCGCCCTGGGCGCCGAGCACCAGGTAGCGCGCGTCATCTGCCGGCAGTCCGTCCGGATCCTCGATCGACACGCGAAGCGCACCTCCAGCCGGCGCTTTCTGCGCCATGCGCACGGCCGCGGTTTCCCCAGCGCCGACGGTGAAATCCGCGGAGGACACTTCGAGATCGTCAACCGCGGCGCGGACGCGGCCCGAACGCGCCGACTGTCCGGCATTGCGGATCGTCGCGACGATCGACGCAGGCTCGACCGCCGCCGCGACAACCGACAGGTTCGCGGGCAGTGCTCCCACATCCCTGATGTCCACGTCCCATCCTCCTGGCACCGCCGGCCTGCCGTCGGCACTCCACCCGGACGGCTGGAGATCGGTGACTATGACGAGCCGGCCGCCGGCGCCGGCCGCGATCTCGAGGGTCTTCTCGAAGAGGGCGGGATACCTCGTCGTTCCAAACCCGATCGCCAGCCGGTCGAGCGCCGCGCGGGCGTCGGCCTTGCTGCCCGGAGCGGCCAGCACATCCGCGCGATCGTCGAACGCGACGACCGCGACACGCTCTCCGCCCGGGGCCTCGTCGACGGCCGCGCGCGCAAGAGCCCTGGCGCGATCGAACCGCCCCGGGCCGCCCATGCTGTACGAACGATCGATCGCCACGACCCGAACGGGCGCGGGAACCGCCCCCTGCACGTAGGGCCGCGCGAAGGCCACCGCCAGCAGCAGGAGCGCGATCACCCGCGCCGCGAGCAGCAGGAGATCCTTCAGGCGGCGGTTGTGGACGCGCTCGACGGGCGATCTCCGCAGCAGCCGAACGGCGGTGAACGGCACGTCCGGCGCCACGTCGCGCCGGAGAAGGTGCAGGATGATTGGCAGCGCAATCGCCGCCGCGCCCGCCAGAAAGGCCGGGTAGAGGAAGGACAGGTTCATTTCCTCCTGGCGCGCGCGGCGAGGTACGCCAGCAGCGCGAAATCGAGCGGCTTCGACGTGTCCAGCTGCACGTAGTCGACGCCGACGCCGCGGAGCTCCCGATCGTACCGCTGCCGGAGATTCCCGAGCTCGCCGAGATAGGCGTCACGGATGCTCGCGGGATCCGCGGTGACGGCTTCCGCACTCTCGACATCCGTGAACCGCGCCGATGCATCGAAGGGGAACGTCAGCTCGTTGGGATCCAGCACCTGAAAGACGATGACGTCGCTCCCCCTGAACTTGAGGTGCTTCAGCCCGGCGATGATCGGTTCCGGGTCGTCGAGCAGATCCGAAATCAGCACGATCAGGCTTCGCCGCATGAGCGCCTCTGCGAGTTGATGCAGGGGCCGTCCGAGCTCCGAGCGGCGGCCGGGTGCGAGACGCTCCAGGCCCACGAGCAGGCTGTGCAGATGGCCGCGCCGCGCGCTCGCGGGCAGGCGGAACACGATCTTCTCGTCGAACGCGATGAGCCCCGTGGCGTCGCGCTGCCTGTTCATGAGGAAGGCCAGCGACCCGGCGAGCACCGAGCCGTACTCCAGCTTGCTCATCGCCGCCGCGCCGCGATACGCCATCGACGCGCTGATGTCGAGCAGCAGATGGCAGTCGAGGTTGGTCTCTTCCTCGTACTTCTTGACGTAGTGGCGATCGCTGCGCGCGTAGACCTTCCAATCGAGCGTGGAGAGATCGTCTCCGGGCAGATACTGCCGGTACTCGGCGAACTCGACGCTGAATCCCTTGTAGGGGCTGCGATGGAGCCCCGAGAGAAATCCTTCGACCACCGTGCGCGCCTTGAGCTCCATCGTCCCCAGCTTCGCGATGATCGACGGATCGAGGAAGCGAAGATCGCGAGCCGCCGGCGCGCTCATGCCTACAATCCGCTCCGCGGCACAGGGCACGGCCTCGAGCAGGCGTTCGACGAGCGTATCGGAGGTGACGCGCTCGGACTCGGCGTAGAAGTTCGGGATGATCCGGTGGCGCAGGACGGAGGGCGCGAGCGCCTGGATGTCCGGCACCGAAACGTGGTACCGCCCGTTGATCAGGGCGCGCGCCTTGCCCGCGAGGATGAGCGCCTGCGACGCTCTCAGGCCCGCCCCCCACTTGACCCAATCGTTCACGAACGCGTGCCCGCCCTGGCGGCCGGGCCGCGACGCGTCGACGAGCCGCACGGCATATCGCGCGATGTCCTCTGCGACGATGACCTGCCGCACGAGGTGCTCGGCCTCCATGATCTCGGGGCCGCTCAACACCTGCTGCGGCGCCTCGGTCGCAAGGCCTGTCGTCTGGGTGACGACCCGGACCTCTTCGTCTTCGGTGAGGTAGCTCATCACGATGTTGAACATGAAGCGATCGAGCTGCGCCTCGGGGAGCGGATACGTGCCCTCGAGCTCGATCGGGTTCTGCGTGGCGAGCACGAAGAACGGCCGTTCCAGTTGATACGTGCGGCCCGCCGCCGTGACGTGGTACTCCTGCATCGCCTCGAGCAGCGCCGCCTGCGTCTTCGGCGGCGTGCGGTTGATCTCGTCGGCGAGGATGATCTGCGCGAAGATCGGGCCGGTCACGAATCGCAGCGTCCGATGACCGTTCTGCTCGTCGAGGACCTCGGTGCCGGTGATGTCCGCCGGCATCAGGTCGGGCGTGAACTGGATGCGCTTGAAGGACAGGTCCAGGATCTGCGCGATGGTCTTGATGAGGAGCGTCTTCGCAAGGCCCGGCACGCCCGTGATCAGGCAGTGCCCCCCCGTGAAGAGGGCGATGAGCACCTGATCGATGACGTGATCCTGCCCGACGATCACCTTGCGGATTTCGGCCAGTATCCGGCTGCGTCCATCGGCGACACGGGCGGCGGCGGCTGCGATGTCTTCTCCGGCGCTCGGCATCAATGGGTCAGCGAGTAAACGATTTCGTTGATTTGCATCCGGTAGGCCTGGGCCGTGAAGCGAACGTAGCCGGGATAGTCCGCGGCGTTGGACCATTCCCACCCGTCGCCCATGTCGGTGTTCCAGTTGATGAGCACCATCGCGCGGCCGCGGTCGTCTTCAATCGCGCGCAGGCGCGCGACGAACCCGCCCTTTTCCCACGTCCGGCCCGCGAGGAACGATCCGAGGCCTGGCGTCTGCGGGTACTCGTCGATCTGGTAGAAGCAGTTGAAGATCGGGTGGCTCGCCGGGAGGTCCACGATCCGCCGGTTGGGGAACACGCGCTTCATCTGGCGCTCGAGGTTCGCCCACTCGATGGGACCGTGGAAGTCGTCGAACGTCAGCGTGCCGCCGCGCAGCAGGTACTCGCGCAGCGTCTCGACCTCGGGGTCGCTCGGGATCCAGGTGCCGGGTTCGACCAGGTAGACCCACGGGTACGTCCAGAAGCTGCTGTCGTCGAGATCGACGACGACCGGATCGTTCACCTGGACGGCGGTGGCGGTCTTCACGCGGCGCGAGAGGTTCTGCTCGGCCGCCGGATAGTCGATCGTCCAGCACTCGTCATACGTGTCGCATCCCGAGAGCCCTGGCAGCTTCGATCCCTGGTAGCGGATGCGCGCGAACGTCCACTCGAGTCCGGCGAACCGGGAGTCCGCGCGCGCCGGATTCTGCGCCGACACGCCATGGCCGCCGCCGCCCACCACGAGGCCGACGGCGCCGAGGAGCGCAAGCGCGCGCGCGAGTGTCCGCATCATCGCTCAGAACCGCCTTCCGGCGGCCGGCTCCTGACCTCCGTCGATGGCCTTCAGCAGCAGCTCCTGGGCGCGCTCGAAGCTCGGCGCGATCTCGAGCGCGGCGAGCGCTTCCTTCTTGGCGTCCGCGGGGCGTCCCGCGAGCAGATAGCTCTCCGCGAGATCGCAGTGCACCGTGGCGCGATCGGCGGGCCCGATCGCGAGCGCCACCTTGAACTCGCGCATCGCGACGATCGGCACCTTGCTGCGCAGCGCGACGCGGCCGAGGCCGGAATGGCTCGCCGCGTCGAAGGGATCGAGCTCGACGATCCGTTCGTGGGCGAGCGCCAGCAGCGCCTGATCGTTGGTCTTCGCGCCGAGCTCCGCCAGGCGGCGCGCGGCCTCGATCGCGGTGGCGTCCCTCTCGATCAGCGCCCGGTACTCCGAGATCGCGCGCGCCGTGTCGCCGAGCTGTTCCGCGAGGCGTCCCATGATCGCGTGCGGACTGTCCTCGCCGACGGCCATCGGCAGGAGCGCCGCGGCCTTTCCGAGCGGCTCGAATGCCGCCTTGTCGCCCTGCTTGGCCAGCGCGGCGCCGAGCAGCAGCTGCGCGCGATAACTCCCCGGGTACTGCGACGCAGCCTGCTTGAGCGCGGCGATGTCGTCGCCCCCCGCTTCGGCCGGCTTCGCCTGATCGCGAACCGCCGCGCGCGCCGACGCAAAACGCTTGTCGAGCATCTTGTCGAACGACCCCTGCAGGTCGTCGATCGACACGCCCAGGCCTTTCCGAATCGCCTCGTCACCCTCGACGCCCTCGCCGTAGGTCCTCACGAGCGTGCGAAGTGCCGCCTCGCCGTGCGTCGAGACGATGTGCTCGACGAGGAGCGAGGCCTGGTAGTACGCGAGCGCGATCGTGTCCGGCTTGGTGAATCCCGAGTTCAGATCGCGCAGCTTCAACGCCTGGCCGCGCTCGAGCGCAATCGCGAACGACACTTCCATCTCGCCGCCCCACGCCGGCCTGGCGCGCGCTTCCTCGTACACCGACACGCCCTCGGTCAGCCAGCGCGGCACCCGTTGATTCGACATCTGCAGCGTGATCACGTGCGCCAGCTCGTGCCACAGCGTCGCCTGCCATGAAAACGCGCCGGGCGCCTTCGCCCTCGGAGAGTCCATGCTGACGACGCGGCCGAAGCAGGCGCCGAGGGCGCCCACGAGTCCCGGCAGGCCCAGATTGCGGACCGCGAAATCGTCGTGCACCGGAAAGATCTCGATGAGGATCGGGCCCTTCGGCGTGAACTGATACGACGCGGACAGCTTCTTCAACGCTTCCTGCGCGAGCGGAATCGCGTACTCGCGCAGCACGCGCGCCTCGTCGGGATGGAACTTGAAGATCAGGTCGCCTTCCTGCACGACCTCGAACTTCTCCAGCTTGTCGAGCAGCGCCAGCAGGTTGAACGTGACCTTGTCGTACGGAAACGTCTTGAACGCGCGATCGAGGACGCGGCGCGCCTCAGCCTCGTCGCCCGTCCGCATCAAGTGCAGGCCGAGGTCGCTCGCCGCCCGGATGTTCCCGGATCGAGCGTCGTCGCACGGCGCGCGAGCGCCACGGCTTCGTCGAACCGGTAGTTCCGCGCGGCCAGGTCGCCCGCGACGCGGTACACCTCGCCAAATGCCGGGTTGATGGCGAGCACCCGGCCGACCTCGGCGTCGTAGGCGGCCTTGTCGCCGCGGACGTAGGCGATCGCCGCAAGGAGCGAGCGCGCGTCGAGGTGCGACGCGTTGGCCCCCAATACCTGGTCGATGCGCTCGCGCGCGCGATCGTAGCGGGTGTTGTCGAGATCGAGCTCCGCGAGGAATAGCTTCGCGTCGGCGAACGCGGGATAGACCTTGAGCGCGGCCTCCGCCGCGGCGGCCGCCGCCGGCGGGTTCTCGTTCGCCAGCGTCCGCGCGAAGCCCACGTAGGCGGGAGTCCACGACTCGTCGAGCTTCATCACTTTCTGGAACGACTGCAGCGCCTCGCGCGGGTTGTAGGTCTCGAGGAACAGTTCGCCCCACGCGGTCTCCACTGCAGGATCGCCGCCGCGCGCCGCGACGCGGTACAGGCTGTTGGCCTCCTGCACGCGGCCGAGCGCCGCCGCGGCACGGGCCGCGCGGAAGAGCGATTCCGGATCCTGAATCTGCGTCGCGCGCGAGAGCACGCGGTTGAGATGCGGCTGGGCCGCGTCTGCGCGGCCGAACTGTCGCTGCAGGAGAAGGCCCAGCTCGAGCGCGGCGTCACCCCAGGGCTGCGCGGCCGCCGCCGTCTCGAGCAGTTGACGCGCGCCGTCGTAGTTGCCGCGGAGCGCTTCCACTCGCGCCAGCACAGCCGCGGCCTCCCCATCGCCGGCGGGTCGCGATTTCGCGAGCGCCTCGGCATCCGCGATCCGCCCCTGCGCGAGCGCCCGGCGCGCAGCCTGCGGGAACGAGTCCGACGCCTGCTGAGCCGCCTGCGACGCGTCACCTCCCGCGACCGACGCGATCCGGCTCCGCAGCGACGGGACCGCCGCGATCCCGCACACGATCACCGCAACCACGATGAGCACTCGCTTCAGCACTCTCGGAGACATGGGCATCTAGGGGGATTATAGCTTTCAGGTTCAAGGTTCAGGGTTCAAGGTTCAAGGTTCGAGGTTCGGGCTTGGGGCTCGCGTTGAACTATCGCGCATTGAGTTCAAAGAGTTTGACGACCTGGCTCTGCCAACGGCCGGTGCTCACGGGACGGAAGTCGGGACTGGCGTCGAGCTTCTGGAGGAGCGCGTCGCAGCCGCCGCCGTAGAGCGCGCAGTTGACGCTCACGTGCGTCGCGCCTCTTGCGCGCAGCATCTCGATCGTGGCCGCATCGGGAAACGGCTGCATCGCTACTTCGAAGTCCACCTGCCCGGGCGGATAGTGGCCGCTGTAGCCGTTGATCAGGTCGTCCAGTGCCACAGCGAGAAGTACATGAAGGGCACGTTCGCAGTGAAGCCGCGAGGATTCCCGCCGAGCGGGAACTCGACGAGCACGGCGGACGGATTGCCGGAGAGCGCTCCATAGATTGGCGGGGGTTCGAGCCACACGGGTTCGAGGCGGAGGATCGGACGCAGATCGATACCGATTGCCACGACGATCGCCGCGAGCGCGATGCTCGATGTCCATCGGCCGCGCGACGCGAGAAGGCGGCGGACGCCAAACCCGCCGAGGACCGCCAGGGACAGTCCGACGAGAATGCTCGCGCGAGCCGGAACCCGAAGGCCGCGGATGAACGGCAACCACTCGTACAGAGTAGGGATAGATCGGCGCTGTGGAACCCGCGGGAGATCTCGAACGCCACGACGAGTGCGCACGCGTAGATCACGCGCGTCGTCCCGAGCGGCGGCACGAGCGCCACCGCGGCCAGGATCAGGATCATCACGCCCGGAAACAGGGCTCGCTCGGGTTGACGGCCCGGCAGCGTTCGCTCGCCCCACGTCGCGCTTCGCGGATGCGCGCGCAGGTAGTCCGCTACCGTCGCGCTGTAGAACTCGACCGTCGCGGCCTCGCGATCGCCGAGCTTCGCGGCACTGTAGGTGCGCGCCAGCGGCAACGCGAGCACGAGAGCGAGAGCCCCGGCAAGCAGCGCCGGCCAGAGAAGGCGCTTCACGGACACGCGAGCGAACCAGCAGCTGAGGCCGAGCACCACGCCCGCGTAGATCGTGAAGAAGACCGCGTAGTACATCGAGCTGTACAGCTGCCCCACCGACAGAAGGCCCGCCGCCACCGCGTGCCTGCGGCGCGCCGTCGCCGCGAACGCGTGCAGCGCCACGAGCGCGAGCGGCATGCAGTACGTCATCTGCAGCTCGAAATGGCTGTAGTGCTCGAACCGGTAGGGATAGAACCCGAACAGCAGCGCCGAGACGAACGCCGCCCGCACGCGATCCGGTCAGCCGCTCGACGAGCACGTACATCGCGATCCCGGAGGCGATGAAGCTCAGGACCATCACAATGTTGTACGAGACGACGGGATGGAGGCCTGCGAGGACGAAGGGCGCGGTCGTGATCGCCGGGAGGAGCATCGAGTCCGAGTACGTCAGCGTCAGCGGATGCGGATAGAAGATGTTGGGGCTGAAGAGCGGGCGCGGATCGCCGTGCAGCTTGTGCAGCACCCAGCTGAAGCGCCAGATCGAAAGCAGCGGATCGCCGAGATCCGGGACGGAGTCCATGTGGCGCAGCTGCGGATAGAGCAGCACCGCGGCGAACGCGGCGAGGCCCAGCACGGCGATCCCCCTCCGCCGCCACCGGGATTGCCCGGGTAGATCGAGGGCGCGATCCCGATCAGAATGCGTAGAGGAAATCGCGCGCGCGGCGGAGACCGGCGCCTGCGCCCGCGAACGGTTTCGTGCGTCGATCGAGCGCGACGCGCACGCGCGACGATCGCGATCACCGCGAGCGACGCGCGGCCGGGCGTTCGCGCCGTCATCCGCGCGCCGGCGATTCGGAACGTCAGTGCCGCCGGTCAGCCGCAATCGCCACCGCGACCACCGCCAGCAGGAGCGCGAGCCAGTCGAGCGCGATCGAGATGCGGGCGCGTGACACGGCGAGGATTCTATCGTGATCGCATGCCGAGCGCGCGCTCCTCGACGCGGATCCGCGCGAGCATCAGCGCACCGAAGATCAGCCAGGACGAGCACCCCCGCGACTGGGGCGCGCGCGATCAGCGCGAAGCCGGCGATCTCGCCCGCGACGGCGACGTAGTTCGGATGGCGCAGGAAGCGGTACGGACCGCGCAACGATTCGCGGCGATCCGGGCGGCACGAGGACGCGAAACGTCCAGCGGCTGGCCGAGCGTCGCGATGGCCCAGTACTTCAGCGCCTTGGCCGCGGCGAAGACGATCGCGCCGGACACCGCCGTGGGACGGTCAGGATGCGCCGCGCAGCCAGCCCTCGGCGAGCATCGCCAGAAACGCAGCGGATACGCGATCTGCATCAGCGCGTAGACGTCGCCCGTCCGGCTCGATGGCGCCGGCCGCCCGCAGCGCGCGGTCGTTGGCAACGCGATCGGCGCGCCTCGAGCAGCATCGGGACGAAGGCGAGCGGCCGCGAGCGAGACGGATGAACGTCACGACGCGAAGATTATCGGCGGCGCGGCGACAATCAGCGGAGACGTCACCAGCGTAGCGGATCGATCCGTTCGGCCACCGGCGGCGACCACCTGCGCGCCCGCGGCCGCGAGCGCGCAGCGCGGCCGGCGAGCCGACGCAGCGCGCGCAGCGTGCGGTTGAAGCGCCACTTGCGCTGCGAACTCCCGGCGCCGGCGCTGCCGAGCGCCGCGTGAGCGTCGCGCGATGCCTGATGGCCAGCGCGCGACATGCCGCCTCGGCGGCGAGCTCGGCGCCGCGGAGCGCGAAGCGCAGCCCGTCGCCGGTCATCGGATCGATGAAGCCGGCCGCGTCGCCGGCCAGCAGCAGTCCCGGCACGCCGCAGCTCGCCGGCATCGACGGCGAGCGGCCCGAGGCAGATCGGCGCCGCGATCGCGCGCGCGCCGCGCGAAGCGATCCGCCAGCAGCGGATCGCGGCGCAGCGTCTCGTCGAACAGAGCAGCTCGCCAGGATCGCGCAGCGCCGGCGGTCGGCCGTCACGACGCAGGCGTTCGTCAGGCCGCCCGGCATCGGCGCGACGCCGATGTAGCGGCCGCGCGCGGACGTGCATCTCGCCGAAGTGACCGGGTCTCCGGGCGCGACGTCGCTGAAGTAGGCGCCGACCGCCCAGCGGCGCGGCCGCGCCGCGTGACGCGCGAGACCGAGCGCGCGGGCAAGCGCGGGAGCTGGCGCCGTCGGCGGCGACGTCACGACGCGCGCGTCGATGCGTCCGGCGACCGCTCCGTTGCCGCCGCACGACCACACCGCGCACGGCGCCGCCCTCGACGACAGGGCCCTGCACGAGACGCCGTCCTCGATCGCGGCGCCGGCGCGCAGCGCGCGACTCGAGCAGTGCGGCGTCGAGCGTGCGCGCGCGGAAGCGCGCGTCCGCGAGCGCCGCCGCCGTAGCGGGCCGACGCACCGCGACGCCGACTCGTCGCCGGTACGATCATGCCGGCGACCGGCAGACCGTCCGCCGTCGCGTCGCTCGAGCCCGAGCCGCGCGAGGATCGCCAGCGCGCCGGGATTGACCGTGTCGCCGCACAGCTTCGTCGCGCGGAAACCGCGCGCGATCGACGAGCCGGACCCGCACGCCCGGCGCGCGCCAGCACCAGCGCCGCAATCGCACCCGCCGGCCCCGCGCCGCAAATCAAGACATCGTGCTGCACGGACCCACTACCCCCCGCGCGCCTTCCCAGCACGATCGCGCTGTTCTTCGATCCGAAGCCGAGGCAGTTGCAGAGCGCCGCGTCGGGCTGCGCGGCGCGGCCGACGTTGGGGATGAAATCGAGATCGCAGTCCGGATCCGGCGATGGTCTGGTTGATCGTCGGCGGCAGGAAGCCGTCGCGCAGCGCGAGCGCCGCGGTGACGATGCCGGCGGCGCCGCTGGCGCCCTGCGGATGACCGATCATCGACTTGGTCGACGAGCCCGGCACGCGATCGGCGAGCGGGCCGAACAACCGGCGCACGCAGCGCGACTCGACCGCGTCGTTCAGCACCGTCGACGTGCCGTGATAGTTGACGTAGCCGATCTCCTCGAGCGCGCGGCCGGAGCGCTCGATCGCGAGCTGCATCGCGCGCACGATCTGCTCGCCGTCGGGATCCATCTGCACGCGGTGGTACGCGTCGCAGGTCGAGCCGTAGCCGTCGATGGTCGCGTAGATCGTGCGCGCCGCGCGCGCGGGCGCGGTCCTCGCGCTCGAGCACCAGCATCCACGCGCCCTCGCCGAGCACGAACCCGTCGCGCCCGCGCATCGAACGGGCGCGAGGCGGCGGCCGGCTCGTCGTTGTAGCGCGTCGCGACGGCGCGCATCTTCGAGAAGCCGAAGATCATGCCGGGCGTGACGCACGCGTCGGCGCCGCCCGTCAGGATGACGTCCGCCTCCCCGCCGCGAATCAGCGACGCCGCGTACGAGATCGCGTCGGTCGAGCTCGTGCAGCCGGTCGACACGACGTGGCTGATGCCGTGCAGCTCGAGCGCGATCGAGATCTCGCTCGAGATCATGCCGACGATCGACACCGGGATCGCGTACGGCGTCACGCGCTTCCAGCCGTCGGTGAAGAACTCGAAGTACTGCCGCTCGGCGACGTCGATGCCGCCGGCGCCGCTGCCGACGAGCACCCCGGCGCCCGGCTCGCCGATGCGCAGTCCGGCATCCGCCCAGGCTTCGGTCGCGGCAATCACCGCGATCAGCGACGCCCGCGAGTAGCGCCGCGGATCGGGCCGGCCGGCGCGGTCCGCCGTGGACCCTGCGGCGCGCGCTCCTCGATCGTCGACGCGCGTCGTCGATCGACACGCGCGGAACCGGCGCGGCCACGGTGCAGGCGAACGCGGAGGCGTCGAAGTCGGTGATCGCGCGCGTTGCGCTGCAGCCGCGGCTGCACGTGCTGCCAGAAGCGTTCGCGGCCGACGCCGTACGGAGAAACGACGCCGATGCCCGTGATCGCGACAGTCATGCCTCCTATAATAGTGGCCGCGCGCCCCGCAGCGCGCGTGTCGATCCGCCACTCGACCGTTGCGCGACGCAGTCCCCGGTTTCGAAAGCCATTTACGCAAAACGCGCGATGCGCCAGCTCAACGTCTCGGCACTCACGTTCGCCTGGGCTGGAACCGTTCTCTTCGCCGCGTCGCTCGTCTGGTTTCTCTACTGCTACTTCGTACGCTTCGCGTACGCGGCCGGCCAGGGTGCCAGTCCGCTCGGCCCGATCGCGATCGACGTGCTGCTGTTCTCGGTCTTCGCGCTCCACCACAGCCTGCTCGCGCGCACGGGCATCAAGCAATACGTCCATCGCCTGGCGCCGCCGGAGCTCGAGCGCTCGATCTACACGTGGACGTCGAGCCTCCTGTTCATCGCGGTGTGCACGTGGTGGCGGCCGGTACCAGGCGTGCTCTATCGCCTCGGACTATCCGTGGCGCGCTCGCCGCCTACGTCGTGCAGGCGCTCGGGATCCTCCTCACCATCCGGGCCTCGAGCAGGCTCGATGTGCTCGACCTCTCCGGCGTCCGCGCGCTGCTTCGGCTCCAGCCGCATTCCGCAGCGCCGCGGCACATCCCGCTCGAAACGACCGGCCTGTACGGCTTCGTTCGCCATCCGCTCTATTTCGCATGGACGTGTTTCGTCTTCGGCGCGCCCGACATGACCGCGACCCGCTTCGTGTTCGCGCTCGTCAAGCACAGCCTATCTGGCGCTCGCGATCCCGTTTGAAGAACGGAGCCTGATCCAGGCCTTCGGCCCCGACTACGAGTCGTACCGCCGCAAGGTTCGCTGGAGAATGATCCCGGGAATCTACTGAGCGCCAGAACCCTGAACCTCGAACCCTGAACCCTGAACCTTGAACCCTGAACCTGGTTCGACGATGCAGTAGACTGGTTCGACGCGTATGCCAGACGCTCCCGAGCCAGCCCTTCCATCCGAGCTACCCGTCGTACCGCTGCGCGGCGCCGTCGTCCTTCCGATGACCGTCTCGCCGCTGGGCGTGAGCCGAACGATCTCGATCGAAGCCGTCAATCGCGCGCTGGCCAGCGACCGCATGATCCTCGCGCTGCTGCAGAAGAGCGAAACCGACGAGCCCGGGCCCGACGATCTCCATCGCGTCGGCACGATCTGCATCATCCGTCAGATGGCCAAGGCGCCGACCGGGATGCGCGTGCTGGTCGAAGGCGTCGCGCGCGCCCGCGCAGAGTTCCTCCAGGTCGAGCGCGGCGTGATCCAGGCGCTCGTCAAACCGCTCAAGGAGCCCGACGAACGCAGCATCGAGATCGACGCGCGCGTCCGCCACCTGCAGGAACTGGTCGACAAGGCTCTTTCGCTCGCGACCGGCCTCTCGCCCGACATCAAGGCGCTCGTCACGACCATGGACGAGCCGCTGCGGATCGCGTACCTGCTGGCGAGCCTGCTCGACATGAAGCCCGACGACAAGCAGAAACTGCTCGAAGAGAACATCCTGACGGTCAAGCTCGACGCGGTGTCGACGGCGCTCGCGCGCGAGATCGACGTGCTCGAGCTCAAGGGACGGATCGAGTCTCGCGCCGAGAAGGAAATGTCGGACGCGCAGCGGCAGTACGTGCTGCGGCAGCAGATGAAGGCCATCCAGTCCGAGCTCGGCGAAGGCGAAAGCGAGGTCCAGGAGATCCGGACGCGGGTCGGCGAGGCCAACCTGCCGGAGCGCGTGAACACCGCGGCGCTGCGCGAGGTCGACCGACTCGAGCGGATGACGCCGGCGTCGCCCGAGTACCAGATGCTGCGCACCTACGTCGACTGGGTGCTCGACATCCCGTGGGACAAGCCGACGGAGGATCGGCTCGACCCGATCGAGGCGCGGCGCGTCCTGGACGAGGATCACTACGATCTCGACAAGGTCAAGGAGCGCATCGTCGAGCACCTCGCCGTGCAGAAGCTCAGGCAGCGCACCAACGCCCCTGTCATCGAGGAAGCAGGCACGACGGCTGGCTCCGAGGAACCGCGGCAGTCGGCGCTCGCGGCGGCGACCGCGACCGCTCCCGTCGCGATGAAAGGACCGATCCTCTGCTTCGTCGGGCCGCCCGGCGTCGGCAAGACGTCGCTCGGCCAGTCGATCGCCCGCGCGATGAACCGCAAGTTCGTGCGGATCTCACTTGGCGGGGTTCGCGACGAAGCCGAGATCCGCGGACACCGGCGGACGTACATCGGATCGATGCCCGGCCGGCTCGTGCAGGCGTTGAAGACCGCGGGCTCGTCCAACCCGGTCCTGATGCTCGACGAGATCGACAAGATCTCGGTCGGCATCCAGGGCGACCCGGCCGCGGCTCTCCTCGAGGTGCTGGATCCGGCACAGAATCACTCGTTCCGCGATCACTACCTCGAGATTCCGATCGACCTGTCGCGAGTCCTGTTCATCGCGACGGCCAATCAACTCGGCACGGTCCATCCGGCGCTCCTCGACCGCATGGAGATGATCTCGCTCAGCGGTTATACAGAGGACGAGAAAGTCCACATCGCGCGAATGTACCTGGTGCCACGTCAGCGCGAAGAGAACGGCCTGCGGCTCGATCAGTTCGAAATCACCGACGCGGCGGTTCGACGGGTGATCGCCGAGTACACGCGCGAGGCCGGCGTTCGCACGCTCGAGCGCCAGATCGGCACGATCGCCAGAAAAGTCGCGGCGAAGGTTGCCGCGGACGAAACGCAGTCGGCCCGCGTGGATGCCCCTGAGGTGCCGGAGTATCTCGGGCCCGCGCGGTTCAGGCCGGAGACGTCGTTCCGCACGTCGCGGCCGGGCGTGGCGACCGGTCTCGCGTGGACCGAAACGGGCGGCGACGTGCTGTTCATCGAAGCGGCGCTCCTCCCGGGCGGCAACGGACAGGTGATCCTCACGGGGCAGCTCGGCGCCGTCATGCAGGAATCCGCGCGAGCCGCGCTGTCGCACGTGCGCCAGCAGGCGCACGAGCTCGGGCTCTCGCCGGACTTCCTCAGCAAGCAGGACATCCACATCCACGTCCCCGCCGGCGCGATCCCCAAAGACGGCCCATCCGCCGGCGTGACGATGGCGACGGCGATGGTGTCGGCGGTGCGCGGCGTGCCCGTGCGATCGGACGTGGCCATGACCGGCGAGATCACGCTGTCCGGCCTCGTGCTGCCTGTCGGCGGCATTCGCGAAAAGACGCTCGCCGCGCGGCGGCAGGGCATCAAGACGGTCATCCTTCCGCAGTTGAACGAAGTGGATCTCGCCGAGCTGCCGCAGGACGTGCGCTCCGACATGACGTTCCGCCCCGTCGGTACGCTCGAGGAAGCCCTGGCCGTTTCGCTGCCCTCGACGGTCGCCGCGACTGCGGACAAACGCTGAACCGCCTCTTGCCGTCAGTTTTCTTCTACATCTCAGGGCACGGCTTCGGCCACGCCTCGCGCCAGATCGAGGTGATCAACGCGCTGGGCGCCCTCGCGCAGGATCTCGAGATCGTCGTGCGGACGTCTGCCTCGCGATGGCTGTTCGACCGGACTGCGCGCGTGCCGGTGACGTTCGTCCCCGGCGAGTGCGACACCGGGGTGTCGCAGATCGACAGCCTGCGGCTCGATGCGCGCGACACGATCCGCCGCGCGGACGCCTTCCACGGGACACTGCCCGACCGCGCGCGCGTCGAGGCACAGCTGCTCCAGGAGCGCGGGGCCGCGCTCGTCGTCGCGGACGCGGCGCCGCTCGGCTGCGCGGCGGCCGCGGCCGCGGGCATCCCGTCGGTCGTCGTCTCGAATTTCACCTGGGACTGGATCTACGAGGCCTATGCGCGGGAGCTCGCGGACGCGCCCGATCTCCTGCCCGCGATCAGGAGCGCCTACCGGAGCGCGGCCGCGGGATGGCGCCTCCCGATGCACGGCGGCTTCGCGACGTTCGATCGACTCGTCGACGTGCCGTTCGTCGCTCGGCACGCGACCCACTCGCGCGATGAGGTCAGGACGCGGCTCGGCCTGCCGCTCGATCGACCTCTGGTGCTGTCGTCGTTCGGCGGGTACGGCGTCGATGGACTCGACGTCGCCCGGCTGGACTGCCTGAAGGACTACGGCGTCGTGCTCACATTCAGCAACGAAACCGGGTTTCGCCCGGATGCGCCGGCCGGCCTGCTGCAGGTCGCCGAGGAACGCCTCTACGAATCCGCACTGCGCTACGAAGATCTCGTCGGCGCCTGCGATGTCGTCGCGACCAAACCAGGCTACGGGATCATCGCAGAGTGCGCCGCGAACGGAACCGGCATGCTGTACACGTCGCGGGGCAACTTCGCTGAATACGACGTGCTCGTCTCGAACATGCCCCGCGTCCTCAGATGCGGCTTCATCGATCACGACGCGCTGTTCGCCGGCCACTGGCGCGACGCGCTGGATCGGATCATCGCCTCGCCAGAGCCGCCCGAGCGTCCGCGCACCGACGGCGCGTCGCAGATCGCCTCGATGATCGTCGACGCGCTCCTCGTGCGTCCGATCTGACGATTGACTTGCATTTTTCTTGGGTCATAATCACCAGCGTCCAGCTCGACCTTCGTGATCGTCGCGCTGGTCTTCCCCAGCCGGAAATGGAGCCGCTATGAGCGACCGCCAGAACACCGTGACCGAGATCCCGGCTGCGCCCGGAACACTGCTCAGCCGAATGCTCGACGCCGCCGTCCAGGATCGTCAAACCGTGACTGCGGAAGGAAAAGAAACCAGCCCGATGATCGAGGGCGTTCGCTTTCGAGAGTTGCCGACTCACAGCGACGAACGCGGCAGCGTCACGGAAATGTACAGCACGGCCTGGAACTGGCACCCCGACCCACTCGTGTACCTCGTACTGCTTCACCATCAGGCCCGGAATGGTGAAGGGATGGAATCTCCACAAGCTGCACGAGGATCGCTACTTCATCCTGCAGGGTGAGATGGAGATCGTCTACTACGACGTGCGCGAGGAGTCGCAGACTTTCGGTCAAATCCGCCGTGTCGTCCTCAGCGAGCACAACCGCCGCCTCGTCAGCGTGCCGAAGTTCGTCTGGCACGCGGACCACAACATCGGCACCAAAGACGTCGTCGCCGTGAACTTCCCGACGTTGGCGTACGACCACGCGAACCCCGACAAGTACCGGCTTCCAATCGACACGCCGCTCATCCCGTATTCGTTCGCTGGCGCGCGCGGCTGGTAGATCAATCGGGCTGCAGCTCGATCCAGTTGACCGCCACGCCGAGCCAGCGTCGATCCATGCTCGGCGAGATGTCGAACGGCCTCATCGTCCTCCTGACGCGAAGGGTGATCTCGAACTCACGCTCGCCCGCCAGAGGCTCGAGACGGAACCTGATCAGCCACGTGTGAGCCTCGGTCGGCTCCACTGCGGTGACGACGGGCCGCCCGTTGACCAGCACGGTCATCGCCGACAGAGTGTCGGGCTCGATCGCGAACAGGACGTGCACGGCCGCCGCGCACGAACCGGTCACCGAGGCCGGCACGGCGATCACGGACTCGGTGCTGGGTCCGCTCCAGCGGAAATGGCCGTGCACCTGATCGTGCTCCGGCAGGTGCCACTCGAATCCGCAGAAGTCGTCGCCGAGGCCGAAACGCATCGGGTTCGCGCCCAGGGACGGCAGAGCGGGCGCGGCCTCGGCGCCCGCGCCCTTGAAGCGCAGGAACTGCGCGTTCCGCCGGACGGAATCGACCTTGGCGCGTTCCGCTTCATCCCAGACGCCTTCGACGCGGAAGAAACGATCCTCGAGGAACCGCTGCACGACCGACACGAGCTCCGCGCGGCGGAAGTCCTCCCCCTCGGCCTGCATGCGCGCGAGCGTCTCGGCCTGCTCGCGAAACGGTTTCGTGCGGTACGCGTGGCGGCGGAACGTCGTGTTGAACTTGAAGACCGTGACTTCCTTCGTCGACACGATCTTCGCGCCCGCGCGGTAGCAGCGGGTCTCGAAGTCGTGGTCGACGCCAATCTCCGACTCGTGCGGCAGGCGCCAGCGCCCGGCGCGGTCGATCAGGTCGCGCGTATGCATCATGGACGACGGCGTGAAGTCGTACCGCGGCGTATAGGTGTCGTTGGGAAAAAGACCCGTGACGCCCTTGAAGCGGGACTCAGGCGGCCCGTTGAGAATCGCCAATGCCACCACCAGATCGGCGCCTGTCGCGGCGAACGTCCGCAGCCCGGTCTCGAGATGATCCGGCCACCAGAGGTCGTCGTGCCCGAGATACGCGATGTACTCCCCTCGCGCGCGCTCGAGTCCCTCATTGTTGGGGCCCGACTGGCTGCCGTGCCGGCGTGGAAGGTTGATCCACTGGATTCGGCTGTCGGCGAACGATTGCACAACGTCCCCGGTGTCGTCGGTGCACGCGTCGCCGATGACCAGCAGCTCGAAGTCCCGAAACGTCTGCGCGAGCGCCGAGCGGATCGTGTACTGCAGCGCCGCGCTCAGGTTGTAGGTCGCAACGATGATGGTGACGGTCGGGGACGGCATGAAACGGATCCTGGCGCTGTGAGATAGCGTCTAGTGTCCGTACTCGCCCCGCGCCGCCCGCGCGCGAATGCGGATCAGCTCCTTCAACATCGACACGCCGTCACGCAGCAGATTGAGCTGCGACTCACGCCGGTAGTGCCACTCGATGGGCACTTCGACGATGCGGAACCCGCGGGCGCGCGCGATGCAGAGGACTTCGATGTCGAACGCCCAGCCGTCGACGCGTACGAGCGGGAAGATCGCTTCCACGGCGGACCCCGTGAACATCTTGAATCCGCACTGCGTGTCCTCGATCCCCTTGATCGAGAGCGTCTGGACGACGTAGTTGAAGACGCGACCCGCGACGTGCCGAACGAGGGGCTCGCCGATGCGGCGGGCGCCGTGCCCCTCGCGACTGCCGATCGCCACGTCGAATTGCCCGATCTGCGGGGGCAGGAACCGCGGCAGCTCCGAAACCGGCATCGAGAGATCCGCGTCGCAGATGAAACGGAATGGCGCGGTCGCGGCGAGCAGGCCGGCCTTGACGGCGCCGCCCTTCCCGCGGTGCGGCTCACGCTGCAGGACGATCTGCGGCGTCGACGCGGCGCGGCGCTCCACGACCTCGCACGTGCGATCCGCCGACCCGTCGTCGACGACCCGTATCTCCCAGTCCCACGGCTGACGCTCGAGAAATGCGACGAGCTCGTCCAGCGTCCCGTCGAGACGCGCTTCCTCGTTATAGGCGGGGATGACGACCGAGACGCCGACTGCGCTCATGACGGCGAATCGGGGGCGCGCGGGCGGGGGCTGCACGCCGCATAGGGCCCGGGCATCAGCAGCAAGGCCTCTCGCAGCCTCAGCAGGCGCAGGTCGGTGAGCGCGGCGCCGTGCCTGGCCTTGAACGCCTGGTAGTCGGCGTCGCCAATCAGGATCGGCCGTTCGTAGCCAGGCGCGAACAAACCCTGTTCGAGCACGCCGTCGACGACGTCGGCACTGCGCTCCCATCGCCCGAGCTGCCGGAAGTAGTAGTAGTGCGAGTGAAGCATCCACTTCTGCTCGCCGACGACGTAGATGCTCTGCGCCGGGTGGTGCGCGTCGAACTCCTGCTGGCGCACGCGCACCATGCAGTCGCGCGCCGTCCGCATGGGATCGTCGTAGCGGACCGTGCGCCGGAGTTGATCCTCGTAGGCCCGTCCCGGAAGGATCGCGACGAGCAGCGCGATCGGCAGGAGCACGCGGGCGGCGATCACGCCGCGCCCGGCGAGCGTCGCCAGGACGAGCGTCAGCGCCAGCGGCCTGGCGACGTGGGAGTTGCGGAAGAACCGGGTGCCCCCTATCGTGACGTCGAGCTGCCCCGTCACGAGCGTCGCGAGCGCAACGAGGAACGAGACCGCCGCCACCGCGAGCAGGACGCGCCGGAGGCCAGTCCCCATCCAGCCGCGCTGATCGATCGCCTGCTGAATCCTGATCATCAGCGCCTCGACGTAGCCCCGGCCATATGTCAGCAGGAGCGCGGGACCATAACCGGCGGCGAGCGCCACGGGCGGCAGGAACGGATACGCGTAGTGACCGAGCTTCGACGTGCCGAGCGAGATCAGCCCGAACGGCACGACGAACCAGGCAATCACGAGGAGGACTTCGAGCCGGCGATCGCGGTACGCGCGGGCCAGCAGGAGCACGCCGCCGGCAACAGCCAGCCACGCCGTCCCGGCGTGCTCGAGCTCCCGGTACATCGTCGAGAAGTAGTAGTGCCACGGCTGGATGTGGCTGGGATCGATCGAGACCGTCATCCGCGCCACGACGTGGTCGCCCAGGATGATGCGCCAGAGCGTAGACCCGACCTGGCGCTGCTGATAGATGAACCACGGCGCCGCGAGCGCGACCACGAGCAGCGTTCCGCCACCCCAGAGCCGCCAGTCGCGGAACAGCGCCTGCCGCGTCTCGCGGTGAAAGAGCGTGGCCGCCGCCAGCAGCATCGGGAGGAACAGCGCCGCCACGAACTTCGTCATGAACCCGAGGAAGAAATAGAGGCAGACCGCCACGGCATGCGCCCGCCGCCGCCCGCGCGCCTGCGCGGTCGCCCACGCGAGATAGTGATACACGCCGCCGCAGTAGCACAGCACGAGCGGTGCCTCCATGTTGTTGTTGCGGAGGCCGTGCTCGAAGAGGAGCGGGCTGTAGGTGAAGAGCACCAGCACCGCGACGAACCCGCAGAGCGATCCGGCGAGGCGCCTCCCGAACGCGAAGACGTACAGGAACGCCATCGCGCCGAAGAGGGCGTCCCAGATGCGCATGCCGAGCTCGTTTACGGGGGCGAGCCCGAGCGCCATCGGCGCCGCGACGATCCAGAACTTCAGCGGAGGCTTCTCGAGGAAGATCGCGTCGTCGTGCGGACTGCTCAGCGGGTTGAGCCAGTCACCGGTCTTCAGAATGCCATCGACCGCGTAGGAGTAGATGGCTTCGTCGTTCTCCATGTCGGTCCGGCCGAGGCCGGCGAACAGCGGAACGCAGAAGGCCAGAACGACAGCCGCCAGCCAGAGCGGCCGTGTCAGTCCTTCACGCACGTGACGAGCGACCAGATCCGCGGCACGTTCACTTTCTCGATCGACACGGGCTGCAGATCCGTCCGGGACAGGAACGCGGGCAGGTCGAGGTCGGCCTTGAATCCGATGTGAATCGTGAAGGGAGAGATGACGCGCTCGATGCGCGACATCAGCGGGTTCGGACTCAGGAAGTGGTTCAGGAAGATGATCCGTCCGCCGCGACGGCACACGCGGCGCATCTCGCAGGCGACCTTGACCGGATCCGGCACCACGCTGATGAGGTAGGGCGCGTAGACGATGTCGAACGAGTCGTCCGCGAACCTGAGATCCGCGGCATCCATCTGCAGCAGGCGCAGCGTCCGCAGACCCATCCGCGAAACACGATCGCGCGCCTTCTCGAGCATGGACGACGAAAAATCGATCCCCGTGATCGAGCAGGTCTTCGGATAGAGCGGCAGGTTGATCCCGGTTCCGACGCCAACCTCGAGCACACGTTCGCCCGGCAGGATCCCCATCCGGTTGACCGCGCGAACGCGGCCGGGCTGCAGCGCGGGGCCGAACGCCAGATCGTACACGTTGGCGAGCTTCTCGTAGACGCCCGCGACGAAGTCGTTCTCGACGACCGTCACGGACAACTGCGCCGTTCCGCTGCTGGAGGTCACCAGCTTCTCGTCGGATACCCGCTTGTCGTGATCGAACAGTGTGATCATGCGTGATCTCGCTGAAGAGAGGCTTTCGTCCACCGGAGTACGAGGGCCGGAGGCAAATTCCCTACGACGAGCTTGCGGGTCGGCGCGGATCCCATGCGCCGGGTGAGGATTCGGCGGACGTCGACCGCGGATCGGAATCCGAACGCGTGCACGTATTGAAAGGTCGTGAACGTGCCACCGGGGCGGAGCGACGCGACGATCGCGTCGACGATCGCGCGCGCGGTGTCGCCGGGCAGGCTGGCAAACGGCAGGCCGGAGACGATGTGATCGATGGGGAGCAGCTGCCTCTCGCGCGCGATGTCCACGAGACGCTCCGCGCGATCGCAGACCGATGCGATCTGCGGCCAGCGCGCAGCGACGCGCGCGGAGAACTCCGGGTTGACGTCGATGGCCAGGCAGGCCCCGTCGTTCGGAAGCCGCCGGGCGATTTCGCCGGTCACGGCCCCGGTGCCGGGGCCAAGCTCGACGACACGAACGCCACGGTCGAGACTCAGGCCGTCGAGCATCGTGCGGGCGAGCCGCTGCGAGCTCGGCGCAATGGCGCCCACCGTTCGGGGACTTTTCCTGAAGTGCGACAGGAAGAGCCGGTGGTCCTGCCAGCGCTGATGACTCACACTCGTGTGATCCATGAAAAGGCTTCCGGACTATACCGCATCACCACAAAACTGTCAGCAATTACGCAGCCGTCGTGGGTCAAGCGTGCCCGTGATCAGGCGTGGATCGCATCCAGCACGCGGACGGCGGTCTCGAACGCGCCCGCAGGAACCGTGATCTGAAGCCCCTGCACACGGCCGGCCAACTCGCCGACGAGCTCCCGCGCGATCCGCATGCCTTCTTCTCGCCCGGCGCCGCTCTCCTCGGCGCGGCGCATGCGCTCGAGGATCGTCTCCGGCACGCTGACGCCGGGCACTTCGTTGGCCATGAACTCCGCGTGGCGCAGGCCCTCGAGCGGCGTGATTGCGGCGAGGACCGGAATTCGGACGGTCTCGATGCGATCCAGGAACCTGACGAGCGCGGCGACGTCGAAGACCGGCTGCGTAATCGCGAACTCCGCACCGGCCTCCACCTTGTAGCGGAAACGGCGGATCTCCTGGTCGAGATCGAACGCGCCAGGGTTCACCGCCACGCCGATGTGGAAGCCCGTGGCCTGGCCGATGGCCTGTCCGCCGATGTCCCGGCCCCGGTTCAACTGCGCGACGAGATTGGTCAGGCCGATGGAATCGACTTCGAACACGCCGGTCGCGTCCGGATAGTCTCCGACGCGTGGCGGGTCGCCGGTCACGACCAGCAGATTCCGGACGCCCATCGCGTGAGCGCCGAGCAGATCCGACTGCATGCCGATCATGTTGCGATCGCGGCAGGCGTAGTGGAGGATCGTCTCGACCCCCGCCTGCTGCTGCACCATCACCGCCGCCGCGAGCGCGCTCATGCGTCCCGTCGCGCGCGGGCCATCGGGAATGTTGACCAGATCGACGCCGTGGATATGGAGCTGGCGCGCCTGCTCGACGAGCGCCTCGGCGCGGTACCCGCGCGGCGGCACGAGCTCGACGCTGACGACGAAATTGCCGCGCGCCAGCGCATTCCCCATCCGCGACTTCTCGGACCGCACGACGATCTCGGGCGCGGCGTCCGGGGCGTCGGCGACCGAACCGTCGCTGGCGCGCGCTCCGACGGCCGCGACGTTCTTGAGCGACAGCGCACGGACGGCCTGCTTGATTTGCCGGATGTGCTCGGGCGTCGTGCCGCAACAGCCGCCCACCAGCCGGACGCCGGCCTCGATGAAGCGCCGCGCGTAGGAGGCCATGTACTCGGGCGAGCACAGATAGATGTTGCGGCCTTCGATCTCGCGCGGCCTGCCGGCGTTCGGCTGCGCCGAGAGCTTGACGGTCGCGACCCGCGCGAGCCGCTCGATGGTCTCGAGCATCGTCGCCGGCCCGACGCTGCAATTGAGGCCCACCACGTCCGCGCCGAAGCGCTCGAGCTCGGGGACGAACGTCTCCGGCGCGACGCCGTCGGACGTGTTGCCATCCTCTTCGGTGCTCATCTGCGCGACGATCGGCAGCGCGCAGATCGAGCGGATCGCGCGAATCGCCGCGCCAATCTCGTTGACGTCGCGGAACGTCTCGAGCACGAAGAGGTCCACGCCGCCCTCGAGAAGCGCGCGCGCCTGCTCCGCGAAGAACGACTCCGCTTCGTCCACGCCGGTCCGGCCCCACGGCTCGATGCGGATGCCGAGCGGACCGATGGATCCGGCGACCCATGCCTGATCCCGTGCAGCGTTCCGCGCGATCCGCGCGCCCTGCACGTTCAGCGCGTGCACCTGCTCCGCCAGGCCGAAGGCGCCGAGCTTCACGCGGTTCGCGCCGAAGGTGTTCGTCTCGAGGACGTCCGCGCCGTGCCGCAGGTACACCTGATGGACGTCTGCGACGAGATCCGGCTCGGTCAGATTCAGCTCGTCGAACGATCGATTCAAGAAGATGCCCTTCGCGTAGAGCATCGTCCCCATCGCGCCGTCGCACACGAGGACGCGGTCGTCGAGTTCGTCGAGGAAGGATCGGCGGGTCATGGCGGCGGTTAGATAGTACCTCAGCCCTTAAGCAGTTGAAATTCTAGGGTTTGTCCGTCGAGAAGACCGTAGGACTTCGAGACGACGTCGAGCCCGATGGAACGCACGCCGGCCAGCTTTCGATCGGAGTACTCGTGATGGTGGCCGAAGAAATGGAAATGCGGGTGCGCCGCCAGGATGATTTCGTTGATCGCCACTTTTCCGGCCTCCGGCCCGGTCCCTCCCCGCACGCGATACGGGCGCGGCGCTTCGTGCGAGAGGAACACGTCGACGTCCTCGAATGCCTTGCAGCGATTGACCTCTTCTCTGACGAAGTGCCGGCGCTTGTCCGCGAGGGCCGTCGCGCGCACCGTTCGCTTGACCGGGTGCGGAAGCGTCGACGCCGGAACTTCGTACCAGGTCGGCGCAAACGTTCCGCCGAGCCCGGTCACGCGAAGGCCGTCGATCTCCGCCAGCGTGCCGTTCTCGAGAAAGCGCAGCGAGGGGGAAGCTTCCCCGCGGCGATCGCGTCGAAGTTCTCGTTGTTCCCCTTGATCCAGTAGACGGTCGCGTCGACCGCTTCGTAGTGTCCCTGGTCGTCGGCGAGATCGCCGATCGCGACCCATGACCGCACGTCTGGATGACGCGCCATGATCCGCCGCACGCTCTCGAAATCGCCGTGGATGTCGCCGAGGATGCCTACTGGCAAGAAGAGCTGATTCGACCTCTATGACTTGCTCTGCGACGCCGGAACGAGCAGGTCCTGCTTGTCCCAGATGAAGTCCTTGTTGCTGTAGACGGCGAGCTCGTAGTCCTTGCCCATGAAAATCGCCGACACCGGGCACGCCTCTTCGCAGTAGCCGCAGAAGATGCAGCGCGTCTTGTGGATCTGGTAGACCTTGGCGTAGCGGGGCCCGGCCTGCGCCGTGCCGTCGTTCTCCGCGGCCTCGAGGTAGATGGCGTCGGCTGGACAGGCGACGGCGCAGAGCCCGCACGCGACGCATTTCTCGAGTCCGTTCTCGTCGCGCATCAAGACCTGCTTGCCCCGGTACTTCGGAAAGACGGGGATCTTCTCGTCCGGGTAGTTGACCGTGATCTTCTTCTTGAAGAAGTGTTTGAGCGTCGTCGCGAAGCCGATAATGAACGGACGGATCATGGCGGCATCATATCAAGGGACCCGGCGAAAGCAGAAACGGAATTTCCCGACCGGAGCGGACAACTGGCGCGCAGTGTTATAGTTAGGACAGCATCCGCTTCGGCCCTGCTGTCGCGATCGCACGATGCAGCCCCACGGCACCGTTCTAGCGCCCGATGAGTTCCTGCTCGTCACCTTGATGGTGAAGCTCGCCCTCGTGGCGGTGCTGTCGACGATGCTCGTCCGGTTTCCGTGGTTCCGCAGGATTCTGCTGACCGAAAAGCGCGACTGGCCCGAGCGCCTCGTGTTCGCCGCCAGCCTTGGCACGCCCCTGATGCTCGGCGTGCTCGCGCGGACCCTGCTCAACTACGACGCGGCGGACTTGACGCTGTCGGGCTCGTTTCTCGCGGGACTGCTCGCGGGACCCTATGCGGGCGCGATCGTCGGCGCGATGACCGGGCTGCCGGCCGGGTTCGTCGCGGACGAATGGATCGCGCTGCCCTTCGCGGTGGGATGCGGCTTCGCCGGAGGCGGGCTGCGGGAGATCTGCCCCAAGGAAGCCATCTGGCATTTCTCGCCGCTCTTCTTCACCGATCTCCATCGATACGTCTGGCGCCTCGTGCGCAAGCTGCAAATCGACTGGGTCGTGCTGCTGCTCGCAGCGCCGATCTCGCTCGAGCTCCTGCGCCAGGCGCTCGGCCATCGATGGGGGCAGCACCTCTTCTACCACAGGCCTTCCTCGACGTGGCTCCTCGGGCTCGTCGTGTTCGCCACGGTCGTCTCGGTGGCGATCCCGATCAAGATCTGGAACGCCGCGCGCATCGAACACCGGCTGCAGGAACAGGAGAAGCTGCTCATGACGGCGCGCGTCGAGGCGCTGAAGAGCCAGATCAATCCGCATTTCCTGTTCAACACGCTCACCTCGATCTCGTCGCTCATTCGATCGCAGCCGGAGACGGCGCGCATGCTGATCGTGAAGCTGTCCGGGCTCCTGCGGCGCCTGCTCCGCAGCCAGGAGCACTTCGTCACGCTGCGCGAGGAGCTGGAGGCAATCGACGAGTACCTCGACATCGAGGCCGTCCGATTCGGGCCCAAGCTGTCGATCGAGAAGGCGATCGATCCCGCCACGCTGGACGTGGTGCTGCCGAGCATGCTGCTCCAGCCGCTCGTCGAGAACTCGATCAAGCACGGCCTCTCGCCGAAGATTGGCGAAGGGCGCATCGTGATCCGCAGCTCCCGGGAGAACGGCCACACCATCATCGACGTGATCGACAACGGCGTCGGCGTCACCAGGGGCCAGACCGATCACACGAACCTCTCCAAGGGCAGCGGCATCGGACTGCAGAACGTCAATGAGCGGCTGCGCGTGATCTACGGCAGCAACTATCAACTTCAGCTGGACAGCGTTCCCGGCGAGGGAACCTGTGCGCGCATCGTGATTCCGGAGCTCGTCGAGCCGGCGCGCATCCCCGCGTGACGCATTCCGCACCATGACCGCAGACACGCTCCGCACGGTCGTCGTCGACGACGAGCAGCTGGCGAGGGAGGAGCTGTGCTTCCTGCTGGGGCAGATTCCGGGCATCGAGATCGTCGCCCAGGCCGGCGACGGACCTGCCGCGTTGAGCGTGATCGCCGAGCACTCGCCGGACCTCGTCATGCTCGACGTCCAGATGCCCGGGCTGACCGGGTTCGAGGTGGCGCGCCGGCTGCTCCGCCAGGACGTCGATTCGCACCTCGTGTTCGTGACGGCCTACGATCGGCACGCGATCGAGGCGTTCGACGTCAACGCCGTGGACTACCTGCTCAAGCCCGTCGAGGCCGACCGGCTCGCGACCGCCGTCGAGCGGGTGCGAAAAAGGGTGCAATCCGACAGGGCCGGCGCCCCGAACGACTCCAACCTCGACCGTGTGCTGCAGCTTCTGGGCGAACGCCAGAACCGCCGCGAGCAGCTGGCCGTCAAGGTGGGAGACCGGTTCCTGCTGCTTCAGGCCGACGACGTTGTACACGCCTCGGTCGAGGACGACGTAATTACCGTAGTAACGAACAGCTTGTCAGGAACGTCTAACTATCGGACACTGGATGAATTGCAGGCGCGGCTCGACCCCGAGGTATTCTGGAGGGTCCACCGGTCCCATCTGGTGAACATCAACAAGGTCCGGGAAATCGTTCCCTGGTTCAGCCGAAACTACATCCTGAAGATGAAGGACGCCAAGGGGAGCGAAATACCTGTCAGCCGGGCGCAAACACGGCGACTGCGCGAGTATCTAAAGCTATGAGCGATCCGTACGATCCCTATCGACCAAACGATCCCGCGGATTCGTTCCGCGTACCGGAATCGGATTTCCGCGTGAACGAAGCGGACGCGTTTCGCGCGCCCGAGCCCCCGCCCGTCCCTGAACCGCTCCTGGCCGCGGATCCGATGACGACGGTCCCGCTGTCGGGGCCCATCATCGTGTCCTCGCCAGAGGGGTCGAGCCTCGTGGAAGGACCGACCGTCGCGGGCCGCGTCGCCGAAGAGGTTGTCGCGTGGCTCAAGACGCTCGCGTCCGCGGCGGTCTACGCAACGCTGATCGTGACGTTCGGCTTCCAGGTCGCGCGCGTCGAGGGCCAGAGCATGGCGCCGACCCTCGCGGACCAGGATCGCCTCATCGTGAACAAGGCCGCGTACCGCTTCTTCGAGGAGCCGCAGATCGGCGACATCGTGATGCTGTACTACCCGCTCAACCCGGACAAGTCGTTCGTCAAGCGGGTCATCGCGAAGGAAGGCGACCAGGTCCGGATCGTCGACGGCCGCGTGTATCGCAACGACGTGCTGATCAACGACGATTACGTGCCCGTGGAGTACCGGAGCCACGACGACTGGGGCCCCGAGGTCGTGCCGGAAGGGCAGTACTTCGTGATGGGCGATCACCGGAACAACAGCTCGGACAGCCGTCACTGGCGGTGGGTGCCCAAGAAGTACATCATCGGCAAGGTGCAGCTACGGTGGTGGCCGCTCCCGCACGCGCGGATCTTCTGAAAGCACGGGACAATCAGGGCTCGGCGTACAGCGCTTCGATCGTGTCCTTGTAGCGCTGCTCGACCACTTTCCTCTTCACCTTCAGCGTCGGCGTCAGCTCGCCCGACTCGATGCTGAACTCCCCGGGCAGGACCGCAATCTTCTTGATGCGCTCGTACTGCGCGAGCTCCCGGTTCAGCCCGTCGACGATTTCCTGGTAGAGCCCGAGCACGTCGGCCCGGGTCGGAAGCTCGGCTCGCGTGCCCGGCGGGCGGCCCAGCTCCTTCAACCGCCGCTCGAGCGCCGCGAACTCCGGCACGATCAGGACCGCGGCGAACTTCCTGCGATCGCCCAGCAGCACGGCTTCGGCGACGATGGGGCTGCGCTTGAGCACTCCCTCGATCGGCTGGGGCGCGATCTTCTTTCCGCCCGACGTCACGAGCAGATCCTTCTTGCGATCCGTGATCGTGAGGTAGCCGTGCTCGTCGATCGTCCCGATGTCGCCGGTGTGGAACCAGCCATCGCGGAGAACGTCGGCCGTGGCCTCGGGCTTGTTGTAGTAGCCCGACATGATGTTCGGTCCCCGCGCGAGAATCTCGCCGTCGTCGGCAATCTTCAGCTCGACGCCGGGAATCGCCCGGCCCACGGTGCCGACGCGCGGCGCGGCAGGCGGGTTCACGGTGAGGATCGGCGACGTTTCGGTCAGGCCGTAGCCCTCGATGATCGGCAGACCCACGCCCTGAAAGAACTCGGCGATGCTGGCCGGCAGCGGCGCGCTGCCGGACACGAGATACCGGACCCGATCGCCGAGGTTCTGGCGGATCTTCGCAAAGACGAGGCGATCCGCAATCGACGCACGCACGTTGCCGAGGAGGCCCGCCGATCGTCCGCGGAGCTCCGCGCGTCCGCGCTCTGTGCCCGCGCCAATCGCCCACTTGAAGATCGCGCCTTTCAGGCCCGGCGTGCTCTGCCCTTTCTCCATGATCCGCGTGTGGAGCTTCTCGTAGACGCGCGGGACGCCGGTCAGGAGCGTCGGGCGGACGGCGGCGATGTCCCGGCCGATCGTGTCGAACGACTCGGCGAACGCGACGGTCACGCCGGAGAGGAGGTAGATGTACGAGACCGTCCGCTCGAACCCGTGGCTCAACGGCAGGAACGAGAGCGCGACGTCCTCCTGCGACAACTGCAGCACGTCGGCGCCCGCCTGGACATTCGAGACGAGGTTGCCGTGCGACAGCATGACGCCCTTCGGCTCGCCCGTCGTCCCGGACGTGTAGATGATCGTCGCCATGTCGTCCGGCCGGATGCGTTTCGTGGCGTCGCGGAATTCCTTCGCGGCCCCCCACTCGCCCGTCATGCGCTGGTGTCCGCGTTCGGCGATCGCGTCGAGCGAGATGACCGACGGGCTGTCGCTCGGCTCCCATCCGTCGATCAACGCGACCGCCGCGATGGACGGAAGCTGGTGCCGCACCTCCTGGATCTTCTCGAGCTGCGCGCGCGTGGACACAATCGCGGCCTTCGCCGCGGAGTCCTGGAGGATGTAGCGGCCCTGGGCCGCCGACAGCGTGGGATAAATCGGAACGGTGACGCCGCCTGCCGTCAGGATCGCCAGGTCCGCGAGGAGCCACTCCGGCCGGCTTTCGGACATGAGGACCACGCGATCGCCGGCGCCGACGCCCAGCGCGCTGAGCCCGAGCGACAGATCGCGGACACGCTCGAAGAACTCCTTGCTCGACATCCAGTCGATGCCGCCGTTCCGGCACCGGCCCACCAGCGTCGCCCTCGGAAAACGCCCCATGACATGGAACGGCAGATCCGCGATCGTGCGGAAGTCGGGTTCAGGCTCATCGGCAGGCAGCGCGGCCGCAGTCGCGATAGACACGCGGCGATTATAGACCCCGCGACTGCCGACCGCCGACTGAGACTGTCGACTGCGACTGCCGATCGCCGACTCCCGACTGCCGACTGTCAGTATCCAGTCTGCTTGTCCACCACATTCGTCAGCGGCTCGTCCTTCTCGAACCGCCGCAGGTTGTCCGCGAAGAGCGACGTCGCGGCGTCCCAGTGATCGGGCCGGAAGCCTGACGTGTGCGGCGTGATGAGCACGTTCGGAAGCGTCCAGAACGGGCTGTCGGGCGGGAGGGGCTCGTCGTTGAACACATCGAGCGCCGCGCCGCCAATCGTACCTGCGGCCAGCGCGCTCGCGAGCGCGCCCTCGTCCACGAGCTGACCGCGGCTGACGTTCACGAGAATCGCGTGCGGGGCCATCGCTGCGATCTCGCGGGCGCCGAAAAGGCTGCGCGTCTCGCGCGTGTGGGGCGCGGCAATCACGACGACGTCCGCGGCAGGAACGAGCTCCAGCAGCCGGTCCGGACCGGCGAGATCGACGCCGTCTGAGCGATCGGCGGACGGACGCCGCTTGATGCCGGTCACACGCGCGCCGAGACGTGTCAGCAGGAGGCCCGCCGCGCTTCCAATCGCGCCGTATCCCACGACGAGGACGCGGGAGCCGTCGAGCGCGCGATTGCCTTCCGCGCCAATCGCGTCCTGCGCCCACTCGCGCGCGGCCTGGCTGCGGAACGCGTGCGGCAGGCGCCTGAACATCGCCAGCGTGACCGCGAGCACGTGTTCCGCAATCGTCGACGCCGACATGCCTCGCGAGTTGGTGATGACGACCGGGCTCGCGAGCATTTCCGGAAACAGCATGCCGCCGACGCCCGCGGCCGGGCTGTGGATCCACCGCAGGCACCTGGCCGCGGCCAGCTGCGTGCGCAGAAGCGTGCCCATGAACGCCACGTCGACGTCGCAGATGAGCGCGAGCGCCTCGTCGTCCTTAGCGGCGTGAAGGAACGCGTGGGAGGGAAAGTCGCGCCGGAGCGCGTCGACATGGCCCTGCGGGATGTTCCACATCGCGAACGGGCTGTAGATCGCGATGAGGATGTTCACGGCCTCCGCCTTCGCCGCAGGGGCCCTTCCGGCTTCGGCGCGACAGGGCCCGCGTCGGTTCGTGCGCGCTCCGGCGAGATGTATTCGCCGCGTTTTCCGCCGCGCTTTTCGGCCAGCGTGATCTCGCCGATGACCATCGCGCGATCGACGGCCTTGACCATGTCGTAAATCGTCAGCGCGGCGATGGCGACGGCCGTCATCGCCTCCATCTCGACGCCCGTGCGAGCGGTGGTGCGGACCCGGCTCTCGATGAGATAGCCGTCGCGCACGGGCGTGAGGGACACGTCGACGTGCGACAGGGCGAGCGGATGGCACAGCGGAATCAGCGCCGCCGTCTGCTTGGCCGCCATGATGCCGGCGAGCCGCGCGGTCTGGAGCGGATCGCCTTTCTTCACGGCGCCCGCACGAATCGCGCGCAGTGCCGCGCGGGACATCGTGATGCGCCCGCGGGCGACCGCTTCGCGCGCGGTGGCGGCTTTCGAGGACACGTCGACCATCCGCACGCGGCCTCGCGCGTCCACGTGCGACAACCGGCCGCGCCCTGTCTTCTTCGGGCCTCCGCGAGTCACGCCTGTTCTCCCTGCGCGAGGAAAAACGACAGGCTCTCCAGCGACACGGTTAGGTCCACGCTCTTCAGCTTGACGTCGGGAGGCACTTGAAGAGTGCCTGGGGAGAAGTTCAGCACCGCCTTCACGCCCGCGGCCACCACCGTGTTGACGACCCCCTGCGCGGCGTCGGCCGGCACGGCAATCACCGCGATCATGACGCGCTCGCGCCGGACGAACGCGCGAAAATCGCGGATGTCGTAGATGGCGACGCCGCTGCGCGACTTCTGTCCGATCTTCTCGTGCATCGCGTCGAAGAGCGCGGCGATCTCGAAGCCCTCGTCGCGGAATCCCGGGTAGTCCGCGAGCGCGAGGCCGAGATTGCCGGCGCCCATGATCGCCACGCGCACGGACCTGTCGATGCCGAGGATCTGCCGAAGGTGGCGCCGGAGCTCCTTGACGTAGTACCCCACGCCGCGGACGCCGAACTCTCCGAAGTACGCGAGGTCCTTGCGAATCTGCGCGGCGTTGAGATGGAACTGTTCGGCCAGGGCCCGCGACGAAACCGTGCGCACGCCCGCGGCGTCGAGCACGTTCAGGCAGCGCAGATACACCGACAGACGATTCGTCGTCAGTTCCGAGACCGGATCGGCCGCGGTTCTGGGCGGCGCCTCTTTGTTCGCTTTCTTCACAAGCTTCTTATTGTAGATGACGCCACGAATTGCGGATCGCGGAGGGTGGAATGCGGATTGGGATGGAGGATTGGGGGATTGTTGAGTGGGACTGGGGATTGGGGCTTGGAGATTGGGATTGACGATTCCGCTCCCGCCAATCCCCAATCCCCCAATCCCTAATCCCAATCCCCAATCTCCACTACCCGATTCAATCCGCAATCCGCAATCCACCATCGGCAATTAAAAGCGGCTATGATCCCGCCCGTATGGTCCACCGGCCTGCAGCTGATCCAACCAGGTGGTCGACGCAGACAGCGCGGGTCGCGATCCTCCTCGTCCTCGCGTCCACGATAGCGTCGACCCAGCCGCCGAGCCGCCTCGCGACTACGCTTGCCGCGCTGCAGGGCTCTCCGCTCTTCTTTCACGGCAAACAGGTGGCCGTGCTCGGGTCCATTACCGAGTCGCGCGGGGTGCATCGGCTCGAGGCCCCCGGAGCGCCGGCCGCCTCCGACACCGCGGCGCCATCCGCGTCACGCGGACGCGGCATGTTCGTCTTCTGGCGGGAGTCCCCCGCGCGCTCCGACGGGGAGATCCGCGGCCAGTTCTGGGACCTCGGACGCATCACCGAAGGCGATCCGCGCTTCACGTCCTTCGATTTCAAGCCGCTGCTCGAAGCGACCACCGACGGCCGGTGGCCGGCGCGCGATCAGATCATGGTGATCCTCAACGCCTCCCTCGCTGTGCCGAACATCCCCGACACGGCGACGCTGCGATCGATCGTGCTGGCGCCCGAGAAATACGAGAACCGCAGCGCGACGGTTTCCGGACGGTTCCGCGGCCGCAACCTTCACGGGGACGTCGCCACGCCGCTGCCAACGCCGACGAAATGGGATTTCGTGATCCAGTCGGCTGACGCCGCGCTCTGGATCACCGGGCTTCGGCCGAAGGGGCGCACGTTCGAGCTCGATCCGGGCGCGCGCATGGACACCGGACGCTGGGTGCAGGTCACGGGCACTGTTCGGCGGGAGGGCGCGCGCGCGTGGATCGAGGCTCGCGAGATCGAGCTTTCCGCCGCGCCCGACGAAACGCCGGTCGAGATCGACGTGCCGCCGACACCGGCCGAGCCGCCGCCGTCGGTCGTCTTCAGCGCTCCTGTGCCGGACGAAGCCGACGTCGAGACCTCCATCGTCGTCAGGATCCAGTTCTCGAGAGACATGGACGCGCGATCCCTCAAGGATCGTATTCGGGTGTCGTATTCGTCCGCGGCGTCGCCAGGTCAGACCGCAGCGCAGACGCCGCCGCTCTTCGCGTTCGCCTACAACGTCGGAAGCCGCGGAATCGAACTCAAGTTCGCCAAGCCGTTGGAGCGCTTTCAGACGGTCAAGGTCGAGCTCCTCGACGGCATCAAGGCGGTTGGCGGCGATCCGATGCAGCCATGGTCCCTGACGTTCTCGACATCGCGCTGAGGGGGATACAAATGCATGGACCTTCCGACGCGACCGTGACCACAGACGAAGCGAGTCGTCTCGCCGCGCTGCGGAGATACCGGATCCTCGATACGGATCCCGAACAGGCGTTCGACGATCTGACGATGCTCGCTTCGCAGATCTGCGGAACGCCAATCGCGCTCATCAGCCTGATCGACGTCGACCGCCAGTGGTTCAAATCCCGCGTCGGCGTCACGATCGCGGAAACGTCGCGCAGCGTGTCGTTCTGCACTCACGCGATCATGCAGCGCGACCTCTACGTCGTGCCCGACGCGCGCGCGGTCGAGATGTTCCGCGACAATCCCTTCGTCACGGCCGACGACGGCATCCGGTTCTACGCAGGGGCGCCGCTGGTCGCGCCGGGCGGACATGCGCTCGGGACGCTCTGCGTGCTCGACCGGGTCCCGCGCACGCTGACGCCCGAGCAGGTCGAAGCGCTCCAGGCGCTCCGGCGTCAGGTCGAGGCGCAGCTCGAGCTCCGCGCGAATCTCCTCGAGCTCAACCAGGCGCTCAAGGCGCGGGACGTTTCCGAGGCTGAGCAAACGCGGCTCGTCGGCGAGCTCAGCGAGTCGCTCGACAAC
This sequence comes from uncultured Acidobacteriota bacterium, assembly GCA_963820905.1. Taxonomy (GTDB): domain Bacteria; phylum Acidobacteriota; class Vicinamibacteria; order Vicinamibacterales; family 2-12-FULL-66-21; genus DATBJJ01. The sequence goes on along the minus strand of CAWGBU010000001.1, from coordinate 1,980,340 downwards.
GTGAAGAAACTGAGCGCGCTCCTGCCGTTCTGTTCGGGCTGCCAGTTCGACATGACGATCCCGGCCGATCCGCGCGGAATCCCAACCGTCACCGACGGCGTGCTGCACGTGCTCCGCGAGCGCGGATGGCCCGAGGACCGCGCCATGCAGGTCGAGCTCGCGCTCCAGGAGGCGCTCGCCAACGCGATCCGTCACGGCTGCAAGGGCGACCCGTCGCGCAAGGTCCAGTGCGTCCTGACCTGCGACGACAACGGCGAGATCGTGATCGTCGTCCGCGACCCGGGCTCGGGATTCGAACCAGCCACCGTGCCCAACCCGCTGCACGGCGAGAACGTCCTCAAGTCGAGCGGCCGCGGCATCTTCCTGATCAACCAGCTGATGGACGAGGTCGATTTCAAGGACGGCGGCCGCGAGCTCCTGATGCGTAAGAAGAGTCTGTAGCCGGGCTCAGGACTCGAACAAGCCTCCTGTAGTGTCCGGCTTTAGCCGGACCCGGCTCACTAAGGACTATCGCAGCTCCACTCCTGGACCGCGAACGGTGACTGGCCGTTGATCCACAGCGGCGCCTGAGGGCGCGCGCCGGGAACGACGGGCGAGCTGGGCGACGGCTGAACGCGCACCCAACCTCCAGACGCGGGCTCCAGTACCTTGAACGTGTGGAACGTGTTCGCTGTCGACGGGAACACGCGATAGCAGCGCCCGACCTGCCACGGCGCTCCCGCCGGAACCGTCGAGTCCTGCAGCGATGCTCCGCCGATCAACGTCGCCGCGATCGCGCCGGCCATCAGCAAAGATTTCATCGAGCCTCCTGGCGGCTGCGCGCTGCATCCCGGGTGCCAGCGCGTGCGAGAGGGTACTGACGAGGAGAGCGGACTCGATCAGGTGACAGGTACGGCTGAGCGGCGCCCCCATCGGCGGCGCACCCCGCGGATGATCCAGGCAGCGAAGATCAGCATCAGCACGACGCTCACAATCACCACCAGCGCGGCGACGATCGGGTACTTCAGCGCCAGCGCCGACAGGCCGATGACGAACACGTCTCCGGCCAGGCTGAGCGCCCAGTTGGAGAACGGCTCCGGACTCGTGTTCGCAGCAACGCGGGTCCCCGCCTTCGTGAGGTGCGTTCCTGCCGCGAGCGAGCCTCCGAGCAGCGCCACCAGTCCCTGCATCGTCGGGCTCGCATCGCCGAGCGTCGTCACGGCGATCACGGCGCCGCCAACCGGGCGAATCGCCGTGTGGACCGCGTCCCACGCGGAATCGATCCAGGGAACCTTGTCGGCGACGAACTCGATGACGTACATCGTCAGCGCGGCGACGATGACGACGTCGTTGTCGAAGACCTGGAACTGCTCCGGGAGCGAGACCCAGCCGTATCGTTTGGCGAGGCCCAGGATCGCGACCGTCGCGTACAGGTTGATGCCCGCCGCAAACGAGAATCCCAGTGTTCGTCCGACCGTCGCGAGGAGTTCGAGCATGTAGAGATATACGAAAATGGCTGAACTTGCGATCGCCGATCAGCCCCGTTTCGCCCTTTTTACTCCCAAATCCGCGAATCGGCAACCCGGCGGATCAGCTGATGTCCTTCAGCATGGCCTCGACGCGTCCTCTCACCTCGGCGATCAGCGCATCCCGCTGTTCGTGCTCGAAGCTGGCGGTCTCGACGGGCGGGCCGAACCGGACACGAACCTGCACCGGCCGGATGATGTAGCTCCCCTTCCGCATGGCGTTGCGCGCCCCGCTGATGGCGACGGGGACGATCGGCGCCTGCGCCTTGAGCGCCATGATGAAACCGCCCTTCTTGAACGGGAGCAGCGCGCCGGTCCGGCTCCGCGTGCCTTCGGGAAAGATCAGGAACGAGTTCCCCTCGCGCAGGCGCCTGTGCAGCGCGATCGATCGCCGGCAGGCTCTGATCCGGGTTGCCGCGTTCGAGCGGTACGAATCCTCCGAGATCGAACGCCTGCGTCAGGACCGGCAGGCTGCGCAGCTCGGCCTTGTAGAGGATCCGCAGCCTGGGAAACAGATCGCGCAGCGCCGCGAAGATGATCGGAGGCTCGACGTTGCTCGCGTGATTCACCGCGTAGACGGCGGCGCGCTGGCGCTGGATATGTTCGTTGCCGTCGATGCGCACCGTGATGCCGCTGAGGAACACCCCGAGCCGCACGCCCCACTCGCCGACGCGAAAGAGCATCGCCGGATTCCTGATCAGGATCGCCAGGAGCACGAACGGCGTGCCGATCAGCAGGACGTAGAGGGAGACGGCGGCGTAGGTCGCGACCGAGCGCAGCGCCGCAACGAGTGAAGACACGGCTGGGATCAGACCACGAGAGGCCGGGACGAAAAAAGGCCGGAAGCTTCGAGAAGCTTCCGGCCTTGAGTGACGCGGATCTCGCGGATCTCGCGGATCACACTGATCGCACCCGATCGATCCGCGTGATCCGCGAGATCCGCGTCTATCAGGAAGCCTTCGCGGCGCGACGAGCGGGGATGCGCGTGGCAGCCGTCACTTTCGCGGCCTTGGCCCGGGCGATCGAGCGATTCTTCATGGTGAAGCAGCGCTCGAGGGCGCGATCGACCTTCTCTTCCACCATGTTCGTGATCTCGTGCGAGACCTCGGAGATCTCGGAGACCACGAGGAACTTCGCGCGGTCGAGCATGCGCTTCTCGCGGAACGACAGGTTCTTCGAGCGCGCGAGGAACGTCAGGCTCTTGAGCACCTCGACGACGTCGTAGATCGACCCGGTCCGCATGCGATCCGAGTTGTCCTTGAAGCGTCCTTTCCAGTTCTGATGGTTGTCGATCTTGCCGTCGCTCAACAGCGAGAAGAGACGTTCGATCTCCTCGTCGCCGATGGCGCGCCGGAGGCCGACGCCGTCGACGTTGTCGACGGGAACGAGCACCGTGGTCTCGTTCGCAACCATTCGAAGATGGTAGAAACCGCAGGTGGTGCCCAGGATGGTTTTGGTTTCGATGCCTTGCACGACGCCGAGTCCATGATTTGGGTAAATGACCTTGTCACCAACCTGAAATGTCACATGTCCCCCACTGAGTTAGGTGAGTAGGATAGGTGTGCCGTGCGATAAGCAGCCTTCTCAGTATAGCGGAGTCATCCTTGGGCAGGCAACGAAAAACATCATAAAAACGGGCACTTTTTGACGTTTTTGCACTACGATGCAGCAGGCTCATGCGGCCGGATTTTTGCCGTGTGAGAGCCTGAGCGATTCCATCTGCGCCGGCCTTTTCGGTCTTGTTCCGAACATCGTGGAGGCTTAAAAGACGTGCTCGGAACGGTTTGCAGTCCGATACCGAAGGCGCGGGCCGGCGCCACGCCGTCGTAGCTGGCGGGCCATGAATCTCCATTTCTGGAGTCCGTGCGGTTTCGGGCCTCTCGTCCTGCTCGCCGCGGCCTTACTGACCGGCCTCCCGCAGAGCCTCGCCCCTTACGCCTCGACCCCCGAGGACGTCGTCGATCGGATGCTCGTGCTCGCCGGGACGACCCGGGAGGACGTCGTCTACGACCTGGGCTGCGGGGACGGCCGGATTCCGATTGCGGCCGCGAAAACCTATGGCGCGCGGGGCGTCGGTGTCGACATCGATCCCCGGCGGATCGAGGAAGCCAGAGCCAACGCCAAAACGGCCGGGGTCGAGCACCTGGTCGAGTTCCGCGTCGAGGACGCGATCCGGACCGACGTCTCGCCCGCGACCGTCGTCACGCTCTACATGCTCGCGTCCGGCAACGCGAAGCTGCGGCCGCTCCTGACGCGGCAGCTTCGGCCCGGGGCGCGAATCGTGTCGCACGCGTTCAGCATGGGTCCCGAGTGGCCGGCGGACAGGATCGACCGGTTCGTCAGCGCGCGCGGCGACGAGGTCACGTTGTACTCTGTGGCGGGCTGACGGAAAGGAACGGTAGGCCGGACTACGTGTACCGCGCCAGCGCGAGGTCGACGATCTCTTCGATGAGCTGCGCGTAGGTGCGCCCGGCCTTTCGGGCGGCGAGCGCGAACTCCGCCTTCGACGTGAGCCAGGGATTGGGGTTCGCCTCGATGACGGCGACGCGGCCGTCTGGCCGCAGCCGCATGTCGATGCGAGCGTAGTCGCGCAGCTCGAGCGCCTGGAACACCGCCACCGCGGTCGTCTGCAGCAGCGCGACCGTCTCCTCGGGCAGATCTTCCGCGATCGCCGACTTCGTGTCCCTGTAAGCGGCGCGTGCCCTTGCCCCACTTCACCTCGGCGCCGGCGATCCGCGGCGTGCCTTCCGGCAGCTTCGACAGGTCGAGCTCGACGACCGGCAGCGCGCTGCGGATTGTCGTTGCCGAGGACGCCGACATACATCTCCCGGCCCTCGACGTACTCCTCGATCAGCACCGGTGAATCGAAGTTGGCGTGCAGCCAGTCGATCCGCTCCATCAGCTCGCGGATCGACGAGACGACGGCGTTGAACTCGATGCCGATCGATCCGTCCTCGCGCGCGGGCTTGACGATGACCGGGAACTCGAGGTCGTGCGAGAAATCGAGCCGGCCGCGGAACGACCGCGCGAACACCGGCGTGTGGATGCCGTGGAACTCGAGGATCTTCTTGGCCACGCGCCTTGTCCTGCGCGAGCATCAGGCCGTGCGATCCCGGCGCCGGTGAAGCGCTTGCTCGATCAGCTCGAGATAAGCGGCGATGCAATAGTCGGCCGTATCGTTGCCGGCGAACGACTCGGCGAGGTTGAAGACGAGATCGCACTCCATGCGCGCGAGCGCGTGGAGGCTCTTCATCGATCCGTCGAGCACGTGCAGCGTTCGCGTCGTGTCCGAGCTTGACCAGCGTTTCGGCGACCTCGTCCTCGACTTCTTTCTTGTCGAGGGTCCGCGTCAGCGGCGCCTTGTCGGACGACGCTGCCCGACTCGTCGGGTTCGTCCCACCGGTCGTAGAGAACGACAACGTTCAGTTTGCCCACGTGTGGCGAGATTATAAACGTGAATTGCGCCGCAATGCATCATCACCGATCGCGCGGCCGCCGACGTACTCGCGACGTCCGGGATTGCCGATTGATTTTCCCGGAGCGGTGGATATAGTGTCCGGCTTCAGTCACACTAGTTCCGGAGGCCGAGCATGCGCGAGCTGAAAGCTCTCTCGGATGAGGCGATCGAATCGGCGCTGGCGAAGGCGGAGCGCTACCGGCTCCTCAACGAGCCCCACGAGGCCGAGAGCATCTGCCTCGACATCCTTCAGATCGATCCGCACAACCAGTCGGCGCACGTCACGCTCGTGCTCGCCCTGACCGACCAGTTCGGCCACGCGCCCGGCGCGCACGACCGGGCTCGCGCGGCGCTGGTCAACCTGCAGAGCGAGTACGATCAGGCGTACTACTCCGGCCTCATCGCCGAACGTCGCGCGAAGGCGCAGTTCGCGCGGGGCGGCGCCGGATCGAGCGTCGGCGTGTTCGAGTGGATCACCGAGGCGATGCGCCACTTCGATCGCGCGGAAGCCCTCCGGCCCGCGGGCAACGAGGACGCCCGGCTGCGATGGAATGCCTGCGCCCGCTTCCTCGATCGGCACCCGCAACTGCGGGCCGCCGACGAGCGATCGGAGATTGAAATGTTGGAATAGCGGACGGGTTCAAGGTTCAGGGTTCAGGGTTCAGGGTTCAAGGTTCAGGTTCACAGGTTCAGGGAGCAAACACCATGCGTTTCCTCGCTCGGACCGTCGTGGCTTCGTTCTTCATCGCGGCGTTGGCCTTCCCGGCGACGACGATCCGCGCGCAGCGTACGGTCAAGCCGCCGCTGCACGGCCGGCACTGGGTGGCGATCACCGGCAAGCCGCTCGGCGCCACGGCGGGCGCGATGATGTTTCAGAAGGGCGGCAACGCGGTCGACGCGGCGTGCGCGATGCTCGCGGCGGTCGCCACGATGTGGGACACGCTCTGCGTGGGGCGGCGAGACGCAGGCGCTGATCTACAACCCGAAGACGAAGAAGGTCATCGGCATCAACGCGCTCGGCGTCGGCGCCGACCGGCGCGACGCCGGAGTTCTATCCGGCAGAAGGACATGCAGTATCCGCCGGAGTACGGTCCGCTGGCGGCGGTCACGCCCGGCACGCCCGGCGGTCTGATGGTGATGCTCGCCGAGTTCGGCACGCTGAGCCTCGAGGACGTGCTCGCGCCCGCGATCGAGATGGCCGACGGCTACCCGATCGAGGCGCAGGCGGCCGACGCCATCGAGCGGCAGAAGGACAGAGATCAAGAAGTGGCCGTACTCGAAGGCCGTGTTCCTCCCGCACGCCGGCGAGGCGCGTGAAGCGCCGCACGCGGGCGAGATCTTCAAGCAGGCCGACCTCGCCGCGACGCTGCGCAAGCTCGTCGAGGCCGAGCAGCAGGCGCTCAAGGCCGGCAAGAACCGCAAGGAGGCGATCTACGCCGCCTACGACCGCTTCTACAAGGGCGACATCGCGCAGGAGTTCGTGCGCGGCTCGCAGGAGCTGGGCGGCCTTCACACGACGGAGGACCTGGCCAACGTGGAAGGTCCACATCGAAGAGCCGGTCATGACCGACTACAAGGGCATCGAGGTCTACAAGCTCAACGTCTGGACGCAGGGGCCGGCGCTGCTGCAGTCGCTGAACATCCTCGAGAGCGTCGACGTGAAGTCGATGGGCTACAACAGCGCGAAGTACATTCACACGCTCTATCAGGCGATGAACCTCGCGTTCGCCGATCGCGACTTCTACTACGGCGACACCTACTTTCCGCCCGACGAGCCGATCGAAGGGCCTGCTCTCGAAGGAGTACGCGAAGCGCGCGCGAAGCAGATCGACTGGACGAGGAACGATCCCAACGCGAAGCCCGGCGATCCGTATCCGTTTCAGAGCGGGACGAATCCGTTTCGCCGATCTGCTCGAGAAGTGGGGCGCCGCCGCCCACGAGACGGCGGCACGCAGCACGGCCAACCGCGCCGGGCGATCGCATCGTTCGACGAAGGCTTCACGGCCGGCACGACGTCGATCCAGGCGGCCGACGAGGAAGGCTGGGTCGTGTCGGTCACGCCGAGCGGTGGCTGGATTCCGGCGGTGATCGCGGGCCGCACCGGCATCGGCATGAGCCAGCGCATGCAGAGCTTCGTGCTCGACCGCGCGGAGGGCCCGTTCAACGTCCTCGAGCCCGGCAAGCGCCCGCGCGTGACGCTGACGCCGAGCTCGCGCTCAAGGACGGCCGCCCGTTCCTCTCGTTCGCCGTCCAGGGCGGCGACACCCAGGACCAGAACCTCCTCCAGTTCTTCCTCAACGTCGTCGAGTTCGGCATGAACGTGCAGCAGGCGGTCGAGGCGCCGAACATCAACAGCTATCAGATGCGCAGCTCGTTCGGCGACCACGAGTCGGAGCCCGGCCGCTGACGCTCAACGAGGCCGTGCCCGCCTGGGTGCGCGAGGAGCTGTCAGCGATGGGCTACCGGCTCGACTACCAGCGCCTGACCTCGGGCCCGATCAACGCGATCTTCTTCGACCGGAAGCACGGCACGATCTGGGGCGGCTCGAGCAATCACGGCGAGGACTACGGGATCGCGTGGTGAGGTTCAAGGTTCAAGGTTCAGGGTTCAAGGTTCGGGAACCTGAACCAGAACTTTGAACCCTGAACCCTGAACCCTGAACCTTGAACCCCGAAACTGGCGTCTTTCGAATAGATGCCGTTCCCCCTCAAAAAAGAAACCCCCGACCACGATCTCCTGGACGCCTATTCCCGCGCGGTGATTCATGCGGTCGAGCGCGTGGCGCCGGCGGTCGTCAACATCGACGTGCGCAAGGACGCGGGTCCGCGGCGGTCGCCGGCGCGGGAAGGCAGCGGATCCGGGTTCGTGTTCGCGACCGACGGGCTCGTGCTCACCAACAGTCACGTCGTGGACGGCGCGTCGCACATCGACGTCACTCTGCCCGACGGACGCGAGCACCAGGCGGATCTCATCGGGCAGGACCGCGACACGGACGTCGCGATCCTGCGCATCAGCGCGCCGGATCTGACGGCGGTGGAGTTCGGCGACTCGCAGGCACTTCGGCCCGGACAGCTCGTCATCGCGATCGGCAATCCCTACGGGTTCCAGCACACGGTGACGGCGGGCGTCGTGAGCGCGCTCGGACGATCGCTGCGCGCGCAGCACGGGGCGACTGATCGAGCACGTGATCCAGACCGATGCGGCGCTCAATCCCGGCAACTCCGGCGGGCCGCTGGTGACGAGCGGCGGCTAGGTGATCGGCGTGAACACCGCCATCATCGCCGGCGGTCAGGGCCTGAGCTTCGCGGTGCCGATTCGCACGGTGCTGACGATCCTGCCGGCACTGCTCCGCGACGGGCTCGTGCGCCGCGGCTACCTCGGACTCGCGGGCCAGGACGTGCCGCTGCTGAGACGCGTGACGAGATTCCACCATCTGTCACAGGCGAGCGGCGTTCTCGTGATCTCGACCGAAAGCGACGGCCCGGCGCGGCCGGCCGGGCTCCGCGACGGCGACATCATCATCTCGTTCGACCAGCATCAGGTGACCAGCCTCGACGATCTGCATCGTCTTCTCACCGAAGAGCGCATCGGCTCGATCGCCACGCTCGGGCTTCTGCGCGGCGTCGATCGACTCGATCTGCGAATCACGATCGCCGATCGGAATCCCCGCTGAAGAGTTTCGTCCCATCGTCTTTCGATGGATGATGAACCGTTCGCCGCGCGCGACCGTCCAACTGCTAAGTCCATCGAACGGGCTTCGCATCACGAGGGACGTGCGCCATGGATCGATTCGTCACTCCCGTCGTCGGGTTCGCCGCGTCGGTTGTCCTGACTGTCTTCGCGGTTCCAGGATTCGCGCAATCGAACACGTCCTCCACTGCCCAGTCTTCCTATTCCGCCCTCAACGTCGTCAATCTCTACGACGCCGCGCTGAACGCGCGTTACGACGACGTGACGATCCCGGCGAGTCTCACGGTGACACCGCTCTATCGGGTGCTGGTGCGCACGATGCTCGAGCGCTCCCCGACGTTCAGGCGCCAGTGCGCCCGCCTCGCCGCCGCCGGCGACCAGCTCACGATCGAGCTGCGCGGCGAGTCGAACATGCTGGGACACCGCGCGCCGGCGTGGACGACGATCCGCCGGCACGCCGGAGGCCTCCACGCGGTGATGACCATCACGCCGACGGGCAAGGGGCCGGAGCTCATCGCGCACGAAGTGGAGCACGTGATCGAGCAGATGGACGGAGTCGATCTGCACAACATGTCGCGCCTGGCCGCGACCGGCGTCCGCCAGTGCGACTGCGGCGACTTCAACGCCTTCGAGACAACGCGCGCCATTCGGACCGGCCAGAGGGTCGCGCGGGAAGTGGCGGAACGGAGCCAGTAGACTACCGTGATCGGTCAAGCCATTCTGGGTGTGTACGCGTACAGTGCCTGGCTGACGGTCGCCTCAGGACCGGGAGGACTCGTCACTGTGGCGCAGGGCGACGCCACGCGCTCGGCGCGCGCGCCGCGCTCGTCGGATGTCAGCGCCGACGGCCGGTTCGTCGCGTTCGAGTCGTGGGTTCAGCTCGTCCCCGCCGACGGCGATCGCAACGTCGACATCTACGTGCTCGATCGCGTCACCGGACGCGTCACGCTGGAATCGAGCGGCCTGGACGCGGAGTGCTCGCACCCGCGCATCAACGGCGACGGCCGCTACGTCGTCTACGAGGCGCGCTTCTCGGACCCGTCCGCGAACACACGACTCCAGATCGCACTGCGCGATCGATCGGAGGACACGGTCAGGCTCCTGACGACCGCCGGCGACGCCGCGAACGCGGACGGCTGGAGCCGCAGTCCCGACATCAGCGACGATGGCCGGGTGGTGGTGTTCTCGTCCGCGGCCACCAGCCTCATCGACGGCCCCGACGCGAACGGCCATCTCGAGGACGTGTACGCGGTCCATCTCGCAACTGGAGCAATCAGCCGCGTGAGCGTCCCCACGAGCGGCCTGCAGCCGGCGAAGGGGACGAGCGTGCTGCCCAGCGTCAGCGCCGACGGACGCTGGGTCGCGTTCGCGTCGACCGCGCTTCTCGACAGCGGTGCGGCGCGACGCGGTGAAGAGTCACCGGTGCGCCACGTCTACCTGCGCGATCTCACGTCGGGGACGATCGTTCGCGTGAGCCGATCGTCGCGCGGCGCCCCTCTCGACGGCGACAGTACTCTTCCTGCGGTGAGCGGCGACGGCCGCTTCGTCGTGTACGCGTCGAACGCCGGAAACCTGGCCGACAACGACGCCAACCGCAGCACGGACATCTTCCTTTTCGATCGCGACAAAGAAGCGACGCTGCTCGTGAGCCGCACCACCAACGGATCCGTCGCCAATGGCGTGAGCACGAGCCCGACGATCTCGTCCGACGGGCGCTTCATCGCGTTCCAGTCGGACGCGGCCAACCTGGTCTGCGCGTCGCGCTGCGAGCAGGCGCAGGAGGACATCAATCTCCTCTGGGACACGTTCGTCTTCGATCGCCTTACGTCCAGGATCGTACGGATCAGCGAAGACGAGCACGGCGGCTGGATGAATTGGAGCGCCGGCATCTCGATCGACGGCACGGGCAGCGTCGTCGCATTCTCGTCGCGCCATCCGCGCGACGGGTCCGACCGGACCGACGACGGAGACCTGTTCGTGCGAACGTTGACGCCTCAGTCAACGGCATCGAGGGCGCACTGATGCCACCGGCCTGTTTCTTGCCCCTCGTGAGCGCATCCTGCAGGGGCTCCGTGCACGTGGATTCCCGGCGCAGGCGGCGAGACGACCTAAGTCTCTCGTTTCATTACCGATTGCCAAGCGAATACGACCAGTCGTGTCAGTCCACGCACGCGCGGGCGATTACAGTTCTGACGTCCGGCCCACAAGTCTGGGAGGAGGGCGATCTGCTGCGCCTCATGCCAGGACTCCGCTGGCCGCCGGGACAGCGCCCCGGACAGCCGACGCACCGATAGCCGACGAGTTCCTGCACCTCCTCGCGCGCGCCGTCCAGCAATTCCACACGTATCCCCCCGGCAGCCAGATGTGCGTGAGCGCCATCGAGGCGTGCCAGCGATCGCTCGTGGCGATCGAGGCACGGGAACAGGTCGTCTTCCGCGTGATGCCTCGCGAGCTGATCGTGGACGAAGTGGCGATCGGCGCGGGAACGGTCGTCGAGCAGGAGCTCGCGCGCCGCCTGCATTCCGCGGCGATCGCGCAGGTGACGATCGAGCGCGCCGCGTCGGCACGCGAGCTGGCGCGCTTCTGCATGGACCTCGTGCAGTGCGACACCAGGCACGGTCTGGAGCTCAGCCTGATCGAGCTGCTCGAGGAGCACGGCGTCAGCCGGATCGCACTGCGGGCGGCGTACCGTCCGCAGGTCCTCGAGGTCGCGGCGCCGACCGGCTCGCTGAACACGTTGATCCAGCACGAGCGCGCGCGGCGTGACGCGCTGATGGCCACGGGCGGACCCGTCGATCATCTGTATCCGCCCGACAAGGGGTGGGTACGCGTCGATCCCGCCGCCAGGTTCGAGCAGGTCTCGCTCGTCGATCTCGCGCTGCTCGCGCAGGATCCGGCGACGCTGGCCGGCATGCTCCTCCGCCTGACAGAGGACGACCTGAGCGACGTCCAAAACGATGGCGACGCACTGAGCAGGAAATTCAGCGACGTCGCCACCCTCTTCGCGGCGCTCGACCCGCGCGTCTCGAAGGTCATGTTCGGGAAGCTGGCCCGCGCCGTCCTCGATCTCGATCCCGAACATCGTCAAACGCTGCTCCGGAAGACGATTTTGCCCGGGCTCCTCGACGGGAAGATCGACGGCAACGTCCTTCGGGACTTTCCGGACGTTGATCTGGCCGAGTCCCTGTGCCTGCTGCTCGACCTCGAGACGGCCGCGCCGGAAGTCGTCACGACCGCGCTCGCGCGGCTCGACCTGTCGCCCGAACGGCACGCCGCGCTCCTGCCGATGGTGCAGTCGCGGGTCGATGAGCGGACGGGCAAGAGCCAGGACGCCGGGCTCGACGCGCACGCGAGAAAGTTGACGCGGATCGATCGCGAGAAAGCCCGAAGCTTCGCGGAGTTCGCCGCGTTCGACCTCGCGCTCGACCCGCAGACGGTGGCGACGCTCGACGCCATCCGCGAGTCGATCGGCGCCACGGATCCGATCGTCCTGCAGCTCAATTGCGTGCTGCGGCTGGTGCGGCTGGAGCCGAATCCCGAGCTCGCCCAGCGATTCATCACGAGGGCCGCACGCTTCATCGAACTGCTGGAGCGCGACGAGCGCTGGGGCGAGATGGCCGGCTGGCTTGCGCTGGAGCGCGGGATGGCGGACGGTTTCCGCGAGTCGCGGCCCGATGTGGCCGGCGTGATCGTCTCCGCGCTTAACGACTTCTGCACCGTGCGCCGCGCGGCACGCCTCGTCGAGCTGGCCGGGCGAAGCGAAGAGGGCCGCCAGGCGGCAAGCGCGATCGTCGAGGCCCTGGGCCCTGGCGTCGGGCCCGCGCTCCTCGAAGCCGTCCGCGCGCAGCCTGCAGCCATCAAGGAGTCGAAAGACACTGCCGGGCGTGCCGCCGTGCAGTTGCTGTGCGATCACGCAGGTCTCGTCGCGCCCTCCCTCGCCGCATCGCTCGAAACGGCGGGCGAAGCGATGCACCGAGTGATCGCTCGCGTGCTCGGCCACGCCGGCGCGGGGTACGAACCGCCGCTCGGCGCGCTCCTGACCAGCCCCGACGAGCAGGCCGTGCGGGAAGCGTTTCGCAGCCTCGCCAGGATCGGCACGCCGCGCGCCGCGGCGATCGTCGTCGCGCAGATCGACAAGGGCAAGGGGTGGATCGGCGGCGCCGCCGAGCAGACGCTCTGGCACTTTCCGCGGACCGAGGCGGACCGGCAGGTGCGCGAGCTCCTCGGCCGGCGTGAGTTCGTGATCCGCCATCCGCAGGTAGCCGGACGCTTGATCGATCGCGCCGTGCAGGCTGGCGCGCGCGAACACCTGACGCCGGCGCTCCAGGCGCTCGTGCCGCTGCGCTACCGCTTCTGGAACCCCGCGCTGATGCGCGTCGCGCGTCAGGCGCAGACACTGCTCGCCCAATGAAATCAGAAACGCACGGCGTGGACCCGGTCGCCCTCCTCAAGGGACTCGTCAGCCTCCGACGGCTCACGGGCCTCTACCCTCCCGGCCATCCGGCGATCGAGCAGAAGCTCGCCGAGCTGGACGAGGGCGTGCAGCGCCACATCCAGTCGTCGTCGCACGGCCTGCGGCTCGACGTGATCCACGGATCCGCGCACCTCGACGGAGTCCCGTTCCGCCAGGACAGCGAGGCGCAGGCGCAGGTCCTCCGCGAGCTGACCGATCTCGGCGTGGACAGCATCCACATCGCGGCCGGCGTCACGCGCCGGGAGCTGCTCACGATCTCGGAGTTCCTGTGGCAGCTGAAGGAGGCGCCGGCCGGCGACGCGATCGACGTCCAGCTCGCGGCGCGCGAGATTCGGCACATCAGCCTCGGACGGCTGGTGCCGCTCGACACGAAGTGGAAGACGGTCCAGTGGCCCGACAGTCCGACGGGACCGCTCGATCCGTCCTACGAGCTCTCGCTCGCGCTGACGGAACGGACGTTCGACGATGTCATGCAGGGGAGGGGGATCGATCTCGGGACGATCCGCGACATCGTGCAGCTGTTGATTCAGAAGGTCGCGGCCAGCAACGCCGCGCTGGGACAGATTCTCGCGGTGAAGCTCTACGAGAACCTCACCTACTGCCACTCGGTCAACGTCGCGACGCTGAGCCTGCTGATTGGCAAGCAGCTCGGCTTCGATCCGAACGCGACGGCGGCGCTGGCGGAGGCCGCGCTGCTGCACGACATCGGCAAGACGCGCATCCCGCTCGACATTCTCAAGAAGCCGTCCGCGCTCGACAAGCGCGAGCGCAAGATGATGGAAGCGCACACGACCTACGGCGCCGAAATCCTGGTCGAGGTCGACGGCCTCCGCCCGTTGACGCCGACCGTCGCGCTCGAGCATCACCGCGGCGTGGACAGCACCGGCTATCCCGATCTCGGTGAGGCCGCCGTCCCCCATTTCCTCAGCCAGCTCGTGGCCGTGGCCGACATCTACGAAGCGATGACCGGTGCGCGGTCCTATCAGGATCCCGCGATGCCCGAACAGGCCTGCCTCGTGCTCGCGCGGCTCGCGGGCACCAAGCTCAACACGGCGCTCGTCAAGGCGTTCGTGAACGCGATCAGCTTCTTCCCGCTGGGATCGGTCGTGCGCACCGACCGCGACGAGCTGGGCGTGGTGATCCGGACGAACCAGCGCGAGCCGCTGCATCCCGTCATCGCGCTGATGGGAGCGGACCTCGAACCCATCGCGACGGAGATCGATACGAGCACACGTGCGCTCTCCGGCCAGTACCAGCGCCACGTCGTCGAAACCCTGCGCCCGCAGGAAGGATTGAATCTGAATCGGTACCTGGCGGCGTAGGTCACGAGCGCGGCTTCACTCCCCTCTTTCCAGAGACCAGGTAGTACCCGAACTTCATCCGGTTCACGCCCAGGAACGAGCACATCAGCGATCCCCAAAGATTTGCACGGGTATGCTCGCTCAACCTCTGGCGGCGGAGCAGCTTCTTGATCACGAACGACGACACGACGTACGGTGCGGTACATGACCGACGGCGCGACGCGCCACGAGATGTCTTCGACCTGCACGTCCTCGAACCCGCATTGCGTGAGCGCTGCTGCAAAGCTCTCGATCTGCGGGAGCTGAGGCAGCACGAAGCTCTGATTGAGCAGGTCGTTCAGCCGCGACGAAATCGGACCGAGCGGCCGATCCGGGTTCTTGAGGAACGCGTCCGCGACCGCGAGCCGCGCGCCAGGCTTGAGAAGCCGCGCCGCTTCCCTGACGAAGGGCAGCTTGTCGGGGCCTTCGGCGTGGCACGCGCTTTCGATCGCGATCGCGCCGTCGATCGACGCCGGCGGGAATCCCGTGTCCGTGTAGTCGGCGAGCTCGAGCCGTGCGCGCGGGTATAGACCGAGCCTGCGGTTCCACCCGTTTCCCGTCTCGACCTGCCAGGGAACCACCGTGATGCCCAGCACGCGCTTTCGCGGAAACATCGCTGCGGCGGTGCGAACGGTGGCGCCTACGCCGCAGCCAAGATCGAGGATCAGATCGTCGCGCTCCGGATCGAGGCGCAAGCGCGCCAGCGTCTGCCGGTTCATCTCGTCCAGCATCGACTCGCGCCGGAACGGGTTGAGTCCGAACCGGTAGTAGCCGAAGTGCATGTTGAAGCCGGAGCTCCACTCGCCGTAGTCCGGCCCGGCGTTCTCGTAGTACGCGATCAGCCGCTCGTGCCGCCGGCTCTCGACGACGGGCGTCACGAGTGCCGTTTTCACGCCGCGTTCACCTTCGCGGGATGGGTGCGCGCCAGCGTCCGGTGATTCGCGGCCATCGCGACGCAGATCACCGCGGCGCCGAGGATGAACCAGCTGAGGGTGATCGCTGCAAAGATCGCGTAGAGGCCGGCGAACGACATGAACTCCACGGCAGAGAGCCGCAGCATCACCGGACGCCCGTACTGATCCGTCCCGTGATGCCGTCGCCGGCCACCACCGCGCGGAAGAGAAACAGGTTGCGGATATGCCGCACGTGAATGGTGAGCTGCACGCCGACCATCATGCCGACCGCGAACAGGTAGGCTTGAGGCAGCACCCCCGTGCGCATCGACAGGTACCACAGCATGGCCTGGATCGCGCAGGTCGCGACGAGGGCCAGCAGGAAGCGAGGGCTGACCATCCGCAGCGCGTCGACGTCGCCTTGATAGTACGGCGTGATCTCGTAACTCCCTTCGAACGCGATGCGCTCGCGCGCGCCCTGCTGGTACAGACGCGCGCAGGTCATCGTCATGAAGAAGTCCGACACGTAGAGCACGCTCCACAGGACGAGTCCCGGCCACGGGCTCACGTAGAAGAGGGCTTCCAACGGGCGCTCCTTGTTCTCAATGTCTGGGGACCATGACAGGATCGCACGGAAGAGATTGGAAGCGGCTGGAAAGTGCGCCGGGTTATCCTCTAGGATCAACCAGCATGACTGGAAAGCGGTTCGCCATCATGGTCGGCGCAACCCTGGTCGTCGCCGTCGCGTGGCTTTTCACGCGGGTCGCCTGGGCACTGTGGTTTACGCGCGATGTTGGTTCTGGAGGGATCGCCGCCGTCTCTGTCGGGATCAGCGAACTGCTCGTCGAGCTCGTCGTGCTGGCGGTCGCGATCGTCGTCGGCTGGCGGCTGCGGAAGCTCGCGCGCCAGTGGTACTCGCACTCTCGCCCGTCGGCCTGACCGGCAGGGGCTGGTATACTGAGCGTTCACACCTCGGGCCGGAGTGGTGAAACTGGCAGACGCGCGGGACTCAAAATCCCGTGGGGTTCACTCCCCGTGTCGGTTCGATTCCGACCTCCGGCACCAGCCTTCGCTCACTGTCACGCGAAGGCTGCCGCGCCGAAGCCGCAAAGCGGCGAAGGCGGGCTGTCGCTGTCAGATGGCAAGCTTCGGCTCGGCAAGCCAGCCTTCGCTCTCGATTCAGGCGAAGGCTGTACGCCGTAGCCCTGGCGAAGGCGGACTCTGACGTTCGCTACCGAAAGTTCTCGACCAGCATCAGATCCTCGGTGAACGAATCCGACTGCGCGAACAGCAGCGTTCGCCCCGTTATAGTATTTAAGCATGATATAATACTGTTATGCCAAAGAAGGCCGTTTCCCTCACGCTCGACGAGGCCAACCTCCTGTGGCTGAGGGGTCGTGGCCACGCCCACGGGAATCTCAGCGCGGCGGTTGACGACCTGATTACTGCGGCGCGTGCGGGCCAGTTCGGGGTGACGGCGGCCGTTCGGAGCGTCGTGGGGACCGTCGATCTCGCCGCCGACGACCCGCGGCTCGAGCGGGCGGACAGCGTCGTGCGCGACCTCTTTGCCGCGTCCCTGGCGCGGCCGCTCCGGGTCTCTGAAACGCGCGCCCCTTACGAGCCGGTCCGGCGCCTCAAGCGCTCACGACGTCGTGGCTGATTTACCCGCGGCCGTCGCCGACACCCACGCCCTGCTGTTCCATGCGTCTGGCAGCCGGGCGCTGGGGCCGTCGCGCGGCGGCGCATTTCGAGGCCTCCGAGCGGCAGCAGGCGCTCGTCTACGTGCCGATGGCCGTGATCTGGGAGATCGGTCTCCTGGCGCGTGCCAGCCGGATCAACCTGCGGCGCCCGATACGAGATTTCTTCGGCGATCTCTTCAGCAACCCGGCGTATCACGCCGTCGACCTGACGTCCGAGCAGATCTATCTCGCCGACGATCTTCGCTTCACGCGCGATCCGTTCGATGCGCTCATCGTCGCGGCCGCGCGAACGCTGGCGCTGCCGCTTCTCACGCGTGATGCAGACATCCGCGCGTCCGGCGCCGTGCGCGTCATCTGGTAGTCTGGTAGGGTCGAAGCGCTTTACGTCGGCCGTCCGTTGCTTTCGCCCGCCGAAATCCCTCGCCTCAAGCCCATCTGCGCCTGCTGTCGTGAATCCCGGCGTGCGCGATTGCGATCGCGGTGGCACCTCCATTGCGCTTTCGCGCCGGTCGATCGCGACGCTCGGTCCAACATCGACAAGGGAGGGGAACATGCCAGCAATGCTCACCGTGCTGATCCTTCTGCTCGCGGCATCGGGTGCGGAGGCCCAGTCGAGCTCTGCGAAATATCGATTCACGACGCTGCTGGACAGCCAGGAAGGCCTCGTGCCCCTGCGCTGCCCGGCCATCAACGGCCTCGGGACGGTCGCGGTGCTCGTGGAGGACACGCTCCTCGGCTTCGACAAGCTCATCACGAAGCGGGACGCACGCGACGAGCCGGTGGTCGTAGCGCACACGGAGCGCGTCGCCAACTATCCGACCTTCTGCGACAACGGCTTCACCCAGATCACGTCGAACGCGTCGATCAACGAGCGGGGCGAAGTGGCATTCCAGGGGAATCTCCGGCGGCTGTCGGCGCCCGAGGCCTGCACCACGCCGGAGCAACGCGACACGCCGCGGCAGGGCGTCTTCCTCGGCGAGGGCGGACCGCTCACCACGATCGCGCACACCAACAACCCGCCGGGCAGCGACTTCATCTCGGAGTTCATCGTCGCCGACGTGTCGGTGAACAGCTTCGGCAAAGTTGCGCTGGCCATCGAGCTGCGGGGACAGCCGCTCTTCGACCAGGGCCTGTTCGCCGGGTCCAGGCAAGGGATCTTCGACGAGCGCTTCCGCAATTCCACGAGCGAGTTCGACAGCCCCTCGTCGCGCATGTCGCTCAACGAGCTCGGGCAGATTGCGTTCCAGGACAACGGGATCGTGCTGTCGAACCCCGACGGCACGTTCAAGCGGATCTTCGACAGCAGTTCCAGCGGCCTCGCCGTGTTCGACCCATCGCTGAACATCTTCGGCCGGGTGGCGGTCACGGGCTTCACCAGCCAGGATCCCCAGATACTGGGCATCTTCACGAGCCGCGGCGGTCCGGTGACGACGGTCGCCGACAGCTCGGGCCGGTACTCCTCATTCGGGAGACCGTCCCTGAACGATCTGGGGCAGGTCGTCTTCACCGCCGACCTCGACGAGTTCGGGCCGAACGGATTCCCGCTTCAGGGCGTGTTCACGGGGTCCCATCCCGTGAAGGACAGGGTGCTGCAGTCCGGCGACATCTACGAGGGGGTGCCGGTGTCGAGCGTCTTCACCTGCAGCGAGGCGCTGAACAACTTCGGGCAGATCGTGATGACGGTCGTCAGCGAGAATCCCGACACGTTCGAACAGCGGAGGTTCATCGTTCGGGCCACGCCGCGCTTTCAGCCCTGATCGCGCAGCCCGGGCGCCCGTTCGACGCGCGACCCGCGTCGGGGTTGCGACCATTGCTGGATGTGTTAGCGGAACTCTGCGGCTCCGCTGCCTCACAGCGCGAGCAGTCACTCAACGCGTGCGCGGCTGATGCACACGCCGCGCGCGCGACATCCACATGAGTCGCCGGCAAGAGAAAAAAAGCAGAACTCACCTGATCAGTAGCTGTGCGTTCGTCTCAGTCCGCACGTTTACGATCCTGGATCGGCATTGTCGTTAACCCTGTACAGAGCGGGGCGTAACGTAGCCGTTCCCCACACCGCGGCGCCTGCCCTACCCACGCGCCCCGGCAAACTGAAGCATTGGAGCCACGGAGCATCAATGACTGACTTCATTGCGCGCACGTCCAGCGGTGCGCGACGCATCAGCGCGCGCGTGCGGCTGGCGATCGAGCACGTCGATCGGTCGTATCACGACTCGCGTCTTCGCCTGCAGGCCGTCGCGAAACAGGTCGGCCTTTCGGCGCACCACCTCAGCCATCTAATCAAACGGGAGACGGGGGCTGGCTTCCGCGCGCACCTGATCAAGCGGCGCCTCCGCGAGGCCAGGCGCCACCTCATCACCGGCATCATGAGCATCAAGGAGATCGCGGCCGCGGTCGGATACGACAGCACGAGCCACTTCGATCGCGAATTCCGCCGGCTGCACGGCTGTTCGCCGACGGTGTGGCGCCGACGGTTCGACGACGAAGCGGAGCCGCAGCTCGGCCGCGACACGAGAGAAGTCGCCGCGGCGGGCGACGTCCACCAAAACGTCGATCAATCGCAAGAAACGTCAACAGCGATTGATTGCGGTCAACGTACGCTGCACGATACGCTCTGATCTCGCCGACAGCGTTCGCTCGAACGCTGTCACTCGACACGCTGTCATCGCGTGCTCGCGCGTTCTCAGACTCCGTTCGTACCGGACCTGGTCGTGGTGTGCCTGTTCCGCACGTGCGGCCCCGCGCGCGGGACGCGACTGTCGATCGGCCCGGTGATTACGACGGAATCAGGAGGTGCTTTCTCATGGCGTCACGAAGGGCTGCTTCACCAGCGACAGGCGGCGGGACCGCGGCAGGCGGACAGTCGTCCGGGTCGCGCGCGCGCACCGGCACCACGGCAGGCGCCGATGTCAAGCCGTACGTCATTCACGTCAACACGCAGACGAAACAGGTCATGAAGGTCGAGGAACTCGACCTCGCCACGGGTGAACGAAAGGAGATCGCAATGAATGCCTCGGGTTACGATCCTTACTCGGCCGCCGGCTACGATCCGTACGGAATGAGCGGCTACGATCCGTATGCTGCTGCCGGTTACGATCCGTCGGCTGCCGCGGACCCATATTCCGGCAGCGGCTACGATCCGTACTCTGCCTACGATCCGTCGGGTGCGTTCACGCCGGCGTTCCTCACGATTCCAACGCTGCCCACGGTGACGATTCCCACGCTGCCGCGGGTTACGCTGCCGACACTGCCGACGCTGCCCACGCTCCCGCGCATCACGATTCCGACGCTCCCGCGGGTCACGCTGCCGACGCTGCCGACGTTCCCGCGCATCACGATTCCGACGCTCCCGAGGGTCACGCTGCCGACGCTGCCGACGTTCCCGACGTTCCCGCGGATCACCATCCCGACGATTCCGCCGCGCATCACGATTCCGCGCATCACGATTCCGCGCATCACGATCCCGACGCTGCCGTTCTCCGCCGACCCGTACTCGAGCAGCGGGTACGATCCCTCGGGCTACGACGCCTACAGTGCCAGCGGCTACGACCCGTACAGCGCGGGCGGCTACGATCCATCGGGCTACGACGCCTACAGCGCCGCCGGCTACGACCCGTATAGCGCGGGCGGCTACGATCCGTCCGGCTACGATCCGTCCGGCTACGATCCGTATGGCGCGGCGGCCTTCACGCCGGCGTTCATCACGATCCCGACGCTGCCGCCGGTGACCATCCCGACGCTGCCGACGATCCCGCGGATCTGCCTGCCGACGCTGCCGACGATCCCGCGGATTTGCCTGCCGACGTTGCCAAGGGTCTGCCTGCCGACGCTGCCAACGTTGCCGCGGGTCTGCCTGCCGACGATCCCGCGCATCACGATCCCGACGATCCCGCGCATCACGCTGCCGACGTTCCCGCGGATCACGATCCCGACGCTGCCGCGGCTCTGCTTCTGAGTCGCGTTGGCGGATCCTGTCCGGTGGGCGAACCACGGTTCGCCCGCCGGATGCCTTCGCGCCGGCCATCAGCATGGTTCAGCAACTGGCACTCCAGCGTCGCCAGGCCTACGGGCCCGCGGAGACGATCAACAGGCTGCCCGCCCTGATGGGCGGGCCGTGCAAGATCATCGACTCGGTCGAGTGGTATCAGCTCCGCCCGACCGACCCGATGTTCTTCCACGCTCACGCCCACTTGACCGACTACACGAGCTCGCAGTTCGGGCGTCCGCAACTCGTGCCCGTCACGGGCGGTACCGCGCTCGAGGCGGAATCCGCGCTCGCCAAGGCGATCGGCGAGGCGGTCGAACGCCACTGCGCATCGTTCTACGATCCGGCGACCGTCGAGTACGCCTCGTATGCGGACCTCGGAGATCGCGCCATCGATCCCAGGCGCTTCGTGCAATGGAGCGAAGCGCAGTATTCGACGCCCGGGTTTCCGTACGCGCGGCCTGACTCGCGCGCGATCCTGGGCTGGGTGCCCGGCTGGTCGCTGACGAGAAACGCCGAGGTGCTGGTGCCGGCCTCGCTCGTGCACGTCACGTACGTGCCGCACTCGCCATCCGAAATCTTCGAGCTCGCGCCGGTCAGCGGCTACGCCGCGGGCATCACGCGCGAGGACGCGATCCTCGGCGGCATCCTCGAGGTCGTCGAGCGCGACGCGTTCGTGATCTTCTGGCGCAATCGCCTCCCGGTCCCGGGATTCGATCTCCGCACTTTTGCCGACGGCAGGGTCAAGGAGACGCTCTCGCGCTTCGCCTCCGCGCCGGTTCGACTCGTGTGCTCGCGGCTGACGACGGATATCGGCATCCCGGTCGCTTTCACCGTCATGATGGGAACGCATCCGTCCTATCCCGCCGCGATGATTGGCGCCTCGGCGAACCTGGACGAGGAGCGCGCCATCGAGAAGGCGCTGACGGAAAGTTCCATGGTCCACCTGCTCACGCGGACGCTGCACGAGAGCCCGTACTCGCGGCGCCCGGTCCGCCGCGAGGACGTGCTGACCCAGGAGGATCATGCGCTCTTCTTCGCGGCCCGCGAGAACCTGCCGCTCCTCGATTCGATCCTGCGGCCGCGATCGCTCGTCGCTCGCGACGATCTCGTCAGCGACGGCGCGTCCGACGATGCGGCCGGGAACATCGTGACGTGCGTCAACCGCCTCGCGGCCTGCGGGCTGGAGGCGATCGTCGTCGACATCACGCTGCCCGAGATGGCGCAACTGGGATTCTCGGTCGTCAAGGTGCTCGTGCCCGGCGCGCAGCCGCTGGATTTCGGGATGCACCACCCTCATCTCGACGGCAGCCGGATGTTCGAGTCGCCGGTGCGAATGAGCTATCGCAGTACGGTACCCGACGTGACGGAGCTCAACTTCGAGCCTCACCCGTTTCCATGAAGATGCAGACGTCATCCAGGAGCGAGTCATGCGTGTGAACACTCCCCTTTTCGCGCAGCCCGTGGTCCCGTCGCGAAAGCGGTACAACGTCTCCAGCCGGTTGACCGGCGTCAGCCCCGCGGCGGCGGGGCGGCTCGAGGCGCTCGTGGCCGGCCAACCGGACCTGACGGAAGTCAAGCGCACGCGCCTGGGCCGGCGCGTCGTCGAGATGAGCGACGCGGACGCGCGGCGGATGCAGGCCGCGAACCCGGATGTGATCGTGACCGAGGATCAGCCGCTCACGCTCTTCCAGCCGCCCGGGTATGCGGACACCCTCTCGGTCTCGCAGAGCGACTTCCCGATCCCGGTCGTCGTGACCGACGAGGCCACGGGCGCGCCGCTCGCCGACGTGACGGTCTACGGCATCGGGTCCGCGGCGAACTACAAGGCCATCACGGACGCGCGCGGCCGCACGACGCTGCAGTCGTTCGAGAAGAACCTGTCGCGCGTCGTCGCGTCACCGAGGCGCGATCACTGGTCGCGCATGTTGACCGACGTGGACCAGGGCGCGCAGCCGGAGCTGAAGATTGCGCTGCGGTCGCTCGGGACGTCCGGCGCCTACACGTGGGGACACAGCCTGCTCGGCTTTCCCAAGGTCAACCGCCGCTGGCGCGGGCGCGGCGTGAAGGTCGCGGTCGTCGATTCCGGGATCGTGAACGACAGCGGCGATCTCCAGGCCAAGGGCGGCTTCAACACGCTGGACGGATCGCCGCCGGAATCGTGGAACGTGGACGAGAAGGGCCACGGCACGCACTGCGCGGGCGTCATAGCCTGCCAGCACAACAACATCGGCATCAGCGGCGGCGCGCCCGACTGCGAGGTCTACTCGCTGAAGGTGTTTCCCGGCGGCATGGTGAGCGACATCATCGAGGCGATCGAGTGGTCGATCGCCAACAACATCGATGTCGTCAGCTTGAGTCTGGGCGCTCCCAGCCCGGACCCCGTGCTCGAGCAGGTCCTCAACGATGCGTACCAGCGCGGGCTCACGCTCGTCGCCGCCGCGGGCAACGAGGGCACACGCGTCGCGTATCCGGCGGCGTACGACTCCGTGATTGCGGTCAGCGCGCTCGGGAGCTACGGCACCTTCCCCGACGACAGCGATCACATGACCAAGGTGGGCATCGAGCGCGACTGGACCGGGCGCCTGTTCTCGGCGACCTTCACGAACTTCGGTCCTGAGATCTCGGTCTGCGCTCCTGGCGTGGCCGTCGTGTCGACCGTGCCCGGCGGGTACGCGGCATGGGATGGCACGTCGATGGCGTGCCCGATGATCAGCGGTCTCGTCGCGCTCATCCTCGAGGCGTACCCGCAGATCCGGACGCGCACGCGCCAGCAGCCCGAGATGGTGAAGGCGATCCTGCAGGCGTCGTGCGTGAACCTCGGGATGGAGGCGGTCGTCCAGGGCAGCGGCCTCCCGCAGGCGGACCGCGCGCTGGGCGGCGTGTCGTAGGACAAGTCAGGTCCGGCCGGGCCGGACACTTCAGGGGCGAGGTCCGCGGGCATTGTGGCGGACGTTACATGACGGTGGGACATGTATCACCTTCTAGGCATTCATCGAGCGATGCTGCGCGACGACACGCGCAACGAAGTGTTCCGCAAGGCACTGTTCGCGCGCGTCAGGCCCAACCACGTCGTGCTGGACGTCGGCGCGGGCAGCGGGATCCTGAGCATGTTCGCGGCGCAGGCGGGCGCGGCGCGCGTCTACGCCGTCGAACGCACGAGCATCGCGCACCTCGCACGCCGGCTGATCCGCGCGAACGGCTTCGCCGATCGCATTCAGGTCATCGAGGCGGAGATGGACAAGGTCGTGCTGCCGGAGGTGGTCGACGTGATCGTCTCCGAGTGGCTCGGGACCATTGGGGTCGACGAGAACATGCTGTCGCACGTGCTCGTCGCGCGCGACCGGTGGTTGAAGCCCGGCGGGCTGATGCTGCCCGAGCGCGTGACGGCGATGATCGCGCCCGCCCTCGTCGAGTCGATGGAAGACGAGATGAACTTCTGGCCGAGCAAGCCCTACGATCTCGATCTGTCGCTCGTCGGCCAGGCCGCCGGTCAGGAGTACGGCTGGACGAACCATCACAACGGCAACCGCCAGCCCGCGAAACTGCTCGCGGAGCCGCAAGTGATGTGGACGACGGATACGTACCGGATCCCGCGCCACGCGTCGCACCTCCCGACGCGGACGCAACTGGAGTTCCGCATCGAGCGCGAAGGGCGCTGCAACGGCCTGGTCGCCTGGTTCGTCGCGGACTTCGGCGCCGGCGTGACGCTCTCGACCGCACCGGACTCGCCGGCCACGCACTGGCGGCAGTACGTGTATCCCTTCTACCGCGGCGTGCCCGTCAAGCGCGGGACAGAGCTGGCCGTCGAGGTCACGTGCCTGCCGTTCGTGTCCGGGTACAGCCACCAGGCATGGTCGATGCGCGTGGACGGCGGACACTGGGAGCATCACGACACGCGCCGGGTCGTCTGGCTGGAGTGACGCCGACGATCTTCCGGCTGAAGCCGGAAGCCACGGCCGAATGAGCTCACTACTCAGGAAGGTGTAGTGTCCTGCTTTGGCCGGACCGGTCGGACGACGAGCGGCAGCAGAATGTGCGACGGCCGTTCGCTCGAATGGTGGATCGTCTGCTCGGCGAGCGCGAACGCGACATCCGTCGCGACGTCATGCCCCGTGTTGTGATTGCGTCCGAAGAACGGGAAGAAGCTGCTCGTGACGTCGAGCCGGATACGGTGCCCCTCGAGGAACACGTGCGAGGTGGCCCAGAGATCGATCGTCCACTCGTACACGCGATTCGGCTCGAGCAGCGCAGGCTTCTCCACGCCGGCAAGGTAGCGCCCGCGCGCGATGCCCCACGTCAGCGGCTTCGCGAATCCATCCGCTGACACGTCGACGAGCGTAGCGACGATGTCCGTGTCCGGCGCTGACGTCGAGGCAAACAGCGTCGCCGTGACCGGTCCGGTCACCTCCACGTCTTCCGCCAGCGGTTCGGTGCTGTAGACCAGCACGTCGTCACGCCGTTCGATCGTCCGCCTGTCCGCGTAGAGGTGATCCTCCGGCGTCGTGTCGCTCAGCGGAAGGCGAATCGGCCGCTCGGGATTGTAGACGTAGCGGTCGGCCGGCTCGTCAGACGACGGGCGTTCGCGATCGAGCGATCCATTGCCGTCGATCGTGTTGGCGCGTCCGCCGCTGTGAAGGTAGAAGGCCGTCGGGACGGCGTCTGGCAGCGGCCAGGCCGTCTCGTCGCGCCACTTGTTCCGTCCCATGACGAAGATGCGCACCGGCGGATCGGGCTCGTCTCCGGCTGGTTCGTCCTTCAGCCAGCGCGCAAACCACCGGGTCGTGATCTTGTGAAGATCGATGACCGCCTGCGGTCCGAAGTCGTGCTCTCCGACGAGCGGGCTCACGTTGACGAAGTGGGTCCATGGCCCGACGATCAGCCGCTGCCGGGCTCTCGTATCGGCCGATGGCGCATGCCGCGTCACGCCGGCGAAGTTCGTCAGCGCACCCTGCAGCTCCCACGGGCTGTGCCAGCACGCGACGCTGAGACTCGGCACGTCGATCGCGTGATACCTGTGCCGCACGCTGAACTGCTTCCAGAAATCGTCGTACCTCGTCTCTTCCCGCGAAGTCTTTCCAGAACTTCAGATCGAAGCCCAGGAACTCGTCCATGTCGCTCACCGGAACGTGCATCAGCGCGCGGTCCCGGCGGTCCTTGTCGATCTCGAACAACGTCCGCCCGGCGGTCGTGACGAGCCAGCTGAAGAAGTACGGCTGGAGCACGCCGCCCCTGCGCAGCCCGTGATCGAAGAAGAGATCCGAGAAGGCGACCGACGGCTGGATGCACTTGAGGTAGGGGTTGCCGGTCGCGGCCGCGAACCACTGGACGGTCCCGGAGTACGACGCGCCGATCATGCCCACCTTCCCCGACGACCACGGCTGCGTGCCGCACCACGTCAGCGCGTCGTCGCCGTCCTCGGTCTCGTGGCGGTACGGATACCACTCGCCGTCGGAGTCGTACTTGCCGCGGCAGTCCTGCGCGACGTACGCGTAGCCGAGCGACACGTAGAAGTGCGCCTCGGCGACGACCCAGCTGCCGTTGTTGTTGTACGGCGTGCGCTGGAGGATGACGGGATGTGGCCCCTTGTCGTCGGGCAGGTAGATGTCGTTCGACAGGCGCACTCCGTCTCGCGTCTGCATGCCAACGTCGTATCTCGTGATCATGATCCCACGCAATTCTACGTCCGCCGCGTGACGCGGCGGTTGCGCACGCGAGCCATCTGACAAAAGCGGAGATGGTTGGTCGTGCGGTGCGCGTGGCGGCCGGCGGCCCGCTCCGCGCGCCGGGAACGCGCGCTTCGACTCGTGCCCTTCCGCTGCCGCGGCGCCTACGAGATGGCTCGAGCGTCCGGCATCGGGCGCCGCGGGCCGTCGCTGGTGCTTCGAGGCCTGGAGGATCACGGGGCCGAGAGCCAGACGATGAGACCTTTCCCAGCGTGTGAAGAAGAACGCAGCGAAACGGCCGTGGCGCACCTGAGCGAGGGAGTATCCGACGTGTGAAAAGCCGGCGGCGGCTCGTGCCGCCGCCGGGCCGAGCGGGTGGCTACTTCTTGTCCTCTTTGGGCATCTCGATCTTCGAGACCGTGATCACGTCGCCCTTCGCCTCGCCGGTCAGGAGGACCGTGTGGCCCGCGTGCGTCGCGAGCGCGGAATCCTTCTGATCCGCGAGCTGATAGATCTTGTCCTTCACGACGAAGACGTACTTGGCGCCGCCCTTGACGCACACGGTCGTGCAGTCGCGCTCGGACATCTTCTTGCCTTCCATCGGCGAGTGTGTTGCGCCGCAGTGTTCGTCGCTGATCTTTCCGGTCCAGGTTTCAGGCGCCGCGCTTCCCGCGGCAGCCATGCCGGCAACCAAGGCGAATGCGAGGAGTACTCTGTTCATTCGTGCCTCCATGAAAGCAAATGGTCCGTACGCGGCAGCATAACGATCCCGCGGCAAAAAATCATCCTCGTCGTTTCCGGGACGAGCTGCGCTGCCTGACCCTGGCTGCG
Organism: uncultured Acidobacteriota bacterium; assembly: GCA_963820905.1. Lineage (GTDB taxonomy): Bacteria > Acidobacteriota > Vicinamibacteria > Vicinamibacterales > 2-12-FULL-66-21 > DATBJJ01. The sequence continues at coordinate 1,952,799 of CAWGBU010000001.1, read as the reverse complement.
GGCTGCCTCGTCAGTTCCCTGAGCGCGTCCCTGCCGACCCAGCGCGAGCCAGCGTCCGGCGCCGAAGCCATGCGGCGCGCCACCGCGACCGACTGGGCGTTCAACGACGGATTCCGGCGCCCGATGGAGCGCAGCGCCCAGCTCACCCCTTTCTTGACGAAATTGCGGTCGTCGGCGGCGTCGCCGTCGAAGAGCGTCAGGCGTTTCTCGAAGAGCTCGTCCGCCGCCTTCTTGTCGTGGAGCGCGAGGCAGGCCAGCAGCACGAACCCTGCGCGCTTGACGAACTCGTCGTTGCGCCGGCTCCATTGATCAACTTTGCGCCACGCATGCGGCGAGCGGTCGAACAGCACGAAGCAGACCGTGTCGCAGATTCCCCAGTTGTCGAAGTCCCGGCACCACCGATCCATCTGCGCCGGTGTGACTTTCGACGGATCGTCGACATACGCGGCGAGCATCCTTGCCTCGTACCACCCGGTGCTCCAGAGCCCGGCCGCGAGCTCGTGGCTGCGGCCCAGTTCCGCCGCGGTCGACTTGATCGAGGCCACGGGCACGCCGAACGCCTTGTCCGGCGGCAGCCCGTAGCGCACCATCCCGTCGCGAGTCGCCTTGGTGGCGCGGCGCTTCAACAACGCAACGGCGGCAGCCACGTCTTTCTTGCCGGAAGCACGGGGGGTGGTCCTGGAAGCCTTGGCAGAGACGCGGGGCATGCTGATAGAAGCTAACCGATCTCTACCCCATACGACTAACGTTGTATTGGTTTCGGTCGTTCGGTCGTTCGGTCGCTCGGCCGGACGACCGAGCGACCGGCCGACCGAGCGACCGCCACTGTGTTAGAACCGCACCCTCAGCCCCAGCTGGATCGCGCGCGTGTTCAGCTGCGACGTCGACTTGCCGAAGTTCGCGTTGCTCAGATCAGTTGAGGGGTTGTCGAGGTTGACGCGGTTCAGCGCGTTGAACGCGTCGACGCGCACCTCGGTGTTGATTTTCGACGTCATCGCGAAGCGCTTCGAGAGCGACAGGCTGACATCGGCGTAGCCCGGACCGCGGTAGGCGTTGCGCACCAGATTGCCGTTCGTGCCGCGCGCCGGTACCGGGAAGTCGCTGGCGCGGAAGATGCCAGCCAGGTACTCGTCAACGCTCCAGCCGCTGGTCTTCACGCCGGCGGCGGGCGCGTTCGGACGGTCGCCGCCGCTGCCGTCGGCGTTGAAGTCGCCGTTGGGGAACGCTGCGCCGTTGGTGATGTTGATCGGGTTGCCCGCCTGCAGGATCGCCGAGCCCGCGAGCTGCCAGCCGCCGAGCAGCGTCTGCGTCAGGCCGCCGCTCGTCCGGAAGAACGGCATCTCCCACACGCCGGCCAGCGCCAGCTTGTGCGGCACGTCGTAGCCGGCGATCGCGTAGTCGCCGGCGATGTTGGCCGCGTCCTGGAAGTTGGTCGCGCCCACGGCCTGGTCGGCGTCGTTCATCGCCTTGCCGAACGTGTACGAGCCCTGGAACATGTAGCCCTGCTTGAAGTTGCGGCGGAGCGTCGCGGTGCCGCCGTGATAGTTGGCGCGCGAGTTCGAGCGCACCATCGTGATCCCGGCGAAGCTCGGATTGAACCCGGTGAACACGTTGTCGGTCGCGAGGTCGCCGACGAAGCGGTTCACGTTGTAGGCGTTGTGCAATCCCCGTCCGGCTGAACCGAGGTAGTTGCCTTCCGCCACCACGCCCCAGAAGATCTCCCGCTGCACGCCGACGAACCAGTTGTGCGTGTACGGGCTCCGCAGGTCCGGATCGACGACGGTCAGCGCGACGCGCGCGCCGCGGACGCCATTGCGTTCGTCGAGGCCCGCCGCCAGCGCCGGATCGACCGGGTACCCGAGGTACGGTTTCGATGCGTCGCCGAGGCTGTACGTGAAGGCCGTGCCGAACTGCTGTCCCAGCAGAACCGTCGCGCGCAGCGGCGGACTGTGGCGATAGTTCTCCGCCGGCAGGTTCATCAGCCGGTCGAACGCGAGGCCGTAGCCTCCGCGCACCGACATCTTGCCGTCGCCCTTCGGATCCCACGCGAAGCCGAGCCGCGGTCCGAGGTTGTTGTTGTCGGTCGCGAAGAACTGGTCGGCGAAGTCGACGCGGGCGCTGGCGATCTGATCGAAGAACGTCCCGCCCGATCCGAGCAGGAGGTTCCGCAGCGTGTCGTCCGAGTCCTTGAACGTGCCGTAGTTCTCGTACCGCAGCCCCACGTTGACCGTCAGGTTGTTGGTCACCTTCCAGTCGTCGTCGATGAAGAGCGCCCACTCGGTCTGCGTGAGCTCCGAGAACGCCGTGACCGGCTCGCCGGTCCGCGGATCGACGTAACGGCTCATCTGCAGCGCTTCGTCGTCGGCGAAGTTCAGGAGGTTCGTGATCGTGTAAGCGGGAATGTAATTGTTGGTGTTGCTCGCCGAACCGTACATCTGCCGCAGCTCGCCGCCCATCTTGATCAGATGGCTCGACTTGATCACAGTGAAGATGTCCTTGAAGTGCCAGTTGGTCTGCCACCAGCCGTTTGGATAGCCGGACTGGCCGAACCCGGCGACGCCGCCCTGGACGGTGATGCCGGGAATCTCGAGGTGCTTCGGCACGTCGGGCAGGCCGACGAGGCGCATCATGCCCGCGCGCACTTCGTTCAACTTCGACGAGCTGAGCGTCTTCGTATAGTTGACGTTCCAGTAGTGCGTCGTGTTCGGCGTCGGGCGGTTGAACTCGGGCCTGATGCCGCCCGTCACCGCATACGAGTTCGTCCGGTAGAAGTTGCCGTAGAGGCGATCCTTGCCGGGGCGCAGCTCGTAGTCGGCGCGGGCGTTGAACTGGTTGCCGTCCCGCCAGCCCTCTGGCACGAAGAACGCCGTGCCGACGTCCATGATCCCGTCGGGCGGGCCGATGGTGTTGACGCCGGGCGCCGGGCTCCCGAGATCGCGAAAGCCGGTGGTCGGATCGACGGCCGGCGCGAAGTCGCGCAGCAGCCGTGCCGCGATGTTGTTGGGGGTCCGCTGCAGCACGAAGTTGCGGAACGCCGGCGTCTCGACCGTGAAGTTCGAGCCGCGAGCGCCTTCCTGCCGCAGCCCCTCATACGAGGTGAAGAAGAACAGCTCGTTGCGGATGATGGGACCGCCGAAGCTGTAGCCGAACTGGTTCTTGTCGAACTTGGGCACCGAGGCCTCGAACACGTTCTTCGCCGTCAGCGCGTCGCTCTGATAGTAGTACGAGCCGCTCCCGCGGAACTGGTTCGTGCCCGCCTTGGTAATGACCTGCACCTGCGCCCCGGGACTGCGGCCGTCGATCGCCGAGAAGTTGTTCGAGACGACACGCACCTCTTCCACCGATTCGGTGTTGGGCGTCAGGTTGGTGATGCCGCCGCGCGCGACGCCGTTCGTGCTGGTGTCGTCAACCGTGTACGAGTTCGCCTCGTCGCGTTGACCGCTGGCGTTGATGCGCGGGGCCGACTCGCCCGCGAACGAATCGTCCGCGCCGCCGCCGCCGCTGATTGACGCCGACACGCCCTTGCCGGTGACGCCCGGCTGCAGCGCAATCAGGTTGTACAGATTGCGTCCGCTGAGCGGCATCTCCTGCAGCTGGAGCCGATCCACGCGCCCCGAGACGCGTCCCTGCTCGGTCTCGACCACGGGCGCGCTCGTCGTCACGGTCACACTCTCCTGCACACCAGACACCTCGAGCGTGACGTCGAGCCGTACGACTTCGCTGATCCCGACCGTCACCGCGTCGCGCTGCGCGGTGATGAAGCCCGGCTTGACGACCTGCACGCGATACGTGCCGGGACCGAGACTGGGCACCCGATACACGCCGTCGGGCGTCGTCGTCGCCTCGCGCGTGACGCCGCTCGCGGTGTGCGTGACCATCACGACGGCCTCGGCGACGACCGCTTTCTGCGCGTCGGTGACCGTGCCCTGAATGGACGCGCTGAACTGCGCGCGGGCGACGGCAGGCGCGAAGAGGGTGAAGGCGAATAGCAAAAAGAGACGAACCAGCGGTGACTTGGTCATGGACTCTCCTCCGCAGTGAACGGGCTTCGAGATGGAGTCCGCCCGTCGCCACTCTACTGACCGGATGGAGTCAGGTCAAAGCGGTTCGGCTTATAGGAGCATCAATCAGTCGACAGTCGGCGGTCGAGAGTCGACAGTCGATCCGACTCGACGGTTGGGCTGGGACCGGGACCTCACGGTGACGGGGCGCTCGAAATCAGGGAAGAACGACGATCGTGAGGTCCTTGTAGGACACCTGCGCCTTGCCGCCGCCGTGGATCTGCAGGCCGATGAATCCCGTCTGCGGGATGGACGCGTCCGGTTCCGTGTAGTCCACGGTCTGCTCCCCGTTGAGGAACAGCCGGATGCGCGGCCCTTCGGCGCGGATCTCGTAGTCGTTCCAGTCGTTCGGCTTCAGCACCTTCGAGACGATCGCCTCGGGGGCCTGCACGAGCGTCTTGTTCCTGCGCGACTCGTCGTACAGGCTGGCCCAGTATTTCGCGCCGAGGTCGGCCTGGTAGCCGGTCATCTCGTGGGCCGGGTCCTTCAGCCGCTGGCTGCGGAACTGCACCCCGCCGTTGATGAACCCCTCGGTGCCTTCGAGCTTGAACTTCAGCTTGAGAATGAAATTGCCGTACGTCTTCGTGGTGACGAGAAAGTCGTTTCGCGGAACCGCCTCCGTCAGCGACCCGCCGACCAGCGCACCGTCCTGAACCCGCCACGTCTTCTGCGTGTCGCCTTCCCAACCCTGGAATGTCTTTCCATCAAAAAGCGACAAAGGGGTTGTCTGGAGGGCTGAGAGTGCGACGACGACAGCGAAGGTGGGGAGAGACATGCGGGAAGTCTACTGTAGTCGGCAGTCGGCGGTCGGCAGTCGGCAATCGGAGTCGACAGTCACAGTCGTCAGTCGGCAGTCCGTCGAACTCAGTCGACGTGACTGTCGACTGCCGACTGTGACTGCCGACTCGGACTGACGACTGACGACTGCCGACTGCCGACTGGCGGGGCTGCCGACTGTGACTGCCGACCCGGACTGACGACTCACGACTGCCGACTGCCGACTGAGATTGTCACCCGCGTAGCGCCGTTGCCGTCTCGACCGCCTTCTCGAACAGCATTCCGATGTCGTTGTTACAGCTGATGAAGCGAAGTCCGCGGCCGCGCCATGCGATCACCATCTCGATCGATCGCATGTGCATGCCGGGGGCGATCCCGTGGCGGTTGCAGTGCTCGAGCACCCGGTCGACCGCGGCGAGGAAGTCGGGGTGCTCGAACTGTCCCGGCACGCCGAGCGACACGGACAGATCGGCCGGGCCGATGAGCACGGCGTCGATGTGCGGGACCGACAGGAGATCGTCGATGCGTTCGAGCGCGGTCCTGGTCTCGATCTGCAGCACGACCATGACGTGCTCGTTCTGATGCGCGACGGCTTCGCTCATCGTCACGCGCTCGTAGCTGAGATGCGGTCCTCCGAGGCCGTAGCCCCTCACGCCGAGCGGAGGGTATCGCGTCCAGCTGACCGCCTTCGCGAGGAGATCCGGCGACTCGACGCGCGGGAGCAGCACGCCCTGCGCGCCGGAATCGAGCGCGCGCGCGATCAGGTGATACTGCAGGTCGGCGACGCGGACGATCGGGCACAGCCCCTCGCGCACCGCGACGCGCATCATGTCGTGCAGCGTCTCGAGATCGAACGGGCCATGCTCCGCGTCGAGAAACACCCAGTCGAGGCCGGCGGCGCGCAGCGCGCGGATGACGTCGGCGGAGCGGAACTGGAGGACGCTGCAGCCGCACTGCACGCGTCCCTGTTTGAGCGCCAGCTTGACGTGGTTGATGTGCACGGCGCGCGCTACTTCGGAGCGATCCGCGGCGCCGGCCGCACCGGGCGCTGACGGCTGAGCTCCGTGCCCGTCGTGGTCACGAAGTACTTCGCCAGCATGTTGGGCCGCTCCCACGACGGCAGAGAGCCGCGGTTCCGGAGGTACCCGAGAAACCTCGACGCGACCTGGCCGAAGTGCGCCTCGTGGCCCACGCGCAGCGCGTCAGGTACCGAGATCCTGATCTCCGACCCGAGATCCTCGACCGAGACGCCCGGATACTCCTTCTGCACGGCCTGGATGCGCGCGCGGACGGCGGCCAGTACATCTCCCTTGACGCTGGCCGAGGCCGGCACGACGTAGAGCGAAGGGAGATATCGATCCGCTTTCGTCTGGCGCACCTCGATCCGCGCCCGCGTGCCGCGATAGAAGGCAAAGTGCGTGTCGCCCGATCCCGGCGGCGCCTCCCAGTCCCAGATCACGTTCAGCTTCGTGTGCACGCCGCGAACCGCGTACGACACGAGCGTGTTGCAGAAGTACTCGAGGCGGCCGTCCTTGATCGACTTCGACAGTCCCGCCGGAAATCCCTGCGTGCTCGTGACGCGGCGGAAGTCGGCCTCTGGAATCGAGGTCGGCCACCGCTGCGCCGCCAGCACCTTGATGTCCTTGCGGTAGTCGATCGCCCGCTCCGGGAAGAGCGTCCACTGCACGAGATCGACGAGGTGCGTGCCGATGTCGTTGAAGCCTTCCCCCTGCTCGGTGGTGTCGAAGAACCAGGGCGGCCTGATGTTCGGCGCGCCCGACACGACCTTCATCAGGTGATGCACGCTCTCCATGTACACCGAAGGGTCCGCTTCGGTGCCCGGCACGATCTCGCCGAATGCCGTGCGGTCGTTCACGAGGACGCGCTGGAGCTCGCTCGTCACCTCGAACCGCTCCGTCATGATGTCGTACGCGACGAGCCCCCGCGCATCCGCCTCGGCCAGCGCCGCGTCCACCTTGGGCACGTCCGAAGACGCGAGAATCCACGGCTTGTCGGCGAGCACGTGCAACCCGCTCTTCACCGACGCGAGGATGCGATCGATCTTCACGCCGTTCCGCCCGGAGAGCACGACGACGTTGCCCGGATGGTCGCGCAGCATGCGCTCGAAAAAGTCCGCGCCGCTGTGGACCTCGAGCGCCCATGCGGTCGGACGGTCGGCGCGCTTGTTGTACGCCGCGATCCGATTGAGGTGCGCGTCGAGATCGGGGCCGGGCGGCGCGTAGACGTCGACGCGGGCGGCGACGCCCGGATACATTTCCTTCTGGATGAGCGCGGCGTGGAAGTGCCCGGGGTCCAGCGTCATCAGTCGCACGTCGCGCATCGCACTCTTCTCCTGCGCGCCACCCATCGAGGCATGAAAACCCGTCCCTGCCACGGCCATGACGGCGCACACGGAGAGAACAGTGAGAGTGATTCGTTGCATGCTGGCCCCGAAGTGTAGCACTGAGCGGAGGGGAATCCGTGAGCCGGAAGACGTCTCCTGCGACCGAGAGGCTACCTGATCACGTCGCTGAAGATGAAGCGGCGCAGCGGGACCTCCTGGCGCTCGCCGTCCGTCAGGGTGATGCGCGTCGCGCTTGGAATCAGCTTGTCGAGAATCGCCGGATCCATCGTGTCTTCCGGATCCATGTCATCGAAGGCGATCGCGTAGTAATCGCCGGGCGGCATGTTGAAGAGCCGCGTGACCCCTGACTTCACCGCTGACGACAACAGGCTGGCGCTGGCACCAGGCGGCATCGGCATGCTCCCGCGCTGCCCGCGCTGCCCCTGTTGCGCCTGCTGTGCCTGCTGCACCTGCGGCGGCGTCGGCGTCGCCGTCCGCACGTAGCGCTGCAGCGCGCTCCAGCGTTCCTTGTCCGCGGGGAACACGAGCGCCGCATACTCGATGGTGGGCTGACCGGTCTCGTCTGTCACGACAATCTCGAGATCGGTTCGACGATCGGTGACGACAATCGTCACGTCCGAGTACGCCTGTCCGGTCTCGAACGTCGTCATGCGATCGATGATGTTCTGGCCGCGGACGTTCACGGCCTTCAAAATCCACCGCCCGTACTGTGCGCCGGGCTGCACCCCGCACGTGCCCGTGATCCCCTCGACCTTGAAGCTCCAGTCCGCCGCGATCGTCGCGCGCGCCGGCCGGCACCCACCCGACGGGTTGTAAAAGGGAATCTGATACTGAGGCGGAGGCGCGGGAGGCGGCGTGTTGCCCTCGAACACGACACGGCCGGTCGCCGATGCCCCGCGGCCCACGGCGATCGCGACCGATTCGGCGCCGCTGCCCGTTATCGTCATCCTCGCCGAGCCGTACCGCTCGTTCTCGGGCCCCGGCTGCTCCGCCGGGCCGCGCGGATACACGCGCGCCTCGAGCACATACTCGCCCGGCGTGAGCGATATCCTGAACGAGCCGTCGGGCCTGATTGGGGCGCTGCTCTCGAAGCCGCCCATTCCTTCGCTGCTCGACGAACGCGCCGTCACGTTCCCGTTGAACTGCTGTGACTCGACGCCGACCACCAAGCCGCTGACGATCGCCGGCACGCCCTCGGCGAGCGTCATCTCGATCCCCGAGACGGTTTCGCCGCGGTTGAGCACGATCACGCGCGCCTCCTCGGGAGAAAGCGTTCCAGGGTAGTACGTCGTGATGGCCTGAGGGATCGGCGGATCGACGACGGGCGAGTTCGGGTCTCCGCCATAGAAGACCGGTTGAGGCCGGACGACGAGGATGTAGCGTCCGGACGGGAGCCGGGAAATACGAAACTCGCCGAGGTCGTTGCTCTGCGCGCTGCCGCGCATCTGCGGCCGGCCGCCGCGGGGCGCTGTCATCACGTTGATCATCGCGCTTTCGAGGGGATCGCCGTGCGCGTCCACGATGCGCCCGGCAATCGCGGCGCTGTGGAACAGCGAGATCGTGACGTCTTCGAGCGTCCGGCCGTTGGCCACGACCAGCATCTGCGAACGGTTCCGAATCGACCGTTGAGGATCGGGGACGCCGGCTGCGATGTAGGTCGACTTCTCGGCCTGCACGCGATACGCGCCGGGCGGAAGGTTCTCGAACGAGAAGCCCCCGCCGGCGTCCGTCAACACGGGACCGCGCGAGCCGACTCCCGACAGCCTGACGCGCGCACGGGCGATCGGCCGGCCGGTCACCCCGTCGAGCACGCGGCCTTTGAGAACGCCGGTTCCGGTCGGCGGCGTCGGCATGCGATCCCGGACGGGAGCCTGGATCGGCTGGGGAGGCACGACCGGGCGATCGCGCGGGACGGTCTGTCCCCACACCCACGCCCCGGCCAGACACATCATCGCGGCGCTCCACGCCGTGCGGCGACCAGCAATTCGGCCGTGCATCGTCGATATCCTTCTGCTGACGACCCGTTTCCTAGGGCAACGGGCGCGCGACCGTCGTACCAACGGGCGCGCGCCATTTTATTAGACACCAGAAGTCAAGGTACTTCCTGGACCGATCGCGCAGCCGTCAGGTTCATCCAGCGTCCGCGCCCGGGCGCGTCGACCTGCACCCATCCCGTGGCCGACACCTGCACGATCCTCACGATCTCTTTCTCGGCTCCGGACCACCACACTTCGTAGCGGCCGCCCTGTTTCAGGAACGGCGGCGATGCGATCACGACCGTGGGCGTGTTCGTCACACGTGTGTCAGCCACGACTTTCCACTCGCCGCCTTGCGTCGCCACGACCGTCGGCACGTTCTCGATGTCGACCTTGCCGACGACCGTCACCACGCCGCTTCCCGGGCCAGGCACGGATTGCACCTGGGCCCGCGAGGGCGCTGTCGACACCAGCGCGAGGATTGACATCACTGCTGCGGTTCCAGTCGTCGGTCGCATGAGTTCGCTCCTTCGTGAGCTCTATTGCAGAGGCCATTCACATTACAGGGTGCGGAGTCAGGGTGCCGGGGTGCCAGGGTGCCGGGGTACAGGGTGCAAGGGGAAGGTGCCTGGGTGCAAGGGCAGGGTGCCAGGGTGACCAAGTGCCAAGGTGAACGATCATGAGCAAGAGATTGATTGGTTTCATGTTGTTGGCCGCCTTGATACATGCGAGGCCCGGGGCGGCGCAATCGCAGTTCCGGCCGTACGCGGGCGCCAGCCTTGGTTCATTCGACGTCAGCGCGGACGATGTGGACGGGAAATCGGCGGCGGCAGGGGTGGTTGCGGGCCTGACGGTGTCGCGGCTGGTGGACATCGAGGTGGACCTCCAGTTTCCGACGGGAACGTTCGATCGGTCGCATACCGGCGTCCTCGAGTCGCTCGCGCCGCCGGGATCGACGCTCCCCGAGATCGAGCGCCTCTCCGTGCACACGCGGATCGACCATCAGCGCGACGTGAGCGCGAACGTCTCCGTCGTGGCGATCATCCATCCGCCCAGAACTGCGCGCGTCGTTCCGGCGATTATCGCGGGTGTCGCGAACCAGCGGGTCCACAATCGAACCGTGTATACGCCCGTGCGCATTCCTCCAGGTCTCGACCCCGGACATCGCGGGACCGTCGTGCACGAAGAGCGCTCGACGCGCAACATCGGCGGACCCACGATTGGCGGAAACGTCTCGATCGCGCTCGGCCGGCAGCTGTACCTGGTGCCCGACGTCCGGTTCGACTACGGATCGATCGGCGACGAAATCAACAACGCGCTCCGCGCGTCGGTCAGGGTGATATGGAGACGATAGACAGCTTCCAGCTACCAGCTACCAGCTCAGAACCTTCAGTTCATAGCCGTTCGATTGAGATCTTGATGCTCTAACTGGTAGCTGGTAGCTGGAAGCTGGCAGCTGGAAGCTGACAGCTGGTCTAACATAGGCCCATGAATGCGGCCCTCCTTGTGGCGGCGTTCCTGGCGGCTTCCCCGCCGGCGGCGACCGACTGGGTCCGCGTCGAGACCCGCAACTTCATCGTCTACGGCGAGACGGGCGAGCGCCGGCTGCGCGAGGTGGCGTCGGAGTTCGAGCGGTTCCGCGAGGCGCTGGCGCGGGTGATTCCGGGCACGGCGGAGCCGTCCGCAGTGCCGACGGTCGTGATGGTCTTTGGATCGGCGAAATCGTTCGAGCCCTACAAGCCGCGCTTCAATGGCAAGCCGGCCAGGCTCGATGGCTGTTTCTTCGCCAGCGAGGACATGAACATCATCGCGCTGGTCGACGGCGACCGCGCCGAATCGCTGCGGACGATCCTGCACGAGTACGTCCACCTCGTGATTTCGAACATGATGCCCGGGCTGCCGCTCTGGCTGAGCGAGGGGCTCGCGGAGTACTACAGCACGTTCGAGGTGCAGGACTCCGGGCGGCGGGCGATCCTCGGACGCGTGATTCCCAGCCATCTCATGCTGCTCAACCAGCGACGGCTGCTGACGATCGACGAGCTGCTCGGCGTGGATTCCTACTCGAACATCTACGACGAGAGCGATCGCCAGTCGCTGTTCTACGCGCAATCGTGGGCTCTCGTCCACATGCTGGTTGCTGGCCTCGAGAACCGATCGTCGCAGCTCGGCGCCTACGTGAAGCTGGTCGCCGCCGGTTCTCCGTCGCGCGACGCCTGGCAGCAGGTGTTCGGCACCGAGAACGTCATCCGGCAGCTGGACCGGTACATCGCGCAGGACGTGATGAAGGGCGTCCTCTATCGTTTCGATCGCGAGATTCCGAGAGCCACGTCCGAAGCGTCGGCGATCAGCGTGAGCGACCGCGAGGCGGCGCTCGCGGACCTGCTGCGGCGCGTGGCGCCTCGCGAGGAAGCGTCGTCACGTTTCGAGCGCGCGATTGCGCTCGAGCCGCGCTCGTCACGGGCGCGCGCCCTGTACGGCTTGCACGCGCTCGACCACGGCGACATGGCACGGGCGCGCACGCTGCTGCTGGAGGCCGCGGCCGATCGCTCCGACTGGCTGGTGCAGTACCACGCCGCCACCGGCCTCACGCAACTGGCCGCCGGGGATGCCAACCGCGACGTGGAGCTCGTCGACAAGGCTCGCGAGTCGCTCGGTCGCGTGTTCGCGGCGCGTCCCGATCTGCCGAACGCCCTGGCCCTGAGCGCCAGGCTCGATGCGATGGGCGCCGGCGATCTGTCCCGCGGCCTCTCGACGGTCCGGCGGGCGCTCGCGATCGCGCCGGGCCGCACCGACTACGCGCTGCTCGAGTCGTTCATTCTCCTCCGCCGTGACGAGTTCACCGCGGCGAAGTCCGTGCTCGCGCCGCTCCTGACGCCCACCTATTCGACGAGCATTCGCGAGAGCGCCCACGAATTGATGGAGCAAATCGCGCGCAGCGAGCTCGAAGCTGCGGCCTACCTCGCCCGGCTCGAGGGACGCAATGCGGGTCACGCGTCAGGATCTTCACCCGGCAACGCGCCAGCCGAAGGCGTCCGCATGGTGCCGGTCTATCGCAAGGTCGGCGACGGCGAAACTCGCGTCGAAGGACAGCTGGAAGCGATCGCCTGCGTGCGCGCCGGCGTCGAGTTCCACGTCAAGGGAGACGCCGGCGTCGAACGCTTCGCCGCCCCGGAGCTGGCGAAGGTCGAGCTCATCACCTATCGCGATGATCTGCAGGGAGCGATTGGCTGCAACAGGCGCACACCGCCGGATCGCGTGTACCTGACGTGGCGCCAGGAAGGCGCGTCACGACGCGCGGTCGCGGTGGAGTTCCTTCCACGGTAGACGCGGATCACGCGGATCACGCGGACCGCTCACTCGCTGAGTAGTCGGCCTGATCCGCGCAATCCGCGTCAGAAGTGACCCGCCTGATCCGCGTGATCCGCGCAATCCGCGTCAGACGAAATCCGCGTCACTCGGCGCCCACGCCGAGGTACGTCCTCAACTTCTCGTCCTCGAACATCGCCTCGGCCGTCGGCTCGCGCGTCATGAGCGACACGACGATCGCGACGAGAAACGCAAACGGCATCGAGACAATCGCGGGGTTGCGCAGCGGAAAGATCGCCTGCGGATAGTGGAGGATATCGACCCACACGGTGGGGCTCAGCACGATCAGCAGCACGGAGAGGACCGCGCCGCTGACGATCGAGCACACCGCGCCGAGGGTGTTGAAGCGGCGCCAGACGATCGACAGCAGCAGCGGCGGGAAGTTCGCGCTGCAGGCAATCGCGAACGCGAGGCCGACCATGAACGCGACGTTCTGCCCCTTGAACACGATCCCGAGCAGGACCGCGAGCACGCCGAACACGATCGTCGCGCCTCGTGCGACGCGCACCTGCTCGTGATCCTCCGCGTGCCCGCCCCGGACGACGTGGACGAAGATGTCGTGAGAGAGGGCGCTCGCGCCCGCGAGCGTGAGCCCGGCGACGACCGCGAGAATCGTCGCGAACGCGACCGCCGCGATGAAGCCGAGGAACGGTGTCCCTCCAAGCAGCTCCGCGACGAGCGGCGCCGCCATGTTTCCGCCGGCATCCACTTTCGCGATGATCTCGCGCCCGACGAGGGCCGACGCGCCGAAGCCGACGATCGGAATAATCAGATAGAAGTAGCCGATGAATCCGGTCGCATAGAGCACGGATGCGCGCGCAGCCCGCGCGTCGGGGACCGTGTAGAACCGCATGAGGATGTGCGGAAGTCCGAGCAGGCCGAACATCAACGCCAGGCCGAGCGACACGGCATCGTACGGATCGGTGACGAGACCACCCGGCTCGAGCGCTGCCTGCCCGTACCGCGCGGCCACCGCCGCATAGAGCCTTGGCGGAGAGAACTCGAACTGCGCGAGGACGAGCACCGTCAGCACGGTCACGCCGAACAACAACAGCACGGCCTTGATGATCTGCACCCACGTCGTCGCGATCATGCCGCCGAAGAGGACGTAGGCGAGCATCACGAGGCCGACCCCGGTCACCGCCCATTCGTACGGGATGCCGAACAGCAGGCGAATCAGGTTCCCCGCGCCAACCATCTGAGCGATCGTGTAGAAGAGAACCGTGAGGATGCCGCCGAAGGCGGACGCAATGCGCACTGGAACCTGGCGCAGCCGGAACGCCACGACGTCGGCGAAGGTGTACTTGCCGAGATTGCGGACGGGCTCGGCGAGCAGGAACATCAGCGCCGGCCACCCCACCAGCCAGCCGGTCGCGTAGATCATGCCGTCGTACCCTCGCAGCGCGACGAGGCCGGCGATGCCGAGGAACGACGCCGCGCTCATGTAGTCGCCGGCGAGCGCGAGCCCGTTCTCGAGGGCGGTGACCGAGCGCCCCGCGGCGTAGAACTCCTTCGTCGAGCGCGTGCGCCGCGCAGCCCACCACGTGATGGCGAGCGTCAGCGCGACGATGAAGAGGAAGAAGAGGACCGCGGAAACCGTCGGCGTTCCCAGCGACGTGTCGAGTGTCGGCGGCATCAGGTCAGTCGCCGCGCGCGAGCAGTCCGCGAAGGCGCTCGACCTCGGGATCGTGCGATCGATTCGCCCACACGATGTAGATCGCGGTCAGGACCCACGAGCCGACGATGACCGCGGCGCCGAGCGGAATGCCGACCGGCGTCGCGCCACCCATGCTCGCGGCGAGCGCCGGCTTGTTGACGGCGATGAGCAGGATGTAACCGTAATACAGAATGAAGAGCAAGGTCGTCAGCACCAGCGACACCTTCCATCGCCGCGCGACGAGCGAGTGAAACGCGGGCGAAGCCAGGAGCCTGGCTTTTGCTTCAGGGTTCATGGCGATCTGGGTTCAGGGTTCTGGGTTCAGGGTTCAAGGTTCTGGTTCTGGTTCAAGGTTCTGGAGATGCTACCTTGAAACTGAACCTGAGCACCCGGCACCTGCACTCTGAACCCTGAACTTGAACCTGAACCTGAACCTGAACCCTGAACCTTGAACCCTGAACCCTGAACCTTGAAGCTCCTCCCCTCTGGCATCCTTCTGGCACCCATCTCGAGTTCGGAGGTGCAAAGTGCTCTATTGGGCAGTCATGTTCCTGCTCGTAGGTCTTGTGGCCGCTGTGCTCGGCTTCACGAACATCGCCGGCGGCGCGTTCGCGATCGCGAAGTTTCTGGCAGGACTGTTCCTCGTGCTGTTCCTCATCTTCCTGGTTCTGGGGATGACGGCCGCGCGGAAGATCGTGGGATGAGCGTGTAGCGTCGGCTTCCCAGTCGGTAAGAACGCGCACGTCGACCTCGAGCGTGAGCTCGGCTCTTCCAGCCAACTCGCTGAAACCTCGCCGGTTTCAGCGAGTTTTATTGTGGCACCTCGCTTGCTGAATCGAGGACGGGACGGGACTTTTTGGAGGGCTACTTGATGGAGACAAGAACTGAACGATGGACGATCGCGATTGCTACCGCGGCGGCCATCATGGCAGTGGGCGCGCCGGCATTCGCGCAGACGCCACCGCCGAGCCAGCCGCCTGCCGCAGCGCAGCCGGCACAGCCTGAACAGACTCCTGCGGCGCCGCCGCAGAAGAACGCGAGCTCTGACATCGCGAAGACGCATCTCACCGCGGCGCGAAACACGTTGAGCCAGCTCACGCAGCTCCCGGCAGCCGCGCAGCTCCAGGGCGACGCGCGGATGCAGGTGTCGCAATTGATCAACAACTTCAACGAGTTGATCACCACGCAGGCGGACTGGAAAGCGTCGTACGCGAAAGTCGAATCGAACCTGAACAAACTGCTTCAGCCGCAGGCGCCAGACGCGGCGCCTCCCACGGGCACGCCGGGAGCAGTGGGCACGAGCGGCAGCGTCGGGATCGATCCCGCGATCCGCACGAAGCTGGTCGAGTTCCGCTCGCACCTCGAGAAGTTCGAGGAGACAGCGGGAGCTCCGTCCGAACCAGCAGCCGCGGAGCCTGGCGCTGCGGCAGCAGCGCAGACCGCGGCGGCAGCGCAGACCGCCGCGGCAGCGACGCCTCCGCCGACGCCGCCCACGAGCCAGACACCCCCGGCGACTCAGACGCCTCCGACAACCGACACGCCTCCACCAGCGCAGGCGCGACCGGCTCAGGACGCGGCGGCTGACGTATCCGACGAGCAGAAGGAAATCCTGAATCACGTGGAAGCGATCGAAGTGATCCTCGGCGCGAACGTGAGGGCGCAGTCACAGGCTCAGCGCGCGGCGGGCGGAATGGTCGGCACGACCGGCACCGCGAGCGGCAACACGCGGACGACGATCACGCCGAGCGACGTGACGCTGAATCAGGCGCAGCTGCAGGAGCTGCGGCTGCATCTCGCGGAACTCCGCCGGCTGCTCGAAAAGAAGTAGTCGAAAATACAGAGCCGAACGTGAACGGGGACGGGCCTGGAAGCTCGTCCCCGTCGTGCTATGCTCCGCGAGAGTCCGGAGCATGGCTGGATGACTCGATACCTGTTCGTCGTTTCTCTGTTCGCGGCGCTGGTGGCCGTGCCCTTGGCGGGCCGCGGTCCCACAACAGACACTCCCCTTCAAATCGCGGATCTCGCGTGGGAACGCGGCGACTATCCCGCCGCGCTGTCGGCCTATCTTCAGATACTCGATTCGCCGGAGGCGGAAGCGTCGCTCGAGTCGATCGCGCTCCGCACGGGGGAGCTCTTCCAGACGATCGAGGTCACAACTGATGGCGCGGTCCCGCAATTCTCCGGGGACGGACGCCACCTGACCTACGAGACCGGCACAGGCGCGCGGCGCGTCACCCGACTCGTGGCCGCCGCGGATCCCGCGCGAACGATCGCCGAGCTCCAGGGATGGGGCGCCGCGTTCTCGCCGGACTCCGCGAAAGTCGCCTACCTCAAGGTGCCGCAGGCGCCGGAGATCACGGCGGCACAGTCGGCGCTCGACACCGCCGAGGCCAGCGAACGCACGGAACGGCAGGCGACGCTTTCCAATCTTCTCACCGTCGCATCCCGCATCATGCTGCGCGACGTCGCGACCGGCCGTGAGTCCGAGCTCGACACCGGAACGGTCGGCAAGACCGCGCTCGTCGTGGGCGCCGCCGACACGGTCGTCTTCACCGGCTCACCGGCTGCCGCGGTGCCCGCGCAGGTGCACGTCGTTGGCGAGGAGCGCCCGCTCACCGCGCTCACGAACGATTCGACCGAAAAGATCCTCGGCGCGATCAACTCCACGGGAACGGCGGTCCTCTTCACCTCGCGTCCGCCCGGCGGACGAGGAGGCCGCGGCGCGGCGGGAGGCGCCGCCGGTACGGGCGGCGGGCGCGGAGCGGGCGGGGCGGCCCAGACACCCACGACGTTCGGCATCGCGTCGATCCCCGACGGCGGGATCACCACCGTCACGGGAAGCGCGCCGTCGTTTTCGCCAGACGGCCGATCGCTCGTCTTCGTGAATCGCGCGGCGACCGAGAACACCGTCGTGGCCGCGTCCACCTCGGATCCGTCGGCGGCGACGGTGGTCCGCAAAGGAACCGAGCGCCTCGACTTCCCCGCCGCGTCGAGCGACGGATCGCGCATCGCGTTCCAGATGATGTCGCGCGAAGACTGGGAGATCGCCACGATCAATCGCGACGGCACCGGCGAAACGCGAATCACGCGCGACGTCCAGCACGACGCCCTTCCGCAGTTCATCGGCCAGGATCGCCTGCTCACGGTCGTCGGCGAGGCGCGGCATCGCCGTTCGTTCATCTCCGATCTGGCATCTGGCAAGCGGATTCGTCTCTTCCACAACAACACCGTCCGCACGATCGCGCCGGAGTACTCCTGGCGCCCGAGCCCCGATGGCACGAAGGTCCTGATCGTCGCCGAACGCGACGGCGACACCGTGTCGACCGAGCGCGGCGTGTATCTCGTGGATCTCACGCGAAAGGTCACGCGGCAGGAGGTGCGCGCGCGGGTAGCTGCCAGCCTCGCGGCCGAAGAGGCACTTCGAGCCAGCGGCGCGCGGATGTTCGGACCGATCGCGGATGCCGTAAAAGCGGCCGTTGCGGAAGTCTCGACGCCGCGGATCTACGCCCACGAGAAGGCCCTCTTCGAGTTCGATTCGAAGCACATCAGCCGCCCGGGCAACAAGCTCGCGTCGGCGTATCTCTTCGAGATGTACAAGTCGTTCGGCTACGCGCCCGAGTTCCAGTGGTTCGAGCGCGCGAACGCCCTTGGCGGCAAGACGGCCAACGTCGTCGCTGTGCTGAAGGGAAAGACGAATCCGGAACTGATCTACGTCGTCAGCAGCCACTACGATTCGAACGCCGTGAGCCCTGGCGCGGACGACGACTCGTCGGGGACGGCGGCGCTCCTCGAGACCGCGCGGATCATGGCGAAGCGGCCGCAGCCGGCAACGATCGTCTTCGCGTCGTTCACGGGTGAAGAAGCTGGCCTGCTCGGCAGCCGCGAGTTCGTGAGGCGTGCGGTCGCCGACAAGCAGGCGATCGTCGGCGCGCTCAACAACGACATGGTCGGGTGGGCGAACGACGAGCGGCTGGACAATACGATCCGATACTCGAACCCCGGGATCCGCGACGTGCAGCACGGCGCAGCCATACAGTTCACGAAGCTGATCACCTACGACGCGCTCTACTACAAGAGCACCGACGCCGCCGCCTACTACGAAGCCTTCGGCGACATCGTCGGCGGCATCGGCTCCTATCCGGTCCTGAGCAGCCCGCACTACCACCAGGCGCACGACGTCCTCGAGACCATCAACCATCAACTCGTCGCCGAGGTCGCAAAGACGACGGCGGCGACGCTGATGCTGCTCGCGTCGAGCCCGTCGAGGCTCAACGGGATGAAGGTCGACAGCTTCACGGGCGGGACGGCGTCGATCAGTTGGACGCCGAGCCCCGAGACCGGCGTCACCGGCTACATCGTGACGTACGGTCCTCCCGCCAAGCCGGACGCCCACCAGATCAAGGTCACGAAACCCTCCGCCACCTTGTCGAAGATCGCAGCGGGAGCGATCGTCGCGGTCAGGGCCGTGAACGGGAAAGGGCTCGAGGGCTGGGACGCTGCGAGATTAGTCGTCAAGTAGCGCCTGTAGTGTCCGCCTTCAGGCGGACCCGCTGAAGGTCCGGCTCAAGCCGGACACTACAGCCGGCGGCTGCCGTCAGAACTGGAAGTAGATGAAATCGAGCGACGTGCGGCTGCGGAAGACGAGGATCGCGGCCAGCGCGAGGCCGCATGCCAGACCCTGAAGCGCGAGGCGCGGCCAGGACGCGAGCGGGACAACTCGATCCTCGACGCGTCGAGTGCGACTCCATTCCACCCACACGCTCTGAACCCACAGCGGCACCGAGTACAGCAGCGCGAGCAGGAACAGGTACACGCCGGTCTGCCGATCCAGTTCGCTCACTCCGAACGGTGACAGTCGAAGATCGCGGACGATCGCCGGCAGCTCCGTCTCCCTGAAGAGCAGCCAGCCGACGCACGTCAGCACGAACATGCCGGCGATCTGCGGGACCACCAGCCACGCGCGCGACGGACGCGCGTCACGGCCGGTGCCTGCACGACCCCTCGTCAACACGAGCAGCACGCCGTGGTAGAAACCCCAGAGGACGTAGTTCCAGCTCGCGCCGTGCCAGAAGCCCGAGAGCAGGAACGTCACCATGACGTTCCGCACCCACGGCCGGGCGCCGTGCCGCGATCCGCCGAGCGGGATGTACACGTAGTCGCGGAACCAGGACGAGAGCGAGATGTTCCAGCGCCGCCAGAAGTCGGCGGGGCTGCGGGCCATGTAGGGGTGATCGAAGTTCTCGGTCAGCTCGAACCCGAGCCAGCGCGACGTGCCTCTCGCGATGTCCGTGTATGCCGAAAAGTCGGCATAGATTTGAATCGCGAAGGCGAACACGCCGGCCCACAGGATGTAGAACGTCGGATCCGAGAGCGAGAACACCTTGTTCGCGATCACGCCGACGTTGTCGGCGATGACGAGCTTCTTGAAGAAGCCCCAGCAGATCAGCACGAACCCGCTTCGCGCCTGCTCGACCGAGAAACGCCTCGTCGATTCGACCTGCGGCAGCAGATACGACGCGCGCTGGATGGGGCCGGCGACGAGGTGCGGGAAGAAGGATATGAAGACGGCCAGATCGAGCAGGCTTCGGCGCGCGTGCAGCTCCCCGCGGTACACGTCGATCGTGTAGCTCATCGCCTGGAACGTGTAGAACGAGATCCCGACGGGCAGCAGGATGCGCAGGGACGGCTCCGAGACCTGCAGGCCCGCCGCGGCGAGCGCGGCGGCGACGTTCTCGACGAAGAAGTCGAAGTACTTGAAGAAACCCAGCATCCCGAAGTTCGAGACGACGCTTACCCACAGGAACTTGCGCCGGTGCCGCGGCCACGCCTCCATCGCTCTCGCGGAGGAATAGTCCACGATCGTCGACGCCGCGATGAGGATCAGGAACCAGGGATGGACGTAGCCGTAGAAAAAGTAGCTGGCGACGAGGAGCAGGACGTTCTGCCAGCGCTGCGGCAGTACCCAATAGATCGCGGCTACCGCGACGAAAAAGACGATGAAGTCGAGGCTGTGAAAGATCACTGAAAGTGCGGCCGGAGGCGATTGTAGAGGTTCTCGGTGTACTGCCGGCGCGCGTGGCGCGCCAGGTGGTCCCCGTCCTCGTACATGTCGATCGTCAGCGCCGGGTCGCCCGTGTCGTCGTGGAAGATCGCGCCGCGCGCGCTCACGTAGTCGCGCAGCGACCTGACATAGATCTTCAACGACTCCGATTGCGGCGGCGGACGGTTGGCCGTCGGCCGCCGCTGGACCCGCACGAAGCACAGCGTCAGGCCGGCCGCTCTCGCGTCGCGGAGCATCAACGGCAGGACCGATCGCTCCACGTCCGCGTCGAAGTCCGCGCCGGGCGCCTCGGTCACCTGGACGTCGGCCGCCTGCATCGGACGGAGGTGATCCAGGCCGAGCCTGGCGTTCATCAGCGCCAGGAACTCGCTCCTCCGCCGCCGGGACGCGATCATCATCTCGGCCGGCCCCGTCGAGACCGCGGGTTCAGCGGCGCGGCGCGCGCGCTCGGCGCCGAGCCGCTCGTCCGCAAATCGATGCACGCGCTGGAACAGGCCGACGCGCGTCGCGACGATCGCATCGAGCTCGTCCTCGCGATCCAGCGCGACGAGATCGAGTGCCCACCGGAACTGCTGATCGAGCCGGAACATCACGTCGGTGAGGTTCGTGTCGCGAAAGAACACGAAGACCATGCGCGGCTTGATCCCGCTCGCGATCACCCAGTTCTTGAGCGCGAGATACCAGAACGCCGATCCCGAGCCCGGCTGCAGCAGCGGCGCGACGGGTACGCCCGACAACTCGGCGAGCCGCCGCTCGTCGACCCGTGTGCCAGCCATCGAATCACCGATGATGACGTAGCCGGGCTGGAGGTAGCGAAGGTCGGGCACCCGCGAAGTCTCGAAGCGGCCGCGCTCGCGCGGTCCCTCGAGCGACGGGAGATACGTGGGTGGCAGCGGACGCTCGTCGCGCCAATGATTCACGAGCGGAATCGCGAGCGGCACGGCGAGCGTGAGGCCGATGAGCACCGGGAGGTAGAGAGCGTCCCGCCAACGGGACGGCTTCGTCGGCCGCACGGGAGACGCTAGAGCGCTTTTCATTTGTCTGTAGTGTCCGCCTTCAGGCGGACCCGCTGAAGTCCGGCTGAAGCCGGACACTACAGCATTCTAAAAAACGGCCTAGCGACACGTCATCCGGCCCGCGAGGACTTCGATCACGTGGCGAACTCTGCCCGATTCGATCTTCGCCACCTCGTACCACTCCTCGTCCCACCCGGACAGCTGGAAAATCCAGTAGCTGTGATCGCGCGGGCGAATGCGGCCGAGCGGCAGCATGTAGGTCACGCCCACGCGGTCGCAGTATGTGATCTTGGCGCTGAGCTGGCTCGTCTGCTTCAGTTCGCTCTTGTCGTGATGGATCCAGCCGCTGACCAGCGTCTCGAGACCGCAGCCCTTGTCCTCGGGCGCCGGCGGATACTGCCGCACGGCTTCCACGTACGACACCGTCGAGCCAGGGTCAGCGCCCGGAGATCGATACCACGATTCGAGGCGCACGGGCGTCCGGCGGCGCTGGTCGCGGTCGAGCGGATGCCGCCAGCTGGCGTGGCCACGGATGGCGCCGAGCTTCGATTCCTCCGCGCGATCGAATGCGTCCTGCAGCGCGGTCTCGAGCGGCTTCCACTCGGCGGACGTCTCCGGCACCGATTCGATCGGCTCGATGCGCGCGTAGCCGCTGATCGCGACGGCGTCCTTCGGAAACGGATCGGCGGGCACCGGCGGCAGCGCGAACGCCGACGAATAGTCCGTGCGCAGACCCAGCAGCCGACTGCAGAACGTCAAGTACAGAACAGGTGCCCGAAGCTCGAGCGCGCGAATCTCGCCTGACGGAAGGAACGCGCGCCACAGCTCCGGCGTCCTCGTGCCCCACCACCCCTCCGGCACAGCGCGGATCGTCACCGGCTGCTCGAGGGTGCCGAGGCCGATCGGCCAGGTGATGCGCCAGGAGTCCCGATTGAAGGACGCGAAGGGAAAGAGAATTCCGTCGCGGCGAAGGATCGCGAGCGCGCCGCGCTCGGCCGCGTCGGGCGGCGGCGGGGGAAGATCCTGCGCGGGCGCCAGCAGGATCCAGACAGCCAGCAGCGACAGACCGACGATCTTCACTCGACCGGGCCCATTCAGCGATCCAGCACGTCGCGCACTTTCTTGAGCATCTCATCCCGGGAAAACGGCTTCGTGAGAAAATCGCTCGGCGCGACCGTGGCCAGCGAACCCGGATACCCGGAAATGCAGATCAGCCTGAGCGTGCTCTTGCGCGAACGCAGCACCGTCGCCAGTTCCGCCCCACCCATGTAGGGCATACGCATGTCCGTCAACAGCAGGTCCACGGAGTCGCCGTGCTGATCGAACAACTTGACCGCCTCTTCGCCGTTGCGCGCCTCGAACACCTTGTATCCCGCACGCGTCAGCGCGGTGGCGAAGAGCTGCCGTACGGCCGGCTCGTCTTCGACGAGCAGAATTGTTTCCTGTGCCATGAGCTCAGTCAATGGTCCATCGTCGTTGGTGCCTGTGGTGTCCGCCTTCAGGCGGACCCACCGGCCTGGACGCGCTCGCGCTTGAGCCCCGCGCGACGATCGATCAAACGCTCCACTATCCAACAGAGGAGCGCCCACGACAAGCCTACCAGCCAGCCGGCGATCACGTCGGTTGGATAGTGGACGCCCAGGTATACCCGCGACGCGCCAATGAGGAGAGTAGCCAGCATGGCGACCGCCATGCAATAGATCTTCGTGACCCGCCGCTCCGAGATCCGCATCAGCAGCGCGCCAAGCGTCAGGTAGACGACCGCGGACGTCATCGCGTGGCCGCTCGGAAAGCTGAGCGTCAGCACGTCGCGCAGATGCGGCACTACGTCCGGCCTCGGGCGCCGAAACAGCTCCTTCAGCGCGAAATTGAGCAGCCATCCCCCGAAGCTCGCGACGAGCACGAACAGCGCCATCCGGGACATCCGCTGGAGCAGCAGGTAGCCGGCAATGGCGACGACGGTCAGGCCGAGCACGGTGCCGCTGCCGAGCGCGGTCACGTCGAGCGCCGCGCCCGCCAGCCACCGCGGGCCGATGGGTTTCGAGAGATCCCCCGGATCTCTCAACGCCAGGAGCACGCGCTCGTCGAACGCCTTCGTGTGTCCCTCGACGACCACGTCCGCGAGCCGCGCGAACACGAGGAGGAGGAGCAGGGCGGCCAGGCCGCCGACGAGCAGCGCCAGCTCGGTTCGATCCCGGGTGCGGAGGAGCTTGGTCGTTCGCGCCGTACTGGACACGTTTCCGGACCAGATATAGCACGCACCGCGCGGCCGCGCGACTCGTCTGCAGGCAATCGCCGGGGAAATTCCTACGCAGGCCGAACGTTACCGGACGCGAAACCGCTTACCGAAACAGTAAGGCGGTATCACCGCGCAAGCCAACGGTTTGCGCAGTTTTTGCGGGTGGATTGGGCCGCGGGCGTCCGCCCGGGGACAGGGCACGGCGCTTGCCACTGGGGAAGCGCCGATGAAGATGTCAGTCTATCTCCGAGCCGTCGCGGTGGCCCTGCTCATCAGCGCGCTGCCGGCGAGGGCCGGAGCGCAGGAAGTGCCTCCGCCGCCTCCTCCGTCCGAGCCTGGCAAGCCTGAGGTCGAGCTCAACACCATTAACCTGCCGACGACCCTCTCGCTGAAGCGGCACCAGAGCTACTTCCGCATCACGCATCGCTTCAGCCGCGACCTGCGGCGCGGCGACTTCGGATCGCTCGTCGAGGATCTGTTCAGCCTCGACAGCGGCGCGGTCATCGGCCTCGAGTACCGATTCGGGATCACCGACGATCTGCAGGCCGGCGTTTACCGGACTGCGCTCAGCAAGACGATCCAGTTCTTCGGCCGCTACGATCGCTGGCGCCAGGGAGACTCGCTCCCTGTCGCGATCTCGATCAGCGGCGGCGTCGAAGCGCTCGACAATTTCCAGGACAACTTCCAGCCATCGCTGGCGGCCACCTTCTCCCGGGTAGTGAACCCGCACATCGTGCTCTATGCGACGCCGGCCTTCGTGTTCAACACACAGGCGGTCGACGCGCTCGAGGGCCACGACCATGACCTGCCAGGCGCGGAGGAGGACGAGCACTCTCACCACGATCACACCATGTTCGTGGGACTCGGTGCGCGCGTTCGCTTTCGGCCTACCGTGTACGTCGTCGGAGAGTACTCGCCGCGCCTGGCAGGACACGACCCTGCACGGGCTGTCTGGGGAGCGGCGGTCGAGTTTGTGACCCGGGGCGGCCGGCACACGTTCCAGCTCAACTTCACGAACGCGTTCGGCACCACTCCGGGCCAGATTTCGCGCGGCGGATCGGATCACGACGTGTATCTTGGATTCAATCTGACGCGGAAGTTTTGAACCGACGTCAACAGGAGAGGACCCACATGAAGAGATTAGCCACAATCGCTCTGGCGCTGTCCATGCTCGGCTCGTTCGCATGCGACGACGATGACAACGGCCCGAGCCAGCAACCGATCGTGTTTACCGCGCAGCTGCGGGCCTCGAACGAGGTACCGGCGATAACCGGCGACGAAGCAAACGGCGCAGGGAACCGTCATCATCACGTTCACCGTGCCGCGCGACGCGGCAGGCAACCCGACGGGCGACGGCACGTGGACCATCCAGGCCGTGCTGAGCAGACTCGCGAGCGATACCGTCATCCGCGCGGCGCATATTCACGCCGCACCAGCCGGCCAGAACGCTACCGTATTCGTGGACACCGGATTGACGGTCGCAAACGCTGTCAGCCTGGGCACCGGGGGCACGATCAACCTGACTAACCCGATCACCCAGGCGCAGGCCGCGGCCGTAATGGCCAACCCGGCGGGCCACTACTTCAACATGCACTCGAACCGGAATACTGGAGGAGTGGTCCGCGGGCAGCTCGCGAGGCAATAGCGAACCAAGGGGTTCAAGGTTCAGGGTTCAAGGTTCAGGGTTCAGCGCAGAACCTTGAACCCTGAACCTGAACCTTCGCACCAGAACCAGAACCAGAACCCTGAACCTTGAACCCTGAACCCTGAACCTACTGAGTTCTTAACTTCCCCCTGATCGTCTTCCCCACCCTCGGCCCCTTGTTGTCCCGCACCGGCAGGTGATCCAGGTTGGCGACGCGCCGGCCGGTCTCGTACGCGAGCTGCGCGACGCGCTGGATCTTGTCGAAGAGGATCTTCTCCACGCTGTCGCTCGCCATGTGGTAGTCGGGATGCAACCCGGTGAAGAAGAAGATGATCGGGATGCCCTTCGCCGCGTAGCTGTAGTGATCGCTGCGCGTGTAGATGGATTCCGTATCCGCCGGATCGTTCATCTCGTAGTCGAGCGTCAGTGGCTTCGGGAGCGAGCCGTTCGCGTCCTCGTTGATGTTGTGCAGCTCGGTGCTGATGCGATCCGAGCCGACGACGAACACGGTGTTCGACTGCGCCGGATCGTTGTTGCGGTTCCGCCCGACCATGTCCATGTTGATCTGCGCCGCCATCTTCTCGATCGGCACGACCGGGAAGTCGGCGTTGTAGCGCGATCCGAGAAGGCCAGACTCCTCGCCCGCGTGCCACACGAACAGGATCGAACGCTTCGGCTTCGGTCCCTGCGCGAACGCGCGCGCGATCGACATGATCGCCACCGTTCCCGACCCGTCATCGTCCGCCCCGTTGTTGATGCGGTCCTCGGGGTTCGCCGGAGGCTGCCCGCCGCGCCCGGCCACGACGCCTTCACGATAGCCGGTGTGATCGTAGTGCGCGCCGTAGACCACGTAGCTGTCCTTCAACTTCGGATCGCTGCCTTCGACGATGCCCACGACGTTGTGCGTCAAGCGGGTGCGGACGGGTGTGTAGTCGGCGTCGACGTTGAAAGTGATCTTCACGCCCTTCAGCGCGAACGGCGGAAGCGGCTGCTGGTCGGCCGCGCGCTGCTTGAGATCGGCATACTTGATTTCCGAGGCGCTGAAGAGAAACTCGAGGAACTCGTCCTGCGCCGACACTGCAGGCGGAACCTTGTTGTCGAGCCTCTGCACGCTCGAGAAATCGCCGTCGTCTACGATGCCGCCGCGTCCGCGGCCAGCACCCGGCGTGGCCGGCGCCGCGCCTGTCGACGGCGGCGTGGCCGGTGTGCCTTCGGCGGCAGGCGCCGCGCCACCGCGTCCGCGGCCGCCTCCCCCGGCTGAGTACGGGCCGATCGACGCGATCGCGCCCTTGTCGATCGCGGCCCTGTTGCGCGCGTTCGCGTTCAGGAGCCGGAAGAGTCCGGACTCCGACGTCTTCGGCCCGGACGCCCCGAGCCAGACGACGACCTTGCCCTTCGGATCGACGTTCGCGTAGTCGTTGTGCCCGCCCGACGGCAGCGTCAGGCCGTAGCCCACGAACTGCACCTGGTCGCCGGTGATCGTCTGCTTCCCGCCCATGTTCCTGGGAAACGTGATCCCCTCGCCGTCCTTGAACGTGCGCGTCTGGCCGTTGACGTCGACCGTCACCGTGGCGCGGCTCGTCGTCCGGATGTTCAGGACCTTCACGACCTGGAGATACGTGCCGTTGTCGCCGGCCGGCTTGACGCCCCATTGCGCGAGGTGGCTCGAGATGTAGCCGGCGGCGAGCCCGAGCCCCTCCGAATACGTCGCACGTCCCTGAAGTTCGTCGGACGCGATGTAGGTCAGCCACTCCTTGAGCGGTTCCGGCTGGATGGAGTTGATGCCGCCTTTCGTGGCGGCCTGCTGGGCGGCGGGAGCAATGGAAAACAGCGCGACAAGAAAAACGGAAACCATGAATCGTCGAAAACACATATGAGAGCTGTCCTCCGGGCCGGTCCGGCTGAAACCGGACGCTACAGGAACGAGATACAGGTATTACAACGACGCGCGCGCGGGCGCTTACCGCGGGCGAAAAATGCTTTTCGGGATCTTGACGTGAACGCCCATTTTACCATCGACCAGCTGGGTGACGGCGACGTCAGCCGCGATGCTCGTGAGTTGATACGCCGACTGCTTGTCGAGGCCCCTGGTCGCCGCGAGGAAGTCGATCATCTCCTGGATCGCGATCCGCGTCGCCTTCGTCAGATCTTCGTCGGTGCCCATGCTGATGAAGTGCGTGGGCGTCTCTGCTCTCGGCCACGCCAGCGTCATGCCTTTGCGGACGATCAACTGCAGGCGGCCGCGGAGCGACGTCTCGATCGCGGTCTGATTCACTTCTCCGTCGCCCTGCGCCGCGTGCCCGTCGCCGACTTCGAAAAGCGCGCCCGTCACGTGGATCGGGATGAAGAGCGTGGTGCCGGCAACCAGTTCCTTGTTGTCCAGGTTCCCGGCATGAATCCACGGCGGGTTGCTGCTGATCCGGCCTGCTGACGGCGGCGGCGCGACACCCATGCTGCCGAAAAACGGGCGCAGCGGGATGACGATGCCCGGCGCGAACTCGGCGGTCATCGTCTTGCGGTCCAGGGCGATGATCCTGGTCCTGTTCGTCTCCTGGCAGTTCTCCCGGATGAAGCCGCTGCAGCCGTTGTAGCCGTAGCCGATCGCGAGATCGATCGAGAGGACGCGCACCTCGAGCGCGTCACCCGGTTCGGCGCCCTCCACGAAAACAGGACCCGTCAGGATGTGGCCGCCCGGTCCCTTGTCCTTGACGCCGTCCACGATCGCGCGAAGGGACGCCTGGATGTCTTCCGGCTTCACGCCCGCGCGCTCCAGGCCGCGCGGCGTGTTGGTGAGGAGCGTGTCGACGTCGATGATGTCGCCGGACGCGATGCGCAGGACGGGCTTGGCCGCCGCGTCGTAGTAGCCGTACGCGACGGTCTCCGGTGTGGCTTCGAGACGGTGGGTCCTGGATTGAGTCGGCTGTGCCGGGACGGCAGCCGCGGCCGCCGCGACGAACACGCCAGCCACGAGGATCGATCGTCGAGTCATTCGCGCCCAACCTTCTTCATCGCAACGGGTTACGGCCCATCTTCGCCAGGGCCACGGTGGGCAAGGAGTATACCGGCCGGACTTTCACCTTTTCTCATCCTTTTTCAGGTCCCAATCACGACACCTTGCCAGGGCTCACGCCTATCGTGGCTGACAGGTTATCTCCGGAGCCACTGCATGAGCGCACAACACGTTCCTTGTCCCGAGGCGTTGAAGCACCTGCGACCGAGCGATCGCCACGGCATGGCGCACCTCGGGCTCGCGCTCGGCGTGACGACGCTGGCCGTCTGGCTGTCCTCGAGCGGCGGGTGGGCTCGATGGGCGCTCGGACAGGTGATGCTCGGGGCCGTGCTCGTGCAGTGGTTCGCGGTCCTCCACGAGTGCGGTCACCGCACGATGTTCCGCGCGCGGCGCCTCAACACGATCACGGGACATCTGGCCGGCTTCATGACGATCGTGCCGTTTCACAGCTGGACGCGGGTCCACGGGCGCCATCACAAGTGGACCGGCTGGCAGGACCTCGATCCGACGACCGAGTCGCTCGTGCCCCGAACGCTGACGCGCTTCCAGCGCACGCTCGTGAACGTCTGCTGGCGATTGTGGATTCCGCTCTTCTCGTCGCTCTACCGCACGCGGAACTACTGGAACCTGCGACGCCTGTCGGCGCTCTTTCCGCGCGCGGAGGAGATCGCCCCGATCAGGTGGAACGTCGCGCTGCAGATCGCCTGCTACGCGGCGCTCGTCGCCATCGCCGGCCCGTGGACGATTGCGAGAGCGGCGCTCGGCGGGCATCGTGTTGAGCCTGATGATCGAGGATCTGCTCCTCCTCAGCCAGCACACGCACCTGCCGCAGAACGTGAGCGGCGGCGGCGCCGTCGCGCCCGTTCCTGCCGTCGAGCAGGAGGTGTTCACACGATCGCTGCGGCTGCCCGGATGGGCATCGCGGCTCCTGCTCAACTTCGATGCGCACGAGCTGCATCACATGTATCCATTCGTGCCCGGGCATCACCTGCGGCGCATCCCGTACCAGCCGGCACACGAGGTCTCGTGGTGGGAGTGGGTGCGGGCGTCCAAGCGCCTGAGCGGCGTGCTGCTGCTGTTCGAGAACAGCCGCAGCACGGGAATGGAAATCTAGCTAGAGAGATCAGGGAGACCGTGTAGTGTCCGGCTTCAGCCGGACCGGAGCGACCGCAACGAAGGGACGTGAGACCGATGACGACAGATCTCGATCCAGGCGCGCTGGCGCTCTTCCTGATGGCGGCTTTCGTCCTCGCCGGATGCGCGCAGGTGGCGTGGCTCGCCTCTCCCTGGTCGCGTGCGTTCTCGATCCCGCTCGACGGCGGGCGCACGTTCCGCGGCCGGCGGATCTTCGGCGACAACAAGACCGTGAGAGGCATCGTGATGATGGTGCCGGCCACGGCCGCGGCCTTCGCGATCGTCGCCGGCGTGGTGTCGACTGCTTTTGGAAGCCCGGAAGCCTCGGGGCTGTGGCCGCTGACGCCGGCCGGCTACGCGCTGCTCGGTGCGTGGGCCGGGCTCGGCTTCATGCTCGGCGAGCTCCCGAACTCGTTCGTCAAGCGGCAGCTCGGCATCGCGCCCGGCGCGATCGCGTCGCACCCGGCCGCCGCGTTCTGGCAGTTCACGGTCGATCGCGTCGACTCCGGACTGGGCATGTTGATCGCGCTCAGCCTGGCGGTGCCGACGCCGTGGCGGACGTGGGCGCTGGTGATCTTCGTCGGTTGGACCCTTCACTGGTCGTTCAGCGTCGTGCTGTTCCGCCTGCGCGTGAAGCCGAGGCCCGCATGAGCGTCGCCATTGCTCGCCCACGCGCGATCGACTGCGGCGCGATCGCCGGCGCGCTCGTGATTCCGCTCGCCGATGCCGTCGACATTCGACAGGCCGGCGGCAAGGCGGCCAACCTCTCGCGGCTGATCGGTGCCGGCCATCCGGTGCCGCACGGCTTCGTCGTGACCAACGACGCGTTCCAGGCATTTCTCTACAGGAACGAGCTGACCTCCCGCATCGACGCTCTCTGCGCCGGGCTCGATCCTTCGTCGGCGACACAGGCCGCCGAAGCCTCGGCAGCCATCGCAGCCCTCATTCGCGCGTCTTCGCTTCCGGCGGAGATCGCCGCCGATCTCGACCTCGCGAGCGCGAGCCTGCTGCCGCATCCCGTGATCGTACGGAGCTCGGCGATCGGCGAGGACTCGGCCGATGCGTCGTTCGCGGGGCAGCTCGATTCGATTCCGGGCATCGCGACAGCCGCGCATATGCGCGACGCGCTCCTCCGCGTCTGGGCGTCGCGGTGGTCCGCACGATCGCTCGTCTATCAGGTGACGCGCGGCAGGCCACTCGCAGGCATGGGTGTCATCGTGCAGCGGCAGATAGACTCCGCGATCTCGGGCGTGCTCTTCACGGAGGCACCGGGCAACGCGCGCGCCATGACGATCGAGTACTGCGCGGGTGCCGGCGAGGCGCTCGTCTCCGGTCAGGTGAACCCGGGCAGGATCGCCGTCGCCCGCGACACGGGCAACTGGGTAAAGGAGGCCGCGCCGGACGAGCCGTTCGCCGCCGAAACGCTCTTCGTCAACGATGCGCAGGTGCGATCGCTTGCCGGACGCGCACTCGAGATCGAACGGACCTTCGGCCACCCGCAGGACGTGGAGTGGACGATGGACGGCGACGGACGGATCTGGATCGTTCAGGCGCGTCCGATCACGGTCGCGGCGTCGTGCCCTCAACGCGCAGCCGTCGTCGGAGGCGTTCGACAGGTCGCCTGGTCCAACGCCAACGTCAACGAGAACTTTCCCGAGCCGATCTCGCCGCTCCTGTACTCGATCGCCCGCACCGGGTACTACCACTACTTCAGGAATCTCGGACGGGCCTTCGGCTTCTCCCGCCGCCGCCTCGCGGCGATGGAGGATCCGCTGCGCCAGATCATCGGCGTGCAGGGCGCGCGGATGTACTACAACCTCACGAGCATTCACGGCGTTCTGCGGTCGGCGCCGTTCGGCGATCAGCTCGCCTCGTGGTTCAACCAGTTCACCGGCGCCGAGGAGACCGCGGCACCCGCCCGGCCAACGGGCAGCGCCGTCCGCGCGCGCCGGTTCGTCGCGCAGTCCTGGGAGCTCGCGCTCGTCGTGCTGTGGGCGATCTGGCAGTACGCGTTCGTCACCAGGCGCGTCGAGCGATTCGAACGAACGGTCGACGCGTTCGCGGCGCGGACGCATCCGGCCCGTCTCGAAGGCCGCTCGCGGCGAGCGCTCCTCGACGACCTTCGCGCGTTCCGCGACATTCGCAACAACCGCTGGAAAAACGCCTCCCTCGCCGACGCGGCCGCGATGGTGTCCTATGGCGCGCTGAAGCGCTCGCTCGGCCGCGCCTTCCCGGCGGCCGATCAGGCGGCGCTCCACAACAGCCTCCTCAAGGCCCTGCCGAACCTGCCGAGCGGCATGCCGGCGGTGAAGATCTGGGAGCTCTCCCGGCTCGTGCGCGGCGATCTGCGCCTCCTCGATCTCGTCGGCACCATGCCGCCGGCCGAGGCGATCGCGACCCTTCGTCGCGACCCCCGGCACGCCGCGTTCGCCGCCGCCTTCGATCGATTCCTCGAGGACTGGGGATTCCGCCGCTCCGGCGAGCTGATGCTCACGGTTCCGAGCTTCCAGGAAGAGCCGGAAGCGCTCCTCGAGATCATCAAGGCCTTCGTCGGCATGGAGGGCGGGTCGCCAGAGGATCACCTGCACGCACAGCGTCGCGACCGGCTTCGGGAGACCGACCGCGTCGCCGCCGCCCTGCGCCGGCGTCCGCTCGTTCGCGGGGTTCCGATGCTCCACGAGTGGCATCTCGTGTCGGTGCTGCTGCGATGGACGCAGCGCTCGATTCTCCTGCGCGAACGAGCCCGCCTGAAGCAGGCATTGCTCTACAACCGCCTGCGCCTTGTCGCGCTGGCGATTGGCGCGCGCCTCGTGGAGGACGGTCGACTCGATGCGTCCGACGACATCTTCTTCCTCACCGCCGACGAGATAGACGACGTCCTCGACGGATCGGCGATGTTTCCACATCACCTGCGTGAGCTCGTGGACGTTCGGCGCCGCGCGCAGCGCGACCTCGGCGCGTCGCGCCCGCCCGATTCGCTGACGCTGCCCGAGGGCGAGTACCTGGGAGCCTTCGACGAGCAGGTCAGGTCCGGCTAAAGCCGGACACTACAGGGACATGTGCTCAGGTCCGGCTGAAGCCGGACACTACACGGACGCCGGACACGCCGCTCCCGCCACCGATTTGCTTCAGGGCGTTGGCGTCTGCGGCGGATCGACCACGGCGCGCGCGGCCGTGCTGAACGACGTCAGCGAAGCGCACCGCCTGCGGCCGGGCGACGTGCTCGTCACGCGTCAGACCGATCCCGGGTGGGGCGCCGTGTTCCCGTTGATCTCGGGGCTCGTCATGGAGCGCGGCGGCATGCTGTCGCACGGCGCGATCATCGCGCGGGAGTTCGGCATCCCGTCGGTCGTCGGCATCGCGGACGCGACGCGCGTCATTCCACACGGCAGCCGCGTCCACGTCGACGGCGATCATGGCAGCGTCCGCCTCATCCCCGAGCCGGGATCGGCCCCGGAGACGGTCGGCGCTGAGGGAACACGCGCATGATGCGCTACTGGACCGAACGGTTCGCGCCGGGACTGTTCGTTCCCGCGGCTGCGGGCATCGCGCTCGCGGCGCAGGCGGGGTCCGGCGTCAGCGGTCGATCGTGGACGATCGCCAGCCTCCTGGCGCTCCTGCTGCTCGCGCAGTTCCGTCTCTGGGACGATCTCGCGGATCGCGAGCGCGACCGCGACGCCCATCCCGACCGGCTGCTCGTGCGGACCACGCGCATCGGACCGTTCATCGCGACGTGTGCCGGCCTCGCGCTCGTCAACGTCATCCTTCTGGCTGCGTGGCGCGGCGCCTTCGCGGCCGCCGGGCTGCTGATCCTGGACGTCGCGGCGCTCGCCTACTACACGTGGCGGCCTGGCCACCGCACCGCGGTCAGCGACCTCCTGCTGCTCGCGAAGTACCCGATGTTCGTCGTGTTGCTCGCATCACCGGCTACGCGGCCGCTCGCGCACGTCGCCGTGGCAGCGGTCGCCATCTACGCGGCGGCGTGCGCGTTCGAGATCCGGCACGACGCGTCTAGTGGTCTGTCCTCGTCAGTCGCACAGTGGATTTCGGAGCGCGGCGCCAGGCTGGCAAGGCGCGACGACCGAGAATACTCGAACGTATTTGAGGGAGGAGCAACGCCGCCAGACGGGATGCCCCGCCCGAAAGCCGCTGTGCGAATGACGAGGACAGGCCACTAGCCCGTTGAGGTTCAACCAATGAGTGCAGCCATGGCTTTCGCCGCGCCGCCGCCGTCGATGTTCGAACACGTGCGCTGCTATCTCTGCGGCAGCGAACGCTGCGATCCGCTCCTCGACGCCGAGGACGATCTCACCGGCAAGCCCGGCACGTTTCACTTCGTCACGTGCCGCGACTGCGGGCTCGCGTACCAGAACCCGCGCGTCACGCTCGACCGGATCGGCGACTACTACGACGACCAGTACATCGCGCACAGGAAGAAGCGCAACTGGGGACCGCTGACGCCGCTCGTAGAGCGCGGCATGAACAAGCTCGACGCCGACAAGGACCGCATCGTCCGCCGCTACGTCGAGCTCAGCCCGGCGAGCGCCGTGCTCGACGTCGGCTGCGCGGTCGGCACGTATCTGCAGCGCGTCCGCGACACGTACGGCTGCAGCGTCGCCGGCGTCGATTTCAAGGATCTCTCGGCGCATTCGTCGCTGCGCGGCGTGGAGTTTCACCGCAGCCTCTTCTACGACGCGCTGCTCGCCTCCAACCGGTTCGATCTCGTGACCATGTGGCACTTCCTCGAGCACGACTACGATCCGATGCGCAGCCTGCGAACGGCTCGCCGCGTCCTGAAGCCGGGCGGCACGCTCGTGATCGAGGTGCCGCGTCTCGACAGCCGCACGTTCGCGTGGTTCGGCGATCGATGGCCCGGGCTTCAGGCTCCGCAGCACACGGTCCTGCTCGATCGCGCGCACCTCCTCGAGATGGTCCGCGCCGCGGGACTCGAGGTCGTCGACTATCTGCCGTACGGCGCGTTCCCCGCCTACTTCTATCTGTTCACAGGAGCGGTCTTCAAGCTTCTGAAGGGGAAGGGGCTGAACCTGGACGGCGTCATCTTTCCGTACTTCATCGGACAACTCATCGCGTCGCCCTTCCTGCTCTTCGAGCGGCACCTGAACCTCGCGATGCAGACGGTGATCTGCCGGAGGCCGAGATGAACGCCACGGCTGGAACCGCGCGATTCGGATCCCTTCGCTGGCGCTGGTCGCCGCTCACGCGCGCCCGCGTGCTGGGCGCGACCGCCGCGTCGATCGTCACGCTCGTCGCGATCGTCATGCTGCCGATCGGCGCGGTCACGGCGTTCCGGGCGCGGCGGCTCTACGCCGTCGCCGTTCGCGGCGCGGCGCTGCTGGTCCTGCGGCTCTACGGCCTGCGGCTTCGCGTCCATCAGTCCAGTCCCTTTCCGCGGACGCAGACGGTCTACGTGTCGAATCACACGTCGACGATCGATCTGTTCGCGCTCGTCGCGCTCGGGCTGCCCAACTGCCGCTTCTTCCTGAGCGGGTTCCTCCGCCAGCTGGTGCCGCTCGGCATCCTGGCCTGGATGATGGGCACGTTCTTCACGGTGCCGCAGGACCGGCCGGACGAGCGGCGCCGGATCTTCCAGCGCGCGGCGCGCACGCTCGCGGCCACGCGCGAATCCGTCTATCTCAGCCCCGAAGGCGGACGGATCACGACGGGAGCGATCGGCCACTTCAACAAGGGCGCGTTCCATCTCGCCACGGCGCTCCGCGCGCCCATCGTTCCGATGTTCATCAGGATCCCAGCTCACGCCGACCCCGGCCGCGGCTATGACGCGCGCCCGGGCATCGTCGATATTCACGTGCTCGCGGCAATCGACACGCGCGAGTGGAGAGTGGAAGACGTCGCCGTCAACACGGAACGGGTCCGCTCGCTCTTCGTCGAGACCCACACCGCCCTCTCGACAGGGTCAGGAAAGGCCACAGATGCCGCGTGAGTCTTCGAACGTGCGAGCCATCGCCGATGTCCTTGTCGCTGCGGCTGCCGCGCCGGCCGTGCCGGAGGCGGCGGCCGCGCGGCGTGCCATTCGTCCGGATCTTGACGGAGGACCCGATCACGTCGACCTGATGTTTGCGGACGCCGTCCTGCCCGAGACCGTGAGGCCGCCGCAGGACGCGTGGGCGCGCAGCTCGGACCTCACGCAGGCCCGCCACGTCCTCCTGACCGGGGCCACGGGGTTTCTCGGCCGCTGGCTGGCGAAGACGCTTCTCGAGCGTTCGGCGGCGACCCTCTCGTGCATGGTGCGCGCGGGGCGCGGAGAGCCCGCGGCGCGGCTCTGGCAATCGCTCTCGATCGCGGGGATCGAGCGGGAGGCCTTCGAACGCCGCGTACGGGTCGTCGAGGGCAATCTGTCAATGCCCGCGCTCGGAATGTCCCCTTCACAGATCGGGCATCTCTCGCACGAGGTCGACGCGATCTGTCACGCGGGTGCGAAGGTGAACTGGGTATTGCCGTACGCGGCGTTGCGCGCGGCGAATGTCGTCAGCACCGGCGATCTGCTTGCGCTCGCCGCCCGGCGGGGCGCCGCCTTTCACTTCGTGTCGAGCCTGTCCGTGTGTCATTCGACGCTCGCGCCACGGACGGTGGACGAAGAGTTCGACGCACTCACCGCGCTCGGCGGGCTGCACTTCGGGTACGCCCAGACGAAAGCCGTCGCCGAAGCGCTCGTGCGGCAGGCCGGGACGCGCGGGCTGCCCGTGACCATCCATCGTCCGTCGCTCATTGCGGGCCACAGCGCCAGCGGCGCGTACAACGACGACGACCTCCTGGCGAGGTTGGTCAGCGGCTGCGTCCGGATGGGAAGCGCGCCCGATCTGGACTGGACGCTCGACTGCGTGCCGGTCGATACCGCCGCGGACGAGATCGTACGGTTGTCGCACCGGCGCGGCGTCGTCCACATCGCCCACACGCGTCCGCGCCACTGGCGCGAGTGCGCGCTCTGGATGCGGCTCTACGGGTACGACCTGCGGCTGGTGCCGTACCACGAGTGGCTGCGCCAACTCGATCGGGAGACGATGGTGGATCGATCGCACCCGCTGGCGCCGCTGCGATCGTTCTTCCTGGAGCGGCCGCCGGACGCCGGCGGCCTCACGCTGCCCGAGCTGATGCTCCGCACGGCTGCCTCGGCGGGTACGTCGTCGCCGACGCAGCCCGATCTCGACGCGCCGCTTCTCCAGCGATATTTCGACGCGTTCGTTGCTCGCGGCGATCTCGGCGTGACGTCTCGCACGGGATCCAGGCATGCTGGCGATCGGCCCGACCTCGACGCCGCCTTCTTCGCGAAAGCGCTCCAGCGCCCGGTCACCGGGGCGGAATTCCTCGGCCGCTTGTCCGACCACAGCATCATCAGCGAGCTGACCGCCTGGAGCTCCGGCCGCCCGACCGGACTGTTTCGATACCGCCTCGAGGGGCTCGCGCCGGGTGACGCTTCGCACCGCGAGGTCGTCGTCAAAATCAAGCCGTCGGATCGGACGACCATCGGAGTCGGCGAATCGGTCGCGCGCCTCTGCGGCAATCGGCTCGGCGATGCCTATGCGAGGTGGAGTCAGCGTACCGGGCTCGCGTCCGCGCACGTTCGCGAGCTGGCGATTTACGAGCAGCGGGATGCGCGGTTCACGCACCACGCGCCGCGGATGCTCGGGACCATCGCCGATCCCTCGACTGGGACGTGGACGCTCGTGCTCGAGTGCGTCTCGAACGTCCGGCTGCGCGACTCCGTGGATCGCCCGGATTCATGGACCGCGCAGGATCTCGACCGCACGATCGACGGTCTCGCGGCGCTCCATGCGATCTGGTACGGACGCGAGACCGAGCTGCGCTCGGCGCCATGGATCGGTTACACGCCGAGTACCGACGGCATCGGCGAGATGTCGGACCTGTGGCACGCACTCGCGGAGCACGCCGCGCCCCGCTTCTCCGCATGGGCCGATCCCGCCATCGGATCGATTCAGCGAGCGCTCATCGGCGGAATCGACAACTGGTGGCGCCCGCTCGAGACACTCCCGCGCACGCTCATTCACAACGACTTCAACCCGAGGAACATCTGCCTTCGGGGCGAGGCCCACGAGGCGACGCTCTGCGCGTACGACTGGGAGCTGGCCGGCATCGGCATCCCTCAGCACGATCTCGCCGAGCTCCTCTGCTTCGTCCTGCCGCCGGACACGACAGCGAAGGTCGTCCGCCACTGGATCGAACGGCACCGGGTAATCCTCGAACACTCGACGGGCACATCCATCGACCCCGGCGATTGGCAACTGGGCTTCCGCGCCGCGCTCCAGGATCTGATGCTGAACCGCCTGCCGATGTACGCCCTCGTGCACCGGATCCGTCCCCAGTCCTTCCTCCCGCGCGTCGTACGAACGTGGCGGAGACTCTACGAGTTGGTGTGAACCTTATGAAGTCCCCCCTTTCCTCAATTCACCCGTCGAACGCCTTGACCTACGTCTCCCTGTCCGCCGGGCTGCTCGCGCTGATGGCGGCGATCGGTGGAAGCGCCGCGGGCGCGGGCGCCTTTCTCGCGATGTCCGCGCTCGCCGACACGTTCGATGGGCGGTTCGCGAGGCTGTTCCGGCGCGGGCCGGAGCGCGAGGCGATCGGCGTCCAGCTGGACAGCCTGTCGGACGCGGTGTCGTTCGGCGTCGTGCCGATCGCCGCGGTGAGCGTGCTCCTCGCCGCTGAGCGCGGCGGGATCTCGATGCTCTGGTGGACCGCCGCGATCGTCTACGCCTGCTGCGCGCTCACGCGGCTCGCGTTCTACAACGTCTCGCACTCCCCGAACGACGCAACCGGCTTCATCGGCCTGCCGACGCCAGTCGCAGCCCTGATCTGGTCGTCGCTGCTCGCGTTCGGCCTGAACGCCACGCTCGCGGCCGCGCTTGCGCTCTCACTGGGCCTCGC
The DNA here is from genome assembly GCA_963820905.1 of uncultured Acidobacteriota bacterium. Taxonomy (GTDB): domain Bacteria; phylum Acidobacteriota; class Vicinamibacteria; order Vicinamibacterales; family 2-12-FULL-66-21; genus DATBJJ01. The sequence continues at coordinate 1,914,570 of CAWGBU010000001.1, read as the reverse complement.
GATGGTCGCGCCCATCCACATTCGACGGCCCACCGGAATCGGACTGGTCGCGTTTGCTGTCTGGCCGTTAGTGTTAATGGCCAAACACGTGGGAAGACTGTGACAGTCGGCAGTCGGCAGTCGTGAGTCGTCAGTCTCAGTCGACAGTCACAGTCGACAGTCCACAGTCGAAGTTGGCAGTCGACAGTCGACAGTCCAATCCGCGGTCGACAATCCCGACTATCAACTGTGACTATCGACTGCCGACTGTGACTGTCGACTGAGACTCCCGACTCACGACTGCCGACTGCCGACTACTTCGTCCTATCGCAAACAGGTTCTTCTCTCCCCGTACCAACATCATTCCGTCGGCCATCGCCGGTGTCGCCATGAGCGGTTCGCCCATCGGGTTCTTGGCGAGGAGCTCGAACGTGTGGCCGGCGCGGACGACGAAGATGTCGCCGTCTTCGCTGGGCAGATAGATCTTCCCGTCTGCCGCGACGGGTGAGGCGCTGAAGCCGCTGCCGCCGTGCTCGAGGCGCTGGCGGTAGATCTCATCGCCCGTCTCGAGATCGTACGCGTCGAACAGTCCGGCGTTGCCGAGGACGTAGACGATGCCGCCGTAGATGAGCGGCGTGGGCATGTAGGAACCGCGGCCGGTCTTGCTCCACTTGACGTTCGGGCTCGCGGTCTGGCCCTCGGCGGGCGTGATATCGCCTTCGCCGCCGGGCCTGATCGCGAAGATGGGCCGCTCGGGAGCGCGGCCGCTCGCGACGATCACCAGATCCTTCGAGAAGACCGGCGTCGGCGCCGTGATCTTCGAGCTGCGGCTGAGGCGCCAGCGCTCCTTTCCGGTCTCGGGATCGTATCCGCGGACGAAGTTCGACGCGTTGGTGACGAGCTCGGCGCGGCCGCCGCTCGCCGGCTCGTAGATCGTGGGCGTGCCCCACGACGGCAGCTCCTGCCTCGCGGTCTTCCAGACCGTCTTCCCGGTGGCGGCGTCGGCTGCGAGCACGAACGACTCGTTCTGCGTGTCGCACTGCACGATGACGAGATTCTTGTAGACGATCGGCGAGCTCGCCGTGCCCCACTCGTACTCCGGCAGATCGTACGCGCCGACGTTGAGCACGCCCAGATCCTTGTCCCAGATCCGCTTGCCGTTCATGTCGAACGCGTAGAGCCCCTGCGATCCGAAGAAGGCGACGACGATGCGCCCGTTCGTGGCGGGGGTGGCGTTCGCGTAGGTGGCTTTGATGTGGCGCTTCTCTTTCGGCTGGCCCTTGTAGGCGGTCTGGGTCCACACCGTTCGTCCGTCGCGGCGATCGAGCGCCATGACGACCCAGCGCTGCTCCGTCCGATCCTCGGAGGCCGTGCCGGCTCCGTAGAGTCCGGGCTTGAACGTCGCGTCGGGGCGGCTGCTCACGGCGCTCGTCAGGAACACACGTCCGCCCCACACGATCGGGCTCGAGTGCGCGAGGCCGGGTACCGCGACCTTCCAGCGGATGTTCGTGCCCTTGACACCGTCCCACGTGTCCGGGAGCCGCTGGCCGTCGGCGACACCCGATGCGGACGGTCCGCGGAAGGCAGGCCAGTTGTCCGCCGGGGCGGAACGGACACCGTGTTCGAGCGCGGCGGCAGCGCATATGACGGCGAGCGCGGCGGCGACTTGTCTGGTCATGAGATCAAGGCGGAAATCTGTCGAAGGTGATGGTGGAGGTGATCGACGTAGTCGCGCATGAAGTAGTCGAGCGTCGCCGGTCGATCTTCGGGCACGGGACACCAGGCACTCTGATGCAGGTTGTGCCTGTGCCGCTCCCGCACGCGGACGTCATCGGGCATCGTCTCCATCACTCGCGCGATGTGGAGATTGTATTCCCGCCAGAGATCCAGCAGCCCCGGCCACGGGGCGTCCTGATAGCGCTGCGCCGCTACCCAATCGTCCTGCGCATAGCCCTGGACGACCAGATCCTCCTGAAACTGGGCCCTGACGAAGCGTTGATGGTTGTTCGAGGCGGAATCCACGAGGTGGCCCACGATCTCCTTGACCGACCACTTGCCATCAGCCGACCGCCGGCGCACGGTGTCCTCCGGCAGCGCGGCCAGCGAGGCGGAGGCGCGAGCGACAGTGCGTCGAAGGTCGTCGGCGTAGTCCAGCATGCGCCGTGATGATATGCGATGCCCGAGTCGACCTGAGCAGGACGGAGCCGGAATGAATCCGGGGCGGGCGATACGGCGTCTCAGACGGGCGAACCCGGAGTATGATTCAACCGGTAACGGAGGGAGTTGAATGCGTAACGCAATGATTCTCGCGGCGGTGCTGATGATGGCCACAGGAGCGAATGCACAAACGCCCGCGCCGGAGCTCAAGGTCGGCGATCAGGCGCCGGACTTCAGCCTGCCCGGATCGGACGGCAAGACCTACAAGCTCGCGGATTTCAAGGGCAAGAAGGCCGTCGTCATCGCCTGGTTCCCCAAGGCGTTCACGAGCGGCTGCACGGTCGAGTGCAAGTCGCTGGCGCAGAACGGCGAGAAGATCCGCAAGTTCAACGTCGCGTACTTCATGGCGAGCGTCGATCCGGTCGAGGCGAACAAGGGGTTCGCGGAGCAGGAGAAGGCGGACTTTCCGCTGCTGAGCGATCCGGGCAAGGAAACGGCCAAGGCCTACGGCGTGCTGAACGCCTCGGGGCTTTCGCGCCGGTGGACGTACTACATCGGCAAGGACGGGAAGATTCTCGGGATCGACAAGGAAGTCAAGCCGCCGACATCGGCGGAAGACATGATCGCCAAGCTGCAGGAGTACGGCGTCGAACCCACCAAGTAAGGTCCGGCTTTTGCCGGACCAGCCGACGGGAGCTGGGGCGCGCCGCGTGAGCGTCGCGTCTCAGCTTCGCGGCACGACCTTGATCTCGAACAGCTTCGGCCACCACTTCCCCGTCACGAACAGGCGGTCGCCCGCGGCGTCGTAAGCGATGCCGTTGAGCACGTCCGTGCCGGCCGCTTCGTTCGGATCGAGCAGGCCGCTCAAATCAATCCACTGCGTGACCGCGCCGGTCTTCATCGAGATTCGCGCGAGGCGGTGCGTCTGCCACACGTTGGCCAGCACGTCCCCGCGCACGAATTCGAGCTCGTTGAGGGCGGCGACCGGCCGGCCCCCGTCGCGCACGACCAGCCGCCCGGTTTCCTTCAGCGTCGCCGGATCGAAGAACCGCAGGGCGCCGCGCGCGTCGCCGTCGCTCATGATCAGCCGCTTGCCGTCGTGCGTCAGGCCCCATCCCTCGCCGGTGTAGGTGAACGTCTTGCGCTGTTTGAACGTGGCCTTGTCGTAGACGAATCCGATCTCGGACTGCCACGTGAGCTGCACGATCGTGTCGTTCCACACGGTGATGCCCTCGCCGAAGTACTTCGCGTCGAGCGGCTGCACCTGCAGCACCTTCCCGGTCTCGAGCTCCACCTTGCGGATGCCCGACTGCCCGTTCTGCCCAGTGCCCTCGTAGAGGAACCCGTCGACGTACTGCAGCCCCTGCGTGAAAGCCTGGCGATCGTGCGGATAGGTCTTCACGATCTTGTAACCGGCGACCGGCGCCTTGGCGGGAGTTTGCACGGCCATCGTCGGACCCCCGAGGGAAATGGCTGACAGGGCGACCAGGGTCGATCCAAGCAGCTTCGCAAATGCCATGGTTGATGCTAACAAATTCTGGGTTCAAGGTTCAGGGTTCAGGGTTCAGGGTTCGAAGCCTGGAACCCAGAACCTTGAACCTTGAACCTTGAACCTTGAATCGCTGAACCCTGAACCCTTTTGGTAAATAATGTTTGCATGAAAACCGCAGTGATATTTTCCATGGCCCTGGTCATCCTCGCGTCTCCCTTCGCCGCTGAAGAGCGGATCGACGCGGAGCTCAACGCGAAGATTCGTGTCGAGGGCATGGAGCGGTCGAAGATCATGCGGACGCTGCACTACCTCACGGACGTGTACGGGCCGCGGTTGACGGGATCGCCGAATCTCAAGTCGGCCGGCGAATGGGCGATTAAAGAGATGGCGTCGTGGGGCTTCGAGAACGGGCGGCTCGAGCCGTGGGACTTCGGCAGGCCCGGATGGACCAACGAGGTCGCCGTTGGCGCGATCGTGGCGCCCGTGAAGGACAAGCTCGAGTTCGAAGTGCTGGCGTGGACGCCGGGCACGGAAGGCACGGTGACGGCGGCCGCGTTCAACATGGTGACGCCTGACCAGCCCACGAAAGAGACGCTCGAGAAGTACCTCGAGAGCGTCAAGGCGGACGTCCAGGGCCGCATCGTCCTCGTAGGCCGATCGCGCCCGGTACCGGTGAACCTCAATCCGCCGGTGAAGCGCACGCCGGACGACGTCGTTCGCGGACGCTACAATGCGCCGCCCGGGGAGCGGGGCGCGGGTGGCGGGCGGGATGGACGCGGCGGCCGCGGGCGCGGCGATCAGCCGGCACCGCCCGAAGGCACGATGACGGCCGCGCAGGTCGCCCTTCGCATCAACGAATTCCTGGTCGAGAACAAGGCGGTGCTGCGGATCAACGACGCCGCGCGTGAGCATGGACAGATCCGCGCCTTCCAGAACAACACCTACGACATCATGAAGGTCGTGCCGACCGTCGTGATGCGCAACGAGGACTACGGCCGCATCGCGCGGATCCTCGAGGACGGCACGCCGGTCGAGCTGCAGTTCACCATCGTCAACCGCGTGCACCCCGACGGCCGCACCGCCTACAACACGATCTCGGAAATCCCGGGCTCCGACAAGAAGGACGAGGTCGTCATGCTGGGCGGCCACCTCGATTCGTGGCACTCGGCGACGGGCGCGACCGACAACGCGATCGGCTGCGCCGTCATGATGGAAGCGGCGCGCATTCTGAAAGCCGTCGGCGTCAAGCCGCGCCGCACGATCCGCGTCGCGCTCTGGAGCGGCGAGGAACAGGGCCTGCTCGGATCGCAGGCATACGTGAAAGAGCACTTCGGTTCTTTTGAAGCGCAGAAGCCCGAGTACTCGAAGCTGGTGGCCTACATGAACATCGACTCGGGCACCGGCCGCGCCCGCGGCGCGAGCGTCTTCGGCCCGCCGGAGACGGCGGCCGTCATCCGCGACATCTTGAAGCCGTTCGAGGACTTCGGCGTGTTCGGCGCCTCGGCCTCGAGCAGCCGCGGCACGGGCGGCACCGATCACACGTCGTTCAACAACGCGGGCCTCCCCGGCATCGGGTTCAACCAGGATCCGATCGAGTACAACAGCCACTCGTGGCACACCAATCTCGATACGTACGAGCGGGTAATCGAGCAGGACGCCAAGCAGTCGGCGATCACGATCGCGTCGGTGCTCTATCACCTCGCGATGCGCGACGAGATGCTGCCGCGCTTCCCCGCAGCCGAGATGCCGGCCGTGCCGCAGGGGCGCGGAGGGGGACGGGGGAATTGATGTCGGCCTTAGGCTCTGGGCTTTAGGCTCTAGCCGCAGCGGCCGCGGCCGCTAGATGCGACCGAGCGTCCGGGCGACATCGCGAGCACCACGCCGCAAGAGGTAGATCGCAACGGGCACCAGGACAAGGCCGATCACGACTTGCCACCAAATCACGCTATCCGTCCAGGCGGTACCCGCCAAGAACCTGCTGCGCGTGCTCAGGTTGAACCCGATGACGCCGGCGATGAGGAACATCGCCGATGCGGCCGTCGCGGTGAATCCGAGCCATAGCGGACTGCGCGATCGTCGTGCGATGGGACTGTTCGACCAAAAGTGGAAGTGCCACGACCACGCTATCAGGACCAGGATGACCGCACCGACGAACAGATACGGTGAGAGTGTCTCCATTGAAACATTCTAGCAACCCCACGCAGAGCCCCTGAAGCAGGATCGACACGCGTGTTGAAACGGGTTTCACCACGAACGACCAGAGCCCAAAGCCTAAAGCCCAGAGCCGATCTTGTACAGCCCCTTCTCCGTCCTCAGGTAGATCGCTCCCCCCGCGATCGCCGGGGACGCGAGCGCCATCTCGTCCAGGTCGTTCCTGGCGATCTCGGAATACTGATCCCCGCCGTCGAGCACGAACGTCAAGCCGTTCTCGTCGACCAGATACACGCGATCGCCTGCAGCGACGGGCGACGCCGAGAAGGTGTGGCCCCCGCCGCCGATCCTGACCTTGTAGATCTGCTCGCCCGTCTTCGCGTTCAGCACCGCGAGGATCCCGGTGTCGTGGACCAGGTAGGCCTTGCCCTGGTGGACGAGCGCCGACGGTGTGTAGCCTGACGCGCGAGGGTGGCGCCAGACGACGAACGCGTTGCTCGTCTCTCCGTCGGCCAGCGTGACGTCGCCGGAGGCGCCCGGCCTGATCGCGAGGAACGGGCGGTTCGCGTCCCCCTGCGATCCGCTGCCGACGTACAGCAGTCCCTCGGCAGCCAGCGGCGACGCCGTCGGCATCGACATGCCGGTGACGCGCCAGAGCTCCCTGCCGTCGAGCCCGTACGACAGGATCATGCCGTGCCCCAGCGTGACGAGCTCCGTCCGCTTGTCGTTCGTCCACACGAACGGCGTCGTCCAGGACGAATGCGGCAGACCTGTTGCGGGGCGCGGCGTGCGCCAGAGCTCATCGCCGGTCTTCGCGTCGAGCGCGGTGACATAGGAGGCAGCTTCACTGTCGTGAAGCAGGTAGACGCGGCCGTCGTGAACGACGGGAGACGAGGCGGTCCCGAAGTCCAGATAGATCGGCTGCGGCGGCCAGTGCTTCTTCCAGAGCAGCTTGCCCTCGAGCGTGTAGCAGAACAGCCCGACGTTCTGGCCGAAGGACACGTAGAGCCGTTCCCCGTCGGTGAACGGCGTCTCGGACGCGTAGGTGTTCTTTCGGTGGCGCCCCCCTGATGGCGTGCTCCGCTGCGCTTCCTGTTCCCACCTGATCTTCCCGGTGCGCGCGTCGAGCGCGTAGACCATGTAGCGAATCTCGTCGGATTCCTCCGGCGATTCGTTGTCCCGCTCGCGGACGCGCTTACCGATCTCGTCCCCCGAGAGGCCTTGATCCCGCAGCTGCGCGATGTACTCGTTGCCGTAGAGTCCCGGCGTGGGCTGCTTGAACGGCTTGCCGCTGATCCCCGACGTCAGGAAGACCGTATCGCCCCAGACGATGGGCGACGACCAGCCCTGACCCGGGATCGCGGCCTTCCATGCGATGTTCTCGGTCGGCGACCATTTCGACGGCGCCTGCGCGCCGGGCGCGATGCCGCTCATCGCGTGTCCGCGGAAACCGGGCCACGTGTCTTCGGGTTTCGGGTTCGCGGCGGCAGAGAACGGAATCGCCAGCACGATGGCCGCGAGGATCGGCATCGAACGCTTCATGATGAGAATCGTACCATGCCGTCAGACGAAGCCACGCGTACTGGGACGAGCTGACGCTGGACAGTGATGGAGCTGCCAGCTCTGTCGCTAATCTTGGAATCCAACGGACGCGGATCGCGCGGATCGAGCAGATCAAAGCCCCCCGGTTGGCCGGGATCTCAGCGTCCGTATCAGGCGGTGATCGGTTGGGCGGTGCGCGTGGCGGCCGGCGGCCCTCGGAGCGCGCCGACGCGCCGCGTCAGCCGGAACGCGCGCGGAGCGATTCCGCGCGGCGCCTTCCCGCCGTGTGATCCTCCAAGCTCGAAATACCACCGGTGGGCCGCGGCGCCTGACGCCGGACGCTCGAGCCAGCTCGTAGGCGCCGCGGCTGGGCAGGGCGTTCAGCCGGAGCGCGCGTTCCCGGCGCGCGGAGCGGGCCGCGGGCCGCCATGCGCGCCGCCCGACCGATCGACAGGCGTCCGGCTAAAGCCGGACACTACAGGCGTTCTTCAGGCCGGTCCGGCTAAAGCCGGACACTACAGGCGTTCTTCGGGCCCGGTTCCGGCTGAAGCCGGACACTACAGGGATGCTCGTATCACCGCCAGGAACGCTTCGCCCAGGTCGGCGGCTTTCCGTTCGCCGATTCCGTACACCCCGTGCAGCGCGTCGAGCGTCGTCGGTTTGAGCCGCGCCATGTCGCGCAGCGTCGTGTCGTGGAAGATGACGTACGGGGGCACGCCGCGCTCGCGGGCAATCTCGAGGCGCAGCGCGCGGAGGCGCTCGAAGAGATCGCGGTCGACGTCGTGCCATGTCTCGGCCTCGACGCCTCGCAGGCCGCGTGGCGCCCGATCCTTCACGGGCCGCCGCTGGCGGGCGAGCACGAGGTCGGGCTGGCTGTCCGCGCTCTTGAGGAGCGCCACGCCGGTCTCGCTCAGTTCCAGCACGGGGAATTCGTCACCCGCCTGGCGCAGAAGCCCGCTGCCGGTGAGCTGCTCGATGTAGCCGCGGACTTCCGGCACGCTCATGTCCTTCAAGAGCCCGAACGTGCTCAGCTCGTGATGACGCCGCGCCGACACCTGCTCGCTCTCGCTGCCGCGCAGCACGTTCGTCACGTGCGTCGCGCCGAAGCGCTGACCGACGCGCGCGACGCAGGACAGGATCTTCCTCGCGAGAACGACCGCGTCCGGGACGGTCTCCAGCTCCTCCAGGCAGTAATCGCAGGCGCCGCAGTCCGCCTTGGTGTATGACTCGCCGAAGTATCCGATCAGGTGACGGTGACGGCAGCCGACACTGGACGCGTAGCGTTCAATGTCGCGCAGCAGCGAGCGCCGGGCATCGGTCAGCTCGCCGTTGCGCTCGAGCATCACCTTCCACTTGAGAAAGTCCGCCGTCGAGTAGATGAGCACGCATTCCGCTTCGAGCCCGTCGCGGCCCGCACGCCCGGACTCCTGCTGATAGTGCTCGAGCGACTGGGGCGCGCCCGCATGGACGACGAACCGCACGTCGGATCGGTCGATGCCCATGCCGAACGCCACCGTGGCCACGATCACGTCCGAATGCTCGTCGAGGAACGCGTCCTGGTTTCGCGCGCGCTCGTGGTCGGCCAGGCCCGGCGTGATACGGACGGGCGCGCACCCCGGTCTCGACGAGCCATGCCGCCAGCGCGTCGACCTCGCGGCGCGACAGGCAGTAGACGATGCCCGCCTGGCCGCGGCGCCGGCCCAGGACGTCGAGGATCTGCCGCTTCAGGTTCGCGCGCGGAACAACGCGGTAGATCAGGTTCGGCCGGTCGAACGATCCGACGAGCTCGACGGCATTCTTCAACTGGAGCTGCGACGCGATGTCGCGCCGGACGCGGTCCGTGGCCGTCGCGGTGAAGGCGTGCAGGCTCACGCCGGGAAAGAACGCGCGAAGCCGCCCGAGCTGGCGGTACTCCGGACGGAAATCGTGTCCCCACTGGCTGATGCAGTGCGCCTCGTCTACCGCGACGAAGCGGACATCGCAGCCGCTCCAGGCGCGAGAGAAAACGTCACTTGCCTCCCCTGCCAGCCGTTCGGGCGACACGTAGAGGAGGCGGTAGCGTCCTTCACGCAACCCCGCCAGGACCGCGGCCTTCTCGTCGGCGGACAGCGTGCTGTTGTAGAGCGCGGCGGGCACGCCGTTGCCGACGAGCGTGTCGACCTGGTCCTTCATCAGCGAAATGAGCGGCGACACGACGAGGCCGAGCCCCGATCGCACGAGCGCGGGCGCCTGGAAGCACAGCGACTTGCCGCCGCCCGTGGGCAGGACGACGACCGAATCGCGCGAGTCGAGGATGGCGCGCATGGCGTCGCGCTGAAGGGGCCGGAACGACGTGTAGCCCCAGTATCTGCTCGAGCACGCGCAGCAAGGGATCTGACGAAGGAGATCCGGATTCGGGAGCGGACGTCGCCGGCGTGAGCACGGATGCCTATACTCCTTCGATCACGATCAGCGTGCCGTCCGACGTCGCCTGACGGATGGCCCTGGCTTCCGAGTACTCGGGCGAGCTCCACCATTCCTTCGCGCGGCCGACGGACGGAAACTCGAGCACGACGACCCGCCTCGGCGTCCAGTCGCCTTCGAGGACCTCGGTCGTCCCGCCGCGTACGATGAAGCGACCGCCGAACGCCGTGATGCTGGGGAGCACCATCCGCCGGTACGTTTCGTAGCGGACCGGATCCTTGATGTCCACGAGCGCGATCACATAGGCAGCCACACGGGTCCTCCGTCGATCAGCTACAGAATCACCGAGCAGCACGTGACGCCGCCCTCGGCCTTGGCCAGCTCGGACACGTCCACGGCGGACACGCGATAGCCGCGGCCGCGGAGGAGCGAGATCGTGCGCTCGTGCGCCGCCGCCGAGAGGAGCTGGCTCCCGACGCGGACCACATTCGCGGCGCTCGGCTCGCCAGGATCGACCGCGACGGTCTCGAGCCCCGCGAACGTCTGCGTGTCGATCCATGCCGGGTTGCACAGCAGCTGCTCGTCGTCGATGGCGGTGGCCGCAGACTTCAAGTGGAGGCAGCCGTGCGTCTGCACGACGCGCACCGGTACCCGAACGGTTCGACGATCCGCGCCAGCTGGTGCGCGCCGTCCTCGTTCGTGCGGGTCGAGAGCCCGACGTAGAGTGTGCGGCCCATCCTCAGCACGTCGCCGCCATCCATCGTGCCGGGCGCGGCGATCGCGTGCAGCGCACGGTATTCCGAGAGGACGGCCGCGACCGACGCACGCTCCTCGCGGCGCGAGGGGGCGCCGGGCCGCATGACGATCGCGATCTCGTCGAGCGCGATCGCCACGTCTTCGACGAAGACGGAGTCTGGCAATTCATCCGCGGGCGGCAGCCGGCGAAGCTCGCAGCCCATCGAGGCGAGCGCGGCCTCGTAGGCCGCGTGCTGCGTCGCGGCGCGCGCGACGTCGATGGGCGTGCGCGCGAGATGCGTGAGCTCGCAGCGCGCGAGGCTTTGCGGAACGGGACGGGTAATCGCGATCGGCATGCGCGGGGCTGTGACACAATATCTTGATGCATGCGGCGATAGATTTCATCCTGAACATCGACGAACGCCTCTACTCCCTGGCGGAGACCTACGGCGCGTGGGTCTACGGGATCATCTTCCTGATCGTTTTTGCCGAGACCGGCCTCGTCGTAACCCCGATTCTCCCGGGTGATTCGCTGCTCTTCGCGGCGGGCATGGTGTGCGGTGCCGGCCTGCTGAACCCGGTCGTGATGGCGATCGTGCTCCTCGGGGCCGCGATCATCGGCGACGCGGTCAACTACAGCGTGGGCCGGTCAATCGGGCCGAAGATCTTCTCCGCGGAAGACCAGGCGAGCCGCCTGCACCGCCTGCTCAACCGCGAGCATCTCGAGAAAGCGCACGCGTTCTTCGAGAAGCATGGCGGCAAGGCGATCGTCATCGCCCGCTTCGTGCCGATCGTCCGCACGTTCGTGCCATTCGTCGCTGGCGCGGGCTACATGTCCTACGGCGCGTTCGCGTTCTACAACGTGGCGGGCGCCGTGCTCTGGGTGGCGTCCTGCTTCGGTCTCGGGTATCTCTTCGGCAACATCGAGATCGTGAAGAAGAACTTCTCGATCGTCGCCATCATCATCATTTTCATCTCGATCATCCCGATCGTCTGGGAGTTCATGAAGGCCCGGAGGCTGAAGACAGCCGGCGGCTGAACGCGAACGGCATGCTCGTCGAGACTCCCGCCGGCCTCCTCTGTCCGGCCGGCGGTTTCCACATCGATCCGTGGGGTCCGGTCGATCGCGCGTTGATCACCCACGCCCACGGCGATCACGCGCGGAGTGGCAGCCGCGCGTACCTCTGCGCCGGGCCATCCGCGCGCCTCCTGGAGCGCCGCTTCGGATCGGAAAGCCTCATCGAATCGCTGCGGTATGGCGAATCGCTCGCGATAGGCGGCGTCCGCGTCTCGTTCCACCCTGCCGGCCACATCCTCGGCTCGGCCCAGATCCGCATCGAAGGCGCCGAAGGCACGTGGGTCGTGGCCGGCGACTACAAACGGGCCGCCGATCCCACGTGCGACGCGTTCGAGCCGGTCGCCTGCGACACGTTCGTGACGGAATCGACGTTCGGCCTTCCGATCTATCGATGGGATCCGGCGCCGGCCGTCATCGGCGAAATCCTGGAGTGGTGGGACCGCAACCGGGCTGAAGGCCGGACGTCGGTTCTCTTCTGCTACACGATCGGCAAGGTGCAACGGGTGCTCGCGGAGCTCGCCCGGCTGACGGACCGGCGCACGTTCGTGCACGGGATGATGCTGTCCATGATCGAGGCGTATCGTGAAGCGGGCATCCACATGCTGGAGGTGGCGCCGGCCACCGATCAACCGCGCGGCACGAAGTTCGCGGGCGAGCTCGTGCTCGCGCCGCTCTCCGCACGAGGCACACCGTGGATGCGCCGCCTCGGCGATCATTCGGACGGGTTCGCGTCGGGGCTGATGCGCGTCCGCGGCGTCCGACGCCAGCGCGCGTTCGATCGTGGGTTCGTCCTGTCCGATCACGCCGACTGGCCCGCGCTCCTCCAGACCATCACCGAAACGGGTGCCGGACGCGTCCTCGCCACCCACGGTCATGCGGACCCCCTCGCGCGCCATCTGCGTAGCCATGGATTCGATGCAAGCACCATCCGCACCGCCTGGGAAGGCGAGCCCACGGGTGATTGAGTGACGCGGTTCGCCCTCCTCTACGACGCGATCGATCGCACGACGTCCACCAACGCGAAGGTGGCCGCGATGGCGGAGTACTTTCGCGACGCGCCGGCGGACGACGCCGCGTGGGCCGTCTTCTTCCTGACAGGGCGACGGCTCAAGCGGCTCGTTCCGTACATGTCGATCAACGACTGGACGCTCGCGGCGACCGGCATCGAGCCATGGCTGCTCGAGGAGTGCTACTCGGTCGTCGGCGACGGCGCGGAGACCGCCGCGCTCGTCCTGGATCAACTTCCGCTGGCACCATCAGAGGATCTGCCGCTCCACCGATGGGTCGAGGAGCGCATCCAGTCGCTGCGCGGGCTCGATCCGCAGGCCCAGCAGTCGCGGATGACGACCTGGTGGCGCGGTCTCGATCGTCTGCAGCGTTTCCTGCTGCTCAAGCTCGTCACCGGCGAGCTCCGCGTCGGCGTCTCGCAGACGCTCGTGGTGCGCGCGCTCGCCAGGGCCTCGGACCTTCCGGCGACCACCATCGCGGCGCGGATCATGGGGGAATGGACACCGACCGCCGAGTGGTACGGATCCCTCCTCTCCCGCGAGCGCACCGACGACGACCGGTCGCGCCCGTATCCGTTCTTTCTCGCGGCACCGCTCGAGGATCCCATCGAAACGCTCGGCGATCCGGCCGACTGGCTGATCGAGTGGAAGTGGGATGGCATCCGCGCGCAGCTCGTCAAGCGCGCCGGCGCCATTCACCTCTGGTCTCGAGGCGAGGAGCTCATCACGCACCGCTTTCCGGAGATCGTCGCGGCGGCGACGCGCCTGCCCGAGGGGACCGTCCTCGACGGAGAGGTGCTCGCCTTTCGCGACGAGCGCCCGATGCCGTTCTCCGCCCTGCAGCAGCGCATTGGCCGTCAGAAACAGGTCGCCCAGCTCGCGCGGACGGTGCCTGTCGTCTTCATGGCGTACGACATCCTCGAGGACGGCGGCGACGACGCTCGTGCGTTGCCCCAGGTCGAGCGCAGGCGGAGATTGGAAGCGCGCGTGGACGAGGTCCGGCTGAAGCCGGACGCTACAGCAGACGGAGACACGGTCCGGCTGAAGCCGGACACTACAGCAGACGGAGAGACGGTCCGGCTAAAGCCGGACGCTACAGGTGAGGCGCGGGACCTGTTCGGCGAAGCGTCCGGCTCCTCGCCTTCGTCTGCAGTAGCGTCCGGCTTCAGCCGACCGTCCCTGTAGTGTCCGGCTTCAGCCGGACCTCGACGACGCTTCGCGTCTCTCCGCTGGTGACGACCGGGTCATGGACCGATCTCACCGCGCTCCGTGCGGAATCGCGCGCACGCGGCGTCGAGGGGTTCATGCTCAAGCGCCGCACCGCCACCTACGGCGTTGGGCGCAAGCGCGGCGACTGGTGGAAATGGAAGATCGATCCGTTCACCATCGACGCGGTGCTGATCTACGCGCAGCCCGGAAGCGGCCGGCGCGCCAGCCTCCTGACCGACTACACGTTCGGCGTGTGGCACGAAGGCGAGCTCGTGCCGGTGGCCAAGGCCTACTCGGGGCTCTCGAACGAGGAAATCGGGGAAATGGATCGGTGGATCCGGCGGCACACGCGCGAACGATTCGGCCCGGTTCGCCACGTCGAACCGGTCCACGTCTTCGAGCTCGGATTCGAGGCCATCGCGCGATCGACGAGGCACAAGTCCGGGATCGCCGTACGCTTCCCGCGTATGCTTCGCTGGCGGAAGGACAAGAAACCCGAGGAAGCCGACACGCTCGAGGCCGTGCAGAAGCTGCTCAGCGCTTGACGCGAGCGGATGCCTCAGCGCCGCGAGGCAATCGCGTCGAGCGAGGCGTCGAATCTTCGAACCGCGGCCACGATCGTGTTGGCCGCGCCGATGAAGAACTCCCTCGTCACCGTCGCCGCATCGTCGGTCGGCTTGTGATGGTGCGCCTCGTCTTCCACCCCGAAGTAGATGTACGGAATCCCAGCTTCGTGAAACGTACAGGTGATCGGAGCTGCGCGTCCAGTCGTCCTCTGACGGGCTCGACGATGACTGCGGCGACTTGGGCACGTCGTGCCCGAAGCGAAGCGTGACGGGCGGCACCGCCACGTCCAGCAAGTAGGGTTTGAGGAAAGGATAGTGATGGGTTCCCGACGCGAACAGCACGTTCCTCTCGTCGCGCGCGACCATGTCCAGGTTGACGTTCATCACCATGGACTCGCGCGGAACCGGTGGGGAGCCAAGCAGCGCGCGCGCGCCCTGCGAGCCGGACTCCTCCGCATCGAGCGCAGCAAACAGGATCGAGTGCCGAGGTGCTCGCGGCTCGCGCGCGCCGCGACGGCCAGGAGCACGGCGACGCCTGACGCGTTGTCGTCCGCACCGTTGTAGACCTGGCCGTTCCGGACGCCGATATGGTCGTAGTGCGCGGTGACGACCAGGACGCGCGCGGCGTCGCGTCCGCGAATCACGCCGACGACGTTGACCCCGCCGCGATCCTCGACCTCGCTCGCTCGGCGCAGCGGGAACGGCTGCTCGTACGACGTGCCGAGCGGCACGATCCCCGCTTCCTTGAAGCGCCGGACGAGGTATTCGCGCGCCCGTGCCGACCCCGGGGTCCCGGCACGCCGCCCCTCCATCGCATCGGCGGACAGGGTCTCGAGATCCCGCATCAGCTGCGCGCCGTCGACTGATTGCGCCTGCCCCACGACGTGCGCCGCCGCAGAGATCGACAGCAATCCGGCGAGCAGGACGGTTCGGCAGGGAGCGCGCATCCGGATCAGGCCGTCGCGCCTGCCGTGACCGACGCCCGCATCGCGTCGCGCCGGCGCGTCAAGTGCGGCACGATGCCGAGCAGGCGCTGGTACACCATCAGCTGCCCGCGATGGTGCATCTCGTGCTCCTTTGACGCCAGCAGCATCTCGAAGCGGGTCCGGGAGGACGGCTGAACCGGCGGCGGAAAGGATACGATTTCCGACAGCGCTTCATCCGACAGGGACTCCAGGAAGGTTGCGAACCGCGTGCCTTCTTCTTCGAGCGCGCGCAGCACGTCGCTCTTCTTCACGAGCGCCTGTTCCCGCGCCGACGCCTCCGCCAGGTGGCGCCCGTACAGCTCGAACGCGACGAAGGCGACCCGGTTCGTGTAGAGCGCAACCGGCCATGCGGTCGCGCACGCAACGTGCGCGAGCTGGGCTGCGACACTCCGCATGTCCGGCGCCGGGCTGAACCCGTACTTGTCCTCCGGGATGTCCTCCGCAAGCGCGACCGTGTTCGCACGCACCGTTCGGAACGCTTCTGCCATCTGCTTCCCACCGTACAAGTTCATTCTGCTGACCTCCGGAGTTGCATCATGTTGATTACAGAACATTGTATGCGCTTTGCGGCCGCGACTGCGGTGCGCTCGATCGGTCAGGACACTCGAGGGCTCCCCGCTTGCGCCTCGCTGCGTGGTACGGACAAGATTCCCCGGTGACGGATTCACGGACGCGGCGGCACTCAATCGCGCTCGTCCTCGTGGCGCTGTGCGCCACGGCGTCAATTCGGCTTGCCGCCCATCCCGCGCCGTTCAGCTATCTGAATGTCGCGATCGCCGGCGACGGGTTGTCGGGCCGCCTCGTCGTGCACGATCTCGACGCGGCGCACGAGCTCGGTCTCGACGATCCCGTCCGCCTGTCGGACCCTGCGTTCCTGCAGCAGCACTCCGCCGCGCTCGCACGCGTGCTCGAGCCGCGGCTGCGATTCATCGCCGACGGCCGCGGCCTCCCGTGGACGGTCACGAGCACGGGCCGTGTGCCCGAGCAGGACGCGATCGCGCTCGAATGGCGCGCGCCCTCCGCTGGAACGCCCGGCAAGCTGACGATTGCCGCGCACCTCTTTCCGTACGACGGCAATCACCAGACGTTCATCAACGTGTACGAGAGCGGCGCGCTGGTGCGGCAGGAGGTCCTCAGCAGCCAGCGGACGAGCGTGGACTTCTTCACGGGCACGCGCCAGGGACTCTTCGCGGTCTTCTCGACGTTCACGGCCTCGGGCATCCACCACATCGCGATCGGGCCCGATCACATCCTGTTCATCATCGGCCTGCTGCTCCTCGGCGGCAGTCTCCCGCGGCTTCTCGCGATCGTGACCGCGTTCACGCTCGGCCACAGCGTCACGCTCGCGCTCGCGACCCTGCAGATCGTCGATCCGCCGGCGAGGATCATCGAGCCCGCCATCGCGCTCAGCATCGTCTACGTCGGCGCCGACAACCTGCTGGCTGGCAACAAAGGACGCGACGTCCGCGCGTGGATTGCGCTGCTCTTCGGGCTCGTCCATGGCTTCGGATTCGCGAGCGTGCTGCGCGACGCCGGCCTGCCGAACCGGTCGCTCGGCCTGTCGCTCTTTGCGTTCAACCTCGGCGTCGAGATCGGCCAGGCGATCATCGTCGTCATCGTCGCCTCCGCGCTGGCCGTCGTCCGCCGGCGCAACGCCGCGCTCGCGCGCTACATCGCCATTGGCGGATCGATCGTCGTCATGCTCGCCGGCGCGTTCTGGTTCGTTCAGCGCGTGTTTCCGTAGCTTGCTGTCTTGTGGCTTCCGGCTTAGCCGGAAGATCTTCCGCCTGAAGGCGGAAGCTACAAGTATTGTGGTTGCTTGAAGGAGGTCATCACGACATGGTGCGTCCGGCCTGGTCGACCATTACGCTCACAGTGTTTGCGGCAGCGGCGCTCTCACTCCCAACCGCGACCGCGCAGCAGCCGGCCCCAGCGTTTCGCATCGAGGAAGCAACAATCGCGGGCATTCACGCCGCGATGAAGGCCGGGCGGCTGACGTGCCGGGGCCTCGTCGAGCAGTACCTCGCGCAGATCGAGGCGTACGACAAGGCGGGACCTGCCCTGAACGCCATCGTGGTGCTGAACCCAGAGGCGCTTGCGCAGGCGGACGCAATGGACCGCGCGGCGCGCCAGGGCACGCCGCAGGGCCCGCTGTTCTGCGTTCCCGCGATCGTCAAGGACAACTTCGAGACGACGGGACTGCAGAGCGCGGCAGGATCCCTCTCGCTGCAAGGGTTGGTCTCGGCGCGCGACGCGTTTCAGGTCAGGCGGATCAAGGAAGCCGGCGCGATCGTCATCGCGAAGTCGAACATGGCGGAGTTCGCGTTCTCGCCGTACGAGACCGTCGGCTCGATCCTTCCCGGCTACACCAGGAACCCCTATTCGCTCGATCGGGTCACGGCCGGCTCGAGCGGCGGCACGGCCGCGGCAGTCGCCGCCAGCTTCGGCGCCATCGGACTCGGAAGCGACACGGGCAACTCCATCCGCGGCCCCTCGTCGCACCAGGCGCTCGCAGGCATTCGATCGACGATGGGGCTGACGAGCCGGGCGGGGGTCGCCCCGCTGAATCTCCTCGCCGATATCGCCGGCCCTATGACGCGCACGCTCCAGGACGCTGTGGCCGTCCTGCAGGTCATCGCCGGGCCCGACCCCGATGATCCGGTGACCGTTCCCGGCACGCCGATCGCGCAGGAGTTCAGCCCCGCGGGAAGGCCAGCGGTGATTCCAAACTACTCCGCGTTCCTGAAGGCGGATGGGCTCAAGGGCAAGCGCATAGGGATTCTGCGGCAGGCGTACGAGCGGGATTCCACCGACGCCGAGATCGTGAAGGTCTTCATGGCCGCGGTGGACGACCTGAAACGTGCGGGAGCGATCGTCGTCGATCAGGCGCGCGTCGATCTCGATCAGGTCCGCCGTCAGCAGGGCGCGGGCACGTGCGGCGGCTTCAAGTACGACATCAACCGCTGGCTTGCGAGCCATGGCGAGCGCGCGCCGATGAAGGACCTGGCGGCCATCATCGCGTCCCGCCGGTTCCACCCCAGCGTGCAGCGCCGCCTCGAGCAGTCACAGGAAGGAACCGAGCTCGGCCCGGGGACGCCGGCGTGCAAGGCAGAAGCGGAATACCGCGCCGCCGTGCGTGCCGCCGTGGTGAAGACGATGGATGCGGAGAAGCTCGACGCGTTCGTGTATCCGACATGGAGCAACCCGCCGCGGCTCATCGGCGATCTGAACACGCCGCACGGCGACAACAGCCAGTTCTTCTCTCCGACGACCGGCTTTCCGTCGATCAACGTGCCGATGGGCTTCACGCGCAACAACACGCTGCCTGCGGGGATTACGTTCTTCGGCCGCGCCTGGGACGAAGGCGGCCTGATTGCGCTCGCGTACTCGTACGAGCAGGCGACGCGCCATCGCCGGCCGCCGAAGCTGTAGTCGAAGTCGTGCCGTCGAGCGCCCGAGCTGCTACGCAGCGTGCGCGACGTTTGTGTCCGGAACGGGAATCCGCGGGATCTCCACGAGCCCGGCCAGGTACGTCCGGGTCTCCTGCAGCGTCGAGGCGACGAGATTCGCCCCGGCGTCCCGCAGCACCTGGGTGGTGTCGTCAGCCAGCGCCGGCGGTCCCCAACGCCCGACCAGAATTTGCAGGTCGGGCAATGCGGCGTGGAGTCTCTTGAGCAGGTAGCGCGTCTTTGACGGCGGGCTGGGCGGCAGATCGGCGAGGCACACGACCGAGAACCCTTGCGTTTGCACGAGCGCCAGCAGTTCCGAGGCCTGCAGGCGCGTCGCGGCAATCTCGACGTGGATGGGCAGATCGTCCAGCAGATGGGCGAGCATCGCCAGCGCGAGTTCGTCGGCGACGCCGTTGGTCGCGTAGCCCAGCACGCGCAACGGTTCGCGCGGCCCGGGAGGTGGTGGACCATCAGGAGGTTCGGCCGGCTCAGGGCTGAGGCCCCGGATTGACTCCGCGACGTCCGACAGCAGCTCCCGAGTCGCATCGATGACGGCGGTTTCTTCGTCGGGCGACAAGCGCTGCTCCAAGCGGTCGCGCTCCGCATAGTTGAGCGCCGGCAGCAGCAGGGCGTCGTACACCGAGCGCGGGGACTCGGTCTTGATGTACCGCTCGATGAGATCGGCCGCTTCGCTCTGATCGCGAGCGAGCAGGCGCTGATAATAGCCATACTCCGGCGCGAGCGCGGGCGTGTCGGCCAGGAGCGTGCCGAGAAACTCGAGACCTGGCACGTGCTTCCCGATGACGACAAGGCACACGGTCAGCGGCGTCGCCAACACGAGGCCGAGTGGCCCCCAGAGCCACGTCCAGAACGCCACGGATGCGAGCAGCGCAACAGGCGAGACGCCGGCCGCCCCGGCATACAACACCGTTTCGAGCACCAGATTCGTGAATAGCTCGAGCACGACAAACAGCACGACGACATACAGCGGTCCGGCCCAGCCCTCGGCGGCTGCCAGGCTGACCAGGATCGGCGCGCCTGCCCCAAGCACCGGCCCGACGTAGGGGATGAATCGGAGAACGGCAGCGAGCGCCGCCCAGACCAACGGGTACGGCACGCCCAAGAAGTAGAGTCCGGCACCGGCCACGATGCCGTACAGCAGATTCACCAGGGACTGCATCAACAACTGCCGGCTGACACGAGTGCCCGCCTCGTCAAACGCCTTCGTCGTGATGGCGAGATGACCGCCCAACAGTCCGATGAGCCGATCGCGCAAATCCCGCCGCTCGAGCAGCATGAAGATGACCATCGCGAGCACGAGCCCCGCGGTGCCGAGCGGACCGACAATGGGACTGAGCCACGTGAAGCCCGAGAAACCCACGACCTGCTCCGAGGTGACGACGAGGGGCCGCGAGATCGTTCCTCTGGGCACGTCCGATTTTCCGAGGTCGGTCTTGATGTCTTCGATCGTGTCCTGCAGCTTCTCGACCGATCCCCCCCGCCGGCGCCGCGTACGTCCGCGATCTTCGACAGGATGTTGACGCGGTACCGCGGAAGGTCCTCAGCCAGATGGTCCATCTGCCGCGCCAGACCCCAGCCGGCGAGACCGACGACGGTGAACACCAGCGTCACCATCGCGAGAACGGCAGGGATGCGCCCAATCCATCGTTCGAGCCAACTCACAGGAGGTGCCAGCACGAACGTGAGCAGGATGGCGAGCGCGATCGGCACGAGCACCGCTTGCGCCCAGTACAGGACGACCACGACGAGTACACACCCGGCGAACGTCACCCACCGCCGCAGTGTCTTCGGCGTGTCATCCATAGGACCCGACCGTTCTTGGGGCTGTGTCGCGCAGGACTACCCGGCGTCCTTCGGCTCAAATCCTGCGTCTGTAGAAGAACCCACCGCCGCCGAGCAGCAGCACTACGAGGACGATGACGAGCAGAGTAGTCGTGTCCATTTTCTCTCCTTGTGTTTGGCGAGCGCGGCCTGCATCAACGCGTCCACTGGACGCCGTGACGAAAGGCGGCGATTCGGGCGCCTCGCGGCCCGCATCACGCCAACTCAACGTGCAGGCTACCAGGGGTGCAGGTTGGTGTCTGTTCGGTTCTGCACAGAGCAGTACACCTCGCCAGCTCGAGTGCGAGACACCGGCGCAGGCCCCTACGACGACAGCCGCGCTTGACGCAGGATCTCGCGAAGCTTTGGACGCGACGCGCTGAGCAGGCCGATCCGGAACAGGCGCGCGCCCAGCCGGATCGCCACCCAGGTCGAGACGAGGAGCACGGCGAACGCCCCGACGACCTCCCACCACGCGAGCGCGGCGCGATCGGTGCTCGCGCGAAAGATGATGATCGACGCGGACGAGAACGGCAGGAACGTCATCACGCGCGCCACCATCCCGTGCGGCTCGCGGAAGAGCGCGGCCATCATCATCATCGGCAGCGCGGCGGTCAACGACCACACCATCGCGAGCTGCTGCGCTTCGCGCATGTTCGACCCGAGTGAGCCCGTGCCGAGCATGAGGCTGCCGAAGAAGAGGAACGACATCAGGAAGAGCGGGATCGCCAGGCCCAGCGCGAGCCACGGCATCTCGATGTTCGACGTCATCAGCATCGGAACCACGCCCAGGCCGCTGACGAGCAGGATCGCGATCCACACGGTGATCTGCAAAAGCCCCGCGCCGCCCAGACCGAGGAGCTTGCCCGACAGGATCTGCTCCGGATCCGCCGACGCCAGCAGCACTTCGACGACCTTGTTCTCTTTCTCTGTCGCCGTTCCCTGCATCAGGTAGCCCGACGTCATGAGCACGGACATGAGGAACAGCACCATGAAGACGAGCGGCACTGCGAAGCGCAGGACTTCCGCGGTCCCGCTCGCGTCTGTCAGTTCGCCGGTCCGCTTGACGCTGAAGCTTCGATCCTCCGAGATCGGCCGCAGCACCCTCGCGCTGAACGGTTCAGCGAGGCGGCCCTTCACCAGCGTTTCGCGCACGAGCGTCGCGAACGCGCTCCTCGCCGAGTCGCCGGACATGTCGATCTGGTCCTGGGTGTAGATGTCGACGACCCCGGTCGACAGGTAGTCCGCCGGTAGCACGAAATAGCCCTTCAACGTTCGTTCAGCGAGCGCCGCGCGCGCGTCGGCCTCGTTCGCGTACGGCCGGAAAATGAATCGCGCTTTCGCGACCTCCTCCTCCACGGCCGCGGCCTGCCCCGACATCTCGATCGCGCGCTTGAGCTCCGCCGGCAGCCGCGGTCGCTCGGATGGTGTATCCCCGGTCAGGCCGAGGATGCCTGGAGTGTCGACCACTCCGTATATGGCGGCCGCGCGTTCGCCCCGCGTGGCGAAGTACGCGGGTATGGCGACGACGCCGGCGTAGAGCGCCATGAAGACCGGCATGCCGAACGTGGCGATGAGGTAGCCAGGCCGCTTGACGGCCGATAGGAACTCGAAGGTCGCGATCACCCAGACCTTTCGCCAGCGGTTCATGCCTGCCCCTCCCGCACGACGCGAAAGAAGATGTCCTCCATCGGCGCGAGAATCGGCTCGAAGTGGTCCACCGATGCGCCCGCCTGCACGAGCGCACGCAGCACGTCGGCCGGCGCGGCGCCGTTTCCGAGCAGAAGGCGCCACTTGCCGTCGCCGTCAGGCAGCGCCTCGGAGACGGATGGAATCTTCGGAAGCGCCTCACGCACGTGCACGAGGACCTCGGGCCGCGAATACCGGCGGCGGACCTCGTCGACCTCGCCGTACACCATCAGGCGTCCCTGGTGGATGAGCGCCACGCGATCGCACAGCGTTTCGACCTGATTCATCTGATGCGTGGACAGGATCGTGGTTCGGCCGTGGCGCTGCCGCTCGACGAGGAGCTCCTGCACCAGACGGACGTTCACCGGATCGAGACCCGTCGTCGGCTCGTCGAGCACGCAGATTTCCGGATCGCTCAGCAGGATCGCGGCTATCTGGACCTTCTGCGACATCCCCTTGCTGAGCCGATCGATCTTCCACGACGCGACGTGCGGCAGCTCGACGCGCGTCAGCCATTCGCCGGCGCGCTTGCGCGCCTCGGCCCGGCTGAGGCCCTTCAACGTTCCGAAGTACACCATCACGTCGATGACGGTGAGCTTCGTGTACAGCCCGCGCTCTTCGGGGAGATAGCCGAGGCGATCGAGATGCGCGCGCGTGCGCGGCTCGCCGAAGACGCGGACCTGGCCGGAGTCCGGCCGGATGATGTCCATCAGGATCCGGATGAGCGTGCTCTTGCCGGCGCCGTTCGGGCCGAGCAGACCAAAGATCTCGCCGGCGCCGACGTCGAAGGACACGCCGCGCAGCGCCATCGTGCTGCCGTAACTCTTCACGATGTCGTCGAAGGCCAGGACCGCCATGCGCGAACGAGCTTATCATTCAGCGGCCCGATGAGGCCGGCCGCGAGAGACGCTGCAGCGACGACGGGGTCACCAGGACGTGAGAAACCCGGGGCGCGTGATCGTCGACACGCACGACGTGTCGAGCCGGTCGACCGACCCGCGTTCGATGAAAGCCAGCTTGATGCCGGAGAGGCAGGCGATACCCGCAAGGCCGGCCGGCGTGTGTCCGCTGAACGGCACGCGCACGTGCACGCTGTTCTTCAAGGTCTTCGACAGCACGTCCGCGTTCGCCGGCGGCGTGACGGGATCGAGCTCGCCGGTCGTCATGAGCACGGGCACGGCCGCCGCGATTGGTTCGAACTGCCGCGGCCCCGGTTCGCCCCGCGGCCATTCGGCGCACGCGGCCCGCTGCTGCCGCACGCGATATCCTCCGAGGTAGGTCGGGTCGTCGCGCTCGGGCGCATCCGCTGAGATGAAGGGGACATCCTCCGCGCACGTGATCGAGAGGTAGAGGCCGTCGAACGTGCCGTCCGCCCGCCAGCGGATCAGGAAGTCCGCGAACGGCCCGTAGTCGCCGTTGAACGCGGTGTGCAGGTACATCGGCACGCGCGAGGCGCCCCCGGCCGAATACATCATGTAGCGAACCACCTCGCCCACGTGATCGCGCGTCAACGTCACCTGCGCCGGCGATTGCCGCCTGGGATGCGACACGGTGGCCGTCACCGATCCGCTGCGAAGCCGCTCGAACACCGTGCGGGCCTCCTCGCGCAGGCGCGGAAACGCGGCAGCACAGGCGGCGGTTCGCTCGCACTCGTCGATCAGTCGGTCGAGCGCACTGTCGGCAAGGAGTCCGAAGCGCTCGGGCGCGTGCGTCGAGGGCGTGACCGGGCTGTCGAGGAGGACCGTCCGAACGTGCGCCTCGTAGCGCCTGACGTATTCCGTCGCGAGCCGCGTGCCGTACGAGCCGCCCACGAGGTTGATGCGCGGCGAGCCCATCGCGATCCTGATCGCTTCGAGATCCTCGACCGACGCGGACGTCGTGTACTGCGCGAGGTCGGCCGAACGCGACAGCTCCTCGCGGCACGCACGGACCCTTGCGGCCGGGAGGAATCCATCGAAGTAGCTCTCGGGCTTTTCCGGCGGGCCGTAGAACCGGCACGTCAGCGCGTTCGACCGGCCGGTCCCCCGCTGGTCGGCGAAGACGAGATCTCTCTGCAGCCGGAGCGCGGCGTGCGGCACGGTCGAATCGCCGATCAACTCCGACGCCGCCTGCCCGGGCCCTCCGGCGAGGACGAACACGGGATCCGGCACCCGGTTCGGACCAGTCGCAGGGAGCACGACGATGTGGAGCGAAATGGTGCGGGCGGGCGCCCCGCGATTCTCCGGAACCGCAAGCCGGTAGCAGCGCGCGCCGGACGCGCTGATTCCCTCGCAGGGCCGCTCGTCGAGGCCGGCGGCAGCGGCGATCCCGTCATCCACGCGCGTTGAGCCGCAGCCGGCGACGAGCATCGCCGGGACGGCCATCACCAGCGCCCGGACGGCGAGCCCTGCACGCACGGCTACTTCGGCCGGTGCGCGTCGATGTACTTGCGCGCGAACTCCTCGAGGTGAGGCGCGTTCGTCAGACCGACCTTCTTCCCCTCTTCGAGCGCGGCATCGGCGGACAGGCCATCGCGCACGGCGCGCCGGATCATCCAGAAC
The DNA here is from genome assembly GCA_963820905.1 of uncultured Acidobacteriota bacterium. Taxonomy (GTDB): domain Bacteria; phylum Acidobacteriota; class Vicinamibacteria; order Vicinamibacterales; family 2-12-FULL-66-21; genus DATBJJ01. Next base: position 1,889,745 of record CAWGBU010000001.1, on the reverse strand, counting down.
GCGCCGACGCGAATCGCCGCGGTGCAGTGAATGAACATCGGACGATTCGCGGGGTTGTCGGTGATCTTCAGGAACTCGTCCACCTGCGCGTCGGTCGGCGCGGTGTAGACGACGGGGATGTTGAAGTACTTCAAGCCCGCCTTTTCCACGGCATCACGCTCTTCGTCCGCGCGATGCTCGGAAGGCTGCCGCAGGTTGAGCACCGCCTTCACGCCGTCGGCTTTCAGCTTCGTGAAGTGCTCGATGCGCGGCTGACCGCCGGTGCAGAACTCGGGGTTCACCTGCAGGAAGTTGCGGATCGGCGGCAGCTCCGTCTGCGCCGGAACCTGAAGTGCGAGCGCCAGCAGGATCAGAGTCGTCATGCTCGAATTATACGACTGCCGACTGTCGACTGTGACTACCGACTCCGACTGCCGACTGTCGACCGCCGACTGTCGACTGACTAGTCTCCTCTCAGTGCGGAAACGGGGTCCACGCGCGTCGCGCGTCGCGCGGGAAAATAGCTCGCCGCGAACGCGACGAGCGCGAGGCCGATCGGCACGAGCGCGAAGGTAATCGGATCCGTCGGCTCGACGGCGAAGAGCAGCGTGCCCATCGAGCGCGTCAGCACGAAAGCGGCAGCGAGTCCGAGTGCCGCACCGGTCAGTGCGAGCCACATGCCCTGCGCGACCACGAGACGAAGCACGCCGGAGGGCTGCGCGCCCAGCGCGAGGCGAATGCCGATCTCGCGCGTGCGCTGCGCAACCGAATAGCTCAGGACACCGTGCACGCCGATGGCGGCCAGGAAAAGCGCGACGAACGCGAGCAGACCGAGCACCATCATCGTGAACCGCCGCTCGGCGATCGATCGCGACACGGTCTCGCCGAACGGCTCGAGACCGAAGACGGCGAGCGCGGGATCCTGCTCGCGAATCGCGCCGCGCACGCTGCTGACGAGCGTCGACGGATCGGTCGACGTCCTGACCAGCAGCGCGCCCGACCCGTTCGCGGACGGCGCCTGATCGAGCGGCGCGTACAACGCGATCGGCGGCGCATCCGCCAGTCCGTGGAAGCGTTCGTTGCCGACGATGCCGACGATCGTGCGCTGCGACCCCCAGAAGGAAATCTGCTTGCCGAGCGGCTCCTGGTTCGCGAAGAAGCGGCGCGCCGCCGCTTCGTTGATGAGGACGACGGGCGCAGCGTTCGTCGTGTCCGAGTCGGCGAGCAGCCGTCCTCGCACGAGCGGCACGCCCATCGTCCGGAAGTAGCCGGACGTCACGCGGCGCACGGAGATTTCCGGCTGCGTGGCGCCTTCCGCCTCGCGCCCGACGATCCTGAAGGAGTTGGTGAAGCCGGGATCGAGCGGATGGTTGCCCGCGATCGCCGCCGCCTCGACACCTGGCAGCCGCCCGGTTCGTTCGAGGAGGCCCCGCGTGAACGCGTGCATTTCCTTGAAGTTGGGAAACCGGCGGAAGTCGACAGGGTATCTGCTCGGTGGAAGCTGATACTCCGCCTTGAGGATGCCGTCCGTCCTGAAGCCGGCGTCGACCCGCTGAATGTGCCAGAAGCTCCTGATGAGGAGCGTCGCGCCGATCACGAGCATCACCGCCAGCGCGCACTCGGCGACCACGAGCGCCGAACGCACGCGCGTGCGTTCGCCGCCGACGGAGGCGCCGTGGCCGCCATCGCTCTTCAGGGTGCCCTGCAGATCGACGCGGCGGGCCTGGAGGGCGGGCACCATCCCGAACAGCAGGCCGGCGGCGATCGCGACGGCAAGCGCCACACCGAGCACGCGCAGATCGACGGCCGCGTCCGCGACCCGCGGAATATCGGCCGGGGCCAGCGCCACGAGGAGGCGGACACCGAGCACCGCGAGCCCCGCGCCGAGGATCGTCGCCGCCGTCGCGAGGAGCAGCCCCTCGGCTGCGAACTGCCGCGTGAGCCGCCAGCCGTTCGCGCCGAGCGCCCGCCGCACGGCCACCTCGCGCCGCCGCGCCGACCCGCGGGCGAGCAGCAGGTTCGCGACGTTCGCGCACGCGACGAGAAGCACGAGGCCGACGGCGGTCAGCAGCACCAGCAGCGCCGGCCTGACCGGACCGAAGACGACCGCCGACAGCGGCTCGACGAAGATCCCCGCGCGCCGCGTTCTCGGGATACGCGCGCTCGAGGTCGGCGGCAATCGCGGCGAGCTCCTCCTGTGCCGCGCCGGCGACCCGATCGGAGCCGCGCCATCATGAAGACGGGGTGCGTCGAGCGCGGGAGCGACTCGCGGTGTGGCCTGGAACGGCAGCCACACGTCGACGGCGGCTCGCGCGCCGCGATCCGCGAACGACGCGCCCGTAGTCGGCGGCGGCGAGAACCTGGAAGATCCCGAAGTCCGCGCCGCGCTGCATGATCCCGATCACGGTGACCGCGCGATCGTCGATCCGAATCGTCTGGCCGACGACGGACGGATCGCGGCCGAACGCGCGCGTCCAGAACCCGTCGCTGATCACGACTACCGCGCGGCCCGCCCGGCGTCGTCTCCTGGGCGGAGAACCCGCGTCCCGCAACGGGGTGCACGCCGAGCATCGGGAGCAGATCGTGCGTCACGTGGAGCGCCTGCAGCCGTGCCGGCTCGCCGCGATCCGGTGCGTAGTTCACCTCGCCGCCCATGAACAGCGCGATCTGCTCGCGCGCTGGCTGCGCTGCTTGTAGTCGAGGAAGTCAGGGAGCGAGGCCGGCTCGCGCGTCGTGCTCGTGTTGCGATCCGTTTCCCAGAGGACGGCGAGCCGATCGATGTCGCGAACCGGCGCGCGCCGCAAGAGCACGGTGTCGATCACGCTGAAGATGGCGGTGTTGGCGCCGATGCCCAGTGCCAGCGTCAAAAGCGCCACGATCGCGAAACCGGGATTGGCGGTCAGCAACCGCAGCGCGTAGCGGAGATCCTGCCTGAGCATGACGTCACTCCAGGGCGCGAGACCTGCCTTCGCGCGGTGCTAGCTTTCTAGCACAGTCCGGAGGGCAACGCTACGGGATTGGGACGAGCGACGTGGTGAGTGAACGGGACTCACGGTGAACTTCGTCTCACCACTCCAGGCGTAAGATCGAGACGGAACCGTGGCCCTCACCGCACCCAGGACGCTGACCGATTCGCTGCGTGAGCAATACCGCTACATCACGGGCGCCCCCGTCGAGGGCGACCTGCGCCCGTATCTCGAACCGCTGGCGGCCATCGACGCCATCGATCTGACCGGCCTGTCCGACGACGACCTGCGGGCGCGGGCGCGGCGGGTCCGAGATGAGCGCGCCCATCAGCCCGAGCAGCGCCTGGCCGAGGTCTTCGCGCTGACGCGCGAGGCGGCCTCGCGCCTGATCGGCCTGCGGCCCTTCGACGTCCAGCTCGCGGCAGGGGTCGCGCTGCACCGGCGCTGCCTCGCCCAGCTCGCGACCGGCGAGGGCAAGACGCTCGTCGCCGTTGCGCCGGCGGTCCTCCATGCCGTCGGCGGCGGCCGCGTGCACATCTTCACCGCGAACGACTATCTCGCGCGGCGCGACGCGGAATGGATGGGCCCGATCTACGACTTCTTCGGGCTTCGCGCGTCATTCATCGTCGAGGAACTGTCGAGCGAGGAGCGCCGGCGCGCGTACGACGCGGACGTCACGTACGTCACTGCCAAGGAAGCGGGGTTCGACTTTCTGCGCGATCGCACGGCGTCCGATCCCGCGCACATCGTGCACCGCGACCACGACTTCGCGATCGTGGACGAAGCGGACTTCATCCTGATAGACGAGGCGCGCGTGCCGCTCGTCATCGCGGGGCCCGCGCCCGCGCTGCCGATCGATCAGGCTGTTATCAGTGCCCTCGTCCGCGATCTCCGCCACGGGATCGACTACGACGCCGACGAGTACGGCCGCACCGTCGTCCTGACCGAAGCAGGGTTCCGGCAGGCCAGCGCCCGCCTGCGCCTGCGGCTCGACGATCCGTCGAACCATCTGCTCCTGAGCGCGGTCCACGTGGCGCTTCACGCCGCACGCGCTCCTGAGGCGCGATCGCGACTACGTCGTGCGCAACGGGATCGTGGAGCTCGTCGACGAGTGGACCGGCCGCGTTGCCGACAACCGGCGCTGGCCGCACGGCATTCAGCCCGCCGTCGAAGCAAAGGAGCGGGTGCCCGTCAGGCCCGAGGGAAGGATCCTGGGCTCGATTCCGATGCAGCACTTCATCCGCGAGTACCGAGAGCCTCGCCGGGATGACGGCAACGGCGGAGTCCGCATCCGAAGAGTTCAGCCTGTTCTTCGGCCTGAAGACGGTCGTCTTCCCGCCGCACCGGACGTGCGGCCGCACCGATCATCCGGACGTCGTCTTCACGCACCGCCGCGGCGAAGATCGCCGCGCTCGTGGAGGAAATCGCGCGGGTCCACGGCACGCGACGCCCGATCCTCGTCGGCACCGCGAGCGTGCGCGAGTCGGAGGAGCTTGCCGCGGAGCTGTCGAGCCACGGCGTCCCCTGCACGGTCCTCAACGCGAAGCAGGACGCGCACGAGGCGGAGACGATCGCCGGCGCCGGCGCGCTCGGCGCCGTCACGATCTCGACGAACATGGCCGGTCGGGGCACCGACATCCGCCTTGGCGGACCGGACGAAGCGGATCGGGATGCGGTCGTCGCCCTCGGCGGGCTCTACGTGATCGGCACGAACCGCCACGAGAGCCTGCGCATCGACAACCAGCTACGCGGGCGCGCCGGACGCCAGGGCGATCCCGGCTCGTCGCGCTTCTTCATCGCGCTCGACGACGACTTGATCCAGCGGTACGGCGTGATCTCGCTGATCCCGAAGGCCCACCTCCCGTCGCCGCGGCCGCAACCCATCGACGACGACGTCGTGAGCGCGCGAGATCGCCCGGGCCCAGCGAATCGTCGAAGGACAGAACTTCGAGATCCGGCGGACGCTGTGGAAGTACTCGGCCGTCGTCGACGACCAGCGGGCGATCGTCAACCGGTGGCGTCAGGAGCTCCTCGACGGCGACGCCGATCCCGGTGCCTGCGTCGAGCGCGCGCCGGAAAAATACGAGGCGCTCGTGCGGGCGGTGGGGGCGGACGCCGTGCGCCGCGCGGAGCAGCGCGTAACGGTACACGTGCTGGACCGAGCGTGGGCCGATCATCTCGCGCTCATCGACGACATCCGCGAGGGCATCCACCTGCAGCGCTATGGCGGCCGGGAGCCGATCACGGAGTTTCACCGCCAGATCGTCGCCGCGTTCTCCGCGATGATGGAGCGAGTGAAGGATGATGCGGTCGAGGTCTTCGAGCGGCTCGAGGTTCGTGAGGGGCAGATCGATCTCGCGGGCGCGGGGATCGCGGGCTCGTCCTCGACGTGGACGTACCTCGTGAACGACAATCCGTTCTCGACGTTCGGGCTGTCACTCGTCGCGAACCGCAACATCGGCCTAGCGGCGACCACCGGCTTCCTTGCGGCGCTGTATCTGCCATTCACGATGATCGTGACGGCCACGGTCTTCCTCAAGCGCTGGCTTTCCCGGCGGAAGTAGCTCGCCCCGACCGGCTCCGATGTTCGCCACTGCCTCGCTCGCTGCCCGAATCGAACGCGCCGAATGACGCGGTTCAGTTGTAGCGTGCGGCGACAGCCGGACCCGCGTTCCGCTGTAGCGTCCGGCTTCAGCCTAGTATCTTTCTGACACTAGTCGTGCCGATTCGTCGGGCGTGTCGATCGATCGGTCGGTGCACATAGCGGCCCGCGACCCGCTCCGCGCGCCTGGAACGCGCGCTCCGGCTCCTGCTCTACCGGTACCCGCCCGACCGATCGGGTTGGCCCTCCACGCCACGGTGGGCTGGCCGGCTCGGGCCGACGTTGAGCAGCGCGATCAGCGAAGCCAGTAAAAATGGTCCCGGAGCTTCCCGCCTGGCGGCGGCGCGGATTCGTCCCAGGCGGTCGAATCACCTCGTTGCCGAACCGATGCTTTCCCGGCGTCCGGATCACCCAAGCCGCCGCCAGCACCGTCAGGCCAGGCGGAGGGGCCATTTTTTCCGCGCTGTCGAAGCCGGCGGGCCGAGCCGGCCAGCCCACCGCGGCGTGATCGGACGCCGGAACGAATCCCACCGGTTGAAGAGATTGCCGGCTGGTGAGATGGGTTCTATGCGCCAGATCCTATGCGTCAGACACACACTGCCAATTTCCGAAGGCGTCCGGCTTCAGCCTGAACTGACTTCCTAAACAATCCGCTCGAAATAGATCAGCGGCACCTTGCGATACGTCACGCGGCCGACCTCGCGGAACCCGCACTTGCGGTAGAAATCGCCAGCGCCCGCGGCGTGATCGTACGCGTCGAGCCGGATGGCCTCGCCCGGCCACTCGCGCACGACGCGCACGGCTTTCTCGCAGAGCAGGCGGCCGATCCCCTGCCGCTGAACGGGGGGATCGACCGCCATGTCCACCAGGTACACGGGCCGCGGGACCGCGGCGAAGTACTCCGGATCGATCGCCCACGGCTTCTTCGTCGCCAGCCGCAGCGTGCCCACGATCGCGCCGTCGGCCGCGCGGGCCACGAGCACGCGCGAGGTGGTGATGCCGCGAAGCACGCCCTTCGACGTCGCGCACGAGGACCAGTGGCCCACGCCGTAGTCCCGCGTCAGCCGGAGGGAGACGGCATTGCGGAGACGCACGATCTCGTCGGCGTCCGCGTCGGTCGCAAGAGTGATCAGGATGGCTGCTCGCGCTCCGCGAAGGTGATCAGGTAACCGTCCGGATCCTCGAAGGCGAACTCAGTCGTGCCGTACCATTTCGATTCGAGCGGCATCACGATGCGGACCTTGTCCTTCAGCGCCGCGTGGATCGAGCGGATGTTGGCGACGTCTATGAACAACGTCAGCGTGCCGCCGATCGGACGGTCCTTGAACGCAGGATACTCTTCGACTGCGGGGCCCGGGGCGTTCAGGAAGATCTTCACCGGACCGGACTCGACGATGGCGAACACGTACGGCGCCGCGTCAGGGACCGTGGGCCCGACGGTGAAGCCGAGCACGTCGCGATAGAACTCGACGCTACGGCCAACGTCAGAGACGATGATGTTCGGGGTGAGGGACTTGAGATCGTATGGCATCGCACACCTCTACTGTGTGCTCGCTGATGCCTACGTCCACGAACCCGGCGAGAACGAGCGCGCAGGTAGGGGCCCTGACTGGTCCGTTCCGGGGCAGGCCCCGCTAGGAACAGGCCGAGAATAGCACACCGTGCAACTTTCTGAAGCCATCCGGGTTCGTCTCTCGATGACGGGCCGGGCACGCCGGCGGACGTCGACCGCATGACCGACACCGCCCGGTTCGAGGCACTCGTCCGCGAATACCAGGACATGGTCTACGCGGTCGCCGTGAGGCTGCTCGCCAACCCGGCCGAGGCCGAAGACGTGGCGCAAACGGTATTTCTGAAGGCGTTCGAGCGATTCGACGAGGTTGCCGGGAGCCCGGCGCTCGCCGGCTGGCTGAAGACCGTGACGACCAATCTCTGCCTGAACCACCTCTCGCGGTATCGCTCGCGCTGGCGGTTCTTCAGCGAGATGGGTCCCGAGGATGCGGACGACGGCAGCGGCATCGAGGATTGGCTGGCGCGTGCTCCAGTCGAACAGCCGGACGCGAGCTCGGCAGACGAGCACGCACGGCTCGAGCGCGCGCTGCACGCGCTGCCCGATCGACAGCGCGTCCCAATCGTCCTCTTCCACTACGAGGACAAGAGCTACCAGGAGATCGCGACGCTCCTCGGCGTCTCGCTCGCCAAGGTCAAGACCGACATTCACCGCGGACGGGACGCGCTCCGGCGAGTCCTGAGGGCCAGCCATGCGCTCAGATAGCCCCGACCGCGACGATCCGCTCGGTGTCCACCGCGCGCTGAACGATCTGCCGGCGCCGCGAGCGCCGCGGACGCTGCTGCCAAGGGTGATGGCCGCAGTCGCGGCGCTGGAAGACGAACGAGGTCGCGCGCCCGCGAACGTCAGGACCTGGTTCACGTGGTCCCTGCCCTCGCAGGCCGCCTCGGTGGTCGCGCTCGCGGCACTCGTGATCGGCGTCGCATGGATCTGGCCGAGCGCGCGGGACATGGTCGGCCCGCCGCTTTCCGGCGCGCTCGGCGCGCTCTGGCTTCGAGCCGCGCCGGTCGTCAACGGCGCGTCGGCGGCAATCAGCCTGACGTCCATCGTCTGGGAAGCGTTCTTTCAGCCGATCGTCCACTACCTGCTCGCGTGGATCGTGGTGATGACGGCGGCCTGCGCGGCATTCGGCGCGGCGATCGGCCGCGTAGCCCTGGGAGGGGCATCGCATTCATGAGGACAATCAAGCTGTGGTCGTTTGCCATCGTGTGCACGCTGGTGATCGCCGGTGCGGAACGGCGGGCGGAAGCGCAGGCCGTGGAGCCGGAGCGCCGGGATCCAACGGCCATTACGCGTACCCCCACCCCGGCGCCGACACCGCCGATCGCGGTCGAACGCATTCAGGAGGAGGGCGAGCGACTCGAGCGACTCTACTGGTCCGCGCGGCACGTCGCGTTCAGGGTCGGTCAGGACTACGCGCTGCGACCCGGAGAAGCGGTGCGCGAAGTCATCGTCGTCAACAGCTCGGCCACGATCGAAGGGTTCGTGCGCGGCGACGTCACCGTCGTCCTCGGCGACGTGAAGCTGGGCAGCACTGCCGTGATTGCCGGGTCGCTCCTCGTCTTTGGTGGAAATCTCTCGGTGCAGCAGGGCGCGGCCGTCCATCGCAGCGCGATGATCGTCGGAGGAGGTTTCGAAGGACCGCAGGACTTCTCTCCGGGCCGCGATTACTTCGTGATCGGCGCGGGTCCGCTCGTGGAGCGCGTGAAGAAGGTCGTGCCCTGGCTCACCGAGGGGCTCCTGCTCGGAAGGCCCATCGTGCCGAGGCTCGGCTGGGTGTGGACGATCGTCCTGATCGTGTTCATCCTCTCGCTGGCGCTCAACCTGATCTTCCTCGACGGCGTGCGGATGTGCGCGCAGGTGCTCGTCGAGCGCCCGCTCAGCACGTTCCTCGTCGGGCTCCTCGTGCTGCTGCTGACGGGGCCCGTCTCCGTCGTCCTCGCGGCATCGGTCATCGGGATCGCGGTCGTGCCGTTTCTACTGGCTGCGCTGCTGATCGCGTGGACGATCGGAAAAGTCGGCGTCTCGAACTGGATCGGCGGCAGCATGATCGGCCAGCGCGTGCCGGAGACGCGCGCGCAGTCGGTCGCCGCGTTCACGCTGGGGTTCGCGACGATTTCCGTTGCCTACATGGTGCCGATCCTGGGATTCGTGGTGTGGGGGCTCGTCGGTGTGCTTGGACTCGGCGCGGCCACGCTCGCCTTCCTCTCCGCGTACCGGCGCGAGAATCCCGCGCGCAGGAAAGTCGAGCGCGGTCCTGAACCGCCGGGTGATGGAGGCATGCCGCCCGGTGTCCCCGAGTCTGAGCCGATGGATCCTGTCCCTCTTGCCACTCCGCCGATCGATCGACCGATCGTGGCAGCGTCCGGTGTGAACGCCGCGTACTTTCCGCGCGCGAGCTTTCTCGAGCGCCTCGCCGCATTCGGCCTCGACGTCGCGCTCATCCTGATCATCAACGAAGCGTTCCACATCGCGCGCGACGACGGAGCTCCCATCGCGCTGCTGATCGCATACCACGTCATTTTCCTGGCGTGGAAGGGCGCCACGGTCGGCGACATCATCATGCAGCTGCGGGTCGTGCGAATTGACGGCGGACCGATGCGATTCGGGGATGCGCTCGTCCGCGGGCTGGCCAGCCTGTTCTCCGCGGCGATTCTGGGGCTGGGGATGCTGTGGATCCTCCGCGATCCCGAGCGTCAGGCCTGGCACGACAAGATCGCCGGCACCTACGTCGTCAAGGTCCCGCCCAGCTACGCCCTGCCATAGCATCGTCGCGTGAGTTTCACGTCCACACGAGTTTTCACGCCCACACGAATTCTCACGTCCGCTCGCCGCGCGCGACGACGAACTCGCCCGGAATGGCGTAACCGGTGCCAGAGCGATATCGCTCGATCGACTGCAGGTATTCCGCGTGCGCCGCGTCGCGCGTGGGCTGGTCGAAGCGCGAATACGCCAGGGCGACGGGACCGCCGGCAAACGCGGCGCCGCAGGCGCCTTCGCCCGATTCGTACTCGAGCCGGGTATCGATACGCTGCACCTGCACGCTCGAAAACCCGGCAGCGGTCATTGCCGAGCGAAGCACGTCGCCAGTACCCAGCTGAAAGAACATCGGGCAGACGTCCGACTCGACGCGCGATTCAACGATGGGAAAAATGTCCGCCCATCCACATCGGCTTCGGGCGCCCCACACGGACACGATCGCGCGGCCGCCCGGTCGGAGGACCCTCTTCATCCCGGCGAGCGATCGACGGGCATCGGGGACGTACATCAAACCGAGCGAGCAGAGCACCACGTCGAACGACGATTCCGGATACGTGAGATCTTCGGCGTCCATCCGCGCGGCAGCAACGTGAGACAGGCCTCTGGCCGAGGCTTCTGCGGTGACGTGCTCGACCATGGCATCCGAGATGTCCGTGGCCACGATCGACCCCCCGGGCGCCACGGCCTCCGCCGCGGGAAAAGTGACGAGGCCAGTGCCGCAGGCGAGATCGAGCACGCGCTCCCCCGGCTGCAGCACTGCCATCTCGAAGAGCAGGCGACGGGCGGGCGCGAGCTGCTCCTGCCAGGACCTGCTCGTAGTACGGCGCTGCCTTGTCCCAGCCGTAGCGCTGAACGCGGCGCTGCAGTCGGGCGTCCATCAAGCGGTGTTCCCGGCGGCCGTCGGCGTGAAGCGGACTTCGCGGCGGAGATCGGTCGCGCGCGCGAACACGTCGCGGTAGGGGCTGTACTTGTCGGCCGTGTCGATCACGCGGCGGACGTCCTCTTCGGACGCGGGGCTCGAGACGGCGACCGTGTACCGCACCTCGGAGTAGCCAGGCGGGATGTCGTCCGAGATTCCAAGCTCGCCGCGCGCGTCGTAGTCGGCCTCGACGTCGACCTCGATCGAGTCGATCACGACGCCGAGCCGGCTGGCCCACATCGCATACCCCAGCGCGAGACACGAGCCGAGGGCACCGCGCCCCAGCACTCCGGGGGACGGTCCGGCATTCGTGCCTCCGGACTTCTCGCCGACGCCCACCGTGAGCTTCCACGCGCCGTCGGTGATCTCGCACGCGAGGCCCTGGTTCAGCTTCACGTGCGTATGTCCGGTGAACTGCCCGACGGAAGGCCGCAGCGAAACGGCCTTCGCATTCCGCTCGAGAAGGCTGCCAATCTCATCGTTGCTCACGGGGCTCATCGTGTCGCTCATGATCGGTTCACACGCTTTCTGGCCGCGGTCCTCCCGCCCGGGCGCCTTCGCGTCACGGGGGGATCGACGGGGGTCGGAATCTCGAACCAGATCTCGACCTCGTAGCCGTCCGGATCGGAGAAGAAGACGTAGGGTTCGCCCGGAACGAATTCGCCGTGGCTCTTGATTTTTCCACCGGCCGCGCGGATGGCCTTCAACGCGGTCTTCAGATCCGAGGGCGTCGTCAGGCGGAACCCGAAATGCGCGATGCCCCCGGATGTGCCCGCGCGCCGGCCCCGTTCGAACACCAGCACGTCCCGGCTGCCCGGCGTCTGCGCCTGGATGAAGTTCGCCTGCTTGTAGACGGCAACCGCGCCCAGGAGCTTGTTGTAGAAGCGGAAGGATCGCTCGGGATCGGTGACCGTCATCGCGATGTGCGTGAGGCCGTAGGTCTTGACCACGCGCAAAACGATAGCCGTTTGGGAAAAGAGGCGCCAGTGGTTTCGAGCGTGGTGGCTTTCCCCGCCGAGATTCAATGATCAGCGGCAGACGGTCGGAGTGGACCACCGGCCCTCGCCGGCGATTACCGACACGCTGGCCGTTGCGGGGTCGATATCAGGAGATCGATTTCCTACCGGACGCTGGAAGGCGATGATCGAAGCGGTGCGATCGAAGTCGTTCGGCTCGGGTCCGATCGCCGGGTTCATGACCGAGGTCCGCGTCTCGACGTGCTGGTATCCGAGCGCATGGCCGAGCTCGTGGACGCGCAACAGCCGCCGGCGGCTGTCGTTCCGATCGAAGTCGCGATCGAGAAAGGTCGCGCCGCCGGAAATCGATCCATCGGCGAGCGCTGACCACTGTCCGTATCCAATCGTCCGCGCGAAAGTCGCAATCCCGTTGTAGCGCCCGACGACGATCTTCCCCGAGCGGAACGGGCTGACTCTCGTCCCCGCCGCCGGACGCTCGACGTCGATCGACGCGAACGTGGGGTACGTACCGCCCGTGAGAAACCCGAGGCCTTCGGTCAGCTGCAGGACCATCAGCGTCAGCTCTTCCTCGCTCAGCTGCTCGGCCGTCGCTTCGTAGGTGTCTCCGACGCCGCGATAGTCCATGACCGAGGCGAGCACGACGAGCGCGGGCCTCGACGTCCATCGCTGGAGCTGAGAGTTCGACGTGCGGAACATCTCGTCGAACGCCTGGAGATCGAAGGTCGACGGAATGAGGGAGACCCTCGCGGGCGCCGCGCCCGGGCCGGAAATGCGGGTCTCCCGCTCCACCACGCCGCCACCGCGAATGACGGAGCGGTACGTGCCGCTCGAGCCCATCTCCATCTCGAACATGCCGTTGCCATCGCTCGTGACAGTCCGCTCTCCGATCCGCACCGAGAGATTCGGGCTCGCGGAACCGTCGACCGCACTGACGGTCTGTCCTCGCAGGAGGCCGGACGCACCGTCACCAGACGGCGACGTGGGCGATTTGGTACAGGCGGCGATCGGGAGGATCAGAGCGAACGTGACGAGGAAGCGGACCATGGGCCCCCTAAGGTGCAATCCCCATGCACGTGGCAACACTTGCACCGGCAGTGAGTTGGCCGCCTGACGGATTACCGATTTGGCCACGGATTGACGGTTCTGAAAGCTCTCGGCCCATGGACCGGCGCGACGGACCACAGCGCTTTTCATTGGTCCGTAGTGTCCGCCTTCAGTCGGACCCACCGAAGTCCGGCTGAAGCCGGACACTACAGCACTCTGAAAACGTCTAGGATAGGGGTGTGCCAACGGTCCGGTCCTGCGTTCTGGCCGCGCTCGTCGTTGCGGTCACGGGCGCCTCAGGCTCCACCGAACAGAACCAGCGCCAGGGCGGCGGCGTCCTGCGATCCGGCGTCGACATCGTCATGGTCACGGCCACCGTGCTCGACGCGGAGGGCCGCCTGGTCACCGGCCTGGAGCGCGACGCGTTCGAAGTGTACGAGGACGGCGACCGGCAGACAATCACGCAGTTCACCAACGAGCGCGTGCCGGTCGGCCTTGGGATGCTGCTCGATACGAGCGACAGCATGTACGGCCAACGCATCGTGGATGCGCGCCGCGCCGTGGAGCGGTTTCTCTTCGAGCTGCTGGACCCCTCAGACGCGTGGTTCGTGCTGGCGTTCAACCACTACCCGCACGTCATCAGCCGCTGGAGCAGCACGGCCGGCGAGCTTCGGACCGCGCTCGGCGACATCAAGCCATCCGGCGGCACGGCAATCTACGATGCGGTCATCGGCGCGCTGCCGATGATCGCGCGTCGTCCCCGCGAGCGCGCCGCCATCGTCGTCATCTCCGACGGCGCCGATACCGCCAGCGACGCAACGATCTCCGACGTGCGGAAGGCGCTCCTCAGAAGCGAAGCGTTCGTGTACGCGATCGCGATCGACTCGCCGAAGCGGCAGCCCATCAACACGCGTGTGAACGAGACGGCGCTCTCCGAGATCACCGGCCAGAGCGGCGGCCGCACGGAAATCGTGCGCGACATCGACGGGCTGGAGGCGGCCACGGCGCGGATCGCCGAGGAGCTGAACAGCCAGTACGTATTCGCGTACGCGTCGCCGCGCGCGACGGACGGCAAGTACCACAGCATCCGCGTCCGGGTCACGCTTCCGGGGCACAAGGTGCGCGCCCGGAACGGCTACGTCGGCGTGGCGAAGCCGCGAAGCGATCCCGACTGACCCGCCGCCGGGTTACCGCGACAAACGATACAGGAGGAGCGCCGCACGCTTCGTCTGCGAAGGCAGCGTCGCGAGATCGGCGGTTTCCTTGACCGTGTGGCCGCCGCTCCCCATCAGCCCGATGCCGTCGAGGATCATGGGGACGTGCGCCGCGACGAACGACACGTCGGCCGCGCCCGCGCGATCCGGATCGACGGCGGCGACGGGCCCGGCCCCCACGTCCCGGCTGGCCTGATCGTACATGGCGAGCAGCTTGCGGTTGCCGTCGGTCGGCGCCATCGGCGGATAGCCCTCGTCGAAGGCGATCTTCGCGCTGGTCTGCGCCAGCGCGCCCGACGAAACGATCGCGGTCATGCGCTCGCGCGCGCTGGCGAACTGAGCCGTCGAGAGCGCGCGGAGATCGCCGGACACGATCGCGTGCTCCGGGATGACGTTATCCTTGCCGAACGCGGTGCCTCGCGCCTGCACCGGGTCGAAGCCGACCTGCGTGCCGCCGACGACGAGCGCGGGGTTGAACGTCAGGTGCGGTTCGCCGGCGAGCACTTCGCGGAACGCGTTCACGAGGCGCGCAGCCTCGAAGATGGCGCCGTAGCCGATGTCGGGCCGGAAGATCTGCGACGAGTGCGCGGGCTTGCCCGTCACGGTCAGCGTCCACGCCGTCGTACCGCGGCGTCCGATGACGGCCGTCCGCGGGTCCCCCGCGCCATCCTCGAAACCGATGGCGACGTCCGCGCCCTTCGCGGCGTCCACGAGCGCCGCGCGCGCCGCGTCCTGCGGGTCGCCGGCGGATTCTTCGTCGCCCGTCATCACGACCGTGACGTTCATGCTCTTCAGCGCCCCGATCTCACGGAGCGCCCGGAGCGCTTGGACGATGATGACGCCTCCGCCCTTCATGTCGATGATTCCCGGTCCACGCGCGTGGCCGTCGTCGAGGCGCTCGAACTTCTGAAACGGGCTGTCGGCCTCGAAGACAGTGTCGAGATGTCCGATGAGAAGGAATCTCCGGCCGCCGCCGCGATGATCGGCAATCAGGTGGCCCGCGCGCTTGAACGGCGCGCCGTCGATCCATCGCGTCTGGAAGCCAAGCTGTTCGAACTCGGCGGCGAAGAGCTTGCCGACCTCCCGCACGCCCGCGAAGTTCTGCGTGCCGCTGTTGATGTTGACCGCGCGCTCGAGGAGCGTGAGCGCCTCGGCCCGGTGTCGATCGACATGCTCGACAATCCGCCGCTCGTCACCCGACAGGCTGCCCTGTTGCTGCCCGCCGCCCGCGGACACGGCCACGGACGTCATGAGCAGACAGGCCAGGATCCAGTAGGTGCGCATGCTCTCATGGTACCGCGCTACACCCGCCAATCCCCGATCCCTCAATCCTCAATCCCATTCCACAGATCCGCAATCCACAATCCGCATTTATTCGTCCCATCGTTGTGGCCGCCGGCAGAAGGTGATGCTAGTCTACGGACCGATGGCGTGGTGGAAGCGCACCAGGACTGACGTTCAGGAGGATCCGGACCGGCGGCGGGCGATCTGCCGCTCATCCGGCTCCAGGGGATCAGCAAGATCTTCAAGGGCGACGCGGACGAGGAGACTCGAGCGCTGTGGGACGTGTCGCTCGACATCGGCCGCGGACAGTACGTCTCCGTGTCGGGCCCGTCGGGCTGCGGCAAATCCACGTTCCTCGCGATCCTTGCGCTCCTCGAATCACCGTCCGCGGGCCGCTACTGGCTCAACGGCCGCGCGACGGATCGGCTTCCGCCAGCCGAGCGCGCGCGGGTTCGCAACGTCGAGGTCGGGCTGATCTTTCAGAGCTTCAACCTGATCGGCGACATGAGCGTGTACGAGAACGTCGAGTATCCGCTGACGGTGCGTGGCGCGTCGGCGCCAGAACGGCGCGAGAAGGTCGAGCGCGCGCTGGATCGGGTCGGGCTCAGGCCTCGCGCCCGCCAGCGCCCGGGCTCGCTCTCAGGCGGCCACCAGCAGCTCGTGGCGATCGCCCGCGCGTTCGCGGGCCGTCCGCCGATCCTCCTCGCGGACGAGCCGACCGGCAACCTGGACTCGAAGAGCGGCGAAGCCGTCATGAAGATGCTCGACGAGCTGCACGCCGACGGCGCCACCGTCTGCCTCGCCACGCACAACCCGGAGTACATCGCCCGCGCCGAACGCCACATCTACCTGTTCGACGGCAGTGTCGTGGACACTCCTGCGGACGCTTAGAGCGTTTTTCACGGCAGCGTAGTTGTAGTGTCCGGCTTCAGCCGGACCTCGCTGTAGTGTCCGGCTTCAGCCGGACCTCGCTGTAGTGTCCGGCTTCAGCCGGACCCTCGCGGAGGTCCGCTGGAGCGGACGCCACAGTCCGCGGTCAGGGCGCCATCCCGCGGCCCTGCGCTCTCAGAATCCCCTCGCGGAGCGCGTTCAGCGTGGCATCGCTTCCCGTGAACAGGCCCTCGGGGTACTTCGCGTGGACGAGCATGTCGGAATAGATTCGATCGCTCTGATAGAGGTTCAGGCCGAGGCCCGCGAGGTACTGCAGCTTCAGGTTGCGGTCGCGATTGATAATCGCATCGCGTGTCCATGCCGTGAGGTCGGGACCTCGACCCGCGTACGTCGAGAAGAGATCCACGGCCGAGTGCAGCCCCACCTGGCTCAGCGACCGCGCGACCGGCGCATATTCCGGCCGGTTGAGCTTGGCCTGAATCTCGTCGACGTTGATCTGCAGGGGCTCGACCGTGCCCATGAGCACCAGATCGTACCCGCGGCCGTCCTGCGTGTTCCCCCACACGACGCCGTTCGGGAACGCCTCCATGAACGTCGCGATCTCGCTCTTCACGGCTGCCGTGTTGCTCTCGTACAGCTGCACGAACAGCGTGACGACGCCGCCGGGGTTCAGGTGCCCCTTGACGATCTCGAAGAACTCGCGGGTGTACAGCATCGCCGCCCCTTTGACCCACGGGTCGAGCGGATCCGACGTAATCGCGTCGAACTTCTCCTTCGTCGTCATCAGGTAGTGACGCGCATCGTCGAGCTGCACGCGCACCTTGGGGTTCGAGATGACGTTGAAGTTGTGATCGCCGAAGTACGTCGAGACCACGCGAGGAACCAGAGGCTCGATCTCGGCGATCGTTTCGTGCTCCAGGTACGGATCGATCGAGACCGCGCCGGCCGTGACGCCCGCACCGCACCCGATGACGAGCACCCGCTTCGGACTCTTGGGAATCAGCGTCGTGAGGTGCCCGAGCATGCGCTGCAGCCGCATGTCCTGCGGCTCGCTCGAGGCCTGGACCTTTCCGGCGTTGTGATAGTTCAGCACGCCGCCCGGAAGCCTCGTCACCGCGACCGACGCGTTCCAGCCTTCGCCCATGTAGATGACGTCGATGTTCTGATGCGCGCGCGTCGCGGCATACCGCCCGTACGCGACGAGCAGTTTCGGCAACGCCGGCACATTGCGGGCGAGGAGGGCCGCGACCACCGCGGCGATGACAATCGGCAGCATGCCGGCCCACGCCGATCGCGGACGGCCGGCGTCCGCGCTCGACTGCAGCGGTTCGAGGACGAGGAGCCCGGCGAGGCCGCACAGGATGATGAGCAGCTGCTGCGAATGCTGCGTGCCGAGCAGCGTCACCATCAGCAGGCTTCCACCGACCGCGCCGACGATGGCGCCGACCGTGTTCGCGGCGTAGACGCCGCCCACGAGGCGCGCCGGATCCTGGCCCTTCGCGGCCACGGACGCGAGCGCGAGCGGAAAGCTCGCGCCCCAGAGAATGGACGCCGGAAGGACGACCCAGAACGCCCGGGCGAGATCCAGCGGAAAGTTGTACCAGGGACTCATCGCGATCGACGGGTCGATCGGCCAGAACGGCAGCGACAACGCGAGCGTGTAGGCGGCCCAGGCGATCGCGCCGCAGAGCGACATCTGGACCCATCCGAGCGCCAGGCGGGGACGCTCGAGCCCGCGCGACATCACCGATCCGAGGCTGCTGCCGATGCCGATGCCGAAGAGGAACACGGCGAGGATGAGCGAGAAGGTGTAGACCGTCGCGCCGAAGAGGAGCGACAGCGTGCGCGTCCAGATCACCTGCGACGCGAGCGCCGTCGCACCCGAGATCGCGATCGCCACGTACACGCTCCAGGCTCCCGGTGCGGCGAGCACTTTCTCCTTCGCCGACACCGCGACCTCGTGCGTCTCCGATCGCGCGAGGAGGATCGCGAGCACGCCGACGAGAACGTTGAGGGCCACGGCCGCGAACGTCGCCGTCGCCATGTCGTGGACGCGCAGCAGGTAGAAGCCCGCGAGCAGGCTGCCGACGACGGCGCCGCCCGTGTTGCCGCCGTAGAAGTATCCGAGCCACGCGACGCCCTGCGGGCTCGTCTCGACCCAGCGCGACATGGCCGGCAGCGTCGCGCCCATCAGAATCGTGGGAGGCAGCAGGCAGATGCTCGCCGCGACTCCCCTGAAGAGCAGGCCGATCGGACCCGAGCCTCCCCAGGCCGTGTAGATGTTGGCCAGAACGGGCATGCCGAACAGAATCAGCAGGCCGAGCGCACCTATGCCCAGTTCCAGGTACGCGTAGACGCGCAGCGGATGCTCGCGCGCCGACACGTAGCGCGGGAACAGAAAGCTCCCGAGGCACATGCCTCCCATGAACGTTCCGAGCAGCACGGCCAGCGAGACCGCCGACGATCCGATGACGAGTTGGAGGAGCTGGAACCAGACGACTTCATAAATCAGAGCGGCGCAGCCGCTGAGCACGAAAAGCAGCAGCAGCGCAGGCATCGAGCGTCGCGGGATCATCAGGGCACCTTATGCACTGTCCTTACGGTCCGAAAGGGGGTCCGGCATGGCCGGAATAGGAAACCGTGATGCTATCACGCTTCTCCGGGCGGTATGATCTTGCGCATGACGCTCCGCTGGCTGCCCCTCGTCGTCGCGACGGCTCTCGCTCTTGGCGAACTCGCGCCCGGCGCATCAACCGCGCTGGACGCGCAGGCGCAACAGCCAAGGACGGTGGCGGTGGGCGACGTGCACGGGTCGTTCGACGCGTTCGTCGCGGTCCTGCAGGCGGCCGGGATCATCGACGCGAAGCGGCAATGGTCCGGCGGCGCCACCGTGCTGGTGCAGACGGGCGATGTCTTCGATCGCGGCACGGGGGTTCGCCAATCGCTGGATCTCCTCATGCGCCTCGAAGGCGAGGCGAAGCGGGCGGGCGGACGCGTCGAAGCGCTTCTCGGGAATCACGAGATCATGAACCTGATCCACGAATTCCGCGACGTGAACCCCGCGGAGTATGCGTCGTTCGCAGACGAGCGTTCGGAAAGCCGGCGGCGCCGGGCCTACGACGATCACGCCCGCGTCGCCAAGCGTCGCGGCGGCAGCCCGCCGGCGCTCGAGGACTGGATGCGCGAGCATCCTCAGGGCTACGTCGAATACGTCGACGCGCTCGGCCCGCGCGGCAAGTACGGGAGGTGGCTGCGCTCGCACAAGGTCGTCACCGCCGTGGAGGGGACCGGCTTCATGCACGCGGGCATCAGGCCGGATGTGCCGGAAACGCCGGCGTCACTCGAGGAGATCAATCGGATCGCGTTGAAGGACGTGACGAGATGGGACGACACGAAGGCGGCGATGGTGCAGGCCCAGCTCGTGCCGCCGGCCTGCTCGCTGGATGAAGCCATCCAGGCCGCTGGCAACGAGCTCGTGCGGATCGGCGAGGCCATCAAGGCAAACGCGCCGCCAGGCGATCACGTGACGCGCGAGCTCGTCGAGAGCCTTCAGTGGCTGATCCAGATCGGCAAGTCGCCTCTGCTCGATTCGGAAGGGCCGCTCTGGTTTCGCGGGTTCGCGCTCTGGACCGACGAGGAGTCGGCGAAGGTGACCGCGGTCCTTCAGCGGTTCGGCGTGCGCCGGTTCGTCACGGGCCACACGCCGCAGATGCCCGGCCGCATCCGGTCGCGATTCGACAATCGCATCTTCCTCATCGACACCGGCATGCTGTCGTCGTACTTCAAGGGCGGCCGCGCCTCCGCGATCGAGCTGCGGGGCGACGGCGTGACCGCCATCTACACGGACGCACGCGAGGTGCTCGTCCCGCCCGGATCGTAGCGGTCCGCGCGCGCCTTCTTCGGATGCGGCTACTGAGCCGCCTTCGTCATCGTAAAGAGGCCCGTGTAGTAGCCGCTCGTGTAGAAGCCCACGAATTCCTTCTCGGTCGCCCTTCCGATCCAGTCGAACACGCCGCCGTCCTTGGGACCGAGATCGACGGTGCCCTTGAACATCACGACCTTGCCGACCTGCCGGCCTTCCATCTTGATCGTGTACTTGTAGGGCCGGCCGCAATCGCCTTCGAAGACCGCTTCCCACACGCCAGCCTGTCCCGGGGCAACCTTCGCCGTGAGGCTCTTGCACTGTTCCTTGGGTTGCGCGCCTGCCTGCGCGGGGTTGTAAGCGCTCCATGTGCCGGACCAGGTTCCCGCGACGTCCGGAGCCGGCTGCGCGGTCTGCGCGGACACCGCCGCGGTCATGAGGCAGGCAAAGGCGAGGGCAAAGCGTGAACGAATCATCGGCGAAGCTCCTTTTCGCAGGGAGCTTCGCACGTCGTCATCACGGTTCGCAAGCGGTATGGTTTGGAACGCGCGTGTGCGGGTCCGTTCGACGATCGCCGTACCACAGATCGAGGCGTTCCCGGCTCCGCAGCATTCGCGGGCCGATGCCTGCCAGCGCGCCCAGCAGGCGCGCGATTTCCCAGCCGGAGTACGTTCGCAGCTTCCGGCCTGACGTCTCGACGGTCTCGCGCACGATCGCGACCCGTCCCAGTCGGCCGAGCGCGCGGCTCAACGCGATCTCCTCGGTCGCGAACAGCCGCTCGTCGAAGCCGCCCGCCGCGTCGAAGGCTTCGCGCGTGCAGAACAGGAAACAGCCCGCGGCCAGGCGGCCGAGGCGCATGCTCGTCCTGACCGCGAACGCGAGCAGACGGCCGTGCCAGGGGATCTGTCCGTCGAGCCGGAACAGCGCGCCGCCGCCGACCGCGCCTCTGTCGAGCGCGGCCAGCGCGGCCAGCAGCACCGGTCCCGAAACGACAGTGTCCGCGTCGACGAAGATCAACACGTCTCCGCGCGCGACGCGCGCGCCGGCGTTACGCGTGGCGGCGATGTGCCGCAGCTGGACGGGCACGACGAGCGCCCCTAGCCGCCGTCCGATCTCAGCCGTGCGATCGGTCGACGAGTCGTCGACCACCACGATCTCGTACGGCCGGCGAATGACCCCGGCGGCAGTGTGGATTGACGTGAGCGTGTGCCCGAGGAGCCGCTCTTCGTTGTGCGCCGGAACGATGAAGGAGATCATGCGCGTCCCTCAATTGTCCTATACGCGCAGCGTTCACGGATGGATGTCCCACGGCACACCATCAGCCCTGACAATACTTTGCGGCGAGCTTCCTGACCGTGGTGATGTTGCGCGTCGTTCCCGGCCCCTCCAGGACACGCTCGAGCGGCGGTCCAGGCTGTCCCGCCCTGGCCTTCACGTCCCGCCTCAGCCAATACACCTCGCGTGCCCGCACGTCGAAGTCGTCGAGGTCGGTCCGGAGAGCCATGACCTTCTTCCTGGCCTCCCGCGACGGCTCCGTTTTCATGAACAAGACGTAGACGCTCGCACCCTGGAGCTCGCTCGCCGGGAACGGATCGTGAGCCGCCGCGGCGATCATCTCGGCCGGCGTACGAAGGAACGTCGCGACCGGATACCCGAGCCCCTTCTCGAGCACGCGCTCGATCGCCGGCTCGAGCGTCGCGGCGCTGGAGACGGCTGAGTCGAAGATGACGTTGCCGCTCGCGATGAACGTGCGGACGTTGCGCAGCTTGCACGACTCGAAGAGCGTCCGCAGGCGATCCATCTTGACGACGTGACCGCCGACGTTGATGGCGCGGAGCAGGGCGACGTACTGCGAGAGAGGCTTCAAAACGACTCCAGCGCGTCCGCTTCGGTCGCGTACGACTCGATGACGCTGCCGAGATGCGTCGTGTCCAGCAGTTCCTGGGTTCTCGGAGACACGGCGCACAGCTTCAACATCCCGCCTTCGCGCACGACGCGGGTGTAGGCTCCGGCGATCTCTCCGATGCCGGTGCTATCCACGTACGAGACGTGCGCCAGGTTCAGGAGGACGTTGCGCTGCCCGTCTTCGACCGCACGGCGGATCCGCAGGAGCAGATGCGGAGCCTCCTCACTCGTCAGCGTCATCTGCCCTTTCAGATCGAGCACCACGACGCCTCCGGCGAGCCGAGGCGCAATCTCCGTCCAGTGCATCAGCTTGCTTTCGTCGCCTTGCCCTCCATGAGCACCGCCCACTTCTTTCCGTCCGGCGATTGCTCCCAGCGGAAGGTGTAAGCCGTCGGCGACGTCTCGGTGATCGTGAACTTCGAGTGGAACGACTGGCCGCCGAAGTTCGACATGGAGGTGAACGTCCACGTACTGCCGCTCTTGTTCCCCTTCGACAGCTCGGACGAGCCCATGCTGTCGATCGCGTAGTACGTGTACGCCTTGTCGGTGGCGCTGTACGCCATGACGCCGAGCGACGTCATCTTCCCCATCGTCCCGCTGCCGTCGCCGCGGCAGACGACCTGGAAGCCGCCGGCGAACCACTCGCACGTATCCATCGAGGTCATCTTGCCGCCAGGGCCGAGCGGACCCGGCTTGATCTCTGCCTCCGACTTCCATTTCCCCACGTAGTATCCGAGCGGCGCCTGCTCGGGTCCCGGCTTGGGCAGCGCCGGCGCCTGTGCGAGCATCCCCACGCCGAGCGCCAGGACCGCGAGGCCCGATCCCACCACGTGTCTCTTCATGACCTCTCCTTTCGAAATCTCGCAACGGATGGCCGGCACGCGCGGGTCCGCGGGACGGCGCGGGAGGATCTGTACCGTCCGCGATTCATCTTTCAAACAGGACGTGGTACCTGCCCATTCGGGTGATGCGCGCCGCGCCGCCGGACTGCAGACTGAGCGCATGGATACACAATCGCTCGTGACCTTCTCCACGCAGATGGCGGACGCCGTCGCGGCGGTCGAGCCGTCGGTCGTCCAGGTCCGCGGTGGACGCCGGCCCGTCAGCGGCGTCGCCTACGATCCGAACATCGTGCTGACATCCGGCCGGGCGCTCGGCCGGGACGATGGCCTGGAGGTCGGCACCCCGAATCAACACACCGCCGCCGAGCTCGTTGGATGGGATCCGGCGACCGGGCTGGCGGTCCTGCGAACGCAGGGCCTGCGCCTCACGCCGGCAACGCCCGCAGAGTCCGCACCGCGCGTTGGACAGATCGTGCTGCCGATCGCGCGATCCTGGAGCAACGCGCTCACGGCGAGCGCCGGCATCGTGGCCGTGATCGGCGGTCCGCTGCGGACGGGCCGCGGCCGCTCGATCGAGCAAATCATCCGCGTGACGGCGCCGATGCACGACGGGTTTGCGGGAGGCGCCGTCGCGGACGCGGCCGGACGCGTCATCGGCATCGCGACGAGCGCGCGCATCCGTGGACTCGGCGTGGTCGTTCCCCTGGCGATTGCGTGGAAGAGCGCCGCGCATGTGCTGGAGCACGGGCGCCCGCGTACCGGCTTCCTCGGCATCGCCGGCCAGACGGTCCGGCTGGCCGATCGCCAGCGGGGTGACTCTGGCGCCGACCGCGGCCTGCTCGTAGTGTCGGTCACGCCGTCGAGCCCGGCCGATCGGGCGGCCGTGCTGATCGGTGACGTGATCCTCTCGCTCGACGAGCACGCCGTCGCGTCGGCAGACGATCTCCTCGGACTCCTCGGCTCCGACCGGATCGGCCGGCAGACGACCCTGCGCGTGCTGCGGGGCGGCACGGCGCGAACGCTGGCGGTGACCATCGGTGAACGTCCGGCGTCATAGAGGACAGGACCGTTCGCCGTGTCGACCCTGGCAGCATGCGTGTCGTGATCGTCGGAGCGCCGGCGGCACGCGACCGGCTGGCCCGGCGCTTGCCTGAAGGCCTGGAGGTCGTCGCGGAAGCGCGAACGCTCCGCGACGCGCGGGAGCTGGGCGTCGACGCCGAGGCGTACATCGTCGCGGCCGGCGGGACGCGCGAGGCACCCGAACTCGAGGTCGAACCGTTGACGACTCGCGAGCTCGAGGTGCTCGAGCTGCTGGTCATCGGTCTCGCGAACAAGGCGATCGCGGCGCGCCTCAGCATCAGCGATCAGACCGTCAAGTTCCACGTCGCGTCGATCTGCGGCAAGCTCGGCGCGGCCAACCGGACCGATGCCGTCCATCGAGCGCTTCAGTACGGGCTTCTACCTCTGTGACACGCCGAACGCGGCATGGCGAGCTTCAGACGAGATGCCGAGAATGTGGAAAAATGGCAGTATCGGTTCATGTGAACCTGCGATTTCGTATGCAGCAACTTCAGTCGGCGCGCAAAGGGAATCTCAACCGCGCGATTGCGTCCGTACACAGAAACGACCCTCATCTCCGATGGTGGTAGTTATGTTCCGAGCACGGTTGCCAGCGGGCAGCTACAGGAGTTGCATGAACGCGCTCCTCGGCGCATCGACCGTGTTCGTGATCGCCTGCAACCCAGCCGATCGCATCCGGACCGGTATGCCCGAGAGCGACGTCGTGAAGATCATGGGCAAACCGACGCGAACGGTCGAGGACGCCGCCACGTTCCGCGATGAGGTGATCGGCGACCGGAAGTGCGTCGATGGAGCCCATCGGATTCTCGTCTACGACGTCGCTCCCCGTCGTCGCGTTCGCGTGGTCCTCGACGGCAAGGCCACCGTGACGTGCGTAGTCAAGACAGAGGACATGATGTATTGAGCGCTATACAACCGGTGGGATCCGTTCCGGCGTCCCGATCAGCCGCGGTGGGCCAACCCGATCGATCGGGCGGTAGGCGTGGCGGCCGGCGGCCCTCGGAGCGCGCCGACGCGCCGCGTCAGCCGGAACGCGCGCGGAGCGATTCCTCGCGGCGCCTTCGGTCTCTGTGATCCTCCAAGCACGGATCACCACCGGCGGACCGCGGCGCCTGACGCCGGATGCCCGAGCCAGCTCGTAGGCGCCCGCGGCTGCGGTAGAGAACAAGCCGGAGCGCGCGTTCCCGGCGCGCGGAGCGGGCCGCGGGTCGCCACGCGCACCGCCCGCTCGATCGCCACGCCCGACGAATCGACACGACAGGGACCAATTTCCGAAAGGCATCCGGCTGAAGCCGGACACTACAGCATTCTAGAAAACGCCCTGACACGCGCCGCGGGAAGCCGGCCATGTCATCCGCGCGATCGAATCGCGGCGAGGATCTCGGACTCCACCGGAAACCTCCCGGCCTCGCGTTTCGAGAAGATCGTCCTGCCGTCGACGACGACGTCGAATGCGCCGCGATCTCCCGGAACGAGCGACGGCTCGATCCCGAGTTCACGGGTCAGCGCAGCCCCCAAACTGGAGGCTCGGGGCAGGTAGTTTCAGCGAACGCAGGTACTTGATGGTGACGTTCATAGGGAGGCTCCCAAACCGACGCGCGCGTCAGCTCCCGGCAGTGAAGTCGACGACGAACGCGTCGGCGACGACGCCCAGCTGACCCAGCAGCTGACCGAACTTCCTGTGCTCGGGATGCGGCAGGTACGCGTCGCGCGCCTTCGCGTCCTCGAACGTGACCATGTAGACGTGCGTGAACCCGAGGTTCTTGTTCTCCGGCGAATTGTTGACGCCGTCCTCGAAGCCGACGATGCCCGGGATCGTCTTCCGCAGATCGCGGAAGGCGTCGGTGACCTGCTTGATCTGCTCCGGTGTCGTCCCCGCCTTGTACTTGAAGACGACGATGTGCCGCACGGTCTGCTTCTGCGCGTGCGCGACGAGCGGCATGAACAGGGTCAGGACCGAGAACATCAGCAGGACACTCCTCACAACGTTGTTCGACATGACGCCTCCGCGAAGACTTCGATCGCTCTGATTGTATACGTTCCGCTTCGACGCGGGCGCCCGCGAGGCGGATGGATTGCAGAACGCGATGCTCAGAAGGAAGCGGACCGGCCGGCGAAACTCAGCGCAGCGTCATCACCCAGAGGTTCGCGTCCGCGCCGATGTGCGCGTAGTAGAGATACTCGTTGTCCGGCGAGAGACGCGGCTGATCGAGCTGCTGATCGGGAATGGCGAACATCTCACGCGAGATCTTCAGGACCGCGTCGCCGATGAAGAGCTTTCCGGCCGAGGCGAACACGATGCGCCGGCCGTCGCGCAGCCAGACCGGGTTCGCGCCGAAGCGAAGCTGATGATAGCTCCGCGTTTCCGCGGAGTAGATCCACACGGCGCCGGCGGCGGTCCCGGCAAAGAGCCGGCCGTCGACCGACCAGTGCCCGGGAAACGCGCCGGCGGGCGCCGATCTCGGCGCTCCGCGGCTCGTTCGACCCGGTGCCGGAACCGGCTTCAGTTCGACTGTGTGGTCCGGCAATTCCCACTCGGGATCGTTGGGCATGACCTCGACGGGACTTCCTCGTGTCGTGCGGGCGTCGGAGTCGAATCGTACGCGCATGACGCGCTCGAGCGGCCTGGCGTCGGACCACGCGAAGCGGCGGCCGTCGGCCGAGCTCGTTACGTGCACGGGCTCGCTCGAGTGTGTCGGCACGATCTCCGGCTTGTCTCTCGCGCGGCCGGAATCCTCGTCGATCCGCAGGCGCCACAGCGCCGAGTACCCGACGCGGCGGCTGACGTAGTAGAGGTATCGCCCGTCCGCGGACCACATCGGGCTCGTTTCCGCCGCGGCATCGTCGGTGACGCGTACGCGGTTTCCACCTTTGATGGGAATCGTCCACAGGTCGACGCGGGAGCTGCCGGACCGCCGGCGGTTGAACGCGTCGATGGGCCGCCCCCAGTAGACGACGCGCCCGCCGTCGGGTGAGACCGAGGGCTCGTGAAAGTCGGCGCCGAACACGCGACGGGTCGCACCGGTCGCGACGTCTGCCGTCCAGCCTTCACTGAGACCAGACTGCGAGTCGTTGGCCGAGGAGGTCTCGACCGAGTAGACGATCGTCTTCCCGTCCGGCGTCCAGGCGGGACTGATCCCGCGCGGCGTGAGCGTCCTGATGGCGCCGCCGCCGGCCGGCACCAGTGAGATACCCGCCCTTGCAGAGCGGAACGCGATCGTCGCGCCGTCGGGTGAGAAAGCGGGGTCGCTCTCGTCGTCGACCGACGACGCCGTGAGGTTCGTCACATCCCGGCCGTCGGCCGCGCTCACGCAGATGTCCCCGTTGCCCCCAGGCTCGCACCGGAAGGCGATGCGGTTTCCATCGGGCGACAGGCTCGGGATGCCTTCGAACGTCCGGCCGTTCGTGATCTGCACGATCGGTCCGTCGGGAACTGGATCGACCCAGAGCTGACTGACGAGCCACCCCAGGTACCAGATCACGAGGATCGACAGGGACGCGAGGAGCCGGACCTTGTTGATCCTGCTGCCGGTGTACGGAGAGACTGGGGCCGGTTCGCTCAGGCGATTCGCTCCTGTCAGAATCTCGAGCTGGTCAGCGCGACGTCGGCGCTCGACCATGCCTTCTTGAACCGCGCGAGGACGAGCGCGGCGTCGTCACTCTTGCCCTGCGCCGTGAGCGCCTGGTGCAGGCCGAACAGGCTCCAGCCGTTCTCGCGGTTCCGGCGGAGATCCTCCCAATACACGACCGCGGCTTCGGCCGGCTTTCCAGCCTCGAGGAGCGTGGCGCCTAGCCAGTGGCGCACGGGCGCGTGCCAGTCTGGCGGCTCCGTATAGTTGAGCGCGTCCTCGTGGCGCACGGCGCGTTCGAAGTGGCCGATGGCCTTGTCGTATTCCTTGCGCCTTGCCGCGATGTCTCCCGCGAGCACCTCCGGCGCAACTCTCAGAATCGCGTCCGGCGGATTGATCGAGAACGTCGTGACCTTGGCCAGTTCGGGATCGGCCACGATCTTCTGCAGCGCCGCAAGCTCCTGCTGCGCTTCGTCCATCCGGCCCTTGCCGGCGAGCGCCGTTCCACGCGCGAAGTGCCAGATGCCGCGCAGGAAGAGCGAATCGTACGACGGCTTGGGTTCGGCCAGCAGCTCGTCCCACTTGCCGAACCGGATCAGCGCGTAATACGGGACCGCCATGAAGCCCTGGACGAACGGCTGCTGCTCGGCGGTCGCGCTCGAGATCGCAGACGCGGTCTTCCGCGCGGACTCGATCGCGAGCTTCGTCTGCCCCATCATCGTTGCGCCCAGCCACACGAAGTGGATGTTGTGAGGGTAGTACCCGAGCGGGTACATCCCCTGCGCGCGGCACTGGGTGATGTAGTCCTCGTCGGCGGCGACCGCCTTCAGGTTGGACGAGATGACGTCGGCGTAGCGGCCGACGCGCAAGTAGATGTGCGCGGGCATGTGCACCATGTGGCCGGCGCCCGGCATCAGCGGCAACAGGCGATCCGCTTCGCGCTCGGCTCGCTCGGGCACTTTCGTCGGTTCCCACAGGTGAATCCAGTAGTGCAGCGCGCCAGGATGTCTCGGATTTGCCGCAATGACATTCTCGAGCGCTGCGATGGCGTCGCTGGTACCTTCGTTCGGAAGGCCGTCGAGCGTCCAGTAGTTCCACGGCCGGAGATCCATGACCGATTCGGCGAAGATCGTCGCGGCGTCCGGGTCGCGCGGGTACTTCTTCGTCAACGCGCGCATCGCCTCCGAGAACGCCCGGTCGGCCGCCTGCCGATCCGCCGCCTTGCCGGTGTACCGCTTCGCGAGGGCGTCGATGTAGTCCCGCTCCCGCGCCGAGGCGCGCGCCTTGAGCGAGACGGCCTTCTGCACGAGCTCGAAGGCCTTCGGCTCGTCTTCGGGATTCATCGCCGCGTTGATGTTCGGACCGAGGACGAGCGCCTGGCCCCAGTACGCCATGGCGCACGACGGATCGAGCCGCGCCGCCTCCTCGAACGCGCGGCCCGCTTCCGCATGGTTGAAGCCGAACGTGAGGTTGACACCCTGGTTGATGAACTGCTGCGCCTTCGCCGATCTCGTCGTGACCTTGAAGGTGTGCGGGCCGAGGTTCTGAAGCCGCGGCGCGAGGACTCCGCCCGGCCCCGCGGCGTGCGCGCCATCCGGACGCTCGTAGTGCTGGTGGAGTGGTGTGGACGTGGCGGTCTGTGCCGACGCGCCGGTGGCGATTGAAAACACCGCTCCGGCGACGACACCGAGGATCCCTGGGGCAACGCATGCTACAGATACTCCCTCTCGGCCCGCCTGATGTCCTTGTACCGGACGAATACGTCGCGGTCGCTCTCGAGCCCGACGAGCGACCGCCATGATGCTCCGCGGAAGGTGTGGCCGATCATTTCGTGGACGTGCCGCAGCACGAACAGGGGATCGTGCTTGACGACGGGCAGGAAGTGCCGCAGCTTCATCCACCGTTCCGCACGCCATCGCAGGAACTCGATCTCTTCCGCGTCGAGGTGCTCGCTCTTGACCACCGCGGTCGTCCCGTCGTACTCATCGACGTCATCGCTCACGATCAGGTTCCGCTCGCGGAAGTCCTTCGTCATCGGCGTACCCGGATAGGGCGTCGGGTGCTGGATGTAGGGCCAGTCGACGTGTTCGCGGGCGAATTTCAGGTTGGCGTCGATCGATTCGCGCGTGTCGGTCGGGTTGCCGACGATGAGGCCGCCGACGACGAACATGCCGTGCCGGTGGAGCACGTCGATCGCCGCGCTCGTCGCGTTGCCCACCTGCCGGCCGCCCTCCCGCCTCGCGTTCTTCGCCCGCGCGCGGAGAAACAGGAGATCCTCGTCGAGGATGTTCTCGATGCCGAGGAACACGTAGCGGAAGCCGGCCCGCCGCATCAGCGGCGCGAGCGTGTCGCCGCGCGCCGCGATCGACGACGTCATCGCCTGCACGATGTAGTCGATGTCGTCGAAGCCGGCGTCGACAATCGCGCGGCAGAGCGACTCGAAGCGATCGACGTTCAGCGAGATGTTGTCGTCCACGATGAAGATCGCGCGGGCACCCCGTGCGCGCGCATCCGCGATGTCCGCGATCACGCGCTCGACGGTCCACGTGTGGAAGTTCCTGCCGCGCATCTCGATGATCGAGCAGAAGCTGCAGTCGAACGTACAGCCGCGCGACGTCTCCACCACGTCGATGGGGCGGCCGATGAAGGTATAGCCGTCGAGGACGCGGCACCCGCGATTGGGCAGACGGACTTCCTCTCCGGCGAGCGTGCTGACGTGTCGATCGGCGGTGCGAACCATTCGATCGCCGTCGCGATACGACAGGCCAGGCACGCAGCCGGGACTGCCGCCGCGCTCCAGCGTGCGCACCAGCTCGCGGAACGTGATGTCCCCCTCGCCCCGCACGATGACGTCGACCTCCCAGCCAGGCTCCTCGTACACCTCGGTCGCGAGGCTCGGATCGTAGCCGCCGACGACAATCGTCGCGCGCGGCTGGAGCGCCCGCACGAGCGCCGCGATCTTCTTCGCCGTCCCCCGCTGGAACGTCATCACCGACAGCCCGACGATGTCAGGATCGATCTCCCGGACGAGGCGCTCGACGGTGGCGCGGACGCGCCGCTGGACGAGAATCAGATCGGCAACGGCGACGCGGTGGTGGGAATCGACGTTGCCCGCGAGCGACGCCAGCGCGCCGTTCGGCATCCGCATCGTGACCGTGGAGGTGTGCTCGAACGAGTCCGGCATCGAGAGCAGGAGGATGTTCATGGCTTTCCCTTTTCGCCTCTGGAGCCTATAGTAGCTCCAACCCCCGGCCGGCTGGCAGGAGGTCGAACATGACCCGCGAAGAGATATTCGCCCTGTTCAACCGAAGGGAAGCCGCCTGGCAGGCGCGCGATGCCGCCAGCCTCACCGCCGACCATTCAAAGGACGGCGTGGTCGTCAGCCCGACCGGCGGCGTGCTCGAGGGCATCGTCGAGATCGAGCGCATCTACCGGGTGTGGTTCACGGCCTTTCCCGATCTCGTGTTCACCACGGAGGACCTGCTCGTCGACGAGAACCGCGTGGCCCTGCTCTGCCGGATCACCGGCAGCCACGCGGGAGAGTTCTTCGGGATGCCGCCCACCGGCCGGCGCATCGAAGTCTCCGGCTGCTTCATCTATCGCCTGGAGAACGCAGCTCATCGTCCACGAGCGGCGGATCCTGGACTTCACGGGATTGCTGGTGCAGGTGGGAGTCCTGCGCGCAAAGCCGGCGGGATAGAACGACGTGCCCGAGCTCCCGGACATCACGATCTATCTCGAAGCGCTGAACGCCCGCATCCTCGGTGAGCCTCTCGAACGCCTTCGGATCGGCAACCCGTTTCTGGTGCGCACCATCGCGCCCGCGCCGGGTGAGCTCGAGGGACGCCGCGTCATCGGCCTCCGGCGCCTCGGCAAGCGCATCGTGTTCGCGCTCGACGGCGATCTCTTCGTCGTCCTCCACCTGATGATCGCGGGACGTCTGCGATGGCGCGAGCGCGGCGCCGCCGATTCCAGGCAAGGTCGGTCTCGCGGCGTTCGACTTTCCCACGGGCACGGTCGATCCTCACCGAGGCCGGCTCGAAGCGCCAGGCGTCGATCCACATCGTGCAGGGCGAGGCGGCGCTCGCGGCGCTCGATCCGGAAGGGCTCGAAGTGCTCTCGACGCGATCGCGCCGCCGTTCGCCGAGCGCGCTGACGCGCGACAACCACACGCTGAAGCGTGCCCTCACCGATCCGCACATCTTCAGCGGCATCGGCAACGCCTATTCGGACGAGATCCTGCACGCCGCGCGCCTGTCGCCGCATGAAGACGACCGGCGCGCTCGAGCGACGAGGAGATCGACGCGTCTGTTCGACGCGACGCGCGCGACGCTGCACGCGTGGATCGAGCGGCTGCGCGATCGGAGCCGGCGGCGAGTTCCCCGAAAAAGTGACGGCGTTCCACGACGAGATGGCAGTCCACGGCCGCTACGGCCAGCCGTGCCCCGTCTGCGGCGCGCCGGTGCAGCGCATCGTCTACGCGAAGAACGAGGCGAACTACTGCAGCCGGTGCCAGACAGGCGGACGGCTGCTCTCCGATCGCGCGCTCTCGCGGCTGCTCAAGGACGACTGGCCGCGTACCCTGGACGAGCTGGAGTCCAGGAAGGCCAGCCGTCGCGGGTGAGCCCAATCTGGCGCCGTTTTCGCAGTTAGAGGTATGCGGGGTAAAGGGCTGCTCGTGCGGTGGTTGTCGTTCAACGGCGTGGGCGCGATGGGGGTCGCCGTCCAGCTGACGGTCCTGGCCGTCCTGATCAAGCTCGCGGGAGTGCACTACCTCGTGGCGACCGCGATCGCCGTCGAGACCGCCGTGCTGCACAACTTCGTCTGGCATCAGCGGTGGACCTGGCGCGATCGTCCGGCCGGCTCCGCGCGGCGCACGGCGCTGCGCCTCGCGCGGTTTCACCTGCTGAACGGCGCCGTCTCGATGGTGGGCAATCTTGGCGTGATGACGATCCTCGCCGGGACGCTCGGCATCGATCCGATCGCCGCCAACGTCGTCGCGATCGCCGCGTGCTCGGTCGTAAACTTTCTTGCAAGCGAGGTTCTGGTGTTTCGTACATCTCAGGTAGCCGTTGCCGTGCTGTCGGTCGCCACGGGCGTGCTCGGGTTCCCGGCGACATCGCGCGCATGCCGATTTCATGGCCGAGTTCGAGCGCCGCGGCGGTCGCGGCGTGGCAGCAGTACGAGCGCCAGGTCGACGAGCGCTACGGACGCGCGGCATCCGCGACCGACTCGTTCTTCGCGCAGGATGCGTTCAAGAAACCGGGCTGGCGCGAGCAGGCGGTCGGCGGCAGATCTCGATGGCGCGGATCGATGCGCCGTCACCGACCTCGCCGCGCCGTCGATCCCCGACGGCCGGGTCCATCACTGGGTGGGCGCGGTCTTCGTCCCGGACGTCGACGCTCGCCAGCGTCATCCGCCATCTGCGCGACCGCGCGGGTCGCGAGTCGGAGTCGTACGACGACGTGACGGCGTCGAAGCTGCTTTCGCGCGACGGCGACCGGGTCCGCGTGTACATGAAGCTTCGCCGCGAGAGCGTCATCACGGTCAGCTACAACACCGAGCACAGCGTCGAGTACCGGACGCTCGGGTCCGCGCGTGCGTCGAGCCGCAGCGTGGCCACGAAGATCGCCGAGCTCGCCGAGGCCGGCACGCCGCGCGAGCGCGAGCAGCCCGTCGGCATCGGATCACGGATTCCTCTGGCGGCTGAATGCCTACTGGCGATTCGAGCAGGTCGACGGCGGCGTGCTGATCGAATGCGAGTCGGTGAGCCTGAGCCGCGGCGTCCCGAGCCTGCTCCGGCCGTTCGTCAGCGGAACGGTGGAACGGCATCGCGCGGGAGTCGCTGCAGAAGACGCTGACGAGCATGCGCGCCGAGCTCACGCGATCGCTGTCCCGCAAGGCGGGGTCCGGCTGAAGCCGGACACTACACCTGCAACACGGTCCGGCTAAAGCCGGACACTACATCGGAAGCGGGGTCCACTACTTGAACAGGTCGTCGAACGCTTTCCGCGCACTGGCAGGCGGCGCGGACTTGGTCTCCCGCTCGACCGTCGTCCGGGGCTCGTACGAGGCGCAGTCGTTGCGGGCGTCTTTCGGGGACACGCGAACAGGGATGGGCTTCTGACACTCGAACAGCGCGCTCGAATCGAAGTTGGCGCACTGGGCGCACGTGTGGAGATCGGATCCGCACTTGGCGCACGTCGCTGTCACGCTCCACGCCGTCGCGACGGTGAGCTCGTATCCGCATCGTGCACAGCGCACGACTTCGCGGAATCCCGGCATGTTGAAGGTCTTCGGCGCGATCGGAGGCTGGCCCCTGGGCGCGTATTCCTTCTTTTCGGCCGGCTTCTGGTCGCGCCGAGGGGCGCGCGGGTCGTCCTGATAGCCGCGCTGCCGGTATTTCCGGTCGGACATCACTGATCCTTCTGAGGTCGAAGCCCAGCGATTATAGAACAGCCAGGCTGGAACGAGGCTCCGTTACACGGCGTATAAGGGGCTGAGGTGCCGCGCTCCATGCAAATGCCTGTTCGATCCGCGCTCCGCTCCCGCTATGCCGCGGCGGTCTTCGCGCCGCTGCTGCTCGTGGCGGCATCCGGCTGCGATGTCATCACGGCCGACCTGAAACACACGGAAACGGCCGAATGGCGCAAGACCTACGAGCTCGCGCCGGATGGCCGAGTCGAGATCAACAACGTGAACGGCAAGATCGCCGTCGAGCCGTCGACGGGCAACAGCGTCGAGGTCGTCGCCGTCAAGACCGCCCGCGGTGCGTCGCCGGAAAGCGCGAAAGCGGCGCTCGAACGCGTCCAGATCGACGATCAGTCCTCGCGCGAGATCGTCCGGCTCTCGACGAAGTTCGAGCAAACGACTGGTTGGGGACGCGGCAACGTGACCGTCGCGTACACCGTACGCGTGCCTGCGCGTGCCGAAGCGAAGTTCACGACCGTCAATGGCGGCATCGAGGTCACGGGGCTCGCCGGCCGCGTGGTCGCCGAGACGACCAACGGCGGCGTCGTGGCGCGCAACGTCTCGGGCTCCATCGACGCCAGCACCACGAACGGCGGCGTCGACGTCGATCTCGCGAGCATCGCGGAAGGCGGCGCCAGGCTCGGATGCACGAACGGCGGCATCACGCTGCGCCTGCCCGCAGATGCCCGCGCCTCGATCAACGCCAGCGTCACCAACGGCGGCATCGACACCGGCGGTCTCCGCCTCGAAACGTCGGAGTCGACGCGGCGCAGGCTGGTCGGCCGGCTGAACGGCGGCGGTCCGTCGATCAGGATCGAGGGCACGAACGGCGGCATCTCGATCACTACGCGCTGAGCGTCAGCGGCTCACCGGAGGCGCGGCGGCTCACCCGCCTCCAGGCCCGCGCCGACGATCAGCCGCGTCACCGCCGAGTACGCGGCGACACCCTCGTCGACGCGGTTCGCCTTGAGGTAGCGGTCGTAGACGCTGCGCGCGGTGTTACGCACCGCCGGCGACGACCGCGCGTATCGCGCCGCGCTCGCCCGCAGATCCTCCTTCACGCCGGCATTCAAAGCCGCCGCCAGCGCCCGGCCATCGGCCTCGGGCAGCGACGCGTACACGTGCTCGTAGATCGCAAGCCAGCCGCTGTACCGCGCGAGCTCGTTTCCCTGCAGGCACGCCACCCACGCGACGAAATTCGCCTCGGTCTCGTGCGCGTAGCCCGCCAGGTGCGCCCACTCGTGCAGCGTGATGAAAGGACGCTCGTACGGGAGCGCGTCCGGATTGAGGACGACCTCCAGGAAGAACGGATCGATCATGCCGTCGATCGCCGCCTGCCTGAAGTACCACTGGAGCGCCGAACGCTTCGGCAGGCCGGGCACGGCAAACGACGGGCTGCCCAGCGCGCGCTGCGCAGACGCGAACGCGTCTTCGAGCGACGGGGTGCCGGACGACGTCCGGTGCGCCCCGGCGTGCAACGCGTTCGCCATGCGTACTGATTGATCGCCCAGCTTTCTCACGGCCTCGCGGGTCACGCGGCTTCGATCGAACTCGAGCTTTTCTTCGAGCGGCACCCGGCGGTAGTTGAGTCCCCAGATCGCGAGGAACAGCAGGTACGACGCGGCGGCCAGCGTGACAAGTCCCGGAAGGCTTTGCAGTATGGCGCGAGCGAGGCCTGACGCGCGGACCCGGCCTGCGAACGCCATCAGGAGCACGACGAGCACCAGCACGCACGCGAGGTCCAGGATCAAGAACGGCGTGAGATTGGTCAGCGGCGTCAGGCTGCTCTGAATCGCGAGGTAGAGCCGGCGGGAATACCACGCCTCGACCAGCCGCGCCGGCAGCGGAACGATCGCGCATACGAGCGCGAGCATCACGAGCGCCAGGCGGAGCAGCCTCATGGAGCCGAGGGCGGCTCGCCCGTGATGAGCCTGATCGCCCGTTGATAGCTGAAGTAGGACCACGCCCACTGCACGAGCACCACGAGCCGGTTGCGAAACCCGATCAGGTTCAGGATGTGCACGAAGAGCCACGCGAGCCAGCCGATATAGCCGTGCAGGCGCATGAACGGGAGGTCGCCAACCGCCGACGCTCTGCCGATCGTTGCCATGTTGCCGAGGTCCCGATAGACGAATGGACCGAGCGGCTGCTGATCCACCGCGCGCTGAACCATGCGCGCGGCATGCTTCCCCATCTGGAGCGCGACCTGGGCGACTCCGGGGAGCGGCTTGCCGTGCTCGTCCTTGAGCGACGCCAGATCGCCGATCACGAACACGTTGCGGTAGCCAGGAATGGTCAGATCCGGTTCGACGAGCACGCGCCCGGCGCGATCGAGCGGCACTCCGAGCGTCGCGCCGAGCGGCGACGCCGCCACGCCCGCGGCCCAGATGATCGTCTCGGCCTCGATCGTCTCCTTCCCCACCTCGACACGTCCGCGCGACACGTTCGTCACTGCCGCACCCGTCCGCACGTTGACACCCAGGCGCTCGAGATCGGCGTGCGCATGCGCGCGCAGCGATTCGGGAAACGCGCTCAGCACCGTCGGTCCGGCCTCGAGCAGGATCACGCGGGCCGAGCCCGGATCGAAGTGCCGGAAGTCGAGTGCGAGCGAATGACGGGCGATCTCCGCGATCGCGCCAGCCATCTCGACGCCCGTCGGCCCTGCGCCGATCAGCACGAACGTCAGCTGATGCTGACGCGCCACGGGATCACGCTCGCGCTCGGCCCGCTCGAACGCGAGCAGCACGCGCCGCCTGATATCGAGCGCGTCTTCGAGCGTCTTCAACCCCGGCGCGTTCGGCCGCCACTCGTCGTGCCCGAAGTACGCGTGCGTCGAGCCGGCCGCGACGATGAGATAGTCGTAGCTCATCTCGCCATCCGCCAGCACGAGCAGCCGCTTCGCGGGATCGATCGAACGCACGTCCGCGAGGATGACTTCGATGTTTGGTTGACGCCGAAGGATCCACCTGATCGGCGACGCGATGTCGCCAGGCGACAACGCCGCCATGGCCACCTGGTACAGCAGCGGCTGGAAGACGTGATGGTTGCGCCGGTCCACGAGCGTCACGCGCACCTTCGCCTTCCGCAGCGCGCGCGCGGCGTACAACCCCCCGAACCCGCCGCCGATGATGACGACGTGAGGCAGCATTCGAGACTACTGTAGCGTCTATTCGACGATCACGATCCACCCGGCCCATTGCAGCGGCGCCGCGCCGGCCGACGCGCGGACTTTCGCGCGCGCGGCGCGCATCGCAGCTTCGGGTGAATCGCCGGCGCGAAGCCTCGTGTGCAGCTCGGCGAGGACCTGGGTCGATGCCGCGTCATCGGTTGCCCAGCGCGGCATGACGACCGTTCGTACAGTTCGCGGCGCGCCACGCCCATGCGACCGCGGGCACCTCGTCGGCCGCCTCTCGCATCGTCATGGCCGCACCGTCGGAGAAGATGGCAAGGCGTGCGGCGAGGTCGAGATTCATGATCTCGCGGGATTCGAGTGTGCCGTCGTTGGCGGCATCCGGAGCGAGCAGGATCGGAGAGAACAGCGGGCTCGCGCCGTTGACGCGGAACGGCGCGGCGACATGCAGCACGTCGGCCCGGACCATGCCCTCGCGTACGGCGGCCTCGCTCGCGGCCTCGGCCTGAATCACGACCAGGCGATCCGCATCGATCGCCTTCGAAATCGCGTCGAGCTCGAGCGCGGCGTTTGGCGCCGCGCGAAGCGTCCAGTCGGGTGCGGTCCGGGCGAGCCCTTCGACGACCGACGGCGCGATCTGCGGCGCCGTCACGACGACGACCGGCGCAGGCCGATCGGACGCCGCGGCCGGATCGGGGAGCGCGCGCGATCTGACGACCGCCGTGACCGACGGCGCATAGACGACCGAGACCGTGTCCGCGACGACGCCGCTCTCCGTCGGAAAGGCGTCGAACGGGACCCGCCACAACACCTCGTGCGGAATGACGATCGCGCGCGTGGCGCTCCCGAAAACCGGTGCGAGCCCGGGCACGAACTCTCTGGCCGCCACCGTCCACGCCGACGCATCCTTCAGCGTCGCGGGCTGCAGGAGATTCGCGACGCGGCCCGCCACCACTTTTCTCGAGGCGGGCTCGAAGAGGGCCGAGAACTGCACGCCCTGCTCGTTCCGCCGCGCCGCGATCACGAGGAGCGTTTCTTCGCCGACGACGAACTCCAGCAGCATCGTCGTGGAGTCCGGCAGGAGCGCATCGACGTCCGCGCGCGTCGCGGGCGCGACATGGCCGCGCCAGATCCTCAATGCCGGCAACCGTTCGAACAGGCGCTGCTGCTGCGCCACGCGCTTCTCGACCGCCTCGGCCTGCGCCTTCTCCAGCCGCGCGATGCGCGCCGCGTCAGGCTTCGGCAGAGACCTCTCTCGCGTCACCTGGGCCGTCAGCGAGACGACCGCCACCGCGAGCGACCGCTCTTCCTCGCGTTCCTCAGCCGTCATGCCGCGCGTGATGTCGCGCTCGCCCGGCGCCAGGAGCACGCGCAGATCGTGAGCGCGCATCCGCTCGACGGACTCGAAGGCCGCCGCCGCGTCGCCGGCTTCGGCCTGCAGCACGGCGAGCATGGCAAACGCCGTGGAAGTATCGCGAGGCACCACGACCGACGGCCGCACCTTCGCAATCTCGAGGAGCCGATCGACGATGGCGACGGCCGCCTGGGCCGACGCGAGCGCGGACGTCCGGTCGCGCAGGTGGCGCTGCGCGGTCGCCTCCGACACGCGGGCACGCCAGATCACGTCGTCGCTGCGGAGCGCCTCGCCCTCGGCACGCGCGTGCGTCGCCGCGGTCAGCGATCCCTTGAACTCGCCGGTGCCCACGAGCGCCTGAGCCAGGCCGATCTCGGCGCGCGCCGCCTGTTCCCGCCGGTCGAGCGCCGTAAAGGCGGCGATGCCCTTCCGGTACGACACGATGCCCTCGGCGAACTTGTCCTGCGCCGTCTGCGCGAACGCCAGCCCCACGATCGCGCTGGCCGCGCATTCCTGATCGTCGGCAGACGCGCAGCTTGCCGAGGCCTTGCGGTACTCGTCTTCGGCGAGGACGAAGCGGCTGGCGACGAGATCGGTCAGGGCGAGAGCCTGCCAGGCACGGCCGACGTACGCGGCGTTCTTCACGGTCTCGAAGTGACCCCTGGCCTCGTCGAACGCCCGGCGTGCCTGATCCACGTTGCCGAGGCGGAAGTGCACGTCGCCGATGCTGAGGAGTGCCGTGCCTTGATCGAGGCGGCTGTTGCGGGCCTTGCTTTCCGCGAGCACGCCGTCAAAGGCTTCCAGCGCCGCCAGGTAGTCGCCCTGCGCGAGAAACACCCGTCCCATGCCCTTGAGGGCCTCCGCTTCGCCGGAAGGGTTCACGAGACGCGTGCTGATGTCACGGCTGCGCCTGTAGTCGGCAATCGCCGCGGCGTATTCGCCCTGGAGGTACTGCACGTTGCCGGTGCTGATGAGCGTGCCAGCGATGCCGCGCTCGTCCTGGAGCCGCTCCTGGATCGCGAGCGCCTCGCGATAGGCATCGAGCGCCGTCCCGTACTCGGCAAGCGTGTAGCGGACAGTCGCGGTCCCGAGAAGCGCCGACGCGATGCTCTCGGGATCGTCGCGCTTGCGCTCGAGCGCGAGCCGCTCATCGTAGTACTGCAGCGCGGCGTGGAAGTTCCGCTGGTAGTACTGCGTGTTGGCCAGGTTCTGGAGGGCCTCGCCCTCGCTCTTGAGATTCCCGATCCGGCGCGCCACGTCGCGCATCAGCTCGTACACGCGCTGCGCCTCGGCGTACCTGGACTGCTGCGCCAGCTGGCTCGCCCGCCGCGCCAGCGCGTTGAGGAGCAACTCGTTGAGGACATCCGATTCGGTCGAGAGCAGCGTCTCGCGTTCTTCAGCCGTCTTCGATTCGATGAGCGCGTCGACGAGACCGTCCGAGGCAGTCCCCTCGCGCACGAGCTTCCACTCGTCTCCCTCGCGAACGTAGACGAGCGTCAGCGTGTTCGTCGTGCGAAACGTGCGCGGGCCGGCGCCCGGCGCCGGCACGACGACGGTGCGTTCGCGCGTCGCCGTCACGCGCACGCGCGCGCCCGACGCGGTCGGAATGACGCTCGCGATCGAGATGTCCGAGAACTTGTCGTCGCCCGACTCGAAGACGTACTGCAGCTGCGCAGCCGTCGGACGGGCTGCCGTCTTGCTCCAGAGCGCGAGGTAGCCGGCGGCGTCCTCCGCCTCCTGCGTGGCGAAATACCGCTCGACCGCGGCGCGCAGCGCCGGATCGTCAACGGCCTGACGGCCGGCGACGGCCGTCAGGGACGCGACGAGCAGCAACGACAACAAGGACGAAGCGGTTCGAATTGCCTCACCTCACGAGCGAGAATCGTCACTGTAATCGACATCAGCACCGGGACAGGCACGCCGTTCAACTCGGTCGGCGTATACCGCCACTGCTTCACGGCGCGAATCGCCGCGTCGTTGAGCAGCGTCACCGAGTTCAGGACCTTCACCTGATCGACGCGTCCGCTCACGTCGATGACGGCTTCGAGCACCACGACGCCCTCCACGCCGGCCCGCTTGGCGATCTCGGGATACTCGGGAGCGACGTGGACGATCTTCTTCGGCTCGCGGATGCCCTGGCCCACCCGGACGATGCGTGGCTGAGGAGGAGGCGGAAGGGGCGGCGGAGGCAGCGTGACGCCAATGTCGATCGACGTCGGTGCGCCGGTCGCGACGCCAACGCCCTCGGGAAGAGCGCCCTCGACCGGGTTCGAGGGAGCCACTGGTGATTCGGGCGCGATGTCAGGCGGCGCCGAGATCGGAGCGCTGGTCGTCGGCGCCCGCACGGCGGCGGTCGACGGGGGCGGCGGCGACGGCGGCGCAAGAATGGGCATGAACTGCGCGAGCTTGATGGGAGACGGAATCTCGGGCATCTCGACTTCGGCGCCGAGCGGGCTGATGATGAATGCCGCCAGCAGAACAGCGTGGCCGGCAATCGACACCGGAAGCACGGACCACCGCCGCCGCGATCGGCCGGCGTCGTCGCCCGTACGAAGTACGTCGCGCAAGAATTCCTGAGGCATCGATCCTCCTCGGAGCCCGACGCCTGGAGTGGCTGTCCACTCCAGGCCTCGAACGTCGTTTTCTTGCGGCCGCTTCTGAGGCTATAGACACCGGCGTCCGCCGGTAGTTCCGGCGCGGCTAGGTGCCGCTCAGCATCGCGCTGCCGATGAGGATTGGACCAAGGATCAGGAGGTTGATGATGAACGCGATGACCATGCCGATCAGGCAGACGATGACCGCACGGCCCGTGCTGCTGTAGTCGAGCACCTGCCGCACACCGATGACCATCACGACGAGCGACCACAACGAGATCACGAGGCTGATCAGCACGCCGAGGAACGGAATGATCGCGAGGACGTTGAGCAGACCGGGCGCAGCGGAGAAGCCGACGACGCGGAATGTCTGGCTGAAGTCCGCTTTGGTCGCCGGCTCGGGCATCAGCTTCGTGCCGACGATCGTCACGATGAGCGCCCACAACGCGGAACCCACCACCGACATGAGCAGCGCGCCGACCGCCAACCCCAGCGACTGGCGAAAGAAGTTGCCTATGAGCGCCGCGACGCCGGCGAGCAGGATCACGCCCACCGCCTGCCCCATGGCGGCTGGATCGTTTTCGATTTCCTCGAACGTCTTCACATCCGCCCTCAACACACCGACGACGCGTTCGCCAAAGCTTGCCATGCGACATCCTCCTGCACGTCAGACCGATCGCGAGGCCCGAATGCGCCGACAGTGTAGCGCAAGACCGGCCGCGCGCCGCGTTTGAGCCCGGGCCAGTCCAGCCTGAGGTTGGTCCGCCGCGAAACGGGGCCGTGACATAATTTAGAGACCCATGGCACGCCGCACCGAACCAGAATCCTGGGGCCACTCGACCGTCCAGACGGCCTGTCCGCTGGACTGTCCGGACTCCTGCACTCTCGAGGTCACCGTCGAGAAAGGGCGCATCGTCGAACTCGACGGCGGGCACCTGAACCCGACCACCCGCGACTACATCTGCGGCAAGGTCCGCCGGTTCGCCGAACGAGTCTACGGCGACGATCGCATGTTGTACCCGGGCATCCGGAAGGGCGCGAAGGGAAGCGGGACGTTCGAGCGCGTCACGTGGGACGAGGCGCTGGAGCACATCGCCCAACGCATGATCGCGATTCGCGATCGGTCCGGCGCCGAGGCGATCCTCCCCTTCTCGTACGGCGGATCGAACGGACTCCTGACGCACGACACGAACGACGCGGTCCTCTGGCGCCGCTTCGGCACGTCGCGGCTGGCGCGGACGGTCTGCGCCGCGGCGACCGGCGCCGCCAACCTCGGACTCTACGGAAAGATGCCGGGCGTCACGTACGAAGACTACGGGCAGTCCCGCCTGATCGTCCTGTGGGGCGTGAATCCTTCGACGTCTGGCATTCACATCGTCCCCTTCATCAAGGAAGCGCGCAACAAGGGCGCGACCCTCGTCGTCGTCGATCCGCGCGCGACGTCGCTCGCCAAACAAGCCGACCTCTACCTGGCGCCGCATCCGGGCACGGATGTCGCGCTCGCGCTCGCCGTGCACAAGTACCTCTTCGATCGAGGACACGCCGACGTGCAGTTCCTCGAGGAGCACGCGAAAGGCGTCGACGACCTGCGCGCGCGCGCCGAACCCTGGACGATCGAGAAGGCCGCGCGGACGGCCGGCATCGATGCGTCCATGCTCGAGCGGTTCGCCGAGCTGTATGCGTCGACACACCCGGCGGTCATCCGCTGCGGCTGGGGCCTCGAGCGGAACCGCAACGGCGGAAGCGCGGTCGCGGCTGTCCTCGCGCTGCCGGCGGTTGCCGGAAAGTTCGGCGTGCGCGGCGGCGGGTTCTCGATGAGCAACTCGACCGCGTTCGGCATCAAGTCCGCGATGTGGCTCGACGGCACGCCGGAACCGCAGACGCGGATCGTCAACATGAACAAGCTCGGCGACGCGCTCCTCGACTACCGGGACCCGCGCGTCGAGATGCTCTTCGTCTACAACTGCAATCCGCTGGCGACGATGCCGCACCAGAACCGGGTGCTCGAGGGACTGCGCCGCGAGGATCTGTTCACGGTCGTCTTCGAGCAGGTCTTCACGGACACCAGCCGCTTCGCGGACGTCGTGCTGCCGTCGACGACGTTCCTCGAGAGCTACGACATCGCCAAGGGATACGGACCGCTCAGCCTGCAGCTCGTGCGCCCGGTGATCGAGCCGGTCGGCGAGGCACGGCCGAACCCCGAGGTGTTTTCCGAGCTCGCCGCGCGGCTCGGGTTCGGCGAGGCCGAGGAAGAGACCGACACGCTGCTGCGGATCGTCGGCCGCATGCCGCCCCAGGTTGGCGGAGAGCTGATGGAGCGCGGGGCCGCCACACCGCCCTTCGGCGGCCACCCGGTGCAATTCGTCGACGTGTTTCCGCTCACCGCGGACCGCAAGATCGATCTCTTTCCTGCCGCGCTCGAAAAGGAGGCGCCGGCGGGCCTGTATGCATTCCAGCCCGACCCCGCGACCGAACGCTACCCGCTCGCGCTCATTTCCCCCGCGAGCGAGAAGACCGTGTCATCCATGCTGGGAGAACTTCGCGAGCGCGCCGCGGCGCTGCACATGCACCCGTCGGATGCCGCCGAGCGCGGCCTGGCGCAGGACGATCCCGTGCGCGTATTCAACGATCTCGGCGAGGTGCAGTGCCCGGTCGCGCTCACCAAGGACGTCAGGCCCGGCACGGTGACCCTTCCGAAAGGGCTGTGGCGGAAGAGCACGTACAACGGCTCGACGTCGAACGCGCTCGTCCCGGATACGCTGACCGATCTCGGCGGCGGCGCGTGCTTCAACGACGCCCGCGTGCAGGTCGCGTTGCTGGGACGACACTAGCAGGGCTTAGGGCTTTGGGCTTTGGGCTTTGGGTTGCC
This sequence comes from uncultured Acidobacteriota bacterium, assembly GCA_963820905.1. Classification (GTDB taxonomy): domain Bacteria; phylum Acidobacteriota; class Vicinamibacteria; order Vicinamibacterales; family 2-12-FULL-66-21; genus DATBJJ01. Next base: position 1,845,863 of record CAWGBU010000001.1, on the reverse strand, counting down.
GGAGCCGAAAGCCCCAAAGCCGAAAGCCCTAGGCCCTAAGCCCTCTTCGTACTAGTAGCTGAAGAAGAAAATCAGATCGATCCCCGCCTTCTCGATCCGCCGCTGGCCGATGCGGTTGCCGCTGCCCGACGTCTCGGGCGCCGCGGAGCCCGCGAGCCGCAGGAAGTCCGCGATCTGATACTCGACGAGGAACTCGCTGTAGGTACGTTCCCCGAACTGCTGCCGCAGCTTCAGGAACGTCTTGGACCCGATCTGCTCGCCGACCGTGATGCCCGCGCCCAGCGATTCCCCCTCCGACGACGTGGAGATCTCGAACAGATCGAGATCGAGCGCACGGCCGATCGATTCGCCGAGCGGCGTCGCGATGAACCCGGTGGCGATCCCTCCGGCGGTCGCCGCGAGCGAGGCGCGCTCGCCGGAGCCCAGCTCGTTGATGGAGCGGTTGAACACGATCAGCGAGAGGATGTCCGATTCGTCGAGCGGCGGCGTGCTCGACAGCGCCAGTTCCGGCTTCGAGAAGCTGCCCGTGAGCCGCACGCGCGCCTCGACGCCCGTATCGGGGATCTCGCGGACGGCGGTCACGTCGATGATCGGATTGGTCGGCTCTCCCGTGAATCGAAGCGTGCCGTCGCGCGAGATGTCGAACTGGCGGCCCTGGAACTGGTACGTCCCGCGGACGGTATTCACCGTGCCCACGAGCGTCAGCACGCCCCCGGGTTCTTTGCGAACGGTGAGATCGCCACCGACCGTGATGTTCAGATCACCCATGGCCGCCGCCGTCGGGCCGCCGGGACGGAGCTTCCTGCCACGCAGCACGAGGTTGTCCGGGATGCGAATCCGCACGTCCAGTGCGACGTTCTCCATCGGGCTCGTCGACGTCTTCCGTTCGGCGGCGGCAGCAGCCTCTTCGAGTGTCGGCACGGGTGGGCCCACGCCCCGCTCCGCTCTCGCAAGTGCCGTCCGTGTCGCCTCTTCTGCGCTGCCAGCGGCCTGTGCGGTCCGCTCCACCTGCGCGACCTGTGGCAGCGTCGTGGTCCGGTAGGGATCGTAGAAGAGCTGCAGGATGCGGTCGACCTCGAGCCGGCCCGCCGCCACGCGAACGTCGCCCTCCAGCTTCGGCCGCAGCAGCTGTCCCGTGATCTTGAGGTGCGAGCCTACGCCGATGTCGCCCAGCTCGTTGTCGATCACCTCGAAGTTCTCGGAGTCGAGCGAGACATCGACGGCGCCCACCGCGCGCTCGTGCACCGCGAGCTGGCCCGACACCGCCAGCTGCTCGCCGTTTTCGTCGAGGATCTCGAATCGCCTGATGCGCACCAGGTCCGGCTCGAGATCGATGCGCGTATCGAGCCCGCCGTACGACGTCCCGAACCTCGGCACCGCGAACGCGCCGTCGCGTATCTCGATGAATCCGGTCAGGTGCGGATCGCGCCCGGATCCCTCCACGCGCACGTCCGCCTGCAGCGTGCCGCCGACGTTCGTCACGGCCGTCGTGAACCCCTGAATCGCCGCGAGGTTGAGCGACGCCGACTGGATCCGCAAATCCATCGCATCGTCCGCGGTCGCCGCGACGTGATCGCCCTTGCTGCGCTCGAAGATGCTCGTGGGGACGATGCCCTTCGCGGTGATGGAGACATCGGCCGACTGCCGCAGCGTGGCGTCCAGCGTGATCTTCCTGCCGGAGTAGTCGACGTCGGCGACGAGCGACTCGTACTTGTAGTTCTGAAACGCCCCGCTCCGGACCTCGACGTGCCCGTCGACGATCGGCTGGCTGGCAGTTCCCGTGATCGTGGCGTCTGCGCCCAGCCGCCCCTGCAGTCCCCGGTTCTGCAGCAGCAGCCGCTCGACCTGCGCCAGATCGACATTGTTCGCGCGAACCTTGAGGGCTGCTGACGGCTGCCCACCCTCGAGCAGCACCGTGCCGCTCACATCGACCGCCTGGTCGCCGCTCGCGAGCCTGATGTTCTCGAGGATCACCCGATCCCGCCGGTACTGAATCACGGGATCTCCGCCCGGCGCCATCTGCCACTCGACGCCTTCGGTTCTCGCGGCGAACTGCGGCAGGTGAATCTCCTGGTGGTCCGGGTGGAAGATGACCTGACCGCGCGCGTCCACCTGGCGGGTGCGCTCCTGGAACTTCGTCTCGAACTGCAGGGTCTGCTTCTCGTACGTCGTCGTGGCCGCGATCTGGCCGATCTCGGTCCCGGCAATCTCGAGGAACGTCGATTCGGTGGTGGCCTCGACCTTCGCGTTCACGAAATCCAGCTCGGGGATCGCGACGGCGTACTTCGACTTGAGGTCGAGCGCCTTGATGTTGTTCCAGGCGAGGCGTACGCCGGACATCGTGCCGCTCGTCCGCAGCGCCGCGGCGTTCCCCGTGACGGTTCCGTCGAGGACGACGGAGCCGTCGAGAGCGTCCTGCCCCGCCAGGCGTCCCAGCTCGGAGATGTCGGTCGCGTCGATGTGATAGGTCAGGCTGGATTCAGCCGTGCGATCGAGCGCCAGCCTTCCCGATGCGTCGAGCGTCACGTCCGGACCCTTGACCTGGAGCCGCTTGATGTCAGCGACCTCCGCGTCGTACCGGCCTTCCACGTCCGCGGCCGCGACCTGCACGCCGCCGATGAGCGACGGCGCAAGCGTGACGCGGCCGTCGAACCCGAACGCCCGTGTGGTGAACGGGACCGTGAGATCGGGCATGCGGAACGTCCCATCCACCGACCCGCTGACGTTGCCGTCGACGTCCTTGCGATCGAGGAGTACCGCCGGGTTGAGCTGATCGAATCCGCCCTTTGCGTAAACGCTGAGCCCGCCGTCCGCGATCTGCGTGGTGAACGCGATCTGCGGCGTGTGAATGCCGGCAATCGACGAATCGGTCAGCGTCCCACTCGCTTTCAGCGTCAGATCCTCCAGCGCGGTCCCCGATCCCGTGACGTCGAACGCCCCGCTCACGCGGCCGTCGTAGAACGGCTTGTCGAGCGCGGGCAGATTCAGCGCGTTGCCGAGCCGCCGTACGTCGAGGCCGGTCAGCGAGCCGCGCGCGGCGTACGAGAAGGGCCCGTTGCCGGTTTCGAACTCGACGACCGTGCCGTCGCGCAATCGTCGCGCCCTCGACTGACGATGTCTTCAGCGTCGCCGAGCCGCGGCTGGCCGTGCCGCTTCCCTGGACCTTGTAGGCCGATGCGGAGATCGTCGAATCCAGCCGCGGTGCGCGCACCGACGCGGGCAGCCGCCGCAGATCCACGCGGTCGGCACTCCCCTGCAGGTCGTACGACAGCGGACGCCTGCCCTGGGCCAGCACGATCGACCCTTTCGCAGTCGCGACCGCTCCGTAGGCCGTCGCGCGCGCGCGCGCCAGCAGAATCCTCGTGCCCTTGATCGCTCCCGCCGCGTCGATGTTCGCCCCTTCATAGCCGAAGGCGGAGACGCGCGGCCCCTTGAACGCGAACGTCCCGCCGAGCCGGTCGACGGCGGCCGCATCGGCGGGATCGGAGAAGATCGTGACATCGAACGTGGCGTCGCCGGTGACGTCGGTCTTCGGGTTGGGACTCTTGAAATAGGGCGCGATGTTCAATCGCTCGACGTGCACGTTGCGCCCGACGAACCGGAGATCGGGCATTCTGAAATCCGCGGTCACGGGCCCACGGACGAGCCCGGCTTCGGAGGTCACGTCGAGATCCATGGCCAGGCGATCGAGCGGCCCGTTCATGTTCACGCCGAGCGTCGGATGGAGATCGTAGCCGGCCACCCACTTGAGGATGCGCGCCGAGCTCCGGCAGCGACGCGCGGCCATCGGCCGTCAGCTTGAAGCTCGAATCGCGCAGGTACCGCTCGACAACGCCCTCGATCGAGCAGCGACGTGTCCGCGGTCTGAAACGCCATGTCGTCGAGATACAAATTGTCGTCACGGACTGCGATCTTGCCTGACAGCTGCCGGAGCAGGAGCTCCGGGTCCGCTCCGCGCAGGGTCAGCTTCCGCAGGTCTATCGAGAAGTGGACGGGAGCGTACGCGAAGCCCGCGTCGACGTTCAGCTGATCGATGCGGCGGGGCGCGGTGTAGATCGCGGATCCGATCCGGTCGTCGATCTCCACGACGCCGTCGGTGACGACGATCGACGGCAGCGAGATCGGGCGGCGGGGCCCTTCGCGATCCGCTTCGCGCCGCTGAGCCTTGACGAGCTTGCCAAGGTTCCAGCCCTCCGCGTCGCGACGCATCCGCACCACCGGCCCGCTCAGCGCAATCCGATCGAGCACGATGCCGCGGGAGACGAGCTGCAGGATGCTGTAGTCGACCTCGAGCGCCTTGACGGCGACGACGCGGTCGCCCGAGACGTGCACTGCGACGTCCGACAGCGTGACCCCGAAGAAGAGGTTCCCTCCGAGCCGTCCGATCGTCAGCTCACCGTTCAGGTACTGCTTGGCTTCGCGAACGATCGTGCGGCGGATCCAGTCCCGGAACCATGGCGTCTGCGACACGATGAGCACGAGCGACAGCACCATCACCGCAGTCGTGCCGATCCAGGCGACGACGTTGAGGGAGCGGCGGAGGAGGGCCATCGGTCAGAACGCCTGGCCGATGCTGAAGTGGACCCGGAACTGGCGCTCCTGCAGTTCGCCGTTGACGACCAGACCGGGAATCGGGTTCAGCTGGTAGCCGAGATCCAGCCGGATCGGTCCGACCGGAGTCATGTAGCGAAGGCCGGGGCCGACGTTGTAGCGGAGATCGTCCAGGTTGATGTCCCAGGGATTGCGCCAGACGTTGCCGCCGTCGAGGAACGCCACGGCGCCGAACTTCCCGACAATGGGGACACGCACCTCGGTCGAGAAACTCATGAAGCTGTGGCCGCCGATCGGCAGCCCGGCTCCGCTGAGCGGCGAGACCTCGTACCGTCCCCACCCGCGGAGGGTCGTGGCGCCGCCGAGAAAGTACCGCTTGAAGAACGGGACCTGCACTTCTTCAAACCCGCTCGAGTTGATCGTTCCCGACCGCACGCTGAACGCGACGACGGCGAGGTTGCCAAGGCGCTGATAGTAGCGGCCCTCGCCGGATATCTCACGATAGTGGAAATCGCCTCCCAGCCATCCGCCAGCCTGCCCGACGTGCAGGCTGGCGACGTATCCCCTCTTCGCGTCCAGCAGGCTGTCTGTCGTATTGCGCCCGCCTTCGATGAAGAGCGACGAGAGCTGCCCCGCGCCGAGGCCGCACCGCGGGCCGGTACCGCAGCGTGGATCCAGGCCGAGCGCGATCAGGTCGTCGCGGAACGTGGGATCGGTGAGCGCCTCGTCCGAGATCGTGTACTCTTCCCACTCGTTCACGTAGGTCACCGATGCCGTCGTCGTCTGGCGTCCGCCCAGGATGGGGCTCCCCGCCCCGCCGAACTGCCGAAGTAACGGATACCCGTCCGCCGATCGTCGTGAGCTTGAACGCCGGCTCGTCGCTGAACCACGACTGCCCGCTGAGCGTCGCCGCATACCGGGGGCTGAAGAGATAGGGCTGCTTGAGATTGAGGCGCACGCCGCGATCGAGCGAGGAATAGCGGGCGAACACGCCTGCCGTGCGGGCGGCTCCCAGGAAGTTCACGTGGCGCCAGTCGATCTCGCCGCGCGCCTTTTCCTCGGAGCCGTAGCCGAAGCCGAAATTGACCTTCTGGTGTTTGCCTTCCGTTACGGTGACGCGGGCCGGAATGCGATCGATCTCGGATCCCTGCACGTTCGTGTCGGCCGACGCGCTCCGGATCGCTTCGACGTTCACGAAGTCGAAGAGCTCGAGGCCGTACAACTTTCGCTGACTATCGCGAAGCCGGCTCTGCTCGAACAGATCGCCGGACTTGAACGTCAGCTGGCGTCTCACGATCCGCTCGTTGACGCTCGCCGGCGCCACGATCTCGACGGGCCCGACGTACGCGAGCCGCCCGGGCCTCGCGGAGTATCCAACCACGCGCTGGCGGCCCGACGAGCCGTCCGACTCCTTGACGTCGACGCTCGGGGACGGATAGCCGTGGTCCTTGATCTCGTCGATGATCATTTCCCGTCCCGCCTGCACGAGCGCGCGGTCCAGGGGACGCCCGACGGCGATCGGGAATCGCTGTTCGAGCGCCCGGCGATGATCGGGCGGCAGGGAGTCGAGCCCGGCGAAGTCGATCCGCTCGACGACGACGGGCTCCCCTTCTACGATGTCGATCGTGACGCGGACGGATTTCTGGTCCTCGCTCAACTTCGCGTCGAACGAGCGCACGCGCGCGCTCGGGTACCCGCGATCTTCGTAGAACGCGACGATGCGCTGCAGATCCGCTTCGAACTGCGGCCGGTCGAAGAAGTGCTTTTCTCCCCAGGGCAGCTTCGCGCTCTGCGTGGTCGCCAGGACCGACTTGAGTTGTTTCTCGGAAACGGACTTGACCCCGGTGAACGAGAGGCTCTTGACTTCGACGCCGGTGCCCTCTTCCTTACAGGCAGCGGAGGCCAGGAGGACGGCTATCAGCAGGAGAGATGGAAGACACGAGGGACGCAAGGCACGCATCGCAGGTCACAAAACAAAAAGCCGGAGATCGTTTTCCCAGAAACGCTCTCCGGCTCCCTGTCGCTGAGGGTTGAGCTCGCTACTCGCGCGTGATTTCCGGCTTGCCTGCGGAGATCGAGAGCATGATCCCCAGGCCCACCGCGATAACGAGGCTGATGAGGATCCACGCTGGCGCGACGTGTCGCAGCACGCCGCCGTACCACAAAGCCAGAAGGGCGCCGATGACCAGGACAGTGTAGCCGACGAGATAAACGTTGACGAATCGCATCCCCGACCTCCGGCAGTCCGGATGGCCCGGCCGGCGCGGGCGTGATTGCCCGCGCCGCCGGCCTCGATGCGATTACTGCTGCAAACGAACGACCAACGCCGCACGACGGTTGAGACGGCGCGTCTCTTCGCGCGCGTTGTCGTGCTTCGGACGCTCCTCACCGTAGCTCACGACGCCGAGCCGGTCGGCGCCGATGCCGCGGCTGGTGAGGTAATCACGCACCGAGTTCGCACGGCGATCGCCCAGCGCGAGGTTGTACTCGGCCGTGCCGATGTTGCACGTGTGACCCTCGATCTGGATGCGCAGGGTCGGAGTTCTGCTGCATCGACTTGATCGCCTCGTCGAGCGCGCGCGTCGCTTCCGGCCGCAGCGAGTAGCGGTCGAAGTCGAAGTGCACGTCCTCGAAGACGATCTGCGCGACCGCCGGCCGTATGACGTTGATGTTCACCGTGTCGCTCGCCGTCTTGCCGTCCTGCGGGCAGGTGACGGTGACCGTCACGGGCACGGTTCCCTCGGTCATCGGCGCCGTCCACGGCGTCTGCGGCCGTCGCCGGGTTCGTCAGCTTCCCGGTCGGCGCCGTCCAGTTGTAAGTGACGACACAGTTGATGGAGCTGTTTGCCACGGCGGTCACGACGGAAGCCTTGCCGACTTCCACCGTGCACGGGTTGCACGACGCCTTCACGCCAAGGACGTGATCGGGCTTGGCCGCCGGCGGTGGAGCCGGTGGCGGCGGTGGCGGCGGCGGCACGTAGACGCGCACGCCGGGGTGATAGCCGATGCGGAACTGGAAGCCGAACGCGTCGCCGGTCTCGTCCTCGAACGCGTCGGACGGGATGCTGAAATTGCTGCGGCCATCCAGGCCCAGACGCCAGTTCGCGCCCGCGCCCACGAAGAAGCCGCTGCGTTTCTGCCAGGTCAGACCGAGCGAGAAATGCGTCGACGAGTCCGCGCTCGGAGATCGACGGCGGGAGCGAGCCGTCCTCGCCAATCAGTGTCCCCAGACCGCTGTAGACCACATCGTCGAACTGCGACTCGCCGTGGAGCTCGGCGGTCAGCCGGAGGCCGCGGCGCGTCGGGAACCCGGCGCCGAAACCCCAGCGGAAGCCGTCCGAGAGAGACACATCGTCCGGGTCGCCGCGGAAGATGAACCCGCCGAATCCGGAAAGCTCGACGCGCTGGTTGATTTCCTTGCTGACGATGCCGTCGAAGGCGAAGTCCATCTCGCCGGTGCCGACGCCTTCCTCGTCACTCTTCGCCGTCGGCAGCTTCATCATGGCGCGGATGGCGACTGCCGTCGGCTTCTGCCTCCACTCGGACATCAGGTTGACCTTGCCGCCAACCCAGAAGTCTCCGAGCTGATTGTCGGACCAGCCCTGACGCACGAACGGGTACTCGTTGACCAAACCACCCGACTTTGGAGTCCTGAAGGAAGATCGGGCGCGTGTCGCGGTCGATGCGGCGAATGACGGTCCAGGCGCCGAAGATTTCAGCGCGATCGCTGACCCCAAAGCCGAAGGTCACCGGCCAGTTCGAGACGTCGCTGAACCCTTGCTGATGATCGAAGTTCACGCGATACCCGCTCACCGACCACCGCTTCGCCGGGAGAACCTCGCCGGTCGGCACGAACCACAGGCCTGTATCGCCCATGAACGTGGTCGTCGCCGGTCGAAGATCGCTCGACGACGGATCGGGCTGTGATTGCGTCGACGAGGTGGATGTCTGTGACTGTCGGGGGCGCGCTGGTCTGTGCGGCCGCCGTCGCCGTTACCATGAGCACCACTACCACCGCCGTCGCAAGCCGTTTCAACATACGCACACGCCTCCCTAACGCCACGATTCTACTACCGATATCAGAGATTCTCCGACCCAATAGCAGTGTCGCCGCCGGGGGAATCGGTCTGAGATGTTTCCGAGTCGACAAGACGGCCGCGGCCGCCTCGGCTGATTTGCCCACCCTTGCGTCCGGCCGATCGTGCTTCCTCGGACGTCCACTCGTGAGCTGTGCCTTTCTGGTGCGCCGCACGTCCACCCTTGCTCGCAATTTCACGCTGCTTCTCAGGTGACATGGAAGCAAAGCCTCGGCGTTCCTTGCGCGGCGCTCCCGGGTTCCGTCCAGCCTCTAGTTCGTTCATGTGCCCACTCTCGTGAGAAGTCGCCCGTCGCCTCGCTCCGACCACGTACGGAACCTGAATTGGTTCCGCCGGAGGATCCTGACGACCGGCACGGGTTGCGGTTCGTCAGTTGGAGTCTCGGGAGCCTCGTCTTCATCGGAACCCGGAGGATCCTCGTCCTGTCCCTGGTTCCGTTCGTGGTTCAGGCCCCTTCCCATCACAACAACACTCCACCTGACGGTCTCCCGACCGGCTGGGCAATCAAACACTGTGCCATGGATTTCTCGCTGTTTTACGGCATTTTCCGGGGCCTTTCATTCGGATATGGGGTGCGCTCTACCACTGGCCGGAGGCTGGGCGTCACAACCTGTGGAGGGCATTGGAGCGATTCCCTACACGTCGCTTACACGGACTCGAGCGTGAAATGAGGCAGATCCAGGGCTCCTGGAGCATCAAGTCCGGCAGCCCCGCAGCGGTCCAACCTGCTAAGATCGCCGCATGAGTGTTTGCGGAGGACCGACCAATCCCGAGCCCGTGGGCAACGCCACCGGGCGCATGGTGTTCTGTCAGAAGTTCCAGAGTGAGATGCCGGGGCTGGATGCGCCGCCGTGGCCCGGCGAGCTCGGCCAGCGCGTCTACGAGAACATCTCCGCCGAAGCGTGGAAGCTGTGGGAAGAACGGATGAAGATGATCCTCAACGAGTACCGCCTCATGCCCTGGCAGAAAGAGGCGCAGGAGCTCGTGGCGAAGCACATGGAGGATTTCTTCTTCGGCGAAGGCGCCGCCCTTCCGCCGGGTTTCGTGCCGCAGCAAGCCAAGGGCTAGCCCGCGACCACGTCGATGCTGGCGTCGATCGACGAACGTGAGGCGCGCGTGCGCCGCGCGAACTGCGCGCTTCCGCGTCCTCGGGCGTCGCAGCCCGCGCAAAGATGAATCCCAGATAGCTTCCGGCTTCCGGCAGCGGCTCGAGCAGTTGATCGGGCTTCGCGGTGATGCGTACGTCCTCGACGTGCCGGACGGCGCGCGCGTCCTCGACGCCATGCACGCGTCTGAGCAGGCCGCGCCTGGGAATCGGGATCATCATGACGGCCGACGCGCGATCTTCCCGACGGCACGCGGAGATGTCCTCGCCGAGCGCGTGGCGGAGCAGCACGTCCTCCAGCGTCAGCCCGTCCCTCGAACCGGAGCGCGTTCGAGCACAGCCCGCCGATCGGCCGCGCCGCAATCTCGAGAAGGACTATGCCGTCCGCGCCCGAGCGGCACTCCGCATGGACCGCCCCGTGCGTCAATCCGAGAGCGCGCGTACCCGTCTGCGACGGTCCGCACGATCGCGTCGCAGGCGTCCGGCTCGAGCGCCGACGGCGTCACGTAGATCGTCTCCTCGAAGAACGGCCCGTCGAGCGGATCCGGCTTGTCGAATACCGCGAACGTCTGCAGCGTTCCGTCCGTCAGCACGCCCTCGATCGCGTACTCGCGTCCCGGGATGAATCCTTCGACGAGCATCTCGTCGTCGAGCCCCGCCCGCGCTGCGCGGACGTCGGGGCGCCGCAGCAGCGCCTGAATGCGCGCGCACGCGGCGAGTGAGCTCGTCACGGCGAGTTCGCGCGGATGACGCCGCGGCTGCCCGACAGGCCCGAGCGGCTTGACGACGCATGGGAATCGAAGGCGCGGATCGTCGGGCGGCGACGCCGTCCGCGGTCGGCAGCGTGAAGTGCCACGGCACATTCAGGCCAGCCGCGTCGAAACGGCGGCGCGCCTCACGCTTGTTGGCGCTGGCCGCGGCCGCGGCCGGAGAGTTGCCCGGAAGTCCCAGCCGCTCCGCCGCGAGCGCCGCGAGCACGACAGGCCGATCGCCGACCGCGAGCACCCCGCTGAACGGCGCGCGGCGCGCCTCCGCTTCGATCGCGCGACAGCGACAGCGACTCGTCGTGAAACCGTACCGCCAGCGCCCGATCGCGCCAGGGATCGTCGAGCTGGTGGCACCGATCCGTCGCAAACACGATCTCGACCCCGGCCCGCCCCGCCGCCTCGTCGAACGATCGGAGCTGATAGCCGGTCGTGGTGGAAAACAACAACAGTCGCTTCATTTGTCCGTAGTGTCCGCCTTCAGGCGGACCCGCTGAAGTCCGGCTGAAGCCGGACACTACAGCATTCTGAAAACCGTCTAGATCAGAGCAACCTGCTCCGACGTCGGCTCCGCTCAACAATACCAAGGCTCGTTCAGATACGGGATCGGCGGCGCGCGAGAGGCGCGGAGGCGATACGCGGGAGCGTGCGGGCAAGGCCGGCCGCGTCGTGCGCGATCTCCCAGACGCGCGCGAACACGTCGGATCGCGGCGCCGAGAGCGTCACGCCGACGTGCTCCTCGATCGCTTTCTGCAGCCGATCCACGGCGCGCATCGCGATGCGCCCAGGGGTAGGTCAGCGATCGCGGATTGAAGGGCTGCAACACCTGACGGATGTCCGTCAGCTCGAGCAGCCGCGACCCCTCGGTGACGAGCAGGCGGATCGCAAGCTGGATCGGCGACACGTGGTCGACCAGTTCCAGCCGATCGATCGTCTGCAGCAGATCGCAGTAGCTCTCGACCGTCGTCCACGGCGTGAATGCGACGAAGGTCGGCGCGAGCGTCAGGCCGATCTCCGCGACATGGCGCGCGACGCGCTCGAAGTCGTCGCGCGTGTGCCCCTTGTCGAGCGCCTCGAGCACGCGATCGTCGACCGATTCGACCGCGCTCGTGACGAACGCGCAGCCGGTGTCCCGCAGCAGCGGCAGGCTGCTCTGCGTGGCGGATCAGGTGCTCGATCTTGATCGTCACGTCGTACGACGTGCCCGGAAACGCCTGCGCGAACGCTTCGACTACTGCCTTCGCATGACCGATGCCGTTGAAGAAGTCCGGGTCGCCGAACGTGATGTGCTGCGCACCGGCCGCGACCTGCCCGGCGATGTCCGCGATGACGATCGTCGACAGGCACGATCCGGAAGCGGCCGTCGTAGACGGGCACGATCGGACAATGCCGGCAGCGGTGCTTGCAGCCGCGGCTGGCCTCCGTGTAGCCCGCGACACGCCGCTCCACGCCGGCCTGGAGCGTCGCGTAGCGTGCCAGCGGAAGGAGACCCGAACGATCGGGCACGCGGAACGTGACGCGGGGCACCGGCGACGGCAGCTGGCTGCCGGACTCCACGTCCTCGGGCGCCGCAGGATCGGCCGCACGGGCCAGCGCCTCCTCGAACTCCCCACCGATGATCGTCCCGACACCGCGGTCGCGCAGGAGGCGCGCGTTGAGCGGCGCGTACAGCCCGTAGGCCACGAGGCGGGCGGACGGGTTCATCTCGCGCACGCGATCGATCACGGGGATCGCGAGCCGCGTGGCCGTGTGCATCGGAAGGAAGAACGCCACCACGTCGGCGCGCGAGACATCGCGCGCGTCGACTTTCTGCCGCGCGAGATCGGCGCACACGACGTCGTGCCCGGCGGATTTCAGCGCCGCGGCGGCTGACGCGAGACCGAACGGCTGCCGGCCCATGTCGTACGTCGAGATCAAAAGGACCACGGCGTTTATTGTGGCACGGGGTGCTGGTATAGGCTGTAGGGCTATGAGCCAGTCGGCCGCAGCAGTGCCGCACATTCCCGCAGTCGCGCCCGCCGTCCACGATCGCGCGTTTTTCGGCCATCCGCGCGGCCTCTCGACGCTCTTCTTCACGGAGATGTGGGAGCGCTTCAGCTATTACGGGATGCGCGCGCTGCTCATCCTCTTCATGACCGCGCCGCTCGCGACCGGAGGCCTCGGCTTCGACACCGCGACCGCCGGCGCGGTCTACGGGCTGTACACGTCGATGGTGTACATGATGACGCTGCCCGGCGGCTGGATGGCGGATCGCCTGATCGGCCAGCGGCGCGCCGTCTTCTACGGCGGCGTCGATCATCGCGTGCGGCCACTTCAGCATGGCGTTCCCGTCGCTCGCGACGTTCTATCTCGGACTCTTCCTCATCGTCATCGGCACCGGACTTCTGAAGGGCAACGTCAGCGTCATCGTCGGACAGCTGTACGGGCCCGAAGGACAAGCGCCGCGACGCCGGGTTCTCGATCTTCTACATGGGGATCAACCTCGGCGCGTTCGTCGCGCCGCTGGTGTGCGGCTATCTGGGACAGAACGTCAACTGGCACCTCGGGTTCGCGGCCGCCGGCGTCGGCATGGTGATCGGTCTCGTGCAGTACAGTCTCGGCGCCAGGTATCTCGGCAACGCCGGGCTCGAGCCCGTGCCCGCGTCGTCGCCCGCCGCGGCCGCCGCGCTGAAGCGCAGGACGCAAGCTCTGGGGCGGGACTCGCAGCCGCGGCGATTGCCGCCTTTGGCGTCGCCGTCTACACGGACGCGATCCCCGTCACCGCCGGTCAGGTCGCCGATGCCGCCGGCGTACGTGCTGCTGATCATCATCGTCGGTTTCTTCGGCTGGCTGTTCCTCAGCAGGAGACTGGACGCGCGAGGAGCGAAACCGGCTCTACGCGATCGGCGATCTTCTTCCTCGCCGCGGCGACTCTTCTGGTCGCTGTTCGAGCAGGCGGGCTCGACCCTGAACCTGTTCGCGCGATCGCAACACGCAGGACGTCCGTCTTCGGCTGGACGTTCCCGAGCAGCTGGTTCCAGTCGGTGAACTCGCTGTTCGTCTGGATGTTCGCGCCGGTCTTTGCGTGGATCTGGACCGTGCTCGGATCCCGCGAGCCGTCGACCCCCGTGAAGTTCGCGATCGGCCTGATCGCTCGTCGGCGCCGGCTTCGCCGTGCTGATCGTCGCCGCGCAGCTCGTCGACGGGCGGCGTACAGGTCAGCCCGATGTGGCTCGTGGTCGTGTACCTGCTGCACACCGCGGCGAGCTGTGCCTGAGCCCCGTCGGCCTGAGCGCGATGACGAAGCTCGCGCCGGCGCGAATCGCCGGGCTCATGATGGGCGTCTGGTTCCTCGCGACCTCGGTCGGCAACTTCATCGCCGGGCGGCTCGCCGGCCTCTACGACGTCGATGCCGCTTCCAGCGCTCTTCCGGACGATCGCGCTCTTCGGCGTCGTCGCGGGCATTCTTCTCCTGCCGCTCGCGCCGTGGATCAAGCGGCTGATGGGAGAAGTCGAAGTAGTCGCATGGCTCTCGAGAAATACCAGCAGAAGCGCAACTTCTCGAGCACGCCGGAGCCGGCCGGCGACCCGAAGGTCGTCGACGAGCGCGCGAAGAAGGCGACGTCCGGCCAGCCGCTCTTCTTCTGCGTGCAGAAGCACCTCGCCAGCCATCTGCACTACGACTTCCGCCTCGAGCACAACGGCGTGCTGCTGTCGTGGGCGGTGCCGAAGGGGCCGTCGCTCGATCCGAGGACGAAGCGGCTCGCGATGCACGTCGAGGATCATCCGATCGAGTACGGCACGTTCGAGGGCGTGATCCCGGAAGGCTACGGCGCCGGGATCGTCATGCTCTGGGATCAGGGCACGTGGACGCCGCAGATCGACGACGTCGACGCGGCGCTGAAGAAGGGCGACCTCAAGTTCACGCTCGACGGCTACAAGCTCAAAGGATCGTGGGTGCTCGTGCGCACCGGCGGCCGGTGGCGGCGGCGGCGACGGGCGAAGCTGGCTGCTCATCAAGCACAAGGACGACTGGGCCGGCGACGTCGACATCACCGAGTTCGCGCCGCTGAGCGTCAAGAGCGACGGCGACTTCGAGGACATCCTCGCCGCGGACAAGCCGGACATCTGGGTCTCGAACCGGCCGGCGAAGGGCGGCGAGACCGGCGCGATGCTCGACGAAGATCATCGAGCGGCCGCCGCGCTGAAGGCGGGCCGGACCGCGCCGCCCGCGGAGACAACCGCGGCGGCACAGCCGAAGGCCGGTGCCCGGAAACCTGCGGCGTCGAAACCCGCAAAGGCGAAAAGCGCGAAGGCGAAGCCTGCGAAGCCGCCGGCAGCGAAAGCAACATCGAAGAAGAAGCGGATCCTGACGTCACCATGAACGAAAAGCGACTTCATCCTGTTCAGCGGCGGCGCCGCCGGCGCCGAGGCGGAGTTCGGCGCCTGCGCCGAGCGCCACGGCATCGAGGAAGTCAACTTCACGTTCGACGGCCACAACGACGCGCGCCGTCGCGGCATGCGCGTGCTGAACCACGAGGAGCTGCAGGCCGGCGACGTCAGCCTCGAGTACGTCTCGAGGCTGATGCACCGCCGCTACACCGACAGCCCGACGATCCGCAAGGTCCTGCAGACGCTCTGGTACCAGGTCAACAACGGCCAGGAGATCTACGTCATCGGCGTGATCCTCGACGACGGCACCGTGCGCGGCGGCACGGGCTGGGGCGCCGAGTTCGCGAAGCTGTGCAACAAGCCGCTCTTCGTCTTCGATCAGGAGAAGGACGGCTGGTTCGAGTGGACCGGCGCGGACTGGAAGGCGCACGGCGCCGCGGCGCCGGCGATCACCCACCCGCACTTCACCGGCACCGGCACCCGGCAGATCCAGGACAACGGGAAGCGCGCGATCGAAGCCTCTTCACGAAGTCGTTCGGGAAGATGTAGCGCTCCCGGTCCGCTCCTCGAGCTCGAGCCAGCGCGCCAGCGTCCCTCGAGCTCGTGCGAGATCTGATCGATCCGCGCGAGCACTGCCGTGATGTGCTCCGCGCGCTGCCTTGTAGAACTCCGCGGACTCGGACTCGTGCCGCAGACGCTGCTGCTCCGTCTCGAGCGCCTCGATCTGCGCGGGCAGCGCGTCGAACTCCCGCTGCTCCTTGAACGAGAGCTTCTTTCGCGCGGCCGGCGTCTCGTCGCTGGCCGGCGACGGCACCGCAACTCGCCTCCGCTCGACGTCGGCGCCGCGATCTCGCGGCCTGCGTGGACGACTGCCGCAGATAGTCGTCCCAGCCGCCGACGTATTCCTCGACCCGCCCGTCCCCCTCGAACGCCAGCGTGCTCGTGACGATGTTGTCGAGGAACGTCGCGATCGTGGCTGACGAGCAGCACCGTGCCGTCGAAAGTCCGCGACGAGCTCCTCGAGCAGCTCCAGCGTCTCGATGTCGAGATCGTTGGTCGGCTCGTCGAGCACGAGCACGTTGGCCGGGCGCGCGAACAGCCGCGCCAGCATCAGCCGGTTGCGCTCGCCGCCCGACAGCGACTTGCACCGGCGACAGCGCGCGCTCGCGCGGAAACAGGAAGTCCGCGAGATAGCCGATGACGTGCCGCGGCTGGCCGTTGACGACGACCGTGTCGTTGCCGTCGTTGACGCTGTCGGCGACGGTTCGCTCCGGATCGAGCTGCTCGCGCTGCTGATCGAAGTACGCGATCTGCAGCCGGGTGCCGTGGCGGATCGTCCCGCGCATCCGGCTCGAGCTCGCCGACCAGCAGCCGCAGCAGCGTCGTCTTGCCCGATGCCGTTCGGGCCGATGAGGCCGACGCGATCGCCGCGGAGGATCCGCTGCGAGTAGTCGCGCACGACCGGCACGCCGCCGACGACTTCGACACGTGCTCGGCCTCGAACACGAGCTTCCCGGAGCGCTCTGCCGCGTCGATCGCTGAGCCGCACCGTCGCCGCCGGCCGCCGCAGGCGCCGCGCGCTCCGCGCGCAGCGCCATCAGCGTCGCGCACGCGCCCTTCGTTGCGGGTGCGCCGCGCCTTCACGCCCTGCCGCAGCCACGCCTCCTCCTTCGCGAGCTTCTTGTCGAGCCGCTCGAGCTCGCGCGCCTCGGCGTCGAGCGCCGCCGCCTTCTTCTCGAGATAGCTCGCGTAGCTGCCCGGCCACGACGTCAGCGTTCCGCGATCGAGCTCGACGATGCGCGTCGCGAGCGCCGAGAGGAACGCGCGATCGTGCGTCACGAACAGCAGCGCGCCGGCGAACTCGCGCAGATGCTCCTCGAGCCAGCGGATCGCGTCGATGTCGAGATGGTTGGTCGGCTCGTCGAGCAGCAGCAGATCCGGCTCGGAGACGAGCGCCTTGCCGAGCAGCGTCCGCCGCCGCCAGCCGCCGGACAGCTCGCCGCAGCGGCGATCGGCCGGCAGCGACAGCCGCGACACGACCATCTCGACTTTCTGCTCGAGCCGCCAGCCGTCCCGCTCCTCGAGCTGGTGCTGCAGCGCGCCGAGGCGCTCGAGCGCCGACGGCGTCTCCGGTCTCGGCGACTCGCATCGCCGCCTGGTGGTACTCGGCGACGAGCGCGCCGAGCTCGCCGAGACCGGCCGCGACCTCGTCGAACACGGTGCGATCGCCGGCGCCGGGCACGTCCTGGTCGAGCCGCGACGACCCGGAGGCCGGGCGCGCGCCAGATCGTGCCCGCGTCCGGCGGCGTTCGCCGGAGACGACCCTCAGCAGGCTCGACTTGCCGGTGCCGTTGCGGCCGATGAGCGCGATGCGCTCGCCGGGCTCGATGCGCAGGTTCGCGTCGCTCGAAGAGCGGCAGATGGCCGAAGGCGAGCGAAACGGCGTCGAGGGTGAGCAGCGGCAAGCTGGGATGTGAAGACTCGGTGATTGCAGGATACCGCCGATCGAGGTGATAATGGATCTCGCCGCGTGACGGCAAGTGGAGGAACGATGAAAGTCGCTGATCGCCCTTGGAACGATCTGCCGCTGTCACTGACGGCGCTGATCGCGACGACGAAGCTCGGCGCGGGCGTCACGCTCGAAGAAGCCGACGCCGATCCGATCGCTCGTCGAGCCAGTCCGCAGGACTTCGTCGGCAAGACCATTCGCGTCGACGGCGTCGCCACCGCCGTCTGCGCCGACATGGGCTGCTGGATGGCGGTCGCGCCGGCCGACGGCGACAAGCAGCTGACCGGTCGCGTCTGAAGGTCGACGATGGCGTCATCGTGTTCCCGATGACCGCCAAGGGCAAGAAGGTCTCGGCGGAAGGCGTGTTCGAGGCCGTCGGCGCGGCCGACGCGGATGCGCAGGAAGCGGCCGGCGAGCACGCGAAGCCGACCCGAAAGCCTCGCAGCAGTACCACCGATCAAGGCGACCGGCGCGCTGATTCACGAATAGCCGCGAGCTCAGTTCGCGGCCACCTACAGCAGCCGCCTCGCGAGCACCGCCCACACCGCCTGCGCCAGCCGGCGGCGATCGTGGCGCGCGATCTCGCCGCACCAGAACTCGCCGCGTGACGACCTCGCAGGACGCCGGCACGTCGCCGAGCTCGAGCGGCTGCTTGTGCTCGGCGCGGTAGCGCGCCAGCGTCTCGTCCGGACGGCCGCGCGGTGTTGACGATGACGACGTCGATCGGGCGGCCGATCGCGCTGGCCATGCGGCGCACCGCCTCGCCGGCGGTGAAGTGCCACATGCCGCGCCCCTCGGTCAGCAGGTTGGTCGACGAGCACGATCGGGCCGTGCACCTCGCCGGATCGCCTCCGGCGCGCCGTGCACGAGGAAGAATCGGCATCAGGCTCGTGTAGAAGCTGCCCGGGCCGATGATCGCCGCATCGAACGCGGCGATCGCGGCGGCCGCCGCGTCGTGCAGACGCACCTCCGGCTCGAGCCAGAGCCGCGTGATCGCGTGCCCCGCCGCTCTGCCCGGCATCGACCTCGACCTCGCCGCGCGTCTGCGTGCCGTCGCCGTACTCCGCGCAGATGCTCGCCTGCTCGACGCTGACCGGCCAGACGCGCCCTGCGCAGCCGAGCAGCGCGCGCAGGCCGTCGACCGCGGCGAGGAAGTCGCCGCTGTACCGCTCCATCATCGAGAGCAGCAGGTTGCCGCCGGTGTGGCCGCGCAGCCGCGCGTGCTCGAGGGCATCGGCAGCCGCGAGAGCAGCACGCGGCGCGCCTCGCGCTCGTTGCGCGCGAGCGCCAGCGCGCACTTGAGCACGTCGCCCGGCGGCAGCACGCCGAGCTCGTCGCGCAGCTGGCCCGAGCTGCCGCCGCTGTCGAACATCGTCACGACGGCGTTGCACGAGAAGCCAGGGATTCGTCTTCAGCCCGCCGAGCAGGCTCGGCAGGCCGGTGCCGCCGCCGAAACATCCGACGTTGAGCGTGCGCAAGCTGCATGGAGGCGGTCAGTAGTAATGGCCGCTGATGGCGCTCTCCGCAGCCCCGCCACTTTCTGCCGAGACAGCGGGCGGCGCTCGACGCGCTCGTCGCCGACCTGCGCGGCGGCGTTCGGCACGCGGCTGCACGTCGCTCGTCGCCTACGGCAACGAGCGGGCCGCCGCGACCGCGGCGCCTTCACACGCTCGCGCTCGTCGAGCGCTTGACCGTCGACGATCTCGGCCGCTGCGTGCCGCTCGCGCGCGAGTGGACGCGCCGGCAGCTCGCGGTTCCGCTGATCCTCGCCCGCGACGAGTTCCCGCGCACGCTCGACGTCTTTCCGCTCGAGTACGGCGACATCATCGCGCATCACCTGCATCGTCGGACGCGATCCGTTCGAGGGTCTCGAGGTCGCCGACGCGGACTGGCGCCGCGCGCTGCGAGCTGCAGGCCAAGAGCCACCTGATTCACCTGCGCGAGGGCTTTCTCGAGAGCGGAGGGGACGCGCGCCGGTCGCGCGGCTGATCGCCGCCTCGGTCCCGGCGTTCCGCGCGCTGCTCGCGAACATCGCGCGGCTCGAGCGGGCATCGGACCTGCGCGCCGATCTTCGCGACGACGACGCGCTCGCCGCGGAGGGCGCCGCCAGCATCGGCGTCCCGGCCGCTGCGTCCGCGAGGTGCTGGCCGCCGCCGGAGGCGTGAGCACCGTCGCCGATCCGACGGCGCTGCTGGCGCGCTACATCGATGCGGGCAAGCAGATCTGGGAATTCGTGGACACGTGGAGTGATCAGGGTGCCACGCAAGACCCGCGCGGTCTCGGCTGGCCGAGATTCGCAGCGGCTGGTGCTGGCGATCCGCCGTGCATCTGCTGGCGGCGCTCGGCGCGTCCGGCGCCCCAGCGCAGGATCCGCTGCCCCCGCGCTCACCGCCCCGGTCAACGACTTCGCGAACGTCATCGACGCGGCGAGCCGGCGCGAGCTCGAGCGGCGGATCCGCGGCGCTGCAGCGCGCGACCGGCGACGTCGTCGTCGTCGCGACGGTGCCCGACCTTCCAGCCGTACGCGGACATCAACGAATACGCCGTCAAGATGTTCGAGAACGGCGGCCGCGGGATCGGCGAGAAGGGCAAGGACAACGGGCTGCTCATCGTCGTCGCCGTCGAGGATCGCAAGGTGCGCATCGAGGTCGGCTACGACCTCGAGGAGTTCATCACCGACGGCTTCGCCGGCGAGACGATCCGCGAGGCGATCCGGCCCGCGTTTCCGACAGGGACAGTACGGCGCCGGGCTGCTCGCCGGCACGACGCGGATCATCAACCGCATCGCGGAGGCGCCGCGATGTCACGCTGCAGGACGTGCCGCCGACGCCCGCGCCCGCGGCGAGCGGCGGTCATCGGGCGGCCGGGATTCTCCGGTCTGGCTCATCGTCCTGATCGTGCTGATCATCCTCATGAGCCGGCGGGCGGCGCCGGCGGCGGCGCTGGGGCGGCGGCCCGTGGAGCGGCTGGAACAGCGGCGTCGGGCCGTTCGGCGGCGGCGTTCGGCGGATCGGCGGCGGCTTCGGCGGCGGGTTCGGCGGCTTCGGCGGCGGCGGGCGGCGGCGGGTTCGGCGGATTCGGTGGCGGCCGCAGCGGCGGCGGCGGCGCGTCTGGAGGCTGGTGACTGAACTGAAACCGAGGTGAATGCGCAACGTATCTGAGATCGTCATCGCTGGCGGTGATCGCGATCGCGACGGGACTGTCCGGGTGCTCGTACAACAAGTTCACGACCCAGGAAGAGGCGATCAAGGCGCAGCTGGGTCGGAGGTGCAGAACCAGCTGCAGCGGCGCAACGATCTCATTCCGAATCTCGTGGAGACGGTCAAGGGCTACGCCGCGCAGGAGCGGGACATCTTCACGGCGATCGCCGACTCCCGCTCGAGGCTGGCTGGCCGCGAAGACGCCGACGGAGACAGATCGAGGCCGCGAACGAGCAGTCGTGCGCGCTCTCGCGCCTGCTCGTCGTCGTCGAGAACTATCCGCAGCTCAAGTCCGACGCGAACTTCAAGCGGCTGATGGACGAGCTCTCGGGCACCGAGAACCGGCTCGCGGTCGCGCGGCGGCGCTACAACGAGACGCGTCCAGGAGTACAACACGCTGCGGCGGAGCTTCCCGTCGAACGTCACCGCCAAAGTGTTCGGCTTCAAGGAATACCCGTACTTCGAGGCGCCCGCGAAGCGCAGAAAGCTGCCGAAGGTCGATTTCAAGAGGTAAGCATTCTCTGCAGCTCTGACGTAGACTTCGCCTACAATCGCGGTCGGCTACGAGGGTCGCTGCCGGATGGTCGTACGTGTCGGCTCGTCGCGCGCCACAGCCGATCGCGCTACGTCGAACCACCAGCAACTGAGGATTGATCCATGCCGCGATTACCTGCGACTGCGTCGGCTGGTCTGGGCCGGGCTGGGCTTGCTGGCGCTCGGCGGCGGCCGCGGCATCGTGGCCGCAGGGGCAGGGACAGCCGGTCCGGCCGCCTCCCCGCCGATCAACGAGAGCAGACGATCCGATCCTCAAGCCGTTCGTCTGGCGCTCGATCGGCCCGGCCGATCATGGGCGGCCGCATCGACGACATCGCGGTCGTCGAGAGCAATCCGTCCATCATCTACGTCGGGTTCGCGACCGGCGGCCTCTGGAAGACCATCAACAACGGCACGACCTGGACGCCCATCTTCGACGAGCTACCCGGTCACGTCGATCGGCGACATCGCGGTCGCGCCGTCGAATCCCGACATCATCTACGTCGGCACCGGCGAGCCGAACAACCGCCAGAGCTCGTCGTTCGGCGCCGGCGTCTACAAGTCGACCGACGGCGGCGCAAGACTTCGAAGTACGTCGGCCTGAAGGAAACGCAGAGCATCGCGCGCATCGTGGTCCACCCGAAGGATCCGAACATCGTCTACGTCGCGGCCGTCGGGCATCTCTTCGGCCCGAACCCGGAGCGCGGGCTCTACAAGACGACCGACGGCGGCAAGACCTGGACGAACACGAAGTTCATCGACAACGACACGGGCTTCACCGACGTCGTGATGGATCCGGCCGAATCCGAACATCCTCTTCGCGGCCTCGTACCAGCGCCGCCGGCAGCCGTGGGGCTTCAACGGCGGCGGCCCCGGCAGCGGCATCTGGAAGACGACCGACGCCGGCAAAGACCTGGACGAAGCTGACCGGCAACGGCCTGCCCGACAATCCGATCATCGGGCGCATCGGCCTCGACTATCGCCGGTCGAAGCCGCCGTCATCTACGCGCGATCGAAGTCGGCCCGAGCGGCGGCACCGGCGCGGGCGTGAACGACGACGGGTCGCTCGTCCAGCCGGGCCAGGGACGCGGCGGCGGTGGCGGTGGCGGCGGCGCGGGGCGGCCGCCTCCCCCGCCCGATCCGACGCGAGCGGCGTCTGGCGATCCGACGACGGCGGGAAGACGTGGAAGTTCCTGTGCAACAACAACAACCGCCCGATGTACTACAGCAAGATCCGCGTCGATCCGAGCAACCCCGAGATCGTCTACACGACGGGCGCGAGTTCTTCAAGACGACTCGACGGCGGCAAGACGTTCGAGCAGTTCGACGCGCAGGGTCGAAGCGGGCCGAGCCACAGCGATCACCACGCGATCTGGATCAATCCGCGCAACGGCAAACACCTGATCGTCGGCAACGACGGCGGGCTCGACGTCAGCTACGACCAGGGAGAGACGTGGGAGGACGTGAACCTCATCGGCGCTCGGACAGTTCTACGCGATCAGCGCCGACATGCGGAAGCCGTACTACGTCTGCGGCGGGCTGCAGGACAACGGCAGCTGGTGCGGGCCGAGCGCGGTCCGGACCACGGCCGGCATCCTCAACTCCGACTGGTACCGCGATCGGCGGCGGCGACGGGTTCTACACCGCGAACGATCCGACCGACTGGACCATCGGCTATTCGGAGTCGCAGGACGGCAACACCAATCGCTACGACCTGCGCACCGGCGAGACGCGGAGCATCCGCCCGAGAACGGCGCTTGCGGGTCCGGCGCCCGCGCTCACGGAGAGCGGCCCGACGCCGGCCGGCCAACCGCCTGCTGGTCAACAGGCGCCCACACCGCAGGCGGCCGCCCAGCAGCAGGCGGCGCAGCAGGGCGCGGCGCCACAGGGAGGCGGGCGCGGTGGCGGAGGCCGTGGCGGCGGAGCAGGCAACGTCGTCCCGCCGCCTCCATCAGGCACGAACTTCCGCTTCTACTGGAGCACGCCGTTCATCCTGTCGCCGCACAATCCGACGACGGTCTATCTCGGCGGCGAACGGCTGTTCCAGTCGACGACCGCGGCGACACGCTGGATCGGCGTCGGCGGATCTCACGAAGAACATCGGCCGCAACGACCGGCCGATCATGGGCGTCGACGGCAAGGCGCCGATGGCGTCGAAGCACGACGGCGCGGCGTCGTACAGCAACATCGTCACGATCAGCGAGTCGCCGGTCAGCGCCGGCGTCGTCTGGGTCGGCACCAACGACGGCAACGTGCAGGTCAGCCGCGACGGCGGCGCCACCTGGAAGAACGTCGTCGAGAACGTCCAGGGCGTGCCGAAGGAGAGCGCACGTCTCGCGCGTCGAGCCGTCGCACTTCGACGCAGGCACCGCGTACGTCACGTTCGACGGGCACCGCACCGACGATCACAAGCCGTACGTCTTCGTGACGAGGGACTTCGGCGAGACGTGGACGTCGATCGCGGGCAACCTGCCCGAAGGGCAACGTCAACGTGATCACGGAGGACCCGAAGAACCGCAACCTCCTGTTCCTCGGCACCGAGTACGCCTTCTACATCTCGCTGAACGGCGGCAAGCGAGTGGAAGCGGTTCATGAACGGTCTGCCGACGGTCCGCATCGACGACATCCTCATCCACCCGCGCGACAACGATCTGATCGTCGGCACGCACGGCCGCAGCATCTGGATCATCGACGACATCACGCCGCTCCAGCAGCTGAGCGACGCCGTGACCGCTGCGGACGCGCACCTCTTCGACGTTCGACCGGCGACGGCGTGGGCCGCGGACATCACGAAAGCGTCGGGTTTCGGCGCGGACAAGCACTTCCGCGGCCAGAACCCGCAGGGCGGCACGGCGATCAGCTACTACCTGAAGTCCGCGGCCACCTCGGACGTGAAGATCACGATCAGCGATCCCGGCGGGCGCGTGATTCGCGAACTGGATGGACCGAAGGAAACGGGCCTCCACCGCGTGCAGTGGAACCTCGGGCCGACGCCGCCGCAGATCCAGGGACGCGGCGCGGAAGCGCAGGGCGGACGCGCCGGTGGACGCGGGCGCGGAGGACGGGGCGTGGCGTTCCTCGCGCAGAACGCCGTCGACCCGGGCACTTACGTCGTCAAGCTGACGGTTGGCGGCCGGGAGTACCTGACGACTGTTCAGGTCGAAGCCGACAACGTCCGGTAGCGACGCCCGGAACGAAGTCCGAGCCGATATACTTCGCACATGGCTATCGTCGATGCGCTCGTGCCGGAGTTCGACCATGAAATGGCGACGACCCGCCGTCTGCTGGATCGCGTCCCCGACGCGCAGCTGACGTGGCGGCCTCACGTCAAGTCGATGAGCATGGGCGAGCTCACGGGGCACATCGCGAACCTGCCCTTCTGGTGCTCGGCGACGCTCGGCGGGACGTTCCTGGATCTCGACGAGCTCGGTCCGCCACCCAAGTCTCCACTGACCCGCTCTGAACTCCTGGAGCGCTTCGACACGAAGCTCGCGACCGCGCGGGCGCAGCTCGTGAAGTCAACCGATCCGGAGTTCATGGTGCCGTGGACGCTCAAGAAGAGCGGCGAGGAGCTCTTCACGATGCCCAGGATCAGCGTGCTCCGGACGTTCGTGCTGAATCACCTCATTCATCATCGAGGACAGCTCACGGTCTACCTTCGGCTGAACGACGTTCCGCTGCCGCCGATCTACGGCCCGACGGCCGATGAACGTTTCTAGCGGTCCGGGCACGCGCTTTCTCTGGTGCCTCCTTCCGTTCCTGCTTCTCGCGACGCTCAATTCCGCGGGCTATCGCTACGGCGCGTCCGACCAGGCGTTCTACGCGCCGGCAATGCTCGAGGGAATCGACCCCTCGCTCTTCCCGCGTGACTCCGACCTCATTCGATCGCAGGCCAGGCTGACGCTGGCCGACAACGTGATCGGACCCGTGGCGCGAACGATCGGCATCGCGCTGCCGCCCCTTTTCGTCGCGCTCCAGGTGCTCACGCTTCTGCTCCTGGCTTCCGCGGTGTTCGCGATCGGATTGCGGCTCTATCGCACCGGATGGGCCGCCATCGCGCTCGTCGCCGCGGTCAGCCTGCGGCACGCGATCAGCAAGTCGGGCACGAACACGCTCGAGGGCTACTTCCACCCCCGACAGTTGTCGTTTGCGATCGGCGCGCTGGCCATCGCGGGTTTCCTGCGCGGCCGCTACACGGTGACGGTCGCGCTCCTCGCGGTCGCCGGCGCACTGCATCCGACGACGGGCCTCTGGATTGCGATCTGGCTTGGCGTCGCGATCTTCGTCGCGGAACGGCGGCTGCGACTCCCGCTCGGGATTGCGGCGGGCATCTGCGCGATCGCCGCCGCCTGGGCCCTGTCGTCAGGTCCGCTCGAGGGACGGCTGATCGCGATGGACGAGGAGTGGCTGGCGACGCTCGGGTCGAAGGACTATCTCTTCCCGCTCGCCTGGCCCGCGGCCGCGTGGATCGTCAACCTCGGCTACATACCGATCATCGCGCTGCTCTATCACCGCCGGCGCAAAGCCGGCTTGACGGTCGAGCGCGAGGGCGCGCTCGTCGCAGGATGCCTGTCGCTCGCCGCCGTCTTCGCGCTGTCGCTTCCGCTGAACGCGGCGCGCGTCGCCCTGGCGATCCAGCTGCAGCCGGCGCGCGTCTTCTGGATGCTCGACTTCCTCGCGGTGGTGTACGTGGTCTGGGTCCTGGCCGAAGGGACGGAACGGACCGTGAGTGCGCGGCGTGCACGCCTCGCCGCGGCGTCGCTCGCCATCCTGTCGCTCGCGCGCGGGTCGTATGTGATGTTCGTCGAGTTCCCCGACCGGCGCATCGCGCAGGTCGACATCACCGATGACGACTGGGGACGGGCGATGGCGTTCGCGAGGAGCACCGCGACCGGCAGCGGCTGGCTCGCCGATCCCGCGCATGCCGTGCGCTACGGCACGAGCGTCCGCGTCGCCGCGCACCGCGACGTGTTCGTGGAAGCGATCAAGGACGGCGCCGTCGGGATGTACGATCGATCTGTCGCGCTGCGGACGCGCGATCGCGCGCGCGAGATCGCCGACTTCAGCGCGCTCACGCCCTCGCGCGCAACGGACCTCGCGAATCGCTACGGCCTGGACTATCTGGTGACCGAGCAGACGCTCGACTTGCCGCTCGCATTCCAATCAGGAAAGGTTCGGATCTATAGACTGAAATAGTGTCAGTCGACAGTCGGCAGTCGTTAGTCGGGAGTCTCAGTCGGCAGTCACAGTCGACGGTCGACAGTCGACGTCGACAGTCTTAGTCGACAGTCGGCAGTCTTGGTCGACAGTCTTGGTTTTGCGGTCAGCAGTTCCAGTCGGCGTCCGCAGTGGAGAATTTCCGTG
The DNA here is from genome assembly GCA_963820905.1 of uncultured Acidobacteriota bacterium. Lineage (GTDB taxonomy): Bacteria > Acidobacteriota > Vicinamibacteria > Vicinamibacterales > 2-12-FULL-66-21 > DATBJJ01. The sequence continues at coordinate 1,819,368 of CAWGBU010000001.1, read as the reverse complement.
TCGACGGAAGTCCACTATCGACGGGCGTCGCAGACGACTGCCGACTGTCGACTAAGACTCTCGACTGAGACTGTCGACTGAGACTCTCGACTAACGACTGCCGACTGTCGACTGTCTAGGCTCTTCTCTCCCTGAGCGTTCGCATCCACTGCTTCGCGTGATCGGTCGTCACGATCCAGCCGCCGAGGCTCGAGCCTTCGGCGAGCAGGTACTGGAGGGCGCGCTGCATGACGGTGTGCGCATCCACGCCTTCGAGCATGTGCTCGTAGGCCGGGGCCTGCGTGAGGCGCGCGCCGATCGTGGCCTTGCGAACGCCGCCGAGGAGCACGAAGTAGACACCGGCAATCAGCGCGAAGAGCAGCACCATCGACGGGAGCGCGTCGCGCATGATGTCGCCCATGCGGACGCCCGCGACGAGCGCTGTCAGCGCGATGAGCACGACGTCGATGGCGGCGAGAATTCCGAGGTCGAGGAGCGCCGCGACCTGCGGGCGCCACGGCAGGATGCCCGCCGCGCGCTGCTCGGGCGTCAATGTCGAATCGGCCGGGCGCCGCGACGGCGCGCGGATGATCCCGCGCACGCGGGCCAGGCCATCGATCGGATCCTCCGGCTCGCGAAGCCTGTGCGCGACCTCCGCGATCGCGTCGTCCGCGCAGACGCCGACCGCTGCGGCGTACGATCGAACGGCGTTCCGCCCGTACAGTCCGGTCGGCAGTTGCTCGAACGCGTCCTGCTCGATGAGGACGAGGTTGTATTCGCGGACACCGCTGTCCCGCGCGATGGCCGCAAGCGACAATCCCCGCTTCTCTCGCGCCTGCCGTAGCCGTTCATGCAGCTGCTTGCTCATCTTTGCACCGCGTCCCCTCTCTCTCCCGCCTATCGGCGCGTGCGGTACACTTGATTAACCGGTCCGTATGTACAAGCCAAAGCGGGGGTTGACGAACGGTCACCTGATGACGCTCTATGCCTGGGGCAAGCCCAGGCGCTTTCCGCGGCTGCCGCCGGCGGCGGATCGGCTCTTCGACGTCGCCCCCGAGACGAAGATCCTGGCGCGCTGTTTCTGGCAGCCCGACCGTGCGTCGCGCCCTGCCCTGCTCGCCCTGCACGGGCTTGAAAGCTCGAGCGATGCGCATTACATGCGCGGGCTCGCGGACAAGGGCTACGCGGCCGGATTCAACGTGCTCCTGCTGAATCAGCGCAACTGCGGCGGCACTGAAGGGCTCGCGCCGGGGTTGTATCACTCCGGGCTGACGGCCGATGCGGACCACGTGCTTCGTGAGATCTCCGCGGTCGACGGCGTCCGCGAGGTGATCGTGGCGGGATACTCGCTCGGCGGCAACCTCGCGCTGAAACTCGCCGGCGACTACGGCGATGCTCCGCCTCCCGAGCTGCGCGGCGTCTGCGCGGTCTCGCCGGTCATGGAGCTCGAGGCCTGCGTGCGCGCGCTGGAGCGACGGCCGAACTTCGTCTATCAGTGGAACTTCGTGCGCGGGCTGCGCGGAAGGATGCGCCGGAAGGCCGAGTGCTTTCCGGGACGGTTCAACATCGATCGCCTCGGGACAATTCTGACGGTGCGCGAGTTCGACGAGGTGTACACCGCGCCGCACTTCGGATTCCGCGACGCGTCGGACTATTACTATCGCGCGAGCGCCATGCGCGTCATCGATCGCATCCGCGTACCTGCGCTCGTCATCACGGCCGAGGACGATCCGTTCGTGCCGAGCCCGCCGTTCCGCGATCCGAGCGTGCAGTCGAACCCGCACCTCCGCGTGGTGATCACGAAGGACGGCGGGCACTGCGGGTTCATCGCGGAACCGGAGAACGGCGACGACGGGTACTGGGCCGAGCGCGAGATCCTGAACTTCGCCAGGGAGCGGACGGGCGCTACAGCAGCGCCATCAGCCGTTTCGCGAAGTCAGGACCCAGTCCCTGTTCTTCGTGCTTGAAGTAGACGTACGCGTCCCGGAGGCCGTCGAGATCGCGGATCACGCCGGCCCACCGCTCGATATCCGCCTGCTGGTAGCCCTCGTCCCTGAGCCTGAAATACCCGTAATCGGCCGTCATCTCGACGGGCGCGCTCAGCTTCTCGCTGTCCGCGACGCACAGCGCGAGCTGCCGCTTGCGGAGGATGCCGAACGTGTCGGCGTCGAACCATGACGGGTGCCGGAACTCGAAGGCCGCGCGCGTGCCCTCCGGCAGCGTCTCGGTGAACGCGTCGAGAACCGCCGCGTCTTTCTTGAAATTCGGTGGAAGCTGAAACAGGAGAACGCCGAGCTTCGAGCCGAGCGTTTTCGCGGTGCTGCAGAACGCCTGCGTGAGATCCTCGCACCGCTGCAGCTTCGCGTCGTGGGTGATCCGGCGCGGCGCTTTCAGCGTGAACGTGAAGGTGTCCGGCGTTCCCGCCGCCCAGCCCGCGAGCAGCTTCTCGGTCGGAAGACGGTAGAACGTGTAGTTGATCTCGACCGTCGAAAACCGCTCCGCGTAGTACGCGAGCATCTTGTCCGTGCTGAACTTCTCCGGATAGAACGTCCCGCGCCACTCGGGATAGTTGTAGCCGGACGTGCCAACGAGGACGCGGGGCATGGGGACAGTTTAGCGCGGGAAATTCGGTTCAAGGTTCAGGGTTCAGGGTTCAGGGTTCGTGGTTCAACGGGTTCACAGGTTCACGGGTTCACGGGTTCACGGGTTCACGGGTTCACGGGTTCGGGAGGCGGGCCTCGAGCATCGGATCCGCCGACCGACCGACCGGACGACCGAGCGACCGGACGACCGGGCGACCGGACGACCGGTCCGGGAGATAGAATCAGCGGCCATGCGCAACATCGTCGCCGTTCTCTTCGCGGCCTCGCTCAGTGTCATCGTTCTCGCACAGGACAAGGCGACTCCGGCGGCGTCGTCGGCACCGGCGACGCCGGTCGAGCTCGAGGCTCTCAAATATCGTTCGATAGGACCGGCGGCGGGCGGACGGGTATCGCGGGTAGCTGGCGTTCCAGGCGATCCATCCACGTACTACGCGGCGACGGCGAGCGGCGGCGTGTGGAAGTCGAGCGACGCCGGCGCGACGTGGAAGCCGATCTTCGACGATCAACCGATCTCCTCCATCGGATCAATCGCCGTCTCGCCGTCGAATCCGAACATCGTGTACGTCGGAGCAGGTGAAGCCAACATCCGTGGCAACGTCGCCGCGGGCAACGGCATCTACCGATCGACCGACGCCGGCAAGAACTGGACGCATGTCTGGAAGCAGGAGGGACAGATCGGCACGATGGTCGTGCATCCGCGAATCCTGACATCGCCTACGCCGCAGTGCTCGGCCGCGCGTTCGGACCGAACGCCGAGCGCGGCGTCTATCGAACGATCGACGGCGGCAAGTCCTGGCAACAGGTGCTGAAGAAGGAGGCCGACACGGGCGCCTCGGACGTCGCGATGGATCCGTCGAACCCGTCGATCCTGTTCGCCGGCCTCTGGCAGGCTCGCCGGCGGCCGTGGGAACTGGTGAGCGGTGGGCCGGGCAGCGGCCTGCACGTGTCGAGAGATGGCGGGCAAACGTGGAAGGCCCTCACCGGCAACGGACTGCCGGAAGGAACATGGGGGAAAGTCGGCGTGGCCGTGGCCCCCTCCGACGGCCGGCGCGTGTACGCACTGATCGAAGCGGAGAAAGGCGGGCTCTTTCGATCCGACGACGGCGGCGAGAACTGGGAGCTGGTCAACCCGTCCAGGCAGATCCGGCAACGCGCGTGGTACTACTCGACGCTGACAATCGATCCACACGAGCCCAATCGGCTGTGGTTGCCGCAGGTGCCGCTGCTGCGATCGATCGACGGCGGGAAGACGGTTCAGGTCGTGAAGGGGCTGCACCACGGCGACCATCACGATATCTGGATCGATCCGAAGAACCCGAAACGAGTGATCTCCGGCAACGACGGCGGCGTGGACATCAGCACCAACGGCGGCGAGACGTGGTCAGCGCCCGCGCTCCCGATCTCGCAGTTCTACCATGTCTCGGTCGACACGCGGACGCCGTACCACGTCTCTGGCGCGATGCAGGATCTCGGCACGGCGCAAGGACCGAGCCTCGGACGCTCCGGACACATCGAGCTGTCGGATTGGTACGGCGTCGGCGGCGGCGAGGCCGGCCACGTCGTCTCTGACGCGAGCGATCCGAACATCGTCTACGCCGGCGAGTACCTCGGGCATCATCACCAGGTACGACCATCGCACCGGGGAGTCCCGCAACATCAGCGCCTGGCCAGAGAATCCTTCCGGCCACGGCGGTGAGGACATGAAGTACCGATTTCAATGGACGGCGCCGATTGCCGCGTCGCCGCACGACCCGAAAGTCGTCTATCACGCCGCGCAGATGATTTTCCGCACGTCGGACGGCGGACAGTCGTGGCAGGCGATCAGCCCCGATCTCACCAGGAACGACAAGTCGAAGCAGAAATGGAGCGGTGGTCCGATCACCGGGGACAACACGGGTGTCGAGACCTACTGCACGGTGTTCGCCGTCGCCGAATCGCCGAAGCAGAAAGGTCTCATCTGGGCTGGGAGCGACGACGGCCTCGTCCATGTCAGCCGCGACGCCGGCAAATCATGGGTCAACGTCACGGCTGCGATGCGCGGTGCGCCCGAGTGGGGCACCGTCAGCATGATCGAGCCGTCGCCGTTCGACGCAGGCACTGCGTACGTCGTCTTCGACGCTCATCGGCTCGACGACGCGCGACCGTATCTCTTCAAGACCTCCGATTTCGGTGCAAGCTGGACGAGGCTCGACCAGGCGCTGCCGCAGGACGTGTACCTGCACGCCGTTCGTGAAGACCCTTCCAAGCGGGGACTGCTCTACCTGGGGACTGAGCGCGGGGTGTCGTTCTCGGCAGACGACGGGCGCGCGTGGATGCCGCTGAAGCTGAACCTCCCGACCGTCGCGGTGCACGACCTCGTCGTCAAGGGCAGCGACCTCGTCGTCGGCACGCACGGACGTTCGATCTGGATCCTGGACGACCTGCAGGTGATTCGTGAATGGGGCACGCCGATCGCGCAGTCAGCGGTGCACCTCTTCCCCGTCGCCGACGCGATCCGCTGGCGGTACGGCGGCGGCAGCTGGGCGTCCGGCTCCGCACGGTTTTCGAACCCGCCGTATGGCGCGCGGATCTACTACTTCCTCAAAGAGAAGGCCAAGGGAGAGGTCAAGATCGACATCCTCGACGCGGGCGGCCGCACGGTGCGGACGCTGAGCAGCGTCCCGCGAGAGCCCGACTACAGCAGCGAGGACGACAACCCCGAGGACCTGAAGAAGCAGGCGCTGGCGACGAAGGCCGGAGTGCAGACGGCGGTCTGGAATCTCGCGTGGGAAGGCGCGCGCAAGATCAAGGGCGGCAAGATCGATACGGGCGATCCAGGCTCGGGTCCGCTTGCCGTGCCGGGGTCTTACACGGTCCGGCTGACAGTGGACGGCCAGACGAAAACGTCGCCATTGAAGGTCGTCCCCGATCCGCGGGCCACGCCGCCGCAGCACGATCTGGAAGCGCAGCTCGCCTTCGCGCTCGACGTCCGCGACACGATCTCGACGCTGACGGGGCTGGTCAATCAGCTGCGATCCGTTCGCGAGCAGCTCCAGGCCCGCGCGAAGGTGCTCGAGCCGCGGCGGTCCGAAACCGCGATCGCCGAGCTCCTGAAGTCGTCCGAGGCTGCCGCCAGCCGCGCGACCGCCCTCGAGGATCGCCTTCACAATCCGACAGCGGACATCGTGTACGACATCCTCGCGATGCGCGGCGGGGCCCGTCTGTACTCGCGCCTCTCCCCTCTCCAGATGTGGGCGATCGAAGCCCAGGGCGCGCCCACGTCCGGGATGAAGCAGGTGCTCGACGAACAGAAGAAGGAGCTGGCCGCACTCGAGCGCGACACGCTCGCGTTCATCGAGAAGGACGTCGGGGCCATCAACGCAGCGGCGTCGCGTCTCGGCGTCGCGTTCGTCGTGACGAAGTGACGATCAGACAGCGCGCTTGCGGCTCCGGACGACGGCCAGCGTCAGCATCGCCGCGCCCCAGGCGCCCAGCGCGAGGGCCTGGGGCCACAGCAGATCGAGCCCGATGCCCTTGAGAAAGATGCCGCGCACGATCACCAGGAAGTATCGGAGGGGAATCAGATAGGTGAACGGCTGAATCACCTGCGGCATGTTCTCGATCGGAAAGATGAATCCCGACAGATAAATCATCGGCGTCAGGAAGAAGAACGTCGCGGTCATCATCGCCTGCTGCTGTGTGTCGGAGATCGTCGAGATGAACAGGCCGAGCGCGAGCGTGCAGAGCACGTACAGCAGGCTCATGCCGAAGAGCAGCGCGAGGCTTCCGCGAAGCGGCACTTCGAACCAGAGGACCGCGACGGCGACGACGAGCACCACGTCGACGAGCCCGATGACGCCGTACGGCAGCAGCTTCCCGACGATGAGCTCCCAGCGCCGGAGCGGCGTCACGTTGATCTGCTCGAGCGTCCCGAGCTCTTTCTCCCGGACGATGGCCATCGACGCCAGGTTCGCCGTCACGATCATCAGGATGAGCGCGAGGACGCCTGGAATCATGAAGAACCGGCTCTCGAGCTGGGGATTGAACCACACACGGATGCGCGCGTCGATCCCGGGCATCGTCGTCGCTGCCGGAGCGCCCTCGAGCCCCGCCAATGCGAGGTCCTGCGCATACCCGCCGATCAGGCTCGTCGCGTAACCGAGAGCGACGGTCGTCGAGTTGGCGTCGGTTCCGTCCGCGACAACCTGCACGCGCACGGGCCGCCTGGCCTCCACGCTCTCCCCGTAGCCGCGCGGCACCGAGAGCGCCAGCGACGCGCGGCCACGCTCGAGATAGGGCTCGATCTCCGAGACGGTCGTCACCGTATCGACGACGGTGAAGTTCGGCGACGCGTCGAATCTCGCGACGAGCTCGCGGCTCGCCTTCGACCGATCGCCGTCGGCGACGACGAGCGGCACGTCCCTCACGTCCGTGGTCGCCGCGTACCCGAGCATGGTGAGCTGCAGGATGGGCGCGATGATCACGAGGCCGAACAGCCGCGGGTTCATCCGCAGCTCCAGGAACTCCTTTCGCACGAGGGAGCGTAGGCGTTGCAGCCGCATCACGCCCTGTTCCGCGCGAGGCCGAGCGACGCGAGGCCCAGCACCGCCAGCGCGTAGATCGTCAGCGCGGTGAGCGGCCCCGTGAGGTGCGACAGCTCCGAGCCCTTGAGCACGATGCCCCGCAACGCGACGAGGAAGTATCTCGCCGGCACGACGGCGGTGACCGCCTGCAGCGCCGCGGGCATGCTCGAGATCGGGAAGATGAACCCGGACAGCATGATGGTCGGCAGGATCGAAATCAGCAGCGCCATCTGGAACGCGACCTGCTGCGATTCGGCCACCGTGGAAATGAGCAGGCCCGTGCCGAGCGCGCCGATGAGGAAGAGCGACATCGCGACGAGCAGCGCCAGCCAGTTGCCGCGCATCGGCAGGCCGAAGAGCACCATCGACGAGGCGATGATGAGCGCCGCCGACGAGAGCGAGATCAGGAAATACGGCAGCGTCTTCCCCATGACGAACGGAAGCGTCCCGATGGGTGCCATCCGCACCTGCTCCATCGTCCCGGATTCCTTCTCGCGAACGACCGACAGCGCCGTCGATGCGACGGCGGTAATCATGCCGATGTACGCGATGAGGCCCGGGACGAGGAACAGCGTGCTGCGAAGCTCGGGGTTGTACCAGATCCGCGGCTCCGCCGAGATCGGCGGGTCCGGCCGCGCCTCCCGTGGAACGAGCTCCGCGCCGATCGTCCGCAGGATATTGGTCGAGTAGCCGAGCACCGTCGTCGCGGTGTTGGCGTTGTCGCCGTCGATGATCACCTGCACTGCGCCCGCGCGCCCGAGTGCGACATCGCGGCTGAAGCCTTCAGGAACCACGAGCAGCGCCCTGGCCTCGTTGAGGTCGAGAAGGCGCTCCGCTTCCGCGCGAGCATGTACGGTCGCGACCAGATCGAAATACCCCGAGTTGACGAACGCCGAGACGACCGCGCGGCTCTCGGGCGTGCCGTCACGATCCTCGACTGCAAGCTTCACGTGGCGGATGTCGAAGTTGAGCGCGTAACCGTACAAGAGCAGGAAGAAGGCCGGAATGAAGACGAGAATCAGCAGCGTGCGCCGATCGCGCAGGATCTGCCGCAGCTCCTTCCGGTAGACGGCGAGCGTCTTCCTCACGCCGCCGTTCCTCCGGCTTTTTCGACGACGTCGAGGAAGACGTCTTCGAGGGAGGGCTGGACGGCGGAAATGGAATCGACGGCAAGCCCCTGCGACGCGAGGCGCGTGCGCAAATCGTCGGTCGTCACGGCGGCTGAACGCAGCACGGCGTGCACGGCCGTGCCGAACAGGCTGGTCTTCTCGACGTCGGGCGATTCGTCGAGCGCGCGCATCACCGCGACGGCGTTCGGTGCCCGCACCTCGACGATCGGACGATCCTTGAAGACGGCCTTGACCTCCGCGGGCGAGCCCAGGGCCGCGAGCCGCCCGGCGTGAATCAGCGCGACGCGATGGCAGCGCTCGGCTTCGTCGAGATAGTGCGTCGTGACGAGCACCGTCACGCCTTGCTGTGACAGCACGTCGATCAGCCGCCAGAATTGACGCCGCGAGAGCGGGTCGACGCCTCCGGTCGGCTCGTCGAGGAACAGCAGCCTCGGCTCGTGGAGGATCGCGCAGCCGAGCGCCAGCCGCTGGCGCCATCCTCCCGCGAGATCGCGGGCCAGCGTCGTCTCGCGGCCCGCAAGCCCGGCCATCTCGATCACGAAGCGGCGCCGGTCCGCGAGCCGCTTCGCGTCGAGACCGTACACGCCGCCGAAGAACGCGATGTTCTGATCGACCGTCAGCAGCTCGTAGAGTGAGAACCGCTGCGACATGTACCCGAGGCGTGCCTTGACCGCCTCGGGATCGCGCGCGACGTCAATCCCGTCGACGAGGGCCGTGCCCGACGTGGGGCGCAGCAGGCCGCACAGCATGCGGATCGTCGTGGACTTGCCAGCCCCGTTGCTGCCCAGGAAGCCGAAGATCTCTCCGCGCCGGACGTCGAACGACAGGCTGTCGACTGCGACGAAGGCGCCGAAGCGGCGCGTGAGCTGCCTGACGTCGATCGCGGCCTGCATCGCGCGTCGCTCCTCAGCGGCCCAGGGCGCGGGCCAGTCGGGCTTCGGCGAGCCGCGCGCCCGCGAGCGCGCGCGTGCGATCGAACTCGGCCGCGAGGAGCGCGCTCTGCGCGTCGAGCACCTCGGTGTTCGTCGCCACGCCTGCGTCGAAACGCTCGGCGAGGACGCGGCGGGCTTCCGCCGCGGCCTTGACGCCTTCCTCCGCGGCGACGATGGCCGCCCGGCTCGATTCGAGCTCGAGCGCCCGCTGGCGCACCTCGAACGTGACTTGACGATCGAACTCTCCGACGCGCGCCTCCGCGGCTCGCTTGCCTGCTTCAGCCTCCGCGCGGCTGGCGCGAACCCGTCCGCCATCCCACAGCGTCCAGACCGCATTGACGGACACGTCCCAGCCGTCGTCCCACTGTCCCACGCGCGGAAAGACCCGCAAGTTCGGCCGCGCGTAGTCGAACCCTGCCGCAACGCCGACCTGCGGACGGCCGCTCGCCGCCGCGGCATCGATCCGCGCCTCCGCGGCCTCGACACGATCGGTCAGCGCCCGGCGCTCGGGGCGCTGCGCGATCGCCTGACCGATGAGGGCTTCGCCTTCGACCGGCGCGCCCGGCACGGACTCGAGCTTGCTCGCGGGCTCGATGGCGCCGGTGCCCTCGAGCCCGACGAGCCGCCGCAGATCGGCTTCCGCGATCCGCCGGGCATTCGACGCCTCGATCGCGCCTACCCGCTCGCGCGACTGCTGCGCCTGGGCCGACAGCAGCTCGTTCGGCGGAATGAGTCCCTGATCGAGCCTCGCGCGCAGGTCGCGCACGTACGCCGCGATGGCGTCGAGCGATCGCGCGAGGACCTGTTCGGCTTCGCGCGCCGTCACGAGTGTCCAGTACGCGCGCGTGATCTCCAGGCGAAGATCCGCGCGGGCGGCCGCGAGATCCTCGCCAGTCGCTTCCCGTTCCGCTCGTGCCGCGCGCTCCAGCTGATCGATCCGCCCCCCCGAATAGATCAGCCACTGCAGGTCGAGGCGCGTGCGGAAGTTGTCCGGGAGGTCCGGATACACGACCTGCCTGGGAATCCCGATCACGAACTCCTCCACGTGGTTCGTCCTCATGTAGCCGCCCTTCAGTGCGACGGTTGGCAGACGCGCCGCGCCAGACCCGCGCTCGACGGCAGTTGCAGCATCCTGCCGCGCCTGCATCTCGGCCAGCCGCTGACTCGTTTCCAGCCCGCGGGCGATGGCCTGTTCGAGCGTCAAGATTGCGGCCGCGTCCTGCGCGTGAAGCGTGCAAGGCAGGGCGGCGGCGGACGCGATGGCGAAGCAGACGAGCAGAAATGATCGCGATCTCATGCGCGTGTCCCGGTTTTCCTCTCAGCTCGTGCGGATGCGGCGTTCGACGTGATGAGGCCGATGAAAATGTCTTCGAGCGTCGCGTGAACCGGACGCACGTCGAGGACCCCGATGCCCTTTGCGTGCAGCGCCGCCCGGATTCGGCCGGCGGCATCCTCCCGCGCGACGCCCGCGACACGCACATGCGCACGGTCCCCGAACGCCTGCACGTCGTCGACGCCATCGACGGCCGACAGGACGTCCAGCGGAGGCCGGGCGGTGTTCGTGACGACTTCGATCAGCCGATCGCCGAGCGAGGCCTGGAGGGCGGCCGGGCGATCCAGCGCGAGGAGATGCCCTTCGTGCAGGAGCGCGACGCGCGCGCAGCGCTCGGCCTCGTCGAGATATGGCGTCGTCATCACGATCGTCAGGCCGGCGGTCAGGAATTCCGACAGCAGCTTCCAGAACTCGCGCCGCGATACAGGATCGACGCCGGTCGTCGGCTCGTCGAGGAAGAGCACGTCGGGCTCGTGGACGAGCGTGCAGGCCAGGGCGAGCTTCTGCTTCATCCCGCCTGACAGCTTGTCCGCGCGCCGCGATCGAAACGGCGTCAACTGCGTCATGCCGAGGAGCCGATCCCGCGCGGCCTGGTAGCGGCGCACGCCGTGTATCTCGGCGAAGAACGCGATGTTCTCGTCGATCGAGAGGTCGCCGTAGAGGCTGAACCGCTGCGAGAGGTACCCGACGGCGTGGGTGACGGCGCGGTGGTCGCGCACGGGGTCACGGCCGGCGACGCGGATCGCGCCCGCGTCAGGTCGAATCAGCCCGCACCCCAGCCGGATCGCCGTCGTCTTGCCGGCGCCATCCGGTCCGATGATGCCGAACATCTCTCCGTGCGCCACGGTCAGCGTGACGGCGTCGAGAGCCTTCAGCGTGCCGTACTGCTTCGTGACCCCATCGAACCGGATCGCATCCATATATGTCACTCTGGCAGTTCGACTTCGACCGGCATCCCGGGCTTGAGCACGCCATCCTTGTTGTCCGTCGCGACCTTGATCCGGTACACGAGACGCGATCGCTCGGCCGCAGTCTGAACGTTCCTCGGCGTGAACTCGGCCTTCGGCGAGATAAAGGTGATCGACCCCTCCAGCCGCTGTCCAGCGTCGGTGAGCACGGCGACCTTCTGGCCGAGCTTCAGCCGCGGAACCACGGGCTCGTCGACGTAGACGTTGGCCCACGCGTGATCGAGATCCGTGACGACGACGACCGGCGCGCGCGGAGCGATCACCTCCCCGGCGTCCGCAAGCTTCGATGTGACAATCCCCGCAACCGGAGACACGAGCACCGCATCCGCGAGGCTCTTGCGAAGCGAGGCCATCTGCGCATCGACGACGGCCACGCGCGCCCGTGCCGCCGCGATCTCCTCGACGCGGGCTCCGGCCTTCACGCGCGCGAGCGTCTCGGACGCGCCGCGCGAGCGCTCCTGCGCCGCGGCGACTCGCGCCGCCGACACATCTCGTCGCGTCGCGGCGTCGTCGCGCTGCTTCCTGGATCCCGCGTTCGCTTTCAGCAGCGCGTCGAAGCGCTGCAGATCCGCGTTCGCCGAGGCCAGCTCCGCCATCGCCGCGCGGGTGTCCGCATCCGCTGAGTCGACCTGCGCGCGCGCCAGACGAATGTCTTCCGGCCGCGCGCCGGCCTGCAGCAGGCGGAACTGTGCGGCCGCCTGATCCCGCTCGGCCTCGCCGCGCCGGATGGCGAGCTCGGTGTCCGCGGTGTCGATCTTCGCGACGAGGCTCCCGATCGACACGCGATCCCCTTCGTCGACCTGCAGCTGGACGATCCGTCCGCCGACCTCCGGCGAGACGCGGACTTCCGTGGCCTCGACGTAGCCCGACGCGCGCGGCGGCCCCTGAGGCCGCCCGGTCCCGCATCCGGCGCACATCGACACGAGGCAGATCACAATCGCCGTCCTCATGCGATCCGTCCTTCCAGCAATCCCACGGCGACGCGCTGCACGTGCGCGACGACCTCGTCCGGGCTCAGCTTCGCGGCGCCGCTGACACCCCCGCGCTCGACGCGCTGACGGATGCCGACGCTTGCAAAGAACAGGAGAATCGGCGCGACGATGCCGGCGTGGACGAGCATCGGGCTGACGGGTTTGAAGCGCTTCGCGCGCACGCCCTCGCTCACGATGGAGGCCAGCGATTTCAAGACGCCCGCCATCGACGCCACGGTCGCGTCGTCGAGGTGCGTGCCGCCGTCGGCGATCTCGCGGAACCAGATTGGCGGAAAGTGCGGACGGGCTTCCGCCTCGGCCGCGAACGCCTCTACGAAGCGGCGGATCTTGTCTGCGGGCGCGAGGTCGGACCCGGCGGCGGCGCGGACGCGGGCACCGACGGCGTCGAACATGTCGCGCAGCACTTCGCGGTAGAGCGCGGCCTTGCTGTGGAAGTGGTAGTAGATCATCGCCTTGTTGAGGTGGGCGGACGCCGCGATCCGGTCGACGGAGGTAGCGGCGAAGCCCCGGGCCGCGAACTCGCGGGCGGCGGCGGCGAGGATCCGGTCGCGTGACGGATCGGCGGCGGGTCCGCGGCGGCCGGCGGTCCTGCCGGCGCGCCCGACCGTCGGCCGCGGGCCGCGCCTGCGACTAACTAACTGGTTGGTTAATTTCACTGACCAGTTATTTAACAGATTCGGCGGGCCTGCGTCAAGCCGTGTCGGTGACGTCCGGCTGAAGCCGGACACTACGTCTCCGGCCGAGCTCGGACCTAGAGCAGCTTCGACAGCCGCGCGTAACCCGCGCGGCTCACCGGCAGGCGGCGGCCGTCGTGCAGGATCGCGACGCGGCTGTCCTTCGCGTACAGCTCGACGCGCGCGATGCGCTCGATGTTCAGGAGATAGGATCGATGGACGCGCACGAACCGGCCGGGATCGAGTGACGCCTCCACGGTCGCGAGCGTTTGATCCTTCAGGTACGATTTCCCGTCGGCGACGAACGAGACGTAGTCGTCCTGCGCCTCGACGTAGTCGATGCGCCCGGCCGGAATCACGTGCACCTGCGCGCCGTCCCTGATGAGGACGCGCTCGAGCGGCCCCTGACGGGGGCGGGCCTGCGCGACGAGCGCGTCGACGTCCACGTCGCTCGGCTCGCCGGCATCCCGTCCCGAGAGCCGCCCGCGGGCGCGGGAGAGCGCCTCGCTGAAACGCTCTTCGCTGAACGGCTTGAGCAGGTAGTCCACCGCGTGGACCTCGAAGGCCTGCAGCGCGTACTTGTCGTACGCGGTCGTGAAGATGACGGGAACCGACCGCCCGAGCAGCTCGAGCACCTCGAACCCGTTCAACTTCGGCATCTGCACGTCGAGGAACAGGAGATCGGGCGTCAGCTCGCTGACGGCTTTCACCGCGTCGAAGCCGTTGCCGCACTCGGCGACGATCTCGACGTCCTGATGCCCGCCGAGGAACTCGCGGATGACGCCGCGCGCCAGCGCCTCGTCGTCCACGATCACGACCTTCAACGGTGCGGCGTCGCTCATACAGGCTCCCTGCTCACGGCCACGGTCGCCGGAAACGACAGCTCCACGCGCCAGAAGCCTTCCTGCTCGGCCGTCGTCACCTGGGCGTCCACGCCGTGCAGCGCGCGCAGCCGGGCCTTGACGTTGGCGAGGCCGACGCCCGAGCCGGTCCCGCGCGGGCGATCAGGATCGCACGGGTTCTCGACCCGGATCGACAGGCGGTTCGCGGCGCGCGACGCGGCGATGCGGATCGTGCCGCGGCCGAGCATGTGCGCGATCCCGTGCGTGACGGCGTTCTCGACGATCGGCTGGAGGAGGAGCGGCGGGAGCAGCCCGGACTCCACGTCCGGCCCGACGGCCATCTCGACATCGAGCCGGTCGCCGAACCGGATGCGCTCGACCGCGAGGAACCGCTCCACCAGCTTCAACTCGCGCGCGACGGTGATGCGCGCCTCGCCGCCGAGCGCGAGCGTCTCGCGCAAAAAATCGCCCAGCAGCAAGCACATTCGGCGCGCCGCGACCGGATCGACGCTTGTCAGCGCGCTTATCGAGTGAAGGCAGTTGAAGAGAAAGTGCGGATCGATCTGAGCCCTGAGCGATCGCAGCTCGGCCTCGCGCGCGAGTACCTGAATGTGCAGCGCGCGACGCTCCGCTTCCTGCGTCTCCTGGATGGTGATCAGCAGATAGCTCACGGCGATCGACAGGAGATACAGCAGCATGCCGAAGCCGAACACGAGGCTCTCGTGACCGCCGCTGCGCGCGGAGCCGGGAATCAATCCTCGCGCGATGAGGAACGAGAGCCAGAGCCTCGCCATCCCCAGCCATCCGGCGCTCGAAAGCACCGACGCCACCAGCGCGGTCGAGAGGATGCGCGTCGGTCCGGACGTGGAGATCGGCAGGCTCCGCGCCACGTACCACGCGGACAGGCAGACGAACGCGTACGCCCAGGCGATCGGCAGCGACACGCCGAGCGCCTGCAGCCAGCTCAAACCCATGCGGCCCGCCACCAGCAGCGCCAGCAGCGTCCCCGCAAGGACCCAGAGCGCCGTGTACATGGCGAGCCGGCCGCCTTGGGCCAGGATCGGGTGCATCGGTGCTAGCGGTTCATTTCGGTTGTCGTTGGCTGGGGTTCCGGCGCCGGCCTCAGTTCTTGATCTCGATGCCGCCCATGAGGGCCACGCCCCGTAGCTTGAGGTGGTGGGTCGTCGCCGCCTGCGGCGGGCGCGTCCTGTCGTCCACGCCGCCCATCAGCGGCACGACGTAGCTTTCGACCGTCCAGTCCTCGGGCACGCGGATCTCGATGCCGCCCCACATGCAGAATAGATCGATCGTGGCTTCGCCATTGATCGCGGCCTTCCGCAGGTCGATCTCGCACCCGCCCATGATCGCGAGCAGATCGGCGCCCCGGAACGCCGTCGAGTTGTTGCCGCGCGAGATGCCGCTCATGATGGCCACGACGTTCATCCGCGAGCTGTTGTTGACGTTCCGCGGCCACTTGACCCTCTCTCGCGGACCGCATCCCTTCGGCTTCCCGGACGTCACGGTCGCCGGCGCCGGCGGCGGCGCGGGAGCGGGCTCGACGAGCGGCTCGATCGGCGCGCTGCCCCATGCGCTCGAGTCGAAGCTCGAATCGATCGGCGGCAGCGGGTCGAAGCCGGGCAGCGGCGCGGGCGGCGGCGGCGCAGCCGGGGACCGCTTCGTCAGGCCCTGCCACACGAGATAGACGCCGAGCAGCACGAGCCCGACCGGCCAGACCTGGCGCAGGTTGATGCGGAGCATGTCGAGCTCCTCGCCTTGCAGCCACAGCCCGACGACCGTCAGCAGCAGGCCTGCGAAGGCGCCGCCGCCGTCCCGTGCCTGCAGCAGCTTCGCCACGCCCACCGCGATGATCACGCTCGGCCAATAGCGCAAATACGATGACGCCGGGGCGATGCCCAGCTCGTCGAGCGTGAACACGACGCCGACGAAGACAATCAGCACGCCGATGACGAGCTGCGGCGTAATGCGAAACGTTTGAGAGCCCGCCTGCGCCTGGAAGGGATCCATGGCTATCGTCCATCACCAGAAGGAGCGTTCGCCGCCGGCTGCTGTGAGCGCACGACCAGCAGGAGGCCCGCGCCGACGAGCAGCACGGGCCAGGTCCGGCGATAGGAAATATCGAACAGTCGGTATTCGTTCACGAGACCCCACGCGCCCAGGAAGAGCAGCCACGCCGACAGCGGACTCAGGCACGGCCGTCCGCTGGCGCGCCGCCGGCTGATCCCTGCCAGCCCCAGCAGCACGAGCACCAACGGCCAGACGGGCACGTCCAGGTGGAAGCCCATCCAGTCGAGGCGATCGTCGAGATACGCCATGCCGAGGAGCAGGACGACCAGCCCGAGCGCCAGCCGCGACGGGCTGTTGACCACCGAGCGGTCTGTCGATTCCAACGGGCCCATGCCTCACGATACGCCTCTGGCCGGAGGGCCTCCCCACCGTTTCCGGCGAAAGCCGCCGGACCGGCGGTGAACGGCGGATCGGGTAGAATTCTCGCCCCATGCCCGGACGACGAATCGCCCTTCTCGTGGCGGCCTTCCTGTTCACGGCGCTGCCCGCCATGGCGGGACCGCTGCAGGAGGACCTCAAGGCCAGACGCGTCCGCGCGATGGATCGGCTCGGACCCGACACGCTGGCCATTTTCTGGAGCGCGCCAACCCGCGTCTACTCGCGCGACGTCGACTACGAATACCGTCAGGACAGCAACTTCTTCTACCTCACCGGGATCGATCAGCCCGAGTCGATTCTCATCTTCATGCCGGGGAACAGCACGCAGCGCGAGATGCTCTTCGTCCGCGACGCCGACCCGCGGCGCGAGCACCGCGAAGGCCACAGCCTGACGCCAGCCGAAGCGTCGGCCGAAAGCGGCGTGGCAACGGTGATGCCGACCAGCCAGTTCGATGCGTTCGTCGCGGCGATGTTCTCGAAGCGCGCGTCAGGCGGGGCGCCCGGCGAATACGAACGATTCTTCACCGCGCTGACCGACGGACGCGCGAAGCTCTCGATGCTGCTCGAGCCGCAGCCGACGGCCACGTCTCCGCCGGGGCCGGCGCGCCAGTTCGCCGCCAGCCTCCGCGACCGGTTCTTCGGCTTCACCGTGCACGACGCGACGCCGCTTCTCAACGAGCTCCGGCAGGTGAAGACGCCGTACGAGCAGGGTGTCCTGCGGAGGAGCGTGGCGATCTCGAGCGACGCGCACAAGGCCGGCATGCGCGAAGCCGCGCCCGGCAAGTTCGAGTACGAGGTCGAGGCGGCCATCGAAGCGGTCTATCTCCGCAACGGCGCGATGAGCTGGGGCTATCCTTCAATCGTCGGCAGCGGACCGAACGCCACCATTCTTCACTACAGCCAATCCAGCCGCCGCATGGAACCGAACGATCTACTGCTGGTCGACGCTGCGGGGAGCTATCAGGGGTACACGGGAGACATCACGCGCACGTACCCGGTGAGCGGCACGTTCACGCGCGAGCAGCGCGAGATCCACGAGATCGTCCTTGCCGCGCAGGAAGCGGGCATCAAGGCGGCGAAAGCAGGCAGCCGTTTCGCCGATATCCAGGCGGCGTGTGACGACGTGCTTCGCGCGGGGCTCGTGCGCCTCGGCCTCGTCGTCGATCCGGCAGGCCAGCAGTTCAAGATCTGGTCGACCCACGGCGTGTCGCACTGGATCGGCCTGGACGTGCACGACGTCGGCGTGCCGCGTCCCCTCGCACCTGGAATGACGTTCGTGATCGAGCCGGGGATCTACATCCGCGAAGCCGCGCTCGACACTCTGCCGAACACGCTGGAGAACGCGGCCTTCATCAGCAAGGTGCGCCCGGCCGTGCAGAAGTACCGGAATATCGGCGTGCGGATCGAGGACTCGTTCCTTCTGACCGAGAGCGGGCTCGAACGCATGTCCGCAAGCGTACCGCGAACCGCGGACGAGATCGAAGCGTTCATGCGGAAGAAGTAGGGATCGGAGTTACTTCTCGGGCAGGCCGGCTGCGCGACGCGCTTTGCGCAGCGCTTCGAGCGCCTCCTGGACTTCAGCCCGGGCATTGTCCTTCGCGCGCTCACTCTGAGCCGACTTGAGCTTGTCGATCGCCTTGAGCACCGCCCATTGGAGGGCGATCGACGTCGCCGCGACCATCATGCCTTCGCCGTTCGAGAACGCCGCAAACCCCCTCACATCGTCCGGCGTCACCAGATCGAGGAAGTCCTGGTGCGTCATGGCGCCGTACCAGACGGGACCGCGCACGAAGTCCTTTCCGAGGAGCGCCTGGATGTCGACCTTCTCGCCTTCGATCTCGACGCGATAGACCGGCCGCCCGTTCCGCCCCTGCGCCTCGAGGAGGCGAATCGCGGGCGGCGCGGCGAGCGCGCGCTTGATGCGCTTGAGAGACACGGGCAGCTCGGCATCCGCGCTCGAGCTGGTGGACGGTGGCTGGGCCGATGGAGAAGCGTCCGGCGCTGGCGGCGCGCTGCCCTGCTGGGCCGGTGAAAAACCCAGCAGAACTATGAGGACGAAAGCCGGAGAGGTCATGCGCTGCCTTTAGGACGACGGGGATCGGCTCGCGGCTTCCTGTCAGGCACAGGCCCGTGAGTGTCCGCGATCCCGCGTACCCAGTGTACCCGGGTCGCGCGATTCACCCAAATCGGCTCGGAGCAACTGGTTAGCTTTGGTCCATGCGCCAGATCGCGGTCTCGGTGCTGGTCGGATCGTTGACGAGTTTGAAGCGGAGCCGGACAGGCCCGATGAGAAGCACGTCGCCGTGGTTGAGCGGCGTGACCGCGTCGATGCGCACGCCGTTCACGAACGTCCCGTTCTTGCTGCCCAGATCCTCGATGGAGACCTCGCGGCCGCTCACGACCACGCGGGCGTGGTGCCGCGAGATCTTCGTCGAGTCCAGGCGAATCGGCAGCCCGAACTCCCGCCCAGCGATGTGTTCGCCTCCCGCCAGTCGGAACTCGAGCTCGTCTCCGATGAGCCAGCAGACTGGCGCCCCTGCATCGGAAGGATCCAGTTCGACGACACCATCGACCCTGAACCGGTAGCCGTACCCATGCACTGTCTGAAGAAAACCGTCCGTCCGGGAATGATCGTCAATCGCGTCGCGGATCTCGTTCACCCCGCGCGCGAGGCTCGCCTCGGACACGTACACTCCGGGCCAGACCTTCTCGAGCAGTTCCTGTTTGGAGAGCGCCCGTGGACGGTTTTCGACGAGGACTTTCAGTAACTCGAACGCCTTTGGAGACAGGTGGATTTTCCGCGGCCCCTCGAAGAGCTGCCGCGCATCGGTATCGAGGCTGTAGTCGGCGAATCGGACCTGCACGGGCCTCCAACCGGGATACTGCCCGCGAATCAGAATTCCGAAGGAATTCCGAAGAAATCCGTCAGGACCCGGTCCGTTGAACGGACCTATATTAGCCCCAGCGGAGACGAGACGGGGAGGATCGTCGGGCCGGCCAACGCGGCACCCCTTGCGGCGCCCACGCACCGTCGCGCCGACTAGGCCGGAACGACCAAGACGACTCGCCTTGACTCCGCTTCCCTGTCCACCACCGGGACGCCGGCTGTTCGCTCGTGAACAGAATCGCGCGGCGTCCTCCCGCCCTGTTTCACCGTAACCCCCTGAAAGCCTGCAGGTTGAACGGCTGCCGATCGGCCGGCACGGCTATCGCTTCGGGCATAAGATTGCCCGGAGGCAAACCAGGTTGATGACTACGCTCCTGCGGGATGTCAGATACGGCATTCGAATGCTCGGACGGGCGCCGTCCTTTACAGCGGTGGCCATCGCCACCCTGGCGCTCGGCATCGGCGCGAACACGGCGATCTTCAGCGTCGTGAACGCGCTCGTCCTCCGGCCGCTGCCGTACCCTGACGCAGGCGAGCTCGTGATGGTCTGGCAGGACCTGCGCGGGCGAAGCGGCCCCGTGAAGGAATGGGCGACGCCCGGAAACTTCGTCGACTGGAAGCAGAGCGGGCTGTTCAGCGGCGTGACCGCCATCCAGGGATGGCAGCCGAACCTGACCGGGCTCGGCGACGCGGAGCCGCTCGTCGGCGAGCAGGTCACGTACGAGTACTTCGACGTCCTGCGCGTCACGCCCGCGCTCGGGCGATCCTTTCGTGCCGACGACGACGCGCCGAACGCGGCGCGCGTCACCGTCATCAGCGACGGGCTGTGGCGCCGGCGATTCGGCGCCGAACCGGCCGCGGTCGGACGATCGATCACGCTCGGCGGCGAGCCGCACGAGATCATCGGCGTGATGCCGCCGCATTTCCGGCCAGGCGTGATCGGCGACGCGGAGCTGTGGCGGCCGCGACGCCTGAACCTCACGACCCCGTCGAGAGGCGCAGTCGTGCTGCGCGTCATCGCGCGTCTTGCACGCGGGCAGAGCGTGGACCAGACCACGTCCGCCGCGGCGCTCGTGGCGGCGCGCCTGGCGGCAGCGTATCCGGAGTGGAACCGCGACGCCGGCATCGGGATCTCGACCCTGCACTCGGAAGTGGTCGGGAACGTACAGCAGGGACTCTTCGTGCTGATGGCCGTCGTCGGCTTCGTCCTCCTGATCGCGTGCGCGAACATCGCCAACCTGCTGCTGGCGCGGGCATCGGCGCGCGCGCGGGAAGTGGCGGTCCGCCTCGCGCTCGGCGCAGGGCGCGGCACGCTCGTGCGGCAGCTGCTGACGGAGAGCCTGCTGCTCGCGGCGGTCGGCGGTGCGCTCGGCATCCTGATCGGCGCCTGGGGCATCGAAGCGCTGATCTCAATCGCACCGCAGACAACGCCCCGAATCGGCGACATCGGGCTCGATCCCACGGTGCTCGCGTTCGCGAGCGCGCTGACGATCGTGACCGGACTGCTCTTCGGCATCGTGCCGGCGGTCCAGGCGGCGCGCGCGGACGTGACGCCTGGCCTGAAGGAGGGGTCGCGGGGCACGTCGGGCAGGACCGGGCATCGGACGCGCCGCGTGCTGATCGCGGCGGAGGTCGCGATCGCGCTCGTCCTCCTCGTCGGAAGCGGGCTCCTCATGAGGACGCTCGTGCGGCTGCAGCAGTTCGACCTCGGTTTCACGCCCGATCGGGTCCTCGTCGGACAGGTGAATCCTCCGCGCGTGAAGTACGCGACGCGGGAGCAGCTCTCGGCGTTCTACGATCGCCTGCTCGAGCGCGTCTCGCAGCTTCCGGGCATCGAGAAGGCCTCGCTGTCGTCGATCCTTCCGCTCGGCGGCGACAATGACATGGACATCGCGATCGAAGGACGGCCGGCGCCGCAGAGCGAGAACGAGTCCACGGCGGTGTGGTACCGGCTGATCAGCCCGGCGTATTTCGATGCGATTGGCATCCGTCTGAAACACGGGCGCGCGTTCCAGTCGATCGAGCCCGCGCCGGTGGTCGTCGTCAGCGACGTCACGGCGAGGCGATTCTGGAACGACGAGAATCCACTCGGGAAGCGCGTGCGCTTCGGGGACGCCACCGCGCCCTGGTTCACCGTGGTCGGCGTCGTCGGCGAAGTGTGCATGCGCGGCGCGCGCGGCACCAGCCGGAGCGAGGTCTATCTGCCGTACTGGCAGTTCACCGAGCCGGGCATCAACATCGTGATCAAAACCTCGGGACGGGCCGAGGTACTCGCAGGCGCACTGCGACAGGCCGTGAGGGACGTCGACCCGGACGTCCCCATCTCCGGCATCGCTCCCCTGACGTCGATCGTCGCCGAATCGGTCGACGAGCCGCGCTTTCTCGCGCGGCTCGTGGGTGTGTTCGCCGCGCTGGCGCTCGCGCTCGCCGCCGTGGGGATCTACGGCGTGATCGCGTACGCCGTGTCGCAGCGGACGTCGGAGATTGGCGTTCGCATGGCGCTCGGCGCGGGACGCAGCGACGTGTTCGCGCTCGTGGTCGGCGACGGACTGCGGCTCACGATCGCGGGGATTGGCATTGGGCTCGTCGCGGCCGCGGCGATGAGCGTCAGCATGAAGTCGCTGCTCTTCGGCGTGGCCCCGTTCGATCCGTTGACGTTCGCCGTGATGACGGCCGCTCTGGTGGGCACGTCGGCGCTCGCCTGCGTCGTGCCAGCCAGGCGCGCGGCCCGGGTGGACCCGATGGTGGCGCTCAGGACGGAGTAGCAGCCACCGGCGGCGCTGCCGCCGCGCCTGTATAATCGGCATGAGGCTGCGGAAGCCACGGACACGCAGCGTAGAAACCGCACGGCGGGTCGTCCCGTCTAACCGACAGAGGTTGAGAGCCCATGGCGTTTTTCTCCAGGTCCACACCGCCCGCTCCGCAGATCGACAGCGTCCCGCCCGATGCCGCGCTCGCGCCCAATGCGCTGATCGGCCTTCGCAACATCGAAAAGTCGTACGCGCACGGCACGAGCCGCACCTACGTCCTCCGGCGGATCACGCTCGACGTGAAAGACGGAGAGTTCATCTCGATCATGGGGCCGTCGGGCGCCGGCAAGTCGACGCTGCTGCACATCATCGGCATGCACGACAGCGCGTGGACGGGCGAGTACTACTTTCTCGACCAGCCGGTGCACAAGCTGGGCGCGAAGGACCGCGCGCGCCTGCACAAGCAGAACATCGGCTTCGTCTTCCAGAGCTATCACCTGCTGGATCACCTCACGGTGTACGAGAACCTCGACATTCCGCTCTCCTACCGGGACATCCGGAAGGCGGAGCGCGAGAGCATGGTCTGCGACATCCTCGACAAGTTCTCGATCGTCGGCAAGAAGGATCTCTATCCCAATCAGCTCTCGGGCGGGCAGCAGCAGCTCGTCGCCGTCGCGCGCGCGGTCATCTCGAACCCGAAGGTGATCCTCGCCGACGAGCCGACCGGCAACCTGCACACGAGCCAGGGGAAAGAGATCATGGAGCTGTTCCGCAAGCTGAACGAAGGCGGGACGACGATCATCCAGGTCACGCACTCGGAGACCAACGCGTCGTACGGCAGCCGGATCATCCAGCTCCGCGACGGCTGGGTCGTCAACGAGTAGCGGGCCGCGCAGGCGCGCGGTGGAAGACAAAAGGGCCGGACGTCTCTCGACGTCCGGCCCTAGTCATGTCGTGCTTGGGTGCTGACGCGCAGTTACCAGCGCGGCTCTTTGCGACGCCCGCCGGAAAAATCTCCGTCGTCGTAGCTGCGCCCGCCGCCGCCCCCGCGGCCGCGGCCACCGCCGCCGAAGCCGCCTTCAGGCTTGGGTCTGGCCTCGTTGACCACGAGGGCGCGACCTTCCATCTGCTGCTCGTGGAACTCGCTGATCGCCTTCTGCGCCTCTTCGTCCGAGCCCATCTCCACGAAGGCAAAACCCCGCGCACGCCCTGTGGCCATGTCTCGCATCACGCGTACGTTGTCGACCTTCCCCGCGCGGCTGAACAGCTCCGTGAGCTGGTCCTCCGTCGCTGAATACGGGAGATTGCCGACGTAGAGTCTCCTGCCCATCCTGTCACCTACCCTGGCCAAAAAAGAGACGCGCGATTGTTTGATCAGGCGCGGCGCTCGCGCGCTCGGAACGGCACGCCAGTCGGAAAGCTCTCTGATTGCTGTGCGGAAGGATCGTCTGATTCTGCGCAGGCAAGGAGCGGGCTCCCAATAGCACGCCGAGTATATAGCAGAATGCATGCCGCGCCGGCCGGGCGCGCACCTCATCCATGCGCCCTTTACCGCCGCACGCTGTGCCAGCTACAGTGAAACTCATGCGTCGGTGGCGAAGGGAATTCGCGGTGTGCGGGAGCGTCACGCTCCTGCTGTCGTGCACGGCCGGATGCGGCCGCAGCGAGGAGTACGAGCTGCGCGGCCAGGTCCTCGCGGTCGATCGCGCGCGGCAGGAGATCACGCTCAAACACGAGGACATTCGCGGATTCATGCCCGGCATGACGATGGCGTTCAAGGTCCGGGACGCGTCGATGCTCGACGGCCGATCCCCCGGTGAATTGATCCGCGCAACGCTCGTCGTCGAGGAATCGACCGGCTATCTCGAGGCCATCCAGTCAGTGGGCCGTGCCCCGCTGACCGAGGCCCCGCCGCCGGCGCGCCCGGACGTCATCAGCCCCGGGAACCCGGTACCCGACGTCCCGTTCGTCGACGAGACGGGGCAGCCGCGCACGCTCTCGACCTGGAGAAATCTTGCGATCGCCGTCACGTTCACATACACGCGGTGCCCGATTCCCGACTTCTGCCCCGCCATGGATCGCCGGTTCGCCGACGCGCAGAGCGTGGTGTTGAAAGACGCCGCGTTGCGAGGTCGAGTCCGCCTCCTGTCGGTCAGTTTCGATCCCACGTTCGATACGCCCAGGGTCCTGTCGGCACACGCCAGGAACGTGGGGGCGAACCCTGACGTCTGGAGCTTCCTGACCGGCGACCCCGCACAGGTTGAGGAGTTCGCGTCGCGCTTCGGCGTCCAGATCATGCGCGACAAGGAGTCCACAGCCGAGATCGTGCATAGTCTCCGGACCGCCGTGATCGACGGCGAGGGCCGGCTCGTCAGCATTTTCTCCGGCAACGAATGGCAGGCGTCAGCCCTCGTCGACTCCCTGCGCACGACATTGAGCTTGCTGAACGCGAGGCCGGGGAGCACCAGTGGCAATCGGTGACCCGCCGTCTCTCACGAGCTTCACCGCGGCAGAGCGCCGCTGCATTGCGCGCCTGCGGACGCCCTCAGCCGTGCAGCGCTACCTGAACGCGCTGCCCTACAACACGGAGCCCCCTCCGGGCCGCGCCACGCTGCGCAGCTTCCGCGGCGTCGTCCGGCACGGCACCGCGCACTGCCTGGAGGCAGCCCTGTCAGCCGCGGTGATCCTCGAGCAGCACGGTCATCCGCCGCTCGTCCTCAGCTTCGAATCGATCGACCACCTCGATCATGTGATCTTCGTGTACCGCCGGAACGGCCGCTGGGGCTCGGTCGCGCGCTCGCGCGATCCCGGGCTTCACGGGCGCCGCGCCGTATTCGCGACGCCGCGCGCGCTTGCCCTGAGCTACGTGGATCCGTACGTCGACTTCACGGGCCGCGTCACCGCTTATGCCGTGGTCGATCTCCGCACGCTCGGCGATTACGACTGGAGATTGTCGGACAGGAATGTCTGGAAGGTCGAGCGCATGCTGCTCGAGTACCCGCATCGCGCGATCCGCAGCTCGGACGAGCGGATCGATCGGCTTCGCGAGCGCTATGTCGACTACATGCGGCGCTCGGGAAACCGCAAACCCGTGTACTACCACCGGCGCGATCGGTGGACGCCCATCCCGCGCGGCTTTCACCACGAGCCGCTGAACACCTGAGCGCTCTCTCGTCTGTAGTGTCCGGCTTCAGCCGGACCTCGCGGAGGTCCGCCTGAAGGCGGACACTACAGGCAAATGAACAGCGCTCTAATCCAGGTCGAAGTCGCGGGTCGGCTTCGTGATTGGCTCCTGGTTCGCCTGCCGCAGGGCCTCCTCGAACCGGCGCGACAGCGCGTCGCCGCGCGTCTTCTCGGCGCTGACGGATTGCTGGAAGAGCGCTTCCCGGCGCGCCGCTTCATCGGCGAGAATCCGCTGCGCGTTCGACAGCTCCGGCCGATCGCCGCGGACCGGCTCGATGTGGCGGACGACGCGCTTCAGGTTGGTGTCGACGACGAGCGTCGCCTGGCAGCAGGGGCAGGTCGTTTCGAACTCCGATTTGAGACTCATCGTTGGCTCCGGTGCGCGACCGTTCGCGCGGTCATTTCGGCCGGTCGGTTCCCCACTTCAGGCTCACCGGCGCCCCGCTCGCGTCCGTGGCGCTGACTTCCACCTTGAAGACACTCTGGCGGGAACGATCGAACTTCTGCCCGAGCGCGGTCTGGAACTGACTGAGCGGCGCGTTCAGCCGGCCACCGGGCAGGAGCGACGTAACGCCGCCCACGAAGTGATCGTTCACGGTCACACGCACGCTGCGCCACTCGACGGACGTCACGTTCTCTACCGTCACGTGTCCCTCATCCACGAGGATCGGATCTTTCGGCACCGAGCACCCGCCCGCCGCCAGCGCGATCAGCAGGATCGCGCCCGCGAGACGGCGGAGGAGAACCGTCGGCACCCGCCCAGTCACCGCCCTATGATATCCCCATGGCGCACGCCCCTGCCGTGGACAGCCGTTTGCAATGAGCGCCGCGATGCTCTGGTTGTCGGTCGCGGGCGCCGCATTCCTGCTCTGGGCGCTCCTCGTCATTCTCTTCACGCCGGGAATCAACTACCACCTGAGCCGCCGGATTTCGGTGGCCGACCCGCGCTTTCTCTACACCGTCCAGTCGACCTGCCAGGCGCCGCTCCATGAGGGCAACAGCGTGGTGATTCTCACCAACGGCTGCGCCTACTACCCGGCCATGATCGACGCGATCCGCGGGGCGACGACCTCGATCGTCATGGAGTTGTACATCTTCCAGCCTGGAAAGATCGCGGACCAGTTCATCGACGCGCTGTCGGAACGCGCGCGGCACGGCGTGACGGTGACGATCGTCGTGGACGCGATCGGCAGCTTCAGCCTGTGGGGCCGTCCGGTCCGCCGCCTGCGCAAGGCGGGATGCCGCATCGAGTCCTATCAACGGCTCCGGTGGCACACGCTGGCGCGCATCAACAACCGCACGCACCGTGAGCTCCTGATCGTCGACGGGAGAATCGCGTTCGCCGGCGGATCGGGGGTGGCGGACTGGTGGGGATTCAAGGAGCGGTGCGAGCGGCCGTGGCGCGATACGATGGCGCGTTTCGAGGGACCCGTCGTCGGGGCGATCCAGGGCGTGGCCGTCGAAAACTGGCTCGAGTGCTGCGGCGAGATCCTCGTCGGACCGGAGTATTTCCCCGAGCTCGATGCGGCGGGCAGCTCCATGGCCTTCGTCGTCAAGAGCTCGCCGTCGGACCGCGCGACGGCGTCGCGGGTGACGTTTCAGATGCTGATGGCGGGGGCCGAGCATCACGTGCGCATCAGCACGCCCTACTTCCTGCCGGACCGCGCGCTGCGCCGCTCGCTCATCGAGATTGCGAAGCGCGGCGTCGTGCTCACCGTCATCGTGCCTGGCTGGAGCACGGACCAGCGCTGGGTCCGGCTCGCCAGCCGCCGCATGTGGGGATCGCTCCTCGAAGCGGGCGTGCGCATCTTCGAATATCAGCGCACGATGATGCACGCCAAGATCCTGGTCGTCGACGGGACGTGGTCCGTGCTCGGCACGACGAACTTCGACAACCGATCGTTCGAGCACAACGACGAAGTCAACGTCGCGATCCGCGATCGCGACGTGGCCGCGCGGCTCCTCGCCGACTACGAGCGCGATCTCCTGGACAGCGAGGAGGTGACGCTCGACAAGTGGCGCGCACGCGCGCTGTGGGAGAAGATCGTCGGACCGTTCGTCTGGATCCTGGAGCGCCAGCAGTGACCGAAGGCCGAAGCGCGAAGCGGAGCGTGGACGTCCGCGTGGCGACGTACAACATCCACCGCTCGCGCGGCATGGACCGGCGCGTCGTGCCGTCGCGCATCGCCGACGTGCTGCGCGAGATCGACGCGGACGTGATCGCGATGCAGGAGGTCGTCGGCGCCGGGCCGACCGGCTCGGGCCAGGCAGAGGAGATCGGCGCCGCGCTCGGCATGGGCTGGGTGATGGCGCCCGTCCGGCACCTCCGCAATCACCTGTTCGGCAACGTGGTCATGAGCCGCTTCCCGATCGTGCACCAGTCCCAGTACGATCTCTCCTGGCGGACGTGCGAGCCGCGCGGAAGCCAGCGCGCCGATCTCGATCTCGGCGACGGGCGCCTGCTGCACGTCTACAACGTGCACCTCGGTACGGCGGTTCTCGAGCGCCGGTATCAGGCCCCCCGCCTCGCGGCGTTCGTGCACGACCACCGGATTACGGGACCGAAGATCGTCCTCGGCGACTTCAACGAATGGATGCGCGGGCTCGCGACCGCGACGTTGAATTCGCTCTTCAAGAGCATCGACATCCACGCCCACCTGCGCCGCCGGCGCACGTACCCCGGCATCTTCCCCGTCCTGCACCTGGACCACATCTACTACGAGGGCCAGGTCGACGTGGACAGCGTCGAGCTCCCCCGCACGCGCCGGGCCTTGATGGCGTCGGATCACCTGCCCCTCGTCGCGAATCTGAGGGTGTCGTTCGATCGGTGAGTTCAGCCGGTCGTCCGGTCGTCCGGTCGTCAAGTGGTGCGTCATTTCGGTAAGGGGTAGCCCGGAAGGCTGTTTCGAACCCCGAACGACCGAGCGACCGAGCGACCGCGTTTGACATCGATGATTTCAATGTGATATCACTTTGCTATCGCTTACTGAGGAGGTAGGTTCCTATGATTCACGAACGCGAGGCCCCAACCCTGTCCGGTTTGCTTGTACTCGTCGTTCTCCTGCTGGCCATCGGGTTCACGCTGTACGTGATCATCGGACGACCGCTCGGCGACGAGATCGAGCTCGTCGTCACGGCCGCGATCGCGGTCGTCCTCGAGGTGTTCCTCCTGGTCGGTCTCTTCGTGGTGAACCCGAACGAGGGACGCGTCCTGCAGTTCTTCGGCGCCTACGTGGGAACGGTCAAGACCGCGGGCCTGCGATGGGCCAACCCCTTCTACACGAAGCGGCGAATCTCCCTGCGCGTGCGCAACTTCGAAAGCACACGGCTGAAGGTCAACGACATCGAAGGCAACCCGATCGAGATCGCCGCGGTCGTCGTCTGGCGCGTCGTGGACACCGCGGAGGCGGTGTTCGAGGTGGACGATTATCAGAACTTCGTCAAGGTGCAGACGGAGGCCGCGGTCCGTAACCTCGCGACGAGCTACAAGTACGACGCGCACGAAGAGGATCAGATGTCGCTCCGCGGCAACACCGCGGCCGTGGCCGACCACATGAAGAGGGAGATCCAGGATCGTCTGGCCAAGGCGGGCGTCGAGGTCCTCGAGGCCCGGATCAGCCACCTGGCGTACGCGCCCGAGATCGCGCAGGCGATGCTCCAGCGGCAGCAGGCCGGGGCCATCATCGCCGCGCGTCAGCGCATCGTCGAAGGCGCCGTCGGCATGGTGCAGATGGCGCTCGATCTGCTCTCGCAGCGCGACATTCTCGAGCTCGACAACGAGCGCAAGGCCGCGATGGTAAGCAACCTGCTCGTCGTGCTGTGCGGCGAACGCTCCACGCAGCCGGTCATCAACACGGGCACGATCTATCAATAGGCGCCGTGGCTGAGCGGAAGCCTTTCCTGCTCCGGATCGATCGCGACGTGCTCGAAGCCGTTCAGCGCTGGGCGGACAGCGACCTGCGCAGCCTGAACGGCCAGATCGAGTTCATCCTGCGCCGCGCGTTGAAAGACGCCGGACGCGATAGCGAGAAACCTGCACGGGACAAGTCGAGGAGGGACGACGGGAGGAAGGGCTAGCGGGAGGGCCGATCAGGACTCTTCGTACTCTTCCTCGTTGGGAGAAATCAGCCGGGTCGAGGGGCGCAGCGCTTCGCGGTAGTCGTAGAGCGGCAAATCACGAACGTGCAGGGGCAGCGCGCACACCGCGGACTTCTCTTCCACGACGACCGTGACCGGACTGCCCTCGACGCCTTCGCGGAAGCCGATGCGACATCCGCAGGCCAGGCGCGCGTGCGTGAAACCCTTCAACATCGTAAGGCGATCATACTACAGGAGCGCTTTGATCTCCCGCTCGAACTGCTCCTTCGTGGCGGGCCCGACGTGCCGGCCGCACACCGCGCCGTCACGCCCCACCAGCACCGTGATCGGATACCCGAAGATCGGCCCGTATGCGTCGAGGAGCGCGGTTTCGTCCCGCCCGACGATCATCGGATAGTTCAGGTTCCACTCCTTCGCGAACGTTCGCAGCGTCTCGGCGTCGTCGTCGCCGGAGATGCCGAGGATGACGAGACCCTTGTCCTTGTACTGGTCGTAGAGCTCGACGAACCCGGGCAGCTCGGTCTTGCAGGGCGGACACCACGTCGCCCAGAAGTTGAGCAGGATCACCTTGCCCTTGTAGTCGGCCAGCCGGACGCTCGCGCCGTTCATGTCCTTGACGTTGAAGTCGAGGTTCGCCTGGCTCTCGGCGGTGCAGGCCGGCGTCGCCTTGCCGTCGGACGACACCCCATCGATCACGACGGGCTTGGAGCGGCCCATCATCCCCGCCACGGTCAGCACGCCGACGCCCAACGCCGCGGCGGCCGCGATGATCCACCGCGCCGTGGTCTTCTGAGGAGGACTGTCGCGAAGATCCGAGGTGCCGGGTGACCCCGCGTCGGGCGGGAGAGTCTCGCCGGGATCGGATGTCGGGGAGGAATTGGGGTCAGTCACTCGGCCTCCATGCGCACGTAGCGTGCGACCTGTTCGATATCTGGGGGGTGGCCGCGGGTGACGACCGCGTAGGTGCGCTCGCCCTTCGACCACATGATCGCTTCCTGGCCCAGGCGCTCGACGATCTGCGGCGCCGCACCGATCCTCGCGTGCGCGCGGTTCAGGATATACACCGACAACGGCTGACCACGCCAGCGGTACATCGCGTGCGCCGTGAAGCCCTCCGTCGAGATGCAGCGCCGCATCGCGACGAACTCGAGAGCCTCGGGCGGCGAGCTCTCAGGAAGCTTGATCTTCCATCCCTGGGCCGTCGACCACTCGCGGCTGAGCGTGCGCGCGTCGGGCAGGACGGATGGCTGCGGCGCGAACTCGAAGCACTTCACGTGGTCCATCGCGAGCTGCGCGGCGAGCGCCTCACTTCCGCCCTGCAGTCCATACAGGAACACACCCGCGACTGCGAGGAGAAGAGTCGCTGCCATCGAGAGCGGGACCCACGCGCGACGTCCGAGCAAGCGCGAAGCGGCCGGCGCGGCAGCGGCCACCGGCGCGGCGTGGCGCCCGGCGTCGCATCGGCGTCGGAGCTCCGGAGACGCGCACGAGCGCAGCGCGGCGCGGCGCGCGGCGAGCGCGGCGCGGATCTCGGTCTCGCAGGAGACTCGATCCCGGCACTCCGGGCATGCCCGAAGGTGCGCTTCGATCGCGGCGCAGTCGTTCGGCAACGATTCGCCGTCGACGTACGACGCAAACACCGACTCGAAGTCGCGGCACTCAGACATGACTCGTGACCATCCCGTTCTCCCCGCTGACCACTATCCCGCTTTCGCTGCCGTGGCGCGCCTGCGCGTCAGCCCTTCGTGCAGCATCTTCCGTCCGCGCGAGATTCGCGACATGACCGTGCCAATCGGCACGTCCATGATGCCCGCGATCTCCGCATACGTGAATTCCTCGACGTCCCGCAGCCAGACGGCCTGCCTGAACGCATCGGGCAGCGCGTCGAGCGCCGCCTGGAGCTCGCTGTCGAGCGTCGCTCGTGCGAGCAGCCGCTCCGGCGTCCGATCGTCCCCCGCGGCGTCGGCGGCCAGTTCGACGGTCTCGCTGTTGACGTCGACCGGGTTCCGGCCGTCGTGCCGGCGCATGTTCCGGAACGTGTTGTGGAGGATCGTGAACAGCCACGCCTTCAGGTTCGTGCCTCGGGCGAACTGCTTCGAGGCCCGGAACGCCTTCAGGTAGGTGTCCTGAACGAGATCCTCCGCGTCCTGGGACTTTCGCGTCAGCCGCAGCGCCGTCCCGTAGAGCGCGTCGAGATGCGAAAGCGCTTCGTCGGCGAACGCCGCGTCGTAGTCCGCGCCTGACGGGTCAGCTCCGGGCGCTCCGGAACGTCGGCCAAAGAGCATGAGGTGTGCTTCTACCACACGCCCCTCTGGAGAAAACACCACGGGGGCGCGCCTTATTCCCGCGATTGTACTCAATGCCGGACGGCGGGCGTTCGCGCCGGAGGACAGTCGAGCTCGGACCCCCGCTTTCCAGCTGAAAAATCACGCCTTCGACGCGGCATCGCGATTGCTCGCGCGCGCCGTCAGGACATCGCAGCCGATCCCGGGTCTTCCGCGCCGGCAACCCACGGCGGGGGACGGAACCGTTGCGGCAATCGTCCTAGCTACAGTAACATCGGGCGGCACGCCGGCCTTCCGCTGCATTCCGAGGTGACAACCATGTGGGCCATGTTGGCAACGCGCTCGCGCACCAGGCGCGGCTCCGTCACGATGGTAGGAACTGCTGTTCTTGCCGTGCTGTTCGTCGCGGGCCCTGCCGACCAGGCCCTCGGGCAGACCGGGTACATCCCGTACTACGGCAAGAACAAGATCCGCTACAACAACTTCAAGTGGCACATCTACACGACGGATCACTTCGAGGTCTACTACTACCCTGAGATCGAGCAGCACCTCGAGCGCGTGGTGAGCTACGCCGAGAGCGCCTATCAGCTCGTGAGCTCCGATCTCAAGCACGACCTCGCGATCAAAGTGCCGCTGATGCTCTACAAGACGCAGAGCGAGTTCCAGCAGCAGAACGTCGAGCCCGGCGAGCTCCCGGAAGGCGTGCTCGCCTTCGCTGAACCGTACCGCGATCGCATGGTCCTCCCGATCGACGAACCCGACGACTCGCTGTACCGGCTGATCACGCACGAGCTCACGCACATCTTCGAGTTCGACATCATTCCGCGCTCGCTGCTCCGCCGCGGACTGCCCCTGTGGGTCGACGAGGGGCTGGCCGACTACATGACCAGCTACTGGAACTCGTTCGACCTGATGACCGTGCGCGACGCGGCGATTGCCGACACGGTCCCGCGGATGAGCGATTTCCAGGGCGCCGCGTTCGTGGACGGCCGGCTGCCCTACAACCTCGGCCACGCCGCGTTCGAGTTCATCGAATCGCGCTGGGGCAAGGAAGGGATCCGGCAGTTCCTCTTCGCGCTCCGGAAGAACGTGATCGGAGGCGGAGAAAGCGCCTACGAGGAGGCGTTCCGCCTCAAGGCCGAGGAGTTCGACGAGCAGTTCGAGAAGTACCTGAAGGATCGCTTCAAGCCGTTCCGCGACAAGGAGCGTCCCGCCGACTACGGGCGCGACCTGGCGCCGAAGCGGGAGAAGACGCCCTACGTCAGCGTGGTTTCGATCGAGCCGTCGCCGTCGGGCGACCTGCTGGCGGTTGCCGCGGGCAACCGGAAGGATCAGGAGCTCGACATCATCCTGCTGTCGACGAAGGACAGCAAGGTCATTCGCAACCTGACTGGCGGCTTCAACAAGGACCGGGGCTACGAGTACATCGCCACGCCGGGCGGCTTCCGCAACAACGCCGTGCCGTGGATGTCCTGGTCGCCCTCCGGCGACCTCATCGCGTACTTCGCGCGGACCGAGAAGATGAAGACCCTCATCCTCCAGAACGCGATCAACGGGAGGGTGGAGCACCGGATCGAGCTGAAGACCGTCGACATGCCGGAATCGCCCGACATCAGCCCCGACGGCAAGGAAGTGGCCTTCTCCGGCCTCGCGGGCGCGACCGGCGACATCTTCATCGTGAACCTGGAATCGAAACAGGTTCGCAACGTCACCAACGACGGGTTCGGCGACTACGCCCCGACGTTCTCGCCCGACGGCAAGTACCTGATCTACCTGGCGCGCGTGAGCGCGAACGACAAGCTGTTCCGCCTGGATCTGGCCACCGGCCAGAAGACGCAGGTCACGTTCGGCACGCACGACGAAGGCGCCGCGCAGTTCATCGACGACACGACGATCGTGTTTCCGTCGACGGCGGTCGACCCGAATCAGCCGATCGAGGCGGAGGTCGCGCGGAACGGCAACATCTACAACATCTGGACCCTCAACATGCAGAACAAGGAGTTGAGGCAGTTCACCGATACGCTGACGGCGAATACGTCGCCCGTGATCATGCGCGACACCAAGCCGCCGCGCGTCGGGTTCGTCACCTACTACAAGGGCGAATACGGCATCCACGTGCTCACGCGCGAGGAACCGCTGCACACCGTCGCCTCGTCGGACTTCGGCGACGCGCAGGCGGGACCGCCGATCGCCTTCCAGCCGCCGATGAATCATCAGATCGTCGCGGCGAACAAGCGGAAGAAGGGTACGTTCGAGAAGCTGTTCCTCGAGGGCCGTCCGCCGGTCGCCGTCGGCGTCACGAGCGGCGGCGATCTCTTCGGCGGGACGCAGGTCACGTTCACCGACGTCCTCGGCGACAAGCAGTTCAACCTGTTCATCGCATCGGTTTCGCAGTACCGGACGATGTCGTTCTCGTACATCAACCTGTCGCGCAGGCTGCAGTACGCGGTGCAGGCGTATTCCCAGACCCAGTTCTTCTACGGGTACGACGATCAGTTCTACGGCTCCCTGTACGGGTACATCGATCGCGACACCGCTCAGGCGACACAGAGCGCCCGAGGCGGCACCATCACCGGCATCTACCCGCTGAACCGGTACTCGCGGCTGGAGATGTCCGGCGGATATCTGCAGTTCGATCAGGAGTACAACGACCCGACGCTGCAGCAGATCGCCGATGAGTACCAGACCGACACCTACGGGCGCGTGCTCTTCGTCGACGGCCAGTTCGCACCGCTCGGCCTCAACCTCGTGCGCGAGACGACGATCTTCCGCGAGTATGGACCGCTCGCCGGGCACACGATGTACCTGGGCTACGAGTTCGCGCCGAGCTGGGGAAGCCTGTTGTCGCGGCAGACCGTCGATCTCGACGCGCGCTACTACATGCGGCTCGGCACGAACGGCGTGCTCGCGCTGCGCGGCCGCGGATACAAGAGCTGGGGAGAGTATCCCGGCTATCTGTATTTCGGCGGCAACTCCGAGATGCGCGGATACGACTACCTCGCGTTCCTCGGCAACAAGGGCTTCTTCGGCAACGCCGAACTCCGGTTCCCCATCATCGAAGCGGCGCTGACGCCGATCGGCGTGGTCGGCGGGCTCCGTGGCGTCTTCTTCGCCAACTTCGGCACGGCGGCGTACGACAACATCGCCTTCAATGTCTGGACCGACAAGACCACGATCGAAACGCCCCTCGTGGACTACGCCTTCGATCCATCGTCGCCGAGCGGGTACGTGCCAGTCTACGGGACACCGCGCCCGGTGTCCGGGTTCAGGCTGATCGACAGCCGCGCCTCGTACGGCGTCGGCCTGGAGACCTTCGCGCTTGGATTCCCGATTCACTTCGACTGGTCGTGGCGGACCCTGTTCAACAAGGACTACGAGGACGTCGTCTTTTCCTATCCGGCGCTGGTCGACGGCGTGCAAGGCCCCAATGCCGGCAGCACCTGGTTCCGGAAGGTCAAGTTCAGCGTCTGGATCGGGTACGATTTCTAGCGAGCGTGGCCTCGAAACGCCGTTGCACCGATCTCGTGGGACTCCTGGCGGATTTCGTCGAACATCAGCTTCCGCCGGGCGTCCATGACGAGCTCGAACGGCACCTCGCGCGGTGCCCGCGCTGCGTTGCGCAGCTGAAGACCTACGAGTCCACTATCTCCCTGCTCAGGTCGATCAAGGACGAGGATTTGCCGATGGAGCTCCGCTGCACGCTCAAGGCATTTCTCGAGAAGGACTGCTCGAATTAGCTCTCAGCTTTCAGCTCTCAGCTCTCAGTTCCTGATTTGAATCCAGCTCGCGTCGTTCGAGCTCGCGGCGCGCTTCGAGGCGTTGGCCCCGGCGCACGTTGGCCTCGGCAGCTCGCTGCCGATCCTCGTCGGTCTCGAGAATCAGTCCGGGGATCGGCAGGCGCCGGCCGTCCCGGTCAATCGCCACGAACGTCAGAAATGCCCGGCTGGTCATGCAGCGCACGCCCGTCAGCGTCTCTTCCGAAAACACTTCCACTTCGACCTCGAGCGAGGTACTCCACACGGCCGTCACACGGGCCTTGAGGATGATCAGGTCGCCAACTTTGATCGGGTGAAGGAACTGCAGGCCGTCGACCGCCGCGGTAACCAGCAGGCTCCGCGTGTGCCGGTGACACGCGATCGCGCCGGCGATGTCAATCAGGTGCATGACCGTGCCGCCAAGAATGTATCCAAGGGGATTGGCATCGTTGGGGAGCACGACCTGCACCATTTCGGTCGCGCTCTCGGAGGCGTGCCTCGGTGGTACCGTCATGAGGAGAATGATATCCGACTGCCGACTGAGAGCTGGGAAGCTGAAGACTGGAAGCTGGAAGCTGGAAGCTAAGACCTACGTCTTCTCCAGCCCCACCACGCTGCGTTCGAGATCAATCGTCACGCGGTACTTGCTCAGGAAGCGGTGGCCGACGATCCCTCCGAGCTGGAACCCCAGGAGCGCGCTTGGCGCCCGCAGGTTCAAGACGACGACCGGGATGCGGTTGAACCTGATCGAGCTGAACTCCAGATCCACGTCCGGCATCAGGAAGGCGTCCTTGTCCCAGCCGGAGGTGCCGTAGACGCGCAGCGGGATTCGCCTGAACGGCACGGCAGGGCGAATGAGCCCGGCGGTCGCGTCGCTGATCGAGATCAGCTCGCCGCCGGTGTCCACGACGAACGTGGCGGGCAGCGACCCGTTCACGGTACCGCGCACCAGCGCGAGCCGGTGCATGCGCAGCGGAAGCTCGTCGGAATAGTCGCGCGGCGCGAGCGACTTCCCCATCGTCAGGGTGCGGCTCTGGTAGTCCACGCGCATCGAGAGGCCGAGCGCCAGCGGCGAAAAGCTCTCCGGCTCCCGGGCCGGGAGACCGCCGAGCGGCGGGTTCTTGATCAGACACGGCACGTTGCGCACCTTCAGGTCGCCGATCTCGAGGCGATCGATGCGGCCGACTTCGAGCCCTCGAAGCCCGACGTCGCCGACGCCGGCCGTCTGCATAGCCGTGATCGGCATGACGCCGCGGCGCCGCGCGCCGTCCTGCGAGAGGACCGTGCGCTCCGCTCCCGTGTCGAGCACGAATTCCTGCGGCCCGCCGTTCACCCTGCCGGAGACCGTGACCTTGTCGCCGTGGATGCGGATCGGGATCGTCCAGGTGTCTTGAGCGGGCTGCGACTCGATCTCGGAGGGCTGGCGGCCCCTGAAAGACTGCAGGAACCGGATCTCCGCGCGCGCCCACGCGGCCTTCTCGCTGCGATCGCGGTTCGGCAGGAGATCGATGTAGCTCGCGAGCGCCGCGGCCGCCTCATCGTAGTTCCGCATGCGCTCGTGGATCGACGCGAGCGTGTGATGGAACTCCGCGTCGCGCGGCCTGAGCCGCAGCGCTTCCCGTGCTTCGACGAGGCCGGCCTCGAGCTGATTCTTCGCGCCGAGCGATCGCGCGCGCCCGTGGCGGGCGCGCGGCTGCTTCGGATCGGCCGCCAGCGCCGCGTCGTACGACTGCTCCGCTTCCTCGAATCGGCCCATCGACCACAGCGCGTCGCCGCGCGTGGCGCCTATCGCGGGGTGGCCCGGATGCGCGCGATCGAGCCCGGAGGCGACGTCCAGCGCCCGCGGGAAATCGCCGGTCCGCAGGAGCGCGAGCACCAGGCTGGCGCCCGCACGCACGGCGAGCGCGGCATCCTCGGTACCGGCGGCCCGCTGATAGGCGTCGCGCGCCTCGGCGTACCGGCCGTCCGCCATGAGTAGATCGCCGAACTGCACGTGCACGTCAGCGGCGCCGGACGATTGCGCGGCGGCGCGCGACCCGGCGGAAACGGCGAGCAGCGCGTGGAGCGCCGCAGCAGCGACGAGGACGGCCGGGAGACGCTTCATCATGTCGCCGGATGCCTCCGGACTGAGGTGGGACTACTTCTGATAGTAATCCGCGTTCACCGCGATGAAGTTCTTCCACTTCTCCGGGGTCTCATCCAGCGCGAAGATTGCCTCGACCGGACACGCGGGAACGCACGCGCCGCAATCGATGCATTCGTCGGGATGGATGTAGAGCATCTCGGCCGTTTCGAACTCGGGCTCGTCCTTTCGCGGGTGAATGCAGTCGACGGGGCAGACATCCACGCAGGCTGAGTCCTTGGTCCCGATGCATGGTTCTGTGATGATGTACGCCAAACGAATCCTCCAAAGACGTCCGGCTGGCGGCCGCTACTGAATCTTCATCCGGCCGCCAAAGCCGTCGGAATAGCCATGGTAGTGCGTGATACTGGGCTCAGGATAGCACCAGCAGTAGTACCCGACGCCGTTGTCGAAGTCGACGAGCCAGAGGCCCTTCGGCTCGGCGCCGAGCGTCTGCAGTTCTTCCGCCCAGCTGTTGACGACGTCGCGCAGCGCGGCGGAGAGAGTCGCGTGCTCCGGATCGTCTTCTGTGACGCCGTGCAGCTGTGCCGCCAGGGTCTCCGCCCGCCGCACCGCGTCCGCGGTCATGTGCTTGACCCGCGGCAGCAGATCCTGCGCCTGGTCCAGCGAGAAGATCGGGCGTTCCTCCGGGAGCGGCATCGTGACGATTATAATTGGCGTTCCCCTCTGGTGCGAAAATGGGCCGCCGCCTTGCCACCCTGTTGATCCTGAGCGTCTGGTCCCTGCGCCCGGCGGACGGCGCCGCCCAGGCGCTCCCGAGCGCGCCGGTGACCGCGTTCGACGGACGGCTGGTCGTCGGCGCCGAGGTCTCCGGATCGTTCGGAAACAGCGACGAAGACGCCTATTTCAACTACACCGACTACGAGCACAGCACGCTCCGCCTCTTCCGCGCCGCGTTGGCTGCGGCATGGAGGCCCAACACCCGCCTCGCGCTCGTCGGCGAAGTGCGGACGGAAGACCTGGACATCGTGCGCGCGTACGCCGCCTACGTCAGGGTCCGCCCCTGGAGCGACATCGACTTCGACATTCAGGCCGGTCAGATTCCTCCATCGTTCGGCGCCTACGGACGCCGCGGGTACGAAGGCACCGATAACACGTTCATCGGCTACCCGCTCGCCTATCAGTACCTGACGGCGGTGCGGCCGGACGCGGCGCCGGCGACGATCGGCGATCTCGTCGTCATGCGCGCACGGGGCTGGCGCCTCTCGTACCCGGTTGGTTCCCAGGAGCCCGGCCCGGGCGTCCCTTTGATCTCGGCATTCCGATGGGACACCGGCGTTCAAGGGCACTGGCAGGGACCGATGTTCGACCTGACCGCGAGCGTGACGAGCGGGACGCTCTCCGATCCACACGTCCAGGACAACAACCGCGGCAAGCAGTTCTCCGCACGCGTCGGATCCCAGCCCGTGACCGGCTTGATCATGGGCGCGTCGGCGGCGCATGGAGCCTTCCTGTCAGAGGAGGTCACGAGCCTCCTGCAGGACACGCCGGGGTCGGGAGCGCAAACCGCGTTCGGCGCCGACGCCGAGTACTCCCGGGATCACTGGCTCCTCCGCGGCGAGCTCGTGTGGAGCCGATGGAACATGCCAATCCTTTCCACGCAGACGGCGCTGAACCTCGACGCCCTCGGCTACTGGATCGAGGGCCGGTACCGCCTGACGCCGAGGATTATCGTCTCCGCACGCGTTGATCATCTCGGGTTCTCCGACCTCGTCACCGGCAGCGACATCCAGCGGACGTGGGATGCGAACGTGAACCGTATCGAAGCCGACGCGGGCTACTATCTGAGGCGCAACCTCGTGGCCCGCTTCGCCGTGCAGCACAACGACCGCAACGGCGGCCGCGAACGCAAGCGGACCTACTTCGCCGGCCAGCTCGCCTACTGGTTCTGATGACGCGCCCACTCGCTGCCGCCTTCCCGCTCGCCTGCGCTGCCCTGCTCCTGTGCGTCGCCGACGGCCCGGCCCGCACGCGGGCGGCGGTCAACGGCACGATCCGCGGCAGGGTCGAGCTCCGCCAGACGCCGCCGGATCTCGTCCGCCGCCCGAACGCCAGCGACGTCGGCATGCACCGGGGGCACGCGCCGACGGATCGGCGGCGCAGCGTCGTCTATCTCGAGTCGGCGCCGCGCGCTGCGTTCGAGCAGCGCGACGAACCCCGCGCGAAGCTGGATCAGCGCGGCGAAGCGTTCGTGCCGCACGTGCTGGCGATCGTCGCAGGCACGACGGTCGACTTCCCGAACAACGACAAGACCTACCACAACGTCTTCTCGCTCTCGCCGATCAAACCGTTCGATCTCGGGCGATACGCCGTGGGCCGGTCGAAGTCGATCCGGTTCGATCGACCCGGCATCATCCGCGTCTTCTGCGACATCCACTCGCACATGAGCGCGTTCATCCTCGTCTTCGCGCACCGGCACTTCGCCGTGACGGACGACGAGGGACGGTATCGATTGGACAACGTGCCGCCCGGCACGTATACGGTCATCGCCTGGAACGAAGCGACGCCCACCGATTCCCGGCGCGTCGTCCTTCCCGAGGCAGGCGGGGACGTCGAGGCGAACTTCGTGCTGGGACGGCGGTGATCGGGATGCCGCACCGCGCATGACCATCTTTCGATCGCTCACGAACCGGATCTTCTTCGGCAGCGCCCTGCTCGCCGTCGCGTCGATCGCCATCGCCATCTACAACGTGAACGCCGCGGTCAGCCGCCAGGCCGAGGAGGAGCTCCAGCGCGGGCTCGACGAGGCCGGCACGCTCATCGAGGAGTACCGGCGCGTGCTCGTCGAGCACTTCACGCGCGAAGCACGGCTGATCGCCGATCTCCCGGTCCTCAAGGCCGCAGTCGATATCAGCGATTCGGCCACCGTTCAGCCGATTGCCGAGAACTATCAGCGCCAGTTGTCAGCCGATCTCATGATCGTGACGGGCAAGGAGGGGCAGACGCTCGCTGAGATCGCGACCGAGGACGCGGCGACGGGCTCGTACTCGTCCCTGCCGGCGATGGTGGCGTCGTCGTCGTCCGGGCTGGAGACGAGCGTGTTCCGCCCGCATCGCGGCGGCCTCCTGCAGGTGGTCACCGTGCCCATCTGGATCGATCCGCGTCAACCGGAGGTCCTCGGCACGCTGAGCGTCGGCTTCAGCCTCGACAACCGCGCGGCAGCGCGATTTCAGTCGCTCACGAACAGCGATATCGCCTTCGGCATCGACGGTGCCGTGCGCGCGTCGACGCTGCCGCCGGACGTCTGGCCACGCCTGACGCCGCTCTTGTCCCGCGACGGACTCTGGGAGCGGGTGGCCGTCGGCGATCAAGAGTACATCGCGAAAACGCGCACGCTGCCAGCCGTCCTGACCGAGCGCCCCCAACCGGCAGGGATCGCCGCGCCTCCCGAGACGGCGAACGCGCAAGCCATCATCCTGCGCTCGCGCACGCAGCACCTGCGGTTTCTCAACCCGCTCCACCGCAGCCTCGTCGTGATCGCCGTCGTCGCCGTGCTCGCGGCGACGCTGTTGAGCTATGCGATTGCACGGACGGTCACGCGGCCGCTTGGCGCGATCACCGCCACCATGCGCGAGATGGCCGCGACGGGCGACCTGACGCGGCGGATCCCCCCGTCGGCGGGGGCGATGTGGGAAGACGAAGATGCCCGGCTCCTCGCGACCACTTTCAACACGATGACGGACTCGATTGGCAGGTTCCAGCGCGACGCCGCCCAGCGCGAGCGCCTGTCGTCCCTGGGGCGCCTCTCGACCGTGGTCGCTCACGAGATCCGCAACCCCCTGATGATCATCAAGACGGCGCTGCGGGCGCTGCGCGCCCCCGAGCTGAAGCCCGAGGAACTGCGCGGGGCGGTCGTCGACATCGACGAGGAGATTGCCCGCCTGAACAGGCTGGTCTCGGAGGTGCTCGACTTCGCGAAACCCATCAAGTTCGACAAGGCGCCAGCCGATCTCAACGCGCTCTGCGAGGACGCGGTGCGCGCCGCCGCCTCCGATACCGAAGCCATCCCGATTCGCCTGGACCTGGATCGGACCCTGCCGCCAGTCGTCACGGACGCCGAGCGGCTCCGCGTCGTCCTGGTCAACATCCTGACGAACGCCCGGCACGCCGTCCGCGTCCGGGACGACAAGAAGGATGGCCGCGAGGCCATCCGCGTCCGGACCCGCCGGCACGCCGCGGACCGGGTCGCCATCGAGGTCCGCGATCAGGGCATGGGCATTGCAGCTGATGATCTGTCGCGCGTCTTCGATCCGTACTTCACGACCCGGCGAACCGGCACCGGATTGGGGCTCGCGATCTCCCGGAACATCATCGAGGGCCTGGGCGGCACGATCGCGATGTCGAGCCGCCAGGGGGATGGCACCGAAGTCCGGATTGAGTTGCCTGGATAGGGGTTCATTGGTTCACGGGTTCAGGGGTTCACAGGTTCACAAGTTCATGTTTTTGCGGCATCGAGCCCATAAACCTCGTGAACCTGTGAACTCGTGAACCTGTGAACCCGTGAACCCCTGAACCTACGAAATAACACGAAAAATGAGGTACAGGCTCGATTCTTCTCGTCGATGACGAGAGCAAGATTCTCAACGCGCTGGCGCAGGCGCTCCGCGCCGAACGGCACGAGGTCACGGCCACGACGAGCCCGCGCGAGGCGCAGCGGCTCCTCTCGCAGCGCATGTTCGATCTGTTCGTCGTCGACAATCTGATGCCGGATATCACCGGCCTCGATCTGATCCGCGAGCTCCACGCGTCGTCCACGGCCGAGCGGCCGCAGATCATCATGATGACCGCGCACGCGACGGTCGAGAGCGCCATCGAGGCCATGAAGCTCGGGACGTTCGACTACCTGCAGAAGCCGTTCGAAGTCGACGAGCTCCTCGTCGTCGTCAGCCGCGCGCTCGATCATCAGCGGCTTCGCACCGAGCACCGATATCTCATCAGCGAGCGCGACGCCGACTTCAACCACTACGGCCTCGTGGGCCGCAGCCGGCGGATGCAGGACGTCATCCGCACGTCCGAAGTCGTGGCGCGATCGAAGAGCACGGTGCTCATCACCGGGGAAACCGGAACCGGCAAGGAGATGGTCGCGCGCGCGATCCACTATCACAGCGCGCAGCGCGAGATGCCGCTCATCAAGGTGAACTGCGCCGCGATTCCGGAGACCCTGCTCGAGTCGGAGCTCTTCGGGCACGTGCGCGGCGCG
Organism: uncultured Acidobacteriota bacterium; assembly: GCA_963820905.1. Classification (GTDB taxonomy): domain Bacteria; phylum Acidobacteriota; class Vicinamibacteria; order Vicinamibacterales; family 2-12-FULL-66-21; genus DATBJJ01. The sequence goes on along the minus strand of CAWGBU010000001.1, from coordinate 1,776,589 downwards.
TTCACCGGCGCGACGACCAGCAAGCGCGGCAAGTTCGCGCTGGCCGATGGCGGCACGATCTTCCTCGACGAGATCGGCACGATGAGCCCGGCGCTCCAGTCGAAGCTGCTCCGCGTCATCCAGGAGCGGGAGTTCGAGTCGCTGGGATCCGAGCGCACGCAGAAAGTCGACCTGCGCGTGATCGCCGCGACGAACCGCGATCTCCGCCAGATGGTGACCGACGGACGGTTTCAGGAGGATCTCTACTACCGGCTGAACGTCATCCCGGTCCACATTCCGCCCCTGCGCGAGCGGCGCGAGGACATTCCCGTTCTCGTCGAGCACTTCATGCAGAAGCACGCGCAGCGCGCCGGCAAGCGCATCGATGGCATCGCGCCCGGCGTCATGCAGGCGCTGCAGGCGTCGGACTGGCCGGGGAACGTCCGCGAGCTGGAGAACACCATGGAGCGCGCGGTCGTGCTGTCGCAGGCGCCAGTCATCGGTCCGGAGGTCATCCGGATCCTCGACGTCAGCAGCACGCCGCCGCCCGGCCTTCCGTCGCTCAACCTCCGCCAGAATCTGGACTGGACGGAACGGGAGACGGTGCGCCGCGCGCTCGAGGGGGCCAATGGCGTGAAGAAAGATGCCGCCGAGATCATGGGGCTCACACAGCGGGCGCTCAGCTATTACCTCGCCAAGCACCGTATCGGTTGATTACGTCCTGCGTAAGTTCGTTCCGCCCGCCGAAAGCCCGAGCCCGCTCCAGCCCGCTGATTCTTCGGTCCGCGCCGCATTCGCCGTGGCACCGCGTTTGCGGACGACTCGCGGAGGGAGACTACTGGATGATGGTGCGTACGTGCTGAGGACCCTGCGGCAAGGCGCGCGAACGGCGGCCCTGGCTTTCACTTTGGGGATGGCCGCCGTGACCGCGGCAGCGGCTCAGGCGCAGGATCCGGGCACCGCGACACCGCCTCCGCCCCAGCCAGCCCCCGTCGAACGAAGCGACCGCGCGGTCGACCCGTCGCAGCCGGATTTCACGCTGATCGGGCTGCCCACGAACCTGCGCATGCCGAAGTACGCGAGCGCGTTCAGGGTGACGCATCGCTTCACGCGTTCGCTCGGCCAGGGCGACTTCGGCGATCTGCTCGGCGACGCGTTCGGCGTCGACGGCGGCGCGCAGGTCGGGCTGGAATATCGCTTCGGCATCTTCAGCGGAACGCAGATTGGCGTCCATCGCACGAGCGATCGGACGATTCAAATCTTCCTGCAGCATCAGCTGTTGCGCGAGAGCGAGGACTTCCCCGTGACCGTCGACGTGCTCGGGACGTTCGAGGGCACGGACAACATGCGCGACGAGTACTCGCCTGCCGTGGGCGCGGTGATCTCGCGCAAGCTCGGACGCCACGGCGCCCTCTACGCGCAGCCGATCTGGGTGCACAACGCCAATCTCCTGCCGATCGGGTTCATCGACGACGACAACGATGCGTTCATGTTCGGCTTCGGTGCGCGGCTGCGCGTCCTGTCGTCGACGTATGTCGTCGGTGAAGCGGCGCCGCGCGTCGGATACAACGCCGACCACTTCTACGTCAGTTTCGCAGTGGAACGCCGGGCCGGCGGCCACTCCTTCCAGGTCAACTTCTCCAACGGCTTCGGATCCACGCTCGCGCAGCTCGCGCGCGGGGGCAACGACTACGACACGTGGTTTCTGGGCTTCAACATCTCGAGGAAGTTCTTTTAGGCCGAGCCATCAGGGGGTACATCGTGTCGACGCGTTCCAGCATGTTCAGACTATTTGCGGCAGCGGCAGCGCTGTCGTTCGCCATCTCCTGCAGCGAAGACAGCGACAATCCAATGGGACCAGGAGGAGGCGGGGGGAGCCCCGGTCCGAGTGGCGCGACCATCACGATCGGCCCCAACGGCGTGAGCCCGTCGACGGTCACGATCAATCCCGGCGAGAGCGTCACCTTCGTCAACAACGACTCGAGGCAGCGCGAGATGACGTCCGATCCGCATCCATTGCACACCGACTGTCCCGCGATCAATGCGCTGGGCGTGCTCAACGTCGGGCAGACGCGCCTGACCAACGCGCTGACGGCCTCGCGCACCTGCAGGTTTCACGATCACGCGAACAACGACACGGACCCAAACCACCGCGGTCAGATCGTGATCAGGTAGCGCCGCGGACGACCGTGGCGGAACCTGCCATAATGAGGCAGGTCGTTCATGGCTTCGAGGATCGTCTTTGCGGCGATGCTGGCGATCGTGTCGTGCGCGTGCGGCGGAGGATCATCGCCGCCGCCCTCGCCGTCGCCCCCGACGAACCCCTACGTCTTCACAATCGCGTCCGGCGCCGTTACGCCGCGCGAGATCACCGTGCCCCCCGGCTCGCGCGTGCTGTTCGTGAACCAGGATGGACGCCGTCACGACATGACGTCCGACGACCATCCGGATCACATGGACTGCCCGGCGATCAATCAGGTCGGCGTGCTCACCGCCGGCCAGAGCCGAGAAACCGGCAACCTCAACGCGGTCCGCACCTGCGGGTTTCACGACCACGAGGACGCGGACAACAACAATCTGAAGGGCCGGATCATCATCAGATAGCGCACGGCGCTATCGTCCCGTGAACTTGGGCTTGCGCTTCTCCAGGAACGCCGCGGTGCCCTCCTGCTTGTCGTCCGACCCGTAGCAGATTGCCTGCGCCAGCGTTTCGATCAGGAGCCCCGAGTCGAGATCGACCCGCGCCGCCGCGTTGAGCGCGAGCTTGGCCAGCCGCGCGGACAACGGACCCTGGCGCAGGATCCGCTTCGCGAGCTCGCGCGCACGGACCGCGAGCTGTCCGGCGGGCGCGAGTGCTGTAACGAGGCCGATCGCCAGCGCCTGCTTCGCATCGACGATTTCGCCCGTGAGCACGAGATGTTTGGCCCAGCCCATGCCGACGACGCGCGGGAGCCGCTGTGTGCCGCCGGCCGCCGGAATGATGCCGAGGCCGAGCTCCGGCTGTCCGAACTTCGCCGTGTCCGACGCGATGCGGATGTCGCAGGCGAGCGCCAATTCGCAGCCTCCGCCCAGCGCGTAGCCGTTGACGGCCGCGATCGTCGGCCTCGGGAAGCGTTCGACCGCCGAGCAGAGCGTGGATGCGATCGCCGCCAGGCCATCGTCGCGCGTGCGGGTGCTGATGTCCTTGATGTCCGAGCCGGCGACGAACGACGAGTCGCCGCTGCCCGTGACGATGAGCACGCCGGCGTCGTCGCGGGCGGCCAGATCCTTCAACGCCTCGAGGCATTCGTCGACGGTCTGGCGGTCGAGCGCGTTCTTCACCGACGGCCGATCGATCGTCAGCGTCGCGATCGATTCGGAGACCTCAACCCGGATATTCATAGACGCCTCTGCCTGTCTTGCGGCCAAGCCGGCCGGCCTTGACGTACTCCACGAGCAGCGGGCACGGACGGTATTTCTCCCCGAGGCTTCGATGCAGGTACTCGAGAATGCTCAGCCGCGTATCGAGGCCGACGAGATCGACCAGCTCGAACGGTCCCATCGGGTGATTGAGCCCCAGCTTGAGCGCCTTGTCGATGTCGCGCGCCGAGGCCACGCCTTCCATCAGCATGTAGAACGCCTCGTTACCGAGGCTGGCGTTCACGCGCGTCGTGATGAACCCAGGGGACTCCCGCACCACCACGGTTTCCTTGCCCATCCTTCCGGCGACCTCTTCGACCGCCGCGATCGTCGCGGGCGCGCTCTCGAGAGCGCGTACGATCTCGACGAGCTTCATCTTGTGCACGGGGTTGAAGAAGTGCATCCCGGCGACCCTGGGCGGATTCGACAGCGTGGCCGCCATTTCCGTGATGCTCAGGGCGGACGTGTTGGAGGTGACGATGGCATGGGCCGGCGCGTGGCGCTCGATGTCGGCGAAGAGCGCCAGCTTGACGTCGATTCGTTCCGGCGCAGCCTCGATGATGAAATCCGCGCTGCCGAGCGCCCGGGTGATGTTCGTCGCGGTCGTCAGCCGGTGCTGCACGATCCCGGCATCCTCGATCGTCAGCTTTCCGAGCTCGATACTTTTCGCCACGATTGCGCCGATGGCGTCGCGGCCGCGCTCGAGGATGTCCTGCGACACATCGAACAGGCACGTCTCGTATCCTGCGGACATCGCGGCATGCGCGATGCCATGCCCCATCGTGCCCGCGCCGAGCACGGAGATGCGGCGGATCACACACCCGCCCCTTTGGCCTGCGTCGAGGCCTCGACGACCTCGTCGAGGATCGCCATCGCGCGATCGACCTCCTCCGCGGTGTTGTAGAAGTGCGGCGCCATGCGGATGCCCGCGCCAGGGCGATAGTCCACGATCACGTCGCGGCGGATCAGTTCCTTCGAAACGGCCTCGCCCTTCGGAATGTCGACGATCACGGCGCCGGCGCGCTCGCGATCGTCCAGCGGCGTGTTCAAGGTGTATCCGGACGCGAGCGCGCGGTCGATGATCCGCCGCGTCAAACGAAGCGAATGCTCCCGGATCGCGTCGACGCCGATCTGGCGCACGATCTCGTATCCGGGACGCGCCGCATAGAGCGCCGGAATGTTGGGCGTGCCGCTCTGAAAACGCTCGGCACCCTCGGCGTACTGCACGGGTCCGGTCGCAAACGCGAACGGCTCGGCGTGGGCGGCCCAGCCGATCAGCCCCGGCTCGAGCTGGCGCGCCAGATCCGGGCGCACGTAGAGATACCCGGCGCCAGGTCCGCCGCACAACCACTTGACCGAGCCGCCCACGGCGAAGTCCGCGCTCATGTCCCCGACCTGCAGCGGAATCGTCCCCGCCGCCTGATACACGTCGAGGATGACGTGCGCGCCGACCTGGTGCGCCCGCTCGATGACGGCACGGGCGTCCTGGATGTACGAGCTCCTGAACAGCACGACCGAGAGCGGGACGAGCACCGTCCGCTCGTCTATCGCCTCGAGGAGCCTGTCGAGATCGGTCCGGACGCTGTCCCGCGACGGTACGTAGACGATGTCCGCCCCGTACCGGCGGAACCCCTCGAAGAGATACATGTTCGTCGGGAACTCGAGGTCGGTGAGGACGATTTTCCGGCGCGGGCCGTCGTACCGGAAACACGACGCGACGATCCCCATGGCAACCGACACGTTCTGGTGCATGGAGATCGTGCCCGTCGCGACGCCGAGCAGCGGAGCGAGCAGGTCGCCCGTCTCACGCCCGAGCTCCCACCACCCTTCGTGCCACGCCCGCACGCCGCGCGTGTTCCACGTCTCCGCGTATTCCTGGAGCGACTCGCGCGTCCGCCTCGGCATCGCCCCGAGCGAGTGGCTCACCAGATACGTGCAGGTCTCGACGATGGGGAATTCGGAGCGCCAGTCGGAGAGGATCATTGTGTCCCGAAGCCTACATGTTCAAATCCACCCACACGCTCTTGACCTGCGTGTAGTGCTCGAGCGCGTGCGCGCTCATCTCGCGTCCGAAGCCGCTCTGCTTGTAGCCGCCGAACGGCGCCGCCGTATCGTACACGTTATACGTGTTGATCCAGACGGTCCCGGCCTGGAGCTTCCGGGCGGCATAGTGCGCCTTCTTGATATCGCGCGTCCACACGCCCGCCGCGAGCCCGTACGGCGTGTCATTGGCCCTCGCGATCGCCTCGTCCAGATCGGCGAACTCAATCGCCGCGAGCACAGGGCCGAAGATCTCTTCCCGCGCGATGGTCATCTCCGGGCGCACGTCGGCAAATATCGTCGGCTGGACGAAGTATCCCTTGCCGGTCCCGATGTCGGCGCGGCCGCCGCCGGCGACGAGCGCCGCACCTTCCTGCTTTCCCGACTCGATGTAGCGAAGGACCGTCTCCATCTGCTTCTTCGACGACACAGGACCGAAACGCGTCTTGGGATCGAGCGGATCGCCAGGCACGATCTTCTTCGCCCGGGCAGCGAGCTTGTCGATGAACTCGTCCTTGATGGCGCGGTCGACCAGCAGCCGCGAGCCCGCCGCGCACACCTCTCCCTTGCCGTAGAAGATGCCGATCGATGCGCCGCGAAGCGCCGCGTCGAGGTCGGCGTCAGCCAGCACGATGTTCGGGGACTTGCCGCCGAGCTCCAGCGTGATCTTCTTGAGCGTATCCGCGGCGGTGCGCATGATCGACTTGCCCGTCGCCGTGTCGCCGGTGAACGCGATCTTGTCGATTCCCGGGTGCTCCACCAGCGCCTGACCGAGTACCGCGCCGGGGCCGGTGACGACGTTCAGAACGCCGGCCGGCAGGCCGACTTCGACGGCGATCTCACCGAGCGCGATGGCCGTGAGCGGCGTCTGGCTCGCGGGTTTCAGGATGACGGTGTTCCCGCATGCCAGCGCCGGCGCCACCTTCCAGGCCGCGAGCAGCAGCGGAAAGTTCCACGGCACGATCGCCGCCACGACGCCGACCGGTTCGCGAAGCGTGTAGGTCAGGTGATTCCCGCGCACCGGAATTGTTTCGCCCATCACCTTGTCGGCCCAGCCGGCGAAGTATTCGAAGCACTCGGCCGCAGCGGGAATCTCGATGTTGCGCGACTCGCTGATGGGCTTGCCGTTGTGCAGCGTCTCGAGCTTCGCGATCTCGTCCGCGCGTTCCATCAGGCGCGCGGCGAGCTTGGCCACGAGCCGGCCGCGGTCGCGCGCCGACATCCTTCCCCAGGGCCCCTCCAGAGCCGCGCGCGCAGCCGCCACAGCGGCCCCGACATCGGCGCCGTCCGCAGCGGCAACCGAGGCGATGACTTCCTCCGTCGCCGGATTCACCACGTCCATCGTCCTGCCTGCAGACGCAGGGCGCCATTCGTTGTCGATCAGAAGTTGTTTCATTGCGGCTTGTGGATTGCGGATTGCGGATTGGATTTGGGGATTGACGAATAGGGATTGGAATCGAGAACTGGGAAACAGCGATTGACGATTGCGATCGATGGCTCAGTATCGACTATCAGCCCGTCAATCACAAATCCTCAATCCCCAACCCCAATCCGCAACCCGCAATCCACAAATCCCCGATCAGATCTCAGTACGCACGTACTCGAAATCAATCGGCAGCCGGTTGATGCCGCGGAGCGGCGGTGCGATGTAGTTGGCAAACTTGCCAGGCTCGTAGACCGGCTCCGCCATGATGCTGAGCAAATACTCGCGATCCTGCGGTGCCGGCAGCCATTCATGCTTCCTGCGCTCCCACTCCGCATCGGTCACCGCCGCGCCGCCCGGATCGAAGTGCAGCGACGAGAACATGCCGATGCCACGGTTGAACCTCCTGTTCGGCAGGCGCAGGCGATCCGACATCCCGTGGCGCTCGAAAATGCGGTTCCACCGGTGTACGCCGGCCTGGCAGTCCCCGACGTACCAGTCGCGGAGCACCTCGTTCATCGCGGTGCGCATCGGGATCGTCTTCCGCTCGATCCGTCCGGCATTCGCAACATCGAGATCGTAGAACTTCTCGGTCACGACGTGATCGTCCCACTTCTCCTCTTGTGCGCGGCCCTTGAGGCCGTTCGCGAAGTAGGACGCGGCGTTCGTCGAGATCTCGTTGCCGTGCAGGTCGAGGCTGAGGCTGAACCAGAGATTGATGAACTTCTGGATGGTCTCGAGATCGATCCCGCCCATCTTCCGCACGTCGCCGGAGAAGCCGGCCTGTCTCGTCAGCTGGCAGGTGCGCTCGATGATGCGCGCCACACCGGTCTCGCCGACGAACATGTGGTGGGCCTCTTCGGTCAGCATGAAGCGCGTCGTGCGCGACAGCGGATCGAGCGAGCTCTCCGAGAGCGACAGCAGCTGCGACTTGCCGTCGCGGTCGGTGAACATCGTGAACATGAAGAAATCGAGCCAGTTGTCGATTGGCTCGTTGAACGCGTCGAGGATCCGCGGCTTGTCCCGGTTGCCGCTCTGGCGCGCGAGCAGCTCCTCCGCCTCGTCGCGGCCGTCACGGCCGAAGTACGAGTGCAGGAGGTAGACCATCGCCCAGAGATGGCGCCCTTCTTCCACGTTCACCTGAAACAGATTGCGCAGATCGTACAGGCTCGGACAGCGCTGGCCGAGCCACCGCTGCTGCTCCACGCTCGCCGGCTCGGTGTCCCCCTGCGTCACGATCAGCCGCCGGAGCTGATTCCTGAACTCGCCGGGGACCTCCTGCCAGACCGACTGTCCGTAGAAGTCACCGAATCCGATCCGCCGATCGTGAACCGGCTCGGCGAGGAATATGCCCCACCGGTACTCCGGAAGCTTGACGTACTCGAAGTGCGCCCAGCCCTCCGAGTCGACGCTGATGGCCGTCCGCACGTAGACCTGATGCAGGTCCTGAAACCCCTGCGGGCCCATGTCGCGCCACCACTGGATGTAGGCGGGCTGCCAGTGCTCGAGCGCGCGCTGCAGACGCTTGTTGCTGGAGAGGCCGACGTTGTTCGGGATTTTTTCAGCGGAGATCATAAGCAGCTTCCAGTTGCCAGCTTCCAGCTTCCAGCTTCTAAACTCTCAGCTCTCAGCTGGGAGCTGGCAGCTGGAAGCCGGGAGCTCCGTCATGTCCGATTGAAATCGAACTCCGGTCTCGACTGCGACCCGTAGGCCGTCAGCGCGCCTTTGTCGCCCACCGCGTTCGGGCGCTGGAAGATCCAGTTCTGCCACGCGGTCAGGCGTCCGAAGATCTTGGTCTCCATCGTTTCAGGGCCCGCGAACCGCAGATTTGCTTCCATCCCGGTCAAGGCATCGGGCGACAGCGCCGCGCGGCCTTCGATCGCCAGCCGGACTTCATCGTCCCAGTCGAGCTCGTCGGGGGCAAAGGACACGATGCCGGCGTCGAGCGCTTCCTGTGCATCGAACGGCTTGCCTTCCTCGAGCAGTTCGCGCGGCCGCTCGGGCAGCCCGAGAAACCGCGTCTCGAGCCTCGTCAGGCCGTTGCTCATCCGGAGCGGTCCACCGTTCATCCCGGACAGCGCGACGGAGTTCGGCTGATCGGGATCATCCAGCATGTATATCCGGTCCGAGGCGAGCGCCAGCTCGAACAGCGTGCCGGCAAAGCAGCTGCCTGGCTCGACCAGGGCGAAAAAGCTGCGCGACGTGAGATCCATCCGCTTCAACGTGCGCTTGACGAAATGCACGATCTCCCTCACGAGCCAGTGGGACGCATGCGACAGCAACGCTTCGTCGACCGCCAGCACCGCGGCGGCATCTCCTTCCGTGCGTACGACGACGGTCCCGATCAACGACTCTTCGAGACGCAAACGCAGCAGCGCGTCGTCCAGTTCGCGGAACGCGCGCAGCGCCCAGCACTCGTCGCCGGCCGCCAGGAACTCTTCCGGCGTCGCCGGCTGCGGTGTTTCCGGCCCGCTGACGGTGATCGTCCCTACGCGGCGCGCGCGATCGATCTGCAGCGACACGTGCGCGTACTTCACGGCTTCGTCGGACACCACAGGGTTCAGCGGTCGGAGCGTGATGCCGGGACCCGAGGGCGGACGGTCCGACAGGGCCGCGAGCTCGGATGCGCGCCGGGCGACGCGATCCTTGAACTGGCTCGTCGGGTGCACCGCATCGACGAGGCCCCACTCGACCGCGCGCCGGCCCTTCACCCCTTCCGCGACCGTTCCGAAGACGTCCGCCAGATCGCGGCGCACCTTCCGCTTGTCGACCACGCGCGTCAGGCCGCCGGTCCCCGGCAGCACGCCGAGCAGCGGCGTCTCCGGCAGGCTCACGGCCGAATTCCCATCGTCGACGAGCACGATCTCGTCGCACGCGAGCGCCAGCTCGTAGCCGCCCCCGGCGCAGATGCCGTTCAGCGCGGCCAGGAACTTCAAGCCGGAATGCGCGCTCGCGTCCTCGATCGCGAGGCGTGTTTCGTTCGTGAACTTGCAGAAGTTGACTTTCCACGCGTGGCTCGACCCGCGAAGCATGAAGATGTTCGCGCCGGCGCAGAACACGCGCTCCTTGAGGCTCGTGATGACGACCGCGTGTGCCTCCGGGTGTTCGAAGCGGAGCCGCTGGATCGCGTCGGCGAGCTCGATGTCGACGCCGAGGTCGTACGAGTTGAGCTTCAGCCGATAGTCCGACGACAGTCCCGCGTCCTCACGCACGTCCATCGACAGCGTTGCGACAGGCCCGTCAAACGTCAACTTCCAGTGTTTGTATCGATCCGGAGCGGTGTCGAACGACACCTGTGGGTGGGAAGCTTTCGCGGCCGCGTCCATCTCCGGTCAAGCCTACCCGGGGGATCTGGGCGTGTCAAGGCAACATACTGCGGTCCTTGCTCAGTTAACGCAGTATACTGCAGCCACGACGCGGTGCGCGGTTGGCGCCGCGCCGCGCGGTCTCGTCTGGTCGATCAGTAGTCGTCGTCGGCCCAGCTGTCGGCCGTCGATCCCGAGGGCCCGGCGTTGCGCGTCAGCCCCGTCTTCTCGCCGAGGCGCTGACGGATCTGCGCCTGCAGCCAGCCGATGGCGTCCGGTTCGGCCGTGCGAAGCGCCTGCCACTCCGACTCGGGGAGAACGATCGTGAGCGTCCGCGTGGCGCTCGTTCCCGCTTCCGTAAGGTTCATGGGATCAAATCATAGGTTCCGGCGTCTGAGCCGTTGCGCATAACTTTCACATGCAATCGATGCGCGATCCGCATGGCCGCGCTATCGCACGGCCGCATGCGAGCCATGCGAAGGACAAATGACGGTCTGCGGGCGCGTAATATAGTTCACCCATGGCCCCGGACTTGTTGCGATCGCTCGGCCAGCGGGCGCGTGCGCGCCGGCTGCAGCGCGGATGGACGCTGAAGCAGGTCGCGGAACGCTCGGGGGTTTCACCGCGGTTCCTCGTCCAGCTCGAGGCGGGCCGCGGCAATATTTCGGTCCGGCGGCTGGCCGACGTCGCGCGCGCGCTCGACGTCACGCCCGCGTCGCTCATCACGATGCCGCCCGAACAGCGGGACGATCCGATCGTCGCCCTGCTCGGCCTCCGGGGCGCGGGCAAGACGACGGTCGGCAAGCGGCTCGCGCGCAGGCTGCGGGTGCCGTTCGTCGAGCTCGATCGGCGCATCGAGCAGGCAGCGAACATCAGCCTCGCGGAGCTGTTCTCTCTGCACGGCGAAGACTACTACCGGCGTCTGGAGCGGGAGGTACTGCAAGCCGTCCTGGAGTCGGAGGGCCCGATGGTGCTTGCGACCGGGGGCGGGCTCGTGACGGCGCCGGAGACGTTCGCGCTCCTGCGGCGAGGTGCGCTGACCGTGTGGCTGCGCGCGACGCCCGAGGATCACTGGAACCGCGTGCTGCGGCAGGGCGACCGGCGTCCGCTCGTGAACCACCCGCAGGCGATGTCGGACCTGCGATCGCTGCTCGCCGCCCGCGAGCCGCTGTACGCAACCGCCGCGCACACGGTCGAGACGTCCGACCGCCCGATCGACCGCGTCGTCGCCGAGATCGCCTCTCTGGTCGCCGGCGGGGACACTCCCCGCTGAGTGTCCGCGGACGGACAGGGGACACTCAATCGGGACAGTCACGCGTGACTGTCCCGATTGAGTGTCCCTATGCGCTGACGCCTTCGGTTTCCGTCTTGCGCAGGGGATCGCGGACGGGGTCCAGGAACGGCATCATCTCGCGCAGCCGCGCGCCGACCTGCTCGATCTGATGCGACCGCTCCGCCTTGCGCGTGGCATCGAACCACGGCCGGCCCGCGGCATGCTCGGCCATCCACTTCTTCGCGTACGTGCCGTCACGCACTTCGGCCAGCATGCGCCGCATCTCCTGACGCGTCGCCTCGCTGACGACCCGCGGCCCGCCCGTGTAGTCGCCGTGCTCGGCGGTGTCGCTCACGGAGTAGCGCATGTAGTTGAGGCCGCCGCGATAGATCAAATCCACGATCAGCTTCAGCTCGTGCAGGCACTCGAAGTACGCAATCTCCGGCTGATAGCCGGCTTCGACCAGCGTCTCGAACCCGGCCTTGACGAGCGCGCTGACGCCGCCGCACAACACGGCCTGCTCGCCGAAGAGATCCGTCTCCGTCTCTTCCGCGAACGTGGTCTGGATCACGCCTGCGCGCGTGACGCCGATGCCCTTGCCGTACGACAACGCGAGCGCGCGTGCGTGACCCGAGGCGTCCTGGTGCACCGCGAGCAGGGCGGGCGTGCCCGCCCCTTCGACGTACAGCTCGCGCACGCGATGTCCCGGCGATTTCGGCGCGATCATCGTGACGTCGACGTCCTTCGGCGGCACGATCCACCCGAAGCGGATGTTGAATCCGTGCGCGAACATCAGCGTCTTGCCCGCCTTGAGGTGCGGCGCGATCGCCGTCGTGTACAGTTCGGACTGGGCGGTGTCCGGCACGAGCACCATGATGACGTCAGCCCATTCGCTCACGGCGGCCGGCGTATCGACCGTCAGACCCGCCGCCGTCGCCGCGCCGCGCGACTTGCTGGTCTCCGGAAGCCCGACCCTCACGTCCACGCCGCTGTCTTTCAAGTTGAGCGCGTGCGCGTGTCCCTGCGATCCGTACCCAATCACGGCGACCTTCCGGCCCTTGATCAGATTCAGGTCCGCGTCGCGGTCATAAAACATCGTTGCCATGTGTGAATCCTTTTGTGAAAGGTGTGGCTGTAAGCCTTGGGCCTTGGGCTTTGGCCCAGCCTCAGGCTTTTGACCTCGACCAGATCTTCAGAGTGACTGTCCGGCTGACACGCCCAGAGCCTACAGCCTTGAGCCCAAAGCCGGATCTATACCGAATAACTGACGTTGTCCGGCACGGTCTCGGCGTCGACGTCGGCCGCGGGCGCCTGTCCGCCCTGCGCGCCGCGGACCATCGCGACGTGACCGCTCCGCGCGACTTCGAGCACGCCGAACGGCCGGAGCACGTCCAGCAGGCCGGCGATCTTGTCACTCGTGCCGGTGCTCTCGAGAATCAGCGATTCCGGCGCGACGTCGATGACCCGCGCGCGGAACACCTCGGCCAGCTTCATCACGTGCGTGCGCGCCTCGGCATCGGCGGTGACCTTGACCATCACGAGCTCGCGGCGCACCGACGCCGCACCGGTCACGTCCTCGACGCGAATCACGTTCACGAGCTTCCACAAGTGCGCCTCGATGCGGCGGGCCGCCACGTCCGGCGCGTCCACCACGATCGTCATGCGCGACACGCCGGGCCGCTCGGTCACGCCGACCGTCAGCGAAACGATGTTGAAGCCGCGACGCCGGAAGAGCGACGACACGCGCGTGAGCACGCCGGGTTCGTCTTCGACGTCCACCACGAAGACATGCGGATCTCTGGTTGTCACACTTCCTCCATCGCAGTCTCGGCAATCGCAGACGGCCGGCGGATCATCGCGTGGAGATCCGCGCCGGCCGGCACCATCGGGTACACGGTGTCCTCCTGCTCGACCTGGAAATCGATCAGCACCGTGCCCTGGTGCGATCGTGCGGCTTCGATCGCAGGGAGGACCTCGCCGCGCGTCTTGACCGTGAGGCCGCGCAACCCGTACGCCTCCGCGACCTTGGCGAAATCAGGGCTGAGCAGCGGAGTCGCCGCATACCGGCGCTCGTAGAAGAACTCCTGCCATTGACGGACCATGCCCAGATAGCCGTTGTTGATCACGGCGATCTTGACGTCGAGGTTCTCCTGCTTGATCGTCGCCAGCTCCGCCAGCGTCATCTGGAAACCACCGTCTCCAGCGATGGTCCAGACTTCCGCGTCGGGGCGGGACACCTTCGCGCCGATCGCGGCAGGCAGCGCGAATCCCATCGTGCCCAGGCCACCGGACGTGATGAGCGACCGGGGTGCGTCGTGGCGGTAGTACTGCGCCTCCCACATCTGGTGCTGGCCGACGTCGGTCGCGACCACCGCACGGCCGTTCGTGGCGCGCCAGAGATCGTTCATCACGTGCGCCGCATAGAGATGCCCGTCGTCTGGAAGATTCTGGATGTCGCGGACCGCGGAATCGCCTTTGAGCGCGTCGATCCGCGCGATCCAGTCGTCGTGCCGCCCCGTCTCCACACCCGGCACCAGCGCGCCCAGGACGTCGCACAGGTCACCCACCAGCCCGACGTCGACCGCGACGATCTTTCCAATCTCCGCGGCATCGACGTCCACGTGGATCTTCTTCGCCTGCCGCGCGTAGGTCCGGACGTTGCCCGTGACGCGGTCGTCGAAGCGCATCCCGAGCGCGATCAGCAGATCCGCTTCCTGAATGGCGGTGTTGACCCACGCCTCGCCGTGCATCCCCATCATGCCGAGATTGAGCGGATGCGATGCCGGGAACGCACCGATGCCCAGCAGCGTCATCGCCACCGGGATTCCCGCGCGCTCGGCGAACTCTTTCACGAACGGCATCGCGCCGGACAGGAGGATGCCGTGGCCCGCGAGGATCACCGGGCGTTTCGCGCCGTGGATCAGATCGAGCGCAAGACGCCGGTCGGAGTCCGAAATCGCCGCGCGCGGCACGCCCACGTGGCGCGGATTCGGCGCTGCTTTCTCCCACTCGAACTCGCAGGACGCCTGCTGCGCGTCCTTCGTGATGTCGATGAGGACCGGACCCGGCCTGCCCTGCGTCGCGACGGCAAACGCCTCGCGCACGGTCTTCGCGACATCCTCCGGCCGCGTAACGAGGTAGTTGTGTTTCGTGATCGGCAGGGTGATCCCGGTGATGTCGGTCTCCTGGAACGCGTCCGATCCGATCAGCCGGCTGCCAACCTGACCGGTGATGCAGACAATCGGCGACGAATCCATCATCGCGGTGGCGATGCCCGTGACCATGTTGGTCGCGCCCGGACCGGACGTCGCGATAGCGACGCCCACGCGGCCGCTGGCACGCGCATAGCCGTCCGCCATGTGCGTCGCGCCCTGCTCGTGACGCACGAGGATGTGCCGGACCGGATAGTCCAGCATGGCGTCGTACGCCGGCAGAATCGCACCGCCGGGATAACCGAAGATGTCGGTGACGCCTTCGCGCACCAGGCATTCCCAGAGAATCTGTGATCCAGTTCGTTTCATGATGTCGCTCTTTCAGTTCCCAGCTTCCAGCTTCCAGCTCTCAGCTTTCAGCGCTCGGTTCTCAGTTTTCAGCTACAAGCATTCAGATCAAAATTCCGTCCACAGGGATCGGAACGCTCTCGCTGGTAGCTGGTAGCTGGTAGCTAACAACTAACCCGTTGTCGCCCCGGCTGACGCGCACGACACGAGCCGCGCGTACTTCGCCATGACGCCGGTCGCGTAGCGTGGCGCCGGCGGCTTCCACGTCGCGAGCCTGGCCTTCAATTCCTCGTCGGACACTTCGATCCGGAGCGCGCGCCCTTCCACGTCGATGACGATCATGTCGCCTTCGTGCACAGCCGCGATGGGACCGCCGACCGCGGCTTCCGGGGCGACATGGCCCGCCATCAGTCCGCGCGTCGCGCCCGAGAAACGGCCGTCCGTGATGAGCGCGACCGACTCGCCCAGCCCGGCGCCCATGATTGCGGCGGTCACCGCCAGCATCTCGCGCATGCCTGGTCCGCCCTTTGGTCCCTCGTATCGGATCACGACGACGTCGCCAGCATGGATGCCGCCCCGGGTCAGGGCGTCCGCGACATCTTCCTCGCGGTCGAAGACCCGCGCCGGGCCCCGGTGCATCGCGGGGAGTCGTCTTCGTCGCCTTGACGACGCAACCGGACGGCGCGAGGTTGCCGGTCAGAATCGCGAGTCCGCCGGATGGCTGGAGCGGGGCGTCGAGCGGCCTCACGACCTCCTGGCCCGGCGATTCCTTCGCCCTCGCCGCCTCGTCGCCGATCGTCCGGCCGCTGACGGTGAGGGGGGACGTGTGGAGGCGTCCCGCCTCGTTCAGGCGCTGCGCCACGAGCAGGGTGCCGCCGGCCGCATGAAGATCCGTCGCGACGAAGCGTCCACCCGGTTTGAGATCCGCGACGAGCGGAACGGACGCGCTGATCCGATCGAAGTCCTCGAGCCGGAGCGCGACGCCTGCCTCCTTCGCAATCGCCATCAGGTGCAGCACGGCGTTCGTGGAGCCGCCGGTCGCCGCGACCGCGGCGATGGCGTTTTCGAAGGCGCTCGCGCTGAGAATCTGTCTCGGGCGCAGATCCCGCGCGAGAAGCTCGACGACGAGCTTGCCCGCCTCACGGGCGACGGCGTCCTTGTCCGCGTCCATCGCGGGCACGGACGCGCTGCCGAACGGCGACAGGCCGAGGAACTCGCACGCTGTCGCCATCGTGTTGGCCGTGAACTGCCCGCCGCAGGCGCCGGCGCCCGGGCACGCGCTGTTTTCGAGCGCCGCGAACTCCGACTGGCTGAGGCGGCCCGAATCGAACGCGCCGACCGCCTCGAAGACGTCCTGGATCGTGACGTCCTTGCCCTGCCACCTGCCGGGTGCGATGGATCCGCCGTAGAGCACGAGCCCGGGGATGTCGAGCCGCGCGAGCGCCATGGCCGCGCCGGGAATCGTCTTGTCGCAGCCGACGAGAATGACGAGGGCGTCGAAGTGGTTGGCGCGCGCGACGAGCTCGATCGAGTCCGCGATCACCTCGCGGCTGACGAGCGACATCCGCATGCCTTCGGTCCCCATGGTGATGCCATCGGAGACCGAGACCGTGTTGAACTCCATCGGCGTCGCGCCGGCGGCGCGGACGCCGTCCTTGACCGCGACGGCCAGGCGGCGCAGGTGCAGGTTGCACGGCCCGATTTCAATCCAGGTGTTGGCGACGCCGACGAGCGGCTTGCGCAGATCGTCGTCGGTGAACCCGACGGCCTTGAGCATCGCGCGGGCGGGGGCGCGATGGCTGCCGCTCGTGATGGTCAGGCTGCGCGTGGGACGCGGACCGGAGCCCGCAGCCGTGGACATACCCTTAACCGTACGGCCTGCGGCTCAATCAGTCAAATTTATAATGCTATATATTGTATAAGCTCTATTTATTCTCTACGGCGGCCGGCTGTTCCGGGGTGTGCCATCGCGGATACGAGCCCAGCGTCTTGACCCACCGGGCGGATTCCGCGAGGTGGACGATAGCTCGGCCGCAGCGCAACTCGTCCCGCCCGGCCGCGAGATCGGCATAGAAGACGTATTCCCAGGGGCGGCCGCGAGCGGGCCGCGACTCCAGCTTCGTGAGGTCGATGTCTCGCAGCGCGAACACGCTCAGGGCCTTGAACAGCGCGCCCGGGGCGTTATGAAGGGCGAACGCGATCGATGTCTTGTCGGGCGTGCCGACAATCCCGCGTGTGTCCCGCGCGACGAGTAGGAACCGTGTGATGTTGTCCGCGTAGTCCTGAACGCCCTCGCGGAGCGAGTTCAGGCCGAAGAGCTCGGCCGCGCGGGCGGAGGCGACGGCCGCCGTGTCCGTCAGGCCGCCGTCGCGAATCATGCGCGCGCTTCCTGCGGTGTCGTAGGTCGCGACGATCTCGACACCGGGGAGGGTCTGCAGGAACATCTCGCACTGGGCCAGCGCCTGCGGATGGGAGAACACGCGCTTGATCGCGGGAAGGTCCACGCCCGGAAGCGCGAGCAGGTTGTGGACTACCGTCAACTCGGTTTCAGCAACGATCGGCAGATCGTGCTCGAGCATCAGATCGTAATTGCGATGGATGCTGCCCCCGATCGAATTCTCGACCGGCAGCAGGCCGTGCGACGTGCGCCCGGACGCGACCGCCGCGAACACGTCCTCGAATCGATCGAACGCGACCGTGTCCGAGCCCGGCCAGGCGCGTAGCGCTGCAGACTCGCTGTACGCGCCCGCTGTCCCCTGAAATCCGATGCGCATGTCTCTTGTCTCCGTTCAGTCTAGCTTCCAGCTGCCAGCTTCCGGCTTCTGGCTTCTGGTTTCTGGCTTCCAGCCAGAGGACGCTGATTGTAGTCGATCGACTGTGAGCCGAAGGTGTTGGCGGCGCGCAGCTCCGAGATGGAGGCTGCTAGCAGCTGGAAGCTGAGAGCTGGTAGCTGGCAGCTGGAAGCTCGAAGCTGAAGGCTGAAAGCTGAAAGCTGAGAGCTGAGAGCTGAGAGCTGAGTAGCTGATGTCCGCCGTCTCTCCCGGCTTCAGCACGAGCACGTCGACGCCGTACGGTTGCACCAGGTGCTTGAGGCGCTCGGGCGTGCCGGTGAGTACGGGAAACGTTCCGTAGTGCATCGGCACGACCTGGCGCACGCCGAGCAACTGGCACGCGCGCGCGGCCGCGTCCGGCCCCATCGTGTAGTGATCGCCAATCGGCAGGAACGCAATCTCGGGCGCGTGCATCTCCGCGATCAGACGCATGTCTCCGAAGAGCGCCGTGTCGCCGGCGAAGTAGAACGACCGGCCGTTCTCGACGCGCACGACGAAGCCCGCGGGCTGCCCCAGGTACACGAGGGTATCGTTCTCGACGACGCTGCTGCTGTGGACGGCGGGCGTCATCGTGACCTCGAGGCCCGCGATCGAGATCGTTCCGCCAATCCCCATGCCCTTGACGTCGTGCAGCCCCTTGCGTTCGAGCCACAGCGACAGCTCGTGGATCGCGACGACGGGCGCGCCCGTCGCACGCGCGACCGCGACCACGCTGCCGGAGTGATCGGAGTGGCCGTGCGTCAGGAGGATGAGATCCGCCTTCTCGATCTTGCGCCGATCGGGCGGGCACATCGGATTGCCTTCGAGCCACGGGTCCGTGACGATGCGCTTGCCACCTGGCGTCGTGATGATGAAGGTGGCGTGACCGAGCCAGGTAATCGAGAGGGACATGCCAGCCAGTATAATGAAGGTTGCGGACTACAGATTGTCGGTTACACCACTGCCGTTGATTCGTGGGCGCAAGACGCGCGCCGGTGAGCTGCCGAGGCAGCCCAAGCCGGAGTGGCTCAAGGTCCGCGCGCCGGGATCCGAGAACTATCACCGCCTCAAGGGCCTGATGCGCTCGCTCGGGCTCCACACGGTCTGCGAGGAAGCCAACTGCCCGAACATCGGTGAGTGCTGGCACCACGGGACGGCCACGTTCATGATCCTCGGCGACACGTGCACGCGATCGTGCGGCTACTGCAACGTGACGCACGGCGCGCCGAAGCCGGCCGATGTCGACGAGCCGATCAAGGTCGCCGACGCCATCCGCACCCTCGGTCTCGACTACGTCGTCGTGACGTCCGTCGACCGCGACGATCTGCCGGACTGCGGCGCGTCGCACTTCGCGCGAACGATCGAGGCGACGCGCGAGCGCATCCCGTCGTGCCGGCTCGAGGTGCTCATTCCCGACTTCAAGGGCGACGAATCCGCGCTCCGCACGGTGCTCGATGCGAGCCCGGACGTCCTCAACCACAACATCGAGACGGTGCCCCGCCTCTATCGCACGGCGCGGCCGGGCGGACGCTACGATCGCGCGCTGCAGCTGCTCGATCGCGCGCGTGCTTACGCGCCTGAGATCCCGACGAAGTCCGGCCTGATGGTGGGCCTTGGCGAGGAGTGGGACGAGGTCGTGGCGACGCTCCGCGATCTTCGATCGGTCGGCTGCCGGATCGTGACGATTGGTCAGTATCTGCGGCCGTCGGCCGCCAACCTGCCGATGGTGCGGTACTACCAGCCCGAGGAATTCGACCGGCTCAAACGGCTCGCGCTCGACATGGGCTTCGGACACGTCGAATCGGGTCCACTGGTTCGCAGCTCGTACCATGCCCACGAGCAGACCCAATCCTACGAAGCCGCGCGGTAAGCGCCCCGCCACGCTCGCGGACGTCCGCCAACAAATCGTGTCGTGCAGCCGCTGCGAGCGGCTGCGCACCTATTGCCGCCGGGTTGCCATCGAGAAGAAAGCCGCGCATCGCGACGAGGAATACTGGGGCCGGCCGGTGCCGGGCTTCGGCGACGGCCGCGCGCGCGTGCTCGTGATCGGCCTGGCACCCGCCGCGCACGGCGCAAATCGCACGGGACGCGTCTTCACCGGCGACGGACCGCGCGGCTCCGGGGACTTTCTCATGCGCGCGATGCACGAGCACGGCTTCGCGAGCATCCCGACCGCGCGGCATCCGGAGGATGGGCTTCAGTTGAGCGACGCGTATATCGCCGCCGCCGTGCGATGCGCTCCACCGGACAACAAACCGACACCCGCGGAGATCGCCGCCTGTCATCCCCATCTCGTTGCGGAGGCGGCAGCGCTGCCCAACGTCGAGATCATTGTCGGGCTCGGCCGGATCGGGTTCGACGCCGCGTGGAAACTGCTGGCAGATCGAGGGATTGTCGTGAAGCCGAAGCCGGCGTTCGCGCACGACGCCTGCTACGCGGCGGGGCGCTACACGGTGATCGGGTCCTATCACCCGAGCCGGCAGAACACGAACACAGGCAGGCTCACGGCGCCGATGATGGACGCCGTGTTCAGACGGGCGCGCGCGGCGCTGAAATGAGCCGGGGCTCGGGGCTCGAACCCGTCAGCGTCGTTTCGGTTTGTAGACGTGCGTCGACTCGCCGAAGAACACCTCGGCGGCTTCCATCAACGTCTCCGACAGCGTCGGATGAGGGTGGATGCTCAGCTTCAGGTCCTCGACCGACGCGCCCATTTCGATCGCGACGACGGCCTCGGAGATGAGCTCACCAGCGCCGGGACCGACGATGCCGACGCCGAGGACGCGCTTCGATTCCGGATGGATGACGAGCTTCGTCATGCCGTCGGTGCGATCGAGCGTGATGGCGCGCCCGGACGCACCCCACGGAAAGCGCGCGACAGTCACCTCGCGCTTCTGTTTGGCCGCGTCGTTCTCCGTCAGGCCGCACCACGCCACTTCGGGATCGGTGAAGACGACCGCAGGGATCGCGAGCGGATCGAAGGCGACGCGCACGCCGAGGATCGCGTCGATCGCGACGCGGGCCTCGTGGGACGCTTTGTGCGCGAGCATGGGCTCGCCGACCACGTCGCCGATCGCATAGATCGTCGGCTCGTCCGTGGCGCGCGCCTCGGTCGTTTCGATGAACCCGCGCGAATCGACCCGGACCTTCGTCCTGTCGAGGCCGGGGATCGACGAGTTGGGCCGCCTGCCGACGGACACGAGCACGCGATCGAACGTCCGCTCCTTCGGCATACCCTCCGGCAGCTGTCCTTCGAACGTGACGGCGATGCCGTCCTTCGCCTTCTGGAGCGAGGCCACCTTCGTGTTGAGAAGGACTGCTTCGCAGATCGATTCGATCCGCTTCGCGAGGATGTTGACCAGATCCCGATCCGCGCCAGGCAGCAGGCCGTCGGTCATCTCGACGACGGTCACTCTCGAACCGAGTGCGGCGTAGACAGTGCCCAGCTCCAGCCCGATGTAGCCGCCGCCGACGACCAGCAGCGACGCGGGGACGTCGGGCAGGTCGAGCGCGGCCGTCGAGTCCATCACGCGCGGGCTGTCAATCGTTATGCCAGGCACGGTAGCCGGCCTGGACCCGGTCGCGATCACGGCGTGCTCGAATGCCAGCGTACGGCGCGCGCCGTCGGGGGCCTCGATCTCCAGCGACCGCGGGTCGCGAAACGCCGCCGTCCCCTGGATGTAGTCAATCTTCCTCATCCGGCCGACCTGGCCGACGCCGCCCGTGAGCTGCGTGACGACCTTGTCCTTGAACGCACGGACCTTGTTGACGTCGATCGTCGGAGTCCCGAACGTGACGCCCCACGCGGCCGCGTGCTTCGCTTCGCTCAGGACGTCGGCGACGTGCAGCAGCGCCTTCGACGGAATGCAGCCGCGGTACAGGCAGACCCCGCCCGGGTTCGGGGCGGGATCGACCAGCGAGACCTTCATGCCGCGATCCGCGGCGTAGAACGCCGCGGCGTAGCCCCCGGGACCCGCACCGATGACGACAAGTTGTGTGGAATCCGCCAACTTAGAGGGCCATCACAAATGGTTGTTCGAACGCCTCCGCGATCCACCGCAGGAAGCGCGCCGCGTCGGCGCCGTCGATCACGCGGTGATCGTAGGAGAGCGACAGCGGAAGCATCAGGCGCGGCTCGAGCCGATCGCCAACGTAGATCGGCTCCCTGGCGCCGCGTGAGATGCCGAGGATCGCAACCTCCGGCCAGTTGACGATGGGCGTGAACGACGTGCCGCCGATGCCGCCGAGATTCGTGATCGTGAACCCGCCTCCCTGCATCTCGTCGAGAGAGAGCTTGCCGGCGCGCGCCTTCTCCGAGGACTGCCCGAGTTCGATCGCGAGCTGGAGCACACCCTTGCGGTCGACGTCGCGAATCACCGGCACGAGCAGGCCGCGCTCGGTGTCGGCCGCGACGCCGACGTGGATCGATTTCTTGTAGACGATCTCGTTGCGTGCCACGTCGACCGACGAGTTGAATTGCGGGAATCGCTGGAGCGCGCCCGCCACGATCTTCAGCGCGATCGCGGTCATCGTCAGTTTGCCGCCCGCCTTCTCGGCCTGCGGGCTGTACTGCTTGCGCAGCGATTCGAGCATGGTGACGTCAGCCCGGTCGTGTTGCGTGACGTGCGGAATAGTGACCCACGCGCGCGAGAGATGCTCCGCCGTCTTGCGGCGGATGTTGCTCATCGGCTTGCGCTCGACGTCGGTCCACTTCGCGAAGTCGGGCAAGGCCGCCGCACCCGGCGCGGCTGACGGCGCGCTGCCGCCCCCGGACATCGCCGCGCGGACGAACGCCTGGACATCCTCCACGCTGATGCGTCCCTCGGGACCGGTCCCGGACACGCGCAGGATGTCGACGCCGAGCTCGCGCGCGAGCCGGCGCACGGACGGCGCCGCCGGCGGGGGCGACCCCGCTTCCGCCTCGGGCTGCGGCGTCGGCGTCGGCGCGCTGCGCGCCCCGCCTCTGATATCGACGACCTCACCGCGCTTCTGCCGGGGCTCGGGAGCAGGTTCCTCCGCCGCCTTCCCGCGGCGGCCGGAATCCGACGCGGACGCGGCGGGCGCTTCCTGGCTCGAGCCGCCTGCCTCGGGCGCCCCAACCGGCTGGGGCTTCGGCTTGCTGTCCTTCGGCGCGCCCGCGCCCTCCTCGACCGTCAGCACTACCTGGCCGACCTTGATCTTCTCTCCCTGCTTGACCCTGATCTCCTTGACCGTCCCGCTCAGGGTCGAAGGCACCTCGATCGTGGCCTTGTCGGTCTCCAGCTCGAGGAGCGGCTGATCGTTCTGGACGACATCTCCGGGAGAAACGAGCACGCGGACGACGTCGCCTGCGGTGATGTTCTCGCCGAGTTCGGGGAGCGTGAAATCGGTGGGCATGGTGTGTGGCTGTCGCTGCTAGGCGTTAGATCTGGGCTTTAGGCTCTAGGCCTTGGGCTTTCGGCTCTGCCAAGAACATCCAGATCCCAATGGTGCGATTCGGAGCTGAATGCCCTTCCCAAAGCCCAAAGCCGAAAGCCCAAAGCCGGTTTCAACTCTTCGCCGGTTCGGCTTTGTCCGGGTTGATGCCGAAGTCCTTGATTGCCCGTGCCACGACGGAGCGGTCGATCTGCCCCTCCTGCGCGAGCTCGGCCAGCGTGGCCAGGGCGACGAACCGCGCGTCGACTTCGAAGAACTCACGCAGCCCGGCGCGATCATCGCTGCGTCCGAAACCATCGGTCCCGAGCGACCGCACGCGCCGCGGCATCCATCGATCGAGCGAGTCCGGCAGCACCTTCAGGTAGTCGGATGCCGCCACGATCACGCCCGGCGTGTCCTTCAGACACTGTGACACGTACGGCACTCGCGGCGTGTCGGTCGGGTGCAGCATGTTCCAGCGATCGGCAGCGTGCGCATCCCGATAGAGTTCCTGATAGCTCGTGACGCTCCACACGTCGGCCGCGACGTCGTAGGTCTCGAGCAGCTTCTGCGCGGCGATGACCTCGTTGAGGATCGCACCGCTCCCCAGGAGCTGCGCTTTGGCCTTGGCTTTCGCGTTCGACGCGGGGCGGCAGCGGTACATCCCCTTCAGGATGCCCTCGCGCGAATCCTTCGGCATCGGAGGCATCTCGTACTGCTCGTTCATGACGGTCAGGTAGTAGAAGACGCTTTCCTGATTCGCGTACATGCGCCGGATGCCGTCCTGGATGATGACGGCGAGCTCGTACGCGAACGCCGGATCGTAGGACACGCAGTTCGGGACCGACAGCGAGAAGACGTGGGTGTGTCCGTCCTGGTGCTGCAGGCCTTCGCCCGCCAGCGTCGTGCGCCCCGCGGTCGCGCCGAGGAGGAAGCCCCGCGTCCGCGAGTCGGCGCCCGCCCAGATCAGGTCGGCGACCCGCTGGAACCCGAACATCGAGTAGAAGATGAAGAACGGAATCGCGTTGATGCCGTAGGTCGCGTACGCCGTGCCGGCGGCGATGAACGACGAGAGCGACCCGGCCTCGGTGATCCCTTCTTCGAGAATCTGTCCGTCCTGCGCTTCCTTGTAATAGAGCAGGGTGTCCATGTCGACCGGCTCGTACTTCTGGCCGACGTGCGAGTAGATGCCGATCTGCCGGAAGAGCGCCTCCATCCCGAACGTCCTCGCCTCGTCGGGCACGATCGGGACGATGAGATCGCCGATTTCCTTGTCGCGCAGGAGCTTCGCCAGGATGCGGACGAAGACCATCGTCGTCGACGCCTTCCGTCCTTCGGTGCCCTGCGAGAATTCCTCGAAGAGCGGGTCGATCTGGACGTTGAGCGGCCCGGAGGTGACAGTGCGCACGGGCATGAACCCGCCGAGCGACTTGCGCCGCTCGCGCAGGTAGTCGAGCTCCGGGCTGTCGTCGGGCGGCCGGTAGAACGGCGCGTCCGCGATTTCGTCGTCTGAAATCGGGATGCCGAAGCGCGTGCGGAAGGTGCGGAGGTCCGCCTCGTTCAGTTTCTTCTGCTGATGGGTGATGTTCTTGCCCTCGCCCGCCTCACCGAGCCCATAGCCCTTGATCGTACGGGCGAGGATGACGGTCGGCTGACCCTTGTGCTCGGTGGCGGTCTTGTACGCGTTGAACACCTTGAGGGGGTCGTGTCCGCCGAGTCGAAGCTTCTTGAGCTGATCGTCGGACAGGTGCTTCACGAGATCGAGCAGGCGCGGGTCCGAGCCGAAGAAGTGCTCGCGCAGGTAGGCGCCGGACTCAACGGTGTACTTCTGGTACTGACCGTCGACGATCTCCCCCATGCGCTTCGCGAGCAGCCCGTCCCGATCGTTGGCGAGGAGCGGATCCCAATCGCAGCCCCACAGGACCTTGATCACGTTCCAGCCCGCGCCGCGGAAGATCGCCTCGAGCTCCTGCACGATCTGGCCGTTGCCGCGAACGGGGCCGTCGAGACGCTGCAGGTTGCAGTTGATGACGAAGATCAGGTTGTCGAGCTTCTCGCGGGCCGCGAGACCGATCGCCCCGAGCGATTCCGGCTCGTCGGTCTCGCCGTCGCCAAGGAACGCCCAGACTTTCTGGCCGGACGGTTTCCGCAGGCCGCGATCCTCGAGGTACCGCGCGAATCGCGCCTGGTAGATCGACATGATCGGACCGAGGCCCATCGAGACCGTCGGGAACTGCCAGAAGTCCGGCATCAGCCACGGGTGGGGGTACGACGACAGGCCGCCACCCTTTTCCAGCTCCTGCCTGAAGTTCTGCAGCTTCTCGACCGACAGGCGGCCTTCGAGGAACGCGCGCGAATAGATGCCGGGCGAGGCGTGTCCCTGGAAGTACACGAGGTCGCCGTCGGGGCCGCCGCGGAAGAAATGGTTGAACGCGACCTCGTAGAGCGTGGCCGCCGAGGCGTACGTGGAGATGTGGCCGCCGATGCCTTCGGAGACGCGGTTCGCGCGTACGACCATCGCCATCGCGTTCCACCGGACGAGGCTCTTGATCCGGCGCTCGATCTCCTGGCTGCCAGGAATCGGCGTTTCCTCTTCAGTCCGCAGGGTGTTGACGTACGCCGTAACGGCGGTGAACGGCAGCGACACGCCCGCCGTGCGGGCGCGATGCCTGAGGGACGCAAGCAATCGCTGGACGCGGCCCCGATCTCCCTGTTGAATGATGTAGTCGAGCGACTCGAGCCATTCCCGCTGCTCGATCGCTTCGATTTCCGAGGTGTCACGCGGCGCGACGTTTTTCATTGGAGTCCAAGCCTTCTCTCTCAAAACTTCGGGATTACAATCCTCCTATTGTATCGCGGGAATCGCGGAACGGATTTCGAGACGCCGCCGCGACTTTCGCGTGGGCATATTCGTAAACAGCCATGCGATATGCGGTTAAGAGCCATGCATCATACGCATTTCAATCCGGGCTTCTCGCTCGCCCTCATCTCGGCCGCACTCGCCGCGGCCTGCTCTGGAGACGCACCCGTGAAGGACGCTTCGCCCCCTGCCGCACCTGCAGCGGCCACTTCTGAACTGCGCACGATGACGGCGCGCTTCGCGCCTGCCGAGATCGGCGCCGACCTCGGTGCGCTGCCGGACAACGAGAAAAAGGCGCTGGCGCGACTGGTCGCGGCGGCGCGCGTCATCGACGGACTGTTCCTGCGCCAGGTGTGGTCCGGCAACGAGGCGCTCCTCGAGAGCCTGGCGCGCGAAGCCGTCGCGGATCGCGGCGGTGACGCGGCAGACGTCCTCCACTACTTCCTCATCAACAAGGGACCGTGGTCGCGCCTGGACCACAACAAGCCGTTCGTCCCGGGGATCGTGCCGAAACCCGAGTCAGCCAACTACTATCCGGCCGGCGCGAAGAAGGAAGAAATCCAGAAATGGCTGGACTCGTTGAGCGGCCCTGAGAAGGCGGCGGCGACGGGATTCTTCACGACGATCCGCCGTGGGCCTGACGGCCGCTTCATCGCCGTCCCGTACTCCGTCGAGTACCAAGGAGAGCTGGCGCTTGCGGCCTCGCTCCTGCGAGAAGCGGCGCAGCTCACGTCGCAGCCGACGCTGAAAACCTTCCTGAACGCACGGGCCGACGCGTTCATCTCGAACGACTACTATGCCAGCGACGTCGCCTGGATGGAGCTCGACGCCTCGATCGAGCCGACGATCGGTCCGTACGAGGTCTACGAGGACGAGTGGTTCAACTACAAGGCGGCCTTCGAAGCGTTCATCACGGTGCGCGATGATGCGGAGACGAAGAAGCTGCAAGTCTTTGGCGCGGAGCTGCAGGGGCTCGAGAACGCCCTGCCCGTCGACCCGAAGTATCGCAACGCGGCACTTGGCGCGCTGTCTCCAATCCGCGTCGTGAATGTGATCTTCTCCGCCGGCGACGGCAATCGTGGCGTCCAGACCGCCGCCTTCAACCTGCCCAACGACGAACGCGTCGTCAAGGAAAAGGGCGCGAAGCGCGTGATGCTCAAGAACGTGCAGCAGGCGAAGTTCAGGATGGTGCTCGAGCCGATCTCCAAGGTCGCGCTGTCGACGGGTGACCAGAAGAACGTCTCGTTCGACGCGTTCTTCACGCACATCCTGATGCACGAGCTGATGCACGGGCTCGGCCCGCACAACATCACCGTCGCCGGGCGCCAGACGACGGTCAGGCAGGAGTTGAAGGAAACCTACAGCACGATCGAGGAGGCCAAGGCGGACGTGTCGGGCCTGTGGGCGCTGAAGCAGCTGGCCGACGCCGGCAAGATCGACAAGGACATCGCCCGGACGATGTACACGACGTTCCTCGCCTCGGCGTTCCGCTCGATCCGCTTCGGCATCAACGAGGCGCACGGCCGCGGCATCGCGATTCAGCTGAATCACCTCATCGACCAGGGCGCGTTCGTCCCCCAGCCGGACGGCACGTTTGCCGTAAACGAAGCGAAGATCGGCCCGGCGGTCGTGAGCCTGACGAATCAGATCATGACGCTGCAGGCGGAAGGCAGCTACGACAAGGCCAAGGCGCTCATCGAGAAGTCCGGCGTCGTGCGGCCGGAGGTGCAGAAGGTCCTCGACAGGCTCAAGGGCGTGCCAGTGGACATCGAGCCCAGGTTCACGACAGCAGACGGGATGAACTAGCTCGGGGCTCGGGGGTTGTTCACCCCCGCCGTGCAGTCCATCTCCGCACGACGTCCACGGCCACATCCGGCCGATCGCTGATCACGCTGTCGGCCCCCCAGTCGAGCAGCCGCTCGATCTCCGCGGCTTCGTCGACTGTCCACACACGCACGGGCAACCCGGCCCTGTGCGCATGCGCGATGAAATGCGGCGTGACGATCGTGGTCGATCCTGCACGGATCGGAACCTGAAACTCGCGGTAGCTGGGACGGCCGAGCGGCCAGCGGAGCCGCGAGCGGTACAGCGCCCAGCGGGTCTCCTCCCGTGCGGCGCCGGTCGGGATGCGCGGCTCGTAGCGCCTCGCGGCATTGAGCGGCTGCCAGTAGAAGGACCCGAGCACGACTCGATCGATCGCGCTCGCGGCCCGAACCTCATCGATCGTCCGCCGGGCGAGCTCCGTCGAGGGCGCCTTCAGCTCGATGATGAGTCGCGCGTCGCGGTAGCGCTGCAGGACGGCACCGAGCCTCGGGATTCCGAGTCCGCGCCCGCGAAAGGGATAGGACTGATGATCCGCGGACAGCGGCGTGAACCAGTGACCGGCGTCGACGCGGTCGAGTTCACCGGCGCTGAACGCCGACACCGGACCGCGCGCGCTCGTGGTGCGTTCCAGCGTGGCGTCGTGGTGGACGACGACGACGCCGTCGCGCGACAGGTGGACGTCGAACTCGAGACCGTCCGCGCCGAGCGACAGGCCGTGGTCGAACGCCTCGATGGTGTTCTCGGGCCGGAGCGCCGCGCCGCCGCGGTGCGCAAACGCGAGGGGCCGGGGCAGCCCGGCCTGAGAAAACTCGGCCAACGTCCTAATCTTAGCAGGGCCTGCCGATGTAAGATGCGGCTATGCCCTCCTCGCCCCGTGCAACAACGCTCGCTCAACTCCGCAACGACGTGGCGGCCGGACGCCAGCGCCGGCGGAGCGTGAAGGACGAGATTCGCGAAAACCTGATGGAGCGGCTCCGTTCGAAGAGCGTGCTCTTCCCCGGCATCATCGGCTTCGACGACACCGTCGTGCCGCAGATCGTCAACGCGATCCTCTCGCGGCACAACTTCATTCTCCTCGGCCTGCGCGGGCAGGCGAAGAGCCGCATCCTGCGAGCGCTCTCCGATCTGCTCGACGACGTGGTCCCGGTGATGCCCGGCTGCGAGATTCACGACGACCCGCTCGCGCCGCTGTGTGCCGCGTGCCGCGCGCGGATCCGCGAGGCCGGCGACGACACCCCGGTCGCCTGGCTCGAGCGCGACGCGCGCTACGTCGAGAAGCTGGCGACGCCGGACGTCACGATTGCCGATCTCATCGGAGACCTCGACCCCATCAAGGCCGCGCGCGCGGGGCTTCAGCTGTCCGACGAGCTGACAATGCACTACGGCCTGCTGCCCAGAGCGAATCGCGGCGTCTTCGCAATCAACGAGCTGCCCGATCTCGCCGGCAAGGTGCAGGTGGGACTCTTCAACATCCTCCAGGAGGGGGACGTCCAGATCAAGGGCTACCCGGTGCGGTTGCCGCTCGACGTCCTGCTGGTCTTCAGCGCCAACCCCGAGGACTACACCGCGCGGGGCAAGATCATCACGCCCTTGAAAGACCGGATCGGGTCGGAGATCCGCACGCACTACCCGGCGACGCGGCAGCACGCGCTGGCGATTACCGCGCAGGAGGCATGGACGGCGCGGGGCGGCTGCGAGATGGTCGTCCCGGACTTCGTGCGCGAGGTCGTGGAGGAAGTGGCCTTTCAGGCACGGCAGGACTCGAAGATCGACAAGCGATCGGGCGTCAGCCAGCGCCTGCCCATCTCGCTTCTCGAGAACGTGGTGTCGAGCGCCGAAAAGCGGGCGATGCAGTCGCACGAGCCCACGATCGTGCCGCGGATCACCGACGTCTATGCGGCGCTGCCCGCCATTACGGGCAAGTTCGAGCTCGAGTACGAAGGCGAGCTGCGGGGGGCCGACAACGTGGCCCGCGACATCATCCGCGCCGCGGTCGCCAACGTGTTCACCGGCTACTTCGCCGGCGTCGATCTCAAGGCGATCACCGAATGGTTCGATCTCGGCGGCACGCTGCAGATCGACGACACGCTGCCGGCGGCCGAGCTCCTCGAGAGGGCGGGCCAGGTGCAGGGGCTGCGCGAGCTCGCCACGCACGCAGGCGTCGCCGACAAGACGAAGCCGCCCCTCGTCGCTTCGGCCGTCGACTTCGTCCTCGAAGGCCTGTACGCGCAGAAGAAAATCAGCCGGTCCGACGAATTCCAGTACCAGGGCGCCGAACAGCCCCGCCGGACACCGCGAAACGTCCCGGAGCCGATGATCGATCGCGACGTGCAGATCCCGGGGAACAAGAAGAAGTACTACAACTGATGGCGCTGGAAGCTGCCAGCTACCAGCTTCCAGCTGCCGGCAAGAACGAACACAACGAGAACCCGGGAGCTGTAGCTGGAAGCTGGAAGCTGACGTGAAGTATCGCTACTCCAAATTCACCGGCGAGGATCTCGACGAGGTCGATCTCGAAGATCTCCTGTCGCGCCTGTCCGACCTGCTGCTGTCCAGCGGTTTCGACAGCCCGTACGGCCTTCCGTACGACGACGAGCTGCCGGGGCACTCGATGCAGTCGCTGCACGACGCGATCCTCGAAGCAATCCTCAACGGAGGCATGCTCTCCGACGAAACGCTCGAACGCCTGCTGGGCAAGGACTGGCAGCACGCTGACGACGCCGAGCAGCGGCTGGACGATCTCGTCAACCGCATCGTCGAGAAACTGCAGCACCAGGGGTATCTCACCGGGTCGCCCGGCACGGACGCCAGCCGGCAGGCGCAGGAGGGACACGGCGCCGGCGGCCGCGACGGGAGCGTCCGCTTCGAGATCACGGACAAGAGCCTCGATTTCCTGGGCTACAAGGCGCTCAGGGATCTGCTCGGATCGATCGGCAAGAGCAGCCTCGGGCGTCACGACACGCGGGAAATGGCGACCGGGATCGAAGCCAGCAGCGCACCCAAGGCGTACGAATTCGGCGACACGATGAACATCGACGCGAGCAGCACCATCCTCAACGCCGTGCGGCGCCAGCAGGACGTCGGGCGGCCCGCCATCGAGGTCGACTACGAAGATCTGATGGTCATGCAGGGTGAGTATCAGAGCTCGTGCGCGACGGTCCTCATGCTCGACTGCAGCCACAGCATGATTCTCTACGGCGAGGATCGATTCACGCCCGCGAAGCGCGTCGCGCTCGCGCTCGCCAACCTCATCCGGCTCCAGTATCCAGGCGATGCGCTGCAGGTCGTGCTCTTTCACGACTCGGCGGAAGAGATCCCCCTCAGCCAGCTCGCGCGGGTCCGGGTGGGCCCGTACTACACGAACACGCGCGAGGGGCTGCGGCTCGCGCGCCGCATTCTCGAACGGCAGCGCAAGGACATGCGTCAGATCGTCATGATCACCGACGGCAAACCGTCGGCGCTGACGCGCCCCGACGGCCGAATCTACCGCAACGCCTTCGGTCTCGACCCGTTCATCGTCTCGGAAACGTTCAGCGAAGTTGCCGCGTGCCGCAAGGCCGGGATCCTGATCAACACGTTCATGCTCGCGCGGGATCCCGATCTCGTCAGCTTCGTGCGCCGCGTGGCTGAGATCTGCCACGGCAAGGCGTACTTCACGACGCCGCGGACCCTTGGCCGATACGTGCTGATGGATTACATGGACAAGAAAACCAGGACCATTCACTAGCCGCAGGTTGCGGGGGCCAGGGTGCCCCCGAACCGTGGCACGCTTGGCACCTCTGGTATTGTGATCCTGCGAGCATGCTTCCACCCACGATCCCGATCTTCCCGCTGCCGAACGCCGTCCTGTTTCCAAACGTGTTCCTGCCGCTCCACATCTTCGAAGGCAGGTATCGAACGATGGTCGAGGACGCGCTGGAAGAGGACCGGATCATCGGCATGGTGCTGCTCCGGACTGGATGGGAACATGACTACGAGGGGCGGCCGCAGGTCTATCCCGTGGGCTGCGCGGGCCTCATCACCCACGCCGAGCGGCTGGAAGACGGCCGGTTCAACATCGTGCTGCAGGGGCTCGAGAAGTTTCGCATCCTGGACGAGGACCACACCCGGGTGTATCGCCTCGCCCGCGTGGACAGCCTCGAGGAATCCATGACCAATCGCGACAAGGACGAGATGCGCATGGCGCGGCGGCGCCTGGAGTCGCTGCTCGTGCCGCAGCCCCGCGGCCGGGGCGCCGAGCCGAAGGGTACCGCCGACGATGCCCGACGAAGATCTCGTCAACGCCCTGGCGCAATACCTCGAGCTCGAGCCCGTCGAGAAGCAGGCGCTCCTCGAGCGCGACGGACTGCTCGCCCGCTGCCGGTCGCTCATCGAGCTGCTCGAAATGAAGGTCATCGTCTCCCGGCAGAAGTGGGGAGGGGAACACTAGGACCGTTTTCAGAATGCTGTAGTGTCCGGCTTCAGCCGGACCACCTCCTACTTACGCTTCGGTGGTGCGGCGACGTACTCCACCTGCACGTTGCTGACGATCGCGACGGGCCGACCGGGCGTCGCGACCTCGCGGCCGGATGACGTCGTCCCGTCGAGCATTTCTCCGAGCAGGCTGACCTGATCGACCCCTGGCGGGACGGTGATCGATATGTGCTCGCGTCCGAGCGGCGCCACGGCCTTCATCCCTCCGGGCCCCGCGCCGCCGATGATCCGATCGTAGAGATCGCGCGCGTTCCGGAATTCAGTCTGGACCGCGCCGCGGCCGAGGAGCGTGCCCGTCATCGACAACACGCCGATGACGGCCGTGTACCGCGAGAAGGCCCGCCCGGCTTTGACTTCCTCTTCTGAATATGTGTGGCGGTTGTGGAGATCGAACGTGAGCGTTGCCTGCGTGTGCGCAGGAACCGACACGATGACGCCCTCGGCCGGATTCCGGCCGGCCAGGATGAAACAGAACGACGCCTTGGTCTTGAGTCCCGTGCCGAGCTCCTCGGGACACCGCACTTCGGCGGGCTCGATCTTCGCGACCGGCTTCGGCACCGGGGCTGACGCCGGCTTCCGCGTCGTCGGCGTGCGGCTGCGCTGCGCGGCGAGTGGAACGGACGCGATCAGCGCCCAGAGGACGATCAGTATCCAACGGCCATGCATGGCCGCAGTATAACCAAGTCGCCGCTCGCCCTTTTACTTGAAAGGCGGAACACGCCTCACTTGGTGAACGTCGCCGATGGCGTGCTGGTCGACGTGCCGCCCGGTCCGATGGCCATCACCACCGCGTAGTACGTGCCTGCCGGCAGCGGGTTGACGAGCGTCGAGATGTCGACGGTGATCACACCGCTCACTGGCGACGGCTTGCCGAGATCACGCGTCGCGACCGGGGGCGCCGTCACCGGATCGACCGAACGCCGCAGCGCGACCGCGTACGACGTGACGTTGCTCGCATGGTCAGCGGAAGCGTTGAACGAGACGCTCGTCGGCGGTGTGCCCGCGGGATTCACCGTGACCGACACGGCCACCGAGGTGCGCGTGCCGCCGGCATTGTCGGTCGCGATCGCCGTCAGGCTGTACGTGCCTGCCGACACGTTGTTCCAGCTCGCGGTGTAGGGGCTCGACGTGTCGGTCCCGATTATCTGCGAGCCGGCATAGAAGTCGACTCGCGAGATCGTTCCATCCGGATCGCCGGCAGTCGCCGCCAGCGAGATCGACGCCTGCGCCGTGAAGGTGGCGCCGTTCGACGGCGCCGTGATCGACACGGTCGGAAGCTGATTGCCCGCCGGGTTCACGGCGACGTTCACAGTCGCGGACGTTCTCGTGCCGCCGACGTTGTCGTACGCGCGGGCCGTCAGCGCGTACGAGCCAATCGGTGCGCCCGTCCAGGTCGCAGAGTACGGACTGGTCGTGTCGCTCGCGATGAGGGTCGCACCGCGGTAGAACTCGACGCGAGCGATGGTGCCGTCCGCGTCGCTCGCCGTCGCGCGGATCGTCATGGTGGCCGGAGCCGTGTACCAGGCGCCCGCCGCTGGCTCGGTAATCCCGACAGTCGGCAACTGGTTGCCCGGGGCGTTCACCGTCACGCTCACTGGACTCGAGGTACGCGTCGCACCGAGGTTGTCGAACGCGACCGCGGTCAACTGATACGTGCCTGCGGCTACGCCTGTCCAGGTGAAGGTGTACGGACTGGTCGTGGCAGATCGCAGAAGCGTCGTCCCTTGATACAGGTCGACGCGCGCGATCGTCCCGTCAGAATCGCTCGCGGTGGCGGCAATCGAGATCTGCGCCGGCGCCGTGAACGACTGCCCGGGTCCAGGGCTCGTCAGCGACACCGTGGGCAGCTGGTTCGATGGCGCATTGACGGTCACGCTCACGGCCGACGATGTCGTGCTGGCACCTTCGTTATCGAACGCGATCGCCGTGAGCGCATACGTGCCGGCTGTCGCGCCGTTCCACGTCGCGGTGTAGGGAGCCGTGGCGTCGCTCCCGACGAGCGTCGATCCCCGATAGAACTCCACGCGGTTCAGCGCCCCGTCGGAATCGCTCGCGGACGCCGCCAGCGCGATCGTCGCGAGCGACGTGTAGGTCGCGCCTGCCGACGGAGCGGTCAGCGTCACGCTGGGTGGTTGATTGGTGCCGGCAGAGACGGCGCGGACTGTGACGTTCGTGAAGGTCGCCACAGCGGCGCTGCCGGTGTTGTGGCTCGTCACGGCGAGCCCCACGTAGGCAGTCGACGGCAGCGATATGGTGTCCGAACCCACAAGCGTCCACGTGGACCCGTTCGTCGAGTGATACGCGCTGAAGAGGGAGCCCTCGCGCACGAGCCGCACCCAACCCGGTGCGCTTCCGGATGGGCCGCTTGTGTGATCGCTGACGCCGTCGGTCGCAATCCGCCGCTGGAACCCCCATCCCGACGATCCCGTTCCGGCCATGAAGGCGTGGCGAGAGCCAGGCGCGAGCGACTCGCGAATCATGACGCCGGCTTTCGTCCACACGTGGGGGGCCTGCAGACCGGCCAGGCGCGCAATCACCTCGACGTCGCCCGTCATCTGCTGGTAGATGTATTGGAACTGATCGGCGTTCCCCCAGATGTCGCGCCCGGCACCCGTGACGCTGAACGTCCCGCCCGACACCGTGGACAAGCCCGGAATCGACGGGCTGCCGACGTCACCGCTCGACCACCCCGGCGCGGAACCCGTGCCCGAACTCGCGTTGACGGCAACGTTCGTAAACGTCGCGGTCGCGGTGTCGTCGGCGTCGCGGCTCGTGACGGCGAGGCCGACGAAGACGGGAGCCGCCATGCTGATCGTCCTGGTACTCACGGTCGTCCAGGACTGACCGTCCGCGGACTGATACGCTGTGAAGCTGTTGCCCTGCCGAACGAGCCGCAGCCAGACTGGTGCGCTCCCCGCGCCTCCTGACGTGCGAGCCGTCGAGCCGCCGGTCGACGATTCTCCGCTGGAGGGCGACGCCAGTACCCGGCGAGAGGAGCAGATAGGCATTTCGCGCGTTGCCCTGCAGGCCCTCGCGAATCATGACGCCCGCCTTCGACTCATCGTTCGCGGCGTCGAACGCGGTGAGGCGCGCCCTGATGTCGACGTCGCCGGTGACGGCGCGGTAGGCGAACTGAAACGCGTCGCTGCCGCCCGAGATGTTTGCGCCGCTTCCAGTCACGGTCCACGTGCCGTTCGAGTCGACCGACGACGAGCCAGACGCTGTCGCAACGTCGAGACTCTGCCAACCTGCTGGAAGTGAAGCCCCGGCGCCCTCGATCGCACCCGAGCTCAGCACACACACGAACATCATGGCGGACAGAGCTCCGCCGATCCTGAGGCTGGTCAAGCCTTGGCTCCTCTATCTACGCGCACCAGAACGGTGCGCTCACGTCGTGCTGGTCGGAACGAACGTGGTTAACGGATCAGGTGTTTCGTTCTGCGATGACGGCTTCGGCAAGAGAGTTGCCAACGCGGAAACATGCGAAAATCGCAGTGCAGGTCCAGTTGAGCTCGCAATAGTTCCGAGCCCCGCAGACTTCGTCACGAGCAACATCTACACGAATGAGAAATCGGGCAGGAAATAATTACGACGGCGGCAACGATCCATATCCGAAGCGAATCGTCTGCCTCACCGAAGAGACCACCGAAACGCTGTATCTCCTGGGCGAAGGCGATCGCGTCGTCGGGATTTCCGGTTACACGGTGCGGCCTCCCGAGGCGCGATCAAAGCCAAAAGTCTCAGCTTTCATCAACGCCCGCTTCGAGAAGATCGAAGCGCTCGAACCGGATCTCGTGCTCGCGTTCTCCGACCTGCAGGCGGACATCTCTGCCGAGCTCATCCGCCGGGGTTACATGGTGGTTGCTTTCAATCAAAGAAGCATCGCCGAGATCTTTCAGATGATTCGGGTGGTCGGCGCGTTGGTAGGACGATCGGATCGTGCGGACGAGCTCGCCGCGTCGCTCACGCGTGGTCTCGACGAGGTCCGCGCGCGCGGCGAAGCGCTGCCGCGACGTCCGCGTGTCTTCTTCGAGGAATGGGACGACCCGCTGATCTCCGGCATCCGCTGGGTGGAGGAGCTCGTCGAGATTGCCGGCGGCGATCCGATCTTTCCAGAGCTCCGGGGTCAGGGCCTGGCGAAGAACCGGATCGTGCCGTCTGACGAGGTGGCGGCGCGCGATCCGGAAGTCGTCATCGCGTCATGGTGCGGCAAGGCCATGAAGAAGCGAACGATCCTCGAACGGGATGGATGGTCGCAGGTGAGCGCGGTGCGGAACGACCACGTCTACGAAATCAAGTCCACGTACATTCTGCAGCCCGGGCCGGCGTCGCTGACCGAGGGTGTCGCGCGCCTTCACGAGCACATCGCGCGCGCGTCACGCCTGCTCTGATTCCGGCCCGCGCCAAGGAGCAGCGCGCCCACGAGGATTGCTGCGTCTGCGATCCTTAATTTTCATGATATTGGTGGGCCGCCCGGGGATCGAACCCGGGACAACCTGATAAAAGTTCCCGCACAGCACGCAGAAAGCCATGATTGCTGAGCGTTTTTGTGAGTTGAGGTTGCAGCTTGTGGTAGCGCGCGGCAGATCGCCGCAATCCCCGCGCAACCGTGTTCTACTGCCCACCTTCGTCGCGACGACAGTACAACGCCGCGGCTCTTGTGACTGGCAATTGACCGCGATCTTGTCCAACGTCCCTAGTTCCGGCCCTTCAGCCGAATGTTCACGCGTCGCGAACTCACGGCCTTCCAGTCTCGACACTCGTTATCGCTCAGTTGCACGCGCGCGAACAACTGAGCGTCGCCGGTAACGGGCGCGTTAGGGCCGTCCACAATCGCCATTCCGGCGGAAAACCGGAGTGTCAAACCTTCACCTGGAGCAAGCGATGCGATTGTTTCGGGCCGGCTTGGCGACCCGCGCAGGATCGCCGCTCCCATGGAGTGTTCACGCCCGTCAGCGTCGACGCTCCGCATTCCGAGCGACGCCTCGACGGCGTACGGTCCGCCCGCGAAACCTTCCCCGAACTCGTGGGCGGGAACGATCGGAAAAACGATGAGCTCCGTCCCCGTGTTCCTGACGGCGACGTCAGCGACAAACCGGCCGCCCATTGAAAGGTCCTTACCGTCGAGGCCAGCAATTGTGAGCCCCAGAGTCGGCGCTGCTCCAAAGCGACCCGTTCCGCGACTGTAGCAGTCAAGCCGCTGCGGCGAGCCGGATCCGCCCACGGCAGGGTCAGTTTCACTGTGAGTTGATCGCGTCAGGTCCACCACGCGCTCCGACGTCTGAACGCCGATTGCTACGAACACACAGACGAAGAGTTTCCACGGCATCATGGACTCCTATCTACCCCTGGCAAGGCGCCGCGTACGGAGGATCGTTGATATTACCTCTGAAGCTGCCTGGCGCAGGGCAAGTGGGGTCGTATCTCACGTCCTGATTGCATGCCTCAACACTGGCTGTGGTGTGCAACGTCTCCCGCCGTTCGCTGAAGTCGTCTTGGAGATCGTCATCGAACTGTTGCTTAGTCCAGGTGACGGGACCGATTCGATTTTCGGCGTACTTCGCATAGTTCACCGCGGGCTCCGCGAGCTTGTCGCGATACTGCTGGTAGTGCCCCTTTACGGTGCCGCTCTCGTGCGAGTACGTATTCGATCGGAGGACCGAATTCAAAATGAAGCCGCCCAGACCGCACTGACGCGCGTAGAATGTCGTGCCCGACTCCAGATCGGGACTGATCTCATACGAAAAGTGGGCGAGCGCATCGTTGTGGTGTTTGACCTCCGTTACGTAGGTCAAGCCCTTATTGGGAGTGTCCCCATCCAACTTGATACTTGTATGAACCGCTGAGAAGTACCCACGAAAATAACCCATGTAGGCGCCCGGTAGGTTCGTTGCCGCTGAGAATATCCCTGGTGGCGGCGCGAGGCCGGTGGTCTTCGTGGGCGCTAGTGGGTCCGAGTTCCACGCCCGCGGATTGACCGTCATCGGCCTCGGAGCCCCGTTCGTGTCGTCAAGCTGCAGAGAAATGGACGACAGCCGGCCCGGTACGATGACCACGACCCTCGCCATTCCACCGAGCACGAGCGGACCCGCCCAGGTAGCGGTGTTGATGTTCTCGCTTCTCACGATCGCCGCGTGACCGGTGGGTTCGTAGCGCCAGTTGCTGAATGATGTCAGCGGCGAGCCGACGACGCGAAACGTGACCGAATCGCCTCGCGTGACGGTGTACGAGGGCTCTGCAACGAGTCGCGGGCCGCGCACGACCAACTGAATGTGGCGCACGGCCATGATCCCGATCATCGCCGACGTGTCCAAGAGGCCGCAGTTGCCGCACGTCGTCATCTTTGCTTTGGCCGTGGCCCTGACCTTGATCGCTCCCGTGCTCTGCTGGGGAGCCAACTGCAGCACGAAGGTGTTGTCGGTGCAGCGACTCGGGTGCGCCTCGCTGCACGACGGAATTTCGTTGACCCAAGCTTCCTCCACCGCGGTCTGCCACCCGCCTCCGAGGTCTGTACTCCAGCTTTAGGTCGACGCGAGCCGCACGGCCAGTTTGCAGCGTGATGCTTCCCACGGCGTCCCACCGGACTTCCAGTCTGAGCGGCTCGAATCCGTCAGGAAATCCCTGCCATTGGGCTGACTTCTCGACTTGATTTGAGACAAGTGTCGCGGCATCGCACCTGGACGCTTCCAATAGCGCCATCGAAGATATTGTCGTTGATCGCGTGGTCCAGCCACTCGAATGAGCCCGTGCCGGATCCGGCTTCTAAGGGTGGCTGGATGGTGATGGCGTCCGGAGGGTCGTCGTCGAGAAGTGTTTCGATGGCCTTCCCGGCGCCAGACATGAGGGAAGCGCAACAGATCACCGCGAGCGTTAGGGCGCGACACTTGTACCAGTGCATCTGGCCTCCGCAGGGGCTCGATGTTTGGACGCGGGACAAGGCATGATAGCCGCGCGAACACTTGCGTCAAGGCCAGGCCGCCGCAGCGGTGGTAGTTTTTCGGTAGGTTCGCAGTCTCTGCGGTAGGCGCGCAACTGGAGGGCAACGCCCGTGGGAATGAGCGTACGTTGCCGGGCCTCAGGCCCGAGCCGGGAGGGCAAGCGTAAAGCCCGAGCACGCAGGGCAAAACCAGATCGTCAGGGCTCTTAGGCTAGACTAGCGGCGCGCCTCTCGAATCATCGAGAGGAACCGCAGAAACCTCGCATTGCGGGCCGTCTGCGCAGCCGTTGTCACTTGCGCGGTCAGAGGCAGCTGCTGACGCCGGGGATCGCCCTCAGGGACCGATCGCCGAGCTCGGGACGCTTGATGAGATCGAGAAACTCCATGCGCGTGCGTACATCGTGCTGGAACACGCCGAGCATCGCGCTCGTGACGGCCACCGAATTCTGCTTCTCCACGCCGCGCATGGACATGCACAAGTGGGACGCTTCCACGACGATGGCCACGCCGAGCGGCCGGATCTTCTCGCGGATGGTTTCGGCGATCTGATTGGTGAGCCGCTCCTGTACCTGGAGCCGGCGGGCGAACGTATCCACGAGCCGCGGGATCTTGCTGAGGCCGATCACGCGGCCCTGCGGGATGTACGCCACGTGGCACTTGCCGAAGAACGGCAGCAGGTGATGCTCGCACAGACTGTAGAAGTCGATGTCCTTGACGATCACCATCTCGTTATAATCGACGGTGAACAACGCGTTGTTGAGCACCGCGTCCACGTCGGCCGAGTAGCCGCTCGTCAGAAACCGGAGGGACTTCTCCACCCGCTTCGGGGTGTCCAGCAGCCCTTCACGCGAAGGGTCCTCCCCCAGTTCCATGAGGATCTGCCGAATGCTTTCCTGCATGCTCGTATTGTATCTTGCGGTCCCCGCAGCGATCGAATTGGCAGGGGTGCATGCGCGAGCGAATGCGAGCCCGCTCTCAGCCGTTCCAGCGCACACTCCCCTGCAGGATGCCGACCCGGACGCGCTCTATTCTGCCCGGGAGGATCTCGCGAAGGCGCGCGACGCTGAACGGATCTGGAGCGAACGCCTGAAGGCCAACCCCAAGGATTTCACGTCCGCATGGAAGGTCTCCAGAGCGCGGTACTGGCTCGGGGGGCACTCGCCGGAAGCAGAACGCCGGGCGCTCCTCGAATCAGGTATCACGGCCGGCCGTGCGGCGATCGCGCTGGAGCCGAATCGCCCGGAAGGACATTTCTGGGTGGCCGCGAACATGGGCGCGCTCGCCGAATCGTTCGGCATGCGACAGGGCATGAAGTACCGCGGCGCAATCAAGGACGAGCTGCTGATGGTCCTGAAGATCGATCCGGCGTTTCAGCAGGGGTCAGCCGATCGCGCGCTCGGCCGCTGGTACTTCAAGGTGCCCGGGCTCTTCGGCGGCTCCAGCACGCGATCCGAAGAGCACCTGCGTAAGTCGCTGACCTACGACCCGAACAGCACGGCCTCGCGCTTCTTCCTGGCTGAAACCCTTCTCGACCTGGGGCGCACGGCAGACGCGCGCGCCGAGCTCCAGCGGGTCGTCGACGCACCGATCGACGCCGACTGGGCTCCCGAGGATCGAGAGTTCAAGCAGAAGGCGTCTAAGCTGCTCGTCACCATCCGCTAGCGTTCGAGCCCATCCATAAGTCCATTAGTCCCATTTACTTGCGGGAATGCCGACCCGCAGCTATCCTCGCAGTATTCACGCCGTATACAGGCGGTCGCCACCTCTCCCGGCCGCCGACGTCGCCCCTGGGAGGAGGCAGCGTCATGAAGAAACAGGCACTCTCAATCGTCTTCGGAATCCTCGGATTCAGCGCGGCGGGCACGCTCGCCGCAGCGCAAGTGCAGACCGGCAGCGTCATCGTCCGCATCGCCGACGAGCAGTCGGCCGTCATGCCGGGCGTCACCATCACGATCGCCAGTCCCGTGCTGCCGCGCGAGATCGTCGGTGTGACCGACACCTCGGGCGTGTATCAGGTGCCGGGCCTGCCGGTGGGTACCTACACGGTCAAGACCGCCCTGCAGGGATTCACGACGGTCGTTCGCGAAGATATCGTCGTGCGTCAGGGGCAGGTGGCGAACGTCGAGATCGGCATGGCGGTCAGCAGCCTCGCGGAGCTCGTGACCGTGAAGGGCGAGACACCGGTCGTCGACACCAGGACGGTCGGATCGCGCGTCAGCATCGACAAGGACCTGCTGGAGAACACTCCAGGCGGCAAGGATATCTGGAACATCCTCGAATACAAGGCGCCGGGCATCGTCGTCGCGTCTCCCGACGTCGGCGGCAACCAGGGCGGGCTGCAGCGCAGCATGACAGCGCGCGGCACGCCGAACGCGCAGAACACGCAGATGCTCAACGGCGTGAACGTCAACGATCCCGCCGCGCAGGGCTTCTCGATGAACTACTACATTCCGAGCGCGTTCGAGAACATCGAGGTCTCGACCGGCGCGCAGGACATCGCCGTCGGGACGGGCGGCATCTTCATCAACATGGTGACGAAGAGCGGTAGCAACCGCGTCACCGGCATGGCGCTGCAGACGTATCAGAGCGAGGCGACGCAGCTCGACAACATCAGCGACGACCTCAAACAGGCCGGCTTCCGTCCGAACGCGCAGTCGACCGACCTGCTGACGAACACCAACATCCAGATCGGCGGCCCGCTCCTGCGCAACAAGCTGTTCTACTTCGGGTCGTTCAACTTCCAGGCGACGCACGTGAGTGTGCCCGGCTTCCCCGCCGTTCGCCCGTCGTACATCCCCAGCCCGCTCGCCGATACGAGCGAGCTGGAAACGACCGACATCCTGGCGGGGGAAGGGAAGCTGTCGTATTCGCTGAACGCCAGGAACCGCTTCGAAGGCTACCTGTCCAAGCAGCGCTACGACAAGCCGAACCGGTTCGCCTCCGCGACCATGACGCAGGATTCGACCGCGGCGGAGCTCGACACGTTCGTGGTCGCGCAGCTCTCGCAC
This sequence comes from uncultured Acidobacteriota bacterium, assembly GCA_963820905.1. Classification (GTDB taxonomy): domain Bacteria; phylum Acidobacteriota; class Vicinamibacteria; order Vicinamibacterales; family 2-12-FULL-66-21; genus DATBJJ01. Next base: position 1,734,367 of record CAWGBU010000001.1, on the reverse strand, counting down.
AACATGGTGTTGAGCGATCGCATGTTCCTCGACAACAAGATCAGCTACAACAACACGCACTTTCCCCTGCCGCAGAAGACCGATCTCCAGCCGCTGAACGACACGTCCACGAACACCCTGTACCAGAACCGGAACAGCGGCCAGTTCATGTTCCGGCGCCGGGTACAGGTCGTGTCGAACTGGAACTATTTCGGTCTGAACTTCCTCGGCGGCCGCCATGATTTCAAGGCGGGATTCGACAACGGCTACACGCCCGAGGACGTCGACACGCTTCGCGTCGACAACGTCAACCTGAACTTCGCCAGCCAGCCGAGCGCGACGCTGCCCGCGCCGCGCGCGACGACCGTCACGATCTTCGCCGCGCCGCTCCATCAGGAGCGGGCGGTCATGAGCACGGCCTTCTACGGACAGGACTCGTTCACGTTCAAGCGTCTCACCGTCGTCGGCGGGATCCGGTGGGAGCGGGTCGAAGGCTATCTGCCCGCGCAGGTGACGCCGAACACCCAGTACTTCCCCGACGGCCTCGTCTTTCAGGGCGTGACGATCAACAGCGTCGTGCAGAACTACACCGTGCGGAAGTCGTTCGAGCCCATTCGCGACAACCCGCTCTGGTACGACTGGGGCCCCCGTGTGAGCGGCACGTACGATCTGACGGGCACGGGCAAGACGGTACTCAAAGTGTCGTGGGGGAAGTATCTCGACCAGATCAACACGGGCACGCCGCCCAATCCCAACGCCAACATCAACCAGCAGTACGTCTGGAACGACGTCAACGGCGATCTGATCTTCCAGCCAGGGAACGCGACGTGGGACGGCTTGCGGTACGTCGGCGGCGAGTTCGGCGCCCTCAACAGCACCAACAACCTGGCAGTCGCCGTGTTCGATCCGTCGATCCGCCGGACGTTCCGTCGCCAGACGACGATCAGCGTCGATCACGAGCTCTTCCCGGACGTCCTGCTCTCGGTGGCGTACCTGCGCACGCGCGAGAAGGACGTGCAGGGCACGCTCGATCAGAACATGGCAGACTGGGATTCGCTCTACACGCCGGTGCAGGTCACCGAGCCGGGCCGCGACGGCGTCGCCGGGAACGGCGACGACGGCACCCTAACGGTCTACAGCCTCAATCAGGGGGCGGCGACGTCGCCTCGAACCGTCAACGACGACCGCCTGGCCACGCGGTATGACGGGATGGATCTGATTCTCTCGAGGCGGTTTGTTCGAGGCTGGAACATCCTGGCAGGCTACACGTACTCGCGAACGCGAGTGGATCTGACCAGCCTGGCGAATCCGAACAACGTGTTCGTGAACTCGTCGGGCGAGAGCGGCGGGCGGCGCCACAATTTCAAGGCGAGCGGGTCGTACATGCTGCCCAGGCAGATCCTGTTCGCCGCGAACTTCCGGCTCGGATCCGGCGAGCCCATCACGCGGACGTGGAACGTGCCGACCTGCTCGGCGACGGTCCTCACCAACTGCGTGCGGCAAGGCAACCTGACGGTGAACGCGGAACCGCGCGGGAGCGTCGAGCTGTCCTGGCTGCCGACGGTGGATATCCGGGCTGGAAAACTCTTCAACGTCGGATCAAACCAGTTCGACGTGAGCGTGGACGTATACAACCTGGGCAGCCTCAACACGGTCTGGAACGTGCGCACCGGCACCGGCCTCACGCCCATCCGGGTCGCGGGCGATCCGAACGCGCCGACGACGAACATCACGACGTTCCTGTCGCCGACGAACGTGCTCGGGCCGCAGGTCTTCCGATTCAACGTGACCTATCGATTCGGGCAGCGCTGAACGCCTCGGCGGGACCGGCGCGTCACGCGGTCTCGACGATGGCCGCAATCCCCTGGCCGCCGCCGATGCAGGCGGTGGCCAGGCCTCGTTTGAGACCCCGCCGGCGTAGTTCGAGCAGGAGCGTCAGCAGCAGGCGCGTGCCGGTCATGCCGAGCGGATGGCCGAGCGCGATCGCGCCGCCGTTGACGTTGACGCGGTCCCGATCGAGGCCGAGCTCCTTCTCCACCGACAGGTACTGCGCGGCGAACGCTTCGTTGACCTCGACGAGATCGATATCGTTCAGTGTGAGACCTGCTGCCGCCAGCACCTTTCGCGTCGCGGGCGCGGGACCCATCCCCATGAGCGAGGGCTCAACCCCGACGGTCGACCAATGCGTCAGCCGGCCGATCGGCGACAGCCCGTGCGTCTTCACTCCGTTCGCGGACGCCAGGACGAGCGCCGCGGCGCCGTCGACGATGCCCGACGCGTTGCCTGCCGTCACGCAGCCGTTCTTGCTGAACGCGGCAGGAAGCTTCGCGAGCCCCTCGAGCGTCGAGTCCGGCCGCATGTGATCGTCCTGCGCAAAGATCTCGACGCCCTTGCGCGACTTGATCTCGACCGGCACGACTTCGTCCGCGAAGCGGCCCGCCTTCCACGCCGCGTCCGCGAGCTGCTGGCTCCGGATCGCGTAGGCGTCCTGCTCGGCTCGAGACGCACCGTACTTCGACGCACAGTTCTCCGCGGTGACCGCCATGGTGCACCCGCAGTGCGTATCGAGGAGCGCCGACCACAGCGTGTCCTCGAGCTGCCCCTGCCCGAGCCTCAGGCCGCTGCGGAGGCCACGAATCACGTGCGGCGCCTGGCTCATGCTCTCGGTTCCGCCCGTGAGGACGACATCGGCTTCATCGAGCAGCAGCATCTGCGCGCCGCTCACGGCCGCCTGTATGCCCGACCCGCACAGGCGGTTGACGGTCAGCGCCGGGACCTCGACGGGGACGCCTGCCTCGAGCGCGACGTGACGCGCGCCGTACACGGCGTCGGCGCTGGTCTGCAGCACGTTGCCGAAGACGACATGGTCGATCGCGTCCGGAGGAACCCTGGCACGTTCCATCGCGGCTCGCGACGCGATCGCTCCGAGATCCAGCGCTGACAGATCCTTCAGCCTGCCGGCGTACTCCGCCATCGGCGTACGCGCTCCCCCGACGATGTAGATGTCCCTGGCCATCACTCCTCGCTGCTACGCCGATCCTTGAACGCGAACGCCCGACGCAATGACATCTCCAGCCTCGGCCGTGCCGAGCGTGCCGCCCACGTCCGATGTGACCTGCCGCGCGCGGACGGCGTTCACGATCGCCGCGTCGATCGCCGCGGCTTCCTGCTTCAACCCGAGCGTGTCGAGCAGCATCGACATCGATGCGATCGCTCCGATGGGATTCGCGACGTTCCGGCCGGCGAATTTCGGCGCCGAGCCATGGACCGGCTCGAAGAGAGATGTCTTCCCCGGATGGATATTGCCGGACGCCGCCATCCCGAGACCGCCCTGAAACGCCGCGCCGAGATCCGTGATGATGTCGCCGAACAGGTTGTTCGTCACGATGACCTGGAACTGGCCCGGGTCGAGCACCAGGTACATGGCGAGCGCGTCGATGTAGTAGTGGGTCGCCGCGATCGACGGATACTGCGACGCGACCTCCCGGAAGACGCGCTGCCAGAGCGCGTGGCCCTGGGCCATCGCGTTGCTCTTGTCGGCCATGCAGACCCTGGTCAGGCCGCGCGCCTTCGCGAACTCGAACGCGTGGCGGATGATGCGATGCACGCCCTTGTAGGTGTTCAGCTCTTCCTGAATCGCGATCTCGTCCTCGGTGCCCGCCTTGAACCGGCCGCCGACGCTCACGTACAGGCCCTCGGTGTTCTCCCGGAACACGACGAAATCGACGTCGCCAGGTGTACGTCCCTTCAGTGGGCACAGACGTTCGTCGAGCAGGCGGACGGGACGGTGGTTCACGTACAGATCGAGCTCGAAGCGCGTCCCGAGCAGGATGTCGCGCGCGTGTCGGTTGTCGGGCACGCGAGGATCGCCGAGCGCTCCGACGAACACCGCGTCGAACTCGCGCAGCAGATCGTATCCGTTGGGAGGAATCGTGATGCCGGTCTGCAGGTAGTGATCGGCGCTCCACGGCAGGTGTTCGAGATCGAAGCGGCGGCCGAACCGCTCGCCGACCGCGCCGAGCACCTTGACGGCCTCGGCGGTGACCTCCTTCCCGATGCCGTCACCCGGAATGACTGCGAGGCGCATGCGTGTCTCAGACACTCTCGAGCGCCATCGCCATGCCCATGCCGCCGCTGACGCACAGCGTCGCCAGCCCGCGCCGCGCCTTCCGCCGCCGCATTTCGTAGATCAGCGTGACGAGCAGGCGCGCGCCCGTGCACCCGATCGGGTGGCCGAGCGCAATCGCGCCGCCGTTGACGTTCAGCTTCTCCGGCGGAATGGGTTCGTCGCGCAGGACGGCGAGCACCTGAGGCGCGAACGCTTCGTTGAGCTCGACGAGATCGAAGTCCGCGATCGTGAGTCCCGTTCGCGCGAAGAGCTTCCGCATCGCGGGAACAGGTCCAATACCCATCACCCGCGGATCGACGCCGGCGGACGCCCACCCGATGAGCCGCGCCAGCGGCGCGCGCTCGTCCGCGGCGGCCTTGCGCCCGGACATCAGCACGAGCGCGGCGCCGCCGTCCGTGATCCCCGACGAGGTGCCGGCCGTAATGATGCCGGGGCTGCCTTCGACGTCGCCGAAAACCGGGGGGAGTTTTCGCAGCTGCTCGATCGTCGTGTCCGGCCGCGGGTGCTCGTCCGCGGAGACCGTCGTGTCGCGACCCTTTTGATCCGCAACAACGACCGGCGCGATCTCGTCGGTGAACCTGCCCGCGCCGATCGCAGCCCCCGCACGCCTCTGTGTCTCCAGCGCGTAGGCGTCCGACTCGTCACGCGTGATGCCGTATTGCCGGGCGAGGACCTCCGCCGTCTCGCCCATGATCATCCCTGAGAGCGAGCACGTGAACCCGTCGCGATACATCGCATCGACGAGCGTGAAGTTCCCCATGCGATGCCCCCATCGCCCATCTTCCGGGTCGACGAGGTGCGGCATGCGGCTCATGGACTCGATGCCCCCGGCGACCGCCACGTCGCAGTCGCCGTGCGCGATCGCGTGCGCGGCGGACGCGACCGCCTGCAGGCTCGACGCGCACGCCATGTTGATCGTCTGACCGGGAACGGTGTCGGGAAGACCCGCCCGGCGCACGACCTGGCGTCCGGTGTTCGGACCGGAACCCGCCTGCCGCGCGTGCCCGACGAACACCTGATCGACCTGAGACGGATCGACAGCCGCCCGCTCGAGCGCGGCCCGTGTCGCCACGGCACCGAGCTCCGCCGGGTGCACCTGCCGGAACGCGCCGCCGTACCTCCCGATCGGTGTGCGCGCGGCGCCGAGAATCACGACGTCGCCCACACGGAATCCACCCGCCCCGTCCATAACCTTTCAATCATAGCGTGTGAGTGCGCCGGGCCGGAGACCGTATCAGTGAGGGCGCGGCGCCGCGACGCCGGCTTCGACGAGGCTGCTTTCGAAATCGCTGGCGGTGAACGGCTTCACCAGCACGGGCATTCCGCTTCCAACCACGGCGGCGGACTCGCCTGAGGCTTTGTCGTCGGCGATGAAGAGGAACCGAGGCGCGCGCTGCAGATCCAGCACGGCGAGCCGGCGATAGAGCTCCATGCCGCCGAGGCCAGGGATCCCCGTGTCGCAGATCACGATCCCGGGACGCCGTTCGAGCGCAAGGGCCATCGCCGCTTCACCGGTCTGCGCTTCGTACACTTCGAAGCCCCGCCGCTCGAGCATCTTCACGATCATCCGCCGGATCGCCTCGTCATCGTCCACGACCAGCGCGCGCGGCATCGCGTCCCGGTCGGCGCTGGCCGCGATCGCCTCGGCGGCTGGCGCCGGAAGGCTCAGGCGGAACCGCGCGCCCGAGGGCGAATCGACGAGGGCGAGCGAACCGCCGTGCGATACGGCGATGCCGTGCGAGATCGAGAGGCCGAGGCCGGTCCCTTCGCCGACCTCGCGGGTGGTGAAGAACGGCTCGAAGATGCGCCCGCGCAGCTCGGGACTCACGCCTGGTCCGCTGTCGGTCACCTCGACGCTGTGGGCGCCGCCGGCCGCTGACGTTTCGATGGCAATCGACCCGCCTCCGGCTTTCGAGGACGCGATGGCGTGCTCCGCGTTGAGGAGCAGGTTGAGCACCACCTGCCGGATCTCCTCGCGGTTCGCGAGGACCGGCAGGGCGTCCGGGGTGGACCGAAGCGTGAGCTCGATGTTCACCTGCTGCAAGTGGTACTCGCGGAGCTGGGCTGTCGCGCGTACCAGTTCGTTGAGATCGATCAGCGCCCGATCGGACGCGCCGCGCCGCGCGAACGCCAGCAGGTTCCGGACGATTTGTCCGGCGCGCATCGCTTCCTTGCGCACCAGTTCGAGGTCGGTGCGGTTGGACGCGTCGGGATCGTCCAGCATCAATTCCGTGCACCCGATGATCGTCTGGAGCGGATTGTTGATCTCGTGCGCGACGCCCGCGATGAGCTCGCCGATCGCGGTGAGGCGCTCGCTGTGCACGAGCTGGTCGCGGAGCCGCAGATCCTCGGTGATGTCGCGCTCGACGCCGACGAAGTGGGTCACGCGGCCGGAGGTGTCCCGGAGCGCGCTGATCGTGCAGGCCGCCGGAAACGAGGTGCCGTCGTTCCGCAGGCCGCGCAGCGTGCCGCGCCACACGCCCTGCGCGCTGACGATCGACGCGATGTCATGGCGCACGCGATCCATGCCACGCTCGATCAGGTCCGTGAAGTTGAGCGCCACGAGCTCGCGGCGCGAGTAGCCGAACGCGCGCAGGAACGCCGCGTTCGCGTGCTCGAACCTGCCGTCGGGCCTGGTAATGAGAATGAGATCGCCCGTGTGCTCGGTCGCCGCCGCGAGGAGCTGCAGCCTCGCGTCCGCGCGCTGCAGCTCGGTGCCCTGTGCCACGAGGCGCAGCGTCACGAGACCAAGGGCGGCGACGGTCGCGAGGCTCGTCAGGAACAGCCGGAACGAATCGACAGGCTCGCCGAGCGATTCGATGCTCAGCACGCTGTACCCAACGAGCGGGATGAGGAGCGCCGGCACGGCGAGCAGGCTGACCGAAGAAATCGCGTGCGGCTCCTGCGTCAGCAGGGAGACCGGAGGGGACGGCGGCGTTTCGAGCGCGGCCCAGGCGTAGAACAGCCACGGGATGATCCACGCGAGGTCGTACAGCGTGCCGACCTGGTACTCGCCGCGCAGGATGGCCTGGTTCGCGCTGTAGCGCAGCACCACGCCGATCGCAACGCCGACCACGAGCCGCAGGTACGTCGGGCGCCACGCAGTGCGGCGCGCGAACCAGTACGAGGCCGCCATGCACGCGAGCAGCGAAAGCCGGTTGACCTGGACGAACGACAGCAGCCGCGACTGCGCATTCGGCAGCGCATCCGCAACGAGGCTGGGCAGGAGCGCGAAGTAGGAGTACAGGAAGACGGCCAGCAGGCAGTACGCCGCGATCGTCATCGCGACCGGCGCGACCGCGCCGTTGCGCGGTCCGAGATGCGGTCGCGCGAGGAGGGCGACGAGCGGGCCAATCCCCGCGCTGAGGCTGAAGATCGCGTGCCATTTCAGCCAGGCCTGTTCCCGGTTGACGAGCTGATCGTACGCCCAGCCCAGGTGGCCGAACGACCCAGAAGATCATCGCAATGGCGATGACGTCCCAGAACAGCCGCTGATAGCCCGTCCACTGCCGCCGGCGCCGGAGCACGATCAACGGAACGATCGAAGCGGACGCGATGAGGACGGTGTTGCCGAAGATCGAGCGTGCGAAGGGATGTGCGCGCAGCGCCCAGCCGAGCGCCGCGTAAACAAGGAGAATACCGAGCCCGATCGTCACCTGCCACATGCGTGAACCCCGGCCCGGAATCCCATCTCGAGGGGCAGCCCCGCGCTCGCGTGCGAGAGGTCTGGAAACTGTAGCATGGCGCGCGGCCCCAGGCGTGATGGCGACGGTTTCAGCTCGGCCGGATCAACGTCGCTCGCGCCCGCCCGGCGCTCACCGCTCGTCGTCGGCGACTTCCGCGTCGATGACGTGGATCCGTCGCGAGGAGCGCAGCGAATCGACGAACTCCGCGATCGCCTCGCGGACCGGGTCGGACGGCTCGACGAACTCCACGCCCGATCGGTATACCGTGATGTCGTTCCGCAGTTCGCCGACGTGGCAATGCGCGATGCGTCCCTTCACGATGACGGAGAGATCGCCGAGCGAGAGGCGGAAATCGTGCAGGGAATCGAGCTGGAGAGGAAATGGCGTCTCGACCTGCGCGCCCGAATGGCTGATGTCGGCAATCGTCATCGGTTGAAAGACCATGACGGCGCCCACGAGCTGATGCGGCGTCGGGACCCGCTCCCGATCGCGCTTGTCGGAATCTTCGATCGTCATCTTCCCCCTGTCACCTGGCCTTGATGTGTTCGAGATAGTCTCCCGACGGGATGCGCCGTGCCTTGCCGAGCGGCGCGTTGTAGAAGTACGCGGACGCTTTCGCCACCGCCCCGTCGGGCAGGAGGACGTCGGTGTCCTGCCGCACGTACAGGCTACGGTCGGGATCGGCCGCGCGGTAGCCCTCGAGGTCGTCGAGGGCAGCCAATACGATCTCGGGATCCGTCACCTCGTACACCTCCCCCCAGACATGCCCCTGCGGATCGGGGATCGCCGCCGGATAGAGCCCGAGATCGAAGAGCGCCGCGCGGATGGCGCCCCGCCCGATGTAGGTCAGCTTGCTGTCGATGCCCGCGCGCCGGCGCCTGTCGAAGCCGGCCATCAGGGTGCCGTAAAAGAAGACGAGGTGAGCCACGTGGCCGCAGTGAGGAGCGTGCGACACACGATACACGGAAAGGCGCGCCAAAACAAAACGGCCGGCGGTTGCCCGCCGGCCGTTCTATCGTGGGCTCGAAACGCGTGCGGATTCAGTGGACGCCGTTCACCTTCGGCGCCATCAGCTCGAAGATCTCCGCCGGAATGGTGAACGAGAGCTGCACCGTCTTGCCGGTGCCCGAGAGCTGCAGCGACTGAATCAGCGATGTGAGCTTGGGATCGTTCTGGCCCTGGAGCCGCGCCAGCGAAATCACGCCGTTGACGACGCCGCGCAGGTTCTCCGCGGCCTGCTCGTCGAGCGCCTCGGCCCGAAGCTGCGCGGAGACTCCGCCGTTGACGTGACCGGCGGCCGCGAACCACTTGATGGGCGGAATCTGGCGGGCGATTTGATCGGGAAGCTTCGCCTGGCTGGAAATCAGGTCGAACCGGCCAACGGCCCAGGCGTTGTTGGTGCGGTCGATGTCGCGCACCAGGTCCATCATTTCGGTGTTGCTGGTAATGCTCTGGCCGCTCAACTGCGCGTCGATGGCATGCTGCACGGTCGCGATGTCGCCGATGGCGACGAGGCCGGGTTCGAGGAAGGCAAGGACGCCCTTTTCGTGCGGCTTGGAGTTCGTCGTGGCGTCCGCGCCCTGATTCGGGTGCGTGAGCACGAGCAGCCGCTTGCCCTTGTAGTCCTGGACCTGCGCGCCATGCTGCACGGCGAGACCTTCCAGCTTCACCACATCGAAACGGCCTCGGGCGATGACCACGCCCGACGGCTTGAAATTGGCCCCGGGGGTCTGGGCGCCGACGGCGGCGACGACGTAGTCGATGTCGCGCTCGGTATCGATCCCGGTGTGTTCGAGGAATGCCTTGTGCCCCGCTTCGCCGAGCGGCAGGGGGACGGCCTTCTTGAAGCGCTGGCGAAGCTCCGAATTCATGATGCTCTGCACGTCGGCGAACGCCACGACGGCCGAATCGTTCGGCACGTAGGTCAATTCGTCGGGCCCTGTCGACGCGACCAGCGCCTGGAACCCACCGCCGTAATAGGCCACCAGCCCCGTGCACAATCCCGCGGCGAGAACCGCGGCCGAGCCTGTCATGAAATACCGGGTCTTCTTCGTCATCAGCTCGCCCCTCTAGGGTGATTATACAGATTGACAGCCGAAAAGGTTCCGCAACCGCTGTTATTTGCGTGAGTTAGCGGGGACGAACGCCTTGAAAAAGGTCAAGTGCCCTGAAATTTCACTGCTCGAGGACGTACTCCCGCCGGGACACGATCCGCGAGCCCCACCACAGGCTCACCGCCCCGATTAGGCCGAGCCAGAACAGGCTCGCCAGCAGACCCGGGGTCTCCCTGAAGATGCTCTGGACGAGGCTGATCACCCCGTCGGCCGGCATGGCGTGCGGGACCAGGGCCTGCAGGTAATACATGATCGTGAACTGCTTCAGGTATCCGGGGGCCAGCAGCACCGCCTGCTCCCATCCGAACACGAAGGCCAGTCCGATGAGCAGCGGGCGCTTGGACCTGGCCCCGACGAAGGCGAACAGGGCGCCGTACACCGCCAGGCCGGCTGCGAGGAGCATGAGGTCCTTCAGCAGGTCCGGAAACGCTGCTCCGAGGCTGCCCCGCATGGGCACGACGAGCAGATAGACCAGGACCACCGAGGGCAGCACGACGCAGATCGTGCAGGCCAGGTAGGCGATGTACTTGCCGACCAGCACCGCGCCTCTCGGAATCGGCCTCGTGAACAGGTAGGTGATCGTCTTGTCCTCGATCTCGTCCGCGATGAGCGAGGTCCCATAGAACACGCCCAGGACGGGGACGATGAACCGCAGGTACAGCAGCCAGATCATGCCGCCGAAGATGATCGGCCCCGTTGCGGTAATCGGCGGACCTCCGCGGCGCGGACCTTCGAAGAGCGGCAGCCCGAGGCCGACGAGCAACCTCAGGAAGATTGCGATCAGGACCGGCGCCGCGACGACGAGGGCCATGAAAATCGTGCGGCGCGACCAGAGCATCTCGCCGAGCGAGAGATCGAAGACGCGGAGGCTCGCGGTGAGGAAGCCCGGCGGACGGCGTGTAGTGGCCTTCGTCATTTGACCAGATACTGAAAGACGGCCTGCAGGTTGTCGTCAGGAGACGTGACCTCGTCGATCGCGCCGAACTCGCCGGAGGCCGCGATCTCCGTCAGCCGCGCGTAGAACGCGTCCGGCTTCCCGGTCTCGACGACCACGGCATTCGATTCGAACCTCAAGCTCCTCACGTCGTCCTGCGACAGGAACTCGCGCGCGAGACCGCGCGGATCGGCGGCACGGACGAACACGGTGTGGGGATGCTCGTCGATCAGGTCGCGGATCTGGTGGACGTCGCCTTCGGCGAGGATCCGGCCGTTGTTGATCAGGAGGATGTTCGACGTCATCGATTCGATCTCGTGCAGGATGTGGCTCGACACGATGATCGACTTGCCCGCGCGCGCCCAGTCTTTGATCAGCTTGATCGTGCGGCGCCGCGCCAGCGGATCCATGCCGGACAGCGGCTCGTCGAGGATCAGCAGCGACGGATCGTGGACGATCGCCTGCGCGAGCTTCACCCGCTGGCGCATGCCCTTGCTGTAGGCCCCGATCTTCTTGCCTGCGGCGTCCATCAGATCGACAGCCGTCAGCGCACGCCGCGCGGCCTCGTCCGCCTCTTTTTCGTCATAGCCGTTCAACCGGACGAGCCCCGTCACCCACTCGAGCCCGGTCATCCGCTCGTAGAACGCGTCCTGCTCGGGGCAGAAGCCGATCTCGGCGTAGAGCTCCGCGTGCCCCCAGATCGGCTGGCCGAGCACGGTGACGCTGCCCTTGCTCGGCTTCAGCTGACCTGTAATCAGCTTCATGAACGTCGACTTGCCCGCGCCGTTCGGGCCGAGCAGCCCCGTCACGCCGGCCGGGACGCTGACGCTGACGTCGTTGAGGCCGATGACCTGGCCGTACCACTTGGAAACGTGGTCCGCGGAAACGACGGGCGCGCTCACGTCACCACCTCGACACCGCGCACGCGCCGCTCGAGGATGGAGATGGAGACGACGATGAAGGCGACGATCACAAGCAGCGACACCTGCCACGGCGTCACGTACCGGGGCGGCACGCGGAAGATGACGTCGATGACCTGCGAGGCGCTCTGGCTCGGCGAGATCCACGACATGGCGGTGCTGCCGGTGATGAGCGTGAGAAACCCGAAGATCGCGAGCGTGAACATGATGATGCCGGTGTAGAGAATCGCGACGTACCGGCTGCTCTTCGAGAGCGACGACAGCGCCAGCATCGTGAGCGACGCGAGCAGTACCTGCAGCAGCGACGCGACGGTGATGGCCGGGAAGAGGAACACGTTCTTCTGGAGGAACTGGAAGTTTCCGGCGAACATTACCTGCACGAGGAGCAGGAGCATCGCGGGCACCCAGGTGACCAGCAACAGGAAGAAGACGAGCACGGCCGCCTTGCCGGCGATGTACTCCGATCGCAGCAGCGGCTTCGACAGGTAGATCTGTAGCGCATTCGCGCGCCGATCGCTCGCGATCAGGCCCGCGCCCACCCAGATCGTCACGAAGAACACGAAGAAGTTCTGCTGCTCGAGGTACTCGCGGAACGTCTCGGCGGTGGGCGCGAGGAGGGCGGCCTGCGGGAAGTTCGTCGCGACGTACACCTGCACCGCGCGGACGATGAACGGCAGCCACGCGAAGATCATCAGGCCGATGAAGATGCGCTTCCGCACCATGCTCACGATCCCCGCGCGAGCGATGACCATCCACGCGGCCCCGGGCCGCGCCTTGCCGCCTCCGTAGCGTCGATAGCTCTGGTCGTGTATGGGCACGCTACTTTTCTCCGACGGCCTTCGCGAACACGTCTTCGAGCGTGGGAACGCTCGGCCGCAGGTGCCTGACCTGCACCTGATGGCGCGCGGCAATCGAGAAGATCGCCCGCTGATCGAGCCCGTTCGCGTGGCTGGCCGTGGACGGCACGAAGACGCGCATGACGTCCTCGTCGGTCGCATGCGTCTCCATGCCCGCTTCCGCGAGCGCGTCGATGAAACCCGGGAGATCGCCTTTGATCCGGACTTCGAAGACCCGGCCGGCCGGCCCCTTGAGATCGTTGATGGGGCCCTGCGCGACGACCTGTCCCTTGTCCATGACCACGACGTGGTCGCACGTGTATTCGACGTCGGGGAGGAGATGCGACGAGAGAATCAGGTTGACGTTCTTGTGGTGCGCGAGGTCGTGAATCAACTCGAGCATCTCGTCGCGCCCCTTCGGGTCCATGCCGTTGGTCGGCTCGTCGAGAAACAGGAGATCGGGATCGTGGACGATGGCCTGCGCGAGCTTGATGCGCTGCTTCATGCCCGTCGAGTAGGTCTCGAGGTTGCGATACCGCGCCTCTCCGAGGCCGACGTAGTAGAGCACCTCGTGCGCACGCTGCATCGCGTCGACGGACGGGAGGCCGGCCAGCTGGCCGCAATACGCGACGAACTGCACGGCGTTCATGCCCGGAATGTGGCCGTCGGTCTCCGGCATGTAGCCGAGCCTGGCCCGGATCTCCATCGGGTGCTGCGCCACGTCGATGCCGAGCACGTGCATCCGGCCTTCGGTCGGCTTGATGAACCCGAGCAGCGCCTTGAGCATCGTGCTCTTGCCCGCGCCGTTCGGTCCGAGGAGGCCGACGGCGCCGCGCGCGAAGCTGGCGCTGACGTTCTTGAGCGCGCGGTTCTTGCCGTAAACGACCGACACGCCGTCGAGTTGCACGACAGGATCGGTGGTGCCCAGCGGCTCTGCAGGGGTGCCGTCCGTGGGAGTCCGGGGTCGGGGATTGGGATCCAAGCCGTTTAGCTTATACGGAAAGTCGATGGTTCAAGGTTCAAGGTTCAGGGTTCAAGGTTCGGGGTTCAAGGTTCGGGAGTTCAGGAGTTCGAGGGCGGGATTCCCCGCAGCCCGAGCGCGTCGGCCTCGACCCGCATGAACGTGATGACGTTGGCGACGTGCTGATCGAGCGGGAGGCCGATTTCCTCGGCGCCGCGGCGCAGGTCGTCGCGGCTCACCGCGCGCGCGAACGCTTTGTCTTTCATCCGCTTCACGACGGACGGTGCTTCGAGGTCCATGATGCTCTTCGTCGGACGAACGAGCGCAGCCGCGGTGATGAAGCCCGACATCTCGTCGCAGGCGTAGAGCGTATGTTCCAGCCGCGATTCGCGGGGGACGCCGGAATACTCCGCGTGCGACAGGATCGCGCGAGTGACCCACTCGGGGTAACCCTTTGCAGTCAGGATCTCGACGCCGCGGAACGGGTGGTTCTGCGGGTCGGGCCAGCGCTCGTAGTCGAAGTCGTGCAGCAGGGCGACGAGTCCCCAGTCCTCGTCGTTCTCGCCCCACATCCGCGCGTAGCCGCGGACCGAGGCCTCGACCGCCAGCATGTGCTTGCGCAGGCTCTCGCTCTCCGTGTATTCCGTCATCAGCGCCAGGGCGTCGGATCTAGACGGCATGCTGCAGGGCCTTTCGAATCACCTCTCGCGCCTTCTCGGTCAGATCGAACGGCTCGAGCGCGTCCGGGTCCACGACCGCCACGTCGGAAACGTCCGAGCCCGCCGCCAGCCGTCCGGCCCGCGCGTGGCAGAGATAATCTATCAGCACGAAATGATACTGGACGCGTCCGTCCGCATCCGTGAGGATGCGATCGAACACGTCCACGATTGGACCGACCTGGACCGACAGTCCGGTTTCCTCCAGCACCTCGCGGGCGACGGCATCTTCCAGCGGCTCTCCGGTTTCGACGCCGCCTCCCGGCAGGCTCCAGCGCCCCGCCAGCGGATCGAACCGCCGCTTCACGAGCACGACTGACGTACCCGCGACCGCCCGTTCCCACCCCGCGCGCACGGCCTCCGCGCCCGACAGCACGATCACCGCCCCTACCCCGACGATCGGGCGCGATGGATATTTGCGATCTTCGATCATGGATCGGTCGCTCGGTCGTTCGGTCGCTCGGTCGTTCGGTCGTTCGGTCGCTCGAACCTTGAACCTTGAACCCTGAACCTTGAACCCTGAACCCTAAATCCCCATCACCTTCACGACCACCCGCTTGCGGCGCCGTCCATCGAACTCCGCGTAGAAGATCTGCTCCCAGGGACCGAGATCGAGCGCACCCTTCGTGATCGGCACGATCACCTGGTGGCCCATCAGCGTTCGCTTGAGGTGCGCGTCGGCGTTGTCCTCGCCGGTCTGATGATGCTTGTACGGCAGGCCCGACGGCGCGAGCTTCTCGAGCCACACCTGGAAATCCTCGATGAGGCCGTTCTCCCAGTCGTTCACGTAAACGCCCGCGGTGATGTGCATGGCCGACACGAGGACGATGCCGTCATCCACGCCGCTCTTCTTCACGATCGCGGCGACGTCGTCCGTGATCCGGACGAACTCGCTCGTCGTTTTCGTGTTGAACCAGAGGTAGTCGGTAAAGGTCTTCATCGGCGCGTCATCGGAGCGGAAGCGACGCTTCCGCGTTGAAGTCGAATCGCTGCGCGACGCCAGACCTGTAGAGGCGCAGCCCTGCTGCCCCGATCATGGCGGCGTTGTCGGTCGAGAGCGCCAGCGGCGGCACGAACACCGGAAGGCCGGCCTTCGCGCCGCGCGCCTCCGCCTGCTCGCGCAGGCGGCTGTTCGCGGACACGCCGCCGGCTATGCCGATGCTGCGCGCCCCGAGCCATCGGGCTGCCTCGAACGTCCGGTCGAGGAGCGACTCGATCACGACGCGCTGGAAGCCCGCGCAAATGTCTGCGACGTCCGATGGCGGGAGTGTTCCTTCTCCGCTCCGCTCGCGCACGAGCCGCAGGACGGCGGTCTTGAGTCCGCTGAAGCTGAAGTCCGTGCGGCGGGCGACGTCAGGAGGAAGCATGTCCGATCCCGTGGCACGGGGCGCGTTGCGATCGGCGTGCGTCAGCCTGGTAACGGGAAAGCTGAAGCGATCCTCGCGGCCGGTCCGCGCCACCCGATCGATCGCCGGTCCGCCTGGATAACCCAGCCCCAGCAGCTTCGCGACCTTGTCGTACGCCTCCCCGGCCGCATCGTCGCGCGTGCGTCCGATGAGGCGATAGTCTCCGGGTTCGGGAACGAGATAGAGGCTGGTATGCCCGCCCGAGACGACCAGCACCGCCGCCGGCATCGGCAGCTCGCCGTGGGCGAGGACGAGCGATTCGATGTGTCCGGCAAGATGGTGAACGGGGACGACCGGGAGCTTGCGAGCCCACGCGAACGCCTTCGCAAAGGACACGCCGACCAGCAGCGAGCCCACGAGGCCCGGCCCCTGCGTGACCGCGACCGCGTCGACCGAGGAGGTCGTCGCGCCGGCGCCGGCGAGCGCAGCCTCGACGACCCCGCAGATGTCGCGGACGTGCTGCCGCGACGCAAGCTCCGGGTACGACCCCGCCCCACTCGCGGTGAATCGCCGTCTGCGACGCGACGATCGACGATCGAATCCGCCAGGGACGCGAGGCGTCGCCGGTCTCGTCCACGACCGCCGCGGCGGTTTCGTCGCACGAGGTTTCGATCGCGAGGATGTTCACGGAGCCGGAACGGCGGCGTCGAGGGCCCGCTTCAGCGATTCCTGGTAGGGAGGGGCGAAGATGCCCTTCTCGGTGATGATGCCCGTGATGTAGCGATGCGGCGTGATGTCGAACGCCGGGTTGCGGATGTGCGCGCCCTCAGGAATGAGCTGCGACGATCCGATGTGCGTGATTTCGCGGCGATCCCGCTCTTCGATTGGAATCTTGTCGCCGTCGGGCGTCGCGAGATCGATCGTCGACAGCGGCGCGGCGACGTAGAAGGGCACCTTGTGCTCGCGCGCGAGCACGGCGACGGTATACGTGCCGATTTTGTTCGCGGTATCGCCGTTGGCGGCGATGCGATCGGCCCCGACGACCACGAGATCGATCTCGCCCGCGCGCATCAGCGGCCCCGCCATGCTCTCGGTAATCACGGTCGTGTTGATGCCGTCGCGCACCAGTTCCCAGGCGGTCAGCCGCGCGCCCTGCAGGAACGGACGCGTCTCGTCGGCGAAGACGGCGACGCGCTTGCCGCGCTCGACCGCCGCGCGGATGACGCCCAGCGCGGATCCGTAGCCTGCCGTCGCGAGCGCACCGGCGTTGCAGTGCGTGAGCACCCGCGCGCCATCGGGTACGACGTCGGCGCCGAACGCTCCCATCGTGCGGCAGCTCGCCACATCCTCATCGTGGATCGCACGGGCCTCGCGCTCGAGGGCGTCGGCGATCTCCTCCGGCGACGCGCCGGCCCTGGCGGCATCCCCGAACGCGCGCTTCATGCGATCGATCGCCCAGAAGAGATTGACTGCCGTCGGGCGCGTGCTGGCCATCATGTCGCAGGTCTTCTGAAACTCGACGGCGAACTGCTTGGTGCCCTTGGCCGTGCTGCGGCGCATCCCGAGCGCGATGCCCATCGCGGCCGAGACGCCGATCGCCGGAGCGCCCCGGATCACCATCGTGCGAATCGCGCGCGCGACTTCCTGCGCCGTGCGGCAGCGAACGTAGATCTCCTGGCCTGGCAGCTTGCGCTGATCCACCATCACGATCACGTCGCCCTGCCAGTCGATTGTTGGAAGCATCCGGTTATTCTAGCAGTCTGCCGTCAAACGGCATGGGCAGGAGCGACGCCAGTTTCAGCGTGGCGGTCGTTCGTTCGAGGTTCGCCAGGATCACGTCGATGTCGCCGCAGTATTCCCACAGCAGCTGACGGCAGGATCCGCACGGCGGCGTCGGATCGTTCGTGTCGGCGACGATGGCGATGCGCGTGAAGCGGGTGCGTCCGTCGGAGAGCGCCTTGACGAGCGCGACGCGCTCCGCGCACAAGGTGAGCCCGTACGTCGCGTTCTCGACGTTGCATCCGGTGACGACCACGCCGTCGACGGTCTCGAGCGCGGCGCCGACCTTGAAGTTCGAGTAGCGCGCCTGTGCGTGCGCGCGCGCGTCGGTGGCGGCGGCCACGAGCGTCCGCTCGTCGTTCTCGTCGGGCGCCAGCGTCAGTTCGAGCGCAACCGGCTCCCATGCGCCATCGTCGCGGCGGTCGCGTCCGGAGCGGCGGTCGTCGCGGCGCATGGGCGGCGGCGTGCGGACCTCCAGATCCTCCAGGTTCCGCGCACGGCGCGGGACGACGGCCGGACGCTCGGTCCGCCGATCCGCCGGTCCGCGGCGTTCGACGTCGGGCCACTTCGGCTTGGAGCCGTCCCGATCAGAGTCGCTCAACGATCCCCTCCAGGAGCGCGGCGAAACGCTTGCGCACGCGGCGCGCGACCTCCATCACCTCGTCGTGGACCAGCGGCTGCGGAAGCACGCCGGCCGCCATGTTGGTGATGCAGGACACGCCGAGCACGTCCATGCCCATGTGACGGGCGGCGATCGCTTCCGGCACCGTCGACATGCCGACCGCGTCCGCGCCTATCGTGCGCAGGTAGCGGATCTCGGCCGGCGTCTCGTAGCTCGGTCCGTGCACCGCCACGTAAACACCATGAGCGAGCGGCGAGCCCTGTGCTTCGGCGGCGTCGTTCGCGATCGTCCGCAACCGCTGGGAATAGACTTCGGACATGTCCGGGAAGCGCGGCCCGAGCCGATCGTCGTTCGGTCCGACGAGCGGGTTGCTGCCGAGCAGGTTGATGTGATCGTCGATCAGCATGAGGGTGCCCGGCGTGAACGAGAGATTGATACCGCCCGCGGCGTTGGTCAAGACGATCGTCTTCACGCTGAGGACGCCCAGCACGCGCGTCGCGAACGTCACCGTCTTCAGCTCGTGCCCCTCGTAGAAGTGGACGCGGCCCGAGAGCGCCGCCACCCGTTTTCCCGCGAGCGTTCCGACCACCAGCCGACCGGCGTGGCCTACCACCGTCGACGCAGGCCAGTTCGGAATCTCGTGGTAGTCGATCGTCGTCGCGTCGGCGAGGGCGGCGGTGAAGTCGCCGAGTCCCGAACCCAGAACGATCGCAACGTCGGGCGTCTGCCCAATCCGCCCGCGCAACCACGCCGCCGTCTCCTGAATGCTCGTCATCGGGGACACTCAATCGGGACAGTCAATCGGGACAGTCACAGTTGAGTGTCCCCGCCCTTGGTCACGCAATTTCCTCAGCAAAGTACGCATATTTTGTCATGGGGACACTCACGCGTGAGTGTCCCCCCTACCGGGGACACTCAATCGGGACAGTCACGGTTGAGTGTCCCCGTCCCCTCCCCGTCCCGTCACAGCAGGAAGCCCGCGATGGTGGCGGTGACGAAATTGGCCAGGGTGCCCGCCAGCATGGCGCGCAGGCCGAGGCGTGCGAGATCGTGACGCCGGGTGGGGGCGAGCGCGCCGATGCCGCCGATCTGGATCCCGATCGAGCTGAAATTCGCAAAGCCGCAGAGCGCGAACGTCGCAATCGTGAACGACCGCGGGTCGAGGGTCGCCTTCAGCGATCCCAGCTCCGCGTAGGCGACGAACTCGTTGAGCGCCATCCGCGTCCCCAGCAGATTGCCGACGACGGGCGCGTCCTGCCAGGGCACGCCCATGCTCCACGCAATCGGCGCGAACACCCAGCCGAAGATCTGCGGCAGGCTCAGCCCGACGAGCCCCAGCAGCGCGTTGACGAGCGCAATCAACGCGAGGAACGAGATCAGCATCGCGCCCACGTTCAGCGCGAGCGCCAGCCCTTCGCTCGTGCCGCGCCCCGCCGCGTCGATCACGTTGACGTCGGTCCGCTCCACCTTCAGCTTCACGGTCCCCATCGTCTCGGGCTCTTCCGTCTCAGGCACGAAGATCTTGGCCATCATCAGCGTGCCCGGCGCGGTCATGATGACGGCCGTCAGCAGGTGCTTGGCCTCGATGCCGAAGAGGATGTACGCCGCCATGATGCCGCCCGAGATGTGCGCCATCCCCGCGGTCATCACCGTCATCAGCTCGGACTCGGTCATCCGCGGGAGGAACGGCCTGATCGTCAGCGGCGCCTCCGTCTGCCCCATGAAGATGCTCGCGGCGACGTTGAGCGACTCGGCGCCGGACGCCTTCATGACGCGGCGCATCATGATCGCGAAGAACCGCACGACCACCTGCATGACGCCGTAGTAGTAGAGGATGGCGAAGAGCGCCGCGATGAAGATGATCGTCGGCAGCACCTGGAACGCGAAGACGACGCCGTAGCGGGCACCCTCTTCGCCAAGCACGGTCGTCATGATGCGCGGCCAGACGACCTTGTCGCCCAGCGGGCCGAACACGAAGCTCGAACCCACGAAAGCAAAATCGAGCAGACGATTGATGATCGCCCCGAGCCGCTGGAACACGGCCTGCCCCGTCGCGGTCTTCAGCACGAGGAGCGCGAAGACGAGTTGGAGCGCGAGGCCCCAGGCCACTGTGCGCCGGTCGATGGCCCGCCGGTTCGACGACAGCGCGTAGGCCACGCTCAGAATCACGATCAGCCCGACGAGCGGCTGGAGCTTCGGGATCCCGCCGAACCGGGCGATGAGCGCGAAGAAGGCGGCGGCACCCGCCGCCGCGCCCAGGACGAGAAAGTCCCGGCGCTCGTACGGCACGCGCCTGCTCTTCAGTGGCGCGTGGCTGGCTTCGGCGTGCGCGTCTGTCATGAACCCTCTCGCAGCAAGGTGAAGTTTCGATGCCGTCCGCGGCCGTCAGACCGTGCCAACGATGAGCGGCCGGACGGCGGGCGGCGCGTCGGAGATCGCAATCGCGTCCCTGAGCAGCGGCAGCGCGGCGTCGAGCCCGCGCCCGCCGCGGTGCTGGATCTCCAGGATCGCGTCGCCGGCGCGGACGGGCGAGCCGGGCGGAATCAAGACGGTGATGCCGACGCCGTGATCGACGGGATCCTCCATGCGGCCGCGGCCCGCGCCGAGCGCGACCGCCGCGCGGCCGACACGTTCGGCCTCGAGCGCCGCGAGATATCCCGTGCCCGGCGCCTCGACGCGCACGCGATCCTCTGCGGACGGCAGCCGCCGGTAGTCGTCGATCACCCGCGGATCGCCGCCCTGATTCTCGATGATCCGACGGAACATCTCGACGCCCGCGCCCGACGCGATCGCCCGGCGAACCTGCGCCTCCGCGTCGGCGTCGCCCTCGGCGAGACCGGCCGCAATCAGCATTCGCGCGGCCAGCACGACGGAAAGGCGCTCCAGATCCTCCGGACCGTTGCCCTTCAGCGTCTCGATGGATTCGACGACCTCGCTGGCGTTGCCGATGGCGCGTCCGAGCGGAGCATCCATCGCCGTGATGATCGCTTCCGTGCGTACGCCCGCGGCTCTGCCGATCGCCACCAGGGATTCCGCGAGGCCGCGCGACGCTTCCGGCGTCTTCATGAACGCACCCGATCCCGTCTTCACGTCCAGCACGAGCCCGCCGATGCCTTCAGCGATCTTCTTGCTCATGATCGACGCGCAGATGAGCGGAATGCTCTCGACCGTGCCGGTCACGTCCCTCAGCGCGTACAGCTTTCGATCGGCGGGCGCGATTTCCGACGTCTGGCCGATCAGCGCGCACCCAATCGTCGACACCGCCCTCTTCAACTCGTCGAGCGAGAGACCGGTCCTGAATCCGGGAATCGATTCGAGCTTGTCGAGCGTGCCGCCCGTATGGCCAAGACCGCGGCCCGACATCATCGGCACGAGCGCGCCGCACGCGGCAGCGAGCGGGGCGAGGACGAGGGACGTCTTGTCGCCGACGCCGCCGGTACTGTGCTTGTCCACGGGGACGCCGCGAAGATTCGGGTACTCGACGCGGACGCCGGACCGCACCATCGCGTCGGTCAGCGCCGCGGTCTCCTCGGGTGTCATCCCCCGCAGGAGAATCGCCATCAGCATCGCGGACGCCTGGTAGTCGGGCCAGCTGCCGTCGGTGACGCCGGCGACGAACGCGTCAATCGCCGCGCGGTCCAGAGTCCCGCCGTCCCGCTTCTGCCGTATCAGGTCGACCGCGCGCATCGTTTCGTGAGAATTCGTGGGAACCCGGTCCAAAGGGACTCTACTATAGTGGAGTTTTGCTAAGATTTCGGCCGGCGGCCGCACGCTCGCGGTCCTCGCCCGACCTCGTCCCCCGATGCCCGATCCCGCGCCGTCCGCCACGCTGACTCCCGACGATGCCGGTCGTCTGGCTGAGTTCTCGCGCGTCTGCAAGGCAGCGGCGCGCGCCGTGTCGCTCTACCCTGGCGGACATCCCGCCATCGGCGTCTCGCTGCAGCGGCTCGAGCAGACCACGGCCCGGATGACGCAGACCGGCCCGTACAGCATCCAGGTCCTGGCCGAGGGTCTCCTGGTCGACGGCGCCCGCATGCCGAAGCCGGATGCGGCCGTCTCCGAGCTCGCGGCGCTCCTCCATCGACATCTGGTCGGACGCCTGACGTTGAACGCCGGCGCCAACGCGGAATCGTGGCGCACGCTGATGCTGCTGCTGGCGCGGGCGCCCGAGGACGTCCGCGCGGACGGCGGGCTCGCGAAGCTCTGGGCCACGGCGGGCGGGCCGAGCCTCGAGATCATCGAGATCGACTACTCGGAAGTGCTGCGGGAGAAGCAGGGCCTCGCGGCGACGATCGATGCGATCATCGCCGCCGCGATGTCGGGACCGACGCTGACCGTCGACGAGGCCGCGCTGAAAACGCTGCTCGAGATCGTGGACGATCCCGCGAAGCTCGAGGCGCTGATGACGCAGCTCGAACAGACATCCGCCAAGAGCCCCCAGGGCGTCGAGCTGCAGACGGCGACGCTGCTCAACATGGTGCGCGGGCTCGCCGAGTACGTCTCGCGGACCGAGCCGCAGCGGTTGAACGAGGTCTTCGAGAAGTTCGGCCGCGGAGCGCGGCATCTCTCCGTCGAAGCGATGATCTCGCTCCTCTCGGAGCGCAAGCGCCCCGAAGCGATGGCCGGCAGCGTGAACGTCGTCAGCGCGCTGATCGAGAGCATGAGCGACACGTCGATCGCAGGGTTCGTCGCGGATTCGATCGTCGCCGAGCGCGGCGCGTCCGAACGCCTCGCGCACGCCTTCCGCGCGCTCGTACCCGAATTCGATCGGCAGCGGCAGCTGCTCGCGCTCGCGCGCGAGGAAGTCGCGTCGTCGGAACTGGCGCGGGAACAGGATCAGGAGGAGTTCCGGGGCCTGTGGAACGGCGTCGAGCAGATGCTGACGTCGTACACGGATGCCCGGTATGTGTCCGAGGACTACGCGCGCGAGCTCTCGCACGCGCGGACGCTGCCGGTCGACGTCGAGCGCGTGAGCGACGATCCGCCCGAGCGCATCGCGTCGTGGCTGGCGACGGTCAGCGACAGCGCGCTGCGTTCGCTGGATCAGAGCCTGCTGCTGGACCTCCTCAAGATCGAGAACGATCCGTCGCGCTGGCGCGACGTGGCGGACACCGTCGTCACGCACGCGGACGATCTCGTCCGGGTCGGCCACTTCGACGCCGCCTGGCTGTTGATCGACACGGTTGTCGCCGAGGGATCCAGGAGTCCGTTCCGTCAGCCGCACGCGGCGACGGCGCTCGAGACATTCGGCAAGGGATCGCTCCTCAAGCACGTGGCGCCCCACCTGCGAACGGCAACCGACGAGGCCGCCGCGCGGTTCGCCACGCTCGCTCATGCAATCGGCCCGTCGATCATCGTCCCGCTGGCCGAATCGCTGGCTGCCGAACAGGACGCCCGATCGCGGCGGCGGCTGCGCGACATTCTGATCGGTTTTGGACCGCGCGGCGCGGAGTCGATCCGTCCCCTGATGAACGCGCAGAGCTGGGAGGTCCGCCGCACCGCTGCGTACCTCCTGCGCGAGTTCGGCGGCGCCGACAGCCTGAAGGAGCTGGTGCCCCTGCTCACCGATTCCGAGCCGCTCGTCCGGCGGGAAGCCGTGCAGGGCCTGGTGATGAACGGCAGCAAGGAAGCGGCGGCCATCCTCCTCAACGCCCTCGGCAGCTCGAAGGGTGAGGCGCGAGAGACGCTGACCTCAGAAGTGTTGAAGACCCGGGACCAGCGTGCCGCGCCGCTCTTCGGTTATCTCGTGCGGCACGCGGATCCGCGGCAGTTCCCCCGGTTGTACCTGTTCGCGATCGAAGCGCTCGGAGCAATCGGCGGCGCGGACGCGATCGAAGCGCTCAAATCGGCGCTGCACGCGGGCACGTGGTGGCGGCCGCTCTCGACACGGAAGTATCGCGGCGCGGCGGCGCACTCGCTCAGCAGACTCGGGAATGCCGGCCTCGACGTGCTGCGCGAGGCTTCGAAGTCCGGCGGGTTTGGCGTCAGAACGGCTGCGCGCTCGGAGCTCGCGCGGGCGGAATAACCATGGCCGACAACACTGCGCGGACCGCTCTCTTCGACGAACTGCTGCGGCGCTTCGCGTCGGGCACGCGCGCCGCCCAGCTCTACGCGCCGGATCATCCGCTCCTCGGCCGGAACGTCGAGGGATTGATCGGTGCCCTCCGGACGCTTCATCAGCAGATGCCGGCCGTTACCATCGGCATCGTCGATCAGGAGTTCGTCGTCGCCGACACGCCGCTTCCGAAGGCGAGCGCCGGGATGAAAGACCTGATCGACCGGCTCCTCGCCAACAAGGTCGAGCGGCTCTCGTTCGAGCGTTCAGTGACCCAGGAGGAAATCGTCAGCCTCATGCTCGGCGTGGCGAAGCTCACCACGAAGCCGACCGACACGCCGCCCGTCTGGAACTTCCCGCACATCCGGGTCGGCCGCATCACCTCGGAGGAACCGGGCAAGGACGGAATCGCGAGCGATATGGCGGCGATCAAACAGCTGTATTCCACGGCGGTCTCCGCCGCGGAAACCGCCTGGGAGAGCGCGGCCAGGGACGGCCAGCCGGACGTGCCCGCGGCACTGCACGCGGTCGAGGGCCTGGCGGACGCCGTCACGCAGAACCGCACCGCGCTCGTGGCGTTGACGGCGATGCGCAACTACGACAACTACACGTTCACGCACATGGTGAACGTGTCGATCCTCTCGATGGGACAGGCGCGGGCGCTCGGCATCGAGGGGCGGCTCCTGCGCGAGTTCGGTCTCTCGGCCCTGATGCACGACATCGGCAAGGTGCGAACGCCGAAGGAGATTCTCCAGAAGCCCGAGCGGCTCACCGATCAGGAGTTCGTGATCATGCGGCGCCATCCGGTCGAGGGCGCGGAGATCCTGCGCCGGACGCCCGAGATGCCGATTCTCGCTCCGGTCGTGGCGTTCGAACACCATTTGCGCCTCGACGGCACCGGCTACCCGGAAGGCGCGACGCGCCCCGAGCTCAACCTCGGCACGATGATCTGCAGCATCGCGGACGTCTACGACGCGATGCGATCGCAGCGCGCGTATCAGGAGGCGTTCCCGACGGAGCGCGTCCTCGCGGTCCTCAAGAAGGACGACGGCGCGCAGTTCGATGCGCAGCTCGTGCGGCGCTTCGTGCAGCTGCTCGGCATCTATCCGCCCGGGACGCTGGTGAAGCTCTCGTCGGAGGCCGTGGCGGTCGTCACGAGGATCCACGCGCCGGATCCGTATCGTCCGCGCGTGAAGCTGCTTTTCGCTCCGGACGGCACGTCCTACGATCTGCCGATCGATCGGAATCTCTGGGAACGAAGCCCCGACGGCTCTCCCGCCGACACCGTCGTCGGGCCGGTGGAGCCGGCGCTCTACGGCGTCGATCCGCTGAACTATCTCGAGGTCGCGCGCGCGTGAGCGAAGGCCTGCGCACAGTGGCCGTGGCCTTCGTCGGACTGGCGGCGGGGTTCACATGGCACGCGATCCGGACCGCGCTGATTCCGCCGTCGTCTCCGGACCGGCTGGTCTCGGAGCTGCGTCTCGCCCAGTTCGCCGCGCTCCTCCTGTCGCTGACGGCCGGCGCCTACATCGGGCTCGCGGTCGCGCACGAGGGACAGCCAGGCGTCGGATTCGACGTGGCGTTCGCCATCGGGTTTCTCGTCGTCGGCACGAGCACGCTCGCGCGGGATCCGCGGCAGGCCCTGACGATCCTGGCGCTGGCGTTCGCGGCACACGCCGTGATTGACATCGCGCACCGGCCGGGGTTCCTGCCCGACGGCATCGCTCCGCGCTGGTACTTGATAGGCTGCGCGGTCTACGACGTGTATATTGGCGCGTTGTGCTACTTCCCCATACTCAGGCGAACATGACTACCTCAATCCAGCGGTTTCGCGCGGCTGTGACCTGCGGCGTCGCGGCCGCGCTGTCGCTCACTTCTGTCCCGCGCATCGAGGCGCAGCGCGCGGCGCCGAAGCTCGTCGTGCTGCTCGTCGTGGATCAGATGCGCGGCGACTACGTGGACTGGTACGGCGCACACTTCAGCGCGGGACTCGGGCGGTTGGCGCAGAAGGGCGCGCGCTTCACGCGCGCGGCCTACCCGTATCTCAACACGATCACCTGCGCCGGGCATTCGACCATCGGCACCGGCACGTTTCCGTACCGGCACGGGATGATCCTGAACAGCTGGCTCGACCGGCAGACCGGCAAGTCCCCCTACTGCACCGACGACCCCGACGCCTCGGAGATCAGCTACAACGGCTTGTCTCCCGTGCAAGGCGACAGCGCGAAGCGAATGCTGGCGCCAGCGCTCGGCGAGCAGATCATGAAGCGCGGCGGGAGAAGCGTCGCGCTCTCGATGAAGCCGCGCTCGGCCGTGACGCTCACCGGCCACGCCTCGACCGCGGTCGTGTGGTTCGACGATCGCGGCGGATGGACAACGTCGAACGCGTTCACGCCCGGGCCCGTGCCGTTCATTCAGGCGTTCATCGATGCCAATCCGATCACGGCGGACTACGCCAAGGTGTGGGACCGTTTGCTGCCCGCCGCCGCGTACCAGGGCGAGGACGAGGTGAAGAGCGAGGGCACCTACTCGGGGTGGACGCGATCGTTTCCGCACGTGCTCGGCCTCGCAGACGGCAAGCCGGACGCGCAGTTCTACGGGCGCTGGCAGCGCTCGCCGTTCGCGGACGAATACGTCGGCCGCATGGCCATGACCGCCATCGACGCACTCAAACTCGGACGCGGATCGGCGACGGACTTCCTGGCCATCAGCTTCTCGGCGGTCGACGGCGCCGGCCACTTGTTCGGCCCGCGCAGCCACGAGGTCCAGGACACGCTGTTCAGGCTGGATCGGACGATTGGCCGGCTCCTCGATCACCTCGACGCCACCGTCGGCGCGGACAACTATGTGCTCGGCCTCAGTGCCGATCACGGCGTGGCGGAGATCCCCGAGCAGGTTGGCACGGGACGCGTCGTCAATCGAACGATCCTCGAGACCCTCCAGAAGGTCCTGACGCCGGCGCTCGGCGACGGCACCCACGTGCTCTCCGCCGCCTATACCGACATTTACCTCACCGAGGCGGCGCGCGCGCGGCTCGCCACGGACGAAGCGCTGAGAACCGCGGCGTTCGACGCGCTGCGGGCGATTCCCGGGGTGAAGTATGCGTTCTGGGGACCCGATCTCGAGAGCGCCAGCGCTCGAGCATCGAGCGATCCGGTCCGCCGCGCGGCCGCGCTCAGCCACCATCCGGACCGGAGCGGCGACATCATCATCGCGCCGGCCGAACAGTGGATCATGTCGACCGCCGTGACGACGCACGGTACGCACTACTCCTACGACCAGCGCGTGCCCGTGATCCTTTTCGGCGCCGCGATCCGCGCCGGCCAGTTCAGCAACGACGCCACGCCGGCCGATCTGGTGCCGACGCTCGCGGCCGTGGCAAAGATTCCGATCGCACCAACCGATGGACGCGTATTAAAAGAAGCCTTGAAGTGATCCATTGGGAGCGCGATGCCGGACACACCCTTCACGAGACGCGTGCTGGCGGCGGTACGCCGGATTCCAGCCGGGCGCGTGTCGACGTACGGCGACGTGGCCGAGGCCGCCGGGCGCCCCCGGGCGTCGCGGGCAGTGGGTAACATCATGCGCGGGTGCCGGGCGCGCGATGTCCCCTGCCACCGGGTCATCGCGGCGGCCGGCCGGCTCGGCGGGTACGGCGGCAACCTCGAGCTCAAACGCGCCCTCCTCCGAGCCGAGGGCATCGTCGTATCCGGCGCGGGAATCCGTGATTTTTCGAAGAAACGCTGGGTCCGTGGCCGTTGAGGGCAACGTGACTGCCGTCCCGGGTCGTCTAACGTGACAGGTCCCATGCGGCCGGCGTCGAGGCAGGACGACCTGACGCTGGTCGAACGGTGCCGGCAGGGCGAGCTGGGCGCATTCGAGGAGCTGTACCGGGTACATTCGGGCCGCTTGTACAGCGTAGCCTTCCGCATGGTCGGGAGCACGGAGGCGGAGGACCTGCTCCAGGAGATCTTCCTGGCCGCGCACCGCAAGCTCGACACGTTCCGGGGGGATTCGGCGCTCGGAACGTGGTTGTACCGGCTGGCCGTGAACCTCTGCCTGGACTATCTTCGGAGCCGGACGGGACGCGCGATTCAGATGACCGACGCCCTCGAGGACGAGCCGATGTTGTTCGACGCGAAGACCCAGGGGCTGGCCGAGCGTACGGTGACGAAAATGGATCTCGAGCGAGCGCTTTCGCAGCTGCCGGAGGGATGCCGGGCGGCGTTCATCCTTCACGACATCGAAGGTCTCGAGCATCGCGAGATCGGCGAGGTGATGGGGATCGCGGAAGGCACGTCGAAGTCCCAGGTGCACAAGGCGCGCCTTCGCCTGCGAGGCCTGCTGACGCGCGGAAGACCATGAACTGCACGAGGGCAAGGACCAGCATCCAGGAGCTCGTCGACGGAACGCTGACGCCGATCCGCGAGGCGGAGCTCCAGCAGCACCTCGACGAGTGTCCATCGTGCCGGGCGCTCGCCGACGATCTGCAGCGCGTGCGCGACGTCGCGGCGACGCTCGAGCCGATCGCGCCGCCCGATCACGTCTGGTTGCAGATCGCGGGCCGGCTGCGCCAGGAAGGGCGCGTGCACGATGAACCGCTCGTGCCCGCACATCGACACCAGTACGTCTGGCTGGCGATCGCCGCGGCGCTCGTGCTCGCCGTCGGCGCATCGCTCGTCGTGCTGGTCCCGCGGATGACGGACTCGACGTCCGTCGCCGACGGCGGCGCGCCTGGCAACGCGACGGCGGTCGACGCCGTCCAAAGCGGTGTCGACGACCTTCGGAAGGCGGAACAGCTGCTCCAGAGCGGCGTCGCCAAGCTGAAAGAGGGTCTGGGATCGGACGAGGCGCTGCCCTCGGACGTCGCCACTACTGTCGAAAGCAATCTGCGGATTCTCGATTCGGCGATCGCGGAGAGCAGCGCGGCGGTGCAGAACGACCCGCAGGACGCCGCGGCGCGAACCAGCCTCTTCGACGCGCTGCAGCGCAAGATCTCGCTGCTCCAGGACACGATCGCGCTCATGAACGAAATGCGGAAGGGTAATGCCGCGGGCGTGGCGCAAGTCGTCGAGGGGGGCAACAAGTCGTAGGACCGATGATACGGATACACATGCGCACACTGCCGACCATACCGCTCGTACTCGCCGCCATCCTCTCCGCCGCGAACGTCAGTCCGCTCGACGCGGCACAGGATCGCGAGCACTCCCCGGCCATCGAGCGCACGAAGGAACGGGGCGTCGAACGCGAGCAAACGCGCGAGCGGACACGTGAGCAGCGCCGGGCGAGCCAGCGCGAGACGCAGACCGAGCGCGTCACCAGGACGTTCAACATCGGGCCCGACGGGGAGATCGATCTCTCGAACATCTCGGGCGACATCTCCATCACGCGCGCATCCGGCAACGCGGCCACGATCGAGATCGTCAAGAACGCCCGCGCGGAGTCGGCCGACGAGGCCCGCGCCCAGCTGCCGCTCGTCACCGTCGACGTCACGGAGCGCGGCCCGCGCGTCGAGATCAGGACGCGCTACCCGCGGTGGGAGGATGGCCGCCGCGAGGTACGGCGCAACATCCACGTGGAGGTCGCGTTCACGATCGCGGCGCCGCCAAACACACGGATCGTCGCGCGCTCGATCTCCGGCAACGTCAGCGTGCGAGAGATGTCCGGCACGGTCACCGTCGAATCGGTGAGCGGCAACCTGCGGATCGAGAACGGCGGACGCGCTGTCAACGGCAAGACTATTTCCGGCGACGTCGAGTTGACGGACACGAAGGTCGACGGCGCGCTGTCGGTCGGATCGATCAGCGGAACGGTCAGATTGCAGCGCTCGCGCGTCGGAAGCCTCAACGTCTCCTCCGTCAGCGGCGAGGTGATGCTCGACGACGTGGACTGCAATCGCGTCGAGGCACAGACGATCAGCGGAAACCTCGTGTTCAGGGGCGACCTCGCGCCAAACGGACGGTACGAGCTGACGTCGCACTCGGGGAACGTACGGCTCGCGATCGGTGCGAAGACCGGCTTCCAGGTGGAGGCCACGTCCTTCAGCGGCGGCATCACGACCGATCTCCCGCTGACTCTGCAGGGCACCGAAGGACGAGGCCGGCAACGGGCCCTCAGAGGGAAGTACGGAGACGGCAGCGCGATCCTCGACCTGACCAGCTTCTCTGGCGGCATCGTCATCTCGAAGCGCTGACGACCTCGAGCGCGGGGCCTCCGGGAAACTGTCGTGTTTCCCAACAAACCGCGCCAAAAGGCGCACCGGCCGCAGGGTCATCCACCGCAGAACATGGGCCGCCTCCGGGCCCTTCGAGTGGCACCCTCCTTGCTGAGTCCAAATCCTGGCAGACCGAGATGCCGATATAATCCTCTGGGGTTCCGATTCACTGGGTTCCATGGCAGTCCGTTGCCACCCCAGATTCGAACGTCGGCTCAATCAGTGACGGCAGGAGTGTGGTTATGACAAAGCAGTGCATCCTGGTGGGGATCCTGGCTGGATCGTTGACGGCGGTGCCGGCCCTTGCGCAACATACGGCGCCAAAGACGCAACCACCCCAGGCGGGCGATCCCGCGTCTCCGTCCGGGGAGCTCATGCTCGGCAATATCAGGCTTCCGAAGGGCGTGACGGCCGACGGGAAGCCGCTTCCGGCCGGCAGTTACCAGGTCAAGCTCACGCCGCAGGAGACGCCGAACGCCGTCGGCATCAGCGAGAGCCTCGAGCGCTGGGTGGAGTTCATCCAGGGCGGAAGCGTGAAGGGGCGTGAAGTGGCCTCGATCGTTCCGGCCGCGGAAATCCAGCTGGTCGCCAAGGACGCTCCGCCGCCCGCGAACAGCTCGAAGGTCCAGACGCTCAAGGGCAACGACTACATCAGGGTGTGGTTCAACAAGGGCGGCAATCACGTCCTGGTGAACCTGCCCGTGGCGGGCGTTACCGCCGCGAAGTAGCGCGTCGCAACCGGACAGCTAGGTCGCCATCACGTCGAACTGCTCGTGATGCAGATGCACGTCGGACCTGATGGTGACCTGCTTTCCCAGCGTTTGCTGCAAGTCGCGTAAGAGCGTCGGCTCGTCTTCCTTCAAGGCCCGCGCGATGTCGGGGTTGACGCGCACGATCACCCCGTGCCCGTCAAGCTCGGAGCCGATTTTCTTGAGCTCCGTCATAATCTCGTAGCAGATCGTCGAGCTCGACTTGATCGAGCCGGATCCGGAACAGTACGGGCACGGCTCGGTCAGCTGCCGCTCGAGGCTCTGTTTCACGCGCTTGCGCGTGACGATCACCAGCCCGAAGTCCGACACCTGGATCGCCTTCGACGGCGACCGGTCCTTCCGGAGCTCCTTCTCGACCTCCTGGAACACCTTCTGCCGGTTCTTCTTCTCCTCCATGTCGATCAGGTCGAGCACGACGATGCCGCCAAGGTCGCGGAGGCGAAGCTGCCGGACGATCTCCTTGACGGCTTCGAGGTTGGTCTTGACGATCGTGTCCTCGAGCCGCCCCGTCCGCTTGCCGACATAACGGCCGGTGTTCACGTCGATCGCGACGAGCGCTTCGGTCTGGTTGATGACGAGGTACCCGCCCGACTTCAGCCACACCTTGCTGCGGAGCGCCTTGTCGATCTCCGCCTGGACGCCGTACTCCTCGAGGATCGGATAGTCCTTCGTGTACAGCTTCACCCGCGGGAGCAGGTTCGGCATGATGCGCTCGATGAGCGCCACGATGCGGCGGTGCTCCTGAGGATCGTCGATCCGGATGGCCGTGTAGTCGTCGGTGAGCAGGTCGCGCAGCAGCTTCGTGACGAGGCTCTGCTCCTGGAAGAGGAGCGCCGGCGCGCGGCGGCCGTCCATCTTCTGGCGGATCTCGGTCCAGACCTGGTGGAAGTACGAGAGGTCGCTGACGATGTCTTCCTTCGACCGGCCGGACGCGGCGGTCCGGATGATGACGCCGCCCGTGAAGCCGTGCTGTTCCCTGAACTCGCGCACGATGCCCCGAAGGCGTCCGCGTTCCTCCCGTGAGTCGATCTTGCGCGACACGCCGACGTGGTCGACCGTCGGCATGAACACCAGGAACCGCCCGGGCATCGTCACGTGCGACGTGAGGCGCGCCCCCTTCGTGCCGAGCGGCTCCTTGACGACCTGCACGAGGATGTCCTGCCCTTCTTTCAGCAGGTCTTCGATCTTCGGCTGCGGCCGATCGGCCGACCCGGCGCGGTCCCGATCGCGGTCACGCGATCGGCGGTCCCTGCCGTTGGCCGGGGCCGCGGCGGCCAACGCAGCTTCGACGGCCGGTGCGGGCGCCGCGGCGAGCGGTTGTTCGCTAGGGAAGCTTTCCAGAGCCGGAGGAAGGTCCGGCACGTCGACGGCCGGCACCGGCAGCACGACAGGAACGCCGGGACCGCTTTCCTCCGCCTCGTCGTCGTCGCCCGCCAGCCGCTCGAACTCTTCGACGGTGTTGACGACTTCGGAGACGTAGAGGAACGCGTCGCGCTCGAGGCCTATGTCAATGAAGGACGACTGCATGCCCGGGAGAACCTTGTTCACCCGGCCCTTGTAGACGTTCCCAACGACGCCGCGCTGATTCTCGCGCTCGATGAAGACCTCGACGACCTGATCGTCCTCGAGGATGGCGACCCGCGTTTCGTGGTCGCCGGAGGAGATGATCATCTCCTTGTTCATGGAAGAAGCTCCGGTGTGCGGCATCGGGACCGATCGCTACCGGCAGCCGGCGCACGACAGCCGCGCATGCCGGGAGACCGGCAACGAGCGCGACCGCCAACGCGAGCCACAGATAGATGGTCATGGATGCAACAGAGAAAGTGCAGCTGTCAGCTGCCGGCTTCCAGCTTCCAGCTTCCAGCTAGAGCATCCAGATCCCAATCCTACGACTGGGAACGGAAAGCTCTAGCTGGAAGCTGGAAGCTGGAAACTGGTAGCTGAAAGCTAGTTCGTGAACCTCCTCATCCTGACGTTCAGGATGAGACCAAATCCCGCCAACGTGGCAATCATCGACGAGCCCCCGTAACTCATCAGGGGCAGCGTCAAACCCTTCACCGGCGCGAGGCCGGCTGACATCGTGATGTTATAGATCACCTGGAACGCGAACCCAGAAATGATCCCTCCGACGAGGTACGCGCCGATGCGGTCCTTCGACAGACGGGCCGCCTCGACCGCCCTGAGAATGACGAACAGATACAGTCCCAGCGCCACAAGGACGCCGACGAACCCCTTTTCCTCGGCCAGCACCGAGAAGATGAAATCGTTGTGGGCAACCGGCAGGAACTTGTACTGCCCCTGCGTGCCATTCATGAACCCCTTGCCGACGAGCCCGCCCGATCCCACGGTGATGCGGGCCTGCCGCTGCTGATAGCCGTCGCCCTGCGGATCCAGATCCGGGTTGATGAAGGTCGTGATGCGGGTTTTCTGATAGTCCTTGAGCGCGAAGCTCCACGCGACGGGCGCCATCAGGAGGGCCGCGAGCGCCAGCACGCCGATCAGCTTCATGCGGAGGCCCGCCAGGTACGCGATGCCGAAGGCGACGGGAATCAGCGTGACTGCGGTTCCGAGGTCTGGCTGCCGCGCGATGAGCAGGATCGGTACTCCGGCGAAGATGCCCGCGATGGCGAGGTCGCCGAGGTTGCGCGCGCCACGCCGGTTCTCTCCGAAGAACATCGCGAGCACGAGCGCGATCGCGACACGCCCGAACTCCGACGGCTGGAGGTTGAACGGCCCGATGTCGATCCACCGCGTCGCGTTGTACTGCGTCGATCCCTTGAAGAGCACGTAGACCAGCAGCGCGAGGAGTCCGCCGTAGAGGACGAGAGAACTCTCGGCGAGCTTGCGGTAGTCGATGACGAGGAACAGGAACAGCGCGCCGAGCCCGAGGAGGATCGCGTAGATCTGGGTGTAGAACTGCGACCCCGGATGGCCCGGCTCCGGCAGCTGGATGTACGTCGTGCTGTAGATCATGGCGACGCCGATCCCGGTGAGCGTCAGGATCGCCACCAGCAGCAGCCAGTCGACGTGGAAGATCAGGCGTCGCTCGAACATCTATCGGTTCTGCGCCGTCGTGGCGGCGGCTGGATTCGCGTCCGCGACCTTGACCGGGATGGTCGCCGGAGGCGCCAGCGTCGGCAGCGGGCGGCCTTCCTTCTTCGCGAAATACGTTTCCATCGCGAACTTCGCGATGGGCGCGCCGAGGTAGCCGTGTTCGGAGCGCTCGGCGAAGACCACGCCGGCGATCTCCGGCTTGTCGTGCGGCGCGAAGAACACGAACCAGCCGTGGTCGCGCACGTCAATCTTGCCCTTGGCCACCTTGGCGCCGGTCAGCGAGATCATCTGCGCGGTGCCGGTCTTCCCGGCGACGTTGTAGCCCTGGATTCTCGAGCGTCCGCCGGTGCCGGCGGCGTTGACGACCATCCACAGCCCTTCGTGCAGCGCGTCAATCGTCGACGGCTTCATGGGCGCGATCGACTGCGGCGGCGCGGGTGGAACGGGCGTCCAGCCCTTCCCCTCGTCGACGGCCTTGAGCACGTGCGGCGTGTAGCGCGTGCCGCCGTTGGCGACCGTCATCATCATGACGGCCAGCGAGAGCGGCGTCACGCTCACCTGTCCCTGCCCGATCGACACGGAAATCGTTTCGCCCGCATACCACTTCGGCTCAGACGTCGTCTTCTTCCACGCCGTCGAGGGAACGAGGCCCTTGATCTCGTTGGGCAGATCGATGCCGCTCTTCTCTCCAAGGCCGAGCAGCGACGCCCACTTGTGGATGCGATCGACGCCCAGCATGTTGCCGAGGGTGTAGAAGTAGACGTTGCACGACTGCTCGATCGCGTGCCGCATGTTGATCGAGCCGTGCCCGCGCTTGTTCCAGCACAGAAAGTAGCGTCCGTGGAACACGCCGCCGCCGGAGCAGGAGACGCGGAAGTCCGGCGTGACGACCCCTTCTTCGAGCGCCGCCACTGCCACAGCGATCTTGAAGGTCGATCCCGGCGAATAGCGTCCCTGCAGCGCGCGGTTCTGCAGCGGCCTGAGCGGATCCGTCATGAGCGCGTTCCAGCTCGCAACGTCGATCCCGCCGGCGAACTGGTTCGGGTTGTACGCCGGCAGGCTCGTAAAGGACAGCACCTCCCCGTTCCGCGGGTCGAGAATGACGGCGGCGCCGTTGTAGTTGAAATGGCGGAAGCCTTCTTCGGTCGCGCGCTGGACGTCCGCGTCGATCGTGAGCTGCACGCGGCGTCCTTCGACGGGCGGCGTCTCGCTGACGTCCCCCATCTCGCGCCCGCGGCTGTTGACGACGACGATCTTGTCGCCGTCCTTGCCCATGAGGAGCCGGTTGTACGACTGCTCGACGCCGGCCTTGCCGACCATCGAGCCTGACTCCGCGCCGACTGTACTCGGTCCTCGTCAAATCGGTTTCGCTGGCCTCGGTGACGTAGCCAATCAGATGCGCGCCGATCGCGCTGGTCGGATACTGCCGCGCGGGCACGTCCTGCTCGATGATCCCGGGCAGCTCCAGCTTTCTCGCGCGAAACGCCACCACCTGCGGGAGGCTGGCGTTCTCGATGAGGACAATCGGACGGTAGCTCGGCTCGCGCCGCCGGCGGCTGACCGTCTCGAGCATCTTCGCCTCGTCGGCGCCCGTCGCGAGCGCGAGCACGTGCAGCGTCTGCTCGATGTTCCCGGACTGCTCCCGCACGAGGGCGATGTTGCGCGTGTTCTGGTTCTCGACCAGGACCTTCCCGTGGCGGTCGAAGAGCACGCCGCGCGGCGCCGGCAGCGGGAGCCGCCGGCGGTGATTGTTCTCCGCGATCTCCCTGAACTTCTGATGCTGCGCCACCTGGAACGTCCAGAACGCGACGACGAGCAGGGCAAAGATCGCCGCGACCAGGAGCTGGATCCCAGACAGCCGCATACCGAGGTTGCGCCGGTCGTCAGGCTGTAGCGGAGTGGTCATTTTTTCTCGGTCGTTCGGTTGCTCGGTCGTCCGGTTGCTCGGTCGTTCGGTCGTTCGGTTGCTCGGTCGTTCGGTGCTCAAAAA
This sequence comes from uncultured Acidobacteriota bacterium, assembly GCA_963820905.1. Classification (GTDB taxonomy): domain Bacteria; phylum Acidobacteriota; class Vicinamibacteria; order Vicinamibacterales; family 2-12-FULL-66-21; genus DATBJJ01. The sequence goes on along the minus strand of CAWGBU010000001.1, from coordinate 1,698,262 downwards.
CAACCGGACGACCTACCGGACGACCGACACTATCTGTGTCTAATATCGTCTTCTACTAAGCGTAGCACCCCTCGCCCGGCGCCGTTGCAGGAGACCGGGACCGGCCTCGGCGACGGTGAACGCCAGAATCCCTACGAGGCCGTTGACGGCGGCCTGCGTGAGCGTGGCCGACCAGGGCATGCGGAACGGCCGTGCTTCGACGAGCGAGAACAGCGCCTCATAGCAGAGCTCGTGGATGATCGTGCCGCTCACGAACATCACGAGTCTCGGGAGCGTGTGCGCGACGATGAACTGCGCGCCGAGCACGCCGACAACGAACCCGACGAGCGTCTTCGAAAAGGCGCCGATCCCGATGATCCCGCCGGCCAGCGCGTCCTGAATCAGGCCGCCCGCCGTTCCAGCCAGCAGACCCGACGCCGACCCGAACGCAAGCGCCAGGTAGATCACGGCGACCAGAACCAGATTGACGGTGGTCGCCCCGCCAATCGTCATGCCCGCAAGCGTCGTCTGCAGCGCCAGCGCGCCGGCGAGCGCGAGCAGCGCGCCGGCAACTCTCACTTGGCGGCCTCGCGCGGGGGTTCCTCGATCACGGCGCTGCGCGCCGGCACCAGCACGATGAGCACTTCCTCGATCGACGAGAAGTCGACGGCAGGCCTGACGGTAATCACGCGATGCAGGCTCGAGCCGCGTTCCGATTTCTCCACGGTGCCGATCCTGAAGCCCTTCGGGTAGATGCCGTCGATGCCAGACGCGACAATCAGATCGCCGGCGGCGATATCCGCGAGGTTCGACACCAGCTCCATGCGCAGCGGCGGATCGCCTTCGTGTCCGGCAACCATCCCGCCGGCCCGCGTCCGCTCGCTCACCGCGCCGATGGCCGCGTTGGCATCGACGAGCAGCTGTACGCGCGACGCGTGCGCGGCGACGGGCCCGATCACCCGGCCCACGACGCCTTTCGGCCCGATCACCGCCATGTCCGCCTGGACGCCGTCAGCGCTGCCGCGATTGAGCGTCACTGTCCGAAGGCCCGCGTTGGGGTTCCCGGCAATCACCTCCGCCGCGAGCGTCGGGAGCGAGGCCGACGATTCCTTGAGCGCGAGCAGCGCCTTCAGCCGTTCCGAACTCGCGGCCAGCGCACGCTGCTCCTGCAGCCGCACCTCGAGATCGGCGACCCGCTGCTTCAGCGATTCGTTCTCGGCGCGCGCGCCGCGCAGCCCGACATAGCTGCTCCACGTTCCGCCGACCCCGCGAATCACGGACGCGGCGCCTCCCTGCAGGCGCGAGAACACGCCGAAGGTGATGCCCTCGAGCACGGGCACGCCGGCCTTCGACTGCACCTGAGCCGAAATCAGGATGAGGTGAAAGATCATGACGCCGCCGAAGAGAATCCCGGAGCGTTGGCGGTACGGCGGGCGGGCGGGAGAGTCGAGCACGGTCAGCTTTCAGCTTCCAGCTGACAGCTAGTCAATGGATATCTTCCTCAACAGGTTGAAGTCCGACAGCATCTTCCCCGCGCCGAGCACGACCGACGACAGGGGATCCTCCGCCATCGCCAGCGGCAGACCGGTCTCCTCGCGCAGCCGCTTGTCGAGGTTCTTCAGCAGGGACCCGCCGCCGGTCAGGACGATGCCGCGATCGACGATGTCCGCCGACAGTTCCGGCGGCGTCCGCTCGAGCGCGACCCGCACCGCGTCGACGATCACGTTGACCGTCTCCGCCAGGGCCTCGCGAATCTCCTCGTCGGTGATCGTGATCGTCTTCGGCACGCCCTCGATCAGATGCCGGCCCTTGATCTCCATCGTCATCCGCTCTTCGAGCGGATAGGCGGAGCCAACTTCCATCTTGATCGCTTCGGCGGTCCGCTCGCCGATGAGGAGGTTGTACGTCTTCTTGACGTACTGGATGATCGACTCGTCCATCTCGTTGCCGGCGACACGCACGGCCTTGCTGTAGACGATGCCGGCCAGCGAGATCACGGCGATGTCGGTCGTGCCGCCGCCGATGTCGACGATCATGTTGCCGGAGGGCTCCGTGATCGGCATGCCCGCGCCGATCGCCGCGGCCATGGCTTCTTCGACGAGGTGGACTTCGCTCGCCTTCGCGCGATACGCGCTGTCCTTCACCGCGCGCTTCTCGACCTGCGTGATCTCGGACGGCACGCCGATGACGATGCGCGGGCGGACCCACACGTTCCGGTTGTGCGCCTTCTTGATGAAGTAGGTCAGCATCTTCTCGGTGACCTCGAAATCGGCGATGACGCCGTCCTTCATCGGTTTGATCGCGACGATGTTGCCCGGCGTCCGGCCGAGCATGTCCTTGGCATCCTTGCCGACCGCCTCGATGCGGCCGTTGACCTTGTTGATGGCGACGATGGACGGCTCGTTGACGACGATGCCCTTGCCGCGGGCGTACACGCAGGTGTTGGCCGTGCCGAGATCGATCGCCAGATCGCTGGAAAACAGTGAAAACAAGGAACGCAGGCTCAATTAGGACCTCAATGGCTCTCAGCTCAGCTCTCAGCTCAGCTATCAGCTCTCAGCCTTCGGCGAGAGCCGGGAGTCACACTTTCTGTGCGAGCGCGGCGACGTGAATGCCGTTCTTGCCGTGCGACTTCACGAAATACATGGCTTCGTCGGCTGCCTGAATCAGCCCCTCCGCCGTCTGCGAGACGTCCGGCAGCGTCGCGACGCCAACCGACGCGGTCAATGCGATGCTCAGGTTGTCTCCCTCGAGAAACCGGTACGCGGCAAGCCGATCGCGCACGCGCTCGCCGACCGAAACGGCGCCGTCGCAGGCCGTGTCCGGCAGCACCAGCGCGAACTCGTCGCCGCCGAACCTGGCGACGATGTCCGTCTCGCGCGCGCTCGCGCGGATCACGCCGGCCGCTTCGACGAGGGCGCGGCTCCCGAACAGGTGCCCGTGCGAATCGTTGATCGACTTGAACCCGTCGAGATCGACGAACAGCAGCGACAGCGGACGATTGCCGCGCAGCGCCCGCTTGGTCTCGCGCCGAAGCACCTGCTGCATGTAGCGCCAGTTGTACAGCTGCGTCAGATCGTCGGTGACCGACAGCGCCTCCGCCCGCTGGACGCGCAGCGCGTTGTCGAGCGCGATGGCGGCCGGCTCGAGCGCGGTCAGCAGCGACCTCAGCGTCGGCGCGGTGAGCTTCGGCGGGCGCGCCGCAGCCCCGCGGTCGAGCGCGACGATGGCGCCGACTGCCTGCCCGCGGCATCGCAACGGAAAGCAGACGGCCGCCGATCGGGGGCCGCCCGCATTCAGGTGCAGGATACGCGGGTCGATCGACAGGTCACCGGTCGCGAAGACCTCGCCGGTCTGCATGACCCATTCCCCCACCGCCTGGGCAGGCTCCGTCATCGCCGCCGACAGCGCCCGCGTCGCGAGCGAACGGACGCGTCCCGCATCGTCGATCACGAGCACGAGCCAGCACGGCGCGGGAAGCCACTCGGCCATCCGTTGCACGAGCGTATCGGCCACGCGGTCGGGATCGAGGCTGGAATTGACGGCCCGCATCATCTCGGCGAGCACGTCCGCCCGCGCCAGCTTGCGCCGGAGCGACGTCTGAAGAGGACGCAGCCGATCGGTCAAGTCCTGGCGGAAGGCCGGCGGACTGCTCCTGCTCGAGCGACGACGGGCGCGAGTCTGCCGAGCTCTCCCGGTCAATCGACTCTGCGTCCCATTTTGGTATGGCGAATCCTTCTAAGTCGTTCTGTACACCCTAAATATAACATGCCAGAGGGCCCGAATCGGGCCCCGACGCGCTGCCGGGCGGCAAGATCGTGCAGTTGTGGGAGGCAGATTCTGGTCGGCTCAGGGCTCTAGGCTCTGGGCTTTGGCCCTCGCAAGAACTTCCCGATCTCAATCGCACCATGGTGAACTGAATGCCTTCGCGAAGGCCAAGGGCCGTGAGCCCAAAGCCCTGAGCCTGCCGCCGGCGCCTGACAGAACTGTCTCCCCAATGGCATAATCATCATTTCCGTACTACCCTCAGAGGCTCGCAACCAATGACGATGCTCGATCGGATGCGCCGGCACAAGAACTGGCTCAAGTGGAGCCTGGCCATTGTGGTCGTGGCGTTCGTGGCTCTTTACATTCCCAGTTTCCTGGAGGACACGGCCAACAGCGCCGGTCCGAACGGCGTTGTCGCCACGGTCGAGGGACGCGATATCACCGTCACCCGGTTCCGCCGCGCCTACACCACGCAATTGAACGCGTTCCGGAACGCCTACGGCGGCAACCTGGACGAGCGGTTCCTCCGCCAGATGGGGATCGAGCAGCGCATCGTTCAGCAGCTCATCGAGGAAGAGGCCGCGCTTGCCGAAGCCGGACGGCAGGGCATCACCGCGAGCACGGCCGAGGTGCGGGCGCGGATCCTCTCGCTTCCGGCGTTCCAGGAGAACGGCCAGTTCATCGGGCAGGCCCGGTACGAGCAGATTCTCGACATGCAGAATCCGCCGATGCGGCCGAACGAGTTCGAGGACGAAGTCCGCCGCAGCATCATCGTCGAGAAGCTGCAGGGCGCGCTGACCGACTGGATCTCCGTCGCGGACAAGGACGTCGAGAGGGAGTTCAACCGGCGCAACGAGAAGGTGAAGCTGGCGGTGGTGTCGTTCGAGGCGGACAAGTTCAAGGACGGCGTGACGGTGACCGACGCGGAGATCGCGGCGCATTTCGAGAGCGGCAAGGAGCCGTACCGGATCCCGGAGAAGCGGAAGATCAAGTACGCGCTCGTCGACAGCAACGCGATCCAGCAGCGGACGACCGTGTCCGCGCAGGACGTGCAGCGGTACTACGACGACAATCGTGCGCGCTACACGACGCCTGAGCTCATGCAGGCGAGCCACATCCTGCTCAAGACCGAGGGCAAGGACGAAGCGGCCGTGAAGAAGCAGGCCGAGGAGCTGCTGGCCAAGATCAAGGGCGGCGCCGATTTCGCCGCGCTCGCGAAAAGCGTGTCGGAGGATACGGGCAGCGCGCCGAGCGGCGGAGACGTCGGCTCCTTTCCGCGCGAGAAGATGGTCAAGGAGTTCTCGGACGCGGCGTTCGCGCTGCAGCCGGGTGAGATCAGCGGCCTGGTGAAGAGCCAGTTCGGCTATCACATCATCAAGGGCGGCGAGAAGAAGCCCGCCACGACGAACACCCTCGAGCAGGTACGCACGCAGATCGAAGACACGCTGAAGCGGGAGCGCGCGACCAAGGAGGCCGACCGCATCGCCGCCGAGCTCGCGGGCAAGCTGCCGAAGCCGGCGGATCTCGACACGGTTGCCAAGGCGCGAGGCCTCACGGTCGCCGAGTCAGGGTTCTTCGCGCAGACCGATCAGGCGGTCGCCGGGCTCGGCATGGCGCCGATGGTGGTCAACCGTGCGTTCGAGCTGAAGGACGGCGAGGTCAGCGAGGCCGTTCAAACGTCGAGCGGGCTCGCGTTCGTGACAGTCACCGGCAAGCAGGAGTCGAGGCTGCCGGCGCTCGACGAGGTCAAGGCGCGCGTGCGCGACGACCTGCAGAAGAAAAAGGCGGTCGAGGTCGCGCGGCAGAGAGCCACCGCCCTGGCGGCGCAGCTGAAGACCGGGGACTTCAACGCGGGTGCGAAGTCGGCGGGCGTCGAGGTGAAGACTACCGAGCTCATCGCGCGCGGAGCGGCAATCCCCGACGTCGGCATGAGCGCGGCCGTGGACGCCGCCGCCTTCGCGCTGCCCCAGGGCGGCGTCAGCGACGCCATCACGACCGACAACGGCGCGGTGATCGTCAAGGTGATCGAGAAGAAGGCGCCGACGGCGGACGAGATCAAGTCGGGCCGCGACACCGTCAAGACGGAGCTCCTCAACCAGGAGCGCCAGAAGTTCTACGGCACCTACATGGCCAAGGCGCGCGAGCGGATGACGATCAGATCGAACCCGCAAGTCCTGGCGCAGGTCGTGGGATAGCTTCCAGCTTCCAGCTCCCAGCTTCCAGCTAAAACCTTCAGTTCACAGTCGTTCGATTAGGATCTGAATGCTCTAGCTGGTAGCTGGAAGCTGATAGCTATCTCACATACACATTCGGCATCAGCGTGAGTGGCTCGCCGCGGCGGAAGAGCCGCAGCGGCGCCGTGACGGACTCGATCGTCCGCGCGTTCTGCGGGCCGACCAGCGCGCCGAGTGCGGCGCCCTCCGACGATCGTCCCAGCGGATTCGCGACGACTTCCAGGATCGACTTCTTCGGCGGGTAGACCACGATCTCCACTTCCGCGTTCGCGGCGATCTTCGCGCGCTCCTTGGCGATCTGCAGCGCGCGGTCCAGCCCTCCGAGCTCGTCGACCAACCCCAGATCCTTCGCCTGCTTGCCGGTCCAGACGCGGCCCTGCGCGACGGCGTCGATCCGTTCTGGTGTCGTGTTGCGGCCGGCCGCCGCCTTCTCCACGAACGCATCGTAGGTCGCCTGCATCAGCTCGGTGAGCTTCTTCCGCTCGTCCGGCGTGAACGGACGCACCGGCGAGAAGATGTCGGAGTACTGTCCCTGCTTCACGGTCTCCATGTTGATGCCGAGCTTCTGGAGCGTGCCGCCGATGACGAACCGGACGAGCACGACGCCGATCGAGCCGGTGAGCGTCGCCGGCTGGGCCACGATCGCGTGCGCCGGCATCGCGATGTAGTAGCCGCCGGACGCGGCGACGTCGGACATCGAGGCGACGACCGGCTTGCGCTCGCGCGTCAGCATGATTTCCCGCCAGATGACGTCGGAGGCGATCGCCGACCCGCCCGGGCTGTCGATCCGCAGGACGACGGCGCGAATCGAGTTGTCCGCGCGCACCTTGCGCAGGTACTCCACCATCGTGTCGGACCCGATCACCTGGCCGGCCGGCGAGTCGGAGCTGCTCTGACCCGTCGTGATGATGCCGACGGCGTAGATCACCGCGATCCGCGGCCCGCGGTTCAGGCCGAGCGACGTCAGACCGACGTGGCGATATTCCTGCTGCTTCAGCGTCTTGGTCTTGCCAGGCCCGAGCTGTGTCTTGTCGTCGAGCTCGTCCTCGTACGCGAGATCGTCGACGAGGCCGGCGCGCACCGCGTCCTCCGGCAGATACGGCCCGTGCTCGAACAGCTGCCGGACTTCCGCTTCGGACTTGTGACGGCCGTCCGCCACGCCGCGCACCAGCTGCTGGTACAGGTCGGTGTTCAGCGCCTCCGACATCTCGCGATGCGCGGGCGTGAACGTGTGCTCGGTGAACGTGTTGGACGCGGTCTTGTAGTCACCGACGTGGATGGCGTCCGGCAGCGCGCCGATCTTGTCGAGCATGCCGCGCAGGAACACCTCATAGTTCGCCATGCCGGTGAGGTCCAGCGAGGCCGTCGGCATCAGGAAGACCTTGTCGCACGCGCTCGCGAGGTAGTACCTGCTGATCCCCGCCGTACTCGAGGTAGGCGATGATCGGCTTCTTCGATTTCTTGAACTCGACGATCGCGTTGCGGATCTCCTGCGTCTTTCCCCAGAGCGCCGCGGTGCCGGTCGGCCTGATGATCACGCCCGCCACGCGCCGATCGATCGCGGCCTTCCGGAGCGAGTCGACGATCGATCGCACCGTCGGCGGCGGCTCGAGGAACTGGCCGAGGACCCCGCCTGGCTCGTTCTCCTGGAGATCACCGGAGATGTCGAGGAGGAGCGTCGAATTCGAGGAAATCCTCGGCCCGCCCCCAACGGCTATCCCGATGAAGAGCAGGCCCGCCGCCGAGACGGCGACGGCCGCGATGATCAGGACAAGAACAATCACGACGCCGCGTCTGACAGCCACATGGGCCTCCTGCGATCGAGTATAGCTGGAGACGGCCGTCGGCTTTGGGCTTTAGGCTTTGGGCTTTAGGCTTTAGGAAGGGCGTTCAGATCAGATTCGATCAGAGAGCTCTTGCCAAAGCCTGGAGCCCAAAGCCGAGAGCCCGGCTGAAGCCCAGAGCCCGGCTAAAGCCCAGAGCCCAAAGCCCAGAGCCTATTTAGGCGTCGCGGCCGTGCGCCAGTTGACGACGTGGTAGGTGGCGGGACCGGTGCCGACGTTCTTGATGCCGTGAAGCTCGTTCGAGGCCTGGAAGATGACGGAGCCGGGACCGAGCCTCTTCCATTCACCGTGCACCAGCGCCTCGACCGTGCCCTCGCGCAGGATGATGAGCTCTTCGTTGGCGTGCTGGTGCGGCGCGTGAGACGTCTGCCCCGCGTTGAGCGTCGTGATGTGCATCTCGAGCTCGTCGAGCGTCACCGTCGGCGCCCGGACGAGCTGACGCACCGACCCATACGCGTTCTCCTTCGCCGTCATCGTCGTCCAGTCGAACACCGACGAGTGCATCGGCGCCGGTTTCTGCTGGGCCACCGCCGCCACGCCGCACGTCGCAGCAAGCGTAAAGGCAGCAACGACGACGTCTCGCCTCGTGATCATTCAGTTCTCCCTGAACCTGAACCTGAACCTTGAACCTTGAACCTTGAACCTTGAACCCTGAACCCTGAACCTTGAGCGCTATGTCGTGACCAGGTAAGGAAACCGCTGCGGCCGTTCGAGCAACGCATTCGCCTCGTCGTCGTTCTTGAACCGCTCCTTGCGCGGATCCCAGAACAGCTTGCGCTTGGCCTTCATCGCAATGTGGTGCAGGAGGCACGCCGAGCAGGCGCGATGCGCCACTTCCACCGGCGCGAGCGGCTGCTGCCGCGACTTCACGGACGCGAGCCAGTTGCCGTGGTGATCGGTGCTCACCGGCAGGTGGATTCCCTCGGGCGCGATCACCGAGCTCAGGATCCGCGGATCGCTGGCCGCGAGCGGCTGGCTCGCCAGCTTCGACACCGGGTCGCTCGCGGTGACGGCCGACTCGCCGCGCGACACGAAGATCCAGCCCTCCGTGCCGATGAACTTGATGCCGTTCGGGAAATCGCCGCTGACGATCATCTTCACACCGTTTTCGTAGACCGCTTCGGTCTTGAACGGACCGTGCACGTCCCAGAGCCCCTTCTTGGGAAACTCCGCCGAGCCCCAGACCTCGATCGGTCCCGTGTACTCGGTGTCCATGCCCCAGTGCGCGGTGTCGAGATGATGCGCGCCCCAGCCGGTGATCATGCCGGCGCCGAACTGCTCGCAGCGCAGCCAGCCTGGACGCCCGTACCCGACTTGCGGATGGACGCGTTTCTCCGTGTAGGGCACGACCGGCGTGGATCCCAGCCACGCGTCGTAGTTGAGATTCTTCGGAACGGGCATGAGGGGCTCGTCCTCGCCGGATGGATCGCCGGGCAGCCCCACTTCGACGGTCTGCAGCTGGCCGATCCGGCCGTTGCGAACGAGCTCGCACGCCTTGCGGAACTGCCCCTGCGGCCACGATCGCTGCTGGCTGCCGATCTGGAAAATGCGGCCGGACTTGTGGACGGCGTTGCTGAGCACCCGTCCTTCCGTGATCGTCAGCGAGGCCGGCTTCTGCAGGTACACGTCCTTCCCCGCTTCGACCGCGTGGACGGCGATGATCGTGTGCCAGTGGTCGGGCGTACTGATGACGACCGCGTCGATGTCGCGGTTGGCGAGCAGCTCGCGATAGTCGCCGTACCCATCACGCCGTCGTACGGCTTTCCGGTCTGCTTGGCGTACTGGCCGTTGATGAGGGTCTTCGCGTCCGCCACGCGATTGCTGTCGAGATCGCAGGCCGCCACGACCCGCGCGCCTTCGTGCTTCCAGATGCCCGGCAGGTCGTGGGTGCGCGAGATCCGGCCCATGCCTATCGCGCCGACGTTGATGCGGTTGCTCGGCGCGGCCGCGCCGAGGACGGTCGACGGCACGATTGCGGGGAAGCCGCCGGCCACCGACGAGAGCACGATGCCCTTGCCAGCCGTCGAGAGAAACCCGCGACGCGAGGTGCCGCGCTTGCGTGTGTCTGCCATACGTATGCCTCTCTGGTCGATCAGGATTTGAGATTCAATCGCTGCGCCTGGTGCTGCGCCTTGAGCACCAGCTCGGTCGCGAGGAAGCAGTGCGCCTGCGTCATCGCGGTCTCGGTGCGGTTCAGGATATCAGCCACGAGCTGCTCGCCGTACGGGAGCGCGACGCTGGCGCAATCCACGTAGCGGGTCTCTTTCTGATCGACCACGAACAGATGGCTGCCGCCAGGCCTGCCACCGATGTCGACGTTCTTGCGGATCTCGATGAACCCGCCGGTGCCGAGGATCGTGAGGCGGCCGTCGCCCCAGGTCGAGAGCCCGTCGGGCGTGAACCAGTCGACGCGAATGTAGCCGGTGCCGCGGTCGCCGCGCACCATCATGTCGCCGAAATCCTCGAAGCCGGGGTACTTCGCGTGATGCACGTTGCCGACCTGCGACGCCACCACGTCCGCCCGGGTCGAGCCGGTGAAGTAGAGGAATTGATCCGCCTGGTGCGACGCGATGTCGCACAGGATGCCGCCGTAGCGCGCGCGCTCGAAGAACCACGGCGGGCGCGTGGCGAGGCTCGTACGGTGGGGACCGAGGCCGATCGTCTGGACGACCTGTCCAATCGCGCCGGCCTTCACGAGCTCGCCTGCCTTCACCGTCGCGCGATTCTCGAACCGCTCGCTGTACATGATCGAGTAGATGCGCTTCGTCTCCGCCTGCACCTTCCGCGCCTCGGCCAGCTGCTCGAGCGTCGTGATGCCCGGCTTGTCGGCCATGTAGTCCTTCCCCGCCTTCATGGCCCGAATGCCAATCGGCGCGCGCTCGTCGGGGATCGCCGCGCTCACGATCAGCTGAATCGACTTGTCGTCGTAGATCTCGTCCTCGGTCTTCGCGACCTTGACTGTCGGAAACCGCTTGACGAACGCGTCCCGCAGATCGGCCTCTTTCGCGAACACCGCAACGAGCTCGCCACCGCCGCGCTGCACGGCCTGCACCTGGCTGTTGATGTGGCCGTGATTGATGCCAATCACGCTGAACCGGATCTTCGGCGGCGTCTGTCGAGACACAGCCGACGCGAATCCCGTTCGCGGCAGCGCCGACACGACGGCGGCGGATCCTGCGAGGCTTCGCACGAAATCGCGACGATTAACGCGCACCTTCATGTCTATCGCACCTGTGACAGGAAAGGGTTCACGGTTCAGGGTTCAGGGTTCAGGGTTCAGGGTTCTGGTTCAGGTGGTTCACTGTCAGGGAGTCTACAACCATTTCCAGACGCGCAGCACTCGGTGACCGCGCCCCAAGACCAAGTGAACCTGAACCCGAACCTTGAACCCTGAACCCTGAACCTTGAACCTGCGGCGCCCTTTCACGCAAGCACCGCCCCCGGCCTTCCTGCTTCAACGACGAGCGTCGCCGCCCGTGCGTTCCGGGGCGTCCTGCAGCGTGACCCGATCGAGCACCTTGAATTCCGCGCGCATCTCCTTCGGCGTGGCGGTGCAGGCGACGTAGCCGCGCCGTGCGCTGTGGTACTTGATGTGCGGGTTGTCGCCCCGCGTGGCCTCCCAGTTCCCGCTGACCTCCGCGCCGTCGCCGCCCGACGTGATCGCCGAATTGGTGAACTCGACGCCGATCGTCTCGGATCGCGGGTTCTCGAAATCCATCTTCAGATCCGATCCGAAGTGGACGTGCACGTCGCCGGAGAGGACGACGGGGTTCGGCGCCTTCGTCTCCTTGAGCCGCGCGTAGAGGCGCGTGCGCGACGCGACGTAGCCGTCCCACTTGTCCATCGAGTAGCGCCCCTTCGGGTTGGCCTTGACGAGGTCGCGCGCGAAGGTCGGCACCTGCTGGCCGATGACCGTCCACGTCGCGCGCGCCGACGCGAGCTGCTCGAACAGCCACTGCTCCTGCGCCGGGCCGAGGATCGTCCGCGCCGGATCGAGCGCGGCGGTGCAGCCCGTGGCGCTCGTGCCGCTGCACGCCTGATCGGAGCGGTACTGCCGCGTGTCGAGCACGCTGAGATCGAGGAGCGTGCCGAACCGCAGGCGGCGGTACAGGCGGAGGTTCGGTCCCGACGGCAGCTGGCTCGCGCGAAGCGGCATCGACTCGAAGAAGGCCTGGTAGGCGGCGGCGCGACGCAGAAGGAAGACTTCCGGCGGCGTGCCGTTCTCGTCGAGATCGCCGGCGTAGTCGTTGTCGACCTCGTGATCGTCCCAGGTGATGACGAACGGCGCCGACGCGTGCGCCGCGCGGAAGTCCGGATCCGACTTGTACTGGGCGTAGCGGTTGCGGTAGTCGACGACCGTGTAGATTTCGTGCGCGTGATGCTGGCGGACGAGCGCGGGATTCCGGCCGCCGTCGCCGCGTCCTTCGTAGATGTAGTCGCCGGTGTGGAAGATGAAGTCGAACTGTTCCGCCGCCATGCGCCGGAACGCCGTGAAGTAGCCCGCCTCGTAGTGATTGCAGCCGCAGACCCCGAATCGCAGCCGGTCGACGGGCTTCCCCTCGGGGGGCGCGGTCTTCGTGCGGCCCGTCGGGCTGACCTCGCTGCCCGCGCGGAAGCGATAGAAGTACTCGCGCCCCGCGTCGAGCCCGGTGGCCTCGACGCGGACGCTGTGTCCCAGCTCCGGCCGCGCGATCGCCTCGCCCTTCTGCACGATCGACGCGAACGCCCGATCGCGCGCGATCTCCCAGGCCACGTTCACGTTCGCCATCGGCATGCCGCCGCCCTCGAGCGGCTCCGGCGCGAGCCGCGTCCACAGCACCACGCCGTCGGGCCAGGGATCACCCGAGGCGATCCCCATCGTGAAGGGATAGCTCCTGAAAAGCGGCTGCGCGAGGACGCGCGTGGACGCGAACAGGGGCTGCGCAACAGCTGCCGCCCCGAGCTTCCACGCAACATTGAGCAACTGCCGGCGCGTGAGGCGCTGCAGCGCGCGATCGTACACGCGAATCGGATGCGTCATGGCGGATAGAGATTACCGCTGACTCGAGTCGCGATCCACCCGCCAATGGTTCGACGACTTCTACTTGGAAATGTCGCCGGGCCTCAGGCTGGATGCCGGGATCGTGACGGTCCCGAGGCGTCCCGAGCGGTCGCCAATGGCGATCTTGATCTGGTGTGCGTCGGGTTGCAGCTTCAGGGTGCGCGTGAGCGTCACCCCTCTGGTCAGCAGCTGCTCACGCTCCGACAACTTGACGCGCAGCGACACGACGGCATCGACGCTGCGGATCAGCCGCCCGTCAGGCAGCCCCTGGGCGATCGCGACGTCGAGCGATCCGGCCAGCGCATCGCCCTCGGGCGCAAGTCGAAGCGATTCACCCTCGACCACTATCCTCAGAAAAATCTCGTCGGCTGCCTGCGCCCTCTCGACCGCGACCGAGATGCCGATCGCCGTCGAATCGAGCGGGCTGCCGAGCGCGTCGGCCAGGATCTTGTCCCTGTCGGCTGGTCCGGGTGCGGCCGCAGGTACCGCGTAGTACCCGAGCCGATGTCGAACCTGCACACCCGGACGGCGGACACGGATCTTGATGTCGCGGAACCGGCCGTCCCACGGCCCGGGCAGCGGGTAGTAGCCCAGCACGTAGGTCAGCCGCGAGTCCTCTGCCGCGCGCGCCATCGCGTCCGAGAGACCGTTCGTGTTGAGGAACGCCCGTCCTCCCGTCTGCTCCGCCAGGAGCATCGCCGTCTCGCCATGCCTCCACACGTCGTCGAGCGTCGCGATGGGGCGGCTCTTGGCGGACGCGCGCATGCCCATCGGGTGCACCAGCAGGCCCCGCGCGTCCACGGGATAGAGAGCGATGTCGGAATCGTTCAGGGCCTTGGTGGCCCGCCGGACGTCCGAGCTGAGGTTTTGCCGGCCGATGCCGTCGTTGAAGACCGTGGGGAACAGGCTCGAGATCCAGATGATGTTCTTGCGGCCGCGGACACCGGCCAGCGCGCTGCCGAGTGACTCGATCGCCGCGATCGACGAATTGACGCGTCGATCGAGAAAGAAGCCCTGAGTGTGCTCGTCCGCCCTTTTGATCAAGCGATCGAGATCCGCATCGCCTGTGGAGCGCTCGTTCGCCAGGCGATCCTGCGACGCCGCGAGATCGATCGACGTCGGCCTCACGGCCCCGCCGAGCGCCTCGATCAGCGACGATACGTCACGGCTGAAGTCGTGCAGCACCCTGATGCCCTCGTCGTCCATGAGGTAGAAGCCCACCTGGTCGGTCGGGCGGAGCTGCTTCAGGAACTTGACGACATGGTCTTTCGCCTGGCGCTGCTCGGTCCAGGCCGTGTTGAGGAGGTCGTAGAGAATCAGCGTGACGCCGCTCGCGGCCGGGCCCTCGACACGGTTGGTGAACAGGTCGGGCGCCGGCTGTGTGCGCGGCGTGTCGGCGGCGGCGGCACGGCCCTCGCTGTAGAAGAGGGCGACCGGCGCCGGCTTGCGATCCTCGAACACCTCGAAGTCGCGCGCCGTGAGTCCCTGGACCGGCCGCCCCCGTTGATCGTGGACGACGACGCTTACGCGCACGAGCCGCGCGTCGCTGCGAAACGTGGGCGGAGCGTCGGGCTGCTGCGGCGCGCTGCGAAGCACCACCGCGAAGAGCGCCGACAACAGGAGCACGCAAACCGGCAGGTCGCGCAACGCTCACTCCGATCGTTTCGAGATTAGTGCGGACGCAGTAATGATACTGCGATACCAAGGACCTGCGGTGGCGCGGAAGAGACGAGTAGGAAGAGACCGACGCTCAACGACCGAGCGCAGCAATTCTCGTGTCAAGGGCTCCGATCGTCTCGGACATCTGGTGCTCGGTGGCCACTGCCGCAAACAGGGTGTCGCTGCGGCCGCCAAGGAGTTCCGAGGCCCTCATGTACGCCGCCCGGGCGGCGCTGACATCCTTGCGCGCCACAGCCACATCTCCGATCAACATGTATGCGAATGCAGATGGCGGGTACGCAGCCAGAAGCTGCCGTGCAGCGGCGTCGGCCTGCGCAGGATCGCTATTGCGGAGTGCCCTGGTTGCCGTGATGCGCAGCATCTCCACACGTTCAGCGTCACCGACGATGTCTCTCAATTCGATCACGAGATAGTCGTTGTTCACTTCGGGCGAACCACCACGTGTGCTTTCCACGTGCGCATCCGCCTTCACTCGATAGCGTCCGGCCGGCAGCTGCTGAAAGTCGGGGACGCTGGCCTCCCATTGCAAGCTGTCGCGCGGCTTCAAGGTCGCCGGCAGAGCATTCGGTCCCTCGCGGCCGCCACCACGCAGGAGCGGGGACTGCGTGACCACACTCTTGGCGAGCGGTTCCGCAGAGCCCACGGCCGAGACGAGGACCTCGAAGGCGGCCGACTCCGACGAACGCAAGCGGACTTCCTGATCGTCTCCCTGATTGACGATGCTCAGCCGCAGCGTGAGCGGCTGACCGCGCAACAACACGTGGTCGACGTCTCCTGACGGCCCGCGAACGTAGACGGTTCCGTAGTACTCGGCGATGCTGACGAAGAGCCGAACCTTCGTGCGCCGCGCAGGTGCCGCCTGCGCCACTGCGAGCGCAAGGATCGTGGCGATTGCTGTCGTTGTCGGAGTCATTGCAATCTCATGTGCCTTGCATTAAGCGTAGCCTGATTGCCCAGATCTATCGGGCGCGACGGCTACTTGCCGCAGTCCCGGAGCCGCCTCTCCGCGTCAGTCACCATTTCCGACACGACGGTTTCGAGGGCGAGCCGTACTTTGAACAACACGTCGAGCGACTCGCCCAGCCTGTCGGCCAACTCACCCAACCGATCTGCGGCCGCGGGCGAGCGAGCGATGGCGGACTCCACGTTCACGGCCACGCTGTCGACTTGCGCCTGGAAGCCATCCAGCTGGAGGAGGAGGATGAGTTGCGCCGACGGCGACGTGGGATTCTGCCGCGCGAATTCAGCGGCCGTCAGCACCAGGTGAGCCGACTGGCGCGTCCGCTCGCTCGAGGCGTCGATCCGTGCGGCGCTTCCGGGCTCGACGGTGAGCTTCTTCAGGTCCACCGCCGCGATGGCGGTTTGGGCGTCCGCAACGGCTTGCTGGAGCCGTTCACGGAGTGCCAGCTCCACGACCGGCTGACGCTGGGCCGGTTGCGCGTCGAGGGATGCCGGCAGCAAGACAACCAGCATGGTGAACAGGCGGATGCGGATCATGGACCAGCTCCTTCGGACAGTCATCGCGTCTACCTTAGTTCAAGATCGCGTTAGCAATCCGTTGGCAGAAGCGTGCGAGAGTCGTGTCTTTGTTGAGGGAGGCGAGGCTGGTGCTCAAGAGAGGAGGCTGCGACGTCGCAATCGGCGGCGGCTCGACTTCATGAATCCGTCGGACAAAGTCGGATCCGAAGGAGCGTGGCTGACCCAAACGTGACTCATTCGACTACGAGGAGCAAGCAACTGAGGGAGGCACGTGATGGGCGACCCCTGGGCGGCCCAATCTCAGAACAACCGCGTTTGCGGCATCGGCCACCAGCGCAGTTGCACTCTGCCAATGATGTACCTCTTCGGCACGAATCGCCAGTGCCGGCTGTCGAAGCTGTTGTTCCGATTGTCGCCCATCACAAAGTAATAGCCTTCAGGCACGACCTCGGGGCCCCAGTCATCGTGGCTGCGGTACTCGGAAGGAAGGAACGAGTCGTCCATCAGGATGTCGTTGCGATACACCTTGCCGGCGACGATCCTCACGCTATCGCCTTCCTTCGCGATGACGCGCTTGACGAACGCCTGCTCCGGTTTGTTCGGGTAGTACAGCATCACGATGTCGCCGACATGCGGCTCGCCAATCCACGGCATGTATGCCGCCTTGTTGACGATCAGGCGATCGTGATCCGCCAGCGTGGGCGCCATGCTTTGGCCTTCGACGCGTGCCACCTGGAAGCCGAACGTCACAAGCAACGTGGCGTAGACAGCGGCGGACGCCAACGTCTTGAGCCAGGCAACGGCTTCGTCCGCAAGACGCGCGACGGAGAAGGACCCCTTGTCGATCGACTCAGACGGTTCAGACAGTTGCTGGTCCACCGCCTCGGAATCCTCGGGGCCCGCAGGCGGAGTGTTGAACGGGTCGTGTGTCTTGTAGCTCATGGCCTCAGATCCGGCGCTGTCGTGAGAATACCACTCTGTTAGCCGCGCGTTTTTTGTCTACCTCTTGGCTGCGCCAGGCGCCGGCAACACCTGTTCCGGCTTTCCGTCCGCCCCGAGGAACTCCAGCTTGGCGTCTCCCTCACTGGTCACGGACAGGCGAATTCGGGGACGGCCGTTGCCGTCGAATAACGTGACAGCCGCGGATTTATCCGTCGATGTGCCGATCAGCACTCGTTGATTGGCAACGGCCTGTCGCCTGAGCGCATCCCGTTCCGTGCCAGGCGGCAAACTCCGGGCTCGCTCAAAATTGCTCTTCTGTTGGGCGGGAGACGCGTCCGGCTGATCGAGGATCCTGAACGCGACAGTTCGATTCCCGTTGTCGTCGTTGTAGCGCATGCCGATCACTTCGTCCCCGTTGTATTTGTCGAACGCGAGTCCAGCACCCGCCACGTATTTGCCGTCTGTTTCGCTGCTGGCGGTTCGCAGGCCCCCACTTTCGTCGCCTTTATCGTTGTAGAAAAGGATCCCGGGGGACTTCAGGCCCACGCGCTCGTAAGTCTTGCCTCCGATCACAGGACCGGGCAGCCGCTCCTTGTTGGCAAGCACGAGCCTGATCCGCCCGTCTGGCTCGACGATGTTGATGCGCTCGACATCGATCTCGTCGAACTTGGTCTTCTGGCCCTGAGGCGCGAAGGCGCCAGATAGCAGGATCACGCACACAAGCGTGACCATCGTTGCGTACGCCTTCAGAACTGGCTCTCGGAAGACCGTTTTCATCACCCACTCCTCTCGGAAACTGGACAGTTGCCCGGTCTCGGTTGGTTGGATGTATGAGCAAGTGCATTGGTTGGCAGGAGTATGCGGTGTGGACTTGCCGCACGGCCATGGAGGCAGCCGGTGAGTGGTTGTTCGGGCCTGACGAGCCCTGGCGACGCGGCCCCCGACGAATGCGACGCGTCGCAGTTGTTGTCCTGCTCGTTGCACTGATGGCCGTCACAGTTGCGGTGGTGTCCAAATAGCTGGGTATGGGATCGTGTTCTGTTCTCGCATCGTTGCCAATTGGACGTTCGCTAGAGCCGTTTGAGTGTCAGGCAATCGCCAGCCAGTAACCTCTTTCTTGGCTCTCGTCCAGCGCTTCAATTGATGCTCACGCGCGATGGCGTCTTCTGCTGAATCAAGCTGTTCGGCATACACAACTGTGACGGGACGCCTCACGGCTGTGTAGCGGCTACCGTGCCCTTCGTTATGCGTCTTCTCGCGAGCGGCGACGTCGTTGGTGTGACCGATATACAGCGTGTTGTCCGAGCAACGAAGAATGTAGACCCACGGCACAAGGACGACGATGGCATCGTCCAGCTGGGGGAAACAAGAAGTGTCGATAGCATTCGACGTGAGGGTGTGGCCCGCCATGAGCGAGCCTTGCGGCTCGCCGAAGGCGGGCCGTGAGGCGAGTCGAATGGTGCGGAAGAGAGGATTTGAACCTCCACTGCCTTGCGGCAACTAGCTCCTGAGGCTAGCGCGTCTGCCAGTTCCGCCACTTCCGCACGAAGGGGTGAACACGACCGGCTGGAATTCCAAAGTATATCATGCGGTGCTTGACCCTGGAACGGTTCCAGGGTTTAGCATCGCCTCATGACGCACGCACTCATCGTGATCGTCCTCGCGGCCGCGTCGGCGGGCGCGGCCGGTCCGCAGCACCCGCAGCACGCCGATCGCGCGACGCACGCCATGGGATTCGATCAGGAGAAGACGACTCATCACTTCTACCTGGAAACGAACGGCGGTGCGATCGAGGTCACGGTCAAGGACGCGGCCGATCGGACGTCGCTCGAACAGGTTCGCACGCACCTGCGGCACATCGCGACGGCCTTCAGTGAGGGAGACTTCAACCTGCCGTTCCTGGTGCACGCCACCGAACCGCCAGGCGTCGACGTGCTGAAACAGCGCCGCGCGATGGTCACCTATCGCTTCGAGGAGCTACCCGCGGGAGCGAAGGTCGTCGTCCGGACATCGGACCCGGCCGCGAGGACCGCACTCCACGACTTCCTGCGATATCAGATCCGCGAGCACGGGACCGGCGATCCTCTGAAGCCGCGCGCCGGCGTTCCTGCGCCACATGCGAAATAGCGCACGCTCGAACGCGACAACGCCGGCGCGGCCGCTGCGATCCGGTGCGCTCGCCAGGCTTGCCGGCGTCAGCACCGATACGCTGCGATTCTACGAGCGGCGCGGTCTGCTCGCGCCTCCGCCCCGCGACGCGAGCGGCTATCGCCGATATCCGATCGACGCCGTCAATCGCGTCCACCTCATTCAGCACGCGCTCGATGCGGGCTTTTCGATCGACGAGCTCGCGGGGATCCTGAAAGCCCGCGACGCCGGCAGCGCACCCTGCCGTCAGGTCTTTCAGATTGCAACGACGAGGCTGCGGGAGCTCGAGGAACGTGTATCGGCGCTCACGGCGCTGCGCGATCGGCTGCGCGCCACGCTGGCTGATTGGGAGCGCAGGCTCGCCGCTACGCCACCGGGACAGCGCGCGGCGCTGCTCGACGGCCTGAGCGACGTGCCGCGCACGCGACGGTCTCAGCCGTCCATGCGCCGGACGGTGAGGTAGAGCGGCGTGGATCAGCTGCGTCTGGAAGGTTTGCGCTTGCCCGCAGCAGGCGTCCGCGCGCGACGGGATCGCGGACCATCCGAAACGGTCGACTCGCGGTCAGGCCCGAAGGCCGCAATGATGCGCCAGCGGCGCCCGCAGCTGAAGCACCGATAGGCGAACTCACGCGGGCTTGCCGGGCGGACGAGTGTGGTTCTCTCCGACCCACACGCGGGACAAACTGGGTTCTGTAGCATCCGTGGCTCGGACGACGGTTCTCTGTCGGCTCGTTGTACACGAATATCGGCAGAAACTGACGTGAGGGCAGAAGAAGCACGTTGGGTGCCGAAGGAAGCTCGTGCGTGAGGCTGAGTGCCGTTTATTTCTCGAGCTCGGCGATTCAGCGGAGATTGAACGACAGCTCCACGGCCACGCGAACCGCCACCGCCTTGCCCACCAGACGGCCCGGTTCGAAGCGCCACCGCCGAACCGCGTTGATGGCCTCCTGATCGAGGCCGTAGCTGCCGTCGAGCGATCGGACGAGCCGGATGCGGCCGACCGAGCCGTCCGGCAGCACGACGATCTCGAGCTCGACCTTGCCCTCGACGCGCGCGCGCATCGCGTCCGCCGTGTAGTTGGGCTTCACTTCCTGCACGAGCCGCGGCCACGAGACGCCGTTCCCCGGCTCCACGCCGTCCACGCCGTCGGAGCCCGGGCCAGTGCGATCTCCGTGCACGCCGCGATCGCCGTCGCCGATGCCGGCGCCCTTGCTGCCGTCCGCGCCCGGACCGGTACCGGGGCCGCGCGAGTCGAGATCGACGGGGCGCAGCTCGGTGATCGCGCCGATGGCATCGCGCAATCCGGCGAGAACGGCCGGTTCGGGAATCGCGAGTCGCTGCGACGGCTCCACGGGGCTCGCGGCATTCATGGCTGGCGCACGTTCCGCGGGAACCGCGATCGCGTCCGGGCCGCGCAGCTGGGCACGGCGCGCGGGAACCTCGGCATCCACACCTCCACCCTTCTTGCCGCCGCCGCCCGGCCCGTTCGCGGTGTAGACGAGTCGAGTCGTGAGCTGCGCGTCCACGCCTGGCGGGATCGACGCGGGCTTGTTGACGAGCGCAATGGAGACGATCACGAGCGCGATCGCGTGCGCGGCCAGCGAGAGCGTGGCGCTGCTGACGAATGGCAGCGGCCGTCGCACGGCATCAGCGGGGTGATCGGTCAGGAACCGGTGCCGGACACCAGGGTCGTCATCGGGCGGCTTGCACGGATCCATGCCCGTTAAGACGCCGCCCGCTGGTTTTGGTCTGACGCGCCATGTCTTCGGGCATCGCAAAGGCCGGATTCGTCAGGAAACCGCGATCCGTCAGGCTCTCGAGGAACGCGACGACCTCCGCGCGCTCTGCGTCGCCGATCGCGAAACCCCTCACGCGATCGCTCCGGAACCGGCTCCTTTTCCCGCCGCTCGCATAGTGCGCGACCGCCGCGTCGAGCGTCGCGACGCTGCCGTCGTGCATGTAGGGCGCCGTGACCGCCACGTTCCGCAGCGTCGGCGCGCGGAACCGTCCCATGTCGCCCTTCTTTCCGGTGCGATCGAGCAGCCCGCGATCCGTGGCTGGGTACGATCCGCGGCCGTCGACGTCGTAGAGCGCGGTGTTGTGGAAGAGCGGTTCGACCTTGACGGCGGTTTCGAACGTCACAGGCCCCGACAGGTTGAACGACCCGTGGCACTCGGCGCAGCGCAGGCGCGTCGAGAAGAACAGCGTCATCCCGCGGCGCGCCTCTGGCGAGAGCGCGCCCTTGTCGTCCCGATAGAGATAGCGATCGACCGGCGAATCGCCGGAAAGGAGCGTCCGCTCGAACGCCGCGATGGACCGGACGATGTTCGCGAGCGTGACGGGATCCTGATCCGACGGGAACGCCGCGCGGAACCGGTCGGCCTCCCCACTGAACCTGGCGACCACTTCCTGTTCACGCCCCCTGATCCCGAGCTCGATCGGATGCTCGTTGAACATCGGCACCGCCATCTGCGCTTCGAGCGAGAGCAGCGACGCATCCGCCCAGCCGAGCGTCGCGTTGTACGCGACGTTGGCGAGCGACATCGTGCTGCGCGCGTGCAGCGCTCCAGTGGAACCGATCGCCTGCGCGCGTCCGTCCGTGAACGCGCGCGCCTGCTGATGACAGCTCGCGCAGGAGAACGTCTGGTTGCCCGACAGACGAACGTCGTAGAACAGACGCCGGCCGAGATCGATCTTCTCGGACGTCATCGGATTGTCGGTTGGAACGCGGGGAGCCGGCAGGCCGGCCGGCAGCTGCCAGGTGAACGGAGGCAGTCGTGGAAGCGGGTCGGAGCGGACGGGTTCGCGTGAACAGCCGCCCGCCCCGAGCAGTATCGACGCCAGTCCGATCAGGCGTGCGACGTGCGTAGCGTCACCGCCAGGATCCGTGCGCCGCGTTGAGCGCCATCAGCTTCGTCTCCTGCGCGACCGTCGACCGCTCGGTGATCCACGTCTCGAGCGCCGCAATCGCGGCAGGATCGACGCCGGCGGGTTCAGCCTTCTTCTTCGCCACGTACGCCGTCATCGCCTTGAGCAGCGCGTCCGCGTTCTTCCGATCCATGGCGAACAGCGTCACGTACGACGCTTTCGCGTCGTCGATCCTGTCGAGCGCCAGGTAGGCCTCGCCGCGATACTCGATCGCGTCGGGGAATCTGGGCGCCAGCTGCAGCGCGCGATCGTAGCTCTCGAGCGCCTTCGGGTAGTCAGCCAGCTTGCGATAGGCGAAGCCGATGCCGTTGTGCGCTTGCGGCATCTCCGGGTTGATCTGCGCGGCCTTCTGGAAGTCCTTGAGCGCCTTGTCGTACTCCTCCCGCGCTTTCTTCCCGTTCTTCGCCTTGTCGGACTCCTTGGTGTCCTTCGCCGCCTGCGTCTCCGCCTTCAGCGCGCGATCGCGGTGGCCGATGCCGCTGTTGTACGACTCGATGGCCATTTCCTCCGGCGTCCGCGCGCGCGCCGAGGGCGACGACGACGGCGACGGCGGCGCGGACGGCATCGACACGCCGTTCGCGCCGGCGGCGACATGGAACACGCACACGAGCGCCGCCAGCATCAACGCGGCCCTGACGATTCGAGGCATAACCCTTTCCTCCTCCTGTGGGCGGTCGCCCGCTCACGAACCAATCTTAACAGCAGCCACCGTCCGCGCTAAGGCGCAATGTAGGTCGTCTTGACGATCGTGTAGAACTCCCTCGCGTACGCCCCCTGTTCGCGCGGACCGTAGCTCGATTTCTTCCGGCCGCCGAACGGGACGTGGTAGTCGAGGCCCGCGGTCGGCAGGTTCACCATCACCAGCCCGCTCTGCGAATGGCGCTTGAAATGGCTCGCATGCTTGAGCGACGTGGTCACGATGCCGGCCGACAATCCGTACGGCGTCTCGTTGGCAACCGCCAGCGCTTCGTCGTAGTTGCGAACCTTGATGACCGACGCCACCGGCCCGAAGATCTCCTCGCGATTGATCCGCATCGACGGCGCGGTGTCCGTGAAGATGGCGGGCGACATGTAGTAGCCGTCGGTCTCGCGCTTCAGGCGCTCGCCGCCGTAGGCCAGCTTCGCGCCCTCCTTGCGGCCGATGTCGACGTACTCGAGGTTCTTCCCCAGCTGACGCTCGTCGATGACCGGACCGATCTCCGTCCCCGGCTTCAGCGCATCGTCGATCACGAGCTTCTTCATGCGATCGACCATGGCGTCGACCAGCCGATCGTGGATCCCTTCGGTCACGACGAGCCGGCTCGACGCCGTGCAGCGCTGTCCCGTCTGGAAGTACGCGCCGTTGACCGCCACCGAAACCGCCGTCGCCAGATCCGCGTCGTCCAGCACGACGAGCGGGTTCTTCCCGCCCATCTCGAGCTGGAGCCGGGCGCCGTTCCTGATCGCCGCGGCTGCGACGCCCGCACCGACGTCCTGCGACCCCGTAAAGCTGACCGCATCGATTTCCGGCGACTCCAGGATGGCGGCGCCGAGCTTCGACCCCTGCCCCATCACGAGGTTCAACACACCCGCCGGCAGTCCCGCGCGCTGGAGAATGTCGACCAGCGACCACGGCGACGCCGGCGCGAGCTCCGCCGGCTTGAAGACGACGGTGTTGCCGAACGCGAGCGCCGGCGCGATCTTCCACGCGGGGATCGCGATCGGAAAATTCCAGGGCGTGATGATCGCGACGACGCCGACCGGTTCGCGCGTGACTTCGACCTCGACGCCCGGGCGCACCGAATCGAGCTTGTCGCCGCGCATGCGCACGGCCTCGCCCGCGAAGTACTTGAAGATGGCGCCCGCCCGGCCCGCCTCTCCGATGCCGTCGGCGAGCGGCTTACCCTGCTCGCGCGACAGCTGGCGTCCGAGCTCCTCCTTGCGAGCCAGAATCTCGGTGCCCGCGCGATCGAGGATGTCGAACCGCTCCTGCGGCGTCGACATCGACCACTTCGCGAACGCCTGCCTCGCCGACGCGATCGCCTGCGCGACGTCGGCAGGCGTCGCCCGCGCGAACTCGCCGACGATGTCCGTCACGTTCGAGGGGTTGATATCGGAAGAACGGTCGGTCGAATCGATCGACCGACCGTCGATGACGTTCGGAAACGCGGTGGGCATCGACGATCTCCTGCAAAGCCCGGTCAGCTCTCCGACCTCGCATCGGCGCGAGTCGAGGTGCCGGGATGACCCGCTATCATTTCAGCCGCGGGAGCCCTTGGCAAGCGGGAGACGTCGTTACTTGCCAGGAGGTATCCTTTGACGCGTGAAGTGGATCGTCCGCGGGGACATCGACGGGTTCTTCGGGCTGGCTCTCGACAATCTCGTTCAGCTGCTGCTCATCGACACGCTGTGCCGCGTCGTGTTGGGGTTCCCTCCGGAGCTCGTCTACGGCCGCGTGCTCCCCGCGGCAGCCATCTCGATCCTGGTGGGCAACGTGGCGTATGCGCTGCAGGCGCGGCGCCTGGCGCAGCGCACGGGACGCTCCGATGTCTGCGCGCTCCCCTACGGCATCAACACGGTGTCGCTCTTCGCGCACGTCTTCCTCATCATGCTGCCGGCGAAGGCGCTCGCGGAGCGGGCCGGGGTGGACGACCCCGCGCGCGCCGCATGGCAAGCGGGCCTCCTCGCGACGTTTGCAACCGGCATCATCGAGCTCGCGGGAGCCTTCGTGGCGGAACGGGTCCGCAAGGCGACGCCCCGCGCTGCTCTCCTCTCGACGCTCGCGGGCATCGCGCTCGGCTTCATCTCGCTCGGCTTCCTGTTCCGTACGTTCGCCCACCCGATCATCGGCCTGACGACGCTCGCGATCGTGATGCTGACGTATTTCGGGCGGGTGCGTTTCAAGGGGCACCTCCCTGGCGGCGTCGTCGCGGTCGGCCTCGGAACGCTCATCGCCTGGACGACTGGTGTCGCGCCGGTCGGCGCCCGGCCCGAGGCCGCGGCGCTCCACCTGCCGGTGCCGGTGCTCGGTGACCTCGTCGCGTCCCTCACGGGCGGCCACCTCGTTCCGTACCTGTCCGTGATCATCTCGATGAGCCTGTTCAACGTGCTTGGCGCGCTGCAGAACATCGAATCGGCGGAGGCCGCGGGCGACTCGTACGACACGCGGCAGTCGCTGACGGTCAACGGCATCGGGAGCCTCGCGGCGGCGCTCTTCGGATCCGCGTTTCCGACCACGATCTACATCGGCCATCCGGGCTGGAAGGCACTGGGCGCGCGGGCCGGCTACTCGATGCTGAACGGCGTCTTCGTCACGATCATCTGCGTGACCGGCACGCTCGCATGGATTGCGTGGGCGATTCCGATCGACGCGGGGATGGCGATCGTCCTCTGGATCGGCATCATGATCGTGACGCAGGCGTTCCAGGCGACGCCGATCGAGCACGCGCCGGCGGTCGTCGTCGGCCTGCTGCCGGGGATCGGCGCGTGGGGAGCGCTGATGGCGAAGAACGGGCTGCGTGCCGCTGGCCTCGGCGGCACGGCCGGCCCCTTCAACGAATCACTCGTCGGGGAGTTCCAGAAGAGCGATACGTGGATTCACGGCGCCTTCGCGATCGAGCAGGGCTTCCTCTTCACGGCGATGATCCTGTCGGCGACCGTCGTGGGCGTGATTCAACGGCGCTGGGCGGTTGCGGCAGCCTGGTGCACCTGCGCCGCGCTCCTCTCGGCATGCGGGCTGATGCACTCCTACCAATGGACGTTCGGGGACACGGCGATCCGGCTGGCGCCCGCGTGGCCTCATGCGGTCGGATACGCCGGGATGGCGATCCTGTTCTACACGGCGCAGTGGACAACGGAAGAAGGCGGAGAACACTGACGGGACAATCGTCGGCCGCCGCAACAGGGGAACGTCGGCGTACGGCCGACATACACAGCCCCCTCAGCCGTGCAGTCGTCGAACGCGTCCATCCACCCTGTCGCGGACGGCCGATTCCGCGCTGACCTTGCAGTTCAGCTGCTGTGCACGACGTTCCGCCGCAGCTCCTCTATCATTCATAACGACCGCAACAGCTCAGCCGAACAACGACGCGCGAAGGAGTAAGCTGGGCGGGCGATGATCGTGGTCCTTCTGGCGGTTCTCCTGGGAACCGGAGCGCAGACAGGCGCGGCCGGGCTCACCGTCTCCCACCGTGCGCGCGCTGTCGCCCCGGGAGAGGTCGTACTCGTCGACGTGAAGGCCGGCGCTCCGCTCGAAAGGGTCGAGGCGGCCTGGCTCGGCAGGATCGTCCGCTTCTATCCCATCGACGGTTCACACTGGCAGGGTCTCGCGCCAATCGACGTGTCCGCGCGCGCCGGGCGGTACACGCTGAACGTCTCCGCCGTCGCGGCGGACGGCCGCGCGTTGACGCGCGCGTACGCGATCGTGATCGCCGCGCGCACGTTCCCGGTCAGGCGCATTTCGGTCGAGGAACGATTCGCCGATCCGCCGCAGGACGAGCTCGCGCGTATCGAGCGCGAGCGAAAAACCGTGGAAGCGATTTTCGCGTCGCCGCCTGGAGAGCGGCGGTGGAGCCAGCCGTTCGTCGTGCCGGTGCCCGGAAAATCGACCAGCAGCTTCGGACGTCGGACGATCGTCAACGGCGAGCCGCGCTCGCCGCACACCGGGGCCGACTTTCAGGCGGCCAGCGGAACCGTCGTGGTCGCACCGAATCGGGGCCTCGTCGCGCTGGCGGACGACTTGTTCTTTCCTGGACGCACGGTCATCGTCGATCACGGGGCAGGCGTGTACTCGTACCTCGCGCACCTGTCGGAGATCCGTGTCGCGAAAGGAGAGATGGTCGAGCGGGGTCAGACGCTCGGTCTGTCGGGCGCGACCGGCCGCGTCACCGGTCCGCACCTTCACTGGACGCTCCGCCTCGGGGCGGCGAGAGTCGATCCGCTGTCGCTGTTGTCCGTGCTCGGAGACGAGCTCGCGCGCGGCGCGGGCGCGCCGCGCTGAGGTCGTCCGGACGTTATGGAGGACCGGCGAAGCCCGGCGCGGGCACGGGGCTCGTCTCGCACGACGCGCCGGCCGCACTTCCGGGACACGTGACTTTCATGTTCGGCGCGCAGCTGTAGGTCGCGAGCTTCAATCCGCTCGTTTCCACGCGCCACGTGAACGACTCGATGCACGACGCGCGCTCGTACTTCGAGTTGTAGAACGCCACGATCAGATCCGGCTGACCGGGAACCTGCGTCCGCGTGTAGTGCGCGCGCTCCGTTTCCTTGAAGCGGCCGAGGCTCTTGGTCTGCGACAGGAACTGCTTGAACTGCGCCTCGCTCAACTGCCCGCGAAGGAAGTCGCTGGAGTTGGCGTAGATCGCATCGTGCTGGCCCGCATCCAGCTGCTGGTGGAACGCGCGAACCGCGCGTTCCTCGTGACTCAGGTCGTTGGCGCACGCCGACGCGCTCACGAGTGCGGCGGCCGCGCACACGCAAAGGAAAACGTGGCGGTGGTACTTCATGCCGCGTGCGAACGGCAACGTTCGTACCTGAGCTGAACCTGACGACTTCGTCCGTTCTTCCCGTGTTTTGACCCGGCCGCGGTCGCGGTGCAGCTGAGCCGGCTGCAATATCGTTCGAATCCCCACAAATCCGTGATGTGCGCCTTCTTCGATCCAATCCTTGATGAGCAGGTTCTTATAATGGTGGCGGATGTCTTCGACGCTGACCCATTCAGACGACCCAGAGCTCGAGTCTCACCGCCCCGCCCCACCGGAACTCTTCGGCCAGGACCAGCTCGAGCGTCATGCGGCGCGCGTCGCGGGCCAGTCGCGGATGGCGCCCGAACCTTCCCGCGGGCGTCCGCTCCTGCCCCGGCTCGATCAGAGCGCGCGCGATCTCGACAAGGCCTATCGATTCCTGACCGAGGCCACGTCCGTCGAGCGGCCGCAGGTCGGCTCTGAAGACTGGCTGCGCGACAATCACCACGTCGTCCAGGATCAGATCCGCGAGATCCGTCAGGATCTGCCGCGGCAGTACTACTTCGAGCTGCCGAAGCTCGCCGACGGTGGGTTCGCCGGCTATCCGCGCGTGTACGTCGTCGCCCGGGAGATCACGTCGCACACCGCCGGACGTTTCGATCTGCAGATCCTCGTCGATTTCGCCACCGCGTATCAGCGGGTCGCGCCGCTGACGATCGGCGAGATCTGGGCGATCCCGATCATGCTGCGTCTCGCGCTCGTCGAGGACCTGCAGCGCCTCGCAGGGGACGTGGTGTCCGCGAGGCGCGCGCGCGATCGCGCGCGGCAGTGGGGGCTGCTCCTCGGCACGAGCGGGCGCGACGCGGAAGCGGTCATCGAGCGGATGCTCCACGAGGAGGCGGAAGCGAAGGGTACGCTGTCGGCGCCCTTCGTCGTCGAGCTCCTCCACTGGCTTCGCGACCAGCCGTCGTCGGCCGCCCCCGCGTGGATCGCGCTGCAGCAGGCGCTCGAAGCGCAGCACGACTCGGCGGAAGAGATGCTCCGCCTGGAGCACCAGCGCGAGGCGGCGGATCAGCTCGCCATCGGCAACATCATCACGAGCATGCGGCTGCTGTCGTCGATCGACTGGCCGCTGTTCTTCGAGCGGGTCAGCCTGGTCGAGAAGGTCCTCCGCGAGGACCCGGCTGGCGCCTACGCCCGGATGGATTTTCAGACACGCGATCGCTATCGCCACTCCGTCGAAGAGCTCGCCAGGGGCGCGCGGGTGCAGGAGCAGGAGGTCGCGCGCCGCGCGGTGGAGATGGCGCGCGAGGCGACGGTTGCCACGCCGGCGCACGACCGGGCGCATCACGTCGGCTACTACCTGATCTCGCGCGGCCGCTTCCGCCTCGAGCGCGCGCTCGGCTATCCGCCGCAAGGGCGCGAGCGCCTGGCGCGCTTCATGTACGGGCACCCCGTGCTCGGGTATCTCGGCACCATCGCGGCGTTCACGGCGGTCGCCGTCGCGAGCTTCGTCTCGTACGCGCACAGGCACGGCGGTGCGGGCATCGAGCTCTGGATCGTCGCGCTGGTGACGATGCTGCCGCTCAGCGAGCTGGCCATCAGCCTGCTCAACGTCCTCGTGACCACGCAGGTCCACCCGAGGCCGCTGCCGAAGCTCGACATGCGCAACGGCATTCCCGCGAGCGACCGGACGATGGTCGTCGTTCCTGTGATCGTGGACTCCGAGGATCGGCTGAACGGCCTCTTCGACGAGCTGGAGGTGCGTTTCTTCGGCAATCGCGATCCGCATCTCCATTTCGCGCTGCTGTCCGACTTCGCCGATGCGCACGAGCGCACGCGGCCGGGCGACGACGAGCTGGTGGAGGCCGCGCGGCGGCGCGTGGACGATCTCAACGCGCGCCACGGCGCGGATCGGTTCTTCTTCTTCCATCGCGCGCGCCAGTGGAATCCGCTTGAGGCGCGCTGGATGGGTCGCGAGCGCAAGCGCGGCAAGCTGGCGGAGTTCAACCGGCTCCTGCGCGGCGCGACCGACACGAGCTTTGTCGTGCAGCACGGCGATCTGTCGATCCTGACCTCGGTCCGCTACGTCATCACGCTCGACTCGGACACGCAGTTGCCGATGGAAGCCGGTCGGCGGCTCGTAGGCACGCTGTCCCACCCGCTGAACCGCCCGCGCTTCGACGCCGCGCGTCGGCGCGTGACCGAGGGCTACGGCGTCCTGCAGCCGCGCATCAGCGTCAGCGTCGTCAGCGCGAACCGCACCATCTTCAGCCAGGTCTTCTCGGGCCACGTCGGCGTGGACCCGTACACGACCGCCGTCTCCGACGTCTATCAGGATCTCTTTCACGAGGGCAGCTACGTCGGCAAGGGCATCTACGACGTCGACGCGTTCGAAGCGTCGCTCGACGGGCGCATCCCCGAGAACACGCTCCTCAGCCACGATCTGTTCGAGGGCTTCTACGCGCGCGCGGGTCTGTGCACCGACTTCGACCTCGTGGACGACTACCCGTCCAGCTACTTCGCGTATGCCGCGCGCCAGCATCGCTGGGTGCGCGGCGACTGGCAGATCGTCCGCTGGCTCTGGCGCACGGTGCCGGACGCGACCGGACGGGCCGTCGCGAACACGCTTCCCGTCATCTCGCGCTGGAAGATCCTCGACAACCTGCGCCGCAGCCTGATTCCGCCGTCGCTGGTGCTGTTGCTCGTCGCGGGATGGACCTTCCTTCCAGGGTCAGCGGCCATGTGGACGACGCTGGCGCTCGTCGTGCTCGCGTTCCCGGCATACTCGCAGCTGGCGCGATCGATCGGGAGCTACGTGGCCGGCGTCCCGCTGATGGAGCACATTCGCGCGGAACGGGACACGATGTTGACGAGCCTGCGCCAGACCGTGTTCTCGATCATCGTCCTGGCGCACCAGAGCGTGGTCATGGTCGACGCGATCGTGCGCACGCTGGTGCGTCTGACGATTACGCGCCGCCGCCTGCTCGAGTGGGTCACGGCGGATCGGACGCACCATCGAATCCTGTCCACGTGGATGGCCACGCGCCATCTGTGGGCCGCGACGGTCCTGGCGCTCGCCGCCGGCGCGCTCGTCGCGATCGTCGCTCCCGGCCGTCTCCTGCTCGCCGGCCCGATCCTCCTGTTGTGGCTGCTGTCCCCCGCGCTCGCGCACCTCACATCCGTGGCGCTGCCTCACCGGCGCGAGGTGCCGTCGCGAGCCGCGCGCGCGGAGTTCCGCGACGTCGCGCGCAGGACGTGGCGATTCTTCGAGGAGCTCGTCGGTCCCGCGGACAACTGGCTGATTCCCGACAACTACCAGGAGAATCGCGCCGACGTCATCGCGCACCGCACGTCGCCCACCAACATCGGGCTGCAGCTCCTCTCGACGCTCGCGGCGCACGATCTGGGGTATCTGAGCTTTTCGGAGACGCTCGAGCGGCTCGAGCCGACGTTCGATACGCTCCTGCGCATGCAGCGCTACCGCGGGCACTTCTTCAACTGGTACGACACGAAGACGCTCGCGCCACTGGTTCCGATGTACATCTCCACGGTCGACAGCGGAAACCTGGCGGGCTAC
Organism: uncultured Acidobacteriota bacterium; assembly: GCA_963820905.1. Taxonomy (GTDB): domain Bacteria; phylum Acidobacteriota; class Vicinamibacteria; order Vicinamibacterales; family 2-12-FULL-66-21; genus DATBJJ01. The sequence goes on along the minus strand of CAWGBU010000001.1, from coordinate 1,667,198 downwards.
CTGCTCACGCTCCGCTCGGGCCTCGCGGCGATCGTCGACGAGTCTCCGATCGTGGACGCGTCGTTCCTCGAGGGCCTCGAGGACGCCGTGCGGCTGTTCGAGGACGAAGTGGACTCGCTCACGCACGTGCAGTCGGCGGGCGCGTTCCGGCGCGAGCTCGGCAGCCTGCGCGCGCACCTCGCGCGGCGTCCGGCCTCGCTCATCGAATGGCGCCGCCTGCTCACGCAGATCGAAGAGCGGCTGCAGGCCGTCAGCATCCTGCTCCACGAGCTCGAGGAACCGACGCTGACCGGCAGTGCCGGCGACGCGTCGCACGCGGCGTGGACGGAGGCGTCGACATGGCTCGAACGTGCCGCCGGCGGCGTCTCGACGCGTCAGGCCGAGCTCGAACGGCTGACCGGCTGGATCACCCGGCTCGAATCCGCGGGAATGCGGGATATCGCGACCGGCGTCCCGAGCCTCGGCGCGCTCATCGAGATCTGCGATCGCGCGCTGACGGAGGTCGCGGCGCATCAGACCGCCGGCGACGCGCGTCTGGCGATCGAGCGCGCCCGCCGTGAGGCGGAAGAGCTCATCGAGTGCTCAGAGCGCATCGCCGCGCTCGCCGACGATCTGATCGAGGAAACGGAGTTCGGGTTCCTGTTCAACACCGAGCGTCAGCTGTTTTCGATCGGCTTCAGCGTCACGGACGGCCGCCTCGACAACTCCTATTACGACATCCTCGCGTCCGAAGCGCGGCTCGCCAGCTTCATGGCGATCGCGACCGGAACCCTGTCCCACGAGCACTGGTTCAAGCTCGGTCGAGCGCTGACGCCCGCGGGCAACAAGCGCGCGCTGCTCTCATGGAGCGCGTCGATGTTCGAGTACCTGATGCCGCTGCTCGTGATGCGCGGGTATCCGGGCACGCTGCTCGACGAGACCTATGACGCAGTCGTCGAGCGGCAGATACAGTACGGGGCGCAGCACGCCGTGCCCTGGGGCATCTCGGAGTCCGCGTACAGCGCGCAGGATCTCGAGAAGAACTACCAGTACCGGGCCTTCGGCGTCCCTGGCCTCGGGCTCAAGCGCGGCCTCGGCGAGGACCTCGTCGTCGCGCCCTATGCCTCGATCCTCGCGGCGCCGCTCGTGCCCGAAGCTGTGTTCGAGAATCTGCAGCGCTTGAAGAAGGAGGGCATGCTCGGGAAGTACGGCTACTACGAGGCGATCGACTACACGCCGGACCGCCTGACGCCCGATCGCAAGGGCGGCGTCGTCCTGCTCACGTGGATGGCACACCACCAGGGCATGAGCCTGCTCGCGCTCGACAACCTGCTCAACGGATCGCCGATGCAGAACCGGTTCCACGCCGATCCCCGCATCCATGCGGCGGACCTGCTGCTGCAGGAGCGCGTGCCCCGGCTCGTGCCGCTGAAGAACCCGCCGGCCGAGACCGCTGACCACGTGCCGTCTGGACGTCGCGCCGTCGCCGCGCCGCTGCGCCGCTACACGACGCCCCACACGATGAGCCCGCGCGGACACCTGCTGTCGAACGGGTCCTATTCGGTGATGGCCACCAACGCGGGCGGCGGCTACAGCAGGCGTCAGAACCTCGCGCTGACGCGCTGGCGCGAAGACATCACGACTGATGGCTGGGGCACGTTCGTCTTCGTTCGCGATCTCGACACCGGCGACGTCTGGTCGACCACCCATCAGCCCACCGGCCGCGAGGCTGACGAGTACGAGGCGACGTTCTCCATCGATCGCGCGGGGTGGCGCCGCGTCGATTCCGGGCTCGAGACCCGCACGGAGCTCGTGGTGTCGCCGGAGGACGACGCGGAGCTGCGGCGCGTGTCGATCACGAATCACAGCCACCGGGTCCGCAACCTCGAGCTCACGAGCTACGCGGAGGTCGTGCTCGCGCCCGCTGAAGCGGATCTCGCACATCCAGCGTTCAGCAATCTGTTCGTCGAAACCAGGGCCGTGCCTGAACGCGACGCGCTCATCTGCGTGCGCCGGCCGAGATCGGGCGACGACCGTGTCTACCTGATTCACGTCCTGAGCGGCCGCGGACGCATCGGCGCGGCGACGCAGTACGAGACGGATCGCGCACGCTTCATCGGCCGCGGGCGATCGCTCGCCAACCCCGCGGCGCTGACGGGCAACGCGCCGCTCTCCGCCACGACAGGGCCGGTGCTCGATCCCATCGTCAGCCTCCGGCAGACGATCCGGCTGCCGCCCGGCGGAACGGCGCGGCTGTCGTTCACGACGGGATTCTCCGAGACCGAGGCGGGCGCGTCGTACCTCATCGAGAAGTACTACGATCGGCGCGCCGTCGCGCGCGCGATCGCCCTTGCCAGCACGCACGCGCAGATCGAGCTGCGCCACCTCGGGCTCTCGCTCGAGGACACGCTGCGCTTCCAGCGCTTCGGCGGCCGGCTGCTGTTCAGCGATCCGAGGCTCCGCGCGCCGGAAGCGGTGCAGGTGAACAGGCGCGGACAACCCGCGCTGTGGAAGTACGGCATCTCCGGAGATCTGCCGATCGTGCTCCTGACGATCGAGGACGGCAGCCATCTTCCGCTCCTCGGCGACCTGCTGAAAGCCCACGAGTACCTCCGGGGCAAGGGCCTGATGTTCGACCTGGTCGTGCTGAACACGCACGGCGCCAGCTACCGGCAGGATCTGCAGGACGCCGTCAAGGGGCTCGTCGAGGGCGGGCCCGAGCTGTCGTGGATCGATCGGCCCGGTGGCGTATTCCTGCGCAGGGCGGATCTGATCCCGCCCGAGGATCAGCTGCTGCTTCGCGCGGCGGCACGCGCGGTGATGGATGGCGCCGACGGCGCGCTCCATCAGCAGCTCGGCCGCCCGCAGGTGCCGTTCGAGCCACTGTCGGAACAGCAGTTCCAGTCCAGGACGAACGACGCGCCGTCGCAGCCCGGCGTCCAGAAGCAGGCGCCGGCCTGGGAACTGTTCAACGGCTTCGGCGGGTTCCTGGATCGGGGCCGCGAGTACGCGATCCGGGTTCACCCGAACGCGGGCGTGATGACGCCGTCACCCTGGGTCAACGTCGTCGCCCATCCGCGGTTCGGATTCGTGGCGTCCAACCTCTCGCCCGGCTTCACGTGGTCCGAGAACAGCCACGACAACCGGCTCACGCCCTGGCGGAACGATCCGGTCAGCGATCAGCCGGGAGAAGCGATCTATCTGCGCGACGAGGAGAGCGGGCGATTCTGGTCGGCGACGCCGCTGCCTGCCGGAGGCGGACAGCTCTACACCGTCACGCACGGCCAGGGCTACAGCGCGTACGAGCACTCGCGTGACGGCATCGACTCGCGTCTCCGGATCTACGTGGCGGCCGCGGAGCCCGTCAAGGTCTTCGAGCTCGCGCTGCGCAACACGACGAAGCGGCAGCGCCGCCTGAGCACAACGCTCTACGTCGAGTGGGTCCTCGGCGAGAACCGCGCGCGAACGGGCCTGCACGTCGTCACGAGCGAGGAATCGTCGACGGGCGCGCTCCTCGCGAGCAACGCGTTCCGCGAGGCGTTCGGCGATCGGTACGCGTTCCTGGATTTGCACGGCGGCGACAAACGCTCGATGACCGGCGATCGCACCGAGTTCATCGGGCGCAACGGCACGCTCGCGTCACCGGCGGCGCTCGGCCGGGGAAGTCTCTCGAATCGCACGGGCCCGACGCTGGACCCGTGCGGCGCGATCCAGGTCATCGTCACGCTGGGGCCCGGCGAGGAGCGAACGCTCCTGGGGCTCCTGGGTGAAGCGCCCGACGCCGACAGCGTCTCGTCGCTCGTCCGGCGCTGCCGCGCGCCGCAGGGTATTGCCGCGGCGTTCGACGACGTCAGGAGGTTCTGGGACGGGTTGCTGGGCACCGTGCAGGTGAGTACGCCGGATCGCGCGCTCGATCTGATGCTGAACCGCTGGCTGCTGTACCAGACGCTGGCCTGCCGGATCTGGGGACGCTCGGCGTTCTACCAGTCGAGCGGCGCGTTCGGCTTCCGCGACCAGCTGCAGGACGTGCTGGCGCTTCTCTTCGCCGCGCCGGATCTCGCGCGCGGCCACATTCTCCACGCCGCCTCGCGTCAGTTCGTCGAAGGCGACGTGCAGCACTGGTGGCACGAGCCGGGCGGCCAGGGCGTGAGGACGAACTTCTCCGACGATCGCCTGTGGCTCGTCTACGCGACGCTGCAGTACGTGACGGCGACGGGCGACGCCTCGATTCTCGACGAGAGCGTGGCCTTCCTCGAGGGCCGTCCGCTCAAGCCCGACGAGCACGACGCGTACGAAGTGCCCACGGTCTCGGCTCAGAGCGGCTCGATCTACGAGCACTGCGTCCGCGCGATGGCGCTCAACATGCCGGTTGGCGAGCACGGTCTCCCGCTGATGGGAAGCGGAGACTGGAACGACGGTATGAACCTGGTCGGCGTCAACGGCAAGGGCGAGAGCGTCTGGCTGGGTTGGTTCTTCCTCTCGCTGCTGCATCCTTTCGCCGATCTCGCGGAGTCCCGCGGCGACGGCGACCGCGCGCAGGCGTATCGCGCGCACGCGGCCGAGCTGACCGAAGCGCTCGATCGCGCCTGGGACGGCGAATGGTACCGCCGCGCGTACTTCGACGACGGAACGCCGCTCGGGTCGGCGGCGAATGCCGAATGCCGCATCGACGCGATCGCGCAGTCGTGGTCCGTTCTGTCTGCAGGCGGCACTCCGGAGCGCGCCCGCAAGGCGATGGAGTCGGTCGACACGCACCTCGTGCGGCGCGACGATCGATTGCTCCTGCTGCTCACGCCGCCGCTCGACAAGATGCGGCCGAGCGCCGGCTACATCCAGGGCTACGTGCCTGGCGTCCGCGAGAACGGCGGGCAGTACACGCACGCGGCACTCTGGACGGTGCTCGCCTTCGCGAAGATGGGCGATGGCGATCGCGCGCACGAGCTCTATTCGATCCTCAACCCGATCAATCACACCGGTGACGCTGACGCGGTCCGCCGCTACCGCGCCGAACCCTACGTCGTCGCCGCGGACGTCTACTCGCAGCCGCCCCACACGGGCCGCGGAGGATGGACGTGGTACACGGGCTCGTCGGGATGGATGTACCGCGTCGGCATCGAGGGGATTCTCGGCCTGACGCTGCGCGGAGGCGCGCTCCATTTCGATCCGTGCATCCCGAAGCACTGGCGTCACTACGACGTGACGTACAAGAGCTCGCGCGCCGAGTACAGGATTACCGTGCTCAACCCCGACGGCGTGAACCGGGGCGTCGCGCGGATCGAGCTCGACGGGGTCGAACAGCACGGCGAGACCGTGCGAATCCTCCAGGACGGTCTCGTCCACGACGTGCGCGTCGTTCTTGGAGCGCGTCAGGCGCCGGCGGGCTCGCCCGCGGACCGGGCAGGCTCGGAGAAGCAGAAGGGATGACCGCACCCCGCGCAGACGTATTCGGCATAGCCCGCGCGCGACGTCACGTACCGAACGTCGTGGCCGCGCGCGACGCATGACATCGGGTGCCGTACGACGTCGAGCCCGGCGGCGGGCTTGAGAAAGGTGTGGCCGCAGAAGCAGGCGTATTCGACGAAGCCGTCGCGCTCGGCCACGAGGTGCACGCGGTGGCCGAAGAGTCCACAGAGGTAGCGGACCTTCTTCCTGAAGTCCTCGAGCTCGGCGTACGGATCGCGCCCGATCGCAAACAGGAGCGGGTGCCCGCACTGCACGCACGCGTACTCGTGATGGCCGTCTCGAACGGCGATCCGGACGTACGCGTGCTTCCCGAGGAAGCACGAGAGCGTGTGCCTGACGCGCGTGAGGGTGCCGTCCGTCCGCAGGTAGCGGGCGCCGCACCGGCAGTGCCGGCTTGCGGCGCGCCGGCTCCGGAACGCGTGATTGTCGACGTGGTGCCCCCAGACCGTGCAGGAAAGCCGCGTCAGCCACGACGTCGGCGCTCCGAACCGTTCCGGTTGAACGTGCGCGTCCCGCAGGTACTCCATGACGTCTCCCGTCGAGGGCTTCGCTGCGACCCTCAGTACCGGTTAAGGTGAGATCGACGGAAGAACGGGCTCAGCGGCCGTAGTGTCCGGCTTTAGCCGGACACTGACGGGTCCGCCTGAAGGCGGACACTACAGCCGTTCACCACCGGAACGATGTTCGCGCGGCTTCGCCCGCCAGCCTCCGGAAGAGATCGTCAGCCATGGCGCGGGAGAGGTATGGAATGCGAATGCGGTGCGAGGCGTCTCCGGCACCGGCGGAGTCGATGCGCACGGATGCCATCTGATGGCGCCTGTCGAACGGCGATTCCACGAGCGTGACCGTCTGGATCTTCGTATACCGGGCGACACTGAGCTGACGCGACAGCCAGCCGCTGCGGAACAGCACGGCCCTGTCGGCCGCGGCCCACTTCAGGCTGCCGACGTGCCACTTCACGTCGAAGTACGCCCAGATCATCGCGCCCGCGAATACTGGAATCGTCAGCCACTTCAGCATCAGCACGAACGGCAGCGTCACCGCCGCATAGACGAGGACCGCGGTCTTCAGCGCGCGGCGGAACCCCCGCGGGTCGACCGGCCGCCATTCGATCGCGGCGAAGTCCACTTCCGGCAGCACCTCGCGCAGGAGCGGAGCGATGTCGGCGCGGCGGATGATCGGCGCGAGCGATTCGCGCGTCGCGCCCGCGCCGCCCGGGTTCCCGCTGCCGCCGCCGCCCGCGGAGTCCACGCGCACCGACGCCGTCTGGAAATATCGATGGAGCGGCCCTTCGCGGATCGTCAGCGTCTGGATGCGCTTGAGGGGAATCGTGGCCATGACGCGCGTGATCAGCCCGAACTCGGCACGCAGATCGTCGCCGGCGCGGCGAAGGCGGAATCCGTACAGCCGCACGTACAGACCACGCCATCGAGAGCACGCGAATCACCAGGAGGAAGAGCACGAACGCGGACAGCATGAACAGCACGCGGCCGACCGGCGGGAACCCGAGGCCCGCGACCGCGCGGAAGATCTGCCGTACCAGCCCGCGGCCGGAGAACGCGTCACCGAACATCAGGCGCATCCCCCTGTCGAACAGCCCGAGCTCCCACAGCAACCCGAATGCGGCGCCGACGATCACGAGCCCGCGGCTGTCGATGAAACCCACGAGCAAGAGCTCGCGCGGACGGAGCTCGAGCAGCGTCCGTGTCGGTACCTCGGCGGGCTGGCCAGGATCCTCGACCGCGGACGCTGCCGCGGTACGGCCGGAGAACACACGCTCCCGCATTTCTGCAAGGGCGTCCATGGGAAGCACACGAAGCGACGCTTCCGGCTCGTCGCCGCCGCCGGTCTGCACCTTCACGTCGACGACCTTCAATAAACGGTGCGCGATGTTCTGTACCGCATCGATGTTTTGAATGCGCGCGTACGGAACGTGCCGCTCGTTGCGGAAGATGAAGCCGGTCGTGATCACCATCTCGCTCGCGTCGAAGCGATAGCGGAGCGACAGGCAGCGCAGCACCGAGACGAGCGCGTAGACAACGACGACGGGCACGACCCAGGCGGCATCGAATCCGGCGGTGCCCGCGCCGACCAGCAGGAGGACGAACGGGATGACGAGCTGCCGGAGGTGGCCCCCGACGTGAAACAGGAACGACAGCGGATGAAGCCGGCCTTCAGACGGCATCGTCGTCGCTCCGGGGCAGCAAGTGGTTGCGGAGCCCGAACGCGACGGCGTGGTTCAGTCCCGGAAGCTCGACGCGCGAGTGGTCGGTACCCGCGGTGAAGATCACGAGACGTCCGAGGCCGTACGCGCGCTCGAGCGGCCCCTGCGACACGTCGATGTGCTGGACCCGCGATCGAGGCACATTCGTCACGGTGCGCCAGAAGACGCCCGAACGAATCTCGATTCCTCGATCGTCGAGGATGTATGACGTGTGCCGGAACTCCAGGATCGGCCAACCATAGCAGAACAGGGCGAGCCCGGCCGAGAATGCCAGCCATCCGGGCGCGAGCAGCAGGTTCGCCCATCGCGGGAGGTCGGCAGCCAGCCAGACGACAATCGCGGCGACGAAGAGGCCGCACGATACGAACGCGGTGAAGATCCAGCCCACAACGCGCTGAAAGGAAACGAATTGCGGGTCGAGCGTGCGCGGGGTGCCGTCGAGCACAGCAGGGGCTGGACGCTCTTCCATTCCTGTCTTTTCTATCATCGAAAAGTCGAGCTTCATGTCTGGATCTTGAGACGATCAAAGCTCGCGAGCGGTGCTATGCTCAATTCAGGTCACCTTCCGGGGCCCACGAATAGCGAGAGACGGCCATGGACATCGGCGCAGAACTTCGAAACGCCCGTGAGGCCAAGGGCCTTTCCATCCGAGCACTTGCCGAGCGAACGCGCATCCAGCCGCGGACGCTGGCAGCCATCGAATTGAACAACATCGCCGCGATTCCACCGCGGCCTTCGGGCCGGGGGTTCGTCAGGGCGTTCGCGGAGGAGGTCAACCTCGACCCCGAGCGCACCGTGCACTCCTACTTCTCCCAGTTCCCGGCGACCTCGCTTGCGGCAGGGCCGCCCGCGCTCCGTTACTTCGAGCGCGCGGAGGCGAGCCCGTACCGTCCATCGCCGTGGGCCAGCCTCGGCACGGCGGCGACAATCCTGTTGGTCGTCGTCGTAACCGCGATCATGGCCGGGCGCCGGAACGCAGCCACGAGCGAGACCGCCGCTGTTGGCACGACCGGTGCCGCCACGCCGGCCCCGACGACTACGACCCCCAGCAGTGCACCCGCGGTTGCGCGGCCTGACGCCCAGGCGCCGGTTGCGAGCGTCCCGTCCGCGCCCGCGCCGCCGCTTCGCTTCGCGTTCACGGTGTCCCGCCAGTGCTGGGTCGACGCGAGCACCGACGGCACGCGCGTCCTCTATCGCATCCTGGAGCCGGGCGAGAGCCACACGCTCGACGCGCAGCAGGCCATCGCGATGCGCATCGGCGACGCCGGGGCCGTGGCCTGGACGCTGAACGGGCGTCAAGGCACGCCGCTCGGCAACGCGGGCGCGGTTCGCGACCTGCGAATCACCCCGGACAACGCGGCGACGCTGCGCTGAGCTTGCCCGGTCCGCGTAGTGTCCGCCTTCGGGCGGACACGCGACGTCCGGCTGAAGCCGGACACTACATCGGAAACTACTCCATCGCCATCAGCAGCAACGTCTGATCGTCGTCGGGCTCGCGATCCCCGCCAAACGCGTCGAGATCGCGGACGATCGACTGCACCTGCGCTTCGGGGCTCGCGGCCGCGCTGCGCTCGAGCGACGACATGAGCCGCGGCAGATCGAACATGTCGTCCGAAGGGTCGTGCCGCTCCGTGACCCCGTCGGTGTAGAACAGGATTCGATCCCCAGGCGCGAGCGCCTGACGCACGTCCGGCACCTTCGGCAGATCCATCATCAGCACGGGCATCGTCGCCTCGACGGGAAACGGCGTCACGCGCCCCTGGCTGAGGACGAGCGGCGGCGGATGACCCGCGCACGCGATCGTGACGCTCCGATCGCGCGGATCGACGAGCGCGCACAGCGCCGTCGCGAACATCGGCGATTCCCACAGGAACTCGAAGTGCCGGTTGAGGTACCGCACCATCTCGGCGGGATCGCAGGCGAAGCCGGGAAACGCATGGACGGCGGCGCGGATCATGGCCATGACGATCGCTGCGGGCGCGCCGTGGCCGGACACGTCCGCGACGATGATCCCGATTTGACCGTCGGGCAGCGGCAGCACGTCGTAGTAGTCGCCGCCCGCGTACAGGCTCGTGCGGTAGTAGGCGGAAAACGCGGCGCCGTTGCCCGACGGCAGCCTGGCCGGCAGAATGTCCCGCTGCATCGCACCGGCGCTCGCCAGCTCCTTCTGCAGGCGATCGCGGCTTCGGCGGACCTCCTGCGCGAGCTGCTGCCGCGTCACGTGGTTCGCCACCCGCGCGATCACCTCTTCCGCCTGGATCGGCTTCGTGATGTAGTCCGACGCGCCGAGCTCGAGCCCGGTCACCTTGTCGCTCACCTCGCCGAGCGCGGAGAGGAATACGACGATCGCGTCGCGGGTCAGGGGATCCGCCTTGAGGGCGCGGCAGACTTCGAAGCCGTCCATCTCCGGCATCATGACGTCGAGCAGAATGAGGTCGGGATGGACCCTGCGCGCGATATCGATCGCCGACCGGCCGTTCCGCGCGGCGAGAATGCGGTATCCGCGGCCCTCGAGCGTGCGAACGATGAGGCGGAGGTTGACGGGACTGTCGTCGACGACCAGGATGGTGGGGCCCGACGTTCCCGCGGGATGATCGAGCGTCATTGCGGCCGCTGCTCGAGGGACGCGGCCAGGCGCAGCAGCGCATCGTAGTCGAAGGCGGCCGCCAGCGAGGCGATGCGGCGCCCGAGCGCTCCGCCGCTCTCACCCGACGACGAGAGCTGCTCCGCGAGCGAGTCGAGATCGGCGACACTTCCGATCGCGGCAGCGTCACGAATCTTCGCCGCGAGCTCCCGGGTCTCGATGTCCGTCGCGAGCGGCGGCAGCGCCGGATCCGCGTCGCCGGGCATCGCCACGAATCGCACGCCGGTATACCTCTGCAGCTTGGCGAAGAGGACGTCCGCCTTGACGGGCTTCGGCAGGAAGTCGAGGCAGCCGGCGTCGCGCGCCTGCTGACGGACCTCGGCCCACGCGCTCGCCGACACCGCGAGCACGGGAATCGACGCGGTCGCCGCGTCGGCGGCGATTCGCCGCGTCGCTTCGAAGCCGCTGAGATCGCTCATGCGCAGATCCATCAGCACGGCGTCCGGGCGATGCGCGCGCGCCAGATCCACCGCCTCGATCCCGCCCGCGGCGGTAATGACGCGAACGCCTGCGCTCTCGAGCAGGCTCGCCAGGATCCGCCGGTTCACGGAGCTGTCGTCGGCCACGAGCACGGTCAGGTGCGCACCCGAGGCCAGCCGCGCGTCGGACGACAGCGTCTCGCCCGAGCTCTCGGCCACGATCGCAGACGGCTCGTCGGCCTGTACCAGCGGAAGCTCGAAGTAGAAGCGGCTCCCGCGCCCCGGCGTGCTCTCGACCTTCAGGTCTCCTCCCATGCCGCGGACGAGACGATGGCTGATCGTGAGGCCGAGGCCGGTCCCGCCCAGCTCGGCGCCCGAGCGTGTCTGCCGGAACGCCTGGAAGACAGCGCTGAGGTTCTCGGCCTCGATGCCGATGCCCGTGTCGACTACGTCGAAGCGCAGCCGATCGTTCTCCGCCAGGGCGACGAGCAGGCGCACTTCACCCTTCGGCGTGAACTTCACCGCGTTGCCGAGCAGGTTCAGCAGCACCTGGCGCACGTGCCTGCCATCGAGGAGGACTCGCCTCGGCACGTCCTCGGCGATGTGGGTCGTGAACAGCAGTCCTTTGCGCTGCGCGCGCTCGTCGATCACGTACCGCAGATCGATCGCGACCTGCCGAGGCTCGCAGGGCGTCGTCTCGATGTCCATGCGCCCCGCCTCGATCTTGGAGAGATCGAGCACGTCGTTGATCAGATCGAGCAGGTGCGCGCCGCAGGTGCTGATGGCGTCGAGCGCGTCGCGCTGCGCGGGCGTCAGCGTGCGATCGCGGTGCAGCAGCTGCGCGTAGCCGATGACGCCGTTGAGCGGCGTGCGCAGCTCGTGGCTCATGTTCGCCAGGAACTCGCTCTTGGCCCGGGTCGCGGCCTCCGCCGTCTCCTTGGCGGTGCGCAGCTCGTCCTCATGGTGGAGGCGCTCGGAGATGTCCCTGATGAACGCGCCGAAGAAGTACCCGCGGCCCGACGGCACCGGCGAGGTGACGGTGATCTCGATGGGAAACTCGTGTCCGTCGCGGTGCAGGCCCCGCACCTCCAGGCGCCGGTTCACGATCGGCGCGTCGCCGGTCTCGTGGAAGCGCTTCATGCCCTGATCGTGCGCGTCCCGAAACCCGTGCGGGATGATCGTCTTCGACAGCTGGCGGCCGATGACCTCGTCACGCGGCCAGCCGAACGTCGCTTCCGCCTGCGCGTTCCAGGACACGATGCGGCCGTCCGAATCCATGCCGATGAACGCATCGTGCGCGAAGTCCAGCACCAGGCGGGAGCGCGCCTCGCTTTCCGCGAGATTCTGCACGGCCTGCCGCCGATCGGCGTCGGCCAGCGCCACGACGACCAGGTTGGCGAGCGACAGGGCGAAATTCTGCTCGTCGAACGTCCACGGCCGCGCGCCGCCGATGTGCTCGACGCACAGCACGCCGATTGGTCGATCCTCCTGACGGAGCGGGACGTCGAGCATGGCCCCGATCCCGTTCGGCGTCAGGTAGCCCTCGCTGAACTCGCGCGTCCGCGCGTCCACGTGCGCGTCGGACGCCGCCACGACGCGGTCGTGGCTGATGGCGTTGAAGTACGCCGGCACGTCCCTGGCGTACAGCCGGTCGCCGGCGCTGTGCCGCCCGGAGGGGAGCTCGAACAGATCGTCGCAGCGAATCGTCGTGCCGTTGTCTTCGAAGCGCCACATGCTCACGCGATCCGCGCGAAGCGTCCGTGCGCACGTTTCGACGATGAGCCGGACGCGATCCGCGACCGTCACCGACACGCCGGTCTGGCGCGCCGTCAGCTCGGTCAGCGCCTGGCTCTGCACCGCGAGCCGCCGTTCGCTCTCGCGGAGCTCCTGCTGCGACGTGTCGGCGACCTGCAGCAGCCGGTTCACGGAGCTGCTCAGCTCCGCGAGATCCGTCCCCGCGCCGCCTTCCTCGAGCCGGGCGGACCAGTTGTCGGTGCGCAGGATCTCGAGCGCGCGGGCCGAGACCTGGTTCACCCGGCGAATCACCCTCAGCCGGAAGATTCCCGCCACGAGCAGCGACACGCCGAGCACGAGGCCGCCGATGAAGAGGATCTCCTCGATGAACGAGGGAGGCCGCTCACCGTGCCACGCGCGCTCCACGAGATGGAACGCCACGAATCCGAGGATGAGCGTGACGGTGATGACGATGCGGGTCTGGAGCATTCAGGGAAAGGTCAGCACCATGATACTTCGGCCGGGCTGGCTCCTCCGACAGTCAGTCCTTGTAGGGATCGTACATGTCCGCGCCGGCCATGACGACGATCAGCGGACGAAGCGTGTGAAGGACGTCGATCGTGCTCTTCTGCGCCGCGAGCACATCCGGCAGGCGCCGGTACACGTGCGGGCTCTCGTCGAGCCCGCCGCCGCGCAGGATGACCTGCTTCTCGCTCACCCATGTCCGCATCATCTCGTGGGACACGCGGCCGGGCGAGAGCACCCTGCCGCGCCGGTTGCGCTTGCCGGCTGCCTGCGTGCGCGACATGACACGGCCCGCGCCGTGGACCGTGGAGAACATCGCGCCCCGCTGCATCTCCGCCGTGCCGCGGCCGGGAGCGATCGCGCCCTGCACGATCACGGCATCGTCCCCCATCGATCCGCCGACGAAGCCTTTCTGCCCCGGGAACGCCGGCGTCGCGCCCTTCCGCACGACGATGGCCTCTTCGCCGTCGTGCGTTTCGCGCCAGGCGAAGTTGTGGTGGTTGTGGACGAGCTCCTGCTCGCGCCCGCCGAGGAGCGACACGACCTTCCGCGCGACCCATTCGCGCCCCGCATAGGCGTACTCGCCGGCGAGCGACATCAGCGCCCAGTAGTCCTGCCCCATGGGCTTGTCGAGCGGCAGCAGCACTTCGCGCTCGGGAACGCGGCTCTCCCACGACTGCCCCTGCGACAGCGCGAGAAACCCGGACGCGACGCCGTGGCCGAACCCGCGGCTGCCGAAGTGCACGCCGACCCAGATCGCGTCGCTCTCGTCCGCGAAGACGTCGACGTAGTGGTTGCCGCTTCCGACCGTGCCGAGCTGTGCGCGCGCCTTGCTGCGCAGCCCCGCTTCGACGCGCTTCGGCAGCGCGTGCCACGAGGCGCTCTCGAAGAGCGGATGATCGACGGGCGCGTCGTCCGCCTGGTTCCTGCGCCCGATCCCGAAGGAGACGACGTGCTGAATCTCGTCCGCGATCTCCGGCAGCCGGTCGGCGATGCCGCCGGCGCCGTGCAGCGTGAGGTCCGTGCGAATCGCCGCGTTGCCGCACGCGATATCGAATCCGACGCCGACCACGGAGACCTGCTCGCGGTACGCTGCGACGCCGCCGATCGGCATAACGTAGCCGACGTGGCCGTCGGCCATCAGCGCCGCGCGACGGGCCCGGCTCGCGACGTCATTGAGCTGCGCAATCGTGTTCGGCTCGTGGCTGCCGAAGATCGTGACGTTCGACATGCTTCGTCTGTAGTGTCCGCCTTCAGGCGGACTTTCCCTGTAGTGTCCGCCTTCAGGCGGACCAAGTCAGGTCCGGCTGAAGCCGGACACTACAGCAGTCCAGGGTCCGGCTTCAGCCGGACCATGCGACCTCCGCCGCTACCGGCCTGTCCACCCGCCGACCTGATAGAGACGCACATGTTGGTCTGAAGCGATCAGCGTCAATGCCGGCCCGAGCGCGTCGAGCCTGCCGATTACGTCGGCCGCCGGCGCGAGACCTTGCTTCTCGTACGTGGCCGTGTGAACGACGATGTAGCGTACGCCCCACGCGCGAACGCGCTCGAGTGAGGCATGGGACGGGAACTCGCGCGTGTCGTTCGCGAGCTGCTGAATGTCGGCGGGCCAGAACGCCCCATAGCCGTTCACGATCGGCCGCCAGTGCGCGGTCGACATCAGGACGTACTCCGAATTGCGTTCGAGCTGCCGTGGAAAGAACGGAAACTCGATCACCGGCCCCGCAGGCTGCGCGGCGAGCACGCGATAGACAGGGCTGACGGGAAGAGCCGGCGCCATCGTTCTCGGCGCGGCGAAGAGCTCCGCTGCCAGCGCCGCGGCGAGCGCGCAGGCGATCGTCCGGCCGCGACCGGGCTGGCGGTTGATGTGCGCGATCGTCAGCGACATCAGCACCCCGAGCGCCAGCGTGACGACAATCCCGAAGCGCCCGGCCGCCCGGATGAACGAGAACACCGGAAGCGTCTCGTAGAGCACCGCGTAGAGCCCGCCCGCGGGGCCGAACGCCAGCCATCCGGCGACGACCGCGAGCGAGACGTAGAACACGGCCAGCGAGCGCGTCGAGACCGCTCGAATCGGGGACTCCAGGCGACCTCTCAGCCCGAGCCACACCCCTGCCGCGCCGAGCGCCACCGGAAGAAAGCCCGGGAACAGCACCTCGTTCCAGGTGCCCAGGCGCGGCAGCATCCATCGATGCGCCCAGGCGGACGATGCGAGCCATGCGCGCCAGTCCGCGGCGAACTGATACGCCTCGCCGACAGGCCGCGAGAATCCCAGCTCCTGTCCCAACCGGATGTGAGGCCAGAAAAGCGGGAGCAGCAGCGCGACCGACAGGAGCGCGGCGCCGATCCCGCATCGCAGGAACCCGCGGTCCTTCCAGCGCCCGTTCTGCACGCCGAAGAAGACCATCGCGAAGGCGACCATGAGGATCGCAAAGACAGTGTAGTAGCCGCACGCGAGCGCCTGCAGCCAGAGCGCGCCGGCGACGCCCGCCGCGGTTCGCCAGGACGGCGCCTCGATGAGCCCGTGCACGGCCGCGAGCACCAGCGGCAGGCCGAAGATGGCCATCATCGGCAGCTGCGCCGTGCGCGCGAACATGTAGGGGCTGAACGCGAAGGCGATCCCGAGCGCGATCGCCGCGATCGTGTCGCCGGTCAGCACGCGACCGAGCCGGTACGCGCAGAGGAAGCTCAGAAGGAAGAACCCCAGCACCGCGAGGTTGTGCGTCGCGTAGGCGCTGCCGGTCAGGAGGTACGCGGGCAGGCCCAGGATCCCGGCCAGCAGCGACGGCTCCGAGAACGCCAGCGTGGACCGGTGCGGGTAGAAGATGTTCGCGTCGTAGACGTGGAGTGGATCCGTGACGAGCGCGCGCGCGACCCAGGCGGCTTGCCAGAGCCCGTACCGGCCGTCATGGCTGTCGGCGCGTCCGATCCGGTCGAGACGCGCGGCGAGCGGCCACGTGTTCGCGATCACGAGCGCCACGCCCAGCAGCAGGATCGTTAGGCGCCGGTACGCGGGCGTTGCCGCCGGACGGCTGGTCATGCTGCGAACGGCCGGCCTCGATTCCGGCAACGCGCCTACTGCGACGTCGTCGTCTGCGCCGCGGGGCGCATGACGAGGCTCTCGATGAAGAACTCCATCATGCGGTCCGTGTTGATGCCGCTGTGTCCGCGATCGGGCCCGACCTGGACGTCGAAGCTCTTCCCCGCCTGCTGCAGCGCCGCGATGAGCTGCATCATGTTCGACGGGTGCACGTTGTTGTCCGCCGTCCCGTAGTAGAGCATCAACCGGCCCTTCAGGTTCCCCGCGTACTTCATGGCGCTACCCAGCTCGTAGCCGGCCTTGTTTTCCTGCGGAGTCCACATGTAGCGCTCGGTATAGATCGTGTCGTAGTGATCCCACGCCGTCACCGGCGACGAGGCCGAAGCGGCGGCGTAGACGTCGGGATACCGGAGTAGCGACATCACGGACGCGTAGCCTCCGTACGAGGTCCCGTACATGCCGACGCGCGTGCGATCGACGTACGGCCGCGCGCCGAGCGCCTTCACGCCTTCAGCCATGTCGTCGATCTCCACCTGCCCGAGCCTCAGGTAGATCGAGTCGAGCGTCCGCTTCCCCATGCCGGGCGCGGCGCGGGAGTCGAGGTTGACGACGAGGAACCCGTACTCGGCAATCGCGCTCGGCGTCACGAACGTTTCGCGCGCCGTGTTGCTGGCCGAGGCCGGTCCGCCGTAGACCGGCACGAGGACCGGATACTTCTTCGACGGATCGAAGTTGGACGGAAACTGGATCAACCCGCGCAGCGTCGTCTTGCCGTCCGCGGCCTTGTAGGTGAACATCTCCGCCTTCTTCAACGACAACGCGTCGAACTTCGAGAGATCGCTCTTGGCGATGTCCGCCACCACCTTCCCGGCGGCATCCACGAGGCGCGTGGCCGGCGGCATGTTGTGCGTCTGGTACGTGTCGATGAAGTACTGGTTGTCTGGCGAAATGCCGCACGACGAGGCCGCACCGACTCCACCGCGGCCGCCACCGCCCGGCGGCGGCGCCATGCAGTTGCCGACGGTGTGATGGAACGCCGGGTCGGTGAGCCGGACATCCCGCGTGCCGTCGAGCCCGGCGCGGTGCAGCTGCAGCTTGAGATGGTTGTCGCCGTCGCGCGCGGTGTAGAAGACGACGCCCGCGGCCTCGTCGATCTTGACGATCGTGCTCATTTCGAACGTCGAGTGCGTGGTGATCGGGTTCAGCAGCTTGCCGCTGAGGTCGTACAGATACAGGTTCGCATAGCCGTTCCGCTCGGACTCCCAGATGAACCGCTTGTTGTCCTTCAGGAACTGCATCGGCGGGCGGTTCTCGACCCAGCCCGTCGGCCACTCTTCACGGATGATCACGCGCGTCGTGCCGGTGTCGGGATTCGCCGCGACGAGCTCGAGGATGTTCTGGCGGCGGTTCGTCCGGCTGAAGAGGAGCTCGCGTCCGTCCGGCGTCCACGACACCCGATACACGTAGTGGCCGACGACGCCGTCCTCGAACGGCTTGCCCTCGCGCACGTCGATCGTCGTGGTCTTCTTCGACGCGACGTCGTAGACGAACAGATCGACGACCGGGTTGCTCGAGCCGGCCTTCGGATACGCTTCCACGTCGTTGCGGCTTTGAACCTTCGTCTGATCCAGCTGCAGGTTGTAGTCGAGGACCTGTTTCTCGTCGAACCGGTAGTACGCCACCTTCGTGCTCGTCGGCGACCACCAGATCGCGCTCGTCTGTCCGAGCTCTTCACCGTAGACCCAGCTCGCCGTCCCGTACTTCACGCGCTCCGTGCTGCTGCCGTCGTTTGTAATAGCGGATTCGTTGGCGCCGGACATCTCGCTGACCCACAGATTGCGGTCGCGGTAGAACGCCTTGAGCTTGCCGTCCGGCGCCTCGGCGGAGGCAGCCTGCCGTCCGCGCTCGATGCCCGTGCCGCCGCGGCCAGCGCCCCGCCCGCCCCGCCCGGCGGGCGCGTCTGCGGCAGCGCCAATCTCCGTCGCGGTCTTTTCGGCGACGTCGAAGCGGTATCGCTTTCCGTCGAGCGTGTATTCGATGGACTTGCCGTCGGCGCTCCACGTGCCGTTGACCGCGCCGGACCGCACCGCCCCATTCAGCTGCGAGCTGACCTTCTGATACCGATCGTAGCCGGGCATCCCCTTCAGCCGGTCTTGCGCGCTCGTCGGGACGAGCAGCGCCGCGGCGAGCACGAGGGCGCTCCCGCCCCGGATGAGAACCCCTGGCAACTGGCAATTCACGTCGCTCTCCTTGATCGGTGCTTGATTGGGGACGGGTGTGGACCGCAGATCCGGCCGAACCTGCTTCAGCTTGTACAACATCCGGCCGGGCCGCGACAAGTCGGCAGCTCCGGATCGGCCCTCCGCGTCGAACTTCCGCGCCGGATTCGTCGTCTATTTGGCCTACAATGCAGGCAAATGAATCTCGGTGAGTTCGAGCACATCGTGCTCCTCGCGATTCTCCGGCTCGGGGACGACGCGTACGCGATTCCCATCCGCGAGGAAATCGAAGCGCGAACCGGGCGTTCGGTCGCGCGAGGCGCGCTCTACACCGCGCTCGAACGGCTCGAGACCAAGCGCTGCCTGCGCTCGCGCCTGGGTGAGCCACTCCCCGAACGCGGAGGCCGGGCGCGCCGGTACTTCACCGTCACAGCCGCGGGCATGGCATCGATCCGGTCGTCCCGGCGCAGCCTGCTGCGCCTGTGGCAGGGACTCGAGGAAAGGCTCGAGTCATGAGCCCTCGTCGGGGTCCGTTTGCGATGGCCGAGCGACTGCTGTCCGCAGTCCTTGGCAGCGGGGATTGGACCGAATCCATCCTGGGCGACCTGCAGGAAGAGTTCGCCGGTCGCGCGAAGCGATCGCCGCGCCGCGCGCTCGCCTGGCATTCGATCCAGGTGCTCCGTCTCAGCGCGCGCGGCCTCGCCGCGCGTGTCCGCCGTCCGCCGTACGTCGTGCCCGCGCCGCCTCAGACGCCCGGAGATTCCCTCATGCGAACCCTCGATTTCGAGCTGCGTCACGCGTTCCGCGGCATCGTGAAGCGGCCGATGATGAGCGCGATCATCATTCTGACGCTGGGCCTCGGGCTCGGCGCGAACGCGGCCGTCTTCTCGATGATCGACGCGCTGGTGCTCCGGCCGTTCACGATGCGCGACTCGGATCGGGTCACGCTGGTCTCCTACACGAGGCCTGACGATCTCGATCGGCGCGAGGCCGTCTCGCCGGCTGACTTCTTCGATATCAGGAAGCAGGCCGATGTGTTCGAACGGATGGCCGCATTCGAATGGTGGGACGCGAACCTCGTCGGGCGCGACGAGCCGGAGGCGGTCCTCGGTTATCGCGTGTCGCCGGAGTTCTTCCAGGTGCTCGGCATCGAGCTGACGGCCGGCCGCACGTTCCGGCCGGAGGAAGAAACGGTCGGACAGGAGCGGCGCGTCGTCCTCGGTCACGGCCTCTGGCAGCGCAGGTTCGCGAGCGATCTCGACATCCTCGGAAGCCCCGTCGAGATCGATGGCCAGCAATACGAAGTCATCGGCATTGCCCCTGAGGGCTTCGACTTTCCAACGGGCTCACAACTCTGGGCGCCGCTCGCCCCGGATGCGAAGACGGCCGCCAACCGCCGCGGTCAATGGTACACACCAATCGCGCGGCTCGCGCCGGGCCGGACGCTCGACGATGCGAAAGCACAGATGGCGCTCATCGGCGAGCGTCTTGCGCGCGATCATCCGGAGACGAATCGCGGACGCGAAGCGCGCGTCTACACGCTCGCGCAAGGCATGCTGGACATCGGGCTCGGCCCCGTGCTCTCGATGTGGCAGGCGTCGGCCCTGTTCGTGCTGCTGATCGCGTGCGCGAACGTCGCCAACCTCCTCCTCGCGCGCGGCGCCGAGCGGCAGCGTGAAATGGCCGTGCGGCTCGCCATCGGCGCGAGCCGCCTGCGCGTCATGCGGGAGATGATGTTCGAGAGCGTCATCCTCGGCATCGCCGCCGTTCCGGCGGCGCTCTTCGTGGCATGGGGAGGCCTCAAGGTGCTCGTCGCGTCCATGCCGCCGAAGATCGCGCGCTTCGTCGCCGGCTGGTATCAGATCGACGTGGACGGCCGGCTGGTGCTGTTCACGACCGCGATCGCGATCGCGTCCGCCGTCATCTTCGGGCTGGTGCCGGCGCTTCAGGCCTCGCGGCCGAAACTGGCCGAGTCCTTGAAGGAAGGCGGCCGATCGGCGACCGCGGGCGGCAGCCGCTTGCGGCTTCGCCGCGCCCTCGTTGTCGCCGAGATCGCGCTGGCGCTGCCCCTGCTCGTCGCATCCGCACTCAGCGTCGTCACGGTTCACCGGTTTCTGAACGGACCTCAGGGCTACAAAGCGGACGGACTCCTGACGATGCGCTCGGTGTTGTCGAACGGCAAGTACCCCACGCCGGACGCGCAGCGTCGCTTTGCGCTGGACGTCGTCGACAAGCTCGCCGCTGTTCCGGGCGCCGAATCGGCCGCCGCGATCAACGTCATCCCGGCGCAGGGCGGCAACAGCGGCCGCTCGATCGAGATCGAAGGCCACCCGAATCCGGATCCCGCCAATGCGCCGAGCGCGGACTATCGCGTCGCCACGGAGTCGTTCTTTGGCACGATGGCCATACCGATTCTGAAGGGCCGCGGGTTCACGGCTGCCGATCGCGAGGACACGCTGCCGATTGCGATCGTCACCGAGTCCTTCGCGCGCCGCCACTGGCCGGACGTCGATCCGATCGGAAAACGGTTCAAGGCCGGCGCGAGCGATGGTCCGTGGCTCACGGTCGTCGGCGTGTCGGGCGACGTCATCCACGACTGGTTCGGACGCCGGAACTATCCCACGTTGTACCGTCCGCTTCGTCAGGCGCCGACGAATTCCCTCGCGATGGTCGTCCGGACCGGCCGCGATCCGAGCCTCCTCTATGGCGACGCGCGCGCCGCGGTCCGCGCGATCGATCCGATGCAGCCGGTGTTCGAGCTCCGATCGATGCGGGACAATCTCAAGGAGCGGACGATCGGGCTGCAGTTCATCGGCGGCACGATGCTCGCGTTCGGCGTCCTGGCGCTCGTGCTCGCGCTCGTCGGCGTCTACGGCGTCATGGCACACATGGTGACGCAGCGCACGCACGAGATTGGCGTGCGTATGGCCCTCGGCGCGACCGCACGAGACGTGATTCGGCTCACGATCAGTCAGACGAGCGTGCTGGCCGCGATCGGCGTCGGGATCGGCGTCATCCTCTCGATTCTCCTGAACGGCGCCATGCAGTCCGGACTGCTCGTCGCGTCCGGCGATCCCAGGATCGTCGCGATCCTCGCGCTGCTCCTCGCGTCTGCCGCCCTGGCCGCCGGCTACATCCCCGCGCGCCGCGCCGCTGCCATCGAGCCGACGGTGGCGCTGCGAGGCGAGTAGAACCATCGCGCAATCGGTGATCGAGGATTGCTGACCCTGAAATACACTTGAGGCCATGAAACGTTCATTGATGGCCTCCAGTGTGGCCGCGTGCGTACTGCTGACAGGTACGGCGAGCCGGCCCTCCGCGCAGGCAACCGGGCCGGATGCGGCACTGACTGCCCGCGCGCGCGCGATTCACGATCGCGTGATCGCGCTCGACACGCACGACGACATCAGCCCCGCCGATTTCACGCCCGAGCGCAACTACACGCAGGACCTGCCGAACCAAGTCACGCTGCCAAAGATGGTGGCCGGCGGCCTGGACGCCAGCTTCTTCATCGTCTACGTCGGTCAGGGCCCCCAGACGCCGGAAGGCTTCGACAACGCCTACAAGCAGGCCATTGCGAAGTTCGAGGCGATCCACCGGCTGACACAGGAGATCGCGCCCGACAAGATCGAGCTTGCGCTCACCGCGGCGGACGTGCGGCGCATCGCGAAGTCGGGGAAGAAGGTCGCGCTCATCGGCGTCGAGAACGGCTATCCGCTCGGAGACCAGTCCACCGCGCTCGCCCGTGTAAAGGAGTTCTACGATCGCGGCGCGCGCTATCTCTCCCTCGCGCACAACGGGCACAGCCAGCTCGCCGACTCGAACAACGGCGAAGCGTCGGGCCAGTGGGCGCACAACGGGTTGAGCGACCTCGGCAAACAGGTCGTCGCCGAGCTGAATCGCGTCGGGATCATGGTCGACCTCTCGCATCCGTCGAAGCAGTCGAACCTGCAGGCGATCGCGCTGTCGAAGGCGCCCGTGATCGCGTCGCATTCGAGCGCGCGCGCGCTCTGCGATCACAGCCGGAACATGGACGACGAGCTGCTGATGGCGCTGAAGAAGAACGGCGGCGTCGTTCAGGCCGTCGCGCTCTCGGCGTACGTCAAGACGCCGCCGCCGGCGACGCCGGAGCGTCAGGCTGCTCTGGCGAAGCTCGAGGAGGAATTCGGGCTCCCGGCGGGAAGTCTCGGCCGCGGTGGCAGGGGCGGCGGCGGGCGCGGCGCGGCGGCCGCGGCACCTGGAGCCGCGGGTGCGCCGGCGGCGGGCGCAGCTGACGGGCGCGGACGCGGACGCGGCGGCGCGCTGGCGCAGTTGAGCCCCGAGAAGCGCGCCGAAGCACAGACACGTCTCGACGAGATCAACGCGAAGTTCCCGCCCCCTCCACGCGCGACCGTCAAGGACTTCGTCGATCACATCGACTACATCGTCAAGAAGATCGGCGTGGATCACGTCGGCATCGCCTCCGACTTCGACGGCGGCGGCGGAATCGAGGGCTGGAACAACGCGGGCGAAACGTTCAACGTAACGCTGGAGCTCGTGCGCCGCGGCTACGCCGAGCGGGACATCGAAAAGATCTGGAGCGGAAATCTTCTTCGCGTGATGGACGACGTCCGGAAAGTCGCCCAGCAGCTGCAGAAGAAATGACTGCTCGAACGCTGTACCCGCTGTTCTCGCAGGTTGCCTGTCTCACAGCAACCACCGAAACGCCGCCTGCATGAACTCCTGGCACTGGTAATCCTGAACGCCTTCCCAGCTGGTCATGTACAGAGACACCATGCCATCGCCCATCACGACGATCTTCCCGCCGTTCTTGACCTCGAGGAATGTGCCGAAGGGATGGGCGTCAGACCTGTCATTGAAGGCGAATGGAGTGCCCCCGCTGACCGTCCTGGCGCCGTGATACGAGATCTTCAAGCGCTTATCGGTAATGAGGCCTGCGTTGGTGTGACCGCCTGACTGCGAATCGGGACTCTCGCCACCGAACAGCACGCCGAACGGACGAATGAGATCGTTCACATTGGTCTGCTCGAGCGTCGACCACGAGTCCTGATCCATCACCAGGAACAGCGAACCGCCGCCGCTGATGTATTTCGTGATGGCGCCGACCTCACCAGCTGTGTACTTCGCCGAAGGAATATGGATGAACACCAGATCGCAGCCCTCCAGGTCCTTCGGGTTCACTTCCTTCTTCAGATAGGAGATGCTCGCGTCCACAGCGGCCGCGGTCTTGAGCATTTCTCCGGTCATGTATTTCACGCGCGCGACCCTTTTCTCATCCATGTCTGCGGGATCGCCCCAGAATCTCTGCTGGTGCGCAACGTCGATACAGATGCGGTTTTTCGCCGTTGTGGGAGTCTGAGCGTCTGCACCGACGCCTGCGAGGAGACCGAAAAGAAGAGTGACACTTGTGATCGGTTTCATTTTCGGGATTCCTTTCACGCTTGGATTATCCAAAGAGCGTACCCTTCGGGTCCTTTGGAATATCCAGGGACAGACAGCCGTTCGTCTGAGGCAGGTCGCCCGGCGGCCGTGGTCGAGGTATGTCACCGTCCCAAAGCCGAACGGACGGCGTCCGGTATCGCACGGACCGCGTCAGCGCGTGTAAGAGCTTCGGAGTGCGCGGATCGTGGGCACGCGAACGGCCAGGCTTGGCGCAGCGGTACCGACCCGTTATCGCGGCAGCCATCGAAGAGCTCGAACGAGCTCGCCCCGCCGCGCGCTGAGAACCGCTGTCAGCTAACCGGCTTGCTGTCCACCCTGAGTGCGCACGAGTCTCACGATCAGCGCCAGGAGGACGAGCACCGCGGCGCTCACCACGATCCAGAACACCCCGGGACGGACGAGTGAGCGTTCCTCCGAGGGCCCGGGCGCCGACGCGGCCTGTGCCGCGGCGTCCTGCGTGGGCGCGCCCATCACCTTCGGCGCGAGAAGCGCGAGATCGTATTCCGGCACGAGCAGATCCTCACGGCCGTACGCGAGGCGAAGCTCCGTCTCCGACGGGTGGAAGAAGCGCAGGCGGTAGGACGGCAGCAGCAGCCGCACGGCCGTGATGGGCAGCGGCGCGTTGTCTCCTTCGTCGACCACGAGGCGCAGCTCGGTGCCGGCTTGAGAGGCTACCGGGAGCGTCAGCGGACGAGAGGGCGTCGACTCGTCCGCATGGCGCCAGGTGTCCGCCGCGATCACGTCGAACCAGGGCTCCCGGCGCTGCCGATCGGGCGACCGATCGAATCCAAGCTGCAACGATCGTTGAAAGACACGCGCCGTCGTTTCGATCACGAGCCGCGCGGCGGGCAGGTTCGGGTGCGGGAGCGTGACCGCGTACACCGATCGACGCCGGCTCCCCGACGGTTTCAGTTCGCCCGCCTGGACAGTCTGCGCGGCTGCGACGACGAGATCGACTGAAAGCGGCTCGTTGCGGCGCTCGACCAGATACGGAACCTGACGGTTCTCACCATCGAGCACACGAACGTCGGCGAAGCGCGACGCCGGCCCGCGGCTGAACGCGAGCGCGTGCGCGTCGAGCGGCAACGCGACGAGCCCGGTCGACGACGCCCGCACGGAGCGGGTATGTTCGAACAGCTTCGGATCGAGCACGGGACCGGCGTTCGGCAGCTCGGGTGCGGCCGGCGCGGTGGCTGCTGGCTCCAGGCGCGTGCTCGCTCCAGTCCATTTCGCTTCTGGAACCTTCGACAGATCGATCGCGTCGCGCACCGCTTCCAGATCGTACGAAGGGCGAGGCAGCGCGGCGTCCCCATAGCGCGCCACGATGCCGCCCTCCGGCGCTTCGAGATAGATCCAGGGCAGTTCAGCGAGGATGACCGCGACACGCTTGACGTCCAGCGGCGCGTTGTCGCCGTCGTCGATCGTGAGATCGAGCTCGGCCTCGGACGGGGCGGTCACGGGGATCCGCAGCGCGGACGCCGTGGCGCCATCCCTCGTGACGCGAACGAGGGTGTTGCTCCCGAGCTCCACCGGACTCGCTTCGACCCCGGCAAAGCGGGACTCGGTCACGCGCGCGCCGCGATGCACGTGATCCTGCGCGACGTCGAGCGTCACGCCGACGATCGGCAGATGCGCTGCCGGCAGCCGAATGCGGTACCGGCTCACCCCCGGCTCGCTGGATCGCTTGTCGAACGGCACTTCGATCATCTCGGCGTCCGGCACACGGGCGGAGTTGACGCGCCGTGCGCGCACGCCGCGTGGACCGGGCACGCGCCCGCTGTTCGTGTCGTTCCACGTCAACCGAAGATATCGATACTCGCCCGCCGCGAACCCGAGCGCATCCTGGCGCAGCCCTTCGTCCGGCAGATCGAACAGCGTCCCCTCCGCGACGAGAATCGTCCAGCGCGCGCGATCGCCGCTTCCTTCGAGGGTCAGGCGCTTCAGAAACGGGACCGGCAGGCCTTCGACGCGAACCATGTCAACCGGCACGGCCGCACCGAGATCGACTTCGAAGCCGCTGGTTTTCCTGGTCGCCGCCAGGCCCAGCACGCGTCCACTCACCCACTCCGGCTCGCCATCGGGGGGATGAACGAGAAGATAGGGAACCGCTTTCCCGTCGCTCGTGAAGAAGCGCAGATCCGACAGGCCCTCCTCGGCGAAGAATCGCCCGCCGCGGCGCACGACGCGGAACGGTTGCGAGCCTGTCAGCAACTCCCTGTCGATGGGCAGCCGTTGCGCCACCGCACGGCCAGCCGTTGGCCGCTGCTGCATGTCGCCGATTGCAATCGCCCGGCGCTCACGCGTGAAGGCCGGCGTGGCATCCGATCCGCCCTGCGCCTGCGCACCGGCCGGCGCGGCGATCACGCAGGACAACGCGAGAGCGGCGGCCAGCAGCCGCGGCAGCGCGCGTGTCACGACGACACGCTCCGCGGTTTCGAGAGGACGAACTTCTGAAGGGCGAGGGACACCAGCGCGAGCGCGATCGCGAGCCCGGCGAACGAGGCGATCCGGTGCAAGCCTTCGAGCGAACCGAGGTCGTAGAGGAAGCACTTGAAGGTCGTGACCGCGATCAGCGCCACGGCCGCAACGCGGGCTGCCCGCGCGCCCAGATAAATCCCGGCGGCGAGCAATCCCATCCCGAAGAGGAGCCAGCCGATCGTATACGTGAGGTCCTGCGACACCGTCGCGCCGAACCGGAACATGATCGTCGGACCGGTCGCGTAGAAGTCCGCGATCTCGATGTTGAGGAGCACGAACAGCAGGATCACTCCCGCTGGCGGCAGCAGCCGCGACGGGCGCAGCCCGGCAATCGCATCGTCGGTCCGCGACAGCCACCAGCCGGCGACGAACATCGCCACCGCGCAGATCAGGTACGCGTAGAGATACCAGTTGAGGATCGGCGTTTCGCCGCGCGGCTCGTAGAGGAGGATCTCCGGGTTCAACGCAAGGCGCGCGAAGACGGCGCCGAGAAGACCCGACGCGGCGAGCAGCAGGCCCTTGTGCGGGATGCGGCCGTACAACCATGCGAGCGCCGCGCCCTCGAGCGCCCAGCCGATCGTGATCCATTGCTGGCGCAGCTGCAGCGGGATCGCGACGGTGACGAACGCGAGCGAGGCGCCGGCGACGAGCGCCAGACGGCCGAGATCGCGCGGGCCGCCCGCTTCGATCGTCAGCAGCCCGCGGAGCATCGCCGCCAGCACGGCGCCTTCGACGACCGGAACGATGCCAATCATCCATTCGAGCCCGCCGGCAAGAAAGGCCACCCGCGCGGCAAAGAACGCCATCGCGCTCGCCAGGATCGCGGCGACGTACGGGTCGCGCTCGTCGCGCGCGCGCTTCGCGACGGCAAAGGGATACATCACGAACACCGCGTAGAGCGCGGCGGTCAGCGTCAGCAGCATCCACCACGTGACATCGAGATCGTTCCGCACCTGCCACTGCATGATCGCGAGCCACGCCGGCGCCACGGCCGCCACCGCGACAGTCCACCAGCGGAACACCGCGGTCAGCGCGAGGACGATCGACAGGTTCAGTGCATGGGCGACCACGAGCATCGCGAACGGCGGTGTCGTACCGCCCTCGATCGCCAGCATCAACGCGATTTCCGCCACGAACAGCACGCCGCAGGCCGCGCGAGCCGACCACGCGCGATCCGCGGCGTCGACCGCGATCCATCCGAGCGCGTAGGCGCTCGCACCGGCGGAGGCCAGCACCGCGACGAGCCCCCACTCTGGCGAACCGGCCGCCGCGGCCCAGACCGCGACGACGACGGCCGCCGCCAGGCTGCCGGCGGCATGCAGCGCAGGGACGCGGCTCCATAGCGACGATGCGCTCGTGGCGAGCGTGACGACCGCCAGCGCGCCGAAGAGCGGCCACGGGGGCAGCGACCACGCGCGGTTCGCGGCGAGGAGCGCGAGGAAGAGATGCCCGGTCAATCCGAGATACACGCCGCGCGCGGAATGCGACGCCGGTTCGGAGGACGCCGAGGCCTGACGCGCGGACCATCCGTGCCCCGCGAGCGTGACCAGCGTCAGCCCGACGAGCACCGTGAGCGACGAAATGACGCCGACGCTTCCCGCGGCCCGCAGCCACCAAACCAGCAGAATCACCCACGAGAACACGCTGCCGATCTGCGAGACGATCGGCAGCCGGCCGGCGGCGCTCTCGACGAAGAGGCCGGCGTTCATGATCGCGAGCAGCAGCGCCAGCGCCCAGATCGCCGCGGGCGCAATAGACCCGTTCGAGAGAAACAACAACAGGCCCAGGCTGGCGATCAATACTGCGCCGCTTCCCCACGCCGGCGTCAGCGGACGGGATGCGCGCCGCGCGATCATGGGCACGGCCAGCGAGACCACGCCGAAGATCGCGTAGATCGCCACGGCCGTTCCGAGGCGCTCGAGCGTCAGGTGCGCCGCGGACCAGACGCCCTGCGCGGCAATGGCGTAGAACGCCGCCAGGTGGTAGAGCGATCCGGTCCCGGACGCCACGGCGCGCCACGCGATGAGCATGACGAGCCCGAGGAGCGTCGCCCATCATCGGCCACGGGTCGACCACCGAAGGCTCGAAGGCCGCGAGCACGGGAAACACGAACAGCAGCATCGGCGCGGCGAAGGCGGCCGCCCGGCCCGCCCCTTCGAACCGCCGGCCGAACCAGCTCGCGATTGCGGGCGCCAGCACGTAGACGACGACGAACACCGCCGTGAAGCCGAGCGCGATCGTCGGCGATCCCGACTCGGCGTACGACGCCGACAGCCAGACGGCCATCACGACCATCGTCGTCACGGCGCCGACGGCGTGCAGGAGCTCGTCGCCGCGCGCGATCGCCAGCGCGAGCAGGCCGAGGTCCACGAGCAGCAGGAACCCGAACAGCAGCCCGGCATTCGCGCCGTACTGCGGGATCGCGGCAAGGTACACCGCGAACAGGAGCGGGAGCACCGACGCGACGAGCGCCGAATGCGCGAATCTCCGATCCGGCGAGTCGCGCCCGTCGCGCCGCGGACCGACGATCATGCCCGCCGCCGCCACGACGGGGAAGACGAGGAAGATCCCCATCGCGAGCGGAAGGCTGCTCACGTCGAGGAACTTGAAGACCCAGCCCCACTGGTAGACGACCGTGAAGGCGAGCGTCAGCCAGGTCAGGATCGGCCAGCCCTTCGCGTGCGCAACCCAGGAGAGCCCGATGTTGAGCAGCAGCAGGTACGCGAAGAGCGGGATCGGCCGGTTCTCGCCGGTCGAGAGCAGAATCGGCGTCGCAAACCCGCCGAGCAGGCCGAGCACGGCGATGAAGAGCGACTCGCGCCGAATCGACAGCAGCACGGCCAGCGCCGTCACCACGCCGAGCAGACCGAACGTGACCGACGGCCGGAATCAGATTCCAGAGCGCGTGCGCGGCGAAGAACGTCGCGAAGAGGACCGCGATCGCCGCGGCGTCCATCGCGTTCGCGGTCGCGGGATATTTCCGCGCCGCTTTCAGCTCGCACACGACGAGCAGCGCGACGGCGACGACGACGCCGATCGCGACGCGGATCGGAGGCTGGAGCCAGCCCGACTCGGCCGCGTAGTTCAGGAAGGAGACCGCGGTGATGACCGTCGCAATCCCCGCAATGGCCGCGAACGCCTTGACGCCGATCAGGCTCTCCCAGTCGAACGCGGGCGCGGGAGGCGGAGGCGGCGAAGACGGCGGCGGCGCGGTTCGAGCTGGCGGATCCGGAGGTGAGGCCGGCGGCGATGCGGGCGCAGCCGGACGCGCGGTGGCGGCCGGAGGCACAATCGGCTTCGCGGGCTGAGGCGGCGGAACGACTGGCTTCACGCCCTCAGCCGGCGGAACGACAGGCGCTGCGGGCACGACAGGCCTCGCGGGCGGCGCCGGTGGAACGATCGGCTTCGCGGGCCCGACCGGGGGAACGACCGGCCTCGCCGGCTCACCCGGCACGGGAGGCGCCGCGCGAGGCGGAGCGGACGGTTCCCGCCAGGCCTCGGGTTGCAGCTCGAGGGCATTCAGCCGCGATCGCAGCAGATCGATCTCGTCGCGCTGCCGCTCGATCGCCGAGACGAGCATCTCCATGCGCTTGCGCGTGCCGCGTGCCGACACCCAGGCCACGATCGGCAGCACGAACGGAATCGCGAGAACGACGAGCGCGATCAGAAAGAAGGGTTCCATCGAGCCTCCGCGGGTCGATGTAATGAGGCTGGGGGTCCAGCCATCTTACCGGCCCGCGTGAATCATTGATAGTCTTTCGGGTACGCCAGAACTCATGCTGCGGGATGCGCGGGTGAAAAGTCGTGAAGAACGGTGTCAGGGTGTGAGCTATGCCGGGTGAGCGGCCGGCAAGTCCTCCCGGCGGCAGGAGTTCCGGTCCGATCGTCATCGGCGTCGCGGGCGGCTCGGGCTCCGGAAAAACGACCGTCGTCAGCACGATCGTCGAGAGCCTCGGCTCCGATCACGTCACCGTGCTCGAGCACGATCGCTACTACCGGGACAGGAACGATCTCCGGCTCGAGGAGCGCGCGGCGCTCAACTACGATCATCCGGACTCGCTCGAGACCGACCTGCTCGTCCGCCACGTCGTCGAGCTCAAGGAGGGGCGATCGATCGAGCTGCCCTTCTACGACTTCGCCAGGTTCGCGAGGAGGCCGCTCCACGAGACCAAGCTGCCCCGGCGCGCGATCATCGTGGAAGGCATCCTGATCTTCACCGACGCCGCGCTGCGGAAGCTCATGGACATCAAGGTCTTCGTCGATACGGACGCGGACACGCGGTTCATCAGGCGGCTGCAGCGCGACCTCACGGAGCGCGGCCGGACGGTCGAATCCGTGATCGATCAGTACCTGACGACCGTCAAACCAATGCATCTGGAGTTCGTCGAGCCGAGCAAGCGGTATGCGGACATCATCCTGCCGCAGGGCGGGCGGAACGCGGTCGCGGTCGACATGCTGCTGACGCTGATTCGCGGGCTGGCGGCCGGTTAGGCGAAAGCGGCGGGCGTCCCTGTAGAATGTTTTCGGCGATGGCCGCTAAACCGGGCTTCTTCGACTACATCACCGCGGCGTTCAACGCGCGCCCGTTCGGCATGTTCGTGGCGCCGAACTGGATCGGGCTCGGCACGTTCGGCCTCCTCGGGATGATGGACCCGGGCTTCTGGGTCCTCGGCGCCGGGCTCGAGCTCGGCTACCTCCTCACGCTCGCGACGAACGCGCGCTTCCAGAGGCTGGTGAACGCCCTCCCGGCAGGCTCCGCGACCACCGAGTGGAACCACCGCATCCAGACGCTCCTCGGACGCCTCGACGTCAACGATCGGCGCGTCTACGACCTGCTCGCGCAGCGGTGCCGATCGATCATCGATCTGCAGCTGCACAGCGGCGGCGTCGAGGCGCCCGGAGGGCTCGAGACGCAGGCGGACAGCCTCGGACGGCTGTCCTGGATGTTCCTGCGGCTGCTCGTCGCGCGCCGCACGATCCGTCACGTCATCGGCGGCGCCGGGGACGCCGGGGAGCTCCGCAAGCGCCTGGCCGCGCTGGAGCGGCAGCACGCCGATGCCTCGATCGGCGACGAGCTTCGCCGCAGCCTCGGCGGCCAGATCGAGATCCTGAACCAGCGGCTGCACCAGCGGACCGACGCCGAGCGCAAGCTCGCGTTCATCGACGCCGAGCTCGAGCGCATCCAGCAGCAGGTCGAGTTGATTCGCGAGCAGGCGGCGCTGTCGACCGATCCGGAGCTCCTCTCGCAGCGGATCGACGAGATCACGGCGACGCTGGGCACGACGGGCCAGTGGATTCGCGATCAGCAGAAAGTGTTCGGCGCGATGGAGGATCTCCTCACGGAGCCGCCGCCGCTTTCGGCGGACGCGCGCGCGCGCGAGAGCCAGTAGCCGGACATCCACGACGGACGACTTCACCTGAGCGTTTCTGACGACACGCATGAGCACACCTGAATTGCCCGGCTGGGCCGGCGAGATGCGCGACCTGTTCCGCTCGGGAGCCGCGGCGCAGTTCCTGCTCCACGGCAGCGTCTTCGACGTCGTGCCGCACGGCGGGAAGCTGCTCTCGCTCCCCGCCTTTCTCGAACAGGCGATGTTCGCGAGCTACGACGTCGTGCTGCGGTACGACCGCAGCCGCGGCGTGCGCGCGACGCGCGGCGGCGACGACTGGGGCGACTGGATCCAGAACGCGCTCGGCCGCGACGCGCAGACCCAGACGCTCATGCGCGAGCCCGGCTCGGCGCTCGAGCTGATCGACCGGTATCTGCTGCGGACCCTGAATCTCCAGGCACTGCCCGGCGGCGCGGCAGGCCCTTCGACTGGGCTCAGGGCAGGCAAACCCACACGGATTGCCGTCATCATCGAGTTCGCCGAGTTCGTGGTGCCGCGCGGCGACGCGCTCCAGCTGGGCGGACCGTTCGCCGCGAACACCGTCAAGGTGCTCGGATGGGCGAACGATCCGGCGGTCGCGCAGTCGAACATCGTCACCGTGCTCATCAGCGAAGGCCTCCACGATCTCAACTCGCTCGTCGTCGAGAACCCGCACGCGGCGGCGCTGCACATCCCGCTGCCGGGCGAAGCGGACATGCTCTCGTACGTGCACGCGCTCGCGACGACGCAGTTTCCGGATCTGGCGTCGAAGAGCGACGTGCCGCTCGAGACGCTGGCGGCGCGCGTGACGGGGCTGAGCCGCGTCGGCGCGCGGACCGCGATCTCGCTCGCGCTCGGCAACGACAGGCGGATCACGGCAGCATGGCTCGGACAGATCAAGAAAGAGCTGATCGAGCGCGAATGCCAGGGCCTGCTCGACTTCGTCGAGTCGCCGTTCACGCTCGACAACGTCGCGGGACTCGATGCCGTCAAGGTGTGGCTCCGCGAGGATACCGAGCTCCTCAGGCGCGGCGCGCTGCGGGCGCTCCCGATGGGATACCTGATCGCCGGACGGATCGGCACTGGCAAGACGTTCCTCGTGCAGTGCTGGGCCGGCGAGCTCGGCATCCCCTGCGTCGTGTTCAAGAACTTCCGCGATCGCTGGGTGGGCGCCACCGAGTCGAACCTCGAGAAGATCTTCGCGATCCTTCGCGCGCTCGGCCAGGTCGTCGTCTTCGTCGACGAGGCGGATCAGGCCGCGGGAAAGCGCGAAGGCGGCGACGGCGACAGCGGCTTGTCTGGACGCGTCTACTCGATGCTCGCGAAGGAAATGTCGGACACGCAGAACCGCGGGCGCATCGTCTGGGTGTTCGCGACTTCGCGGCCCGACCTCCTCGAGGTCGATCTCAAGCGGCAGGGCCGCCTCGACGTGCACATTCCGCTGTTCCCGCCGGAAACGCCGCAGGAGCGCGAGGCTCTGCTGCTGGCGATCGCCCGCAAGCTGAAGTTTCCGCTGGCCGCCGGGGATCTGCCGCCGTTCGCCGACGGCGTCACCCTGGGGGGGAACGAGCTGGAGGGGGTCCTCGTCAGAGCATTACGGGTGCACGAACTGAGCGCGGCGTCGCCCGATGCCACGAAACGGCCCATCAAGGAGATTCTGGTGGACCTGCTCCGCGAAGTCCGGCCCAACCCGCACACGAGAAAGCTCGAATACATGGACCTCGTGGCGGTAAAGGAGTGTACCGATGTGCGCTTTTTGCCGCCGCGGTTTCGTGACTTGACGCCCGAGGAGATCGAGGCGCGGATCGACGAGCTCCGAAGGTTTGTGTAAGAAACACGCGTCGGCGTAAGACCCCTTACAATAGCCCCGTTCACAGGAGGCTACGAATGTTTGGTCGCATCGGACGGCTGCTGCGCGGCTTTTTCGGATTGTTCGTTAGCGGGCTCGAGGAAGCGAATCCCGAGGCCTTGATGGAGGCGGCGCGCCAGGAGTTCCGCACGAAGATGACGCAATACAACTTCGCGCTGGCGAAGATGGCGGGCGTCGCGGAGCGCCTCAAGGTCCAGGTCAGCACGAAAGCGGTGAAGGCCCAGGATCTCGAGAGACGCATCCTCGCCAATCACCGCGCCGGCAACATGGAGCTCGCCGGATCGCTCGCACGCGAGCTCCAGGAGCTCAAGGCGGACCTCGCCGTCGACTCGAGCGAGCTGAAAGAGAGCGACGAGGCGTACCAATCGAACCTCCGGCAGGCGAAGCTGGCGCAGCGCGAGTTCGAGGACAAGGTCCGGCGCCTCGAGAAGCAGCTGTCGCAGGTGAAGGTCAAGGAAGCGCAGGCCGAAGCCGCGTCCGCGCTGTCGAGCGTCGCGTTCAAGGTCGGCGACCTCGGCGACACGATGAAGACCGTCGAGGAAGTGCTGCAGAAGCGCTACGAGGTCTCCGCCGGGAAGGCGCGCCTCGCGAAGGACATGGTCGACATCGAGGCCGTCACGGAAAAGGAGAACGAGCGCAAGGCGCTCGAGCAGGTGGCGCTCGCTGAGTTCCTGGCGAGCCAGGGGATCCAGGCGACGCCGGCCGCCGAGCAGCAGCCGCCCGCCACCGTGAAAGAGATCGGACCCGAACGATGAACGATCAACCTCGCTTTACCGTCCTCGGCAAGCTGATTTCGAGCCTGCTCGTCGTCGGCCTGATCGCGCTCGGCCTGTACATGATTCAGCGTGGACGCTCGGGCGGCTCCGGGCCGGCGTCCACGACGGCCGAGAAGGAAACGAGTGCGGAAGTGACGGAGGTCAAGGCCGAAGTCCCGCGGCTCTCGCCGCCGGCGCCGGTGCCGTTCAAGGACAACATCGTTCCGATCGAAATCAGCGAATACGCCGGATACGCGGGACTCATCGCCGCCAACGGCGGGCTCGAGCCGACCGAGAACTCGTACTTCTTCAAGAACCACGGGTTCAAGGTGCGGCTGACCGTCAAGGAAGACGAGGCGTGGTCGGAGTTCAACGAAGGCAAGATGGCCGCGTCCGCGACGACGGTCGACGTGCTGGCGGCCTACGGCAAGCAGCTCCACGCCGTGGTCCCGGCGCAAATCGGCTTCTCGCGCGGCGCCGACGCCATCGTCGTCCGCAGCGACATCAAGCGCGTCAATCAGCTCAAGGGCAAGATCATCGCGACGGCGCAGTTCACCGAGGTCGACTTCTTCATTCGCTATCTGGCGCAGGAGGCCGGCCTGCCGATCAACATGCTCGGCAGCCTGGACGCCGCACCCCACCCCGATCGCCTCAACCTCGTCTACACCGAGGAAGGGTTCGGCGCGGGCGATCTGTTCCTGAAGGAGTTGAAGTCCGGGAAGAGCCGGCTCGCCGGCGCGGTGACGTGGGAGCCCAAGGTCTCGGAAGTCGTGGATGGCAGCGGCGGCCAGGCCCACGTGCTCGTCACGAATCGCAACCTGCTCATCGTGGCGGACGTGCTGATCGTGCACCGCGGCTTCGCGCAGGAACACCCGAAGATCGTCGACGGCCTCGTGCACGGCCTGCTCGAAGGCAACCGGATGGTTCGCGATCGTCCCGATCAATACCTGGACGTCGTCGGGCGCGCGTTCAAGTGGAGCCGCGACGACACGAAGGGCGAGCTCGCGAACGTGCACCTGGCGAACCTCCCCGAGAACCTCGCGTTCTTCTCGGGCGCGATTGACGCGGCGGGAAGCTTCGAAGGGATTTATCAGTCCGCGGTGCTGGCGTACGGCAGCGATCTCATCAAGGATCCGCCCGATCCGTCGAAGTTCACGAACCTCGCCGCGCTCCAGGCGCTCGACAAGAGCGGCGTCTTCAAGGAGCAGAAGATCGCGATCGCGCCGATCAAGTCGGGCGGCGCGGCGACGCTCGAAGCGGACCCGCTGCTCAGCAAGGACATCCGGTTCCTGTTCGAGCCCAACTCGGACAAGCTCGATCTCTCGAGCCAGGACAACATCCAGAACCTGGATTCGATCAAGCGGCTCGTCCAGATCAGCCCGGGCTCGCGGCTCCTGCTGCGCGGCCACGTCGACAACGCGAAGATCGAAGAGTTCCGCCGGAAAGGCGGCGAAACCTTCGTGCGGTCCGCCGCGCTGAGCGCGATGGACCTGAGCAAGCGCCGGGCCGGCGAGATCCGGCGGCTGCTCGTCGAGCGCTATCAGCTCGAGGCCGCCCGCATCGACATCGTCGGTCGGGGCTGGGAAGAGCCGACGGGCTCGAACTCGGATCTGAACCGCCGCGTCGAAGTTCAGTGGTTCACGATCGAGTGAGTTCTGTCGGTCGTTCGGTCGGCCGGTCGTTCGGTCGGCCGAGCAACCGGACGAGCGACCGAGCGACCGAGCGACCGAACGACCGAGCAACCGAACGACCGAGCGAGCGACCGAGCGACCGAGCAACCGAACGACCGACATCAAACACACAAACATGCCAAACCTCTACACCCAGCTCCTTCGCAAGCATGGAAAACCGGGCGGGATTACGCGGCGTGAAATGCTCGAGCGATCGCTCGCGGCGTCTGCGGCGCTCCTGATCAGCGACCGGTTCATCGCGGTGCCGAAGGCGGCCGCTGGTCGAGTGATCGTGGTCGGCGGCGGGTTCAGCGGCCTCGCGGCCGCGTACGAGCTGTCGCGCGCCGGGTACGACGTCACCGTGGCCGAGGCGCGCAATCGCGTGGGCGGGCGCGTCATCAGCTTTTCGGACCTCGTCCCTGGAAAGAACGTGGAAGGCGGCGGTGAGCTGATCGGATCGAATCACCCGGCCTGGGTGGGGTACGCGAAGCAATTCGGCCTGAAGTTCATCGACGTCACCGAAGAGGATCTCGAAGCGCCCATCGTGCTCGGCGGCAAGCGACTCACCTCCGACGAGTCCGACGCCTTGTGGGAAGAAATGGAGAAGGCGTTCAACACGATCGTCACCGACGCCGCTCCGATCGACGCGGACGAGCCCTGGAAGGCGCCGAACGCGCGCGGCGCTCGACAAACGCACGCTCGCGTCGTGGATCGACGGCCTCGGCGCCTCGCCGCTGTGCAAGCAGGGCCTGCACAACATGATGATGGCCGACAATGGCATGGTGACCGAGTGGCAGAGTTATCTCGGCAACCTGGCGATGGTGAAGGGCGGCGGGCTCGAGAAGTACTGGAGCGAATCGGAAGTCTATCGCTGCCAGGGTGGCAACCAGCAGCTCGCGCGCAAGCTCGCCGACGCGATCGGCCCGGCGAAGGTGATGACCCGCACGATCGTCAGGAGCATCACGGTCACCGATCGGAACGTTCGCGTCGTGCTCGGCGACGGCAAGGTGCTCGAAGGCGATCACGTCGTGCTCTCGGCGCCGCCGCCCACGTGGAATCGCATCGCGTTCGATCCTGCTCTGCCTCCCGGGCTCGCGCCGCAGATGGGGAGCAACGTCAAGTTCCTCATGGCGGTCAACGGCCCGTTCTGGCGGCGGGCGGAGCTCGGACCCGAGATGTTCTCGGACGGTCCGGTCTCGTCCACGTGGCACGGCACTGACGGACAGCGCGGCGCGGGCGAGGCGCTCGTGGCGTTCTCCGGGGGCACCGCGGCCGACGCGTGCCGCGAGTGGAGCGCGACGGAACGGAACACGAAGTACCTCGCCGAGATCCAGAAGATCTACAAGGGCATCCGTCCGAGCTTCGTGCGCGCGCGATTCATGGACTGGCCGTCGGATCCCTGGGTGAAAGCGTCGTACTCCTTCCCTGCGCCGGGACAGGTGACCGCGCAGGGCCCGACGTTCCGCCAGGGGATCGGCCGGCTCCATTTCGCGGGCGAGTACTCCAGCTACGCCTTCATGGGCTACATGGAAGGCGCGCTCAACTCGGGAGCGGCGGCGGCGAAGCGCATCGCGTCGCGCGACGGCGTCGTCAAGGACGACGCGGCATGACCAGGCAGAACGTACCGGCTCTTCTTCGTGCTGATTGCGATCGTCGTCGCCGTCAAGATCTACGAGAGGAGCGCGAGCCGGCCGTCGCAGGAGGAGAAGCCCGACAACCGGACGAGCCAGCAGCTCGACGACGAGCTCAGACCGGCAGCGTCGGTGGAGGCCAAGGAAGGGCTCGCGGCCGCGATCGCGATCGACGTGTCCGGCAGCATGGACGAGAAGGTCTCGGGCAGGGACGGCCGCAGCGAGAAGAAGATCGAGATCGCGCGCAAGGCGGCGCTCGACCTCGTCGACCAGTTCGCCAGCTACGCGGCGGATCATCAGGACGAGACCGTCCGGCTCGCGGTCTACGAGTTCAGCCGCAGGCGCGGGGAGGCGGACTGCCGCGTCGTCATTCCGATGGGCGCGCCGGATCGCGCGCAGGCGGCTGCGGCGATAGCCAGGCTCGTCGCCGACGGCGGCACCCCGATCGGACGCGCGATGATCACCGCGAAGCGCGCCCTCGACGAGACCGGCCTCAGCCGGCGCCACCTGCTCGTCGTCACCGACGGCGAGAACACCGACGGCGTCGCGCCGGACCGCGTGGCGACTGCCATCGGCAAGCGCCCGGACGCCGAGCGTCCGTCGATCTACTTCGTCGCGTTCGACGTGGATGCGCGCCGCTTCAGCGGCGTGCGCGACGCCGGCGGCCTGGTCCTTCCGGCGGCGAACGCCACCGAGCTGAACACGACACTCGACAACCTCCTTCGCGGCAAGATCCTGGTCGAGAAATAGATCCTGGTCGTTGGTGCGAGTAGGATATGGCCCATGCGGATCCTGCTCGCGCTGGCAGTGGGTGCCGCGCTCGGCGAGCAGTCGGCCCCGCGGCCTGGCGAGGTGCTCGTTCGCGTTGAAACCGCGTTCGGCAACGTCGATCTCGCGATCGATACGAAGAACGCGCCGATCACCGCGGCGAACTTCCTGAAGTACGTCGACGGCGGCGTTCTACGACGGCGGCCGCGTCCATCGCGCGACCCGCGCCGACAACTACAAGCCGAATCTTCCGAATCGGCCGCCGCTCGAGATCATCCAGGCCGACATCAATCCGGCGCGCGCGGCCGACCGCTTCCCTTCAATTCCGCTCGAGCGCACCAGCAAAACCGGGCTGACCCACGTCGTCGGTACCGTGTCGATGCCGCGCGGGCAGGACCCTGACTCCGCACGATCCGGGTTCGTGATCCACTTGAACGATCAACCGTCGCTCGACCACGGCGGCATGCGGTTCGATGATGGGCAGGGAACGGCGGCGTTCGGCCGGGTCGTGGCAGGGCTGGACGTCGCGCGAAAGATTCAACAGCAACCGGTCAAAGAGCAGGCGCTCGATCCGCCAGTCCCGATCACGAGAATTCGACGGCTGGGTTCCGGCTAGAGCGCTCTTGATTCGTCCGTCGTGTCCGCCTTCAGGCGGATCCACTGAAGCTTAATGCCTTTCGGAAATTGGTTCCTATCGTGTCGATTGGTCGGGCGTGCCGATCGGGTTGGCCCTCCACGCCGCGGCGTGATCGGACGCGGGAACGTATCCCACCGTGTGAAGAGATTGCCGGTTGGTGAGCGGAGCGCTCATGCCAACCGCACCGGCAGCTCCGTCGCGACCTTGCCGAATGCGCGCACCGCGGAACCGATCGCCGGCGCCACGCACACGATCGGCGTCTCCCCGGCTCCGGCCGACGGCAGGTCCTTGCGATCGAGCAGCACGATCTCGATCGCGCGGGATGTCCTTGAAGCGCGGCACGCGGTAACTGCGCCATGGTGCCGTTGATGATCGCGCCGTTGGCGAACTCGATCGCCTCGAACAGCGCGCCGCCGAGCCCCTGGACCACCGAGCCCTCGACCTGATTGTGCAGGCCGTCCGGGTTGACGATCGCGCCGCACTCGAACGACGACGACGAGGCGCTCGACCGTGAAGCCGCGTTCGCGGCGCGGCTCACTTCCGCGGCGGTCGCGACGTAGCTGCCCTTCTCGGTGCCGCACGCGATGCCGAGCGCGCGGCCGGCCGCCGACGGCTTCGGCCAGCCGGACTTCTGCGCCGCCGCCGTGAGCACGGCGCGCATGCGCTCGTCCTTCAGGTGCCGCAGCCGGTACTCGACGGCGTCGACGCCGAGCGGCGCGCGCGATGGCGTCCATGTGCATCTCGCGCGCGTAGTGATTGGCGGTCGCGGCCAGCCCGCGATACGAGCCCTGGCGCAGCGGCGAATCCGACGGAGTGGAACTGGATGCGCTGGCTTGGCGACCTCGTACGGCGTGCGGATCGCCGAGCCGCCGGAGTTCCAGTTGTCGAACTCCCACGACGTCAACCGCGCCCGTCCGCGTCGACGCCGGCCTTGACGTCGATCACGCCGGCCGGACGGAAGTACCCGTACGAGAACTCCTCCTTGCGCGTCCACACGAGCTTGACCGGCTTGCCCGCCGCCTTCGCCAGCCGCGCCGCCTCGACGGCGTACTCGCCCGCTGTGCTTGCCGCCGTAGGCGGACCCGGTGTCCGGCACGATGACGCGCACGCGATCCTCGGGCATGCGGAACGCCGCGGCCAGCTCGGCGCGGACGCCGAACGGCCGCTGCGTGCCGGTCCAGACGGTGAGCTTGCCGTCGACCCATTCCGCGACCGCGGCGCGCGGCTCGAGCGGCACGTGCGCGATGTAGGGGATGCGATAGCTGGCGTCGAACGTGCGGGCCGCGGCGGCGCGCGCGGCGGCGACGTCGCCGGCCGAAACGGGCGCGCTGCCGCGCCGCCGCTCCTGACGCGGCCCCGTCTTCTTGAGATGCTCGTAGACCGTCGCGGACGTCGGCAGGCCGGACGGCATGCGCCACTCGGCGCGGACGGCGGCCGCGGCGCGGCGCGCGAGGCGTTCCGTCGGCGCGACGACGCCGGCGAAGTCGCCGTCGCGGACGACGACCACGCGCCGGCAAGGCTCGCGCGGACGGCCGATCGTCGAGCGAGACGAGCGTGCCGGTGTAGCCCTCGGACGAATCACCCGGCCGTACAGCATCCCGGGCCGCGTGAGGTCGGGCGTGTAGCGATGGCGCGCCGGTCACGAAGTCCCGGCCGTCGACCTTCTTTGCGGCCGTGCCGCGGAGCTGTCCACTGCGCCGGATGGCGACATCGGCGCATCGGCGGCGAACGATCCCCGCGAGCTTCTGGTCCTTGACGAGATCGCCGAAGCCGATCGCACGGCCCTGGCCGCGCTGATGCGTCCGTCCGTGCACGGCAAGCGCCGCGCGATCCACGCTCCAGATGCGCCGCCGCGCGATCGATCAGCATCTCGCGCGCGGTCGCGGCCGCGCGCGCGAGCACCGGCGCCATGCGCGGCGTCGACTGCGATCCGAACGTGCCCTGATCGAACGGCACGAGATCGGTGTCGGCCATCAGCGATCGTGACGTCGCCGAGCGGCACCCGCAGCTCGTCGGCGACCGCCTGCGCGAGCGACGTCCTGATGTTCTGTCCGATCTCGGTCTTGCCGGTGTACGCGGTGATCCGCCCGTTCCCGTCGACGTGGATCCACGCCGCAGATCGCTCGGCACGCCCGCTGACCGCCGCGCCCGGACTCCTGCTGCGCGCCGAGCGTCGGCCACCGACGCGACCAGCAGTCCGCCGCCGAGCAGCCGTGAAGATCCGCATGAAGTCGCGGCGCTCGACCTCGAACCGGTAGCTCGGCGGGCTGCGACAGCTCGTAGCGCTCGACTCTCGATCTCGTCGATCGGCACGCTGTCGCGTCCTCGGTGACCGCTCATCGCCGCACCGCCTCGGCGCTGCTCGCTGCTCTTCATGCGCGCGGCCGCCAGCTTGACCGCGCGCACGATGCGCGGGTAGGTGCCGCAGCGGCAGACGTTGCGATCCATCACCTTGGCGATGTCCTGCTCCGTCGGCGCCGGGTTGCGTGCGAAGCAGGCCGACCGTCGCCATCACCATCCCGGGCGTGCAGTAGCCGCACTGGAACGCCTCGGCCTCGAGAAACGCCTCCTGCACGGGATGCAGCCGCTCGCCCGAGCGCGAGCCCTTCGATGGTCGTGATCGCCTTGCCGGCGAGCGCGCCGCAGGCGCGTGACGCACGAGCGCGCCATCTGATTGTCGACGAGGACCGTGCAGGCGCCGCAATAACCTTCGCCGCAGCCGAACTTCGAGCCGGTGAGATCCATCTCGTATCGCAGCACCGACAGCAGGCTGTCGCCAGGCTCACCTTCGACCTCGTGGATACGGCCGTTCACCCGGAGAGCATAGGTAGGCATGGGCCGAGTGTACACCCGGCCGCGACGCTGGAATAACGTCCTGCCATCACGGCGTCAGGCGAATTGATGCCGCCATAACAGACGCTCCTCCGTATACTCACCCCGATGTTCCGCACACCTCTACTGGTGACGGCTGCATGCCTCACTCTGATCGTGCCGCCCGATGCCGCGGCCGACACTTATCTCAGGCAACCTGGCGTCGACGCCGTGCACTACGTTTTCCGACTGGCGTTCACCGACGCCAGCAACGACATCGAGGCCGAGAGCACCGCGACGTTCAAGTTCACGGGGGCTGGCATCAAGGAAGTCGCGCTGGACCTCACGAGCGCCGCGGGCGGCAAGGGCATGACGGTCTCTTCGGTTTCGTGCGGAGGCAGGCCCGCGCAGTTCACGCACGACTCGAACCGTCTCCGAATCGCGCTCGCCGAACCGTCGGCGATCGGCGGCGAGATCTCGTGCACGACGGCGTACCGCGGAGTCCCCGGCGGCGGGCTTCGTATCCTCGACAACATCCATGGCGAGCGCACCGCCTTCAGCGAGAACTGGCCGGACAACGCCCGGCAGTGGCTGCCGATGATCGATCATCCGTACGACAAAGCCACGGGCGAGTTCATCGTCACGGCGCCGTCGCACTATCAGGTCGTCGCAAACGGGTTGCTGCAGGAGGAAGCGGATCTCGAAGGCGGCCGGCGGCGCACCCACTGGAAGCAGTCGGTGCCGATCGCCTCGTGGCTCTACGCGATCGGGATGGCGCGATTCACGGCCAGGCACTACGCGACGTCGAAGGGCGTGCCGCAGCAGACGTGGACCTTTCCGCAGGACGCCGAGAAAGGACGACGCCTCTTCGAGCTCACGGGCCGCCGGGCATTCGACTACTTCAGCGAGCAGATTGGCCCGTATGCCGTACGAGAAGCTCGCGCACGTGCAGGCCGCCGGGCTCGGTGGCGGCACCGAGCACGCGACGGTCATCTTCTACGGCGAAAAGAGCGTGGCCGCGGGCGGCGGGCCCGTCGTGCACGAGGTCGCGCACCAGTGGTGGGGCAACGCCGTCACGGAGCGCGACTGGGACGACGTCTGGCTGAGCGAGGGGTTCGCGACCTATTTCACGCTGCTCTATGCGGAGCAGTTCGATGGCCGCGACGCCTTCGTCCGCGGCCTGCGGAACAGCCGCGATCGCATCCTGCAGCTCGAGAAAAAGATGCCCGACACTCCGATCATCCACCGGAACCTGTCGGACATGCGGCGCGTGCTCAACCAGTTCGTCTACCAGAAGGGTGGATGGACGCTGCACATGCTGAGGAAATTGATCGGCACCGACGCATTCTGGGAAGGCGTTCGCGACTATTACCGCCAGTATCGAAACCAGAACGCGTCGACCGACGACTTCCGCCGCGTGATGGAGCGCGCGTCAGGGAAAGACTTGAGGTGGTTCTTCGATCAGTGGCTCACGCGAAGCGGCGTGCCCTCGCTTGGCGGAAGCTGGACGTACGACGCGTCAGCCAAACAGTTGGTAATCGAGCTGTCCCAGACTCAGAGCGCCGACGCCTACCGCCTGCCAATCGAGATCGGCATTGCGTCCGCGGGCTCGTCGCCGATGCGAATCGAGCAGATCGATCTCGCCCAGCGCGGCGGACGCTTTACGTTTCCGTCAGACGCGGAGCCCGCGGCGGTGGTGCTGGATCCACAGACGTGGGTCCTGATGGATCACGCAGCGCTCGTGAAGAAGTGATCAACGCTCGACGACGATGGGCTCCGCGGGCCTGGGCGCCTTGCCGAGGCTGATGAGGTTCGCGAACAGACGGTACGCGCCGTCGGTACCGGACGGCAGTTGACGCCACAGCCCGAGGCCCACG
Organism: uncultured Acidobacteriota bacterium; assembly: GCA_963820905.1. Lineage (GTDB taxonomy): Bacteria > Acidobacteriota > Vicinamibacteria > Vicinamibacterales > 2-12-FULL-66-21 > DATBJJ01. The sequence continues at coordinate 1,623,640 of CAWGBU010000001.1, read as the reverse complement.
TACAGCCACCGTCCCTTGCCATACCGCGCTTCGACGAGCGCGCCGCGCTTGACGCCCTTGTTGAACTCGAACGGATCCTCCATCTCGACCAGGTCGACGTATTTCGGATCGCGCTCGCCGAGGAAGTAGAGCCCCCGCTCCTGCACCCATCCGCTCCACGCGCCGTCGTCGATACGATTCGGATACGTGAAGACCGGGTGCTTCGGCAGCAGGACCTTGACCGGCGCGTGCTCGTCGGTGATGCGATCGGAGCTGACGAGCGCGCGAAACGGTCCGTACTGCGCCTGGTTGAACTCCATCTTGTTGTACTGGACGATGGCCGTGCCGCCGTTCCTCACGTACTCCAGCAGGCGGTGGTTGTTCGCCCGCAGATCCGCGCGCCGCTCGTACGCGCGGACGCCCGTGACGATCGTGTGGTACTTCGACAGATCGCCCCAGGCCATCTCGTCGCTGTCGATCTGCGTGATGCGCGCGCCCAGCTGGACGAGCGCCGGCGGCACCTGATCGCCGACACCCATGATGTAGCCGACAGAGAGCGCCGGCGCGATCGCGACGTCGATCACTTTCACCGTCGCCGTCGCAGGAATCAGCTTGTGGCGCCGTTGAATGTGCGGATATTCGATGACCTGGTAGCCGACAGCGGCGGAGGGTGCGGATCCCGCGTCGCCTGATGCGACCTCGGCCGCGAGGCTCACCTCCCCCACTCTCGCCGGAGTGGGCGGCGCCACGGTGAATCGAGTCGTCACGGCCTCGTCTTCGCGCGTGAAGGTCAGCGGCGCGGACGCCGGAACGATCCGCCATCCGCCCGGCGCCTTGAGTCGAACCGTTGCCGTGGCGTTGCCTTTGGTCCCGTTGATGACCGTGACGCGCACCTCGTGTCCCCCCGCCGCTTTCGCGGGAGCTTTCATCGGGACGACGACAATCCGCGGCGACACCGCCGCCGCGAACTGCGGAACGACCTGGAGCTCCATCCGCTTCTCACCCACGAGCCCCGGCCCTTCGTAGCGGAACTGCACCGGCAGGTCGCGCACCACGCGGGCGCCGCCAACTTCGAGCTCCACGCGTGCGCGGAACGGAGTCGGGCGGAATGGCAGTCCGAACGGCGCATCGGGCGCAAACGTCGCGCGGCCGGCGTCCTCGGGACGTTGCCAGTAGACGTCGGTCAGCCGGGCGTCGGACGGCGCGCGGACCGTTGCGGAGCACAGGTAGGGAGCCGCGAGCGTCGCCACGCCCCGCGCGCAACCGCCCGGGCCGTCGAATCCGCTGAGCGTGACGGCGTTGACCGCGAGACTGCCGGCCCCGCGGTTGCCGACGGCAACCGACACGCCGACCGCCTGACCGGGTACGACGAGCCCGTCATTCGCCGTCGCATCCAGCCGCAGCGCGCTCGCGATCACCAGCGCGTCCTGGAGCTGATCCTCCTTCACCCGGAGGCGCATCGCGATCTGGTACTGCGCGTCAGCGCTCAGCGCGAACGAGCCGAGCTGACCGTCAAGGCTGCGCACGGCGTTCAGCGCCGCGGCGAGATCGCTGACCGTCGACGACATCCCGCGTGTCTCGAGGGCCTTGACGGCGTCGCCGACGTGCGAGGCAATCGTGGACAGCGCCGCCGCGAGCGGCGCGGGCGGGCGATCGCCGGCGTAGCGTGCGAGGCCCGCGAGCGAGATGTCGATGCCCTGGAAGAGCGACGTCTCTCCGCCTTGAGCCTTCGTCAGTACCGTCTCGACGAGACGATACCGCGCAGACGAGGGGCTCGGCGGCGGCACCATGGGAACGCGGCCCTGGCACATGTGCATGCCGGACGCGACGCTTCCGATCTCTCCGATCGTGCATCCCAGCAACGGTTCGTACACGTTCGTGTCGAGCGTCGCGATCCCTTCTTCCGGCTGCGCCGGCTGAGCGGGCGCTCCCGCGCGGCCGCCGCCCGGCGCGGGAGAACCACCGCGTCCGCCGCGGCCGCCACGCCCGCCGAAACCGCCCGCCGGGCGATAGAGCTTCTTCGCCTGCCACGGGTGGAGCCCCTCGCGTATCTGCTCGGGAAACTGCGACGGATCGGCCGCCGCACGGAACGCTTCGGCCGCGAGGATCGCGGACATCTGATGGTGCTGGCCTCCGCCCATGCCGTCCGGGCTCATCGACACGATCACGTCCGGGCGGAGCGTGCGGATGTGGCGGACGTAGTCTCCGAGGATCTCCTGACGTCCCCACTTCTGCAGCGTCTCCTCCTGGCCGAACGAGTAGCCGAAGTCGACCGCCCGCGTGAAGTACTGCTCGGCCCCGTCGAACCGGTGCGCGGCGAGCAGCTCTTCGGTCCGCAGGATGCCGAGCGCGTCGAAGAGCTCCGGGCCGATTTCGTTCTGCCCGCCGTCGCCGCGCGTGGCGGTCACGAGCGCCACGCGCATGCCGAGATGGCGCGCGTGAAACGCGAGCATCCCGTTCGGCTCGTCGTCGGGGTGCGCCGTCGCCTGCATGAGCGTGCCCGTCGTCTGCAGCTTGCGCAGCGCGAGCGAGAGCGCGGGGGCGCCGGTCAGATCCGACAGCGGCTGGATACGGTATTGGGGCGTCGGCTGCTGAGCGCCGGCGGGCCGGCCCGGATTGGCGGCCGCCGCCGTCGCGAAGAGCACGGCGAGCAGCATTCTCGATGACGTCATTGGGTCTCCGCCCGTATCCTCTCCTGCGGACGAGATCTCGTCAAATGTGTGAAGGAACCGCTGGACCGGCGGCTTCGTCATAAACTGGAGCCAGCCAGCCAACTCTCCGGAGGCATTCGTGACACGTGTTCCGACCCGCACGAATCTGGCTTTGGTGCTCGTGTCCCTTCTTGTCCTGTCCTCACCCTCAGCCGCACAAACTCCTCCGAAACCTCCGGCCGAACCGCTCAACGAGCTCGACGCATTCATGGAGAAGGTGCTGAAGCGCCGCGATCAGAATCGTCAGGTCCTCGAGCGATACGTGCTGGACGAAGAAGAGGAGGTCGAGGTCCTGGGACCCGCCCGGATGCCGCTCTTCCGGCAGAAACACGAGTTCACCTGGTACGTCCGCGACGGGCTGCACGTCCGGAGCCCGGTCCGGTTCGACGGCGTCGCCGTCGGCGATGACGCACGCGCGAAATACGAGAACGAGTGGGCGAGACGGGAGCGCGCACGGCTCAAGGAGAAGAACAAGAGCGCCAGCGACAAGAGCGCCAGCGACAAGAGTGCCAGCGAGAAGAGCGGCGAAGGCGCGCCGGCGACAGAGCCGCCACCTCCACCGGTCGACGAAGGCGCGGGTCCGGCGGGCGCGACGCCCGTGCCGACGCCGCGATTCGTCTCCGAGGCGTACTTCATGGACTTCAAGTTCGAGCGCGGCAACTACTACCTCGCGGGCCGCGAACAGCTCGAAGGCCAGGCCGTATTGCGGATCGAGTACTACCCGACACGCATGTTCGACGACAACGAGGAGAAGGGGCGAGAGAGAAAGAAGGAACCGAAGGAAAACGAGAGCCGTCGCGCGAAGCGGGCGCGCGAGACCGATCAGCGCATCGAGCGGCAGATGAACAAGACCGTGCTCGTGACGCTCTGGGTCGATCCCGCAGAGCATCAGATCGTCAAGTACACGTTCGACAACGTCTGGATGGACTTCCTCCCCGCCGGCTGGCTCGTTCGCGTCGACGACATCCACGCGTCGATGACGATGGGACAGCCGTTTCCGGGAGTCTGGCTGCCGCGCGACATGAAGGTTCACGCGGGTGTGACGATCGCGAGCGGCCCGCTCGAAGCGGCGTACGGACGCAAGTTCACCGACTACAAGCTGGCGGAAACAAAGACGCTCATCCGCATTCCGAAGGCTCCCCCTCCGGAACCCTCACCCGACGAACAGGAAGACGACTCGGGGCCTTTCGTCGCGGAGCGCGAGTGGCAGGCCGAAGTGGTCAGCGAGATCCGCGTCCACGGCAACGCGTACATTCGAGACGACGAGGTCATCAGGCTCGCGGGCGTGTCGCTCGGCCAGAGCCTGCAGCCCGACACCTTGCGCGCGATCGAGCAGCGGTTGAAGGCCTCGGGATTTTTCGAGACCGTCGAGATCCGCAAGCGCTACCGATCGCTCGACAGCCTGACCGACGTCTCGATTGTCCTGCTGGTTCACGAACGCGAAGGGCACACGTCGGAACTCGCGGTCGAGCCTCCATCGATCTGGCCCTGGAAGCGCCTCAAGAGCCGGCTGATGTTCCTGCCGATTCTCGGGTACGACGACGGGTACGGGTTGACCTACGGGGGACGCGTCAGCACGATTGGCCTTCTCGGGATGGGCGAGCGCCTCTCCGTTCCGCTGTCCTGGGGCGGCACGCGGCGCGCGGCGCTCGAGTTCGAGCGCACGTTCAAGTCGGGACCGCTGACGCGCATCGCCTCGAGCGTCGGCATCGCGCAGAACGAGAACCCGCGGTTCGAGATCGACGATCGCCGATTCGGCTGGACGGCGCGCGCCGAGCGCAGTTTCGCGGGGCTGGTGCGAACGGGCGTCGGCGCCTCGCAGCACACCGTGACCTTCAACCCGTTCGAGGATCGTCTCTGGACGCTCGGCGCGGACGCCGCCCTCGACACACGCGGCGATCCCGGCTTTCCGCGGAATGCCGTGTACCTGGGCGCGTCCTGGACGGGCTTGCACGTGGACCGGCTCGACGAACCCATCAATCGCTACACCGGGGACGCCCGGGGGTATCTCGGCCTGATCCGTCAGGCCGTCGTCGCCGGACGCGTCGAGTACTCGGCCGCGGATCGAACCCTTCCGCCGTACGAACGGATCCTTCTCGGAGGCGCGTCGAGCCTGCGGGGATTCGGCGCCGGCTCGTTCGCCGGCGATCGCCGCCTCGTCACCTCAGCCGAGCTGCGCGTGCCGATTACGTCCGTGCTGAGCGGCGCGAAACTGGGCGTGAGCGCGTTCGCCGACGCGTCGAAGGTCTTCGACGTCGGTCAGCGCGCGAAGGATGTCACCTGGCATCGCGGCGTCGGCGGAGGACTCTTCCTCATCGCCACGATCGTGCGGATCAATCTCGACGTCGCGCACGGCGTGAAGACCGGCGACACGCGCGTGCACCTGTCGTCGGGGTTTAGTTTCTAGTCAGCTTCCAGCTTCCAGCTACCAGCTACCAGAAAAAACATTCAGATCACAGCCGATCGGCTCTGCTCGGAAGGGTTCTAGCTGGAAGCTGGTAGCCTGGTAGCTGGCAGCTGGAAACTCTCACCCAAACATCGTCCGGATTACGAACCACACGTTCGCGGGCCGTTCCGCGAGACGACGCATGTACCAGGGGAACCAGTACTCGCCGTAACTGATCAGCACGCGGAGCCGGCATCCGGCACGGGACAGCCGCTGCTGCTGGCCGCGCTGGATGCCGTACAGCATCGCGAACTCGTACGCGGGCGCCGGCACCTTGTTCTCCTTGATGTAAGCCTGCAGGCGTTCGGCGAGCGCGATGTCGTGGGTCGCGATGTGCAGGAGCGCACCGGCTTTCTGCGCGTCGGGCGCCAGCAGGCGCGTGCACAGTTTGTAGAACGCCTCGTCCACATCCGGTTTCTTCGGATACGCGATGTCCGGCGGCTCGAGGTACGCGCCTTTCACGATGCGAATCGCCGGCCCGAGCGGGAGGAGCGCTTCGACGTCCTTCGGCGTTCGATAGAGATACGCCTGCAGCGCGATCCCCACGTGCGGGGTCTTCGCCCGCGTCCGCTTGAACAGATCGATCGTGCGATCGACGTAAGGGGATCCTTCCATGTCGATCCACACGAAATTGCCTCGCTGCTCGGCGCGCTCGATCAACCGATCGAGGTTCCGCTCGCACAGTGCCCGGTCGAGATCGAGCCCGAGCTGGGTCGGCTTGATCGAAATGTGTGCGTCGAGCTTTGCCGCGGCCACCTTGTCGAGGACGTCGAGATAGTGCTCGGTGACTTCCTCGAATTCCTCCGCGCGGGTGAGATTCTCGCCAAGCCGCGTGAGAATCGTCGTGATGCCGAGCGTCTGCTGCTCCTTCGCCGCCGCGAGCGCGTCCTCGATCTGCTCGCCGGGCATGAACCGGGTCACCGATTTGCGGACGAACCCCCACTTGGTGACGTGATCGCGGAGCCACGCGTTGGTCGACGCCGCGAGCAGCGTCTTTCTCATCAAACTCATCGGGTCCTAGGGTTCAGGGTTCAGGGTTCAAGGTTCAGGGTTCGGGTTCGGGTTCGGGGTTCGGGGCTCGGGGCTCGGGGCTCGGGGCTCGGGGCTCAGGGCTCAGGGCTCAGGGCTCGACGTTAGAGCGAGAACCACGAACCCTGAACCTGAACCTGAACCTTGAACCTTGAACCCTGAACCTTGAACCTTCAACGTTCACAAAACACTTCGTATCAACCCGCCGTCCACCTGCACAGTGGCGCCCGTCATGTAGGAGGCGGCGTCCGACAGAAGGAACGCGGCGACCCGGCCGAACTCGTCGGGGCGGCCGTAGCGGCCGGTTGGAATGGTGGTGACGGATTTCTCTTTGGCCTGCTCGGCGGACACGCCCTGCTTGCGGCCGTTGATCTCGTCGAGCTGACGGACGCGATCGGTGTCGATGCGGCCGGGCACGATCTGGTTGACGCGGATCTTCGCCGGCGCGAGCTCCAGCGCCAGCGTCTTCGCGAGCGCCGACACCGACGCGCGCAGGACCGTCGACAGGCCGAGATTCTGAATCGGCTCCTTCACCGACGAGGACGTCGATACCAGGATCGCGCCGCCGCCGCGCGCTTCCATCGACGGGACGGCCGCGCGCACCATCCGCAGCGCGCTGAAGAGCAGCAGATCCACGGCATCCTGCCACGCCGCGTCGTCGAACGACAGCACCGCGCCCGCGGGAGGTCCGCCGGAATTCGCGAAGAGGAGATCGATCCCGCCGAACTTGTCTTCCGTGGCTTTCGCCCACCGCTGGATCCCATCCGCGGAACGGACGTCGAGCGGCGCCGCCATCACCTCGGACGAACCCAGGCGCTTCGCGGCGGCGCAGATCGCCGCTTCGTCGCGCGAGGCGATCGACACGCGCGCGCCTTCCTGCGCCAGTGCCTGCGCCACGGCGAACCCGAGCCCCCGGCTCGCGCCGGCGACCATCGCGACTTTGCCCTTCAGCCCCAAATCCATGCCGCCCCGAATCTCCAGATGTTGCGTGAGCCTGCTTCGAAGGCACTCACCCGCTGACGCGCGCGAGGCTCCCGTTGGCTTCGACCCAGTCGAGCACCCGATCGAGCGCGTCGCGCGTGGTCTTGTCGAGCGATGCGCCCGGCGCGCGCGTCGCCGGGCTGGCGAGCGCCCCGCGCTTGTGCAGCACCTCTTTGCGAATCGCCATGCCGATGCCTTCCTGGAACTCGAACCGCATCAGGGGAACCGCCCGATAGAAAGCCTCCGCGGCGTCGTCCACGCGGCCGGCCCGAAACAGCCCAACAATCTGCACGAGAATCTCCGGAAACGCAAACCCGGTCATCGCGCCGGTCGCGCCGGCGAGCAGCTCCTCGAGCAGGAACACGCCGCCGAGGCCGCCGAAGATACGCACGTCGATCGCCGCCCCGGCCGGGATCTTCTCCACCTCGGCAAGGATCCGCGAGGTCTTGAACGGCGTCGGCGGATCCTCGAGCTTGATGGTGCTCGCGCGCGGAATCTCGTGCGCGATGCGCGCGAGGAGCGCCGGCTCCATCGCGTAGCCCGAGATCGGCGGATAGTCCTGCACGACGATCTCGATGTCCACGGCGTCCGCCAGCGCGTGGTAGTGCCGCAGGACGGCGTCGGAATTCAGCTTGGGCATGCGCGGCGGACTGACCATGACCGCGGTCGCGCCGGCATCTTTTGCGTGCTTGCTGTAGGCGATGCAGGTTCTGGTTCCCTCGGCCGTGGTCCCCGCCACCACGCCTATGCGACCGTTCACGTGCGCCGTCACGACCTCGAGCACGCGGCGCCGCTCCGCATCCTCGAGCCGCGCGACCTCGCCCGTGACGCCCAGCGCCGTGACGCCGTTCACGCCGGCGCCGATGAACAGTTCGATCACCTTTCGCAGGCTCTCGTCGTCCAGGTCGCCATTCGGCGAGAACGCTGTCGGGAGCACCGAGTATACGCCTTCGAGCCTCAAGCTCATCCCTCCTGAGTCACCGGTAACAGCCGTGCCGCGCCGGTTCGAGCGCGCAGAACCGTCGATTCTTGATCGGATTCACGGTTGCCGCGCAATTCGGAAATCTGATGACGGCATTAGCTTCCGCTCGATCTTCCGGCCAACTTTGCCTCATGCTCTCACGTCAAACATCGACATGCATGTGATCCGCGACGCGTTTCGCTCCCTGAAGGCCGCACCGATTGTATCGGGTGTGGCGATCCTCTCCCTCGCGCTTGGGATCGGGGCGAATACGGCCATGTTTTCGATTCTCGATAGTCTTCTGCTCCGGTCGCTTCCCGTCAAAGACCCGAAAGCGCTCGCGGTAGTCGCGCAGGGGCAGGTCGATCGCACGTCCTGGACGAATCCACTCTGGGAGGCCATTCGGGACCGCCCCGAGCTCTTCGACGGCGCGCTGGCGTGGTCCAGCACCCGCCTCAACCTGGCCCAGGGCGGACAGACGGAGTTCGTCGACGGCATCTGGACGTCCGGCAGCTACTTCGACGTGCTCGGCGTCCAGCCGATCCTCGGCCGCACGTGGACTCCCGCGGACGATGCGCGGGGAGGCGGGCCGGAGGGCGGGGTCGCCGTCATCAGCTACCCGTTCTGGCAGCGCCGCTTCGGAGGCGCCGCCGATGCAATCGGCCGATCGATCACGGTCGAGCGGGTGCCGTTCACGATCGTGGGTGTCACGCCGCCGCACTTCTCCGGCCTCGACGTCGGGCGCACGTTCGACGTCGCGATTCCGATCGGCACCGAACCCTTGATTCGTGGCAAGGAGAGCAGCCTCGATCGGCGATCGACGTGGTGGCTGACCGTCATGGTCAGGTTGAACCGCAGTCAAACGCTGGACGCCGGGACGGCGGTCCTCAGGGGCGTGCAGCCCCAGATCCGCGAAGCGACCATGCCGCAGGATTGGCGCGCGGACGACAAGAAGGGCTACATCAGCGAGCCGTTCATGCTCTCCGCCGCAGCCACCGGGACCTCTTTCCTGCGCACGACCTACAGCCGGCCCCTGCTCACGATCATGGTCGTCGTCGGGCTGGTGCTGCTCATCGCGTGCGCGAACATCGCGAACCTTCTGCTCTCGCGCGCGACTGCCCGGCGGCACGAGCTGAGCGTGCGGCTCGCGTTGGGCGCGACGCGCCTCCGGCTCGCGCGGCAGCTGCTGGCCGAGAGCCTGCTGCTCTCGATCGTCGGCGCCGCGCTCGGACTCGCGTTCGCCCAGTGGTTCAGCCGCCTGCTGGTTCGCCAGCTGTCCACCTCCACTAACAATGTGTTCCTCGAGCTGTCGCTCGACTGGCGCATCCTCGCGTTCACGACAGCAGTGGCGATCGCGACGGCCGTCCTGTTCGGCACGGTGCCGGCCTTGCGCGCAACCCGGGTGCAGCCGCACGACGCCATCAAGGAGCACGGACGCGGCGCCGGAGGCCATGGCCGCTTCATCCTGGGCAACGCGCTCGTCGTCGTGCAGGTCGCGCTCTCGTTGATTCTGATCGTCGCGGCCGGCCTGTTCATGCAGACGTTTGCGAAGCTGGCCAACCTGGATCTCGGATTCGATCGCGAGCAGATCCTGGTGGCATCGATCAACGCGCAACCGCTGCAGCTCGAGAACAGCGCGCGGCGCGACCTGTTCCTGCGTCTGCGGGACGCGGCCGCAGCGGTGCCTGGCGTCGAAAACGCCGCCATCTCAGTCGTCACGCCCATCAGCGGCAGCACGTGGGGCTACCGCCTCGAACTGCTCGACGGCCAACCGATCCCGGGTACGGATCGGAACGTGTACGTGAACGTCGTGAGCCCGGGCTGGTTCAAGACGTTCGGTACGAGGCTCCTCGCCGGCCGGGATTTCGCGGAAGCCGATCGCCTCGGCGCGGCCGACGTCATCATCGTGAACGAGGCGTTCGCGCGCAAGTTCACGGGCGGTGTCAACCCGATCGGCCGCCGCGTCCGCGAGCCTGTGAGGCCCAACGCTCCGAACCCGGAGCGCCAGGTCGTCGGCTACGTCGCGGACGCCGCATACCGTTCGCCGCGTGATCCCGTGCCCGCGACGATGTACATCTCATATCCCCAGCACGCCCAGCCGCCCTCATCGGTCTCGATCAGCGTTCGTGCGATAGCGGGATCGCCCGCGCTCCTCACCAACAGCCTGGCGTCGGCGCTGCTGTCGGTGAACCCCAACGTTTCGATCACGTTCAGGCCGCTCGCGCAGCAGGTCGACGCGGCGCTGACGAGGGATCGGCTCGTCGCCACGCTGTCAGGCTTCTTCGGCGGCCTGGCGCTGGTGCTCGCCGGACTTGGCCTGTACGGCGTGACGTCGTACGCCGTCAGCCGGCGGCGCGCAGAGATTGGGATCCGCATGGCACTCGGAGCGGCGCCCGGCGCCGTGGTCCTGATGGTCCTGAGGCGCGTCGCCGTGCTCGTCGTCCTCGGCGTCGCGATCGGCGCCGGCGTAAGCCTGTGGGCCTCACGCTTCGTCGCCACGCTGCTCTATGGCCTCGAGCCGCGCGACCCGCTGACGTTCGCCGGCGCCGCGCTGGTCCTCTGCACGATCGGCGCGCTGGCGGGCTGGATTCCCGCAATGCGCGCGTCGCACATCGATCCCGCCAGAGTGCTGCGAGACGGTTGAGGCTCCAGCAGTCTAGGGGCCAGTTCACACGTGTAGTGTCCGCCTTCAGGCGGACCCGAAACGTCCGGCTGAAGCCGGACACTGCATCCGTCCGGCTGAAGCCGGACACTACATGCGTGTGGACTAGAAACTGAACTTAGCCTGCAGCCGGATCACTCGAAACTCCTGATACTCGCTCGCCAGGCCGAGCCGGGCGTCGCGGCGGAAGTTCTGGGCCGTTGCGACCGCGACCGGGTCGAAGCCGCCGAAGAACGTCGCGTCGTTCACGTTGAACTGATCCCGGTACGGCGTGGTGTTGTAGCGAGTGATGGTCTTCTGATCGAACAGGTTTATCGCGTTCAGGCCGAAAGTGACCCTCAGATCGTTCGGCAGGCGGACTTCGTGCTGCAGGAGCAGATCGACCTGCGAATAGGTCGGCGTCCTGCCCAGATCGCCGCGCCCGTTCGGGAAGAATGCGATGTTCTTCTGGGTCATGACGGTGGACCGGGGAATGCCGGCCTCGACGAGCGCGTTCACGCCGACCATCGTTCCCCACGGCAGGTCGTACGTGCCCTGGAACTTGAACTGGTGCGGCCGATCGGTTCCCTGCGGCCCGACCGTCACGTTGCCGCGGGCATCGAACGAGTAATACAGCAGGTTGAACGACCGTCCGGAGTTGGGCTGGAGGCTGCCGACCGCTTCGTCGGAGCTCGCGATGCCCGACCAGTTGCCGCGCAGATTGCTGAACAGATAGCTCACGTCCGCGGACCACCGGTTCGCGAGCCGCTTGCGAAGCCGCACCTCGATGCCGTCATAGTCCCGAACGGCCGCGGGCTGGGCGGGATTGGAGCGGCCGAGCGGATAGGTGCCGAGCTCGCTGCCGAAGCCCGGGTTGTTCACGCCGCAGTCCTCCTCACCGCTCGGCGTGAAGTTGCAGACGGCTTCGATCGCGTAGTCGATCCACTTGTGCGCGTAGCGCGCGCCGATCGACATCGTGCGCGTCAGCTCGTGATCGATGCCGAACGTGAGCTCCTGCGATCGAGCGGCCCTCAGATCGGGATCGACCAGGTCATGCCCCGGGTTGTTGGCAACCGGCCGGAAGTCGAACTGCGTGATGAACGTGCCCGGGCACCCGCTGCCGGGCGCGCCGTCGCCGCAGGAGATCGACGGCCAGTTCGCGGTGTCCAGCGTGTAGTAGTTGTTCATCCAGTTGTCGCCGCCGAACATCACGCGGCCGATCGTGAGCTTCATCAGATCGTAGAAGACGCCCCAGCTTCCGTAGACCTTCCAGTGGCTGTCGCCGCGCACGTCATAGGCAAAGCCGACACGCGGCGCGAACTTGTCGTTGAACGAGAAGTGCACGCCTGGATTGTCCTGCCGGTACGACGGCACGTCCTCGCTCTCGGTGCGCAGGCCCAGATTCAGCGTGAGCTTGCGGTTGAGCGTCCACGCGTCCTGCACGAACAGACCGACGTTGTTCGATTCGATGTCTCCGATGGTCACGAACCGGACGACGTTGTAGTAGCCGTACGTGCCACGGATGCGCCGGCCGTCGTTCAACGCGTACGACTGGTCCCAGAAGAGCTGCACCGTCGCGGCCTGCTCGCCGGAGAGCGTGTCGTCCACGATCCGCTCGATCTGCAGTCCGCCCTTGACCGTGTGCTGGCCGCGCCAGTTCGCGTAGCGCGTGAGGTCGGCGTTGAGATTGAACCGGCTCAGGCCGCCGCGGACGAATTGCGAGCTCGACGGATTGTCCGCGAAGCCGTTGACGTTCTGCAGCGACGCCGGAATGTCGGTGAACTGGAAGTTCGACGCCTGGAACGTGTGCCGCACCGCCGTGCTGAACGTCCCGACGTCGTGCTGGTCGACCTTGAACCGCGTGGCCGTCACGTTGACGTACGTGCGGTTGTTGACGACCCAGTCCACTACGCCGGAATAGGAATCGTTCGACCCGTCCCGCCGGACGACCGACGGGAACAGCGCCGGGTTCGCGGTGCTGACGCCGCCGGGGCCCGACGCCGGCAGGGCGTAGCCGCCCTTGTCGCGCTGGTTCGACGCCGCGAAGCGTCCGCGCAGATTCTTCGTGATCTGCCCGCTGACGTTGTAGTTGAGGATGTTGGTGATCGGTTTCTGGCTGAACGTGCCAATCTGCCTCGTGCTGTTGAAGAGGACGGTGCGCGTGCGATCGGTCCAGCTCGGGTCGTAGCCGACGAAGAACCAGAGTCGATCCCTCAGGATCGGACCGCCGAGGTCGAAGATCGGCTCCAGGCTCGAGTAGTCGTCCACGGGAGTCGTCACGTACTCCGCCTCGTTCTGGTTCGCCGGATTCAGGCGCAGCGTCTGTCGAACGTCGCCCTGGAGGTTGTCGCCCGTGTAGTAGATGCCGGCGCCGCCGTGGTACTGATTCCCTCCGGACTTCGTGATCGCGCTGATCACTCCTCCGAGGGACGCGCGGTATTCCGCGGCGTAGCCGCTGGCCTTCGCCTGAACGGTGTCGACGAAATCGACCGGGAGCGACTTCCCCGACGTGCCGTTGAGGAGATTCGTCGTATCCACGCCGTCAATCAGGAAACGGTTGTCCGCGCCGCTGGCGCCGTCGATCTGAATGCCGCGGTTCCGTGCTTCGCTCGTGATCCCCGGAGCCGACGTCACGACCGCCGCGAAGTCTCTCCCCTTCGGGATCCGCTCGATGATCTCGGCCTGCACGTTCGCGCCCGCCACGTTCTGCTTGACGTCGATGAGCGGAGATTCAGCCGTCACCTTGACGTTCTCCGAGACGCCGCCGACCGACAGCGCCAGGTCGATCTTGAGCACCTGCCCCAGCTCGAGCCGCACGTCCGGGGACGTCGCCGGCTGAAACCCCTGCAGGGTGGCGGTCACCTCGTAGCGTCCCGGCGGCAGCGCCGGGAACCTGTAGAGACCGTTGACGTCGGTAACGGTCGACTGCGTGCCTGCCATCGACGGGCTGCGCGCTTCGATCGTCGCCCCCGGCAGCACGCCGCCGGAACTGTCGCGGACGATGCCTTCGATCGAGCCGCGCTGCTCCTGAGCGCCGGCGCCGGCCGGAACGGATAGCAGCAGCATCAGCATGAACAGTCGCTTCATGGACTTCCTCCGAAACTGGTGGCCCGTCCACGCTGAAGAAGGACCACTGGTGAGATCGACCGATGCTGCGCGCCTGGGACGGGTGAAGCAAATCGGAAAAAGTGATGCGCCCATCCGCGCATCGCTAAAACTGATGCGCCCATAACGCCTGCTGCACCCTACAATCTGCTGGCGTGCCTTGTTTGCACGCCCGAGGACACCTATGAGATCCGCGATCTTCGCGCTCGTTCTGGCCGTGGCGCCGGCAACCGCTTCGGCGCAGTACTACCAGACCGACTTCCCCGCCGAGGAATTCCGCGCGCGCTTCGCGCAGGTATTCGCGAAGATGGGCGACAACGCGGTCGCCGTCGTCCAGGGCGTGCACCAGACGGAGGGCTTCACGCTCCCGCGTCAGCACAACACCTTCTACTACCTCTCCGGCATCGAAACGCCGGGCGCGTATCTGCTGCTCGACGGCCGGTCGAAGAAGGTGACGATCTACCTGCCGCCTCGAAACGCGCGGCTCGAAGCCGCCGAGGGCCGGGTGCTCTCCGCCGACGACGCCGATCTCGTGAAGCGGATCACGGGCGTGGACGACGTGCAACCGGTGCAGGCGATGGCCGCAGGCGGCTGGCCGTTGCAGCTCGGAGGTGCGGATGGACGCGGCGCGCAGGGAGGCGGCCGCGGGGCGGCGGCCACGGCGATCTACGTCGAGTACAGCCCGGCCGAGAATCTCGGGCAGAGCCGCGGCGAGCTGGTCGCGGCCGAGCTCGCGCGCGCCAACGATCACTGGGACGGCGCGGTGTCGAGGCAGCGGCGGTTCGTCGAGCTGCTGCGCGCGCGGCAGCCGCGCGCGGACGTCCGCAACCTGAACCCGATCCTCGACGAGATGCGCAGCATCAAGAGCGCGCGGGAGATCGCGATGGTCCGGCGCGCGTCGCAGATCGCGGGGCTCGCGTTGATGGAGGCGATGCGCAGCACGGAGCCGGGCGTCACGGAGTACCAGCTCGACGCCGCCGCGCGCTACGTCTTCCTCGTCAACGACGCGCGCCTCGAAGGCTACCGGTCGATTACGGCGAGCGGGACCGAGAACATCAACAACATGCACTACTTCAGGAACACGTCGACGCTGAAAGACGGCGACCTGGTCCTGATGGACTACGCGCCGGACTATCGCTACTACACGAGCGACATCGGACGCGTGTGGCCGGTGAACGGCAAATACGCGCCGTGGCAGCGTGAGCTCGTCCAGTTCATCCTCGAGTACCGCAACGCCGTCATGACGCGCATCAAGCCCGGCGTCACGCCGCGCCAGATCATGGACGAGGCGCGGGCCGCGATGGAGGCAGTGTTCGCGCGCACGAAATTCTCGAAGCCGTCATTCGAAAAGGCCGCGCGCACGCTCGTCGAATCCGGCGGCGGCGTGTTCTCGCATACCGTCGGGATGGCCGTCCACGACGTCGGCCGCTACAACAGCGAGCCGCTCAAGCCCGGCCAGGTCTTCTCCGTCGACCCCCAGCTGTGGGTCCGCGACGAGAACCTCTATCTGCGTTACGAAGACACCGTCGTCGTCACCGACAAGGGCGTGGAGAATTTCACGCATTTCCTGCCGTCGGAGCTCGACGCGATGGAGAAGCTGGTGCAGGAGAAAGGCGTCGTGCAGAAGGCGCCGCCAATCCCCGCGTCGGCCATCAAGCCGTGACGTAGAGTCCGGCTTAGCCGGACCGCGATGGTATGCTCTGTAGACTCGCAAGGAGCTTTCCATGGATCTCCTGCAACTCGAACATTTCCTGGCGGTTGTCGAAGAACGGACGTTCACGCGGGCGGCCGAGCGCGTGTGCCGGACCCAGCCGGCGGTCAGCCAGAGCATCAAGAAGCTGGAAGAGGAAGTCGGCGCGCCGCTCTTCGCGCGCGACGTGCACGAGGTCTCGCTGACGGAAGCGGGACGCGTTCTCGCGGACTACGCGAGGCGGATGGTGCACCTGCGGGACGAGGCGCTGCGCCAGGTCACCGAGCTCAAATCGCTCAAGGCCGGCACGCTCGCGATCGCGGCGCACGAGTCCGCGGCGGTGTACCTGCTGCCGGCCCCGCTCCGCACGTACCTGCAGAAGTTTCCCGACATCAAGGTCGGCATCTACCGCAGCCGGCTGAATGAGATTCCGCGTCAGGTCATGGATCGCGAAGTGGACGTCGGCTTCGTCAAGGACGAGCCCGCGTTCCACGAGCTGCAATGGGTCGAGGTGCACGCCGACGAGCTGGTGTGCATCGCGTCGCCGCGGCATCAGCTCGCGTCGCGCGCGGAGGTGCGCGTCCGCGATCTCGGCGCGGAGCAGTTCGTGCTGCACCATCTCTGCAGCACGACGGCGGAGACCGTCCTCCGGTTGTTCGAGCAGCACGGCGCGCGGTGCCGCATCGTCGCCGAGCTCTGGAGCTTCGAGAACATCAAGAGCTTCGTGCAGGAGGAAGTCGGCCTCGCCTTCGTGCCCGGGATTACCGTTCGTCAGGAGCTGCGCGACGGCACGCTCGTCCGCATCCCCCTCCGCGAGCTCGCCGTGCCGCGGCGCACGCTGATGATCTACCGTGAGCAGGGATACGTCTCCGACACGGCGCGCGAGCTGATCAAGATCGTGCGCGCGTTCAATTGGGATCAGGGATTCGGCGACAAGGTCGCCGTCCACCGGCCCGTCGCCTCCGTACCGGACTTGCGTACCCTCCGGCGTCGGTAGGGCGGGGACACTCAATCGGGACAGTCACGCGTGACTGTCCCGATTGAGTGTCCCCTGTCTCATTCAGGAGCAGTGATGAAGAGTGCTGTAATTTTTGCGATCCTGACGAGCGGAGCCGTGCTTGGATCTGCCACGGCGCGAGTGGAGACGCAGACGCCGACGCAGCAGGATGCGAAGCCCCAACCAGCGGCGGCACAACCGGCATCCCAGGGTGGACGAGGGGGCTCGCTGACGCCGGCGCCGAATCGCCGCGCGGACGAGGGACGCGGCCCGTTCAAGACGCTCGCGATCCGCGGCGCCATCCTGATCGACGGCAGCGGCGCGCCGCCCGTCGGACCGGTCGACATCATCGTCTCCGGCAACCGCGTGCAGGCCGTGCGCAGCGCCGGCACGCCGGGCCTCCCGCTTCGACAGGGACGCGCACCGCAGAACCCGGATCTCGAGATCGACGCGACCGGCATGTACGTGCTCCCCGGGTTCATCAGCCTGCACGAGCACGCCGGCGAGGCGCCCAAGAACCCGGACGCCGAATACCCGTTCAAGCTGTGGCTCGCTCACGGATTCACCACGGTCCGCGGCGTGCCGCTCACCAGCCACGCCCTGACCGTCAGCGAGCGCGAGCGCAGCAATCGCAACGAGATCGTCGCGCCGCGGATCGTCAACTACCAGCGGCCCGGCATGGGCTGGGACAAGGGTCCTGTCGACACGCCCGAGAACGCGCGCGAATGGGTGCGCTGGGGCGCCGCGAACGGCATCGAGGGACTCAAGGTCGGCGCGCAGCGTCCGGACATCATGGCGGCGCTGCTCGACGAAGCGAAGAAGCACAACCTGGGCTCGACCGCGCACCTGCAGCAGACAGGCGTCGCGCAGATGAACGCGCTGACGGCCGCGAAGCTCGGGCTGCAGACCGTCACGCATTTCTACGGGCACTTCGAGGCGCTGCTCAAGGATTACGTCGTGCAGCCCTGGCCGGTCGATCAGGTCAACGACGACGAGCAGATGCGATTCGGACAGGTCGCGCGGCTCTGGGACAAGATCCACCCGCCGGGCAGCCCGGAGTGGAAGGAGTACCTGCAGGAGCACCGCAAGCTCAACACGACCTTCGATCCGACGATGACGGCGTACGCCGCCGGCCGCGATCTGATGCGCATGCGCAACGCAGACTGGCATGCGCGATACACGCTGCCGTCGCTGATGGACTTCTACACGCCGAGCCGCTCGAACCACGGCTCGTACTGGTACTACTGGACGCTCGACGACGAGATCGCCTGGCGCAACTTCTATCAGGTCTGGTTCCGCCTCCTGAACGACTACAAGAAGATGGGCGGCCGCGTGACCGCCAGCGCCGACGCCGCGTTCATCTACAACACCTACGGCTTCGGAAACATCCACGAGATGGAACTGCTGCAGGAAGCGGGGTTCCATCCGCTCGAGGTGATCCAGACAGCGACGTACAACCCCGCGATGACGCTCGCGGAGGCGACGGGCAAGCCCCTCGATCGCGGAGTGGTCCGCGCCGGGATGCTCGCGGATCTCGTCATCGTCGATCAGAACCCCTTGAAGAACCTCAAGGTGCTCTACGGCACCGGCGCGCTGAAGCTCAACGATCAGACCGGCAGGCCTGAATGGATCGGCGGCATCAAGCACACGATCAAGGACGGCATCGTGTACGACGCGAAGAAGCTGCTGGCGGACGTCGGCCGCGATGGTCGAGAAGCAGAAGAGCGCGCGGCGGACGGCTCCGACGTCGCAGCAGTAAGGAACGTCGTACCACGCACCTGTAGTGTCCGGGTTCAGCCGGACCCGACACCACCGAGTGTCCGGCTTCAGCCGGACCAGACTTGGCGCCTGCTCAGCGGGACCTGAACGCCCTCGCGATCTCGTCGAGCGCTCGGCTGATCCCGGTCGCGAGTTGTTTCCTGGACTCCTGGCTCGAGACCGGATCGGTCAGGCGATCGAGGAGGTGCTTGATCATGACGATCGTCTCCTCGACGTCGTCTGGAGACGTGCCCCGATCCACCGGCTCCTCGTTCAGCAACATCCACGTGTCGTCCTGACTCCTGTCAGGCTCCGCGAGCTCCCCGGTCACCCGCAGGATCGACGCGCGTACCGCGGGGAGGCGCAGCCCCTGCCCCAGCAGCACCGACCCGGCGACCGACTCGTCCTCCCGCATCAGGCCGAGGAGCAGGTGCTCGGGACCGATATAGCCATGCCGCAGATCGTCGGCTTCCCGAGCCGCGTGCTGCAGCACGAGCTTCGTCTGCTCGCTGAAGGGGATCTCGATCGACGTGGCGATCTTCTCCCGTCGCGCGACGCGTCGATGGATTTCGTCTCGACTCGCGTCCGCGATCGGCGGCGGGAGAACGTGCGCGACGATGCCCTTGCCCTCGCGGACGAGCCCGAGCAGGATGTGCTCCGTTTCGATCGACATGCTGCCGAACTCGCTCGCCTCGTAGCGCGCGAAGAACAGCGTCCGGCGCGCGGACTCCGTGTAGCGCTCGAACATGGGAGTAGTTTAGCGGAGACGGTCGTCCGGTCGTTCGGTCGTTCGGTCGTTCGGCGGTCGTTCGGCGGTCGATCGGTCGGCCGGTCGCTCGGTCGTTCGGCGGTTGCTCGTCGTTCGGACGACCGAACGACCGGACGACCGAGCGACAGGCCTGTGTCAAAAAAAATGGCCCCGTCCGACGCGGGGGGAGGAGTTCCCTCGCCGGACGGGGCCGTCAAAACAGACCAGGATCGGTCGCGAACGTCGCCTTCGAACAAGTCTCCCGGCTAGAAGAGGAACTTCAGCCCGACCTGCGCGAGGCGCGCGCCCGTGAGCCCGCCGCCCGGGCTACGAACCGACGTCACTCTCCCGAAGTTGGTCGAGTTCGTGTTCGACACCGGGTTGTTGAGGTTCAGCGTGTCGAAGACGTTGTACGCCTCGATGCGCAGCTGAATCGTCTGCGTGCGTCCGCTGAACATGTTGAGGTTGATGTTCTTGAACAGCGAGAAGTCCGAGCTGAAATAGCTCGGTCCGTAGTACGCGTTCCTCGGCAGCGTGCCCAGCGTGCCGGGTGCCGGAAGCGGGAAGTCCGCTGCGTTCAACCCGCCGGCGAGCCACTGCTCGTCGGAAATGTCCGGCAGGTCGGTCCCGAAGCTCGGGAGGTTGACGCGGTTGTCGTTGTTGCCGTCCGCGTTGAAGTCGCACGTCGGATATGCCGCCGTGCACGTGACGGTGAACGGCAATCCGGACTGCCAGATCGTCACCGTGTTGAGCTGCCACCCGCCGATGGTGTTGCGCAGCCACGCGTTCGTCGGTTCGTACGGGATCTGGTAGATCACGTTGAACGCGAGCTTGTGGCGGATGTCGAACCCCGCGCTGCCGTAGTCGCGCCCCAGATTCGTGACTTCCTCGGCGACCCCTGGATAGTCCTTCGCATGGCCGAAGGTGTACGCCACCTGGAAGCTGAATCCGCGATTGAAGCGCCGATTCACTTGCGCGGTGAGCCCCTGGTAATTGGTGCTGATTCGGCTCTCGCCGAGGCCCACGACGCCGAAGCTCGGATTGAGCCGGCTGCGCGCACCGTCGGTGAGGTCGCCTGCGAAGCGGTTGTAGTCTTCACCGCCCGGCCCGTCGAGGCTCATCATGTTCCGTCCGGCGCTGCCGATGTAGTTGAGCTCGCCGACCATCTGCCACGGCAGCTGGCGCTGCACTCCGGCAAACCAGTTGTACCAGTACGGCAGCGTCGTTTCCGGGTCGATGACGCGCAGGTCGATGCGCGCGCCGCGGAGGCCGCCGTTCTCGTCGAGCCCGCGCGAGAGCGCCGGGTTGGGCGGATAGTTCGGTCCGAGCGTGTACAGGATCGGGATGCCGTCCTGCACGGTGGCGAACGCGTTCGCGAAGAACGGCGGGTTCAGCCGCTCGTCGCTCCACACCGTGTTGTTGATGCGGTTGTACGTCAGCCCGCCGCCGGCGCGGACGACGGTGTTGGAATCGCCGCCGAGATCCCAGGCGAAGCCGAGGCGCGGGCCGAAGTTGTTCCAGTCCGTGTCGTAGAGCCTCGGGATCTCGCCGGCCTTCGAGGTCCTCACCTGCTCCTGCCGCGTCGCGCCAGGGCCGAGAATGATCCCGCCGAACGACCGGTTGACCTTCTTCGGGCTCATGAACACTTCGTAGCGAAGCCCCAGGTTGAGCGTCACGTTCGATCGCAGCTTCCACGTGTCCTGCGCGAAGACCGCGAACTCGCGGCCGCGGTACTCGCCGACGGCCAGCGTCGGCAGCCCGGTCATCGGATCGACGCCGCGGCGCTCGGAGAACGCCTCGTCGTCCGCGAAATCGAGGATCCCGTTGTTCTGAGTCGAGCCGAGCGGCGTCTGGAACTCGTAGTTCGGGCGCTCCCAGTGGTGCAGCTCGCTGTTGTCGATGGACAGCCGAACCTCGGCGCCGAACCGGAGGTTGTGGCGCCCGCGGCTCGTCGTCAGGGCTTCCTTGATCTCGTAGTTGTTCTGCGTGAACTGAATCGGATGCCAGAACTCGACGCCGAAGCCGTTCACGCCGCCGAGGATCGCGACGTTCGGCGCGTCCGGCGTCGGGTCGTCCGCCTGTCCGTGCATGCGGACCCAGCCGAAGCTCAACTCGTTCAGCGTCCGGTTCGACATCACCGCCGTATGGCCGACGCTGAGGAACTGGTTCCGGTGCGGGTACGTGTGGTCGAAGCCAGGCCGGAGGTAGGTGAACTCCGGCACGACGCGGCTCATGTAGTAGCTCGCGCGGATCTTGTCGCTGCCGCTGCGGAGCACCTGATCGAACCGCCCGTTGAACTGATTGCCCTCGCGGTGGTTGACGATGGCGTAGTTGATCGTGCCGACGTCGGGGATGCCGTCCCGCGGACCGATCGTCCGCACGCCCGGCGCCGGGCTTCCGAGATCGAGCAGGCCGGTCGTCGGATAGACGGGAGGACGGTACTTGTCGAGCAGGTACGCCGCGTTGGAGTTCGGCCGCGTCTGCAGCACGAAGTCGCGGAACTGTTCCGTCTCGACCGTGAACTGCTGGCCTGTTCCCGTGTTCTCGCGCACGCCTTCGTACGAGAAGAAGTAGAACGCGTTGTCGCGGCGGACGGGACCGCCGACGCTCCCGCCGAAGTCGTACTTGTTGAAGTTCGCCTTCGTCGAGTTGTTCAGCGTCTCGAAGTAGGTCTTCGCCCGCATGTCGTTGTTCCGGTAGAACGAGAACCCGCTGCCGCGGACCAGGTTCGTCCCGCCGCGCGTCACGAGGCTGATCGCCGCGCCGGTGTTGCGGCCGAAGTCGGCCGACGGATTGTTCGCGACGACCTGGAATTCCTGGACGGCTTCCGTGTTGGGCACGATCAGGACCGTGCCCGACCAGGGGCCACCGTTGATGCTGAGTCCGTCGACCATGGCGTTGTTCGCGCCGCTGCGCTGGCCGCTGGCGTTGAACCCCATCCCCTGTTCCTGCGCGAGGAAGTCGGTGCCGCCGGGCAGTCCCAGGATGCCTGGCTGCAGCGTCGCGAGCGTCAGCGGGTTGCGGCCGGCAATCGGCAGATCCACGATGCGCTGGCGCTCGACGACCGAGGAGAGATCCGCCTTCTCCGTCTGGATGTCGGGCGAGACGCCGCTCACCTGAACCGTTTCGGTCACGCCGGTCGCCGCCAGCGCGATGTTGAGGCCCACGGCGGCGCCGATTGATACGACGACGTCCGAGCGCGCAGCTCTGCCGAAACCGGAGAGCTCAGCGGTCACATCGTACGTCCCGGGATCGAGACTCTGGAGACGGTAGATGCCGACTTCGTTCGTCACCGACGTTCGTACCTCGCCGGTACTCTTGTTGGTCAACGTAACGGTCACACCGGGCAGCACCGCGCCCGTGGCGTCGGTGATCGTCCCGTGAATCGCACCAAGCTGGCGCTGAGCGAACGCCGGTGCGGCGACGAGGACTGCGATCAGTCCCAGCAGGAGCGCGAGTGTCGTAGGTCTTCGCATGGCGGGCTCCTCCCTGAGCGAAACGGCCTGACGTGCTCTCGTCCGGAGCGGTCTGAACAGACCACGGACGAATTAGTATTACGAAATCCAGGCCTAATGGGGTTATGACAAATGCTAATGCCGCGGGCCGCCGGCCCGGGGCAAGTATGATGGGCCGTGCGCTGGCGCATCGCCCTCGTGCTGAGCCTCGCGATCGCCATCAGCTATCTCGATCGGCAGGCGCTCTCGATTGCCGTCGCCGCGATCCAGCGCGAGATCCCGCTCACCAACACCGACTTCTCCCGTCTTCAGATTGCCTTCCTGGCCGCGTACGGGCTCATGTACGCGGGCGGCGGCGCCCTCATCGACTGGTTCGGGACACGGCGCGGCTTCACGCTGATCATGATCTGGTGGTCGCTCGCGTGCGCGGGCCACGGCCTCGCGCAGGGCTTCGGCGGGCTGGCGCTGAGCCGGTTCCTCCTCGGCGTCGGCGAAGGCGGCGGCTTCCCGGCGGCGACCAAGGCCGTCGCCGAGTGGTTCCCCGCCCGTGAGCGCTCCACGGCGATGGGCATCATCAACGCCGGGACCGCGATCGGCGCAGTCGTCGCGCCGCCGCTCATCGCCGCGGTCATCATCGGCGCCAACTGGCGGTGGGCGTTCCTCGTGTGCGGCGTCGCAGGACTCGCGTGGACGGTCTGGTGGGCGCGCGAGTACTACCCGCCCGCGCAGCATCCTCGCCTGACGGCGGCCGAACGGACGACGATCGCCGAGGTGTTCGAGACACCCGGCGCATCAGCCCCGGCGATCTCGTGGCTCAGCCTGCTCGGAATGCGTCAGGTGTGGGGCCTCGTGCTCGCGAAGTTCCTCACCGACGGCGCCTGGTATTTCTACCTGTTCTGGCTCCCGAAGTATCTCTACGACGCGCGCGGCTTCGATGTGAAGCAGGTGGGCGCCTACGCGTGGATTCCGTACGCCGCGGCCGGGATCGGAAGCCTGATTGGCGGCTGGTTCTCGAGCTGGCTGCTCACCCGCGGCGCCACGATCAACGCGGCGCGGAAGATCGCGCTCGGCGCGAGCGCCGCGGTCATGCCGCTCATCGTCTTCGTCACGCAAGTGCCGGTCGAGCTCGCGATCGTGCTGTTCAGCATCGCGTTCTTCGGCCAGCAATCATGGTCCACGCTGGTGATGATCGTGCCGACCGACATCTTCCCGCGGCGCGTCGTCGCCTCCGTGGCCGGACTCGTCGGCTTCGGCGGCGCGATGGGGGGAATCGTCTCGAACCTCATGGCGGGACGGATGCTCGATCTGGGGATGGGCTACGGAATGGTGTTCTCGATCATGGGGATGTGCCACGTGACGGCGTTCGTGTTGATCCTGATCGCCATCCCGCGAATCGAACCCAATCAGCCGTAATGTCCGCTTCAGCCGGACCACTGTAGCGCCCGGCTTCAGCCGAATGAGCTGTAGTGTCCGGCTTCAGCCGGACTTCAGCGTCACCGCAAGGGTTCTCGGTTCGATTCCGAGGCGGCTCAACTCCTCTTCAGTTTGCTCGCGGGGTCTCTCCGTATTCCTCACGCGTGTGGCGCCATACCTTCTTCCGCACGCTCGGCCTCATTTGACAGTCTAATGCGGCAGATGATATTCCATTAGCGTGTCTAATAGAGCGGGGCCAAAGGCTGACGTCCTGCAGGGGACGCTCGACCTGATGGTCCTTCAGACGCTGGATTCGCTGGGGCTGCTACACGGCTACGCCATTGCCGCGCGTCTCGAGCAGGTGTCGAGCGGCGCGCTGCAGCTCAATATGGGCACGCTGTATCCCGCATTGATGCGGCTGGAGCAGCGTGGCCTGCTCCGCGGGAAGTGGGGCACTACGGAGACCAATCGCAAGGCGAGGTTTTACAGCGTCACGTCGGCAGGCCGGCGTCAGCTCGCCAGGGAAAAAGACGCCTGGGACCGGATGTCGGGCATCATCCACACGGTGCTGCACGGCGAGGCATGACGCAGGAGGATCGCATGCGCGTCCTTCGCGAATGGATTCACCGTCTCCGGGGAACGCTGCTTCCAAGCCGGCGCGACGCTGATCTGGAAGAGGAGCTCCGGCTGCACTTGGCGATGGCTGCAGAAGAAGCGCGACGTCGTGGTCTTGAGCCGGCGGATGCCGTGCGCGCCGCGCGGATTGAGGCCGGAGGCGCTTCGCAAGCGATGGACACTCTCCGGGATCAGCGAGGGCTGCCGTGGCTGGACGACCTGGCGCGCGACGTGAGCCATGGGCTGCGCACGCTTCGGCGCACTCCCGTGTTCACGGCGGTCGCGCTCCTGACGCTGGCATTAGGAATCGGCGCTAATACGGCCATCTTCTCGATTGTCAACGGCGTGATCCTGCGTCCGCTCGACTATCCCAGACCGGAACAGCTGATGTATCTGACCACGGAATTTCCGGCGCTCGGGTTGACCAGGAACCCGCTCTCAGTCCAGGAGTACTTGGAGTTCCGGCAGATCAATCAGTCGTTTGCTGCGGTCGGGGCGTACAGAACCATGGGTGGCGCCTACACAACGGGTGAAGTCAACCTCACGGCAGGCGGTCGAGCTCTTCGCGTGCGGTCGATATCTGTCGACGCTGATCTGCTCAACACGCTTGGCGTTCAGCCGGCGCAGGGACGCATATTCAGCGAGGAAGAAACCAATCGTGCCGGGGGCCTGGCGCCACCGCTCGCAATTCTCTCGTACGAGTTGTGGCAAACGGCCTTTGGAGGACAGCCAGTCCTTGGACAGGCCGTGAATGTCGACGGTCGGCCTCACGAAATCCTTGGGATCATGCCATCCGGCATCGATGTCATGGACAACCACACAGCAATCTGGTTGCCGCTCGGACTCCCTGCGGCTATTCGTCAGAACCGCGGCTTCCACATCCTCCATGTCATTGGGCGCCTGAAGGACGGCGTTACGGCGCAGGCGGCGCAGACAGAATTGAACGCGTTCCTCGAGAACTGGGGCGAGCGTACCGGCTCGTCGGGCCATGTCCCCACGAGTCGTCCGTCGCGCGCGGCAGACCACACACTGCAGATGCAGCCGGTGCAGGACGCGATTGTTGGCGATGCCCGCCGTTCGATCTGGATATTGCAGGTCGCTGTCGGGTTCGTCCTGCTGATCGCGTGCGCGAATCTCGCGAACCTGCTGATGGCCCGTGCCGAGTCACGTCGCCGTGAATTTGCCGTGCGCGCGGCTCTTGGCGCCAGCCGAAGCCGGCTGCTCCGGCAGACGATGACCGAAGGCGTGATGCTGTGCTTTGCTGGCGGAATGCTAGGCCTGTGGCTCGCCCGTGTCGCCGTGCAAGCGCTGATCCGCGCGTACCCAACCAGCGTGCCCCGGATGAGTGAAATCGGCATCGACCTGTCCGTCCTGCTCTTTGCGCTCGGTGTGTCAATCGCGACGGGCGTGCTCTTCGGCCTCGCGCCCGTCGCGCAGGGACGGATTAATGACCTCGTGACGGCGTTCAAGGAGGGCGGGGACCGAGGGGCCAGCGGCGCTGGACGCCACCATATCCGCCGCGCGCTCGTTGTGGTCGAAGTCGCGCTGGCGGTGATGCTCGTCATTGGCGCGGGTTTGCTGATCCGAACGGTCTACAACCTCACGAGCGTCGATGCGGGATTCGATCGATCGCGCCTTGTGACGTTCTCGATGACGCTGGCAGAACCATACGACCCCGACACGCGCGGTCCGGCGTATCAACGCCTTCTCGATAAGCTGCGGGTTGCACCAGGCGTGCAGGGGGCCGCCGTCATGTCGGGTCTGCCGCCGAATCGATCTCCAGAGGCCATCCCTACCCGTATCGAGAACCACACCGCCGCTGACGGCAGCGCCGTTGAGATCGTCGACTACTACCAATTCGTCATGGGCGACTATTTCGAGACGATGGGCGTGCCGATCGTCGCCGGCCGCAGCTTCGAACCGGCCGATGCGGCGTCACCAGCCAGGGTTGTCATCGTCAACGAGACGCTGGCGAACAGGATCTGGAAAGGGCGTAACCCGATTGGGCAACGTGTGCGGCCCAACCTCAGTGCGGCGATTGGCTTTGGCGGTAACTCCTGGCATACGGTGATTGGCGTGGCCAAGGACGTCAAGCAGAGCGGCGTCGAGAAAGACACGGGAACCGAACTCTACGTATCTCTCGACCAGCTTGCGATGGCTGCGCCGACGATGAACGTGGTGCTGCGGACGATCCTGCCGCCCGCCGCCTTGTCACGGACACTTGAGCGACTCGTGCGGGAAGTCGATCCCGCTGTTCCCATCGTGCGGCTCCGCGACATGGAGTCGGTGTTCGCGGAATCGATTCGCCGGCCAAGGCTCTTGGCGCAGCTGCTGGGCGCGTTCGCCGGACTGGCGCTGCTTCTTGCGGCCGTCGGCACGTACGGTGTTCTCTCCTATGTCGCGACGGAGCGCCGGCGCGAGATCGGCATTCGCATTGCGCTCGGCGCGGCCCGTTCCAGCGTGCTCGCGCTGGTGATGAAGCAGGGTCTGCAACTCACCATCATCGGCGTCGTCGTTGGACTGGCAGGTGCGCTTGGACTGAATCGGCTGATTGGGTCAGTGTTGTTCGGCGTCCAGCCGACGGATCCCACAACGCTGGCGGCGGTGACTATGACGATTACTCTGGTTGCCGCCGGGGCGTGCTGGCTGCCCGCGTGGCGCGCGTCGCGGCTGGACCCAAACGTGGTGCTCAGAGCCGACTAGGACTAGTGTTCGTCCACGGCAGTCAGGCAGCGTATCGAATCGCCTCCACCCGTCTGAGCCATTCGCCAATCCGGTTCCAACTCGTGAAATTTAGGCTCACCAACCTTCGTTCTCATTTCTCGCGGAGGCTGCCGCCGAGCCTCGGCGAAGGCGGGCCCGTCTCTGTTTGTCCCGAGAGCTACGGCGTGGCTTCACCACGCTGAGCGAGTTACGACAGGCGCCCAGTTATTCTGCGCGCAGAGCACGAGCCGGGTCCACGCCTGCGGCGCGCAGCGCAGGTCGAAGCGCGGCCACGACGGAAACCGCGAACATCAGCGCCGGCGCCAACGCGAAGACCCACGGGTCGCTCGTACTGATGCCCGTCAACAGCGTTCGCAGCACACGCGTCAGGCTGAACGCACCCACCAATCCCACGACGATACCCACCGCCACCAGGAACAGGGCCTGGCGGAGGAACTGACCGAGGACATTGGATCGCGTGGCGCCGAGCGCCATGCGTATACCAATCTCACGCGTCTGTTGTCCGACGATGTGCGCGATCACGCCGTAGAGACCAACCGCGGCGAGCAGGAGCGCGAGCGCCGCAAGCCCGCCGAGGAGTACCGTGTTGAACCTTTGTGGACCCAGAGAGCGAGCGACGATTTCCGGCATCGACCGCACGTCCGCGATCGGCTGCTGCGGATCGACCGACCAGATCGCCTGCTGGACGGACCGTGTCAGAGCCGCCACCGACGCGTCACCCCGAACGATGACCGAAAAGGGCAGCAGGCGAGTACCGAGCGCCGCGTAGGCCTCGTTCAGTTGGGAGATCGGTAGGTACAGGATCGACGGAGGATCCGACCCGAGTCCGTCTTCCCGGACGTCGCCGACGATGCCGACGATCTCGCGGGCGGTGGGGTCGGCGAGGTCCGGAAGGTATGGCTGCCCCGCCGTAATTCGCCGGCCGATCGGATCCTCACCGGGCCAGATCCGGCGAGCCGCCGCCTCGTTGATGACCGCGACCGGCATAGTGCCCCGGCGATCGCGAGCGTCGAACACGCGGCCGCGGCGCAACGGGATCTGCAGCGCGTCGAAATAACGCCGGCTGATGGGGCGGTACTGCGCGTCCGCGACACCCGTGTCCGTGCCCGGCACGTATCGGCCTTCAATCGTAAATGGGAACTCCGATCCCAGCTCCAGCGGCAGCGTGTGTGCGACTGCGGCCGCGCGCACGCCAGGCAGCACTGCGAGCCGCTCTTCGACGCGTTCCTGGAAATCGGCCAGTGCCTGGCCGGTCCCGTATCTCGCCTCAGGCAGTGCGAGCTTCATCGTCAACACGTTCTCGACAGCGAAGCCTGGGTTCGTGGATTGCAGGCCCACGAGACTCTTCACCAGCAGGAACGCGCAAATCGTGAGCATGAGTGCGAGCGCCACCTCGCCCGCGACGAGCGCGCGTCGGGTCAGGCGGCTCGTCCGGCCGATCGTTCGATGGGAGCCGGCACGCAACACGTGGTCGAGATTTGGCCGCGCCGACTGCCAGGCCGGCAGCAGGCCGAAGGCAAGGCCAGCCACGAGCGACATGGCGAGAGCAAAGCCGAGCACACGCCAGTTCACGGCAATGCCTTCGGCATAGGGCACGTGGACAGGGCTGAGTGCCAGCAGCGCCGGTACGCCCACATACGCGAGCGCCACACCCACCACTCCGCCGATTGCGGCGAGCAGGACGCTCTCCACCAGAAGCTGTCGTACGAGCGTCCACGTGCTCGCCCCGAGCGCCGTGCGCAGTGCGATTTCGTGATGGCGCCCGGCGGCCTGCACGAGCTGCAGATTTGCGACGTTGACGCAACCGATGAGCAGCACGAATCCCGCCGACGCGAGGAGGATGAGGAGCGCCTGACGCATGTCGCCGTAGAGCCGTTCCCGCAGCGGCCGGATGCCAACCGTCTCGTTATCGCCCATGAGGTCTGGCGTGGTACGCCGGAGCGCCTTGCCGGCGATCTCCATCGCAGCGCGTGCCTGGTCGAGCGTTGTCTCAGGCTTCAACCGCGCGGTCACCTCGAAGTTGTTGGCACGGCTCCGGCTGGCCGGATCGAACTGAAAGAGCGTCCAGAGATCCGCGATGTCCGGATAGCGAAACCCATCGGGCATCACAGCAATGACCGTGTACGGCTCGCTGTTGAGCGTGATCGCCCGGCCAACGACGCGAGGATCGGCACCGAGGCGGGTCTTCCAGAGGGTGTGGCTCAGGATGACGAGTCTGGGTCCTCCCGGGACGTCCTCTTCCTGGCGGAACACTCGCCCCAGAGCAGGCTGAACGCCCATCACGTCGAAGAACCCCGCCGACACATGCGATCCGGTGAGTCGCTCAGGAGCGCCAGAGCTGACCAGGTTGAACCCCGTTCCCAGGTTGCCGTACGCGGCCATCTCGTCGAACACCTGCCGGCCTTCAGTGCGCCAATGAATGAACTTGGGCACCGACGTGACGTCTGCGAAGCCACCAGGATACGCGCGTCCGAGCTGGACGAGGCGATCCGCCTTGGGAAACGGGAGCGGGCGCAGCAGCAGCGCATCGACCACCGTGAAGATGGCCGTTGTCGCGCCGATGGCGAGCGCGAGCGTCAGGATAGCCGCGCCAGCAAAGCCAGGTTGCTTCCGCAACATGCGCGCGGCGTAGCGCAGGTCCTGCCAGAGGTCGCCGGGCAGGAACCGGGCAGGCGTTCCAGGTGTCATCGGCAGCGGCAAATGCGCCTGCCGAAGCGGTCGCATATGTTGTGCGAGCACGTCGGGCTCGCGCAGCTCCTCGATCGCGAGACGACGCGCCTCGACGTCGCTGGCGCCACCTGCACAGAGCTCCTCGTACCGCAGATCCAGATGCTGCGACAGCTCCTCGACAATCTCTGCCTCACGGCTGGCACCGAGCCGGAGCCCGGCGAGACGCGGACGCAGGTGTTCGGTCCAGTCAGGCATGGTCGACTCCCGTGATCAGACCCATCGCGTACACGAAGGTCTTCCAGGTCTCGCGTTGGCTGGTGAGCACGCGCCGGCCCTCAGCCGTGAGACTGTAGAATCGGCGCCGACGCTGTCCGGGCTTCTCCACCCACCGGCCCTGCAGCCACCCACGTTCCTCCAGCCGATACAGGAGTGGATAGAGAGAGGCGATGTGGAATTTGAGATGCCCGGCCGAGCGCGTTTCAATGAGCTTGCTGATCTCGTATCCGTGGCGTGCGCGCGGCTCGACGATGGAGAGGATGATCACCTCCGCCGCCCCCTTCTTCAGTTCGCGGTCGAGCATGCGCGCGCCGATAGATGTCATAGCCACATATGCTACAGACTGGTGAGTCGCGCCGCAAGCGTCGTGGTGAGGGGGCGGTGGTGCTTCAAACCGGGGGGGCCAACCGCTCTCCGGTCGTGCGAGTGTTGAGCGCGAGGAGCTGGCGGACTTCGCGGCGTCGCTCTCGCGCGACACAGCGCGATCGTGACCAGAGCCGTACCGCCACGCTGATCGGCGAGGTCCGGCTGAAGCCGGACACTACAGCAGACCGAATCGATACACCGTCGTCGATCGATAGGTCGCGCCAGGCCGCAGCACGGTCGACGGAAACTGGGGCTTATTCGGCGAATCCGGAAAGTGCTGCGTCTCCAGGCAGAATCCCGTGCGCGCGCGATAGACGTGTCCTCGCTTGCCTGTAATCGATCCATCGAGCTTGTTGCCGGCGTAGAACTGAACGCCCGGCTCGGTCGTGAGCACGTCCAGCGTCCGCCCGCTCGAAGGTTCGACGACGCGTGCGGCAGGCTGGAGACCGTCGCCGCTCCTGTTGATCGCGAAGTTGTGGTCGTAGCCCGCGCCGATCCGCAGTTGCTCGTGATGTGAATCGATGCGCTCGCCGATGGTCGTCTCGCGCCGGAAGTCGAACGGCGTGCCCTCGACCGGCGCCAGCTCGCCCGTCGGAATCTGGCCGGCATCGACGGGAGTATAGCGATCCGCCGACAGCGTCAGGCGATGCCCCAGGATGTCTCCGGACCCGTCGCCGGCCAGGTTGAAGTAGCTGTGATTCGTCAGGTTGACGTGCGTCGGCTTGTCCGTCACCGCGCGGTAGTCGATGAGCAGCTCGTTCTTGTCGGTCACGACGTACGCGATGCTCGCGTCGAGGGTCCCGGGATAGCCCTCTTCCCCGTCAGGGCTCGAGCGCGTGAAGACCACTGACGGGCCCCGCGCGTCGTCCTTCACTGCCGACTGCCAGACGACCTTGTCGAAGCCCTTGACGCCGCCGTGAAGGTGGTTGGGTCCGTTGTTCTTCGCGAGGGTGTACACGCGGCCGTCGAGCGTGAATTGCGCGCCGCCGATCCGATTGCCGTACCGGCCGACGGCCGCACCGAAGAAACGCGAACGCGTGAGGTATCCGTCCAGCGTGTCATGCCCTATCACCACGTCGTCGAACCTGCCGCTCCGATCTGCGACCTTGATGGACACGACAATGGCGCCGTACGCGATCGCGCGGACTTCCATGCCGCTCGCGTTCGTCAGCGTGAACAGCTTGATCGGTGTACCGTCCGGCATCGAGCCGAACACCGCTTCAGTCACTCCCGTCGGTGTCGTTCTCACAGATCCGCTCCCGGATGGCGCGTAGTCCCAGGGGCTGCTCCACAGTTCCACAGGGGTCCGACCCCAGTGTCCGGATCCGGCCCGTATCGACGCGCAGCGCCACGTCTACCAGGACAGTTTGACAAACGACACACCCTGGCGCGGCAACGTGAACGCGATCGAGACGACGCCCCCTTTCGCGTCGACCGGCGCGCGGGCTCGAGCTCCTGCAGCTGGCCGGCCTGCGCGAGCGCTTCGTACTGCTGCGCCGATGGCGGCTGAGGCGATCCCAGACGCTTCCAGGCGTCGTACGCGTTACTGCGATCGCGATCGATCCGATGATGCGTCAGCCGCACGCGGGTAGCCGGCACGCCGGCAATCGTCAGCTCGATCGGCGCATCCGCGGCCGGTCGATCGTCGTCGTGGTAGTTCCACACGAGCACGCCAATCGATCGCTGCTGCCGGCTCGCCAGCGCGTTGATGTCGGCGCGCTCGCGGACGCCGTTGTCTCTCACGGCTTCGAGCGGCAGCGCTCCGCTGCTCTCCGACGCGACGCGGTCGCCGCCCATCATGCCCAGCATCCGGAAGACGTTCAGCACCGGCTTCGCGAGCCCGTTCGTCGAGAGATCCCTGAAGCCGTCGAAGAAGGGCTGATCCTCGAACTCGAACGCCCATGTCACCGATCCCATGAGGTTGACCTTGTGCAGATCGGCGAGCTGATAGGTCCTCGCGATCTGCTCGGCCGTATAGCTCGAGTACATCGTCCCGTTCCGATAGGCGTTGTGCGGATCCGTGCGCATCGGACAGGCGGCGCAGCCCTCCGGATCGGATTCGCCGATGACGATGGGCGTGTCTTTCAGCTCGGGATAGGACGCGACGATCGAGAAGCCGTTGGAGATGGCGCGCAGCTGATTGCTGACTGACATGCGGACCCAGGTGGCGTCCGCCTCTTTCGTCACGCGCGGGGCGCCTTTCGCGTGGAACCCGACGTAGTCGAGCGGCGTGCCGGTCTTGCCGGTCGCGTGGTTGACGCCGCGCAGGCAGTGCTCGATGAAATCGCGGAGGAACTTCTGCGTGCGCGCCCCGTTCGGTCCCGTCACGTGCGGACCGCCGATGCGGGCGGTCGGCAGCGCGCGCTTCAGCCCATGCGCCGCGTAGTCGTAGAGTTTGAAGTACTCTTCGGGCGTGCCCTGCCAGTAGCCGATGTCGGGCTCGTTCCAGACCTCCCACCACCAGCTCTCCACCTCGCGCCGGCCGTACTTCTTCACGGAATGCTGCACCCATTGGAAGACGAGCTCGCTCCACTTGTCGTAGTCCCTCGGCGGATGCGCCCACCCCGTGTAGATGCGCCCGTACTCGACCCCAGGCTTCCAGTCGTGCTTGTAAGGCTGCGGCTTGACCGAGAGCGCCTCGGGCATGAACCCGATCTGCATCAGGGGCTTCATCCCGCGCGCGCGATACGTGTCGACGATCCGATCGACGATCGTCCAGTCGTAGACCGGACGGCCGTTCGCGTCCTCGGTGTAGGCATTGGTCGAGCCCCACTTCAGCGCGGGCGTGCCGTCGCCCGTCGTCAGGAGGTTGTGCGTGCGGACGAACACTGGGACCGGGCTCAGCTTCGACAGCTCGGTCAGCAGCTTCTGGCCGTCCTTCATGTAGGTGTAGTTCGGCTCGTCGTAGCCGAACCAGGCCCAGATCGGTTTCATCGGGCCGAGGACCGTCTTGGCGTCGACCTTGATCGTGACTGGCTCGGCGGCCGGTCCTTGAGTACGGCCGCCAGCCGCGAAGATCGCAACGGCCGCAACAACCGCAAAGACGCGTCGATGCATGCTCACAACCTCACCTCGACTAGTTTGCCTTCGAACTTGACCGGCGTCCGCTTCTTCTCGCCGATGATCGCGACGTCGATCGCACGCGGCGTCGAGGAAAGCATCCGCGATCCGGGCGCGAGCGACAACCTCAATCGGCGGCCGCCATCGTCCCATCGCGCCTCGATCCGCGCAAACTGCCCCTTCCGGTAGTCGAACGTCCGGCCGTCATCGTCGTAGAGAGACGACGAGCCGTCGGCTCCGGGGCAGATCGTCAGCGTCAGCGGTCCTGCGACCGCTTCGTCGACGTACTGCCTGACCGGTCCTGACGGCACGATCGCGCCGGCCCGCACGTAGATGGGCGTCGTCTCGAGGTCGACCTTCCGATCGATCTCGCGCCCGCCCTCGATGCGTTCCGCGGTCCAGTAGTCGAACCACGTCCCTTTTGGAAGGTACACCTTCCGCGTCACGGCGCCTTTCTCGACGACCGGCGCGACGAGCAGATCGCGTCCCCAGAAGAACTGATCGCCTCGCGCGGCGGCCACGGGATCGCCGGGGTGATGCAGCCACATCGCCCTCATCATCGGCAAGCCGGTTTCGGATGTCTCCCGCGCGGCCGTGTAGATGTACGGCAGAAGCGTGTACCGCAGTTCGAGGTACTTCTTCATGATCCGCTCGGTCTCGGGGTTCTTCAGCTCCTCCGGAGCTGGCGTGAACGCCTTGGTTTCGTTCGGACCGCCGTCGCCGCCGTTCCAGCCCCACGGCAGCTTCAAATGCCAGTTGCGTCCGTGCGCGCGGAACGACGGGCAGAACGCGGCGAACTGGAACCATCGGACGTGGAGCTCGCCCGTGTACTCCGCCGTCGGCACGAAGCCGCCGATGTCGGTCCCCCAATAGGGAATGCCCGACAGACCCGTGTTCACGGCGATTGGAATGTGATTCTTCAGCGTCTCCCACCGCGACTGCACGTCGCCCGACCACAGGAACGCGCCGTACCGCTGCATGCCCGCGGCGCCGTTGCGATGCAGCGCGAACGGGCGCTCGTTCGGCCGCAGCTGCTGCGTCCCCTCCCAGTACATGCGGTGCCGGACGAGACGCGACGGCAGGTCGAGCCCGTCGCCCTGGTCGGGCCACCAGCCGTCCACGCCGAGATCGACGAGCGGCTTGTGATACGGCCAGTAGCACGCCGCGTGTCGATCCTCGGGCCACCGGTCGTCGGCCGTGCGGCCGCTCGGCACCGCGCGCTCGGGCGTGCACGGCTCGGCGACCGTCCCCGACATCCGCCGCCCTTCGATGACGACGTGCACGACGACGCGAAAGTGTTGATCGTGGATCTCGTCGATCATCCGCTTCGGGTCCGGAAAGTTCTCCTTCTTCCAGCCGAACTCGCCGTTGCGCGTGTTCCACCCCGACGGCGTGAACTCGGTTCCAAGATAGATGAGGGCGTCGCACGGCAGTCTCTTCTCGCGGAACGTCCGCGGGATCGAGAGGATTTCCTCGGGCCCCGAGAGCGTGCGGTGCGACTGCATGTACCCGAACGTCCATCGCGCCGGCAGCTCGGGCAGCCCGGTGATTCGCGCGTACTCGCGCATGATCACGGCGGGATCGCTCGACGCGACGACGAAGAGATCCGTCGGCGCTCCTGCCGCCGCGGGAGTGAACCTGCCGTCGGCTCCGGTGAAGTCGAAGGCGCCCAGCGGATGGTGGATGAAGAGGCCCCAGCCATCGGTGCCGACGAGCCATTGAATCGGCGCGCGCGCGCCATGTGTCGCGAGCTGATAGCCGCCCTGACCATTTCGCATGCGATCGGTCTGACCCTTGCGATCGAATTGCGGACCGCCCTGCCCGAGCCCGAGCAACGGCCCCTTGGGCAACAGAAACCGCATGTCCGGCGCTTGCGGATCGAACGTGAAGCGCTGCACTGATCCGCCGGACCGAGCGTCGACGTGAATCGTCGGAGGATCCGGCGAGAACCTGACGACGAGATCGCCGGCGCGGATCGGCTCGAAGCGCTCCCCGGCTCGTCCGCTTCCAGCCGGCTTTCCACCGTTGGGATCGACCAGTCCGCCGTCGTCTGGAATCGTCGCGGTCGCACCCTCGCTGGCCGGCACGACGCGGATTCGAACGGTCGCCGAACTCAGCGAGGTGACAATGATCTCGACCGGCTTCCCGCCGATCGTGATCGGCGCCGTCTGACCGCGGATGATTCCGCCGGCCAGCGTCACGCCCGCACCTGCGCTCCCCAACCGCTTCAGCGCCTCGCGTCGAGTGATTCGATTCCGCATTCGGCAGCAACGTCCTTCCCGCAGCCGCGGCCATCGAGGCGCGGATGCACTCGCGCCCTACAATACGGCAATCAGGCGCAGCCGGGAACGCTCGTTCCGGTTATGAGCTCATAACAGAATGCTGGCGCGTTCGACGTTCATGACCCGCGGTTTGCGCGCCGCCGTGCTCCCGAGTACGCTTCGTCCGACAGGCCAGGGTAACCAAACGCTATGACCAAAGTCAGATGGGGTGTGCTCGGTGTCGCGAAGATCGCCACCGAGAAGGTCATCCCGGCCATGCAGCGCGGGCGATACTCGGATGTGACGGCCATCGCCTCCCGGAGCGCCGACAAGGCACGCAGCGCGGCAGCCGCGCTCGGAATCCCGAAGGTGTACGGATCGTATGACGCCCTCCTGAACGATCCCGACATCGACGCCATTTACAATCCGCTCCCGAACGATCTCCACGTCCCGTGGACCGCGAAGGCCGCCGAGCGCGGCAAGCACGTGCTGTGCGAGAAGCCGATTGCGCTCAGCGCCGGGGAAGCGCGCCAACTGATCGAGGCGCGCGACCGGACGGGCGCGAAGATCCAGGAAGCGTTCATGGTCCGCACGCACCCGCAATGGCTCGAGGTGCGCGAAATCGTGCGGCGGGGCACGATCGGCGACTTGCGGTCGATGCTGGGAGCGTTCAGCTACTTCAATCGCGACCCGACGAACATCCGCAACCTGCCCGCGTCGGGCGGCGGCGCGCTGATGGACATCGGCTGCTACCTGATCAACACGTCGAGGTTCCTGTTCGACACTGAGCCGCAGCGCGTGATTGGCGCCCTCGACCGCGATCCCGAGATGGGCATCGACCGCATGACGACGATCATGCTGGATTTCGGGACGGGCCACGCGGCAGGCACGTGCAGCACGCAGATGGTGTTCTACCAGCGCATGCAGATCTTCGGCACGACCGGGCGGATCGAGCTGCCCATCCCGTTCAATGCGCCAACCGATCGTCCCTGCCGGATCATCGTCGACACGGGGAAGGATCTCTTCGGCGGCGGCGCGACCGAGATCGAGATCGAGACCTGCAACCAGTACACGATCCAGGGCGATCTCTTCTCGAAGGCGATTCTCGACGGCAGCGACGTTCCCTCGCCCATCGAGGATGCGGTGAAGAACATGGCCTGCATCGACGCGGTGTTCCGGTCGGCGAGCTCGGGACGCTGGGAGGTTCCTCAATAGCCGTGGCGATCTATCTTGGCCTGGACTCGAGCACGCAGAGCGTGACGGCGACGGCAATCGAGGTCGACGGCGACCGCCGCGCGCTCCTCTTCGAACGGTCCTTCAGGTACGACGATGCGCTGCCCGACTACGGGACGCGGCACGGCGTGCTCCCGACAGCCGATCCAACGATCGCTCACGCACCGCCGCTCATGTGGTCGGAGGCGCTCGACCGGATGATCGCGGAGCTCGTCCGCGACGCCGACGTCGACTGGAGCGAGCTGCGGGCGATCTCGGGATCCGCGCAGCAGCACGGAAGCGTCTACGTGAACGCGCTCGCCCGCGAGCGCCTCGGAAGCCTCGAGCCGGCGCTGCCCCTCGCCGATCAGATCAAGGACATCTTCTCGCGCGACAGCTCTCCGATCTGGATGGACTCGAGCACGACGGCGCAGTGCGCCGCGATCGAGGCGGCCGTCGGCGGGCCGCGTGCGCTCGCCCGCCTCACAGGGTCACGCGCGTTCGAGCGCTTCACAGGACCGCAGATCCGGAAGTTCGCGGAGGAAGATCCAGACGCCTACGCCTC
Source organism: uncultured Acidobacteriota bacterium (assembly GCA_963820905.1). Classification (GTDB taxonomy): domain Bacteria; phylum Acidobacteriota; class Vicinamibacteria; order Vicinamibacterales; family 2-12-FULL-66-21; genus DATBJJ01. The sequence continues at coordinate 1,585,977 of CAWGBU010000001.1, read as the reverse complement.
GACCGATCGGATTCACCTGATCAGCTCGTGGCTGGCCTCGCTCCTCGCCGGCCATCACGCGCCGATCGATCCCGGCGACGGGTCGGGCATGAACCTGATGGATCTGGCGTCTCGCCAGTGGTCCCTCGCGGCGATTCGCGCGACCGCGCAGGGACTGGAGGCGAAGCTGCCGGCGGTCGCCGACTCATGGCACGTCGCGGGCACCCTCTCGCCGTTCTGGACGCGGCGCTACCGGCTGCCCGCCGCGCGCGTGGTTGCCTGGTCCGGCGACAATCCCTGCAGCCTCGTCGGCACCGGCCTCGTCCGCGAGGGCGTGGTCGCGGTGTCGCTCGGCACGAGCGACACGATCTTCGGCATCATGCCCACGCCGCGTCCGAGCGAGGACGGTACGGGGCACGTCTTCGCCTCGCCGACCGGCGCGTACATGGGCATGACGGTTTTCAAGAACGGCTCGCTCGCGCGCGAGCGCATCCGCGACGCGTATCGCATGGGCTGGCCGCAGTTCTCGGACGCGCTCCAGCGCACTCCGGCCGGCAACGGCGGCAGGACGATGCTGCCGTGGTTCGATCCGGAGATCACGCCGCTCGTGCTCACGCCCGGCGTGAAGCGTTACGGCTTCGAATCTTCGGATGCCGACACGAGCGTGCGCGCCGTCGTCGAGGCGCAGATGATGGCCATGGCGTTGCACAGCCGGTGGATGGGCGTGCGGATCGCGACGATCTACGCGACGGGCGGCGCCTCTGCGAACCGCGATGTCCTGCAGGTCCTCGCAGACGTGTTCGACGCCGAGGTCCTGCAGCTGCAGACCGGCAACTCCGCCGCGCTCGGCGCCGCGCTCCGCGCGTTCCACGCGGATCGGATGGCGTCCGGGACCCCGCTGGCCTGGGAGGACGTCATCAGCGGCTTCGTCGTGCCCTCGGTGGAGTCCCGCATCACGCCGAACCCCGCGCACGTCGCCGCGTACAAGATCGCGATCGAGACGTACGCCGCGCGCGAAGCGGAGGCACTGGCCGCGCGATGAGGTTCTGCCGTCTTGTCGTGCTTGCAGCGGCGCCGCTCGTCGCTGGCCTGATCGCCCCGGGCATCTGCGCCGTTCCGTTCCAGGAAATGCTGAAGCTCGATGGCGACGTGGGCGGCACGCACGATCCGGTCGTCATCAAGCAGGACGGCACGTACTACGTCTTTGTGACCGGCGGCCGCGCGGGACAGGGCATCATCCCCATCAAGACGTCCAGCGATCTCCGCACCTGGAAGAACGCCGGCTACGCTCTGCCGGCGCTTCCCGACTGGGCGACGCGCGAGATCCCGCAGGCGCGGAACGCCTGGGCGCCCGACATCTCGTTCTTCAACGGCAAGTACCACCTGTACTACTCGGTCTCGTCGTTCGGCAGCCGGAACTCCGCGATCGGCCTGGCCACCAATCGCACGCTCGATCCCAACGCGGAAGGCTACTCGTGGGTGGACGAGGGGATGGTCCTGAGATCGTACACGGACAAGGATGACTGGAACGCGATCGATCCGAACCTCGTGATCGAGGACGAGCGGAACGTCTGGCTCGCCTGGGGCAGCTTCTGGAGCGGAATCAAGCTCCGCCGGATCGATCCTGCGACGGGAAAGCTGTCCGCCACGGACACGACCATGCATTCGCTCAGCAGCCGGCCGCGCGAGCAACCCGTCAATGGCTCTGTCGAAGCGCCTTTCATCGTCCGGCGCGGCGAGTACCTGGTACCTGTTCGTGTCATTCGACCGATGCTGCCGCGGCGCCGACAGTACCTACAACGTGGTCGTCGGCCGGTCGCGCGCGGTTGCCGGCCCGTACGTGGACAAGAGCGGGATCGGGATGACCGAGGGAGGCGGCTCGCTCGTCATAGCCGCGACCACGGCCGCGTGGCGGGGGCCGGGACATCCCGCCGTTCTGCGCGACAGCGGCACCGACTACCTGTTCTTCCACGCCTACTACGGCGCCGGCCTCGGCCGAGGCTCGGCGCTGCAGATCTCCACGATGGTGTGGGAGGACGGCTGGCCGAAGGTTGCCGGGTACTAGCGAACGCCCAAAAGCAAGTCGATCAGCAGTTGATCGAGACGCTCGTATCCGAGGCCGCGTGAGGCAAGCGCCACGCGGTCGAAGGTGCGGGCTTTCAGGACGTCCGCAGCGGCGCGGGAGTACGGCGCAGCCGCAGGCTCCCCGTGCGCGTCGCGCGCCGCGGCCAGGGCCGCCTGGATTTCCTTGTCCTCCCGGAACTGCCGCACCTTCTCCTTGAAGATCAGGTAGCTGCGCATGCAGCCGCTCGCGAATTCCCACACGCCTTCCTGATCCTCGGTCCGGTACGCGTGCGCGTCGAAGTGGCGGGGACCGTCGTACCCGGACTCCTCGAGGAGCTTGACGATGAAGAACTGGGACTTGATCGATTCGGAGCCGAAGCGCAGGTCCTGATCGAACCGGCCAGGCTTCTGATCGTTCAGGTCGATGTGAAACAGCTTGCCGGCCTCGATCGCCTGAGCGACGGCGTGGTAGAAGCTCAGTCCGGCCATCTGCTCGTGGGCGAACTCCGGATTGACGCCGACCATTTCGGGGTGCGCGAGCGTGGGAATGAACCCGAGGTACGCGCCGGTCGTGGGAAAGTAGATGTCGGCGCGCGGCTCGTTCGGCTTCGCTTCGAGCGCGAACCTGAGCTTGTACTTCTGATCCAGCGCGTACTCGCAGAGGTAGTCGAGCGCGTAGCGGAACCACTTGGTCGCTTCGACCGGATCCTTCGACGCGTCGACTTCGGCGCCTTCGCGTCCGCCCCAGAACACATAGGTCGAGGCGCCGAGCTCCACGCCGAGATCCATTGCACGCATCGTCTTCTGGAGCGCGTAGGCGCGGACGCGCGGGTCGTTGGACGTGAACGCGCCGTCGCGGAACACCGGATCCGTGAACAGGTTGGTCGTCGCCATCGGCACGCGCATGCCGCAATCCGAGAGCGCCTTCTTGAACGCGCCCACGATTCGGTCGCGCTCCGCGGCCGACGCGTCGATGGGCACGAGGTCGTTGTCGTGGAAGTTGACGCCGTACGCGCCGAGCTTGCTCAACCGCTCGACCGCGACCACGGGATCGACAGCAGGCCGCACGAAGTCGCCGAACGGATCGCGTCCGCGGTTGCCGACGGTCCAGAGACCGAACGTGAACTTGTCTGACGGCTTCGGGGTAAGGGAATCGGTTTTCATGTTATTGTCCGCCGCTCTGCAGCTTCTTGAAATTCTCCACGTAGGCATCGACGTTGTCCTGCCGCACGACGTCGACGCCCGAGTCGATGATCGTGGCCGGCGGCATGCGGCCGGCTTTGATGCCCGCCAGAAGCCTGACGGGCTCCTCGCCCCACCCGAAGTGACTTCTGCCCGATCAGGATCTGTACTTTTCCTTCCTTGAGCAGCTCGGGCGCGGGCTGGATGGTATCGAACGCAATCACGAGCGTGCTCTTGGGAACGGGCACCAGCGCGTTGCGCGTGAAGACCGGCCATCCGCCGACCGAGATCCATGCGCCGAGGTCGGGATAGCGATTCGTGCCCGCCGCGATGAGCTCCGCCGCCTTGACCGTGTCCTCCTTGACGTCGAACGTCTCGATGATCCTGATGCCGGGGTGCTTCGCGAGCACTTCCGTCACGCCGTCGAGCCGCCGCTGCAGGTTCGTCGCCCCGACGCTCGTCATGAGCGCCACCGTCCCCTTGCCGTTGAGCAGCTTGACGGCCTCCTCCCCGAGGATGCGGCCCGCGGCCTTGTCGTCGACGCCGTAGAACGCCAGCCGCTTCGAGCTCGGTGCGTCGGCATCCCACGTCACGACCGGAATGCCTGAATCGACCGCGCGGTTGATCGCTTCGGTCAGGAAGTCGCCGTTCAGGCACGAGATCGCGATGCCGTCGACGCGCTGCGTGATGAACGCTTCGAGGATCTCCTTCTGCTTGAGCTGATCGCCGGTCTCCGGCCCGCGCCAGATCACCTCGACGTTCCCGAGCTGCTTCGCGGCACGTTCGGCTCCCTGCTTCGCGTAGTCGAAGACAGGAAGGTCGAGCGCCTTGGGGATCACGGCGAACCGGAGCTTGCGCGGCGCGTCGGCCGGCGCGGATCCCCCGCTGCACGCGATGGTGACGCCGATCACTGCGACCGCAATCGCGGCAGCACACCTCTTCATCTCAACCCTCCAGTCGCGTAGCTTCCGGCTTCAGCCGGACGATCGTCGACGTCAATCATCTTCCGCCTGAAGGCGGAAGACACAATATCCCGCTCAGATGTCTAGGCGCCTCGCTTCACGAGGATCTGATCCATCACGACAATCACTATCACAACCACGCCGACGATCACGCGATCGTAGAAGGTCGCGCCGGGAATCTGCGCGAGCGCGTTGCGCAGCACGCCGAAGATGAGCGCGCCCAGCACGGCGCCGACGACCGATCCTCGTCCGCCCGACAGGCTCGCGCCGCCGATGACGGCCGACGCGATGATGTCGAGCTCGTAGCCCATCGCCAGGTCGGCCTTGCCCTGCCCCTGCACCAGCGCCAGCACGACGCCGGACACCGACGCGAGCACCGCCGAGATGAGGTAGACCGACGTCTTGATCCGCGGCAGCGAGATCCCCGAGAAGAGCGCGGCGGTCTCGTTCCCGCCGACCGCGTAGACCGCGCGGCCCCACTGCAGCCGGTGCATGATCGCCTGAAACGCCAGCGCCAGCGCAATCATCACGGCCGGCGGCCACCAGTCCAGTGGAATCCCGAGCGGCCGCCAGCCCGGCGGCAGCAGCCGGGAGACGTCGAAGTACCGTCCCTCGGTGATGATGAACCCGGCGCCGCGCACGATCCCCATCGCGCCGAGCGTCGCGATGAAAGGCGGCAGTTGCACGGCAATCACGAGAACGGAAATCAGCAGCCCCGACACTACGCCGACGAGGAGCCCGCCGAGAATGCTCGGCGGCGAGCGTCCATCCAGCCTCCACCAGGAGTCCGCTCGTCACGACGCTCGCGAGCGCAATCACGGCGCCCGGCGACAAATCGATCCCGCCGGAGATGATGACGATCGCCGCGCCGATGGCCGCGATTCCGTAGATCGACGAGTACTTCAGCACGAGGCCGGCGTTCGACGTGTTGAGGAACGGATGATAGCTGCCGTGATCTGGCCAGAGATACCAGCCGAAGAACACGATCTCCAGCAGGAGGATGGCGAGCGTGCTCACCTCGCGGAACTTGAACAGCCGGGTCACGACGCGCGCCTCACGGGCGCGGTGGCCAGCTGCATCACCGACTCCTCGTTCGCCTGCCCGCCTGACAACTCTCCCCGTATTCTTCCCTCGCGCATCACCACGATACGGTGCGCGATCGCAAGGATCTCGGGCAGATCGCTCGACACGACGACGCAGGCGGCGCCGTCTGCCGCCTTCTGCCGGATGATGTCGTGGATCTCGTCCTTCGCGCCGACGTCCACGCCTTTCGTCGGCTCGTCGAGGAGGAAGACGCGCGGGCTGATGCCGAGCCAGCGCGCGAGCACGACCTTCTGCTGGTTCCCGCCGCTCAGGCTGTCGGGCGTCGCGTGGATGCCCGCGGCCTTGATCCGCCACGTGTCCAGGAGCGCGCCGCTGAACGCGCGCTCTTCCGGCGGCCGAATCATCACCGCTCGGCTCGTCGTCGCGCGCGGCAGCACGAGGTTGTGCCGTAGCGTCAGATTGAACAGCAGCGCCTGCCGCTGACGATCCTCCGGCACGAGCGCGATGCCGGCGCGCGCCGCCTCGATCACGCTGCCGCCGGCGAGCGTCGTGCCGCCCACCGACACGCTGCCGCGCGCCGGACGATGGATGCCGAAGATCGTTTCCAGCAATTCCGTGCGGCCGGATCCCACGAGGCCGAACACGCCCACGATCTCTCCGCCCGCCACGTCGAGCGTCACGTCGTCCACCAGCGGCGGCCGCGTCACGCCCGTCACGCGCAGCAGCGGAGCCGTTCGCGCGGGCGGCGCGTGCGCCGTTCTCGGCGGCAGGTCGCGGCCGACCATCGCGCGCACGATGTTGGCGGGAGTCGCGATCCGTTCCCGGGTCGCGCCGGGCAGCTCGGCCCCCCCCGCTCGGGCTTCGTGGTCGAACGTGCCGACGTACTGCCCGTCGCGAAGCACCGTCATACGGTCGCACAGCCTGAACACTTCGGGCAGGCGATGAGAGACGTAGAGAATCGTGACGCCGCGCTGTCGCAGATCGTCGAGCACCCGGAAGAGATGATCCGCTTCGGCCGAGGTGAGCGCGGTCGTCGGCTCGTCGAGCACCAGCACGCGGCATTCGAACGCGAGCGCGCGGGCCACCTGCACGAGCTGGCAGTGCGCGGCCGACAGATGTTCCATCCGGGCGTCCGGCGGCAGCGCGAGGTGGAGACGTCCGAGCAGGTCGCGGGTCCGCACGCGCATCTCACGCTCGAGCAGCACGCCCCCGCGCCCGGTGAGCTCGCGCCCCGCGAAGATGTTCCCCGACACTGTCAGGTTGGGAAACGTCAGCAGCTCCTGATAGACCATCCCGATGCCGTGCGCGAGCGCGTCGCGCGGTCCCGAGAGCGGGAGCCTCACATCCTCCCAGCGAATCTCGCCGGCATCCGGCGCCACGATCCCGGCGAGGATCTTGAGCAGCGTGGACTTGCCCGCGCCGTTCTCTCCGATGAGGGCGTGCGTCTCGCCGGACCGAACCGAGAGGCTGACGCCCCGGAGCGCGCGCACGGCGCCAAACGACTTGTGGATGTCGATGAACTCGAGCCCAGGCACGCGGCGCCTATCCTGCGAACGCATGCGCCGGACGGCCGGCCACGCCGGGCCGGTGCCGAAGCACCGCGCCGCCGAGCGGCTGACGACGCCGCTCCTCGTCGGAGAGCTTGATGACCGCGCTCGTGATGTAGAGATCCCGCAGATCCGGACCGCCGAACGCGCAGGTCGTCGGGTGCGTCACCGGCAGCCGCAGCACGCGGTCGAGCGTGCCGTCGGGAAGGTAGCGATGGATCGCCGAGCCGCCCCACAGCGCCAGCCACACCGCGCCCTCGGCATCGACCGTCAGGCCGTCGGGGCATCCGGCGGCAGGATCGATCGCGACGAACAACCTCCGGTTCGCGATCTGGCCGAGGCGGACATCGAAGTCGAAGAGGTCGATGCTCTGCGCCAGGCTGTCGACGTAGTACATCCGCGTGCCGTCGAGGCTCCAGTCGATGCCGTTGGAGATGCCGACGCCGGTCACCATCCTGTGCACGCGAGCCGTCCGGATCGAGGCGGTAGAGCGATCCGAGACCAGGACGCTCGCTCATGCGCCATCGTCCCGGCCCAGAAACGCCCGGCCGCGTCGCACGACCCGTCGTTCATGCGCTGGCCGGGCAGGTCGAGCTCGACGTGAGCGATGAACGTCAGCGCTCGGTGGCAGCGTCGAGATGCGCGAACCCGTCGCGCAGCGCCAGCGCGAGCCTCCCGTCGGCGCACGGAACGGCGGCGCCGACCGGCTGTCCGACCTCGAGCGTCTTCACGCGCCCGGTGCGGGGATCGTAGAGATGCACGCGGCCGCGCATGATGTCGACCGAGATCAGCCGCTGCGCGGCGCGCTGTCCCACGTCACACCTTCGCCCAGCTCGTCGTTGGCGTGGAACGCGACGTCCGTATCAGAGGTCGTGGGATTCACCTAAGCCTTCGCGCTCACGGCCAGAGGGGATGCGACCGCGTCTGGCGCGTATCGACGGCAGTATACCGAGCCCGATCGCGGCGCGACGGACCCGCTCGCGGCACAGGGCGAGCACGGTGTTCTCGAGATGCTGGCCGGACGGATAGAGCGGCGGGAGTTGCGCAGTCCGAACTTCAGGTAGATTGGCGCCGCCACGCGGACGATCTCCGGGATCTCGTAGTGCCGCACCGCGCCGCCGAAGTCGTCCGGGCTCTCGACGTAGTAGTCGATCGGAATGTCGACCGCCTGCCGGATCGCCGCAATCTGCGGGAGCGTCAGATCGACCGGCAGGTTCAACGACGTCGCGCCGAGGTCCTCGAAGACACGGCCGGCCGCCGGATTCGCCGCCGCCAGCGTCACCGATGTCTTGAGCACGAAATCCGGCGGCAGGTCGCCGTCCTGCTTCATGCTTCCCAGCACGCATCAGATGGCCGATGTCGCCGACGAGGACCGACCTGACGCCGAGCTCGAGGCCGTGCAGGACGTCCTCGATGCCGAACGCGAGCTGATCGGCGCCGCGCAGCGACGCGCCGAGCACGCGGCCCGCGCTGCTGGCCGCCTGCACGCCGACGTCCCAGCTCGCGCGCGGGCCGACGAAGAGGCACACCTCGACGTCGTGCGTCCGCCCGAGCGCGACCATCTGCCGGATCTCGGCGTCGGTCTGCAGCATGATGCCGCTGCCCTGGCTGATCGCGGTGGACGCCGACGCCGTGCTCGCACGCCGCTCTGCAGCACCGCCTCCATCGCACGCGGCCCCTCGGTCGACGGGATCTCGATCCGGTACTGACCGCCGTCATCGAAGCGCTTGGCCGACGTCGGCAGATCGTACGCGTCGCGCGACGGCAGGTTGTAGCGGGACAAGAGTGAAGTGGATTTGGTCATAGAGTATTTGCTGCTCAGCTGTCAGCTTTCGGCTTTCAGCTCGGAGCGTCCACCTTAGCGAGGACCTCAAGACTTGACTGGCAGCTGGCAGTCAGCTGGAAGCTGGAGCTGAGAATCTACATCGCAAACCTGACCCCCAGGCCGCAGTCGACCGGCACCGACGCGCCGGTCATCGCCGACGCATCGTCGGACGCGACGAAGGCCACGACGCTCGCGATCTCCTGCGGCGAGGCGATGCGGCCCACGGATGCGCGTCGAGGACGCGCTGCTTCGGCGGCCTCGGGATCCGGCTGCATCGCGAACCATTCGTCGACGAGCCGCGTGCGCGTCCATCCCGGCAGGACCGCGTTGACGCGGATGTTCTGGCGGGCGCAGTCGAGCGCCAGGCTGCGCGTCAGGCCGACCAGCCCCGACTTGGCCGCCGCGTACGGGAACATACCCGGGCATCGTCAGCTGCGCGTGGATCGAGGAGATGTTGACGATCGAGCCGCGGCCGGCCCGGCGCATCGGCGCGAGCGCGTGCTTCGCGCAGAGCCACGCCCCCTTGAGATCGACGGCGAAGACGGAGTCCCACTCCGCTTCGGTCATCGTCGCGGCGTCGAAGTAGGCGTTGACGCCGGCGTTGTTGACGAGGACGTCGACCGTGCCGTGCCGCGTCGCGACGCCGTTGACCCACTGCGCGACGTCAGCTTCGCGCGTGATGTCGGCGGGACGAACGTCGACGCCGGCCGCCGCCTCAGCGCGCGCGAGGTCTCCTCACCGGCGGCGACTGGTCGAGGTCGCAGAACGTGACCGTCGCTCCCTCCGCCGCGAACCGCTCGACTATCGCGCGGCCGATCCCGCGCGCCCCGCCGGTCACGATGGCGGTCCTGCCCTGCAGCGCCCCATTTCCGTCTCCTGCCGGTCAGGCAGCCGGGCGATCTCGCGCGCGGTTCCGCGGACACCAGGCCCTGCATCGCCGCCTGCGCCGCCGCGGCTCGCCGGCGGCGATCGCTTCGAGAATCGCGCGATGCTTGGGCAGCGATCGCCTGGCGCTGCCCGGCAGGCTGCTCGTGGTCTGGAAGCTCACGACGAGCGCCGAATACACCACGCGAGTCATCTGTTCCAGCAGATCGTTCGCCGACGCGCGAACGATGGCAGATGGAAGCGCATGTCGGCGTCGTTGAACGCGCGCGTGATCGCTGCCACCCGGACGATCATGGCCGCGACCTCCATCTCGTCGAACGACCCCTGCAGCGTCGCGATCGCGTTACGATCGGCGCGGATGGCCGCGAGCGCCGCGGCATGCGGCTCGATGATGCCGCGACCTCGGTCAGCTTCGGAGGAACGCGGCGCGGGGCGCCTCGTCGTGCTCCCAGGCCATGACGTCGGGATCGAGCAGATTCCAGGCGTCCCGCGGCGTCACCCGCGTGCCGATCTTCGGCTTGGCCTCGACCAGCCCCTTGGCGGCGAGCACCTTGATCGCCTCGCGCAGCGCCGTCCGGCTGGCCGCTCGGCGCCCGAATCCAGGGTGTCGCCCGGCCGCAGGACTCGCCGCGCAGAATACGCCGGCCGAGCGTGTGCACGATCTGGCCGTGCAGGTTGCGATGAGGGTAGCGCCGGGAGACGGCAGCCAGGGCATAGGCTGAGGCCGAATATGATAATACTTTACCCGCCATGCGCACCCTGCTATCCGTCGGCGCTGATCGCGAGCCTCGCCTACGACCACCGAACAGACCAGCCCGGTGCCGGCGCCACCCGCCGAAACGACCGCTCAAGCCGACGGCAAGACGATCGTGAGCTCTTCACCCTGCGCAACAAGTCCGGCGTCGAGGTCGAGGCGATCTCGCTACGGCGCGATCATCACCTCGTGGACGGTCGCCGGACCGCGCGGGCCAGCTCGGCGGACATCGTCCTCGGCTTCGACGACCGAGCGGTATCTCAAGGGTGACTCACCCTACTTCGGTGCCGATCGTCGGCCGCTACGGCAACCGCATCGCGAAGGCGCCCGTTCGACCTCGACGGCAAGACGTACCCGCTCGCCGCCAACAACGGCGCCAATCACCTGCACGGCGGCAAACGCGGCTTCGACAAGGTCGCTCTGGGATGGATCGACCGAGGACTGGCGCGCGGGCCGCGCGTCGTCTTCCCCAGCGTCAGCCCGGACGGCGAAGAGGGCTACCCGGGAACGCTCAACGTCCGCGTCAGCCTACACGCTGACCGACAAGCACGAGCTGCGTCGTCGAGTACGAGGCGAAGACCGACAAGCCGACGGTCGTCAACCTCACGCAGCATTCGTACTTCAACCTCGCGGCCGGGCGCCGGCGACATCCTCGGCCACGAGCTGCGGATCAACGCCGACCGGTACACGCCGGTCGACGAGACGCTCATCCCAACCGGGCGAGCTGGCGCCCGTCGAAGGGACGCCGTTCGACTTCCGCAAGCCGACGGCAATCGGCGCGCGCATCAAGAGCGAGCATCCGCAGATGCAGTTCGGCCGCGGCTACGACCACAACTGGGTGCTGGCGCGGAGCGACAGCGGACCTCGGCTCGGCGGCCGAAGTCCTCGAGCCCAAGAGCGGCCGGACGCTGCACGGTGCACACGACCGAGCCGGGCCTGCAGTTCTACACCGGCAACTTCCTCGACGGCAAGCCTGTCGGGCAAGGACGGGCGCGTCGTACCGGCCAGCGCGCACGGCTTCTGCCTCGAGACGCAGCACTTTCCCGACTCCCCGAACCAGCAGAAGTTCCCGACCACCACGCTGCGCCCGGGCGAGACATACAGGTCGCAGACAGTGTTTGCGCTGGGAGTGAAATGAGTTTGAGCTGCGAGCTTCCAGCTTCCAGCTACCAGCTGCCAGCTGCCAGCGGATAGCTTTCTAAGCTCAGTCTACCGCTCTGGACAGGAGATCTTCGCTGTTTCCGGCTGGAGCTGAAAGCTGGGAGCTGACTGGCATTCAACTCGCAACATCGCTGCTTGCGATGATCAGACTGGAGCAGGTGCGTGGGGAGATGTTCGAACGGTTCGAGCGCGTGGATCGACGATTTGCTCAGCACGAACAACGAACGGGACGGATCGATCTGCGCCTCGTGGAGATGGCGGAGCACATCGACGCGCTACGGCAGGAGATCCTCGAGCAACTGGGGTTGCTGGCGACGATCTCGGGCGCCGTCTTCGTGGATGGGACCGACGACGATCGGCCGCAGGCTGGCGAGACGGCAGCGCCGGCTACGCCGACTTGACAGGGCGATCGTGTACGTCGAGGCGCCAGGTCTGACCGTGCGCTTCGAGGTCCCAGTTGAAGAAGTCTGCCGCGAGCCGCAGGGCGCAGACGGGCTCCCACGACAGGCCGAGCAGCTGCACGTTGTGCGGTGTCCCGGTCGACTGACCAGACGCGGCGTACTTGCAGACGACCGACAGGCCGGCCCACTGCTCGGTCGTGAGGTGGTACACCCGATATTCGCAGCCGGGCTCCCACAACGATCCGAGCTTGAAGATCAGGCAGTCCGGCGCGAGGTCGCATGCGCGGAGCACGGCGTCCTGCTGATCGCGGGTGAGCGGAGCCCATCCGGCAGGCAACACCGGCGTGCGATGCGGCTCCGGGTACGCGACCACCAATCCCGCCCTGTTCGATCAGTCGCACGCGCCTCGCAGGGCGCACGCCGACTGAATCATTCGTTTCCATGATGCCTCGGGTCCTCCGTCCCGATGCGCTGGCTACGTTCCTTCCCGACGTCGTTTCCCAACTTCCCGACTTCCCGACTTCACGATTTCGACGGTTTCCCGGTTTCCCGATCCCGGGTGTCCGGCGACGAGCGCCGGTTCAGTTGAGAAGCGTCGCACCCTGGGCGGCCACGCCCATTCCCGCGACTGCTTCCGGGGCGACGCCGTTGGCGCGTTCGAGCGCCGCTTCGTAGAGCCGGATCCAGATGCCAGTCGACGCCGACAGATCCTGGTATTGCTGGAGCAGCCGATGGTATTCCTCGGCCAATCGCGCGTTTTCACGGGTCAGGGTCAGAATCCGTGCCTGATCGTCCTGCCGCGCCCGCGCATTCGTCGTCCGCCGCATCTCGAGCCAGTTCAACGTCATTGCAGTGTCCATCCCGTCAACCCCCTGTAGTGCGTATGCCCCGTATGTTTGATGTAACGGCATTTCCCGGGAAACCGAACACAGGGGGGCTCACGAGCCCGACTTTGGGGTCAACGACTTACAGGCGGCGGTTCGGTCGAGCTGGCAGGGTGCCCCTGGGAAGCGGCGCCCAGTCGGCGCCTTTTGGGGGGCGGCCGACCCCGGCTGAATAGAGGACTGACTCGGTAATGCCGTCGATCCCCAGGTCCTCCTCGACGAGGGAATCGGCCAGTGCCATGAGGCAGTAGGGGGCGAGGCCTTTCCAGGTCGCCGCCAGGCAGAACGTCTGGCAGACGTGGCCCGCCTCGACGAGCGCCGCCCGGTACGCCCGGGAATAGGGGTACCTCCATAGAATTCTGCCGAAAACCGCCGTGAAGAACACCATCGCCGACGCCCTCGCGAAGTACTCGCTGGTGGGCACGTATGCCTGCATCCGCTCGACGGGAATCGGCCCCTTGATCTTCTCGAGGGCGTGCCGTCCGCCGTTGTAGTGATAAACGCCGGCGCCGAGGCCCTGGACGTCGCGGACCACCACGTAGCATTCGATGGGATGCCGCGCGCCGCCAGACGGCGAGGTCTTCAACGGCGTTCTGGTCGTCCCCTTCCCGACCCATTGCTGCACGCCGGCCGTGAACGCGAGGAGCGCCGACAATTCCTCGAGCGTCACCGGCTTCGACGAGAAACGCCGCCACGTTCGCCGCGCCTTCAGCACCCGCGCAAACTCCCCTGTCGCCTCGGGCCGCGGAAGTATCACGGTCCTGGCGCCCGGATACCGCTTCAACGGGCTCGGCATCGGCACGTGCTCGGCCTGGAACCGCGCGTGGCGCGCCGCGCGCTGTCGTGAGGAGAACGCCACATCCCGCGTCGACGTGTGGAAGAAGCCCGCTTCAGGGTTCCAGGTCGCGAGACCATCCATCAAGCGGCTTCGCGGATCGGGCGGACGGTCGGACCGCTCGAGCAGGTCCAGTTCGACGAGCCGATCGAGCAGCGTCGTCAGCAGGGGGGACGGTCCCGCGGAGCTGGAGGCCTCGATTTCCTCGAGCGTCCTCCATTCGACGCACGAATCGATCAATTCGATGACGAGAGGGTCGGCTGAGGAGGTCTTGCGGGTCGCGTAGTTGCAGACGCGGAGCGCGCCGTCGCGCCAGTAGGCAACGAGGTGCGGCGGTCGGCGGTATTTGACCGCCGACCGCTGCACGCGACGAGCGGTCACGGCGTCGGGATGATCATCGCCGGCTGGCACTCGACGGTCAGGTCCGCCTGCACCTGCTCCAGGCTCTTGAGCGCGTTGAGGATCGTGGGCGACGGCTGCTGGACCGATCGGAGCCGTTCGATGTGCGCCCTGATCTGGGTCTTCAGCGGTCCGAAGTGGATTTGCTTCTCACTCGTCAATCCGTCGAACGGCTGCGCGAGCGCGGCCGGCGCAGCCGCGGCTGCTCTCGGCCTTCTCGCCGTCTTCTTCTTCACTGCCTTCTTCTTCTTCGCACTCCGGGGTGCCGGACGTGCCGCCTTGCGCTTTTTGGCCACGAGAATGCTCCTTCGTTACGGTAGGGCGAGTCTAGGCCAGTGTTTGATTGCGGTCAAGGTCCGGGAGGCAGCCCGATGCGGCGCAGCAGCTGCTGGAAACGGGGATCGCGTCGCAGGGGATCGAGCCGCGGGTCGACGCCGAGCCACACGAGCGACGGATCGCGGTCGTCGAAGGCCTGCGTGAACAGATCGAGCGCACCCTCGGTGTTGTCGACCGCCAGCTGCGCGTACGCCAGATCCCTCGGCAGCACGCGGAGCGTGCGATTCGACGCTTCCTGCTGCAACTGCGCCAGATCGGCGGCGGCCCGGTCGCGGTTTCCCGTCAGCGCCTCGAGACGGATCAGGGCGATGCGCAGGGGCGCGCGGCCCCCGCCGGAGAGCGCCGCGGCGCGCCTGGTCGCATCGAGCGCCTCTGGATATCGGCGCTCGGCTTCGTCGATGCGACCCTGGAGCAGCGCCGCGCCGGCCGCGTTCGGCTCGATCGCGACGGCGTCCTGCAGCGCTCGCGTTGCGCCCGCGAAGTCGCGCTTGTAGTAGAGGACCAGGGCGTACTCGCGTGCCGCGACGCCCGACTGGGGATCGAGCCGCTTCGCCATCTCCGCCTGTTCGAGCGCCTCGTCGAAGCGGCCCAGCGCCGCCAGGCAGTCCGCGTAGAACGTCCGGGCGTACCGAGAGCTCGGGTTGAGCTCGAGGCTCTGCTTGAAAGCCTGCTCTGCCCCCCGCCAGTCCCAGTCGTAGACGAAATTGATGTGCGCCAGGGCGGCATGCGCCTCGGCGAGGTCCGCGTCGAGCTCGAGCGCGAGTCGGGCTTCCTTCAACCCTTCCGTCCGCGCCTGCGGATGCGTTATCGCGCCGTTCAAGCCGAGGCTGACGTAGGCCCGCGCCGCGCCCGCGTGAGCAGCCGCGTGGCGCGAATCGAACTCGATGGCGCGCTGAAACGCCTTCAACGCCTGATCTGCGCTGCCGGCGCCGTATTGATCGAGATGGAACCGGCCCTGCAGATACGCTTCCTCCGCACGCGCGTTCGTCTGGCGGACCTGGCCGAGCCTGGCTGATTCCGAGGGTGTAACCACGACCCGGACGGCGTTCGCGATCGCCTTCGCGATGTCGGCCTGCAGGGCGTCCGATTCTCCCTGGGCGCGCTCGAAGCGCCAGTTCGAGACGATGGCGCCGGAGCCGGCGGCAATGAGGTCGGCGTGAATCGTCAACCGGCCTGGCCTGGCCGTCCCGTCGCCAGGCGTCATGGAGAGTCTGGTCCGCAGCAGCGCATCGACGTCGAGCGCTCTCGCTATCTCCTGTTCCGACCGGCCGTCGCCGTCCTTGACGGACAGTCCGGATTTCACCGTCAAGGCGTTCAGCTGCCCGAGCGTGGATATCAATTCGTCAGTGAGTCCTTCGCGCAGTCCTTCCGGCAGCGTGATGCCGGGCGGCGTGACCATCGGCAGGACCGCGATCGTGCGAATCGACGACACGGTCGCGCCCCGCCCCGATTGGGATACGCGGCTCCACACGATCAGGCCGGCGACCAGCACGGCGAGCACGGCCGCGACGGCGGCGAATCCCGCGCCGATCCGCCGCTCGCGGACTGGCGGCGGCGTGACAATCTGGACCGGGGCTGGTGCCGCATCAATCGACCGAAGCGCGGCTTCCATCTCACCTGCGGTCCGGTACCGCCGCGCAGGATCGCCATCCAGGGCGCGCTCGACCGTGCGCACGAACGATTCGGAAAGATCCGGACGCAAATCGCGCAACGGCTGCCGCTGGCGACGTTGATGGGCTTTGGCGAGCAGCTCCATCGAGCTGGCGTTGACGGGATACTTTCCTGTCACGAGATAGAAGAGCAGAACACCGAGGCTGTAGAGATCGCTCTGAACGGATGCCTTTTCGGCGCTGAAGATCTCCGGGGCGAGATAGAGTGGCGTGCCGACGAGCCGGTTAGTGCCGCCCAGCTCTTCTCCCGTTCCGAAGTCCATCAGCACGATGCGGCCTCCGCTCTCGCGCATGACGTTGTGCGCCTTGAGGTCGCGATGCAGGAGGTGCGCGCCGTGCACCGCGGCGAGCGCGGCGCAAAGATCGAGGCCAATCGACGCCGCTTCGCGTTCCCCGAACGGCCCCCGCGTCTTGGCGATCTCCTCGAGCGATTCCCCACGCACGAGTTCCATCCACAGCCCGACGCGCGCGTCGCGCTGGTCGGCGCCGTAGACGTGAACCACATGCTGGTGCCGCACCCGTGCGAGGCGGCGGGCTTCGCCCAGCAGACGCGCGTGCGCGTCGCTCCGGGCGTCGTGGTCGCGGAGGAGCTTCAGTGCGACTTCCTGATGCAGCGTCGAATCCCAGGCACGGAAGACCTCCGACGACATGCCCTCGCCGATACGGTCGCGGAGAACGAGATGTCCCCATTGCAGACCCTGAGGATCCGCATCGGGCGCGGTCGGCTGCATGCCGGGACGGTGGGCGTCTTCGGTGTCCGGAGTCGTCCGGTGAAGCGTCGAGATGGTCTCGACGATTTGCAGGTGGCGAATGAAGCGGCGCTCGGCAGAGGTCATCTGACGTTCCGCCTCTTGCCAATCGACTCGTGTGCCGTCGGCAACCGATGCCGCAAGATCGGTCAGCGGCCGATCCAGGGGGACGCTCTTATGGAGATTTGCGATGCTTTCGACGAGACGGAGATGGCCAACCAGCCGTCGCTCCGCGATGGTGCCGCGGATCTCGGCGGCGTTCCAGTCGACGGGCGACCCGTCGGCTACCGACGCGGCAAGATCCGCAAGCTGCTCAGCCTTCAACGTCCATCTCCTCGGCGAGGCGCACCAGCGCTCTCGTCACTGCCATCCGTGCTGCGTCCGGACTCGCTTTGCCATGCCCCGCGGCAATCTGCGCGTAGCTCTGCTGCAACTCCACGCGGGCAATGATCAATTCCCGCTCTTCGGGTCGCAGGCGCTGCAACGCGCCTTCATACCGGGCCACGGCCTCGCTGCCGATCGCTTCGTCGAGGGGAGACGCCGATCGATCCGCATGCTCGTCGCCGCCGTCGTCGAGACCTGTTGCCGCCGGGTACCGCGTCACCCGCCTGACTTCGTCGCGGACCTTGTTGATCAAGGCCTGACGCAGGTACGCCTGCAGAGCGCCGTCGTGCCGCGGCTCGAAATCGCTGATGTGCCGCAGCGTCTGGGCGAGCGTTTCCTGGACGAGATCCTCCGTGTCGCGGAGGTCCCTCGTCCACCGCGGCAGGCGCCCGCGCGCCCATCGCCGCAGCGGCGGCATGTGCCGCCTGAAGAGGTCGTCCAGCGCTTGCGCATCGCCCTCGCGGGCGCGGCGCAGCAGGTCCGTCGTGGAGGTCAGATCGGCTGGCGATCGCGGTTCAACCATGGATCCATGACAATCGGCAGATTTCACCCGTCATGGCCCCAGATGATAAACCGATCCCCAGACCGTTCCGGCCTCTATGGGAGTGTAACGATGGGCAGAAAGGGACCGAACATTTTCGTCCCAGGGCAGGACACCTCTGCCGTATACGTGTAGTGTCCGGCTTCAGCCGGACCCTTGGCCGGGTTAGTCGAGCGCGACTCTTCGCAGGAGGGCCAGGTCGGTCAGCATCCGTCCGGCGCCGAGGACGACTGACGTCAGGGGATTCTCCGCCACGAGGACCGGCAACCCGGTCTCATCGCGAAGACGCTTGTCCAGGTTCCGGAGCAGGGCTCCCCCGCCAGTGAGCACGACGCCGCGATCGAAGATGTCGGCTGAGAGTTCCGGTGGAACGCGCTCGAGCGCGTCGCGCACGGCCTGCACGATCAGCCTGATCGGTTCCGCCAACGCCTCACGGATCTCGCCGTCCGAAACCGTAAGTGTGCGCGGAACGCCTTCGACGAGGTGACGGCCCTTCACTTCCATCGTGATCGGCTGATCGAGCCCGCAGGCCGATCCTACCTCGCACTTGATCTGCTCCGCCGTCCGCTCGCCGATCAGCAGATTGTGCGCCCGCCGCATGTACTGAATGATGGCTTCGTCCAGCGCGTTGCCCGCAACCCGCAGCGATCGCCCGTACACCGTTCCTGCCAGCGAGATGACGGCAATGTCCGTCGTGCCGCCGCCGATGTCGATGATCATGTTGCCGGCGGCTTCGGTCACGGGCAGCCCCGATCCGATCGCGGCCGCCATCGGCTCGTCGACGAGGTGGACCTCGCTCGCCTTGACCCGGAAGCCGCTATCCTTCACCGCGCGGCGCTCGACCTGCGTGATTTCGGGCGGTACTCCGATGACGAGTCGCGGGCGACGCAGCGGGCTTCGCCCCTGCACCTTCCGCACGAAGTGCATCAGCATCTTCTCGGCTGCGTCGAAATCCGCGATGACGCCGTCCTTCATCGGCCGCACGGGCTTGATATTGGCGGGCGTGCGTCCGAGCATCTCGTGCGCTTCGATTCCGACCGCCTCGATCGATCCCTTCGCGATGTTGTAGGCGACGATGGAGGGCTCGTTGAGGACGATACCGCGCCCGCGGGCGAATACACACGTATTGGCGGTACCGAGGTCGATGGCGACATCGGTCGCGAAGGCCGAAAACAGGCTCATTTGCCGAGGCTCCGGAAAAACGAGTTGGCAGGGCGGTGCTTTCGCAGCCGCCCTGCCCTCGTCAGGAGGAGAGGTGCCGTTGCTGCCTGAGCGCTTCGCATAACTCGTTCCGCACATGCGCGATGACGGAATCGCCCGATCCGTAGGAAAAACGTGGGGCGTGCCGATCGCTCCCTCTTGGAACGGCTTATCGGTCCTTACGAAGCTGCAATTAAATTACGGTTTTGTACCAGGCACGGCTGGCCGGAGTCATTTCAGCGGGATCTTCTTAACGATGAGCTCGTCGCCGCTCGGCGACTTGCCGAGGTAATAAAGGACGTTGTCCGCAATGGCCGCCGACCCTGGACCGGCGAGGACCGCCGCATCGTCGATGGCCTCGACGGCGCGGGCCGACCGGCCGCCGTCATCGAGACGGACGCGCACCAGCCGGTGCGAGCCATCGGCCCGCTTCTGCGTGGCGACGAGTCCACCGCGATGCCAGCGCATCCATGTAATCCCCGACAGATCGACGTTCGACTTACCGGGCTCGACGACGCTGAGCGTCCCTGTCGCGAGGTCGATTCGGACGAGTCCGCGATCGTAGGCGGCATAGGCCGTCGTCTCAGACGACGGCGCCAGCGACGCGACGTCCGGCGCCGCAAGCCTGGCGGCCACGTCCAGCGTCTTGCCCTTCTTGGTCGCGCGCAGCACCCGGCGTCCTTCGGCATCCAGCACGAGCACGTGCAGCGGCGTTATCGCGACGTCGGTGAACCGTGAGTCGCCTTGTTCCGCCGGAAGCGGGATCGAGAACAGCACGCGGCCCGATATGAGCTGCAGCTTGTGCAGCGTGGACCGGCTCCCGGCCGGGGAGTTGCTGACGACCCAGAGATCCCCCTCGCGGGAGTCGATCTCCATCGCGCTGATGTCGCCGAGCCCCGCGTCGATCCCGGCGAGGCTCGCGAGACGGCCGGATCGCTCACCGAGTACGAGCAGGCGGCGATCTGGTACGTCCGCGACGATGAACCGTCCCGATACCGCGTCGTACGCCAGCGCACCTGCCGTGATCCCGGCCGACGAAAACGACAACGGTGAGGATCCGGGTTTCGGTGCGGGCGGCGATGCTGCCGGCTTGCCCGCGGGTTTGGCCGACTCCTTCGCGGGGGGCGGCTCCTTGACGGAAGCGCCGGCCGCTGCCGATCGCGTGGCCGCCGGCGGCGAGGTGACCGGTGGACCGGTGACGCCCGCAAGCTTCGCCTCGAGCTCCGCCCACCCCGGAAGCGCCCGCACGCGCTCGAAGTCGTCGCTTGTCGACGCATCGGTCGCGACGCCCATCGCCGCCAGGCGGTTCAACATGACCAGCGCGTCGCCCGGCCGTCCGCTCAGGCTCTGCGCGCGCGCGAGCATCGCCATCAACGCCGGCTCGTTTTTCGGACCCGCGTTCAGGGCTTTCCAGGCCAAATCGTGAAAGGCGTCGTACTCCTGCCGGCCCGCGGCTTCGAGCGCCAGCTCGCGGCAGGCTTTCCAGTCCTTGCAATCGGGTGCGGCAGCCTGCGGCAGCGCGAGCACCCACACGGTCAGTAGCGCAGCTGAAATCGATGTGATCACGTTGACACCAGGAGAATCAAAAGAGCCGCGCCAGAAAAGACAGCAGGTCCTCGGCGTCTGGGGCAGACGCCCCGGCCGGAACGAAGCGCGCCGGGGTGTCGCTCGTCGATCGTGGAACGTGCTCGCGGGACCCTCGATCCTTTCCGGGTGCCGCAACGATTTGCCTGAGCTCACCGAAGTCGAGCCAGACGAGCTCGCACGTCTCGCACGAGTCGATCACGACGTTGCCCGGACCGTAGTACGGATGCGTCGTCATCGGGGTGCGGCACTTCGCGCAGATCAGCTTGCGCTTCAGCTCGTCGGCGTTCAACGGAACAGGCGGACCCGGCGTGCCGGTCGCCCACGCGCGGCGCTTCTGCACGACGGTTGCGAAATCGGGCCGGGCAACGAGTACGCCTCGACAGTTGCGGCAGTACTGGACGGAATGCGTTTCGTCGAGCATCGCCGTCGCGAGCGGCTGCGCGCACACGGCGCATGGCAGAGGCTCTCCGGTTACGCCGAGCACGCGCACGCCGTCGTCGCCGACGGCGTCAGGGAAATGAAACGAGCCGCAGTACCTGCAGAAGAAATATCCGCGGCTCGCGAAGAGGTCCATGGCCCCGCCGCAGTTACGGCAGTTCATGGATGCATGATCGCACGAATCAGCCGGCAACCCTGTATCCGCAAGGCCTTCAGTTTCGTTCGGCACTCGTGTGCCGGCGCACTCACTCGCCGCGCAGTGTCGTCGCCGGATCCGTCTCCGCTGCCCGCCGCGCGGGAAGCGCGCAGGCGACGAGCGCGACCGCGAGCAGCACGACTGGCATCAGCGCGAACGATGGCAGATCGATCGCCCTGACGCCGAACAGCAACGGTTGGAGGGCCCTCGTGGCCAGAAGCGACACCACGACCCCGATCGCGAGCCCGACGAACGTGACCTTCAGGCCCTGAGTCAGCACCAGGCGCACGACGTCGGCGCGCGTGGCGCCGAGCGCGGTTCGAATGCCGATCTCGCGGCGCCGCTGCGAGACGTTGTAGGACAGCGCACCGTAGAGTCCGGTTGCGGCCAGCGCGAGCGCGATGGCCGCGAACGAGGCGAGCAGCGCCATCGCGAGTCGCGGCTCGCTCACCGACGACGCCACCTGATTCGCGAGCGTACCGACATGCTCGACGGCGGCGGTGGGCTCGAGGTCGCGCACGATCGATCGCAGGATCGGCGCGACGGCATTCGGGTCGCCGTGAGGTACGGACGACGACGTTGATCTCGCGGCGAATCAGCCCTCCCCGTCCATGGGCGAGATAGATCTCGGACTGCGGCGCCGTGTCGAGACCGTCCTTGAGCACGTTGCCAATCACGCCGACGATCTCCGTGGTCACCTGGTCGTCCGACACCAGGCCCTTGTAGCGCCGGCCGATGATTGGCTTGCCGTCCGTCATGTACGCCCGCGCGAACGCGTCGTTGACGAGCATCGCCTGTACAGGGGATGTCGCGTCGGACGCCTGAAGGAACCGGCCTTCCCTGAGCTTCAGACCGAGCGCCTCCGCGTACCCGTCAGTAACGACGTACTGAAGTGCGCGCGCGACGACGCTCTCCCCGGCCGCATTGGTACCGAATGAGAAGCCGGACACGAAGCTGGACTCGCCGAGCGGAATCATGTTGCCAACTCCCGCGACGGCAACCTGCGGCACGGCGCGCAAGCGATCGACGATGCGCCGCACGAGCTCCGCGCGCCGCTCGCCAGTCGACGCCGCGCCGGAAACGTAGACGCGGGCGGTCAGGACGTTCGCGGGGTCGTAGCCCGCGTCGACGTTGATCAAGGCCACGAAGCTGCGAACGAGGAGCGCCGCGCCGATCAGCAGCACGACGCTCAGCGCCGCCTCGATCGCGAGGAGCGCTCCACGAACGCGCTCGCCGGCGCCGACGCTGCGATTGTCGTCGCTGCGGAGCGACGCCGTGAGATCGGTGCGAGCCGCCCGCCACACGGGAAAAAGCCCCGCGATTGCCCCGGCCGCGATCGAGATCAGCACGCCGAAGCCGAGCACGCGCCAGTCGAGGCGCACGTCGTCGATACGAGGAAACCCCTCGGGCGCCCAGGACGGCGCCGCCCGCGTCAGCATCCACGCAAGAAGAACCCCGAGCGCACCGCCGGCCAGGCTCAGCGTAACGCTCTCGGTCAGCAGCTGCCGCGCCAGCCTTGCGGCGCCCGCCCCGAGCGCAGCGCGCACGGCCATCTCGCGCCCCCGGGCGGCACCACGCGCGAGAAGCAGGTTCGCCACGTTGGCGCAGGCAATCAGCAGCACGAGGGCGACCGCCATCATCAGCACGCGCATCGCGGGGCGAACGCCGCGCGTGATCTCATCGGTCAACAGGCGGGCACGCACCTCGACGGGGCCGCCCTTGCCGAACAGCAGATCGGCGGCCATCGGGCGCTTCACGCTCCGCGCCGCAGCCGTGCCTTCGGCCGCGGCCTGCTCGACGGTCGCGCCGGGCGTCAGCCGGGCAATGACGTAGAGCAGGCGGACGCCATCGGGTCTCCCCGGTTCGGGCACGAATGGCGTCCAGAGCGCCGCGTCGCGATCGGGAAAATAGAACCAGCCGGGCAGCACGCCGACGATCTCGTACGTCTGACCGTTCAGCGACACAGGCGTGCCGACGATCGCCGGATCGCTTCCGAACCGCGACTGCCAGAGGCGGTGGCTGAGGAGCGCCACCCGGTCCGCGCCCGCGGCCGACTCGCCGGTGCGGAACGTCCGCCCGAGCATCGGCGTCACGCCCAGCATCTGGAAGAGCGAAGGCGATACCGACCCGGTCTCGATGCGCACGGGCTCCGTGAAGCTCGTCACGGTCACGGTCTGTGTCGTATACGCAGCCAGCGCCTCGACCGTCTGAGGGCTGGCCGACCACGCGTCGAACGTCAGGTGGCTCAACATCGCCTGCCTGACGATCGCCTGACCTCCAGGATGCTCCTCCGAGAGCCTCACGATGCGATCGGCACCCGGATACGGCAGCGGGCGGAGCAGGACGCCGTACACGACGGAAAAGACGGCGGTGTTCGCGCCGATGGCGAGGGCAAGCGTGAGCAGGGCCGCTGAGGTGAATCCGCGGGCGCGGCTCATCAGCCGTGCGCTGTATCGGAGGTCCTGCAGCAACGTGGTCAGCATGGGAATCGCCTCGCGTTTCGAGCGAACTATACTGGGCGGAGACTATGCCACGTATCCACGCGATCAGACTCTCCGCCGCGATTTTGGCCGGCTCGCTGCTCGCCGCATGTTCCGGCGGCGGTCCATCGACCTCGTCGACGAAGGCCATTGCCGCACCGCCGGACGTTGCCGCGCCTCCTGCCGGATCGCTCAAGACGACCTCGGGGCTCTCGACGCTCGTGCTGCAGCCCGGCACGGGCACCCGTCGTCCGCGGACGACGGATTCCGTCACGGTCCACTACACCGGCTGGACGACGGACGGGAAGATGTTCGACAGCTCGGTCGCGAACGGCAGCCCAGCGACGTTCAGGGTGAACGGGGTGATAACGGGCTGGACCGAAGGACTGCAGTTGATGGTCGAGGGCGAGCGGCGCCGGTTCTGGATTCCGGAGTCGCTCGCGTACCGGGGTCAGCCGGGACAACCCGCCGGGATGCTCGTGTTCGACGTGGAACTGATCAAGATCCAGTAGCCGGCTTTGCCCAACAACCAGCCGCGTAATTTGAAGGTTCGGAGCACGGGTCCAGACGGGGCGCGGATCACGCGGATCACGCGGAGCAGCCCGATCTGGCTCGGCCTCAGGGACGCTGGGCCCGGCAGCCTGGCGGAGCCAGGCTGGTGGGTGGGGCCGCGGCGGAGATCCGCACGCCGTGAACAAACCGCGCTGGCGTGCGGATTCCGCCGCAGTCCCACCCATCCGCGCCTTCGGCGCGGCCGGGCGCCATCGTATCCGCGTCATCCGCGTGATCCGCGTCTCGTCCGATCACCCTGGGCAGCGCCAATTTCTGGGCAAAGCCCCAGTAGCCATCAGCTGTCACGCAGCGCGACGACCGGATCGACCCGTGTCGCGCGCCGCGCAGGAATGTAGCAGGCGGCGATCGACACGATCAGCAGCAACGTGGTCACGCCGGCGAACACGCCGGCATCGTGCGTCCCGATCCCGAAGATCATCGACTGCATCCACAGCGCAAGACCCCACGCGCCGGCGAGACCGAGCGTGATCCCGATCGCGGCGGTCGTGAGCCCCTGCTTCAAGACGAGCGAGAGAATCGCCGTGGAGTCGGCGCCGAGCGCCTGGCGGATGCCGAACTCGCGGACGCGCTGCGCGACGCCGAACGCGAGGACGCCGTAGATCCCGATCGCGGAGAGCACCAGCGCGACGCCGCCGAACAGCGCGAGCAGCACGGTCGGCGTACGCCGCTGCTCCAGCGATCGCGAGACCCACTGCTCCATCGTCCGGACATCGGCGATCGGCTGGTCGGGATCGATCGATTGCACAACGGCACGCAGCTGCCCGGCAAGTGTCTGCGGATCGAGCGCCGTCTTCAGCACGACGGCCATTCCGCCAGGCGGTTGCTGGGTCGCAGGACGATAGATGCGTTCCTTCGTCACCGGCTGACCGAGATCGATGCTGTTGATCGTGCCCGAGACGCCGACGATCGTCATGCGGGGGCTGTCCTGACCGCCGCGCTGGATCTGCTGTCCGAGCGCGCTCCTGCCCGCGAAATACTTCTTCGCCATGTACTGGTCGACGACGACCACCGGCGGACTGTCGGCGGTGTCGCCGTCGTTGAAGAAGCGCCCTTCGACGAGCGGAATCTTCATCGCGGCGAAGTAGTCGCCGCCCACCACTTCCTGACGGCCGTGGGGCGCCGCGTCCGACGGACCGGGCGTGTAGCCCACGATCGAGTACGAGCCCGACGAGACCATCCCGTTGAAGGGCACGTTCGACGTCAGGCCGGCGGACGTCACGCCGGGCAGCGCACGCGCCCGTTCGACGAGCCGCACCCAGAACGCGCGGCGCGCGGCGACATCCGGGTAGCGGGCCGCCGGCAGCGATAGCTGCGCGGTGAGCACGTTCTCGGTCGAGAATCCGGGATCGACGCGCTGCAGCCGCAGGAAGCTCTTGACGAGAAGCCCGGCGCCGATGAGCAGCATCAGCGCGAAGGCCGTCTCGATCACCACGAGGCTCGAGCGCGTGAGCCCGGTACCGCGGCCGGCGGACCCGCGCGTGCTGTCTTCCTTCAGCAGCGTCGCCGCGTTGCCGCGCAGCACGACCATCGCGGGCACGAGCCCGAACAGAAGTCCCGTGCCGATGGCGAGCACCATCGTGAACAGGAGCACGGCCGGCTGGATCGACGCCTGGGCCATGCCTGGCACCTGCTGCGCGCTCAGCGCGAGCAGCGCCCGCACGCCGAGGAATCCCAGCCCCAGACCCCCAATCCCGCCGAGGAGCGACAGCACCACGCCCTCCGTCAACATCTGCTTGACCAGCCGGCCGCGCCCGGCGCCGAGCGTCGCCCGGATCGCGAGCTCGCGGTAACGGCCCGTCGCCCGCATCAGCAGCAGATTGGCCACGTTGGCGCAGGCAATCAGCAGCACGAGGACCACGAACGCCTGGAGAATGTAGAGAGGCGTCCGCAGATCGCCGACGAGCTGATCACGGATCGGGATGGCGTAGCCGCCGAAGCCGCTCCTCCTCGCGAACACCTGACGCTGCGGCAGCCGCTCGAGGTTGCGATCGACAATCGTCTTCATCTGGCCGTTGAGCTGCTCGATGGTGGCGCCCGGGCGGAGCCGCGCGATCATCTGGCTGAACTCGTTGCCGCGGCCCTGATCGGACATCTGTTGCGGCGTGAACGAAAACGGCACGAGCACCGAGATGTCGCTGGACGGAAGCTCGAAATCCGCGGGCAGGACGCCCACCACGTGGTACGGCTCGCCGCCGAGGCGCACGGATCCGCCGACGATCGATCGATCGGACGCGAAGCGCGAGTTCCACGCGTTGTAGGTGAGAATCGCGAACTTGTCCGCGCCGGTCACCGCCTCCGCCTCGACGAATCCCCGCCCGAGGAACGGCTGCCGCTGCAGCGTCGTAAAGAACGACGGCGTGACCGCCAGGGCCCTCACCTGCACGGGTTCGCCCTGCACCGCGAGGCTCAGGCTCCGCTGCGTGAAGAGCGTCGTATCCTCGATCGCGGGCGCCTGCGTTTTCCGGTCGATGTAGTCGGGAATCGAAACGCTCGCCTGCGGGAGGCCCATCAGGGGATAGGTGTTCCAGACGAACACCAGCCGTTCGGCGTCCGGGAACGGCAGCGGCCTCAGGAGATATTGATAGAGAAGGCTGAAGATCGCCGTGTTGGCGCCAATCCCGAGCGTCAGGGTCGCAACAGCGATCAGCGCGAAGATTGGCTGCTTGCGCAGCGAGCGAAGGGCATAGCGGATATCCTGCATAGTGCTTGGACGAGCGCGGCCCCGCCAGGGTTGTGTAGCTTACACTCATTGCGGAGAGATTGAGTCATGGGACGGGTGCTTCTCATCGGCAACGACCCGGCGCTCGCCGGGGCGCTCCGCGCCAGCCATCACCTCGCGGCGCACCAGGTCGAGCTGTGCGCAGGACCGTTTCAAGCCGCCCAGATGGTCCGCAGCCGGGGCTACGACGTGGCCGTCACGGATCGCACGACGCCGCCCGACGAAGACCTCACGCTCATCCGCGAGCTCAGCGCGATCCGTCCGGGGCTCCGTGCCATCGTCGTCGCGCCGAAGCTCTCGACCGCCGACGTGATCGCCGCGCTGCGCGAGCAGGTCTACGCCTGCTTCACGAGTCCGGTCGACTACGAAGAGCTCGCCGAGATGGCATGCGCCGCGATCGAAGATCCCGACTGGCGTAACGCGATCGAGCTCGTGTCGGGCCTGCCCTACTGGATCACGCTGAAGGTGTCGTGCCGGCTGATTACCGCGGACCGGCTCACCCGGTTCATGACCGAGCAGCGCTCCGATCTCCCGTCAGCCGAACGCGACCTGCTCATGACGGCGTTCCGCGAGATGCTCCTCAACGCGATGGAGCACGGGGCCGGCTTCGATCCGGAGAAGGTCATCGAGGTGACGGCCGCGAAGACCGCGCGCGCCATCGTCTTCCACTTCCGCGATCCGGGCGACGGCTTCGACCGCGACGATCTCAAGCACGCCTGCGGCACGCCGCAGCCCGAAGAACTGATCGCGTCCGCCACGCGGCGGGACGAAGATGGCCGGCGTCCCGGGGGGTTCGGCATGCTGATCGTCCGGCAGATCGTCGACGAGCTCGTCTACAACGAGCGCGGCAACGAGGTGCTGATGATCAAGCACCTGACATAGGGGCAGCCCGAATCCGGATCACTCCTGTCCGACTCTGAAGAGTCCTCGATCGGATCCGAGATAGATTGCGCCGTCGGGGCCGACGGCGAGAGCCGAGATGGATCCGGCGAAATCCTGGAAGAGCCGTTCCGTCCCGGCGACGCGCGTCGAATCGCGCTTCTCCAGCCGCAGCCGGAGGAGCGATCGTCCTTCGCGCGCAGCCACGAGCAGATTTCCCTGGAACGCCGGCAGGAGCTCGCCCCGATAGAACGCGATCGACGCCGCGCCCGTGCCCGCGGGCAGTGGGATTCGCGCCTGCCTGACGCGAAGCTCCTCGAGCGCCGGCTCCCGCGCGTCCGCGATCCAGAGCGCGCCGCTGACGGGGTGCCAGTCCAGTCCACGCGGCGAGCGGTAGACGCCCATGTAGACAGGGCTGCGCGCCGGCTGATCGTCGGGCGTCGTCCCATCGGGATTCAACCGCAGGACCTTGCCGTTGTACGACGCCTCGGAATCCGCGCCAGCCAGCGCGCCGCCGCTGTCGAACGCGGCGTACAACTTGCCGTCCCTCCCGAAGGCGAGCGAGCCTGCGGGACGATCCGCCGACGCAGGAATGCCAGCCACGATCGTCGCGCGCTCGCCGAGCCGCCCGGCAGCCTCGCGGAACCGCGCGATCGTGAAGCGCGGCGTGCCGTCCGCGTGGTGCGCCGCGTAGAGCACGTAGAGAAGCCGGTTGCGTTCGAAGGCAGGATCGAGCGCGACGTCGAGAAGGCCGCCGTCCGCCGGCGACGTCAGCTGCGCATCGGTCAGCGTGAAGGCGGGTTCGATCGGATCCTGCGTGAGACTCGGATCCTGCAGAACACGAAGGCCCAGTTCGTCGGTCGCGAGCACGTACACCTCGCCCCGCCTTGCGCCGACGACGATCAGACCGTCGCTGCTGAAGGCGATCGCGCTCGGCGCCTCGATGGCGTCCGTCACGAGAT
The DNA here is from genome assembly GCA_963820905.1 of uncultured Acidobacteriota bacterium. Lineage (GTDB taxonomy): Bacteria > Acidobacteriota > Vicinamibacteria > Vicinamibacterales > 2-12-FULL-66-21 > DATBJJ01. The sequence continues at coordinate 1,557,341 of CAWGBU010000001.1, read as the reverse complement.
CGAGTCGAAGCCGCACGCCGTCGGCCGTGGTCTGCACCTGCGGCTGCGCGCGGCGTGACGGATCGGCGCCCGCCGTCGCGGACGCAAGCGTGACCCTGATCGGCGCGGAGCGCGGGCTCTCGGCATTCGTGGCGAGCAGGTACGACGCGAGCTCGATCGTGTGCGAGCCGGGCGACATCGCCGGCATGGCGCTGCTGCACTGAAAGGCCGAACCTGACGGACCGCAGTTCACCCCGTTCAGCGGGACCCGGTTGTTGTCGACGTATGCGACGTATCCGAACGAGGCCAACTCGCCGGCGTCGGCCGCCGCCTGCCCCCACCCCAGCCGTTCGTTACCCGTGATTCGTTCGCCGGTATTGCCCGGATCGGAGGATCCAGGCGGCGACGGGCTGTTGCTGCCGCAGGCTCCCAGGGCGAGCGCTGCCCAGAGCGCGGCGAACACGAGCGACCTCTGCCGGATCATCCCGTCCATGATACCGCTAACGCCGTGGCCACCCCGACCGCACGCCCGTCTTACAATGCTGCCATGGTACGGCGTGCGGCGGTGTTCGCCACCGTCGTTCTCCTGGCGTGGGCGATCGCGACAGTCGCGCAAGGACCCATACGCGCCCGCGTGTACGCCTCGGGCTTCACCGCGCCCCTCGCGTTCGTCCAGGATCCGCTCGATCGCAGCGTGCAGTTCGTCGTCGAACAGGCCGGGCGCGTTCGCGTCGTGCGCAACGGGACCGTCCTCCCCACCGATCTGATCGATCTGCGGGCCGTCGTCCTCGCGGGCGGCGAGCGCGGGCTGCTCGGCCTCGCCTGCACGCGCGACGGACGGCTGTTCGTCAACTTCACGAACCGCTCGGGCGACACGGTGGTCGCGCGCTTCCGGCGATCCGATCCGGTCGTCGCCAATCCTTCGTCACGGTTCGATCTGCGATGGGGCGGCGCCAACGGATCCGCGGTCATCCCGCAGCCGTTCTCGAATCACAACGGCGGACACCTTGCGTTCGGGCCGGATGGTTACCTTTACGTCGGCCTCGGCGATGGCGGATCCGGAGACGATCCCGAGCACCGCGCGCAGAACCCTTCGGAGCTGCTCGGCAAGATGCTCCGCATCGACGTGGACGTGCCCGACACGCACGCCACCGGCTATCAAATCCCGCCGGACAATCCGTTCGTCGGCGGACGCCCGGTCGCCGCCCGCCCGGAAATCTGGGCGTTCGGCCTCCGGAATCCGTGGCGCTACAGCTTCGACGACCCCTCGCGCGGGGGAACGGGCGCGCTCGTCATCGGCGATGTCGGGCAGAACGCGTGGGAAGAGATCGACTACGAGCCGCGCGGCCGCGGCGGCGGCAACTACGGCTGGAGGAACCGGGAGGGCGCGCACGATCGCGTGACGTCGCGCGCGCCGGCCTACGGACCGCTCGTCGATCCGATCTTCGAGTACGACCGCGGCGTCGGCCAGTCGGTCACCGGCGGCGTCGTGTACCGCGGACGCGCGCTCGGCGCCGGCTATGCGGGCCGCTACTTCTTCGCCGACTTCGTCCAGGGCCGGGTCTGGTCGATTGGCCTCGCGCTCGATGGACAGGGCGAGGCGCGCGCGGCCGGCCTGGTCGAGCACACGAGCGAGCTCGGAGGTCAGAGCCTGCTCGGCAACGTCAGCTCGTTCGGCGTGGACGCCGACGGCGAGCTGTACATCGTGAGCCTGTCGCGCGGCGTCGTGTTCAGCGTCAGCGGACCGCTCAGCACGCCGCCGGTACCAACCGATCTCCGGATTCTCAGGTAGCGTCGGCCGTCGCCGCGTCCAGGCGCTTGCCGATCTCGGCGAACTCGGGCCGGGGACCGTTCCAGCGCAGCTCGTCCACGGACGTGAAGAGCGGAATGTCGGTCCTGAGCGTTGCGAGATCGCGGAAGAGGAACGCGCGCTCTTTCTCGTTCGCGAGCGTGCGCGCGAGCGACGCCGCGTTCGCCGCGTTCACGCTCCACGCGCGGTGATCCTCCGGGATCTTCTCGATGTGCTCGAACTTGGCGAGGACCGCCGCGGCCGATTTCACGCCCCATCCCGGCAGGCCCGGGTAGCCGTCCGCCGAGTCGCCGACGAGCGCGAGGTAATCGGGAATGGACGCGGGACGCACGCCGAATTTGGCCACGATGCCTGCCTCGTCGCGCGTGATGTTCCGCCGGCGATCGAGCTGCACGACGCGCGTCCCGCGCACGCACTGTCCGAGATCCTTGTCCGGGGTGCAGATGATCACGCGCTCGACGCGCTCGTCGAGCGCGGCCTGCGCGGCGCCCGCGGCCAGCGCGTCGTCCGCCTCGAACTCGATCATCGGCCAGACCGGCACCCCAAGCGCCCGCAGCGCGTCCTCGAGCGGATGGAACTGCGCGAGCAGCCGCGGGTCCACGCCCGCGCTCGTCTTGTAGCCTCGCCAGAGTCGGTTGCGAAACGATTCGATGACGTGGTCCGTCGCCACCGCGACGTGCGTGGCGCCGCGATTGAGCATTCCGAGCACCGAGCCGACGACCCCGCGGATCGCGCCGACGTCCGCGCCGGCGGCATCGCGCGCCGCCGGTACGGCGTAGAAGTGCCGGAACAACTCGTACGTCCCGTCAATCAGGTGGACGTCCAGATAGCGCTCCCGTGTTACGGCGTCTGGTCAGCTGACGGCTTCTGTTCGAGCTCTCGCTGCGTGCGCAGGATGCTGCACCATTCCTTGTGTTCGGCAATCGGCATCCCGCATTCAACGCAGATGCGAACGCGGGTCCGTGGTTCGGTCTTGCGGCCGAGCAGCTTGTCGAGAAAACGCATGATCCGGCTCCAGCAGGTGTACGCGGCCGCGGAAACAGTACCGCCGCCAGGTTCTGCAATTCTACGTGAGTCGTCCGGCGTTTGTTCAGCCGTCCATGAGACGCGAACGATTCGGGACGCGGGCGAATGCTGGTAGGATCCAGCGAGAGACCGAGGAGGGACGACTGTGGACGGCGAATTCCTGGACGACAGACGACGGGCGTCGGAAGACGACTACTTCAGGCGGAAGGACAAGGAGCTCATCGAGAAGATGCGGCAGGCGGCCGCCGAGAACCAGTCCAAGAGCGAGTTGTCCGCGAAGACCGGACTGAGCGATCCCGGCCTCGTTGCCGAGCTCGAGACCCTCGGATTCTCGCCCGAGACGATCAGCGTGCTGCCGCTCGTGCCAATCGTGCAGATGGCGTGGGCCGAAGGCGGGATTTCCCCTGCCGAGCGATCGCTTCTCCTCAAGGTCGCGCGCGAGCGGGGGATCGCGGAAGGCAGTCCCGCGGATCGGCTGCTGTCGGACTGGATGTCGCACGAGCCGTCCGCCGATGTGTTCGCGCGCGCGACGCGGCTGATTCGAGCCATGCTCGACTCGGGCTCGCCGGAAACCGCGGCCATGAGCGCCGACGATCTGATCAAGTACTCCGAGAGCATTGCCGCGGCGTCGGGCGGCATCCTCGGCATTGGACGGATTTCGAGCGAAGAGCGCGCGACGCTCGCGACGATCGTCGACGCGTTGAAGGGCCGCCGCTGATCGCGGACGCGCGGATCAGAATCTGTCGTCCGCGACGCGGACCTCGCGACGGCCGGCGGCAAAGAGCGGTGCGAGGATGAGGCCCGCGACGAACCCGCCGATGTGCGCGAGGTAGGCGACGCCGCCGGTCTCCGGCGTATTGGCAATGCTGCCAACGCCGTTCACGAACTGTATGACAATCCACAGGCCGAGCATGAGCATCGCCGGCACCGTCGCGACCCCTCCGTACGTCATGACGTACACCCGGTTGCGCGGAAAGAGCAGCAGGTAGCCGCCCATCACGCCGCTGATCGCTCCCGAGGCGCCCACGGTCGGCACCATGGATCCCGGGTTGGACACGATGTGCGCGAGGCCCGCGGCCAGCCCACAGACGAGATAGAACACGAGGAACCGCAGGTGGCCGACACGGTGCTCGATGTTGTCGCCGAAGATCCAGAGAAACAGCATGTTCCCGCCGAGATGCCCCCAGCCGCCGTGCAGGAACATCGACGTGAAGAGCGTGCTCCAGAACGGGTACGGAATGCCGGGCGGGAGATCCTGCCCCGACGCGTACTCGCGGGGCACGACGCCCCACGCCTGGATGAATGCCTGCAGCGCGCTCTCCGACGGCTGATTGATCTCCATGAGAAACGCCAGCACGTTGATCGCGACGAGCCCGATGCTGACGAATGCGACTCCCGCGCCCTTGATGTTTTCGTCGCCGATTGGGAACATCACATGCCTCCGGCGTAGTCAATCCGCTCGACGAGCATGAACTGTGCCGCCTCCGGCGGCTTCAGCTTGCCACGGCGCCGCCGTCCACCCAGCCGTGCTAGCATCAGCCGTTCCCTTCCTTCTTCAGGAGAACCGCGATGGCGCAATACGACATGACACCTGATCGCGCATTCACGACACCGTACGCGGTGGACGAGCGCGTGTCGACGTTCCTGAGAAGCGTCTACGGCTGGATGTTCGCGGGGCTGGCGATCACGGCGCTGGTCGCCTACGCGGTCGCGCAATCCCCGTCGCTCGTCGTCGCGATCGCGGGCAACCCCATCGCGTACTGGGGCCTGATGCTCGCGCAGCTCGGCCTCGTGATCTTTCTCTCGGCGCGCGTCGACAAGATGGCGGCCGGCACGGCCGCGCTGCTCTTCATCATCGTACTCGGCGCTCACCGGCGTGACGTTCTCGTTCATCCTGCTCGCGTACACCGGCGCGTCGATCGCGACGACGTTCTTCGTCTGTGCGGGAATGTTCGGCGCGCTCGCCCTCTACGGAACGACGACGACGAGGAGCCTCGCGGGATGGGGGCAGTTCCTGTTCATGGGGCTCATCGGCGTGGTGCTCGCGTCGTTTGTGGGCATCTTCTGGCAGAACGACGCGTTCCAGTTCGTGCTGGGCTTCATCGGCGTGATCGTCTTCACCGGCCTCACGGCGTACGACGCGCAGCGCCTCAAGCAGATGGCGCTCGCGACGTCGGCCGGCCAGATCGGGTCCTACGCCATCGTCGGCGCGCTGGCGCTCTATCTCGACTTCATCAACCTGTTCCTGATGCTGCTGCGGTTCCTGGGTCATCGGCGCGATTGATTCTGGCGGATGTCGCTCGACAAGCTCGATGCGGCGCTCCGCGCCGACGTCGCACGACTGGCTGACGAGGGCCGGGCGAAGGCGCCCGAGCGGGTGATCGTCGGCTGCGTGCCCGCCAGGGACGGCCGCGGGCCGAGATACCGGCTGCAGGGCAGCGACCGCGAGTTCCTGCGGATGAACAGCAACAGCTATCTGTCGCTGTCGAATCATCCCGAGGTGCTGGCGGCAGCCGACGCGGCATCGCACGCGTTCGGCGCGGGGCCCGGCGCGGTCCGCTTCATCGACGGCACGTTCGCGGCGCACGTCGATCTCGAGGCGCGGATCGCGGCGTTCGTCGGCCGTCCGGCGGCGCGGATCTTCAACTCGGCCTACACGACCGTTCTCGGCCTCGCCCTCACGCTCTCCGGAGCCGACACGTACTGGATTGGCGACGAGCTGAACCACAACTGCATCATCCGCGCGATGCGGATCGCGAACGTGCCTTCGTCGCAGCGTGCGATCTTCAAGCACAACGACCTCGCCGATCTGGAGGCGCGGCTCGAACAGGTGCCCGCGGGCACGGGCCGGGTCGTCGTCATCTTCGACGGCATCTTCAGCATGCGGGGCGACAACGCGCCCGTCGACGCGCTCGTCGCGCTCGCCTCCCGCTACGAGTCGCGCTTCCGCGACGGCGTCGTCACGGTGATGGACGACTCGCACGGCATCGGCGGCGTACGGTCGCCAGGGGCCGGGGAACCGAGGAGCACTGTGGCGCCGCCGTCGACATCTTCGTCGGCACGTTCGGCAAGGCGTTCGGCGTCAACGGCGGATTCGTCGCCGGCAGCCCCGGCCTGATCGAGGCGGTGCGGCAGAAGGCCGACACGTACATCTACACGAACCCCCTCGGCGCGGCTGATGCCGCAGCCGCGATGCGCGCGGTCGACGTCGCGGACAACGCCGACGGCCGCGCCCGGCTGGCGCATCTCAAGGCCCGCACGGACCAGTTCCGGGCGGGACTCCAGTCGCTCGGCTTCGAATCGATTCCCGGACCGCACCCCGTCGTGCCCCTGCTCGTCCGGACGACCGATCGCGTCCGGGCGATGGTCTCGGGGCTCTTCGATCGCGGCATCCTCGCCGTCGGCCTGACGTTCCCCGTCGTGCCTCGGGGCGACGAGACGATCCGCTTCCAGATCAACGCCGCGCATACCGAATCGGATATCGACGAAGTCCTGGAGACCCTCCCGAAAGCCTGAAACGTTCCTGACATCTTGCCGGGATACGCTGCCCCCGGCAGGTTTGCTATGGACGACCAGGTCGAAACACGCCTACAGGAACACGTGGTCGAGGTGCGCCGTCTGCTCGACCGGCACCGGATGCTGGAGACGGTCGCGCGGCGTCAGGAGACGCCGAAGAGCGCGCTGCTCGAACAGATGCAGCACCGGCAGAATCTCGTCGAGCTGCACCGCCGCCTGCGCGGCCTTCATCCGGCGGATCTCGCGCACATCCTCGAGTCGCTTCCGATTGAGGATCGTCTGGTGGTCTGGCGCGAGCTCGAGCCGCCACAGGCCGGGCCGTCGCTGGTCGAGGTCAGCCGCGAGGTGCGCGAGTCGCTGGTCGAGTCCACGGATCGAGCGGCGCTCGTCGCCGCGCTGCGCGAGCTCGACGCGGACGACCTGCGCTACCTTGCCGAATCCCTCCCCGACGATCTCGTCGACGAGGTCTCCGCGCTCCTCGACGCCCGCGATCGATCGTGGGTGGAACAGAGCCGCGCGTACTCCGAGAGCTCGGCGGCGCGGCTGATGACGCAGAATGTGCTCACGCTGCGCGAATCGCAAACCGCGGGAGACGCGATCACCCGCATCCGATCACGGGGCCAGCTCCCCTCCCACACCGATCGCCTCTTCGTCGTCGACTCGCGCAACGTGCTCATCGGCGCGGTCGCGCTGGGCGCGCTGCTCATCGCCGAGCCCGGCGCGGACGTGACGACCCTCATGGACGCCGACATCCGGCGATTTCATCCGTACGACGACGCGGAGGAAGTGGCGAAAGCGTTCGAGCGCTACGACCTGCTGTCGGCGCCGATCGTGGACGACCGCGGCAAGTTGATCGGACGGGTGACCGCGGACGCGGTCATGGACTTCATCCGCACGTCGTCGGCCAACGAGGTCCTGGCGCTCGCCGGGCTGCGGAAGGCCGAGGATCTCTTCGCGCCCGTCTGGGACTCCGCGCGCAACCGGTGGCCCTGGCTCGCGGTCAACCTCGCGACGGCGTTCGTCGCGTCGCGCGTGATCGGCGTCTTCGAAGACACGATCCAGCAGCTCGTGGCGCTCGCCGCCCTGATGCCGATCGTGGCCAGCATCGGCGGCAACACGGGCAATCAGACTGTCGCGCTCGTCGTACGCGGGCTCGCCCTCGATCAGATTACGCCGTCGAGCGCCCGGCATCTCGTGCGAAAAGAGCTCGTGGTCGGCGTCCTCAACGGACTGCTGTGGGGAACGATGATCGGTCTCTTCGCGGGCGCGATCTACCGCTCCGCGTCGCTCGCAATCGTAATGACCGGCGCCGTGCTCCTGAACCTGATCGTGGCGGCGCTCGTCGGCGTCTTCGTGCCGCTCATCCTCGATCGCGCGGGGCGCGATCCGGCGCAGGGCTCGAGCGTGATGCTGACGTTCGTCACCGACGGCATGGGCTTCTTCCTGTTTCTCGGCCTGGCGAGGGTGTTCCTCGTCTAGCCAACGGACCTGTAGTGTCCGGCTTCAGCCGGACCTGACTTGGTCCGCCTAAGGCGGACGCTACAGGCACGCAAACCAACTCCATCACAGCTATACTGCGCCGCATCATGCCTGCGAGTCGCCTTTCGGCGGCAGTTCTCCTGACGTCGGCGCTCGTCGCGTCGCTCGCGGCGCAGCCGCGCATCACGACGCCGAAGGAGCAGCTCGGATTCAACTTCGGCGACGACTATCAGCTGGCGAACTACCAGCAGATTGCGGCCTACTGGCGGACGCTCGACGCGCAATCCGATCGCATGATCGTCCGCGAGATCGGCAAGACCGCCGAGGGTCGGCCTCACCTCATGGCTATCGTCACGTCGCCGGCGAACCACAAGCAGCTCGAGAAGTACCGCGAGATCTCCCGCAGGCTGGCGCTCGCCGAGGGGCTGGGCGACGGCGAGGCTCGCGCGCTCGCGAAGACCGGCAAGGCGGTCGTGTGGATCGACGGCGGGCTCCACGCGACCGAGACGCTCGGCGCGCAGCAGCTCGGCGAGATGGTCTACCAGATGGTCAGCCGCACCGACGAAGAGACGATGCGTTTTCTCGACGAGTGCATCGTGCTGTTCGTGCACGCGAACCCGGACGGGAACGACCTGGTCGCCGACTGGTATATGCGCAACGCCGATCCCCTGAAGCGCAGTCTGGCCGGCCTGCCCCGTCTCTATCAGAAGTACATCGGCCACGACAACAATCGCGACTTCTTCGCGTCCACGCAGGCGGAGACCGAGAACATCAACCGCGTGCTCTACCACGAGTGGCTGCCGCAGATTCTCTACAACCATCACCAGAGCGGCCCCGAAGGCACCGTCGTCTGGTCGTCGCCCCAGCGCGATCCGTACAACTTCAACCTCGACCCGCTGTTGATTCTCGGGCTCCAGGCGCTCGGCACGCACATGCATCAGCGGCTGGCCGCCGAAGGCAAGCCCGGCGCGACGATGGCGGCCGGCGGCGCGTACGACGGGTGGTGGAACGGCGGGATCAGGAACACCGGCAACTTCCACAACATCATCGCGATCCTGACGGAGACCGTCGGCAGCCCGACGCCGTCGCGCATCCCGCTCGTCGTGCAGCGACAGATTCCAAGCCGCGATCTCCCGTATCCGATCGCGCCGCAGCCCTGGCGCTTCCGCCAGTCGATCGACTATTCGGTGTCGTTCAATCGCGCGGTCATGGACTATGCGGTCCGCAACCGCGAGCCCCTGCTCTACAACATCTACGTGATGGGCCGCCGCGCGATCGAGCGTGGAGGCCAGGACAGCTGGACGCCGTCACCGACACGGCTGCAGGCGCTGGCCGACACGTCGGGCGGCGGTCGAGGGCGAGGGAGCGGATCGCCGGAACGGGATGCCGCGCTGTGGTCGGAGATCAGAAAACCGGAATATCGGGATCCGCGGGCCTACATCATCCCCTCGAGCCAGCCCGACTTCCTGACGGCCGTCAAGTTCGTGAACGCGCTGCGCGAGGTGAACGTCTCGGTGCTGCGCGCGACGAAGGAGTTCGAGGCGGCCGGCAGACGATATCCCGCCGGATCGTTCGTCGTGATGACAGCCCAGGCGTTCCGCCCGCACGTGCTCGACATGTTCGAGCCGCAGGATCATCCCAACGTGATCCCGTACCCGGGCGCGCCGCCGACGCCGCCGTACGACAACGCGGGATGGACGCTCGCCTATCAGATGGGCGTCCAGTTCGAACGCGTGCTCGAGCCTCTCACCGGACCGTTCGAGCGGGTCACCGACTGGAACGTGAAGCCGCCTGCCGGCGCCGTCACGACGGCGGCCGGCGCCGCGGGCTACGTGCTCGACCGGCGCGTCAACGACTCCGTGATCGCAGTCAATCGACTGCTCGCCGCGGGTGAAGAGGTCCATGCCGGAGAGAATTTCCACGTCGACGGCCGGTCCGGGCACGAGGGCGCGCCTCGAGGCGATCGCAAAATCGCTGGGCACGAGCGCTCGCGCGACGACCGCGAGGCCGGAGCCGTCCGCGATCAGGCTCACGAAACCGCAGAATCGGCCTGTGGGATCAGTACGGCGGATCGATGGAATCGGGATGGACGCGGTGGATCCTCGAGCAGTTCGAGTTCGCCTTCGACAGGGTCTACGCGCCGGCGCTCGATGCGGGCGACCTGAACGCGAGGTACGACGTGCTGATCTTCCCGAGCGGCGGGATTCCGTCAGGCCAGGCCGGAGGACGCGGTGGGCGCGGCGGCGCGCCCCCCGAAGGCGATGTGCCGGCGGAATATCGAGCGCAGGTCGGCCGCGTCAGCGCGGAGCGCACGATCCCCGAGCTTCGGACGTTCGTGGAGCGGGGCGGTTCGATCATCGGGATTGGGGAGTCGGCCGCCAGCCTCGCGCGGCTGATGAAGCTGCCGGTCGAGAACCACCTCGCCGAGAACGGCGTCGCAATCCCGCGCGCCAGGTACTTCGTGCCGGGATCCGTGCTCTCGGCGAAGGTCGACGTCTCGCAGCCGGCCGCGGCCGGCATGAACGAGCGGACGGATTTCTTCTTCGACAACAGCCCGGTGTTCACGCTCGGACCCGGCGCCGCGCAGGCCGGCGTCAGGGCGATCGCATGGTTCGATGGACCGGCGCCGCTCCGGAGCGGCTGGGCCTGGGGGCAGTCGGCGCTCGCCGGCGGGGTGATCGCGGTCGAGGCGCGGGTCGGCAAGGGCCGCGTGCTGCTCTTCGGCCCGGAGATCCTCCAGCGCGCCCAGCCGCACGGAACGTTCAAGCTGCTGTTCAACGGGCTACTGACCGGCGCCGCGCGGTGATGCTCACCCCTGCCGGTCGCCGCCCGAGTGGCGCTACTCGAAACGAGCCCACTGAAGGTATAGTTTCCGTTTCACGCTTCGACAAAGGAGATTGCGTTATGCGCTTAGTCCACGCCTCAGCCTGTGCGATCGCGGTGGCCATGCTCGTTCCGGTTCTGCACGGCGCGCCCGGGCAGGACGCCGATCGGAAGGTCGCCGGCGGCGGCATCACCGCCAAGGGGTGGCAAGGGCGAGTCGATGCCGGCGCCGCCAAGAAGGGGATGTCGGTCGCCGACTCGAAGTTTGCCCAGGAGGGATCCACCATCAACATGGCCGTCGGGCCCGCGGCTGTCTACTGGAATCCCGCCAACACCGCCAAGGGCGACTACTCCGTCAAGGCCACGTTCAAGGAAGGCAAGACGACCGCGGATCACCCGCACTCCTACGGCATCTTCATCGGCGGCAAGAGCCTCGATACCGAGAAGCCGAACCTGATGTACTGCGTCGTCTATGGCGACGGCACCTTCCTCGTCCGCCAGTTCGTCACCGGAGGAAACGGCGTCGGTCAGGTCACCAAGCGCGCGCCGCACGCCGCGGTGAACAAGGCGGGCGCCGACGGGAGCGCGACGAACGAGGTCGGCTGGGTCGTCAAGGGCACGAAGGCGGACTGCGTCGTCAACGGTCAGACCGTGGCCAGCCTCGAGAAGGCCGAGGTGACCGGAGCTGAGAAGCTCGAATCGACCGACGGCGTGTACGGCCTCCGCGTCAGCCACAACGTGAACGTGAGCGTGACCGGCCTCGCGCTCGGCAAGTAACCGCGCTCGCCCGAATGGCCGGAGCGTCCGCGCTCCGGCCAGCGCGCGATCGATCTCGCCGTTTTTCATGAGCGGCGGAGGCCATCCATGCGCATCGCACGCACGACTTCCCTCTCGCTCCTTTTCCTCCTCACCGCCGGCGTCAGCGCTCCGCGCGCCAACGGGCAACCGGGTCAGGATCCGCGCGCGTGGGTCGCCGTCAGCAACAAGCACGCGCAGCTGCTCCTCGACGTGCTCGCCAGGTTCGCGCCCGAAGGCGCGGGGCAATTCGGCGTCTCAGGCCTGGACGCCGAGGTGACGACGATCTCGATGGCGCGGGTGCAGGAGGGACGCGACGCGACGCAGGCGGCGCTGGCGAAGCTGCAGGACGCGCAGAAAGCCGAGAAGGATCCGTTCGTACGGCAGGACCTCGACATCCTGATCCGGTCCGCGCAGAACAATCTGCGCGCCATCGACCTGTCTCTCAAGCGTCAGCTTCCGTACACCAACGTGACGGGAGTGGTGTTCGGCGGCCTGCGGTCTCTGCTCGATCCGCAAATCCCGGCGGAGCGCCGCGCCGCGGCGGTCGTCCGCCTGCGAAAGTACGCCGGGCTGGTCGAGGGTATTCCACCTATCGCGTCACAGGCCATGCAGGCGACGCGCGACCGTCTGAAGGATCCGTCGCTCCTCGGGCCCGCGAAACAGCAGGTCGAGCGCGATCTCGGGAACGGTCCGATTCTTCTCAAGGGCGTCGAGCAGCTCTTCGAGCAGTTCAAGATCGAGGGCTGGCGGGAGCCGTTTGCCGCGCTGACGCAGCAGCTCTCCGAGTACGAGAAGTTCGTCCGCGCGGAGATCCTGCCGCGGTCGCGAACGGACTTCCGTCTGCCGCCCGATCTCTACGCGCTCGCGCTCGAGCAGGTCGGCGTCGACGTCTCACCGGAGACGCTCGCGAAGATGGCGCGTGCATCGTTCCAGGAGATTCAGGCGGAGATGCAGCGCCTCGCGCCGGCCGTGGCCAAGGCGCGCGGCATCGCGACCGCGGACTATCGAGAGGTCATCCGCGCGCTGAAGAAGGAACAACTCGTCGGCGACGCGATCCTGCCGCACTATCGGAGCCGGCTCGTCGAGATGGAAGCGATCATCCGGCGCGAGAATCTCGTCACCCTGCCGCAGCGCGAGGCGCGCATCCGCATCGCAACCGACGCGGAAGCCGCGCAGACGCCGGCGCCGAACATGCGACCGCCGAGGCTGCTCGGCAACACGGGAGAAATGGGCGAGTTCATCCTCCCGCTCAACGTGCCCGCCCCGGCAGGCTCCAAGGCGGCCGCGCAGCAGCTCGACGACTTCACGTTCCAGGCGGCGTCCTGGACGCTCACCGCGCACGAGGCGCGGCCCGGACACGAGATGCAGTTCGCGAAGGTGATCGAGAGCGGCGTGTCGGTCGCGCGCGCGCTCTTCGCGTTCAACAGCACGAACGTCGAAGGATGGGGACTCTACGCGGAGTGGATGATGCTGCCCTACATGCCGCCGGAAGGACAGCTCATCTCGCTCCAGTTGCGGCTGCTGCGCGCCGCGCGCGCGTTTCTCGATCCCGAGCTGCACATGGGCAAGGTGACACCCGACGACGCGCGCCGCATCCTGCGAACCGACGTGGTGCTGTCGGACGCGATGACGGAATCCGAAGTCGAGCGCTACATGTTCCGATCGCCTGCGCAGGCGACCTCATACTTCTACGGCTACACGAGGCTCATGGAGCTGCGGCCGGAGGTCGAGCGCACGATGGGCAGCCGCTTCAGCGCGCGCGACTTCCACGACTTCGTCCTCGCGCAGGGGCTGCTGCCGCCGGAACTGCTGAAGCAGGCGGTGCTGACGCAGTTCGCGAAGCCCTGACGGCGGCGCACTCACGCGCGATACAGGCTGGTCCAGACCGGAAGCAGATCGGTGAAGCTCGTCTCAATCGACGCGGCCAGCCTGCGTCCGTCCGCCAGCATCTCGCTGTCGTTCGCTCGATCCAGGAACAGCCACCGGCCGACGAAGACCCACTCGATGCCTTCCGTCCCCTGAAGCGCGAGCAGCCGGCCCAAGGCGTCCTTCGGCATCAGATCGGTCGACGGCGGCGTGTGGCCGAACTGGACGAACCCTCCGCTCGTCGCCATCCACTGCGTCAGGAAGCTGCACCACGCGGACGACGAGAGCTGCTGGAACTTGGCGAACGCGGCAAGGGCGCGTTCGTGCCCGGAGACGTCGGACGGATCGTCGCTCTTCGCCGAGAGATCGAAGCCGATCCCGGCGCGAACGGCGTCGCGGCCAAAGGGCGTTTTCGACAGGAATCCAACCGAGAGCTGGGGCTCGAATCGTCCGCCCTGTTGGCAGGCGGACAGATGTCCATGGCCGGAGGCGTGGATCGTGTTGCGGCGAAACAGGCGGGCGCCGCTCAGCCCCGCGCGATTCCGCGTCTCGACCGCTTTCGACGCGAACGGCCGATCGTTGAGCGCCATCAGCAGCGGCTCGATCCTCGAGCTCAGCGCGTCGAGCGCGGCCTCAGGCGCGAGCTGACCGAGCGTGGCGAACTCGGCGCTCCCGAATCCCGCGAGGGCCGCGGCACTCCGCGTTGTCGATCGCTTCGGTTTGACCTCGACCGACCGGGTTCGTCGCGGGGCGGGCATGTGAACCACGCGTCGCCGCGTAACCTCGACCTGCAGGCTGCGCGCGATGGTGTTCTGCGGATTCAGCTGGAGCACGGCGTCGAGCGTGGCCGTCGCCTCGTCCAGTTGACCCCCTTCCAGGTAGCACCGAGAGAGCCGCGTCAGCGCGCCCTCGTTGGTGGGCGCCATTTTCGCCAGCTCGAGGTTGGTCTCGAGCGCTACGGGTCCGAAGTCGCCGGCCCGGGCGAACTCGACGGCGCGCTGCTGCAGTTCTGGAGCGGAAGGCATCTCCAAAGACTACAGGATCTCGAGGCTGAGAATCCGGCGTTCACGGCCGATCGAAGAAGTACACGACGAGCTTGACGGCGCCGTAGGTCATGATCAGGGTGATCACCAGCGCCGCAAACGTCCAGATCAGTATCCGGCGGAGACCGTCGTCGCGCTCGGACATGTGAGGGTTTCGCCAGCATATATCACGGCGGACGACCCGCGTCCGGCTGTGACACGGTCGTCACGAGGCCGGATGTATGATCGATGCTGACCATCGCGTGGATCTTCGGGCTGAAGCCGGATGCCACGCGATTCACCCGCAACTGGTACGCACGCAAATGGCTTCCGCCTTCAGCGGAAGCGTGTCGAAGGACCGCCCATGCGGAAGCTGACGCGCCTCCTCGTCTTTGCAGCGATTGCAGTTCTCACGGCCATGGCCGCACCCGCGGCCGCCAAGAACGTACTGGGCCGAACGCTTCGATTCCACCATCCGCGTGCTGCCGGGCGGCGCCCTCGAGGTCACCGAGATCGTGGTGTATCGCTTCGAGGACGGTACGTTCGACCACGTGTTTCGCGAGATCCCGGCGCGCCGCACGGACGGCATCGAGATTCGCTACGCGGAGATGGACGGACGGCGGCTGCAGTTCGGGCGCGGGACCGGCGAGGTCGAGGTGCGACGCGGTTCGCCGACACGGGTGCGCTGGCGGTTCGCGCCGCGGTCCGGGACCACGCACACCTTCACGCTGCAATACGTCGCGCACGGTGCGGTCCACAGGAGCGATGGCGGCGATCTCCTCGAGTGGGTCGCACTCCCCACGCAGCATGTATATCGCATCGACGCGAGCGAGATCGTCGTCGAGTCTCCCGTGCGCCCGGACGCACCGCCGGCGATCGACTCCAGGCGCGTGACGGACGCAAGCGTGGAACCAGCCGGCGAACGCACGCAAGTTCTCGCGCGAGGCATCGGGGCCAACGGGTGGGTCAAGCTCCGCATGACATTTCCCGAGGGCGCCGTCGTCGCAGCGCTGCCCGGCTGGCAGCAGCGGCAGCTCGCCATCCAGGCCCTCGCGTCTCGCTGGCTCATCGCGGCTGGAGTGATCGTGGCGGTCGGGCTCCTCCTGATGTTCGCGATCTGGCAGCGTTACGACGGACCGCCCCGAAGCGCCCATGCATCGTCGTTCGCGGCCGACGCGCCGCCGGATACGCTGCGCCCCGCGCTCGCGGGCGCCCTCGCCTCCAATGGCAGCGTCACGCTCCCTCAGGCAATGGCGTCCCTCTTCACGCTTGCCGATCGAGGCGCGATCACCATCGTCGAAGAACCGAAGCGGTGGGGACAGCGGCACTACACGCTGCAGCGCGCGCCTCGTGGACCGCAGGCGCCGGCGCCCGAAGAACAGGCGCTCATCGACATCGCATTCCAGAAGAAGAAGGTGGTGGTGGAGTCCGTGACGCTGGCGCACGCCCGCAATCGTCTGGCGGGCCGCCTGGGCGGCTTCCGAAAGGCCGTGAAGCAGGAGATGCGCGGGCTCGGGCTGCTCGACGATCAGCGCATCAACGTACGCTCGCGGTACCTCGGTGTCTCGATCGCCCTGTTCATCCTCGCGGCGATGCTCTTCGTGCCGTGCGTGATTTTCGTCCGGCAGTTTGGCGGCTGGCCGCTCCTCATCCCGGGTGCGCTCGTGCTCGTCGGCACGATCGGGCTGATTTTCTACGGCGCGCTGACCCCGCTCTCGAACGAGGGCGCGTACAGGGCCGAGCGGTGGAGGGCGTACCAGCGGCATTTGAAGGACGTCGCGCGGATTCGAGCCCAGCTCCGCGAGGCTCCGACCCGAGTCCTGGGTTTTGCCGTCGCTCTCGGTCTTGCCTCCGCGTGGTCGAAGTTCATGAAGCATCACCCGCAGTTCGTTCCTCCCTGGTTCCATGCGCTCGGCGCGGATGGCGGCGGCTTCCCTGCATTCATCGCGGACGGAGGGTCCGCGGCAGCCGCCAGCGGCGCGGCGGCAGGTGGAGCGGCTGGCGGGGGGGCGGCCGGCGCCGGATAACCCCATTTACCCGCTGTTTGGACGCCCGAATCGGGCGTGACCTCCCCTGTCACACCTCCCCGGTAGACTCGCTGCAACAACCGAGGAGGCTCCAGATGCGGCAGTCAGACGGCTCACTCGCTAGAAGGCTCGATTTCGGCGACAGCAACGCCATAGCCTCCCGAACCGCTGGTGCGAGCGGCCTGCTCAGGCTGGCGCCGATCGCGGCCGGGCGTTCGCGGACCCGACAAGTACAAGCTCCTCGAACATCGTCGGCGCCAGGCGCAGATCCGCGCGCGCCGGTTGCTGGATCTCCTATGAGAACTCCGCGAACGGGGCGGCCGGCGACCAGTCGAGGCAAGAACGAGACGAGGACGATGAGGAGTAAGGTGATGAGACCTGGGGACAACGACCATGTGTGCGTGAGTCACGCGATCTGCTTCCGGTGCTTCCGCGCCGGCGTCGAGCGCACGAGGGCCCGGCGCGAAGCGTGGGCGCAGCGGTCGCTTCCGTTCGAGGCAGCGCCGGCAACGCTGACGCCGCGCGAGCTGGCGCATCGTCGCCAGATGCTCGCGCACCTCGCCGCACGGGCCCGCGGCTAACGCGATCGAAGACAACCCCTCGCGTCGGAGCTCCGATCTCCGACCACCGAACCCGAACCACCGAGCGACCGAACTACCGAGCGACCGAACAACCGAACAACCGAACAACCGAACGACCGGTTTCCGGTATAGTCCCCACCATGCAGGAACGCCGGCACGAGATCTCGCGCCTCGAGGCGTTCAGCGACGCCGTATTCGCGTTCGCGCTGACGCTGCTCGTCGTCTCGCTCGACGTCCCGCGGAGCTACGAGCGACCTGATCCGCACGATGGAGGCATCCCGTCGTTCGCCTGCTGCTTCGCGCTGCTCGTCTGGATCTGGTACGAGCACAACATGTTCTTCCGGCGCTACGGGCTTCAGGACGGCGCGACGGTGGTCATCAACAGCGTGCTGCTCTTCGTCGGCGCTCTTCTACGTCTACCCGCTCAAGTTCATGTTCGACTCGCTGTTCGCGCGGATCATGCCGACGCTCGCCGGATCTGCGGCAGATGTCGCTCTTCCAGCTCTCGCGCGCCTCCGCGATCTACGGCCTCGGGTTCGTCGTGCTGTTCGTGATGTTCGCGCTGCTCTACCTGCACGCCTACAGGAAGCGGCACGCGCTCGGCCTGACGCCGCTCGAGATCCTCGACGTCAGGTCGTTCGCCGGCCATCATCTCGTCAGCGCCAGCGTCGGGCTCACCGTCGTCGCGATCGCGCTCCTCGCGCCGGTGCGAATGTCGCCAATCGCACCCGCCGCGTTCGCGCTCATGGGGCCGGCGCACTGGCTCTTCGGCCGGTTGATGGACGGGCGGCGGGAGTCGCTGCGCAAGAAGCACGGCGGCCGGCGCGCCGGCAGGCTGACGAGGCCGCATGCCGCGCAACGCCGAAGTCATCCGGCAGTGGTCGATCCTGCGCGACCTCGAAGCGTCGCGGCGCCTGACGATCGACGAGATGGCGGCGCGGACCGGCGTCACGACGCGGACCATCCGCCGCGATCTCGAGGCGCTGCAGGAAGCCGGCTTTCCGCTCTTCGACGAAGTCCACGAGGGCAAGAAATACTGGACGCTCGAGCAGCGCGCGTTCAAGCGGCTCGACGAGACCGGTTTCACGCTCGCCGAGCTGAGCGCGCTCTACTTCAGCCGGACGCTCGTCGGAGGCGCTCGCGGCGACCCCCTTTCAACAGGACGTCGCGCAACGCGTTCGACAAGCTGGCGGCGGCGCTGACGCCGGGCATGCGTCAGTTCCTCGATCGGCTGCCGCTCGCGATCCAGGCCAAGGCGGAACCCGGCGCGAGGCCGGCCGCGTCGACCAGACGGACGCGGAACGCACGAAGCGAAGCACGCGTGTCGCGCAGCTGCTCGACGCGACGCTGCACTACCGCCGCGTGTCCATGCGGTATCACTCGTTCTCGAGCAATCGCGAGAAGATCTACGCCGTCGAGCCGCACCGCCTCGTCTTCGCGCAGGGCGGGCTCTATCTCGTCGCGTTCGTGCCGGAATACGAGCAGCTGCGCACGTTCTCGGTCGATCGGATCGTGTCGCTGTCGCTGACGGACGAACGGTTCGAGCCGAAGGAGCTGTCCGAGGACGCGTTCGCGCACTCCCTCGGCGTGCATCACGGCACGCCGGAGCGGATCGAGATCGCGTTCGAACCGCAGATGGCGCGCTACGTCAGGGAGCGGATCTGGCATCCATCGCAGGAGATCCGGGACAGCGAGGACGGCGGCGTGACGCTGACGCTCAGCGTCTCGATCGACTGGGCGCTCCGCAGCTGGATTCTCGGTTTCGGTCCCCTCGCCCGCGTCGTCGCGCCGCCGGCGCTTGCCGCGGAGATTCTCGAGGAGATCGAGCGGGCGCGATCCCGCTACGTCCCCCGGCTCGAGTGATCGAACAATCCTGCTCGGCAGGTGTTCCGTTCCGGTGCAGCCCGGCACTCGTCCCACGCCCGAACTCCTGACCGGTCAGTCGTTTCGCTTCGTCCGTCCCACGGCCCTGCTTTTGCGGTGGGGGTATTGCCCCCCAGGCTCCGTCGGGGAGACTACGCGTGATCTGGTTCTACGCCAAACAGGGATGCCATCTGCGCTGCGAAGTCCGCGAAGCGTCAGATAACGATTGCTTCGACCTCGTCATCACCGAGATCGACGGGAGCGAGCGGGTGGAGCACTTTCAGGACTCGGCATCGGTCACCCGCCGCACGTTACAGCTCGAAGCGCAATGGCTGCGTGATGGCTGGGATGGACCGTTCGGGAGGGAATACTGATCTCGGGACTCGGGGTTCGAGTCTCGGGATTCGCAAAGAGGTCCGGCTGAAGCCGGACACTACAACTGACGTTGCCCACACGCACCGGCTGCCGCCTGACACCTGAAATCCACGACGATCTGAACCCGTGAACCTGTGAACCCGTGAACCCCGTGAACCCGTGAACCCTGTGAACCCTGTGAAAACTAGACCGCAACGAGAAGCGTGAGCGCGAACCTGGCGTCAGGATCGATCCACTGATCGCGGGGCGCGAACGACGCCTCCACGCCCATCTCGATGATGCCGTCCGGCTCGTACTTGTAGGAGCTCTCGGTCCAGATCGGTTCGTCGGCTTTGAACGCGACGCTCACGCCGGCCGAACTGACGCGGACGATTTGCTGTCTGGTGCTGACGAGATGCATCTCGATACGGCCCTCATGCCGGTTCCACACGGCCCGGTGCCGGAAGCCGTCGAGATCGAAGTCCCCTCCCAGCTCCCGATTGATACGCACCAGCAGGTTCCTGTTGAACGCGGCGGTCACGCCGAGCGGATCGTCATAGGCCAGCAACAGGTCGCGCTCCGGCTTCACGAGGTCCGCGCCGAGGAGCAGGAGATCGCCGGGATCGAGCGCCGCCCGGATGCGTTCGAGGAATCTCGCCGCTGCCGGCGGATCGAAGTTCCCGATGTTGGATCCCAGGAGCAGGACGAGCATCGTGCTGCCCTCGCGGCGCGACGCGGCGGTCGTGCGCAGTCCTTCTTCGTAGGTCGACCAATGCCCGACGACCGACACGTGCTGGAGCCGATGCAGCCGCTGCTCCGTCTGCTCGAGGGCCTGCGATGAAATGTCGATCAGGTGCACGTGCGCGTGCGCGCCGCGCCGCTCCAGCGCCTCGGCGAGGAGCATGAGCTTCTCTCCGCTCCCGCAGCCCAGCTCGACGATCGTGCCCTCCGCGTCGCCGAACGAGGAGACGACCGATTCCCCGTGCGCGGCGAGGAGGCTGAGCTCCGACCGCGTGATGCGGTACCAGGGCAGCCGGCAGATCGCGTCGAAGAGACTCGATCCCAGAGGATCGTACAGATACTTCGACTGCAGCTGCTTCGGCGAGAGCGCGAGATCGCGCTCGACATCGGCGGCGAACGTGGCGACGAACGACGGGGTGGTCGTCAGCATGAGACCGTCCTGAACTTGGCGTACACGAAGGGATAGTTGGGCCGGAACCAGTTCCGGAAGCTGCGGCGGATGAGCGGTGCGGCCGTCGCCGGCGAGGCCCCCTTCATGACGTAGTGCTGGCCGTCGAAGAAATCAGCGGAGTACTCGGGGTACGACGGCATCGCGACGAAGCCGGGGAACGGCTCGAAGATCGTCGACGTCCATTCCCACCCGTTGCCGACGAGATCGTGGACGCCCCACGCGCTGACGCCGGACGGCCGGGCGCCGCACGGCGCGGGCTCCCAGGACGCGAAGTCCGCATTGCAGCGGGTCGCATCGGGCGCGTCGCTGCCCCAGGGGAAATCGGTCTCGATGCCTGTTGCGGTGCCGAACGCGGCGCGATGGTATTCCGCCTCGGTCGGCAATCGCCGCCCGCGCCAGCGCGCGAACGCGGCCGCTTCTTCGTAGCTGACGTACACCGGCCACGAGAGCGGCAGCGGCACGAACTCGAACATGCCGCGCCAGAGCCAGCTGCCGTTCTCGCGCGACCAGAACATCGGGTGCGAGATCCCTTCGGTCTCGCGCCACGTCCATCCGGCCTCCGACCACAGCGCCCGCGTGCGATAGCCGCCAGCCTCGATGAACGCGAGGAAGTCCGCGTTGGTCACGCTGTGCGCGTCGATGTCGAAGGCATCGACCTGTACGCGCCGCTCGTCGAACTCGTTGTCCCAGCCGAATGGCACGCGCGTGCGAGCCGCTCCGAGCGTTGCCGTGCCGGCCGGAACCCGGGCCGTCTCAGGTGACGGCGCAGGGCCGAGCTCGTACCGAACCGGCGACGGCGGCGTCTTCTGATCGTGCGGGAGCCGATGCCACATGTACAGCAGCGTCTCCTGATGCATCGCCTCGTGCTCGAGCGCCGTGAAAATCCCTTCCACCTCGCGCGAGCCGGCCGCCGCCCCGACGGCGGGCCCGGCGTCGAACGCCTCGAGCACCTCGAGGATCGCCGCGTCCGCGCGGTCGCCGTAGGCGATCACGTCCTCGCGCGCAGGCCACTCCGTTCCGGCGCCGCTTCGCGGAACGGCCGCGTCGACGGTGTCGGGATCGATCCCGCGCTCGAACAGGCGTTCCATGGCGGGATCCACGCCCGGACGGCCGAACCCCCGCTTCAGCAGCGCGATGACGCTGAACGCCGGGAGATGTCCTTCGTAGAACACGATCGGATTGCGCAGCGCGATGGGCCGCGTGTAGTACGACGCCGGCTCGATCAGATCGAACAGGCGCCGCGACCGCTCGCGGTTCTGCCGGTACCACCGGGCGAGCGTCGGGCGATCGGTTGCCTGGGCAGACGCGGGAATGCTGGTGGGCAAGGCCTCCCCTTTCAGGACCTATCTTATGAGAATCATCGTGCGTGGGGGTTTCAGGCCGGGCGCCGCGTTCCCGGGTCGCGGGATGCCGGCGGGCCTTGCTTGCGCTCGAACACGCGAAAGCCAGCCCGTCGCGAAACGGGCTGGCTTCCTTCCAATGTCACCGACGCGATCGTCGCGTGCTGCCCGCTACTGCGAGCAGGTCGCGGCGACCATCTTCACCGTGCGCGCTTCGAGCGACGGGCCGCTCGCTGACGGCCGCGGCGCGGCCGCCGGATCCGCCGGCGCCGCAGGGGCCGCCGAGCGAGCCTTGTCGCTGATCGTGCCAGTCAACTCCACCTGATGTCCGACGTGCTCGGTGAGCTTCGTCGATCCGCTCGGGATGATCTTCAGCGAGGTCGCCGACGCCACCGCCGCAGGCGGTGCCGCCGAGCCGGACGTGCCGACCGCGCCGGCGGCGTCCTTGTCGCGATTCCACTTCAGATCCGACAACAGGAAGCTGTCAGCGCTGTCGCCGGCCTTCAGACACCCGGACACCGTCACGGTCTTCGCGGCATCCTTCGACTCCTGCATGGCAGGCGGGGCCTGAGGCGGGGCCTGCGGCGCGGCTGACTGCGGCGGCGTGGTCTGGGCGGAGAGCCCGACGGCGAAAGCCGCGGCCATGAATGATCCTGTGAGCACCCGTTTCATTGCGTATCCCTCCTTGGGACTGCGGTTCCTGGGCAGCCGCATGCCTGTGTTGTCTGCTCGTCGTGCGCAATCGTCGGCGCGGCTGCTGGCGCACGACCTCCAGGAACCCCGTTCGTTTCTCTCGCGGCGAACTCGGCATTGGCGACGCCGCACAACGCCGGATCGAAGTGCAGAAGCCACGCCACGCCAAGCACTGCGCCGCGGGATCGGCGCAACTGCCCGGAGAAACGGGGAAACGCGCGCTGAGCTGCGGAGTTTCACGACCACCAAGGTCGAGTTTTGTTCGGATACATGACCTCCCAGCCTTACGCGCCATGAAGCAGAGGTGCAAATCTCAGCGGCGCTGCTCCCGCCGGCATGGAGGGAATCAGTTGGGCTACAATCCTTTTTCAGCGCGAAAGTGGCGGAATTGGCATACGCGCCAGACTTAGGATCTGGTAGCCGAAAGGCTGTGGGGGTTCGACTCCCCCCTTTCGCACAGTCGGGTGAACCCTGAACCTTGAACCCTGAACCTTGAACCCTGAACCTTGAACCCTGAACCCTGAACCTTGACTCCCTGAATCCCGAGACCGTGAAAACCGAATTCATAGACGTCAGCGACACTCAGAAGAACCTCGTCGTCGAGATCCCGAGCACGGTCGTGGACGCCGAGATTGACAAGGTCGCGCTCGACTACAGCCGCGCCGCGCGGATTCCGGGCTTCCGTCCCGGAAAGGTCCCGCCGAAGGTCGTCCGCCAGCGCTTCCGCGATCAGATTCTCCACGACGTCGCGCACGGCCTCATCCCGCGAGCCGTCGACGATGCGCTGCGCGAGCGGGGCCTCGAGCCGGTGAACACGCCGGACATTCGCGACGTCGTCGTCGAAGAAGGGCAGCCGCTGAAGTTCACAGCGAGCTTCGAAACCGTCCCGCCGATCGATCCGGGCGACTATTCCGGCCTCACGCTCCGGAAGCGCGAACCGACGGTCGACGAGGCAGCCGTGGACGGTGCGCTCGAACGGCTGCGCGAGCGCGCCGCACGGTACGAGCCGATCGAGGGCCGCGGGATCCAGATGGGCGACTCGGTCGTCCTTGATCTCAAGCGCACCGCCGGCGCGCCGCCGGGAGACGCCCCCGCGGCGTCGGCGGGCGAGACGAATACCGATCGCCACGAGAACGTGACCGTCGACATCGGCGCGTCTGCCAACCCGCCCGGCTTCGACGAGGAGCTGGCGGGGCTGTATGCGGGCGACACGAAGACCTTTGCCGTGAACTACCCTTCCGATTACGCCATCCAGGAGCTGGCGGGCACGACCGTGACCTACGACGTCGCGGTCAAGGCGCTGCGCCAGCGAATCGTGCCGGCGCTCGACGACGAGCTCGCGAAGGATCTCGGGACGTTCGACTCCCTCGACGCGCTGCGGCAGCAGGTGCGCGCGGACCTCGAGCACGAGGCGCGGCACGAGGCGGATCGCGAGATCCGGTCCGATCTCCTGCGCCAGCTCGCCGCGCGCGTGACGTTCGACGTGCCGGCCTCGCTCGTCGACCGCGAGATCGATCGCCGCATCGAGGAGTTCGTCCGGCGCCTGGTCGAGCAGCAGATCGATCCAACGAAGACGAACGTGAACTGGGAGGAATACCGCGAGCGGCAGCGGGACGCAGCCATCGAGTCGGTGCGCAGCGCGCTGGTGCTCGACGAGATCGCGCGGCGCGCCGGCCTGGCGGCTACCGCCGAGGAGCTCGACGCCGAGATCGAGCGGTACGCCGAGCGATCGGGCCGTACGGCGGCGGCGGTGCGCGCGCGTCTCGAGAAAGAGGGCGGGCTTGCGCGCCTTTACACAGGACTGCGGCGGGAGAAAACGATGGAGTTCCTGATGTCGCAGGCGGCCATTCTCAAGGGCTGATGGCGACTCGCGCCATCCTCAAGAGATGACCCGTACCGCCCGATATAGTAGTTCGGGCGCCGCCGGGGCGAGCCGCCGGCGAGCGCGACGGAGCCTTTGGCGGCGGCGGCGGGACGTGGTACACTTGCGGAAACAAACAGCACGACGACCTGCCCGCTCGAGCACGACATCCCCAGCACCAGTACCGTCGATAATCGGTGGCATCTCGTAAGCGCCCGGGTTTTTTCACATGGCCGAACACAGTCAACTCATCCCGATGGTGGTCGAGCAGACCAACCGCGGGGAACGCGCGTACGACATCTTCTCGCGGCTCCTGAAGGACAGCATCATCTTCATCGGCACGCCGATCGACGATGGCGTCGCGAACCTCGTCATCGCGCAGATGCTGTTTCTCGAGGCCGAGGACCCCGACCGCGACATCATTCTCTACATCAACAGCCCCGGGGGCGTCGTGACCGCGGGCATGGCGATCTACGACACGATGCAGTTCGTCAAGCCGGACGTGACGACCACCTGCATCGGCCAGGCGGCGTCGGTGGCGGCGGTCCTCCTGGCGGCGGGGGCGAAGGGCAAGCGCTATTCGCTGCCGAACTCGCGCATCCTCATCCATCAACCCTGGGTCCAGGGGCTGGGCGGGCAGACGACCGATATCGACATCCACGCCAAGGAGCTGCTCCGCACACGCGAGCGGCTGAACCAGATCCTGGCCCAGCACACCGGGCAGCCGCTGAAGCGGATCCAGGACGACACGGAGCGGGATTACATCATGGGTCCCGACCAGGGCAAGGAATACGGTATTATTGATGATGTCATCAGGAAGAGGGCCTGAGGCAGCCTTCAGCTGTCAGCTATCAGCTGTCAGCTGGCGGACGCCGAGTCCCGGATGGCAGCTTGGCGCTGAGGGCTGAAAGCTGACAGCTGAGAGCTAATCCAACCCATGGTCAAAAAAGCCGGCGACGGCGAAATCCTCCGCTGCTCGTTCTGCAACAAGGATCAGAACGACGTCCGGAAGCTCATCGCGGGGCCTACGGTCTTCATCTGCGATGAATGCGTCGAGGTCTGCAACGACATCATCGCCGACGACAACCGCTTCGAGGCGCGCGGCGGCACCCGCACCTCGCTCCCGGTCCCGCAGGAGATCAAGAAGTTCCTCGACGAATACGTCATCGGCCAGGAACAGACCAAGAAGAAGCTCGCCGTCGCCGTCTACAACCACTACAAGCGGATCGAGATCCAGAAGCAGGCGCGCAGCCGGAACGAAATCGAGCTGACGAAGTCGAACATCCTGCTCATCGGGCCGACCGGCACGGGCAAGACGCTCCTCGCGCAGACGCTGGCCAAGCTCCTCTCCGTCCCCTTCACGATCGTCGACGCGACGACGCTCACCGAGGCGGGATACGTCGGCGAAGACGTCGAGAACATCATCCTGAAGCTGCTCCAGGCTGCCGGGGGCGACATCGAGAAGTGCCAGCAGGGCATCATCTACATCGACGAGGTCGACAAGATCTGCCGCAAGGACGAGAACCCCTCGATCACGCGCGACGTGTCGGGCGAGGGCGTCCAGCAGGCGCTCCTCAAGATTCTCGAGGGCACGGTCGCCAACGTGCCGCCGCAGGGCGGCCGGAAGCACCCGCACCAGGAGTTCTTCCAGGTCGACACCACGAACATCCTCTTCATCTGCGGCGGGGCGTTCGTGGGCCTCGACAAGCAGATCGAGCGTCGCACGGGCAAGAAGACGCTCGGGTTCAAGGCGGACGTCAAGTCGGCGGCCAACCGGGAGATCGGCACGACGCTCGAGATGGTCGAGCCCGAGGACATGATCAAGTACGGGCTCATCCCGGAGTTCGTCGGACGCCTGCCCGTGCTCGGCACGCTGCATGAGCTCGACAAGCCCGCCCTCGTGCAGATCCTCACGCAGCCTCGCAATGCCATCACCCGTCAGTATCAGAAGCTCTTCGAGTACGAGAACGTCAAGCTGCGCTTCACGGACGACTCGCTCGAGGCTATCGCGGAGGCGGCGCTGGCCCGCAAGATCGGTGCGCGCGGCCTCCGGATGATCATCGAGGACCTGATGCTGGATTTGATGTACACGCTCCCCGGCCAGAAGAAAGTTCGCGAGTGCGTCATCACGCGGGAAGTCGTGCAAAGCAAGGAAAAGCCGATTACGCTTATCGAAAAGGCCGGATAGCTTCCAGCCTCCAGCTCCCGGCTTCCAGCGCGTCTCTCGGGCTGGCGGCTCCGGCTGGAAGCTGGCAACTGGAAGCTGGTAACTCACCTACATGGAACTCTACGAAACCCTTCCGATCGTACCCCTCCGCGACGTCGTCGTCTTTCCGCACATGATGATGCCGTTCGTCATCGGGCGGCCGTCCTCGACCCGCGCGCTCGAGCACGCGCTCGTCAAGGACAAGCGGATCTTCCTCGCCGCGCAACACGACGCCGCCGTGGACGACCCGCAGCCTGCGGACATCTTCACGATGGGGTGCGTCGCGAACATCGTGCAGAGCCTGAAGCTGCCCGACGGCAACATCAAGGTGCTGGTCGAGGGCATCGAGCGCGCCAGGGCGGTCGAGTGGAAGGAAGACAAGGGCTTCTACCGCGTCGTCGTCAAGGTGATCCCGAAGCACAAGGACACGGGCGTCGACGCCGAGGGAACCATGACGCGCGTGGTCTCGCTGTTCGAGCAGTACGTGAAGCTCTCGAACAACCTGCACTACGACGCGATGATTGCCGCCGTCCGCGTGGACGATCCCGGCAAGCTGGCCGACACGATCGCCGCGCACCTGCTCGTGGGCGTGGACGAGAAGCAGAACCTGCTCGAGATCATCTCCCCCGTCGAGCGGCTCAACCGCATCGCCGGCATCCTCGAGGCCGAGGTCGACAAGCTCCAGGTGGACCGCCGCATCCAGTCTCGCGTGAAGAAGCAGATGGAGAAGGCGCAGAAGGAGTACTACCTCAACGAGAAGATGAAGGCGATCCAGAAGGAACTGGGGCGCAAGGACGAGAAGGGGAACGAGATCGACGAGTTGAAGAAGAAGATCGAACAGGCGAAGATGCCCGAGGAGGTCGCCGAGAAGGCGATCCAGGAGTTGAAGCGACTCGAGGCCATGCCGCCGATGTCGGCCGAGGCGACCGTCTCGCGCAACTACCTCGACTGGCTGATCGCCGTGCCGTGGCACAAGAAGACCAAGGAGAGCCGCGATCTCAAGCGCGCGGAGACGATCCTCAACGAGGACCACTACGGGCTCGAGAAGATCAAGGACCGCATCCTGGAGTTCCTCGCGGTCCGCGCGCTGATCAAGAAGCCGAAGGCGACCATCCTCACCTTCTCCGGACCCCCGGGAGTCGGCAAGACATCGCTGGCCAAGTCGATCGCGCGGGCGATGAATCGCAAGTTCGTGCGGCTGTCGCTCGGCGGCGTCCGCGACGAGGCGGAGATTCGCGGCCATCGCCGGACGTACATCGGGGCGTTCCCCGGCCAGATCATCCAGATGATGAAGAAGGCCGGCACGCAGAACCCGGTGTTCCTGCTCGACGAAGTCGACAAGATGTCGATGGACTTCCGCGGCGACCCGTCGGCGGCGCTGCTCGAGGTCCTCGATCCCGAGCAGAACAACACGTTCCTCGATCACTACCTCGACGTCGAGTACGACCTGTCGAACGTCATGTTCATCTGCACGGCCAACGTCCTCCACACGATCCCGCAGGCGCTGCGCGATCGCATGGAGGTATTGCAGCTCGCCGGCTACACCGAGCAGGAGAAGGTCGAGATCGCGCGCGTGTTCCTCGCGCCGAAGGCGATCGAAGGCGCCGGCCTCACGAAGGCCAACCTCACGTTCCTCGACGAGGCGTTTCAAACGATCATCCAGCGCTACACGCGCGAGGCCGGCGTGCGCAGCCTCGAGCGTGAGATCTCGTCGATCTGCCGCAAGATCGCGCGGCGGGTCGTCGTCGAAGGCAAGAGCTTCAGCCAGGAGATCAGCGCGTCGAAGGTCACCGAGTACCTCGGCGTGCCGCGCTTCCGTCCCACGCTGATGGAGGAGAACAACGAGATCGGCGTCGCGACCGGCCTGGCCTGGACGGAGGTCGGCGGCGAGATTCTCGTGACCGAAGCGACGCTGATGCCCGGCAAGGGCCACCTGACGCTGACCGGAAAGCTCGGCGACGTCATGCAGGAGTCCGCGCAGGCGGCCATGAGCTACGTCCGCTCGAAGTCGGAGGAGTTCGGCATCCCGAAGGACTTCAATCGCAAGACGGACGTCCACGTCCACGTGCCCGAGGGCGCGATCCCGAAGGACGGGCCGTCGGCCGGCATCACGCTCGCCACGGCGCTCGTGTCCGCCGTCACCCGCGTGCCTGCACGGAAGGACGTGGCGATGACCGGCGAGATCACCCTCCGCGGGAAGGTGTTGCCGATCGGCGGCGTGAAGGAAAAAGTCCTGGCGGCGCACCGCGCGGGGCTGACGAGCATCATTCTGCCCAAGGACAACGAGAAGGACCTGGCGGACATTCCGAAGAACGTCCTCGACACGCTCGACATCTACATGGTCGAGACGATGGATGAAGTGCTGAAGGTCGCGCTCACCGCGCCGCTGCCCATCATGGCAGCCGCGGCGCCGGCCGAAGCAGTGGTCGAGCCCAATCTCACGGACGACACCATCACGCATTGATCGTGTCGGCTTTGGGCTGTCGGCTTTAGGCCCTGGCAGCGCCTCCAGATTCTGGCCGCACGATTGAGTGCGGAAGGTTCTTCCGAAAGCCTAGAGCCCAGAGCCCAAAGCCGATTTGAAGCTTCTGAACGCCGACTTCGTGACCAGTACCGCGCGGGCCGATGGCATCCCGCGCGACGAGCTGCCGCAGATTGCGCTCGCGGGACGGTCGAACGTCGGCAAGTCGAGCCTGATCAACGCGCTGTGCCGCTCGAAGATCGCGCGCACGAGCGCGGCGCCCGGGAAAACCCGGCTGGTCAACTTCTATCGCGTCCTCGTCGACGGGGGCCCGGGCGGACCCGGAACGTGGGGCCTCTACCTCGTCGATCTGCCCGGATACGGGTACGCACGGGGCGGCGCCCCGTCGGCCGAAGAGCTCGCGCGCGTCGCCGAGGGATATTTCGCGGCGTCGGGATCCGGCCGCGGCCAGCGAACGCCCCCGGCGGAATCAGCCAGGGCCCTGCTCCTCGTGGATTCACGGCACCCGGGCCTCGATGCGGACCGCGACGCGGCGCGGTGGCTGAACGGACACGACGTGCTCTATCACGTCGTGGCGACGAAGATCGACAAGCTGTCGCGCGCGGAGCGAACGAGAAACCTGAAGACCCTGGAAACGGTATTCGACAAGCCCGCCCTGCCGGTATCGGCAGCGAGCGGCGAAGGAATGGATGAACTGTGGAGAACGATAGCAAGACTGGTCAGACCCGCGGCGTGAGCGAGAAGCCCGCCGAACGCACGAACGAACCGAAGGGCGCGGCAACGGCCACGGCCGAAGCGCCCGCCGTCGAGCTCGGCACGCTGAAGGACATGAGCGTCACCGAGCTGACGAAGATCGCCAAGCAGCTCGACGTGCCGGGCGCCGGCGGCATGCGCAAGCAGGAGCTGATCTTCGAGATCCTGCGATCGCGCGCCGAGAAGAGCGGACTGCTCTTCTCCGAGGGCGTCCTCGAGACGCTGCCCGACGGCTTCGGCTTCCTGCGCGCGCCCGACTACAACTACCTGCCGGGCCCCGACGACATCTACGTGTCGCCGTCGCAGATCCGCAAGTTCGATCTGCACACGGGCGACACCGTCTCGGGACAGATCCGGCCGCCGAAGGACGGTGAACGGTACTTCGCGCTGATCAAGGTCGAGGCCATCAACTTCGAGCCGCCCGATCGCCTGCGCGAGAAGATCTTCTTCGAGAACCTCACGCCGCTCTACCCGCAGG
Source organism: uncultured Acidobacteriota bacterium (assembly GCA_963820905.1). Classification (GTDB taxonomy): domain Bacteria; phylum Acidobacteriota; class Vicinamibacteria; order Vicinamibacterales; family 2-12-FULL-66-21; genus DATBJJ01. The sequence goes on along the minus strand of CAWGBU010000001.1, from coordinate 1,527,192 downwards.
AGCGCGTGCGGCTCGAGACCGCGTCGGACAACCTGTCGGCGCGGGTGATGGATATGATGGTGCCCATCGGCAAGGGCCAGCGCGGCCTGATCGTGGCGCCGCCGCGAACGGGCAAGACGATGCTGCTCCAGAACATCGCGAACAGCATCACCGCCAACCACCCGGAGGTCTACCTCATCGTGCTCCTCATCGACGAGCGGCCCGAAGAGGTCACCGACATGCAGCGTTCGGTCAAGGGCGAGGTGATCTCGTCGACGTTCGACGAACCCGCGACGCGTCACGTCCAGGTCGCCGAGATGGTCATCGAGAAGGCGAAGCGCCTCGTCGAGCACAAGAAGGACGTCGTCATCCTGCTCGATTCGGTCACGCGGCTCGCGCGCGCCTACAACACGATCGTGCCCGCGTCGGGCAAGGTCCTGTCCGGCGGCGTGGACAGCAACGCGCTCCAGCGGCCCAAGCGGTTCTTCGGCGCGGCGCGCAACATCGAGGCCGGCGGCTCGCTCACCATCGTCGCCACGGCGCTCATCGACACCGGGTCGCGCATGGACGAAGTGATCTTCGAGGAGTTCAAGGGCACCGGCAACCTGGAGATCCACCTCGATCGCAAGCTCGCCGACCGCCGTGTGTTCCCCGCGATCGACATTCAGAAGAGCGGGACGCGCAAGGAGGAGCTCCTGATCGCGCGCGAGGACCTCAACCGCGTCTGGGTCCTGCGCAAGGTCCTGACGCCGCTCTCCCCGGTCGAGGCGATGGAGCTGCTGCTCTCGAAAATGGGGAAGACGAAGAACAACGCCGAGTTCCTGGGCGCGATGACGAACGGGAAATAGGTCAAGGTTCAAGGTTCAAGGTTCAAGGTTCAGGGTTCAAGGTTCAGAGCTCGGTACCGGGGGCCGCCGAGCTTTTTCGAAGTCCCCCTTGACGCGGCGGACGCTGACGCAATCTGATAGTGCATGCGCTGCGCACACACGTCCGCTGTCTGTCTTCTGTTGGGCCTGCTCGCTGCACCGGCACTGAGCGGCCATCCCTCGATTGCCCAGGCGCCTCAGCCTCAGTCACCGCCTCCGCCCCAGACCACACCGCCCCCGAAGCCGGCCGGGTCGGCGCCGGCGAGCGGGCGCCCCAGGACGTCGGCGGCCGCTCCGTCGAAACTGACGTTGACCGTCATGGTCACGGCGATGGACGGCCGGACGCTTCAGGACGTCGCCGTGACTGCGGTCGGGCCGGTGCCGCGCGAGGGCCGCACGGACTCGTCGGGGCTGGTCACCTTCGCGAACATGGGGTCCGGCACGTATCGCATGCGATTCGAGCGGAACGATTACCTCACGCTGGAGAAGGAACTGGTTCTGACCGCGGGCAAGCCGCTGCGGGCGACCGTGACGCTCAGCCCCGCGCCGCCGCCTCCGCCGCCGCAGAAGATCGAAGTCCCGGCTCCGCCGCCGACCCCCGTTCCCGACGCCAACTACTCGGCCAGCGCGATCTCGATTTCTGATTTCGTCGAGAAGAACTTCATCGGCGGCGCGTCGGTGAAACGATCGCCGCTCGGCTGCACGGGAACCTCGACGTCGACGCTGGTCCAGATAAAGGACCCCATCGCGGAACATACCCACGACGCCGACGAGACCATCTACGTCGTCGCCGGCGAAGGCACGCACCGCCTCGGGGGCCGCGAGACGGCGCTGGCCGCCGCAAGCTTCATCGTCGTGCCGCGCGGGACCCCGCACGCATTTGCGCGGAAGGGATCGCGCCCGCTCATTTTCGTGTCGACGCTGAGCGGCCCGCCCTGCCAGGCCGGGAAGTGAACCCTGTAGTGTCCGGCTTTAGCCGGACCGGAACAGGTCCACCTGAAGGTGGACACTACAGCAGTCTGAAAAGCGCTCTCGTCTAGAGCGGCGGCCGGCCGACCCGGCGTCGTGGCATATGATGTCCGGATGCAGTATCGAGCGTTGGGACGCGCGGGATGGAAGGTCTCCGAGATCGGCTACGGCATGTGGGGCATGGCCGGGTGGACGGGCAGCGACGACGGTGAATCGTTCGCGTCGCTCGATCGCGCGATCGCGCTCGGCTGCAATTTCTTCGACACCGCGTGGGCGTACGGCGACGGTCACAGCGAGAAGCTCCTCGGCGCGACGCTGAAGCGCCATCCCGGCAAGCAGTTGTACATCGCGACGAAGATCCCGCCGAAGAACCGCAGGTGGCCGGCGACCCCCCGCTACGCGCTGGACGACGTCTTCCCCGCCGACTACGTGCGCGAGTACACCGAGAAGAGCCTCGCGAACATCGGCGTCTCGACGCTCGATCTGCAGCAGCTGCACGTCTGGACCGACGAGTGGGCGGCCGACGATCGCTGGCAGGCTCCGCTGCGGCGCCTCAAGGACGAAGGGCTCGTGCGCGCGCTCGGCATCAGCGTGAACCGGTGGCAGCCCGCGAACGTGCTGCGGGCGCTCGATTCGGGGATCATCGACACGGTGCAGGTGGTCTACAACGTCTTCGACCAGAGCCCCGAGGACAAGCTCTTTCCGTATTGCCTGGAGCACGGGATCGCCATCATTGCGAGGGTCCCGTTCGACGAGGGAAGCCTCACCGACACGCTCACGCGCGACTCGACATGGCCGGCGGGAGACTTTCGAAACCTCTACTTCCACCCGGAGAACCTGGAGGCGACGCTGCCTCGTGTCGCCCGACTTCGGCCGGCGGTGCCGGCAGGGATGACGATGCCTCAACTCGCGCTGCGCCACATCCTGCAGCACCCGGCAGTCACGACCGTGATCCCCGGGATGCGGAAGCTCTCGCACGTCGACCAGAACATTTCCGCCAGCGACGGGGTGCGCCTGCCCGAGCGGATAATGGCCGAGCTTCGGAAGCACCGCTGGGACCGGACCGTGGACTTCGAATAGCCGCTAACTGCCTGGCCTGGTAGGGTTTGAGGTGCCAGAACCCGGTCTGCTATAATGATCTTTTGCCGGAGCCCGAAGGAGCCTGTCTGTGAAGCAAGGGATTCATCCGAAGTACAACGAGGTCGTGGCCCGCTGCGCCTGCGGAGCGACGTGGACGACGCGCTCGACCAAGCCGGAGCTGCACCTCGAGATCTGCAACAACTGCCACCCGTTTTTCACGGGTCGTCAGAAGCTGATCGACACCGAGGGCCGCGTGGAACGGTTCACGAAGCGGTTCGGCGCGCAGACGTCCGAAAGCCGCAAGGCGGCTGCGAAAGCCAAGAAGCAGCCGGCTGCCGCGAAAGCCTGACCGTCGCGTTCCGCGAACGTTCTTTGAAGCGCTCAGTTCCAGAGGAGCTGAGCGCTTTCTGTTTTTGCGATCTTCCGTTCGAGCCGCGCGAGCCGGTGCCGATATCCGTCGGCGCGGCGCGTGTCCGGCCCCTCCTCGAGTCCGGATTGCGCGAGCTCCCGCGCCGTGTGCAGATTCCGATCGCGGTGCTCGTGATGGATCGCCAGCGCCTCCACCGCGATCTGCCGCAGCGCGGCGGCCTGCGGCCATCGGCGTGACGCCCGGGACCCGGTCAGCGTGAGAATCGCGCGCCACGCGTCCGCGGCCTCAGCAAACCTCCGCTCGCGGCGGCACTTCAATCCGAAGCGGTACAGCCCCTCACCTCGAACAGGCACGGCGTCGGCCGTTGCCGCTTTCCGGTAGCACGCTTCGGCGCGGTCGAGCGATCCTGCGCGCTCGTAGATGCGTCCGAGTGCGAGCGCCTGCGCGCCGTCGGGGCATCCTTCAGCCCCGTCAATCACCAGCCGCGCCGCCCGCGCCGTCACAGCGGCCAGCGAGACGAGATCGAGGCGGTTGTGCTCCAGGACGGGCTCGAGCGGCCGCGGGTCTCCGCTGCGCAGAAACCGGAAATACCTCGAAGGTATCTCGAAGCCGGGAACGTCGCCGACGCGGCGGACGTCGAACAGCGTCCTCTCGAGCGTGGTCAGGCGGCACCCGGCGTCGTCGGTCTCGGCCTCGGCCCTCGACTTCCACAAGCGGCGCGCGGAGTGCAGCGCGTCGAAGTGAGGCACGCCCTCGAGGGGCACTTCCATGCGATGGAACATCCACCTCGTCTCCATCACGGGCACGTCGAACGTCTTGCCGTTGTACGTCACGATGAGATCGGCGTCGTCGAAGAAGTCGGCGACCGCGGCCAGCAGGGCGCGCTCGCCCTTGTAACTTGTCAGGAGGAACTGACGGACCTGGAACGCACCGAGATCGAAGTAGCCGCAGCCGACGAGAAAGGCCACCGTTCCCGCGCCACCGCTGATCCCGGTTGTCTCGAGATCGATGAAGACGGTCCGGCCCAGCCCGGAATCGACGATCAGCGAGGGATCGAGCACGCGCAGGCTGTCGGCCCCGGGGATCTGACAGTCCTCGATGAAGACGTCTCCATGTCGGCGGTTGGATTCGTAGCGGCGATCGATCACGAGGCAGTTGCCAAACGGCGTGTCCACGGGACGGCCGCCGAGGATCTCGCCGACGCGGCAGGGCTCGATCGTCGCTTCGTAACCGCCGGTGTCCGGCTCGTACGTGAGCTCCCTTGCCGGCTTCCCGTCAGTCCTGACGATCGACCGCAGCCTGGATCGCAGATCCATCTCAGAGCCCTTCCGGCGCCGTATCGAGCGACGGGACGCCCGCCGCGGCGCCTTCGAGCAGCCCTTCGAGAATCAGCGACGCAACTTCCTTCGCACGAGGCCCGGTATTCCCTTCGGGCCCGACGCACGACGGGCACCCGGAGTCGCACGGACAGCCGCCAATCAGCTCGCGCGTCCGCTCGAGCAGGAGCCGGTGCATGTCGAACAGCGGACGGCTGAACCCGATGCCTCCCGGATAGTTGTCGTAGATGAAGACGTTCGGCTCGGCGGCGAGAGCCGCGGGCACGCCGGCAGTGCCGCCGGTCCTCGGCGCGCGATCGAGGGCGCCGCCGTCGATCGACAGGCCGATATCGTGTCGATCGCACATCAGCAGCAGTTGCGCCACGTTCCGCATCGCGAACGCCAGGCCGACGACGCCGTCGCGGCGATCGTCGCCGCCGAACGGCAGGGCCCCCATCACGCCGGATGGAATCGTCAACCAGTACGACGACGTGTGCATCTGCTGTTCCGGGAGATCGAGCTCTCCGGAGCCGACGTTCTCGTTCGTATAGAACTTGATCTTCTTGAAGCCCACGACGCGCGACACGACGTGGACCTCGCCATGCGATCGAACATTGTCCCTGTAGTGTCCGGCTTCAGCCGGACCAGAACCCACGTCGCCCGCACCATCCGAAGCGAACGTCTCGAGAATCGTGACCTTCGTGTAAGTGATCGCGTCCGTGTAGTAGTCGCAATCCACGGCGCGCACGTACGCCTTGCGCCCGTCGAAGTCCAGCCGCTCGACCTGGTACAGCTGCGCTTCGACGATGTAGATCGCCTTTTCGTGCAGGGTTGACGGACCGCTCGAGAAGTCCGTCTCGCCGATCACGCGGTCGCCGTCGGTCAGATCGACGACGACGAAGTTGTCCGAGGAGACCGATCGGAGGCTGACGGCGTCGGCGGGATACGATTCGTTCGTCCAGTTCCACTGCCCTTCGGCATGATGGACGAATCCCTCCTCGCCGAGCACGGCCAGAATCTCCTGCACGTTCTCCTGGCCGAACTGTTCATCGTCGGCAAACGGCAGCTCGAACGCCGCGCACTTCACGTGGTCGAGGAGGATGTGCAGGTTGTCGGGGTTGATCAGCGCGTGCTCGGGAGTCGCGTCGAAGAAGTACGACGGGTTCCGGATGATGAACTGATCGATCGGCGCGCTGCTCGCGACGAGAACGGCGGCGGAACGCGTCGTGCGGCGGCCCGCGCGGCCCGCGCGCTGCCACGTCGCCGCGATTGTTCCGGGATAGCCCGCCATCACCGACACATCGAGCGCCCCGATATCGATCCCCAGTTCGAGAGCATTGGTCGACACGACCGCGCGCACGTGACCTTCCCTCAGTCCGCGCTCGATGTCGCGGCGGCGGTTCGGCAGATAGCCGCCCCGGTAGCCCCGAATCACGTCCGCGGCCCCGGGAGGCCCGTGGAAAGCGTCCTTCAGATACGTCGTGAGGATCTCGACCGCGAGCCGGCTCTGCGCGAAGAGGATCAGCTGCAGCTGATGCTTCAGGAACTCGAGCGACACACGCCGCGCCTCGCTCAGATACGACCGGCGGATGCCGAGCTCCGCGTTGACGACGGGAGGATTGACGAACAGAAAGAACTTCTCGCCGCGAGGAGCGCCATTCCTGTCGACCAGCTCGAACGGCCGGCCCGTGAGGCCCTCGGCGAGCTCGCGCGGATTCGCAATCGTCGCCGACGAACAGATGAAGACCGGATCGGATCCGTAGTGGCGGCAGACGCGCTGCAACCGGCGGAGGATATTCGACAGGTGGCTTCCGAAGACGCCACGGTACGCATGCAGCTCGTCGACGACCACGAACCGCAAATTCTCGAAGAGCTTCGCCCAACGCGGATGGTGCGGCAGGATCCCGGAGTGGAGCATGTCGGGATTGCTGAGCACGACGTGCGCCTTCCCCCTGATCGCGCGGCGCGCATCACTCGGCGTGTCGCCGTCGTAGGTGAACACGCCGATCTCGACGTCGCTGCCGCGCGTCACGAGCTCCGACAAGGCATGCAGCTCGGCGAGCTGATCCTGCGCGAGCGCCTTCGTCGGGAAGAGATACAGCGCTCGCGACGCTGGATCCTTCAGGATGGCGTTCAGGACCGGCGCGTTGTAGCAGAGCGTCTTCCCCGACGCCGTCGGCGTAATCGTCACGACGTTGCGGCCATTGAGGACGTGCGTGAACGCTTCGGCCTGATGGGTGTAGAGCTGACTGACGCCGCGCGCGGCCAGGGACGCGATCAGCCGTTCGTCAGTTCCAGCGGGATAGGCGCCGAACTGCGGGGCGATCGCGGGCATGCGCCGGACCGCCGTCACGATCGGGTCGGCGTCCGCACCGCCCGGCTTCGGCGAGCAGGTGAGCCGGCTGACGGCCTCCTGAAGCGAGCGATCTTTGTCGCCGGAGACGACCGGAAGCGTCTGTGAAGCCATAGGTCCGTCGAAAACCCGCAGAAAGCCTTGACCGGCTGAGGATTGCGGGAACGATGGTAGCAGCGGATCCCGTGGCGATCAAGAGGCGAAACAGGAACTAGCGACCGCGAGCCGCCTTTGCGACGAGGCCGCTCAGACCGATCACGCCGATCAGGTTGGGGAATACCTGCAGCACGTTCATGAGGTCGCCCCACGCCCAGACGACCTCGACGCGCGAGATCGCGCCGAAGGGGATCAGCAGGCAGTAGATCCAGCGATAGGGTACGGTGACCTTGCGTCCGAGGATGTATTCGAAGAACTGCTCGCCGTAGTAGGCCCAGCCGATGAGCGTCGTGTAGCCGAAGAGGAACGCGCAGACCGCGACGATCCACCCGCCCGCGACGGGAATCACGGTGTTGAATCCCTCCGCCACCGCCGCGGTGCTCGTCAGTCCGCTCGTCCACACGCCCGTGAGGAGGATCGTCATCGCGCTGATGGACGACGTGACGAACGACACGATGAACACTTCCATCACCGCGTTCAGTCCCTGCTGTGAGGGCTGATCGCTTTGCGCGGTGCCGTACGCGACGGCGGCGGTGCCGTATCCCGCTTCGTTCGCGTAGATCCCGCGCGCGATGCCGTACCGCATGGCCGTGAAGATCCCGAATCCCATCGCGGACTGCATGGTGAATGCTTCGTGGACGACCATCGCGAGCACGTCGGGAATGCGAGCCGCATTCGCTAGGATGACGACGAGTCCGCCGGCGAGATAGAGACCCACCTTGAGCGGCGAGAGCTTTTCAGCCGCACGCCCGATCGACTTGATGCCGCCGATGATCACGAGCCAGGTGAGCACGGCAATCGCGATTCCGGAGACGATGCGCGGAACGCCCGCGACGGTGTTCATCACCAGCGCGATCGAATTCGGCTGCGTGAAGGGGGTCGTCGTCAGCGCCGCGACCGCGGCGACGAACGCGAACAGCCAGGCGAGGACCGGCGATCCAGGCCGTCGCGGAGGTAGTGCATCGGGCCCGAGAGGACCGTGTTGCCGCGCGTTTCACGATAGGTGACGCCGAGAACGGCCTCAGCGAACTTGATCGAGGTCGCGACGAATCCGTAGACCCAGATCCAGAAGAGCGCGCCCGGTCCGCCCGAGACGATCGCCGTCGCCACGCCCGCGATGTTGCCGGTGCCAATCGACGCGGCGAGCGCAGTCATGAACGCCTGGAACGGCGTGAGCGCGCCGGTCCCGTGTCCCCGCCGCACGAACGCGACGCGCCAGGCGTCGCCCAGCCGCCGGATCTGCACGACCCGTGTGCGCAGCGTCAGGAACAGTCCCGCGCCGAGCAGGATCCCGACCACCCATGGCATGAACAGCCAGTCAGCGGCCGACTGGATCGACGTCGCGAGGCGCTCGAGCACAGGGGTTTATATCATGCGGGTGTGGACGGCTTTGGGCTTTGGGCTTTGGAAAGATCATTCCGATCTAGACACGCCGAAAGCCGAAGGCCTAAAGCCCAAAGCCTCGTCGTTCTAGATATTCGATCGACTCTGGCAGCCGTCGACGGGCAGGCAGGCGCCGCTGATCCAACTCGATCGCGGCGAGGCGAGGAACGCGACGACGAGCCCGACTTCGTCGGCTCGGCCGAAACGCCCGAACGGCAGCTCGCGGCGGACGAATTCCGCGATCCCCTCGGGATCGGCCTGCTGCCGCTTGTGCCACGATCCGCCCGGGAAGAGGATCGACCCCGGCGCGACGCTGTTGACGCGAATGTTCAGGGGCGCGAGCTGCTGCGCGAGCGACTTCGACAGGCTGATCTCGGCGGCCTTGACGGCGTTGTACGTCATCCGGCCGCCTGCTTCACGCCCGTAGATCGACGTGATGTTGACGATCGCGCCGCCGCCGCGCGCGCGCATGTGAGGCACCGCGAGGCGCGACGCGCGAATCGCGGGAAACAGCGTCTCGTCGAACGCCGCCTGCCACTCGGCGTCGGACGTGCCGAGGAGATCGCCGCCGCCGGCCCGGCCGACGTTGTTCACGAGCACGTCGAGGCCGCCGAAGGTCTCGACCGCCCGCTCGATCACGCGCTCGACGCCGTCGGCTGTCGACACGTCTGCCTGGACGGTCGCGACCATGTTCGGCCGGCGCGCCGCGGCCTCGACTTCAACAGCCGCCTCGGCCAGCCGCTCCGCGCCGCGCGCGCAGAGGCACACGCGGCACCCCTCGGCGACGAGCGCTCGCGCGCACGCCAGGCCAAGCCCCTTGCTCGACCCGGTGACGATCGCAACTTTGTCGGTGAGTCCCAGGTCCATTGAGTGGCGCGCGGACAGTCTACTCGACGCGGCCGCCGGTGAGATCGTTCAGGCGCCAATCGAACGGATGGAAAACCACTTTGAACTGGTTCTGCTCGATGAATTCCTTTTCGAGCGGCAGCGCGCGCGGAAGCACGAACGCGACGAGCGCCCGCTCCATCGAAGACCGCGCGGCGAATCGTCCCTTCGAATCCTTGTCGTACGCGGAGACGAACTCCGCTTCGTGCCAGCTCACAATCGGGGTTATCGAGATCGTGCCCGCGCTGCGATCGACGCGGAACATGTGGCGCTCGTCGACGAACTCCTGTTGAATGGAGTCCAGCTGCGACATGAGGCGCGACGCGACGTAGGCCTCGCTGCGCAGCCGGCCGCTGCCGACCGCGCCGCGGCCCAGCGCAAGCGCCAGCCGGGGCTCGTTGAACTCGGGCAGAATCGTCTTGTCGATCTCGTCGAGGGTGACCGTGCGCCCGGCAGCCCGATGCTTCGCCTGATCGAAAGCACCGGCGATCTGCCGGATGCTCGAGGCGGGATAGTCGGCGCTCGTGCCGCGAATCGGATACCGGGCGATCACCGTTTGAAGGACGAACGCGTTGTACGCGTTCACCCAGAACGCCATCTTGGCTTCGCGCGACCAGCCGCCATACACGGCCGTCGACACGTTGAGCGATGCGACGTAGCGATCGAGCGCGCCGCGGCTCGACTGCAGCGCGCGGTAGTAGACGAGCCCATCCCGAACGTTGACGTCGAGGATCTGATCGAGGGGGCGATGAAGCGCGTCGCTCGCCGGAACGGGTGTGGCCTGCTGTCCGGCCTGGTTCGCGACGACGAGCGCGGCTGACACGCCAGAGGCAGCCAGCAGAACCATTAGTGAAGTGATTCGGCCCATGCGTTAATCGTAGTCGAAAATTCCTCGGGGACTTCCAGGTTGGACAGGTGCCCAGCGCGCGGCAGACGTACGAGCCGCGAGCCGGCAATACCGCGATGCAGCGCTTCCGCATCCGCGATCGGAGTCACGGTGTCCTCCTCGCCCACGATGACGAGCGCCGGGCAGGAGATACGAGACAGGTCAGCGGTCGAGTCCGGCCGGGTCATCAACGCGACGATCGCGGACTCCACGCCCCGGACAGGCGCCGACGCGATCCTTCGAGAGACGTCCGCGCGTACCTCGGGCCGTTCCCGCGTCGTCGTCTCGCCGAGCAGCTTCGACGACAGCTCGTCGGCGATGGCGCTGACGCCGTGCCTCCTCACGGTGGCGAGCATCGCTTTTCGTGCGCGAACGCCATCCTCCGAATCGGGCGTCGAGCGCGTATCCGCGAGGATGAGCCCGTCGCATCGCGCGGGCGCGAGCCGGAGCACGGCGAAGGCGACGTAACCGCCGAGCGACAATCCGCCAATGACGGCGCTGTCGAGACTGAGCGTGTCGAGCAGGCCGAGCACATCGGCCGCGTAGGCGTTCATCCTCGGCTCGGCTCCATCGAGGGTCGACCCGCCGAATCCGCGATGGTCCGGCGCGATCATGCGCCAGCCCGACGGCACGCGCTCGAGTTGAGGACGCCACATCTCCGCGTCGAGCGGAAACGCATGCAGCAGGATCATCGGCCGTCCCAATCCAGACTCGAGATAACGGATGATCCGGCCCCGCACTGACGTGAGCTGTGCTCGCACCATGCCACGAATCATAGTGCGCGCCGGGACAGGAAGACACGCCGCTCATTCGTCCCTGTTGTCGGCTCGTTCGTCCCGACCATGAACGGCCGGGCTTCGACGCGTGATAATACAGGCTCGTCAATCGGAGGATCTCGATGCGAACCCCAGGGCTGCTCTGTTGTGCCGTGATCGCGCTGACGCTCGCGCCACGAATTTCATCCGGCCAGACCGTCGACGAGATAGTGTCGCGGCACGTCACGGCGCGCGGCGGACTCGAGAAGCTCCGCACGATTCAGACGATCAAGATGACGCGAACCGTCGCGACCGGCATCGGATCGACGCTCAGGGTCATCGTCTACCGGAAGCGGCCGAACCTGATGCGGCTGGAACAGGGCCTCAATCAAGCGGGCGCTCCGCTGACACCACGCGGCATCAATCCCGACGCCGTCTGGGATGTCGTGCAGGGAAAGGCCGCCGCCCGGCCGGCGCAGATCGCCAGCGAGGCGCGCGACGTCGACGGAGATTTCGAGGGCCTGCTCGTCGACTGGAAAGCGAAGGGCCATGCCGTGACGCTCGCGGGCCGCGAGGCATCGCCCGGAGGCGACGTCTACAAGCTGGACGTGGTGCTGAAGAGCGGACTGCGGCGCGCCGTCTATCTCGATGCCGCCACCTATCTCGAGCGCCGCCACACCGGAACGATGAACCTGCCGGGCGGCCGTCAGTTCGACGTCACGATCTCTTTCGACAACTGGCGTGATGTCGAGGGCGTGAAGTTCCCGTTCGACATCACGGAGGAACGGACCGGCAAAGAACCCGTGGCGACTCTGGTGACCTACACCGAGAGGATCGAGCTCAATCTGCCGATGGAAGACGCCCTCTTCGCAATGCCGTCGTCAGCGCAGCGCTGAAGACGCGGACAGAAAACTCTCGATGATGGAGGCCGCCGAGCGATCGATGTCCTCCTCGCCCGTCTGCCAGTTCGAGACCGAGATCCGCATGGCCGGCGATCCGTCCCAGGACGTTCCGCCGCACCAGCACACGCCCGCGGCCTGCACGGCGGCAATCACCTCGTGCGTGATGTTCTCCCCGGATCGCGAGAGAAACCGCACGAGCACCTGATTGAGCACGACGTCGTTGAGGATCTGGACGCCCGAGGTGTGCCGCAGCGCGTCGGCCATGCGGCGTGCGAGCAGACAGCAGCGATCGACGAGCGCCGCGAGGCCCGATCGGCCGAGCGTCCGCATGACGACGTAGATTGGCAGCGCGCGCGCGCGCCGCGAGGATTCCGGCGTCCAGTCGCTGCCATCCCGCTGCTCGCCCTCCGCGGGAATGAGGTACGCCGCGCTCTGGCTCATCGCGGCGCGATGCGCGGCGGGATGCCTGACGATCACGACGCCGCTGTCATACGGCACGTTGAGCCATTTGTGCGCGTCGGTCGTCCAGGAATCCGCGCGCGCGAGGCCGGAGACGACGTGCCGGAACTTTGGCGAGCATGCGGCCCAGAGCCCGAATGCGCCATCGACGTGGAGCCACGCACCGCGCTCGTGCGCAAGCTCGGCGATCTCCCCGACCGGATCGCAGGCGCCCGAGTTCACGTTCCCGGCCTGCGCGCAGACGATGGTCGGACCGGCGCTCGCGGACAGCGCCCATTCCAGGGCTTCGGGACGCATGCGGCCCTGGCTGTCGGTTGCGACGCGAAGAACCATGCGGCTTCCCAGGCCGATCATCCGGCACGCGGCGAACACGGACGCATGCGCGTCCTCGCCGGCGATCACGGTCAACGGCGGCGCCCCCTGCAATCCGAGCGTCTCGACGTCCCAGCGCGCGCGCTGCAGCACTTCATGGCGCGCTGCCGCAAGCGCGGTGACGTTCGCCATGTGCGCGCCCGTGACGAACCCGACGCTCGACGTCTCCGGAAGGTCGAGCGCCTGGAGAATCCAGCGCGCGGCGCAGACTTCGAGGGCCGCCATCCCCGGCGACATCACCTGCAGCGCGGTGTTCTGATCCCACGCCGAGACGAGCCAATCGGCGGCCAGGGCCGCCGGATGACTGCCGCCGGTCACGAACCCGAAGTAGCGGGGTCCCGGGCTCGCAACGAGGCCGCGTTCGAGCTGCGCAGCGGTCTCAGACAGCGCCTTCTCCCCGTCGGCCGGGTGCGCCGGCAGGTCGCCTCCGAGCGCTGAAGCGATCTCCTCGAACGAGCCCGCGGCGCGCACCGGTCTGGCGGTCAGGGATTGCAGGAAATCGAGGGCGCGCGCGTGCGCGCGGGTCAGGAGCGGCTCGTAGGCGTGCGACATGACGAGGGCTGCCAGCCTTATCGGCGGAGCCGGGCGCGTGCAAGAGTTGGCGTTATCCGACAACTTATGCAGTCTTGACAGATTTATCTGTCGGATCTACAGTCGTCGGCATGAACACCCTCAACGAGGGGCAGCTCGGCATCATTCGTCAGCCGGAAGCGGCGTCTGCGGCCCTGCACCCGGCCCGTGGTGCCCTCCTGGCGGCCCTGGCGGACCCCGATTCCGCGGCAGGCCTCGGGCGCCGTCTTGGACTCCCCCGCCAGCGGCTCAACTACCACCTGCGCGCCCTCGAGCGCCTGGGTCTCGTCGAATGCGTGGAGGAGCGGCGCAAGGGCAACTGCACCGAGCGCATCCTGCGCGCGACGGCGCGCTCGTTCGTCATCGCGCCCCAGGCCCTCGGGGATCTCGGTCCGACGCCGCAGGCGGCCAGCGACCGGCTCAGCGCCTCCTACGCCGTCGCGATTGCCGCGCGGGCGATGCAGGAGGTGTCTGCGCTCGAGACCGCGGCGAGAACCGCGAAGAAACGACTCGCGACGCTGACGATCGACACGGAGATCCGCTTCGCAACGGCCGAGCGCCGCGCCGCATTCGCAGAAGAACTTACAGAAACGATCGCGCGGCTGGCCGCCACCTATCACGACGACTCGACCCACGGCGGAAGGCGCTTTCGTCTGCTGACGCTCGTCCACGCCGTTCCGCAGACCAGGGAGTAGATCGATGGCGGATACGTCCACGCGAAGCTTCACGATGTCGATCGATCTCGACGCCACGCCCGAGGACGTCTGGCGCGCGCTGACCGACCAGACGGAACTGGTGAAGTGGTTTCCTCTACAGGCGCGCGTCACGCCGGGCGCCGGCGGCAAGATGTTCTGGGCCTGGGACGACAAGTGGGCCTGGGAATCGACGATCGAGGTCTGGGAGCCAGGCAAGCGTCTCACGCTCGTCGAGAACCGGCCGGCGTTCGATGCGAAGGGTGAACCGCTGCCGGTTCCAGCACAGCGCATGGCCATGGAGTTCACGCTCGAGACCCACGAAGGCCGCACTCGCCTTCGCCTCGTGCACTCCGGGTTCGCGCACGGCGCGACGTGGGACGACGAGCTGGATGGCGTGAGCGGCGGCTGGCAGGTCGAGCTCCGAGCCTTGAAGCACTATCTCGAACGTCACAAGGGACGGGAACGGCACCATGCCGCCGTCAACGTCACCACCACTCTCCCGTTCGAGACCGTCTGGAAGCGCCTCCTCAGTCCTTCCGCCTTCGTCGTCGTCGACGGCGCCATCGCCGACGGCGCGCGCTGCACGATCCACGCGGCGACCGGCGATCGATTCGAAGGAACGATTGCGTGGCATCGACCAGGCCGCGATCTGCTCATGATCGTCGACGGTCTCGCGTCGGGAGTCTTCCGCATTTCAACGTGGCGCGCGGAAGGTCAGACCGGCGCGCAGGTATGGGTGACGACGTATGCGGACGAGCACGCGGCGCGGGTGAAAGAGTTCGGGCAGCGTGCGCAGCCGCTGGTGGAGCGGGCGCTGACTTGATGTCGCCTGCGTGTCAGCGGCGGCGGTCGAACGCGAACGTCACGCCCGCAAGCGCGGCGGTCAGCATCAGCACGACACTCCAGAACGTGATCGGCGGCCAGGGCCGGATGAAGTGCCGTCCTTCGGCGACATCCGCGAGGCTCGAGTACGCGGCAAGGGCCGCCACCGGCGCCGCGGACGAGCGCCGCTCCGCGTCGGACCGCTGGGCGTCCGGCGCCGCGGACACACGCTGCTCCGCATCGGACCGCTGCGCGGCCGGCCACCGGTGCCCGGACTTCGAGAGAAACGACGGCGCATCGAGCACCGGTGCGAAAAACCTCTCCAGAATGAGGTTTTCCTGCCACGCGCCGCGGATGTCGCCCGCGTCCCAGAGACGGTTGCGCTCGCGAACGTGCAGGTGGCCTTCGTTCTGATACTGGTCTTCGCGGCTGAGGCTCGAGGGCCGCGCGACCGGCGGCGTCTCCTTCCATCGCACCGCCCGGTCCTGGCTGAGCGCGAGCAGCGTCGTCATGTCGTACCGCGAGCGGAAGGTTCCGGCGTCGGCGTCATGGTTCTCGACGCCGGCGTGCACGGTGAAGACGAACGCCGCAAAGACGAGCGCGACCGAGCATGCAACGATCCCGATGCGCCGAATCGAGCCGCGATTGAACGCCAGCGACAGCTTGTCCGGCGGATCGAGACCGAGGCTGAACAGCAGTCCGCAGACAATCGAGGCGCCGTTCAGGAACACATCGCGCATGTCGCCGATGCGGCCCGGAATGAACCATTGCAGCCACTCCTCGGCCGTCCCGACGAGGAGGCCGGCAAGGACCGGCAGCACGAACAGCGAGGCGTCGCCAATCGGGCGCCAGGCGCGATAGAAGAGCAGCGTGATCAGGCCGTACTCGACGAAGTGAAACCGCTCGACGGTGTCCACCTCTGCGATCCCCTGCGCGTTCGCCAGCGAGTAGACGACGCCCAGTATGAGCGCCGCGCCGATCGCGCTGTATCGCATCGCGCGGCGATCGCGGATCCTCAGCACGGCGATTACGATCGCCGCGGCGATCAGCAGCGCAATCACCGAGGCCACGACGAGGACGAAGTGTCCCGGAAAGTTGCGGCGGATCCAGTCGCGGATTTCCCGGTTGAAGGGCGCCGAGAGGATTACGGCCGCGGAGGCCGTGAGCGCCAACAGGAACCGCGGCATCAGCACCGCAGTTTTGTATCACACGTCGCGACGGCTGGTGCCAGGGTGCCAGGGTGCTCGTTCAAGGGTGCAAAGGCAGGGTGCTAGGGCGAAGGTGCCAGGGTGCCCGGTGCCAGAGTGCGTTACACGAAACGGGTAAGTGTAACGTCTAGCGTACGGACGCCGCGCTGGCCGCGGTGCCACTGGACGAGGATGGGGCTCTGGTATGTGCCTTCGACGATAGTGCCGCGGCCGGAATTGTCGCGATCCGAGACGAACAGGCTGACCGAACGCTTCATCCGCAGGAACCGCGACGCCGGCATGGCGATCGCGCGCGAGAGCACGCTCTCGACCATCGACTCGTGCAGCCCGAGCGCGTCGAGCAGCTGGTTGAACACGCGCACGAGATCGTACTTCGCGTAATCGAGCGTCCTCGCGGGAATCGCGCGCGGATTGCCCAGGATGTGCCCCGCCTTCTCAGCCATGAACCGGAGCGGGTCGCGCAAGACCTCCGACAGGTCGTGGCGCATCAACAGCGTCTCGTACTCGTTGACCGTCAGGCCCGCGTGACGCTCGCCCGGTGCGAGCGTCAGCCGGAGACGCCCCTTCGTGATGCCGTGCTGCGCGACGAGCTCGCGGCACTGATCGTAGATGCCGAGCTGGGGATCCTTGAGGTTCACCGAGTCGACCGCGTGGCGGGACACGGGCACCACGATGCGCGCGTGCGCGACGGCTTCCTCGTGCGAATAGCCGAGGACGGTCGTCCGGCGCCGCCGCGGGCGTCCCGCGTGCACGCCGTCCAGATCGATGAAGCACACCGGCTCGGAGACGCGGTTGCGATACGCGACGCAGGTCCGGAGCGCGCCCGCCATGAACGCCAGGTGCGAGTCCGCGTTCTGCGGCTCCTCCGGCTTCTGGGCGTCCGACAGCTCGGTCCGCTGCTCGATCTTGTCGTGCTCGTAACCGGCGCCCTCCGGAAACATCGTCCGGAAGACGTTGATGTAGGACATCACGCCGCCCCGGCTCTGGTGGAGCCTGCTCGCGAGGCTCTGGTCGAGGTAGCCGGCCGTGGTGTGGAACGAGCAGCAGAGCGCGTGAGGATAGGCGTCGAGACTGTCGCCGAAACGTCGGGACACCAAGCCGCGAACGTCGATGACGTCCACGCGCGCACGCGGAGTGAGCTCGAGATCGAACTCGATAGGCGCTAGGGACATTCAGAAACGCGAAACCGTCTAATAGAATAACATAATGTCGCTTTGCAGTGCAAAGCAAATGGCCCATTCCTGCCGTTTGGCCCGCTCCCGTCGCCCGCCGTCCATCCCGACCGCGCCCCCGCGTCTATAATCGCGGCCATGAGAATCCTGCTCCTCACCTTTCTGTGCGCCTCGGTGCTGGCTCTTCCCGCCGTGGCGCAAACCGACAAGCCCGCTGACGTCGCGGGCGCGTGGGCGCTCGAGATCGAAACGCCGAACGGCAAGGGCGCTCCGAGTCTCACCCTCAAACAAGACGGCGAAAAGCTCACGGGCACGTACTCCTCTCAGGTGATCGGCGATCATCCGGTGACCGGGACCATCAAGGGGAACGCCATCACCTTCGGCTTCGAAGCCGCGTTCGAAGGCAACAAGCTGGTCGTGACGTACACGGGCACCGTGGACAAAGACACGATGAAGGGAAAGGCGGATTTCGGCGGCGCGTTCGAAGGCCCGTTCACCGGCAAGAAGAAGTAGCGCGGATCAGCACAGCACCCGGATCACGTCAGACCGGGTGATGATGTAGGTCTTGTCCGTCTTGAAATCACGCACGAGGACGGCGGGATTGGCGGGCGTGATCATCTTCGAGAGCAGCTCCACGGGCGTCGAGATGTCGACGAACGGAAACGCGGGCTGCATGATGGTCTCGACCGGCTGCTTCTTCACGTCGGGTGTGTGCACGAGGTGATCGTACAGGTGCGCTTCGTTGAGCGATCCGACGAGGCGCTTGTCGCGCGTGATGGACACCTGCGAGAAGTCGTGCTCGCCCATCAGTTTCACGGCCACTTCGACCGCCTCGGTCCCCTCGATCGCGAGGAGCTCCCCTGACACGCCGGACGCGACGAGATCGCGGGCGGTGAGGCCGCTCCTGTCGAAGTAGCCCTTCTCGCGCATCCAGTCGTCGTTGAACATCTTGGCGAGGTACCGCGAGCCGTGATCGTGGAAGATCACGACCACGAGATCCTCCGCCGTGAAGTGCTCGCGCAGCTGCAGCAGGCCCGCCATCGCGGAACCGGCCGAGTTTCCTGCGAAGATCCCCTCCTCCCGCGCGATGCGGCGCGTCATCATCGCAGCATCCTTGTCGGTCACCTTCTCGAAGTGATCGATCACGCTGAAATCGACGTTCTTCGGCAGGAAGTCTTCGCCGATGCCTTCGGTCACGTACGGGTAGATCTCGTTCTTGTCGAAGATCCCGGTCTCCTTGTACTTCTTGAACACCGATCCGTAGGTGTCGATGCCCCAGACCTTGATCTTGGGGTTGCGCTCCTTGAGGAAGCGCCCGACGCCGCTGATGGTGCCGCCCGTGCCGACCCCGACGACGAGGTGCGTGATGCGGCCTTCGGTCTGCTCCCAGATTTCCGGTCCTGTCTCCTCGTAGTGCGCGGCAGTGTTCGAGAGGTTGTCGGTACTGGTTCGCTTTCCAGGAGTTCGGGATCTCCTTCTCGAGCCGGGACGAGACCGAGTAGTACGACCGGGGATCTTCGGGGTCGACGTCGGTCGGACACACGATGACGTCGGCACCGAATGCCTTGAGCGCGTCGATCTTCTCCTTCGACTGCTTGTCGGTCGTCGTGAAGACGCAGCGATACCCCTTCACGACCGCCGCGATCGCCAGGCCCATGCCCGTGTTGCCGGAGGTCCCTTCGATGATCGTCCCTCCCGGCTTGAGCAGTCCCTTGCGCTCGGCGTCCTCGATCATGCGGACGGCCATGCGATCCTTGATGGAGTTCCCGGGATTGAACGTCTCGATCTTCGCGAGCACGGTAGCCTTGACGAGGCCCTTCGTAATCCGATTGATGCGAACCATGGGCGTATCCCCGATCGCGTCGAGGATGTTGTCGCAAATCTTTTTTGCGGCGATCGTGGTCATGGTGCGCCCGACTCAGACAGCGAGGACGTAGAGGAGGAAGAAGAACCCGGCAGCGACGAAGAGGCCGATGAGTCCCTCGAGCAGAAGGCTGTCGCCCTCCTCGTCGGTCCGGTAGCTCCCGAGCGTCACGAGCTTGAGGGTCGTGAAGCCGACCAGACGGACCAAATCCTCGACCATGCCACGATCGTAGCACGCCCTTGCAGGGGCAGGCGCCGACGTGGAAGATCAACTGTGTGAAGCCGTTGGCTGTTTTCGCCGTCGCGGTGCTCTGTCCGGCGATGGCCGCGATCCGTCCGGCCGCGCAAAGCTCGTCGCCGGTCGCGCGCGATG
This sequence comes from uncultured Acidobacteriota bacterium, assembly GCA_963820905.1. Lineage (GTDB taxonomy): Bacteria > Acidobacteriota > Vicinamibacteria > Vicinamibacterales > 2-12-FULL-66-21 > DATBJJ01. Next base: position 1,507,758 of record CAWGBU010000001.1, on the reverse strand, counting down.
TCGAGTCGGTGGAAGCGCGGGCGATCGCGTACCTGTCGCGCGAGGTCCCCGCCTGGCGCCGGGAGCATCCGTGCTACTCCTGCCACAACAACGGCGACGCCGCGCGCGCGCTGGTCGCCGCGCGCACCCGCCTGCCGGCGACGCTGGCCGCGCTGGACGACACGCTCGCCTGGCTTCGCGAGCCGCAACGCTGGAAGACCAACGGCGGGGGCGAGGGTGGCGGCGACGACAAGCGGCTCGCGCGGATTCAGTTCGCGCATGCGACGCTTGCGGCGTCAGCCGCGGCGCTCGTGCCGCGCAGCGCCCTGGCGGAGGCCGCTGAAATCGTCGCGCGCGATCAGCAGCCGGACGGATCGTGGCAGCTCGATACTTCCGACAGCATCGGATCGCCGGCGACGTACGGCACGGCGCTCGCCACGGCTGTCGCGCGGCGGACGCTCGTGCGCGCGGAGCTGCCGTCGATGACGGCGCGCGTCGCCCAGGCCGATCGTTGGCTCGGCACGGTCCGCGTCGAGAACACGCCCGACGCGGCGGCAATCCTGTTTGCGTTCGCCGATCGCGCCAGCGAATCCAGCCTTCCGAACCTTCGCCCCGCGCTGGAGTTTCTCGCCAGGAATCAGGGCCGCGATGGCGGGTGGGGACCGTACGCGACGTCCCCGTCCGAGTCCTTCGACACAGCCATCGCCGTCATCGCGCTGCGCGGCGTGCTCGCGCGCCTCGAGTCCGGACCGATGCCGTCGAAAACCGCGGTCGAGACCGCGATTGCGAGCGGGCGGGGCTATCTCGTCGCGCAGCAGCTCGCCGATGGCAGCTGGGTGGAAACGACCAGGCCGGCAGGACAGTCCAGCTACGCGCAGCGCATCTCGACGACCGCGTGGGCGCTGCTCGCGCTCGTCGACCGGTAGCGTAAACCGGACGTCACGGAGAAATCCTGAATCGAACAGACGTGCGCTCGGGCTCTGACGTGATATCGGTTCGCTCGAAGTTGTCGACCTCGAAGGCGCGGCCGATCCGGTTGCCGGCGAGGTCCTCCAGGAACGCGAACGCGACGAGATGGTGCTCACCCGCCCGCCACGGCTCGCGCGGCGTGAACGACCATCGTGTTTCTCCCGCCTCGATCGCGATCTCCCCTTCCACGGCCGTGCCGTCCCGCTCTACGCGAAGCGCGCGCTGCAGGAGGCCGCGGTCGAGCGGATCGGGAAAGGTCACCGTCAGCGGCGCGCGGGTCCCGCCCCGGGGCGCGCTCACCGTCCAGGAGGCGGTCGTCAGCGGCCGCTCCATCGGCGCAACCGCACGGAAGTCGTGCCTGAACTCGTCCTTCAGCGGCAGGCCGTGGCCGTCGCGCCACTCGCGCTTGACGACGAGCGTGTACCGCTTGCCGGGCTCGAGGGCGCGGCCCATCTGCTTGTTTGGCAGGATGCCGCGCTTGACGCGCCCGGGATCGAAGAACACCGTGTAGCGGGTGCGATCGTCGTTCCAGAAATCCGCGTCGAGCGGCAGGAACGCGTCGACCACCTCCGCTCCCTGTGCATCGAGAAGCGTCAGATGGTCATACCCGCTGCGCCAGTCCATCGGCGCCGAGAAGTGGAGGTACATGCGCAGCTGGTTCGCCGGCACCGCACTACCGCTCGGGTACACATGCGTGACGACAGTCGACGGCGAACGCGCGACTGCGGCGCGGCCGACGACGGCGCGCACGGAGTTCTGGGGCTCCGCCACCTTGCGCGCGTTCGGAGGCAGGAAGCCCGGGTCGAGCACGACGTCGTACTGCCGTCCCTCATCGAACGGAAACATCGGCGTGAACCGCAGCACGCTGCCGGCGATCGAGTATCGGCCGGCGACCGCGGGCTGTCCGCCTTCACCGCCGTCCCGCCCCTTCACCGAGACCCGCAAGAGTGCCTGCCATTCCTCCAGGCTCCACTCCACTTTGGCGAGCTCGGCGAGGTTCGCGGCTCGGACACCGGTGACGTCGACGGTATTGAGTTGCGGGTTGAGCTCGATCTTCGGCGGGGCGTAGACAAAGTTCGAGCACGCGGAGATGACGACGAGCGCTGGAAGCAGGAGATAATCGCGAGCGCGCACGGGGAGGATACCTGCAAGGCCCCGGGCGATCCCCCGCCCGGGACCTCGCATCGATTCGGACTACGGGAGCGCGACCGCCTGCAGCGCGAGCGCGCCGGTCTCCGATCGCATCAACACGATCGCCCGCGAGTCGTCCAGCAGATCGAGCTGCTCGACGCCCTTGAGCGCGACCGGCTCGAAGCCGACGCCGCCGGTTTCGCTGGCCACGCGCGCCGTGATCGGGGACGCGCCCGCGAAGGACTCGGTCGGCACCTTCATGACGCCGCGGCTCGTGTTGGCAATGAGCAGGTAGTCCTTGCCGCCCTTCTTGTACACGATCATGTCGGTCGGGCGATTGCGGTTACCGAGCTCCGCGATCGTCGTGCCCATGACCTTCGCGCCCGGCGCGAGGCTCGCCACCGGGAATTTCACGAGCGGCGTGCAGGTGTAGCCCGCGATCAGGTGCGGCTTCTTCTCGAGCTCGTACGGCACGAACGAGATCACCGGCGACCGCGTCTCGAATGCGCCGTGGTTGCCGTGGTAGATCTCGACGCTCGTGCCGTTTTCGACCGCCGCGAACGGATAGGCGATCGTCCGCAGCTTCGACGCGAACTCTTCGTTCGAGAGGCCCGCGACCACGAGCTTGCCGTCCACGAACGCCATGTCCGTGACCGATTCCATGCGCGGATTGCGCTGGCCCGTGCCGGCCACCGGCGCGTTCGGCAGCATGGCCTTCGTCGTCTTCAGGCCGTCGAGCGCGATCAGCTCGATCTTGCCGGCGCCGTCGACGCGCAGGAGCGCCGGCTTTGCCTCGGCGCCCGCGCCGCGCATGACGGAGATGAACGCATTCCGGGTCTTCGGGTGCACCGCGAGATCGGTGACCTGGACCTCTTTCACGTCCGTGCCGAGCATCGAGGCAATCTGCTGATCGATGCCCGCGATGTCCTTCGCCCCGGGCGCGCCCCCGGTGGCCTGCTTGCCGAGGTCGATCGCGTAGATGGCCGCCGCCTGCCGGTCAGCCGCGAAGAGCACCCCATCTGGCCCGAAGGCCAGCGGCCCGATTGACTGAAACGCCGCCGCCGCGGGCGTCTGTTCGCCGGCGCTCACCACGGTGTTCCGTCCAGCGGCCACCGCCAGCCCCAGGCTCGCCACAGCGACCGTCAACAGCCCTGTTTTCAAGGAAATCAAGCGCATGCACTCCCCTCCTGTCTACCGAACCCCGTAGATCTCACCTAACTACGACAGGAAGTCAAGGGACGTTTCTGGCAGTCGGCAGTCGGCGGTCGATAGTCGGGAGTCTCAGTCGTCAGTCTCAGTCGGCAATCGACAGTCTCGCCGACCCCGGCAACCGACGCAGACGCGACTTTCGATCGGCGACTCGACCGCCGACTGTCGACCCACTGTCGACTGACTGTCGACCGTCGACTGTGACTGCCGACTGAGACTCCCGACTGACGACTGCCGACTGCCGACTGACACTCTTCAGTAAGTCGCTCGCACCCGATACTTGAGCGTCGCCGTGCCGTCTTCCTTGACCGGCACCGTGAACCCGGCCGCCCAGGCGGCTGTCTTCGTCCACTCGTGCGAGGACGTCAGCATCCGCCAGGTCCCGCCGATCGGCTCGTTCACTTCGACGGTGATCGGGATCGTCTTGTGGTTCCTCAACACGATCTCGTACTCCAGCTCGTAGACGTTGGGCGCGATCTTCCGGAAGTCGGTCTGGTTGCGTTCGCAGACGACGTCGAAGGCGGTGCCGATCTTCAGCTTCAGCGTTTCGTCCTTCGGCGTGTGCCCGATGCGGTCTTCGCCCGCGAAGTGCACGCCGCCCTTGGAATCGGCCTGATAGACGCGCACGGTGCCCGATGGCATCGGAACGCCCAGGCCGTGCTTCTCTTCGTTCCGGAACTGGTAGTAGACCTGCACGACATCCTTGATCGGCGCGCCGGGATGCTGGGCGTTGCGATAGTAGAACTGCTGACCGTCGACGACGAAGCGCTTGGTGACGGGAACGCCCGTACCGCCCAGCATGCTGACCTGCTTCGTCTCTTCGTTGTTGATCGTCGTCTTCCTGCCGAGCGTGTAGAGGTGGTACTCGGAGAACGATTCCTGCGCCATCGGTGCGGCCGCCACCATTTCCATGCTGCGGCGCGCATCGTCGAATCGTTTCTCCTCGACTGCCTGGCGCACGCGGTTCAGGTCCCCGGCCACGAGCTGCAGCTTGACGTTCTTGAACGCCGTGCCGCTGGCGTTGTGCAGCGTGACCCATCCGTCGAGGTCGGCGGTCTTGTCGTCGCGCGAGACCGTCAGCACGTAGTCCGCGTTCCACGCGAGCTTCGACGCGAGATAGGACGCTTCGATCCGGTGGCGCGACGCGCCGCCGTTCTCGAGCGTCCAGATGAGCGTCGGACGGGTGAAGAGATTCTCGGGAAGCTCAGGAAAGCGAATCTGCCGCGCGTCGAGACCGGTCACGATCTCCTTGCCGATGCGCCAGACCGGCTGATTGTTGAAGCTCAGGAGGTGCGCGGTGAGCTCCTCCTCCCGCGTCGTGCCGTTCGCCTGGACGGTTCGGACGATCGTCACGTCGCGCCCGACGTACTTGCGCAGCAGCTTGTCCGGCTCGAGGAGGTCGTATTCGTAGTTCTGCTCGAGCACATTCACGCGCGCAGGCTCGGTGAGCGAACGGAAGTGCACCGTGGCCGGATTCACGGTCGCGGCGATGTCCATGAACCGGAGATCGAAACTGCCCACCGGCAGCTGCACGTTCCGCACGTCGCGAACGAGCGCGATGTCGGAGTTGTAGACGGTGACTGCCAGGTCCACCTGGTCGCTGTAAGTGGTGGTGTCCTGGCCCGTCGCGCCGGGCGTGGCGGCAACGGGATTGGCTTCACGAACGAATGCAGCGCTCGCAACCAGCGTGAGCGCTACCACGAGGATGCAGGTACGCATCTGAGCAGCTCCTTCTGAAGTGGCCCGTCATCGAGCCTCTTACATGGAACGAAGGAACCGCCGGTTCTTGCGCTACAGGGTCGTACGTAGTGTCCGGCTTCAGCCGGACCAGCGCCGATCACTCTTTTCGTAGCGTCCAGCGTCCGCCGCTATCGGTGGTCACGAAGGTCCGGCCATCAGATGTCACGACAGCCGCGTTCAGCATGTCGGTGGAACTCACGGAGACGAGATCGACGGCGGGGGGAAAAGCGACACGGCGCCACGCGCGGCCGTCGAACGTGGCCACGATGGCGCCGGCGCGACCGACGAACCAGCACGTCGTCGACGACGACGCCCCGCCGGCGACGAGGATTGTCTTCGGGTCGAGCGTGAGCTGAGTCGACCACGTCGCGCCACCGTCGATAGACTGCTGCACGAGGCGCCCCGGCAACACGCCACCGCGTTGTCCCATCCGGGGAGACGACTGCAGGCATCGCCGGACTATCGCCGGTCCTGAATAGAAGATCGCTGCGGGCTCCCCCACCGCGGCCAGCGCCGCACGCCGGCGGCGTGGGACCCAAGAATCCTGCGGTCCTGTCGGCGGCAGCGGCGCCTTCAGCTGGCTTCGCGGCCGGTTTCGGTCCCGCCGGTGATTCAACAGGTCTCGCCGGCGCTTGCGGAGGCGCGGGCGCCTGCTGCGCTGACTGCTGCGGTGATTGCAGCGGCGGCGATTGCACCACCTGCTCCTGCGCCGCGCGGCGCTGACGCGCTTCCTCGGCCTGCACCGCCTGCTGCTGACCGGCGGACGACTGCTTCTGCTCCGCCGCGCTGGCGGCGACGGACGGCGGCGGAGGCGCCGCCGGTGCCTCTGCGACTCGGGCTGATGACGCCGGCGTTCGCCCGGCGTCGAGCTCCCCGCGAAGCTCGCGCTGCTGCGTTGGCTCGATCTTGTCGGTGGGTGCAGGTACCTTTCGAGCCCCGGCATTCAATCGGCTGCTGTCCTTCAGCTCGTTCCTGGAATCGCCCGGCGGAACGGCATTCGGTGACGACGCGACCTCCTTGTCCGCCGATGCGGCCGGCGGCGGCGCCGCCGGCCCGCCAGCTGTTCGATCATCGCGCGCGACCGTGGACGTCGGGCCCGGCAGGGGTCGAACGGCGTCGCGCGGGATCGACCGCAAACCACAACGCGACCGCCGCCGCTGCCGCGGCCACGGGCGTCAGCATCATCAGCCATTTTCGAAGGGGTGATGGCGTCGGGGCCGCGGGCGGAACAGTCCGCGCCATGACCGCCAGCATCGACTGGCACCGTGCGCACCGCGCGGCATGCGCCTCCGCGAACGAGCGCTCGGATCCGGAGAGGGCTCCTTCGGCCCAGGCCGCGAGCGTCTCCGGATCGAGGCAGTCGGACGAAGCCGGGCCCCGCTCCGAGGCCAGCGTGTCGCGCAGCCATTGATCCATCCCGTCAGCCGGTGAAGCCCCGCGTGGGCGCTCGTTCATGAAAGCCTTCTTCCGTCTCTATATGGAACGCTCGGGTTCCGGATCCTTGCGCCGGGTCACTGCCGAGCATGTCTTCCAGGCTGATCGGCCCGGGATCGTCGAGGGTGCACGCGAGGCAACGTGCGACCTCGGCCTCGCCGAACCGGTGTTCCTGCTGCAGGTAGCGCACGACCTCATCGCGAATCACGCCGCGGGTCCGCGCGAGCTGGCGCGACACCGTCGCCTCGTGCTCGCCCAGCAGGCGGCCGGCCTGCGCCAGCGTCAGATCCTCCCGATAGTAAAAGCCGAGCCGCAGCCGATCGCGATCCGGAAGCCGCGCGACGGCACGCGCGAGAGCGAGCTTCACGAGCGCGACGAACCGGACGCGATCGGGCTCGGCTCCGCTCGAGGCAGCGACGGCGGAAGCGGGCTCCTCGCGGCCATCGTCAGTCTCGAAAGGCTCCAGGCGGCGTTCTGCCCGAACGCGATCGACGTATCGCTGCGAGAGTACGGCGCGCAGCCACGTCGCGAGGCTGCTGCGGCCATGAAAGTAGCGCAGGAGCGATCGCCGCTCGCCGGCTCGCTCCTCGAGGCCGAAGAGGTCGGCGTAGATCGAATCGGCGAGATCGCGCGCCGCGCCGCCGGGGGCGAGCGCATCCGCCGCGCGGTACAGCACGGGGCGGAACTCGAGCACGAAATGATCCCAGGCCGCGCCGTTCCCTTCGGCGCACGCGCACGCGAGCGCGAGATCGGCGAGGTGAAGGCCGGACAGATACCGGTCGAGCCGGACCGCATCCTTCGCGCCCTCGGCGAGCGTCTTCGCCGCGCTGCGCTCGAGGGCCGCGCGAAAAGATGTTTCCGATACGGCCCAGCGGCCTGCGTCCGCCTGCCGATGCAGGCGCGTCAGCAGGTCCGGGCTGATCCGAACGGACATGGCCGGGCTCTTCGCCACTGGATGAGCGTCTTTGGTGATTGTAGCCGGTCGTCCGGTCGTTCGGTTGTTCGGCCGTTCGGTCGTCCGGTCGGTCGCTCGTCCTGCTCAGGCGTCGGGCAGCTCGAGGGCGGCGCGATCCCATCGGCCCAGGTCCGCGGCGGCCTGATACGTCGAACGCGCGAAGGCGAGCAGAACGGCGTCGGGATCCGCGGCCGTCCGCACCGCCTCGTACGGCAGGACGAACTCGCGGAGGTCGGGGCTGTAGAACGCCTCGGCCGGCGCGACCTTCGCGCTCGCGAAGCCCGGCGGCTCCGGGTAGGCGTACGCGTAGTACGCCGGGTACGGAATCGCACCGCCGCCCGGCCAGAAACCGCAGCTGCTCACTTCGTGCGAGTACGCCTCCCGCGTCACGCGATCCGGCAGGTTGGGAATGCCGCCAGGATGTTCCGGCGCGGGTCTCCCCGAGAAGCGCGTGACCGCGAGATCGAGCGCGCCCCAGAAGAGATGCACCGGGCTGCACTTCCCGACGAAGCCCGATCGGAATCGCTTGAGGACGCGATCGCTCTGCACGAGCGCCCGCCAGAACCGGTTGACGGCGTCCGCGTCATACGCCCGGTGCACGTCATCCTGCTCGAACGGGATCGGATCGGGAATCTCGTTCGGCTGCGCGTAGATGCGGACGTCGATATCGAGCGCGCGCGAGCTCCTCCATCACGCGGCGGTAGAAGGTGGCGACGGTTTGCGGCTCGAGCTTGACGCGTGCGGTCTTCCCGTCGCTGACCTCGACGGTGAGGACGTGATCGATCAGGTCGAAGTCGATCTGAAACGTGCGCGCGCCGTGAGGAATCGGCGACGTCGTCAATCCGCGCGACGTCACGTAGAAGGTGCTGTGCCATCCGTGGTTGACGGGAGCGCTCTCCCGCAGCCGGATCTTGCCGACGATCTGCAGCCACATGTGGAGCGTCGCGCTGGTGTCGGACCATGCGTCGAGCGGGATCGGCGGCCACGCCTGGTTCGACGGTTTCACTGCAGCCATGGGTGTCTCCTTCGCGGCCTTTTTCATGATGTCGAGATCAACCGTTTGTCGTATCCGGCTGCCACCAGCGCCTCGAACGCCTCCCAGACGTCGGCCGGAATGTCCTGGTGTATCTGGAAGCCTCTTTCGGAATAGATCTTCACGCGCTGCAGGTCGCCGACCATGATGCTGATCACCTCGTCGCGTGTCAGCGCATCGTTGGAGTAGCGCGCGAGATACTCGTCGAGCGACACCGGCGGCGAGCTGACGATGACGTCCTTTTCGGGCCAGAGCTTCCGGAAGGTGGCATAGCTGCGGCGCTCCATGTACGGCTTCTGCACGAGGATGAACGAGCGCGGATCGAGACCGCGGTCGTGGAGAAGGGCCTTCGTGAAGAGCACGTTCTCGCCGGTATTCGAGGATCGATTCTCGATCAGGATTCGCTCGCGAGGCACGCCCATCTCCATCGCGACGGCGGCAAACTGATCGGCTTCCGGTTCACTCCACATCGTCCTGGTAATGGCACCGAGCCCGCCGGAAAAAATGAGAAGCGGCGCCCATCCGTCGATGAACAGCTGGGCTCCATGTTCCGCGACCAGCTTGTCGTGGCTGCACAAAACGACGATGGCGTCCGATCGCACGAGCGCGTGATGCAGGTGGTGGTACTCCCAGATCCGCTGGACGAATTCCTCGAGGCGCTCCGCTGCCGGACGCATCAGGAGGCTCGCCCGCCGTCGACCGCGGCCGTCACGCCGGAGTGTTCTCCCAGATGCCGAGCATCCGCCGGACTAGAACCAGCTGGCCTATGTGGTACGACGTGTGATCGGCCACGAGCACCAGCTCGCGCAGGTATGTCTGACCCGTGCCGTGCGGAATCTTCGCCTCGAGATTCAGCTTTGGATCTGTGGCGAGCTCCTGAAGCGCGCGGCGATCCGCGTGGTACTGCGCGATGCTGTCGTCCCAGGCCGCTGCCGACGGTGGCGCCGCGCCCCTCGGCCAGTAATCGTCAGGCCATTTCTGTTCCTGGTACTTCGGATTGACGCAGAAATCGATGATGTCGCGCTGCGTCAGGCGCAGGTGCTCGACGAGCTGCCAGGGAGAATGCGGAAGTCCCTGCGGAGTGCGGCCGCGCAGTTCGGCTGGGATGTCCGCCACCGCGCGCTCGAAGCCGACGTGCGCGTCCTCCCAGTCCAGCAGCCGGCTGAGCAGCTGACGCAATGCCTTATCGCTCATCGTACGATGCTTTCATCAGACAAGCCGTCCATTTGCTGACTCCTCGATCAGTTTCTCGAGGCGCCGGAGCCTGGTCTCTTCCGCTTTCGCGCTCGCGATCCAGTAGATCGCTTTTTGCCGATACCACGGCGCTCTCGTGCTGAAGAACGACCACGCCTTCCGGTTTCGCTTGAAGCGCCTGTCGTGATCCTCGTCGAGTGTTGCGCGGAGCGTCTGTTCGTAGGAATAGATCGCGGACTTCTTGTCCGACCGGCGCAAGAACGCTTCGAGTCCCGCGGGATGCATTGCGCCGGCCTCGGTCAGTTCCTTCAGGCGAGCAACGTTGATTGCGCTCCAGATGCTGCCACTGCGTCTCGGCGTGAACCGAATCGTGTAGCTCTCGTCGTCCAGGCGCCTTCGGATGCCGTCTATCCATCCAAAGCACAGCGCCTGGTCCACCGACTGAGGCCACGTGATGCTCGGCTTCCCTGTTCCTTTCTTTCGAAAGCCCACGATCAACTCGGAGCTCGTCGAGTAATGTTTCTCGAGCCACGCCCGGAACGCTGCCGGCGTCGCAAAGAATCGCGGCTTCATGCGGCTGCACTATTTATACTTCGAGACCGGCCCCGGATCGCGCTCGAGCGCGCGCGTGAGGACTGCGAGCATCTCGTCCCCGAAGGCGACGAGCCAGACCTCCGAAATCGTCGTGTCGCCTTTCAGATGGCGTCGAACCTCGTCCACGGCAATTTCGCTCGCTCTGTCCGCAGGGTATCCGTAGACGCCGCAGCTGATCGCCGGAAACGCGATCGTGCGGATGGCGTGCGCCCTGGCGACCTCGAGCGCGGAGCGATAGCAGGACGCCAGCAGATCATCCTCGCCCGCAGAGCCGCCCCGCCAGATCGGCCCCACCGTGTGGATCACGTGTGCCGCCGGAAGATCGAAGCCAGGGGTGATGCGCGCCTCTCCGGTGGGACAACGGACGCCTGGCCGGACCTCGGGCACGTCTCGGCACGCCCGCAGCAGGCGAGGTCCAGCCGCGCGATGAATGGCGCCATCGACACCGCCGCCTCCAAGCATGAGCTCGTTCGCCGCGTTGACAATCGCGTCGACGGACAGGCGTGTAATATCGGCTTTTGTTGTTTGGATTCGGTTCAAGGTTCAGGGTTCAGGGTTCAAGGTTCTCCGGCGTGATCCGGAGCACAGTTCTGTGCTGACGATTCGGTAGTTTGGCGCGATTGGCTGGACTGCCGCAATATCCCCGCGGCACGCATCGTGCGTCTACGGCTGCGATCCATGTCAGCTCAACAGAGTCGCGGAACATGGCTCGGCCGTGTCCTCGAGCATCGTGGTTTCGTCGCCGCGGCGATGGCGGTTTCGCTCGTGTGCGTGCTCCCGTCAATTGCAGGTTTCGCGCAGAATCCATCAGTCACGATCGCTGTCGACGCGGCCGCCAACCGGCGCGCGATCAATCCCGAACATATACGGTGTCGCGCACGCGACGACGACGCAGCTGAACGACCTGAACGCGCCGCTGAACCGCAATGGCGGGAACAACACGACGCGCTACAACTGGCAGCTGAACGCGGACAATCGCGGCAACGACTGGTACTACCAGAGCATCGCCGATTCGAGCGCGACGCCGGGCGAGCGCGGGGACAGCTTCATCACCGCCGCGCGTGCCGCGAATGCGAGCGCGATGCTGACGATCCCCACGATCGAGTGGATCGCGAAGGTCGGCGCCAACCGCGCGAAACTGGCAGGCTTCTCCATCGCGAAATACGGCGCGCAAACGGGGAACGACTGGCAGTGGTTCCCGGACGCGGGCAACGGCGTCCGCACGAACGGCCAGTTCGTCACGGGCAACGATCCGAACGACGCGAACGTGCCCTCGACGCCGGCGATCCAGCAGGCGTGGGTGCAGCACCTGGTCGGACGATGGGGTACGAACGCAGCAGGCGGACTCCGGCTACTACATCCTGGACAACGAGCCGAGCATCTGGCACTCGACGCACCGTGACGTCCGCCCGACGGGCGCGACGATGGACGAGATCAGGAACAAGACGATCGAGTTCGGCCAGCGGATCAAGGCAGTCGACCCGAGCGCCCTCGTCGTCGGCCCCGAGGAATGGGGCTGGAGCGGCTACTTCTACAGCGGGTACGACCAGCAATGGGGCAGCCTGCACGGACTGGGGATCGCTGCCCGATCGCACCGGCCACGGCGGCGCGGACTATCTGCCGTGGCTGCTCGACGAGCTCCGGCGGAATCACCAGGCCACCGGCCAGCGCCTGCTCGACGTCTTCACCGTGCACTACTACCCGCAGGGCGGCGAGTTCAGCGACGACGTGTCGAGCGCGATGCAGCTTCGGAGGAACCGCTCGACGCGATCGCTCTGGGATCCGGCCTACGTCGATGAAACGTGGATCGGCGACGAGGTGCAGCTCGTGCGGCGGTTGAGGAACTGGGTGAGCACGTACTATCCGGGCACGCTCACCGGGATCACCGAGTACAACTGGGGCGCCGAGAATCACATCAACGGCGCCACGACGCAGGCGGACATCTACGGCATCTTCGGGCGCGAAGGGCTGGACATGGGCGCCCGCTGGGCGACGCCGGCGTCAGGCACGCCGACGTACAAGGCGATGAAGATGTATCGCAACTACGACGGCAACCGGTCCGCCTTCGGCGAGACGAGCGTCGCCGCGTCGACCGCGAATCCGGACAACGTCGCCGCCTTCGCCGCCGAGCGGGCCGCGGACGGCGCGATCACCGTCATGGCGATCAACAAGCAGCTGTCCGGAAGCGCCGCGGCGACGATCACTCTCGCCAACTTCGTCCCTCGCGGCACGGCTCAGGCCTGGCAGCTCACGTCCGCGAACGCCATCACGCGGCTGGCCGACGTCACCTTCGGCGGCACGAGCTTCGTCGTCATGCTCCCGGCCCAGAGCGTGACGCTCTTCGTCATCCCTCCACAGAATGGACCTGCAAGACCGCCCAATCCGCCGACGAACGTGCGAATCGTCAGGGTGGAGTGACGCAGATCACGCGGATCTCGCGGATCCGCCTCGTGGCTCCATGTTCATGACGGGTGCGATGCTGGCCGAAGATCGGTAATGTATCGGCGTGCAGCCACGCGACTCCGATCCACCCGCGCCCGCGGCGCTCGGGTCACTGAGGGCGACCATCGCGCTCGGCGCGTTGCTCTCGCTCGCGGCGTGCTTCTACCTGGCGTCGGAACGCCTCGCGATCGGATCGACGGAGGGCGGATGGCTCTACGGATACGGGGCGCCGTTCTCGACGCGCCTGCTGGTCGTCTTCGTGGCGGCGTACGGACTGGCCGTCGTGCCGCTGCTCATTCCCGCGGCGACCGCGCATACTCGCCAGTGGACCGTACTCGCCTTGTGGATCGCGCTCGCGACCGCGGCTCACGTCGTCATTCGATCGCACGCGCCGTTCACGCTCGAACAGGTGTTCGTCAGCGCCGGCGCGAACGCGTTCTACACCGTCGCTAAGGAGCACGAGCCGTCTGACGTCCTGCGGCGCTTCGACCGCGTGCGCGAGCACGGGCCTCTGCACGTGCAGAGCAACATGCCGGGCAAGGTCCTGCTCGTCGAGGCGCTCCAGGCCGTCACGACCCGCACGGGCGTCCTGCCGTGGCTCCTGGTCGCGATTTCGAATCTCGGCGCAGTCCTGATGTACCTTTTCGTCCGCGATCTGTTCGAGGATCGCCGCGCAGCCCTCTTCTCGGCCGCGCTCTATCTGTTCGTTCCGGCAAGGATCTTCTTCTTCCCGCTGATGAACACCGTCACGCCGCTGCTGATCCTGGGAGGCGCCTGCCTGCTTCTTCGCTGGCTCCGGACGGGACATACGCGGTACGCGGTCCTGCTGGGAATCCTTCTGTATGGCCTTGCATTCTTCGAACCGCTGCCGCTCGTCATGGGCCTGCTCTTCGCCATGCTGTCGATTCGCGCGATTGCGCTCGGCGGCATCGCCTGGGCCAGGTTCGCCGCGCAGACCGTGTTGATGCTCCTCGTGTTCGTTGCAACGGCCGAGGCCGTGACGGCATCGACCGGGTTCTCGCTCTTCGCCGCCTTCCGCGACATCGGCGGCCACGCCGTCGCGTTCAACGAAACCGCGGGACGTCCGTACCGTCTCTGGATTGCGGCGAACCTTCGCGAATTCGTCTTCGGGATGGGAATCTGCCAGGCGGCGGCGTTCGCCGGCGCACTCGTGCACGGCCTCCGCCCGGCGGTCACATGGGCGGAGCGGCTCTCTCGTCCCGCGACCGTCGTCTGCCTGAGCCTCGCGGCAGTGCTGCTCGTCATCGATCTCATCGGCGTGAACCGCGGCGAAGTGATCCGTCTGTGGATCTTCCTCGCCTGCTTCTTCCAAATCCCGGCCGCGTACGCCTGCGCGCTCGGCGGCCGGGCAGCCATCGCGACGATGATTGCCTGCAGCGTGCTGCAGGCGGTGCTGGGCGCCGCGATGATCCACTTCGTCGTACCGTGAGCCGGCCTCACCTGTGGACCGCGTGACGCCGGATGCCACCATCGATGGCCGACGAACCCTCGGATAGGATTGACGGAATGCAGTTGGCCCCGCGGCATGCCCGCTTCTGGCTGCTCGCGATCATCCTCACCGGCGCGGCGCTGCGGTTCTATCCGATCTGGTTCGGCTTCCCGTACCCGCACGCCAGGCCGGACGAGGAAACCGCGGTGGGGCTGGCGCTGGCGATGCAGGGTGGCGATCTCAACCCCCGGTTCTTCCATTGGCCGTCGTTCGCGGTTTATCTCTTCGCCGTGCTCTTCGCTGCTTCGTCAGCGATCCGGCGCGCGCTGGCCCTCGACGCGCCGACCGCCGCCGGCTACGTGATGCTCGCGCGCGGCCTGGTCGCCCTGTGCGGCACGGCGACCATCTACGTGCTCTTCAGGATGGCGCGGAGAACGGCTGACGCGGCAACCGGACTCGTCGCAGCGTTGCTGCTCGCCGCGGCGCTACTGCACGTCCGCGACTCGCATTTTGCGATGACCGACGTCATCATGACGCTGCTGCTGACGGCGTCGCTGGCGTGGCTGCTCCGCGCGCTGGATGAGGGTCTGGTTGCCGGTGCCAGCAACAGGAGCGTTGTTCGAGGATTTGCGGGGGCCGGACTGCTGGGCGGACTGGCGTCGTCGACGAAATACAGCGCGGCCGTCGTGCTCGCAGCCATGGGCGCGGCGCAACTCCTGCTCCTCGCGAACGCGCGCAGGACGGCGACCTCGCCTGCCGCGTGGACACCCGCCGTGTTCTTCACGTCGGCGTTCGCCCTCGGCTTCCTCGTCGGAACCCCGTACGCAGTGCTCGATCACGGCAGGTTCAGCGCCGACCTCGCGTTCGACTTCACGCACCTCTCGGGCGGGCACGGCATCGATCTCGGCCGGGGCTGGGTCTATCACCTGCGGCGCTCGCTCCCCTACGGCGTCGGCATTGCGACATGCCTCGCAGCGCTCGCCGGCCTGGTACCGTTCGCGAGGCGCTTTCCCCGGCACGCCGTCGTGCTCGGCGCGTTCGCCCTCGCGTTCTACGCGTCCATCGGCAGCGGGTACACGGTGTTCTTCAGATACGTGCTCCCGCTCGTGCCCGTCATCTGTCTCGTCGCGGCCATCGGCACGACATCGGCCGGCGCCTGGCTCGCGACGCGGATGCGCGTGCCGCACGCGGTCGCGATCGGTCTCCTGGCTGCGCTCGTCGCGCTGCCATCGCTCGTGCAGAGCACGAGGTTCGATCGGCTCCTGGCGCGAACAGACACGCGCGTAGTGACCCGCGACTGGCTCGCGCCAAGACTCCAGGCAGAGGATTCCCTGCACGACGCCGGCGGGAACTATAGCCGGCTCGATCTCGCTGACCTGCGCTTCCATCAGTGGGTATTCGATCCCGCTACGGCATCCTTCGGACATCCGGAAGGCGCCTCACCCGACTGGCTCGTACTGCACGAGTCGCCGCTGCGGGTGTACGCGTCGACGCCCACAGCGCTTCGTCAACTCGCCGAGGACAAGTACGACCTCGTGTTCACGGCACCGGCGACGAAGAGGCGGAGCGCGTCGGCCGTCTACGATCTTCAAGATGCTTTCTTCCTGCCAATGTCCGGCCTGGGAACCGTGGAGCGGCCGGGGCCGACGATTCGAGTCTACCGGCGGCGCGGTGCCCCGCCGATCGAAGGCGGAACGAGATAGCGGACGCTCACACGGACGTGTCCCGCTCCCATCCTTCTGTCTGCAGGGTGAGCGACTGGATGAGGCACGCGTCCGATCCGGTGTCGAGCCCGGTCACCGCCGCGTACTCGGAAGGCCAGCAGCGGTGGAAGTTGAACGCGAGCGTCACCCGGTCCTGCTCGTCGAGCACTTCGATCCGCACTTCCTTGCGAAACGGCGACGGTGCCGGCGCGTCGGCCGTCACCTGATTCGCCCAGGCCTCGAATTCGGAATCACGCGTGACGCCGCGCTCGAGCGTGATCGAATCGAACTTGACGCGGCCCGGCAGCTTGCGCGTCGTACCGGCGTCTCCGCCTTCCCGGTACTCGACGATCTCCGTCGTCCGCCTGATCGCGCTGACGCGCGTGACGCCCGCGACCACCCTGCCGTCCCACGACACGCGGAACTTGTAGTTGCAGTAAGGGTCGCGTGGTTTGTCTGCTGACATGTGGTCCCTCCTGCGGCTTGGTGATCAGTGCGGCCTGCGCGCGGCGAAGACCTCGTAACTGCCTGGCTCGAGCGCCGAGTGATCGACCGGAATCCCGCGCGGCTGGAACCCCGCGTCTGTCAACAGCCTGATCCACTCGGCCCGAGGAAACAGGCCCTCGACATGGCGATCCCATTCGACCGTCATGCGGCCGTCGCCTTCGCGCAGCAGGTAGGCATAGTCGACGAGGTACATGCCGTCGTCCGGATCGGGATCCCAGGTCCATTCCAGGTATCGCAGGCCGCGGCCGGCGCCGTCATGACCGCCGTGATCCGTCGAGGGCCGGAAGGTTTCGCGCACGTGATCGGGCGCGAACAGCACCGCTCCGCCCGGCCTGCAATGGACGAAAGCCGTCTCGATCGCCTTCCGAAGATCGGCCTCCGTCGTCATGTACACGACGGCGTCGTGGACGAACACGCAATCGAACTCGCGGCCGAGCCTGACGCTGCGCATGTCGCCCTGGACGTGCTCGCATTCGGGATTGAGCGCGCGGCTTACCTCCAGCATGCCCGGCGAGAGGTCGACGAGCACCATCTCGAAGCGCGACTTGAGATGCGATGCGTTGTTGCCTCCCCCGCTTCCGAGCTCGAGCAGCGTGCGCGGCGCGCCGCCGTGCGTCTCGAGCAGGATGCGCTGGTAGATGGACGCCTCCTCCTCGTAGTCCGAGGGCGCCGAGAGCAACGGCCACCACGACGCCAGCTCCCGATACAGCTTCACTCGAGCTTTTCTCCCCGCGCCCATTTCGCCAGGAACTTCGCGATGTCCTCGCCGATGCTCCGCGAATCACTCATCAGCTTTCCGAGAGAATCCCCTCCACCGACACCCATCGTCCCGATGCGGCGCTGCTCGAACGTGGCCAGGGTCCGCCCACCGGACTCTTTCACGGCGCCGGTCACCTTGACCGACGACTTCCCCGCTCCAAAGCCTGCGAAGTAGCGCTTCGTCCGGCTGCCGGGATCCATCTGGTCGAACCGTCCTTCGACCACGATCGCGCCAGCCGGAATGGCTTGACCTTCCTCGAGCGCGCGGACGGCCTTGAACCCGCCCTTTGCGAGCGTCGCCACGAAGTTTTCGGCAAGCACACGAGGACCCTCGCGCAGCATCGTCTGCGCTTCTTTCTGACGAGCATCCTTGCCTTCCTTGCCACCGGTCCCGAGGTCAGTAGAGTCCGTCGTGAACAGCTTGATGATGACGGTTCGCTCCCCAGGTTGCTCGAGGGCGGCCACAAACAGCTGAATCCTGTCGAGCGCGCCGTCCTCGATCGTCTTGACCGGCTGCTGCCCTTCGATCGGACTGCACAGCAGGAGCGCCATGGACGCGAGCATCAATCTGCGCATGAGTTCTCTCCGCGTAGCCATCAGCCTTCGACGAGCTGCGATCCCTGGTCGTCTCGCGACTCCGGGTTGGCCGCGAGCGGCCATCCGAACGCGGTGAGCGCCTCGGCGGCCAGCAGCCGCACCTCCGCCCATTGCTCGCTGGTGCGCAGCGCCGCATCCGTCCAGAGATCCAGATCGAACTCGGTCCCGTCGCGCGACATCGTCGACAGCTTCCGGTCGATGGCTGCGAGCGCGTCGGCCTGCGAGGACGACAGCTCCTTGTCGTACGTCCCGCGAACGAACGAAGCCCAGTGATCGAAGTCGAGGGCGAGGTCGTTGGCTCGCGTCGTGTGCTCCGGGAAGAGCGTCGGCTGATCCGCTCCGGCGGACAGGCTTTGAAGGCTCCACCGGAGCCTTTTGAAATGCCACGATCGCTGAGCAATGTCTTCGAGCATGCCGGAGATCCTAGCAGAGCGCTCCCGAAATCGGCCTGTGCCGGACAGACGGGTCAACGACGGTCTTCATTCTCCCGATTCAGGAACGCAATGGCCATCCCCAGCACGATAATGGGCGGCCCCTCGCCGATCGTCCAGAGCACCGGCATTCCTGCATGAAGATCGATGAGCAGGACCATGACGCCGAAGGCGAAGTCCATGAAAACGACGTACCACACGATGGTGCGGTACCGAACCGGGTCGCGCGCGATGATGAGCAGCAGGATCCCGTGGAATCCGTACAGCGCGGCGATCGATCGTGCCAGATAGTCCACGACGGCTGATCGAGGGAACTCGCCCATCCCGAGCCATCGGTGCGTCGACGCCATCCACTCGATCGGAAGCAGCATGGCGAAGAACGCCGAGAAGGTGACGACTCCCCCGAGGCGCAGGAGGAATGTCAGGAGGCGGAGTCGCGTCACGGACGTCATCAGCGGCGGACGGTGGACGCGGACGCGTTGTAAGCCGTCATGCCGACGACGAGGACGATCGCGTAACACATTGGCCCGACGCACAGCAGCAACCATGGATGCGCCCTCAGCCAGGCGGTTTGCGCGGCGACGAGAACCGTGACGCCGGGTATGCCAAAACACGCGAGAGCGATCAACAGCCTTTGCCGGAGGGGCATCTCGGCCGCCCCGACTACCATCGGCCATGTCACCAGCACGATGCAGGCAAGCGTCGCCGCGACGCCGATCCATGTGCGGACGCGGAAATGATTGAAGGCCGCAAGAAGACCGGAGAGCCCGATCGCGACGGCCAGCAGAAGCTGGAGCGAGATTCCCACCATTCGTCCCCTCTCCGTTGACAACCCCACCGACAGGCGTTCTAGCTTATACAGGTACATGCACTTTCCGCCGCGCGGAACGCTACGATGACGGGGCGCGGGTAGAATCCGGCACAGGGGGATATAGATGAAGAGACTGATTGCGGCGAGTGCGGTCGCGCTGCTCACGTGGTCGTGCTCGCGCCAGGCGGCAGAACCGCCGGCGGCGGCAGCGCCGAAGCCGGTTCGGGCGGGCCTGGACGTCGCCGCGCTCGACAAAACGGCAAGGCCTCAGGACGACCTGTACCGCCACGTCAACGGCGCCTGGCTGGCGAAGACCCAAATCCCCGCGGACCACGGCGCGTACGGCGGATTCTACGAAGCGATCGATCGGACGCAGGAACGGTTGCGCGAGATCGTCGAAACCGCCGCGAAGGCGCCGAACAAAGCAAGCGGCTCGGATGACCAGAAGCTCGGAGACTTCCACACCGCGTTCATGGACGAAGCTCGCGTCAATCAGCTGGGCACCAAGCCGCTCGAGCCGGAGCTCGCGCGGATCGACGCGCTCACCACGAAGGCCGATCTGGCCCGCCACATGGCGCGCATGTTGATGCTGAACATGACGACGCCCGTCGGCGGGTTCGTCGACGGCGACGCGCAGGACCCGAAGACGTCGGTCCTCTACCTCTCGCAGAGCGGGCTCGGGATGCCCGACCGGGACTACTACATCAAGGACGATCCCAAGCTGCGCGAGTACCGCCAGAAGTACGAGGCGTTCGTCGCCCGCGTGCTCACGCTCGCGGGGCAGCCAGCGCCGGCGGTTGCCGCCAGGGAGATCTTCACGCTCGAGACGCGGCTCGCCCGCGCGAGCTGGACGAACGTCGAGAGCCGCGACGCCGTCAAGACCTACAACAAGGTTGCCCTGTCGGATCTGCCGAAACAGTTCCCCGGCGTCGACTGGGCCGCGTGGACGCAGGAGCTCGGCGTGACCGGCGCCAGCGCGGTGATCGTCGCGCAGCCGAGCTTCTTCAAGGCGATGGCCTCGGCGATGAACCAGATGCCCGTCGATCGCTGGAAGCCGTATCTCAAGTTCCACACGGCCGCCGCGCTCGCGCCGTATCTCAGCGCGGATTTCGTCGAGGCGAGGTTCGACTTCTACGGGCGCACGCTGCAGGGCGTGACGGAGATGCAGCCCCGCTGGAAGCGCGCGGTCAACAACCTCGACACCGCGCTCGGCGAGCTGCTCGGCAAGGTCTACGTCGATCGCTATTTCAAGCCCGAGGCAAAGGCGCGCATGGAGCGCCTCGTCGAGAACCTGCGCGCCGCGTTCCGCGAGGGCATCGACGCGCTCGAATGGATGGGGCCCGAGACGAAGAAGGAGGCGCAGGCGAAGCTGGCCGCATTCCGTCCGAAGATCGGCTACCCGAGCAAGTGGCGGGACTACTCCAGGGTCGAGATCAAGCCCGACGATCTCGTCGGCAACATGATGCGTGCGTGGATGGCCGAAAGCCTGTATCAGCTCAACAAGGCGGGCAAGCCGATCGACCCGGAGGACTGGGGCATGACGCCGCAGACCGTCAACGCCTACTACAACCCGGTCCGCAACGAGATCGTCTTCCCCGCCGCGATCCTGCAGCCGCCGTTCTTCGACATGGACGCGGACGACGCGGTGAACTATGGCGGGATCGGCGGCGTGATCGGCCACGAGATGGGTCATGGGTTCGACGATCAGGGCCGGCGCTACGACGCGAAGGGCCAGCTGCGCGACTGGTGGACCGCGAAGGACGGCGAGGAGTTCATGCGACGCGCGAAGGGGCTCGTCGCGCAGTACTCCGCGATGGAAGCGCTGCCCGGCCTCAAGGTGAACGGCGAGCTGACGCTCGGCGAGAACATCGGCGACCTCACCGGCGTCACGATCTCGCATCGCGCCTACGAGCTCTCGCTCGGCGGCAAACCGGCGCCTGTGATCGACGGCATGAAGGGAGACGAGCGCTTTTTCAGCGGCTGGGTGCAGGCCTGGCGCGCCAAGTATCGCGACGATGCCCTGCGCCAGCAGGTGCTCTCGAACCCGCACGCCCCGGACATGATGCGCGGCAACGGCCCGCTGCCGAACGTCGCGGCGTTCTACACGACGTTCGGCGTGAAGGAGGGAGACAAGATGTGGCTCGCGCCGGACCAGCGCGTCAAGATCTGGTAGCGGCCGCCAGCGATTCTACCTGCCGCCTCTGCCCGCGCCCGCCGCGGGCCGGGGCAGCGGCTCCCCGGGTACCTTCCTGCCGAGCTCGAAGTCTGCGGCGCGCAGCCCCTTGCGGAACCCGTCGAAGCCGTAGAACGACGGACGGTACTCGTCAAAGTACGTGACGTCGGCGCGCGCCGGGACGTCGATCCCCAGCCCCCAGTACACCCCGTTCACCACGAGCCGGCGGAAGCCCTCGTTCTCCAGGTCCGTCGCCGATCCCATGGTGGTCGTCAGGACGCGATTCGCCGTTCCGTTGTCGTTCTTGACGAGCCGCGTCCACACGATCGGCATCGGCGGGTCGTTGACGCCCTGCTCCTGCTTGTCGGTCGCGCGCACCTTCCGGTACGCCGCCGGCGGTGAATCTGGTGCAAGTGTCTGGAGGACGACGCCGCGCGCGAGAATCGTCGCATCGGGTGGCGGATAGGCCTCGTAGACGTCGGTGTCGCCGAAGATATCCGTGACGCCGCGCAGGAGCGGATGCGATTTCTGCGCGTCCTCGATGACGCCGCGCGTCGCCTCGACCTTGTGCCTTCCCCAGTGCGTGACCCACGTCTCGCCGAGCACGCGCTTTCCCCAGCCGCCCTGGTTGTTGTAGTTCCACGTCTCCCACGCGCTGCCCTTCGCGAACCCGTTGAACGCGTGCGTGCTCGTGCGCAGCGCGACGATCGGCGTGCCCTTGCGCAGCAGCTTGTCGAACCGCGCCATGTCCTCGTCGGGCCACGCGCGAAAGCGCAGCGACATGACGATCGCGTCGGCCGTGTCGAGCGCCGCCGGATTCGAGATGCTCTTCGAGCTCTTTGGATTGATCGTGCCGTCGGGGTCGACGGAGAAGAGGACCGTGCACCGGAACCCGTGACGCTGGCTGAGGATCTTCGCGAGCATCGGCAGCGCTTCCTCGCTGCGATACTCTTCGTCGCCCGCCAGCAGCACGACGTGCCGCCCCTGGCCCGGTCCGGACTTCGCCGGATAGCTCACGCTCGTCTCTGCCGTCTGCGCCGACGGCAGCGTCATCGTCAGCGCTCCGAGCAGCAACACGGCCGTCACCGATCTCGTCATCGTGAATCCTCGCCTTGCTTTTTCGGAACGCGCTCAATCGTATGCGATCAGGGCGTCAGGCGGCCGTCAGGACGACCGGAGCGCCCTTCGTGATCACGAGCGTGTGCTCGTGATGCGCGGAGAGACTGCCGTCGCGCGTGCGAATCGTCCAGCCGTCGGCGGCCTGCTCGGGGTCCGCCGAGCCGGCGCTGATCATCGGCTCGATCGTCAGCACGAGCCCCTCCGTGAGCACGTCGCGTTGAAACGGGTTCCACTCGTTCGGGACTTCTGGGTCCTCGTGAATGGATCGTCCGACGCCGTGGCCGGCGAGGCCGCGCACGACGGCGAACCCGTGGCGCCGGACTTCCCTGCTCACGGCACGGCCGATCTCGCTGACCCGCACGCCGGCTCTGGCGATTGTCAACGCCGCTTCGATCGCGGAGGCCGCGCACGCGGCGAGCCTGTGTGCCGTCTCCGGTCCCCGCTCGACGACAACGCTGCGCGCCGCGTCGGCGATGTAGCCGTTCTTCTCGACGGTGACGTCGAGCTTCACCAGGTCCCCGCGTTCAAGACGGCGCGGCCCGGGGATGCCGTGGACGATCTCATCGTTCACGCTGATGAGCACCGTGCCAGGAAATCCATAAACCATCGCCGGGGCCGAGCGCGCTCCGTGTTCGGCGAACACTGCCGCGGCAATGGCATCGAGCTCGCCTGTCGTGACGCCCGGACGGACGTGCGCTTCGAGCGCATCGAGCGTCACGCGCGTCACGCGTCCCGCTTCACGCATGCCCTTCCAGTCCGCGGGCGACTCAATCGACATTGCGGTCCCCTCTCAGGTTGGGTGTCCTATCGCGGCAGGAACTCGACCATCGCCGCGCGGGCTAGCCGGCGCGGCGCGACACGCGCCTTGCCGGACGTCATTCGCGATCCGGCCTCATGTTCGAAACCGCACGAGTCGTCTCGTAAGCGTCTGGCTCGGCCAGCGCGACGCTCGAGCTCCGTCCTGAGGGTCCATGCGGCCTCGGAGCTCGGACGCCGGCAAGCGGATCGTCGAGCGGGGAATCGAATGGCGGCGGCAGCCGCGTCATCAGCCGCGCGGCGAGTCCTTTCAGCCACTGAAGGAGCGGTGCGCTCGAGGCATCAAGATGCATGGTCGGGTGCAGACGGATCCCCGTTCACCAGAGCAGCGCGGCGGCCCACACCGTTCCGGCGATCGCTCCACCGTAACACACAAGGTTGATGAGCTCGTTGAGGTGCTTGATTTGCAAGCCGTCGTAGAGCGTGTAGCGGAAGCGATGCGCTCCGTGCACGAGCGACAGCGCGCAGAGAACGAACACGCCAAGGCGGACGAGTGGGTGGCTGATGAGCGTCAAGAGGTACTCGTAGTCGGGCGGCGGCAACCAGCCGATCGGAAACACGAGGCCGAACAACAGCACCAGGACCGGCACCGCGAGCGCGGCAAGCACTCCGCCCGCGCTGAAGAGCGTCCACAGGAGCGGCTCGAGCCGGCGCGTCGCCATCAGGGGCCTCCGAGCAGAAACAGCGCGACGGCCGCGGACACCGCGGCCCACGCGGCGTAGTTGGACGCCGCGATCATCCAGCCCGGCACGCGGAAGCTCCCGAGCCGCACGACCATCGCCTGCGGCGCCAGGTTGAACCACGTGATCGCGTGTAACACCGCGAAGAGGAGCGTCACGACGTTGAGCGCCAGCACGAACGGCGACGCGGCCCACGTGAGGAACGCATCGTAGGCGAGCGGGCCCTGCCAGATCGCGCGAACCAGCAGCAGCAGGAACACGATGAACCACGCGATGAAGATGCTGCTCACCTCCCGGAGAATGAAGGCGAGGTACGATCCGCGCCCCAGCCACCAGTACGTGGACACGTGCGGCCGAAGCCACCGCGGGTGATGCCTCGTATAGTCGGCGCTCTCGATCACGGCGCGCCCCTCGGCATGAAGAACGCCTTCAGCGACTCCACGGCCGCATGCAGCTTGTAGCGTTGAATCGCGCCGGCGGGATCGACGTTCTTCGGGCAGACCTTCGTGCACTCGCCGACGAACGTGCAGCCCCAGATCCCCTCGTGCTCCGACAGGATCTCCAGCCGCTCGCCCGCGCCGTGGTCGCGCGTGTCGAGGTTGTACCGCTGCGCCAGGGCGATGGCGGCGGGGCCGATGAACTTCGGATCGAGCCCGTAGATCGGGCACGCCGCATAGCACAGCATGCAATTGATGCACATGCTGAACTGCTTGTAGTCCTGCAGCTCGTCCGGCGTCTGGCGGTATTCTCCCTGCGAGAGCGGACGCTCCTCGTCGCGGATGATCCACGGCTTGATCTTCACGAGCTTGCGCATGAAGTCGCCGATCTCCACGACGAGATCGCGAACGACCGGGAAGTTGCGCAGGGGCTCGACGCGCACGGGGCCCGGCGCGTAGTCCGCGAGGAACGTCGCGCACGTCAGCTTCGGCTCGCCGTTGACCGTCATGCCGCAGCTGCCGCAGATGCCCATGCGGCACGACCACCGGTACGAGAGCGTCCCGTCGAGGCGATCCTTGACGTAGTTGAGCCCGTCGAGAATCACCCAGTCTCTCGGACAGGGCACCTCGAAGGTCTCGAAGGACGCGGCAGATTCCTTCTCCGGACGGTAGCGCGCGACTTCCAGCGTGATTCGCTCCGCCATGGGCTAGCTCCCGTAGACCCGCTCGCCCGGGGGCCAGCGGGTGATCGTGACTGGAAGATACTCGACGCGCGCCGACCCGTCGGGCGCGCGGCGCACCAGCGAGTGCGCCAGGTACCGCTCGTCGTCTCTCCGCGGAAAATCCGTACGCTGGTGCGCTCCGCGGGACTCCTCGCGCTCGAGCGCCGAGTTGACGATGGCGTCCGCGACGTCGAGCATGAAAGACAGCTCCAGCGCCGCGATCCGCTCTGTGTTGAAGGTCAGGCTGTGATCGTCGATCGCGACCGCCTCGAAGCGCTCACGCAGCGTGCGAACCGCGTCGACGCCCTGGCGCAGCGACTCGCCCGATCGGTAGATGCCCGCGCTGTCCTCCATCGCCTTCTGCATCTCGTCGCGCAGGCCCGCGAGGCGCTCGTGGTGGCCGTTCCTGCGGACGAACTGCTGCCCGAGCCGCGCCGCCTCGTCCCGTCCGCGCGCGAGGACCGCGGGCCCTGGCGGCGCAGCCGAGGACGCGTGTTCAGCGGCCGCCTTGCCCGCTCGCGCGCCGAACACGAGCAGCTCGGGCAGCGAGTTGGATCCGAGACGGTTCGCGCCGTTGATGCTGACGCACGCGACTTCGCCCGCCGCGTAGAGCCCGGGCAGCGGCGTCGCACCGTCCCCGTCGGTGTGCACGCCGCCCATCATGTAGTGCACGACCGGCCGCACGGGAATCAGATCCTTCACGGGATCGATGTTCTGGTACTTGAGGCACAGCTCGCGGACGAAGGGGATCTTGTGCTCGATCGTGCGCTCACCGAGATGCCTGAGATCGAGGTGCACGACAGGCCCGTACTCGGTCTCGGTCGTTCGGCCCTTCTGCAGTTCCTTGACGAAGGCCTGTGACAGGCGGTCGCGCGGGCCGAGCTCCATGCTGCGCAGGACCGGCTTAGGTTCAGGCGTGCCGAGGTTGTAGTCCTGGAGGTACCGGTAGCCGTCCTTGTTGATCAGGTACCCGCCCTCGGCGCGCGCCGCTTCCGTGATCAGGATTCCCGTGAACGGCAGGCCCGTCGGATGGTACTGGACGAACTCCATGTCCTTGAGCGGCGCGCCCGCTCGATACGCGAGCGCCATCCCGTCGCCGGTCTTGATGGCGGCGTTCGTCGTGAACGGAAAGACACGGCCGCACCCCCCAGTGCAGAGGATCACGGAGGGCGCGGTGATCGTCTCGACACGGCCCGACATCAGATCGAGGGCGACCACGCCCTGCACGCGGCCGTCGTCTTCGAGAAGCGTCGTGACGAACCACTCGTCGTACCGGACGATGCTCGCGTACTTGAGCGACGTCTGGAAGAGCGTGTGGAGCATGTGGAAGCCGGTCTTGTCGGCGGCAAACCACGTGCGCATCTTCTTCATGCCGCCGAACGGGCGCACGCCGACGTGTCCGTCCGGCTCCCGGCTCCACGGGCAGCCCCAGTGCTCGAGGCGCAGCAGCTCCTCCGGCGCTTCGCGGACGAACGCCTCGACGGCGTCCTGGTCGCACAACCAGTCGCCGCCCGAGATCGTGTCGTACGCGTGCTCGTCCAGCGAGTCGTCCTTGCGGATGACTCCCGCGGCGCCGCCTTCGGCCGACACCGTGTGGCTTCGCATCGGATAGACCTTCGACACGACGCCGATGCGGAGTTTGGGATTGGTTTCGGCGATTGCGATCGCCGCGCGCAGGCCGGCCCCGCCGCCGCCGACCAGCAACACATCGAGGTGCGCTGCCATCGGGATTATTCGGCGGACAGCATCTCGTCCAGGAGGACGGTGCCGTCGTGTCGAATGATCTTCCGGCTGATGCTCCCGTCGTGGTACTCGTGACGGATGGTGCGACAGCCGCACGCGTAGTCGACTTCCTGGGTGACGAGGACCTCCTCGTCCTGATCTTCGTAGGTCTCCCCGTCTACGACTTGCCCGCACGGCGCCTGCTGGCTCCTGAAGCCCACATTCGTCGGAACCATCGCTAGCCCTCCTTCGCCGGCATGAGTCGCCCTTCGACATCGCTCAGGGCTGGCCGGCCCGGTTGCACCAAGGCTGCGGATCGCTGGAGAGTCTACTCCCGGGACGGAGGGATCGTGTCAGGTTTTTTCATTTTCCGCCTCGAGGCGGAAGCCACGCGCAATCAGTCGGATTCCTCCACCGGACCGCCTCCGGCGCGGACGACGTCCTCCTGCTTCACCCGCTCGACATTGAATTTATCGGCGTTCTTCTGCGTCCGCTCCATCACATCGTCGAAATCGAACTCGGTGGATTTCGAGAACCGGATCGGGTTGATCCGCGCGACGACGAACGGGCGGAGGTACGGGCTGGTGAAGCCCCGTTTCTTGAGCTTCTCGACGATCGCGGCGACCTGATCGTCGATCTTCAGGATGAGGTCGGCGCGCCTCGTGCGCTCCTTCAGCGCGCGCGGCAGCTTCTCGTCGAGAAAGTCGTCGATCCTGCGAAGGAACGAGTTGTACGCGCCGCCGCTCAGGCGGGGCCGCTGCTCGTACGCGGCGCCCAGCGTGAGGAATCCGGGCTGATCGAACTCGAACGCGAACTCGCGTTCGGTGCTCGAGGCGCGCTCGTCGGCGAGCGCGCGCAGCATGCGGATCGTCTCGAGCGATTTTTCCTTCAGGTTGTGCGCCTTCTCGGTGTTGAGCGCGAGGATCTTGAACGCGACCTCCGGATCGGGCACCACGAGCGCGATCACGGACTTCGCGCCGAGCTTGCGCATGGCCTGCAGCCGGTGGTTGCCGTTCGGCGTCCAGTAGCTGTCGTCGTGCCTGACGGCGATGATGGGATCGAGGAAGCGCCCGAGCGTCTCGACGACGTTCATGAGCCGCTTGACGTGCGGCTCCGACGGGTCGCGCTGATAGGGCGTCGGCTCGACGCGATCGATCGGCAGCGCGGCGAGGACCGCGGACGTCCCTCCGAAAGGCTCCCGGTACGTCGCCAGCGCCGCCCCGCCGTCCTCGACGATCTGGGACGCGAGCGCGCGCGCCTTCGCGTCCTGCACGTCAGCCGTTTCCGGCGCGCTCAGGCCAACGGACTTCGTCGCGATCTTCTTCCGCCGGCGGACGGTCTTTTTCTTGGCCATGCGGACAGGATTGTACCTGCAGAACCCCGTAGCGTCCGAGTTCAGTCCCTTGTAGCGTCCGCCTTCAGGCGGACCTGGGAGGTCCGGCTAAAGCCGGACACTACAGCTGTGTCGCGTCACTTGCGCATGGAATCGATCTTATCGAGCAGCCGTTCGGTCAGCGTTCGATGCCGCGGAGAAAACTGATGGACGGCGGCCTGCACGTATGGCCTCAGATGCTGGCCGGCGTACGTCAGGTAGCCCGTCTCCCGAATCCCGGCCAGCGTCTGCCGATAGTGCTCGAGCAGGACGGAGGCGAACACCTGCCCCGTTCGCGTGGCGCCGACCCGTGCTGACGTCGACAGCCACCGCACGCCGTCCGGCAACGCTCGCACGGCGGAAATCGCCATCATGGACGACGTCTCGAACACCGTGGTGTTCTGACGCGTCGACTCTTCCTTCAGCTCGTCCCATACAGCGCGGATCGTCTCGGTCGAAGGCAGGCCGGACGGCTGCAGCGCGCGCGCCTCCCGCCGGATCTCCTCCCATTCCTTCCGAAGTCCCGCGACGTCGACCGGCGGCGTGTTGATGCTCGACGCGATCCGCGACGACGTTTTCTCGAGGCCGTCGAGCAGCTCATCGACGCTCGTGAACCGCGCGCCCTTCTCGACGAGCCCTCGCGCTTCGAGCGCCTCCGCGATCTCCGGGATGAGATGCCGGCCCATGCCGCAGACGTCCGCGAGCGCGGCGAGTACCCAGACTGGCGAGGCGCGAAACGCGACGATCCCCAGCATCTCGACGGCGTTTCCGGCGGTGCGGCGCGCGACGAAATCGTCGGGCAGCGCGTGTTGGCCGCCTGCCGGCTCGGCGCCGCCAACCTGCTCGGTCAGGAAGCGGAGCGTGCTCTCGACCATGTTCCGGTACAGCTGGCCGCGGCGAACGCTCTCGGGCAGCACGACGTCTCCCGCTTCGCGCGCGACGCCGGCGCCGAGTCCGACGATCGCCCGCACGACACGCTCGGGAAACGAGACGAGATACCGCTTGACCGTCATTGTGGCGTCCCCTTCGCGATAGGCCATCAGCCTTGCGTGGCACTCGCCCGTTCGAGCTCGACGCGCAGAAACCGTTCGATGTCGTCGAGGCTGCTCACGCGCCTGACAGACTCGGGAACGTGCGGCGCCGACAGTGCGTCCGCGTACGCCACGATGGGCTTCCCGTATCGCAGGGCAAGCAACACTTCGGACGCCGTGCCGTGCTCGCCAGGGAGCGCAACGATGGCCGCGCAGGAGAGCACGTTGATGTGATTCCGGGACAGATCGCCGGTTCCTTCCGGTCCGCTATGCGGGAGATGCGTGTGAATGGCCAGCTCGACGAACTCGTTCGGATACCCCGGCTTTGGCGTCGCGCGATCCATTTCGCTGGCGCACGGGATGATCCCGATGCAGATGCCGCGATCGCCCCGACATCGTGTGAACGCGCGGCTCACGGCGCGCATCACGCCCGGGCCGCCGCCTGTCAGCAGGTTCGCACCCAGTGCCGCAACCAGTTCCCCGAGCGGCCGAGCCTGCGCGTCGTGTTCCGAGGTGCCGGAGCCCATGACGCCGATGGTGTGTCGGTGCAGTACCGTCATCGATCTCCTGACTACGTGATCCAGAAGTTCGTGAGCTCTCGTGCGATCCAGGTGCCGTTCCGTTTCTCCATCTGCACCGTCGCGCCGGAGTACCCGACGGTGACCCTGGCCGTCGCCCTCGTGCGGGCGGCGTCGATGAACTCGATCTCGCCAACGATCGGATAGGTCAGGAACACCCATCCGCCCCAGTGCCCGGGCTGCGCCGGAAAGCTGCGCTGCCAGAACCGGAGGACGTCCATCGACGGGCCGGCCGGCTGATTGGGCGTCTGCATGACCGACGTCCATGCCCGCCGTTTCGTTCCACCAAGCTTGAGCATGACGCGTTCGAGCAGCACCCGGCGCCGGGCATCGAGGAACACGACGTTGGGTACCTCCGGGAACGGGTCGCGCGCTTCGATCGTGGCCACGCGACCGTCGGACGACTTCACGCGCAGCTCCGGATCCAGCACGACGTACGAGGCGCCTCCCGACTCCCAGTTGAACGCGTTCCACCGCTGACCGCCGGCGTAGACGCCGTCGCCCTTCGGCCTGAACACGGCGTTGCGGATCTCAATCACATCGCGCTCGACATCCGTACGAGGCGCGGACGGTTTCGCGTCGAGCGACTGCCAGGCCCGCATCGCGCCCGCCATGGTCGCGTCCGCCTCTTCCCGGGATCCGCGCAGGGCTGCGATCGTCGCGACAGCGATTCGCGCCGTGCACACGGCGAAGTCCGGCGGCTCGGCAGCAAGCGACGTCAGGGCGCTCACCGCGGCGTCGACGTCGGTCGCGCTTCGTTCGGCGTCCGCGAGTTCGAGCGCCTGCTCCAGCCGCGCACGATGCAGGAGCTCCCTGGCTTCCGGGGCCAGCGGCGACGCGGCGCGCGCCGCCAGGAACTCGAGGAGCGGCGCTTCCGCATCCCGCCATCGCTCGCGCGCCAGGAGCCAGCGTCCGCGCTCGACGAGAGCGCCGCCCGCGAGATCGAGGGATCGCGTCAACTCTGCAATCCGCGCCGTTACCGCGTCGCGGGTCACGCGGTCGTCGTCGGCAACGAGAAACGGTTCGCCCGGTATTGCCCGCCGGGTCGCGTACAACGAGTACGCGGATCCGTAGTCGGCGTCCCACGCCGACTGGGCCGCCTTGTAATCGCCGAGCGCCTGGCCGAACTCCCCGGCAGCTTCGGCAGCGCGCGCGGCGTACGCGCGGCCGAGCACGACCGCGAGCGGATTCGCGCGGAAGCGCTCGGCAGCCCGGCGGAACTCGCCGGCCGCCTCCTTCACGTTGCCCAGCGATTGGTCGCACTGCGCGATGCGAAGCGCGGCGACCCAGGCATAGCTCGCGTCCGGATACGATTCGAGATACCGTCGGAAGAGCGCGCGCGCCGCGTCGAATTTCCCGTCATCGAATCGAAGCTTCGCAAGCGTGGCGACGGCCTTTCGCTGATGGAAGCCCTGGGAGGTCTTTGCGAGCGATTCAAGCTGCGCTGACGCCTTCTCTCGCAGCATCGTTCGATCCGTTTTGTCGAACGACCGGCCCGAAGGACTCGAGGTAGAACTCGGCTCGCAGAAGCTTGACCGAATCGGGCGAGGCCGCCATCCGATCGAGGCGGTCGAACACCGCGTCGACGCCGGCGAGCGGGTCGCCCTTCAGCTTCAGCAGGTCTCCCATCCTCCATCCGACCACGAACGCGAGATCGCTCCTGGCCGGATCGGCCTCGTAGGCCGCGAGGAGCCGCGGGAGCTCCTCTTCGTACACGGCGAGGATTCGTTCGGGATTACCCGCCGCGTACGCCGGCTCGAACGACGAGAACTCGACGATGAGCCTCGGCGCTTTGTCGACCCACTCCGATGCGGGATAGCGTCCGCTTCCAAGCTCCTTCACGATCGCCACGACACGGAAAAAGCGATCCGTCGGATCGTGGCCCTTGCGCTCGCCGAAGCTGAACGGATTGTGCGAGAGATCGAACCCTTTCAGATAGAGCGCTTTCGCAGCGGCGTTCGTTCCAGGATTGGCCGTGACGAACGCGTCGAGCGCCTCCAGCTTCTGGTTTCCGCTGGCATCCGTCAGCAGATCGACCTGGGCGAGGAGCGCCGTCTCGGTACCCCCGTAGTCGCGCACGAAGCTGGAGAGACTCGCCCGCCATGCGCCACGGTCGCGGGCAAACTCGGCTTCGATGGTCACGAGCGCTCGAGCGACCTCTGCCGCCTGTTCCTTTGGGAGCGCCGCCGCACGGCGGCGCGCGTCGCCGACGATGCCGCGAAGCCGGTCGCCGTAGTTTCGCGCCGCATCGGCCAGCATGTCCGGCGCCCGGAAGCCCAACGCGTTGAAGGCCGCCGCCATCAGCTGCGGACGCGTCTCGACGATCGTCTGCAGGAGCTGCAGCGCGTCATCGTGGCGCTGCAAATCGACGAGAAGTTGAAGCGTCTCGACGTCGGCCTGCCTGGCCGCCAGGCGGCGCGCCACATCCTTCGCACGCTGGCCGTTCTGCTGAAGGCCCGAGATCTGGCCGTCCGCCGCGGGAAACTCAGCGGCGCTTCGCGTGCGATCGGGATCGTCCGAACGTCCTGCGCGCGCCTGCGAGGCCTCCAGCGGGAACCCTGCGGAAGCGGGAACCAGCAGTAACAGCGCGGCCGCGATGCCTCTTCTCACCATCGAGCCTCCACAGCGACACCGAGCGTCGTTCGTTGCCAAAGGCACTTGTGGCTTCCGCCTTCAGGCGGAAGATCAAGGCCGAAGATCTTCCGAAGATCTTCCGGCTGAAGCCGGAAGCCACAGGACACTCGCCACAGGAACCTCGCGGGTCACCACGGCAGGGCTCTACGACGCGCGAAGCGATCGGGCGATCAGACCAAGACCGCCGAACAACAACACCAGCATGAGGATCGTGTTGAAGAGCGAGGTCGGACGAAAATAGATGTCCATGTGCGTCAGGATGCCGGCCAGGATGATCGCGGCGCCGAGAGCCGTGAGCAGCCACCCGACGATCGACTTGCCGTCGTAGAAGAGGAATGCCACGCCGACGAGCATCGGCAGCAGCGTAAGACCGAAGCCGCCGTACCGGCCAAAATTCCAGAAAGACGTCGTCACCTGGACCTGATTGAGCAGCAGGTACCCGCCCACCGCCGCCATCGTCAGACCGATGAAGAACTGGCCGACGCCGCCCGGAGTGCCTCCGGCGCCGCGCTTCGCGGACAAGAGTGGAGGTGCGTTCACGCGTGCAAGGATAACAGACAGGCACCACGCTCTCCCTCCGGGCGTTGGTGTAGTATTTCGCAGCGCGGCTCATCAGGAGGCTGTATGGCTCGACGAAGTCCGGCAGCGGTCTGTATCGCACTACTCTTCCTCGTCGGGCTCGGTGCGGCGCTGCCGACCGCGGCCCCGGTGAAGCTGGCCCGCCACCCTGACTATCACGGCGGGAAGGTTGCGTTCAGCTACCTCGGCGACATCTGGATCGCGGGCGAGGACGGGGCGAACGTTCAACGCCTC
Source organism: uncultured Acidobacteriota bacterium (assembly GCA_963820905.1). Lineage (GTDB taxonomy): Bacteria > Acidobacteriota > Vicinamibacteria > Vicinamibacterales > 2-12-FULL-66-21 > DATBJJ01. Next base: position 1,474,723 of record CAWGBU010000001.1, on the reverse strand, counting down.
ACCGACAACACCGCACGCGACGTCTACCCGAGATTCTCTCCCGACGGCCGCACGATCGCGTTCTCGTCGAACAGGAACGGCAACAACGACGTGTACGTCGTGCCGTCCGGCGGCGGCGCTCCGCGCCGCCTGACGTTCCACAGCGGCAACGACGATGTGGTCGGCTGGACGCGCGATTCCAGGCACGTGATGTTCCGCGCCGCGCGCGGCGATGGCGCGTTCCCGTCTGTCGCCACGATTTACCAGGTCAGCGCCACCGGAGGCCAGGAGACGTCGCTCGGCCTCGACTGGGGATACTGGGCGAGTTACGCGCCTGACGGCCAGTCGCTGGTGTTCAACCGCCATCCTTCCACGTGGTCGCGGCGGCACTATCGCGGCAGCTACGCCGCCGATCTCTGGATCGCCAATCTCGGCGCGAAGACTTTCACGAAGCTGCTCGGCGACGAGCAGTACAACCGCTTCTGGCCGATGTGGAGCGCGGATGGATCGATTTACTTCGTCGGAGATCCCCTCCCGAACGATCGCACCATCGCCCCGGGAAGCCTCGACGTCCGCAAGAGCGTCAACAACATCTACAAGGTGTCGGCAAAGGGCGGCCAGCCCGTCCAGGTGACCCGGCACACGAGCGGCAGCCTCTACTGGCCGTCGATGTCGAGCGACGGCAAAGTGATCGTGTACGAGGACGCGTTCGGCCTCTGGAAGCTCGACGTCGCGTCCGGGCGGACGAGCGAGATCAAGCTGGACATCGCCAGCGACGAAAAGGAAAACCAGATCGAGATGGAGACGCTGACGAACGACGTCGATGCGTTCGACATCTCTCCGTCTGGGCGCCGCGCGGTGATCTCGGCTCGCGGCCAGTTGTTCACGATCGCGACCGAGAGGGGCGACATCACCCGTATCGCGCCCGACAACATGTCGTCGCGCAACCAGTCGCCGCGGTGGTCCGCCGACGGCAAATACGTCGCGTTCGTCTCCGATCGCTCCGGGCGCGACGAGATCTGGATGAGCGATCCGGAGGGCGATGCGCCGAAAAAACTGTCCGACGTGGACAACGAGAAGGCATCGCTCGTCTGGAGCCCGGATTCGAAGGTGCTGCTGTACACAGCGAGCGATCGCAAGCTCTATGGCTACACCGTCGCCGACGGCAAGACGTCGGTAATTTCGACGAGCGAGGTCGGACGAATCGGCTCCGTCTCAGTCTCTCCCGACAGCAAATGGATCGCGATCTCGAAGCAGGATCGCACGCTGCGATCGCACGTCTACATCCTGCCCATCACCGGGGGCGAGGAGCGCCACATATCGGACGACGCGCTGCTCTACTCGGAGTCGAACGCCGTCTGGACGGCGGACGGCCGTTACATCGTCTTCACGTCGCTCGAGGGGACGACGACCGGCATCGCCTCACAGGGCGGGCTGAACGCGACGATGGGATTGTGGGCCGTGTCGCTGCGCGATCAGGAGCGCGATCCCGGCAACCGGGACATCGACAACGAAGCGCAGGGGCTCGCGGCGGAGGCAGCAGCGCGCCAGAACACCGGGCGCGGCGGCGGCGGGAACGCGCAGACGCCTCCTGAGGTCCGGATCGACTGGAGCGGGATGCCGCGGCGCGCGCGCCAGCTGACCGTACCCGGCAACGCGGTCGGCGGGCTCGTGCCGGCGCCGGAAGGCCATTCGGTGGCGCTCACGGTGTCGACCGCGGGGGCTGGAGGCGGACGCGGCGGAGCGGCGAACGACCCGTCGGCCGGCATCTACGTCATCAACGTCGAGAGCAGCCAGCTGACGCGCGTGCCGCCGGCTCCCCAGGCCGGAGGCGGCGCCGGGCGGGGCGGCGGCGGACGCGGCGGTGCCGGCGGCGGCCAGGGCGGCCCGGGCATCGTCTTCGCCCGCGACGGGCGGACGATCTACTTCCGATCGGGCAGCGGCCTGTACGCGGCGCCGCTCAACCCGAACGCCGGCGCATCGACGCAGGCAGCCGGCGGCGCCGGGCGGGGCGGCGGACGCGGCGCGGCGCCCGCGGGAGATGCGCAGCCCGCCACTGCCCCGGCGACGAATGCCACGGCCAGACAGGTGACCTACACCGCGAGCATCGAAGTGGATCATCGCGCCCTGCGATCCCAGGTCTTCAACGAGGGCTGGCGGATCATGAAGCACCGCTTCTACGACCCCAAGATGCACGGGACCGACTGGAATGCCGCGAAGGCGAAGTACGAGCCGCTCCTCGAGTACCTCGTCGACACCGACGAGCTGAACTCCGTCATGATGATGATGATCGGAGAGCTCAACGCGTCGCATACCGGCGTCACCGGCGGCGGCCGCAACAGCGACCGGGCACCCGCGCAGACGCGCCATCCCGGCTTCGATCTGATAACGGACGCGTCGGGCTTCTACCGCGTCGGGCACATCTACAAGGATGGTCCGGCCGATCGCGACTTTCTCAAGATCAGGGAGGGGCACTACGTCCTCGCGATCGACGATCACGATCTCAAGACGACGGACAACTTCTGGCGGAGCCTCACGCAGGCGCCCGGAACCAAGCTCCACCTCCTGCTGAACGACAAGCCGGTGAAGGACGGCGCATGGACCGTGTCGATCACGCCGGTCGCCGGCGGCGCGTTCACCGATCTGCAATACGCCAGATGGGTCGACGATCGGCGCGCGATCGTGCACAAGCTGGGCGCGGGCGAGATCGGGTATCTCCACATCCGCGCGATGGACGCTCCGTCGCTCCGGCAGTTCCAGCTCGATCTCGCGGCGAACCGCACCAGGAAGGCGCTCGTGATCGACCAGCGCTTCAACGGCGGCGGCGGGATCGATCAGGAACTGCTCGCGATCCTCGCGGGACGGCAGTACCAGTACACCATCGGGCGCGACGCCGGGTATCAGCAGCCGCGGCCGCAGAACTTCTACGGCCCGATGGTGGTCATGCAGAACGAGCGGTCGGCGTCAGACGCAGAAATGTTCCCCGCCGGATTCCAGGCGCTCGGCCTCGGCAAGGTCGTCGGCGTGCCGACGATGGGCGCCGTGATCGGCACGGGATCCTACACGCTGCTGAACGGCGCGGCGATCCGCACGCCGGGCAGCGGAGTGTGGACCGTCAAGGGGCAGAACATGGAGAACTTCGGCGTGCCGCCCGACGTGCTCGTCGACAACACGCCCGCGGATTTCGTCAAGGGCCGCGACGCGCAAATCGAGAAGGCGGTCGAGGTGCTGAAGGCGGAGATGGGCAGGAAGACGTCGACGTCGCAGCAGTAACCGTCACCAGACCACTGCGACGCCGTACTTCCGGAAGATCGCATCGCGCGTGACGATTGTCAGCCGCTCCGCCTGCGCCTGCGCGACGATGAGCCGATCGAAGGGATCGCGGTGGTGGAACGGCAAGCGCTCGACGGCGGCCGCATGCGGCCACTCGATGTCCAGGAGGCGAAGCCCGCTTTGGACTTTGTCGGCGATGTACTCGGACGCAGGTGCGGGAAGGGTCAAGCGTCCCAGGCTCGATTTGATCGCCAGCTCCCACACGCTCGCCGCGCTGAGCCACCATCCGTTCTCACCGCCCTCGATGGCCCGCCGCGCGGCGCGACTCAGGCGCGCATCGCCGGTCATGAACCAGAGAAACGCGTGCGTGTCGACGAGGACCTTCATTTTTCGTACTCCTGAAAGTCCTCCACCGGCGCGTCGAAATCCTCGGCGATCGTGATGCGATCGGCATCGATCCCGTACTGCAGGCCGCTCGGACGGCTGGCCGGACGGAGTTCCGCGACGGGCCGCCCGCGTTTGGTGATGATGTAGACGGCGCCCCGGTCCACGCGATCGAGGAGCTCGGACAGCCGCGTTTTCGCGTCGAACGCGCCGATTTCCTTCGGTTTCATGCAACTAGTTTAATAAACTAGATGTAAAAACGTCAAGCCCATGAGCGCCTTTGGATCGCGAAAACGCTTTGACTATCTTGCTCAGCGTACGGCGTAGACGTCGTAGGTCGCCTCGAGGCGCGCCATGTCGGCCTGGCCTATGCCCAGCGCCTGGATCCGGTTCAGCCACAGGTATTGTGGATGCGCGGTGTGAAAGCGGGGTGCCGTCCGCAGCGCAACGAACGGCGGAAGCTCCTGACGAACGAACTTTCCGTGGCCGTCTTCGCCGAGGTCGGCGACGCCCGTGTAGTGCGTGTAGATCATGGCGCCGTCATCTGTCTGGAATGTGGCTCGAACGTCGAGCAGGACAACGCCGTCGGTACGAACCGTCAGCCAGTCGCCGCCCACAGGCAGCACGCGTCCCTTGACCTTCGGCCCGCGAATCTCGCCGCCCGTGCAGTAGAAGCTCGCGCGAATCCCCTCGGGCAACGGTCCAATCACTTCAGGTTGCTTGAGAGTCGCTGCGAACGTGAGGATGTGCTCCAGCCGATAGTCGAGCATGTCTGTGTCTCTCCTGCAGGGGGTGTGACAGTCCAATCGAGAGTCTTGCCGTCCTTCGGCGAGCGTACCACAGAGGTCCGGCTGAAGCCGGACACTACAGGCGTCTCTGAAGCCGGACACTACAGAGGTCCGGCTGAAGCCGGACACTACACGCGTCCCTGAAGCCGGACACTACAGCGTCGCATTGCGGCTCATCGAGCCCGTCAATCGGGCATCTTTCTCACCACCCACGTCGTCATGCACCGCGCGTCCTGAACGACCGTCGTCTTGAGTGGATCGACGAGGCTCCCACCGAGGCGGCGGGTGATCTCGAGCAACCGATCCTCGTCGACCAGATAGCGTTCGGAGCCGTCCGGCAGGAGAAACCGCTGGCCGGCGAGGCGCTGCATCCGGTGCGCCATGCCGATGGTCGAGGCCAGCCTGCAGAAGAACAGTCCGCCCTCTCGCAGCACCCGCCACATCTCGTCGATCATCGCGGCGAACTGGTTGTCGTCGCGCGCGAAGTGGACAACCGCGCTGCTGATGACGACGTCGAAGGACGCGTTCGGGAAGCTGCACTTCTCGACTGGCTCGACGCGGAAGTTCGCGGGGGGCAGCGCCGGGGCGAGCGCGGCGGCGATCTGGCGCACCCGCTCGACGGCGCGCGGATCTTCATCCGTCGCAAAGACCTCGACGCCGTCGCGGAGCAGGAACGTCAGGTTGCGCCCGCTTCCGCAGCCGGCGTCGAGCACCCGCATGCCCCGCGCGATGCGGCCGCGCATCAGCTGATCGAACAGGTAGATGTCGATGCCGCCGAACGTGGCCTGAAGGTCGACTCGATTCGGTTCGAAGCTGATGAGCGTGCTCCTTCAGGGCTGCGGGCAAACCTGCGTCGCCCGCGCTATTTAGCCGGTCTGAGCCGAAAGGCCGACCACGTGTCGTCGACGCTCACGAGGCCCAGGGGCCTCATGCCCAACCTCTCGGCAACCGACCAGACGTCGTTGCGGTTCATCGTGAGCCCGGCGGCCTTCGAGCCCTTGCGAAAGAAGACCCAGAGGGCGGCGCCTGGAGCGAGCGCGGCAACCGCCGGCGGCATGCGGGACTCGAGGTCTGCACCCGAGTGCACGAAGAGGAACACGAGCTGCGCCCTGGCTGCGGCAACGAACTTGACGTCCTTCGGCAAGCCCAGCGACTTGACGACCGCCGGCACTGAATTCAGGACGGCAATCGTCGTTGCTGGCTTCACGCGAGCTTTCTCGGCGACCGATTTGACCTTCACGACCCTTCCTCCTGCGCCAATGCAATCGCCAGTCGATCTCTCACTTGTCCCGGACGTCGCGCTCGAGGCGACATGCGAAGTGAACGGCATCATCAAGGCTGCCCGTGCCCGAGTAGACGGCCACCTGAGGATACGGGCAAAGCGGGCGGGTGCGATCGACGACGCCCCTCGTGGAGTGACTGGCAATGATTCGGTCTGGCGCCCTTCCCTGCTCGACCCACTGCTCGAGCGCGGTCAGCATGTCGAACGCGTTCGGACCCGCGCCGCCGCCGCAGTGCGCCATCCCTGGAGCCATGAAGAGCCGATAGCCGTTGGCGATCTCGCTGCCAACGACTTCGCGCACGCGCTCGTAGTAGTGCGTACTGCTGCCGGGCGCGATCTGCGGATCGGCCCAGCCGTGGTAGTGAATCAACTTCCCGCCGCGGCGATTTTCGAGAAAGGGCCGCAGATCGGCATTCAGCGCGTTGATCGTGTTCTTGTCCAACGTCTCCCCGCGCGCGAGATCCGCCTCGAAATCGAACCGCCGTACGATCCAGGCCGGGTCCTGAAAGACGATGAAGCGGAACTGATCGAGGCCGGTCGCCCTGGCAGACGCCGTCCAGCCAAGGTCGGTCCAGCCTAGCTCGCTGCCGCGCGCAAGGCCTGATACCGGTCGCCTGCTCGACTGATTGACTGGGCTCTCGTACATCATTCGCGCAGTCGACACCTGTGCTGCCGTGAGACAACCTGACTGACCTGGCGTCTTGCATTGCAGCGCGGCCGGATCGAATGCGCAGCGCATCGGGTTCTCGAGCAGGCCGTCCTTTGCACCGTCGGTCGCGTCGCATGACGCGATCACGGCGTCGTGGAGCAGCTGGCGAGTCTCCGCCGTCAGACGAGCGTCGACGTCGGCTTCCAGCATCTTCTCGAGTCGCAGCGCCTGCGCCGCCCTCGCGGTCCAGTCGAGGCCCGGAGCTCCGGCAATGATGCCGTCGAAGTCCGCAGGAAAGCGCTGAGCGGCCTGCATGCCCTGACGTCCGCCGGCCGAGCAACCGTTCCAGTAGGAGTAGCGCGGCGCGTTGCCGTAGTGAGCAGCCGCGACCTTCTTCGCGAGGACGGTCATCTCGTGCACCGACCGCCAGCCGAAGTCCACGACCTTCTCCGGATGTCCGAGCGCCCACCGTGCGCCGCCGCCGACGTGTCCCGTATCGGTGGATGCCGTCGCATAGCCTCGGCGCATCGCCGTCGCCATCGCCGCGTAGTTGATCGTGCCGTTGAAAGCGCCGTTGCCAACCGCCTGGAACTTGCCGTTCCAGCCGGCCACCGGCATCCAGATCTCGACCGCAATCTCCGAGTCGGCCGATGGTCTGAGCGTCGCAACGACGCGGCAGAACTCGCGAGCCACGTCGATCTCCGGCGCGGTGATGCCAGTCGGCGTTGCAGGAGAGAAGGCACCCGGCTCGACGACCTTCGCGCTGGTGATTGTCGCGTCTCGCGTGCTCAGACGTGTCAGGTCTGCACACGACGCTGCAGCGGCAATCGGTGCGGCGTCGACGACGGATCGCAGGGTCGACGTGCCCGCGGCACTGGCTGTGAAGACGACCAAGAGAATCCTCAGTAGCACTGGAGGATCAACCACGCGTTCTCGAAGCGGCCGTCCCGGGCTGCATGCTCCTCGATCCAGTAGTAGACGACGCCGCCATCACCCCACATGACGGCCAGGTCGTCGTCCGTATCGAACTGGAACAGCAGCCTCCAGTTTGCAGCACCGGGTGTGAGTGGACCGACGCGCGGGTCGTCCTGTCGCGCGTCACCGCAATAGATGCCATTGCTGGCCAGCTGGCACTCGAGCTCCATGCCGTCGCCCTGGACCGTCGCAGGATAGCCGGCCACCTGATGCTTCGGGGCTCCCTGAAAAGCCTGCTCCACCAGATCGAAATACAGATCGGACTCTTTGTCATTGAGCTGCAGGGGGCCGGCGATGTCTCGTTCCAGTGACGGGAGCACGTCGATCCGCCGGAACGCGACATTTCGATGCGGCACCACCGAAGCGTTCGGCTTCGTCTGGACTTCCGGTTGGGACATCGGACCAGTCAGGTCGGGTACGTGCAGCACCGCCCAACCGCCGCGGTGCTTCGGATCGAATCCCCACGGCTGTTCCGCGATGTCGTAGAAGAACAACAGTGCTCCGTCGCCGGGCAACCAGTCGATCGGATGCGCAACCCCAATCTCAGAGAGAGACAGGCGCGCAAGGAATGCGAGCCTGGTCCCGTTCAGTTCCGGCCAACCGAGCCCCGGTGGAAGATTCGGGGAGCCGCCGACAGTGCGAGCGGGACGGTGCGTCGGTCTTGACGACGTGAACCGCGGGCGCCGCAATCGGCGCGGCGAGAGCGGCCACGTCGCGGACAGGCGTGTCATCGTCCTTCTTCCCGAACCAGCGGCTGAACATGTTCGTCCTCGAGCAGCTACGAACGATCCGACTCGTAGCCGCGCTCACACTCATCGAACACGTTGGTCCCGGAACCCACGCGTGTAGTCCACGTGAAGTGCTCGACGATTCGTGTGCGGCCTGTAGCCAGCCGCTGCACCGTGCAGATCGAACGGCCGCCATGAACGGCAGCATCTCTTTCACGCTGCACGTAACGGAAGGCCAGCTGGTCGCCGAGCCATCGGCCAACCAGCCAGCCCCGCGTCACCGCACCGCCGGAATACCGCGCGAACACGCGCGCGCCAATCTGGGAGAAGTGGAGGCGAGTGTCGGATCCCACGACGCCGTTAGCCGCAGTGCCGCTCACGTACATCGTGACCCCATGCAAGTCGATCATGCGTTCTCCACGGTCGGCCCGCTTCCGAAGGCGGCCGGGCGGTCGATTACGCTCGTCAGAGGAGGCTCCCGCCGTCCCATTCGTGCCTCGGGTCCGGCAGGAACGCGAGCCCGTGCGCGCCGCCGATGTGAAACTGCGACACGACGAGCCAGCCTCCCGGCACTTTCGCCCGCTCGGTGAGGTACTTCGAGTTCAGCAGGCCGTCCTCTTCGCGAACCGTCTTCAGCGTTTCCCACCTGAGCACCGCGCCATCGTTTCGCCCGTCACTCATGCTTCACTCCTTTTGCCAGCCGACAGACCGGAATAGGAATACCAGAAGCCTCGTACAAAACAAAGGTCGGTGGCCAGTGGACACCGCCCTTTCAACGATCCTTCGAGTTCAGTGCCTGGGCATGCGGACTTCGCGCGGATTCAAACCCTTCTTTCCGTGCCGAAGGATCACCCGCGCGTTCTGGGCGATGGGCAGACGCCGAAGCACCGGCTCGACGCCGGCGAACATCGCGTCCGCATCCGGACCGAAGAAGAACAAGCCTGTTTCCTCGGGTCCCTGGGCAAAACCATGAAAACTGCCGCTGCCGGCGGCCGCGCCGATCTGGTCGACGACAGCGTCGAAATCGAGCCCGGCGTAGACCTCGTCGGGCAGGCTCGTCCCATCGAGGAAGACCGCCAGGCACTGCTGCCTGCCGAATGCCGTCAGCACCCGGGAATCCGCCGCATCAATGAGCTCGGACCCCTGCGGCGCGCCAGCCTCCTCCAGTGCCGCAACTACGGCGAGCAGCGCGTCGTCCAGGTTGGCGAGCTCGATCTCCACGTCCGCGTAATCGATACCTCCGAGCTCGTTCAGTTGCGAACCCCCTCCGGTCACTCGCCCGAGCCTGGCCTGTTCGAGAGCCGCCTGAAGAGGATCCTCGTAGCGGCTGCCCCGGTCGATCGGTTCGACATGCTCGTACACGCGGGCAAGGACGACGTGAGGGTAATTCATCGCACCTACTCCTACTCCTCTGCCTCTTTGGCGGCATACTTCTCGGCACCCAGGAAGTGCAGCGACACATACGGTTCGTCGCCAACTACCCAGCTGTCGTGCGGTACCGGTGGAATGTAGAACAGCTCTCCTGCCTTCAGCTCGATCACGCGGCCGTCGTCGAACGCCGCCGTCGCCGTGCCCGACACGACCAGGCCGACATGCTCGACGCTGCACCGTGTCGCTGCGAGGGCAGGTCCGACATGAAGGGACCACTTCCAGCCGGGCTCGTAGGTGCTGCGGCCGATGGTCACGCCGCCGAGCCTGACGATGTCGAATCGGCCTTTCGCCATCAGGCGCGTCTCGTCGGGGCTCTCGAATCGCTTCAGCACTACGTCGTTCGTCATAGGTCCACCGAGTAAAACCTGGTTGAGTATTCTCGCACCAACACGACCTGTGCGATCACGCCGCGGGCCGGATACGACCATCTCGCCCGATCCGGTTTCCTCCTGATCACGGATCGATTTGCGCGCTGTGTCCACTGCACGCGCGGCCAGGCTCGCGAAGGCACCCCTTCCACGAATAACCTCGGTGTACGCGCGATACGGAATGCCCTGCCACGCACCGTCGTGACTGGAGTTAGACGTACCTGAGGTCGGAATGGGGCGTCGCCCGCGAAATGGCCAGACCCCAACGACCCGCTCAACGCCGACGCCTCCTCTCTCCAGACGCCCCAGATCCCAAAGCCGCTTTCGGGAACATCTGCTCATTCAATGCAATCGCGTCGCGCGTTCGTGAGCGGTCTATGACCTCGTCGTTTCAGAGATACCGGCAGACTCCGGGACCCGTCCACAGGTCGTGCACGTGCTGCCCGTGCGCTGTGCAGAGCGGGCGCAGCGCAGCGGACGGAGTCAGGATGGTCAGGGTCATATCGCGGCGGGGCCGTGTGATACTTTGATCCTCGCGACAAGCAGCGAAGAGAAGGCTGGCATGACGAGTGAGGTACTCGGGCAGTATCGCATCGTCGAGAAGATCGGCGAAGGTGGAATGGGCGTTGTCTACAAGGCCCTGGATACTCGTCTGAAGCGCATCGTTGCCATCAAGGTTCTACGACCGCACCTGGCGCAGAATCGCGACCGCCTCGCCCGATTCGAGCGAGAAGCTCACGTGCTCGCATCGCTCAACCACTCCAACATCGCGGCCATCCACGGGCTCGAGGGATACGACGACAAATCGTTTCTCGTGCTGGAATTCGTGGATGGCGAGACGCTCGCCGAACACATCGCGACCGGCCCGATGCGAACGCGCCGCGCGATCGACATCGCCACACAGATTGCGCGCGCGATCGAGGAGGCTCACGACAAGGGAATCGTTCACAGGGATTTGAAGCCCTCAAACGTGAAAGTCAAACCTGACGGCACCGTGAAGGTGCTCGACTTCGGTTTAGCGAAGGCATTGTCCGACGAGAGGCAGTCTGACGAGCAGACCGTCAGCGACGTCACCCAGGAGGGCGTCGTTCTGGGAACGCCCGCCTACATGTCGCCTGAACAGGCCCGGGGCCGGACGATCGATCGGTCGACAGATATCTGGGCGTTCGGGTGCGTGCTATTCGAGATGCTCGCCGGCGTGAAGGCTTTCCAAGGGGCGACGGATGCTGATGTCAAAGCCGCTCTTCTTCGCGGGGAACCGCCTTGGTCGTCATTTCCCGCTGACGCCCCGCCTTCCCTGCGCGCGCTCGCAAGATCGTGCCTGCAGATCGAGCCCAAGAACCGCCTTCGCCACATGGCCGATGCGCGTCTCCTGCTGGATGCAGCATCGACGGAAGGAAGCTCATCGATCTCCCAAACGAGACATGCGGAACGGCGGCGCCGCGTTTGGGTCTCGGCTCTCGCTGTCGCCTGCCTAGCGGGGCTCGCGATGACTGGTGGTTTCACAATTGCGAGACTCCTCGTCCGCAGCGAAACGCCGGCGGTCATGCATATTCCGATGGCTCCGCCGTTTGAACTCAAGCCAAGCCTGGGGCTCGGACCGTCCGTCGCGGTGTCGCCGGACGGGCGTACGCTCGTGTACGTGCTCGAGACGGGCACGACCTCATCGCTCTATATCAAGCGGCAGCAGGAGCTCGACGCGCGCCAGGTCGGAGGCACGTTCGGCGCGCGCGGTCCATTCTTTTCTCCCGGGGGTGAGTGGGTCGGGTTCTATGATGACGACGACCGCAAGCTGAAGAAAATATCGATTGGTGGCGGTGAGCCGGTCACGATCGCGGACGCCGACTTCCAAGGCGGCGCTGCCTGGGCTCCCGACGACACCATCGTGTTCGCCTCCAACTACGGCCTGAAGCGCGTGTCGGCGGATGGAGGCGCTCCAGAGGCGGTCACAAAGGCTGACGCCGGCCAGCAGATGTGGCCGACGCTACTGCCCGGGGGGCGCGTCGTCCTGTTCACCAGTCTGCCCGCGCGCGGCAGCTTCGACCAGGCGGACATCATCGCGATGCGTCTCCCGGACGGCAGCCCGACGATCGTTCTCAAGTCCGCATACTTTCCACACTACGCCGCCACAGGGCATCTCGTCTTCGTTCAGGGAAACTCGATCCTCGCGGCGCCGTTCGACGCTGAAAGCCTGCAGGTCACGGGTCCCGCCGTCGCGCTGCTCAATAACGTCTGGATCAGCTCGTGGATTGGATACGCGGACTTCGCGTTCTCGGAGACGGGAACCCTCGTGTACGTGTCGGGTGGATCCGATCCGACCAAGGCGACTCTCGTAACAATCAATCGCGGGGGGGTAGAAAACGCCGTGAGCGCTGAGCGGCGCGCCTATCGCGCGCCGCGCATCTCTCCTGACGGCCGCCAGCTCGCAGTCACGCTCGTCGATGAACAAGTCGATATCTGGACGTACGATCTCGGCGCAAAGAAGCTCAACCGGCTGACCGACTCTCCCAGTTGGGACGCGTATCCTCTCTGGCAACCCAAGATGCAATGGATTGCCTTCTCGTCCATGAGAGACGGCTTGGCCAGTATTTATCGCCAGAACGTCCGCGATGGAACCGTAGAAAAGCTCGTCGCGACGGAGCATCCTATCTATCCAAATTCGTGGTCACCGGACGGCACCCTGCTGGCGTATCAGGAAGAGAACCCGCAGACGGGACTCGACATCTGGATCTATTCGCTCGCGACCCGCCGGCGAGAGGTGTTTCTTCGCACTTCCTACAACGAACTACACGCGGAGTTTTCGCCGGATGGCCGGTTCATCGCGTACGAGTCGGGGGAGGCTGGGGGCCAGACCGAAGTGTACGTCCGTCCGTATCCCGCGCTCCACCCGCGGCGGAAGGTTTCCACGAACGGCGGAACATCGCCCCGCTGGGGTACGAATGGAGATCTCTTCTATCGGATCAGAGGCGCGTTGATGGGGACGAAGATCGAAACGTCGTCCGATCTCGTGATCGGCGCTTCGCAGCAGCTCTTTGACGGTCCGTATGGCGGCTACGACGTGCACCCAAACGGACAGTCGTTCATCCTGGTAAAGGAAATGGCGCCCGGAGACTCACCGACGCGAATCAACCTGGTTGTGAACTGGTTCGAGGACTTGAAGCGTGCGTCGCCGGGAGCCAGAAGTCTGTTGGACCGGCTAAAACGTTAGCCATCCCGTGAACCAGCCTACGAGCAAGGTCACGAGCACGCCGGCGACAAAGCCATACCCGAATTCTACGGTCTTGAACCCGATTACCGGCCGGCAGTGCTTTTCCATTTCTAGCCCCCCTGATGTCCGAGGAACAAGTCACGGCGGAAGGCGCGCAATCTGGCGCCGTCAACGATCTTCGTAAGTCCTTCATCCAGGACGTTGCCGACCGTGGACGCGCGGGCAAATACGCACGGCCGCGCGATGCCGCTCGCGTCCACACAGAGCTTTCCATTCCAGCAGGCGCCGCAGAGCTCGTCGGCCGGCCGCGCTCCAGGGACAAAGTCCTCACCTCGACCGACGCCACGCACGCGATCCGCGTAAATCGAACGGATGCCGAGACCTCTCAGAAACCTCTTGGTTCTTTTGAGATGGGTGGCGTTTTGCGGAAGGAGAATGATGCCGGCCGCAAGGCGAACCTTCCGTTGCACCAGCAGCCGTGCCCCTTCGACAGTTCGCTCGAAGCTGCCTTTCTGACCGGTGATCTGATCGTGGATTGTCGGATCATCCGAATAAAGGGAGAAGTGAACGAGGACGCACAGACGGTGGAATGTCTCAACGATCTCTTCTCGCAACAGCGTGGCGTTCGTGAAGACTTCGGGGCGTCGGAAGCCGACCCGCGAAGCATGCTCGAGAAGCCTTCCCAGATCCGGGTGGACGGTCGGTTCACCGCCGATGAATTGAAGCCTCCGGCAACCGGCGGCTCGCGCATCGTCCATCACGCGGCACCAATCGGCGAACGTCATGCGATCTGTGAGCGGCAGGGCGGGGGACGACTCCGTGTAGCAATGCTGGCAGGCGAGGTTGCACCGTCGCGTTATCTCCAGCCACAAGAAGTCCAGCCCGTCGAGACATCGGGCGCGTACGCGCAGCTTCTTGAAAGGGAGCACGACCGAGTCCGAGGACCAGGGCATGTGGACCTCGCAGTTTCACGGATTCGCTTGCTAACGGTGTTGCAAACGCTACTCCTCGGCCGACTCTTCTGTCAATGCTCCTGGGCACCTTAGGGTCTGAATGACCGCTTCCGCGAGAGTCATCACTCTCGTGACATGGATGTCAGGATCTATCGACCGAAATCTGCTCTCGCAGTTGCCGCTCGACGGCGTTCGTTGGGCCAACAGTACGAATCAACAGCGCCCATCCAGACAGTCGTGGATTAGGTACGGCGTACACGACGGCGCGACTAGCCCCGTCATCCAGCGGTGGCGTCACGTCCCCGTAACGCCGACGACCTGCAGCCATCTTGGCGGTCGAGACGAATCCGGGTCGCGATACGGTGCGGGAGGCTCACGCCCCGGCTGCGAGGCACCGCGGCACAAAACAAAAGGGCGGTGGCCAGCCGGCCACCGCCCAATCACCAATCCCTCAATCCGCAACCAGCGATCAGCAATCCGCAATCGCCAATCCCCAATCGATCAGGTCCGGCTGAAGCCGGACACTACTCCACGTCGTCCCTCGTAAATGCCTCTTCCGGCTCGACGAAGTACTCCATCTCGCGCTCGAGCTCGAGCTCCTCGGGCGTCGGCGGCGGCGGTGGCGGCGGCTCGTCGGGCTGGATCCGCACGTGCCGGTAGGTACTCGAACCCGGTCCCTGCCGGGATCAGCCGGCCCATCGTCACGTTCTCCTTCAGGCCGCGCAGGTGATCGACCTTGCCGGAGATTGACGCCTCGGTGAGCACGCGCGTCGTCTCCTGGAACGACGCCGCCGAGATGAACGAGTCGGTCGAGAGCGACGCCTTCGTGATCCCGAGCAGCAGCGGCCGGCCCGTCGCCGGACGTCCGCCGTTCGCGATCACGCGCTCGTTCTCTTCCATGAACCGGAACCGGTCCACCTGCTCCTCGATCAGGAACTCCGTGTCGCCCACGTCCTCGATCTTCACCCACCGCATCATCTGCCGGACGATGACCTCGATGTGCTTGTCGTTGATGTTGACGCCCTGGAGCCGGTAGACCTCCTGGATCTCGTTCACGAGATACGCGTGGAGCGCCTTCTCGCCGAGGACCGACAGGATGTCGTGCGGGTTGCTCGGCCCGTCCATCAGCGGCTCGCCCGCCCGGACCCGATCGCTCTCCTGCACGTTCACGTGCACGCCGCGCGGCAGCGAGTACTCTCTCGGCTCGCCCCCGTCCTCCGGCACGATGATGATCTTCCGCTGCCCCTTGACCACGCCGCCGTGCCGCACGACTCCGTCGATCTCGGAGATGACCGCCGTCTCGCGCGGCTTGCGCGCCTCGAAGAGCTCGACCACGCGCGGCAGGCCGCCCGTGATGTCCTTCGTCTTGGTCGTCTCGCGCGGGATCTTCGCCAGCACCTGGCCGGCGAACACCGCCTCGTTGTCCTCGACCATCAGGTGGGCGTGCGACGGCATGTGGTACTTGCGCATCACTGCCTTTCCAGCCTTGTCCCGAATCTCGATCATCGGCTGCTTCTTCTCGTCGGGGCTGTCCACGACGATCTTCCGCGACAGGCCGGTGACCTCGTCCACTTCCTCGTGGAAGGTCACGTCCGTGATGAGGTCCTTGTACTTCACCGTGCCCGCGTCCTCGGTGAGGATCGAGAACGTGTAGGGATCCCACTCGACGAGGATCTGGCCCGGCTCGACGGCCTGGCCGTCGTGCACCTTCAGGCGCGCGCCGTAGACGATCGGGTAGCGCTCGCGATCGCGGCCCTTCGAATCCTGGACGACGAGCGATCCCGTCCGGTTCATGACGATGAGCTCGCCCTTGGACTGGTCGGCGCCGGTGCCCTTGGCCTCGACGACCTGGATCCCCTGGTAGCGCACCGTGCCGGCGTGCTTCGAGTCGAGCGTCGACTGCTCGGACACGCGCGACGCCGTGCCGCCGATGTGGAACGTCCGCATCGTCAGCTGCGTGCCGGGCTCGCCGATCGACTGCGCCGCGATGACGCCGACCGCCAGCCCGAGCTCGACCAGCCGCCCGGTCGAGAGGTCGCGGCCGTAGCACTTCGCGCACACGCCGCGGCGGCTGGCGCACGTCAGCACCGAGCGGATGCGGACCTTCTCGATGCCGCCCTCCTGGATGTCGGAGGCCTTCTCCTCGTCGATCTCGTCGTTGACCTCGACGATGACGCCGCCGCTGAGCGGGTCGACGATCTTCTCGAGCGTGGTGCGGCCCATGATGCGGTCGCGCAGTGGTTCGATAATCTCACCACTCTCGACGATGGCGCGGGCCTCGATGCCGTCCATGGTGCCGCAGTCGATCTCGTGGATGATGACGTCCTGCGCCACGTCCACGAGGCGCCGCGTGAGGTAGCCCGAGTCGGCCGTCTTGAGCGCCGTGTCCGCGAGGCCCTTGCGCGCGCCGTGGGTGGAGATGAAGTACTCCATGACGGCGAGGCCTTCACGGAAGTTGGCCGTGATGGGCGTCTCGATGATCTCGCCCGACGGCTTCGCCATCAGGCCGCGCATGCCGGCGAGCTGGCGGATCTGCTGTTTCGATCCGCGCGCGCCGGAGTCGGCCATGATGTAGACCGGGTTGAAGTTGCGCCCGGACTGGTCGAGGTCCTCCATCTCGGAGAACATCTCGTCGGCGATCTTCTCGGTGACGTCCGACCACACGGCGATGACCTTGTTGTAGCGCTCGCCGTTGGTGATCGCGCCCTCGAGATACTGGCCTTCGACCTTGATGACCTCGTCGCGGGCACGGGCAACCAGCGCCTTCTTCTCCGACGGGATGACGAGGTCGTCGATGCCGATCGATAGGCCCGATCGCGTCGCGTAGGTGAAGCCGAGGTGCTTCAGGCTGTCGAGCATCTCGACGGTCTTCTCGAGTCCGAAGTGCAGATGGCAATACTGCACCACCTGCTGCAGTCCCTTCTTCTTCAAGAGACCGTTGACGAACGGCATCGGCGACGGCAGCGACGTGTTGAAGATGACGCGGCCGACCGTCGTGTTGATGATCTTGTTCTTGACCTCCTGGACCTCGGCCTGGAGGACCGCCTGATCGTCGCGGGCGACGGTCAGGTCGAGCAGCTCGCCGCTCCAGCGCAGCCGGATCGGCGTCAGCGTCTCGACCTCTCCCGCCTCGAGCGCAAGCAGCACGTCGTCGGCGTTGCCGAACACGCGGCCCTCGCCCTTGGCGCCGGCGCGGGCCTTCGTCAGGTAGTAGCACCCGAGCACGATGTCCTGCGACGGAATCGCGATCGGCGCGCCGCTCGCGGGCGACAGGATGTTGTTCGAGGACATCATCAGGACCGATGCCTCGATCTGCGCTTCCGGCGCGAGCGGGATGTGCACCGCCATCTGGTCGCCGTCGAAGTCGGCGTTGAACGCCGTGCAGACGAGCGGGTGGATCCGGATCGCCTTGCCCTCGACGAGCACGGGCTCGAACGCCTGGATGCCGAGGCGATGCAGCGTCGGCGCGCGGTTCAGCAGCACCGGATGCTCGCGAATGACCTCCTCGAGCACGTCCCACACTTCCGGCCGCTGCTGCTCGACCATCTCCTTCGCCTGCTTGATCGTGGCGACGAGGCCGCGCTCCTCGAGCTTGTTGTAGATGAACGGCTTGAACAGCTCGAGCGCCATCTTCTTCGGCAGCCCGCACTGGTGCAGCTTGAGCTCGGGACCGACGACGATGACCGAACGGCCGGAGTAGTCGACGCGCTTGCCGAGCAGGTTCTGCCGGAAGCGTCCCTGCTTGCCCTTGAGCGTGTCCGACAGCGATTTCAATGGACGATTGTTCGCACCTCGGAGGACACGTCCACGCCTTCCATTGTCGAAGAGCGCATCGACCGCTTCCTGCAGCATGCGCTTTTCGTTTCTGATGATGACGTCGGGCGCCTTGAGCTCGATCAGCTTCTTCAACCGGTTGTTCCGGTTGATGACGCGGCGGTACAGGTCGTTCAGATCCGAGGTGGCGAACCGGCCGCCGTCGAGCGGCACGAGCGGCCGCAGCTCCGGCGGAATGACCGGGATCACGTCGAGGATCATCCACTCCGGCTTGTTCGTGGACTTCCGGAACGAGTCGACGACCTTCAGGCGCTTCGCGTACTTCAGCTTCTTCTGCGCGGAGGTCTCCGAGCGCATCTTCTCGCGCATCTCGCCGGCGAGCCGCTCCACGTTGACGCGCTTCAGGAGCTCCTTGATCGCCTCCGCCCCCATGTGGGCGCGGAACTTCACGCCGTGCTCCTCGCGCGCCTTGCGGAACTGCTCCTCCGACAGGAGCTGGTTCTGCTTGAGCTCCGTGTCGCCCGGCTCGATCACGACGTACGCCTCGAAATAGAGGACGCGCTCCAGATCGCGCAGCGAGATGTCGAGGAGGTGGCCGATACGGCTCGGCAGCCCCTTGAAGAACCACACGTGGCTGACGGGCGTCGCCAGCGTGATGTGGCCGAGGCGCTCGCGCCGGACCTTCGCCTGCGTGACCTCGACGCCGCACTTGTCGCAGATCACGCCGCGGTGCTTCATGCGCTTGTACTTGCCGCAGAGGCACTCCCAGTCCGTCACGGGGCCGAAGATCTTCGCGCAGAAGAGCCCGTCGCGCTCCGGCTTGAACGTCCGGTAGTTGATCGTCTCCGGCTTGGTCACCTCGCCGTGCGACCACGAGAGGATCTTCTCGGGCGACGCAAGACTGATGCGGATCGCGTCGAAGTCGCTCGTCAGGGAACCGCGGGTATCGAATGATGGTCTCATGTGTGTTGTAGCTTCCAGCTTCCAGCTAACAGCTTCCAGCCAAGACCAGCTCCGCCCCCCGCTTCTCTGGAAGCCGGGAGCCGGAAGCTGGCAGCTAAGTTATCCTTCTGCCAGCGCCGGTTCGCCTTCGCCCGATTCGAGGGCCTCGAGCACCGGCTTCTTCTTCGTCTTCATCAGCTCGACGTCGAGGCAGAGCGCCTGCAGCTCGCGGATGAGGACGTTGAACGACTCCGGCAGCCCCGGCTGGAACGACGCGTCGCCCTTGACGATCGCCTCGTAGATCTTCGCGCGTCCGGTCACGTCGTCAGACTTCGCGGTGAGCAGCTCCTGGAGGATGTGCGCCGCGCCGTAGGCCTCGAGCGCCCAGACCTCCATCTCGCCGAACCGCTGGCCGCCGAACTGCGCCTTGCCGCCGAGCGGCTGCTGCGTGATGAGCGAGTACGGCCCGATCGACCGCGCGTGGATCTTGTCGTCGACCAGGTGCGACAGCTTCAGCATGTAGATGTAGCCGACCGTCACGTCCTGCTCGAACGGCTGGCCGGTCATGCCGTCGAAGAGCTCGGTCTTGCCGCTCTTCGGCAGCCCCGCCTGCTCCAGCCAGTTCTTGATCTCCTGCTCGGTCGCGCCGTCGAAGACCGGCGTCGCGAAGTAGAGGCCGAGCGCGTGCGCGGCCCACCCGAGGTGGGTCTCCAGGATCTGGCCGACGTTCATACGCGACGGAACGCCGAGCGGGTTCAGGACGATCTCGACCGGCGTGCCGTCCGGCAGGTACGGCATGTCCTCTTCCGGCAGGATGCGCGCGATGACGCCCTTGTTGCCGTGGCGGCCGGCCATCTTGTCGCCGACCGACAGCTTGCGCTTCATCGCGACGTACACCTTCACGAGCTTGATGACGCCCGGAGGCAGCTCGTCGCCGCGGCGGACCTTTTCCTTCTTCTCCTCGAACTGGTTCCGGATGACCTCGACCTGCCGCTCGGTGCGCTCCTCGAGCTCGCGGAGGTCCTCCTCGAGCCGGGGATCGTCGGTCGCGATCTTCAGCCGGACGATCGCATCGTAGGGCAGCGACTGCAGCACGTCCTGCGTCAGGTCCGTGCCCTTGCGCAGCAGCCGCTCTCGGCCGTGCTCGTCGTAGAGATCCGCGCGCAAGCTGCTGGCCCTGCAGCATCCCGATGACCCGCTTCTTCACCTCGTCGTGAAGGATGCGGATCTCGTCCTGCAGGTTCTTCTCCATCATGTCGAGCTCTTCCTGCTCGATCGCCTTCGCCCGGTCATCCTTCTCGATGCCCTTGCGCGAGAAGATCTTCACGCCGACGATGATGCCCTCGATGCCCGGCGGGCAGATGAGCGAGGCGTCACGGACGTCGCCCGCCTTCTCGCCGAAGATCGCGCGCAGCAGCTTCTCTTCCGGCGTCAGCTGCGTCTCGCCCTTCGGCGTGACCTTGCCGACGAGGATGTCTCCTGGCTTGACCGAAGCACCGATTCGGATGATCCCGCTCTCATCGAGATCCCGCAGGTAGCCTTCGCCGACGTTCGGGATGTCGCGCGTGATTTCCTCGGGCCCGAGCTTCGTGTCGCGCGCCTCGATCTCGAACTCCTCGATGTGGATCGACGTGTAGTAGTCGTCCTTCACCATGCGTTCGGAGACGAGGATCGCGTCCTCGAAGTTGTAGCCGCGCCACGGCATGAACGCGACGAGCACGTTCCGGCCGAGCGCGAGCTCGCCCAGCTCCGTGCACGGACCGTCGCCGAGGACCTGTCCCTTGTGGACCTTCTGGCCCACGCGGACGATCGGCTTCTGGTTGATGCACGTGTTCTGGTTCGACCGCTTGAACTTCGTCATCGGGTAGATGTCGGCGCCCATCTCACGCGATGTCGCCTCGGTCTCCCCTTCCACGCGCACGACGATGCGCTGGCTGTCGACGAAGTCCACGGTGCCCGATCGGCGCGCCACGACGACGGCGCCCGAGTCGCGGGCGGTGATGTACTCCATGCCCGTGCCGACGAACGGCGCGCGGGCGCGGAGCAGCGGCACCGCCTGCCGCTGCATGTTCGATCCCATCAGCGCGCGGTTCGCGTCGTCGTTCTCGAGGAACGGCACGAGCGACGCGGCGACGGAGACGAGCTGCTTCGGCGACACGTCGATGAAGTCGACCTTGTCCCGCGGCGTCAGGATGAAGTTGCCGGCCTGCCGCGCGTTGACGCGATCGGTCGTGAACCGTCCCGTTCTCGTCGACCGGCGCGTTGGCCTGCGCGATGATGTACTGGTCCTCTTCCCACGCGGACAGGTAGTACGAATACGGCTCGTACTCGAGCCCGCGCCGGCGGCGTCCGCCCTTGTTGTCGACGTCCTTCGGATCCGCGCCGACGTCCGTTCGCCTCGACGATGTCGTTGACCTTGTACTTCGTGTTGCCGCCGGCGTTCGTGATGATCACGTAGTCGACGACGCGGCCGTCCTTGACCTTGCGGTAGGGCGACTCGATGAACCCGAACTCGTTGATCCGCGCGTAGCACGAGAGCGACGAGATCAGGCCGATGTTCGGACCTTCCGGCGTCTCAATCGGGCAGATGCGCCCGTAGTGCGTCGGGTGCACGTCGCGCACCTCGAACCCGGCGCGCTCGCGCGACAGGCCGCCGGGCCCGAGCGCCGACAGCCGCCGCTTGTGCGTGACCTCGGAGAGCGGGTTGGTCTGGTCCATGAACTGCGACAGCTGCGACGACCCGAAGAACTCGCGAATCGCGGCCATGACCGGCTTCGCGTTGATCAGGTCGTGCGGCATGGCGGTCGCCATTTCCTGGTAGACCGACATCTTCTCCTTGATCGCGCGCTCCATGCGGACCAGGCCGATCCGGAACTGGTTCTCGAGCAGCTCGCCGACCGATCGCACGCGGCGGTTGCCGAGGTGATCGATGTCGTCCACGTTGGCGGGGTTGCGCCGCAGCTTCAGCTGGTACTTGATGACCTCGTAGAAGTCCTGCGGGTGCAGGATCTTCTCGTCGAGCGGCGTGTTCAGCTTCAGCTTGGTGTTCAGCTTCAGCCGGCCGACGCGCGAGAAGTCGTACTTCTGCGGGTTGAAGAACATGTTCTCGAAGAGCGACCGCGAGCTGTCGAGCGTCGGCGGATCGCCGGGCCGGAGGCGCCGGTAGATCTCGATGAGCGCCTCTTCGTGCGTGTGGATCGGATCCTTCTTGAGCGTCGACGACAGCACCGGACCGATCTCGTCGCGCTCGGGGAAGAAGATCTCGAGCTTGTCGACGTTCTTCTCCTGCGCCATCGAGATGACGCGCGGCGTGAGCTCCTCGTTCGCCTCGAGGATGACTTCGCCCGTCGAGGGATCGACGACGTCCGCCGCGGCGAACGCGCCTTCGAGCTCGGCGTCGGCGATCTCGACCGATCGCACGTTCCGCCTTCTTGAGCGCCGCCAGCGCCGTTCGAGGTGATCTTCTTGCCGGCGTGCACGAGCACGTCGCTGACCCGACGTCGATGTCCTTGCGCCGCGCGGAGGCCCTGCAGGCTGTCGCTGACCGCCCACTTGATCGAACCGCCCTCGAGCTGCAGCCGGTCGACCGTGTAGAAGGTCCGGATGATCTCGTCGGCGCCGCGCAGGCCGAGGGCGCGCAGGAAGACCGTCGCGAGGAACTTCCGCTTCCGGTCGATGCGGACGTAGAGCAGGTTCTTCGTGTCGTACTCGAACTCCACCCACGACCCGCGGTACGGGATGATCTGCGCGATGTAGAGCGTCTTGTCTTCCGAGTGGAAGAACGCGCCCGGCGACCGGTGGAGCTGCGAGACGATGACGCGCTCGGTGCCGTTGATGATGAACGTGCCGTTGTCCGTCATCAGCGGGATGTCGCCGAAGTAGACCTCCTGCTCCTTGATGTCGCGGATGGTCTTGACGCCGGTCTCGGGGTCCTTGTTCCAGACGACGAGGCGGATCGTGACCTTGAGCGGCACGGCGTAGGTCATGCCGCGCTCCTGGCACTCGTCGACGTCGTACTTCAGCTTCAGGCCGACGGTGTTGCCGCAGATGTCGCAGATGTCGCCGCGCGCGTCGTTCGGCTTGCCGCAGCGCGGGCAGAGCACCTCGTGCTCGCCGTACGGATCGGCGACGAGCGTGTGCCCGCAGTTCACGCACGGCTTGCGCAGGTGGTGCAGCCCGGCCAGCCGGCCGCACTTGCACTCCCAGTTCCCGATCGAATACTCGATGAACTCGAGCGACGAGTTCTCGCGGAAGTCGGAGATCGGAAACACCGACTTGAACACCGACTGCAGTCCGGCATCCTCGCGCTCCGAGGGCAGCCGGTTCATCTGCAGGAAGCGTTCGTACAGACTTCTTCTGGATCTCGATCAGGTTCGGGATCGGGATCGTGGTCTTGATCTTCGAGAAGTCGATGCGCTCGCGGTAGACGTTCTTGGGAAGGCTGTACATGCGTGGTGAATTTCTCTCGGGGCTCGGGATCCGCGGCTCGGGGCTCGGGGATCGCGAGACCCGTTCTATTGCGACAGCCGAAAACAGCAACTGCGACCCGGACTCGGGCGGGAATCCTGTCGAAGCCCGAACGCCGAATCCCGAGCCCGACGACGGCGCGCGGCGTGAGCCGCGCGCGTTACTTGATCTCGACCTTGGCGCCGACGTCCTCGAACTTCTTCTTGATCGCCGCGGCCTCGTCCTTGGGGATGCCTTCCTTGATCGGCTTGGGCGCGCCCTCGACGAGATCCTTCGCTTCCTTGAGGCCCGAGGCTGGTGACCTCGCGGACGACCTTGATCACGTTGATCTTGTTGCTGCCGACTTCGGTCAGCGTCGCGGTGAACTCGGTCTTCTCCTCGACCGGCGCCGCCGCGCCGCCGCGGCCGCGCCGCCGCCCGCCACCGCCACCGGCATGGCCGCCGCGGCCGACACGCCGAGCTCCTTCTCGAGCTCCTTCACGAGCTGCGAGAGCTCGAGAACCGAGATTCCCTTGATGTATTCGACTACGTCCGTGCTGCGTCAGTGCCATTTCGCTGCTCCTACGATGAAAGCTTCCTAGCTGCCAGCTACCAGCTTCCAGCGTGGTTCTCACCGGAAGCTCCCGTTCATTGACGGCCAGTTCCGAACGCTGCCGCCCGCTGCCAACCTTCCAGCTGGAAGCTGGAGCTCGACCGGCACTACGCTTCCGATTTCTTCTTCTCCGCCTGCACCAGCACGCTCATCAGATCGCGCGGCGCGGCGTTCAGCACGCTCACCAGCTGGATCATCGGGCGCCTGCAGCAGGAACAGCAGCTTCGCGTACAGCTCCGGCTTGCCCGGCATCGTCGCGAGCTCGGTGACCTCGCCCGCCTTGATCGCCCGGCCCTGGACGACGGCCGCCTTGATCTGCAGCGCCGGCGCGCCCTTCGCGAACGTCGTGAGCACCTTCGCGAGCGCGATCGGATCCTCGCCGCTGTAGGCGACGGCAGTCGTGCCGGTGAAGAACTCGCTCAGCGACTCGAACGTCGTGCCCTTGAGCGCGCGACGGGCGAGCGTGTTCTTCACGACCTTGTAGCTGGCCTTCGCGCCGCGGACCTGACGGCGCAGCTCGGTGACCTCGGGCACCTTGAGCCCCTTGAAGTCGACGACGATCGCGCTGTCGGTGCCCTTGAACGAGTTCTCGAGATCCTGCAGCTCTTCTTCCTTGATCGCTCGGGTGACTGCCATTAGTGTTTCACCACGTCCTGACGTGCGTCGTATCGATCGTGATCCCCGGGCCCATCGTCGACGACATGGTCACGCTGCGGAGGATACTTGCCCTTCGCCGCCGACGGCTTGGCCTTGACGACGCTGTCGACGAGCGCGTGCGCGTTGTCGATCAGGTTCTGCGACGGGAACGAGATCTTGCCGATCGGCGCGTGGATGATCCCGGTCTTGTCGACGCGGAACTCGACCTTGCCGGCCTTGATTTCCTTGACGGCGCGGGCGATGTCCACGGTGACCGTGCCGGTCTTCGGGTTCGGCATCAGCCCGCGCGGGCCGAGCACCTTTCCGAGCTTGCCGACGGCGCGCATCATGTCTGGCGTCGCCACGACCGCGTCGAAGTCGATCCAGCCGCCCTGGATCTTTTCGACGAGCTCCTCGCCGCCGACCACGTCGGCGCCGGCGTCCTGCGCTTCCTTCTGCTTGTCGCCGCCGGCAATCGCGAGCACGCGCTTGCTCTTGCCCAGCCCGTGCGGCAGGACGACCGTGCCGCGCACCATCTGGTCGGCGTGCTTCGGATCGACGCCGAGGCGCATCGCGAGCTCGACGGTCTCGTCGAACTTCGCGTACTTCACCTTCTGCATCAGGGGAACCGCATCCTCGATCGTGTGCGGTCGAGCGGGGACCTGCTGCCGGGCGGCAGCGAATTTCTTGCCTGTCTTGCGCATTTTCGACCTCGGTGGTGCAAACGGCCGCTACACGGCCTCCCACATTTCAAGCTTCCGGCTCCCAGCTTCCAGCTTCGAGCGTCCGACTTCCATCTACGAGCGTCCGGACTTCCAGAGCTTTTGCTGGAGCTGGTAGCTGGAAGCTGGCAGCTGACTAACTACCCAACCACATCGATTCCCATCGACCGCGCCGTGCCGGCGACGGTCTTGAACGCCGCCTCGAGCGACTCCGCGTTCAAATCGGGCATCTTGAGCTTCGCGATGTCCTCGACCTGCTTCTTCGTCACCGTGCCGACCTTGTTCTTGTTCGGCTCGGTCGAACCCTTTGCCAGGTTCGCCGCGCGCTTGAGCAGGATCGACGCCGGCGGCGTCTTCGTGATGAACGTGTACGACCGGTCGGCGTAGACCGTGACGACGACGGGGATGATCAACCCCTCGTCCTTGCTGGTCTTCGCGTTGAAGTTCTTGCAGAAGTCCATGATATTGACGCCGTGCGGACCGAGCGCGGTCCCGACCGGCGGCGCGGGGGTCGCTTTCCCCGCCGCAATCTGGAGCTTCACCATTGCCTGTACTTTCTTCGCCATGATTCTTGAGCTCGCTGTCAGCTTCCAGCTGCCAGCCGCCAGCTTCCAGCACTGAACCCGCTTCGTCGCTGGAAGCTGGGAGCTGGGAACTGGAAGCTATCCAGCTACAGTTTCTCCACGTGCAAAAAATCCAGTTCGACCGGTGTCGACCGGCCGAAGATCGTGACCATCACCTTCAGCGTGTTCCGCTCGAGGTTGACCTCGTCCACGGTCCCGTTGAAGTTGGTGAACGGTCCCTCGTTGATCCGCACCTGATCGCCCTTCTCGAAGGTGTACTTCGGCTTCGGCTTCTCGGCCGCTTCCGTCACCTGGTTGAGAATCTGGTCGACCTCCTCACGCGAGAGCGGCGTCGGCTTGGCGCCCGCGCCCACGAAGCCGGTGACCTTCGGCGTGTTCTTGACCACATGCCACGCGTTGTCGGACATGTGCATCTCGACGAGGATGTAGCCCGGAAAGAACCGCTTCGAGCTCACGACCTTCTTGCCGCCGCGCATCTCGGCGACCTGCTCGGTCGGAATGAGGATCTCGCCGATCTCGCTCTGCAGCCCGTACGCCTGCACGCGCTGCTCGAGCGACTCCTTCACCTTGTTCTCGAAGCCGGAATACGTGTGGACGATGTACCACTGCTTCGTCCGGTCGTCGGTCATGCTCGTCATCTTGGTTCGTTGCCGTCTACGTCCGTCTGCTTCCGGGGGTCCCGGGGCCCGCGCCCGAGGATCGCCAGGTTACGAGATGCCGAAGAGCGAGTACACCCACCCAAGCAGCCGGTTGAGGCTCAAGTCGACGATCCACAGGTACAAGCCGAAGAAGATCGAGGTCAGGATGACGACGAGCGTGGTGGCGTACACCTCGCGTCGGGTGGGCCAGGTGACCCGCGCCATCTCGTTCCGCACTTCGGCAAGGAACCGCCGCGAGCGGCCCCACCAGCCGGCGACACCGTCGCGCGCGCGACCGCCAAACGAGTCATCGTGCTCCGCCATGGCCGTCTTCATCTCTCGCGATCCTTCTCACCAAACTGGCAGGACAGGAGGGAATCGAACCCCCAACCCCCGGTTTTGGAGACCGGTGCTCTGCCAATTGAGCTACTGTCCTAAAAAGCTGCCAGCTTCCAGCTTCCGGCCGGACGTTCAGAGCTGGCCACCCACATGGAGCTGACAGCTGGAGGCTGGCAGCTGGAAGCTCATACCTACTTCGTTTCCTTGTGCGCCGTGTGCTTGCGGCAGTAGCGGCAGTACTTGCTGAACTCCAGCCGCTCGCTCGTCTTCTTCTTGTTCTTGGTCGTGCTGTAGTTCCGGCGTTTGCACTCGCCGCACGCCAGGGAAATGATGTCTCTCATTGCTGATTCCTGTCGGTCGTTCGGTCGTCCGGTCGTCCGGTCGTTCGGTTGACCGGTTGGACGGTCGTTCGGGCGCTCGAACAACCGAGCACCGGACGACCGAGCCTCCGACCCTATTCGACGATCTCGCTGATCGTCCCCGCGCCCACCGTGCGGCCGCCCTCGCGAATCGCGAAGCGGGCGCCCTTTTCGAGCGCGACCGGCACGTGGAGCTCCGCGGTGATGCTCGTGTTGTCGCCCGGCATCACCATCTCGACGCCCTCGGGCAGCTTCAGCGACCCGGTGACGTCCGTCGTGCGGATGTAGAACTGGGGACGATAGCCGTTGAAGAACGGCGTGTGGCGTCCGCCCTCGTCCTTGGAGAGGATGTACACCTCGCCCTTGAACTTCGTGTGCGGCTTGATCGAGCCGGGCTTGGCCAGCACCTGGCCGCGCTCGACGTCGTCTTTTTCCACGCCGCGGAGCAGCACGCCGACGTTGTCCCCCGCGACGCCCTCGTCGAGCAGCTTGCGGAACATCTCGACGCCGGTGACGACCTTCTTCTCGGTCGGCTTGAAGCCCACGATCTCGATTTCCTCGCTGACCTTGACCTTGCCGCGCTCGATACGACCCGTCACGACGGTGCCGCGCCCGGAGATCGAGAACACGTCCTCGATCGGCATCAGGAACGGCTTGTCGATCTCACGCTGCGGGAGCGGGATGTAGGTATCGAGCGCGTCCATCAGCTTGGTCACGCCGGCCGTTCCTTCGGGATCGCCCTGCAGCGCCTTGAGCGCGGAGATGCGTACCACCGGGATGTCGTTGCCGGGGAAGCCATAGGACGACAGCAGCTCGCGCACCTCGAGCTCGACGAGGTCGACCAGCTCGGGATCGTCCACCGCATCGACCTTGTTGAGGGCGACGACCATGTACGGCACGTTGACCTGCTTGGCGAGCAGCACGTGCTCGCGCGTCTGCGGCATCGGGCCGTCGACGGCGCTGACCACGAGGATGGCGCCGTCCATCTGCGCCGCGCCGGTGATCATGTTCTTGATGTAGTCGGCGTGGCCCGGGCAATCCACGTGCGCGTAGTGCCGGTTCGGCGTGCTGTACTCGACGTGGCTGGTCGCAATCGTCAGGATCTTGGTCGCGTCACGACGGCCCTGCGACTCCGACGCCTTCGCCACTTCGTCGTACGGAATGAACTTCGCCCAGCCCTTGTCCGACGCCACCTTGGTCAGCGCCGCGGTCAGCGTCGTCTTGCCGTGGTCGATGTGGCCGATGGTGCCGACGTTGACGTGCGGTTTGGATCGATCGAATTTCTCTTTTGCCATGTCGTTTGTACCCTCTCGAAACCGACGCTTCTATCCCCCCGGGGGGAGTGCTCCTCTATCGATGTCGATCTGCCTTGTCGGCTTGCCGAGACGAAGCCCGTCGGCGAAGCCAGCGAGCGAAGTCTGGAGCCGATGACCGGGATTGAACCGGTGACCTCGTCCTTACCAAGGACGCGCTCTGCCAACTGAGCTACATCGGCCTTCGCCCGCCGAAACTCCGGCGGAGCGGAGGCTGGAGCGGGAGACGGGGATCGAACCCGCGACCAACAGCTTGGAAGGCTGTGACTCTACCACTGAGTTACTCCCGCCTACGCGCTCGCCGACTCCGCTCTCTCGTGCTTCGGCGAGGCAAGGTAGCCCGCCAATTCACACCTTCAACTTCGACTATCGCTCAGCGGCTGGCCTGCCGAGCCGACGCTCGCTCGCGCACGACCCCACGCGAGCGAGCGCAGGCTGGTGGCGAGGGAAGGATTCGAACCTTCGAAGCCGCTGGGGCGACAGATTTACAGTCTGTTGCGTTTGACCGCTTCGCTACCTCGCCGATATTCCACCGCGCTCGCGCCGGGGGCGCGTGCACGTCTTGTCCCGGCCACCCGTCCGGCGACCCTCGTCCCTTTCAGCCGCTCGACGGCGACCCGTGTGCCCTACTCGTTTGTCAGGATTTTGCGCCGCTCGTGATTGTGCCCATCCAGGTGTCGCGCCCTCGTGTGGATTGGCGGGAATCGTGGAGCTGGCGAAGGGATTTGAACCCCCGACCGGCTGATTACAAATCAGCTGCTCTACCGGACTGAGCTACGCCAGCCCAGACAAAAGGTTAGTTGTAGCACATGCCGTGCCACGAGTGCAAGCTCATGGTCCAGAGCCCTTTCCGCGATTCCGCTGCCTCACCGCCTCGAACAGCATAACCCCTGCCGCGACAGACACATTCAGGCTTTCCACCGCGCCGGCCATCGGAATGCGCCGCGAGCCGGTCGCACCGATCTCGCACCAGCCGCCGCAGCCCGGCGCCCTCGGCGCCAAGGACGATTGCCGTAGGCACCGTCATGTCGACCGAGTCGTAGCGCTCGGACGCATCGCCCGCGAGGCCGACGGTCCAGACATCGAGCATCCTTCAGCTCTTCGAGCGCGCGCGCGATGTTCACGACCGTCGCGATGCGCACGCTCGCGACCGCGCCCGCCGAGGCCTTCGCCGCGGCGCCGTCGAGCGGCGCGGCGTGGCGCTCCTGACGCACGACACCGTGCGCGCCGGCCGCGTCGACCGTCCGCAGGATCGCGCCGACGTTCTGCGGATCCTCGACGCCATCGAGCACGACGAGGAGCGGCGCGCCGGGCGCCGCCGCGGCCACGAGATCGCCGATCGCGTACTCGCGCGGCTCGTCGACGTCGGCGACCACGCCCTGATGCACGCCGCCGCGCGCCGCGCGCTCGAGCGCCGCAGCATCGACCCGCTCGACCGGCACGCGTCGCGTGCGCGCGAGAGCAATCGCTTCCTCGATGCGCCGATCGGAGCGGGCGCCGACTCGCAGCTTCCGCACGCGTCCGGCGCGCAGCGCCTGCATCACGGGGTTCACGCCGTACACGATCATGGGCCTTCCCGCAGGCGGCGCGCGAACATCTCGGCGCGTTCGCGGCAGCCGATCATCGGCGCGACGCCTGCCGTGCGCGGGAGCTCCGCGCCGCGATCGATCGCCGGCACCGCGAGATCGAGCTCCGGTCCACCCGCTTCGCCCGTGAGCGCGACGCGAATCGGATGGAACAGCGCGCGCCCCTTCTGCCCGGTCCGCTGCTTCACCCGGTTCGCGGCCGCGCGAAACGCGTCGCGGTCGAGGCGCCCCGCATCGCGCAGCTCCTCGGCCAGCGCGCCGATGACGTCGCGCGCGCCGTCCGCCTGCACGACCTCCGCGACATCCGGCCGGGCGAGCGCCGACGCCGGATCGAAATCGAAGAGAAACCGCAGGCGATCCGGGATCTCCTCGAGACGATCGACCGACGCCACTGCCATCGGCAGGATCTGCGCCACGAACTCCATCGCTTCGTCGGTCCGGCGCGTGACGTACCGGCGCGCGGTGAAGTAGCGGAGCGACTCGGCGGCCAACCGCGCCGGCGCCGCCGACTTCATGTAGTGCCGGTTCATCCAGGCGAGCTTCTCGAGATCGAAGACGCCCGCGCTGTGCCCGACGTCCTCGATCGCGAACCGCCGCGCCATCTCGTCGACCGGCAGGAGCTCCGCGTCGCTGTCGGCGCTCCCGCCGTCGGTTCGAGGCGACCATCCGATGAGCGCCAGGTAGTTCACGAGCGCCTCCGGCAGGTACCCGCGCGCGCGAAACTCGGACACCGACGTCGCGCCGTGACGCTTCGAGAGCGGCGTGTGATCGGGGCCCATCACGAGCGACAGGTGCGCGAACTCCGGCGGTGTGAATCCGACCGCCTGATACAGCAGGATCTGGCGCGGCGTGTTCGAGATGTGATCCTCGCCGCGGATCACGTGCGTCACCTCCATCAGCGCATCGTCGATCACGACCGCGAAGTTGTACTGCGGCCGGCCGTCGGAGCGCACGAGCACGAAGTCGCCGATGACGTCGGTGTTGAACACGACCTCGCCGCGGACCAGATCCTGGAACCTGACCTCCTCCGACGCGGGGACGCGGAAGCGCACGACGGGACGCTCACCGGCGTCGATACGGTCCTGCGCGTCGGACCGCGTCAGCGCGCGGCACGTCCCGTGATACCGCGGCGGCTGCCCAGCCGAGAGATCCTCCTGACGATCGGCCTCGAGCTTCGCGGGCGAACAGAAGCAGTGATACGCATGGTCGCCCGCCAGCAGCTCGTTCGCGTACGACGCGTAGAGATGCAGGCGCTCCGACTGACGATAGGGGCCGTGCGGCCCTCCGACATCCGGCCCCTCGTCCCATTCGAGGCCGAGCCATCGCAGATCCTCGAGGATGCCTCCCTCGGACTCGCGCGTGGAGCGGTCGACATCGGTGTCCTCGATGCGCAGGAGGAACGTGCCGTCCTTGCCGTGCGCGAGCAGCCAGTTGAAGAGCGCGGTGCGCGCGTTTCCAACATGCAGCTGTCCGGTAGGACTGGGGGCGAATCGAACGCGCATACGTCAGTCGGCAGTCGACAGTCGGGAGTCGGCAGTCACAGTCGGCAGTCGCAGTCGGCAGTCGACAGTCGTGCCGTCGTCAGTCGGCAGTCACAGTCGACGGTCGGCGGTCTTGCGGTCAATCGTTCCGTCCCAGCAGCACGACGGCATGCGCGGCTATGGCCTCGCCCCGGCCTACGGCGTCCATGCCCTCGTTCGTCTTCGCCTTCACGCTGACTCGTGCGCTGTCGACTTCCAGCGCGGCCGCGAGACCGTTCTGGATCGCTTCGCGATGCGGACCGAGCTTCGGGCGCTCGAGGATGACGACTACGTCGACGTTCTCGACCGACCAGCCGCGATCGCGCACGAGCGCGGCGGCCTGTCGCAGCAGCGCGAGGCTCGACGCATCCTTCCAGCGTGGATCGGTGTCCGGAAAATGCTGGCCGATGTCCCCCGCGCGCGCCGCGCCGAGGATCGCGTCGGTCACCGAATGGCAGACGACGTCGGCGTCCGAGTGGCCGAGCGCGCCGCGCTCGCATGGAACCGCGACGCCGCCGAGGACGAGCGGCCGCCCTTCGACCAGGCGGTGCAGGTCGTAGCCCACGCCGACGCGTCCTGGTCCGGCAGGCCGCGGCGATGTTCGCCGTCGTGCGGCGTCGAGATCCGAGGCCGTCGTGATCTTCACGTTCGCAGGATCGCCGGCGACGACGTGCACGCGGTGACCGGCATGTTCGGCGAGCATCGCCTCGTCGGTGGCCTCGACACCGCGGCCGCCGCCTCCCGATCGTCCCTCGGCGATGGCGGCCATCAGCACGGACCGGCGGAACGCCTGTGGTGTCTGCGCGAGGAAGATCTCGTCGCGCGGCAGCGTCGCGACAATCACGCTCGAGCCCTGCTCCTCGGTGCGCGCGACGCGTTTGACCGTATCGCTGACCGGCACTGCCACGATCGCCGCGCCGTGCGCCACGGCCCCTTCGATCGCTCGCGTGATGACGTCGGCCGTCACGAACGGCCGCGCGGCATCGTGCACCAGGACGATCTCGGCGTCGGACGACATCGCCTCGCACGCGTTTGCCACGGAATCCTGCCTGCGGGCGCCGCCTTCGACGACGCGCACGCCGTCGAGCCAGCGTGGCGGCGCGCCCGCGAGCGATGACGGGAGCGCCACGATCACGTCGGTCACGGCCGCGTGGGACGTGAACGCCTCCACGCTCCGCTGCAGCAGCGACTTCCCGTCCACGTCCAGCAGCTGCTTCGGCAGATCGGCGCCGAGCCGGCGTCCGGTTCCGCCGGCGGCGATGATGGCCGTCACGTGCATCTGGGAAGGGTTTGCGGCGGAAGTCAAACGGCCATTATAGCCTGATTCCTGCCCCTAGCTGACCGCAGTAACGACGACTTCCCGCACGCGATCCGCGATGTCGCGCGCGCCCTGACGGCCGGTGCCCGTCGTCGGAATCGGATCGTGAATCGTGAGCGTCACGTCGCCGGGACACGTCATCAACCGCCCCTTGAGCATGACGAAGCGGCTTCGCGCGATGCTCAGCGGCACGACCGGCAGGCCGGCGTCGATCGCGACCAGGAACATGCCGCCCTTGAAGCGCGCAACCGACCCGTCGACGCTGCGCGTGCCTTCCGGGAACACGATGAGCGATCGCGCGCCGTTCACGAGGCGAGCCATCTTCTTGACGATCCCCGCGCCCGGGTTCTTCCGATCGACGAGCAGATGGCCGGTCCGGCGCAGGTGCCAGCCGAGGAACGGAAAGCTGCCGAGCGAGTCCTTCGCCACGATCCGGAGCTGGAACGAAAGCGACGCGAAGACGATCGGGATGTCGTAGATGCTCTGGTGATTCGAGGCGAACACGTAGCTCCGCCCGGGATCGAGCGACGCGCCGCCGCGCACCGTCACGCGGACCCCGGTGGTCCACAGGACGAGCCGCGCCCAGAGCCGTGCACAGCGATGGCCCGCGTCCCCGCCCGGATCGACGAAGGACGAGAGAATCGAAATCGTCCCGAGGACGATCGTGTAGACACCGATGGCGGGAATGAGGAAGAAGACCGTTCGCCACCAGTGATACGGCGGAAGCGTCACTTCGCGTTCGGGTGCGCCCCTCGGCCCGCCGGCACCGCGGCCGCCTGGGACGATCCCGCGCTCTGATCGCCCGCGACCTGCGCGTGCGGCTGGCTGGCGCCAGTCCCCGCCTGCGCGGGACCTTCGATGTAGCGTCCGAAAATCATCTTGCCCGCGGTCGTCTGGAGTACGCTCGTGACGACGACGTCGATATTCCGGCTGATCATCCTCCGCGCGTTGTCGACGACGACCATCGTCCCGTCGTCCAGGTACGCCACCCCCTGGTTGTACTCCTTGCCTTCCTTGAGGATGAAGACCTTCATGAACTCGCCCGGCAGGACGACCGGCTTGAGCGCGTTCGCCAGCTCGTTGATGTTCAGCACCTGCACGCCGCGAAGCTGCGCGACCTTGTTCAGGTTGAAATCGTTCGTCACGATCTTCCCCTGCAGCGTCCTCGCGAGCTCGATCAGCTTGAGATCGACTTCGCGGACTTCGGGAAAATCGATGTCGGAGATCATGACGTCGAGGCCGGACATCTTCTGGACCTTCTGGAGGATGTCGAGCCCCCTGCGCCCGCGGTTCCGCTTGAGCGAGTCCGGCGAATCGGCGACGAACTGCAGCTCCTTCAGGACGAACTGGGGGATGACGAGCGTCCCGTCCAGGAAGCCGGTCTCGCAGACGTCCGCGATGCGCCCGTCGATGATCACGCTGGTATCGAGCAGCCGGTAGCGCTTCTGCGGTCCGGGGTCGCGGAAGAGACCCACGAGCCTCGCAGGCTTCAGCCACTCGCCCTTGCGCGCGCCCATGACGATGCCGAGGTAGGGGAAGACGAGGAGCGTGAAGCTGTGGAGGAACGCGACGCGCGGGTCGCTGGCGTCCGCCCAGAAGAGCGCGGCGCCGATCGTCTTCGCCAGCCCGAGTCCGATGGCGCCGCCGATCAGCGCCCCGAGAAGATCCGTGACCTCGGCCTCGCGGAGCCGCGTCTCGACGCCGATGATGATGAGGCCGAGCAGCGCGCCGACGAACGCGTTGACCCACACGTCGGGCGTGAAGGGACGAACGAGCACCGCGGCGTACGTGACCGCGAGAATGAACAGCACGCGGACGATGAGATGCCAGGGCATGAAGAAACTCCGGGTATGAATGACGACCTATATGATACCGCCCGGCGAAGAGCCGGTGTCCGCTACCAGTCCATCAAGGCATCGATCGCCTCGGAGACGGTTTTCACTCCGACGAGCTCGCACCCCGCCGGCCCCGCCGCATTGCTCTCCGGCACGACACAGCGCGTGAATCCCATCTGTGCCGCTTCCCGCACGCGGAGCGCGGCCTGCGTCGTCCCCCTGATTTCTCCAGCCAGCCCGACCTCGCCGAAGACCGCGGTACCCGCCTTGATCGGCCGGTTGCGGACGCTCGACGCCACGGCGCCGAGAACCGCGAGATCCGCGGCCGGCTCGTCGACGGACATACCACCGGCCACGTTCACGAACACGTCCTCGGCGACGAGGTTCAGGCCGGCGCGCTTCTCGAGGACTGCGAGCAGGAGCGACAGGCGGTTCTGATCGAGACCGCTCGCCATGCGGCGCGCATTTCCGTAGGTGCTCGTGCTGACGAGCGCCTGCACCTCGACGAGGAGCGGCCGCGTACCTTCGACGCAGCAGAGCACGGCCGATCCCGCGGCGTGGCCGGTGCGCTCGCGGAGAAACAACTGCGACGGGTTGGGCACGGCCTTCAGACCCGTTCCCGTCATCTCGAACACACCGAGCTCGCTGACGGCGCCGAACCTGTTCTTCACCGCGCGCACGACGCGGTGCGCGTGGTGCTTCTCGCCTTCGAAGTAGAGAACGGTGTCGACGATGTGCTCGAGCGCCTTGGGCCCGGCGAGGTTGCCATCCTTCGTGACGTGCCCCACGAGGAAGGTCGGAATGTTCTGCCCCTTCGCCGCGAAGAGGAGCTGCGTGGCCGACTCGCGCACCTGGCCGATGCTGCCGGGCGCGGACTGAAACTTCAGCGAGAACACGGTCTGGATCGAGTCCACGATCACGAACGCCGGCTTGAGCCGGGCGATCTCGTCCAGGATCCGCTCGAGGCACGTTTCCGCGAGGATGTAGAGCGGCCCGCGCTCGACGCCGAGCCGTTCACCGCGCGACTTGATCTGGTGCTCGGACTCCTCGCCCGAGCAGTAGAGCACTGTCCCGACGTTGCTCGCGAAGTGCGCCGCCGCCTGCAAGAGGAGCGTGGACTTGCCGATGCCCGGCTCTCCGCCGATGAGCACGAGCGATCCCGGCACCACGCCGCCGCCCAGCACCCGATCGAATTCCTGAACGCCTGTCGAGAGCCGCTCCGCGACCATCGTGTCGATGTCTGCGTAGAGCTGCGGCCCAGCCGCGGCCGCCAGGGCATAGCGCTTCTCCGCCGTCGCCGCGGTCAGCGCCGCAGGCGCCGGCCGTTCCTCGACGAGAGAGTTCCAGGCGCTGCACTCGGGACAACGCCCCAGCCACTTCGTAGACTGCGCGCCGCACTCCTGACACGCGAAGACGGTTTTGGGTTTCATGGTTACGGAGCTACCAGCTGCCAGCTACCAGCTACCAGTTCTCAGTCTCAACGGCCGAATCCGGCTTCAATCGGAAATCCGGCTGGAAGCTGGAAGCTGGCAGCTGAAAGCTAAAAGCTGAACGATGCCGTCTAACTCGATCATAGCCGACGGCTCCAGCCGGGCTTCCCGCCGAATTCGGTACGATACAGTGATTGCAATGCGTGACGTTCGAGACCAACTCCTCGTTCTGTGCCTGTTCGCCGCGGGCGCAGCGGCGTGCTCGCAGCCGTCGCAGGCGGTTGACTCGGGTTCTGCCGCCGCGCCAAGCGCCGCCTCTGCCGCGTCCACGCCGAAGGCCGCGCCTCCGTCGGACGTGCGCGCGTTCACGGGCGCGCCCACGAAGCTGGTCTGGGTCCAGAGCGACGGCAGCGACCCGTTCGCGGCAGGCGATCGGCTCGTGCTGATGGGCCTCGATACGGAAGACGGCAAGGGCGAACGGACGATTCTCGGCGCCCGGCAAAGCTACGTGAAACCGCTCCTCACGCCGAAGGGCACCCGGATCCTGTTTTCGACGAGACCGCAGGGGACGGGCCCGGAGGTCTTCCTCGTGAACTGGGACGGCTCCGGACTGAAACGGATCGGGAAGGGCTTCGCGCTGACGGTCTGGGAGAACCCGTCTGACGGGTCGGAGTGGGTCTACGTCGGCACCGACAACAAGGGGTACGACTTCGCCACCGTCTCGCGTTTTCCGATCGACGATCCCGCCAGGAGCGAGCTCGTCTGGAACAAGACGCCGGTGAGCGGCGACACGTTCCAGGTGTCGGCCGACGGGCGGTTCGCCGGCGGGCTCTTCCCCTGGCCGAACGCCGGCGTCGCGGAACTGCCGAACAAGTCGTGGGAGAAGATGGGAGACGGCTGCTGGACGGCGATGGCGACGGCGCGCGGCCCGATGTTCTGGTACTTCGACGGATCGCACCGGAACCTGACGATGGTGGATTCGCGGACGAAGAAACGGTGGACCGTGCCGATCAACCAGGCGCCCGGGTTCCAGAACCCGGAGGTCTACCATCCGCGGTGGACGAATCATCCGCGCTTCATCGCGATGAGCGGACCGTACAACCAGGGCGGCGCGAACCAGGTCAGGAGCGGCGGCGCGCAGACGGAGGTCTGGCTCGGACGGTTCAGCGAGGACTACTCGCGCATCGAGGCGTGGACGCGCGCGACCAGCAACTCGGGAGGCGATTCCTATCCGGACGTCTGGATCGATCGCGCCAAGTCGACGTACTCGACGCGGCCGGGCGGGACGATCGGGCCCGCTGGCGCGCCGACACCCGGGACATCGACGCCGGCCGCCGCCGCGCGCATCACCGTGGACGCCAGGCTCGCGCACGCGGGGCCGATTCCGACGCCCGAGTCGATCCTCCCCTACCGCCATGCCCTCGTCGTCAACGAGTACGATGTGGCCGCCGTCGTCAACGGCCAGTACACCGAGAAGAAGATCCGCGTCGCGCAGTGGGCGATTCGCGACGGTAAAGTGATCGCAGACGCCAGAAGGAGTCCGGGCGCCGCCGCAAAGCTGACGGTCGAGCGCTACGATGCGCACCCGGAGCTCGAAGGAGAGCGATTGATCACCGACCTCGGCGCATCCAGTCTTCCGCTCTACTACGAAGTGAAGTAGCGCTGCGGCGCGGATGGTTTTCAGCTCGTACCTTTTCCTCTTCTATCTGCTTCCCGCTCGCGCTCGCCGCCTACTACGCGGCGCCGGTGCGAATGCGGAACCTGGTACTTTCGCTCTTCAGCTACGTCTTCTACGGCTGGGCCAATCCGCTCTTCCTGTTCCTGCTGCTCGGCTCGACGCTGCTCGACTACACGTCGGGGCTGCTCATCGCGAAATCCGAGGGCGTGCTCGTCGGGAAGGAATACATCATCGATCCTGACAAGCCGCGTTCCCGGCGCGCCAAGATCATCCTCGCGATCTCGGTCATCACGAACCTCTCGCTCCTCGGGTTCTTCAAGTACTTCAATTTCGGCGTCGAGAACTACGACGCGCTGGTGAAGTGGATCGGGCTCCCGGAGCTGCGCCTCGACGTCGCGCTGAGGGTCACGCTCCCGCTCGGCATCAGCTTCTACACGTTCGAGTCGATGAGCTACGTGATCGACGTGTACCGCGGACAGGCGCGAGCCATCCGGAACATCGTCGACTTCTCCGCGTTCGTCTCGATGTTCCCGCAGCTCGTCGCCGGACCGATCATCCGCTTCTCCGAGATCGCCGATCAGATCCGCTCGCGGACGCACACGATCACCAAGTTCACGCGCGGCGTCGCCTTCTTCAGCCTCGGGATGACGAAGAAGGTCCTGCTCGCCAATCCCTGCGGCAAGATCGCGGATCTCGCGTTCGATTCAGGGAGCCTGACCGTCGTGGACGCCTGGTACGGCGTCACGGCATATGCGTTTCAGATCTACTTCGATTTCAGCGGCTACTCCGACATGGCCATCGGGCTCGGGCTGATGCTCGGGTTCGTCTTCGCCAAGAACTTCGACTCGCCGTACAAATCGCAGTCGATCACCGAGTTCTGGCGCCGGTGGCACATCTCGCTCTCGACCTGCCTGCGCGACTATCTCTACGTGCCGCTCGGCGGAAACCGCAAGGGGCCCGCGCGAACCTACGTGAACCTGCTCGTGGTCATGCTGATCGGAGGGCTGTGGCACGGCGCCTCCTGGAACTTCCTGGTCTGGGGCGGTCTCCACGGCGCGCTGCTGGCGTTCGAGCGGATGCGCGGCAAAGCCGCCGCGTACGGCCTGCTTCCGCCTCCGGCGCGCGTCGCGCTGACCTTTGCACTCGTCCTCGTCGGCTGGGTGTTCTTTCGTGCACCCGATCTACCCGCGGCGATGCGCTACCTCGGTTTCATGAGCGGCGTCGGCGACGTGCGATCGGCATCCACGCTCCTCGACGGCGTCGTCTATCAGCCGTACTACCTGGGGACATTCCTGCTCGCCGGCATCATCACCTGGGCCTGCCCGCAGACGTGGGACTGGACGCGGACGCTGACCCCGGCGAAGGCGATCGCGATCGCGGCGCTCTTCATCCTCGCGGCCGTCGCCCTGACGACGCAGGCCTACAACCCGTTCATCTATTTCATCTTCTGATGCCTGAGCCTGTGCTTCCATCCGGCGGCCCGACGCGCGAGGAGATCGCGAAGATCGAGATCGGTCAGACGGCCGTCAGCCGTCCGGTCGCGCGCGCGCTCACCGCGTTCTTCCTGATCTGCATCGTGCTGGTGCCGCTCGTCGAGATCGTGGTGCCCCGACTGACAGGAGACGGCTCGCCAAGCGTGTGGTCCAGGCTGGTAGCTGTTCCCGCCAATATGTCGGCGGCCATGCAGGCCGAAGCGTCGCGGGGCAACACAGGCTGGTGGAAACGGACGCTCGCCGCAAATCGCGCGGCGCTTTCCGGCCTGACGGCATTCGAGAATGCGCTGGAAGACGAGTCCGTGCTCGGCCGCACGCTTCGCCCGCCCGCGCAGGCCGTCCTCAGCGGATGGCTCGGGGCGGGCAACGAGCGCGTTTATGTCGGCCGCCAAGATGACAAGGGCGTTCGCTGGCTGTTCTATCGGCCCGATCTCGAGTACCTCACCGGCCGCGGCTTTCTCGAGGACGAAGTGCTGGGGAGGCGAAGAGCTGCGGCGTCGGAATGGACCGAGCGTCCGCAACCCGATCCGCGGCCCGCGATCCTCGAGTTCCATCGCGAGCTCGCGGCGCTCGGCATCACGCTCATCGTCATGCCGACGCCGGTCAAGCCCGGCGTTCACCCGGAGAATCTGGTCGCGTCGTATCCGCCCGACGGGGGAACCGCGCAGAACGCGTCCTATGCCCCGTTCGTCGAGTGGCTCGCGCGCGAAGGCATCGTCCTGTTCGATCCGGCGAGCGTCCTGGAAGACGGACGCCGATCAGGCGTGCAGTACCTCGCCAGCGACACGCACTGGCGGCCCGAGGCGATGGAGCTCGTCGCGGAGCGCCTCGCGGCGTTCGTCATCGGCCGCACGCAGCTGCCTCTGGCCGGCGCGGCCGGATACCGCATCGAGGAGCAGGAGATCACGAACCAGGGTGACACCGCGGCGATGCTCGATCTACCGACAGGACAACGACTCTATCCGCCCGAACGCGTCGTCATCAGCCGCGTGTTGAACGCGGACGGCAGCGCCTGGCGATCCGATCGCGCCGCCGACGTCCTCGTTCTCGGCGACAGCTTCTCGAACATCTACTCGCTCGCGTCCATGGGCTGGGGCGACGCCGCCGGCCTGGTCGAGCAATTGAGCTACGCGCTCGGAAGGCCGGTCGATCGGATCGTGCAGAACGACGACGGCGCCTTCGCCACGCGCGAGATGCTGCGAAAAGCCGGACCCGAGCGTCTCGCCGGCAAGCGCGTCGTCATCTGGCAGTTCGCCGCGCGCGAGCTCGCGGGCGGGAACTGGAAGATCGAGTAGGGGTCCGGCTGAAGCCGCAGGAGCGGGTCCGGCTAAAGCCGGACGCTACACCTGTCCTTACGAATACACGCGCTCAATCCTGCTTCCCACCCGACACAGCAACTCGTAGGGAATCGTGCCGATCGCGGCTGCCATCTCGCGGACGCCAATCGATTCCTCTCCCTGCTGGCCGAGGATGACGACTTCATCTCCAGGCGCAACCGCGGTGCCGGTCACGTCGATCATCGTCATGTCCATGCACACCGATCCGACGATCGGTACCCGGCGGCCGCGGACGAGCATGAACCCTCGGCCTGCAAGGCGCAGATCCAGGCCGTCTGCGTAGCCGGCGGGGACGACGGCAAGGGTCCTCGGCTCGGAGGCGACGCTCTTGATGCCGTAGCCGGTGCCTTCGCCCGCGCGAATGCCTTTGACCGCCACGATGCGGCTGTGAAGCGAGAGCGCTGGGCGCAGATCGATCGTCGAGCGAAGCGGCGGAGGCTCGACGCCGTACAGCAGCAGGCCCGGGCGGACGAACTCATGCCAGACCCGTTCGTCGCGCAGCATCGCTGCGCTGTTTGCGGCATGCCGTATGGTCGGCTTGATGCCCAGCTCGGGCAGGTACGCGAGCACGCGCTCGAAGCGGTCGCGCTGCTCGGCGAACGCGGGATGATCCGGCTCGCTGGCCGTTGCGAAGTGCGTGTAGACCGCTTCGATCGACAGGTTCCTGCTGGCTGCCAGTTCAGGCAGCGAGTTCTCGAGGTTGTCGTGCCTGAAGCCGAGACGGTTCATGCCGGTATCGATCTTGAGATGACACCGCAAGGTGACGCCGCGGCTCGCGGCCGCCGCCTGCAGCGCCTTCGCGGCGACTGGCGTCGAAATCGTCGGCGTGAGATCGTGCTGGAAGATGCCGTCGAGATCGCTGACGCTGAGCGCGCCGAACACGAGGATCGGCGTGCGCACGCCCGCCTGCCGGAGCACGATCGCTTCTTCGATGTCCGCGCACGCGAGCAACGCGGCGCCTGCCTCCTCGAGCGCGCGGGCGACCTGCGGGGCGCCGTGCCCGTAGGCGTTGGCCTTGACGACGGCGATGACGCCGGGAGGTGTATTCGTCGCGGCCGCGAGAAACGCGGTGATGGCCTTGAAGTTCGCGCGAATTGCACCGAGATCGACCCGCGCGACCGTCGGGCGGATCATGCAGAACCGTGCGCGAGGTTTTCGAAGCGCGTGTGTTCCTTGATGAACGCGAGCTTCGCGGTCCCGGTCGGTCCGTTGCGCTGCTTGCCGACGATGATCTCGGCGACGCCTTCCGCCTCCGGGTTCGGCTGGCCGTCGTCGCCGCGGTACTGCTCCGGACGGTAGATGAACATGACGACGTCGGCATCCTGCTCGAGGGCGCCGGATTCGCGCAGGTCGGACAGCTGCGGCCGGTGGTCGGAGCGCGTCTCCGGCGCGCGGGAGAGCTGCGAGAGCGCGACGATCGGCACGTTGAGCTCCTTGGCGAGCCCCTTGAGCGACCGCGAGATGGACGCGAGCTCGGCCTGGCGGCTCTCGAAGCGGCCGCGGCCCTGCATCAGCTGAATGTAGTCGATGACCAGCAGGTGGAGCCCGTGCTCCGCCTTGAGGCGCCTCGCCTTGGCGCGCATCTCGAGCACGCCAATCGACGCGGTGTCGTCGAGGAACACGCGCGCCTCCGCGAGCGTGCCGAGCGCGTGCGACAGCCGGCCGTAGTCCTTCTCGCTCAGGAATCCGCTGCGGAACCGGTGCGCATCGATGCGCGCCTCGGACGTGAGCATGCGCATGAAGAGCTGCTCCTTCGACATCTCGAGGCTGAAGAACCCGACGGTCATGTCGGTGGAGGTGCCCACGTGCAGCGCGACGTTCAGCACGAAGCTCGTCTTGCCCATCGACGGACGCGCCGCGACGAGCACGAGATCGGAAGGCTGCAGCCCGGACGTCATCTCGTCGAGATCGACGAAACCAGTCGGCACGCCGGTGACGAGCCCCTTGTGCTGCTGGAGCTTCTCGATCGTCGCAAAGCTGCTCTGCACGAGATCGCGGAGCGGCACGAACCCCGAGCGGATCCGGTCCTCCGCGATCGCGAAGATGGCGCGCTCGGCCTCGTCGAGCAGCAGATCCGGTTCCTGCTCCGCCTGGTACGCCTCGGTCAGGATCTTGTTCGCGGAGTGGATCAGGTTGCGGAGCGTCGATTTCTCCTTGACGATCCGCGCGTAGTACTCGACGTTCGCCGATCGCGGCACGCCGTCGGAGAGCGACGCGATGTAGGCCGGGCCGCCGACTTCGTCGAGCTGGCCGGTCCGCGAGAGCTCCTCCTTGAGCGTGATGAAGTCGATCGCGTCGTTGCGCTCGCTCAGCACCACCATGCCGTTGAAGATGCGGCGGTGCGCGTCGCGGAAGAAATCGCGCGCGTCGATCAGTTCCGCGGCATGGTTGAACGCGTCGTTGTGGATGAGAATAGCCCCGAGCACCGATTTCTCGGCGTCGAGGCTATGGGGAAGGATCCGCTCCGCTGCGACGTCTGGCATCGGAAGACCGGCTCGGGAAAGACTAGCGCTGCTCGGGAACGACTTTGACCTTGACCTGCGCCACCACTTCCCGATGGATCTTCACGGGAACGGTGAACTCGCCGAGCGCCTTCAACGGTTCGTGCAGCTGGATCTTCCGCTTCTCGACGTCGAAGCCCTTGGCGGTGAGCGCCTCCGCGATGTCCGACGCAGTGACCGAGCCGTAGAGCGTGTTGTTCTCGCCCACGCGGCGCGCGATCTCGATCTCGGCCTGCGAGACGCGCTGACCGAGCGCGTCGGCCTGCGCCTTCTCCTCGACGTCACGAGCCTCTGCCGCCGAGCGCTCGCGCTCGATCTGGCGCTTGTTCACTTCGGTGACGGCGAGCGCGAGCTTGCGCGGCAGGAGGTAGTTCCGCGCGTAGCCGGCCGCGACCTTCACGACTTCGCCGCGCTTGCCGAGATTGTCGACGTGCTCTCTCAGTATCACTTCCATAGTTGTTTCCCTTAGCTTCCAGCTACCAGCTTCCAGCTACCAGTTTCCGGCTTCCAACGTTTCAGCTCCTGCTGGCAGCTGGGAGCTGGAAGCTGGGAGCTAGTCAGTCACGTAAGGCACGAGCGCCAGCTGGCGCGCGCGCTTGATCGCGGTCTGCAGCTTGCGCTGATGCAGCGCGCAGGTGCCCGAGATCCGGCGCGGCTGGATCTTGCCGCGCTCGGGCAGGAACGGTGCGAGCAGCCGCACGTCCTTGTAGTTGATGTAGTCGATCTTCTCCGCGCAGAACTTGCACACGCGGCGCCGGCGGAAGAATCCACCGCCCCGTCGCGGGCCGTCCTTGCCCTTGTCCTTGTCGCCGCTCTTGCCGCGGCCGCGGCCTCCGCGTTCTTCGCTCATCGCTGAACCTCCACGCCATCCCGGTCGTCGTCCATCTCGTGATCGCCGCGCTGTTCGCCGGGCGCCACTTCAGGCGGCAGTCCGCGCGCGACCCGGCGGCGGGCCTGATTCGCCTTGCGCGCGTCACGCGTGCGATCGGCGACGCGAATCTCCTCGTCCACGCGCACCACGAGGTGGCGGATGACCTGATCGGTCACGCGCAACCGGCGATCGATCTCCTTCATCACGTCGCCGTTCGTGCTGTTGATCGTCTCGACGACGTAGATGGCTTCGCGGTGGTGGCCGATCTCGTAGGCGAGCTTCCGCCGTCCCCAGTTGTCGGTTTTCTCGAGCGTCGACTGCGTCGCGCCGAAGCGCTGGACGATCTGCTCGATTTGCGTGTGCAGGTCGGTGACCTCCTGCTCGGAGGCCTCCGGTGTGATCAGATAGACGAGCTCGTACTGTCTGGTAGCGCTCATGAGTCTCCTTATGGACTGATGGCCACGTCCCGGCGTGGCAAGGAGAAAACGGATTGTCGTGTGCCGTCTTCTTTCGTCTTACCCTTCGTCCTTTTCCGCCTTGTCTTCCCTGTCTTCCTTCCGGTTGAACTGGTTCATCACCAGCCCGATGCCATCCGATACGAACAGCGCCGCGGCATCGGCCGCGCGCCCGACGATCTCGTCGACCGCCGGCCGCTCGTCCCGGTCGAACATCGCGAGCACGTGGTCCGCGAGATCGCGCCGCGAGTCGCCGCGCCCGACGCCGACCCGCAGCCTCGGGAACTCCTGGGTGCCCAGCTGCTCGATGAGCGACTTCAAACC
Organism: uncultured Acidobacteriota bacterium; assembly: GCA_963820905.1. Lineage (GTDB taxonomy): Bacteria > Acidobacteriota > Vicinamibacteria > Vicinamibacterales > 2-12-FULL-66-21 > DATBJJ01. The sequence goes on along the minus strand of CAWGBU010000001.1, from coordinate 1,429,991 downwards.
GTTGTGGCCGCCCGCCGATCCGCTCGGCCTCGCGCGCAGCCGCCCGAGCTCCAGTTGCACTTCGTCGACCACGACCAGGAGATCCGATCCCTCGACCTTGAAGTACCGCATCACCTCGCCGACCGCGTACCCGCTGAGGTTCATGGACGTCAGCGGCTTCACGAGCAGCGCCCCGGCGCTCCGCCACTTCGCCATCATCGCCTCGGCCGGCGCCGACTCCCACTCCAGGCCATGCCGGGAGACGAGCGTGTCGACGACCTCGAAGCCGACGTTGTGCCGGGTGCCGGCGTACTTCCTGCCCGGGTTGCCCAGCCCGACGATGAGCTTCAGGCCTATTCTTCCTTCTCCTTGTCGGCCTTGCCCTTCTTGATGACCTCGGGCTCCGCCGCCGCCGCAGGTGCCGCCACCGCCGCGTCGGCCGCCGGCGCCTCCTCCTCGATCTTCAGCGTCACGACGTGGACGATCATCATGTCGGGATCGCTCGTCGAGGTCCACTTGGCGCCCGGCGTCAGCAGGTCGCGCACGCGCACGCCCTGGTTCAACATCAGCTCGCTGACGTCGACGGTGATGTTCTCGGGAATGTCGCCCGGCAGCACCTCGATTTCGACCTCGCGGTTGACGAAGTCGACGATGCCGCCCTGCTGCTTCACGCCCTTGGCCTCGCCCTTGAGCACGACCGGCACCGTGACGGAGATCGTCTTGTCCATCGCGACCTGATAGAAGTCCGCGTGGAGCAGCTTGTGGTCGATCGGGTCGAGCTGGTATTCCTTGACGAGGACCCGCGCGTCAACTACGGCGCCGGTCCCTTCGAGGCCGATGAGCGTGTTGACGCCGGACTCGGAGTGAAGGATGCGGAGGAGCGCCTTCGGGTCCACGGCGATTTCGAGCGCCTTGCCCTTCTCGGCGCCGTAGAGCACCGCGGGGATCCGTCCGCCGGCGCGCAGGCGGCGCGCCTCGTTCTTGCCTCGTCCTTCGCGTTTCTCGATCTTGAGTGTCGCTGCCATGTTCTCAGCTTCCAGCTTCCAGCTCCCAGCTCCCAGCTCTCCGGGCTCCAGCAGAACCTGCTGGGAGCTGGAAGCTGGCGGCTGGCAGCTATACAAACAAACTTGATACCGACGTCTCTTCGTTGATGCTCCGAATCGCCTGCCCCAGCAGGCGCGCCACCGAGAGCTGCTTGATCTTCGGGCAGCCCTTGGCGCGATCCGAGTGCAGCGGGATCGTGTTCGTGATGATCACCTGCTCGATCGGCGCGGCCTCGAGCCGCTCGATCGCGGGTCCCGACAGCACCCCGTGGACCGCGCAGGCAATCACGCGCTCCGCGCCGTTCTCCTTGAGCGCGTGCGCGGCCTTCACAATCGTTCCCGCCGTATCGATGATGTCGTCCTGGATGATGCACGTCCGCCCGGCCACGTCGCCGACCACGTTCATCACCTCCGCCGATCCATCGTCGCTGCGCCGCTTGTCGATGATCGCCAGCTCGGCGTCGAGCCGCTTCGCATACGCGCGGGCGCGTTCGGCGCCGCCCGCGTCGGGCGAGACAATCGTCAAGTCCGGCATGCCGAGCCGCGCGCAGGTACTCGATGATCACCGGCGCGGCAAACAGGTGATCCACCGGGATGTCGAAGAACCCCTGAATCTGCGCCTTGTGCAGATCCATCGTCAGCACGCGATTGGCCCCGGCGGCGCTCAGCAGGTTCGCGACGAGCTTGGCCGAGATCGGCACCCGCGGCTTGTCCTTGCGATCCTGCCTCGCGTAGCCGTAGTACGGAATCACCGCCGTGATGCGCGACGCCGACGAGCGGCGGAACGCGTCGATCATCACGCACAGCTCGATCATGTGCATGTCGACCGGCGCACATGTCGGCTGCACGATGAAGACGTCGGTGCCGCGGATGTTCTCGTCGATCTGGAACGAGACTTCCGTGTCCGGGAACCGCTGCAGCCGTGCCTGGCCCAGCGGCGCGCCCAGAAACTCGCCAATCTCGGTGGCCAACGCCTTGTGGGCACTGCCCGAAAAAAGCTTCAACTGCCCGCGACTCATACGCTCGGCCTCGCGCGACGGAGTGGTTGGGGCGGGAGGATTCGAACCTCCGAATACGGGATCCAAAGTCCCGCGCCTTACCGCTTGGCCACGCCCCATCGGCCGGACGTCCACGGGAACTCCTCGGCGCCGTGGGATCGTGTTGTCAGCCACCTGAAAAGGTCGAGCGGCGCCGAACCGGCGTCTCTCGGGCGCGTCCCGCGGGCATTCCGCAAAAGGGTAAGTTTATACCGAACGGGAACGGCTCGCAACCGGACGGGCCCGGCGCTCGTGCTCGGCGCGGCTGAGCGTGCGCGTCAGCAACGCGCGCGCGCCGCCCCGCGACACGGGTTTGAGCGCCCTGGTCGCGGCCGACTGCGTGCGGAACAACCCGAACACGGCCGACCCGCTGCCCGACATCGCGGCCGCGACCGCCCCGGATTCACGCAGCAGGCCCTTCAGCGCGCCGATTTCCGGGTGGCGACGGACGACCGGCGGCTCGAGATCGTTGATCATCTGCGCGGCGCGCGTCGGCCAGGGCACCGGCAGGATTTGCGGCTCGCGTTGCTCGCGAAGGCCGGCAGCGCGATCCTCGTCGTACCAGGCGTACGCTTCCGCGGTCGACACCCCGTAGGGGGGCTGCACGATCACGACCCAGTGCGTCGGCAGATCGACCAGCGGATAGATCTCCTCCCCGCGGCCAAGCCCGAGCGCCGTGCCCCCGGCGAGAAAGTACGGCACGTCCGCACCGATCCCGGCCGCGGCGTCGCGCACGAGCGACGCCGGCGCGTCCCAGATCTTCGCGAGCGCGTGCAGCGCGGCGGCCGCGTTCGCGCTGCCGCCGCCGAGCCCGGCCTGCAGCGGGATCTGCTTGTCGATCGTCACCGCCACGTCGCGGGGCTCGCCCGTGCGTCCCATCGCGCGCCACAGCGCGGCGGCGGCCTTCCACACGAGGTTCGTCTCGTCGAGCGGAACGGCAGCCGTCCGGCATTTCAGCGTGAAGCTCCCGGGCCGCGCGACCAGGACCAGCGAATCGTGCAGGGCGATGGACTGAAAGACCGTGCGCAGCTCGTGAAACCCGTCGGGCCGGGTGCCGAGCACGCGCAGGTCGAGATTGACCTTCGCGTAGGCGCGCGCACGCACACGCGGGTTCTTCCGCCGGCGGCGCACGGATCGCTTAGCGCCCAAGCGGTCCGGCCTGTCGGAGCTCGTCGAGCGTCATCGGCGAGGCGTCCGGCGGAACGTCGACCTGAAAGACCTCGGGGCCGAGCGTTTCGTTCGTGTCCACCTGAGAGAGGCGGACGATGAGGTCGGTCGCCTTCTGACCTGGAACGCGGAGGCGGACGCTCATCGCGACGCCTGCGGCGAAATCGTCGTAGCGAATGTCCATCGAGGCGCGCGATGCGGCGACGAGACGCCACGCGCCGTCCACCTGCCGAAGATAGTTGACCGTCCCGCCGACATCGACCGACGCCCAGCCGCCCTCGAACGCACGACCGGCGCCAGGTTCTCCGGCGCCGAACCCGCACCCCGACACGATCGTTCGCAGATCGTCGGGACCGAGCGCGATCCCGGCGAGCGCCTCGAGCGTTGCGGCCGGCGGCGCGTCGCGAAGGACGCGTCCTTCGCGGGGAAGGAGCAGCGTCGCCCGATCGCCTGACGCGACGAAAATGAAGAACGGCTTTCCGGGAGCCGGCAGCTCCAGCCGCACCTTCGCGGGGACATCGAACCCGGCGTCGATACTCGCGCGAGGGACCCTGTTGCCCGCGGCCCGGCCGGACAATCCAAGCACGCCCCGCAGGCTCCGCACGGCGCGGCAGCGTTCGGTGGCCTCGGCGTATGCGGCGGCGTAATCGGGAAACGCGCTGCCGGGGCCGCCTGGCAGCGTCGCAAGCGTGGGCGCGCAGGAGATCGTGACGACAGCCAGCGCGGCCGACGCCGGAAAGAGCAGCAGCCGGCGGCTCACATCCGCCCTCGGGCCTCTCGGAGCTTCTTCTCGATCTTCTCGCGATCGATGGATTGTCCGTCGCCAGCCAGCGCGCGTTCCCACGCGTCGACCGCATCTCGATAGCGGCGCTGCTTGAATCGCAGCTCCCCGAGGTGGTCCTGCACGATGGAGCTCTTCTGCAGCTTCTCGGCCGCCTGCTCGAGCGGGCCCTCGGCGAGGTCCGTGCGGCCCTGCTGAAAATGGGCCCACCCGAGGCTGTCGAGATACGACGGGTTGCCGGGTTCGACCTTCAGCGCGCGCTGCAGCAGCGCGACCGCCTCGTCGAGCCGCTGTCCCTGCTCCGCGAACATGTAGCCGAGCGAGTTGAGCGCGCTCGCGTCCAGCGGATCGCGCGCGATCAGATCGCGCAGCATCCGCTCGGCCCCTTTCAGATCGCCCTTGTCCTGAAGGATCAGCGACAGGACGTGGAGACCGCGCGTGTCGTTCGGATTGGCGGCGACCAGCTTCTGGGCCGTCGCCTGCGCGGCGTCGAGATCGCGCAGCACGCGCTGACTCTCGGCGAGCAGATACAGCAGAACGGGTTCGTTGGCCTCGGGCCGGTTCGAGCCCAGCGCGGACTGCACGACGTCGCGCGCCTCGGCGGCCTTCCCCGCGGAGAGCAGCGCGACCGCCCGCCGGGTCGCCAGCGGCGCCCGCGCGTTGAGCGCCTGCGCCTTGGCGTACGCACCGGCCGCCTCGGCCCACCGCTCCTCGTGCTCGTAGATCTCCGCGATGCGCACTTGCGCACGGTACGATCCCGGGTTCTCCCGCAGCAGGTCTTCGAGCGTCTCGATCGACGCGTCGATCTGCCCCGCGCTCTCCTGCGCGGTCGACAGCAGAATGGCGACGTCGACGAGTCCCGGCCGGCTCTCGACGACCCGCCGGAGCGGCGCCACGGCCTTGGCGAACGCCCCCGTCTGCAGGTACAGCCGCCCGAGCACGAAATCCACGCCGACGTCCCCGCTGCCCGCGACCTTTTCGAGCGCGGCAATGGCCTTCGCCGGATACGTAGACGGATTGTCTCCGGCGTGCATCGGCGTGTTGCGCTCGCCGAAATCCGCGTAGGCGATGCCGAGGATCCGGTTCGCTTCGAGGTTCGCCGGGTCCAGCTTGAGGGCCGCTTCGGCCTGCAGTCCGGCCTCGACCGCGTTGTTCTGGCGCTCGTAGACGCCCGCGAGCTCCGCCCGCAGCTCCGCAGATTTGGGATCGAGCGCGATCGCGCGCTTGTGCGCCGCAATCGCCTCGTCGATGCGGCCCTCGCCCTCGAGCCTGCGCCCGAGCAGGAACAAGTACGAGGAGTCGTCGGCAGCCGCCGGCTGGGCCTGACGGACCTCCGCGGGCGCGCCGTCGGCGGGTCGTGCGAGCACGAGCAGGGCCGCGAGGAAAAACAGTCGCATCTCTCTGACTATAATGACGTCAGCGGACCGCGGGACGCAAACGCGTTGGAGATTTCCTGATTTGGTGATTTACTGAATCGCTGAGTGATTCGATGGTGGCTGCCTGCTGATTAGCCCCAACGAGGCCAGCCGGCATCAGCGAATCAGCAACACAACACCGGCACCGAGGCACCATGAGCGTCGACCCTGAACTGCTGGAAATCCTGGCCTGTCCGAACTGCAAGACGAAGGTCGAGCTCGTGAAGAACGGCTCGGCGCTCAAGTGCGGCCAGTGCAAACGCGTGTACCCGATCAAGGACGACATCCCCGTCATGCTGCTTGACGAGGCGACGATCGAGCCCTAGCCGATCGCGAATCAGCGCGCGGCGCCGCGCGCGGCACAACTGTGAAGATACTGCTCATTCGCCTTCGCATGATCGGCGACGTGGTCTTCACGACGCCTCTCCCGCGGGCGATCAAGCGGGTGTTTCCGGACTCACACCTGACCTATCTCGTCGAGCGCGACGCCGCGCCGGTCGTCTCCGGCAACCCGCACCTCGACGAGGTGCTGATCACGCCCCGCACGCGCGGATGGGCGCGGCTGCGGGACGATGTCCGCCTGGCGCGCCGCCTGCGCGGCGCCCGCTTCGACGTCGTCGTCGATCTGCACGGCGGACCGCGGAGCTCGTGGCTCACGTGGTGCACCGGCGCGCCGCAGCGGGTTGGCTACGACATTCCGGGACGAAGCTGGCAGTACTCGCGGACGGTGCACCGTCCGCGCGGCCTCGAGCCGCGCCACTCGGTCGTCAATCAGTGGGCGCTCCTCACGGCGATTGACGGCTGGCCGATCCCCGCGCCCGATCCCGCGCGGGACGCCGTGGAGATGGCGCTCGACCCGGCGGCCGACAGGCGGGTCGCCGACCGGCTGCGTGCCGCGGGCGTCGATGTCCGCCACACCCTGGCCGTCGTCCACGTCAGCGCAGGCAATCCGTTTCGCCGATGGCCCGAGCCGGCGTTCGCGCGGCTCGTCGCCGCGCTCGCGTCGGCCGACACCGGACGGCGGATCGTGCTGAGCTCCGGACCATCGGATCGAACGGCGGCCGATCGCATAGCGGTCCAGGCGCGCCGCGAGCTCGGACCCGAGCGCGCGGCGCGGGTCCTCGACTTCGGCGACGTCGATCTCGCGGAGCTTCGGGCGCTCGTGGCGCGAAGCCGCGTGTTCGTCGGCGGCGACACGGGACCGTTGCACATCGCCGCAACGACCGATACCCCGATTGTCGGCGTCTATGGACCGACGCTGCCGGAGCGATCGGCGCCCTGGCGGGATCCGGGGAGCGTGACGGAATCCGTAGAAGTCGAGGGACTGCCCTGCCGTCCGTGCGAGCAGCGCACGTGCGAGCCGGGCGATTTCCGCTGCCTGACGCGGCTCGATCCGGAGTCGGTCATAGCGGCCGCCGAGCGCGCCCTGTCGGCGCGTGCGGCGCAGGTGCACGCGTCATGATGACCGCGATCTCCTCCACGTTGTCGACGACGTCCACGACCGGGGAACGCGCGCCGCTTGCCGAGCGCGCGGCCTACGTCTCGATGCTGGCGTTCGCCGCCGCGCCGCAGTTCTCCATCGCGGCCTCGGGGATCCTGCTGGGCCTCACGTCGATTCTCTGGCTCGCGCTCGTCATCTCGAGGCGCGAGCGGATAGAGGTCCCGTGGATGTTCTGGCCGCTCGTGGCCTACGCGGCCGGCACGATCGTCGCGTCCCTCCTCTCGGCGGATCGCGTCACGAGCCTGCGCGACTGCAAGCAGCTTCTGCTCTTCGCGATCGTGCCGATGGCGTATCGACTGCTGCGCGGCGAGCGGAGCCTCACGGCAATCGACGTCGTGATTACGGTCGGCGCGCTGAACGCCGTCTACGGCATCGTGCAGTACGGCATCCTCGACTTCGACAACATCCAGAACCGGATCCAGGGCAACCTCGGGCACTACATGACGTACTCGGGCGTCATCATGCTCGTCGCGTGCGTGGCGGTGGCCCGCGTCATGTTCCGCCGGCGCGATCGGATCTGGGCCGCGCTCGTCCTGCCGGCGGTGCTCGTCGCGCTGATGCTGACGTTGAGCCGCAACGCGTGGGTCGGCGCGTGCGCGGGTATCGGCACACTCTTCCTGCTGAAGGACCTGCGCCACGCGATGCGGCTCCTGGCGATCGTACCGATCGCGATCGGTCTGTTTGTCGCCTTCGCGCCGAAGACCGTCACCGACCGCCTGTATTCGGGACTCGCGCTCCATACCGTCGTCGGCGGGAGCGCGACGAGCGAGTCGACCGTGCACTCGAACCAGGACCGGCTTGCGATGGCCCGCACGGGATTACGGATCATCGGCGACCATCCGCTGACGGGCGTCGGCCCGGACATGGTGATCCAGGTCTATCCCGGCTACCGCGACGCGAAGGCCGTGAGCCAGCTGAACTCGCATCTCCACAACGTGCCGCTGCAGATCGCCGCCGAGCGCGGCCTGCCCGTCCTCGGCCTCTGGATCTGGTTCGTGTACGTGCTGCTGCGCGACTTCCTGCGGAAGCGCAAGACGTCGGCCGTGCCGTCGATTGCCACGGCGGGTATTGCGTGCGTCGTCGCGATGCTCGCGGCCGGCATGTTCGAATACAATTTCGGAGATTCCGAGTTCCTGATGCTGTTCCTCGTCCTCGTCACGCTGCCGTACGCCGCGGATCGCGCGCCCGCTCCCGCCAGCAGCCGCCTCGCCGCCTGACTATGGGCTCAGACCTCCTCGGTTGCCTGAACGGGCGAACCGTCCTGGTGATCGGCGACCTGATGATCGATCAGTTCCTCATCGGAACCGTCGATCGGATCTCGCCGGAAGCGCCGGTTCCCATCGTGCGGTTCGATCACGAGACGTGGCGGCTCGGCGGCGCGGCCAACGTCGCGCACAACATCGTCTCGCTGGGCGGCCACGTGGACACCGTCGGGGTGGTCGGCGGCGACGCCGACGGCGCGCGCCTGCTCGAGGATCTCTCGCGCCGCTCGATCGGCACGGCGGGGATCGTCAGCGATCCGACGCGCTGCACGACGCGCAAGCTGCGGGTGGTCACGACGAGAAACCAGCAGGTGGCGAGGATCGACTACGAGAACGACTCGGAGATCGCGGCGGACGTGGAGTCGACCGTGGTGCGGAAGATCGGCGATCTCGCTGCCACCGCGCAGGCGATCGTCATCTCTGACTATCTCAAGGGCGCCGTGTCGCGGAAGGCGGCGGCCGCGGCGGTCGAGGCCTCACGCAAGCGCGGCATCCCGCTGCTCGTCGACCCCAAGGTTGCCCACATCGAGTACTACGCCGGCGCCACGGTGATCACGCCCAATCATCTCGAAGCGGAGGCGGTGTCGTACATGCGCATCCGATCGAGCGCCGACGCGCGGGAGGCGGCGCGCCGCTTTCGCGATCGCGCGAAGTGTGACGCCGTCCTGATCACGCGGGGCGAACACGGGATGTGGCTCCTCGGCCCGGACGGCGAGAGCGAGCTGCCAGCCGAAGCCCGAGAGGTCGCCGACGTCACGGGCGCCGGCGATACCGTCATCAGCGCGCTCGCGCTCGCCTGCGCCGCGGGTGCCGCCCTCGGCGATGCGGCACGCCTCGCCAACCGGGCCGCCGGCATCGTGGTCGGCAAGTTCGGACCCGCGACGGTAACGGTCGAAGAAATGAGACAGTCGATAGAAGACTCAGCCCGCAATCAATGAACACGCCCGGTCCGGCTGAAGCCGGACACTACAGCTGATGTTTTGACTACCGACTGTCGACTGTGACTACCGACTGAGACTGACGACTCTCGACCGCCGACTGCCGACTGTCAGTGTCACATTTGTTTGTCATCAACAACACCTCCGGAAGTCGCTGACGAGAGAGCACGTTCCTCAGCTTCACTCCGAACGTCGCGTGCGAGCTCACGCGGCAGAGCGGCGCCGTCAGGTGCGGCTTGATCACGTCGTCGTAGTCGTAGCTGGTCAGCATCAAGTACATCGGCCGGCCCGAACGAAGCAGGTCGAGGACCGGTTCGTGATCGTAGAAGACGTCAGTGTGCCGGCGGAGGTAGTACACGAGGCTGGGCAGGGCGACGTTGTACGTGACGATGAGATCGCCTGGTGACGCGCGTTGCTGGAGCGCCACCGCAAGGCCGGGCGCCGGTTTGTACGCCTCGAAGCTGGGAAGCAGGCGCAGGACGAACACCCAGTTCGCCGCGATCAGGGACAGCGCGATCGCGACGAGCGCCGCGCGTGCGCGGTTCCGGATCGACAGCAAGATTCCCAGGCAGCCTCCGGCGATCGCGAGCGCGCCGATGACCGCCGAGCCGGCCAGCACGTAGATCGCGTGCGGCCCCTGGAACAGCAGCAGGAATCCGGTTCCCACCACCAACAGCAGTCCGCCCATGATCGCGACGGTCACCCGGATGCCAAGCGGCGAGGCATGGACCGCCGGGCTGGATTCGAGAGCGCCCGCAATGGCGATTCCGGCGAGCGCGACAATCGCCGGGACGATCGGAAAGATGTACAGGTCCTGCTTGCCCTCTGAGAGCGAGAAAAAGCCGACGATCGCGAGGATCCAGATCCACAGGAGCGTCTGGATGCGAAATGCACCGTCGCCATCGGATTTGCGGCCGCGCGCCCGCATCCACATCGCGGCGGCGGGAAAGAGGCACAGCGACCACGGAAACGAGTCCGTGAACACGACCGGAAGGTACCAGAACAGCCCGCGGTGATCGGCGCCCACTCCGGCGCCCTCGACATAGCGCGCCACGTTCTCCCCGAAGAAGAACGACGTAATCGGTCCCCATCCCCACTGTTGATAGAGCGCCGCGTACCAAGGCACGACGATCGCGAGCACGATGATCGTGCCCACGGGGATCATCATCGTCCTGATTCGTCCCAGCTCGCGATGAACGGTCAGGTAGATCGCGAACACGAGGCCCGGCAGCAGCGCGGCGACAGGGCCTTTCGTCAGCACGCCCAGGCCCACGCTCACGTACATCAGCGTCAGGAACAACCGCCGGCGGGACGGGTACCGCTCCGCGAGCGCGAAAAAGAGCAGCGTGAGCGCCATGAACAGCGAAATGTAGATGTCGATGAAGATCCGCCTGGCGAACATGAGCAGGCGCGGCGAGAGTGCCAGCCCGAGCGCCGCCCACCATGCAGACTGCCGCGAGAGCGGCGCGGGCGCGGCCGCGCGGGCGAGGAAGAACGCGATCGCGACGAGCCCGAGCCCCCCTAAAGCGATGGGGATCCGCTGAACGCCCGGAGACACCCCGAAGACGTGGTAGAAGCCGGCGACGATCCAGTAGCTCAGGACCGGCTTGTTGAGGCGCGACTCGTAGTTGAAGGTCGGATTGACATAGTCGCCGCGCTCCATCATCTCGCGCGGCGTCTCGACGTAGAACGCTTCGTTGGCGTCCCAGATCGACGAGCCGTCGAGGTCCAGGAAGTACGGCACTGCCGCGAGGACGAGCAGCAGCGGGAGAATCAGACGATAGGGCATCGTCAGTGTCTGAAGTGTCTCTTTCCCGTGAAGACCATCGCGAGGCCGCGTTCGTCGGCGGCGGCGATCACTTCCGCGTCGCGAACCGATCCTCCCGGCTGCACGACCGCGGTGGCGCCGGCGTCGGCAATCGCGTCCAGGCCGTCGCGGAACGGGAAGAACGCGTCAGAAGCCGCAACCGAGCCCGTCAGCTTGCCGGCGGCCTTCATGACGGCAACCTTCACGGCGTCGACGCGGCTCATCTGCCCGGCGCCGACGGCGAGCGTGCGATCGGCGGAGGTGAAGATCACGGCGTTCGACTTGACGTGCGCGCAGATTCGCCACGCGAACCGCAGCGCGGTCCACTCGTCGGCGGTGGGCGCGCGCTTCGTCACCACCTTGGGAGATTCTCCCTGGGGCCAGGGTTCGCGGGCCTCAAGCACGCGATCGCGCTCCTGCATCAACCCGCCGCCGAGAATCGAGCGCATCTCCTGGTTGGTGCCCGGATTCGACGCCAGGCGCGCCAGCCTCTCGAAATCGGCGGTCACGACGCGCAGGTTCTGCTTCGTCGCGAGGATCGGCCGCGCCGCGTCCGACAACGCCGGCGCGATGACCGCCTCGATGAACGTCGACGTGATCGCTCTTGCGGTCTCCTCGTCGAGAGTGCGGTTGAGTCCAACGATACCGCCGAACGCCGACAGCGGGTCCGCCTCGCGTGCGCGAACGTAGGCATCGGCCAGCGTCGACCCGGTCGCAGCGCCGCAAGGGTTCGTGTGCTTGATCACGACTCCCACCGGCTCGGCGAACTCCAGGGCGATTCGCGCGGCCGCATCGAGGTCGAGGAGATTCGTGAACGAGAGCTCCTTCCCCTGGTGCACCTGCCACGGTGCACCGGCCGGCTCCGGAAGGACGATCCACGATGCCGCCTGATGCGGGTTCTCGCCATAGCGGAGCGGCTTCGGCGCGGCATGCGTCACCGGAGGCGGGTGGCGCTTCATGCCTCCGTCCAGGACCTCGATCGCGCCGAGCGTCATCGCAATGATCGAATCGTACTGGCCCGTGTGCGCAAAGGCCTTCTGCATCAACCCGAATCGGAACTCGAGCGCAGGGCCGCCCGGACGCCGAAGCTGCTCCAGCACGCGCGGATAGTCCGCGGGGTCGACCACGACGAGCACGTCGCGGAAATTCTTCGCGGCGGCGCGGACGAGGCTCGGGCCGCCGATGTCGATCTCCTCCACGAGATCGTCGAACGGCGTCGCCGGGTTCGCGGCGGCATTCGCGAACGGATACAGATTCACGACCACGAGGTCGACGGGGGTGATGCCGTGCGTCGCGAGTGCCGCCAGGTCGTCCGGGCGGTTCCGGCGCGCCAGGATGCCGGCATGGATGTTCGGGTGGAGGGTCTTGACGCGCCCGTCCATCATCTCGGGGAAGCCCGTCACGTCGGAGATTCCTACCACCGGTAGGCCGGCCGCGGAGAGGGCTCTGGCCGTGCCCCCGGTGGACACGAGCTCGACCCCCAGGGCGGCCAGACCGGCCCCCAAATCCGCCAATCCGGCCTTGTCAGAAACGCTCAGGATTGCACGCATATATGCTGATTTACTTGACATTTACACTTGGAAACTCTACTATGGCGAGTCGCTGGGCATCCCAGCTACCGTAAGCCGAGGCCGCGCACTCGCGGTCTTTTTTTGTGTCCACGGTCGCCGCGAATAACGGGCCCGGGGATGGGTGTAATGCGGCGCTCCGGCGTCGCGCCTTTGCAAGGCAGGAAAAGTACGATGCGTATCACAGGTAAGGTCAAGTGGTTCAACAACGCTAAGGGCTATGGATTCATCGAACGTGACGGCGGCGCTGACGTTTTCGTGCACTTCTCGGCGGTCCAGGGCAACGGCTTCCGGACCCTCGAGGAAGGCCAGGCGGTCGAGTTCGAGATCGTCGACGGCCCCAAGGGTCAGCAGGCCGGGAATGTGACCAAAGCCAGCTAAGCCCCGACACTCGAGACCGGAGCGTCGGAAGGCGCTCCGGTCTCAAGTTCGTTTCCTTCCGACACTCCCCGCCTCGTTCTTCCCATCGTTCCTACTTCGGCTTCTCCGGTTTCTCTTTCAGCGGCCGCACCGTGAAGGCGACCTTTCCATCCTTCACCGCGACGCGGAACGCGACCTCCGGCGTTCCCTGCTCGCGCAGCTTGCTGACCTGAGTCTTCACGAGCGCCGCGAACTTGTGGAACGGCACCGCTTCCTCGCCGTGCTGCCGGCGCGCGTCCATCAGCGAATCGTAGAGCGTGTGGAGCTTGTCCATCTCGGCGACGGGATCCGTGAACGCCGTGACGCTCAGCACCTTCCCGCCCTGCGCGGGCTTCTTCGCCGAGGCCTTCGGCTTTGGCTGGGCGAACGGTCCAGGCCGCCCTTCCTCGCGCGATCGCAGCCCGCGATCCCAGAGCTCGAGCAGCGACTGGAACCGCGACTGGAGCATCTCGAACCGGAACCGATCGCCGGTACCCATGGTGCCGCCGCGATCGTACCGCTTGATGAGCGCCTGCACCCGGCCGCGCGTCTCCCACGGCGGCCGCGGAAGGCGCCCCGAGAAGAACATGTTGTATTCCCCCTCGAGTCGCTTCAGATCGGATGCCAGTATCTCGAGGTCGCGCTGAACGTCGGTGAGTTCGGCCATGAATGACTGCGCGGTCAGGAGATCAACAGCCACATCAGCGGCAGCCACAGCTCGCGGGCGTACGGCAGCGGACGGTCGTCGATGAGCACGTCGCAGGCGTCCATCCGTCCCACGATCTCGAAGAGCGTCCTCAGCTTGATGGCCTCCTGCGGATAGAAGCGCGCACGGTGTCGCACCGCGCCGTCCTGCCGGCTCTCGAGGTACTCCGACGACGAGCGCGCCAGGTCGAGCGCGCGGGCGTAGTCCGGACCGTCGAACGCCGGAAAGTCCAGCGAGATCGAGAACGGCCGGCGCGGTGTACCGAAGAGCGCTTCCGCGAGGGCCGGATCGAGCGAGGCGAGCTCTTCGTCCGTTGGCTGCTCAGGGAGCTCCAGGTAGGGCCAGAAGCGTTCGAGCGGACGATACTCGGGCACCTCCACGGACGGAGGCGCATTGTCGTCGGCGGGCTTCATGAACCCGTCTATTCTACATTGCAGATTGCGGTTCGCGATTCCGGTGCCTGGATTGTCCCCCCGCAATCCAGAAATCCCCAATCCGCAATTACAATCAGCAGTCCACAATCCGCAATTTCAATCAGCAGTCCGCAATCCACCATCCGCAATGACATGACCCGCACCATCCCCTCGATCGAACGGCTCCGCCAGCAGGATGCGTTTCGGGCGCTCGAAGCCACGTTCGGCCGGGCGGCGGTCGTCGACGCGCTCAGAGCCGAGGCGGACGCCCTGCGTCGACAGCTGCGCAATGGCGCCGTTGGCTGATGAGATCACGACGATGATCGAACGCGGAGTGCGCGAACGGCTGGAGGCGTCATACGCGCCGTCGCTCGTGCCGGTCATCAACGCGACGGGCGTCATCGTGCACACGAACCTCGGGCGCGCACCGCTCGCGCCGCGTGCCGCCGAACGCGTCGCGCGGCTGGCGGCCGGCTACACGAACCTCGAGTACGACGTCGCCGGCGGAACGCGCGGCCGGCGCGACGTGCACGCGGAACGGCTGATCTGCCGCCTCACCGGCGCGGAGGCGGCGATTGTCGTCAACAACAACGCCGCGGCGACGCTCGTCGCGCTCGCCGCGCTCGCGGCAGGCCGCGAAGTGATCATCTCGCGCGGAGAGCTCGTCGAGATCGGCGGAGGGTTCCGCGTGCCCGACGTGATGGCGCAGTCGGGAGCGGTACTGCGCGAGGTCGGCACGACGAACCGGACGCGCGCCGCCGACTACGCCGCGGCGATCGGCGATCGCACGTCGCTCCTGCTTCGCGTGCATCCGTCGAATTTCCGCGTCGAGGGATTCACGGAGCGGCCGGCGCTCGACGAGCTCGTCGCGCTCGGCGGGAGGTTTCGGCGTACCCGTCGCTGAAGATCTCGGGAGCGGTTTCCTGGGGACGCCGCAGGGTGTCGCGGCGTTGAAGGACGAGCCCGTCGTCGCGGCCAGCATCGCGGCAGGCGCGGGCATCGTGATGTTCAGCGGCGACAAGCTGCTGGGCGGACCCCAGGCCGGCATCATCGCCGGCAAGGGCGAGCTCATCGACAGGATACGGCGCCACCCGCTGATGCGCGCGATGCGCGCGGACAAGATGACCTACGCGGCGCTCGAAGCGACGCTCGAAGAGCACGCCGCCGGACGTGCGGCCGACACCGTTCCGGTTGCGCGCATGATCGCCGTGCCGGTCGAGGAGATCGGCCGGCGCGCCGACGCCGTCGCCTCACAGCTCGCCGCGGCGGGCATTCGCTCGGCAATCGCCGACGGCGTGTCGACCATCGGCGGCGGCAGCGCCCCAGGCACCGGGCTGCCCACCCGCCTCGTCACGATCGCGCTGCCCGCCGAACGCCTCGAAAAGGCGCTGCGTTCCAGACAGCCTCCAGTCGTCGCGCGGATCGAAAACGGCCACGTGGTGCTCGACCTGCGCACCGTTCCCCCCGAGGCCGACGCACAGCTCACGGCCCTGGTCATCGACGCCTCGGTACCTGCTGAAGTGAACTGTCAGTCGGCAGTCGGCAGTCGACTGACAGCCTCAGAACTCAAAAGATAGTCTGTATCGAGTCGAGCGCGAGATCGATGATGCGCGTGGGCAGGATGCCGAGGTAGAAGACCGCGGCCGTGGCCAGTACCAGGCCGGCGGTCGCGGGGAGCGGCACGCGCGGGCGCGCCACGTCGGTGCCTTCCGTCATGTACATCATGACGACGATCCGCAGGTAGAAGAAGACCGACACGACGCTCGACAGCACGCCGATGATCGCGAGCCAGTAGTAGCCCTCTTCGACCGCGGCGCTGAAGATGTACCACTTGCCGATGAACCCGGCCATCGGCGGAAACCCTCCGAGCGAGAGCAGGAACACCGTCATCAGGCCGGCCAGGCCGGGACGGGCCTTCCAGAGGCCGGCGAAATCCCGGAGGTCGTCGTGGTCGTTCTGCGCCGTGCCGAGCAGCGCCACGATGCCGAGCGCGCCGAGGTTCGATACGGCGTAGGCGAGCAGGTAGAACAGCACCGCCGCCTTGCCGGTTGGCGTCGTGGCGATGATGCCGAGCAGCAGATAGCCCGCGTGCGCGATGCTCGAGTACGCCAGCATGCGCTTGATGTTCGTCTGCACGACGCCGACGACGGTGCCGAGGATCATCGTGGCGGCGGCAATGATGGTCAGGACCGGGATCCACTGATCCTTCAGAGGCTCGAACGGCGACAGGAACACCCGCACGAACGCCGCGAACGCCGCCGCCTTCACGCCGGTCGACATGAACGCGGTCACGATCGTCGGCGCGCCTTCGTACGCGTCCGGCGTCCACATGTGGAACGGCACCGCGGACACCTTGAACGCAAAGCCCACGATCAGCAGGCCGGCCGCAATCACCGCGAGGAGCGATGGCGTGCCGGCGCCCTGGGCCGACAGCACGGAAGCCAGCTCGTCGAGGCGCGTCGATCCGGACAGCGCGAATGCGAACGCCACGCCATACAGGAAGAACGCGCTCGAGAACGCGCCGAGCAGGAAGTACTTGAAAGCCGCTTCCGCGCCCGCGGAGCTCGATCGGCGGATGCCCGTCAGAACGTAGACGGAGAGCGACAGCACCTCCAGGGCGAGGAAGATCACGAGCAGATCCGTCGCGGCGGCCATCAGCATCATGCCGCTGATCGCGAAGAGCGTCAGCGCGTAGTACTCGCCGGGCGGCAGCATCTCCCGCTCCACGATCTCGTCCGAGAACAGCATCGTCAGGATCCCGACGACGCAGAGGACGAGGTTGATGAAGAGGGCGAAGTTGTCCGACCGCACGACGCCGAAGCTCTGCGCGTCGCTGTTCCAGAGAAAGACGGTCGCGAGCGCCGCGCCGGTCAGGCCGATCAGGCCGAAGCCGGCAATCGGCATGCGCTCGCCCGGCTGACGGAACGCCTCCGCGATCATGGCCGCGCATGCGGACAGCACGACGATGACGATCGGGATGATGGCGGTGAAGTCGGTCATGTTATTTTCCCGCCTTCGCCAGCGGATTGACGGTGGCCGCTGGCTGCGGCGCGGCAGGGGCCCCTGCCCGTGGCGTCGTGCTTGCCGGCTTCGGCGCAGACACCGGAGACGCACTGACGCGCGACGGTTGCGAACCGCGCACGCGGTCGATCACTTTCGTCACCGCCGGCTCCATCGGCCCCAGGAAGATGCCGGGCAGCACACCCATCAGAATCGCCATCGCGACCGTCGGCACGACGAGCGCCCATTCGCGCGGCGTCAGATCCCGCATCGTCCGGTTCTTGTCGTTCGTGACCTCGCCGTAGTTCACGCGCTGGAACATCCAGAGCATGTAGACGGCGGAGAGGATCACGCCCGACGCGGCGAACGCGGTCAGGATCGGGCTCCACTTGAACGCCCCGACGAGGATGAGGAACTCGCCGACGAACCCGTTCAGCCCGGGCAGCGCGATCGACGAGAGCGTGATCAGGAGGAACGCGGCGACGAACCTGGGCGCCACGGCTTTCAAGCCGCCGAACTCGGAGATGAGCCTCGTGTGCCGGCGATCGGACAGCATGCCGACGATCATGAACAGCCCGCCCGTGCTCACGCCGTGATTGAGCATCTGGTAGAGCGAGCCCTGGACCCCCTGCAGGTTCATCGCGCACAGCCCGAGCACGACGAACCCGAGATGGCTCACGCTCGAGTACGCGACCAGCTTCTTCATGTCGGGCTGGACCATCGCGACGAGCGCGCCGTAGATGATGCCGATGACCGCGAGGAGCGCAAGCACCGGCGCGAACGTCGTCGCTGCCTGCGGGAAGAGCGGGAACGAGAACCGCAGCAGTCCGTAGGTGCCCATCTTCAGCATGACCCCGGCGAGGATCACCGAGCCGGCCGTCGGCGCCTCGACGTGCGCGTCGGGCAGCCAGGTGTGGAACGGGAAGAGCGGAACCTTGATGACGAACGCGAGCGTGAACGCCAGGAAGAACCAGCCCTGGATCTGCGGCGTGAGCGTCACGCTGTAGAGGTCGAGCAGGTTGAAGCTCGACCTCGCCGTTGGTCTGCGCGTGCGCATAGGCGAGGCCGATGATCGCGAGGAGCATCAGCACGCTGCCCGCCATCGTGTAGAGGATGAACTTGACGGCGGCGTAGATCCGGCGCTCGTAGCCCCATATGCCGATGAGGAAGTACATCGGAATGAGCACGGCGTCCCAGAACACGTAGAACAGGAACAGGTCGATCGACACGAACACGCCGAGCATGGCGGACTCGAGCGCGAGCACGAAGAACGAGAACACTTTGACGCTCTTGTGGATCGAGTCCCACGACGAGAGCAGGGCGAGCGGCGTCAGGAAGCCGGTCAGGACGACCAGGAACAGGCTGATGCCGTCGACGCCGATGTGGTATTCGATGTTGAAGCTCGTGATCCAGGCGTACCGCTCGACGAACTGGAACTCGGCGCTCGACGGGTCGAACCGCCACCAGAGCCAGAGCGTCGCGGCGAAGGCGACGAGCGAGGTCAGGAGCGCGATGTTGCGGACGAGCGGCTCGCGATCCGGCCGATCGCCGCGCCCGCCGGCCAGCAGCGCGAGCACCGCGCCCGCGAGAGGAAGAAAGACAATGAGCGAAAGCATTTCAGTAGTCGCGTCGGGCGCCGAACCTTACGTCCACAGATACCATCCCAGGATCGCCACCGCGCCGAGGATGAGCGACGCCGCGTAGGTGCGGATCGATCCCGTCTGCACGCGGCGCAGCACGGTACTCGCGCTGTGCACCACGGCGCCGACACCGTTGACGCTGCCGTCGATCACGCCGGCGTCCATGCCCTTCCACAAGGCGCCCGTCGACAGGCGCTTGATCGGCTGGACGATCACGGCGTCGTAGATCTCGTCGACGTAGTACTTGTTCAAGAGGAGGCGATGCAGGCCGCCGGATTCCTTCGCCGGCGCGAACGCCGGCTCCCCGCGTCGAAGCCAGAAGAACGCCGCGATGCCGATGCCCGCCAGCGCGACGCCGGTCGAGAGCGCCATCAGCATCCGCTCGGTCGCGATCGCGTCGCCTGCGTGACCGCCGTCGGCCTGCGCGGGCGTGTGCGCCTCGCCGGCCGGAGCAGCCTCCGCCGCCGCGTGCACTTCGAAGCTCGGCTCGAGGAACGTTTCGATCCGGTTCGATCCGAAGAGCGCGTGCGGAACGCCGACAAACCCAGCCACGGCCGAGCCGATAGCGAGGACGATCAACGGAATCGCCATCGACGACGGAGCGTCATGCGGCGTCGTGCCATGCCCGCCATGGGCGCCATGCGCATCCTTGGCATCATGACCACCATGGCTGCCATGGCCAGCCGCAGCGTGCTGAAAACGAGGCTCGCCGTGAAACGTGAGGAACACCAGCCGGAACATGTAGATCGCCGTCAGCAGCGCCGTGACCATGCCGATGCCCCACAGCAGGACGTTGCCGTGGGCGTGCTCGGTTCCGACGAACGTCTTGTAGAGAATCTCGTCCTTCGAGAAGAACCCCGAGAGCAGCGGGAAGCCGGCAATCGCGAGCGCGCCGATCAGGAACGTCCAGTAGGTGACCGGCAGGTATTTCTTGAGGCCGCCCATGTGCCGGAGGTCCTGCTCGCCGGCGAGCGCGTGAATCACCGCGCCCGATCCCAGGAACAGCAGGGCCTTGAAGAACGCGTGCGTGTAGAGATGAAAGATCCCGGCCGCGTATGCGCCGACGCCCATCGCGAGGAACATGTAGCCCAGCTGCGAGACCGTCGAGTACGCGAGCACGCGCTTGATGTCCGTCTGCACGAGGCCGATCGTGCCAGCCATCAGCGCGGTCGCCACGCCGATCGCCGCGACGACCTCGAGCGTCAGCGGCGCGTGCGAGAAGAGGACCGCGTTCCTCCCGATCATGTAGACGCCCGCCGTCACCATCGTCGCGGCATGGATCAGCGCGGAGACCGGCGTCGGGCCCTCCATCGCGTCCGGCAGCCAGACGTGCAGCGGGATCTGCGCCGACTTGCCAGTCGCCCCGACGAAGAGGAGCAGCGTCGCGATCGTCATCACGCCCATGCCGAGGGTTTCCGGCGCGCGCGTCGCCGCCGCGGCCGCGACGCCCTGGAAGTCCAGCGTGCCGAAGGTCGTGAAGATCAGCAGCATCCCGAGGATGAAGCCGAAGTCGCCGACGCGGTTGACGACGAACGCCTTCTTCCCCGCGTCAGAGGCGGACTGTTTTCTGAAATAGAAGCCGATGAGCAGGTACGAGCACAGGCCCACGCCCTCCCAGCCGACGAACATCACGGGGAAGTTCGCGCCGAGGACGAGGACGAGCATGAACGCGGCGAAGAGGTTCAGGTACGAGAAGTAGCGCGCGTACTCGCTGTCGGTCTCCTCGTGCATGTAGCCGACCGAGTAGATGTGAATCAGCGATCCGATGCCGGTGACGACGAGGATCATCAGCGTCGACAGCGGATCGAGACGCAGCGCGAATGGAACCTGGAGGTCGCCGGCCGGCAGCCACGTGAACAGCACCTGCTCGACGGCGGGACCGCCGTGCGTGAGGATCGGCCATGACGCGGCAAGCGAGATGGCGAACGACGCGATCATCGCCAGGCACGCGATGCCGCCCGAGACGGATTTCGCCAGCCGCCGTCCGAACGAGGCGTTCACGACAAAGCCTGCCAGGGGCAGGAGCGGGATCAGCAGCAGCATGTCACCACTTCAGGGACGTGTACGCGTCCGGGCTGAGCGTCTCCCGATGCCGGAAGAGCGCGATCACGAGCGCCAGCCCCACGGCCGCCTCCGCCGCCGCAACGGTCATCACGAAGAACGTGATGATCTGGCCGTCGACCGTGCCGCGATAGCGGCCCACCGACACGAACATCAGATTGACCGCGTTGAGCATGATCTCGATCGACAGCAGCACCGTGATGAGGTTGCGCCGGAGAAACACGCCCGCGGTCCCGATCGCGAACAGGATCCCCGAGAGCACCAGAAAGTGTGTATACGGCACCATGCCTTCAGGGCTCCTTCCGCGCCAGGACGACGGCGCCGACCATCGCCACGAGAATCAGCACTGACGTGACTTCGAACGCGAACGCGTGCTCGGTGAAGAGCATCCGGCCGATGTTCGCGACGTCGCTGACCTCCGGCCCGAAGGCCGGGTCGAACGGGACGCTCGCGTACCGCGACAACGCCCACACCACCTCGATGCCGAGCACTACCGACAGGACCGCGCCCATCCGCATGCCGGTCGGCCCCAGGAGCGCCATCGCCGCGCGCGGAATCGGCTCTTCGCGCGGCACGTTCAGCAGCATGACCACGAAGAGGAACAGCACCATGATCGCGCCGGCGTAGATGATGATCTGCGTCACCGCCGTGAAGGGCGCGTCGAGCAGCACGTAGAGCCCCGCAAGCGCGCCGAACGACGTGATGAGCAGCATCACGCTGTGCATCGGGTTGCGCTGCCCGACGACGAGGAGCGAGGCCAGGACGGCGATGGCGGCGAAGGTGTAGAAAGCTACGGCTTCCATGTCACGCTATCCAATCCACAGCACGAGCGCGGCCGTCGCCAGCAGGTTCAGCACCGCCATCGGCAGCAGCCACTTCCAGCCGAACTCCATCAGCTGGTCGTAGCGGTAGCGCGGCAGCGTCCACCGCATCCAGACGTAGAAGAAGAGCAGCAGGAAGACCTTCAGCAGGAACCACAGCCACCCGAGCCAGTCCGGCAGGAACGGGCCCAGCCAGCCGCCGAGATACAGGCTCGTGGCGACGGCGGAGACCGTCACCATGTTCACGTATTCCGCGAGGAAGAACATCGCGAAGCTCATGGAGCTGTACTCGGTGTGATACCCCGCCACCAGCTCCTGCTCCGCTTCGGGAAAATCGAACGGCGCGCGGTTCGTCTCCGCGACGCCGGCGACCATGTAGATGAAGAAGCCGAGCGGCTGGAGGAACAGGAACCACTTGGGAATGAAGCCCCACCAGTACCCGGACTGGCTCAGCACCACCTCGCGGAGCGAGAGCGAGCCGGCGATCATGATGACGGCGGCCAGCGCCAGCGCATAGGACAGCTCGTAGCTGATCATCTGCGCGGCCGAGCGCAGCCCGCCGAGCAGCGAGTACTTGCTGTTCGAGCTCCAGCCGGCGAGCACGATCCCGTAGACGCCCATCGACGCGATGGCGAAGAGCACCAGCACGCCGACATTGACGTCGGTCACCTGCAACAACACCGGCTCGTCCAGCAGCCCGAAGAGCGTCGTCGACGTCCCGAACGGAACCACCGAGAAGGCGGCGAAGGCGGCGCCCGCGGAGATGATCGGCGCGATCGTGAAGAGCACTGCGTCGGCCGCTTTCGGCCGGAGCTCCTCTTTCGTCAGGAGCTTGAGCACGTCCGCGAACGGCTGCAGCCAGCCGGCGGCGCCCACGCGATTCGGGCCGATGCGATCCTGGATATAGGCGCAGACCTTCCGCTCCATCCACACCATGAACGCGGCCGACAGCACGAGCATGTTGAAGATGATGAAGATGAGCGTGAGGTGCGCGATGATCGGCACCGGCGGCAGCCAACTCATCAGTGCGCTCCCACCGGCGTCCTGGCCGCGCGCCACGGCGCCGGCACGGTGCAGCGGCCCTCGCGCACGTGCGCCTCGAACTCGGCGCGGAAATGCTTGACCGTCGTGAGCGCCGGCGTTGCCGCGGCGTCGCCGAACGCGCAGAGCGTCTTGCCAAGAATGTTGTTCCCGACGCTGACGAGGAGATCGATGTCGCGCATCTCACCCTCGCCGCTCTCGATCCGCGTCAGGATCTTGTGGAGCCAGTCGCCGCCCTCGCGGCACGGCGTGCACTTGCCGCAGGACTCGTGCTTGTAGAAGTAGAGCAGGTTCTTCGCAGCCCAGACCATGCACGTGGTGTCGTCCATGACGATGATGCCGGCCGAGCCGAGCATCGATCCGGCCTTCGCCACGTCGTCGAAGCTGGCGGGGATGTCGAGCTGGTTGTCGAGCAGGATCGGCACCGAAGATCCGCCGGGGATCACCGCCTTGATCTGTCGTCCGTCGAACGGACCGCCCGCGTGGCCGTAAATCAACTCGCGCAGCGACGTCCTCATCGACGCTTCGTACACACCTGGCTTCTTCACGTGCCCGCTCACGCAGAACAGCTTCGGCCCGCTGTTCTTCTCTGGTCCGAGCGACACGAACCATTCGGCGCCGTTGAGGACAATCGACGGAAGATTGCAGAGGGTCTCGACGTTGTTCACCGCGGTCGGACAGTTGTAGAGCCCTGACGCCGCTGGAAACGGCGGCTTGATGCGCGGCTGCGCGCGCTTCCCCTCGAGCGACTCGATTAGGGCCGTCTCCTCGCCCGCCTCGTACGCGCCCGCGCCGCGGTGGATGACGATGTCGCAGTCGAAGTCCGTGCCGAGGATGCTCCTGCCGCAGTAGCCCTCGGCGTAGGCCTTCGCGAGCTCCGCCTCGAGCACCTTCTGGACGTGAAAGAACTCGCCGCGGATGTAGATGTACGCGACCTTCGCGCCGATCGCGCGGCAGCCGATGAGACATCCTTCGAAGAGCAGGTGCGGATTGCGCTCCATCAGCACGTGATCCTTGAACGTGCCCGGCTCGCTTTCGTCCGCGTTGCAGCAGATGTACTTGGGAAGCGGCGAGTCCTTGAGCACGAACTGCCACTTCAACCCCGTGGGAAACCCCGCGCCGCCGCGGCCCCGGAGCCCTGAAGCCTTGACGAGCTCGATGATGTCGTTCGGCGGCATCGCGAGCGACCTGCGCAGCGCCTCGTAGCCCTGCTGCCGCTTCAGGTAGAAGTCGAGGGTGTAGCCATTCGGCTCGCGAACGTATTTGGTGAGGATGGGGTCCATCTCAGCTTCCAGCTTCCGGCTTCCGGCTTCCAGCTTCCAGCTTCCGGCTTCCAGCCCCTCTCGCGGAGTCTCCGGCTGGCAGCTGGGAGCTGGCGGCTGGCAGCTTCATCGCTCCACGTCCAGATGACATCCGCTGAACGCCTTCTCGCCCTTCGCCTTGATGTCGTCCAGGAGCTTTCCCACGTCCTCGGGCCTGACCTGCTCGTGCCATTGCTCGTTGTTCACCATCACGATCGGCGCGCGATCGCAGGCGCCGAGGCACTCGAACTCGACGAGCGTGAACATCCCGGACTTGTCGGTCTCTCCCACCCTGATGCCCGAGCTTCTCCGAGAGCGCCTCGGTGACCCGCTCGGCGCCCATCAGCGCGCACGACAGCGTCCGGCAGACCTGGAGCACGTGCCTGCCGACGGGCTCCCGATGGAACATCACGTAGTAGGTCGCGACGTCTTCGACTTCCGCCGGCGTCATCTCGAGGATCGGCGCGATGTGCCGCATCCCGTTGGCCGTCAGGTAGCCGATCTGCTCCTGCACGAGATAGAGCGCCGCGAGCACGGCCGAGCGCTTCTGGTTCTTCGGGTACTTCGTCAGGATCTCGTCCAGCGCCGCGCGCCGCTCTGGCGTGAAGGCAAACGGCTCGCCTTCGTCGGCCAGCTTGCGGTCCGACTTCTGGAAGCGCTGGTCGTACATCATCAACGGATGGAAGCTCATCGATCCACGTCTCCCATGACGACGTCGGTCGAGCCGATGACGGCGATGACGTCGGCGATCATGCCGCCGATGAGCAGCTTCGGAAGCCCCTGGCAGGCGTAGAACGACGGCGCGCGCAGCTTGATCCGGTACGGACGGTTGGTGCCGTCGGACACGATCGAGAACCCGTGCTCGCCGCGGGGACCTTCGACCGGCACGTACGACTCGCCCGCGGGCACGTTGAATCCCTGCGAGTAGATCAGGAAGTGCTGGATGAGCGCTTCCATCTCGCTGTAGACCTTGTCCTTGGGCGGCGGCACGATCTTGTAGTCCTGGATGTCGAACACGCCGCGCGGGGTGATCCGCGCGAGCGCCTGATGCGCGATCTTCGTGCTCTCGCGCATCTCGTCGATGCGCACGAGGTATCGCGCGTAGACGTCGCCGGCCGTTTGCGTCGGCACGCCGAAGTCGTACGTCTCGTAGCCGAGGTACGGAAACGCCTTGCGGACGTCGTAGGCGACGCCGGCCGCGCGCGCCATCGGTCCCAGCAGCCCGTACGTCACCGCATCGTCCGCCGTCATGACGCCGACGCCCTTCGTGCGCTTGATCCAGATCTGGTTCTTCGTCAGGAGATCTTCGTACTCGCCGAGGTGACCGGGGAACGCGTCGAGCCACTTCTTGACGGCCTGGTGGAATCCGCTCGGCAAATCTTCGCGAAGGCCGCCGATCCGCAGGTAACTCGGGAACAGGCGGAAGCCGGCGAGCATCTCGTTGATGTTGAGCAGCTGCTCACGCTCGCGGAAGCAGTACATCATCACGGAGACGGCGCCGATCTCGAGCGCGTGCGTGGCGAGCCACACGAGGTGGCTGGCGAGCCGCTGCAGCTCCGCGATGAGCACGCGGATGTTGCGGACGCGCTCCGGCACTTCGATGTCCAGGAGCTTTTCGACGGAGAGGATGAAGGCCAGGCTGTTCGACTGCGCGGCGAGGTAGTCCATCCGCTCGACGAGGGGGATGACCTGCTGCCACTTCTTCTGCTCGGCGGTCTTCTCGATGCCGGTGTGCAGGTAGCCGATCGTGGTGTCCGCGGACACGACGGTCTCGCCGGAGAGCTCGAGCACGAGCCGCAGCACCCCGTGGGTGCTGGGGTGCTGGGGCCCCATGTTGACCGTCATCGTTTCCGTGCGCAGTTCAGGCATGACTCAGTCGGCAGCCGTCAGTCGGATTCCGCGATCTCACACAGCGCATGAATCAGCGTGATGTGGACCTCCTGCACTCTTGCGGTGGCGCTCTCCGGAACGTTCACGTGAATCTCCGCGAGGCGGCCGGCGTCGCCGCCGTCGCGCCCGGTCAGCGCGATTGTCCGCAGCCCGCGATCCCGCGCGGCCTTCAGGGCCGCCACGACGTTCGGCGACTGGCCGCTCGTCGAGATGGCGACGGCGACGTCGCCCGGCGCTCCGAGCGCTTCGACCTGGCGCGCAAAGACGCGCTCGAAGCCGTAGTCGTTCGAGAGGCTGGTGAGCAGGCTCGTGTCGGCCGTCAGCGCCACCGCCGCGAAGCCGGGGCGATCCTTCTGGAACCTGCCAACCAGTTCCGCCGTCAGATGCTGCGCGTCGGCCGCGCTTCCCCCGTTGCCGAACGCCAGCACCTTCCTTCCCGACGTCAGCGCGATCTTCAGCGCCTCGCCCGCGGCGGCTACGCGCGCCAGATCCAGGTCCCGCATCCGCTGGTGCGCGGCAACGGCCGCCTCCAGCGTGCGCGCGACAATGGACACCGCGGTGCCGGCGCCGGTCGATGGCATCAGCCTCGCCGCGCCTTCGACGGGGCGCGCGCAGCCTCCATGTTCGCCACGAACTCCTCTTCAGAGACCTGCAGCGGCGCGTACGTCTTGACCCGATCCTTGATCTGCACCGGGTAGTCCTTCCGCAGCGGGAACCCTTCCCAATCGTCGGGCATCAGGATGCGCCGGAGATCGGGATGGCCGTCGAACTGCAGCCCGAAGAGATCGTACACCTCGCGCTCGCCCCAGTTGGCCGACTGCCACACGCTCGAGAGCGTCGGCACTGCCGTGCCTTCTGGCACGCGGATCTTCATGCGCAAACGCTTGGGCGAGTCGCCATAGCCCGAGATGCCTGGCGACACCAGCACGTAGACCACCTCGAACCGCGGCTGCCGCGGATAGTAGTCCACCGCGGTCACGTCAGCCAAAAACGCGAAGCGCAGCTCGGGCGCGTCTCGGAGAACGACGGCCGTTCCAGCCAGGATGTCGAGCGGAACGTAGATGGTGGGCATGCCGTCGCGCGATTCGACAGGCTCGACGCGTGCGGCATCGCCGGGCAGCGCGCGGGACAACACCTCGATGATGGCGTTCGATTGCATAAGCTGTGAGCGAGCGGGCGTCAGGCTACGCGAACGAGCGTTGCTTGTCGATCTTGCGCTGGAGCTGCACGATGCCGTAGATGAGCGCCTCGGGGCGCGGCGGGCAGCCCGGCACGAACACGTCGACCGGCACGACCTGATCGACGCCCTGGACGATCGCGTAGTTGTCGAAGACGCCGCCGACCGAGGCGCACGCACCCATCGAGATGACGTATTTCGGTTCGGGCATCTGATCGTAGATGCGGCGCAGCACGGGCGCCATCTTGCGCGACAGCCGGCCGGCCACGATCATGAGGTCGGACTGGCGCGGCGATCCGCGAAAGACTTCCGCGCCGAAGCGCGCGATGTCGTAACGGCCCGCGCTCATCGCCATCATCTCGATCGCGCAGCACGCGAGGCCGAAGGTGACGGGCCACACGGACGACCGGCGCGCCCACTGCACGACTTTCTCGACGGTGGTTGTCAGGATGGGGAGATCGTTGTCGCTCATATACAGATTACGAAGCTGCGCCGGCTCGTGTCTCTCTCGAACGCCTTACCCGCGTTCGTGGCCCCAGTCGAGGACGCCCTTCCGCCAGACGTAGACGTATCCGGCCAGGAGGATCGCGAAGAACACCAGGATCTGGACGAATCCCGTCCAGCCGAGCGATCGCATCGCCGTCGCGTACGGGTAGAGGAACGCGACCTCGATGTCGAAGAGCAGGAAGATCATCGCGACCAGATAGAACTTGACCGGGTGCCGCTCTCGCGCGTCGCCGACCGGCGGCATGCCGCACTCGTACGGCGCGAGTTTCTCGGGCGTCGGCTTCCGCGGGCCGATCATATGCGACAGGATGATGTTGAACGCCCCGAACCCGGCGCCCAGCCCAATCATGATGAGGATCGGAACCCAGCCGTGCATGTCACGTCCTGAAGAACGAATGATTCCGGACAGCTTGTGAATGTTTTCGCAAGCCACCCTCAAAAAAAGCGCGCCGTCGCCTTTCGGGCGTTCCGGACGCGTCTCCGGTCCATGGCCGCCCGCCAATGACCGTCTGAGCCCGAATGCTATCACAGTGATCCGGTCGTCCGGTCGTTCGGTCGTCCGGTCGTTCGGTCGCTCGGTCGTCCGGTCGCTCGGTCGTTCGGTCGTTCGGTCGGAGGGCAGGCGACTAAAATACCAGCGTGCCCCGCCTCGCGTGGTTCAGTCCGATGCCGCCGGTCGCAACCGGCATCGCCCGGTGCAGCTCGGAGCTGGTCGCCACGCTGGCTGACGAACACCAGATCGACGTGTTCGTCGACCAGCACAACCTGAACGGCTGGCCGCCGCCAGCCGGCTCGCCGCTCCGCTCGGCCCACGATTTCGCATGGGAACACCACACGCGTCCCTACGACCTGACGATCTACCAGCTCGGCAACTCGTCGCACCACGACTATCAGTGGCCGTATCTCTTCAGGTATCCGGGGATCGTGGCGCTCCACGATGCGCACCTGCACCATGCGCGTGCCGCATCCCTGCTGCGCACCTTTCGCGCCGCGGACTACCGGATCGAGTTCGCGCGGAACCATCCCGAGGCGAACGTGGATCTCGCCGAGCTCGCCATTGCGGGCTTCGACAACCATCTGCACTACGCCTTTCCGATGACTCGGCTCGTCGCGAACCGATCGCGCCGCGTGGCCGTCCATTCGGCGGCCAGCGCTGCGCGGCTGCGCGAGGAAGCGCCCGGCGCACGAATCGACATCGTCCGGTTGGGCCACGGCATCGTGCTCGACGATGAGGAGTGCCGGCGGCTCGGGGCCCGTGCGCGCGAGCGGTTCAGGATCCCGGATGCTGCGCTGGTGTTTGGCTGCTACGGTGGGCTGACTCCCGACAAGCGTCTGCCGCAGATCCTCCGCGCATTCGCGGCCACGCGCGCGTATCAGCCGTCGAGTCACCTGCTGCTCGCTGGCGCGACGGTTCCGCAGTACGACCTTCGCGCCGAAATCGACCGGCACGGCCTGACGGATTGCAGCACCGTCACGGGATACCTCGAGACCGACGAGGACTTCGCGGGCGCGATTGCAGCCTGCGACGTCAGCCTGAACCTGCGCTGGCCGACCGCGCGCGAAGTCTCCGGACCGTGGCTGTGGTGTCTGGCCGCGGGCAAGCCGACCGTCACCATCGACCTCGCCCACACCGCGGATGTGCCATCGATCGACCCGCGCACGTGGCAGAGCAACGGCCCTTCAGGCGAGACGCCCTGCACCGTCGCGATCGACATCGTCGACGAGGACCATTCGCTGCGCCTGGCCATGCGCCGCCTCGCAACCGACGCGGGCGCGCGCGGCTCGCTCGGTCGGGCCGGACGGGAATACTGGAGGGCGAACCATTCACTCGAGGCGATGGCCGCCGACTACCGGTGCCTCATCGACGACGAGCTGCGCCGTCCCGGCGCCGTTTCACTGGAGACAATCCCGCTTCCTCAGCACCTGACCGACGATGGGAGCGCGTCGCTGCGGCATCTCATGCAGACGCTCGATCTGCCCGTGCCCTTTTCACTCGAACCTTTGAGGTAGACTTTGACGATACGCGTGAACGGCGAGCCGTTCGAGATCGCCGGCCCGATCACCATCAGCGCTCTGCTCGCCGATCTGAAGATCGACCCCCGGATCGTGGCCGTCGAGCACAACCTGGCCATCGTGAAGCGTGACCGCCAGGCGTCGGTTGTCGTAAATGCCGGAGACGAGATCGAAATCGTCAGGTTCGTTGGCGGAGGGTAGTAATTGACCGGTCCGGCTGAAGCCGGACGCTACGGCTGAAGCCGGACGCTGCAGGAAACATGTCCACCGACACCTTCACCATCGCCGACAAGACCTTTCGCTCCCGCCTGATCCTTGGCACGGGAAAGTATCCGTCGAACCAGATCATGGCCGACGCGCACCGCGCGGCGGGCGCCGAGATGGTCACCGTCGCCGTGCGGCGCGTCAATCTTCAGGATCGGAGCGCCGAGTCCCTGCTCGGCCACATCGATCAGTCCCGCATCTTCCTGCTCCCGAACACCGCCGGTTGCTACACCGCGGACGATGCGATTCGGACGGCGCGGCTGGGCCGGGAAGTCGGCTTGTCGAACTGGGTGAAGCTGGAAGTGATCGGCGACGAGCGGACGCTCTTCCCCGACAACATCGCGCTCCTCGAGGCCACGCGCGTGCTGGTGCGCGAAGGCTTCGTCGTACTGCCCTACACCAATGACGATCCGATCATCTGCAAGAGGCTCGAGGAGGCGGGCGCCGCGGCCGTCATGCCGCTCGGCGCCCCGATCGGATCCGGCCTCGGGATTCAGAACCCGAACAACATGCTGATCATCCGCGAACAGGCGCGCGTGCCGGTCATCGTCGATGCCGGCGTCGGTACCGCGTCGGACGCGACGATCGCCATGGAGCTCGGCGCCGACGGCGTCCTGATGAACACGGCGATCGCGCAGGCCGCCGACCCGGTCGCCATGGCGCAGGCCATGAAGCTCGCGGTCGAGGCCGGGCGGCTCGCGTTCCGCGCCGGGCGGATCCCACGCCGTCCGCACGCGTCCGCAAGCAGCCCGACCGACGGCACGATTGCGGCGCTCGCCACAGGCGCCCGCCGACGGTAATGACGGCGCTGGAAGAAACGCTTCGGCGACTGAAGCGCGAGCGCGACGAAGCCGACCGGCGCTACAACGACGCCCTCACCGCGCTCGATCGCGCGCTGCCGCCGCCCCCGGAGTTTCCGCCGCTCCGCGGCGCCTACGACGACGAGCTCCTCGCGGCGCTGAACGCGGAATGGAAGACGCTGACGGCGCCGCCGTCCGACCGCGGCTGGCGCGGCCGGCTGATCGGGTTCATCTGGCGGACGGTGGCCCCTTACTTCGAGCGCCAGCTCACCTTCAACGCTCACCTCGTCGATCATCTCAACCGCAACGTCGCGGCCGCGCGGGATGCGCATCGCGCCGCCGAGGACACGACCGCGCGACTGCGGGACGAGTTCGCTCGACTCGGGGAATTTCACGCGCGCGCGCTGCTGTACCTGCAGCAGGTGACGGCGTACATCGATACGCGCGACCGTGACGCCGCCGGGGGTGCCCTCGTGGTGAACGCGTCGCTCAGCGGCCTGGCCGAGAACGTCGACAAACGGTGGGAGACGCTCGCCGTGCGTGAACAGCGCGCGGACGCTCGAGCCGCGGCGCTGGCCTCCGGCCACGACGAACTGCGCGGCATGCTCGGCGTCTCCCAGCAGGCGTCGCTCTCGCTCAAGCGCGAGGTCGAGCGGCTGCTGTCGAGAGACGGCGTCAAGGATGGCGCGAATGCCGGCCAGCAGATCGAAGGCCGCGAGGATCGGGACGGGACGCCGGCCTCCAGGTCCGCGGCTCGCGACGCCTTTCATCCGCTCGACAGTTACAAGTATGTCGGGTTCGAAGATCAGTTCCGCGGGTCGCGCGACGAGATCCGCGCGCGGCTCTCGACCTATCTCCCGCTCTTTGCAGGCGCAGCCGATGTCGTCGACGTCGGCTGCGGCCGCGGAGAGTTTCTCGAGCTCCTCGCCGGGGCCGGCGTCGCCGCTCGCGGCATCGACGTGAATCACGAGATGGTCGAGCTCTGTCGCGGGCGCGGCCTCGACGTCGCCGAAGCGGACGCCGTCGGCTATCTGGAGTCCCTGCCGGACGCGTCGATCGGCGGCCTCTTCGCCGCGCAGGTGGTGGAACACCTGCAGCCCGGATACCTCCTGCGGTTTCTCGAGCTCGCGTTCCACAAGATCCGCCCGGGCGGCCGGCTCGTTGTCGAAACGCTCAACCCGGCGTGCTGGGTCGCGTTCTTCGACAGCTACATCCGCGACATCACCCACGTCTGGCCGCTGCATCCGGACACGATGAAGTACCTCGTGCTCGCCAGCGGCTTCACGCGCGCCGAGATCGAGTACCGCACGCCGGTCGGTCCCGAGGACCGCCTGCAGAAGATCGCGGTCATGGAGTCCACGGACGCCGCGCTCGCCGACATGGTAGAGGCGTTCAACGCCAACGTCGACAAGCTCAACGCCCGCATCTTCACGCACCTCGACTACGCGATCATCGGGTCGCGCTGACCTCAGCCCGATGCATCCGCTGCGCGACTGGGGAGCGAGGTTCAGCGCGGCGCTGGCGTCCGTACTGTTCCTCGCCTTGTTCGTCTCGCTCCTGCGGACTCCACAGGTTCCCGGTTTCGTCGCGGCAGGCTGGTTCGCGCTCGCCGTCGTGTCCGCCATCCGCCCCGAGCGCGGGCTTCTGGCGCTCGCGGCCTCCGTGCCGATCGCCGCATGGCTCGGCCGGCAGTGGCAGCCGGCCGTCGCGTGGCCGGAAACGCTCGTCGTCGCGTTCTGCCTGGGGTACTGTGCGCGGCGCGCGACACATCGAACGGGCGAGCGGCCGGCGGCGAGCGACGAGCTCACGGCGCCGTTCGTGCTCTTCGTGGCGATTGTCGCGGCCTCGCTCGCGGTGCAGTTGCTGGTAGATGCCTGGCGGTTCGGCAACGCGACCGTCGCAGCCGACCTGCGCGCGCTCTTCGACTCGACTTACTTCGTCACCTCGGTGACCTTCGATCCCGTGGACGCCGCGATGCGTCTCCTGGAGAGCGCGATCGTACTGCGCGCCGCCGCGACGACCGCCCGCGACGTCGCCGGGTTCGGACAACGTGCGGCCGCGTGGGTCGTTTGCGGCGCGTCCGCGGCCTCGGCGCTCAATCTCCTCCGCCTGTGGGAAGCCGCGGCGCGTCTGGAATCGCCGCTTCCGGCGTTCGCGCGTTATCTCATGACGCAGCGGCTCAATATCCACTACGCGGACGTGAACGCGGCGGGTTCGTACTTCGTCCTTGCGCTCTTCGCCGCCATCGGGTTGACGCTCGTGCCAAAGGGTCGCGCGTGGTTCCTGTCGATCGTCCTCGTCGGAAGCTCCGCGTGGATCGCCGGATCCCGGCTCGCGATGATGACGGGGCTCCTGGCGATTCTCCTCCCGGCCGGCGCGCGCGCGATGCGGATCCGTCGAGGAGGCGTTCGGGGCACGACGCTCGCGGTGGCGGCGCTCGTCCTCGCGCTGCTGTCCGCGACTGCCGCGTATCTCGTTCCCGAGCGCGGGAATCAGCAGTCGGCGATCACGGCCGTGCAGGTACGCTGGGAGCTCGCCCAGACGAGCGTTCGGATGGCAGCGTCGGCGCCGCTGTTCGGCGTCGGCGTGGGCCGCTACTATTCGCGGTCCGGCGAGTTCAGCTCACCCGAGCTCCTGCGCATCTTTCCGCCCGCCATCCACGAGAACGCGCACAACAACTTTCTTCAGATACTCGGGGAGCTCGGGATCGTCGGGCTTGCGGCGCTCGTCTGGCTGCTCGTAACGGCCGTGAGGCTGAGCGCGCGGCTGCTTCGCGCGAACGTTCACGATCCGGTTCGCTGGGGGCTCGTCACCGGGCTCTTCGCGTTCGTGCTCTCGTGGCTCGGAAGCCACCCGCTCCTCATCGACGAGCCCGCGATCACGTTCTGGCTCGTGCTCGGCGTCGTCTGCGGCTGGAGCCTGTCGGGCACGACCGCCCGTACACCGCGGCGTTCGATCGCGATCGCGGGCGCGGTTGTGATCCTCGCGGCCGCGTCCATTCCGTTCCAGGTCGGGCGGCAGCGCGCCGACTACAACCTGGATCACCGCGGGGTCGGTCTGTCGGCGTGGCAGGATGCGGTCGACGGTGTCAGGTACCGGCTGGCCGGCACGACGAGCGCCGTCTTCATCCCGTCCCAGGCGCAGACGATCACGATGCCGGTGCGTCTCGTCCGCGGCGCGTCCGCCGTCCGCCTGCACCTGACGCTCGACGGACGGCCGGCCGACATCGTCTCCGTCGAACCCGACCGGTGGCAGCCGCTGCGCCTCCACCTGCCGCAGGGGCGCGCGCCGCGATTCAGGCGCCTGGAGATTCGCGTCGAGAACGCGCCGGCCGACAGCGCTCCCATCCTGATGTTTGGAAAGATCGAGCCGCGCTGATCTTCCGCCTCCGCGCCTGTTTTCTCCGCGCGCGTTCGTCTGCCCTACAGGGATTTCTCGCGGCGCTTCACGGACAGCCATCCGCGATCCAGGAACGCTTCGACGCTCGCGACGTCTGCCCTGCGCGCGCGCTGCACCGAGCGCCGCGCAGAGAGCACGCGCGGGACACCCAGCATCGCCGCGAGCTTGCCGCGGAGCGCGGAACCCGCGCGGCCGCGGACGACATAGTGCGCGAGACCGGCGGCCGAATACAGTACATGCGCGGGCAGCGTTCGAAGCATCAGGCCCGCGGGCGTGTTCTTGAGCCACGTCCACTCGAGATTCCGCTGACCGTGAAACACCGCGGACGCGCTCATCGTTCCCAGCGTGCCGCTTCCGGCGTGCCGGACGACGGCGTCGGCCGCGTACCAGCAACGGGCGCCCGCGAGCCGCGCACGATACGAGAGATCGACGTCCTCGTACACCATGAAGAACGATTCGTCGAACCCGCCGAGCTCGTCGAAGAGCGCGCGCGAGATCAGGAATGCCGCGCCGCACGCGCCGAAGACCTCGCGCGATCGCAGGAATTCGTCCGAGGACGTTCCGTGGCCCCGCTTGTAGGCGCCGCCCGCGCGCAGGTAGCCGTCGCCGGCGCTGTCGACGATGTCCGGGTGATTCAGCGACACGATGCGCGACGCGGTCAGTTGATGATCGGGGTGCTCGACGCGTGCGGTATGCAGGCGCGCGAGCCAGTCCGGAGCGGCGATCGTGTCGTTGTTGAGGAATGCGAGCAGCGGAGCGGCCGCGGCGCTCGCGGCCCGATTGTTGCCGCCGGCGAATCCGAGATTGGCCTGGTTGTTCACGATCCGGACGGATGGAAACGTGGACGACACGAAAGTCAGGGAGCCGTCCGTCGATCCATTGTCGGCGAGGATCGTCTCGAACGGTGGAGCGCCGGCCTGCGCGGCCAGCGCCGTGAGGCACGGCCCCAGAAAATCACGGCCGTTGTAGTTCAGCACGATGACGGAGACCGCGGGGGTCACGCGCTCCTTCCGATCAACCGCGTGTAGACGGCGGCCGTCTCGCGCGCGGTCTTCTGCCACGAGAACCCGCCGGCACGCGCCAACCCCGCGCGGCGCAGGCGATCGCGGTGATCGGCGTCGTCGAGCACCCGCTCGATCGCGTCGCTCCACGCGGCTTCGTCGTCCGGATCGAGCAGCACTCCGCCGTCGCCCACGACTTCGGGAATCGAGGACGAGCGCGCGGCGATGACGGGCGCCCCGGAGCTCATGGCCTCGAGCAGTGGAAGACCGAATCCCTCGTACCGCGAAGGGTAGACGAGCGCGGCGGCGGAGCGGTACAGCGCCAGCAGGGTGGATTCATTCGTGAGGCCCGCGAACGTGACGAGCGGCGTGTCCCCGCCGGACGCGTCGCTGATCGCCGCAAGCTCCGATGCGCTCCCGCGATCGACTCCGGCGAGAATCAGGCCGCACGCGCGCCGCGCGCGATTGCGCTGCCTCACCCTGGCCAGCGCGCGCGCGACCATCGGGAGATTCCTCCTCGCATGCAGGTCGCCGACGTGCACGACGAACGTCGACGGCCATCCATCAGCGAGCGGCAACGGCGGACCCGGGCTGAATGCCGGTGCCGCGGCGAGCGGCACCACGTCGATCCGATCCGCGTCGAGCGCGTACGCGTCGGCGATCTCGCGCTTCGAGAACTCGGAGTCGGTCACGATGCGATCGGCCGCGCGAGCGCTGCGCCGGTAGAAGGCGCGCCGGAACGGATCGCGCTTGTACGGATACCACTCCGGGTGACGCTCGTAGCTGACGTCGTGAATGGTGACGACGAGTGGGCGCGGTCCACCGACCGGGACCGTGTACGACGGGGCATGAAAGAGGTCGAGCCGCGCGCGGCTGGCGGCGCGCGGCAACCCCGAGATCATCCATCCCAGGTTTGTTGGCAGAGAGATTGCCGCTGGAACCGCCTCGATCCCGGGAGGCAGGTTTGACCCGGCCGGCGATCCTACCGCGACGACGGTCATCCCAGGATCCAGCCCGGCCAGTGCACCAAACAACTCGCGTGTGTAGCGGCGCATTCCGGCCGCCGGCGACGCCAGTGCGCGGCCGTCGAAGCCGATGCGTAGCACGCGCCAATGGTAGCAGCAGCGTGCAGTCCTGTAGAAAACGCCGCCCCGGGCCGAAACGTATAACCGGATGCCAGCGCCGACAGTCTAAGGAGTGTATGAACGTGGTCCGTTCGGTCGGGTGTGCGGTTGCCGCACTTTTCTTCGTCGTCCTATCGGCCAATCCAAGCGAAGCGCAGTTCAGAGGCAGGCTGTTCGTCACCGGACTGACGCATCCGCTCGCATTCGTTCAGGATCCTTCCAACCCGGCCGTGCAGTTCGTGGTCGAGCAGGGAGGAACAATCCGTGTCGTGCAGAACGGCGCGCTGCTGCCGGCGCCGTTCCTGGATCTCAGCGGCGTCGTCGCCACGGGCGGCGAGCGCGGCCTCATCGCCCTGGCGTTCGCCCCGAACTACCCGGAGAGCGGCCGCTTCTTCGTGTCGTTCGTCAACAGCGACAGCCATCTCGTCGTCGCGCGCTTCACGCGATTGGCGGATCCCCTGTCGGCGGATGCGGCGAGCCGATTCGACCTGCAGTGGTCCGACGGCAACAGGTTCATCACCCATCCGGCGCAGGTCCACTACGGCGGCAACCTCGTGTTCGGCGCGGACGGCTTTCTGTACATCGGCACGGGAGATGGCGGCGAGTCCAACGATCCGAACCATCGCGCGCAAACGCTGACGATGCTCGTCGGCAAGCTGCTTCGGATCGACGTCAACGTCGGCGACGGCGATCCCGAGGGCCTCGACATCCCGCCCGGCAATCCGTTCGCGAACGGAACCGGCGCGCCCGAGGTGTGGGCCGTGGGGTTCCGGAATCCATGGCGCTTCAGCATGGACGACCCGGCGCGCGGCGGCACGGGCGGGTTGCTCATCGGCGATGTCGGCGAGAGCCGGTTCGAGGAAATCAGCTACGAGCCGCCGAACCGCCCCGGCCGCAACTACGGCTGGCGCAACCGTGAAGGCGCGCACGATTTCCAGACGTCCATCCCGCCGGCGTTCGAGCCGATCGTCGAGCCGATCCACGAGTACGATCGCGGCTTCGGACGGTCGGTCACCGGCGGCTTCGTGTATCGCGGCTCCGCGATCCCGTCGATGCGCGGCCGCTACGTGTTCGGCGATTTCATCACGGGCCGCATCGCGTCGCTCGCGCTGACGATCGATCCGGCGACGGGCGAAGCGACAGCGTCCGATCTAATCGATCACACGAGCGAGATCAATGCCGGCGCGACTACCCGCACCGTCAGCTCGTTCGGCGTTGACGCGAACGGCGAGCTGTATGCCGTCAACTGGAACGACGGCAGCATCGTTGCGCTCGTGACAGCCGGCGCCTCGCAGCCGGTTCTCCAGATCGAATCGCCCGGGAGCGGCAACCAGGTTCAGCAGCCGTTCGTGCTCACTGGTTGGGCGCTCGACGCGAACGCCGCCGTAGACCCCGGCGTCTCGACGATTACCGTGTGGGCGTTCTCATCGACGGGCACTCCGTATTTCCTGGGAGAGGCAACGCGCGGACTGAGCCGGCCGGACGTCGCGGCGTTCTTCGGTCCGCAGTTCACCGACAGCGGATACGCCCTGAACGTGAAGGGGCTTCCGCCCGGGAACTACCTGATCGGCGTGTACGGGCTCGTCACCGCCACACAGTCCCTCGCGGCGATTGGTTCGGTCGCCGTGAATATCCTGCCGGCTGGCATGCTCCACATCGATGTACCAGCCCCCTCGTCTACCGTGGGCTCATCGTTCGTGATCGGCGGCTGGGCGATCGATCCTGCGGCGCTGTCAGGAACAGGTATCGCGACAATCCATGTGTGGGCGTTCAAGACCGACGGCACGGCGTCCGTCTTCCTCGGCGCGGCGTCGTTCGGCAGCCGGCCCGACGTCGCGGCCGCCTTCGGTCCGCAGTTCCAGAACGCCGGTTTCAGTCTCGCCGCCACGGGGCTCTCGCGCGGCGACTGGCACGTCGGCGTCTACGCGATGAGCACCGTCAGCGGGCTCTTCGACATGGCGCAGGCGTTTTTCGTGACCGTCCCGGCACCGGTGCTCCAGATCGATGTGCCCGCACCGTCGGCGACCGTGGAGGCCCCGTTCGTGATTGGCGGATGGGCGATCGATCCCGCGGCGCCGTCCGGCACGGGCATCGCGGCGATCCATTCGTGGGCGTTCAAAACTGACGGCACGGCAGCCGTCTTCCTCGGCGCGGCGTCGTTCGGCAGCCGGCCCGACGTCGCTGCCACGTTCGGACCGCAGTTTCAGAACGCAGGGTTCGGCCTCGTGGCCAACGGACTCTCGCCTGGCGAGTGGCACATCGGCGTTTACGCGATGAGCGTTGCCACCGGACTCTTCGACTTGTCGCAGGCGTTTTTCGTGACCGTTCGGTAAGGGGGCGTCACGGGTTCACGAGTTCAGGGGTTCAGGGTTCAGGGTTCAGGGTTCGGGTTCAGGGTTCAGGGTTCAGGGGTGATGATGAACCCGTTGCCCTAAACTCAAGAACCAGTGAACCTGTGAACCCCTGAACCCGTGAACCTATGAACCCGTGAGTGTCTATCGAACAGTGACCCTCACGACCTTCGCGGGGACGAAGTCGGCGGCTTCCGTGCTCCAGGCGAACACGGCGAGATCGTAGTGGCCCGGTGTGAGCCCCTGCACGAACAATCCATAGCCCGAGTTCCGGAAGTGATCGCCGTGTACGGCGGCGACATCCGGCCGCGCGCCGCCGTAGGTGGCGGCGCCGACGAATACCGGGGCTCCACCGTTGAGCGGATAGGCCCACGCGTGAATTCCCGAGACGCCCGTGTCTTCCGTGGCGCCGAGGTCTGCCGCCCAGCCGCCGAGCATGAAGGGCTGCGCGACGTCCTGCTGCGCGCGCGGCGCGTCGATGACGACCTGCGGCCCGACGAAGCCGCTGCCCTTCGCCTGCAGCACGACGCGGACATCTCTGCGGCTCACCGCTCGCCCGCCGGAGCGGCGAACGAACGTCAAGTCGTACGCGCCGACGAAGCCGACGCCCGGCGCCCAGACGAACTCTCCGGTGGCGGGATTGAGCTTCGAGCCGACCGGCAGCGGCGAACGACCGTTCTCGGTGTTCAGGTATCCCTCGAAAGTCACGTCCGCGGCCGCCGATCCGACTCGCAGCTCGAGGCGGCCGACTTCCTCGGCCCGGACGACCGTCCGGCCGGAGTTGCTCGCCTGGAACGCCCGCCACGGCGCGTCGGTATCCCATCCCCGGCGGGCCACGAGCGGTGAGGCATCGACCTGCAGCTCCGCAGTCGACGCCGCTTCGGCCGCGGCTTCGGTCACGGCTGCCGTCATCGCTCCGGACCCATTCGCCACGTTGAAATACCGGCTCCCGATGCCCTGCGTCGCGCCCTGGTTGTCGGTGACGGTCCACGCGATCGTATGGAGACCGTTCGCAAGGGCCGTCGTGTCGATCGTCTTGAACCCGACCGCCCCGCTGGTGTTGTTGTAGCCGGGGAACAGATTCGCGATATCGGATCGGAAGTTGTTGTACGTCGGGTGTCCCATCGACACGCCGTCGACGAACACCGTGATCGTCGAGCCGTCCGTCGGAATGGTCTTGGGCTGGGGCGTCAACGCCCACCCGAAGTTGAGATAGTTGGCGCCTGACGCGGTGCCGCCCTGCGTCGGCGTATCGATTGCGCCGAACGGCCTTGTCGCCTGCGCGTTGTTGCACGTGATCGTTCGCGTGGCAATCGGCGTCGTATGCAGCTCGCGATCGATAGCGTACGCCTGCAGCGTGTACGTGCCATTGCCCTGCGCCGGCAGCATGTTCGTCAGCACCATGAAGCCCCACCCGCCTCGCGAGAAGCGCGGATGGGTGGGGAACGCGGCGGCGACGTCGGGCCGCGCGCCGTCAATGAACACTCCTTCACCGATGAAGACCTGTTGCAACCCGCCGCAGCGCCCGTCCGGCGCCGGGCTCTCGCCAACGACCGGGTTGCGGCACACATACAGCGCCGCCACCTCCACATCGTCGACTGCCCAGCCCGTCACCGGAATCGCGCCAACTACGCCGACCGAGTTGTCGAGCGGTGTGTCGATCACGCCGACCGGGGCGAAGGACGTACCCGTCGGCATGAGCCGGAGGGTGATCGCGATCGGGCTCACGAAGTTCCCGGCATTGCCAAGCGTCAACGTGATCGCGCCGGTCACCGTCGCCGGCGACGCCATGTTCGACGGGTTGACGCTTATCGAAAGCTGCGCCGGCCCGCTCCCCGAAGCGGGCGTTACGCTCAGCCACGGCTGGTTGGACGAAGCGGACCAGGTGATCGCGGGGCCCGCGGATTGCGTGAGCCTGACGACCTGCGTCGACGTTTGCGCGGTGACGCCTCCGCCGGTCAGCGTCGCGCCGAAGTGCAGCGTGGCCTTGTCGAGCGCCGCGGCGGGTCCCGTCCCGAACTGGTTGAGCGTGAACGTCTGGCCGCCGATCGTCGCCGTTCCCGTGCGCGCGGTCACGCCGTTGCCGCTGACGTTGTAGTTCAACGTCACAGTGCCGCTGCCGCTCGTCGGCGGCGTGATCGAGAGGAACGCCGAGTTGCTCAATGCCGTCCACGGACATCCGGGCAGCGTCGTGAGCGTCACGCTGGCGCTGCCGCCCGCGACCGGTGCCGATGCCGTCGGGGGACTGAGGGAGTACGAGCAACCAGACTGGTTGACGGTGAAGGTCTGGCCCGCAATCGTCATCGTGCCGGACCGCGGCGCCGTCCCGGTCGCCGCCGCGACGGAGTAGTTCAACGGTCCCGAGCCGTTACCGGGCAAGCCCCCGGTCACGCTGAGGAACGACGCGTTGGTCGACGCGGTCCAGGTGCATCCAGGCTGCGTCGTGACGTTGACGAGCCCGGGGCCTCCACCCGCTCCTGCTGCGGCGCTGATCGGATTGATCGAGAACGAGCAGGAGGGTGCCCCGGAGGGATAGATGAAGTTCAGGCCGGCCAGATCGTCAGGGCCAATTGCGGGCGCGATCGGCGTGCTCCCCGAACAGCACGACGGATACATGATGTTCGCCGTTGCATTCGGGATACTGTCCTGCGTGTGGCCGAGCCCGATGGCGTGGCCGATCTCGTGCTCGAGCACCCGGGTGAAGTTTTGCGACTGGCGGAACGAGCCCGTCAGACCGTCGGCGAAGATCACGTACGCGCGAATGAAACCGTGGAAGGTGTTCCCGTTGACGGTGCCGCCCGTGCCGAAGCTGCCATTGCCGCCGCCGATCGCGAGCGTCCCTCCGCTCATCTCGTTGTTGGGATCCTCGAACGTGATCACGCCGCTGTTCGAAGGTATCCCACCGCTCCACGGTCCCTTGGCGACGCTCTGGAGCGTCGTCCCGGCGTACTGCAGGATGATCGATGCGGAGGCGGGCGCGGTCCATGCCGAGAGAGCGATCTGAATCTCGTTGACGGCGTCCAGACCGCCGTCGAGCGGCGGCTGAGCGCTGGTGTTCTTGTACCAGACCACTGGCGTGCCGGTGTCCGCCTGTGCCCACCGAAATCCCGGGCTGCCTCCGA
Source organism: uncultured Acidobacteriota bacterium (assembly GCA_963820905.1). Lineage (GTDB taxonomy): Bacteria > Acidobacteriota > Vicinamibacteria > Vicinamibacterales > 2-12-FULL-66-21 > DATBJJ01. The sequence goes on along the minus strand of CAWGBU010000001.1, from coordinate 1,388,463 downwards.
GGAGCGTGAACGGCTCCGCGATCGTTTGAAGCGGGCTGCCCTGCGCGGGCGCGATGCCGGCGCGCGATCGACGGCCCGTCGTCTGCGCGGCGAGCGCCCTGAACTCGTCGAGCGTCCCGTCGCGCCCGGGCTCGCCGCCGACGACGTTCGTGTCGCGCATGTTTCTACGCAATGCGCGTACGCCGTTCGATGCGGCCAGCACGTCGAACTTCGAAAAGCCCATCGAGACGCTACGGAGCCCGAGCGGCCCTCGTTCGAGGCACACGAGCACCTCTTGGCCCATCCGGTACTCCACGGCGCCGCCGACGTAGAGGAACTCGCCTCCAAGCACGCCGCCGAGCTCCCACACTTCGACGCTCGTCCCGGCGATCCCGGTCAGGTCCTCGATGATCTGGAGCGTGGTGACGGTATAGATCTGTCCCTGCGGCCCGCGCGCGGCGCGCTGGCCGACCACGCGCGCGTGGACGACCCGCTCGGACGAAGCGATAAGCTGCGCGTCGGTCCGGTAGAGGACCGTCGACGCGGACGCCGGCGTGACCGCCGCCAGAAGGCAAAGCGCCACGGTCAGCAGCCGAACGCGGGCCAGGGACACACTCATGCGAGGGGGAAGCTCAGCAAACAAGACGCCAAGCTCCACCGCTGCAGACTCTATTAAAGAACGGTCATTTCCGCTGACATTTCTGCAATGTGCCGAATAGAGGCTGGCGGATTACAAGATTGTCGCTACCGGACTGTCACGCGGACAACACTGGCGGGCAGGAAATCCCCCGCCTCGATGCTCCACGGGAACACCGCGAAATCGTAGTTTCCGTGGGCGAGACCCGCGACGATGATGCCGAAGCCGGAGTCCCGGAACTCGTCGCCGTGCACAGCCGCGACGTCAGGCCGGGCGCCGCCATACGTGGCCGGGCCCACGAAAACCGGGGGCCCTCCCTGCAGCGGATACGCCCAGACGTGCAGGCTGGAGATCCCCGTGCCGGTGGCCGCGGACAGATCGGCGGCCCACCCGCCGATCATGAACGGCTGCGCAAGGTCCTGCTGCGATCGCGGCGCGTCGATGACGACTTGCGGTCCGACGAGGCCGCTCGTTTTCGGCGCGAGCACGATGCGCACTTCCTGGCGCGATACGGGTGCGTCGCCCGCCCACTGCACGAACACCAGATCGTAGTTGCCGACGAAACCCGCGCCGGGCGCCCACGTGAAGCGACCGGCGTTCGCGTCCAGCGTCGAGCCGGCCGGAAGCGCCGTGAGCTCGCCCGCCGAACGAAGATATCCCGAGAGGTGCGCGCCACTGCGCCGATCGAGCATCACCTCGACGCGATCGACCTCTTCGGCGCGAATCACGACTCGCCCGGCCGCGGTCGGCACGTAGTCCTTCCATGCCGCCGACCGGCTCCAGCCGCGGCGTGCGCGCACCCTCGCCGTCGACAACGGCGCGGATCCGGCAGCCGATTCGTCGAGCAGAGCGCTCGCGGCGACACTGGCGCTCGCAGTGACATTCGGGCTCGTCACGCTGCCCGTGCCGTTGGATACCGTGAAGAAACGACTTCCGACTCCCTGCGTCACACCCGCGCTGTCCGTCACGGTCCAGGAGATCGTGTGCAGACCGTTCGCCAGCGTCGTCGTATCGATCGCGCGGGATCCGACCGCACCATTCGGACCTTCCGTATTCCGGTATCCGGGGAAGAGCGATTCGATGTCGTCGCGTTCGTGGTTGTAGTCGACGGTGCCGCGCGACACGCCGTCCACGATCACGCTCATGGTCGATCCGTCGATCGGAATGATCTTCCCGGGAAGCGTCGAGCCGCGGGGCGTCAGCGCCCATCCGAAGTTGAGGAAGTTGGCGCCGGACACCACGCCGCCCTGCTCGGGCGTATCGATCGAGCCGAAGGGCTTCGTCGCGTTCGCGTTGTCGCACGTCAGCGTCCGCGTACCGAGACGCACGAAGTTGGCCTCGCGATCCTGCGCGTAGATTGAAAAGTGATAGGTGCCGTTGCCCTGGCCGGGCAGCATGTTCGTCAGCACCATGAGTCCCCATCCGCCTCGCGTGCTGAGCGGATGGTTGGGAAACGCCGCACGGACGTCCGGCCGCGCGCCGTCGATGAAGATCGCCGACCCGACGAAGACCTCCGCATTCCCGGCGCAGAGATCGTTCCCCGAGGCGGATTCGGTGCCGAATGGCGATCGGCAGATGTTGACGCGCATCGACTGGATGTCGTCGAGCGACCACCCCGTGAACGCCACCGCTCCGGTCACGCCCGTCGCGTTGTCCAACGGCGTGTCCACCGCGCCGATCGGGCCGGTGGACATGCCGATCAGCCTGAGGTTCAGTTGAATCGAAATCGGCCCCGGCGTGTTCGATGCTCCGCTGAACGTGAAGACGATGGCGCCGTCAGCGATGCCGTCCTGCGGCAGGTTCGCATCGGGTTGAACGCCTATCTGTAATAGCGCGGGACCAGTCCCGGACGTCCGGTCGAGAACGAGCCAGGGCCGCGTCGGCGTCGCCGTCCACGTGACGGTCCCGCTGCCTGCCTGCGTCAAACGCACGATCTGCGTCGCGGTGCGATAGATGAATCCTCCGCCGGACGTCACGGCGCCGAAGCGGAGCGACGTCTTGTCCAGCGACATCGTGGGCCCGGAGGGCGTCGCCTCCGGGTACACGGTCCGGAGGCCAAGAAGATCGTCGGTCCCTAACGCAGGCGGAACCGGCGTTTCCGCAAAGCAGCACTGGGCGAACATGATGTTCGACCTCGGGTTCGGAACGCTGCCTCCAGCCTGCGTGTGTCCGAAGCCGATCGTGTGGCCGATCTCGTGCGTCAGAATGCGAGTGAAATCCTGTGACTGGCGGTACGCCGGATTGAGGACTTCGAGATCCACGGCGTTCTGAAACACGACGAACCCGTTGTTGAAGCCATCCCAGATCACGCCGTTGACTGTCCCGCCCGTTCCGACCGACGCGGAACCGCCGCCGAGGGCGAGCACGTCGGCGCCAAGGTCGTCGTTCGGATCCTCGAACGTGATCAACGTGCTGCGCGCCGGAATCGTCGTCCATCCACCGTCATAGAAAGGTTCGTGGCCCGTGCCCGCGTAGTTGAGGATGATGGACGCCTGCGCAGGTGACGTCCACGCGGCGAGCGCTGTCTCGATCTCCGCCACGGCGTCGCCCGTGACGAGCGGCGGCGGCGCGGTCGTGTTCTTGAACACTCGCAGCGGAACGCCCAGGTCCGCTTCACGCCATCGCCATCCAGGAACCGCATTGCCCAGTGTCGTCCAGGGCTGAACGATCGTCATCGGCGCGGCGGGATCGACGGCTGCGCGGCGGGACGCGCGTCCGAGCACGGTCGCCGCCAGCTGACGGAACTCCGAGAGCGATCGCTCGCGCGCGGGCGCCACGCCGCCAACCACCTGCGTGTCGCCCATGCTGCGCTGCAGTCCGGCCTCTCCCGCCGGCGTACGGACGATGTCGAACTTGGAAAATCCCATCGCGACGCTTCGAAGGCCGCGCCGCCCGCGATCGAGGCACACGAGCACTTCCTGCCCGACCTGGTACTCGACGCGTCCGCCAACATAGAACACCTCGTTGCCGATCACGCCGCCCAGCTCCCAGACTTCGACCGTATCGCCCTGAACCCCCGTGAAATCCTCGAGGAGCACCAGGGTCGTCACCGTGTAGATTCGACGTGGCTGCGACTCGTCGCGGACCGACCGCTGCGCGATAACTCTCGCGTGGACGACGCGCTCCGACATCGCGATCAGCTCGGCGTCCGTTTTGAACAGAACGGTGGACGCGCTGGACGGGTGAGGGACGAGACAGGACGCAACGATGAAGGCGGTCAGAAGGCGCACGAACACTCCATGGGGTCGACTCTCAGCAAATGCAGGGCCAGAAGAAAGTGACGGCCAGATGCAGCAGAGCTGGCGGATACAGGGTTGCTCAGGGGTTATCGGAATGTCACTCGTTCAACCCTGGCAGGGACGAAACTATTCTCTGGCATCGGGTCCAACGATCACTCGAAGCGGAATCCGCTCTTCGCGGCCGGTGCACGCGAGGCGGACGAACACGAACTCGAAGGTCCCCGCGAACTCCGCGGGCGGCAGCCATCGGAACAGGCCGCGCTCACCGTCGATCGACGCGCCCGGCGGAAGCGGCGCCGCGACGTCGCCCGTCATCAGGTACCCGCGTACGGGCCGCATCCCTTCGACCACCACCATGTGTCGAGCGCGACCTCGAGGCGATCGCCCGGCGCCTGGCGGATCTCGTTCGTCCTGCCGCCGGCGAACTGCAGCGACCACCCGCCTTCGTCGAAGCCGCGTCGATCCCAGACCAACGCCGACGCCTGCGGAATCGCGCGGACCGCTGACGCGCTGCGCGCACCCGCTCCCGCGATGACGGCAGACACTGGATTCTGGACGTTCACGAAGCGGCTGCCGATCCCCTGCGCCACCCCGTTGTTGTCGGTTGCGACCCAGACGATCGTGTGCAGCCCGTTCGAGAACTGGCTCGTGTCGATCGAGAACTGCACCGCGGGACCGTTCGCGTTCTGATACTGCGGATACGGGAACAGCGCCTGCACGTCGGGCCGCGGCGATCCGTACAGCGCGACGTTGGGCTGCGGCGCCCCGTCGATGAGCAATTGGATCGTGGAGCCGTCGAATGGAATGAACGTCGCCGGCTTCGCCAGCACCCACCCCTGGTTCGCATATACGCCCGACATCGTGCCGCCCTGCTCGGGAAAATCAATCGTGCCGAACGGCTTCGGGGAGCTCGTGTTGTCGAATGTAGCCGTTCGGCGGCCAAGCTGGACGCGCTGGCCCTCGATGTCGTCGGCATACGCGATGAAGGTGAACATGCCGTTCCCGCCGTTCGGAAGCACGTTCGAGAGCACCATCAGGCCCCAGCCGGCGCTCCTCAGCTCGGGGCCAGCGCTCGTCAGATCCGGATTGCCCCCAATCGTGCCGACGATATCCGGTCGCGCGCCGCGAACGCGCGTGCCATGGCCAATGAACACCTCGCCCTGTGTCGGCTCGCCCTGCGTCGGCTCGCGGAATACCTGCACGCGCCGGACGCCGACGTCGTCGATCACCCATCCCGTGACCGCAACCGCGCCGCTCAGGCCGGTCGCGTTCTGAAGCGGCGTCTCGAGGAGGCCCATTGGCGCAGTGGTGTTCGAGCTGGCGTCGGTTATCCGCAGCAATACGTCGATACGACGAATCGTCTGAGGCGCCACGGGAGAAACGATGTCGACGGCGGCGAAGAATTGACCCGAGCTGAAGCTCACGAGAAGCGATGGATCGATCGGAGATCGTCGCGAGGCTTGGACTCGTGCCGCTCGCGGGAGAGATGACGAGCCACGGCTCGGTCGTCGTCGCCGTCCACCCCGCCGACGGATTCTCGGCGTTCGTGATCCGCACGGGCTCGGGCGCCGTAACGTGCGGCGCACCCGCGCTGCTCCTGTGCACCGCGAACACGAGTCCATTCGGGGGCGTGTCCGTCGTGACAGGCGGACCTGCCTGATTGACGAGCACGCGAGGGTTTCCGGGAGAGACAATCCCGGCGCTCGAGACCTCGACGCCGACGTTCACCTCGCCGGTGGTCTGGTTCGGGCCCATCGACACCGTGACGGTCGCCGGAAACACGCTGCCGCTGCCTCCGGACACGATCGAAATTCCCGGGTCAGGTTGCACCGCGTAGGAGCAGTTCGAGCCGGTCGTGTTCACGGTGAACGTCGCCTGCCCGCCGTTGGCGGGGATCGAGATCGCCGTTTGCGACAGGGTGAGCGGACACGGAGTCTGCTGTGCAAAAGTCACACGGTTGGATCCGAGCAACACACATCCGGCACCAACAATTGCGAGGACGGTGCGTGCCACTGGAGTCATCTTGGATTCCCTCGCGCATCCCGCCGTGTGTCCCTGATCGTGCGCGTGCCGTCGGCGCGTCGCTGCCAAAGCGAGCGAATGCCGAAGTCTGGAGGTACCGGGGCAGGGGACGATAAGTATAGCCGAGGTTCGCGAATCTTTCCGGCCACCGGAGCGGCACTTCTGTTGCACAGAAATGCCAGCCCCCCCGAGAATCGATGCTATTGATGAGGTCCAGAGGCAAATCGATGTCAATTCTGAAAGGCACCCTGCGGCTTTTGGCGGTCGCGGGAGTCCTGGTCCTGACTGGCTCGGCGGCCGAAGCGCAGCTGCGGTCGAGCGTCTACGTCTCGGGCCTCACGAACCCGCTGGGGTTCGTCCAGGATCCATCGAACCCCTCCCTGCAGTACGTCGTCGAGCAGGGCGGCGTCATCAGGGTCGTGCAGAACGGGTCGCTGCTGCCGACGCCGTTCGTAAATCTGTCGACGCAAATCGCAAGCGGCGGCGAGCGCGGCCTGCTCGGGCTCGCGTTCCCGCCGAACTACGGCACCTCGCGACGCTTCTACGTCTGCTTCACGAACCCCGCCGGGCACATCGTCGTCGCGCGCATGCGGCGATCGGCGGGCAACCCGCTCGTGTCGGACGGATCGCGGTTCGACTTTCTCTGGCCCGGCGGGCAGCGGTTCATCCTGCATCCGCAGGGCAATCACAACGGCGGGAACATGGCGTTCGGCCCGGACGGGTTTCTCTACATCGGCATGGGAGACGGCGGCGGCAGCAACGACCCGGATCATCTCGCGCAGAACCCCGGAAGCCTGCTTGGAAAGATGCTGCGGATCGACGTCTCAGTCGCGGACTCGGACGCCGAAGGCTACAACGTTCCGTCCTCGAATCCGTTTCTGGGACAACCAGGGTCCCTCCCGGAGATCTGGAGCTTCGGGCTTCGCAACCCGTGGCGCTGGAGCTTCGACGATCCGTCGCTCGGCGGCACGGGCGCGATGGTCATCGGCGACGTCGGCCAGGGCAGCCGTGAAGAGATTGACTACGAGCCGTCCGGGGCAGGCGGGCGCAACTACGGCTGGCGCAACCGTGAAGGCTTCATCGATCCCGGGATCGTGCCGTTCCGGCCGCCGGCGTTCCAGCCGCTGACCGATCCGATCTTCGACTACCCGCGCACCTCTGGCATGTCGGTGACGGGTGGATTCGTCTATCGGGGCACGGCGCTCGGATCGACGTATCGCGGCCGCTATTTCTTCGCCGACTTCGTCGCTCGCCGCGTGTGGTCGATCGCGTTGAACTTCGCGCCCGGGAGCAGCGAGCCGACGGCGTCGAACCTGATCGATCACACGGCGGAGCTCGGGGGCTCTGCGGCGATCGGCAACATCGCGTCGTTCGGCGTCGACGCGTCGGGCGAGCTCTATCTGGCGAGTTTCAACGGGACGATTATCCGCATCCTGCCTGGCGTGCGCGTGCCGAACCCGATCATGACGATCGACACGCCGCCACACGGCGCCGTCATCCGCCAACCGTTCATGCTCGCGGGATGGGCGATCGATCTGAACTCGACGTCAGGCGCGGGCACAGGCACGCATCACGTGTGGGCCTACCCCGCGAGCGGCGCGGCACCAAGATTCGTCGGCGTCACGACGTCGGGCGCGCGGCCCGACGTGGCCGGGATCTTCGGCGCGCAGTTCATGCAGTCCGCGTACGGTGTGATCGTCTCGGGCCTGCCGCCCGGCGCGTACCGGATCGTCGTGTACGCCTGGGTGAGCGCGGCGGCGAACTTCGCGGCCTCGCGCTTCGTCGACGTCACGATCACGAGCAGCACGATCGTCCTCATCGACACGCCGCGGAACCTCGCCGACGTCGGCCGTCCGTTCCTGCTGGCGGGATGGGCAGCCGATCCGGCGGCAGCGACGGGCACCGGCATCAACACGATTCACGTGTGGGCGTTCCCGACTAACGGCGGACCGCCGGTCTTCATCGGCGTGCCGGCGATGGGCGGCTCGCGTCCCGACGTGGGGGCATACCTCGGCGGCCGATTCACGCCGAGCGGCTACAACATCCTCGCCAACCTGACGCCGGGCACGTACGACTTGAGTGTCTACGGGCACAGCAGCGTCACGCACACGTTCGACGCGTGGAGTGTGGTCAGGGTGACGGTGCGGTAGTCTGGGGCTTTGGGCCCAAGGCCTGAAGCCCAAGGCCAAAAAGCCAATCGATCCACTATCGCCCGATCACCACCGTCACTTCGACCCTTCGCTTGCTTCCATCGCACGCGGTGCGCACGAACATCAAGTCGAACGTCCCTTTGAATCCCGGGCCCGGCTGCCAATAGAACGTGCCGCCTGGATCGATCGTCGAGCCGACCGGGAGCTGGCTCAATCGCTTGTTGTCGACCAGATACCCCGCCCACGTCGCGCCGCACTCCGAGGGCGTGTCTTCGAGCGCGAACTTCAGCCTTTCGAGCGGGGCCATGCGGACGACCTTCGGCTCCTCATCGGCTGCGCGACTCGTGGTCGTGCTCGACAGGCTCTCGGTCCGTCGTCCGCTCTCGAGGCCGCCCTGGGGATTGCTCTGGACACTGCCCTGGTCGGCCGGCTGAGCATCCGCGGAGTTCGCGACGTTGAAGTAGCGGCTGCCGATCCCGGCGCCGGCTCCCAGGCTGTCGTAGACGACCCACGCGATCGTGTGCTGCCCCTCGGCGAGCGCCGTCGTATCGATCGCCTTGAACCCGACCGGCCCGCCTGAGTTCGCCAGCCCCGGAAACAATCCCGACACGTCCGCTCGGAAATGGTTGTACGACGGGTGCCCGATCGACACGCCGTCGATCAGCACGTGGATCGTCGACCCATCCGTCGGAATGATCTTCGGCTGCGGCGTGAGCGCCCACCCGAAATTCGGATAGCCCGTGCCGGAGATCGTCGCTCCCTGCGCCGGCGTGTCGATCGCGCCGAACGGCTCCGTCGCCGACGCATTCGCCGCGACGATCGTCTTCGCGCCGAGCAGGGTCAGCGCGCCTTCCGCATCCTCCGCATACGCGTACAACCTGAACAGCCCGTTGCCCTGGTTCGGCAGCATGTTCGTCAGGACGAGGAACCCCCACCCCGCGCGGTCGCTCAACGGAGACGAGGCGTAGGCGTTGGCGACATCAGGCCGAGCCCCGCGAACGAAGACTGCGTTGCCCAGGAAGATCTGCGCACCCCCTTCCCCGCCGACCGGATCGCGGAAGATCTGCACGCGTCGGACCTCCAGGTCGTCGAGAGCCCAGCCGCCGAGCGGCATCGACCCGCTGACCTGCGTCCCATCGAGCGGCACGTCGAACGCACCGAACGGCGGCGTGGTGCTCGTTCCCGCCTGCCGAACGCTGAACACGCGACGACCGATCGTGACGACCTGGAGGCGCGGCGCCGGTCCCGTATTCGCGTCGACCAGCAGGACCACTTGTCCGGGAGTGTTCGACTGCTCGTGGACGAAGCCCTCCCGTATTCGTGACGGTCTGCGGACCGCACGCGCCCGTGATGTTGATAGTGATTGTTCCGCCAGCGGCGGGCACGGTGGCGCTCGCCGGGGACAGCACGAACGCGCACTCCTGCACGTCGAGCGCGAACATTCGGGCCGTTGCACAGCTGTTCGCTTCCACGACGCCAACGCTGAATTCGTAGCGTCCCGAGAGTGTCGGCGTCCCGCTCAACACGCCCGTCGATCCATCCAGCGCGACGCCGTCGGGCAATCCGCCGGTCGTGACGCGGAACTGGTTGGGACTCGTGCCGCCGCTCACGGTCATCACCTGACGGTACGGGAGACCGACGACGCCGGTCGCGAGCAGCTGCGGCGAGAGCGTCATCGCGCTGCACGACGCGAGCGTGAAGTTGACGTTCGGCGTCACGTTTCCGGTCGTGACGGCGATCGGAGTACCGGCCGTCACGTCGCACGAGGCGCTCGTGCACGGCATCTCGCTGAACAGCTCTGCACCATGCGAGGTGGTCGCTTCCGCCCGCGCACGATACGTCCCCTGGGGCACATTCACGCGAAACGTCCCTGATGGCAGCGAGACGGCTCGGCCGACGAGCGCTCCGGCCGGCGTAAGGATCGACACGGGAACATTCGCGAGTGCGTTCTGCGCGGGGTCGCGAGTTGCACCCGCGATCACGCCGCCGGGCGCGAGCGTGAAGTTGATGTTCGGCACGTCGAGATTGGCGACGACAACGGGAGTGCCTTGACGCGGATCACACCCTGCGCACGCGATGTCCTGGTAGACCTCGTCGGCATAGCCGCGGTCGTTGCGCGTGCGAAGGAAATACGTGCCCGACAGCACGTCGGCGAACTCGTAGTTGCCAAACTGATCGCTCACCGTGTTTCCAACGAGAACGCCGGTGTCGGTCACGAGCTCGATGCCGATCGTGCTCAGCGGCTGCGGACCGTCGTCGCTGACGTTGCCAAGAACGGTTCGTCGCCCAGGCGGAGGGCCGAAGCTCATGGTGAACGTCGCATCGCCAGGACGAATCACAATCGGAGTACCGGATGTCGGTGGACAATCCACGCACACGATGCCTCCGTTCAGCGTGTTCCCGTACTTCGCATAGTACGTGCCCGGCGGGAGGCCGACGACCTGCCAGGTAAGGGGAGGGGGCACGACGTTTGCCCGCACCACACCAACGAGCTCAACGCCCCGACTGTCGAACATACGCAGCGGGAACACGCTACTCAGGATGGTGGTGGACTCTGCGCCTCTCAGCAGGACGAAGTCGATACCTCCGGTCGTCGCGCCCGGTGTCACCGTGACCGGGACGCCGCGGCGCACATCGCAGTCCACGGTGTTGCAGACGACGTCGCCGTAGAGCTTGTCGATAAGGCTCCCTCCCCACGGCCGAATGCCGAACGCTGACACCGGCGGATCGCGCGCGAGGAGGTAGTACAGCCCTGGAGAGAGTCCTTCGAGGCGGTAGAGAGCGGGCGCTGGCGGAGTCGGGCAGAACGTCTCCAGGACGCGCACGAGCTCGCCCGACGCGCTGAACGCCGAGATTCCTGGTCCCCGGACGAAGACGCTGTTCGGGCACGAGATGAATCCCTCGATGGCTCCACCGGTCGCAAGCGAGAAATCAATCCCGATGATGTTCGTGCCGACACCGACTGTCAGCGCCTGCGGAGCTCCGGAACAGCCGACGCACACGTTCCCGAGCCACTCGTCGACATACGGACCCGTGCCGATCGTCCGCACGCGATACGTTCCGGGATAGACGCCGGAGATGAGATAGAGACCGCCAGCGATGGTGCTCGTGCGTGCGACTTCGACGTCGCCGGAGAACAATGCCACGTTGATACCGCCAATCGGCGAACCGCCATCGTCCGCGACGACGCGTCCGGCAATCGTCGCGGGCGGATCGAGAAGAAAGTCGATCCCGATCGGGTTGGCGCTCACGGTGGAGATTGGCGCGCCCGAGGCTATCCGGCAGCTCGGATCCACCCGCCTGAAAAACGCCGGTTCGTTCCGGTCCGGGAAATCAGCGCAGAGAATGCCGCCGTACAACTCGGCCAGGGCCTGGGGCTGTACCGTCGGCTGGAAGGTGGCGCGCGCATAGTAGATGCCTGGTATCAAACCGGTCACCACGTATCCGCCATCGAGTCCCGTGCTCGCCGACGTGACGAAGCTGCCGGCGGCGTTGAAGACCTGCACGAAGCCGGTCGTCACCGGCGCGTTGGTCGCCGCCCGCCGCACGGTACCCGAGAAGACACGACCGTGATGCAGTGCGAAGTCGGCGACTGCGGTGCCGCCTGCGGTGACGGTCACGGGAGTGCCTGCCGTTATCCGGCAGTCGTCCGCTATGCACGGAATGTCGTCGTACAGCTTGTTGTAATACGGGATCGCAGTTCCGGTCTTCACGAAGTACACGCCCGGCGTCAGGCCCGTGAACGTGTACTGCCCGCTCGCGTTTGTGCTCACGGTGCCGCCCTGCGTTCCGTCGGCGCGATAGAGCTGGATGCTCGCGGGAGAAAGGATCGGCGTCGCCGATACGGCATCGGTGACCGTTCCCGTGATCGTGCCTGTCTGGGCTGCGGCCGGCGCCGCCATCATCGCGGCTGCGAGGCAGATGAACGAGGCTTTGAGCTTCATCGTCGGAATTCCAGGCGATGTGTCCAGAGAATTCGGTTGGTTAGTCTGGATTCTAGCAGTGTCGCGGAGAAAACAGTTGTAGTGTCCGCCTTCAGGCGGACCCCCGGTCCGGCTAAAGCCGGACACTACTGAAGATTGGAGGACCCCTTCAGTCGAACGTGACGGACGACCAGGGGCGAGGCAGCGATGACGTCAGCGACAGCGCGGGGCGATCCTGGATCGTGACGTTGACCGGAATCCGCTCGCGTGCGCCATCCGCACTCGTGCGCACGAAGAGGAGCTCGTAGTTGCCGACGTATCCCAGCCCGGGCTGCCAGTAGAACGCGCCGCGCGCCGGATCGAACGACGATCCGTTCGGCAGCTCGCGCAGCCGCCCGTCGACGACGAGGTAGCCGGCGTAGCTGTCACCGGGCGATGCCGAGTCAGGATTGACGCGGAGCACGATGCGATCGCGCTCGGCCGTCGACACCAGCCGCGCGCCGTCGATGCCGATGCCGGCGCGGCGGACCGGGCCGCCGAGACCGAATCCCTCGCGAATCGACACCGGCGCCATGGCCATCCGCCCGCCCACTTCGTCGACGGACTTGCCGAGATCGGGACCGGCCGGACGCATGGCGTTGCTCGCGGACGCCTCCGTGAGCGACCCTCCGGTGTTGAAGATCGAGAAGTACCGGCTGCCCACACCGCTCGTCACTCCGGCGACGTCGGTCACGATCCATGCGATCGTGTGCACGCCGTTGGCGTAGTTCGTCGAGTTGAAGCTGAAGACGCCCAGCGCGCGACTGACGCCCGGGTAGTTCGGGAAAAGCTGCGTCAGATCCGGTCGCGCGTTCCAGCCGACCGGCACGCCGACGGCCACGCCGTCGATGTAGACGGTCACCGAGCCGCCAAAGAAGGGCGACGTGTGACGGACCCGCGACAGCACCCAGCCGAAGTTCGCGTAGCTCGATCCGCCGACGGTCTCGCCCTGCGCCGGCGTGTCAATCGCTCCGAAGGGCGCCGTGCCGGTGCTGTTCTGCGCGACGATCGTCCGCCAGCCGAGCGCGGTCTGGTGGCCTTCCAGGTCGAAGGCCCGCATGTGCAGCGTGAACGTGCCGGTCCCCTGGTTCGGCAGCATGTTCGTCAGCACGAGGAAACCCCATCCCGCGCGATAGTTCCTCGGCGTCGTCGGGCTGTACCCCTCGATGTCGGGTCTGGCATCCTCGATCGACACCGCGTCGCCGATGTAGAGCTGGCCCGGGCCGCACGATGGATTCGCACCGGGATTCTCGCCCCCCACGGGATCGCGGCAGATCGTCACGCGGGCGACGCCGACGTCGTCGATCGCCCACCCCGTCACGGCCATCGACCCGGTGACGGTCGCGCCGTTGGCCGGCGTGTCGACGGCGCCGCTCGGCGGCGTCGTCTGCGAGTGTATGCGGACCCAGACCTGCGTGAACTGCGGCGAGTTGATCGCGCCAGGCGATTCGATCCGGATCGATCCGGCGTGATCGCCGATCCATGGATAGCTCTGATTGATCAGGCTGACCGTGATTGCCGCGCCGCCGCACCCCGAGCTCGGCGAGATGTTCAGGAACCACAGGTCCGTCGAGGCCGTCCAGCAAGGCGTTCCGGCCGGCGCGTTCTGCACCGACAGCCGCAGCACCTGCGACGGCGTCATGATCGTCTGGTTCGTGACGCCGAAGTTGAGCGTGTTGCGATTCAGCACCAGCCGCGTGTTGTTCGGCGGCGTGTGATCGATCACCACCGGCCACTTGGAGTACGCGCCGTTGACGTTCACGCCGTCGTCGTGCTCGACGTAGACGTAGTACTGCGCGCCGTCCGGGAGCGTGGACGTGTTCCAGTTCAGGCTGCCGTTCAGCGCACCCGCGTTCACGCTGCCGATCAGCGTCTTCGCCGAAGGGTTCTTGTCGGTATCGCGATAGACGTTGATCGTGCCGCCCGTCTTGCTCGTCGTCCACTGGACGTTGAAGCTCGTGTGGGCGACGTCGAGCGCCGCGAGCTTGATCCGCTTGATGAAGAACCAGGTCGGGTTCGCGAACTCGTGGGGATCGATGCGGAACGTCATGATCCCCGGATTCGCCGACACGCCGGGCGTCCAGCCCGTCTGCGACGGGCTGCCAGGCTCGATAGGAACCGTGGCCATGTCGAAGTTCAGGCGCGCGACGACGTTCGCGCCCACGCGGCTGTTCAGCACGATGTCGTCGCTGTAGGTTTCGTAGTTCTCTCCCGCGACGTGCCACACGACACGGACGATCGATCCATTGCAGACGTCGCGGGCCTTGTTCGGCAGGCCGAGCTCCGCGGTGAGAATCCGGTAGCGCTGCGGATCGATGCGCCGCGTGAGGCCCCTCACCTGCGAGTGCATCGGGAAGATCGCCGGCTTGGCAAAGCTCGTGCACGGACTCGGATTGAACTCGCCCTCCGTGCTCGCCGCCGAAAACGCCGTGATGTTTCCGAGCGCCGCGCCGGCTTCGGTCTCCGCACCCGGCACGGTGACGATGCCCGCTCCCTGGACGTTCAGCATGTGGTCGATGTCCGCCATGCTCGTCATGTCCCAGGGGTTGTTCAAGTGCACCGTCGCGAAGTCGTCCGCGCTCCCCTCCTCCGAAGGTGACGTCACCGCGATCGTCGCGGGCGCGTTCACGCGATAGAAGCCGGACGAGACGGAGAAGTTCCCGGTCTGACCCGTTCGACGGATCTTGACGTAGTAGTCACCAGGCGCAAGCGCGCCGACGTTGAGCGAGAAGCTGGTCCCGCCGACGTTCGTCGCGACGAGCCCGAGCGTCTGATTCGGATCGCTCGTGACCGCGTTGTCGTTGTCGAGGTAGATGTCGACTGGTCCAGTGCCGGACCAGGACACGGTGCGGTGGAGCCCGGACTGAAACTCCACAAGGCGCGCCCAGTCGATCTGGACAACGCCGCCTGCCGGCTGGTCGTCTGCGGACGGGTCGATCTTGAACGAGCGCTTCGTGCCCGCCCATCCTTCCGATCCGACGAGCAGTCCGAGCGTGGGCAGATCGACGATGTAGATCCGCCAGCCAGGAGTGGTGTAGACGGGCTGCGACGTTTGAATGCCGGGCGGATCGTAGATGGAGTTCGTCGACCACTCGACCAGCATGTAGCTGCTCGTGGGGACGCGCATGCGGACGGCGAAGACCCGGTACCTCGAGGCGTCGATTGGATAGTTGGCGCCGACCTTTCCAACCGGCGCGGCGCCGCCAAACGAGGTCTCGAGCAGCCACAGGTTGGGATTCGCCTGCACGGTGCCCGTGAAGAGGCCTCCCGAAAAGCTCACCGAGGACCAGCCGCCGGCATACGGGTACTCCAGCCCGCTCAGCCACCCGCCGAAGTCCGTCCGCTGGTTCATGTCCCACGGATCCTGCAGCACCGTCGTCGCGTAGTCGTTGGCCGCGGCGACCGTGTTCGCGCCGTTGGCCGGCGCGGTCACGTTGATCGTCTGCGCCGAGGCGATATGCGCCGTCAACGCGGTCAGGAGGCAGGAAATGTACAGAGCCCGGCTCAAAATGGAAATCCTCGTGCTCTCGTCTTGTGCAACAGGAGGGCCAGCCACGGTCGAGCCGGCTGCGGAGCGCCCGCGGAGCTGGGCCGTATCGGCCCTGCGTCAAATCCGGCGATTGTTCGGAGTGTGCACCCGGCTGGGTGTCCGAATATGAGCCAGTGCGCTGGAAAATGTAAGTTCGGCGTCGAGGCGTGAACGCGCCAGCAGAATCGAGAGACGAGGTACCAGTTACACGCTCGCCAGCGCGCGGATCGTCCCGTGAGGCGTGTTGAACAGACCGTCCTTGCTCGGCAGGCGGAACGAAGACACGCGCTCGACGCGAGGGAAACCCGCCGCGAGCGCCATCTGCTCGAGGCACGTCATCGTCGGCAGCCAGAACGCGTGGCCGTCGGGCGTGCCGATGAACTTCGCGCGGGACTGATCGGCGACGAGCAGGTGCGTGTCGATCCCCGTGCAGATGATCGCCTCACCCTGGCAGACGCGCCGGATCGCAAACAGCGCGCGCAGCGGATCGGTGAGGTGCAGCAGCACGCTCGCGCAGAACACCAGGTCGAAGACGCCGATCCGCTCGGGCGTGAGGTCGTAGACGTTGCAGAACCGGCGCTCGACGCGCGATCGGCGCGCCCGGATCGCGAACCCGAGCGCGCCGCGATGATAGTCCTCCGCGCCTTCCGCGATCTGTGCCCAGGACTCTGGCGGCCTGTCCCGGGTGTCGTGATCGATCCAGCTCGGAAGCTCGGACGTCACCACACGCGCCGCGCCGCGCCTCTCGAACTCGAACGCGAAGAATCCGTTCGCCGGGCCGACGTCGAGCACGGACCGTCCTTCGAGCGACTCGGGGATGCCGTACTGATCGATGAGCGGCGCGTGATTGTACTGGCCGGGTGTGACGATGCCGTGGCCGAGATCGATGGTGTGGTACCACTCGAACTCCGCGACTTTCTGTCGAATCTCATCGGGCGACAGCGCCGCGGTGTCGCGCGCACCCTCGGTAGTCATGCGCTCTCTGCGCCTATAGTATAGCGAAGCATGCGGTATTCGCTCCTGGATCATCTCGGTTGCCCGTCGTGCCGCGCGCCTCTCGCGTGCCTCACGCACACGGAATCCGCGGTGTCGTTCCCCGAGAGCCTCTTCCCTGACGGCACGCGCATAAGTCCAGGACCCGGCGTCGGACCGTCGCCGGCGTGGAAAACGTCCACTGTGTTGACCACGCTCCTCGATCGTCTCGCGGCGCGGCCGGCGCCGCCCGAGCGCGGACGCCAGATGGAAGTCCAGACCGGCCTTCTCGTGTGCGGCGAATGCGGACGATGGTTTCCGATCGAGGGAGGCATTCCAGAGCTCCTCCCCGATCACTTGCGCGACTCCGTCCGCGAGTCGGCGCTCTTCGCGCTCGCGGCCGGCAACGCGCCGTCCGCGCTTCGCGACGCGCTGGCCACGTTCACGCCGTCGGGAGACGCGAGCTCGGACCCGGGCGCGCACTACAAGAAGGCGGAGATCGGCATCAAGAGCAAAATCGACGATCCGCACTTCTTCGGTCCCGGCTACAGCTCGCCGTTCAACCCGTGGAACTCCGAGTTCACGGTGTACCTGATCTCGCTCTTCGGGGCGGTGCTGCCGATGCTTGGTGCGAAGCGCGGCGACGTGATCGTCGACAGCGGCTGCGGCTACGCGTGGTCGACGGAATGGCTCTTTCGATCCGGGTTCGACCCGATTGGGGTCGACATCTGCCGGACGTATCTCGAGATTGCGATCGAGCGCATCGGCACCAGCTTCCGCCCCCACCTCGTCGTCGGCGACGTCGAGAACCTTCCGCTCGCATCGTCCACGGCCGCCGCGATCCTGGCATACGAGAGCTTCCACCACATTCCCGACCGACGGCGGGCGATGGCCTCCTACGATCGCGTGCTGACCGACGGCGGAACCGTGGTCCTTGCCGAGCCGGGGGGCGCACACGAAAGCGCTCAGGTCTCTGTCGACGCCATGGAGAAGTACGGGATCCTCGAGCGCGGGATGGAGCTTGAGGATGTCGCCGGGTACGCGGCCGGGACGGCGTTCGGCGATCTCGAGCAGCTCTATGTCCTCCGCGTGACAGAGGCTGAGCTAGGTTCCGAGATTGATCCACGATTCTGTAAGAGCCACTCGGCGTTCGAAGGCAACCTCTTCAGGCTCACTAAAGGTTCGAAGCGCTCGCGCCGACAAGACGATCGCGTAGCGCGGCTGACTCCTGCGCGCATCGTACGAGGACTCAAGCGTCGCCTCGGCGGGTTTTGAGCGTGTGTTTGCCGCGACGGTTGGTGTATCCTCTCTAAGCCTTTGGATCGTCGAGTGTTCTGAGACGACTCGACGACACGTGCCCATTCGTGAACACTGCGATACTGTTCACCCTGCTCGGAAGCTTCGCCCTCGCGGCAGCCCTGACTCCGCTTTGTCGATCGCTCGCGCATCGGGTTGGCGCCCTCGCCAGGCCGCATAGCGATCGCTGGCATCGGGAACCCATCGCGCTGCTCGGCGGCTGCGCGATGGCGGCCGCGTTCGCAGTCGCGACGATGCTGAGCGCACCGCTCGTGCCGCTCGTGCCGCTCTTTGTCGCGACGGGCCTGATGTTCGCGCTCGGGACCCTCGACGACCTCCTTCACTTCAGCCCGACGACGAAGCTCGTCGTTCAGACGATCGTGGCCGGCATCGTCGTGTTCCTGATGCCGACCGCGCGCTTCACTGGAATCGTCGCGCTGGATGCGCTGCTGTCTCTCGTCTGGGTCGTGGGCATCACCAACGCGTTCAACCTGCTCGACAACATCGACGGGCTGTCGGCGGGCATTGCCGCCGTGGCCGGCGTTTTCTTCCTTGCTGCGCTCACGCCTGCTGGCGCCTTCCCGCTTTCCGCCGCGGTGGCCGCGTTCGTCGGTGCGGCGCTCGGCTTCCTTATCTACAACGTCCGGCCAGCCTCTATCTTCATGGGTGATGGCGGAAGCCTGTTCCTGGGCTCGTTCCTGAGCAGCGCGGCGCTGCTCGCCGCGCCCGAGCTCAAGGCGGGCGTCGTGCCGGTTGCAGCGATCCCGCTGTTCATCCTCCTTATCCCGATTTTCGACACGGCGTTCGTGAGCGTGACGAGGCGCCTCGCGGGCCGCAGCCCGATGCGCGGCGGCCGCGATCACCTCTCGCACCGCCTCGTGGCGCTCGGCATCGACGAGCGGCGCGCGGTCATCGCCCTCTACATCCTCGCGGCGGCGGGCGGATTCATCGCGCTCACGCTCCAGCACGCGGATCCGGGGTACGCGGCGATTCTGATCGCGCTCTACATCATCCTGCTCGCAGGCATCGGCATCGTGCTCGGCCACGTCGAGGCGCACAGCGCAGGCGTGGAGCAATCCGCGCAGCCGCTCGTCTCGCACGTCGGGTATCAGAATCGCGTCTACGAGGTGCTGCTCGACCTCGCGCTCATCGCCCTCGCGTACTACGCGGCGTTCCGCTTCCGCTTTCACGGGGCCGCGTTCACGCATTTCCTGCCCTACTTCGCGGCATCGTTCCCGCTCGTCCTTGCGTGTCAGCTCGCGGGGCTCGCGATCGCCGGGAAGTACCGGCAGGTCTGGCGCACTTTCGGCGCGAGGGAACTGATCGGGATCATCCAGGGTGTCGCGACGGGCTTCGGGTTGTCTGCCGTGCTCATCCTGTACCTGTACAGCTTTGAAGGATTCTCGCGCGCGGTCTTCGCCATCGACGCCGTCGTGCTCGTGTTCCTGCTGGTCGGATCGCGCGTCGCGATCAGCTCCGCGGACGAGTATCTCCGCCGCCGCCGCGGCGCCGGGCAGCCGATTCTCATCTACGGCGCCGGCGTCGGCGGGGCGTTCCTCGTGAGGGTGCTGCTCGAAGATCGCCTGCACGCGCTCCTGCCCCAGGGCTTCATCGACGATGACCCCGCGAAGCGGAGACTGCGCCTCGAGGGCATTCCCGTGGTCGGCACGTTCGACGATCTCGAGCACATACTCTCGAAGGGACAGATCACCGAAGTGATCGTCAGCACGAAGGAGCTCGACCGCGTGCGTCTGGCCGAGACGGCCGCGATTTGCCGGGCCCACGGCGTGAACATCCGGGCGATGCGCTTCGCCCTCGAAGAGATCGGACCGGTACCCGCCATCCGTCATGTCCAGGGTCGCTGAACCCTTGGAACACGTCATGGTGAGCCGTACGGCGGAGGCGCCATCGATCCGGCGCACGCTCGTCCGGCTCCACCGCTACCGTCACCTGCTGCGCAATCTCGTATTCAAGGATCTGAAGCTCAAGTACCGGGGCTCGGTGATTGGATTCCTGTGGTCGCTCGCGAATCCGATCCTCATGGCGATCGTCTACACCGTTGCGTTCACCAGGATCCTGGGGCTCCGCTCCGAGGGGTTCGTTTTCTACCTCATGCTCGGGCTGCTCGCCTGGACCTTCTTCGCGAGCTCGGCGAACATGTCGACCGGCGCCATCGTCGACAACGGCGGCCTGGTGAAGAGCGTGTGGTTCCCGCGGGCCATCCTTCCCACGGCGACGGTCCTCTTCAACCTGGCGCAATACGTGTTGAGCGTGCTGGTGATCCTGCCGCTGATGCTCCTGTGGTACCGAATCCCGCTGGCGCTGCCGATGCTCCTGTTTCCGGTCTTCGTGGGACTCCAGCTCGTCTTCACGATCGGCGTGGCGCTCATCCTCGCGACCGGGGCCGCCTTTCTGCGTGACGTCCGGCATCTCGTCGAGATCGCGATCGCGATTCTCTTCTGGATGACGCCGATCGTGTACGACGTGCAGAAGGTCAGCGATCCGCTCCGCCGGCTCATCCTGCTGACGCCGATGTCGCCCTACGTGGCGTCGTATCAGGAGATCTTCTACTACCAGCGATGGCCGGATCTCTGGATCTGGGCGACGGCGATCGTCTATGCCGGCCTCGCGCTCGCGATCGGCCTGTGGGTGATCGTGCGGCACGAGGATCATTTCGCGGAGCTGGTCTGACGGTGCCGGCCGTCATCGAAGCGCGCGCTCTCTCGAAGCGCTTCTACCTCAATCACAATCCAGCCGCCGAACTGAAGGTCAGGGTGCTGAGCCTGTTCGATCGCTCGCACGGCCGCCGGGTCGAAGAGTTCTGGGCGCTCAAGTCTGTCTCGCTGAAGATCCAGGAGGGCGAGTCGGTCGGGCTGGTGGGCCGGAACGGGTCCGGCAAGAGCACGATGCTCAAGCTCTTCGCGGGGATTCACCAGCCGACCAGCGGTCGGCTGCTCGTCGCGCGCGGCGCGCGGATTGGCAGCATGATCGAGCTCGGCACGGGGTTCCATCCCGAGCTGACCGGTCAGGAGAACGTCATGCTGAACGCGTCGATCCACGGCCTCTCGAGAGCCGAGGCGCTGCGCGTCTACGACGAAGTCGTCGCGTACTCCGGGCTGCGGCACTTCATGGACGTCCCGCTGAAGAACTACTCCTCCGGGATGCACATGCGGCTCGGGTTCGCGATTGCCGCGAACCTCGATCCGGACGTGCTGCTCCTCGACGAGATCTTTGCGGTCGGAGACGCCGACTTCCAGCGCCAGTGCATGGCCACGCTCGAATCGTTTCAGTCGCGGGGCAAGACGCTCGTCTTCGTGTCGCACTCCTCGGCCGCCGTCCAGGCGGTCTGCGAGCGGGTGTGCCTCCTCGACCACGGCCGACTGCTGTACGATGGCACGGTGGACGCCGGGCTGACCGAATACCGTCGCCTGGATCTCCTCGCGCCGCTGGACGCGGCGGGTACCACGGCTGACGAGCGAACGCTGGCGACGCCGGCCGGTGACAGCGGATCGCGCATCGAGCGCGGCGAGATACAGGATCCCGATCTCGCGTGGCACCGGCTCGCGATGGGCGGAAAGTGGAGCGAGGAAGGGGCCTGGGTGTTCGACTTCCTCAAGCGGCACGGACTCCGGCCGGAGATGTACATGCTCGACGTCGGATGCGGAAGCCTCGCGGCGGCGAGCCACCTCCTGCGCTTCATGGAGCCGAGGCACTACTGGGGGTTCGAGCGGAACATGGAGCTCTACATCGCCGGCGTGCAGATCGAGCTGCCTCGCGCCGGCGTCAGCGCGGAGCTCGGCCACTTCCTTTCGAACGACGATTTCGATCTGTCGCAGGCGCCGCTGTTCGACATGGCGATCGCGAGCTCCCTCTTCCGGCGGCTGCCGCTCAACAGCGTGGCGCGGGCCATGGCCAACGTCGTCCGCGCGCTGACGCCCGGCGGGCGATTCTTCGCCACGTGGCCCGACAACCCCGACCGGCTCGACTTCGAACCGATCGACCGGCCCGACGGAAGCAAAACGTACAGCGATCGCGAGCCGTTCCACTACAGCTTCGAGATGCTCGCGGCGCTCGCCGATGTCGTCGGCGCCCGCGCGGAACCGCTGGACGATCGCACGCACCCGCGGGGTGAGGCGGTGATGGTGATTACGAGGAGAACTTAGTCGGTCGTTCGGTCGACCGGTCGCTCGGTCGGCCGGAAGAACTTTCAGATCCTAATCGTTCGACTGTGATCTGAATGTTTTCCGAACGACCGGTCGACCGAACGACCGAACGACCGACCAAGCATTCCAGGTTTTTTGTGCCCGATCAGACGACGAATCGCTCGCTCGATCTCACCGCCGCGGAGCGTGAGCTGGCCCAGGCGCGCGACGACGCGCGCCGGCTCGCCGGCGAGCTGAGCGCGGTGTGCGCGGAGACCGAGGCGGCGCTCAACGATCTCGATCGCCTCGTCGCGCGGTACCGCGAGGTCCAGCAGGATTCCGCGGCGACGCAGTCGCGCATCGCCGCGATCGGCGCCAGCAACAGCTGGCGCGCCCTCGAAACGCTGCGGCGGCTCAAGACCCGGCTCGGGCTGCGGGGAGCGCAGGGCGCGGCGGCGGTCTCGCGTTCGCGCGGCCATGTCTCGAAGTTCGTACGGACTGCGCCTCTCGGCATGAACGTCGCCGGATATCTCGACACCGAGAGCGGCATGGGCGAGGCCGCGCGCGCCAGCATCCGATCGCTCGAGGCGGCCGGCCTGCCGGTGGCGCTCAACAACGTCGCGTCGAGGCTGCGAAAGCTCGATGCCTCGTACGCGTCCGCATTCGTCGAGAGCAATCCGCATCCCTTCAATCTCGTGCACCTCAACGCGGACAACATGGGATGGTTCGCAGACGGTCGCGGCAAGAACTACTTCCGGGATCACTACACCATCGGCTACTGGTTCTGGGAGCTCGCGGCGTTTCGTGAAGAGTGGGTGCCGTTTTTCGGCTACGTCGACGAGGTGTGGGCGGCCAGCGAGTTCGTGCGTGAATCGTTTGCGGCGTGGTCGCCGGTGCCTGTCGTGCGGATGCCGCTGCCCGTCGTGCTTCCCCCCGTGCCGCCGCTCGGACGATCGCACTTCGGCCTCCCCGACACCGGCACAGCGTTTCTGTACATCTTCGACGTATCGAGTCAGACGGAGCGGAAGAACCCGCTTGGCGCCATCGAGGCGTTCCGTCGGGCGCGCTTCGATCGAGGCGACGCGACCCTGGTTCTCAAGTTCACGAACGCCGAGTACGATCGGCCGTCCGTGCGGCGGCTTCACGAGCAGGCGGACGGCCTCAACGTCGTGTTCCTCGACGGCTACATGAATCGGCCCGAGCTCTGCGCGTTGATGGACGCGACGGACTGCTACGTATCTCCGCACCGTTCCGAAGGGTTCGGCTTGACGATGCTGGAAGCGATGCGGCTGGGGAAGCCGGTCATCGCTACGGCGTACTCGGGCAACCTGGACTTCATGACGGCCGAGAACAGCTTCGCGGTTGGCTATCGATTGACGACCCTCGATCGCGACTACGGTCCGTATATGCGCGGCGCCCAATGGGCGGATCCGGATCTCGACGAAGTCGCGAGGTTCATGCGGCTCGTCGCCGACTACCCCGACGAGGGGCGTGCGCGTGGCAGTGTCGCGCGCGCGCAGGTCCTTCGCGAGCGCGATCCCGCGGTCACCGGCGCGATCGTGCGTCAACGGCTCGAAGCAATCCGGTCCGGCGCCGACGCGGCGCCCGGCAAATGACTCGCGAGACCGACGACGTCCTGGCGCGCGCCGACGCGCTGCGGCTGCGGTTGCGGGAGTCCCTCAAAGAGGCCCGCCGCGCGCTGACGAGCGCCGAAGAAGCCAACCAGCAGCTGCATCGCGAGCTGGACCGGATGACGGGGTCGAGCGGCCGCCGTCTTTTCGTCGGGGCCCGCACCGCCGCGAACCGGGCCGGACGCGCCGTGCGCCACCCGCTCTGGACCACGGGCACCGTCGTCCGCGGGCTCGCGTCGACGCGCGGGCCCGCGACCGCGCGCCGGGCCATCGACTATCTCGTTCGCCGGAGCTTTCCGCTGAGGGTGTCCGCGCCGGCACGACGCTGGGCGGAAGGGCCTGACGAATCGATCGCGATTCGCTGGATCGGTCCGGTCAATCTGCGCCACGAGATCCGCGAGGCCCTGCTCTGCCATCCGCCCGCCGGCCTGGAGTATCGCGCCCGCGTGCCGGCGGGATCGCGTTTCGCCTGCGAGTGCGGGCTCTCTCCACAGGTGTGGCAGGACCGTCCTCCAGCCATCGAGTTCACGATCGCGGTAGCGATACCCGCCCTCGAATGGCAGCGGGAGGTCACGATCGCGCTCGACCCGGGATCCCGCTGGACCGATCGGCGCTGGCATCCGATCGCGATCGATCTTCCCGCCACGAGTGAAGCATCGCTGGAGGCAATCGTCTCGCTCTCGACCAATGTGGCGGCGGCGACGGGAGTCGGCAACGCCTGGGCTCTCTTCGGCGAGCCGCGCTTCGAGTGGCGCAGGACGAACAGCGAGGTGCGGCGCTCGCTCGCCACCTTCGCGCGGCGGCTTCGCGTCGACGGCGTGCGCAATTCCCTCGAGCTCCTGCGCAGCGCCGGCATCGCGTCGCAGGACGCAGAGGCCTACCCGCGCTGGCTGTCGCGCAACACGCGGAGCGCGGCCGACCTCGAACAGCTCGCGGCCGAGGTCGCGGTGCTCCCGCATCAGCCCCTCATCAGCGTCATCACGCCGGTCTACAACACCGATCCTCGATGGCTGCGCGCGTGCGTCGAGTCGGTCCGGCGCCAGGCGTATCCGAACTGGGAGCTGTGCCTCTGCGACGATGCGTCCACGACGCCCGCAACCATCGAGGCGCTCAGGGACTACGAATCGGATCCGCGCATTCGGATCCGGTACTCGTCGCTCAACGGCGGCATCTCGGCGGCGTCGAACGAGGCGCTTGCAATGGCCCGCGGTGAATTCGTCGCGCTGCTCGATCACGACGACGAGCTCGCGCCGGATGCGCTGGCCGAGGTCGTCAAGGCCGTGAACGCGCACCCCGACGCGCAGGTCGTCTACTCGGACGAGGACAAGCTCGACCTCCAGGGCTCGCGCTGCGACGCGCACTTCAAGCCGGACTGGTCGCACGACCACTTCCTGACCTGCATGTATGTCTGTCATCTGCTGGTGCTGCGGCGGAGCGCCGTGGACGAGGCCGGCGGGTTCCGGACGGGTTACGAGGGCGCGCAGGACTACGATCTGGTGCTGAGAATCCTCGATCGTCTCGGCGACCGCACCGACAGGATCCATCACATCCCACGAGTCCTCTACCACTGGCGCAAGCTCCCTGAATCGACGGCCAGCGCGGGTGCCGCGAAGCCGTGGGCCCTCGACGCGGGACGCCGGGCGCTCGAGGACTACGTTCGGCGCAACCAGGTGGACGCGGAGGTGATACCGGGCGGAGCGGCCGGACTGTATCGCGTCCGCCGGAGCGTGCGCGGCACGCCGATCGTCTCGATCGTGATCCCGACGGCAGGCACGCTTCGCGCGGACGGACGCGACGTCCTCGCGCAGGCCATCCACAGCGTCGTCCGCAACACGAGCTACGGCCACTACGAATTCATCGTCGTCGTCGGCGGCTCGGGCAGCGGCCAGGATCTACCGGAATCGTCGTATCGCGCGCTCGAGGGGACGCGGCATCAGGTGTTGAAGTTCGAGCGGCTCGGGCTGTTCAACTTCTCGGCGAGCATCAACGCCGGCGCCGCGGCGGCCACGGGCGATCATTTGCTGCTCTTCAACGACGACCTCGAGGTGATTTCCGCCGACTGGCTGACGTCGATGCTCGAGCTCTCGCAGGAGCCGGGCGTCGGCGCGGTTGCGCCGAAGCTCCTCTATCCGGACGGACGGCTGCAGCACATAGGGATCGTCCTTGGAGTGGCAGGCGTGGCAGCTCACGCGTTCCACCAGCATCCGGGCGTCTCGCCCGGCTACGCCGGCAGCGCGATGATCGTCCGCAACTACTCGGCAGTGACCGCGGCCTGCCTGATGACGCGCCGGGACGTCTTCGAGGAAGCCGGACGCTTCGACGAGCGATTCCCGATAGACTTCAACGACATCGACTACTGTCTTCGAGTCCGGCGCGCGGGATACCGTGTCGTGTACACGCCCTGGGCGCAGCTCCACCATCACGAATCGGCGAGCTTCGGCATGCGCCGGCAGGACTTCACGGTGTTGAGCGAGATGCGCCGGCGGTGGGCGGACGTCATCGACAACGATCCGTACTACAATCCGAATCTCACTCGGGACTTTCCTGACTACCGCATCGATGCCTGATTCGCAGCAAGACGCCGCGACGCCGGCGGCGCGCCCCCGGCGCGCGTGGCTCGTCCCGGTGCTCTTCACCGCACTCGTCGTCGCCCCTCTCGTCTCGGTCGCGCTCCTCAGCATCCCGCAGTTCCGTCCGGGCGGAACAGTGTTCGAGGTCGAGATGCGAGCGACCGGCGGGACCGCGGCGCAGCTGTTCTGGACGTCCACGTGGGCATTCAGCGCGGAGGATTCGGCGACGGTTCCGCTGCACCAGCACCCCGGTCAGTTCGAACGCCTCCAGTTTCCGCTGCCGTCGCGCCGCCTCGAGTTCATCCGCTTCGATCCATTGAACGGTCCAGGCGACGTGCTCATCCGGCACATGCGCATCCTCGATCGCGGCGGTGCGACCGTACGGACCATCGATCCGGTTCTCATGTTGGCGATGCACCAGATCGACGGCATCGTGCCCGAGGGCGACCTCGTGCGCGTGGTGACGACCAAAGAGGCGACCGACCCGATGCTCCTCTTGCGCAGCTACTGGATGACGGCCGAGCCGCGCTGGTACGACGCGCAGTTCGTCGCGCGATGGTCGCTCGCGTGGATTGCCTTTGCGTGCCTCGCGCTGGGGATCACGGGGCTCGCGTTGGTCGGGAGGGATCTTCGAAGTGGACCGTTCACCAGGGGCGACGCGCTGTGGCTCGGCACGCTTTTCCTCGTCTCGCTGGCCGCCCGGCTGGCGCTCGTCGATCGATATCCGATGCCGGTGCCGTTCTGGGATCAGTGGGACGGCGAAGCCGCAAGCCTCTACCTGCCGCTGGTGAAGCACGGCCTCACGTGGGACCAGATGTTCACGCTGCACAACGAACATCGGGTCTTCTTCACGCGCGTCGCGGTCACGACGCTGCTCGCGCTGAATGGCCAATGGGATCCGCAGCTGCAGATCGTGGCGAACGCAGTCCTGTATTCGACGACCGCGGTGGTGTTTGCGGCGATGATCTGGATGGCGGCAGAGAGGCGAGGGCTGCCTGCCGTGGTGACCACGCTGGCGCTCGTGTTTGCGCCGCCGTTCGCCCTCGAGAACACGCTCGTCGGGTTTCAGTCGGCCTTCTACTTCCTCGTGACGTTCTCCGGCTTCGCGCTCTGGCTGATGGGCCGGCATCGCGTCGGGACCGCGCCGTGGTTCTTTGGATGGTTCTGCGCGTTCTGCGCGGTCTTCACGGTGGCGGGCGGGATTCTCACCGTCGCGGCGATTGGCGGCCTCGTCGTGCTCAGAACGATCAACCATCCGCGCGAGTGGCGCGGCGCGATCGTCAACGTGCTGGCGCTGGCCGCGGTGGCCGGCGTGAGCTATGCCGCGTTGTCTCCTCCGCTCCCCCACCACGAGGTCCTGAAAGCCGGGACGTGGCTCGCGTTCAAGGTCTCGTTCGCGAGGAACCTCGCCTTCCCGTGGATCGAATCGCCGCGCGCCTCGGTGCTGCTCTGGGTGCCGCTGATGATCGTCGCGGGAGTCGTGCTCGTGCGACGGCTGCGGTCGACGCCGCTCGAGCAGCTGGCGCTCGCGCTCGGCGCCTGGGTCGCGATCCAGTGCGCGGCGCTGGCCTACTCACGGGGCGTGAACGGCACCGTCCCGGCCTCCCGCTATCTCGACATGCTCTGCTTCGGTTTCGTCGTGAATACGATGGCGGTCATGGCGCTCGCCGCGCTCCGGGACAACCGCCGGTGGAAAATCGCTGGACATGTCGTCCTGGCGATCTGGATTGGCATCGGCGCCGTCGGCATCGCTGGCATCAGCAAGACGATCCTCGCCAAAGACGGACGCGACCGCCGGATCTGGTCGCAGGAGTACGTCCGCAACGTGCGGCACTTCGTGATGAGCCGCGACGTGTCGGCGTTCGCCGACAAGCGGGGACCGTTCGAGCTGCCGTACTACAGCCCGTCGATGCTCGCGGGCTGGCTCTCGCATCCCTACGTCCGCCACATCCTGCCGGCCGTCATCCGCCAGCCGATCGAGCTGCGCGCGAAGGCCGGGGCCGAAGAGACGTTCGTGCAGACCGTGTCGCCGAAGGATCTCGTCCCCGTCTGGGACTCGTATGCAGCGGGCCGCGCCAAGGCTCGCGGGCGCTTCGAGAGCGAGCCGATGCGATGCACGGAGTTCGGACGCATCCGGTTCGAGGTCGCGGGCGGATCGCGCGATCCTGGAATGCGTCTCGTGCTGAAGGACACCGTCACCGGCCGCGAGACAGTCGTGCGGCCTCCGATGGGGATCGGATCCGGGTGGACCGGCGTCAGCGTGCGCTGTCCGCCAAATGCCTTCAGCGTCGTCGCCGTCGACGATTCGCCGACGTCGTGGATGGCGTTCCGGCAGCCGGCGGAGATCGGGTGGCTCTCGGCGATCGCGGAATCTACGATTCAACGCTGGCGCGTCATCGCGATCGGCGCGGCGCTTTTGGTGGCGGCCGCGCTCGCCTCGAGCTTCAAGACGCCGGACGCGGATCGCGGTCGCACCGGCGCCGGCGCTGGACAGCCGCTGATGCCCGTCTGGCCTCCTCTCCAGGCTGACGGCACGGTCGTGCCGTGCGCGATCTGCGGCGGGACCGAGTGCGACCGCCTCTTCGAGAAGATGGGCTACGCGATCGAGCGATGCGTACGCTGCGGCCTGGTCCATGCGAATCCCCGCGCGCCGCACGACAAGATTCTCGCGCGTTACAGCCGCGACTATTTCTGGAACGAGTACCTGCCCTCGCTCGGCGTCGTCGATGGACGCTTCGATCTCGCGCACTTCGATCGGCGGCACGGCGTGGTACTCGACATGCTCGCCCGCGAATCGGCCGGCCGGCGGCTGCTCGAGGTCGGCTGCGGGGCGGGATTCTTTCTGAAGGCGGCCGAGCGCGCCGGGTGGCAAGTGGAGGGGATCGAGCTCTCCGACGAAGCGTCCCGATTCGCCGTCGAGCGGCTGCAACTTCCGATTCGACGCGAGCGGGCGGAAGCGGCGGCCATCGCGCCAGGGTCGTTCGACGTCGCCGCGATGTTCGACGTGATCGAGCATCTCTTCGATCCGGCGGCCGTCGTTTCCGCAATCGCGCGCGCGCTGGCGCCGGGCGGCACGCTCGTGGTCAGCACGCCGAACTTCGATTCGGCGAGCCGTTTCGCGCTCGGCGTCGACTGGGCGGTCCTCAGTCCGCTCGAACACGTGTACTACTTCACCGAGGACAGCCTGCGACGCCTGCTGACCGCCAACGGGTTCTCGCGGGTCCGCTTCGTGCGGCAGCACGTCGCGTGGGGACCGCAGGAAACCATCAACTTCCGCTACACGCACGAGCCTTCGGGATGGCGCGCGCGCGCCACTGAAGCCGTCGTCCGCGCCGGCGGCATGCGGCTCGCGCGATTGCTGCAGCGAGCAGGGCGGCAGGACGCGCTGCTCTGCTTCGCGCGCAAAACCTCGTGATCGCCAACGCGGAGATGCCTGCGGCCGGTCGGTCCCGGATGGCGACGCTGCGCGCCGCGGTGATCCTGTTCGCCTTCGTGTCGGTCCTGCACTACGACGTGATCTTTCTCGGGCGATCGCTCGTCCATACCAACTACCTCAACCCGCTCGACCAGCGTCCGCTGCCGCAGAACTACGGCGATCACCTCGTGCCGCAGGAGGAATGGGTGAAGCGGAACCTCTGGCTGATCGCGAACATCCGCGACCCGGGCACGTCGTTGTGGCAGTGGGAGCCGGGCACGCAATTCCTGAAGGAGGCGATCGCGAAGCGCGAGTGGCCCTTCTGGGATCCGTACACCGGGGCAGGCACGCCAGCGATGGCCAATCTGCTTCCTGCGTTCTTCTTTCCGCCCTACACGCTGGTCGTCCTGCTCGGCGGATCGGTGGGCCTGCGCAACGCGTACTTCCTGTTCATGCTGTGGGGGGCCGCGTTCCTCACGTTCATCTTCCTTCGACGGCACGGCCTCGGGTTCACCGCCAGCCTCACCGGCGGCGCCATCGTCGCCGTCGGCGGTGGCATGAACCAGTATCTCGGGTCCATCGCAGGCCAGGCCGCGGCGTGCCTGCCCGCTGCGCTCGTCGCGACGCGGTGGTTCCTCGACCGGCCGACGGCTCGCCGCGTCGCCATCCTTGCGCTCACGTACGCCGCAATCTCGCTGGCGAGCCTGCCGCCGCTGCTTGTTGGCATCTTCGCGATCGTGTCCCTGTATGCCGCCGTCGCTCTCATCCTTCGGGACTGCGGCGCAGCGCCCGCGCGTGCGGCTCTCGCGTGGGGGAGCGCGTGCGCGCTGGGTGTCGTCCTGGTCGCGTGGTATTTCCTGCCCGCGATCGCGCTCAGCCGGGCCGTTCCTCATGCTGCGGAGATCTATCGGGGCGCCGGGCTCGAGACCATGCCGTTCGTCAACGCCCTCCAGCTTCTCTCGCCGACGCTGATGGGCGGCGTGCAGGTCTACCTCGCGGCGCCGTTTGCCTCGGACGGATACGGGGCCCACATTCCGTACGTCGGGATCGTCTGCGCGATCGCGGCGATGCTGGCGCAGCCGGAATCCGGACGCCACAGAACGCTGTTCTGGTTCTGCGTCGCCGGCACGGCGTTGATCGCGCTCAAGATCTTCGGAGTGCCGCCGATCCACTGGATCGGCGGGCTGCCCGTCCTCGATCACATCCACTTCGCTCACTACTTCGGCGTGCTCCTGACGTTTCTCGTGGCGTTTCTCGCGGCGATGGGCGTCGAGCGGTTGCTGCGCGGCGAGACGTCCGGCCGGCGTGTCTCGATTGTCTCGACGATCGCGGTTGGTGCGGTCGCGTCGCTCGTCGCAATCGCGGCGCGCAATGGAGCCTTCGGCAAGCCCGGTGCGGAATACTGGACTCGGGACTGGGCCGTGCTCGCGGCGCTGACGCTGACGGCCTTCGCGCTCGTCACGATGTACGTGCGCGGCCGGGCGAGGCCCGCCACGCGCGTGCGCGTGGTCCTCTTACTCCTCGCGCTCCTGACAATCGAGAACGCCTACAACGACTTTCATCCAAAGCCGGCCGCCTGGGACATGTTCGAGCACCCGCTGCCGCTCCTGCGGCTCATCCGGATCGAGGCGCCCATGGGACGGATTCTCGGTCTCGGGGTTCCGCCGCCGAACGTCAACAGCGCGTTCCGCGTATTCGGACTCAACTCGCTGATGACGTTCACGCCGCCGAGGATCTACGAGCTCTATCGCCACTACGGCGCGTCGCCGACGGACGTGTTCATGTCGAGGCCGAAGGCCATTCCGCCGGAGCGTGTGCTCGATCACGCACACGTGCGATTCCTGTCCGGCTTTGCCGCCGTGCCGGACGACATCAAGCGGATCGAAGCGCGCGGCTATGGCAAGCGGCTGGACGACGGGTTCGTCGCGCTGTACGAACGGCCGACGGAACCACGCTTCTACTTCTCGAGCGACTATCGGGTCGTCCCCTCGTCCTCTGCGCTCGAAGCGATCGCCTCCACTGCGCCGCGCGAGGTTGTCGTGGAGGAGAACCTGTCGGCTCCTCGCGCGCCCAACGCCGCCGGCGATCCGGAGGTCAGCGTCGAACGGTACCGGTTCAACTCGCTGACGCTCACGGTCGACGCGCCGCGGCCAGGCTTGGTCTACGCGTCGGAAAGTTTCTTCGACGGCTGGACGGCGACGGTGAATGGCGCGCCCGCGAGGATTCTTCCTGCGAACTACGCGTTCCGTGCCGTCGAGGTCCCCGCGGGGAAGGCGACGATTGAGTTCCGCTACTGGCCGCCGGGGTTGTCGGCGGGACTGCGCGTGAGTGCCGGAGGCGTCAGCGTGCTGGCGGCTCTGCTTCTCGTACCGTGGAGACGATCGCGTACTCGCCTCGCGACTGCAGATCCGCCTCGAGCTCTCCCGTTCCAAGCGGGAACATGACGTAACCTTCCTCGAATCCTGCGAACTGCGAGAGCGCGAGCGCCACTTCGGGGAAGATCGGGCGCTCGTGCGTGAGGTCCGTGTAGAACGTCTTGAAGGCTTCGAGTGCGTGCGGGTTCACAGTCTCGGCGATCAGCACGCCTCCCGGCTGCAGCCGGCTCCGCGAGAGTTCGAGGAACTCCTTCAGCTCCTCGTAAGTCAGGTGCTCGATCACCTGTGCCGAGAAGATCGCGTCGACCGAGGCCGGAGGCTGCTCCCGCAGGAACTCGAGCGCGCCTCGTTCCTCGACCGTGTGGCCTTTCGAACGGCAGTACTCGACCAGGTCCGAATCGGTGTCTACGCCCGTCGCGCGAACACCCGCCTCTTTCAGGAGGTCGAGCATCTCACCGCGTCCGCAGCCGATGTCCACGACGTGCGACCGCGTGCGCAGGAGCGGCAGATACACCTCCTGCCGATCGCGAATGAGCGCTTCGGGGCCGCGGAACAGTTCGGCGAACGAGTGATAGAACCCGCTCTCGGAGTCAGTTCCGATCCGGTAGCCGAGCTGCTCGCGTCCCTTCGCATCCTTTTGATGGAACCGCGCGGGATCCGACATGTACGGCGTGGCGAACAACCGGTGCGTGAGGGTGGCGACCTGCGCTTCGGTCGCCTGCAGCGCCGTCGTCAGTGCCTCGAGGTGGTGGGCGGCATTGCCCTGGAACGCCGCCGAGGCGGTTTGCAGGCCCGTCAAGCCGGTTTGAACGGCGGCCACGCGGTTCGCGATTTCAGCGTCGGCGGTCTTCCGCTCTTCTCGTTCGGCATCGATTGCCGGAGCACTGCCCTCGGCAGCCGCGTACGCGGCTCGCACTTCCTCCAGTGCTTTCGACAACTCCGCTGCGATCGCCCTGCGTTCGGTTCGCTCCGCCTCGAGATCGGCTTCGAACCGCTGGCGGCCGAACACGCGTTCCCTGCCCGCGATCTGATCGACCAGCCGCCCGACCCTGTCCGCTTCGCGGCGTGTCGCCAGAAGCTTGGCCGTCAGCGCCCGCATCCTCGCGTCCGCCGCCTCGCGCGCGCGCTGCTCTGCGCGAAACGCGCCGGCTGTCGCGCCGACCGCGGCAACGACCCGCGCCTGAAACTGCTGCTGTTGGAACCAGAGCGGTCTCAGCACGCGAAACAACGCGCGCTGAGCCATCACTCGCAGACCGGAGGCTGACTTGCCCTCGGCGCTGAGCCGAAGCGTCGATGTCTCGGTCAACGGTCCCAGAAGCGCCTCGAGCTGTTCAACGCTCGCAGTCGCGGGTTCGGCCGGTTTGTGCACGGTCGCTCCTCCGATTGGCGGAATGTCTCCGACATTCACGCGGCTGCGACGTTCGCGCCTGATCTCGCCCACTCGCTCGGCGACGGCCCGCGCCGATACGTCCCGATTATGACGACTCAGGACGTCCTCCTGGCCTCTCTTCGCTCGCGCGCGCGCTGCGTCCGGGCGTTCGAACACCTCACGCATCAGCGCCGCGGCATGGTCCAGATCGGGCTCCGCCCAGCACGCCGTCGTCGGATACGGCTCGCAGCCAGCCGGAACGTTCACTCGCGCGTAGTCCACGAGATAGCTGTTCTCGGGAGTCATGAAGTGCAGGTTGCCCGAGTAGCCCGTCGCAATCGCCGGCTTCCCGAGCGCCATCGCCTCGGCCATGGTGAGTCCAAGTCCCTCGGACCTGTGGAGCGAGACGTAGCAGTCGCACGCGCCGACGAGCGCGTTCTTTTCCTCGTCCGTGTAGTAGCCATCGAGGATCAGGATGTCGGGGCGATCGCCAGCCGCGGCACGCAGCCGCTCCAGATCCGCGAGCCGCAGGTCGCCGTTGATGCTCTTGAGCACGAGGACCGGCCCCTGGTCCGGTTGAAACGCTCTCGTGAACGCGTCAACCAGGCCGAGCGGATTCTTTCGCTCGAGAATGCTGAGGAAATCGTAAATGAGGAGAAAGGCAAATCGATCCGGCAGTCCGAGTTGCGCGCGCGTAATCGCGCTGGAGTACCGCGGTACGGGCACGGGAATCGGAACGGTGAACACCGGCTTCGCGCCTGCTGCGCGCACGGCATCGCCGATGAAGTCCGTCGCGGTCCACACTTCGTCGACGACGTCGAATGCCGCGTGCATCGATCGGGGAAACTCTTCCACTTCCCAGAACCAGTAGCCTGCCGTGTGCCGGCCGGCAAAGAATTGCGGCCCCATGTCGCCGGCGAAGCGAGGCGTGCAGTCGGCGTTCACGCACAGAACGTTGATGTCGTAGAGCGCTCCGGTGGGCTGGCGCTCGGCGAAGGGGTGAGACTGACGGCTCAGCGTCACATCGTACGTGGTCGTTGCGTGCGGCATGCCTGCGGCTTCGATCGCGCTCGTGAGCTGCCGCGCGGCTTCTCCGATGCCGAGCTCGGCACGGAAGTATCCGGCAATGTTCACTCCCTCCTCGAGTTTGCGCTGCGACGAGGCCTGCGAGGTCAGGGGCCGGTCGACGTCGCGCACCGGGAGAAGCTCTACCGGAATATCCTCCTGCTGGCTGCCGTCGTGCCAGATCCAGTTGAGATACGGCTCCGCGTCCTTGCCGTAGATGTCCTGAAAGTGTATCTGCAGGTCGAGGCGGTCGACGATAGAGCGAGTAGAGGTAACGAGAGACGCGCCGGGGCCCGCCCTCCGCTGGACAGTTCAGCCAGTTCAGGAAATGCGTCGGGATCCCCGGTCGCGAACGGTCCCGGCGGCTCGGCACCGAGTCCCTGCTCGGCGCACACAACGCCGTTCCAATACAACCGCCGCATTCGCGACGTTGATTCGAATGCCAGACGGAAGGCGATCCCATCCGTACGGCGGCTTGGGTTCCTCATGAATACCGGCTGCGACGAGACGTTCGAGGTACTCGCCGCATATCTGCGCCAGTGCCGGCCGCTCGCTCAGAAGCACGCGAGGCTTGTCGCCCTGGTGCTTGCTCAAGAGCCAGGGTCTTCGTGAGTCGAAGCCGCTGAAGTGGAAGAAGCGAAGCGGCAGCCCGTCGACGAAGTACCGTCCTCCGTCGCTCGTGAACTCCCGGCCATGAAGATTCCAGTACGCGACGTTGTAGGCGGGGTCCTTCAGGATGTGATGGTCGAAGAACGACGGCACGAAGTCGACCCACCGCTGGTCGGTGAACATCATCTTCGCGACGTCGACGAGCGCCTCGCGCCGCGTTCGCTCCCACCACCAGTCGAGGAACGGGCGCGCGCTCTCGCCGACCCCGATGAAGCCCAGATTGTAGACTCCGGCGGCGAGCACGAAGTATCCGTCGATCTGCCGCTCGTCTCTTGGATAGGGACGCATCGTGTGAGGAGTGAGCACGATGCCGTGCCGCGCCGCCAGCGTCCCGACCTCCTGGAGCGACCCGAAGATGCGGATGTCGGGATCGAGGTAGACAGCTTCGCCGCCTTCTCTGTCGAGAAGATGCGTGAGGAGCCGCGGCTTGACCGCTGTCGACAGCTCGGTGACGTCGTAGATGCCGGCGAGCCGATCGATCTCGTCGCGATCGAAGCCGATGTCAGCGAGCCTCAACCATTCGACACGATCGTCGACATGCGTACTGCTCCGCGCTTCGTCGTCGACGATGAGCACCGAGAAGCGGTCATCTGGATGGTGTTCGAAGAACGAATCGGCGAGCACCCGCGCGAAGGGCAGGTAGTTACACGCTATGATGGTGCACGCATTCAGCATGAAGCTCGCATCGATTCGAAGTCCACTAGTGTTGCCCACTCTTTCACTCTCGCGCAAGGCCAACGACGGATCGTCAGTCGGTCGGCCAGTCGCCCGGACGCTCGGACGCGCCGGGATTCGAGACGCACGGACGCGATGATCGACCTCCCGCTGCCGCCCGAGGAATTCCGGCATCTCGTCGGACCGATGGAGCCCGAGGTCTTCGACGATCCAACCACGCTCGAGCACGCTTGGCTCGCTGCCCGCGGAGTCGTTCGCGTTCGTGTTCGACTTCGGCTGCGGCTGCGGCCGTCTCGCGCGTCAGCTCCTGCGGAACGGGCGCGTGCCGCGGCGGTATCTCGGCATCGATCCGCACAAGGGCATGATCGACTGGTGCCGGACGCACATCACGCCGCGCGCGCCGGCGTTCGAGTTCCGCCACCACGACGTCTTCCAGGAGTTCATGAACCCGGATGGCACGTTCGACCGGCTGCCGCTGCCAGCCGAGGACGGTGCGGTGACGTTGTTCCTGGCGTGGTCCGTCTTCACGCACCTGCTGCAGGACGACGCCGAGTTCTACTTGCGGGAGATCTCACGGGTCCTCGCTCCTGGGGGCGCGGCGATGACCACCTGGTTTCTGTTCGACAAGACCGCGTTCCCGATGATGCAGGACTTTCAGAACGCGCTGTACATCAGCGATTTCGATCCGACGAACGCCGTGATCTTCGATCGGGGTTGGCTGGACCGCGCGCTGTCGACCGCCGGCCTGCGGATCGCGCATGAGACGCCGCCCATCGTGCAGGGCCATCAGTGGACGATGCACCTGTGCAACGGGTCATGACGACGAAGTCTCTTCCCATTCCCCCATTGGAGTTCCGCCGGCTCGTCGGCCGGCCAGAAGAGCCCTTCTACGACGGCTCGACGGCGACGCATCCATTCGATGGGATGGAGGAAAGCCGTTACCGTTCGGTGTTCGATTTCGGCTGCGGCGCCGGGCGGCTCGCTGGCCCGCTCATCTTGCGTCAGCCCAGGCCGGGCCGGTACCTCGGCATCGACCGTCACCGCGGGATGATCGACTGGTGCACGGCACATCTCGGCGTGCTCGCGCCGGAGTTCGAGTTCCGGCATCACGATGTTCTGCATCCGCAACTGAATCCGGGCGGCACGCCTGGCCACCTTCCCTTGCCGTCTTCGGACGGTGACGTGACGCTGTTTCTGGCGGTATCGGTCTTCACCCACCTGCTCGAGGACGATGCGGCGTTCTACCTGCGTGAGCTCGGTCGCGTGTTGAGCCCTCAGGGCGTGGCGGTGGCCACGTGGTTTCTGTTCGACAAGAGCGACTACCCGATGATGCAGGAGTTTCAAAACGCACTCATGATCAATCCGTGCGATTTGACCAATGCCGTCATCTTCGATCGCAGCTGGCTGGTGCGAACGGCTGACGCGGCAGGACTGTCGATCACCAGGATTGACCCGCCGGGCATTCGCGGGTTTCATTGGTGGATCTATTTCGAGAAGCACGGACCGGGTCGCACGTCGATCGATTTTCCACTCGATCTCGCGCCTCGCGGCATCGCACGACCACCGCTCGGTTGACCCGCGACCTCGACTCGCGACTTCGAACGAGGCGCTGCGTTTCAGCGCGCCGTGTCAGCCCGAGCCACTGGCGCCCTGAATCGAGTCGAGCACACCACTCCCCATGACAGCCCGGTGCACGGCCCGGAAGCCACGAGGGACGCGAGCGGCGTCGTCTCTACGACGGTCCGCCAACTCAGCACGTAGAGCACGCCTTCCTCGAACCGGGGATGCGCGCCCCATTCGAGCTCGCGAACGCAGTTCTTGAGTTGGCGCGACGTGTACACGCTGTTCGTGGGTACGCCTGCGCGCGCGGCGATCATCTGAAGCTGAAGTTCGCGGTTCGCCTCGAGTCCACCCCATTGCGCCTGTGGTCCCGAAAGGCCGCCACAGGAATACGACGGATACTGCCACAGGCCTTCGTGCGCCTTCACCCACGCTTCCATCTGCGGCACGTCCACCACGTCCGCCGCCGCCCCTCCCGTGATCGTCCTGAAATGCCGCATGTGGGGGCCGAATTCGAGCAACTGCACGGAGACAGCGACCGCCGCAATCGTCACGGCCACGGTCGGCCGGCACCAGCGAAAGACACACGCCAGCGGGAGCACGACGAGCGAGTACGCGGCGGGCCAGATGAATCGCCCGTTTGCGCGGTAGAAGCTCGCGAGGCTTTCAAGGGAGGCTGGTACGTCATAAGACAGGATTAGCGTCCTCCCAACGTAGACCCGGTTGGATGCCGCGTACGCAAGGCACACGGCGAGGAAACCCACGAGCCACTTGTGACTCCTTACGTGACGTGCCACGTTTCCTGGCCGCATCACGAGGGCGACTGAAAGCGCGAGCAGCGCTCCCATCCCGACATAGGCTTCACCCTCGTATTGACCTCCCGTAGCATCACGCACGACGCCGAGGCTGCGCGGCACGAAGAGGCTCACGAGATTCGATGAGAACAGTCCGAAGCCCATCGCCTGCATGGACGAGGGATTCGTGAACATGATCCCGTAGCCCAGGACGATGGCTATCGCTACAACGAACGTCGCGCCCCCCATCACCACGTACAGATCCCGCTTGCCCAGCCTCCGCGCAGACGCCAGGGACAGCAGCGTGGTGGCCTGCAGGCCGATCACCATTGCGAACAGATACGAGTTGACGAGCAGCGCGAGCACAGCCAGCAGCCACATCTCCACGACCCGCCCGCGGCCGCGCCTGCTCTCGAAGTAGAGCGCGAGACCCCAGAGAATCAGGAAGTGACTCGAGATCGCCGTGTGCTGGAACCGCCACATGAATGCGGTGGTGCAAGTCGCGACGATGGCTCCCGCCAACGCTGCGTAGAGCGAACGCGCACCGGTCGCGTGGATCAGACGCGCCGCAAACGCGCCCTGAAGAACGTAAGTGACCAGGTTCCACGGACCGAACGGATTGACGGCACGGCCAGTGAGATCGAACAGGGCTTTCGTCAGGAGGGCTGTCAGCGGCAACGCGTCGTTGAACAGGACGTTGCCGCCCTCAGGGTAGCCCATGCGCGGAATCGCAAGCAGCGGAAACTGCCACGGAGTCTGGAGGAAGTACCTCCAAGCCACGACGTAGCCCGCCGAGTCGTTGGAGGGCTGCACCCAGAGTCCCCCGTCCCCATCAGGAACTGCGCATCGAGTGTGGCAAACGCCAGGATAGTCGCGACGGCGCCGGCGGCACACATCCCGAGCCAGAGCGGCACGTCCCCGCCTGCAAGCCATCGCTCCCGGCGGGCCTGCGCGCGCACCGATGACGCTCGATGGGGCGAGATCAAGCGAGCATTCTATAATCGACCCGATGAACGCAGTGCCGGACGAGACGCGGATCGATCGCGAGGCGGATGCCGCGCCCTCGAGGGAGCAAGCCGCCACTGAATCACTTTCGGTCGTCGTGGTGGCTTCGGGTCCCCAGGCCGCGAACCTCGCGCGGCTGCTGCCCGAGCTGCACGACATGCTCGACGCGCTCGGCGTGCCGCGTGAAATCCTCGTCGTCGCCGACACGTCCGACGCAGGGACCGTCGATTCCGCGACCAGAGGCCGTGCGCGGCTCCTGGCACCCGATACGCCGGGGTACGGCGCGGCGCTCAAACGAGGGATTGCGGCCGCAAGCGGCGACTATATCCTGACGTTGGACGCAGACCTGTCTCATCCGTCGGAGTTCGTGAAGACGCTCTGGCTCAACCGAAGCGACGTGACGATCGCGTCGCGGTACGTGCCGGGCGGCGCCGCGGCGATGGGGCGAGCCCGTCGGGCCCTGAGCCGGGTCCTCAACCTGGCCTTCGCAAAGGGCCTCGACCTTCCCATCAGCGATCTCTCGAGCGGATTCCGACTCTACCGGCGCGCCGCGATCCAGGGACAACACATCACCGCTTCGGATTTCGACATCCTCCAGCAGCTTCTCGTGCAGGCGTACGCCGAAGGATGGCGCGTTCGGGAAGTGCCGTTCGTGTATCGTCCGGATCCCGCTTCCGGGTGGAGCGGCCGGGGGGCTCGTGTCGCGCTGGCATGGCTCCGTCAGTTCGGCGCGCTATGGCTGCTGCGCAATTCGATCCTTGCCGCCGACTACGATGATCGCGCACACGACAGCCGGATCCCCCTCCAGCGGTACTGGCAGCGCGCGAGGCGACGGCACATCAACGACCTGATCGCCGGCTGCGGCCGCGTGCTGGACGTCGGCTGCGGCTCGAGCCGGATCATCGGCGATCTGCCAGCCGGCAGCGTCGCCGCGGACATGCTCATCGAAAGCTGCGGTACGCGAGACGCTTCGGTCGCCGACTGATCCAGGCCTCCGGGTTCGCGCTGCCGTTTGCCGACGAGTCTTTTCCCTGCGTGCTCTGTTCGCAGGTCATCGAGCACGTGCCGAAAGCGTCGCCCATCCTCGACGAGCTGTGCCGCGTGCTCGAATCCGGCGGCCGGCTCGTGCTCGGTACGCCGGACTATGCCAACTGGCAGTGGGTCTATATCGAAAAGCTCTATGGGCTGGTGCCTGGAAGCTACGCCGACGAGCACATTTCGCACTACACGCGTGCCGAGCTCATCGCGATCATGTCCGCGCGCGGCTTCTCGCTCGAAGCGGAACGCTACATCCTGCAGGGCGAGTTGATTCTGGCCTTCCGAAAGGCGCGCGCGGCGTAGTCTCTACGCTTTCCTGAACGCCAGGCACGCCACGGCGCGTGCAGCCGCGGCATCGTCCGGTTCCCGTCCAGGATCTGGCCACTGACGGGTCCGCATGTATTCGGCAACCCACGCGACATATCGACTCCCGTCGCACGCCTCCTGCGCCGCCACCTGCCATCCGTCGCGGGTATATCGATAGAACACGAGCGACCGCGAAGCCGCTCGATCCATCGACGCGATGAGCGTTGCCAGGCACTCACGATCGAACTGCTGAAACGCGCCGTGAAACTGGTAGACACCGTAGGGTACCGTCGCGAGCAGGAGTCCCCCAGGCTTGAGCACCCTGACGAGCTCGCGAGCGGCCAGCACGAAGTCTTCGGGCCTCTTCTCGACATGCGCTGCGTCACCCGTGTAGAACGTATTGTCGCAGCCCACGTGCTCGAGCGATGAAATGGTGACGACGATGTCGTACGTCTTGTCCTTTATTGGAAGGGATCGGAGATCTTCGTAGAGATAGGAGATCCCTCGCTGCCAGAACGCGTCGGCCTCCGGCACCAGTGTGACGATGTGGAGCGTCTTTTCGGCAACCTGCGGGACATCGAGGAGCAGAGCGTTGTTCAGCGTCGATCCGGCGTCGAGCAGCCGAGCCGGGCCTGGAGGAAGTTGAGAGAGCAACCAGGGATATTCGACACATCGTTCGTCTATTCCACGGCCGTATCCCACCGGCAATTCGGAACGCGACGCGAAGCTCGCAATGAGAGCCTGATCCCGTACTGCCGTGAGCAGTGCCTCTTGACGGCGCTCGTTGTACGACTCCGTCCAGGGAATCGGAAGTGGCTTCTGCTCGAAGCTTTCAGGAGGAGTCACCGACCGATCACGCTTTCGGCTTGCGCGCGACGAACCACGTCTGCTGCCCCATGATCCACCACATCGGGCGTACCAAGAGATAGAGTCGAACCAGCCAGGGCGACTGTGGAATCGCGCTGCGCGTCGTATACGGCAGAAACCGTGGAATCACCTCGACCACGTCGAAGCCCAGGCTTTCAGTCGCTTCGACCAGCGTGACGTGCGTCAGCGGCAGGTGATGATCGACGAAGTCCCAGTAGGCGCCACCGACGTAGCGGATGTTCGGCTGCAGCGCGAGCAGGCGCCCGCCCGGCTTGAGCACCGTGAAGATCTCTTTCAACGTCGCAAGAAACGTCGCCTTGTCGGGCAGGTGCTCGAAGAAGTTGCTGCAGAAGACGACGTCGACGGAGTTGGCAGGCACGTGCGACGACAGCTGATGGCTCGGAGTGAAGACCTCCTCCGTGCCGGGCGGCAGCTGTCGACCCGACAAACGCTCGATGTCCACCGCGATTCGCCGGCCGCACTTGATGTGCCGCAGGAACTCGCCAAACCCCGCGCCGATGTCGAGCACGACGTCGTCGGGCTTCACGTAGCGCTGGAAAAACTGCGGGCACAGAACGCGCCAGATCGCGTCCTTCCCGGCGCGGTCGGCTTCGGGAAATCGTGTGGCGTAAAGAGTGTCGAGGCTCAAGCAATCACTCGCGATAGCAGCATTCCGTCGGCTATCATAGCGTGTCTGTCATTCTCATCGGTTCAGGGTTCAGGGTTCAGGGTTCAGGGTTCAAGGTTCGGGGTTTACGTTCTGGTTCCTTTGTCCAGCCCAATCAGCGGAACGCGGCACCAGAACCTGAACGTTGAACCCTGAACCCTGAACCTTGAACCTTTCCAACCAGATGGCTTCATGCGCATCCTGATAACCGGCGGCGCCGGATTCGTGGGCTCGAGCCTCGCCCTGATGCTGAGGCGCGACAAGGCCGAGCTCGACATCTGCGCGTTCGACAACCTGAAACGCCGCGGCAGCGAGCTGGCGCTCGCTCGATTGAAGGCGCACGACGTCAGGTTCGTGCACGGGGACATTCGATCGCTGGATGACCTCGCCGACGCCGGCGCGTTCGATCTGCTGCTGGAGTGCTCCGCGGAGCCATCGGTCCACGCCGGCTACGCCGGCAGCCCGTCGTACGTCCTTCAAACGAACCTGGGCGGCACGATCCACTGTCTCGAAGCCGCGCGCCGGCACCGGGCGGACGTCATCTTCCTCTCCACGAGCCGGGTCTACCCGATCGCCGGCCTGCGGGCGCTTCCGCTCGAACGGCGCGGTCAGCGCCTCGACATTCCGGCTCACGCGTCAGGTCTGGGATGGTCGGCGCAAGGTCTCACAACCGAGTTCCCGCTGCAGGGCCATCGCACGATGTACGGCGCCACCAAGCTCGCCTCGGAGCTGCTCATCGAAGAGTATCGAGCGATGTACGGCTTGAGGACGATCGTCAACCGCTGCGGTGTGATCTCGGGCCCCTGGCAGATGGGAAAGGTCGATCAGGGCTTCGTCGTGCTCTGGGCGTCCCGGCATCTCTACGGCGGTCCGCTGTCGTACATCGGCTTCGGCGGCGAAGGCCTCCAGGTGCGCGACGTCCTGCACATCGCCGACCTCTACGATCTGATCCGGATTCAGATCGCGGACATGGATCGACAGTCCGGCTCCGTGCACAACGTCGGCGGAGGCCACGAGCGAAGCGTGTCCCTCGCCGAGCTGACGGCGAAGTGCCGCGAGCGGACCAGAGAGGCTATAGCGATCGAACCCCAGCCGCGCACGACCGATGCGGACGTGCCGTACTACGTCACCGACAACCGGGCGATCATCGCGGCCACCGGATGGTCCCCCGCTCGCAGCCTCGACATGGTGCTGGACGATGTGCTCACGTGGCTCCGGCAGGAACGGAGCACGGTCGAAGCCGTCCTGGGCACGGCGGCGCGCGCACCCGCGGTTTCCTGACCATGGCAGTCGTCCTCATCACCGGCGCATCCGGGCTCATCGGCTCCGAAGCCGCGCTCTTCTTCTCCGCCAAAGGCTTCGACATCGTCGGCGTCGACAACGACATGCGGCGCTACTTCTTCGGCGCAGACGGAAGCACGGCATGGAGGAGAGAGAGGCTCGAGCGGGGCCTGCGCGGCTACAAGCACGTCAGCGCAGACATTCGCGACGAGCGTGCGATGGACCAGCTGTTCTCGTCGCTTGGCTCGAATGTCGCGCTCGTCATCCACGCCGCGGCGCAGCCGTCGCACGACTGGGCGGCTCGCGAACCGATCACGGACTTCACGGTGAACGCGAACGGCACGTTGATCGCGCTCGAGATGACGAGACGTCATTGTCCGGACGCGGCGTTCATCTTCACGAGCACGAACAAGGTCTACGGCGACACACCGAACCGGCTGCCGCTCGTCGAGCGCGAAACGCGCTGGGCGGTCGAGGACGGCCATCCGTTCGCCGTCCACGGCATCGACGAAACGATGAGCATCGACAGCACGATGCACAGCGTGTTCGGCGCATCGAAGGTGGCGGCGGACGTGATGGTGCAGGAGTACGGCCGGTACTTCGGCCTGAAGACCGCCTGCTTCCGCGGCGGCTGCCTCACGGGGCCGGGCCATTCCGGCGCGGAGCTGCACGGGTTCCTTTCGTACCTCGTGAAGTGCGCGGTCACGGATCGTCCGTACACCGTGTTCGGCTACAAGGGCAAGCAGGTCCGCGACAACATCCACTCGTTCGATCTCGTGAACGCCTTCTGGCACTTCTTCCAGGCGCCGAGGTCCGGCGAGGTGTACAACATCGGCGGCGGCCCGCGCTCGAACTGCTCGATGCTCGAAGCGATCGGGATCGTGGAGCGACTCACCGGCCGGCCGATGGCATGGTCCTACTCGGACACGAACCGGGCAGGCGACCACATCTGGTGGGTCAGCGACATCCGCCGGTTCTCGAGCCACTACCCGGGCTGGGCGCTCACGTATTCGCTGGAGCGGACCATCGAGGAGATTCACTCGGAGATGACCGAGCGCGCCGGCGGCGCGCAGGCCCGCTGATGCCGCTCGAGGTCCGCTCGCTGGCGGAGTGGGAGGCCGACGGCGTGCCGGGCCTGCTGTCGGTGGTCATTCCGGCGCACAACGAGGAAGGGCGGATCGCGTCGACCGTGACAGCGATCTACGATCAATTGGCCGCGGCCCGAATCGCGCACGAGATCCTCGTCGTCAACGACAGCAGCCAGGATCGAACCGAACAGATCCTGATCGAACTGCGCGCCCGCGTGCCGACACTTCGCCACATCAACAACGCGCCCCCGAACGGCTTCGGTTTCGCGGTGAGGATCGGCCTCGCCGCCTTCAAGGGCGACGCGGTCGCCATCGTCATGGCCGACGCGTCCGATCGCCCCGAGGATCTCGTCGCGTACTACCGCAAGCTGCAGGAAGGCTACGACT
Source organism: uncultured Acidobacteriota bacterium (assembly GCA_963820905.1). Lineage (GTDB taxonomy): Bacteria > Acidobacteriota > Vicinamibacteria > Vicinamibacterales > 2-12-FULL-66-21 > DATBJJ01. Next base: position 1,343,773 of record CAWGBU010000001.1, on the reverse strand, counting down.
GCGCGTTCGGCTCGCGGTTCATGCGCGGCGCGAAGATCGTCGACTATCCGTGGCCGAAACTCTTCATGAACCGGCTGGCGAACTTCTTCATCCGGACGCTGTTCTGGATGTCGTACAACGACGTCACCAACGCGTTCAAGATGTACCGCCGCTCGGTGATCGCCGGCATCCAGCCCCTGCTCGCCTATCACTTCAACCTGACCGTCGAGCTGCCGCTGAAGGCCATCGTGCGCGGCTACCGCTTCGCCGTGATTCCGACGTCCTGGTACAACCGCACGGAAGGCGTGTCCAAGTTCAAGATCAAGGAGATGGGCTCGCGCTACCTCTTCATCGTGTTCTACTGCTACCTCGAAAAGTACCTCTCGCGCGAAGACTACCGGAACCGCACGGACCTGCGCGACAAGCAGCTGCAGGTCTGGTCCCGATGACGCCTCGCCACCGCTACTTCCACGCGTGGAAGATCATCCGCGTCGATGTCGCCATTTCGAACGGGCCGGCGTGGATTTCCGCCCTGCTGAACCCCACCGTCTTGAGCATCGCGAGGACCATCGGCGGATTGGGCCCACACCAGTTCGTGTCGTCCCCGTTCAGTTCCTTCTCCGGGTAGAACGCCATGGCAGGACGCGGAACGTCGAGCATGTCCACGTGCGTTTCCATGATCAGATGATCGCTGGTGACGGAGGCAACCCGCTCCATGGCGAGGAGCGGATGCCGCATGTGATAGAGGACGCCGAGGAACAACACGACGTCGAAGGTACCGACGCGATCCGGGGAGAGATCCAGGACGTCAATGAACCTGTCCTCGACCTTCGATTCGAGGACGCGCCGGGCGAGCTCGAAGCCCGCCTTCGCATTGGTCCAGACGAACGAGTCCGTAGCCAACACGCGCCGAGCGCCGCGGCGTTCTGCTTCGAACGAGTAGAAGCCGTCCCAGGCTCCCACGTCCAACACGGACTTTCCTGTGAGGTCCGAGGGGAGCCCGACGAAGTCACCGCTCACGCCCCAGCGGGTTTCAGAGTAGCCAGGCGTGACGACGCCGCGGCCGAAATCCAGGCAGTGATACCAGTATGGGATCTTCGCGACTTCTTGGCGGAGCAGCTCAGTGTCCATAAGTCATCGGATATACTGCCTCCCCGGAATGGCGAGTACTTCGCATTGTAGCAATCGGTGCGACGAGTCGTGACTGCGCCGGCAGTCGTGCCGCGAAAGGAAAAGGGAATCGCGGCAGCTCTGCTGCTCGCTCTCCTCTCCATCGTCCACTACGACGTCGTCTTTCTCGGACGATCGTTCGTCTTGACGAATCACTACAACCCGCTCGACTACCGGTCGCTGCCGCAGAACTACGGACCTGACCAGGTCTCCCCGGAAACATGGACCGGGCGCAACCTGTATCCGTATGCCAACATCCGCGATGCCGGCGGTGCATGGTGGCAATGGGAGCCGGACAGCAAGTTCCTGCAACAGGCGATGCGGACCCGCGAATGGCCGTTCTGGGACCCGTATATCGGCGCTGGCACGCCAGCCATGGCGAACATGACGCCGGCTCATTTCTTTCCGCCGTTCGCGCTGATGGTCGCGCTCGGCGCGACGGTGACGCTCAAGAACATCTACAACCTGCTGTTGCTTTGGAGCGCCGGGTTCTTCAGCTTCCTGTTCCTCCGGCGCCACGGCCTCCACTTCATCAGCGCCATCTTCGGCGGTTCTCTGGTAATGATGTGCGGTGGACTCAACCAGCACATCGGCACCATCCTGCTCCAGTCCGGCGCGTGCCTGCCGCCCGCGTTATACATGACCCGACTGTTCGTCGATGTACCGACGCGGCGGCGATCGCTGATGCTGTCGCTGACCTACGCCTGCATCGCGCTGGCGAGCTTTCCTCCGATTCTGTTCTGGGTATTCGGAATCACTGCCATCTACGCGCTGACAACTATCCTCTTCGAAGGCGCGTCGCGCAGATGGGCGATGCTGCTGCAGTGGACGGTCGCGACCGGACTGGCGGTGGGCCTGGTCGCGTTCTACTACTTCCCCGCGTTGACGCTGCGGTCGTCGGTGAAGTACGTCCTGACGTTCTACACGGGCGTCGGCCTCGAGTCGATGCCGTACGTGAAGATCCTGCAACTGCTGTCGCCGACGTTGGCGGGCGGCCTGCCGATTTATCTGAACCCTCCTGTCCCGCAGGGCCTCGAGCCAAACCTCCCCTACACGGGGATTGTCGCGTTGATCGCCGCGCTGCTCGCCCGGCCCTTCGGCGATCCGCGTAGCCGCAGCTTGTTTCTCGCCTCCGCGATCGCCGCGCTCCTGATTCTGCTCAAGCTCTTCGGACTGCCGCCCTCCCAATGGATCGCGCACCTCCCTCTCTTCAACCAGATCCATTACGCGCACTATTTCGGCATGCCGATCGGCGTCCTGGTCGCGTTGCTGGCCGCGCTCGGACTCGAGAACCTGCTGCGCGGCACGGTCTCGCTGCCGCGCCTGCTGATCGCGGTCGCCGTGCCGCTCGCCGGAACCCAGGGCCTGTGGTGGGCCATCCCGCGAGCCGACATGCTCAAGTCCACCGCCGACAGTTACTGGCTTCGCGACTGGGGCGTGCTGAATCTAATCGGCATCGTCGCGTCATGTGCGGTGCTGGTCGGCGCACTGCGAACGCATGTGCGGTACCTGGCGGCCGGCGCGATCCTTCTCATCGGCGCCGGCGAAGGCGCGTTCAACAACACCTACCCGAACCCCGACGCGTGGGAAATCTTCGATCACCCGGTGCCCTACGTTCAGATGCTGCGAGGATCCGCCGGCATGGAACGGGTGATGCCCTTCGGTGCGTTGAGCGCCAATCTCAATTCCGCGTTCGGGATCTTCAGCATCGACTCGCTGATGACGATCAACCCGCCGCGGCCGTACGAGCTCTATCGGCGATATGCCGAGCCGCCGCCGTGGCTGTTCCTGCGCGAGGCGCGCCGCATTCCGCCCGATCCCGTCCTCGATCGCGCAGCGATCGGCTTCCTGGCGGTCCGGGACGCTTTTCCGAATATCGTCAAGGAAGCGCAGGCGCGCGGCTACCAGGTCCGCTTCAACGACGGATATGCGTGGGTGTTCGAGCGGCCGACGCTGCCGCGCTTCTTCTTCTCGAGCGAGTACGAGGTTCGGCGCGCCCCTGGAGCCCTCAACGCGATCGCGACCACTCCCTCGCGGATCGTAATCATCGAGAGGCAGCCCGGCTTCCCGGTCACGCCGAATAGACCTGACGATCCGACGGTCGTGGTCGAGTCGTACCGGCGGAACTCTGTCGTGCTGAGCGTCGATGCCCCGCGCCCGGGCCTGGTCTACGCAGCGGAAAGCTATTTCACCGGCTGGACAGCGCGGCTCAATGGTGTCGAGACAGCGATCCTGCCGGCGAACTACGCCTTCCGTGCAATCGAAGTGGCGGCAGGCCGATCCCGCATCGAGTTCCACTACTGGCCGCCGGGCCTGACCGCCGGACTGGCCGTCTCGATCGCAAGCGCTGTGCTTCTCGGCTTGTGGGTGAGTCTTCGGTTTTACGACGCGTTGATGCCCGTCAGCGACAACGAGAAACCCATTCCGGCCGAGAGCGCGTAGAGCTGTCCGAGACGCAGTCAGGAAAGCGGAGCGACGCTCTCATCATCGAGAACATGACTGGGCTGGTAACGCCGGCAGCTCCGGCGCGTGCCGCCGCACCGCTCCGAGCCCTCTGAAAATCAGATGCGTTTGCCGTCCACGAAGATCGTGTTCACGAACGACCCACCGCGGTCCACATAGCCCTGCGAAGCCATGTACGCCGGGATCTCCGGAATCGCGGCGTGCGTTCCTGACACGAGCGTCTCCACGCAGATTGCCAGAGGTCTGAACCGGTCGTAGTCGATGGATTTCAGAATCGCCAGGTGCAAGCCTTCGGCGTCGATCGAGACGTAGGCCGGCGCTTTGCCAAAGTGCTTGGCCATCACATCGTTGATGTTGAGCAGCGGCATCTTGATCACCTTTTCGACCTTGATATTGGCCGCCCGTCACCTTTGTCATGTGATCCGCCTCGTCCTTCGAAAACGTGTTCCAGGCCGATTCGTTCATCATGTAATAGTCGGCCTCCCGCACCGCGGTGACGCCGATGCCGGCTTCGAGCGTCGTATCTTCGGGGCGGACGGCACGGATCTTCTGGCACATGGCGACGTTCGGCTCGACGAGCACTCCGCGAAACCCCTTGCGGTAGAAGAAATATGTATTGTTGTACGCGACGGGATCCCATGCTCCGATATCGAGGTATTGGATGTCTTTGAACTGCTGCAGGTAACTGAATAGGAAGTTGACGACTGACATCCTCGCCCGCTTGTGCGAAGGAGAGCTCGCCGGGCCCTGGTGGGTCAGGCGGTGCAACCGCGGCAGGCGCGGTTGTCGTCGGTGCAGGCGAGGCCGCACGCTGGTAGCCTCGACCGATGGCGCCGATGGGCACGCCCACCGCGAGCCCTCCGAGTCCAGCAAGAAATTCACCACGACTGATTCTCATGTTCGCTCCATCGTGTGTCATTGCATTCACTGTTCTTGAATGGCTTCGCGCCGACTGAGCCCCTCGCAATAGCGTCCACCAGACAAGCGCTATCATCACCAACGGGAAGATCACGACTAAGAAGAGCGTGGGTAGTGGAGGAGTCCACCGGGGTTCGACCCAGAACAGTAGAGGCCCCGTCAATCCAACGGTGTATCGCCTCAGCATCTGCCAGAATGCAAAGGTCTGTGCCACGACGAGGGCGGCACCGAGGACGAGGAGAATCCGGCGCCGATCGAGGAAGCCGTCGCTCGATGAACGCTCGACCAGCATACCGGCGAGGATCGGAACTCCGACTGCGTAAGGGAGTCCGTACCGTCCTTGCCACGTAAAACCGACGCCGTTCGCTATGGCAGATCCGGAATCGATGACGAATGGGGCTAGGATACTCATCGCGATCGCCGATCCGAGAACGAAGACCGATCGCGAGTCCCGCGCGAACGTAATCGCCTGAAAGACGATGAATCCCAGCAGCGCGGTCCACAGGAACAGGGTGACGCTGGAAGGGGGACTTCGGACCAACCGAACAAGCCAATCATCGCGCCATAGTGCCACCAGATCGCGTTGGTGTTGTGTGTGAGGATCTCGCTGGTGGTGAACCCGCCTGCTGGATAGATCGAGTGGGCAGTCGAGAAAGGCTGCCTGAGGACTATCCACGTCACCGCGGCTGCGACAGCAGCGGCCAGCGTAGCGGCCCAGATCCACGTCGCCCTGCGACCCGCGATCCAGCGCAGCGTGGCACGTCCGGTGAGCGAAAGCAACGTGAGCCCAATGAGTCCGAGCCACAGCGGTGATATATGGCGGGCCAGCACCAGCAGGATCGCAGCAATCGCAGTCCGGCCAATCAACCGACTTGAGAGTTCTGCAGGCGTGGCTCGGGCTAGGGCCACGCCCGAGACCCACAACGCCATGGCGGCCGAAGTCTCCATCGCGCTCGGATTGATCGCACCGTTCACGAAGAGCGCCTGAGGCGTGAGCGCAACAAGGATGCCGAGCGAGGCCATCCGCGAATAGCCCATGCTCCAGATGGTCTCGAAAGCAGAGGCGAGCAGACCGGCCATCAACAGGACGCTGGCCAGCCGCATCGCGTACATCTGCTCAGCCCCTGCTTCGAATGGGAGCGAGACGATGCCCACCCAAGTGTAGTAGGCGGGTGGGTAGCGCGGAACTGCGGTGACCACGTCCGCGAGGCGGCGGCGGCGTCCCGAGAACTTGACGCATTCGGGAGTCACCGACGTCTTGAACACGAAGCAGTTGTATGCCGGGGTGTCGTAGATTTCCGGAACGTGTACCGACCTGTATGCGGTCGCAGGCGGACCCTGGCGGCCACCGATACCCCATGTCAGATCGTTTGCCTGGCTGGGGCTCAGCTCGGATCCGAGGATCTGCCCCCGCGCAACCGCCGCTGCCCGGATCGTGTGCGAGCCCTCGTCGGCGGGAGCGAACAAAGGGTCGGCGATCGCCCAGCTCGCACCGACAGCCGCCACCAACAGGAATGTCCCGATCCAACGCGTCCGCCGGCTCGAACGAGCGAACGCCGCTGCGTCGCCCAGATCCGAGTCTGTCACAGTCGCTTCAATCCCGCCGCGGCGCTGATCGGCCATCGTCTCTCTACTAGTCGAGCCCATCTTCGCGGTACGAGCGCGCGATAGGCAGGTGGTAGTGCTCGGGCCGGTGACGTCCGAACGCATTCCGCTTCATTCGCCCGTAGAGATCCTCCGCAATCCGTTCCGAGGATCGCCCATCGCCCAGGGTGTGCACCCACGTCGTCCCGACGAGCGACTCGAGCTTGCGGAACACGTCCGGCGCCGGGTAGTTCCTGGGATCGGCAGGATCGAACTTCACGCTCGATCCGACGTCGTACACCTGAGGCCGTTCGGTCGCCTTGCGCATCTGCACCGACGGCACCTGCAGCACGCATGTCTCCTCGACGACGGTTCCGGAGTCGGTGATCGCGCCCCGGGCAGACGCCATCAGGCAGAGCATTTCGTCGTAGCCGATCGGATCGACGATCGTCGTCGTCGCTGGCCTGACGAGATCGAATTCGCGAATCGCCTTCTGCGTCCGATAGCTGGCCGGGAAGAAGACCGGATAGGGCGATGCCGCCAACAGCCGGAGAATGGCATCGAAACGGTCGCGAGCGCCGACGTTTTCGCGGCGATGGCAGGTCGCCAGATAGTACTTGCCGCGCTCGATTCCGCGGCTGGCGAAGAACTGCGGCGTGGCGAGCGCGTCGAACTTCTCCCGGCGAGCAAAGTAATACCGATTCAGCACATCGACAATCGGATTGCCGACGACAATGATGTTGTCGGGATTCAGGCCTTCGCGGATGCCTTGCTCCTTGTATTCGTCGAAGTAGGTGTAGATCACGTCGGACAGGTGATCGATCGTCGTCCGGTACTTCTCCTCCGGCATCCGCCAGTCGTAGGAGCGCATGCAGCCTTCGATGTGCACGATAGGAATGTTGAGCTGTGCCGCCGCCAGCGCTCCTGTCGTCGTGTTCGTGTCTCCGAGAAAGACGACGGCCGCCGGATCCAGACGTGCCAGTACCGGTACAATCGCGAGATCACCGACGCCACGATTTCGGCATCGGTATCGCCGCTGCATCCCAGATCGATCTCGGCCGCGGCAACGTCCAGTTCGCGAAAGAAGATGCCTTTCAGGTTGTCGGAGTAGTGCTGGCCCGACCAGATGAACGTGACTTCGATGTCAGAGTAGCGACGCAGCTGTTCCAGGATGAGCGAGGCGCGAATCACGTCGGGCCGAATGCCGAGAACGAAAGCCAACCGGTTGCTCATGCCGGCACGGCCCGATAGTCGAATCGCGCAATCTCGCGGATCATCTCGGGTACCGTAGGCGGCGTGTCATAACCCGCGGTCCGCCACAATACCGCGTTGAGCTCGGGCTGCGCGGTGGACAGCGTCCGGTCGATTACCGTCGGCGCGTCGATGGTGTCGATGGATATGTCGCCGCGATCGTAGGCGGACGAGAACTCGTGCAGCATCTCGGCCTTGCTCAAGGCTCCGCTCGGCAGGACGTGCACGATGTGCCCCAGCGTCGGGCCGCCGCCGATGATGCCATGACACAGCTTCGCGAAGTGCAGCGTGGTGATGCCGTTCCACCGGTGGTTGGCGAATCCTTTCACCCGGGCGCCGCGCGGCTGGCGGCGGAACCACTCGATCAGGAACTTGAAGTCCTTCGGCTCGGGTCCGATGATCGAACAGCGGAGGTGGTGGACGTTCTCCCGCAACGTCTCTCCGAGGCTCTTGGTCTTGCCGTAGACGTCCAGCGCGTCGTGCGCATCCTGCTCTCTGTAGCCACCCTTCGCGCCCGAGTAAACGCAATCGGTCGCGATCTGGATGATTCGGGTGCCTGCGTCCGCGGCCGCGTGCGCCAGCTGGTGCGGCAGCCGCGCGTTGATCTCCACCGCTCGCTCAATCTCGTCGGCTCGATCGTCACGGATCAGGGGTTTCGTGATCCCTATCGCGTTGACGGCCCACGCGCGTCCGCTGAAGAGCGGCGCCAGGTCGCTCGACGCCGGATTGAACACCTCCCAGCGGACGTGCGCGTATGCGCCCGCCAGGTTCCGGCACAACGCCTCCGACCGGACCGTCGCGGTGACCTCCAGACTCTCGTCGCGGGAGAAGACGTCAACGAGCATCGACCCGAGCATGCCCGAGCCGCCAAACACCAGGACTTTCGTTTTCCCAGTCATCATCACCTCTCACCCGCTCGAATGCCAGGTGGGCGCTTGCCAATGAACGCGCGCAGCGGATATTTCAAGTAGCGCCAGAACACCGCGGGACGATACGCGAACGACGTCGGCCGCTGGTCGCTCGCGCGATTCGTCAGCACGACAGGAATCTGGTCGAAGCTCGTCGTCATGAAGCGGCACCAGTAGAGCTCTTCCATGATGACCGCGAACCCTCGCTCGGTCAGTCGCATCTCGCGTCAGCAGACGGCAGCGCACGGCGCGGAAGCCGTTCGTGCAGTCGTGGATCGGCAGACGAAAGAGGACACGGGCAATCCGGTTGCCGAGTGCGGAAATCGCCATGCGGTAGAACGGCACGCCCCGCACCGATCCGCCCAGGCTGTAGCGCGTCGCCTTGATCACGTCCACGCCGTCGTGCATCCTCGCTGCAAACCGCGGTATGTCCCTGGGGTCGTTCGTCAGATCGCTGTCCATGAAGAGCGTGTACTCGAACCCCGTTGACGCTGCGCGCGCCGCGCCGGTGACGACCGCCGCCCCATACCCGCGATTTGTCCCGTGCGGGACGACATCGAGCACCGGGTGCTGTCCCAGTAGGTCCGCCAGGATCGTCCCGGTGCCGTCTGTCGATCCGTCGTCGACGACGATGAGCGAGGTCCGGTTGGGCACGGTCGAGAGGACCTTCGCGATCTCGCGCACGCAGCGCTCCGCTCCGGCGCGCTCGTTGTACATCGGGACGATCACCGCGAAACTCGGGACCTCTCGTCTGGCACCATCGCTCATCGTTCAGCGTTCTTCAATGGTCCAGATGTCCCACTGCCGCGCGTCGTAGCGGATGTCGTCACCCTTGCTCTCGTCGAGCGTCGACGTGGAGAAAAACATCAACCGGGCATCGTCGGTCAGCGACATGAAGCCGTTCGCATAGCCGGCAGGGATGAAGAGAACCTTCGGCACGGCAGCGGAGAGCACGTGTCGCGAGACTGGAAGTGCCCGCGACGGTTTGTCCCAGTCGTCGATGCGAACTGCGCCGAGGAGCGCCGCGCCGGCAATCACCGTCACGTACTTGGCTTCGCGGCGATGCGCATGCCACGCGCGGACGAACCCGCTGCGGTGGTTACGAACCGTATAGAACCGCTTGACTCCGGCGAAGTCGAAGCCGTTGACGAAGCCCACCTCGCCGCGATCATCGACGGCGAGCCCGCCATTGAGGACTACTGGTTCCATGCTGTCTGAGCCTTTCTCGCTGCCCGCAACGCCGTCCATCCGGTGACGCTACGGGTCAGCTCGCACGGCGGGGTGCATAGAGAGCGTTGGACTCGTAGAAATCGTGCAACGCGGCTCGTGTGGTCGCGACGTTGCTGTAGAGGGGATTCTGGAAGTCGCCGTACTTTCCTGCCTGAAGCGCCTCGACCATCTCCTTTACGCCATCCTCGAGCGATGTCTCAGCGCGGAATCCGAGGGAGGATCGGATCTTCTCGAACGAAACGCGATAGTTTCGCCGATCCTGGTCGCCCTCGGACACCTGCAGCCGAACCTCGCGATACGGGCTCGCCGTGCGCTGAACCAGCTCCCCGAGCTGGCCGATGGTCATGTTCAAGCGTGTATCGCCGACGTTGAAGATCTGGCTCTGCACGATCTCCGGGCGGGCCTCGAGCACCATGACGATCGCACGGGCGAGATCGCGCACGTGTATGAACGGACGCCACTGATCGGGCCCGATGACCGTGACGATCCCGTTCATCATCGCCTGCGCCGCGAAAAGGTTGGCGACGAGGTCGAACCGAGGCCTGCTCGAATGCCCGAAAACGGTCGCAAAACGCAGCACCGTGACGAAAAAATCGTCGCGTACCGAGTACAACAATTCCTGCTCGCTGTCGATCTTCGTCTGCGCGTAGAGCGACACAGGATTGAGGCCGTCGCCTTCGCGCATTTCCTTGTCGGACGCGCCATACACCGAACAGCTCGACGCGAAAATGAAGCGGTGAATGCCGAGCGACTGGGCAACTTCCCTGGCCATTCGCGTGGCGATGATGTTCTCGTGCCGCGTGAACTCCGGATCGACGGCGCACGCCGGATCGCCGACGAGGCCTGCCAGGTGGATGACCGACGAAGCATGACGCATCGCGGCCGCCAGCTTGGAGATGTCCGTGACGTCGCCATCGATCAGCTCGAAGTGCGGCGAACCGGAAAATGCCGAGAGAGACTGGGCACCGTACATGAGGCGGTCGAGCACCCGGACCCGGTGCCCCTTCTGGAGCAGGCGTTCGACCGTCAACGAGCCGATGTAACCCGCGCCCCCGATGACGAGGACCGGCCCATGGCGCGTCACGACCAGCGCGCTGACTGGCGTGCGACGACTGTACGGGAGCCCCAGCAGCAGCCGTGCAACGATCGCGGTCGGGGCTGTCAGCAGCGTCCACAGCACGACCACGGCAGGCGGGAGCCCGACGAGCCACCCGGCCAGCGCGGTCACCACCGCAGATGCCGCAAGCGCGCCGGCTTTGGTTGTCGACGGCGCGAGTTTCAGGTAGCTGTAGATGCCCGCCGCCGAGGCGGCACCGAGAAAAGCTGCGGGCAGAAACACCAGCGTGCCCAGCACTGGCGTCGAGACGGCCGGGGCGAACGTGCGAAGGAACAGCAGCGCGGCGGCCGAGGCCACCACCGCAAGCAAGAGGTCGAACAGGATGCGCGCTTCGTTGGGTCCGAGGCCTGACAGCGTCCAGCCCCGGCGCCCGCGGATCCGGAGGTAGGCGCCCAGTTTCATCAGCGCGCTTCGACACCCGCCGGTGTTCCCGGCATGCGCGACAGCCGCGCGAGATCGGCGTCGACCATCATCGTCACGAGGCCGGAGAAATCAACGGCCGGTTTCCACTCCAGCGTCGTGCGCGCCTTCGACGCGTCCCCGATCAGGTGATCGACTTCCGCGGGACGCAGGAATTTCGGATCGAGGCGGACGTACTTCTGCCAGTCGAGCCCGACGTGGCCGAACGCGACCTCGACGAGCTCGCGCACGGAGTGGCTCTCACCGGTGGCGATGACGTAGTCGTCCGCGCGATCCTGCTGCAGCATGAGCCACATCGCGCGCACGTAGTCGCCCGCAAATCCCCAGTCGCGCTTCGCGTCCAGGTTGCCGAGGCTGAGCGTCTCGGCGAGCCCGAGCTTGATGCGCGCGACGCCGTCGGTGACCTTGCGCGTCACGAACTCCAGCCCGCGGCGCGGCGATTCGTGGTTGAAGAGAATCCCGGACACGGCGAAGAGATCGTAGCTCTCGCGATAGTTCACCGTGATGTAGTGCGCGAACACCTTCGACACGCCGTAAGGGCTTCGCGGGTAGAACGGCGTCAGCTCCGTCTGCGGCACCTCGCGTACCTTGCCGTACATCTCGCTCGACGACGCCTGGTAGAGGCGGATGCGGGGATTCACCTGGCGCACCGCTTCGAGAACGCGAGTGACGCCCTGCGAGTTGAACTCCCCCGTCAGCATGGGCTGATCCCACGACGCCGGCACGAACGACATCGCCGCCAGGTTGTAGCACTCGTGCGGCTCGACCTCGGCGATCACGCGGATGAGGGACAGTTGATCCAGCAGGTCTGCCGGCTTGAGCGTAATGCGATCGAGCAGGTGCTCGATGCGCCAGAAGTTGCTCGTGCTGGCCCGCCGCACCGCGCCAAATACTTCGTAGCCCTTCTCGAGGAGCAGTTCCGCCAGGTACGACCCGTCCTGGCCCGTGATGCCGGTAATCAGCGCGCGTTTAGCCATATTTCAGCCCCAAAGTATAGCGCACTGCCAGCTTCCAGCTTCCAGCTTCCAGCTGCCAGCTGCCAGAGGTTCTACTTTCACGCACCAGCTCGGGCGGTCTTCGGCGGCGAGGGGTCTCGCGCGATCAGCAACGCAGCGAGCAGGTACACGCCGCCGCCGGCCAGCAGCGTGGTCGAGAATCCCCAGTTCATCGCGACGAACACGGCGAGCGTCGAGCCGACGACAGAGAAGACGCCGTTGATGGCCCAGGCCCACGGCACGAGCACGTCCGATCGGCGCTCGGCGAGCAGCCGCACTGCGGACGGCAGCGGCACGCCCATGAGGACGCCGGCCGGCAGCATGAGCGCGGACGCGAGGCACAGCCGGAGCCACAGCGGCTGGCCGATCGCGAGATCGATGACGCGCGGCAACCCGAACGCCGCGAAGATCGACATGGCGACGATTGCACCGAGCACGCGGATCATCAGCGACGGCAGGCGATCCGGCGGGCGGTGCCGGCCGAGCGTAGCGCCCAGGCCGGTGCCCAGCAGCAGCGAGAAGAGCGTCACCGTCAGCGAATACACGGGGTGCCCGAGGAGCAGGACGAACCGCTGCAGCAGCGCCACTTCGACGAGCATGAAGCCCGCGCCGAGGCAGCCGAAGTAGATCAGCCACCTCTGCCACCCCGCCGGAAGATCCCGTCGCGTGGTTACGGCGAGCGGCAGCACGACGAACAGCACGACGAGCGCTCCCGACACGAGCATCAGGATGAGCAGCGCGCTCAGCCCGCCCGTGGCAAAGGCGTCGCGATCCGGCGCGATGGGCGCATCCAGGCCGACTGCCCTCATCAGCGACCCGACGTGCCGCTGCGACGAGAACCGCGTCGTGTGGAAGAAGAACGGGCGATCGTCGCCGACCGGCGTGACGTCCAGCGGATACCGGCGGTAGAACTCGTGCCGATCCGGCGCAAGGATCAGCCGCGCGAAGTCTTCGACCGGTCCTGGCGGCGGCGCGCTGAGGGTCACGCCCGGCAGGTACACGATCTCGAACCCGAGCGCGCGGCTCTCCTCCGCGAGCTTCTCGATCTCCTCCCGCCGGAACGGCTCGCGCTTGGTGAGCATCGTCATCACGCGCTCGTGGCGGATGATGGCGATGCGCGAAGCCGCGTCGACGCCGCGCCGCTCGAAGGCCTCCTGCGCGAGCGACACGAGCCGGAGGCCGTCGAATATCCAGCGTGAGATCGAGAGCACGCCGTCGTCTGTCAGGTGGTCGAGGTAGTCATCGAACGCGTCGGTCGTGTAGAGGCTGTTCTCCGTCAGCGTGTACGCGCCGGCAGCGGTTGCCGCCCACGTGTCCACGAGCGACGCCTGGATAACGTCATAGCGATCGCGCGATCGCCGGACGAAGCTCCGGCCGTCCTCGACGTAGACGGTCACGCGGGGATCGCCGTAGACGCGGCCCGAGTAGTCGTAGAACCGGTTCGTCATCACGTCGCGGACGATGATCGGGTTGATCTCGACGCCGTCGACGCGGCTGGCGCCCAGCACGAGGGCGGACGCCAGATCGCGCCCTCCGCCGGTCCCGATGATGAGCGCGCTGAAGTCCGGCGTCGCCGGCGCCGGGGCCGCGCCTCCCTTGAGGACGTACGCGAGCGCCGTCAGCTCGTAGCGAAGGTAGCTGGCGTCGGGTACGCCGTTCGGCAGGTGCAGGATTTGCGTGGCCGCGGCCGAATCGATGTCCATCAGTATCGCGGCAGGAAGCGTCCCCGTGAACTTGGGGCTGAGCGACCAGTCGCCGTAGTTCACGTCGTACACGCCGATGCGGGAGAACGAATTCCACTTGCTGAAGAGCACGCGATGCTTCTCGTGGCCCTTCGTGACGGTCAGATCGAACAGCCCCGGCGCCAGCGCCCGGCCGACACCCGCGACGGCCACGAGCGCGAGCGCGGCGGCGAGCGTCGATCGACGGCTCTCCGCTGGCGCGAAAAACGCCGCTGCGATCGCACCCGCGCCGGCGGCGAACAACACGCCGCCTGGCGCTCCCACGACGTTGACGATCGGAATCAGCAGGAGGCAACCTGCCGCTGCGCCAATCAGATCGGCGGCATACACCGCATTGACGCGGCGCGCGTAGCGCGAGAGCGCGATCGCGATGACGCCGCCGCCGGCGAAGAACGGGAGGCCAGCCAGGAGGTAGATCGCCGTCATGCGCAGCGCGGTGTCGAGCGAAAAGGTCAGACCGACCCGCAGGCGCACGAGGCACGCGAGCGCGACGAGCAGCGACGCCGCGAAAATCAGCGCGCCGCGCGCGAGGAGCACGGCGGTCGGCACGCGAGCGAGACGCTCGCGGAACAGGAACACGCAGACGCCGCTCGCGCTCAGGCCGAAGAGCGCCACCGAAATCGCCAGGAACGCGAAGTGGTAGTACATCGTGACCGAGAAGAGCCGCGTCCAGGCGAGCTCGGTCATCAGGAGCGCCGCCGACAGCAGGCCCACGCCCGCGATGGTCGCGCGCGGAGTCGTCAGGCTCGTTTCAGAAATCGGCATTCACCGGGAGGAAGTCAGGGAAGGCTGAGCGCACGTGATCGAGGATTCGCATTGTAGCACCGCGCTTCGCGAACGGACATTGCAGCCGTTCCCAGGCTCGATTCGGGGGAGCGCGTATTTTTTGCAGGCCAAATCTACGGTCGGCGGGTTCGACCTTGTAGTTTTTGCGTGAAAACGGGGGGCGCACGGGTTCCGCAAAAGGCCGCAGCCCCTCATTCGCATGTCGTAAATCGTCCAAGCTGATCGTTAGAGGCCGTCCAGCGATTCGCGCGGTCACGCGCCGTAAATAACTGTCGGGGCTGACATTCAGCCGTGAAATCCCCCCCGCACTTTTGTAACGCCGCGCGCAATTGAACCGCGTTCGGGGCCAGTTCCTTCACAGCAAATCAGCGAGAAACGCCGCGGCACGGCCTTTGCCCTGCGGCTCAGTCATGCGGAAAGTCCTGCGGGTTCTTGGTGTCTGCCTCGCGGCGTGCGTGCTGCTCGCCGCGCGCGTCGACGCGGCAACCGTCACGATCGCGTGGGACCCTAACAGTGAAGGCGATCTCGCGCGCTACATCGTCGGATACCGCACGTCCCCAAGCGGCGCCGAAACGACTGTCAATGTCGGCCTCGTCACCACGTGGAGCTTGACGACGGCGGTCGCCGGACAGACTTATTATTTTCGCGTCTACGCCGAGAACACCGCGGGGCTGCGCAGCGCGCCTTCGAACGAAGTGTCGGCGCTCGTGCCGAACACGCCTCCCCCGCCAACGGGCGGCGGTCTCGCGCTCGAGCGCGGCGAGCTCGACTTCGCGGCAGTGAAGCAGGGCACGGCGGTCACGACGCAGTCTCCGAATCAGCGCCTGCTGGTCACGCAGACCGTGAGCAACCCGGTCGGGTGGGCGGCCTCGGTCACGTCGGGCTCGTCGTGGCTGCGCGTCACGCCCGCGTCGGGCACCGGCACCGCGCCGATCACCGTCTCGATCGTGCCGGGCGCGCTCACGGCAGGCACGCATAGCGGCGTCGTTCGAGTGCGTCCCAACGGGACGACGACGAACCTCAACGTGAACGTGGAGGCGCGTGTCTACAACGCCGGAACGACGACCGCACCTGTCGGCGTCGTCGATACGCCGCAGGACGGCATCGTCAACGTCACGGGCGCCGTCGCCGTCACGGGCTGGGCGGTCGACGATGTCGGGGTCGCTCGGGTCGATATCTATCGCGACTCGGTGCCCGGCGAGGCGCCTGGATCCCAGGTCTTCATCGGCACTGCGGCCTTCGTATCCGGCTCGAGGCCGGACATCGAAACGGCGTATCCCAACGCGCCGCAGAGCTACCGCGGCGGCTGGGGGTACATGCTGTTGACGAACATGCTGCCCGATCAGGCCACGGGGCGAGCGACGGGCGGCAACGGGTCGTTTGGCGTGCACGCTTACGCCGTGGACTACGAAGGCATCGCGAACTATCTCGGCACGAAGCGTTTCACGACAAACAACGCGGCGGCGACGAGACCGTTCGGGTCGATCGACACCCCCGCCCAGGGCGGCACCGCGTCCGGCAACAACTACATGGTCTTCGGCTGGGCCCTCTCGCCGCGCGGCACGATTCCGACGAACGGATCGACGATCACGGTGTACGTGGACGGCAACTCGATCGGACGTCCGACCTACAACAACTATCGCGCGGACATCGCGAACATGTTCCCGGGCTACGCGAACTCGAACGGCGCGATCGGCTACATCCCGCTCAATACGACCACGCTGAGCAACGGAACCCACACGATCTCCTGGGTGGTCAGCGACAACCTCGGGAACACGCAGGGCATCGGCAGCCGCTTCTTCACGGTACAGAACGGCGCGGCCGCATCGACCGCCGCCACGGTCGAGTCCTCGACGTTGACCGAGGGCTCGCACGGTGCGGAAGTCGGACAGACAACCGAGGCCGTCGCGGACGTGCCGCCCGATTACTCCATCGTCGAAGTGGCCAGGGTCGCGTCCGACGATCCGACGCCGCAAGTGGTCTACCCCGAGTGGACCGGTGTCGTGCGCGTCGAGAGTGAAGAGACCGAGAACGTCGAAGTCCGGTTGGCGAACCAGTTCGACGAGTCGGGCGGGATCTACGAAGGCTACGTCGTCGCCGGCGAGCGTCTCCGGGCGCTGCCGGTCGGCTCGTCGCTGAACCGCCGGACCGGCGTCTTCAAGTGGCAGCCGGGACCTGGCTTCGTCGGCACCTACGAGTTCGTCTTCATCCGCCGCATGCAGGGCGGGTTCAAGACGCGGATTCCTGTCACGATTACGATCGCGCCCAAACAATAGCCATCTCAGGTTCAAGGTTCAGGGTGCAAGGTTCAGGGTTCCGAACCTTGAACCTTGAACCCTGAACCCTGAACCCTGAACCGTTTGTTATCATCCCCCGGTGAGTATTCGGCCGGAGGCGGCCCGCGTCGCGGTCGTCATCGTCAACTATCAAAGCTACGATGAGCTGCATGCGTGCCTGGCCTCGCTGGACCAGGCCTGCGGTGCGATGTCGATCGTCGTCGTCGATCACGACAGCGATCGCGCAGCCGCCGACGCGATCAGCCGGACGTTTCCCCACGTGCGCGTCGAGCGGAAAAGCGCGAACGATGGCTTCGCCGCCGGCATCAACAACGGCGCGCGAGCGTCTATCGCGCCCTTTCTCCTGTTTCTCAATCCCGACTGCGTCCTCGAGAAGAACGCCTGCTGCGTGCTCGCGGACTGGATGGAGGCGCACCCCGAGGTTGGCGCCGCCGGTCCGCGGATCCGCAACGCGGACGGCAGCGTGCAGCCGTCAGCGCGGCGGTTTCCGGATCTGACGACGGCCTTCGCTGGCCGGAGCTCATGGCTCACCCGTGTGATGCCCGGCAATCCGTTCTCGCGCCACAACCTGCCCGCGCGCGATGCACCGGCCTCCTCGGCCGTCGAAGTCGACTGGGTCTCGGGTGCCTGCATGCTCGTCCGCCGCGACGCGTTCGACGCGGTCAGCGGCATGGACGAAGGATTCTTCCTCTACTGGGAAGACGCGGATTTCTGCCGCCGGCTGAAGCATGCGGGCTGGCGCACCATGTATCTGCCCTCGGCCGGCGCCGTGCACATCGGCGGACGCAGCAGCCGGCATGCAGCGGATGCGTCGCTCGAAGCCTTCCATCGAAGTGCCTTCCGTCTGTACCGAAAGCATGCCGGTCCGGCTGGCCAGCTTCTCAGTCCGCTCGTGTTCATCGGCCTTCGCGCTCGCCTCGCGCTCATGAAGAGGATCGTGAGACGGCGGCAATCCTGACCGTATGACCGACATCGATTGCCTTGTCATCGGCGGAGGCGTCGTGGGGCTGGCGTGCGCGGCCGAGATAGCGAACGCCGGGCGAACCGTGTGCCTCCTCGAACGTCACGCTCGTCTGGGGATCGAGACCAGCACGCACAACAGCGGCGTGCTACACGCGGGCATCTACTATCCGACCGGCTCGCTCAAGGCAAAGCTGTGCGTGCGGGGGCGCCGTCTGCTGTACGAGTTCTGCGAGGCGCAGGGCGTGCCTCACGTCAGGTGCGGGAAGCTGATCGTCCCGACGCGGCCAATCGGACCAGGCCGCCGCGCTCGCCGAGCTCGAGGCCTTGTGGAAGCTCGGGACGGCGAACGGCGTCGAAGAGCTCGAGATCGTCGACGAGGGCTTCGTTCGCTCCAGGGAACCCTTCGTCAAGGCGACGCGCGCGCTCTGGTCGCCGGTCCACCGGCATCATCGAAACCGAAGCGCTCGTGCGGTCGATGCGGCAGTTGTGCGAGTCGCGCGGCGTGATGATCGTCGTCGGCAGCGCCGTCGTTGCCGGCCGAACGCGCCGGAGACCGGCTCGCCGTCCGCACGACGGGCGAGACCATCCAGGCGGAAACGGTCGTCAACGCGCCGGCCTTTACGCAGACGACGTCTCGGCGATTTTCGGCGGCGAGTCGTTCACGATCTTTCCCTGCCGCGGAGAGTACGCGGAGCTCGCGCCGTCGAAGCGTCACATGGTCAACGGGCTCGTCTATCCGCTGCCGCACCTTTCAGGGCATGGACTGGGCGTGCACGCGACCAAGACGACGTGGGGATCCGTGCTCCTCGGACCGACCACCCGGTACCAGGCACGCAAGGACGACTACGAGAGCGATCGCCTGCCGGTGGAAGATTTCGTGCGAGCCCGTGCGACAGTTGCTGCCGGCCCTCGAGGCCGGCGATCTTCGCCTGGCCGGCACGGGCATCCGGGCCAAGCTGCACCCGGCGACGCAATCGTTCGCGGACTTTCTGATCCGGCGGGACGCGATCGTTCCGGCCCTCGTGCAGGTCTCGGGCATCGACTCACCAGGCCTTACGTCCTGCCTGGCCATCGGCGAGCACGTCGGAAACATCGTCAATCGCGGCTGAGGCGCAGGTAGCGCGCCAGCGCGTCCTGCCACGTCGGCATCCGGATCCCGGCATCCGCGAGCTTCCGATTGGAAAGCGCGCAGTACTGCGGACGCCTCGCGCGCAGGGTGACTGCGTCGCTTCTCGTCGGAATGATCGTCGCCTCGCACTCGAGCAACCGTGCCGCTTCCTCGGCGACCTCCACCCAGGTTGCGACGCCATCGTTCACGCAGTGATACAGGCCCGACGCAGGACGGCGCTCGAGGATCGCTTCCGTCGCAGCCGCGACGTCCGCGACGTAGCTGGGCGTCACCGTCCGATCGGCGAAGACCCTGACCGGCGCGCCGTTCTCGAGGTTCACCAGAATCTTGTCGATGCTGCTCTTGGCCGGATATCCCCCGAAAAGGCTCTCGACGCGAAGCACGTAACTGCCAGGGGCCTCGAGCGCGAACCACTCGCCAACCAGCTTCGACATGCCGTAGATGCCGAGAGGCCTCGCGGGATCCTCTTCCGCGTACGGCCGATCGGTAGCGCCGTCGAACACGAAATCCGAGCTGTAGTGGACGAGGACGGCGCCGATGTCGACCGCCCCGCGCGCCAGCGCACGCACGGCGAACGCGTTTCCCGACAACGCTTCGGCGGGCGCAAGCTCTGCATCGTCCACGGCGTTGTAAGCGGCGCAGTTGATCACGACCCGCGGCGAAATCTCCTTCAACCGATCCCTGACCGACCGTTCGTCGGTGATGTCGAGCTGCGCGCGCGTGAACGGAAAGATCTCGCAGGCTGCCGACAACCTGGCGACGACTGTCGACCCCAGCTGACCGGCCGCGCCGGTGACGACGATGCGCGGTCGGGAAGTCATCGAACGGCGTGGAGCGCGCCGGCGAACGTGTCCACGACTGCGTGCTGCTGCGCCTCGGTCAGCTCGCCGTAGATCGGAAGCGCGAGCACGTCAGCGGCTGCTTCGGCGTGCGGAAAATCACCGCGGGCATATCCGAGCGACGCGAAGCACTCCTGCAGGTGAAACGGCACCGGATAGTAGATCTCGGTCGCCGATCCCGTGCTCGCTCAGGTGCGTCGCACCGCGATCGCGGTGCGGCACGCGGACGACGAACTGGTTGTAGATGTGGACCGGCCCGGCGGTTCGACGGGCAGCGCGATCATGCCGCCATCGAGTGCCGGCGCCGAAGAGCAACTCGGTAGCGCGCGGCGTTCTGCCGCCGACGCTCCGTCCACCGTGCGAGGTGCGGCAGCTTGACGCGCAGCACCGCCGCCTGCAGCGCGTCGAGGCGGAAGTTGCCGCCGATCCGCTGGTGGAAGTACTTCGGCTTCCGCGCCGTGGTTGCGCAGCAGCCGGATGTCGTGCGCGAGCGCCGCGTCGTTGGTCGTCACCAGCCCGCCGTCGCCGAACGCGCCGAGGTTCTTGCTCGGGAAGAACGAGAAGCAGCCGGCGATGCCCATCGACGCCGGCCTGGCGGCCCTTGTCGGTGCGCGCCGATCGCCTGGCACGCATCCTCGATGACCGGAATGCCGGCGCGTCGGCCGCGATCGCGAGCAGCGGATCCATGTCCGCGCAGAGGCCGTACAGATGGACGGGCATGATCGCGCGCGTGCGCGGCGTGATCGCGGCCGCGACCGCGTCCGGGATCGAGGTTGAAGGTCACCGGATCGATGTCGACGAGCCGCGGCGTCGCGCCGAGCCGCGCGACGCACCCGGCGGTCGCGAAGAACGAGAACGTGCGGGTGATGACCTCGTCGCCCGGACCGATGCCGAGCGCCATCATCGCGACGAGCAGCGCGTCGGTGCCCGACGAGACGGCGATGGCGTGCGCGACTCCGAGGTGCGACGCCAGCTCCCGCTCGAGTGCCTCGACCTCGGGGCCGAGGATGAAGCGCTGGCTGTCGCACACGCGGGTGATCGCGGCGAGCAGCTCCTCGCGAAGTGGCCGTACTGCGCCTGCAGATCGAGCAGCGGCACCGTGCATTGCCGGCCTCATCGAATGACGATCTCGGGTGCGCCCCAGAGCGGCGAGATCGTTGCGCGGACGTCGTCCGGGCTGCCCGGGCGGCTGCGCGTAGGTGTTGAAGATCACGTCCATTTCTTCGCCGCGCGTAGGCGGACAGATCGACCATCACCGGGATCCACCGGCGATCGGCCTGGTTCGCGAACGGGTTGACGTCCTGCGTGAACAGCTCGTCGAACGCCCGGCCGTCGGAGACGCCGCACCATGAAGTAGCACGCCGTCGCCCTCCTGCGTCCACGCCTCCGGCTTCATGCCCAGCGACACCTTCAGCCACCCGTCGTCGGGCACGCGCGTCTTGAAGATCATGCGGCTCCCGACCGACCGGCGAGCGCGGATGGCCTGCTTCGTCTCGCCGTTGAGCGTGGCGTCGACGACCGTGAAGGTCTCCGGGTTGCGGCCGCCTCTCGGCGGTGTCGAACTGGGTCAGCAGATCGACGGCGCCCGTTTCGCCTCCGCGGCGGAAGAGCCACCAGCCGACGATGAGCACCGCGACGACCGACGATGGCGGTATGACCGCACGATTCCCTTTCATCTGGCGCATTTCCTCCAGTGAGAAAACACATCAATTTATCACGACCGGTGCGCCGGGCTCACCTGCCGCTGCTGACGTTCCTTGACGGCCGCGCGCGTCTCGCGGTCGGCTTCGCGGCGCTTGATCGTCTCGCGCTTGTCGTGCGCCTTCTTGCCCTTCGCCAGGCTGATCGCGACCTTGACGCGGCCGTTCTTGAGGTACATCCGCGTCGGCACGAGCGTCATGCCGCGTCTCGACGGTCTTGCCGATCAGCTTCCGGATCTCCTGGCGGTGCAGCAGCAGCTTGCGCCGCCGCGTCGGCTCGTGATCGGCGTAGCCGCGGTGGCTGTACGGGCTGATGTGGACGTTGTAGATCCAGACCTCGCCGCCTTCGACGCGGGCGAAGCTGTCGCGCAGGTTGACGCTGCCCTCGCGGATCGACTTCACCTCGGTGCCGAGCAGCGCGACACCGGCCTCGAACGTCTCGACGATGTGGTAGTCGTGGAACGCCTTGCGGTTCTCGGCGATGATCTTCTGCGCCTGCTCGCGCTCGGTTCTCTGGCTCAATCGTTTCAGACTGCAGTAGTGTCCGGCCTTAGCCGGACCGATAACGCGCGCCAGCCGCGCGGCCAGTGTACGGCCTCGACCAGGCTCGAGGGATCGGCGACGCCCTTGCCCGGCGATGTCGAACGCCGTGCCGTGATCGACCGACGTGCGGATGATCGGCAGGCCCGAGCGTGACGTTCACCGCCCGGCCGAACGCGAGCAGCTTGACCGGAATCAGCCCCTGATCGTGATAGCAGGCGATCACCGCGTCGAACTCGCCGCGCATCGCGCGGACGAACACGGTGTCGGCCGGCAACGGACCCGGGACGTCGATGCCCGCGCTGCCCGGCAGGCCTGCGATCGCCGGGCGCGAGCACGGTCTCCTCTTCCGTCCCCGATGCAGCCCGTGCTCGCCGGCGTGCGGGTTCAGGCCGGCGACGCGCGAGCCGCGGCGCCGGGATGCCGAACCGCGGCAGCTCGCGCGGCCGTCAGCGTCGATCGTCGTCCTCGAGCGCGTCGCGCGTCAGCGGCGCGCGGCACGTCGGCGAGCGGGACGTGAACGGTCGCGAGCACGACGCGCAGCGCGTCGGCGTAGAACATCATCGCCACCGCGAGGTGCCCGGTGAGGTGCGCGAGCAGCTCGGTGTGGCCGCGCCAGGGAAGCCGCCGCCGCGAACGCTTCCTTGTTGATCGGCGCGGTCGCGATCGCGGCGATGCGCCCCGCGCGCGCGTCGTCGACGGCGGGACGATCGCGTCGTAGGCCGCCTGCCCGGCGGCAGCGCGAGAGCTCGTCCGCGGAGAGAACGCCGTCGGCCCGCCGAGCGGCCCGTACAGACCGGCTCGCAGACGTCCAGCACGCGGCCATCGGCCGCGGCCTTGCGGCGATCTCCGGTCCGATGCCGGCCGGATCGCCGACGGTGATGCCGATGCGAGGCCGGGCCGTCATCGATGGCAGGCGCCGCAGCCGCCACCGGTGCCGCAGGAGCCGCAGCCGCCGCCGCCCGGCCCTGTCGGATTGTCGCAGCGTGCCGCAGCCTCCCTCGTCCGCGCAGCCGCCGTGCTTGACGCCCTTGCCGTTCGGCAGCTCGTAGCGCAGGCAGCACTTCAGCCGGCCGCACATGCCCGACAGCTTCGACGGGTTGAGGCTCAGGTTCTGCTGCTTCGCCATCTTGATCGAGATCGGCTCGAAGGTCTGCAGCCAGGTCGTGCAGCAGAGCGGACGGCCGCAGGAGCCGTAGCCGCCGAGCATCTTCGCCTCGTCGCGGACGCCGATCTGCCGCATCTCGATGCGCGTCCGGAAGTGCGCGGCCAGGTCGCGGACCAGCTCGCGGAAGTCGACCCGTCCCTCGGCGGTGTAGTAGAAGATCAGCCGCGAGCCGTCGAAGAGCTGCTCGACGCGCGTCAGCTTCATCGCCAGCCCGCGCTCGCGGATCTTCATGAGGCAGATGCGCTGGGCCTCCTGCTCGCGCTGCTGCTGCTTGAGCCGGGCGACGATGTCCTCGTGCGTGGCCCGGCGCACGACCGTCTGCGACCCGAGCTCGTCGCGTGGACGCTGCGCTCGGCGAGCGCGCGGCACCGCGCGCGCAACCGTCCCGACAGCCGGTCCTTCCGTCGTGCCGACGACGACCGCGTCGCCGGGAATGCAGCGGGCCGTCGAGCCGCGCCGGCGCTTCGGCAGCGCCCTGCCCGGCGCGATCGTCGTCCAGCGCGAGCTCCGGCAGGAGGAACGTGTAGGTCCGGCCGACCGGCGTGAACTTGACGCTGACGAACGGGCGAGGCAGCGCGGC
The DNA here is from genome assembly GCA_963820905.1 of uncultured Acidobacteriota bacterium. Classification (GTDB taxonomy): domain Bacteria; phylum Acidobacteriota; class Vicinamibacteria; order Vicinamibacterales; family 2-12-FULL-66-21; genus DATBJJ01. The sequence goes on along the minus strand of CAWGBU010000001.1, from coordinate 1,319,994 downwards.
GCTCATGTCGGCTCTCTATGTAGACGACCGAGGCGTCGTGCGCTCGTGTCTACAGTCTGAAACGCGACCCAGTCCGCGACGATCTTCGGGCTGGCGTTGCGATCGAGCGCGGCCAGCGCGCGGTCGACCGCCGCAAACGCCCGGACGGCGCGGTCGCCGTCGAACGCCCTCACGAGGCCGCTGAGGAGCGGCTCGCAGATCGGCGTTGGCGAGCGCGCGTCGTCCGCGCGGGCCAGCAGCACGCCGAGGTCCCGCAAGCATCGACGACAGCGCCCGAAGCCGGCGCGCCAGCTCGTCGCGATCCGCCTGCTGCCGAGCGCCGCTTCGCGCTCGTCGAGCCGGCGCCGAGGATCGCTCGACGCGGCGACCCTCGCAGCAGCCTCGGCCGCGGCGTCGCGCGCCTCGGCGAACGTCGTCCGACGCCTCCGTCGAGCGCCGCGCCGATGCTGCCGTCCGCGACCGAGGCCGCCGCGTGAGCATCCGGTCGCCGCGTACCGTGGTGACGCGATCAGCACGTCGGCGATCTCGGCGGGCGCAGCCGGCCGAACCGCAGCCGCTGGCAGCGCGAGCGCACCGTCGGCAGCAGCACGTCCGGCCGCGACGTCACCAGCACGAACATCGACGCCGACGGCGGCTCCTCGAGCGTCTTGAGCAGCGCGTTCTGCGCTTCGAGCTGCATCGCGTCGGCATCGTCGACGATGACGACGCGGCGGCGTCCTTCGAACGGCCGGTAGGCGGTCCGATCGATGGCCTCGCGCACCTGGTCGACCTTGATCGATCCGGTTTCGCCGGGCTCGATCGACGAGGACGTCCGCGTGCACGCCGCGGGCAGATGCGCGTGCACGCGGCACACGTGCCGCAGCAGTCGAATCCCTCGTCCTGCCGCGTGAGGCAATTGACGAGCTGCGCGAGCGCGACGGCCGCGAGCCGCTTGCCGACGCCCTCAGGGCCGGCGAAGATCAGGCTCGGCGGCAGCGTCCCGCGCGAGGCGGCGCCGGCAACGAGCTCCAGCAGATGCCGGTGACCGGCGATATCGCGGAACCTAACCGACCCTTCCTCCGCCGTTCGTTCCTCTCTCTTCTTCTCCTCTTTTTTGCTCTCGTCTTCCTTCTTGCGCGCTTCCTCCTTGCGCTTCTCCTCTTCCTTCTCCTTGTCGCCCGCCGCCGAAGACACGCGACCAGAAGCCCCGTTTCTTCCTGGGCTCCTCGGCCTTCGGGCGCCTCCGCGGGGCGAGCCGACGTGTCAGCGGCCGTCGCGTTCGGATTGGCCGGCGCGCCCGTCGTGCTCGCGGTCGGCGGCAGTCCCGCGGCATCGACCGAGACGGGCGTCCCGACCTCCTTGCCGAAAATGCCCGCGAGACGTTCGCCGAACGAATGCCCTCCATGCAGGAGACACTCCGTATTCGGCTGCGTGCCGCGAACGAAGTACTCCGTGTACACCATCGACCGGTTCTCGTTGATACCGTCGCGGTTCACGACCAGCACGCTGTCGCAGCCGCCGGACGGCAGCTTCCCCGACATGCGGCACACGTTGAGGCCCACCACGTTCGCCGGCCGCTCGAACCAGTCCGGTTTCTGTCCGCGCGTCGCGCGCTTCATGAAGTCCGCCCAGATGGGCACGGCGAGCTCGCCCGCATACCCGCCCGACGCGATCGTCCTGGGCCTGTCGAAGCCGACCCAGACGCCGGTGACGAGGTGCGGCGTGTAGCCGACGAACCAGGCGTCGTTGTAGTCGTTGGTCGTGCCCGTCTTGCCTGCCGCCGGCAGCGCGAAGCCCGTTCTGCCTCGCGCGATACGCCGTCCCGGCGTTGACGACGTCGGACAGCATGCTCGACATCAGGAACGCGGTCGCTTCGCTGACGGCCCGATGCGACTTGCCTTCGTCGGTGTAGAGGACGGCGCCGTCGCTGTCCTCGACGCGCCGGATGAGCACGGGCGTCCGCACGATGCCGCCGTTCGCGAACGCGCCGTAGGCCGCGGTCAACGACGCGAGCGTGACGTCGCTCGCCCCGAGCGCCAGCGACGGCACGCTCGGCGGCTTGCCGACGTTCAGCTTCTCGGCGTAGCTGACGGCGTTCGGGATGCCGACCGACGTCAGCATCTGCACCGCGGCGCGGTTGCTCGACGTCCGCAGCGCCGATCGCATCGTCATCTCACCGGCCGTCGGAGTGCTCGTCCTCCGGCAGCCATCCGCCCTGCAGCGGTCAGGATCGGATCGTTGAGGCCGGTGATCAGCGACGCGGGCGAGTACCCGGCCTCGAGGGCGGTCGCGTAGACGAACGGCTTGAATGCGGAACCGGACTGCCGCTTCGCCTGCGTGGCGCGGTTGAACCGGCTCTCGTTGAAGTCGCGTCCGCCGACCATGACCCGCACGTGCCCGGTAGCAGGATCCATGGCGACGAGCGCGCCCTGAAGATAGTCGGGCGCATCCTTCTCGGCGGCTTTCTCGCTGGCTGCGCGGGCAGCCGTCGGAAGCGGGTTGCCTCGCTTCGCGTGCTTGAACCCGGACCGCTTCTCGATGTCCTTCAGCCCCTCCTCGACGAACTCCTCGGCGGCTCGCTGCAGATCGCTGTCGATCGTCGTGTAGACGCGGAGGCCGCCCTGATAGACCCGCTGCGAACCGAACCGCTCCACCAGCTCGCGGCGGACCTGCTCCTTGAAGTAGAGGCCGAACGTCTCCCTGATCTCGAGCGCGTTGTTCACCTTGACGGGCGCCGTCTTCGCGCTGGCCGCGGTCGCCGCGTCGATCGCGCGGAAGTCGACCATCGTCTGGAGGACGACGTTGCGCCGCGCGATTGCGCGATCGAGGTTGATCGTCGGCGCATAGGTCGATGGACTTTGAATCAGCCCGGCCAGCAGCGCCGCCTCGGCCACCTGCAGATCCGCGGAGGACTTGCCGAAGTAGCCCCGCGCGGCGGCCTCGACGCCGTACAGGCCGTCGCCGAAATACACCTTGTTCAGGTACATCTCGAGAATCTCTTTCTTGGTGTAGAGATTCTCCAGGTAGGCGGCGAGAATCGCCTCCTTCAGCTTTCGCCTGTACGCCTTGTGGCGGTTGAGGAACGTGAGCCGGGCGAGCTGCTGCGTGATCGTGCTCGCGCCCTGCGCGCGCCGCCACTCGCGAAGATTGCGAAGCGCGGCGCCGCCGATGCGCACCGCATCAATCCCGCCGTGATCGTAGAAGCGCTGATCCTCGACCGCGAGCACCGCGTTGATCAGATTCGTCGACACCCGGTCGAGCGGGACTTCGATCCGCTGTTCCTTGAAGATGGTGAACGCCGGACGATCGTTCGCGTCGAAGATCGTCGTCGACTGCACCATGTTCGCCGTGCCGCGCAGCGCCTGCCGATCGGGCAGATCGGAGGTGAGATCGTAGGCGACGTACGCCAGCCATCCGGCCGAGAAGAACACCGCAATCGACATCACGGCGACGGCGCCGACGATGGCGCGCGGTCTCGCCCGGAATGTGCGGCCGAGGAACGCGCTGGTCTTCGCGCCGACGGCCCTGACCGATCGGTGGATGCGGGAGAGAAGAGGATGCATATCGACCGAACCCTTTGATTATCTGCCGCTTGCGACTCAGGAGCAAACTTTCGTGTCGAGGTGGGAGCTGTCGCGGAAATTGGTGCCTGTAGTGTCCGGCTTTAGCCGGACGACTGTCGATCGATCGTGCGGTGCGCGTGGCGGCCCGCGGCCCGCTGCGCGCGCCGGGAACGCGCGCTCCGGCTGATCGCCCTGTCGCTGCCGCGCCGCCTACGAGCTGGCTCGAGCGTCCGGCGTCAGGCGCCGCGGGCCGCCGATGGTGCTTCCAGCGTGGAGGATCACGGGGCCGGAAGGCGTCGCGAGGAATCGCTCCGCGCGCGTTCCGGCTGACGCGGCGCGTCGGCGCGCTCCGAGGGCCGCCGGCCGCCACGCGCACCGCCCGCCCGATCGGGTTGGCCCTCCACGCGGCGGTGGAGTGGCCGGCTCACGACAAGGACGACTACAGCGTCTTCAGGAATTCCAGCAGGGATTTCTTCTGGGCGGGCGGCAGGTCGACGCCGTACAGGTGGCCGGTGTTCGCGTTGCCGGGGACCTGCGTGTCGTACAGCATGCCTCCGCGGGCGGCCGCGTCGCCTTCCGAGACGAAGCCCGTGCGAGCGCGATCGTACACGTCGTACCCGCGGTAGAACGTCCGGCGGCGGTTCGCGGGCGGCTCGAGCAGCTCGTCGAGCGACGGCACCGAGCCGTTGTGGAGATACGGCGCACGTAGCCAGAGGCCGTCGAGCTGAACAGCGACGTAGCCGTTGGTCTTGCGAAATCCGCCGAAGTCCCACGCGTAACCGTCCGCGAATCGGTTGTACGCGGTGGCCGCAGGCTCGGTCCACATCTCGAGCCGATGGCGATCGGTCCCGACCTCTTCCTGAGGAATGACGGTACCGGTGCGCGCGCCGCCGGCACGATGGCACTGCGCGCACTGCGCGTCGAAAACCGCGCGGCCATCGGCCGCGAGCGCCTTGTCGATTGCGAACGGATAAGGCGGCGGCTGCACGTCGAGCAGCCACTGTTCGATGCGGCCCAGGTTCTGGAGCGCGATGGACTTTCGGCTCGCGCCGTCGCCAATCGCGCCGCTCAGCACGGACTCGCGCAGCGAGGTCGTGAGGCCGTCCCAGTGGAGCCCTGCACCGGTGCGCGCCTTCATGTTCCAGATCGGCATCATGTCCGAGTTGCCGATGGTCTGGTCCACGGGCTGCTTGAGGATGCCGAACTTCGGCGGGTTGAACGGGTCGATCCGCCCGGGTCCCCACTCAGGATTCCTGTACATCCAGTCGTACTGCCGGCGCTGCTTCTGCAGGCCGCGACGCATGGCGGGGATCAGGAGGTAGCGATACTGCATGCGCTGGGTCCACGACAGCCTCGTGATCCCCTCCATGGCGGGAATCAGGACGCTGGGCGTGAACCGGGGATCCTCCGCGACGGCCTGCAGGAACTTCACGAAGAGCTGCGGGTTGATCTGGTTCCCCGGGCCCGCGGCCACGAGCTGACGCGGTTCGAGCGGCCCGGTGCGAAATGACGCCGTGTGGCAGAACGCGCAGTTCACGGCGACGCGCGGACCACCGAAGAGATCCGCCTTCCCGAAACCGACCGGCAACTCCCTGCCCGGCTCCCACGAGAACCCGAACGCCGCGAAGCCGCCGGGCCGCGGGAGCTTGTCCGCGAACACGCGAGGCAGCACCTGCCAGATCCAGTACGGAATGCCCTCTTCCGACTCGATGCCGACGCTGCCGTACTTGAACTCTTCCGCGACGTTGGCGAACTGCGGTCCCGCATTCGGCCGTCCGCCGCCGCTCGTCGCGCACGCGAACAGCACGGCACACCAGATCGCGACGAACGAGCGGCGCACGATCGATCGGCTCACAGCGTTTTCAGATACTCGAGCAGCAGCTCGCGCTCCTGCCTCGAAAGGTTGCTGCCGTACACGTGGCCCGCGTTGCTGTTGCCCTTCAAGCGGGTGTCGAACAGGACGCCGTTCGCTTCCGCCTCGGCGCCGCTCGACACGAAGCCGACGTTGTCCCAGTCGTACACGTCGTAGCCGCGATAGAAGGTCGCCGGACGCTCGTCGGGGAACAGCAGCGCGCGCAGCGTCGGTACCGATCCGTTGTGCAGATAGGGCGCGCGCAGCCACAGCCCGTCGAGCGGCATGTTGGCGTAGCCGCCGGTCTTGCGGAAGTGGCGGAAGCGCCATGGCTTTCCTTCGCCGATGGTGTTCATCCCGCCCGCGAGCTCCTGCGTGAAGGAGTTGAGCCGCTCCGGGTCGGTGCCGACGTTCGCCAGCGTCGTCACCTGCCCGATCTGCGGGCTCTCGAGGGAATGGCAGCTCGCGCACGCCTGCTGCCAGGCGCGGCGGCCCTCGGCCGCTCGCGCCCTGTCGATGCGCGACGCCGGGTACGCCGGCGGACCGGCGTCCAGGATCCAGTTCTCGATGCGGCTCATCGATTCCAGGTCGAGCGAGTCTGGCGTCGCACCCGCGCCGATTGCCGCGCTCTTGTTGCGCTCCTCGACTGAATCATTGTTGCCGTCCCAGTGGAGCCACATCCGCGCGCGCATGCGCTGGTTCCACAACGACGGCAGATCGACGGTGCCCACGGTGTCGTCGATCGGAATCCGGAGAATGACCTTGTACGGATTGAACGTGTCGACGCGGCCGGGCCCGAACGGCGGCCGGTTCTCGAACCAGACGTTCTCGCGCGCGCGCTCGAGGATGGCCTTCTTCGTTGCGCCCACGACGAACAGCTTGTAGAGGAGCCGGTCGAACCACCCGATGTTCGGGATTCTCCTTCCGGATCGCCGCCATGAGCGTGCCGTAGGTGAACCTGGGATCGTTGGCGCACGCGGTGAGGAAGTTCGCGTAGCCCTGCAGATCCATCTGGTTCGCGGGCATCCCGGCGACGATCCGCCTCGGCGACGACGGAGTGTCGCGAATCGTGCCGACGTGACAGGTCGCGCAGTTCAGCCCGACGCGCGCGATGCGCCCCGGCTTGAACGACGTACCAATCGGCCGCGCGTGCCGCGACGTGTCGAGGACGAACCCGATGCGCTCGTAGCCGGCGCCCGGACGCTTCGGCAGCTTGTCTTCGAACACCGTCGGCAGCACTCTCCAGATCCAGTACGGGAGGCCGACGCGCTCCTCCGTACCGATCGATCCGTACTTGAAGTGATCGATGATGTCGGGAAAGTCCTCGCCGTCGGGCGCGGTCTGGGCGCGCACCAGGACCGTGAGCAGCAGCACTGCCGCGGACGCGGCCGCGGCGCGGGACCTCATCGTTCGGCGCATGTCGGCGTCAACTCCTGGGCACTGGCGCATCGAACGGCGGCGGCCGGAACACGCTCATGACCTGCGCGATCATCTCGTCGTGCGAGTTGAACCGCTCTGAGCTCGTAGCAGCCGAGCGGGTTCGCCACCGCGTTGACGAGGCAGCGGTTGCAGTAGGTGCAGGGCTTCGGCGCGGTCGCCGCGCCGCTCTCGAAGATCTTCACGAGATCGTTGTTGGCGATGAGCGGCCGGGCGATGGTGACGGCGTCGCAGAACCGATCCGTCAGCGCCTGCTCGATCACGGTCGCCGTCTGGAAGCCTCCGGTGACGAGGACCGGGATCTTCACCGCCTGCTTGATGCGGTGCGCGTCGGGCAGGTTCATGCCCTCGATGTGCCGGAAGTCCCCGCGGGCGCGCTCCCACTGCCGCTTGAAGAAGTCCCCGGTCAGGCGTCCGCTGAACAGCAGATAGTTGCGCTTCGTGGCGGTGCCGCTGGAGATGAGCGCGGCATAGGTCTTCCGCAGCTCGTCGAGCGGCAGATCGCCCGCAGGGTTGCGCGGGTGGGGAAAGAAGCTCCCGGACGACACGTGGATCGCATCCACGCCCTCCGCTTCGAGCCACTGACAGACCTGCACCGCGTCGTCGAGCGTGTTGCCCTTTGGCTCGCGATCGAGAATCGCGTTGTTGTACTCGATCGCGCTGATCTTCATCTGCAGGTGAAAGTCGCGGCCGACCTCCGCGCGGATCGCGCGGACGATCTCGAGGACGAAGCGGGCGCGGTTCTTCAGCTCCCCGCCGTAGTCGTCCTGCCGATCGTTGATGGCGGAGCTGAGGAACTGCGTGATGAGGTATCCGTTGGCGCCGTGGAGCTCGACGCCATCGACGCCGGCATCGCGCGCGCGCCGCGCGCCCTTCGCAAATGCGTCGACGACTTCCTTGATCTGCGCGACGGTCATCCTCTCGCACTCGAAGCCGTGCAGCGGATCTTCCTTGTCGGTGGAGCTCAGGCCCTTCTCGTACTCGATTCCCCGGATGTCGCGCTGACGGCCGCCGTGGCTGAGCTGAAGGATGTATTTGCAGTCGCTCTCGCCGTGCACCTGCTCGACGAGCTTTTTCCAGAACGGCACGCACGCGTCGCGGTCGATCGTGGCGTAGTTCGGCATGATCCGGCCGCGCATCGCGACCGGCACGAACGACGAGATGATCGCGCCGACGCCCCCGCGCGCGAACTTCATCTCCCAGTTGATGCGCGCCTGGTTCCCCGAGCCGTCGTAGTTGTCGAACCGTCCTGCGATGTTCGACCGGAACACGCGGTTCTTCACCGCCAGGTTGCGGAACTTCAGCGGGGAGAAGAGATGGGGATAGGCCGCCACGCCAGGACCGGGGCTCGTGGACTGCACCGCCGGCCGGGCGTCGCGCCGCGTGCCGCCGAACGCGCGGCCGGCCGCAAGCACCGCAGCCATCGTTTCGAGCACTCGTCTGCGTGTGAGCACATCGCACCTGGCTTTCAGCTGCCAGCTACCAGCTGCCAGCTTCCAGCTGGTTAAGTCAGCTTTCAGGATTTCGTCCTAGAACGCTGGAAGCTGGCAGCCGGAAGCTGGACGCTGACTAGAACATCTTCAGAAACTCGATCAACGCACGCTTGTCGGCGTCCGGCAGTTCCGTACCGAACATGTGCCCCCGATCGAGCACGAAATCTGGCGCCTGGTTGTTGCGGACGAGGCCGCGGAAGAGCGCGGCATCCGACAGGATGTTCAGCACGAACCGGTTCTGCACGATCGCAGGCACCTCGCGCGGATCGACGCGGGCGATGAGATCGACGGGCGTCCCCGCCGGGATGCGGATCGGCCGATCGCGCCCGGGAATCCTGAGCTCGGTGTCGATCGACGTCGTGATGACGGACTGCACGCCGAGCCGGCGTTCGGGCCACAGGAGCTTCTCGACCGAATCGTAGAAAGACAGCATCCGCCCGCGCACGGACGGGTCCTTCACGTACATCCCGAGCGCGTTGTTGTGCAGGTACGGCGCCGTCGCCCACATCGAGATGAGCGTCGGCGTCCGGTAGTAGCCGACGCCGCCGCCCTTCATCTCCCAGTCGATCGGATCGTCCGGATTGCGCGGATTGTAGAGCCCGTTGACGGCCCCGATGGCCGGCTGCTGCTTGTAGCTCTCGGAGGAGAACTGCGCCCAGACCTGTCCGCCGGTTGCGTTGGTCGCCGCCGCGCGCGCGATGTTCGTCCCGAGCTGATAGACGGGATAGCGCCGATCGTCAGAGAGGAAATTCTTGTCGAGGAAGTCGGATGCGAGCACCGAGTCGCGGTAGAACGCCTCGACCTTCACACGGTCCGTCGCGATCTCCCGCGGAGGCTGCTTGCTCGAGTGGCAGCGCGCGCACTTGTCGGCGAACGCCATCTTGCCGCGCCGCAGCGTCTCCTCGTCTGCCGTGAGATACGGTGCGCCGCCCGGCGCGTCCTTCAGCCGCATCGGGCCGATCGTCTTGAGGAACGCCTCCGCGTTGTCCATCCGCGCCTCGGTGTTGCGCCAGTCCTCGCACGTCTTGCGGGCCGTGTCGATCATGAACGGCTGCTGCGGCTTCCGCCCCATCACCGGATCGTGGAGCGTGAGCCAGTAGTCGGAGCACATCCCGATGTTCACGTACACGCGGAGCGACGCACCCGCGACGCCAATCGAATCGGCGCCGTCCTTGAGGATGTGATGCACTTCGCGCGTCTTCCCGTCCGCCATCGTCTCGGTCGTCGTGGGGCGGAAGGCCAGGTTGAACACCGAGTTGATCGCGTTCGGGTTGTTGATGTGATCGGTCGCGAACCGCGACGTGTCCGAGGTGCCGGGTGCCTGGCGGTTGCCGACGTGCCACCGGAAATCGGTCGGCGGCATACGCAGGTTGAAGAGCCGTCCCTCTTCCCAGTACTGATTCCCGATCGCGCCGGCGAGATTCGCCCAGCGGGGAAGCTCGGGATTCTCCGGCGGGTTGAGGGGACTGAAGCCGACGTGACAGAAGCCGCACGCCATCCCGATCAGATAGGGCGGCTGCATCTTGCCCGGGTGCTTGAAGTACTCCTCAGCGTTCCAGGCGGCCGGATCGAAGCTCGGATTCGGGAAGCGGCGCAGCCCCACGACTCCCGAGGGCCCGCCAGGCACGCCGGGTACAGGCGGCTGATCGCACTCATCCATCCAGAGCCCGTACTGATCGGGCTTGGTGGCGGCGCGGCACCCGGGCTGCGTCACGGCGCCGAGCATCGCGAAGCGCCGGCCGTGGAGCCGCGAGTCCACGTACGCCAGCAGATTCACGTTGCCTTCCGTGATTTCCGCCATCTTCACCCAGAACTTCTCGTTGCCGCCCGTCCAGAAGTACCAGGTGTCGCGGCCCGCGCGCTGCGCGTCCGTCAGGTAGGCTTTGCCATACCCGTAATCTTCGTCCTGGTTGTACGGCGGCTGCGCGGGCTGCGTTTGCGCCCGGCCCGGGGCGTCCGCGAGGACGATCGCGAGCAGCGTGAAGATCCAGATCGAACCACCTGCGGTGATGGCCACCAAACCGCGATTGCTCATCTTTTTTGGCTCCCGATTCGCAGCACTCTGTCAACCGGGTCAATGATGGAGTTGTAGCGTCACTGAAGATAACGCCGTCTCGGCGTTAATCGAACAGGGGAAAAAGCTACGGATGAGGTGGCGGTCGAAGAATTATCGCGGCCGGTCGACGCCCGCCAGATCGAACAACACGGTCGCGAGCGCGGAGTAATCGAGATCGCCCTGTCCAGACGCCATCAGCGCCGCAACGAGCTGCTGCACGACGGCGGCCACGGGCGCGGGCGTCTGATGCTCCGACAGGGTGTCGGCAGCGATGCGAAGATCTTTGGCGAAGAGGCGCGTGCGGAAACCCGGCTTGTAGTTCGACTGCAGGATGCGCTCACCGTGCGCTTCGAGCACACGGCTGCTCGCGAACCCGCCGAGGAGCGCCGTGCGAACGCGCGCAGGATCGACGCCGGCCTTGCGCGCCAGCGTGATGGCCTCGCTGACGGCGGCGAGCGTTCCGCCGATCACCATCTGATTGCATACCTTGCACACTTGTCCGGACCCGGACGATCCGATCAGTACGATGCGCTCGGGATTGCCCATCGCCTCGAGAATCGGACGCGCGCGCTCGAACGCCGCGGCGTCGCCGCCCACCATGATCGAGAGCGACGCGTTGATCGCGCCGATTTCTCCGCCGCTCACGGGCGCGTCGAGCATCGCCGCACCGAGCGACGCCGCGCGATCCGACAGGCGCCGCGCAACGGCCGGCGCGATGGTGCTGTGGTCGACGATCAGCGTGTCCGCCTGAATCGCTCCGAACACGCCGTTCGCGCCCTCGAGGACGGCAACGACGTCCGGAGAGTCGGGAACCATGGTGAGGATCGTGCGAGCCTGGCGGGCGACATCGGCGGGAGACTCCGCCGCCTGCGCGCCGGCGGACACGAGCTCATCGACCGGTCCCCGGCTCCGGCTGTGCACGATCAGCTGGAATCCTCTCGACAGGAGGTTGCGCGCCATGGGCTTGCCCATGACGCCAAGGCCGATGAACCCGATGCGGTCGCTCATGGCTACCGAGCGTACAACAAAGCGCCCGGCATCGCGTCCCAGGTCGGGATCGATGCCGGGCGACGGCCTCGGGGGAAGCCGGGTCTAGTTCTACGTTATCGGCCCGCGAGCGGATGATCGGGCGGCACGCACCCGCCCATGCTCAGCGTCACGAATCCGGGCGGGCACATCGGCGGCGCCGGCGCTGCGGCGGGCGCGGGCGCGGACTGCGATCCGCCGGGACCGTTGACAAGGTAGACGGGTCTCGGCACTTCCGACGTTCCACCCGTCCGGAAGAACCGCCGCGCGATTACGCGATTGTCCTCGCACAGGTACCACACCATGAGCGTTTCTTCGTAGGTCGACGGCGTGATGCTCTTGATCGGCGTGTAGCCGCACGGCGAATCACCCGGCACGGCATGATCGACGTAGGCGCCGAAGAGCGGGAAGAAATAGTCCTGCGCGGCCACCGTCCCGGCGGCTACGGTGAGCGCGCCGGCAATCACGGCGCCAACCAGCAGATTCTTTTTCATTCGTTCCATGGATGCGTGTGCTCCTTGTCGGTCTCATCGAATGGCAACTTCAAGGCCATGAGGAGCGTTCGTCGGGAGCGCGGACGCGTCGACGACGACGAGACCCGGTAAATCCATGATTGGCCAAGACCTTGGCCGCGGGAACCGGCCTTACAGAGCCGTGCGTTCTGGTGCAAGTCCTTGCCGGAATTTCACTTCCGTCGGGCTGGCAGCAGATGAAAGACCGTCAGGAGGAAGACTTTTGTTGCCTTCGAATCGACCAACGGTCTGCCATGCGAGTGGTAACCGGTGACCGACGCCTGTCTGGGTGAGTTCCGGGTTACTCAGGAGAGATGAGGGCCGACGACCTTCGCGAGCTCGAACATCGTCACCTGCGGCTTGCCGAAGATCGGCAGCAGCCGCGCGTCGGCGTTGATCGCGCGCTTGTTGGTGGAGTCCTGGAGCCCGTTCGACTTGATGTAGTCCCAGAGCTTCTTGATCACTTCCGTGCGCGGCAGCGGCTCCGCGCCGACGACGGCGGCGAGCGCCGCGCTTGGCGTCAAGGGCTTGCCGGTCGACTTGCGGGGCGTTTTCGGAGCCGCGTCTTTCGACGCCTTCCGGGTGGCTCGCTTGCCGCGGACCGCTTTCGCCGGCACGGCCCCGGCTGCGGCCGCTTCCCCTCCAGCCGCCGCACGCGCGCGCGGTCTGCGCGACGGGAACTTCGACGGTGGAAACTCGAAGTTGACCTTCCCCGCCTCCTTGTCCCAGACGAGAAACGCCTTGAACGGACGCCGTGTCCTGTTCGAGATGAACTTCTCGAACTGGTCGGTCTTGCCTGTCGCGAGGAGCTTCATCATCTGCGCCGCGCTCGATGGGCTGCTGCAGGATGACCTTCCGGCTCTTGAAGTCGCACGTGGGCTCCGGCCTGCGCCTCCGTGCGGACGGCGTTCTCGCAGACATAGGCGTTCGGTGTCTCGAACACGCGGCCGCCGCATTTCGGACACGACGCCGAGCGGTTCCTGCCCCGAGAAGTCCACGAGCTCGCCGGTATCCTCGTCGTCGTTTCCGAAGTCGAACTCGAGCTTCCAGTTCTTCTCGTCCTCGTTGTACTTGAGGATGATGCTCGCGGTGAACGGCCAGCCTGCCTTCGATCGGAAACCCTCGAGCGGACCGATTCGCTTGTCGGTCAGCAGCTGCTCCACCTCGGCCGGCTCGAAGGTACGCCCACCCGGGTTCTTGCCGAACGAGAATCCGCAACCGTCCCCGTTCCCTGCCTTGCCGGTGCAGGTGTAGCGGCGGTAGTTCTCCTTGACCACGCCGCCGCAGTTCGGGCACGGCGTCTCGAGCGTCGCGTAGTCGCCGGGCACGGTGTCGTGGTCGTATTCCTTCGCCTTCTTGACGATGTGGTTCGTCATCTCGGCGATCTGGCCCATGAACTCCTGGCGCTCGAGCTTGCCGTGTTCGATCTGCGCGAGCTTGTATTCCCACTCGCCGGTGAGCTCCGGCTTCGACAGCTCTTCGACGCCGAGACCGCGGAGCAGCGTCATGAGCTGAAACGCCTTCGGCGTCGGAATCAGCTCGCGGCCGTCGCGCAGCATGTATCTTCTCGTTGATCAGGCCCTCGATGATCGCGGCGCGTGTCGCCGGCGTGCCCGAGGCCCTTCTCCTGCATCGCCTCGCGCAGCTCATCGTCCTCGACGAATTTTCCGGCGCCTTCCATCGCGCCAAGCAGCGTCGCTTCCGAGAAGCGCGCGGGCGGCCGCGTGTTCAGCGCTTTCGTGTCGGCCTTCTCCGTGCGCACCGGTTCACCGGGCTTCACCGGGACCAGGCTCGGCGCGTCCTTCGAGCCTTCGTCCTGCGCTTCCTTGCCGTAGATGGCGAGCCAGCCGGGCCGGACGAGTACCTTGCCCTCGCTCTTGAAGCTGTGGCTTTCGGCCACGCGAAATGCGCGTCGTGACCAGGTATTCCGCCGACGGGAAAGAAGACCGCCATGAAGCGCCGCGCGACCAGGTCGTAGAGCTTCTGCTCGGCTTCCGACAGGCCGTGCGGCGCCTCGAGCGTCGGAATGATCGCGAAGTGATCGCTGACCTTTGCGTTGTCGAAGACGCGCTTGGTCGGCTTGATGTAGCTGCCGTCGATGGCGGTGCGGGCGTGCTGGCGCAGGTGCGCCATGCCGCTCTTCGCCAGCATCTCGAAGGTCTGCCGCACGACCGGCAGATAGTCCTCCGGCAGCGCGCGCGAATCGGTGCGCGGATACGTCAGTGCCTTGTGGCGCTCGTAGAGGCTCTGCGCGATCGAGAGCGTCGTCTTGGCCGAGAAGCCGAACCGTCCGTTCGCCTCGCGCTGCAGCGACGTCAGATCGAACAGCACCGGGCTCGCCTGCGTCGTCGGCTTGGATTCCTCGGTCACGGTCGCGGGCTTGCCGCGCACGGCGTCCGCGATCGCCTGCGCGTCGCGCAGGCTCCAGACGCGATCCGCCTTCAGCTCGGCGTCCTCGTCGCTCTTCTTCCACTCTGGGATCGAACCATTTGCCCGGGTACTCGCCGGCCTCGGCGAGAAAGCGTCGCGTGGACCTCCCAGTAGTCGCGGCTGACGAACTTGCGGATCTTCTCCTCGCGCTCGACGACGATGGCGAGCGTCGGCGTCTGCACGCGCCCGACCGTCGTGAGGAAGAAGCCGCCGTCGCGCGAGTTGAAGGCCGTCATCGCTCGCGTGCCGTTGATGCCGACGAGCCAATCGGCCTCGGAGCGGGAGCGCGCGGCGTCGGCCAGCCCGTGCATCTGCTCGTCGCTGCGCAGCGCGTCGAACCCGTCGCGGATCGCCTGCGGCGTCATCGACTGGAGCCACAGCCGCCGCACTGGCTTGTTCAGCGGCTTCTTGCCGCCGGCGTACTGCACGATGAGGCGGAAGATCAGCTCGCCCTCGCGCCCCGCGTCGCACGCGTTGACGAGCTCGGTCACGTCCGGGCGCTTGGCCTGACGGACGACCGCCGCGAGCCGCGTCTTCGTCCGATCGACGGGCTTCAGGTCGAAGTAGGGCGGAATCACGGGCAAGTGCGCGAAGCTCCACTTGCCGCGCTTCACGTCGAACTCTTCCGGCGCCTGGATCTCGAGCAGATGGCCGACGGCGCTCGTGACGACGAAGCGATCGCTCTCGAAGTGCTCGTCGTGCTTCTCGAACTTGCCGGCGACCGGAGTCAGCGCCTTCACGATGTCCTGTGCCACGGAGGGCTTCTCCGCGATCACCAAGGTCTTCGCCAATGCATCCCCAATAAAAAAGGCCAGGCTGTCCGCCTGGCTCTCATATGTATCGGCCACACTCGCCGCCACGGCCAATCCCTACCATACCCCGACAAATGGAGCCCGGTAAAGGATGCCCTGTGAATCCAGCGCCGGGGCTCGCCGCCGATCCCGCTCAGAATCAAGCCTTTAGCGGCATCCCGCAGCTCTCGCGACCGAGGAATCGGCGCCCTCCTCGGTATACTACTCGCGGCTCGGCACATGTCCGTCGACTGCGACGTCGTCGTGATCGGAGGCGGTCCGGCGGGTTCGACCGCCGCCGCGTGGCTCGCACGGGCCGGGCGGCAGGTCGTGCTCCTCGAACGCGACACCTTCCCCCGATTCCACATCGGCGAGTCGCTCCTCTCCTCCGTCAACGAGGTCGTCGAGGCGATCGGCGCGACGGAAGTCGTGCGCGAGGCAGGCTTTCCGCCGAAGTGGGGCGCCAGCTTCATGACCCACGACCACGCGATCGAGCGCGTCGCGGACTTCGCCATCGGGAGCGAGGTGCCGCAGCCGCAGACGTGGCAGGTCCCGAGGGAGGTGTTCGACGAGCTGCTGCTGCGGCACGCGACCCGCTGTGGCGCGGACGTTCGCGAGCAGCAGCGCGTGACCGATATCGCATTCGCCGACGGCGGCGTGACGGTCTCGACGGCGACGTGCCGGCTTCATGCGCGCGTGCTGATCGATGCGTCGGGGCGCACGGGGCTCCTCGCGCACAGGTTCCATCTCCGGGTCGACGAGCCGGATCTCGCCAACGTCGCGGTCTTTTCCCACTACGCCGGCGTCCCGCGCGCCGACGGCCGGAGGGCCGGAGACAGCCGCATCATCGCTCGCACCGATCTCGGATGGTTCTGGATGATCCCCATCTCCGGCGAATTGATGAGCGTTGGCGCCGTCTTGCCGCGCGACGTGTTCAAACCGAGATCGCGGACCGGGCCCGAAGCGCTGCTCGCGGAGCTCATCGCGGAAACGCCGGCCGTTGCGGCCCTGATGGCCAACGCCGAGCGGCGCTGGCCGGTGCGCGTCGAGCGCGACTTCTCGTACGGCGCGTCGGCCTACGCGGGTGACCGCTGGATCGTCGTCGGCGACGCGGGGTCGTTCCTGGATCCTGTGTTCTCGAGCGGTGTGGCGATTGCGATGGAGTCGGGCCTCGAGGGCGCGCAGGCCGTCGATCGAGCGATCTCGCGCGGCGATCTGTCCGCCAGGGCCTTCCGGACGTTCGATCGGCGGCAGCGCGCGCGCTACCAATCCTTCCGCCGGTTCGTGCTCGGGTTCTACACGCCCGCTTTCCGCGACCTCTTCTTCAGCCAGGATCCGCCGCCGCGGATCTTTCGCGCGGTCGTCACGGTTCTCGCGGGCTACTGGCGTCCGTCGATGATTACCCGATTCTGGATCGCAATGTTCTTCCTCGTCGTCCGGCTGCAGGCGCGATTCGGCTTCACGCCCTCGCACCTCGGGACGGAAGCCCTCAAAGGCGAGGTCCGGCTGAAGCCGGACACTACAAGAAATGGTCCGTAGCGTCCGGCCTTAGCGAACGTCGCAGAACTTCCGGTCAGACGGACTTGATGAAATACAGCTCGTACCCGTTCAGATCGCGGATGCAGAACTGGCGCGCGCCGTAGAACATGTCCTCGATGTCCTGCTCGAACTGAATCCCGTCCTCACTCCGCGCACCCGAGAGCGAGGCTTGCGCGGCCTCGAGCTGGCGAGCCTTCAGCAGCTGATACAAGTCGTCCACCTTGTCGGTGTAGAACCAGAGGGTCGCGTCGTGCTTCCCCTTCTTGCCGTGCATGTTCAGCATCAGCTCGGCTCGCCCGAACGACACAATACCGAAGTTCACGAGCCCATCGTCGCCGTAACGTGCGATCTCCTTGAAGCCGATCGACGTGTACCAGTCAAGGGCGCGCGCGACGTCCGGCACGAAGATCATGGGGACGCCTTTCGTGATGGAGTCCGCCAGCTTCGTCATCATCGCGGTGAAGCCCGATGGCGCGATGGTCGCCGGTGGTTGCGCGCCGGCGGCGTGGAGCCGGCGCATAGCCTCCTGGTCGCCGTGGAGCATGGCGACCGCAAGCGCCGTGCGGCCGGCGGCGTCCTCGGCTTCGAGATCGGCGCCGAGCTCGACCAGCAGGTCGAGGATGTCGTACCGCTTGCGCATCATCGCGAAGTGCAGCGGCGTCAGGCCGCGCTCGAACCGCGACATCCGGCGATCGAGCGCCTCCGGATTCTGTTCGACCAGGTTGCGAATCAAGTCGAGATCGCCGACGGACATCGCCGAGAAAATATGGTGGCGCGCGCCGCGCTCGATCAACAGATCGAGGAGGGGGCGCCTCGACGCGTCCATCTGGCTCTCGTCGTCGCCAGGGGCGTGATAGAAAGTCGCCCACCCGATGACGTCGAGAGCGTGCACGTCGCCGAGCCCGTGCACGTCGCCGCCGGCGTCGAGCAGCGCGCGCACGGTCTCCAGGTATCCGCCCGCCGCGGCCCAGTGCAGGGGATACGTGTGATCTCCCGCTTCGCGCGCATTCGGGTCGGCGCCGTGCGCAAGCAGCAGCCGGACAACGTCGGTCGTGCCCGCCCTTCGCTGCGCTGTGCAGCCCGGTCCAGGCTTCGTGATGCGCGCCAGGGTTGCCGGTTCGAACAACGCCGGGATCCTTCTCGAGAAAGGCCCGCACGGCGTCGATGTCTCCCTTCGCGCACGCGTCGAAGAAGAGCGACACGTTCTTCTTCCGCCGTTCTTCGATCTCCGCCTTCAGCGCGCGCCAGCTCGGAAAACCGTGCTCGCGCGCGATGGAGAGCAGGACGCGTCGCCAGCTTCGCGTGCGGGTCCGCCCGGCGCACGTCGGCCAGACGATCCTTCGCAAGCTTCTTGAGGTACTCGAGGGAGGCGCGTTCGGGGAGTCTCGAGCTCGACATAGATCCCTTCCTTCCATGGCGCCCGGCGTCCGCGTGTCTCGGGCTGGAAGTCAGGGGACTGACTGTGTGCGCGCGTTCCGAGGTGGGTTCGACCCTTTACGCGGACCGTGGGCCGCCTCCCGGCCCGGCAGTCATTCTAGTCCAGATGATGGCGAAAACTGTGATACCCTACCGCCCCGGAGCGCCTTCTGATCACCTCCGCCGTCCGCGTTTAGCTCGGTCTCCTTTCTTCTCCACTCAATTCAGCAGTCGTGTGTCCGCGCGAGCGGACCGTGAGGAGACGTGTCGTGAACGCACAAACGAACTGGTGGGAAACGTTCTTCGAGGGTGCGATGGTGGATCTCTGGCTCCGGGCGGTGACGCCCGAGCAGACCGAGCGCGAGGCCGACGCGCTGTTACGCGCGCTCGACGTGCGCGCGGGGGCAGAGATCCTCGACGTGCCGTGCGGCGGCGGCCGGCTGTCGCTGGCCATGGCGAATCGCGGGTATCAGGCCACGGGGGTCGACTGGTCGACCGAGTTCCTCGCCCACGCGCGGGCGCAGGACGAGGCCGGCGCGGTCACGTGGGATCGCCGCGAGATGCGCGACCTCCCGTGGCGCGACCGGTTCGACGGCGCCTTCTGCGTGGGAAACAGCTTCGGCTATCTCGACGACGAGGGGAACGCCGCGTTCCTCCGGGCCGTCGCGGGCGCGCTCAAGCCGGGCGCCCGGTTCATCCTCGAAACGCCGATGGTGATCGAGAACCTGCTCGAGCAAATACTCCATCGCGCGTGGTGGAAGGTCGACGACCTGTATCTGCTGGTTGCCAACGACTACGACCACACGCGCGAGCGCCTCGAGACCGAATACACGGTCATCTCGAACGGACGGGTCGACGTGCGGCGGGGCACTCATCGGGCGTACACGTATCGCGCGCTCGTGGAGCTGTTCCATTCCGCCGGATTTGACGTTGTACTCGAAGAGCCGTGGACACGCGAGGCCCGATCGCTGAAGTTCATCGGGACCCGGCGGTAAAACGTGGACGGGGAGCGGCGACTTCCGAGCCGCTTCCCGTCCGCGGCCAGTCCGACTGCAAACCAGGTCCCATGTGTCGAGGTGAGGGATGATTCACATCGACCGCTCCAGGACGCCGTTGCCGAGTGCGATCGCCCAAAGTCTGCGCCGCGAGCAGCAGGAGCTGGTTCGGTTCCAGAAGCAGGTGTCAGGCGGCTCGAAGCGATATCAACAGCGCACCTTCCGATACCCGGCGATCCGGTTCACCGCCCCCGTGCTGAAGGAGCTCTTCGCGAACAAGTGCGCCTATTGCGAAACCCCGCTGGCGGGACTGCACGGAGATCCGGAGAACTTCCGGCCGAGGGCCGCAGTCGAGGAGCCGGATGGAACGGTGTTGCGGCAGGGATACTGGTGGCTCGCCCACGAGTGGGCCAACCTGTACTTGTCCTGTACCAACTGCAACCGCCTCCACAAGAGGAACAAGTTCCCGATCGACGGCGAGAGGGCGAAGCCGGGGACAAGGGGCAAGGCGTTGTCAGCGGAAAAGCCGCTGCTGGTCGATCCCTGCCTGGACGAGCCTGCCGAATTCTTCTGGTTCGATCAGCTCGGCGAGCTACACGCGCGAGATCCCGAGATCCGGCCCGGTCACGCCAGGCGCGCGAAAACAACGATCGAGATCCTTGGTTTGAATCGACCCGATCTCGTGGAGGCACGGGGTCTGTTGTTCCGGTGGGTCAAGTCACTCATCCCGCAGCTTCTGAAAGAACCGACGCGTGACGTTGTCCGGCAGGTCCTGGCTCCGGACGCGGCTTACTCGGGCGCTGCGAGCCAATGGCTCGTGGAGCTGCTGGCACCTTCGATCAAGGGTTCGACCGCGGAGATCCGCAGTCAGCTCGTCGCATTGGGGATCAGCCCGGCGATCGCGAAGTTCACGCCTTCGAAGGCGAAGGCGCGACCTGGCCGAACTCCCCGCTCGAAACGGTCCGCTCCCGGCGCTCTTGGCGCACCGGTCGGGCTCGACAGAGTTTCTTCAGCGAAGGAGGCGCTGCCGGAAGCCATCGTCGCAAGGCCCGTCTTCATCAAGCAGATCTCCCTCAGGAACTTCAAGGCCCTGCGGCGCCTGGACCTGGAACTTCCCACGGCGGTCGTCGACGACTTCGTCGGCCGGCCAGGAGTCACCGACGCAGGGGGCGCGTCCCCCGACGACCACGCAGCAGCGTCCCGCACCGGCTGGTTCGTGTTCCTCGGAGAGAACGCGGTCGGCAAGAGCTCGATCCTCGAGGGCATTGCCCTCGCAGCCATGGGGGAGAAGCACTTCCGAGAGCTGGTCGATTCGAAGACGATCTCGCTGTCGAAGCTGGTCCACGTCTCCCCGAATGAGAAGCCAGGGGCGAAGAGTCGTACGTGCGTGATAAAGCTGACGCTCGCGCCTCTGGAGCTCGGCGAGATCGAGCTGCGCATTACGCGAACATCGTTCAAGTTCATCAAGGGAGGCAAGCCGCTTCCAACGTTGATTCGCGGCTATGGATTCGTGCGGCTCCTGCCGCAGGCGGGAGAAGATCCCGACCGCACCGACAGCCTGGCACGCTGCGAGAACCTGTTTCACCCGCGGACGCCGCTCTGCGACGCCGAACGCTGGATGGCGTCTCTGCCCTACAAGAAGAAGGAGACCTCGTCGTTCGACATCGCCGCGCGGACGATTCTCGATCTGCTCCCGTCGACCACGCTGATGCCCGATGCGGACGCGGACGATGCCGACGCCGACACACACCTCACCCCGGTAAAGGGACGCGTGGTGATGACGCTCAAGCAGCGGAAGCTGTCCCTCGATCAGCTGAGCTCCGGCTATCAGTCGGTCATCGCGCTCGCCGCCGACATCATGTCCGGAATCCCGCCCGATCGACTGTTCGACATGCGCGAGGCGTGCGGGATCGTCCTGATCGACGAAATCGGAACTCAGCTCCACCCGCGCTGGCGAATGCACGCGATCGACGATCTCCGCCGTGCGTTCCCCGGCATGCAGTTCATTGCGACGACGCACGAACCGCTGTGTCTCAAGGGCGTCGGTCTCGAGGAGGTCGCCGTTCTCCGCCGGGATGGCCCGCAGGACGACGTGACGGCGATCACCAAAGGTCTGCAGAATCCGCGACTGCTCAGGGTGGATCAGCTGCTGACGTCACCATTCTTCGGGCTCGACAGCACGATCGACCCCAGCGTGGACCAGATGTTCCAGCGGTACTTCGGACTCTTGAGGAAGAAGCCCAGCGAAACGACGGCCGAGGGCAAGGAGCGGGAACAGCTGAAGCTGCAGCTCGCCCCGCATCGCGGGCTGGGTTACACGCGAAGCGACCAGGCGGTGTATGCGCTGCTCGAGGAGTTCCTCGCGACCGAGGGCGCACAGACCAGGAAACGGGCGGAGGTCGTCAGCGAGCCAGTCCGGCGACAGATCTTCGACATCTGGCGCAACGTCGCCGCCCGCCATCGAGGCCAGGCGTGATCCGGCGCGACCGGAACACCGTCGCGGTACCCGGCATCCTCGCCTCGAAGCGCGCGCAGACCGAGCGGCAGCGGGCGGAGGCATTCTACGCGGCGCTTCGCGAGACGACTGGCACTCGGCCGGAGACGGCGAGCTCGAGTCGACAGGCCAATCGGCGAAGAACAAGGCCGGCTGCGCGGTCCAGGAACACAGCCGGACAAGGGCGCGAGATCAATGCCGCCAGGAAGTTCAATTTTCAGGTCTACAAGGAGGACGAGGTCAAAAGGCTGCTCTACGAGCTGTTTCGAGGCAAGTGCGCCTACTGCGAAGCCCGGTACATCGCCACGCAGCCGATGGACGTCGAGCATTTTCGTCCGAAGTCCGAGGTGACGGACTTCGACGGCTCGAAGCAGGTCGGCTACTACTGGCTCGCCGCCGAGTGGACGAACCTGCTGCCGTCGTGCATCGACTGCAATCGCCCCAGGAATCATCTGGACAAGGATGGCAAGCCCGTCCGGCTCGGCAAGGACACGCTGTTTCCGCTCGCACCGAACTCCCCGCGAGCGTCCTTCGGCGCGGCGATCGAGGACGAGCGGCCGCTCCTGCTCGATCCCTGCCGCGATCGACCCGAAGAGTACCTGGCGTTCTCGGAAGCCGTGGCAGGACCCTCGAACGCGCCCGCCGCGCCGGCCGACGCACCCGACCGCGTCTCGGCGTCGCTGCGAGTCTACGGGCTCAATCGGACCGATCTCGTTCAGGAGCGACGTCAGGTGCTCCTCAACCTGCGGCGGCGATGCCATCAGATACGGGCGCTGACCCTGGCCCTTGAAACCGCGCAGTCCGTGAGGCCTGAGGCCGCGCGCGCGATGCTCGTGCGCACGCTTGGCGATCTCGTCAGCCACGAATCGCAGTCGATCCTGCGCATGGCCGACCCGGACGAACCCTACTCGCTGATGGTTCGGCAGGAGATCGCGGCGTTCGAGGCAGAGATCGGTCACGGACTTGCGACACCCCCCGTCAGCGGCTCGCCGCGCGCCCCGCGGTCTGGCAGGTCGGCCGGTAAGGCTCGGGTCCGATGAAACGGGTCCACTCTTCGCTCGTCAGGTTGCGGCCGGCCGCATTGCAGGCGAGCCACAACAGCTCGTTGGCGCGGAGCTCCCACAGCTGAACGTTGCCGGCCTTGTCGACGCCGGCAAGATGTTCCCCGCGCGCGTCGAACACGATCCCCGAGAGCGACGGCTGCCGCGCCCCGAGCGGCGCGAGCCGGGGCGACGCGCCTTCCATGTTCCAGAGCGCCAGCCCTCCCGATCCGTCGTCGGTCGCAAGCCAGCGGCCGGACGGATCGAACCGGGCGGTCGTGATATTGCCGGCGCCGGTTTCGAGATCGATCGGGCTGTCTCCGCCCGGCATGCGCCAAAGGCGGACGGGCCCGACGAGCGAACCAGCCGCCAGCCATGCACCATTCGAACTGAAATCCACGGTGCGAACGGTCGTCGTGACCACACCGTGTGACGCCTGGGCTTCGGCGTGGAGCACGAGCTCCTGCGTCGTGCGCCAACCCTCGCCGCTGTAGACGTACACTCGCCCGTTCTGCGCGCCAGCCGCGAGGCGGCCGTCCGGCGCGAACGCCAACGCCGCGATGGAGGTCTCGAGGGACACCGTGAAGACGGGCTCGACAGGGACTGGCCGAGATCCCACCGCCCAGATCGAGACGCTGCCGCGATCGCCCTCGAGCTCGTCGCCCGTCGCGACAGCCAGCCACGTCCCGCTGTTATCAAACGCGACGGCCGACACCGGCGCGGCGAGCCCGTCGCGTTCGAGCGCGATTGCCGGCGTGCCGCCGTCGCGGACATCCCACAACCGGACGAAGCCGGTGCCTTTCGACTTGAAGATTGCCCCGCCGCCCGCCACGAGCATGCCGCCATCGCGGCCGAACGCGAGCGACTGAACCGCGTGAGGGCTCTTCGCGATGTTCGATTCGTTCGCCTTCCCCTTCGCGAGGCGCCAGTTCTGCACGAGGCCGTCCCGCGTGGCGGTGACAACGCACCCGCCACCTGGACAGACCGCGGTCGCGAGGACTGGCTCACGGAAGCCAGTCAGCGTGTACGTCGCAAGCAGCGCGCGCGCCGCACCGAGCTCCCACACACGAACGGTGTCGTCGCCATTAGCGGCGACGACCGACAGCCACCGGCCGTTCTCGCCAAACGCGGGTGCGCGCGCCGTTCGGCCGCCGGACGCGAGGACGCGCGGCTGCGCGAACAGCTGGTCCGGCGCCCATGCTCGGAGGCCGTCCGCGCCAAGCGTCAGGAGCGCGCCCTCACCGAGCGGGATCACCTGGCGAATCTCACCCTCGTGCGCCCTGGGTGCGCGCGGCTGGCGGGAGGGATCCGAGGCCGTGAGATCCCAGAAGAGCACGCGCCCGTCGCGATCGCCGCTCACGAGCCATCGATCGTCCGACGTGAACGCGAAATCCGCCACCGCGACCGTGTGTCCCGCCAAGTCATAGCGATCGCCAGGTCCTTCCTCCTTCATGCGCCACAACACGATCGACTCGTCGCCCGGCATCATGTTCGTGAAGTCGCCGACGCCCGCGGCGAGCCATTTCCCGCTGGAACTGAACGCGACGTGTCCGACACGATCGTCGAACACGCGCAAGACCTTCGGCTCTCCCGGCGAGCGAAGGTCCCAGAGCAGCACGTTCTCCAGATCCCGCACCGCAAGCCATCGTTCATCGCGGCTCAGCACGGTCGCGTAACCCTCGGTCAGCGCGCCGGGCAGCGTCGTCGGCTCGGAGAAATTGTTCGCGGCGTCCCAGAGCAGCACGTCGCCCATGAACTCGACGCCCGCGGCGACGCGCCCGCCGGATCCAACCGTCAGGCTCGTCGACGACTCCTTGAACTCGATCGACGAGGACGGCGGCGCATCGGGACGGTCGGCGGGCACGAGCAGCACGCCCGTTTCCGTCTGGAGCGCAACCATCCCGCCCGCAACGAACTCGACACGTCGCACCGGCGGCACGGAAGTGAACCGCGCCGGCGGTTCGACCACCGATGAGCCCGTCAACGAGAAGCGCTGCACCGCACCTTTCGCGTCGACCACGATCATGCTCGCGCCGTCCGGCGCGAGAGCCGCAGCACGCACGGACGACGCAGTCCACGCGCGCGCCAGCCCGCGGCCGGTGAGAGCATTCCATGCTGCCGTGCGATGCCAGAGCCAGGCGTTCTGATCGGCGGTGCCGAGCAGCCAGTTGCCGCGCGCCTCGACGGACAACGGTGTCGCGTCGAGCGCCACGGGACTTCCTCCAACCCGCGTGAGCAGCTGGTGCAGTGCGGCTTCCGCGGGCGTGACCTCGGCGGCATCGGCGTCCTGCGCGCGACGCAGGGCCTCGGCTGCGAGCAGCAATCCCAACTTCGGCGCGGCCTCGAACGTGGAGACTCCCTGCGCCGACAGCTGACGCGACACGGCGATCTTGCGCTGTGTTTCCTTCTGATTGCGCTGCACTATGGCGACCGCAGCCAGGCCGACGGCGACGAGGAGCGCCATCGAGACCGCGGCGAGCACGATCCCGCGGAAGCGGGTCGTGGCCTGCCGGCTGGCCACGATGTATTCGGCGTGCAGCGGCGAAGGCTGCGGCTCCTTGTCGCGCGCGCCAGCCAGCCACGTCTCCGCCTCGGCGAGCTCGGCTCCGCGGAGCGCGAGGCTGCGGCTGCGTCCGCGGGTCCCCCATTCGGTGGCGCGCTGCAGAAGCCGGCTGTGCCTGCGGACCCAGGTTGGATCGACGCGAATCGCCGACTCGAGCCCGTCCAGGCTGCGCGGGAGATCGTCGGTCTCGCGCACGAAGAGCCATTGCTTCGAGGCCGCTGCCGGTGGAACGCGCGCGGTGTCCACGTCCCGTCTGAGCAGGGGAAGGATCCGCTTGCGATGCAGCGCGGCATGCTCCAGCTCGCGGAGGCAGTACGGCGACGCGATCGAATCGGGGCTCAGCACGAACACGATCGCGTCCGCGCCTTCGATCGCCGAGAGAATGCGAGGCAGAAACTCTTCGCCGGCGAGCAGCCCCTCCAGGTCGACCCAGACCTTCAGGCCGCGGTCGCCGAGCGTCCGCGCGAGCTCGGCGACAAACGCATGGTCGGTGCGCGAATAAGAGATGAAGACGTCGCTTGCATCGCCCTGTCCGCCAGGCCTTGTCCCGCTCGAGCCGCGGAGCGGGTCGGTCGCGTCAATCGATCGTGATGATGACATTGCCTATCTTCTGACCGGTTGCGACGTAGGTAAAAGCCTGCACTATCTCGCTCCAGCGGATATCGCCTGTCGACCACCGGACGAAACCTTCCGTGTTCGATCAGCTCCTTTATCAAGGTCAGATTGCCTTTGACGTCCTTGGGAGGAAGAAACACTACTCTCTTGCCGCCAAACAGAGGCGTGACGAGAGCAAGGAACAGATTCTCGAACCCGCCAGACGACAAATACATTCCGCGGTCGAGCAACAGCGATCTGCATCGGGAAAAACTGGTCTTGCCGACGGCGTCGAAGACAAAGTCGTATCGCTCGCTGTCTTTTGTGAAGTCCTGTGTTTTGTAGTCGACGACTTTGTCCGCGCCGAGCGATCTCACGAGCCCGGAATGCTCACCGCCGCAGACGGCTGTCACGAACAGACCAAAATGCTTCAGCAGTTGGACATAAGCTGAACCGATGGCGCCTGTTGCTCCGGTACACGAGCGCCTTCTGTCCAGCCGATGGCTTCAACTGCGTGAGGCTGGTGGCAGCATAGTACGCGCCTTCCAGGCAAGCCGCCGCCTGCTCGTAGGTGACGTTGCCGGGCATCGCCACCACCCCCTTGCTTTCAGGAAACTTCAGGTACTGCGCATGGGAGCCGGTGCCGAACACGCCGCCGAATCCCATGACCTTGTCGCCCGGTCGAAAGGACTTCGCCATGGGCCCCGTCGATTCAACCTGCCCGGCGAAGTCTGTTCCGGTCACGCCCGACGCCGGCCTGGGGAAACCCGTGAACACTCTCATGGCAAATGGGCTGCCGGTGAGAACGTGACAATCGCTCCTGTTCACGCTCGCCGCATACACGCGGATCAGCAATTCATCATCTTTGGGCGTCGGCTTGTCGATCTCCTTGATCGTCAGGACTTCGGGAGGACCATATCGCGAGCGGACTGCAGCCTTCATGTGAAGTTGGAAACCTCAGGCACCGAACAGCCTCGGAATCGACCGGCGCCCGCCATCTTGCGCTCCCGGATCCGGCAGTGTCAATCGGACGGCGTGCGATCTGTCGTCCAGTGGCGCTCCATGCCGATGACATACAGTTCTCCTGATGCCCCTCATCGCACTCGCCGTCTTCATCGTCCTGGCGTTCATCGCGCTGATTCCCCTGACGCTCGTTCAGCGCTTTCGCATGGCCACCATGCGCAGGCAGGCGCGCCGCTGGGTGGCGACGTTGAACGTGATCGGCCTGAGCGTTTCCATCGCGACGTTCCTGTTCGTCGCGGCAATCACCAGCCGTTGGGTGCCGGGCGCATTGACGTACACGCTCATCGGATTGACCGTTGGCTGCGTCCTCGGCCTTCTCGGCACCGCGCTGACGCGATGGGAACACGTCGGCGGACGGCTGTACTACACGCCCAGTCGCTGGCTGGTGTCGTGCGTCACCCTCGTCGTCAGCGCGCGATTGCTCTATGGGTTCTGGCGGAGCTGGCAGGCGTGGCAGGCAGCAACCGATCGCATGGCCTGGGTCGCATCCTCGGGACTTGCTCCGTCGATGTCAGCAGGCGCGGTCGTGCTCGGGTACTACCTGATCTTCTGGGCCGGTGTGCGCGGTCATGTTCGCCGGCACCGCACAGACTCACCGCGAAACGCTTTTTTCACCGGCGGTCGCTGACGTCTCCAAGCCTCAGCGCTCGCGCGGCTCGAGTGTTCGAGTATCCCCCTCCGGAACGCTTGTCACCACGGTGTCGTGGAGAATTGTCGTGGCAGTCATCTCGTGGTGCTAGCCTCGCAATCATGAGGTGCAGCATGGTCGATGACATGGAAGAGACGCCCGTTCCCGAAAGTGAACCGTTTTCTGAGCCACCGATTCCGCAGGAGGCGGCCGATCCGAACGAGGCCCCAGCGGAGCAAATCGATCCCCAGGAAGAGGGCTGACGGGAAGGACAGGGTTCGGCGACGATGAAAACCTTCTAGTCCGGCAACTTCGCCCCGGACGCCGGGCTCAGAACGACTACCGCCAGTCGCAGCGTATTTCGATCGCCGGTCCGACCCGGGAACTCGTACGTCCGAACCGACAGGTCCCGAACCGACGCGACTGACCCGACGGGATGCTGCCCGTAGTCCTCGAACCTCACCACCTCACCGCGGATCGTTCCCCTCGTGAGGAGCTCCAGGCCCAGCGGGTCGTGAACGACCTCGACGAGATTCCCCTTCAGGTTTCCGTACTCACCAGTCCGGCCACAGACGGGACACGTCTCCACATCGGCATGATGCGGATTGTGGTGCTCGACCTCGTAGTGGACGCTGGCCGCGAAGCGATAGAACGTTCGCCGCCCAGCGCCCGTGCGTAGTTCGATCGTCGTCGCGTTCTGTTTCGCGAGCGCGGAAAAGTAGTAGCGCATGTGGAACGCGTGCGCGTGCTGCAGGGCGGGAGTCCGCCTGTCCAGCCACGGCTGCAGGTGCTCGAGCCTCGTCTCGAAGTCGCATCCCTCGGGATTGTCGAACGGAGGGAAGAACTCGCGAAGGCGCATCGTCTCTCGCAGGCGATCGGTTACGGCCTTGACGGCCGCGTCGAACGTCGGCGCCAGCGAGGATTCGATGTAGAACCAGACGTTCGGGTAGCGCGGCATCGACGGATCGAACACGGACTTCGGCGGCAGGCGGAAGTCGTCGATCGATGGCGTGCGCGAAGGCGCGACCGCGCCGTCCTGCCCGACCGCTGCAACGCCGCCGCAGAGTACGGCGGCGGCACAGACGAGCGTTCTCCACTTCATGAACGTCGACGCTCAGAAGTAGAACTTCAGGCCGAACTGGATGATTCGGGCGTTGGCGGCCGTCAGGATCTGGCCGAACCCGCTCGAGTCGCGTGCGATGTTCGGCGGCCCGAAGTTCGGGTGATTGAACGCGTTGAAGAACTCCGTGCGGAACTGGAAGTACTGGCGTCCCTTCAACGGAAAGTTCTTGGCGAGCGTGAAGTCGAAGTTCGCCACGCCTGGCCCGCGCATGATGCCGACGCCCGCATTGCCGAACGCCTGCGGCGAAGGGCTGAACGCCGCGAACGCATCGGTGTTGAACCAGCGGCTCAGGCTGCGTTCAGATTCAGGCAGTTCGGGATTCCCCACGAGATTGGGACGCGCACGCCGCTCGCCGCCGAGGTTCAGGACGGTCGATCCGCCAAGCGTCGCCGTCAGGGCCAGCCCGCTCTGCAGGACGTGAATGCCGGTGACCTGCCAGCCGCCGAAGGCGAGATCCATGCCCTGGTTCCACCCGTTGCCGTAGCGCCGCCCGCGCCCGAACGGGAGCTCCAAGACGTAGCTCATGACGAACCGGTGCCGCACGTCGAACTCGGCCGGACCGATCTCGGCCCGCAGGTTGTGGGCATCCTGCGGCTCGCGAAAGACACCGGTGTCGATTCCCGCGCCGCCGCCGCTCGTCGAGATGTGATCCGGCGCGCCGCTCAACGCCTCGCCGAGCGTGTAGCTGACCGTCCCCGTGAGGCCGTGTGTGAACCGCTTCTCGAGCCGCATCTGGAGCGAGTTGTAGGTGGAGTTGACGCGATTCTCCATCCACTGGATATCGCCGAACGCGGGGTACGGGCGCGCGCCGGCCGACTGGGAACCGTCAGGATTCGTGATGACGGCCCGTTGATTGAGGTTGCGGAAACCGTTCAACTTCGTGCCCTTGTTGCCCACGTAGGCAATGTCGAGCACGACGTCCGGCATGACCTCGTACTGCACGCCGATGTTGTACTGCTGGATGTAGGGTGTCCGCTGGTGTGCGTCCTGCGCCCTGCGCCCGATGGTGGGAGAGAGCGTGTCGGGATCGAGCAGACCGGACGGATAACCGTCCACGAGCCGGAACGGCGCAGCCGACGCAACCGCTGCGGCGCCGCTGACGCCGGTCTGCAGAAGGTTGTCGACGAGGTAGGGCGGATTGAATCCCAGCAATCCCTCGCGGCCCTGCCTGACCGTGTGGGTATAGAACACGCCGTACCCGCCGCGAAACACCCAACGGGTCCAGGGCGTGTACGCAAAGCCGATGCGCGGCGCAAAGTTGTTGCGATCGGGATGTATCAACGCGCGCTCGAACACGCCGCCATCCGTGGCGAACACCATCGTCCCCGTTTCCGGGTCGAAGTTGGCGAACTGATTGTTCTTCTCGACCGGCGGGTTCGCGTACTCGTACCGAAGGCCGAAGTTCGCGGTGAGGTTTGGCGTCAACCGGTAGTCATCCTGCACGAAGTAGAACTGCATGTCCTGGCTCTGGTCCATCACCGTGTAGCTGGTGAGCGCCAGCTGCGACGGCAGCCCGAGGAGCAGATCGCCGACCGCCCGATTGGTGAAGCGGTTCTCGAAGTTCATGCGTCCAATGGTGGCGTTGAGATCGTTGATCCGGGTCTCGACGTGCAGGAATTCGCCGCCGAACTTGATCAGGTGCGCACCGCGAGTGAGGCTGAACGTGGCGCGCGGATTCCACGATCGCGGCGTCTGGAACTGCGGCGTGGACGTGTGCCGACCGACGGCGTCGAATCCCTGGATGTTGACCTTCGGCACACCGCCCACGATGGCCGGGTCGTTGGGCACCCCGCGCAGCCCGATCTCGGCTGCCCCGTCGACGCCGAAGTTCGGCGGACTCGTGTAGTAGTCGCCCCGCGCGTACCCGAAACGAATGTCGCCGACCAGGGTGGGCGACACGACCCAGGTCAGCCCGAGCGCCAGGCCCTGCGAACGGTTGTCGTTCGCGCCGAACGCATCGTTGAACGACCCTTCGGCCAGGCCCGTCAGCGGCGCCGGCCTGAAGGTCAGCGTGTCGACGAAGCTGTAGCGGCCGAAGAACGTCATCGACTGTGCGATCTGGTGATCGATGCGAACGTCGAACTGATCCTGGCGCGTGTCCGTCACCGGCGTGGACGCATAGATTGTGGAGTTCGGGACATTCGGATCGGGGATCATCGCGACGATGGCCGCTCCGACAGGGTCCCAGCGATCGCGGGGAATGATCCATTGGCCTTGGGCGTTGCGGGCGAACTCGGGACGGCCGGCGGCGAAGGGATCCACGACCGCGCTGCCGAAGGCCCCGGCCTTTTCCGCGGCGGTCGGCACCTGCCGGACGCGAGGCACGCCCTCGAGATCGCGCAGCCCCTCATAGTCAGCAAACCAGAACGTCCGGTTCCTGACGATCGGGCCCCCGGCCGCAGAGCCGAACTGGTTCCGCTCGCGCTTCGGCTTCGGCGCGCCAAGCGCGTTCGAGAAGAAGTTGTTCGCGTCGAGCCGATCGTTCCTGAAGAATTCGTATACGCTGCCGCGAATCGCATTCGACCCCGACTTGATCGTCGCATTGACGACGGCGCCCGAGCTCCGGCCGAATTCGGCGGAGTACGCGTTCGTCTGGATCTTGAACTCCTGCAGCGCCTCGATCGACGGCTGCACCAGCTGCACGTTTTCGCCGCGGAACGAATTCGAGTACGAGATGTTGTCCACCCCGTCGAGCAGGAACACGTTGTTGAACGTTCGGTTGCCGTTGACGTTCAGGACGCCCTTGAAGTTCACGCTCGCGAGCCTCGGCGTTCCGGGCAGCACACCGGGCGACAGAAGCGCGAGCTGGTTGTAGTCGCGGCCGTTCAGGGGGAGATCGACGATCTTCTTCTGATCAATCACGGCGCCCCGCGATGAGGTAAACGTGTCGAGCAGCGGCGTACCGCCCACCACTTCCACGGCCTCGGTGATCTGCCCCGGCTGGAGAGCCATGTCGACGCGCGCGACCTGGGCAACCTGCAGCGTGATGCCCGTCCGAAGCGTCTTTTGAAAACCGACGCTCTCAGCCGTCACCGAGTAGTCGCCGGGCCGCAAGCTCGGGATCACATAGGCGCCGTCGTCGCCCGCCACTGTGCGGACTGCAATGTTGGTCCGGATATTGGTGACGGTAATCGTCGCGCCGGGTACGACAGCGCCTGAGGCGTCCCGAACGGTCCCGGCGATCGTGGCGGTCTCCTGCTGAGCGAAGGCAGACGACGACGCCAGCGCGCATAGGACGACAAGGAGAATCGGTACGAACCGCAGCTGGTGGATTCTCATGGCAACCTCTTCTGGGTTTGGTGTCAGAGACAGCGACGTCCGGCCGTCCACGAGTGAGTGTGCGAGTGCGGCGTAACGAGACGATGACAGGCAGCGCTCGCTTGCGTAACGGCAGCTCGGCCGGGTCGAAGGCCGGCTACGAGCCGAATGACGCAGGAATCGCCCCTCCGCCGTCACGCCATTGTCGCACGCGCCCGCTAGACTCCTGGCCTTTCCGGGAGGGTCTGACGTGATGCGCTCGCTTGCCGCGCTGGCTGTGGTTCTCATGGCGTCCGGTGCCGACCAGGGCGAACAGTTCGTGAAGCCTGTCCTGAGTACCGCGCCACTGTACAACTATGAAGGCGCTCCCGCGACGCCGGATGCCGACGACCCGGCCATCTGGGTCAATCACGAGAATCCGCAGAAGTCCCTCGTCATCGGGACGGCCAAGGATGCAGGGCTCCTCGTCTACACGCTGAAGGGCACGCTCGTCCAGGCGCCTCTTCCACCGAACGCTCCGCAGATCCTCGACGCGGATCCGGCGACGCCGGGCGGCGTCAATACCGCACCGGACAACCCGTGCACGGACAGCGAGAGCGGCGAGACGTTTGGCCGCTACAACAACGTCGACATCGCGTACGACGTCCGCATCGGGAAGCGAGCGCGGGAGACGGTCGACGTGGCGATCGTCTCCGATCGCGGATGTGACCGGGTGAGGTTCTTCAAGATCGATCCCTCGGATCCCGAGGGCCCGCTCGCTCTTCGTCGCGTTCGAGACGATCGGACTCTACAAAATCCCGCTGACCCCGAGCCTGCCCTCGCTCGTCGTCGTGAATCGCAACCGGTTGATCGAGCCGCTCACGACGTTCGGACAAGCGTATCGAGCGATACCTGACGACGACGAGTTCGAGTGTGTCTACAACGCCGACGGGATTCCGGGCGACGACGACGTGCTGGCACCCGGTTCGGACATTCATGCGGGAAAGTTTCTTCAGGCCGATCTGGAAGGCCTGAGCGTGATCGCGGCCGTGCCTGGCTACACGCTGCTGCTGGCTTCCAGCCAGGGCGATTCGAGCTTTCACTTCTACGGCATTCGCCCGTCGCGGGCGCAGCATCTCGGATCGTTCTTCGTCGAGGGCGTTGCCGAGACCGACGGCGTGCACTACGTCCCGACGCCCATCGGACAACGGTTCCCCCTGGGCCTGCTCGTCGTGCAAAACGGTGACGCGCCTCCGCCGGCCGATACGGGCCCGATCAACTCCTACGAGTTCGACGGGGCCACGCAATTCATGTACGTCGACTTCCGCGATGCGTTGAAAGCGCCTTGGAGATGAAGAAATTCTGTGCCCGTCATTTCGTCGCTCGCACGATCCGCACGTCGATCGGGACGGCTAGCGGGCTCCCTGCGCACGCAGTCGCCGAGAACACGAACCGATATGTGCCAATGAAGCCTGGCCCTGGCTGCCAGGCAAAGCGGCCCATGGCCGAGTCGAACGAGGTCCCCGCCGCCAGCGGCCGCCGTCAGGCCTCGGCCAGCCGCGGCCTGCGCCGGATCAGCCCGTGGATGATCCGGTCGAGCCCGGCAAAGAGGCCGCTGCGGGTGAGCAGGATGACGACGAGCGCCGACAGTTCCACCAGGTTCTTGTTGACGATCAGGTAGCTGCCTTCGCTCGGGATCGCGTAGGAGTAGCCGATGAACGGCGGGGCGGCGAGATAGAACAGCAGGATGAAGCCCATCCCGGCGAGGCTGGCCAGCCGCGTGAACAGTCCCAGGATCAGGCAGGCGCCGACAATCGTGAGTCCCCACGTCGTGACCAGGTCCGCATTGGCGAGCAGGTCGGGACGCGTGGTGATCCACCGAAACGTCTCGGCCAGCGGTCCCCTGGCCTGCTTGAGATAACCCGCCGCCGTCCACGACGGGGCCGTCAGCTTGGTGAGGCCCTCATAAAGGAAGTGCCACCCGACCAGAACCCGCATCGCCGTGATCGCGATCATCGGCGTGCGGTCGAACCTCGTCGCGTCCATCGCGCGCTCCATTAGACCTTGAAGTCCTCGGGCTTGAACGAGAGCCGGCTCTTCGCCTCGATCGCTTCGTTGACCTTGAGGACGCTGATCGCGCTCTCGTAGCCGATCTCGGCCGGACAGTTCAGCGTAGCCTTCCCGCGCACGGCGTCGAAGAAGTTCTGCAGGTGCGGCTGGTGATACGGATCGCGCAGCGACACGGGAACGGTGTGCTGGTCGGGGGCGACCGATTCGCGCACGTCGGCAATCGCGCCAGATCCGGTCTGCTCCTTCACTTCCTGCTCCTTCGGCGCGCTGACGTAGCCTTTCTGGATCCATTCATCCCAGGCCGGCGCGTTCGGATCGCGATACAACTGACCCGCGTAATTCAGCTCCGACTCGGAGATGAGGAGCGTCCCCTGGTCGCCCATGAAGGTCTCGTAGTACCCCTGGCTGCCGTTGGTGGTCTGCGTCTGGTAGTACGCCTTGGCGGGGCCCAGCGGAGTGTCATAGTCGTAGATGACCATCACCGTGTCGTACCACTCGTGCGTCTTCGGTTCGTAGTAGAGCAGCCCGCCGCTGGCCATCACGCCGGAGGGGGGCGCACCGAGGAACCAGTTGTAAATGTCGATCTGGTGCGATCCCAGATCCACGATGGGTCCGCCGCCGAGGCCCTTGTACCAGCGCCAGTTGCGGAACTGATGCATGTCCTTGAAGCCGTACTGCTTCAGCTTGTCCGCCGGAATCGCGTAGCGATCGGGGGCTCCGAGGTCCGGCGTCACTGCACGATTCCACTGCCCGTTGACGGTCACGATCCGTCCGAGCAGCTTCGCCTCGCCAAGCAGCTTGTGATAGCAGTGGAGGTAGCGCGGATTCGATCGGCGCTGGTGGCCGATCTGCAGGAGCTTGCCGGACGCGCGCTGCGCCTGCACCATGCTCCGGGCGCCCTCGAGCGTGTTTGACATCTCCTTCTCGCAGTACCACGTGCTTGCCAGCCTTCAGGGCGTCGATCGTGTGCTGCGCGTGCCAGAAGTCGGGCGTGGCGACGATCACCGCGTCGAGCTCCTTCTCCTTGTCGAGCATCTCGCGGTAGTCCTCATAGCCATTCGGTTCCTGCTTGAACCGCTTCAGGGTGTTGACGACCCGGCGCTGGTTGTACTCGGTCCAGATGTCGCACACCGCGCGGAAGCGCACGCCGGGAATGCGGAGCATCGCCTCCATGAGCACCTGGCCCTGGGCGCCGGCGCCGAGCAGCGCGACGTTGATCTCCTGCAGACTCGGGTCGGCGGCGGGCGCCGTAGCGGCCGCCTCTTCCCTGCCACGGCGGTACTGTTGCTGCCGGCTCCAGGCGTAGCCGAAGAGCCCGAGCGCCGGGACCGTGGACAGCCCCCTCAGCAGGTCGCGCCTCCCGAGTTTCGGCGGTGCGTCACTCGCACCGGGAGTCGTGTCCTTTCCCTTGTCGTTCTCGTCCGCCATCATGCGTCTCCCGCCGTCGTGCGTCCGTTCGCTTGACGGTGTTCCTCGTACTTGAAGTGGAGCAGGTCAGACGTACCGGGCGATGCTCCGTCAGGGAGGACCCACGCCTCGAGCCCGGGGCTGCGCTCGCACAAGGCCGCGATCCGATCGACGCTCAGCACCATGAACGCCGTCGTCAACGCGTCCGCGACAGCGGCCGGCGCGAGCCTCGGCCCGGCGCCGGCAGCGGCGGCGCCTGTATTCGCTGGCCGCGGAAGCGCGACCCACGCTGCGAGCCGGCCGCGCACCGGCGCGCTCGTGCGCGGATCCAGGATGTGACCGCCCTTGCGTACGCCGGACGCGCTGAGCGCCGACTGGCGCATCGACAGTCGGGCGAGGATCCGCGACGGCTCGCCGGGATCGCTAAGCGTCAGCGGCCATCCGTCGCAACCCGCCGGCGCGTCGAGTGCGAGCGCGGAGCTGAAGCCCCCGTGGACGAACGCACGGTCGAGGCCCCACTCCTCGAGCAGTTCCGCCATCAGATCCACCGCGTAACCCTTGCCGATGCCGCCGAGATCGACGCGAACGCCGCCGGCCGCCGCGCGGATCACGAAAGCATCGGCATCGATCTCGAGCGACGGCAACCCGGTCCCGATCGCGACGTCGAACGCGCCGTCGGTCAGGTCATGCAAGTGCCGCGCGATGACGAGGCACTCGAGCGCGGCCTCGCCGACGCGGACGCTCTCTCCCGCGGTCAGGTGATTGACGCGGGTGATATCGCTGTTAGGCCGGAAGCGGCTCAACTCGCCTTCGAGACGATCCACGAGCGCGAAAGCTGCCTGCGCCGCCTGCGCCGCGTATTTCGCATCGGCGTGCGCGGCGTACACCTCGAACACGGTGTTCATCGCTTCGTGCGAGAAACGCCGGAGGTCGCCGAGCTCGCGAGGTTCCGCGATCCCGATCCCGCCGTCGAGGCCCGGTGCATCGGTATGCATGAGAGAAGCGCAGGGGTCAGATCTTTTTCAAGATCTGCCCCCACAGATCAGAGCGACCAGCCCGAACGATAGTTGTGCTGCACGTACTGGTCGGCCTCGGGCTCGTTGGTGATCTTCAAGTTCGCCGCGTCCCACAACAGGCGCTGGCCCGGGAAGCGCAGCGCCACGTTGCCGAGCAGCACGGTTTCCGTGAACGGACCGGCGTAGTCGAAATGCGAGACGCACTGTCCCTTCTGGCGGATCGCATCGAGCCAGTTCTTCTCGTGACCCGGGCGTCCTTCCGGCACCCTGGCCAGCGTCCTCGGCGGACGCTGGAAAGCCTGCATCGCCGACTCGGGGATGAGGCGCGGGCTCTCGGAGTAAGTCTCGCACCACATCTTGCCCTTGTCCCCGACGAAGATCGTGCCCGACGTCGGCAGCCTCCGTTCCGGCTCGAGCTCCTCGGGGCGCTCGGGCAGCAGGCCCCCGTCGTACCAGTGCAGCTTCACCGGCGGCATGTTGCCGCGCGCCGGGAAGGACACATGGATCAGCGACGACGGAGGATAGCTGTCGTTGTACTGCACGCGCTGGCCGAACCCTTTTTGTCCCGGCGCCGGGGGGAGGAAGTTGTACGCGAGCGTCGACTCGATGCTGGTCGGGGCGCCGAGCTTCAGGACCGTGTTCGCCGCGTCCATGACGTGGCACGCCATGTCGCCCATCGCACCGGCGCCGAAGTCCTGCCAGGCGCGCCAGCCGAACGGGTGGTAGGTCTTGTGGAACGGGCGCAGCGGCGCCGGACCCAGCCACAGGTCCCAGTCCAGGCCGTCCGGCACCCCCTGCTCCTCCGCCGGCCGCGGCATGCCCTGCGGCCAGATCGGGCGGTTGGTCCAGCAGTGCACCTCGCGCACCTGGCCGATGGCGCCGGCCTCGAACCACTCCTGCATCAGGCGGAGGCCCTCCTCGGAGCGCCCCTGGTTGCCCATCTGCGTCACGACCTTGTACTTCCGCGCCGCCTCGGTCAGAGCACGCGCCTCGCTGATGGTGCGCGTCAGCGGCTTCTGCACGTAGACGTGCTTGCCGAGCTGCATCGCGGCCATCGCGATGACGGCATGCGTATGATCGGGCGTCGCGACGAGCACCGCGTCGATGTCCTTCTGCTTTTCCAGCATCACGCGGAAGTCTTTGTAGTCGGTCGCCTTCGGGAACTTTTCCAGCGTCGTCCCCCGCAGCGCCCGGCCAGCCTTGGCCAACGCGCCGTCATCGCAATCGCAGAACGCCACGATGTTGTCGCTCTTCGCCACGTTGAGCAGGTTGTTCGTGCCCATGGCATTGGCGTGCGCGTAGCCGACGATGGCGACGTTGA
Source organism: uncultured Acidobacteriota bacterium (assembly GCA_963820905.1). GTDB lineage: Bacteria > Acidobacteriota > Vicinamibacteria > Vicinamibacterales > 2-12-FULL-66-21 > DATBJJ01. The sequence continues at coordinate 1,282,389 of CAWGBU010000001.1, read as the reverse complement.
CCGTGTCGCTGGGCGCCTGGAAGCCCTTGCCGAGCACGTGTCGCGGCACGATCGTGAGTCCCGCGGCGGTGGTGGCCACTGTCCCCACGAACCGCCGACGTGACAATTCCGGAGGTGTTGTTCCTTTGGCCATCGGACGATCTCCTTCGCTTGACGCTCACATCGGGCTGGTGCGCGGGGCGTTTCCCGACACAAATGTATCCGAGCGGGCGCCGACTCGCACGCAGAAACTGATCGGCTCAGCAGAACGGCGTCCGCGCCAGCCCTCCTCAATCACCACCACCTCCTCCGATGGCGGCACGAGCCAGGAAGCGATCCCACAGCCCGCGCTCGACGTAGAGCGTCAGGAGGACCTCGGGCCTGAGACCGAAGAACTCGGACACATAGCGATCGCCGAGGGCGGCGTCGAGCCTCTCCGCATGACCCATCGACGAGACGATCACGGGCGCGGTCAGGTCAGGTGCGTCCGTCGCGTCCGCCCAGTAGCCGACGCGCGTCATCGTCCGAAGATACCAGGGTAGCGGCCATTGCTCGTCGGGTGCCGCGATCACCGTTACCGGCATTCGCTCACGCTCGCCGTGCAGCGCGGCCAGATCGCGGATACGCGCCGCCATGCGGACCGCATCGGGCACCGTCTGCGCGTAGACATAGGGATTGCGAGGGTCCGACGCGTGCACGACCGCTGCACGCCACGCCTGCCATCCCAGGTGAGCGGAGGCGACCGCGACCACGCCAGCCAGGAAGACGTGAGCCGCACGGGACGCCGTCGCCCGCGCCAGCGCCGATACACCGATTCCAGCAGCAACGATCGTCACAGCGTAGAAGGGGACGAGGTTCCAGGGCGTCTTGTACGGAATGGCGGAGAAGATCGTCAGGGTGAGGGCGGCGTTGGCGGTGAGGTGTCGGCGCCAGAACGCTGCGTCGGGCCGCGACGGATCGTGCGCCGTCCACGCCGTAACCGCGCCGACGGCGGCCAGGACGAGCACCGCCGCCTCGGTCCACACCAGGCCGCCGGAGGACGACCACGCGAGCAGGCCGACGTAGTAGTGCCACGGCTGCACGTGGCCGGCGGGATCGACGCCGCGCTGGAAGTACGTGGCGGCGGCCCGCAGCGGCTCGAGGACGCCACCCGGATGAGCGAGGAACGATGAGTAGAAGAGCGACGCGATCCCCGCGCCGATCGCGAGGCTGACGATCACGGCTCTCCGCCATCCTGCGTTGACCGGCGCCACGGAGGACCGCGTGGAACCGAGCGACCACCACGCAAGGGCGCAGGCGGCCAGGGATGCGGGGAGCACGATGACCGCGGTTTCCTTGGTCGCGGCTGCCAGACCTGCCGCGATGCCGGCCAGCATCGGCCACTGCCAGCCGCGCTCCATCGTCGCGCGTCCGACCGCGATCGCGAACGCGAGCGTGAAGCAGCCCAACATCGACTCTTGAATGTACATCCGCGAGTAGAAGACCATCGCGGGAGAGACCGCCATCATCAGTGCAGCAGCAACGACGGCCGTGCGGCCGATGCCGGCGGCCAGCAGCGGCAGCAACAGGATCGTCGCTGCGCCGAACGCCGCCGTCACGCCGCGCAGCGTCCATTCGTCGAGCGCGGCCAGCGTCGCCTGGCCGCGCAGCCAGGCGAACGGCAGCGTCGCGTAGTAGAGCGTCGGGCCGTGATGGTCGTGAGCATCGTAGGCGTACTCACCGCGCTCGAGCAGCGTGCCGAGCTTGATCGCCTGGTTGGCCTCGTCGTGATGCATGGGCCGGACGTCCAGACGCGCCAGCCGCAACGTGAGTCCCGCCGCCAGCGCGATCGTGACGACGAGAACCGCACCTGCCGCGCCGTAGCCCGGTAGGGCGGAGGCGGGCGCCTGGGTCATTTCGGCGCGCCGTAGACCTCGACTTCGACGTAGTGGCTCAGGTCGTTCGTGGTGTTCCCGTTGGAGTAGAAGCGGACGTACCGGCCCTTCACGCCCTTCGGATCGATGAGCCTGCCTTCGGCAACCTCGATGTACTCCTTGTCGGTCCCGGCTCCGAGCTTCGCGGAGTTGTCATGGTCGTTGTTGAAGACCGTCGTCACGCCGGCCTTGAAGGCCGGATCGTCCGACACCCTGATGACGACGTCGCGGTAGACGCGCGCCTGGCTGTGATAGTGCCAGACGAGGATGGCGTTGAGCGCGTGCGACGCCCCGAGATCGATCTGCACCCACTGCGGCGTCGGCCCGAGCTCGACGAAGAACCCGTCGCCGCCCCCCTTCTCGCCATCCGTGATCATGTCCAGCTCGCCGATGACCGGCTGGCTGTCGCTCGACGTGACCTTCTTCTTGAGCGAGAGGAGGACGGTGCCTTTCGGGACGTAGAACGGTCCGCGCGACTTGCCGGTGACCTTCTCTAGATTGGCGCTCTTGAGATTGGTCGGCGTGCCGATGAACATGGGCTTGGGGAGCTTGAGCTTCAGCTCCTCCTTGCCCGGATCCGGCTGCGCGCCGATCGGTGCAAGAGCAAGGGCCAGCAACACGGAACAAGCCAGGGTGCGATTGGGCATCGAGATCCTCGACGTGACGCGGTGGTTTCCGGGTAAGGCGCTGAGCGAGGCTCACGGCGCTTTCCGATCTTACAACGGCTGCGTGGCGTATGATGCGGGACGACCCGGGGCCACACGACGTGAGGAGGCACCATGAAGCCGACGACCGGTACCCGACGACAGTTCATCGCGACGACGAGCGCCGCCGCAGCCGCATTCACCATCGTGCCCCGGCACGTCCTCGGCGGCCCGCAGTTCGTTGCCCCGAGCGACAAGGTCAACGTGGCGCTGATCGGCGCCGGTGGCCAGGGCCGGACCAACGCGCGCGCGCTCTTCCAGGAGGACAACTGCCAGATCATCGCGCTCGCCGATCCGGCCGAAGAGTGGGACATGTCCACGTGGTACTACGGCGGCAAAGCTGGACGGGGGCCAGTCAAGGCAGAAGTCGAAAAGCACTACGCCGCCAAGACTCCGAATCACACCTGCGCGGTGTACGAGGACTTCCGGGTCATGCTCGAGAAGGAAAAGGCGATCGACGCCGTCCTGATCGCGACCCCGGATCACCTGCACGCCTACGTCGCGATCATGGCGATGAAAGCGGGCAAGCATGTGTACTGCGAGAAGCCGCTCACGCACAACATCCGTGAGGCGCGCATCGTGGCGCGGGTCGCGCAGGAGACCAAGGTCGCGACGCAGATGGGTAACCACGGCCGCTCGGGCGAAGGCCACCGCCTGACCGTCGAGTGGGTCAAGGACGGTGCGATCGGCGCCGTCCGCGAGGTGCACGCCTGGAGCGGGACGCCTCGCAACGCCAAGAGCGTGTGGCCGGGCGAGGGGCCGGCCGTCAAGCCGGCGAAGCTCAATTGGGATCTGTGGCTCGGCCCGCGCTCCGAGCGGCCGTGCCAGCGGAAAGGTCGCTCCGTTCGTCTGGCGGTGGGTGTGGGACTTCGGCAACGGCACCATGCCCGACATGTCGCCGCATCACTTCGATCCTGCGTTCAACGCGCTCGGCCTCGACGCGCCGGACACCGTCGAAGCCCGGGCATCCTTCATCGACCCGCAGGACGCCACGGGCAGCAACATGATGACGTATCAGTACCGCGCCCGCGGCGACCGCGGACCGCTGACGGTGTTCTGGTACGACAACGGCCTGAGGCCCCCGACGCCGCTCGGGATCGATCCCGACGATCCGCAGCAGCGGCTCGGCGAGGGAAGCGATGGCCTCATGCTGGTCGGCGACAAGGGGATTCTCACGTGCGCAGGGTGGTCGGGAATGCCGCGCCTGCTGCCGATGGAGCTGCACCGTTCCTACAAGCGCCCGCCGAAGAGCCTGCCGCGCGTGGCCGGCCACCACGCCGACTGGCTGCAGGCCTGCAAAGGCGGCACACCGGCGTGCAGCAACTTCGAGTACGGCGCGCGCCTCACCGAATTCGTGCTCCTCGGCACGCTGGCGCTTCGAACGGGGAAAGTGATGAAGTGGGACGCCAAGGGCCTCAAGGCCGCCAACGTTCCGGAGGCGCAGCCGTTCATCGAGGGGCGCTATCGAAAAGGCTGGGAGCTTCCGGTCTAGCGCTAGTTGACGCTGCAGCCGGCGCCGAATACCCTCCCGGCGTTCCCCGGAACGGCTTCCCCGATCTTGGCGTCGCCGTGCGCCCGGTGCGCGGGCTCCGCGTTGATGCTGACCTCGATCAAGTGGTACGAACCGTTTCCGGTCCTGTGACACAGCTGGACCTTCGGTCCGGCCTCTTCGGGAGCAGGGCCCACGCCGAGGTAGTGGCTGGGGTCAGAGTCGGTGACGGTCCCGCCTGTCCACGTTGCCGTGACCGTTCCCACGTTTCTGTATTGGCCGAGCGTCGCGAGACCCGATCCGGTGCAGGTCATCGACTGACCTGCGGTCAGGGGCTGGTTGATGCAGAGAACAGGTACGCCACGGTCGTCGACGACCGAAATGCTGCCGAGCGTCACGTTGCCAGTGTTGGTGACCTGGTACGTCCAGGTGACCGTGCTGCCTACGTTGATGCTCGGCCCAGGCGCGTCGTTGGCGTCCTGGCCGTTGGTGAACTTCCTGATGCTGATGGAAGCCAAAGTAGGCCCTGTAGGCCGGCAGTTTTGATCGAAGACCTTGGTCAGGTCGCCAGGAACGGCTTCGCCAATTTTTGCATCTCCGTGCGCCCGATGCGCTGGTTCCGCGCTGACGCTGATGTCGATCGACTGATATGTGCCGCTCTCGGTTCGGTGGCACAACAGCACCTTTCCGGCGGAGCGGACTTCGCTGACGATGCTGGCTGTCGAACCGTTCAACTGTACCTGAATCTGCACGAGCTCGTCGTTGGCGACGTTGGCGATCTGCGCGGTGGCGTTCACCGACGGGCTCCTGAACTGCAGCTGCACGTTGCCCGATGGAACACCGGCCATCTGGAAACTGCCGGTCGATTCGACCGCCGTCGACAGGCTGGTTCCTGTGACAGCCACCGTCAGCCCGCCCGGCGCCGCGCCGCTCACTGTCCCCGCGATCATCGCGCCGGCACCGCCGGTCGATGAGGGAGCCGTCGGTGCGCCTGTGCCGTCTGTGCCGCCTCCACACGCTGCCATCCAGAGGACGCAAAGGCAGAGCGTAGCGAGCAGCGATCGCGTTGGCAGCGTCATGGTTCGTCTCCTCGGGCCCGGTTCAGGCGCCCGGGAAAGCTACGCAAGAGACGTTCCGAGGCGAACAGATATGTAATGCGCTGGCTGTCAGTGTCTTGGAAGAAACCCTCGGCGGTGCCGTGCCTTATATCTATCTACACTGGTGCACGTTTTACATATCCGTCCAGTTCCAGAGAGCGCAGGGGCAACACCTGCCTGGCGTGGACGGAGGCCCGATGATCGTCACTCGTGGCGAAGCACGTCGATCGGGTCGACGCGCAGCGCCCGGCGCAGCGAAGGTACCGCCGCGGCGGCAGCGACCAGAACGAAGAGCAGCAGCGCGCCGCCGTGCGCCAGCGGATCGAGCCCGCTGACGCCGAACAGCTCGCGCGAGAGGATCATTCCGACCGCCGCCGCGAGGCCACTCCCCACCAGCGCGCCGCAGACGACCGGTACCGTGAACTGCCGCGCGATCGCACGGACGATGTGCGGCGGACGCGCGCCGAGCGCCAGCCGCACGCCAATCTCCCGAAGCCGCTGGGACACGGTGAACGCGATCATCCCGCCCAACCCCGTGACGGCGAGCAGCAGCGCGCACGTGCCGAGCGCCGACGCGACGAGCGCAAACTGGCGTGGCCCGGCGAGCCTTTCCTCGAACGCATCGCGCAGCAGCGCGACGGACGGCCTCAACCTCGAATCCTCAGCGCGCATGACGGCGCGAACGGTGACCGCCGCACTGCCTGGCGCGGCGTCGGCGCGAACGACCATGACTGCTTCCGCCAGCTGGTTCGGATCGATCGGGAAATAGCATTCCGTCGCCGACCGATCGCCGACGCGGACCGTCCGGGCATCTCCAACGACTCCGATCACGGTGCGGTCCTCGTACGCTTGCCCGATGGCATCCCCGGCCGGCCAACGCCGGCGCGCGAGCGTTTCACTGACGAGGACGACCCCCGCCTCGCCAGCGCTGAAGACGCGACCACGCCTGAGCGGAATCTGCATCGTCTCGAAGTACGCCGGCGTCACGTGATAGAAGATCGTCCCCTCGCGGTTCACCCAGACGCGGTTTCCGAACGGCGGGAGAGACGAAATGGCGACGTCCCTGATCCCGGGCACCTGCCGGAGCCGAGTCTCGACGCCCTCCCAGTAAGCTTGCGCAGCCTCCGGAGACATGCCGTGGCTGGAAAGATTTGGCTCCGCCACGAGCGTGTGCTGGTAATCGAATCCGAGAGGAACTCGCACGACACGCGTGACCCCGCGCACCAGAAGGCCCGACACGATGAGCAGAGTCATCGCGGCCATCACCTGGAGGCCGACGAGGATCGTGCGCAGCCGAAGCCGCCGCGCGGCCGCAGGACGCATCGCCTGCCACGCGGGAGCGAAACCAAACGCGATCGAGGAGAGGATGGCGAGCACCGCTGCCGCCAGGATCATCCGAATGCTGATCTCTGGTGTCAGTGCGGCGGGGGTGCCGACGATCGAGAGCACCGCGCGCGTCGCCAGGACCGCGACGAAGCAGGCGACGATCGCTCCAAGCACGCCGAGCAGCAGGTGCTCGGTCAGCAACTGGCGGACGATGCGGCCGCGCGTGGCGCCGACGGAGAGCCGGATCGCGAACTCACGGTCCCGTCCCAGCGTTCGCGCCAGGACCAGGAGGCCGAGGTTCATGCATGCGGCCACCAGGACGAGGCCGACCAGCGAGATGATGAGTGCCAGCCCCGGAGCCGCCTCCTCGAACGAGACGAAGCGTCCGGCCGGCCGCAGCTCGAGCCACTCGCCGTCTTGCACTTCATCAGGACGCTGCGTGCGAAGTCCCTGGACGGCGGCCTTGAGCTCCGCTTCAGCCGCCGCCAGCGCCTGCCCTTCACGCACGCGGCCGTAAAACCCGACCGTATCGGATCCCCAGTCGTCGAGCAGCGTGCTGCCAGGAAAAGCGACTCGATGCTGACCGATCGGGATCCATGCTGCGCCAGATCGACCGCCGGGTCCGACAAACGTGTCCGCAGCGACACCGACGACGGTGAACGGCTGTCCGTTCACGTGAAGCGGCCGGCCGATTGTGGACGGCTCACCGCCGAACCTCGATCGCCACAGCCGCTCGCTCAACACGATCACTGCGTTCGCGCTCGCTCCATCGTCGCCCGGATCCAGCAACCGGCCCGCGAGCGGCACCGCGCCGAGCTCCGAAAAGTAATTGGCCGTCACGAACTCCGCGCCAATCGTGCGCGCGTCGTCGTCTCCGATCGTCACGCCGCCGGACACGACGGCCATGGCGGCTGCGAGCGACCCGTGCCGCCGGTAGAAATCGAATGCCGGGTACGAGAACGTGGTGGTGGCGCTCCGCGGGCTGCGGCGATGGAGATTGACGAGCGTTTCGGGCGAACGGATCGGCAGCCACGACAGCGCGACGCCGTCGATCACCTGGAACGCCGCGAGGTTGAGACCGATGCCGAGCGCGAGCGCGGCGATGGCCGTAAGCGTGAACACCGGCGATCGCATCAGCAGCCTGGAGGCGAAGCGGAGATCCTGCGTCAGCCGCTCGAGCCCCCGCCAGCCCCACGCATCGATGGCCTCGTCGCGGAGCCGCAAGTCATTGCCGAATGCCGGTCCCGACTCACCTTTCATCGCCCGGTGAGCCTCCATCTCGTCCCGCAGCTCGCGCTCGAAGCGCGAGCGATTGAGCAGAAACCACAAGCGCCGCCAGAACTCACCCATATCGTCTCCGTCATGCGCTCCGCAGCACGGTCATGATCGCCGCGTTGATGCGCTCGTAGTCGGCCACCTGGCTGTCCACCTGTGCACGCCCGGCAGGAGTGAGCTGATAGAAGCGAACCCGGCGGTTCGTCTCCGAGACGCCCCACCGTGCCCTGGCCCATCCCTGGATGAGGATTCGCTGCAGCGCGGGGTACAAGGAGCCTTCCTCGACCTGCAGCACGTCGGTCGACAGCGCGTGAATCCGCTGGGCGATGGCATAGCCGTGCAGCGGCCCGCCCTGCAGGACTCGGAGCACGAGCATCACGAGCGTTCCGGGCGGGACTCCGTTCTCAGGCATAGATAAGGTATGCCTAAGATATCTATGGGTATCGCGTCAGGTCAACGGAAAAGTCGGGAATCGCGGCTTTACTCCGTGTTCTTGCCGAGCCAGATCCCGACCGTCACCCCGACAACCAGGTACACACCTCCAGCGATCGCCGCGATCAGCCCCGCGGTCCTTCCACGGCTCACCTCTTTGCGGTCGATGCGCACCAGATCGGTACTCGCGTAACGCCGGCCACCCGTTGCGATGAGCGTTTCGCCATCGATGTGTTGAACGACAAAACACAACTGCTCTCCGTCCCGCGTGTGCACGAAGACGGTGTCGCCGGACTGGACCGGACCGAACGTCGGGTCTCCTGGGTTGGCCGGCCGAACGGCCGGTCGAATGGTCTTCATGCCGGTACACCCACCGAACGTCACCGCGCCTGCCAGCACGGCGGCGATGAGCCGTCGAGACACCATGAACCGCTCCTTCGATCGGAGAACAGCGGGACTTCTCTGCTCTCTGCGGTATGCGAAATCGGCTCGAGATCCGGCTCGGCGGCTGGTGGATGCAAGCCGGCGCGAGGCTTGGGCGATCCGTCTGAAGGCGGAGGAAGCCTGGCGGCGATCGAAAGCGTCGGGACGCTATCCCGGGTGTGCCCCGTCAATAACGAGCGCCACGCGCATCGTCGTGCCCAGGTCGAGTCGGTGTGTATCCGACATCAGGGCCAATGTCGGAGTGCCCCCGGGGTTTCCACCATGTGAACCAGGTATGCCCGCGCGCCTTTCCCCGGCGGTTCATGATGAAGAACGGAATCCACAGCGCGATGCAGAGAGCAATCCCGATCGCGAGGCCAGTCCACAGATCCATGGCTCAGGTCCTCCTCTTTTCCTGAGGACCTTCGAGTGCAAGCTTTGGTCCCGGTCGAGAGCTCGTCTGGCAAAGGGACCCAGGGCTCGACTATGGTCGAACTGACCGCGCGCGCTGCCGGCCTCGTGCACCCGTCTTCGCCACCTCGATCGATCGCGTCGCCCACCGCACGAGTGAACGCGGATCCTCGAGTACGGACACTGGAACAGTGTAGTAGCTCGCTGACGGGCGGCCGGCGTACGGAGCAAAGGGCGCCGCCTTGGTCCGCTCGTAGTCGGCCCGGTTCGCCTCGCCAACCTTGAAGTACAGGACGTCGGCCGCGACGATGCCGAAGAAGACATCTGCCGAATAGAGGCCAATCCCGCCGAACATCGACTTGGCCCGCACGTCGGGCAGTTCGGACAGTTGATCCAGCACGAACTCCCGGAAACTCGCGCTGACGCGGAGCGTTTTGAAACGGCCGCGGGCCGGACGTGGCTTCACAGCGTTCGCGACCTCGCTACTCGTAGCGAAGCGCCTGCATCGGGTGCACGCGCGACGCACGGTAGGCCGGAATGTAGCCGGCGCCGAAGGCGACGATCGTCAGCAGCACGACCGCAGAGCGCGATCGACCACGGGATCGAAGCCTTTGATCTCGAACAGCAGCGACTCGGCGCCCTTCCCGAGGTAGTACGCGCCGACGATGCCGATGACGCCGCCGACGAGCGTCATCCAGGCGACCTGCTTCAGGATCATCGCGCGCATGCGCGCCGCCGTCGGCGCCGAGCGCCATGCGCAAGCCGATCTCGCGCGTCCGCTGCGACACGGTGTAGGCGAGCACGCCGTACAGCCCCACCGCCGCGAGCAGCGTCGCCAGCGAGCGCGAACGCCGCCGACAGCGTGCTGACCATGCGATCCATGAAGACGTTCTCGCGCACCTGCTGCGGCATCGTCTTCAGCTCCTCGACCGGCAGGTTCGGCATCGAGCCGCGCGACGCACCGCCGGCGTCGCGTCCGAGCAGTCGCTCCGGTATCGAGCGACGTCCGGACGTAGAAGTTCAGCGAGCCGACGCGGCTCGTTCTGCGCGGTACGGCATGAAGAAGACCGGCGGCAGCTCCTGCCGCACCTCGCTGTACTTCGCGTTCTGCACGACGCCGACGATCTCCATGTCGAGCTTCGAGCCGCCGTCTCGACATCCGCTTGCCGACCGCGTCGCGCCCGAGGTTGAACTTCTTCGCGAACGCCTCGTTGACGATGGCGACCTTTGGCGCGCCGGCGGCGTCGGCGCGCCGTGAACTCGCGTCCGGCCATCAGCGGGAATGCCGAGCGTCCGGAAGTAGCCGGCGCTGATCTGGTTGTAGTTGGAGTGGGTGTCGGTGTCGGGTCCGTCTGCGAAGCCCTGCACCGCACGCCGCTGCCCCAGTTGCTGCCGCCAGGAGCGGCACCATCGACGCGGCGACGGCCGTGACGCCGGGGACCGCCGCCATCTCGTCCTCGAGTCCGCTCGAAGAACGCCTGCGAGCGCGCGACGTCGTAGCCATTCAGGTGCGGCGACACGCCGAACGTCACGACGTTGTCGACGTTCACGCCGAGATCGACGCGGCTGACGTTCATCAGGCTCTTGATGAAGAGCCCGGCGGAGATGAGCAGCGCCATCGACAGCGCGATCTGCGCCGTGACCAGCGTCGTGCGGAACCGCGCCGCGGCCCGCGCGCCGGACGGCTGGCCCGCCTGCGCCTTGATCGTCGAGACGAGATCCGGCCGCGTGCTGTGCAGCGCCGGGAACAATCCGAACAGCAGACCGGTGGCGACCGACAGCACCGCGGCGAAGAGCACGACCGCCGGCTGCAGCTCGAACTGCAGCGACGACGCGGCCGTCCGGCGGCAGCAGCGAGCGATCGAGCGCCAGCGTCCACCGCGCCACGACCAGACCGGCGATCCCGCCCGAGCACCGCGAGCACGCACGACTCGGTGAGGAGCTGCGCGAGCAAGCTGCCGGCGCGCTGGCGCCGAGCGACGAGCCGCACCGCCATCTCGGTCGCGCGGCCGGCGCCGCGCGCGAGCAGCAGGTTGGCGATGTTGGCGCAGGCGATCAGCAGCACGATGCCGGTGATCGCGAACAGCAGGATCAGCGGCGTCCGCGCTTCCTCGTGGACCTGGCTCTGGCCGCGGCGGCCCGTCGTCGAGCGACGAGCGCCTTGGCCCTGAAGCGCGCCATCGTCTGATCGCTCATGCCCTTCTGGAGCGGCGCCTCGACGTCGTTGATGATCGGACGGTAGACGCCGTTCATCGCGGCGCGCGCCTGCTCGATCGTGACGCCCGGCTTCAGCCGCGCGAACAGGTACACCCAGTAGCTCCGGCGGTTCTCGAAGCCCTTCCAGCCCGGCACCATCAGCGCGCGCATCGTGATCGGCACGAAGACTTCGGGCTCCATGCCGAGCGTCGTGCTGGTGAAGCCGCGCGGGGCGACGCCGACGATCGTCATCGCCTGGCCGTTGACGATGATCGTGCTGTTGAGGACGTCCGGGTCTGCCGCCGAGCCGCGTCGTCCAGTAGGCATGGCTCAGCACGGTGACGAAGTGGCCGCCGATGTTCCGATCGTCGTTGGCATCGAGCAGGCGGCCGAGCGCCGGCTGCAGGCCGAGCACCGGAAAGTAGGAGCCCGGACACGAGCATGCCGTCGCCGCTTCTCGGTCTGACTCTGGATACGCCAGGTTCGCGCCGAACCCGACGTGTGCCGCGATGCCGGTGAAGACCGGTCTGCGCGCGTCTCGAGATCGCGGAACATCGGGTAGCTGAACACCGACTCGCAGTCGCCGGCCTGGCCGCAGGAGTTCGAGCCCTGCTTCGGTCCCGGCGACGCAGAGGTTCACCAGCTCGCGCGGCCGCTGCGACCGGCAGCGCCCGGAGCAGCGTCTGATCGAACAGCGAGAAGATCGCCGCGTTCGCGCCGATGCCGAGCGCGAGCGAGAGAATGGCCACCGCGCTGACGAACGGCGTCTTGAAGAGACGCCGGAACGCGAGCTTCAGATTCATGGATATCCCCGATGTCTTCCTGTCGACCCGGTTAGCATAGCGCCCGTTCTCGGCCCCTGTCAGCCCACTGTTACCTCGTTCCGGGTTTTCTAGTTCCAGTTCCCGTTCTCAGGTTCCCGGAGTTCGCGGCTTCCGACGATTCAGAGCGAACCAGGGAACCTGGGAACCTGTCGGCAGGCTTTGCGCCGCTTGTCGGATACCTGCTATAAACTGACGTTCAGCCATGGCCACGCGCGCGCTTGTTGGCGGAATTGCAGGGCAGGATGGGTTCCCATCTTGCCGAGTTGCGGCTCGACAAGGGCTGCGAGCTCTTCGGGGTCGTCCGTCGGGCCAACGTTAGGCTGGACGTAGTACCCGGCGTAATCACGTGGAACGAGACGACTCCTGCCAGATTTGTGGTCATTCCCGGTTCGTTCATGATGACGTGCTCTGGCCCGATCTCATTCAGGCCTGGCAACTGAACCCGGCAGAGGCCGCGTACATTGATGTGCAACAAGGCACGCGCTGCGAGCGATGTGGGGCCAACGTCCGATCGCAGGCGCTCGCCCGTGCTCTCGTCCAGGTGAGCGGTGTAAGCGGCACTCTTGAAAGCTGCCTGGAGTCGGTCGGCGTCCGTGATCTACGGGTACTCGAGATCAACGAGGCGGGTGCGCTGACTCCGTGGCTGTCACGCCTGCCTGGGCACGTCGTGGGGCGATACCCGGACTGCGACATGACACAGCTTCCGTATCCCGCAAACGCCTTCGACCTCGTTGTGCATTCCGATACCCTCGAGCACGTCGCTGATCCGCACCAGGGGCTCCGGGAATGTCGGCGCGTGCTCGCGCCTGCTGGCGCGTGCGTCTTCACCGTGCCGGTGATTGTGGGCCGCATGACTCGCAGTCGGCGCGGATTGGCACCGAGCTACCACGGCCACGCTGACTGTCGCGAGGCCGATTTCCTTGTACACACCGAGTTTGGAGCGGACCTGTGGTCCGCGGTCTTTGAGGCGGGGTTCGGGTCGTGTCAGTTCGTCACGTTCCGTTACCCGTCGGGGCTTGCTGTGATAGCTCGGCGGTGACGAGCGCCGAATCGATAGCATTCAACTGGCCTGAACAACCTTGCGCCAGCAAAAGGGGAGGTTTCCTTGGTGTTCAGTCTCTTCAGTCGTCGGAAGTCTCGCGATGAACCTAACGGGCGGTTCTCTCGAGTCACTGACGAAGCATGGCTTGGGTTGCTGGTGCGGAGCATCAACGAGCCCGTGATCGATGGCGTTCGTATGCCACGGTTCCCGGACGACATGCTGCAAACGAATACCGTGGGTGCGGCCGGTGAGCATACGCTTCGAGAAGCGTCCATGTACTTCTCGGCCATCAAGAAGTACTGCGCGCAGCTCGGCAGGCCACTCAACTCTTCCGCTCGCGTTCTGGACTTTGGTTGCGGATGGGGAAGAATTCTGCGGTTCTTCCTGAAGGATTGTGCCGCGAGCAACTTGCAGGGCATCGACGTCGACCAGGAGCTGGTGTCGGTTTGCAGGGAGACGTTTCCCTATTGTCAGTTTGATCAGGTGAACCCGCTTCCCCCGACGCCGTTCAGCGACGCGTCGTTCGACGTGATCACAGCGTACTCAGTCTTCTCGCATCTCGCCGAACACGCCAGCCTTGCGTGGGTGCAGGAATTCTCGCGGCTGCTGCGGCCAAAGGGCCTCATGATCGTGACCACACAGGGGAGAGACTTCATCGAGTTCTGTCGGTCTCTTCGGGGAAAAGACAACGAGTTCGGGTGGCATATAGGCCTCGCCAATTCATTCGTCGACACCGAGGCCATGTTCGCGGCGTACGACGCCGGACAGTACCTCTACTCCCCGACCGGCGGCGGCCCCGCTCGCCCCTCGGATTTCTACGGCGAGGCGTTGATTCCCGAGGGTTATGTACAGGTCCCGCTGGACACCGTTTCTCCAGTTCGTTGATTTCGTCGACGATCGTGGCGTTCTTCCCCAGGCGCTGATCGTCATGCAGAAGAAGTGATCCTCGCTACAACACGATCGCGGGAGAGTGAAGGCGTTGCATGACGGCGCCTTGTCCTTCGGCGATCGGGACGATCACATCCAGGCTGTATGCGCCCGGCTCCACTGTGGCGATGCTCAAGAGCACGCGGTACCCGCTGTACAACGAACAGGCTTCGGGAACACGTCCCGCGGTGTGCAGCTCGAGGTGAGCCACGACGTCGTCGCGCCGGACCCGCCCGCTGATCTCAGCCAGATAGCGCTCGCCAGACTCGAGGTTCGTGAGCTGGAACAGCACTGACGAGTTGCATCCCACCGGGATGCGGCTGCTCGCAATCCAGCCTGTGAGCAAGACGTCGTAGGCGCGGTTGAGCGTGACCCCGTCTTGATAGTGTGGCGTGTTGAGTGTTTCGAGATTGCTCTCGATCTCGTCGTCCAGAACGATGGTGTCGGGCAACTCTACGGGCGAGCGATGCACCGACAGGAATCGCCCGGGAACCGCCCCGGTTGAGACAATCGGCGGCGGCACGCCGCAACCGTCGATCAGGTTGATGGTCGCGGTCTGGGTCTTGACGGCCGCCTCGAGCCGATCCAGAAGCGCGCGTGCGTCCTGATCGCCGTCGGTTTTTTGACGAAGCAATTCGATGAGCGGCGCGGGATCATCGGCGTTCGACAGCGCGCGCGCGGTCGCGTCCAGGTACTGGTGCTGAAACGTTTCGTCGGGCTCGAGGTATGCGCCCTCGGCCCATTCGTTCCAGGCGTTGATGAACACGAGACGCCTGTCTCCGGTGTGGTGCAGGCGCGTGTACTCGACCATGCGCCGGAGCCACACGTAATATCGTTCGGGCGTCGAGCCTTCGAAAATCGTGCCATTCAGACGACGGCGCGGTGTATTGTCCCAGGCGGTCATTACTCCGCGGTAAATCGGAGTACCGATGCCGGACACGCTGCCACAGCTGTACCTCACGACGTCCGTATAGGTGAACATCCGACCCCTGAAGGCAGGGTCCAGCCCCGCGGGCCTCGCCGCGTTCTCCCGGAGCGGGAGGTTATGCGGCGGAAACTCGACCAAGGAGTCAAAGCCGTCCTCGAGACCAGTCACGTAGCCGAAGCTTTGCACAGCACAGAGATGAAGCTGCGGAATGTCGAGCCGTTGGGCGTTGAGTCGCCAGCTGCGCACGACATCTCGCAGGTTGGGGATGATGTCAGGCCGATACACGAGAAGAAGCGGCGCGCCATCCACGGTGATGTAGCGTCGGTCTGTCAGGACACGTGCAAGATCCTCTATGAACCGCTTCGGATCTTCGGCATGATGGCCCTGCTCGATCAGAATGTCCTGTTCTGAGCCGTCCCAGCGGCGCGACCAGTTTTCATTCGCCCAGCAGACGCAGAACGGAAAATCGAGCGCCCGATCGGCAAGCACGAGCTCGAGCGGTCGCTCCAGCAGCCGGCGCCCGGAAAACCAGTAGTAGTAGTAGCAGAACCCGTGGATTCCATACGCACGCGCAAGATCGGCCTGTGCGTGACGGACCTGTGAGACGCGCAAGTCGTAGTAGCCCAGATCTGCTGGAATGCGCGGCTGATCGTGGCCTTCGTACAACGGCCGGGCCTGGATCACGTTCGTCCATTCGGTGAACCCGGGGCCCCACCATTCGTCGTTTTCAGGAATCGGGTGAAACTGTGGAAGATGGAATGCGATCAGACGTACATCGGCCGGCATGTGTCTCCAAGCGTTCCAACAGCCGCTAATGATACACCGACGGTGTCACGGTCCGCGCCGCTTGCATTGTCCTTCGAACCCACGACCTGCGGTTATCCAGGCCCCGCACCTCCGGCCTATAATCGGCCCCATGCCCGTAAGCGGATCCCCTAACCACACCTCATGACCGCGCCACGCGAGGGATCGCGCGCGCTCGAATGGACCGGCGAGCGCTACGTGCCTGAAGTTGCAGGCAGCATCCGGCTGGAGCACGTTCACCGGTACCTGCTCGCGAAGGAGCTCGCGGGAGCTCAGCGGGTGCTCGATATCGCGTGCGGTGAAGGCTACGGCTCGGAGATTCTCGCAGGGTCTGCCGCGCACGTCGTTGGCATCGATATCGTCCCTGCTGTTGCGACACACGCCCGGGACAGGTACCGACGAAAGAATCTGACATTCGCTGCAGGAAGCTGCGCGGCGATTCCAATCGCGGACCACTCGGTGGACGTGGTGGTCAGCTTCGAGACGCTGGAGCATCTCGAACAGCACGACGAGATGATGCGCGAGGTGAAGCGCGTCCTGCGGCCCGGCGGTCTGGCGATCATCTCGAGCCCGGATCGCAAACGGTCCTCGGATCTTCCCGGGTATCACAACCCGTTCCACGAGCGTGAGCTGTATCGCGAAGAGTTCGACGCACTCCTTCACTCGCATTTCGCAAATACTGTCCTGTTCGGCCAGCGTGTGCGGGCAGGATCGCTCATCGGACCGGTTCAATCGTCAGCGAGCGCGCCGTTCCTCACGTTCGGCGATCCCCAGATGGCCCCCGCGCGAACCGAGGGGCTCGATTCCCCCCTGTATCTCATCGGCATCGCGAGCGACAACGCGTTGCCGACGATTCCAACGGGACTTCTCGATGGTGGCGACTTCGTCTGGCTGGAGGAACAGACTAAAGCCGTCCGCGCACTGTTGGATCAACACCGGGCCGAGGTCGATCAGCTTACACAGACCGCGCAGGAGGCCAGCGCCAACGCCAACGTCGTCCGGGCGGAACTCCACCGTCAGGTGGCGCTCATCAGCTCGCTCTCCGCCGACAAAGGGCGGGCGGAGGAGCGAAATGGCTGGCTGATGGAGGAGATCGAACGCCGCGGCCGTCGGCTGGCCGAGCTCGAGAGCGCTGCAGCGGATCGCGAAAGCGCGAGGGCGGAGTTCGAGCGGATTGCGCATGCCGCGGAAACTCAGGTCCACGCGTTCGAGGCGCAGGTCACCGGCGCTCGCCGGAGGTTGGCCTCGCTCGAAACAGAGAAATCAGCCCTGGATAGAAGTCTGCGTCTGTGGGAGCAACAGGCTAAAGCACTTGAAGCAGACCGGAACGCGATCCTGGACGATCGACGTCGCCTCCAGGACGATCTCACACAAGCGCTACGGACGTCACAGCTTCGACAGCTCGAGGTGAACGCGCTCGACGCAGAGCTCAGAGCGACGTTGAATAGTGTCTCCTGGCGGCTGACGAGGCCCATCCGCGTGTTGCGACGCCTCATCGGCAGGTTGCGACGATGGGTTTTGGGTGCGGGGAGCGGCGAAGGCGCCGTTGAGGCGGCGCCAGTGCCTCCAGCAGCCGAGGGATCTCTTGTAGCGCTTCCTGTGACTCTTGATCCGGCGGCACCAACGACAACCGCTGCAACGATCAATGCCCCGGAGGGCTCAGAGTACGTCCCGTTCACAAGGTCGCCCGGTGTGAAGACAGGTGTCCGCGCGATCGCATTCTACATGCCGCAGTTTCTGCCTACGCCAGAGAACGACCAGTGGTTTGGCAAGGGATTCACCGATTGGCGGGACGTCGGGCGAGCGCGTCCTCAGTTTCCCAACCATTTTCAGCCTCACGTACCGGGAGAGTTGGGCTTCTACGATTTGCGGCTGATCGATGTGCAGCGGCGGCAGATTGAGCTGGCGAAGGCATACGGAATTTACGGCTTTTGCTATCTCCACTACTGGTTCAACGGAACGAAGCTGTTTCGGCAGCCACTCGATCAATTGCTGGCGAATCCGGACCTCGACTTTCCGTTCTGCCTGTGCTGGGCAAACGAAAACTGGACACGCCGGCAGGGCGCCGAAAATGAAGTTCTCATCGCACAGAAACATTCGCCTGAAGACGATCTGGCCTTCATTGCCGACATCGAGCCGGCGCTACGCGATCGACGCTACATCCGCGTCGATGGACGGCCTGTCCTGATCGTGTACCGACCGTCGTTGCTGCCCGATGCCCGCGAGACGGCTGCCAGGTGGCGACGATACTGCCGCGATGCGGGTTTGGGCGATCCGTTCCTGATTGCCACCCAGGCCTTTGACGCACCCAACCCGAGCGACTTTGGTTTCGATGCGGCGCTCGAACTGGCGCCGAACGAGATGATCGTGTCGAAGTTTGCGGAGCTTCCGCTCGGTGATGCCGATTTTCTCGGCACAATTTACAGCTTTGCAGATTTGATCGAGTACAGCCGTCAGTACGAGCATCCCGCCGACTATGTGCTTTATCGCGGCGTGGCCCCCATGTGGGACAACGAGGCTCGACAGCCCGGCGCCGGCACGGTGTTCGCGAATTCGACTCCGGCCCTGTATGGCGCATGGCTCCAGAACGCGTGCCGCTACACGCTCGACCAGGCGGCAGACTCGGACAAGTCGCTGGTCTTCATCAACGCCTGGAACGATTGGGCGCAGGCCGCGCATCTCGAGCCGGATCGACGGTTCGGCTACGCGTACCTGCAGGCAACCGCTGACGCGCTGTCGAAGTTTGCCAGCGTTGGCACACGACCGCCAATAGTCGTTGTGTCGCACGACGCGCTTTTCTATGGGGCGCAGCGGCTCGCGCTGATCCTGGCGCAGACATTGTCGACACGCCTGCACTACGACGTTCAGGCCCTGATCTGCGGCGATGGACCACTCGTAGCGGAATTCGCGAAGGTGGGCCGGGTCCACGACTTCTTCTCGTCGGCGACGACACCGGAGGCGCAGGAACGAGTCATACGGCTCCTACACAAGCGAGGCGCGCGCGTCGCGTTGTGCAATACGAGCTGCGTCGGAGATCTCGTGGCGCGACTCAAGTCGGCCGGGTTTCGCGTCGTCTCGATGATTCACGAGCTCCCAGGCCTGATTGGCGAGTACAGCCTCGAGGAATCGATCGCTGCGATTGCGCGGTCTGCCGATCGTGTGGTGTTTCCTGCCGGCGTCGTGCGCGATCGGTTCACCGAGCTCACGAACCTGGCACCGGAAAAGGCCGTGGTGCGGCCACAGGGTCTCCTCGCCGCCAATCGCTTTGGGGGACGGCATCCTGACGCGCGCCGCGATCTTCGCAACACGCTCGGCCTCGACGAAGCCACGAAGATTGTGCTGGCCGTTGGATCCGCCCATCTTCGAAAGGGCGTCGATCTCTTCGTCGAGGTCGGCCTGATCCTGATGCGGGCGCGCGACGATGTTGCGTTCGTGTGGGTCGGCCACAAGGACGGGGATGGGTTCGACATTGCCTGCCAGCGTGTCACCGACGCCGCTGCGATGGATCGCTTCTTCTTCCCGGGGGTGATGGAAGATATCGATCTGTTCTTCTCCGGGTCCGATGTCTACCTGCTGACGTCGCGCGAAGACCCATTCCCGAGTGTTGGTACTGCATGCTTTCGACGCGGAGCTTCCGGTTATCGGCTTCGCCGATGCGGGCGGGTTCGTCGAACTGCTCCAGCGCGATTGCGGCGTGCTGGTCCCGTATCTCGATACGCAGGCTATGGCGGCGGCGACATTGCGCCTGCTGGACGATCAAGGAGAGGCGCGACGGCTGGCGGCCATTGGAAAGTCGATTCTGAACCGCGAGTTCTCGTTTCTCGACTATGCGCGCGACCTCGTGCACCTCGCCCAGGGCCCCAGAGTGTCTGTCATCGTGCCGAACTACAACTACGCGCAACATCTGCCGGCGCGGCTGCAGTCGATTCTGACGCAGAGGTATGCACCGCACGAGATCATCTTTCTCGACGACTGCTCATCGGATAACAGCGTCGCCGTGGCTGAGGCGCTGCTGAAGGATTCGGCGATCCCCTATCGAATCATCAGGAACGACCAGAACCAGGGCGTCTATCGGCAATGGCTGCGGGGCATTCGCGAAGCGACGGGAGACCTGATCTGGATCGCCGAAGCGGATGATGACTGCTCGCCACGCCTCCTCGAGACCCTCGTGCCGGCGTTTGCACGAGACGAAGTGGTTCTCGCGTATTGTCAGTCGAAGCAGATCGACAAGTCAGGCAACGAGACCGCGCCGGACTACCTGCAATG
The DNA here is from genome assembly GCA_963820905.1 of uncultured Acidobacteriota bacterium. GTDB lineage: Bacteria > Acidobacteriota > Vicinamibacteria > Vicinamibacterales > 2-12-FULL-66-21 > DATBJJ01. The sequence continues at coordinate 1,262,353 of CAWGBU010000001.1, read as the reverse complement.
GACCTCCGACGTCCACCCGACGAAATGGCGTGAGGCCTACATGCGCCGCGGGCCAGACGAGATTCGAGACAGCCTGGTCGTCAAGAACACCATTCCCAACGTCAGCGCCGTGGTGATGCGAAAGCCGGATCTGTCCGAGATCGAATCAGCGCTGGTCACCATGCGAAACGCCGGGGATTGGCTGGTCTACGTGCACCTGCTGGAACGCGGCAGCCTGGCGTACGTTCCCCAGGCGCTGAACCGACATCGTCGTCATGATGGCAGCGTGACGATCGGACAGGGCGGGTTGAACCTGATGCGAGAGATGCTGGTCGTCGAACGGCACATCCTGGAGCGTCACGCGATTGCATCAGACGTGGACCAGAAGCGGGAACGGCACCTTCAGGAGATTTACGAATACCTCGGCCTCAACGGGGACGGCCCTCCCTCGTATAAAGATCATTCGGTGCTGAGCAGCCTGGCCGTCGCCGCGGGGTAACTGTTCGCGACGATTCATGGCTGCCACCTCCTCTCGATCGCGATCCCTCGTCCTCGGTGGCGCCGGCTTTCTCGGCGGCCACATCGTCGAGGCACTGCTCGAGCAAGGCCGAGGGGTTCGTGTCTTCGATCGGATCCCTCGACCCGCGCGGTCCGCTGTCGCCGGCCCTGACGTGGAATGGTACGAGGGTAACTTCGGCAATCGAGGGGACGTCGCAGCTGCGCTGGACGGCTGTGACGTCGTGTTCCACATGGTTGCGACCACGCTGCCGAAAGGATCGAACGACGATCCCGTGCATGACCTGGAATCCAATCTGCTTCCCACGGTTCGCTTCCTCGACGCGGCCGTCCGTCACGGCGTGAAGAAGGTGATCTTCGCGTCCTCGGGCGGGACGGTCTACGGCATCCCGCGTGTGGTGCCGGTGCCCGAGGATCATCCAACGCAACCCTTGTGCTCCTACGGCATCCACAAGCTCGCCATCGAGCAGTATCTGTACCTGTACCACGCGCTGCACGGCCTGCAGTACTGCGTCCTGCGGCTCGCCAACCCGTTTGGTGAACGGCAACGGAGCGACGCCTCCCAGGGGGCTGTTGCCGTCTTTCTCGACAAGGCGCTTCGCGGCGGGGACGTCACGGTGTGGGGGGATGGTTCCGCCGTCCGCGACTACGTGTATGTTCGTGATGTCGCGTCAGCATTCTGCCACGCCGCTGCGCTTCCGGCCGAGACAGGCGTCTTCAACATCGGCTCGGGACAGGGCTTGAGCGTCAATGCGTTGCTCGACGCCATCGAGGACCTGCTCGCGCGGCCCGTGCCCCGGCGCTATCTCCAGGGACGTGCGTTCGATGTCCCCGTCAACGTGCTCGACATCCGGCTGGCCACCGAGACTCTCGGATGGCGTCCGCGTTTCACGTTCAGGCAAGGCCTCGAGCGCACGTTGGAGTGGATTCAGAAAACGGCCAGAGCCCCGGGCTGACGCAGTCAGCCGGCGCGGATTCGATCGCATCGTTCTGACGAGGACAATCTGAACGTTGTCAGCGGCGAACGAGCTCGACGGTCATCATGCTCGACAGCACGCGTCCCGCAGGCGACAGCATCCGCTCGCAGGCAACGGCAGAAGCAAACAGCGACCCGGGCAGGAGCGATCGCATCGAGACGCCGCCTGACAGCACATACAACCCGATCGTGTGGAGCGTCAGCCGATCCACGGGCAGGTTCGGAAACTCCGCGTCATATCGCGCGCGATCGCGCGCGAAGATGATCCAGGGCAGCGCCATATTGGCCCCCGTCATCGGACCCGATTCCGGCAGCGTCCACGTTCCTGCCTCTTCCCACGGTTCGTGATGCAGCGGCTTGACGAGCCGTCGGCTGAGCGGACTGACATACGGCTCGATGAGGCAGACTCGCCCGCCGGGATTCAGCACACGCTCGCATTCGCGAAAGAACGCCGCGGGATCCGGCAGGTGGTGCAGCACGTTCAGCAGCAGGACCGCTGATATCGATTCCGATTGGAACGGCAGCGCGAGCGCAGAGCCGACGACCTCCACGTCGGCCCCAGGCCGGATGTCCATGGAGATCAGCCCCGGACGAAGCTCGCGATAGAAGCCGCCGCCGGAGCCGATCTCGAGCACGACGCCGCCGGGCGTAGCGCGCCCGATCGCTGCATCGTAGTCGGCGTAGTAGTGTCGGTACAACCGCCGCAGAAAACTCTTTTCGCGAATGAGGCGCGCATGGGTCGACGTCGCTTCGTGCGAGTCGAGATCGATGTCACGCGCGAGCGGGTGTGCCAGCCAAGTGCGCAGCCGCGTCGCGATCCAGCCGTGCCCTCGCGAGGGTGCGTCAGCCATGCGAGCGTCAGACAAACTTGATCCGTCCTGCCGCAAACACACACATCTTCAGCAGCAGCCACCCGTGCCGCCAGCGCTGGATGTTCGTGGTGCCGTAGGTTCGCTCCCGATAGCGGATCGGCAGCTCGACGATCTCGAGCCCGAGCTTCGCTGCGCCGAACAGCAGATCGAAATCGCCGAACGGATCGAAGTCGCCGAAGTAGGCGCGGTTCGCGGCGAGCGCCTGATACGCGTCGCGCCTCAGCACCTTCGTGCCGCACAGCGTGTCCTTGATGGGCTGCCCCAGGAGCCAGCTGAAGGCGAGGCTGAAGAACTTGTTGCCCACCAGATTCGCGAAGCGCATCGCGTCGCTCCTCCATCGGATAGGTCAGCCGCACGCCGTTGACGAACTCGCCCTTGTTCGACTGCAGGGCCTCGTAGAAGCGCGGGAGATCCTCGGGCGGCACAGTCAGATCGGCGTCCAGAATCATGAGGATGTCGCCGCTCGCGGCGCCGAAACCGAGCCTCACGGCATCTCCCTTCCCGTGGCCGCTCTGGCGCAGCAACCGCGCTGATGTCTGCGGATGCCCGGCGATGGCGCGCTCGATCGCAGAGTAAGTGTCGTCCGAGGAGTGCCCTTCGACGAAGACGAGCTCGGTTCCCCCGCCCATCTCGGGCGTGCGGGCGAACATCGCGGGAATGTTTCCGGCCTCGTTGCGAGCCGGCACGATCACCGACACGCGCGGCAGCGGCTGCGGCGCGCGCGCGACAGCCATCGGCCTGGCGAGGACCACGTTCGCCAGCGCAAGATGACGGACTGCTGGCAGCTTGACGAGAACACGATTGCAGAACGGCGCCAGCACCGGGCACACCAAGCGGCACCAGCACTTCCTGCCAGCACCGGATGACTCGAAAGTCGCTCAGGTGAAGGAGGTTCGTCACGTCCGATACCGTCAGCCAGTTCTGCTTCAGTACCGGACGGGCGAGGCCGAGCGCCGCGGCGGCGGCGAGCGGCAGCTCCCACAAGCGGCTGTAGAAATTCATGACGAGGCGCGTGCCCGGATGACACAGCCGCTGCAGTCCGGACAGAAGTCCCTGCACGTCCCAGACGTCGTGAAGCAGATCCGACAGGACGATGACGTCGAACGGGCCGGTCAGCTGCGAGAGGTCGTGCGCGTCAGCCGTCACGAACTGCAGATCGGGGTGACGCTGGCGTGCCTGCGCGATCATTTCCGGCGAGAAGTCGACGCCCACGCCCTCCGCCGGTTCGAGCGAGGCCAGCAGATCGCCTTCGGCGCAGCCCAGTTCGAGCACGCGCAGCCCCGGCGGTACGAGGAACCGATAGACGCGTGACAGCCGACGGTGGTACGCGCGCGCGGCACCGCGACGGCCTTTCCACGAGCGGGCGAGTGCGTCCCAATGCGCGACGCGGCGCGCGGTGTACGCGGCGGCATCGCGATCTTGCGAGCGCTCCGTGAGCGGCATATCCAGACTCATTGGAGGCAGCGCGCGTGACCGGCTCGATGATGTCTACGGCGTCCGGCCAGCCGTGCGCGAGACGAGCGTCGGTTCTTCGGTGTCCTGGGCGCGGAACCACGCGTAGGTCGAGGCGAGCCCGTCTGCGAGCGATATCCTGTGGCGCCAGCCCAGCCGATGCAGGCGGCTGACGTCGAGCAGCTTGCGCGGAGTGCCGTCCGGCTTGGACGGGTCGAACGTGATCGTCGACGCCGGGCGCCGACGATGTCGCGGATCTGCTCGGCGAGCTCGCGAATCGACAGATCCTCACCGGTGCCGACGTTGATGTGCTCGTCGCCGTCGTAGTGCTCCATCAGGAAGAGGCACGCGTCGGCGAGATCGTCGACATGCAGGAACTCGCGGCGCGGCGTGCCGGTGCCCCAGACGACGGCGCTGCGGGCGCCCTGTACCTTGGCCTCGTGGAACTTGCGCATGAGCGCCGGCACGACGTGCGAGCTCGATCAAGATCGAAGTTGTCGCCGGGGCCGTAGAGGTTGGTCGGCATCGCCGAGATGAAGTCGCAGCCGTACTGGCGGCGATAGGCCTGGCACAGCCGGATGCCGGAGATCTTCGCGATCGCGTACGGCTCGTTCGTCGGCTCGAGCGGACCGCTCAGCAGATACTCCTCGCGGATCGGCTGCGGGCACTCCCGCGGATAGATGCAGGAGCTGCCCAGGTAGAGCAGGCGCTTGACGCCGTTCACGCGGCTCGCGTCCACGATCGTGGCGTGGATCATCAAGTTGTCGTAGATGAACTCCGCAGGCCGCGTGTGTTGGCGAGGATGCCGCCGACGGTTCCCGCGACGAGAAAGACGTACTCGGGCTTGTTGGCCTTGAACCAGTAGTTCACCGCCGCCTGATCGCGGAGATCGAGCTGCTGTCGCGTAGCGCCGAGGACGTTGGTGAAGCCCGCCGCCTTCAGGCGTCGGAGGATCGCCGAGCCGACCAGGCCGCGATGTCCCGCGACGTAGACCGCGGCGTCACGCGGGATCTCATGTGCAGGCACGGGGGCGAGTGTATCAGTCGATCTGGGCTCACGCAAGATTTCGGGGCCGCGGTCTGCGCCGCACACGGGTTCAACTCCGCCTTGTCTTGCACGACTCGCCCTTCCACGCACACGGCCCGTTTTGATAGCATGCTCACGGGCTCAACCGCCTCGTTCGCCCGAGGGTCCGCAGCGACCGACCCGGAGCGACGGGCCGCTTTCATGCCAACATCCGATTCACGATCCCGCATGTTCTCGTCACGTACGCGTGCGGATCATTGGTGGCTCTTCCTCGTCCTTTTCGCTGCCGTCCTGCCGAACATCATCTGGTCTGTCATCGACAAGACCGCCTGGCCATGGGATCAAGCGTGGTACGCGAAGTATTCCGTCGAGCTCTTCTTCACGCTGATCTATTCGCCGTCCGAGTGGCCTTCAGCGATGCTGAACGCCTTCGGCCGGCAGGCCCCGGGGATCGCGTGGGCCGGTCAATTCTTCGTTCCGGTGGGGCTGCTCACCGGATCAATCGACACCGGCCTGTTGCTGTCGATTGTGTGCGCGCAATTCATCGCGCTGTTCCTGATGGCTCGAGCACTGTGGGAGTTGTCCGAGCGCCGACTCCCGGTCGTCCTCGTGGGGGTGGTCGTCATGGCTGCGGCGCCGCTCTTCATCGGCTTGAGCCACTACTACCTCGTCGAGATGATGCAGACGACCGCGGTCGCCTGGTTCGTGTTCATCATGGCCCGCGCTCCAAAGTGGAGCCGCACGCTCATCGCCGGTCAGCTGTTGCTGGCAACGGCGTTTGCGATGCTGTCCAAGGTCTCGTCTCCCTTGTTCTGTTTTGGTCCGGGCCTCGTCGCGCTCTTTTACGCTGTCCGGCCCGGTCAGACGGCCGATTCACCGAGGCGTTCGACGACCGTGGCAACCGCAGTGCTCGCCATCCCGATCGCGGCCGCCACGGCTGCGTGGTATTCGCGGAATCTGGAGGCCGTCATCGCACACGTTTCGTTGGCCGCGTCCGGACCGGTGGCCGAGCTCTACGGGAAGTCCGAGCAGTTCCTGCCGAGCCTGCGCTACTGGCTGGCCGCGGTCTACGTCGATTTCTTCTCGCCGCTGACGATCGTCGTCATCGCTGGAATCGTGTGTGCGACAGGCGTTGCATTCTTCATGCACCGCGACGCGCGGAAGGGGAACTTCTTCCTGGCAGCCGCTGTCGGGACCGTGCAGATTGCGATTGGCCTTTCCGTGTTCTCGGTGAACTCCAACCGGGACGTTCGGTACCTGCTGCCGTTCCTCCCGTACGTCGGGTTGATCGTTTCCTGGTGCGTCGCCCGCCTGGATCGCCAGTGGATCGCCCGCATCGCGATCGCGGCCTTTGCGGTTCAGTGGGGGCACGCTCAAGCGCAGGCGTTGGGGCTGATCAAAAAGACGCCGGACGGTGCTCCCTGGTTGAATCCTGTCATGACGAATCCGCACGACCGGACGCTTCTGGATGCCCTCGTCGCCAGGACATGCGCCGACACCGACACCGGCTTCTATTGGAACGCGATAGGCGTGCAACTGCTCTGGCTCAATGCGCCCGGCGTGTCGTACGCGGCCGCGAAGCGATTCGCGCCAGCTCACCGGCTGATCTGCGATTACGATGCGATTGCGTACTACGACACCGATGAGAACACAGCATGGAGCCGGTTGATGTCGAGGAACGTCACGTACCATGTCGGCCTCGAGGCCTCGTCATACGCGACACCCGAGACGCCGGTCGACAAGACCGTCAACGCGCTGAACGAGCGCATTCTGGACAGGGTCGAGACGAGCGGTGTGTTTCAGGCTGAAGCGGGCATGCCGGAACACTCGGGCGTCCTGATCCTGAAACGTACAGATCGGGTCGATCACGTGGCGAAGGGACGCGCGCTCTCCGATCGTGGAAGGCACGAGCAGGCTATAGAGGAACTGACCAGGGCGACGGCGTTGGACCCCGCGCAACGTCGAAGCCTGGGCGAACCTGGCGTTCGCATATGAGCGGCAGGGCAACATGCCGATGGCCATATCAGCCGGATCTCAGGCCCGAAAGCTGGTGCCGACACACTATTACGTCAACCTTGGCCTCGCTCGGGCGTTCTTTCAGCAGAAACAGTGGAGAGCGGCCGTCGAGCGTGCGGAGGACGCCGTCGTGCAGGCGCCCGGCGCCAGCCAACGGGTCGAGGCGCTGTTTGTCGCCGCGCGAAGCGCGTTTCAGGCACGCGATGCAACAAAGGGGTGCGCGCTGCTGCGGCGAGCCAGCGAGGTGCAATCGAGCCGTGCGCTGCTCGATGAGCTCGAGAGCCACGCGTGCACGAGATGACTGAAACCGTCCAGTCATCGTCCCAGCCGATCCGTCGATGGCTCGCTCTTCACGAGGGACTCGTGGTCGCCTTCGTGCTGGCCCTCGTCCTTGTAACGGCCTACAGCAATGTCGTGTTTCTCGGTGATTCGCTGGTCCATTCGAACAACCAGAATATCGTCGCCCTACGAGCCACGGACCGGACACACGGGCCGAACCACCGCCCCCCCAGCGACTGGCTCGATCGAAATCTGCTGCTGACGGCGAACCTGCACGACATCGGTGCGACCGTCACGCAATGGGAGACCGGTGCCATCTTCCTGCGCCGCGGGATTGCCCAGGGCGAGGTTCCGTTCTGGGATCCCTACGTCGGCGGCGGCGCGCCTGCCATGAGCCAGCTGCTGCACGCGTTCTTCTTTCCGCCGTTCATGATTCTGATCGCGCTCGGCAACGGCGTGCTTCTGAAGAACGTCTATTTCCTGCTGCTGCTCCTGATGGCAGGTTGGTGCACCTGGGCCCTCCTTCGACGATCCGGGCTCTCGTGGCTGGCGAGTCTGGTAGGCGGATTGACGTTCATGCTGTCCGGCGCACTCACCCAGACCGTCGGCGGGTTTCTCGGGCAAACTGTGTGCTGTATGCCGGTCGCGCTGCTCGCCACGCGCTGGTTTCTCGAGCGAGCGACGTGGACGGCCACCGCGGTGCTGGCACTGGTGTATGCGTCGGTTTCACTCGCCAGCTTCCCCCCCGTCCTTCTCGCTGTGTTCGGCCTGTCGGCTGTGTATGCCTGCGCCGAGCTCCTGTTCGGCGAAGAACGCGTGATCGTCCCGCGGCACGTGGCGGCGCTTCGCTATGGCGCCGGGTGCCTGCTCGGCTTTGGGCTGGTCGCCTGGTACTACCTGCCCGCGTTTGCGCTGATGGACGTCACGCCCCAGGTGCGGAATTTTTATCGCGATGCGTCTTCTCAAACGCCGGTGTTCTCGTGGGGCCTGCTGCAGTTCCTGAGTCCGACGCTGATGGGCGGCGTGCCGGTCTGGGCGAACGATCCGATTCCCCGGCTGACGGTCGCGGCGTTCAACTACGTCGGCGCGGTGCCGCTGCTGCTGGTCGCGTTGGTGGGGTGGCGTGACCTGCGGAAGCCTCTGTGGCTCGTGGCGGCAGCCGGAACGGTCGGTGTACTTGGGTTGATGTTCGGCGTAGGCCCGTTCTTGCTCGTGCGTGAGCTGCCAGGTCTGCGAAACATTCATTTCGGCAACTATTTCGGCCTCGCGATCGATTTCATGCTCGCGTTGCTGGCGGCGGCAGGCTTCGACCGTCTCCGTGCGGGCATTACCGGCCTGCGCAGCTGGATAGGTGTCTCCCTGCTGCTGATGGCGCTGGTCGTCGTGATGCTGGTGGCGCTCAGCTTCGGCGTCGCGGGCCACCCTGCCTATCTTCTGTGGCGGACGCAATACATCCAGCTCGTGCTGATCACGTTTGCAGCCGCGACGCTGGTCTTCGCGGCAGCCCCCGAGCGGACAACGTGGCGTCGTCGATGGTTCGCGTGGGGCCTCGTGTCCCTGCTCCTCATCGAGGGAATGGTGAATCTTCATTTCCCTCGTCAGAAGCGATGGGACGTCTGGGCGAACCCTCCGGCCCATGTCGAGTATCTGCAGCAGAATGCGGGCCTTGAACGAGTGTTCACCATCAACAGCGCGATCTACCCGAATGCGGGGTCGGCCTTCAAAATCATGCAGCTCGACTCGCTGATGATGTTCAATGCTCCTCGCACGTACGAGCTCTACCTCAAGTACGCGAAGACGGTGATGCCCCTGTCCATGAGACATGCGGAGCAAATACCGCCCGAGCCCGTGCTCGATGCGGCGAACATTGCCTACATTGTGATCGCGACTGATCTGAAGGGACCGCTGGCCGATATCGCCGCCCGCGGGTATCGAGCGCGTCTTCGACGACGGCCTCGTCCGGATTTTTCGACGATCCGCACAGCCTCGCTATTTCTTCACCAGCGAGTTTCAGGTCTTCAAGAGGCGCTATGCTCTTCCGGCCGTTGGCACAGCGCGACGACAGCGGGCCATCATCGTGGAAAGCGAACCATCGTTCGCTGCCCAACCGACCGCGGACAACATCGCGGTGAAAGTCGAGCAGTTCAAACACAACTTCGTTCGCCTCTCAGTCGTGGCACCGCACCCCGGCTTCGTGTACCTGTCGGAGTCGTTCCTGCCTGGATGGACGGCGACCGTCAACGGGCGCGACGTTCCGATTCAGCCCGCGAACTACGCCTTCAGAGCCGTGGCTGTGCCCGCCGGCCCAGTCGACGTTCGTCTCAACTACGTGCCGCCTGGACTTGTACCGGGACTGGCGATCGCCGGTCCCGCCTGGCTGATCGTTGCGATGCTCCTGGCACTCGGACATCGTCGTCGGCACGCATCACACCCAGCCGTTCACGAGCGGGTCGAGAGCGCGACGCTTTCCCCTCTTTGATCGCAAACGAGGCTGCGTCAGGGCAGGGGATCGTCCGAGCGGACGATGGGTGACTGCAGCGGGAACTTGCGCAACACGTCGGCCGTCGCCTGAAGATAGGCGTAGCCGTAGCGGCAGTCGGGCTCCAGATGGGCGCCCTCAGCCCACTCGTTCCAGGCGTTGATGAACACCACGGGATTCCGGACGCCGAGTTGCTCGAAGTTCTCGCGGCAGGCGTTTTCGAGCCATTCAGCATACCGCGCTGGTGTCGAACCGATGAAGATGACCCCGCTGCCCGGTCGCCGCGGCTCGTTGTCCCACATCGGGGTGACGTTCCTGAACAGCAGATAGTCTGGCGGTTGTTCGTACCTGTCGGCTACCCTCGACGAAGTTACGGTAGTCGTAGATCGCGCCAGCGAACTCCTCGTTGACGAGCGGAACCTGGTCCTCAATCGGGGCCGTGCCCATGTTGTTGGGGGGAAACTCCATGGCCGCATCGAATCCGAAATCGCGCGGATCAACCCGGTCGAAGGCATGGGTGGAAACCAGAAACGGGTCGCCGATTCCGGCGTCGCGGCAATATCGGCGCCATCGGTTCGCGGTCGCGCGCGCGTCAGGGAGAAGGGCCGGTCGGTAGACAATCAGCACGGGCCGTCCATCGATGCGAATGTAGCGTCCGTCGCGCAGCGCCGGTTCAATGTCGTGGATGAACGCCAGATCGTCTTCGGGCGAATGCTGTTGGGCGATGAGGATCTCGTTGTCCATGCCGTCCCAGCGGCGCGTCCAGTTCTCGTTCGCCCAGCACAGGCAAAATGGGAAGTCGAGCTCAGGGTGGGCGAGTAGTTGATCGAGTGGCTGACGTAACAGTCGCGTACCAGCGAACCAGTAGTGGTGGTAACAGAAGCCGTAGAGGCCGTACATCTTCGCCAGTTCGATCTGCCGTCGCTGGACGTCGACAACCCGCAAGTCGTAGAACCCGAGCTCGCCTGGGAGGTGCGGCTGGTAGTGTCCCGCAAACTGGGGGCGCCCGCGCACGACGTTATTCCATTCGGTGAATCCCTTGCCCCACCAGCGATCGTTTTCCGGGATCGGGTGGAACTGCGGGAGGTAGAACGCAATCGCACGGATGCGCGTGTCTACTCCCGGAGTACTCGTCAGCGCCACGTACTCGCCCTGCGGCTCTTCGAGAGTCAGGCTCGGCGGCGAATTCGGACGCCCCTGAGGCCCCGAACCGGAAGGTACGGACACGGCTTGCTATCTCGACAGATGAGCTCGTCGAAGGCACGGCGGCCGCGGGCTGGCGCCGGGCCGGATCGGGGATGACCTTGCGTGTCAGCCCAAGTACCTGACCGATGATCCGGCGCGCCGCACGAATGGGAAAGGTCAGCCGCCACGAGTGGCTGCTCTCCATTACCGACAGCTGGCTCTCACGTTGCGCGATGGTCGCCAGCAGGACGGGTTCCCGCTCGCACCAGGACGCGCGGGCTTGCTCGAGGCTCTTGTTCTCGGTCTCGAGCAACCTGATTTGTGTGCGTTTCAGAGCCAGTTGCGCCCGGGCGTCCTCGAGCGAAATCCTGGCCTGGTCGGCCTCTGATTCAAGGAGAGCCCTTCTCTTCTCGAGCTCCTGAATATGCAAGCCGCGGCGGTGCACCTCTTCTTCGAAGGCAGCACTGCGGCCCTCCGCTCGACCCTTCTCAACCGACAATGCCTGGATTGTCGCCACCTGTCGCTCGAGCTCAGCCTTCAAGGCAGCGATGCTCGCGTCCAGTGCCGTTTTCGCGTGAGCAAGCTGGCTGATTTCGGTTCCGGATCGTTCCTGCGCCGAGTGAACGACCTGGTGATGATCGGCCGACCAGATGAAGTCACCCCCGTCGAGCACTCCCACGGGCAGTGCGGGCAGCACTCCGTTTGTTGCGATGCCAATCAGGTAGAGAGCGTCGTTCAACCCCTCGGTGCGCTCGTACGCTCGGGTGCCATTGTCGAAGCTGACGAACGACACGCCAGACACCTGGTGAAGCGGTCCGACAATGGAACCGGCCTTGACTCGTTGCCCGACCAACCCGACGTGTTGGAAATGGGATCTGAGCAGGGTGTCGAACTCGTCGTGATACAGCTCGCGAACATGAAACGGGTTGTCATAACCCGGAACGTCTGAGTATTGGCGCCGATCAGGGCTCGAGATGACCAGCAGCCCGCCGGGCCGGAGGACGCGCGTGACCTCGCGCATCATCTCCTCGTGCCGGCTGTGATGTTCGAGGGTTTCGAAGCTGACCACGACGTCGATGGAGTGATCGGCCAGCGGAATCGCGTTGCAACTGCCCGCGGCGAAGCTGAGGTTTCTTCGCCGGTAGCGACGGCTCGCGTGCCGGGCGATCGCGGGAACGACATCGACGCCTACCACACGATGCGCGGCCTGCGCGAGCAGATCCGATCCGTACCCTTCACCGCAGGCGATGTCGAGGACCTGCTTGTTTGCCGTCAGCTCTCTCGCCAGGAGGTATCGATGGACATGCTCGAGCCCGATATCGCCAGAGAGCTCCGGTACGTAGCGCTCACCTGTCCAATCGAGCCTGGGCCGCTCGTCGTGTTCGGCTCTCATTTGTCGACTTTTGCTCACATCCAACGGCGGCATTCGAAGTGCCTGATTCGCTAAACGACAATCACAAGGCAAAATGGAACAACCAAGGGTAAAACAGCGTCACTGCCTCGGGCAAACTCGTCCGGCATGGACTACTCTAGGACGTTGAAACGCGCTTAGATCGGCAGGCCATCGTGTCAGAGTTTTACTACGAGCACTACGGATACTGTCCAATCTGCCAGGCGCCGTCGAAGTTCGTGGCGCGTTACTCGTGGTTCAGGGACCACTACCTCTGCGAACGATGTGGTTCCATCCCTCGCCAGCGCGCCCTGACCCTGATTCTCGAGGAATTGTTTCCAAATTGGCGCGACCTGGAAATTCACGAGTCGTCGCCGTCGGGTCCAGCGTCCGACCGCCTGGCCCGCGAGTGTCCCAGTACCACGGCGAGCTACTGCTATCCCGGCGTGAAACTCGGTACGGTGCACCAGGGCTATCGTTGCGAGGACGTCGAGGCGTTGACGTTCCCCGACGAGCAATTTGACATCGCGATCACACAGGAGGTGTTCGAACACGTCTTCGACTACCGGCGCGGCTTTCGTGAGGTCATGCGCACGGTTCGCCCGGGCGGCGTTCACCTCTTCACCACGCCCAGAGTACAAGGGTTTGGCGAAGACCGAGGATCGGGCCATCCGAAGAAATGGGGAAATTGTGCATCATTTCGAGCCCGAGTACCACGGCAACCCCATCGACTCCGCCGGCTCTCTCGTCACCGTGCACTATGGAGATGACATCGCCGAGATCATCTGGGCCGAGACCGGCTGCCCGACGACGACCTACGTAATTCGTGAAGACAAGACCGGGACGATCGCCGAGTTCATGGAAGTATTCGTGACCAGGAAGCGCTAGGCCCCAGTACCCCTCCTGAGGTGAATCGTCCACTGAAATCCAGGCACATGGGGTGCGCCCATCGATTGCGCCTCGAGACCAGCGGCCGCAAGTGCACCGGCCAGCCATGCCCGATCGAAGATCACGGCATTCGTGGGATCGCACTCGTTGATGTAGAGCGCGTTCTGGAACTCCTGCATCATCGGGAACTCAGTCTTGTCGAAGAGGAACCAGGTGGTCACCGCCAGGCCGGTGGGATGGAGCACACGGCCGAGCTCGCGCAAATAGAATTCCGCGTCCGGCTGCAGCAGATGCGTGAACACGGACCAGGCGAGGAACAGTGTGACTGTCCCGTCAGCGGCGGGCAACGGCAGCTGTTCGAACGTCCCGTCGGGGTTCATGAATTCCTGGAACACGTCGTGGTGTCTGAAGTCGAACTCGGGCGCACGGGACGTGATGTTGGCTCGGCACCAGTCGATCATGCCTTTGTGAGGGTCGATGCCCACGTACCGGCCAGGTCGCAGGTCGTATCGCAGGAGCTGCCTGGCGAGACGGCCGCACCCGCATCCGAAGTCGAACACAGAACCGTAGGCCTCTCGCGGGATCGCTTCGAAGACTGACCGCATCGCGGGATGATCGAATGCGTCCGGCTCGGCAGGACCGACCAGATGACGGAACTCCTGCGGGGGCAACGGCAAGTCTTCTGTCAATCTCTGGCTCCCGACATCGGCGGTGACGGCCTTTTCCTTTACGATGGTGGTGAACTCGACAGCATCCACGAGCTATGTCACCTTGTTGGCCGTTCCGACCGTCAGTTCGGACAAGACGTCGAATTGATGAGGCAGCAGACGCGAAAAACCAAGGCAAGTCCAGACTTTCCGATTGTCTGCGTTGGCATCACGGTTGATAGTCATCACCGGTAGTCGTCGCAAGGATTACCTCGGCCGTTCCGACGTTCCGAGCAGCGACCCGGTTGAGGTGTGAGTTGGCGCGCATAAAGGTCGGGATCATCCCGTGCACCGCTGCGGTCGCGCTCACGGTAATGTCGGGAGTGCAGCCGACCCTCGCCACTCGGCTCACGATGCTTCGTGATCCATCCTGGCGACACGGCAGCATATCTCGCTCTGCGTCTCACCGGAGATATCGCACACAGGCGCGAGCCGTGGTTTCAAATCGTCGATCCGGCAACCTCGAGATTCATTCCGAAGGCTCAATACGGCCGAATCCTTCCAGGCTGGCACGTCTGCATCGCCGAGGAACGAGTCCGGAGCCGAGCTGCTCCCGCGCGCGGTCGGCAGTGAGCCCGCGCGGCCCGTCCAGCCGATGTGGGCGGCCTGGTTCGTTCAGCCGTTCGCGAATGTCGGCATCACCGAGGTTTCGTGGGGAGTGGGAGTGTTTGCGTTGGTGGTGACAGTGGCGGCCGTGGCGTCTCGCGACGAGGCACTCGGCCGACAGGCGAACCCTTGTGAATGTCATGACGCTCTTCGGCGAGCGGTTCATCCGCGAGTTCGAACGACCACTGCGTCTCCCGGGCTCTGACGCCCGGGCTCTCGAGTCGCGATTGCGCTTCATTCCGCGGCAGCGGCGATTGGACATACTGCTCGCGCCCCACGACGGACATACGTATCCCAACCTGTCCGATCACAGAACGAACGTGGAATACGACGTCGGGCGCGTCTTGCAGCGGCTGAAGGATGAACGCTTCGTCAGCGAACGGCTGTCCGTGCAAGGACGATGGGTGATCGTGCGGTGTCGGTTCAGCAGCGATCCAGAACTGGGGGGTGGGACGTGAGCATTCTTCTTTTGAGCCTCGGTGGCGGCGGCGGCAACATTCTTCGGTCAGTGAAGTCGCTGTTCCGTCGTGACCTCGGCGTCACGCACAAGATCGACACGAAGTATGCGGAACGACTCAAGCGTGCGGTGAGCACGCGTTTCCTGGATACCAACGAATTCTCGCTGTCCGACGTGCCCCGAGAGGAGCGACTGCTCATCGGCGCGCGCACGACCGGACGGCTGGGAGCGAGGCACAACCCTGACGTGGCCGCGCAGGCGCTCGAAGAGTCGAGAAGCGAGGTCGAAGCGGCCTTGAGCGGACATTCCGTCGTGATCGTGATTGGCACGGGCGGGAAGGGCACCGGCGCGGGCACGATGTTCCCTGTTGCCCGGATGGCACGACAACAAAAAAAGCTCGTGATCCCGATCTTCGTTCGTCCATCGTTCGAGCGGCATGAGGTGGACAAGCGACGCTTCGATCACGCGCTCCGTGTGATCGACCAGTTCGATCAAGCCCAGATCCGGCTGATCGAAATCCTGAACGACCAGGGATACGTGGAGAGCGATCCTCAGTCTCAGGCCGTCGTGTGGGAGCGCATGAATCTCCCGATCGCCCGTGGACTGCGCGGTCTCATTTACGTCCTCTCCGACTTGTCGCAGGTGGACCCGTCCGATCTGTCCACGTTGTTTGCCGGTCACGGGAGAATTCGAATCGGTTTTTCAGAAATCGATCCGTCGCCGCTGCACGAGCCGAGCGACAGTCACGTCGAGGACGCCGTCCAGCACTGCTGGCAGAATGCGTATTACGCGTTCAGCAAGCCGGTTGGCACCTCCTTGATCTGCATTCAGGGAGACTGGTCGAACGTGGTCGACGCCAAAATCAAGAGCGGACTCGCGGCGCGTGCCTCGGGGAATGCCGCCGCCGACAATCCCTACACTCCGCTGTATGCGCGAGCGCCCCACGCGCCGAGGCCGTGGGGCGTGACGGCGCTCTTTGCCGAGTACACCGGGAATCACCCTCCTCTGGCCGTTGACTGGAGTTTGGAGCGAAAGGCCGCTCCCCTCGTCGGCATTCACGAGAGCAGAAATCAACCGGCTGACGCTGGCGTCGGCCGCGAGATTCCGCAGCGCCGCGTCGACGACGACTGCCGATCTGCCTGGCATCAGTCCAGCACGAGCCCCGGGCCCCGCATCCCGAGCCCCGCTCACCGAGGAGCCAAAGCCCGCGTTCGCGAGCTTCTGGGAGTTCGCTGTTGCCGTCAACCGCGGGAGTCGCGCAGCGCTCGCCCTGGCGGCGGACGGCGCCGAATGTGACGTTCCGATCGACGGAGGAGAAGTCAGAAAGCTGCTTGCCACGATGTGGTTTCGCGGCGTGATTCCGCGGCTGTCGCAGGAGTGGCGAGAACGCGTCCTGGAGTCGCTGGTGGCGAGCACGCCGATTCCGAATCACGTGGTGAAGGTCGATCGCCGCGTCATGCGCCTGAGCGAGGTGAGCCAGGCGCAACTGAAGGATCTCTTCACGAACACGCTACGTCGCAGATGCGGTGCGCGCCGACCTCGAGCTGCTCTTCAACGTCAGCAGGCTGTGGGGCGAACAAGCACTGCGACGGTTCCAATTCACGACCGTTCCAGAACACGGCGAACGCTCTCGGCTCACGAGCGTGCTGCAAGGGTTCCGAAAGTAGGGCCGAGAACGCGCGAGGACTTTGGCGAACGGGCCTGCTCGCGGGCAGACTCCCGCCACGAGCGGTAAGTCGTTCTGTCACTGAATTCGGCGAAGCCGGGATGCAGGGCACGCACTCCGCTGACTCGCGGGCCGTTGCCGTCGAGGACACGGTAGTCCTGCTGCTGAGGCCCGACCCCGTACGGCAATTGTTCGAAGCCAGTCCGACACTCGCCCGCGACACCGGGCGGGTGCTCGACGTCAGACGCAAGGCGCTGCAATCGGCCCGCACGGCGCTGCAGCGCCACTGAAAACGCGTCAGACATCTTGTCTATGCACGCCGGGCTTCGAGTTGACATAATCGAGGGCGGCGCCGTCTTCATACGCATCATCCTCAGCGGAGACAACGATGACCGACCCAGCTCAGTACGCACGGCGAACGGGCGCGCCGGATCGAACGACCGAGTTGCTCTCGACCTACGGGATCGAGGCGCAGGACCTCGAGCGGATCGCGACGTACGGCAAAATCGTCACCGGGAAGATCGACGTCTACCTCGACATTGTTCTACACATGGCTCGCCAGGCTGCCGGAGTTCGATCGCTTCTTTTCCGATCCGGCCAAGCTCGAGCACGTCAAGGCACTCCAGTTGACGTATTGGGAGGAGTTCTTTCGCGGCCGCGTCGATAGCCACTACGTGGAGCAGCGGGAACTGGTCGGGAACGTGCACGCACGCATCGGGCTGCCGCTGCCCACCTACTTCGCCGCGATGAACTTCTCGATGCGAGTCTTCCTGGACGAGTTGTACGACGGCAGCCTGGAGCCCGCCGAGTATGCGGCCACCGCCCGGTCGATCACGAAGTTGATGAACTTCGATACGGCGGTCGTGGTCGATACGTACTCGATTCTCACGCACCGGACGATTCGGGAGCAGAGCGACGCGCTGATGAGGATGTCGACGCCGGTCACGGCGATCTGGCGCGACATCCTGATGCTGCCGATCGTCGGCATCATCGATTCCAAGCGGGCGCAGGAGATCATGAATGCGATGCTCACCGCGATTGCCGATACGCAGGCGCGCGTGATCATCATGGACATCAGCGGCGTGGGCGTCGTGGACACGGCGGTGGCGAACCACCTGATCAAGATCACCAAGGCGACGAAGTTGATGGGCTGCGAGTGCACGATCTCCGGCCTGTCGGCCGCGATCGCGCAGACGATCGTAGAGCTGGGAATCGACGTGGGCAACATCAAGACCATGGCGACGCTGAGAGATGCGCTGGCGGCGGCCTTCCGCGCAACCGGGACGACGATCCGGGATGCCACGTGACGGGCATGGACGACGGCTCAGACGTCGCGCGCGTCACGATCCAGTCGCATCGCGGGGCGCTGATCGCATCGATCCAGGTGGACCTGGAAGAACGCGTCCTGCGGCGCTTTCAGTCCGATCTGCTCGAGCAGGTCCGGTCGAGCAAGGCGCGAGCCGTCATCATCGACCTCACGGGTGTGGAGGTGATGGACGGGACGGATTTCGACGGGCTTCGGCGCACCATCGACATGGTCGCGCTCATGGGAACGCCGACCATTCTCTGCGGCCTGCGGCCGGGCGTGGCGGCGGCATTGGTCGACCTGAACGTTGCGACCGAGGGGTTGCAGACCTGCCTGAGCCTCGACAGGGCGCTCGACGCCGTCGCGGCGGCGGAATCGGGCGATCCCAACGTCGCTGCCACCGAAGGATCGCGCGATCAGGAACCCACCGATGAGCACCCGCGAGAGAAGACTCTCGATCGAGAATGAGATGGATGTGACCCGCGCGGTGCTGGAGACGGCCAGCTTCTGCGCGGCGGTCGGCATCGACCGGGGTCGTTGCCAGATGGTGGCCACAGCCGTGTCCGAACTGGCCCGCAACATCGTCAAGTACGCGTCGCGAGGCGACGTGATCCTTCGACCATGCGTGGGCCAGTCTGGCAACGGCGTCGAAATCGTTGTCGAGGACGATGGACCGGGCATCGACGATGTGGAGCAGGCCATGAAGGACCATTTCAGCTCCAGTGGAACGCTCGGACTGGGGCTGCCGGGCGTCAAGAGGATGATGGATGAGTTCAGCCTCGAATCCCAACGCGGTCGGGGCACCAGGGTCACGATCCGGAAGTGGCTGTAACCTCTCAATTCACTGACATGACGGCCCGCGTCGAGACCGGCGCCGTGGTGCGCCCGAAGGCTGGAGAAATCGTCAGCGGAGACGACGCGTTCACGCTGGAGGTCGAGCAGGGGTTCCTCGCCGCGATCGTCGACGTGCTGGGGCACGGCGAGGAGGCCAACGCGCTGGCCATTCGGATTCGCGCGTTTCTCACCGGGATCGGCTCGGATGCACTCGTCGACGTGCTGTCCCGGCTGCACCGGGAGTGTCGCGGCTCGCGCGGGGCGGCGGTCGGACTGTGCTTCATCGAGGCAGCCACCGGCCGGCTGCGCTTCTCGGGAATCGGCAACACCGTGTTCCGGCGGTTCGGCGAGGTCGAGACCAGGCTCGTGTCGCGTGACGGCATGGTCGGCGGGACGATGCGGACCCCGGTCGAGGAGACGCTGCAACTGTCGGACGGCGACGTCATCGTCATGAACTCGGACGGCGTCGACTCCAATTTCCCGGCGTCGGCCTATCCGCGGCTTCGAACGGACCGGCCGCGGACGGTCGCGGCGACAATCGTCCACCGGTTCGGCAAGTCGCACGACGACGCGTCATGCGTCGTGCTGCGGTACCAG
This sequence comes from uncultured Acidobacteriota bacterium, assembly GCA_963820905.1. GTDB lineage: Bacteria > Acidobacteriota > Vicinamibacteria > Vicinamibacterales > 2-12-FULL-66-21 > DATBJJ01. The sequence continues at coordinate 1,243,122 of CAWGBU010000001.1, read as the reverse complement.
CGATGATCGAGTTTGGCGTCATCCGGATTCGAGACGACGCATCGCTGGTGGAAGCCCGCAACAAGCTGCGTCGTTTCGTGCTGTCGCTCCAGGTCGACGCGATCACGGCGACACGGATTGCCGCCGCGGCTTCGACCCAGTGCCGCCGGATGATGCGGCACTCTCTCGAGACGCGCATCGCCGTGGGCGTCGAGTCGACCGGCGACGACCCGCGTCTGGTGTTGACGTTCCAGGCCAGCGCGGGCCTCGATCGTGACCCGATGCTCGACGCGGTATTCCACGAGGTGGCGGCGGCCCACGACGGGAGCATTCGCGTGTCCAGGCGTCTCGGTCACGCCGGGTTTCAGCCGAGTGCGGACTTCGTCGCCGACGAGCGGCAGCGAATCGAGCGACGCTCGCGAGCGGAGCTGCTGTTCGAGGTTCGCGAACAGAATGAGGCGCTCGCCCGGCATCGCGATCAGTTGGAGCAGACGGTGGCGGAGCGCACCGCCGAGCTGAAGAGCGCGACGGCCGCGGCCGAGGAAGCCAACAAGGCCAAAGGCACGTTTCTGGCGAACATGAGCCATGAGATCCGCACGCCGATGAATGCGATTCTCAACATGACCGGCCTTGCGCTCGAAGCCGACCTTCCCCCCAAGCCCCACCAATTCGTAAACGTCGCCCACTCGTCGGCCAAGAACCTCCTGGGTATCCTGAACGACATCCTCGACTTTTCAAAAATCGAAGCCGACAAGCTCGAACTCGAGAACGTGCCCTTCGACCTGCGAGACGTTCTCGAGGAAGTCACTGACACATTCCGATCGGTCGTGATCCAGAAGCACGTCGAGCTCATCACCCATGCGCTCCCCACGGTGCCCGACCGGCTGCGTGGTGATGCCCTGCGTTTCCGTCAGGTCCTGACCAATCTGATAAGCAACGCATTCAAGTTTACGGAAAAGGGCGAGGTGCTCGTGAAAGCAGAGACGGCTGAAGCCACCGAAGGGACGCCGCCCGGCGAGGTGTTCCTGCGCATCAGCGTGTCGGACACAGGCATCGGTATTTCGCCGGAGGAGCAGGCAAGGCTCTTCCGATCTTTCACTCAGGCCGACAGCTCAACGACGCGAAAGTACGGCGGCACGGGACTCGGCCTTGTGATCAGCCGGCGGCTGGCCCGCCTGATGGGCGGCGACCTGACCGTGGAAAGTACGGCGGGCAAAGGCACAACGTTCGTTTTCACCGCGCGCCTCAGCGTCGAGGCCCTGCCCGAGGGCCCTCGTCGCGTCGCCCCCGCCAGCGTCGCCGAGCGGCCGGTCCTCATCGTGGAAGACACCGAGACGAGCCGCGAGCTGCTCGAGACACTTTTCCGGAGTTGGTCGATTCTGCCGGTGTCGGTGGCCACTGCCGAGGAGGGACTTGCGCTGCTGGAACGTCGCAATGGCAGAGGAGGAAGCGATCCGTTCGGCCTCGTGGTGCTCGACTGGATGCTGCCTGGCATGAATGGACTCGAGGCCGCTGAGCGGATTCGGGCGCGCGAGGAGACCCGCACGCTGCCGATTGTGCTCATCAGCGCCTATGCAGGGAAGGAAGAGGAGGCGCGCTGCGCCGCACTCGGCGTCAACGTGTTTCTTCCCAAGCCAATTACCGCCTCGTCGTTGTTCGACGCGGTCGTGGAATCGCAGGGTGCGCGCGTGCATGCGGCCCGTCGGGCGCTCGACGCACCGCTCGAACGGGAGTTCGACGTTCAAGTGCTGCTGGCTGAGGACAACGAGGCCAACCAGATGGTGGCGAGCGAGATCCTGGGGCGGCTTGGGATCGAACTCGACATCGCGAACAATGGCCGCGAGGCGCTGGAGATGATTCGAGCCGCCCGTGGAAAGTACGCCGCTGTCCTGATGGACATGCAGATGCCCGAGATGGATGGCCTCGCCGCTACACGGGCGATACGCGAAGACCCGACGCTGCACGACCTGCCGATCATTGCAATGACCGCGAACGCGATGAAGGCGGACCTCGATGCGTGCCTCGCCGCCGGGATGAACGATCACATCATCAAACCCATCGACCGGAAGGCGCTCGTGCAGACACTGCGACGCTGGCTGCCGGCACCGCAAGAACATCGGGCGGATACGGATCGTGATGCTTCCAGGACAGCAGCGGCTTTTTCACCGGAACCTGTTGCAGCGGTGCCGGACGGCAGTCCGGGGCTCGACGGTATTGACGTCACAGGGTCGCTGAAGCGGCTCGGCCTCGAGTTCGAGAGTTTGCAGCGAATGCTCGTCAGGTTCGCGGACAGCCAGGGAGCGACGCTGGACGCGCTGCGGGCCGCCGTGGCCTCGAGCGACTCCGCCGCGGTGGCACGGCAGGCCCACGCGATCGCAGGGGCGGCGGGCAATCTTGGCGCCGATGCCCTTCATGCGGCGGCAAAGGCGCTCGAGCGCGCTGGTCGCGAGAACAGCGGGAACCTTGCCCAGCTCCTGACCCAACTCGACGCCGAGGCTGCCGTGGTTTTCCGCTCTATTGACACGTTGCGTGAAGCTCGCGCGGCGGTTCCCAGCGAGCCGACGCAGGTGTTCGTTCCCGCTGACGCTCGCGCCGTGCTGGAACGGCTGCAGGCGGCGCTCAGGGACTATGATCTCTCAGCGGCGAGCGCGGCCCTCGACGATCTCGATGGCCTCGCGATGCCGGGAAGCGCCGCTGGCGATCTGGTGCGGCTCCGGAACCGTGTCGACAGCTACGAGTACGACGAGGCGAGAGTGCTCGCGACGCGGTTGCTCGAGCAGATCGCCTGACAGGGCCACGTGACCCGCACAAAGCCTCAAGTGATCGCACCGCTGACCGCGGCGACGCTCATCGCACAGCAGGTGGGAGGGAACGCGATGCGCGATGGGCTGTTCCTGTCCCTCTTCCCGGTTCAAAGCCTTCCGTATTTCATGGCAGGTGCAGCCGTCCTCGCGATCGCTGCATCACAACTCTCGGGACGGCTGCTCGCCCGGCTTGGCCCGGTGCGGGTGGCTCCGGTCCTCGTTGCGTCGAACGCCGCATTATTCCTGGTGGAGTGGTTCCTTCTCGGCTGGCAGCCGCGGGCGGCGGCGGTGCTCCTGTATGGGCACACCGGTGTGCTGGGCGGGATCGCGATCTCCTCCTTCTGGTCGCTGCTCAACGAGCGCTTCGACCCGCATTCGGCGAAGCCGCTGATGGCGCGTGTGGCAGCGGCGGCTGCGTTCGGCGGCTTCGCCGGCGGCGTGAGCGCCGAGCGCGTCGCGGCCCTTCTCCCGGGAGGCGCACTGCTCCCGCTGCTGTCTCTCGTCGGCGGAGTGTCCGTCGCCGGCGCGGTGGCCGTGGGAAAGGGCGGACCTGCCGGTCACACCCACGTCGCGCACGCGCCGGACCGCACGGGAATACGGGCGCAGTTGCAGCAGCAGCCACTGTTGCGAGACCTGGCGCTCGTCATCGCTCTCGCGGCGATGCTGGGGGCGCTCGTCGACTACATTCTGAAAGCCGAAGCGGTCGCGTATTTCGGACAGGGCGATCAGCTGGTGCGCTTCTTCGGAGTGTTCTATTCCGTGACCGGTCTCGCCGGGTGGCTGATCCAGGCATTCCTCGGGCGTGTGGCACTCGAGCGCCTGGGCCTCGGCGGGTCGGTCGGGAGCCACGCTGCCGCGGTGGGAGTCGCGGGCCTGCTCGGGTTCGTGCTGCCCGCTCCCTGGCGCGGCATCGTTCCCCGCGGGCTCGATGCCGTCGTGCGCAATTCGACCTTCCGCGCGGGGTACGAGCTTCTGTACACCCCGCTCGCGGAGTCGGCCAAGCGCTCGGCCAAGTCGGTCATCGACGTCGCGTGTGATTGTGCGGGAAAGGGCGCGGGCGCGATCCTGATCCTTCTGTTGGTGGGGCTCGCGCCGTCGTACCCGCTGGCGGCCGTGAATCTCGCCGCCGTGCTCACGGCCGGCGGCGAGTTCTTCGTCGCCCGCCGACTCCGGGCGGGTTACGTCAGCGCTCTGGAAGGCGGCCTCCGCCGCCGGGTCGAGCAGTCGGTAGAGTACTCCATGGCCGACTTCACGGTGGCTGGAACCATGGCCGGCCTCGACCGGGCAGCGATTCTGCGAGCCCTCGGATCTTCCGGCACGATCCAGGCGACCGCTCCTCCAGCCGATCCGGTTGTCGCCGCCATCGCTGAGCTCCGTTCCGGAGACGTCCTGCGGATTCGCGCCGCGCTGCGCGACCCGCCTCGAGACCCGCTCATCATTGCTGCGCTGGTGCCGCTGCTGGCGAGAGATGACGTGATGCGCGCGGCCGTGTCGGCACTCACCGGTTTCGGCGCGCGCGCGGCGGGCGAAATGGTTTCCGTGCTGCTCGATCCCGCTACACCCGACGTGGTGCGCCGCCGGTTGCCGCTTGCGCTGATGGTCTGTCCTTCGCCGATCGCGCGGGACGGCCTTCTGGCAGCCCTCGACGGCTTCGATTTCGAGATCCGGATGCGCTGCGGGCGCGCGCTGCTGTCACTCACGGACGACCACCCCGAACTTTCCACGCCCTTCCCCGGGGCTCTTGCACTCGCTGAGCAGGAGCTCAATGGAAGTGGCGACAAGCACCGGGTCAGAGAGCATGTCTTCAACCTTCTCGCTCTCGCCCTGGAGCGAGAGGCCATGCGCATCGTCGCGCGCGCCTTCACCACTGAAGACCTCTACGTGCGAGGTACCGCGCTCGAGTACCTCGAGACCATGCTGCCAGCGCGCATGTTCTCCGCGCTCCAGCCGCTGCTGGCGGCGGCGGGCCCGGCGCCCACCCACCGGCGTCCGGCCACGGAAGTGCGGGCAGAGCTGATACGAGCGGGCGCAACCATAACCGTGAGCCTCGACGAGGTGCGCCGCCAGCTCGAAGCGGCCGCACGCGAAGAGACCTGATCTCGAGAAACCGCATGACCAATACCCGCGCCGAACTCCCGGAAGACGCCGACCGAATCCTGCTCGTCGACGACGAGGGGACGAACCTTGACGTCCTGCGCCACGCCCTCGACGGCCGTGGCTACCGGCTGTTCATCGCCCGCAGCGGGGAGGCCGCCATCGAACTGGCGCGCCGCGTACACCCGCAGTTGATCCTGCTCGACATCGTGATGCCGGGGATCGACGGATACGAGACGTGCCGGCGCCTCAAGGAGGACCCTGAAACCCGCGAGGCGGTGGTGATCTTTCTCTCGTCGCTGGACGACACCAAGGACAAGGTGCGCGGTCTCGACGTGGGCGCGGTTGACTTCGTGTCCAAGCCCTTTCAAGGTGACGAGCTGGTCGCGCGCGTCAACACGCACCTGACGCTGCACCGGCTTCGGCGGCAAGTCGAGGCAAGGAATGCGGAGCTCGCGCGTGAGCTGGCCGTGGCACAGGAGCTCCTGATGGAGGCGCGGCGGCGCGTGGAAGGCTCGCTGCTCGGCGACAGCCCCGCCGTTCGGGCGTTGCGCGAATCGATCGCCCGGTACGCAGCCGACGCCGATGTCGTGCTGCTGACCGGCCCCCAGGGTGCGGGGCACGAGGCGGCCGCTCGCGCCATCCATCACGCCTCGCCGCGCAGCCGGCAGGCCTTCATGCACGTCAACTGCGCGATGGTGACGTCAGGCCAGGACCCGGGCATCCTGAGTCCGCCGCCAAGAGCTTCAGAGCAGGGGGCAGGGGCGAACTTGAGCCTGCTGGAACTGGCGACGCAAGGGACGCTCTACCTCGACGAGATCCAGCGTTTGCCCGGTGAACTGCAGGAACGCCTGGCCGCAGTCCTCGAGGGCGTGCAGGCCTCGCACGAAAGCGGCCAGCCAGCGGTGCCGGACGTTCGCTTCATTGTGTACACGTCTGCGGCGCTCGCCGAGGCGAGCGGATTTCATCCGAGGCTGCTCGCGCTCGTCGAACGCCGACAGCTGCGCGTGCCGTCGCTCACTGAGCGCCAGGAGGACGTCTCAGACATCGCGCTCTTCTTCCTCCGCCGGCACGCGCGCCGGATTGGCGCCGTCGTCGAGAGGATCTCCGAGCAGTCGATGAAGCGGCTGCGCAAGTACCGCTGGCCCGGCGACGTGCGCGAGCTGCAGAGCGTGATCGAGCGCGCCGTCACGTCCGCACGGGAGCCGGTGCTCGAGATTGATCCGGCCCTGCTCGACGAGGGCCTGCCGCTTGGCCACTACCGGCTGTTAGGGAAGCTTGGCGAGGGAGGCATGGGCGAGGTGTGGCGCGCCCGGCATCACCTCCTGGCGCGTCCCTGTGCGATCAAGCTGATCAAGCCCGACCTGCTCGGCGAGAACAAGCGGGACGCGGCGACGGAACGCTTTCAGCTGGAGGCGCGGACCATAGCGCGTTTGACCTCGCCGAACACGGTCCGGCTCTACGATTTCGGCGTGAGCGAGACCGGCAGCTTCTACTTCGTCATGGAACTGCTGACCGGCATGGACCTCGCCTCACTGGTGCAGCGATTCGGGGCGCTCCCTCCGGAGCGCGCAGTGGCCCTGCTGCGCCAGGCGTGCCGCTCTCTCGGTGAGGCGCATGCCGCGGGGGTCCTGCACCGCGACATCAAACCGCAGAATATTTTCTTGTGCCGGTTGGGTCTCGATTTCGACGTCGTGAAGGTCCTGGACTTTGGACTCGTCAAATCGCTCGACGAAGGCGCTACCCAACTCACGACGGAAGGCGTGCTGACCGGGACACCAGCCTATATGCCACCCGAGCGTGTCATGGGCGGGTCCGCTGACGAGCGATCCGATCTGTACTCGCTCGGTTGCGTAGCCTACTGGATGCTGACCGGCCGCGCGGTATTCACCGGGGAGCCGATGACCGTGATGATTCATCATGCCCGGACCGTTCCTCCGCCCCCATCGAAGGTTTCCGGTAGTCCGCTTCCTGCCCGTCTCGAGGAGATTGTTCTTTCCTGCCTCGAGAAGGCGCCCGAGAAGCGCCCGGCGTCGGCGGTCGAGCTGTGGCAGCAGCTCGGCGAGGTGACGCTGACCGCACCGTGGACTCCTGAGCGCGCGGAAGCCTGGTGGCAGGAGCATCTTCCAGATCTCGCCCGTCCGTCGCAAGGCGGCGACTCCAGCAGCGAATTGAGGATCGTGCCCGTCGAATGATGCAGAGCGTTCAATATTTGCCGGTCTGGCACTGATCCTCGGCTCTCGGCATCTATGGCGTGCTGGCCTACGACAGGTCTCTGTTTCGGGCGAAGAGGGCGAGGAGAAACTCGCACACCTACCGGCACAGTGCGCGGCAGGCGTGTCTGTGAAAACCTTGGGGAGCGCGCAAAAGGAGGTCGTCCGCCTTCGCTGAAGCTACGGCGGACAACCTTCGCATTGGCTTGCCAACCGTAGCTCACGCTGCATTGGCAAGGTGAGCGAAGGTTGGCGGGGTCGACGGGACTCGAACCCGCGGCCTCCGGCGTGACAGGCCGGCGTTCTAACCAACTGAACTACGACCCCAAAACTCGAACTTGCGAAAGTGGTGGGCGGTACAGGATTCGAACCTGTGACAGCCGGCGTGTAAAGCCGGTGCTCTACCACTGAGCTAACCGCCCGCCTCCGCGCTTCGCGCTACGGCGAGGCAGGCTTCGTGGCGACCGACCCAAACATCAGATTATAGAGCCTTCCACAAGAGCAGCGCAAGCGCCGCGGCGAGGCCGGCGACGGACCGGTACTCGCGATTTCGCATCGCCCGCGCGACGCTGAACTGCCTCACGTCGTCCGGCCTGCGCCCTTCGCGATAGTCCGGGTACGCGCTCGCCGAACTTCTCGGTCAGGTGCGTCTCCTCGCTGCGAATCGCCGCGCCGACGGTCAGGACGAAGTACGCGAGCACGAGCAGCGTCGTCGCAATCGTATTGCACGCGATCGCGAACCCCACGCCCAGGATCCCCGATCCGACGTACAGCGGATGGCGCGTGAGGCGGTACGGACCGGACGTCGTGACTTCCCGGCCCTTCTCCAGATGGCCCGCGGCCCAGATCCTGAAGAGCTGTCCTGCCACGGCGATCGCGGCGCCGATGGACACGCTGCGCAGTGTCGGGCGGGCGAGCAGGAACGCGCCAATGGCCGCAAGGAATCCGAGGCGCACGCGATAGCGCGCGAGCGTCCCGCGAGGCGTCAGTCATCGCTCAACCGCTGCTGAATGGCGGCGGTCACTTCGGCGACGGACATGTCGGCGAGGCACCACGCGGAGATCTGGCAGCGCGCGCTGGTAGTGGCAGCAGCACGCATCGAACCGCGAGACGAGCACGTCGCGCGCGTGCCACGGACCGTTGCGATGTGGATTGGTCGGCCCGTAGATGCCAACCGCCGGCGTCCCGACCGCCGCGGCGATGTGCAGCGGTCCAGTGTCGCCGGATACCATCAGTCGCCGCTGCGCGCGACAGCGCGACGAGATCGGCGATCTCCGTCGCGGGCGCGACCTGCGCGGCGCCCTGGCGAAGCGCTCGCGACTTCCTGCGCCAGCGGCTGCTCGCCGGGACCCCAGAGGACGACCGACGGCACGCCACGAACGTCCCGCAGGAACGCCGCCACCTCGCCGAACCTCGCCGGCGGCCACCGCTTGTTCGGCCACGCCGCGCCCGGATTGATCAACGCGAACCGCGCGGTGCCGACCGATGCGCGCACCTCGTCGAGCGCGCGCGATTCCACCGGCGCAAGCGGAAACGCAATCTCGCCGGTCTCGATACCGAGCACGCCCAGCAGGTGGAGATTCTTCCGGATGACGTGCACCGTTTCTCCGTCATGCTCGGGCGAGTCGCCGGTCTCCGAGTAGAACGGCCGCGCGCTCTTCTCGCGCAGGTGCCAGATCGAAAACCCGGCCACGCGCGCGGCGCCCGTCGCGCGCGCGAGCACCGCGGACTTCATCAGCCCCTGGAAGTCGAGCGCCGTGTCGTACGCGGTCCGGCGCGTTCGCCGCACCGCGTCGATCCATCCGCCGATCGTCCGCGCCTCGACCGGGATCACCTCGTCCACGACGGTGACCAGGTCGACGATCGCGCGGTGCTTCGCGCTCGACGAGCCAGTCGATGCGCGCATCCGGCAGCGCGGAGCGCAGCGCGGCGGCGGCGGGAATCGCATGGACGATGTCGCCGAGCGCGCCGAGCCGGACGATCAGGATGTTCATGCGGGTGACACCGAGGCGATCATGCCTGAGTGTCCGACGGGCCGCCGGCGATCCGCGCCAGCAGATCGCGCGTCGAGTGGTCCTTTGGATCGCCGACGATCGCGATGCGTCCGCCGTAGGCGCGCACGGTCTCGCGCTCGGGGACGGTCTCGGCGGTGTAGTCGGTGCCCTTGCAGTGGACGTCCGGCCTGAGCAGCTCGAGGAGCGGCGTCGACGGTCGGCTCCGGAAACACGACGACGTAGTCGACGCCGCGGAGCGCGGCGACCATCGCGGCGCGATCGGCGGCGTTCAGAATCGGCCGGCCCGGGCCTTTCTTCGCCGCCATCTCGTCGTCGTTGATCGCAACCACGAGCCGATCGGCTTCCGCCGCGGCAGCCTGCAGGTAGCGGATGTGTCCGGCGTGCAGCAGATCGAAGCAGCCGTTCGCAAAGGCGATGGTTCGGCCGGCGTCGCGGTCGCGCCGCACGAGATCGACGAGCTGTTCTCGATTCACAATCATCGGAGTGAGGTCCGCCTGAAGGCGGACACTACAAGTTCTCCTGAGGTCCGGCTGAAGCCGGACACTACGGACTCCGAGGTCCGCCTGAAGGCGGACACTACGGCGATGGACTAATCATCCGACAGGATCGCCTGCCGCAGCTCGTCGGCGCCGACCGTCGCCGTGCCGCGCTTCATGACGACGAGCCCGCCCGCGTAGTTCGCCAGGCGCGCCGCTTCCTCGGGCGTCGCGCCCGACGCGAGCGCGAGCGTCATCGTGGCGATGACGGTATCGCCGGCACCGGTGACGTCGGCGATCTGATCCGAGCCGAAGATCGGCACGTGCACCGTGGGGCGATCGCGTTCGAAGAGCGCCATGCCGCGGCTGCCGCGCGTCACGAGCACCGCGCGCGCGCGCGTCCGCGACAACAGCTCGCGGCCGGCCTTCTCGAGCACGCGGGCGTTGTCGGCGATCCGGATCCCGAACAGGTGCTCGACCTCCGACTCGTTCGGCGTGCAGGCGGTCATGCCGCGAAAGCGCAGCAGGCCGTAGCGGGAATCGACGAGCACGACCGGCGCCTTCCTCCCCGGGCGAGGCGCTGCCTGGCTCTGCGGATCACGGCCGGCGTCACGAGGCCCGTGCCGTAATCCGAGACGAGCAGCGCGCCGGCAGCGTCGACGCGGCCCGCATCAGGCGCGATTCGATCGCGCGGCGGTCGGCGTCGCCGAGCGCGGGGCGCGTCGCGCGATCGATCCGGACCACCTGCTGCTTCGCCGAGTGCACGCCGCCCGCGAGGATGCGCGTCTTCGTCGGCGTCCGATAGCTCGAGGGACGCACGATGCCTCGCACGTCGACCCTGCCGCGCATCGCCTCGAGCAGCGCGCCGGCCGGGTTCGTCGCGGCCCGCGACGCCGACCGACAGCACCGATCCGCCGAGCGCCGCGACGTTGTTCGCGGCGTTGCCGGCGCCGCCGGGGACGATGTCCGTCGAGTCGTAGTCGAGGATCAGGACGGGCGCCTCGCGCGAGACGCGCGAGACCTCACCGTAGATGAACTCGTCGACCAGCAGATCGCCGAACACGGTCACCCGCGCCGAGGCGAAGGCGTCCACCAGTTCCAGGAGTCGTCCGGGATCGATCCCGCCGTTGACGAGGGGGCGGCTTCGGCGGCTCATGGTTGTCGAAGGATCCATCCGACGGCCTCGATGAGGTTGTTCACGATCGCGGCGCCTGCCGCGCGCGCGGCCTGCTCGTGCGCGCCGCCGTACCCCGTGCGCACGAGCACGCCGGCCGCGCCGATCGTCAGCCCCGCTTCGACGTCGTGGATGCGATCGCCGACCACGAACGACCGATCGAGCGCCAGGTCCAGGTCGGACGCGGCGCGTCGAAAGCAGACCAGGACCGCGGCTTCCTGCAGTCGCAAGCGCGGCGGTAGGCGTCCACGGATCCGTCGGGATGATGCGGGCAGTAGTAGAACGCGTCGATGCTCGCGCCGCCGTCCGCGAGCACCCGCGCGATTCGATCGTGCGCAGCACCAACGAACGCTTCGTCGAACAGCCCTCGGGCCACGCCGGACTGATTCGTCGCGACGACAACTGCAAGCCCCGCACGATTCAGCAGCCGGACGGCGTCCACGCTGTACGGAAAGAACCGGATCCGCTCGAGCTGATCCAGGTATCCCGCTTCCTCGATGAGCGTGCCGTCGCGATCCAGGAACACGGCGCGCTTCATCCGGCGGCCTCCCTCACGGGCAGGCGCCGCATCACGGCGTCGAACACCGCGTCGACCGTGATCTTTTTCATGCAGCGATGATCGATGGGACAGTCGCGGAGCATGCAGGGGCGGCAAAAGACCGGACGGGTCAGCACCTCGGGCTCGGAGTCTCGTCCATCGTCCGTGCGACCGCCGAGCGGCGCAGTCACGCGTTCGTCCGTCGGCCCGAAAATGGCGACGAGCGGCACGGCGAGCGCGCCGGCCATGTGCATCGCGCCCGAGTCGTTCGACACGAAGGCCGAGCACTGCGCGACGAGCCCGGCAAGCAGCCGGAGATCCGTGTGCCCGATCAGATTGACGACCTGGACGCCGGACGGCAGCGATAATTCTATCTCACGACCCGCGTCGCGATCGCCCGCCGCGCCGAAGAGCACCGACACCGCGCCCGCGTCGCGCGACAATCGCGTGATCAGTTCACCCACACGTTTCGGCGGCCAGCGCTTGGCGTGACCGTAGGCGGCTCCCGGGGCGAAGCCGACGAGTCGAGCGCCGGCGGCAACCGCGGACCCGGACAGGAGCTTCGCAGCGCGCGCCGACGTCTCCGGCCGGACGCGAATGCGCGGCGGTTCCGGCGGCGCATCGAGATCCAACCCTCGCACCAGCGCCAGGTAGTACTCGGACTGGTGCACCTTCGCTCGCGGCTTCGCGATGCTGCGCGTCAACAGGACGCGCCGGAATCCGCCGGCATAACCCCAGCGCCCGGCAACGCCCGCGCGTCTTGCGGACAGGGCGGACCGAAACGAGTTCGGCAGCAGCAGCGCGGCATCGAACTTCCCTGCCGCCAGGGCCTTCATTTCCGCGCGCGGATCGCCGACGACGATCAGCTCGTCCTGGGCGGCGTTCGTGATCTCCTCGAACATCGGCGCGATCGACGGCAAGGCCGCGATCGCCACGCGGGTTCCCGGCATCGCCCGCCGGACGATCCCGAGCGCCGGCAGCGCCATCACCGCGTCCCCCAGCCAGTTCGGCGCGCGGACGACGAGCCGGCCGACGTCAGACATTGCCCTCTTCGCTCGACGCGGCCGGGAACATGCCACCGACCTTTTCGTCCTTCGCCTCGATATCGCGCCAGCGCCGGTGCATCCACAGCCAGAGAGCGGGATACCGGCGGACGTACATCTCGAGGACGTCCGTGCAGCGCTGCGTCAGCTCCCGGACCGCGTCGGGATCGTCGGCGGACGGCGGATCCACTGGGTGCTCGTACACCATGCGGAAGCGTCCGCCCGGCAGCGGCAGCGCGAAGACCGGCACGACAGGCGCGCCGGTTCTGAGCGCGAGCGCAGCCAGCGCGGACGTCGTCGCTGCCGGCCGATTGAAGAAGTCGACGTAGACGGCGTCCGCGGTCTGGATGTGCTGATCGATCAACACCGCGACCGCTTCGTTCGATTCGAGCGCCCGCAGCACGCGCCGTATGGCGCCACGCCGGTAGATGACGGAGTTCCCCGTCTTCCGCCGCGTCGACTCCAGCAGGTCGTGGAGCAGCGGGTTGTCGAGCGGTCGCGCGAGCACCGACATCGGGCGAAGCTCGAGCGCGTGCACGAGCGCATTGATCTCCCAGAACCCGAAGTGTCCGGTGAAGAGCAGGACGCCTTTCCCCTGCGCGTGTGCCGCGACGACCCGCTCTTCGCCTTCGAACGTGACGCGCGCCAGCATCTGGTCCGGCCTCATCGTGCTGAACTTCAAGAGGACGGTGAGCAGCCGGCCGAAGTGCGAGAACATCCCGCGCGCGATTGCCCGGCACTCCGCGCCGCTCCTCAGCGGGAACGCCGCATGGATATTGCGTACGGCGCGCCGCCGGTGGGGACCGTCGACGACGTAGAACGCGCGCCCGACGAGCGATCCCAATGCCAGCACGAGTCGCATCGGCAGCAGGCGCACGCCGGCAACGACGCTCTTGACGGCCACGTACTCGAGCCGATGGCGGAAGGATGGCGGCTTCTCAGTCAACTCGGTGTCAGAGATCCCGGGCGGCGTCTATCGCGCCGCGAAGCCAGCTTCGGAACTCGGGAAGCGGATCGGGCTCCATTGTAAGCGGCACCCGGAAGACCGGCATCGGAAACGGCCTGAACGGCAGCAGACGGACGAAGTCCTTCTCCGTCGTGGCCACGCCGGCAGCGCCGGCGGCGCGCGCCTCTCGAAAGATCCGCTCGAGGTCGCGCCTCGAATAGCGATGGTGATCGGGAAAGGCGATCGTGCGGACGAGCGGGCAGCCGAGTGCGCGCAGGTCGTCGAAGAAGCGCTGAGGCCGGGCAATGCCGGCAATCGCGAGCACGCTCCCGCTGAGCTGATGCAGTCCGCCGGCTGCCGGATCCACGGTCCGCATCATCCTGAACAGCTCGAAGGGCGAGTGCCGCGGCTTCGGGCCGAGCGCGAGCACCTGATCGTCCGTCGCCAGGATCGCGTCCGCGGCGAGCAGCGTGTCCGCCGGCTCGCGCAAGCGGCCGCCGGGAATCGTCCGCGCGTCCCCGGCGAGATCTTCACCTGCCACGAGCACCAGGTCGATATCGCGATCGAGCTGCAGGTGCTGGAACCCGTCGTCGAGGATGTGGACGGTCGCGCCGAGATGGTGCTCCGCGAGACGGCCCGCCACGAAGCGATCGCTCGAGCAGAGCACGGACACGCCGGGCAGTCGCCGTGCGAGCATCAGCGGCTCGTCTCCCGATCGATCGAGATCGGCGCGAATGCCGTCCGGGTCGCGAACGATCACGACGCCGTCCTCCGCGCGGCGGCGGGCGTAGCCGCGGCTGAGGACCGCGGGACGCTCGCCCATCTCGCGCAATAGCGCCGCGAGACAAGCGACGGTCGGCGTCTTGCCGCGGCCGCCCACGGCGATGTTGCCCACGCTGACGACGGGGTTGCGCAATCGCCGGCGGAGATCCGGCCGCGCGGCGTAGTGCTCGCGCCGGCGGCGGACGACGGCCGCGTAGAGCGCGCTCAGCACGCCGGCCCGGCCGCCCCCGGCATCGTCCGCATCGTTCAATGCACGATCCGGAATTGCCTGACGTTGCTCGTGTTGTGCGGCGGGAGCAGCTCCGCGAGGACCGTGAGGCTCTTGCCCCGCGCGCCGCGGTTGGCTTCGACGAGCGCGCGTGCTGCCGCGCCGAGGCTGGCGCGGCGCACCGGATCGCCGAGCAGCTCGAGGAGGACGGTCTCCAGCTCGCGGTCGGATCCGACCTGGATCGCGGCGCCGTTGTCCAGGAACGTCTGCGCGATCTCCGCGAAGTTGTGCATGTACGGACCAAAGACGATTGGCTTCCCGAACACGGCCGGCTCCAGGATATTGTGGCCTCCGGCGTCGACGAGGCTGCCGCCGACGAAGACCGCCGTCGCGAGCTGGAAGAGCTGCGCGAGCTCGCCGATCGTGTCGAGGATGACGACGTCGCAGCGCGGATCCGCGTCGACGCGAAGCTCCGTGCGGCGCGCGACCTTCCAGCCCGCGCGTCTCGCGAGCCGTTCCACGTCGTCGAACCGCTCGGGCTTGCGCGGCGCGATCACGAGGAGCGCGGTCGTCATGGTGGCCCGGATCCGCTGGAAGGCTTCGAGCACCGGCTCTTCCTCGCCCTTGAGCGTACTCGCGGCGATGATCACAGGCCGCGCCGGATCGACGCGGAAGTAGCGCAGCACACGCGTCCGGCCGCGCAGCTGGACGTCGTGCACCGCCGGCGACGGCGGACGGTACGGGCCGGCGTCGGACAGGGCGCGCCCGGGTTCCGCCTTCGCGGACGCGTCGCCCGGACCGAACTCGAGCGAATCGAACTTGAGCGAGCCCGTGACGGTCACGCGATCGCGCGGCGCGCCGAGGTCGATGATGCGGCGGGCGGACTCGTCGCTCTGCATGCAGAAACGATCGACGTCGGCGAGCACGCGGCGCAGGAAGAACCGGACGAGGCGATAGCGCGGATACGAGCGGCCCGAGATCCGCCCGTTCACGAGGGCCGTCTTGACGCCGTCGCGGTGGCACGCACGAAGGAGGTTGGGCCAGATTTCGGTTTCCATCATCACGAAGAGCCGGGGCCGCACCAGCCCCAGTGTCCGGTTGACGATGAAGCCGAGATCGAACGGCAGGTAGAACACCTCGTCCACGTACGGGAGGCTCGTCCGCGCGAGCTGCTGTCCGGTCATCGTCGTCGTCGAAACGAAGATCCGCAGGCGCGGGTAGCGTTCGTGGAGCTGGGGCAGCAACGCGCGCGCGGTGAGCACTTCGCCAACCGACACCGCGTGGATCCAGATCGACTCGTCGCCATCGAGGTTGAACGAGACCGGAAGGTAGCCCATGCGCTGGGGCAGGCTGCCGATGTATTTGCGGTAGCGGATCGCCTGATAGAGGAGGTACGGGGACACCACGATGAAGAAGAGCACGATCGAGACGCTGTAAGCCGCGTACATCGGTGGGATTCCACTAACTGTAGCATGCGCGGCGCGGCGGGCGCGCGGGGGCCAGCGCCCCCGGGACCTTGGAAAGTAAACGATTACAATGGGAAAAACCGGGTTTGACCATCGGGCGATGCGTTCATTAGAATCAGCGGTTTACGCTCGTCGCACCGCCCCGATACTTCACTGCAAGGGAGAGAACTGAGAATGGCCGTCAAAGTAGGCATCAACGGGTTCGGCCGGATCGGCCGGAACATCATGCGCGCAGCGATCGACGACGACTCGATCGACATCGTCGCGGTCAACGATCTGACCAACGCCGAGACGCTGGCCCACCTGCTCAAGTACGACTCGATCCTGGGCAACCTCAAGGCGGCGATCTCCGCCAAGGGCGATCGGATCACCGTCGACGGCGACGAGTTCCAGGTGCTCTCGATCAAGGATCCCGCGCAGCTCCCCTGGAAGTCGCTCGGCGTGGACGTCGTCTTCGAATCGACGGGCATCTTCACGAGCCGCGACGGCGCCGCCAAGCACATCGCCGCGGGGGCGAAGAAGGTCGTGATCACGGCGCCGGCGAAGGGGCCGGACCTCACGGTCGTCCTCGGCGTGAACGAGGAAAAGTACGACGCGGGGATCCATCACATCATCTCGAACGCGTCGTGCACGACGAACTGCCTCGCGCCGATCGCCAAGGTCCTGCACGAGTCGTTCGGGATCACAAAAGGGTGGATGACGACCGTCCACTCGTACACGAACGACCAGCAGCTCCTCGACCTGCCGCACAAGGATCTGCGCAGGGCCCGCGCCGCCGCGCTGTCGATCATCCCGACGACGACCGGCGCCGCGTCCGCGGTCGGCGAAGTGCTGCCGCAACTCAAGGGAAAGCTGGACGGCATCGCGATGCGCGTGCCGACGCCGAACGTGTCGGTCGTCGACCTCGCCGCGATCCTCGGCAAGAAGACGACGGCCGAGGAGGTGAACGCCGCGTTCAAGGCCGCCGCGAACGGCCCGATGAAGAACTACCTCGAGTACCTCGAGGCGCCTCTCGTGTCGATCGACTTCCGCGGCAACCCGCACTCCTCCATCGTCGACTCGCCGTACACGAGCGTCATGGACGGGGATTTCGTGAAGGTCCTGTCCTGGTACGACAACGAGTGGGGCTACGCGAGCCGCTGCGTCGACCTTCTGCAGTACATGGTGAAGAAGGGGCTCTGATTCGTGGCCGCGCGAAGCATCAGCGATCTCGATCTGAAGGGGAAGAAGGCGTTCGTCCGCGTCGACTTCAACGTGCCGATCAAGGACGGGAAGATCACCGACGACACGCGCATCCGCGCGTCGCTGCCGACGATCCGCCTCGCGCTCGACAAGGGCGCGACGGTGATTCTCGCGTCGCACCTGGGGAGGCCCAAGGGAAAGCCGGCGCCGGAGTTCTCGCTCCGGCCGGTTGCGTCGCGCCTGTCGGAGCTCCTGGGACGGCCAGTCGAGTTCGCGGAGGACGCGGTCGGCGACGCCGCGGCGCGCGCGATTGAAAAAGCCGGACCCGGCGGCGTGGTGCTGCTCGAAAACCTCCGGTTCCACTCGGGCGAAGAGAAGAACGACCCGGCGTTCGCGAAGCAGCTTGCCGCGATCGCCGACGTCTACGTCAACGACGCGTTCGGGTCCGCGCACCGCGCGCACGCGTCGACCGAAGGGATCGTCCATCACGTCAAGCAGTCGGCCGCCGGTCTCCTGATGGCGAAGGAAGTCGAGTACCTCGGCCGCGCGATCGAGAAGCCGGACCGGCCGTTCGTGGCGATCCTCGGCGGCGCGAAGGTCTCGGACAAGCTCGAGGTGATCGAGAACCTGATTCCACGCGTCGACGCCCTGCTCATCGGCGGCGCGATGGCCTACACTTTCTTCAGGGCGCGGGGCCTGCCCGTGGGCAAGTCGCTCGTCGAGGAGGAGCTGCTCGACTCGGCGCGCGACATCGAGCGCCGCGCGAAAGAGCGCGGCCTCCGGCTCGAGCTGCCGTCCGATCACGTCGTCAGCCCGAAAATCGCGGCGGATGCGCCGGCGGCAACGCTTGCGGTCGGGGACGAGGCGATCGGCGACCGGATGGGACTCGACATCGGGCCGCGAACGGTGCAGAGTTACCGGGACGTCATCGCCGGCGCGAAGACCGTCGTCTGGAACGGGCCCATGGGCGTGTTCGAGATCGATCAGTTCGCGAATGGCACAATCGAGGTGGCCAGAGCCGTGGCGTCGGTCAAGGGCATCACGATCATCGGCGGCGGAGACTCGATCGCCGCGGTCGCGAAAGCGGGCGTCACCGACCGGATCGCCCACATCTCGACCGGCGGCGGCGCGTCGCTCGAGTTCCTCGGCGGCCGGACGCTGCCGGGGGTTGAGGCGATCAAGTAAGCTTCCAGCTCCCAGCTTCCAGCTTCCAGCTAAGAACTCTCAGTTCTTAGTCGTTCGGCTGAGAGCAGTATGCTTTTAGCTGGCAGCTGGAAGCTGGCAGCTGGAAGCTGAGAGCCAAAACATGCGCATCCCCTTCATCGCGGCGAACTGGAAGATGCACAAGACCGTCCACGAGGCGGTCGTGTTCGTCAAGGAGCTCCGCAGCGTCGTGAAGGATGTCGACGACGTGGAGATCGTGGTGGCGCCGCCGTTCACGGCCGTGCACGCCGTGGCCGAGGCCGCCCGCAACACGAACATCGGCGTCGCCGGGCAGAACGCGTACTGGGAGAAGCAGGGCGCGTTCACGGGCGAGGTCAGCGCCGAGATGGTGCGTGAAGCGGGCGCGGACTACGTCATCCTCGGGCACTCGGAGCGCCGGCGGATTTTCGGTGACACCGACGAGAGCGTCAACCGGCGGCTCGTCGCGGCGCTCGCCGCGAACCTCACGCCGATCGTCTGCATCGGCGAAACGCTGGACGAGCGCGAAGCGGACCTGACGATGAGCGTGCTCGATCGTCAGATCAAGGTGGGGCTCGACGGCATGACCGGCGAGCAGATCGGCAGCCTCGTGATCGCGTACGAGCCGGTCTGGGCCATCGGCACCGGCCGGAACGCGACGCCGGACCAGGCCGGAGACGCGCATTCGCACATCCGGCAGCGGCTCAGGCAATGGTTTGGCGGCGACGCGGCGGATCACTGCCACGTGATTTACGGCGGCAGCGTGAAGCCGGACAATATCCAGGATCTGGTGAGCCTGCCCGACGTCGACGGCGCCCTCGTGGGCGGCGCGAGCCTCGAGATCCAGAGTTTTCAGGGCATTGTGGCAAGGAGCCGCAAGAGCGCGGTATAATCGGACGTTATGCTCTACTACCTGGCCGTTGTCTTGTACGTGCTGACCTGCCTGCTGTTGCTGCTCGTCGTGCTGCTGCAGCAGGGCAAGGGCGGCGACATGGCGAGCGCGTTCGGCGGCGGCGGGAGCCAGACCGCGTTCGGCGCGCGCGCGGGCGCGACCGTGCTGACCCGCGCCACGACCGTCCTGGGGATCCTGTTCATGATCGGCGCGATCGCGCTCGGGATCATGGGACGCCAGGGCCCAGGCTCGATCATGCGCGGGGTTTCCGGTCCCGCGCCGACATCGTCGGTGCCCGTGCAGACGCCGGCGCCGACCGCGCCCGCGACACCGACGCCGGTGCAGCCGGAGAAGAAGTAAGAGTACGTGTAGCGTCCGGCTTCAGCCGGACCATCCCTCCTGAGCGAAAGTGGCGGAACTGGCAGACGCACCAGCTTGAGGGGCTGGCGGTAGCAATACCGTGAGAGTTCGAATCTCTCCTTTCGCACCAGCCTTCGCTTCGATCCAGGCGAAGGCTGCCCGCCGTAGCCGGGACATCCGTTCGCAAAGATCACTTCGCGGTCAACCATTCTGCGCGATCGGCTGCTCCGACAATGAGCGGCGAGTTGGACTCACTCCCCGTTGGTCGCCACTCGGGATCGAGGAGGACGTAGAGGTTGAAACGGCCGCTGGCCGGAGCTATCCGACTGGTGCTTTTGATGTCGTACCGATCACTCCCGTCCGTGAAGCTGAGCAACGCGTTCGTGACTTCGCCAGCACGGCGGAAGCCGAAGTTCGCGTTCGGCAGCAATGACATCACGAAGCGGCCCCGCTCCGGGACGTAGAACCACAGCGCGGCACCCGAGATACTGCCGCCCACACGCGTCGAGGCGTCCAGCACCGTTCCGTTCACGATGATCCGGAAATCATCCAGCCGCAGTTGCACGTCAGCCACAGACAAGTCTCGCACCGGGAGTTCTGCGGCAGCTGTGGCGTTCGAACGTTTGAAGACGAAATAGTCCACGACTTTCTGTCCGGTGGCGGGATTCTCCAGGAGATCGATCGCCACGCTATCTCCCGCGCGCACGTCCGGCACCAGGGGGTACTTGAGGAGCGGGACATACGTCCAGGACGGATCAACCTGCATCTCGGCGAGGTCCGTTGCGGACAGGCTGAACGGTTCAATGCGAACCTGAAATGCCCGAGAGTCGTTCTTTGGTTCGACGAGCACGTCGTATGCAAAGTACCGCCTCTGGCTGCGATCCTGCACGACGCGATGGAAGCGACCGATGTGGATTGCCCTCACGCCCGACGGAATCCGCACTGAACCAGGCTCTATTCGCGCCGTCATCTGAACTTCGATCCCACTGTGCATGGAGACCGACACTTGCGCCGCCGACGGCAGTGCCGCGATGATGACCAGCAGAAAAGCGAACGCACTACGGTATGGCATCGCTGCTCCTTTCGATTCGCACGTTAACGGACTTGACCGGTTGGAAGCCCCGCAGGTCGTAGGTGGCGCCAGGCGGCTCAACATCGGGAACGCGAACCGCGAGGGTGGCGAGCCATACCAGCAGCACGGAGACCGCAATGGCGACCGGCAGCGGAACTCGAACACGCGAGGTCGCAAGGATCCGCCACCACGGCCTCGGCTGACCGAACACCCGCTGATCGAGCGTGTCAGGAGCATTCGGCACCTGCCATTCATGCAGCAGACGTTTCAGTCGGGGATCGTCACCGGGTTCCATAAACAGAGCCTTTCTCCTCGAGCAGCGGCGCGAGCATCCGCCTCAGATTCGCGCGCGCACGATGCAGTCGTGACTTGACACTTGAAACGGCCGATTCCGTAACCCGCGCGATTTCTTCCAACGTCAGCTCTTCGTACTCGGCCAGGATGATCGCTTCCCGCTGCAATGGGGGCAGCATCTGGACCGCCCGTCTCACTGTCTCTGCGCGCTCCTGACCGAGCAGGTCGACCGGCCCGCAGAAAAACGAGTCCTCGTCGATCGAGTCGTGGGGATGCTCGTCTCGCCACTGTTTGAGAACCAGGTTGCGGGCGGTCCCGAGCAGAAATGCCCGCAGGGTCCCGCGATTCGGGTCGTACGCGCCAGGCTTGCGCCACAGCGCCAGAAAGCACTCCTGAACGATGTCCTCGGCGCCGTTCGCCGATCCGGTCATCCGATAGACGAAGCGGTAGAGGACGTCCTTGTGCGCGTGGAAAGCGTCTCGGAAGTCCGGATCGGTCACAGGTCTAGTTTCCCTAAGCCGGCAAAAAGATACGCCGAGCGCGGCGCGATGCCAACGCCGCGGACGGCCAAGCTCCGATGCCCGCCGAGGCCTGAAGTGACAAGTGTCACCCCAACTCGTGACGTCCGTCACTGGTGCGGCGGCCGGCGAGGCGCGACGATCGCACGCATGATGAACGCGATCGAAATCCGAGGTTTGCGCAAGGCCTACGGCGACGTCGTGGCCCTCCGCGGTCTCGACCTCGCCATCGCCGGCGGCGGTCACATCGTCGGGCTGCTGGGCCCCAACGGCGCGGGCAAGACGACGCTGGTGGAGATCCTGGAAGGCCTCCGCACGCCCTCCTCTGGAACCGCGTGCGTCCTCGGCCTCGATCCGGCGGTGGCGCCGGCGGCGCTGCGGACGCGGCTGGGGGTGCAGCTGCAGACGACCGCCTTCGTCCCCGAGCTGACCGTGGTCGAAACGTTGAAGCTCTACGCCGCGCTGTACCCGCGAGCGCTCGCGCCGGCAGACGTGCTGGCCCGGGTCGATCTCGCGGACAAGGGCAAGGCGCTCGTCGGCACGCTCTCCGGCGGACAGCGTCAGCGCCTGGCCCTCGCGCTGGCGATGCTGCACGATCCGGATCTCTACATCCTCGACGAGCCGACGTCGGGCCTCGATCCGCTGGCGCGCCGACAGATTCACGAAATCCTGCGGACGCTTCGGCAGCACGGCAAGACTGTCCTGATCTCATCGCACTACCTCGACGAAATCGAGGCGCTGGCCGACCGCGTCGTGATTCTTTCGCAGGGCGCCATCGTCGCCGACGGCACGCCGCTGGAACTTCTCGCCCGCGCTGCCGGCGCGTCCACGCTGTGGCTCGGCGTCGCTGGCGACGTCGATCACTCGCGGCTCGTGCCGGGCGCCGCGTTCGAAGGCCACGACGGCGCTCTGCTCCGCTATCGCACGGCCGATCCCACTGCCGCCATCCTTGGACTCGCCGATTCGCTGCGTGCCTCCGGCGCGCGGCTGGACGACTTGCGGCTCAAGCGGCCCTCGCTCGAAGACGTCTACCTGCAACTCGTGGGGACCACCCCCGTCGCGATCGGCGCTGCCGCGCCGCTGGAGGCTTGAGATGTTCCTTCGCAGTGTGCTCGCGCTCGTTCGCGCTCAGCTCACCGAACTCCGCCGCTCGAAGACGGCGCTGTTCTGGATGATGGCCTTCCCCGTCGGATTCCTGCTGCTCTTCGGCTTCATCATGGCGCGCAGCGACGCGCGCATGACCGCCGTGCTGATGCCGGGGTTGCTGACGACGACACTGATGTCTGGCGCGTTGTTCGGCGTGGCGCTGCCGCTGGTGCAGCAGCGCGAGACCGGGTTGCTGAGACGCCTGCGCGTGACGCCGGTGACCGCGGCCGCCGTCGCCATCGCGCACGGCATCACGGCGCTGCTCACCGGCTTCTTGTCGATGGCCCTGCTGATGGCGCTGTCGCGCGCGATCTTCGGGATGCAGATGGCGGGCTCGTGGCCGGCGCTCACCGGCGTCTTCCTGAGTGGCGCCGTGGCGCTGGTCCCGATGGGGATGCTGCTGGGGAGCGCCGCCCGCGACATCCGGACGGCGCCGGCGATCGCCAACCTGATCTTCTTCCCGATGATGTTCCTGTCGGGATCGGCCATACCGTTCGCGGTGCTCCCCGACGGCGTCAAGCGATTCGCGCGGCTGCTGCCGACCACCTACCTCAACGACGCCTACTCCAGCGTCATCGTCCGCGGCGAGGGCCTGTCGACCATGCTCGGATCGCTCGCCGTCCTGATCGCCATCGGCATCGTCGGCACGATCCTCACGTCCATGCTTTTCCGCTGGGAGGGCACCGAGCCCATCTCCAGGAAGGCGCTGGCGACGATTGCGATCGTCTTCGGGAGCACGCTGGCGGTGGCGGCACTGGCGGCGCCGGCGTTCCGCATCGGCGACTTGCCTGGTACGCGACGCATCGAGCCGGGCGCGGCGCTGGGGCAGGTGCGCGTCCTGCGGGGCGCGACGGTGCTGGACGGCCTCGGCGGACGCATCGTCAACGCCCGCGTCGTGATCCGCGACCACCGCATCGCCGAGGTGACACTGGACGACGAGCGGACACCGCTGCCGGAGGGCGCGGTGGTCGAAACCGTGAACGGACGTTATCTCATCCCCGGCCTGTTCGATTCGCACGTTCACTGGGGCGGCACCGGCGGGATCGGCGCGTCGCCGATCGAGCGCCTCGACGATCGCATGCTGCGCGATTTCGGTGCGACGCTGGCCGCCGGCGTCACCTCCGTGGTGTCGCTCACCGACGGGCTCGCCGACATGCGGACGTTGTCCGCCGCCGTTGCGGCGGCCGGCGAGCGCGCGCCGCGAACGTTCTTCTCCGGGCCGTCGGTCACGGCGAGGGGCGGACACCCGTCGGAGATGTTCGGCTTCCTGCCGGGGCTGGCCGAACAGCTCACGCGGCAGGTCGAGACGCCGGACGAAGCGCGGGCGGCGATCGCCGAGCTCGATCGCGCGCGCGTGGATCTCGTCAAGCTGGTGCTCGAGCCGGGCTTCGGCTCGCGGCCCCTGCCGCGGCTGCGCGAGGAGGTGTTCCGCGCGGCGATGGCCGAGGCGAAGGCGCGGCGGATGCGCACCACCGTGCACGTCGGCACCGACGCCGACGTGCGGCTGGCGATCGACGCTGGCGCCAATGGCGTCGAGCACGCGAGCCGCGGGCTGAGCGACGAGGCCATCGCGCTCATGGCGGCGAAGAAGATCACGTTCACGCCGACCAATGTCGTGGTCGACTATGGCTGGAAGCGGCGGGTGGTGGGCGGCGAGGATCCGCTTGCGCGAAGGCTCGCGCACCCGCAGATCCTGGCGAGCCTGCTCGACCCGAAGTCGGCGATCGCGCCGATGCTCACCGACGGCGAAACGGCCGACAAGATGGCGCAGGCGTTCCAGGGATCCCTGGCGCAGACGGCGCGGGCGATCAAGGCGGGCGTGCCAATCCTCGCCGGGTCCGATGCCGGGAATCCCGTGACGTTCCACGGCGTGTCGCTCATCCGGGAACTGGAACTGCTGGCGCAGGCGGGGATGCCGCTGGGCGAGGTGCTGAAGGCCGCCACGTCGCGGGCGGCGGATCGGCTGGGCCAGTCCACGCTTGGCCGGATCACTGCGGGATCGGTTGCCGATCTGGTGCTGATCGACGAGGATCCCACCGAGGACGTCGGCGCGTATCGCCGTGTCGTGTCTGTGTATCTTGGCGGCCGCAAGCTCGACGTGGCGCAGCTGACCGAAACATCGCCGGGCCCGTGGCGGCCGGGGCGCTGAGGGATTCGGTGCGAGTTCCACGGACGCGAGAGTGAAGACATGTTGAAGGCCATGACCGGGAAGCTGAGGGAGCTGGGGTGGGAGCGCTTTGCGTGGCTCATCTACTCCATTCCATTCCTGGCCGGGGCGTTTCAACCGGCCTTCAGCAGCAGGGAAACGGCGGCGCAGCTGGCAGCGTTCGTCGTCTTTCTCACGGCGTACTTCGCGGGGCAAACCGCGCGCGGCGGGCGGATCTTCGCGCTGGTCGTCGTCATGGACCTCCTCGCGGCGGCGTTCAGCACGCGGAACCCGGGCGCCGTAGCGTTCTGGATCTACGGCGCGGCGCTGCTGGGCAACCTGCGGCCGGCGCGGCACGCGGCAATCGCACTGGCCGTGCAAGTAGCGATCGGCGGCGCCACCCCGGCATGGATGGGGATGCCGGTGTGGTACAGCGCGATGTCGGCGCTCATCTCCGCGCTGGTGGGAGCGGTCACCATCCAGGCGACCGTCAACGACGATCGCAACGCGAAGCTGCGGCTGGCGCAAGAGGAAGTGGAGCGGCTGGCCAAGGTCGCCGAGCGCGAGCGCATCGCCCGCGACCTCCACGACCTGCTCGGCCACACACTGTCGGTGATCGTCCTCAAGAGCGAGCTGGCACGGAAGCTTGTGGCCCGCGACGCGGCCGGCGCCACTCGGGAGATCGAAGACGTGGAGCGGATCGCGCGCGAGGGACTGGCGGAGGTGCGCACGGCCATCACCGGTTACCGATCGTCGGGCGTGCAGGCAGAGATGGAGCACGTGCGCGAGGCGCTGTCCAGCGCCGGTATCGACGCCACCGTCGAGTCGCATCCGGTGCAGCTCAACGCGGCGCAGGATACTGCCCTGTCGCTGGCGCTGCGCGAGGCGGCCACCAACGTCATTCGCCACGCTGGCGCGACGCGGTGCCACATCCGCTTCTACACTCGGGACGGCTCAGTGTTGATGGAAGTCGCCGACAACGGCCGCGGCGGCAACGCCCCGTTCGGTCACGGCCTGACCGGCATGCGCGAGCGGATCCAGGCGCTGGGCGGAGTCCTCCAACACGAATCGGATCACGGCACGCGACTGCATATCCGGTTGCCCCTCTCGGCGAGCTGAACCTTCATGCCGCAGATTCGAGTCCTGATTGCCGAAGACCAGGGCATGGTGCTCGGCGCCCTGGCCGCACTGCTCGATATCGAGCCCGACATCGACGTCGTGGCCCGCGCGCGCGATGGCAAGGAGGCGCTGGCGCTGGCGGCGAAGACCGACCCCGACGTGGTCCTCACCGACATCGAGATGCCCGCGATGACCGGACTGGAGCTTGCCGCCGAGCTCCAGCGCGCGCGCAAGGGCTCGCGCCCGCGCGTGATCATCCTGACGACGTTTGCCCGACCGGGCTATCTGCGCCGCGCGCTCGAGGCCGGCGCCTCCGGCTACCTGCTGAAGGACGCGCCCGCCGAGAAGCTCGCAGATGCCATCCGCGGTGTGCACCAGGGGCTGCGCGTGGTCGATCCGCAGCTGGCGCAGGACGCGTGGGGCGACGCCGACCCGCTCACCGATCGCGAACGCCAGATCCTGCGCGCCGCCGAGGAGGGTCTTGCCAGCGCGGACATCGCGGAGCAGCTGAATCTGTCGGAAGGGACGGTCCGGAACTACCTGTCGGAAGCGATTTCCAAGCTGGGCGTTACCAATCGCATCGAGGCTGCGAGACTTGCGCGGCAGCGCGGCTGGCTCTAACGCCGCTGGACTTATTATCGGGGACAGCGCCAGACTCGAGCGCCTCTAACCTGGCTATACTCGCGCGCATGAACATCCAGAAGGCCACGCGCTCCTACGAATCGTGGCTCCGCACGCACACTGATGTCATCGCCGCGGACCTGCACGCCAAGCACAAGGAGATGCGGAAGAACCCGTTCGTCTTCCTCCGCGCGACGTTCTACCGCTGGGCGCAGATCTGGCCGGTCGTCTGCTCGGACCTCGTGGATGCCCCGCCTGTGCTGTCGGTCGGCGACCTTCACCTCGAGAACTTCGGCACGTGGCGCGACGAGGAGGGGCGGCTCGCGTGGGGCGTCAACGATCCGGACGAAGCCTACAAGCTGCCGTACACGCACGATCTCGTGAGGCTCGCGACGAGCGCGGCGCTCGCGAAACACCAGGGCGAGCTCGGACTGTCGATCCCCAATCTGTGCCGGGCGATCCTGCAGGGATACACGGCGTCGCTCGCAAGCGGCGGCGAGCCCATCGTGCTCGCCGAAACGCACCGCTGGCTCGCGGAGATCGCGGAGTCCGAGCTCAAGGACCCGGCGAAGTTCTGGAAGAAGCTGACGTCCGCGCCGAAGGCCGGCAGCCCGCCGCCGCGCGCGGTCGCCGCGATGCTGCGCCTGCCGCGACGGACGACCGGCTCCAGCATCCGGCATCGCTCCGCCGGCATGGGAAGCCTCGGGCGGCCGCGCTTCGTCGCGCTGGGATCGCATCGAGGCGGCTTCGTCGCGAGAGAAGCCAAGGCGGTCGTGCCATCTGCTTGCGTCTGGGCGTCGGACGCGCCGATCAGGAAGACGTGGACGGCCGCGCTCTTCCGGCAGGCGGTCCGCGATCACGATCCATTCTTCGTGGTGCGCGGCGGCTGGAGCGTGCGGCGGCTCTCGCCCGACTGCACGAAGATCGACGTGAGCCATCTGCCCGGCCGTCAGTTCGAAAGGAAGCTGCTGTGGGCGATGGGATGGGAAACCGCGAACGTGCACCTCGGCACGCGCCCGTCGCGGATCCTGCGCGATCTCCGCACGCGCCCCTCCCGCTGGCTGGAGAAAGCCGCGCGCGACATGGTCGACGCGGTCGTCGAAGACTGGTGGGCGTGGAAGAAGATACGGTGAAAGCGTGATCTCGAATCAGTCCGCGGCCGCCGCGCCAAGGCGGAGCAGGCGCGCGGCGTTGTCGTGATACACCTTCTTCAGGATCGGCTCGGGCAGACCGAGGCCGTAGATCCGCCATCGTCCCTGCGGCGGCACGGGCGCAGGCGCGTAGTCGAAGTACTCGTCCTCGGTCTCGAGAAAACGGAAATAGATCTCGTACAGCGCGTCGCCGAAGATCTGCTGCGGCGTCTCGTGCCCGTTCGGCACGGCGTCGGTGCCGAACAGGATGCGATCCTGGTACCGGTCGAAGAACCGCTTCGAGGCGCGCGGCTGCCGTCCGAGCTCGCCGATGCGCGCGCCGAGCTCGACGTGAACGTTGGGGAACCGATCGAGCGTCTCGCCGACGCTCGCGAGATCCTCGGCGTGATGCCCCACGTGCAGCGCGATCCACGTGGTGCGGGGATGGCGCGCGAACACGCGGTCGCGCGCCGCCAGGATCTCCTTGAAGGCCGGAAAGTCCCGCCCGTGGAACGACCAGTTCGGATGATGGCTCAACTCTTCGTACCGCTCGTTGAATCGATCGGTCGGCAGGAAGAACGCCACCGGATCGGCAACGTGTATGCACACCGGCAGATCGAGCGCCGCGCACGCATCCCACATCGGATCGAACCGGCGATCGTCGACCGCGACCAGCTTGCCGGGCGCCGCCCCGTCGCGCAGGTAGAGACCCAGCGTCTTGAGCACCTTCAACCCGCGCGCGCCAACGCGTCGGGCGCGCTCGAGCTCCGCAGCCTGGAACGCGGGATACCCCGGCTCCTGCGCGCGCGACCACGACGGCTCGGTGAAGGTGATGAACCGGCCCGGATGCGCCCGGTCGAAGTCCCGAACCGAGCGCTCGAGGCCCGCGCCCCGGCCGCCGGTCAGGTTCACCATCGCGCGTAGGCCCTTCCGGTCCATGACCGGCAGGACCTCGGATGGCGGAACGAGTGCGGCCGTCGCGTCGTCCGGGGCCCCGGCCGTTCGATCCGCCCTCGTGAGATGGGTGTGGATGTCGATCACCGGAAACCGCGCGCGCTCCACCCGTGTTTCCGGTACCTCTCAGCATGCTGCGTGGTTGAAACTGATCGAGCGGCAGAGGGGCGGCGGCGGCCGGCGGCGTCGGCTGCGGCGCGGCGGCGGCGCGGCCCCGCATCGCTGCCGCGGGCGCCACGAGGGCCGCGCTCGCAAGCCCGAGCCAGCGACGACGGTTCCAGGTCTTCATCACAACCTCCAGCGCGGCAGACCGCGGCGGGCGTTCCGCGGATAACGTAGCCGTCAGGTTCTTACGGCGGCGCCCGGAAGATTGTCAAGGGGGATGAAAGGATGTCGGCATGATCTTTCGTGCGCCGGAGCCGGATCGAGTCATCCCCGAAGTTCCGCTCACACCGTTTCTGCTCGAGCGCGCTCACGACCGCGGAGACAAGCCCGCGTTCATCGACGGCCCGAGCGGCCGCACGATCACGTACCGCGGGCTCTCGGACGCGGTGCGCGCGACGGCGGCCGGGCTCGCCGCACGTGGCTTCCGCAAGAATGACGTCTTCGCGATCTACAGCCCGAACCTGCCCGAATACGCTGTCGCGTTCCATGCGGTCTCGCTCGTGGGCGGCATCGTCACCACGATCAATCCGGCCTACACCGCCGGTGAGCTGGGCCGGCAGCTCGAAGATGCTGGCGCGCGGGCCCTGGTCACAGTGCCGGGCTGCCTCGACAAGGCGGCCGAGGCCGCTCGCGACGCCGGCGTGCGGGAGCTCTACGTATTCGGCGAAGCAGAAGGCGCGATCCCCTTTCACTCCCTGCTCGCGGGTGGCGGCGAGCCGCCGGGGGTGACGTTCGATCCGCGCGAGCAACTGGTCGTGCTTCCCTACTCCAGCGGGACGACGGGGCTGCCGAAGGGCGTCATGCTCACCCACTACAACCTCGTCGCGAACATCGTCCAGTCCACGAACATGCTGGAGCTGGGCGACCGCGACATCATGCTCGGCGTGCTGCCCTTCTTCCACATCTACGGCATGGTCGTCATCATGAACCTCGCGATCTACGTCGGGGCGACGGTCGTGACGATGCCGCGGTTCGAGCTCGAGGCGTGCCTGCAGATCGTCGAGAAGTACAAGATCACGTTCGCGAACGTCGTGCCGCCGCTCGTCCTCGCGTTTGCAAAGAGCCCTATCGTCGACAAGTACGATCTGGGCTCTCTTCACACGCTGTTCTCGGGCGCCGCGCCGCTGGCCGAAAGCACGGCGACCGCCGCGTCCGCGCGTCTCGGCTGCCGTGTCGTCCAGGGATATGGCCTGACGGAAACGTCGCCCGTCACGCACGCGACGCGGATTGGCGCGGACTCGATCAAGATCGGAGGCATCGGGCCGCCTCTTCCCAACACCGAGTCGAAAGTCGTCGACGTCGTCACGGGCGCGGAACTCGGCCCCGGAGAACAGGGCGAGATCTGCGTCCGCGGACCGCAGGTGATGAAGGGGTACCTGAATCGGCCGGACGCGACCAGCGCGATGATCGACGCCGATGGCTGGCTGCACACGGGCGACGTCGGGTACGCAGACGAGGACGGCTGCTTCTTCATCGTCGATCGCGTGAAGGAACTGATCAAATACAAGGGCCTGCAGATCGCCCCGGCCGAGCTCGAAGCGATCCTCGTCTCGCATCCATCGGTCGCCGACGCCGCCGTGATCCCCATGGCCAGCGAGGAAGCCGGCGAAGTGCCGAAAGCCTTCGTCGTGCTGAAGAGCGACGTGCCGCCGGATCAGATCATGAGCTACGTCGCCGAGCGGGTCGCCCCCTACAAGAGGATCCGCGCCCTCGACGTCATCGATCAGATTCCGAAATCGCCCTCCGGGAAAATCCTCCGTCGTGTGCTCATCGAGCGCGAAAAGGCACGGGTGCAGGGATGAAGAAGATTGACGTCGCAGCAGTGATCGCGTGCGGTCTCGCGTGGTCCGGTGTCGGCGCATCACCTTTTGCTGCCGGGCGCGGCGCACCGCACCCCGCGGCCGCGCAGCCGGCCGAAATCAGAATCGGCATCATCGGCACCGACACCTCCCACGTGACGGCATTCACGCAGCTCCTCAACGACAGGAGCCACCCCAATCACGTACCGGGCGCGCGCGTGGTCGCCGCGTTCAAGGGCGGCAGCCCCGACGTCGAAGCCAGCCGCACGCGGATCGACAAGTTCGCCGCGGAGCTGAAGGATCGGTGGGGCGTCGAGTTCGTCGACTCGATCGAGCAACTGTGCGAGAAGGTGGACGCCGTGCTGCTCGAGAGTGTCGACGGGCGCCCGCATCTCGCGCAGGTCCGGCCCGTGTTCAAGGCGAAGAAGCGCGTGTTCATCGACAAGCCGTTCGCCGCCAGCTACGCCGACGCGCGAGAGATCGTCCGCCTGTCGCGCGAGGCGGGCGTGCCGTTCTTCAGCACGTCGAGCCTGCGCTTCGTGACCGAGATCCAGGCGATCAGAACGAGCGACGCGCACGGCGGGATCCGCGGCGCGTTCGCCTTCGGCCCCGAAAACCTGGAGCCGCATCATCCCGACCTGTTCTGGTACGGCATCCACGCGGTCGAGATGATGTACACGTTCCTCGGGCCGGGCTGCGATCAGGTCACGCGCGTCAAGACAGACACCGGCGACACGGTCGTCGGACGGTGGACGGACGGGCGCATCGGCACGATGCGCGGCCTGATTCAAGGCAGGCAGGACTATGGAGCCATCGCCTTCGGCATGAAGGCCGTGCTCGCGACGCCCGTGCCCCTCAAGAGCGACTATCGCGGGCTGCTCGTGGAGATCGTCAGGTTCTTCCAGACCGGCGTGCCGCCGGTGCCGCCGGAGGAAACGCTCGAGATCATCGCGTTCATGGAAGCCGCGGAATTGAGCAAGGCCCGCGGCGGCGCGCCCGTGGCATTGGCCGAAGTGACCGGAAACAAGTAGCGAGCGCAGTCCTGTAGTGTCCGCCTTCAGGCGGACCCGGGACGTCCGGCTAAGGCCGGACACTACTGATGTCAGCGCACGTCGAAGGAGATCCGCTGCGCTGCCGTGCGCCTGCTGCGCTCGCCCGTCGAGTCCGCGGTTGTCGCCGAGATCTGCAGGACGTAGTTGCCGGGCGGCAGCCCTTCGCCAAGCTTCAGACGGCCGGCGGCGGCGAATCGGCGCTCGCCGCCCGCGGGACGCGCGAGCGGATCCGCCGGCAGCGCGGCGACGTTTTCCGCGCCGCGCCACACGGTGGCCGACGCCTGCACCTGCTTCGCCGCGTTGTAGATTTCGTAGGCGTAGGAGATCTCGTCGCCGGGCCGATAGACGCCGATCGCCTGCGCTGGTGAGACCTGGATCCCTCCGGCGGCATCACCCGGCGCGGCGCTCCCTTCGCTGCGAAGGACGATGCCCGACAGCGCGAAGGCGCCGCGTTCGACGTCCGGCAGCTCGACGAACTCGCCGGCGCTCCCGAGCTTCCCCGTCTTCTGATCCCGCACCGCGAAACGCAGCTGATACGCGCCGGCCCGCGGGATGGGCACGTGCAGCGTGTAGACGAGGCCGGCCTGAAGCGCTTCTTCGGTCGCTCGATCCGTCAGGCCGACCGAAAACCCGGTACTCAAGTGCGCGACTTCGGTCCCGTCGCGATCGAACACCATGCCGAGCACGTCGGCCGAGGCGGTCTTCTTCTGATCCTCCGTATCGACGAACGCCAGCGCCCGCGCGTCGATGTGCAGCAGCGTGCGGACGAACAAGCCCCGGTTCGGCTCGTAACCCGGCAGCGTCGTCGCACGCAGCGCCATGTCCGTGGCGGTGAAGGGCGCGATCGCCGCGTGAATCAGCTCCTGCGCAGGCGTCAACGGCGCACTGCTCTCGTCGACATCGACGACGCCCAGAAACTCCTTTCGAGTCCTGACGCGCAGTCCGGGCCGGCGGACGGTGACCGAAATCTTGTGATACGACGGCTTCTTTCCCTTGCCGACGAACGTGCCCTCCTCCGGCAGGTAGCCGATCACGTAGTAGTCGCGCACGTCGGCGGTGATGCGACCCAGCCCGCGACTCAGATCGTTCGTATTGAGCACGGCGAAACCGCCGGTCTGCTCGGCGACGTACCTGAGCGCCTCCTGCGTGTCCCGGTTGAACGCGAGCCGGTCCGCTGCTTCGCCGCGGACGACCTTGTCCATCGTCGTCACTCCGGGGTCCGCGCTACTCAGGTTGTCTGATGCCTGCATCCCGCCGGTCTGCAATCCGCGCGGGTCCATGGAATAGATCACGACGCCGGCCCGCGTCGCCTGGTCGATCACGCGGTCCAGTGCGAGCCTCACTCGTGAATCGGGCCCGTCCTGATCGTTGAGCAAGAAACCCTCGGAGACGAACATCAGCGACTTCCGGCCCGGCAGATCGCGGGCGCCGCGGACCGCCAGATTCAACGCGCCGAGCGTGCCCGAGGCCAGCATCGAGTGTCGCAGCGTGTCCACCAGCTTGAAGTCATTCTGATCGCCGAGGCCGTGGCGATTGTCGAAGGTCGTCGACTTGTTGACCGGCGCGAACGCCTCGACGCCGCTGCGCGAGAACCCGTTCCAGCGAAGGGCATCGACGGCCGAGTGCAGGATGCGTCGGTCCGTCGTGAAGGGCTGCACCGCGGTCGTGCCGCCGGTCCGCATGATGCCCACGAGATCCGTCGGCTGCAGCTCTCGATCGATGAAGTCGTGCAGTCCGCGCTTCAGGTAGTAGACGCTCTCCAAGGAAAGCCCGAGATCGTCGACGACGATGGCGAACGTGCGCTGAATGCTCGCGCGTGTCACGGGCGCCGGAGTCGCGGGCGGAGGCACGGGGCCCGTGGATCTCCGCGGCAACGGCGCTGAAGCGGGGCTCACGGGACTCGAGAGGACCGGCACGAATTGCGCGAACGTCACTCGCTGACGCTTGCCGTCCTGAAGGACTTCGAAATCGTCTGCCGTGAGATCGCTGACGATCCGCCCGTCGCGATCGGTCACGACGGCGTCGATTCGCACGGCGTCGACGGCCACCCTGAATCGCGGATGGTCGGCCGGCTGTTGCGGCTGGCGTCCGGCCACCGCGAGGGGCGCCAGCGCCGCCGATGCCATCACGAGCGTGAGGACGGTGCGGGTCATGTCTGATTGTTCGACGCCACAGAGTATCGCGGCCAGGACTCGCTGCAAACACGCTGCCCGCATCCTGCCTCAGCCAATCCGATCCTGCGCAGGACTCGTGACGCATTCGCGTGTTAGCGATTCACCCCACAGGCGTTTACTAAAACAGGGCGGAGGCTATCAATGTCCGCAGTCCTGGAGCGACTCGTCAGCGGCGGCGTGTCCATTCAGGTGGACGTTCATGTCCCGAGTTCGGCCGGCCGACACCCCGCCAGCCTGGTCCTGCACGGCACGTTCGGTCTCCTGCCTGAATTTCGCCAGGACATCGTCTCGTTCGCGGAAGGACTGGCCGAGAAAGGCATCGTCGCGGCGATTCCCCACTACTTCGATCGCACCGGAACGCGCGAAGGCCTCGACGCCACGCTGGCAGGCGACGACGAGCTGGCGAAATGGAAGGAAACGTGCGGCGACGCGTTGGTGTTCCTGCGCGATCACCCGACCGTGAACGCGGGCCAGATGGGCGTCATCGGCTTCTCGCTCGGAGGGCATCTGGCGCTCACGCTGGGCATGTCCACGCCGCGCGGCACCAGCCTCAAATGCGTCGTCGACTTCTTCGGCCCCACGAAACGGCCGGCGCTCGTGGGCAACCGCGCGGCGCTGCCTCCCGTACTGATTCACCACGGCACCGACGATCAGATCGTGCCGATTCAGGACTCCCTGACGCTCGAGAGCGAGCTGAAGGCGGCCGGCAAGATCGAGGGCGTAGGGTTCCGCTTCATCAAGTACCCGGGGCAGGGACACCGATTCACCGGTCCCGACCTCGCGGCTGCGCGCAAGGCGACGATCGATTTCGTCGAGGCGACGCTGTAACGCTACACGTTCAGGCGCATCTGCTCGAGCCGCCGCTTGTGATACGGGTCGAGCGCGTAGAGATCGCGAATGCTGGGCGACAGGTAGTTGAACGGTGATGCGCCATCGGCGTACGCATTCTCCTGGTACTCGAGGGCGCGTGCCAGTTCGCCGAGACCCGCGTAGATGAACACGTAGCACTGCGGCGGCACGTAGACGTCGCGCGGCTGGTTCTGCAGCTCTCCGATGAGCGTGAGCGCTTCGGCCCGCATCCCGAACTGGCCGTAGCAGCGCCCCAGCAGCCCGAGATAGAACGGCGCGCGGTTGCCAAGCCGCGCTGCGTGCTCGAGATCCCCGACCGCGCCGTCGCGCATCGAGCGGGCCAGGAAACACAGTCCCCGCACGTGCGTCGCGAAGAGGTAGGCCGGATCGCCCCGCAGGCATTCGTTGCAGATTTCGATCGCCTCGTCGTGGCGTCCGCCGATGTACAGCGTCTGCGCGCGAGACGTCGCGACGAGCCGTGAACGCGGCGCGAGCGCCTGCGCCCGCTGCGCCTCCGAGTACGCGGCGTCATCGCGGCCGAGCAGGATCAGCAGCCAGGAATAGTGCACGTGCGAGAGCGCATCGTCCGCATCGAGGGTGAGCGCGTGCCTGAAGGCCACCTCGGAACCATCCCAGTCCCAGTCGCCGCCGAATTTCGCGAGCGCCAGCTCTCTGTGCGCCTGGGCGATCGTGGCGTCGATCGCAAGCGCGCGGCCGGCCGTCTTCGCGGCCACGCTGAAGGAGGGGCCCGGCTTCATGAGGCTGTAGAAGCCGGCGAAGTTGTACGCGTTGGCGAGCGCGACGTGCGCGTGAGCGAACTGCGGGTCGCGCGCGATCGCGTACTCGAAGTGCTCGATGGCGCGCCGCCATCCGCCGCTCAGGCTGGACTGCCAGTGATGCTGTCCTCGCTTGAAGGCATGATAGGCCTCTGGCTCGGGCGTGTAGCGCGCGGCGGGCGCCCGTACCAGCGCGGGCGCAAAGCTCTGGCAGATTTCGCGCGCCACCTCGTCCTGCGTCGCGAGGACGTCGTCGAACCGGCGATCGGTCCTCAATGCCGGGAGGATCGACCGCTCGTCCTCGGCGTCGACGAGGTTCGCCGTCACGCGAACGCGGTCCGCGGCTTTCTGGATCGTGCCTTCGAGAATCATCTCGACGCCGAGCCGCCTGCCGATCTCGCGCACTGACTGCCCTTCGAGCGCGCGCGTCGACATCCGCGGCGCGACACGCAGATCGGCGAACGCGCTCAGCCGGCTGCTCACGTCCTCCGCCAGGCCGTCACGGAACGCCAGGCTCTCCGGGTCTGTCGCGCCGATCGTCTCGAACGGAAGAACCGCGATCGACGCCGCGCGCCCGTGCATTGACTGATGCGCGGCGATACCGCGTTTGTGGGTGCCGGACTGGAGCACCGTCAGATCGGTGCGGAGGTCGCGCGCGGACTGATACCGATCGGAGGGATGCTTCGCGAGCAGCGTGCTGACGATTCGGTCGAGCTCGACGGGATGCTGCGGCGACAGCTGCCGCACCGGAACATGCGGCTGCTCGCGGATCATCGAGACGAGCGCGTTGCGCGGCGCCATGTCGAACGGCGGCGCGCCGGTCGCCATCTGGTACAACACAGCGCCGAGCGAGAAGAGATCCGATCGGTAGTCGACCGAGGGATCGTCGACGAGCTGCTCCGGCGACATGTAGTGAATCGTCCCCGCGACGACGCCGGGCGCCGTCAGGCTGTCGGTCGCCTCGCTGGCGCCGTCCGCGGTCGGAAAGTGCTTCGCCAGACCGAAGTCCAGCAGCTTGACCAGCCCCGTGTCCGTCAGGAAGACGTTGCCCGGCGTGATGTCGCGATGGATGATGCCCTGGTCGTGCGCGACGGCCAGCGCGTCGGCAACCTGCGCGGCGATGTCGAGCGTTTCGCCGAGCGCGAGGCGCCCGGCGCCCATCCGCGCCTTCAGGCTCCGGCCCTGCAGCAGCTCCATGACGATGAACGACTGCCCATCGTCGTCGTCGACATCGAGGATGGTGCAGATGTTGGGATGGTTGAGCGACGACGCCAGCCGGGCCTCGCGCTTGAATCGCTTGAGCGCATCCACGCTCCGCGACAACGCCGGCTTGAGGAACTTGATCGCGACGGAGCGCGGCAGCCGCGTATCCTGCGCCTCGTAGACGATGCCCATCCCGCCGCTCCCAAGCATGCGGATGATGTAGAAGTGCGATACCTGACGGCCGATCACGTCGCGCCTCGTTTCCCAGGTCTTGGACGCCAGCAGGTTGCGCGGCGTTTCACGGACCCTCCCTGCTGGAACTGACCTATGATGTTCCACTTGGACCGCGGATCCGGTGCGAAATAATGAGCAATTCCAGGAACGGCACGTCGACCGCCTCAGACGTGCGCCGGCCGGATGCGACGACGGGGCTGTCGTCGGATTCGACCGTGGAGATTCTCGATCGGGCCAGGGAGGGAGACTGGGCGGCGGCGGAGGCGCTCATCGCGCGCGTGACGCCATCGGTGCGGCGCTGGGCGCGGGGCCGTGTACCCAGTACGTGCGCCACGACGCCAACACCGAGGACATCGTCCAGGACGCGGTGCTGAACGCGCTGAAGCGACTCAAGCGAGTGCAGTATCGAACCGTCGGCGGCCTGCAGGCCTACCTGCGAACGAGCGTCGTCAATCGCATCCGCGACCTCATTCGCGCCTCGAAGCGTCGCGGCGTTCCCGTTGAATGCGGCGAGGAATTGAAGGACCAGGCGGCGTCCCCGCTCGAGTCCGCGATCATGCGTGAGGGGCTGGCCAGTTTTCTCGCGGCGCTGCAGCGCCTGCGCCCGGCGGACCGCCAGGTCATCATCTGGCGGATCGAGCTCGGCTACTCCGTCGACGAGATCGCGGTGAGGCTTGGCAAATCCAAGGGAGCCGCCGGCATGAGCGTCAGCCGTGCGATGGCCCGGCTGGCAAAGGAACTCGGAATCCCACAGAGCTGAATGACACCCATGCCCGACGACAACGAGTGGATCAGGCGCGCGGGCGCGGCGAGGGCGGCGCGGGACGACGAGGAACGGGCGCGCGCTGACGCCGAGGCACGGAGGGACGCGTCGTATCGCGAACAGGTCACCACGCTCTGGGAGGGGATCGAGTCAGCGATCAAGGACCTGATCGCCGCGTACAACGACGCAGCAAAGCGGCCGGCGATCGAGCTTCATGAGCCGACCGGAGGGATGCCCGGCCTCAGGGCCATCAACCTCACGGTGAAGGATTCGAACGCGAAGGTCCACATGCGGGTCGGATCCTCCACGAAGGAGTACCTCACGACGCATGTCAGACTGCCCGGAC
Organism: uncultured Acidobacteriota bacterium; assembly: GCA_963820905.1. Taxonomy (GTDB): domain Bacteria; phylum Acidobacteriota; class Vicinamibacteria; order Vicinamibacterales; family 2-12-FULL-66-21; genus DATBJJ01. The sequence goes on along the minus strand of CAWGBU010000001.1, from coordinate 1,205,406 downwards.
CGATCGACCCTGAGGAACAGCTCAATCGCGACGAGCGCACGTACCGACTCGAGATGGGAACGGACGGACGCGTACGCCCCGATGGACTGCCCGCGGAACCAAAAGCACTCGTGAGGAAACTGATGGAGGACTGGGTGACGTCCATCTCGAAAGAGTAAAGTATGCTCTTCGCACTTTTCATCCGGAGGGCTGCATGACACTGAATATGAAACGGATGCTGTACGTCGCCGCAACGTGCGCTGGTCTGCTGATCTGGAGCCACTCCGCCCGCGCTCAGGGAACCGACCCGTTCGTCGGCACCTGGGTGATGGATGCGGCGAAGTCGACGTACAAGCCGGGGCCGGCGCCGAAGAGCGCAACGGTCGTCGCCGAGCCTGCGGGCAAGGGACTCAAGATCGCGGTGGATTCGGTCGGCGCAGACGGCACGCCCGCGAAGTGGGGTTTCACGACGATGCGCGACGGCAAGGACGTGCCCGTGACCGGGAATCCGGCCTATGACACGGCGGCAACGACACAGTCGACCCCGACTACGGGCATGACGGAATACAAGAAGGCCGGCAAGCTCGTCGTCACCACCAAGTCGGCCATCAGCGCCGACGGGAAAGTACTCACGCTGACGTCGACCGGCACAGACCCGAAGGGTCAGGCCGTTCACAACGTGATCGTGTTCAACAGGAAGTAGCCGCTCGCAGGAGCGCGCGCATCCCCGCGCGCTCCTTTATTTCCACGGCTACGGCCGATCGCGCCCGGTCAGCTTCCGCAGCAGCGCATCCATCTCTTTCACTCGATCCGGAAACTTCCCGGCGACGTTCCGCGTCTCGCCCGCGTCGCTCGACAAGTCGTACAGCTGCGGGACCGTGTCGTTCCCCATTTCGGTACTGGTGTTCTTGTTCACCCTGGCCCTCTCGCTCGGGCCGATGTACTTCCAGTGGCCCTGCCTCAGCGACAGGCCGCTCCCCTGCAGGACCATTTGCTCGCGCCCCGTTTTCGACGTGCCGAGAAAGGCCGCGAGCGTGTCGACGCTGTCGGGCGCATCGCCCCTGGCGCGATCGATCGGCTGCCCGGTCAGCGCGGCGAGCGACGCCAGCAGATCCATCTGCGACACGAGCGCATCCGACACGCCCGGCTTCACACGCGCGCGCCACCGCACGAGAAACGGGACGCGAGTGCCCGCTTCGAAGTTGCTGTACTTGCCGCCGCGAAACGGCCCGGACGGTTTGTGGCTCCCGAGCTTCTCGACAGCCTGGTCCTTGTAGCCGTCGTCGATCACCGGGCCGTTGTCGCTGGTCACGATCACGAGCGTGTCGTTCGTCAGCTTCAGCCGGTCGAGTACTCCGAGGATCTCTCCGACGGACCAGTCCGCCTGGACGATCGCGTCGCCGCGCGGGCCCATGCCGGACTTGCCGGCAAATCGCGGATGCGGAACGCGCGGCACGTGCGGATCGTGGAGCGCGAAGAACAGGAAGAACGGCTGCGCGCGATGCGACTCGATGAAGCCGACGGCCTTCCGGGTGAAGACGTCGGCCATGTCCTCGTCTTTCCACAGGGCGGCCTTCCCGCCCGTCATGTAGCCGATGCGGCTGATGCCGTTGACGATCGTCTGATCGTGCCCGTGACTCGGATGCATCGTCAGGAGCTGCGGGTTGGCGCTGCCGGTCGGCCAGTCGCCGACGGGTTTGCCGTACGTCACCGTGATGGGATCGGCGGGATCCAGGCCGACGACGCGCCGGTTCTCGACGTACACCGTCGGCACGCGATCGCCGGTGGCCGCCATGATGAACGACGAGTCGAAGCCAAGGTCGGTCGGCGACGGCGCGATCTCGCCGTTCCAGTCCGGCCCGCCGCGCGGCCCGAGGCCGAGGTGCCACTTGCCGACGACGCCGGTCGCGTATCCCGCCCTCTTGAAAACTGAAGGCAACGTCGTCCGCCCCGGTTCGATGACGAGCGCGGCGTCGCCAGGCAGGACACCGGTGCCAGGCTTGCGCCAGGGATATTCGCCGGTCAGAAGCCCGTAGCGCGACGGCGTACACGTCGCAGACGTCGAATGGGCATCCGTGAATCGGATCCCCTCCCTCGCGACGCGATCCATGTTCGGGGTCGCCAGAGCGGTCGCGCCGTACGCCGATACGTCGCCATACCCGAGGTCGTCCGCGTAGATGAGCACGACATTCGGCCGCGTCTGAGCGGAAAGCGCGGATCCGCTCATGGCGAAGGCGGCCAGGGCGTAGAGCCAGCGGGGCATTCGCATGATGGTGCTGTGGTCTATATCCCAGATCGCACGGCGCGCAAATGCTTACTTTCTGCTAACCGCACGCAGACGACTCGCGCCAGGACCCGCGCTATGGTGGCATCGGATCAGTGCGCCCCCAGGCGTCAGGAGTGCGAGGACGATCATGTGCGGAATCGTTGCGGCGGTCTCGAAACACGGCGGAGTCGACCGAGAAGCGATGCTCGACGCCACGCGCTGCCTCCGGCACCGCGGCCCGGACGCCCAGCACGTCTGGGTCTCGCCGGATCGGCCGCGCCGGCCTCGGCCACGCGCGGCTGAGCATCATCGATCTCGAGACCGGCGATCAGCCGATCGCCAACGAAGACGGCACGGCTCCACATCGTCGTCAACGGCGAGTTCTACGACTTCGAGCGGATTCGCGCGCGAGCTCGAGCGGAGCGGCCATCGCGTTCCGCACGCGATCGGACAGCGAGATCGCGCTGCACCTGTACGAGGATCGCGGCGCGCGCGTCGCTCCACTCGCTGCGAGGCGAGTTCGCGTTCGCGATCTGGGACGAGCGCGACGGCCAGCTCTTCGCCGCGCGCGATCGCTTCGGCATCAAGCCGCTCTACTACACGGTCCACGACGGCGACGTTCTACCTGGCGTCCGAGGTCAAGGCGCTCGCCGAGCTCGGCGTGCCGCTGCGCTGGGATCGCGAGACGCTCTACGACGTCCACTTCGTGTCGCATCCGCCCGACCGCTCGCTGTTCGCGGGGATCTACCAGGTCCCGCCCGGCGAGCTACCTGCTGACCGACGGCGAGCACGTTCGGGTCATGCCGTACTGGGACTGGGACTATCCGCGCGATCCTGGCGATCACGATGCGGCGGCAGTCGATCGGCGCGAGTGGATCGAGCGGCTGGAGCACTCGTTCGAGGAAGCGGTCCGCCTGCGCCTGCGCGCCGACGTGCCGGTCGCCTGCTACCTGAGCGGCGGCATCGACTCCTGCGCGGTGCTCGGCTTCGCCTCGCGACTCTCGTCGCGGCCGCTTCGCGCGTACACGCTCTCGTTCGATCATCGCCGACTACGACGAGGCGCGATCGCGCGAGCGAACAGGCGAGGCTGTCGGGCGCGGAGTTCTGCCGCGATCGACATGCGCTCCGAGCATCTCGCCGATCACTTCGCCGACGCGATCTATCACGCCGAGCGGCCGTTCGCGAACGCGCACGCCGTCGCGAAGTACCTGCTGAGCCGCGCCGTGCGCGATTCCGGCATCAAGGTGGTGCTGACGGGCGAAGGCAGCGACGAGATCTTCGCCGGCTATCCGCACTTCCGGCGCGACCTGGTGCTGTACGGCGGCAACGGCCACGATCCGGCCGACAAGGCGCGGCTGCTCGCGGAGCTCGAGGCGGCCAATCGCGTGTCGGCGGGCATGCTCATGCCGCAGGGATCGACCGCCGCTCGAGAGCGTGCAGCGCGTGCTCGGCTTCGTGCCGTCGAACCTCGAGGCGTGGGCGCAGATCGGCGCGGGCCTGCTCGGCGTCGCGAACGACGAGTTCCGCGCCGCGTTCGCGGGCCGCGACACGTTCCGCGTCATGCTCGGACTGCCTCGACGTCGAGCGTCAGCTCGCCGGGCGCGACCCGGTGAACCAGTCGCTCTACATCTGGGGCAAGACGATGCTGCCCAACTACATCCTGAGCAACCTGGGCGACCGCATGGAGATGGCGCACTCGGTCGAAGGACGGCTGCCGTTCCTCGACCATCACGTCGTCGAGGACGGCGGCGCGGATGCCGGTGTCGATGAAGATCCAGGGGCATGACGGAGAAGTACGTGCTGCGCGAAGCGGCGCGCCCGGTGCTGACCGACACGGTCTACCACCGGCAGAAGCACCCGTTCATGTCGCCGCCGGCCACGATCCAGCAGGACGGGCGGCTGTACACGTTCCTGCAGGACACGCTGCGCAGCGCCGCGCTCGACGGGCCCGGCATCTACGATCGCGCGAAGGTGGTCGCGCTGCTCGACGCGGTGCCGTCGATGGACGCCGCCGGGCGCGCACGCGCCGATGCGCTGCTGATGTGGATGACGAGCCTGTGCCTGCTGTCGGATCGGATGGGCGTCTAGGATTTCTGTAGTGTCCGGCTTTGTCAGGTCCGCCTGAAGGCGGACACTACAGCGCTCTCAAGACCGACGGTCCACGTTTATCAGCTGTAGTGTCCGGCTTCAGCCGGACTTGTCAGGTCCGACTGAAGTCGGACACTACAGGTATCCCGCTACCAGTCCGCGCGGAACGTCACGGTCCGTCCGGCCTGGATGTAGACGTCGAACGTGACCGCCGCGTCGTACCCCGGCATGCGAAGCTCGATGCGATGCGGACCGGCCTCGAGATTCAGGTGCTGGAACACGCCGTCGAAGTCGTTCACGATTCCCACGTAGTAGCCGTCCGCGAAGACCTGCGCTTCGCGCGGCGCGTCGGTGATCCGCAGCCCGCCATACGGGCGGCCGGGAAGCGGATCGTAGTACCCGCGCGGCGTGTAGCCGTACGGATAGTAGCCGCTCGAGCCATAGAATGTGCCGGCGCTGAACCGCGGACGATAGACGTACGGGCGATACGGCACGACCGTGACGATCCGGGGCCGGACGACACGAGGCACGATCACGGTGCGGCTGTACCCGCGATGGTTCGAGTAGTACCGGCGATCGACGTCGCGCCGCACGTCGTACTGGCGGCGCACTTCGACCTGCCGCTGGACCTCCACCTGGCGGCGGGCGTCGAACCGCCGACTCTCGACCTGGCGCGCCGCATCGACCCGCTGGGTCTCGACCTGGCGCTGCACCTCGACCTGACGCTGGACATCACGCGAGCGTGCGACAGCGGCGTCGCGCCGCGAGCGCGCGCCCTCCGATCGCTCGGCGCGCTGTTCGTCGCGACGGTCGGACTGCTCGCTCCGCCGCTGGCCTGCGTCCGCGAACGTCGGCGAAGTCACGAGCGTCGCGAGAACCATCACTGCCGTCAGTGTCCGTCCCGATGTCATAAGAGCCTCCAGCTAGTAGCTCATCAAGTCCCGTGCCACGGAAAACGCCCGGAATTTGCTGGTGAATCGTCACTGGCCTATGTTCCTCCGAAGGACGCTTCCTCTCGAGAGGACGCTCCGCGCGCCCGGAATCGCGGTCCGTCACACCACCAGTCCCAAGCCTCGAATCGACGTTGACCGCGCCAGGGTCGGCGCTTATAAAGAGCGTGTCACGCGGACCTGTTTGCGAACTCGGCAGGGGGGAGAGGCACATGACGAAGAGAGGCGTGTGGCTGCTGACAACCGCGGCGTTCGTTGCCCTGATGCCCGCGCGCACGCTGGCGCAAGGCAGCACGACCGCCGCCATCTCCGGCGTCGTCCTGGACACGGCCAAGGGCGTCATCCCGGGCGCAAGCGTCGTCGTCACGAGCAACGCGACGGGCACGAAGTACGAAGCGACGACCAACACGTCGGGGGCGTTCTCGGTTCCCGCGCTCTCCGCCGGCACCTACACCGTGACGGTCTCGCTCGCGGGCTTCAAGCACGGCGGTCATCACCGACGTGCGGGTGCAGGTCGGCATTCCCACGACGCTGAACGCCACGCTCGAGATCGGCAACGTCGCCGAGACGATCACGGTGACCGGCGCCAGCGCGGTGCTGATCAACACGCAGACGCCAACGGTCGCCTGCGACGCTCAACGTCGATCAGATCGCGCAGATCCCGACGCCGACGCGCGACGTGCTGAACGCCGTGACGTATCTGGTGGGCGTGAACCAGACCGGCGTCGCCAGCGGCGAGGCCACCGTCAACGGCCTGCCGGAGTCGTTCCTCAACATCACGACTCGACGGCGTCAGCAACAACGACAACTTCAACAAGTCGACCGACGGGTTCTTCGCGCCGGTGCGTCCGCGGCAGGACGCCATCGAAGCGGTGACGGTCACGCACCGCGGCGGGCGGCGCCGACGTCGGCGGCAGCGGCAGCGATCTCGATCAACTTCGTGACGCGGCAGGGCACGAACCGGTTCAGCGGCAGCGGCTACGAGTATTTCCGCCACACCGAGCTCAACACGAACTACTGGTTCAACGAGCGGGACGGCCTGCCGAAGAACGACGTCCGGCTGCAATCAGTTCGGCGATCCGCCAGGGCGGACCGATCGTCATTCCCGGCCTCTACGACGGCCGCGACAAGGCGTTCTTCTTCGTGCACTACGAAGCAGCTCCGGCTGCCGAACGACGCCTCGCGCACGCGGACCGTCGCTGCAGCCCAGCGCGCTGCAGGGCCTGTTCCGCTACAACGTGACCGTCGGCGACGCGCAGCAGGTCCGCGAGGTCAACGTCCTCGATCTGGCACGACGCAGCAGCCAGATCTCCTCGACGGATCCGGTCGTCATGCGCACGCTCAATGCGATCCAGGCGGCGACGCAGAAGACCGGCTCCCTCATCGCGTCGAGCGATCCGCTGCTCATCAGCTACTCCTGGCTCAGCCCGGCGATGCAGATCGAGCACCAGCCCGCGATCCGCATCGACTACAACCTCGGCAACAATCATCGGCTGACCGGCACGTTCAACAAGCTGTGGCAGGATCGCAATCCCGATCAGCTCAACGACTTCGATCACCGGTTCCCCGACTCGCCCAACTTTCGCCACACCGTGGTGCGGCGGCCGACGCGGTCGATCGCGCTGCGCTCGACGTTGAGCAACACGCTCGTGAACGAAATGCGGGTCGGCGTCACGGTCGGAGAGCGGATGTTCTTCGGGCAGCCGGCGAGCAGCGGCCCGCAGACGTTCGCCGACACGGGACGGCTATTCGATCGATCTCGACGGCGCAATAGGCCTGACGAACTGGCACACGAGTAGGACGCTTTCGTCGCGCAGCGCGTACCAGTACACCGTTCGACGACACGCTGACCTGGCAGAAAGGCCGACACAGCGTCACCTTCGGAGGAGGCGCGTTCCTCGGACGCGCGTGGGACGACTCCCAGCAGCAGGTGCCGGGCATCAATCTCGCGTTCGACGCGACCAACGATCCCGCGGCGGGCATGTTCGGGCACGACGAACTTCCCGGGGGCATCGGGCGGGCAGCTCAACGACGCGCGCGATCTGTACGCGCTGCTGACCGGGCGAGTGGCGGCCGTCACGGGCGTGGCCGCGCTCGATGCGGAGACCAACAGTATTCGTATCCTCGGCAAGCGGCGGCGCGCCGGACGCATGAACAGCTATTCAGCGTTCGTCCAGGACTCGTGGCGCATGACGGCCGTCGCTGACGATCAACGCGGGCCTGCGATGGGACGTGCAGACGCCGTTCTCGCCCGTCAACGACACGATGTCGACGGCGAGCCTGGCCGACGTATGCGGCGTCTCGGGGATGGGATCGGGCGGCATCTACTCCGCCTGCAACTTCTACGCGCCAGGATCGGGCGGCGGCAAGGTGCCGGAGTTCTCGCAGTTCACGAGCGGCACGCGCGGCTACAACGTCGACTGGAACAACGTCGCGCCGAACGTCGGCGCCGCGTGGCGGCCGAACGTGAAGGATGGATGGCTCCGCACGCTGCTGGGCGATCCCGAGCAGGCCACGCTCCGCGCTGGCTATTCGGTGGCGTACGAACGCCAGGGCTTCGCGGAATTCACGGGCGTGTTCGGACCCAATCCGGGCAGCACGCTGTCAGTGACACGCAACGCGAACAGCGGCCTCGTGCCGCCCGGCGAGCAGTGGCCGGTGCTGTTGCGGGAAACCGATCGCCTCTACCCGGCGCCTTTCCCCGAAACGCCGACCTTCCCGATTGCCATCAGACCGAACCGGCAGGATTCGATCAACGCGTTCCATCCGGACATCCAGATCGCCTCTGCGCGCAGCTGGACCGTGGGCCTGCAGCGCGCCGTCGGCCTGGACATGGCCGTCGAGGTCCGCTACGTCGGCACACGCGGCGTCGATCAATGGTCCGAGCTCAATTACAACGAGCGCAACCTGATCGAGAACCGCTTCATCGACGAGTTCAAGCTGGCCGTCGCGAACCTTCAGGCGAACAACGTCACGGCGGCGAACAATCCGGGCAACGCGGCGCTCGCCGCACGCTCGGGATCGTTCGCCTACTTCGGCGCCGGTTCCGGCACGTCGCCGCTCCCGATCTATCTCGCCTACCTCGCCGGCCGGCGGGACTTCGACAATCCCACGGCCTACACGACAACCAATCTGTGGACGAATACGGGCATCACCGGAGATCTCGTGCGGGCGAGCCCCAGCCCCGGCAATTCCGCGGCGGACCTCGACGGCGATCTCGCACGCCGCAACGCCGCCATCGCCGCCGGGCTGCCGGCCAACTTCTTCGTCGTCAACCCGCACGCCAACGCCGTGACCGTCACCGACAGCGGAGCCTTCAGTGACTACAACGCGCTGCAGCTCGAGCTGCGCCGGCGCCTGTCGAAGGGGCTCGCGTTCAACGCCAGCTATCAGTACGCCGTCGAGGGTGGCTCGGTGTTTCAGGGGTTCCACTACGGCCGCGTCATGAACCCCAACGGCGCGAACAATGTGCGCCACGCGATCAAGACCCAGTGGAACTGGTCGATCCCCGTCGGACGCGGACAACGCTTCGGCGCGACGATGCATCCCATCCTCAACGGCATCCTCGGCGACTGGCAGTTCAGCGGCGCGGGGCGCGTGCAGGCGCGCATGGTTGACCTTCGGCAACGTCCGCCTGGTCGGCATGAGCGCGAAGGATCTGCAGGGCATGTACAACTACGACCTCCGCGTGAACCCGGCGAACGGCCTCATCACGCCTTACATGCTGCCTGACGACGTGATCCTCAATACCCGGAGAGCGTTCAGCCTCAGCACCACGTCTCCGACCGGCTATTCGGATCTCGGCGTGCCCGAAGGGCGCTACTTCGCGCCGGCAAACGGTCCCGACTGCATCCAGCTCCAGGCCGGCGACTGCGCGCCGCGGGCGCTGCTGATCCGCGCGCCGTTCTTCACGCGCTTCGACATCGGCGTCACGAAGCGCTTCCCCATCCGCGGCGCGATGAACTTCGAGTTCCGCGCCGACGTGCTCAACGTGTTCGACAACGTCAACTTCAATCCTGTCGCGAACCCCGGGAACGGCGCGACGATCTTCCAGGTCGGCAGCGCCTACCGCGATCCCGACAACAACTTCGATCCGGGAGGGAGGCTCGGGCAGCTCGCGGTACGGCTGAACTGGTGACGTCAGGGTGCAAGGGACAGGGTGCCACGGCGAGGGTGCCATGGCGAAAGTGCCATGGCGAAAGTGCCACGGTGCCAGAGTGCCAGGGTCAGAGTGCAGGGGTGCAAGGGCGAGAGTGCAAGGGCGAGAGTGCCACGGTGCCAGGGTCCCAGGGCTAGCGCTGCTGAATCGAGCGCCAGTGTGCGCCGAGATCAGCGATGGCTTGGTAAGCGTGGCAGCTAACCAAGCGGACCTCGGCACCCTCGCCGTTGCACCCTAGCACCCTGACCATGGCACCCTGGCACCTTGGCACTCTCGCCATTGCACCCTGTTAGAATCACGAGTACCGTGCGATTCTCGAGTCTCTTTCGCTTCGCGCTCGCACTGTTCGTGGTTTGCACGGCTGTGTCGCGCGCGTTCGCCCAGACCCCGGCCTCCCCGTCCCTGCCCGTTCTCACGAATCTCAAGGACATCCGCGCGCTCACGCAGGATGAGGGGGCGCGGGGCTATCCGGTCCGCATCCGCGGCATCGTCACCCACATCGACGAGCGCGACGACCACAGCCTGATCGTCCACGACGGGAAGATCGGACAGTTCGTCATGCCGCCGGAAAATCCGGCGACCGCGGGCGCGTGGAGAGACGCCCGCCGGGGAGATCTCGTCGAGATCGAAGGGCGGACGGTCCGTGGCGGGTTCGCGCCCAACGTGCAGCCGAGTCTCGTGACGAAGCTCGGCACGGCCGCGCTCCCGGCGCCAAAGCGGATTCCGTATACCTCGATGCTCACCGGGCGCCACGACTGCGAGTACGTCGAAATCCTCGGCGTCGTCCAGCGCGCGTGGCTGTCGTCCGATCAGCAGGTGCGGACGATGTTCGCCGACGTCGCGTTCGAGGAGGGCGTCGTGCGCGCGGCGTTCTGGGATCACACGCCGGCGGATTTGACCCGGCTCATCGACGCGCGCGTGCGGCTGCGCGGAAACGTCGGGACGATTTTCGGCAACACCGAGCAGCTCCGCGGCGTGTCGCTGTTCGTCGGCCGCACGAGCGACATCGAAGTGCTCGAGTCTCCGCCGGATCCGTTCGCGCTGCCGATGCGCTCGATCCGCAGCATGTACAACTACTCGCCTGCCGGGGAGGTCAACCGCCGAATCCGCGTGCGCGGCGTCGTGACGGGCTACATCCCGGGCAAGCCGATCGAGCTGCAGGACTTCACGAGCACCGCCAAGTTTCGCTTCGTCCGCCACGTGCTGTACGTGCACGACGGGACCGGCGCGGCGCGCATCGAGACGGAGCAGCCGCTGCGCATCCCGCCCGGGACCGCGGTCGAAGTCGCCGGGTTCCCGGCCGTCTCGCCGGGAAAACCCATCCTCACGAACGCGCTGTTCAAAGTGGTCGGCCAGGGATTCCTGCCCGCGCCGGAGATCGTGGAAGGATCGAGCGTCATCACGCCCGAGAGCGACGCGATGCTCGTGCGCATGCAGGGCCGGCTGCTCAGCCTCCTCATGAGCCCCACGCAGCGCGTGCTCGTCGTCAAAGTCGGCGACACCGTGTTCGACGCCGCGCTCGAGCTCGACACCGACACGACCGCTGAGACGCTCGAGCGCATCCGCCCGGGCAGCCTCATCGCCGTGACGGGTGTCTATTCATATCAGTCGGGCCCTCCGCCGTCGTTCCGTCTGTTCCTCCGATCGCCGGACGACGTGTCGGTCGTATCGGCGACGTCGTGGTGGACGCTCCGCCACTCGGCGGTGATGGTCGTCGTGCTCGCCCTGATGGCCGCCGCCGCGAGCTTCTGGGTCCTGACGACCGCGAAGCGAAAGCGCCAGGAATACCAGGCGGTGCTCAACGAGCGGAGCCGCGTCGGCCGCGAGCTGCACGATACGCTCGAGCAGGGGCTGGCCGGCATCTCGCTGCAGCTCGAGGCGGTCGCCGGCAGCCTGCAGGCCTCGCCCGAAGCCGCACGGCAGTCGCTCGACGTCGCGCGGCTGATGCTCCGCTACAGCCAGGAAGAGGCGCGGCGATCGGTGATGGATCTGCGATCGCAGGCGCTCGAGAGCCGCGATCTCGCCGGGGCGCTGACCGATCTCGCTCGACAGATGACCGTCAGGCACGTCGGCGCGCGCGGAGGTCCGCATCGAGGGCTGGCCGCAGCGGCTCGACGCGTCGGCCGAGCATCATCTCCTGCGCATCGGGCTCGAGGCGCTGACCAACGCGATCAAGCATTCGGCGGCGCAGCAGGTCAACATCACGCTGAAGTTCCGCGCCGACGACACGGAGCTCGTCGTGGAAGACAATGGCTGCGGCTTCGATCTGGCGGCGCAAGACCCGACGGGCGAACATTTCGGGCTGCTCGGCATTCGCGAACGCGTCGACAAACTTGGCGGCGTGCTGCAGATCAGCGGCGAACGCGGCGTCGGCACGCGGCTATCGGTGACGGTACCCTCGAAGCATCATCGAGCCTCCGCCGCCCGGCCTCCGGCATTGGACGAATCATGGCGGACAAGCTGAGACTCATGCTCGTCGACGATCACTACCTGGTCCGGGTGGGCCTGCGCAGCATCATCGCGCTCGAACCGGACATGACGGTGTGTGCCGAGGCATCGACAGGCGAGCAGGCCTGTACGCTCTTCCGCGCCCATCGTCCCGACGTCACGCTGATGGATCTGCGGCTGCCCGGCATGAGCGGGTCGGAGACCGTCCACGCGATTCGCCTCGAGTTTCCGGACGCGCGCATCGTGATGATTTCCACGTATGTCGGAGACGAGGAGATCTATGGGGCGCTGCAGGCGGGGGCGATGGCGTACATGGCCAAATCCGTCCAGCGCGAGGAGCTCACCACCGCGATTCGCAAGGCGGCGGCCGGCCAGCGTCATCTCCCGCCAGAAATTGCCGCGCGCCTCGCCGACCGCGTGACGCGCTCGCAGCTCTCCTCGAGGGAGCTGGAAGTCCTGCGCCTGCTGGTCAGCGGGCGCCGGAACCGGGAGATCGCTGGGACGCTCGTGATCTCGGAAGGCACCGTCAAGCTCCATGTCAGCAGTATCTTAGGGAAGCTTGGGGCGTCCGACAGAACGGAAGCCGTCACCGTCGCCCTCCAGCGCGGCATCGTCCAACTCGAGCAGTGAGGGGGTGGGGACACCCCTTACTATTACTTTCGACATATCTGTAACCCCATCTTCAGCTAGTTGACCTGTTTAGGTTAGTAGCCTACGCTCTCGTCGGCTCAGCCTGACTTGTTCAGGTTAGGCCGTTCATGCCCCAAAGACGTCTAGGGAGGAGTCTCTCGGGCTTGGTGGTTCGCATCACCAGAGAGCAGACAACACACATGTCGCGATTCCCACAACCGCTGCGAGTACTTGCTCTTCTCCTGTGCACGCTCGTCCTGACTAGCGCAACCGCGCGCGGACAGGCTTCGAACGCTACCATTCGAGGCATCGTGCAGGATCCGACCGGCGGCGTGCTGCCGGGCGCGACGATCACGGTCACCAACACGGGCACCAACGCCGTGCAGACCACCGTCAGCGATGGTCGTGGTCAGTACCTCCTCGCCGGCTTGTTCCCCGGCACGTACGACATGAAAGTCGAGCTGGACGGCTTCAAGACGTACGAGCGCAAGGCGCTCACGCTGACGCCGGCCGACAATCGCGGTCTCGACATCCGGCTCGACGTCGGGCAGCGCGCGGAAACGGTCACGGTCACCGCGGTCCAGGAAGTGATTCAGACGGAGACCGGCGCGCGCGAAGGCGTGCTGACGGCGAAAGCAGATCGACAACCTCTCGGTCATCGGCCGCAGCGCCCTCGAGCTGATGCGCATCCTCCCGGGCGTCGTCGCCGAGTTCAACCAGGGTGAGTCCGTCAGCTTCGGCGGCGGCGGCAACAACACGCAGGCCTACACCGTCAACGGCATCCGCTCGTCGGGCAACACCGGTCTCGCTCGACGGCTCGTCGCTCATCGACATCGGCAGCAACAGCGGCGTCATCGTCTCCCTGAACAACGACATGGTTCAGGAAGTGAAGGTCCAGAGCTCGAACTTCGCCGCCGAGTACGGCACGGGCGGCATGAACGTGAGCGGCGTCACCAAGTCCGGCACGTCGAAGTTCCACGGCGTCGGTCTACGACTACTGGCGCGATCACACCTTCGCGGCCAACGATCGGTCGAACAGCATCACCCGGACGCCGAAGCCGAAGAGCACGTATCAGTATCCCGGCGGCAACATCGGCGGCCCGATCAGCTTCGGCGACAACTACACGAAGAACCGCGACCGCCTGTTCTTCTTCGTCGGCATTCGAAGTCCAGCGCCAGCAGGTCGACTCCGGGCTCGAGCTTCACGCGCACGTATCTCGCCCGCGATGAAGAACGGCGACTTCAGCGAGCTGCTCGCGAACCGCGGCTCGAACCTGAACAGCCCCGCGCAGCTCAGGATTCCGCAGGGGTTCCCGAACGCGGGACAGCCGGCGCCGAACAACGACATGCGGCCGTACATGACGGCGACCGGCCGGTACTTCGCGTCGCTGTATCCCGATCCGAACTACAACGATCCCAACAACCTTTACAACTACGTCTACAGCCGGCTCGAGCCGACGAACCGCTCCGACTTCAAGACGCGCGTCGACTGGAACATCAGCGCACAACACGAAGGCCTACGTGCGCATCGCGCAGGAGGAGCGAAACGGTCGAGAGCGCCGCGCGGCGTCTGGTGGGCGCCGGCGGACGTCGTCGCGCTGCCGACGCCGAACATCGGCGAGAACCGCGGCCGCTCCTACTCCGGCAACGTCGTCACGGTGCTGAGCCCGTCGATGACCAACGAGGTGCTCGTCAGCTACAGCCGGCTGACGCTGGACAACCGGTTCGAGAACCCCGCGCTGCTTCGACCAGGGCGCGGGCGGCATCACCTTCAACGGCATCTTCCCCGCCGGCACGACGAGCCCGTATCTGCCGACCGACATCCTGCACGGGTGGGGCGGCAGCGGCCAGGTCGGCAACCTCTGGGCGACGGCCAACGACGTCTACGCGCACAACGACGCGCTGCAGTTCAGCGACAAGCTGACGAAGCTGGCCGGCGCGCACGGCCTGAAGTTCGGCTTCGCGGTCGAGCGCGGCCAGAAGCAGCAGAACTTCCAGAACCACGAGGCCGGACAGCTCTGGTTCGGCACCGACAACAACACGGGCACCGGCCACTCCGGCGCCGACATGCTCGTCGGGCGCATCGGCCAGTTCAACCAGGGCACGCCGCAGACACGGCAACCCGTCGCCCGGCGAGCCGTTCGGCGAGTTCCGCTACTGGAACATCGACGCGTTCGCGCAGGACAGCTGGAAGCTGCGCTCGAACCTCACGCTCGAGTACGGCGTCCGCTTCGGCTACTGGACCAACAACGAGGAGTCTGATCGGCCTGGGCGGCTACTTCGATCCCGACGCTCTACGACTCCGACCAAGGGCTCGTTCCTCGACCCGGGCACGTTCCAGCGCGTCAACGGCGAGTGCTACGTCGTAGACGGGCTGCGCGCCGCCGGGCATCTTCGACAACCGTTCGCCGTTCGCGCTGCCGCGCGTCAACGTCGCGTGGGACATCGACGGCGAGGGCAACAACGTCCTCCGCGGCGGGTACGGGATCTTCTACAACCGCAACATGGGCAACGTCGAGTACGACAGCACGCTGCGCCTGGCGCCCAACGCCTATGCGGTCGCGACCGACCTCTGGGCCGGCGGCGGCTACGGCAACGGCGTGGGCCTGACCTACGACACGACTCAGCGAGGCGACGCTCGCCAACCGGATCGGCAGCCTCGGCGATCAACTCGCTCACGCCGGACTCGTTCAAGTGGCCGAAGACGCACAGCTTCAGCGTCAATTACGCGCGGCGGATCCCGTGGAACCAGGTCGTCGAGGTCAGCTACGTCGGCACGCGCGGCCGCGACCTCGTCAGCCGCAGCAACGGCAACGTGATGCCGTACGGCATCATGAGCTCCGGCACCTTCAACGGCGTCGATCTCTCGGTGCCGGTCAACCGCGTGGCGGTCGCGAGCGTGGGGACAACCTCGCGCACGTTCCGGCCCTACAACGCGCTGAACGGCATCCTGGTCTACGACTTCGAGCGGCGAGTCGAACTACGACTCGCTGCAGCTGACGCTGAGCCGGCAGACCGGACGCCGGCTGCAGTACTTCGTCGCCTACACCTACGGCGAAGACCCGGGGAACGCTCGGCGGCGAGTACTCGATCATCGATCCCTACGATCCAAGTCGCACCTACGGCGTGCTCAACGAGGATCGCACGCACGTCCTCAACGTGTCGTGGAACGCGTTCCTGCCGGACGGCGCGCAGGGCGGCGATGAACAACGCGATCGGCCGCGGACTTCTCAACGGCTGGCAGTTGTCCGGGCATCTCGTCGATGGCGAGCGGCGTGCCGCTTCGCCTCAGCTTCAGCGGCGACGCGGCCGGCAGCACGGCGTCGCCGCCGCCTACTTCGGCACGGCGGACGTCGTCGGCCCGAGCCTCGGCGGCGGCAACGGCCTGGCGCCGTCTACACGTGCGATCCGCGGCTCGGCGGCACCGACGTCGGCGACAAGATGCTCGACATCAACTGCATCTGCGTCCCGGCGTTCGGTCAGAACGGCGACCTCGTGCCGCCGTACAACCTCCGGACGCCGACGCGGTTCAACCACGACCTGACGCTGTTCAAGAACTTCGAGATCAAGGGCGACCAGAAGATCCAGTTCCGGGTCGGGTTCTTCAACCTCTTCAACCAGGCGTTCGCGAACCCGTTCATCGGCAACGACATCAACCTGATGCTCGACACCGTCTGCAACGTCACGGTCAACGGCGTGCCCGACGGCGCGGGCGGATCCGCCGACAACGTGTGCGATCCGACGAAGGGCTTCACCTACACCCCGCAGACGATCGACAACTTCGGCAAGATCAACCTCAAGCGCGGCCACCGCGTGGTCGAGTTCGTGCTGAAGTACTACTTCTGAGAAAACGCCAGTCGGGAGCACCTGCGAGGAGGAGGGCGCACGGCCCTCCTCCTCGTCGTTTTTTGGGGCTACACTATTCGTGTAGTGTCCGGCTTCAGGCGGACCTCGGTAGTGTCCGGCTTTAGCCCACTTCTGTAGTGTCCGGCTTAGCCGACTCCTGTAGTGTCCGGCTTTAGCCGGACCTCTGCGGTCCGCCCAAAGGCGGACGCAACATGTGCATTTTCATGATCCGTTTTTCTATCCTCGCGCTGCTCGCCTTCCTGACGCTGCCTGCCGCGGGCGCGGCGCAGACGCCGCAGGATTTCGACCGGTTGCTCGCACGCGCGGTCGAGCTCCACCAGGCGGGCGACATCCTGGGCGCGATCGACACCTACAGAGCCGCGCTCGCGATCCATCCCGACCGCGCCGACGCGCTGTCGAACCTTGGCGCCGCCTACGTTCGGCTCGGCCAGTTCGACGATGCGATCGCAGCAGTACGAGGCGGCGCTGAAGTCGACCCGATGAACCAGTCGGTGCGGCTGAACCTCGCGCTCGCCTACTACAAGTCCGCGCGGCCCAACCAGGCAATCCCGCAGCTCAAGCGCGTGCGTCGCGTCGGACCCCGAGGCGAAGAACGCGTATCTGCTGCTCGCGGACTGCTACCTGCAGACCGGGCAGGACCAGGACGTGATCACGCTGCTGAAGCCGCGCGAGCAGATGTTCGGCGACGGATCTCGCGTACGCGTACCTGCTCGGCACCGCCCTGCTCCACAGCGGCGACGCGGTCGAGGGTCAGAAGTACGTCGACCGCGTCTTCGGCGCCGGCGACTCGGCCGAGGCGCACCTGCTGCTCGGGATCGCGCTCCTCGGCCGGCAGGACTATCGCGGCGCGAAGATCGAGCTCGAGCGCGCCGTCGAGCTGAACCCGAAGCTGCCGACGGCGCATTCGCTGTACGGGCGCGCGCTGCGCGCGCTCGGCGATCAGGACGGCGCCGAACGGGCGTTCCGCGAGGAGCTCGCGCAGCAACATCAACGACTTCGAAGCCAACCTGCAGCTCGGCAACCTCCGCAAGGACGCGCAGAAGTTCGACGAGGCGTCGACCTATCTCGAGCGGGCGACGACGATCCGCCCGAGGACCTCGTCGCGCGCAAGCTGCTCGCGAGCCTGCGCCTGCAGACCGGCAAAGACGGAAGAAGCCGTGCAGATGCTCGAAGCGCATCGTCGAGGATGCGCCGGACCTCCTCGAGGCGCACGTCCAGCTCGCCACCGGCGTACAACCGGCTCAAGCGGAGAGAGGACGCCGCGCGCGAGCAGGCGATCATCGATCGCCTTAACGCCCAGCTCCAGGCGAAGCAGAGCGGGGGCGGCAACTGAGATGAACGCGAGTCGACGATCGCTGCGTGGCTGGTCGTACTAATACTCATGCTCGGTGGCTTCCGGCTTTAGCCGGAGTGCACTATCAGCCAGCAGCTTCCGCCTGAAGGCGGAAGCCACGGAACAGGCGCCCACGAAACCGACGCCCGCGAAGCAGGCGCCCGCGGCGCGCAAGCCCGCCGCCACCGACCGCGGAGTTCGACAAACTGTTGAAGGCAGCCACCGAACGCCAGGCAAGCGGAACGGTGGGAGCGAGGCCGATCGGTCTCTACGGCCAAGGCTCGTCAAGCTCAAGCCGGACTTCGTCGAAGGCTACTGGTATCAGGGCACCGCGTACTATTCGCTCGACGACTACCCGCGCTGCCGCGAGACGTTCAGCACGCGTCGTCAAGCTCGCGCCGAAGAACGGAGCGGCCTACGCCTTCCTCGGCCTGTGCGAGTTCGGGCTGAAGGAGTACGACCGCGCGCTCCAGCACCTGTTGCAGTCGCGGATCCTCGGGATCGGCGACATCAAGGATCTCGGGAACGTCGTCGCGGTACCACGCCGCGATCCTGATGACGCGGATGGAGCAGTACGAGCAGGCGCTCGAAACGCTCGGCGAGTTCGCCAACGAAGGGGACGACAACCCGCGCGTCATCGAGGCGATGGGCCTGGCGACGCTGCGGATGCCGCTGCTGCCGACCGAGTATCCGTCCGAGCGGCGCGAGATGGTGCTGATGGCCGGGCCGCGCCAGCTACATGATGGCGACGCGGAACACGGCCGCCGCGGACAAGGCGTTCGAGGCGCTGGCGTCGCGGTATCCGGAAACGCCGAACGTCCACTACGCCTACGGCGTATTCCTCCTGCAGGAGCAGGCCGACAAGGCGCTCGAGGAGTTCAAGCGGGAGCTGGAGCTGCAGCCCGGCCACTCGTGGTCGCTGATGCAGATGGCGTACGAGTACCTGAAGCGGGGCGACGCGGCCGCGGCGCTCCCATGGGCGCAGCAGGCGGTCAAGGCGTCGCCCAACGCGTTCCCGGCCCGGAAGGCGCTCGGGCAGGCGCTGCTCGAGACCGGCGACATCGAGGGCGCCATCAGGGAGCTCGAGACCGGCATCAAGCTGGCGCCGGAGAGCCCCGGGCTGCACTTCACAATCGCGCGCGCGTATCAGCGCGCCGGACGGATGGAAGACGCGACCCGCGCGAGGAACGAGTTCACCCGTCTCGATCGGATGGCGCGCACGCAGAAGAGCGGCGCGCAGTCGGTCGGGGGCATCAAGGATAAGTAGGCTTGGGGCTTTGGGCTCCAGGCTCTGGGCTTGGGAACGGAGATCTTATGAGAAGGCGTCGGGTCGGATTGGCCGCTGGAGTGACCGCGTTCCTTGCGATCGCGATTCCCGTCGATACGCAGCAGCAACCGCCGCCGCAGCGTGCGACGGGCACGCTTCAGGAGGGCGTCCGCGCCGTCCTCGTCGACGTCGTCGTGCGCGATCGGCGCGGGCAGCCGGTGCGCGACCTCACACAGGCGGACTTCGAGCTGCTCGAAGATGGCGTTGCTCAGCCGATTGGATCGTTCTCGCCGATGTTCGCGGCAGCCGCGCCGGTCGCGCCGGCGACGCCCGCGGCCCCGGCCCCCGCGGCTCCCGCCGTCGGTGCGGCCACTCCGCCCATCGCCGCCGGTCCGGCGATCACGGCGCTCGTGTTCGATCGTCTCCAGCCTGAATCGCGTCGGCGCGCGGCACAGGCGGCACGGAACTATCTCGGAACGAAGGAGGAATCGAACGACTACGTCGCGGTCTTCGGCATCGACCTGTCGTTGATGGCGTTCGTCCCCTTCACGCGCAACGCGGTGGCGATTCGCAAGGCGCTCGACGCGATGGTGACGAGCGCATCGGCCGGTTACACCTCACCGGAAACGCGGCAGGCCATCGCGGACGCGACCCAGCTGGCGGCGGCCGCGTCACAGAACGCCGCGGGCGCGATCGCCGGTGCTACGGGACCCGGCGCGACGGCGGGCGTCGGAGCCGCTTCCGTGGACGCGAAGTTGACCGGGATGCAAGCGTCGATCGTCCAGGGCTTCGAGGGGATGGATCGCGATCAGCAGGGGTACGCGACCACCAACGGGCTCTTCTCCATTGTCAACACGCTCGCGCGCGTCCCAGGCCGGAAGAGCATCGTGCTTTTTTCAGAAGGCATCTCGATTCCGCCGGCGGTTCACCGCTTCTACCTCGGCGTGATCGACGCAGCCAACCGCGGCAACGTCAGTATCTACACCATGGACGCGGCCGGCTTGCGGTCCGAGAGCGATCTGGCCATGATCCGCGACTCCGTCAACATGCAGGGGGCGTTCGGCATCAACGGATATGCGACCGACGCGGCCGGCGGCGCATACACGAAGATGCTGGAGAACAACGAGTACAACCTTCGCAAGGATCCCGCGTACGCGCTGAACGAGTTGTCGAGCAGCACCGGAGGACTCTTCTTCGGCAGTACGAACAACCTCAGGCCGGCATTCGATCGCGTCGAGAGCGATCAGCACAACTACTACCTGCTCGGGTATACGCCGACCAACACGACCTACGACGGCAAATTCCGCAAGATCGAGGTGCGCGTGAAGCGCGAGAACATCACCGTCGCGTCGCGCAAGGGATACTTCGCCGTCCGCGATCCGGGAGGCGTGCCGGTGAACGAATGGGAAGCGCCCGCGCTCGGCGCGCTCGAGCAGAAGCCGGTCGGCAACGCCTTTCCGATACGGGCAGGCGCCCTGCTCTTCCCCGAACGCGGCCGGCCCGGGCTCGTGCCGGTCGTCGTCGATCTGAAGACCGCGCCCCTCACGTTCCAGGCGGCGCCCGACGGCAAGACCTACACGTCGGACTTCACGGTCCTCGTCCGCTTCGTCGATCAGCAGAACGCCGTCACTCGAAAGGTCAGCCAGCACTACGAGATTCGCGGGCCGATCGATCAGATCGAGCGGGCGAAGCAGGGCGACGTGATCTTCTATCGCGACTCGGAGCTGCCGACCGGGCTCTATACGATGGAGGCGATCGTCTACGACGCGCTGTCGGGCAAGTCGAGCGTTCGCTTCTCGACCGTCGACGTGCGGAAGCAGGACGACAACGCGCTGCGCATGAGCAGCCTCGTCCTCGTGAAGCGAACGGAGAAAGTGGCCGAAAAGGATCGGCCCGCGGGGAACCCGCTCCTCGTCAAGGACGTGATCCTGCACCCCAATCTCGGCGATCCAGTGAGCAAGGCCTCCAAGGAATTGGGGTTCTACTACACCATCTATCCCGCTCCGGGATTGGCGCCGCCCGAAGCCAGCATCGAGCTGATGCTGAACGGCAAGCTCGTGGCGCAGGTGCCAATGGCGGTTCCGGCCGCCGACTCCGCGGGCCGCGTGCAGCAGGTCGGCCGCCTGCCGCTCGATCAGCTTGCGCCGGGCACGTACGACATGCGCGTCGTGGTCCGGCAGGGAACGACCCAGGTTTCGCAGTCCGCCATCGTCCGCATCGTCGACTGACGAGAGGAACAACATGACGGCGTGTCGCAGTCTGCTCGCCGCTTCGATCGCAGCCACGCTTACAGCGCTCCCGTCCGCGCAGCCGCAGGACCAGCGCGACCGCCAGTCCTTCACAGCCACCACGACCGCGATCCTCGTCGACGCCGTGGTCCGCGACAGGACCGGCAGGCTGGTCACGGACCTCGACGCGACGCGATTTCGGGCTCGCCGAGGATGGGGTCGCGCAGAAGATCGACAGCTTCACCCGTGTCTCGCGCGGCGGCGGCATCGGCGTGTCGGTCGGCTGGCGATCGCCGGGCACGACCGTCGTCAGCCCGACGGCGGCGGCAGCGCCGCCGGACGCGGCGCAGGAAGCACAGGACGAGGCGGCGACGGGTCTCGTCTTCGATCAGCTGTCGGCGGAGGCACTTGGGCTGGCGCAGAAGGCCACCCTCGCCTACGTGCCGATGAACGGCGAGTCGGGCGTGCGCGTGGCGGTCTTCGCGACCGATCCCGGGATCAGGACGCTGCAGGGGTTCACGACCGACCGCTCGCTCATCCGTCGCGCGGTCGCCGCCGTGATGCCGTCAGGCGCATCCGCTGGACAACAGAAGGCGGAGCGGACCGACGAGCTGCTGGCGCGGCGCCGGGAGCTGCAGGGCGAAGGCGACCCGATCGCGGGCGGCGCGACGGCCAGCACCCAGACGATGTCGCAGAACGCGTCGGCGATCGGCATTCGCGAGACCGAGCTGCGGCTCGCGCAGACCGAGCTCAACATGATCCGCTCGTCGGAGTATCTCGATCGGGACAACCGGGGATTCGACACGGCGTTCGCGCTGCAGTCCGTCGTTCGGGTGCTGTCGGCGTACCCGGGCCGGAAGACGATCGTCTTCTTCTCGGAGGGCCTACCGGCGTCGCCCGCGCTGTCCGCGAAGCTCGACACCGTGATCGACACGGCCAATCGCGCAAACGTCACCGTCTACGCCGTGGACGCGAACGGCCTGCGCACCAGGAGCTCGTCCGTCAACATGCGGAAGGAGATGGATGCCTTCGTCGAGGAGCGCCGCCGGCAGCTGGCCACCGGCTCCGACCGCACGGAACAGCCGATGATGATGGAGTTCGAGCGCGTGGAGGACACGCTGCGCCTCGATTCCCGGGCCGGGCTCGCCAAGCTGGCGAACGACACCGGCGGCTTTCTCATCGAGGAGTCGAACGATCTGACGTCCGCCTTCAAGCGAATCGACGAGGACAGCCAGTTCCACTACCTGCTCACGTACTCGCCGAGCAACGCGGAATTCGACGGCAGGTTCCGGGCGATTCAGCTGAAGGTCAAGCGGCCCGGCGCGCAGGTGTTCGCGCGCAAGGGCTATCGCGCGATTCGTAGTCGTCCCGTGGACTCGACGCTCGCCTACGAGACCCCGGCGCTCGCGCTGCTCGACAGCACGCCGCCGCCGAATGCGTTTCCTATTCACTCCGCGAGCTTCAGCTTTCCCGATCCCGTTCGTCCGGGACTGACGCCCGTGCTCGTGCAGGTCCAGACCGGCCACCTGCGCTTCGAGATCGATTCGCGGCGCTCGATGTACTCGGCAGACGCGGCGGTGGTCGTGCGCGTGCGCGACGCGTCCGGGCGCGAAGTGCAGAAGGCGGCGCAGCAGTATCTGCTCAGCGGCAACGCGGCCGAAGTCGACGCAGCCAAGGCCGGCGAGATTCTCTTCTACCGGGAGCTGGACCTGCCCGCAGGCATCTACACGATGGAGTCGATCGTCTTCGACGGCGTCGCCAGGCACGGCAGCGCGCGCATCGGCACGCTGACGGTCACAGCCGCCGCTGCCGTCGACCTTCGGGATGAGCAGCCTGGTGCTGATAAGGCGCGTCGAGGAGCTCAACGAAGCGCCGCGCGCGATGCCCACGGGCGGGGCGCCGCTGTACGTCGGGCGCTCGCTGCTCTATCCAAATCTCGGCGAGTCGATTCTCAAGACCGCGACCGGCGAGCTGCCTTTCTACTTCGTGCTCTACGGTGATTCGCGAAGCGTGACGGCCAGCGCACAGCTCCTTCGCAACGGTGTCGCGCTTGCCGATGCGCCGGTGCAACTCCCCGCGGCGAGCGGCCGGCGCGTGCAGCACGTCGGGCGGCTGCCAATCGCCGCGCTGCCGGCGGGCACGTACGAGCTGCGCATCCGCGCAACTGATGGCCGCCAGGAAATCGCGCGAAACGCCTTCTTTACTATTGCTGACTAGTTGGCGCCTCGGGTTCAGGGTTCAAGGTTCGAGCGACCGGACGACCGAGCGACCGGACGACCGGCATTCGTCCAGATTTCCACCCACGGCCTCACCAGTTCATCCAACAGCAGCGTGCCGGTGACGATGTCGGTGTCACCGTCGCCGTCGATGTCACCGAGATCCAGGCTGGAGTAGCGCGGGAAGCCCATCGCAATGGTGTGCCGGGCGAACTCGCCTCGCCTGGTCTGCTCGAGCCAGATGAGCGCGGGCAGCGTCCGCTCGTCGACATCCGATCCTCCGGCGAGCAGCGCCGACGCGACGATGTCGAGATCGCCGTCGCCGTCCATGTCGGCGGCCTTCGCGCTGTGCACGCCCGGCATGCGGGCCAGGCTGTGCTCGACGAACGGATACCCGCCGGTGTTCTCGAGCCACTGGATGCCGTGATACGGCTTCACGATCCCGTCGTCGAACGTATCGCCGTGGGTCAGCAGCACGTCGGGATCTCCGTCCTTGTCGATGTCTGTCAGCTGAAATCCGGACGAGCCCCAGTTCGGATGCGGCGCGGCGTAGATCACCTTCTGGTCGAAGGCGAAGCCCGAGCCGCGGTTGATGTAGGCGACGATCGTCTCGTGCTCCTGCGCGAGCAGCGTCACGAAGTCCATCTTGCCGTCCCGGTTGAGATCGATGGGAACGACGTCGATGCTGCCGGTGCGTGGATCGATCGTATGCGGTGTGAACACCGGCCGCGTGGGCGACGGCGACTGGTTCTCGAGGATGGCGACGCGCCCGACCTTCTGCCAGCCAAACGCCGCGACGGCGAGATCGTTCTTTCCGTCGCCGTTGAAGTCCGCCGTCCGCACGGAGGCGACGCGCGGCCAGCCGTCCAGCCAGAACGATCCGAACCTGCCGCCCTCGAGGCCCCGCAGCAGGATGACCGCGCCGCGTTCGTGATCCGCGGGGAAGAACTCGCCGAGGTCGCTGACGAGCAGATCCTGGACGCGATCGCCGTCCACGTCGGCGAGGGTGACGTTCGAGGGGTTCTGAATCGACGCCAGCACGGACAGCGTCCCCGGCTGGGTGGAGCGGTGCACGAAGACGACGCCATGGCGCATGTCCGTGCCGAGCACGTCGAGCCGCGCGTCGCCGTCGAAGTTCACGAGCGCGACGTGCGACACGGCCGGCGGCCCTGGCATGTCGGCCATCGAGACGCTGCGTGACGAAAACCGCAACGGCGACTCGTTCGCCGGCGGCCAGGCATCCGGAGCAGGCAGCCGTTCGGGCGCAGCGCCGGTATAGTACGTCAGTGCCCGTTCGAGATCCGGCGGCAGCGTGACCGTCTTGCTCACAGAGGCCATTGCGCCGAGGGGTGGCAGACGCTTTTCGCGAATGAAAAGCATCTTGACGACCTCGTCACGCCAGGCATGCTTCGGCAGGATGTCAGGTGGCGGAAATGCATGGCACCCGACGCACGACGCGCGCGCGTGCTGCTCCGGAGTCGCGTCGGCTGACAATTGCTGGGGCTGCGATTGCGAGGCGGCGGCGCCTGGCGATGAATTCTGATCGAGGCCAAGCAGCGCGCCGCAGCACGCGGCGAGGAGCCACCCGGCTGAACGCATGCGTTGATGCTAGCACGCTCGGTCGTTCGATCGTTCGGTCGTCCGGTCGCTCGGTCGCTCGGTCGTCCGGTACCAATTGCCGACACGCATGATCCTGGCACCGTCACTCACTCGTCCGTCCCGGCGTCACGTTCTCCAGCTGCTCGGGCTCGCGGGGATGTCTTCCGCGTTCAGCCCGCGCTGGCAGGGCGCGAACGCGCCGCCGCTCTTCGAGGAAGTCTCCGCAAGCGCGAGCGGCATCTCGTGGGTCCATCAGAATGCGATATCGGCGAACCGGTATCTGCCCGAGACGATGGGGCCGGGCGTGGCGTTCCTCGACTACGACAACGACGGCTGGGTGGACATCTTCATGGTGAACAGCGGCGCGGCTGACTTCTATCAGCCGCCGGCGCCGCTCAAGAACGCGCTCTACAAGAACAATCGCGACGGCACGTTCACCGACGTCACCGACAAGGCCGGCGTCGCGGGCGGGCGAGAGTTCGGCATGGGGTGCGCGATTGCCGACTACGACAACGACGGGCACCAGGACATCCTCGTCACGGCCTACGGGCGGTGCACGCTCTACCACAACAACGGGAACGGCACGTTCACCGACGTGACAGACAAGGCTGGCGTCGCGGCGCCGGGATGGACCACGAGCGCCGTGTGGTTCGACTACGACAACGACGGCCGCCTGGACCTGTTCCTCTGCAGCTTCGTGCAGTACTCGGTCAAGAACGACGTCTTCTGCGGCGACAACAAGCTCGGCAAGCGCTTCTACTGCATCCCGCGCGTCTTCAAGCCGACGCCGAGCGCGCTCTACCGCAACAACGGCGACGGCACGTTCACCAAATCCAGCGACGGCACCGACATCGAGCGCGCCCTCGGCAAGGCCCTCGGCGTCGTCGCGACCGACATCAACAACGACGGGCTGCTCGATCTCTTCGTGGCGAACGACACCGTCCAGAACTTCCTGTTCGCGAATCGCGGCAAGGGCAAGTGGGAAGAGATGGCGCTCGAGGCGGAGGTCGGGTTCAGCGCGAACGGGACGCCCAGATCGGGCATGGGTGTGGATGCGGCGGACATCAACGGCGACGGGAAGCAGGATCTGTTCGTCGCGAACGTGGATCAGGAGATGTTCTCGCTCTACAGGAACGAGGGGAACGAGTTCTTCTCGGACGTCGCGGCGCCGAACAGCGTCGCGCAGGCGACGCGCCTGCTGAGCGGATGGGGACTGAAGTTCTTCGACTACGACAACGACGGCTTCGTCGATCTCATCCTCGCCAACGGGCACCCGGACGACATGATCGAGAGCTACTCACGCCAGGTCCGCTACAAGGAGCCGCTGCTCCTCTTCAGGCACGATGGCACGAAGCTCACCCATGTCAGCGACAAGGCCGGCCCGGTCTTTCAGAAGCACTATCCCGCGCGCGGTCTGGCCGTCGGCGACTACAACAACGACGGACGGCTCGATGTCCTGATCGGCAACAACGGCGAGGCGCCGGTGCTGCTGAAGAACAATGCCGGCGCCGGACATCACTGGATTGGCCTGAAGCTTCAGGGGACGGCGTGCAACCGCGACGCGATCGGCGCGCTGATCACGTGGTCCGCGAACGGCGTGACCAAGAGCAGGCTCAAGACGCACGGCGGGAGCTATCTCTCGTCGCACGACATGCGTGAGGTGCTCGGCGTCGGCACCGCGTCCAAGATCGACTGGGTCGAGATCAAGTGGCCACAGCCGAGCGGCCGCGTGCAGCGCCTGACCGATCTGCCGATCGACCGCTACGTCACCATCGTGGAAGGCAAGGGTCGCGTGGACGTGTAGAATCCTGGCGTGTCTATCTAACGAGAAACAGCTTGTCCTGGCGCTGCAGCGCCCAGCGAATCTTCCCGTCCGCGCCGATGATTGCATCCTCTTCCTGAGCCATCCGCACGGCCTGGCCGTTCCATTCCGGCACCGGCGTCGTGGACTGCAGCTCGATCGAGTACCACATCGACGGGATGACCTTCGCGTCGCCGCGGCCCGGGACGCCGTCCTGGTAGTCCCACAGGCCGATGAGCGGCCCGGCGCCGTGGCCGTGCAGGCCGACGGGATGCGAGTAGACGGTGCCGTTGATCCCTTTCTCCTGCATGCGCTTGCGTGACGCGGCGAGGATCTCGTTTCCGGACCGTCCCGGACGGATCTCCTCCATGACGATGTCCTGCAGCGCGTTGCTGTTCGCGAGCGCGCGCCGGAGTCCTTCGGGCGCGTCCGTTTCGCCTGGACCGAGGACATACGCGTTGTGCTGCGTGTCGGTGTTGAGGCGCGCCACCGTGATCCCGACGTCGCAGTGCAGCACGTCGCCTGGCTGGACGACGGGATCGGGGCCGATCTGCTCGGCCGTCATGCCCTTGCGCTGCACGCTCACGCTCGGCTGGAACCACGTCCCGAGCCCGAGATCGTTGACCTGCTGCCGCCACCACCAGACGAGATCGCTCGTGCGCGTCGTGCCGGGCTTGATCTGCTTCGACGAGAACATCTCCTGCGTGAGCGACCAGACCAGCTCCTGCATCCGGCGGAAGAATGCTTCTTCCTCGGGCAGCCGGAACGCGACGAGCTCGAGCGGCAGGCCTTCGGCGCCGCGGAACTTCGCGGTCCACGTTGCGCCGAGCGCCGCGGACATGCCCGCGAGCTCGCCGCTCGACAGGCCGTCCGAGAACGCGAACACCGTCGAGCGGTCGATCCCGATGACGCGGGGCTTTCGCTCCTCGATCACGCTCTTGAGAACCTGCCACTGCTCGTCGCCCCACAGTTCCGCCTGCTGGCCGCGTCCGACATCGCCGGCGGCCGCCTTCGTCGACCGTCGCGCCTCGAACACCCCGCCCTGCGACGTGCCGCCGAGCGCGATCCGCTCCACGCAGGCCACTGACGGCGGCGCGCCTGCCGCGGCGCATTTGTCGAAGAAGACGTAGATGGTGCGGCGCCGCGCGGCGAACGTCTCCGGCGAGACGAGCGCGCTGAAGACGGGGTCCTCGTTGTACTCCCGCATCGGCACGACCCACATGTCGATGCCGTGCTTGCGCATGGCGCCGGGAAGAAACGTGTTGAGGCGCTTCTTCAGCCAGTCCTGCTGCATCGCCGCCTGCTCGCGCAGCGTGCCGAACGGACGGCGCGCCTGCGTGAACGCGGGACCTCCCGCCAGGAGGAGAAGGCCGACGAGGAGGCAGCACACGGATGCGCGCGCGGGTTGGATCATGGTGGACGATTCTATCGCGGCGACTACTTCTTCACGTAGATGACGAACCACTTGTCGGGGAAGAGGGCGACCTCTTCGCCAAGCCTGAGACCGGCGTCCGCCATCCAGGCCCCTACCTGCTCTTTCGTCACGACGAGGGTCGGATCGTCCTTGTGCGGGCTCGACCTCGGATTGAGATCGATCACGACGAATCGGCCGCCAGGTTTCAGGTACCGGGCGGCCTGCTTCAGGTAGCCCGGACGATCCTGCACGTGATGGAGGACGTCGTGCATGAACGCGACGTCGACGTCGGCCGCGGGCAGCGCCGGATCGAGAGGCTTCCCCATCAGCACACGGACGTTGCCGACACCCTGCGCTTTCATCTTCTGCGTAATGTGATCGACCAGCCCCTTGTCGATTTCGACGGCGTACACCTTGCCGGACAGACCGACCGCCTTTGCGAATGAAATGCAGAACGGCCCGGTCCCGGCGCCCAGGTCCGCCACGACCTGACCGGGCTGGAGCTTCAGCCTGGAGACGACCTCCGCGATCTTCAGGCCGGCGATTCGCTGCGGCGAATCGAGCACCTCGATCCACTCCTCGGTCGAGCGCGCGCCGAGCTGGCCGGCCGCGAGAAGCGCCGCCCCGCACGTGAATACCAGGCCGATCGATACCGTCATTGAAGAAATTTTCATCCCTCGCACCTCTGGGGACACTCAATCGGGACAGTCACGCGTGACTGTCCCCCTTGACTGTCCCGATTGAGTGTCCCCAAATATATGACCATGCGCTACCTGCTCGCCCTGCTGCTCTCGGCGGCGGCCGTCGCCCCACCGCCCGACCCGATCGTCGTCGACACGCCGATGGCCCCTCCGGCCTGGGCCATGCTCGAGCGGCGGCTCCTCGCCGAGAACCCCGCCGCGTGCCGCGAGTTCTTCGAAAAATACTACGACGCGCGCGGATACCTGCAGGCGTTCGTCCGTTGGGGCGCCAACGACGGACCGGACGATGCGTTCGAGAACTTCAATCGCTGGCCCGAGCTCCACGCGCTCGGCGCCGACGACGAGATCCTGCGGCTGTATCTCCGGGCGCACGACGGCATGATCCGTCAGTACTCCGAGGCGAAGACCACGGACGTTCCGGCAGGCCGCCAGGGGATGTATGTGAATGAGTTCTCCGCGCAGTCCGACTGGATGCACCACGGCGAAGGCCTGCAGCTCTTCAACCGCATGGCGCTGTCGGCGCCGGACGGTCCGGCGTACCGCGACCGCGTGCAGCGGTTCGCGGGCCTCTACATGGGCGAGGATCCCGCCGCGCCGAACTACGACCCGAAGCGGAAGTTGATCCGATCGATGATCAACGGCAGCACCGGACCGATGCTGCGTCCTGCGACGGCGCTCGACTGGGTCGGCGATCCGTTCGACACGACCGGATTCGTCGCGCTCCACGGCGAGAGCACCTTCGCGCAGTTCCTCGACCACTACCGTGAGTACACGGACGTCGCCGGCGATCACTTCCTCAATCTCGTCGCGACGACGCTTCCGACCGAATGCGTACATGTCCACGGGCGACGCGAAGTACCGGCGCTGGCTCGTGGAGTACATGGACGCGTGGCTCGATCGCATGAAGCGGAACGGCGGGATCATTCCGAGCTTCGTCGATCTCGACGGGTCCGATTGGCGGGCCGAAGAGCGAATGGTGGCGGAACGCCTACGGCTGGGGCTTCAGCCCGATCAATCCGGTCACCGGACGCCGCGAGGATCGCAACCGGATTCCGCGCGCGCTCGTCGGCTTCAGCAACGCGCTGCTCGTCACCGGCGATCAGAAATACGTCGACGCCTGGCGCAACATGATGGGCGCCGTCAACGCTCACGCGCGCACGGCCGATGGCCGCACGGAGTACCCGACGATGCGCGGCGAGGCCGGCTGGTACGGATGGCAGCGAACGCCATGGAGCGTCGGCGCCCTCGAGGTCTGGTACTGGTCGATGCGGCAGGACGATCGCGCTCGAATCACCGGGGATACCTGGGTCTCGTTCCTCGACGGAAAGAATCCCGCCTACCCGGAGACCGTGCTGCAGCGGGATCTCGACAGCATCCCGCGCAAGCTGGCTGGCATCCGGAACGATCGAACACAGCCGGACAAGCGTCTGGCGGACAACATGCTCGATCTGAATCCCGCGGCAACCGATTCGCTCGTGCGCCTCATGTGGGGCGCGCTCGTGCCGGGCCGGGAGGGTGGGCTGCTGAACGCACGTCTCCGCTACTTCGATCCCGCGCGCCGCCGCGCAGGCGTGCCGGAAGACGTTGCCGCGCTCGTGTCCGAGCTCGGCGACAGACGCACGGTCGTCACGCTCGTGAACCTCAGCGCCTCTGCGCCGCGCGACGTGATCGTGCAGGCGGGCGGATACGCCGAGCATCAGTTCGAGTCGGTCGAGTGGAACGGGCGCACGTCGCCGGTTGCCGCGCGCGAGCTCACCGTGCGCCTCGCCCCAGGCGCCGGCGCGAAGCTGACCTTCGCGATGCGACGCTACGTGAATCAGCCGACGGTCGCATTTCCCTGGGACAGACGCTGATTTCGCGGATCACGCGGATCCGATATCCGATCCGTGTAATCCGCGCGATCCGCGTCTATCAGATCCGCGAGATCCGCGTCTACCCGCCGGCCATCGCGCCGACGACGAGGAAGGGCTCGGTGCCGCGGACGACGAGGTCCGGCAGCGGCGAGTCCGGCGGATCGTGCGAGAGATCCTGCTCGCACGCGTAGAAGCGCACGAACGGACGCCGGCGGTACGTCCCGTGGTCGCGGATCGTTCCGCGCAGCACCGGGTACTGACGCTCGAGCGCGTCGAGCACCGATCCGAGCGTGACCTCGCCGTCGACGCGGACCGTGACCTCACCGTCGACGCCCGCAAGCGTTCGCAGGTGCGCCGGCAGCACGACGCGGATCATCATGGGAGTGTCTGGACCTCCACCGACAGGACGGGCGGCAGATCCCGGGCCGCTGACGTCCACGTATCGCCGGCGTCGGCCGATACGTAGACCTGTCCCCCCGTCGTGCCGAAATAGACGCCGCACGGATCCAGCGTATCGACGGACATCGCATCGCGAAGCACGTTGACGTAGCAGTCCTGCTGAGGCAGTCCCTTCGTCAACGGCTCCCACTCGTTGCCGCCGCTGCGGCTGCGATAGACGCGGAGCTTGCCTTCAGGCGGATAGTGCTCGGAATCGCTCTTGATCGGCACGACGTAGATCGTCTCGGGTTCGTGCGCGTGCACGTCGATCGGAAATCCGAAGTCGGTCGGCAAATCTCCGCTCACCTCGTGCCACGAGCCTCCACCGTCGTCGCTGCGCATCACGTCCCAGTGCTTCTGCATGAAGAGCACGTTCGGCCGCGATCGATGCATCGCAATGCGATGCACGCAGTGACCGACTTCCGCGTTCGGGTTCGGGATCCCTTCGGACGTGAGGCCGCGGTTGATCGGCTGCCACGTTGCGCCGCCGTCGTCGGTGCGGAACGCGCCGGCCGCGGAGATCGCGATGAACATCCGCTGCGCATTCTTCGGGTCCTGGAGGATCGTGTGCAGGCAGAGCCCACCGGCGCCGGGCGCCCAATGCTGTCCTGAGGAATGGTTGCGGAGGCCGGACAGCTCGTGCCAGGTCTGGCCGCCATCGGTCGTGCGGAACATCGCCGCGTCCTCGACGCCGGCATGCACGGTATCCGGGTCCGTGAGCGACGGCTCGAGGTGCCAGACCCGCTTGAACTCCCACGGATGCGGCGTGCCGTCGTACCACTGGTGCGTTCCGGTCGGGCCGTCGTACTCGAACTTGTTTCCCACGGGCTCCCACGTCTTGCCGCCGTCGTTCGAGCGCTGAATCAGCTGCCCGAACCAGCCGGAGCCCTGCGAGGCGTAGATGCGATTGGGGTCGGCCGGAGAGGCCTTCAGATGGTAGAGCTCCCAGCCGCCGAAGAAGGGACCGTTGACATTCCACCGATCGCGCCGCCCATCCGACTCCAACACGAACGCACCCTTGCGAGTTCCAACCAGCACGCGTATGCCGCTCATCCCAGCACTCCTGTCGAGGTCGACGCTCAGGGCGACCTTCCGTCAGCTCCCAGCATATACTGGCGAAGCTCGCCCTCCGGCGGCATGCCGCAGCGAGCCCATCGTTTCGCGGAGTGTCCGTCGATGATCACCCGACCGCAGATTCAGCGCCTGCCGTGGGACACGATCGCCGTCGTCCTCGCCTCCGCGCTGATCGTGTCCTGGGCGATCGGCTTCGTCTTTGGCCTGATCGTCAACTTCTTCACGTTCAACTGAGCAGCCGCACCTCAGCGCAGTGCGAACCGCGCGCTGAGCGGCTTGTGATCGCTCGGGCGCTCGTCGCGGGTCTCGCCGCGCTTCGTCACGTGCTTGTCGTACACGGCGTGCTCGATCTGGCCGCTGTTCTTGACGAAGCAGAACTTTCCGCCGTCGTAGCACGCCGGGCTGAAGAGCATGTGATCGAGCAGCACGCGCGTCTTCTTCCCCCCGGCGGTCGCGTCGCGGAACTCGACCGTCCAGGCGTACGCCTTCCGCTGCAGCTGCTTCCCGTCCAGCACGTGGCGCATCAACGCGAGCTCGTGGTGGAACGCGCCGCGGAGCTCGTGCACGATGCTGTGCATCAGGTAGTTCTCGTCGACGATGTCGCGGGTGACGCCGTCGTTCATGTCGCCCATCACGATGACCGCTTCGGCATTCTCGGTGTAGAGGCGATGCGCGATGTACTTGCGGATCACGTTCATCTCGAGCGACAGCTTCTGCCTCGAGAAGATCGCGCTGATGACGGCCGCCTTGTCCTTCTTCTCCCACTGGCTGGCCTTCTTCAGATCCGAGATCTTCGACTTCGTGTGGACGACCATGACTTCCGTCGTCTTTCCCTTGCGCGTGAGCCGCAGGATCACCGGCATGCGGGTGAACCGGCCCTTCAGCTCTTTCTTCGGATCGCCCCACTTGTAGAGTGCCCGCACCTTTTCCAGCCGCTCGTACACCTTGTCGGTTCTCGGCAGCTGCGTGATCTTGAGGCCTCGCTTGAGGCGCTTGTGCACCAGCGCGTGAACGCTCTGCGGCCCGTCCTCCACGCTATAGACGATGTAGTCGTTCCCGAGCTTGTCCTTCACGAACCGCTGCATCTGCGACTTGCGGGGCGGCCCTTCGCAGATTCCCATGATGTCCGCGTCGACCGCTTTGATCACCTTGGCGATCCGATCGGCGACGCCCTGGGGATCCTTGGGCTTGGCGCCGAGCCCCGCAGTCTTCTTGTTCTGCTTCGTCAGCAGATCGGGCTTGTTCGGCTTGAACAGGTTGATCATCCATTCGACGTTGTACGTCGCGATCTTGATCTCTCGAGCCATGTCAGACCTCCCCGGCCAGGAGCGCCGGCGACTTCCAGTAAACGCGCCAGCCGGTCGTACAGGCCGACGCGAGCGCTTTGCTTCGTTTCACCATGCCCTCGGCATCCTTGCTGTCGTGCGCGGCGAGCAGCTTCTCCGCGAGGCGATCGATCCGCGCCGCGGCGTCGCCGGCGCGCGCCGAGAGGAAGCCCGCTTCGATCAAGATCTTCGTGCGGAGCACGGCTTCCTTCGACGGCTCCTTCAGCCCGGCGAGCGACGGATCGCGGACGTAGCTGCCAGCCACGGGAATCGTGGTGGCCGCCGCGCTCGTCACGTAGATGCCGAACACGCCCAGCTTCCCCATCTCGAACGCATCGCGCAATCCGAGGCCGCCGGCCCACAGCACCTTGACGCCCAGCTCGCGCGCGAGCGCCTCGGCGCGCTGGATCTCTGACGCCGTGAGGAAGCCCGTGTCGTCCTTGCGATCCTTCCTGAGCAGGCGCTTGCCGGTCGCCTTGTCGATCGTGTCGATCAGCACGACGCGGACGCCGCGCGCCGCGACCGTTCGCAGCCAGATGTCGAGCCCGCGCGCGAGGTCGTGCCCCACGTCGACCGCGCCCTCGCGCAGCAATCCCTGGTCGACGAAGAACACCGGCGCGGCGGACCAGTCCTTGAGCCATCCCTGGATCTGCTCCACGACGTGATCGGTTTCCGCGAGCGTGAGCGGAAAGCAGCCGTACTTCCCGAGGTTCGCGCCGTTGCTCCGCGCCGTCGTCAATCCCACCCACGTGCTGCGGGCGATCGTGTCCGTGTCGGGAAGATTGGCGGGCCGGACCTTGACGCCCTTCTTCGCGCCTTCGCGGAGAATCTGCGCGACGAGGCCGGGCGGAAAGTAGTCGAACAGGCCCGCCAGCGACACCGCACGATCGGCGTCCTTCCGCTTGACGCCCTCGATCAGGACGGTCCCGACGCCCGCCTGCGACGCGAGATCGATGGCCCTGATCGCCTGGTCCCTCCCTGGATGTCCGAGCTTGACCCACGCGGCGAGCCCCAGCGCCTGACCGTCCGGCGCCTTCTTCCGCCCCTTGCCGGCGGCCTTTCCGGATGAGACGAAGTTCGCGAGTTCGGCGAGCAGCGCGCGCTTTCTCGGGGCGGCGATCTTCGCGTAGTTGGGAATGTCGACGAAAACGGTCAGCGGCCTCGGCTTCTTGTCTGGTGTTTCCACGAAGGGCTGGAACGCCTTTGCGATCTCCGCCTTCGCGGCGGCGACAGCTTTTTCACTGTCGCTCTTGACGACAACGAGCGGTTCGCGTCGGAAGACCCGCATGTTCACGCGCGTGCCGATGTTCGTCGTCACGAGCACACGATCGACGCATTGAAGCCAGATGTCGGCGTATTCCTCCGGGCCCACGTTGACCTCGCCGACGCCGCCCAGGCGCTCCGCGTCGACGGCGACCCCGACCATCAGCGGAGTTCGAGGCGCGTGCTTCGGATGCGCGCGGACCTTGGGCGATTCGAACGCCGCCTCGCGGATCGCTCCGGCCGCGCTGCCTTCGTCGCTCACGCCGAGAAAGGGCCCGTACCGCGCGTGGTCGTAGTCCTTGAGCGATGCGCTCGATCGCGCGGGGTCGCCGCCGAGGTGCAGGAACGCCTTGCGCGCGCGTTCGGTCTGCAGCCGCGCGGGCGCGCCGTCGAGCACCGCGGCGCGATAGTCGGCGATCGCCTCACGGCACGCGTCGGCGAGGGCCCGATCTTCGTCCGGGGTGCGCGGACGATCGAGCCCGAGAAGCGCGAGGCCGTCAGGCCCGCGACGCCTCATCGCTTCTTACCCCCTGGCACCTTGGCACTCTTGGCACCCTGATTGTGAGGCCCGGCCACTTCCGCACCGCCGTCCCCGTGATGGAGATCCCACAGGAGCCAGTCGTCGTTTCTGACGTAGCCGTTGCGCTTCGCGTCCCACTTCTTCGGCAGCGTGTGCGCGAGGCTGTCGAGAAACGCCAGCAGCGGCCGCTTCGGCGTGTGCTCCTTCTCGCGCCGATCGAGCGGGCCGTCGCCTGGCCACTTGTACGCCTTGCGGTAGTCGTCGAACCCGAACCCGTCGAAGAAGCTCTCGCCGCCGACGAGCGGCATGTACCACAGGCTCGGAATCCCTCTCGGATTGGGCTTGATCGGCACCTGATTCTCGAGCTCCGCCAGTAGCTTCAACGCGTTCTCATCCCTGCGACCAGCAAGGTGCGCGCGCAGATCGTCGAGCGCCGGGAACTCGACCGGCGGGCTCACGAACAACACCGGCTTGCGCTGCTGACGGCACAGCGCGATCTCGTGCGGTGTGCCGACGCTGTAGATGTTGGTCGGACAGTACGCGATCGTGAAGTCGCTCGTGTCGACCATCCTGAGATCGATGTGGAGCGTCTCCCAGAACTTCCCCGTCAGCTTCGACCGCGTCTTCGCGCCCTTGCGGCTGTCCTTGAACGTCCACTCCTCGCGCGCCTTGGCCGTGTCCACGCCTTCGCGGCCGTATTCCTGCAGTCCGCGAACGCCCGGCTTCTGCCACGGATCGAAGACGACGCAGCCTCGCTCGCGAAGGAACGCGCCAACTCTCGTCCGCCAGCCGTTCTTCATCTCCTCTTCGCGCGAGGCGACGAAGTCCATCGGACCCGAAAGGTAGACGCGTGCGCCGTCGAGCAGGCCCTGGCTGCGGCCGGCGGATTTCTTGCGCTTGTTCTTCATCTTCGGCCTCCGGTCGCTAGATGCCGAGGTCCCTCTTCACTTCGTCCGCCGCGCTCCAGCGGCGGATGCGGCGCTCGAACATGAAATAGCGCTGGCTGCCGGGCGTGAAGGGCAGCGACTCCACCGCTTCGAGCGCCTCGGCGGGACGCGCTTCGTAGAGCAGTTCCTGGGCGGGCCTGGGAATCGGGTCCGGCGTGATGTCCCACGTCGCGTCGGCGCTCGTCAGCAGGCCGGCCTTGACGAGCGCGGCAAGCTGCTTCGGATGATTGTGCTCGCGGCGCCCGCGCGCCACCGCGGCGATGTAGCGGCCGCCGAGCCGGGAGACGAGCGTCGTATACGCCTTCACGACCGACGTCCCGATCGCGCTCGTCGGCCGGATGTCCCTCGTCGTGCACCAGTGCTCCCAGACGGTGCCGCCATCCTGATCGCTGTCCGCCTCTTTGTCGAAGCTCTGGCGCGGCCAGCGGTTGAAGGCGTTCGGCGGATCGTTCACGCCGCGCGCGGCGATATGGCCGACCGATGACCCTTCGATGTAGCCGAGGACCTCCGCACCATTCGCCAGCGCCACGCCCTCGCTGCTGGCCAGCGGCACCGTCGACGCGGCGCCGTTGTCGTTGAACGTGATCGTCGCCGCGTACGTATCGTTGGCGGGAACGTGCGTGATGCCGCACCATGCGCGTCCCGATCGCGTGTTCAGGACGCCCGAGCCGCCGGCGAGGTGACAGAGGATGTGCCAGGAGCCATTGTCGAAGTCGCCGAAGTTTCCAGGCCCCCAGCCCCCGTTGATGATCCCGGCGTCGCGAAAGAGCGCGCGGACTTTCTCCATGTTGGCCGGGTTGTCGACCAGCATGCCGTTGTTGTCGGTCTCGAAGTTGTACGTTCCTCGCGTCGGCATAAATTCGTTCCTTCCTTCGCTACGTGCGTCCGTTCCGTCTCATTCCCGATGCGTTCGTGAAGCCGGCGTCTCTCAGAATCTGAACGGTCAGCCCGCGAAAGGGCTGCCCCTCGACGATGAAACTCTTCAACCCTTGATACGCAAATTCGCGGTCGGCGGCCGAGCGTTTCTGCGCGCGCTTCCAATTATCGATGTGCCATTGCACCCGTGTCGCCCAGTCTTTCCGTGCCGACGAGAGGCTCGCCCGCGTCAGCCTGTAGACGATAATCGATGCCGTGCCGAGCGGACTGGGCTTTCCGCGCATCGCGACCGCCTGGATCGAGCCGTCGCCGCTCCTGAAAACCAGATGCTTTTCGGGCCGCCGCGATGGTCTGGGGTCCGATGGGTTGAGGAGCAGCGGGAACTCGCGTCGCTCCTGTCCCCTTCTGTGGGCTTGCGAGCGCGGATCCTTCAGCGGGAACTTGCTGCGTTTGCCGTTGTTGCACAGGTTGCAGGACGGAAGCAGATTCGCCCAGTCCGCCGCGAGCCAGTAGTACACGCTCTTCGGCCGGTAGTGCTCGACCTCCATGCTGCCCGTTACGCCGTAGATGCCCTCGCAATACGCGCATCGACTGTGAAAGAGCGTCTCGAGCACGGCCTTGAGCTTCTTGTGGCGATACGCGGCGAATTCGACCTTGGGTGGCTTCTTTCCCGCGCGCGCGTAGAGGGCCAACACTCTCTTCATCTCGTCGCGGGCGGCGGCGAGGAATTCGGGCGGCACCTTGTTCCGCGGTTTCGCCACGTAGATCACAACGCGATCCCCAGCTCTTTCTGCATGCGCCCGGCAATCTTTTTCTGGGCCGCGGCCCACTCCGCGGCACGCTTTTTCGTGTCCGGCTCCTGACGCTCGACCGCGAGATAGCGGTTGATTTCACCGAGCATGAGCCGCTCGGCGCGCGTCACGCCTCGGACTTCGTGCGGCGCGAGCTGCCTTTCGAGATCCTCGAGCTCTTTCTTCTTTTTGGTCGTCAGACTCGGCTTCGCCTTCAAGGCGTACATCTCGTCGAAGAGTGCTTCCACTTTGGGATCCATCGCCGCGTGCAGGTTGAAGCACTCCGACTGAAGGATCTGATCGACGCGCATGCCCGCGAGCGGCGGCAAATCGGTCCGGGCGAACACGCGTCCCCGCGCCGTCTTCTCGATCGTGACGACCTCGCCGTTCCGCAGCCCGCGCAGGCACAGCGGATCGTGCGTCGACACGATGAACTGCAGGCGTGGGAACGCTTCGCGAAGAACCGTGGTCAGGCGCATCTTCCATTGCGGATGCAAGTGCGCGCCGAGCTCGTCGAGCAGAACGATCCCCTCGGCCGCTTCCATTCCGCCGCGGAAGCTGTCGTGCACGGTCGACATGATGTCGGCCGCCAGCGCGATGACGGATTGATACCCGTCGCTGAGCTGCATGAGCGGACCTTCCGGCGCCACACACACGTCGTCTCGCGTGGCGTAGAAGCGCCATTTTTTCCGGCTCGCCGGCAAGAGGGCCGCGAGCGCGCGCACGGCGTAGTCGAAGTCGGCGCGCACCGCCTTCTTTCGGCTCTTCGCAAGCTTCAGCAGCCACGCGACGGGATCGAGGAGCGGCGCGAACGGGTTGAACAGGTTTTCGAGCGGCGCCCTGCGAGGCGGCATGCCCGGCAGCGGAGGGAGGCGCGTCGCGCCGAACGCCATCAGCGGTGCGCCAGCCTTCGGATCGGACGACTTGTATCCGCGAGCCGTGATCGTGAGGATGCGCGGTTGTTCGTCACTGCGGAACCGAAGTTCGATGTGCGCGCGCGACGTCCCTCGCCGAACGAACTGGCGATGCGGCAGCATCAAACGATCGCGATCCGCGTCGCTCATGAGGTTCAACGCGATCGCCTGCAGGATGCTGCTCTTGCCCGCGGCGTTCTCGCCGAGCAGCATGAGCCAGTCCTGGTGGCTTTGATCCGAGCTCGGTACGCGCAGCGTCAGGTTCGTGATGCCGCGGAAATTGCGCAGGCAGATCTCGTCGATGAACCGGGGGGTGCTCTGCACGGTCGTGGAATGCACGATCTGCTTGTGGTCGTGCTCCGACACGGGCTCGAGCCCGATCCCTTTGAGCGCGCCGAGGGGCAGCTTGGACAATCGTCGCCGCATGATCTGCGTCGCGCACGCGCTGAACTCCTCGTCAGGAACGGTGAACTCGTTCAGCATCTTGATGGTCGAACCCGCCACCTTCGGGAGCTGCACCATCGCGTCGTGCCACACGGCGTCCAGTCTGGACAGCATCCTGTTGCGGCGCGCCACCAGATCGGAACGATTCAGCGCAGCGAGGTTGATCGTGACTTCACCGCGCGGGCTGAGCGGGCTGACGCGGGCGTTCTCTTCGAAACGCAGATGCTCGTCGGGATCATCGACGCACGGATCGAGCAGGAGGGATTCCTCATGCGCCGGATCGTCGCCTGGACCCTGAAGGCGATCTTTCTTGACAGGGAACCGCGGGCCGCGCTGCTTGTTGCAGTTCGGGCAGGTGAGATAGAGGTTGTTCCAGGCGAACGCCAGCCACCAGTAATGATCCGGTGCGTAGTCGCGCCCGAGGCCGCGCGTCGCCCACTTCGGTCGGAAGTGATCGAGGATGCCAGGTGTATCGGCGCTGACCCTGGACTCGCAGAAGGCGCACTTTTCGTGAAACAGCCGCATCAGTGCCGGAATCGGCACGTGATACGCCTTCTGCCAGTACGGATTGAAGTAGCGTGTCTGCCGGCGCTCGGCGAGCGGTGTGTCGACGAAGAACTTCCTCGCGTGCTTCAGGCCCGCGTCGCGCAGCCGCTTCAACTTGGCAGGCTCGCGCACGGTCGATCGATCGACGCGGATCATGCTCCGGCCCCCGGTGCGGAAAGCGCCATCCTCCACGCCCGCCCTGCCGACTCAACAACAAACCGCCGCGAAATCAGCCAGTTGCGGGAGCACACGAATGCCCGTTCAGGGCACCCTGCTGGAGATAACGTCAAAAGGGGCAAAAACGAACATGACCATTGCCGATTGCAGGTTGCAGACTGCGGATTGCAGATTGGAGTTGCGGATTGTCGACTGCCGACTGGGACTGCCGACTGAGACTGACGACCAACGACTGTCGACTGCCGACTGACAGGTCTTCACTCACGCAATCAGCTTCCCAACCTTCTCTCCATGCACGTCTGTCAGTCGAAAGTCCCGTCCCTGGAAGCGGTACGTGAGCTTCGTGTGGTCGATCCCGAGCAGATGGAGGATCGTCGCCTGGAGGTCGTACACCGACACCGGGTCCGAGACGACGTTGTAGCTGAAGTCGTCGGTTTCGCCGATGACGGCGCCGCGGCGCGCGCCGCCGCCGGCGATCCACATGCAGAAGTTGCGCGGGTGATGATCGCGGCCGTAGTTGACGTCCGTCAGCTTGCCCTGGCTGAACACGGTCCGGCCGAACTCCCCGCCCCAGACGACGAGCGTATCGTCGAGCAGGCCGCGCTGCTTGAGATCCGTGACGAGCGCGGCTGTCGGCTGATCGGTGCCCCGGCACTGCAGCGCGATGTCGCGCGGCAGGTCCTTGTGCTGGTCCCACCCGCGGTGATAGAGCTGGATGAACCGCACGTTCCTCTCCGCGAGCCGGCGCGCGAGCAGGCAATTGGCCGCGTAAGTGCCCGGCTTCCTGGACTCGGGCCCGTACATCTCGAAGACCGAGTCCGGCTCCTTCGAGAGGTCCATCAGATCCGGCACCGACGTCTGCATCCGGTACGCCATCTCGTACTGCGTGATGCGCGTTTCGATCTCCGGATCCCCGTACGCGTCGTGACGAATCTCGTTCAGTTTCGCGGCGGCGTCGAGCATCTGGCGGCGCGTCGTCTTCGTGATGCCCGGCGGGTCGTCGAGATAGAGAACCGGCGTGCTGCCGGCCCGGAAGCGGACGCCCTGATAGCTCGATGGGAGGAAGCCGCTGGCCCAGAGGCGTGAAAAGAGCGGCTGATCCGTGTTGATCGCGTGCGCCTGCGACAGCAGCACGACGAACGCGGGCAGGTTCTGATTGTCGCTGCCCAGCCCGTAGCTGAGCCACGCGCCCATGCTCGGGCGCCCCGGCTGCTGGAATCCCGTCTGGATGAACGTGATCGCCGGATCGTGGTTGATCGCGTCGGTGTGCATCGTCCGGATCACGGTGATGTCGTCGACGATCTTCGCCGTGTGCGGCAGGAGCTCGCTGACCCACAGCCCGGACTCGCCGTGCTGCGCGAACGAGAACTGCGAGCTCGCCACCGGCAGGAGCGACTGCCCCATCGTCTGCGCGACGCGCTGCCCCATGCGCACCGAGTCGGGAATCTGCGTCCCCTGGTATTTCGTGAGCGCCGGCTTGTAGTCGAACGTTTCGAGCTGCGAGGGACCGCCGGACTGATGCAGGAAAATCACGCGCTTCGCCCTCGGCGCGAAGTGCGGAAGTGTCGTCAGCCCGCCGGTCTTCGGATCGCGGACCTCCTGCGCCGAGAGAAACTCCGGGCCGAGGAGCGATCCGAGCGCCGCGACGCCGATGCCGCGTGCGGTCAGCCCGAACAGCTGGCGGCGAGTGAGGGTGAGATCGAGCTCGCGCTGGATGTTCATTGCCTGCTGATGGTCTCGTCGAGGTTGAGGATCGTGCTCGTCACCGTCGTCCAGGCCGCCAGCTCGGACGGGTCGAGCGTCCTGTCTCGCGGCGCTTCACCGACGGCGAGAAGCTTCGTCGCGGCCGCGGTGTCGCGGCGGAAGAGGATCCGCTGCCGGTCGAGGAGCGTTCGCAGGACGCCGAGCTCCTTGCCGGTCGGCCGCCGCGCGGTCGCAAGGCGAAACGCGTACTGCATGCGGCTCTTCTCGTCCTTCCCGCCCTCGCGCAGCACGCGTTCCGCGAACACGCGCGCCGCCTCCACGTACGACGGATCGTTCATCAGGACAAGCGCCTGCAGTGGCGTGTTCGTCAGCGCGCGGCGCGCCGTGCACTTCTCCCGGTCCGGCGCGTCGAACGTGGCGAGCGACGCCGGCGGCACCGTGCGCTTCCAGAAGGTATACATGCCCCGCCGGTAGAGGTCCTTGCCGTGGCTCTGTTCGTACGCCTGCGCGGAGAAGCCTTCGCCGAACGCCATTTCCTCCCAGAGACCCTCGGGCTGATACGGCAGCACGCTCGGCCCGCCAACCTCGCCGTTGAGCAGGCCGCTGACCGCGAGCGCGGTGTCGCGAATCATCTCCGCGGGCAATCGCCCGTGCGGACCGCGCGCCAGCAGCCGGTTGTCGGGATCTTTCTCACGCAGCGCGAGCGACGCCTTCGACGATTGCCGGTACGCCGCCGACGTCACGATCATGCGCTGCATCGCGCGCACGTCCCACCCCGTTCGGATGAACTCCGTTGCCAGCCAGTCGAGCAGCTCCGGATGCACCGGCGGCTCCCCCTGGACGCCGAAGTCTTCCTGCGTCTTCACGATGCCGTAGCCGAAATACGTCTGCCAGAAACGATTCACGGCGACGCGCGCGGTGAGGGGATGTGCCGGATCCACCAGCCATCGCGCCAGCCCGAGGCGATCGCGCGGCGCATCCGCGGGCAACGGCGGCAGCATCGCGGGCACGCCGGGCGCGACCTTGTCGGTCTGGTTCCGATAGTCACCGCGGGCCAGCACGAACGTCTCGCGCGGCTTCTTCAGCTCGCCCATGATCATCGCGGACGGCACCGCCTTCAGCAGCGCCTCGCGCTCGGCGTTCAGCTTTTCGAGCTCGGCATGCGCCGCGCGCAGCTCCGGCGGCGCGGCGTACGTGAGGTAGTAGTCCCGCACCCGCGCCGCGTCGTCCTTCGAGCGCTTGCCGACGACGCCGGACACGATCGCGTTCGCTGCGTAGTGCAGCGCGAGCCGGTCGATCTCCGCCGGCGTCAGCGCGCGGTTGTACAGCCGCAGGTCGTCGATCTGCCCCACGAAGGGCGGGCCGAACGCACGATGACCGAGCGTGAGCGGCGCATCGGTCTTGATCGATCCGGAGAGCGCGTCGCGGACGACCTCGACGTCTGCGGGCTCGCCGTTGACGAACAGCTTCAACCCGCGAGCCTTGCTCGATCCATCGTAGGTCAGCGCCATGTGGTGCCACTCGCCGAGCTTGATCCGCTCGCGCGTCCGGATCTGGATGGCATTCGCGGGCGACTGCGCTGCGACGGTGATCGTCAGGCGCGCCATGTATCTCTGAATGTCGAAGAGCGTCAGGTCGTCGAAGCGCCACTCGAACCCGCGCCGTTCCCCCCCGGACAGCTTCTGGAACACGGCGATCGGCTGAGTACCCCGGCCCCGCAGCCAGACCGCAAGGCTGAACGCGTCGGCGCGATCGAACGCGGCGACGCCGCCGAAGCTGACCTCGGTATCGCCGTCGAACGTCGCCGCGCGGCCGATCTGGCCCGCCTCGAACGTCGGTTCTCCGGCAACCGTGCGGCCGTGCTGATAGCGTCCGGAGATGTCGGAAAAGCTTCCGTCGAGCTCGTAGTGCGCCGTCAAGCCGTCGAGCACGAGGGCAGGAGGCTGCCCGGCGACCTTCTGCTCCCACGCGCGCTGGAGCGGTGCGACGATCTTGTCCGACAGCGCCAGCTCGTTCGCTTCGATCGCTCGATCGAGCTCCTCGAGCCGGTCCTCCTGCGCCGGCGACAGGAGCGGAAGGAGCGGCGCCGCGTTGCCACGCCGCCCGTCGAGGCCGAGCTCGGGGACGTTATTGAAGAACGCGAAGAACTGGTAGAACTCCTTGTGGCTGATCGGATCGTACTTGTGCGAGTGGCAGCGCGCGCATCCCATCGTCAGCCCCATGAACGCTGACGACGTGGCTTCGACGCGATCGACGACGTACTCGACCTGGTATTCGTCGGCAATGGCGCCGCCTTCGAAGTTGATCATGTGGTTCCGGTTGAAGCCGGAGGCGATCTTCTGCTCGCGCGTCGGGTTGGGCAGGAGATCG
The DNA here is from genome assembly GCA_963820905.1 of uncultured Acidobacteriota bacterium. Lineage (GTDB taxonomy): Bacteria > Acidobacteriota > Vicinamibacteria > Vicinamibacterales > 2-12-FULL-66-21 > DATBJJ01. The sequence goes on along the minus strand of CAWGBU010000001.1, from coordinate 1,161,218 downwards.
CCGGCGAGCTGTTCGACCACGAACCGGTCGAACGGAAGGTTCGCGTTGAACGCGCTGATGACCCAGTCGCGCCACGGCCACATCACGCGATGGCTGTCGATGTGATAGCCGTGCGTATCGGCATATCGCGCGGCGTCGAGCCACGGCATCGCCATCCGCTCCCCGTACCGAGGCGATCGCAGGAGCGCGTCGACGCGGCGCTCGTACGCGTCCGGCGAGCGATCCGCGGCGAAGGAATCGAGTTCGGCCGGCGTCGGCGGCAGGCCCGTGAGGTCGTAGGTCACGCGGCGCAGGAGCGTGCTCCTGTCCGCTTCCGGCGACGGGTTCAGCCCTTCCCGCTCCAGGCGAGCGAGGATGAAGCGATCGATCGCGTTGCGCGCCCATTCGACGTCGCGCACCGGCGGAAGTTCGGGCCGCGACGGCGCCGCGTACGCCCAGTGCGTGTCCCACTGCGCCCCTTCGTCGATCCAGCGCCGGAGGAGTTCGATCTGCGCGGTCGTGAGCGTGTGTCCAGATTTCAGCGGCGGCATGCGCTCGTCCGGATCCGGATGCGTGATCCGCTGGATCACCATGCTCCGGGCGGCCTGCCCGGGAATGATGACGCCGTCCTCCAGGAACGCGCCTTCTTTGGTATCGAAGTGGAACTTGGTCTCGCGCTGCTTCTCGTCAGGACCGTGGCACGCGAAGCAGTTGTTCGAGAGGATCGGGCGGATGTCGCGGTTGAACGAGAGCTTCGCGGGCGCGCCGGCCTGCCCCTCCGCCACCACCGGCGCCAGGGAGGCGTGCACGATGGCGGCGCAGAAGCAGGCTGCCGCGAACAGGATCGCCCGGATACCGCCGCGCCGAGGCATGGGCCATTCTAGAGCGAACAGCTCACATCTGTAGCGTCCGCCTTCAGGCGGACCCCGTCAGGTCCGGCTGAAGCCGGACACTACAGCCCGGCGGGGTCCGCCTGAAGGCGGACACTACAGACACTCAGAACCGGAGCTTCACCCCAAATTGGAAATTGCGCTGGAGATCGTTGCCGCCCTGGGCGGTCGAGTTGATCCGGCCAGCGTTGGGGTTCGGGTTGCCGGGCACACCCACTTCGGAGTCCGGGTTCCCGAGGTTCACGTGGTTGAACAGGTTCACCACCTCGAAGCGGACCTCGACGGCGCGATCGGCCCCGAACTCGAAGTGCTTGAACATGGACGCGTCCACGCGCCAGTAGCCGGGACCGCGCAGCTCGTTGCGAGGCAGGTTGCCGAAGGTCCCGGCCGCCGGACGCGCGAAGGCGCTGCCCGGCTCGCCGATGGCCGTCGCGTTGAACCACTGCTCGCGCGTCTGCGGTCCCTCCGGATCCCCTATGAGATCCGGCCGGTTGGGCCCGGTGTCGCGGTCCGCGCCGGAGTTGCGATAGGAGACGTTGAACGGCAGGCCGCTCAGAATGAACGTGTTCGTGTTCAGCTGCCATCCCCCGACGAGCAGGTTCATCACCGGCGAGACGTCGGACAGATAGGTGCGGCCGCGACCGATCGGCAGCTCCGCGACGATCGAGAACACGAAGTTGTGCGTGCGATCCCAGTCCGCGGGACCGCGATTGAGCGCCGTATCGAACAGCCCTGCCGCCGGCGCCAGCGGTGTCTGGAAGTACTCGCCGCTGTCCTGCTCGGCCTTCTGCAGCGTGTAGTTCACCTGCACGGAATAGCCGTCCGAGAACCGCTTCGTGAGCTTGGCCTGCAGCGCGTCGTACGAGTTGGTCGCGCAGTTGCAGAAGTAGTCGATGTCCTGCGTCCACCCGAACTCGTTGAAGTACGGGCGGCGGCTGTTCCGCGGCACGCCGGGATAGCCGAGGATCGACGCCTGGTTGATGTTGATCGCGGGACCGTCCCCTGCGAACACGTTGCCGCCGCGATTCCCGACGTACGCCACTTCCATCGACATGGTGGGCGTCAGCTCGCGCTGGACGGTCACGTTGAACGCGTCGACGTGCGGCGGCGTCTGCTTCTCTGGCAGCGCGCGGGCGAAGACGCCGTTCGGGAGCGGGAACTCCCCGCTCGACGGCACGTCCGGAAAGACCGGCGGCGGCGGACCGTTCGACAGGTTGAACACGCTGTCGAAGTTCTCCGGTGCGTTCAGCTGTTGAATGGACAGCACCGGCAGGTTCTGCGTGACGCTGTGTCCGAAGAGCGATCCGAACACGCCGATGTCGTAGGAGCGGCCGTACCCGCCGCGGATCACGGTCTTCTCGTCGATCTGATACGTCGCGCCGACGCGGGGCGCCCAGTTGAGCGTGTTCTCGATGTCGCCGTTCATCCCGACGCCGCCGACGCCCGCCACCCTGATCAACCCGGTATCCAGGTCCAGGAATCCTCCGTTGCCGGGCTCGTTGAGCGTCTGCGGATTGATCACGTCGAGGCGCAATCCGTAGTTCAGCGTCAGCTTCGGATTCACGCGCCACGTGTCCTGCGCGTAGTAGAAGTGGCGCCACTGGCGCTCGCGCGCGTCGACGGTCGGGCTCACGTAACGGCCGAAGGTCGTCACGTCGCCGAGCATGAAGCTGGCGAGCGCGAGGCCGCCGCCGTTGGGGCCGCGCGTCCGATCGTCGGTGAAGCTCAGCTCGCCCGACCGATGCCGATCGCTCGGCACGCGGAGGTTGTGCGCGCGCCGCACGTCGATGCCGAACTTCATGGTGTGGCTGCCGAGGAGCTTCGTGATGTTGCCGACGATCTGGAACTGCTTCTCGTTCTGATCGAGCGGACAGTTGCACCGTCCCACGCGATCGCCGAGCCCCGAACCGAACGCGATGCGCCGGCTGTCGCCATCGCCGCCGATGAAGATTGCAGGCAGGCCCGATGCGAACGTCTCGTCGAGGTTGAGGCCGGGTATGCCGGCCGCCGTGGCGGGCGTCGTTCCGAAGTCCGACGGCAGCACGTTGACGCGGTAGTTGAACCATCCGAACCGGAAGTCGGCGAGGAGCGTCGAGGAGAACGCCCAGTCGACGCCATACGCGAGGCTCTGGTTGCGGGCGTCGGAGACGCCGCCGAGCGTCACGAGCTCGTCGCCGCCGCCCTCTTGTCCGAAGACCTGCGGGCCGTCGCGCAGGAAGTCCCCGAGGCTGTAGCGTCCGAAGGTGTTGAGCCCGTCGCGGAGCCGTCCGTCGATGCGGAGGTTGAACGAGTTGCCGTCGAAGGTCTCCGACCCCGAGCCCACGTAATTGTCGATCGTGCCGTTCTCGCGTCCTGGCAGGTTCGGCGTCGGCACGCGCTGCAGGAGCGCGAGCGCCTGCTGCGAGAGACGTCCGGTGGGAATCACGTTGCCGCCGAACTGCTGACGCACGCCGGGCGCGCCGCTCGCCGGATCGTAGATGTTCACGCCATACTGGCTGAAATCTCCGCGGCGCGCCGCCTCCGTGGGCACGGAGACGAGCCGCGAGCCGCCGACGGTGTTGCGCGTCGCCTCGTAGTCGCCGAAGAAAAACCACTTGTTCCGAACGATGGGCCCGCCCGCGGAGAAGCCCGGCTGGGTCTTGCTCGTGTCGGGCAGGAACTCTCCAGTCAGCGGATCGGGTCGGAACTGCGTGAACGGGTTGCGCGCCTGCAGGCTCTCGTTCTGGTAGAACCAGAATCCGCTGCCGCGCAGCTCGTTGGCGCCGGACTTCGTCTGCACCGACACCACGCCGGCGGTGGCCTGCCCGAACTCCGCGTCGTAGTTCTGCGACGTGATCTTCGTCTCGGCAATCGACTCGAGCGTCGGGTTGATGACGATGATGCCGAGGATCGGATCCCGGTTCTCCGTCCCGTCGAGTTGATAGCCGGTGCCGCTGAAGTGCTGCCCGTTGACCATCGTCTGCGTCGATCCCTGCGGGTTCTCGCTGGCCGCATGCTGCCACCCGAGTTGCTGGGTGCCGGGCGTGAGCAGCACGAACTTGGTGAAGTTGCGATCGAGCACGGGCAGATCGGTGATCTGCTTCGAATCGAACGTCGTTGCGACGTCCGCGCGGTCCGTCTTGAGAATCGGGCTGTATCCCTGGACCGTCACCGCCTCGCTCAACGCGCCGACCTGCAGCCGCACGTCGAGCCGCGTCTGCGAGTCGACGCCGACCTGGATGTCGGGATAGACAATCTGTTTGAAACCCGAGAGCTCCACCTTTACTTCGTACCGCCCTGGCAGCAGACGCTCTTTCACGTACTGCCCCGTCTCGTTCGTGACAACGGTATCGAGGGTTTTGCGCTCGAGGCTCGTGACGGTCACGGTGACGCCGGGCAGCACGCCGCCCGACGGATCGCTGACCGTTCCCGCGATGCTTCCGTAGACGGCCTGCGCCGTTGCCGATCGGCTGAAAGCGATCGACGCGACCACGGCAAGAGTGATGAGGAGCAATCGACGCGCGATGCGCGACGATGAGGTGAGCAATCGGACGCGGCCGGACATGAGGGCCCCCTTCCGAACAAAAACTTTTCTAGGGTGGTCCCCGGACTTTCGCGATGTCAAACGAATTTCACAATATATTTCAAGGTCGAGCTGCTGGGACGAGCTGCGCTGATGTCGAGCTCGAAGCTCATCGTTCGACGATCGTCACGACGCGACGCGCGTCGACATTGCGTTCAACGCTGCACGCGCCCCGACGGCCAGCGGATCTCGATCTCGTCCACCGTCGAGGACTCGCCGAGCCCGAAGTGAAGCCGCAGCGCGTCGTGCGAGTAGTAGCTCGATCTGACTCAGCACCGCGCGCGCCTGACGCCTGCCGCCGGCGGACACGACGACCGTCGCGCCGATCGCCGATCGATTCGACGCGCGCCCTTCGAGCGCGATCTCGATCCACGCGTGCCCGCCGCGCGAGTCGTTGCGCAGGAGCGACGGCGGCTCGTTCATGTTCATGACGAGCACGTCCACGTCGCCGTCGTTGTCGACGTCGCCGAACGCGGCGCCGCGGCTCGAATGTGCGCGGAGATCCCGGGACCGCTGCGCGCGGTCGCGTCGTCGAATCGCACGCCTGACAGGTTCCGAAAGAGCACGCGCGGACCGCGATGCGGATACTGCGGCGAGCAGGCGCTCGATCTCGGGATAGACGTGGCCGGTGACGTACAGCAGGTCGGCGAAGCCGTCGTTGTCGAAGTCGGTCAGCGCCGCGCCCCACTCGACGTAGCGATTCTGGACGTTGAGCCCCGCCGCGATCGGCGGTGTCCTCGAAGAGTCCCTTGCCCAGGTTGCGGTAGAGCGCGGGAATGTCGTCGGCGAAGTGCGTCTTGCGATGTCGAGCAGGCCGTCGTTGTTGTAGTCGCCGCCGGCGACGCCCATGCCGGCCTGCGGGTTGCCGTGCTCGTTGTACGCGGTTCCGCTCTCGACGCGCGACGTCCGTGAACGTGCCGTCGCGGTTGTTGCGATAGAGAATCGAGGCGGTCGAGTCGGACGCGACGTAGATGTCCGTGCCAGTCGTCGCCGTTCAGATCGGCGGCGAACGCCGTCATCGAATAGCGACCGGTGACGCGCGCGATCCCGGACGCGCTCGGAGACGTCCGTCGAATCTGCCGCTCGCCCTCGTTGCGGTAGAGCAGATTCGTATCGGTCGGCAGACCCTTGGGCCGCAGTTCACGGCGATCCCCTTCCACGTGCAGTTGGGACCCGACCCCGGTTCCGGCGCCGTCTGCAGATCGAATCGCAGGTAGTTCGCCACGAACAGATCGAGACGTCCGTCGCGATCGACGTCGACGAACGTGCAGCCCGATCCCCAGCGGATGCCGGCGTGCCGCGAGCCCCGCGGCGGTCGTGGCGTCCTCGAAGCGTCCGTCGCCGCGATTCCGGTAGAGCACGTTCGTTCCGAAATACGTCACGAACAGATCGGTCCACCCGTCGTTGTCGTAGTCGCCGGCGCAGACGCCTGACGCCCAGCCGGTGCGCGCGAGGCCCGCGGCCGCGGTCACCTCCTCGAAGGTGCCCGTCGCGCTTGTTGCGATAGAGCCGGTTCGTCGGGGCCTCGGCCGGGGGAGTGCGTCGCGTCGGCGCGGGCGCTTGTCCGCGAGTCGCGTGCCGCTCAGCACGAACGCGTCGAGCCAGCCGTCCCGATCGACGTCGACGAGCGCCACGCCGGCGCCGTTGGTCTCGATGATGAAGCGCTTGCGATCGACGCCGCCGTAGATTGACGGATGACCCGAGCCCTGCGGCTGCGGCGATGTCGGTGAAGCGTCACGGGCCAGGGAGACGTCGGCGCCTGGCCGCCCGGTGACTCGAAGGTAGTGAGGATGGCCGCGACGATGGCCAGAGCGATGGCCACGTCACGAGCCCCTGCCGTCATCTCGGACCCGGCGGCTGCAGCCGCTCGGCGATCGCGAACTCCTGCTTCGCCTCTTCGATGCGTCCCATCTGCTGCAGCAGCTGCGCGAGCAGGTAGTGGGCGGCCCGGTTGTTCGGATCGTATTGAATGCCGCGCCGCAGCATGCCCTCGGCGGTCGACGGCTGGTTCTTCTTGATGTACACCCGGCCCAGCAGCATGTACGGTCCGCTGTAGAACGGGTTGATCCACAGTGACTTCTGCAGCGCGGCCACCGCGTCGTCGATGCGCGACGCGCGAAGATGCGCGTCGCCGAGCTGATAGAACGCCATAGCGTCGGCGGGATTGATCGCCAGCTCTTTCTCGCTGAGCGCGATCGCCTCGTCCAGGCGTCCCCTGAAGAGCGCGATCTGTCCGAGCAGGTAGTTCGCGCGAGGGATGCGGGCGTCCTTCTCGAGCGCGCGCTTCAGCTCCGCCTCGGCCTGCGGCTCCATCTCGAGCCTGAGCATCATCTGCGCCGCGATCACATGCGCGGCGGCGGACTCCGGAGCGACGCGAAACGTGCGCGCCAGCGAGGCGCGCGCGCGATCCGGCTGACGCGTCTGGATGTACGCGAGGCCGAGGATGTAGCCCAGCTCGAGATTGTCGTCGGCCCACGCGCGCGTCTCTTCGAGGAGCGGTATCGCGTCGGCGAACTTCCCCGTCAGGTAGTAGCAGAGGCCCAGGACCTGCACGGCCTCGCGCCTCGCCGTCGAGTCCTGCGGAAGCCGGTCGCGGACGGCGGAGAGCGTCGCGATCGCGCTTCTGGTGGTCGTCGGCGTGGTAGTACGCGACGCCGAGCAGCTGCGTCACCTCGGCGAGCGGTGGCGTCGGCCGATTGCAGCCGGGCAATCGCTTCCTTCGGTTTGCCCTCGTCGATCAGCCGCCGCGCGTCCGCCAGCGTGGACTTGACATCGGACGCTGCCGCCGCCGGTGCGCTCGCCGGCGCCTGTGCCGCGACGCCCGACGGCAGCGCGCACGCGACGATCATCGACAGCCACACCGCATGCGCACGCATGTCAATCCTGCTTCGAACCCGGCCGCGGCTGGCCGGCGCCTTCCTTCAGCGCATGGTAGCGATCGACCGCGAGGCCGCTCCACGATTCCTCACGGCCGTTCGGCCAGCGAACGTCCACGCGCTCGATACCGCCGAGCGAGCCGAGCCCGAAATGCGCGCGCAGATCGTTCTGAGAGTAGTAGCTGCCTCCCCCGCGGACCTCCTGAACCTGGCTGCCCTCCGCGGTGACCAGCGTGATCCTGGATCCGATCGCGCTGCGGTTCGACGTGGTGCCGGTCAGCGACAGGCCGATCCAGTGCCGATCGTTGGCGCTGTCGAGCCGGTAGAGGTCCGGCGTGTCGTGTACGTTGTTGATCACGATGTCGACATCGCCGTCATCGTCGAAGTCCGCGAACGCTGCGCCGCGGCCGGCTTTCGGGTTCGTCGCCGGCGGCCCGAGCCGATCGGTCACGTCCCTGAAGCGGCCGTTGCGGAGGTTCTGGTAGACGACCTTGCGCTGCTGGTAGCCCGCTTCCGTCCTGATCTGCGCCACCTCCGGGTACACATGACCGTTCACCAGGAAGAGATCGAGCCAGCCGTCGCGATCCAGATCGAGAAACCCGACGCCCCATCCGAGCCAGCGCGTGTTCAGGCCGATGCCGCCCGCGAAGGTTCGATCCTCGCAGTGTCCGTCGCCGGCGTTCGCGTACAGCGTCGAGGTGTCACCGGCGAAGTTCGTCTTGAAAATGTCCATCGTGCCGTTGCGGTCGTAGTCGCCGATGGCGATTCCCATGCCTGCCTGCGGCTTGCCGTCCTGGCTGTAGGCGCAACCGGCGGTGATGCCGATGTCGGTGAACGTGCCGTCGCGATTGTTGCGGTAGAGCGCGCTCGGGTTCGAGTCGTTCGCGACGTAGACGTCGATCCACCCGTCCGCGTCGAAGTCCACCGTCGCGACCCCGAGTCCATACGTCCCGCGCGCCTTTGCAATGCCGGACTTCTCCGAGACGTCGTCGAACGTGCCGCGGCCGGTGTTCCGATAGAGCACGTTCCTGCCGCCGGGCAGGCCTGGCGGACCGCAGGCAACCGGGATTCCCTTGTACCGGCAGAGGCCCGAAGCGGGAACCGGCGTGGACTTCAAGTCGAGATCGATGTAGTTCGCGGCGATGATATCGAGGAGGCCGTCCCGGTCGTAGTCGAGAAACGCGCAGCCCGCGCCCCATCGCGCTTTGGCGGTCGTCAAGCCCGCGCGGCTCGTCGCGTCCTCGAACGCGCCGCTCCCGTTGTTGCGATACAGCCTGTTCTGCCCCCAATACGTGACGAAGAGATCCTGATGACCGTCGTTGTCGTAGTCGCCAGCGCAGGCGCCCTGGCCCCAACCGGTTTGCACGAGGCCTGCCGATTTCGTGACGTCCTCGAAGACCCAGTTCCCCTTGTTCCGATAGAGGTGATTGCTTGGCTCCTCTCCCTTCGGAAATCCCTCGAGCGTCGTGCCGTTGACGACGAAGATGTCCAGCCTGCCGTCGCCGTCGTAGTCGAGCACCGCGGCGCCTGTACCGGTCGTCTCGAGAAGATACGTGTTCGTCTTCTGCCCGCCGTAGATCGTGGGTGCCACGAGGCCCGCTTCGCGCGCGACGTTGGTGAACCGGAAGCCGAGCGGCTCGTCCTGCGCGGTGATCCGGGGTATGCCCGCCACCATCGCACCGATCCCGACGAGCACAGCGGCTGCAAGCGAAATGGGGTTCATGACCTGGCGATCATCGATCGAGCCTGGCGTCCGCGCGTCGCAAGTAGGGTGCGAGGCGCCGCGCTTCGGCGAAGTGTGCCTGCGCCTCGGCGCGATTGCCTGCGCGCTCGAGCGCCAGCGCCAGCTGCTGGTGCGCGCGGGGATTGTCTGGCGCGAGGCGGACCGCTTCCCGAAAGCGTTCGATGGCGCCCGCAACGTCCGACGCCTTGAGTTTCTCGATGCCGACGCCGACGGCGAACGTGGACGCCTGCGCCTGCGCTTTTATCGCGCTCAACCGATCGGCTTCGGCGAGCGCCCTGGCTGCCTCGTCCTTCTGCCCTTGACGGAGCAGCAGCTGACCGAGGCTCAGGTGCGCTTCGGCCGACGCCGGCCGGTGCTGAATCGTCGTCCGGAATTCGTTCATCGCTTCCGCCGCCTGTCCCTGCTGCGCCAGAACGGTGCCGAGCATGAAGTGCGCGTCCGCATAGTCGGCCCTGCGCGCGATTGCTTCTCGAAACGCGCGCACCGCCTCGTCGCTTCGTCCCGTCTGCCACAGGACCACGCCGAGCGTGTAGGGCGCCTCCGGAAGTTTCGCGTCGAGCGCCGATGCCTGCTTCAATTCCGCTTCCGCGCCGGCGAAGTCGTCCTGCTGCTTGAGCGCCAGCCCGAGGTTATAGCGCAGTTCCGCGCTGTCGGGCCGCCGCGCCAGCCCCTCGCGCAGCGCGGCAACGGCCGCGGCGAGATCGCCGCGCTGAAGGAGGGCGGTCCCGAGATTGAGCCGCGCCGTATCGTCCGACGGGTCCTTCTCGATGAGCGATCGAAACGTGGCGATCGCCTCGTCGGCGGCCCCCTGCTGCATGAGGGCGAGACCGAGGCTGTTGCGCGCGTCCCGCGACGAGGGATCGATCTCGAGGGCAGACCTCAGATGCTCGACCGCTTCGTCGAGATCGCCGAGCTCCTGCAGCGCGGCGCCCAGTTGCAGGCGCGCCGGCGCGAGGCGAGGGCTCAAACGCACGGCTTCGCGCAACTCGACGACGGCCTCGCCGGGGCGGGCGAGCTGCTTCAGCGTCAGCCCGAGGTAGTAGCGTGCTTCGGCATGATCCGGCCGCAGTCGTACGGCCGCGCGCAGCGCCGTCTCCGCGCCTTCGAGATCCTTCGTCCACCATCGTGTCGCGCCGAGATGGTATTGCGCGTCGAAGAAATCCGGTGCCAGCGCCGCCGCGCGCTCGAAGGCCGCAAGAGCGTCCTGCGTACGGCCGATGCGCCCCAGCACGAACCCCAGCCGATCGCGAGCGGCAGCCGATGCGGGCCGCAGCCGGACGGCGCTCTCGTACGCGGTCAGCGCCGTTGCCAGATCGTTCGCACGCTCCGCCACAGCGCCCAGGAGCTGATGCGCGTCGGCCGATGACGGGTTGCCGGCGAGGATGGTTTCAACGGCCGCACGCGCTTCCGCAAGTTTGCCTGCGTCGAGCAGCGCTCGAGCTTCGTCTATGGCCGGGGGACTGGAAGGCGACGCCTTGATCGCAGGCGACTGGGCCCGAGCGTGCGCGGCGAGCCCGGCAAGGATCAGGACCACCAGGATCGATCGGCGGCAGCATCGATCCGACGCCAGCATGCTCCCATTCTATCGAGCTTCGGACTTGTCGCTTCTCGCGGGCTGGAAGGATGGCATCGGGTTCGCGACCGCTGCTGCAACATCGAGCGCCATCACCCCTGAGGCGATCGCTGTAAAAAGACCAGCGGTAAACAGTGGCGGACTGGTCAGGGGTTTGAGCAGAAAACTCGGCCGCGAACCCTCTTGCGGCTCCGTTGTGCAAGCGTCCGGCCACATTCAGGACGCGTGCAAGTCGGCTATTCTTTCCGGGATTCGCGCAGGCGACTCCAGTTTGCTGTCAACCGGCGGACAACGGCACCCTTTCTACATTGCTCGAGCATTCGGCGGCCTGCTCGTCTGCACATGAACCTCAGGTTGACTTTTCAGCTCTGCCGCGGTGTCGAATTACAATGACGCGTTCGCGCGGCGACGGTTCTCGATCGAAAACCTTCGGAGGTCCGTCATGAGGCGGCAGATCCTCGTCGGTACGCTGATGTCCCTCGCGCTGGCACACCCGGGAACGATGCTCGGTGAACCCACTCCCCAGCAACCCGCTCAGCCGATTCCGTGGGGACAGCGAATCCCCGCGCAGGACGGCGACGTCATCCTCGTCGAAGACGAGGCCCGGGTGCGAATCGTGCGCAGACGCCAGGCCATGGTGCGGACGATCGCGAATGCGTCCGAGCAGTGGCTTGTCGCGCTCGTCGACTTCGCACCGCGCAACGGAAGGGCCGACGGACGGGTCGATCGCCTTTACATCTGGAGGCAGACCCAGGGTGGCTGGCCGATTGCCGAACGATGGGAAGGCGGCGCGATCCTCGAAGAGTACAGCGCACCGGGGCAGAATCCCGGCGGCATCGGCCTGGTGTTTCCGGCGGGCCGGGTCCAGTTGCTCAGCAGCGGCGGCACGAATATGTTCGCGGACTCTCAAGCGATTGCCATCATCACGCATCGCAACGCGAGCAGCACGATCGGCAACGGTGCGTCGTTCGACGAAGCCGAGCAGCGGGCGCTCGCGGACATCGCCGCGAACCCGCGGCCGGAGTCGATCACGACGCGCTCGCCGGGGGGAATGGCAACCCTCACAATGGAAACCGGTGCCCTCGTGACGACAGACGCGCCGGCGACCTACTCACGCGTGAGTCCCGGGCCTGCCGCCGGCGGTCCCGTCCGCGTGGGCGGCAACATCCCGATGCCGCGAAAGATCCACGACGTCGCCGCCGTCCGTCCAGAGGCTGCGCGGCAGGCGGATGTGGCGGGCGTCGTGATTCTCGAGATTACCGTGGGTGTGGACGGCTCGGTCACCGAGGCGCATATACTGCGCGGCTTTCCGCTGCTCGATCAGGCGGCGCTCGACGCCGTGCGACAGTGGCGGTACGAACCGACGCAGCTCAACGGAACGCCGGTGCCGGTTCGATTGACAGTGCCGGTCAACTTCCCGCGGTAGCCCGCCGGCGCCGACGCGTCATCGCATCAACTGCCCGCCGTTCACCTCGATCGTCTCGCCGACGATGTAGCTGGCGGCGTCGGAGGCGAGAAACGCAATCACGGTTGCGCACTCTTCTGATGTACCGACCCTGCCCAGGGGAATCGCATTCACGAAGTTCTGCATCATCTCGGGCGTGGAGAACGTCTCGTGAAACGGGGTGTCGATGACGCCCGGCGACACCGCGTTCACGCGCACGTTGTGCGGGGCGATCTCCTTCGCCATCGACTTCGTGTAGGCCGTCAGCGCGGCCTTCGCCGCGGCGTACGCGCCCGCGCCGGGCCCGCCCCCGTTGTGCCCCGCGATCGACACCACGTTGACGATCGCGCCGCGCCGCCGCGCGATCATCGAGGGCACCACGGCCTTCGACGCCAGCACCGCGCTCTTCAGGTTGAGCGCCAGCACTTCGTCCAGGTGGTCTTCGCTGACCTCGCGAATGCCCAACCGGCGGATGAGCGAGCCGGCATTGTTGACGAGGATGTCGATCGGCGCGAGCTCGGCGACGGTCCGCTCGACCACGGCCGCCACATCTTCGGCACGACGGACGTCCCCGGCGATCGCGACCGCCGTCCCACCCGCCGCCCGGATCCGTTCACACGTCTCGTCCGCTCCCTTGACGTTTCTGTGGTAGCCAATCGCCACCCTCGCGCCAAGCCGCGCGAGCGCCACCGCCGTCGCCGCGCCGATCCCCGATGACGCGCCGGTCACGAGCGCCGTCTTTCCGGACAAGTCGAAGTACGAGTCCATGGGAGAAGTGTAGATCGGTCGTTCGGTCGCTCGGTCGGTCGGACGACCGGACAACCGGACAGCCGGACAGCCGGACAACCGAGCGACCGGCCGACCGAGCTACACTCCCCCATATGCATCGCAGAGCGTTCCTCGCGGCGATCGGCGGCGCGGCGGTCGCGGGCTGTCGTGGGGGAGGCGATGGCGGACGGATCGTGCTCCGGCTATCGCACTCGATGAACACGGGGGCGACGGCGCTGCACGTGTTCGCCAGCAAGTTTCGCGAGCTGGCCGAGGCCGCGACCGGAGGCGCGGTCGTGGTGCGCCTCTTTCCGAGCAACACCCTGGGACAGGAGCGCGAGGTCGTCCAGCAGCTCCAGGAGGGGCTCGTCGACTTCATGGTGTCGGGCACGGCGATCTGGGGCAGTGTCGCGCCCAGGCTGCAAGTCTTCGACTTTCCGTTCCTGTGGCGGGACTGGGAGCACGTGCACGACATCCTCGACGGCAGCGTCGGACGGGAGGCCGCCGACTACCTCGCGTCGACGGTACGGATGCGTCCAGTCGCCTGGGGCGACTCGTTCGGCTTCCGGCAGGTGATTACACGATCGCGCGACGTCAGGGAGCCGGGACACCTGGCAGGCCTCAAGATTCGGACGATACAGTCGCCGATCTACGTGAAGGCGGTCGAGCTGATGGGCGCGAGCCCGACGCCGATGGCGTTCGGCGAGGTCTACACGTCGCTCCAGACCGGCGTCATCGACGGTTACGAGCACGATGCGAGCACGACCCTTCAGCAGCGCTTCTACGAGATTGCGAGCCACATGGCGCGCACGCGGCACATCGCCGGCGTCCTGGGGCTCTGGGCCTCGACGGTCACGCTCGCACGACTTCCCTCCGGGCTGCGCGACACGATCGAGCAGGCGGCGCTCGAGTCCGCGCGTCATCAGCGCGCGATGGGACCGCTCGAGGATCGATCGGCCTCGGAGCAGCTCGCCAGGCACGGCATGACGATTCGCGAGATCGACGGCCGCGCGCTCAGGCCGGCGGCCGAGCGGCTCTGGACACGGGAGGCGCGCGCCCTCGGCGTCGAGTCCTGGCTCGGGGCGATCCGCGGGTGACCGGGACGCCGCACGAAATCGCACCCGCCTCCTCGATGGCCGCCCGCTTCCTGCAATGGTCGACGGCCGCGCTCGTCGTCGCGCAGGCGCTGGTCGTCGGGCTTCAAGTGATCGGCCGGCACGTGCTGCATCAGCCGATTCCGTGGACGGAAGAGATCGCGCGGCTGCTCCTCGTGTGGCTGATGTGCATCGGCGGAATCGCGGCCCTGCGGAGCGCGCAGCACCCGCGGGTCACGGCTCTGGTGCGGCTCCTCTCCCCCGCCCGGCGCGCGTCTGTCGAGCGCGGCCTTCGCATCGTGCTCGGCGCGTTCTTTCTGAGCCTCGTCGTTCCGGCTTACCGGCTCACGGTCGCGAGCAGCGGCGAGCGTCTCCCGGCCAGCGGCATTTCCGGCGCGTGGATTTCCGCGCTGCTGCCAATCGCGCTCCTCCTGATGCTCGCCTTCCTGCTGAAGCAGTTTCGCGGCGAGGGACGAACCGTCTGGACCGATCGTTCGTCGCTCGCCTGGTCTCTCGGCGCGGCGGGCATCGTCATCGCCTCGGTGCTCGTGCCGCTGCTGGCCGGCGCCGCACCGCTCGTCGTGCTCATCGCGGGCTTCCTCGCCACCGCGGCCCTCGGGATGCCGCTGGCGTTCACCCTCGCCCTGACGTCGCTCACCTACCTCATAGGCATCGGCGGCGTGAACCTGATCATTCTTCCGATCAAGATCCTCGGCGGCGTGGACTCGTTCGTGCTCCTGGCAATCCCGCTCTTCATCCTCGCGGGCGCTCTCATGGAATCGGGCGGCATCTCCGAGCGCATCGTCGATCTCGCGATGGCCATCGTCGGGCGCGTCCGCGGCGGCCTGGCGATGGTGGCGGTCGTAGCCGAGATTCTCTTCTCCGGCATCTCCGGGTCGACCGCCGCGGACGTGTCCGCGATCAGCTCGCTGCTCGTCCCGTCGATGCGGAAGGCCGGCTACTCGGGACCCGAATCGGTGAGCATCGTCGCCTCTGCGTCGGCGATGGGCATCCTGGTGCCGCCCTGCCTGACGATGGTCGTCCTCGGCTCGCTGGTGAACCTCTCGATCGTCACCTTGTTCCTCGCGGGATTCGTCCCCGCGTTCATCCTCGCGGCCGCGCTCATCGTGCTGATCGCGATCCGCGCGCGGCGGCAGAACTGGCCGGTCAGCGGCCGGACGTCGAACGCCGATCTCGTCCGCGCCGCGCGCCGCGCCGCCGTGCCGCTCGGCCTGCCCATCCTCCTCTTCGGCGGCATCTTTTCGGGCGCAACGACCGTGACCGAGGCCGCGCTCATCGCCGTCGTGTACGCGCTGGTCGCGGGCCTCGCCATGGGAGGCATCCGGGGCCGCGACCTCGCGGCGCAGCTCGCGCAGAGCGGAATCGTGACGGCGACGACGCTGTGGGTGCTGGCGGCAGCGTCGGCGTTCGCGTGGATCCTGGTTCGCGAGTGGGTGCCGCAGGGCCTCGGCGAGTGGATCGCGGGCATCGGCATGGGACGCACCGGCTTCCTCGCGGTTACCGTCGTCGTGTTCGTGATCATCGGAGCGCTGCTCGAAGGTCTTCCGGCGCTCCTCATCTTCGGGCCGATCCTCTTTCCCATCAGCCGCGCAGTCGGCGTCGACCCCGTGCACTACGGCATCGTGATCGTCGCCGCGATGGGCATCGCGTTCTTCCTCCCGCCCGTCGGCGTCGGCCTGTCAATCGCAGCCGGCGTCGCGCGCGTGGATATCGACGACGTGAGCCGGAGCTACGTGCCGTACCTCATCGCGCTGCTCGCCGGGCTCGCGTTGATTGCGGCGTTCCCGGTGTTCACGCTGGTGCTGCCGCGCCTGTTTCTGGGGTACCGAGGCTAGATGCGGCGCCGGACGTCGCGGACGATCGTCGTCTGGTTCGACTCTTCCCGCGCACACTCGTAGGGCGCGAGCGCTGCCGCAAACGCAGTTCTCGCCGCAGGCGAGTGCAGCTCGATCGCGAGGTTGCGCACGGCGTCGAGCCAGTCGGCACCTCCGTTGAACACGTCGACTTCGGCCCCCTCGATGTCGATCTTCAGCAAATCGATCGGCGGGTCGATCCCGGCGAGCCTCAGCAGCTCAGGGATCGTGATGCCTTCGACGGTGCCTTCGTGCGCCTCGGCAGGTTCGACGCTGATCTCCCAGGGCGCCAGCCCGCGGGAGGCCGGACTGATGCGCAGCGAGCGGCACTCTGGCCACAACGCGCCGCGAATCATCACGACGCGCGGGCCAAATGCCCGGAGATTCCGTCGACAGAGCTCGTAATTGTCCTCGTCGGGTTCGAGCGCGATGAGCCGCGCCTCCGGATAGCGATGCAGCAGGTAGTACGACGTCACGCCGATGTTCGCGCCGCAGTCCACGATCAGCCTGACATTCGACAGCCTGGCTACAGGGCCGTATTCTTCAGCGCCCAGCACCTCGCGCACGACGATCCTGTCCGAACCGGCGCGGCGGACGGTCAGAGGGAACACGTAGCCGAGCGGTTTGATCGTCAGAAGCCTCGGCGCGATCGGCCGGACGATGCGCGAGAGCGGCCACAGCTCCGAGAGCCCGCCGAAAAGGAGCACCGAGGCCGCCGGCAGCCCGAGACGGGGGACCAGCCGCACATAGTGGCGGAAGAGCGCGGTCGCGGACTTCGCCTTGGCAAAGCCGAGCCTCAGGACCGACAAGCCGCCCGACGCCGTGTTCCGCATACCGCGTCTTCAGTTGGAAGGCATCAAGGCACGGCCGAGGCTGTCAACCAGGGGGCAGGCCCATCAGGGACAGCTCACGCGCCGGATCTTCCTGCCGTGAAAGACGTCCATCGGAATGTGGTGCGTATTGAACACGCGGCCGATGAGCTCGCTCAGCTTCGGATCGTAGGCGGCGAATTCCTCCGGCGTCTCGACCTTGACGCCGCCGGCGAAGCACTCGCCGTAGTTCGAGAAGAACCACCACTGCACGCCTTCAGCCCAGTATTCGTTCGCGTTCGTCGTGGCGTAATGCTTGGTCTTCCCGTACTCCGACACGTACTTGCCGGCGGCCATGGCTTCGTCGAACGCAGCGCGAATCTCCGCCAGCATCGCCGGATCGACATCCCGGATTCCGCTCATGATCGCGTGCGCGAACTCGTGCACGAAGATGTGCTCTCCCCAATACCGTGTGCCTGGATAGCCGAGGAGGTTCTCCTCGGCTCCGGTCGTCGGGTTCCCACCGAGTCCGCGTGAGCGATTCGCGTGGTAGTCGCGATCGGCCTGGTTCACGGGCTCCTCGCGGGAGGCGCCCGGGCGCTTCATCCTCGAGTACTCGGGTATGTCCATCGTCATCTCGACTTCGGCGATGACGCCGGTGCGCCACTTGCGCGCGATGAGGGCCTTGCGGAGATCGGGGCGCATCGCGAGCATCGTGTTGACGATGTCGCGCGCCACCAGGAGGGCGGCGTCCGGAACCTTGTCGGACGCGAGCACGGGAATCCCCTGCGCGTCGACGTACTTCTTGTAGAAGCTGGTATCCGCGCCGAGCGAGTCCGGCACAGGAAGCAGCTGCGCCTTCACGTAGTCCGGGATCAGTTCGACCGGCGCGCCGGTTTCCTTCGCGAGCCTGGCGCGATCGGCGCGGTGCTTCTCGGCCAATTGACGCGCATCGGCCTCGGTCCGTTGAGGCCGGGCCGCCTGGGCGGGCGGTGTGGGTTTCTGCTGCGCGTCCTGCGCGGCGAGCGCCAGGAAACACGCCGAGGACAGGACGATGGATACGGAGAGCCGCTTCAGCGCGCTCACTGGATGCCCGTGTGGACCCATCATCCGCCAAACTCCTTTTTCCGTGCCATGTAAACGGTTGCGGTGCAAAAGCGCGTATTGCGTATCATTGCCCGGATCGGGAAAACCCATGTCGCGGATCCGATCCGGCACACTATCTTTCGAGGTGACTCGTGCGACCCAGGAACGTGTTGGCGGCCGGAGCCTATCTCCTGCTGGCCTGTATCACGATAAGAGTCGGCGCAGAGGGCGCGCCGCAGCAGCCGCCGGCAGCCGGAGCGCAGCCACCGGCTGGCGCCGCGCAAGCCCCGGCTCCGCCGCAACCGCCACAGGGGCGAGGGCGAGGGATGGGCACGTTCCCTGCGCAGCAGCGGCCGCCGGGCGATCCTGAACAGATCAAGAAGGGCTCCGGGCTCTACGGCGTCTATTGCCGCGCGTGCCACGGGCCGGATCTCCGCGGGGGCGACCAGGGCGGTCCGAACCTGCTTCGATCGCAGCTCGTGCTGAACGATCAGAACGGCGAGCAGATCGTGCCCGTCGTGCAGAACGGGCGCATGAATCCGGGGATGCCGGTCATGCCTCCGCTGCCGATTCCCGAAGCGGACATCAAGGCGATCGCGACATACATTCACAGCGTCACGGCGAGCGCGCGCGGCCAGGGCGCGCCCCCGGCCGGCGACCCCATCGAGCTCAACATCGTCGTCGGCGACGCGAAAGCCGGACAGGCCTACTTCAACACGAAGTGCACGGTCTGCCATACCGAGAAGGACATGCAGGGCATCGCGACGCGCGTCGTCCGGCCGGTCGACCTCCAGAACTTCTGGGTCTCGGGCGGCGGACGCGGCGGCGGGCGCGGCGGAGGTACCCCGGTTCAGGTCACGGTGACCGTCACCGAAGCGTCCGGCCAGAAAGCGCAGGGACGCCTCGTGCGGCTCGATGACTTCATGGTGGTCCTGGTGCAGGAGGACGGAACGCCACGCTCGTTCCGGCGCGACGGCGACCTGCCGAAGGTCGAAGTGCGGGATCCGCGTGAGGCGCACCGGAAACTGCTGCCGACGTATGCCGACAAAGACATCCACGACGTGACCGCTTACCTGGTGACTCTGAAATGACTCTCAAAAAGCTGATCGTGATGGCGTCGCTCGTCGCTGTACCGTTTGCGACGGTGCGGCTGACGGGTCAGGCGCCCGTGCTGCTCGATCCCGCGTCGATTCGAAAGCCGCTCGCTGATTCGTGGCCGACATATTCCGGCGACTACACGGGCCGGCGCTACAGCGCGCTGACGCAGGTGAACCAGACGACCGTCAAGAACCTCACGCTGGCGTGGACCGCGCGGCTGACCGGCGGCGACCCCTCGGCAGCGGCTGCGGGGGGCGGGCGTGGTTTCGGCCGCGGCGGGTTCGGCGGAGGCGCAGCCGCGCCGGTGATCGTCGGCGGCGAGGGTACCGGGGAGTTCGCGGCCGGCGGAGGCGTCACCGTGAAGGGCGCGATTCTCCAGGTCAACGGCGTCCTCTACATCACGGCGCCGGACAACGTCTGGGCGATCGACGCGCGCGACGGTCGCGAGCTGTGGCGCTACTTCTGGAAGACGAAGGGCGGCACGCACATCGGCAACCGCGGCGCCGCCATCTGGAACAACTACCTGTACTTCGAGACGCCCGACAACTACCTCGTCTCGCTCGATGCGCGCACCGGCAAGGAACGGTGGCACGTCGAGATCGCCGACTTCGATCAGCAGTACTTCTCCACGATGGCGCCGATCGTCGTCGATGACCACGTGCTGGTCGGAACCGGCAACGACCTCGACTCGCCCGGCTTCCTGCAGTCGTACGACCCGGAGACGGGCAAGCGCAAATGGATCTTCTACACCGTGCCGATGAAAGCCGGCGACCCGGGACTCGACACGTGGCCAAGCCTGGAGGCAGCACGGCATGGCGGCGGCCAGGTGTGGATCCCGGGCTCGTACGACCCGGAGACGAAGCTCTACATCTTCGGCACCGGGAATCCGACGCCGGGGTACACCGGCGCGGGCCGCAAAGGCGACAACCTCTTCACCTGTTCGCTCGTCGCCGTCAACGTCGACACGGGCAAGATGGCGTGGTACTTCCAGACGTCGGTGCACGACACGCACGACTGGGACTCGGCGCAGACGCCGATCCTCATCGACACCACCATCGACGGCAAACCGCGCAAGCTCGTCTCGACCGCCGCGCGCAACGGCTACTTCTACACGCTCGATCGCGTAACGGGCAAGCATCTCGTCACGAGCAAGTACGGCACGACGACGAACTGGGCCTTGAGCCAGCGCAAGACGGGCGAAGTCGATCCGAACCCGGCGAAGGAAGCCACGATTCCGGGCTCTCTGGTGTCGCCGGTCGAAGGCGGCGTCACCAACTGGCCGCCGCCCGCGTACTCACCGGACACCGGCCTTTTCTACGTCCAGGAGAACAACGGCTTCAACTTGCTCTACCTCACGGACCCCGATCCGCGCGGCTCGATGGGTCTCGGCGGCAAGTCCGTCTTCCAACTCGGCTCGCTCGGCGACTATCTCACCGCCATCGATCCGAAGACCGGCAAGGTCGCGTGGCGGCACTCGTTCTACGGCGGGGGCGGCGGCGGCCTGCTGACGACCGCCGGCCGCGTGGTCTTCTCCGGCGACGGCAGCGGCAACTTCGCCGCGTTCGACGCGACCAACGGCAAGCCGCTGTGGCACTCGCGCATCGGCAACATCTCGAACGCGCCGCAGACGTACCTGATCGACGGCAAGCAACACGTGCTCGTCGCGGTCAACGACGCGATTTATGCGTTTGCGATGTACTGATTCTTGGTTCGGTCGCTCGGTTGCTCGGTCGTTCGGTCGCTCGCTCGGTCGCTCACTCCCTCACATAGCTGCCCCCGGCCATCCGCTTCCCGCCCAGGCGGTGCGCTTCGTCCGACAGGGCGTGGACGCCGGTTGCGTCGATCCAGCGATTGAAGAAGTTGAACATTGCGCACACGGTGATTGCGAAGTAGATCGCCTCGTCGGTCCACCCGGCGCCGCGAACAGCGTCGAGGTCCATCGGCGAGATGCGCGGCGAGTCGTGATTCACCTTGTCGACGAAGCGGAACAGCACCTTGTGCGCCTCGTCCAGGCGCGAGGACTCCACGTCTTCCAACACGCCCTGCACGAGGGCCTCGTCGCCGAGCAGCTCCGCCGCAACTGCGGCGTGAGACTTGATTCAAAACGGACAGTCGTTCCGCTTCGACGTGTACGCGGCGATGAGCTCGCGGATCCCCGGGCTGAGCGGGGACGGACCGCGCAGGATTTCCTGGGTGAATCTGGCCAGATGCTGTGTCGCGGACGGCAGATACGCGAACAGGTGCCAGATCTGCGGATACTCGGTGCCCTGCTGCCTCATCGTCCGGATCAGATCCGCATAGGCACCCGGCTTCGGGTTCGCCTCGACGTCAGGCAAGAACATCGGATCCATCACACCGCTCCTTTGCGTCAATACCCGCGGCCAGCTCACGCTTCGCCTCGGCGATCAATCGGTTGTTACGGTCGTACGAAACGGTGCCGGCCGCGCCGGGAACGTGGGGCGGATACCGGTGGGCCGCATAGACGGGGTATGCCTCGGTGCGCAGGTGCGCGAGCATGTGGTGTCCCTGCCTCGTCTCCCGCTCGTGTCGCACCGCGGTGATGTCAATCGGCGCGACGACAATCCGCTCGCCGGGTCCCGGGGACGCTTCCGCGAGCATGCGGCCGTCGAAGTCGACGATCTGGCTTCCGCCCGGCCACGAGTAGGGCGGATAGTGCCGCAGGCTGGCGCCCTGATTGGCGGCAACGACGAACGCGGTGTTCTCGAGCGCGCGGCAGCGGTTCACGAGCGACCACCAGTTCATCGGCTCGGTCGCGCCCCACGGATCCATGTAGGCGGACACGCGCACGAGGACTTCCGCGCCGTTCGCGGCGAGCTGGCGGATCGCTTCCGGAAAGAGCCAGTCGTAGCAGATCGCGCACCCGATGCGCCCGATGGGCGTGTCGGCCACGGGAAAGAGCGGCTCGTCGTAGCCCGGAATATCGTGCGGGCTCGCGTGCACCTCGTAGGGAATCCAGGTGTTCACCTTGCGGTACTTGTAGAGAATGCCCTCGGGTCCGATGAGGCAGGTCGTGTTGAAGACGACGCCCGGCCATCGCGGATCGATCTCGAGCATGGATCCGGACTGGATGTAGACGCCGTGCTCGCGCGCCTTGCGCTCGAGCCGATCGGTGTGCTCGTTCGGAACCGGCACGGCCAGTCGATCGGCAAGCTCCTCGACTGTCGGAAAGACCGGCGCCGCGTGAGCGAACTCCGGGAACACCACCAGGCGCACCGGCAGGAACGGCGCGCTGCCCGCGACAGCCGCGTCGATCATGGCCAGCATGCGGTCGGTGTTCGCCGCCATCTGACGACGGTCGAGCGGGTTGGGCAGGTCGGTCTGGCAGGCCGCCGCCGCGTATCGAATCGTCGCCATGGCAGAAACTCCACAGGGGTCTGACCCCACCGCCCGACCGAAGAGTACGTAACGCGCTACAAGGGTCTGACCCTACCGTCCGGAAGCGGTCAGAACGGGCGGACAGAGCGCGAGATGACTCGTGTGTTGTAGCGATCCTCGTAGTCCCTGACCGGATGGCGCTCGTTCGCTCCATACGGATAGCGGCTCATGCCATGGAACGGCAGCGGCCCGACCGTGTAGGGACTCGCGGACGTAATGTCCATCTCCTTGCTATAGCCGTCGGCGTACAACAGAAACGTGCGTCGCTCGCCAGGCGCGAGCGGCGGCAGCGCGTCGGCGTCGAACGAGAGCGCCACCTCGTCGCCGGGACGCGCGACGACGAAGAGATCGTCCACGCGTCGCAGCAGCTCGCGCACGTCTCCCTCGCGGGTGTAGCGTCCGGTCATCGTCTTCCACGGCGAGTCGTGCGAGACACGATTGTAGTCGTACGCGAACGGCGCGCGGCCGTCGGCCGATACTTCCGCCGAGAAGCCGCGCCAGCGGAGATCCGCCATCGCAGGATCCACGCGCGTCACGCGTCGAGGCGCCCCGGATCCTCCCGTGTCGACGAGGATCTGATCCCAGTAGATGCGCATGTTGGTAACGATCCGCACCTCGCGCTCGCCGGGCCGGAGCTTTCCTGACAGGTCGACGACCACGCTTTGCGGACGGCCGACAGGGATGCCGATGTCGGCCAGGACCGGCCGCCAGGCGCCCGATGGCGATCGCACGTCGAGCGACGGCGGCGCGAGCGCAAGCCCTCGTTGATGCGCACGCTTGTTGTCGGATGAGAACGCGTAATCGGTCCAGCCGGTCGCCAGGAGGATGGCATCAGCGGCCGCATCGCCCAGGTCCAGGCGGAGCTCGTGAGACGCCGCATACCCTCGAACGTCGAGCAGCGCGAAATCGTCCGGATACGCGCGATCGATCGTTCTCAACCGATCGAGCACGTCGTGTCCATGCTCGTCGGTCGCGGCGTCCGGCGGCCGCGGCGCTCGCGTGACCGTGAACGGCGTCTTCGCTGCAGGCGCGCCGAGCCCTTCGTTCGGAAAGACCTCCGTGCCGCCGGGATGATCGACGGCCACGAGCTGGAGATGATCGACGAACAGCGCCTCCTCGAGCTCGTTCGTGACGCGCAGCTCGTACCGCCCGTCGCGCGGCCGGAGCCGATCCGGCGAAATGCGGACGTACTCGTCGGGATCGGGTGTGTTCCAGACCCCAGGACCCATCCAGTAGCCGATTTCGCCGCCGCCCATGAAGTCGGTCACGAACGTGAAGCGCGATCCGTCCCACGTGTAGAGATACGGGCAGGAGGACGGCTTGCGATCGAGCTCGTTCACGGCCAGCACACGACCGTCGCCGGCGGTTTCGGCCTGGAGAATGCCCGACGGCCAGATCGCCCGCACCACGTCCGCAGACGCCCGCCGCCCGAGGCCGAAGATTGCGTCCGCGGGAGCGACGGCCGGCGTCGCTGCGTATGTTTCGATTCGCTGTCGAAGACTGCCGGCGCGCATGTCGATCTTCGCACCGATGCCGTACCGGTTGCTGATGCGGCCGGTCAGATCCACGCGCAGCGATCGCTGCTCGCTTCCGCCATCGTTCCGCCAGTATCGCAGCTGGCCGTTGGCAAGCAGTGCCAGCGCGTCCTGGTCGCCGTCACGATCCAGGTCGCCGAACGCGACCGATCGAACGTCCGCACCAAGACCCGTCCCGAGCGTGGCCAGCCCGGTACGGTCCGAGACTTCGGACCACTTCGCGCCAGCGTTCCGGAAAAGCCGCAGCGTCCGCCCTGCGGAGATGAAGAGATCGAGGAGGCCGTCGTTGTCGTAGTCGAGAAACTGCGCGGCCGACGCGCCCGCCGGCGTATCAGGGATCGCGCCAGTCGTGAAGCGCGCGCGGCCGTCGCTCAGCATGAGCGCCCCTGCGGAGTCCTTCCGCGAGAAGTAGAAGTCCGGGTAACCGTCCTTGTTGAGATCTCCGGACGCGATCGCCGAGAAGGCCCCGTCGCGCGGAAGGCCGGCAGCGGCTCCGGCGTCGCGGAACGTACCGTCCCTCATGTTCTGAAACAGGCGCGGCGCACCCGTCGCGCCAAGCACCAGCAGATCGATGTCACGCCTGTCGTCGAAGTCCGTCGGAACGACAGCGATTGCCTGCGCCGGGCCGTCCGCGACGCCCGATGCGGCGGCGATCTCCGCGAACGACCCGTCGCCGTTGTTTCGCAGCAGCTGGTTGGCGGTCCCGGCGCCGGCGATGAAGATGTCGAGGTCGCCGTCGTGGTCGACGTCGGCGAACGCACCCGAGACGGCGCGATTCGCGGCGCGCGGCATCCCCGCCTTCCCGCTGACATCCTCGAACGAGCCGTCGGTGCGCTGGTGCAGCAGGCGTGGACCCGCGGACGCCAGCAGGAGAATGTCGGCGCGGCGATCGTTGTCGTAGTCGCCGAGCACCGCGGCCCTCGCTCCCCTGGACTGGTCGAGGCCGCGCGCGCTCGTAACGTCACTGAACGGAGGCGAACCAGTCCCGGCATTCAGATAGAGGCGCGGCCCGGCGGCCGCCACGCTGTACGCGTCGAGATCGCCGTCGCTGTCCAGATCCACGAGAGAGACGCTGCCTGCGTCATCCGGGGCCTCCGCCGGCGCTGCGCGTTCGCCGTCCGCGCGGACGGCGGAAGGCCGCTGTCCGTCGCGTCGACGAAAGACACTCGAGGCGGATTCGGATCGACGACGTCCGGCTCCGCGCCTGTCGAGGCAATCGCCTCGCCGTACTTGCCTTGCGACAGGTACGTCTGCGCGTACGTGACCGCGTACGGCGCGTCTCGCAGTGTCTCGAACCGCTGCATCGCGGCGCGTCCCTCATCCCCCGATCCCGACCGTGTCAGCGCCGTCGCGAGACCGTATGCCGCCGTCGCGTTGAACGGCTCCGCCGCCAGCGCCTCGCGAAAGAGCGTCGCCGCTTCCTGGTATCCGCGCTGCTGACTCAGGATCTGTCCGAGGTTTATGCGCGTGCCGGCGTCGGACGCGTCGATCGCCAGCACGCGTCTGAACGCGGTGATTGCTTCGTCGTTGTCGCCCCTGGCGCGTGCGGCCAGACCGACGACGTAGTGCGCGTGCGGGCTGTTCGGGAGAGCCGCCGCGGCCTGCGTGGCGCTGGCGCCGGCTTCGGCGTTGCCCTCGTACAAGAGCGCGATGGCCAGATTGACGCGCGCGATCGGCAAGTCGGGCGCCACTGTGAGCGCGCGGCGGAACGCCGCCGCGGCATCGGCATAGTTGTATTGCTCGAGCAGGGCAACGCCGCGATTGTTCTCGCGGTAGGCGTTCTCCCGCCCGTCGGCCGATTGCTTCGCCTGCCATCGCGGCGAGGCTCCGGCCATCAGCAGAGCCGCAGCGAGGCAAATCGCAATCGATCGAAGGCGTGTCATGGGTTCAGCAACCAGCCTATGGCGTCGACCGAGCACCGGTCAACTCCCGCGGGTTATGATGACCCGCAAACGAGGGCCGCCCATGATCACACGCACGCCAAGAGTCACACGCCGACGCCTGCTCCAGTCCGCCGCCGCGTTCGGGGGCGGCGCGCTTCTCCACCGCGCTGTTCCAGGCATCTTCATCGGCGATCTGTGGGCGAGCCAGGCCGCGCAAACCGCGCCGGCCGATCAGTTGGCGGCCTTTCGCGCCAAGACGGCCGCCGTGCCGATCACGGTCGCGAAACTCGGGGATCGAACATCCCTCCTCTCCGGCCCCGGCGGCAACGTCGTCGTGCTCACGGGACCCGACGGAAAGATCACGGTCGACGGATTCGTGCGTCCGGCATGGGAGGCGTTCAAGAAGGC
The DNA here is from genome assembly GCA_963820905.1 of uncultured Acidobacteriota bacterium. Taxonomy (GTDB): domain Bacteria; phylum Acidobacteriota; class Vicinamibacteria; order Vicinamibacterales; family 2-12-FULL-66-21; genus DATBJJ01. Next base: position 1,135,199 of record CAWGBU010000001.1, on the reverse strand, counting down.
CCTCGATGGCCTCGATTCGAACCGCCTCTCGGCGATGATCGACACGCACTGGCATTTCGATCACGCAGACAACAACGGCAATTTCCGGGCGGCGGGTGGTGCGGTCATCGCGGCGGAGAACACGAAGAAGCGGCTGACCGAACCGCACGATCTGCTCGGCATGCACTTCGATCCCGAGCCTGCGAACGCGCTGCCGAGCGAGACGTTCAAGGAAACGCACCGGCTTGCGGTCAACGGTGAAGATGTCGCGCTGACCCTGATCCCGCCTGCGCACACCGACACCGATACGTTCATCCACTTCGCGAACGCCAACGTGCTCCACATGGGTGATGTCTTCTTCAACGGGTCCTTCCCCTTCATCGACGCCTCGACGGGGGGCACACATCGACGGCATGATCGCGGGTGCCGAGCGCGGACTGAAGATGTCCGACGCGAAAACCAGAATCGTGCCGGGGCATGGGCCAGTCGCGGATCGCAGTGCGTTGACGACCTACCGCGACGTCCTGGCGACGGTACGGGACCGCGTGCGGAAGGCGAAGCAATCGGGTCGATCGCTGGAGGAGGTTCAAGCGGCGAAACTGACCGCGGAGTTCGACGAGAAATGGGGAACGGGGTTCATGGGGCCAGCGGCGTTCGTGGCGCTGGTCTACGGAACGCTCAAGTAGGTCCGCTCACCCGTCGCGCCGTGCAACGCCGAGCTTCGCGAGCAGCGCCCTGTTGAGATCGGAGCCTGCGGCAGCCTCTCTGGGGTCCGGGTCGACAGAATCTACGAGCGCCCGGATGAGTTGCGCGCGGCTGATAGACCGCCCGTGCTCCGAGCGAATACTCCACGCCAGGCGATCGAGAAACTGGATCTGGCGATCGAAGAGCACCACCGTGACCTTTGTCCAGGCCTCGTCGTGAACCGGCGGGCGCCCCGGCCGGCGCTTGGCGCCGTTTCTTTTCGGAGATGATGAATCGCCCGGGGAGCTTCCCGATGGTTTCCGACGAGGGGTCACCACGTGCGGTTATTCAACAACCTCAGCTAATTGCATTCAAGCTCATGCATAATTGATCGTGGTGTGAGCCGACGATAACGATGGGCGTGTTGCAGTGGTTCAAAGGAAAAACCTCACGCGGCGACTCCCGCTTGAGCCAGTGGCGGCTGAAGTGGCGGGACGCGTGCGCGGCGCCGGGCGTGGGCGCAGCGGACTCGCTGGGCGCGGCGCTCGACGGATTCGGTCTGCCCGAGGAAGAGATCGAGATCGAACGGGAAATGCTGGCGGGGCTGCGCGAGCTCGCGACGCTGCACGACGCGGTCGCATCGAACAGCCTGCCTGCGATCGAAACAGGGCATCGGGTTGTCGGCACGGAGCCGTGCCACTTCAGCGCGCCGTCATCGATGCCCGACGATCCGTCACAGCCGAGCGGACGGCTGATCCTCACGAGCGGCCGCGCGATCTTCGTGGGCGGGGCGCGATCGGTGACCATCGCCTGGCACGCGGTCTCGGACGTCCTCCAGCAGGATCGCGACGTCGTGCTCGTCAAGCACGATCGCGAGACCTTTCATCGCTATCGCTGCAACGTCTACGGCGACGCGCTGTCGGCGGCCTTTCTCGCGCGGACGCTCTCGGCGCGTCATCGCCGGCGGCCGCCGCGGCCGTGAGCGGCGTCGTATAATTCGTCATGTCTTCGTCCGCCGCAGCTGCCCGTCAAACCGTCACACCCGGGATCGATCGACTCCTGACGCTCGATCGCAGGCTCATCGCGGGCAAGCGCGTCGGCCTCGTGTGCAATCCAGCCTCGGTCGACGCGAAGTTCCAGCACTCCGCGGATCGGCTCTTTCAGGATCCCGAGGTCACGCTGGCGGCGCTCTTCGGACCTCAGCACGGGTTCCGCTCGGACCTGCAGGACAACATGATCGAGACGCCGCACGGCCGCGACTGCCGCCGCAAGGTCCCGATCTTCTCGCTCTACAGCGACACCCGTGAGCCGACGACCGACATGCTGCGCGGGCTCGACGTGCTGGTCGTCGATCTGCAGGACGTCGGCACGCGCGTCTACACGTTCGTCTACACCATGGCGAACTGCATGCGTGCCGCGGCGAGGCACGGCGTCCGGGTGGTCGTCTGCGATCGACCGAATCCCATCGGCGGCGACGCGATCGAGGGCGCGCGGCTGCGCGAGCCCTTCACGTCCTTCGTCGGGCAGTTTCCAATTCCGATGCGCCACGGAATGACGGTCGGCGAGCTCGCCCGGCTCTTCAACGACGCGTTCGGCATCGGCGCCGAGCTCGAGGTCGTCCCGCTCGACGGCTGGCAGCGGTCGATGTACCTGGACGAGACCGGTCTCCCCTGGGTGATTCCGTCGCCGAATCTGCCGACGCTCGACAGCGCGATCGTCTATCCGGGCGCGGTGCTGTTCGAGGGAACGATGCTGTCCGAGGGCCGGGGGACGACGAGGCCGTTCGAGATGATCGGGCGCGCCGTGGATCGACGGCGAGCGGCTCGCCGACGAGATGAACGCACGGGACCTTCCGGGCGTCCACTTCCGGCCGGCGTTCTTCGAGCCGACGTTCCAGAAACACGCGCGGCACACGTGCGGAGGCTGCCAGATCCACGTCCTCGACCGCGGCCGGTTCGCGCCTCTCCGCACGGCCGTGGAGCTCATCGACGAGTTCCGCCGCGAGAATCCCGATCGCTTCGAGTGGCGCGAGCCGCCGTACGAGTACGAGCACGACAAGGAACCGATCGACATCCTGTACGGATCGGACGCGCTGCGCCGCACGATCGACGCGGACGGCAGCGTCCGCGCGCTCGTCGACGGCTGGCGGGAGGACGAACAGGATTTCCGCCGCCAGCGCGCGAAGTACCTGCTCTACTGACGCCGCTCCTCAGCCTCGCGTCTTGGCGATCCCCGGCGCGCGCGCTTCCTGCGCGCTCGCGGGCACCATGTGGTACTTCGTCAGGTGCGCTTTCAGCGCCTCGAACGCCGCGTCTGGCGTGTCGACGTAGGTCAGCAGCTTCTTGTCCTGCTCGGCGATCGCGCCCCACTCGACGAGCGGCTTCAGATCGAAGACCTCGTCCCAGTACTCCCTGCCGTACAGCACGACCAGCATCTTCTTCGACAGCTTGCGCGTCTGCGTCAGCGTCAGGATCTCGAACATCTCGTCGAGGGTTCCGAATCCGCCGGGGAAGATCACGAGCGACTTGGCGAGGTACGCGAACCAGAACTTGCGCATGAAGAAGTAGTGGAACTCGAAGTGGAGCCCCTTGGTGATATAGCGGTTGGGCCCCTGCTCGAATGGCAGGCGGATGTTGAGTCCGACGCTCTTGCCGCCGGCCTCGTAGGCGCCGCGGTTGGCCGCTTCCATGATGCCCGGACCGCCGCCGGAACAGACGACGAACCGGTTGCGTGATTCGTCGAGCCCGAGGCTCCATTCGGTCAGCCGGCGGGCGAGCTCGCGCGCGTCCTCGTAGTAACGGGACCACTCGACGGCCTTCCGGCTGCGCTTGACCGCCGCCGCATGACCCTCTTTCCTCCGCCTCTTCGACGTCGTGAGCCGCAGCAGGGCACGCTCGGCGGACTTGCGGCTGTCGATCCTGGCGGAGCCGAAGAAGACCACGGTGTCCTGGATGTTGGCTTCGCGAAATCGCCTCAGCGGATCGAGGTACTCCGAGAGGATTCGAATGGGCCGGGCATCTGTCGAGTCGAGAAACTGGTGGTTGTGGTAGGCGAGCGGCTGCTTGAACGGCATGTGAAAAAAATGTTCCACAGATCAGTCCGCGAAGCAACCTGTAAGGACGGTCAGCGTTACCGCGTCGTCGTGGAGGTCTCTGACTATAATCGGTTCAGGGAGGATCGTGACATGTTCCAACGGTCGTTGGTGATTGCTGTGATCTCGCTCGCCGCCGCCGGAGCCGCGGCGCTCGCCGGTGCCGACCAGAAACCTCAGCCCGCGAAGCCGGACTCGAGCGCGAGCGGGTGGCAGCTGGCCCCGGACGCGGACGCGAAGAAGAATCCGTTGACGGTCGACGAGAAAGTGCTGGCAACCGGCCGGACGATCTTCAAGGACAAGTGCGCGAAGTGCCACGGCTCGAGCGGGCTGGGCGACGGCCCCGACGCTGATCCCGACCACCAGGAGCACATGAACCTGACCGATCCGAAGTTCGCCGACAAGAACTCCGATGGCGTCGTCTTCTACAAGGTGTCGAACGGCAGGCGCCGGCCGAAGATGCCCGCGTTCAAGGAAGAATTGACCGAGCAGCAGGTGTGGGCCGTGGTGTCGTACGCGCAGACGCTCCGGAAGAAGTAATCGTCACATGAATCGCGTCATCAACTCACCGATCATGTAGCCGACGGCCGCGACGCCGAAACCTACCAGGAACATGTCCCGGCCGCTGGCCCAGACGCCGCGGCCGGTGAACACGCTGCGCGCGGCGCCGATCGCGAAGTGCGCGATCATGCTCACGACGAGCGACGCCCACAGGGCCGTCCCGAAGTCCATGAGGAGAAACGGCGCAATCGGGATGAATGCGCCGATGGCCGTCGCCGCACCCGTGACGAGGCCGTCGCTCAATGGCGCGAGCTCGGGAGGATGGATGTTCAGCTCGTCGCGCACCATCGCGTCGAGCGCTGCCGGCGGATCCTGCATCAGCGCGTGCGCCGTTTCGCGCGCTCGCTCAGGAGGCAAGCCCTTCGCTTCGTAGATGGCTGCGAGCTCTTCTTCCTCGAGATCCGGCATCAGGCGCATCTCGAGCTGTTCGGTCTCAATCTGGTGCGCATGGACCTCGGCCTCGCTCTTGGCGGCGAGGTACCCGCTCGATCCCATCGACAGCGCATCCGCGATCGCGCCCGCGAGGCCGCTGATGATCACGATGTGCGGAGCGACGCTCGCGCCGACCACGCCGGCCACCAGGCCGAAGTTCGCGGTCAGCCCGTCGTTGAAACCATAGACGACGCTGCGCAAGTAGCCACCGGATGCCCCGACGTGCCAGGGTTCGCCTTCCCGGCCCATCGCGGCCGACAGCTCGCGCGCGTGCATGGCCGAGTCGGCGGCGATATCGACGGCGGCCGCATGCGTGATCCGATCGGTCGAATGGCGCGCGAGCCCGAGATAGGCCTGTACTTCACGGCCCTCCTCCGCGAGCATGAGCGGAAGGATGAGGGAGGGGCCGAACCGGCCTGCCGCCCACGCGAGCACGCGGGCACGAAACGCGGTCTTGTAGCTCGGCACAGGACGTCCACTGTCCCTGAAGATCTGCTCCCACCGCTCCACATGCCGGTCCTCGACGCGCGCCAGCCGCTCGAAGAGCTGCCGCCGCTCCCCGTTCGACTCCGCACCGGCCAGCGCCCGATAGAGAAACGCCGCATCGAGCTCGCCGCGATAGTGCGCGTCCCACCTGGCGTCCGACGGAGGCGGGCTCGGGACCATGAAGGGATTGTAGACCCAAGCGGAACAGTCGGCAGTCGGCAGTCGTCAGTCCGCAGTCCCAGTCGGCAGTCCCAGTCGGCGGTCGGCAGTCAGTCGGCAGTCAGTCAGTCGACGGTCGGCAATCAGTCAACGGTCGGCAGTCGACCGTCGACTGCCGACTGTGACTGCCGACTCGGACTGACGACTAACGACTGCCGACTGCCGACTGAGTGGCTGCCGACTGACACGGTTAGAATCACTCCGTGGCCTCTCCTGTCGATCCCAGCCAGTTCGAGCAGACCGTGACGATCGGCTGTCCTCCGCCACGCGTCATGGCGGCGTTCTTCGATCCGCACGCGCTCGCGATCTGGTGGCAGGCGATCCGATCGGTGACGACGCCCCGGCCCATGGGGGTCTACGCGATCGAGTGGGAGCCGACGGCCGAGCGCGACGATGTGCTCGGGCGCCTTGGCGGAGTCTTCCACGGCACCGTGATGGAGTTCCTGCCTGGACGGGAGTTGTTCGTCGCCGATGCCTGGTGGCTTCCGCCCGACGATGAGCCGATCGGACCGATGTCGCTCGAGGTGAGCTGCCAGCTCGAAGGTGCGTCCTGCCGGCTCACCGTGCGGCAGAGCGGTTTCGAGGACAGCCTCCGCTGGCGCCGCTACTACGCCGTGATCACGCGCGGATGGCAGTCCTCGCTCGCATCGCTCAAGACGCACCTCGAACGCGCCTGACCTGCAGGAAGTTCGCGTCGCTGCGGGACTCGTCCGCGCTGACGTTGATGAACACCACGAGCGACCCGGCGGCGATCAGGCCCCTGCCGACCAGCTCCTGCTCCAGGCTGTCGACGTGGCGGTCCGCCGACACGAACGGCGTGACACCCCAGAGCAGCGACAGTGCGCCCGCGAGGCGGGCATCGGGCGTGGCGGCAACAATCGGCGCGGCCGGACGCAGTGTCGACAGGAGGCGGGCGGTCCTGCCTTCGTGCGTCACCGCGATGATGGCGTCGGCCTTCGCGGTGGTGGCGAACGTGACTGCCGCTTCCGAAAGGGCGGCGGCGTACCGGGTGCCCGTCGGATCGAATGCCGGCAGCACGTGCACGGATGGCGCGATCGTCTCCGCGTCGCGAATGACCGCATCGAGCATCTGTACCGCGCGCACCGGAAACGCGCCGGACGCGGTCTCGCCGGCCAGCATGATCGCGTCCGCCCCTTCATCGACGGCGTTGGCGGCGTCGCTGACTTCCGCGCGCGTCGGCCTCGGCTCGACGCGCATCGACTCGAGCACCTGCGTCGCGACGATGGACGGCTTGCCGAACGAGCGCGCGCACCTGATGATTTCTTTCTGCGCGCGCGGCACCTGCTCGAGCGGCATCTCGAGGCCCAGATCGCCGCGTGCGACCATGACGCCCTGCGCGATCGCCATGATCGCGTCGAGATTCTGCACGGCGGCCGGCCGCTCGATCTTCGCGATGAGCGGCGTCGCGCGGCCTGCGGCGTCGATGATCTGCCGGGCGCGCGCCACGTCCTCGGCGGTCTGCACGAAGCTCAGCGCGACGAGGTCCACGTCGAGCTCCAGGCCGAAGCGAAGATCGCCGATGTCCTTGGCTGTCAGCGCCGAGGGCGGCAGCGCAACGCCAGGCGCATTGATGCCCTTGTTCGCGCCGAGCGGTCCGCCCTGCACCACGACGGTCCTCAACCCGTCCGCCACGCGATCGACCACGTTCAGCTCGATCTTGCCATCGTCGAGGAGGAGGCGATCGCCTGGCTTCGCCGAGCGGACCAGCTCTTCGTAGGCCGTGAACACCTGGCCTGGCCGGCCGGGCGACGTGCCGGCCGACAGCACGAGCGTGTCCCCTTCCAACAGCTCGAGCGGGTCCTTGCCCTCGAGCGGACCCGTTCGGATCTTTGGTCCGCTGAGATCCTGCATGATCGCCACGGGCCGGCCCGCGCGGGCCACGACCTCCCGTATCCGCTGCACGGACGCCGAGTGGGACTCATGGGTGCCATGGGAGAAATTGAGTCGAAATACGTCGACGCCCGCCGCCACGAGCGCCGCGAGGACGTCAACGGTGCTGCTCGACGGACCCACGGTCGCGATGATCTTGGTGTGCCTCAAGAGCGCCTCTCTGTGAATCCGAACCTGGAACCTCAACCCCGAGCCCCGAGCCCCGAGCCCCGAGTCCCTGTCTTCAACTAGACCAGGGATCGACGACTGCCTTGGTAATCCGCATGGCTTCTGCGTCGGCCAGGGCCTCACCGATCGATGCGAGCGAATAGGTTCGCTCGCCAATCGCCCGCCAGGGAATCACCCGCGCGTGATCCGAGAGCAGATCGAGCGCCGTGAGAAAGTGGCGCGCCTCGCTGCCCCAGCATCCGCGAATCTCGAGATGCTTCCGGTTGATGTGCTGGTGTGCGTTGATCGTGCTGGGCCCGACGTCCGTGTAGTGCCCCGCGATCACGTACCGTCCGCCATCGCGAGCGAGCATCACGCCTTCTTCGACGGCGCGCGCCGATCCCGCCGCTTCGATCACGACGTCGACGCCCTCGCCGTGCGTTCGTGCACGCACCGCCTCCAGTCGTTCCTCCGGGGTCGTCGCGCCGAGCTCGAACACCTCGTCCGCGCCCATGGCCCTGGCGAGCGTCAGCCGCGCGGGCGGATCGCCGACGGCGACAATCGTCGAGGCGCCCGCGAGCCGCGCGAGCGCGATCGCGCTCAACCCGACGGCACCAATGCCCTGGACGAGGACGGTCTCACCTTCGCGAAGGCCGGCGCGCTCGAGAATGTGGACCGCGGTCAACAGGCCGCATCCGCCCCCGATGTAGTCCTCGAAGCTCACGGCGTCGGGCAGCGTCGCGACGCCGACGCCGGGCTCCAGGAAAATGTACTGCGTCCAGCCACCGTAGAGACCTTCATTTGCCGGGTCGGTGATGCCGTAGACGCGCCTCGACGGGCACCGCGTGGGGGTGCCGTGCACCGTGCACGCGCGGCAACGTCCGCACGTGCGATGGACGTCGAAGAACACGACGCGGTCGCCCTCGCGCGGCGTCGATCCATCGATCGCGGTGAGCGGCCCGCGGACCGAATCGAGCACACCTGCCGAGACGTGCCCGGGAATGATCGGATACGGTACGCCCGCCAGCCGCCCGTGCCAGAGGTGGACGTCGGTGCCGCAGACCTCGGATCGCGCGGTGCGAACCAGCGCCGCGCCCTGCGGCAGATCCGGCCGCGGGAACTCGCGGATCTCGATCGGCACCAGGGGCGCAGGCATTACAGCGGCAAGAACCTTTTCACGCACGGCTAATTGTAGTGGTGCTCAAGGTTCCGGCTTCCACCAATGTAAAATCAAACGTAGTGAAACTGTTCAAGCTCCCTGCCGTTGCGGCGGCAGTGCTTTTCGTCCCCGCGATTGCCACGGCGCAAACCACGGACCCGCCAAAACCTCATCGTCAATGGATCATGGTCAGCTACAACTGGCTCTACACGTGGCCGCTCCATTTCGACGATCATCCGCTCGAGGACTTCGTCGGCGGCCCGATCGATGAGGCGGATCCGCCGTACGACTACCGCGCGCGCGACGGACAGACGTTCATCGACGTGCTCGAATTCAAGCGGCGCGGCCGCGGTGTCGGCGCGACGGTCTTTCCTCTGGGCATGCGCACCGGCGCGACCCTCGGCGTGCGGGGCAGCATCGAGAACCTTCCGGAGATCAGGATGACCCTCGAGGGTCCCGGCCGGCCGTTCGATTCCTACACGCTGACCGGCGCGCTGGCGTTCGATATCGGGGCCGGTGTTTTCGTCGGCGACAGGGCGCCCGGGTGGGAGCTCGGCACCTATTCGTTCCTCATCGGCGGCATCGGCAAGATTACGAGCGATCAGGCCGGCGGCCGCCGCTACTTCGCCGAGGGCGGCGGCGGCCTTCAGTCAGGCCCGATCGGGTTCGAGCTGTCGGTGAAGTTCGGGTGGAACCGGCTGAGCGAGCCGGTCGACCACTACTTTCTCAGCGTCCCGATCAACCTGCGCGCGACGGTGACCTTCTGATGGATCCCTCCATCGACGCGTGGCTGGCCGCCGCGGTCGCCGACGCCGTGCGGCGGGGGCTGCCAGAGCTCGAGCCGCTCCTCGAAGGCCTCGCCCGATCCACGGCGGCGCTCCGCGAGGCCGACGCGCGACTGGACGAGATGCCGGCGGATTCCCGGACCAAGGGCGATCCCGATCCGCATGACTGACGCACCGGACCTCCGCAACATCGTGGACCTTGCGCCGCTCGTGCAGTCGGGCGCGATCTCCCCGGTCGATCTCGTCCGGGGCTGCCTGGCCCAGATGGACGCGCAGCCCGGCGTCAACGCGTTCATCACCCGGCTCGACGACCGCGCGCTCGACGAGGCGCGCACCCTGGAGGGCGAAGCGCGCGACGGCCGCTACCGCGGCCCGCTGCACGGGATCCCGATCGCGGTGAAGGATCTCATCGACGTCGCGGGCACGAAGACCACGTCGGGCTCCGCGATCCCCGTTGACGTCGCCCTGCGCGACGCGCCGTCGGTTGCCCGCCTGCGCGAAGCGGGCGGGATCATCATCGGCAAGACCAACCTTCACGAGTTCGCGTTCGGCACGACCAGCGAGGAGTCCGCGTTCGGACCGGTGAGAAACCCGCACGACCTCTCGCGATCCGCGGGCGGTTCGAGCGGCGGATCGGCGGCGGCGCTTGCCGCCGGCATGTGCTTCGGCGCGCTTGGCACCGATACCGGAGGATCGATCCGCATTCCGTCCGCGGTGTGCGGCACCGTCGGCCTCAAGGCCACGCTCGACGAGATTCCCTGCGACGGCGTGGTTCCGCTCAGCACGACCTGCGATCACCTGGGGCCGATGGCGCGCAGCGTGGCCGACGCCGCGCTTCTCTTCGACATCCTGAAGGGACGTCCACCGTTCGGCGCCATCCCCACCGCCGATCGGCTGACGTTCGGCGTTCCCGGACCGTACTTCTGCGATCACCTCGAGTCGGGCGTGCGCGAGGCGCTCGATCGCGCGAGGAACGTCCTCCAGGGCGCCGGCCACGAGGTTCGGGACGTCGAGATCGCGCATGCGGCCTCGGCCGCCGATGTCTATCTGCACATCGTGCTGCCCGAGGCCGCGCGGTATCACGCGCGTTGGCTCGAATCCGCCGCGTCGAAGTACTCGCCGGGCGTCCGGATCAGGCTCGAGATGGGCCGGTACATCCTCGCCGAGGACTACATCCGCGCACTGCGGCTGCGCGAGCGGCTCGCCGCAGCCGTCGATCGCGCGCTCGACGGTTGCCATGCGCTGCTCCTTCCCGCTCAACCGATTCCCGCGCCCGTGCTGGGGGCGGCGACCGTCGACATCGAGGGCACACGCATACCAATCCGCGCGGCGATGCTCAAGCTCACGCAATTGTTCAACCTGACAGGACACCCGGCCGTCGCGCTGCCCGCGCATCGAGCCGTCGACGCCCTGCCACGCGGCCTTCAGATCGTCGGCCGGCGCCACCAGACGGACCGACTGATCGCGATCGCGTACACCGTCGAGTCGCTCATCTCCAAGGTCGCAGCCAGCGGCGAACGGTCGAGAGGATCGGCCACAACGTGCTGAGCGATGTGTTCCACGCGTGGGAGCGGCGCCTCGCGGCGGCTGCGACCGATCGCACCGTGCGGCCGTTCGAGTGGGGGCTCGACTGGATCGATCGCGACGCGAGGGATGCCGAAGCGAACGAGCTCGAGCGCTGGGCTGGCGAGATGGTGGCCGCAAGCGACCGGTTCTTCGCGCTGCCGCCCTGCAGCGACTACGTGCTCGAAGGCGATCGCCTGGCGTTCCCGAGCGCGATCGTCACGCCGCACGACGAGAACAACATCGTTCGCGCGCGCTACTTCCCGGACGACTCGCCGGCCGGCCGCCGGCGCGCGGTGCTCGTCCTCCCGCAATGGAACGCCGACGCCGACGGCCACGTGGGCCTGTGCCGCCTCCTGAACCGCTTCGGGATCAGCGCACTTCGCCTGAGCCTGCCGTATCACGACGAGCGCAAGCCTGCCGATCTCCGGCGCGCCGACTACATCGTGAGCGCCAACGTCGGACGGACCGCCCAAGTCTGCCGGCAGGCAGTCCTCGATGCGCGCCGGTCGATCGGGTGGCTCGCGTCACAGGGGTACGAATCCATCGGCATCCTGGGCACCAGCCTGGGTTCCTGCCTCTCGATGCTGACCACCGCGCACGAGCCCCTCGTGCGCGCGGCGGCGCTCAACCATATCTCCCCGTACTTCGCCGACGTCGTCTGGTCGGGCCTCTCGACGAGCCACGTGCGGCAGGGACTCGAAGGACACATCGACCTCGACCGGCTGCGCCGGATCTGGATGCCGATCTCTCCCTATCCGTATATCGAGCGGCTCCGAGGACGGCGTGTGCTGTTGGTGTACGCGCGATACGACCTTACTTTCCCGGTTAACCTTTCGAGAATGCTCGTGCGCGAGTTCAGACGTCGCGGAATCGAACACGAGCTGACCGTCCTGCCGTGCGGCCACTACAGCACCGGCGTGACACCCTTCAAATGGCTCGACGGCTTCACGCTGTGCCGGTTTCTCGCGAGAAGCCTTTAGCTGCCGGTGAGCGTCTAAGAACGACGTAGTGTCGGCCTGGCCGCACAGGTCGCGTCCGGGTTCAGCCGGACGTCGGCCGTAGTGTCCGGCTTCGGCCCGACTTCACCTGTAGTGTCCGGCTTCAGCCGGACCTGTGCGACAGGGTTCGGTGGACGGCGGTCGGGGGTCGGCAGGCTGCGGATGGGGCGAGGAACCCTCTGGGGAACTCAGCGTCCAACTCCTGTGACCTCAAGGCCGTTGTACACTGAGCCGATCCTATGAGCTTTGCAAGAATCAGCCTCAGCCTCGTTGGGATCGCGGGCGTCCTGGCCGTGGCGCTCGCAGGCGGCATCATCTGGTTGATGATGACCCAACCGGTCATGGTCGCCGATTCCGTGGCCAAGGGGGAGTACTCCCCGCTCGCCAGGGCCATTGCGGGCGCGCTCTACGACGCGCTGGCAGGGCTGCTGAAGTACCTCTAATCCACCGTCAGCACGATCTTCCCGAACTGCTCGCGGGCCTCCAGCCTCGCCTGCGCGGCGGCCGCGCTGGCGAGCGGGAGGACCTTGTCAATGGAGGGCGCCAGCCGTCCGCCGAAGAAGTGCTCCGAGACCGCGCGAAGCTCGACCGAGCCGCCCATGTAGGAGCCCATCACCGACAGCTGCCGCGCGAACAGATGGCGGAGATCGAGCGCGGCCTTCGCGCCGGTCGTGGCCCCGCAGATCACGAGGCGGCCGCCCCGCGCGAGCGACCTGACGCTTCTCTCCCACGTCGCCTCGCCGACGTGCTCGATGACGATGTCCGCGCCGAGCCCGCGGGTGAGCTCGCGCACGCGTCGCGAGTAGTCGCCGGCGTAGTGATCGAAGACTTCCTCGGCTCCGAGCGCGCGGGTGTGGGCCGTCTTCGACGGCGCCGAGGTCGCCAGCACGCGGGCGCCGTGGAGCCGGGCGATCGGAATGGCGGCCTGGCCCACGCCGCTGCCTCCCGCGATCACGAGCACCACGTCGCCCTGCCTGACGTGTGCCAGCGTGACGAGCATGTGCCACGCCGTGAGGAACGTCAGCGGAAATGCCGCCGCGTTGACGAAGTCCACGTGCGCCGGCAGCGGAACGAGGTTCGCGACGGGCACCTTGACGAGCTCCGCGTAGCCGCCGTCTGACAGGAATCCGAGCACGTCGAACGACGCGCAGAGATTCTCTCGTCCCGCGAGGCAGGCCTCGCAGCTGCGGCAGCTCAGACCGGGATACACGAGCACGCGCGCGCCGGTCGCGACCGCGCCTCCTCCGGCGTCGACGACTTCACCGGCGACGTCGCTCCCTGAGATGTGCGGCAGTGGAATCCGCACGCGATCGATGCCGCGCCGTTCCCACAGATCGAGGTGATTCAGCGCGCATGCCCTTACGCGGACGATGGCCCAGCCCTTCTCTGGAGCTGGATCCGGCGCGTCCTCGTAGCGAAGGACGTCGGGCGTGCCGTGCTCGTGAAACCGTACGGCCTTCATGACGTCATGCGCCGGTCGAGATCTCGACCGGATCGCCCAGGCCGAGTCCGGCCAGCGGGGCCTCGAACTTCTCCCGATCGCCCACGACGACTGCCACCAGCCTGTCAGGATTGATGTGCGTGCGGGCCGCACGTGTCAGGTCGTCGGCCGTCAGCGACATCACCTTCGGCACGAACGCGGTGAAGTAGTCGTGCGGGAGGTCGTAGAGCGCGAGCTGCGCCATCGCGCGGCCGACCTGTTCGGCGGTCTCGAAGTTGCGCGGATATCCGCGGGTGAGCGCGGCACGCCCCAGCTCCAGCTCGTCCGTCGTCACGGGGCGATCGTGCCTGATCGCTTCGATCTCGCCCAGCGCTTCGCGGATCGCGTCCGCCGTCGCCTCGGATTGCACGCTCGCGTGCATGACGAACGGTCCCGGCCCGCGTCGAAAATCGAAGCTCGTCCGGGCGCCGTACGTGTAGCCCTTTCGCTCGCGAAGATTGGTGTTGATGCGGCTCACGAACTGCCCTCCGAGCACCAGGTTGAGCGCCACGAGGGCGTGATAGTCCGGCGAGCTCCTGGCGACGGCGACATGGCCGATTCGCAGTTCCGACTGCGGCGCGCTCGCTCTCGGCGCGACGCGGAGCCGTGGCGTGGACGGGCCGGGAACCTCCACGGGAAGCGCCGCCGGATCGGGATACGTTCGGCCATCGCTTGCGAGATCCCAATCTTCGAACGCACGCGCGACGAGCGCGCGCAGCGACTCGTGCGAGGCGTCGCCCACCGCGATCACGGCAACACGGGACGGATCGTACATGCGCCGATGAAACGCCCGCGTCTCGTCGACGTGCATCGCCCGGAGCGACGATTCGTCGCCAATCGGCAGGTGGCCGTATGGATGCGTTCCGTAGAGCAGCCGCACGAAAAGACGCTCCGCGACAGCGGGGGGCATTTCGCGGAGCTGCAGCAGGCGATTGACGCGCAAATCTCGGACGCGCGCGAAGTCCCGCTCGTCGAGCCGGGGCGCGCGGATCATGTCCGCGAGGATGGACAACCCCTGCTCCGCCGTTCTCGCGAGCGTCGTCAGGCCGATCAGCGTGGCGTCGGCGCCGACTTCCGAGTCCAGCTGTGCGCCGAGCCGGCCGAGGCGCTCGTGCATTGCGAGCGCGTCGAGGCTGCCGCACCCCTCGTCCAGGAGATCGCCGGTGATTGCCGCGAGTCCCGGACGATCGGCGGGATCGTACGCCGCGCCCGCGCGGACCATCACGAGCGCGCTGATGAGGGGAACTTCCCGGTGTTCGGCGGTCCAGACCGCCATCCCGTTCGACAGCCGCGTGCAACGGATCTCCGGGAACGTGAACGGCAGCTCCGGGCCTGGCGTCGGAAGCTTCGAGCGATCGACCATCACGACACCGACACCGGCTGCGATCCGCTGAGCGCCAGGGAGGCCTGACCGCGCGGCACCGCGCTCAGCGCCACGCGCGCTTTTCCGAGCCAGGCCGCGGCGGCCCGCTGCAGATCGGCGGCGCCCGCCTGACGGTATCTCGCGAGATCGCGATCGAAGAACCCGGGATTGCCAAGGAAGACGTTGTAGGCGTTGAGCTGATCGGACTTCCCGCCGAAGCCGCCCACCGTCTGCAGCCGGTGCAGGAAGTGTGCTTCGGCCTGCGCGCGGCAGCGTTCCATCTCGACCTCCCTCGGGCCATGTTCGATCAGTCGATCGAGCTCGACGCGAATCGAGGACTCGATCTCGGCCAGCGACCGGCCGGGCGCCGCCGTCGCGACGATCTGAAAATAGCTGCCGAGCTCCCTGGAGTTCTGCGACGCCGCGACCTCCGTGGCTATCCGCTGGTCGTAGACCAGGCTTCGGTACAGCCTCGACGTTTTTCCGCCGGCGAGCACCTCGGCCACGAGATCCAGATGCGCATCGTCGGTCGCGAAGAGCGCCGGCGAGTGCCAGGCGAGATACAGCCGCGCCAGCTCGATTCGATCCTCGAGGAGAAGGCGTGTCTCGCCCGACGGCGTGGTCTCCGGCAGGACGACGGGAGGCGGGTCCTCCCCTGCTTCGAGATCGCCGAAGTACTGCGAGGCGAGATCGATCGCGCGGCCGGCCTCGATGTGTCCCGCCAGCGCGAGCGACGCGTTCCGCGGGCGATAGTAGGTCCGGAAGAACGCCCGGACATCGTCCAGCGTGGCGGCCCTGATGTCATCGGCGGCGCCGATCGTCAGCCAATGGTACGGATGGTCGGGCGGGTACAGCGACGCGACAATCGACATGCCCGCGAGCCCGTACGGCCGGTTCTCGTAGTTCTGCCGGCGCTCGTTGAGCACGACGTTCCGCTGATTTTCGAACTTGGTTTCGGTCAACGCGGGAAGCAGGTAGCCCATGCGATCGGACTCCATCCACATCGCGAGCTCCACGGCGTTTGCCGGCACGACCTCCCAGTAGTTCGTCCGATCGGCATTCGTCGATCCGTTGAGGACGCCGCCGGCTTCCTGCAGTGGCCGAAAGAACCCTTCGTCGTGGTGCTGCGAGCCCTCGAACATCAAGTGCTCGAAGAGGTGCGCGAATCCCGTCCGGCCCGGCTTCTCGTTCTTGGACCCGACGTGGTACCAGACGTTGACCGCGACGATCGGGCAATCGCGATCTTCGTGGACGATGACGTCGAGCCCGTTCTCGAGGCGATGATGTGTGAAGGCAATGTCCATGGAGTGAGTTCGGCACGCCGTACGAATCCGTCAATCGTAACCGCAGTCCGGGCGCCAGGCTGATGTTCTGACTAGAATTGTAGTCCGCTGATGCCGCGCCTCATGCTCGCGCTCGTCGCCCTCGGCCAGTTCCTCGGCATGACGCTGTGGTTTTCGGCGACGGCCGCGGCGCCCGCCATCGCGTCGGAGCTCGCCATGCGGGACACCGGCGTCGCGTGGCTGACTATCGCCGTGCAGGGCGGCTTCGTCGCGGGCACACTGCTGAGCGCGCTGTCGAACGTCGCGGATCTCGTCAACTCGCGCCGGCTCTTCGCGCTGGGATGCCTCGCCGGCGCCCTGTCGAACGCGGCGATCCCGTTCGCGGGCTCGGCCGCCGCCGTGATTGCGCTGCGCGCGCTGACCGGCGCGTCGCTTGCGTTCGTGTATCCGCCGGGCCTCAAGATCGCCGCGGGCTGGTTCGCCGAACGCCGCGGCAGCGCGCTGGGCGTTGTCGTCGGCGCGTTGACGATCGGATCCGCGTTCCCGCACCTGCTCTCGTGGGCCGCCGCCGACGTCGCGTGGCGCACGTTGATGTGGGTCTCGTCCGCGCTCGCGCTGGCGGGAGGTGCGATCGTTGCGCTCTTCGTCCTCGACGGTCCGCACGTGAGCGCGTCGGCCCCTTTCGATCCGCACGCCGTCCGGCAGGTCGTCGGCAATCGCGCGGTCCGGCTCGCGACCCTGGGGTATCTTGGCCACATGTGGGAGCTCTACGCGATGTGGGCGTGGATCCCCGCGTTCGCGACCGCCTCGTTCGTGGCGTCCGGCCAGGAGGCGGGACGGAGCGGATCGCTCGTCGCGTTCGCGGCAATCGCGAGCGGCGCGGTTGGCTGCGTGCTCGCCGGGCGCTGGGCCGACGCGTGGGGCAAGGCCCTCATCGCGCGCGCGGCCATGCTCGCGAGCGGCACGTGTGCCGCCGCCGCCGGCCTCTTCTTCGGAGGCCCGCCTGCGGTGCTCTACCTCTTCGCCGCGTGGTGGGGTTTCTCGATCGTCGCCGACTCCGCGCAGTTCTCGGCGCTCGTGTCCGAGCACAGCCCGAGAACGCAGGTCGGAACGGCGCTGACGCTTCAGGTCTGCCTGGGATTCCTGCTGACTATGATCAGCATGCGCCTCGTGCCGATCATCGCCGCAGGCCTGGGATGGCGATGGGCCTTCCTGGTGCTCGCGCCAGGACCTTTCCTCGGCGCACTCGCCATGCAGCGGCTGCGGACCGCTACTTCTTGATCTCGCCGCACTCGAGCATGGCGGACCCGTAGTACGGGTTCCTGACCTTGTCGTCCTTCTGCAGCCACGACCGCTTGACCATCGGGCAGAACCCCTGCGTCACGCCGAGGCCCTTCAACCCGTCGGCCTGCGCGGCGGCGATCACGGCGTCGCTCAGCGGCCCGAACGCGTCCCGCGCCGTCCGCAGATCCGTCGCGGCGGCCACCGCACCCGCCGCCTTCGCCATAGCCGCGCCCTTCGGACCGATCCCCTCCGCCTTCGCAGCGATCGCCGAAGCCGCAGCCTTGACGCCATCGATCTTGTCGGCCGCAAGCTGCGCATGAATCTCGAGGTACGAACCCACGATCGCCTTGACCGCATCGGAAGGCTGGATGGCGCCCACTCCGATCGACATGCACAGGCAAACCGCCATCGCCGCGATTCTCGTCATGTGAACCTGAACCCGAACCCTGAACCCGAACCCTGAACCCTGAACCTTGAACCTTGAACCCCTTAGACCGGCATCAGCGGAATCGGCCGCTTGTAGCTCGCGATCGAGATCTGCGCGGCAAGCTGCTGCGCGACAGCCCGGCACGCCCGCGCCGCCGGCGACTGCGGCTCTCCGATCGTGATTGGAACGCCCGTATCGCCGCCGACGCGTATCGGCTGGTAGATGGGAATGCGTCCGAGAAACGGCACCGAGAGCTCCGACGCGAGCAACTCGCCGCCGCCCTTGCCGAAGATGTCGCTCTCCGCTCCGCAGCCGGGACACTCGAAATGGCTCATGTTCTCGACGAGCCCGAGCGTGGGGACGTTCAGCTTCTGGTACATCCGGATCGCGCGCCGAGTGTCGGCGAGCGAGACCGTCTGCGGTGTCGTCACGACCACCGCGCCGGCAACGGGAACCGTCTGGCTCAGGCTGAGCGCGACGTCTCCCGTGCCCGGAGGCATGTCGACAATCAGGTAGTCGATGCGCTCCCATCGCACTTCGCGGAAGAACTGCTGGATCACGCCGTGGAGCATCGGCCCTCGCCAGATGACCGGGGCATCGTCTCCCGTCAGGAACCCCATCGACACGACCTGGATCCCGTATTGTTCGGCGGGGACGATCTTCTGCCCGTCCGTCGTCAACTGCGTCTGCAGGCCGAGCATGATGGGCACGTTCGGACCGTAGATGTCGCCGTCGATCATCGCGACGCGTCCGCCGGCCTGGCTGAGCGCGATCGCGAGGTTGACCGCGAGGGTCGTCTTTCCGACGCCACCCTTTCCGGCCCCGACCGCGATGATGTTCTTGACGCCTGGCACAGCGGCCTTCCCGGCGTCGAGCGAGGCGGTCGCGCGAACCTGCGCGGTCATCTCGATGTCGACATCGGTCACGCCCGCAAGCGCCGACACTGCCGCCCGCGCCTGCTCCCGCATCTGCTCCTTCACCGGGCAGGCGGGCGTCGTCAGCTCGATCGAGAAGGCGACGCGGCCGCCATCGATCTTCAGGTTCTTGATGAACTTCAGCGACACGATGTCGCGATTGAGGTCGGGATCGCGCACGGCCTTGAGCGCGTCGAGAACGTCGGATTCAGTAACAGTCGGAGTGGTCATGGAAACAACACTTCATTCTACGTCCTGCGGTCGGCAATGTCGCCGGCGAAGGGCAGCTTGTACCATTCTCCGTGGTACGCCTTGAACAGCATCAGGAGCCAGACGACGGCGGAGACCGGCGGGACGATCAGGAACGACAGGATCCATCCGAAGAAGGGAATCATCGTCCCGATGACCCAGAGCGCGCACAGCCCGCCGAACACGACGGTCGACTGGAGCGCGTGGAAACGCACGAAGCGGTTCTCGCGTTCCATGATCAGCATCGCGACGCCCGTCACCCATCCCAGCGCGTAGCACAGCGCGCCCGCGACGTTCGCGTCAAGACCGAGCGCCGTCTTCTCGAGATTGTCCATGGCGCGAATCGGGGAACATGAGCTTCGTTTCGTCGTTGAGCAGTACCCACATGGCGTAAATCCCGAGCGCCGTTCCGAACGGAAGCACGAAGAGGTTCGGCAGCGCGAGGCCGAGCGTTGCCAGCCGCCCGGCCGGCTGCCGGCGGCTGACGGCGGCGCCCGCCCAGGCATTTCCGAGCCCGAAGGCAAGAAGGGCCGCGGCACACGCGGCGAAGGCGGCGGCCGTCACGCCGGCGGGGATTCCGCGACCCGACGTCACACCGACCATCACGGCGCCAGCCGCGAGCATCAGCGTCGAAACGCCGAGCAGCAGGCCGATGCAGCCCCAGACGAGCTGCAGGAGGCCCAGCAGGTTGACGTGCGCTTTCACAGGTGTCAGCGACGGATTGCCGGAGATCACACGGAGCGGACGCGGATGCGGACGTCGACGACCGTATGCGGCGCGCCCGCAGGCATCACGAAGAAACGAAACCTGGCGCCCTCGCGGACACCGGCCGGCACGCGCAGCTCCACTTCGTGCAGGCTGGGGACATCCCCGCAGCCGCCGCAGCAGGCGCACCACTCCTGCCAGGTTTCCCCGCGCCCGCCGCAGTCGGGGCACGTTCGCCGTATCGGGACGCCGAGCGGAATCGTCGCGCCTTCGAAGGCCTCGAGCGGGGTCAGGATGATCTCGGCTGCCAGGTCCTCGAGCGTCGCGCCGCCAAAGAAGGCGTCGCGCATGCTGTCGAGGAGATTGGAAACCGACGGGAAGTCGATGGCGACCTCGTCGGCGAGCCAGTCGCTGCGCGAGGAGATCGCATGGCGTTCGGTCAGGCCGCGTTCGGAATCGTACTGCCTGCGCCGCGTCGGATCGGTCAGCACCTCGTACGCCCGGGCCGCTTCGAGAAACGCCGTACAGCGGTCGTCGCCGGAAATATCCGGATGGTACCGGCGCGCAAGCTGACGGTAGGCGCGCTTGATCTCGTCCGCGCCCGCGTCCGCCGACACGCCCAGAACGTCGTAGTAGTCACGCATCAGATCGTCGAATCCCGGCGCGCACCGGACACTCACTCCCTGTGGCCGCTTCGGGACGCCCTGTTCGTAAGGTAAGGGCTGCCCCGGCCCAAGTCAAGGAACCGGGACCCGGACTGGTAGAATTCGCCCCATGAAGGATTGCCCCATGTGCGGGGAGCGAATGCAGCTGCACGTCCGTGAGGTTCGCGACCTGATTCCAGGACAGGGAGAGTCCCCCGCACGGGTAATGCGCGAGTGGGTCTGCCCGGAATGCGACTACTTCGAGGAGGCTGAAGCGGGCGAGGAATGAGGCGTTCTAGCGCGCGCCGAGGGTCAGGAGCAGCTCGTTGCGGACGCCCTCGTCGAAATCGGCGAAGTTCAGCTCTTTCTCACATTCGTCGCACAGCACTTCTATCACCGCGGGACGACCTTCTTCGTTCGTCTCCACACGGGCGTCGTCTCTCAATTGCACGACGTGCATCTGCAGGGTTTTGACCAGGAAGTTCCGGTCGTTCCCGCAGCTTGGACAGGTCAAGGCCATCTAGTTCCGCTCCTCTCAAACCTTCGAATTGTACGAGTAACCATTTCCTCTACGCAATCAAGATCTTCGCTCGAATCTCTGGTGGAATCAGGAATTTCCGCAGAAAAGCCTGCGGCGGAACGAAGCGGCGCTCAGTGCTGTGCTGGAGGGACTAACGGGTGCGAGAGGCGCAAGCGAGACCAGACTGTGACGAAACGCGCAAAACAACGCGCAAAAGACCGCCTACTCGTCGTCCTCGTCGTCCTCGTCGAATTCGGAGGTGTCGCCCAGCCGGAGCACCTGACCGCTCGTGTGGCCCGCGAGAATGCAGTGGGGACCCTTGGCTTCGAGCGAAACGACGGCCACGTCCCAGGGACGAGCGCGGAAAGCGGCCGTGACGCAGCCGCACGGCAACCCTTCGAGCGACTCGAGCTCGAAGATCGTCGTCGTCGGCCTGACGTTACTGTGGATGCCCGCTGGGACCGCCATGGGAACCTCCCGTCGCCGGTGCCCAATGCAATTGGGAAGCCAGCCTACAGGTTTAGACAAGACATCCCCGAAATTGGTTCCTGTCTACCGCAAATCCTTCGACTTACGCTGTTTACCGACGTTCCCGGGTTGCGCCCCACGACAGGCGGCACCTGACACCCGTTGGAGACATGCTCCGCTTCAGGATGACTAAATGCCCGCGAAGCCGATGCAAGTAGCTGAAGAGTTACGGGTTAGATGATATGTCCAGCCATGTGCCGCGCCTGCACATCACGCACGATCCCGGTATGGCGCCAACCGGGGATCCAGGATCACTGAGGGGGGCCGGGGGGCGGCGTGGCGCGCACGTCAAACGTAAAGGTCGCCCCCGAGGCCGCCCGCCAGTTCAGGGCCGAGCCGTCGGGGGCGCGGCCGGCTTCAGCGAGCAGACCCTTGATCGTCTGAGGCAGGGTCTCGCCCAGGCTGCCTCGTCCGGCCGCCACCGCACCGTCCTTCAGGGCAGTTGCGAGGTACAAGCGATCGCGTGCCCGTGTTGCGGCGACGTACAACAACCGGCGGGTCTCGTGCTTCTCGCGGACCCGATCCGCCTCGTCCATCTCCGACACGAATGGGCCAATCGTGACCGACGGATCCTCGTCGCCGTCCACGACGACGCGGACCGGCCGCGGTGGACCGCTGGCGCCTTTCGCCAGGTTCACGATGAAGACGATCGGAAACTCGAGTCCCTTGGATGCGTGCACGGTCATCAGGTTCACGGCGTCGACCGCTTCGAGCACGGCGTTCGACTCGTCGCCCGCCGTCAGCGAATCGAGGTGATCGGCGATCCGCGGGAACGTGGCGTACCCGCGGTTCTGGATCCGCCGCACGAGGCTCCGCATCTTCTTCACGTTCTCCCACGCCTGCGCGCGGCGGGGGCCCTTCAGCTCGCGCGCGTACGCGGAGTCGGCGAGAATCGTTTCGAGCAGCTCGGCAGGCGGAACGCGATCGACCTGCGAGATCCAACCCGGCACGAACCGGCGGGCCACACCGAGAACGCGGCGGTCCTCGTCGTCCAGGCCAGCCTCGACGTCCGCGGGTCCGGGCTCGACCAGCGCTCTCGCCAGATCCGGCGCCAACGCAGCCAGCCCGCGATCCGACAGGCGGATGAACCTCGATCGGAGGAACGCGGCGGCGCGGAGGTTGGACGTGGGACCGGCGAGATACCGGATGAGCGCGAGGAGATCCTTGGTCTCGTCCGCGTCGAAGAAACCCAGTCCTTTGTAGACGTAGCTCGGGATACCCAGGCGCTCGAGCTCGTGCTCGAATTCCCGGTGGCTCGCGCGCGATCGAAACAGGATGGCGATGTCGCCAGGCAGCGCCTTCCGCGGAACACCGGTCTTCTTGTCACGGACGGAGTCCTGCTCGAGGATCCGCGCGATCTCGACAGCGACGCCGGCTGCGCAGGCGATCGGATCGTTCGACGCGATCGCGCCGAGCGCCGGGCGGCGGACGGCCTCATCCTCCGCCGTGGCGTCGTGCACCGGAGGAAAGCGATCGCTCTCCGTGTATGTGAAACGGCCGCCACCCTGCTCCGGGTCCGAGATCTCCGAGAAGAGCTCGTTGACGAAGGCGAGCAGCGTCGGCACGGCGCGGAAGCTCCGCGCTATCGATCGCCGCGGGTCGCCTTCCGGCCGCAGCGCCTGAATGTAGCGTCCTGCTTCGGCGAGGACGGTCGCGTCCGCATCCCTGAACCGGTAGATCGACTGCTTGCGATCGCCTACGACGAAGATCGACGGCTGCGAGCTGAGGCCGGCGCCCTCGCCCCAGGACTGGATGAGCAGAGCGACGAGCTCCCACTGTGCGCGGCTCGTGTCCTGGAACTCGTCGACGAGCACGTGATGGTAGCGTGCCTCGAGGCGGAACCGGCTCTGCGCGAACTCGTCCATGCGCCGAAGCAGATCGAGCGCGCGCTCCAGCACGTCGGAGAAGTCCAGCACCGACCGGTCGTCGAGCGTCCTGCGGTGCTGCTGCATCGCCACGGCGAACATCCGCCGGATGCCCCGCGCCAGGACGACGTTGAGATCGCGGTTGAACGCAAAGACGATGTCCTTGATCGTGGCGCTCAGGCCGAGGACGGCCGAACGATGCTGCTTCCCCTGCGCGTCCGAGGGATAGTGCTCAGCCTTGTACGGCTGAATCGTCGCGCTCTTGCGCGGCTTTCCGTCGCCGGTCAGGAAGTGAGCCGCCACGCGATCGAGGAGGCCGCGAATCTCCGCGTTTCCCGCTGATTCGAACTCGGAGAGTCGGCCGAGCTCGCGGGCGAGCAGTTGATACCGCGGATGCCTCACGGGTCCGGCGTTGATGCACGGCGTCAGCCCTCCGGGTACTCCGCCGAGCGCCGCCTGCAGGCGCGCGACGGTGCGCTGGCACACCGTCTCTGCCGTCAGGTCCGACGGTCCTTTCGCCAGGAACCGATCGAGCGCGGACCACGCCACGAGCCGTCGATCGAGCAGCACGGCGAGGCCCTCTCGCGTTCGCGACATGCCAAGCTGCGCGAAGACGAGCGCGATCTCCGGCTCGGTACGGGCGAGCGCCACCAGGATCCTCAACGTCCGATCGAGGGAATCCTCGATGAGTCTCGGCACCTCGGTTTCATCGGCCATGTCGAACCCGGGATCGAGATCCGCCTCGAGCGGGAACTCGCGCAGGAGCGACAGGCAGAACGCGTCAATCGTGCTGATGGCGATGTCGCCGAGGCGATCGCGCAGCTCGTGCCACCGGGCGCGATCGATCTCGGATCGAGAAGCGGACGCACGGAGCTCGTGCAGGATCCGCTCGCGCATCTCGGCGGACGCCTTCCTCGTGAACGTGATCGCCAGGATGTTCGAGGGATCGACGCCGGCTTTGAGCAGATTCACATACCGCGCCACCAGCACGGACGTCTTGCCCGTGCCAGCCGAGGCTTCGAGGACGACGTTGTTGCGCGGATCGACCGCGAACCGCCGCGCGCTGTCGTCGGGATCGGGCGCTGGCGCGGGACCGGCACCCGGCGCCGGCGCGACGTCAGCTGCCGCCGGGACGTCGAAGAGCGACCGTTGCTCCGCTGACGGCCGTGAGCTACTCATCGCCGATGTAGTCCTTCCGGCAGACTCCGGCGTACCCGCACCACCGGCAGCGGTACGGTTCGTCGGGCCGCACGGGAAACTCGCCGCGCTCGATCCCGGCCACGGCTCCCACCAGGCGGTGCTCGCCCTGCTCGAGCGCCTCCTCGAGCGTGGTGGAGCTTCCAGCGAGGCCGACGAACGCGTTCTTCTCCTTGAACGCCACGTAGCCCGCGCGCGACACGGTCCAGTCGCGGCCCCGGTGACCCGCCAGGTGCTGCTCCGCGCAGACCCCGTAGATCGGCAGCTGCAGCGCGCGCGCCGCCTTCGGCGCGCGACTGAGCTTGTAGTCGATCACCCGCAGCGTGCCGTCTTCCAGCAGATCGATTCGATCGGCCTTGGCCCGAATGCTGACCTCCCGCGGTCCTTCGGGACTGCGGAACTCGAACGTACCCTCGAGCGGGTGCTCCAGCAGCCGCTCGACGACGGCCGTCTGCTGTTCGATCTCGACGTTGAACGCTTTCTCGCCGAGCCCGGCGGCGGCAGCGGATCCCAGGAGGTAGGTTCGTTCGAGCGCGCGATCGGCTTCGGGCAGTCTCGCGAGCGTACCTTCGGCGACGACCGCAAAGAGGTCCAGCGCGTCGTCGAGATTGGCGGCCGTGATCGTCCTGCCCCCGCGCGCGTCCCACGCTTTGAAGAATGCCTCGAACACCTCGTGCAGCAGCTGTCCGCGCTCCAGCGGACTGAGCCCGGACTCGTCGTCCCGCTCTTCGTCGATCCGAAGGACCCGCGCGGCGAAATACTTGAACGGACAATCGAGGTAGCGTTCGACGTGGCTGACGGCATAGACCGCGGGCTCGCGGGTGCCGGCGAAGCCGTGAAAGATGTCAGCGTCGGGCGACGAACGCGAAGTCCTCAGCGCCAGCCACTCCGCGGCTTCTCCACCGAGTGGCATGGCGGCATCGCCCGCATCGTCGTCGAACAGCGAGTCGTGAGCGAACACGGGACCGGCCGGGACGCCGGTCTGCCGCTCGATCGTCAGGCCGCTCGAATCCATCTCCTCGAGAAACGACGAAGGCGGCACGATGGCGTCGTCTTCGAGCGTGAAGGTCGACGCCGACACGCGTGAACGCGGGAGGCGAAGGAGATCGTGAAACCGCGCGCGCGCCGCGGTCAGCCGATCGATCTCGGCCGGCCACCCGAGATGCGCGAGCAGGTTGGACGGATAGAAGATGCTCCGCCGCGTCCGCTCGGGCCAGTCGGTCTCGACCAGGCCGATCAGCCGCAGCTCGTCGACGTCCGCGTACGCGGCCGCAGGCGCGTCGAGCAGCGCGACCCCGTCAGATCCGGTACTCGGCGCAAACGTCTGTCCATCGATCCATCGGCGCACGCCGCCGAACAATCGCTCGATGGTCAGCGGCGCGTCGTCGTGCCGCTCATGGGCGCTGGCGAGCGATGCGAGGGCATCGAGCACGGCCGCGCGCGCGCGCAGGTGCCTCGTGGACCAGGCGCTCCCGGGATCCGGCAGACGCTCGTGCGCAGAGACGAATGTCAGGAGCGCGCGAATCTGACCCGAGGCCGTGGCGGCTTCTCTCAGCGGCCGAAGAGCCTCGCCGGCGGCGATCGCCGCGTGGACGGCGTCTGCCGCGCGCGCGTGCCCGGATCGGCGTCGCGTCACGTCCGCCTGCACTGCCAGCGACGCGAGCCGATCCCATCCGCCGAGATACTTCAGCTCTCGAAGGTGCACGTCCAGGGCGGCGACGCGCTCGCTAATCGAGGCATCCGTGCCTTCGAGCTCCGGAAAGCGCCAGTGGGGCGAGCCGAGCAGATCGATCGTGGACGCGCGATTCGCTTCGGCGAGAAGAAACGCGAACACGACGTCGAGCGCGGCAGCAAACGGCTCGACCGCCAGAGGCAGGTTGTCCAGGGTTTGATACGGCTGCCGCGCTGCCGCGAAGACGAACCGCGCGAGATAGAGGTACGGCAGCGGACGCTGGAACACGACGGCGATGCGGCCCGGAGCGTCGCTTGCCGCGGCGACGCGCGCGATCGCCGCCAGCTCCTCTTCGCGATCGCGGCACACGAACCACCGGCGCGGCTCGTTCCCGTCGTGCGCAGGCGTCGCGAGCAGCGGCGGCGCCGCCGGCGCGCCGCGCTTCTCTTCCTCGATGCCCGGCAGGACGTCGTGAATGCGCTGGTGGAAGCCGGCCGCAAGTATGGTCTCCGTCGCGATGACGTCCAGGTTCTGCAGGCCCGGGAGTCTCGCGAGCAGTGTGAAGTCCGCAATCCACAGACCGCGCGGATCGGCGGCCTGATCGGCAACCGTCACGATCGCGCCTTCGAACGCCAGGTGCTCCGCGCTCAGCAACAGATCTCGCAGCGAGTGTTCGTCCACGCCGCCGCTCGAGGCGACGAGAGCCTCGAACTGCCGGAAGGCCGCCGCCATGAATCGCGTCTGCCGATACAGCCGCTCGGCGCCGCGATCGACGTCGATGCTGCCCTGCAGGCTCTCCGTCATGAGCCGATCGAAGTCCGCGACCGTTCGACCTCGCCTGCGAAGCTCGTCGTAGAACGCGAGGATCTCGGCGACGAGCCCCGGCCGCACCCTGAACGGCGGCGGATCTCCGCCGGCCGCAGCCGCATCGGCCGCCCTGATCAGGAGGACCTCGCGCTCGAACGCGGAGAGCAGCGGGGGCCGATCGGGAAGGGCTTCGTGCAGCCGCGCGTAGAGGTCGTCGCGCGTGAGGATCGCCGGACGGGGGCGCCCGTTCATCAAGCGCTCGAGCGTACGATCGAGCGCCGCGCCCGCCGCGGCGGTCGGCACGATTACGGCCGCGCGCGCGCCTGCACAGGCGGCATCCGCGATCTCCGCGATCGCCCGGTGCATCGCCTGCAGATCGGGAACGCGGAGCAGCCGGGTCGTCCGGGGAGTAATCACGATCCTGGTGGAGTCGTCAGCTTGCGAAGTTCTTCCTGCGCGCGATCGAACATGAGGAGCGCGCCGGCCGCCGCCGACGATGCCTCCCATGCCGTGTTCATGTCGGTGCCGTTGATCGCGATCCGCCGGCTGGTCGCCGCCCGAACCGCCATCTGTGCGGCGTTCACCAGCAGACCGTGCACGGCCTCTGTCTCGGCGTTGGATCGAATCGCCTTGAGCTCTCGCCACATCTCGGTCAACTGAATGGCCAGCGGCTGCAGCGCGGACGGCGACGGGCCCGAGAGGAGACGAATCTGCTCGAGCCCGGGCACGGATCGGCGGAACCGGCCGACTGCCGACTGGATGCTGCGCTGGTACCTGAAGGATGCCGTCCTGACGCACGCCCCAGGCGTCGCGCGCCAGCCGGAGGCGCCGCGCGGAGTCGAGCCTCGCGTCGAGCGTCGCGAGCAACGCGGCTGTCGTCTCGGGGCGGCGGCGTCCGAGCTTGTCATCGGCCTTCAGCACGTTCCTGAGCAGCGTGTCGAGGCCGTTCACGTCCGCGCGTTTGAGGTGCGCGTCCGCCGCGGCGATCGTCCGTGTCACGAGGTCGCCGTAGTCCTTGTCGATCTTCGACTCGATCGCGAGCGCCGCGGTGGCCCTGGCACGCACAGGAGCGGCCCACTCCGCGCCGCCCGCGCTCGCCTGCAGCGTATGGAGGATGGCTTCGAGCAGCGATACGCGTTCGCCGGGGGCGGGCGTGAGCGAGGCCGCCGCGAACGCCTGCTCGATGCTCTCGCGCGGCGACGGCGCGGCCATCGCGGGCTCGTCGAGGGGCGACGCGTCGGCGATCGCGACGAGGCTCAGGTCGAATCGCGATTGGCCCGCCGCCTCTCTCAACTCCCCGATCGCATCGTCGAGCAGCGCCGCCAGCTGCTTCACGTCCGACGAGCGGTAGCCGTGGTGCGCTGCGGGCCACGCGCCCAGCATCCGCCGCGCTTCGGTCGCGAGCGCGAGCCGCTTCGCCGCGTTCCTGGTGAGCGCGACGTCGTTGAGCGCGCGAGCTACCCGATCGCTCAGCTCGTTGAAGTCTGCTTCCCCGCGCGTTTCAGCGTAGTGCCGGGCCCGTGTCGCTTCCGAATACCGATCGGTGCGCGCCCAGTCGACGGCCGACTCGGCGATGCTGACGAGATGCAGCGCGGGCGTGGCGGTCTCGATCCCGCCGACTGGAATTGAAAAGACCACGCGGTCCGCCACGCGCGCGAAGTCTCCGTAACTGACCAGCGTCGAGCCGTCGTTCAGGAAGATGCGGAAGAGCGTCGCGTCGATCGCCTGCGGCGCGCGTTCCGCGAAGCCCGGCGGAGAGATCAGGGCGATCAGCAGGACGCCGGCCGCGCCGCGGCCAATCGCTCGTCGAAGGAACATCCGCAAGGGTCCCAGCGTAGTGGCAGCCTCCGAACGCGTCAAGCGACACGGCCGCGAGCGCAGCTGTGGAAAAACTGTGGAAGACACGTGGATAGCTTGTGGAGCCGTCGACAACCGAAAATTATTTTCGTTCAATGCGCGGCCAAGAACCGTCGCCCGCACTTTGTCGGTGCGCCTTCGTTGGTTCCTTCGCTTGAAGCATCCGGCGGACCCGCTAGAATGCTCCCCTTCAACCTTAACGAAATGCGACCTCCCGCCTCCGAGGGGGTGTGGGCTCGCACATGCGGCGGCGCTGACTCGTGAACGTGCATCGGCTCAAAGAAATCATCAATGGACGCGAGTACCTCATCGAGGTCTCGAACGTCGGCAGTGACAAGTGGCGCGCGCAGATCGTCCGCCTGGCGGGCGGATCGAGCGCGCTGATGCCGTTCTACGGAAAGACTCCCGGCGAGGCGGCCGGACTATTGAGCCGCTGGCTCGCGCTCGCGCACGGCGTCAAGTCTCCCGGCGCGCCGCGCGCGGCTGACCGTCTTACATTGGACGTATGAAGGACGCGACCGGCTGAGGAAAATGGCTGTTCGAGTGCGGGACGCTGAGGTGGCGGGGCGGAAGGAGACGCCCCGCCGATGGGAACCGCGCGTCAGCCTTCGATGAGCCGCACTTCGCCGGCGCGCGGACCTTTGCCTGATTCCTCAGGCGTGAATTCCACTCGCTGCCCCTCGCGGAGCAGTTCGAAGACCGCCCCTCGGACAGAGCTGCGGTGAAAGAAATGTTCGATTCCGCTTTCGTCGCGGATGAACCCGAAGCCCTTGTCGATGAGCAGCCGTGCAATGGTCCCGGTCGGCATAACCCGTGTCCTCCGATGAACGAAACCCCCGGGACATCCCGGGGGGCCCGACAAGCCCAGCTTCCGCCCTGGCTTCAGGCAGCCAAGGTATACCTACGCTGAGCTTGAAAACGCGGCCCAGTGTAGGGAGTTCTACCGTGGAAGTCAAGCAAAGTGGGGAGTTTAGGGCCCGGCCCGAACCCCGCGATTCCGGCCGGTAAAATGCCAGCGTGATACCCGGAATCATTCTCGCTGCAGGCCGATCGATCCGCATGGGACGGCCAAAAGCGCTGCTCCGCGTGGGTTCCGCGGGCCCCACGTTCGTGGATCAGCTGAAAACCTCGCTCCTCGCGGGCGGCGTGGCCGATGTCCTGGTCGTCGGCCGTCCGGACGACGCCGCGCTGATTCGCGAGCTCGAGACCCTCGAGTCGGCAATTCGGTTCGTCCCAAACGACCATGCAGACGAGGGTCAACTCTCATCGGTGCTCGCGGGACTGAACGCGGCCGACAGGCCAGGCGTCGCCGGGATCCTCGTCACACCGGTCGACGCGCCGCTCATCCGGCCGTCCACCATCAAGGCCGTCCTCGCCGCCCTCGCGACCGGTCACGCGCCAATCGTGCGCGCCGTGTATCGCGGACGGCATGGGCACCCGGTCGCCTTCCGTCGATCCGTCTTCGACGATCTTCGGCGTGCGGACCCTGCGATTGGTGCGAAGGCCGTCGTCCAGGCGCACGCGCTGGATCGTCTCGACCTCGAGGTCGACGACCCCGGCGTCGTTCACGATATCGACAGCCCGGAAGATTACGCGCGGCTCGTCAACGGCGGACGATAGGCGCAGGCTGGGAGGGGGCAGCGACGGCCACGCCGTTGATCGATTCGTACTTATAGAGCATCGTGAAGCTGGACTGGCCGGCGAGCAGGATGTCAGCGGTGGAGGATGTCTCGAGCGGCACGCGCGCGCCGCCGATTCTGCCGTAGCGCCTGACGATTCGTACCTTGCGCGTCCAGAACGACGGCCGCTTGACGAGCATGCCTTCCATCAGCACGAGATCGGCGGTGTCGGCGGTCAGCAGGATGCTGCCATCCATCAGGAGCTCTTCCTTCCGCTTCGCCTTGATGCCGACACGGAGCAAGCCGTCGGATGTCATCGCGTCGATCGCGAACTCGTAGTTGGCCGCGGTCACCGCGCCTGCCCTGCCGCGCTCGCGCCGCTTGGCCTCCTGCTCGGCCTCGAGGACCGGATGCAGGACCCGCGACCGGAGAAAGCCCGATCCGCTCTCGTCGATCACCTGAAAGCTGAATCCCTTGTCCACGTCGAGCGACGTGCGCGCCGTGAGAAGCGCCGTCATCTTCCCGCCGCGCGCGACGACCTCGAGCGTGCGGGTCGCTTCGTAGCTCAGAAGCGAGTGCTCGTTGGCCGCCAGGAATCGCGCCAGCACGTCCGGGCCCACAGGCCGCTCCTGCGCGCCGCCCGCGGCAGCCCAACTTCCGCCGCACACAGCCAGCGAGGCAGCGATCAACACAGTGGTGCCGCGGAAGCCGTCGACGCGCATCGCACCTCCCCTGTGGAACCGAACCCGCGAACCCGAACCTTGAACCCCGAACCTTGAACCCTGAACCTTGAACCCTGAACCTTGCGCCCCGAACCTTGCGCCCTAGGCCACCATCCTGTCCCTGACCGGCACTTCCAGCTCGGGCATCGGCTTGGCGATGAAGAGCTTTCGCGCGAAGGACGCGAGGAATCTCGCGCGGCGCGCCGACCGCGCGACGCGCGCGCTGTCGGTCGCGATCCCCGTGTTCGCGTACATCTGGCGATAGAGCTTCGAGAGCAGCAGGAAGGCCAGGCGCGCGCGGAATGACCGGAGGCAGCCTTTCGATCGCTGCCAGACCAGCGAAAAGCTATAGAACGCGTCCCACGTCTCCTGCGTCCGCCTGCGAATCTCGTCGGGTGACATCACGGGATGCGGCGTGTAGATCTTGGGCCTCTCCCCAGACGGAATCAACCAGTACCGTGAAAGAGGGATGTTTCCCACCTTCTGCGCAGCGGATTCCTCCTTCTCCCACTTCGCGAAGTCCACCGTGCCTGGAAACGGCTGGAGCATCACGAACTGCGCGAACGACACGCCTGCGCGCTGCGCGAGATCGGCGGTGGCCTTGAACGTATCCGGACGATCGGTCGGCAGCCCGAAGATGAACGAGCCCAGCACGTGGACGTCGTGCTGGCCGAACGCCTGCAGCCGCGTCACGAGCGCTTCGCCGGCATGGTTGAAATCCTTGTAGACGGCCTTCAATCCCTCCGGCGTGACCGATTCGATCCCGACGAGGGCGCCGCGGATCTTCGCGCGCCGCATGGCTTTCAGGAACTCGGGATCTTCCGCGGCTTCCATCGTGATCTGCGTGTAGAACACGAGATCCGCCGGCAGCTGCTCGAGCGCGGCCATGAGCTCGAAGCGTTCGTTCCGGATCGCCATCAGCTTGTCGTAGTTCGCGCGATCGGATCGGCGCGACGCGGCCGCGAGATCCGCCAGCGTGACGGGATAGAAGTTGTCGTCGGAGAGCAGGATGAATCGGAACCCGCGCCGTCGGAGCTCCACGACTTCCTGGACGACCGCGTCGACGGTGCGCTGACGCGGCTTCTGGCCGTCGGTGCGCCACACCGAGCAGAACGAGCAGTGTTTCGGACAGCCGCGAATGGTCTGTACCGAGCCCCACATGTACCTTGTCCGGCGGCAGCAGATCCCAGCGTGCAGGAATGAAGGCCCCGCCCTCGATGCGGCCGCCGTCGTACAACGGCTTGAGCGTTCCCGCAGAGCAATCGGCAAGCACTGAGGCCCAGATCACGTCGCCGTCCCCTTTGACGACGGAGTGCGCGGATCCATATTCGCGCGCCTCGTCGGGATAGAGCGTCGCGTGAATGCCTCCGAAGACGACCGTGGCGCCGCGCTCCCGCGCATCGCGCCCGATCGCATAGCCTCGCAGCGCGTTGGCGGTGTGCACGCCGATGCCAACAATGTCGCCAGGTTTGACGGTCTCGGGATCGAATCGCTCGAGCGTTTCGTCGACGATCGACGGCGGGCCGTAGTGCAGCGGCGTCGCAGCCGCAAGAACATACAGCCACCGCGGGGTGATGACTGCCGTACCGAACGAGACGTCCGACGGATTGACAATGTGGATGCGCATCTGTGTGTGACTCAGAAAGATCGGGCGATGGACTTGCTGAGTTTGGTGAAGAAGCCCGCGGTGGCGACGGCCGCTTTCTGCGATCCGCGTCCGATGCCAACGCCGGCGTCCGCTGCTGCCCCCCAGGGCGTGGGTTCGTTCGTTGCCGATGCCGCCGATGGTCGAGAGCCGTCGACGACGGATACCGGAAGCAGTGTCGGGACTGACGTCACCGATCCCGGCAACTCGCTGACACTCACGCCGGACGAAGGCGCCGCGATCCCGGGAACGGGACTCGCGTCTTCGGCGGCGACAGGAGGATCGATCGTCGTCGGACGCGGCGCTGTCGATTGCGCCAACGGCGCGGACTTCTGCTGTTGTCCCTGCGCGGGCCGGCCGCCCGTCGTCGAACGTCCGTCCGGAACCGGTGTCGCCGGCACTCGCACGTGACTCGCTCGCTCCCGCCGGCGACGTCAGTCAACCCGAGGCAGCATCGCGATCGATGTCGACGGCGACGATGACGACGTCGCGCTGACGACGAGATCCACGCTGGCGACGCCGAAAGCCGTCAACAGCAGGACCGGAGAGACGAGGGCGGCCGACGACAGGCGTGGTCTCGTCGCCGTGCTGCGCCGCGCGTCCAGCAGGCGTTCCACGCGTCGCGCAAGACCCGACGTGAGCACGGATGGAAGCAGCACGGGGTGCGTCTGTCGCGCCGAGAGCGTGGCCACTTTCGCGAGGCTCTCCGCGAAGCGTCTCGACGATCCGGTCAGGCTGACCGCCCAGTCGTCGCAGGCCGTCTCGCGCTCGACATGCAGCTGACGATCGATCCACCAGACGGCGGGATGCAGCCCCGCGAACGCGCGCACGATCAATTGCACGAGCTGCGCCCAGTCGTCCCGCCGCTGGATGTGCGCCCACTCGTGCACGACGATCGCGTCGAGCTCCTGATCGCTGAGTGCCCGAACGATCGCGGGCGACAGCGCGATGCGCGGTGAAGTCAAACCCAGGACCGCCGCCGCCCGAACGTCGTCCGAGACGACGAGTGCGGTGCGCCGGCCTGCGCTGCGCAGCGTCGTCCACCCGCACAGCTCGCTCGATCGGATCTCGGGAAACGGCCGGCACGCCTGTTTGGCGCGGCCGAGCGCGACGAGCGCCGCCGCGATCCGCAGCAGGTATGCGACGCACCACCCGCCATAGAGTGCGAGCGCAAGCGGTGCCGCCCACCATGCGGGCTGCGGGATGACGAACGGAACCCATCGCGACTGCCCCGATGGCACTGCGAGCGTCGCGATCGGATCGACCTCCGGCGCCGCCGCCGTCGCCAGGCGAACGAGGGGAATGAGCAGGACCACCGCCAGGACGATCCACCAGGCGCGGTATCGGGTCGTGGCGCTGATGCGACGCGGGCGCAGGATGATCGTCGCGGCGGCCGCGACCGCGCTGCCCTGCCAGATCCAGTTTGCTACCGCGTCCAATGCCACTCCACTCCTACCCGTCGAGCAGTTGCCTGACGCGACTCAACTCGTCGGGATCAATCCGGTTGTCTTCGAGCACATTCAGGATCAGGAGGCCGGGCGAGTTGTTGAAGAGCCGCGCCACGAGATGCTTGAGCGCCTTGCGGCGCGCCTGCTTCTGGTCGATGAGCGGCCGGTAGATGAACGCGCGCCCGGATTTGTCGTGCGCGACGTACCCTTTCAACTCGAGAATGCGCAGCATCGTCTGCACGGTGCTGTAGTTCACGGGCCGCTTGGGACCGAGCGCGGCGACGACGTCGGCGACCGTCGCGTGGCGTTTTTCCCAGAGGACCGTCATGAGCCGGGCCTCTCCGTCGGTCAGCGTGGGAGATTGCGGTCGGGCCATGGACACTTAAGGAATTAAAAGTTACGGCGAGACTGTAGCGCTTCCTGGCGGGGTTGTCAACGAAAGAATTAAGAGTTTAAGAAGCCTCTTTGACCGCCTGAATACGGCTAGTACCAATAGGCTGTTCTCGTCTCAGGGGGCCAGTGGCGCAGCTGGGAGCGCGCGTGAATGGCATTCACGAGGTCACCGGTTCGATCCCGGTCTGGTCCACCATCCTTTCATTTTTCGGTCTCGATTTCCCGCAAGTAGCTGAAGGCCGGTGCGGTTACGCGGGTTCCAACAAAGCATTTTCCGTCGAACGCAATTCCGTCGGGAAAGAACACTTGTTGGAACCGCTGACGCTGCTCGAGCGATGCCTGCACCCAGAGGTCCGCTGCGCGCGGTAGAACGCGTTCTGCGAACGCGAGGATGTGGTCCAACGTGTCGTGGTCAGGGTTCTCGTCCCGGTCACGTCCGAGATCACGCTCGGGGACGACTCTGAACGCACCGACTGCCGCCAAGGTACGGCTGTCCTCGCCATTCAGTTCGTACGCTCGGTCGCCGTCAATCACCAGCTCGCGCGCGTCGCCGCGCGGGAAGTCCAGGTCGTGCATCAGGCCGTCGCGCGGACCGTGTTCCGTCTGGTCACGCTGGTCATACACGCGTGCACGCGCAAGATCGCGGAATTCTAAGAAACGCTCAGGAATTCGTATTGCGCACGGTTGGGGCTGAGTAGAAACCTCCTTCGCAAGCTCAGCCGACAATGTGGTTTGACATCGTCATTCCAACCTGCCACATTAGGCATAGGTCAACTATGCCTCGTGACGATGGAGTGCCGCCCGGAACCTTAATCATGCTCGCGCTGCGGGTGCTTTCGACGGAGCCGCTGCACGGCTACGCCATCGCGCAGCGCATCCACACGCTCTCGCGCGAGGAACTGAGCGTCGAGGAAGGCTCGCTGTATCCGGCGCTGCAGAAACTGCTGCTGAAGGGCTGGGTCAGCGCCTCGTCGGCGATTTCCGATACGGGCCGCGCAGTCCGAGAGTATCGGATCACACAGACCGGCAAGAGACAGCTGGAATCCGAGCGCGCGAACTACCGGCGTCTGACCAAGGCCATCGACTTCGTGCTGGACAGGGCGTGACTCTGAACCTGAACGGAGGCCCTGAATGAGTTTCATGGGTGAATGGATGCGGCGAATCTGGTTCCTGCTCAATCGGACTCGTCTCGAGGCTGCGCTCGAGCACGAGATGGATTCGCATCGCGCAATGATGCACGACCCTGTCCGGTTCGGCAACAGGCTGCGGCTTCGTGAACGATCGCGTGATGTCTGGGGCTGGGGATGGCTCGACGATATCAGCCGCGACGTTCGGTTGGCCGCTCGAGGGCTGCGACGCGCTCCCGGCTTCACGCTGGTTGCCGTCTTGTCGATCGCCCTCGGACTCGCCGTCACCGCCTCGACGCTGGCCGTCGTCAATTCGTATCTCATCCGGTCGCTTCCCTACCCCGCATCGAATCGCCTGTATGCAGTGATGTACGAGCCCCCAGGTCCGCACGAGCCGAGCGGCATGACGGCGCTCGACTGGTCCTCGCTCAGCGAGGTCGTGGAGTTCGCGGCGACATCGGCGGGTGAGACGTTCAATCTCGCGGATCGCGGCAACGCGGAGACGGCCAGAGGCCTGCGCGTGTCCGACGGGTTCATTCGCAGTCTGGGGATGCAGCCCGCGATCGGCCGCAGCTTCCGAGAAGAGGAGTTCCGCCAAGGGGCCGAGCAGGTCGCCATGATTTCGTACGGGTTGTGGCGCAATCGTTTCGGCTCCGATCCCGGCATCGTCGGCCGTCAGGTTCGCACCTACACGGAGAGCGAGAAGGGACCGATCGAGACGAGTCTCCGCATCGTCGGCGTGCTCAAGCCCGTGTTCTGGTACCAGCCCAGCCGCGAGGGACCGGAGATCGTGGCGCCGCTGCGCGCGCCGTTCCGTACATACATGGTTCAGCTGCGGGAGGGTGTGCCGGTCGCGGATGCCGAGCGCCGGATCACAGAGGTCGCGCGGCGCATCGGGACCGACTTTCCTCCGAATTGGACGGGCGTTCACCTGGAACCCGTGCACGACCGGTACGTCACGGGGCTGCGTCCGGTGCTGCTCGGCATCACAGTGCCTGCGGCGCTCCTGCTGCTGATCGTGTGCGCGAACGTGGCGGTGCTGATGCTGCTGCGCACGGTGCGGCGCCAGAAGGAAATGGGTGTGCGTGTGGCCCTCGGCGCCGGGCG
Organism: uncultured Acidobacteriota bacterium; assembly: GCA_963820905.1. GTDB lineage: Bacteria > Acidobacteriota > Vicinamibacteria > Vicinamibacterales > 2-12-FULL-66-21 > DATBJJ01. Next base: position 1,098,325 of record CAWGBU010000001.1, on the reverse strand, counting down.
CGCCCACATCGTCCGAATGCTGATGGCGGAGACCTGCCTCCTGTGCGGCGCGGGGCTGGTCGCGGGGCTCGCGTTGACCGAGCTCGCGCTGAACACGTTGGCGCCGTTCATCGAGACGTATTTCGAACGCCCCGCGCCGGGCGGCCTCTCCGTCACGGCTCTCGATCCCACGATGCTGCTCGCGATCGGCGGCACCAGCCTCCTGATGGCCGTGTCGCTTGCGTTCATTCCGCTGCTCCCGGCATGGCAGCGCCGGCTCGCCGACGCCTTGCGCCGGGAAGGGCGGGGCGGCACGGAAGGTCCGTCGATGCGGCGTCTGCAGTCGACGCTGATCGCGTTCGAAGTGGCGGGATCGCTGGCGCTGCTCGTGGGATCCGGCCTAATGGTGCGAAGTATCGTGAACCTGGTCCGCACGGATCTTGGGTTCGACGTGAGGCAGGTCGGCTACGCGCACCTAGTCCTGCCGAGTCGCGTGTATACGTCGCCGCCGCCGCTCATCGGGTTCTACGATCCGCTGGTGGAACGAGTGTCCGCCTCCTCACGGTCGCCGATCGCACTGGGAGACTTCGTGCCGTTCTCCGAGCCGCGAAAACAGCCCGTCCAGACCGACGACGGGCGCGCGGGTACCACGGCGGGCGTACATGCGGTGAACGCCGGATACTTCACGACGCTCGGCATCGAGATTCGGCAGGGTCGCACCTTCAGCCCGTCCGACAAGCTCGGCGCCGAACCGGTGGCCCTCGTCAGCGAGACGCTGGCGCGCCAGCTGTGGCCCAACGCGAGCCCGCTGGGCCGCCGCCTGCTCGCCGGCAATCCACCGCGCGAAGACGCCCCTCCCATCCCCTGGCGGACGGTCGTCGGCGTCGTGCGGGATGTGCGACAGACCTACACGGACGATGACCTGGGGGATGTGTATCTGTCGTTCTTGCAGGCCCCCAGCCGGTTTGCGTCGATGTATCTACGGACCGATCAAGCAGTGTCCTCGTGGCTGCCGGCCGTGCGTGGAGCGATCGCCCAGCTCGATCCCTACGTGATCGTCAACGCCTCCGGGGCGCTGACGGCCGAGGACCGGCAGTTGGCGGGGACGACGTTTCTGACCTCGATGTTGACGTGCTTTGCGGCGTTCACGGTGTTCCTCGCGCTGCTCGGGATCTACGGCGTCACGGCGTACACGGTCCAGCAGCGGGAGCGCGAAGTCGCGATCCGTATGGCCCTCGGGGCGACCGGCGACACCATCGTCGGCATGTTCTTGAAAGAAGTAGGCGTCGTGCTCGCCGCCGGCGTGGCGGGCGGCCTGTTCGCCGCGGTCGTGGTAGCGCGCATGCTCGAGCACCAGATTCACGGTGTGAAGCCGCTCGATCCGTCGACGTTCGCGGCCACGTGCGCGCTGATGATCACCACCGGCGTGCTGGCGACCTGGTGGCCCGCGAGGCGCGCGGCGACCAGGAGTCCGAACGGAATGCTAAATGAGAATTGACGCAGTCAACCACGATTGCAAGGAGGCGTCATGTCACGTCGTATCCCCGGTTGGTGCATCGGAATCGTCTGGATATTGTCGGCCGTTGCCGCTCCGGCGCCCGCGCTCGCGGGGCATTGCGCGCCGCTGTGCCGGTCGTTTGCGATCGGCGACGCGCGGTCGCTCCCCTGGGGCACCGCCTGGTGGCAAGGCCGGCCCGACTACAACCTGGCGAACCTCGTGTCCGACACCGAAGCGCTGCTCGTGCCTTCGACGCCCGTCGTCGTCCGCATGGAAACCATCCGCCGCGCATCACTCTACGCGAGCCGCGACCGCAAAGTGGCGGAGCGGTTGCTCTCCACGCTGATGACGCGCGCCCGCAACGCCGAACAAGCCGGCCGTCCCGACGCGCTAGCGTTTTTCGACGCTGCGTATGCCGCGAACACCCTCTATCAGATCGGCGCCTATGACGATGTGCCGGAGGTGCGCGACCTGGTGCCGCGAGCCAAGGGGCTCGTGCGGGATGGCGATCCGTACGAGCTCGTGAAGAAGAGCCTGGCGCTGCGTCCGGACGACGCCGGGCTGCAGTTCGGCGCGGCGCTGATCGCGAGCCTCAGGCCGGAGGATCACCCGGCCTACCGCGAACATTCGCAGAAGGCGCGCGCCGGCGCCCGCCACGACCCCCTGCTCGCGCTGAACCTCCGCTACATTTCGTAGTTGGCTTGAACGGGTCTCAGAGGCCCAAAGTTGGCTGGCCCAGTCGTGGTGAGTGAGTCCGAGTGGCATAGGAAAGGGCAGCTCACCCGCTTCGGTTTGGTGGCGGCGCCTGTATGAGACCACACGGGAGGACTACGAGGCACATCTGAGGGCCTCGACATTTCCTAACCAGCTGATCAATGGGTTCCAACTGGCGCGGTTCTGGTCCATGACCCCCTTTCCTTACGCTATTTCGGCAAAGCCGACTGCGAATCCCGCGCGATGGTGAAGGGCGGCGGCGCACACACGGGCACGGCAAACAGAAACCGACTGCCGTCGTTCGTCACATCCCATTTGGGAATCACGCCCGCCACCTGGAACAGATAACGTCGGCGTGACAGTAGTCGACGCGAGTCGTACAGCGCATTCAGCATCCGCGGAGCGGCGCGCCGATTCGTCCGGCATCGCCCGGCCTACGTCCTCGTCCGGCCCCAGTTCAGAATGAGCCGCCGGTGATCTCACAGGCCCCAAGGGTTGTTCCAGCGAGATGTGGCATTGGGCTCGAGCGTCTACATTAATTCAATAGCGCGGGAGCTCGTCACCTGTGCGACGACTGGTTGGATCTTCAACCGTGCGAAGGCCGGTACTCCAGCTTCGAGGGGCGCCTCAGGCAGGCGCCTGCCGAACGCTGAGGATCGCCGCCAGGGCCGGCAGCATGCTCCGGCGCGCTTCGCACGGATCAGCCCTTGCGCACGCGCCGCTCGGCGCGACTCAGATTTCGGACAAAGTGGCGGAGCAGTGAACCAGCCAAGACTGCTCCGCTGCCTTCGTGCAATTCTGCCGTCTACAGGCGCGCCAACCGCGAATCGGCGTCGCCGAAGTGATCCAACTCAACGCCCATCCGATCCATGAGGGAGAGATACAAGCTGCACATTTTCCGATTCTCCGCGGGCTGGCCCAGATAATTAAGCGAGCGGCCGGTCTTGAGCGTTCCGCCCAGGCCCCCGGCGAGCAGCACGGGTAATCGGCTGTTGTCGTGCGTACGGCCAACGAACAGGCTGGAAAGAAACATCAGACATGAGTTGTCCAGCACCGTGCCATCGCCTTCCGGCATGCTGTCCAACTTCGACGCAAGATATTGGAACTGGCTCACGTGCCAGCGGGAGATGGCTTCGTAGCCATCCGAATTGTTGTTGTGCGATGCGCCGTGGTGCCCTTGCGTCACTCCCAGGAACGGATAGTACATGGCGGACAGGTCGCGAGAGATGATCAACGAGGCGACGCGGGTCTTGTCTGTCTGGAACGCGAGGGCGATCAGATCGCACATCAGCCTAGAGTGCTCTCGCAAGTCTTCCGGCAAGCCATTGGCCGGACGCTCCATTGTGAAGGCAGCGGTGTTCGTGAGTTTGGCCCTATCCTCGGCCACATCCTTGCTCTTGCGCATACCCTCGACGCGCTTTTCCACTTCCCGGACGCTGGTGAGATATTCATCCAGTTTGTTCCTGTCGCTGCCGCTGACCTGTTTGCCCATGGTCTCGGCACTTTCCTTGACCCGGTCGAGAATGCTCAGGTTACGGAAACTTCCGCGGTTCTCAAACAAGTTGTCGAAGGCCAGAGAGGGGTACAGTTCCACCGGTACGGGGGAGTACGGACTCTGCCACGAGACGTGCGAGCTGTAGGCCATCGAGAAATTGGTCTCGTGATAACCGGTCATGGGCGGATCACACGCCAGAACGATGCTCGACTGCGCCGTATCCTGGCCAATCGTGTTGGCGATCATCTGGTCCACACTCATACCGGAGTGAAGAACGGCCCCCTTTGAAATTTGCGCGCCCGAGAGCACGCTGCCTGTCTGAGCCGGATGAATACCTTGACCGGTGGCGGCCTTGTTGAACAGCCCGTCGACGACGTTGATCTTGTGCTTCAACGGCTCCAGCGGCGACAGTGTCTTGCTCAGTATCATCTCCGCGCCATCGCCGGAAGCGCTCCAATAGTCTTCGTTGATCCCGCATCCCATGAACATGACGCCGAAGCGCCTCGGGAAGGGCGCGGGTGCGCCAAGGACGCGCATGGATTCGAGCCACGGCAGCGCCATAACCACTCCCGCGCCGCGCAACACCGCCCGACGCGAGATGGTGCGGGCAAAGGTTCCGGGTATTCTGTTTTGCGGCAAGAGCTTCTCGGTCATGTACCCGCCTTCCCTAGTGTGCTGATTGGAGCCGGGGGGATTCGGGCCGGCGTCTGTTGAGGAACTGCCGGCTGGTCACGATGGTCTCGACCATGGCACCGAATTGATAGCCGGTTGCGCTCATCCGCGTCTTCATCTGTGCGACGACTGGATCATCGGATAGCTGCAGCGAGCGGCTCAAGGAATACGACAACAGCTTGCGGCTGATGTTATCCAGGAAGTCCTGCTGGCGCTTTTCCTTGATGTACGCTTGAACGCCCCGGAAGCCAGAGCCCTGGAATGCACCAGGGAAAGTGGCGGAAGCGTCAATGACCCGGCCAGCCAAGTCCTTCGTCCGGGCCTCGCCCACGGGTCCATACCCTTCCATCGCCAATCCGAATACGTCAAATCGCGCATGGCATCCGGCGCAAAGCGGATTCGAGCGATGCTGTGCCAGCACGTCGCGAAGTGGCGTATCCGTCTTGGCTTCGTCCTCCGGCAACTCCGGAACCGTTGGTGGCGGAGGAGGAATCACCTCTCCCAACAGCCGGCGCACCACCCAAAACCCGCGCTTGACTGGACTGGTTCTCAGGCCCGGGGAACTTTGGGTCAGGAACACGGCCATGGGAAGCAAGCCCCCGCGCTCGTATTTTCCCGCATCATCGACGCGAACCCAGTCATCTTTCTTGCCGGTCACTCCAGGAATGCCGTAGTGGTTGGCAAGCACCGGATTCACAAAGGTGTAGTTGCCATACAGCAGATCGAGGACGGAGCGATTATTCCGAACCACCTCTTCGACAAACCTGACCGGCTCCTCGAACATGGCCTCGCGCAGGTCGTTGGTGAAATTCGGGAAGCGTTCGCGATCCACGGAATTGTGGGTTTCGAAATGCCGCGAATCGAGCCAGTTCGCGGCGAACTCAGTCGCCAGCCCACGGGAACGCGGGTCCTTCAGCATTCTGCGAGCCTGGGCAATCAGCCCGTCTCGCCGTGACAGGTCGCCTGCGGCGGCATGGTTCAACAGCTCCTGATCGGGCATGCTGGACCACAGAAAATAGCTGAGCCGGCTCGCCAGTTCGTATCCAGAGAGCGGGATTGCAGCACGAGACGACGCCAAACCCGCGACACCGCTGGCCGGATCCCGCAGATCGACGCGATAAAGGAATTGCGGAGAAATCAGGATACTGACGACGGCATCGCGCATCGCATCCTCGTGCGACAGGGCACTCTGCTTCCGGAGTTTCTGGTAATACAGCAGCAAGCCGTCGCGCTCCGCCTTGGTCAAGGGCCGACGATAGGCGCGCGCCGCAAACGTCGCCAGCGCTTCCAACTGAACTGGTTCAGCAGCGGCGCGCATCTTCTCGAGCGACCGAAGCGTCGAGTCAATGCCATCAAAATGGTGAGGCATCCAAGCCGCGGCGATCTCGTTGCCGCTGGCTTTGGCCAATGCGATGTATTGATCCCGACTTTCTGCGATCACAGAAGAGTCGGTCACTTCCTTGCCAACCGGGCGCGGGCGGCCGGCCTCAGCGCCGCCGCCCAGGACCTCGCCGCTTTGATTGAAGTAGTACTGAATGAATGTCCGGGCCGTGTGACTGGCGTAGAAGTCAAATTCAGTCCAGAGCTTGTCCAACTCCTTCTTGCCTTTTTCGTCGAGAATCAACTCGACCAGTGGATTGTCATCGCGCCAGTGTCCCATGACACTGTGGTAGCCGGCGCTCAGCAGACGCCCGGCGTCCGCTGAATTGTCCGGGAAGAACTTGCCGCGTTCCGCGACATAGAACGTATCGGGGAAGACATTGGCGAACCGCGCGAAGGATTCCTCATAGCGGGCGCGCTGGCGTGCGGGAACTACCAAATCAGCATCGGCCAATTGGGCCGTCTTCATGACGGCGGCCCAGCGCACTGAGGCCTCCGCATGGAGGCCGGCGTATGGGGGAATTTTCGGGGGCTGTTCAGGCGCGTCGGTATCGTTCCGCAGAGCGCCTGGATCGAATGTTCTGCGGTGGGTATTGAACTGGTTGTACTTCCAGGTCAGCAGCGGCTGTGATGCGGCGGGTAGTCCACCGCGGCGGCCGTAGCCACCACCAGCCCCTCGCCCCGCGACGGCTGGGTCGCGCGGGGGAGCGGGGGGACCGCTCACCTCCGGCGCTGAGAATTGCATCGAGGTGTTCTTGCGGATCCGGATCACGAAATCGCGCATCTCAACGCACCGCGCACGAAGGGTTTCCGCCTCCTTGATACTGAGGGTCCGGGACGCCGGCGCAGGCAAGGCCTTCCACATGGCTTGCAGCTTGGCGATGGGACCAACTTCAACGGCTCGCGTTTGGGACGGGACGTCCGATTCACCAAGGATCCGCCAAATCAACGGCAAATACCTAGGCGAGACCTTTCGTGATCGCGCGACGCTTGCGAGCGTAGCCGCCGGATTTCTAAGAGCCACGCGGTGCTTGTACCGCCATGCGGCTTCAAAATAGTCGGCATAGTCGGTTGGCTGGGATCGATAGAAGTCGACGATGCGTCTGATGGCGAATTGGTCGCGATCGGTCTCTGCCAGCACAGGGCCGGGCGCGAAAATAAACCCGTCCGGCGTGAGCGCCATGTGGTCGGCCACTTCGCGTGTCGCCAACAGATACTTATTGAACAAGGCGGGAGACATCGTCAGCGATTCGCCGGTGTTGTCGAACCCGGACTGATTGGCCGGATCGACCGGAAATTCCTTGGTGGGCTTGAGGTCCACGCCGGTGAGATCGCGGATGGTGTAGTTATATTCGGCGTTGCTCAACCGGCGCGCCAACACCGGTCCTGGATCGCCCGCGTGCTTGCGCAGCTCATTCGCGCGCACCGCTTTCACCCAATCGATCACCTGCTGGCGGAGATGGGCCGCAGGCTGGGGTTCGGAGTCCGGCGGCATTTCCTGATGGTTGAGTCGCTCCATCAGCAGGGTCCAATGCGGAAGATCCTCCAACACAGAGGACAGCGTCGCGAAAGATCTGAGGTCGAACTGCGCTTCCGGCTCTGCGCCGCCGTGACAGCCGGCGCAGTATTCGTTGATGAACGGGCGCACTGTTTGGGCGAACTTGCGCTCGAGGACGAGGTCCGACACGGGGGCTGGCTTCTGGGCTCCTGTCCGGGCGGGAGTCAGCACAATTCCAAGCAGGAACAAAACTGACGCGACACGGCTCGGAGCATTCATGGGTCAGCCAGAATGACGTTCGGGCTCCTATATATCATTGTTGGGTTCAGAACGGCCTCCTTGCATCGGTCGCAACGATGAAGTGCTTGTAATTCCTGGGCTTACACGAGATGACCAACCGGGGGCCCCGGAATTGGCTGGAAGGCAAGGGATTGGAACTACACAGCCGTTGAGCGTTCGGCCTCCCTCAGCCAGTCCGCCACGCGGTTCCATCTGGTGAAAATCTGGACCATAACCCCCAAGCCGTTGATTCGAAACGGCTGAGATCGCCAACCCACGCCATCGATCGAACCGGCGGCTCGCTCCGCGTGCAGATCGTTCTGGTCGTCTCCCAGTAAATCCTTGGCGACTTTGCAGGAGTGATCATCATTGACTTCGCCAGGCGTCGCTCTGTCAATGAGCCGCGGATGGCGGCGGTTCAGAGAAGCCGATGATCGTACCTTCGGGTGCCCGCACGTACGCGACTTCAAGACCCCAGGGCATTCGTCTGGGTGCCGTGATCGGCGAAGCTCCCTCCGCGATCGCCTTGGCGAATGAAGCAGAAACGTCGCGCGTGAGAAAGGCGATCTCGACGCCGGCAGGCTGCCCATCGACAGGCCGCATATATTCACCCGGCATCAACATCTCGCCCAGCGAATGGGCAGCGATGGCCAGAGTGGAGCCGCCGGTCTCCAATTCGGCGAATCCCAGCGCTTCGTCGAAGAAGCGAAGTTCGAGCCCGAACGCCCGGTGGTAAAAATCCACGACGGCAGCGACCTGGTCGACGTAGAGAACTGTCCCTCCGAACTGCATGGTCACATTATGTGTCGCGCCTGACGCCGAAGGGATTTCTATCCAGGCTTTGCGCCGGCTGAGCCCTCCGGTAGTCTGAAGAGGCCGGCGTGACGGGTTGGCAATGGCCGGCGTGTGCAGGCGTTCCGTATGCCGCAACGCTCAAGGCCTCTCGTACGCCGCGCGGAGCTCGGCGACGCCGACGCGCTCGCCGCGCTCGCTCAGGCACTGAACGTGCACCAAGGGTGTTTTCCAAGCTCCGTGCCGGTTGGTCCTGACTGACGCCGCAGTGGCTTCCATTCTTAGCCTTGCCAATCCAAAGCGACTTGGCGACAGATCGTTACTGAGGCGGGCCGGCCCGGTCCGACAACTGGCAGCGTCTTAAGGCAATCCACCCTCCGAGAGAATCGGTCGGTTCAGTGTGCGCTTGTGAACAGGTGACGGGAACATCGGCGAGATACGCTTGTTCGGAGGAGCATGATCATGAGTGCAAGCCATCACCCCACCGACATACATCTGCGTCAACATCGGGCGAAAAAGCGGGACAAGCTGCGCGCGCGGATTGCGGCAGCACCGGCGACCGAACGGGCTGCGCTCGAAGCAAGGGTGCAGCGAACTTATTCACCATTCCACTCGATGATGAGAGAGAAACTGCCTCGAGCGGTGGTCTAGCCCCGTGAGTGCTCAGTAGACTCATGACTGAGCGGTCGCTAGGCATCTCCGTCGGCAGACCGACCCCGCAGAAATGAGGCATTCGCGCCAATACGTCGAGTCCCGACTAACGCCGTGCTGTTTAGGAAACGTCGGATGTCGGGGTACATCGCGGCCCAGATCGCCACTGTGCGACAAGGCGGACTCATCGCAGCAACCGCATCAACCTGTCCTTTCGGCAAGGCCGCGTAGGCCGCCTTTCGGACCTCCCTCGTCATTGAGGCGGCGCGGTCCGAATATACCCTCTACCACCCAAACGCGACGCCGGCCCGCAGGGTCCACAAACGAGGCACGAACGTTTCGCCAAGAGGAATCGGGTCTTCGTCAAATGCCGGCCAGAGCTTGGCCGCTTCAACGCGTAGACCGACCCGTCGCGATCGCGGCCAGTACACCAGACCACCGCCAAGGCCGACGCACCAGGCCGAGTACGGACTACTCGCGACGGCGGCAAGCGACACCCGGAGGAAGGGGTGCACCTTGCGCTGGAGTTGCCGAGCAAAGGGTTGGTACGAAGCCCCGAGGGACGCCACGAATAGGTTGCCAGCGCCTACATCGGCGCCTACCGCAACCGGAGTGCCCAACACCAGCCAGTCCGCGCCGCCGGACAAGTCAGTCGCGCCGGCTCCAAGTGAGAGGTAAGCCTGACTGCTCTGCGCGCTGACCGGACGGGCGACCGCTAGGCAACCGGCGAAAATCGCCGCCGCGACCGCGGCGCGCGCCGTGACTCGAAGGCCGGACTTGTCGCGAGCGTTGGCCATGGGAACAGTCTAAGCTGGCGGGGCGAACGCACGGACGGGATTGCTCCTCGTACACGCCGCAGTGTTGAGCGAGGTGTTCGGGCGCGTTTACCTCCACGATCCTCATGAGGAAGAGGACCTTCTGTTTGTCGGACGAGCGCAATGAGCCTGTCGGAGTTCGTTGTTATTAAGAGCATCGCTTCAACAGGAGGGCACGATTAATGGGATTGGACGGCGTCGAGATCATCATGCGGACAGAAGAGACCTTCGGTATCGAGATACCCGACAAGGTTGCGCAACAGACCCTGACCCCCGCCGCCCTCGTCGACTTCGTTGCAGCCAATGTGCCGTTGAAGCCAACCGAAGAATGTTTGTCGCAGCAAGTGTTCTATCGGTTGCGGCGAGGATTCCGTTCCCAGGTCAAGGCGCTCTCTTCGACGTTCAACCTGGATACGCCTCTGAAGGAGATCCTGCACAAGGATCAATGGCCGCAAGTCTGGACGGCAATCCGCGCCGAGGTCGGGCAACCCGAACGGCCATCCTCAATCCCTTGGCCGGGCCTGCTGAGTAGCGGACCGAAGACAGTCCGGGAACTCATTTGGCAGGTTGCTGCATCGCTGCCAAAACCCGATATCGCTGCGGGAGAGGCTTGGACGCGGCCGCGTATTCAGGCGGAGATCCGACGGATCGTTGGCGAGCAAGTCGGTGCCTGGAATTACAGCCTGAAAGCTCGGTTCGTAGACGACATAGGCATTGACTAGCTGAAGGCTCAGGCGGCGAGTCGCAGGTTGTCGAGCCGGTTCAGCCAAGGCAGTATCTGGTTCCAACTGGCGCTGTTCTGGTCCACCATCCTTCGCTCGCCCTGCGGGCGAGCTTCGGATGGCAAGCCAAGCGAGCTCACCCTCAGGCGAAGGCACGCTGAAGGTCATTGCCGGTCCTGGGTGATTCGCTGCAGTTTCGGCGGCGTCAGCCCTTCCTCGCGCCGAGCGCTACCACCCGTTCAGGCCGTGGAGCAGCGAGATAAGCCGGCAGGAAGGGCCTCTCAGCGTGGACGCAGGGCTCCGCCTGGAGCGGGCTCGCGCATGAGGCATCTCCTCGATGAACAGGTCGAAGTCGTGTTTGACATCGCTCGCGTCGATCGGATGCCGCGAGGAGAATGCGATCACGCGACCCGCCGCGTCGAGCGACGGGCCAGCGCTGACCTCCCACCACGGCGATCTCGCACGCGCGCCGCTCACTCGAGCGAGGGCATGCGTCAGCGTGTCGAAGACATAGACGTCCGCAACCAGGTTGAGATCGAGCAGGCGGTTCGGACATCGGCCTGCGCACGCGAGATCCCCAGCATCCGAGACGAAGGCCACGAATCGGCCGTCGGCCGAGAGCGCCGGATGGCGGCTCGCGCCGGTGGCGCTGCCTCCCCTTGCGCTGCGGCTGACGAGCGTGGTCCGTCCGGTGTGGACGTCGTGCAGATAGACGTCGGCAACACCGTTCCTGTCGTGCGGCACCAGGTTGGTGGCCTGTGAAGTAAATGCCACCAGGCGGCCGTCTCCGCTCACGGCTGGATGAAAGCTCTGGCCGTCAACATCATCGGCCGCCGGTGCATGGCTGATGCGTCGAATGAAGCCGCTGTTGAGATTCCGGAGGTAGACATGACGCACACTTTCGGCTTTTCGATCCGAGCGTCGCCGGTTGAACACGCCATCCAGTGGTGCGGAGGACACGAACACCACGCATCGACCGTCGCCACTCACGATTGGTGCGAAGCTCGATCCGGATGTCTGCTGCGCCCCGTTCGCGTCCACGCTCACACGCTCGATACTGTGCGAACGCACATCGAACGCGTAGACGTCTGACCCTGGACCGTTTCGATCCTCTCCATCAACGAGATCGGTCGCCGCCGATTGGAACACGATCGTTCCGCCATCGTCGCTTATGTCCGCATGCCCGCTTGGCGCGTTGGCTGGTGTGCCGGCGAGGGAGCGAGACACGAGCGTGGTCCTGCCGGCCCGTCGATCCCGAAGCAGGACCTGTGGATCGACGTCTGCCATCGGCTGGCCGGCGGGGTTGCGCGCCGACGACGTGAATACCAGGTACCGGCCGTCCCCGCTCAGTCGAGGATGTTTCGTCCCATGGCCAACGGTGGGATTGGTGACGACGCTTTCCAATGTCACGCGACCGGTTGACCGGTCGAGGACATAGATGTCCACGCTCCTGTTTTGATCGGCAGGCACGAGCTCCGCCGCGGACTCGAAGGCGACGAACCGCCCGTCGGCACTGACATCGGCCGTCGCCGCGCCGAGGTGCTCCACGGCACGTTGCCGGAGGACTGTTACGGGTGATGCCTCCTCGTCCTGCGCGATCAGTCGCGCCGTAGCCAACCAGAGCACGCCGAACGCCAACCAAGTCTTCATCGTGGCACCACCTGCTTTTTGCTCGCAGCGACGGAGCCGCCGTTGAATTCGGCGGCGACGTCGAGGCCGATCTGCCTGGCGCGCGCGGTCTCAAAGGCTCGCCCTCGCTCGTGGCCGTTTGACTTGACGCCGGGGCCTTGGGCCAGTTGAGTCAGGTTCACGTCGTCGAGCTGCTCGAGCACGTGCTCCAGCTCGTGGGCAATGAGTTCGACGCGACTCGCCGTGTCTGCGGGTCCGATCTCCACGTCCGCTCGGCGCAGCAGGCCATCCTCGCGCGCGAATCGCGTTGTCGCCTCCACGTGGATCGAGATTCGGCGGCGCGTGATCGCAACGGTGACCACGAGGTGGGGTGCGTCGGCCAGCCGGATCAGCTGTCTTCGAAACGTCGGCGATCGACGACACATCTCGCGAACGATGGGCTCGAGCGCCTTCTCAATCTGCAGCGCGGGGTGCGGAATCGCGCATGGCTCGAATGCTTCGCTCGCCTCCGTGGCCTGAGCGTCCGCGTGTCTCGCGCACGAGACCATGACGATTGCGACCGCGATGAAGCAAGTGAGTGATGATGCCATGTTCATTCTTCCCGGAGCATTGAATCGACATGCGGGCGGCACGAAACGCCCACCGATCGGGGAAACCGGAAAACAGCCGCCGTGCACCGCGCCCGCAATCGCAGGGTCGCTATAAGAAGTCCGCCGGGGATTCGCGCGAATCAAGCGCTGTCGATCCCTCAGATCACTCCGGCGCACGTCACCACGAACGCGGTTTCCCCGGTGAACTCGAGCGAGGTTGGCTGGTTGACCCTCCCAACCGGACGCGATCGGCGGGAATTGCATTTACCGCCGCGATCTCTTGACCGTCAAGGTAGGGCCACCCTCTTGGCGGTTCAATGGCTGGACGGTAATAGGAAGGTGAAAGCAGGGTGACATGGGCGTTGGGGGCTGTCTTGTTTGATAGGATCGCGGCCTCTTGAGAACGGGCCATGCCAACCAAGCGAGCGGATCCGCAGTTCGTACGATTCGGTGAGTTCGTGCTGGATCTCCGGTCGGGGGAGCTGTCGAAGAACGGCAGTCGGCTCCTTCTGCCCGTCCAGCCGTTTCGCATTCTGGCCCTCCTGGTGCGGTCGCCCGGGACACTGGTGACGCGCGACGATCTGCGTCGTGAACTCTGGCGCGACGATACTTTTGTCGATTTCGAGCACAGCCTGAACGCGGCGATCAAACGGCTACGTGAGGCGCTTGGCGACCCGGCGTCGACACCGCGATTCATCGAGACACTTCCGCGGCGTGGATATCGGTTCAAGGCTCCAGTCGATGCTGACTCTTCCATGTCGGCGACGGATGTGCCGGTCAATGCGCCCTACGCTCTTCTTGCTCGCCACTATGACGTCTTGAGCCGTTATGCAGCGCCGATGAACCGTCATGCTCGGAGGCAGATCCTACGCACCGTCCTGCCGAGTGTGCAGAGTGTTTGTGATGTCGGCTGCGGAATTGGCGAGACCGCGCTTGAACTCGCCCGACGTGGTTTGGACGTCCACGCCGTAGACAACTCGCCCGTGTTCTGCGGAATGGTTCGCGCGAGCGCACGGCGGGCGAAGCTCAGAGTCGTGGTGCACTGCGATGACATGCGCGACTTCACACTTCCTCGGCCCGTTGACCTCGTGCTCGCCGAGTTCGCCTCCTTGAACAACCTTGCCGATCGTCGTGACTTGTCACGGGTGTTCGACAGTGTCGCGCGTGCGCTGCGAGACGGCGGCTGGTTTTGCTTTGACGTCAACACACCGCTGTCGCTACGCACGGAGTACCTGCAGACTTTTTGGGAAGAACACGAGAGGTTCAAGCTCGTGCAGCACGGAAGTCTCGAGGCGGACGGGCGACGCGCGAGGCTTGACTTCGAATGGCTCATACCGTCGGGACGCCTGGTGCGCCACGTGCGAGAGACGCTCTGGCACGTCTGCTGGACCGACGCCGAGATTCGGCGCGCACTTCACGTGGGCGGGTTCGATCTCGTCCGAAGGTTCGACGGCCTGGACGTGCGACCAAAAAGGCCCGGCGGGAAGCGTGGGACGGATGCGTACTATCTCGCCAGGAAGCGCACGGCCAGGCGAAGCACTCCCGCACCGATGAGACAGCCGGCGCGTTGAATGGAGCCGTGTTGCGTCTCGCCGAGCCTGGCTGATGACCGAGCTTCGTCGACGGTCGGCGTGGCACGTTAGGACTGTTCGCGTGATCCGCCTGCGGTATTAGCGGGCTAGCTTCAAGAGGTCCACCTGCTTCAGCCAGCTCATCACCGGGTTCCAACTGGCGCTGGTCTGGGCCACCAAATTTTCATTCGACCCGTCAAGCGGCCGTACGTACTCGGAGAGAGAAGACCTTACGGCGGTTCGATCGAATGCGTTTCCCCTGAACGCCACGCCTTCCGGAAAAAACAGTCGTTGAAGCGTTGTCGTTGCTCCAACGACACCTGTATCCAGAGATCTGAGGCACGCGGTAGCACACCACCAAGCGGCATAGCCAAAGTTCGTTGCCCGGCACCTTGTGAGGCCATTTCAGCCGGCCGCGCACCGCCGACTGTGGGCGCGTTCGAGAGGGCGCAATGAGTCTGCAGATCCCAGGGTCTAGCGGTTATCCTGCGATGGCGGACGCGATCGACCTGAAGCTGCTTCGTTGCGGACCCCAGTCAGGAGTCCCTAGGCCGCAGCCCCGCAACCCGAGTCCACGCGCGCGTGTGCTAAATTCGGGTGCGGTGGCTTCATCCTGCTCGTGATGTGATGCGTGCTTGCGATCGAGCCGGCAGGCTGCTCCTGGCCCCGATGGCCGGGACGCTGTCGATGTGCTTCGTGGGCTGCGCCGCGCTGGTCGGCGCGGGCCACTCGGGGACCAACGCGACGCTGTGGACCCTCGCGAAGCCGTCCGACCGTCTGGCGCCCATCTACGGCACCGCGACACTCGACTTCTTCGATCCAGACGCCACAGGTTGGGGACCCAGGAACACCTTGTTTGGTACGGCAAGCAGCCTGGGCCTGCCGCGGATGACGGGAGGTGATGCACACGTCATGCGGTTTCCGGCCAGCACCGCGCGTCAAGGTTATGTGCTCACGCATCGCGCGCCGCCAAACGGACCGTTCGGGGAAACCGACGGGCTCGTCTCGAATTATTCGCTGATCGTCGATGTTCTCTATCCGTCGGCCAGCGATGGCCGATGGCGCGCGCTTCAGCAGACGAACGCCGGCAACGAGAACGACGCGGAATTCTTCGTGCTGAATGCGCCGTCCGGCGGTGTCGGTACGACGGGCTCGTATTTCGGACGCATCCGGCCCGGCGTCTGGCATCGGGTGGCCGTCGTCGTGCAAGCGGCGCCGGAGGAGGGGAAGGCGCAAGTGTTCGTCGACGGTCGATTTGCGGGTGGTATTGGCACGACCGATTCTGGTCTTGGCGTGCGCTGGACCCTCGACCCGTTGTTTCTCCTGTTCACCGATGGATCGGGCCAGACGGCCGAGGGGTACGTCAGCAGTGTGTATTTCGTCGATCGCGCGATGAGGATGGACGAGATTCGGGTTCTTGGGGGACCGCATGCCGCGGGCGCTGCGACACCTGGCGCACCGGCGCCACCACCGGAGCAGCGCCTGCCAAAAACCATCTCTGCGATCGGTCATCGGGGCGGCTTCTTCTGTTGCGCACCCGACAACACGATGGCGGCGGTGCGACAGGCCATCGCCCACCGCATTCCCGTGATCGAGCTTGACACACGTCTCTCAGCCGACGGGGTCGTCGTGCTCATGCACGACTTGACCGTAGACCGGACGACGAACGGAAGCGGGCCTGCGGCCGCGCTGACGGTGGCCCAGTTGCAGGCACTTGATGCTGGTTCCTGGTTTGCTCCGGAGTTTGCGAGGGAGAGGGTACCGACGCTGGCCGAAGTCATGACCGAAGCCAAAGACAAGGTCGTACTCTACTTCGATCTCAAAGTTCCCGGACAGATTGACGCCATTATGACCGCCCTGAATCAAACCGGTTTCAATCCGGCGCACTGCTGGTTCTGGGTGCATGGCGACGAGGCCGAGGCACGGGCCATCCGCACGCGCCTTCGCGATGCGCGAATCATCTGGAGCATTCCGCCGGATGACTGGTCCACGTCCCTCGACTTCTTTCCATCCATGCGCGCGGCCGGCGTGTACGGCTTCGATCTCGGTGTCTCGTACGTCGACGCGAACGCGTCGTTCGTGCGTGCGGCAAAGGCCGCCGGCTTCATCGTGTCCGTCCACACGGTCCTGGATCCGCAGGCCATGCAACGGTTTGCGGATCTGGGCGTCGACTACATCGAGACCGACTTTCCCCATATCGTCCGCGAGCTTCAGCGCTAGCGAGACTGCGCCTCAGACCCTCGAGGCTCCGCCTCAGGTCACAGCGTTTCGTGAGGCCGCGCTGACGCGCCGACGACCTCGACCGAAACTTGGCGCAAATGCTCAGAATCGAGTCCGGTCCCAACGCCGCGGCAAGGCGCGGATCTTCGCGGCCATCGCCTTCATGGCTGCGATGACATTGCTGATCGCGACCGATGATGGGCCGCGGCTCGAAGGTCGCGCGGTCGTGGGTGCCGCTCAGGGACGATAGCCGTAGAACGTGGCGATCTCCTCGACCGTCGCGCGAATGGCGCGTTGGCCGAGCAGGCGATCCGCGTCCGTCACGGTCACCTGCCGTCCGGCCCCGGAGCCATCCAGATCGTAGAGATACTCGCGGAGCGCGATGCCGTCGAAGACGTACAACCGGCGAGCGTTGTCGAGCAGCGTTCCGTACACGCTTCCATAGCTCGAGGCGACCAGCACTGGCCTGGTCTCTGACGGCGTCGCCATACTCCCCTGCCGGTGAAACAACGGGCGGCCGAAGAACGGAGCCGGCCGTCCTGGTTCGTGACCCAATAGCGAGTACAGGGTGGGCGTCAGGTCCGTAGTAAACGCGGGGGCCGCCGCGTCAGCCCGGACGCCGGCTGACATCTCTGATGGCAAATGGACGATGAGTGGCACCTGAACAATCTCGGGAAAGATGGTGTACGCATGGCCCATCCGCCCCTCTTCCCCCAGCGAGTCGCCATGGTCGGCGGTGACGATGACGATGCTGCGATCGAACAGGCCGCGTGCTTTCAAGTCATCGATGAACGACCCGAAGCACGCATCCATCCGTCGCACGCGCGACGCATAGGGCGCATAGAAACCAGGGTACGAACCCGCGTCGACGGCCGCGCTCCCCTCGCGGTTGATCACCGACACATGGATGTCCTGGGGAAGGGAATAAACGAACGCCGGAGGACTGCCCGTCTCGAGTTGGCCGAGCCGGCCGCGGATCTCTTCCAGTGTGGGGCAGAACCGGTAGACCAGCATATTGGTGTCGAGTGGTGTGCGTCGGGGGTTCGTCGGCAGGATGACGTCAAGGATGTTGTCCATGCCAACCCACTGATCGTACTGCTCGTGCGCAAGCAGTTTGGCGAGCGTGTTCATTGGCGCGAACGGCGTCACGTACTGCTTGTGGAGCACGAGCCCACCGACCCAGAGGCCCGGCACCGACAGCCCGGTGGCGCCGTATCGCGTGAAGGCCCGTTCGAACACGGTGCTCTCGCGTGCGAACCGGTCGAACGCCGGCGTGAACGAGACCTTGTCGTTATAGGGTGAAAGATAGTCGCGCCGCAGGCTGTCGATGACGAACAGAAAGATGTGCGGCCGGACCGCCGCGGGAGTGCCGTCGAGCGACGCCAGATCGATTGGCACCGGAGCAACGCGTGTGCTGCGCGGGACGTTGGTGTGGCGCTGGAGGAAGTCCGCCAGGCCCGGGTCCGAAGCCGGTGCCTTCGGCCTGAGCGCGTCCGCGATCAATCGAACCGACGGATCCTGCGCCACCCAGGTTTCAACCGAGGCCGCGCCGGCGACGCGGGATGCCGCCAGGTGCAGACCGAGCACGACGATGCAGGCCGCGAAGGGGACCGGCCCTGCACCGGCGATCCGCGCCGGCACGACGCGAAGCGCCGCGGCCAGCGCCAGCAGCCACGACGCAAGAGCCGTTGTCTTGGCGATGGTGAAGTTCCAGTCCGCTCCTGCCGCTTGACGCTCGAGCGCCACAGTCGCGACTCCGACGATGACGAACCAGCCAATCGCGGTCGGCCCCGAGCGTGCTGACCAGGCCGGAACGAGACCGCCGAATGCCCGGGTGAGGCCTGGGCCCGCGCGAGTGCCGCGCGGGCCGAGAGCCGCGGCGAGCGCAGCGCCGAACGCGGCGGCCACGAGCGCTGCGCGCCCACCCACGACCGAGAGCGGCCGCAGCACGATGGTGAAGGTGAAGGCCGCCAGCGCAAGACCCAGCGCAGCCCGCGCGAGCCACTCCTCGAGGGTGTCGCTCGACATCAGGCGGGACAGGCCGCGAATGACGCAGATCACCGCGAACATCGCCGAGAACGTGACGAGATGAAACAGAACGCTGCGCGTGAGACCGACTCCCGCGCTGCGAACACCGGAGGGAAGCACGGCCGGCACGGCGACGAGGGCGTGCACGGCCGTCACCACGAGTGCCGCGAGCGCGCACGCGGCAAAGTCCGCGGCGACGTCGCTGCCTCGGTCCGTTGGTCGCGCCGCATCACCCGGTGGCCGCCCCAGGTCCATCATCGATATCCACACAGGCGGCACGAGCGACAGCAGCGCGAGCACGAGCGCGGTTCGCGATGGCGCGAGCTCAGACAAAGGAGGCGCGAGGAACAGCGCCAGTGCCACAAGGGCCCATGCGGCGATGAAGCCCTGCGCGGTCCGCTGCCCCGGGCGCAACCACGGCGCCAGGCCGGTCGCCGTCCCGGCAAGGGCGGCCGCGGAGATCCAGGGATGCCAATCGGCGAACATCGCCAGGGCCGGCACGAGCCCTGGCTTCAGGAATTGCTCGGATGCGAACGGGATGGCGCTGAGCAGACAGTAGGCCGCAGTAGCGAACCAGAACAGGTCGACGACCGTGCGGCTCCAGACCAGTCGCATCATCGACCAGGGGCGGTCGGTTCGAGCCACGGCGCGATCTCGGCACGTCGTGCGGGCGCCAGCTGCAGGGCCCGTTCGAAGTGCCGCTGCGCTTCGGTGCGACGTCCCGACGCGGCTTCCACGCGCCCGAGCGCGATGTGGACGTCGACGTACTTCGGCGCGACCACGAGGGCCCGTTCCAGGAATCCGCGGGCATCCTGCAAGCGCCCGTCGCGTGCCGCCACTTGCCCGGCCAGCAGCAGCGCGTCGGGGTGTCCGGGAAAACGCTTCAGCACCGCGGTGGCCGCTTCCCGCGCTTCCGGAATCTGGTTGGCGCGGAGAGCCAGGCGGGCGCGACCGAGCTGGCTCTCCGATCCTTCTGGATCGAGTTCGATCGACTGCGAGTAACGGGCGAGCGCCTCGGCATTCCGGCCGGCCTGCTCGTACGCCCGTCCCAGGAAAAACAGCAGCTCGCTGTTGCGTGGGTGGAAGGACACGCACCGCTCGAAGGCGTCGAGGGCCCTTGCGGCGTCACCGGCCTGCTGGTATGCGTTGCCGATGTCCGGACACGCGTCGACGGGGGTCGGTGACAACTCGATGAAGCGCTCCCAGGCAGCGGCCTCGTCGGTCGGGCGATCCAGCTTCCCGAAGATCACCGCGAGGCGTCCGACGTAGACGTGCTGACCGGGAAAGCGTTCGACCAGCCGTGAGGTGGGTTCGAGTGCCTCGGCATGGCGTCCAGCCTTGAACGCGCCCTCGCTCAGCGCGAGGTCTTTCTCGACGCCGCTGTCCGACAGACCGGCGCCCGCTGAGACAGAGCCAGCCGGCGGCGTCAAGGCCCACGTGTAGACGGCGAGCACGAACAAGCCACCTGCGAGGCGCCCGGCGGCAGTCATATCAGAACTGCACCGAGACGCCCGCGGTGAGGGTGGTCTGCCAGAGGACCGGACGATTCGTCCGTTGCGCGCGGCTCGTGGCGCCGCTCCCGAAAATCCGAAGCCGACGCCCGGACAGCACGTCGAACTCTCCGCGAACCGTGTCGGTGTCGAGCGTGGTCAGGTCGACGAGGGCACGGATTTCACGGCTGAAGCCGTGGCTGTAGTTCAGACCCACGTAGCTGGTGCCGTCGCCGCCGACATAGCGCCGGAAGCCGCCATGGTACGAGGTCGAATCGAGAGGTCCTTCAGCGGGGACGTAGTACACCTTTCCCGTGAACATCCAGTTGCCCAGGTACTTGCTGAGCGTCGCGACATAGATCTCGGTGCCCTCGTCGAAAGCGAGGTATCGTGCCCCCCCTGACACCTCGAACCCCGCGCCGAGCGACTGATAGAGGTCGAACGCGAGACGGTACTCCGGATAGAGATCGCGTTCCGTGGAGACGCCCGTGGCGAGATACGCGTAGGTGCCTGGCCTGAAACGCGGATAGAACTCGACTTCGATGAGCTGATCGTCCCGAGCGAACCGTGTCGCGTGGTTGCCGCGAAGAATCAGCGAACCGAAGGGCGTACGCCGGGTGAGATACAGCGCGAACTCCTGCCAGGCGTCGGTGTCATCACTGAACGTGTCGACCGCATAGCGGGTGGTGGCCCACCATGGGCGGGCCGCGGCTTCGAGGCGATCGTGAACGGCGCGGGCGGTCGCGTTGCCCGGATCAGATGCCAGGATTCGTTCAGCCTGCTCCTGCGCCTCTGCCGAATGACCGGACCAGTACTCGACGTTCATCAGCGCGACCCGCGCATCGGTGTAGCGCGGTGCCTGGGCCAGCACCTGTTGCAGCACTGGCCGGGCCTCGTCGTATCGGCCCTCCCACGACAGCACGAGTCCGTACAGCAGCCTTGCATCCACGTCCCGGGGTGCCTGGGCGAGACGCGCTTCGAGCATGGTCAGCGCTTCGGTGCGTCGGCCCGAACGTGCGGCCTCACGCGCCTTCTCCAGGACGTCATCCTGGGCGGCGGCGCGGACGATGGCCAGAAGAACGACCCCGGTGATGAGCGTCACGCGGCGTAGCACGTCAGACCTTCTGCGACGGAACCGACGGCTTCGCCGCCTCGGTGGATTCTCCAGCCGCGTGAACAGCGACTGCTTCAAACCTACGCCGCTGAATGACTCCCCATCCACGCCGGCTCGTGATCGCCTGCACCGTTCCGAGGCATGACCACCAGGCATTGAGCTGGCGGTACCCGCAGTTCTCGAGCACGGCTACGGCGACCAGCAGTCCAAGATCCCGGCCGCGCATGTACCGCCTGGTCGCGATGTCGTTCAGCAACACCGCCGCCAGCGTCGACGCCACCCCGAACAGCAGCGAAGCGAGGAGCAGCAAGCGGAAGTGAGGCCAGCTGAGAAACCCCGCGAACACCGCCAGAGTGGTGACGGCGTACCCGGTGATCTCGATCAGCGGTCCCAGGACTTCGAAAACCACCACGTACGGCAGCACGCACATGCCCAGGATCCCGAAGCGCGGGTTGCCAATCATGCGGCGGCGGCGCCAGAGCACCTGGAGCAGCCCGCGCCGCCACCGGCACCGCTGCCTCCGCAACGACGTCCAGTCCTCGGGCACCTGTGTCGAACAGAGCGTGAACGGATCGAAGGCAATCCGGAACGGCTGGCCTCGACGTCGGTAGGCCTCCTGCACGCGCATGGTCAGGTCCATGTCCTCCCCGATCATTCTCCGGTCGAGGCCGCCCGCCGCGATGACCGCATCGCGGCGGAACAGGCCGAACGCACCGGACACGATTGTGAGGGCATTCACGGAGGCACAGGCCGACCGGAACACGAGGAAGCTGCGCATGTACTCGACGATCTGGAAGCGCGCCAGCCAGCTTCGCGGCAGCGCCACGTTCATGATCCGGCCGTCCTGGATGTGACAGCCGTTGGCGATTCCAATGTTTCCGCCCACGGCTACCGTGTGGGGATCCTCGAGGAACGGCAGGACCGCCCGGCTCAGCCCGTCCGGCTCGATGATGGTGTCGGCGTCGACCATCAGCACTAGCACACCCGAAGAGGCGTTGATGCCGGCGTTCAGCGCGTCCGATTTCGCCCCGCCTCTCTCCTTGTCGATGACCACGAGCGAGGGTTCGCGGATCGACCGGTAGATTCCTCGCACCGGGTTGCTCCGCAGCGGCTGATCGAACGCCACCGGTGCTGCCATCAGGTGAAACGTCTGCTGCAGCACCTGCAGCGTGTTGTCGGACGAGCCATCGTTCACGACCACGATCTCGCACGACTCGTAGTCCAGCGCGAGGAGCGAACGGACGCTTTGCACGATTGTGAGCGCTTCGTTGAAGGCGGGAACAATCACCGACACCGGCGGGGCCGAAGCGAGACGGCGGGCGAGCGTGCGGCCCCGGGGAGTGCGGCGCCGGATGTAACGCCGGACGACGGTCGTAGAAACACCGGTGAGCGCCATGAGCGAGCCGTTCCACGCAACGACGTATGTCGCCACCAGCAGCGTGAAAACCACGAGTGCGGTGGACAGGTTGACGCTCACGATTTCGCGGACATCTCCCACAGGATCTGCCGCGCCAGCACGCCCGCGAGGTCTGGACGTGACGCCGACGCCTGCAGCGCGACGAACCCGGACTGATGCATGGTCTGCAACGATTGGGCGGCCCGCACCGCCACTGGCCAGGTGTCGTCAAGATGGTGCACGAGGTGCGAGACAGCGTCGCCCGGCCCGGTCCAGCCTTGCAGCGAATATGCGGCCATCGCGCGCACACTCACATCGTCGCCGTCGAGCGCGCGGATGGCTAGGGTCGCGCTGCTCGCGTCGAGTCCGACATGACCCAAGGCTTCGAACGCTGCGGCCCGCACCTCCGGGTCGGGGTCCGCCGTCCACCGGCCCAGGACCGCCCGCGCTCGTGAAGTGCCGCAAATCGAGAGCGCTCGCGCATAATTCACGCGGTTCTTCGGGTCGACCTCTGCCAGCTCCATCAGAAATGGTTCGCACTCCGTCCCGAAGGCCGCCAGCGCCGCCGTCACCCTGCCTCGCTGCTGCGACTCGTCGTGCAGATGCACGACGAGGGCCTGCAACGACGACGGATCGCGCAGATCCGCGAGAGCGTCGAGCGCGGCGGCCCGCACGTCAGGGTGGACGTCGTCGAGCGCCGCGACCACTGCCGCTGTCCGGTCCGTGAGCTGCAGAAGTCCCACCGCCCGGACCGCCAGCGCACGCCGCCACCACCTGCGGCTCTGCAGCAGACGAGTGGTGACTGGCGCGAGTCCCATCGCGCGCACGATCTCCCGGGTCCGGGCAATGCGCTCCGGGCTCCGATTGTCGATGAGGGGAGTGACCAGCAGCCGCGCGATGTCCCAGCGTTGTCGCAGCGGAGGGCTCGCCAGCTCCTGGATGGCCGCATCGTCGCCGCTCAGCGCTTGCGTCATGGTCTGGCGATAGCCGCGCTCGAGGCGCTCCCGTCTGAGCAGACTCCAGGCAAAGAGGCCGCGTTCTCCGACGACGGCTACCAGCGCGGCGAGCGCGAGGAAAGCGCCCGTCCACAGCAACGTGACGGCGAAGCGTTCCCCTTCGAAGATCAGGTCAGTCATGGGACCCGGTGGCCAGGAGGAGCAACAACCGCGCCAGAGACTAGCGCCCACCTGGTTACCCAGGTGCCGGACTCGACCGGTTTTCTACGAAATCCCGTGGAGGCTCCAGTTATTCGGAGGGCTGCGCCTCGACAGCGCGATTGACGGACCTACTATTTTGTAGTAGATCTTTGCCTCACGTAGTAGGAACGGTATGAAACACCCGAAGCTCACCAGGCTCGAACTGCAGATTCTCGACACGCTGTGGGCTCGCAGCAACGCGTCGATCCGCGAGATCCAGGAGGCATTCCCGGATCCGAAGCCCGCGTATACCACGGTTCAAACGACCGTGTACCGGCTTGAAGCGAAAGGCGCGTTACGGCGTACGCGTAAGGTCAGCAACGCGCACATCTTCGAACCGATCGTCGCGCGCGACATCGCGCGCGTTCGGCTGCTCGACGAAATTCTCGGGTTCTTCGGTGGGCGCGCGCTGCCGATGATGACGCAGTTCGTGGAGGCCGGGAAACTCACGATGGACGACATCCGAGCGCTCGAGAAGGCACTCAAGAAACGGGGACGCAAATGATCGGCGCGCACGAGACCGCACGCATACACGTCGCCGTCCTGCTTTCCGTGGGGCTGCATGCCGCGACCGTCGCGACGATCGCGACTGCGCCCCAAGAAATCCGGCACATCGCGTTGCCAAACGCCGAGACGACCACGTCAGGTAGTCGAGCGTTGGCTCCTGTTGTTCCGGTCCATGACCACCCTGCGCGTGTGGCGACGGTCCCGGCGCCCGCTCTTCCAGGTTCGCCGCAGTTTCAGCCCGCCGGTTCGTCGACGTCACACCGCATCGCCGCGCACATCTGGCGAGCGACGGCGTTCGCCATCGGCCTCGGTCTACTGACAGTTGCGTTTCGCCGCAATGGCGCCCACGTCCGGTATGCGCTCTGGCTGAGTGCGTCTCTCGTGTTTCTGCTGCCGGTGCGTCCTCCGTTCCTGCCGGTTCCCTCGTTCCCGGACGCGCCCGTTTCCGCCGGGACGCTTCTTCTCGCATGGACGTTCGGATTCGCGGCGATCGCGGCGATACGTTTCGCGAAGTGGCGTAGTCTTCGACGCATCGTTCGATCGAGCAGTCCGGCCGCTCTACCGGTGCCCATTCCAGATCACATCGCCGTTCGCTCCGTGCCAGGATTGATGGAACCGGGCGTCTGTGGACTGTGGCGTCCTGTCCTCCTGATACCGGCCGACATCGAGCGCTACCTGACAGCCCGTCAGCTCTCGGCCGTCGTTGCACACGAACTCTGCCACGTTCGCCGCCACGACAATCTCACGGCAGTCGTCCATATGGTCGTGGAGGTGATCTTCTGGTGGCACCCGCTCGTGTGGTTCATCGGAAGCCGGCTCGTTCACGAACGCGAACGGGCCTGCGACGAACACGTCCTGCGGACGCTGCACCGGCCACGGCTCTACGCGCGCGCCCTGCTGAACGTCTGTAGACGCTGCGTCCAGGCGCCACGCACCTACGTATCGGCGGCGGGTGGACCGAACATCGTGCGCCGAGTCGACGCGATCCTTCGGAACGAGGAGATCGAAGCCGTCGGTCCACTGAAGAAAGCGATTCTCACCGCGGCCATCTCCCTCCTCCTGCTGCCCATCGTGAGCGCTCCATTCAGCGTGGCCCGGCTGCAAGCCCAGAACGCTCCACCGGATCGTGTCATCGACACAAGCACGCGCACAGCAGTCATCGACGGCGCGCTTGCGGCGTTGAACGAGTCATACGTCTATCCGGACGTGGCGAAGCAGATGGAGGCCGCGATCCGCGCGCGACAGCAGCGTGGGGAGTACGAAGCGGTCACGAGCGCCAGGCGATTGGCCGAATTGTTGACCGAACACCTGCGTGAAGTGAGCCGCGACCTTCATCTCGCAGTCAACCTCATTCCATCTGGCCGGCCTCCAGGTCCTCCTCCACCAGCGCCCTCGAGCGCCGGGCAGACGATGGAAGAACGGCGACGAGCCGACGCGGCACGCAGAAACTTCGGGTTCGCGCGTGTCGAGCGGCTGGACGGTAACATCGGCTACGTCGACCTTCGCGGATTCACGCCGCCGGAGTTCGCCAGCGAAACCGCCGCGGCAGCGATGACATTCCTCGGAGGGACTGACGCCATGATCTTCGACGTTCGTCAGAACGGTGGTGGCAGCCCGGAGATGGTGGCGTTTCTCACGAGCTACCTCTTCG
This sequence comes from uncultured Acidobacteriota bacterium, assembly GCA_963820905.1. Lineage (GTDB taxonomy): Bacteria > Acidobacteriota > Vicinamibacteria > Vicinamibacterales > 2-12-FULL-66-21 > DATBJJ01. Next base: position 1,072,438 of record CAWGBU010000001.1, on the reverse strand, counting down.
AAGGGACGGTGCACTTGAACGACTTCTATTCCCGACCCACCAATGAGACGCGTCAGAGCTGGACCCTTCCCTATGTGCCAGGCCGCAGGTTCCCTGGCAAGAACGTGTACATACTCACCAGTCGAAAGACCTTCTCGGGCGCCGAGGAGTTCACCTACAACCTGAGACATCTCGGCCGCGCGACTGTCGTCGGAGAAACGACAGCAGGAGCAGCGCATCTCGTCGGTGGACGGCGCATCAGCGATGGATTCGCGATCTCCGTACCGACGGGCCGGCCCATCAATCCTGTGACAAAAACGAGTTGGGAGGGCGTTGGCGTGGAACCCCACGTGAAGGTTCCGGCTGACAACGCTCTGAGCGTCGCGCACACGATCGCCCTCGAGCAGCAGCAGTGGACGATTCCGGCGGACGCCGCCGGGCTGAGAAACGAAGTGTCGAATGCGCTCAGTCGCCTGCGCGGCGAGCTCAGTTCTGCCGGCGTCTCGATTCCCTCGTCCAGTAGCGAAGACGCCGTTGCCGCGTCACTCGCGAATGACGACTTCGAGTCTGGCGCCCTCACCAAATGGCGCATCGATCGGAAGGGACCCGGCGGGTGGTTCGTCTACACGAACGGCAGCACACCCCCAAGTCTCGCGTCGACCGACCCGGGATTTCCGTTCGCGGTGCCTGAACCGCCACAGGGCACGTTCGCCGCGCTCACGGACATGAACGGTCCTGGAAGGTTCATCCTCTCCCGCAAGGTCACGATCGACGGCCGCTACCGGTTGCGGATGACGGTCTTCTACGCAAACAGCGGCCGCTTCAGCGCAACAACATCCAGTCAAGGTGCCATCAACGACGAACAGCAGTACCGAGTCGATCTCGTTGCCGCCGGGGCCCCTGTCGACACGACGGCAGACGCAGCCGTGCTGGCGACGATTTTCATGACGAAGCCTGCGGATTCAGCTCACCTGGCTCCGACAGAGATGACGATCGACCTGTCGAAGTGGGAAGGTCAGACCGTGCGTCTGCGCTTTGCGGTGGGACAGAACCAGGCGCCGCTGCGCGCGGGGGTGGATGCGATCAGATTCGAGAAGCTGCCGTAGGGAGAGGCGGTTCGCAGGTTCGATTTACACCCGTACCTGCTGGAACTCCGGCCTCGGCTTCAGAAGCAGCTGAAAAGGCCGATCCTGTTTCATGCTGATGCGCGTCACCGGCCGAACCGGAGGCCCCGGAACGGCCGCGACCTCGAACGCCTGGTAGACGATCGGTAGCAGGAATTGTGATTCCAGCATCGCGAGCCCGGTCCCGATGCACTTCCTCGGCCCCTGACCGAACGGGAACCAGGCGAAGCGGTGCCGCCCCTCAGACCGCTCGGGCGAGAAACGTTCCGGGTCGAATCGATCCGGACTCTCCCAGAGGCGCGGCAACCTGTGCGTGAGATACGGCGACACGATGATCCGCGCCCCCGGGGGAATCGGGTAGCCGCACACGACGTCCTCGTGCAGTGCCGTGCGCATGAAGCCCCACGCAGGTGGATACAGCCGCAGGCTCTCTTTCACGGTCATCTCCGAGTAGGGAAGCAACTTGAGGTCGGCGAGTGTCGGCAGTCGCGTACCGACGACGCGCTCGGTTTCGGTCCACACGCGCTCGGCCGCATCCGGATGCGCGGTGAGCAGAACGAACATCCAGCAGACGGCGTCCGTCACGGACTGCCCAGCTCCCAGCAGCGTCAACATCTCGTCGCGGACGGTCTCATCGTCGAGTTTCTCGCCGTTCTCGAGCGTGGAGTGCATGTACATTCCCAGCAGATCCGACGGCTCGTCCTTCAGCTCGCGACGGGAGCGGATCGCCCCATGGATGAAGTCGTCGAGCACGCGCATCGAGCGCCGGAATCGCACGGACGATGGCGTCGGCAGCCATGTCGGCAGGTGCACGGGAAAGAACACCCGTACGATGCTCATCTCGCGTTCACAGGCGAGAAACGCGGTGACCAGCCGGTTGACCGTGCGGTCGTCGACCCGATCGCTGAACATGAGCCGGAAGCCGATCTTGAGAGTAAGGTTCATCACCTCGCGCAGGAGATTCACGGGTTGTGACTCGCGCGCCGCCATCAGCCACCGTTCCCGCATCTCGGCACAGTGCTTGACGATCGTCTCGGCGAAGAAGTCGTGGCTCGTTCTCGAAAACGCCGGCTGCGCGATGTGGCGCTGGCGCTTCCATGCTTCCCCCTCGGCGATGAAGACGCCGTTGCCCATCATCGGCCGCAGCGCGCGCCGGTACAGGGAACCCTTCTCGTAGTTCATGTGGTTCTCCTGCAGCACCCGCTGCGCCGCGTCCGGCGATGCGGCCAGGTAGGTCTTGCCCTCACGCAGCGTGACGAACTCGCCATACCGCACGGTCATCGATGTGACGAAGCCGAGCGGGTTCCAGGCAGCCTGTACGAGACTCTTGACCCGAGGTCCCTTCGGGCCCGGCGGAGCGATTGTCGCCGCTGCGGTCGGCAGGGTCATGGCTTCCTCGCGCCTGGGACCTTATCTCCCCGGCGTACTGCAGAACCGGACGGCGACGCGCGCAGATCATGTCTCACTCGATTCGCGTGAGCAGTGTGCGTCGTTCGACGCCTGGCGCGAATGGCGGATTGGCAATGGTCATACGCAACCGATTGCTTTCGATCTCTACACTGTACCTGAGGGGTTCGCCGGTCATCTCGCTGGGATTCTTATGAAGGATGGCGGTCATCGTCAGCGTTGTTCCCTCGAGAATGTAGGTCCCGGAGCCGGCGACGATGGAATCGTACGCCGCGATTTTCTCGGCCTCCGACGGTCGATTGGGCCCACCGGCGAATAGCCGGCCTGTCTCATCTCATCCACGGCGTCAGCAGCACCTTGCCACCCTTGGCCGTCTCCATCTGCGTCGATTTCACCGTCGCGTTGACAGGTCGCGTGAACGTGACGGTGTATTGCGACAACAAACTGTTGGCGACGCTCTTGAGCATCGCCTCGAGGCCTGTCGGCTCGACTATCGTCAGGCGTGTGCCGCCGCTGGACCGCGTCACCACGTTCAGCACGTCCTCACGATGGCTGGACGAGGCCGAGGTGCTGCGCACCGACACCGTCCACACGGTCGCGCCAGATTTGTTGACTATCTCCGCCGCCTGTTGCATCGCCGGCACCGCGCTCGCGTCGCGCGAGTTGAAGTCGACCACGACTATCGCCCGGCGCGGGCTCGGCTTGTCGCCGAGCTTCCTGGCGCCCTCGACCACCGCATCGATCAACACGGCGTCGGCCTGCCGGTTGGGGAACAACCGCTGAATGTACCGGTCGAGCGTCGGCGCCTCGCTCGTGAAGTCGATCGCGGTGACCGTCGCTCCGGCGTAGTCCAGGATCGCAATCTGCGCGTCCGGATTGCCGCCCTTGATGGTCGAAACAAACGCCGCGAGCCCCCGGCGAAAGTCCTGGGTCGGTGCCAGCACGCCGGACGGGCGGCCGAATCGTATCGATGAGAAGGGCAATGAAGAGCGGCTCGGTCGCCGGCCGCACATCGAGCACGTCGCGCGTCGCCCGATCCTCGCGCACGACGAAGTCGCGCGGACCGAGGTTTGCGACTGGCCCGCGAGCTTCGGCGACGACGGTAACGAGCGCGGTCTTCTGCACGACATCCTGCCGCGCCGGCGCAGCCAGACCGGCGATCACAGGGACCGCCACAAGGGTTGTGCAGAGTAGACGAAATCGCATGCGCCTCCTTTGGCCAACCGGGACGGACAGAGTATAGCGGCGGGCCAGGCGGAAGATTGCGCCGGGACAAATCACGCGCACTGGCGATGTCGCGCTCGGAAGCCGTCATGCACCCTTCACGACTGTCATCCCGCTCGAATGAACTTCTCGGGGGCGGCTCCGTCTACTCCATAGGCTAATCTACAAGAGAGGCATCGTGAGCATCCAGAGCGACAAGGCGCCCCTGGTAGTGACGTGAAGGTTGAAGAGGTCATGATCGCTCGCGTACTACCGGCACTGGTCGCTCTCGGGTTCCTCATCGCCGGCTCCACGTTGGGCGCACAGAATCGGCCTCTGCCCGATCAGGAATCCTTCCTCATCGAGACGCGCAAACACCTCCAGACCGACAGCACGCTTCAGGGCAGCTACGTGTACGTGGAGACGCGACGAGAGCTGAAGCTCGACAAGGGCGGGCGTACCCGCGAGGAATCGGTCAAGGTTGTCGAGAGCTATCCCGGCCTTCCCGGCGAAGAGCGCTGGGAGCGGCTCATCGCCGAGGATGGCCGGCCGGTGCCACCGGAAGAATTGGCCAGGCAGGATCGGGAGCGCCTGCAGAAGGCCAACGAGATGGTCCAGCGGCTCGCCCGGAACTCCTCGAAAGAGCTCGCGCGGCAAGAGCGTGAGCTTCAGAAGGCTCGTCGTGAGCGCGACGAGGCGTTGAGCGACATCTACAACGTCTTCGAGATCCGGATGATCGGACGCGAGCGAGTCGAAGAGCACGACACGATCGCATTCTTGCTGACGCCCAGGCGTGATGCGAAACCAAAGACCCGCGCGGGCGAACAGATACGGCACTTCAGCGTGCGCGCCTGGGTCAGCGAGAACGATCACGAGCTGGTGAAACTGGAGGCCGAGGCCATCGACGACCTGAAGTCCGGCCTGGGTGTGCTGACCAGGCTGCACAAGGGTGCCCGACTGTCGTTCCTGCGCCGCAAAGTCAACGGCGAGGTCTGGCTGCCTGCCGTTGTCAGTTATGACGGCAGCGCACGGGTGGGTCTGCTCGTCACGCTCCGGCGCAGCGGGACGTCAGAGTTTTCCGGCTATCGCAAGTACTCGGTCGATACACTCGAGGGTTTCAGCAGGCCGAAGTAGGATGGCCAGCGGATAAGCCGCTTTTCATCGCGCCGTGATGCGGGGAGCACTGTGAGCGACCAGACGGACGTCCTGCAAGGCACGCTCGACCTGTTGATCATGCGAACGATCGCCCTCGAACCCCTGCATGGCTGGGCAATCGCGCAGCGTATCCAGCAGATTTCAGATGACCTGCTGAGGGTCCAGCAGGGCTCGCTCTATCCCGCGCTCCACCGGCTCGAACACCAGGGCTGGATCACGGCCGAATGGGGCGCGTCGGAGAACAACCGCCGCGCGCGCTTCTACGCGCTGACGAAGGCGGGCCGCAAGCAGCTCGAGGCCGAAGTCGCGAAGTGGGAGCGCCTGTCGGCCGGCGTCAACCTCGTGCTGCAACGGACGTAGCCGTGCGCGCCTGGCACATCCTGCGCAGCCGGCTCCGATCGCTCGTCTTCCGCGGCCGCCGCGAATCCGATCTGAACGAAGAGCTGCAATTCCATCTCGAGCGCGAGACCGAGCGGCTGCAGGCGAGCGGCCTGTCGCGAGAGGACGCGCGTCTCCAGGCACTGCGCCTGTTCGGCGGCGTCGAGCAGATCAAGGAAGCCAGCCGCGACGCGCGCGGGACGGCGGCCTTCGACGCGCTGGCGCGCGACACGCGCTACGCCGTCCGCCGCCTGGTGCGCGATTGGCGTTTCACCACGGCGGCGGTGCTGATCCTGGGCCTCGCCATCGGCGCCAACACCGCGATCTTCAGCGCTCGTGAACGCGGTGCTGTTCCGTAACTCGCCGTTCGCCGATCCCGATCGCCTCGTCAACATCTATCAGAACGATCCCGCCGGCAAGCCGCTCGTCGTCGTCTCGTACGACTCCTACAAGGAGATGGCGCAGTACACCGACATCTTTGCGGCGACGATGGCCGCCACGGTTCCGTTTCCGGCCCGATATCTCCACGAGGGCGGCATTCGCAGTGGAACCGCCGAGTACGCGACGGCGACCTATCTCGATGTCCTTGGGCTCCGGCCGTCGCTCGGCCGGTGGTTCGACGCGACGGAGGAACGGCCCGGGGCACCGCTTGTCGCCGTCATCGGGCATCAAGCGTGGACGCGAGTGTTCCGCGCCGATCCCTCCATCCTCGGACGCATCGTGCGGATTGAAGGCGCGCCGGTGACGATTGTCGGCATCGGTCCGGCGAATCACCGCGGCACGCTCGACGTCGGTCTCGTCACCGATTTCTGGCTGCCGGTGACCGCACTGCGCGAGCTGAACGTCATGCCGGCGATGCGCGCCGGCCCGACGATCATCGCCCCCTTTTTCGTGACAGCGCGTCTGCGCCAGGGCGTGACAGTGGCGCAGGCAAAAGCGGCGATGGACGTCGTCGCACCACGGCTCGCGGCCGCCCTGCCGGAAGAGGTTCGCGGCGGCGCCGAGTTCGCTGTGGGCACCGGCATCACGGTCGTTGCCACGACGGACGTGCGGGTTCATCCGCAGGCGGACGCGCCGTTCATGGCGATCGCGTCGGGCGTGCTCGTCGTCGTCAGCCTCGTCCTCGCCATCGCGTGCAGCAACCTGGCCACGCTGCTGCTGGTGCGCGGCGCCGCGCGGACGAAGGAGATCTCGGTGCGGCTGGCCATGGGCGCGACGCGGCGTCAGCTCGTCCGGCACCTGCTGACCGAGAGTCTGCTGCTCTCGCTGGCGGGCGGCATCGCCGGCTGCCTCCTGGCGTGGTGGACCATGCAGGCGCTACAAGGAGTCGAGCTCCCCGTCACCGTGGATCTGACCGTTGACTACCGCGTGCTCGCCTTTGCGATGGCGCTGTCGCTGGTGACGGGCGTGGCGTTCGGCCTGGCGCCGGCGCTGAAGGCCACGAGGGTTGACCTCCTGCCGGCACTGCGCGACGAGGGGGTGCCGCCGATCGATCATCGGCGGCTCACGCTGAAGAACGCGCTGATCGTCGTTCAGGTCGCGGTCTCCGTGCTGCTGCTCGGCGGCACGAGCATCTTCCTGCAGCAGCTGGCGGCGACAAGAGAGCGGCGCGTCGGCTATGCCGTCGACGGCGTGGCCATGCTCGAGACGGACGCGCGCTTCGCCGGCTACCCGGCGGCCACGGTCGTGAACGTGTACGACGAACTGCTGCGGCGGATCGCCGCCGTTCCTGGCGTGCAGTCGGCGGCGCTGTCGTACGGCCTGCCGATGGAGAGCGCGACCGTGGCGATCGTCGTCGAGGGGGCGGCCAGCGACGGGAGATCAACTGGTGACGCCTCGATGATCTGGGCCGGGCCGGACTTCTTCGAGACGCTCCGCATCCCGCTGCTGCACGGGCGTGTCTTCGACGCCCGCGATCGCGCGGGCACCCCGAGCGTCGCGGTGGTGACCGAGACGATGGCGCGGCAGTCCTTCGGCGCGGTAGACGCCGTCGGGCGTCGCTTCCGGAACGGGAACCAGCCGAACTCCTGGATCGAGGTCATCGGCGTCGTCCGCGACACCGGCACGGCGGGGCTCTCTCCTGATGACGTCCTCGCTCGACAGCCGTCCCAGTTCTACCGCTCGTACACGCAGTCGGGCCTTGTGCCGGCAACCGTCGTTGCGCGAACGTCGGGTGATGCGGCCGCTCTTCTCGGGGCGATGCAACGCGAGCTGCGCGCCGTGGACGTCACGCTGCCGGTGATCACGGCGCAGACGATGGCGCAGGATCTGGAACGATCGCAGGCGGCGCCGAAGGTGGTCGCCACGTTTCTCGGTGCCCTCGGCGGCCTCGCCCTGGTGCTGGCGAGCATCGGTCTCTATGCGGTCGTCGCGTTTGCGGTCGCGAGGCGGTCGCGCGAGATCGGCATCCGGATGGCGCTCGGCGCCCGGAGTCAGCAGGTGGTCTGGAGCATTGCACGAGGGGTGGCGGGGCTGATCGGCGTGGCGACGAGCATCGGTCTCGGTCCTCACGGTCCTGATCATGCTCGCGCTGCGCGCGACGTCCGGATCGGCGGACATCGGGATCGGCAACATGGACGTGTATCGCCCGGACATCGACCCGGTCGCGCTCGTGGCCATCGCCGCCGTGACCGCAGTCGTCGGCGTTGCCGCCGCATTCGTGCCCGCGCGCCGGGCCGCCCGAATGGATCCACTCGTGGCCCTGCGCCACGAGTGATGCTACGCTACCCCGCGTGGTCAACGACATCAGGCTTGCCCTGAGGCGGCTCGGGGCCACACCGCTCTTCACTGTCTTCGCGATCCTCTCGCTCGCGATCGGCGTCGCGATCACGACGGCGGTGTATTCCATCGTCGACTCGGTCCTTCTGCGCGGCCTCGGCGTCCGAGAGCCCGGTCGGGTCGCCATCGTCGCAACGCCCTACAGCGGACGGCTGCTCGCAGGCACGGTGTCGGCGCCGGACTTCCACGATCTGCGAGCGGCGCAGACATCGTTCTCCCACATGGCCGCGTCGGCGACGCTCATTCGGCGCGTGGCTCTGCCTTCCGCGACACAGATGCTGATGGGCGAGGCCGTCAGCGGCTCGTACTTCGCGACGCTCGGCGTGAGCGCCGCGCGCGGACGCGCGATTCAGCCGGCCGACGATGACGGCGCCGCGCGCGTGGTGATGCTGGGCGACGCGCTCTGGCGGCGAACCTTCGCGTCCGATCCCCGCGTCGTCGGCACTGTCGTGACGATCTCCAGCCAGCGATACGAGGTGATCGGCGTCGCGCCGCCCACGTTCACAGGTCCGCGCGGATGGCTTGCCAGCACGCAGTTCTGGATTCCGCTCGGCACCCAATCAGACGGGGGGCGCGAGAGCCGGCGGCTCACGATCTTCGGCCGCCTGGCTTCAACAGTGACGATCGCCGCGGCGTCGTCGGAGGTGCGGACGATCGCCGCGCGCCTCGACCAGTCGTTTCCACCGCGGTACCCGGGGAAGAGCCCCACCGCCACGGATCGGCCATGGCGGGCACAGACGATGGCCGAGATCGCGGACGAGGACACGGCCGTGCGCCGGTTCGGGATGACGCTCGTCGCGCTCGTCGGGCTGGTGCTGGTGGTCGCCTGCACGAACCTCGGCAACCTCGTGCTCGCTCGAGGGACGACACGGCTGCGCGAGATCGCGGTGCGCCGCGCGCTCGGCGCGTCGAGGTGGCGGCTGGTGCGGGAGCAGTGCCTCGAGAGCGTGATTCTCGCGGCGGGCGGGGCGATCGCGTCCTACGTCGTGTTCGAGCTGCTGCGCGCCGCGATAGACACCGAAATCAGCCTCGCGATGCCGTTCGGCGGACGGACGACGCTGTCGTTTCATCCGGTGCTGAACGTGACGGCGTTGGGCGTCGCCGTGTCGTCACTCCTCGTGGCGCTGGTCGTCTTCGGCCTCGAGCCGGCGATCCAGCTGACGCGCACGATCGACGTGCGCGGCGCGCTCGCCGCCGGATCGACCCCCGGGCCGCCGCGCCGCCGGCGCCAGCGCGCCCTGCTGCGGTGGCAGGTCGCGATCGCGGCCGGGTTCTTCATCATCGCGACGATGTTCGTGAAGTACTCGATCGCGGAAGCGCGGCACGACTCCGGCGTCGATCTGGATCGGATCGGGGTCGCGGTCCTCAATCTCGACGGGCCTGAGTGGAGCGAGGCGCGCGCGCGGCGGACGCTCGATCGTCTGCTCGGCGAATTGCGCGGCCATCCGTCGATCGAATCGGCGTCGCTCACGGGCGGACTGCCCTTCGGCGTGTCGAGCGCGCTGCGTCTCTCGATGGCGCCGGCGGAACAGGCCGGCGCGGCGGACACGCCGCCGCGCATGGTCACCGCGGTCGCCGCGACGCCGTCGATCTTCCGGACGCTCGGAGTCGAGATCCTTCGCGGACGCGGCTTCGACGATCGCGATGGGCCGGGCGCGCCGCGCGTCCTCATCGTCAGCGAGTTCACCGCGCGGCAGATTTTTGGAACCGCCGACGCCGTCGGACGGCAGGTCGCGCTCGCCGGCCAGCCGGCCGCGCGCGCGACGGCCACCATCGTCGGCATCGCGGCCAACACGGACGTGGGCAGCCTCTTCGCGGATCCGCGGCCGCTCGCCTACGCGCCGTTCGAGCAGTACTATCAGCCGCTCGTCACGGTCGTCACGCGCGCATCCGGATCGGTGCCGACCGCCGTGGGCGCGATGCGCGAGGCGATCCGGCGCGCGGATCCGGACGTCGCGATCGACAGGATCGGGACGGGACGCACGGTGCTCGCCGGACCGTTCCAGGTCATGCGCGGGTTCGGCCTCACGGCGATCGGCCTCGGCGCGATCACGCTCCTTCTCGCGATGGCGGGCCTCTACGGCATCCAGTCGAACGTCATCGCCAATCGCACGCGCGAGATCGGCGTGCGGATGTCGTTCGGCGCCACCTCCAGCCAGATCAAGCGCATGGTGCTGCTGGACGGGTATCGTCCCGTGCTCGACGGGCTCCTGTTCGGTTTGTCGATCGGCCTCGTCGGCCGGGCGATCGCGCGCGCGTACCTCGAGCTCGACGTCGCCATCGTCGATCCCTGGATCCTGGTCGTGACGCCAATTCCGTTAGTCGGCGCCGCGTTTTTCGCCTGCTACCTGCCCGCCCGCCGCGCCGCGGCGGTCGATCCCAATGTGGCGCTCCGGTGCGAGTGAGGCGATTGGTAGATTTCTGCCCCCGTCCTGCAAAAACTTACAGCGAGCGTGTCGGCGCAGACGGTGATCAAGCTTCCGAAGAAAAAGTACACGCCGAAGCAGGACGTGCAGCTCGGAAAGGAAGCCGCGTCGGAAGTCCGCAAGCAGATACCCCATCATCGAGGACCAGCACATCGCGAAGTACCTCACGCAGATTGGCAACCGCCTCGTCGCCGCGGCGCCGACGGAACTGAAGCAATCGGTCTACGAGTACTCGCTCACGCCGGTGAACCTGAAAGACATCAACGCGTTCGCGCTGCCGGGCGGACCGATGTTCGTGCAACGCGGCATGTTCGACGCGGCGGCCGAAGAAGCGGAAGTCGCGGGCGTCGGCGGCGAGCTGGGCGGGTACATCGCGGAAGGCACCCAGTTCGGTCTCGGCACGCTGCTGCTCCGCTACAGCCGCGACTACGAGAAGCAGGCGGACCTCCCCGGCGCGCAGATCATGGCGCGGGCCGGCTACGACCCGCGCGCGCTCGCTCATGCGCCAAGTCGAAGCGCGTCAATTCGGCTCAACAAGACCGCAACCTGGTTCCAAATGGCGCTGTTCTGGTCCACCAACCTCTGCTCATGATCGCAGGCGGAGGTTGTCCCCCCTCCGAACGATCGGCAAGAAACTCCGGGCCAGTTCTACTTGATTTGCTCCATCTTTGCTCGCAACGTCCCCAACGGTACGGGCCCATCCTCGTGGAGAGCGTCGTGAAAGCTGCGCGGGTCGAAGCGGCTCCCCAACCGCTGGCGGACTTCCAAGCGGATTCGTTCAATCTCGAGCGCGCCCATCATGTAGGCGGTGGCCTGCCCCGGCCAGATGATGTAACGGTCGATCTCCGAGGCGATCAGTTCATCGCTCCCGAGGTGCAGCGATTTCATGAAGTCGATGGCCCGCTGGCGCGACCACCCGAACGCGTGCAGGCCGGTGTCGACGACGAGTCGGGCAGCACGGAAGGCACGTCCCTGCCACATGCCAAGCCGATCCGCGTCGGACCCGTACAGGTTCATCTCGTCCGCGAGCCGTTCCGCGTAGACGGCCCATCCCTCGCGGAAGGCTGCGGTTCCGACGATCTTCGTGATCAAATGCGCGTCTTCCCGTTCCAGCGACAGCGTCATCTCGAGATGATGACCAGGAATGGCTTCGTGAAAGACGACAGCTTCCAAATCGGCCTTTCGCAGGCCGATCCATTCGGCAGTATTGATCTGGAACTCAGCCACGCGCTTGCCGTCGATGGTGCCTGGCCAATATCGATCCCGTGTGGTCGGCTCCTCCGGCTTGGGGACAGGTGTCACGATGACGCTCGTCTTCGGTAGACGGCCGAACCACCGCGGCATCGCCGCCAGGGCACGAGCCGAGGCAGAGCGAGCGTGCGCGATGACTGCCTCGCGGTTGTCCCACCGGTTCTCCGGCCGATTCAACTGCGCAAAGGCGGTGTCCAGATCGGGATTGTTGAACAGTCGCTGAGCGATGGACCGCTGTTCCGTCTTGATGCGTTCCAGCTCCTCGAGTCCCGTCTTGTGCACCTCGGCCGCGGTGACGTTCAGCGTGATCTGCTGGCGCAGGCGTGCGCGATAGCAGGCCGCTCCGTTTGGCAGCGACGCAACCCCGACGGTGTCCCGCGCGTGCGGAAGATACTCGTCGCGCAGAAACGTCTGGTAACGGCCGAATGCTGGGGCAAGCTGGTCACGAACCATCTCACGCCAGGCTGTTGCAAAGGCCGCTTCCTTCGTGCGCTCTGCTGGCGAGAAGTACGGGCTGTCGTTGGCAACGAACCCGTCCATCTGCTTGATCACCTGTTCGACGTTTCCGCGGGGCGCCGCATACCCCTTGCGGAGGCCTTGGCGAAGGTTGGCGATCTCGCGATCGACGAAGGTCGCGAGCGCACGAAAACGTACGAGGGCCAGACCCTGAAGCGCCACGCTGTCAATCGGCTGCATCCGTGCGAGCTGACCGAAATACGTTTGCCAGCCAACGATTTGATTGATGCTCCAGAGCTCTTCCTCGCAGACCCGGTTCTCGAAGGTTGTCTGCAGCAGATGGTCGAGGAAGCCGTAGATCACCGATTCAGGACGCCCTTCCAACGCCTTCCGGTCAATGGCCGCCAGCCGCTTGCGCCACGCGTCCTCCTCGTCGCGCCAGACGGTCCGCGCCTGCAGCGAGTTGTCGGTGACCCGGCCGTGCTCGGCATCCGGCAGCCCCAGATACGTCCCCCATTCAGGCGTGTGGCGCTTGATTCCCGCAACCACATCGTCGGCGAGCGTCCTGGTGGCAGCGGCGGCCGGCGGCTTCGTTGCGGGAGGAGGCGGGCCTTGCTGACCGGACGTCGACGCACTCGCGATTACCAGTAGCGCAAGGCTGACGATGCTTTTCATTGGTTCGTTCCGAATCACGATCGGCGACGCTCCGCTTGCCGACCCTTACTGAACGCGCCGGCCAAACGCCCGAAGTTCACCCATTCCCAATCGACCCGCGGTGCGAACGCATTTCATATGCCTATGAACACAACACCCAACACGACGCGCAATGCGCGTTGACGGTCGTGCATGATGCGTCTCCGCGGACCGATCCGCGTTCCAACCGTTCAACTACCGCACGTCTTCCCGCAACATTCCGCGGCCCAACCACGATGGATAGCCGCTTTCTTCTAGCAACGCCACGGCATCGCCCAGCCGCTCCGGTCCGATTGGGAGCAACTTGTTCAACTCTGGCCCGTCGATGTATTCGGTTCTTAAATTCGGGTGCGTCCGCTGCAATTGCGCAAGTCGAATCAAGAGCGTCGTCGCGTCGTCTTTGATGCTCATGGTGCTAACTAGAATGTGGCTGGCCGTTCTACGCAGCCCGCCGCCTACGAAGTGACGGTGAAGCGCGTCGCCGCAGGTGTGCAAGAGCGTCTTGGCAAACTCTCAAGGCCTCGGAAGACCTATCGGAGCCCACTTCGGGACCAATGCTACACTGACGTTATGTCGACGGACGAGCTGCTTGCCGAGGCCCTGCGCCTCACTCGCGTTGACCGCGCCCGTGTCGCGGAGGAACTGCTTTCCAGCCTGGAGGAGTCCGATGATGAGGTCGCCACGGCATGGGCGACCGAGCTGGAACGGCGTTCACGAGACGTCGCTGAAGGTCGCGTCCAGACGACCAGCTGGGACACCGCGCGGACCGAGATCCTGAAGGAACTCGAGCAGCGGCGTGCGCCTCGAACTGCATCCTGAAGCGCGTGCCGAGCTTCGCAGCGCTGCGCTTTGGTACGACGAGCGACGCTCAGGATTGGGCGACGAGTTCATCTCCGAGGTTTCGGCTGCCCTCGATCGAATTGGCGGGACTCCGGAATCCTACCCGGCATGGCCGCGCACGCGGGCCGCAGGCCCGTTGATCCGCAAGGCGACCATCCAACGGTTCCCCTACGTGATCGCGTTCGAAAAGCACGAGCAGCACGTGCTCGTCCTGGCGGTCGCCCACGCCAAGCGCCGGCCACTCTACTGGCTCACCCGCGCCGAGCCTTGAACGAAATCCGGCTCATGAGGCCTGACTGAGCGTCTCCAGTTGCCGTATCCACAGCACGACGCGGTTCCAACAGGCACCGGTCTGGTCCACCAAACCTTCATTTCCAGCCTCAATCGGCCGCAAGTAGCGGAAGGGCCGGTGCAGTTGCGCCGGTGCGAACAAACCGATTTCCGTCGAACGCGGTTCCGTCCCGAAGGAAGAGTTGTTGGAACCGCTATTCCGGTTTCCGAGAACGCCGCGCGATCTCGGAGGCGGATTTCAAGCGCTTCTCGGTGTCGACGACGACCGACATCAAGGCACCCCGGTGAGGTGGATCGCTGGCGCCCGAACGGCCATCTGCGTCGTGCTGTGCCGATTGCTTCCTGATCCCCAAGCGGCTAAGATCCGCTCTCTTGCAGGAGGCCATATGACCCGCGTTCAGACATTCATCAGTGCGATAGTGATCGCCGCGATGGTCGCGGTGGGCTCGGTGACGGTGCGTGCGATCGTTTACGGATTCGTCGATACGAACAACACCTTCAGCAACGTTGGCGCGTTCATCGTCCGCGCCCCATCTGGCCGCATCTCACCCATCTGCTCGGGAACGCTCATCGCTGCGGATGTATTTCTCACGGCAAGCCACTGCACGATCTTCTTCGAGCGCGACCTCGCCCCGCTCGGTTTCACCGCTTTCGTGACGTTCGACAATCCGGTTCCCTTCGGATCGCTGACCAGCGGGTCGACAAATCTGATTCCGGTCGTCCAGGTCGTCACCAATCCGCGTTTCAACCAGTCGCAGAGCGATTCAGGCGATATCGCCGTCCTCCTGGTCTCTGCCGCCGACACGGTCGGCGTCGTACCGGCAATACTGCCCGGCGCTGACCTTCTGGAGGAGCTGTCTTCGCAGAACGGCCTCAAGAATGCTTCGTTCACGGTGGCAGGCTACGGGGTTCAGAATCGGATCGTCGGAGGTGGCACGCCGTTTTTCACCAACCTCAATCCGGCGCCCAGGATGTATGCGTTCGAATCGTTCGGCGCCCTCAATAAAGGATATCTGCGCCTCTCACAGAATCCAGCGACCGGGAACGGCGGAGCCTGCTTCGGTGATTCGGGCGGACCCAACTTTCTCGACTCGACTGGCGGACCAGTCCTCGTGGCGATTACGATTACCGGGGATGCGGTATGCCGATCCACGAACGTGGTCTATCGAGTGGATACGACAGCAGCCCGCGCGTTTCTTGCCGCGTACGTCGACCTTCCGTAACGCATTGTTTTCTCTGCTGGTGTTGGACGACCGACCATAGATGCGGTTGTGCGACAGGGGAGGCTTGAGGTCGACGCCCCCCAGAAACACGTCACACCTGCCGCAGCGCCTCGGTCGGTTGAATGCGCAGCGCGCGGCGCGCCGGTGCAGCGCAGGCAAGCACGCCTACGACCGCCATGATGACGGACGTGATCACCGACGAGACGAGGAGATCCCCGGTCAGGCTGTCGGCGCGCCACGCGAGGAGCAGGATGAGGCTGTTGCCGGCGATGATGCCGCCGCCGAGCTGACGAGCGGCACGGGCGAAAACGGTACGCAGCACGCGCCGCGGGGTGGCGCCGAGTGCGATACGGATACCGATCTCGCGGGTGCGACGCTGCACGGCGACGGCCATGAGCGCATACAGACCGGCAGCGGAGAAGACCAGCGACCCGAGCAGGATGCCGGCGATTACGACGCCGCCGACGCCCCCCCCCAGCGGCTGCTGTCGCGCGACGGTCTCCTGGAGGGTAGCGATGTCCCGGAGCTGCAGCCCCGCATCGATCTGCCGCGCAAGGGCGGCGGCGCGGGGCGCAAGGGGCGCAGCGTCCACCGCGACGCGCACAGCGACCACGACAGGATCGAGCTCCGCCGTCGAGCCCGCGCGATAGATGTACGCCGCCCCACTCCAATCGGCCGGGACCGTCCACAGATCGCTGACCACGCCGACGATCTCGTGCCAGGGTCCCAGCTCGCGCTCGCTGCCTCGCTGGAGCGTGCGAACGCGTGCGCCCACGGGATTCCTGCCCACCACGCGCACGAACGCCTCGTTGACCACGACGGAGCCGTTCGGCGCCCCGGCGTCAGCGGCCTGCAAGGCGCGGCCAGCCAGGATCCGAGCGCCGAACGCCTCGTGATAGCCCGCACCGACAGCCGCCATCGCGAATCCGCCCTCGTAGTTGCCGTGCAGGCGAGCCGGAGGAGCACCGTCCTGCTCGATTTCCAGCGCCACCCAGTCCGGGGCCATCGTCGGCAGGCGATCGCCGTGCGTCACGTGCGTCACACCAGGCTCCTCACGCAACCGGCCCGCGAGGTCTTCGTAAGCTCGTGCGCGACGCGCGCCGATCTGCCCATCGTCAAGCACACCCTGCTCGCCAGCCAGTGCCTCGGTGTCCATCCTGAGGCGGAAGGTGAGGTAATGTTCCGTCGGAAACGCCGTCCACGCCGGCTGGTTCTGAACGGAGGTGGTGTAGATTCCCACGGCGGCGAGCCCGAACAGCAGCGTGCACGCCACCTGCGCGCCGACGATGAACGACCAGATGCCGCCGAACTTCATCGTTCCACCGGTGCTCGTGATCCCCTGCAGTCCCCGCTGGATGGATGCGCCGGTGGCCTTCAGTGCCGGCAGCAGGCCGATCAGTGCCGCGGCGACGAGCGCGAGCAGCAGCGCATACGCAATGGTCGCAGGCTCGAGCTTCAGATCCACCCAGAACGGCAGGCCGTCCCCAATGATCTGACTCGCCTGGGCCCAGGCATACTGCACCGTCGTCTGGGCCACGACGAGCCCGAGCACGGCAGCGGCGAGGGCCAGCACGAGCCCTTCCGTGACGATCTGCGCGATGACGCGGCCACGGCTCGCCCCCAGCGCGTGGCGGACGACCATCTCCGGTTCGCGCATCGCCGTGCGCGCGAAGATCAGCGTCGCGACGTTGGCCGAGATCGCCCCCAGCAGCAACAGGACGACGGCGTGGAGCGCCAGATCTTCGAACCGCAGCGGATCGCCCGGCGTGCGCCCGGCGAATGCGCGAACCCGCGTGCGCAGCTGCGCGTGGGTTGCCGGCTGGTCGGCGGCCAGGCGAGCCGAGACGACGTCGAGCTCCGAAGCGGCGTCCTGCCAGCTCGCGCCGTGAGCGAGCCGGCCGAACACCTGCACGCCGGGCCCTTGCCGCGGCGCCGCATCCTGGATGGGCAATGGCACCCATAGCTGCTGATTGCGCGGGAAGCCGAAGCGCGGCGGCATCACGCCCACCACGGTGCGGGCCGTACGGCCCACCGTCACGGCACGGCCGATGATCGCCGGGTCGTCGAGGAACTGTCTCTGCCAGACGTCGTAACCCAGGACCACGACGGGCTCCGCACCCGGCATTTCGTCCGTCGGCTGCAACGGCCGGCCGAGCAGCGGCGTCACGCGGGTGAGCGGAAACGCTGACGCCGTGATCTCCGCCACGCGCAGGGCTTCGACGCGGCCTTCGCCCGTTAGCACGTTGCGCTCGCTCACGCGGGCGGCGCCGAGCTCCGCCACGGTCTTCAGAGACCGCCGCCAGATCGAGAAATCGTGGAGCACCCTCGGCTCCACGCGTGACGCTGCCGTGTCCTGCGTCTCGAGGCGCACGACCCGGCCGCCTTCATCGAACGGCAGCCGTTTGTACAACAGTTCGTCCGCGACTTCGATGCCGACCGCCCCAATCGCCATGGCCGCCGCCAGCGAGAGGCCGCCGATGATCGTGAGCGCGGGATACTTCAGCAGCAGACGCGCGCCCAGCTTCCAGTCGAGCCACGAGACCGCGATCATCGGGCTTCCACCCCGCTCCATACGCTTCGCTCCTCCAGTCCGCATGAGACCCAAGGCGTTTTACTTTACAATACAAAGTCCTCTGTGTAAACTTCGGCCAATGCGAATCATATGAACCGCGTCAGTTTGCGTGGGCCCGGGCGGCTGACGGCGCGGGGCTGGACGATCATCGGGATGCCGTACTTCGGCGGCAGCGTCGTGCGCGCCACCGGTACGACCGTCGCACCGGGTTGCGGGCGCAGCGAGAACGACTGGCCGAGGACGGCGAGGATCAGTTGCGCTTCCAGCATGGCGAAGCGCAGACCCACGCACCGCCGCGGACCGCCGCCGAACGGAAAGTACGCGTAGGTGGGACGTGCCGCCGCGCGGTCGTCGCGGAATCGCTCAGGGTCGAACGTCCCGGGGGATTCCCAGTAGCCGGGGTGATGGTGCATGACGTACGAGCTGAGCGCGACATTCGTGCCCTTCGGAATCGCGTAGCCGTCGATCTCGTCGTCTTCGCGCGCGCGGCGGTCGATGCCCCAGGTCGGCGGCGTGATGCGCAGCGCTTCCTGCAGGATCATGCGGGTGTAGGTGAGCTTGTTCAGGTCCTCGAAGGTCGGCGCGCGCCCCCCAGCACGGAATCGAGCTCCGCGTGGAATCGAGTTTCGATCTCCGGTGACTGCGAGATCCAGTGCCAGCACCAGGCACTCGCAATGCCGGTGGTCTCGTGCCCGGCCATCAGCATCCCCATCATCTCGTCGTGCAACTGCCGGGGACTCATCGTCTCGGACGCCTCGTCGTCGCGCGCCGCCATCATCATGCCGAGGAGGTCGGCGCGATCCGGCGGCGCGGCCAGCCGCTCGGTCACGATCTCGTCGAAGATCGCGTTGATCTCCCGATACGCCCGGCGGAAGCGCCGGTACTCAGGATTGATGAAGCGCTGGACCCGCTGCGGCACGCGCCAGACGTTGAGCACCGACATCGGGTTGATGTATTCGTGCACGTCCCCAAGCGCGACGGTGATCGTCTCGGTACGTGACTCGACGTCGGCGCCGAACATGGCCCGCGCAATCGCTCGCACCGCGCAGGCCAGCATGTCCTTGTAGACGTCCCGGTGGCCGCCGTTTGGGTCCGCTGTCCAGAGGGCGGCGATCTGCTGCGCCTCCTCGACCACGATCGTCGCGAAGCGCTGGAGGGCCTCCTGGTGAAACGCCGGCTGCATCCGCTGGCGCTGCCGGCGCCAGAGATCGCCGTCGGCGACGAGCAGCCCGGTGCCCCACACCTGGCGGACGGCCTCCCAGCGCGCCGTCTGCTTGTCGTAGTTCTGATGGCGATGATGGAGCACATGCTCGACGTACTCGGGGCGGGCGATGACGACGACCCGTTCCAACGGCAAATCCAGGTCGACGATGTCGCCGTATTCGGCGACGAGTTGCAGAAGGCGTTCGTGCGGCGCACGTGGGAATTCGAACACGAATTTCCAGAGCGCCGCCCCGCGCGGACCCGGGATCGGACGGCGTTCGCGACCGGCCGGCATGGCGCGTGGAGCGTACTCGGCACACCGCCAAAGATCAAACGGTCATGCGGTTCGGGCCTGATGTAGACTCTGGCCCTTCACTGGCGGCCTTAGCGGGGGAATCCATGCAGGTCCAGGACGTTGGCTCACGGCCACCCGCCGCGACGGTTGTCGCAGACTACTTCAGCACCCTCTCCACCTCCGAGTTGCAGCGCGAGTTCCGCGGCCGTCCGACGCGTCCGTTACCCGGGCTCCTGAACCGCCATGCGGTCACGATCGACCGCGCGCAACGGCGCATCTGGCGCGACTGCTACTGGAAGGGCTCCTTCGCGAAAGACATCCTGTTGGGTTGGGAAGAACGGCTGATGACCCCCATCCGCCCGCATCGCCCCCCGTTCGCGGGCGGCCGTTTCTGGAAGCGCTTCGACGCGCTCGAGGACGGCGCCGCCACCGCCTACATCGTCAACTACGGGATCGGCCTGCTTCCCGGCCGCGCGCTCGTGCGCCAGGTCGCTTACCCCGACGATCGCCGCAAGTACATCGCGAAAGGCGACGACGTCCTGTTGCTCACGTATCGAAACCAGCCGTACCGGATCGTCTACGACCTCATCAAGATGCTGGACGAGAACCACTGCATCGGCGTGATGCACCTGGGCACGTTTCCGAACGGTTACGAGTTCGCGACGTTCGCCATGGCGCGCAACAACTACCCGTTCGAGAAGATGGGCGTCCCCGACCACGACGCCTTGTTCGGCGACGGCGAGACGCGCGCTCCCGATGCAGGGGAGCTCGATGGGACGTGGAAGGGCAGCCTGATCTTTCATCGCCACCCTGAGCTCGCGCTTCACAACCAGTTCAACCCGCCGTTCGTGCGAGCGCAGTTCGAGACGGCGGGTGGCGCGGTCACGGGGCAGGTGCGGGTCGGGCTGAGGTCGATGACCAACCCGGTGGAGTTCGACAGAAACTGCGCGCGCATCCAGGGGTCGCGATCCATCCACGAGATCCGGCGCTTCGACGAACGGACGCTCCTCGGCCGCATCGTGCGGCAGTCGCGGCCGGGGGTTGCGCGGGTGCGCTACGTGCTCACGCGCGCCAACAGTTGACAGTTCGGCGCGATCAGGCGCGTGATGAAGACGACGTAGTGTCCTGACTCCAGGAGAGTGCCGTGGGTTCTGTGCTCCGACGTCTGCTGTTCTTCTTCCGGCGAAATCAGTTCGATCGGGATCTGCAAGACGAGCTGCGCTTTCACGAGGAGATGAAGGCGCACGCCCTCGCTGACGCGGATGGCATGAGCGGCGACGAGGCGCGGGCGGCGGCGCGGCGGCGGATTGGCAATCCGCTGCGGCTGCGCGAGCAGTCGCGCGAACCGTGGGTCTTCGCGACGGTCGAAACGTTCGGGCAGGACGTGCGTCACGCGCTGCGATTGATGCGGCGCGATCCGGCGTTCACCATCACCGCCCTCGCCACGCTCGCGCTCGGCATCGGCCTCAACACCGCGATTTTCTCCGTCGCCTACGGCGTGCTCTGGCGTCCGCTGCCGTATCCCAATCCCGATCGCCTCGTCATCGTCTCGTCAGCGCAGCAGACCGGGACGGGCGTCAGGACGTTCTCGACCTGGGCGCCGATCACCTACGAGGCGCTGCGCCCGCGCGTCACCGCGTTCGATTCTCTCGCGGCCTACAGCTCGATCAACGCGCAGCTCACCGGACGCGGCGAGCCGCGGCAGTTGGGCGCGCTCGAAGTGAGTCCGAATTTCTTCGCCACGCTGGGCGTCTCTCCCGCGCGCGGCCGCGGGTTCCTGACCGGCGCCGCGGCGCCAGATGACGATGGCGCCGCGATCGTCAGCGATCGGCTGTGGCGCACGTCGCTCAACGCCGATCCGGCGATCGTCGGACAGTCCATCACCGTCGACGGCCTCCCCCGTGCCATCGTCGGCGTGCTGCCGCCGGACTTCAGCTTCAGGCCGGTGATCCCCCGGCTCGGCGCGCTGCCGGACGCGGACATCTTTCTGCTCAATCGCTGGCCCGGCGACACCGGCAGGAACGCGTTTCTCTGGCTGCTGGGCCGCATGAAGCCAGGCGTGACGCAGGAACGCGCGGAAGCGGAATTGACGCCGCTGGTCAACGATCCCTCGATCGCGGCCCCCGGCGCACTCGGGACCGCGGGCACGCTCGCGCCGAACGTCCGCACGCTCGCGCGCACGGTCGGCTTGCAGGAGTACGGCACGGAGTCGGTGCGCACGCTGCTGCTGATCCTGCTCGGGGCGGTGTCGTTCGTGCTGCTGATCGCCTGCGTCAACGTCGCGAACCTGCAGATGGCGCGTCTCACCGCGCGGCGCGGCGAACTGTCCGTCCGCATGGCCCTCGGCGCGGGACGCCGGCGGATCGTGCGTCAGCTGCTGACCGAAGCCGTCGTGTTGTCGCTGCTGGGCGCGTCGCTCGGCGTGCTGCTCGCGTGGCTCGCGATAGGCGTCACGCTGCCGCTCGTGCCGCAATCCGCGCTGCCACGCCTCGGCGGCATCGTGGTCGACGCGCGCGTGATGGCGTTCTGCCTCGGCTTGTCGCTCGTCGCGACGCTGCTGATCGGCCTCGTGCCGGCGCTGCGCGTCGGCGGGGCCGCGTTTGGCGAAAGCCTCGCGCTGCACGGCGGCGCGGCGCGCACGACAGGCGACCGCCAGGGCGAGCGGCTGCGGACGCTGCTGGTCGCCGGGCAGATCGCGATGACGCTCGTCCTCCTGATTGGCGCCGGCCTGCTGGTTCACAGCTTCGTGCGTCTCACGTCGGTGTCGACCGGCTTCGAATCGAGCGGGCGCGACGGCGTCCTGCAGATCGTCAGGGTGACGCTGCCCCCACGCCTCTACGCCGAGCCCGATCGCATCCATGCGTTCGCGCGCGGCGTGCTCGATCGCATCCAGTCCCTGCCGGTCGTCAAGTCGGCGAGCCTGATCAACTCGGTACCCTTCGCCATGATGTTCATCCAGGGCGACTTCGAGATCGAGGGTCAGCCCAAGCCGACGCTCGATGTCGGCATACCGAAAATCGAGGCGGACTATTTCAAGACGATGGGGATTCCGCTGCTGGCAGGACGCGAGTTCACCGCCAGCGACACGGCCGCAGCGCCGAAAGTGGCGATCGTCAGCGAGCGCGTCGTGCGCGAGTACTTCCCGGGCGGCCCGCGCGAGGCGCTCGGCCGGCGCGTACGCGTGTGGGGGAACAGCGAGTGGCTGACGGTGGTGGGCGTGGTCGCGGACATCCGTCAGAGGGGACTCGATCAGGCAGTGCAGCCCATGATCTACGCGCCCTTCCTGCAGGACCGCAGCGGGTTCGTGCGGTTCGTGTCGTTCGTCGCGCGCACGGCCACACCCGCCAGCGTGGCCGACGGCATCCGCGCGGAAATTCGCCGCGCCGCGCCCGATCTGCCGATCGAGAGCACGGTGACGATGGACGAAGCGGTGGCGGCGTCGGTGGCGCAGCCGCGCTTTCGGACGTTGCTGGTGGTGCTGTTCGCGACGGCCGCGACGCTGATCGCGACGTGCGGCATCTACGGATTGATGGCCTACGCGGTGACGCAGCGCCGCCGCGAGATCGGCGTGCGCATGGCGCTCGGCGCCACACGCCGCGACGTGCTCCGCCTCGTGCTCACGCGCGCGCTCCGCATCGTCGTCACCGGCGTGGTCGTCGGCCTCGTGGGGGCCGCCGGCGTGACTCGCGTGCTGCAGAGGTTCCTGTTCGGGGTGACGCCGACCGATCCGATCGCGTTCACGATCGTCACGCTGCTGCTGATGGCGGTGGGACTGATGGCGGCATGGCTGCCCGCGCGCCGCGCGACAAGGATCGACCCGTGCGCCGCGCTGCGCGCGGAATAGTTGTCTTCACGATTTCGCCAGCTCGTCATCGGATGACGGCAAGGTGAAAATCTTGCCGATCAGGACGAGCGAGAGATTGGCGGAAATTGGCGCACCGCCCTCTGCGACGTTTTCGACGAGGGTACGAACGTCAGGCATGGAGGGACCGGACGTGTTTCGAAATTTCCGTCGCGGAAGTCGCGGAAGTCCACGCGACAGTCGTGAGTCGCGAGGAAGTTCAGAAAGCGCTTGTAGTCCCGGCTCGGCATGCCAAACAGCTTGAGCAACGCCCGGTGGTTGCCTTCCGTCGCAACGAGGCCGAGACGAACGAGCTCGCGCATGTCGGAGCGGGTGATGTCGCGGGCGAGGAACAGCGGATAGATGTGCTCCCAGAACGAGAATCCGCCTTTCACGAGGCCCTGATACAGCTGCTCAGAAACGTGCCGTCGACGCTCAGCGATCGCGACGACCTTTTCCTGTTGTGGCTGTAAGGAGGGCGGCAGCTGCTCGACGTCCACGACGCCATTCGAGGAGAGCCAGAGGGCCTGCTCGACGACGTTGAAGAGCTCGCGCACGTTTCCTGGCCAGCGGTGGGCTTCGAGCGTCCGCAGGGCCTGTTCGGTGAACGAGGCGTGCTGCCCGTGGCGCGCGATGAAGTGCCGCGCGAGGCAGCCAATGTCTTCGATCCGTTCCCGAAGTGGCGGAACGTGCAGGTGGATGACTCGCAGCCGATACAGCAGATCCTCCCGAAACTGCCCGGCTGCAACCATGTCGCCCAGGTTCCGGTTCGTTGCCGCGACGACGCGGACATCGACGCGCGCTTGCGTCCGATCGGAGCCGACCGCCTGAATTTCTCCATTCTCGAGAAAGCGCAGGAGGAGCGCCTGCATGCGCAGGCTCATCTCGCCGACTTCGTCCAGGAACAACGTGCCGCGATGCGCGAGCTGAAGTTTCCCGGGCTTGTCGCGGTACGCGCCGGTGAAGCTGCCCTTGACGTGTCCGAAGAGCTCCGACTCGAGGAGCGTTTCCGAGAGGCCGGCACAATTCACCGCCACGAACGGCAACGTCTTTCTCTTCGAGCGTTCGTGGATGCGGCGCGCGACGAGATCTTTGCCTACGCCGCTTTCGCCTGTGACGAGGACCTTGGCGTCGCTGTCAGCGGCGCGGTCAGCCAGAGTCAGAAGTTGAGTCATCGCCGGGCTGGCGACGACCATGACGGGACGGTCGCGATCGAGTTCAACGGCTGTTGCCGTACACAGAGATATCGTGTCCATCTGAGTCAGAAGACAAACCTTCAGTAAGAATTGGGCCTTACGGGTTACGAAAGTAAACGAATTGCGGGGCTTGCCTTGCGGGGATTCAGCGCTCCAACTAAGCGCCGGACTTGGCAGTCAAGAGTTCCCGGGCGTACCTGCACCCAGGGCTATAGCAATTTTGTTGCCGTATCAACCTGAACAGTAACAGTACTGTAAATATGGCCTAACAGACTGACTCTATGGTACTTTGAAAGGACGACTGGTCGAGTAGTTCATTGTTTGGAAGACTTTTGTAGCGACAAGAAGCGACTTTTGTCATCGTGGGGAAATCCCTTAGCCGCCGGCTGGTTCCCTTACTCCCTCGTCGACCACAATCTATGAGGCCACCGGAAATCCCGGCGCGCCAGTCGCGACCAACTTGACGGCACGTGGCCGCTAGAACACGTCGCTGACGAAACCAACCGCCGATGCCACGATCTGCCGGAGCGCACCATCCAGGCCATACAGCAAACCGTCCACTCCGCCGTTCGCAAACGAGGCCGCGACCAGCAACGCGATCAACGGAATCGCCATGATCCAGCCTTCGTTCCCGCGGCCACCTGATGTACGCATGTTCTGCTCCTGCGTGTGCGCGACCGTCTCAGCGTCCGGGAGCGGTGTATCCCCCGCTGCCCCGGACCGAGACCTGCGGCGCGCCGGTCACGCGAATTTCGACATTCCGCCACTGTCCATCGTGCTCGGGGTTGGTGGACGTGTAGCCAACGACATATCGCCGCCCCAGATCCTCGATCACCCGCTGAAACTCCGCAGGCAACTGCGAAACGTCCTGGGGCAGGAGTGTCCGGCCACCGGACAGCTCCGCGAACTGCTGCAACGCCCGTGCATCCACCTTGGTGCCGAGCCCAATCGAGTACACCGTGGCACCGCTGGCCTTCACCGCGCGAAGCACGTCGTCGAGACTGCGCCGGCTGCCGGTGGCGGCCGGGGCGAAGAAGACGACGACGTCGAACAAGACGAAGAAGCACAAGAGACGAAGAAGACGAGAACAGCAGAAGATGACGAGCTGGTCCTGCGGCCGGAGTGCCGCCGCGAACATGGGCGCTCGCGATGACTTCCACCTCGCGGTTTCGCATGCTGCCGCTTGCGTCCGGGCGAGGACGATCGACCTGGGCTGCGAGGCTCCGTGAAGCTCTCGATCCGCTGCAAAACGCCGTTCTCGAAGACCTCGAGGTCCTTGGCACCGCGGTACATACGCGCCGGCCGCCGGTGGCCGTGAACTCGAGCGTCGGACGGTCGGCGCAGGCTCGGGAGCGAAGTCGCCGGCCTGGCGACGATGCGGTGGTCGAGATCCGGCAGGCGAACGCTGATCTCGCGCACTTTCCGTCGTGTCTCGTCGGCCGGCGTCTTGGTCAGCGGATACCGGTTCTGCACCTCGTCGGCCAGAGCCGCATGCGCCGGATCGAGCTGATCCTCGGTCGCGGGCAGAAAGGTCCGTCCACCCGTCTCCGCGGTGATACGTCGCAGCACCTTCTCCCCTCTCAGGGAAATTCCGGCAACCCCGCCAATCGCGACTGCGTAGACGGTCGCACGCGCCGACTTGAGCGCGGTCAACGCTTCGTCGACAGTGGCGGTGCTGTTCTCGTCGTAGCCATCGGTCACCAGGATCACCGTGCGCCGGCCTCGGCCTTGCTCAGCCGCTCCGCCAACTGCTGTAGCGAGTCGAGAATCGCCGTGCCGCCGGCGGTCCGAACGCTGCCAATCGCCTGCAGCATCGTCGCCCGATCGTTGGTCGGCCCGGTGACGGAAGCAGGCCGGTTGGAGAACGGCGCGACCAGGCTCGCGGCTTCGTAGCGACATGTCCATCGCGCAGCGCTGCCGCCGTCCGATGCACAAAGTCCACGTTGTAGCGCATGCTCTGGCTGCTGTCGATGAGCAGGCCGAACGTGCACCGCGCGGCTCCTGGCTGGCCTGGTCACCGTTTGCAGTTCGCCGTCCTCGCGCACGCAGAAGTCGGCGGGCCGAGCTCCTGAACGAACCGGCCTGCTTGTCCTGAAGACGGGGCCTCCAGGATCAGCGCGGTCACCTCGGCGTCGTCCTCACACACGAGCGGCTTCAGCGTGATCGCGGTCCTTGGCCGTGCGCCCCTGAGCGTCTGTCGCTGCCGACGACATCTTCGCGCTCCAGAACGGGTTGTCGTCGATCCATTCGACCGCGTACGGTGCGCCGTCGCTGTCAGTCTGCAGCAGCTTGCCGTCGACGTAGAACGCGGACGGCCCCGGTCAGGCTGTCGGGCCTCGGTGCGAATCTGCGCGACGATGCGGACGCTGCCGGCACGCCGGTTCGGCCGAGCGGCGACGTAATGCGGACGGTCAGCGCGGCCGCTCTGCCGGTGCTCGCGCCGAATGCCCGGCCTCTGCCACCACGGCGACGAGAGACACCGATGCCGAAGCTGCATCGAGGCATTACGCGTAAACGCGACTTCCTCGCGATTGTTGACGAAGTAGCTGTTGCACGCGGCTTCGATCAGGTCGAAGGTCAGATGCGGCGGCCTGCCTCAGATACGAGGCGAGCGAGCGAGCGCCTGCTTGATCAGATCGCGCGGCTGACAACCGCGCAGCGCGAGCTTTCGCGGCCGGTAGTAGTCGATCAGCAGCTGGTCGACGAGGCCGGTCTCAGCCGTCGCCCCCAGATCGCGGCAGCACCTCGCGAAGATGGTCTTGAACTCCTCGACGGTCGGGCTTTCGGCGAAGATCTTGTACTGGATGCGGCGCAGGAAGGCTTCGTCGACGAGCTCGGCGGGCGGATGTTCGTGGCGAAGACGATCAGCGTCATGAACGGCAGCTCGAACTTCTGGCCGCTCTGCAGCGTCAGGAAGTCGACGCGGCTTTCGAGCGGCACGATCCAGCGATTCAGCAGGTCGCGCGGCGAGCACTGCTGCCGGCCGAAGTCGTCGATCACGAGCATGCCGCCGTTGGCCACCGCCTGTACCGGCGCGCGGTAGAACCCGGTGGTCGGGTTGTAGCTCAATTCGAGCGAGTCCAGCGTCAGCTCGCCGCCGACCATCACCATCGGACGCCGGCACCGCACCCATCTCCGGTCTCCGTTCGACAGCGAGGTGAGGCTGTCGCGGTCGTCTTCCGCGCGACCGCCTCGATGATTCACCGGATCGAAGATCCGCACGATGCTGCCCTCGACTTCGAGCGCGTGCGGAATCGCGATCTCGCCGTCGAGCAGGTTGTGAATGGCTTCGCGAGATGACCGTCTTGCCGTTGCCTGGCGGGCCGTAGACGAACATCGAGTGTCCGGCATTGATGGCCGGTCCGAGCTGATCGAGGACGGCGTCGCTGATGACGAGGTGCGAGAACGCCTGCCGGACGCGGCTCGCGTGTCGCACCGCGCGGGGCGGCCGCGCGATACGGCGTTCATGTAGGCCTGGTACTGCGCGAGCGGCACCGGGCGCGGCGCCAACGTAATGGCTGGTTTCGAGAAACAGTGCGGCGCGGGTCGCGGCCCGCGTCGGTGATGCGGTAGCGATACGTGCCGCCGCCGACGAGGCCGCCGCCCGACTATCGCGATCTGGTGCTGCGCTTTGAGGAGCTCCAGCGCCGGCGCGACGACCGGGAACTCCAGCCCGAGACGACGCGACAGCTCGGTGCCGGTCAGGTCGCCGGCGAAGTGCAGCGACTTCAGCGCGAGCTGCAGGACGAGGTCGAGGGAGAGGCCCGACTCCTCCAGCGTCTGTGCCGGAGCCGGAAACGGAACGACGTCTCGATATTCAGCGGTGGTGATCATGGCCTCTGTCTGGTCGTGCGCTGGGTTGCGTCGGTCGCGGCGTCGAGACGCTCCTGCCGTTGGCTGAAGAACATCTGCGTCCGGATTTGCCCCGCCCGCTGGCGCGCGAGCTGGAACGTCGGACGCGCCTTGCTGGCCTCGTCGAACGCGCGCAACGCGCTGGCGGAATCGCCGGCAGCGAGATAGACGATGCCGGTGTTGTAGAGCGCGCTCGACCGGTCGCCGGCCTCTGACAAACTGCGTGCGCGCCAGGTCGATGCGTCCGGAAGCCGCAAGCGCGAGCGCGAGATTGTTGCGTGCTGCGGTCATGGTCGGATCGAGCTCGAGCGCCTTCGCGTGCACGTCTCGATGGCCGAGTCGATGCGGCCCTCGACGAAACGCCAGGTAGCAGAGGTTGTTGACGGCGTAGGCCGCGCTGCGGATCGAGCCGGCTCGCCAGTTCGTAGGCCGCGCGCGCGTCGTCATGCTGGCCGAGCGCCTGCATCACCGTGCCGTAGGTGTTTCGAGCCGATGCCGACTGCGGCGCGTAGTAGATGGCGCGATACGCATCGCCGACCGCGAGCGCCGGCAGCCCCCAGTCTCGCCAGACCCGCGCCAGGCCTTCATAGGCGGCGGCGTCGCGCGGATTCAGCGCGATCGCGCGGTTGAAATTCCGATGCGCGGCGTCGAGCACGCCGCGCTCGCGATAGCGTTCCGCCAGGCTTCGGTATCGTTCCGCCGTCGGCTGGCTCGAGACCAGAAGGAGCTCCGCAGCAATCGCGGGATCTCGCGTCTCCAACGTCTCGGCCGCCTCGTTCTTGTTGAGCGGTCGGGCGTTGGCGCTGAGATGCCGCACCTTCTGCATGTACTCGGACAGCGATTCGGGCGCGGCCGTGGCAGCGCCGCCGCTTCACTGGCGGTGGCGGCGGCTGCGGAGTGCGCGGCTGACGAAGCGCACACCCCGACAGCAGCGTCACCGCGAGTGCAACCGATGTCCCCCGGTAAAGTGAGCGCACGGCGATTAGTCTTCCTGGTTCAGCCGGTTGCGGCGGCGGCCCAGGTAGAGGAAGACGAGAACGCCGATGACCGCGAGCAGACGAGAGTGGTGGTGTTCATCGATTGACTCCTGTGAATGACTGAGTTGACTAGGGCGCGATGTTCGAAGACGCGAACGAACGTGATGACGGCCGGTCCGAGAATGACGACGTAGAGCGCCGGGAACAGGAACAGCACGAGCGGGAACACGAGCTTGACGCCGAGCTTGGCGGCGCGCTCCTCGGCAGCCTGACGGCGCTTGGTCCTCGACGTGTCGGCGTGGGTACGCAGCGCCTGCGCCACGCTGGTGCCGAACTTGTCGGTCTGCACCAGCAGCGCGACGAGCGACTGGACGTCGTCCACCTTCGTGCGCGCGGCGAAGTTCTTGAACGCCTCGACGCGCGGCTTGCCGGCGCGGATTTCCGTGGTGATGAGCCGCAGCTCGTAGGCGAGCGCCGGGTAGCGTGAGCCCGAGCTCGTCGGAGGCCTTGACGATCGCCTGGTCGAGCCCGCAGCCGGCCTCGACGCAGACGATGAACAGATCGAGCGCATCCGGGAAGCCCTTCGCGAATCTCCCGCTTGCGCTGTTCGATCTTCCGCGCCAGGAGCATGCCCGGCAGGAGGTAACCGATGGCCGCCGCGAAGAACGCGAGGAGCCATCCGCTGCGGACGCCGACCGCGGCCAGGGCGGCGAATCCGAACAGCGACGGGCGACACCAGGTTGGCCAGCGCGAAGACGACCACGCGCTGTCGGACTCGTGTACCCGGCCATCGCCAGCCGGCGGCGCAGGCGGCCCATCTCCTTCGGCGACTTGGGAATGCCGGGCAGGCTCTTGAATCGCGGATCGATCGATCGACCAGCGTGAGGTGATCGTCGACGCTCGCGCCGGACGCTCCGGCCGTGGCCAGCTGGCGCAGCCGGCGCCGCTCGGGCGACGAGCGCCGCAAGAATGCTGGACGTCGCCGTAGCCGGCGACGAGCGCGACGCGAGAAAGCCGGCAACCAGGGTGACGATGAGATCGAATGCCATGACCAGGACTCCTAGTACCGGACGTTGACCAGCTTGCGGATGATCAACGCGCCGATCACCTGCATCGTGCCGCCGACGGCAATCATCTTGATCCCGAGCGGATCGGTGAACATCGGCTTCATGTGCTCCGGCGACACGATGCTCAGGATCAGCGCCAGCACCGGCGGCAGTCGCGGCGAGAATCCAGCCGGTGATCCGTCCGTGCGCCGTGACGGCGCGGACCTGGCGCTTGACCTTGAAGCGGTCGCGAATGACCGCCGCCAGATTGTCGAGAACCTCCGAGAGGTTGCCGCCCGTCTCACGCTGCGTCAGGACGGCGGTCGCGAAGAACCTGGCGTCGAGGATCGGCACGCGCTCGGCCATGCCTTTCAGCGCGTCGCTGCAGCGGCATCCCGAAGTTCTGCCGGTCGTAGAGCAGCTTGAACTCCGCTCCGACCGGACTGGGGATCTCGTCGGCGACCATGTGAATGCCGGTCGGAAACGCGTGCCCGGCGCGCAGCGCGCGCGCCATCAGCTCGATCGCCTCCGGGA
This sequence comes from uncultured Acidobacteriota bacterium, assembly GCA_963820905.1. Classification (GTDB taxonomy): domain Bacteria; phylum Acidobacteriota; class Vicinamibacteria; order Vicinamibacterales; family 2-12-FULL-66-21; genus DATBJJ01. The sequence continues at coordinate 1,041,718 of CAWGBU010000001.1, read as the reverse complement.
ACTGCTCTTCGAACTTCCCGAATCGCCTGGTGCGCTTCCAGCGAACGAACATGAAGGGGATGCTCGCGAACAGCGGGGCTGCGGCGAGCGCCAGATACGTGAAGTGGGTCAGCGACCTTGACGACCAGGTAACCCACGCATCCGAGCAGGACCGAGGCCATCACCAGCGTGCCGACCGTGATCTTCAGTCCCGACTGCGTGATCAGCCGCTCGATCGGGCCGGACAGCCCCTTCGCGCGCGACAACACGTGCCTGAACCGTCCGGACGTCGCTCAGCCTGTCGACCGGACGCTCGAGGTCGCCGGGCTTCAGCAGCTGGCTCGTGACCTTCGGTCTGGCCGAGCCGGCCGAGGAGCCTGGACCGCTCGTCGCCTCGGGCCGCACGACGAACGCGTAGTACGCACCGAGGATGATGCCGAGGATGAGAAGGAATGTCAGAACAACGATTGCCATATGCTCTGCTTACCCGATCAGCTTTCACGTGCTCGAACATGTCCATCGGCAGCTGGACGCCCGAGGCCGCGAGCCGCTCCGCGCACTTCGGCCGGATTCCGGTCGCCCGGAATCGTCCCCGCACCCGGCCGTCCTGGGTGATGCCCATGCGCTCGAACACGAAGATGTCCTGCATCGTGATGACCTCGCCCTCCATGCCGGTGAGCTCGGAGATCGCCGTGACCTTCCGCGTGCCGTCCGACATGCGCGACGACCTGCACGATCAGGTTCACCGCCGAGGCGATCTGCTGCCGGATCGCCTTCTCCGGAATATTGAGGTTGGCCATCGCCACCATCGTGTCCAGCCGGTACAGCGCGTCACGCGGCGAGTTGGCGTGGATCGTCGTCAGGCTGCCGTCGTGGCCGGTGTTCATCGCCTGGAGCATGTCGAGCGCTTCTTCGCTGCGGACCTCGCCGACGACGATGCGGTCCGGACGCATACGCAGCGCGTTGACCACCAGATCGCGCTGGCGGACGGCGCCCTTGCCTTCGATGTTGGCCGGCCGGGTCTCGAGGCGCACCACGTGACGCTGCCGCAGCTTCAGCTCGGCCGCGTCTTCGATCGTGACGACGCGCTCGTGCTCGCCGATGAAGCCGGACAGGATGTTGAGCAGCGTCGTCTTGCCGGCGCCGGTGCCGCCCGAGACGATGATGTTCAGCCGGCAGGCGACTGCCGCCGTCGAGAAAGTCCTTCATCGGCGTCGTCCACGACTCGCGGCCCACCAGATCGTCGGCGCCGAGCTTGTCGGTCCGGAAGCGGCGGATCGACATCGCCGAGCCGTCGAGCGCCAGCGGCGGGATGATCGCGTTCACGCGCGATCCGTCGGCGAGCCGCGCGTCCACCATCGGGCTCGACTCGTCGATGCGCCGGCCGACCGAGCTGACGATGCGCTCGATGATCTGCAGCAGGTGGCGCTCGTCCTTGAACGTGATCGTCGGTCGGCTCGAGCCGGCCGTTCCGCTCGACGTAGACCTGGTCGAATCGGTTGACCAGGATGTCCGAGATCGTCGGATCGGCGAGCAGCACCTCGAGCGGACCGAGACCGAACAGCTCGTGCAGCACGTCGCTGACGATGCTCTCGCGCTCGTAGAGGCTGAGCGGCGTCGTGTCCCGTTCCCGGTCGAGCATCCCGCCGATGAGCGAGCGGATCTCGGGTTCCGCGTCCTCGCGCTTGACCCGCGTCAAGCGATCGAGGTTGAGCCGGTTGAGCAGATCCTGGTGGATGCGGCTCTTCAGCTCCTGATACGCCGCGTTCCTGGTGTCCGCTCCGCCGATCGCGGTTCGATTGCCGGTCGCGGTTCGATGACTGCTGATAGTGAGCTCACGAGTCAGTTCCTTTTTGGGTCTGCGTTCTGTCTTACCGGCGTCCGGAGAGGAGTCCCTTGAGGACGCCGGCCGGCTTTGGGGTCTTGTCGCGCTCGACGCCGGCGAGCTCGCGAGCCAGCGCCGTCAACGACGCGGACAACTGGTTGTGATTGTCGAGCGCCAGCGGACGCCCCTTGTGCATCGCCGTCAGCGCGCGCCGGTAATCACTGGGAAACTGGTGCGCGATGGCGCCGCCGACCGCCTTCTCCACGTCCCGCTGGCCGATTTCGGCCCGCGCGTCGGTGCGGTTGATGACCGTCGTCACCTCGGCGTCCGGATAGCGCGCGCGAAGCGCCGCCGCCATCCGTCCGGCGTTGCGGACGGTCGCGAGCTCCTGGTTCGCGACGACGACGAGATTCGTCACCTGATCGAGACTGTCGAGCACCGTCGAGGTCCGAGCGCGGCACGTCGAGGACCGTGTATGCGTACTGGGACGCGGCGAGTTGCACGACCTCGCCGAGCCGCCGCACGTCCACGGGCCGGTTCGCCGGACGATCCGCAGACGCCAGGAGATCGAGGCCCGAGGCGGTCTTCACCACCAGGCTCTTCAGGAACTCGGCGTCGAGCCGATGCATGTTCTCGAACGCGTCCACCAGCGAGAACCGCGGGTCGGCGCCGAGGAACACGGCCGCATCCCCGTACGCCAGGTGCAGGTCGACGAGCAGCGTCGGGCCCTTGGCAAGCTTCGCCAGTGCCGTCGCCACGTTGACCGCCGTCGTCGTCGTGCCGACGCCACCCTTGGCGCCGACGAACGCGAACACCGGGCCGGCCGGCGACCTGGCTTCCGCTGGCCGAGCAGCCGCGCGATCGCCGCATCGAAGTCAGCGCTGATTCAGTGGCTCGGCGATGAACTCGGTGACGCCGGCGCGCATGCCCTCGAGCATCAACGCCGGGTCGACAGCGGATGCCGAGCAGCATCACGTTCGTCGACGGATGCTGCTGCTTGAGTGCCGGCAGATTGCCGGGCAACTTGCCGTCCTGACGAACATCGACCAGCAGGACGTCTGGCTGACCAGCTCTGGGATCGAGCAGCGTGCTCAGATTCGACAGCCAGGTCACGGTCGAAACGCGACCCGATGCCCGAACGAGCTCCTCGAGCCGGGAGTCACGTGCACCGAGAATCGTGAGAACAGCAGCCAATGGACTTCTCCTAACCAACCAATGCCTTAGTGCTAACGGACCAGCGTGATGGTTTCCAGGAAGCTGGCGTTTCCAGGGTTCCCCGCCTGACCTGAGTACTGACCGGGGTACGGCATGAGCCGGCCGACGACGTCTTCTTCGCGTCGATGCGTGCCGCACCACGCCGGCGTGTTCCTGTTCGGTAGCACGTCGCTACACATGCCTTCGACGAAGAACCCGAGCAGATTCACCACCTTGGCCACGCAATTGTTTCCGCTGCAGCCGGAGTTCGCGTACGAGACCGGATCGAAGATCGCAATCGGCGCAATCCGCGGGCTGATATTCACACCCGTCGGGTTGTTGCAGGTCCCCGTCGCCATGCAGCCTCCGGATACGCTGTTGGTCGCGGGATTCCAGTAAGACCCGGAATCGAGCGCAATCAGATCAGCCACGCCCTGCGCGGTCGGTCCCTGCCTCACGCCAGTTTTAACATTGACGCATCCACGCTCGGGGTTCGTGTCAGCGCGCGAGTTACACGGGTAAGCCGGGTTGTACAAACCCACCGTCGGGACCCATGACGGACAGCCTGCGATTTCGTCGCGATACGTATTGCCGCCGTTGCCGCCCCCGAGATCGATCTCCAGCGACCATCCCGAGCTCCACTGCTTCCCATCGCCTTTGAGCGCGAGCTGCAGGCCGACGTCGTTGCCGGGTCCCTCTGCTCTGAATCCCGGCGGCGCGTAGACGTCCGTGCCGGGTTGGAACACGTCTTCCTGATCCCACCCGCTCGTATTCGAGCCGGTGCCGGAGTTGTCGGTCCAGCGATCCGCGACGATCCAGGGCTTGATGCACTGAACAGCGTTGCCGGCGCCGACCATCGCGGTCGCGGTGGCGCGGACGCCCTGCGTCTGGATGTTCACGAGGCGAGCAAAGAACGTCGGCACGTCCTGTTTCGAAATGTCGACCTTGATGCAGCCCGACGGCGTGTTGAACGGGGCCGGACACGGCAGCGGCACCGTCACGGTGACGTTGCCGGCGATGACGTTCTGGCCGAAGATCGAGTGCCGAGTCGCCAGCGCCGTCGCCGCGTTGCGTGCGGCGTCGTCACCCTGCAAGAGGAGCAACGACTGTGCGCCAGCGAGCGCACCGGCGTCGGCCGAGTTCTGCGCCTGTCCCCGGCTCGCCCACATCACGCCGTAGTCGAAGACGAACGCCGACAGCGCGAGCAGCGCGAGCAGCGCCACCGCGACCTGGATGAGGACGGCGCCCCGTTCGCCGGCGACGCCGCTGGTCGTTCGCGCGGTCATTACTTCTTCACCCGGAAGCCGCGGTTGCTCTTCGTGTCGATCGGCGCGTCGGCGATTCCGGCGGCGCCGTCGAGCTGCTGTCCGATGTCGCCGCGCTTGATCAGAGGCCGGATGTTCGTGGGGAGCGCCGGCACTTCGTCGGGGTTCAGCGGACGCACGAGACGCGGGGTGATGAGCACCATCAATTCCGTCTCCTCGGAGCGGTCCGCCTTGCTCTTGAACAGCTAGCCGATGATCGGCAGCTTGCTCAGGATCGGAATCGCGGCCGCGTCGTCCTGCCTGATGTTGTCGAGCAGGCCGGCGATGGCGAACGACTGCCCGTCGCGCAGCTCGACGTCGGTTTCGGCGCGCCGCGTCGTCAGCGCCGGAATGCGGAAGCCCTCGAGCGTGATGCCGTTGGCGAAGTCGAGCGCGCTGACTTCCGGCCGGACCTTCAGGCGAATCACGTCGCCGGCGATCGTCGGCTTGAAGTTCAGCCGAATGCCGAACTCCTTGAAGACGACCGTGACCGAGCCGGTGGCTGCCCTGGACGATCGGAACCGGGAACTCTCCGCCGGCGAGGAAGCTGGCTTCCTGGCCGTTGTAGGCAATCAGGTTGGGCTCGGCCAGGCTCTGGAACCCGCCGCTCTGACTTCGAGCGCCTTGATGACGCCGCCGATGCCTTCCTTGCGGTCGAAGAAGAACAGATTCAGGAAATCGCTGAACACCATGCCGCCGGCTTTTCGTCGTCGAAGATCCGGCGCCGCGAACTGCTGGGTCGTCGATCGCGCGGCGAAACCGCTCGCGATTGACGAACAGATTGACGCCGAGCTCGGTGAGCGCGCGTGCGATTGACCTCGGCGAATCGCACCTGCAGCATGACCTGCTGGCTCTCGCTGCCGCCGGGGACCTGCAGCATGTTGATGACCTTGCTCTTGGCGGACGACGACGTGGCAATCTCGCCGGCGCGCAGCATGACGGTGGTGCTCGACACGTGGCCGGACAGAATGATGGCCTCTTCGCTGACGCTGACCGTGATCGCCTCGCCCGGGAAGAGCGTCTGCAGGTGCTGCTCGAGCGTCGGTGATCGCCGGCTCGACGACGATGTCGTACTGGCGGCGCGTGTCGGCGCCCCAGACGATCAGGCTGACCGTGCCGGCCTTCTTGCCGTCGATCGAGAATCTCGCGCGGCTGCACGACCACCGCGTCGGCGATCTCGGGATTGGTGATGGCGATGCGCGTGACGTCGAAGTCCGTCGGCACCACGGTCGATCGACCGGACGTCACCACGACGCGCTCGTACTGCGGCCGCGGCGTGGCCGCTGCCGGTGCCGGCTGCTGAGCGAATGCCGGCAGGCTGCACTACAGCGTCAGCAGCGCGGCCAGACCCGCAGCGAACGGTGCGCGGTGCCGCGATTCGAAACTACCATCAACGTCTTCATCGAACGATCTCCTCGACTTCGCTTGGCGCCGCGAATTGCTTCAACGGTGTAGATCTTCGGCGCCGGAGCCGCTGCCGGCTCGGGGTGAACCGGCTTCGCCGGCGTTGACGCACGCGGAGCGCGCGGCGGTCGCCGGCGCGGCCGCCGGCGCGGCTGTCCGAACAGCGCGGTGGTCCGCGTACCCGACGTCGCGGTCGGTGACGTATCGAGCGGATTGCGCAGCGTCAGCATGATCTGGCCCTCGGACGCCGCCAGCGCGATGCGCTCTCCGTCTTCCGGCGACACCAGCAGGGTCACGACGGTCGACGGAATCGGTTTGCCGTCCTTCGCGTTCTCCTGGTCGTAGCGGGTGCCCGCGGTGAGCACCTGGACATTGCTGACGACCACGCGGGTCATGCTTTCCTGCTGCGCCTGGCGGTTCGTCAGCGTCACCATGACGTCGACGCGAGTGCCGGGGACGACGAAGCCGGCCACGCCGACCACTTCGTTGACCTTGACCGAGATGGCGCGCATGCCCGGAGGAATCGACGGCGGAAGGCCGGCCCCCGCCTCGAGCGGCGCCAGCTTGGCCGCGGTCAGCGGTTCGTTCTCCTCGACGGTCGCGATGAGGCCGCGGTCGACGACCTCGTCCACCTTCGCGAAGGCGCCCGGCACCTGCGTATCCGCCGGCCACTTGGCCAGCTTGACGTGGTCCCGGGTCAGCCGGGTACCGAGCGGCAGCGGATGCTGCGCGACGACGACGTCGACGGTCTTGACAGCGCTGCCCTCGCTGGCCGGCCGCGCGGACACCACGCGATACATGCCGAAGCTGGCGATCGCTGCCAGAAGCACCGCGACGAGGACCACCACGGCTGTGCGTTTGTTCCGATCCATGACTTCTCTCCTCTGCGACTCTACGAACCCGCCTCGGTGCGCATCTCCGAGACGGCAGTGAGCGGAACGGTCGGTGTGCGAACCAAAGAACGCCGACAGGGCGTTCAGAAACTGAAAGGTGTAGGTGTAGGTGACCGTGACGCGCTTCGCGCTGATCGGCGGCCGCCCGCCCGACCACCGGAACCGAGATGTTCTCGACGAGAACGGTCGGATTGACCGGACTGGTCGTTGTGGGCACGCGGCCGGCGTACGTGTAGCCGGCCACGCGCGCCTGCACGTCAGCGTCGTATATCCCGGCAGCACCGCCACGCGCGCGCCTTCGCGGGCGGCGTTCGTGATGACCTCGTAGCGCTGGAAGATGAACCCGAACTCCGCGATGCCCAGCACCACCAGGAGCAGAAGCGGAAGGACGAGCGCGAATTCGACGAGCTGTGCGCCGTCCTCAGAGCGCCCGCGCTTGAACCACCGCGTCCTACTTGAGCCATAACGTCACCAGCGTGCCGATAGCGATTGGGAGCGCGTACGCGAGGCGCGGGCCGCGCGCACCCTGGAGCGTCAACTCGTCGCACCGGGCGAATGCCCCATGACCCGCCAGTGCGTCAGGAGCATCCACAGATTGCGGAACGCCATCTTGAGGTACCCGTGACCGAGCGCGACCGCCAGGGCGATGACGCCGCCGGCGATGCTCGTGGCGAGTGCGGCGATCACGACCTGCGACGGGCCGAGCCAGGCGCCCGACGGCCGCCAGCAGCTTCACGTCGCCCGCACCCATGCCGCGCAGGGCGAACATCGGAAAGAAGAGCAGGGCGCCGAGAAAGCAGCCGGCGATGCTCCAGCCCGCCGCACTCCAGCCACCCGTAAGGAGGTGAAACACGAGCGCGGCTGGCGACCGCCGAGAACGTCAGCACGTTCGGAATGCGTCGCGTGCGCAGATCCGAGATGCACGCGAGGGCCAGCACCACGCCGACGACAATGTGTGAAGTGCTCATGAAATGTCATACCAGTTGACGCAGCCGCGCGCATATCCGCACGTGCGCTCGTCTGTAACTACGGACATCCGCCGCCGCCGGGATCCGGGGTGCACGCCGACACGCCCTGCACATCTGCATCGCGCGGCGCTGTAAACGTCCCGACCGTTGTCGCGAGCAGCTGCCAGGTCAGAACCGACGCGATGCCGACGATCGCGCCGAGCAGCGCGTACTCGACGACGTCCTGGCCGCTCTCGTCGCATAACCAATGCAGTCCGAGCGTCGGACTCGTGGTCCTCTCTGAGACCGCGATTTGCCAGGCGAACAGGCTTCATGTGATGTGAACTCTTCTTGCGAAACTGACCCGGCGCGATGGGAGCTCGTGCGCTCCCGATCGCGCCGGACAGCAACTACCGGGTCTGCGAGACCGGTCACGATGTCACCGAACGTGGTGTCGAGCTCATCGCTGACCGCGCCCATCGCCACGATCGAACCCACGGCGATGATCGCCGCCAGGAGCGAGTACTCGATCAGGTCCTGGCCCGCTTCCTCACGAACGAAACGAACGAACAGATTCTTCATCTGGACTACTCCTTACGAAAACGATTTATCCACTTTCGTTCCAACTGCACGCTCGCCTATGCATGTCGTGCCGACTGCGCGTTCGCCACGACAATCTCCTGCCTCGACATCACTCGAGCCTGCAGGTATCAGCTGTCGGTTGACCGTCCGACCGTAGTCACGAGCAGCGCCATCAGACCCGGCGCGATGGGAGCTCCGTGCGCTCCCAATCGCGCCGGACAGCAACTACCGGGTCTGGAGACCGGTCACGACGTCCGCGAACACCGTGTCGATCTCATCGCCGACCGAGACCCATCGCCACGATCGAACCAACGGCGATGATCGCCGCGAGCAGCGATACTCGATCAGGTCCTGACCCGCATCCTCACGAACGAAACGAACGAACAAGTTCTTCATTACGAATCTCCTACACTAACGAGTTAACGAAACGAGTTGACGTTTGCCGGGTTCGGACACGCCGATGGAGTAAGTTGAGCGACATACGCGCTCGGGATTCCCAAACTTGGGAACAAACTCCTGGTCGTGTTCCTTGCCAGCTGCACAGCTCCGCCGATATATGTCGCGCCGGCTGCGCTCCCCGGCTCGACAATCTGTAACCGTGCTCAATTCACACGGGTTGTTTTCGGGAGCGCGAACGTTCCCACGCCGCGCGCAAGCGCGTGGCGAATCGATCGTTCGTGCGGCGGCGCGATCCAGAGAAACTGCATACCGAGGTGGTACACGGACCCGGCTCCCGCGATCTCCTGGCAACGGAGGACCTGCACTTCGTCCTCGTATTCCTCGCCGTTGAGCTCCACGCGGATTGTCCCGACGGTCCCGACTTCGATCCGCAAGTTGCTTTCAACCAGGCAGCCCGACACGCTCGCGTTGAGAAGATGCACGCGCAGTTCACGCGTGAGCACTGCAGAACCACCGTACGTCTCGCACAAAACGATCGTCCGCGCCAGAGTTCATCGACCCACCGCCATTTGTTCCACCTGGAGGCGCAGCTGATGTCGAACGGCACCCTCGATGATCACAGGACGACTCTCGACCACGCGAACCGGATACCGGAGCGGCGAATGACCGACTCCGAGGTCCAGCACCAGGATCTCGCCGACCACACCGGCCTCCCGGCCGATCGCCGTCCACTCGCTGTCCCGGGTCCACTGCACGACGACGTCGCGCAAAACCCGCATCACGCCTTTCGATGAAGGCGTCACCCTGAATCTCTTGTAGCTTCTTCGTCCGAGCATGGTTCCGCCGCCTCTTTGAGCAAGGGTGCTGCCAGACCACGGCGGCGGCGCGAGTTGCTAATGTTTTCGAGTGTTTTGGCTGATCCAGCGATGCGCACGGGCACTCACCGCGCGGGGCAGGCAGGAGTGTTCTAGCCCTGAGTAGACGATCCATCTACCGGGGACGAGAACGTCGTGAAGAGCGCGATCAGAGCTGTACGACGCTCAGCGTGTCGCCTGGCAGGACATCGGCCCGATCGATCGCGCCGACTGGCATCTCAATCACGGCGTAGGCGCGGAGCGCGGCGGCCATGCGCCAGGGCGGCACCGCGCGGCGCACCTTGACCACGCGGCCGCTGCGCGCGACGAAGGCCACGTCGATCGCAAAGCGCATGAAGAACGTGTGGATGGCGTTGCTGGGCGCGATGATCAACGCGCTGTCCTCCGGCATGGAATCCTGCTTCAGGAGGCCCCGGCGCCGGGACTCTGAATCAAAGGCCGGCGTCAGCGTGCGCGCGACAATCCGGTTGTTGCGGCTGTTGGCGAGCGCAAACGTCGACTCGCTGCGCTTCAGGAGCGGATCCAGGAAGGAATGCTTGGACGTCACGGTCACTACCCCTGACAAGTCTTCTGCGTCACAGAGTCGATTCCTTGTCGGCGTCGCTCAGGAACGGGCACGCCGCCCTCGAAAAGCGCCTTCGAACCGTAAAGCGCCAAGCCCCTTCGACGAGCTGCGGTTCATGCCGCGTTCACCACTCGAGCCAGCACGACGGCGACGACAGCCCCCGCGGGGTGTTATGCTTTGGCCGGTACGATATGCCGAAGTACGTCATCGAGCGGGACATTCCTGGAGCGGGCCGGATGACCGAAAGCGAAATCCGGGAGGTGTCCCTGCGCTCGCTGGAGGTCCTGAAGGGAATGGGACCGCAGGTCCAGTGGCTCTACAGCTACGTCACGGACGAAAAAGTCTACTGCGTGTACCTCGCGCCGGACGAATCCGCGATTCGCGAACACGCGCGCCAGGCCGGCGTCCCGGCGAGCCGGATCTCCGCCGTCAGGCACTTGATCGACCCGCAGACATATCAGTAGGACCGGGCTCGGGCCGCACGCTCAGCTCCGCCTCGAGAATCGATTCGAGCGTCGCCGTGCGCGCCTCGTGCCAGGCCACGGCGTAAGCCGCGGGATCGAGGCGCGCTCTGGCCTGCGCAAGCGTCTCGTCGATCCTCGTCCGCTCGGAGCGCTTGATCGGCGCTCCTATCCGCTGGCGTATCGCCGCCGCGGCGCTCGCCAGCCTCACGGCCGCCTCGTCGCGGCGCTGGCAGCCGGTACACCAGGACAGCCGCTCGAGTTGCCGGGCGACGCCGCGCTGATGCCCGAGCTCGCGGAAGATTCCCAGCGCCTCGAGGAGCGCGCCGCTCGCGGCGGCATAGTTCTCCGTGCGGACATCGACCTCCGCCACGTCGGTCAGCACCTGGGCGACACCCCACCGATCGTCAATCTGCCGGAAGGCTTCGAGACTGCGCTGATGGTAGCGCCGCGCGCTCGCATAGTCGTCCTGAGCCACCGCGAGATCGCCGAGGCCGTTCAGCGCGCACGCGACCGACCGAAGATCGTGGCGGGCCTCGGATGAGGTGAGGAGATCGTCGAAGGTGCTGCGAGCGAGGGCGACATCGCCTTGAGCGCGCGCGGCGTTCGCCATGTTGTATCGCGCCAGATCCAGTGCGGTCGGGTCGCCCAGCTCCTGCCACAGCGGCATCGTCTCTGCGTGCAGCCGGGTGGCCTCGGCGTAGCGCCCGCCGTGCTGCGCCTGCCACGCCATGGCGGCCATGGTCGTCGCGACGCCCTTGGTATCGCCGAACCGCCGATAGATCTCGCAGGCCTCGCGACTGTACGCTTCGGCCGTCGTGAGATCTCCCTGGACGTCGGCGAGCACCGACGCGCCGTACAGTGCGCGTGCGCGCAGGGGCGTCACCTGCTCTGCGCCGGACATGGCGAGCACGCGGGCGAGCGTCTCGCGACCCTCCGTCGCCTGCTCGCGTTGCTCCCAGAATCTGAACAGCGCCGCGGCGAGCCGGAGGGCCCACTCCACGTTCCGACTGTCGATCAGAAAGTGAAAAGCCGCGTGCATGTTGTCCTGCTCCGCGTCGCATGTGCGCAGCCAGGGCTCACGCTCCGGCGGATTCAGCGTGAGCGGGACTTCCTCGGCCAGCACGAGCATGTATGCCGCGTGCGCGCGCGCGGCCTCGTCCGCGTCCCCGCTCTGCTGCAACCGCTCGCGCGCGTACTCGCGGAAGGTCTCGAGCATGAAGAATCGCGGCACGGAGTCGTCCGATACGGGCCGGACGAGCAGGCTGTTGTCGACGAGCGAGGCCACACCCTCGAGGACGTCGACGCCGAGGTCTTCGCGCGTGTTGCAGACGGCCTCGACGGCTTCCAGCGTGCAGCCGCCGGCGAAGACCGACAATCGTCGGAACAGCTTCTGCTCTGCCGGCGTGAGCAGGTCGAAGCTCCACGTAATCGTGCGGCGGAGCGTCTGCTGGCGCTCCGGAAGGTCCCTCGCCCCGCCGGTGAGCACATCGAGTCGGCGTTCGAGACGTGCCTGCAGCTCGTGCGGCGGCAGAATCTTGACGCGCGCCGCGGCGAGCTCGATTGCCAGCGGAAGCCCGTCCAGCTGCCGGCAGATATCGACCACGGCCTGTGCGTTCCTGGCCGTGAGCGTGAAGTCGGGCCGCACGGCCGCGGCCCGTTGAACGAACAGCGCAACAGACGCGCACTCGATCAATGCCGCCGGTGAGAGCGCGCCGCTGGGCTCCGGAAGCGGCAGTGGCGAGACCGGGACTTCCTGCTCGCCGTAGATGCGAAGCGCGTGACGGCTGGTCACGAGGACGGTGAGCCCGGGGCTCGCGTCGAGCAGCTCTCGTACGATCGCGGCGGCGGCGGAGACCTGCTCGAAATTGTCCATGAGCAGAAGTGTCGGTCCGCGCGCATTCAGGTGCTCGCACAGAATGCTCACGAGCGGACGTTCGCTGCTCGCGGACACACCAAGCGCGCGCGCCACCGTCGACGCGACGAGATTCGGCTCGGTGATCGGCGCCAGGTCGACGAACGGCACGCCGCCCTCGAAGCACGGCGCGAGATCGGCGGCGACCTGGATGGCGAGTCGCGTCTTCCCGGTACCGCCAGGCCCTGTGAACGTCAGCAGCCGAACAGCGGGGTCCAGCAACCGTCCCTTCACGTCGGCGATCTCGGCAGCCCGTCCAATCAACGGCGTGCGCTGCGGCGGAAGATTGTGAACGCGTGGCTCACCCCTGGCGGTCAGCGCGCCGAGTTCGACAGGGTGCGAGGCGGCAACCGCCAGCTTCGTCAGCTCCGCCGCGACGTCGCTGACGCTCGGGCGCGCCGCTTCGTGCGTCTCGAGCATCCGGAGAAGGAGTCGCTCGAGCGCTGGCATGTCCGGTATGCGTGGTCGCGGGATCGGAACAGCTTGCGGCTGGACTGCACTGGCGGCGCCGGTTGTTGCCGCCTCGAACGGGTGAGCGCCCTCGGCGAGCTCGAAGAGCACCACGCCGAGCGAGAACACGTCGCTGGCGCCCGTGACGGTCTCGCCGCGGGCCTGCTCGGGCGACATGTAGCGTGGCGTGCCGAGAATCGTGCGCACCTGCGTGGCCGCGTCGTCGGGCAGCCGCGTCGCGGCCGGCTGCTGGACGAGGCGCGCCAGACCGAAGTCGAGGAGCTTCACGTAACCATCGGCACGCACCATGATGTTCTCGGGCTTGATGTCGCGATGGACGATGCCGGCGGCGTGCGCGACGGAAAGCGCCTTCGCGAGTTGCGCGCCCATACGCGCGACCGCGTCGGGTGCGACGGGGCGGCGGACGAGCGCCGAGAGCGAATGGCCTTCCACCAGCTCCATGGCCAGGAAGCGCCGGCCGTCCATGTCACCGATCTCGTAGATGGTGACGATATTCGGGTGGTTGAGCGACGAGGCGGCGCGCGCCTCCTGCTCGAAACGACGAACGGCTTCAGCGTTGCCGGTGAGCGCGGGCCGAACCAGCTTCAAGGCAACCTTGCGGTCGAGCCGCGTGTCGTGCGCCTCGTACACCTCGCCCATACCGCCCCGGCCGATGAGCGAGACGATGTCATAGGCGCCGACGCGGCCCGCCAGCAAGGCCGCGTCCTCGTCGTGGGCTATCGATTGGGCCTCCACGCTGATCGCCGACGTGAGGATGAAATCCCCGGCGGCTTCGTTTGCGGCGAGCAGTGATTCCACCTCCATCCGCAGCGACTCGTCACCGGCGCAGGCGCCGGCAAGAAACGAGGAGCGCCGCTCGCGCGGCAGGTCCAGTGCCGCGTGATACAGGTGCGCGACCTTCTCGTATCGTTCCGGGGTCATCCGCGTCCGCTCGGTCCGGGGCCTCCACCACGCGGATTTTGCGCGGTGGGGTGGAGTTCGCGAAACAACCAGGCACGCGCCAGGCTCCAGTCTCGTCTCACAGTTCCCACCGACACGCCGAGCACGTGCGCGGTTTCCTCGAGGTCCAGCCCGCCAAAGAAGCGCAGCTCGATGACACGGCTCTGGCGCGGGTGCAGCCCCTCGAGGCTTTTGAGCGCGTCGTCCAGAGCCACCAGATCGACGCTCTTGCCGAGCGGCACCTGCGCGGCCTCCGACAACGACACGTGGAGCGGAGCGGCGCCACGCTTGGCCCGGGCGCGCGCCCGGGCCTTGTCGACGAGGATGTGGCGCATGATCTGCGCCGCCATCGCAAAGAAGTGCGCGCGATTCTGCCAGCGGACGCCCTTCCAGTCCACCAGCCGCAGGTAGGCCTCGTTGACGAGCGCCGTCGCCTGAAGGATGTGTCCGGGCCGCTCGCCCGCCATATAGCGCGTGGCGAGGCGGTGCAGTTCCTGCTGGACGAGCGGCGCCAGGACGTCGAGCGCGCCCTGATCGCCGCGGCCCCACGCGACGAGCAACTCCGTGACATTCCCAGCAGAACTCATCCGAGCTCGAACCGCGTGTCCAGCGCAGCCGCTTTCGATGATTCGAGCGGCAGAGCCGGCCGCTTCGAAAGACGGTAGCCCCGAACGACTACCGGGTCTTCGTCGCCGCGGTTTTGCTCTCCCCGCCGGCCTTTTTCTTCAGGTCCTGGCGATGGGCGCGCTCGTAGGTCTGAATGTCCTTGAATTTGCCCGACGCGTCCCTGACGGCGTAGAGCTTCTTCCCGGCGCTGCTGCGGTGGGTCGTACGTTTGGCCATGCGACTCGTCCTTTCGCTTCCTGACGCTACAACGAGAGGTTCTTCCTGCCAGCATTTCTCGTCGCGTATGGACACCCTCGCTGCAATGGATTCATACGGACCGCAAACAGCTTAAACGAGATTGCCGGTTCTGGCGCGCCTTACCGCGCACCATACAGTCCCGCTTGACCTGGCCGGTTGTCGCGGTTCCGCCAACGGCCTTGGTGTTGACAGTCGACACCAAGACTCGATAATGTCGAGTGTCGACATCATGAAGCTGGCGTAGACCTCATGGGCCTTCGCGACCTGAAGCTTCGCCTTCGCGCCCTGATCACCCCCGGCCGGCGTCGAACGGGATCTGCACGACGAGCTCTCGTTTCACATCGAGCGCGAAGCCAGGAAGTTGATCGATCAGGGCATGCAGCCGGATGCGGCGCGGGCGCAGGCGCGGGCGCGTTTCGGATCGACGACCGTCGTTGCCGACGAATGCCGCGACGAGCGCGGCACCGCGTTCGTCGACGACACCATCCGTGACGTTCGGTTCGCGCTGCGCTCCTTCAGGCGCGCGCCGCTGGCCGCCTTCACGATCGTGGCGACCGTCGCGATCGGGCTCGGCGTCGTGGCGGTCCTGTTCACCATCCTGAATACGTTCCTGTTCCGCGTCGACACGGTCCCCGATATCAGCGAGATGTACGCCGTCGAACGGCCGCGGCCGGCCAATGGCGAGCGATCGCCGTTCACGCGCCCGCAGTTCGAAGCGTTGCGCAGGGAGACCAGTGTCTTCACCGACGCGTATGCCGCGTTGTCCGACATCGATCTGCGCGTCGATGGCCGGATGATGGCGGTGACGCTCGTCACCGGCAATTTCTTCCACGTCGTCGGCGTCAATCCCGTCATGGGACGCGCCCTCGCTCCCGTCGATGACGAGTCGGGCGGCAATCCGGTCGATCGTGCTGAGCGACAAGGGATGGAACCGCCGCTTCAATCGCGATCCGAACGTGCTGGGACGGACCGTGCTCGTCGGCGGCGCGCCGTTCGAGATCGTCGGCGTGATGCCGGCAGGGTTCCGCGGCCTCGAGGTCGGCGCCGCTGACTTCTGGGCGCCACTCTCGCAGCTCGCGCAGTTCCAGCCGGCCCATCGCGGCCGCGAAGACAGCGTCGGCGTGGAAATCATCGGCCGTCTCAAACCTGGTGTGTCGATGGAGAGCGCCCGCGACGCAGATCGCCGCGTGGGATTCGAACCGGCAGGTCCCAGTCGGCGATCGCCGCGCGGAGACGATCGTGCTGCTGCCGAGGCGAGGCACGATTCCGCAACCCCATGGAAGCCGTCGCGGTCTTCACGCCGTTGTTCTTTGCGTTCGGCTTGATCCTGATGATCGGCTGCGCCAACGTCGCCAACCTGCTGCTCGCGCGCGGCGTGGCGCGTCAGCGCGAGATCGGCATTCGCCTGTCGCTCGGGGCGTCGCGCCGCCGCATCGTCCGTCAGCTCCTGACCGAGAGCTCGCTGCTCGCGCTGGCCGCGGCCGGCGGCGGCTACCTCATCTCGCGGGTAGCGCTCGGAAGCCATAGTCTACTGGGCGATGCGGACGATGCCGGTGGACCTCGGCGACTCGACCTCAACCCGTGCCCGCTGCTGACTGGCGCGTGGCCGTGTTCCTGGTCATCGCGGCACTGGCCGCCACGGCCTTCTTCGCGTTGATGCCCGCGCTGCAGGCGACGCGGGTCGAGCCGGTGCGGACGCTGCGCGGCGAGCTGGTGAGGGACGCGCGTCCCGGCCGCGCCCGCAATGCGCTGATCGGCATCCAGGTCTTCGCCTCGGCGCTGTTGCTGATCTGCGCGGCGATTTTCCTGCGCAGCGCGATCGCATCGTCGCGATTCGATCCGGGCTTCCGCACGGTTGATACCGTGCTCATCGAAATCGATCAACGAGCCGAAGCGCGCGGCGATGATCCAGGCGATCGCGTCCGAATCGACCATTACCGCGTATGCGGCCCTGCGGCCGGGCATGCTGGCCGGGCCGCACCGGGCGTTCGCGACCATCGGCGGCAGCAGAACTGCCGGTCGCCTGCAAGTTCGTCTCGCCCGAGTACTTCGAGGTCTTCGACATTCCCATCGTGCGCGGGCGATCGTTCACCGCGGCGGAGCGCGACGGCGAGCACGCGGTCGCCATCGTCTCGGAGTCGATGGCGCGGGAGCTGTGGCCGGGTGGCAGCGGCGTCGGCGAAACGTTCCGGCTCGAGCAGGATTTCGGTGCCGGAACGGTGCCGAAGGACGAACCGCCGATACCGGCGCGTCTGGTCACGGTGGTGGGCGTGTCGCGCGACGTCGCGGGTTTCCGTTTCACCGATAGCGAGGATGCCGGCATCTTCCTGCCGACCAGCGTCAACACGCCGAACACGTTGGTCGCGGCGCGCGTCAAGGGCGATTCCGAGATCGCCCGCCGCACTCTCGTCGATCACCTCACCAGAGTCGATCCGACATGGGCATGGTCGTGACGATGCGAACGGTGGCCAGGCTCGAGAGGTTCTTCCTGCAGATCGCGTTCTGGGTGTCGCTCGTGCTCGGCGGCCTCGCGCTGTTGCTGACCGTGTCCGGGCTCTTCAGCGTGTTGTCGTATCTCGTCGAGCAGCGCACCAAGGAGATCGGCGTGCGGATGGCGCTCGGCGCCTCGTCACAGAAGGTGACGCGGTTGATCCTGTCGCAGACCACGCGCCCCGTCGTCTACGGGCTGCTGGCCGGAGTCGGACTCGCCGCGTCTCTCGCCACGATCCTGATCGCCACGCCCGCGGCGGCGACGCTTGCCGAGATCGTGCGCGTCACCGATCCGATCGCGTATGCGGCGAGCGTGCTCGTGATCGTCGTGGCCTGCCTGCTCGCCGCATGGATCCCCGCGACACGCGCCGCCCGCCTCGATCCGATGCAGACGCTCAGGCAGGAATGATCACATTCGGTGTTCAAGCTCTTCTCCGGATCGCTAAACCTGCAGTTGACTTACTTGCGAGCCGCCCACTTGCCGTGCAGGTCGCGGACGACGGCGATCGCTTCGTCCGCGGTATCGAGGCACTGCGGGATCTGGAGATCCTCGGCACTCGCGAGGGCCAGGCGCGGGTCGAGCATCGCCGTCTTCGTCCAGTCGACGAGTCCTCGCCACATCTTGCCGACGAGGATGAGCGGCACGTGGTCCACATGCCGGACCTGGAGCAGCTGCCAGATCATCAGCATCTCGAGCACGGTGCCGATGCCGCCGGGCACGACGACGAACGCGTCGGAGGCGATCACGAAGTGGTGAAGGCGGGTGAAGAACGTCTCGTGCTCGAACGCCTGCTCGACGAACGGATTCACATCCTGCTCGAACGGCAGCTCGACGCGGATGCCAACCGAACCGGGCGCGCCGGCTTCTTTCGCGCCTTCGTTGGCCGCTTGCATCAGGCCGGGACCGCCGCCCGTCACGATGTCGCAGCCCATCGCGGCGAACGCCGCCGCCGCGCGCTTCACTTCGTCGTACACGTAGGTGCCGGGCTTCGCGCGGGCCGAACCGAAAATTGCCACGCGGTACCGCTCGCGCTTCGACGGCCTGAGCCGCGTCAGGTTGTTCACGATCTTCCAGAGATCGAGCACGGTCGCGCTGAGAATCTCCTTGACCGCCTCCTCGTCGGCCAGGCTCACGAGCCGTGCCGCGTCCGTTGGGTTCGGTGTGCTTGACATCAGAGATTGTCTCCTTCGGTCGAACGTCGCCGCCCGTTTCATTCGTTACGTCAAAACTCGATCACGTCGCGATAGGCAGGCATTTCGGATCGGAGACCGAACCGCCGCTGAATGCAGTCGCGGAGCGCTTTGCGCTGTTCGTCCTCGCCGTGTGTGAGGATGACGCGCGGGCGGGAAGAGGCGATCGATCCCAGCCAGTTGAGCAGATCCGACTGGCCGGCGTGTCCGCTGAGGCCGCTGAAGACGTGAGTTTTCATCGGCGACCCATGCCTTTCGAGTCGGTGGCACAGCCGGCGCGATTCTATCTCGTTACGGCTCACCTTGCGACGCGTGGCCGGGGGCGTGGTGCGTCAAGAGCGGCGTGGATGACAGGACATTCATCGATCAGCGCAAGCAGCGCGGCCCAGGACTGAGGAACTTCGCACGCTCCACGGTCCGATTGCGGGCGTGGGCTTGTACTTCTACGATCTTGACATTAGGTTCATGAATCACCCTTACTGCATCGTGGCGCAACTCGAAAGGACGAGCCGGTCGTGACACCACGGGCGGCATCCACCGCGGGTGAGCTGAGGCGTTCGGCCCTGCTCCTGGCACCGTTGACCGCGGCGGCGCTCATCGCGCAGCAAGTCGCTTCCAATGCGCTGCGCGACGCGCTCTTCCTCACGTGGTTTCAGGTCACGACGCTCCCGTATTTCATGGCTGCGGGGGCGGTGCTGGCTTTCCCGGCGGCGGAGTCATCCGGCCGCCTCCTGGCCAGGTTCGGCCCGGCTCGCTTCGTCCCGTTCTTCGTCGCCGTCAGCTCAGCGCTGTTCCTGGTGGAGTGGAGCCTGCTCAGCGGATACCCGCGCGCGGTGTCGGCGCTCGTCTACTTTCACGCCAGTGTGCTTGGCGCCATCGGCATCTCGACGTTCTGGTCGCTGCTCAACGAGCGCTTCGACCCGCACTCGGCCAAGGCGCTGATGGCGCGAGTGGCCGCGGCGGGCGCCTTTGGCGGCCTGGCTGGAGGCGTCGGCGCGGAGCGCGTGACGGTCCTCCTGTCCCAGGGAGCGGTGTTCGGTCTGCTGGGCGTGTCGGGCGCCGCGTGCGTGGTGGGTTCCGTGTTCATCGGTCGCGGCATGGCTGCGCGGCGGACACGGCCAGCGGTGCAGGAAGACCGCCGGAGCGGATGGACCGAGATCCGGCGCGTGCCACTCCTTCGCGATCTCGCCCTGGTGGTCGCACTCGCCGCGGCGCTCGCGGCGCTGGCCGATTACCTGCTCAAGGCGGAAGTCGTCGGCTGGTTTGGCAAGGGCGAGCCGCTGATGCGTTTCTTCGGCTTCTTCTATGCCGGGACGGCCCTCGCCGCGTTCCTGCTGCAGGCCCTGCTCGGCCGCCAGATCCTCGCTCGGATCGGACTCGGCGGCTCGGTGATCAGCCACCCGCTGCTGGTGGGCGCGGCCGGTCTGGTGAGCTTCGTTGCCCCGGCGCCCTGGCGCGGCATTCTTCCACGCGGCCTCGATGTGACGCTGCGCGCGTCAATCTTCCGGGCCGGCTACGAGCTCTTCTACACGCCGCTGCCCGAGGCCGCCAAGCGAGCGGCCAAGTCGGCGGTGGACGTGAGCGCCGATTGTGTCGGGAAAGGCGCCGGCGCCGCGCTGATCGTGCTGCTCACCCGCCTGGACCCCGTGTACACGTTCGTCGCCGTGAACATCGCCGGTGTGCTCACCGCCGGAATGGAGTTCACGGTGGCTCGCCGGCTGCGGGCGCAGTATGTACGCGCGCTCGAGGGAGGACTCAAGCGTCAGGGCGAAGACCTCACCCAGGCCACGCCCGCCTTCGACTTCACCGTCGCCGTCAGCATGGCGGGCATCGACGCCGCCTCGATCCGTCGCGCGCTGGACGATGTGTCCGAGCGTAAGGTCGACGCGGCAGCGCACGATGATCCCGTTGTTGCGGCGATCGCCAGCCTGCGCTCGGGAGATCTCCCACGGATCCGGCAGGTGCTCCGTGCTCCGCCGATCGACCCGCTGATCGCCGGGGCGCTCGTTCCACTGCTCGCGAACAAGGACCTTCTCGGGTCAGTCGTCAAGAGCCTGTCGGCGTATGGTCCGCATGTCGCCGGCCAGCTCGTCGACGCCCTGCTCGACCCCGCGACGCCGGAGAGCGTTCGCCGCCGGTTACCCTTCGTGCTGAAGTCCTGCGCGTCGATCCGCGCACGCGATGGCCTGGTCCAGGCGCTCACCGCGTCCAGCCTCGAGGTTCGACAGCGCTGCGGACGGGCGCTCGTGGCCCTGACGGACAAACATCCCGAGCTGGCGCTCTCGCCGGCCGTCGTCTATGAGGCCGTCGAACGCGAGCTCACGGGCGCCAGCGATGATGGCGTCGTCCGCGAGCACGTCTTCAATCTCCTCTCGCTCGTGCTGGAACGAGAGCCGGTACATGTTGCGGCGCTGGCGTTCGACTCCGGCGACATGTACCTGCGAGGCACCGCGCTCGAATATCTCGAGACGGTCCTGCCGTCAGGAATCTTCGCCGCGCTGGTTCCACGACTCTCAGCCGTGCCCGAGCCGGTGTCCCACCAGCGCGGTGCCGCGATGGTGCGGGCGCAACTGCTGGAAGCAGGGGCCACGATCCGCATGAGTCGCAAGCAGTTGAACGAGGCGCTCACCCGCCACGACCTCGACGCCGAAGATGAGGAACGATGAGCGATCAACTCACACCAGCCGCGGCGGGTGACGCCGGCCGGATTCTCCTGGTCGACGACGAACCCACGAATCTGGACATCCTCCGCGAAACGCTCGCCGGTCCGAACTACCGCTTGTTCGTCGCCCGCAGTGGCGAGGAGGCGTTGCGGGTCGCACCGCGCGCCAGACCCTTTATCATCCTGCTCGATGTCGTCATGCCGGGCATCGACGGCTATGAGACATGCCGCCGCCTCAAGGCCGACCCGGAAACCCGCGACGCCGCGGTGATCTTCGTGTCCGCGCTCAACGACCCGAAGGACCGCATTCGCGGGTTCGAAGCGGGCGCCGTGGATTTCATCTCGAAGCCCGTCCAGCCGGAAGAGGTGATCGCGCGCGTCAATACGCATCTCGCGATCCAGCGACTGCTCCATCGCCAGGTCGAAGCGGAGGCGACGGCCGTCCTGGGAGTCACATACGAGGGCGAGGCGCCCGGCGCCCTGACGACCGCCGCTCGGACGCCTGGGTCCCCCGTTTTTCGTACTGGTGACATCGTCGCCTTCCGCTTCCGCATCGTGCGTTACCTGGCGAAAGGCGGCATGGGCGAGCTCTACGAAGCGGAGGATCTCGAATTGCACGAGCGGATCGCGCTCAAGACCATCCTGTCCGACATCGCGAGCGACGAGCGTGCCATCGTGCGGTTCAAGCGCGAGGTGCACCTGGCGAGACAGGTGACCCACCCGAACGTCTGCCGCATGTACGATGTCTTCCGCCACAAAGACGCGGCCCGGGGAGCTGGCACGCCGGCCGCCGACGTCGTCTTTCTCGCGATGGAGTTGCTGCACGGCGAGACGCTGGCCGACAGGATCCGGCGGGATGGACCATTCTCCACGGCGGAGATCCTGCCGCTCGTCGAGCAGATGGCCGCCGGTTTGACCGCCGCCCACCGCGTTGGGGTGGTGCACCGGGACTTCAAGAGCCACAACGTCATGCTCGTGAAGCCGACGCATGCGGACGTGGGGACGCGCGTCGTCGTCACGGATTTCGGCCTGGCCTGGCGAAGCGCCCACCATGAGAGCACGGCGCTGTCGCTGGCGATGTCGGCGGAGAATGAAATCTCTGGCACACCGGCGTACATGGCCCCCGAGCAGGTCGAGGGCGGCCCGGTGACGCCGGCGACAGACGTCTACGCGCTCGGCGTCGTGCTCTTCGAGATGGTGACCGGGGCCTGGCCCTTCGTCGGTGAAACTCCGCTCAAGATGGCCACGGCGCGCCTGCACGAGCCGCCGCTGAGCCCGCGTGTCCACGTCGCGGACATCGATCCGCTGTGGGAAGACACGATTCTTCGGTGCCTGGCCCGTCGGCCCGACGATCGCTTCGCCAGTGCCACTGACGTCGTGAGCGCGCTGCAAGGCGGACGCGTCGAGCCGGGAGCAGCTGCCGCGCCCACGCCGCGACGGCGGATCGGTGTCACCTCGTTGGCGGCGGCCCTGATCATCGTGACGACGCTCGTAGCCGGCTATTTCGCGTACGTCAGGTACGCCGGAAGTGGGCCTGCGGGCATCACGTCGATCGCAGTCCTGCCGTTGAGGAACAGCAGCAGCGATCCTGAGCAGGACTACCTGTCGGACGGCATCAGCGAAGCCCTCATCAACCGTCTGTCGCAGGTGCCGGGGCTGAAGGTTGTCGCCAACAGTTCCTCATCGCGGTTCAAAGGGCAGGACGCGGATCCCCAGGCAGTGGCGCAGGCGCTGGATGTTGCGGGCATCCTGGCCGGCCGGGTCTCGCCGCGGGGCGACAGTCTGTCGATCAGCATCGAGCTGATCGACGGGCGCGACCGGACGCAGGTGTGGGGCGAGCAATACGTGCGGAAGACGGCCGACCTGTTTCAGGTGTCGGAGGACATCTCTCGTGATGTGGCGAGGAAACTGGGGATTGGCCCAGCCGCTGGCTCTTCACCAGGTCCCGGCACGCGCCAAGTACGGAACCCGGAAGCGTACGAACTGCTGCTCAAAGGACATTTCCATCGCGCGAGGGGAGGAACGGAGGACCGGCAGAAAGCGAGCGAGTACTTCGTTCGGGCTATCGCCGCCGATCCGGGTTACGCGCTCGCCTATGCCGATCTGTCCGACATCTATCGGAGCCTCGTCAACAGCGGACTGGTCGACCCGAAAGAGTATCTGCCCAAAGCCAGAGAGGCGGCGCAGAAGGCGCTCGAACTGGACGAGGGTCTTGCCGATGGGCACTACGTCCTGGCCAACCTCATGTCGTATTCATGGGAGTGGGCCGACGCCGAGCGTGAATACCAGCGTGCGATCGAACTGAACCCGAACCTTGCGCTGGCGCACCGGTGGTACGCCACGTATCTGCGGCTCATGGGACGCCACGAGCAAGCCATCAGCGCCATCACACGCGCCAGGGAGCTCGATCCGCTCTCACCCGGAGTCAACGCGACCGTCGGGTACGTGCTGTCGTCTGCCCGTCGATACGATCAGGCGATCGACGCCCTGAACAAGACCATCGAGCTGGACCGAAGCTATCCCTATACACATCTGTTTCTCGGACACACGTATACCGCTCAGGGCAAGCACGCGGACGCTGTTGCAGCGTACACGCGGGCAATGGCACTCGGTCTCGATACGCCTGCGACACAGGTCCATCTGGGCGCGGCAGCCGCACGCGCCGGCGACCGCACGCGAGCGCAGGCGATGCTTCAGGAACTGCGATCGAGCCAGGAGCGCAGCTCCCCAGCCGACCTGGCGCTCCTGCAGACGGCTCTGGGCGAGCGGGAGCAGGCGTTCGCGTCGCTCGAAGACGCGTATCGAGCGCGGGATATCCAGCTGCAATACCTTGGCGTCGAGCCGGGGTTCGATCCGCTGCGCTCGGACCCGCGGTTCGCGGATCTGATGCGACGGGTCGGGCTCACGCGATGACGTGCCTCTCGCGCCGCGGCCGTCAGTTGCTCGTAGGCCTCTGAGAACGCATAGTTCTCAATCAGACTGGCAAAGCTTTGAAACCCCTGCGCGCTGAACAGGGGCCGCAGGTGAGGCCCCGCCGACTCGAAATAGTTGATCGCGGCGCCATCGGCCTCGGCCAGATAACGCGACAACTGGCCGACCGCGACTTTCATCTGCTCTGGATCGCCTGCCGGCGTCGTGTCGCCGTCCGCTCCTTCCAATGCGATCCGCACACCGTGGATGAGCGAGGCCAGGCACTCCTCGAGCGATGCGCGCGCCCCGTCGATGTCCGCGGCTGGAGCTGACTCTTTGATGGCCTGCTCCAGATCGGCCGCCGCCTGCTGCACCGCCGTCGCGCCGATGTTTCCGGCCACGCCCTTGATCGTGTGCGCGAGCCGCTCGGCCAGCGCGCGATCCGGCGCGGCCAGGGCGGACGCGATACGCTCGGCGGCATCGGCCTCCGTGGTGGCAAACCGGTGCAGCAGTTTTCTGTACAACTTCAGATTGCCGGCCACCCGCCCGAGCCCCTCAGCCACGTTGAGTCCAGGCACCGCCGGCAGCTCGTACCCGTCGGAGACCGCCGCGGGGGCCAGCTCCGCAAACGGCAGGGCCTGACCTTGCACTCTCGCGGCGACGAAGCGCTCCACGGTCTCGAAGAGCGCCGCGGGAACAACCGGTTTCGACACGTGACCGTTCATGCCCGCGTCCAGGCACTTCTGCCGTTCCTCGAT
Source organism: uncultured Acidobacteriota bacterium (assembly GCA_963820905.1). Lineage (GTDB taxonomy): Bacteria > Acidobacteriota > Vicinamibacteria > Vicinamibacterales > 2-12-FULL-66-21 > DATBJJ01. The sequence goes on along the minus strand of CAWGBU010000001.1, from coordinate 1,017,090 downwards.
CGTAGCGTGGGCCGTCATGGCGATGATCGGGAGATTCGCGAAGCGCGGGTCCGATCGGATCGTCGTCGTCGCCTGGTAGCCATCCATTTCCGGCATTTGCACGTCCATCAGCACCACGTCAACGTTCGGAGGCCCCGGCTGCTCCAACAGCTTGTGGACCGCCTCCAGGCCGTCGTTCGCCACGTCGACCGTTGCACCCACGCCCTCCAGCAACTCCACAGCAATCTGCTGGTTGATCTCGTTGTCTTCGGCCAGCAGCACGCGTAGGCCTCGCAGCCGGTCTGCATCGCGGTCCAGAGCCGGAGCCAGTGCCGTGCGGTCTTGCCGGGTCCCGGCGAACAAGCCGACCAGCGTATCGACCACCACGGACGCGGTGACCGGTTTCAGCAGGAACCCGTCCACCTGCACGCGCTCGGCTTCTGCCCGTACTTCCTCGCGCCCAAACGCCGTGACCAGCACCACGGCCGGGTGCGTCGTCAGTTCGGGGTCCCGTTTGATGAGACGCGCCGCCTCAACACCATCCAGACCGGGCATGCGCCAGTCCATGAAGATGACGTCGTACGGCTGGCCCGGTGTCGTGCCGCTTCACGGCGGCGATGGCTTCCTCGCCCGAGCTCACCGCATCCACTCGAGCACAGACGCCCTCGAGGGCGTGCACGAGAATGTCCCGCGCCGCGGCACTGTCGTCCACCACCAACGCCGACACCGCGCGAAGCCGCTCGGCGCACGACCCGGTCCCGCGCCGGGCCGGACGCGACCCCTACCGACACGGTAAAGTGAAACGTGCTGCCCGCACCGGGTTCGCTGTCCAGCCCGATTTCACCGCCCATCAGTTCCACCAACCGCCGGCAAATGGTCAGGCCCAGGCCCGTCCCGCCATGTTTGCGGGTCGTCGACGCGTCAGCCTGAGTGAACGGCTGAAACAGTTTGGCTGCCTGCTCGCGCGTCATGCCGACCCCGGTATCCTTCACCGAGAAGCGCAGCCGGGCCCGCTCGCCGACCTGTTCCTGCAGCTCCGCTTTCAGGTAGACCTCGCCGCGCTCGGTAAACTTGATCGCGTTGTTGATCAAGTTCGCAATCACCTGGCCCAGACGCAAGGGATCACCCACGAGATGCTGCGGCACGGCACCGGCGACCTCGGCGAGAAACTCCAGCCCCTTGTCGTGGGCTTTTTCGGCCGTGATGGCCGTGACCGACGCAATCACGTCATCCAGGCGGAAGTCCACGGTCTCGATGTCCAGCCGCCCGGCTTCAATCTTGGAGAAGTCGAGAATGTCATTGATCACGCCCAGCAATGACGTCCCCGCGTGGTGAATCTTGTTGACGTAGTCCCGCTGCTTCTCGCTGAGCGGCGTCTTCAAGGCCAGATACGCCATGCCGATCACCGCGTTCATCGGCGTCCGGATCTCGTGGCTCATGTTCGCGAGGAACATCGACTTCATCGCCGTGGCCTCTTCCGCTTTCTCCTTCGCGACTTTGAGTTCCTCATCGCTCGCAAGGAGTTCCGCGGTGCGCTGTTGCACCAGCGCATCGAGCTGCTGTTCCCGCTCCTTCAAACCCCTTATCCGCAATTTGTAAGTGCCGAGAATCACGCCCACAAACGCCAGACCCATCAGGCTCCTGAACCACCACGTCCCCCACCAGGGCGGCAGGACCGTGAGTGCGAGGCTTACCCCGTCCTCGTTCCAGACCTCCTCGTTATTGGATGCCTGGACGCGAAAGACATATCGTCCTGCCGGGAGGCTGGTATAGGTGGCCTGGCGACGCCTGCTATCCACCTCGTTCCATTCTGATTCCAGCCCCTCCAGCCGATAGCGATACCGGTTCTTCTCCGGGGCGGCATAACTCAAGCCAGCGAATTCCAGCGTGAAGATGTTCTGGGTGTGAGTGAGTGTGAGCGAATCGGTCGTCCAGATTGGCTTTTGGAGCGGAGAGTCTGAGCCCGGGTTCACGGGCTTGTTGAACAAATGAAAGTCTGTCAACACAACCGGCGGGACATAGGGATTGGGGGAAAGCCGATCGGGGTAGAACGTCGTCACGCCGTTCATTGACCCCAGGACCATCTCACCGTCTTGACTTTGCCAGCTGCTCTCCGCCTCATATGGGCTGAGGATCTTGCCCGGCAAGCCGTCCGCTTCTGAATAATTGCGAAAGGTCTTCGTCGGCGGATGAAATCGGCTGAGGCCGTTATGTGTAGCCAGCCAGAGATACCCCTGACGGTCTTCCAGGATTGCCTGAATCCTGTCATCCGGCAGGCCGTCCTTCTCTGTGTAAGCCGTGAAGTCCCCTCGGCTTCGGTCCAGCTGGTTGAGGCCGTACCGAGTGCCGACCCATAGCAGTCCCTGCCTGTCTTCCAGGATAGCGTTCACACTGTTGTGGCTCAGGCTGCGAACGTTCTGGGGGTCATGGCGGTAGACGGTGAACTGCTCCGTCTTGGGGTCGAACCGATTGAGTCCCGCAAACGTCGCCAGCCACAGGATTCCAGCTCGGTCCTCGAATATGGCCCTTACTTTGTCTGTCAAACTCTTGGGATTGTTCGGTTCGCTCCGATAGGCGGAGAAGCGTCCCGCCGTCGAGTCAAAGCGGTTCAGGCCCCCTCCATCGGTGCCCGCCCACAGAACCCCTTGCCGGTCTAACAACAGACACAAGACAACGTCATTGCTCAAGCTGCGAGGGTCCTTCGGGTCGTGCCGGTAGGTGACGGAGCGCCGCGTAGCCGGGTCAAAGCGGTTGAGGCCGCCGCCATAGTAGGTCCCAATCCACAGCTCTCCTGCCCGGCCTTCGCGGATTGCGGCAACCCTGTTCCCAAGAAGACTGTGGCCATTCCTTGAATCGAGCAGGTATGAAGTGACGTACCCGGTTCTACGATCCAGCCGGTTGAGACCGAGCTTCGTCCCTATCCACAGGAATCCCTTGCTGTCCCCCTGAACGGACCGGATTGTGTTGTCATGCAGGCTGTGCGGATTGCCGGGCTCATGTCGGTAGTTGACGAATGGGAGTTGTTTCTTGAGGAATCGGCTGACCCCTTCCTGGGTACCTACCCACATCACCCCTTCCGCATCTTCAAAGATTGTTTTGACGGCGTTATCGTGCAGGCCGTTCGGATTGCCCGCCTGTCTGGCGTACCTCGTGACCTGCTTGCGCTCACGGTCAAGCTTCAGCAACCCGGTGTCGAGCGTACCCAGCCAGAGCACCCCATCGCGGTCTTCATAGATGGCGGTCACGCCCGCGACGCTTTGGCCGCCTGGTTGCTCTGAGTGGAACGAGTAGCGCGTGAATTCACCGCTCTTCACGTCCAGGGCACTCAACCCGCCTACTAATTCCGAGCCCACCCAGAGAACACCAGCCTGGTCCTCCAGGATGGAACCCACGGAGTTATGACCAAGGCTGCGGGGATTCGCCGGGTCGTGTAAGAAGCGCGAAAACCGGCCAGTGTCCCGCTTCAGCCTGTTCAAGCCAGCGTCAGTGCCCACCCATAGAGTGCTCTGCCGATCTTCGAAAATGGCAGTAACCCGATTGCTGCTCAAACTGCCCGAATCCCGGGCGTCGTGCTTGTAGTGGATGAAACTGCCAGTCGCTGGGTCCAGGCGGTCGAGACCGTCACCGGTTCCAACCCAAAGCACGCCCCCGGACTCCTGATAGACGCAATAGACATCGTTGTTGCTCAAGCTCTGTTGATTGCCAGGGTCATGCCGATAGCGCGTTACGGTGTCCTGCGCCGGGTCCAGTTTGTCGAGCCCTCCAGAGAGAGTGGCGATCCAAAGCATGCCGGACCGATCTTTGTAAATAGATCGGATGAAGTTTTCGCTCAGGCTGTTTGGGTTACCCGCGTCGTGCCTGTAGGTCTTCAGGTTGTACCCGTCATGCCGGAACAAACCGTCGACCGTGCCGAACCACAGGAACCCGTACCGATCCTGCACGATGCTCCACGTGAAAGTTTGAAGTCGGACATTGTGTGTGGAAACGCTAGTGAAGCGGATGTCTTGCTTGTCAATGATCGGTAGCTGCACGATACCGCCGTCACGAGACGTCGAGGCAGCGTTACGCTCTTGTGCGCCCGCGCCGGGTGCCGTGATGCAGAAGAGCACCAGGACTCCCAGCAGACAGAAGAAAGCCACGTAGAGACGTTGGAAGAACTGCTTGATGGTCATGGGAGCTGACTGGTGCGCAGGCAACCCAATGGAAGCTTAACGCCCAGAGGCGCGGTTCGTCAGCTGAACAACCTTCGGCTCAGCCTTCGTCAACGTTTGAGCTCAGCTCAGGGGGAATGAAGGAACCTCACACCTTTGCGAGGGACTTTCCGCATAGAATCCACCTCATCCATGTCTCAACAGTGGGTCATGAAGGCTCCCCTATTCGTCTTCGTCGCCGGACTACTGGCAACCACGTGTGCGCCAGGGCAGACCCGGGATACTGCGCCGCCCGCCCAACCGCGCCGTCCGAACATCGTCATGGTGCTCGTCGACGACATGCGCTGGGATGAGATGCGGGTCGCCGGCCATCCGTTCATCGACACGCCGAACATGGATCGGCTCGCGCGCGAGGGGGCGCGCTTCACGAACGCATTCGCGACAACGCCCCTCTGTTCTCCCAGCCGGGCGACCCTTCTTACAGGCCAGTACGCACACAGCAACGGCATCATCGACAACACCGCCCGGCCAAGCCATAACCTGCGAGTGTTCCCGTTGGAGCTTCAGCGCGCCGGCTACCGTACGGGCTTCTTTGGCAAGTGGCACATGGGCAACGACGACAGCCCCCGGCCGGGATTCGACCACTGGGTCGCGATGCCAGGACAAGGCGAAGCGATCGACCCCTCACTGAATGTCGACGGCGAGCGGGTGCACGCGAAGGGTTACACGACCGACCTGCTCACAGACTATGTCGAGCGATTCATGGACCGTCCTTCGGATCGTCCGTTCCTCGTGTATCTGGCTCACAAGGCCCTCCATCCCAATGTGGTTCAGCGTGACGATGGGAGTCTCGGTTCAGTCGCAAATCAGCCAGGAGGATTCGTCGCCGCCGAGCGCCACCGCGGTCGCTACGTTGGCCGCACCATGCCTCGTCGCGCGAATGCGTTCAGGCCGCCGCTCGGGAAGCCCGCGCTCCTTCGCCAGATCGGCCAGCTGCCGCCACTTGGCCCGAAGACCGCCACATCCGATGAGGAAATCAGAGGCCGTCTGGAGATGTTGCTTGCCGTCGACGATAGTCTGGGTCGGATCCTCGCCGCCCTCGAGCGCAAGGGCATCCTGAATGACACGATGGTCGTGTTTACCAGCGACCACGGATACTTCTATGGCGAACACGGACTCAATGAAGAGCGGCGGCTCGCGTACGAAGAAACGATCCGCGTTCCGCTTGTCATCCGCTATCCACCATTGGCGACGGCGGGTTCGACGCCGCCCGAGATGGCCCTGGGCCTCGACCTCGCTCCGACTCTGCTCGAGGCGGCCGGACTCCAGCCTGGCGCTGGCATCCAGGGCCGGTCCCTTGTGCCAGTGCTCAGGAACGAGGCCCGGGAGTGGCGCACGTCGTTTCTGATCGAGTACTTCACCGACACGGTGTTCCCGCGCATTCGGAACATGGGCTACGTGGCGGCTCGAACCTCGCGGTACAGGTACATCCGCTACCGCGAGCTTCAGGGGATGGACGAGCTCTACGATCTCGACAAAGATCCCTACGAAGAAACGAACATCATCGACCGTCCGGACGCGCGTGAGACTCTTCAGAAGATGCAGGGTGAACTGCGTCGACTGATCGAACAGACCCACTACGCGGCGCCCGCGGCCGCCGTCAACCCGGCGTCGCGGTAGGCCCGGAGCGCCGTCGACCAGGGCGCCATAAAGATTCCTCTTGACCCTCTCGTCGCGTCAGGCTGCACACTCATTTCGTGACTCGATCGCGCACGTATCAGGTCAAGGACGTGGCTCAACTCGCCGGGGTTTCCGTCCGCGCGCTGCACCACTACGATTCCATCGGGCTTCTCGTGCCCGAGGCCAGGACAGCGGCCGGGTACCGCCTTTACACCGACGCTGACCTGTTTCGGCTGCAGCAGATCCTCATCGGCCGGGAACTCGGTCTTTCGCTCGAAGAAATCCGGCGAGCGCTGGATGACCCTCGCTTTGACCGGAAGACCGCCTTGCTCGACCAAAGGGAACGCTTGATGGAGCGTGCGCGGCAGACCGAGGCCATGATCCGCGCCATCGATGCGGCGTTGGACGCTCTTCAAGACAGTCGCAAGGAAGGAGAGATGAAAATGGAGAACCTGTTCGAGGGTTTCGACCCTTCTCGGTACGAAGACGAGGCACGGCATCGGTGGGGCAAGACGGAAGCGTTTGCAGAGTCGGAAAAGCGTACGAGGCGCTACACGCCTGATGACTGGAAGGCGCTCAAGGCCGAACAAGCAGCGGTCTACGACGATGCGCATTCGGCCCTGCAGGCGGGCCAGCGCCCTTCCGACGAAGCGGCGATGGAGATCGCCGAGCGACATCGACTGTCGATCGACCGTTGGTTCTACCCATGCAGCCATAGCATGCATTGCGGACTGGCCTCGATGTACGAAAGCGATGACCGATTCAGGCAATTCATCGACAGCCATGGACAAGGCCTGACGTCGTTTCTCGTCGAGGCGATCCGCGCAAATGCTGCACGCCATCAGGACTGAGGACCATTAGTGGCGTCGCAGCTCTTGCCACCCAAGCAGCAGTTGCTCGACGAGGCGAGACGTCTCCTGTCGAATCCGCGGCTCGAGCCGCGCGATCGAGGCCAGCGCCCGCGTCCGGGACTCGGCCTGCCGTCCTTGATAGTCCAGCAGGCCGCCCGCGCCGAGTTGGATGCCGGCATCGTAGGCGATCGCGGCCAGGTCCTTGACGGACCGGATATCGTCCAATCGGACCTCTCGAAAGGACGGGTCCCAGCTGCGAATCCACCAGTCGCGCAGCTGCCGTCCCCTGGCCGTCAGCTCAGGGATCACGAGCTCCGGTCCGGCTGCAAGGACGTTGTGCTTGATTCTGCCGAGCTGCCTGGTGCCGTCGACGACCCGCAGGGCAGGCTGCGACGCCCTCTCCTCGAGGCAGCGGAGATTGCCGAGATCCTTGAGCTCCTTCGCCTCGAGAAGCTCATCGTCCGCAGGGCCGGTCGTCGGGCCTTGCACGCGGATCAGGATTTTGGGGATCACCGCGCTGCCGACTCCCAGGCGCAGCCAGCCAGCGCGGACGACGTTGAAGTATCCGGGCGAAAACTCCGGCCGCTCCTTGTAGCATCAAGACGGCAAAGACCCGCGCGCCCACGACGACAGCCCTCGAAGGCCCCATCGCTCATCGGCACCATCAGTGTCTCTCCCCACGCGAGAAACTCCGGCCGTGAGCGGTGCGCCTGCGCGCGGAGGCGGCCGACGATGTCTGGCTGCGGAGGCCGGAAGTCCGGCTGTGACAGGCCCTGGCGATAGCCTTCGAAAAATCGGTTGACGAGCGCATCCCGATCGCGCGTCCATCCGCGCTGGCGAGCCGCAAGATCGATCGAGCCCAGGAACCGCACGATATCGACCAGCGCCGGGCCTCGCGCCGAGTCGTCGAAGTCATCGAGCCCCCACGCGTCCTTTGTGAGCGCGAACTGTTCGACATGCGCGTCCCCGTGCAGCCGCACGTTCGACAAATCGTGCAAGTCTTCCCCGAACACTTCGCAGACTCGCGCGATCCACGGCCGGTTGACGAATCGGAAGTAATCGAAGGCACTGCTCTGCAGCCGCTTGACCAGCTCTGGTGACGCGGCCGCCAGGGCCTCCGGCTCCGGCCGCAGCTGGGCAAAACCGGACGATGCGGCGATCAAGACGAGGCCTGTCGCCACCACGAGGCGGGTCGTGAAGCGCCAGACGCCCGAGGACAGGACCACGTTCAAGACAACGCCCTCGCTGCTACGCGGCAATGCGAAGGAGCCGTCTGAGGTTGCCGCTCAGAATCGTTTCCTTGTCGGCATCGCTCAGGAACGGGGCGTCCAGCACCAGGTCCACGGTGACCGGCCAGTTGAAGGGCACGTCGGTCCCGTAGACGATCTGACCTCGCGCCCATCTCGGCGACGAGATGGCGAAGCCCCTCGGGCGAGAACACCATCGTGTCGACGACGATCTGCGACTTCAGGTACTCGCTCGGCTTCTTCTTGTTGGCGCAGTTGGCGTTGCTCCGCACGACGCACGCCGCTTCGCTGCGGCCGAGATAGGAGGGCAGGTAGCCGCCGGCATGCGCGGCGCAGACCCGCAGGCCGGGGAACTTGTCGAAGACGCCGTCGAAGATCAGCCGCGACAGGAAGTAGGTGGTCTCCAGCGGGTTGCCGATGATGTTGCCCAGGTCGCCGCGGCCCCGAAGCGCGCCGTCCTTGATGATGTTCTCCGCGCCGCCGGGATGCATCACCACGAGGACCCCGAGTTCCGCCGCCTTCGCCCAGAACGGGTCGTACTTCGGCAGCGAGAGATCCTCGCCGTTGACGTGGCCGCCGATCGACGCGCCGCGCAGCCCCAGCCGCTTCACGCCGTCCTCGAGCTGCGCCGCGGCCTGTTCGGGATGCTGCAGCGCCACCGACGCCATCGCGACGAACCGATCGGGGTGCTGCGCCACCCACCTGGCGAGGCCCTCGTTCTGCGCTCGCACGATCCGATCCGCCAGTTCGCGATCCGCGGCGGCGTACCACCAGAAACCGTTGATGGTCAGCGCCTGGACGTCCACGCCCTGCTCGTCCATCACCTGCAGGCGCTGCGGTCCGAGGAGGCCGGCGCCGGCGCCGCCGCCCATCTTGGCCAGCGGCGAGCCCTGGACGATGTCGGTGACCGGGATGACGCAGTGGGCGTGGGCGTCGATGACCTTGACGGGCCGCCCGCCGATGGTCACACGGCGCCGCGATTGCGCCGCCAGACCAGCCAGGCTGCGTACCGGGAGCATCGCGCCGGCCGCGCCGGCCGTCACGGTTCTGAGGAACCCTCTTCGGGTCTGCATAGCAAATCTTAACGTGCAGTCGCCGTCGCTCGCCGCGGAGGCGGTCAAGGCTAGCCGAGTAGCCGGGCAAGAGCTGGCAACACGCAGTTTGATCGATGCCCGGGCGAGCTGCTCGACACCGATGAACTCTGCATGGCCAAGTCCGTCTACTTTCACCTGAGGCCGGCGTCGCTTCATGAGATTGAATCGGTGGCTTCGTGGCACGGTCCTGTCTGGGGCTGTCTGTCTCTCCGCGCTCTGTCTTGGCTGGAGCGTGGTCACGTGGTGGCTTGAGCGCGACCCCTCGACCGCAAGGGCCGACGTGTCAGCCGACAGCTTTGTGTCCTCGTCCGGCTTCGAGGAGCCGGCCTCGAGGGCGCGGTATCACCTCCGCTCGCTGATGGTCGAAGGCAACATCCCCGCCGTCGCCGTCGCGGTTAGTCACCGCGGAGGTCTCGTCTGGTCCGAGGCGCTTGGATACGCCGATGTCGAATCGAAACGTCCGGCAAATCGTCAGACGAGATTCCGCATCCAGTCGCTGTCCAAGACGCTGACGGCCTCGGCTCTGCTGCGTCTCGTCGAAGTCGGCACCATTCGCCTCGAATCGCCGGTGCAGGATTACGTGCCGTCTTTTCCGGCGAAGGGCTTCGCGATCACTCCCCTGCAGCTGGCTTCCCATCGAAGCGGCGTCAGGAACTATCGCGACGACCTCGAGGCGGCAACGTCGCGTCACTGCGCGTCAGCGCTCGAGGGAATCGCGCCCTTCAAGGACGACCCGCTGCTCTTCGCGCCGGATACCGACTCGCTGTACTCGAGCTACGGGTACGTGCTCCTGGGAGCGGTTCTCGAGGGCGCGACACACCAGCCGTTTCCCGATCTCATGCGTCAGCACGTGTTCGCCCCGCTTGGTATGGCCCAGACGACGCAGTTCCGGCTCGCTGCGCCGGATCCTCTGGAGGCGACCGCGTACAACTTCGTCACGCCGTACTCGCTGGATGGGACTCGAGTCCGTTCCCCAGCTATCGATTTCTCCTGTAAATGGCCGAGCGGAGGCTTTCTCTCGACGGCCGACGACGTGGCGCGGTTCGCAGCGGCTCACAGCGTTCGCACGGCCGTGCCCTGGCTGTCGACGCAGTCGCTCGCGCGGCAATTTACGCCGCGCACTCCACCTCACAGTCCCGTGGGCGTCGGCCTCGGCTGGCTGGTCGGACGCGACTGGCGCCTTCGTCGCGTCGTGTTCAACTTCGGCGCCGGCTCGGGAGGGCGCGCGTTCCTCGCGCTGTACCCCGATGAGGACGTCGCGGTTGCTGTGCTGGGCAACCTCGGCCACGCACGCATGGACATGCGGCGGCTGATTGGAATCGCCGCCCCTTTCTTGAGTCCCACTCGTGCACCCGCGCCGGAGGTAGCGTCGCTGTTAATTGGGACCGGTTGGCTCTTGTGGTTCCGGCGCCGGCGCCAAGCGTCGGCAATTTGATCAGACGGTCGCCTTGCCGAAGCCAGCTAGTGGTGTGTCGCGGATTCAGTGACGCGATCGAGGGCGGCCCGTCCTCGCTTGACCTTGGTGATGATGTCGTCGACGGTCTTGGTCCACACGAAGGGTTTCGGGTCGTCGTTCCAGTGTGATGCCCACACGTCGATCGCGGCTCCGGCCTGCGCAAACGCAGCCGGAGGTCCGACCTTGTGTCACCGTTCGCAGTGGACTTCTTCGCGTACCCGCTCAGATCGGTCAACGGCGCACTCGATAGCGTAGGTGGAGCACCCGGTTGCCCTGAATCGCCTCGTCAGGATCCTCCAACAGGTGTTGCGCGTGGACCGACCCGAAGTAGCGTTTGCCGGACCCGAACACGACGGGCGCGACGTCCATGCGCACCTCGTCGATCAGACCCGCGGCAAGCACCTGGCCACCGACGTCGCCAGCGGCGACCTCGACCACGCGGTCACCCGCGAGCTCCTGCGCCTTGGCCATGGCAGCCTCAATGCCGTCGACGAAGTAGAACGGCGCCTCGGGATACCAGCCCTCGGGCCTGCCCCGGTGGGTCACGACGACGACGTGGTCGACCCCAGCCGGAGGTGTCCCGTCCCAGCCGTTCGTCATGTCGAAGACGTGGCGACCGACGATTGTCGCCCCGATCTGGTCCCAGTACGGCCGGATGTAGTCGTAGGACGTCTGCGACACCTTCAAGACGCCGCTCTCGTCCAACGGCACGTCACCGCTGAGCAACCAGTCGAACAGCGGTCCGGGCTGGTCGTTCTCGTCCGCGATGAAACCATCTACCGACACCGAGCTGTACATGACTACTTTGCCCAACGGGTCCCTCCTCTGCTTTGGGGTGCCTCCAAGTTAACGTTTCGTGAGCTGTCGGTCTTGTAAGAAATCAATCGACCGGCAACGGCCAGCTATCCAGCACGTGGCCAGGATGTTCGCGTAGGAACCGCCGCCGGACTTCGACGTACTGGGTCGGCGTGAGCCCGGTGAACGCCCGGAACTCGTGGCCGAAGTGGACCTGGTCGAAGTAGCCTGCGCCACCGGCGAGGTCAGCCCAGTCGATTGGTTCAGCGGGGTTGATCGCGAACACGGTGGCGGCGAAGCGGAGCGTGCGGGCCAGCCGCATCGGCGTGATGCCGATGAGCTCCTTGAACCGCTGTGCCAGATGAGTGCTGCTGACACCCGCTGCCACGTTCAGGTCGCCGATCGCCACCGCCCCGCGGGTCGCCGCGATGACGCTGCTCGTATGGCGGACCAGCCCCAGGCCGGCGGTCTCGCACAGCCGTCTCAACTCCACCGAAAAAGCTCGTGCGCGATGGATCGCTACTTCTGTGGGAAGACCGTGGTCCGCTTCGAAATCAGGCTGAAGAAGAGGAACACTCTCTCCATCTGCGCGGCGCCGCGTCGAATCCAGAATTCGTGATCCTTGTCGGGGAACTCGAGATAGATGTGGGGCGCGCCGACGGCCTGCAGCGCGGCCACGGCCCGGCGCGAGTTCGCCGGCGGCACGATCGAATCCTTCGCGCCGTGCATGATCAGCGTCGGCAGTGACTTGTACCGTTCCGCGGTGCCGTCGGCGATACCCCCGGCGCCTGAGATTGGGGCGAGTCCGGCCCAGATGTCGTTGTACTTGCCGCCGAGATAGTACGTGCCCGCACCACCCATGGAGTGCCCCATGAGATAGATGCGGTCGCTGTCGATGGCGTAGTGCTCCCGGATCGATTTCAGAAGGGCCATCGTGTCGATTTCCGCCAGCTCCGTGTTGGAGTAGCGGGCGTCACCACCGGGCTTCACGGCCGCCGTGGCGACCGGCGTTCCGGTACGGCTCCCCCACCAACTGGACAGGTTGAATCCCATCGGTGCGAGGACGATGAATCCGTATCGCTCGGCGAAGTCCGTCGTGCCGTCGAACAGGATCTGTTGCAGCGGCGTGATGTTCAGGCCGTGCAGATCGACCACGAGGGGTGCCGGCTTCTGCGGATCGTACGTCGACGGCACGAACAGCGCGTAGGGAATGTCGGCGCTCGCCTCCGCCACGGCGTGCGTGCATTCGAGAATGCGCTGCTGCGACGGCGTGAGCCGGGGCTGAGCCGATCTCGGGATGCCGCGGAAACCTTGCGAAATGTCGGGGGCCGGGGTACCAGCGACCGGAGTGCCGTCATGGTTGATGTTGACCGTGCCGGCGCTCGCGTCGGCGTTGGCCTGCGTAATTGCGGTACAGGTGTGGCCCGGCGCGGCCCGGGCCGGATCCTCCGCGCGCTGCGCGGAGGCCGGTGCCACCGCCACAGCCACGATCAATACGAGCAGTGCGTTCCACGATCGCATCACGGGTCGGTCCTCTCGGATCCCGGGAGCTTGCCCCGGCGTTGAGCGGTTGTCAACGCGGGCCGCGTTCGCAGGGCTGCTATCACCAACCCACTTCATTGATCGAACCGCCAGTTCTTGAAAAAGTCATCTCGCCGGCACCAGGCGCGTCAACTCTTCGAACCAGTTCTGGACGACGGTGATGCTGGCCGGCGTCGCGCGCCCGTCGGGCGTGGTGTTCTCCTTGATCATCAGGAAACGACCGTCAGAGGACAGATCGTACGGGCGACCGGGAGCCGGTCCCGCATCGGCAAAATACGCGGACTCGAGAAGCGTCTTCGGCGGACCAACCGTGAGCGTCGAGTTCGTGGCCCGGACGCTCACGGCGGTCAAGCGATTCAGGCGGTCGAGATAGAACATTTCTCGCCCGCTCGGATCCCAGGCGGGGCGAGTCCCGCCGTCGATCGACACTTGCACGCGGTCGCCTTCCACATTTGGAAACGGGCGCACGTAGATTTCCTCAGTCTGTTTGACCTCGCCCGGCGGGTAAACGGCCTGATACGCCAGCCATTGCCCTGAAGGTGAAACCTCCGGGGTCTTCCCTTTCTTGATGACAACGTCCAACGGTCCGCGCGGCATCTGCGAACACGGTGACGTCCGCATACGGAGAGAGCTGCGTCAAGAACAGGCGCGCACCATCTCGGGAGATCGACGACATGGTACTGACCCCACTTGCTCGACGTCAGTCGCTCAGCAAGTGCCGCTTCCATCCGCCGCCACGCGATACACGTTCGGTACACCTCCCCGGTTGGAAGAGACGAGCAGCCTGCCGTCAGGCGTCCACAAGGGGTTTCGTTCGACGAACGCCCCTGTGCTCACGCGCTGCAACGTCTTGCGCCGCAGGTCCCAGATCCAGACGGCTGGCTCCCCGTCGCGAATCTCCATTGCGATGCGAGTGCCGTCGGGTGAGAGACGGGGGCTGGCATATGCGCGCGGCGGCGCGGGAATCGGCTCCTCTTGGCCCTGCCGGTCTACCCAGACGAGCGACCGCGACGGCCAGATCTGCGTCGCTGTGCCGCTCGCCACATAGATCAAGGTGCCGTTGTTCGAGACCGCAAAGTTCCCGGCCCCACCGAGCGCCGCCATCACGTGGTCCACGACGGGGATGGGATCGCTCACCACCTGGAGGGCGTTCGCATCGAAGCGTACCGCGCGTAACGTTCCTGCGGCGACGTATACCAGGTGACCGCTGCTCACGTACTTCGCGTCGCTGCCACCATTGATCAGGGTCTTCGATTGGCCGGTCTTCAAATCCAGTACGGCAATCTGTGCCGCGTCCGGCCTCTCGCCGGCGATCGTGAACAACACGCCTCGCCCGTTCGGCAGCATGAATGGAAACCAGTGGTCGCCCTCGCCCTTGGCGGCATCGGGTGTCGTCAACACTTTCGGCTGTCCGCCAGACGAGTGCACGCTCAGCAAGCCGGTCGCGGGATCGCTGTCGCCGAAGACCACTGTGTCGTTCGGTCCCCAGTGCGCTCCTCGCAGCGACGCTCCGGTAATCTGGCACAGCAGAACGGAAGGACCTCCGGCGAGGGCCGTTTTCCTGAGTTGCGCGCCTCCGGAGAACCCAACCCACCGTCCATCGGGGGAGAAGAATGGCCGGTTTCCCCCAGTCGTGTTCGGGAGCGGTCGCGCCTCAGTCCCATTGAGCGGCCGCACCAGCAGTTGCCACTGCGTCGCACTGCCGGACCGGTAAACGACGTCAGCGCCATCAGGCGAGATGTCGATGTCCGTATTGATGCCGTGGAACGCCAGCGGCTGCTGGGCTGACGTGACCAGGGACAGCCGTGTGAGTCGGGACGCTTCCCTGGTTCGCGGCTGCAAGATCGCCCACCCGACGACGCCCGTCAGCAGTGCGCCGAGAGTCATCCACGTCGCTGCAGCCAGAGGTCGAAGGCCACGAGAACGAACGGCCGCGCCTCTGGTACTCTGACGAACGGCGGGCGAGCTCGTCGAGCACGTAGATCACGACAGCCATGTCGGCGATACGCTGCCGTCGATCTTTGGTCAGGCACTGCGCAAGCAACGTGCGGACAGACCCCGGAAGATCGGGTGGAAGAGCCTGCCATTCGGGATCTTGCTTGAGCACGGATGCAAGCGTCGCCGCGAGATCGCCGCCTGCGAACGCGCGCCGTGCCGTCAGCATTTCGTACAGGACGACACCCGAACGCCCAGATGTCGCTGCGTTTGTCGAGGGCGCTGCCCTTGACCTGCTCGGGACTCATGTACGCCGATGTGCCGAGGGCAACGCCGACCTGGCTGACAGCGGGACTCTGCAGTTGATCCACCCGCGAGCCCTGAGCATCGATCAACGCGCTATCGCGCGTCTCGTGCGGCCTCCGCAGGGCCGGACAACTCAACCTGCCTCGCCAGACCGAAGTCCAGTACCTTCACCGTCCCGTCGGCCTGAACCTTGACATTCGCGGGCTTGAAATCGCGATGAATGATGCTCCGATCGTTCGCTGCCGCGAGCGCCTGGGCGATCTGACGAGCGACCGGAAGCGCTTCATCCACCGGAATCGGTCCGCGTTCGAGACGGTCTGCGAGTGTCGGCCCGTCCACGAGCTCGAGCACGAGCGCGTGCACGCCTCCCGTGTCTTCGAGCCCGTAAATGGCGGCGATGGCAGGATGATTGAGCGAGGCGAGCACGTGCGCCTCGCGTGTGAACAACGCGACGCGCTCAGGATCGTCGGTGAACACGTCGGGGAGAACCTTCAGCGCGACGTCACGATTCAGCTTGGTATCGCGGGCGCGATACACCTGCCCCATTCCACCCGCGCCCAGGACGCCCTCGATCCGGTACGGGCCCACGTGAGTTCCAGCCGCCAGCCCAACGTCGCCGGGGAGCAGGTCATCGGCCAGATCCCACACCGACGAATCGATCAGGACCGGCGCGTCCGAATTGGCCAGCAGTGATTCGACTTCGCGTTGCAACTCCTGATCGACGCCGCAGGCGTGCGCGATGAACGCACCGCGTTGGCCCGGCTCGCGCTCGAGGGCTGCCTCGTAAATCCCCGACGCCCGTTGCCAGCGTTCAGGAGTCATGACTGCCAACCGAGGAGTCTACCCCGGTCCGCCCCGCCTCCTGGCGCGCACGCGATGCCCGTGTTTGCTAGTGGTCGTCCCCCGTCACGTTGACGAAACCAAACATCCAGTCGTTCAGGAAGTGTGAACGATTCATGCAAATCACCAGGTAGCGGCCAGTCTTGAGAAACTGATAGGTCACCAGCTGGCCGTTTGAAGTGGGGCCGGCGGGAATAGTCCCTCCGTTGAGCACTTGTTGACCACCGGCCGACATGAGTCGGCCCGGCGGGGACCATACACGGTTGTCCGGATGGGCGGCGGTGACGTTGGGCGCGGCGACGATGACGACGTCGCCGCGGCCGTCACGGACCACATGTTCCGCGGCTGCGTTCGTCGGCCCGGCGGTCAGGCACGGGTGGAAGTCAGGGCTGTCAGCGGGATCGTCGCCGGGACACAAGAACTGCCCGACTTCCTCGCGCCTGGTGTTCTTGGCCACTCGATAGATCGCGATCGAATGGACAACGCCGTGCATCTGGAACGTGACCTCGCCGCCCTTGCGGATCGTCGTTTCTTCTGGCGTGAGGATGTGGAGCTTGTATGCGCAGGGGTCCGATGCTCCGCCGATAATCGGGCCTGTGGCGGGAGGGATCGGGTTTTCCTGAACGCAGGGAGGCGGGCCCAGAGGGCCGACCGGCAGGACACCAAAATCCACGTTCGCGGCCGCGGGCGGCCGGTGTTTGTCGTGTCCGTGTTGTGCGAACGACGCGATCGGCGCCGTCGCAATCGCGGCCGCGACGAAGAAGGGTCTCAACCGCATTTGTCTCGTCATTGCCTCTCTCCTTCTGTGTTCCGGTCCGAAGGTCGCCGGTGTTCACGAGTCTGCTCGAGCGTTGTGGCCGACGACATCGATCGCTCTCGCACCGGCGCGGCGATGGAATCCAGCTCACCCGATCGAAAGGCGCTGAACTTGCCGTTCATGGCTGTTCCTCTGTACTGTTAGCGGAACCAGTCCGCGAAAACTGACACCACAAGTCGATGGCGACGATCGACGGACCTGAGATTACGCAGCTGCTCAAGGCGTGGCGTGCCGGCGACCAGACGGCCCTCGATCGCCTGACACCTCTGGTCTACGACCGGCTTCGACGGCTCGCCTCACACTATGTCCGGCGCGAGCGCGCGGGTCAGACACTGCAGCGCACGGCACTGGTGCACGAGGTCTACGTGCGTCTCGTCGAGGGCGGCGACGTCGACTGGCAGGACCGCGGCCACTTCTTCGCGGTCGCGGCTCAGGTCATGCGCCGAATCCTGGTCGATGCGGCGCGCGCCCGGGGCGCGGAGAAGCGCGGCGGCCAGCTGGAACACGCCATTGCGGCATCGGCCGCTGACTTCGACACGATCGCTGCGCACGGATCGGATCGGGCGCTTGCGCTGTGCGCGTTGGACGATGCGCTGACGAGCCTTGCAGGACTCGACCCACGACGGGCGCAAGTGATCGAGTTGCGATTCTTTGGCGGGCTGACGGTCGAGGAGACCGCCGAGGTGTTGCAGGTGTCAGCTCAAACGGTCATGCGCGATTGGAAGACGGCGAGAACCTGGCTGGCGCGCGAGCTCAGGCGAGCCTGACGACGGTATCAAGCAAAACCCCGGCGGTTTCAAAGCATCGGAGAGGAGGATCCTCATCAGCAACGTCCGTATCGCCCTCGCGAACATCCGCGTGCCAACGACACCGGACGACTCCGTGCGCCTCGCGACATCCGCGGTTGCTGACGCGGGGCGTCGAGGCGCGGCTGTGATCTGCTTTCCGGAGTGCTTCGTCCCTGGCTATCGGTGGCCGGGCCAGGAGGCACCGCCGCCCGATCCCGCTTTCCTCGAGCGCGCGTGGGCCGCGGTGGCGGATGCCGCACAGACTTGCCCGCGTCGCCGTGATTCTGGGCACGGAGCGGGTCACCGACCGCGGCTTGCAGATCACCGCGTGTGTGATCAATCCGGACGGCACCATCGCAGGGTGGCAGGACAAGGGCCAGATCGACCCGTCGGAGGAAGGCACCTATCCCGCGCTCGGGACCGAGCGTCGTGTGTTCAGCGTGGGGCCGCTGACGTTCGGCGTGGTGATCTGCCACGAAGGCTGGCGCTATCCGGAAACCGTGCGGTGGGCTGTGCGTCGAGGTGCGCAGCTGGTGTTTCACCCGCACGCGCACGTCGCCGAACCCGGGAGCTATCGCCCGGTGACGTTCGCCGATCCCGCCAACACCTTCCACGAAAAAGCGATGCTCTGCCGCGCGGCGGAGAATACGTGCTACTTCGCGTCGGTGAACTGTGCCAGCGAGGGCTCAGGCACGACGTCGGCGGTCGTACGCCCGGACGGTACGCTGCAGTGCTATCAGCCGTACGGCCAGGAAGGCCTCCTCGTGGCGGATCTGGACCTCAGCACAGCCACAGGATTGCTCGCCTCACGGTGCCGTACCTCACCGATGTAGCGCGTCACGCACTCCTCTTCAGGACGGCCTTCGAAGGCGCGCGGCGTCGCTTGGCGATGAACGGCACCCACCACATCCAGAGCCCACTGAACCAGAGCAGCAGCATCGTGAGCCCGGCGGGCAGAAAGAGACCGAGCTTCGTCCAATCGCCGCCGAAGAACGACCCGTCATGAATGGTCTCAATCAGATCGGAGCGCCGATACGCCGTCTGCAACACGCGACCGGTGCCGAGGTCGACCTGCACTTCGTAGCCGTTCATCAGCCAGGCCTTGACCACGCCTCGGCCCGGGCGGACGTCCAGCCGGTTCACATCGTCCCAACTCGCGACCTTCATGTCGGGAACGGTCTTCAGACTCGTCAGGATTCCTTCGAGATCAATCGCCGGCACCGTGCCGGTGCCGCGATTCTCGACGGGTTGCACCCACGCCCAATGCTTCTTCGACTGAAGCAGCAATCCGCTTCCGATCATGACGAGCAGCGGAAGCGCCGCGATGAAACTGGCCCAGTAGTGAACTTTGCGATTGAGAATGTTGAAGGCCATTCGGGTGCATTGAACGCGAACCACTCTCGTACTACCAGTGGTCGTAGTTGGTGGTGCCTCCCAGCCGCCCGGGACGAGCGCTCACACATGTTGACAGCCCACCGCTTGCATATGTACCCTGCCAACATATGCAGCGACAAGCGGACCGACGTGCTCTACGGCAGCCTCGGCCTCATCATCCTCAAGACGCTCGAAGCGCTCGGCCCGCTGCACGGATATCGCATCGCCAGGCGGATCGAGCAGATCAGCGGCGACCACCTGGCGCTCAATCAGGGCACGATGTATCCAGCCCTGCTCAAGCTGGAGCAGGCGGGCTGGATCCGGTCCTCGTGGGGAGAATCTGACAGCGGGCGCGAGGTCAAGATCTACGCGCTGACCAAGATCCGGACGGAAACGCCTCGCGGCGGAAGAGGCGGCCTGGCAGCACGCGACCGGCATCGTCGCGCGGTTCTTCAAGATTCAGGACGAACGAGTCATGACCGGCCTGCGAATCCTGCTCGCGCGCCTTCTCGGCCTCTTCAGCCGCGAGCGCCGGACGTGAGCGCGAGCTGCGTGCCGAAATCGACGCGCACATCGCCGAAGCCACCGAGGAATTCGAGCGTCAGGGCGTTCCGGTCGACGAGGCGCGCCGCCTGGCCTTCGCGCAATTCGGAGGCGTGACGCAAACCATGGAAGCCCATCGCGAACGGCGCCGATTCCGGCCGTTCGGCAGCTTCGGACAGGATCTCGTGTACGGCGCGCGGATGCTCGCGCAGAAACCTGGGCTTCACGCTGGTCGCCGTGCTCACGCTGACCATCGGCATTCTCGCGAACACCACCGTCTTCAGCGCCGTGAACGCCGTGCTGTTCCGGCCGCTGGCGATCGAAAAGCCGGCGGAGGTCCATGAGATCTTCAACGGCAGCGATCGGTACCAAGACCCGCACCTCCCCAAACACAGCTACGCCGGCCTACAAGAGCCTGCGAGAAGCCAGGACGATGTTCGAGGGATTGCTGGCGACCTGGACGGTGACGAAGCCGGTGAACGTGCCGACGTCCGAGACGAGCAGCCTGTCGTA
This sequence comes from uncultured Acidobacteriota bacterium, assembly GCA_963820905.1. GTDB lineage: Bacteria > Acidobacteriota > Vicinamibacteria > Vicinamibacterales > 2-12-FULL-66-21 > DATBJJ01. The sequence continues at coordinate 997,179 of CAWGBU010000001.1, read as the reverse complement.
CGCGGGCCGGCTCCAGGGTGAAGTCGTCAGCGGCAATTACTTCACGCTCCTCGGCGTGCGCGCCCTTCAGGGCCGCCTGTTCACCGACGATGACGACCGCACGCCGAATGCGCATCCAGTCGCGGTCATCGGCGAAGCGTTCTGGAAGAACCAGCTCGCCGCCGACCCGAACGTCGTGGGCCGGCTCGTCAAGCTCAACGGCAACGTCATTCACGGTGATCGGCATCGTGCCGGCGTCGTTTACCGGCACGAACTTCGGCGAGGTGACGGCGTTCTGGGCGCCGCTCATGATGCAGGGACAGCTCGGCGCCGATGCGCAGTGGTACAACCCCGGCCGGCGTAGACGTCGCCATGTTGTGCAAAGAACCCGGCCGCAATGGGGGCATTGCGACGATGACGCTCTTTGGCACGCGGCTCCCGACAGGTGAGGCACCCAACTTCGACAAGTTCAAGCGGCCCGGGGCAGACTGCGGTCCGGTGCGAGATTTTGGTCACCTGCGAATCTTCGGCCGCCTTCCCGGCGGCGTGAGCCGAACCGCCGCCGAAGCGCAGCTCAACGCCATGGCCGGTCATCTGGCGCAGGCCTCGCATTCCAATGAGAAACCCCGGTTCACGCTCGAGCCCGAGGTCGAATCGCGGCACAAGGACTATTCAAGTCAGGTACGGCTGATCTCGCTCCTGGCACTCGGCGGATCGATCCTGGTCTGGCTCGTCGCGTGCGGCAACGTGGCCAATCTGCTGCTCACGCGCGCGAACGCACGCAGGCGCGAGCTGGCCATCCGGCTGTCGCTCGGCGCGGGCCGATGGCGCGTCGCGCGGCAACTGCTGACGGAGAGCGGCCTGATCGCGCTCGTGGGCGGCGGCATCGCCACCGTGCTCACCTTCTGGACATCGCAGGCGCTCAGCCGCGCGCTTCCACTTGGCCAGATTCCCGGCATCAATCTCGACTTCACTCCGGATCTTCGCGTGCTCGGCTGGGCGCTCGGTCTGTCGGTCCTCACCGGCCTCGTGTTCGGCACGGCGCCGGCGTGGCAGTCTGCCCGCATCAACCTGCTTCCCGCCCTGAAACCCGGCGACAGCGGCAGCGCGAGCGGCGCCCGTCGTCTGACCCTGCGCAACGCGCTGGTCGTGGGGCAATTGTCGCTGTGCGTCGTCGTGCTCATCGGCGCCGGACTCTTCATCCGCAGCCTCCAGGCCGCACGGACGTCGCTGGGCCCAGGCTTCAGCACCGAGCGCCTGGTCTCCATGCGATTCGACGTGGGATCTCTGGCGTACAGCGCGGCGCGAATCGACGCGTTCTATCGCGACCTGGTCACTAGAGCGCGGTCGATCCCACGCGTCGAGGGCGCATCCGTCATTAACGCACCGCCATTCGGCGAGGCCGTCGGTAACGAGAGTGCATGGCTGTCCGTCGAAGGCAGTCCCGAGACCCGCGAGCCCCGTCTCGAAGGGAGACCGTCGACCGTCATCGTCGGCCCGCGGTACTTCCGCACGATGGGCATTCCGCTGGTGGCGGGCCGAGACTTCGAAGACAGTGACAACGACAAGTCCGGTGCCGTGGCGATCATCAATCAGGCGGAAGCGCGTCGTCTCTTTGGCGATGAGCAACTGGCCGTCGGCAAGCGAGTGGTCCTCACCCGCGAATCGGGGACACAACTCCTCCAGGTTGTCGGCATCATCCGCGGATCCGTCCGGCGACGACAACGCCGCCTCGCATCCTGACCGTGCCGGCGTATCAACGTGGCTCCGGATCGGCCATGACGCTCGTCCTGCAGGCGGCATCGGCGTCCGACGTCCGCGCCGTCGCCGACGCCGCGCGCGCGCTCGCGCAGCAGCTCGATCCGCAGGTGCCCATGTTTGACGTCAGGCTGGCGGGCGATCATGACGATCCGCGACTCGGCGCGATGCGGCTGACCGCCGAGATGTCGAGCGCGCTCGGCCTCGCGGCGCTGGCGATGGCGATGCTGGGGCTGTACGGCGTGATGGCGTATGCCGTCACGCTGCGCACACGCGAGATCGGCATTCGCATGGCGCTCGGCGCGCCGGCGACAGACGTCCGCGCGCTCGTCGTGCGGCAGGGCCTGGCCCTGACCGGGATCGGCCTCGCGATTGGCTTCCTTGGTGCGTATCTGCTGGCGCCCGTGATCGACCGCCTGCTCATCCGCATGCCCGCGACGGATCCGGTGACGTTTGCGGGCACCGCACTGTTGCTGACCGCGACGACGCTCATGGCCTGCTATCTGCCGGCTCGCCGCGCGACCAGGGTCGATCCGATCTTGACGCTCAGGTGCGAGTAGGAGTCATGCGATGAGCGCCTGCGCACGTTCCTGTCGCGCCTCCGCGGACTCTTCGGTGGGTCCCGCCGTGACCGCGAGCTGCGCACCGAAATCGACGTCGCACATCGCCGAGGCGGTCGAGACGAGTTCGCGCGGCAAGGCATGAGCGCCGGACGAAGCGCGCCGTACGGCGCTTGCGCCAGTTCGGTGGCGTGACACAGACGATCGAAGCCCATCGCGAGCGCCGACGCTTCACGTTCTTCTCGACGCTCCGGCAGGACCTGCGGTACGCCGTGCGCACGCTCGTCCGCGCGCCCGGCTTCGCGATCGTCGCCATCCTGACGCTGGCGATCGGCATTCTCGGCAACACGACGATCTTCAGCGGCGTCAATGCCCTGCTCTTCACGCCGCTGCCGGCCGAGCGCCCGGAACAGATCGCGCAGATCGTCGACGGACGTGGCAGTCGCACGGCCGGTTCACGAGCACCCGTTCAAGCTGTACACGACGCTGCGCGATTACAACTCGTCGTTTGTCGCGCTGGCTGCAATCAGGGACGTGACCGTCCCCATCAGTGACACGGCTCAGGCCGCTCGAACAAATCAGTACACCGGCGTGGTCCGAGGAGAAGTGGCGAGCGGGAACTACTTCGACATGCTCGGCGTTCGCGCGGCGCAGGGCCGCGTGATTCACGCCGGACGACGACCGCACGCCGAACGCACATCCGGTGGTCGTCATCAGCGACCGGCTGTGGCGGACACGTTTCAATGCCGACCCACAGACGCTCTGGCCGCGTCACGTACCTGAACGGGAATCCGTTCACGATCATCGGCATCCTTCCGGCGTCGTTCACGGGCACGGTTTTCGCGAACGACACCGATTTCTGGGCGCCCGCTCAGGATGGAGGCCCAACTCGCCGAGGTCCGGGCTGGTCGCCCAATCGTCGAGGCCGTGCGTCGTGCGTTTCGCGACCCGCAGGGGCAAGGCGAGTTGCGGCCCGGCGAGGACAAACCGGTGACTTCCGAATCCTTGGCAGACTGAAGCCTGACGTTACTCGCCGAAGTCGCGTCGGCACAGCTGACGACGATTGCCGCCGGCATGCGGCAGCCTCGACCGCGGAAAGCCGCTACCGCCTCCGACGCTCAACGTCGTCGCGGAACTGCAGGCGAGGCACGAGAACCATTTCCCGCAAGTGCGGGCGAATCGCGACGCTTGCGCTCTGCGCGTCCGCGCTCGTCTGGCTCATCGCCTGCGGCAATGTCGCCAATCTGTTTCTAGCGAGAGCGACCGTGCGGCGCCGCGAAATTGCGATTCGACTCGCGATGGGCGCAGGACGCTGGCGGGTCGTGCGGCAACTGCTGACCGAGAGCACGGTGCTGGCACTCACTGCTGGAACGGTTGCGGTGCTGCTCACATTCTGGACAGCCGGAGTCCTCGCCGCGGCAATTCCTGCGAACGTGCAGCTCCCCATCACGCTGGACTTCACGCCCGATCTTCGCCTGCTCGGATGGGCGCTCGCGCTGTCGTTCGCGACGGGCCTTGCGTTCGGCTGCGCACCTGCCTTGCAGGCTGTACGAATCAGTCTCATCCCCTCGCTCAAGCCCGGAGAGAGCGGCAGCAGTCAAGGCGCGCGCCGCCTCACGCTTGCGCAACGCGCTCGTCGTCGTCCAACTCTCCATTTCCGTGGTCGTGCTCGTCGCCGGCGGCCTGTTCGTTCGGAGCCTCGCGAACGCGCGCGATGCGTTCAATCCGGGCTTCGATGCCGACCGAATGCTGTCGATGCGTCTGGATCCTGGCACGCTCGGATACAAGCCGCCGCGCATCGAGGCGCTCTATCGAGATGTTCTCAGACACCTGAAGGAAGTACCGCGGATCGAATCCGCGTCGCTTGTGAGCTCGCCGCCGTTTCGCGACTATGGCAGCGCCGATGCGACCATCATGGCGGACGGCAGCTCAACCAGTGGGGCGGGCCAGAGCGTTGGGGCAGCCGTCTACAACGCTGGTCCGCGATACTTCCAGACGATGGGCATCTCCATCGCCGCCGGCCGCGAATTCGACGACCGAGACACCGCCACGTCCACACAGGTGGCGATCCTGACCGAGGCCGCCGCGCGCCAGCTCTTCGGATCCGCCAGCAACGCGATCGGCCGGCGGGTCCGCACCAACGAGGACGGAAGCAGACATCGGGCCGAAGTCGTGGGCGTGGTCGCCGACAAGAGCCGTGATGGTGGACAAGGAGAGGATGCACGAGTTCTGTATGTGCCATCGTTGCAGCGCGAACCTGGGAAAAAAATCACGCTCGTCGTCAGGGCCGCGTGGCCAGATGATCTGCGCTCCTTGGAGCAGGCCGTGCGGACGCACATTGCAGAAAGTCGATCCCGTTCTGCCAGTCTCTGAAGTTCGCATAGGCGAGGATCACGCCGATCCGCAGCTTGGCGCCGTGCGACTGACGGCAGAAGTCTCGATGCTGCTTGGACTCGTCGCCCTGACGCTCGCGAGTCTCGGGCTCTACGGGGTCATTTCCTACGCCGTGAGCGTGCGCACGCGGGAGATCGGCATCCGGCTCGCCCTTGGCGCGCATTCGACGAACGTGCGCGGGCTGATCATCAGGCAGGGAATGGTGCTGACCGCCGGCGGCCTGGCCGTCGGGCTCGCCGCCGCGCTGCTCGCGACGCCCGTTCTCCAATCCATGCTCGTCAATCTGCCGGCGACCGACCCGCTCACGTTTGCCGGCGTCTCGGCCCTGCTCCTCGCGATCGCGCTCGTGGCCTGCTATGTGCCCGCGCGGCGCGCGACGCGAATCGATCCGATTGCCACTCTTCGCGCCGAGTAGACAAGTACCGGCTCAAGCCGGACAGCAACCTCGAGAGCGGCTACTCGACATGGTTGAGTCCTACCTCAGTCGTTTCTGCAGCGTGGTCCCGTCATAATTGGAAAGAGGAGTCTTCGCGGTACGCTCAGGCGTTGGAGAGCGAGTGAGAAGTGTGACATGACCCAACAGCGATTTGCACTCGTGTGGGACCGCCCATTCTTGCCCGACGCATCGACGCACGTCAGTCTCTTCGACGGCGGCACGGATCCACTGCATGTGGTGGCTTCCGGCCACGGTGCGGGCGATGCGAATGCGCTCGGCGATCTATTGACGGCGTTGAGGGAGAGAAAAGAATCTGCTGACGCGATCGCATACGTCTCCGAAGAGTACGCGGCGCTCACCGGAAACGTCCCTGCGCATTCAGGACCTTGATGCGACACAAGGCGGCGTGAGCGGTACGGGGATTGCTTCTCTTCTCACGCATGTCGCGCAGGCAGCATCGCCATGTGATTGCTGCGCTGGCCGTTGCACTTCTTGGGTCGTGCGCGGTCGAAAGTTGGCGTCAGTGCGGGCTTACTTTCGCCGCGACGACCAGGCCTGGAGGACGGTCAGCCTCATTCGCACGATGACTTACGGCAGCTCTCAGTTCCTCGATTCAAGCGCCTGCCGCGGGTTGTCCACCAGCAGTTGACTGACTTCGTCGCGCGTGACGCCCGCCGCCGTCAACGCCGGCACGAACCTCGTGAATAGCGTGTCGTACGGGCGGAACTGACCACCGCCAGCTTCGCCCACGCGATACCACCCCGCGTCGTGCGAGACGAGAACGCGCCCGAGCAGTCCCTGCGCCTTCATCCGAGTGACCAGTTCGACGTGCCTGTCGATGCTGCTGTCGGAGATCCCGTCGAACTCGACCCACGCGCCCGCTTTTGCGGCGCGCGTGTGGAATGCGGTGTCGCGCTCGCTTTGCGCATGCACCCAGATGAACCTGGAGGCCGGAACGTCATCTCCGTCCAGTATTTCGAGCTCTGCCATCGCGGCCAGCCCCGTGTCCGTGTGGGAGGCGATCGGCAGCCCCGTGCTGCGGCTCGTCATGGCCGCCGCCCGAACGAGCTTGCGATCCACGTCCGAGAGCGGCGCCTCGTCGACGCCGATCTTCATGAACGCCGGCTTGATTGGCGTGCCGTCGATGCCTCGCTCGAACTCGCGCGTCCAGCGTGCGGCAAGCTGGTCAGCAGTTTCGGTGAACGCGTGACGAGGGAGATGTTTGTCTTTCGCGGCGCCGTAATAGCCGGTGTTCGAGAGGATGTGCAGTCCGGAGGCCTCGGACAATCGCCGCAGCAGCGTCACGTCGCGCCCGAGGTACGCGGGCGTACACTCGACGAGCGTGCTGCAGCCGTTCTTTCGGGCCTGGAGCAGGTGAGGCAGTACGGTGGTGAAGGCGTGGTTCGCGTCGTAGCGGTGCGGGCCGACCTGGTCCGCGCCGCTGAAGTCTACGAGCACGTGCTCGTGCATCAGCGTCAGGCCCAGGCGCGCCGCCGGGACAGGGCCGTTGACCGTCTGCACGAGACTCGAGGCCTCCGGCACCTGACCGTACGCTACTCGCGCTTGATCGATGACCAGAACACCCGCCATCCTGGTGAGCCATTCACGTCTCGTCATCGCGACACTAGTGTCCTGAATCAGAAGTCATAGATCAAATTGTCGGCGACGACCGCGCAAGGTCTGGCGCGATGTGCCCGCGCGGCGGGCGACGCGAATCGATCCGATTGCCACGCTTCGCGCCGAGTAGACAGCTGCTCCGAGCGACCGGCCTCGGGATTTTCGGAATCAGCGATTGACGCGCTCGTCGCGGGCCTGCTGCGCATGCGCGAGCTGCTCCAGCACGTGCTCGGTCTGATCGAGCGAGATGCACGCATCCGTGATGCTCTGCCCGTATACCGCAGGGCGCCCGGGCACGTAGTCCTGACGGCCTTCGACCAGGTGGCTCTCCAGCATCACGCCGAAAATCCGCTCGGATCCTTCACGAATCTGTTCACAAATCGATGCAGCCACGACCGGCTGGCGGCGATGATCCTTCTCGCTGTTGCCGTGCGAACAATCGACCATCACGCGCTCGGCCAGCCCCTCCCTGGCGAGCCGCGCCGACACATCCTCCACGTGCGTCGCGTCGAAGTTCGGACCTGATTGCTTCCCGCCGCGAAGGATCACGTGGCAGGCGTCATTGCCTGAGGTCAGGAAGATTGCCGATACGCCCTGCTTCGTCACTGACGGGAACCAGTGCGCGGAGCGCGCCGTCAGCACCGCATCGACCGCGGTGTTCACGCTGCCGTCCGTGCTGTTCTTGAAGCCGACCGGCATCGACAACCCCGAGGCGAGCTCGCGGTGGACCTGGCTCGCGGTCGTGCGCGCGCCGATCGCCACCCACGATGTCAAGTCGGCGATGTGCTGCGGAATCTGGAGATCGAGGAACTCGGAGCCCGTTGGCAGCCCCAGATCGTTGATGTCGAGCAGCAGCTTGCGCGCCAGGCGGAGCCCCTTGTTGATGTGGAAGCTCTCGTCCAGATCCGGGTCGTTGATCAGTCCCTTCCAGCCAACGGATGTGCGAGGCTTCTCGAAGTAGGTGCGCATGACCACGATCAGGTGATCGGCATAGCGCGAAGCGAGGCGGGCCAGCCGTTCGCCATACTCGAGCGCCGCCGTCGTGTCATGGATGGAGCAGGGCCCGGCGACCACGACCAGCCTCGGGTCCTGTCCCTTCAGCGCGTTCGCAATCGCCGCACGCGATGCGGCAACGACGTTGGACGCCCGTTCGCTGATCGGGATCTCCTCGTGAAGGATCGCCGGCGGGATGAGCGGCCGCACCTGCCGTATCCGGAGATCATCAGTTTTCTGGAACATACCGTTACAAATAGCAGCAAAAGCGCACCACGTCGATCGGGCGAGGCGTGGGGCGCAATGGAATCAGGGCCAGGGGCCCGGGCGACGAATCCCTCAACGATATGGTGATCGAGGCCTGCGAGTAAACCCGAGCTCGTTCAGGTCGGAGTTCGAGGAGGCGGAGGAGAGCGGCCGCGACAAAGGAGGACTATGCGGACCTTTGCGATGTCAGCAGGGGTAGGGGGCGGCTGCGATCGGGTCGGTTGTGCGTGTCTTCGACCCGATCGCGACCTTCGCGCCGCCTAGACAGCTTGCTTTGCGTCACCTACTTCCACGGGTGCACCCGTCGAAGCTTGTTCTTGACGACGTACGTGGCGACCGCGCGTCCGAGGACGTTGCCCGCCACCTGGTCGAAGCGCCAGTGAATCCCGCCGTAGACGCGTGCGTCATCAACGTCGTCGGCTATCGTCTTGAGTTGTGTGTAGTGCAGGGTGATGACGGTTGCGGGCAGAGAGCCGAGAGCAGGAACGTTGTTCGTGATCGTGATGTCGTGTCCCGCCGCCCCGAACAGACGCCGCATCACCTCGAGACCGCCGTTCGTGCCGCTGGCGTGATTCGACGGATAGGCCGGGAAACACGGCGTCGGGATGAACGTCGTGAAGGCGATGTTGCCGTCGGTCTTGCGATTGTCATCCAGCTCACCCTTGCGAATGCCGGTTTCCGGGCGCCAGAGATTGTAGTGATACTTGTTGTAGAACGACGCGATGAGGCTGTCGTTGATGCCCATCATGATCAACGCGAGGGCCCGCGCGTTCTCAGACGGCGACAGGCCTCGCGCGGCGGCGATCTGCCGCGTGGCCAGGCTGAGCGCGAAATTGGGTGACGTGGCCGCGTAGAGCCTTGCGACGTCGCTTCGATCGGCCGGCCGGACGCCGCTGTCGCTCGCACCCACCGTGCTCACTTCGTAGTAATCCTTCGCGTACCGCTGGCTCTTTTGCGAAGGCGGCGGAGGCAGCAGGTAGTGCTTCGGGCTCCCGATCGCGAACGGCGTCACCGTCGGCCAGTTGTAGAACAAGCTCGCGGCGCACCCGGTTGTCAGTTCGTAGTCGCCTGGCGATGCCGGCGACGGGATATTGGTCAGCGGCGCCGTTGCCGACCCGTCGTCCGCTCGAAGCGCGATCATGGCGTTCGCCGCCGCCAGGCCCACCGCCATGCCGTCAGTCTTGGCGGGACCAGCTGGAATGGATGCGAGGTCGTTGTCGCGCGCCGCATCGAGCAGCGCGACCGTCGCTGGCGCGGTGAAATAGGTCGTCAGCGTCTTGTGAGCCGCCACGATAACGGCGGCTTCCAGAGATGCGCCCGCGGGTGCTTCGGTCGGCGGCTTGAGATACGGCTTGTAGTCGCCGGTAATCCCGTTCACCGCTTCGAACACGGCAAGCTGCACGATTGCCATGACGCGCGCCTGATTGAACGGATTCGTCGTCGCGGCTGCGGTACGTGCGGCGGTTTCGTTCCACTTCAGGACAATGTCGTCCTGCGCCGTCACCGGGCTGGCAACCAGTAAAACGAACAGCATCGCCAGCGATCCGCCGACGATCGGTCGGCCTACATCGCGACCGAGAATTCCCATTCGCGTGGTCATGACACACTCCAGACAGTAGACGTGTTGACGCTTCTTGCAACGAGGGAGGCGACGACGGGTTCGAGCGCGACGACGGCGGGTGCGGAGAGACGAGCGACGGAGATTGGGACGGCGCCAATCTATGGCTCTTCAGAAGCCGTGTCAATGGTCGATATTGACAGTCGGCGGGGCCAGGACGATCGAGAGGGGAATCGAACTTTGCAATATAAAGTTGCGTCCAAGCGGCGGGGCGCACGGGAACGTCGGCCTCGGACACGAACCAACGGAAGCAGCTCGCCGTCGAGGTCTCGAAGTGGGAACGCCTCTCGGCCGGTGTCAACCTCGTGCTGCAGAAGACCTGACAATGCGTTTGCGGGACATGCTCCGAAGCCGGCTGCAAGCAGGCCGCGACGATTCGGATCCTGCCAGATGAGCTCCATTGCAGGGATGAAACGCACTTTACAGGGGTGAACATCGCGGGTATCATCCACGGCGCTCCGAACAGCTGCGACTGCAGGGTCGACCAACATTTCCGGAGGACTCCAGTGACGCCCCCACCACCTTGATTCAAGGGAGGAGGTTCCATGAGGAGTCGTCTTCGTCTCGTCACTCTCCTTGTCACCGCGGCGGTAGCGCTCGCGCTGACCTCCGGTCAGGCGCAGCAAGGCGCCATCGTCGAGTCCCTCGCACTTCAGGACACCGCGAAGCTCCGTCGCAAAGGTCCTCGCGCCATTCCCAACCGCTACATCGTCGTGCTCGATCAGGACGCCGCAGGACCGTCCGGGGACCCGGCGATCGCCGCGAAGCTGACGGAAGACGTCCTGCTCGGATTCGGCCGTGCGCCGGACCATCTGTACAGCAAGGCGCTCAACGGCTTTTCGGTGGAGTTGACCGAAGCGGAAGCCGTAGCCATCAGCGAGGATCCCCGCGTGGCATTCGTCGAAGAGGATTCCGTGATGGAGACGCAGATCACGCAGACCAACCCGCCGTGGGGCCTCGACCGTATCGGCCAGAGGACCCTGCCTCTCAACGCCACCTACTCGTACACGACCACGGGCGCCGGCGTGAACGTCTACGTGATCGACACCGGGATTCGATTGACGCACACACAGTTCGGCGGGCGCGCGTTTGCCGCCTTCGATGCGTTCGGAGGGAACTCCGCCGACTGCAACGGCCACGGCACCCATGTCGCGGGCACGATTGGCGGATCGACGTACGGTGTGGCCAAGAGCGTGCGTTTGTTCGCGGTTCGCGTGCTGAGCTGCAGCGGGTCCGGCTCCACGTCTGGTGTCATTGCCGGCGTGGACTGGGTGACGTCCAACCGGATCAATCCCGCCGTGGCCAACATGAGCCTGGGCGGCGGCGTGTCCACCGCGCTCGACAACGCCGTGCGCAATTCGATCGCCTCCGGCGTCACGTATGCGATCGCAGCGGGCAACTCGAATACCAACGCCGCGAACTCCTCTCCTGCCAGGGTCGCCGAAGCGATCACCGTGGGATCGAGCACCCGGACCGATGCGCGATCGTCGTTCTCGAACTTCGGGACCGTCGTCGACGTCTATGCGCCCGGTTCGGCCATTCTCTCGGCGTACTATACGAGCAACACTGCCACGGCGACGCTGAGTGGCACGTCGATGGCGGCGCCACACGTCGCGGGGGTTGCGGCCAGGATCAAGCAGCTCTCGCCGGGCGCTTCACCGGCGACGGTGCGGAATGAGATCGTGAACACAGCGACCGCCGGCGTGCCGAGCGGTGTCCCGTCTGGCACCGCTCGATTGCTGTTCCGCTCCAGTTCTCAGTAGTGAACGCGTCTCAGGACCTTGCGCCGGCGCGTGCAGCCCGGCGCAAGGTCCCCGGTTGGCTCGATGTCGAAACTATTTCTTGCCGTCATGATCGTGGCTGGAGGAGCAAGGTTCCAGACCGTGCCATTCACGACGATTGCCGCCGGCCAGCAGAGCGGCGTCGAGAAACCGCGCGAGATAGTGATTCGCACGGCTGCCGACTGGAAAAAGCTCTGGATGGAACACTCGCCGGATGAACCGATGCCAGCCGTCGATTTCTCGAAGTCCGTCGTGGCGGGGGTCTTTCTGGGATTGCGCAGCACGGGCGGCCATGGCGTCACGATCTCGTCGGTCGACCGTCAGGGGAAGGGAGTGGTCGTTCGGTGGCGCGAGCAGAAGCCTGACCCCGGCGCGATGGTCATCCAGATGTTGACGTTCCCATTTGTTCTAGTGCGCATCGACGACGCCGGTGCGAGTGCCGTCACGTTCCGGCGGTCAGGGGCCTGAGGAAACGTTCGCGCCGGCGGCCCGTGCTATCCCTGGCCCAGGAGCGCTGCAACGATCTGCACGAACAGGATCTTCATCAGCACAGTCGATGGAAAAATCGTCGCGAAACCGATGTCGGGTCGATCTGTCGGGATCGCTCGGCTGGCGTAGGCGAGAATTCCTGGATTTCCGGTGACGCCGGACACGATGCCGAAGAGATCGTCGACGGGGATCCTCAGCAGCCGTCCTACGGCCATCGTGACCAAGACCATCGGCAGGACGATCAGGGCGCCCAGCAGGACGAAAGTGAGACCGGTCTCCGCGATCGTGGCGGCGAACTTCGGTCCTGAGGACATGCCTACCTGGGCCAGGAATACGGTGAGCCCGAAGTTCCGGAGCACGAGATTCGCCGACAGCGGGAGCGTCCAGACAATACCGAGCGTCCGGCGGACGGCGCCGAGCCCGAGCGCGACCAGCAGAACACCAGCCAGCCCCATGGTAATCCGGCCGACACCCGGGATCGGGATGGGCACCATTCCGACGAGGAGCCCCATCGCTGCGCCAACGCCAATGGAGATGTAGCTGAAGTCTGCGGTGCCCTTGATGGAATCTCCGTAGAAGCGCTGCACCGCAGGAAAATTGGCCCGATCGCAGAACACGCCGACGCGGTCGCCGAACTCGAGCACGAGGTTGTCGTCTGCCAGGAGGTCGGTGTCGCCCCGGCGCACGTGGACCTGGCGGTACTCGAAGCCCCCTGGAATCTCGAGGCTGCCGAGCGACATACCCACGACGCTTCGGCTGGACGCGTAGACACGGATGTAGTCGAGCCCGGTCCTGTCTGTGACGATTCCCCCGGAGGAAGTCCCCTCACCGATGACGTTGCGCGCCGTCTCGATCAAGGTTGGATCGGTGCCGAAGATCAAGAGCACATCTTTCTCCCCGACGACCGTCGACGCCGTGAGAACGCGGGTCCGTTGTGCGTCGCGAATCGCGACGATCTGAACGCCGCTCGGCAATTGTCGCTGGAGCTCGGCGACAGGACGTCCGAACCACGCCGCGTTGGTCACGCGGACTTCCGCCGGCTGGATTCGGCTGCTCGCGGGAGCCGCAATGCTCGGTTTGAGGAACGCGAGGTACGCGTACATGCACAAGATCGGCCCGGCGACCCCGAACGGGTACGTGACGCTGTAGCCGACCGCGGCGTCCTGGTCCTTCAGCGCATCGAGGATGGCCTGGAGCGTCGGCGTACTCGTGCCTGATCCCGCAAACATGCCGAGCGCTTGCGCAAGATTCGCCGCGCCGGCCTGGTAGATCAAGAGCGTGACGAGACCCGCGGCGGCCAGGCCGCAGAGCCCGGCGAAATTGGCCTTCAGCCCCTCGGGGCTTTTGAGGCCGCGGTACCAGTCGTAGCCGTACTGGATCCCGACGGTGTAGAGGAAGAGCAGCAGTCCCAGGGTGCCCAGCATTCCGGGCGGCGCGGACTTCGGCGCGAACGCGCCGCAGGCGAGGCCGACGAACAACACGGCCCCCGAGCCGAGCGCGAACCCCTTGAGATTGATTTCTCCGACGAGGTATCCGACCGCAATGGTCAGGAACAGCGCCGTAATCGGCGAGGTTTCGAGGAGGGTCCGGAGCAGATCCATGCGACAGTCTTTCTCCTTTAGCCGCGTTACTGCACGAGCTTCCCGGGCAGGTAGTCCGTGAGGGCCGCGACGTACTGCGCGCGGATCAACGCATCGACGTGCTCGACGTGCGTGGCGTCCTTGAGGCCGCGAATCGCGTCGACGGAGTCGAACCCGTTCGCGAAGAGCCAGCGCTCGAGCCCGGCCCTCATCGTCGCGACGTGCTGCGGCCCATGCCGCAACAGGGCCGAACACGTCGTGACGACGTCCGCGCCCGCGAGCAGATACTTCACGACCTCGACCTCCGACTCGACGCCCCGGCTGGCCGCGAGCGAGCACTTGACGCGGCGCGACAGGAGGGCAATCCACACGAGCGAGAGCGGGAGCTCGGCGGCCGTCGACAACGGGAGCGATCTCGTCACGCGAAGCGTGTCGAGGTCGATGTCAGGCGCGTAGAAGCGATTGAACAGCACGAGGCCGTCCGCGCCGGCTCGGACGAGTTCGGCTGCGATGTGCGGGAGCGAACTGAAGTACGGGGCGAGCTTGATCGAAACGGGAATGCGCACGCTTGCCCTGACCTGGCGCACGATCTCCAGGTAGCGCCGCTCGATGTCGGCGCCGCTGACCGCGGGATCGACCGGAATCGAGTAGATGTTGAGCTCGAGCGCCGCGGCGCCCGCCTGCTCGAGACCCCGCGCGTGCTCGATCCACCCCTCGGAGGTCGTGCCGTTGAGGCTCGCGATCACGGGAATGTCGAGCGCCTCCGCCGCAAGGTGGAGCGTCTCGAGATGTCCGGACACGCCGCCGTCGTAGTCGGCAAGCTCGGGAAAATACGAGCCCGCCTCGGGCTGGCTGTGCGACCCGTGCTCCGTGTACAACGCGTAGGCCGTGTCCTCCGCGCGGATCTGCTCCTCGTAGAGCGACGACATCACGACCGCGGCGGCGCCGGCGTCTTCGAGCCGTCGCATGCCGTCGAGTGTGGCCGTGAGCGGAGACGCAGCCGCCACGATCGGGTGGGCGAGCTGCAGGCCGAGGTATCGCGAGGCGAGATTCATGACGAGACCCCCTGCAGGGCGAACCGGCTGCCGTCGCGCGCCGCCAGATCCTCGTACACGCGGTAGCGCTCCTCGAGGCCGCGCTGCGCCTCGTCGAGCATCCGTTTCGCAGTGTCCGGGTGGGTCTGCGCGAGCGATTTGAAACGCACCTCGTTGTAGCGGTATTCCTCGAGCGGAATACGCGGCCGCGGCGAGTCGAGCCGGAACGGATTCATGCCCCGTTCCCGCATGGTCGGATCGAAGCGGAACAGCGGCCAGTAGCCGGTTGCCACGGCGCGGGCGGCCTGCTTCATGCCGTGGCGCATGTCGATGCCGTGCGCGATGCACTGCGAGTACGCCAGGATCAGCGACGTTCCGGGGTAGGCCTCTGCCTCGCGCATGGCCACGAGCGCCTGCTCGTTGTTCGCCCCCATGGCGATCTGGGCGACATAGACCTTGCCGTAGGCGACGGCCATCAGCGCCAGGTCCTTGCGTGGTGTCGTTTTGCCTGCTGCCGCGAACTTCGCGATCGCGCCGAGCGGCGTGGCCTTCGACGCCTGTCCACCGGTGTTCGAATAGACCTCGGTGTCGAGCACGATGATGTTGACATCCTTGCCCGTCGCGAGCACGTGATCGAGGCCGCCGGAATCGATGTCGTACGCCCAGCCGTCGCCGCCGACGATCCAGACCGATCGACGTACGAGGAAGTCGGCGAGCGCCAGCAGGTTGGCTGCATCGGGGTCCGGCGCGCCGGCGAGCGCCTTCTTCAGCGCCGCCACGCGTTCCCGCTGCACGCGGAAGTCCGACTCGGTGATCTGCGGCGCCTGGAGGATCGCCGTCACCAGATCCTCGCCGATCCGCGATGCGAGCTTCTGGGCGAGCGCGCGCGCGTGCGTGGTCTGGCTGTCGATCGCGAGGCGGTACCCGAGGCCGAACTCGGCGTTGTCCTCGAAGAGCGAACTGTTCCACGCGGGTCCGCGCCCGTCCGCGTTCGCGGCCCACGGAGTCGTCGGCAGGTTGGCGCCGTAGATCGACGAGCATCCGGTCGCGTTGGCAATCTGCAGCCGATCGCCGAAGAGCTGCGACATCAGCTTGAGATACGGTGTCTCGCCGCACCCGGAACAGGCGCCCGAAAACTCGAACAGCGGCTCGAGGAACTGCACCCCGCGGACGTTGGCGAAGTTGACGCGGGTGCGGTCGGCCCAGGGCAGCGTCTCGAAGAAGCGGATGCTCTCGCGGCCGTCGTCGAGGTGCTGTAGCCGATCCTTCATGTTGATCGCCTTGACGGCGGCGTCGGTCGGGCTGTGCGCGGGGCAGTTCTCCACGCACACGCCGCACCCCGTGCAATCTTCAACGTAGACCTGGAGCGTGAAGCGCGACTCGGGATAGCCGCGCGCATTGATCGGCGCGGCCTTGAAGATCGCCGGCGCTCCGGCGAGGCGGGTCTCGTCGTAGTACTTGGCTCGAATCACGCTGTGGGGACAGACGATGGCGCACTGGCCGCACTGGATGCAGAGATCGGATTCCCAGACCGGCACCTCGTCGGCGATATTCCGCTTCTCGTACTTGGTCGTGCCGGTGGGATACGTGCCGTCCACGGGGAGTGCGCTGACGGGAAGCGTGTCGCCGCGCAGCGCGAGGATGGGCGCAGTGACGTTGCGCACGAAGTCCGGCGCCGTGTCCGGGACCAGTTGAAGACGGATGCGCTGGCCCGCCGCCTTCGCGGGAACGCGGACCTCGTGCAGATTCGCCAGGGCATTGTCGATCGCGGCAAAGTTCTTCTCGACGATCGCCTTCCCCTTCCTCGCGTACGTTTTTTCCGTCGCGCGCTTGATCGCCTCGATGGCCTTGTCGCGCGGCATCACGCCCGACAGCGCGAAGAAACACGTCTGCAGGATGGTGTTCACCCGGGAGCCCAGGCCGAGGCCTGACGCCACGCCGGACGCATCGATGACGTGGAGCTTGAGTTTTTTCTCGACGATCTGCTGCTGCGCTTCCCTCGGTATCTCGTTCCAGACAGTGTCCGCCGGGTAGGGGCTGTTGATGAGCACCGTGGCGCCCTCAGCGGCGGCCGCCAGCGTGTCGAGCTTGTACAGGAAGTCGAACTTGTGGATGCCGACGAAGTTCGCCGACTTCAGCAGATACGGCGCGCGGATCGGCCGCGGGCCGAACCGCAGGTGCGAGATGGTGTAGGAGCCGGACTTCTTCGAGTCGTAGACGAAATAGCCCTGCGCATGGCGTTCCGGATCCGACGCCAGGATCTTCGTCGAGTTCTTGTTCGCGCCGACCGTGCCGTCGGCGCCCAGGCCGAAGAACAGCGCGCGCACCATGTCGGGCGGCTCGATGTCGAAGCTCGGATCCACCGCCAGGCTGGTGTGCGACACGTCGTCGGTGATCCCGATCGTGAACCCGCGCTTCGGCTCCGGCTTCTTCAACTCGTCGAAGACGGTCTTGGCCATCGCGGGATCGAAATCCTTCGACGACAAACCGTAACGGCCCCCGACGATTACCGGCATCGACGGGATGCGGCCCTCGGCGAGCGCTTCAGCGAATGCCGTGACGACGTCGAGATACAGGGGTTCACCAGGCCCGCCAGGTTCCTTCGTTCGATCGAGCACCGCGATGCGCTTGACGGTCGGCGGCAGCGCCGCACGAAATCGCTCCGCGTCCCATGGACGGTAGAGCGTCACGTGCAGCACACCCACCTTTTCGCCGTGAGCGTTCAGCCACGCGGCGGTCTCCTCGAGCACTTCGAAGGCCGAGCCGATGACGATGACGGCCCGGTCCGCCTCGGGATGACCGGCGTAGCGGAACAGGCTGTACGAGCGTCCGATCAGGGCGCCCACGCGGTCCATCGCGCGCTGGACGATGTCGGGAACGCGGGCGTAGAAAGGATTCGACGATTCGCGGGCCTGAAAGAACGTGTCCGGATTGTGGGCCGTGCCACGGATCACCGGCCGCTCCGGTGTCAGGCCTCGCGCCCGGTGCGCGCGCACCAGGTCATCGTCGATGGCGGCCCTGATCTGCTCGTCCGGGATCAGGGTGATCTTGTTCTCCTCGTGCGACGTGCGGAACCCGTCGAAGAAGAACATCACCGGCACGCGCGCTTCGAGCGTCGCCGCCTGCGCCACCAGCGCCAGGTCGTGCGCTTCCTGCACGGAGGCCGCGGCCAGCATCGCGAACCCCACCATGCGCGCACTCATCACGTCCGAGTGGTCGCCGAAGATCGACAGCGCCTGCGTGGCGATCGCCCGCGCCGTCACATGAAAGACGCAGGGCGTCAGCTCGCCCGCGATCTTGTACATGTTGGGAAGCATCAGCAGGAATCCCTGCGACGCCGTGAACGTCGTGGTGAGAGCGCCGCTTTGCAGCGCGCCGTGCACCGCGCCGGCCGCTCCCCCTTCCGACTGCATCTGCTGGATGACCGGGACCTGACCCCAGATGTTCTTGACGCCCTGCGCAGCCCAGGCATCGGCCAGCTCCGCCATCGTCGACGAGGGCGTGATCGGGAAGATCGCGCAAACCTCGTTGACGCGATAGGCGATATGGGCGGCAGCCGTATTGCCGTCCATGACGACCGACTTCGCGGACATTGGGGGATTCTCCTCTCGTAGTGAACGCCTTCGGCGGACCAGTCAGGTCCGGCTGAAGCCGGACACTACAGCTGTCCAAGGTCCGGCTAAAAGCCGGACACTACAACTGTCCAAGGTCCGGCTAAACCCGGACACTACAACTGTCCAGGGTCCGGCTGAAGCCGGACACTACAGGTGTCCAGCGTCAGGCTCGAACTGTGAATCGCGAGGGCACCTTTTCCGCGCTCGCGCGCTCGCTCGCGCCCTCGACACCGGCTTCCGGCGTCATCTCGATCGCATGGCACGGGCACTGTTCGAAGCATGCGGCACAGCCGGTGCACAGATCGAGCTCGACGCGGTAGAACCTGCCCTTTCCCAGCTTGACGATCGCCTGCTCGGGGCACGCCGCGTAGCAGTTGTCGCACTCGAAGCAATTGCCGCACGAGAGGCATCGCGCGGCCTCGTAGCGCGCTTCACGCTCCGACAGCCCGCCGACGATCTCATCGAAGCCCGTGCGCTTCGCAACGGGCAGCTCGGGATGCTCGCGCCGCGCGGCGTCGAGGAACAGGGTCAGATTAAGCTGCTCGTACGGGATCGGCGGATGCGGCGGCGGTTTCTGGTAGACACCGCCACGCAGCCACGCATCGATGTTGCGCGCGGCCTTCTTGCCGTGGCCGACCGCGGCCGTCATCGTCCGGGCGCCGCCAATCATGTCGCCGCCTGCGAAGATGCCGTCGCTCGCGCGCATGTGCTCGTCCACTTCGACGACGTTGCCGCGGCCGATGCGGATGTCGGGCACCTTCTTCAGGAACTCGACGTCGGAATGCTGCCCGACGGCGAGGACGAGGGAATCGGTCTTGAGCGTCTGGAACTGTCCGGTGCCGACGCAACCCGATCCGTCCGGCAGCATCTCCATCTGCTCGACGACGATCTCGTTTTCTCCGAACTGCTTGACCGTCGACAGCCACTTGATCTTCACGCCCTCGGCGAAGGCCTCCATGGCTTCGTAGGGATGGGCCTCCATCTGCGCCTTGTCGAAGCGGAAGATGATCACAGCTTCCTCGGCGCCAAGCCGTTTCGCCATGCGCGCCGCGTCCATCGCGGTGTTGCCGCCGCCCACGATGCCGACCACGCGCCCGAGCGCCGGCGCACGGCCCTTTTCAACCTGCTCCATCATCGTGACGGCGTCGATGATCTTGCCGCCGTCCATCGCTGGAATGTCGAGATGGTTGGCGACCTGGGCGCCGATCGCCAGGAACACAGCGTCGAACGAGCCGGCCGCCTTCTCAGCGAGCACGTCGTTCACCCGGGTGTTGCGAACGACCTTCACCCCCATCGCCTCGATGCGCGCGATCTCCTTGTCGATCCCCTCGCGCGGCAGGCGGTAGGCGGGAATCCCGTAGTGCATCATGCCGCCCGGCTCGGGATTGGCATCGCGGATCTCGACGTCGTGCCCGAAGCGCCGCAAGTGGTATGCGCACGACAAGCCGGCCGGACCGGCGCCAACGACGAGCACGCGCTTCCCGGTCGCCGGGCCGGGAGCGATCGTCCAGCCCTTCTCGTTAGCGAGATCGCCGAGAAAACGATCGATTGAATGAATCGAGACGGGAGAATCGAGAAACTGCCGGTTGCAGGCGCTTTCGCAGGGGTGGTAACACGCGCGGCCGTGCGTGCCCGGCAGCGGGTTCTCCTCCATGTACTTCCGCCAGGCGCGTTCGTAGTCGCCAGCCTGCGCCAGATCCAGCCATGCCTGGATGTTCTCCCCGGCCGGACAGGCGTGGTTGCAGGGAGGAAGATGGTCGATGTAGACCGGGCGCTGCCAGCGGCGCGCACCGGCGCCCTTGCCGATGGTCTCCTGGTAAACCGGCGTGAGATCTTTCGGAGCGAGACTCACGGATGCCTCCACCCTCGGCCAGTGTGGTGGGCCTCGACTCACGAAACGGCGGTGACCGTATTGAGAGCGTGGGCCGGTGCGTCGTACAGTGGTTCGGAAGGGCAAGTTTCGCGCCACGAATAACCACCGCGGTCGCCCAGACTCTGACATGCGGACCGAATTCGACACCATGTACCGGAGGTTCTCCGGAATATCGGAGGCGGCGGTCCCCCGCTACCGGCCCGCGAGGGGTAGCCGGAACGCGGCCATCTCCTCGCCGTTGCGAACCAGCAGGACGTCGCCGACCAGCACCGGGTGGTTCCAGGTCTTGCCCTCGATCGCCGGGAAGCGCGCAAGCTCCGTGAACTGATCGGGGGTCGCCCTGACCAGCGCGAGCTCACCCTCCTCCGACAGCACCAGCAGCAGATCCTGGTCGGGCAGCAGGACGAGCTGGCCGTTGCCGTAGCGTCCGCCCTTCCACTTGCGCGTGCCGTCTTCGAGGTCGATGCAGGCGAGGATGCTGGCGTCGAAGCCGAAGGCATGGCCCTTGTGCACGACGAAGTCGTTGAAGTACGGCTTCAACCCGCGCGACGTCCAGCGCTCTGCGACGGTCCATCCGCCGGGGCCGTGCGCGACCGCGATGCGTCGCGTGCCGCTGTCTCCCCGCCAGCGGTGATCAGGACGTCGCCGTCCGCGGTCAGAGCCGGCTGCACGATCGGTGCGCCCCGCCACGAGTGCTCCCAGAGCCGCTTGCCGTCGGCGGGCGCGACGCTGGTCGCGCCGACGCCGCTCAACATCAGGACCTGCGTGACGCCGCCGATCGTCATCAGATGCGGCGAGCTGTAGCTCCCGCCGCCGGTCCTGAGCGAACCAGCGCGGCTTGCCGGTGGCGAGGTCGTAGGCGACGAGGCGACCGCTCGCGGCGACGACCACGATGTCGTCGACCACCAGCGGCGAGCTCGAGAAGCCCCAGGTCGGGACCTCCGCGCCCGTGTCCGACGCCGCGTTGCGTGACCACACGACGGCGCCGTTACCGGCATCCAGAGCGTTCACGATTCCGGTCGCGCCGAACGCGTACACGCGATCGCCGCTGAGCGTCGGCGTCCCGCGCGGACCTGCGCCGCCATTCGACTCGAAGAACCGGGCCGCGTCGCGGTGCGTCCACACCGGCTTGCCGGTCGTCGCGTCGTAACAGGCGACGACCTCGTCGTCACCGCGCTGCTCCTGGGTATAAAGGAAGTCGCCGCGGACCGCGAAGGACGACCAGCCCGGCCCGATCGGCCGGCGCCACAGCTCGACGGGCGGCGAAGCAGACCAGTTGGTTTCGATCCGAACGCCGCGGCTGATGCCGTCGCGCTCGGGTCCGCGAAAGCCGGGCCATTCGGCCCGCGCTACGACTGCTGCCAGAGCGGCCGGTTCGGTCTTCGCCGTTGCGACGTTCGGAAGTGCGACCGGCTTGCCCCGAGCAGAGTCGAGGGGCGTGTTCGGAGCGGAGTCGATGGACTTGTCGTCGGCTTTCGCCGCGGCTGCCGTCTTGGGAACCTCCGCTGCCGCCGGGGCCTGCGCAAGGAGCCGCTCCTCGGGGCTCTTCGTCCAGCGCCAATCGAACTTCAAAGCATGGTCGCCGCTTATGCCTTCGGTCCGGACGAGCATCCACACTCCGCAAGCGAGCAGAATCGTCGCGGCCATCGTCGCGCGCCGAGGTCCATCGGAGAGGCGACGGCTGGCTACCGCCCCGGCGACCAGGGCAAGGCACACGGTCGGGACGGCGTAGCCGAAGAACCACGCCGGCCCCATCGACTCGTGCCGCAGGAACCACGTCGCCGCCAGGCCGACGATCATCACGACGATGGCACCCACGCGGTCCAGCCAGCGTGCTCGACTGAAGAACGTCCACCACAAGACGACAGCGACCGCGGCGCCGAGTGCCCACTGCATCCCGAGCGCGAATCCCCTGAATCCGGGGACGACGGCCTTCACGCCGAACCGGGCCACCAACAGCAGGACCACGATGACCACGCCGGGCCACAGCCGGAGCGGCTCTCCGAAGAGCTCCTTACGCTGGTCGGATCGATCGTCATGTCGGCTTACGCGCCAATACTGCGCAGGATTATCTCGTCAGCGGTCGGCTGCGACTTGATGTAGCAGAGCTCGCTCGCCTCTGCTCGAAGTTGTGGAGCCTCCGCCGGTGTCAGATCCTCTCGACCACGCAATGACGTCATCGTCGACTGCGCCATCAGTGAGACGCGCAGCTTCATCGCGCTGGTGGTCTTCTTCAGAGGCTGGATATCGGAGCCTGAAGAAAAGTCATCGAGCAGGCGAAGCGCATACTCTCGAAGCCGCGACAGCTCGTTGAGACTCATGATCTGCTCGGCCGAACGCGGCAGCCCCCGGAGGTGATGCAGGCGTTCGAGTCGAGCGAGATACATGTCGGCAAGAAAGAGGTGAAACCAGCATCTTTGATAGTCCGATGTGCAGCGCAGGACTTCATCGTCCGCTACGAGTACATAGCGTCCGTGAGGCACCCGGTGCCCGGTAAAAGTCACTGACGACGTGTCCGACAGCCGCATGCTTCCGGAGAATTTCCAATCTCCGATTCGGACCGAGTCGACCCGCAGGTCCGCCGCACACAGAGCCGTGCACTGGCTGTCTGCCAATCGCGCCTTGAAGAAGACGACGTCCGCAACGGTGGCGAGCGACATGTATTCGAACGTTCCATCTATTCGAATGCCCTCCGCGTCCTGACGTGCGACCAGGGAATGGAGGGCCCCTCCGCTACGTTCGCTCCCGGCATTGGCCAGGATCAGCGAGCGATTCCTGATCGTTCGCAGGAGCATCGCCCGCTGAAATCTCGCGACACTCAGCAATGGCAGGGGCATGCACTGCAAGACGCATAGCGGGTAGAGGTGCATGGCGACGGCGATGCCCAGCGGCAAACAACCTGCCGCGAGATTCCTGGCGGTCCTTGCAGCCGACTCGAAGACGACCGAAGCGTGTCGTCCCGAAGCCGGATACATCTCCAGCTGCGAGCGGAGCTCGTTCGAAGCCCTCACGATACGCTTCGCGCGCTGCTGGTCCGCTCCCCGCGCGGTTCATGTGCTCGATGAACTCCGTCACCACCTGGTCTTCGTTGGTGTGGATGTCTGCTCGCATAGCCTGACACGCGTTCCTGCTTCGTCAGTCGACCAGCGGCAAGTCTCAGTCGGGCAACAGGCCGGGCTGGCCGCTGTCATGGTTGTAGACAGTCTACGGCCTTAGACGTAGGACGTCTACGACTCGTTCCATTGCCGTCGTCGCGAGCAGATCTCGCCTCCGACGGTGGTCACTTTGGATGCTGATTCACGCGGCACGCGCGTTGCCGCGCGCGGCCTTCCACTGGTGGCACAGATCGCGTGCGGCGTGGTCCCAGACCGGGTAGTTGAACGTGAAGCCGTGCTCGAGCAATCGAGCCGGAACGACGCGACGGCTCTTCAGAATGAGCTCGGTTTCCGTGCGCATGAAGACCGCGCCAATCTCGAGCATCCACTTGTTCGCGGGCAGGCCGAACGACACGCCGCTCGCCTCGCGGAGCGCCCGCATGAACTCTGCGTTCGGTAAAGGATTCGGCGACGCGACGTTCACGACTCCGTCGATGTCATCCCGCTCGATCAGCCATCGAACCGCTGCGATGAAGTCTTCATAGTGAATCCACGACATGAACTGACGGCCGTGACCGGCACTGCCGCCGAGGCCGCGGCGCACCAGCCCGAGGAGCGCGTCGAACACGCCTCCGGCATCCGGACTCAACGTCATCGCCGACCGAAGCGCGACCTTGCGAGTTCCATCGGTGACGGCTTCCGTCGAAGGCGCGCTCCCAGGCGCGCGCGACGTCGATGCTGAATCGCCACGAGCTGGGTGCGTTCGCTTCGCTGCCGCCGAGAATGCCCGAGTGCTCGTCGTTCGGCCTGTCGTACCGATGCGCGTAGATCGTGGCTGTGCTCGCCTGCAGCCACACGCGTGGCTGACGGGCGGCCCGCGCAATCGCTTCTCCAACGACGCGTGTCGACAACACGCGCGACTGCAGGATCTCTTCTCGATTCGCCGCGGTGTACCGGCAGTTGACGCTGCGGCCGGTCAGGTTGATCACGACGTCGCAGCCGTCGATCTCGCGTTGCCAGCCGCCGAGCGTCGCGCCGTCCCAGGCAATGACGCGCCACGGCCGCGCGTCAGGACGACGGCTCAACACGACCACGTCGTGACCGTCCCCGCGAAACGCGCGCGCGAGGACCGTTCCGACTTGTCCGGATCCCCCTGGAATGACCACCTTCATCGCAGCTCCCTTTCCGCCTGTCGACCGTCGTCACGACGCAGGATGGCGGTTGACCTGTACGACTGGCACTTGCGTCGTGGCTCGATGTGCCCTAATATTAGTGAACATGTTCACTCAAACTGTCAAGCCGCGAAAGAGGGGCCGGCCGCCGGGGCAGACGGCCCAGGGTGCGGCGGCGAGGGACCGCCTCTATTCGACGGCGATGCAGCTGATCGCCGCCCGCGGCTACGAAGCAACGACACTGCGGGATATCGCGAAGGAAGCCAGCGTCAGCGTCGGCCTCCTGTATCGCTACTTTCCGAGCAAGCAGGCCGTCGTGATCGCGCTCTACGACGAACTGTCGTCCGACTACGCGCGGCAGGCCGCGGCGATGCCACCCGGACGATGGCGCGACCGTTTCATCTTCGCCGTGAAGACGAGCCTCGACGTCCTCGCGCCCCATCAGGTGGCGCTGCGGGCGCTCACTCCGGTCCTGGTTGGCGACCCCAATGAGGGCATCTTTTCCGCGAGCACGGCGTTTTCGCGTCTTCGGGTCCAGGAGGTCTTCGAGCAGGCAGTCGTCGGCTCGAACGATGCGCCGAAGCAGCCGCTCGCAGCAGCGCTTGGGCGGCTTCTCTACCTCATTCATCTGGCCGTGCTTCTGTGGTGGCTGCTGGACAAGAGCGCGAACCAGCGCGCGACGGCCGCCCTGGTGTCGCTTACCCGGCAATTGCTGCCCTCGGCAGCGCTGGCGCTTCGTGTTGCCCCGGTTCGGCGGTTTGTGATCTCTGTCGACGAGCTCGTTCGTGAGGCTCTGTTCGGCGATCCCGTGCCTGCTTGAGCGCGCTATGTTCCTAGCTCGTCGTCCGTCGCTCGAAACCATCGACCGGTTTCTGCATGAATCTGAAGCCTTGCCGTTGTCGTACGGCCCGGTTGGTCTCGTCAGGACGGCGAGCGTCCGCCGGGACCTCGACGAAGCGACAGTTGTGATCGGTCACGGCGAGACGGACTTCGAGCGGGCGCGAGCCGCACTGATGGCGTGGAAACAATTCGACATCGGCTGGGTCGAGACCTTCCCGCGGGACGCACCGGTCGCTGTTGGAACCGTCGTGGCGGTCCTGATTCGCCATTTCGGGTTCTGGTCGTTGAACGGTTGCCGCGTGCTGTACGCCGTCGACGGCGCGGATGATGTCACCCGGTTTGGCTTCGCCTACGGAACGCTGACGAACCACGCGGAAGCCGGTGAGGAGCTCTTCGAGGTGTTCATCGATCCGCAGACGGATGCCGTCATGTATCGCATCCGCGCGGTCTCCTGGCCACAAGCCACGTTGGCACGAATCGGCCAGCCGATCGTGCGCGTACTCCAGTCTCGCTTCCGGCGTCACTCGGCCGCCGCGATGAGCCGCGCAGCTCGTTCAGATGGGTTTCGACGATGAAGGCCTATTCGGTCCGGGTCACGGTCGAGGCGTTGCGGCCACGACTGTTTTCTCCGCTTCGCCGCGTCGCGACTGGAATGGCAGGCTCCGCACGACCTCGCGCACCAGCGTCTGGAAACCGTAGCCGGAGGCTGCCGCACGGGTCGTGATGCTCCTGACGGTCGGCTTGTCGTAGCGCTGGAGGCCCCGGCCGAGGGAATAGACCAGCAGCTTCTCGGTCAGTGTCCGGGAGAACTCGGGAAGCCGCTGGCTGAGGAGCTGCCGCATTTCCGCCGGGCTCGAGAACTTCTTTCCGCCCGACAGCACGCCGCTCGAATCGACCGGGAAGCCGCCGTCCATCGTCCGCCATTTCCCGATCGCGTCGTAGTTCTCGAGCGCGAAGCCCAGGGGGTCCATGCGCGCGTGGCAGGACGCGCAGATGGAGTTGGTCCGATGCGATTCCATCTGCTTGCGCAAGGACGCCGTCGTGCCGACGGCTTGCTCGTCGAGCGCGGGCACGTCAGGCGGCGGCGGAGGCGGCGGCGTGCCGAGAATGTTCTGCAGAATGTACTTGCCGCGAATCACGACCGACGTGCGCGTCGGATAGCTCGAGACAGCCAGGACGCTGCCATGGCTCAGGACGCCCCCGCGCTCGGCGGTCGTGAGCTCGACGCGCCGGAACTCAGGGCCGGCGACGCCTTCGATGCCGTAGTGCCTGGCGAGGCGCTCGTTGAGGAACGTGTAGCGCGCGTCGATGAAGTCGCTGATCGGCCGGTTGCTCCGCAGAATCTCCAGGAAGAGCATCTGCGTCTCCGCCTTCATGGCGTCGCGCAGCTCCGGCGTCCAGTCAGGGAACTTCTGCGGATCGGGCTTGATGCTGTCGAGATTGCGGACCTCCAGCCACTGGCCGGCGAAATTCGCCGCCATTGCCGAGGCCTTCTCGTCGGCGAGCATCCGCGTCACCTGCGCATCGAGGACGTGGGGCAGGCTGAGCCTGCGCCGCTCGGCCAACGACAGCAGCTCCTCGTCGGGCATCGAGTTCCAGAGAAAGTAGCTCAGCCTCGAGGCCAACTCGACGTCCGAGATCCGGTACACCCTGGTCGGATCGGTCGGGTAGCGATCGCGTTCGATGTGAAACAGGAAATGTGGCGAGACGAGCATCGCCTGAATCGCGAGCGCGAGGCCCTGCTCCACCGTCTGCCCCTCGCTTCGCGCCAGCGTCACGAACTTCTTCAAGGCCGCGACTTCCGCGCCGGTCACCGGCCGCCGATACGCGCGCCGCGCCAGCGAGGTCAGGATCCGATCGACGCAGCGCGGGCCCGTCGCCGGATCGCACACCATGACGCGCTTGCGGCTCGGCTTGACGCCGGACGACGCAAATGGTCCGACGACGGTGACGGCACCGACCCACTTGTTGAGCGTGTCCTTGTAGATGTCGCCCGCCGCCAGCGTCTTGACGAACGGGTCATCGATGAATCCCAGGCGAAGCGTGTGATCGCCCTCGGTCACCGGCACGCGAATCGACTCTTCCGAGAACGGATTGAAGTACACGAGCCCGGACGGCTTGGTTTCGATACGCTTGGTGTGCGCCAGTTTCCCGTCCACCCAGAGACCGAGCGTGACGGGCTCGGCGTCCGTCGCGCGCTGTCCGGGCAAGCCGATCTTGAGCTCGTAGTCGGCATCGAAATCGAAGCGGTGCGTCGCCTCGACGTTGCTCGGATCGATCCGGCGGAGATTTTTGAAGCGCAGGCTGTACTCGACCTCGATCGGCTTCGGAAGCGGCCCGCCGGCCATCGCCCGCTCGGCGATGCGCCCGGCTGCGGAGAGGTACTTTTCCATCAGGACCGGAGAGACGGTCAGGACATCGGCGATGTTGTCGAATCCCTCGCCTGAATCGTCCGTCGGAAAGTTGCGGTCGGCGCGAAACTCGATCGCCAGCAGATCGCGGATGGTGTTCGTGTACTCGGCCCGGTTCAGCCGTCGCGCGGTGACGCGTCCCGGATCCGGTTTCATGCTCGCGTCAGCCCGCGCGAACTCCGAGTCGAGAAACTTCACCAGCACCGCGATCTCTGGTCGGGCCGGAGCACGTCCTCGGGCGGCATCTCTCCGGCCTTGAGCTTCGTGAGGATCAGTTCCCACCGGTCCCGATCCGTGGTCAGCGAATCGACAGAATCATAGAGCGCGACGTCGAGCCCGCCTGCCGGATCCTCGGAGTGGTGGCATTCACTGCAGGTCTCCTCGAACAGCGACTTGGTGGCAGCGGCGAAGGCGCCCTGGCTTGGCGGCGGCGCGGCGGTCCGGCGAGCCGCGGCTCGCGCCGGTGCCCCGGACTTCCCTGCTGCCGCTGCCGCCGAGGCAGACGGCTTGACCGGTGCAGGAACTGCCTGCCCGGACGACTGCCCCGACAGCTGAATGCCCACGGCGAGAATCAATGCGCCGGACGCGATGCCAATCGCACGGGTGTGACGTTTCATTCCTGCGCTCCCCGCCCGCGGCCAGGCCTTGGAGCAGGCGCGGCGGAAACCATGGTCGTGTAGAGACTCGTGACGCGCGCTTGCTGCGCGGGGTCGACGAGCAGATACCGGTGCTTGCCATCAGGCCCCGGCGTGAACCGCGTGCGCCCGTCGTCGAGGACGCTGATCGTTCCGGGGTCGGACAACGTGAAGTAGCCGTCGTCTGGATGGACCGCATAGAGCACCGCCGCCAGCGCCGACGCCGGCGCGTCGTATGGCATCGGCTTGACGGCGCGATAGGCATCGACAACCGGATGAACGGGCGACCACGCGAAGTCCTTCTCGATGCTGGCGCCAGGGTACGGCAGCGCAGCTCCGACTTCGGACCCGACCGCTACGATCGGCGTCGGCCACTCGGCAAAGAGCTTCCGCGCGGCCGGGATATCGTTCTTGATGCTGGCCTCGGGCGAGCCGGCTGGAAACGATCCCGCCGCCATGATCAGCACCTTGCACTTCGCGGCGATCTGGGGGAGCGAGCGATAGAGGCCAAGGATTCGGACGACCCCGGTCGCCGGCCCGGCAACCACGATCGCCGCGTTGCCATCGTGCTGGGCGAGCAGCAGGTTGCGAATGAGGATGCCGCTTTCGGCGGTGTTGACGAGACCGCTGATCGTACTGGTGTAGACGGGTGTTCCGTCCGCAGCTTTCTTCGAAAGCAGGGGCGCGAGCGCCGGCGGCTCGCTGCCAGGTGCGCCGCCGTCCGGCATGCCGATCATGCCCTCGGAGATCGCGCCCACACCGCCGCCGCCCCTGCCGGCCGGCGGTGGCCTGTAGAACGTAGACACGACGTCTGCGAGCTGCGCGGACACCAGGCTCGGCCGCGAGACGCTGAGGGAAATCCGGCGGGCCTCGGTTTTGGCCGTGAAGCCGTTCAGCATCGCCACGGCGAGCATGGCGTCGATCCTGCTGCCAAAATCGCCGTCGAGAGCGACCCCGATTGGTGGCCGAACCTGGCCGCGTCCGGACTGCTGCATCAGCGTCTCAGGCCCGCGCGTTTCCTACGTGAGACTTGCCGGCTCGAGCATGCCCGAGGCGTCGCCGAAGTTCTCCATCGGCACGCCCATCCGATCCATGAGCGTCAGGTGGAAGTTCGACATGGGCGTTTCCTTGCGGTAGATCACGCGCCGCCCCGGTTTGAAGTGGTTGCCGCCCCGGCCGATGAGCAGGGTCGGCAGGTCTTCGTGCAGGTGGCGATTGCCGTCGGACAGGCCGGCGCCGTACACGATCATGGAGTTGTCGAGCAGGCTGCAGTCGCCTTCCTTGATCGCCTTCAGGTTACCGAGCCATCCGGCCAGCTGCCTGGTGTGGTACTCGTTGATCTGGATGACCTTGTCGATCAAATCCTGCTTGCCCTGGTGATGCGTGCACGGGTGATGGCCATCGGCAATGCCGATCTCGCGGTACGCGCGGCTCGTACCCTCGCGCGTCATCATGAACGTGAGCACACGGGTCATGTCAGCCTGGAAGGCGATCGTGATCATGTCGCTCATCAGCTTGAAGTGCTCGGCGAAGTCGGGCGGCACGCCGTAGGGCTTGTCCATGCCGGGGTTGACGGCGATGCTGTCCTTTTCCGCCTTCTCCAACTGCCGCTCGACTTCACGGATCGACGACAGGTATTCCTCGATCTTCCGCTTGTCCGTGGGCCCGAGCGATGTCTGCAGCTTCTTCGCATCGCCCATGACGAAATCCAGGATGCTCCGGCGGTAGCGCGCGTTGCGATCCGTCTCTTCGGGACTGAGCACGACACCTGTGCCGAACAGCCGCTCGAAGAGCACACGGGGATCGAGAATCGGCGGCAGCGGCTGCGTTTCGCTGCGCCACGCCAGGTTGTTGGTGTAGGCACAGGAATAGCCCGAGTCGCAGTCGCCGGCCTGGCGCGAATCGTCCATGCCGAGTTCGAGCGACGCGAACCGTGTCTCGTGGCCGATCTTGTTGGCGATGATCTGGTCGCAGGAGATGCTGGCCTTGATGTCGACCGTGGTCTTGCGCACTTGCACGCCGGTCAGGTACGACCCTGCGCAGCGCCCGTGATCACCGGCGCCATCGAGAAGCGCCCGGCCGCTGTTGTTCGTCAGGTTGCCGATCTGGATCATGTCGCCGCGGAACGCCTCGAGGGGCTTGAGGATCCGTGGAAGCTCGCCGAGCGGGCCTGCCTGCGCGACGTTCCAGTTCTTCATGTCGATGCCGTTGGGCACGTACAGGAAGGCCAGGCGAACGGGCGGTTTCGGCGCCGCGGCGAACGCGGGCACCATGGAGTCCAGCAACGGCAGCGCGACGGTCGCGCCGATGCCCTTGAGAAACGTCCTGCGCGGAAGGGACTTGCCGGTGATGAGCATCGAGCCTCCCTGATCTGGTCCGGTGCCGCCCGGGTGCCTCATCTTACCGGATCTCTCGCCTTTTCCCCAGCCAGGGCCGAATGCTGTAGCGTCCACCTTCAGATGGACCTGTTCCGGTCCGGCTAAAGCCGGACACTACAGCGCGGTTCCGGCTAAAGCCGGACACCACAGCGTTCTGAAAAACCCTGCTAGAAGGTGAACCTCACCACGAAGTTGAAGAAGCGCATCGCGCCCGCGGAAGCCACCGCCGTCGTGACCTTGCCGAAGTTGCTGTTGGTCGGATCCGTAATCGGGTTGTTATATGCGGCGTAGTTGAGCAGGTTCTGGATATCGAATCGAGCCTGGAACGTACTCCGGGCGCCCATCCTGAAGTTACGCACGACGTTGACGTTGACGTAGGTCAAGCCCGGGCCGCGCAGGCCGTCGATCTGGAAGGGGAATGCCCGCGTCTGAAAGCTCGTCGGGGTCCTGGTCGGATCTCTCTCGAAATTCTCGACGTTGAACCAGTACTTGGTCGCATCGAGTGTCCCGTCGGGGTTCAACGCAATCTCCGGGTTGCTCTTCTTGATGTCGTTGACATCCCTGCCGTAGTAGAACAGGTTGGTGTTGAAGTTGATGATCGACCCCGGCTGGTATTCGAAGGTGCCGCCGGTCTGCCAGCCGCCGGCGACGGCCGCCAGGAACCCGCCCTCGTTCAGCAGAGGCTTGCCCGTCCCGAACGGCAGCTCGTAGACGGC
Organism: uncultured Acidobacteriota bacterium; assembly: GCA_963820905.1. Classification (GTDB taxonomy): domain Bacteria; phylum Acidobacteriota; class Vicinamibacteria; order Vicinamibacterales; family 2-12-FULL-66-21; genus DATBJJ01. The sequence goes on along the minus strand of CAWGBU010000001.1, from coordinate 965,939 downwards.
CCCGCCCGAGATCCGGAATGGCCGGCTGTTGTTGTCGTCCCACCACAACGTCGGCTCGCGGTCGAATTCCTCGACCGTGCGGTTGGCTCGGCTGCTGTTGAACGACATCGCCGCGTTCGCGGTGAACCCTCCTGTAAAGCGCCGGTTCACGAGGAACTGCAGCGAATGGACCTCGACCGCACCGAGCGGCAGGTTGCTGTAGGTCAGGTTGTTGATGTGGGAGTGCGGCCGCAGCAAGCGATTGCGCTGCACGGTCGTCGCCGTGAAGAAGCCATTGGCCGCCATGCGCTGATACAAGACGGGATCGATCGCCCTGAGCGGCGCGAAGTTCGCAATCGTATACGGGCTCGTGACGTTCGCCGTCAGCACCCCCTGGGCGGCCGCGTCGCGCGCGTTCAGGCTGCCCGGAATCCAGTATTGCCGCGGCAGGTAGTCTTCCCTGATGCTGCGCTCGAGCCGATCCGAGTAGGCCCCGTCGTAGGCCACCTCCACCGACAGGTTCCTGGCCAGCTCCCGTTGAACGGCGATCCTCCATCGCTGCTGGCGCGCGTGCTCGTGATTCTGATTCTGAATCGTGTACGCGGAGCCGGCGATGGTATTCACGCCAAGGGACGATCCGGTCGGCTCGTCGAAGCGGGTCCCGTCGGCCCGCACCGGGAACGGATCGGAGATGCCAAGTTCGCCCGCGTACGGATTGCCAAGCAGGAATGTCTGACCGAAGTTCGTACTGTTGGTGTTGGTCGTCGTCGAGCTGAAGCCCGGGTTGTTCTGGTTGAAGTCGGCCGCGTTGAGCGTGTCGTAGTACAGGCCGTAGCCCGCCTTCACAACCGTCTTCCCACCCAGCCTGTAAGACGCGGACACGCGCGGCATCCACAGAGCCTGCGGCCTCCAGACGGTTCCGTCCTGCCCGGGATCCGTTGCGTACAACGAGCCGCCGCGCACATGGAAGTCCGCCGGGGCCAGCTGCGGGATTGGAGCCCTGGCGTAAGCCGCTTCGGCGAGGTCGGAGATGGCCAGCCTCGCACTCGGGTCGAAGTCCACGACCAGCGCGCCATCGTCCTCGGAGATGCCGTTTTCCCACTCGAAGCGAAGGCCAAAGTTGACCGTCAGGTTGTTCAGGCGCCACGTGTCCTGTGCGTAGGCAGCGAAGAAGTGGTTGCGGAGATTGACCGTGGGCTGGATGGTCGCCGACGACGTTGACGGAATCCCCAGCATGAATGCCGCCAGGCTCAGCCCGAGATTGCTCGGTGTCAGCTGCGAGGTGTCACTCGCCTGACGCGTGAACTCGTTCGTGAACGTGAGCTGGCCGGAGGGGTTGCCTCCCGGACCACGCTGGCGCTGCGCCAGGCGGGCATCGACGCCCCCTCGCAGCGTATGCGCGCCCCGAATCTGCGTGACATTGACCGTGCCCTGAAGGTTCGTCGTGGTGTCACCAGAGGCAGCACCTTGCGAAATGCCCTGATAGCCGGCAATGCCGACGGCGGGCAACATGCAATCGTTCTGCGCCTGGCAGAAGGCGTCGAGATACGCTGGCAACCCCATGTCGGTGGGCTTGTAGTCGTGCAGGCGCAGCAGCTTGTCGTCCTGCCAGAAGCGGTTGCTCGCGACCTGCGTGTCGATGAGCGTCTTCCCGGCCACGTGCGTCCAGTTGCCGACGAATGCCCAGTTGTACCGTGACCGATCGATAGAGTGCAGGCCTTCGAACTCCGGCACCTCGTACGTCCAGTCGCTCACCGGCTCGATGAAGGTGTTGCCAGAGAACCGAAAGAAGAAGCGATCGTTGCCAGAAAGGTTGTAGTCCACTCGACCGGCATACAACGAGCTGACCGGCTTGTCCGGTTCTCCGCCGCGGTAGTAGTTGCCGGTCGGCGTCGCCCCGTTCGCAATCAGGTTCTGGTTCGGTGGCGGCACCATCTGCCTGTACAGGTTGTAGAGTGGATTCACGATCCGGTTCGTCGGAATGATGTTGTTCGGGAACGGGCTGCGGATGAACCGGGCGGGATTGTTCGGGTCGGGCCGCACCGTGAGCGGGTCGTAAATCTGGTACTGGGCCGGGTTCTGCAGCCTGAGCAGGTCGGAGAAGTCGCCGTTGAGCTGTGCAGCGCTCGCGGGTACCGGTACTCGAGTCCTGGTTCTTCCCGGGAATGAAGTCGTTCACGTACGAGTAGCTGCCGAAGAAGAACAGCTTGTTGCGGCCGTCGATCAACTTCGGGACGACGACGGGCCCGCCCGCCGTCAGCGCCAGGTTGTGCGAGCGGCCGGAATCGTACAGCGCCTTGCCGGCTGGCGAAAACGTCAACCGCTGGCTGGGGTTCAGCTCGTTGAACTGGTTCGACCAGTACTGATAGTTCGAGGTACCGCGGAACTGGTTCCCGCCCGCGCGCGTCATCATCGAGATCTGCAGGCCCGTGCCGTGCCCGATCGACGCGTCGAAGTTCGAGGACTCGACACGCATTTCCTGGATCATGTCGGAGTTCGGCGATGCGGCTATCCGTCGCCCGCTGCCATTGTTGGTCGCGCCGTCGATTGAATAGTTGTTGCTGCCCACCCCGCCGAGCGCGGCGCCTGCCGCCTGCGTCGTGCCGTCGGCGAACCCCTGGGACACCAGGCTCTGGTTGGTGGACGGGTTCACGCCCGACGCGAAGCGCGTCAGCATGATCGGCATGTTCGAAAACATCGGCAGGCCTTCGACCATCCGGCTGTCGAAATTCTGTCCGGAGGAGACCGACGATGTGTCGAGAAGAGGCGTGTCAGCCGTGACGGTCACCGTTTCTTCCAGCTGGCCGACTTCGATGCGGAGCGTGAGGCTCAGTTGCTGTCCGACTGCGAGCACCAGGCCGGTTTGCGTCAGCGTCTTGAAGCCGGACATCGCGACCTTGACTTCGTAGAGGCCAGGCTGCAGGAGTGGCGCCTCGAAGTAGCCGACGCTGTTGGTGGTGAGCTGCTGCGTCGCGCGAGTGTCGAGACTCGTGATCGTGACGCTCGCACCGGGGACGACGCCTTCGCCGTCCCTCACTGTGCCGAGGATGTTGCCGCGGGTTTCTTGCGCTTCAGCAGGAAGGACGAGCACCGACGACAACAGGAGGGCCCAGCAGCACTTTCGCATGTCCTGCTCCTTCTGCTCGCTACGGAACCGGTTCGAAGGGCGGAGGCCGCACCGGCATCGACGACGTCAGGACGGCGCGCCGATGCTACAGATCCGGGTGGGTGAAGTCAATTCAGCGCGCCCACGCGTAGTTGTAGCCGACCGCGATCGACGTGAAGTCGGCGCCGATCGTCGTATACGCCCCCCGGCTGATCGACATGCGGATGGCCTGGCGGCGACTGAGGGCCCTCGAGAACGTGGCGCCGATCCGTGAGTTGCGCTGGAGATCGAGGTTCCGCGTCCCGCCAATCGTCGTGCGGCCGCCCGTGAAGTAGTTGGCATCCCCCGCCAGCCACATCGTTCGCTGGAACCGGTACGTGACGTGGAACTGCACGGCCGCGATCGGATCCTGGACGCGCGTGCGTCCTCCTATGAAGTCCGTGTTGTCCGTGAACAGCCAGACGCCCGCCATCGCCTCGAGGACCCACGAACCGGAGCTGCGCGACCAGCCGACCTCCGGCTTGAACGACCAGCGATTCGTGCCGAGGTTGACGAGCTTCGCCGGATCGTACTGGCCGAGCGGCGGCGCGACCGTCACGGCGACGCCCACGATGGTTCCTTGACGATACGACGCGAACGCCTGCGGCTTCATCGCGGGCGCCCCGTAGAGGTTCATCGCGAATCGCAGCCTCGGATCGCCGAGTCCGAACCGCTCGGCTTCAGCAGGCTCACCCAGGTAGAGACCCTCGAGGCGCCCGGCTATGACAGGGAACACGACGCCCGCGTTCGCCGATCGTCCGGCGACGCCGAACGCGCGCGTGAACGCAAACGCCGTGGTGTTGATCCTGGCGCTCGCCTCGTCGATGGGCGCCGAAGGGTCGAACGCGAGGTCGCCCCAGTTGAAGTTGTTGACGACCGTGATGATGTTCAACCCGGTGGGAATGGGCCAATACGCGCCGGGCTCGAGCTCCTGCGCGGATGCGGCCACAGGCACGAGCAGGAGCGCGAGCGCCGCAGCTCGACCGAACGCGTGCACACGAGATGCTCTCATGACAGACAGGATCACGATGCGTTGACTGAGTTTCTTTCTAGCCTAGCGGATGCGTTGAATGAAACCGCCCCCGACGAACCACACGGTGAGGCCGCCGGCCAGACGGCGTCCGCCCGAGATATCGATCTGACGCCGCGCACCGAGGGCACACGTCACGCCGGCTTCCGCGGTCCAGATCCGAAGCGTCGAGCCCACCTCGCCGCCTTCGACGACCACCCCGAGGAATCCCCCGACGCTCGGTCCGAAGCCGCTGTCGAGCGCCGCGCTCAAGGCCGGTCGTGGGCCCCAGAGCCCGTCACGCCGATCCGCCGCTGCATCGACCGTTCCCGACAGCCCAAGCGATGAAGTCAACGGGGCACTCCATGACACGCGCAGCAGTGGGTCCGGGTCGCCCGTCGAGAGGAGACGACTGCCGATGGGAAGGCCGACCGAGCCGACCAGCGCGACCGCGAAGGCGTCACGATCCACGAGTTGCACCTTGCCGCCCACGCGTGGATCGGTATGCCCTGTCTGGCCACCATCATCGAGCCTGGTCCCCGAGACGTGAACGAAGCCTTCCCACCAGAGCGAGAGCTCCACACGGGAAGACAGCCCGGCGCGGAACTGCCACTGAGGCACGGTAAGCGTGCGTTCCGTACCGGTGCCGAGGGAGAAGTGGCCGAACTGGACTCCCGATTCGAGCTGCAGGCGACCGCGGCCGATGACCTGGGTGCCGTCCGCGAACCCGGGCCGGTCTGCCGTATCCGTGGCGGTGGATGGTTGCGCGCGCGCCACCGATGTCTGAACCGCAGCCAACAGTGCCGCGAGCACGACGCGGCGAAGCATGGACTACGGTACCATGCTCGAGTCTGCGATTACCTCGAAACGCTCTGCCGCTACTTCCCGGCGTCGAGTCGACGAGCACAACGCGCCCGCCGATACTCTGAATGGGCCGGTTCGTGTGCGCCAGATGCTCCAACGTCGTGAACGCGCGAATCTGTGCCGGCGACATCTCAATCGGGGTCTTGAGCACGTACCAGGTGAGGCCTTCCGTGCACGGCGGCGTCGTCAGCGATCCCGCGTAGGTAAAGAACGTCTTGTCGGCGGGTAGCAGCGCGCGAGCATCGATCATCCCGCCGGCCGGCGCGCTCTTGTCGCCCGATTTGGCCGGCAGAGCCTGAAACGCCCCCGCCAACCCGGCGTGTTCCGTGCCGGACTTGATGAAGACGCCCACGACGACGGCCGGCTTGCCGGCGGCGTCGACGTGGACCAGATGCGCCTCCATCGGATAAGACGCGCCCGTCCACGGTGTGCTCACTTGGGGCATGAAAGTGGAATTGCGCAAGCGACGACGTGGCTGTGCTTCCCGTGCGGCTGAGCGTCGAACCCGCGTCGTAGGTCATCTGAACCGTGTGGCCGTTGTTGCTCATCGACAGACGCGATGGCTTGTAGCCGAACACCAGATTGGGCAGGTCCTGCGGTTTTACCACGCCGGCGACGATGTCGATCGGCGTCTGCTGCTTGCCGGCGGCGCACGCTTCATTGCCGGGCAGCGTGCCCCACTTCGTAGGACCGACCGAGTCGCCGCGGTCCTCGTAGCCCCAGTGTTTGGCCTGGGCCCCGAGCGTGACGATCGCGAGACTGAGTGCCAGGACGACTGGGCGGGTGAATCGAATCATTGGTTTGCCTCCTGATCTTTCGTGACGTCACTTCACCACTTCGACGTCCGGGAGTTTCCAGGTGCCGTCAAACAACCCTTCCTTCGGGCTGTACGCCCGCCGCAGCTCGGCCAGCGAGTTCACTTGCGCTTCTCGCGTTCCGCCTTCACGGCTTTGCGCTGGTCCAGCTGAGCGCTGAGCAGACGATAGGTGACGTAGTACTTGTAGATGTTGCTGACGTAGGTGACCGTTTCGCGGCCGATCCGTTCCGAGGCGATCCGCTCGACGTTGCCGAACCAGACGTTGGGATCGAGCCCCCGCTTCTCCGCCTCGCGCCGCAGCTGCCGCACGCGCCCGGGGCCCGCGTTGTAGGACGCGAACGCCATGAGGCCCTTGTTCAAGCCGTCCATCGGCTCATCTTTGAAGTACGTGTCGATCATGAACCGCATGTACTTCACGCCGGCGTGGACGTTGGCTTCGACGTCGGAGATGTTGCCCACGTTCAGTTCCTTGCCGGTCGCCGGCATGACCTGCATCACGCCGATCGCGCCGACCGGACTCTTGACGTTCTGGTCCAGCGTCGACTCCTGGTACCCCTGGGCGGCCATCAGCAGATAGTCGAGGTCGTATTGCGTCCCGTATTTCTCGAACAGCTTGATGACCGCCAGCAGCTTCTGACGCTCGGCGTCGGTCGCGGCGTTTTTCGCGTACTTCAGGTCCTTGAGATATTTGCGTTCGAGCACGTTGCGGAACGCGTCGCCCTTTCCGTGCTTCCGGATCCACGTGTTGACGAGCTCCCGGAGCTTGGGACTGTCTTTGCGAAAGGCGACAGCCAGGCTGCCGCCTGAGCGGACCGGGAGGTCCCGGCGCACGGTGATGCCGGTGAAGACCTGCTTCCAGAACTCGGCCAGGTAGTCGTCCACGACGGTGATCGGCGCGAGGCCGGCGTTGACCATCTCGAGCACGTCATCGTCTTCGAGGACGGCCGGGGCTTCGTTGAGCCTCACCGGGGGTTTGCCGCGTGCCTTCAGTTGCGCGTTGAGGCTGGTGAGGGTTTCGTAATAGGCGCTCGCCTTTCGGACGAACACCTCCTGACCGGCCAGATCGTCCACCGTGGCGAGCGGCGGCGCGCCCGGTCCGGTGACCACGACCTGGCTCACGTTGGTTCGGGTCGGTTCCGAGAACGCCGCGAGTTTTTCCAGCTCTGGCCTGACCGTGACCATGGCCGCGACCATGTCGACCTTTCCGGTCGAGAGCGCGGGATACAACTGTTCACGCGTCATCGGCACGATGGCGACGTGCACCTTGAGGTTGCCGGTCTTCAGGTCGGCGTTCAGTTCTGTCTCGAATGCCTTGAGGGCCTCGTACGTGATCCCGCGTTCCTGTCCCCGGTCGATGAAGTAGTGGGTGCGGTTGAACGTCACCGCCACGCGAATCATGCGGCGCTTGATCATGTCATCGAGGTCGCCGGTGAACGGCCTCTCCAGCAGGACCCGCACCCCGGCCGGCAGGGCGTCGTACGGCGAGGGCGTGTCCGGGATCGGCGCGTCTCGCTCGGATGCGGACGGGGACGGAGATGGTGATGCCGCCGGCGTTGTTGCGGCCGGTGCGGCAGCCGTGTTGGCAGGCGCCTCCTGCTGCTGACCGCCGCAGGCCGTGACGAACGCCACAAACAGCAGACCGACAACGCCGCGACAGACGGGAGACTGCATGGGTAAAGCCCTCATCTTTCTTCTCTGTCGTGAAGGGCCCGTCAGAACTTGAGCGTCCAGCCAGTCTGAATTTGACTCGAGGAGGCTCCATGCTGCGGACTCGGCTTGTCCGGCAGCCCCGAGTAGGGGCTGCCGGCATGAGCGCGCTTACTGCCGCGCCATCGCGACGCGAATGGCAGTTTCAGGGTCAACCAGATGGTCGGTGCTTTCCGCGGCCTCGGCGATCGCGAGCTGTACGCCCTTGACCCGGCCGTTGAACGCGTTGCCGTGCGGCCCGTAGTCGGGAGAGACCGGAGCGCCGGTGTCCTCGCCGACATCGCAGCCGTCGTCAGCGGAGAAGACGTTCGGCAACGTCGCGTCGACGTTGCCTTCTCCCACCTTCTTGCCGTCGGTGTAGAGCGTGACCTTGCCACCTTTGCCCAGGCCACCGCCGGCGTAGGCGAACTCCATCCGGACCTGGTGATCGCCGGCTGGAATCGGGGTGGTCGCTTCGATCATGAAGTGCTTGAAGCCGCCCCAGTTGTAGCAGTATTTGAGCTTGCCGCCCTTGGCGTAGAGGCTCCAGCCGCCGATGTTCGCGCCCTGCGCGATGATCACGCCCTCGGCGCCTTTCTCCGGCACCACGATCTCCGCAGTGATCGAGTGCGACTTGTTCTTGATGCTCAGGACGCAGTTCTCCGACAGGTGGCCCATCCCGCCGAAGAGGACCTGGGTATTTCCTTCGACGAGCCGCGGGCGGCCGGCAAGGTCGGGATTGACTCTCTCGAGCAACCGATCGTCGATGGGCAACACGTTGTAGCGCGTCGCCTCGATGACCCAGAGGCGCTGCAGCTCGCGGAGCTTGTCCGGCATCTCCTTGGCGAGGTTCTTCGACTGGCTCCAGTCCTTGTTCGTGTCGTAGAGCTCCCAGACGTCATCGTCGAGCGCCGGGGGCTTTTCCTTCGACCACGGGTAGGTGTGCCTGGTCACGGCGGTCCAGCCCTGGTGATAGATGCCGCGATTGCCGAACATCTCGAAGTACTGCGTCTCGTGCTGCTCGGCCGCCTTGGCGTCGTCGAACGCATAGAGCAAGCTGACGCCTTCGATGGGTGACTGCGTGATGCCGTTGACCGAGAGCGGCTCGGGAATTCCTGCGGCTTCGAGGATCGTCGGTGCGACGTCGATGACGTGGGTGAATTGCGAGCGGATCTCCCCCTTCGCCTTGATGCCCTTCGGCCAGTGGACGACGGTACCGTTGCGGGTCCCGCCCCAGTGCGAGGCGACCTGCTTGGTCCACTGGTACGGTGTGTTCATCGCATGCGCCCAACCGACAGCGTAGTGGTTGTACGACGCGGGGCCACCGAGCTTGTCGATCCGGGCGGTGAGGTACTCGGGTGTCTCGAGCGCCTGCAGACCGTTGAAATAGCTCATCTCGTTGTAGCAGCCGTTGAGCGATCCTTCGGCGGAGGCGCCGTTGTCGCCGGCGATGTAGTAGATGAGCGTGTCGTCGGCGATGCCAAGGCTGCTCAACGAGTCGACCAGTCTTCCGATGTGGTGATCGGTGTACTCCAGGAAGCCCGCATACACCTCCATCTCGCGGCGTAGCACCGGCTTGAATCCCTCCGGCATTTCATCCCAGCTCGGGATTTCCTTGTGGCGCGGCGTGAGCTGACAGTCCTGCGGGATCACGCCCAGCTTCTTCTGACGGGCGAAGATCTCTTCACGCAGCTTGTCCCAGCCCTGGTCGAACTTGCCCTTGTACTTGTCGGCCCACTCCTTCGGCACGTGATGTGGCGCGTGCGTCGCGCCGGGCGCGAAGTAGATGAAGAACGGCTTGTCGGGCGCGAGACTTTTCTGTTGTCCGATCCACCCAATCGCCTTGTCGGTCATGTCCTCCATCAGGTGGTAGCCTTCCTCAGGCGTCTTCTCTGGTTCGACCGGCGTGGTCCCCTCGTAGAGCGTTGGATACCACTGGTTGGCCTCGCCGCCGATGAAACCGTAGAAGTACTCGAAGCCGCCGCCGCCGGTCGGCCAGGCATCGAACGGTCCGGCCGGGCTCGTTTCCCAGACAGGCACTTCGTGGCACTTGCCGAACTGCGCGGTGGAGTAGCCATTCAGCTTGAGCGTCCTCGCGAGCGGCGACATCGAGTGGGGCAGCACCGAGCAGTAGCCAGGCGCGCCTGTCGCAATCTCGGTGATGCCACCCATGCCCACGGAGTGATGGTTGCGGCCGGTCAGCAAAGCCTGGCGCGTGGGCGAACACAGCGCGGTGGTGTGGAAGCGGGTGAGCTTCAACCCGCTCGCTGCCAGTTTTTCCGAGGTGGGCGTCTGACACGGCCCGCCAAAGGCGCTGGTTGCGCCGAACCCGACGTCGTCGATCAGGACAATCAGGACATTGGGAGCACCCTTGGGTGGCCGCAGGCGGTCGATCGGAGGGAACTTCGAGGCCGGGTCCTTTGCATCGAACGTGACAAGGCCTTTCTTCCCCGTGTTCGGCATCGGGAGATGCGAACGATGTCTCTTCTCTTCTGAACTCATGCCGTCGTCTCCTTTGGAATCTCCCACTCCTACTGTCGCGCCATCGCCATCCGCATCTCGGCGTCCGTGTCCTTGATCAACTCGCCGCTCACGTCCACGGTCACTCCATAGAGCGTGCCGGTGAACTTGAACGGCGGTTTGTACTTGTCCCACACCGGTGAGCCGCTGTCAGCCCCGCAGACGATGCCGCCGGCAAGCCCGATGGTGATGGGCATCGTGAGCGGAATGTCACCCTGGCCAACAAGCTTCTTGTCGACGTACAGCTGGGCGCGGCCCGGAGCGCCCTTACCGTTGGCGACGTCGGGTTTGCCTGTCACTTCGAACTCGAAGCGCAATGCGTGACGGCCCTCCGTGACGGCGAGATTCGATTCAACGTGAAAGAACTCGCTCCCGACATAGTTGTAGACGTAGTGGAGCTTGCCGTCCTGGACGTAGAAGCAGAAACCGCCCTGGACATCGCCGGCCGACAGCAGTGCTCCTTCAGCCCCGCCCTTGGGGATCTCGACATCGGCGGTGATGCTGTGCTGACGGTTCATCACATTGGCGCCCGCATTGGCCGGAATCATCTGCGTGCCTGGGTAGTAGGTGTAGCTGGTGCGCGCGACCGCGATCTGCGGGCGCGGCTCGGCAATTCGGGTCACGCCGCGGCTGTCGACCGGCAAGACGTTGTACTTGCCAGCCTCGACGTACCAGTTGGCGATCATCTCGATCAGCTTTGGACGGTTCTCGGCGGCGAGGTCGTGATTCTCGGCGAAGTCCTTGCTGATGTCGTACAGCTCCCAGCCCTTCGCATCCAGCTCGATCAGCTTGTCCTTGCTCATCGGCGCGCCGAAGAACGCGCCCGCTTCTTTGAAGCTGGTCCCCGGCCACGGACAGACCGCGCGCCAGCCTTCGTGGTAGATCGAGCGATGCCCCATCATCTCGAAGTACTGGGTCTTGTGCTTCGAGGGCGCATCCGCCTTGTCGAAGGCATGCGCAAAGCTGAGACCTTCAATCGGCGACTGCGTGACGCCCTTGATTGAGGTCGGCGGCTCGATGCCCAATGCCTCGAGCACTGTCGGCACCATGTCGACGGCGTGAGCGTACTGCGTACGCACGTCGCCCTTCGCCTTGATCCCCTTCGGCCAGTGCACGACGAACGGATCGCTGACCCCGCCGCGGTAGGTTTCGCGCTTCCAGCGGCGGAATGGCGTGTTGCCCGCGTGCGTCCAGCCCCACGCGTAGTGATTGAAGGTCGTCGGCCCGCCCAGCTCATCGATCATCCTCAGGTTCTGTTCGAGCGAGTCCTGCACGTTGTTGAAAAACTTGTTCTCGTTGACAGAGCCCGTGGGACCACCCTCTGAGCTGGCGCCGTTGTCGGAGATGAACATGATCAGCGTGTTGTCGAACTCGCCGATCTTCTTGAGGAACTCGAACAGGCGGCCGTAGTGGTGATCGGTGTGGGTCAGGAAGCCGGCGAAGACCTCCATCATGCGGGCGTAAAGCTTCTTCTCGCCCGCGGAGAGCGTGTTCCAGTCCGGCACGTCCGGATCGTGCCGCGAGAGCTCGGTGTCCTTCGGGATGATCCCCAATTCCTTCTGGCGGTTGAAGACCTTCTCGCGGTACGCGTCCCACCCGTCGTCGAACTGTCCCTTGTACTGATCGGCCCATTCCTTCGGGACATGATGCGGAGCGTGAGCGGCTCCCGGGCAGAAGTACATGAAGAAGGGCTTGTTCGGCGCGACCTGCTTGGCGTCGGCGATGAAGCTGATGGCCTTGTCGACCAGGTCCTCGGTCAGGTGATAGCCCTCTTCCGCGGTCTTTTCAGGCTCGACCGAATGGTTGTCGTGGATCAGCTCCGGGTAGTACTGATGGGTGTCCCCGCCGAGGAAGCCGTAATACCGCTCGAAGCCGCGGCCGAGGGGCCAGCGATCGTACGGCCCCGCCGCCGAGATCTGATCCGCCGGCGTCAGGTGCCACTTACCGAGTGCGTAAGTGTTGTAACCACGCTGCAGCAAAATCTCGGACAGCATGCCGTTCTCGAACGGCATGTAGCCGTTGCCGCCCGGGTACCCTGTGGAGCCCTCGGTGATGCACGACATCGCGTTCGAGTGGTGATTGCGTCCGGTCAGCACGCATGCGCGAGTCGGCGAGCAGAGCGCCGTGGTGTGCATGTTGTTGAAGCGGAGTCCGTTGGCAGCCAACGCGTCGATGTTCGGTGTCTTGATCGGGCTGCCGTAGCATCCCATCTGGCCGAAGCCCGTGTCGTCCTGCACGATGAACAACACGTTGGGGGCGCCCGGCCTCGATCGCAGCGGTTCGGGCCACGCTGGCTCCGATACATCGAAGGTGCGTCCGATCACGCCGGTGAATGCCGTGCCGGGTTTGTACTCTTTAAGAGCCATGCTTCTTCTCCTCTAAGTCTCGGTCATGGTGTTTTCAACGCGCGCACTTGAGATCCCGTACTCGGCTAGTGACGTACTTCACGAAGCCAGGCGTGTAATCTCCGCACGGAAAGTTACCTTGCGTCAGATAGTCAGCGTGTTGACGCAGAATCGAATCGATCGCTCGCTCCCAACGTGCATCCTCACCCACCTGATCCCAGATGGTCTCAGCGGTGAACAACGCGTGCGTCGCGAACCATCGATACCTGGCATCCACCGGTTGATCGCGGCCCCGGCTGGCCAGATCGGGATGCTCGACGGCCAGCTTGAGATAGTCCTGGAGCATCCCGAGGGCCGCAGCCTGTCGATGGTCGGCCGCGCTCCGCTGATACGTCAGCAGACCGAACACCATGGACCCCGCCGTGACGAGTGCCCCGAGAATCGTCGCAAAGTGTGCCTGCCTCTGACGTCTCGTCTCAGTGAGTACGAACCTGTCCACCGGAGCCCTCCACGCGCGTTCGCGTGACGCGACGACGAGACCACACGTTTCCGCTCACTTCAGCCTGACGCTTGGAATCGGGAAAGTCGCCGTGATGGCCAGCGTCTGCCCCTCGGTCTTCGCCCTTGCGCCCGTCTCCCAGAGATAGCGGATGTTGACGAGCGCGAAGAGCTTCGACTTGCTCGCAACCGGCAGCGTCACGTCGGGGCCGAAGGCGAACACCCGGTGCTTGTTGGGGAAGTCCACGGGGATCGGGTCCCCGCCAGGCAGAACGAACTCGGCCAGGCGATCCTTCGTGAGCTTCCACTGGGCGTAGTACGCGGCGCCGATGACGAGCCCGCCGCCGAGATAGGACTTACCGCCGCCACCCTGCAGCGTCAGGATCTGGCCGACCTTGACGTCGGTGTCCTCCTTGCTGCCGTGCAGCTCCCAGTAGGCCGTCGTCGCGAAACTGGCGGTGCGCTTCTCGTCGAAGTAGACGGTGGTGCCGAGGAACGGCTCGTAGCTCCACATGCCCTTCCCGATGTTCTCGTCCCCGCCGCGCTCGTACCGGCCCGTCGGCATGTAGAGCTGAAAACCGGCGGCGACATCGGCGCGTTTGGTGTGCCAGCCGAGATCGATCGGGCGGATCAGCAGGTCGGCGAAGCTGGTGTCAATCTCATTGGCCAACTCGAACGCCGGCGCCTCGAGCGACACGTTCGCGAATGGAAGCACCACCATCGCCCCGTAGTTCCCACCGAAAACCTTGGCCTTGCTGACGTACCACAGGATCGGAGCGGTAGCTGCGATGCCGACGCTGCTGGGATCGCCTGGAGACAGGCGGAGCGTGTTTCCTTCTGCGTCCTTGATGGTGTCGGTGTCGGAGCGATAGTAGAAGAGCGCGGCGTAGAACCCGGGCAGCGGCTGGGATCCCGACTGCACGCCAAAGTCACCGAGGCTGTGACTCCCGTTCAGCTGCGCCTCGGCCGGCACGGCCTGCAGCAGCGTCAGCGCGCACGCCGCTGCGCCAAGCAACATGAAGTCGTTTCATCGAGCTCATTCCTCCTGCGCTAATCGCGGATCGTGACCAGAGCACCGTGCGTCACCGTGGAAACAGGAACGTGACCGCGAGCCGGAAGCGCCAGCTCGCAGCCGCTTCACTGCTGGCGATCGTCGGACCGGCGGCGAACGCGAAGCTGACAGGCCGTTTCCCGAGCCGCGTCACTTTGCTGACGTTGAAGAGGACCGGTGCGGTCCACGTGTCGTCCGCCTCCCAATTGGCGCTCGCCTCCGAACTCACGCCAACGGAGAGTCCGCCTCCAAGGTTGTAGTTGACGAACGGCTGCAGGAACGTCGAGTTGACGTCGTCGCGATCGTTCGCGCCGCTGACGGACCAGATATGGTTGAAGAGCGCGCCGACCGTCCACTGGCCGGGCTGCGCCAGAGCGACGACCGACGGGCCGATCCCGAATTTCTCGGAGCCGAGCGAGGCGTTCGTCGCAGCCGGCAGGAGGAAGACCGGGCCCGCGCCCCAGATGATGCTGCCGCTTTTCTGCGGCGAGAAGAACGCGGTGGCGACGACGTCGCCCAGGCCGTTGATGCGGGCGTCACCCGGGCCTGGCTGCGATGTCATCGGCATGATGACTCGCAGGATCAGGTTCGTGCTGTTGTTGACGCCGAACGGCATCACGGGCTGAATGTTGAGCAGCGTGCCGGTGGCGTCGCGATCGCCGAGGCCGAAATCCCAGTTCCCCTGGAACGGGACGCTGATCAAGCTCGCAACAGGGTTCTGCGTCTGCTTCGCCAGTTCGTCCTCGGTCTGTGCTGCCGCGGCGAGTGGCATCAGCAGCAGCGTCGCTGCCGCGCTCAGCGCGATCGACTTCGTCCAGTGGGTCATCGTTGTCGTCCTCGTCTCAACGTTCCCCGTCACCGAGCGCGCGGCTGACGTACCGGTGGCCGTCGAGCGCGGCGTGGACGGCAGGCACGAGCTCGTCGCCCGCCGAATCCTTCAGCACGTAGCCCAACGCGCCGGCCGCCAGGCCGCGCTCCACCAGGATGTGCTCGTCGTGCACGGTTACGAGGACGATGCGGGCGTTCGGGTCGCGGCGACGTATCAGCGTCGCGGCGTCAATCCCGTCCAGGGACGGCATCGACAAGTCCGCGACGATCACATCGGGCGAGAGCTGCGCTGCGGCGCTCACCAGGGCGCGTCCGTCCTCCACGAGCGCGACGACGTCGAAGTGTGGTTGAAGCAGCCTGCGCAACTGTTCCGCCGTATCCGCGTGATCGTCGGCCAGCAGCACCCGCGGGCGCGGCTGGGGTTGCGAACATGACACCCGGTATCTTGGGCACGGTCCGGTCCGTCGGGGAAACGGAGAACTACGGGAGGTCGGCCGAAAGAGTACGTGGAGGGGGTCCGAAAAACTACTGAGCGGGGAATCCCGACGCTGCCCTGGCGATCAATCCAGGGTGAGCCGGCGGTCGACCGCGTACCTCACCAGCTCCGCGGTCGAGTGCAGCCCCAGGGCGTCCATCATCTCGTATTTGTGGGTTTCGATCGTCCGCACGGACAGTCCCAGGTTCGCCGCGATCTCCTTCATTCGCTGACCTTTCGCGATCAGCCGCAGGACGTCGAGCTGCCGCACCGTCAGCGGGGGTCCCGCCGCGCTCGAGGAGCCCGCCATCCGCTCCATGACCTGTTTCGTCAGGGCGGGCGTCAAATAAACCCGGCCCTGCAGGACCTGGCGAATCGCGCCGACCAGTTCGTCGCCCGCCGACTCTTTGAGCAGAAACCCCGAGGCGCCGCCGCGCATGGCAATCGTCGCGAGGTCCGCGTCGTTGTGCATGGTCAGGACGATGACCTTGCTGTCTACGCGCTCGGCCTTGAGGCGGGCCAGCACGTCGAGCCCCGTGAGGCCGGGCATGGAGAGGTCCGTGACGATCACGTCGGGCCGAAGGTTCTTCGCCGCGTCAACGAGCTGATGGCCGTCGCCGACGGTGCCGACGACGTCGAACTCGTGCTTCGTGAGGAGTCCCGCCAGGCCCTCGGTGAGCATGGCATGGTCGTCGGCGAGGAGAACGGTGGTTCGCTGCATCGACTCCAGTCGAGCCGGCAGTGCTACAACGCGCGTCCGTGCAGCGCCGTGACGCCAGCGCTCGCGCGCTGACGTTCGCGAACGCACTCGCCGGAACCTGCACGCACACGCGCGTTCCCTTTTTCAGCTCGGTGAGGATCTTGACGGTGCCCCCCGCGATCCGGGCGCGCTCGGTGATGCTCACCAGTCCAAGGCCTCTGCCCCGCTCGAGCGAGCTCGCGACATCGAATCCCTTGCCATCGTCGGCGATCGTGAGCTCCGCCTGGTCGCCGTTTCGGATCAGCCGAACGTCGGCGCCCACGGCGCCGGCGTGCGCAATGACGTTGCGCAGCGCTTCCTGCGCGATCCGGTAGAGGCAGAGCGCCGCCGCCGGCGAGATGGACGCGAAGTCCCCTTCCGCGCTGCACGTCAAGGGGATGCCATGCGAACGCTGGAGCTCGGCACAATACGTCGTCAGGGCTGCTACCAGCCCGGCGTGCCTGAGCACGGTGGGATGCAAGTCGTGCGAGAGATGACGGACGTTCTGCGCGAGCGTGTTCGTGCGCTGCTGAAGCGCTCGCAGATCGTCGTGCAGATCGTCGCCGACCTGCAGTTCCGCCAATCGCTGCTTCAGGCCGCTGAATGCGATCGACAAGCCGGCCAGCTGCTGGCTCACGTCGTCGTGCAGGTCGCGCGCGACGCGCGCGCGCTCCGCATCCCGGGCCTCGATCAGCCGGCCGGCCAGCTGCTGGATCTTCTGATGGCTCACCTCGAGCGCGGCGCGGCTCTCGCGGATCCGCTCTTCCGCATCCTTGCGTTCGGTGATATCGACGCAGCAGCCGATGTAACCCGTGAACGTGCCATCGGCTGCGTATTTCGGAACTCCGTTATCCAGGATCCAGCGGTAGACGCCGTCGGCTGTGCGAACTCGGTACTCCATGAGGAATGGCCTGCGCGCCTCGAACGCCGGCACGTAGGTTCCGGTGCACTGCTCGACATCGTCGGGATGGACCAGGTTCAACCAGCCTTCGTCCGCTAACGCCTCGAGCGGCGATCCCGTGAACTCCACGCAGGTGCTGTTCAGGAAGTCCAGCGTCGTGTCCGGCCTGGCGGTCCAGATCATCACTGGCGCGCGGTCGGCCATGAGACGAAACCGCGCCTCGCTCTCGCGGAGCGCGCGCCCGGCGCGGACGTGACGTGTCCGCTGAATCAGCAAGGCGACGATCGCCGCAGCCTGGATCGCGACGACGATCAGCAGGACGCCGACGCCGAACGTCATGAGCGGCCGACCACGAGCCGGCTCCTCGAGCCTTTTTCAGCAAAAGCCATGTACGAGATCTGATTCTAGCGCGGGTGACGCCCCGCGGGCCTCGATCGGCGTGTACTTCTGGTGGATTGATCTCAGGTCATCCGCGATCCGACGCTGGCTGGTCTGACTCCGCGGAAGGAGGCTCCGCGGAGTGCACCGAACAGGTGGGACGAGGGTCCTCGGATCAGCGGCTCGCGAGCGCCAGCCGGAACGCGGCCATCTCGTGGTCGTTGCGCACGAGCAGGGTATCTCCGGCGACGACAGGGTGATTCCAGGTTTTCCCCTCGAGCGCCGGATGGCGCGCGATCTCCGTGAATTGATCGGGCGTCGCCTTGACGAGCGCGAGCTCGCCCTCCTCGGACAACACGAGGAACAGATCCTGCTCCGGCAGGAGCACGAGCTGCCCGTGGCCGTAGCGTCCACCCTTCCACTTGCGGACGCCATCCGCGAGATCGATGGACGCGAGAATGCCGCCGTCGAAGCCGTACGCGTGGCCCTTGTGAACGACGAAGTCGTTGAAGTACGGCTTCAACGCGCGCGAGGTCCAGCGCTCCTCGACCGCCCATCCGGCCGGACGGTGATCGACCGCGATCCGGCGCATGCCCGCCCCGCCCATTCCATCGCCGGTGGTGATCAGCACGTCGCCCTCGACCGTCATGGCCGGCTGCAGAATGCCGGAGCCCATCTGCCACGTGTGCTCCCAGATCAACTGACCGTCGGCTGGCGCGACGCTGACGGTGCGCGATCCTCTCAGCAGCACGATCTGCGCGACGCCGTCGATCGTCACCAGGTGCGGCGAACTGTAGCCGCTTCCGCCCTCGGGACCGAGCCATCGCAGCTTGCCCGTCGCAGCGTCGTACGCCACCAGCCGGCCCGAAGCGGCGACGACGACCAGATCGTCGATCACCAGCGGCGAGCTCGCGAAGCCCCACTCTGGAACGTCCTCGGCGGAGTCCTTTCCTGCGTTCCGCGACCAGACGACGGCGCCGGTGCGCGCGTCGAGCGCGTTCACGATTCCGGTCGCCCCCATCGTGTAGGCGCGGCCGTTGCTCAGCGTCGGCGTGCCGCGCGGACCGGCGCCGGCATTCGACTCCCAGAAGCGCACGGTGTCGCGGTGCTTCCAGACTGGCTCGCCGGTGGACAGTCGATAGCATGAAACGATCTCTTCTTCTCCGCGCTGCTCCTGCGTGTAGAGGAGATCGCCGTGCACGGCGAAGGACGACCAGGCCGGACCGACCGGGCGCCGCCACAGCTGCACTGGTGGCGTGCGGGACCAGTCAGCTTCGATCCGTACACCGCGCACCGCGCCGTCGCGCTCCGGCCCACGGAAGCCGGGCCACTCTCGATTTGTCCTGGCGGCCACGGGATCGACTGCTGGCGCCGTCGTGGCGTCGCTGGTGGAAACCGCCGGCGCGTTCGCGGGATCCGTTGGCGCTGGAACCGCTGCTGGCGCGGCAGCTCCTGGTGCGACCGGAGTTGATGCCGGCGCCGCAGGTGACGCAGCTGCAGGCGCAGTCGCGACAGCGTCGACGCGTCCGTCGTTTCCTTGCGCGAGCAGCCGTTCTTCGGGCGTCATGGTCCAGCGCCAGTGGAAATCCGACGCCCCGCCTCCGTCCACGCCAAAGGTCCGCACGAGCGTCACTGCGCCACACGCCAGGACGATGGCCGCGGCGATCGCCGCGCGCCGGGTCCCGGTGGAAGAGCGGCGGCTGGCCACGGCACCGACGACCAGCGCGAGTCCCAGGAATGGAATCGTGATCAACGGGAACATCATCCCCATGAACCCGTTCGAGATGGACGCGTGGACGACGCGCGATGTCGCGAGCAGCGCGACGATCATCAGGCCGATGACGCCCAGTCGCTCGGCCCAGGGCGCACGGCTGAACAGCAGCCACCAGAGGAGGATCAACGCGCCGCCAGCGAGCGCGCCGACCATCGCGGATCCGCCATCGACGGGAGCGAGGAACCGGACGGTTACCAGCAGCGCGGCGAAGATCACGCCGGGCCACAGCCGCAACGGCTTCCGCGGGGATGGCTCGATGCCTTGTCGCAGTGTTCATGCGTTCACTCCGATCGCAGCGCCTGCATCACGTCTACGCGCGACGCGCGGGCCGCGGGCATCAGCGACGCCGCCACTGCCGCACCGATGAGCACCGCGGCGGCGCCGAGCACGGGCAGCGCGCCCGGCAGCAGCGGGTCGTCGAGAAAGGCCGTCGCGACGCCGACGAGCGCGTAACCCCCGGCGGCACCCGCCACGATCCCGATCGCCGCGATCGTGACGCCCTCGGACAGGACACCCACGAGCAGCTGCCGCGGCGCGGAGCCGACCGCCAGCCGCACGCCGAACTCGCGCGTGCGCGCGCTCACGGAGAACGCCAGCACGCCCGCGACGCCGACGACCGCGACGAGCAGCGCGACGCCGGCGAATCCTGAAAAGACGAAGGCGCTCAGACGCTCGGGCGCGAGCACCTGCGCGCGCACGTCCGCGAGCGTCGCGGCACGGTCGACCGGCTGATCCGCCGACATCTCTCGAATCACCTGCGTCACCGGCGCGACGATCGCGTACGGATCGCCGGTCGTGTGGACGAACACGCGGCTGACGTACGGCAGCTGCCGGAACGGGTGATAGATCGTCAGCGCCGCCCGGGGTTCGACGTTCTCGTCGTCCGCGTCCGCGACGACGCCGACGATTCGGCGCGGCGCGAGCTTGCCGAAGTAAGCATCCGTCCACCACAGGCGATGATTCAGCGCGTCGCCGTCGGGGAACAGCCGCTGCGCGACGCTCTGGCTGACGATCACCACGAGCTCGCTGTCGCTGCGGTCGTCGTTCGTGAAATCGCGGCCCGAGATCATCGGGACGCCGAGCGTGGCGAAGAACCCGGGCGACACGTTCCGCAGGCGCGCATAAGGATTCTCCTCGCCGTCCGCCGGCGAGTATCCCTCGACCGCGAACTGGAGGCCGGCCCCGAAGGCCCCGGCATCGCGCCACGGAACGACGTTGCCGAGCGCCACGCGGACGACGCCCGGCAGCCGCTCGATGCGCCGGGTCGCTTCCTCGAAGAACTCGATCAGCTGTGGCCCCGCGGCTTCGATAGGCAGCGGCACGTCGACGGCGAGCACCTGCCGCATCTCGTACCCGGTGTGCGCGCGCTGCAGCGAGACGAGCGTGGCGAGGATCATCGCGGCGCCGGCGAGCAGCACGAACGAGAGCGCGATTTGCGTGATGGCGAATACCCGGAGGCGCCGGTTCGTGCCAGGCGTGATCCGAATGCGCTCGCTGGTCGGTCCAGTCCTGTTCGGTGTCGAAGGGAGTGTCGCCGGCGAGTACGGCGACGGCAGCCGCGGAACGTAGGCGAGCAGAACGGCGGCAATCAGCGCCAGGAGCGAGCCGACCCACAGCAGGCTCGCGTCGACCGTGACGTCGTGCGCGCGCACCGAGAAGCGGGCGGCATAACTGGCGACGACGTCGACGAGCGGGCGCGCCAGGACCACGCCCAGGACAGCGCCCGCGCCGCAGAGCACCAGGCTCTCCGCCATCAGCGTGCGGCGAAGGGCGCCGGTACCGGCGCCGAGCGCGGCGCGGATCGACAGCTCGCGCTCGCGCCGCACCGCGCGCGCGAGAATCAGGTTCGCGACGTTGGAGCAGGCAATCGCAAACACCAGCCCCGCGGCCGCCAGCAGGCCGAGCAGGATGGTCCGCGCCGGCGCCGTGATCTGATCGCGCAGCCGCGTGACGCTCAGCTGAAGGTTCGCGCTCGACGTATAGGCGTCGGGGTGCTCCTGCACCATGGCGGCATGAGCCGCGACGAGCTCGTCGCGCGCCCGATCGATCGTGGCGCCCGGCGCAAGCCGGCCGAAGAGCTCCGTCATGCGATGCGTGCGCCTGGTGACCATGGTCGCGCCGAGGTGATGCGGGCTCGTCACGATGTTCGCGATGATCTCGGTGTCTGCCGGATACGGGACCGACGGCTCGAGGACACCAACCACCGTCGCGCTGCGCGATCCCAGCCGGACCGTCCTGCCGATCACGGAAGGCTCGCCGTTCAGCTCCGTGCTCCAGAAGCGATGCGTCAGGACAACCGCACCCGCAGCGTCGGGCCCATCGTCTGTCGCGCAGAGCAGCCGGCCGAGGACGGGCCGAAGGCCCATCACGTCGAAGTACGAGCCGTCGACGACGCCTGCCTTGATGACGCGAGGCTCGCCGAAACCGGCCATCGAGAAATTGATCGTGGAAAACTCGCCGAACGCGCTGATCGCCGTGACCCGCGACCGGAGATCGCCGATCTCGGGGACGGAGAACGTCGTGTTCGCGCCGCCGAGCCCGAGCGCGCTCTGGCGGATGTAGATCAGGCGATCCTCGTCGCGATTGACGAGCGGGCGCAGCAGCACCTGCCGCACGACGCTGAAAATCGCGGCGTTGGCGCCAATGCCCAGCGCGAGCGTCACGACGACGGTGGCGGCGAGGCCCTTCGCGCGAGCGAGCGACCGCAGCGCGTGCCGGAGATCGCGGCCGAGCGCATCGGCGGCCTCGAACCAGCGGTTGCTCCACACCTGGCGCATCGATTCGCGCGTGAACCCGACGTGGCCGAACTCCCGGAGCGCTGCGAGCCGCGCCGCGGAGGGATCCTCGCCGTCGCCGATCCGTTCCTGGATGCTGATGGCCAGGTGGCCGCGAATCTCCTCGTCGAGATCGTGCTCGTGGGGCCGCATGATGCTCCTACTCGCCGGCCGCCGGATTCATGATGCGTCCGATCGCCTCGACGAGCTGCGACCATCGATCGCGCTCGCGCGTCAGCTGCGCCTTCCCTGCGGCGGTCAGCCTGTAGAACTTCGCCCGCTGATTGGCCTCGCTGACGCCCCATTCGGCCTTCAGCCACCCGCGCTTTTCGAGCCGGTGGAGCGCGGGATAGAGCGATCCCGTTTCGACCTTGAGCAGCTCTTCGGACTGCGCGCGGATCGTCCGTCCGATCCCGTGGCCGTGCTGCGGACCCCACTGGAGGGTCCGGAGGATGAGCATGTCGAGCGTGCCCTGGAGCAGTTCCAGGCGGGGATCGTCGGGCGTCTTGGGCATGGGGCGTAGAGAGTCTACAGCCTTGAGACGTAGGGCATCTACAGCTTGTTCCGCAAGCGGCACACACGAGCAGACTAAGTTCGCCGCCGCCGCGACCTTGTTCTCCGGATCCCCTGAAATACGGGGCACTTTTACGGTTGAGGTTGGTTACGGTTTTGCTAGTCCGCGCACAACAGCTGCAAAACTTCAACCGGAGGGGCGTCGATGAGATTTCGAGCTTGGGCTGGGAGTGTGTTGGTCGTCATGTGGTCGTTGGGTGCGTCCTCGCAGGTCGAGGCATCCAGGCTAACGATGGGTCATCTTGAAGATGCAGGGAGCGGGATCGTCTGGGATGGCGACAGTGACGTGCGGACGATGAACCAGAACCAGTCTGAGACTTTTAGTGGTCAGATATTCGATCCGAACGCGCTGGGCATCAACGTCTCCCTCACGAGCGACCTAAACAACGAGGTCAACATTTTCCTGCGCCTCGTGATCACGCCAGACCTGAGGAATGACCCCGACTTCGATCCGCCGTTGTCCTGGCAAACCCTAGCTGAAGCGATGCTAGGTGGCATTGGGAGCGATCTCCAGGAAAGTGATTTCGAACCTCCCTCAGCCGGCGAGCGGCGAATCGTCGCAATGACGTTGGACTTCCCCCAGATCAACGCAGTCGGGCCAGTCGGCATCCTTCCAGCGCAACGGGACGCCTTGAGCACGCTGCTGACAAGCTTCAGCGACTTGGATTTCTATGTGGGAATCCTGGCTGTGAACAATGGCAGCCTATCGGACAACACCTTCATAACGTTCGACGTGGCGACAGGCTCGCCGCCTGCGCCCCCGGCCTCAGTGCCAGAGCCGTCGACGGCGCTGCTGCTCGGCGTCGGCGCGGTGGGGATGATCGGACGCCGTTTCCGCAAGCGCGCGTAGTAAGCACCAGGGAGCGGGCGCCTTGGCGGCGCTCGCTCCCCTTTCCCACCCTTCTCGAAAGAATCGCTACCTGAACGCCTGCGGATCGATCCCGGACCATTGTCCGGCGACAAGGAAGCTCGCCCAGTAAAACGGGTGGGACCTGCGCGGATCGCGCAGCATCCGCATCTGCACTTCCCGCAGGCTTGCGCCGCGGCCCTGCCCTTTCAGCAGGTGCTCGTAGTATCCGACCATCAGATCTTTCGTGGCCTCGTCGCTGACCGGCCAAAGGGTCATGGCGATGCTTTCCGCGCCCGCCATGACGAACGCCCGCCGCAGTCCCTGAACGCCCTCGCCGCTGCGCACCTCGCCAACACCCGTCTCGCACGCTGACAGAACGACCAGCTTCGTGCCGGACAGATCCAGGCTCGCCGCTTCGATGGCCGTGAGCAGCCCGTCCTCGCCGCCTCCGCCCTTCCGGACGTTCGCCCCCGCCAGCGCGAGCCCCGATCGAAGGAGCGGAGACGTCTGCGACGGAGTCTGGCTCTGAGCCGTCAAGCCACGTGACTCGACTCCGGTGGCACCGGCGGGCGCCTGATCGAAGAAGAATCCGTGGCTGGCGATGTGCAGGACGCTGGGACCGCGCGCCGCCTTGACGACCGCCTCGCTGGCCTTGGCGCCGGTGTCGACTTCGGCGCCGGGCAGCAGCTTTGCCAGGGCCTTCGCTTCCGCCGCTGTACCGGGAAGAGGTGCAAATCCTTTCGCGAGCGCCTCCGTCGAGCGGGAACCTGATGCCGATGGCCCGGACGACGCGCCGGCGAGATCGAAGGCGGGATCGGCGATGACGAGCGGCGGCCGCTGCGCGCGCTGGCTGTGCTGGAGCCGGAGCAGATCGCGTCCGCTTGTCACGTACGTGATCTGGTACCGTTCGATCAGGTATCGATCCTTTTCGTCCACGAGCGCGCCAAACGGGATCAGATTGAGGCTGGCGTCCGGGGACACGATGATGTGCCGAGGATCCGCCTCCCCCTGACGGAGCGGACGCATGACGAGATCGTCGACGGCCCGCGCCAGGGTCTTCACGTCCGTTCTGGACGCCGACCGGAGTGACGCACGCAGCGCGGCGACGCGCTTGTCGACCTCGTCAGCCGCCCCGAGCTCGAACCATCGCGGCTCGCCTTCCTTCCTCAGGACGAACGCCGCGAAGCGCGCCAGACCGAACCGCTCGGCAATTTTGGTGGCTCTTGGATCGAACGGCCGGTAGCGCACGAACTCGACGAGCTGCGCGTCCGCCGGCAGCAGCCGCTGCACGTCGGCGACGCCAATCGTTCGCGTCTCCCCCGCCGCGGCGGACCCCTTCTGCGACAGCAGCCTTTCGAGCCGCTCGATCTCGGCGGCCGCCGTCGTCATGGCAGTTTCATGCGCCTCGCGCGCACCGTTCCGCGGTCCCTGGAACGCAAGTCTCGCCAGCTCCGCGCGGGCGGCAGACAGCTGATCGAACAGCTGCTGCCCCGCGGGGTCCAGCGTGCGCCGGAGATTGGCTGAGACGTCAACCATCGCATCGAGGACGCGTCCCTTGCGGCGAAGGACCGTGGTCACCGCGAGATCCAGCGCAGATCGGCTCGTCGCGAAGTGCTGCCGCATCCACAGCGTGATGTCCGAGCTCTCCTGCATCGTGTCCGCGTACTGCAGTTTCTGCTGCTCGGACCCGGTCGCCAGGATCGCGGAGGCGTTCTGATCGCCGATCTCCATCGATCGGCGCTGGGCGTCGACAGCCTTCTCTGCGTCGCCCGTCAACTGGTAGAACACGGCGATCGCCGCCAGCGAGACCGCGACCTGGGGATGCCGTGAGCCCAGGTTGCGCTCGCGTATCTCGAGCGCCCGCACATAGAGCGGGCGTGCCCGTTCGAAATCGCCCTTGAGGAGGTACAACACCGCCAGGTTGTTGACCGCCGGCGCGACCGCCACGTTATTGGGCCCGGCACCCTTCTCGTAGATCCCGAGCGCCCTGACATAACAGGGTTCCGCCCGATCCAGCTCGCCGCGTTGTCGGTACATCGAGCCAAGGGCGTTCAGGGCTCTTGCGATATCCGGGTGGATCGGGGGCAGGGCCTTCTCGCGGACCTCGAGACTGCGGAGGAGCGGCGCTTCCGCCCCGCGATAGTCGTCCTGCGCCATGTGCAGTCTTCCGAGGTTGTTGAGGAACCGCCCAAGCGTCACCGATGCCGGGCCTGGCGGCTGCTCCTTCTCCGCGATCGGTCCCTGTATCGCGACCGCGCCTTCGAGCAGCGGCTTCGCGCGGCCGTAGTCGCCCCGCGTCAGGTAGATCTCGGCGAGGTTGTTCATGCTGGCAGCGACCTCGGGGTGACTGGCGCCGAGTCGCTTCCGGCGGATGTCCAGTCCCCGCTCGAGCAACGGCTCGGCCCGCACGGAATCCCCTTCGCGGAGGCGGACCATCGCCAGATCGTTCAGCGCCACGGCGGTCGGCAGCGCATCCGGGCCGAGCGCGCGCTCCCGAATCGCGACAGCCCGTTCGAAACACTGCGCGGCCTGCGTCAATTCCCCGGCCTCGTAGTGAATCGTGCCGAGCAGCCCGAGCGTCTCCGCGATGGCCACCTCCTCCTTCGCCGGCATCGCCTCGCGGATCGCCAGCGCCTTCTGCGCTGCCGCGATGGCGTCCTTGAAATTCCTTTGCTGATGGAGCTTGGTCGCGAGCTGCTCGAGATCCGACGCCTCCTGGACGCTGCTGACCGCTGGCGACTGCGCGGCCAACGCGGCGCCGGCGACCGTCAGTGCGAGGACCACGTTGACGAACCCGCGCCACGGAACGTTGGCAAACGAGCGAAGCTGCGACGAATTGCCACTGCGCCTGCGCATCCGGCCTCCAGCCTTGGACCGTGGGCCAGCGGATTCTCCGGCGGCCCGCGGAAACTGAAATGGGGGTGAAGGCCAGAACTATACCCCACCTCAGCCGTAACGCGACAGGGTCCGGCGTCCCGATGATCCGGTTTTCAGCTTTCCGCGCCTCTCACAGTGAGTGGAGGCTGCGATGACGATGACAAAGACGGTCAAGAGTGTGGTGGCGGGGATCCTGATGGTGGCGGCGCTGGCGGCGCCAGCAACGGCGGCGGCGCAGAATGGGACGACGAGCCGGGTACGTGCCTTCGAGACCGATTCGTGGACGGTGTGGGTCTCGGCCGGCCATCACGAGGTGCTGGTGAGCGGCGACGGCGACACGGACCTCGACCTGTTCGTCTACAACTCGGCGGGCCGGCTCCTGGACCGCGACGACGACAACACCGACTTCTGCGTGACGTCGTTCTACATGCCGAGAGCCGGGTACATCACGATTCGAATCCGGAACCTGGGCCGTGTCTACAACGAATACGGTCTCATCGTCCGCTGAACACGCGGGCGGGTGCAGTGGAAATGCCAGCCGGGTCGTCGCCGGCTGGCATTCGGCGTGACGCAGGGCCTGATGTGGCCCGTCGATATAATGTTGCGTTGATCTTCAGCGGACCCTTCCTCGTTTGACTCGGCGATGAACAAGAGCCGCCCCGTCGCTGCCCTCATCGCCGCCTGCAGCGCTGCCCTTCTGGCGCCGCTGCTCGTTCCGCTCGTCACCGGCCGCGTCTTCGTCTACAACGATCTCAAGTGGTTCCACCTGCCGATGCGGCACCTCTATCAGCAGGCGCTGCGCGCGGGTGACAGCGTCCTCTGGACACCGTCGATCTTCGCCGGGCTCTATCTGCACGGCGAAGGTCAGATTGGACTCTTCCACCCGTTCCATCAGCTGCTGTATCGCGTGCTTCCGCTCGGGACGGCATTCAACCTCGAGCTCGTCGCGAGCTACGTGGCGGCGTTCGGCGGCACGTACTGGTTCATGCGCCGCCTGCGGTTCAGCAGCGCGGCGTCGCTCTTCGGCGCGATGCTCTTCGCCTTCAGCGGCTTCAACCTGCTGCACCACCATCACGTCAACCTCGTGGCGGTCGTCGCGCACATGCCATGGCTGCTGGGCGCCGCGGACGTCCTCATCGTGGACGAACGGCGGCGCGCACGGACGCTCGCGTTCGCGGCGATGGCGCTCGTCCTCGCGTCTGAGTTCCTGCTCGGGTTTCCTCAGGGCACATGGTGGAACCTCCTTGCGCTTGCGGCGTTCGCGGGGCTCCGCGCCGCCGAATCCGGCCGGTGGCGGCAGCTGCTCCCGTGCATCGCGGCCGTCGCGCTCGGCGTTCTCCTTGGAGGAATCCAGCTGCTGCCGCTGGCGGATGCCGCGGCGAACTCGATGCGGATGGGCCTGGAGAAGGATTTCGCGCTCAGCTACTCGCTGCATCCATACAACCTGTTTCAGTTCTGGTCGCCATACTTCTTCCAGCGCGGCGCTCACAGCGTGGACGACTACATGTGGTTCCACGAGTTCGGGATCTACTCGGGAGCGATGCTGCCGGTGGCGCTGGCCTGGGTATGGATCCGCCGCGACGCGCTGCGCGAACGACGGACGCTCATCGTCGCGGTCACTGCGTTCGCTGCCGTCGCCCTGGTGCTCGCACTCGGCCGCTACGGCGGTCTCGCGGTGCTGCTCTCGCATGTGCCCGTCATTCAGTCGCTCCGTGCACCCGTCCGATACATCGTGCTGGTCCAGTTCGCGCTCGCGATCCTCGCCGCGGTGACGTTCGACGATCTGCTGTCGATCATGGACGGGCGAAGCGCCGCACCAGTTGGTCGGATGGCCGCGTTGTGGATCCTGCCGGCGCTGGGGATCGCGACAACGATCGGGTTGAACTCGGGAGTGCTGCCGTACGGCCGGCAGACGTTCGCGAGCGCGGCGGCCGCGGCGCCAGGCGTCGCGATCGTGTGCGCGGTCACGCTGCTCGCATACCTGGCCGGACGCCGGGCGCGTTGGGCCCTCGCCGCGCTCGTCATCGTCACGACGGCGGATCTCGGCCTCTGGGGTATCCGCTTCATCTACCGCGAGCGGCCGCGTGCCGTCGCGGAGCTGACGCAAGCGATACCGGATGCGCCGGCCACTCCGGCCGATTCGTATTCGTGGGCGCCTGCCGCCGGGCCCTACAGCCATGACGAGCTGGTCCTGCGCGGGTACAGGCTCACGTCGGGATACGTCGCGCTCTATCCTGTCAGCACGCACCCGCTCGACAGCGACACCGCGCGGCGCTTGTCGGGGACGCGATGGATCTTCACGCGGCTCGGCGTGCCGCAGCCGGCGCAGGACGGCGTCGATCGCGTACGCCTTCTCGACGGTCGCGAGCTCGACGCTTCGGGCACCGCGCGGCTGACGGTCGATCGCCCCGGACACCTCGTTGCTGACGTGAACGTAACCGGACCGCGCGTGCTCGCGCTCACCGAACGATTTCACGACGGCTGGTCTGCGACGAGTGGCGGCGTTCCGCTCCAGATGGTGCGGGTCGAAGGAGACTTTCTCGGTTGCCGCGTGGATGCGGGCGTCCATCGTGTGACGCTCCGCTTCATGCCCCGCAGCTTCGTGTACGGATCGATCGCATCGGCGGTGGGCGCCGCGCTGCTCGCGGCCGTGCTCGTCGCACGCCTGAGATGATCGAACGCCCCGCGCCAGGTGAGACGAGTTTCGCGCCGGGAGCGCTCGAACGCCGGATCCTGACGGTCCTCGTCGGTGCGCTCCTCGGCACGGCGATCTGTTTCCGCCTGATGTACCTCTCGTCGATGCCCGGCATCAGCGGCGACGAGGGCTGGTGGGGTGTCCAATCGTCCGCGTGGCTGTCCGGCCGGCCGTATGAAGCGCGCACCACGAGCGGTAATCCCACCGACCTGTTCTTCCTGATACCGGTCGCGCTCGTCCACACCATCGTACCGACGTCGTTCCTGGCGCTGCGCGCGATTCCCACGCTCGCCAACCTGCTGGCGCTTCCGCTCGGCTTCTGGTTCGTGCGGCGCCTGTACGGCCGCACGGCCGCGTGGATTTTCTCAACCGGCCTGGCGATTCTGCCGACAGCGATCGCGCACAGCCGAATCTGCCAGGATCCCTCTCAATCCGTCTTCTGGACCGGCATCGTCGTCTACCTCTCGCTCCTCGGGCTCGCGGAGCCCAGGCGCGCGTGGTTCTGCCTTGCCGGTGCGCTGCTGTTGTTTCCAGTGGTGCTGTGGACGCACCCGACCAACATCTTCATCGCTCCCTTCCTCGTCCTGCCGTTCGTCGCGGCAACTCGACCGCTCCTGCCCGCATCGAGGGCCGGTCGAACCGTGCTCGTCATCGCGACGGCGCTCCTGGTGATCCTCGGAGTATTCGTCGTCGATCTCGCGCTGCGGCATCTGGCGGGCCTCGACGACTATCTGGACAAGCCATGGCTGCTGGCGTCGGCCCGGTTGACCGACGGCGCGCAAATGTTCGAGTTCGCCGCGAACAACGCGCGGCTCTTCAACGGCGTCACGATCTATCACTACTTCTCCGGCGCGCGGCCGACGACGTGGCCGTATGACGCCGGGGTCGTGATGCTCGTGTGTGCCGCGTTGTCGGGCTTCGTCCTGATGCGCGCACGCGGACGATCGCCGGTGGACGTGGGGCTGCTCCTCGCGTGCGCCGGCACGTGGCTCGGTTTCTACGCGTTCGCCGGTCCACAGGCGCTCCGGCCTCACGCGGAACGGTGGGGCTTGTGCCTGATCGTGCCTGCGATGCTCGTGTTCGCGCGAGGACTCGCGGCCTGGATCGAATGGAAGCCGAGGATGCGCTGGCTCACCATCGGCACGCTGACCCTCGCCGCGACGAGCCTGCTGGCGTCGTTCTACGTCAACTTCTTCCGCGAGTTCGCGACCACCGGCGGGCGTTCCCATCTCGCCTACGTGACGGCCCCGACCGAGCCGAAACAACAGGCCCTTGATCACATTCTCGCCGCGAGCCTCGGGCGCGGGCGCATCACGATCGTCGCGCAGCAGTGGTGGCTGTTCTGGCCGATCGCGTACCTCGCCGCGCCATATTCCCACGTGTCGGTCATCAGAGGTCCCGCGTCGGGGACAGAGCCGGCGCTCGTGGACGCGCTCGGCCAGGGCCGGTTGTTCTTCGTGGAGTTCGTCGACACGCCCGAGCGTGCCGCCACGAGCGACTGGATCCGCGCTCGCGGCCTGCGCGCGGCGAGCACACGCGTCCGCGACGCGGGCGGCCGGGACCTTCTCGAGATCCTGCAAGTGACGACCGCGCGCTAGTCTCGGTCGAGTCGCTTTTCTGACCGTTTCCTAACCCCGAACTCACGCGTTCGGCGCACGGAGCGCCTATCCTGAGCCGGTGGGAGCAACGATGTCTGATGTACGCGGCCGCCGGCCGGCGATGGTCTTCACCGCGTTCGTGATCCTGACCTTCTACAGCCTCGGCGCCGGGTACGTCGAATCGTTCGTGAACTATCCGCTGTGGCACGTGATCGGCACGACCGATCGGTGGATCGACTACCACCGGGCGCTGGGACCGCGCATCATCGTTGTGCTCGCGATTCCCGCGCTGGCGCTCTCGCTCGCCGCAAACCTGCTTCTGCTCTTCGTCCGGCCGAAAGCCGTTCCGATGTGGTCGATCGTCACCGCGCTAGTCCTTCTGATCGTTGCGGCGGCCTCGACGATGACCGTGCAGATCCCGATACAGGCGAAGCTCGATGCGGGGTACGACCGGGCCGCGGTCGACGCGCTGATCGCGACCAGCCTGTGGCTGCGCGATGTGACCGGCGGATTGAGAGCGGCGGTCGTCGCCTACATGGTGCACCTCTCCGTGTCCGCCGCACAGTAGTGCGGTCGAGCACGCGCGATCATCTTACGAGTTCCTCACGCACCCCTAACTCGTTCCCTACGACATCAAGCATCCTCGATTGATACCTTGCATCGCGCGTCGTACCGGACACGCACGCGGACAAAGGAATGCGTCACCAAAGGGGATAGCGTCATGAAAGCCTGGCAACTGGTTGGTTCGGCGGTGTTGGCGTGGGTGAGCTCGCTGTCGGCGATGACCGCGGCCGGTCATCCGGCGCATGAGGCAGCCCGCTCGAATGCGCCCGCCTTCGTGTTCGACGGCCGGATTGTCGACGCGATCGAGTTCTTCAAGCCGCACGAGGGCGGGAACGGCCGGTCGTGCGCGACGTGTCATCGGCCCGAGGACAACTTCGGTCTCACGCCGGCGACGGTCGAGGCGCGTTATCAGCTGCTGCAGAAGCGCCGACAGAAGGATCCCTCCGCGGATGACCCGCTCTTCCGCTCGATAGACGCGGACGATTTCGACCAGGACTTCACGACGCTCCGCACCAAGGCGCTGGTACGCGTGAGGCTCCCGCTGGCGGCCAACGTGAAGCTCGCCGACGATCCCACGGCGACGTCGGTGGCCGTCTGGCGGGCGGTGCCGACGGTCGTCAATGCGAAGTTCACGTCGCCCTTTCAGGCAGAGGGCCGGCTCGCGACGCTGCCCGAGCAGGCGCTCGGGGCGATGCGCGAGCACTCCGAGGTGACAGACTCTCCAGAGGAGCGCGTTATTCGGCGCCTCGCCCGTTTCCAGGAACACCTGTTCTCCTCCGCTCGCGTCAGGGCGCTGTCAGAGGCGCTCGAATCGGGCCGCCCGTTGCCGGCGACCGACGGTCACCTCAACCGTCTCGAGCGGCAGGGCAAAGCGACCTTGGGCGAGTTCTGCGGGACCTGCCATGGCGGCCCGACACAAACGGTGAACATGGACGGAAAATTTCTCCCCGTACCGCAGCGTGGACCCGCGCAGGGCGCGCAAGCCTTCGTGAACATCTTCGTGCAGACGCCGCGGACGCCTCCCGGACCGCCGTCCCCCGCGTTCTTCGACGGCCTGCCTGCAGCGAACCTTGAGGAACGCACGTACCTCGTCACGGTGCCGAACCTCCCGGCGCAGACGTTCAGGACATCCGATCCAGGACGCGGGGCCATCACGGGCGACGCTCGCGAGTTCGGCCGATTCGATGTGCCAACGCTGTTCGGAGTGAGCCGCACCGCGCCGTACTTCCACGACAACAGCGCCGCCACGCTGGAGGACGTCGTGCGACACTACCAGGCGCTGTTCGAGCTCCTCACGTTCTTCGCGAACGGCAACTTGTTCGCTCCGCCGGTGAACGGGCAGGGCTGCAACGCCGCAGAGTGCGGCTATCGGCCGCTTCCGGATGATGCTGTCCCGGGCCTGCTGGCATACCTGCGCCGGCAGTAGCGCCGGACGCGGCGTCGCACGCGACCCGATCGCGAGTATTCTCTTGGTTGAGTGATGCACTCGGGTCTGTGCAGAATCGTCGAGGTCATCTGCCTCGCAGCCGTGGTCAGTCAGGTCGCCGCACCTCCGCCTGATGTACTGCCTGCCGCCGCGAGCACCCAGCTTTCACGAAGCCTGCAGGATTCGCGTCCTCATGCCCGCAGCGTGTGGCGCGATACTCCGCCGATCAACGCCGACGGCACCGTGACCGGATACATCGAGATTGCACGCGGCGACCGGCGGAAGTGGGAATTCAGCATGGCGCGGAACGCGCGCGCGATCGACCGCATGATGCCGGACTCACTCGGCGGGTATCCGGTCAACTATGGGATCGTGCCTCAGACCGTGTCGTACGACGGTGATCCGTTCGACATCCTCGTGCTCGGGCCGGCGATTGCGGGAGGCACCGTCGTGCGGGGAACCGTTGTCGGGCTGATGCACATGATCGACGAGAAAGGGCTCGACTCCAAGGTCGTCGTGTCGCCGCCTGGACGCGACGGCCGTCCCCGTTACACCCTGACCGACGAGGATCGATACCGCATCGGGGATTATTTCAAGCGGTACAAGCTGCACGAGCCCGGGAAGTTTTCGAAGGTCCCTGGCTGGGACTCGGCGGAAAACGGGCTCGCCTACGTGAACATGACCCACGCCTTCTTCCTGCGCTGCCGCGACAAGGCTGGCGCCGAGTGCACGCTGCCGTCAGCGAAATAAGTCCACATCAAGCTCATCCGCACGATCGATCCTGGCGCGCCGGAACGCCGTTCGAAGCGAGTAGAATCCCTCTTCGAGCAGGAGCATCCACATGGCAACCGACATCTTCGCGAAGATCGGGGACATCAAGGGCGAGTCGGCCGACGCGAAGCACAAGGATGAGATCGAAGTGCTCTCCTTCTCGTGGGGCGTGGCGAACTCCACGCCGGCGGCGCCGGGTGGCGGAGGCGGCGCGGGCAAGGCTACGTTCCAGGATCTGTCCATCGTTCACCGGATCGACAAGGCGTCACCGCTGCTCATGCAGGCGTGCGCCACCGGGAAGCACCTGCCCGATGCCACCATCACACACAGGAAAGCCGGCAAGGGGCAGCACGAATACCTCATCGTCAAGCTGAACGACATCACGATCACCGGTGTCACGCATTCCGGCCAGCCGGATACGAACTCGGAGTCGGTGAGCCTCGCGTACGCGAAGATCGATCTCGAATACCGCGCGCAGAAGCCGGATGGCACGCTCGAGCCGGGAATTCATTTCCGGTACGACCTCAAGAACAACAAGACGTTCTAAGAGGCCTTGGGCTCTGGGCTTTGGGCTCTCGCAAGAGCATTCAGAAGGCCTGGGCCCCTAGAGCCTGAAGCCCAAAGCCCAGAGCCCAAAGCCTAAGGCCCTCCCACGATGGAACCGCCTGACACGCCGCCCCGCGAGCTGACGCTCGACGAGGCGGTTGCGATCGCGATCCTGCTGCAGAAGAACGAGCAGCTCGTCGAGGCGCAGGAGCTGTATCGCCGCGTCCTCGAGACCGAGCCGGATCACGCGAACGCTTTGCACTACGCCGGCGTCCTTGCGCATCAGCAGGGCCGGAACGAGGATGCGATCGCGCTCGTCGAGAGGAGCCTCGCGCTCGATCCGGACCGCGCGGACTGCTACAACAACCTGGGAATCATCCTTCAGTCCTCAGGGCGGCTGGACGCCGCGGTCGACGCGTTCGAGCGCGCGATCGCGATCGATCCCGGGCACGCGAACGCGCACAGCAATCTCGGCGTGCTGTTGAGAGCGGCCGGCCAGCCGGCCGACGCGGAACGCGCGTACCGCACCGCGATTCGACTGGATCCCGGGCACATCGACGCGTACACCAACCTCGGCATCCTGCTCAACGGCCTGAACCGGACCGAAGAGGCCGCGGCGTGCTACTGCAAGGTCATCACGCTGAGGCCGAAGCACCGGGAGGCGCGGCGGCTCCTCGCGCTGGCGCACTGCGTGCTCGGGGACGTCGGCGAGGCGGTGAGGATCTTCGAGGCGTGGCTGGCGGAAGAGCCCGGGGACCCGATTGCGATCCACATGCTCGCCGCTTGCACGGGCCGCGGCGTCCCGCCGCGCGCGGCGAACGGCTTCGTCGAGCACACCTTCGATGGCTTTGCCGCGAGCTTCGAATCAAAGCTCGAACGATTGTCGTACCGCGCGCCGGCGCTCGTGGCGGGCACGCTGAGGAAATCCGGCCTCGACCCGTCGAAGCGGCTCGACGTGCTGGACGCCGGCTGCGGAACGGGACTGTGCGGTCCGTTCCTGGCGCCGTACGCGCGCCGCCTGCAAGGCGTCGATCTGTCCGAAGGCATGCTGGCTCACGCGAAAGCGAAGAACGTGTACGACGATCTCGTGAAGAGCGAGTTGACGGGGCATCTTCGTGACAACCCTGGCGCGTTCGACGTGATCGTCTCGGCCGACACCCTCGTGTATTTCGGCGATCTCGAGGAGGTCCTTGCCGCGGCCGCGCGAGCGCTCCGCCCGGACGGGCTTCTGATCTTCACGCTGGAGCACGCGGCCAATCCGGCGGCGGACGCGGGTTACCGCCTCGAACTGCACGGCCGGTACAGCCACGCACGCGGTTATGTCGAACGGTTGCTCGACCAGAACGGCCTGTTGCATGCGATTGCGCACGAGGTCCTGCGAATGGAGTCTGGCGCACCGGTAGCCGGGTTGGTGGTGCGCGCAAGGCAATCGACCTGAAGCCAGGCCCGCGGCAGATGCGGCCAGGCGAAGGACATCACGATCACCGGCACGCGGGTGCCGGCCGGCGGGGAGTGAAGGTGCGCGACTCAGAGCGATGGCGGCTCGGTGCGGCCCGTCAGCGCGGTGCGGCAGAACTGCACGCACTTCCTGACTTCCTGCACGGCGTCGGAGCCTTCGGGCACGTCGTACTCGAGCTCGATCGACGCGGGAATCGTCCACCGGTTCTCCTTCATCAGCTGGAGGATCGGTTTGATCGGCGTCTCCCCGGTGCCCCATGCGAGATTGAGCGCGCAGTTCCCGGGCGTCGTCCGGTCTTTCAGGTGGATGCTCGAGATGCGGGCGTGATGCTTCTCGAGGAACTGCATCGGCGTGCCGCCCACGTTGCCGGCGGCCACCCAGTGGCCGAAGTCGACGTTGGCCCTGTTCCCTTCCGAGATCGCGAAAGCCTGGTCGAACGCGGTCATGTTTCCCTGCAAGTGCGTGTGATACGCCGCGTAGATCTTCTTCTTCATGGCGAAGTCGCCGAGGCGTTTGAGCTGAGCGGCGTCGGTCGGCAGCTCGAGCGTCGTATGCGTACACCCCAGCGCTTCCGCCACGTTGAAGATGTACCTGGTACTCTTCGTCCGACATGCTGGTGCTGAGCTGCTTCCACGCGTAGATGGTCACGCCGGCGTCGTTGTACATCGCGCGGAGCTTCTTGAAGCCGTCCATCGAGACGCTGGTGCGCCAGGCCTTCAGCTCGCTCGCCTGCTCCTGCTGCACGGCCTGCTGCTCGGGTGTCGTCTCGCCGCGCCCGCCGCCGCGGCGTCCGCCGCCGCCCTCGCCGCGCCCGCCCGCGCCGGGAATCGCGCAGGGTTTGCCGTTCCACATGCCGGTCAGCGGTTCGGCAGGCGCGTCGTCCGGACCTCGCCCGCCGCGAGCGCCACCGCCGCGGCCGCTCGACGGCGAGCCCGCGAAGCTCTCGACCGGCCCGCCCATCAGCTCGATCGCGCTGATGCCGGAGTCCACGACGTACTTCAGGACAGCTTCCGCGCTTTGATCAGCCACCAGGCTCCGGTAGCTGTACGTGATCGTGCCGATCTGGACGCCGTCGATGAGCGAGTTCGGCTTTGCCTGCGCAAACGCTCCGAAGATCGATTCTGCGTTCCCAAGCGCCACCGTGGCCGGCACTCCAGCCAGCGCGAGCTTTCCGAACTGACGCCTCGTCAGCATGATTCTCCTTCCTGCCGTCTGCGGATACCGGGCGGGTGTCGAGCGGACGTGGTACCGCCTGCATTCTAGGCGCGGTATAGGCCGCGTGTCACGCGTGCGTCACGACGGCCGCTTGCTCCAGGGAGCGAACGACGGCATGGTATTGAGGTCGAACCATGGGTCTCGCCGTTCTCCTGTCGTTGTGCTCCGCGGTAGCCTACGGCCTGTCGGATTTCCTCGGCGGTCTCCTCGCCAAACGCGTCAGCGTCTGGGTCGTCGCGGCGACGAGCCAATCCGCTGCAGCGGTGCTGACCGCCAGTCTCGTCACGACGTTCGCGACCGAGGCGAGCCCCGCCGCGATCTGGTGGGGAATCCTCGGCGGCCTCGGATCCGGCGCCGGCAATGTGTTCATCTATCGTGGGCTCGCCGGCGGCCGCATGGCTGTCGTCGCGCCGCTGTCGGCGATCGCGTCAGCCGCCCTGCCCGTCATGGTCGGACTCGCGACCGGCGAGAGGCCTGGCTTCGTTCCGATCGCAGGCGTGCTGGTGGCACTGCCGGCAATCTGGCTCGTGTCCGGCGGCGGCTCGACATCGGGCGTGGCCGCGCGCGCTGATGTGATCAACGGCACGATTGCCGGGCTGGGCTTTGGCGTTCAGTTTTCCGCGCTCGGCCAGGTTCCGCAGGAGGCGGGCCTGGTCCCTCTGGCGATCAGCCAGGTCGTCTCGGTCGCCGCCATCGTGGCTGGGGCACTCGTCGTGTCCGCGCCCTGGGTGCCGCGGACCCGGGTCAGCGCGTACGCCATCGGCGCCGGAGTGCTCGCCGGCGCGGCCACCGTCTTCTTCCAGCTCGCGGTGCAATACGGCATGCTCACCATCTCCGGCGTGCTCGCCTCGCTCTATCCGGCCGTCACCGTGATCCTCGCGGCGACGATGCTCCGCGAGCGAATCCATGTCGCGCAGGGGATCGGGCTGACGCTGGCGGCTGCCGCGATCGCGCTCATCGCCGCGGGTTAGTCAACAATCAACGCCCGAGCGGGACGCGCCTGTGCGAGCGCGCCGATTCGCGCGCCGCATCGAGGATCTCCGTCGCGATCAGGTTGTTCTCGAGCGAGGAGAGCGCATTCGGCTTTCGCGCTCCGCGCACGACGGCGATCAGGTGCGAGATGGGATCGCGCTCGTCCAGGGCGCGCGGCTCGGGCGTCACCGCGTGCTCCGGCTCCTTCGGGAACGCCACGCGCAGGCCGTTACCGCCAGTCGCGATGACGAGGCCGCGATCGCCGTAGACCTCGAAGTCCTTCCGGTTGAGCGGCCAGTTCCAGGATGCCTGGATGATGCCCTGTGCGCTTGGATACTCCAGCAGGATCGTAGCCTCGTCGTCCACGCGCGGGTATGTGGACGGCTGAAACTGCTGCGTGACGGCGGTGACGGCCAGCGGGCGCTGGTTGTCCATCATCCACGTCATCAGGTTGGCGCCGTAGCAGCCGAAATCGAACAGCGCGCCGGCGCCGTTCTTCACGGGATCGGACAGCCAGGCGAGGAACTCCGGTTGCACGTTGATGGCCTTCGGCCCGCTGTGGCCGTCGAGCGCGACCATCTTCCGGATGTCCCCCGTCGCACGCTTCTCCTTGACGAGCGTCCACATCGCGCCGTGGCTCGGATACCACGTCGTCTCGTAGTTGACGAGCACGTGGATGCCTCCCTTCTCGGAGGCCAGACGGATCCGCTGCGCATGCGCGTTGCTGACGGCCAGCGGCTTCTCCATCATGACGTGCACGCGGCGGGCGGCGGCCGCTTCCACGATCGCCGGGTGGTCGTAGGTGTTCGTGAACGACGCGATCGCGTCAGGCTTTGCGCGATCGATCATCGACGCGAGATCGCTGAAGATCGCCGCCTCCGGCAGCTTGAACCCGTCGGCGTACTTTCGCAGCAGCGTGGCGTCGCCGTCGAAGACGCCGACGATCTCGACGTCCGCGCGTTTCTGTGCGGCACGCAGGAAACCGCTGACGTGGCCGTGCACCAGCCCGGCGATTGCAAGCCTGAACGGCGCCGGTTCCTGCGCGCGCGGCGGCACCAGCAGGCTGAACGAGATCGCGAGCGCGCAAACGGCTGTTTTCATCCCACCCTTCTTTCGAGCGGCCCGGGCTCGCGGGATCATAATGCAAACTCCACGGTCGCCACGCCCGTCTAACCAAGTCGGCCTCAGTCCTTCAAGGGAGATGTGCATGCGGCGTTTGTTCGAACCACTGGCGCAGGATCTCGGTTACGCGGTCCGATCGTTCCGGCGCAGCCCGGGATTCGTTCTCGTCGCGCTGCTGTCGCTGACCCTTGGGATCGGCGCGACGTCGGCGATCTTCAGCGTCATCTACGGAGTCCTCATCGCGCCGTATCCCTACGCGAGGCCGGGCGAGATCTGGGCGCCGGGCGCCCGCGCGGTCGACGGCCGCGGCGGGCACACCTACACGCTCGACGAGCTCCGCGCCCTGCGCGAGGTGCCTGCCTTCGCGGACGTGATGGCGACGTCGGCCGAAACCGTGCTGATGACCGGCGAGTTCGCGCCGGAGAGCTTCGGCGGCATTCTGCTCTCGGGCAACGCCTTCAACTTTCTCGGGGTTCCCCCGGTCGCCGGCCGGACCATTCAGCCCTCGGACATCAGGCCCGATGGTCAGGCCGAACCGGTCGTGGTGCTGAGCCATCGCCTGTGGCTCCGGCTGTTCGAGGGCAATCCATCCGCGATCGGGCGGACGCTTCAGCTGAACGGCCGGCAGCACACGATCGTCGGCGTCATGCCTCCGCGTTTCGGCTGGTACGGCAGCCAGGGATTCTGGCTCCCGCTTTCGCCCACGCGTACCGACGTGCAATGGATCAATCCGATCGTCCGCCTCGCCCCCGGCGTGTCGAGCACCATCGCCGAGCAACAGCTGAGCGCGCTGCACACGCGCCTCGCCGCGGAGAAGCCCGCCGCGTTCCCCGCGCAGGGCTTTACCACCAGCCTCCGGAACTATCTCGACGTGACGGTCGCCAGCGGCGAGATGCGCACGAGCCTGCAGCTGCTGCTGGGCGGGGTCGCGTTCCTTCTCCTGATCGCGTGCGCCAACGTCGCCAACCTGCAGCTCGCGCGCGGGACCGCGCGGGCGCGGGAGATGGCCGTCCGGATGTCGATCGGCGCCGGCCGCCAACGGCTGCTGCGGCAGCTGCTCACCGAGAGCGTTCTTCTGTCGCTCGTCGGCGGCGCGCTGGGCGTGCTGTTCGCCTTCAGCGCGATCCGCACCATCGTCTCCATGATGCCCGAGTTCTACGTGCCGAACGAGTCGCGCGTCGCGATCAACGTACCGGTGCTCCTGTTCTCGCTCGGCGTGTCGTTGCTGACGGGGATCGTCTTCGGCCTCGTGCCGGCCCTGCAGACGTCGAAAGCCGACGTCACCGACGCGCTCAGGGCGGGCCGCAGCACCGGCGCCGGCGCCGAGGGCCGTCGCACGCGAAACCTGCTCGTCGTGATCGAGGTCGCGCTGTCGGTCGTGCTGCTCGTGAGCGCGGGGCTCGTCGCCCGCACGTTCTTCGTCCTCCAGGGCATCGACCGCGGCTTCACGGCAGATCGCGTGCTGATGATGGGTGTCCACCTGCCGCCGGCCAAGTACGCGACGCTCGATCAGCGCAACCGCTTCGCGCTCGAGCTCCTGGAGCGCGTGGGTTCTCTGCCGGGCGTCGAGGTCGCGACGTTCGGCCCCCCGATGGGCGGTCCGCAATCCCCTCTCGTGATCGTGGGTCGCGTTCCCGATGAATCGCAGCGGATCGAACTCAATCTGGTCGGCGCCGATCACCTGCGCATGTTCGGCATCCCGCTGCGCGCGGGGCGCATGTTCGACGCGTC
Organism: uncultured Acidobacteriota bacterium; assembly: GCA_963820905.1. Classification (GTDB taxonomy): domain Bacteria; phylum Acidobacteriota; class Vicinamibacteria; order Vicinamibacterales; family 2-12-FULL-66-21; genus DATBJJ01. Next base: position 925,757 of record CAWGBU010000001.1, on the reverse strand, counting down.
GGAGGTCCGGCGCGCGGATCGCGTCGGCGTCGTCAACGAGGCTGCGGCCAGGCTATGGCCCGCCGGCGAGAGTCCGATCGGCGCGACGCTGCGGCTGCCCGTCCTCGAGCGTCCGCCCAACCGCCAGGCCCTCGTCGACACGACGATTCCCCCCGAGCTGACGATCGTCGGCGTCGTCGCGAACACGCGCAACGCGGGGCTGCGGGACGAGACGAGGCCGGCGGTCCTGCTGCCGTATTCCATCGTCGCTGCGCCGTCCCGCCTGCTTGCGATCCGCGGCGCAGGGGATCCACAGCTGCTGCTCAACCCGATTCGCGCGGAGGTGCGGGCGATGGACCCGGAGCAACCGCTCGGCCGTCCGCGCTCGCTCGAGGAGGTGCTCGCCGAGGACTTCATCCAGCCCAGGTTCACGATGGCGCTCTTCGGTGCGTTCGCGGCGCTCGGCCTCGCGCTCGCGGCGGCAGGCATCTACAGCGTCCTGTCATTTCACGTGACGCGCCGCACCCACGAGCTCGGCGTGCGCATGGCGCTCGGCGCGCCTCGACGCCACGTCCTCGGCTCTGATGATGACGATGGGCGGACGCCTCGTCGCGATCGGCCTCGTCATCGGCGTCGCCGCGAGCTTCGCGACGACGCGCGTACTGCGCAGCCAGTTGTTCGGCGTCCAGCCCGCCGATCCGCTCGCCTATGCGATCGTCGTCCTCGTGCTCGGCCTCGTGACGCTTGTCGCGTGCTACGTTCCGGCGCGGCGCGCCGCGGACGTCGATCCGCTCGTCGCGCTGCGCCAGGAGTAGGCAGGGTCCGGCTAAAGCCGGACACTACAGGAGACGTCGGGTCAAAGAGACAGGTGCTTCCGGGCGTAGGCGATCGATCTGTTGATCAGATCGTCCTCGAGCTTCAACGCGTCCGCGGCGCTGAGCTCGGAGGTCCGGGTCAGCGGCGTCTTCGGAGAGCTCGTGCGGACGATCTCGAGGATCCGCGCGAGATCGCGTCCCGGCAGCGGACTGTAGCTGTCGTCGAACGTCGTCCAGTACTTCTTCGTGAAGACCGGTATCTTGAGCGGCTCGCGCGTGATCATTTCCAGCGCGAAGATCATGTTCGGATCCGTCTGCTGGAGCACCTTGACCATGCCGGGAATGTCGAGCATGCCCTCGCCGAGCGCCACCTCAGACAGCAGGAACCCTTCCTCGTACGGCGCCACCGCCATGTCCTTGAAGCTGACGTAGATCGTCACGGGCGCGAGGAGACGAAGCGTCTCTGCGGGATCCTCGCAGAGCGCGATGTTGTTGCCGAAGTCGTAGCACGCGCCGACCCAATCGCTGCCGAGACGCTTGATCCACGCGACGTGTTCGGCTGCCCGCCATCCCTTGTGGTTCTCGATCGCGAGCTTGACCTTGTGCCGGCGCAGGATCGGCTCGGCCAGCTCCACCGACCGCTGGTGCCGCTCGAAGCTCGCCTTGAACGCGTCGAACGTCTCGAACTCTTCGTACCGCCGCGCCGTGAACGACGAGTGCGTCGTCACGGCGCCGAGCTCGCTGACGGCGCGCACGGCGGCCTCGTATTGCGCGACCGCGCCAGGCTCCTTGGGAGGCGCAAGGCTGATGATCAGCCGCATGCCGTAGCCCTCCGCCTTCTTCCGCAGCAGGCGCACGGCCTCGAGATCGGACGACGGGAGGTTCATGCGGACGGCGCCCAGCCCGAGGCCCCGGCAGTGCTCGAGGATGTCGAACTTGCCGGCCCGGGATCGATGCCCGAAGCCAGGGGGCTCACCGCCCATGTTCTTGAGCATCGGCGCCTGCGCCTGGACGCCTCCGACCGACATCCACGCCAACGCGGAACCGGTACCAGCCAGCATCTCTCGTCGTGTCATCGACATCCTCTCTTCGATCGCGTGACGTGTGATTGTACGCAACTACTCGACGAAATCGCCGGCTGCTGCGGGGTCGGCGGCGACCGCCGTCATCGCGCTCAGCGCGAACACCAGCAATCCCTGTGCGTCCACCAGAAAGCTCTCGGCGTCTCCGACACGACCACCCGGGTCGCGCCCGAGCCTGAGGTAGCTGTCGACGAGCCGAGCGAAAAACCTCGCGGGCCAGTTCGGGTGCGCAGCCTCACTCGAGTCGAACTCGACCATGTCTCGCCAGACGCGGATGCCCTGCTCCTCCACCGGCACCTTGAATCGCGAGACCCGCTTTCCCGGGATGTCGACGACGTGCTCGGCGTAGTGGAGGAACGTGACCGTGTCGTGATCGCACCCGAGCAGAAGAATCTTCCCCCCGAGATCGACGAACCGTTCGAGCGCCGATCCCCGGCCGAACGCGTAGTCCCAGGGCTGGCTCGAGATGAGGTACTCCGCGTGCCTGCCCCAGACGACGAAACGCGCCACGTGCGCGTTGACCCGCGAGCCCGGATACGTCCGGAAGAACTCGACGAGCGTACCGTTGTCGCGCTGCGATCGGTCGGCGGCCGGATCGAAGGGCGGCAGCTTCTCGAGGTACTGCCGTTCCTGATCTTCGGTCAGGTGTCCGCGGCCGACGTCGTCATACCCTTCGGGGCAGCTCGCGTACATCACGAGCGTGCCGCTTGCGCCGAGGGCCTCTTTCAGCGCGAGGTGGATCTGGTCGGGTCCGCCCGCGATCGCGCCCACCGCCCGCACCGACGCGTGCAGCATGACCACGTCACCGGGAGCGACTCCCAGGGCGCGGAACCCGTCCGCCAGCTCCTGTCTGGAATACATGGGTGAGGATCGATCGACTGCCGGCTCGCGTCGCGAGCGTCACTCCCGCAGGCCGCGATCCGCGGTGATCCCTTTACCTTCGGTGATGACGTACGCGCGCCCGCCGCGCAGCGCTCCGACGGACTCCTTCGTTCCGTTCGGCCACTCGATCGACACTTCGTCGGCGCGATCGCCCGCGCCGAGACCGAACGTCAGCGGCAGCTCGGACTGGGAGAGATAGCTCGAGCCGGTTCGAACGAGCCGCGTGAGCCACGTCGTTCCGATGCGCACGCGAACGCGCGCCCCGATGCCGTCGCGGTTCGATCGCGTCCCGCGGAGCGTCAAGCGGACGCTCCGGTGGGCGGCAGCGAGATCGTTCCGGTACAAGCGAGGTTGACCGCCATTGGTTGTGATCACAACGTCGAGATCGCCATCGAGGTCGAAATCGCCGAACGCCGCGCCGCGCCCGACCTTGGGCTCGGCGAACCCGGCGCCCACGGAGCGGGCGACGTCGACGAACCGGCCGTCGCCGCGATTGTGAAAGAGGTGCGGCGGCTCCGCGTAGCTCACGCGCCCCGTCTTCGCGATGGTGTCGTCGATGTGGCCGTTGACGACGAGCAGATCGAGACGGCCGTCGAGATCCGCGTCGAAGAAGAAGCAGCCGAAGCCGAGCGTCAGCCGGCTCGCGCGCCCGAGCTCTGACGTCGGCGCCCTGTCCGCATACACACCGCGGCGCACCGGGCTATAGAGGCCGAGACCCTCGCCTGAAAAATTCGTGACGACGACCGACGGCACGCCGCTGTTGTCGAAGTCGGCCGCGTCCGTGCCCATGCCGGCGCGCGCCCGGCCGTCTTCGCTGAACGCGAGGCCCGCCTGCACCGCTGTCTCCACGAACGTGCCGTTGCCCTTGTTGCGATACAGCTTGTTCGGCTGCGTGTCGTTGGCCACGAAGAGATCCACCCAGCCGTCGACGTCGTAGTCGAGCATCGTGACGCCGAGCGCCTTCGACGTGGGATCGAACAGGCCAGCAGCCGCAGTCACGTCCTCGAAGGTCCCGTTCCCGCGATTCCTGAAGAGCCACGACGTGGCGCCGGCGTAGGCTTCCGGCGTGCAATACGACTTCGACTTGCCGTCAGTGCTGCAGTAGACATCCGTCGCGGGCGTCCAGCGCACGTAGTTGCAGATCACCAGGTCCAGGTCGCCGTCGCGGTCGTAGTCGACCCACAACGCCGACGTGCTGAACCCGCTGTGGCCTCCCAGCCCCGCCCGCTCCGTGACATCGGTGAACCGGCCGTCGCCCATGTTCTTGAAGAGACGGCTCTGTCCAACGGCGGTCATGAGGACGTCCTGCCGTCCATCGTTGTCGTAGTCCGCTGCCGCTGCACCCATGCCGTACATGGACACGCCAAGACCCGACGCCGCGGTGACATCTTCGAACGTGCCGGCCGCGGTGTTCCGGAACAGGCGCGCCGTCGGCGCGGCGGCCTTCGGCTGATCCGGCCAGCTCGTTCCGTTCGCCAGGAGCACGTCCTGGCGGCCGTCGCCGTCGATGTCGAGAATCGCGACACCCGAGCCCAGCGTCTCCGGCAGGTACTTGCGGCCGAAGGCGCCCGTGTAGTGCGTGAACTGCAGGCGCATGGCGTCCGTCGCGTCGACGAGAGCGAATCCGGCCTCGGATCGTCTCGTCTCCGTCTGCGTCCAGCCCAGGGTCGCGACGAGGACCGACGCGATGCACGCATGTCGGACGGTCACTGCGGGCTCACCAGCCCTTTCTTCACGGCGATCAGCACCAGCTCCGCGGCCTTGTGGATGTCGAGCGTCGCCATCAGGTTCGTCCGGTGCACGGCCACGGTGTTCGCGCTGACGCCGAGGATCGCGGCGATCTCCTTGTTGCTGCGGCCCATCGCGATGAGACGCAGCACCTGTATCTCGCGCGCGCTCAGCTTCGAGAATCGATCGTCGTCCTCGGCGTTGCCGGTTGCCGACATGGCTTGCGCGAGCTCAGGGCTCACAATGGTGCCGCCCGCGGCAACGGTCCGGACCGCGGCGATCAGATCCGTCTCCCTGGCATTCTTGAGGATGTATCCGCGAACGCCGGCATCGAGCGCGTTGCGGACGTACTGCGGATCGGCGTGCATGCTCAACATCAGAATCCGGCGATCGGGGCGCCTGCGGACGATCTCGATCGCGGCGTGGAGGCCGTTGATCTCCGGCATCGCCATGTCCAGGACCACGACGTCCGGATCGAGCTGCTGTTCGAGCGCGATCGCTTCCGCGCCTCCGCCGGCCTCGCCGACGACGACGATGTCCGGCTCGTCCTCGAGGATGCGGCGGAAGCCCTGACGGACGAGCGCGTGATCATCGGCCAGCAGGACGCGAATCTGTGGAGGCGTCATGCGACCTCCCTCGCGGTTCGCTGCTCCGCGTCGCGGGGGCCCACCGCCCGTCCCGCCGGCACGCGCAGATGCACCGTCAGTCCGCCTTCCGGCGGATGCCGGAGCTGAAGCTCACCGCCCATCAATTCCGCCCGCTCGCGCATGCTGATCAACCCCAGACCATCGTGTGCCGGCACGCCGCTCGGACGGCGGCATGCCCTTTCCTCGATCCTCGACCTCGAGCTCCAGCGCGTCCTCGGTGCACGTCAGGCGCACGCGCGCGTCCGGCGAGCCGGAATGGCGGCTGACGTTGCTCAAGGCTTCCTGCGCGATGCGGTAGACGTGAATCGCGCAATCCTCGCCGATGCCGTCGATCGATCCTGTCGCCGCCAGCCTGGTCGTGATGCCGGTCTGCTGCTCGAACTGCTGCGTGAAGTACTCGAGCGCCTTGACGAGACCGAAATCGTCGAGGACGCCGGGATGCAGCCAGCGCGAGCGCGTCCGGATGCGATCGAGCGCCTGCTGCGCGACGCCGCGGACCCCCTCGAGCTCGTCGGCGAGCGGCCCCTGCGCGGGCACGTGGCGCCGCGCGCGTCCGAGCAGCGTACCAATCGCCGTCACGATCTGCCCGAAATCGTCGTGCAGCTCCCGCCCGATCGATCGCTGCACATCCTCCTGGACGCGGAGCGTCCGCCACGAGAGCGTGCGGAGCTGCGCGCTGACCTGCTCGACCTCGTCGAACGCGCGCCGATTGGATCGGATCACCAGCGCGCCGCCGATGGCGGTAACCGCGAGCAGGGCGCCCACCAGGATCAGGATCTCCCGCCCCACCTGATCGTAGATCGCCCGGTTCGCCTGCGCGGCTTCTTCCTGGACGCGGTTGTTGGCGATCAGGAACTGCGAGACCATGTCGTCGAGCGCGCGCTGCTGGGGCACGAGCGAAGACCGGATCAGCCGCCGCGCCTCGGCTTCGTCGGATTGGCCCACCTGGAACATCCGATCGACCTCCTGCCAGTAGCGATCCATGGTGTCGAGCAGGCGGGCCTGCTGCGCCGGCTCGCGCGCGGCCGGCGCAAGCGACCGTTCGAGCTCGGTCGCTTCGGCGAGGTCGCGGCGCACGCGATCGAATGCGGGCTGCCATCCCTGGATCGGATACGGTTCCGTGCCGTCCGCCATGTCGCGCATGAGCACCGCGAGCGCCGCGAGATCGTTCTGAATCCTCAGCAGCTGCAGCGATCCCTTGCGGTTCCGCTCGCTGATCGTCGTCTGCTCGTCGCGCAGGCGGCGGATTTCGCCGAAGGTGTACGCACCAGCCGCCGCGATCGCGACGAGCGCGAGCGCGACGCCGATGGCGAGCGTTCTCGCCGGAGAACGGCTGCCCGGCCGGGATGCGAGTGAGCTGTCGGTCACGGGATTCCCGGAGCGCGCGCGGCGTCAGGGTAGGCCTAGCCTATCGCCCCCCCTGGCGAAATGGAAGCACAGCCGACCTCGATAACGTGAACGCACTATTGGAGCCGCCTGCGTGGCGGCGATACTCTCGGTCACACCCCGATGCCACGCCGCGCCGACTCCTCACACCACCCGGGCAAAAGACCGTCCGTTCTGATCCCGAACGCGATCGTCGTCGCGATGGCGATGGCCGCTGGCCTCGTCATATCGGCGCAGCCCGCGCTGCCGACGTTCAGCGACGTCACGAAGGCCGCCGGCATCCAGTTCAGCCACGACAGCGGCGCCTTCGGCAAGAAGTACCTGCCCGAGACGATGGGATCGGGGGGCGCGTTTCTCGACGCGGACGGCGACGGCTGGCAGGACATCCTGCTCGTGAACGGCATGCCCTGGCCAGGGCGCCCCGGCAGGACGTCGGTCATGGCGCTCTATCGCAACAATCAGAACGGCACGTTCACCGACGTGACCGCGAAGGCGGGACTCGCCGTGCCGATGTACGGCATCGGCGCGGCGGCGGCCGACTACGACAACGACGGCCGGGTCGACATCTACGTCACGGCGCTCGGGCGGAACCGGCTGTTCCGGAATCTCGGCGGATTGAAGTTCTCCGACGTGACGGATGCCGCCAGGGTCGGCGACACCAGCTTCTCCGCCAGCGCCGCGTGGTTCGACTACGATCGTGACGGCCGCCTCGATCTCTTCGTCGCGAACTACGTGCAGTGGGCGATCGAGAGGGATCTCTTCTGCACGCTCGACGGCAAGGCGAAATCGTACTGCACGCCGGAAGCGTACCAGGGCCAGAGCGGGACGCTGTACCACGGCCGCGCCGACGGCACGTTCGAAGACGTCACCGCACGCGCGGGTGTGAAGGATCCCACCGCGAAGGCGCTTGGCATCGCCCTCATCGACTACAACAACGACGGGTGGATCGATCTCTTCGTCGCCAATGACACGCAGCCCAACCGCCTCTACGAGAACAAGCGCAATGGCACGTTCGCCGACGTCGCCGTCTCCGCCGGCGTGGCGTTCAACGAGGCGGGCGCCGCGCGCGCCGGCATGGGCGTCGACGCCGCCGACTTCGACGGATCCGGCCGCCAGAGCCTCGTCATCGGCAATTTCTCGCACGAGATGATGGCGCTCTATGCCAACGAAGGGAACGGCCTCTTCACAGACGAGGCGCCGGCATCGACGATCGGCAAGGCGTCGATGCTCAAGCTGACCTTCGCGTCGTTCTTCTTCGACTACGATCTCGACGGCCGGCTGGACATCTTTGCCGCGAACGGCCACGTCGCCGACGACATCAGCACCATGCAGCCGACGCTGACGCACGCGCAGACACCGCTCCTCTTCCGCAACCTCGGATCGAAGAAGTTCGAGGAGGTCGCCGCGAAATCCGGCAAGGCGATGCTGCAGCCGATGGTCGCGCGCGGCGCCGCCTACGGCGACTACGACGGCGACGGCGATCCCGACCTGCTCGTCACCGTCAACAACGGCCCCGCGCGCCTGCTCCGCAACGACGGCGGCAGCGACCGGCAGCGCCTCCGCGTGCGGCTCGCGGGCGTCAAGTCCAACCGCGACGCGATCGGCGCGTTCGTGCGCGTGACGCACGCGTCCGGCACCTCGCCGTGGCTCATGGTCAAGACGGGATCGAGCTACGCCTCCCAGAGCGAACTGCCGCTGACGTTCGGCCTCGGCAGCACGAAGGCGGTGACCAGGATCGAGGTGAAGTGGCCGGACGGACGGGTCGAAACCCTGCCGGGCGCCGACGCGAATCAGTCGCTGACAATCGTGGAAGGCAAAGGCATCACGGCCCGCGTGCCGCTCCCGGCGCAACGGTGACGGACTCGTCGCTGTAGTCTTCGCACGGCCGGGCCTCCGCGCGTTCAGATCTCCATCAGGTCCCTGCCCAGGATCACGTCTCCTCGAAAATGCGCGCGGACCGGCGCCGTCCACATCTCGTCGGTGACGCCCGGATCCTCAGCGGGCACGAAGTGCGACAGCACGAGCGTCCGCACGCCGGCAGCCTGGGCGATTCGACCCACGTCCTCGGGTGTGGTGTGGTGCGCCAGGATGCTCTTCGTCAAGTGCGCGGCATTCGGAAGACTCGCGACCAGACGCCCGACCGCCTGCGGATACACCACTTCGTGGACCAGCACGTCGGCGCCGCGCGCCAGCGCGATCAGGCCGTCCGCGGGCATCGCCGAGTCGCCCGAGATCACGATCGAGCGAGTGGGCGTATCGAAACGGTAGGCGAACGCGCGCTCGATCGGCGGATGATGAACCCGCGCGGCGGTCACGGTGACGTTGTCATCCTTCACGACGACACCGCCGCGGTCGATCTCGTGCGCATGGACGAGCGGCGCCAACGGCATGCGCCCTTCGTCCGCGATCCGGGTCTCGATGTCGAACGCGCTCATCTCGAAGAAGAGACTCGTGATCTTCCCGAGCGGCGCCGGCCCCCACGCGTCGACGCGCGTGCGCAGCCCGGCCGTCCACGCGAGGAGGAGGAGATTGCCGTAGCCCGCGTTGTGATCGGAGTGATGGTGCGTGATGAAGACGTGGCGCAGCGAAGCCAGCGGGACGCCCGCGGCCACCAGCTGCCGCGCGACGCCGTCGCCGCAGTCGACGACGTAGGCCGCGTCGTTGACGAGGATCACCTGCGCGGAGGCCGCGCGCGACGTCCGGGGCCGCGGCCCGCCGCCAGTGCCCAGAAGGATCAGCCTGGTCTTGCCTTGCGTCGCCCGCGCGCGGACCATCGCCGCAGTCGCGAGGCCGGTCAGGAAGGTGCGACGGGTTAGTGCTTCGAGGTTCAAGGTTCAGGGTTCAGGGTTCAAGGTTCAAGGTTCGGGTTCGCATGACGCCGCTTGAATCGGTACAGGAACGGCGAGCGGTGCGCGCCACCGGTTCTTCGGTCGGGCAGGCGTTCGACGATCGCGCGATCGAGCATCTTTTTCTGAAAGTTCCGCCGATCGAGGCGGCGGCCGAGGATGGTCTCGTGGAGCCGCTGCAACTCGGGCATCGTGAAGCGCGGCGGCAGGAGCGTGGCGCCTGGCGCGCCGGACTCGAGGCTCGCCCGAAGCGTCGCGAGCGCTTTGTCGACGATCGCGCCATGATCGAAGGCGAGATGCGGCAGCGCGTCGACGGGGTGCCACGAACAGTCGTCCGACAGATAATCCGCGCGCGGGCGCGCTTTCGAGAAGTCCACGAGCGCGTAGTAGCCGACGGACACGACTCGGCCGACGGGCCAGGCGCCGGGCGGCGTCTTCACGCCGAGCCTCGTGAACAGCTTACGCATGTCGGCTTCGTGTCGACCCGTTCGCCCGAACGTGTGGAACTGCTCCAGGTACACCCTCCGCAGCGCGGTTCGTTCCGACAGCACGCGCCGCGCCGCGTCGTCCAGCGACTCCCGGCGCCCGACGTAGCCGCCTGGAAGCGCCCAGACCGGCATCCCCTTCCATTTGAGCAGCAGCAGCCGGAGCTCGGCGCCGTGGAACCCGAAGACGGCGCAGTCGACCGACAGGTGCGGCAAGTACCGGTGGACTCCCCTCTTGAAGAAGGTCGCCGCGTCTCTCCTGGAGATCATACGCCGCGGGTGGTGCGCGTCATTGTGTATTGACGACACATTATCACTCCGGGGATGATCGCGGCCGTGACCGCCTGGCCGAACCGCGGGACGCTGGCTGAATGGTGCCGATGACGCACGCCACCGGTGGCGACCTTCCGCTCCAGGGGCTCACCGTCGTCGACTTCACGCGCGTGCTGGCCGGGCCGCTGTGCACGATGCTGCTCGGCGACATGGGCGCGGACGTCATCAAGATCGAGGATCCGCGGCATGGAGACGATACCCGGCAGTGGGCACCGTTCGTCGCCGGCTGGAGCACGTACTTTCTCGGCGTCAATCGCAACAAGAAGAGCGTCGCGATCGATCTGAAGTCCGCGGACGGCGTCGCGCTGCTGACGGACCTGATTCGCTCGGCGGACGTGCTGGTGGAGAATTTCCGGCCCGGCACGCTCGAGCGCCTGGGCTTTGGACCGGATCAGGCGCGCGCGATGAACGAGCGGCTGATCTACTGCTCCATCTCCGGCTACGGAGCGACCGGACCCCGCCGCGATCTGCCCGGCTACGACATGGTGATCCAGGGGGAATCCGGCCTGATGGACGTGACCGGTTTTCCGGAAACCGGGCCGACAAAGGTTGGCGTGGCGATCACGGACTGTCTCGCCGCGCTCTACGCCGTGCAGGGAATACTCCTGGCACACATCAACCGCATGCGCACCGGCAAAGGCGAGTTCGTGGACATCGCGCTCCTCGATTCGGCCGTGTCCGTGCTGGGGCTCCCGACCGGCATCGCCGCAGCGACCGGGAAAGGTCCTGGCCGGCTCGGCAACGAACATCCGTCGCTCGCGCCGTACGAGCCCTATCCCGCCGCCGACGGCCACGTCATCGTCGCCGTTGCCAACCCGCGGTTGTGGACGCGCTTCTGCTCCGCCATCGGCGCGCCGCACCTCGAGCACGATCCGCGATTTGCGACCAACAGCGAGCGCCTGCAGAACCGCGCGGCGCTCAACGGTATAATCCGCGATCTCTTTCGATCGCAGCAGGTCGACTCGTTGATCGAACGTTTGACCGCCGCGGGTGTGCCGTGCGGACGCGTGCGCACCATCGAGGACGTGCTGCGCGATCCCCACCTCGCCGCGCGCGGGATGCTGGTCGACATTCCCCTCGGCGAGGAGTCGGTCGCCGTTCCCGGCAACCCGATCAAGTTGTCGGGCGTTGGGGCACCGAGAGCCGTCCCGCCGCCAGCGCTAGGAGAGCACACCGAAAGCGCCCGCAGCGCCGCCAGCCGCTCGTCCGATCCACCCGCGGAACGCGAGCGCTAGGCGGCGATGCTGACCTGGCTCGGCCTCCTGACCATCATCCTGCTGCTCGCCCTGATCCTGTTCCGGGTCACGTCGGTCCTGGTCGCGCTGATTCTCGTGCCCGTTGCCACGGCGATCGCGGCCGGCCTCGGCAGTCAGATCGGCACGTTCGCGATGGACGGCATCCGCGGCGTCACGCCGGTGGCCGTCCTGCTCGCCTTCGCGGTCGTGTATTTCGGGATCATGAACGACGCCGGGCTGTTCGAGCCAATCATCCGCGGCCTCGTGCGCGTCATGGGCCGCGATCCGGTGAAGATCGCCGTCGGCACCACGGCGATCGCAGCGGTCGCCCATCTCGACGGCGCGGGCGCCAGCACGTTCATGGTCACCGTTCCCGCGATGCTGCCGCTCTACAAACGGGTCGGCATGAGCCCGCTGACGCTCACCTGCACGACGGCGCTGGCGGCCGGCACGATGAACATGCTGCCATGGGGAGGACCGACAACGAGAGCCGCCGTCACGCTGCAGGTCAGCGCGACGTCCCTGTTCGTCCCGGTGATCCCGGCAATGATCGCAGGGCTGGCGTGCGCGTTCGTATTCGCCGTGATCATCGGCCGCCAGGAGCGCCGGCGTCTCGCGCGTTTCCCGACGCCCCTGGATCCGGACGCCGTGCCTGACGTGGTCACGTCCACCGCCACCGGCGAGACGGCACGCGCCCGGCCGGGACCGATGTGGTACTTCAATGCCCTGCTCACCGCCGCGACCATTGCCGCGCTCTTCGCTGAAATCGTGCCGCTGGCAGTCGTGTTCGTGCTGGCGTCGGCGGTGGCGCTGCTCGTCAACTACCCCGATCCGCGCGCGCAGCGGGACGCGCTCACCACGCACGGCACCGCGGCGATGATGATGGTCACGACGGTCTTCGCCGCCGGCGTCTTTACCGGGATCCTCACGAAATCGGGAATGCTCGGATCGCTGTCGACCGATCTCGTCGCCATGCTTCCCGATGCCATCCTGCGGCATCTCCCCGTCGTCATGGGCGTGACGTCGATGCCGCTGAGCCTCGCGTTCGATCCGGACTCGTTCTACTTCGGCCTGCTGCCGATCCTGGCCGGCGCCTCGCAGGCGGCCGGCGGCTCCGCGATCGAAGTTGGCCGCGCCGCCGTGCTCGGGCAGATGACGACGGGCTTTCCGGTCAGTCCACTGACGCCGGCGACGTTTCTCCTCGTGGGACTGGCCGACGTCGACCTCGCGGATCACCAGCGCCGGACGATTCCCTACGCGTTCGCGATCACGATCGTCATGACGCTCGTCGCGCTCCTGACCCGCGCGATCGCACTCTGACTGGCGACTGTCGACTGTGACTGCCGACTCAGACTGCCGACTGTCGACCGCCGACTGCCGACTTACTCTTCCGTCTTCCAGTGCACTGCATCGAATTGGATGGGTTCCGTGCGGACGCCCGCGAGGTGCTTCATGATCTGGCGCGCGTGGAAGCGCCCGTTCTCGATGAACCAGCGGCTCGTCTGGTATCCACCGCACACCGTACCGGCGAGAAACACCCCGGGCCGCGTGCTCTCGAACGTCGTCTCGTCGTAGATCGGCGTGCGATGCGGATCGTCGGCGAAGCCGATGTTGAGCGACTCGAGGAACCGGTAGTCGGGCTGGTAGCCGGTCATCGCGACGACCCAGTCGTTCTCGATCTCGCGAACGCCGTCAGGTCCCTTCAGCACGATGGACGACTCGCGGATCTCTTCGACGACGGTGTCGAACGAGACGCGAATGCTGCCTTCCTTGATCCGGTTGTCCAGGTCCGGCCTGATCCAGTACTTGATCTTGTCGGAGAGCGCCGGGGATCGAACGATGAGCGTGACCTCCGCGCCGTGCCGATAGCAGTCGAGCGCGGCCTTCGCCGCGGAATTGCGCGCGCCGACGATCGCGACCTTCTGCCGCACGTACGGATACGGCTCCCGGTAGTAGTGCGTGACTTTCGGCAGGTCCTCGCCCGGCACGTTCAGCCGGTTGGGCACGTCGAAGAATCCGGTGCAGACGACGATGTTCCGTGACTGGTGCTCGCCGCGCGTGGTCGCGATCGTGAAGTCGTCCTTCCTGCCGCGCACGCCGAGCACGCGCTCGTACAACCGGATGTCGAGCTGCTCGCGCTGAGCGACGCCGCGGTAGTACTCGATCGCTTCCTCGCGCGTCGGCTTGTAGCCCATCACCGGAAACGGGTAGCCGCCAATTTCGATGAGCTCCGGCGTCGAGAAGAACTCCATCTGCGCCGGATACCCGACGATCGAGTTGACCAGCGCGCCTTTCTCGACGATCCGTACGGCCAGCTCTTCGCGCCGCGCTTCGATCCCGCACGCCAGCCCGACGGGCCCGGCACCGATCACTATGACGTCGTGCATCGTTCCCGCGCTCAGCTCGTGGCAGGTGGCGCCGAGGGGCGCGCGGCGCGGGACGCGAGCAATTGCGCCAGGAGGTCGCTGCCCTTCGGCACCAGCGTGATGCGCGCTTCTCCTTCCAGCAGGCGCTGGTTCTCGAGGACCTCGAAGAGCGCCGCTTCGATCTCGGCGTCCGCGCTGATGGTGTTCAGCGCGGCGCCGACAATCTGGGGACGGACCGCCGCCGCTTTCGCGAACTCGATCGCCGCCGTCCGCTCCGCCGTGTTCGTGATGATGCTCACCTGGTTGGCGCCGTCCTGCCGGATGGCGGACGTGACCTGCCGCAGGCGGTTGACGACCTTCTCCTCGATCTGGCGGATCATCCCCTCGTCCCTGAAGTGCACCTTGCGGATGTAGACCGAGCCGAGCCGGTAGCCCCAGTCGTGCGACTTGTCGGACACCTCGGCGCGGACGGCCTGGCTCATCGTGTGGCGCGTTTCGAGCATGTTCGCGAGGCGCATGTTGCTGAGGCAGCGCACCGTCGCGTTGCTGACGTTCGCCCGGAGTGATCCCCTCGGATCGGTGTTCTTGAAGAGGAACGCGACGGGATCGCTGATGTACATCTCGTACCAGATGCCGATGCCCATCGGCGCGCCTTCCTCGGAGTTCACCGGCTGGCTCCGGAGGTACTCCTGATCGAGGCGCATGTCGAGGATGTGCCGCTGCCCGATCCAATGCACGAGGAACGCGGCGGGCCCGATCGCGAACGGCAGCACGTAGAGCCCGGGCTCGTCGAGGACGCCGACCACCCGTCCGAAGAGCACGTACACGTGGCAGGTGCGCTCGAAGACGATCGTGTAGAGGCCGAGCACGCGCACGAGGAACAGCGCGACCGGCACCAGGATGAACAGGAGACCGAACGTGACGAGCGCGACCGGCAGGACGTCCATCATCGCTCCACCTCCATGATGACGTCGTGCGCCTGGCTGTAGAGCCCCAGCCGCACGTTTCTCAGGTAGGCGTGCATCGCGCGGGGCCCGCTGGCCTTCAGATCGCGGAGCTGCTCCGCCATGCGCACGAGCGGCTCGACCTCTCCCTGCGCCTTCAGTGTTTCGATTTCCACGGCGCGCTTCGACTGCACGATCTTCTGGTCGGCCGCCGCGTGCGCGAGGCTGATCTCCGACGACACGTGATTGTGGGCGGTATTGATCGCCGCCAGCGCCGACTCGACATCCGGCGGCGGATCGATCTCGGTGATGAGCGACGCGTCGAGCGTCACGCCGTAGCGGGCCGCCGACGATCGGCACTCGCGATCCATGTGATCGTTGAGGTCGCGCAGGTTCTTGCGCAGATCGTTGATGGAGATCCCGCTCACGAGCGTCGCATTAATCGGCTGGCTCTCGCGCTCGCTCGTCGGCTCCGGCGCCTCGAAGTTCGCGATCCGCTCGCGGAGGATCGACACGAAGTAGCCCATCACGTGCGCGATGGGATGCTTCACGCCGAAGAGGTACGCGTACAGGTTTCTCTCGGACACCTGGTAGCGGATCTGCCCCGTCAGCCCGGTGTTGAGCTGATCCTTGGTGACCGCCTCGAGGACGGTGCCGCCGCTGTTGGCCTGCGGCGTCTCAGGGTCGAAGGCCATGTTCAGCGTGCGCGTGGCGATCGACACCTTGTGGACGCGCTCCCACGGCCACTTGAAATACGGGCCGCCCGGCTGGATCACGCGCAGCTGCGGATACCGGTAGCGCTCCCGCTCGTCGGGCCGCAACGACTGCGCGATCGGGTCGTCCGTCGTGTTCTCGGCCCCGATCCGCTGCGCGCGCCCGAGCACGGTCTTCACCGCGCGCTCGTTCTGATCGACGGTGTAGAGGCCTGCAAGGAGATAGCGGACGAAGAACCAGGCAACGATGCCTGCCAGGATACCGATGCTGTAGGACATTTTTTATCGGGGTCCTTCTGGTTCAAGGTTCAAGGTTCAGGGTTCAAGGTTCGCGGTTCGGTTCAAAGTCCGAGGTCCATCGGTGGGCGCGGAGCGCGCGGGACCGGTCGAACGACCGTGTCCCGCACGCGTCCCGGTGGCGGAAGCGCGGCGCTCAGCGCTTTTTCTTCTCGTCGAGGTTCATGGTCAGATCCTCGGCGGTGATCTTGTCCTCGACGCCGCCCTTGGGCACGTCGACCTTGGCGATCCACAGCAGGGCGTTCAGCATGATCTTCCGCTGATTCGCGTCGCCCCAGTTGGCGTGCGTGTGGCCGCCAGTGAAACCGAAGCTGCGGCCGCCGTCCGGGCGCTCGTAGACCCACATCATCGTCTCTTCCTGCCCGCTGGCGGCGACGATGTGATCGTACGGACCGCGGGGGCTGACGTACGGTCCCTTGCGGACCTCGTCGCTCGGCGTCGACACGAGGATGGGCGTGATCTTGCCCTTGCGCGCCGGATCCGCCGTCCAGCGCATGCTGAAGTACCACTCGTCGTGCGTCGCGAACGGCTTTACGCCCCGGGTGATCGGATGATTCGGGAATTTCTCGAACGCCGGCTTCCACATCGGGTTGACCGAGTACAGCGTCTCGTAGAATCCACCGTTCCAGCGCTGCATCGACTCGCCGGGCACACCGGCGGGCACCTCGACACCGTAGTGCGCGAATCCGAGGCCTGCGCCCTTCGCGGCGAGCGCGTCGATGACCTGCACGCGATCGCCCTGGATCGCCGGGTGGCCCTTGCCGCCGTCGGCGAAAATCAGCACGGCATCGACGCCGTCGAGCGCGGCGCTCTCGTCCACACGCTTGCCGTCCACCTCCTTCGCCGGCCAGCCCATGTCGTAGACCTGCACCGTGATTCCCGGAACCGATGCCAGGGCCTTTTGCAGGAGGAGGCAGCCGGCGCGGAACTCGTGGAAGCCGGGTCCGTGGCTCGGCCGGCCGGCAATCAGGACGATCCGTTTGTCGGCCGTGCGAACGGGAAACGTCGCGGCAAGGAGCGCGACCGGAATCAGCATCCACAGTGCCCGGCCGAGCAGGCGTGATGAAGTGTGCATGGTGGCATGCTACTCAAACTCGGCCAAAAGTGAACGGGTTTTTCTTCCGGGGGTCGCGCTTCCCGATGGAATCCGCCACACTGAAGGAGCGTGCTACGTGCAGCGTCCCTTCCGCAGCGTCGTTGGCCCGTCTTCCTGCTCGTGGCATCGCTGGCGTGTGCCGCGGCCGCGGCGGTGATGGCGTGGCGTCATTGGAACCCGCGAGCGCCGGCCCTCGATCCCCGATGGGAGGCAACAGTCCGGGTAATCGCGGGCGATGGCACGCCCGGAACCGGCGACGGCGACACCGACCACGCGCGCCTGTCTGATCCGTTCGGCCTCGCTGTCGGCGGCGACGGCACGATCTACGTGGCGGATGCCGGGGACACGCAGCGCATCCGGCGCATCACGCCCGATGGCTACGTCAGCTCCCTCGCAGGCGGCCGGCGTGGATTCGCCGACGGCGCGCGCGACCGCGCGCAGTTCGACACGCCGTCCGGTCTCGCGTTCGACGCGAACGGAACGCTCTACGTCTCGGACACGGGCAACAATGCGATCCGCAGGATCACACCTGACGGCTATGTATCGACCCTCGCCGGAAACGGCGAGCCCGGGTATCGTGATGGCCCGCTGCGCGAAGCCCGCTTCAACGGCCCGATTGGCATCGCCGTCGACTCGACGGGCCGCATCATCGTCGCCGACACCTACAACGATCGCATTCGCGCCATCACGCCGGACGGCGCCGTCAGCACCATCGCCGGATCGGGCTCGCCGGGGTTGCTGGACGGCCCCGGCACGGACGCGCAATTCGATACGCCGGCTGGAGTCGCCGTCGATCGTGCCGGGATGGTGTATGTCGCGGACACCGGCAACGGCGCGGTGCGCGTCATCGATCGCGACGGCGCGGTCGCGACGCTCGCGATCGCATATCCCGACGGACCGTTCCGGCCCGTTGGCATCGCGTGCGGCGCCGGCCCCGAGCTGTACGTCACCGACGAACGTGGCAGAGTGATCGAGATCGCCGTCGATCGCACCGTCCGAACGATCGCCGGGTCGCGTCCTGGGTTCCGGGACGGCCCTGGAGCAGACGCGCTGTTCAGGAATCCCTCGGGTGTCGCGGTCGCGGGCCAGGGCCGGCTCATCGTCGCCGACGCCGGCAACGCGCTCGTCCGGCTCGTCGCGGCTGCGTCGCAGCTCGACATGCGCCTGCCGGGCCCGCCGCGGATCGCGCCGCGCTTCGATCGCGAGCGTTTCGCGATGGCGCCGCTCCTCTGGCCCGTGGCGCCGATGGAAGGGCCCCACGAGATCGCGGGCACGCTCGGCGAAGCACGCGGCGGCGAGGCGGAGCGTTTCCACGCCGGCATCGACGTGCGCAAGGAGGAAGGCACGCTCGTGCGGGCGGTCCGCGAGGGTGCCGTCAGCAGTCCGATAGCCGCCCACGACTTCGGATCGCTCAACGAGTCGATGCGGATCGGGCCCATCGCCTACGTGCACATTCGCGTCGGACGCGCAGGCCGTGGAGTCCCTGCCGAGGACGATCCCGCTTTCGACCCGCATCGATTCGCCGCCAGCTACGATCACGAAGGCAAGCTGTCGCGCGTGCGCGTCAAGCGCGGTGCGCGCTTCCAGACCGGCGACATCGTCGGCTCGGTGAACGCGTTCTACCACGTGCACTTGAACGTCGGATGGCCGGGAGAGGAGCACAACCCGCTCGAGTTCCGGCTGATGCATTTCGACGATACCGTCGCGCCGTCGATTGCCCGCGGGGGCATCCGACTGTTCGACGAGCAGGCGCAGCCACTCACCCGCCGGATTCGCGGGCGCATCGTCGTGTCCGGGCGGGTGCAGATCGTCGTCGACGCATGGGATCAGGCCGACGGCAATCGTGCGCAGCGTCGGCTCGGCCTGTACGACCTGGGGTATCAGATCCTCACCGCCGACGGCCTGGCGGCCCCCGGCTTCGAATCGCCGCGGCACACGCTGAGGTTCGATCGGCTCGCCGCCGATCCGAACGCCGCGCGGATGGTGTATTCGCCCGGCAGCGGCATCCCGTTCTACGGACGGCGACGAACGAAGTTTCTGTACGTCGTGACCAACACCTTTCACAACGGCGTCGCCTCGGAAGGCCTCTGGGATACCGCCACCCTCCCGCCCGGGGACTACATCGTTCGCGCATGGGCCAGCGACATCAGCGGCAACGTCGCCCTGTCGAACAGGGACCTGCCGGTGACGATCGCCGTAGCGCCCCAGCCATGAAGGCCGTCCACCCGCAGCCCATGATCCTCGAAGTGATCGTGCAGACCGTCGAAGATGCCCGCGCCGCGGCGCGAGGTGGCGCCGACCGCCTGGAAGTCGTGCGTGACATCGCGTCGGGCGGCCTCACGCCTTCGATCGGGCTGGTTCGCGCGATTGCGGCCGAAACGCCGCTGCCGCTGCGCGTGATGGTGCGCGAGAACGCAGGATTCGAGGCCAGGGCCGGCGAAGTCGGGACGATGCGCGCGGCCGTCGAGGAGCTTGGGGCGGCAGGCGTCGACGGCATCGTGATCGGCTTTGCCGCCCGTGGCGTCCTGGCGCTGGACACCCTGGCCGCGGTCCTTGACACGACCGCGATGCGCGCCACGTTTCACCGCGCGTTCGACTCGCTCGTCGATCCGCTCGGCTCGCTCGACGCCATCGCGCGCATTCCGCAGATCGACCGAATCCTGACGAACGGCGGCGACGGCCCCCCGGCCGCGCGCGCCGATCGATTGCGCGCCCTCGTCGACCGCGCGGGAGACCGCCTCACGATCGTCGCAGGCGGCGGCGTCGACGAAGAGACGCTGGCGTACTTCGCCAGGTCCGGCTGCGTCAGCGAAGTCCACGCAGGCCGCGCCGCCCGAGACGGCCGCGATCCGAACGCGCGGGTCTCAGCCGACCGCGTCAGCCGGCTGCGCGATCTATCGAACCATCGAACCAGAACCAGAACCCTGAACCTTGAACCCTGAACCTTGAACCTTGAACCCCTAGTGCCGTGCTATCTTCAACCAAAGAGGTGCGATAGAGATGTCTGAACGAAATGGCGAGAAGTCCAGGTTCCAGGTCAACCGGAAGCGAGGCGTACTGCGGCGCGCGAAGCTCCGTGCGCTGGTCTCAGAGGGAACTGCCGGGCAGAAGCGGGCCGCGCATGCGAAGCGGCGGGCCAAGGGCTGAGCCTGCGCGTCACGCGTGCGCCCGGGCACGCGTCACGCGTGCACGCCGGGCGCCTCGTGCCCGGTGCGCTGGACGTATTCCACATAGGACCCGGGATAGACGTGCGGTTGCGCGTCTATCCCGCTCTCCCCGCCAAGCTCCAGCACGCGATTGCTCAACCCTCGCAGGAACATTCGATCGTGGGACACGAAGATCATGGTGCCATCGAACTGGCTGAGCGCGTGCACGAGCATCTCCTTCGTCGCGAGATCCAGGTGGTTCGTCGGCTCGTCGAGCACCAGGAAATTCGGCGGATTGAGCAGCATGCGCGCCATCACGAGCCGCGTCTTCTCACCGCCTGACAGCGACCGTATCCGCTTCTCCACGTCTTCGCCGGAGAACTGGAACGCGCCGAGGAGGTTCTTGAGAGCGCCGGTCGCCTCCTGCGGAAAGTCATTCTCGATCTGCTCCCAGACGGTCAGATCCGGGTTCAGCAGATCCAGCGCCTGCTGGGCGAAGTAACCGAGCTTGACGCTGGCGCCGATGCGGACACTCCCGCGGTCCGCCGCGAGCGCGCCGGCGATCATCTTGAGCAGCGTCGTCTTGCCGGCGCCGTTGCGGCCCATGACCGACCATCGTTCGCCTCGCCGGATCGTGAGGTTCAGCCCGTCGTGCACGGCCCGCCGGCCGTACGACTTCGTGACGTCCTCGAGCACCGCCACCTGATCGCCGGACCGTGCCGGCTGACGGAAGTCGAACTCGACGACGCGGCGCTTCCTGGGAAGCTCGATCTTCTCGATCTTCTCGAGCGCCTTCACGCGGCTCTGTACCTGCGCGGCTTTCGCGGCGTGCGCCGCGAACCGCTCGATGAAACGCTGCTCCTTGGCGAGCATCGCCTGCTGACGCGCGTAGGCCGCCTCGCGGTTCGCCTCGCGGATCGCACGCTCCCGCTCGTAGAAGTCGTAGTTGCCCGTGTAGACCGTGATCTCGCCGCCGTCGATCTCCGCGACCCGGTTCACGATCCGGTTCATGAACTCGCGATCGTGCGAGGTCATGAGGAGCGCGCCCGGAAGCGATTTCAGGAACTCTTCGAGCCAGATGATCGATTCGATGTCGAGGTGGTTGGTCGGCTCGTCGAGCAGGAGGACGTCCGGCCTGGCGAGCAGCACGCGCGCCATGGCCACGCGCATCTTCCAGCCGCCCGACAGGGCGCCGACGTCGCCGTCGATCCGCTCGTCGTCGAAACCGAGGCCGTGCAGGACTTCGCGAGCCTGGCTCTCGAGCGCGTAGCCGCCGAGGTGCTCGTATTCCTCCTGCACTTCGCCGAACCTGGCGAGGATGCGATCCAGATCGTCCGCCTGCTCCGGATCGCTCATCGCGTGGTTGAGCGATTCGAGCTCGTGGTGCAGCAGCCCGACCCGTCCGCTGCCCGCGATCGCCTCGTCCAGCACGCTCCTGCCGGACATCTCCTCGACGTCCTGCCGGAAATACCCGACCGTCAGCTTCTTCGGGACCGAGACGTCACCCTCGTCCGGCGTTTCCTCGCCGACGATCATGCGGAAGAGCGTCGTCTTTCCTGCGCCGTTCGGCCCGACGAGGCCGACCTTCTCGCCGGGATTGAGCTGGAACGAGGCGTCGACGAAGAGGACCTGTCTGCCGTACTGCTTGCTGATTCTGGAGAACGCGATCATCTGGATCCATGAATTACATCAGAAACCAATCGTCGGCGGCGCAGCGCCAAATGCTCCGCGCTGAATAGCAAAAGTCTCTGCGCCAGGGACCTTTTCGGCTCGACGTGTGCTGAATTGGCGTAAACCCGCGGGAAATCGCTGGCATGCGTCGTGGACTAGGACGAGCTGGTTACTTACGGTTCGGAGGCCACCTTGCGCAACATCGTCTGGGGTGGTTAGGCTCCCCAAGGACCGGGGTCGCAGATACTCTCCCTGCGGCCCCGTTTCTCCCCGGCGTCCTTCCCACCTTCCGTTCTTTCCCGCGATACCATGATGACCGGCGTCTTCGACTTGGAGGTCGATCATGCGTGGTCTTTGCTCGATTGCATTCGTCCTGTTGCTGGCGCTGGCGGCACCCGCGGGGCAGACGAAACCTCCGTCGGCGGACGAGGCGGCCGTGCGCGATGTGGTCAGCCGCTATGTCGCCGCGCGCGAGCGCAGCGACGCCGCCTCGATTGCCGCTCTCTTCACAGCTGACGCCGATCAGCTCACTTCGTCCGGTGAATGGCGGCGAGGTCGGGACGCCGTGGTCAAGGGCACCCTCAGCTCGTCGAAGCAGACCGGGGGCAAGCGAACGATCGCGATCGAGACGGTACGTCTGGTGTCCGCCGACACCGCGATCGCGGACGGACGCTACGAGATCACCGGCGGCGCCGGAGGCGATCGGCGCATGTGGACGTCGTTCGTGCTGACACGCCTCGCGGATGGCTGGCGGATCGCCGCGATCCGCAACATGCTCCCTGCGCCGCCCGCGGGCTGACGACACCCACAGAAGTAGTGTCCGCCTTCAGGCGGACCCGCTGAAGTCCGGCTGAAGCCGGACACTACAGCATTCTGAAAACGTCTGCCCTACGACTTCAGGTACAGCGCCGTCGCCGCGACGAGCACGAAAACGATGACCCATCCGGCAGCGAACCCTCCCAGGTCCTCGCGGTAGGCTCTCCACCCACGCCCCGCCGATGCGCGGCGAAGATGCAGCAGGTTCACGAGGAGCAGCGGCCGCCGCCCGTCGTAGGCAGGCGCGCCGGCCTTCGGCGCATGGGACGCGACCGCGTCATCGCTCGACGTCTGCAGGCGCTCGTAGAACGCGTCGATCTCGGCCTCGAGGCTCGGGCGCCGTGAGCAGGCTGACGACGACGAGCGCGAGAATCCCGCTCACCAGCGCGGCGAGGAACACGTTCGGGTCCCAGTGGTCGAGCCGCTGACCGGTCACCGAGTAGAGCACGAAGTTCGTCGCCAGCGCGCTGAGCAGGCTCGCCAGCGCGCCCCACCGGTTCGCGCGCCGCCACACGATGCCGCCGAGCACGCTGATGCCGACGAACGTCGCCAGCGTTTCCGTCAGCAGGAACGTGTAGAGCACGCTGTCGATCAGGAACACGGCGTAGACCGACGCCGAGCATCGTGATCAGCGAAACCGCTGATGCGGCCGACCCACAGATAGTGGCGAGTCGCGCCGGCCCGGCGCGAGCCGCCGCCGATAGAGGCCTTCGGTGAAGAGCGCGCCGCTGTCGACGAGAAACGCCGAGCACGTGGACATGTTCGCCGCGAGGATCGACGCGATCATCAGGCCGAGCGCGCCCGGGAACGAGCAGCTGCCGGCAGGCGAAGCCGAACGCGTTCTCCGGATCGCCGAGCGTCGCGCCGTCCGCGTGCCCCTGCGCGATCATCGCCGCGACGATCAGCCCGACGAGCGCCCAGCCGACCGTGCAGACGCGCTTCACCATGTTGCCGTAGAGCATCCCGACGCGGCACGTCCGCTCGTCGCGGCCGGTGCCGACGGCCGCGAGCTGATGCGGCTGCGCCATGATGCCGACCAGGCCGTTGACCGTCAGCATCGCGATCGCCCACGGCCCGATGCCGGCCGGCGTCGCCAGCGAGAAACGGAACGGCTCGAGCGACGCGCTGCATGCCGTCGAGTCCGCCGACCACCTGGTCCAGCCGAGCGGAATCAGCATGAACGAGAGCACGATGATCAGGACGCCCTGGAAGAGATCCGTCCACGCCGCGGCGACCAGCCCGCCGACGAAGCTGTAGAGGATGAACATCACCGTCATCGCGACGACGATCTCGTTCGACGCCGACGCCGCCGCCGGTCGCCTGGCTGATGACCTTGCCGGCGCCCTTCAGCATGCTGCCGGTGTTGATGACGAAGAAGCAGATCGCGAAGACGATGTAGATCGCGCCCATCCACGAGCCGTACCGATCCTCGGTGAACTCCGCCATCGTCGTCCGCCGGATGCGCCGGAAGACCGGCGCCATCAGCCAGTAGAACGGCGTGATGAACAGGTTCTTCCACTGAAACCAGATGGCCGACGCGCCCGACGCTGTAGACCGCGCCGGCGAGCGCGACCGGCATCTCGGCGTGCGTGCCGACGCCGAAGCTCTGGCCGATCATCAGCCACGGTCCGAAGCGGCGCTCGCCGAGGAAGTACTCGCCGCTCTTGCCGCACGCGGTAGCCGACGATCAGGCCGATCGCGGTGATGACGACGAAGTAGCGCGACGATGACGACCCAGTCGAGGGATGGTCGATGCTCATGCGTGACCACGACGCGTGAGCTCGCACGCCGCATCGCGGTCCCAGTCGGCGGTCACGGTGCCGGCCGCGTCGAGATGCCGAGATACGCCGCGGGAATCGTCGACGCCATCGGCATCACCTGATCGATCGGCAGGCCGGTGAAGCGCACGGTGTTGCGCGATCGCGCGATCCATCGTCAGGCTCGAGCCGGCGAGATACGGCGTGCCCGGCAGCGACACGCGGCCGTCGTCGCCGAGCTCCGCCGGCACGCCGCCAATCGTGTACCGTCCCGGCGGACTGCCGGCCGCGGCGATCGCGTCGGTCACGAGAATCGTCCGTCGCGGCGCCCTTGGCGCGGACCATGGCCTTCACCGTCGACGGCGGCAGGTGATGGCCGTCGACGATCAGGCTCGCGAACACGTCGTCGGCCGCGAGCAGCTCCCAGATCACGTTCGGATGGCGCGGCAGGATCTGCGGCGCAGCCGTTGCCCAGATGCGTCGCCAGCGTCGCGCCGGCCGCGATCGCGTCGGCGATCTGCAGCGGCGTCGCCGCCGTGTGGCCGATCGCGACGCGCACGCCGGACGCCGCCAGGTGCTCGATGAGCGCCGTCGCGCCAGGCACTTCGGGCGCGAGCGTGACGAGGACGATGCGCCCGTCGGCGGCGTCCTGGCGCCGCTCGAAGTCGTCGATCGCGGCGGTCGCGCACGTGCGTCGCGCGGATGCGCGCCGCGCGCGCCCGTCCTCCGGCGAGATGTACGGGCCCTCCATGTGGATTCCGGCGATCGCCGTGGTCGTCCACGGCGCTCAGCACGCGCGCATTCGCAGCGAAACGCTCGAACGACGACGTGATGAGCGTCGGCAGGCAGCGCGTCACGCCCGTCGCGCGCATGCGGTCGAGCGCCTCGCTGACGCGATCCGCGGTGAGGTCCGGTCCGTTGAAGTCGACGCCGCCGAAGCCGTTGACCTGGAGATCGAAGAAGCCTGGTGAGTCGATCAGCATCGCCTACACCAGCATCTCGCCGCGGATGGAAGGAGCCAGCAGCGCCGCCGATTCCGCGTCGAGGTAGAGCGTCGTGTTCGCGTGCGTCCGGAGGATGGAGGCCGGCGCGGCCGGCGAGATCGATCCCTCGAGACAGGTTTTGACGGCCGCCGCCTTTCGCGCGTCCGGAACGATGCCGATGATCTCGCGCGACTTCAGGATCTGCCGGACGGACATCGAAATCGCGTGGGACGGCACGTCAGCCGCGGATTGAAACCATCCTTCGCCGACCTGCTGCTTCCGGCAGGCCTCGTCCAGCGCGACGACGAGATACGGCGTCTCGATGTCGAAATCGGCGGGCGGATCGTTGAACGCGAGGTGGCCGTTCTCTCCAATCCCGACGAAGGCCACGTCGACAGGTTCCGCGGACAGCTCGTGTCCCACGCGGTCGGCGACGCCGCGCGGATCGGACTCGCCGTCGAGGAAGTGATACGTTCCGATCCCGGCCGGCCGGATCAGGCGTTCGAGCAGGTACTTTCGAAAGCTCGCGGGATGCGTCATCGGGAGGCCGACGTACTCGTCGAGGTGGAAGAGCTCCACGCGCGCCCAGTCCACGCCGGGCTCGCCGACGAGCGCGGCGAGAAAGTCGAACTGCGACGCCCCGGTGGCCGCCACGATCCGGGCGCGCCGATGTCCGCCGAGCGCCGTCCGCAGCGCGTCCGCCGCGTGCCCCGCAGCGGCGCGGCTCATCGTCCCCCGATCGCGATAGGTCCTGATTCGCACCACGACCGCGCAGTATAACTACGGGGACAGTCAAAGGGGACACTCAAGGTTGAGTGTCCCATCGCGACATGCTTAGATTGCTGGGAAAAATGCGCGTTTCATCAAGGACGGCGCTCGTCGGGCTGTGGATCCTGGCCTCGCCCGGAGGGACCGCCGCGGCCCAGACCCAGACCTGGCCGGAGTTCCGCGGCCCGGGCGGACAAGGGCACGCGCCGGCCGCACGGGTCCCGCTCGACTGGAGTGAATCGAAGAACATCGCGTGGAAAGTGCCGGTCGCCGGCAGCGGCTGGTCGTCGCCAGTCGTCGGCGACGGGCGCGTCTGGCTGACGACGGCGGTGGCGGGCCGCGAGACGTCGCTCCGCGCGCTGGCATTCGACATGACGACGGGCAAAGAAATCGTCAACGTCGAAGTCTTTCGCAGCCGCCCCACTGATTCCATCAACCCCAAGAACACCAGAGCGTCGCCCACGCCCGTGCTCGACGGCGATCGCGTCTACGTTCATTTCGGCTCGGAAGGCACCGCCGCGCTCACGACCTCGGGCGAGATCGTCTGGAAGACGCGGCACTCGTACGAGTCGCAGCACGGCGCCGGCGGCTCGCCCGTGATCTACGGCGACCTCCTGATCTTCAGCTGTGACGGCAGCGACGAAGCATTCGTCGTCGCGCTCGACAAGAAGACCGGCAAGGTGAAATGGAAGACCGGCCGCCGCTTCCCGTTCGCGCAGGCGTACACGACGCCGCTCGCGATCCGTGTCGGCGACCGCGATCAGATCGTCAGCATCGGGGCGTTCCGCGCCGCTGCCTACGATCCGGCCACGGGCAAGGAGATCTGGCGGGTCTCGTACGGCGACGGCTTCTCGAACGTGCCTCGCCCGGTCTATGGGCACGGCCTCGTGTACATCGCCACAGGGTTTCAGCAGCCGGCGCTGATCGCGGTGCGCCCCGACGGTACCGGCGACGTGACGAAGACCCACGTCGCCTGGACACTGCGACGCGGCGCACCACATACGCCGTCGCCGCTGCTGGTCGGCAACGAACTATTCATCGTGACCGACGCCGGCATCGCGACATGCGTCGATGCCAGGACGGGCGCGATCCATTGGCAACAGCGACTGAACGGCAACTTCTCGGCGTCGCCTGTGTTCGCGGACGGCCGGATTTACTTTCAATCCGAAGAGGGCGTCACGACCATGATCGCCCCTGGCACCGAGTTTCGCGTCCTTGCGACCAGCACCCTCGGCGGCGCGACGCTCGCGTCGATGGCGGTGGCGGATGGCGCGTTCTTCATACGCACGGACAAGCAGCTGTATCGGATTCAGCTTCCAGCTTCCAGCTCCCAGCTTCCAGCTTTGGTTCAGGGACCACGGAACTGACTGAAGCTGGCAGCTGGGAGCTGGCAGCTGGAAGCTACTTCTTCCTATGCAGGAACACGCTGTCGAAGAGCGGCGGTCCGTTCCGAACGTCGGCGATGGTGACGGTTCGCGCCTGCTCGAACGGTAGGCCGAGCGCGGTGGCCAGATCGCCCACGAGTGGCCGCCGCTCGTTGTGCACGAAGAATCCGCCAGGCGCGAGCATGGCGGAGACGTTCGCGAGCGCCAGCGCGAGTTGCGTATCGTCGAAGTACGGCAGGATGTTCGTCGCGATCACGAGATCGAACTTCGCGCCGGCGAGACGTTCGGTCACGATGTCGAGAAGCTCGCCGTCGAGCATGCGGGCGCTGGCGGGACTGACCTGCACGGATTTCTGCAGTCGGCCATCGCGGACCTCGACGATGCCGGCCTTGCCGAGCGCGGCGCCAAGACCGTTGAAATACTCGCGATAGTCCGGGCGCAGCGTCACGCCATCCCCGTCACCAATCTCGGTCGTGAGCCGAAGCGCCGGCGGCGTCTCCCGATTGCGCCGCAGGTGCGTGACCACGCGCGGGTTGATATCCGCGCCGACGATCTCGAGCTCGCCCGGCACGGCGAGCCTCAGCGCCAGCAGCGCATCCATCACCGCCCACGGCTGATAGCTCTGCGGGGGCGAGCCCCCCATGAACCCGGTCCGCGGCGCGAGATCCAGGCCAGGGCCGACGATCAGGACGCGGCGGAGACGGCGACCGGCATCGAGGCCGGCGGCGATGCCCAGCCCCTCGCGGACGACGAAGCCGGCCTCCACGGCGGTATCGGTGCTCAGACCGCGAGACCGGTAGAGCGCGGCCACCGCATCGGCTGGCCGCTCGGCCCGCTGCGCGATGAACTCCTTCTCGTAGACGAATCGCATCGCCCGCAGGTATTCGCGGCGCAGGCCCGCAGGGCGATCGCTGAACGACGGATACACCGTCCGCGTCAGCGCCCGGAAGTAATCGAGCCGCGGCAGGCTGATGTCGCCTTGAAGCGAGATCAGCGCTTGCTCGATGCGCGCGTACGCGGACTTCGGAATCCACGTCAGCGGCACTGACTCTCCGCGCAGAAACGCCTGCCGTGTCGGTTCGTCCATCCCATCGACCAGCGCCTTGGCGCTGAGCGCCGGCTCGATCGGAGGAAGCGAGATCAGGTCAGTGGACTGGAGCATGTAGAACACGAGGTGATCGAGGTCGCCCTCACGCACGCGGCGCTCGTTGTCGGTGTGCGTGCGCTCGACGAATTGAGCGAACGATCCGGAGCTCATCCCTCGCGCCGTCAGGTAGGCATGGAGCGGCGCGAGATCGTCCCAGGCAATGCGGCGTGCCGCTGCCGTCCCCTGCCGGCCGGACAGGCTGGCAGGCAGCAACAGGCAGATCAGCGCGGGGACAGCCCACAAAAACGGCAAAGGCCTGGGGACTGCCCCCAGGCCTTTGCGCGTCACGAATACGAAGTGTCCTTTCAGACGCGGCTCAGAAGATCACACGGAACCCGAGCTGGACGAACCGCTGGAAGCCCGACTGCCCGGTGGAATTGCGATTGATACGGCCGAAGTCCGCCGAGTTCGTGTCCCCGTTGTACTGACGCTCGTCGTACTGCGGGCTGTTGAGTAGGTTGAACGCCTCGAGCCGCACCTGGAGCCGAACGTTGTTCGTGATCGGCGTCGTCTTCGCGAAGTTCACGTCGAGCATGAACATCCCGGGCCGGCGGAACTCGTCGTAGCGGTTCATCGCGGTGCGGCGCTGGAACGCTTGGCGAATCAGGAAGTACGGCTCGGTGCACCCGTACGCGACCGAGACCGACGCTAGATCGTAGTTTCCCGTGGTCGCGTTGCGCACGCCGATGCACGGCTTGACGCCGTAGATGAATTGCCCGTCCTTCTTGCCGTCCAGCGCTATCACCTTGGGGTCGACGCCCGGCGCCAGGTCGACGTTGCCGGGCATATCCCACGGCTGGCCGGACTGGTAGACCATCGCCGGCGCAATCGACCACCCGCCAAGGAGGTAGCCGAGAATGCTGCGCTGGTCGCGGTACCACGGCAATTCCCACACGCCTGACCCCGTGACGCGATGCGGGCGGTGCGAGAAATACACGGTATCGTTCAGCAGTCCCGAGACCGCATCCACGTAGCCGCCGATCTCCCTCCACCTCGGCACATACGTGTAGCTGGTGTTGATGGTCACGCCCTTCGCCCAGCGCTTGTTCGCGACGAACTGCGCCGAGTCGTAGACCAGCTTGCCGATGTTGTTCTGGTTTCTGGTGATGCCGCCGAACGCGGGGAACGGTCGATTCAGTTCGAACCGTGAGAGCGTCTGGTCCGTGAACCGGTTCGTGCCCTCGAAGCCGGCGACGCCGCGGTACGGGTTCGGGACCAACTCGTCGCAGAGCGTCCGGCTGCCGCCCAGGGTGACGTCGCACCGCGCCTGGAACTCCGCCGACGGCTCATTGTAAGCGCCGAAACCGGCTTCCAGGCCGTAGCTGCGGCTTCCCGCGTAGGTGGCCTCGAGCGAGATGCGCCACGGCAGCTCGCGCTGAACGCCAACCGAGAACTGGTGGACATTCGGCACGACGAAGTCGGGATTCGAGAAGTTCGGGCCGCGGCCGAGGAAGGTCTCCGGGCCGAGCGAGCTTCCCGTCGGCGCCTGAATCCCGTTGGGCCAGGGATTCGAAAGTCTGTAGGTCGGCGTGCGACCGCCGTCAGTCGACTCGATCACCTGAGTACCGAGACTGAACCCGGCGTTGTTGCCTTGACTCGTCGGGTTGAGGAAGTACTTCCCGTAGCCGGCGCGGAGGACGGTCTTTTCGTTGAGCGAATAGGCCATGCCGACGCGGGCCTGCCAGTTGTCCTTGTCGAGCTTCCACGGCCGGTCCGGGGCACCGTTGACGCCGACGAAGCGGATGCCGCCCAGGACCTGCTGGCCGACGCGCGCCGAGACCGGGTTGACGATCGTCGGGTCGAACGCGTAGTTCAGCATGTCGTTTTCTTCCGTCACGGAACCGTTGACGTCCCAGCGGAAGCCGAGGTTGAGCGTCAGCTTGTTGTTGATCCGCCAGTCGTCCTGGATCCAGGGCGCCATGAAGAGCCACTGGTAGTGCGGCTTCGGATTGACATCGACGTTGCCATTGGCCGGCGCGCCGAGCAGGAAGGAGGCGAAGGCGTGCCCTTGCAACGGGTTGTTGATGTTCAGCGTGCTCTCAGTGAAATCACGGTTGAAATTGAGGTTGCCGCCGGAGTTGTTGTAGTTCTCGTTGAAGACGTTGGTCCACCGCAGGTCGAGACCGCCGCGGATGTTGTGGGCGCCGCGGGTCAGCGACACGTTTGGCTGCACCGTGTAGTTGCGGTTTCGGTTCGGGGAAGAGCCCCGCGACAGGGTCGCGAAATCTGAACCCGTGATCACCGGGAAGATGCCGCCAATGTCCTCGGCCGGCATCTGATCGACGAGGCCCGCGGGCCAGAACTCCCTCGAATCGAAACCGATCGCGAAATCGGAGTAGCTCCACTCCAGGAAGTAGGTGTAGCTGGCGCGCAGGTTGAACACGGTCCCGGCGCCGAAGATGCGCACCCAGTCGCCGACCAGCGCGCGGTTGGCGCGCCAGAGCGGAAGCTGGCCGGCCTGGCCGGGGCCGCTGCGGATGGCATTGCCCCTGTTGCCGATCTCGTTCCGCTCGTTCTCGCCCCAGCGGAAGAACGCCCGGTTGTTCGCGTTGAAGTTGTGATCGACCTTGCCGACCCAGTTCCAGAAGAGGTCCCGGTTGAAGTGCTCGGGCCATAGCAGGTTCGTCTGCCACGGCGCTACGCCGGCCGTCGAGCCGTTGGGCTCCGGCCAGTCCTGCATGAGCGCCCGGGCCGTCTGATTGATGCGGTCCGCCGGGATTCTGTTGCCCGGGAACGGATCGCGGATCCAGTTGCCGTTCGCGTCAGCCCGCCCGGTCGCCGGATCGTAGATGACGATCTGGCGGCCCGACGCATCCACGACACCGCTGAAGTCGCCGTTCCTCATCGCCAGCGTCGGCACCGTGCTGGTCAGCGGGGCGGGCGTACCTTCCCGGTACTTCTCGCCGGTGAACAGGAAGAACGTCTTGTTCTTGAAGATCGGGCCATCGACGCTGCCCCCGTATTGATCGATGTACTGGTCGGTCTTCGGTCTGCTCGTCGTGTTGAGGATGAATGAGTTGGCGGCCAGCGCCTTGCGGCGCATGAAGTCGTAGCCGACGCCATGGAAGCTGTTCGTGCCCGACTTGAGCGACACGTTGACCACGCCGCCGGCAGTGCGGCCGTACTGCGCGTCATACGAGTTCGTGGAGATCTTCATCTCCTGCACCGCCTCGGCCGGCGGCACGTAGGCGATGTTGTTGCCGCCCTGGTTCGCGTTGTTCGGCGCGCCGTCGAGCAGGAACTCGTTGTTGCTGCTCTGGCCGCCGTTCATCGACCAGGCGGCGAGCGCACCGTTGTCGAACGGACGGAGATAGATCGCCTGGGCGTTGTAGTTGACGCCGGCGACGAGGACCACGAGTGCCATCGGGCTGCGCGACTGCAGCGGCAGCTCCGCGATGCGCGCGCTGTCGATGACCGTGCCGCGGCTCGCGTTGCTCGTCTCGAGCAGCGGCGATTCGGCCGTGACCGACACCTGCTCCGTGAGGCCGCCGACGCCCATCTCGACGTTGATCGTCGCGGTTTCGTTGACCGACAGAACCATTCCTGCGCGCGTGTACTTCTGGAATCCGGAGAGCTCGACGCTCATCGTGTAGGAGCCAGGGCGCAGGAACGGGACGGAATAACTCCCGTCGGTGTTGGTGACGGCCGAGGCCGTTTCGTTGGTGGCGGTGTTGGTCAGCGTCACCGTGGCGCCCGGCAGGGCGCCCTTGCTCGAGTCGATGACCTGTCCCCGGACGGTAGCCCTGAATTCCTGTGCCGCCGCGACGCTGGCGAAAGCGAGCAGCCCCGCCACGACCAGCAGGCCGGCCTGCAACTGACGTCTCATCGTTCAGCCTCCTCCCAAACAGTTCGACGTGCAAACGAACCTCGCGCTGACTGGAGCGTTCGCGAGGAATAGTCCTACTTTTGGGTAGTTATAAACCGGTTCCCGCCCGGACACAAGCGTTCAGCCGTGATGCCGAGCTTCCTAATGCGTTTATTACTTCGGCGGGCGGGCCGTATCGCGAGGCGAAACGAGACTGGGGTTGAGCGCGCGCGCCCGTGCGAACGCGGTGCGGGCTTCCCCGCCGCGGCCGAGGCGTTCGAGGGCCAGACCCATCTGGTAGTGCGCCGGCGCATACGGTTCGAACGCGCCGATCGCGCGGCGGAAGTCGTCGAGCCCGCCCGCCGCGTCACCTGCCTGCATCTTCTGAATGCCGGCGGCGGTCCACGTCAGCGCCTCACGTTCGAGCTCGGTCTGACGACGGAGGCGTTCGGCATCGGCAAGATGCGCCCTCGATCCGGTGTCGTCGCCCGCCTGCGCCAGCACCTGTCCCAGCGTGTAGTGCGCCGCCGCGTCGGGACGCAGCTCGATCGCCCGGCGCAGCGACGCGGCGGCGCCCTTCAGGTCGCCCCTGCTCCTGAGGACCGCGCCCAGCGTGTAGTGCGCGTCGGCGTAGCCCGGCTCGAGTGCGATCGCGGCGCGCAGCGCTTGCTCGGCGCGGACCGCATCGCCCTGATGCCAGCGGATCACGCCGAGCTGATAGTGCGCCTGAGGGCGAGGCTCGAACGCAATCGTCCGCTCGAGCTCCTCGATTGCCTCCGGCAGGCGGTCCATCCGCCGCAGGACGAGCGCGAGGTTGTAGCGCGCGAGCGAATGCCGCGGCGCGAGCGACAACGCCCGCTGGAAGCTGGCCATCGCGTCGGCGATGTCCACCTCGGACTGCGCCAGCCCCAGGATGAAACAGGCCTCGGGATCGGATGGAGCGCTGGACGCCTTCGCACGCGCGAGCGCGACGGCCTCGGGGCCCTTGCCGGATTTCGAAAGCGCGAGGATCAGACCTGTCGAGGCTTTTCTGAAGTCCGGCCGCGCCTCCAGCGCCGCGCGGTACGCGTCCACCGCCGCGTCGAGCGCGCCGATCCGTTCGAGCGCCTCGCCGAGCCGCTGCTGCACGTCCGCATCGTTCGGCGCGAGAGCGGCCGCTTCCCACAGCAGCGACAGCGCCGCCGGATGGTTGCCCTGCGATTCGAGCTCGATGGCGCGCGCGTACGCAGCCTTCGCCCGGCTCGCGCTCTCCTGCGAAGCGCCGCTCGCGACCGCCGGCATCAGAAATCCCGCCAGGAGCACCCACACCATTCGTCGACCAAGTTAACCGATATCAGGGGCGGCAGCGCAACGACCGGGACGGTGCTGATAAGCTCGACCTCCACGCCATGCAGACGAGAATCGCGACCCCGGATGATGCCGCGGCGCTGGCGGCGCTCATCAGCCTCGCGTACCGCGTCGAGGACTTCTTCAAGATCGGCGATCGCACGGACCCCGACGACGTGCGCGCGCACATGGCGGACGGGGCGTTCATCGTCCTCGAGGATCGCGGCACGATCGTTGGTTCCGTGTACGTGACGCGCCACGGGAAGACGGGATACTTCGGGATGCTCTCGATCGATCCGTCGCGACAGGGCCAGGGTCTGGGATCGCAGCTCATCGCCGCGGCAGAGGCGCACTGTGCGGATCGAAGGCTGCACCGAGATGGAGATCGAGGTCGTCAACCTCAGAACGGAGCTGCCGCCGTTCTACCGCCGCTTTGGATACGCCGAAGCCGGCACGCGCCCGTTCTCGGACACGGAGAAGGCGAGCCAGCCCTGCCACTTCATCGTCATGAGCAAGGGGTTGAGCAGATAGCTGCCAGCTTCCAGCTTCCGGCTACCAGCTCTCAGCCCTCTCAACTGGAAGCTGGTAGCTGGCAGCTGGAAGCTAAAAACTGACAGCTGAGTGTGGCGGAAGCGCCTGGGAGTCGAACCCAGCCCGCCCGCACAGGTGCAGGCGGCGACCGATTTTGAAGACCGGGAGGGCCACCGGGCCCCATTCGCTTCCATATCAGCTTCCAGCTTCCAGCTTCCGCTTCCAGCTTTCCAGCTTCCAGCTTCCAGCTTCCAGCTTCCAGCTTCCAGCTCTCAGCTTCCAGCTCTCAACTTCCAGCTCCCAACTTCCAGGTCTCAACTGGTAGCTGGTAGCTGGTAGCTGGCAGCTATCCCCTTCTCAATACTCCCATCACTCCCGCCGTATCGCGCAGCGAATCGAAAACGACCGCTGCGCCGCACGCGCGAAGTTCATCGGCCGTGAAGGTTCCGGTCGCGACGCCGACAGGCACGGCGCCCGCGGCCTTCGCGCACGACACGTCGTGCGGCGTGTCGCCGACGACGATGACGTCGGAAGACGCAATCGCGGGGACTCCGCACGCGCTCGCGCGCTCGACCGCCACGGGCACCAGCGCGTTGCGATCGGCGGCATCGTCGCCGAACGCGCCGCAGCGGAAGTAGCGCCACAGGTCGAAGTGCTCGAGCTTGATCCGCGCGCCGTCCTCGAAGTTCCCGGTCAGCAGGCCGAGGAACACGTCGTCGTGCGCGTCGAGCGCGTCGAGCAGCTCGCGGCACGCCGGGCAGCACGCCGTTGACACCTCTCCCGGGCTGCGTGATCTCCTCTCGAAGATAGTGGACGTACCGCTCGCGCAGTCGATCGAACAGATCCGGCATCCAGATCGCGGCCGAGGCGCGCCAGCGTGTCGTGCAGGATGATCCAGTCGGTGCGGCCGGCGACCGGAATCCCCGCGAGCGCGTCCGCACGGCCGACGATCTCCTCGCACGCGCGGTTCATCGCGCGCAGGCCTGCGCCGCCGGTGAGGACGAGCGTTCCATCGATGTCGAAAAGCACGAGCTTTGGCATAGTGTGATGCGATCTACAATTCGCCGCAGGAGGCAGTATGACGAATCGGACGTGTGATGCTGACGGCGCGCCGTGGTGGCGATCGCGGGCGCGATTGCCGCGGCGCAGGGCCCGCAGTCGACGGGCGCGAAGGCGACGCAGAGATCAAGGGCAAGGGCATCACTGGTCGAGCCGAGCTCGTCGAACGCAAACAGGGAACCGGTGTCGTGGTCGACATCACGGTGTCGGCGAGCGGCCTGACGCCCGGCCTTCACGGCGTCCACCTGCACGCGGTCGGCAAGTGCGAACCGGACTTCACCGCGGCCGGCGGCCACTTCGATCCGGGTCCGGCCGAGCAACCCCGATCCTGACGTCAATCATCCGTTCCACATGGGCGACATGCCGAACCTCGAAGTCGGCGCAGGACGGCAAGGGCACGCTGAAGGCGGTCACGACGCGCGTGACGCTCTCGGCCGGACCGCTCTCGCTCTTCGACGCCGACGGCACCGCCATCATCATTCACGGCAACGAGGACAAGGGCGTCACCGGGCGAGCCGAAGTCCGGCGTCAGCGGCGGACCGCGCGTCGCCTGCGGCGTGTTCTCGAAGTAACCTCGTCAGCGGAACCATCCGCGCCGGGGCGCTTCGAGCGCTCCGGTCGCCGGGTCCAGCCTCAGCACGCGGTGCGCGACCAGCCTGGCGAACGCCTGGTCCTGCGTGATGACGAGCGCGGCCAATCGCGGGCCATCGACCGCGCGCACGAAGTCCCGCGCGAAGGACTCGCGCGCCTCGGGCGTCAGGTCCGCGGTCGGATGCTCGAGCACGAGCAGCGCCGGGCCGAGCGCGATCGCGCGCGCGAGATGCACGCGCGCCTGCACCTCCGGACCCGCTTCCGCCGGCTCACGACGTCGACGGCGTGGATGCCGCACGAGGCCGCGAGCGCTTTCACCCGCGCTGACACGTCCGCCGGCACGGGATCGATCTGCAGCGTGAACGGCATCGCCAGGTTCTGCTCGAGCGTCGCGGACTCCGAGCAGGACGGCGCGCGGGCTGACGATCCCGAAGCGGTCGAGCGATGCGAGCCACTCGTCGCCGTTGACGATGTCGGCGGTGGGTGTCCGAGCACGCGGACCTCGCCCTGGTCCGGAAGGCTCGCGCCGGTGACCAGGTTGACCAGCACCTCGGCGGCGCCCGCATCGAGTCCGCTCACGGCGACGCGCTCGCCCGCCGCGATGGTCAGCGCCTGCACCCGGAGCGGACGCAGGCCGTGGTAGTTCTTCTGGATTCCGGCGAGCTGGAGAACGGGCGTCACCGAGAGGGGTTCGCGTCCGTGACGATCTTTCCGGACGAGGCGCGGGCCTCGAGCCCGGCGAAATCTTCCTCCGGCAGCGTGACGGTTCCAAACGCGGACGCGGCCTCACCCGCCCGGGTCACCTCGGCCACGCCGTGAAAGTCGGACCCGCCGACACCGCGACGCCGAGCGAGCGCGCCAGCTCGCGGTATCGCGCCTCGGTCTCGGCGATCGTGGTCGCGGTGCCGCACTTCGATCGCGGCCAGCCCGGCGTCGACGAACGACGGAATGCGCGCGTCGAGGTGCGTGAGCGCCGGGTGCGCGAGCGACGCGATCCCGCCTGCCGCGGCACGACTTCGATGACGCGCGCGACCACCGGCGCCGCGGCGCGGCACGAACGCAGGGCGGCCGTCGCCGAGCAGGCGATCGAAGGCGTCGCGGCGGTCAGCGGCATGACCGGCCGCGACGAGCGCGTCGGCCAGCATCGGACGGCCGACGCTGCGCCCGTCGTCGCGCGCGGCGGCCTCGAGGAGCGCCTCGACGTCGACGGCAGGTCCGAGGGCGCCAGCCGTCGCGCCGATCTCGCGCACGCGCCGGACGCGGTCCGCGCGCTGCCGATCGAGAAACGTCCGAGATCGCGATCGCCGGGATCGAAGAAATACGCCGAGCACGTGGACGTCGCGGCCGTCCTCGACCGCGGTGATCTCGATTCCGTCGATCAGCCGCATGCCACACGTGCCCGCGGCCGTGCGTGCTTCCATCGAACCCGGCCACCGTGTCGTGATCGGTGACGCTGATGACGCGCAGCCCGGTGCGCGCCGCGAGCGCGACCAGCGACGATGGCGAGAGCGTGCCGTCGGAGGCCGTCGTGTGGAGGTGGAGATCGATCACGGCGCGTCAGGCGCTCGCGCGGTGCCGGGTCTTCCGAGCCGGCTTCCGGCCACGCCGCTGGCGCTCGACGAGCGATCGGTACTCACGGATCAGGAGATCGAGATGGGTCCGTTCCTCGTCCGCGAACTCGAGGAAGATCCGCTTGCCTTCGGAGTCCTCGAATCGCTCGCCGTACCGCTTGAAGAACCGGTGCGATCCGCGCTCGCAGCGGATGCCGATCATCAGCGCCTGGCGATCGTTCACGCCCTTGGTGAGCTGATCGGCGCCGGCGGCGAACAGGCCGTTCGCCGCGCCCTTGAAGAAGAGGAACGTCGGACGCGACTCGAGCTGCGGGTCCTGCTGCAGCAGCTCGCGGTACCGCGCCTCGAGCGTGCCGAGATGCTCCTTCTCCTCCTCCGCCAGCTTCTCGAACACGCGCCGGCCGCGCGCGTCGCGCGTGATGCGCGCCGCGCGCGTGTAGAACTCGAGACCGCTGCGCTCGGTGGCAATCGCGATCCGCAGCGCGTCGCGCGCGAACAGGAGCTCGGTCGGCGCGCTCTCCGGCGGACGTGCGGCCGTCCCGTCCGGCAGGCCTCGCAGGTCCCGTGGATCTGCAGCACGCTCTGGCGCGGCGTGAAGTTGCGCGCCGACGCCACCTCCTCGACGAGCGCCTCGATGTCGGAGCTGAGGAACTCGAAGCTGACCGGTTGCAGGTCTTGCAGATCAGATGGAAGTGCCGCGGGTGCCGGTAGGAATGCTCGAACCGGAAGCGCCCCTCGCCGAAGTCCACCTTGCGGGCGATGCCGGCATCGACCATCCACTGCAGCGTGCGGTAGATGGTGGCGCGGCTGATCCGCTGATCCTCGCGGCGGATCAGATCGACCAGATTGTCGGCGGTGAGGTGGCCTTCCTGGCGCAGGAACACGTTGACGATGAGATCGCGCTTGCCGGAACGCTTGCTGCCGGCCGGTCGAAGGCTCTCGACGAAGGCACGTCGGAGAGGATTCCATCGGCGCAGGCTCGAAGCTCGAAGTGCTCGAACCGGAATCGCGGCCGCTGCCGGCCGTGATCCGCGAGCCTGGCGACTGTTAGACGCTGAACGACGACCCGCAGCCGCAGGTCGACTTCGCGTTCGGGTTCTTGATCGTGAAGCCGCCGCCCGTGATGTTGTCGACGAAATCGACTTCGGCGCCGCGTGAGATAGCGCGCGCTGATCGGATCGACGAGCAGCTTGACGCCGTTCGACTCGATCACCGCATCGGTCGTCGCGTCCCCTTCGCCCTCGTCGATCATCAGGCCGTACTGGAAGCCGGAGCAGCCGCCGCCCTGCACGAACACGCGCAGGCCGGCGCCGGTCTTGTTCTCTTCGACAGCAGCTCCGTGATCTTCGTGGCCGCGGTCGGTGTCACATTGATCATTCTGAATGTCTCCTGGATCTGATTGCGCCGCGCACCTTCGCGCGCGACACCAGATAGGACGATTATAGCGGTCTCCGCGTCCCGCGGCAAGCCGATCGCGGACCGGCACAGCCTCGGCCGCAGTCGGCAACGTGCTGCAGGTGCTGGATTTACGGTGATAGAATCGGCCGCATGTCCTGTCGCTTACGAGCCCGCGGCCGAGCTCGTCGATCGATTCCTCCACGACAGAATCGTCTCGCGCATCTGGGATCGCGACATCAGTGTCTGGGGAGCCGCCGAGGGCAGCGCCGACGCGCGGTCGATCCGCACGCGGCTCGGCTGGCTCGACATCGGCCGGACGATGAGCGGCGAGCTCGAGCGGGTCCGGCAGGTCGCTGCGACAGGTCGCGGGCGAAAAGATCGACGCGGTCTACCTGCTCGGCATGGGCGGCAGCAGCCTGTGCGCCGAAGTGCTGCGATCGGTGTTCGGCATCGTCGACGGGACATCCCCGATCTCTTCGTGCTCGACACGACCGACGAGCACACGATCGGCGGCGCGGCCGCGCGCATGGACCCGGCGCGCACGCTGTTCCTCGTCGCGAGCAAGAGCGGCGGCACGGTCGAGGTCGCGTCGATGGAACGCTTCTTCTGGTCGCGCATGACGCACGCGCTCGGCGCGCAGGCGGGCCGCCACTTCATCGCGATCACCGATCCCGGCACCGCGCTCCACGCGCTCGCCGAATCGAAGCGGTATCGCGAGGTCTTCCTCAACCCGGCCGACATCGGCGGCCGCTTCTCCGCGCTGTCGCTGTTCGGCCTCGTTCCGGCGGCGCTGATCGGCCGGATCGCCGCCGGCCTGCTGCGGGCAGGATCGGCGATGGCGGACGGCTGCCGGCAGGAGAATCACGCGAACGCCGGCCTCGAGCTCGGCGCGTTCATCGGCGCGGCCGCGCTGAACGGACGCGACAAGCTCACGGTCGTCCTGCCGCCGTCGCTCGCGTCGCTCGGCCTCTGGATCGAGCAGCTCGTCGCCGAGAGCACCGGCAAGCACGGCAAGGGCGCGCTGCCGGTCGTGGACGAACCGCTCGGGAGACCCGCGGACTACCAGCGACGATCGCGCGTTCGTCGCGATCGCGACCGATCGCGACCGGCCCGACGACGACCGGCTCGCAGCGCTCGAAGCGGCCGGACATCCGGTGCTTCGACTGAGCACGCGCGTCGACGGGCTCGGCGCCGAGTTCTTCCGCTGGGAATTCGCGACCGCCGTCGCGGGCGCGGCACTCGGCATCAACCCGTTCGACGAACCGAACGTGTCCGAAGCGAAGGAGAAAACCAAGGCGCTGCTCGGCGCCTACGCGACGAGCGGCCGCCTGCCGGAGCCTGCCCCGTCCGCGTCGTCGGCGAAGCTCGACGCCTACGCGTCGGACGGCGGCGACTCGCCGGCCGCCATCGTCCGCGCGGCGCTGCGGTCGATCGCGCCGCACGACTACGTCGCGTTCCTGTCGTACCTGCCGGCTGACGCCGACGTCGAAACGCGCATCGACGGAGATTCGCAACGGGATCCGCGCGCAGAACCGGTCGGCCAGCACGTTCGGCGTCGGCCCGCGGTACCTGCACTCGACCGGGCAGTACCACAAGGGAGGACCGAACACGGTCGTGACGTTCGTGATCACCGGCGAGGACGATGCGCGAGACGGAGATCCCGGACGCGGGCTACTCGTTCTCAGTGCTGAAGCGCGCGCAGGCGCTCGGCGACGTGCGAGACGCTCGACGCGCACGAACGACGCGTCGTACGGCTCCACTTCAGGAAGGACGCGAGCATCTCGGATGTCGAAACGACCTTTGGGGACGCGCTGTCGACTGTCGACTAAGACAGCCGACTACGCCAGGCTCTCCAGTATCTTCCCCGACGCCTCTTCGACCTCCCTGTGCAGGCTGTTGCCGTGTGCGTCCATGGTGACGATCGCGGGAAAGTCGCGCACGCTGGAGGTGCCACATCGCCTCCGGCGTGCCGAACTCCATCAGCGACACGCCGTCGACGCGCTCGATGCAGCGCGCGTAGAACTGCGCGGCGCCGCCGATCGCGTTCAGGTAGACCGCACCGGACTCCTTCAGTCCGGCGAGCGTCTTCGCGCCCATCCCGCCCTTGCCGATCACCACGCGCACGCCGTAGCGCTTGATGATGTCCGCCTGGTAGGGCTCCTCGCGGATGCTCGTCGTCGGGCCGGCGGCCGTGACGCGCCAGCCGTCCCCCTCTTTCACACGACCGGTCCGCAGTGATAGAGGACGCCGCCGCGCAGATCGACCGGCGGATCGTGCTTCATCAGGTGCGCGTGCACGGCGTCGCGTCCGGTGAAGATGCGCCCCGAGATGAGCACGACGTCGCCGACCTTCAGCGCGCGGATCTGTTCGTCCGTGATCGGCGCCTGCGAGTGCGATCTCGCGGCCCGTGCGCGGGAAACCGGCCGCGGCGGCTTCGGCGCCAGCATCGGCGCGGAGGCGTGACGCCATCGCGATACAGCCACGAGGTGATCGCGCCGGTGGCGGCGTCGAGACGAACGCCGAGGCGCCGGAACGCCCAGCAGTCGTACGCGATCGAGACGAAGAAGCTCGCGGGCAGGCGATTCAGCGCGCCGATCTTGCAGCCGATGAGCGACGTCTTTCCGCTGAAGCCCATCGGGCCGACGGTCAGCCGGTTCGCTTCGTCCATGACCGACGCTTCGATCGACGCCAGCCGCGGATCCGCGTTCGTGTCGTCGAGCGTGCGGAACAGCTGCTCCTTGGCGTGCAGGTAGCCGGACGTGCGATCGCCGCCGATGCACACGCCGACGGCGCCGGGGCTGCAGCCCTTGCCCTGCGCCTTCCAGACCGCGTGCAGGATGCACTTGCGGACGCCTTCGAGCGTGCGATCGGCGCGGCCGAGATGTTCGAGCTCGGCCGGCAGCGAGTACTGCGCGTTCGTGTTCTCGCAGCCGCCGCCCTTGAGAATCAGCTTGACCTCGATCTCCGGCAGACTCCCACTGATCGAAGTGGATGATCGGCGTGCCCGGTCCGAGGTTGTTGCCGGAGTTCTCGCCGGTGATCGAATCGACCGAGTTCGGCCGCAGCTTGCCGCGCCGCGTCGCCTCGGCGACCGCCTCGCGGATCTGCGCGCGCATCCAGATCTGGTTCGCGCCGACCGGCACCTTCACTTCGAAGGTCGGCATGCCGGTGTCCTGGCAGATCGGGCCCTCGCACGACGCCGCCTGATCGATGTTCTGCGCGATGATCGTGAGCGCCTGCCCGGCGCGGGTGCCTGCCTGCTCCGACTGGACGGCCGTCGCCATCGCCGCGCGGACGTCGGGCGGCAGGTCGGTCGACGTCCGGGTGATGAGCTCGACCATGCTGTCGAAGAACTGAGACATACAAGCAGTATGGATCAGCTGATCGCGGATTGCGGATTCGGATTGGGGATCGCGGATTTGGGACTGGAATTGCGATCAATAATTGCCTGTGAAATTCCGCGTCGAACGCGATCCGCTCGGCGACGTGCGCGTTCCCGCCGATGCCTACTACGGCGTGCAGACCAGGCGCGCGGTCGAGAACTTCCCCATCAGCGGTCTGACGGCGCCGCCGGAGCTCGTCACCGCGACCGTCCTGATCAAGAAGGCCGCCGCGGAGGCGAACGCGTCGCTCGGCCGGCTCGACGCCGCGATCGCGCGGGCCATCGTGCGCGCGGCCGACGAGATCCTCGACGGCCAGCTGCGCG
Source organism: uncultured Acidobacteriota bacterium (assembly GCA_963820905.1). Classification (GTDB taxonomy): domain Bacteria; phylum Acidobacteriota; class Vicinamibacteria; order Vicinamibacterales; family 2-12-FULL-66-21; genus DATBJJ01. The sequence continues at coordinate 883,263 of CAWGBU010000001.1, read as the reverse complement.
ACCAGTTCGTCGTCGACGTCTACCAGGCCGGCGCCGGCACCTCGCACAACATGAACGCGAACGAGGTGCTCGCCAACCGCGCGGCGGAGATCCTCGGGGCGCCGCTCGGCAAGTACGACCGCGTGCATCCAAACGATCACGTCAACATGGGACAGTCCACCAACGACGTGTTTCCCACGGCGACGCGGCTCGCGCTGCTGCTCGCGGTCGACGACGTGCTGTCGGCCGCGCGCGATCTCGCGGACGGGCTCGCGAGCAAGAGCGGCGAGTTCGCCGGGATTCTCAAGACCGGCCGCACCCATCTCCAGGACGCGGTGCCGATCACGCTCGGACAGGAGTTCGGCGGCTACGCCGCGAACGTCTCGCACGCGGCGGCGGATCTCGAGCGCACCGCGGAGCAGCTGCGCGAGTTGAATCTCGGCGCGACCGCCGTCGGCACGGGCCTCAACGCCGGCGACGACTACACGAGCGCGGCCGTCGCGAATCTCGCGCGCTATACGGGGCTTCCCGTGCGTCCGGCCGCCAACCGCTTCCGCGTCACGCAGAGCATGGGCGACGTGCTCGCCTACTCGGGCGCGCTGCGCCGGCTCGCGGTGGAAGTCGGCAAGATCGCCTCGGATCTCCGGCTCCTGAGCATGGGCCCGCGCGCCGGCATCGCCGAAATCCAGCTGCCGGCCGTGCAGCCCGGATCGTCGATCATGCCCGGCAAGGTGAATCCGTCGGTCCCCGAGATGGTCAACCAGGTCTGCTATCAGGTGATCGGCTGCGACGCGGCGATCCTCGCCGCCAGCGACGCCGGGCAGCTCGAGCTGAACGTCATGATGCCGGTGATCGCGTGGAACGCGCTCCACGCCTCGCGGATTCTCGCTGGAGCCATGCGCGTGCTCCAGACCCGGTGCGTCCAGGGCATCAAGGCGGACGACGACCGCGCCCGCGAGCTCCTCGATCGCAGCACCGCGGTCGCGACGGCGCTCAGTCCGTACATTGGATACGCTGCAACTGCGGACATCGCCAAGACGTCAGTCCAAACGGGGCGTTCCGTTCGCGATCTGGTCCGCGAACGCGGGCTGGTACCGGACGACGAGCTCGACGCGATTCTCGAACCGGACGCCATGACCTCGCCCGGCATCCCCGGGCGGAATGCCTCCGGTGCATCGTCCAGACAAGGAAGGCGCAAGCGTGCATCGAATCGTACCGATCGTGGCAGCGTTGCTGGTGCTGACGCTTCCGGCCGCGGGACAGCAGCGCCACGGAAAACTCTTCCCGCCGGAAAACCTCGGCCAGCTCGAGGGGTCGGATCGCGACGTGTGGCAGCGTCCCGACCAGATCATGGACGTCCTCGGCATCGCCGAAGGCAGCGTCGTCGCTGATCTCGGCGCCGGCGGCGGATGGTTCACGATCCGGCTCGCGGATCGCGTCGAGCCGAACGGCAAGGTCTACGCGGAGGACATTCAGCCGCAGATGATCGAGGTGATCAAGCGGCGCGTCGAGCGCGAAGACCTGCAGCGCATCGTCGAAACGAAGCTCGGGAACCCGACCGATCCGCAGCTGCCCCCCGATTCGCTGGACGCCGTCCTCATCGTCGACACGTACCACGAGATGGAGCAGCCGGTGGCGCTCCTGCGAAATGCCGTCAGGGCGCTGAAGAGCACCGGGAGGATCGGCATCGTCGACTTCACGAAGGATGGAGGCGGTCCTGGCCCGCCGATGGAGGAACGCGTCGATCCGGAGCGCGTGATCCGTGACGCGGACGCCGCCGGCCTGCGGCTCATCGCGCGGCCGAACTTCCTTCGCTATCAGTACATGCTCGTCTTCGGCAAGCCGGACGCGTCGACGCGCCGCGCGAAATGATGCCGACGGCCGCTCCCGGATTTCTTGCGAGCTATCAATCGAGAGTCGAAGAGGCGCTGCGCCGGATCGTACCGGACGTCGGCGGCCCCGTCGAACGGGCGATGGCGTACACGCTCCACGCGCCGTCGAAGCGCGTGCGGCCGGTCCTGACGATGCTGTCGGCGGAGCTCTGCGGCGGAACGGCCGCGCACGCGCTGCCCGCCGCGGCGGCCGTCGAGATGGTCCACGCGTCCTCACTCATCCTCGACGATCTTCCCTGCATGGACGATGCCTCGCTGCGGCGCGGACGAAAAGCCAATCACGTCGAGTTCGGGGAGGCGATCGCGATCCTGGCGGCGTTCGGCCTGCTGAACCTCGCGTTCGGCGCGCTCGCCACGGCGTACGAGCAGAGCCTGGCGCCGCGTCTTTCAGTACTCGTCTCCGAGGCGGTCGGGCGGGATGGCCTGATCGACGGTCAGGCAGCTGACCTGCTCGCGACCGACCGCGACATCAGCTTCGAGCTGCTCGAGCGCATCCATCGCGGCAAGACGGGCGCGCTCTTCAACGCGTCGGCGATCGCCGGTGCGCTGACGGCGGGCGCCGATGGGGACGCGATCAAGGCGCTCTCCGCCTTCGCCAGGAATCTCGGGCTCGCGTTTCAAGTGATCGACGATCTGCTCGACGTCGAAGGCGATCCGGCAGAGACCGGCAAGACCGCTCGGCGCGACGCCCGGAAGACGACGTTCGTGTCGTTCAGCGGCGTGGCCGGAGCGCATCAGCTCGCCGCGGAATTGTGCCAGACCGCCGACCGCGCGCTCGCGCCGTTCGGACGACGCGCGGAGAGGCTGCGCGAGCTGTCCGCGTACGTCGCGGCGCGAAACGCCTGACGCGATCATGAGCGCCAGCGATCAACCAGGCCGGGACCCTTCGGCGAGCAGCGATGCTCGCGTGGACGAGCTGCGCCAGCGGCTGCGGGCGCTCGGCTACCTGGACGCGGGCGTCGATCGATTCGTGCTGGGACCCGCCCGCGCTTCGCGGCGTCCGTGGACGATCGCGCTGTACTCGAGCCTCCGTGTCGGCGTGCTGGCCGCGTTGCTGCTGGGCCCTGCCGCGGCGATTGGCGTCAGCGCGCGCGTTCCCGGCCTCGTCGCCGGATCCCGCGACGCGATCGTCGTCGCCGTGTACCTGGGCGTGTTCTTCGGGCTGGCGATCGCCGCAGCGGCATTCGTGGCGGGACTGGTGGTTTCCCTGGCGGCGCGTCAGTCCGGTCCGGCGTTCGCGCGGCACGGCTCGCGGCTTTCGAGAGCCGCGGGCGCGTTCGTCACGCTCGCGTGCCTCGTCTACTTCACGCTCTGGTGGCAGACGGTCGCCGCGCACGTCGGGTGGTCGGCGCCGTACTGGACGATCTCGGCGCTCGCGATCGCCGTGGCGGTCAGTCTCCTCCTCGGCCATGCGGTGACGGTCATGTCCTCCGCATTGAGCGTTGCGCGCGCGGGTGTCCCCGATGAACAGCGCGCATTCAGCCATTCGTGGCGAACGACCGTTGCCGCGGGGCTGGTGGCGTTCGGCGGCGCGGCGCTGCTCCTTACGTGGACGGCCCGGACGAAGCCCGCCGACGCGGTTCCATTCACCGTCGTCCCGAGCGGTCTGCGCGTCCGCGTGATCGCGATCGACGGGTTCGATCCGGCCATCTTCCGCGACCTCGCGTCGCACGGACACATGCCCGCGCTCGCGGCCGCGTTCCAGGGCGCCGTCATGCGGATCGAGAACGAAACGGATCGAGAGGGACTCGAGGATCCGGCGCGCGTCTGGACGACCGTGGCGACCGGACAGCCGGCGGAGGTGCACGGAGTGCGCGCGCTCGAGACGCGTCGCATCGCCGGCATCTCCGGGAGCGTGTCCGCGGCGGGAGACTCCGCGCTCGTGCACGCGATCCGCGGCGTGACCGACCTCGTGCGGTTGACGCGTCCGTCGCTCGCGAGCGGCATCGAACGGCGCGCCAAGACATTCTGGGAAGTGGCGGCGGAAGCCGGCCTCCGGACGGTGGTAGTGAACTGGTGGGCGACCTGGCCGGCACGCGGTGATCAGGGCGTCGTCCTCAGCGATCGCGCGACGCTCCGCCTCGAGCACGGCGGTACGCTCGACTCGGAGATCGCTCCGGCGTCTCTCTACCAGACGCTGCGCGAACGCTGGCCGGACCTCAAGCGGCAGGCGATCGATCTCGCAGGTCTGGCGGCTACAACCAGTAACCTGAGCGGCGACACCCGGGCGCTGCTGCAGCGATCGGCGGAGCTCGACGCAATGCAGCTCGCGCTCCTTTCGGCCGTGTCGGCGTCGAATGTCGATCTCACAGCCGTGTATCTGCCGGGCCTCGACATCACCCAGCACGCGCTGCTCGCGACAACGACGACACCGCTCGAGAGTCCACCGCCGACGCCGCGCGACCCCGTGCTGTCGGCGTCAGAACTCGTTGGACGCCTTATGGCGTTGCGCCAGTACTATGCGATGCTCGATCGCATGCTGGCGCCGGTGCTCACCGCTGGAACCGGCGAGATCGTCATCGTCGTGACGCAACCCGGGCGCGTGAGCACGCGGACCGCGGGCCAGATGGCGTTTGCCGGCGCGAGCATCGCTCCAGGCGCGGCCGTGGAAGGAGACGCCACGAGCATCGCGCCGACGATTCTTCACGTCCTCGGCGTTCCGATCAGCCGGGAGCTGCGAGGGACCGCGAGGCTCGATGTCCTGGCGGATGCGTTCGTGAAGCGTTATCCGGTTCGCTTCGTCGCGACGTACGGCGAGCCGGCGCAGCGAAGCGCTGCCAGTGAAGGAACGCCGCTCGATCGAGAGATGATCGATCGCCTGCGAAGCCTGGGTTACGTGCGCTGACGTCTGGGACGTAGCGTCCGCCTTCAGGCGGACTCGGGGAGTCCGGCTGAAGCCGGACACCACGTATGGAAACTAGCGTACGTCCGGCCGGCCGACCAGCCACCAGGTCGCCGGCAGCACTGCCGCGGCAAGGAGGATCTTGACCACGTCGACTCCGATGAACGGATACAGACCGAGCGTCAGAGCCCTGGAGAGTCCGACGGGCGAGGGACCTGCGAACCAGGCGAGCCACGCGAGGCCGCACACGAAAATCAGCGTGAGGCCTGCCCCCATCGCGACGACCGACGTCAGGTACCGGCGATCGAAACCGCGCTCGGCGAGCCACCCGGTCAGGAATGCGGCGAACGGATATGCCATCAGGAAGCCGCCCGTCGGCCCGAGCAGCCGCAGGATTCCGGACGGCAGCGCGGGAGACGCCGCGAACACCGGCAGGCCGGCGATGCCGGCGAGCAGGTACAACACCTGGCTCGTCATCCCGAGCCGCGATCCGAGCGCGGCGCCGCCGAGCAGCACGATCATGGGCTGCAGCGTCAGCGGCACCGGCGTGAACGGCAGAGGAATGCTGACCTGCGCCGCCGCGGCCGTGAGAATCGTCATGAAGCAGACGCCCGCGATCCGGATCCCGACCGAGAGATCGGCGCGGCCGGAAATCGCCGACAGAAGCGTGGCATTGCTGGATTGAGCCATGTCGATCGGAAATCTTACTGTATGCGCAGGGCACTGACAATCGCGGGAAGCGACTCCGGAGGCGGCGCGGGGATTCAGGCGGACCTGAAAACGTTCGCGGCGCACCGCGTCTACGGCACGTCGGCAATTACCGCCGTCACCGCGCAGAACACGCTCGGCGTGACGATGTGGCAGGCGATGCCCGCTGACCTCGTCAGCGCGCAGATCGAAGCGGTCGCCGGGGACATCGGCGTCGACGCCGTGAAGATCGGGATGCTGGGAAACGCGGCGATCGTGGAAGCCGTCGCCGCGGCGATCGCGGATCTCGACCTTCCCCGCGTCGTGCTCGATCCCGTGATGATCGCAAAAAGCGGAGACCGCCTCCTCGAACCGGACGCCGTGCTCGCCATGCGAAGCGAGCTCATTCCCCGCGTCCACCTCGTCACGCCGAACGTGCCGGAAGCGGAGGCGCTGGCCGACATGCGCATCGCCTCGGTCGAGGACATGCGCACTGCCGGCGAACGGATCCTCCGGCTGGGTCCTCGCGTCGTACTGGTCAAAGGCGGCCACCTCGACGGACCGGAGTCCATCGACGTGGCCTGTTCGGCAGATGGCAGCTTCGAGCTGCGCGCCCCGCGAGTCGACACGCGCAATACCCACGGAACGGGCTGCACGCTCTCGTCGGCAATCGCCGCCAACCTGGCGCTCGGGCTGGACGACCGCGAGGCGCTGTCGCGCGCCAGGGAGTACCTCGATGGCGCCCTGCGCGACGCGCCGGACATCGGGCGCGGCCACGGGCCGCTCGGTCATTTCTGGCGGATATACTAGACAAAGAGTTCAAGGTTCAAGGTTCAGGGTTCAGGGTTCAAGGTTCAAGGTTCGAAGGAATGAGCGAGCGGCGCTTCGAGATCACCGACGACCGGCTGGATGCGGCTCTCATCGTCGCGGCCGTTTCGACGCCGGCGTGCGGCGCGGTGGCGACGTTTGCGGGGCTCGTGCGGAATCACAATTCTGGACGACGGGTGCTGTGGCTCGAGTACGAGGCGTATGCGCCGCTCGCCCGAACGACGTTCGAGCAGATCGGGCGGGAGGCGGAAGCGCACTGGCCGTCTGTCCGTCTGGCGATCCATCATCGAACAGGCACGCTGCAGATCGGCGAGGCCAGCGTCCTGATTGCCGCGGCGTCGCCTCATCGCGCTGACGCGTTCTGCGCGTGCCGCTACGCGATCGAGCGCGTCAAGCAGATCGCTCCGGTCTGGAAGCGCGAGTACTTCGAAGGCGGCGACACCTGGATCGAGGGCGCAACCGCGGACCCGGACGATGAGCCGGCGAGGCAGCTCGCATTCGAGCGCGCATGCACGTGACCGTCAGGCTGTTCGCCCGCCTGCGGGAGCTCGCCGGCGCGTCGGAGCTGACCTGCGAGCTCCCTGACGGCGCAGTGGCGCGGACGGCGTGGGAGTGGCTCGTGCGGGGCTGCCCCGCCCTTCGGGACTACGAGCCCGCCATCTCGTGCGCCGTGAACGAAGAATACGCGCGGCTGACGACGCCGCTGAAGAACGGAGACGAGGTGGCGTTCCTGCCGCCTGTCTCGGGCGGTTGACGCCGCCGCTGACTGACTCGAGTGGAGATCGTGGACAAGCAGACCTCGGACAAACTCGCTGCCGTGGAAGCGCGGTACGACCAGCTCATGACGGAGCTCGCCGATCCGGCCGTGCAGGCCGATACGGCCAGGTTCCGTACGCTCTCCAAGGAAGCGTCGGAGATGCACGAGCTCGTCGACCGCACGCGAACCTACAAGGACGTTGCCGGCCAGATCGCGGCGACCGAGGAGCTCCTGCGCGATCCGGACATGCGCGATCTCGCGCAGGAGGAGCTTCAGGGCCTCCATGTGCGCCGCGACGCGCTCGCCGCCGAGATCAAGACGCTCCTCATCCCCAAGGACCCCAACGATCAGAAGAACGTCGTACTCGAAATCCGCGCGGGCACGGGCGGCGACGAGGCGGCGAACTTCGCGTCCGATCTGTTCCGTATGTACTCCCGGCACGCGGAGCGGCAGGGCTGGCGCATGGAGGTCCTGAACCTGAGCGAGACCGGCGTCGGCGGCACGAAGGAAGTCATCGCGCTCATCGAGGGCAAGGGCGTGTTCGGCCGGCTGAAGTACGAAAGCGGCGTGCACCGCGTGCAGCGCGTGCCGGCCACGGAGGCCAGCGGACGGATCCACACGTCGACCGCCACGGTCGCGGTCCTGCCCGAGGCCGAGGAAGTCGATATCCAGATCGATTCGAAGGATCTGAGGATCGATACGTTCTGCTCGAGCGGGCCCGGCGGCCAGAGCGTCAACACCACGTACTCCGCCGTCCGCATCACTCACATCCCCACCGGCGTCGTCGTGTCGCAGCAGGACGAGAAGTCGCAGATCAAGAACAAGGCGAAAGCGATGAAGGTCCTGCGATCGCGGCTGTACGAGATGGAGCTGCGGCGTCAGCAGGAGGTGATCGCCAAGGACCGGCGAACCCAGGTGGGGACGGGCGATCGATCCGAGAAGATCCGGACCTACAATTTCAAGGAGAACCGGATCACGGATCACCGCGCCGGCTACAGCATGTACCAGCTCACGACCGCGCTCGACGGCGACATCGGCGAGCTGATCGATCAAGCGGTCACGCATTTCCAGTCTGAGCCTTCTCACTGACCCGACGGAACCGCCCGTCCACCTTCCAACCTGGAGTGTGATGTCCTCGGTCTCCCAACGAATCGCCGAGGCGCGCCGGACGCTGATCGACGCAGGGATCGCGCCCGAGCACGCCGCCATCGACGCAGAAGTCCTCGCGCGCCACGCGCTCGGGTGGGATCGCGCCAGGCTCGTGTCGGAGGGGCGGGCGGACGCGCCTGTCGGCTTCGACGCGACCTTCACGCCGCTCATCCGCCGCCGCGCGCGCCGCGAGCCCGTCGCGCTCATCACGGGGCATCGCGAGTTCTGGGGTCTGGACTTCGAGGTGTCCCACGACGTCCTCATTCCCCGGCCCGAGAGCGAGCTCATCGTCGAAGCGGTGATCGCCAGGCGGCCCGATCGAACGTCGGTCCGACGGATCCTGGATGTGGGGACGGGAAGCGGATGCCTCGCCGTGGCAATCACGACCGAGTACCGCTCGGCGCACGCGATCGCGATCGACATTTCACACGAAGCGCTGGCGATCGCACGGAAGAATGCCAGCCGGCACGGCGTGCTCGATCGCGTGCGGTTCGCGCAGGGCGATTTGCTGGACGCCGTCGGCGGCACCGCGGACGTCATCGTCGCGAACCCGCCGTACGTGCCATCGAACGTCGCGCTGTCCCCCGACATCGTCCGCTACGAACCCGCGGTCGCGCTCTACTCCGGCGTGGACGGCCTGACGGCGCTCGAGCGCCTCATACGGACCGCGCGCACGCGGCTGGCCGCAAACGGAATCTTCGTCGTGGAGTTCGGCCTGGGACAGGATGATCAGGTCGAGGCGCTGGCGCGCGAGGCGGGCTGGCACGACATCGCGATCACGAACGACCTGCAGGGCATCCCCCGCGTCGCGACTTTGACGAACGGTTCGCAGGCATAGCGTCCGGCCCGGGCCGGACTCCTCGAGGCTCTGACATGGCCGACTGTCTCTTCTGCAGAATCATCGCGCGCGAGATTCCCGCCGCCATCGTCCACGAGGACGAGCGGACGATCGCATTCAAGGACATCAACGGCCAGGCCCCCATGCACGTCCTCGTCGTCCCGCGCCGTCACATCGCCAGCCTCAACGAGCTGGCGGAAGGAGACGATGGGCTCGTCGGGGAAATGGTCCGGCGCGGCGCAGCCATCGCCCAGGCCAACGGCTACAGCGAGCGCGGATACCGGACCGTGTTCAACTGCAACGCCGACGCAGGTCAGACAGTGTTCCACATCCATCTGCACGTGCTCGGCGGCCGGCGGCTCGCCTGGCCGCCTGGCTAAAAGAGGTCCGGCTGAAGCCGGACACTACACGCACGCACGTTGCGACCCGCCTGGCGTTCCTTTAGTGTCCGGCTTCAGCCGGAGCCTGACACCTGTAGCGTCCGCCTTCAGGCGGACCGGCGCGAAGCGCCTAGGACCGCTTCGCCAGCAGGTAGTGGCCGCGTCCCGACGCCTTCGACAGAAAGAAGTCGACGGCACGGTAGCCGCGTCCGAAGTAGCTCTGACAAATGCTCCGCATCGCGAGACGCCATTCGAGCGCGAGCTCCGCGTCCTGTTCCAGCATCCCGTCGAAGCCGGTCGGAATCTCCACGAGCACTCGACGCTCGTCGAGAGACAGATCCGCCGGACCCGGCCGGACCCAGTCGTTCCCCGGAAGCGACGGGTTGACGACTGGAGCGGCGCCAACCGACTGATCGCGAACGAGCGGACCACCCGCTGCCGCGATGCGGCGCGCCACGTGCGGCTCTTTCACGTGCCACTCCGCCACGAATCGATCCGTCGGCGTGCCGCGGTGCAACGGACTGCTCGACTCGCCGTAGACGTTCTCCTCGTAGTCCTCGACGACGACGCCGAGCCTGGCAAAATTGAGGTGAGCGTTGGCCGCCTGCAGCGGATCGTAGGTCCACTCGATCAAATCGAGGCCCATGCCGATGGTCGCGTCGCGCTGTGCCAGCTTCAACCGCGTGCCCACACCCGTTGAACGCGCCTCCGGCGTCACGCCGAGCATGTGCGACCACTGCGTGGGGCGGCCATCCTTGATTCCCGGTATCGAGTAGACGAATCCCTGCATGCGTCCCGTCGTCCGATCGTCGCCGTCGAAGGCGCCGAGCAGGATGCCCCCGCGCTTGATCGACACGATGAGGACCGGCGGCGGCACGACGTCCTCGGCATCGGTATAGCCCCAGACGGTCCGCTCGAGAGCGGCCACTTCGCGGCATTCGTCGATCGTCGTCAGGGCGCGGATGAGCATACTGTTCGGTCGTCCGGTCGCTCGGTCGTTCGGTCGTCCGGTCGTTCGGTCGTTCGGTCGTTCGGTCGGCCGGTCAGATCAGGGGCGGTAGCTCTCGCAACGATCGAATCACCGGAACATCATCGGGACAGCTCTCCGCGCGGCCGGAGCGCGACACCAGGACGGCGCGCATGCCGAGGCGGCGTGCGCCTTCGATGTCGTGGGCCAGGCTGTCGCCGACCATCATTGCCTCCCGCGGACGCGCGGATACCTGCCGCAGCGCGCTCTCGAAGATGCTCGGGTGCGGCTTCATGTAGCCGTGATCGAACGACGAGATCGCGACCTCGAACAGTCCTTCGAGCTCGAAATGCGTCTGGAACGCGGTCAGCGATCGCTGCGTGTTCGAGATCAGGCCGATCTTGATGCCCGACTGGTGCAGCTCGCGCAGCACGTCGGGCACGTCGTCGTACATCTCGAAGTGGTGGCAGGCGGACCACTGATCGTAGATGTCTCGGGCGGCGCGATCGACGCCTGGCCCCTGCCCGCCCATGTGCTCGATGATGCGGCGCGTGTACTGGATGAAGACTTCCGGATCGTATACGTCGCCCGTGGGAGCGAGCAGCGTCGATGCGGAGACGACCGCGGCGTCGAACGCGGCGGGATCGACCTCGACGCCATGCGCCGCGCAGAACTCCTGATACCCGACGCCCTGGAAGGTCGGGCCCGGATAGATCAGCGTGAAGTCCACGTCGAAGAAGACGGCGCGCGTGACGGGATTCACGCCTCGCCCGCCGCCGGCGGGCCGGCAATCGCGACCGACGCCCGCTCCGGATGGAGGAGCTCGGTTGCAGCGGACTTCACTTCGTCGAACGTCACGGCACGAAGATGCTCGGGCAGGCGCCGATCGTAGTCGAGGCCCAGGCCGAACTGCTCGACCGACTGCAGGAACGACGCGATTCCCGCGTTCGTTTCCAGCGCGCGCGGGATCGCGCCGATCAGATACTCCTTCGACTGCTCGAGCTCCTCGGCGGTCGGGCCTTCCGCGCCAAGCGCGCCGACTTCGTCGTCGATCGCGCGGAGCGCGCGGTCCACGTTGGCGGGATCCACACCCGCCCGGATCAGCAGCGGGCCCTCGCACACGCTCGGATCGATGGAGCTGTACGCGTAGTAGGCCATGCCCTGACGTTCGCGGATGTTGTCGGCCAGCCGGCCCCCGAGGCCGAACTGGCCGAGGATGTTGTTCATCACCCAGTAGCCGTAATACCGCGGGTCGAGACGCCGGATGGTCGTGAAGCCATACGCGATGTCCGCCTGGGACTTGCCCGGGATTGCGATCGTCCGCTCCTGCCGCGCGGCCGGGCCGGGAACAGAGGGGAGCGCGGGATCGGGATCGCTCGCACCACTCCAACCCTCGATATCCCTGGCCGCGCGATCGAAGACCCGGCTCGACGGCACGTCACCGGCAATCACGAGCACGAGCCGTGACGGCCCGATGCGCGCAGCGTGATACGCAGCCAGATCCGAACGGGTGATCCGCTCGACGCTCGCCACCGTGCCCTTCGGCGGCCGTCCGTAGGGATGACCGCTGCCGTAGAGCAACTCGAAGAGAGACTGTACAGCTCGGGCCGCGGGATTGTCGTCGTCCTGTCTGAGTGCGTTGAGCGTCTCGGCGCGGCGCTTCTCGACTTCGGCCTCCGGAAACACCGGGTCCCGGATCGTATCGAGCACGATCCCCAGCACGTCGTCGAAGTCCTCCGACAGGCACGTGCACGTGACGGCCATCGTGTGTCGTGCCGTCGCCACGCGCAGCGCGACGCCGCGGTCGTCGAGATCTTCGGCAATGCGATCCGCCGACCGCCGCGACGTCCCGCGATCGAGGACGCGGCCTGTCAGGTATGCGAGGCCGGGCAGCGCCGGCGGCTCGTACGCGCCGCCGGCAAGAATGGTGGCGTTGATGGTGACGGCCGGCGTCATCGACGTTTCCTGCACGAGGAGGACGGCGCCGCCGTCGAGCACGGTCCTCGTCGGTGACAAGCCGCGCGCAACGGCAATCGTCATCGGTCCGCCCCGCCGCGGGCGTCGCCCGCCGATCGTGGATCGATCGGGTTGAACCAGCCGACAGTACGCGTGGACGGCGACAGCCTGCGACGCGCAACCTCGGACACCTGATCGGCCGTGACGGCCTCGACCCGGGATCGAAGCGCGGGAAAGAAGCCGGGGTCGGTGATCGTGTCGAAGTATCCCAACTGATGCCCGATGTTCGTGACGCTGTCGTTCTCGAAGACAAACCGCGCACGCAGCTGCCGGCGAGCGCGGACCAACTCTTCCTCCGTGATCCCCTTCGCTCGAACCGCTTCAATCTGCTCGTGCGCGGCCGCTTCGAGCGCCGCGAGCCCGACGCTCTGCATCGCGGTCATCGAGAGCGTGTAGAGGAACGGTTGCGCCGTTGGCACGAGCGCGCCCGACACACTCGACGCGAGCGAGCGTTCGACGAGGCCGGTGTAGAGTCTCGACTTCCGCTGCGGCGGCACGCCGCGAAAACTGGACCACAGGTTGAGACCCTTCGCTCCGGCCAGCACCGCGTCGAGCACGAGCATCGGAAAGAAATCTTCATCGGTTGCCGCGGGTGCATGCCACGCCATCTTCAAGTAGCCCGTCGTCCCCGGCCGCTCGACGACGACCCTGCGCTCGCCGAGTTGCGGCGGCTCGACGATCGACGTCCGCACCGGCGCGTCACCCGCCGGGATCTTCCCGAGCGTTCGATCCGCCCGCTTCAGCACATCGTCGGCGTCGACGTCTCCGGCGATGACGAGCGTCGCGTTGTTGGGAATGTAGAAGCGTCGGTAGTGGGAGAACAGATCGTCGCGGGTCATCGACCGCAGATCGGGAAGCCAGCCGATCGTCGGGTGACGATAGGGATGCGCGCGGAACGCGGTCGCCGTGACCTCCTGATCGAGCAGTTGATCCGGATCGTTCTCGCCTCCCTGCAGCTCCGAGATGATGACCGTGCGCTCGGACTCGCAGTCTTCGGACTCGTACAGCCCGTTCGCCATCCGTTCGGCTTCGATGAAGAGGAGCTGGTCCAGCGCCTCGCGGCCGGCGGTTTCGACATAGGTCGTCTGGTCGATCCACGTGTAGCCGTTCCACATGCCGCCGAACCGTTCGACCATGCCCTTCATCTGATCCCGCGGAATGTTGACCGTCCCCTTGAAATTCATGTGCTCCACCCAGTGGGAGACACCGGTGCGGCCGGCGCCTTCATCGCGCGACCCGACGCGATACCAGCACCAGACCGATACGAGCGGAGCTGTATGCGATTCGTGCACGAGGACCTTCAGCCCGTTTGCCAGCGTTTCGCTGCGCGTGACTGCCGAAGAGGCGGCCTCTGGGTGGTGCATCGAACAATTTTATAGCCAGGGTCCCTGCCGCTGGCCTGTCTAACCTGAACCGTTCGGCGGCCGATACTTTGCAGTGAGTCCAGGTGAGCCTCAGCAAGCGGCTCTTTGGCGAACACTTTTTGAGACAGCAGCAGGAGGAAGGTCATGCGTCGGATAGCGAGACTGCCAATAACGCTGGGACTTGCGGCGGCGTTTGCGTCCATCACCGCAATTGCCGAAGCCCAGGTCACGACCACCGCCGTCCTCAAATCCGGTGCTCGGCATACCGGATCGAACCTGGCGTACCGAGTTGATGGACGCCAGGTGATCGTGCGAACGAGCCAGGCCGAAGAACCTCGTATCCCGGTCGATCAGGTGGCCTACGTGGACTTCGGCGGCACGCCGGATCCGCCGAACCTCAACTTGAGCGGATCCCTCGAGGCGGTCGTGCTCCGTGATGGATCGGTGCTCAAGGGCCAGGTCCTCGAGCTCGGTCACACGAACAAGGCGGATCTTTCGAGCCCGTTCCTCGTCATCATCCGTACCGAGGGAGGCGAAGAGCGCCGGCTGCAATCGGGTCAGGTGTCTCGTGTGTACTTCGCGGGCGGCCAGCCGTCCACGGGCACGGGCACCGGGGGATCGGGGAGTACTCCGTCAACCGGAGAGGGCACCATCACGGTGTCTGGCACGCAGCAGTGGACACCGACAGGCCTCGCCGTCAGGCGTGGCGAGCCACTGACTTTCGCGGCCAGCGGTGAAGTGAGAATCGGCGGAAGCGGAAACGCGGCGGCCTCTCCAGCGGGCGCGGGCGAAGCGAACCCGGGGAATCCACTGCGGACCGCTCCGACCGGAGCGTTGATTGGCCGGGTCGGCAACGGGCAGCCGTTCCTCATCGGCAATCAGACGCGCGTCCAGGTGCCGGCAGCGGGGCAGCTGTTCCTCGGCGTGAACGATTCGCACCTTGCCGACAACCAGGGCAATTTCCAGGTCGAGGTCAGGCGCATCACTCGCAGCCGCTAGCTTCAGGTCGCCCATGATCGCCGGTGCCCGGACCCGGGCACCGGCGTTTTTCTTGTACGCCGCCATCCCGCACTACAATGAGCAGATATTCACATGGCGGATTGGAAAGACACACTGAATCTCCCGCGGACCGACTTCCCGATGAAGGCGAACCTGCAGACCGCTGAGCCGCAGGCACTCGCCCGGTGGAAGGAGATCGGCCTGTACGAACAGATCCGCGAAGCCCGGCGCGGCCGCCCGAAGTTCGTCCTGCACGACGGACCTCCGTACGCGAACGGCAAGATTCACATCGGCACGGCCATGAACAAGATCCTCAAGGATCTGGTCGTGAAGACGCGCACGATGATGGGCGACGACGCCCCCTACGTGCTCGGATACGACTGCCACGGGCTGCCGATCGAGCTGCACGTCGATCGCGAGCTCGGCCCGAAGAAGCGCGACATGCCGCTGGCGGACTTCCGGCGGGCCTGCCGCGACTACGCGTCGCGCTTCATCGGGGTGATGAGCGAGGAGTTCCAGCGCCTCTGCGTGTTCGGCGACTGGGATCACCTCTACCTGACGATGGACTTCCGCTACCAGGCCGCGATCGCGCGGGCGCTCGGGAAGTTCGTCGAGCAGGGGCTCGTGTACAAGGGCAAGAAGCCGGTCCACTGGTGCATTCACTGCCGGACGGCACTCGCGGAGGCGGAAGTCGAGTACCGAGGATCACTCGTCGCCGTCGATCTACGTGGAGTTCGCGCTCGCGGATGCGAGCCGCGACGCCATCGCGACGCAAGTGCCGGCGCTTGCCGGGCGGGACGTCTCCGTCCTGATCTGGACGACGACGCCCTGGACGATCCCCTCGAACCTGGCGATCGCGTTCCACCCGGATTTCGACTACGCCGCGTACGACGTGGACGGCCGTGCGGTGATTCTCGCGGAGGCGCTCGCAGCGACTGTCGCCGCTCGGACCGGCCGCACGCTCGGCGGGCCCGTGGCGAAGATGACGGGATCTGCGCTCGAGCACCTGCGCTTCCGGCATCCGCTCTACACGCGCGATTCGGTCGGCGTGCTCGCGGAGTACGTCACGCTCGAACAAGGCACCGGCGCGGTGCACACGGCGCCGGGACACGGCAGCGACGACTTCGCAACCGGCGTGAAGTACGGCCTCGAGATCTACGCACCGGTGGGCTCGAGCGGACACTTCCTCGAGACCGTCGAGCTCTTCGGCGGGAAACGCGTGTTCGACGCGAATCCTGCCATCGTCGACGCCCTCAAAGATCGCGGCCGGCTCTGGCATCACGAGGCGTTCCAGCACTCGTATCCGCATTGCTGGCGGTGCCACAACCCGGTGATCTTCCTGGCGACATCCCAGTGGTTCATCAAGCTCGATGCGCCCCTGGGGGTCCGGCTGAAGCCGGACACTACAGCAGCCGGAGAGGTCCGGCTGAAGCCGGACACTACAGCCGAGGGCGCTGGCAGCCAGCAGCGAACCCTGCGCGAGGCGGCGCTCGACACGGTCGACCATCAGGTCGACTGGATCCCGGCATGGGGACGCGACCGGCTGTCGAACATGATCGCGCACCGACCGGACTGGTGCATCTCGCGCCAGCGTGCGTGGGGTGTGCCGATTCCCGCGCTGGACTGCACGAAATGCGGCGAAGCGATCCTGACGGTGCCGCTCGTGGAGCGCGCGGCGGCTGTCTTCGACACGTACGGCGCCGACGCATGGTACGAGCGGCCGCTCCCCGAGTTCGTCCCTGAAGGATTGACGTGCCCGTCGTGCGGCGGCCGCGAGTTCGAGCGCGAGCGCGACATTCTCGACGTCTGGTTCGATTCGGGATCGAGCCACGAGGCCGTCCTGCCGTTCCGGCCCGAGCTCAAATGGCCGGCGGACACCTACCTGGAAGGCAGCGATCAGCACCGCGGCTGGTTCCAGAGCTCGCTCCTCGTCGGCCTGGGCACGCGCGGACGCGCGCCGTTCCGGCAGGTCGTCACGCACGGCTTCGTCGTCGACGAGGACGGCAAGAAGATGTCCAAGTCGGTCGGCAACACCGTCGCGCCGCAGGACATCATCAAGCAGAGCGGCGCCGAGATCATCCGGCTCTGGGTCGCGATGGTCGACTACCGCGAGGAAATACGGATCGGCAAGCAGATCATCGCGCGCGTTGTCGAGGCGTATCGAAAGATCCGGAACACGCTGCGCTATCTCGCGTCGAATCTGTACGACTTCAACCCGGCCGATCGCGTGCCGCTCGAGCGCCTCGAGGAAGTCGACCGGTACGCGCTGGATCGCTACGCGGCCGCGGCCACCACGGTCGTGGACGCCTACGCGAGATACGACTTTCCGGTGATCTTCCAGACGCTGAATCAGTTCGCCACCGTCGAGCTGAGCGCGTTCTACGCGGACGTGTCGAAGGATCGCCTGTACACGTTTGGCGCGGACTGGCCCGCGCGGCGGTCGGCGCAGACGGCGATGTACACCATCTCCGACGGCCTCGTCCGTCTGCTCGCCCCGATCCTGCCGGTGACGAGCGACGAGCTCTGGCGTCACCTGCCCGGTCATCGCGGACCATCGGTGCACATCGCGGAGTTTCCGTCCATCGAGGAGCTCTCGAAGATGCGGGACGACAAGCTCGAACGCCGCTGGCAGGCGCTGCTCGAGGCGCGCTCGGCGGTGAACGCCAGGCTCGAAGAGCTCCGCGAGAAGAAAGTGATCGGAAGCTCGCTGCAGGGCAGCGTCACGGTGGACTCGGACGATCCGGCGGCGGCCGCGCTGCTCAAGCGCTACGCGGAGACGCTGCCCATGCTGTTCATCGTGTCCCGCGCCGCTCTCGGTCCGGCGGCGTCGTCTGCTCCGGAACGCTCGGACGCGGAGCTGCACGAAGCGCTGGCGTCAGGGGGCGCAAGATCGTGGTCCGTCGAGGCCTCGAGCGCCGAAGGCGAGAAGTGTCAGCGCTGCTGGAGGATCGTGCCGTCCATCTCGACGGCGCCGGACAGCGCAGGATTGTGCGAGCGCTGCGTGGATGCCCTGACGGCCGGCGGAGTCGCCGGATGACCGAGGACGTTCAGGGCATCGCGGACGGGCAGCCGCCTCCGCCCGTGGCGGAAGCCGCGAGCCCCCGCAGCTACGCGCGGCCTGCCGAGCTGCTCACGATTCTCGCCGTGGTCGTCGTCGATCAGGTCACGAAGGAAGTCGTGCGGCGGGTGCTGCCGATCCACGGCGAGCCGGTGCAGGTCATCCCGGGACTTCTGGATCTGACGCACGTGCAGAACACTGGCGCCGCCTTCGGCCTGCTCAACGCTGCGGATTTCGCCTACAAGCCGGCGATGATGATTGGGATTGCGGCGATCGCCCTGGTGGCCATCGCCGCCTACGCCACGCAGCTCGGCTTCCACGAGCGGCTCGCCAGGACCGGCCTGTCGCTCATTCTCGGCGGCGCGTTCGGCAACCTGATCGATCGCGCGGTCTTCGGGCACGTCGTGGACTTCGTCGACGTCTATTGGGGCACCAGCCACTTCTGGGCGTTCAACGTCGCTGATGCCGCCATCACGATCGGCGCCACTCTCGTCCTGCTCGATATGATTGGCCTCGGACGACGCCATGCACCCGATCCTGTTTGAGATACGGGGATTCCCCGTTTACACGTACGGGCTGCTGCTCGCGGCTGCATACCTGCTGGGCCTGCAGTTCGCGCTGATGCGCTCGAAGACGCGCGGGCTCGACCAGAACCGCGTGATGGACCTCGGCATCTGGATCATCGTCAGCGCGCTCGTCGGCGCGAAGCTGATGCTGATCGTCGTCGAGGGCGAGCAGTTCGGGTGGACAGCGACGGACCTGATGAACCTGTTCAGGTCCGCAGGCGTGTTCTATGGGGGACTGATCTCGGCGGTCGTCGTCGCGCTGTGGTACCTGTGGCGCCACCGCATGCCCGTGTGGACGACGACCGACGTGTTCGCGCCGGGGATCGCGCTGGGACACGTGATCGGACGCGTGGGCTGCCTGCTCGCAGGCTGCTGCTTCGGCCGTCAGACAAGCGTCCCGTGGGCGATCACGTTTCACAACGAGTTCGCGAACCGCAACGTCGGCACGCCCCTCGACGTGCCGGTCCACCCCACGCAGCTCTACGAGGCAGGCGCCGAGCTCCTGATCCTCGCGCTGCTGCTCGGGACGGAGAAGAGGGGAAACCCGTACCCGGGACGGACGTTCTGGAGCTACATGCTCCTGTACGGGATCTCGCGCTTCATCATCGAGTTCTACCGCGGTGATTCGCGCGGCCTCGTCCCGCTCTTCGGCAACGCCCTCTCGACGTCGCAGTTCGTGTCGCTCCTCATCGTCCCGCTGAGCATCGTCATGCTCGTCTATCTCGGACGATGGACGAACCCCGCACCCGCCGATGCAGCGGCCAGAAAGGCGCGCGCCGCGTAGAGTCGCGCAGCCCCACGGAACAGTGCGATGCCGAACCAACGTGTGGTCGTCGACCCCGATTACGACGGGGCCCGCCTCGACAGCTTCCTGACGGCGCTCCTGCCCGAGCAGTCCCGCTCGCAGCTCCAGCGATTGATCAAGGATGGGCGCGTGACCGGACCCGCGGGCAGCCTGAGGCCGAGCACCGCCGTCCACACGGGCCAGGAGTATTCGATCGACATTCCGGCGCCCGTCGCCGCCTCGCCCCAGCCCGAAGCGCTGCCGCTCCGAATCGTCTTCGAAGATCCGGACGTCGTGGTGCTCGACAAGCCGGCCGGCATGGTGGTCCATCCCGCCGCCGGCCATAGCAGCGGGACGCTCGTGAACGCGCTGCTGCACCACATCAAGGATCTCAGCGGGATTGGCGGTGAGCTGCGGCCGGGCATCGTGCATCGGCTCGACCGCGGGACGTCGGGGCTGATGGTCGTCGCGAAGCACGATCGCGCCCACCAGGAGCTGTCGCGGCAGTTCCGCGATCGCGAGGTCGAGAAGGAATACGTCGCGCTCGTCTGGGGGGTGGTGCACGCGGGCCGCCGCATCGATGAGCCGATCGGCCGCGACGAGAAGGATCGCCAGAAGATGTCGACGCGGGCCCGGCGGGCGCGAAGCGCCGTCACCCGCGTGACCTGGGCGCGCCATTTCCGCGGCGTGTCGCTGCTGAAGGTCGCCATCGCAACGGGCCGCACGCATCAGATCCGCGTGCACCTCAGCGCCATCGGCCACCCGATCGTTGGCGACGCGACCTACGGCGGCATCCACAGGCGCGTGCCTCACGATCTGCGGACGGTGATGCGCCTGGAGCGTCCCTTCCTCCACGCTGCGCGGCTGTCCTTCACGCACCCCGGCGACGGGCGCCGCGTCGACTTCGATTCACCGCTGCCGCCGGATCTGGAATCGGTGGTCGACGAGATCGTGGAGGTTCAGGAAGGGGAGTAAACGCGCCGGGGCTCGGGGTTCGGGACTCGGGGTTCGGGGTTCTTCAGAACCCTGTAGTGTCCGGCTTTAGCCGGACCGGAACAGGTCCACCAAAGCCCAGAGCCGCATTCAACAGGAGCCATTGTGTCCGACATCGAAGTGCTGTCGCACGAACGCGTGTTCGAGGGAAAGGTCTTCGACGTCGACCGCGATCGCGTGCGCATGCCGAACGGCCGTGAGGTCACGGTCGACATCGTCCGGCACGTGCGATCGGTCGTGCTGCTGCCGGTCCCCGAGCCGGGACACGTGGTGCTGATCCGGCAGTTCCGCTACGCCGTCAACCGCTGGTTGTGGGAGGTGCCTGCCGGCAGCGTCGACCCGGGCGAGGAGCCCGACGCGGCGGCCAGGCGGGAATGCCACGAAGAGATCGGGCAGCTTCCGGAGACCGTCGTGCGACTCGGATCGCTCCTGCCGACGCCGGGCTACTGCAACGAGGAAATGATCTTCTTTCGCCTGTCGTCGCTGTCGGTTCCGGACCACGCGGCGCAGCATGACGAGGACGAAGACATCGAGGCGCGGACGTTCACGATAGCCGAAGCGCGCGAGATGGTCCGTCGCGGCGAAATCGTCGACATGAAAACTGTAGTGGGGCTGACCTTTCTCTAGCGCAAGTGGGAGGTTCGGTTTTTCATTTTCCGTAGTGCCCCGACCCCCGGATCCCGATCTACTGAACAGCCTCCCGAAGTCCCTCGTCGAGCGGCAGGCCGGTGTGAGTTTGCGCGGACGTCGGCTGGAGCGCGATGGCCAGCACTTCCTCCATGTGCACGACGTAGTGGATGCGCAGCTCGCGGCGCAGCTCGTCGGTCAGATCTTCCTTGATGTTCTTCTCGTTCTGCCGCGGAAGGATGACTTCGGTGATGCCGTGCCGGCGGGCGGCGAGCACTTTCTCCTTGATGCCGCCGACGGGCAGCACGCGGCCCGACAGCGTGATCTCTCCGGTCATCGCGAGATCGCCGCGCACGGGTCGCCCCGTGAGCTCGGACGCGAGCGCGGCCACCATCGTGACGCCAGCCGAGGGCCCGTCCTTCGGGATCGCGCCAGACGGCACGTGCAGATGGATCTCGGCATCCTTGTAGAACGCGGGATCCACGCTGTACCGCTTCGCGTGGGCGCGGAACCAGGACAGCGCGGTACGCCCTGACTCCTTCATCACGTCCCCGAGCTGCCCCGTGAGCGTCAGGCTGCCGCCGCCCTGCATGCGCGAGGCCTCGACGAAGAGCACTTCCCCGCCAGCGGCCGTCCACGCCAGGCCGACCGCGACGCCCGGATCCTTCGTCCTGTTCTCGATCTCTTCGTCCAGGAACGTCGGTGCGCCGAGCATCTCGACGACGACGTCGGGCGTGATCGTGATGCGGGTCTCATCGCCCTCGGCGCGGCGCCGCGCGACTTTGCGGCAGAGCGCCCCAATCTCACGTTCGAGGTTGCGGACACCGGCCTCGCGCGTGTAGCCGCGGATGACCGCACGGATCGCGGCTTCGCTGAACTCGACGTGATCCGCGGTGAGGCCGTGATTCGTGATCTGCTTGCCGACGAGATGCTCGACCGCGATCTTGAGCTTCTCCTCCTCGGTATAGCCGCCGAGCTCGAGGACCTCCATGCGATCGCGCAGCGCCGGCGGCACGGGATCGAGGACGTTCGCCGTCGTGAGGAAGAGCACCTCCGACAGATCGAACGGCACGTCGAGGTAGTGATCGCGGAAGCTGTTGTTCTGCTCCGGGTCGAGCACTTCGAGCAGCGCCGACGCCGGATCGCCCCGGAAATCCGATCCGAGCTTGTCGATCTCGTCGAGGATGAAAACCGGGTTCTTGGACTCGGCCCGCCGCAGTCCCTGGATGACCTGACCGGGGAGCGCGCCGATGTAGGTCCGGCGGTGTCCGCGGATCTCGGCTTCGTCGCGCATTCCGCCGAGCGACACGCGCACGAACTTGCGCCCGAGCGAGTTCGCGATCGACCTGGCGAGGGACGTCTTCCCCACGCCGGGCGGCCCGAGGAAACAGAGGATGGGCCCCTTCACGTCGGGATTCAGCTTGCGGACCGCCAGGTACTCGATCACCCGGTCCTTGACCTTCTCGAGCCCCGAGTGATCCGCGTCGAGGACGTCTTTCGTCCGCTTCAGATCGATGGAGTCCTCGGTGCGCTTCGCCCACGGCAGCGCGATCAGCCAGTCGAGGTACGTCCGCGAGACCGTGTACTCGGCCGCAGCCACCGGCATCTTCGAGAGGCGATCGAGCTCCCGGAGCGCTTCCTTCTTCACGCCGTCGGGCATGCCCACGGCGTCGATCTTCGCGCGCAGCTCGTCGATCTCCTTGGCCTGCTCGTCGCCCTCGCCGAGCTCCTTCTGAATCGCCTTGAGCTGTTCGCGGAGGAAGTACTCGCGCTGATTCTTGCCGACCTCCGACTGCACCTGCGACTGGATCTTCGAGCCGAGCTCCAGCACCTCGAGCTCCTTGATCAGGAGCCTGTTCAGCGAGTCCACGCGCGCGCGGATATCGAGCGTCTCGAGCACTTCCTGCTTGACCGGAGTGCCGATTGTGGCCAGGCTCGACGCGATGAAGTCGGCGAGCTTCCCCGGATCGGTGATGTTCCCGGAGAGCGCCTGCAGGTCGTCCGACAGCAGCGGCGACAGCGACACGACCTGCTGGAAGTTGCTCTTGATGTTCCGCTGGAGCGCGTCGATCTCGAGATGATCCTCTTCGCGCAGCAGCTCGTCGGCGACCGATACGGCCGCCCGCAGGTACGGACTGGTCTGCACCAGCCGGTCGAGCCGCACGCGCGACAGGCCCTGGACGATCAGCCGGAGGCTGCCGTCGGGCAGCTTGAACATCTTGTGAATGTGGGTCGCGGTGCCGATCTCGTAGAGATCGTCCTGCGTCGGCTCCTCGATCGTGGCCTCGCGCTGCGTGAACACGCCGATCATCCGGCCGGCGGTCGTGGCCTCCTCGATCAGGCGAACGGAGGCCTCCCGTGCCACGGCCAGCGGCATGAAGGAGTTCGGAAACAGCACCGTGTCGCGCAGCGGCAACACCGGCATTTCCTCGGGGATGACCGGGCGCTCGGTCGCCGACGTGTCTTCGACGACGAGCGGCTCGTCTCGATCGCTCATGAGCAGTCTCCGATCGACGATCGGGCGATCGACGGAATCAGTGCGGACATGTAACCAACGCGGGGGGAGCGCGGGCCGGCCCCGGGAACCTGCGTGACTGTAGCAGGATCCCCACGCGGAATCTACGATCCGCGGGGCGACCGGCAGAGCCTGCCGGTCGCGCCCGCTCGTCGCAGGCTGATGTGAAGTCCGGGGTTATCCCTGAACGTCGAGGAAGAGCGCGGAGGAACTCCGCCGGGACTGGAGACGCTCGCGCTGTTGCGCCATCTCGCGGGCCTCCTCGCAATCCTTGCAGCGGAGCGCGAACGGCAGCGCGCGCAGCCTGCGCTCGGAAATCTCGTCCCCGCACTCGAAGCAGTAGCCGAACGTGCCCTCTTCGAGGCGGCGGAGGGCCTCCTCGATCTTGGTCAGCGTCTCAGCCTTCATCTGAATCAGGGCGAATTCGATGTCGTCCTGGATGTCCGCCTCGGAGGTCTCGGCCGCGTCGAGGACGCCCGTCGTCGGGTTGTTCGCGCCCTCGGCGCGGACGTCCCGGATCTTCCCGTGCACCTCGCTCATGATCTCGCGACGGCGCTCCTCGAGAATGCGACGCAGCTCTGAGTATCGGTCACGCGCCATCTCACCACCTGGCGCCTTGGTTGCCGTCTTATGAACGCTCATATGATTCCGCTCCTTTCACCCGTGCCCGCGACCTTCAGGTGCAGGCTCTATGCAAGCAAACTGCCACTATAAAAGCCCTACAGTTTACACCAGAATTCCAAGTTTGAACAGGGTGTGGGACAGGATCCGCAGGAGGGAGGTCGCCGAAAGGGGACGCTCGAGTGACTCCGCGCGGCTCCGGTCACGTACCTCTGGCAACCGGGCTCAGCTGGTGCTTCTCCTTGATGATCAACGCTTTACACTCCACTGTGCTCCGCTTCTGAGCGCTGGCTCGCTCCGTTGCCCCTTTAGACGCCGATCACTCCCCTTCTGGTTCGTACAAAACGCTGAGACAAAAAGGCGGCTCAGCCTATGCGCCAGAAATCGTCAGGGGGTGCGCCAAAGCCGGACATCGCCTCCGGGAGTGACGGCACGTTGGAGTCCGCCGGCCGTTACTGGACGAAGCGCTTCCCTATGGACTGATTGGGCACGATCCCGCGCTCGAGGAGGCGCTGTCCGTCCCGCTGGCTACCCGTGCGCAGCCACTTCTCGTAGAGACGCAGGACGTCGGTCGTCGACGCGAGCGTCGTCCGTTCGCTGATGTCCGCCAGCACGTCGGTGAATCCGACGAACTTCCGTGAGAGCTCGCCGAAGACTTCGGCGAACGCGTCCTCGTCACAGCGGCTCAAGGATCCGTACGCGTACTCGCCCATCGACTTGTAGTAGTCGACGTCCACCGCGCTCCGCGCGAAGCTGTCGGGGAAGAAGCCGGACATGAACAGGGAGAAGTCGCCGATGCCGCGGAGGCGTGCGCGCTGCTGCGAGCCGCCGCTCTCGAACGCGCGGCCGAGGCGGAGCGCAAGCGGCTGCGAATGCTCTCCGTGATCGCGCGGCGTATCCAGCCTGACGTACTGGCAGAGGAGGTTCACCAGGTAGTACTCGGTCAGGTCGGCCGCGTGCACGTGCTGGCGCGCCATCGCTGACACGACCAGCTCCTTGAAGAACTCGACCGGCGTCTGCTCGCGAACAAGCGGGTGATCCATGCCGCGATCCTCCTCTCGACTCGATCCTGCCTGCGGTCGACGACCTCCTGCATCGCCGAACCTCTGCTGTCGGCAGCATTTGCAACTCGCATTCCGGTCGACGGACCCCGGAAATCCGGGAAGTTCGCCTGACCGTCTGCTGCCCTGCGAGTACAATAACTATGACGGCAGGTGAAACCGAACAAACTTGGCAGATTCCGTCGAATTTCGTAAGTCTGACGGGACCCCACCCCGCCGTCCGGCCATCATGTCCAACCAGAAATGTCCGGCTTGCGGGGATCGCAAACCAAAACGGTCGTGCCCGGCGCTCGGGCAGACGATTTGTACGGTTTGCTGCGCCACCAAGCGCCTGATCGAGATCCGCTGTCCTTCGGACTGCGTGTACCTTTCATCGGCCCGATCGCACCCCTCCGCCATCGTCCAGCGGCGGCAGGAACGGGATATGGGGTTTCTGTTTCCGCTCGTATCCGACCTGTCCGAGACCCAGTACAGGCTGGTAGTCGTCTTCCAGTCGATCACGGTGAAGCACGCCGAGACGGCGATTCCTGCGGTCGACGACGCCGACGTGGCCGAAGCGGCGGCCGTCGTCGCCTCTACGCTCGAAACCGCCGGGAAGGGGATCATCTACGAGCATCAGGCGGCGTCGGTGCCCGCGCAGCGATTGTCGACCGAGCTGCGCCGCGTCGTCGACGATCTGATTCGCCAGAATTCGACGCAGCAGTCGCGGGTGGAGCGCGACTCGGCTGCCGCCCTCCGGCGCGTCGAACGCGGCGCGCGAACCGCCGCGGCCGCGCTCGCCGGCGACGAGCAACCCGTCTACCTGAAGCTCCTGGGCAGGGTCCTCGGCGCCCAGGACTCCGGCCAGCCAGGCCCCCCGGACCAAGGCAGCCTGATCGTCCAGCCCTGAACCAGCCGCGGGCCGTTTCGTGCTAAAATTCGATGTTTGTCCCGCGCCCGCGGGACCGAATCTACGAGCATTTCTATGGCAAAACGCTGTGAACTCTGCGGTAAGGGCCCGGTCGTGGGCCGCAATGTCAGCCACGCCCACAACGTGACCGCGCGCCGGTTCGAGCCGAACCTTCAGCGGGTTCGCGCGCTGGTCAACGGCGGCATCCGCCGCCTGCGCGTCTGCACGCGCTGCCTGCGGTCGAACAAGGTCGTCAAGGCCGCCTAGCGTCCGTGCGGCAGGCCATCTCCACTCCGTCGGCACCCCTCGCGATCGGCCCGTATTCGCAGGCCATCCGCGCCGGGTCGCTGTTGTTCGTGTCCGGGCAGATTGCGCTGGATCCGGAAACTGGGAAGATGATCGACGGTGATCTCGAGGCGCAGACCCACCGCGTCCTGAAGAACCTCGGCGCCATCCTCGGGGCCGCCGGCGCGTCCTTCGCCAACGTCGTCCGAACGACCGTCTACCTGGCCGACATGAACGACTTCCCCGCGATGAACGAGATCTACGCGACGTACTTTCCGTCGCCGGCGCCGGCTCGCGCCACCGTGCAGGCCGCACGGCTGCCGCGTGACGCGCGAGTGGAAATTGATCTGATCGCTTCGCTCGCAGAACGGCCTTAGGCTTTGGGCTTTGGGCCTTAGCAAGAGCATGCAGAGCACAGTCGAACCGACTAGTATCGGAATGCTCTTGCCAAAGCCCAAAGCCTAGAGCCCAAAGCCAAGCGTTCACCTCGCCGACCGTTCCACATCCACCACGCCCTCGATCGACTTCAACGACTTGATCACCTTCTGCAGGTGCTTCACGTCGCTGATCTCGACGGTCATGTCGATCCGTCCCATCTGCGAGTCGACCGTCGCTTCGACGGTGCGGATGTTCGTGTTGATGCCGGCGATCTTCGAGCTGACGTCGGCGAGAATGCCTTTCCGATCCTCGACCTGGATGCTCAGGCGCACGGTGTAGGGCGCGGCATCGGTGCCCTTGTCCCACTCGACATCGATGCGGCGATCGGGATCGTAGAGCAGGTTCGTCACGTTCGTGCACGAGGCCGAGTGCACCGAGACGCCCTTCCCGCGGGTGATGTAGCCGACGATTTTCTCTCCGCGTATGGGATTGCAGCACCGTGCGCGGAAGACCATCAGATCGTCGAAGCCGCGCACCTTGATCTTCTCGTCGCCCGTGCCGAGGACCCGGCGGACGACGGACGCGATGCCCGTTTCGGGCGCTTCCTTGAGCTGTTCCTGCGGCACGAGCTTGGCGAGCAGCGCCTTGGCGGCGAGCTTGCCGTACCCGATGGCCGCGAAGAGCTCGTCGGGCTTCGACATCCCGAACTCCGACGCCGCGCGGGCGAACCCGTCGTTCTCCGACAGCGACTTCATGTTGAGGCCGAAGCGCCGCGCTTCCTTCTCGAACAGTTTCCGTCCGAGCTCGTAGCTCTTGACCTTCTCCTCGGTGTGGATGAAGTGCTTGATCTTGTTGCGCGCGCGCGACGTCCCGACGATGTTGAGCCAGTCGCGGCTCGGCTTGTGCCCCGCCGCCGTGACGATCTCGACGATGTCGCCGTTGCGGAGCCGCGTGCGGAGCGGGACCATCTTCCCGTTGACGCGCGCGCCCACGCACTGATGCCCGACGTCGGTGTGGATGGAATACGCGAAGTCGATCGGGGTGGCGTCCCGCGGCAGCGCCTTGACCTCGCCCTTCGGCGTGAAGATGTACACCTCCTCCGCGTAGAGCTCGATCTTCAGGTTCTGCAGGAACTCCTGCGGGTCGCGGACCTCCTGCTGCCACTCGAGCAGCTGCCGCAGCCAGAGGAAGTGCTGCTCGTCGCGATCGGCGCCGACGCGCCCTTCCTTGTACTTCCAGTGCGCGGCGATGCCCTCCTCGGCCACCTTGTGCATCTCCGACGTGCGGATCTGCACTTCGAACGGGAAGCCCCGCTCGCTCACGACCGACGTGTGCAGCGACTGATATCCGTTCGGCCGCGGCATCGCGATGAAGTCCTTGATGCGGCCCGGCACGGGCGACCAGGTCTGATGGATGATGCCGAGCGCCGCGTAGCAGTCCTTGACCGACTGGGTCACGATCCGCAGCGCCACGAGATCGTAGACCTGATCGAGATCGATCTTCTGCCGCTTCAGCTTCTGGTGGATGCTGAACAGCCGCTTGATGCGGCCGTCGATGTGGAGCACCGGCACCATCGCCTCGACGAGCTTCTGCGACACGTTCTTCTTGAGGTCCTCGATCATCTCCTCGTTCGCGCGGCGGCGGCTCTCGACCCGGGCGCGAAGCGACTCGTAGGGCTGCGGCTCGAGGTACTTGAACGCCAGTTCCTCGAGCTCGTTCTTGATCTTGCTCATCCCGAGCCGGTTGGCGATCGGCGCGTAGATGTCCCTCGTCTCCTGCGCGATCTTGATCCGCCGCTCCTCGGGCAGATGGTGCAGCGTCCGCATGTTGTGGAGCCGATCCGCCAGCTTCACCAGGATCACGCGGATGTCGTCGACCATCGCGAGCAGCATCTTGCGGAAGTTCTCCGCCTGCCGCTCCTCGCTCGACGAGAACTTGATGGCGCCCAGCTTGGTGACGCCTTCCACGACGTGCGCCACGTCGGCCCCGAAGAGCTCCTGGATACGCTCGATCGGCGTCTGCGTGTCCTCGACGATGTCGTGCAGGAGCCCGGCCGCAATCGCCACGACATCGAGCTTCATGTCGGCGAGCAGGTCGGCGACCTGGAGGGGATGGACCAGGTATGGCTCCCCGGAATGGCGGACCTGCCCCTTGTGCTCGAACGCCGAGAAGACGTACGCCCGCCTCAGCAGCTCAATGTCGGCCTCGGGATTGGAGTCCCGGACCTTGTCGACGAGGTCCTCGAACCGAATCATAATCGGCGGTGTCTAACGTCCAGGGCGTGTGTTGCGCCGGGCAGCCCGGGCGCTCGCCGCGCCCGAAGCGGGCCGCCGTGGTGGTTGACGGCCTCTTTTTCGGTTCACTATACTGACCCGGTTCGGCCGCCGGCAATCGTCCGGCTCTTCACCGTCGCAGGCCGATTTCCCGGATTGTACGGGCGGGACAGCACGAGGATCCATCTTAATACCGAGGTTTTCGGCGCGTAGGTGGCTGTGCCGTCGACGCGAGTCTGAGGGGATGCATGAGGACGCGATTTCGTTCCATATCGGCGGGTCTGGCGCTGGTGGTCGGGCTCTCCCTGGTGACCGGCGGATGCGGCCGTCTGTCGTTCAGCGCGCTCGCCGGGAAGAAGGCCATCAAGGAGGCGCACGAGCTCTATAAGGCGTCGCGCTGGAGGGAAGCCGCCACCCGCTACGAGGAGGCGGTGGCCGCCGATCCGACGCTCGGGGGCGCGCACTTCTTCCTGGCCAACAGCTACGACAACCTCTACAAACCCAGCCGCGCCGGCGAGCCGGAGAACGACGGCTACATGCAGAAGGCGATCGAGCGGTACAAGAAGGCCGCCGAAAAGGAGCCCGAGCAGATCTACCGCCAGCGCGCGATGCAGTACCTCGTCGCCGCCTACGGTCCCGACAAGTTGAACCAGCCGGCCGAGGCCGAGCCGATCGTCAAACGGATGATCGAGATGGACCCCAACGAGTACCTGAACTACATCGAGCTCTCGAAGATCTACGAGAACGCCGGCCGGTACGACGAGGCGGAGGCGCAGCTGCTGAAGGCGCGCGAGGTCAAGCCGAAGCAGCCGGAAGTCTACGCGGCCATTTCCGCGTACTACAACCGCCAGGGAGAATTCGACAAGACGGTCGAGGCGCTGAACACCGCGGCCGACCTGCTGCCGGAAAACCCCCAGGGCTATCAGCTCGTCGCGGTCTTCTACTGGGAAAAGGCGTTCAAGGACAAGCGGCTGACGCCGGTCCAGGAGCGCGACTACATCCTGAAGGGCATCGAGGCCACCGACAAGGCACTCAAGCTCAATCAGGACTACGCGGAGGCGCTGCTCTACAAGAACATCCTGATGCGCATGCAGGCGAACCTGGAGAAGGACCTCAAGAAGCGCGAGGAGCTCCTTCGCCAGGCGGACGTCCTCCGCGACCGCGCGCAGGAGATCAACAAGAAGAAGGCCGCGGGCCTCGCAACGCCCGCAAAGTAGGACGCGGATCACGCGGATCACGCGGAAAAGAAAAGGGCCGCCCATTCGGAAGTGGACGGCCCTTGCTTTTTTTGATCCGCGGAATCCGCGTGATCCGCGTCTATCGTTACTCGCCGCGCCGCATGCCCTCGGTCACGATCCCGACCTTCTCGACTCCGGCGCCCTTGGCCGCGTCGATCACATGGATGATCTCGCCGTAGCGCAGCGTCGGATCGCCGACGATGAACATCGTCTTCTCGCGGCGCGTCTCGAAGATCTCCCGGAGCTTCTCCCCCAGCACCGCGAGCTGCACCGGCTGCTTGTTCACGGCAATCGATCGGTCCGCGTTGTACTCCACCACGATCTGTTCCGACGCGGTCTGCTGCGCTGGCTTGTTCACCTCGAGCGGCAGGTTGACGTCGACGCCCTTCTGGTTGAGGGGCAGGACCGACATGAAGATGATGAGGAGCACGAGCAGCACGTCGATGAGCGGCGTGACGTTCATGTCCGAGCTGGCGTGGGGGATCTCCGCCCGCACGACCTTCTCGGCGCCGAAATGCTTGTGAGCGTGCTTCATGCTACTTGCCTCCCGCCTGCGTGGACTCGACCTTGGGATCGGTGATGAGACCGATGTCCTCGATGCCCGCCTTCCGCAGGTCGTCCATGGCCGCCATGATCGCGCGATAGGACGCTTCGCGGTCGCCCTTGATGAGGACGATGCGCTCGGTCTTCTCTTCGAGCGCACGCTTCACGCGGTCCGCCATCTCGGCCCGGCTGACCAGGATGGCGTTCACGTAGATCTTGTCCTGCGCGTCGACCGAGAGAACGGTTTGCTGCTCGCTCTCGGGCTTGCTCTGTGTGTTGTTCGCAAGGGGCAAGTTCACCGGTATGCCCTGCTGCAGCATCGGAGCGACGAGCATCATGATGATGAGCAGCACCAGCATGACGTCGACGAGCGGCGTGACGTTGATGTCCGATTTCGGGCCGCCCCCCGATCCGCCAATATCCATTGCCATTGGAAGTACTCCGTCTGTCTGTCGTTAGCCGATCGCCGCCGACTTACGCGGTCTGCTTGATGAAGTAATCCACCAGCTCAGACGACGAGTTGTCCATTTCGACGTTGAAGTACTCGATACGGCCGGTCAGGTAGTTGTAGAACCAGACGGCGGGGATCGCGACGACGAGCCCGAGCGCCGTTTCGACGAGCGCTTCCGAGATGCCGGCAGACACGGCCGCGAGGCCCGCGGAGCCCTGCGACGAGATGCCCTGGAACGCGGTGATGATGCCGACGACCGTGCCGAGCAGCCCGACGAACGGCGCCGTCGATCCGATCGTGGCGAGCGCCGAAATGCCCTTCTTCAAGTCGTTGGCCGTCAGCGCGGACGCGCGCTGGATGGCGCGCCGGACCGTGTCGACCATGTCTTCACGCCCGAGGTTGCTGCCGCTGTCTTTCTGGAACTGGTATTCCTGGAGACCCGCGAGCACGACCTTGGCCAGATGGCTGTAGCGGTAGCTCTTCGACGAGGAGATCGCGATCGCGTCCTTGAGCCGGCCTTCCTTCAGGTGCTTCGCCACCTGCGGTGCGTAGAGCTTCGACTGCTTGCGCGCCTGCGAGAACGTGTAGATCCGTTCGATCGCCACGCCGAACGAAATCATCGACATGATGACGAGGATCACGCCGATGCCCTGCGCGACCCATCCCATCTCTCCCCACATCTTGATTAGATCCATGCGCCCATCCTCCGCTGCTCGAAAGCAGATGTCTAGAATTCAGTCAAAAACTGTCAAGGCCAGACGAAAACGTTCTACTGAAGCGTGAAGTTGACCGTAACAGTCATGATGACCGGAACGGGCACGTTGTTGAGCAGCGTAGGCGTGAAGACCCATTGCTTGACGGCATCGAGCGCCGCCTGGTCGAGCAGCGGCTGACCGCGGAGCACCTTGGCTTCCTTGACCCGCCCGTCCGCGCCAATCGTCGCCTCGATGATGACGACGCCCTGGACGCGCGCCGACTGCGCGATCGGGGGATACACCGGCTTGACGTCGCGGGTCTTGGTGGGCGGCTTGATGTTGCCGCCGACGCGGACCGGCGCCGTGGGCGGCGGCGGAGG
This sequence comes from uncultured Acidobacteriota bacterium, assembly GCA_963820905.1. Taxonomy (GTDB): domain Bacteria; phylum Acidobacteriota; class Vicinamibacteria; order Vicinamibacterales; family 2-12-FULL-66-21; genus DATBJJ01. Next base: position 851,208 of record CAWGBU010000001.1, on the reverse strand, counting down.
CGGAGGCGGCGCTTCCGGCAGGCCGCCGACGACACCACCCATGACCCCGCCGGGCACGCCACCCTCGACGCCTCCGGGCACGCCCGTCACGCCCGCAGTCGCGGGGGGCGCTTCGGCGACGATCGCCTTGGGGGCTTCAACGGGGGCGGCGTTCGGATTGACGACTTCGACCGGCTTCGACGGCGCCGCGGGCGCCGGGGGCGGCGGAGGCGGCGGCGGGGGCGGCGGGGGCGCACCCACGAACGCCATCATCGTCGGGGGCGTCGGCAGCACGTCGGCCGCCATCAACGGGATGATGATGATGGCGGCAAACAGGATCACGTGGGCTGTGATCGAAAGCGGCACGGTATACCACTTCTGGGAACCCAACCTGACCGTCGGGTTCGTTACATCGCCGAACATGTCACGCGGCACGGCTCAGCCCTCCTGCCTCCACACACGGGTGCAAGGACGCGAATTATAGTCAGACCCAAAAAGCAGTGTCAACGAAACTACTCCCGGCTAATTAGACACCGGAAACCAGGAATCGGCCCGTCCCTGACGGGGGTGGCTGCCCGTTACGCGCGGCTGGTCCCGATGCGCATCGCATAGAACGATCGCCAGACGAACACGGCTGAACCAAGCAGGAATGCTGCCGAGAGGACATGGCTCAGCGTACTGCCGTACTGGCTGGCCAACTGTACCCCAAGCTCGACGGCCAGCAGCCCGAACAGCGTCGTGAACTTGATGACCGGGTTCAGGGCGACCGATGAGGTGTCCTTGAACGGATCGCCGACCGTGTCTCCCACGACCGTCGCCGCGTGCAGCGGGCTCCCCTTCTCCTTGAGCTCCACCTCGACAATCTTCTTCGCGTTGTCCCACGCGCCGCCGGCATTCGCCATGAAGATCGCCTGGAAGAGCCCGAAGAGGGCGATCGACACCAGATAGCCGATGAAGAAGTACGGCTCGAGGAAGGCAAAGCCGAGGGTGGCGAAGAAGACGGCCAGGAAGATGTTGAACATCCCTTTCTGCGCGTACTGGGTGCAGATCTCGACGACCTTCTTGCTGTCGGCCACCGACGCCGGACCGGCGCGGTCGAGCCGGATGTTGGCCTTGATGAACTGGACGGCGCGATACGCGCCCGTCGTCACGGCCTGCGTCGAGGCGCCCGTGAACCAGTAGATCATGCAGCCGCCCGTGATCAGGCCCAGCAGGAAGGGCGGGTGGAGAATCGAGAGGTACTGCAGCAGCTCCGGCCGTAACCGATCGGTGAGCACCACCACGATCGAGAAGATCATCGTCGTCGCGCCGACGACCGCGGTGCCGATGAGGACGGGCTTCGCGGTGGCCTTGAACGTGTTGCCGGCGCCGTCGTTCTCCTCGAGCAGGTGCTTCGCGCGCTCGAAGTTCACGTCGAACCCGTACTGCTTCTTGAGGTCCGCCTTGATGTTGGGAATCGACTCGATGGTCGACAGCTCGAACACCGACTGCGCGTTGTCGGTCACCGGTCCGTACGAGTCCACCGCGATCGTCACCGGCCCCATGCCGAGGAACCCGAACGCGACGAGGCCGAACGCGAACACGGCGGGCGCGATCATGAGGTTGCTCTGCTGCAGCCCCTGAGTGCTGACGCCATACGCGATCGCCATGAGCGACACGATGCTCATTCCCAGCCAGTAGGCGCTGAAGTTGCCGGCGACGAAGCCCGACAGGATGTTGAGCGACGCGCCGCCTTCGCGCGAGGAGATCACCACTTCCTTCACGTGGCCCGACTCGGTCGACGTGAAGATCTTCACGAGCTCGGGAATGATGGCGCCGGCCAGGGTGCCGCACGTGATGACGGTCGACAACTGCCACCACAGGTCAGGGTTGCCGCCGAGATCGGGAATCAGCCACGCCGACGCCGCGTAGGTGAAGATGACCGAGACGATGGACGTCAGCCACACGAGGCGCGTCAGCGGCGTCTCGAAGTTCATCGTGTCCGCGTTGCCGAAGCTCGCGCGCGCCCACACGTCGTTCAACAGGTACGACGCGCCGCTCGCCACGATCATCACGACGCGCATCACGAAGATCCAGACGAGCAGCTGCACCTGCACGGTCGGACTCGAGACGGCGACGAGGATGAACGAGATCAGCGCGACGCCCGTGACGCCGTAGGTCTCGAACCCGTCGGCGCTCGGTCCCACCGAGTCGCCGGCGTTGTCGCCCGTGCAGTCCGCGATGACGCCGGGGTTCCGCACGTCGTCTTCCTTGATGTTGAAGACGATCTTCATCAGGTCGGAGCCGATGTCGGCAATCTTGGTGAAGATGCCGCCGGCGATGCGGAGCGCGGCCGCGCCGAGCGACTCGCCGATGGCGAAGCCGATGAAGCACGACCCCGCGTAATCACCGGGGATGAAGAGGAGAATGCACAGCATCAGCAGCAGCTCGACGCTGATGAGGAGCATGCCGATGCTCATGCCGGCGCGCAGCGGAATCGCGTAGATCGGAAACGGCTTGCCCCGGAGGCTGGCGAACGCCGCGCGCGAGTTGGCGAAGGTGTTCACGCGGATGCCGAACCACGCGACGCCGTAGCTGCCGCCGATGCCGACCAGGCTGAAGAGCAGGATGACCACCACCTTCAGCGCGTCCATGTGCTGGAGCACGCCGAAGTAGAAGACCATGATGACGCCGATGAACAGTTCGAGGATGAGGATGAACTTGCCCTGCGTGATGAGATAGGTCTTGCAGGTCTCGTAGATCAGCTCCGAGATGTCCCGCATCGACTTGTGCACCGGCAGGTTCTTCAGCTGCGTGTAGATCACCATGCCGAAGACCAGGCCCAGCACGCAGACGACCAGGCCGCCCATCAGCAGGGTCCGGCTGTTGATGCCGTGGAAATCGACGATCGAGAGGTCGGGCAGGATCAGGTTGGCTTCACCGCCGGCGTGGCGCGGGGCATCCTGCGCGGCCTGGGCGGTGCCGGCGGGCGCCGCCTGCGCCGCTGCGGCGGCCGGAACAGCGGCCAGGAGCCCGAGCGTCAGCACGCACACGAGCGCAACCGACCGCGCGGGTCGTGACCACAAAATGTCGAACATCGCTCTCCTCGTTGATCAGAATCAGTTGCTGAGAATCAGTTCCCGGAACTGTGTCGCACCGGATCGTCTTTGCTCAGAATCAATCTTTCTGCGCTCGGAATCTTCCAGTGCGAACGTCCAGCGAACGTCCCCCGGGGTCGAAGGTCCTTCGACTCCGCTCAGGACAGGCCCCCCTCGGGGCTGGCCATGTCAGCGCGAGGCTCACACGATCGGGGCCAAACTCCCGGTCAAAAGCACGCATCGTACCATAGACCGCCACGCTGAACGCCATCAAGATCGCACCCGTTGTCTTTTCCCGGGCAGACTTCTGACTCTGCCACCGCGACCTACGACGACATCAGATCGTCAGGACCGCGCGCGCGCATGCGCCCCGGCATCGCCATGCCTCCCGTCAGGAAAATCCTGATGCCCTGCTCCACGGTGATCTCGGGAAACACGACGCGTTCGGGCGAGCAGATGACGACGTCCCCGAGATACAGGTGATTCGTCGGTACGTAGACTGCGAACAACGTCTCCGGCCCCCGGCCGCGATCGATCGTGAACTCCTTCGTCAGGAAGCCGAGCGACTGCCCCCGCGCCGCGTCCTCGACGAGCGCGACGCGCTTGAACCCGTACTCGTTGTCCGGGGAGAACGCGACGACGAGTTGCTTCACCGGCGCATAGATCGTCCGGAACACAGGGACACGCGCCAGGTAGCTCTCCGCCCGCTGCAGCACGCGCTTGCCGATCACGTTGGTCGCGAAGATACCGACGAGAAGCACGACGAGCGCGGTCGTGAGAAGCCCCAGCCCCGGTACCTGCCACGGCAGCCACGCGTCGTAGACCGGCCGCACCAGGCCGTCGATGAACCGGAAGATCCAGACGAGCGCCGCGACGCTGATCACCAGCGGCACCGTCACGAAGAAGCCGGCGATGAAGTTCCTGCGAACCCAGTTGAGCATGTGTCAGTCGACAGTCGGCGGTCGGAGTCGACAGTCACCGCGCTGCGAGCCACGCGAACGTCACGGCTGCCAGGGCCCACCGATAGTACGCGAAGACGTCGAGACGGTGCCCGGCCAGGAATTTCAGAAAGTACTTGATCGTCAGGTAGCCGACGACCGCCGACACGAGGACGCCGATGCCCATCAGTTGCAGGCTGGCTGCCGACAGATGCATGCCGCCGATTTCGAGGGATTCCTTCGCCGCGGCGGCGATAGTGGCCGGGACGGCCAGCAGGAACGTGAACCGCGCGGCGGCCTCGCGGCGCAGCCCAAAGAACATCCCGAGCGCGATGGTCGCCCCCGACCTGGACACCCCCGGCACGAGCGCGCTCGCCTGCGCGCATCCGATCAGCAACGCCTCGATCCAGGTCACGCTGTCTTCGCCGCGCGGCCGGTCGCCGGATCGCTCGGCGGCGAACATCACGACCGCGCCAACGGCCAGCGCCCATGCCGCGACCACCGGCGTCCGGAGCGTGTTCTCGATGTAGTCGTTGAAGAGCAGCGCGACCGCGACGACCGGCAGGGTGCCGATGACGATGCGCTGCGGCAGGCGAGCGGCCGGATCCGGCCGCAGCGTGAGCGCGGCGGGAAGCGTCCGCACCATTCCGCCGATTTCCCGGTACGAAGTACCACAGGATCGCGGCCAGCGTGCCGACGTGCAGGGCGACATCGAACGCCAGGCCGAAGTCGGCCGGCACCTCCCAGCCGAAGAACGCTCTGGCCAGGATCAGGTGCGCGGAGCTCGAGACGGGCAGGAACTCGGTCAGTCCCTGCAGGATCCCGAGGATGACGGCGGCGACGGCGCTCACGCGGTCCTAGGACGCGCGGCGCCGGCCCGGCTTGCCATCCTCCGGCTTGGCGGTGACGACCTGCCCTTTGATGGGCTTCCGTCCCTGCCACATGATCGCGATGGCGGCGGCGATGAAGACGGTCGAGTACGTCCCGCTGATGATGCCGACGAGCATCGTGAACGCGAAACCTTCGAGCACTTCGCCGCCGAACAGGTAGAGCGCGATGACGCTCAGCAGCGTCGTCCCGGCCGTGATCACGGTGCGGCCCAGCGTCTGGTTGACCGCGACGTTGACGATGTTCGCGAGGTTGTCGCGCCGCATGGCGCGCATGTTCTCGCGCACGCGGTCGAAGATGACGATCGTGTCGTTGACCGAGTAGCCGGTGATCGTCAGGAGGCCCGCGATCACGTTCAGCGTCAGGTCGTAGTGGAAGAACGCAAGGAACGCGAGCGTGATGAGCAGGTCGTGCAGCGTGGCGGCGACGGCGCCAACCGCGAAGCTGATCTGGAAGCGCAGTGCGATGTAGACGAGGATGCCGACCAGCGCGAACACCGTCGCCAGCATCCCCTGCTTCTTCAGCTGCTCGCCGACCACCGGGCCCACGATCTCGGTGCTGATGTCCTTCTGGTCGAAGTTGCCCAGATTGGCCTGGCGGAGCGACGCCAGGACGGCGTCGGCCGTCTGGCTCAAGTTGCCGGACGATTCCTCGCCGGTCTTCGCGACGCGGATCAGCACCTGGTTCTGCGCGGCGTCGCCGTACTCCTGGACGACGGCGTCGTTCCCGACGCCGCCCGGCATCGACGCCACCGCGGACCGCACCTGATCGACGGGCACGTGCTGGTTGAACTTGACGATGACGATCGTGCCGCCGGCGAAGTCGACGCCGAGCGGCATCCCGCCGCGCCAGATCGTCAGCAGGCCGGCGACGATGACGACGAACGACAGACCGATCGCGTGCCACCGCCACCGGACGAAGTCGTAGTTGGGATTGTCGAAAATCTTCATGATGGTTCAGATGCTCAGCGCCTGCGCGTTCGCGGGACGCCGCGACAGGATCAGCTCGAAGAGCGTCCTCGAAACGAAGATCGACGTGAACAGATTCGTCAGGCAGTCCGATGAACAGCGTCGTCGCGAAGCCGCGGATCGGCCCGGTGCCGAACTGGAACAGGAACGGCCGCCGCGATGAGCGACGTGACGTGGGTGTCGAGCAGCGTCCAGGAACGACGCGCTCGAAGCTGGCGGTGACGGCGGCGCGGCGCCCCGCTGCGCCCGCAGCTCTTCCTTGATGCGCTCGAAGATCAGCACGTTCGAGTCGACGCCCATGCCGATCGTCAGGATGAAGCCTGCGATGCCGGGCAGCGTCATCGTCGGCGCCCGCGTAGGCCATGCATCCCGAGCAGGATGACCAGGTTCGCGACCATCGCGACGATGGCGTTGATGCCGGAAAGCCTGTAGTAGAAGAGCATGAAGAAAATGACGAGCACGAGGCCGGCGAGCGACGCCGTCACGCCTGACGCGGATCGAGTCGCTGCCGAGCGTCGGCCCGACGACGCGTTCCTCGAGATAGCTCATCGACGCGGGCAGCGCGCCCGAGCGCAGCTTGAGCGAGAGATCCGCGGCTTCCTGCTGCGTGAAGTTGCCGGCGATCCGGCCTTCGTCGGTGATCCGGCCGTCGATCCGCGGGTAGGACTGAATCCTGTTGTCGAGGACGATCGCGAGCGAGCGGCCGATGTTGCTGTCCGTCATCTGCCCGAACTTCCGCGCCCCGTCCGGCTTCAGCGAGAACATGACCGCCGGCCTGCTTGTTCTCGTCGAGGCCGACCGTCGCGTTCCGCAGGTCGTTGCCGGTGACCGCCGCGATCCTGCCGCACGAGGAAGAAGCTCGTGCCCGCCGCCTGGTCGTGCCGCTCGGAGGCGCCGGTCACGACTTCCATGTCGGACGGAACGACGCCGTTGTGCGGCTGCAGCAGCGCCTCGCGCGTCGGAGCCGGACCGGCCTCGACGAGCTTCAATTCGAGCTGCGCCGTCTCGCGGATGATGTCCTTGGCGCGCGCGACCTCGCGTCACGCCGGGCAGCTGCACGAGGATCTGGTCGTCGTTCGCGCCGTGGCGCGCGATGTTCGGCTCGGCGACGCCGAGCTCGTTGACGCGGCGGTCGATCGTGTCGACAGCCTGCACCATCGTCTGCTCGTACGTGTCGCTTGATGATGTTCGGCTTCATCGTGAACCGTGGATGCCGCCGCCGACCGCCGATGCGGTCGTAGTTGGTCAGGCGTCTGCTCGTCGGCGATCCGCCGGAACTCCGGCTTCCTTGTCGGCGGCACGCCTTCGATCTGGAACGTCGTCGGCGAGGTCACCGTGACGGTCGTGGCCGTGACGCCCGCCGCCTGCAGCCCCTCGCGCAGCTGCTCGCTGACGGTCTCGGTCGTGACGCGCAGCGCCTCGTCGCGATCGACCCTCAGCACGAGATGCACGCCGCCCTTCAAGTCGAGACCCAGGCTGGAGATGCTTGGCGGCGAGCCATTCCGGCGCCGGCAGCTTGTAGCGCTGCGCGAGGATCGGGTAGACCCCGAGCGCCGAAGAAGACGACGAAGACGACCAGGATCGTGATGATCTTCCAGCGCAGATTCTTGTACATGGCTATGCGTTGCCGCCGTCGGTCACGACGGGGTCCTGTCCCTGATAGCCGCCAATGGCGGCGCGGGCGATCTCGATGCGCACCTTGTCGGCGACCTGGAGCTGCACCGAATTGTCGTTCACGCGGGTGATGAGACCATAGATCCCGCCGGTCGTCACGACCTTGTCCCCGACCTTGAGAGAGGTCTGGAAGTCCTGCACCTTCTTCCGCTGCCGCTTCATGGGCTGCAGGATCATGAAGTACACGATCCCCAGAACCAGCGCGAAGGGTACGAACTGCATCCACAGGGGCTGCTGGCCGGGCGCGCCCATTGCGAACACGAGGAGCTTACGTAATATCGTCGAGCATTCAGAGTTGTGATCGGCGGGAAAAGGTTTGATGGAACTCCGAGCGGAGTTTTTCAAACGTGCCTAACATTATAGCCTCACCTAATCGCCCTCATGGTGTCAAGGTAAAAGTAGAGGTTGTGCAGGCTGTTGAGGGTGGCCGACGCCATCTCCCCGCGCGACATACAGGTGGCGGAGATACGCCCGTGAGAAGTGCCGGCACGTGTAGCAGCCGCACTCCGGGATCGGGCGGCAGCGGGTCCTCGGCGTAGCGCGCGTTCTTGATTGAGATCGGACCAGTGCGCGTGATGAGTTGCCCGTTGCGCGCGTTCCGCGTCGGCAGCACGCAGTCGAACAGATCGATGCCACGGGCCACGCACTTCGACGAGGTCGTCCGGCATGCCGCTGCCCATCAGATACCGTGGACGGTCGACGGGCAGCTGCGGCGCCGTGTGAGCGACGACCTCGTAGGTCACCTCCGGCAGGCTCGCCGACGCTGAGGCCGCCGATCGCGTAGGCCTCGAAGCCGATACCGGTCGTGGCCTGCACGCTTTCCGTCCGCAGGTGCGGGTGGACTCCTCCCTGGATGATCCCGAACTGCGCCTGGCCTGGGTTGGTGACGCGCACGGCAGGCGCGAAGGCCGCGTCTCCGAGAATCCGCCGCCACCGATCTCGCGCGCGGCACGCCCAGCGCACGGAACGCTCCATCGCGGCGCGCGCGTCGGGTTCGGCGGCGGGCGTCTCGATGCACTCGTCGAGCACCATCGCGATGTCGGAGCCGAGCTGGAGCTGGATATCGGCCGCGCGCTCCGGCGTCAGCATGTGCAGCGAGCCGTCGAGGTGCGAGCGGAACTCGGCGCCTTCGTCGGTGATCCGCCGGCGCCCGGCGAGGCTGAAGATCTGATAGCCGCCGCTGTCGGTCAGGATGGGGCGATCCCATCCGATGAACCTGTGCAGCCCGCCGGCGCGTGCGATGGGCGCGTCGCCGGGCCTGAGGAAGAGATGGTACGTATTTCCAAGGATGATCTGCGCGCCCAGGTCATCGAGATCGCGGTGCGTGACGGCCTTGACGGCGCCCTGCGTCCCAACGGGCATGAACGCCGGCGTCTGCACCACGCCATGCGGCGTGCGCATCTCACCCCGCCGGGCGGCGCCATCGCTCGCGAGGACGTTGAACTGAAAGGTCCGCTCAATCACACGTCAACAGAATAGCGTCAACTCCTGTATCCTTTGCCTCGTGAAGCGTCTGCGCATTGGCGTGCTCTACGGCGGCAGGTCTGGCGAGCACGAGGTGTCCCTGGCATCCGCCGCTGCCGTCTTCGCGAACCTGGATCGTAGTCGGTACGAGCCGGTCGCGATTCGCATAGAGAAGGACGGGCGCTGGGCGCTCGCGGATCGTCCGCCTACCGCGGCCTCCGCGGCGGAAGTGATCGAGCAGTCCCGGCTGGACTCGGCCCGCCAGGTCAGGACGAGCCGCGAGGTGCACCTCGTCGCGAGGCCCAGCGACGAAACCTTCCTTTCGATCAAGCGCGCGCGGGAGCAGATGGCGGAGCCCACCGACGCGCTCGTGACCGGGCTGCACGTGGACGTGATCTTCCCCGTCCTCCATGGCCCCTACGGCGAGGACGGCACGATCCAGGGGCTGCTCGAGCTCGCGAACGTCCCGTACGTGGGGGCCGGCGTCGCCGCGTCCGCGATCGGCATGGACAAGGCGCTGATGAAGGTCGTCTTCTCGGCGCACGGACTCCCGGGCTGCGACTGGCGCGTGATCGTGCGCCACGAGTGGGAGCGTCGCAGCGAAGAGATCCTCGGCAACCTGGAGCGGTCGCTCGGGTTTCCGATGTTCGTGAAGCCGGCCAACCTCGGATCGAGCGTCGGCATCTCGAAGGCGAAGGACGCGGCCGGGCTTCGCGAGGCGATCGATCTCGCGGGATCGGATCGATCGCAAAGTCGTCGTCGAGGCCGCGGTGCCCGAGGCGCGTGAGATCGAGTGCGCGGTGCTCGGCAACGACGCGCCGCAGGCGTCCGTCCCGGGGGAGATCATCCCGTCGCGGGAGTTCTACGACTACGAGGCGAAGTACCTGGACGAAGGCTCGCAGTCGATCATTCCGGCCGATCTGCCGGCATCGACGGCGGACGAGATTCGGCGCCTCGCGATCACGGCATTCCAGTCGATCGACTGTGCGGGGATGGCGCGCGTCGACTTCCTGCTCTCGCGCCGCACGGGCGATCTCTACATCAACGAAATCAACACGATTCCGGGCTTCACGACGATCAGCATGTACTCGAAGATGTGGGAGGCGTCCGGCGTGCCGTACCGGGCGCTCGTCGATCGCCTCGTCGAGCTCGCGCTCGAACGCCACGCCCTCAAGCAGCAGCTGCGCACCACTCTGATATGACCGCGGATCGGGGTCCGGCAGCCGCGTCGCCCATGCGGTTGCGACTGATGGCAGCCGCCATCTCGGCGCTGACTGCCGCGGCGTTGTGCGCAGCTCCCGAGGCGCAGCGGCGCGGCACTGTTCCCTCCAGACCCGTGGGCCCGCCGACGCCGGCGACCGGTCTCAAAGGAGGCGATGGCCTCGCGCGCGTGTACGAACTCATCCTCGACGCGCGCTTCCCCCAGATCGGGGCCGAGCTTCGGCGCGCCTGCGGGCCGGCGCCGCCCGAGGCCTGCCAGGTGCTCGACGCCACCGCGCTCTGGTGGCGCATTCAGCTCGACCCCGACAGCCGCGCGATCGATGCGGAGTTCTCCGCGCTGGCCGACAAGGCGATCGAGGCGACCGAGGCCTGGATCGAGCGGGAGCCGTCGAACGCGGAAGCGTGGTTCTACGTCGGCGGCGCGTACGCCGCGCGCGTCCAGTGGCGCGTGCTCCGCGAGGAGAAGCTCGCGGCCGCCCGCGACGGCAAGCGAATCAAGGAAGTGCTCGAACGCGCGCTCGCGCTCGAGCCAGGCCTCGACGACGCGCACTTCGGGATCGGGATGTATCGCTACTACGCCGACGTCGTGCCGGCGGCGGCGAGAGTCCTCCGCTTCCTGCTGATGCTCCCTGGCGGCAATCGCAAGGAGGGCCTCGCGCAGATGCTCAAGACACGTGAGGAGGGGCGGCTGCTGCAGGGAGAAGCCGACTATCAGCTCCACATCATCTACCTGTGGTACGAGCAGCAGACGGGGCGCGCGCTGCAGCTCCTTCGCGATCTCCATCAGCGCTACCCCGGCAATCCGCTGTTCCTGACGCAGATCGCCGAGATCGAGGACGTGTACGAGCACGACATCACGGCCAGCCTCGAAGCCTGGCGGACGCTCCTGACCGCGGCGCGTACCGACCGCGTCAACGCGCCGGACATCGCGGAAGTGCGCGCCCGGCTCGGCATCGCCCGGCAGCTCGACGCGCTGGCCGAGACCGATCGGGCGATCGAGGAGCTCGAGCGGGTCGTCGCGCTCAAGCCCGACGCGCCGTATTCAGCGCTGGCGCAGGCGTACCTTCGGCTCGGCGAGGCGCACGATCGTCTCAACGCCCGGGCCGACGCGATGGCGGCCTATCGCCTCGCGTCCAACAACGTCCCTGATCGGGATCCGCAGAACATCCGCAAGGAGGCAGCGGATCGGCTGCGCAGAACGCCGAACGCACGACACGCAGAGGCCTTCCGACTCTCGCTCGACGGATGGAGAAAACTCGAACAGAAGAACGTAGCGGCAGCGGCGGCGGCCCTCGAAGAGGCACTCGTCCTCAACCCGCGCGATCCGGTCGCGCGCTACCGCTACGGCCAGGTGCTCCTCGCCCGTCGCGAGCCGGACGCGGCGCTTGTCGAGTTCGACCTGGCGATCCGCGAGGCACGGCTGTGCCCGCCGCCGATCCTCGGCAGCGTCTATCTCGACGCGGCGCGGCTTCACGAGCGCGCGGGACGCACGGCGCGAGCGCTCGACGCCTATCAGATCGCCTCCACGCTCTTCGGCGCGTCGGACGAAACGCAACGCCTTGCCGCACGCGCGATCGCGCGGCTGCAGAAGTAGCGAGCGCTCCATTCGGCGCGATCGATCGGCGATCGGATCGCCTGGACGATGCGTCGACGATCGAGAAGCTGCCGGAGCGGCCAGAAAAGCAGTGCAGGTTTTTGACTTTTCGTGCACTTTGTGCTTGACACTTAATTTTTCTCATCCATAATCTACATCTTGTATGAGGGTGGATCGCTCAGCCCACCTGTTGTAAGCGTCAGACTTGGTAACGAAGCTGAGCTGCCACGTTCCAAGGAGGAATAATGGCGAAGAAGACTGCGAAGGGCGGCAAGAAAAAGGGCGGAAAGAAGCGCTAGTATCGGCCGCCTACCGGTCCGGGGGTGTCATTCATGACACCCCCTTTTTTTAGCTGCACACACTTCCGCGAGAGCGCGCACGGCGCACGGAAGTTTTTCAGCAACGAAGCGTAGGGGTGCTGACAGACGCAGGCCGGCGGCGGAAGCTGCGGCGCTGTAATGCGGCAAGAGCTCCTCGCGTTCGATCCTACGAGTGAAGGGGGGGATACAACGCAATGGCAAAGAAGACTGCTAAGGGCGGGAAGAAGAAGGGCGGCAAGAAGCGGTAAGCCACCCACCCGCTGCAGTACGGTGCACCGTGCAACCACACGGTGCACCGTACGGACTCACCTGCCAGCCGCTGGCGCGCTACTTCGGTCCCTCCACCCACCCGGTGCCGTCCCACACACGAATCCGCTGAATCACGTCGCCTGGCTTGATCCGATCCAGGAACTCGATGCCGTTGACGACGTGGCCGAAGACGGTGTACTTCGCGTCGAGGTGCGGCTGCGGCGAGTGCGCGATGAAGAACTGGCTGCCGCCGGTGTCGCGGCCGCCGAGCGCCATGCCGACGGTCCCGCGCAGATACGGGCGATCGTTGAGCTCGTCGCGAATCGAGTAGCCGGGGCCGCCCACGCCGTCACCCCGCGGATCGCCACCCTGCACGACGAAGTTCGCGATCACGCGATGGAGCTCCACGCCGTTGAAGAAGCCCTTGCGCACGAGCTCGACGAAGTTGCGCGACGTCAGGGGCGCATCGAGGACGGCGAGCTCGAACTCGATCGTGCCGTAGGCCGTCTCGATGAACGCGTGCGGCGACAGCGAGGGCGCCACGAGCTGCGGATCGTCGTACCGGGACACGCGTGCTCCCGGCGCCGGCGTAATCGTCGGCGGCGCGCTGTCGTCGGGCGCAACCTTGGCCAGGAGATCCTGGGCGCGCAGGCGGACGGCCCAATCCCGGTCGGCGAGCGCTTCCCGCAGCGTGGGTTCCGCCTCTGCCCGTCCGTACGCCGACAGCGCCGACAGCGCCTCGGCACGCGCATCGAAGTCCTGATCCTTGAGGCCGTTCTTATAGGCGGCGCGCAGCGCCTCGGCGCCGCCGTCCGGCTTCAGCGTCGCGAGCTCGCGCGCGGCCGTGGCCCGCACGGCGAAATCCGTATCCTCCAGCCGCTCCAGCAGCAGCGCCCGAAGATCGGGCACCTTCAGTTTTGACAGCGACGACAGGACGGACGGAATCACCCGCTTGTCATCGTCCTGCAGCATGGACCGCAGCCGCTCGACGACGAGCTCGGCGGGAAGCGTCCCGAGCGCGTCAGCGGACGCCGCGCGGACCCGCCAGTGCCGATCGGGGACCATCCCGGCGAGCACGGCGACGAAAGCTCTCGGGATCGACGAGCGCCGCGGCACGAATCGCCGCCGCACGCATGGCGGGCCACTCCTCGTTCATGAGGTCCTGGAGGTACGGGAGCCCATCCGGCGCGCGCAGCTCACCGAGGGCCATGACGACCTCCAGGCGGGCGTTGGGATGCGCCGCAGGATCGGCGACGATCTGCGTCAGCGCGGGGATCGCGTCGGTCCCGCCGAGCTGCGCGAGCGCGCGGATTGCCGCGACGGTCACTTCCAGGCCCGCCTTGGCTGACGGCTGGAGCAGCGCGACCAGAGGCTTGGCAGCCGCGGGATCCTTCAATCGGCCCAGGCCGCGTGCCGCGAACGCCCGCGTGTATCGCGTGTTGGTGTCGAGCAGCTTCAGCAGCGCCGGGGCCGCGCGTTTGTCGTCCACGCGCTGAAGCGCGTACGCGACGGGCCACCACTGGCTGACGGGCTGATCGCCGTTCAGCGCCGCCGCCGCGATCGGTTCGTAGGCGCCGAGCCGCACCAGCGCGAAGAGCCCGAGCCTGAACGCCTCGGCTTCCGGACCGATCGGCAGCGCCTCGTGATCGGGTGCCATCGACGACACCGCCGTGCTCTTCGCGTACTCCGCCGCCATCTGGCCGATCGCCTGCGCCGACCCTTTCGCGCCGATGAGGCCGAGCGCCTCCGCGGCGCGGCCGCGAACGAGCGGCACCGTGTCCGTGAGCAGCGGGGCAAGCGACGCCTCCGCCGACGGATCGCCGACGAGCCCGAGCGCGAAGGCCGCCATCGAGCGGACCTCCGGATCGGTATCCGCGAGCGCGCCGACGAGCGCGGGAACACCCGCCCGATCCTTCACGCGTCCGATGGCGAGCGCCGCCCGGCGCCGGATGCGCGGCGCGGGATCTTTCACGAGCAGCGTCAGGTCCGGCACGGCTGACGGCTTCGGCGGCACGACGACCGGCGCCGGGGGCTTGCCCTTCACCGGCGGCGGGGGCGGCGGCGGCGCGGGCGGCTCGAGCCGCAGGATGCGCTGATCCTCGAGCTGGAGGATCCAGGCCAGCTTCTCGCGGTCGGGGATCAGGTCGACTGCCGGCGGTTTCGGCGGCGGCGTCGGCCCGCACCCGAAGGGCGCGAGCACGACTGCCGCGGCCAGGCCAACTGCGAAAGCACGTATCGTCAAACCCTGAGCTCCATTCGTTCTTGTGTCGCGGCGTCCATGCGATCCGCCACGACGTGGATGCCGATGCCCGGGCCATCCGGCACGGCGATCGTTCCGTCGCTGCGGACGACGATCTCCGGATCGATGAGGTCGGGCGCGTAGTATCGGCGGCTCGCGGCGACGTCGCCCGGCAGCGAGAAATTCGGCAGCGTGGACAGGTGGATGTTGTGCGCCCGTCCGATGCCGCTCTCGAGCATCCCGCCATGCCAGACGGGGATGCCGCGCGAGGCGGCGAGGTCGTGGAGCCGGATCGACGCGGCGTGCCCGCCGACCCTGCCCGGCTTGATGTTGATGATCCGGCACGCGCCCATCGCGATGGCCTCGTCGCCGGCGCGAACGGAGTCAATCGACTCGTCCAGGCAGATGTCGGTCCGCAGGCGGCGCTGGAGCCTGGCATGATCGCGGAGATCGTCGTAGTCGAGCGGCTGCTCGATCATCATCAGATCGAATTCGTCGAGCCCGGCCAGATGCGCCTCGTCGTCGATGGTATACGCGGCGTTGGCGTCCACCATCAGCGGCACGTCGCCGAAGCGGGCGCGGATGCGCCCCACGGCGTCGATGTCCCACCCCGGCTTGATCTTGATCTTGACCCGCCGGTAGCCGGCAGCCCGCTCGATCTCCACGCGCTCGAGGAGCTCGTCGAGCGAATCCTGGATGCCAATCGACACGCCCGCCTCGATCGCGTTCCGCGTGCCGCCGAGGACCCTCGAGAGGCTCACGCCCTGCTGACGCGCGAACAGATCCCACGCCGCCATTTCGACCGCGGCCTTCGCCATGTTGTGGCCGCGAATCACCGCGAGGGCGTCGAGGATCTCGCCGGGATGCGCAAACGCGCGGCCGAGCACGATCGGCGCGATGAACTCCGCGATCACGTGCCACGCGGTTCGCGTCGTTTCCGCGCTGTAGTACGGATTGGCGTCCGCGACGCACTCGGCGATCCCGATCGCCCCGCTGTCCTCGATCGTCACGAGCACGAACGCGCGCTCCGACACCCTGCCGAAGCTCGTCTCGAAGAAACGGACGAGCGGCAGCCGAATCAGCCGCAGCTCGAGGCGATCGATCCGCACCCGACAATGCTACCGTAAGGCGGCCGGCGCGCCGGCCCCCCCTGCTATACTCCCAGCCACATTGGACTCCCGGTACATCGCCATCGAAGGGCCGCAGGGCGTGGGCAAGTCCGCGCTCGCCGACCGGCTCGGCGCGCGATTCGATGCGACCGTCGTCCTCGACGAGACCGAGAATCCGTTTCTCGCCGATTTCTACGCCGATCGGCCAGGGTCCGGCTTCCAGGCGCAGCTCTTCTTCACGCTCGCGCGGCACCGCCAGCAGACCTCGCTGCGACAGTCGGATCTGTTCGCGCAGCTCACGATCTGCGACTACCTCTTCGAGCGGGACAAGGTCTACGCGTACCTGAACCTCGACGACAACGAGCTCTTCATCTATCAGCGGCTCTACGAGCTGCTCGCAGCGGACATTCCCACCCCGGATCTCGTGATCTACCTCCAGGCCACGACCGATGTCCTCCGCCGGCGGCTTCGCGAGCGCGCGCGCGCGGGCGGCGACATGCCGCTGCCCGACGACGACCACATCCGCGAGCTGAACGAAGCGTACAATCACTTTTTCTTCCACTACAATTCGTCGCCGCTGCTGGTCGTCGAGACCTCCCGGCTCGATCTCTCGTGGGGCGACGACGCCGTCGCCGATCTGGAGCGGCAGATTCGATCGATGGGCAAGGGAACGCGCTACTACGTCCCGAGAACATGACGCCCGCGCTGACATTCGTGATCCCGCTGTACAACAGCGCGTCCACGATCGCCTCGCTCGTGCACGACATCGAAACCCTCGACATCGAGGGCGGGCACGAGATCGTTCTCGTCAACGACGGGAGCGCGGACGCCACGAGCGAGGTCTGCCGCGGGCTCGTGCGCGCGTCGCCGATCCCGATCACGCTCGTCGAGCACGCGCGCAACTTCGGCGAGCACAACGCCGTGCTGACCGGCTGGCGCCACGCCCGCGGCGCGCACATCGTCAACCTCGACGACGACGGGCAGAATCCGCCGGTCGGAGGCGGTCCGCTTGTGGCAGCACGCAACGGCGCACGGGCTCGACGTCGTGTTCGGCCACTACGACATCAAGCAGCATTCGCGCTGGCGAAACGCGGGCAGCTGGTTCACCAACCGCATGACGGACTGGGCCCTCGACAAGCCGACCGGGTTCTATCTGTCCAGTTTCCGCTGCGTGAGCGGGTTCGTCACGCGGCAGGTCGTGGGCTACACGGGGCCCTATCCGTATCTCGACGGCCTGCTGCTGCAGGTGACGCAGCGGATCGGATCGATCTCGGTGCGGCACGACGCGCGCCGCGCGGGGACGAGCGGCTACACGCTGCGCAGGCTGCTGCGCCTCTGGCTGAGCGCGTGGCTCAACTTCTCGCTCGTGCCGCTGCGCGCGGCGACGTTCCTGGGATTGCTCACCGCCGCCGCGGGGCTCGCCGCGTTCGCCGTCGTCGTCTGGCTCTGGGCGATCGCGCGCGGCCCGGCGTACGGCTGGGGCTGGGTCATGGCCACGGTCCTCGTGTTTTCAGGCACGCAGCTCGTGATGCTCGGTCTCATCGGCGAGTACATCGGCCGGATGTTCCTGACGGTCAACCAGCGGCCGCAGGCAGTGGTCAGGGATGTGGTGAGAAATCGTTAATTGCAGATTGCGGATTGCGGACTGCAGATCGCGGATTGTGGGGTTGTGGACTGGCGATTTAGCCGGCCCTTGTCAATTGACAACCTGCAATCAACAATCAGCGATCCGCAATCCACAAGCTGCAATCCGCTATCTGCATTAGTGATAACCTACAGCGAATGGCTTGGTTCAAGAAGCAGCGCAAGCCCATTGAGCCGCCGGACAAACAGAGCCGCGTCCCCGAAGGGCTCTGGGTCAAGTGTCCTTCCTGCTCGCAAATCATCTACAACAAGGATCTCGCGGCGAGCCTCAGCGTGTGCACGAAATGCGCACACCATTTCCGCATCGGCTCGGCGGACCGGCTGCGATCGCTCTTCGACGGCGGCTGGCAGGAATACGATCGCGGGCTGACGTCGACCGATCCGCTGAAGTTCACCGACACCAAGCCGTATCACAAGCGCCTCGACGCGAGCATCGCCGCCACCGGCATGAAGGACGCCGTCATCACGGCGACCGGCCGGATCGGCGGCATCGAGACGTCGGTCGCCGCGATGGAGTACTCCTTCATCGGCGGCAGCATGGGCGTCGTCGTGGGCGAGAAGATCACGCGCGCGATCGAGCGCGCGATCGTGGGGCGGCTGCCGGTCATCATCGTGTCGTGCTCGGGCGGCGCGCGGATGATGGAGGGCGCGCTGTCGCTGATGCAGATGGCCAAGATCAGCGGCGCGCTCGCGCGCCTCGATCGGGCGAGGCTTCCGTACATCTCGGTGCTGACCGATCCCACTACAGGCGGCGTCACGGCGAGCTTCGCGATGCTGGGCGACGTGAACATCGCGGAGCCGAAGGCGCTCATCGGCTTCGCCGGCCCCCGCGTCATCGAGCAGACCATCCGCCAGACGCTGCCCGAAGGATTCCAGCGGAGCGAATTCCTGCTCGAGCACGGCATGCTCGACGCCATCGTCGATCGCCGCGAGATGAAGGACGCGATCGGGCGCGTCCTGCAGTTCGGCCGGCGCGAGACGCCCGCCCGGAGCGTCGCGCCCGCGCACACGCTCGCGGAGTTCGCTTCGGAGAAATAGCCGCCCGGCTCGTGACGCCCCTCGACTTTCTCTTCTCGCTCGAACGCCTCGGGATGAAGTTCGGTCTCGAGAGCATGCGGAAGATCTGCGCCGCGCTCGATCACCCGGAAGCAAGCTTTCGATCCGTGATCGTCGCGGGCACGAACGGCAAGGGATCGGTGGCGGCGATGACCTCCGCCGGGCTCCACGCGGCCGGCCGCAGGAGCGCGCGGTATACGTCCCCGCACCTCGAGCGCCTCGAGGAGCGCTTCGTCATCGACGAGCGCGAGATCGACCGGGCGTCTCTCGAGGCCGCCGCGGCCGCCGTTCAGCACGAGATCGCAATCCTGGTGCGCGACCGGATCCTGGACGGGCTGCCGACGTTCTTCGAGTGCTGCACCGCGATCGCTTTCGAGCTGTTCCGGCGGGCCTCCGTCGAGATCGCGGTGATCGAGGTCGGGCTGGGCGGCCGGCTCGACGCGACGAACGTCATAACTCCCGTGGCCGCAGCCATCACGTCGATCGATTTCGACCACCAGGAGCTGCTCGGGGACACGCTCCCCGACATCGCGCGCGAAAAAGCCGGCGTGGTGAAGCCCGGCATTCCGGTTGTAATCGGCCCGGTCGCCGCAGAGGCGGAGGCGGTCATCCAGGACGTGTGCCGGGAGCGCGGGGCGACCTGCGTTCGCGCGCTGGACCGCGTCCGCGCTTCGCACGCATATCACGGCGAGGCGATGCGGGTCAGCCTTCATTCCGCCGCGACACGCCTCGACGACGTGGCGCTGGCGCTGCCGGGCCGGCATCAGGTGAGCAACGCAGCCGTGGCGGTGTGCCTCATGGAAGAGCTCGGTCTGCCACAGTCGGCCATCGAAGCGGGGCTGACCGGCGCTCGCTGGCCGGGCAGGCTCGAATCAGTCCGGTGGCGCGGCGCCGAGCTGCTCCTCGATGCCGCGCACAACGCGGCCGGCGCTCGCGCGCTCGCGGACTATCTCCGCGATCGCGGCTGGACCGATGTCGCGCTCGTCTTCGGCGCGATGCGCGACAAGGACGTTGCCGGCATCCTCGCGGTGCTCGCACCGCTCGCCGGCGCCATCATCTGCACGACGGCGCCGAACCCGCGAGCGCTCGCCGCTGATGCGATTGCGGCGATCGCATCGTCGTTGCCGTCCGCTCCGGCGCGCATCCATGCGGTCGCCGATCCTCGCGAAGCGATGGACGAGGCCTGTCGGTCCGGACGCCGGGTCGTCGTCTCCGGATCGATCTTTCTCGTCGGTTCGCTGCGTGGTATTCTTCGATGAAAGACGCGGATTCTCGCGGATCATGCGGATCAACGCAATCCGCTGGATCCGCGCGATCCGCGTCTAGCCGCATGCTGCGTCTGATCCACGCCATCGCCTTCATCGCCGCCGTCCACCTCGTCAGCGCCCGTGTCGCGGCCGCGCAGGAGGTCAGCGGCTGCAAGACCTCCTTGATGAAGGGCGCGACCCAGGAAATGCTGACGAAGGAGTATCAGGGCAAGACCGAGCGTGTGCTCGTGCTGACGGGAGCCGAAGCGATTCCGGTCCGCATCGACTGCGATCAGGCCCAGTTCCAGGCGGAGTACGTCGAGCTCTACCAGGATCGCAACCTGGTCATCGCCACACGCAACGTTCTCTTCGTCTCGACGACGAACCGGATCTCCGCCGACCGGATGGAGTTCGACACCAGGGAGAAGACCGGGGTGTTCTACAACGCCTTCGGGACGGCGTCGCTCGGCGAGCGCGTGGAGCGCAGCTTCTTCGGCACGCAGGAACCCGACGCCATGTTCCGCGGGCGCGAAATCCACAAGATCGGGCCCAAGAAGTACCGCATCGTCGACGGCGCGTTCACCTCGTGCGTGCAGCCCACGCCGCGCTGGGAGATGGTGTCCGGCAAGGCGGACCTGGTGCTCGACGACTACGCGCTCTTGAAGAACACGGTGCTGCGCGTCAAGGGCGTGCCCCTGATGTACATGCCGGTCTTCTACTACCCGATCCAGGAAGACGATCGCGCGACGGGTTTTCTGATGCCGGCCTACGGCAACTCCACCGTCCGAGGGCAATCGATCTCGAACTATTTCTTCTGGGCCATCAGCCGCAGCCAGGACGCCACGATCGAGCACGACTGGTTCTCGAAGTCAGGCCAGGCCGTCGCGGGCGAGTACCGGTACATCCTTGCACCGGGGTCACAGGGCCGCGCGAACGTCTCCTTCCTCGATGAAAAGGAGCACGCCAACGACTCGGGGTCGGTCACGCAGGCCGCGCAGACGAGCTATCGAGTGGACGGATCGCTCGTGCAGCAACTGGGCCGCCGCGTCCGCGCGCAGGCCAGCGCCAACTACTTCTCCAGCCTGGGAGCCGAGCAGACCTATCAGCAGGACTTCTTCCGGGCGACGCAGTCGACGCGCAATTTCGGCGGCAACATCAGCACGGGCTTCCGCGAATATACGCTGTCGGGCACACTGGACCGTACCGACTACATCAACGGGCCCAACGGCGGGACCATCTTCACGTCCGGCGGACTTCCCCGGATCAACTTCACGCGCGGCGAGCGCCCGATCGGGTCGTCGAGAGTGTACTTCGGCCTCGGCAGCGAGTATTCGACGATTCTCCGGAGCACGACGCAGAACGACGAAGAAATAGCCAACACCGGACTCACGCGAATCGACGTGAATCCGACCGTCCGGTTTCCGTTCAACAGGTGGCCGTTCCTGACGGTGAACACCGTGGTCGGCTGGCGCGGCACGTATTGGTCGGAGAGTCGCGGTACGCCGGAGCAGAACGTCCCTGAATCGGTCCGCCGTCAATACTTCGATTTCAACTCGCGCATCACCGGCCCGGTCTTCACGCGCATCTTCAACCGCCCGGATCGCAAGTTCAAGCACGTGATCGAGCCGTCGTTCAGCATCCAGCGTGTCACCGGGTTCGATGTCCTGGAACGCATCGTCCAGCTGGACCACGTCGACTTTCAGACGCCCGACCTGTTCAAGGTGACCTACGCCCTGACGAACAGGCTCTACGCGAAGAAGGACACCTCCCGCGAGATCCTCAGCGTCAACGTCAACCAGACGCGCTACAGCGATCCGCGTGCGGCGCAGGTCGACCCGAACTACGCCACGAGCTATGCGCTACTGAAACAAGCCAGCAATTATTCCGACGTGAACGTCGCCGTCCGCGCGTCGCCGACCGACAAGATCCAGGTCCACTTCACGACGGCGTGGGAGCCTGTCTCGGGCACGTTCCTGACGTACAACGCGATCGGCTCGGTAAACACGACCTACTTCCAGGCATCCGGCGGCTGGAACCAGGTCAAGGTCATCTTCGACCGGCCGACAGGTCCCTTGCCTGAGACGAGCTCGCACTATTTGAACGCGTCGGCCACGTGGCGGACGGCGCAGAACCATCTCGGCGTCACGTATTCGTTCAACTACAACCTGCTCGCGAAGGACTTCCTGCAGCAGCGCTACTTTGTTTACTACAATGCGCAGTGCTGCGGCGTGCTGGCGGAATACCAGATGTTCAACCTGACCGGTATCCGCACCAGCGTGCCCCAGGACAAGCGGTTCAACCTCTCGTTCACGCTGGCGGGAATCGGCACGTTCTCCAATTTCCTGGGCGCGTTTGGCGGGGCGACCGGCCGGTGAGCCGGGTAACGCACGCCGCGACGACCGGAACTTCCTGACGGAAACTGCAATGCAAAAAGTGTTGGTCACGGGCGGCGCCGGATTCATCGGTTCGAACTTCGTGCGGCACGCGCTCGCCGCGCATCCGGACTGGCAGGTGACGACGCTCGACAAGCTCACCTACGCCGGGCGGATGGAGAACCTGAAAGACGTGCTCGATCATCCGAGGCACGAGTTCGTGAAGGGCGACGTCGCCGACCCCGCGGTGGCCGCCCCCCTCGTGACGGCGTCGAACATCGTCGTCCACTTCGCGGCCGAAACCCACGTCGATCGATCGATCCTGAACGCCGGCGATTTCATCACGACCGACGTGTTCGGAACGTTCGTCCTGCTCGAAGCTGCGCGCGAGGCCAAGGGCCTCCGGAAGTTCGTGCAGATCTCGACCGACGAGGTGTACGGCAACGTGGCGGAAGGATCGAGCCGCGAGACCGACGAGCTCCGCCCGAGAAACCCGTACTCGGCGAGCAAGGCGGGCGCCGACCGCCTCGCGTACAGCTACTGGGCCACGTTCGAGGTACCTGTCGTCATCACGCGCGCCTCGAACAATTACGGCCCGAATCAATTTCCCGAAAAGGTGATCCCGCTCTTCATCACGAACGCGCTGGACGACATCCAGGTCCCGCTCTACGGGGACGGCTTGAACGAGCGCGACTGGCTGCACGTGTCGGACAACTGCCGCGCGCTCGACGTCATCATCGAGTCCGGAAAGGCGGGAGAGGTCTACAACATCGGCGGCGGGAACCACGTCAAGAACGCGGACCTGACGCGGAGGATCCTGCAGCTGCTCGGCAAGCCCGAATCGCTCATCCGGCACGTGCCGGATCGTCCCGGGCACGACCGGCGGTACTCGCTCGACACGTCGAAGACGCAGTCGCTCGGATGGGCGCCGCGCGTCAGCTTCGAGCAGGGGCTCGGCGAGACCGTCGCCTGGTACCAGAAGAACGAGTGGTGGTGGCGGCCGGTCAAGGAAAACGATCCCGCCTTTGCCGAGTACTACCGGAAGCAGTACGTCGACAGGCGAGGCTGATCGCTTTCGTGTCCGGGCCTCCACTCGTCACGGGCGGCACAGGGTTCGCGGGAAGCCACCTCGTCGAGCACCTGCTGACGCTCGAGCCCGCG
Organism: uncultured Acidobacteriota bacterium; assembly: GCA_963820905.1. Taxonomy (GTDB): domain Bacteria; phylum Acidobacteriota; class Vicinamibacteria; order Vicinamibacterales; family 2-12-FULL-66-21; genus DATBJJ01. Next base: position 828,008 of record CAWGBU010000001.1, on the reverse strand, counting down.
GTCGCCGCCTGGTCGAACCCGACCGGCACCCCGCCCGACCAGCTCGAACCGCGCGTGCGGTGGAACGCCGTCGATCTCCTCGATCGCGAGGCCGTGCGCAAGGCGATCGCCGCGCTCGAGCCGTCGATCGTCTACCACTGCGCGGGGGCCGCCGACGTCGGGAACTCCTGGACGGATCCCGCAAAGCCGCTGCGCGTCAACGCGCTCGGCACGCATCACCTGCTCGACGCCCTCGGGCATGCCGGTGTCGCTGCGCCGATCGTCGTGGCGGGATCGGGGCTCGTCTACCGTCCGTCGCTCGAGGCGCTTGGCGAGGACGCGCCGATCGGACCCTCGACCCCTTACGGCGTCAGCAAGCTCGCGCAGGAGATGATCGCGGCGTCGGTCACGTCCACTCCGGTTTTCCTGGCGCGGCCGTTCAACCATGCCGGGCCCCGCCAGTCTGCCGCGTACGTCACGTCCAGTTTCGCGCGTCAGATTGCGGAGATCGAAGCCGGGCTCAACCCGCCGGTCCTGAATGTCGGCAACCTCGAGGCGCGGCGCGACATCACCGACGTGCGCGATACGGTGCGGGCGTACCGGATGCTGGCGGAAGCCGGACGCGCCGGACGCCCCTACAACGTCTGCAGCGGACGCGCGCACCGGATCGGCGATCTGCTCGAGGCGATGCTCGGGTTCTCGCGCGCGTCCATCCGAATCGAAGTCGATCCCGCGCGCCTGAGACCTTCCGACAATCCCGTGGTGATCGGCGATCCGTCGCGCATCGGCGCGGAAGTCGGATGGCGTCCGGCGATTCCGATCGAGCAGACGCTGCAGGACCTGCTCGACTACTGGCGGCAGCGCGTCGCCGTCCCGCGTACGTAGATGGACGGGCGTCCTTCGTCCGAAGGCGCCCGAAAACTCGTTCACATCGGCTTCGGCGCCTGCGCGCTCCTGCTGCGGTATCTCGACTGGTGGGGAGCAGCGATCGTCGCGTCGACGGCGGTGGCGTTCAACATGCTCGTGATGCCGCGGGTGGGGCGCCGGATCTACCGCCCAGCTGATCACGGCCGCCGCTTCACCTCGGGTGTCGTCCTCTATCCGGTGGCGGTGCTGCTGCTCGTCCTGATCTTTCGCGATCGGCTCGACATCGCCGCAGCGGCGTGGGGCATCCTGGCGGTGGGCGATGGAATGTCGTCGGTGATTGGAAAACGGTTCGGGCGGCGGCGCATCCCGTGGAATCGCGAAAAATCCATTGTCGGATCGGCCGCGCTGTTTCTCCTCGGCGGCGCAGCGGGCGCCGCGCTCGCGTGGTGGTGCCGGCCTCAGGTCGTGCCGCCGCCGTACATGTGGTTCTCGCTGGGCGCGCCGTTTGCCGCCGCGCTCGTCGCCGCGTTCGTCGAGACCATTCCCGTCCGCCTCGACGACAACCTGTCGGTCCCCGGCTCGGCCGCGGCCGTTCTCTGGGCCCTGTCGCTCGTCAGCGCGGATCAAGTCCTTTCCTTCACGGCTGCCGCGTGGCCCTGGCTCCTGCCCGCGGCGGCGCTGAACGTCGCGGTCGCCTGGCTCGGATATCGCGCGAAGACGGTCACGACGGCCGGCGCGATCGCGGGGGCGGCGATCGGCGCCGCCATCGTGCTCTCCGCCGGCATGACGGGCTGGCTGCTCCTGGGCGCGACGTTTCTCGCCGCTGCGATTACGTCGCGGCTCGGCGTTCAACGGAAGACGCTGCTCGGCATCGCCGAAGATCGCGGCGGACGGCGCGGCGCCGGAAACGCGATCGCGAACACCGGCTTCGCGGCAGCGGCCGCGCTGCTCTCCGGCCTGACGTACGCACCCGATCTCGCGCTCGTCGCATTCGCCGCGGCGCTGGCCGCGGCCGGCAGCGATACCATGGCCAGCGAGATCGGGAAGGCCTGGGGAGAGCGGACGTATCTGGTGCCGACGCTGCGCGCGGTGAAGCCCGGAACCTCCGGCGCGATCTCCGTCGAAGGCACGGCCGCCGGAATAGCGGGTGCCGCGATGCTGGGCGGACTCGCCGCGGCGCTCGGGATAGTCCCTGCCGCGGCGCTGGTCCCGATCGTCGCCGGGGCCACCGCGGGATCGTTCGTCGAAAGCCTGCTCGGTGCGACGCTCGAGGGCCAGGGGATCTTGAACAACGACCTCCTCAACTTCATCAACACGGCGGTTGCCGCAGGCGCGGCGATCATCCTCTACCGGGCGGTCACGTGAGCGTCTTGCGCGGATCGATCTGGTTCGAGCTGTCACGGCCGTTCACGCTCGTCGCTCCCGCGCTCGGATTCGTGTCCGGCTCGGTCACGGCGGCCGGCGCCGCGCCGGCGGAGTCGTGGAGCGCGGAGCTCCTCCTCTACCCGATCCTCGGAATGACGATGGCCGCCGTCCTCAACGCCGCATCGAACGCGCTCAATCAGATCTACGACCTCGAGATCGATCGCGTCAACAAACCGAAGCGGCCGCTGCCATCCGGGCGGTTGAGCATCCGAAGCGCCTGGATCTTCGCGCTCGTCACTTACGCAATCGCGCTCGCGCTGGCGTGGCTCGTCGCGCCAGGCGAACGTCACGAGTGCTTCTGGATAGTTGTCGTCGCGACGATCATCACGTTCCTGTACTCCGCGCCGCCGTTTCGCACGAAGCGGTTGGGGATCTGGGCGAACGTCACGATCGCGATACCCCGCGGCGTGCTGCTGAAAGTCGCCGGGTGGTCCGCCGTCAAGACGGTCATGGCGCTCGAGCCATGGTTCATCGGCGGCATCTTCGGGCTGTTCCTGCTCGGCGCGTCGACGACGAAGGACTTCGCTGACATGGAAGGCGACGCGAAGGGCGGATGCAGGACGCTGCCGATCATCTACGGCGTCCGCCGCGCCGCGTGGATGATCTCTCCATCGTTCGTGATCCCCTTCCTGATGATCGCGGTGGGCGCGCTCACCGGCATCCTCACAGGCAACCGACTGCTCCTTCTGCTTCTCTCAGGCTTCATGACGGCGTACGGACTCTACGTCTGCTACCTCATGCTGCGGCGTCCCGAGGAGCTGGCGGTCGAGGAGAACCACGTCTCGTGGGCTCACATGTACCGGATGATGTTCGTGGCTCAGATCGGCTTCGCCCTCGCCTACCTCTTCTGATTGCTGCCGCTTGACACCGCCTGGCGTTCGCGCGATCCTTGGCGAACAAAAGGCGAACGTGACAGAAAACAGAGCGCTCTTCGACCTTCCGCCACGTCCGCCAACGACCAGAACCATCGCGCTGACGATCAAGGAGGGCGGGGCGTCGGCGCTCGATCGGGCAGAGCGAAGGGCCGACGACGCCCGCTATCAGGAAGTGACGTGCCGGTCGGCGTTGAACGGCGTGAAAGGGATGCCGTTCAACTGGACACTCAACCCGTACCGCGGATGCACGCACGGCTGCCACTACTGCTTTGCGCGCCGCTACCAGACGCAGTTCGAGCTCGGGCCGGGCGACGAGTTCTCGTCGCTGATCTTCGTGAAGACCAACCTGGTCGAGGTGCTCCGCCGCGAGCTCGACAAACCCTCCTGGAAACGCGAGCTCGTTGCGATCGGTACCGCCACGGACCCGTATCAGCCGATCGAGGGTCACTACAAGCTCACACGCGGCGCTCTCGAGGCTCTGCTCGGCGGCCGCACGCCGATCGCCGTCGTCACCAAGGGGCCGATGGTCGGTACGCGATGCGGATCTCCTCGCCGAGATCGGACGCGGCGCCGGCTGCAGCGTGTGCTTGAGCGTACCGACGATAGACGAGGACGCGTGGGCAGCGCTCGAACCCGGCACCGCGCATCCGCTTCAGCGCCTGCGGGCGGTCAGGATGTTGAGGAAGGCCGGCGTCAATGCCGGCGTCCTGATGGCGCCGATGGTGCCCGGTTTCACGACCGAGCGGCGCCGGCTGGAGAACACCATCCGCGCGATCGCGGATCACGATGCGGCCTTTCTTGGCGCGAACCTGCTCTACCTGAAAGGCGGCACGAAGGATCACTTCATGGGGTTCCTCCGGCAGGAGTTCCCGCATCTCGTCGAAGGCTACGAACGTCTCTATCCGGGAGCGTATGCGTCGAAAGAGTACGCGCGCGCGGTGCGAGCGCTCGTGCAGTCGCTGCAGGATCGCTACGACCTGGGAAGCAGACGCCCTCCTGCGGACGGCGACGAGCGAGCGGATCGAGTCAGGGCCGACAGCCCGGCACACGCCGCGGAGCAGCCGGATTTCGACTGGACCGGCTGAGAATCAGGCGCTCGCCGCCAGCGCGTCCGGACCGACCGTGATCTGAATGTCGCCTCCCACGACCGTCGCGAGGAAGTGCGCGCCTTCGTTCCAGCGCTGGCTGATCGGCAGCTTGAGCCTGGAATCGATCGTGCGCTTCAGGAATCGCGCGCCGTAGGGCAGGCTGTAGCCCACCTCCACCAGCCGATCGAGCGCATCGGGGGTGACGCTGAGCGTCCGCCGGCTCCGCGCGAGCGAACGCTGGATTCTGTCGATCTGCTGGAGCGCGATCGCGCGGACGTCGTCTTTCGACAGCGGCTGGAAGATGACGATCTCGTCGATCCGGTTCCTGAACTCCGGCGTGAACCGGCGCTCGACTTCGCGGAAGACTTCCGCGCGAATCTGATCCACGCCCACCTGCTGCGAGAGGAACCCGAGCGGATTGGTGAGCCGGCGGAAGCACTCCGACCCGATGTTCGACGTCATGATCACGATTGCATCGCTCAGGTAGACGCGCTTGCCGCGCCCGTCCGTGATCCAGCCTTCGTCGAAGGCCTGGAGGAACAGGTGCAGCATCTGCGTGCTCGCCTTCTCGACTTCGTCGAGGAGAACCACCGAGTAGGGGTTGTCGCGCAGCTGATTCGTGAGCACGCCGCCGCGCTCGGATCCGACGATGCCCCGCGGCATGCCGATCAGCTTGTCGACGGCGACCGTTCCGTCCTGGTATTCCGACATGTCGACGCGGATCATCTTCTTCTCGTCGCCGAAGAGGTACTCGGCCACGGATTTTGCGAGCTCGGTCTTGCCGACGCCGGTCGGCCCGAGGAACAGCAGCACGCCGTCCGGGCGATCGAAGCCGTCCTTGAGCGGCCCCTTGTTCAGCACGAGGCGCCTGGCCACCGCGCCGATCGCCGCGGACTGCCCGACGACCCGCGCGCCGAGCCGATCCTCGACGTCGAGGAAGCGCTCGGTCACGTCGCGGAACACCATGTCTTCCGGAATGCGCGAGATCTTGGAGATGACGCCGACGACGTCCTGGCCCGTGACGTCCCACTGACGGGAGATCTCGGCCTTGACCGACGCGGTGTCGAGCCACCCAATCACCTTGTCGGGCAGCTGCAGGTGGCGCATGTAGCGCGGCGCCATCTCGAGCGCCGTCTCAATGGCGTCGTCCGAGATGCGGACCGAGTAGTTGCGCTCGAGCCGCGACCTGAGGCTGTAGAGAATCCGCCGGGTCTCCTCGATCGACGGCTCGTCCACCTGCACCGTGCGGAAACGCCGGGCGAGCGCTTCGTCCTCCTGGATGAACTCCTTGTATTCGCTCAGGGTCGTCGCGCCGATGATCCGGACGTCGCCGCGCGCGAGCACCGACTTGAAAACGTTTGCCGCATCCGACGGCGCGCCGAGGGCCGACCCCGCGCCGATCATCGTGTGCACTTCGTCGATGAACAGGATGAGATTCGGGCGCTCCTTGATCTCGCGGATGACGTTCTGGATCCGGTCCTCGAACATGCCGCGCAGCATGGTGCCCGCGACCATGGTGTTCATCTGCAGGTTCACGATCTGGCAGTCGCGAATCCTGACCGGAACCTTGTCGGGCTCGAACTCGATGCGGCGCGCGAGGCCTTCGGCGATCGCCGTCTTTCCGACGCCGGGCTCGCCGAGGAGCAATACCGAGTTGGCGCGCTCGCGATGGCAGAGGACCTCGAGCACCTGCTGCATCTCGGGGTCGCGACCGAAGAGAGGCGGGATCTTGTCCTGGTGCGCGAGCAGATTCAGGTTCGTCGCGAAGTGCTTGAGGAACGGCGGCAGCTCGAAGCGCCGCTTGAGCCGCTCCTCCCGCATTTCGTGGTCGCGCATCCGCGTCGCGAGGCGCGAGACGAGCGTCGCAGGCTCGATCCCGTGCTTCCGGATGATCGAGACCGGAATCCCCTGCGTCTCCTCGAAGATCGCGGAAAAGAGGTCGGCCGCCTCGACGGCGTGACGTCCCGATCGGCTGGAATGCACCATCGCGAGCTTGAACAGGAGCTTGGTGGACTGCGCCACGCGAAGGTCACGGCCGTCGGCCGTCGGCAACGCGTGCATGTGGTCTTCCAGCGCGCGCAGGATCTCGTGAGGGTTGAGCTGGACGTCCAGCATGAGCTGGCCGAACAGATCCCATTCGACCTGCGCAAACGCGAGGCAGACGTGCTCGTTGGTGAGAAACGCGTGCTCCCGGCGTCGCGCATCCTCCAGCGCGCGATTCAGCACGCGCTCGGCGGACTCAGCCAGTCGGCTCTGCGGAATCTCGATGTCGGTGTCAGTCACGGCCGGCCCTCCCCGTCGCTCACCACATCAGCAAAACTCGTGCTCAGCAAGGCTCGGGGATTGCGGCGAACCGGGGCGAAAAAAGGGCGGACGGATTCCTACATCACGGTAGGCCGGCAGGCGGCCATTCGCCTCAACGTGAGTGCTGCAGCAGCGCCTGGATCCGTGCCTCGGTCGGAGGGTGCGTGCTGAAGAGCGACATCATCCCGCCGCCGAGGAAGGGCTTGATGATGAAGAGATGCGCCGTCGCGGGGTTCGCCTCGAGCGGCACCTTTCGGGCGACCGCGTCGATCTTACGCAGCGCGTCCGCCAGTCCGTACGGCGTCCCGGCAATGCGCGCGCCCTCCGCGTCCGCGGCGAATTCGCGCGTTCGCGAGATCCACATCTGGATGAGCATCGCGGCGAGCGGTGCAACGATCATCATCGCGAGCAGCGCGATCGGATTCGATCCGCCCTCGCGATCGTCGCTGCGGCCGCCGAACATCCCGGCGTACATCAGCATCCGCCCGATCCCGACGATCGCGGCAGACAACGTCGCCGCAATGGTGCTGATCAGCGTGTCGCGGTTCTTCACGTGCGCGAGCTCGTGAGCGATCACGCCTTCGAGCTCCGCCTCGGAGAGCACCCGCATGATGCCTTCGGTCGCCGCCACGGCGGCGTGCTGCGGATTGCGCCCGGTCGCGAACGCATTCGGCGACTGATCCGCGATCGTGTAGACCTTCGGCATCGGCAGCCCGGCCTGCCGCGACAGCCGTTCGGTCAGCCGGTACAGCTGATGGCCGGGACCGACGGGCTGCGCGCCGTACATCCGGAGGACAATCTTGTCCGAGAACCAGTACGAGCCGACGTTCATCACCGCCGCAAAGATCAGGGCGATCAGGATGCCCGTCGACCCGCCGGCGAGGTCGCCGATGACCAGCAGCAGCGCGCTCAACGTCCCGAGGAGTACCGCTGTCTTCAACCCGTTCGCCATGTGCTTATTTTACCTGCTCGAGTTCTCCGGCGCCGAGGCGCCTCAGCAGCTCCGCCAGAAACGCGGCGCGCCAGGGTAAGTCGTCCATCTCGACGTGCTCGTGAACCGCGTGTGCCCCGTCGCCGCGCGGGCCGAGTCCGTCAAGAGTAGGAACCCCGAGGGCACCCGTGAAATTCCCGTCCGATCCTCCGCCCGCCGGACCTTCGCCGAGATCCTGGCCGAGATCGCGCGCCGCGGCGCGCGCGAGACGGTAGAGCGCGGCGACCTGCGGCGTGCGTTCGAGCGGCGGGCGATCGATCCCTCCGCGCAGCTCGAGCCGGGTACCTCGCAGGGCCGGCACGAGTGCCCTCAACTTCGCGGCCACCGCCTCCGCATCGGCCATCGACTGGACGCGCACGTCGATCGACGCGTGCGCTTCGTCCGCGACCACGTTCGTCCGGCTGCCTCCCGCGACGCGTCCAACGTTGAGCGTGACGCCTCGTTGCGGATCCTGCACCGACTCGATCGCGACGATCTGATGCGCGAGCTCGTGGATGGCGCTCGCGCCCTTCCCCGGATCCAGTCCGGCGTGAGCCGAGATGCCGTGCACGCGCAGCTCGAATTCGCCGACGCCCTTGCGGCTCGTCTTCGCGCCGCCCCCGGGAAGCGACGGCTCGAGCACCAGCACCACGTGGTGGGCGCGCGCAGCGGTTTCGATCGCGGCGCGCGACGTGCCGCTGCCGATTTCCTCGTCGGTCGTCCAGAGCATCGTGACGTGCGGCGGATGGGGAATCCTGAGCGCCGCGAGCGCGCGCATCGCCAGCATGGCCACGCCGATGCCCGCCTTCATGTCGAACGTGCCAGGACCGTGAAGCCGGCGCGTCGCTGGATCCTCGCGGAGCGGCATCCGCTCGAGCTGGCCCACGTCCCAGACGGTATCGAAGTGACCGAGCAGCAGCACGCGCGGCGCACCGGACCCGGGCGCGCCGAACTCGGCGGTGACGTGGTCGCCCCTCTCGACCGCGTGCGTGCGCCCGACGACGGCGCCGAGCGAATGCAGCCGCGCGCACAGGGCGTCGCCGCACCGATCCACGGCGGCCTTGTTCGTGCTCGGCGACTCCAGGCGCACCAGTTCGCGCACGGCGTCGAGCAGCCAGGCACGCTCGGCCTCGCACCAGGAGAGCAATCGTGTGGAAGGTTCGTCCGTCATGTGCCTCGTTTTCCGCAAGGTTCGCGGGGATTTCGTCCGCGGAGTTTTATAATACGAGCCATGCGATACGTCGCCGTCGTCCTGCTGGCTGGTGCGATCGTTCAGGGGCCCGTGTTCGCGCAGGTGCCGCAGCCGTTCCCCAAGCCGGCGGATCCGCAGAAGCCCGGCGCGACGATCAAGGTCGAGCCACCGCAGAAGCCCGGGGCGGCGCCCACCGCGCCGACCGACGCCATGCTCGGCGTGCCGGTCTACCCGTCCGCGGAGTACCTCGGCTCGTACGACGCGGGACGCAGCCAGCGGTACCACCTCTTCGGCACGAACGCCCCGTTCGCGCAAATCGTCGAGTACTACAAGTCGGTCCTGAAGCAGCGGGGCGAACTGGTCTTCGACGAGCCGCCGATTCACATGTTCGAGGTCGGGCGGTTTCGTGAAGAGACGATGGCGTTTCCGCCGGGCGTCGCCGTGAAGGACTACGGGTGGGCGGGTTCACTCGGCTACTTGAATCCGAGGCTCGGCGCCGAGCCCGCTCGGTTCCGAACGGTCATCCAGATCGTGCCGGTAGTGCCGCCCGCGAAGTAAGGCCTACTCGGATTTCAGGTAGATCGCGCTTCCCCGTTCGCGGAACTCACGCGACTTCTCGTTCATGCCTTCCGCCGCGATGTCGCGGATCTGCTGCGTGAGCTCCATCGAGCAGAACTTCGGTCCGCACATCGAGCAGAAGTGCGCGACCTTGGCGCCCTCGGCCGGCAGCGTCTCGTCGTGGTACGCGCGCGCCGTCACGGGATCGAGCGACAGGTTGAACTGATCCTCCCAGCGGAACTCGAAGCGCGCCTTCGAGAGGGCATCGTCCCAGGCCTGCGCGCGCGGGTGCCCCTTGGCGAGGTCCGCGGCATGGGCCGCGATCCGGTAGGCGATGACGCCGGCCTTGACGTCGTTCCTGTCGGGTAGTCCCAGGTGCTCCTTCGGCGTGACGTAGCAGAGCATCGCGGTGCCGTACCAGCCGATCACGGCCGCGCCGATGCCCGACGTGATGTGATCGTACCGGGCGCGATGTCGGTCGTGAGCGGACCGAGCGTGTAGAACGGCGCCTCGTCGCACCATTCGAGCTGCTTTTCCATGTTCTCGCGAATGAGGTGAAGCGGCACGTGCCCGGGCCCTTCGTTCATGACCTGCACGTCGTACTCCCAGGCGATCCTCGTCAGCTCGCCCTGCGTTTTCAGCTCGGCGAACTGCGCCTCGTCGTTCGCGTCCGCGATCGACCCCGGCCGCAGGCCGTCCCCGAGCGAGAACGACACGTCGTAGGCCTGCATGATCTCGCAGATCTCGCGGAAGTGGGTGTAGGTGAAGTTCTCCTGGTGATGCGCGAGGCACCACTTCGCGAGAATCGATCCGCCGCGCGACACGATGCCGGTCATGCGCTTCGCCGTCATCGGGATGTAGCGCAGCAGGACGCCGGCGTGCACGGTGAAGTAGTCGACGCCCTGCTCCGCCTGCTCGATGAGCGTGTCGCGATAGATCTCCCACGTCAGATCTTCGGGACGTCCGCCGACTTTCTCGAGCGCCTGATAGATCGGAACGGTGCCGATCGGGACGGCGGAATTGCGGAGGATCCACTCGCGCGTCTCGTGGATGTCTCTACCCGTCGAGAGATCCATCACCGTGTCCGCGCCCCAGAGCGTGGCCCATCGAAGCTTGTCCACTTCCTCCTGGATCGACGAGCTGACGGCGGAGTTCCCGATGTTCGCGTTGATCTTCACGGCGAAGTGCCGGCCGATGATCATCGGCTCGAGCTCGGCGTGGTTGATGTTCGCGGGGATGATGGCGCGCCCCCGCGCGACCTCCGCGCGGACGAACTCGGCATCGAACCCCTCGCGGACTGCCACGAACTCCATCTCAGGCGTCACGATTCCGCGGCGCGCGTAGTGGAGCTGCGTAACCGCACCAGTCCCGCGGCGCGCTGTCAGGACGCGCTCGCTCAGTCCCGCCGTCATGCCCGCGCCTCGCGCAGCGGGCGCTCCCGACGATCGCGGTCCTTCGACGACATCCCCGCGACACACGATCCAGTCGCGCCGCAGTTGCGGGAGGCCGTCAGTGACGTCGTATCCCTGCGGTCCGCTCGTGTCGTACACCCGGAGCGGCGGCTCCCCGCCGCCGAGCGCAATCTCACGCATCGGGACCCGAGTGCCCGCCAGCCTCGACGTAAACCTTGCGCGAATTCGGAAATGCCGAGGCAAAGTCGGATGCCTGCAGGGCCGGAAGAGACGGACGAATCGCCATTGGGAGCCTCGTGATATCGGTCAAACTCCGGAATCCCGGAACCCCGGAACCAGAACCCTGAACCTTGAACCCTGAACCCTGAACCACCCTGATACCAAAAAGCAATATAGCCCGGAAGCGAACGGCCGGTGTCGAAAGCGGACGCTTCCCCGCCAGGAAGGCGACGAGATAGCCCGATTATCCGGCGATCCGGGGGATGGCGTGGCATGAGTCTCGCTTTGCTTACCGCGACATGGATCAGCTGCTGCAGGATCTGCGGTACGCGCTGCGGATGGTCACGAAGTCGCCGGGGCTCACGGCAATCGCCCTGGTGACCATCGGCATCGCGACCGGCGCCAACGCCACCGTGTTCGGCTTCGTCAGCGCGCTCCTGCTGCGCCCCGCGCCCGGCGTCGCCGATCCCGGCTCGCTCATCGCGATCTACACGAGCGACTACAGCAGCGGTCCGTACGGCGACTCCTCGTATCCCGACTACCTGTCCATGAAGGCAGAGCTGCCAGCTTTCGCGACGCTGGCGGCCCAACAGAACAGCTCCGCCGGTGTCGTGCAGGTCGGCGACAGCGTCGAGCGCGTCGGCGTGTCGGCGGTCACGAGCGAGTTCTTCGAGCTGCTTGGAGTGACGCCGGCTGTCGGAAGGCTCTTCGCGGCGGAGGACCTCCTGCCCTCATCGCCTCCTGCAGTCGTGATCGGCGATCGGCTGTGGCGTCGAACGCTCGCAGGCGATCCCGCAACCCTCGGTCGGACACTCGCTGTCAACGGGCGCACGTACACCATCGTCGGGATTCTGCCGGAAGGGTTCAACGGCCTCGACCTCGGCGGTCCGACCGAGGTCTGGATACCTTTCGTGGCGCCGCCGGCCACGCCGGGAGACCGTCAGAATCGCGGGCTGTCCGTCGTCGGCCGCCTTCGCGCGGGCTCGTCGCTTCGCGAGGCGCAGGCTCAGATTGACGCGCTCGCCGGACGGCTCGCGGCGGCGTTTCCCGAATCGAGCCTGGGCACACTGCAGGCGCCCACGCTGCCCCGGCCGATGTTCGCGCTGAAGCACTCACGCCTGCCGCCAGACTTCCGGCCGATGGTCCAGGCCGTCGGCGCGATCCTGATGGGCGCCGTGGGACTCGTGCTGGTGATCGCGTGCGCGAACGTGGCGGGGCTGCTCGTGTCGCGCGCGATCGCCCGCGATCGGGAGATGGCGGTCAGGCTCGCGCTCGGCGCCGGCCGATCGCGGATCGTTCGGCAGCTCCTGACCGAGAGTCTCGTGCTCGGGGTGGGCGGCGGGCTCTGCGGGCTGCTCCTCGCGCTCTGGTCCGCCGATGCGCTTCCATCGTTCTTCCCGGCCGAACAGGCGCAGCTGCTCGACACGTCAGTGGACATCCGCACGGTCGCGTTCATCGCGGCCATCTCCGTGGCCAGCAGCCTGCTCTTCGGGCTCGCGCCCGCGCTGCACGCGTCGAGCACATCGACGGCGCTCTCGCTTCGCGGGTCGTCGGGCGGCTCGTCCGATGGACGAAAGGGCGCGCGCCTTCGGCGTATTCTCGTGGCCGGCCAGGTCGCCGCCGCGGTCGTGCTCCTCGTTTCGGCTGGGTTGCTCGTCAAGAGCCTCGCGAACGCGCTCGGTGCCGATCTCGGGTTCGGCACCCGCGATGGCGTCGTCGCCACCGCCGAAATGCCGCCGCACCAGACCGAGGCGCAGGGGCGTCAGTACTTCGCGCTCGTGCTCGAGCGCGTTCGGTCGCTGCCCGGCGTGCGCGGCGCCGCGTTCGTGCGCAATCTTCCATTGAGCCTATCGTCCAGGCGTAGATTCCGGATCGAGGGCTACCAACCCAAGCCCAACGAAGACATGGAGCTCGTCATCAACGTCGCGTCAGACGGGTACTTCGAGACGATGCAGATTCCAGTGCGAGCAGGAAGGACGTTCGACGCACGCGACCGCGCGGGCGCGCCGCTGGTCGCGATCGTGAACGATCTCCTCGCGAACAGGTTCTACGCCGGCAACGCGCTCGGCAAGCGACTCACGGATTCGAGCGGCCGCGTGATGGAAATCGTCGGCGTTGTGCAGTCGCACAAGTACCTGACCGTTCAGGAGCCGGGCGTTCCCACCGTCTACTATCCGCTCGAGCAGGAACATCGCCCGCGGATGACGCTCGTCGCGCGCGTCGATGGCTCACCGATCGGCATGGTCGATCCGGTACGCCGCGCGATGACGGCTGTCGATCCGAAGATCCCGATCTATCGAGCGATGCCGCTGTCGAGCCACTTCGACGAGTCCGTCGCCTCGGATCGGCTCACGACGTCGCTCGTTGCGCTGTGCGGAGCGCTGGCGCTGCTCCTGGCAACGCTCGGCGTCTACGGCGTGATCGCGTACGCGGTCGTGCGGCGCTCGCGCGAGATCGGCATCCGCGTGGCGCTCGGCGCCCGATCGCCGGACATCGTGCGCCTGGTCGTCGCCGAGGGTCTCGCGGTCACGGGAATCGGCGTATCGCTCGGCCTCGCCGCAGCGGCCGCCGCGGCCCACGCCATCGGCTCGCTCACGCCGCTCTATCGCGTGGGTCCAACCGATCCCCTGACGTATGCGGCTGTGCCCGCGCTGCTTCTGGCCGTCGCGCTCCTCGCGGCGCTTCCTCCCACGCGACGCGCGCTGCGGCTGGACCCGAACGCCGTGTTGAGGCAGGAATAGCGTTCACGCCACCTTCCTCAGCACGAAGCACTTCAGGTAGTACGTCTCCGGCACCGTCATCAGCACCGGGTGATCGCGGCCCTGCATCCGCTTTTCGACGACGGTCACCTCGGCGCGCGCGTCGACCGCGGCTGACGCCAGCACGTCGGCGAACATGGCTTCGCTGACGTTGTACGAGCAGCTGCACGTGACGAGGAACCCGCCGACGTTGAGCAGCTTCAACGCGCGGAGGTTGATCTCCTTGTAGCCCGAGAGCGCCTTGGACACCGACGCCTTGTTCTTCGCAAACGCCGGCGGATCCAGCACGATCGTATCGAATCGCTCGCCGCGCCGCTCGAGCTCGCGCAGCTCGTCGAAGACGTTCATCGATCGCGCGTGGACGTTCGACACGTTGTTACGCTTGACGTTGGCGTCGATTCGAGCGACTGCGTCGTCGGAGATGTCGACCGCCAGCACCTCGGCGCAGACCGGCGCGAGGGCGAGCGCAAACCCGCCGTTGTAGCTGAACGCGTCGAGCGCGCGGCCGTGCGCGTACCGAGGCCGCCGCGACGCGGTTCTCGCGCTGATCGAGAAACAGCCCAGTTTTCTGCCCGCGATGCGGATCGACTTGGTACGTCGCACGTCCCTCGCGAACCTCGATGGTGTCTGGAACCGTGCCATGCAGTACCTCGACGCGCTGTTCCAACCCCTCGAGCAGCCGCACGCGCGGATCGTTCCTGGCCAGGATGCCCGCCGGCTGCAGGCGCTCCACGAGCGCCGCCACGATCTCAGGAATCCGCAGATCGACGCCCTGCACGAGCGCCTGCAGGACCAGGTAGTCGCCGTACTTGTCGACGACGAGACCGGGAAGACGATCCGCCTCGCCGTGCACGAGACGATACGCCGTCGAGTCGATCCCGAGCGTGTCCCGGTACGCCGCGGCCGCCTCGAGACGCTCCCGCCAGGTCTTTATCGTGGGAGCCTCCGCATTCCTGCTGAACAGCCTCAGCGAGATCTCCGATCGGTCGCTGTAGAGCGCGTAGCCCAGCGACGCCTTGCGGCGGCCCGTCACCCGCACCATCTGCCCGCGCTCCGCGCGCACGTCCACGACATCGCTGCGGTACACCCACGGATGCCCGGCGCGAATGCGCTCCTCGCCTTTCGGTGTGATGGTGACGGTGGGCATGGTTGGCAGGTTTCAGCTTCCAGCTTCCAGCTTCCAGCTAAGAACATTCAGATCATAGTCGTGCTGCCGGGATCAGAATGCTCTTTGTAGCGGCTGGCAGCTGGAAGCTGGAAGCTCGAAGCTGAAACTGCCAGCTCGCAGCTTATAATCGTCCCCCATGCGCATTGCGATCGGATCGGACCATGCGGGCTTTGCGCTCAAGCAGCACCTGATCGCCACGCTCGGGCAGCTCGGTCACCAGATCGAGGACTGCGGGACGTTCTCCGAGGCGCCGGTCGACTATCCGCCGATCTGCGCGGAGGTGGGCCGGATCGTCGCCGCGGGCGGCGCCGATTGCGGCATCGTCCTCGGCGGCAGCGGACAGGGCGAACAGATTGCCGCAAACAAAGTGGTCGGCGTCCGGGCTGCGGTCTGCAACGATCTGTACACCGCGCGCCTGGCGCGACAGCACAACGACGCCAACGTGCTCGCCATGGGCGGCCGCATCGTCGGCACCGGCCTTGCCGAGGAAATCCTCGCGGTGTGGCTGACGACGCCGTTCGAAGGGGGACGGCACCAGCGCCGCCTCGATCAGATCCGGGACATCGAGCAGGGGAATCTGACGATCAAACAGGAACACAATGCCTAATACCGAAGCTCCGTCGCGCTGGCGCTCGCTGGCCGAAACCGATCCGGACGTCGCGTCCGCCATCTCGCACGAGGTGCACCGGCAGAATAGCGGGCTCGAGCTGATCGCCTCCGAGAATTTCGTCAGCCAGGCAGTCCTCGACGCGGCCGGCTCGGTGCTGACCAACAAGTACGCCGAAGGGTATCCAGGCAAGCGGTACTACGGCGGCTGCGAGTTCGTCGACGTCGCGGAGTCGCTGGCGATCGCGCGGGCGAAGGAGCTGTTCGGCGCCGAACACGCGAACGTGCAGCCGCACTCGGGTGCGCAGGCGAACATGGCGGTCTACCTGACCCTCGTCAAGCCCGGCGACACGGTCCTGGGCATGAACCTGGCGCACGGCGGGCACCTCACGCACGGCCATCCGCTCAACTTCTCCGGAAAGCTCTACTCCATCGTGCCGTACGGGGTCCGGAAGGACGACGAGCGGATCGACTACGACGAGTTCGAACGTCTCGCGCTCGAGCACAAGCCGAAGATGATCATGGTCGGCGCCAGCGCTTATCCACGGGTGTTCGACTTCGAGCGCATCGCGCGCGTGGGCCGCGAGATCGGAACGCCGATCGTCACCGACATGGCGCACTTCGCCGGGCTCGTGGCGGCGAAGATTCATCCGAGCCCGGTGCCGCACTCCGACTTCGTCACGACGACCACGCACAAGACGCTGCGCGGCCCGCGCGGCGGCATGGTCCTCTGCCGTGCCCAATACGCGAAGGACCTCGATCGCTCGGTGTTCCCCGGTGTCCAGGGGGGACCGCTGATGCACATCATCGCGGCCAAGGCCGTGTGCTTCAGGGAAGCGATGGAGCCGGGCTTCGTCGAGTACCAGAGGCAGATCGTCGCAAACGCGCGGCGTCTTGCCGAAGGGTTGAAGGCCGCGGGCTTCCGGCTCGTCAGCGGCGGCACCGACAATCACCTGATGCTCGTCGACGTCTTCTCGAAAGGGCTGACGGGCAAGGTCGCCGAGGCCGCGCTCGGGAAAGCCGGCATCACGGTCAACAAGAACGCGATTCCCTTCGATCAGAATCCTCCGATGGTCGCGAGCGGCATCCGCGTGGGCACGCCCGCCGTCACGACCCGCGGCATGCGCGAACCAGAGATGGATCTCATCGCGGAATACTTCGCCCGCGTCCTCGCGACGCCGGACGACGACGCGATTGCCGCGGCCGTTCGTGAAAAGGTTGAGGCCTTGTGCCGGAAGTTTCCCCTGTACCCCGAGTAGCAGAGCTGAGCGACGCGTCGATCGCGGCGTTCGGCGAGAACGGTCCGCTCGCGCGCGTGCTCGACGGCTACGAGCCGCGGCCGGCGCAGATCGAGATGGCCGGCGCCGTCGCGTCGGTGCTGGCCAGCCGCGGCGTGCTCCTGGTAGAAGCGGGGACCGGGACCGGAAAGACGCTCGCCTATCTCGTGCCGGCGATTCTCAGCCGCCAGCGCGTGCTCGTCTCGACGGGCACGAAGAACCTGCAGGAACAAATCTTCTTCAAGGATCTCCCCGTCCTCCGCGAAGCGCTCGGCGTCCCGTTCACCGCGACGTGCATGAAGGGCCGGGGGAACTACCTCTGCCTGCATCGTTTTGAAGCATTCCGCGAATCTCCAGCCATCCGCTCGTACGACGAGACCGCGCAGCTGCGCATTCTCGAGCATTGGGTGCAGGACACCGAGACCGGCGATCGCGCCGAGGTCGAGGATCTTCCGGAGGACCTGCCATTCTGGAGCGATATCGCCGCGACGACGGAGAACTGCATCGGCGCGGAGTGTCCGCGCTACAGCGACTGCTTCGTCGTCCGCATGCGTCAGCGCGCCGCCGAGTCCGACATCGTGATCGTCAACCATCACCTCCTCTGCGCGGACGCCGCGGTCCGCCAGAGCAATTTTGGCGAGGTGATTCCGCGGTGCGGCACGGCGATCGTGGACGAGGCGCACCAGCTCGAGGACGTCGCCACCCAGTACTTCGGCCTGTCGGTGAGCAGCTTCCGGATCGACGATCTCGCGCGTGATGTCGACATCGCAATCGGCACCGGGCTCGTGGGCGACGCCGAGCGGAGGCTTCAGATCGCGCAGGACGCGCAGCGGATCCGGCAGGACTCGCGGGTGTTCTTCTCCGCGCTGCACATGGTCCGCTTCGATCTGCCCAACGCCAAGGGCGCCGAGTCGCG
Organism: uncultured Acidobacteriota bacterium; assembly: GCA_963820905.1. Lineage (GTDB taxonomy): Bacteria > Acidobacteriota > Vicinamibacteria > Vicinamibacterales > 2-12-FULL-66-21 > DATBJJ01. The sequence goes on along the minus strand of CAWGBU010000001.1, from coordinate 810,393 downwards.
GGTCCGCGTGAAGTCAGCCGATCTCGACCGCGTGGCCGACGACGGCGCGGCGCTCGTGTCGATGCTCGAGGCGCTGGAAGCAGACGTGGCGCTCGCGAAGGATGTCCCGGAAGACGTCCTGGCGCTCGGGCGGCGCGCGACCGAGATCAAGGACGACCTGCGGTTCCTCCTTCGCGCGAACGATCCCGGATATGTCTTCTTCCTCGAGACCCGGGGACGCGGCACGTTCCTCCGCGCCTCGCCGATTGACGTGTCGTCGACGATCCGGGATCTCCTGATCGACCGGATGGACGCGACGATCCTGACGTCAGCGACCCTGACCGTGGACGACTCGTTCGAGTACGTGAAGGGCCGCCTCGGCGTGCGGCGGGCGACCGAGTTGAAGCTCGACTCGGAGTTCGACTACCGGCGCCAGTCGATCCTGTACCTGCCGAAGCGGATCCCCGATCCGCGGCAGCCCGACTTTCCCGCCGCGGCCGCGCGCGAGATCGTCGGCATCCTCCAGCGCACGTCGGGGCGCGCGTTCGTGCTGTTCACGAGCTACGCGAACCTGCGCGAAGTGCACCGGCTCGCGTCACAGGAGCTCGAGTTCCCGATCTTCGTCCAGGGCGACGCGCCGCGCTCGGCGCTGCTGAGGGACTTCAGGAACACGCCGAACGCCGTGCTGCTCGCGACGTCGAGCTTCTGGCAGGGCGTCGATGTCGTCGGCGACGCGCTGAGCTGCGTGATCATCGACAAGCTGCCGTTCGCGTCGCCCGGCGATCCCGTGACTGCCGCGCGGGTGGAGGCGATCACCGCGCGAGGCGGATCGGCGTTCGGGGAGTATCAGATTCCGCTGGCGATTCTCGCCCTCAAGCAGGGACTCGGCCGGCTGCTTCGTCATCGCCAGGATCGGGGTGTCCTGGCGGTGCTCGATCCGCGACTCAAGACGATGGCGTACGGCCGCCGCTTCCTGGCGTCGCTGCCGCCGGCCCCGGTCACGCAGGATCTCGCGGACGTCGCCCGATTCTTCGATGCGGACGATGGCGACTAGGCAGACGGACGCCGGGACGCGTGAACCAGTCAAGCCGATCCTGAAGTGGGCGGGAGGCAAGCGACAGCTCCTTCCGCGCCTGCGCCGCTACTATCCACCGACCTTCGATCGCTATTTCGAGCCGTTCCTGGGAAGCGGCGCCGTGTTCCTCGACTGCCACAACCGCGGCTTGCTCGAATCGCGCGAGGTGCGGCTGTCGGACATCAACGCGGACGTGATCGGCTGCTACCGGATGGTGCGCGACGCCGTGGAGGAGGTCATCGAGTCGCTGCGGGGGCTGGAGGCGGGCCACCAGGCAGATGGACGCCAGCACTTCTACACCGTGCGCGACGATCGGTTCAACTCGCAGCGCCGGGACGTGTACGCGTCCGGGAACCCGGAGGCGAAGTACACGCCTGAGCTCGCGGCGATGCTGATTTACCTGAACCGCACCGGATACAACGGGCTGTTTCGCGTGAACTCGCGAGGCGCGTTCAACGTGCCCGTGGGGCGGTATTCGTCGGTCACGATCTGCGACGCGCCCAATCTCCGCAGGCTGTCCAACGCGCTCCGCCGCCCCGGCCTGACGCTGGACGTGCGTGGATTCGAGACCGCGCTCGCGGGCGGCCGCTCCGGAGACTTCGTGTATCTCGATCCGCCCTATGCCCCCGTGAGCCGGACGGCGCACTTCACGTCGTACACGGCGGGCCGGTTCGGTCCCGACGAGCAGGAGCGGCTGCAGCGGACGGTCGTCGCGCTCGCGCTCAAGGGCGCCGCCGTGTTGCTGAGCAATTCCGTCGCGCCCGACATCCGACGGCTCTACGCCGACGACTCGGACGCGCGATCGGCCGGCCTCCGGGCGACGACGGTGGCGGCCAGGCGCGCGATCAACTCGCGCGCGTCGCGCCGCGGCGCCGTGCGCGAGTACCTGATCACGAACATCGTGTAAACTGAACCAGCTCATCGCGCTGGATTCGTACTACGACACACTCCCGCAGGACCTGACGGAGGTTCGCATGAAAAGTGCACACATCCGCCGCGCTTCAATCGGTTTCCGGCTGACTGTTGCCGCGTTCGCGATCGCGGCGTGCGCGGCTGTCGGCCACGCGCAGACCGGCCGCCTCAAGGGCAAGGTCGTGGACGCCAACGCCAAACCGGTCGAGGGCGCCACGGTGGTGATGGAGAGCAAGGAACTGAACCGGAAGTTCACCACGAAGACCGATCGCCGTGGCGAGTACACGCATTTCCTCGCGCCTGGGCCCTACACGGTCACCGTGACCAAGGACAATCTGAGCCAGACGCAGGAGACGAGGGTCAGCATCGATGAGAGAGAGCTGAACTTCGAGCTGCGGCCGGGCGGCGGGGGCGGTGGTGCGGGCGGGGTTTCGGACGCCGACCGCAAGAAGATGGACGCCGAAATGGCCGCGGTGAAGGCGGCGTTCGAGGCGGGCGTGGCGGCGGACAAGGCGGGTAACGTGGACGAGGCCATCGCAAAGTTCACCGAGGTCGCGACCAAGCTCCAGAAGTGCGCCGAGTGCCACGCCAACGTCGGATCGCTGCACATGCGGAAGAAGGAATACGAGCTGGCCGAGGCCGCCTACAAGAAGGCGATCGACGCGAACCCGAATTTCGGCGAGGCCTACATGGGTCTTGCGAACGCCTACAACGCGCAGCGCAAGTTCGACCTCGCGACCGAAGCGAGCGCGACGGCCAACAAGCTGCTGGGCGGCACCGGCGCGCCGGGCGCACCAGGCGGCGCGAACGCGGGCGCCGTGTTCAACCAGGGCGTCATCGCGTGGAACGCCGGCAAGATCCCCGAGGCCCAGAAACTGTTCGAGCAGGCCGTCAGCCTGAACCCCAAGCTGGCCGATGCCCACTACTGGCTCGGCATGGCCAACGTGAACCAGGGCAAGCTCCCCGAAGCGACGAAGTCGTTCGAGGAGTACCTCAAGCTGGACGCCGGCGGCCAGTACGCCGAGCAGGCGAAGAGCATGCTGGCGGCGATCAAGAAGTAGTTGCGGTTCAAGGTTCAGGGTTCAAGGTTCAAGGTTCTTGAACCTTGAACCGACACACTTTGTCCCCGATAGCTGAAAACCTCGCGGAAGTTCGATCCCGGATCGCCGACGCCGTGCGGCGGTCGGGTCGGCGGGTATCGGACGTGACCCTCGTGGCCGTGTCCAAGACCTTCGGGGCGGATCGGGTGCGTGAGGCCTACGCCGCCGGCCAGCGGGATTTCGGTGAGAACAAGGTTCAGGAAGGCCTGCAGAAGATCGCCGATACGGCCGATATTCCGCTAGCGTGGCATCTCATCGGCCACCTGCAGTCGAACAAGGCCAAAAGGGCGGCCGGAGCATTCGCCTGGGTCCAGTCCGTGGACTCGGTCGACCTGCTCCAACGGCTCGACGCGGCAGCGGCCGACCGGCCGGAGGGTGCCCGGGCCATCGAGGTGCTGGTGCAGGTCGACCTCGCGGGTGAGGCAACCAAGTTCGGCGCACCCCCGGATGAGGCGGAAGCCATCGTGCGCGCCGGGCTCGCCGTTCGCCACGTGCGGCTGTCGGGACTGATGCTCCTGCCGCCGTGGAGCGCCGATCCGGAAGAATCGCGGCCCTGGTTCGCGCGCATGCGGCGAGTTGCGCGATCGCCTTGTCGACGAAGGCGTGCCGGCCCGTTCGCTGCGGCACCTGTCGATGGGCATGAGCCACGACTACGAAGCGGCCATCGAAGAAGGCGCGACCATCGTCCGGGTCGGGACCGCGATTTTCGGCGCGCGGCCTCCGATCCATCCGCCAATCGGCTAGACTCGACCGTAGCTCAAGCGAGGCCACGAGCCTCAGCGAGGATCCCATGTTCGACCGCACCAACCCGCCCTCCAGCACCTCGGCTGCCAGCACCGGCTCGTCGCCGGCCGAACGCGTGATGCGGATCGCCCCGCTCGATCTCAAGCAGCAGCGATTCCGGACCGCGCTGCGCGGCTTCGATCGCACGGAGGTGGTGGCTTTCCTCACGGAAGCCGCAGACGACTACGAGCACGCGCTGCGCGAGCTCGATCGGCTGCGACAGGATCTGCACCGGGGCGAGGGCCTCCTCGCCGAGCATCGCGATCGGGAGACGAACCTGCGCAATACGCTGCTGACCGCGCAGCGGCTCGCCGACGAAATCAAGGAGTCCGCGCAGACCGAGGCGAAGCTGATCATCCGCGAGGCCCAGGGGCGCGCCGATCTGCTGCTGCAGAAAGCGCAGGGCCGGCTCGAAGAGGTCGAACGCGACATCAACGAGCTCCGCCTGCGGCGGCGCGACGTCGAGGGCTCGCTCGAAGGATCGATCCAGGCGCTCTATCGCGCGCTCGAGTTCATCCGCGAACAGGATCGCTCCGACGACAAGGTGCTCCTCCATCGCCCGCGCCAGGTCGAGTCGCCTGCCGCCCCGGCGCAGTCGCCGTGGCCGGCGGAAACGCCGCGGGCCGCTGACGACCGGGGATAGTCGCTGGATTCTGATCTTTCGGCGCTGCCGCCAGCTGGTCACCTGCGGCGGACCGGCGCCGCGCCGCGGCGCCGATCAGGGCCGGATCGCGATCGTCGACGACGGCACGCTCGCCATCGCCGACGGCCGCGTGGTGTTCGCCGGCCAGACCTCCGAGTTCGATCGCACGGCGACCCCTTCCGCACAGACGCGCGTCATCGACGCCAGCGACTGGTCGATCGTCCCCGGCTTCGTCGACGCGCACACGCATGCCCTCTTCGCGGGCGATCGCCGCGGCGAGCTGCGACGGCGCCTGGCCGGCGAGTCGTATGCGAGCATCGCCGCCGCGGGCGGCGGAATCGTATCCACGGTCGCGGCGACGCGCGCGGCGAGCGAAGACGCGCTCGTGGCGCTCGGAACCGCACGCCTCGACGAGATGCTCGCCTGCGGCACGACGACCTGCGAGATCAAGAGCGGGTACGGTCTCGATGTTCCGTCAGAGCTCAAGATGCTGCGCGCGATCGGGCGCCTCGACGCGGCGCACGCGATCGACGTCGTGCCCACGTTCATGGGCGCTCACGAAATCCCGATGGACTACCGCGCCCGGCGCGCCGACTACGTGGATCTCGTCATCCGCGAGATGATTCCCGCGGTGGCGTCCGAGGGACTCGCGGAGTGGTGCGACGTATTCTGCGAGGCCGGCGTGTTCACGCCGGATGAGTCGCGGACGATCCTCGAAGCAGGACTGAGTGCGGGTTTGAAGCCCAGGATTCACGCCGACGAGCTCGGTCCGAGCGGCGGATCCCAGGTGGCCGCCGACGTGCGCGCGAGATCTGCCGACCATTTGATCTTCGTTCCGCCCTCCGGCATCGAGGCCATGGCGCGCGCGAACGTCGCAGCCACGCTCCTGCCGACCGCGGCCTTCTACCTGAAGCTCGGCCGGTTCGCGCCCGCCCGCGATCTGATTGCGGCCGGGGTGCCAGTCGCGCTCGCCACGGACGTCAACCCCGGAGGAGGATTCTCTCCGTCGATGCCGTTCGCGATTGCGCTGGGCGTCTTCGCGATGCAAATGACGTTCGAGGAAGCGCTCGTCGCGGCGACGATCAACGCGGCGTGGACGCTCGATCGATCGGACCAGGTCGGCAGCCTGGAGCACGGCAAGGTTGCGGACGCCGTCCTCGTCCGGGGCGACGCGATCGATCTCATACGGGTGGGAGCCGATTCGATCGCAGCGGTCGTCAAAAGGGGGAGAATCGTGTCAGGCGATCTCACGACGACATGACGCTCGCGGGCAAAACGCTGTCGGCTCTGCTCGAGGATTTTCGATCGCCGTCGCCGACGCCGGGCGGCGGCTCGGCTGCCGCGCTCGCAGGCGCGCTGGGCGCCTCGCTCCTCGCGATGGTGGCCAGCCTGCCGAAGCCGCGCGCGGCGGCCGGGGCCGACCTCGAGCGGCTCCGCGACGCCGGTGCGCGCTGCGCAGGCCTCGCGAAGGAGCTCGAGGCGCTGATCGATCGCGACAGCGACGCGTACCGATCGCGTCGTCGAGCGCCTATCGCCTGCCCAAGGGGACCGATGACGAACGCGGGCAGCGGGCCGCCAGCATCCAGGCGGCGCTCCGGGAGGCGATCGAGGCGCCGCTCGCGGTCATGCGAGCCAGCGCCGCTGCGATGTCATCCGCTCCCACGCTCGTCGAGCACGGGAACCCGAACGCCTCGAGCGATGTGAACGTGGGGCTGGAGCTGCTCCGCGCGGCGCGCCGGGGAGCACAGCTCAACGTGGAGATCAACCTCTCCTCCGTCAAGGACGACGGCTACGCGGACGCGGTCAGACGCGAGATGGACGCGCTTCTCGCTCAGTGAATCTGGTGGAGGAGACGATCCCAGCGGACCCTCGTGACGACCGAGCCGAGCCCCTCGCCCTCGTAGGACCAGTAGATCATCAGCGCCTTGCCCTTGACGTAGTCGCGCGGCAGGAAGCCCCAGTAGCGGCTGTCCTGTGAGTTGTCGCGATTGTCGCCCATCATGAAGTACTGATCCGGGGGCACCTTGACCGCGCGGTAGTGCTCGCGCACGTCCTTCGACGTCACCTCCGAGCTCTCACTGCTGGGCGTCAGGAAATGCACGTACGGCTCTTCGAGCGGCTGGCCGTTGATGAAGACCTTCCTGGCCCGCACCTCGAGCGTGTCGCCCGGCAATCCAATCACCCGCTTGATGAAATCGCGCTGCGGCTCTTCCGGATACTTGAAGACGACGATGTCGCCGCGGCGGATATCGCGGACGGGGAGCAGGGCTGCGATCGACGGCGGTGGATGTCGGGCCGAACACGAACTTGTTGACGAGCAGGTGATCGCCGATGAGCAGGTTGTTCTCCATCGAGCCGGTCGGGATCTTGAACGCCTGGACGACCCACGTGCGCACGAAGATCGCCAGGATGACGGCGGTGACGATCGCTTCGAAGTACTCGCGCACCGTGGACTTCCGGAATGTCTGCGCCATGCGCGCTCCTCCCTACTCCTGCCCGACCTTGAGCACCGCCAGGAACGCTTCCTGCGGAATCTCGACGCGGCCGACGCGCTTCATCCGCTTCTTCCCTTCCTTCTGCTTCTCGAGCAGCTTGCGCTTGCGCGAGATGTCGCCGCCGTAGCACTTGGCGAGCACGTTCTTGCGCAGGGCCTTCACCGACTCGCGCGCGATGATGCGGCTGCCGATCGCGGCCTGGATCGCGACCTCGAACATCTGCCGCGGAATGAGCTCGCGCATCTTCGACGCCAGCGCCCTGCCGCGCGCATACGCCGTGTCGCGATGGACGATCGTCGACAGCGCGTCGACGGGCTCCTCGTTGACGAGGATGTCGAGCTTGACGAGCGGCGAGTCCCAGTAGCCCGTCACGTGATAGTCGAGCGACGCGTAGCCGCGCGACAGCGTCTTGAGACGATCGTAGAAGTCCAGCACGACCTCGTTGAACGGCAGCTCGTAGGTGATGAGCACGCGATCCGACGACAGGTACTCGATGCCCTTCTGCACGCCGCGCTTGTCCTGGCAGAGCGACAGGATCCCGCCGACGTGCTCGGACGGCGTCAGGATCATCGCCGTGATCACCGGCTCCTCGAACTTCTCGATCCGGCCGATGTCGGGGAGCTTCGCCGGGCTGTCGATCTCCCGGACCTCGCCGTCGGTCGTCGTCACGCGGTAGAGCACGCCCGGCGCCGTCGTGACGAGATCCATGTCGAACTCGCGCTCGAGGCGCTCCTGCACGATCTCCATGTGCAGCAGCCCGAGAAACCCGCAGCGGAACCCGAAGCCGAGCGCCGCCGACGTCTCCGGCTCGAAGAAGAACGACGCGTCGTTCAATCGCAGTTTCTCGAGCGACTCGCGCAGCTGCGCGTACTCGCTGCCCTCGACGGGATAGAGCCCGGCGAAGACCATCGGCTTGCTGACCTTGAATCCGGGGAACGCCTCGGCGGTCGGCCGCGCGGTCTCCGTGATCGTGTCGCCGATCTGCGCGTCGGTCACCGTCTTGATCGCAGCGAACACGAACCCGACCTCGCCGACGCCGAGCTCGGTCGCCGCGGTCGGCTTGGGAGAGAAGGTGCCGACCTGCTCGACCTCGTACTCCTGCCCCCTGGCCATCAGGCGGATCTTCATGCCGGGCCGGAGCGTGCCGTCGATCACGCGGGTGAGGATGATCACGCCGCGATACGGGTCGTACCACGAATCGAAGATCAGCGCCTTGAGCGGCGCCTCGGGATCGCCGCCCGGCGGCGGCAGCCGCTGCACGATTGCTTCGAGGATGTCGGCGACGCCGACCCCTTCCTTCGCGCTCGCCAGGATCGCGTGGCTGCTGTCGAGGCCGATGATGTCCTCGATCTGGCGCCTCGCTTCGTCGGGCTGCGCGCCCGGCAGATCGATCTTGTTGATGACCGGGATGATCTCGAGGTTGTTCTCGACGGCGAGGTACGCGTTCGCGAGCGTCTGCGCCTCGACGCCCTGCGACGCGTCCACGAGGAGCAGAGCGCCCTCGCAGGCCGCGAGCGACCGCGTCACCTCGTACGAGAAGTCGACGTGCCCCGGGGTGTCAATCAGGTTCAGGACGTAGCTCTGGCCGTCCTTCGCCGCGTAGGTCAAGCGGACCGCGTGCGCCTTGATCGTGATGCCGCGCTCGCGCTCGAGGTCCATGGTGTCGAGGACCTGCGCCTCCATCTCGCGCGCCTGCAGCGCGCCCGTCATCTCCAGAAATCGATCGGCGAGCGTCGACTTGCCGTGATCGATGTGCGCGATGACGGAAAAATTTCGGATGTAGCGTTGGTCCATGGGTGACGCAGGCTGTCGAATCGTTCATTATACAAGCACGACCGCGGCTGCCGGGGGGCGCCGGCCGCGAACGCATTCGAGCGGGTGACACATGAACCTGTTGGCGATCCTCGGTCTCATCCTCGCGGCGGCGCAACCGCCGGCGGCCCCACCCGTCCCGTACGTCGACGAGGGCGCCTGCCCGTTCGAGTGCTGCACCTATCGCGACTGGATTGCCGAGGCGCCGTTCCAGGCGGTCGCTTACTGGAAACCCGACGGTGCGGGTCGCCGCAAACCGGTGTTCAAAATCGCCAAGGGCGAGCGCGTCACCGCGATGTCAGGCGTCGTGGTCACGACCAGGGCGGGCGAAGCGCGAATCACCAGAGATGCCGTGCTCGAGGTGTACTCGACACGCTTTCCGCAGGCGCCACGCGAGAAAGTCACGCTGGCGTCAGGCGATCGCGTGTTCCTGCTGACGACGCAGGGCGAGGGTTACATGAGCGGCTGGTACAAAGGGCGACTGCTCGAGTCGTTCGATACCGCCGAGATCGGGCCGGCCGATGGCTGCGCGAAACGCAAAGGCGGATGCATCGGGATTCTCGAGAGCCGGCCGGAATCGGTCTGGTGGGTCAAAGTCCGCAACCGCCAAGGGGCTATCGGCTGGGTGGAAATTCCGAAGGGCTTCTCCACGCCGAGCTTCGGCCGAATGGACGCGTGCGGCTGACCGATCAGCGCTGGTCGAGCGGCACCATGCGCTGCGGGTACGGCGGCCCGATGTAATCCGTCCGCGGTCGGATCAGGCGGTTGTTCGCGTACTGCTCGAGGCAGTGCGCCGTCCAGCCCGAAATGCGGCTCACCGCGAAGATCGGCGTGAAGAGATCGATCGGGATGCCGAGCGTGTAGTAGGTCGAGGCCGAGTAGAAGTCGACGTTCGGATAGAGCTTCTTCTCCCCGGTGACGAGCTGCTCGATCCGGCGCGACATCTCGAACCATCGGCTGTTGCCGGCCCGCTTGCCGAGCTCCTCCGACATGCGGCGCAAATGCGTCGCGCGCGGATCCTCGGTCCGGTACACGCGATGCCCGAAGCCCGGGATCTTCTCCTTGCGCGCGAGCTTCGCGCGTATCACGTCGTCCACCTTCTCGGGCGGCGCGTCCTGTCCGATTTCGATCAGCAGCCGCATCACGTCGGCGTTCGCGCCGCCGTGCAGCGGCCCCTTCAGCGCGCCGATGGCGCCGACGATGGCCGAGTGGATGTCCGTCAGCGTGGCCGCTGCCACGCGCCCGGCGAACGTGGACGCATTCAGCTCGTGATCCGCATGCAGGACGAGCGCGATGTCGAAGGCCCTGGTCGACAGCGCATCCGGCCGCGTGCCGGTCAGCATGTAGAGGAAATTCGCGGCGTGACCGAGCGCGGGATCCGGCTGGATCGGCCCGCCGCCCGCCTGCACCCGGCCGTAGGTCGCCACGAGGCTCGCCATTTGCGCGGTCAGCCGCACGGCCTTGCGATAGTTCGCCTGCGGCGTGTTCGACGCAGCCTCCGGGTCGAAATGTCCAAGTACCGACGTGAGCGTACGGAGAGCATCCATGCCGTCCCCGGCCGGCAGCTGCTTGAGAAACCGGAGTATTGGCTCGCCGAGCGGGCGCCCCGCGGCCAGTTGTGACTGCAGATCGCCGAGCTCGGCTCGGCTCGGCAGGCGGCCGTGCCACAGAAGGTGACAGACCTCCTCGAACGACGCGCCCTGGGCGAGGTCGTGGATGTCGTAGCCGTAGTACGCGAGCACGCCGCGCGCGCCGTCGAGATAGCAAATGGCTGACGTCGCCGCGACGACGTCCTCCAGTCCTCCTTTGGGCTTGGCGTCGGTCGTCATGCGGTGATCATATCAGGCGCGTCACGCACGCTTCAGAGGCATCGTCGATGGCTTGTACAGCAGGCCCACGATGCTGCCGTAGAGCGCGAATTCCACGATCTGCTCCAGCATCCAGGAGATGAGCAGCGTTCCCGAGACGGGCCACACCATGTACTCCCAGATCTTGCCGAAGCAGCACAGAAAGATGCCCACGATCACGCCGAACCGCAGGCCCTCCTGCAGTCCGCTTCCCCCTTCGTAACCCTTGGCGTACACGTACGCGAACGCAAAGAAGCCCACGAGCGCGAACACGAACCCCACCGGAAGAATCGCGTTCGCCTGGTCCTCGGGCCGCATCACGGCGCGATGCGCCGTGTAGATGTCCGCGAGGATCATGGTGTGCACCACGAACGAAACCCCGAGATACACGATCCAGGTCACGACGGCCGCTATCGCCACCCGAGTCAGATTCATGGCTGCTCCTTGTACAGGAGCGGACTATACATCGGCTTGGGGTCTGGGCCTTGGGCTCTGGGCTCTGGGCTCCGGGCAAGAGCATTCAGTCCCAGCCGGGCGGCTGCGATCTCGATGCCACGCCTAGAGCCTGGAGCCCAGAGCCGAAAGCCGATTTACTTCGCGATTTCCGGCGCCTGGATGATGTCTTCGTCCGTGAATTGCTGGAGGATGGACAGCAGGCCCGTATAGAGGAAGCCGACCTGGAAGAGCATCAGGAACGGCAGCGTGGCGTAAATCTGGTTCGACAGCGCGTAGAAGACCGTCGCCGTGAAATAGAGTCCCAGCGCGACCTCGACGATCGGCTGGATGCCGACGGACTGATGGTACTTCTTGCCCGCCCACTCGTCGCCGCTGCGCTCGATGCCGTACTTGGGCGTGCGCTCGAACTCGCTTTCCTTCCGGAACATCGCCTCGAGCACCGCGCGCGTGTTGTTCACGCACAGGCCGATCCCGATCGACATCAGGAACGGCACGTACTTCAGGCGCTGACGCCAGTCCGTGTAGAGCTCCCGCTGCGAGACGATGTAGAAGTTGCCGACGGAAGCCGTGGCGGCTATGAAGAGCGGCACGTCGACCAGCATCATCTCCGACCACCCCGTGGAGTAGCGCACGACCATCGCCGGGAACATCAGCAGCGACAGCAGCGACATCAGGAGGTAGTTGAAGTTCGCTGACAGATGGAAGAAGGCTTCCGCCTTGACCGAGAGCGGCTGCGAGGATCGCAGGATCCGCGGCATCAGCTTCATGCACGTCTGGATCGACCCCTTGGCCCAGCGGTGCTGCTGCGACTTGAAGGAGTTCATCTCGACGGGCACTTCGGCCGGCGCCACCAGGTCCGGCAGGAAGACGAAGCGCCAGCCTTGCAGCTGGGCGCGATAGCTGAGATCGAGATCCTCGGTGAGCGTGTCGTGCTGCCACCCTCCCGCGCTCGCGATGGCCTCGCGCCGCCAGACGCCTGCCGTGCCGTTGAAATTGAAGAAGCAGCCCGCCCGGTTCCGTCCACCGTGCTCGAGGACGAAATGCGCGTCGAGCAGGATCGACTGGATTCGCGTCAGCAGCGAATAGTCCCGGTTGAGGTGCCCCCACCGTGCCTGGACCATCCCGACTTTCTCGTCCCCGAAGTAGCCGAGCGAACGGAGCAGGAAGTCCTTGGGCGGAACGAAGTCGGCGTCGAAGATCGCGATGAACTTGCCGGTGGCTTCCTGCAGCCCGGCTTCGAGCGCGCCGGCCTTGAATCCGCGCCGGTCGACGCGGTGCAGGTACCTGATGTTGAATCCGCGCGCGGCGTGACGCCGCACCGCCAGCTCCGCGATCTCCGTCGTCTCGTCCGTCGAGTCGTCGAGTACCTGGATCTCGAGCAGCTCGCGCGGATAGTCGATCTCGCAGACCGCGTCGATGAGTCGATCGGCCACGTACATCTCGTTGAAGATCGGCAGCTGAACCGTGACGGGCGGGAGCACGCGGGGCGGCGCCACGGGCTTGGGCACGTTGCCCTTGTGCTTCATGTAAAGATACACAAGGTAATAGCGGTGCCAGCCGTAGATGGCCAGGATGCTCAATACGAAGAAGTACAGGACGAGAATGACGGTATCAGTCAGCGACATAGATTCATGAGCCGATCAACCTGCACAATCCTTGATATTACTGTTCGGCTGGCCCCGAAGTCAAAGAACTCGACCTGCAGCAAGCACTTGGAGTCGAACGCCGCGCACGCCCGGCGGTGCGGCCGCGCGGGATGAAACGCCAGGACCTTCAGTCCCTCCTCGCGGACGTCAGATCAGGCGCGGTCACGCCTGATGCAGCACACCAGCAGATTCTTCAATATCTGCGCCAGGCACCCTTCGAGGACCTGGGTTACGCGCGGGTCGACCACCATCGGGCGACACGGCAGGGCTTGCCGGAAGTGATTTTTGGGCCTGGAAAGACCCCAAATCAGATTGCCGGCATCGCCGAACGGATCGTCGCCGCGGGTCACAGCCTGCTCGTCACGCGTACGGATCGCGCCGCTTACGAAGCCGTCGCGGCGCGTTTGGCTGAGGCAAAATTCCACGACCTGGCCAGAACCATTACGCTTCCGCTTGGGGAACTGACGCCCGGCCGCGGGACGGTCCTCGTGGCCGCCGCCGGCACGGCCGATCTCCCCGTCGCGGAGGAGGCGGCGGTCTCGGCGGAGTTGATGGGCAACACGGTCGATCGGTTGTACGACGTCGGCGTCGCCGGCCTGCACCGGTTGCTCGCCGAGCACGCGCGCCTTCTCTCCGCACGCGTCATCATCGCCGTCGCCGGGATGGAAGGGGCGCTGCCGAGCGTCGTCGGGGGCCTCGTGGCGGCGCCGGTCATCGCGGTGCCCACGAGCGTCGGCTACGGCGCGAGCTTCGGCGGCATCACGGCGCTGCTGGCCATGCTCAATAGCTGTGCGAGCGGCGTGTCGGTGGTGAATATCGACAACGGCTTCGGTGCGGCGGCGATCGCGAACTCGATCAATCATCTTGATTGAGACCGGCTTTGGGCTCAGGGCTTTGGGCTCCTGGCTTTGAACGAGCCTTCAGACTTCGGGCATATTCGCGATCTGAAGGCGTTTGTCAGGTCGAAAGCCAAGAGCCGAAAGCCCAAAGCCGAATCTTGAGCCCTGCGTCGTTCGGCGATATAGTTGAGGATTGCCCTGATCGGTCAGGGACCTGCCAATCATTCATAGTCAGATGCAGTCCGGCGCCCTGAGGGCCCTCGAATACGACCGGATCGTGGACGCGGTTCGCCGCTTCGCGCAGACGCCGCCGGGCGCCGTCCGATTGTCCGGGCTGCGTCCGCTCGACGACGTGCACGAGGTCGGCGCCGCGCTGGCCGCGACGTCCGAGACCGTCAGGTTCCTGCGAACCGAGCACGTTGGCTTGCAGGCACCCGAGGAGCTTGACGCCATCCTGGCATCGCTTGCGATCGAAGGAAGGGTCCTCGAACCCCAGGCGCTGGTTGCGTTCGCGACTTTTCTCGTGTCCGTCGGTCAGACGTGCCAGACCATCCGCCGGGCGCGCGGCACGTTCCCGCGGCTCGGCGCAATCGCGGAAACGGCCGCCAGCTTCGATCACGAGACGGCGGACATTCGCCGCAAGATCTCCCCTGCGTACGAAGTCGTGGACGACGCGAGCCAGGAGCTTGCGAGCATCCGGGATCGTCTGCGCAAGCAGCGCGCGCGGCTGCGCGGAACGCTCGAGTCCTACCTGCGGGGGCGTGACACCGCGAAGTACCTGCAGCAGCAGATCGTCACCGATCGCAACGGCCGCTACGTGCTCGTCGTGCGGAGCGAGCATCGGGCCGCGATCCCTGGCATCGTGCACGGCAGCTCCGGAAGCGGCGCGAGCCTGTTTCTCGAACCGCTGAGCACTGTCGAGATCAACAACGACATCGTCGCGCTCGAGCAGCAGGAAGCGGAGGAGGTTCGACGGATACTCCTTGCGCTCGCGGACGCGCTGCGCCGGCGCGCGGCCGACGTGCAGCGAACAGTGGATGCCGCCGTCGAGATCGACGTCCTGCAGGCACGCGCGCGCTTCTCGCTGATGGTCGACGGCGTGCAGCCGGCGATCGCGGGCGACGGCCGCCTCGAACTCCGCGCAGCGCGGCATCCGCTCCTGATCCCATCCGTGCGCCGCCATCTCGGCGAAGGCGATGCGGCGGCCGAGCCCCGAGTCCCGAGCCCCGAGTCCCGAGCCTCGAGCCCCGTCCCCGTCGACGTGCTGCTGATTCCACCGGTGCGCGTGCTCGTCGTCACGGGACCCAATACCGGAGGCAAGACCGTTGCGCTCAAGACGGCCGGGCTCCTGCCGCTCATGGCGCAGTCGGGTCTGCTCATCCCGGCAGCTGACGGCACCCAGGTGCCCGTCTTCCGATCGGTCTTTGCCGACATCGGCGACGAGCAATCGATCGCCGAGAGCCTCAGCACGTTCTCCGGTCACATCTCGAATGTCGTCGCGATGGATCGCGGCCTCGCCCTTCCGTCGCTGGTGCTGCTGGACGAAGCCGGGGCGGGCACCGACCCGGTTGAGGGCGGCGCGCTCGCGATGGCGACGATCGACCACTTCCGAACGCGCGGCGCGATGGTCGTGGCGACGACCCACTACGACGCGCTGAAGACGTACGCCGCAACGACCGAGGGAGTCGCGCCCGCGGGATTCGGATTCGATCCGGCGACGTTCGCGCCGACGTATCGGCTCAACTATGGCGCGCCCGGCAGCAGCCTGGCGCTGGAGATCGCGACGCGGCTCGGGCTGCCGGTATCCATCATCGAGCGGGCGCGTCAGTATCGAAGCGTCCGCGAGGCGCAGCTCGCGGAGCATCTCGCCAAAGTGGAGCGCGACCTGCAGTCGCTCGAGCACGAGCACCGTCTGGCGGCACGGGAGCGTGCCGCGCTCGACGAGGCGTCGGCCAGGATGCAGGTGCGCGAGCACGATCTCAAGAACCGCGAAGAAACGTTCCGGCGCCGCCTGGACGAGCGGCTCGAGGATCGCCTTCGCGACGCCCGGCGCGAAATCGACGCCGTCGTTGGCGCGCTGCGCGCCCGGACGGAGGCCATGGCGGCGGAAGCCGAACGGCGTGCCCCTCGCCTCATTCCAACCGGAGAGACCGGTGCGGCTCGCGCCGAAGCGCGCGCCGCAGTGGACGCGATCGCCGAGCGTGCGCGCAGCCGGGACTCGGAGACCGGTGCGCCGGCCGGGGGCGAGCCGGCCGTCGCCACGGGGAAGACGCCGGCCGTCGGGGATCGCGTGCGTGTTGGCGGCCTCGGCCTCGAAGGCATCGTGCAGGCGCTGCACGATCGTGAAGCCGAAATCGACGTGCGCGGGAAGCGTCTGCGCGCGAAGGTCGACGAGCTGCGTGTCCTCTCGCCGACAGCGGCGGGCCCGGCACAACCGGCAAAGGTCCGCGTGCACGTGGAGCTGCAGCCACGGGAGGGATCCCTAACCGAGATCAACGTCATCGGGTGCCACGTCGACGAAGCGGTTTCGCGGGCGGAAAAGTTCCTCGACGAGGCCGTGCTCGCGGAGCTGAGGAGCGTGCGCCTGATCCACGGCTACGGCACAGGCCAGCTGCGGCGCGCTCTGGCGGAGTTCCTGCAGCGTCACCCGTTCGTGACGAGTTTCGCCGCGGCCAAGCCCGAGCACGGAGGCGGCGGCGTGACAGTGGTGGAGTTGAAAGAGTAGCGTTCAGCTCTCAGCTGTCAGCTCTCAGCTTCGAGATAGAGCATTCAGATCCAGTCGCGGGCTGTGATCTGAATGTTTTTTCTCGGGCTGACAGCTGACAGCTGAGAGCTGAGAGCTGAGTGCCATGCCCCTGTTCCCATCCAGCTTCGTCGAGGACCTGAAGTCGCACGCCGACATCGTGCAGGTGGTCCAGGAGCGCGTGCCGCTCAAGCGCAGCGGCGCATCGTGGAAGGGACTTTGCCCGTTTCACGGAGAGAAGACGCCGTCGTTCCACGTGTACGACAAGGGGTTCTTTCACTGTTTCGGCTGCCATGCGGGCGGCGACGTGATCAAGTTCGTGCAGTTGTACGACAAGGTGACGTTCCCCGACGCGGTCCGTCAGCTCGCCGAACGGTTCGGCCTCCCCGTGCCCGAGCTCGAGGACGGACGGCAGGATCAGGAGGGTCAACGCGATCGTGAAGCCATCATGAAAGCGCACGAAGTGGCGGCGGCCTGGTTTCGCGAGCAGCTCGCGACACCGGCCGGGACGGCCGCCCGGCGGCTGCTTACCCGACGCGGTCTGGCGGCGGAAACGATCGAGCTCCTCGGCGTCGGCTACGCGCCGCCGTCGCACGAGGCGCTGAAGGCGCGGCTGATCCGTGAAGGATTCGCTCCGGGCTGGCTCCCGCGGACCGGCCTGGCCCTCGAGCGGGAGGGAGGCGCGGTCATCGACCGCTTCCGCGGGCGGCTGATGTTCCCCATCGCCCGCGACAACGGCGCGGTGATCGCCTTTGGCGGACGGGCGATGGAAGAGGGGCAGACTCCCAAGTACCTGAATTCACCCGAGACCGCGATTTATGTCAAAGGGCGCACGCTCTACGGGCTCC
This sequence comes from uncultured Acidobacteriota bacterium, assembly GCA_963820905.1. Lineage (GTDB taxonomy): Bacteria > Acidobacteriota > Vicinamibacteria > Vicinamibacterales > 2-12-FULL-66-21 > DATBJJ01. The sequence goes on along the minus strand of CAWGBU010000001.1, from coordinate 793,215 downwards.
ACTTGAGCAAGGCCGCGATCGCCAAAGCCAGGCACGTGGTCATGGTCGAAGGGTACTTCGACGTGGCGCAGGCCGTGCAGGCGGGTATCACGAACGTCGTCGCATCCTCCGGCACGGCGTTGACGCCGGCTCAGGCGAAGCTCCTGAAACGTTTTGCATCGAAAGTCGTCCTCAGTTTTGATCCCGACGCCGCGGGCAAAGGCGCAGCCGTGCGATCTTCAGAACTTCTGGTGACCGAAGGCTTCAGCGTCAACGTCGCGATGATGCCCGCCGGGGACGATCCGGACACCTTCATCCGCCGCGAGGGGGGCGCGGCGTACCAGGAGCGGCTCCGCACGTCGCGGCCGTACCTCGAGTATCTGCTGGACCAGGCTGCCGCCGGCCAGGAGTTGAGCCGGGACGAAGACCGCCGGGAGTTCCTGGGCCGGATGCTCGAAGTCGCGGCCCGGATTCCCGATGCCACCACCCGTGACCAATTTGCGGACAGGCTGGCCCACAAGGCCCGCATTACGGAAGAGGTGGTCCGGGCCGAGATCCGAAAGGCGGCTTCGCGCCGGGAAACGGCCGTCCCGGCCATCGATCGGGCTCGTGTCGGGCTGGACCAGGTAAAGACTGCGGAAAAGGGCCTGATCTGGGCTATCCTGAGGGATTCGCCCGCGGCAGTCGCGGCGCTGAAGCAGATGGACGCCGAGGACATGGAAGGGCTCGCAACCAGGACGATTCTCGAGGAGGCGCGATCCCTGCAGGATTTGCCACCGGGGTCCTTACCGCAGACGCTGATCGAGCGTCTAAGTGATATGGAGGCGCAGCTGGTCGACGGCATCGGCCGGCAGTCCCACCCGCCCGGCGACCCCCTCGATTGCGTTCGGGCACTCAAGCGGCTCCGCTACACCCGCGAGCGTGCCGCCGTTCAGCGCGAGATCGACCGGCTGCAGGAAGAAGGCGCCGCCGACCACGAAAACGAGATCGTTGCGCTGTGGGACAGAAAAAAAACGTTGCTGCAGTTGATTGCAGATTCATAACCGGAGATATTTCATTTGAAAAGCGTGGGCCAGAAGGTTCAGGAGGGCACGCCGTTGTCGATCGAAGAAAAATACGATGAAGTGAGGCAGCTCATCTCCATCGGCAAGGAAAAAGGCTACCTGCTCTACGACGAGGTCAACGAGCTGCTGCCGGCCGACATCACGTCATCCGACGAGCTCGACGATCTCTTCAGCACGTTCGGCAGCGCCGGCATCGAAGTGGTCGACTCGGAGGCGAAGTACCGGGAAGACAAGCTGCTCGATCGCACGGGCGAGGGCGCCGAGGAGCTCGAGCTCGATCTCACGCCGGGCGCGCTCGACAAGACGAACGATCCCGTCCGGATGTACCTCCGCGAGATGGGCACGGTCCCACTGCTCACGCGCGAGGGCGAAGTCGAGATCGCCAAGCGGATCGAGCGCGGCAAGCTGGCCGTGATCAAGTCCATCTCGCGCACGCCGACCGTCGCGCGCGCGATCATGACGATGGGCGATCACCTGAAGAACGACGAGCGAAGCATCCGCGAGCTCGTGACGTTCGTCGACGAGGAGCTGACCGACGACAAGATCGAGGATCGCAAGCGCCAGGTCCTCCGCCAGATCGACGCCGTGCGCAAGGCGTGGCTGGCGCTCGAGAAGTGCAAGGAGAAGCTCGGGAAGACGCCGCGGGGCGCGACGACGCGCGACAAGCGGAAATACCGCCGGGTGCGATGGGAAGCGCTGCGCGCGCGGGTGGAGCTCTCGCAGCTCATTCGCAAGATCGAGTTCACCGAGGCCGTGAAGCGCCGCCTGATCGACCAGATCAAGGAATCGGTCGAGGCCGTGATGCGCGTCCGCCGCGACATCGATCAGATGGAGCGGCAGCTCAATCCCAAGACGACGAAGAAGTCGAAGCTGAAGGAAGAGGACAGGAAGAACCTCCTCAAGCGCCAGAAAGAGCTGAAGCTCCAGGTCAAGACCATGGCCGACGAGCTCGAGGAGACGCCCGATCAGCTGATGCGCACGCTCGAGACGATCTCGCGCGGCGAGATTCAGGCCGAGCAGGCGAAGAAGGAGCTCGTCGAGGCGAACCTCCGGCTCGTCGTCTCGATCGCGAAGAAGTACACGAACCGCGGCCTCCAGTTCCTCGACCTGATTCAGGAGGGCAACATCGGCCTCATGAAGGCGGTCGACAAGTTCGAGTACCGCCGCGGGTACAAGTTCTCGACGTACGCGACGTGGTGGATCCGCCAGGCGATCACCCGCGCGATCGCGGACCAGGCGCGCACGATCCGCATCCCGGTCCACATGATCGAGACGATCAACAAGCTGATTCGCACCTCGCGCGCGCTCGTGCAGGAGCTCGGCCGCGAGCCGACCTCCGAGGAGATCGCGAAGCGGATGGACATTCCGGTCTCGAAGGTCCGCAAGGTCCTGAAGATCGCGCAGGAGCCGATCTCGCTCGAGACGCCGATCGGCGAGGAAGAGGATTCGCATCTCGGAGACTTCATCGAGGATCGCCAGGTCGTGTCGCCGTCCGATGCGGTGATCAACCTGAACCTGAAGGAGCAGACGGACTCCGTGCTCAAGACGCTGACGCCGCGCGAGGAAAAGGTCATCAAGATGCGCTTCGGCGTCGGCGACGGCAGCGAGCACACGCTCGAGGAAGTCGGACAGAGCTTCGCCGTCACGCGCGAGCGCATCCGCCAGATCGAAGCCAAGGCGCTGCGCAAGCTGCGGCACCCCTCGCGGAGCCGGAAGCTGCGGGCGTTTCTCGAAGGCCGAACATAGACTGGCGACTGCCGACCGTCGACTGTAGACTGTAGCGGGCCCATAGCTCAGCGGTCAGAGCCGCCGGCTCATAACCGGCCCGTCCCAGGTTCGAATCCTGGTGGGCCCAGATTCGCTCGCCAGCGCAGGCTGAAGGCGGACCGCCTTCGCCTGCGATGCGAGCTTCGGTTTGGCAGGCGTGACCGGCTCTTCTGATATGATGTCGACCTTCCGTAGATTGTGCATCCCGACCTCCAGTCACTGATTCAGCTGCAGGAGTTGGACTCGACCGCCGAGCGGTTGCGTCGGCGTATTGCGGACCTGCCGGCCGCGCAGGCGGCGCTCGACGATCGCGTCTCGTCGCTGTCGAGCGTGCTGGCCTCGATCAAGGAGCGCATGGCCGCGTCGCAGACCGCCCGCCGCGACATCGAAAAGGACCTGGCCGCGGTGCAGGGTCGGTTGAGCAAGTACAAGGATCAGCTGATGGAGGTCAAGACCAACAAGGAATACCACGCGATGCAGACCGAGATCGGCGCCGCCGAGGAGCGCGTCCGCGAGGCGGAGGATCGGCTGCTCGAACGCATGGAGGAAGCAGAAACCCACGCCAGCGAGCTCAAGTCCGCCGAGGCCGCGCTCAAGTACGGCCAGGCCGACGTCGCGAGCGAGCGGCAGAAGCTCGACACCGAGCGCAGCGTCGACGAGCAGGAGCTCGCGCGGATCGACTCCGAGCGAACGCGCGTGGCCGCCGGCGTCACGCCCTCGGCGCTCGCGTTGTTCGAGACCATCTCGCGCCACCGCAAGGGCCTCGCGATGTCGGAAGCCCGGGACGGACTCTGCAGCCAGTGCCACGTCCGGCTCCGCCCGCAGGTCTACAACGAAATCCGCCGGAACGAGCGCGTCATGCAGTGCGAGAGCTGCTCGCGCATCCTGTATTTCCTGCCGGCCGCCGGCACCGCCGTCTCGCCCGCAAGCTGACGACCGTCCAGCCGATCGAGATCCCGGGAATGATTCGCGCGTACATCGACGGCGGGGCCAGGGGCAACCCCGGACCTGCCGGCTACGGGGTCCGTGTCGAGGACGCCGACGGCACGCTCATCGAGGAGATCTATCAAGGCCTGGGCGTCGCCACCAACAACGTCGCCGAGTACAACGGCCTGCTGGCGGCGCTGCGCTGGGCGGTCGACCACGGTGAGCGGGAAGTCCACATCCGATCCGACTCCGAGCTGCTCGTCAAGCAGATGCGCGGCGAGTACAAGGTGAAGCACCCGGGGCTCCAGCCGCTCTACGTCCGCGCCCGGCTGCTCGCGGTCGAGATCGGCGACGTCCGGTTCGAGCACGTGCGGCGGGAATTCAACAAGGAAGCGGATCGCCTCTCGAACCTCGGCATGGACGAAGCGGAGCGGCAGGCGCAGCGCTGACGTCGTTACGCCGAGGGCCTGATCACCCCCACCATCCGGCCGGCCCGCTCACCCTCGACACGATATGAGTGGAAGACGGGGCTGTGCGTCCTCGTGCACAGTTCCGCGATGTGGATATTGGCCGCGCCCACGCCCGCGCCCTCGAGCGCGTCGCGCGTGGCGCGCCACAAATCCAGATGGTATCTCCCGCCCTTGCGGGGCTCGAACCAGCGATCGAGGAGCGAAGGATGATGGCCGCCGAGGCGAAACGCCTGGAGCGTGGTCTCGTCCACTTCGTAACAGCACGGACCGATGCTGGGCCCGACCGCCGCGATGAGGCGCTCGGGCCTGATCCCGTAGCGCGATTGCAGCGTCGCCACGCCCGCGATGACCGCACGCTTCATCGTGCCGCGCCAACCGGCATGGATCGCGGCCACGGCACGGCCCGTCTCGTCCGACAGGAGCACCGGCACGCAATCGGCGACCCGGACCGCCAGCGCCGCCGACGAGTCGTTGCTGACGACGGCGTCGGCGTCCGGGCGCGGCCAGGGGCGCGGCCTCCCTACCGAGGCGACGGCGACATCGGCGCCGTGCACCTGGCGGATCAGGAGCAGATCGTCCCGCGACACGCCGATGAGGCTCGCGACTTCCGACCACTCGCGCGGATCCTCGCGCAGCGTCAGTTCCCCTGCGGTGAAGAAGTGATCGGCCGCGGGCAGGAGCGGCGTGCAGCGCAGCACGCGGCCCCAGGGCGCTTGCGTCCACTCGAACGCGCGGTTAGGCTGTGGCTCGGACATGAATATCCTTGGTATCGGCCTCGACGCCACCGACATCCCGCGCATCGCCGACGTGCTCGAGCGCTACGGCGAGCGATTCCTGCACCGCGTCTTCACACCGGGCGAGATTGCCTATTGTACCAAGCGGCGGAACCCGGCCCCGCACCTCGCGGGCCGCTTTGCCGCGAAGGAAGCGGCGATGAAAGCCCTCGGGACCGGCCAGTCGCAGGGCGTGCTCTGGAAGGATATCGAGGTCGTCCGCGGCGGCGGGCCTCCGCGTCTCGAACTGCACGGCGGCGCGGCGCGCCGCGCCGGAGCGATGCAAGTTCGCCGATCGCTCGTGACGATCACGCACTCTGACACGCTCGCGCTCGCGCAGGTGATGCTCCTCGGCGACTGACCCGCCGCGCCCGGCGCCAACGCGAGTTGCCACTTCCGGCGGCCGCGGCCGGCAGCACCCGCGGCCGTCCCAGGCAAACACCTCTCCTCCATCAGTTTCTGCGGACATCTCGTGGCCCGCGTTCCGGGCCCGGCTCTTGCCCTCGCTCGAGGAGACGCGGCCACGTATCGAGGACGCGCCGTGACATCGAACGAGAGGAGCACGCCGTGACCGTCAAGATCCTGCCGAACGACAAAGGGAACCCGCCGGGCAAGCTGGCGGACGCCGAGGTGCACTTCGTGTCGGGCCCGCTCGAGGGGTTGAAGCTGCTCGGCTTCGCCGTGTGGGAACGCAAGACCGGAGGAGGACGCAACGTCACGTTTCCGGCGCGTCAGTTTTCGGTGAACGGCGAACGGCGCAGCTACGCGCTCCTGCGGCCCGTGTCGGACACGACCGCGCAGAACCGGATCCGTGAGCTGATTCTGCAGGCGTACGCCGAGTTCGAAACCGAGGCGGCGCTCGCATCGGCCGGCTGAAGACACCCGGCACCCGAACGTCTACTCGAGGACGGGCAGGAGCTTGAGGTTTTCCTTCTGCCGCTTGGGGGGAAGCGTCCACTCTTCGCGGATCGCCTTGCGCATTTCCGACTGGAAGAACGCCGCCTTCAAGCCGCCGTCGATGATGTCCCACGGCAGCAGGGGATCGTTCGATCGATCGCGAAAGATGTAGAAATCCGCGTCGACGTTGGCTTCGGCCACGGCAGCACGCCACTGTCCGCCATTGCGCTCCGCCGCTTCGATCGCGTCCGCGACGCGTCGATCGCCGAGCGACAGGAGCGCCTGGTAATAGGAATGCCGTTCCGACTTGATGTTGAAGTACACGTTGTCGAGCCCGGCGAGGAGCTGCCGCAGGCGCTTCCCTTTGCGGTCCGTCACCGACGGGTCCTCCATCGGCAGCCACTGATACGCCGTCCCCGGCTTGGGGATCAGGGGATTCACGCTGCCGACGATCCGCCCGACGTGTCCCTTGGGCCGGGCGTACCGCATCATCACGTCGCGCATCTGCACGGTGAGATCGCGGATTGCCTCGAGATCGCTGTCGGTCTCCGTGGGCAGACCGATCATGTAGTACAGCTTCAGATTGTCGATGCCGTTCGCGAAGATCCGTTCCGTCGCCGCAAGGATCTCGTCGTTGGTCACCGTCTTGTTGATCACGCGGCGCAGCCGATCGGATCCGGTCTCGGGCGCAATCGTGATCGACTTCTCGCCGCTCTGCCGCAGGAGCCGGACGATGTTGTCCGTGAGATCGTCGAGGCGAAGGGACGCCGGGCTGATCGAGTAACCGAGCTCGAGCAGACCAGTGAGGATGCGGTCGATCTCCGGGTGATCGCAGAGCGCGATCGACACCAGCCCGGCACGTCCCGCATGCGCGCGCGCGGCGCGCGCCAGCTCGAGGATCCGATCAGCCGGGAACGCGCGCACCGGGAGGTAGTTGTACCCGGCCCAGCAGAAGCGGCACAGGTTCGCGCACCCGCGAACGACCTCGACGAGGAACCGCGATCCGAACTCGGTGTCCGGGGTGAAGATCGACGTCGCCGGCGGATCCAGCCGCTCGGCGCTCTTCACCGCTGCCTTTTTCACCACGGCCGGCGCACCGCTTCCCGCGCGCGGCTCGAACGCGGCAATCGTGCCCGAGTCCGTGTAGCGCACGTCGTACAGCGACGGCACGTAGAACCCCCGTCCCGACGCGAGGCGCGTGTAGAGATCCTCGCGGTCGCTCCCGTCGCGGATGCCCGCGACGAGATCGGGAACGAGCATCTCGCCTTCGCCCGCCGTAATGACATCGGCGAAGAGCGCCAGCGGCTCAGGGTTCACGAACGTCACGGCGCCGCCAATCACGACGAGCGGATGGCGCGAGGACCGGTCGGCCGCGCGCGGCGGAAGGCCGGCCAGGCGGAGCATCGTGACAACGTTCGTATAGTCCCACTCGAACGACACCGAGAAGGCCAGCACGTCGAAATCGGCGACCGCGGTCTGGGATTCGAGCGTCAGGAGGGGCGCGCCGCTTTCGAGCTGCGCCCGCAGCTCTTGTTTCGGCGGCAGGAATACGCGCTCGCACACCACGTCGTCGAGCTGGTTGAACAGGCGGTACACCGTCTGGAACCCGAGGCTCGACATCCCGACCCAGTACGTGTTCGGAAACGCGAGCGCGACGCGCAGGCGACCGCCGTGCGGCTTCAGCACGTAGCCCGTTTCACGGGCCAGCACCTGCCGCGCGCGCTCGCGGTACTCCCAGTTCTTCATTGGTCAATCGATCGCGCCGCGCGATCCCTGAGGAAAACCCGATGAATTCCCGAACCGTGCGAAGGCTACCGGACTCGTCGCCGGCACGTGGGGACACCCACGGCATCGTCCGGCGAATGCGGCTGAGACGCCGGCGATCGCGTGTGCCGTGGATTTATGCAGTTTACCACGCGCGCCGCAGCCAGGACGGCCGTGACCCCTGACTGACGGCGGGCAGTGGAGCTATCTCGGTCTCAGGCCTCGTTTTGCCGGCGCAGGAACGCGGGGACGTCGAGCGACGACACGGGCTCGAACTCTGCGCCCGGCGCGGACGACGCGTCGGACTCCGACGGCGGTGGAATCAGCGGAAGGTCCAGCCCAGGCCGGCGGGAGATGCTCATGCGCGACCCTCCGGCGGCCGCCACGCGTTCGACGGACTCCTGGCGCCAGGAGGCATAGTGCTGCAGATCGACCGGCGTCTGCGACGACGACGGCGCGGCCTTGGAGCTCGCCGGCCGATCGAACCCGGTGGCGATCACCGTGATCTTGACCTTGCCTTCCATCGACGGATCGACCACCGCGCCGAAGATGATGTTGGCGTCTTCGTGAGCGGCCTCCTGGATCACGATCGAAGCCTCGCTCACTTCGACGAGCGACAGGTCGCTGCCCCCGGTCACGTTGATGATCACGCCGCGCGCACCCCTTACTGACGAGTCTTCCAGCAGGGGGCTCGAGATTGCGGCGTTCGCCGCCGCCATCGCGCGGTTCGGTCCTTCGGACACGCCGGTACCCATGATGGCGAAGCCCATCCCGGACATGATCGTCTTCACGTCGGCGAAGTCCAGGTTGATCATCCCCGGAACCAGAATCAGGTCGGAGATGCCCTGAATCGCCTGACGCAGCACATCGTCTGCGGACGTGAAGGCTTCGCCGAGCGCCGTGGTGCGCGTGATCGTCGCGAGCAGTCGGTCGTTGGGAATCGTGATGACGGTGTCGACGCACTCGCGCAGCTCGTCGAGGCCGCGGGCCGCCTGCGCCATCCGCTTGTTGCCCTCGAACTTGAACGGCTTGGTGACGACCGCGATCGTCAGCGCGCCGAGCTCGCTCGCGAGGCTCGCGATCACCGGCGCCGCGCCGGTGCCGGTGCCTCCGCCCAAGCCGGTCGTGACGAACACCATGTCCGCGCCGTCGAGCGCCTCGATCAGCTTCTCGGTGTCCTCGAGCGCAGCCTGGCGGCCGACGTTCGGATCGGCGCCGGCGCCGAGTCCTTTCGTCAGCTTCGCGCCGATCTGGAGCTTCACGGGCGCCTGGTTGAGTTGAAGCGCCTGCAGGTCGGTGTTCGCGACGATGAACTCGACACCGTCGAGACCGGCAGCGACCATGCGGTTCACGGCGTTGCTGCCGCCTCCGCCCACGCCGACGACCTTGATCCGGGCGCCCGTGCGCATCTCTTCGGCGAGCTTGAGCCGCAGCGTTCCCGAATCGACATCGCTGATTTTCTTCTGTGCCATGGATCCGACCTCCGTTGGTGTAGCGTCCGGATCGACCCGGACCGTTCGACTTCCGCCTGGTGTCCGGCTCGGGGCCGGACTCAGAAAAACTCCTTGAACAGAGTCCGAAGGCGCCCGGCCACACGGCCGAATGCCCCTGCGCCGACCGGCCGGGCCGGCTCTCCTGCCTGATTCCTGTGCGCGTACATCACCAGTCCCACTGCCGTCGCGAACGCCGGATTGTTCACGTGATCGGCAAGGCCCCCCAGCCCCGCGGGCGCACCCCGCCGGATCGGCAGATCGAAGATCTGCTCCGCGACTTCCCCGACGCCCTCGAGCATCGCGCCGCCGCCGGTGAGGACGATGCCCGAGTGGAGCGATCTCTCGAACCCCGCGCGGCGGAACTCGTCCCAGAGCAGGTGGAAGATCTCTTCGGCGCGGGGCTGAAGAATCTCGGAGAGGATCCGGCGCGCCATCACGCGCGGCTTCCGTCCGCCGACGCTCGCCACTTCCATCGTCTCGTCCTCATCGACCATGGCCGACAGGGCGCATCCGGATCGCCGCTTGATCTTCTCCGCGTCCGGGATCGGCGTCCGGAGCCCGACCGCGATGTCGTTCGTGAAGTGATCGCCGCCGATGGCGACGACGCCCGTGTGCCACAAGCTGCCGCGCTCGAAGATGGCGAAGTCGGTCGTGCCGCCGCCGATATCCACGAGCGCGACGCCCAGTTCCTTCTCGTCGTCGGTGAGCACGGCCTCGCTCGCCGCGAGCTGCTCGAGCACCGTGTCCAGCACTGCCACACCCGCCCGGTTCACGCAGGCCACGATGTTCTGCGTGGACGATGCGCTGCCGGTCACGACGTGGACGTTCACCTCCAGGCGTGCGCCGGTCATCCCGACCGGCGCGCCGATGCCGTCCTGCTCGTCGACCACGAAGTCCTGCGGCAGCACGTGCAGGATCTCGCGGCCGCTCGGAAGCGCGACTGCCTTCGCCGCGTCGATCGCGCGGCGCACGTCCTCTCGCGTGATCTCGCGGTTCTTGCCGGCAACCGCGACGACGCCCCGGCTGTTGAAGGCCTTGACGTGCGCGGCTGAAAGACCGAGGTGCACGGAGTCGATCTCGACGCCGGCGGTGAGCTCCGCCTCTTCGATGGCCTTCTTGATCGACTCGACGGCGGCTTCGAGGTTGACGACGACGCCGCGCTTGATCCCGCGCGAGTCCGCCAGCCCCATGCCGATGATGTCCAGGCCTCCAGCGTCCGTCGTCTCCCCGACGATCGCGGTGATCTTGGAGGTGCCTACATCGAGACCCACCAGATACCGTTCCCTGCGCGCCACGTCTCCCCCTTCAGAAACTCTTGCCGGTCGTCGGCAGATTCATGGCCGTGCGCTCGGCGCGGCCCCTCGGCTTCACGTACACGCGTTCGTCGAACCGCAAGTCCACGTAGTCGATGTCCGGTATGCGCTCCCTCAACGCCTCGGCGATCTCGAGATACGACTGCAGGCGCTCCCGGAACTTGTCCTCGCCGACGTGCAGGAGCGCCGGATCGTCGTCGAGCAGAATCACGGCGTCGTGCGCGTCAGTGACGTCGATCTGCGACACGCGCTTCGTCAGTTCACGGCTGCGATGGATCGAGTCCACCACCCGCGCGGCGAGCCCGGCGCGTCCCTCGTCGACGGTCGGCTTGCCGTTGCGAGGCGCGCGCACGAGGCCGTCGATGATCGGCAGATCGAAGTCCGCGTTACTGCGGTCCGTATTCGTCGACGACGGTACCGTCTCGATCGATCAGGTACAACTGGTTTCCGAGCCGGCAGAGCCCGAACGGACGGCGCTCCGAGACGTACACGTCGATCGTCGCGGGCAGCACGCGCCGGAGGGCGACGTCCGACACCCATGGCGACTTCAGGATCACGCGCTGGTAGCGCGACAGGTTCGCCGTCAGGATGTTGGCCCCGTGCAGATCGCGGACGAGCGCCTGCACCTCGCCGCTCGACAGCCGCTCGTTCCCGTGGACGCGGACGCGCTGCACCCGCAGCACCCCCGAATTGAAAGCGAGATCGAACGCGCGGAGGCCGGCGTATCCCACCGCGACCACGATCAGAACAATCCGCGCCGCGCGCCACGAGAAGATCGCGCGAAACCGGCGCCGGCGCGTAGGCTTCGACCGCACGCGCAGCCTGCGGGTACTTCTTCTCGCTGGGCGCCTTGACGCTCACCGCCGCCCTCCGTTGCCGGCCGGCTCGGGCCGCTCGCCTCGCAGTGCCGCCGCCTGCGGCGGCCTCGCCTTGAGCGCCTCGAGAATCCGCTCGCCGACGGCGCCGATCGATCCCGCGCCGAGCGTGATCACGAGATCGCCCGGTCTCGCGAGATCGGCGACCGCATCCGGCAGCCGATCGATCGAGGGGACGACGTGTACGGATCCTTTCGCGGCCGACCGGACTTCCTTCGCAAGCGCCTCCAGCGTCACACCGGGAATCGGGGCTTCGCCGGCGGGATAGATGTCGGTGAGGACGATCTCGTCGGCCGCGCCGAGCGCCGCGCCGAACTCGCGCATCAGTTGCTCGGTCCGGGTGTAGCGGTGCGGTTGAAAGACCACGACGATTCGGCGATCGATTCCCGCCCGCGCCGCGGCGACGACCGCGGCGATTTCCGTCGGGTGGTGGCCGTAGTCGTCGACGACCATCACGCCGTGTTCCTCGCCGAGGCGCTGGAAGCGGCGTTCGGCCCCCTGAAACTGCTCGAGCGCGGCGGCAATCGACGCGAACGGCACGCCGACCTCGAGGCCGACCGCCACGGCGGCGAGGGCGTTCAGCAGGTTGTGCTGGCCGGGCACCTGCAACCGCAGGTTGCCGAGCTCGACGTCCGTCTCCGGCGTGCTATACCGGATCCGCGCGCGCGATCCGAAGGCTTCGAGCGCCATGTCGCGGGCGGACACCGCGGCGGACGCGCGGACGTCCGACGCCGTGAGGCCGTACGTCGTGAGCCGTCTCGTCACCCGCGTCAGGATCCCGCGCACCGGCTCATCGTCGGCGCAGGCGATCACGGCGCCGTAGAAGGGCACCTTGTTCGCGAAGTCGACGAACGCCTGCCTGAGATCGTCCCAGCTGCCGTAGCTGTCCATGTGCTCGCGATCGATGTTCGTGATCACCGCTATCGCCGGCGAGAGCTTCAGGAACGACCGATCGCTCTCGTCTGCTTCGGCCACGACGTAGTCGCCCGCGCCGAGGCGCGCGTTGCTGCCGAACGCGCTGAGCCGTCCGCCGATCACCGCCGTCGGATCCAGTCCCGCGCGCTCGAGCACGAGCGCCACCATCGAGGTCGTCGTCGTTTTGCCGTGCGATCCGGCGATCGCGATGCCGTAGCGGAGCCGCATGAGCTCCGCGAGCATCTCCGCGCGCGGAATCACCGGAATCTGCCGGCTCGTGGCCTCCTCGGTCTCCGGATTGCCGCGCGCGATGGCCGACGACACGACCACGACGTCCACCGCGCCGACGTTCGCCGACTGATGACCGATGTGCACGCGCACGCCGAGACGCTCGAGCCTGTCGGTCACGGACGATCGCTTCGCGTCCGATCCGCTCACCGTGTAGCCGAGATTCGCCAGCAACTCGGCGATGCCGCTCATCCCGATGCCCCCGACGCCGACGAAGTGGATGCGGCGCGTGCGTCCGAGCACTACCGCGCCTCCAGAATCTCGAGCGCCCGGTCGACGATCGCGGCGGCGGCGCCCGGCTTCGCCAGGCCGAGCGCAGCCTTGGACATCAGGGCGCGGCGCGCGTGTTCCGAGGCGAGCGCCGTGATTCGCCCTGCGAGGTGTTCGCCCGTCATCTGCGACTGCTCGAGCATCTCCGCCGCGCCGGCCTGGGCGAGGACGGCGGCGTTCTTGCGCTGATGATCGTCGGCGGCCGTCGGCAACGGCACGAGGATCGACGGCCGCCCTGCGGCCGTGAGCTCGGCGAGCGTCGTCGCGCCGGCGCGGCAGATCACCAGGTCGGCCGATTTCATCTCGCGATCCATGGCGAAGAGGAACGGTTCGGTCCGGGCCTCGAGGCCGGCGCGGCGATACCCGTCGCGGACGCGTTCCAGATCGCGTTCTCCTGTCTGATGCGTGATTGCCAGCCCGCCAGGGTGGCCTGCCAGCCGCGGCGCCGCCTCCACCATGGCCATGTTGATCGCGTGCGCGCCCTGGGAGCCCCCAACGATCAAAATCCTCGGGGGCCCGCCGATCGGCGCGGGCGCAGGGTCAAAGAACTCGGGACGTACCGGGTTGCCTGTGACAAATCCCCTCCTTCCGAAGTACGAACGCGTCGTCTCGAACGTCACTGCCGCAGCCGTCACGAACGGCGCGAGCGTCCGGTTCGTGAAGCCAGGAACGGCGTTCTGCTCCAGCAGCAGCGTCGGGATGCGCCGGAGCGCCGCGACGAGCACCACGGGGCCAGAGCTGTAGCCGCCGACGCCAATCACGAGGTTCGGCTTCCTGCGCGAGACGATGCCCCACGCGTCCAGGCCGCTCAGGGGCAGCAGCGACACGCCGCGCGCGAACGATCCGATCGACATGCCCTTCAGTCCCGCACTTCGCAGCAGATCGAGTTCGAAGCCCTCGCGCGGCACGACAGTCCGCTCGATCCCGCGGTCGGTGCCCGCGAACGTCACCACGAGCTCCGGCAGCCGGCGTCGCATCTCTCTCGCAACCGCGATCCCCGGGTACAGGTGTCCGCCAGTTCCGCCCCCCGCGATCACGATGCGTTGCGGCTTCATGCATCCGGCTTCGCCGTTGCCATCGTGGCCATGGTGCCGGTGTCGGGCACGCACGTGTGCTGCGACACGTTGAGCAGGATTGCCATCCCGAGCAGGCTGACGAGCAGCGACGAGCCGCCAGCGCTCACGAACGGCAGCGGAATTCCCTTCGTCGGCGCGATCCCGAGCACCACGGAGATGTTGAAGAACGCCTGAAACGCGATCATGGTCGTCAGCCCGATCGCGAGGAACGAGCCGAACCGATCGGGCGCGCGCATCGCCGTGCGGAGGCCGCGCCACACGATCACGCAGAAGCACGCGAGCACCATCGTCGCGCCGACCAGGCCGAGCTCCTCGGCGATAACGGCGTAGATGAAGTCGTTGTGCGGCTCCGGAAGGTAGAACAGCTTCTGGACGCCGCCCATCAGCCCTCGGCCGAGGAACCCGCCGGTGCCGACGGCGATCATCGACTGAATCATCTGGTAGCCGCTGCCGAGCGGATCGCTCCACGGATCGAGGAACGCGAGGACCCGCTGGCGGCGGTACTCGGTCGCCATGATGACGAGGTAGAGCGCCGGCAGGGTCACGAGCGCGAGGCCGACGACGTATCGATAGCCCACGCCGGCCGTAAAGACCATCACGCCCGTGACGACCATGACGGACACGGCCGTACCGAGGTCGGGCTCGATCAGAATCAGTCCGACCACGACGCCGGTCACGACACCGATCGGCAGCAGCGAGTAGCCGAGCTCGTCGATGCGGTCCATCCTGCGTTCGAGCAGCGCGGCCGTGAAAACGACGATGACGATCTTTGCGAGCTCCGAGGGCTGCACACCGAGCGGGCCGACGCCCAGCCATCGGCTCGCGCCGTTGATTGGCGGCGCGAACAGCACGGCGACGAGCGCGGCCGTGGCGAGCCCGAGGCCGGTCCAGATCACGACCGGCTCGCGGTAGCACCGATAGTCGATCCGCATCACGATGGGCACGAGCGACAAGCCGATCAGGACCCACGCCGCCTGCTTGAACAGCAGCTGGTACGGCTGCTGGAACCGCTCCGTGGCAACGACCGCGGAGGCGCTGTAGACCATCACGACGCTCGTGCAGATCAGGAGCAGGGTCGCCGTGAAGAGCAGCTTGTCTGATTTGAGCTTTCGCGCCATACTCCGCTGCCTAAAGGTCTTGCCGGCTGATACCGACAAGTAGCCTGAACCCGCGGCGGGTGAACCGTGCCGCCCGCGCGGCGCTCACAAGTGCACGATCGAAGAAGGATCCCCGCGTCCGAACCGCGATCCGGTGCCGGCGCGAGCAATCAGCAATCATCAGCCGGCCGCTGGCACAGACACCACCCTCGCAGACCGGGGCAGCCTGCGTTCCCAGCGGGCGGTTCTGAGCCGTTCGACCGGCTGATGACTGCTCATTGCTCACGCCTGCACATTGACCCTCGCGAACCTCACTGAACGTTTCGAACGCCTACTGTTCCGGCGTCGCCTTCCACGTTTCTTCCAGCCTGCGCACTTCCTGCTTGAACACCCGGCCGCGCTCCGCGTAGTCGCGGAACATGTCGAAGCTCGCGCACGCCGGCGCGAGCACCACGGTCCCGCCCGGCGATGCGCACGCGAACGCTTTTCGGACCGCGCCCGCCATGTCGTTCGCCTCGTGCACGGGGATCTGTGCGCCGAGCGCGTCGCGGACGAGCGGCCGCGCGTCGCCGATGGCCACGACCGTCGCATGCCGTTCGACGAGCGGCGCCAGCAGATCCCGGAAGTCGCCGCCCTTGAACCTGCCGCCGACAATTGCCACGACGCCCTCACCGAAGCTCTCGATGGCGCGCCGCGCCGATTCGATGTTCGTCGCCTTCGAGTCGTTCACGAATCGCACACCGCCGATTTCTGCGACCGGCTCCAACGCATGCTCGAGGCCGGTGAACGCTTCGACGGCTCTCGTCATCGCCGCGGCGTCGACGCCGACGAGCGACGCCACTGCCGCGGCCGCGAGCACGTCCGACAGCAGGTGACGGCCCAGGAGCTTCACCGCCGTCAGCGGCACGAGCGGCTCCTCGCCCGTCGTCGAGCGCCGGACGATCGTGTCTCCCGACAGGGCGATGCCTTCGTCGATCGATCCCTGCATCGAGAACAGCAGCCGCCGCGCCTTCGCACGGCGGGCGAGCTCGAGCGTCATGGGATCGTCGGCGTTGAGCACGGCCCACTCCGAGGATCGCTGCCGCTCGAACACGCGTGACTTCGCGGCGGCATACTCCGCGACGCTCGCGTGCCGATCGAGGTGGTCGGGCGAGAAGTTGAGCAGCACCGCGATCCAGGGCCGGAACGTCTGCGTGCTCTCGAGCTGAAAGCTGCTGGCCTCGACGACGTGAATCGTTCGATCGGTAGAGGCGTCGACCTGCGCGCTCAGCGCGAGGCCGATGTTCCCGCCGACGAGCACGTGGTGCCCGCCCGCTTCGAGCATCCGGCCGGTCAGGGTGGTCGTCGTCGACTTGCCTTTCGTGCCGGTGATCGCGACGACCCGACCGCGCAGCCACCGCGACGCGATCTCGAGCTCGCCAGTCACCGGAATGCCTGCCGCGCGCGCGGCTTCAATCGCCGGATGGGACGGAGGCACGCCCGGGCTGAGGACGATGAGATCGGCGCGCATCAGGGTCGACGCCTGATGGCCGCCGAGCTCGAGCGCCACACCCGCGTCGCGCAGCCGATCCTCGTCGTCGATCTGCTCGCGGACGTCGGTCAGCGTGACGGTCGCGCCGCGCCTGACGAGAAGCTCCGCGGCCGCGACGCCGCTCCTCGCCGCGCCGACGACGACGACCCGCTTGCCGCGAACGGAGAAAGATACGTCGGTCATCTGAGCTTCAACGTCGTGAGGCTGAAGAGCGCGAAGATGATCGCGAGAATCAGGAACCGCGTGATCACCTTCGGTTCGCTCCAGCCGATCAGCTCGAAGTGATGATGAATCGGCGCCATGCGGAACACGCGGTTGCCCGTGAGCTTGAAGGAGCCCACCTGAATGATCACGGAGAGCGCCTCCATCACGAACACGCCCCCGACGATCGGGAGCAGCGCATCCTGCTTGATGAGGAGCGCGACGGTGCCGAGCGCGCCGCCGAGCGCGAGCGACCCGACGTCGCCCATGAAGATCTCCGCGGGATAGCAGTTGTACCAAAGGAAGCCAAGGCTCGCGCCGACGAGCGCGCCGCAGAAGATCGTCAGCTCCGACGCCGCCGGAGGCACCGGCATCAGCTGCAGGTAGTTGGCGAACACCGCGTGCGTCGAGACGTACGACGAGCGCGGTGAACGCGGCCGCCGCGACGGCGAACACGCTGATCGCGAGGCCGTCGAGGCCGTCGGTCAGGTTCACGGCGTTCGTCGAGAACGTCAGCACCAGCGCGGCAAACGGCACGTAGACCAGGCCGAGATCCGGGATGACCCGCTTGAAGAACGGCAGGATCAGCCGCGTGTTGAAGAGCGGCGTGGTTTCGCTCGCGAGCACGATCAGGACGATGCCGACGCTCCCGCCCACGACGAACTGCCAGAGCAGCTTGTAGCGAGGCAGCAATCCATGGTGCGTCCGCCTCACGATCTTCAAGTAGTCATCCGCGAAGCCAATCGCCCCGAACGCCGTCGTGGCAATGACGGCCGTCCAGACAAAGGGATTCGCGAGATCCGCCCAGAGGAGCGTCGGCACGACCGCGGACGTGAGAATCAGCAGACCACCCATCGTGGGCGTACCGGCTTTCGGCCGGTGCGTCGCGGGCCCCTCGTGCCGGATGACCTGACCGATCTGGAATTCCTGCAGCTTGCGAATCATCCACGGTCCGACGAAGAGGCCGATGGCGAGCGCCATCAGGCTGGCAGCCGCCGTGCGGAACGTGATGTAGCGCGTGACGTTCAGCACCGGAAACCACGACGTCAGCGGCGGCAGGAGATGGAACAGCATCAGGCGAACTCCGCCTTCAGCCGATCGACGACGAGATCCGTGCCGATGCCGCGCGACCCTTTCACGAGCACCAGGTCGCCCGGGCGGACGCGCTTCAGCGCGAGGTCCGCCGCGTCGTCGCGCGTGGCCACGTGCGCGACACTCGACGGCGCCATGCCGGCGCCGACGGCCGCGTTCGAGAGGGAGCGGGCGGCGGAACCGCCGACCGCGATCAGGTAGTCCAGTCCGGCCTCTGCCGCCGCGCGGCCCGATTCCTCGTGGAGCCTTGCCGAGTGCGCGCCGAGCTCGAGCATCTCGCCGAGGACTGCCACGCGCCTGGCGCATCCGGTCGCCCGCGCCACAATCTCCAGCGCCTGTCGCAGCGCCGCCGGACTCGAGTTGTAGGAGTCGTCGATGAGCGTGATGCCGCCGGGCAGGCGCAAGAGTTCTCCGCGGTGCGTCGCCGGTCGCAGCGTCGCGGCGCGCTCTACGATCTCAGACACCGGAACGTCGAAATGGATCGCAATGGCCGCCGCGGCGAGGACGTTCGACAGGTTCCCGGGCCCGAGCAGCGGCGTCGTCAGCGTCGCCTCGCCGGCCGGCGTCGCGAGGTGCGCAGACATGCCCTCGAGGCCGCGCGCCTCGACCGCCGACGCGGCGACGTCGGCGCGCGTGTCGATCCCGAACGTCGTGACCTGTCCGATGAACCACTCCACACGGCTCATGACCCTCGGGTCGTTGGCGTTCGCGATGAGCAGGTCCTTCTCGTGCGCGTGGTCGAGAATTTCCGCCTTGGCCTCCGCGATTGCGTCGGACGAGTCGAAGAACCCGAGATGCGCGTCGCCAACGTTGGTCCAGACGCGAACGTCCGGCTCCGCGATGCCGACCAGCGTGCGAATCTCTCCAGGATGGTTCATGCCCAGCTCGACGACCGCAATCTCCGGCCTGGCACGCAGCTCGAGGAGCGAGAGCGGCAGGCCGATGTGATTGTTGAGATTTCCCTTGTTCCTGAACACTCGATACCGTGCGCTCAGGAATTCCGCCGCCACTTCCTTCGTCGTGGTCTTGCCCGCGCTCCCGGTGATCGCCACGACCCGTGTGCCCGCCCGCTGCCTCACGTCGTGCGCGACGTCCTGCAGCGCGCGCGTGGTGTCCTCCACCTGAATCACCGCCGGCGCGGGCCCGCCGGCCGTTCGCCCCTGGGCTTCAATCCGCTCGTGCACCAGCGCGCCGGCGATCCCGCGCGCCATCGCGTCGGTGACGAACGCATGGCCATCGAAGCGCTCCCCTTTGATCGCGACGAAGAAGTCCCCCGCCTGCACCGTCCGCGAGTCGATCGAAATCCGCTCGATGACCGTCGCCGGATCGCCCTGAACAACCTTCCCGCCGGCGGCAGCGGCAACATCAGCCGCGGAGAGCGACAACGGTTCCACCGGCTACGACACCCGCGATCGCGTGCGGCGCCTTGCCAGCGCGCCCCGGGCGACTTCGACGTCGTCGAACGGCAGCACGCGATCGCCGATTTCCTGGTACTTCTCGTGCCCCTTGCCTGCGACCAGCACGAGGTCGCCCGGCCGTGCGTCCTGTATCGCGCGCTCGATTGCGGCCTTGCGGTCGACGATCGCGAGATACGGCGTCGAGCGCGCACCAGCCTGGCCTTTCGGCGCGCGGTCCGCAGGCATGACGATGCCGCGCTTGATCTCCTCGATGATCTGTTCCGGGCTCTCCGACCGCGGATTGTCGGAAGTGATGACCACCAGATCGCTCAGCCGCGCGGCAACCGCGCCCATCAACGGCCGTTTCGTGCGATCGCGATCGCCGCCGCAGCCAAAGACCGTCACAATCCGCCCGGTGCCGAGCGGCCGCGCCGTCTCCAGGAGGTTCTTCAGCGCGTCGTCGGTGTGCGCGTAGTCCACCACTACACGCACGTCGTCGGACGGATCGGAGACGAGCTGGAAGCGGCCGGGCACGAGCGCGAGACTCGCGATTCCCTTTTCGATGGCGTTGAACGGAAGATCGAGCGCCATCGCGGTCGCTACGGCAGCAAGGATGTTGTACGCATTCGGCTTGCCGACGAGAGGCGATCTCAGCGACAGCGCGCCGCGCGGCGTGCGCACCTCGAACGACAGGCCGTCCATCGAGAACGAGAGCGGTCCCGGCCTGACGTCGGCTGGCGTGTCGATCGCGTAGGTCACAGGCCGCGGTGCGGCGGACCGAAAGGCGTCGCCTCTCGGATCGTCGAGGTTGGCCACGCCGATGCCGCCCGGCGTCAACATCTCGAAGAGCCTGCGCTTCGCCCTGAAGTAGTCCTCCATGTCCCGATGAAAATCGAGATGATCGCGCGTGAGGTTGGTGAACACCGCGGCGCTGAAATGGAGGTAGTCGACACGGCGCAGCGACAGGGCGTGCGAGGATGCTTCGATCACGCACGCACCGCAGCCCGCATCGACCATGTCGCGCAGCATCCGCTGCAGTTCCGGCGCCTCGGGTGTCGTCCTCGTTGCCGCGACTTCGCGGTCGGCGACCTGATATCCCACCGTCCCGATGCGGCCGCACTTGACGCCGGCTGCCTCGAAGATCGACGCGAGAAGGTACGACGCCGTCGTCTTGCCGTTCGTGCCCGTGATCCCGACCAGCACGAGGTCCGCGCTCGGGTTGCCGAAGAACGCCGCGGAAAGCGCGGCGAGCGCGAGCCTGGCGTCGGACACCTGAATCCATGGCGTCGACGGATCCACATCGGCAGGCGCCGGCACCTCTGCGATGACGGCGACAGACCCGCGCGCGATGGCCTCGCGCGCGAACGCGGTGCCGTCCGCCTTGAGGCCCTTCAGCGCGACGAACACCGATCCTTGCGCGGCGCTGCGCGAATCGCTCGTGACTGACGAGACGGGGCGCGCGCCCGCGCGCGCGGCCAACCGCGCCGCCACCTGTGGATCGAACGGCGGCCGCGTCGCAGTCGCGCTCAGGAGATCGCCCAGCGTCACTGTGACGCTCCTGACGGCGCCGGGGGCTGGCGTCCAAGCTTGAGCGAGCACGGCGCTCCCGGGACGAGGACGCTGCCGGCCGCCGGCATCTGTTCGACCACGAATCCGCTTCCCGTGAGCCGCGTCGACAAGCCGAGGCTCGTCAGCGCACGCGTGGCGTCACGCGCGCTCAGACCGCGCAGATCCGGCATGAGTCCGTCACTCGCCGGCCGGCGCGTGGGACCCGACTCGATTGGAAGGCTCACGCGCCGGGGCGTGAGCGCCTCCGACTCGGTTTCGCGCGAGGCGACCAGCACCGGCGGCGGTGCGTTCACGGTCGGCGCCACGCCGAGATGCCGGAGCGACGCTTCGGCGATCCGCTTGAAGATCGGCGCCGAGACGACGCCGCCCGTGTCGCCGTTGCCGTGCGGCGAATCGATCAGCACGATGATCGTGAGCGCGGGCCTGCGGGACGGCAGGAACCCGACGAACGAGACGTTGTATTCGGTCGGCGAGTAGCGGCCGTCGATGATCTTGTGCGCCGTGCCGGTCTTGCCGGCGATCGTGTAGCCGTCGATCCTGGCGCGCTTCGCGGTGCCGCGCTCGACGACGGCTTCCATGATCGCGGTGAGCCGTGCGGCCGTGTGCTCGGAGATCGGGCGGCGCAGCGCCCTGGGCTCCACCGCGACGCGCTGACCGTCCTTGATCACGGCGCGGACGACGCGCGGCTCGTGCAGCGTCCCGCCGTTGGCGACGGCGCTCACGGCGGACGCCATCTGCACCGGCGTCACGCCGACCTGGTAGCCCATCGACACCGACGCCAGCGCGCTGGCGTCGAGCTTCGCGGGATTCCAGACGATTCCCGGGTTCTCACCGCGGAAGTCCGGCAGGAGCGTCTGGCCGAACCCGAAGCGCGCCACGTAGCGTCCCAGCTTCTCCGGGCCGAGCCGCAGTCCGATCTTCACCGCCCCGACGTTGCTCGACTTGACGATGACGTCGGTGAACGACAGCACGCCGTACCGGTGCATGTCGTCGATCTGCCGCGATCCGAATCGGATGACGCCGGCGCCCGTGTCGATCGAATCCTCGGGCGTCATCACGTTCTCTTCGAGCGCGGCCGACGCCGTCACGATCTTGAAGGTCGATCCCGGCTCGTACAGATCCTGGATCGCGCGGTTGCGCCGGTGCTGTTCCGGCGAGCGAGCGTAGACGTTCGGGTTGAACGTCGGCGCGTTCGCCATCGCGAGGATCTCTCCGTTGTTCGGATCCATGACGACGACGGATCCGCCCGCGGCGCGATGCTCGGCGATCCCGGCCGCAAGCTCACGCTCCGCGATGTTCTGCAGGTACTGATCGATCGTCAGCTCGAGGGTCGCGCCGGCGGTGGCGTCGCGCTCGATGTGGCTCGTCAGCGCGTTCCGGCGCGCGTCGCGCAGGATCTGGATCCGGCCCGCGCGTCCGCGAATGAGCGCGTCGTACGCCGCTTCCAGCCCGCCGAGGCCAGCGTTGTCCACGCCGACGTAGCCGAGCACGTGCGAGAGAAGCTCCCGCTTCGGGTAGAAGCGCCGGCTTTCCTTGATGACGCCGATGCCCTTGAGCTCCAGCGCGCGGATGCGCTGCTCTTCGTCGGGAGAGACCTTGCGCGCGATGTAGGCGAATTGACCGCTGCGGCGCAGGTTCTTCGCGATGGCCTGGCGGTCGCCCGCGTCGCACCGGTCGAGCGCCCGGCAGACGAGCGCGGCCGTCCGATCGGGATCCTCGACCTCGGTCGGGTCCGCGAAGATCGAGTCTGCGTCGACGCTGTAGGCGAGGACCCTGCCGTTGCGATCGAGGATGTCGCCGCGCCGTGCCGGCACCTCCAGCGTGTTCATGCGCTGGCGCGCCGCACGCGCGACCATGTCGGCGTGCCGGAAAACCTGCAGATAGAGCAGCCGCGCTTCGATGCCCGCCGTCCACAAGGCGAACACCGCGGCGGCCACGATCAGGCGCGATCGAATGGTGGTTCGCCAGTCGGGCGGCGGCAGGGGATCGCTCCGGCGCCCGCGCGCGTTCCCGCGGACCCTCCACGGGAGTCGAAATCCTCTGCTGGCCTGTTCGTCCGCCACCGGTCCTCCTGTGTCGCGGCCCGGCTACCGGGCGGCGACGATGGACTTGGCGGGAGGCGCCGGGGCCGCCACTCGCTCGATCACGACGTGCTGTTCGGCCGTCGGCTCGACAAGCCGGAGGTCTTTGATGGCAATGCGCTCGATGCGGCTGGGCGAGCGAAGCGTCTCGATCTCCAGCTTGAGGTGCCGGTTGATTTCCTCCTCGGCCGCGCGCTCCTGCTGCAGCCGCTCCATGAGATAGCCGTGCCGCACGAGCTCGAAGTGCTGCCACGCCGAGAAGAGGAGGACGAGCACGAGCAACCCGCCGATCGCGACCGACCGCCACAGTTGACGCTGTCGCGCTTCGTCGACTTCACGGACGATCGGGTTGTTGCGGACGTCTTTCTTGATCGCGTATTCGAAATCGGTCGCGCTCATGCGAGCCTCTCAATCGCGCGGAGCTTGGCGCTGCGTGCCCTGGGGTTGCGGGCGACCTCGTCGTCGCCGGCCTCGATCGGCCGCTTCGTGAGGATGCGGATCGCCGCTTCCCCATGCGCGAGCGCGCGGAACGTGTGCTTCACGATGCGATCCTCGAGCGAGTGGAATGCGATGACGGCGAGCCGTGCGCCCGCCAGGAGCCGGCTGACCGTCGCCTCGAGGAACCCGTCCAGCCCCTCGAGCTCCCGGTTGACCCAGATCCGCAGCGCCTGGAACGTGCGCGTCGCCGGATCGATGCGCTGATAGCCGCGGACCGGAATCGCGCGGCGCACGATCCGTGCAAGTTGTCCCGTCGTCTCGACGGGCCTTTCACCGCGGGCCTGGACGATGGCCCTGGCGATGCGGCGTGAGTACCGTTCTTCGCCATGCTGAAAGATCAGATTCGCGAGCTCCTCTTCGTCCACCCCCGCGAGGAGCTCGGCCGCGGTCGATCCCGCCGTCCGATCCATGCGCATGTCGAGCGCCTCGTCGCGCTGGAAGCTGAAGCCGCGGCCGTCCGCGCCGAGCTGCATCGACGACACGCCGAGGTCGGCGAGCGCTCCGGCGATCCGCTCGATGCCGCGAAGATCGAGAACGCGCGGGAGGTCGCGATAGTCCGCGTGCACGAGCTCGACGCGATCGCCGAACGACGCAAGCGCGCCGGCCGCGAGCGCCAGCGCGTCCGGATCCCGATCGAGCCCCAGAACCCGCGTCGCACCCGATTCGAGCAGGGCGCGGCTGTGGCCGCCCAGACCGACGGTGCAATCGACGAAGAGCCCGCCCTTCCCCGGCTCGAGGAGCGTCATCGTTTCCGCGACGAGTACCGGCTCGTGTCCCGTGAGCATGGCGGTCAGATCCCGAACTCCGCGAGCGCGCGGGCATCGTCGTCGCTGTAAGGCTCGCGCTGCAGCTTGGCCAGGAAGCGCTCGTGGTTCCAGACCTCGAGCGTGTCGTACTGCCCGAACACGTCGACCTCTCCCGACATGCCGGCCGCGTCGCGGAGCCGCGGATGAATCACGACGCGCCCCTGCGTGTCGATCTCCGCGGCCTGTCCGAAGTAGTTCACGCGGTCGAAATACCGGCGACGGGCGGGATGCGACGACGGAATCTTCGCGAGCTTCTCTTCGTGCGCGAGCCAGATCGGCATGGGATAGATCTGGACGGACTCCCCCGTCACGCTCGTCACGAACAGCTCCGTGCCGTGCTCTTTCTCGAGCAGGGCGCGAAACGCCGTCGGGATCTTGAGACGGCCCTTGTCATCGATTCTGGCGGCGTGGTTGCCCCGGAACACGGTTCTCTACTCCACTTTGGTCCACGGATTTCCACCCGGATACTAGAGAACGGCTCGGCCTGTGTCAACCGCAAAATCATGAACCGTCAGAACTTACGCCAAACTTTCGCCCGGAGAAACAAAAACGAACCTAGGCGGTCACGTGTTAGCATGTGCAGATTTGGCTCAGCCCGGAGACGCGCCGTGCGCCTCCCTTTGCCTCACCGTGTGTGAGTAGACCGACCCCCCATGCTCAGAGCTGGTCTCTTCGGGTTCCCGTCGTCAGGAAAAACCGCGCTCTTTCAACTGCTGACGAGCGCGCGTGAAGCGCCGCGCCTCGGTGGCAAGGCGGAGGCGAACGTCGGCGTATCGCGCGTGCCGGACGAGCGGCTCGATCGCCTGACGGCGCTGTTCAATCCGCGCAAACACGTTCCCGCGACCGTGGAGTTCGCCGACGTGGCGGGAACAGCGTCGACGCAGGGCGGCGCGAAGGCGCTGCTCGATCTCGCGCCGTTCCGCAACGCCGACGCGCTCCTGCATGTCGTGCGCATGTTCCGCGATCCCGCGGTGCCGCATCCGTCGGGCGCGATCGATCCCGCGCGGGACGTACGCGCGATGGAGGACGAACTGATCCTCGCGGATCTCGGGGTCGTCGAGCGGCGGCTCGAGCGGCTCGAGCGAGATCTCAAGAAAGGGGCAACCCCGGAACTTCGCAAGGAGCAGGAAATCCTCGCGGGCTGCCGCACGGCGCTGGAGGACGGACAGCCTCTGCGCGCGCTGGGACTCGCCGGCGAAGATGCCCGGCGGCTGCGCGGGTTCCAGTTCCTGTCGGCCAAGCCGCTGCTGCTCGTGCTGAATCTCGACGAGGCCGACCTCCCGCAGGCCGATGACGCCGTGCGGATTGCAGGGCTCGAATCGTTCATGTCGGGCGCCGCGACGCGCGCGGTTCCCATCTGCGCGAAGATCGAGCTCGAGATCGCGCAGCTCGATCCCTCGGATGCCGCGGCGTTCATGGCCGACCTCGGGCTCAGGGAATCAGGGCTCGACCGCGTGATTCGAGCCAGCTACGACCTCCTGGGATACATTTCCTTCTTCACCGTCGGGGAGGACGAGAACCGCGCGTGGTCGATTCCTCGCAACACGACCGCGGTCGTCGCGGCGGGCGAGATTCACAGCGACATCTCACGAGGGTTCATCCGCGCGGAAGTCGTCGGATACGAGCAGCTGATCGCGCGTGGATCCCTTGCCGCCTGCCGCGAGCATGCCGAGCTACGGCTCGAAGGGAAGGAGTACATCGTGGTGGACGGCGACGTCATCAACTTCCGGCACGCCACGTAGCCCGTGAAGACCGTTCTCGTCTGCGAGGCGCAGGTACCTTTCGTGCACGGCGGCGCGGAGATTCTCGTGCGCGAGCTCGTTCGCGAGCTGCGGTCGCGCGGACATCTCGCGGAAATGGTGAGCGTCCCCTTCAAGTGGTATCCCAAGGAGGAGATCCTGCCCCACGCGGCCGCGTGGCGGCTGCTCGATCTCAGCGAGAGCAACGGCCGTCCCGTCGACGCCGTGATCGCGACGAAGTTCCCGACCTATTGCGCGCGCCACCCGCACAAGGTCGCCTGGCTCGTGCACCAGTACCGCGCGGCGTACGAGCTCTGCGGCACGCCCTACAGCGACTTCCACCACACGGAGCGGGACGTCGGGCTGAGGGATCAGCTGATTCGCCTCGACACCGAGATGCTGCGCGAGTGCCGCGGGCTCTACGCGATCGCGCGCACCACGGCCGCGCGCCTGGAGAAATACAACGGCCTTCGCGCGGCGACGCTGTACCATCCGCCGCGCCTCGCGCCGCGCCTCGCGGCGGGACCCTACGGCGACTACCTGCTGTCGGTGGGCCGCATCGAGTCGGTCAAGCGCGTGGATCTCGTCGTCCGATCGATGGTCCACGTCGATCGGCCGCTGGGTCTCGTGATCGCTGGCGACGGTACGCAGCAGGACAACGTCGAGCGCGCCGCCTACGACGCCGGCGTCGCCGACCGCGTGACGTTTCTCGGCCGTGTCGACGACGATCAGCTGATCGAGCTCTACGCGGGCGCGCTCGCGGTCGTGTACCCGCCGTATGACGAGGACTTCGGGTACGTGACGCTCGAGGCGTTCCTCGCGCGCAGGCCGATCGTGACCTGCGTCGATTCCGGAGGACCGAACGAGTTCGTGATCGACGGCGTGAACGGCGACGTCTGCGAGCCCGCGCCGGAGGCGCTCGCGCAGGCGATCAATCGACTGGCGCGCGACAGGCGGCGTGCGAAGGCGTTCGGGGACGCCGGGTTCGACGTCGCGTCCCGCATCACCTGGGACGGCGTCATCGAGACTCTGCTCGCGTGAATTGCCAAACGCCCAGGAATAGCCATAATTGCGGGGGTCTCCCGATCTCAGGACGACCCAGGCGTTGACGAAACTCATCATCCAGATTCCGTGCCTCAACGAGGCGGAGACGCTGCCCGCGACGCTGGCGGATCTGCCGCGATCCATTCCGGGCATCGACGTCGTGGAGTTCCTGGTCGTCGACGACGGGTCGTGGGATGGGACGGCAGACGTGGCGCGCGCCGCCGGCGTGGATCACGTCGTCCGGCTTCGCCGCAACAAGGGGCTGGCCGCGGCATTCGCCGCCGGCATCGACGCGTCCCTCAAGCAGGGCGCAGATTTCATCGTCAACACCGACGCCGACAATCAGTACGCCGGGCATCAGATCCCGAAGCTGCTCGAGCCCCTGCTCAGCGGCGCGGCCGACATCGTGATCGGCGATCGCAACATTGGCGAGCTTCAGGACATGTCGTGGCGCAAGCGACAGCTGCAGCGCCTCGGGAGCTGGGTCGTGCGGCAGGTATCCGGCACGTCGGTGCCCGACACGACGAGCGGGTTCCGCGGCTACACGCGCGAAGCGGCGATGCGGATGACGATCGTCTCGGAGTTCTCCTACACGCTCGAGACGATCATCCAGGCCGGCAAGAAGCGGATGGCGATCGCCCACGTCGCGGTCGCGACCAACCCGCGGACGCGCAAGTCGAGGCTCTTCGACAGCATCTTCTCGTACATCAAGCGATCCGCCGCGACGATCGTCAGGATCTACGCGATGTACGAGCCGCTGAAGATCTTCTCGTACATCGGCGCGGCCATCGTCACGGTCGGCGTCCTGCTGTGCGTGCCATTCGTGATGACCTATCTGCGCGATCCGAGGCTGGCGGCCGGGCGGAACCTGCAGTCGCTGATCCTGGGTGCGGTGTTCATGATCGTCGGCTTCCAGGTGCTCCTGATCGGGCTGCTGGCGGACGTCATCTCGGCGAACAGGAAACTCCTCGAGGACCTCGTCTATCGCGTCAAGTCCCTGGAGCGCCCCGCTTCGGCGGGCGACCACGAGACCGATCGCGAGGACCCTCGCGAGCTTTCGAAGCCCGGCGCCCACGGGCGCTGGCCGCGCTGACGATGGCGCATACCGCCGACGTGTCGGTCGTCATCCCGGCCTTCAACGAAGGCTCGGCTATCGGCGCCGTGGTCTCCGACATGGCCGCGTCCGGTCCGTGGCACGAGATCATCGTCGTGGACGATGGATCCGCGGACGCGACATCGGCGCAAGCTCAGGCAGCCGGCGCAATCGTCGTGCGTCACCCCTACAACAAGGGCAACGGCGCCGCCGTCAAGAGCGGGATCCGCCGCGCGACCGGTGACTACGTGCTCATCATCGACGGCGATGGCCAGCACAGTCCGGCAGACGCGCGCCGTCTCGCCGCCGCTTTGGGCGAATACGATCTCGTCGTCGGCGCAAGGTCGGTCTCGACGCAGGCGACGCATACGCGGCGGTTCGGCAACTCGGCGCTGAATCGATTTGCGAGCTACCTCACGAATCGCGACATTCCGGATCTCACGTCCGGTTTCCGCGGGGCGCGGCGCGAGCACCTCCGCGAGTTCCTGCACCTGCTGCCGAACGGCTTCTCGACGCCGACCACGACGACGCTAGCCTTCATCAAGGCGGGATACAACGTCGCGTTCGAGCCCATCGATGCCCGGGCCCGGGTCGGCCAGTCGAAAATCCGCCTCGCGCGCGACGGCACGAAGTTCTTCCTTATCATCCTGAAGATCATCACGCTCTACAGCCCGATGCGGGTCTTCATCCCGCTGTCGCTGTTCTCGTTCGCGCTCGGCGCGCTCTACGCCGTCTGGAACGTCGCCGTGCATTCGCGCATTCCGAACGGATCGGTCCTCCTCATCCTGTTCGCGGTCGGCGTCTTCCTGGTCGGCCTCATATCCGAGCAGATTTCGACGATGCGATTCGAGGGGCGGCAGTAGACGCGGACATGGCGCTCGATGACGCGCGGGCGCGGCGCCTCATCGTCGCCGCCGCGGCGATTGGGCTGCTCCTGCGGCTCGCGTTCGGACTCCTGTACTGGGTCGATCAGCCCCTGACGCATGACGAGCGCGAGTACCTGGCGCTCGCGCGCGGCATCGCGGACGGCAGGGGCTTCGCGTACGACGAGTCGCTCGAGACAGGAACAGCGCAGCGGTTTGGCAGAGCGCCCGGCTATCCGCTGTTTCTCGCGGCGCTGGACGCGGGACGGCCTGTTCCCGACAGCACGCCTGCACGCGTCATCATCGCGCAGTCGTTCGTCGGCGCCCTCACGGTCTGGATCGTGGGAATGCTGGCGCTCGCCGCCGCCGGCCCGAGAGGCGGCGCGATCGCAGCGGCGCTGGCCGCCGCGTACCCATCTCTCGTCTGGATTTGCGCCTATGCGCTCAGCGAGGCGCTCTACTCGCTGCTGGCGCTCGCGACGGCGCTGGTGCTTCAGCGCGCCGTAGACGGAAACCGGTTGGGGCTCGCGTCGTTCGCGGGCGCTCTCGCCGGGATCGCCGCGCTCGTCAGGCCGGCGATGCTGTTCTTCCTGCCGCTCGCCATCGCCTGGATGCTGTTCCGGAGGCGGCCAACTCTCGCAATCGCGCTGGGCATCACGGCAGCGATGGTCGTCGCTCCCTGGACCGTTCGAAACCTTCGCGTGCATGACCGGTTCGTGCTGATCGCGTCCGAGGGAGGCGTGACGTTCTGGACGGGGAATCACCCGCTGGCAATCGGCGAAGGCGATCTCGCGGCAAACATCGAGCTCAAGCGCGCAGAACTGGCGTTCAGAGCCGCGCATCCGGGCTTGACCGCGGAGCAGCTCGAGCCGCTCTACTATCGCGACGCGTTCAGCTGGATCGCGGCGCATCCCGGCCGCTGGATCGTGCTGCTCGCGCGCAAGGCGTTCTACACCGTCGTCCCGGTGGGGCCGTCGTATGCGGTACACTCCGCGAGATATCGGATCGCGTCGATCCTCCCCTATGTCATCGCGCTGCCGTTCGCGCTGGCGGGGGCACTGAGGCTCTTCCGGAGCAGGCGACGCCCTGCCGCGTTGTTCCTGCTGGCCGGTTCGGCGATCCTTATGTCCATGGTGTTCTTTCCGCAGGAGAGGTTTCGAATTCCCGTGATCGATCCCGTGCTCATCGTCTGCGCCGCGGCGCTGGCCGCGCGCCAGGCGCCGCTCCCAGAACAGGCTGGACGTTCCCTCTCGTGACGGTACCAAGTGTTCTCGTCGTCGTTCCCACGTACAACGAGCGGGACAATCTCCCGCTCCTGGTCGAGGGCGTTCTCAAGCACGAAGGCTTCCGGATAATGGTCGTCGACGACGGATCGCCCGACGGGACCGGGGCGGTTGCCGACGCGCTCGCCGCCGCGCACCCGGGCCGTATCGAGGTGATGCATCGCACGGGCGCACGAGGGCTTGGCCGTTCGTACATCGACGGTCTTCGCAAGGCGATTGCCGAGCCCGGCGTCGATCTGGTGTGCCAGATGGACGCCGACCTCTCGCACAACCCCGACTATCTGCCGGCACTCGCCGCCGCGACCGCGGACAACGACGTCGTGATCGGATCGCGGTACCTGAACGGCGTCAGCGTCGTGAACTGGCCACTCCACCGGATCTTCCTCAGCACGTTCGCGAATCGCTACATCCGGACCGTCACCAGCCTGACGCCGAACGATTGCACCAGCGGATTCCGCTGCTGGAGACGTGAAGCGCTCTCGCGGCTGCCACTCGACAAGATGGTCTCGGACGGCTATGCCTTTCTCGTCGAGATGCTCTTCGAGGCGAGCCGCCGCGGCTGCCGGATCGGGGAAGTTCCGATCATCTTCGTCGAGCGGCGGCAGGGCCAGTCGAAGGTGTCGGGGTCCGTCCTCTTCGAATCACTGATCACGCCCTGGCGTCTGCTGTTCCGAAAGGCCCCGTGAGTCGTCACGTCGTCGTGATGGTCACGAGCTCGTATCCGCGCTTCCCGGGGGACAGCGTGGGCACGTTCATGGAGCCCATCGCGAAATCGGTCGCGGCGCGCGGACACGAAGTGCATGTAGTCGCGCCGTGGCATCCGCTCGTCGCGCGTCCGCCGCGCGAGAACGGCGTCTTCTTTCACTTCTACAAGTACGCGCCGGTCAGGGGCCTCAACGTGTTCGGCTACGCCGCAGCGCTGCGCGCCGACGTGAGCGTGCGCGTCGCGGCGTACCTGGCGGCGCCGCTCGCGCTTGCGGCCGGGTGGCGTGCAGCACGCGCAGTCGCGCGCGAACGGCAGGCAACGGTGATGCACGGCCACTGGGTGATCCCCGGCGGCGCCGTGGCCGCCGCGGCGCGCCGCGATCTGCCGCTGGTCGTCAGCCTCCACGGATCCGATGTCTACGTTGCCGAGACGCTGGCGCCAGCCCGGCACGTCGCCGGTCGCGTGTTTCGCCGCGCAGGGGCGATCACCGCCTGCAGCGCGGACCTCGGGCGCCGGGCCGTCGCGCTCGGCGCGGACCCGGCGCGCGTGGAAGTCGTCCCCTACGGCGTCGACGCCGAGCGATTTCGTCCGGACCCGCTGCTCCGCGCCAAACACCGTGCGAGCCTCGGCGTGCCGGCGCACGCGCCGCTCGTCTTCGCGGCCGGACGTCTCGTCCGCAAGAAAGGCTTCGAGTACCTGATCGACGCGGTTGCCGGAGTGCCGCGCGAGGAGGGCGTCCTCACCGTGATCGCCGGCGCCGGCGATCTCGATTCGGAGCTGCGTGAGCGGGCCAGCGCGGCGGGCGCCGCGGACCGCGTGCGTTTCATCGGCAACGTCTCACAGGACGAGGTGGCGGGATGGCTCGCGACGGCGGATATCGTCGCGATCCCGTCGGTGCGCGACGACAGCGGAAACGTCGACGGTCTGCCGAACATCGTCCTCGAAACGATGGCGTCCGGCACGCCGATCGTCACGACGTCAGCCGGCGGCATCGGCTCGGTGATCGATGACAGACGCACCGGAAGGATCGTCGCCGAACGTGACCCGGCTGCGCTCGCGGCGGCCATCCGGTCGCTGGCGCGGAATCCGGAGGAGCGTGTCCGGATCGGCGAGGCCGCGCGCGCCGTCGTCACCGCCCGGTTCGGATGGGAGCTCGTGGCGGGGCGCTTCGAAGCCGCCTACGATCGTGCGCTTGCCATCGGGGTGCCCCGCCGATAACATGCAACGTCGATCCATGCCGCAGTCCGCGATGCGGAACGCGCGTCAGCGCCGCCACTTTTCCGAGCGCCCGAGAGACTGCGCCTCCGGGATTCCGACCCGCCGGTGTCCATGACCAGCGACTATCGTTCGTTCTACCGCAATCGCCGGGTCATGGTGACGGGCGGCCTCGGCTTCATCGGCAGCAACGTCGTCGGCCATCTCGTGGATCTCGGCGCCGACGTCGTGATCGTGGATTCGCTGTTTCCCGACTACGGCGGCAATCCCTTCAACATCCAGGGGCTGACGGATCGCGTGCGCGTCACCGTGACCGACGTACGGGACACGCCGGCGATGGAAACGCTCGTCCGGGATCGTGAAGTGATCTTCAACCTGGCCGGACAGGTCAGCCACATCGACAGCATGAATGACCCGTACACGGATCTCGAGATCAACTGCCGGGCGCAGCTGTCGATGCTCGAGGCCTGCCGCAAGTTCAACCCGGGCGTGCGCGTCGTGTTCGCCGGAACCCGCCAGGTGTACGGCCGGCCCGACAGCCTGCCGGTCGACGAGCGTCATCTCGTGCGGCCTTCCGACATCAACGGCGTGAACAAGGCCGCGGGAGAGTACTACCACCTGCTCTACAACAACGTGTTCGGCGTGCGCGCGTGCTCGCTCAGGCTCACGAACGTCTACGGCCCGCGTCAGCTCATCAGGCACAATCGCCAGGGATTCATCGGCTGGTTCATCCGTCTGGCCATCGAGGGACGCGAGATTCAGATCTTCGGCGACGGATCGCAGCTCCGCGACTTCGTGTATGTCGACGACGCCGTGGACGCGTTCCTGCGCGCTGGGGCAACGGACGTGTGCGATGGCGACGTCTTCAACGTCGGCGGCGATGAACCGATCAGCCACAAGAACCTGGTCGCGCTGCTGCTGGACGCCGCGGGCGGTGGCTCGGTGCGCTACGTCGAATGGCCGGCCGACAAGAAGCGGATCGACATCGGCAGCTTCTATACGGATTCGTCGAAATTTCGACACGCCGTCGGCTGGCAGCCCCGCGTCGCGCTGCGGGAAGGACTTCAGCGGACCATCGCGTTCTACCGGCAGCACCTCGACCAGTACACGGGCGAGCCGCAAGGCGTGCGGGGCCTGGCGTCGTGATCAAGTTTCTCGAGCTCTCGCTCGGGGAGGACGCGTCCGACGTCCGCGACGCGATCGATCGCGTCGTCACGCGTGGATGGTTCATCCTCGGTCCAGAGCTCGAAGCGTTCGAGGGCGAGTTCGCCGGCGCGTCGGGAACGTCGCATGCCGTCGGCGTGGGAAACGGAACCGACGCCCTCGCAATCGCGCTGCGAGCGGTCGGCATTGGTCCGGGAGACGAGGTCATCACGTCGCCTCTGTCCGCGGCCTACTCGGCGCTGGCAATCATGATGGCCGGCGCGCGCCCGGTTTTCGCCGACATCGATCCCGATCGATTGACGATCGATCCGCGCACGGTCGCTGCGGCGGTGACGTCGAAGACCGCCGCGATCATGCCCGTGCACCTGTACGGCCAGCCGGCTGACATGGCGGCATTGAGCACCATCGCCGCGAGACACAACCTCGCGATCGTCGAGGACTGCTGTCAGGCTCATCTCGCGACGTGCGACGGCCGGCCCGTCGGCGGGTTCAGCGCAGCAGCCGCGTTCAGCTTCTATCCGACGAAGAACCTCGGCGCCCTCGGCGACGGCGGAGCGGTCGTCACGAGCGACGACGCGATTGCGGACCGGGCGAGGCGCCTGCGCAACGGCGGCCAGACCCGCAAGTACGATCACGACACATTCGGCGTGAACTCGCGGCTCGACGAAATGCAGGCGGCGGTGCTCCGGGCGCGCCTGCCGTTCCTGCGGCGATGGACCGAGACGCGCCGCTCCCTCGCGCGGTCGTACCGCGCCGCGCTCGCCGGCGTCGAGACGATCGTGGTGCCGCCCGAATGCGATTCCGGACACGCGTATCACCTGTTCCCGGTGCTGTCGCGCGCGCGCCAGGCCATGCAGGACCATCTTCGAGAATCGGGCGTTGAAACGCTCGTGCACTACCCAATCCCGATTTCCCGCCAAGGCGCGTTCGCGAGCGAACGTCCTGCCGATTGTCCGGTCGCCGCGCGGGTCTGCGCCGAAGTCTTCTCCCTGCCGCTTCATCCCAGGCTGACCGCGACAGAAGTGTCCGGCATCGCAACCGCCGTCGCCCGCGGTCCGCGGACCCGCTCCCCCGAGCGTGCCGCGGAAATCGGAGAGACATGACCGCCCGCCGTGCGGCGGCGTTCATCCTCATCGGTCTCGCGCAGTTCGGCATGTTCGAGACGGCGCTGCGCCTGTGGGGCAGCTCCGAGGCCGCGCCTTCGTTCCAGGGCCTCTTCGAAAACGATCCGGTGATCGGATTCCGGCTCAAGCCTCACGCGCGCACGCACTTCGCGACGTCGGAGTTCGCGGTCGATATCGCGGTCAACGGCGCCGGATTCCGCGACGACGAAGAGTTGGGTCCGAAGGCCGCGAACGAACGGCGCATCCTGCTGCTGGGTGACTCGCTCGTCCTGTCCGTGCAGGTGCCGTTCGCTCAGACGTTTGGCGAGCGGCTCGAGCATCGGCTGAACAGCCGGTCATCCGACGTCCGGTACCGGGTAGTGAACGCCGGCGTCCAGGGCTACGGCCCGGTCGAAGAGCAACTGTTCATGCGCTCGATCGCCGCGAAAGTTCAACCCGACCTGGTCGTGCCGGTGGTCTTCGTCGGGAACGACGCCGAAGAGGCCTACAGTTCCCAGGCCAAGCTGACGAGCACGGGCGCGGCGCCGCCGAGGCTCGTCAGCAGTTCGCTCGCGACCCGTCTGCGCCGGCTCGTGCGCCGCAGCATGGTGCTTCAGATCCTTCGATTGCGCGTGCTCTCGGCAACCAGTCGCATCACGACGACGGTCGCGCCACCGGAACCGCCCCTCCAGAGCTACGCCGCACGGCCGGCGCCGCGCATCGACGAAGGCCTGACGATCGCGCGGCACTCCATCGAGGACATCGCGAACGCGGCTTCCTCCGCTGGCGCTGCGACGATCGTCGCCCTGATGCCCGCGCGCTTTCAGGTCGACGAACCGGACTACCTGCGGCTGAAGATTGCTGTCGAGTCGACAGGCGGCGAGCTCGTCCGGGATGCGGCGAGCGAACGCTTCGATCGAGCGCTGTCAGCGCTCCCGATTCCGAGGATCGATCTTCTGCCCGCACTGAGGCGCGCTCAACCCGGACCTGATCTGTTCTTTCAGGACACCGTCCACCTCACGCCGCACGGCCATCAGGTCGTCGCCGACGCGCTGGACGCCTTCATCGTCCAGAACTGGAGTGCCTACAAGGGGGAGACGCAGCGGCCGCCGGATCGACAGGAGCAGCGGCCGCCGCCGCTGTAAGGCCAGGCCCCATCGCGCCGCATGGTCTTCAACTCCCTTCACTTCATCTGGTTCTTCGTCGTCGTCTACGCGGCGTACAGAGCGCTGCCGCATCGGGCGCAGAACTGGCTCCTCCTCGTCGCCAGCTACTACTTCTACGCGGCGTGGGACTGGCGTTTCCTCGGCCTGCTCATCGGCTCGACGCTCGTCGACTACACGTGCGCGCTCGTGATCTCGCGGGCGTCAGCGCCGGCCCGGCGGCGCGGGCTTCTGTTCGTGAGCCTCGGGTTCAACCTGACGCTCCTCGGATTCTTCAAGTACTTCAATTTCTTCGCGGACAACCTCCACGGGCTCTTCGGCGCGCTCGGCTGGAATCTCGACTTCGTCACGCTGTCGCGTACTGCTGCCGGTCGGCATCTCGTTCTACACGTTCGTGACGATGAGCTATGTCATCGACGTGTACCGCGGCGAGATCGCCGCCGACCCGCAACCTGCTCGACTTCGCCGTCTTCGTCGCCTTTTTTCCGCACCTGGTGGCGGGTCCGATCCTGCGCGCGTCGACGCTGCTCGCCGCAGATCGCAACTTCCCCGCAGCATCTCGCGCGATCAGATGAGCGACGGCGCTCTGGCTGATCGCCTGGGGCTACTTCCAGAAAGTGTTCGTCGCCGACAACCTCGCCGGCCTTGCCAACGCCGTCTTCGACCCTGGGTCCGCGCCTTCCGGGATCAACGTGCTGCTCGGGCCTGTATGCCTTCGCGTTCCAGATCTACGGTGACTTCGCCGGCTACTCGAACATCGCGCGCGGCACCTCGAAGCTGATGGGCATCGAGCTGATCGAGAACTTCCGGTTCCCGTATTTCGTGCGACGCCGCAGGAGTTCTGGCGCCACTGGCACATCAGCCTGTCGACCTGGCTGCGCGACTATCTCTACATTCCGCTCGGAGGCAACCGCGGGACGGCGTGGCAGACGCGGCGCAACCTGCTGATCACGATGGTGCTCGGCGGACTGTGGCACGGCGCGGCGTGGACGTTCGTCCTCTGGGGCCTCTACCACGGCCTGCTCCTCATCGTATCACGGGCCGCGGAGCGCGTGGGCGCGTGGCGGCGATTCGGCCAGAGCCCGTCGCGCGCGATGCGTCTTGCCGCCTGCGCGGCGATGTTCCACTTCACGTGCTACGGATGGCTGATCTTCCGGGCGCGCTCTGCGCGCCAGCTCGGCGAGATGACGAGCAGCCTCTTCCTCGACTTCGCCCCGTCGACGGTCGACGCCGGCGGCCTCCTGGTCCCGCTGCGTTCTCCACGCACGCCGCTGCTCGCCGTGCACGCCTGTGAGGCGTGGTTCGACGATGTGCTGGTCGTGCCGAGGCTGCCGATCGGCGTGCGATACTCCATCTACGCCGCGACGTTCTACCTGACGATGCTCTTCGGCAACTTCGGCGGATCCGACTTCATCTACTTTCAGTTCTAGCGCCTGCGTGAAGTTCATCAGCTTCCTCGTGATCGCGTGGCTGCCGGGCGCCGTGATCTTCCGGCTGCCGTTTGCCGACCGCGACCGGCGCGCGGCGCTCGACGCCGAGGAGCGGCTCTTCTGGTCGGTGGTCCTCAGCGTCGCGATCTCGCTGGCGATCGTGCTGGCGCTCGCGGCGCTCACCGCTACAGCTTCGAGCGCCTGCTGATCGCGGACCTCGGAATCGCGGCGCTCGTCGCCCTGGCGTCGCGGTTCAGGCTGCGGCTCGGCTCGAAGGCGCCCTACGCGGGCCTGACGTTCGTGCTGCCGCTGTCGATCGTCGTGCTGGGTCTCTGGCGCTTCTTCCCGTCGTCCGAATACATCATCGGCGGGAAGGATCCCGGCGTCTACGTGAACGCGGGCATTCAGATCGCGCAGCGCGGCGCGCTGCTCTGCGAAGATCCGGTCGTTCGCCTCGGTGCCGCCGTTCGCGCGCGACCTCTTCTTCCCGTCGCACGAGCGGCCCGACTACTACGGCCTGCGGTTCATGGGTTTCTTCGTCCTGGACCCCGACACAGGGGCCGTCGTGAGTCAGTTCCCGCACCTCTTCCCCGTCTCGATCGCGATCGGCTACGGGCTCGACGGGTTGAGCGGCGGCGCGTCATGCCGTGGGCGTGTGGGCGATCCTCGGCGTGCTGGCGGTGTATTTCGCGG
This sequence comes from uncultured Acidobacteriota bacterium, assembly GCA_963820905.1. GTDB lineage: Bacteria > Acidobacteriota > Vicinamibacteria > Vicinamibacterales > 2-12-FULL-66-21 > DATBJJ01. Next base: position 755,576 of record CAWGBU010000001.1, on the reverse strand, counting down.
GCGCGCGGCTGGTCGGGCGACCCGCGGCGTGCGGCCGGCGCGATTCTCCTCGCGCTCAACGTCGTCCAGGTCTGGTTCGCGCGCTACCCGAACGCCGAAGTCGTCATGCAGGCGCTGCTGCTTCGCGGCGCTCCTCGGCGACGCCCGCGCGCACGTGGACGGCGACGCGTTCTTCGCGCCGGTCGCGGGGTCGCTGCTGGGACTGCTGCTGTTCCTGCGGTTCGACGCCGTGCTCGGGGTCGCCGCCGTGATGGCCGCGCTCGCGCTGATGGTGCTCGCGGGGACGTCGCGCCTCCGGACGTGGTTCTTCGGCGCCGCTTGCAGCGGCCGTGCTCGTTGTGGGTGCCGTACCTGCTCGGACCGATGCGGGCCTACGCGGACTATCCGATCGTCTTTCTCGGCACCTCGCCTGGTGGCAGCATCTGCTGCTCGCGGCGGGCGGCGTCCTGTGCGTCGGGGCGCTGCTCGTCGGCGCGCGCCTGCCGCGCCTCGGAGGATGGGTTCGCGCCTGGTACCGCCGTTCTGATCGTCGCGCTCGTCGGCTCGGCCATCTACGCGCTCTTCGTGCGCGGCCCGTTCACGGCGTCCTCACCGACTACGACGCATACGCGCTTCGGACGTTCGCGACGTTCTACCTCACGCTTCCGGCGCTCCTCGCGGCGCTTGTCGGGTACGCGCTGCTTCGCGCGTCGGACTGTTCTGGCGCGACCCCGCGCTCTTCACGACGATCGCGGTGTTCTGCTTGTTCTTTTTCTACAAGATCCGCATCGTGCCGGAGCACTTCTGGATGGCGCGCCGGTTCCTGCCGGTGATCCTTCCGTGTGCCGTGCTGTTCGCGGCGGCCGCGGCGCTCACCGGCGTGAGGGGCGGGTTCAGGCCGACACGGATGCTGCGCGCGACCATCGGCCTGGTATTCATCGCGCTCCTCGCGATGCAGTACGCGCGCGCGGCGCCCGGCCGTGCTGCCGCACGTCGAGTACCGGGGCGTCATCCCCAGGCTCGAAAAGCTCGCGGCAGGAATCGGCGACGCGACCTGCTGATCGTCGAATCACGCGATGCCTCGGACACGCACGTCCTCGCGCTGCCGCTCGCCTAATCTATTCGCGGAACGTGCTGCTCCTGAGCTCGCGCCTGCCGGACAAGGCGGTGTTCGCGCAGTTCCTCGACTGGGCGCGACGCGATATCGACCGCGTGCTGTTCATCGGCGGCGGCGGCACGAACCTCCTGTCTCCGGCGTGGGGCACGCGCGCCATCGCGAGCGACCGGTTCCAGCTGCCCGAGTACGACGCACGCGTCAACGCGTACCCGACGTTCGTCAGGTACAAGGAATTCGACTACAGCGTCTACGAGCTGACGCTGCCCGACCCGGAAGCGGCCAGGGCGCCTTTCGATCTCGACGTTGGCGTCAACGACGACCTGCACGTCGTGCGGTTGCACGCGAAGGAACGGACCGGGGGCCAATCGTTCCGCTGGTCGCGCGATCGCTCGCTCGTGTCGGTCGCCAACCTGAAGCCCGACTCCCGGGAGATCGTGCTCACGATGAGCGACGGCGGCCGGCCGCCGGCTGCTCCGCGCGCCGACGTCACGGTCGCGCTCGAGAGCGAAGTTCTCGGCACGATGCGCGTCGACGACGGGTTCAAGCCCTACGCCTTCGCGATACCGCCGGCGCTTGCGCAGCGCCGCAGTTCCACCGGCCGCGTACTCGAACTCACGATCACGACGAGCGTCTGGAAGCCATCGGTCGTGCTCGGCACGTCGGACGACCGCGACCTCGGCGTCATGGTCGATCGGATGACGATAAGATAGCCCTCGATCGTTGATTGACGCACCCCGCCCCATGATCCTCGACAGGCGAGATCGCCTGCTCGTCCGCGCGGCGGACGCCGCCCTCGCGGTGGCCGCGGTGCCGCGCCGCCTCCGGTCCCGGCGGGAGCGCCCGGACCCCCGGCGCATCCTGCTGCTACGGCTCGAGCGGATCGGCGATCTGCTGATGGCGCTCGAGGCGATCCGCGACGTGCGGACGCTCGCGCCCGCCGCGAAGATCGACCTGGTCGTCGGCAGCTGGAATGCCGACATCGCGCGCGCGATCCCGAGCGTCGATTCGGTCGAAACGCTCGACGCCGCGTGGCTGGCGCGGGACGGCGAAGGGCATGGCGTGGCGGCGCTCGCCGGCGACCGCATGGTCGTGGCGCGATCGCGCCTACGACCTCGCGATCAATTTCGAGCCGGACGTCCGAAGCAATCTCGTGCTCGCCGCGTCCGGAGCCGCGCGGACGGCCGGATGCGTCGAGCGGAGGCGGAGGCCCACTGCTCGATCTCGCGCTCGACTACGACACGTCGGCGCACACCGCCGACAACGCGCGACGTCTCGTCGCGGCCGCGTTCGGCGCGGACGCCGCCGGATTCCGCGCGGCCTCTGTTCGTGATTCCGAAGCCGCGCGCGGCGGCCGCCGCCTCGCGGCTGCGCGACGGTGCCGGGACGACCGCTCGTCGGCGTCCACGTCAGCGGAGGCCGAGCGATCAAGCAGTGGGACCCGGACGCGGTTCGCGAGGTCGCCGCACGGCTCGCGGACGAGCGCGGCGCCGCGATCGTCGCTGACCGGCAGCCCCGCGGACCGTCCAATGGTCGACGCGTTCGTCCGGGCGCTGCATGCCGAGACCGGTCGTCGACGCGCGGCGACGACGACCTGCTGCGGTTGACCGCCCTGCTCGCACGACTCGACCTCCTCATCACCGGCGACACGGGCCCGATGCACCTGGCGTCTGCCGTCGGCACGCCGGTCGTCGCGATCTTCGGACCGTCGGATCCGCGCGCGCTATGCGACCGGCGGCAGCCTCGACCGCGTCGTCCGCGTCGACCTGCCGTGCAGCCCCTGCAACCGCATCCGCCGACCGCCGGCGCGCTGCGTCGGCCACACGCCGGACTGCCTCGTCCACGTCACCGCGAGCGACGTGTTCGACGCCGCAGTCTCGGTGCTCGACGCGTCGGCGGCTCGCGCATCGCGCGCCGGGCGGTCACGATGACCGACGCCGTCATCCTCGTCGGACGCGGCACCAGCCGCCGCCAGGTTCGACTCTCCGAGTATCTCGACGCGTCCGACGAAGAACGGGCCACCGAGGACGCCATCGCGTGGATCAAGGATCTGCGGCACGCGCGCGTCGACGGGCAGTCCGCTGCGTGAACGCTTCACGTTTCGCGGCGATTCGCTGTGGTGGTTCGCGGAGCTCTACCTGCACAAGCAGCAGGCCGTCCTGAACCTCGCACGAACGATCGCGGCGCTCGACGCGCTGATCGAACGTGAGAGCCCGTCCAGTCTCGAGCTCGTGCGGGGCGGACGAATCCTCCGCGTCGTCGCGCGCAGGCGGCTGCCGCGCGGAACATCCGAGTACCGCGGCCCGCGTGGCTCCGGTCGATCGATGGCGTTCGCGCTCGCCGCGCTCGATGCGAGAGCGTCCGCGCTCGCTGCGGCGGCGCTGGCGTCGCGGCTGCGCGGCAGGGCGCGCGCCAGGCGCGGCGCGACGTCGACGCGGTGGCGTTCGTGCATCGCGCCTTCTGGAGGGCGGACGTCGGCGACGGCAGCGCCGAAGCGTACATCGGCCCAGTGCTCCAGGCGCTCGAAGAGCGGCTGCCGTCGTGACGGATCGCGGTACGTCGGCGTCGGCCCGGCAGAGAACTTCCGTGCGCGGCGATGGTGGCATCCCCTGCGACCAGCGCGCGACGACAGGAACGTCTACACCCGTGGAAGCGTTCGCCGGCCTGTCAGCTCTGTCGGAATCGCGGCGCTTCTGGCGCGATCGGCATCGTATGCGCACACGCTCTGGGACAGCGACGACCTTCGCGCAGCGACGCCTCATCCGCGGATGCGACTGCTGGCCGATCGTGCGCGAGGAGCTCGCCGGCATCGCGCTGCTGCAGTGGCCGTGGTCCGCGCGGGCCATGGACGAAGCGGCCGCCGCGCTCGACGCGCTGCGGCCGCGCGTCGTCGTCACCTACGCGGAAGCCGGCGGCTGGGGACGCGCCATCATGCTCGAGTGCCGGCGCCGCGGCATTCCGTCGGCCGGCCTGCAGCACGGCTTCATCTACCGCCACTGGCTGAACTACCTGCACGAGCCCGACGAGATGATCGCGCCGCGCGACAGGCGGGCGCGATGGCGGCTTTCCGAGACCGACGCTGACGCTGCTCTTCGACGAATACGCGGCGCATCATCTGGGCACGAAGGGACACTTTCCAGGCGACACGCTCGAGGTCACCGGCAGCCCGCGGCTCGATGCGATCGTCGCGCGACGCCGAGCAGCTGACGGCCGCGGACATCGCCGGCGCGCGGCGCGAGCGCCGGCGGTGGAACGCTGGTGCTCGTCACTGCGAAGGATCGCGAGGCGCATGGGGTGCTCGCGCCGTTTCTCGAAGCGGCGGGCGTCGATCCCCGGCGTACACCTCGCCATCAAGACGCATCCGGCCGAAACGCCCGACGTGTACGCCGGCGCTCGTCGCCGATCGGCCGCACGTGACCGTCCTCCGCGCATCCGCAGCGCTCGCGCCGCTGCTGAAGGCGAGCCGCGCGATCGTCACCGTCAATTCGACCGTCGCGCTCGACGCCGCGGTGCTCGACGTGCCGGCGCTGGTGATCGGCCTGCCCAACAACCTGACGCCGTTCGTCGACGCCGGTGTGATGGCGGGCGTCGGCGGGGCGAACGTGGAGGAGTCGGCCCGGCGCTGCGCCAAATCCTGTATGATGAGGAGTTTCGCCGCGAGCTCTCGCTCGCAAGACGTGCATTCCTGACCCGTTTCGAGATTCGCGCTGACGGACGCGCCGCCGAGCGGGCGGCAGGCGCAATCGTCGCGTCTCGCGGACTCCCCGCGCGGATGACGTTGTCACAGCCACTGGAGCCAGATAGATGCGTGTGTTGATCACCGGCGGGGCGGGATTCGTCGGATCCCATCTCGCCGAGGCGCTGCTCGATCGCGGCGACGAAGTGCTTCGTGCTCGACAACCTGTCGACCGGCTCGATCGACAACATCACGCACCTCAAGTCGAACCCCCGGTTCCACTACACGATCGACACCGTCACCAACGAGCCGTTCTTGCCGAGATGATCGACCGATGCGACGTCGTCGTGCATCTCGCCGCGGCGGTCGGCGTCAAGCTGATCGTCGAAGCGCCGGTCCACACGATCGAAACCAACGTGCACGGCACCGAGGTCGTCCTCAAGCACGCCACGAAGAAGAGCAAGCTCGTGCTGATCGCGTCGACGTCCGAGGTCTACGGCAAGAGCGCGAACGTGCCGTTCCGCGAGGACGCCGATCTCGTGCTCGGGCCGAGCGACAAGCATCGCTGGGCCTACGCCTGCAGCAAGCTGATCGACGAGTTCCTCGCGCTGGCGTACTGGAAGGAGCGCAAGCTCCCGGTCATCATCGTCCGGCTGTTCAACACCGTCGGACCGCGCCAGACCGGCCAGTACGGGATGGTGATCCCGAACTTCGTGCGGCAGGCGCTGGCCGGACAGCCCATCACGGTCTTCGGCGACGGCACGCAGTCGCGCAGCTTCACCTACGTCGGGGATGTCGTGCGGGCTATGGTAGCCTTGATCGACGAGCCGCGCGCGATCGGACAGGTGTTCAACATCGGCAACGGACACGAAATCACGATCGGCGATCTCGCCGAGCGCATCAGATCGAAGGCCGGCAGCCGATCCGACATCGTCAAGATCCCCTACGACCAGGCCTACGAGGCCGGATTCGAGGACATGCCGCGGCGGGTGCCGGATATCTCGAAGGTTCGCGCGCTCATCGGCTACGCACCCACCGTCGAGCTCGACGAGATCCTCGAGCGCGTGATCGATCACTTCCGTCAGCGCTAGCGCGGGTACGAGCAGTAATCAAGGATGTCCTCAGGCCTCAACGTTCGGAGCCGCGCGCGTCGCGCGGCCGAGTCGATGCTGCGGCGGCAGGCGAAGCCGTCCGCCGGCTGATGCTCGCCACCGGACGCGACCGCGCGCCAGGCCTGCCCGAGATCGTCCAGATCGAGAGCACGAACATCTGCAACGCGAAGTGCGTGTTCTGCCCGCGCGACGAGATGCACCGCCGCCAGGGGATCATGACCTTCGATCTGTTCACGGAAGATCGTCGACGAGTGCGTCGGCGCTCGGGATCACGCACGTCCGCGTCCACAACTACGGCGAGCCGTTCGTCGACCGCCAGCTCGTCGAGAAGGTCCGCTACGCGAAACAGAAGGGCATCCAGGAAGTCGGCATGATCAGCAACGGCTCGCTGATCACCGAGCGAGGTGGCGCGCGGGATGATCGAAGCGGGGCTCGACGCCATCAACATCAGCGTCGATGCGTCAGGCCGCGAGGTGTTCGAGTCGACGCGGATCGGGCTGAAGTACGACAAGGTGATCGCCAACATCGAACGGCTCGTGCGCATTCGCGCCGAGCTCGGCAAGCGGCGGCCGAAGCTGATCCTGTCGTTCGTCCGCCAGAACAACTCGGCCGACGAGCAGGCGTTCATCGAGCACTGGAGAGGGATCGCCGACAAGATTCACATCACCGACCTCCACAACTGGGCGGGAACGCTCAACGACGAAGTCCGACGTGAACTATCCGTGCTACCGGCCCTGGCTGACGTTCACCGTGCTGTGGGACGGCCGCGTGTCGCTCTGCTGCGCGGACTTCGACGGGCGCCATGTGCTCGGCGACCTGAACACCTCCTCGATCCAGCAGATCTGGAACGCCGAGCCGTATCGCGCCGCCCGGCGCCAGCACCTCGAGAGCGGCGGCCCCGAGATCTGCCGCTCGTGCGATTTGCCGCGCAAAGACTCCCCCCTCTGGGTCACGAAGCTACTGTAAACGGGCCTTTTCCCAACGCCCGAGCTCGCCAGGCCGTCCTACCAGGCGTATACTGAATTCTTCAGGGGTATTCGATCATGAAAACTGCCGCCGGCGCCTTTCTGGCCATGCTCGTGACGATGCCGTGCTCTGCGGCCCCCGGCGACCTGCGCCTGTCGATCGCGAACGGGCGGGTAACGCTCGTCGCACAGGATGTCACGATCAAGCAGATCCTCGACGAGTGGAGCCGCGTCGGTCAGACGACCATCGTGGGCGCGGAGCGGCTGATGGGCACGCCCGTCACGATCGAGCTCACCGACGTCGCGGAAGGACGCGCGCTCGAGTCGCTGCTGCGTTCTGCCAGCGGCTACATCGCAAAGCCGCGCGCGGGGACGCCGGGCGCGTCGACCTACGACCGGATCCTGATCATGCCTGCGAGCAGGCGCCCGCCGTGTCAGCAGCGCCGGCGCCATTCGCCAACCGGCCACAGCCGCAGATCGTCATGCCGAACGTCGTCGACGACGACGAGCCGAACCCGATACTGCCGCCGGGCGCAGCGATGCCGGCGCAGCCGCAGTTCCCCGGTCAGCCGCCGATGATACCCGGGCAGCCGCCGATGCAGCCCGGCCAGCAGCCTATGCAGCCAGGGCAGCAGCAGCCGACGCTCACCCGGCCCGGCCAGCTGCCCGTGCCGGCGCCGGTTCCAGGCAACCCGTATCAGCCGAACCCATATCAGCCGATACAGCCTGGCATGGTGCGCCCACCGGGAATGCCCGGCGGCACGGTTGGCGGACCGGGCGGACCCGGTGGTGGACCCGGCGGCGCCGACCGCTAGATCGCATTCCGGCCGCGGATTTTCTTCTGAGCTAGAATCGCGTACATGAGCGCGAGCCCGCCGGTGGTGCGCAGTGGCGAGTACGCCGCGCGAGGCGACTACCATCACGAGCCGGATCCTTCCTGGGACTACTATCCGACCTACCTCGCAAAGCTCGCCGCCGTCCGGCGATGGCTGGACGGATGCAGCGCGAAGGCGCGCGTGCTCGACGCGGGGTGCGGAGAGGGCGTGCTCGTTTCCGAGTATGCGAATCGCCTGGAAATCCAGGGGGTCGATCCGAACTACGCGTCCGACAGGGTTCGTAACGGATCGGTCACGTCGCTTCCGTTCGGCGACGCCGCGTTCGACCGCGCGTTGTGTCTCGACGTGCTCGAGCACCTGACGTTCGAGGAGCAGCCAAAGGCACTCGCCGAACTTCGCCGCGTGCTCGTGCCGGGCGGCGAGGTGCTCGTGTCGGTGCCGAATCTCGCGCACCTTCAGTCGCGAGTGCACTTCATGTTCACAGGTCGCCTGATCCGGACGGCTTCCGAAGCCAAGCATCCCGGCGATCGTCCGGTCGTCGAGTACATCCGGATGGCTGAGCGCGCCGGCTTCCAGCTGGTCGGCCGCTCCGGGATCTTTCCGACCGTTCCCATCCTCACGCGGTTCATTCGACGTCATCCGCAGCGGCTGCTTTTCCTCCACCGGTGGCTCACGCGTCTCCTCCCGGTTCCCGGGTGGTGCTTCCTGAACCTTCTGACGTTCCGGAAATCCTGAGCGCGCTTTGTTCCAGAAGATCCGGGAGCTCACCAGAAACCTCGCGATCTACGGGCTGGGCGACGTCGCCATTCAGCTCGTCAACTTCCTGCTGCTCGGCGTGTACGTCCAGTACCTGTCGAAGGAGGACTACGGCGTGCTCGCGCTGCTCGGCAGCGTCGAGGCGATCGCGAAGCTCTTTTTCCGCTGGGGCGTCGACGGATCGTTCATGCGGTTCTGGTACGACTGCCCGGACGATCGCGCGCGCCAGCGGCTCGCCAGCACGCTGTTCTTCTTCCTGCTGGCCGTCAACGGCATCCTGCTCGTCGGCGCGGCCGTCGCAGCGCCGCGCCTGGCCGACTGGCTCGGTGCGCCGGGCTACGCGCTGGCCCTTCAGCTGGTGCTGCTGAACACGTTCGCGATCGGATTCACGTTCATTCCGTTCCACGTCCTGCGCATGGAACAGCGCGCGCGCGAATTCAGCGTCCTCGCGTTCGCGCGTTCGGCGGCCACCCTTCTCCTGCGGCTGTCGCTCGTGGTCGGCTTCGGCTACGGCGTGATGGGAGTCGTGGTCGCGGATCTCGTCGTCACAGCCGCGCTGCTCGTCGTGATGATCCGGTGGTTCGCGCCGCTCATTCGACCGGTCCTGTCGACGCCGGTCCTGCGCGATTCGCTCGCGTTCGGGCTTCCCCGCGTGCCGCACGGCTTCGCCCAGCAGGTGATCGCCGTCGGCGACAAGTTCGTCCTGAACCAGTTCGTGCCGCTGGAACTTCTCGGCGTGTATTCGATGGGCGTCAGCGTGGGCCTGATCCAGAAGGTGTTCCTCGCGGCGTTCGAGTACGCGTGGGCGCCGTTCTACTACGCGACGGTGCGGGAACCGAACGCGCCGCGCGTTTTCAGCGCCGTGACGACCTACGGCGTGGCGACGCTGGCGCTGATGACTGCAGGGCTGTCCGCCATCGCGGCCGATCTTCTCGAGGCGGTGACGCACGGGCAGTACACGTCGGCGGCGGGAGTTGTCGCATGGACGTCTCTCGGCGTGTTCTTTCAGGGCGTCTACCTGATGACGTCGATCGGCCTGAACATCACGCGGCAGACTCGGTACTATCCCGTCGCGACGGCGATCGCGGCAGCGGCCAATATCGGTCTGAACTTCGCGCTGATCCCGCGGTACGGCATCATGGGCGCGGCGTACGCGAACGGCATCGCGTACGCGGCTCAAGCCGCGCTCGCATACACGTTCTCGCAGCGCTTCTATCCCGTCGCGTACGAGTGGGGACGCCTCGCGCGCGTGGCCGTGGCGGCTGGCGTCGCGTACGCGGCTGGCGCCGCGCTGCCGGCGATGCATCCCGTCGGCGGCGTCCTCGCTCGCGGCTGCACGGTCGTAATCGTCATGAGCCTTGGACTGTGGGCGGGCGGCTTCCTGAAGCCGGAAGAGCTCGCCGTGCTGAAGAGGATCCGGATCGCGCGCAGCGGTGCCGGTGGGAGCGTCGCCACTCCCGCTGATACGACGGAGTTTGCCGGGGAGATCGTCGCCACGGATCTGCCGAGCCCTGAGCCTGAGCGGGACGAGGGCGGCCGACCCCGCGCGGACCGGAGCCGACCTGCGTCATGACGTACATCGGCCGGAGCCTGCCCCTCGTTGCCGTGTGTGCCGTAGCGCTCGGCCTGCGTCTCATCGGCCTCCAGTACGGACTGCCGGCGGTCTACAACCCCGACGAGGTCGCAATCATGTCGCGGGCGCTGAGCTTCGCGACGGGCACGCTCAACCCGCACAACTTCCTGTATCCGACGTTCTACTTCTACGTGCTCTTCGCGTGGGTCGGGGTCTACCTCGCGCTCGTCTGGGTGACGGGACGCGTCGACTCTATCGCGGCCCTGCGGCGCTTGTACTTTCTGGACGCCACGGGCATCTACACGGCTGGCCGTGCGCTGGGGGTCGCCGCCGGCACAGCGACCGTGGCGCTGCTGTACCGGCTCACGTCGAAGCTGACGGATCGGCGCACCGCGCTGGCGGCGGCGGTGTTCCTTGCCGTCGCGCCGCTCGCACGTGCGCGATTCGCACTACGTCAAGCACGACGTCCCGGCCACGCTCGCGATCGTCGTCGGCTATCTGGCGATCGTGCGCATCTGGCCGATCGCGCGGCCCGGCGGGCCCGATCGAAGAGACACGCTGCTCGCCGGGGCCGCGTGCGGCATGGCGTTCTCGACGCACTACTACTGCGTGTTCCTCGCCATCCCGCTCGCGCTCGCGATCGTGCAAGGCTGGAGGTCGCGCGGCACGGCCGCCTGTTTCCGGCACCTCGCACTCGGCGCTGGCGCGAGCGCGGCGGTCTTCTTCCTGCTGTCGCCGTTCCTGCTCGTCGAGCCGATGACGGCCATTCGCGACATCGTCGCCAACCGGCAGATCGTCATCGATCGCGCGGTGACGTCCGGCGCGTTCGCGCCCGCGCGGCGTTACGCGGAGATGCTGTGGTCCGACGCCGCCGGCCAGACGGTCGCGCTGCTGGGAATCGCCGGGGTGATTGGAATGCTGACGACGGCGCCGTGGCGTGCGGCGCTGCTCCTTGCCTTCCCTGTGCCCTTTCTGCTTTTCATCTCCAACACCGCGCCCGCGAGCCGATACCTGATTCCGGTGCTGCCCTTCCTGGCGATCTTTGCCGCCTGGACGGTGACGGCGCTCTCAGCACGATTGGGCAACCGGCCGGCCGTTTTCTGGGTGCTTGTCGTCGCGGCCGCCGCACCAGGGCTACGGAACAGCATCGCGACCGGCCTGTTTCTGCGCCAGGACGACACGCGCACCCTGGCGCAGCGCTACATCGAGAGCCATGTTCCGGAGGGCGCGACGATTCTCACGCAGCCGTACTCGTCGGCGCTGACCCCGTCCCGGGCAGGCGTCGTAGAGGCCTTGACTCGAAATCTCGGATCTGCGGACGCCGCCTCGATCAAGTTCCAGCTGCAGCTCTCGTTGGCCCCCTATCCGTCGCCGTCCTATCGGCTGATATACCTCGGCCGTGGGGGGCTCGACGCCGATAAGATCTACGTGGACCCATCGGAGCTTGGCGGGAGCCAGGGCATTGCCGCGCTCAGGCGGCTCGGCGTGGAATACGTGCTGATCAAGCGTTACAATAATCCGGATCCAGAGACGTTGCCGTTCCTCACTGTGCTGGCTCGTGAGGGCCGGCAGCTCGCTCAATTCTCGCCGTATCGGGCGGGGGACCAGACGCGGGCCGACCCCTTCCTGCACAATACCGATGCGCGAATCGACGATGACCTGGAGCGTCCGGGGCCGCCGCTGGAGATCTGGCACATCAAGTAGCACATTGACCACTACCGCCTTCACCCGCCTTCGCAGCCGGTTGCGCGCCATGCCCGTGGCGCGCCACGCCTGGGCACGCTACAGGCGCCGCCGCTACGAGCAGCGTATTCAGCGATTCCTGCAGGACAAGGACGGCCGCGCCGATCGCCTGCCGGTCGGCGCTGTCTATGAAGCGACGATGCGGTGCAACCTGCACTGCGAGTTCTGCTACGTGCTCGACTTCCTCAACATCGAGGGAGAGTGGCGCCAGGAGATGACACTCGATCGGCTGAAGCAGGCGTTCCCCGATCAGCCCGGCTTCCAGGTGAGCCTGACGGGCGGCGAGATCTTCATGCGCAAGGACATCATGTCCGTGCTGGATCTCTTCCGCGAGAAGGGCTACTCGTGCGGGTATCTCACCACCAACGGCACGATCATCACCGACGAACGCGCGGAGGCACTCGCCGACCTCGCGGCGGCTGGCTTTCTCAAGCACATCAGCGTGTCAGTCGACGGCCCCGGCGATCTGCACGATCGCGCCCGCGGGTTGAAGGGTACCTTCGAGCGCACGACCGCCGGGCTGCGGCGGCTGCAGGACGCGGCGAAGAGAAAGCACGCGCCGCTTCGGGTAAGCATCAACACGACGGTCGCGCACGAGAGTCTCGACGCGCTCGACGAGATGGTCGATGTGGCCGGCGAGCTCGGCGTGGATGCGATCGGCCTCAATCATCTGATGTTCAGCACGCCGGAAGAAGTCGACGAGACCGTCGAGATGATCGGAGCCTCGGACAAGTCGGCGATCGCTACGTTCATCACGCCGGATCCGGGACTCGACATCGCGCGCGTGCGGCAGAAAGTGACGGCGCTCGCCGAGAAGTGCCGGCAGCGCAACGTGCTCTTCGACTACCGTCCCAAGGTGCACTCGCAGCTGATCGAGAACTACTACACGCCGGGCGCGACGCTCGCCGGACGGTGCCTCTATCCGTTCCTGCACGCGCGCGTCGGCTTCTCGGGCAAGGTGTACTTCTGCCCGTTCATCCGCGTCGAGGTCGGCGACCTCGCGACGTCGTCGCTCGAGGAGATCTGGAACGGTCCGACGTACGTCGAGATGCGGCGGCGGCTGCTCGAGCATGGAATCTTTCCGGTCTGCCGGCGTTGCTGCAAGGTCGAGCTGTCTCCTGACCCTGTTCCTCAGCCGGCCGGTGACGGCGCACCGCGGCGCCGCGCGATTCCGCTGACGGTGGTGCCATCGAACGGACCGCTGTCGAGTCACCGTTGACCGAATCACCCTGGATGTCGAACATGCTTGGCCGTCAGACGCTCCTCATCAACCCGCCGCTCATCAACGGCGTCGCGTTCACACGGCAGGGCCGTTGCCAGGAGCGCGAGGACGTCCTCGGCACGACGAAACCACCCTACTCGCTCGCGCTCCTCGGCGCGCTCCTTCGCAACGCTGGATGTCAGGTTCGCCTGATTGACGCCACGGCCGAGCGGATCTCCATGGACGAGGCGATCGACAGGCTCGATCGCGAAGGCTTTACGCCGTCGATGATCGTGTTTCCGACGACCACGCCAACCCTTGCCGCCGACGCCGCGGCCGTCGCCCGGTTGAAGCAGCGGTACGGGGCGCCGATGTTCTGCTTCGGCCCGCATGCATCGACGACGCCGGGCGACTCGATGATGCGCGCGCCGGAGGTCGACGGAATGTTCGTCGGCGAGCCCGAGGAAGCCGTGCGGCAGACGGCGCTGCTCGAGTCAGCTGCGCGGCTCGGCGACGTCGCGAGCCTGACGTGGCGAGCGAACGGCGAAGTCGTGCCGCATCGGGCGCACGGAACGTTCACCGGGTTCCTGGAGTCGGCGCCGCCCGCCTGGGATCTCCTGGCGCTCGAGCACTATGCCCTGCCCATGGTCAACAAGCCGTACGTGCTGGTCGAGACCAGCCGCGGCTGTCCGTACTCGTGCGACTTCTGCGTCGCGCCCATCCACCAGGGACACAAGTTCCGCGAGCGAAGCGCCGGGACGCTCGTGGACGAAATCGAGCGCTGCCATCGCGAGCTCGGCGTCGACTTCTTCTATCTCTGGGGAGATACGGTCACACTGAACGTCAAGTCGTTCACCGCGTTCTGCGACGAGCTGATCGCGCGCAAGCTGCCGATCCAGTGGTTCGGCAACGCCCGCGCGGACAACCTCACCGATCCCGCGTTCGTCCATCGGCTCAAGCGTGCGGGGTGCTGGATGCTCGCGCTCGGTGTCGAGTCCGAATCCGAAGAGGTCCGCAAGGACATGGCGAAGCGGCTGGAGCGCCAGAAGATCCAGATTGCGTTCCACAACATGCGCGAGGCCGGGATCAAGTCGTTCGCGTTCTTCATCTTCGGCTATCCGGGCGAGACCGTGCAGAGCCTCGACGCCACGACGCGCTATGCGATCGAGCTCGATCCGGATTTTGCGAACTTCTATCCCGCGGTTCCCTACCCCGGGACGGCGCTGTACGACAAATGTGTTCGCGACGGATGGCTGAAGCCGGAAGACGCCGACTGGACGAAGATGGAGTACTCGGTACTATCTGCTGCGCGGCAACGGCCTCGACGAGCGAATCGTCATGGACGCCATCAACCGCGCGAAGCGCCGGTTCTTCTTGAGACCGGCGTACGTCTCGCGTCACATAGGCGATCTGGCCCGGCTGATTCTCACCAAGCGGGGGGTTGCGTGGCAGGTGGCGTCCCGGACGCTTTTCGGCGCGCGGGCGGCTGATACCGCCGTTGCTCAGGGCATCGAGAAGGCGACGATCTGAACGTCACGATGCCTGCAGCGTGCGCGGCCAGCGTGTGAGCACCCACGTGCCTGCGATCGCGGCGAGCAGCGCAAGGATCGAGAGCCAGCGGTAGCGCGGGTACTCCAGGCGGACGACGTAGGATCCGCTGTCCGGAGCGTCGAAGGCCATCTGTCCGCCGCTCGAGTAGAGCGGAACCTCGCGCCCGCCCGCGTAAGCGCGCCACGCCGGATAGTAGTTCGCGCGGACGATGACCCGCGAACCTGACGCCACGCCCGCGAGATTCACGGTCCCGCCCAGAAAACTGAGATCGCGCAATTGCCCCGCGCCCGTCGTCGTGATCACGGCGCGCGTGTCGACATCCTTCAACTCGAAATGCGACCAGAGGCCCCCGCGCCATAGCTCGGCGAAGGATCCAGTCCGGGCGAGGTACGTTCGCGACGCGTCAGTCCAGACGAACAGGTGCTTCACGCCCCAGCGGCGCATCTCGGCCTCGAACGCTTCCGGCGGCGTCAGCTCGATGGCGCGCCCGGCAAACGTCCCGGCGCCGACGACCTGCCCGCGGAACACGTTCCAGATCCAGCCGTCCCACATCTGCGTATAGAAGCGCTGGCCCGCCACTCCAGGAAGCAGTCCCTCGAAGTGGACGTCGAACGGCGTTCGCGGGGTGCGGCGCTGCGGATCGCTGTCCATGTCCCGATGCGGGCTGACCTCGACCAGGATCATGTTGCCGTCGGACGCGGCAATCCGATCGATGAGCGGCGGATCGAACGCGCGCAGGTCTGGCACGTGGCGCACGGGAACGAACGAGACCGCCACGTACAACGCGATCAGCGCGACGAGCGCGAGCGCGAGCCTGCGCGTCCCGCTGAAGCGCAGCACGAACCCCGCGAGCGCCGGGCCGGCGACGATCGGCATCATGTGCTGGATGCGATCGAACAGGGCACCCGCTTCAGACGTGTTCAGGCGCAGCAGCCCCTGTGTCAACACCGCCGCGCACGCATAAAACCCCACGCGCGGACGGCCGGGTGCCAGCGCCATCACCAGCAGCGCGGGCAGCCAGACGTTCGCAAGGCTTCGGTAGTCGTTGAACCAGCGGTGCGGGAGCGCCAGCATCTCGACGTTGTAGTAGAGCGTACGGAAGAAGATCGACCAATCGATCGGAGCGCCAGGCTCGTACACCGTGTTGTTGAAGCTGACGTACGCCGGGTATCGCAGCGACTCCCAGTGAACCGGCAGCGACACAACCACCGCACACGCGCCGGCAGCAGCCAGCCTCAGGAACGCCTTGACGTCGCGGTAGTACGCAGCCTCGAGCAGAAGATAGATACCGGCGTAGACGCAGAACGCGACGTGCGAGTACAGCGCCATCGTGAGGCCGAGCATGAGCACCGGACCTCCCCATCGCCGGCCGAGACGCGCCGCGCGGCTGCCGACGAGCGCTACGCAGGCGCAGCACGCGCCGATGAGCGAGTTCGTATCGCCGCTGTTGCCGATGTAGGCGAAGTAGCCCGCCGTGAAGAGACAAGCGAACCCGCCGGCAACGAGAGCCGTCTCGCGGTCGTCCTGGCGGACATCCCAGTAGACGATCGCCGGAATCACGAGGAACACGACGGCGTGCAGGACGTGGTACCCGATCGGCGCGCCGAAGATCACCATCGGGACGAAGGCGAGCGCCCCGAAGCTCTGCGCGATATCCGTGGATGTCGGGTACCCGCCGAGCAGCCACCAGTTCCATCCGACCACGCTGCCCTGCTCGAGCAGACGAACCCCGTTGACCGCGGCCTGGTAGAGCGGTGTGTAATCGTCCTTGAACGGGATCTCGTTCCACGTCGAGAGCGGAAGCCGCGAGAAGAGCGCGCCGACGAGCATCGCCACGCCCGCGGCAAGCAGCATCAGGGACGGCGCTCGCCCGATCCGTGCAGGCCCGCCCACCTGCCGCCACGTCATGGCGATGAGGTACTGTTGTGATCACGAGCGCCGCCGCGTACCACGGCTGCCGCCAGCCGTGGAGCGCGCCGGGGTACTCTGCCCAGCGTCCGGTCGAAAGAAAGTTGACCCACGCGAGAACCGACGAAACGGCGAGCGCAGCAAGAGGCGCCCACCAGGGCAGCGTGAGCCCTGAGAGTTTGCGAGCGTGATGGATCATCTGGGGACGGTCAGGGATCGCCCGAGCGGACCCGAGCATACCAACAAACGGAATACGTGCGGTGGACACCGCGGTGCGGGAAGGAGCGACTGTAACCGTGGCGAGCAGCGGGCCCAGCCCCGGTTCGCCGCGAATCAGCTGCCGCCCATCATCACGATGACATCATCGTGATGATGGACGGCGGCTCGTTGACGCGCTATTGAGGAGGCAGCCAGTTCCCGCTCACGCAGCGCCAGTTGGGGCCAGGCTGCACCGTCGGGCACACCATCGAAATCGGCAGCCAGTTCCCGTTGATGCACGTCCAGTCCGGTCCGGGCTGAATCGTTGTGCACGAGTTCGGCGCAGGTGCCGGCGCGGGAGCAGGCGCGGGTGCTGGCGCGGGAGCGCCGGCAGCCAGCGGATGATCGGGCGGCAGCCAGTTTCCGCCCACGCAAACCCAACCTGGAACCGGTGGCTCCTCCAGGGCAGCCCGCGGAAGGCGGCGGCGGTGGCGCCGGAGCAGGCCCTGGTGGAGGCGGCGGCGGCTGGGCAACTCCCGCAAGCGGATGATCCGGCGGCAGCCAGTTCCCGCTCACGCAAACCCAGCCTGGAACCGGCGACGCACCTGCGCAACCTCCAGAAGGCGGAGGCGGGGCGGCGCCGGAGCCGGTCCCGGTGGCGGAGGGGGCGGAGGCGCAGGTGGCGCGTCGAAACTACCTGCAGGACCGCCTCACCCGGCAAACGATCTGGCGATCACGCTGCTGACGGAACCAAAGCCCATGCTGAACGTGGCAGTTCCAGCTCGGCGCGACGGCGCTCGAGCTCACCCGCGTGTAGCGGGCCGGCCGGGTCGGAGGAACGGCGGCGACCGTATTCTCACCGTTGAAAGGAAAGCCGCGAGATTCAGCTCGACCCCGAGGACGTTGTCGCCGGGACCAAGTCCCACGAGCGCGAACGTGCCGGTGACCGGACTGAACGCTATCGAGAGGGCGTCATAGTTGCCGAGGCGTGCCGAGGCAACTGCCGGAGGCGACGATGTTGCCGGCCGCGCCGATCTCCGCGATTCGCGTGTACGCGCCGCCGGCCAACTCGAACCACGTCATGACGTAGCGGCCGGTTGCCGTGCTGGAAGTCGAGGTCGGTGATCGTGACGAGGCCGCCAGGAACAAAGTTGAAGATTACCCGCCCGAAGTCGGCTCGGATTTGCGGCCGGCACCAGGGCGAACCCGGAGTAGCCGACGCTGCCGTTCGGTCCCGTTTCCCCGCTGTACGACACACCGAAATGATCGTGATACGAATTCCACGTGACGCCGGGATCGCGTCCAAATCCCGAGGAAATGTCGACGATCGGTCCGAACTGCGTCCCACCCTCGTTGATCAGCGTGGCTTTGACGTCGGGAATGTAGGTTTTCCAGGCGACCAGAAACCGGCGGCTCGCGGGCGAGTACGCGAGCGCCGCGCCGCTCTCGAGCCACGCACTGTTGGGACCGGAAACCACCTGCTCAGGGCCCATCAGGCCCGTGCAGCTGACGGTCCGCGACTGAAGCTGCGTGATGCCGGGCCCGATCTCCTCAGGCCATACGACGAGGAACCCACCGCTGCCGTGGATGTACGGGCTGTATTTCGTGCGAGGAAACGAGCCGAACCCGACGTTGTTGATTGTGATCACACCGGACGTCGGCACGCCTTGCTCGTTGACGCAAATGCCCAGGACTGGACCGTGGCCGCCCACAACAAGATAACTGCGAGAGTTGGGATCGTAGGCTGAATCGACGCCGCGCACGACGAAGCCCAACAGCTCGCTTACCGCCCCGCCGGTTATCTGTTGCGCGGAGGCGGTGCCGCTCAGACCGGCCACGGCCGCAAGGATTCCAAGACAATGCAGTGTCCAGCGCACGGCCACCGGCCTTTCGGATAGTTTCATGTTGATCTCCCCGGCCCCGGTTCTTTCAGCTCGGATTCCACGATGGATACGTAAGTACACAACCCTGGGACGGCTGCTCTGCGCTTATCGGCCACAGGGAACCGACGCATTATGCGTGATCTGTCTGGGGAGTCAAAGATGAGTATAGGCGATGGCGCCATGCGCCGCCACCAAAATCCGCGCGTTTTTGCCCACGATCTTCGTCAGCCGCGCGTGAGAACGAGCACACGCCCCGCCGCACGCACGCTCACGACCCGCTCACCGCTCTTCATCAGCGAGCGGAGTGTTACGAAACTGGTCAGCGGGAGATCGGCCGCGGCGTCGGACGCGAGTTCGCGAATGGCGGGATTGCCGTCGGTCCCGGCCTTCTCAAGAACCTGCCGCGCGCCCTCCGGGTCGTGGGGGGCCAGCAGGCGAGCCGCCTGGATTCTGACTTCCGGCTCTGCGGCTGAGGTCAACCGCCTCACGTTTTCCAGCCACTGGGGATCAGGCCGGGAGGCCATCGCCTGGAGCGCAATGAGCCGGCTCGCAGACTGCTCCGCCGCGGCCAGATCCTGAAGAATCTGCAGACCGCTCATGTCGTTGAGCGAGTACAGCGCGCCCGCCGCTTTCACACGCACGTACGACGTCTGGTCCTTGAGCAACGGCTTGATGAGCGCCACGACCTGATCGTTGCGGCTTCCGAGTTTGCCGAGCGCTTCCACGGCGGCCCCACGAATCTCGGGCTGTCGATCGGTGAGACGCGCCTGGGCGGCGGCGATCGCGGACTTGCTCCCGCTGTCGGCCAACGCTCCGAGGGCGCTCACGGCGTTCACGGTGCCCCGGTTCAAATCGTCGATCAGTGCCGCGACCGCGCGCTCGTTGCCCATCGCCGCGAGCGTTCGTCGTTCGGCACCGCCCGTCGTACCGGCAGCATTCATCAGCTCGGCGGCAGCCGCGACATCTTCGTCCTCGGCGAGCGCACGCAGAGCGACGACGCGCGCGTTGGCATCCTGCGTTTGCGCGGCGGCCTCGCGCAGCAGCGCTTGAGCGATTCGCCGCAGCACTCCGGGCTCGTCGAGCGCGCGCGCGCCGAGCCATTGCTCGTAGCGCTTCAAGGCGGCCTGTGAGCCCGCCATCGTAATGTCCACTTCGACCGCGAGCACGATCGCCGCGATGCTACGCGGCGAGGCGGCCAGGGCTTTCGCCGCCCGGGCCGCGGCTTCGGTATCGAGCCGTTGCGCGAGGAGCGCCCATCCCTGCGTGATGATCGTGGCCTCCTCGACCGAGATGCTGCCTGGGGTCGCGGGCCGCGGCGGCGGTTTCTGTGGGGCCTGGCTGCGATTTGGCAGTTGGGCGGAAGCGACAGCGACGATCATCGCCGCCGCGCCCGCCGCGAGGCTGACACTCCGAAGTCTCATGTGATTCACGTCTCGAAATGCGGTGCGGAGATCAATGCGACGGGCTGACGACCGCCGGGTTCGACTTCATCAGCTGATCCACGCCGCCCGCAGTCAATTGACGGTAATTGACGACGCGCCCTTGCGGCCCGAACCAGGCGACCTTGTAGAGGTGCCTCAACTGCACGAGGTACCCAGCCGCCTCGCGCGCGCTCATCTTGCTCTCGCCCTGCTCGCGATCGTCGAACCGGTACGGGATCTCGACGAGGTTCCGCGGACGGCCACGGACGAGCAGTTCGAGGCAGATCTTGAATCCGCCCGCCTTGATATTGACGCCCCGCGCAACGTCGCGGTTGATTAAAAAGAAACCTGACGCGGCGTCACGGATGGGCGTAATCGGCCGCGCGAGCAGGCACGCCGTTCGAGACAACAACCGGCGCCGCCACGGCCAGTCGGGCGTGCTGCCTCCGGGAATGTATCGGCTGGCGACTACGATCTCCGCACCCGTCGCGGCGAACGTCGCCAGCATGCGCGGCACGAGCGCCGGCGGATGGCTGAAGTCCGCATCCATCACGCCGACGACGGCTGACGTGGCGCGATCGAACCCTGCAACCACAGCCGTACCGAGGCCGAGTTTTCCCGACCTGTGTATCACCTCCACGCGATGGGTCTTCGCGAGCGAATCGGCCACCTCGCCGGTTCCATCAGGCGAATTGTCGTCCACGATGACGATCTCGAGCTCCAGGTTCTGCTCGTCGCAGACCGCGAAGAGCGCGTGGACCAGCTCCGCGATGCGATCCCTCTCGTTGTAGGTCGGCACCACCATCGTCAGGTCCGGCCGACGCCTGGGAAGGGACTGATCGAGCACTCCGGTACTATAATTCATCCACGCGGCGGCGATTCCCACCGAGGAGCACTCGCACACCACGCGTACTGATCGATCGATCCGTAAAGAACGAGCATGATCCGATGTTTACCGGGACGACCTGGACGGCGACGCTGATTCGCGGCGCTCATGACTGCTGACGCGTTGCCTGACGGAGCGAACCGGTTCAGATTGCAGCTGGGACTCGTGCTCGCGCTTGCTGTCATCTTGCGGGCGCTCTTTCCGACAGCGGATCCGCCCTGGGAGACCACCGTCGGCATCGTCTGGCACGACGAAGGCACCTGGGTCCACAACGCGCGCAACCGCGCGCTCTTCGGCGTGTGGACGACCGATGCGTGGAACCCGATGTACATCGCGCCGGTGTTCACGGCGCTCGAGTATCTGTCGTTCAGAACGTTCGGCGTCGGCCTCTGGCAGGCGCGCCTGGTGTCGGAGTTGGCCGGCATCGCCTCGGTCCTGCTCCTCGCGCTCGGCGTGCGCCGCGTGGCCGGACGCGACGCGGGGCTGATCGCCGCCGCATTCCTCGCGACGAACTACGTGTACGTCATGTGGAACCGCGCCGCTTTGATGGAAGGCTCCATGGTCTTCTTCATCGTGGCGGCGTGGTACTGCTACGTTCGGGCGCAACGCCAGCCGCTATGGGGCATCGCGGCCGCCGCGTGCGCGCTGCTCGCCTACTTCACCAAGGCCGCCGCCGTGTTCTTCGTCGCGGGCCTGGGCCTCGAAGCGGTGCTCGCGCTGGCGATTCCCGCATGGCGCGCGAGCGAGATCGGCAGGCGCGCGGCAATCGCGACGCTGGCGGGGCTCGTCGCCTTCGGAATCCTGGCGCTGGCCGTCTTCGTGCTGCCGAACTGGTCCGACTACCGCTTTTACAACTGGCAGATCTCGGTGACGCGCAAGCCCAGCTACGACCTGAAGTCGCTGCTCGATCGCCTGACGTGGTTCCCGGTCGTCCACGACATCTTCACGCGCATGTGGTTCGTCGTGTTCGTAGCCGCGTGCGGCCTGATGGGGCTGCTGGCGCGATGGCGTCAGGCGACCGCAGGTGAACGGCTGCTGGCAATCTGGACAGGGCTCGGAACGCTCGAGCTCGTTCTGCACGACGCGGGGAACGAGCGCCGGTTCATCTTCTTCATTCCAGCGCTCGTCGCGCTCGCGGCGATCGTGCTCGGGCGCGATCGACGGCTCCTTCCGGCGGAGATCGCGCGCATCAGCCGGCGTCAACTCGCGATCGCGATGCCGATTCTCCTCTTCGCGCTGTATGTCGTCGCGGGGTCGCTGGTGCGGCTCGTCCGCATCTACTCGACCTCGCCTGGCGTGAGGGGCGGGGCGCTCGCGGCGACGCTCTGCGCGGTCGCGCTCTACGTGGTGTGGCCCGCGTTCGCGCGCCGGCTGTCCTTCGCACGGCCATGGAGTCCGGCTGCCGCCGTCGGGCTGATGGTCTTCGTCTCAGCCGGGCAGCTCGCGCAATACGTGCAGTGGGCCGCGGGCCGCACCTACAAGAACTACGAGGCATCGATTGCGCTCGCAGAGCTGCTGCCGCCGGACACCCTGGTCCACGGCAAGCTCGCCAACGGCCTGTCGCTCGAGAACCGCATCAGGCCCGTCTTCGTGGGCCGCGGGTTCGGCAACTACGCCGACCGTAAGCAGCGCGACGATGTGCGCTATATTCTGACGTACGTCGCTCCTCGACTTGGGTACGAGGGGCCGGTCATTCACGACGTACTCGACGCCTACCCGGAGCGCACGATCATCAAGACTTTCGACGTTGCCGAAACCGCAGGCGGCCATGATCGCGCCGCGCTAATCGACAAGTCCGGCGGGAAGTCGGCAGGAACCGCGCGTGCGCACGATTGACGAACGCGCCATCAAGGCGCACGCCGACCTTCGGTTCCGCTCCGAGTACGACTACGCGCTCTTCGAGTACTACCGGAGCGCGAAGGTCATCGCGTTTCTCGAGCGCGCCGGAGTGGCGATCGAGGGATCGATTCTCGACGCCGGATGCGGTGGCGGAGGCATGCCGCTCTCGCTCGCGGAGGAAGCCGGTCTCGTGGTCGGGATCGATCCCGTCGAGCGGTTTCCTGACGCGGGCGCAAGACTGGCGCGCGAGCGCGGGTTGATCAACCTGCAGTTCGTCCTTGCCGACGGGATGCTCCTGCCGTTCACCGACGGGGCGTTCGATCTGGTGTTGTCGCATGCCGTGATCGAGCACGTCGCCGACGCGCCGTTGTACCTGCGGGAGTGCGCGCGCGTCCTGAAGCCGCGCGGACACGTCTATCTCTCCACGGCACCGTACCTGTCGTTCGCGGGCGCGCACCTGCCGCGGCTGAAGATTCAAGTGCCGCTGCACCTGATCGTCGGCCGCAGGGTCGCGTTCGGGACGTTTCGATTCCTCGCGCGTCACGCGCCGTGGACGCTGAAGGAGCCGGCGAACGAGAACTCGTTCATCCAAGCCGCGAGGCGTGGAGAGATCAAGCAGGACGATCTACTAGAGAAGGTTCGCGTCGGCAGGCTGCGGCGCCAGATCGCGGACGCCGGGCTCGCGATCGTTCGCGAGGAGCTGCACGTCACGGCGACCGTCAGGCGATTGCCGGAGGCGGTCGGCCGATGGCTCCGCGACAACCGGCTGACGCAGGATGCGCTCATCAGCAACATGGAGTACGTATTGACCCGGCGCTAGCCCGCCGGACGCGAGAATCACTCGACCGTGGCAGACATCGACCGCTACCGCCCGGAAGACCGGCGCGTCGTCGACGCCCTGTATCGGCGTGTGTTCGGACACGACGCCGCCGAAGGGAGCCGTCTGCGCTGGGACTGGCAGTATCGGCGCAACCCGAACAACCCGCGCGGCGAGCCCGAGATCTGGATCGCGCGCGAGGGCCCCGCGATCGTCGGCCAGTACGCGACGATGCCCGTTCAGTTGTCGGTCGGCGGCAAGAGCGTGCGCGCATCGTGGGGCATGGACGTCATGGTCGCCCCTGAACGCCAGCGCCAGGGGCTCGGTGAAGTGCTGTTCAGAACATGGGATCGCAACGTCGGCGCATCGCTCGGTCTCGGGCTGTCGGAATCGTCGTACCGGCTGTTCAACAAGCTGCGCTGGCCGGACGTCGGGCCGCTGCCGTACCTGGTCAAGCCGCTGACGCGCCGCGCGCTGCGGATGCCGAACTGGCCGGTCGCGGCGAATCGTCTCGTGTCCGCCGTGACCCTGCCGATCGTCAAGATCGTCTCGCGCTCGCAGCCGCTCGCGGCCGAAGTCCGGATGATTCAGCGCTTCGACGACAGCTTCACCGCGCTCTGGGAATCGCTGGCGCCGAAGTTCGATTTCGCCGTGTGCCGGGACGCTGCGTACCTGAACTGGAAGTTCACATCCGCTCCGCATGTCCGGTATCTCATCGCCGCGCTTCGGCGCGACGATCGCAACATCGGCTACGCGGTGTATCGCCATTTCCGTGAGCCGCGCGGCAGGGTGACGCTGCTCGTCGACTTCCTGGTCGATCCCGACGACGGGGCGGGCGTGACGACGCTGCTCGGCTGGATCGATCGCGAGGCGCGGCAGGCCGACTCCGACAAGATCCGCGCGTTCGTCATGCATGCCGGCTTCCGGCGTGCGCTGAAGCGCGCCGGGTACTTCCAGGTGAAATCGTCGGTGCAGTTCGTCGCGAAGGTGAACGGGCTCGACGTTCCGCCGTCGTTCTACGACGACACCGACCGATGGCACGTGACGCTGGGCGATTCCGATCAAGACCGCTGAATGCATCTCCTCGTCGGCATCGACACCGAAGGCGACAACCAGTGGGACGCGGCCGCGCGGGCCAACCAACGGTTCGAGAACATCTACGCTCTTCCCCGGCTGCACAGCCTCTTCGCGCGCCATGGCGTACGGCCGACCTATGTGATCACGTACCCGGTTGCGTCGGACGGCAGGTCCGCCGACGTGCTGCGTCAGATCTTCGCGGGGGGCGACTGCGAGATCGGCGCGCACCATCACGCCTGGGAGACACCGCCGTGCTCGGCAGATGACATCCGCCGGCATCCCTACGCTTCCGCGCTCCCGCTTCGTCAGTTCGAGGATCAGCTCGCGACGTTGACCGACGCGATCGCGCAGGCAGTCGGCGTTCGTCCGGTGTCGTACCGGTCGGGCCGCTTCGGGTTCTCGTCAGCGCACGTGTCCGCGCTGGAAGAACAGGGGTATCTGGTCGAATCGAGCGTGGCGCCGCTCTTCTACGAGTCCCACAAGGGTGGACCGGAGTTCGTCGAAGCGCCGTTGACGCCGTACTTCCTGGCCTACGACAGCGCGACGCGCCCGGGGTCCAGCAATCTGCTCGAGGTTCCAGTCAGCGCCGCGTTGAACCGGCGCCTGCCGAGAACGCTGCAGTACGCGTACGCGCGCGTGCCGCGTCCCTACACGACCAAGCGCCTGCTGCGCGCCGCCGGACTCCTGCGCATGCGATGGCTGCGGCCGTCCTACTCTTCGCTCGACGACATGATCTCGCTGGCACGCGATCTCGCCCGCGCCGGCGAGCCCGTGCTGAACCTGCTCTTCCACTCGAGCGAAGCCATCGCCGGCGGCAGCCCCTACAACCGCACCCAGGCAGAGCTGGATGCGTTCTGCGATCGGCTCGAAAAGTTCCTGGCGTTCGCCACGAATGAGCTGCGGGCAACACCAGTCACGTTCCATGAGTTTCGAGAGTCATACTGTCGACTGTCGACTGAGACTGTCGACTGAGACTACCGACTGACGACTACCGACTGCCGACTGTTTTGCGCATCCTCCACATCACCCCCCACCTCCCTCCCGATCAGGCTGCCAACGCGCTGCTGCCCTGGCAGCTCGGAACGTGGGCGTCGGAGGCTGGCGATTCGGTGGAGTACGTCTCGCACCAGCCGCGCGCGGGCGGCGTGGCGCCGCTCGCCGGCCCGGTGGCGTGGATTCCGCGGAGGAGCGGCGGGGTCGTCGATCGCGCGCTGCGCATCGGCGCGATCGTGGGCGCGAGCCGCATCTACGCCGCGCTGCGGCCGGCGGTCGCACGCGCCGACGTGGTCCACGTGCACAGCAACGGTCTGCTCGCCGAGCTCGGGGTACTGCTCGCGCGCAGGCGGAAGAAACCGGTGATCCTGACGATGTACGGTACGGAGATCTGGCACTACGCGCCGGCGCGGCTTGGCCCGGATCTCTTCACGCGCGCGTATCACGCCGCGTCGGCGGTCACCTTCTACAGCGAACGGCTCCTCGGTCGCGCCCGCGAGCTCGGGCTCACCCGCCGGGCCATGCACACGATCTATCCACCGGTCGCCCCGCAGTTCGCGTGGCATGGCGCGCTGGAACGGGCGGCGGTGCGCGAGTCGCTCGGCATCTCGAACCGGCATCTCCTCATCAATGTGAAGCGCCTGCACCCGCTCGCGGGCCAGCGATTCCTCATCGAGGCCATGAGCGAGATCGTGCGAGACCATCCGGATACGCGCCTCGTGATCTGCGGGACCGGAGCGCTGCTCAACGATCTGCAAACAGCCGCCCGATCGGCGGGTGTCGAGCGCCACATCGAGTTCGCGGGACTCGTCGACAACAGCGTCGTCGCGCGCTACTGCGCCGCGGCGGACCTGTTCGTACTTCCCTCGATCCTCGAAGCGCTGCCCACGGTCGCGGTCGAAGCGCTGGCCTGCGGTACACCGGTCGTGTCCGCAGACAACCCGGGCGGTCTCGAGCTCAGCGACCTCTTCGGGCGCGACGTCTCCATCGTTCCGCGCGAGCAGCCGAAGGCGCTTGCCGGCGCGATCGACAGGTTCCTGCTCGAAAAGCGGCGGACCGATCAGGCGACGCGTGACACGATCGAGCGCGAGTTCAGGCCGTCGGCCGTTGCCGGGCGCTATCGCGCGCTCTACGAGGGCCTGACGTCAGGTGTTTGAACAACGACACGTCCTGCGCGCGGTCGGACGAACGGCGGCGGCGGCGCTTTTCGGCGCGTTCGCCGGCGCGTCCTGGCTGGCGCTCTTGTACGGCCGCGCTCCATCTCTGCGGATGGAGTTCGACGTGACGCCTCCCGCGGCGGTCGTCCAGGGCGTCTATCCCGCCGAGCGCGATGAGGGCAGCGGACGCACGTTCGCATGGACGAGCGACGCGATGACGATCGTGCTCGACGACATCGATCGGCAGGTCGATTGGACGCTGGATCTGACCGTCCGCGGCGCGCGCGCGGCCG
This sequence comes from uncultured Acidobacteriota bacterium, assembly GCA_963820905.1. GTDB lineage: Bacteria > Acidobacteriota > Vicinamibacteria > Vicinamibacterales > 2-12-FULL-66-21 > DATBJJ01. Next base: position 728,598 of record CAWGBU010000001.1, on the reverse strand, counting down.
GGCCACAACCGGATCTGGCGTTCTTCGTCGACGGCGTGCCCGTGCTCACACAGGCCTCCGCCCGGGATTTCGCGGACGTGCGAGTTCCAATCGCCGTTCGCGCGCAGAGCGGCGTGACGATCTCGATGCGGTCGTCGTCCACGTTCGTGCCGGGACCGGGCGATCCCCGCAGGCTTGGCGCCATGATCGACCGGCTGACGCTGACGCCCGGCGGCGTGGTGCTGCCCCCCGGTCGCGCGATCGCGGGAGTCGCGCTGGCATCCGCCGCCGCCGCGGCGGCGATTGCGCTGCTCGGGGTCACGGCCGGGACCGCTGTCGGATCCGCCGTCCTGCTCAGCGCGGCGCTGGCGTCGCTCGTGGCGCGAGGCTTCGGTCCGTATACGGACTTCGCGCAAGCGGCCGCACGCTGCGCGCTCTGGATTGGCGTCGCCACTGCAGTGCTGACGGCCGTCGCGCGATGGATTCGCGGACAGCCGTTCAAGAACACCGCGAAGTTCGCGATCGCGTTCAGCGGCGTCGTCCTCCTGCTCGAGCTGCTGGTACTGCTGCATCCCGACATGCCGATCGGCGACGCGCTGTTCCAGGCGCACCGGTTTCAGGACGTGCTCGCCGGCAAGGTGTACTTCACGTCGATCGCCCCCGGCAACTATCAGTTTCCGTACGCGCCCGGTCTCTACGTGTTCGCAATTCCATTCTCCGGATTCGTCCGTCGCGGCGCGTCCGACATGACGCTGCTCCGTGTCATCGTGTGCTCTGCCCACGTCCTGGCGGGGCTGCTTCTCTACAACATGGCGGTACGGGTTCGCGGAGATCGCCTGGCCGGCGCTCTCGCCGTTGCGACGTACCACCTGATCCCGCTGGGATTCGGGGTCGTCGCGGCCGGAAATCTCACGAACGCTTTCGCGCAATCCCTCTCGGTCGCCGCGCTGGCGGCGATGGCGAGCGGGGCGGTGCGCCGGGAGCGTCTCTCGACCATCGCGCTGCTCTCGCTGACGCTTGCCGCGGTGAGCCTGTCGCACACGAGCGCCTTCGCGATCGCCTCCGTTGCGGCATGCGTCGTGGCGCTGCTCTTCCGGCTGCGTGGAGGTCCGGCCCTCCGATCGCCCGCCATCGCGATCCTGACCGCGGCGCTCCTGGCCGCCGTCGTGTCGGTCGCCGTCTACTACGCGCACTTCATGGATACCTACCGGACCGAACTCGCAAGGATCGGGACCGAAACCGCGGCGGCCGCACCTGATGCGGGCGGACGCGGCATCGCGGAACGGCTCGCGGCCGTGCCCAGGTATCTCAACATCTACTTCGGAATCCCTGCACTCCTTCTGGCGGCATGGGGCGCGGTGGAGATGTGGCGCCGCGGCGCGCGCGATCGCGTCACGCTATCCTCGGCCGGATGGGTCGTGACCTGCGGTCTCTTCTTCGCGCTCGGGATCCTGACACCGGTCGACATGCGGTACTACCTTGCGCTGACGCCGGTCGTGGCCATTACGGCGGCGATCGGCGGCACGATCGGCTGGACCTCCCGGGGACCTCTGCGCGTAGCGTCTGCCGTCGCGCTGGCCTGGATGGTTGTCGTCGCGATGCGCGCGTGGTGGAATACGCTTGGCTAGAGCGTTTTTCAGATCGCTGTAGTGTCCGGCTTTAGCCGGACCGGAACAGGTCCACCTGAAGGTGGACACTACAGCATTCTAAAAAGCGCTCTTTAGTGTCCCTGATCGAAGTTCGTTGAAGGGGTGACGATGACTCTGGTTGAACGCATATCTCAGGACATCGCGGGCGCGATGCGCGCGAAGGAGCCCGTCCGCCTGGGGGCGCTGAGGATGGCGAAGGCCGCGCTGATGAACCGCGAGGTCGAGAAGGGACGTCCGCTGGACGAAACCGAATCGCAGCAGGTCATGTCGTCGCTCATCAAGCAGCGGCGGGACTCGATCGAGCAGTTCCGAAAGGGCGGGCGGGACGATCTCGCGGACAAGGAAGCCGCCGAGATTACGGCGCTCGAACCCTACATGCCGCCGCCGCTCGACGCCGGGGCGCTCGAGCATCTCATCGACGACGCGATCAAGGAGACCGGTGCATCCACGGCCAAGGACTTTGGAAAAGTGATGAAAGCGGTGATGCCAAGGCTCGCCGGCCAGACGGTGGACGGCAAGGCCGTGAACGATATCGTGCGCCGGAAGCTTGGATAGGAATGCCCCAAACTTTTCCGGCCGGTCTTCGTCTAACCCTGTTGAAAGGCACGCACAAGCCTCTCATCCATCCTCCATCAGGCTTCTGCCGCAAGGCAGAAGCCTCTTTTTTTGCCCCGCGTTTCGATTCCGGAACATCGGCCGCGACAATCATCAGCGTGCGAACGGCTGTGCTGGCTTCCCGATGAGTTTCAGGCTGGCGCGATCCGCGGGTCTCATCAGTATCGCGACGATGGCCAGCCGGGTGCTGGGCGTCGCCCGCGAGTCCGTGCTTGCGCGGTATTTCGGCGCGTCGGCGGATCCGTCGATGGACGCGTTCAACGTCGCGTTCCGCGTCCCGAATCTCGTCCGCGACCTCTTTGCCGAAGGAGCGATGACCGCGGCGTTCGTGCCGACGTTCACGCGCACGTTGAACTCGCAGGGACGCGAGGCGGCGTGGCGGCTCGGCAACCTCGTCCTCAACGCGCTCCTCGTCGTGACGGGCGTTCTGGTGGTACTCGGGATCGTCTTTGCGCCGCAGATCACCCGATTCATCGCATCGGGCGAGGTCGTGGACCTTGCGCTCGGTCTGCTCGGTCTCCGCGTGCCGTCCAACGCCGGCTTCCTGGCCGTGCCTGGCAAGCTGGAGCTCACGACGCAGCTCACGCAGATCATGATGCCGTTTCTCTCGACCATCGCCGTCGCGGTCGCGGTGATGGGCATGCTGAACTCGCTGCACCGGTTCTTCCTGCCGGCGCTTTCTCCAGCGATGTTCAACGTGGCGACCATCGTGTGCGCAGTCGCGCTCGTGCCGGTCATGGAGGGGATGGGCCTGCCTCGCATCGCGGCGATCGCGATCGCCACGCTCATCGGCGGCGTCGGACAGATCGCCGTGCAGTGGCCGGCGCTGCGGCGCGAGGGATTCCGATACCGCCCGATATTGGACTTCCGCGATCCGGGCGTGCGTGAGATTCTTCGACTGATGGGCCCCGGCACGCTCGGTCTCGCAGCCGTCCAGATCAACGTCCTCGTGAACACGTCGCTCGCGTCGACGCAGGAGCAGGGCGCGGTCTCGTGGCTCCAGTACGCGTTTCGATTGATGTACCTGCCGATCGGCCTGTTCGGCGTGTCGATCGCCACGGCGGCCCTGCCGTCGATTTCCCAGCAGGCGGCCGCCGAGGACAAGTCGGCGATGCGCGGGACGATTTCGGCCGGCCTGCGCATGATGCTCATGCTGAACGTGCCGGCGACCGTCGGGCTCATGGTGCTGGCGTATCCGATCGTCGAGCTGCTGCTCGAGTACAAGATGTTCGGGCAGCACGACACGGCGCGCCACGGCCGCGGCGCTGCTCTTCTACGCGCCCGGCCTCCTCGGCTACTCCGCGGTGAAGATCGCGTCGCCGAGCTTCTATGCGCTGAACGACAGCCGCACGCCGGTCGTCGTGAGCGTGGCGAGCGTCGCGTTGAACCTGGCGCTCAACCTCGCGCTCGTCCGCGATCATGGGCTATCGGGGGCTCGCGCTGGGGACGGCCATCGCGGCGATGTTCAACGCCGTCGTTCTGCTCGCACTCCTCGGCCGCCGCATCGATGGCCTCGAGGGGCGGCGCATCTGGATCGCGCTCGCGAAGATCGCCGCCGCGTCGATCCTGATGGGCGCCGCAGCCTACTTCACGAGCGAATGGCTGCGGACCGTGCTGCCCGGCGGCCAGTGGTACGTCCGCGCGGTCCGCGTGTTCGGCGCGATCGCGCCCGCCGTCCTCGTGCTGCTGGCGGCGGCGCGGGCACTCGGCATCTCCGAGCTCAGAGGCGCGATGGACCGTGTCTTCCGGCGGCTCTCCCGGCGCTGACGTGCGGTTTCGTCTCCATCCTACGATCCTGCTGATGGCCAGCGCCCACGTGATGGTGGACGGGTACGGCAACATCTACGCGCCGCTCCTCCCGCTCCTCATCCCGAAGCTCGGCCTCTCGCTCGCAGCGGCCGGAACGCTGACGATGCTCTTTCAGATGGCGGCATCGGTTGCGCAGATTGGTTTCGGACGGCTCGCGGATCGCTGGCATCCCCGTGTCCTCGTCATGGTCGGCCCCGTCGTATCGGTCAGCGTTCTCAGTCTCACCGGGCTCGCCACGACGCCGGTGATGCTCGCGGCGATCCTCATCGTCGGCGGACTCGGTGCGGCCGCGTTTCATCCGCCGGCCGCCGCGCTCGCGCATCGTCTCGGCGGCGATCGCCCCGGCCTCGCGATGTCGGTCTACATCACGGGGGGAACGCTCGGGTTCTCGTTCGGACCGCTCATGTTCGCGCCGTTCGCCGAGCGATTCGGGCTGTCGCTCACGCCGGTGCTCGCGCTGCCAGGCCTCGCCGTCATCGCGTTCTTTCTCACGCGCGTGCCGCCCATGCCCGTACACCACTCGGCGGGCGGCGGACTGCGTGCGCTGGCGCCGTACGCGAAGCCGCTCGGACTTCTCTACTCGATCGTGGTGCTTCGAACGCTGACGGCGATCTCCTTCTCGACGTTCGTGCCGGTCATGCTGACGCGTCGCGGCTTCAGCGTGACGCAGGCGGGCACCGCCGTGGCGCTCTACCTGTTCGCGAGCGGAGTCGGCGGATTCTTCGGTGGACCGACCGCGGACAGGTTTGGAGCGAAGAAGGTGATCGCGCTGTCGCTCGTCTGCGCAACGCCGTTCCTGTTCGCGGCGCCGTTCTTCTCCGGCTGGGCGTTCGTGGTGCTGCTCGCCATCGGCGGGTTCTTCCTGCAGTCGACACTGCCCGTGAACGTGACATTCGGACAGGCGCTCGCGCCGGTCAGCGCGGCAACGGTCTCCTCGATCATGATGGGCTTCGGCTGGGGCACGGGCGGTCTCAGCGTGCCCTTCGTGGGCATGATCGCCGACCGCATCGGCATCGAGACGACCTTGTCCGGACTCGCGTTGATTCCGCTCGCCGCGGCCGCATGTGCGCTGCCGCTGCCTTCCCACGCGCGCGTCGCCGCACCGGTCCGGCCTGCCGAGGTTGCGATGCCCGAAGCAGATGGCTGAAGGCGCTGTGGTACGATAGCCACGGGATTGCCTCACGATGTCCCGCTACGCGCCTTCCACATCGATCAGCTATTCGTTCGGCCCCGGACCGATCACCACCGCGGTCAAGTGGATCATCATCGCCAACGTCGCGGCGTTCGTCGTGACCACACTCTTCGCGGTGCCATTCGGCCTTTTCGGTCTCGTGCCGAAGTACGTGATCGAGCGCGGCTGGATCTGGCAGCTCGTCACCTACATGTTCCTCCACGGTGGCGCGCTGCACATCCTGTTCAACATGCTCGGCATCTGGATGTTCGGCGTGGAGCTCGAACGCCGGTGGGGCACGAGCTTCTTCCTGAAGTACTACTTCGCCAGCGGCATCGGCGGAGGGCTCACGTTCCTGCTGGTTTCGCTCCTGCCGTTCGCGGCAGTGGCGCCGACCTACGTCACTCCAGCGGTGGGTGCCTCGGGCGCGCTCTTCGGATTGCTGCTCGCCTACGCTATCTACTGGCCCGAGCGGCCTGATCCTGCTGGTGCTGATGTTCGTGCCGGCACGAGTCTTCGTGATGATTTTCGGCGCGCTCGCGCTGCTGAACACGTTTCAGCCCAGCCGCGGCGTCGCGGACGCGGCGCACCTCGGCGGCATGATCTTCGGCTACCTCTACCTGCACGGCGGACGACGGCGGGCTCACATCGGAACTGAAGTACCGCTATCTGAAGTGGAAGATGAACCGCCTTCGCCGCAAGTTCGACGTCTACTCAGGCGGCCGCTCCGACTGGGACGGCAGGATTCACTGAGAAGAGAGGCTTTGGGCTCTCGGCTTTGGGCCTTGGGCCAGGCTTGGCCCTGAATGATCTCGGCAAAGCCCAAAGCCGAGAGCCCAGAGCCTAAAGCCCTATTTGTGGAAGTACGCGTCGGTGTGATCGAGCCAGTCCTGGCGGATCGGGCTGAACAGATCGAGCTCGAACGTGTCGTCGAGCGCCTCGGCCTGATGCTCGACCCAGGACGGAATGTGCAGCACCTCGCCTTCGCGCACGGTGATCTCCTCGCCGCCGACAGAAACTTCAGCGCGCCCTGCAGCACGTACGTCATCTGCTCGCTCTCGTGCGAATGCATCGGAACGAGCGCACCCTTCTTCAGATAGATCTGCGCGAGCATCTCGCGCTCGCCGGTCACGATCTTGCGGGAGATCATCTCGGTGACTTTCTCGAGCGCGATCTCGTCCCAGCGGTGCAGCCTGACGGTCTGTGTGCTCACGTCGGGCCTCTCTCGAGAAAGAACCGCGATTATAGCACCGTAATCGATTGCAGCGCCGCGAGTTCCGGCGTGCGGTCCACGGAAGCGGCGGGCGGCCGATCCGGGTGGTATAATCCCGCGTTGGCCAGGCGCGTGATCACCCGCACATCCGATCCTATCGGGGTTTCCGGGCCTCGGTGCTCGAAAGGGACGCTCCGACGCATGAAAGGTACGGCCGTCGCGAACGGCACGAGCGCGGATACCGAGCGCGAGACCATCGGTCTCCAGAACGCCACCGACCGAGCGGGGTTCCAGCCACTCTCCCGCGACGACCTGCTCCGGGCCTACCGGACGATGGTGCTGTCGCGGCGGCTCGACGACAAGGAAATCCAGCTCAAGAACCAGAGCCTGATCTTTTTCCAGATCAGCGGCGCCGGTCACGAGGCCATCCTCGTCGCGGCCGGGATGACGCTCAAGGCCGGCTACGACTGGTTCTATCCGTACTACCGCGATCGCGCGCTCTGCCTCACGCTCGGCGTCACGCCGCTCGAGATGCTGCTGGCGGCCGTCGGCTCGAAGGACGATCCCGCGTCCGGCGGACGGCAGATGCCGTCGCATTGGGGACACGCAGGCGCTCAACATCGTCTCGCAGTCGAGCCCGACCGGCACGCAGTGCCTGCAGGCGATCGGCTGCGGCTGAAGCCGGCCGGCTCTACGAACGCATCACGGCGATCGAGGGACGCGAGTCGCGGTTCCAGCGCGACGAGGTCGTCTACATCTCGGTCGGCGACGGCACCACGAGCGAGGGAGAGTTCTGGGAATCGCTGAACGCCGCCTGCCTCGGCCGGCTGCCGGTCGTGTACGTCGTCGAAGACAACGGCTACGCCATCTCCGTCCCGGTCGAAGTGCAGACCGCCGGGCGGCGACATCTCGAAGCTCGTCGCCTCGTTCCCGGGCCTCTTCGTGCAGAGCATCGACGGCACCGATTTCGTCGCGAGCTATCGCGCGATGTCGCGACGCCGTCGCGTACGCGCGAGCGCGCAAGGGACCGGCGCTCGTGCACGCGCACGTCACGCGGCCGTACTCGCACTCGCTCTCGGACGACGAGAAGCTGTACAAGACGGCCGGACGAGCGCGCGGCCGAAGCCGCGCGCGATCCAATCGTGCGGCTGCGCGCTCCTGCTGCCGGCGGACCGTCTGCGACGGAAGACGACCTCGACGGCCATCGCGCAGGACGTCGACCGCGAGATCACCGAGGCCGCCGACGCGCGCGATCGCGGCACCGAAGCCGACGCCCGATACGGCGGACGCTCTACGTCTACTCGCCCGGACGTCGATCCGACGTCGCCGGAGTTCTGCGACACCGCCCGCGCCCGAAGGCAAGCCGGACACGATGGTGGCCGCGATCAACCGGACGCTGAAGGACGAGATGGCGCGCGACCCGCGCATCGTCGTGTTCGGCGAGGACGTCGCCGACTGCAGCCGCGCCGAGGCGCTCGGCGTCGGTGCCGGGCAAGGGCGGCGTCTTCAAGGTCACGCACGGCCTCCAGCGCGCGTTCGGCGGCGACCGCGTGTTCAACTCGCCGCTCGCCGAGGCCAACATCATCGGGCGCGCCATCGGCATGGCGACGCGCGGCATCAAGCCGGTCGTCGAGATCCAGTTCTTCGACTACATCTGGCCGGCGATGATGCAGATCCGCGACGAGATGTCGATGCTGCGGTACCGCTCGAACAACGCGTTCTCGTGCCCGATCGTGATCCGCGTCGCAATCGGCGGCTACCTGCGCGGCGGCGCGCCGTACCACAGCCAGTCGGGCGAGAGCATCTTCGCGCATTGTCCCGGGCATCCGGATCGCGTTCCCGTCGAACGCGCAGGACGCGGCCGGCCTGCTGCGCACGGCGATCCGCTGCGACGACCCGGTGCTGTTCCTCGAGCACAAGCATCTCTACCGGCAGACCTACAACAAGGGCGAATACCCCGGCGCCGACTACATGGTCCCGTTCGGCAAGTCCGCCGTCCGGCGCGAAGGCACCGACGTCGTCGTCATCACGTGGGGAGCGCTGGTCCAGCGATCGCTGCTCGCGGCGCAGCAGGCGGAGAAGGACGGCATCAGCGTGATGGTCGTCGACCTGCGCACCATCATGCCGTTCGACTGGGACGACGATCGCGACGGCCGTCGCCGGCACGAACCGGGTCGTCATCGCGCACGAAGATCAGCTGACGTGCGGCTTCGGCGCCGAGCTCGCGGCGCGCATCGCCGGCGAGCTGTTTCGAGCATCTCGACGCGCCGGTCCGCCGCGTCGCCGCGCTCGACACGCCCGTTGCCTACTATCCCGATCTCGAAGAAGTGATCCTTCCGCAGTCGGCCGACGTGCTGAAGGCCATCCGGGAGATCGCCGCATACTGACGCCGGACGGGCACGTTCCACGCACGCCGCTCGAACCGAGCCGGAAATCGATGCGGACCATCACCCACGCGCTCGGTTTCACCCTGGCGCTCGCCGGCGGGCTGCCCGCCGTTCAGGTCGAGACACTCCGATCCGTGAGCGGACTGCCAGCGCACGTCGCCGGCCGATTCAACGATCTCACCATGTGCCGCCAGCTCGCGGACGGCACGTTCCTGGTCTTCGATCGGCGATCGCAGACCGTCTTCAGCGTCCCGCCGGCGGCGGATGCGCCCGTGGCCATCGTCTCGATCGGCGCCGAGCCCGGACGGATCCTGCAGCCGTACGCGTTCGACGTGAACCGGAACGGCACGTTCGTCGTCGCGGACGCTCCGGAAAACCGGACCCGCGTCCAATCGTTCCTCTCGAGCGGCTCGAGGCTGAGCGGGTTCTCACTGCCGGGCCGCGGCCGGCCGCTTCTGATCGATGGCGTCGCCATCACGGGCGCGGCGTCGCTCGTCCTCGCGGAGCGATCGATCTTCCTCAGCCGTCCTGAAAACGGAACGCTCATCACCGAACAGGGCCTCGACGGCGTATCGAGCAGGACCTTCGGCGAGCTGCGGCCGACGGGGCACGAACAGGATCGCGCGCTCCACGAAGCGCTCAACAGCGGGCTCGTCGTGATCAATCCCGAAGGCGGTTTCTACTACGTGTTCGTGGCGGGCATTCCCGCATTCCGCAAGTACGACGCGTCGGGGGCGCTGGCCTTCGAACGGCATGTCGAGGGCATCGAGCTGGACGAGTACATGCGGACGCGCCCGACGGCGTGGCCGCGCCGGAAGACGGCCGACGGCGAGCTTCCGGTCGTGCGGCCGGCGATTCGGGCGGCGGCCGCGGATGCGGGTGGAAACCTGTGGATCTCGCTCGACGTCCCGCACACCTACGTCTACGACCGACGGGGAGACAAGCAGCGCGCGATCCAGCTGCGCGCGGCGGGAATCGTCGCGCCAACCAACATGTCCTTCACGAGCAGTGGCCAACTGCTCGTCACGCCCGGCTGCTTCCTGTTCGATACGAGGACGCGCGACACTCGCCGCTAGCGGTCCCGGTTGAGGGTTCCGAGCGGGCCAAGCTGCAGGTTGAGATCCTCGGGGGCGAGATCGAACTGGCGGCAGAGATCCCGGATGGTTTCTTCGAGCCGCATCAGGGCGAGCCCGACGGCTTCCGTTTCTCCCGACGTGAGCGTGCCGGCTTCGACGCGGCGTATCGCCTGACGCTCCAGGAGCTGACGTACGAACTCGACGAGCGTCAGCACGAGCTTCACGACCGATCGCCGCACGTCCTCGGGATCCGCGTTCCATCGCGGCGGGCCTGGACTGGCGGCCCGTTCCAGAGCGTCCCGAAGCGACTCGATCTCATGAACCTCGATGGAGCCTGCTTGCGCTGTTGCGAGGTTTCGGCGTCGCCGGCTCGTGGACTTCGCCGCCCGCTTCGGCGGACGCCGAACGGGACGCCGCGCGGCTCGGCGGCTACGCGTCATGCAGGAGATCCGGAACGAATGCGAACGGAGGAAGAGGACCGGTGACGATCACCGTTGACGGCGACGCCGCGCCCGGCATGATGCCTTCAATCTTCGATCGATAGCGCGCGACCAGGCCATTTCGCACGAGATGGTTCATCGTCAGCTGGATCGATCCGCGGCCGCGATCGAACGACTCCGCAGAGATGAGTCCCGCGACGGCCTGCCGGATGCCTTCGGCGAGCGGGGTCACTACCGGGCGGCTGGACTCGACGCGCGAGAGAAGGTAGTCCGTTCCGGTTGCCGGCGTGCGCACTGCCGGCACGTCAGCCGGCGAACCCACGAACCGGACGGTCATCTGGCTCTTGCGTCGCACCGTGCGCAGCGCCGATACGAACATCGAGCGCCGGAGCCTGACCACGCGCCGCAGCTCGTCTTCCTCGATCAGCGCGCCGAATCGAACGGGAAGGATCGCGTCGAGGCACTCGTGCAACGTCGTGACGACCCCGTACTGATCGCGCAGGGCACGATGGGACGGCGCGCGCGCCTTCATCCGCCGCTCGACTGCCGCGGCGACGCCGGTCAACTCGACGCGCTCCAGACGATGGCCGGCGATACGCGGCAGGCGAACGTTGGAACGGACGATCGCATAGACGTAGAGCCTAGCGGCCATCACCGTTTCTTCATGCGGTCGGCGGCGACCAGGATCGCCGACAGCCGAAGGTACACGAGGTCGACGTTGGCGAGCGCGAGGATCACGTCAGCGTTGAGCACGACCCCTTTGTTGAGCAGGTTGTCGACGACGTCGATCAGCGAGGCCTCGGACGTCGCCACGATCGGCGGGGTCCGGCGGAGGGGACTCCTCGCGGCGGTCGCCCGGCGCGGCGGGCCGGGGCGCTTCGGCGAGGGCGGAGGCGGCGTCCTGGGAATGGTCGAGTGTCTGACCGGATTGCGGCTCACGCACGCTCCACGAAGTTGTACGCGGGCCAGGGACCCGTGAGCGTCAGGTCCGCGCCCGCCCTCCGGCACGCGATCGCCGAACGGCGCGCTGCCGACCTGAATCGCGCCTTCCCGTCGGAGCGGACCAGAAACGCGGCATCGATGAGGGGCGGTGTCGTCGCGGCTTCAGGGGGTGGTCGACGGCGCGAGGCTCGCGCGAGGCGATCGAGCGACGCAAAGGCCGCCTCGGCCGCGCGCGCCGCCGCCAGCAACTCCGCCCGCGCGTCGTCGCGGGCCCGCACCTTGGCGGCGAGGAACGCCGTTCCACTCGTCGGCCGCGCACGACCCGGGCCGCCAGCCGGGAGCCCTGCGGAGCGCCGCGTCACGCGCACACCCCATTCCTGACAGCCTCGGATCCGCTTCAGGATCGCGCCGACATCCCGGATCTTTCCGCGCAGGTCGGCCACGGCCCGCTCGCGCGACGAGAACATGGTGAACAGTTTCATCGGAACGACGGCCGCTCCGGCACGCGAGGCGAATCGTTCGACGACCGCTTCGTGCGCGAGCGCGACGTCCGCCACCCAGTTGATGTTCTTGAGCCGCTCCTCGAGGCGATCGGTGCCGTACTGGCGGAGCGGTACCTCGGCCGCCACGGCCCACAACGATCGGCCCAGGTCGATGATGTCCGGAGGGGACGCGCCCGGCAGGCCCGGGGGGACTTTCGCCAGCGAGGGGCGGCGCTTCTGCTCTACGAGGCAGTAGATGTAGGTCGCAGTCTGCGGCATGACAGTGCGCGGGCGGCCACGTCGCTAGTGCTCGTCGCCTTCGAAGGTTGCTTCGACGCCGGTGACCCTGAGATCCTCGGTCGACTCGTCATCCCCGCCCTGCTGGCTGGCGCGAATCTCCCGAAGCCGCGCGACGACGTCGGCTTCGAAAACCTCGAAGTCCTCCTGGCTCATCTCGCCAAGCTCGACGCGCATCTGCGCGGCGAGCAGCTGCTCGCGCAGAGACGTCTCGTCGTACAGCTCGTTGTCGACGACCGTCGCCACCTTGTCGAGCACGAACCGAAGGCCGCCGATCAGGAGGGAATCAAGGATGAACACGGCACGTCACTGCGCTCTTCTCGAGCTTCAGCCGGATGTTCACGAAGTTGTAGGGCGGCCATGGTCCCGTGTACTTGAACGTCAGCTTGTCGTAGTGCTGGCCGATATCCTTGACGCGTGCGTCGAATTCGTTCTCCGCATCCCGCGCCACGAGAAACGCCGCGTTCATGATCATCCGGTCGCCGATCGGCTTGTTCGATCTGGACGCGACGCAGACGTCGCGCAGCTCCTGGAAGATGTCGGTGACGTAGCGCTCCGAGCGCATCTGCAGCGCAGCATCGATCAACCGTCCGTACTGCATGCGGGCGAAGTAGGTCGATCCCTTCTGCGACGAGATTTCGCTCTTCAGCCTCCGGATGTCCTCTTCCTCCTCCTCGATCTCGCGGATCATCTGATCGCGATCCCACAGAACTTTCAGTCCGAACTCGAACTTGCCCTGCATCTTGCTCAGCACGTCGCTGAACGCGTCGTAGGCCGATCGCAGGAGCTCCATGATGTCGTGATTGGTCTTGAACACGGTGCCGAACGACATCGGAATCACGGTATGGTGCTGCATGACGGTCTCGTTCACCCGCTGGTGCGCGAGCACGTTGTCACGCGTCGGATCCTGCACCACCATCGGTGTGTTCGACACGACCGCCGCGATGTCCTGGAAATGAATCGTATGGACCTCGGCGGGCTCGATACCTATCCCGAGCCGGCCGAAGGTCAACGGCTTCTCCGACTTGATGATGCAGTAGACGTACTTGCCCTCGTTCGCATCGCCCGCCGACTTCGTCTCGCGGACACGTGCGGGCCGCGACGCACCGGGCATCTTGACGCGTTCGAGCTTGCCGCGTCCGGGCGCCGGAGGCGCCGAACGAGTCTGTTTGTCGCGGATCTGAGCCGAGGACGGTCGACTCGGCTTCCGCCGGCGGGACGAGTGGCCCGTCGTGCCTGTACGGCGCTTCGCCATGGCTCCCTATCAATGTTTGGAACGGCCCGACGCGCGGCTGGCCCTGCGTGGGGACGCCTGCTTGCCGGACCGGACCGATAGCATACGCTGAATCTCGACCACCAGCGCGTCCGGCAGACAGGGTTTCGTCACGAAGGCGTCGCATCCCGCCTGCCGGGCGCCTTCCGCGTGTCCCGCCAGCGCATGCCCTGTGAGGGCCACGATGGGGATATGCCGCGTCCGTTCGTCGGCTTTCAGGCGGCGCGTCGCCTCCCATCCGTCCATCTTCGGCAACGCGAGATCCATCAGGATGATATCGGGCATCAGCTCCCGGGTCTTCTCGAGGGCTTCGAGGCCGTTGGCGGCCTCCGCGACGCGATATCCGGAGAACTGCAGGTACGCGGCGTACATCTCCCGCGCGTCCTGGTAGTCCTCGACGACGAGCACGAGCGGACTGGATGATTCGCTCATAAGTGTGTCGCTAGCGTCGGCGCGCCCTCACGGGCAGCCTCAGCGTAAAGGTCGACCCCTCGCCGACCAGGCTGACGAGCTCGATGGAACCGCCAAGCATCTGGGCGAGCCGGCGGCAGATGGAGAGCCCGAGTCCGGTCCCGCCGTAGCCCCGCGCGGGCGAGTCGTCGAGCTGCCGGAAATCCTCGAAGATCTTGATGTGCGATTCTGCGGCAATGCCGACGCCCGTGTCGCGCACCGCGATGCAGACCGCCTGGTCCCTCTTGTCGAACGTAGACGAGATCGTCACCGATCCGGTCGGCGTGAATTTCAGCGAATTGCTCAGCAGGTTCGAGACGATCTGCTTCACCTTCTGCCGGTCCGTCTTGACGAACGCGACCGTGCTCCGCATCCGGGTGTTCACCGTCAGGTTCGACCGGCGGATGATCGGTTCGAGCTCGGACATCACCTCGTCGACGAGCTCCGAGATCCGGAACTTCGTGACGTTGAGCGGCATCCGGCCGGCCTCGATGCGCGTGATGTCGAGGATATCGTTGATCAGCGCGAGAAGGTGGCGCGAATTCGAATCGATGCGCGAGAGGCTCTTGCGCTGCGGGTCCGTGACGGCGCCGGTCACGCCGTGGAGCAGCATGTGCGTGTACCCGAGGATGGCGTTCAGCGGCGTCCGGAACTCGTGCGAGATGTTCGCGAGGAACTGCGATCTTCAAGGCCGACGCCTGCTCGAGCTCGATGTGCTGCCGGCGGAGCAGCTCGTTCTGCTGCGCCAGCTCCGCGGTCGCCTCCTGAACCTTCCGCTCCAGCTCGGCGGACGCGTGCTTCAGCCGGTCGTACAGGACCTCCTTCTCGAACGCCTCGGTGAGGTCGTGGAGGATTGTCACCACCCACACGAGCTCGCCCTGCTCCGACAGAATGGTCCCCGCGAGCGCTTCGACCGGAAGCGCGCGCTGCGTGAACGGGTCGGTCAGCTGGATCTCGCCACGATACCGCTGCTCGCCGGTACGCGTGAGCACGTTGGACACGAACGACGTCAGGTTCGCGCCGTTCGCGCGCACGCTTCGCTGCGCGGAGTCCCCGGCAGTCACCGGAACGCTGAACAGCCGCTCCGCCGGCTCGTTCAACAGCACGATGTCGCCCTCCGGATCGGTGACGAGAATCGGGTCCGGAACCGAGTCGATGATGAGCTCGAGACGATGACGCTCGTCGCGGACTTCGGCCTGCGCGACCCGCAGCGTGCGGTAGCTTTCTTCGATCTCCTCCCGCGCCCGTGCGAGGTCGGTGATGTTACGCAGGATCGAGACGACGTAGGTGCCCTGTCGCTCGTCCTTGGCCCGTGAGCTGAGCAGCTCGAACAGGAGATCCGATCCCTCGAGCGGGTCGACGAGCAGCAGCTCGCGGCGCGACATGTCCGTATTCGCCACCGCGCTCGTCGACAGCGCGGCCGAGAAGAGCATGTTGTTGAGCGCGACCGCCCGCCGCCAGCCCTCGCTCGCGTCCTCCGGCGCCGCGAACAGTTTCTCCGCGTGGGTGTTCGCGATCATCAGCTTGCCTTCGGTGTCCGTCAGCAGAATCGGATCGGTCACCGCGTTGATGATGCTGTAGAGGAGCATCCGCTCCTGGCCGAAACCAGTCTCGATCGGGCCTGGTCTGGCAAGCAGCCTCGAGAGCTGTTTCGACAGCAGCCGCGACACCCACAGGACGTCGGGGCGTACGTCAGTCGACTCAGAATCGGCGAGAAGGAGACCGAGCGGGGAGGCATTCCCGTCGGCGCGCAGCGGCACCGCGTGAAAGCTCGTGCCCTCGAGCGGCGAATGCGATTCCGAGTTCACGCTGAAGTACGTCGCATCCGCACGCTTCATCGCCTGGATCAACGGATGTTTCGCGTCGTCGCGGCCGATGGCAAACTCGGCCAGCGCCGTTGCGGCGATTCCGCGATCGGCGATGAGCAGGAGGTTGGACCCGGCCGGGTCGAGGACAGCGACTATCGCCTGGAGCACACCCGCGTTCTGCGCGAGCCAATCCACCGCGAGTCGCGCGGAGCCGTGAAGGTCCGTGCTGCCGAGGAAGAATTCCGTCAGCGCGAGCTTCGCTTCCACGGCCGGCAGGTCGATACCAGCCAGCGGCACGGCGGAGCCCGCAGAACTGTGCAAGGGTCAGTTCCCCCTCAGCTTTGCGAGCGGCGGCGCCTCGCAGGGCGGACCACTTTGGGCGTCCTGGGCTTCTTCGCAGCGAGTTCCGATGCGCGCCCGCTCTTGGCCGCCGCCAGCTCGGCGCGGAGCGCCACGTTTTCCGCAATGACGTTCTGCGCCAGATCGCCCTGAGGCCGGCTCGCCTGCGAAACCTGGCCGACCGCTTCGGAGTACTTGAGATACGTGTCGATCGAGGCGACAACGACGCGCGCCTCGACGGTGATGAGGTCGATTCCAACCAGCGACACGCGCACCCACGCGTCGATGACGATGCCCTTGTCGAGCACCCGATCCAGAACGTCGATGAGACTGGTTCCGCCCGCAGCCCGTTCTACAGCCATTTGCGCTCCTGATCGCCTCGAATGCTCCGGTCAACCCGGCGTGGACACCGGGGCCTCCGCCGGATTGAACCTACGGCCGCTTCCTCCGCCGTGTCTGCGGCGACGCCGTCAGCACTTCGACCTTGCGCTCGAGCTCGCGGATCTGCGCACGAAGATCTTCGTGCTCGCGCAGGGTACGCGGCGCGCGGCCCGGCGATAGATCGCGATCGTACTTCCACCAGTCCAGCCCGATTTCCTGAGCCTTGTCGAGCGAGCAGATCAGCAGGCGGATCCTGATGGTCAGCAGCTCGACTTCCGCCAGCGATACCTTGATGTCGCCCGCGACGACCAGGCCCTTGTCGAGTATGCGGTCGAGTACGTCGACAAGACCACTGGCGCGATGATGTGTGGGGAGCTCGAAGGCCATGCGCCAGCGACTATAACCTACGGTCTCGGCACGGGCAAAGCGCGGCGATCGTCACGGTCCCCGGCCAAAACCGGCCCGCGGCCCGCGGTGAACCTCCGCTGGCAGTACACAAGTTCGCGCGTTGTCACGTCGCTGCACGTCGGCATGTTGTACTCCGGGGGTGCGCTGCCGGGGAGGCATGTCGGGCAACTGCAAGGGTACGGCCAGCTCCTCTACGAGCCGGGATCGGGCCAATCAAGCCGGGCCGTGGAGGACCAGACCGTCCCCGTGAATCAACCTGATGCAGCAGTGTCAGCCCGTCGGCGCAATCGGGGGGCCGGCGACAATCGCGCCGATCGCCCGCTCGAAGGCCAGATCGCGGGCCCGGATCCTCAGCTCCTCGGTCATGAGCGCTTCAGGGTCTTGCCCGCCGAGCGAGACGATGCGGGATGCGCTTCGATGGTCCCGGACCGAGACCGCCGCTTCAAGGCAGGTCTTGCTCTCGACCAGTCGAAGCGCAAGCGTCTGCTCGCCGTCGCCGAGCTCAATCGCGCTGACAGGGCTGTCCTGCCGCTGCTCCTGGACGATCTCGACGTCGAGCGGCTTCTCGAATTTCAAGGAAGTAGTCACCCACGCCGCGAAGAGCCTCGCCGAGGGGCCATCGGCGCCGGCGATACGCATGCGCGTGAACGCGGGAGATGCGGCGCGTACCTCCGGGATGTCGAAGAAGTTGCGCCATCAGCGCGCGCCATTGAGTCAGGCGCGTCCAACGCAGATCGCTGAACGCGCTCTCGTCGAAGAGCGCCACCGCCCTGGTCCACGAGGCGAGCGGCTCCTCTTCGTCGAGCACCACGCGATCGGCGAGCCCGGCGAGGGCCTCGAGCGTATCTCGAGCGCCCGCCGCGCCACCAGACGAGCGTCGGCAGGCTCGACAACCGGAGCGCAGCCACGGCGTTGTTGACATACGGCGGTTTCAACCCTTCGAGGGAAACGGTGTTGCCAGCCACGCGCGCGGGCGGCGCAGGATTGTCGCCTTCCGAGATCAGGATGCCGCGAACCGTGCCGGCGTCACCGAGCCGCCTGCAGCGTTTCCGCGGCGGCCGACAGCCGGGCGAGCGGTCCGACGGCGACAACGGTCGCGATGAGCGCCCGCATCGCCCCCGCGTCCTGGCACGTGCCCCGCACCATGGCGCTGGCGATCCGGTTGAAGGGTACTTCCTCGCCCGGCAGGAGCTCTCGAACAGGCGTGCTCACAGCGTCCTCCATCGCCGGCGGTCGCGTTCGATCAGGTGCGTCCGCCTCCGACGGCCCCCACTCGCCCGCTTCGTAGGTCGGGCATCGGTTCCGGCTCGAGTCCCTTCCCACGCATCGAGGATGGGCGTGATCAGCGCCCACGACGCTTCCACGAAGTCGTGCCGCGCGAAGAGCGTCGGGTCGCCGAGCATGGCGTCGAGCAGCAGGGTCTCGTACGCTTCGGGCACTTCGCCGCCGAACGTCGTCGCCGTACCGGAAGTTCATCATCACCGGCGCGATCTGCATTCGCGTTCCCGGCAGCTTGGCCTCGAACCGCAGCGAGATCCCCTCGTCGGGCTGCACGTTCACGATCAGCAGGTCCGGCGCACCGGCGTCTGGCTCGCGCGGCGGAAGATCTCGAGCGGCGGCCGCCTGAACTGGATCGCGATCTCCGTCGTGCGCTTCGGCAGGCGCTTGCCCGGTGCGAAGATAGAACGGCACGCCGGCCCATCGCCAGCTGTCGAGGCTCACGCGCGCGGCGACGAACGTCTCCGTGCTCGACCCGGGGTCGACGCCTTTCTCGACGCGATACGCCGGCACCTCGCGCGCCGTTCACCCACCCGCTCGCGATACTGCGCCCGCACGACGTTCTGCCCCGAGCTGCGGGTCGCCGCCGGCCGCGACGAGCGGCTGCACCGAGAGCAGCGCGTCCATCTTGCGATCGCGCACGCTCTCCGCGGTGAACGCGATCGGCGGCTCCATCGCCACGAGCGCGAGCACCTGCATCAGATGGTTCTGCACCATGTCGCGCAGCGCGCCGGCGCCCTCGTAGTACGCGGCACGGTGCTCGACGCCGACGGTCTCCGCCGCGGTGATCTGCACGTGATCGATGTACCGGCGGTTCCAGACCGGCTCGAACATGCCGTTGCCGAATCGGAAGACGAGCAGATTCTGGACGGTCTCCTTGCCCAGGTAGTGATCGATTCGATAGATCTGCTCTTCGTCGAAGTGCTCGTGGGCGAGATGATTGAGCGTGCGCGCGCTCGCGAGATCCACGCCGAAGGGCTTCTCGACGATGATCCGCCGCCAGCGCGCTTGGAAGCTCTCGAGAGCCGGGCGCGGCCAAGCTGCTCGATGACCGGAGCGTACGCGGTCGGCGGAATCGCGAGGTAGAACAGCACGCCCTGCGTCGCCGTCGATCTCGCGCAGGCGCGCGCGGAGCCGCTCGTACAGCGATTCGGATTCCATCTCGCCGCGAGATAGTACATCCGGCTCGCGAGCGATTCGGCGACGTCGTCCTGCCCTCCGCTGACGCCCGCGAACTCCTTCAGGCTGTCCCGGAACTGCGCCGGAACTGCTCGTCGTCCATCTCGCGTGCGGGCGACGCCGACGACCGCAGAACTGCGCGGCGAGACGGCCGCCGCCGCGACAGTTGATAGACGGCCGGCAGCAGCTTGCGGCTTGCGTGAGATCGCCGGATGCGCCGAAGATGACGAGCGTCGTCGGACCCGGCGTGGGTTCGATGCGGAGGCCGTCATTCAGCGGGTTATCGAAGGCGTTTTCAACCATCGAACCCATCATAGTCCACGCTTTCGGGGTTCACGGGTTCACGGGTTCACAGGGTTCACGGGTTCATAGGTTCAAGGGTTCATGGGTTCATGGGTTCAACTACATGAACCTCGTGAACCTATGAACTCGTGAACTCGTGAACTCGTGAACCCGTGAACCCCGTGAACCCGTGAACCTACTTGCGAGAGGCAAGATACGACGCGATGGCGTCGAGCTGTTCGGGCGAGAGGCGATCGGCGAAGGCCGGCATTTCCGCCAGAGGGTCTACCGCCTCGGGATCCTCGATCCACTTTTTCAGCGTCGGCACGTCGTGCTCCGCGCCGGCCTTCGAGAGCTCGGGGCCTTCCTTGCCGCCGTCGCCATCGATCACGTGGCAGCCGACGCAATACCGCGCCCAGATCGTCGCGGCGGTCTCGATGTTCTGCGGATAACCAGGATACGGGTCCCGCGTGATGCGCCGCACGTAGGCGACGACCGCGGCGATCTCGCGTTCGCTGCGGGTCGTAGGAGGCTCGCGCAAACCGGCGGCGATCATCTCGGGATCCGCGACGTGGCCGGACAGCCACTCGGCGCCGCGCGAGAACGCGACGGACTCGAGCGGATCGGCCATGCCGGTCGTCGAGTGGCACTTCGTGCAGCCGCTGTAGGCGGTTATCGCGCGGCCTCCGATCTCCCGCATCGACCACGACGCGCCGGCGGCGGAGATCGGCCGATCCCGCCATCCGAGCGTCGTCAGGATGGTCACCGCGAGCATGCCCGCCGCCACGGCGATCATGACGAGCGGACGCCGGCGCGGATGGCGCTCGGGGCCGCGATCGATCCACGGTAACAGCGCGAGGAACAGCGCAACGACGCCGGGAATCACTATCGCCCCGACAACTTCCCACTTGCCCGGAAAGTACTTGAGCAGCTGGAAGAGCCCGAGAAAATACCACTCGGGACGCGGGATGTAGTTCGCGTCGGTGGGATCGGCGGGGCCTTCGAGCGGCGGCATCCCGCGCCAGGCGAGCGCGAAAACGGCGAGCAGCACGACGCTCACGACAACCGTGTCGCGAAATGCCTGATACGGGTAGAAGGGGAAGGGGCGTCCCGCCTTCGGGCGCACGGGACCCGAGCTCCCCTGAAGCCGCATCAGCACGATGTGCGCGACGATGAGCAGCACGAGCAAGGCGGGCAGGAAGATGACGTGCGCGGAATACCACCTCGTCAGCGTGAGCGCGCCGATGGTCGAGCCTCCCTGAAGGATCGCGGCGATCGTCTCCCCCGCCATCGGCTCGAGACGCGAGATGTTGATCGTCACGACCGTCGCCCAATACGCGCGCTGATCCCAGGGCAGGAGATACCCGGTGAGCGCGAACGCGAGAACGAGCCCGAGGAGCGCGAGGCCGGAGAGCCACGTGAGCTCGCGCGGCGGCTTATAGGAACCGAGCACCACGACGCGCAGCAGATGAAGCACCAGGAAGACGACGAGGAAGCTGGCGCCGAAGTGATGGAGACCGCGCACGAGCCGGCCAGGCGTCGTGCTGCTGATGTACCGCACGCTGTCGTACGCGTGATCGGGTGTCGGCGCGTAGTAGAGCGTGAGGACGGCGCCGGTCAGGAGCTGCACCGAGATCAGCGCGAGGAGCACGCTGCCGAGCGTGAAGATCCAGCCGGTGCCTGCCGGGATCTCTTCGTCGAGCAGCACGTGACGCACGGCGCGATAGCGCGTCCGGTCGTCGATCCACTGGACCAGGCGATCTGTGAATCCCCTGCCGGCCGTCACACCCGCACCAGGACGCTGTCGTCAGCGCCGTCGACCCGGGCTTCGATCACCTGGAGCGGACGCGGCGGCGGACCGTCGAGGACTTCGCCCGTGGCGGCGTAGACACCGCCGTGGCACGGGCACTTGAAGTGCTTGGACTTCGCGTCCCACAACACCTGACATCCCAGATGCGTGCAGGTCGCGGAGAACACTTTCACCTCGCGCGCGCCGTTCCACACGAGGAACACCGTCTCGCGCGACCGCGCGCGATACCAGCCGTCGGGTCGGGGCACCGCCAGGACGCGCGGCACCGGCACGTTCGCGGTCAGCTCCCCGAGCGTGCCCGCGCGTATCCAGCGCACCGTTTCGGCGCCCCTCGCCGGCCGGACCGCGAAGAGACCGGCCAGCCCGGACAGCGCTCCGCCGATCAGGGCAACCGTCGAATTGACGAGGAGAGCGAGCGCGCGGCGGCGACCGGACTCGGGACCGTGTACGTCAGGTGGCGGCATGATCTCCGAACTCGTCTTGCGAACCCGGGGCCATCGCCTCGATGGCGCCAACCGAGCTTTCCCTTACGGCGTTCTGCAACCGTCCGGGACGCCGGGTTCCGGGATTCGTAAACGCTTTCGGATGTTACCGCCTTTTGGCGACGTTCTGAAGATAGGCCCGTGCCTTCGGCGTGCCGAGCAGACGGAGGTGGTCCTGCGCCTCGCCGCAGAGCTCCTGATTGGCGGTCTTCTCCGACTCGGCGATGCGAATCAGCTCGTCTTCCGCGCGCGCGATGAACAGGCCGCCGATGATCGATCGCTTGCCATCGACGCTCGCCGACGCGTACATCCGCCGCGAGCTGGACGACGCCGCCCGCCTGCCCGAGCCTGGAGATCGCACGAAAGCGAAGCTTCCCGTCCTTCTCGGACTGCACGATGTGCAGCAGCGCAGTCCGCTCCGCGCGCTCGCCGAACGTGTTCACGATCTGCATCTTCACCGGCAGCGTCGCGGTCGTGTAGACCGACAGCAGCTCTTTCGAGATCTCCGGGCCGCCGAAGCGCCCGAGATCGCGAACCGCCGCGACCTGCACTGGCTCGGCTCGCCGTCTTCGCGACGCGGACGACGGCGTCGCGGGCTTTCGGCGAGGGCGACTGCGCCAGCACGAATACCGCGCGGACCGCCGGGCCCGGTTCTCGCTCTCGAGCGCGATTTTCCCGAGCATCGGCACGACCCTGTCCACGTCGTCGATGCCGCATCAGTCCGCCGAGCGCGAGAATCGCGCAGCTCCGCGTCCGGCGTCGACCGAAGTCTGCCATCCAGGTGGGCGGCGGCTGCGGAGGCAGTGCCGGCTGCACGATTCGTGTCGACGCCTTCGGCGCCGCGCGGCACCTCGGGCTGGACATCGTGATCGGTCGTGCGGGCGGGGCTTTCGGCGCGGGCTGCGGGCTCGGGGACTCGCCGACGCAGTCCGCGCCGCGCGCGCGGAGGCACGGTCACCAGCGACCGGCGCGTCCGGCGCCATCGCCGTCCACCAGAGCACGTCGCGCCGCTCGCAGCCGCACCGCGATCTCGACCCGCAGCGACTGCGCCGGTCTTCACCCACATGCTCGTCGGATAATCCCGCTCGAGCCGGCTGATCGTGGCCACGGCCGACGCTGGATCTCCCGCCTGATTCTGGCTGTGCGCCAGCCAGTACAACGCTTCGTCGCGCGCTCGGCTCCTTCTGGTCATCGACAGCCGCGCGCAGCTGTTCGATCGCCAGCGCCCACTGCTCGTCGGCGATGAAGTCCTGCGCGCGGGTCAGCCGCTTCGATTCCGGCGCCAGCGCTTCGGCCGCGCCGGTCCAGACGGTCGCTGCCGCAAGCGAGAATGCCGAGCGTTGCTGCGAATCTATGTCGAATAGTCATCATGTCCTGCCGTTCGTCGCGTGCGCTAAAGGCCTGCCGCCGTCACGACATCCATCTTCGAGACGAGATCGCGCTTCGCGAATCAGCCGCTGAATCTGTTCCAGGTCCGTTGATGCCGGCGTCTGAGCCGTCGACGTCTGCAGAAGCACCAGCTCGAGGTCGCGCCATCACCCTCGCGAGCGCCGTGCAGCCCCGACCCTCCGCGGCCAGGCGGTACAACCGCGTGTCGCTGAGGAGCGTCGACGCGAGCTGCCGCTCGTACTCCCAGTCGGACGACGCGCGTCTGCCGCGCATCCTTGTTCGCCAGCCCGAGCACGACGAGCTTGGAACGCTCGAAGTGCTGCTCGCTCAGTGCGGCGAACGCCGCTTCCGACGTCCCGCTCGGCCTCGCCTGTCGCCGGCTCCGTCGCCACACCGGTTGCCTGGGCAGAGTCGACCGGCTTGACGATCGCGCTCTCCGCTGTGCCCGGCGCGACGTCGCGGCCAGCCGTTCCGCATCACGTAGGCGACGCTCATCGTCGCCATCGCAAGGATCGCTGCCAGCGCGAACTGCGGCGCATGGCGGATTCGCGGCGCTGTCTGAGCCGAGGTCACGACGGAACCGAGCCGGGCATCATGCTGGACCCGCTCGACGTGCACAGCGGCGTCGAGCTTCGCCATGAAGCCTGTCCAGTCGCCGTGGGCGGGCGCCGCGACCACCGGCCGCGTCGAAAGCGCGGCCCGGATCGTGGACAGATCGTCGAGCGCGTGCCGGCACTCCGCGCAGCCCTTCACGTGCCGCTCGACAGATGCCTGATCGTGCGCGTCGAGCTCTCCGTAGAAGTAGAGCTCGATGTCCCCGGAGTCCAGAAAGTCACACGCGTTCATGCCCGTTCCCCTGCGGCCGCCTGGGTCGTCTCCAAGGCTCCGCGAAGCCGCCCCCGCAACCGATGAATCGCCGCGTGCAGCTGCCGCTTGACCGTGCCCTCAGCAAGGCCAAGCGCGTCCGCAATCTCCGACGAGCTTGAGCCCCTGATGGTGCCGCATGACGAAGACGACGCGCTGGCCGCGCGGCAGCCGGCCGATCTCGCACTCCAGCACCTGACCCAGCTCGCCGGCATACGCGCAGTCCTCGGGGCCCGGCGTCTCCTCCACCGTGTTGCGAAGACGCTGCTCGGCCTCCTCCCCGAACGGCGCGACGTTCGCGGGGTGCTGGCGCCGGCGATGGTCGATGCAGGCGTTCATGACGATGCGGTAGAGCCAGGAAGTGAGCTGGGCATCCTGGCGGAACCGATCGAGCGACCGGTAGACCTTGATGAACACTTCCTGCGCGATGTCCTCGGCGTCATGGTGGTTGCCGGCGAACTGATACGCCACTCGATACACCATGGACCGGTGCCGCTCGACGAGCGTCTGAAAGGCGGAACCGTCTCCGCCTGCCGCGCGGGAAACGAGGTCCTGTTCAGCCATTCACCATGCGAGATGTAAGACGGACGAGGCCCCCTCCGGGTTGATCGGCCCTTTGGTCGAGCCGGCCCTGCGCGATCGCGCTCAAGTTTCTGGCCGTCAATGGTTTATACTGTTTGGATGCTCTCGACCCAGAAATCCGGCCCTAGCATCGCGAACGCCCTCCGGCGCAATGTCGCCATCATCGCCCACGTCGACCATGGGAAGACGACGCTCGTCGACGCCATGCTGCACCAGAGCGGCATTTTCCGGGTGAACGAGCGGGTGGCCGAGCGGGCGATGGACAATACCGACCTCGAGCGGGAGCGCGGCATCACGATCCTTGCCAAGAACACCGCCGTCCACTACCGCGACACGCTGATCAACATCGTGGATACCCCCGGCCATGCCGACTTCGGGGGGGAGGTCGAGCGCACCCTGGCGATGGTGGACGGAGTGCTGCTCCTCGTGGACGCATCGGAGGGTCCGCTGCCGCAGACGCGCTTCGTGCTCCGCAAGGCCCTGGAGCGCCGGCTGACGCCGCTCGTCGTGATCAACAAGATCGACCGGCCCGACGCACGGCCCCAGGAAGTGCTGAACGAAGTCTACGATCTCTTCATCGATCTCGACGCCGACGAAGAGCAGGTCGAGTTCCCCGTCATCTACGCGAGCGCGCGCGCCGGCACGGCGAGCCTGTCGATCGGCGAAAAGGGTGAGAACCTCCGGCCCCTGTTCGAAGCGATCGTTGACGGCGTGCCCCCGCCGCGGGGCGACGCGGACGCACCGCTCCAGATGCTGGTCGCCAACCTCGATTCGAGCGATTATCTGGGACGCATCGCGATTGGACGCGTCTTCAACGGACGCGTCAAGGTCGGCGATCCCATCGCGGTCTGCAAGCTGGACGGAAGAGTCCAGGAAACGCGGGTCACGAAGCTCTTCGCATTCGAAGGGCTGCGCCGCGTCGACATCACCGACGCCGCCGCCGGAGACATCGTGTGCCTGGCCGGCATCGAGGACATCACGATCGGCGAGACGATCGCCGACGTGGAGCACCGCCTCGCGCTCATGCCCATCGCCGTCGACGAGCCGACGGTGTCCATGATCTTCGGCGTCAATACGTCGCCGATGGCGGGGCGCGAGGGCCAGTTCGTCACGTCGCGCCAGATCAAGGATCGGCTCGATCGCGAGCTCCTGGGGAACGTCTCGATCCGCCTCGAGCCGACGGACTCGCCGGAGCAGATGAAGGTCCTCGGGCGCGGCGAGCTGCAGCTCTCGATCCTGATCGAGATGATGCGCCGCGAAGGCTTCGAGCTCCAGGTTTCGAGACCGGATATCGTCACCAAGGACGTCAAGGGCCAGGTCATGGAGCCGGTCGAGGATCTCGTGATCGACGTGGCCGAGGAGTTCCAGGGCGTGGTGATCGCGCAGGTCGGGATGCGGCGCGGGACCATGACGCGGATGGTGAACCACGGCAGCGGCCGCGTGCGCATGGAGTTCAGGATTCCGGCGCGCGGCCTGATCGGCTTCCGGTCCCAGTTCCTGACGGAAACCAAGGGCACCGGCATCATGAACCACCTCTTCGCGATCTGGGAGCCGTGGCACGGGGCGATTCCGGCGCGGGCGACGGGCGCGCTCGTCGCCGATCGAACCGGTCCGGCGACCGCCTACGCGATCTCGAACCTGCAGGAGCGCGGAGAGATCTTCATCGACCCGGGCGTGACCGTCTACGAAGGGATGATCATCGGCGAGAACGCGCGCGCGAGCGACATGGACGTCAACGTCACGAAGGAAAAGAAACAGACGAACATGCGGGCGTCGACAGCCGACGAGGCGATCCGCCTGATCCCGCCGCGGAAGCTGGGGCTCGAGCAGGCGATCGAGTTCATCAACGACGACGAGCTCGTCGAGGTCACGCCCGGCAGCATCCGGCTCCGGAAGCGCGTGCTCGCGGCCAACATGCGGCCGAAGCGCAGCGAGGCGTGAGGCGGGGTCCGGCTGAAGCCGGACACTACAGGTGTCGATCAGTTCGGGCGCGAGGCTTCGATCTCCCGGATTGTCTCGCCGATCAGGCGTTCGTTGTCTTCCCTGGTGACGTTGCGCTGCAGGATCTTCGACGCGATGGCGATCGAGAGGTCGACCGCCTCGGTCCGAATCTTCTGCAGGGCGCGCGACGTTTCCAGCTCGATCTGACGCTCCGCGTTCCGGACGATGCCCTCCGCGTCCGCGCGGGCCTTCACCTTCAGCTCCTCTGCGGCACGGCCGGCGTCCGCGCGGGTGCGCGAGATGATCGCGTCGGCCTCGGTGCGCGCCTCTCCGAGGATGCGCGCCGATTCCGTGCGAAGCCGCTCGAGCTCCTGCTTCGCCTGCCGCGCGTCGTCGAGCGACTTGCGGATCGACTCCGAGCGGCGCTCGAGCGCGTCGAGCAGCGGGCGCCACGCGAACCGCGCCAGCAGCCCAGCGAGCACCAGAAACGTCACGATGGCCCAGATGTAAAGCCCGGGATCGGGCTGGACCAGCGGGTTGTTCATCGCACCTGTCCTTCTTGAAATGCGCCGGGCGGACCCGGCGCACGCGTGAAAACCGGTCGGCGGCGCGCCGGCCCTTACTTCAACACGATCATCAGCGCGAAGACTTCGGCCAGGATCGCGACGCCTTCGAGCAGGAACAGCGGCAGGTTGACTGCGCCAGTGATCTGCGCTGCCGCGCTCGGCTGACGGCCGATCGCCTCCGCCGCGCCGGCCGCGAGCTTCCCGATGCCGAGTCCGGCGCCAATCACGATGAAGCCGAGCCCGAGCCCGGCGCCCATGAACGCAATCGCATTGCCTTCCATACTGTCGTCTCCTTGAAAATTGAACTCAGTGATGCGCGTGAATCGCCATGCCGATGAACACGGCCGTCAGCAGCGTGAACACGTACGCCTGCACCAGCACGACGATGATCTCCAGCGCGGAGATGCCGACGGCGAGCGGCAGCGACAGCACGAGGCCCACGCCGATCCCCACGATCGCCCGGTTGAACAGCTCCGTGAAAATGAACACGAAGGACAGGATCGTGAGAATCGCGATGTGGCCGCCCGTCATGTTCGCGGCAAGACGCATCGTCAACGCGAAGGGGCGGACGAACATGCCCATGATCTCGATCGGGATCAGGATGATGTACACCGGCCACGGGAGCCCGTGCGGCACCATGTTCATCCAGTGCTGCACGAAGCCGTGCGCGCGCACGCCGGCGACGATGATCGCCGCGAAGGTGATCGACGCGAGCGCCGCGGTGACATTGAAGTTGCCTGTCGCGGTCACCCCGCCGTGCGTGAGCTTCACGAGGAACGAATCCTCCGGCAGGTGCAGAACGGTATGGTTCAGCAGCGCGAGCACATCGAAGACCGGAATCAGGCCCACGAGATTGGCCGACAGGATGAACATGAAGAGCGTGAGGAGCAGCGGCGTCCAGGTCCTCACCCACTTCGATCCCACGTTCGGCTGCGCAATCGCGTCGCGGACGAACTCGACGACGAGCTCGAGCGCGTTCGCCGCGCCGGCCGGCGCGGCCTGATCCTGCTCCTGGCGGACGGCGCGGCGGACGATCCACGTGACGGTCGCGAAGAGGAGCGCCGCCACGAGCCAGATCATGAAGACGTGCTTCGTGACCGAGAAATCGATGCCGTAAATCTTCGGGAGATGGATGAGCGGGTGATCGAGACTGCTGTTGGCGACGTGGGCGATGATCGTCGCGCCGGCGTCGAATTTCTCGGCGGCGGCTTCCGTCGCGTGCTGGACTTCGTGCGGTTGGACCATCGACGTCACTTGTAGCGCCTGGGACTCTTACACTCGTTCAGGGCCGCCCGGACGCGAGCAGCCGCTTCAGCAGCAGCGCCTCACCCACGTGCAGCGCAACATAGTAGCCTGTAAAGCTCGCGATGAACGGCTTCGGCCGCATCGAGAGCACGCCAAGCGCCACGATAGCGTAGGCGCCGAACAGCACCATCTTGATCGCGAACGCCGCCATCAGCACGTTCGTGAGCCGCTCGGGCGCCGCCGCGTGCGTGCGCTCCACGACGATCCACGTCAGGACTGCGCTGACGAGCGGCGCCGCCATCCCCGCTAGCGCTTCCGGCGACACGCGCGAGCCGCCAAGCGCCGTCACCAGCGCGCACGAGCCCAGGCTTCCGGCGATCATCCACGCAATCGGCGCCCTGCGGTTCGTGCCCGGGATCATTCGTGCCAGATCGTCTTCACGAGCTCGTAGAACCCGACCACGACGCCCGCGATGAGGCCCACCAGCAAACCCCACGGTGCGGTGCCCTGCCACGCGTCGACCCCGTACCCGATTCCGCCGAGCAGGAGAATCGCGCCGATCAGCGTGTAGCTCGCCGACGCCGCCGGAGCTGCGCGGGTCGCGTTGTCCTGCAGGGATTCGGCCGACCGGGCGAACGAAAACGGCCAGCTCCGCTTGCTTTTAGCCACCCCGCACCGACCGGAGAAGGTACCTCGATTATACCCAACCTTTGTGAAAAAGTTCACGAACGAGCAAAATCCACGTAATTTGACCCGAATTCCGCCACGTCACGACACTTGGACCCACCGCACGACGTTCCCCGTCGACTCGAGATACCGCACGAAGTCCGCTCCCGCGATCGCCACGCTCGCCGTGTTGATGTTCGGATGAAAGATCAGCCGTTCGGCCGATCGCAGATCCTGATCGACGATCACCCGCACCGCATGGCGCACGTCGTTCGTCAACCCGAACGGCGACACCGAGCCCGGCGTCAGCCCGAGGTTCGCCATGAGCCGTTCCGGCGACCCGAAGCTCAGGCGATCGTCGCCGACCATCTTCACGAGCGCCCGCAGGTCGGCCTGCTTCGAGATCGCCAGGATCACGAGATAGTGCCGGTCGCCTTTCTTGTTGCGCAGGAACAGGTTCTTCACTTTCGCGCCATCGATCCCCGCCCAGTGCTCGGCGGCCTCTTCGGCGGTGAAGACCGGAGGGTGCGTGAAGGTCTCGTAGCGGATGCCCATCGCGTCGAGGGTGGCATACACTTGCGGGGCCGGATCGGTCGGCGTCACGGTGGCGCACCTCAATGGCGAAGCTTACCAGCAGATTCGACGAAGCGTTCCGATACGCGCACGAGGTCCACTCGTCGCAGGTTCGCAAAGGCACCGGCGCACCGTACATCAGCCACCTGATCGGCGTCGCGTCCATCGTGCTCGACGACGGCGGCGGCGAGGACGAGGCCATCGGAGCGCTCCTGCACGACGCCGCCGAGGATCAGGGCGGACGCGCGCGCCTCGACGACATCCGGACCCGCTTCGGCGACGTCGTCGCCCGCATCGTCGAGGACTGCACGGACTCGTGGACCGAGCCCAAGGAGCCCTGGCTCGAACGCAAGCAGGCGTACATTCAGCACGCGCGCAAACTCACTGGTCCCAGCCTCCGCGTCTCGGCGGCCGACAAAGTGCACAATGCCTATGCCATTCTGCGCGACCTCAGGAACTCGGGGGAACCCGTGTGGGCGCGTTTCGCGGCAACGCCGGACGACGTGATGGCGTATTACGAGTCGCTGGTCCGGGCGTATCGCGAGGCAGGCGGAGGCGTGCTGGTCGATGAGCTGGACCGGATCGTCAGGGGCATTCAGCGGGAAATGGGTTATTAGGATATAAACTGACGTCGCAACTGCGAGGAAAAGGAGTCGATGCTGATGCGAGTTCGAATCATGGCGTTTGCAATGCTGCTGGCAACCGTCGCCCTGGCCGCACCGGCCCTGGCGCAGCAAACGGCGAAGCCGCTGCGGGATCCGGATGTCATCTTTGTACCAACTCCGGCGGAAGTCGTGACGGCGATGTTGAAGCTTGCGAAGGTCGGCCCGAAGGACGTCGTCTACGATCTGGGCTGCGGCGACGGGATGATCGTCACCGCGGCTGCGAAAGAGTTCGGCGCGACCGCCATCGGGATCGATATCAACCCGGTCCGCGTCAAGGAAGCGAACGAGCGCGTCTCGAAGGCGGGGGTCACCGACAAGGTCAAGATCCTGAACGAGGATCTGTTCGAGGCGAAGATCAGCGACGCGACCGTCGTCACGCTGTATCTGCTGCAGACGCTCAACGAGAAGCTGATTCCGAAACTCAACAAGGAGCTGAAGCCGGGCACGCGTATCGTGTCGCAGACCTTCTCGATGGGCGAAGCCTATCCGGCGGAGCAGACCGTGGAAGTCGCGGGCCGCAGCGTGTATCTGTGGACCGTGCCGATGAAGGCAAAGAAGTAGAGTCGACCGGGGACACTCAAGGGGGACACTCAAGGTTGAGTGTCCCCCTTTTACAGTTTTGTCAGTGCCCGGTCTATCAGGGCGAATCCCTCGCGCAGCTGCGCCTCCGTGATGCACAGCGGAGGATTCGTGAAGAACGTGTGCCACCGCACGAACGTGTACAGGCCTTCCTCACGCAGCAACCCTGACAGCTTCCGTGTCTCGGGCGACGTCTGGCCGAACGGGGCGAGCGGTTCCATCGTCTTTGGATCCCGCACGAGCTCGACGATCCCGAACAGCCCGATCGATCGATGCGCACCGATCGACGGGTGCTTCGACGCCAGGTCCGCCAGCAGACCGCTCATGACGGGCCCCAGCCGGCGCGCATTTCCGATCATGTCGTCCTCTTCGTAGGCACGAAGGGTCCCCAGCGCGGCGGCGCACGCCAGCGGGTGGCTGTTGTACGTCAGCCCGCCGCTGAACACTTTCTCGCGGAAGTGATCCGCAATCCCCTGCCGCATGCCCACAGCCCCCATCGGCACGTACGCGCTCGTCAAGCCCTTCGCCATCGTTATGATGTCGGGCACGACCTTCCAGTGGTTGACGGCGAACCATTCTCCGGTCCGTCCGAAGCCGGACATGACTTCGTCGCAGACCATGAGGATGCCGTGCTTCGTGCAGAGCGCGCGGACGCCCTGCAGGTAGCCGTCCGGCGGCACGAGCACGCCGTTCGTTCCGCTCACCGTCTCGAGAAAGAACGCGGCAATCGTGTGAGGGCCTTCGAGCTCGATGATTTCCTCGAGCATCGCGAGCGAGTCGGCGGCGGAGTCCCAGCCGCGCGCCATTCCATGGTACGGGTCCAGGACGTGGACGACGCCGGGCATGCCGGGCTCAGTCGTCCACCGCCGCGGGTCGCCCGTGAGCGCGATCGCGCCATGCGTGCCGCCGTGATACGAACGATATCGCGCGAGTATCTTGTGCCGTCCGGTGACGGCGCGCGCGATCTTGATCGCGTTCTCGTTGGCGTCCGCACCGCCGTTGGTGAAGAAGAAGACGTCGATGTCTCCGGGCGCGATCGCGGCGAGCTTCGCCCCCAGCCGCGCGCGCACCTCCGTCGCCATGAACGGATTCGCGTACGCCATGGTGGCCGCCTGGGCCTGGATCGCGCTGACGATGCGCTCGTCGCCGTGGCCGGCGTTCACGCACATCAACTGGCTGTTGAAGTCGAGATAGCGCTTGCCTTCCGGCGTCCAGAAGTAGACGCCTTTCGACCGGGCCATCGGAATGGGATCGACCGAGCCCTGCGCCGACCACTCGAACAGCGAGTGGCGCCGGCAGAGATCGACGACCTCGCGATCCGACATCGCCTGAATCGTGGTCATCGCGTGTGCGGCGTAGGCGCCGCGGCGTGGCTTTCCGGTCCCGCCGGCACGCTCCAGTCGGTGTGGGGCGCGCGATTCTCGACGAGCCAGCCGTAGACGAGCCGTCCGTAAGACATCCACCGCATCCGCTTGCGCTCGTAGAACGGCGTGAGCGCGCGCTGCAGCGCAGGGAGCCGATAGAACGGCACGCCCGGGAAGTAATGGTGCTCAAGATGATAGTTGGAGTTCAGGTACGCGAAGTCCCAGAACCAGTGCCCCTTCATCAACGTGCCCCATTTCGCGGGATCGGCCGGATCGATGTCGTAGTGCTGTCCAAGCCGGTTGAGCGTGAACGCGATGGGAAAAATGAAGAACACCGGAATGATGCTCGTCCTGAGGGCGGCGTAGAAGCCGAAGAAGTACCAGAGTACCGCGATCGCCAGGAGGTGCGCCGCGATGGACACTTTCCGCTCGCGTCCGATCGTCTGCTGCAGGTCCGCCGGATATGTCGCCGTCTCGCGGCGCGCGGCGCGGAAGTAGATCGGGAAGAGCGCCGGCGTACAGTAGAGCAGCTTGAACCAGCGCTTGTTCACCTTGGGAGAGAGATGATGGCGCTTGGGATCGTCCTCGTCCGATCCGAGCTCGGAATGATGATCGAGGTGCCACCGCGTGAACTGGCTGGCGGAGATCCCGCTCGGCGTCGCATACAGCAGCCCGAGCACCCGCGTCGCGAGCGGCCGCGGCCGCTCGAACACGTTGTGATGAAGCACTTCGTGCAGGAGGATCGTGAAATTGAAGATCGTGAACCCCTGCACGAAGGCCAGCGGAAGCCAGATCAGCGGGTTCTCGAAATGGATGAGTCCCCAGGTTGCGAGGCCGAGTATCGCGAACTGACGAATCGCAACCACGAAGTGACGGACGGCAGACTTCTGGTGCAGCGCGCGGAGCTCGTCACGAGAGATAGCCTGCGCCAGGTCCGCTTTCAGCGCGACCGCATGCTGCGCGTAGTGATGGGATTTCACCCTGACCTGATTCTAGCACCGCCCCAGGAACCAGAACCTTGAACCAGAACCTTGAACCTTGAACCCTGAACCCTGAACCTTGAACCTGGTCAACCCTAAGGCTCACAGGGCTCCGCGCTTCTCACCTGCGGCGCCATTCGCGTCAGCGCGACGCCGAGGAGCACCGCCGCCGCGCCAACCGCGTTGGTCCACGTCAGCGATTCTCCCAGGAACACGACCGCCGTACCCATCGCGACGATCGGAATCACGTTCGAGTACACCGACGTCCGCGCGCTGCCGATCTGGCGCACCGCCGCGTACCAGATGGTGTAGGCCACGCCGAGCGCGAAGATCGCCGAGTACACAACCGCAATCCACGTTCGCCCCGAGAGCGCGAGCCAGTCGACTGCGCGGACGTGCCGCCACATCACGGGCACGTAGATCAGGGTGCCGATGGCCATCGAGAGCCCGGTGACGCCGACCGGCGAGTGCCGCGAGACCAGCCGTCGGGACCCGAGCGTATAGATCGCCCAGCAGATCACCGCGGCCACCATCATCAGATCCCCTGTCAACCCGTCGCCGCTCAACCTGACGTTCCGCCCGACGACGATGTAGATGCCGAGCATCGACAGAGCGGCGCCGAGCCAGTGCCGGGGTCCGACATGCTCCTGACCGAACGGCGCGCTCATGAGCGCAATCACGACCGGCGTCGCCGCCAGCATCAGCGAGCTGTTCGCCACCGTCGTCAATGCCAGCCCGCCGATGAAGAAGTACTGGTAAAGGAAGTGGCCGACGAATCCGAGCGCGGCGAGCTCCCACCAGTCCCGGCGCGTCATGGGCGTAGGCGTGCGAAAGATGCTGGCTGCGCTGTCCGCGGCGCGCGCAGGCCGGAGCTGAAACGTGGCGATGACGGCGAGGAATACCGCCGACGCGATGAGCATCCGCGCGGCGTTGAACGCCTGCGGATCGAGCTCGCGGAACGCGACCTTGATGATCGAGTAGTTGGTGCCCCAGATCACCGACATCACGACGAGCAGGAAGTCGATCATTTCCTGGGCGGGGCTGACTGAGATCCGTCGGCGCACGGCGCGGCCATCACGACGCCGGGCGGAAGCCCGGTCTCGGCTGGAGCCGGAGGCGGCTGCGAGAGGCAATCCGCTACGTCGGGCGCGTACTGCGGGCTGACGCGCAGCACGACGCGCGCCACCGACGTCTCCACCCTCCACAGGAGTGGGCCCGGAGCGAGTCCGATCGCGATCGACATCGCGACGAGCGCCGCGGTCGTCAGCGTCTCTCGAGCGCCTGGACCATCGCGCACCGTTCGATCGTCGGTCGTGTCATGGCTGCGGAGCGTCTGAACGTACGCGGCCACCACGGCTGCCGCAAGGACAACGAGCGCGGCTATGGTCACAACCGCCAGCGATCTGCTGACCGGCCACACGCCGCCGACGATGCGCTGCGCTCCGACGAAGGT
Source organism: uncultured Acidobacteriota bacterium (assembly GCA_963820905.1). Lineage (GTDB taxonomy): Bacteria > Acidobacteriota > Vicinamibacteria > Vicinamibacterales > 2-12-FULL-66-21 > DATBJJ01. The sequence continues at coordinate 693,981 of CAWGBU010000001.1, read as the reverse complement.
GCCGAACGCGGGGACGCTTGCGATCGACAATGCGGCCGCGAGACGCGTCGCCGCAGCCGGCATGCCGCCGCCCCGCGCAGCTCCAGCGGTCAGGAAGAGGGCCGCGGCGCCGAGCCCGGTGGCGATCTGCTGAACCATGCTGCCGGTGATCCCGCCAGGTGTGAGCGCAAACGCGCCCGCGATCGCCACGCCCATCTGACCGATGCACGCGCACGCGGCCAGCCGCTGCCACCCGCCCCGCGCCAGAGAGAGGACGGCGGCGGCGAGCGAGGCCGCGATCGCGAGCGTCATCATCGCGGGACCGAAGGCACGCGACGCGTCCGGCAGCACCGGCAAGCTGATACGGATGAAGGAGTACGCCGCAACGTGCAGCATCACGAGCGCGCAGATCAGCGAGACAGGCTCGAGCGCGGCCTTCATGCCTGGCAGCCCGCGGCCGCGCGGAACCAGGCCGGCAGCAACCGCGAACCCGAGACACAGGAGCACGAACGCCCGCGTCTGCCCCGCCGGTGGAATCACCGCCTGACGAAGATGAGGAATGTCGAACGAGGACACGCCGGACTGTGTGTAGTGTGAGAACCAGAGCGCCAGGACGCCCGCGAGAACGAGCGCGCTCGCCGCGAACGTTGCGAGCCACGTCCATGCAGGGGATCGCGAACCTGCCGCGCCGGCGCGCACGACGGACGCTGCGCATACGAGGGTCAGCACCACGAACCCGCACCACAGCAGGAGGTCGAGGGACATGAACACGCCGAAGAGCCCGAACTCCAGCGCAAGAATCGACGCATGGTGAAATCTGGCGCGGCCGGCCGACAGCCCGCCTGCCCCGAGCGACACCGCGAGGCCGAGTAGTGCCGTCAGAACGATCAGCGCGAGGCTGAAGCCATCGATTCCAAGGTGGTAGCTCGCACCAAGGGCGGGCCGCCAGTCGAGCCGCTCGACGAATTGCCATTCGGCGCCGCGCGGCTGATATCCAGCCCAGAGCAGCGCGGCGAGAATCATCGTCGATAACGCAGCAGAGATTCCCACGACTCGAACGAGCCGCTGCCGCCTGTAACCGATGAGCCCGATCGCGAGCGCCGCCGCGGCGGGGATGCACAGAAGAATCGAGAGGTGACGGGTCATGGCGACGTCGACCGACGCCTTACTCATATCATGCGCAACTACCTTATTTCTCTGGGGTTTTCGCGCGGGCCGTTTCTTGACGCTCTGTCGAAGCGCGGCCTATACTCCGAGTATGGCGCACATGTCCGCGGTGCTCGCCGTTCCTGCGATCTGCCTTTCGATCGCGCTGGCCGCGCAGAAACCCCAGCCGCGCGCGAGCGAACTCCGCAACCGGGACGTGTACGTCAGCGTCCTCGACGGCAATAAGCCCGTGACAGGTCTGACCGCCGCCGACTTCATCGTGCGGGAGGAAGGTTCGGCGCGCGAAGTGCTCAAAGCCGGGCCGGCGACCGATCAGATCAGCATCGCGGTGACAATCGACGACAGTCAGGCTGCGGACCGGTTGATCCAGTTCATGCGCGACGGCCTGCGGGATTTCGTCAAGAAGCTCGACGGCAAGGCGCAGATCGCGCTGTCGACGCACGGCGAGCGGCCGACGCCGCTGGTCGAGTACACCGACAGCACGACGGAGCTGCACAAAGGGATCAACCGGCTGTTCTCCAGACCCGGATCGGGCGCGTATCTTCTCGAAGCGCTCTTGGAGCTGTCACGCGGCCTCGAGCGGCGCGAGGTCCCGCGCAAGGTGATCCTCGTCATCACCGTCGAGAACGGCGTCGAGTTCAGCAATCTCTATTCGCAGAACGTGCTCGACGCGCTGCGGCGCAGCGGCGCATCACTGCACGTGCTCGCCATCGGCACGCCGTCGCCCTCCGACAGCGATCCCGCGCGCAACAGGAACATCGTCATCGCCGACGGGACGTCGCAGACCGGCGGCCGGCGCGATCAGGTGCTCGCCGAGAGCGGGCTGGGGGACAAGCTGCTGCAGGTCGCGGACGAGCTCACCAATCAGTACGTGGTGTCGTACTCCAGGCCCGAGACGCTCATTCCACCCGAGAAAATCGAGGTCGCGGTCAGCAAACCCGGCCTGACGGTGCGCGCGCCGAAGCGGCTCGCCGGAAAGAAATAAGAACACCGCATGAAATCTTTCCGCATCCCGCGCCGATTCGCGGCCGCCCTGCTGTCGGCAGGCGTGTGCGCCGTGATGCTCGAGGCCCTGGCGCAGGAGCAGCGCCTTCGAAGCGGCGTCGATCTCGTCTCGCTCAGCGTCACCGTCATGGAGGGCACCCGCTACATCAGTGATCTCGAGGAGCAGGATTTCGAGGTCTACGAGGACGGCGCACGGCAGGGCATCACGTTCTTCTCCCGCGTGCAGCAGCCGATCGCGCTGGCCATCCTCCTCGACACGAGCGCCAGCATGAACGAGCGGCTCGCCACGGCGCAGGAAGCCGCAATCGGCTTCGCGCGGCGCATGCGGCGCGACGACGTGATCGAGGTGATCGACTTCGACAGCCAGGTCCGCATCCTTCAGACGTTCACGAACGACACCGCGGCGCTCGAAAAGGCCATCCGCGGGACCGACGTCAACGGGTCGACGTCGCTGTACAACGCGATCTACATCTCGCTCAAGGAGCTGAAGAAGGCCAAGGCCAGCTCCGCCGAGGAGATCCGGCGTCAGGCGATCGTGGTCCTCTCCGACGGCGACGACACGTCGAGCCTCGTGCCGTACGAGGAGGTGCTCGACCTCGCCAAGCGATCGGAAACCGCGATCTACGCGATCGGTCTCCGTCCGGTGGGCGCGTATCGCTCGGAGTTCAAGGAAGCGGAGTTCGTGCTCAAACAGCTGTCGCAGGAGACCGGCGGGCGCGCGTACTTCGTCACGGCCGCGGCCGAGCTGCCGAAGATTTACGAGCAGATCTCCGAAGAGCTCGCGAACCAATACAGCCTGGCCTACTCGTCGAAGAACCCCATGAGGAACGGCGCCTGGCGCCGCATCGTCGTTCGCGTGGCGAAACCGGGCTTGACCGCGCGAACCCGACAGGGCTATTACGGGCCGGAGTCGGTGCGGTAGATGCCATGCACCTGGTTCCACTCGTCTTCTACGCCGCCGCGGCCGCAGCTTACCTGACGCACTTCGCGTGGCGCGACTCGCGCGTGGGCCGTCTCGCGACCGCTCTCGTCGGCGGCGGCGTGCTCGCCCACACGTTCCTCATCGGCATGCAGACGGTCCGCGTCGGCCACGCGCCGCTCGTCGGCACATCTGCGGCGATCTCCGCGTTCGTGTGGCTCCTGGCGCTCGCGTATCTCTACGTCGAGATGACGACCGACGAGCGGGCGATGGGCGTCTTCGTCGTGCCGCTGATGGTCGCGCTCTACATCATCCCGGCTCTCGATCCGGCTGTCAGCCCTCGTCCGCCGCTGCTCCAGAGCCCGCTGTTCACGGTGCACATCCTCGCGATGCTCTTCGCGTATGCCAGTTTCGCGCTCGCGTTCGTGCTCGGCGTGACCTACGTGCTGCTCTTCAAGGAGATCAAGGCCCGGGACCTCGGGTTCTTCTATGCCCGCCTGCCGTCGCTGCAGGCGCTCGACGCGATGAACGGACGCGTCATCACGATTGGATGGGTGTTTCTCACGCTGGGGATCGCGGTCGGAGGACTCTGGGCGACCCAGATCCACACGTCGTCCGATCCCCGCGCGCAGGCCATGGGGATCGGCGATCCGAAGATCCTGGTCGCGCTGCTGTCGTGGTGCGTGTATTCGTTCGCGCTCCTGGCGCGCCGGATGACCGGCTGGAGCGGCCGCCGCGCGGCCATGCTCTCCGCGATCGCGTTCGTGATCGTGCTGCTCAACTTCGTGCCGGTCGGCTACTTCTTCACGAAGAGTCACAACTTCTAGTGACGATGCGCCGCCATTCCGAGACCCCGCGCGGTCCCGCGCTCCTGGCCGTTGGCATCAGCCACCGCACCGCGCCGGTCGAACTGCGCGAGTCCGTGGACTTCGCCCGGCGAGGGCTGGAAGATGCGCTCAGGGCGTTCGTGTCGCGCGGCATCAGCCCCGAGGCAGTCGTGCTGTCTACGTGCAACCGCGCGGAAATCTACGCGCTCGGCAACAGCGACGCGGGCGATGCGGTTCGCGCGTTTTTCAGCGAGTACCACGGCCTCGATGCCGCGGGACTCGCCCATCACCTGTACTCCCATCACGGAATCGATGTCGCGCGGCACTTGTTCCGTGTCGCCGCCGGCCTCGATTCGCTCGTCGTGGGCGAGCCGCAGATCCTCGGCCAGGTCAAAGCCGCCTACACCACGTCAAGCGATCTGCAGTTCACGGGAACGGTCACGCATCGTCTCTTCCACGCCGCCTTCGGCGTGGGCAAGCGGGTCCGCACCGAGACGGGCCTCGCCGAAGGCGCCGTGTCCGTAAGCTACGCCGCGATCGAGCTCGCGAAGAAGATCTTCGGCGATCTCACCGGCCGGTCAGTGCTGATTCTCGGCGCGGGCGAGATGGCGGAGCTGACGGGCGTCCACCTGCGATCGCAGAACGTCAGGCAGATCACGGTGGCCAGCCGTACGCTGGCATCGGCCGAGGCCCTGGCCCGCCAGCTCGAAGGCCGGTCGGTCGCGTGGAACGATCTGACGGGCGCTCTTGCCTCCGCGGACATCATCGTGACGGCTACCGGCGCGACCGAACCGGTCCTCACGCGCCAGATGATCGACGACGTGATGCGGACGCGGCGCAATCGGCCGCTCTTCGTCATCGACATCGCCCTGCCGCGCGACGTCGAGCCATCGGTCGCCGATCTCGAGCAGGTCTTTCTCTATCACATGGACGATCTGCAGGGGATCGTCAGCGAGAACCTCGCGAGACGATCGTCGGAACTCGCGAGCGCCGAAACGATCGTCGACCAGGAGGTTTCGAGGTTTGGCGCGTGGCTGCAGTCCCGCGAGATCGTCCCGACCATCGTCGCGCTGCGTCAGCGATTCGAGCACATCCGTCAGTCCGAGCTCCAGCGGCTCGAACCAAAACTCTCGGCTCTCACGCCCGAAGCGCGCGCGCGGGTGGACGAAGTCACCCGCCTGATATTCGAGAAGCTGCTCCATACGCCGACCGAGCAGCTGAAGCAGGTGGCCGATGAATCACTGGCGACCGACTACGCCGAGGCGCTGCACAGGCTGTTCGGGCTGACGGCGGAGCCTGCGGAGGCCGACAAGGACGACGGTCCCGAGCGCTTCATCACGCGAGCGCGGGCGCGCTGATCGTGCCGCGCGCCCTGAAAATCGGCACGCGCGGCAGCCGCCTCGCGCTGTGGCAGGCCAATGCCGTCGCCTCGCTCCTGCACTCGAGCGGCATCACCTCGGAAATCGTCGTCATCAGGACCACGGGCGATCGGTCCGCAATCCGGCCCCGTAGCGGGCGACGACACCAAACGTCAGTTCGTGAAAGAGATCGAGGATGCGCTCCTCGGCGGTGACGTCGACGTCGCGGTGCACAGCGCGAAGGACATGACCGTCGCGCTGCCCGAAGGGCTCGCGATCGCCGCGTGTCTTCCGCGCGAGGATCCGCTGGACGCGATCGTGCTGCCCCAGGGCAGCGAACGCCGCGACTGGCTGGACGCGGTCACCCATCTGCGGACCGGCGTCGTCATCGGCACGGGGAGCGTCAGGCGAATGGCTCAGCTGTTCGTACTCCTGTCCGGCGCGACGTTCGCGCCAGTGCGCGGCAACGTGGATACGCGCATCGCCAAGCTCGATTCCGGCGAGTTCGGCGCGCTGATCCTGGCCTGCGCCGGACTGCGGCGCCTCGGGTTCGCGTCGAGAATTTCGTCGCGGCTCCCAGTCAGCCAGTGCGTTCCGGCCCCCGGTCAGGGTATTGTTGCGACAGAAATCAGGGCCGACGACGACGAGGCGCGTGGCATGCTGGCGCGCATCCATGACGAAGCCGCCGGAATTGCGCTCCTGGCCGAACGAACCCTCGTCGCGGAAATCGGCGGCGGGTGTCAGCTCCCCCTCGGCGCGATCGCGGTCTCCGACGCCGGTGCGCTCGAGATGCACGCTGTCGCGGCATCGCCGGACGGCAGCAAGGTGCTGCGGCGTTCGCTGCGCGGCTCGCCCGCACGGCCCGATGAGATCGGCCGCCGGCTTGCCGGCGATCTCGCAGCGCTCGGCGCGCGCGAGCTGTTGGGAATGTGAGGGCACGTGAACACGCCGTGTGTCTACATCGTAGGAGCGGGTCCCGGCGATCCGTCGCTGCTGTCGGTTCGCGGGCGGCGCTATCTCCAGGCGGCGGACGTCGTCGTCTACGACCATCGGGTGCACCCGCGCCTGCTGCGGATTGCGAAGCCCGGCGCCGAGCGCATCGACGTGGGATCCGCTGCGCCGAAACCGCTCGACCAGGATGCGATCTCGTTTCTCCTCGCGGAGAAGGCGCGGGAAGGCAAGACCGTCGTCAGGTTGAAGTGGGGCGATCCGTTCTTCTTCGACAGCGGCGGGAAAGAGGCGCTGTTTCTGCACGAGCAGGGCATTCCGTTCGAGGTCGTGCCCGGAATCCCCGCCGCCCTGGGCGGCTCGGCCTACGCGGGCGTGCCGCTCACCTATCCAGGCGCGAGCGACGTTCTGACGTTCGTCCGCGGGCACGAAGGTGACGTCGACGATCCGCCGGACGTGGACTGGGAAAGGCTCGCCGGACTCGGCGGCACCCTCGTCTGCTATGCCGGCTGGCATCAAATCGGGACCATCGCCGCCGCGCTCCTGGCGAACGGGCGATCGCCGGAAGAGACGGCGGTGCTGATCTACGATGGAAGCCTTCCCTCGCAGCAGACGCTCGAAGGCACGCTCGCCACGATTGCGTCCATGGCGCGCGACGGATCCGCCGCGATGCTGATCGTGGGCGCGGTGGCCGGGCTGCGTCAGCACCTGCGCTGGTTCGACGAGCGCCCTCTCTTCGGCAAGCGCATCGTCGTCACACGCTCGCTGGAGCAGTCGGGCGAGCTGATCGAGATGCTGGAGGAGCGCGGCGCCGAGGCCATTCCCGCTTCGGCGATTCGAATCGCGCCACCCGACGATTCCGCGGCGCTCGACGACGCGTGCGCCGAGGCCGCCAGCTTCGACTGGATCGTGTTCACCAGCGGCAACGCGGTCGACTCCTTCATGGATCGACTGCTCGCGAAGAGCGACATCCGCGAGCTGAAGGGCGTGCAGATCTGCACCATCGGCCCGACGACGGCGTCCCGCGTCGCCCGGTATGGCATCCGGGTCGACCTCACGCCGCCGGAGTTTCGAGCCGAGGCCGTCGTCGAGGCTCTGAAGGCGACGGGGAATCTCGAGGGAACGCGGTTTCTCCTGCCGCGTGCCGACATCGCGCGGGATCTGCTCGCCGAGGAACTGCGCCAGGCCGGCGCGGAGGTGCGCGACGTCGTCGCCTACCGTACGCTCCCCGCGACGCTCGAACGGGAAGGCGGCCCCGACATCTACCGGATGCTGCTCGATCGACAGATCGACGCGGTGACGTTCACGAGCGCGTCGACGGTGAGAAACTTCGTCGCCATGCTCGGCAAGGATGAGGCGGTCGACCTGCTGCGGACGACCGTCGTCGCGTCGATCGGCCCCGTCACGGCGGAAGCCGCGCAGCAGCTGGACATCGCGACGAGCGTGATGCCGGCGCGGTACACCATTCCGGATCTGGTCGACGCGCTGGTGGAACACTTCGCGAAGACCGAGGTCGCCGAGACAGTCCAGTAGCCATGGCCACACGCACCAGTCCGATCACGACCCCTCGCGCCTCCGACGCTGCGCCGCTCGATCTGCCTCGACGCCTCCGGCGGCTGCGGCGGTCGGCCGCCATCCGGTCCATGGTCCGCGAGACGCGGCTGAGTCCGGACATGTTCCTGTATCCGCTCTTCGTTTGTGCAGGCAGCGGCCAGCGCCGCGAAGTGGCGTCGATGCCCGGAGTGTTCCAGCTGTCCGTCGATGAAATCGTGAAGGAAGCGGCGGCGGCCAGGGCTGACGGCGTCCCCGGCGTGCTCCTCTTCGGGCTTCCGGAGGGCAAGGACGATATCGGATCCGCGGCCTATGACCCGGACGCACCCGTGCAGGCGGCTACGCGCGCGCTCAAGCAGGAGATCCCGGATCTCGTCGTCGTCACGGACGTGTGCCTGTGCGAGTACACCTCGCACGGCCACTGCGGCCTTCTGATCGAAGGCGAGGTCGCGAACGATCCGACGGTCGAGCAGCTCGTGCGCGCCGCGCTGTCGCACGCGGCCGCGGGCGCGGACATCGTGGCGCCGTCGGACATGATGGACGGACGCGTCGGCCGCATCCGGCAGGCGCTCGACGGGGCAGGATTCAGCCAGGTCGCCATCATGTCGTACGCGGCGAAGTACTGCTCCGCCTTCTACGGCCCGTTTCGCGAGGCAGCCGACTCCGCGCCGGCGTTCGGCGATCGTCGCTCGCACCAGATGGATCCGGCCAACGTCGACGAGGCGATTCGCGAGGTCGAGCTCGACATCGAGGAAGGCGCCGACATCGTGATGGTGAAGCCCGCGCTTCCCTACCTCGACGTCATCGCACGCGTGAAGACGGAGTTCGGCCTCCCGACCGCGGCCTACCAGGTCAGCGGCGAATACGCGATGATCAAGGCGGCGGCCAGAAACGGCTGGATCGACGAGCCGCGCGTGATGATGGAAACGCTGACGGCGATCCGCCGCGCCGGCGCGGACATCATCATCAGCTACTACGCCCGCGACGTAGCCAGGCTTCTGTAGCTACCTTCCGCATCAAACGACGGCGCAATCAGCGCCTGGACTCGTTCAGGAACGCGCGGACTTCTGCGATCACCCGCGGACCGGCGACGAGCTCCGCGTCGTTGTGATCGACTCCCTCGATGACGACAAGGCGCTTCGGCTGCGGCGCGGCGTCGAAGAGCCTGCGGCTCTGCCCGCTCGGCACCACGCTGTCGTGCGCCGCCGTGATGACGAGCACGGGCACGCGAAGCGTCGCAATCGTCTCGATCGACGCAAACCTGTCGGTGAGCAGCCATCGCACCGGAAGATAGGGAAAGTGATGGCGGGCCGCGTCCACGAGCGAGGTGAACGGCGACCGCAGCAGCAGCGCGCTCGGCCGCTCATCGCGCGCAAGGCGCACGGCGACGCCTGCGCCAAGTGATTCGCCGAAGTACGCGATCCGATGCGGATCGATTCCCGGTCTCGCGGCAAGATACTTGCGCGCGGCGCGGGCGTCCATCGCCAGTCCCTCCTCGGACGGAGAGCCCGCGTTGCCGCCGTAGCCCCGGTAGTCGAAGAGGAGCACCTGGATGCCCGCGTCAGCCAGTCCCGACGCGATGTCGGCACGGTAAGCGCGGTTTCCTGCGTTGCCGTTGAACACGATCAGCGCGTCACCCGTTGGCGCGGACCGCGCCGCCACGAACCATCCCTTCAACATCAGCCCGTCTTCGGTCGGGAATGTCACCTCGATGGCATCAGGCAGGCCTGCGATGGACGGCGTCGGCACGTCCCCCGAGGGGATATAGATCATGCTCCGCTGCGTGGCCCAGAACAGGAGCAGCACGAGCGCGAGACCGATTGCGACCGCAAGGAGCATCCGGAGCGCCGTCATCATGCGGTCTATCTCATGTGATCGCCGCGTGCGTCAGCGCGGCTGGCTGGCGGGCGGCACGACGCCGTTCAAGCGCAGGTAGACGACGAGCTGCCCGTAGTGATCCGAGGCGTGCCAGACGGCAAGCGTCGTGATGCCGAGCCTCGTGCTCGAGCCGCCGTACGGTCCGCTCACGGGGTCGAGCGCATTCGACGCCGTCAGGCCTTTCAGCACGCCGTGCGCGTAGTCGAAGGACTCCCTCAGGTACTTCACGAGCTCCTCTTTCCCCTTCGCCGGGCTCGGCCCTCCGGCACCGCAATTCTCCGGCGGCGTCTTCTTCTCGATTTGATTGAAGAAGCCGTAGTTGCCGCACGCCACGTGCTTGACCTGTTCGGCGAACGTCCGCGCGTTCGCGAACGCGCCGTCCTTCGGCCTGAAGTCGTATTTGTCAGCCGGCATCGCTTCGGCGGCGCCGACGAACGACCTCGAGATCATCGCCCACCACTGCTCGATCGTCGACGCCATCGTCGGAGGCGGCGCAGGGGCCGACGGCTTTTCCTGGGCGGCCGCGTGGGCCGCGCAACTCAGCCACACCATCAGCAGCAGCGCGATACGCATCGGCCCTCCACACTCTCTCTCCAGTCACACCGGTACACGACCTTGTATCCCAACGGGCAGGCGGGTTCAACTCGCGCGGGCGTGCTATCGTGGACGGCCATGCTGCGCCGATCACGGTCGAGATATGCACGCTCGGAGCAACTGTTCGCGGCGTCGTCCCGGATCCTGCCGGGCGGCGTGGACAGCCCCGTTCGCGCGTTCAAGAGTGTCGGCGGCACGCCGATCTTCGCTGCGCGCGGGCGCGGATCGCAGCTCGAGGACGTCGACGGCCGGCGCTACGTGGACTACGTCATGTCGTGGGGACCGCTGATACACGGGCATGCGCCGAAGGGGCTGCTGAAGGCGCTCTCGGCGGCGGCCGCCCGCGGGACGAGCTTTGGCGCGCCGACCGAGCTCGAGACGCGACTGGCGCAGCGCGTCGCGACGCTGATGCCGTCGATGGAACGGATCCGCTTCGTCAGCTCGGGCACCGAAGCGGCGATGAGCGCGGTACGCGTCGCGAGGGCCGCGACCGGGTGCGATCGGATCGTCAAGTTCGAGGGCTGCTATCACGGCCATGCCGATTCGTTCCTCGTGCAGGCGGGGTCCGGCGCGATGACGCTCGGCGTGCCGACGAGCCCCGGCGTGCCGTCCGGCGCAGCGCGGGATACGCTGCTGGCCCGCTACAACGACCTGACGTCAGTCGAGTCCGTGTTCGCGCAGAATCCCAAACAGGTCGCGGCGGTCTTTGTCGAACCGATCGCGGGCAACATGGGCGTGGTGACGCCGCAGCCGGGCTTTCTCGAAGGGCTGCGCGCGATCTGTACGCGTGAGCGTGCGCTGCTCGTGTTCGATGAAGTGATCTCAGGATTCCGGGCGGCGGTCGGCGGGGCGCAGCAGATCGCCGGCGTCCGGCCCGATCTGACGTGTCTCGGCAAGATCATCGGCGGCGGCCTGCCCGTCGGCGCTTACGGCGGCCGTGCCGACGTCATGGATCTCGTCGCGCCGGCGGGCCCCGTGTATCAGGCAGGAACGTTGTCGGGGAACCCGCTGGCGATGACGGCCGGGTTGTGGTCTCTCGAAGCGCTCACGCCGAAGCTGTACCGCCACATGGCCCGGCTGACCTCGAAGCTCGCGGCAGGTCTCGCGGATGCGGCGCGCACGGCCGCCGTCCCGCTGCAGGTCAACGCCTTCGGCTCGATGCTGACGCCTTTCTTCACGAGCGACGCCGTGCGCGACTATCAGTCCGCGCTGACGGCCGACACGCAGGCGTACGGCCGGTTCTTCCACGCCATGCTCGCGCGCGGCATCTACCTGCCGCCCTCGCAGTTCGAGGCGTGGTTCCTGTCAGGCGCTCACACCGACCGCAACATCGACGCGACGCTCAAAGCCGCGCGCGAAGCCTTCAAAGCGGTCTGAGCCTCAGCGGATCTCCGGCGGCGTATCCATCCGCACGCGAAGAATCGTCCCGGGCGGCACGTGTACGTCCTTTCCTTCGGTCGCCACCATTGTCCCGCCCCCGCCGATGAGGACGCCGATGAGCGCGCCTTTGACGCCGCCGATGATGCCGCCGATGATGGCACCCACCGCGGAGCCGGCGCCGATGCGTGCCGCCTCTCCCCTGATGCCCTGGCTCTCGATCGCCTCCACCACGGTTCCGCGCATCGGGTAGCTCGTGCTTCCGACCGTGACCTGATTGAAGCTGACCGTCAGGCTGCCCTTGCGGTCCGTGCGCAGATGCACGGTTCACCGAGGTCACGATTCCGCGCATCACGGATCCCGCCGGGATCAGGACGCGATTTCCCTCCCTCAGATCGACCACCGTCGTCGCTTCGAACCGATCCTCGACCTGCGCGGTGTCGGACGTCAGCTCGGACTGAATCCGAACGTCGATCTCCTGTCCGACCGGTATCCCGGCCTGTGTCCTGGAGGTCGTCGACGTTGTCGGTCGATCGTCGAACACGACGTCGCTGGATCCGGTGCGGGTGGACCCGGACGATGAGGTGGTTGCGGTGCTGCGGGCCGGTGCATCGCCCCGGGCGCGCGAGCGGAAGTTCTGCAGCTGGTCGCGGAGATCCGTATACTCGCGCCGGCTGACGTTGCTTTCCTTTCGAATCTTCACCTTCAGGTAGATCACCTCGTCGCGGAGCGTGTCGAGCTCGTCCTGGAGCCGGCTCGCTTCGGACGCGTTCGTTGTCCTCAGCCGGGACACATCGGCACCTGCTTGGTACAGTTCGTCCTGCAGCCGCTGAATGTCTGCGTTCGACACGCCCGTCGGCTGCCCGGCCGCGGGCGGCGCGATCAGGCAAAGCGCCAGAAGCGCAGTTACGAAGGTTCTTGTCGTTTTGGCTCTGTCTGCGGTCATCATCCCTCGTCCTCTTCCCTGGCACCGTCACCCGGTCAGACGTATGTACACAAGGTTCAGTCTGCCGGACCTCGTACGCCTCTGTGCAAAACCAGCGCCGGAAATGTGCCCCTGCAGGCACGCTCGGGATGGGACCGGACCCCACAAGGCACACGTCCACGCTATGATCGAGTGGTTATCGACATGACACTCGTGAAACTTCACAGGACGGTCGGTGTTCGCGTTGGAACGGTCCAGGTCGGCGGCGGCGCGCCTGTCGTCGTGCAGTCGATGACCATGACGGATACGGCAGACGCGGCGGCGACTGCCCGTCAATGCGTCGAGCTCGCCGAGGCGGGATCGGAGATGGTTCGCGTCACGGTGAACGTTCCGGAAGCGGCCGCGGCAATCCCTGAGATCAAGCAGCGCATGCTCGACGCCGGCGTCACGGCGCCGCTCATCGGCGACTTTCACTACAACGGCCACCTGCTGCTGACGCGCCATCCGGATTGCGCCCGCGCGCTCGACAAGTACCGCATCAATCCCGGAAACGTGGGCACCGGGCGCCGGCGCGACGAGCAGTTTGCGACCATCTGCAAGGTCGCCGGTGACAACGCGAAGCCCGTGCGGATCGGCGTGAACGGCGGTTCGCTCAACCAGGAGCTCGTCGTCTCGCGGATGCAGGAGAACACCGACCGCGACCTCGGCCGGACGTCCGAAGAGATCATCAACGAGTGCATGATCCTCTCTGCCCTGCAGTCGACGGAGCTCGCGCTCGAGTCGGGGCTGCGCAAGGATCAGATCATCATCTCGTGCAAGACGTCGCGTCCCCGTGATCTCATTGCCGTGTACCGGGAGCTCGCGCGCCAGACCGATCAGCCGCTGCATCTCGGCCTCACCGAAGCGGGGATGGGCGTCAAGGGGCTGGTCTGGTCGGCGTCAGCGATGGGCGTGCTCCTCAACGAGGGCATCGGCGACACGATTCGCGTGTCGCTCACGCCGCGTCCCGGCGGCGATCGACGCGAGGAAGTGTTCGCGGCGTGCGAGCTGCTGCAGTCGCTCGGCCTGCGGGCGTTCGCGCCAAGCGTCACGGCATGTCCGGGCTGCGGCCGAACGACCAGCAGCACCTTTCAGGAGCTGGCCGAGCGGACGCAGGCGTACATCCGGGAACGAATGCCGCAATGGCGCGCGCAGTACGAAGGGGTCGAGGCCATGACGCTGGCCGTAATGGGGTGCGTCGTGAACGGCCCCGGCGAGTCGAAGGCCGCAAGCATCGGCATCAGTCTGCCCGGCACCGGCGAGGCGCCCAACTGCCCGGTCTACATCGACGGCCAGCACCACACGACGCTGCGCGGCACGTACGAGGAGCTCGCCGTCGCGTTCCGGGAGCTGGTCGACAACTACGTCGAGACGCGGTACGCGCGCAAGTAGCGATCAGTCCGGGAGGGCGAGCTTCAAGGCATGGACGCGCCTCGTCCAGACGACGAGGAGCGCGGCCCCGCAGACGATGAGCCCGGACGACAGTCCCCACCACAAACCCGTCACGCCGAATCCCAGCACGAAACAGAGCGTGTAGCCGAGCGGCAGGCCGACGAGCCAGTGGGCGAACAGATTCCAGAGCATCGGCGTCCGCGTATCGCCGACCCCGCGGAGCACGCCCGTGGCGACGCCCTGTAACCCGTCGAACAGCTGAAACACCGCCGCGACGAACAGCAGCGCCGAACCGAGCGCGAGCACGCGGGCGTCCGACGTGAAGGCCCCGATGAGCATGCGCGGCGCGAGCACGAAGAGAAGGGCGGCGCAGAGCATGAACCCCGCCCCGAAGAGCAGCGCCGTCCACCCCGCGCGTTCCGCCCCGATCGCGTCGCGCCGCCCGACGGCTTGGCCGACGCGCACCGCGCCGGCAGACGCCAGGCCGAGCGGAATCATGAACGAGCAGGCGGCGATGTTGAGCGCGATCTGATGCGCCGCGAGCGCCGCCGGCGCAAGCCGGCCCGCCAGCGCTGTGGCCGCCGCGAAGACGCCGACCTCGAGCGTGACCTGCGAGGCCGCGGGAAGACCCAGCGCAACGAGCCGGCGCATCCAGTCCATCCTGATCTCGAGCCGGGTCTCGAACAGTCCCGGACGCCGTCCGCGCTCGCGGATCACGATGACGATCAGCAGGTACCCCGCCATCACGACGCGCGACGCGACTGTTGCCCACGCCGCTCCGCTGACGCCCAGCGCCGGCGCGCCCCAGTTCCCGAAGATGAGCAGCCAGTTCATCACGACGTTGGCAAGGTTGGCCACGACCAGCGCCACCATGATCGGTCTCACCACGTTCATCCCCTGCAGATAGCGCCTGAAGGTGCCGTACAACAACAGCGGAATCACGCTCCACGAGAGCACCGAGAAGTACGGCCGCGTCAGGTCGAGGACGACGGGATCGATGCCCCAGCGCGGGATCAGACGGCCCAGAAAGACGAGCACCGCGAGCGACGGTATCGACACCAGCACGCTCATCACGATTCCGTGGAGGAGCAGCCCGTGGCAGTCCTCGATGCGCCCCGCGCCGTACGCCTGCGACACCAGCGTATCGAGCCCCAGCAGCAGGCCCATCGCGAAGACGACAATGGCAATGAACACGGTGCTGCCGATGCCGACCGCGCCGATGGCTTCGGGGCCCAGGCGTCCGACCATCAGCGTGTCGACGACGCCCATGGCCATCCACCCGAGCTCCGCGAGGATCACGGGAACGGCCAGGTGGAACATCGGCCGGAATTCCTGTTGCAGGTTGCGCAGGGGGGGAAGCATGCCGCGAGCTCGCCGACGCCGTCGTCGACGGCTTCAATGAATCATGTCACAGGGTTCTTGAGTTATCCTCTGCGGCATGAGAACACGACTTGTTGCCGGTGCCGCCGCATCGCTCGCTGCCGCAGCCGCCGTGTCCGCGCTCGCGGCCGCTCAGACCGGCGGCGGGCCGGAGCCCGTGACCGTCAGCTTCCTGGCGATCGACCGCGACGGCAAGCCGGTGATGGATCTCAAGAGCGACGAGGTGCAGCTCCGGCTGAACGGACGGCAGCGCACGATCCGATCGCTGCAGCGGGTGGACGTCCCGAGCGGAGGTACGCCAGCCGCCGTCGCCCTGCCTCCGCCCTTCGGCACCAACGTCCAGACCGCCTCCGGCCCCGCCGGCCGGCTCTTCGTGTTCGTGATAGACGACGCCTCGTTCCGGCCGGGCAACGATCGGCTGGTCAAACAGACGATCGATCAGTTCCTGAAAACGCTCGGACCGGACAATCGGGTGGCGCTCATGACGACGCCGCGACCGACGACGCGAACCGACCCGACGTCCGCCGACGAAGTCCGGCAGGCGCTCGAACGCGTTGCCGGTGTCGCCACGCAGCAGCCGACCGAGTCCGACGTCGCCTGCCGCACGCGCGACACGCTGGAAGCGCTGCGCGGGCTCATGTCGAACCTCGCCGGGGCTCGCACGCCGGCGACGGTAGTGTTCTTCTCGGCGAGCCTGTCGGGAAACACCCGTGCCCCGGTCGCTATCGGATCGGTGCCCGCGGGGGCGTTCATGTGCGATCTGACAACCGATCATTTCCAGATGGTCGGCGCAGCCGTGGCCGCGGCGAAGGCGCATGTGTACGTCGTCCAGGGCGACCCGAACGTGACCGGCCGCAGCGAGGGTCTCGACAATCTCGCGGGCGTCGCCGGCGCACAGGTCCTCGTCCTGAGCGCCGCGACCGGGAACCCGCTCAATCGCTTCGCGGTCGAGACGTCGTCGACGTATCTCGCCGCGTTCGACCCGGACCCATCGGAGCGCAACGGGCAAACGGCTCGCCTCGAGCTGCGCGTGACGCGCGCCGATGTCACCGCCCGCGCCGGCACGCAGCTGATGATCGCCAACGAGAAAGCCGTGAAGAAAGGCTCGGTCAACGCGCGCGAGATGCTGCGCGACGCAACCGTGTATCGCGATCTGCCGGTGCGCGTCGCCGCGTTTCCATCGCGCGACGCGGGCGACAACCTGAAAGTCGTCGCCGTCGCCGAGCCTCTGGATCCCGCCGTGAAGCTCAACGCCGCGGTCGTGGGCGTCTACGACGCCAAGGGCAAGCTCGTCGCGCAGTCCTCGGCGCAGCCGGAAATGCTCGCGAGAATGCCGATGATGTTTGCCGCGGTCGTGCCCCCCGGCAGGTACCGGATCCGTTTCGCGGCGACCGACTCGGCCGGCCGCGGCGGATCGGCCGACCAGGAGCTGCCGATCGAGCTCGCCACTGCGGGCGCGCTCAAGATGAGCGCGCTCCTCCTCGGCGTCGATGCCGGGGGCTTCAGGCCGGTGCTGGAATTCAAGGACGAACCTGCGGCGCTCGCGACCTTCGAGGTCTACGGCAAGCCGCCCGCATCGCTGCCGCTCCGGATGGAGCTCGCCGCGACCGTCGACGGCCCTCCCATTCAGCAGGTTCCACCCGCGGGAACCGGCACGAAGGATCCCGATCGCTTCATCATCAGCGGAACGTTCCAGCTCGGCACGCTGGCGCCGGGCGACTACGTGGTGAGAGCGATCGTGGGGTCGCCGGAAACCGGCGAGGCGAGACTGACGAGGACGTTGCGCAAGAGCAAATAGTCAGCTTCCAGCTTCACGCTTCCAGCTTCCAGCTCTCGGCAGTCAGCACAACCATCCAGATCGCGGCCGTATGATTGAGTGATCTAGTTGAAAGCTGGGAGCCGGAAGCTGGCAGCTGGAAGCTGACGACTACCCCCGACTCCTGCTTCGCCTCTGATTGTTGGACTCGACGAGACGCCGCAGTTCCTTCAACGGCTCCGGGCTGTCGTCGACCTGCAGCCGCAGGACGACGTCGTTGTGCAGCCAGACGCCGCCGTCCTTCTTCACGATCAACATCGCGGCGGACTGCATGCCTCGCTTGTCGCCGCCGGCGGCCTGGCCGGCGTCGAGCGCCGCCATCAATCGCAGCGACAGATCGCCAGGCGTCTTCTCGAACGCGTCGACCATTCCCGCCACGACCGGCTCGCCGGCCAGAATGTTTCCTTGAGCGGTGCAGAGCTTTCCGCCCTTGTGCCCCGCCCACGGCGTGGCCTTCTCGCCAGTGAATGCGGCGTATACGCCCTTCGCGTTCATCACCGCGAATTGACGGCCCGCTTTCGGCCAGGGATTGCCCCGATAACCAGGATCCGGATCGGCGGCCCAGATCGTCTTGACGATCTCGGCAGGCGCGAGGCCCTTCTTGAGCAGCTGCAGCGCCTGCGGCCCGTAGCTCACGTCGACGATGGCCTGCGTCGCAACCATCCCGACCTCGGCCTCACCCCAGAGCACGCCGTTCCCGACCGAGAAGACGCGCGACTGGACGGCGCCGCCGATCTCCCCCGTATCAGGGTCGAAGCCGAGGATGGAAAAGGTCGCGACGGGATCCGGAAGCGGCTCCTGCTCCGCCAGAGGGTAGGTCGGCGTGAGCGCGGCGAGGATCAGTAAGAGGAAAGCACGTCGTCGCATGGTCCTCCGCGTGAATCCGGAGCCGGATCCGGCTAGAGCCGGACGCTGCAGATCAGCGCCACGGCACGAGCCGTTCGATCCACTGCACGCGCATCAGATCGTTGTAGATCACGGTGACCATCAGCGTCAGCAACAGCACGAACCCCACGAGCAGCATCTTTTCCTTCACCTTGATGCTGAAGTCGCGGCGCGAGATCCCCTCGAGCGCAAGGATCGTGATGTGTCCGCCGTCCAGGACGGGAATCGGCATGAGGTTGAGAAGGCCGAGGTTCAGGCTGATCATCGCCAGGAGCTGAAAGAGCGGAATCCAGCTCTCCTGCTGCGCCGCCTCGCCCGAGAGCCCGGCGATCGCCACCGGACCCATCAGGCTCTTCACCGACGTCTCGCGCGTGAAGAGGCCTCCGAGGGTCTCGAAGATGAGCGACGACCATTCCCAGTTCTGTTTCACGCTCAGCTTGAAGGCCTCGACCAGCCCCGGGCGCAGCGTCTTGACCTCGAGCGGCAGGATGATCGCGCCGACCCTGACGCCGCCGTCGATCACTCGAGGCACGACGGTCACGGCGCGCGTTTCCGAGCCGCGGAGAATCTCGATCTCGAGCGGCTTGCCTTCATGGCTTCTGATCAGGTTCAGGAGCCGCTCGTGTATGACATTCGGTTCGCCCGACGCTTTCACGACCACGTCGTCGGGAAGCAGCCCGGCTTCGGCAGCTGGCTGACCGGGCCGCACCTCGGCGATCTGCGGGCGCCGTGCCGGCTGCACGCCGACGCTCCCCGTGTCGTACTTGTCGATCGACACCGGGACGACCGTGCGCTCGAGGAACTTGCCGCCGCGGTCGATCACGAGGCGAAGGCTCCGGTTCGCGCGCGTCGCGATGACGAGATCGAAGTTCTTCCAGGTTGGAACGTCCCTGCCGTCGACGCTCACGATACGGTCGCCGATTTCGATCCCGGCCGCCTGTGCCACCGAGTTGGGCTCAAAGGTTCCGATCACGACCGGGAAATCGTCCGACGCCGGGAATCGCGCGCCTTGATAGAGGACACCGGCCATGACCAGGACGGCGAGCGCCAGGTTCATCACCGGTCCCATCACGAGGACCTGGAAGCGCTGCCATTTCGTCTTCGAGAGGAACTCGTCGGGGGCGCCGGTGCGGTTGTCTTCGACCGTTTCGCCCGCCATCTTCACGTACCCGCCGAGCGGGATCGCGCTGACGCAGTACTCGGTGTCGCCCCGGCGGAACGACAGCAGCTTCGGGCCGAAACCCAGCGAGAAGGTCAGGACGCGGACGCCGATCCGCCGCGCCATCATGAAATGACCGAGCTCGTGGACGAAAATCAGGATGCCGAGAACAAAAATGAAAGCGAGTATGGACGTCACTTCGATACCGTTATACGTTTGATTTTACCCTACCAGCCAACTCGACCGCGAACGTCCGCGCCCAGCTGTCCACAGCCCTGACGTCGTCCAGCCCGGAAATCGTCGCTGTGCCGTTCCGCTCGTAGGCCTCGATCGCCTGGCGGATGACATCGGCAATCGAGGTGAAACCGAGTCTCGATTGCAGAAACTCTGCCACCGCGACCTCGTTCGCCGCGTTGAGCACGATCGGCAGCGCCGGGTCGCCGTCGAGCGCCCGGAACGCAAGCGCGAGGCATGGAAAGCGCGTCGTGTCAGGAGGTTCGAACTCGAGCCGTCCGGCGCGCGTGAGGTCGAGCGGATCGAGCGGAGCCTCCCATCGTTCCGGGTACGAGAACGCGTACTGAATGGGCAGGCGCATGTCCGTCACGCCCAGCTGCGCGATGATCGATCCGTCGACGAGCTCGACCATCGAGTGGACGATCGATTGCGGGTGCACGACCACGTCGATCTGGCGCGGGCCGACGCCGAACAGCCAGTGCGCCTCGATCACTTCGAGGCCCTTGTTCATGAGCGTCGCCGAGTCGATCGTGATCTTCGGCCCCATCCTCCACGTCGGGTGGCGCAGCGCGTCGTCTGGCGACACGTGTCGGAGCCGTTCGATCGGAAGGTTCCTGAACGGACCGCCGGACGCCGTCAGGATGAGGCGCCGTACGTCGTGCGCGGGCCGGCCGTGCAGGCATTGATGGATGGCGTTGTGCTCGCTGTCCACGGGAAGGACCTGGACGCCGCGGCGGCGCGCGCGCTCCATCACGACCGATCCCGCCATCACGAGGATTTCCTTGTTGGCGAGCGCGATGGTCTTCCCGGCGTCGATCGCGGCGAGAACCGCATCGAGGCCCGCGGTGCCGGACGAAGCAAAGAGCACGATGTCGGCCGCGGGGTGCGTTGCGACCGCAATCAACCCCTCGGTGCCACAGAGCGCCGTCGCGGGGATCGGTGCCCGGCGCCGCCGCAGTTCGGCCTGGACGTCCGCCAGTGCCTGGGTCGACGCCATCGCTATCGTGTCGGGCGCGTGCGCGGCGATCTGCTCGACGAGCTTCGGCGCGTTCTCGCCCGCCGCCAGCGCGACGACCTCGAGCCGGTCGGGATGCGCCGCCGCGACGGCCAGAGCGCTCTGGCCGATCGAGCCCGTCGATCCGAGAATCGCGACCCGCTTGACGCTACGCGCGGCGTGCATGTCGGGAAGGGTCACGGAAACTGCAGGTATCTCATGAAGACGTAATACATCGGGCCCGCGAAGAGCCAGCTGTCGATGCGGTCGAGTACGCCGCCGTGGCCGGGAATCACGTCCGACGAATCCTTCACCCCGGCGCTGCGCTTGAGGAGCGACTCGAACAGGTCACCCACGATGCCTACGGCCACGACGAAGGCCGACGCGACAATCATGACTGCCAGCGGCGTCTCCGGAAACACCCATCGTCCTCCGACGGTCATCACGGCGGATCCCGCGATCAGTCCGCCGACGGCGCCTTCCCTCGTCTTGTTCGGGCTGATCGAGGGTGCGAGCCGATGACGTCCGAACGCGCGGCCGGTGTAGTACTGCGCCGAGTCGCTCGCGATGATCGTCGCGATGAGGAGCGCCGTCACGTCGCGTCCGCCGATCGACCTGATGGCGGCGAGCGTGCCCAGCGGCAGGCCGATGTACGCAATCGGCAGCATCGCGGCGGCCGCGTCGCGAAGCGCTGCCGGTCCGGGCTGTGTCGTGGCGACAACGTACGCGCCAATCGTCACGAGCGAGGTGAGAATCACCACGTCAATCGGCAGCGCGTCGCTGCCGGCCGCGACGCAGGCGACCGTGACCGTCGCCGCGCACAGCACTCGCGGAATCGTCGCCCCGAGCGCGGACGCCAGGTCCGCGTACTCGTCGAACGCGAGCGCCGCCACGAGCACCGCGAACACGAGGGTCGCGATCGGAGGCAGCAGAAAAACGACGCCAAGGACGACCGCCGCGAGGATGACGGCGCTCAGTACGCGAACCATCAGCGGCCGGCAACCACGGGCTGGGTGATTCCACCGTACCGGCGATCGCGCTTCTGGTAGGCGAGGACCGCCTCGAGCAGATCGCGCTTGCGGAAGTCCGGCCAGAGCGTATCGGTGACCCAGATCTCGGCGTACGCGATCTGCCAGAGCAGGAAATTGCTCACGCGCATCTCGCCGCTCGTGCGAATCAGAAGATCGGGATCCGGCTGGCCCGCTGTGTACAGGAATCCGGCAAAACGCTGTTCGTCGAGATCCTCGGGGCGGATCTGCGCGGACAGCAGGCGCCGGGCGGCCTCGACGATCTCGGCGCGGCCGCCGTAGTTGAGCGCGATGTTGAACAGCATGCCGGTGTTCGCCGCCGTCTTTGCTTCCGCCGCCTTCAGCTCGGAGCGAATGTCCGGCGCGAGCTCTTCCTCGCGGCCGATGACCCTGAACCGGATGTTGTTTCGAAGAAGCGTGTTCAGCTCCAGCCGCAGGTAGCGCTTCAGGAGCCCCATCAGCGTCGAGACTTCCATCGCGGGACGCTTCCAGTTCTCGACGGAGAACGCGTAGAGCGTGAGGACCTGGATGCCGAGCCGGGCGGAGCCTTCGACGATGTCGCGCACGGATTCGATGCCGGCGCGATGACCCTCGACTCGTGGCAGGCGGCGCTGCTCGGCCCAACGGCCGTTGCCATCCATGATGACGGCGACGTGCCGCGGCAGGCGATCGAAGTCGACCTGGCGGGCAAGGGTCTCTTCCGGAGTGCCGGCCGACAGGACGGAAAGAAGATCGTCGAGCGACATCGTGTCAGAAGTGGAAGTAAACCTTGATGATACAGGCTGTTACGGGCTCACACAAGAGGCGCGCGCGATTCGCTTTGCATTATAAAGCAAAAGAGCCGCTCAGTAGCCCACCTCGGCGAGAAAGAGGCCTCCAGGCGGGGCGGCGCGGCCGGCCCTGGCGCGGTCGCGGCTGCCGACGATGCCCGCAATCTCACCCGGCGGCCATCGATGCAGGCCGACGTCGACGAGCGTGCCGGCGATCGCGCGCACCATGTGCCTGAGGAACCCGTTGCCCGTGACCCGAAGCACCAGCGGCCGGTGCGTGGAGGTCCGCGCGGGGTCTGCCTCCGGCCGCCCGGTTCCGCACGCCGGTTCGAGGGCGATCGCGATGATCGTCCGCTCCGTCGAGGCAGCGTCGCCGCCCGACGACTGGAACGCCGCGAAGTCGTGCGTGCCGAGCAGCGCCGCCGCGCCTTCGCGCATCGCCTCGAGGTCGAGACGGCCGGGGACGTGCCACGCGTACCGCTGCAGGAATGCCGACGCGTAGGGCGCGTTGACGATGCGATATTCGTAGGTTTTCGAGACGGCATCGAACCGGGCATGGAAGCCCGGAGCCGCGTCGACGATCGAGAGGGCGCGCACATCCACCGGCAGCACGGCGTTCAACGCGCGCTGCAGGGTCTCGACGTCATGCGCCGCGCGCGTCCGCACGTTCGCGACCTGCCCGAGCGCATGCACGCCAGCATCGGTCCGCCCCGCGCCGAAGACCGTCACGGGACCGCCCTCGAACGGCGCGAGCGCGTCCTCGAGCAGCCCCTGGACAGACACGCCCTCCGCCTGACGCTGCCATCCGACGTAGTCGGTGCCGTCGTACTCCAGCAGGAGTTTTAAGTTGCGCAGAACCTTGAACCCTGAACCCTGAACCTTGAACCTTGAACCCTTAAGCCCTCGATCCGGGCTTCGTGACGGCGACGCCCTTTGCGCAGAGCGGGCACGACTCGGGCGCGAACGTCGGTACGTCGAGGCGCACGAGCGCCTGCATCGGGAGCGCGAGCCGTGCGGGATCCGATCCGCGATCGATGATCGCGGCGGCGCCGGCGACGAGCGCGCCGGCGGCTTCGCCGACCGCGGCGGTCTCGCGCGTCGAGCCTCCCGTCGTGATGACGTCCTCGACGATCAGCAGGCGGTCGGACGGGTCGAGCGTGAAGCCGCGGCGCAGCGTCAGCTTGCCGTCCTGGCGCTCCGCGAAGAGCGCGCGCACCCCGAGCGCACGGCCGACCTCCTGACCGATCACGACGCCGCCAAGCGCCGGCGAGAGCACCGCGGTCGGCTGCAGGTGGCGCGTGCGATCCGCCAGCGCCGTGCCGAGTGCCTGCGCGAACTCCGGATACTGCAGCACGAGCGCGCTCTGCAGGTACCGCTCGCTGTGCAAGCCCGACGACAGGCGGAAGTGCCCTTCGAGGAGCGCGCCCGACTTCCGGAACAGATCCAGAACCGCGTCGGAATTCATCAACTCGCGGCCTTCCCGCCGCGGGACTTCAACTGATCGTCGAACAGCTTGAGAATGCGCTTGTACTCGTCCGCCCAGCTCGTCTCCTCGGTGAACCCGTGGTTCTCGACGGGATAGACCGCCAGCTCCCAGTTCTCCTTGCGCAGCTCGATCAGCCGCTGCGCGAGCCGCACGGAGTCCTGAAAGTGCACGTTCGTGTCCACCATCCCGTGGCAGATCAGCAGGGCGCCCTTGAGGCCCTCGGCGAAGTAGATCGGCGAGCTCTTTCGATACGACTCGGCGTCCTTCTGGGGCACGTTGAGGATGTTGGAGGTGTAGCCGTGGTTGTAGTGCGCCCAGTCGGTCACGGGCCTGAGCGCGGCTCCGGCGGCGAAGACGTCGGGCGTCGTGAACATCGCCATCAGCGTGATGAAGCCGCCGTAGCTGCCGCCGTAGACGCCAATCCGCTTCGGATCCACGCGCTCCGACGCGCTCAGGTACTTCGCACCGTCGACGATGTCCTCGAGATCCTTGCCGCCCATGTGGCGGTAGATCGCGGTGCGCCAGTCGCGCCCGTACCCCGAGCTCGCGCGGTAGTCGACATCGAGCACGACGTAGCCGCGCGACGCCAGGAGATTGTGGAACATGTACTCGCGATAGTAGGTCGACCAGTACTTGTGGGCGTTCTGCAGATACCCGGCGCCGTGGACGAACACGACGCCCGGCCTGGACGCGTCGCGGCGCGCGCCGGCCATCTCCGGCGTGAAGAGCCGCGCGTGCACATCGGCACCGTCGCGCGCCTTGAACGTAATCACCCTGGGATCGATCCACTTGAACGCGCGCCACGCCTCGACGGGGGTTGTCGTGACCTGCTTCGCGGCCGCCGCCGGCGCGTTCGGCATGACGTAGACCTCGGGCGGCTTCGTGCTGTACCAGTACACGAGGCCGAGCGTCGACTCGTCAGGCGACACGTCCGCCTGATTCGAGCCGGTCATCGACGTGATCTTCGTTCGCGTCCCGCCGTCGATCGGCATCGTGTAGAGATGCCGTTCGCCGGGGTGCTCCTCACCGCTCGTGACGTAGAACTTCTTCCCGTCGCGCGACACTTCCGCCGACGCGACCTCCCACCTGCCGGACGTCAACTGTCGAGGCTTCGCGCCCTCCGCTGAAACGTCGAGCGCATGGAGATGCGTCCAGCCGTCGCGCTCCGAGAGAAACCACACGGTCCTGTTGTCGGACAGGAACTCGAGCCCGCCTCCGCCGGCCCCGCCCTCGCGGATCCAGGCATCGTCGTGCAGGGCGTCGATCACTTTCGTCTTACCCGTGTCCGGATCGAGCGTCACGAACCAGCGATCCTTGTTGTCAGCCGATCGCGCGGACAGGACGGCAAACTTCCCGTCGTCGGACACGCTGGGCATCGACCACCGGATCTCCCGTTCGGTCTTTCGGTCCCCGCGTCTCTCTGAATCGTTCGCGACCGCAGCCGCGGGCTTCTCCTCTTCGGAAACGCCACCCCCGAACGAGCCGTCCGCCCACGCCGTCTTGCCGGTCTCGAGGTTCAGCACGCCGAGGAGACGGCGATCCTGCGTGTCGCCGACGTTCGAGCGCGCTTGTATGTTGTCGGTGTAGCCCGAATCGGTGACGTAGTTCGGCACGATAGTGCTCTTCACGCCGGCCGCGCGTTCGGAAACGACGATGAAGACGTGCGTGCCGTCCGGGGAGAGCATGAGGTCCGTGGCGCTCTGACGCTCCTGGAGCTCCAGCTGCGGCAGCCTCTCCTTCTTCTGCTCCTCCTCGGTCTTCTTGCGATTGGCGCGCTGCCGTTCGACGAAGTCGATCAGCTTCTCCTCTTCGTCGCGGATGAAGCGCTGGCTGTCGGTCAGCCGCGGCTCCGGACGCCGCGGCCCGACGTCGGTCAACTGCGTCAGGAGCGAGTCTCCGCTGCCGTCGACCGGCGCGATGAAAAGATTGCCCTCGCGTACCCAGGTGATGTGCGTGTCGTTGCGGGCCCACCGCGGGTTCGATTCCGCGCCAGACGTCCGCGTGATCAGTCGCCGCGTGCCGGACTGCGCGTCGACCACGACGACGTCTCCCGCATCCACGAAGAGGACCCTGCGTCGCGCCTTGTCCCACCGCCCGCCGGCCGCCGGCGGAATGTTCCTGCCTTCGTCGTCGGTGAGCTTGCGGAGGCCAGAGCCGTCCCGCCCGACCACGTAGGTCGAGGCCTTGTCCTCACGCGGTTTGCGCCAGTCGAAAAAGAGCTTCTGCGAGTCGGCGGACCAGCGCAAGCCGGTCGGCGGATACCCCACGAGGTCGGGGCCCCGCATGATCGAATCGACGGTCAGCTCGAACCTGGCGTTGGGATCGTTCGCGGCGGGCCTCGAGGGCGAAAGTGAAGGCTCCGCGCCACTGGCTCGCTGTGCCCTGGTGGCGGCGGACGGAATGAAGGCGCCCAGGAGGACGGCTCCCAGAATTACGCCAACACTATTTGCGCGCAGCATCGTCTAATCCTTGGGTCTAATCCCGGGGTCTACTGGATCCAGTGCCTGGGACGGGGAGCAGGTGGAAACGGGCGCAGCCCAAGGCAGATTATATTCAGAAAAACCTGCTGTCCCGGCCACGCGCCGTTCCCCGACGGGACCGCGCGTGCGCGTTTTTTGCAGTTCCAATCGGCCGGCGTCCCTGATTTATCCCTTTGGAGAGAGCAATGCGTTTGAATTCACGAGTATCTGGCTGTGCGCGCCTGGCCACGTTTATGGCGGCCACGGCGATCCTGTTCGTTTCCGGGCCGGTGGTGTCCGCATCCGGACAGACCCAGACAGCCCCTCAGTCAGCTCAACCGGCCCCGAAGCCTGTGCCCGGAACGCCGCCGACGTCTACCCTTCGCGTCGACGCGGACGAAGCCGTGCGCCTGGCGCTCGAGAACAACCTCGGAATCCGGACGGAGAGGTTGAACCCCCAGCTGCGGGCGCTCGCAGTGAGCCAGTCGCTCGCCGCGTTCACGCCGGAGGTCTTCGGAAACACGGCGAAGAACTCGAACAGCTCGCCGCCGACCGATTTTCTCTCGCAGGGCGTCGCGGTCACGAGCACGAGCAACGTCAGCGCCACCGCGGGCGTCCGGCAGAACATCCCGTGGTTCGGCGGCGCGTACTCGGTCGGCGTGAGCGGATTGCGATTCACGTCCGACGCGCCGCGCACGCCGTTCTCGCCGCAGCTCGGTTCCGACCTCGACCTTCAGGTCACCCAGCCGCTCCTTCGCGGGTTCAAGGTCGATCCGTTCCGGCAGGCGGTCCTGCAGAACCGCAACGCGCTCGCCATCGCGGACGTGCAGCTCGCGCAGCGCATCACCCTCACGTCGCGCAACGTGCGGCACGCGTACTACAACCTGATTCTCGCGATCACGAGCGCGAACGTGGCGCAGGGATCGCTGGATCTCGCGCGCCAGTCGCTGAGGAACAATGAGCGGCGCGTGGAGGTCGGCACCATGGCGTCGATCGACATCGTCGAGGCAGAGGCGGAAGTCGCGCGGCAGGAGGAGGCCGTCATCGTGCGGCAGGGCCTGATCCAGGCGGCCGAGGACAACCTGCGGACCCTCATCCTCGATCCGGCGTCTCCGGAGTTCTGGACGACCAAGCTGGAGCCGTCCGAGCAGCCCGTGCTCACGGATCGGCCCGTCGACGAGGCGGGTGCGATCAGGAACGCGTTGGCGAACCGGACCGACCTGGTCGTGCTGCGCAAGCAGATCGAGGGCGTCGATCTCGACATCAAGTTCAATCAGAACCAGAAGCTTCCGGCGATCAACCTGAACGCGGCGTACGGCACGACAGGCGTCGGCGGCACGCAGCGCCAGTTCGCCAATGACGGGATCCAGATCCTCGGCACGTCGCAGCGCAGCTTCAACGACGTCCTGGGCGACGTGTTCGGCAACAGCTACCGGAGCTGGAGCTTCGCGGTGAACGTCAGCTATCCAATCGGCAGCAGCCAGGCCGATGTCGCGCTCGCGTCGAGCAAGATGGAGCGCGAGCAGGCGAACGTCGCCCTGCGGCAGATCGAGGTCGGCATCACCGCGCAGGTCCGCGAAGCCGTGCGGGACATTTCGACGACGCTCCAGCGGGTGCAGGCGACGCGCAAGGCGCGCGACCTCATGGATCGTCGGCTCGAAGCCGAGAACAAGCGCCTTGCGGTCGGACTCTCCGACACGTTCCGCCTGTTCCAGGCCCAGCGCGATCTCGACAACGCCAAGCAGTCGGAGCTGCAGGCGATCATCGACTACAACCGCGCCCTCATCGACCTCGACGCCGTTCAGATTGTTCCGCTCGGAGGAGGGGGAGGATTTTAGACTGACGGTATCGATTCAAGGTTCAGGGTTCACGGTTCAGGGTTCAGGGTTCATGGTTCATGGTTCATGGTTCGAACGGAGGCACCTGACCAGAACCTTGAACCCTGAACCCTGAACCCTGAACCGTGACCCCTTCTCCTGCTAGACTCGCGGTGTGAAGCTGACCGTTACGGTCATCACGCGAAACGAAGCAGCCAATATCGAGGGGGCGCTCGAGTCCGTCAAGTGGGCTGACGAGATCGTCGTCGTCGACTCCCGGAGCTCCGACAACACCGTCGAGATCGCGCGGCAGCATGCCGCGCGAGTCGAGGTCCGGGACTGGAAGGGCTACAGCGCGCAACGCAACTACGCTGCGGAGATCGCCTCGCACGACTGGATCCTGGCGATCGATGCCGACGAGCGCGTCCCCGCGCAGCTCGCGAACGAAATCCAGCAGATCATGCGCGGCGGCCCATCGGTCGGCGGATACCGGATGCCGCGGATCTCGTACTACCTGGGCCGCTGGATTCGCGGCACCGACTGGTATCCCGACTATCAGCTCCGGCTGTACAACCGCCGTGTCGGGCAGTTCAACGGCAAGCGCGTCCACGAGTCGGTCGAGCTCTTGGAAGGCAAGCCGGGCACGCTGCGCCACGATCTGCAGCACTATCCCTATCGTGACATTTCCGATCACGTCATCAGCATCGATCACTACACGACGCTCGCAGCCGAGGAGTGGTTCGCGAGCGGACGCCGGACGAATGCGCTCGACGTGATCCTGCACCCGCCGGCGGCGTTCTTCAGGAACTATGTCGTTCGCATGGGCTTCCGCGACGGCACGGCGGGATTCCTGGTGTCCGTGTTGAACTCGTACTACGTGTTCCTCAAGATTCTCAAGCTGTGGGAGCTGCAGTCCGGGCTCCAGAGCGGCGGGCCGCTGCCGACAGGGTACCGGGGCCGCCGGCAGCGCAAGTTCGATCGGGCGCCGAACGCCGACGAGCCCGAGACTACTCCGCAGGCGGCCATCCGCGAACAGCGCTGATCCGCCCCCACTCGATGTTCTCGATCCACATCGACACGGCGCGCACCTGGCGAGGCGGTCAGAATCAGGTGCTCGTCACCGTCCTGGGCATGCGCGCGATGGGCCATCGCACGATGCTCGTCGCGCACCCCGGCGGCGAGCTCCGTCAGCGGGCGAAGGAAGGGCTGGATCTGATTCCGCTCGCGCCGAAGACGGAAATGGATCTCGGCGCCGCGTGGCGGCTCTCTCGGCTCATCAAGCAGCTCAAGCCCGACATCATCCATGCGCACGACCCGCACGGCGTGGCGATGGCGGGCCTGGCGCTCTCGATGAGCACGCAGCTGGCGAAGCCGCCGCTCATCGCCTCGCGGCGCGTGGATTTCCACCTTCGCGGCGGCAGGATGTCGCGATGGAAGTACCGGCAGGTCGACTTCTTCATCTGCGCATCCGAGGCGATCCGCCGGATGCTCGTCGCCGACGGCGTCCCTGAGACGCGCACGACCACGGTCCACGAGGGAATCGACATCGAGCGTGTGGACGCGGCGCCTCCGGCGAAGCTGCACGAGGAGCTGTGGCTTCCGCACCAGGCACCGCTCGTGGGCAACGTCGCCGCGCTCACGCCGCACAAGGGCCAGCGTCACCTCGTGGAGGCCGCGGCGCTCGTCGTGCGCCAGGTGCCGGACGCGCGGTTCATCATCGCCGGCGGGGGCGAGCTCCGGGAATCGCTCGAGCGCCAGATCAAGGAGCATCGACTCGAGAAGCACGTGATGCTGACGGGATTCCGGCCCGACGCGCTGTCGCTGCACAAGGCGTTCGACATCTTCGTCATGAGCTCGATCACCGAGGGCCTCGGTACGTCGCTCCTGGATGCCATGGCAGCGGCCAGGCCGATCGTCGCAACGAGCGCGGGAGGGATTCCGGAAGTCGTCCGGGACGGCGTCACGGGGTTGCTCGTGCCACCGCGCGATCACGCGGCGATGGCCGCGGCCATCGTCAGGCTCCTCAACGACCCGGCGCTGCGCGATCGCATGGGCGCAGCCGGGCGAGCGCGCGTCGTCGAGGAGTTCAGCGCGGACCGGATGCTGAAGGACACGCTCGCCGTCTACCGGCGCGTGGCCCTGCACCCCCACCAGGAGCGCGAAGAGCTGATCTCCTGATTCATTGCGGGATGCCGACGACGCCGGCCCGGCACCCGGAGTGGGTTCGCGGGCAGTCGTCGAACGTCACCGCGCGGCCGTTGTCCGAGAACGTCACGCCGCGCACGCGCCGCGTGAGCGCGGCGTCTTCGCTCACGAGCCGGACGGTTCCGATTTCCTTCAGCGACTGCGGATCGAACAGCCGCAGCTCGTGCCCGACGACGAACCCGACCCGCTTTCCATCCGGCGTCCAGACGATCTCGTCGCACCGGGCGGCGGGGGCCTCGTACCCGGCGACGACGCGCCCCGCGTCGCCCGCCTTGCCGACGCGAAGCTCCGCGCACCAGCCATCACCATTCGCGCACGGCTTCTCAGCGGCCGTCGCCACGAACGACTTGTCCGGCGACGATCCCGTCGCCGTCGTGCGGCTCGCGTGCCCGCGATCCACGTCCCGAAGCACGAGCGTCGCGCCGGCGCCGAGCGCCGCGCCCAGAACGAGTGCGGCGATCAGCGCGGCCGTCGGCCGCGGGGGCGGCACAGACCTTTGAGCGGACATTGCGAGTCTCCCTGCTTCCGGCCGAAGCCGCAGGCGTTCATCATACCGACGTGGCAAAGCGCGAAGTCGAAGCGCACGGGATCGGCCGGATCGAGGCGCCTGAGGGACGCCGTGATGTCGGCTGCCATCTTCCACCCGGGACTGACGTAGCGCGTCAACCGCAGGCAGCGCCCGAGACGGATGACGTGCGTGTCGAGCGGGACGATCAGCCGCGACCTCGACACGCGGGTCCATACCCCGAGATCGACTTCATCGCGCCGCACCATCCACCGGAGAAAGAGATTCAGGCGCTTGCAGGCGCTTCCGGCCGACGGGCGCGGAAAGAAGTAGCAGACGCCAGCCCTCCGGGGCACGCGTCCGTACGCGCGCCGGATGTCCAGCGCGAGCGCGCGCGTCGCAAAACTGTCGAGCGTGTCCGAGAGATCCGGCGTCCCCTCGGCGTCGCCCTCGAGGAAGAACGACTCGATCGATCCGGACCGCTCCAGCATCTGCCGCAGGATCCACAACAGCGCCGCGAGATCGACGCCGCGGGTCCAGCGATGCACCATCGCGCGCAGCTCCGGATGCGCGTCAGCGGGATCGAACGCCCGCACGTAGTCCGCGGGATGCGGACCCAGAATCTTGAACAGCGTGTCGATGGAGTTGATGACGCTGGCGACGCGGCCGAACGCGAGCGCCGCGGCGCAGAAGGCTGCGACCTCACGATCGGCGTTCGTCCTGAACGGACGGACGCGGTGCACGGGATCGCTGACGGAGTCCTCGCGGTTGAAGTCGGTATAGAGGGCGTTCAGGGAAGCCGCGAGGTTCAAGGTTCAGGGTGCAAGGTTCAGGGTTCAGGGTTCAAGGTTCAAGGTTCAGGGTTCACACCCTGAACACGACGGTTCCGCCGACGATCGTCGCGGCCACGCCGCCGCGCATCTCCCAGCCGTCGAACGGGGTGTTCTTCGACTTCGATCGCAGCGCCGACGCCTTGACCGTGGTGCGGTGGTCGGGCGCGAGGACGGTCACGTCGGCGGGCGCACCCGGCGTCAGCGCGCCGCCGGGCAGGTTGAAGACGCGCGCGGGGTTGACCGACAGCAGCTCGATTGCGCGGCGCAGCGTGATCTTTCCCGTGTGGACGAGTCGATCGAACACGATCGGCACCGCGGTCTCGAGCCCCACGATTCCGAAGGGCGCCCGGTCGAACTCGAGCATCTTCTCGTCGGCGTGATGCGGCGCGTGATCCGTCGCAATCAGATCCACCGTGCCGTCGGCGATGCCCTGGAGCATCGCGTCGCGGTCCGCCTCCTCGCGCAGCGGCGGATTCATCTTCAGGTTGGTGTCGTACTTGATCGGCGCTTCGAGCGCCTCGTCGGTCAGCGTGAAATGGTGCGGCGCGACCTCGCACGTCACCCGCACGCCGCGATCCTTGCCCGACCGCACGGCGCGCAGCGACTGCCGCGCGCTCATGTGAGCGATGTGCACGTGCCCCTTCGTGATTTCCGCCAGCGACACGTCGCGTTCGACCATGAGCGACTCTGCGACGCCGGGAATCCCGCGCAGGCCGAGCGCCGTGGCGTGATATCCCTCGTGCGCCACGCCGTCTCCCTTGAGCGACGGATCCTCGCAGTGGTTGATGATCGGCACGTCGAGCATCCCCGCATACTCGAGCGCCCGGCGCATCAGGAGCGCCGTCGCCACCGGCCGCCCGTCGTCGGAGAACGCCACGCAGCCCGCGGCCTTCTGCTCGCCCAGCTCGGCGAGCTGCTCGCCTTTCGAGCCGAGCGACACGGCCCCGATCGGATACACGCGCGCGAGCCTCGCCTCCGCGGCCTTCTTGAGGATGAACTGCGTGATGCCCGCGTGATCGTTGATCGGCTCGGTGTTCGGCATGCACGCCACGGCGGTGAAGCCGCCGGCGACCGCCGACGCGGCGCCCGTGGCGACCGTTTCCTTGTGCTCGTGTCCGGGTTCCCGCAGGTGCACGTGCGCATCGATGAGGCCTGGCGTCACGACGCAACCAGGAGCGATCTCCAGCACCTCCGCACCATCCGCCGGCAGGTTCGGCTCGACCAGTACGATTCGTCCGTCTTCTATCAGCACGTCGAAGGCGCCGTCCCTCCCGTTGGCGGGATCCACGACGCGTCCGTTCTTCAGCAGCAGTCTCATTCGTTCACGCTCTCGTCCCGGCCGGCGAGCAGGTACAGCACGGCCATGCGGACGGCCACGCCGTTCGACACCTGCTCGAGAATGACGGAATACGGGGCGTCGGCGACTGCCGAATCGATCTCGACGCCCCGGTTCATCGGCCCCGGATGCATCACGATGACATCGGGGCTCGCGCGCCGCACGCGCTCGGGTGTCATGCCGAAGAGCGCGAAGTACTCGCGCACCGACGGAATGAAGTGCCCTTGCATGCGCTCGTTCTGAATGCGCAGCAGCATGACGACGTCGGCGCCCTCGACCGCTTCGTCGACCGACGTCGTCGCGCGCGCGCCGAGCCGCTCGATCCCTGGAGGAATCAGCGTCGCCGGACCGCACGCCCAGACCTCGGCGCCCATCGTCTTCAGGAGCAGGACGTTCGACCGGAGCACGCGGCTGTGCAGCAGATCGCCGACGATCGCGACCTTCAGACCCGACAGGCGCTGCTTGTGCTCGCGAATCGTGAAGGCGTCGAGCAGCGCCTGCGTCGGGTGCTCGTGCATCCCGTCGCCGGCGTTGATGATCGTCGACTGGCAGATCCGCGCGAGCAGCTCCGGCGCGCCGGACGACGAATGGCG
Organism: uncultured Acidobacteriota bacterium; assembly: GCA_963820905.1. Lineage (GTDB taxonomy): Bacteria > Acidobacteriota > Vicinamibacteria > Vicinamibacterales > 2-12-FULL-66-21 > DATBJJ01. Next base: position 660,522 of record CAWGBU010000001.1, on the reverse strand, counting down.
CATCACGATCATGTCGGGAGACATCGCCTCGAGGTTGCGCACGGTGTCGACGAGCGTTTCCCCCTTGGTGACGCTGGAGGTCGCCGTCGCGATGCTGAGCGTGTCCGCGCTCAGGCGCTTCTCGGCGATCTCGAACGAGGTGCGCGTCCGGGTGCTGGGCTCGAAGAAGAGGTTGACGACGGTGCGGCCGCGCAGCGTCGGGACCTTCTTGATCGCGCGCCCGCCGATCTCCTTCATGGCGACGGCGGTGTCGAGGATCAGCGTGATCTCGTCGGCGTCGAGCTCGGCGATGCCCAGGAGGTGCCGCGATCGCAATTGCTGGCGTGCGCCCTCCGGCGAGGCCGCGCGTTCCGCGTGGTTCGGACGTTCTGCGGCTCGCGTAGTCATGGCTCCCCCTCGATGACGATCTCGTCAGCGCCGTCGATTTCCTGCAGTCGGACCTGCACGCTCTGCCGCGGCGACGTCGGGAGGTTCTTTCCGACGTAGTCCGCCTTGATCGGCAGCTCCCGGTGGCCGCGGTCCACGAGCGCGATGAGCTGAATCGCGCGCGGGCGTCCGAAGTCGATCAGCGCGTCGAGCGCAGCGCGGATCGTGCGGCCGGTGTAGAGCACGTCGTCGACGAGCATGATCTTGCGGTCGTCGATGGAGAATGGAATCTCGGTGCGCCGCACGAGCGGCTGCGGCCCGACCGCGTGGCGCATCAGATCGTCGCGGTACAGCGTGATGTCGAGCGCGCCGGTCGGCACGTCGTCGCCGTTGATCTCCCGGAGCGCGCGCGCGATGCGGCGCGCGAGCGGCACGCCGCGCGTCCTGATGCCGACGAGCGCGAGCTCGTCCAGCCCCCGGTTGCGCTCGAGGATCTCGTGCGCGATGCGCGTCAGCGCCCGCGACATCCGATCCGCATCCATTACCTGAGGCATGGACCTTCCCCGGAAAACAGGAGCGGCGCGGTGGATTGGACGGGAGAAATTCGAGGAGGATTCTTCACGCTGCACCTCTTGACGGCCTCACAGGGCCGCGCTTAAAGAGTGAGCAGAGTGTATCACAGACGTTCGAGCCGCGCGTCGCTCAGCGATCGTGCGTCGGAATGAAGGCGATCGGCCGCGGGGCGGCGAACTCCGCGCGAAAGAGATCCGACCGGGCGTAGCCGTCCATGTCGCGGCCGACGGGCAGGCCCAGGTAGTACAGGACCGTGGGCGTCACGTCGACGATCGAGCCGCGCTGACGGCGGCCGGGCTGCACCGTGGAGCCGTAGGCCAGCAGGAAGCCGTCCGGCGCGCGCTCGTGCGTGCCGCTCATCGGGTTGCCGAACACCCGGCCCAGGAGATGTTTCGCGGCGTTCGGCGGCTCCATACCGAAGCCCGAGATCACGAGGAGCAAATCGTCGGAACGCAGGTCGCCGAGCGCCTCGCCGATCTTGTGATCGACGTCGCCGTAGTAGCGATCGATCACCTGCACCCCGCGGCGGCGCTCGTCTTCGCTGACGCCGAACTCGCGCGGCTGCGTGTACCGCAGGTTGTAGTGGCCGACCGTATCGAGCCTCTGGTAGCGCAGCGCGGCGAAGCGGACGGGCCAGTGCGCGCGCAGATCGCGCATCGCGCGGCTGTAGAACTCGTCGCGCAGCGCCGACGATCCTTCGGGGGTCTGCGCTTCCTCCTTCGAGATCCCCGCGACGGCCGCGGCGGAGGCCGCGGCGCCCTCGCCGAAGGCCGCGCGCGCGATGGGCAGGACGTCGGACGGATAGGCGCCGCGATCGTCGAGCTCGAAGAACGACCCAAGCAGGTCGTGAAAGCGGTCGCTCAGCACGAAGCCGCGAATCGGCTCCACCGGATAGGTCAGCGGCCACCGCACCACGCCCACCTCGATGCCCGCGCCCGAGAGGATGTCCCACAACGGGCGGGCCCGAACGGACGCAGACGTGTTCGGCTCGCGCCGGAACAGGCCCAGATCCACGAGCGCGTGCGAGAAACAGTGATCGGGCAGGAGCGCGAGCGGACGCGCGTCGCCGCGCACGTAGTAGAGCGCCGGCCCGCGAACGCCGTTCCGCGCCGGATACATGCCGGTCGCCACTGCGGTCCACACCGGATCGGGCCCCGTCGGCCGCACCGTCGCGAGGTCCATCGACGCGCCGTTCTCGAGCAGACGTGCGAAGTTCGGAAGCCGCCCGCCGGCCGCGCGGGGCCAGATGGCGTCGAGCGACGCGCCATCGAGCAGCAGCATCGTGACGCGGGGACCCGTTGACGCCGGCGCCTGCAGCGGCGTCCGCAGAAGCGCGGGACCCGGCGCCGCCGGCACCGCCGGTCCGCGGGCGGCAATCGGCAGCGCCAGCGATCCGAAGACCGCTATCGTCAGCAGCGCCGCGCCGACGCGGCTTCCACGACGGCCGAACGAGAAGTGTGCCACCGCCAGACCGAACAGTACGATGGCCGTCGCCGTTGTCGCCGCAGCGCCGGCCGTCATCCGGCGGACGGCTGTCTCGTCCAGCGAGGCCGCGAACCCGTCGACGTTGAGCCACATCATCAGCGACGCTCCGGCTGCGAGCGCGGCCGCGAGCCACGCGAGCACGCGGACGCTGACCCAGCCGGGAGAGAGCGCGGTGAGGCTCACGATCTCGCGCGCGAGCATCAGCAGATAGAACAGCACCGCGAGGTGGATGCCGTAGAACAGCACGAGCACGCTGTAGAGCCGCCACGTCGTAGCCGACACGAGCGGCACGTGAGGGTTCAGCTGCAGCACGACGATCGTCAGAAACGCGGCGCCGAGCGCGCCGGCGACGAGCGAGTTCGTGAGCATGCGAAGGAAGCGCATCACTCGAAGTGTATACTTCGAGTGTGCCCTGCGATATCGACGCTGCGGTGCTCGGCAACACGCGGCTCTCCGACGACTACAGCGTCCTCGCGCTCGCCGCGCCCGAGATCGCCGGACTCGCCAGACCCGGTCAGTTCGTGATGGTCAAGCCGTCGCGCGGGCTGGATCCGCTGCTCAGACGCCCCTTCTCGATCTTCGAGATCCTGCGCAGCGCAGACGGCGCGCCGACCGGCATCTCCATCCTGAACAAGCGTGTCGGCGCCGGTACGCGGCTCTTGTACGACGTCGAGCGCGGCGCGCGGATCGGCTGTCTCGGGCCGCTCGGCCGTCCGTTCGACCCGGTCGATCCGCCGATGCGCGCCTGGATGGTGGCGGGCGGCGTCGGGCTCGCGCCGTTTCTGACGCTGGCCGAGGCGCTCGTCGCGCGCGGCACGCCGGCGACGCTCTTCTACGGCGCGCGAACCGGCGCGGAGCTCTACTACGTCGACACCTTCGAGCGGCTCGGTGTCAGCACGGTGCTGACGACGGAGGACGGCAGCCGGGGCACGAAGGGACTGGTGACCGCGCCGCTCGACGAGTCGCTGTCCGCGCTCGCACCTGGTGCATCGGTGAAGCTCTACGTCTGCGGTCCCACGCCGATGATGCGCGCGGTCGCGAAGATTGCCGAGACGCACGGCCACGCCTGCGACGTCTCGCTCGAGCAAGTCATGGGGTGCGGTCTCGGCGGCTGCTACAGCTGCGTCGTGCTCACCCGCCGACACGGCGCCGCGCCGCACTTCGTGCGATCGTGCCTCGACGGCCCGGTCTTCGAGGCCGGACGCATCGTGTGGGAGGCCATGGCGCATTGACGACCGGCATGGATCTGTCCGTCTCGATCGGATCGCTCCGCCTGCCGAACCCGCTCATCGCGGCGAGCGGCTGCTTCGGGTACGGCGTCGAGTACAGCGACGTCGTGGACCTCTCGACGCTCGGCGGCGTCGCGGTCAAGGGACTCTTTCTCTCCGAGCGCGAAGGCCACCCTCCCCCACGCATCGTCGAGACGCCCGCGGGCATGCTCAATGCGATCGGCCTCCAGGGGATCGGCGTGCACCGCTTCGTGCGCGAGAAGCTGCCGGAGCTCCGCGATCGCCGGGCGATCGTCTTCGTCAACATCTGCGGGACCACCATCGACGAGTACGTCGAGCTGGCGCGCATCCTCAGCGACGCGGAAGGCGTGGCCGCGCTCGAGCTGAACATCTCCTGCCCGAACATCAAGGAAGGCGGCATCACGTTCGGCTGCAGCCTGCCGGGCACGCATGCGGTCGTGAGCGCGGTACGCAAGGTCACGGCGCTGCCCGTGATACCGAAGCTGACGCCGAACGTCACCGATGTGGCGTCGTTCGCGCGCGCGGCCGAAGAGGCGGGCGCGGACGCCGTCTCGCTGGTCAACACGTTTCTGGCGATGGCCATCGACGTCGAAACCCGCCGTCCGCGGCTCTCGAACATCGTCGGCGGCCTGAGCGGGCCGGCGATCAGGCCCATCGCGGTGCGAATGGTCTACGAGTGCCGCCGCGCCGTGAAGATCCCGATCATCGGCATGGGCGGAATCGCGACCGCCGCGGACGTGCTCGAGTTCATGATTGCCGGCGCCGATGCCGTCCAGGTCGGGACGGCGAACTTCGTCGACCCGTTCATCTGGCGCACGCTGCTCGACGGTCTCGAGCTCTACGTGCAGCGGCACGGTCTCGGCCGCTTGTCGGAGATCGTCGGCTCGATCGATACGACCCATCGCGAACAGGCATGGATCAGTTCGTGAGCTCCGGCAAGATCCTGGTCGCGCTCGACGTCGCGAGCGGCGTCGAGGCCCTGGCGCTCTCGGAGCGGCTGCGGGGCGTGGTCGGCGGCTTCAAGGTCGGCAAGCGGCTCTTCACCAGCGAAGGGCCCGACCTCGTGCGCTCGCTGGCGCAGGGCGGGGACCGCGTCTTTCTGGATCTCAAGTTCCACGACATTCCGAACACCGTCGCGACAGCCGTCGCGGCTGCCACGTCCCTCGGTGCGTGGATGATCAACGTCCACGCGTCGGGCGGGCTGCGGATGATGGAGGCCGCGCGCGACGCGGCGCGCGAGACCGCCGCGGCCGAACGCCGCGCGCGTCCGCTCCTCATCGCCGTCACGGTACTGACCAGCCTCAACGATGCCGCGCTCGCCGAGACCGGCGTGCAGGGACCGGTGATCGATCAGGTCCTGCGGCTCGCGGATCTCGCGCAGCGGGCCGGCCTCGACGGCGTCGTCGCGTCGCCCCGGGAAACGGCCCTGCTGCGTCAGCGGTTCGGATCGGAGTTCTCAATCGTGACGCCGGGCATTCGCGGCGGTGGAGCGTCGACGGCCGGCAAGGACGATCAGGAGAGAACCATGACCGCGGCGGAGGCCGTTGCCGCCGGCGCCAGCTACATCGTCGTCGGGCGGCCGATCATCGCGGCGCCGAACGCGCGGAGGGCGGCGGAGGAGATCGTGAAAGAGGCGGGCTCCAGGCTCTAGAGCGTTTTCAGAACGCTGTAGTGTCCGGCTTTAGCCGGACCGGAACAGGTCCACCTGAAGGTGGACACTACAGCATTCTGAAAGGCCCCGAGCCCAAAGCCTAGAAGCTACTTAGCAGTGAAAATGAAATAGCCCACCCGATTCTGCTGCCAGCAGGCTTCCGTATCTTCCCTGCAGAAGGGCTGTTCCTCTCCCTTGCTCACGATGGTCATGCGGTCGGCGGCGACGCCGAGGCTGGCCAGATACGCACGGACGGACTCGGCCCGGCGATTCGCGAGCGCGAGGTTGTACTCGTTGGTGCCGCGTGAGTCGGCGTGGCCCTCGACCAGGATTTTCGTGCTCGACCGGCGCTTCAGGTACTCCGTGTTCTTCTGAAGGATGCCGCGCCCTTCTTCGGTCAGCTCGACCGAGTCGTACCTGAAATACACGGGCTTCAGGACCCCGCTCTTGGTGAGATCGTCCGGCGTCGATTTGGCGAAGATCTCGTCCTCGGTCAGCGCCGCCGGCGCTGTCGGCGGCGGATCGGGCGGCCGAGCGGGAGGCGGCGGAGGCGGTGTTGTCGTCGCCGGTATGTTCGGCGGTGGCGGCGGCGGAGGCTTCACTTCTGGGGCCTTCTTTCCACACGCGCTCACCGACACGGCGACCAGGATCAGCGCAGCGGCGGAAGTTCGAAAGCTCGGAATCATCACCGTCATCTCCTCGGAGTAGGATTGTGCTCGCTCGTCGACGCGAGCGCCGTCATTTTCTCACACACGGATCATGGATCGATTGCTCGAAGCCACCGCGCGCGCGGAGCGCGATCACTTCTGGTTCCACGGGTTTCGCCGCTTCGTGCGGCCGTTGCTGATGAAAGCCGCCGCCGGACGATCGTCGATCTCGATCCTCGACTGCGGCTGCGGCACCGGCAACAACCTCACGATGCTGCGGGAGTACGGACGCGCCTGCGGGATCGACATCACGTTCAGCGGACTCGCCTACGCGCGAGGCCGGGGTGAGCGCCAGGTCGCCCGTGCGTCCGCGACGTGCCTGCCCTTCGCCGCGGAACAGTTCGACCTCGTCACGTCGTTCGACGTCCTGTACGCGTTCGACGACGAGATGGAGCGTGACGCGCTCACTGAGATGTATCGGGTGCTGCGGCGTGGAGGACAGATCCTGATCAACGTTGCGGCGCTGAAATCGCTCACAGGCAACCATTCCGTGCTGGGAGGCGAGGTCCGGCGCTACGGCCGGCGCGAGCTGGCGGATCATCTCAGACGAACCGGCTTCACGGTTCGGCGCATCACTTACACGAACTTCACACTTCTTCCCATCGTCGCCGGCGTGCGGTGGAGCCAGCGCCTGGGCGGCCACAAGGAGTCCACGCGGGAGATGACGGTGCCCTCCGCGCCGGTGAATGCAGCGTTGTCGGCGCTGCTGGCAGTAGAGGCTGCCGCCCTGCGCGTCGTCAACATGCCCCTCGGCAGTTCGCTCCTCGCCCTGGCCCAAAAATGATTGGGCCGGAGATTGCGGGTTACCGCCCCGCGTCGACGGAGACCGCGTAGATCTTCAGGGCCAGCCTGCGCCGATCCGCGGTGCCCTCCCGCTCTCCCGCCACGTAGGCGCGATCGGACGTAATGGTCACGCGCCCATTCGCCGCCGCCAGCAGATCCGGGGGAATCGAGGCCTCCATCGTGAAGTCCGCACCAGGTCTCGACTCGGACAGGACACGATCGCCGACCGCGATGCGCACGAGCGGGGCGGCATCGAAGTAGTGCAGGGGCGACTCGCCATTGATGCGGATGGTGACGGGCCGTCCCGCATGGTGCACCCTGATCAGGGCGCGCTCGCTCGTCCAGCGCCAGGATCGCGCGGTCCCGGGGTTGTACTCCGGCTCGTGCCAGCCTTCGTCGAACCCGAACACGATCCGGTCGGACGGCTGCACGTTGAACTGCTCGATCGCGACGGCCGGCACCGGCTGGGCCTGCGATTCCGCCCTGACGGTGAGCTTTGCGTACGGCCCGCTACCCGACAGCGCGGCGGCCGGGACCGTGAAGAAGTCGAGGAAGTATCCCGGCTCGACCTCGAGCGTCGCAACGGGACGATCGTCGAGGCTCGCGATTACTCTGACCGGACGATCGCCGGCGAGCTGCCGTCCGCCGATCATCATCACGCTGTCGGCCGATCGGCGGCGAACCCAGCCGACGCTCGGACGCCGATGCGGCCCCCAGCCGTCGCGGGCGGCGATGCCCGCGGTTTCGGGCGTCAACGCCCAACCCTGCTCCAGAAACCACCCGGGCGCGCCGAGGACGTGCCAGTCGAGCTCGTTCGGCCGCGTGCCTCCGAGGTAGATCGCACCGTCCAACGGCCACCGGTATTGACGTGTGCGCGTGTGCGATCGATCCACGAGCGCGAGATCGGTCCGCCGCGGATCGGCAACGAACCACGTCTCCCCGGTGTGGCCTTCGCGCCACGTTCTCGTCAGCTCGAGCCATTCATAGTCGCGCGGCGCGGGAAGCAGCGTCCCCGGCACGTCGCCGGCATATGCGCGGGCGCGCCTCGTTTCAGTGAACACGCGTCGATGCATGCCGACGACCGGCCGGGCCCCACGATCCTGGAGCATCCGCATCTCCGAGAGCAGCGCGAAGACGGGGCTCGGCTCCCTGCCGAACGCGGCGCCAGACGGAACCGCGCACGCGAGGCTGAACCCGGCGAGCGCAGCCGTCACGATCGCCGACGCCCGGCCGTCACTGTCCGCGATTGCCGACGCCGCCAGATACGCGACGAGCGGCATCAGAGGGAGCGCATAGCGCGTGGTGAGCGGCTCCTGGAACAGCAGGTGAAACGCGGCGTACGGCGCGAACGTGAGCACGAGCACCGCGAGCGTCCGGGGCGCGCGCAGGGCGAGCGCGATCGTGCCGGCCGTCGCCAGGGCGAGGATCACGCCCGCGAGCGCAGGCGATTCCCAGGGACGCACGAACGTGTTGAGGAAGGCGTCGAACGCCACGCGCGGGGAGGGATGTGTCCAGAGCATCACGACGCCCGAGAAGTCTTCGCCCGCCTGGCTGCCCAGTGCGCGCAGGTATCCCGCCGGCCCGCCGCTCAGCAGGACGAGCGGAATCGCCCAGATCGCGATGCCAGCCGCGACGCCTCCGGCGATCGTCAGGCGCCATTGCCGGGCCGCGAGGAACACGTACGCGAGCAGCGGCAGCGTCAGGATCGCCATCTGCGATCGGATACCGATCGAAAGTCCCACGAGAAGCCCACCGGCAAGAGCAACGACGCGCGTCGATCGCGCTGACGGCGACGTGAGGCTCGCCAGCGCCGCGAGGCCGCCGATCGCGGCCGCCATGCCGGCGACGTCGGACATCGGACGGCCGGCGTTGAACCACACGAGGGGCGAACAGATCGTGAGGAGCGTCGCAACCGGAGCGCGCCACGTGCCGGCGTCGCGATCGATGGCCCGGAAGAACGCAAACAGCAGAGGCGCCAGCAGCGCTCCGCCGATGGCGCTCCAGATCGCGAGACCGCGCACGTCAGGGCTCGCGACTGGAAGGCGTGTCAGTATCGCGGTGCCAACCTTGGCCAGCGCGATGAAGACGGGGTATCCGGGAGGATGCGGCTGATGGTGCGCGACGTCGAAGTCTCGCACGCCCATCGCGAAGTTGACGGAATCGACGTCCTCGAGAGTCTGCGGCAGAAACAGGAGGTGCGCTCCGAGGAAGAGGACGGCGAGCGCGCCGACTGCTCTACGCACGGTCGGAATCAGACAGGGCGGAGGCGAAGCGCGTCGTTGAGGCTGCCGAGCCGGTAGCCGCGCACATCGATCGTGACATGCTGGTAACCGATCGCCCGCAGCGCCCGATCGATCGTCTCCGACAATTCGGGGTCGAGCGCCCGCGCCATCTCGTCGCGGCCGATCTCTAGGCGGGCGAGCGCATCCTGCCGCTTGTCCGCGGTCGCGGCACTCGCCGGCAGCTCGTGATGACGGACGCGGCAGACCTTGAAGCCGAGATCACGGAGCACCGACTCTGCCTCCTCGATCATCCGCAGCTTGTCTTCGGTGACCTCGCTGAAGTACGGAATCCGCGACGAGAGGCACGCGGACGCCGGCTCGTCCCACGTCGGAAGCCCTGCGCGCCGCGACAGCTCGCGGATCTCCGTCTTCGTGAGCCCGACGCTGTCGAGGGGACTCACGACGCCGAACTCGCGGGCGGCCTGACGTCCGGGGCGATAGTCGCCGCGGTCGTCGGCGTTCGATCCGTCAGCGATGACGGGAATTCCCTTGTCGCGTGCGATCGACGACAGTTCGGTGTACAGCTCGTGCTTGCAGTAATAGCAGCGGTTGGCGGGATTGGCGCGGTACTCGGGGCGCGCCATCTCGTTCGTGCGGATGATCTCGTGATGGAAGCCGAAGTCGCGCGCGATCTGGAGTGCGAGCGCGCGATGGCGGTCCGGATAGCTCGGGCTGTCGGCGGTGACGCAGAGGGCGCGGCGTCCGAGCACCTGTGTCGCGGCCCATCCGAGATACGCGCTGTCGACCCCGCCGCTGTAGGCGACCAGCAGCCCGGGCCAGGTCGCGAGCGTGCGGCGAAGCGCCTGTTCCTTCTCGGTGCACCCGAGGAGATCAGCGCCCGCCAGGGCCGGTGTCACTCCTCCCAGTCCTCCCCGTCCGCATCGTCGTCGTCATCGAGCTCGTCGTCGAGATCCTCGGCGTCCCCGTCTTCCTCGTCTGCATCCTTCTCGTCGTCGTCATCGTCGTCGTCGTCGTCGTCATCGTCATCGGCCGCTTCGAGCTCGACGGGAGACGTCGTCGTGACTTCGAGGTTGGATCCACACTCGGGGCAGCTTATGAGGTCGCCCTTGTCGACGTCGAACTCGTCGACTTCGATATCGGCATCACACTCCGGACAGGTCGCCATACCAGCTCCTCAACTCCCGCGACCGCAACGCTGCGGGACGCGGCCACGACTCGACGCGAAAACAGACGCGGCGATCGCCGGGATCCGACGCGACAGATTCCCTTCGATCGGGGGCGCGCCGCCGCGACAAGACTTCGGATTATAGCGAGAACCTGATAGATTCTGCAACGAGGCTAGCGCCCGTATCCGGCACCGCCGATACGTCGAGGCGTGCCGGCTACCGCTGTGACAACTTCGAAGACCGTCATCGTCGCCGACGACACTGCGTTCGTGCGCGACCGCTTCGCGACCGCCCTGCTGAGCGCCGGACACTCGGCGCTGACGGTCAAGAGCGCGGCGGAACTGCTGGCGCGCGTGCGCGCGGATCTGGCGCGCATCGACCTCATCGTGCTCGATCTGCGTCTGCCGCACGCCGGCGGTGTGGAGCTCGTGCGATCGATCCGGAAGCTCGACGATGGGAAGGTTCCGATCCTTGTCTTCAGCGGCACGATTGCGACCGCCGACGAGGTTCGCGATCTCGCCGCGCTCGGCGTCTCGGGCTACGTGAACGAGTACAGCGCCGTGCAGCACATCCTGCCGTCGCTGGCGCCGCATCTCTTCCCCGACAACTTCAACCGGCGCGGCAGCCCGCGCGTCGTGCTCGGCATTCCGGTCGCGTATCGATTCGGCAACACGATTGCCGCCGCGCTGACGCTCAACCTGAGCAAGGGCGGCCTCGCAATCCGGACGATGAGCCCGCTGCAGCAGGATGAGAAGGTGCGCGTCCGATTCCGGCTTCCGGGATCGAAGCGCGACATCGAAGCGGAGTCACGCGTGGCCTGGAGCGACCGCCGCGTCGGGATGGGCCTGCAGTTCGAGAAAGTCGATCCCACCGATCAGGCCAAGGTCGACGAGTTCGTCGACCAGCATTTTTTTTCGAATAGAAAAGCGTAGGCTCTCGGCTACCAGCTGGCAGCTATTCCCTCAACAGCCTCAGCGCATTCGCGATCACGATGAGCGAGGCGCCGGTGTCCGCCACGACGGCCATCCACAGCGTCGCGGTGCCGGCGAGCGCCATGACGAGAAACGCGGCCTTCAGCGCGAGCGAGAAGCCGATGTTGAAGCGGATGTTTCGCACGGTCGCGCGGCTCAGGCGAATCGCATAGGGAATCTTCGCGAGATCGTCGGCCATGAGCGCAACGTCCGCGGTCTCGAGCGCCACGTCGGATCCGGCTGTGCCCATCGCGATGCCGACGTCGGCCGCTGCCAGCGCCGGCGCGTCGTTGACGCCGTCCCCGACCATCGCCAGCGCGCCGTGCCGCGCGCGGAGCTCGCCGACCGCGTCGAGCTTGTGCTCGGGGAGGAGATCGGCGCGAACGTCGCGAATGCCCACGGCCTCGGCGAGCGCGCGCGCCGCGGGCTCGTGATCTCCGGTGAGCAGGACCACGCGCTCCACACCGTACTCCGCCAGCATCGCCACCGTCTCGCGCGCGGCTTCGCGGACCTCGTCGGCAACGCCTATGACGCCCGCCGCCTTTCCGTCCAGCGCGACGATGACGGTGCTGCGGCCGCCTGCGGCAAGAGCGTTCACCGCCATCTCGACCTCCGGCGCGCACAGGCCCCGCTGTTCGAAGAGACGATGGCTGCCGACGAGGACGGCGCGATTGGAGACGAAGCCATGCGCGCCCAGGCCGGGAAGGGCCTCGACGCCGGAAGGTGCCGCCAACGCCACGCCCTCAGCCTTCGCGCGTTCGACGATTGCCTGGCCGATCGGATGCTCGGAGCGCGTCTCGAGCGACGCCGCGAGCGCCAGGATCTCGGACGGCGCAACACCGTCGAGCGGGACGACATCGGTCACTCGCAGCCGCCCCTTGGTGAGCGTCCCGGTCTTGTCGAACGCCATGCATCGCACCGCCGCGAGCCGTTCGAGATGAGCGCCGCCCTTGATCAACACGCCCTTGCGCGCGGCGGCCGCCAGCGCCGACACGATCGAGACGGGCGTCGAGATGACCAGCGCGCACGGACAGGAGATCACCAGCAGCACGAGCGATCGATAAATCCACACGCTCCAGGAGGCATCGAGGAGGAGCGGGGGAAGCAGGGCGACCGCAGCGGCGAGGACGAGGACCGCCGGCGTGTAGATGCGGGCGAAGCGATCGACAAACGTCTGGCTCGGCGCGCGCTGCGACTGCGCGTACTCCACCAGATGAATGATGCGGGCGAGCGTCGAGTCGCGCCGAAGGCGCGTGACTTCGACTTCGAGCGCGCCGCGGCCGTTGATCGCGCCCGCGTACACGTCGTCGCCCGGTCCCTTGTCCACCGGCAGCGACTCGCCGGTGATGGGCGCCTGGTTGACGACGCTCTCGCCTCGCGAGACCCTGCCGTCGAGCGGAATCTTCTCGCCCGGCCTCACGACGACCACGTCGCCCACCCGCACCTGATCGACAGGGAGCACCTGCTCCTTGCCGCCGCGAATCACCAGCGCTTCGGCGGGCGCGAGATCCATGAGCGCGCGAATCGCTCCGCGCGCGCGGGCCATCGCGCGAGATTCGAGCAGTTGCGCGAGCGCGAACAGGAATACGACCGACGCCCCTTCTGCCCACTCGCCGAGCGCCATCGCGCCGGCCACCGCGACCAGCATGAGCACGTGAATGTCGAGCCTGGCGGCGACAATCGAAGACCAGGCGCGACGGCCGGTCGGGACGCCTGCGAGTGCGACGGCGGCAGCGAACGGAATCCCCGCGAAAGGGCCCGCGATGCCCAGGAACTGCAACACCAGCCCCGCAGTCAGCGAGACGCCCGAGAGGATCACGAGCCGCTCGCGCCAGGCCGATCCCTGCGAGGGACGCGGCTCCTCGTGCTCGAGCCACGCGCGCATCCCGGTCTGGGCGACGGCTTCGGCGATGCGGGACGTCGACAGCTTCGCGGCGTCGTACTGCACGCGAAGGCGCTGGCCGACGACGTCGGCGTCGAGCGCTTCGAGGCCGGCGAGCGTCTTCAGCCGGTGCTCGAGAATGGCCACTTCCTCGTGGCAGTCCATGCCCTCGATCTTGAAGACGGACTCAGCGTGCAGTTCGCAGACGGTGCAACTCGACATGGTCGCTTCAGCTCTCAGCTCGCAGCTTCTCAGGTCCCTGGACGCTCCTGGCTGACGGCTGCGAGCTGTCAGCTGAAAGCTGCTCCTCGACATGCGTCATTGCCTGACGCAGGAGCTCGAGGATGTGGTGATCGTCGACGGCGTAGTACACGAGGCGCCCGGCGCGCCGCGGGCGGACCAGTCGCATGCCGCGAAGCAGCCGCAGTTGATGCGAGACCGCGGACTCGCTGATCCCGACGAGCGAGGCGATGTCGCAGACGCAGAGCTCGCCGGTCGCGAGCGCGTCGAGAATTCGCACGCGCGTGGGATCGCCGAGCGCGCGGAACGTGTCCGCCAATCCCTCGACGGTTCGCGGCGGCAGCAAACCCTCTCGTCGCGCGGCCGAGCTCCGGGGGTCCAGGTGTTCGGCGTCGCAGTTGTCAGCGTCCTTTACGGGCTGGATCCCGGCGAGTCCTTTTTTCGCTGAGGGTGACATATGAAGATATGAGCATACGCTCATATGTCTACGAAGGCAACCGCCGGCAGGATTGCAGCGTCATTACAGCGCCGTGACAACAGCCGTTCAGACGCCCGCAAAGCGGGGCCGCCCTTGACACATTTTTCTCGCTGTCAGTAGGATTAGGGTTTTCAGCCGTAATTGGCTTTTCTGACTATATGTTACGCACCCGCACGGACGGACCTTCCCTTCCCTGCCGCTGGAGTCGCCTGTGATCGAGGTTCAACACGTCAGCAAGAAATACGGCCGGGTCACTGCGGTCGACGACGTCAGTTTTCGGGTGGAGCGCGGAGAGATCCTGGGCTTTCTCGGGCCGAATGGCGCGGGCAAGACCACGACGATGCGCATCCTGACCGGCTTCATGCCGGCCAGCGAGGGCAAGGCCGTGGTCGCGGGGTTCGATGTGTTCACCCAGCCGATCGAAGCCAAGCGTCGCACGGGCTACCTGCCCGAAAGCCCGCCGCTCTATCCCGACATGACCGTCCGCGAGTACCTGGACTTCGTGTCGCGCATCAAGGGCGTTCCAGCGTCGGAGCGCAAGTCCCGGGTCGGAAGCGTCATGGAACGCACCCGCGTCGCGGACATGGCGAACCGGCACTGCTCGAAGCTCTCGAAAGGCTACAAGCAGCGCGTCGGCCTCGCCCAGGCGCTGATCCACAACCCGGACGTGCTGATCCTCGACGAGCCGACCGCCGGACTCGACCCGAAGCAGATCATCGAGACACGCGAGCTGATCCGGGGGCTTGCCGGCGACCACACGATCGTGCTGAGCACGCACATCCTGTCCGAGGTTTCGCAGACGTGTCAGCGGGTCATCATCATCAACAAGGGTCGGGTCGTCGCCGTCGACACACCGGAGAACCTCACCTCGCGGCTGACCGGCGGCGAGACGATGTACCTGCAAATCGACGCGGACAGCGCTGAGGCCGGTCCGGTGCTCGCGTCGATTCCGGGCGTCACGCGCGTCGCTGTCGCCGACGGCGGCCTCGAGGTCGAGTGCGATCGCGGAACCGACGTCCGTCGGGAGCTCGCGAGAACGGTCGTCAACAAGGGGTGGGGACTGCTCGAAATGCGCCCGATGAAAATGAGCCTCGAGGAAATCTTCCTGCAGTTGACCGACGATGGTCCCGCGGACGCGTCGAAGCCGGCGGCTGGCGCGGACACGGAGGCGTCCAATGACTAGCGTGCGGAACGTGTTCGCGATCGCGGGCAAGGAGCTGCGGTCGTACTTCGCGTCGCCGGTGGGGTACATCCTCATCGGCATCTTCGTGCTGCTCACCGGCATGTTCTTCTACGCGTTCCTCAACTCGTTCCTCGAGCAGAGCCAGCGCATGGCGATGGGCGGTGGAACGGTGAACGTGAACGAGATGATGATCCGCGGCGTGTTCCACAACATGGCGATCATCACGCTCTTCGTCATGCCGATGGTGACGATGCGCACCTACGCGGAGGAAAAGCGATCGGGGACGATCGAGCTGCTGATGACGTCGCCCATCACGGACGTCCAGATCCTGCTCGGCAAGTTCCTGGGGGCGCTGGCCCTGTTCGCGGCGATGCTGCTCGTCACGACCATCGACATCGCGATTCTCTTCCGCCTCGGCAACCCCGAGTGGAAGCCCGTCCTGGTCGGCTATTTCGGCCTGCTGCTGATGGGCGGGTGCTTCCTCTCGGTCGGACTCCTCATTTCGAGCCTGACCAAGAACCAGATCGTCGCGGGGTTCCTGACGTTCGCGGTGTTCCTCATTCTCTGGATCATCAGCTGGTTCTCCGACGCGGTCGGACCGACGGCGCGCACGATTCTGTCGTTCCTGTCGATCACGGGGCACTTCGACGACTTCACGAAGGGCGTCGTCGACACCAAGCACGTGATCTATTACCTGAGCTTCATGACGTTCGGACTGTTCCTGACGGCGAAGTCCGTGGACTCCGAGCGCTGGCGCGGTTGACGCGCGCCGCGCGAATCGCTGCACACACTGGTATCTATGCTGAAAAGAATCCTCGGACTTCTGGGCTGGCTGGGCGTGGCGCTGGTATTCGCCGCCGTCGCCATCAGGAACCTGCGGCCGGAGTGGGGCTGGTGGTACAGCCTCGCCATTGCCGGCCTCGTCTGCGTCCTGCTCTACGTGATGAGCCAGTGGCGCGAGATCGCGCGCGACTTCTCGGGCCGGCAGGCGCGGCACGGCTCCCTCGCCGCCGCGAGCATCCTCGTCGTGCTCGGCATCCTCGGTGCGATCAACTATCTTGCTGAGCGGCACAACAAGCGGTGGGACTTCACGGCCGCGAGCCAGTACACGCTGTCGGAGCAGACGCGGAAAATCGTCCAGGGCCTCACCAAGCCGGTTCGCGTGACGGTGTTCGCAAAGACAGATGAATTCGAACGGTTCCGCACGAGGCTCGAGGAGGTACCGGTACCTCTCGAAGCAGTTCCAGATCGAGTACATCGACCCCGAGAAGCGTCCGGCGCTCGCCGAGAAGCTGAAGGAAAGCGCGGTCGGCACGATTGTGCTCGAGTACGAGGGCCGCGAGCAGCGCGTGACCTCGGAACAGGAGCAGGACATCACGAACGGGCTCGTGAAGCTGCTGCAGCCGAAGGAGCCGAAGCTCTTCTTCATCCAGGGCCACGGCGAGCGCGATCTGAACGGCAGCGCCGGCGACGGCTATGGCGGCATCTCGTCGGAGCTGAAGTCCGATCGCTTCTCCGCCGAGCCGCTGCTCCTCCTGCAGCAGGAGATTCCCGCCGACGCGACGGTGCTCGTCCTCGCAGGACCGAAAGCGGATCTCTCGGACCCGGAACTCGCCAAGCTCAAGGCGTACCTGACCAAGGGCGGCAAGCTGCTCGCGCTCATCGACCCGCCGGCAAGCGCCGATGCGCCGCCGCTGACCAACATCGTCTCGCTCATGAAGGAGTGGGGCGTGGAGATCGGCAACAACGCCGTGATCGATCCGTTCAGCCAGATTCGGCTCGGTCAGGCCGACGTGCCGGTGGCCGCGCAGTACCCGTATCACGCGATCACGAGCACGTTCAGGCTCCAGACCGCCTATCCGTACGCCCGTTCGGTGAAGCCCATCGAGGGTGGCGCCAACGGCAGGAATGCCGCGACGATCATCTCGAGCGGCAGCAACAGCTGGGCGGAGAGCGACCTGAAGAAGCTGACGACCACGGGAGAGGTCGGGCCCGATCTGGAGAACGGCGATATCAAGGGCCCGGTCTCGCTCGCCGTCGCGGTCAGCGCGCCCGTCGAAGGGGCTTCGCCGCCGCCCGCGCCCGAAGGCGGCGACGCCGCCAACACGAACAAGCCGGAGACGCGCCTCGTGGTGGTCGGCGATTCGGATTTCGCGTCGAACGCCGTCGGGAGATTCGGCGGCAACAAGGAGATGTTCCTGAACATGATCAACTGGCTGGCCCAGCAGGAGAACATGATCGCGGTCCGTCCCAGGAATCCTCAGGATCGCCGAATCACCGTCACCGCCGGGCAGGATCGCGTGATCTTCTGGTTCGTCATCCTCGTGCTGCCGGCGCTCGTCTTCTTCGCCGGCGTCCAGGCCTGGTGGCGGAGGCGCTAGGACCATGCGCGGACTCCGGACGTTCGGCCTTCTTCTCGTCGTCCTCATCGGCCTCGGCGCGTACGTGTATTTCGTGGAATCGAAGCGCGATCCGACAGCGTCCGACCGGAAGGACAAGGTGTTCACCGTCGAAGCGGACAAGATCGAGGAGATCACGGTCAAGGCCGAGAACGGCGACCAGACGACGCTGCGGAAGAGCGGAAACGACTGGCAGATCGTTCAGCCCCAGGTGGAAGGCCAGTCCGCCCAGCCCGACGGCGCGGAAGTATCGGGGCTGACGACGAACCTGTCGTCGCTCGAGGTGCAGCGCATCATCGACGACAACCCCGGCGATCTCGCGGAGTACGGCCTGGCACAGCCCAGGCTCGAAGTCGCCTTCAAAGTGGCCGGACAGGAACGCCGGCTCCAGATCGGGCGGAAGACCCCGCCCGGTACCGATCTCTATGCGAAGGTCGGCGATCAGAAACGGGTCTTCCTGATCCCGTCGTTCCTCGACGGCACGTTCAACAAGACGACCTTCGCGCTTCGCGACAAGACCGTCCTGAAGATCGACCGCGAGAAGATCGACGCGTTGACGGTCACGGCGCCGAAGCGGACGCTCCAGTTCGCCAAGGCGGGCAGCGAGTGGCAGATGGTTGCTCCAGTCAAGGCCCGCGCGGACTTCAGCGGCGTCGACTCGGTCGTGAGCCGCCTGCACACGCTGCAGATGAAGTCGATGGTGTCCCCGGCCGGCGCGCTTTCGGAGTACGAGCTCGACAAGCCGCAGGTCACGATTCAGCTTGGCTCCGGCTCGTCGCAGGCGGTGCTCCTCGTCGGCAAATCCGCGGGAGAAGGCGTCGTCTACGCGAAGGATCAGTCGCGGCCTGCCATCTTCACGATCGACGCGTCGCTGGCGGCCGACGTGTCGAAGGATCCAGGCGAGTTCAGGCAGAAGGATCTGTTCGACGCGCGCGCGTTCAACTCGACGCGCGTCGAGGTCGTCCGCGGCGCCACAACCGTCGCGTTCGAGAAGACGAAGAGCAAGAACAAGGAAGGCCAGGACGAAGAGAAATGGCGCCAGGTCGCGCCGGCGGCCAAGGACGTCGATCAGGCCAAGGTCGACAATCTGGTCTCGGCGATCACCGCCGCGCGCGCGACGGGTTTCGTCGAGTCGACCGCGAAGACGGGCCTCGAGAAGCCCGAGCTCGCCGTCACGATCAAGTCGGACGACGGGAAGCGCGAAGAGAAGGTGGCGATGGCCCGCACCGGAACCGACGGCTTCGCCTCGCGCGCCGGCGAGCCCGGCGCAGCCAAGATCGACATCGCTGCCATCGAGAACATCGTCAAGTCCCTGGACGCGCTGAAGTAGGGACTGCCCACGTTTCCCTTCCAGCGCGCCACGATCGTCGCCCTGCTTTGCCTCACAACAGGGTGCGCGGCCTCAATCGCTCCTGCGGGGACCGCTGATTCCGGTCATCGTTCGGGCGCCGCCCGTCCGGGCAGGGCCGTGGTCCAGCTTCGCTCCGATCTGACTCAGGTCTTCGGCGCGGCAGTGATGTCGCGCGCGATGTGGGGCGTCGACATCCGAGCGCTCGACTCCGGAGAGCGGCTGTACGAGCTCGATGCCGAGCGCCTGATGATGCCCGCCTCCAACATGAAGATCCTCACGCTCGCGGGCGCGGCGGAGATTCTCGGCTGGGACCACCGCTTCACCACGACGCTCGAAACGTCGGCGCCGGTCGAAGGCGGCGTACTCCAGGGCGACCTCGTCGTCCGGGGCGGCGGCGATCCGACGATCAATTCACGGGAGGCGCGCCGCACGGCGGTCTTCGCGCAATGGATTGCGGCGTTGCGGGCTGCGGGCATTCAACGGGTGAGCGGCCGGATCGTCGGCGACGATCAGTTCTTCGACGACGAGGGCCTCGGGCAGGGCTGGGCGTGGGACTACCTGCAGTTCGGCTACGCCGCACCGGTCGGCGCCCTGCAGCTCGACGAGAATCTTGCGGCGCTCGCGATCGCGCCCGGGTCGATCGCCGGCGATCCCGCGCGCGTGTCGCTGGCGCCTGGTTCCGGCCTCCGGCTGACGAACCGCGTGCGCACCGGCGCTGCTGAATCGGCCAACGAGATCGCGTATCGCCGGCGGCTCGACGAGCCCGTGCTCGAGGTCACTGGCAGCATCGCGCTCGGATCGACGCCCATCGCGCGCAGCGTGGCGGTCGTCAATCCAACGTTGTATTTCGTCCAGTCGTTGAAAGACGCGCTCGTCGAGGGCGGCATCGCCGTATCGGGCCCGGCCGTGGACATGGACGACATCGCGGCGGAACTCGCCGCCGCGGCAGGCGAGCGCCGGGTGATCGTCTCGACCGAGTCGCCTCCCCTTCGGGACGTTGCGACCGTGCTGATGAAGGTCAGCCAGAACCTGTATGCGGAAACCCTCGTCAAGGCCATCGGGGCGCGTAAGGGCGGGCTCGGCACGTATGAAGGCGGCCTCGGCGCCGTGCGTGCCGCTGCGGCCGGGTGGGGCATCGCGGACGACGGGTTCGTGATCGCGGACGGATCGGGGTTGTCGCGGTACAACTACCTCACCGCGCGAACGGTGTCGACGATCCTCGAGCGGATGTACAAAGACGAGCGCCACCGCAAGCCCTTCGCGGCGACGCTTCCCATCGCGGGCAAGGACGGATCGCTCGCCACGAGAATGCGGCGGACGCGAGCTGAAGGGAACGCGATCGCGAAGACCGGATCGATCTCGAACGTCCGCACGCTGTCAGGCTACGTTCGCACGAGGGACGGCGAGATGCTCGTGTTCTCGATTCTCGCGAACGACTTCGTCGTTCCCGCGGCGACCGTCAACTGGATCGCGGATCTCGCGGTCGAGCACCTGGCGAACTTCACACGGCGCTGACGAGCGCACGCGCCGCGGCGAGCAGCGCGTCGGGATCGCCCTGAAGGCCGCCGCCCTGCGCCATCTCGGGCCGCCCGCCGCCCTTGCCGCCGAACGTCGCGATCAGCTGCTTCAGAAGTCCGGCCGAGTCGGCCTGGACGTCCGCGGCCCGCGCGACGACGATTGGAAACGGCGCCGGCGTCGCGATCAGGACCGCGACGTGCCCGGGCCGCGCCGCGAGAGCCGTCGCGAGAGTCTTCAGGCCGCCCGCGTCGATCCCCGCGAGGGCCGCAACCACCGCGCGGACACCTCCCACGAGCTCCGCGCGGCCGGCCAGCGCCTCCGCCTCGAGCGACGCGAGCCGCGTCTGGTGGTCCTTGAGCTGACGCTTCAGATCCTTGCCCTCCGCCTGCAGGCGCTCGATGGCGCCCGGGCAGCTCCGCCGGCAGCACGGACAGCAGCGCGGACGCTCCGGCGACTGCGCTGTCCCGCAGGATGCGGTAGCCGTCGAGCGCGCGGCCGCCGCAGAGGAACTCAGCCGGGTCCCGCCGCGGAATCGCTCCGATCCCGACACGGCGATGATGCCGATCGCGCCGGTGCGCGCGACGTGGGTGCCGCCGCACGCGGACAGGTCGAAGTCCTCGACGTCGATCAGGCGCAGCGTCCCGTCGCGCGTGGACTCCTTCCGCAGCGGCAGCGCCGCGGCCTCCTCGGCGTCCGCGAAGCGGATCGTCACCGGCCGATCTTCCCAGACGATGCGGTTCGCCTCCGTCTTCCGCCCGCGCGATCTCCGCCGGAGACACCTCGCGCGCCAGATCGATCGTCGAGGACGTCGGCGCCGAGGTGGAAGCTCTCGGTGCGCGCGTTCAGCAGACGATCGAACGCCGCCGACAGCACGTGCTGTCCGGTGTGCTGCTGCATGTGATCGAAGCGCCGCGCCCAGTCGATCGCGCCCGTGACACCGTGCCGCGCTCCGGCGTCGCCGTCGACGACGTGGAGGATCCTCGCCGTCCTCATCGTCGACGACGTCGACGACGCGCGCGGCGCCGAGCGTGCCGGTGTCGAACGGCTGGCCGCCGGACGTCGGATAGAACGCGGTCCGATCGAGGACGAACGCGGTGCCGATTCCCGTCGCTGACGATCGGAGTCCGGCTCGAGCCTACGATGGTGGCGTCGAACTCGCGCAGGTACGGGATCGGTGTAGTAGAGTCGCTCGGTCACGACGAATCGGGATCCGTCGACGCCAGCCTCCTCGAAGCCGCGCGCGCGCAGCCGGCAACTGTCGCAGCGGCCGCACGGCGCGCCGTGCGGCCCGGATCGTAGCAGCTGTGCGTCAGGCCGTAGTCGAGGCCGAGCGCGACGCCGCGGCGGATGATGTCGGCCTTCGACAGCGTGACAGCAGCGGCGCGAGGATCGCGAGCGGCCTGCCCTTCGACGCCCGCGCGCGTCGCCAGCGCGGCGAGCCGCTCGAACGCCTCGAGATACTCGGGCCGGCAGTCCGGATAGCCGGAGTAGTCGAGCGCGTTGACGCCGATGACGATCGCGCTCGGCGCCGACGACCTCGGCCCACGCCAGCGCGAGCGACAGGAACACCGTGTTGCGCGCCGGCACGTAGGTGGACGGGATGTCCGCGGCGCGATCGAGCG
Organism: uncultured Acidobacteriota bacterium; assembly: GCA_963820905.1. Lineage (GTDB taxonomy): Bacteria > Acidobacteriota > Vicinamibacteria > Vicinamibacterales > 2-12-FULL-66-21 > DATBJJ01. The sequence continues at coordinate 638,654 of CAWGBU010000001.1, read as the reverse complement.
GCCGGTCCTTCGGGATCGTCGCCGTCGCCGACGAGCGCCGATCCGCCGAACGCCGCGAGATCGACACGTCGAGCTCGAGGTGCCGCGCGACCGCCAGGGCGCGCTCGCGACCCGGCGCGCCGCCTCGATCTCGCGCGCGTGCACCTGTCCGTAGCGGATGCGTCAGCGCGTACAGCTCGTAGCCGTCCGCGCGCGCGATCGCGCCGGCGGTGTAGGAGTCGAGCCCGCCGCTCAGCAAGACGACCGCTCGTTCGGCCAGCTCAGACCCCTCGCGTCTGCGCATCCCAGATGTACTTGTGCACCTGGAGCTGCAGCCGGACGGTCAGACGATCCTCCAGAATCCACGCCGCGAGCTGCTTCGCGTCGCAGCACGCCGTGCACCGGCGAGAACAGCACCGCCGCGCAGCGGTCCGGCAGCGCGTGCCGCTGAGCACGACGTCGCGCGCGAACTCGTAGTCGCTCGCGATCCTTGATCACGAACTTCACCTCGTCGGTGCGGCCTGAGGCGGTCGAGGTTCGCCCAGTCGTTCCTGGCGGACTCGCCGCTGCCCGGGCACTTGACGTCGATCGATCGCGGATGACCGTCGTCGGGAACCTGGTCGATGCTGCAGGTGGCCGCCGGTCTCGAGCATCACGGTGTGCCCGTCGTCGAGCAGCCGCTGCATCAGCGGATAGACGTCCTTCTGCAGCAGCGGCTCGCCGCCGGTGATCTCGACGACGGCGCAGTCGATAGGCGCGCGACGCGCCGACCACCTCGTCGACGCTCATCTTGCGCCCCTCGTGAAAGGCGTACGGCGTGTCGCACCAGGAACAGCGGAGATCGCAGGCGGTCAGGCGGACGAAGACGCACGGCCGCCCCGCGTGGGTCGACTCCCCCTGGATCGAGTGAAAGATCTCGTTGATGGTCAGCATGCGCCCTTCGATTGTACTGCGCCTCCGCAGACGCCCTCCGCCGCACGTCCGCGGTCGTTGCGGCGACCTTCATCTGGATCTTACAATATCGGCCCATGGCCGAAGCCGACCTTCTACTCGAAACCCACCTGAACGACCTGCCGGAACGCCAGAAGTTTTCTGGAGCAGCAGGGCATCGGACGTCGAAGAAGCGTGACATCAACAAGAACCCGCCGGATCGGGCGTTTCTCGAGAAGCACATCGACGCGGAGCGCTTCCTGGATTTCGTGAGCACGCGCAGCCCGGTCTTCAAGGAGCGGCCGCTGCCGAAGTCGAAGAAGGAAGCGATCGACCTGATGATGGAGCAGCCGAACCTGATCAAGCGGCCGATCCTCGTCCGGGATCGAAGGTGACGTTCGGGTTCGACAAGAAGGCCTACGGAACGCAGCTGACGATGATGCCGGACGTTCGCGGTCGGCACGTCGGGCTGGAGCTACCCGACCGGCAAGGGCACGTGGAACGGCATCTTCTATCCGGCCGGGACGCCGGCGGCGCGGACAGCGGCGAAGTTCGACGAGCTCGCGTTCTACGCCGAGCACTTCGACACCGTCGAAGTGAACTCGACGCTTCTACGGCGTGCCGCGGCCGTCAGACGACGAAGGGCTGGGCGGCGCGGACGCCGGCGGACTTCGAGTTCTCGCTGAAGCTGTATCAGAAGTTCACGCACCCGGAGATGTTCCAGAAGGCGACGGGCCAGGATCCCGTCGGACCTCGAGCGCAAGGACGTGGACGAGTTCCGCGCGCGCGATCGATCCGCTCGCCGCGGCGGGCAAGCTCGGCGCGCTGCTCGCGCAGTTTCCCGCCAGCTTCAAGAACGAGCCGGACTCGCGCGGCTACCTCGAGTGGCTGCTCGAGCGCGTTCAAGGACTATCGCGTCGCCGTGGAGCTGCGGCACCGCAGCTGGAGCGACGATCCGGCCGAGACGCTGCAGCTGCTCGACGACGCACGGCGCGGCGCTGGGCGCAGATCGACGAGCCGAAGTTCCGCTTCTCGATCCGGCAGAATCTGCTGCCGAACGTGCAGACCTTCTACTACCTGCGCCTGCACGGCCGGAACGCCGCGCAGTGGTGGAAGCACGAGAAGTCGGAGGATCGCTACAACTACCTCTATTCGGCCGAGGAGCTCGAGCCGTTCGCGGAGGCGGCCGAGGAGGCGTCGCGCGACGTGAAGAAGGCGTACCTCTACGCGAACAATCACTTCTCGGCGAAGTCGGTCGCCAACGCCGCGATCCTCAAGCACCAGCTCGGACAGCCGCTCGCCGGCGAGTACCCGGAGGAGTTCGTCGAGCGCTATCCGGACCTGAAGGGGCTCGTCAAGATCCTGCCGCCCCGCTCACTCCTTCACGGTAAGCCTCTTGAGCACGTCGCCGCGCTGAATCTTCGCGACGACGTCCATGCCCCGTGATCACCTGGCCGAACACGGTGTACTTGCCGTCGAGCTCGGGCGCGGCGCGCAGCAGTGATGAAGAACTGGCTGTCGGCGCCGTCCTTGTCGGTGCCCGGCGTAGCGCCATCGCCGACCGCGCCCAGGACCGTGCCGCCGCTTCTTCGTGATCTCCGCGACGCCGATCGGCTTGCCGCTGCTGCCGCGGCCCCACCAGGCCTGCCGGCTGACATGTCGCGCGTCTCCGGATCGCCGATCTGGATCGACGAAGTTCGGCTCGGCGCGATGGAACCGCTGGCCGTTGTAGAAACTCTTCTTCACGAGCTCGACGATGTGCGCGACGGTCTTCGGCGCCTCCTCCGGATACGTCTCGAACTCGATCGTCCCCTTGGCCGTCTCGAGCACGATGACCGGCCCCGCGCCAGGCGACTTCTGCTGCGAGCTCGAGACGGCTGGCGCGAGCGCGAGGACGGCGGCGAAGGCGATGGTCAGCTTCATGATTCTGTCGGTCGTTCGGTCGTCGGTCAGTCGGTGTCCGGTCGTCAGGTCGTTCGGTCCGCTACCCGACGACCGGACGAACGATCGACCGAGCGACCGAGTTTCGTGACGCCGATTTTCGGACAGAGGTCCGCGAGCACGCAACTGCGGCACAGAGGATACACCGGACGGCAGACGTTCTGCCCCCACGTCACGAGATACAGGTTGATGATCGGCCACCATCGCCGCTCGGCCGCGGCGATAGAGCGCATGCTCGGTCTCCTCCGGCGTCCGCGTGCGCACCCAGCCGAGACGGTTCGAGATCCGGTGGACGTGCGTGTCGACGCAGATGTTCTCGCGGCTCGCGGTGCGCGAGGATCAGCACCAGGTTCGCGGTCTTGCGGCCGACGCCCGGCAGCGTCAGCAGCTCCTCCATCGTCGACGGCACGCGGCCGCCGATAGCGCGATGAGGATCTGCTCGCACGTCTCGCGCACGTGCACGGCCTTGTTGCGGTAGAAGCTGACCGGGTAGATCGAGCTTCTCGATCCGCGCTCACCGACAGCTTCGCCATCGTCCGCGGCGTGCGCGCCACGCGGAACAGCCGTCGCGACGCCGCCGCCGTGACGGCATCCCTCGTCTGCGCCGACAGCATCGTCGCGATCAGGACCTGGAACGGATCCTCCTGCTGCTCCTTCGGCGATCTTCTCGACCGCCGGCTCGTCGAGCCCGTCGATCGCCTTGGCGAGACGGCGCATGACGGCGGGAATCCGGCCGCGCGGCACGACGGGTTGTGGAGGCAGAGGCATCGGTCACCCGGAATGTCAGCTGACCGGCGTCAGCGGCGGCTGGCCGTGCGAGCACGGCGAGCACGTTCCGCACCGCCAGCTCCGCCATCGCCGTGCGGGTCTCGCGCGTCGCGCTGCCGAGGTGCGGCGCGAGCACGACGTTCTCGAGTCTCGAGGAGCGCCGGGTGGACCGTCGGGCTCCCGCTCGTACACGTCGAGCGCGGCGCCGGCGATCAGGTGCTCGCTTCGAGCGCCCACGCGAGCGCCTCCTCGTCGACGACCGGCCCGCGCGCCGTGTTCACGAGAAACGCGGACCGCTTCATCCGCGCGAGCGCGCGCTCGATCGATCAGGTGCCGGTTCGTCGCCGTCAACGGCGTGTGAATCGAGATGACGTCCGAGGTGACGAGCAGCTCGTCGAGCGAAACCTCGGGACGATCCGGTGTGCGGGCGCCCCTGGTCGCGAACACGGCCTGCATCCCGAACGCCGGCGCCTTGGCGGCGACCGCCCGGCCGATGCGTCCGCCGCCGATGATCCCGAGCTGCTTGCCGCGCAGCTCCATGCCGAGCATGAAGTCGAGCGCCCAGCCCTTCCACGCGTCCGCGCGCACCAGCCGATCGCCCTCGGCGATGCGCCGCGTCGATCGCGAGGATCAGCGCCCACGTCAGCTCCGCGACCGCCTCGGTCAGCACGTCAGGCGTGTTGGTCACGACGATGCCGCGGCCGCGCGCGGCCGCCACGTCGATGTTGTCGTAGCCGACGGCGATGTTCGCGACGACCTTCAGAGTCGCGCGCCGCGTCGAGCACTCTCGCCGTCGATCGTGATCGGTCAGGAGGCAGATCGAGCGCCTGCTTGTCGGCGAGCCGGTCGATCAGCTCGTCCTCGCGGCATCGGCGACGGCGCCGTCGTACAGATCGACGTCGCGATCCGGCCTCGAGCATGCGTCAAGCACGGAGGAGGGAATCCGGCGGGTGAGCAGGACGCGCCTGCAGCGGGATCAGTGGCCGTGGACTGGCAGTAGCCGCAGTGAGTTGCACTGTACGGACGGGCTCGATGAGGCACGGGCCGTCGGATGGCGGCAGCGCGTACCGGTAGTGGCTGGGATGGCCGGACAGGACGAGACGCGCGGGCGCCGCGGCGTGCTCGCCCTCCGTGCCGTGCAGGTGTCGCGCGACCGCCTCGCGCACCAGCGCGCGCAGTGCCTGTTCGTCCATTCACTCGCCCAGTGACGGCTAACAGTCCACGGCATCGACGATGCCGATGATCGCCGCGTCGACCGCGGCGGCCTTGCGGCCGAGCGCGTCGCCGGCGGCCTTGCCTTCGATCACGACCAGCACCTTCTCGCCGACGCCGGCGCCGACCGAATCGATCGCCAGCAGCGCGACGCCGCGCGGCTCGTCGTCGAGCGTCAGCGGCTGCACGAGCAGCAGCTTCGCGCCCTCGAGCTTCCGGTTCTTCTGCGTGGACACGACGGTGCCGACGACGCGGCCGATCTGCATTTGTGAGCTACCCCAGATCCCAGTCGATCGACGATGCCGACGATCGTCGCGTCGGTCGGCGGCTCCGCGGGATAGAACGGAAACGCCGCCTCGCGGCCGCGCACGAAGAACACGTTCTCGCCGACGCCGGCGCCGACCGAATCGAGCGCGACGAGCGTCCGGCCCGCCGACTCGCCAGACGCGGCGAGCGGCTGGAGCACCAGCAGCTTCGTCCCGATGAGGTTGGCGTCCTTCATGGTCGAGACGACCTCGCCGATCACGCGCGCCAGCTGCACGTCGCTCCTGACTTCCCTGGTGACTAGTCTTGCACCTCGATCGTGTCGACGATGCCGACGATGGCGGCGTCGACCGGACAATCCTTCAGGCCGGAGGCCATCCGGGCCGAGCTGCCGCTGACGATGAGCACCGTCTCGCCGAAGCCGGCGTCGACGGTGTCGACCGCCACGAGGTAGGTCCCCTCGGCCTTGCCGCGGGGATCCATCGGACGCGCGACGAGCAGCTTGCTGCTGACGAGCCGCTCGTCCTTCCGTGTCGCGACGACGGTGCCCACGATCTTCGCGAGGATCATTTCGCGTTTGCGGTCGCCTTCCCGATCGGCAGCGCGTCCTCGAGGTTCGCGTGCGGCCGCGGGATGACGTGGACCGACACGAGCTCGCCGACGCGGCGCGCGGCAGCCGCACCGGCGTCCGTCGCCGCCTTGACCGCCGCGACGTCGCCGCGGACGATCGCCGTCACGTAGCCGGCGCCGATCTTCTCCCAGCCGACCAGCGTGACCTTGGCGGCCTTGACCATCGCGTCCGCCGCTTCGATCATCGCGACGAGACCCTTGGTCTCGACCATGCCGAGTGCCTCACCCATTCTCGTGCTCCTTGTCAGCCGCCAGCTTCCAGCTGAAGCTACTTGAGACTCCTGACCGCATCTTCGATGAGAGCCGTGAGTTCGCGGTATGTTAGCCGAATTTCACCCGCGGCGTCGGGAATCAGCCGTTCGCCAGACACCGATCGCGGCGCCTGAACCACCTGGCAGTCGACTGAATCTCCGCCGCGTGCGGCGGTTGCCATGCTCTCCCCGGCTCGGCACAAATCGGCGCCGGCGACGCGATGCCGTACATCCCGCGCAGCCCCTGGAGCCGCGCCACTTCCTCGCGCGACAGCAGGCGTTCGCCGCCGAGCATCCGCGCCACGAGGCTGATCTTCGCGAAGTGCTCGATCGTCTCCATCTTGTAGTACGCGGCGAAGACGTCCGGCCCGAGCGTGAGCGCGCCGTGGTTGGCCAGCAGCATCCCGTCGTGCGCCTTGACGTACTTCCGCACCGCCTCGGGCAGCTCCTTCGTCGACGGCGTCGCGTACTCCGCGATCGGCACGCTCCCGAGCGTCGTGACCACTTCGGCGAGCACCGCGCGATCGAGCGGAATCCCGGCGACCGCGAACCCCGTCGCAATCGGCGGATGCGCATGCACGACCGCGCTCACGTCCGGACGCTGGCGGTACACCTCGAGATGCATCTGCATCTCCGACGACGGATCGCGCTCGCCCGCGAGCTTCCTCCCCTCGAGATCGGTGATGCACATCATGTCGGACGACATGAAGCCCTTGCAGACGCTGGTCGGCGTCATCAGCAGGCGCTGATCGTCGAGCCGCACGCTGATGTTGCCGTCGTTCGACGCGGTGTATCCGCGGGCGTAGAGCCGCCGGCCGACCTCGACGATCTCGTCGCGCACGTGTTGCTCGGAAAAGGCCGCCGCCGTCATCGCCGCTCCCATTCACGGCGGCAGTTCTCCGAACAGAAGTACAGGGTCTCGCCGGCCGTCCGGATGACGGACGCGCGCGCCGGAGACACGAACGTCCCGCAGTTCGGATCCCTCACCAGTTTTACGCCCGGCTTCGTTCCGTTCTCGACGCGCTGAAAGCCAGCGCCTTCGAGCACACCCTTCGCGAGCCGCCAGACGGCGCGGACCACCGCGAGGACGAGCAGGAGCTGAAGGATTCGCAGGACCATGGCGGCTACTGTGTGCCCGGAGACTTGGCTTGCGGCGTCGAGCCTGGCACGTTCGGGTGCGCGTTGCGCACGGCGTCGAGCGCCTGCTTCGCGACCTTGCCCTCCGGCGAGTCGGGCGCGAGGTCGACGACCCGCTGCCAGGCCTTGACCGCGCCTTCCAGGTCGTCCTTGCCATAGGCCCGCACGATGCCGATGTTCAGCAACGTCTTGGCGTGCGTGGGATCGATCGCGAGCGATCGATCGAATTGCGCCAGCGCGCGATCGGGTTGATTCGTGTAGTAGTAGCTGATACCGAGATCGGTGCTCGCGCTCACGTTCTTCGGTTCGATCTTCAGCGCCTCCTCGTACCACCGCGCCGCGTCGTCGAATCGCTCCGAGTCGTAGTAGAGGTTCGCCAGCTCGATGCGCGTGCGCGCGCTGCGCGGATCGCGATTGGCCTCTTCCGTCAGCGCCGCCGCGCGGCGTTCGTCGAAGGGCGCAGCGGGCGGCGGAGTCTGGCCCTGGGGGCGCTGCGCGGTCTGCGCCGCCGGCACGGGCGTGCGCAGCGGACCCGCCTGCTGGCTGCCGATGATCCAGCCGACGACGACGCCGAAGAAGACGCCCGCTACGCCGAAGATGAGTGAGTCTCTGGACACGTGGAGGCCCCGCCGAAACCGCGATCATAGCAGCGTACGTCGGAACCATTCCACCAGGCGCCGGGCGAGATCCGGGTCGCTCGTGAACATCGCGGTCCCGTGTCCGGCATGGCTGAGGACGACGAGCTCGCGCGGTCCGCCGCCCGCCTTCTGCAGGTCGCGCGCGGATCGGAGCGCATACCCGTCGTCGTCGCTCGCGACCAGCAGCGCGGGCCGCGCGCCGTACTTGCGGAGCGGGGCATCGATGCGCAGGCCGCGATAGTCGATCGACGGCGACAGCAACGCGAGACTCGCAATCGACGGGTCGTCGGACGCTGCCTGCGCCGCGAGCGTCGCGCCGATCGACGCGCCGGCGATGCCGATCCGCGGCGTGGTCTGGTCGGGGCGCGACGACAGGAAGCGGCGCGCCGCCCGAACGTCCTGCGCCATCGTCGCGAAGTCCTGCGCGCTCCCCTGGGAGTCGCCGTGGCCGCGAAGGTCGATGGCGAGGGCGCCGATGCCTTCGCTCGCCAGGCGCGTCGCGACCTGTTCCCAGTCGCGGCGCGATTTCTGGAGCATGTGCACGAGGATGACCGCCGGCGCGGGACGGGACGCGGGCGCGTAGAACGTCCCTGCGAGCGCCACGCCGTCGTCGGTACGGAACGTCGCACGCTCGGACTGCGCGACCTGCGCCGGCACGCCGGAAAGCGGCGCGCCGAGCGCGACGAGCGCGACGAAACACCCCGCGAAAGCCGGCCAGCGGAGAGGGATAGCACGCATTTCCTGGGCTAACTATAAGCTGCCTTTTGATATATAGTCCGTCCCTGATGCTCGATGACATCACCCAGGCAGTGCTGGCGCGACAGGACGTCGCTCGGTACCTGCGTGGCGGGCACGGCCAGTCCGAGCTGCAGGCACGCGAACGGATCCACGCGTATCTCGACGAGCTCCGGACGACGCAGCGCTATCCGATCTACCGGGCGCTCAAACATCCGCTCTATCCCATCCTCCGCAAGATCGATCGCATCCAGGAACACGTCGGCATTGCGCAGGAAGCCACGCGCAAAGGACGGACGATCTACATCTCGAATCACAAGAGCCACCTCGACTATCTGGTCGAGCCGCTCGTGATCGACGACAACGGCATCCGGCCGCCCATCATTGCCGCGGGCATCAACCTGTTCGGCGGTCCGCTCGGCCTGATTCACCGGCACGTGACCGGCGCGATTCCGATCCGCCGCAACGCGAAGGATCCGGCGTACCTCGTCACCTTGAAGGCCTACGTCGCCGAGCTGCTCCAGCGCCACGATCTGCTCTTCTACATTGAGGGCGGCCGCAGCTATACGGGAGAGTTGAAGTCGCCGAAGACGGGACTCCTCCATGCGGCCATGCAGGCCGATCGATCCGGTTCGTCCATCGTTCCGATGGCGGTCTCCTACGATCTCGTGCTCGAGGATCACATCCTCGCGCATCAGGGATCGAAGCGGCGCCAGCGTCCGTTCGCTAGAGAAGTGGCCGAGATGGTGCGCTACGCGGTCGGCTATCAGTCGAGAGCGTTCGTGACGTTCGGCGCGCCCATCTCCCTCGAAGGATGGGATCCCGAGGCGCGCCGCGACGTGATGACGCTCGCGCACGAGATTCGAGACCGGATCGGATCCTTGTACAAGGTGCTGCCGACCGCGGTCGTCGCCGCCGCGATGCGGCCGTCGATCACGCGCCGCGAGCTCGAGGGCCGGGCCGACGAGCTCATCGACGCGCTGCGGACGAACGGCGCGAATCTCGGCGTGAAGGACGGACGCCAGGCGGTCGACGAAGGGGCAGAGCCGCTCGTCGCGCGCAATGTAATCTTCGTCGAGCGCGGCGGACGCTTCCGCGTCCGCGAGCGCACTGTCTTGCGCTACTACGCCCGCACGCTGCAGCATCTGCTTACCGGATCCCGGCGCACGCCCCGCACCCACTAGGTCACCGTCTGATCCGCGCGATCCCGTGATCCGCGTCAATCCTCCAAGTCCATCCGGAATGCCGGGGGACGCCCCCCAAAAGTCCGGATCGCGGGTGACTTAGGGCTGTCTGCCAGGCGGACATAGTCGCGTGATTAAGGACTGTGTATTCAATGGGCTCGCAGAGAGTTGCCCGGTAAACACCTGAATTGAAGGGGTTCCCGGCCGCCCTCCCGGCGCACAGCCCTTAAGCTGCTGATTCGGCACCCCTTCGGCTGAAAAACAGGCCGTGGCACACCTATTGATATGGATGGGGATGCGCCCCCGGCCGGGAACGGTCGGTATGGCGCAGGAGTCCTAGTAGGGCGGCGGGAGATCACGAGGAGAGCCCATGGTTACGAACTATCCCCAGCAACTCGCGGCGGCGGACGTTACCCCCCAGGAAACCCCGGATGCGGGAGTGGTCGGCCGGTTTGCGGCGCGCGTCGGACAGGTCATCTGCGGGCTGCACGGCCACGACTCGGTCCTGCACTTCGAGCGCAACCGCGTCATGATGCGGTGCACGTCGTGCGGGCACGATACTCCGGGGTGGGAAATCTCCGGACAGGGTCCGCGCAAGCGGTTCGAGGGTGACGCTCACCGTCACCTGCTCAACAAGCCCCGGCTGGTGCTGCGGAAGAGCGCCTAGCACCAGGCCCGGACGAGTGCTGCCAGCGCATCGCGACACGCGATGACATCGCTGACGTTCACGTACTCCTCGGTGCTGTGGAGCCCGGCGCCGCCGGGTCCGAAGAGCACCGATGGCACTCCGGCGCCCGCGAGCACCGCGGCGTCGGTCCAGAAACTCATGCCGACCGGCCGGGACGCGCATCCCGCGCTGGCGGCGGCGGCCTGAAGCGCCTGCGGAAGCGGGTGCGAGGGTGAGAGTTGGTACGGCGGCCTCGAAAAGACGAGCGCCGCCGCCGCTTCGAATTCCGGATCCTCCGACTTCAGGCCGTCGAGGATCGCGATCACTTCATCGCGCGCGACGTCGCCGCTCTCGCCGGCAATCGTGCGCCGCTCCATCTGCAGCCGGCAGCTGTCCGGGTACGAGCTCAACTCCCGTCCTCCGCTCACGATCGACGCGTGGAGCGATCCGGTTCCCATGATCGGATGCGGTGCGCGCTGCTGCAGCGTGCGATCGAGCGCTTCCAGGCGCTGCAGGACGCGGCCCATGCGCATGACGGCATCCCGTCCGTCCTTCGGCCGGCTGCCGTGCGCGGCGCGCCCGACGGTGTTGATGTCGATCCACGCAAAACCCTTGTGGCCGATGCCGACCTGCAAGTCGGTCGGCTCGGTCACGACAGCGCCGTCGGCCGTCCACTCCGCCGCCAGGGCATCGGCGCCGATGCTCGCGTACTCCTCGTCCACCACCGCCGCAACGATCACGCGCCCTCTGTGAAACCCGGACTCTGCCACCACGCGCGCCGCGTCGATCATCGCGGCGACGCCGCCCTTCATGTCCTGCGAGCCGCGCCCGTACAGCCGTCCCGATCGAATCTGCGGATCGAACGGCGCGTCCATGCCGTCCACGCCAACCGTATCGATGTGCCCGCACAGCATCAGCGATCGTCCCGGCTCCCGTCCTTCGAGAACGCCGATCACGTTGGGCCGTCCCGGCGCGACCTCGCGGACGTGCACGTCCAGCCCGACGCCACGCATGTGATCGGCAATCGAATCAGCGATCGCCCCTTCACCCGCCGCGCCCGGTACGAGCGACGGATTCACGGAGTCGATGGAGACGAGACGGCGGAGAAGGGCGATGGAGGAATCCATGTCAGTCGGCAGTCGGCAGTCGTGAGTCGACAGTCACAGTCGACAGTCGCAGTCGACAGTCGCAGTCGACAGTCGCCAGTCGCAGTCGCCAGTCGGTAGTCGCGGTCGGCAATCGGCAATCGACTGTCGTGAGTCACCATCGGTCGTCGTCCCTCAGGGCCCGCGGTCAGCGCTCACGGAATGCAGTCGACGCTTGGGTATATCACCGGCAGAACGGCTGAGCGAGCAGTCGTGACTCTCGACTGTCGACTGTGACTGTCGACTGTGACTGACGACTCACGACTGTCGACCGTCGACTGTATCATGTCGCCAATGAGTCTGAGCGGACGCGTGGCGGTCGTGACTGGCGCTTCGTCGGGCATCGGGCTGTCGGTGGCGGAGCATCTGGCGCGGGAGGGCGTCGCGGTCGTACTTGGTGCGCGGCGGACGGATCGGCTCGCGCAGGCGGTCGCGGCAATCAGGTCGGCAGGCGGCAGCGCCGAGCCCGTGACCATGGACGTGACGAAGGAAGAGGACGTCGTTCGGCTCGTCGCGCGCGCGCGCGAGGCCTTCGGGCGGCTCGACATCATGATCTGCAACGCGGGGTTCGGATACTACGGCCCGGTCGACGAGATGCCGCCGGAGATCATGCGCCGCATGATGGACGTCAACTTCATGGGCACCTTCTACGGGACGCGCGCGGCGCTGCCCGTCTTCCGCGCGCAGGGCAGCGGGCACTTCGTGTTCGTGTCGTCGATCGTGGGCCGGCGCGGCATTCCCTTCATGAGCGGATACAGCGCGACGAAGTCGGCGCAGGCGGTCTTCGGCGAGTCGCTGCGATCGGAGTTCGTCGGAACCGGCATCCACGTCACCGCCGTCTTCCCGGTCTCGACGGAGACGGAGTTCAAGCAGGCGATGGCTCGCGACTTCGGGCACGACGTGTCGGGCCTGGGGCCCAGGCAGCCGGTCGAGCGCGTGGCCGCGGCGATCGTCCGCTGCCTGCACTCGCCCAGGGCCGAGGTCTATCCCCACGCGAAGTCGCGGGCGCTCGGCATTCTGAACGCCCTCGCGCCCGCGTTCACCGACAAACTGGTGCGCAGGTACGGCCGAAGCCGTGTCGTGCGGCCGACGGCGACATGAGCCTGGAAACGGCCCTCGCCATCGCGAGGCTCGCGTCGAACGACGGCGGCCGTGCGCTCATCGTGGGCGGGTGGGTGCGCGACCGGCTGCTCGCCAGGCCGAACAAGGATGTCGACGTCGAAGTCTTCGGCATTCCCGCGGACCGGTTGAAGGCGCTCCTCGAGACGATCGGACCGGTCAACACGGTCGGCGAGAGCTTCACGGTCTACAAGGTCGCGGACGTGGACGTCTCGCTCCCGCGGCGGGAGTCGAAGGTCGGCCGCGGCCACCGCGCGTTCGCCGTCACCGGCGATCCGTCGATGTCGATTCCCGAGGCGGCGCGCCGGCGGGATTTCACGATCAACGCGATCTCGCTGGGATCCGATCACGGGCGAGTACATCGACCCGTTCGAGGGCGAGCGCGACCTGATCGCGCGCCGCGTGCTGCGGGCCGTCGACCCGGAGACCTTCGGCGACGACAGCCTTCGCGTGCTGCGCGGCGTCCAGTTCGCGGCGCGGTTCGATCTCGAGCTCGACGACGGGACCAGGCGCCTGTGCGAACGAATCGAGCTGGACGATCTGCCGCCCGAACGCGTCTGGGGCGAGATCGAGAAGCTCCTGTTGATCGCGGATCGTCCGTCGACCGGGTTCGAGCTCGCGCTGCAGCTGGGTGTCGTTCGCAGGCTCTTCCCGGAACTCGCCGCGCTCGTCGGATGTCCGCAGGAGCCGGAATGGCATCCGGAAGGCGACGTGTGGATCCATACGATGATGGTGCGTCGATCAGGCGCGGCACCGCATCGACGATCTCGAACGGCCGCAGCAGATCACGGTCATGCTCGGCGCGCTCTGCCACGATCTCGGCAAGCCGCGGACGACCGCCGTCGTCGACGGTCGGATTCGGTCGATCGATCACGAACAGGCTGGTGTCGAGCCCGCGCTCGCCCTGCTCGATCGGCTCAACGTGCACACGATCGGCGGCTACGACGTCCGCCATCACGTCACTCGGCATCGTGGCACATCATCTCAAGCCGCTGGCGTTCTCCACGGCGTCGACGCCGGTCGGCGAAGGCGCGTTCAGGCGACTCGCGCAGAAAGTCGATCTCGAGCTGCTCGCACGCGTCGCGCTCTCCGACTGCCTCGGCCGCACCGGCAGCTTCGACTGCTCCGCCATCGGCGTCTTCCTGGAGCGGGCGAGGGCGCTCGGCGTGGAACATGCGGCGCCCGACCCGATCGTGAAGGGGCGCCATCTGCTCGACCTCGGCGTGGAGCCTGGGCCCCGCATGGGTGAAATGCTGCGGACGATCTACGAACATCAGCTGGACGGACGCGTGACGACGCTCGAAGATGGACTGACGATCGCGCGCGCCCTCGCGAACGCCGAATGAGCGGGCGCACGACAACGACTGGAGACATGCGGATACGATGACTCGACTGCGCGGCTTGATGCTCGCGGGCCTGCTGCTCGCGCTGTTCCCTCCCGACACGTTCGCCCAGGACCCACCCGAACCCATCGGCCGGTTCGCCGCCGACCTGCGCGCCGCCATGCCGAATTTTCCGGACGACGGGGCGATTGCGAACGCGATCGCCGTCCCGGAGGACGACCTGCCCGGACGCGGCCTCGGGCTGTCGGCCGGGCTCCACGTGTATCCGCTCCGGATGGGGAAGGTCACGCTCGGAATCGGCGGAGAGCTTCTCATCGCCCGCGCGAGCCGCACGCTCGAGCCGGAGGACCGACGGCGGCACGCCGGGCCCGACGGTGTCCAGCCGCTTCACGTCGCTCTCGCCGCAGGTGTCGCTGAACTTCGGCTCGCGCCGCGGCTGGAGCTACCTGAGCGCCGGCTTCGGGTTCGGCGGGCTCACCATCGAGAACGACGCGGCGCCGGTCGCATCACCCGACGGCCGGCTCGGGACGATCAACTACGGCGGAGGCGCGCGGTGGTTCGCGCAGGAACACCTCGCGTTCACGTTCGATATCCGGTTCCACCGCTACGGCGCGCAGGAGGCCATTGTCGGACGCCCGGCGTATCCGGGAGGAAGGATATTGGTCCTGAGCGCGGGAATCAGTGTGAAATGAGACTCGTCAGGCGGCCTCGCGGCCGTTGCGCCACTCTTCGAAGAGGCGTGCGGCGTTGCGGGAGACGGCGTGAAGCGACGGGGACCAGCCGATGGCTCGCGCGCGCGGGCACCTGACGATCTGGTCGAGCGCAAGCGCGTCGGCATAGGGCCCCATCTTCTGCCGGGCCTCGGTGATCGGCACCTTGCGGATGCTGGGATTGATCGGGACGTGTCCGGCGATCGCCGACACGAGATCGTTGACGCGCTCGTCGCACTCGTCGGTGGCGTGATAGATGCCCGCGGCCGACGCGTTCGACACCAGCTTCACGTACAGCTCACCGAGATCGCGATCGTACACGAGCGGCCAGTGGTTCTCGCCGTTGCCGATGACGCGCACCAGCCCGTTGGCGGCGTCCTTGAACAGGTCTCCGACGATCCCGCGCGACCCTCCGTACACGATGCCGGGTCTGACGACCATGGTGCGCGCGCCCCAGGCGGCGGCTTCGAGGACACGGCGCTCGTGCGGCGCACGCCACGCTGACTGCTCGATCGGATTGACGGGCGACGCTTCGTCGACCGGCGCCGGAGCCGGGCCGAGCACCCAGATGCCCGACGTATAGATGAAGAAGCGGCCGGGTCTGCGAGGCTGTTCGGGGCGAAGCAGCGCATCGATCGCGATCGCATCGAGCGCGGCCGCGCGCGGCGGGTTGCCGAGCGCGGTGTGAATGGCGCCGTCGGCGGCCCAGGCCGCCGCTTCGTACGTCGCGGGCTTCGCGAGATCGCCGACGATCGCATGCGCGCCCCGCGCCTGGATCATCGCGCCTTTCTCGCGATGGCGAACCAGCGCGTCGACGTGATGACCCGCTCTGCACGAGCGCGTCGAGCACGGCCGATCCGATGTACCCGTGCCACCTGTGAGGAAGATTCGCATAGGTTCGCAGCCCCTAGCGCGCCCTATTGAATCCGAGGGGAGGGTGGGAGTCAACACAATCCGGGCGAGCTTCCAGCTCCCAGCTTCCAGCTTCCAGCTAGATCATGGCGATCTCAGTCGAAGGACTGAGATCTGAAGCCCTTGGCTGGGAGCTGGAAGCTGAGACTGACGCTAGATATCCCAGATCTTCTCTTGCCTGTCGTAGAACGTGATCAGACCGTCTTCGCTGACCTTCAGCACGGCGGCGTACCGCGCGGCGGTCATCGCGGCAGTGGTGCGCGCGCCTTCGACGGCAAGGGTCGAATGCGGTTCCGGCGGCTCCGTGTGGAGCAGAATCGCGCCGACCGCGAGCAGGCGGCCGTTGCGATCCATGACGGTCGCGCCGTCCGTGCGGGCCAGGCTCGAGAGGACGGCTGGATCGAGGCTGGCCGCGTTGCGTCCGCGCAGCAGCTGGAGGAGCTGCACGCGGTCCGGCAGCGGCCTCGGCCTGCGCGGGCGCGTCGAGTCGATCGCCGGGAGCGACGAGGGCCGCAGACGACGCCTCGGCATCGCGCAGCACCACGAACAGCGCGCCATGGCGTCGCGTCCGCGAGATCGAGCGCCGTCTGGAACAGCCGGTTGGCCAGCGCGTGGTTCTCGACGGCTCGCTCCCACATGTCGTACTTCGCCTGGACGTCGAGCAGATGCCAGCCCGCGTTGCGGAAGCTGAACATCTCGACGCCTTCGGCGAACACCTTGATCTCGTGCGTCGGCGCTCAGCACGACGACGACGTTGCGGTTGCCGGCCGTCGCCTGCACGTGCGGACGGTACGCGGTCGCACAGGGCGCCGACAGCGGCACCGGGTTCTCGCGGCCGAGCAGGGCCGCGTGCCGCGCGACCTCGACGATGTCGAGGACGATGCCGTCGCGATTGACGAGAAACAGCGTGTTGACGCCGTCGCTGAGCCGGTAGAAGCTCTTGATGCCGGTGAGCGCCGGCGAGTACCTGTACGGCCTGGCCGTCCGACGACCGCGCGCACCGTCACGCGACCGTCCTGGCCGTCGATCAGGAGGGCGCCGGAAGAGATCGGCTGGTTCTCGTAGCTCGAGAGCGCCGCGACGCGCAGCACCTCGATGACCGTCGCGACGAGATCGGCGCGGCCGTGCGCCGGGGGCTCTGCTCGGCGCCCGTCGAGAAACGCCGCGACGTAGCGATCCTCGATCGCGCCGCGAAACAGATCGCCGCGCTCGAGCATCTGCCGCGGATCGAAGATCGCGCGGTAGCGCAGCGCCAGCACGCTGCCGATGGCCTTCGCGAGCCGCACCTCGTGCGCGCGTGAACGGCCGCCGCGCGGCCACGTGCAGGACGTGCCGCGAACCGAACCAGCGAATCGACAGGACGGACGGATCGTTGGTCGGCTCGATCGCCAGGCGGCCGTCGGAAGAGAGCGACGGGATCGGCTCGGTCTCGAATGTTGCGCGCCCGAAGAACTGCCGCAGCGCCGACTGCAGGAGATTATCGTAGAGCGCGCTGGCCGCGAAGACGGGCGGAAGCGCCATGAGCTTTTAGATCATAATTCATCTCGGATGCCGCGGCGTACGCTCATCGACTTCTTCGACGATCTCTCGTCGACACGACCGCGAGTTCCTCGTCTACGACGACGGCTATCGCACCTGGTCGCTGCACGCTACGCGGACGAGGCAGCACGCCGCGCGCGCCTTCGCCGGCCGGCTTCGCGCCGCCGGCATCGCCAAGGGACAGTCGTCGTGATCTGGAGCGAGAACCGGCCCGAATGGATCGTCGCGTTCTGGGGCTGCCTGCTCGAAGGCGTCGTCCTCGTCCCGATCGACTATCGGACGTCGTGCACGCCTTCCTCTCGCGCGTCGCCGATATCGTCGACGCCCGCGCCGTTCTCATCGGTGACGTCGTCGACAGCACGGCGTTCGCTGGCAGCGAGAAGCCGATCTGGCCGTTGTCGGAACTGCGGAGCGCGGCCGCAACCGCCCCAGCGACGCGGCCCCGCCGCGCGGCGAGCGAACGCCATCCGCGACGACGCTGACGGCCGACGACACCGCCGAGATCATCTTCACGTCGGGCGCGACCGCCGAACCGAAGGGCGTCGTCATCACGCACGCAACATCCTGGCGAACATCGTGCCGATCGAGAAGCGAGGTGGCGAAGTACCGGCATTACGCGAAGCCGTTCCTGCCGATCCGCTTCCTCAACCTGCTGCCGCTCAGCCACATGTTCGGCCAGGCGATGGCGACGTTCGTTCCGCCGATGCTGCCCGGGCTCGTCGTCTTCACGCGCAGCTACTCCCCTGAAGACATCGTGCGCCAGATTCGCGAGCGGCGCATCTCGGTGCTGGTGTGCGTGCCGAAGATGCTCGAGGTGCTGAGGGACCACTCGTCCGCGTCGCGCCGGAGACCGCGGAGCCGCCGCCGCGGAAGATGCGACTGGACGGCGCGATGGTGGCGCTATCGCCGGGTCCACCGCCTGTTCGGATTGAAGTTCTGGGCGATCGTCGTCGGCGCCGCGCCGCTCGATCCCGAGCTCGAGGCGTTCTTCGGCCGTCTCGGGTTTCGTGGTGATCCAGGGCTATGGCCTCACGGAGACCGCGCCGATCGTCACGCTGAATCATCCCTTCCACGCGGCGCGGGGCGCCGTCGGCAAACCGATCGCGGGCGTCGAGATCAGGATCGCGGACGACGGCGAGATCCTCGTGCGCGGCGAGAACGTGACGCGCGGCTACTTCAACGCGCCCGAAGAAACACGGAGCGCCTTCAAGGACGGCTGGTTCCACACAGGCGACGTCGGGCGAGCTCGACGACAAGGGACAGCTCCACATCCGCGGCCGCAAGAAGGAGATGATCGTCACCGCCGAGGGGCTGAACGTCTTTCCGGAGGACGTCGAGCGCGCGCTGACCTCGCAGCCGGGCGTGCGGGACGCCGCCGTCGTCGGCGCACCGTCGGGCGGATCGTCGTCCGAACGCGTGCACGCCGTCCTCGTCGTCGAGCCCGGCACGGACGTCGACGAGATCGTGCGGACCGCCAACACCCAGCTGGCCGATCATCAGAAGATCCGCGCCGCCGCCGTGTGGCCGGGCGCAGAGCTGCCGCGCACCGAGGGCACGCGCAAGCTGAAACGCCGCGAGTTGAAAGCCTGGATCTGCCGGGGAGCGCGATCGCCAGCGCGCTGGAGACGACGCGCGGCTTCAACCCGATCGGGGACGCACGGTGGCGACCGTGCTCGAACGGTTCGCGCCCGGACGGACGCTGTCATCCGCGACAACGCTCGACGAGCTCGGTCTGAGCTCGCTCGAGCGCGTCGAGCTGATGATGGCCATCGAAGAGACCTTCCAGATCACCGTGGACGAAGCGCGATTCGGCGCGGCGAAGACGATCGCCGATCTCGATGCGCTGACCAGCCCGCTCGATGCGATCGGCCCCGCCGCCGTCGCCGTCACCGAGCCGATCGAGTTCCCGTCCTGGAATCAGGCCGCGCCCGCCCGCGCGCTGAGGCGCGCGAGCCTGCCGACGTGGATCCTGCCGCTCGGCCGCGTGTTCGCGCGCATCGACGCGCGGGGACTGAGCCACCTCGACACGATCCACGGGCCGGTGATCTTCGCGGCCAATCATCAGAGCCACTTCGACACCCCCGTGATCCTCGACGCGCTGCCGCCGCGATGGCGCTACAAGGTCGCGCCCGCGATGGCCAAGGAGTTCTTCAAGGCCCACTTCTATCCGGAGCAATTCGGCAGGAGCGCCTACCTGAAGAACAGCGCGAACTACTATCTCGCGTCCCTCTTTTTCAACGCCTTCCCGCTGCCGCAGCGCGAGACGGGAACGCGCCAGACCCTCCGGTACATCGGAGAGCTGGTCGGGCGCGGCACGTCCATCCTCATTTTTCCGGAGGGACGACGAGCCGAGGGGGACGAAATTTCGAAATTCCAGCCTGGCGTCGCCATGATTGCCGCGCGGCTCGGCGTCCCGGTGGTGCCGGTGAGGCTCCGCGGGCTCGACCGTATCCTCCATCCGACCTGGAAGTTTCCGAAACGAGGCGTCGCACACGTCGCGTTCGGCCCGCCTATGTCACTGAAAGGCAACGACTACGCCGCGCTCGCGGCAGAGGTCGAAGCTGCCGTCCGCGCGCTCTGACGTGGCAGAGGCTTCTCCCTGCTGAGTTTGCGGTTTTACCCCGACGTATGGCACAATCTTTGATTGAAAGGATTCAAAAATAGTTGAGTAAGGACGATCTGATTGACGTGCAGGGCACCGTGGTGGCTGTCCACAGTGGCGGTCTGTACCGCGTGCAATGCGATCAAGGCCACGAAGTTCTTGCGCAGCTGAGCGGCCGCATGCGCCGGTTCCGCATCAAGGTGGTGCCAGGAGACCGGGTCACCGTGGGGGTTTCCCCCTACGATCCGGTGAGAGGCATCATCACCTTCCGCGCGCGGTAAAACCACACTTTTGAGCTCAAACACTACGCAACCACACGCATCCAATCGCGGGCGTCGCCGGCGGACTGGCGGTCGGGGCGGCGGGCCACGTCATGGCGCCCCGCGGCCGCATTCGGCGGCCACGCCGAGGCCGGCACCCGTCGCCCGCGTCCAGGCCGAGCACGATCCGCGTCCCGTCACCTTCGACACGCTGTCGCTCGACGCGTCGCTGCTCGAGGGCATTCGCGTGCGCGGTTTCGTGATCACGACGCCGATTCAGAGCGCTGTCATACCCATCGTGATGGGCGGCGACGATCTGATCGGCTGCGCGGAGACCGGAACCGGCAAGACCGCGGCATTCCTGCTTCCGATCCTGAACCGCATGTTGAAGGCGCGCGCCGCCGCTCCCGAGGAGCGGGGGTTCACGCGCGTCCTCATCCTCGCGCCCACGCGCGAGCTGTGCGTGCAGATCGAGGACGACGTCCAGGGATTCACGTATCACACGGAGCTGACGAGCATCGCGGTGTACGGCGGCGTGCCGATGGATCCGCAGGAGCGCGCGCTCAAGGCGGGCGTCGACATCGTCGTCGCCACCCCGGGCCGCCTCATGGATCACATGCGGAACGGCGCGGTCGCGTTCGACAAGCTCGACACGCTCGTCCTCGACGAAGCGGACCGCATGATGGACATGGGCTTCTGGCCCGACGTGCGGCGCATCGTCTCGGCGCTTCCCGACTCCGCCGCGAGGCAGACCCTGCTCTTTTCCGCGACGATGCCGGACGAAGTGATGCGGCTGGCGGACGAAGTCGTTCGCGACGCGAAGTTCGTGCAGATCGGCATCGCGGGCGGACCGGCGAGGAGCATCACGCACGCCGTCGAGAACGTCGCGCACGGGCAGAAGGCGGAGTGGCTCGCGAAGTTCCTTCGCCGGACCGATGGGCCGGTGCTGGTGTTCATGCGCACGAAGTCTGGCGCGGAACGCCTCGCGCGGCGGCTCGCGTCGAGCGGGCTCAAGGCAGCCGCGCTCCACGCGGATCGGACCCAGGCGCAGCGAACGCAGGCCGTCGAGGGGTTCCGAAGCGGGCGCTACCGCGTCCTCGTCGCCACCGACGTGGCGGCGCGCGGCCTCGACATCGACGGCATCACGCACGTCGTCAACTACGAAGTGCCATCGAATCGCGAGACGTACGTGCACCGCGTCGGCCGGACCGGGCGTGCGGAGGCAACCGGGACCGCGTTGACGCTCGTCGCACCGGAGGAAACGCGAGCCTTGCAGGCGCTGCAGCGTTCGTTCGGCATCGAGCTGCAGGGATGACGCTCACGACATGATGGACGACACCAAATTCGGTCAGGCGGCATCGTGGCCGGAAACGCCCGCAGAAGAAGCTGCTGCGCCGGCGAGCGCGGCACCGGACGGGGTGGAGTCCCCTGCGGCCTCGCCCGCCGAGGAGAAGTTCCAGTCCTGCCGCTGGCGCGCCACACCTGACGCCGGCGCGTACTGCACGCATCGCGACGTCCTGCCGTTTGCGGGAAAAGAAGGCTTCAAGCCCGAGTCGTGGTGCCCGGAGTGTGCGTTCTACAAGCTTCGCCGCACCCCAAAGAAGCGGGAAAAATCGGACTACATGTACTAGACGGTTGTAGTGTCCGCCTTCAGGCGGACCTCAAGAGTCCGGCTGAAGCCGGACGCTACGTAGACTCTACTCAGCAAACTCTCGCGCCAAATCCGCCCATTCCCCCTGCGGCGCGAGATCCTGATATGCCTTCCAATGCGGCTTGGCCTCAGGCGAGTGACCGACCTTCTCCAGCGTTACCGCAAGATAGAAGTGCGCGTCCGCGTACATCGAGTTGAGCCGCACGGCCCCGCGATAACAGTCGAGCGCGTTCGAGTACCTGCCCAGGTCGTGATGGATGTTCCCGAGGTTGAAGTACGCCTCGAAGCAGTCAGGGTCCAGGCCGATCGCGCGCTCGTAGAGCGCCTGCGCTTCGATCATCTCGTCGCGGGCGTAATGGATGTTCGCGAGGTTCACGATCGCCGGCACGAGGTCGGGATCGATGACGAGCGCTTTCCTGTAGGCCGCCGCCGCTCCCTCCATGTGCGCATCTTCCCCATCGTCGAGCCTCGATCCCTCGATGAAGTACTTCGCCGAGAGCGCTGCCTGCGGATCGGAGAACGGAAACGTCTGCGTCGAACCGGCGCCCGGTGCCGTACCCGCGCCCGCGGGCAAGGGCGGCGCGCTGCCGACCCCGAGGGACGCACCGCGCCGGCCCTGGAGCGCGACGACCTTCGCGCGCGGCGTGTCGGCCGCCGCGTGAAAGTCGAACTCGAGCTGGCCCTGCCGCTCAGCGAGCAACCCGCGCAGGATCACCTTCAGCGGCGTGCCCCGCTCGAGCTCGTTCGCGACCTGCTTGATCGTCAGCAAATCGCCGAACGTGTACTCGCGCTCGGCCCGCGCCGCGCCGGTCTGCCGAAGCAGGCCCCACTTTTCCAGATAGCGAAGATGATTGTCGGTAACGGTGGGATAGAGACTGCGAATGTCCCGCAGACCGTACGGTCCGCCGGATCCGCTGACGGAGAACGGCGACGACGTCATTGCTCAACGGCAAGATGCGCGAGATGGGACAGAAAGTCAAGCTTCCAGCTTCCAGCCAGGCCCATTCACATTCCCTGTGGGTCGGCTCGCCAAGAATGCTCTCAGCCGGAAGCTGGAAGCCGGAAGCTGACGGCTGAGAGCTATACAATTGCCCGACATGTTACTTGCCGGCGACATCGGCGGCACGAAGACCCTGCTCGGTCTGTTCTCACCAGCATCGGAGCGGCCGGCGCCGATCGAAGTCGGCGAGTTCGTGACGCTCGACTACGACGGCCTCGAACCGATGATGCGCGAGTTCCTGGGCGCATGGAAGATCGAGCCGCGGACGCTGGCCGCGACGTGCGTCGGCGTGGCCGGCGCCGTCACCGACCAGGTCGCCCGCCTCACCAACGTGCCGTGGCTCGTCGACGTGGACGCGGTCGCGAACGCGCTCGGCCTCCGGCGCTCCCTGCTCATCAACGATCTCGAGGCGGTCGCGTACGCGGTCCCCGTGCTCGAGCAGGAGGAGCTCGCTGTGCTGCAGCAGGGGATCGCGGTCCCGGGCGGCAACGCCGCCGTGATCGCCGCGGGCACGGGCATGGGGATCTCGATGCTGAAAGAGGTCGACGGGCGCTGGGTGCCGGTCGCGTCGGAAGGCGGTCACGCGGACTTCGCCGCACGGACGCCGCGCGAGCTGGATCTGGTCCGAGAGCTCGCGCGCGTCTTCGGACGCGTCGGCGTCGAGCACGTGATCTCGGGACCGGGCCTCGTCAACCTGTACCAGTTCACGCACCAGTCCTTCGGCACGGGCCCGATGATCACGCCGAACACCATCGCGCCGTCCAGGTTGTGCGCGGGCGTGGGCCCCGATCGCGGACAGAACGACCTGCCCGCCCGCATCTACGAAGCGGCGCGGGCGAAGCGCTGTCCGCACTGCGTGGAGGCCTTCGACCTCTTCATCTCAGCCTACGGATCGGAGACGGGCAATCTCGCCCTGCGCGCGTTCGCCACCGCCGGCGTGTACATCGGAGGCGGCATCGCGCCGAAGATCCTCCCGGCGCTCGAGTCCGGCGAGTTCATGGAAGCGTTCCGCGCCAAGGAGCCGATGGCGGACCTCGTCGCGACGATTCCCGTGTCGGTGATTCTGAATGCCGACGCCGCACTCGTCGGCGCCGCCGTCCGGGCGATGGAACTGGCGAACGCGGACTAGCCGAGCAGCTCTTTCGCGAACTCGCGGACCGACGCGTACCGATCGACGGACACGGGCTTCAGCGCACGCAGGATCGCGCGCGCGGCGCCTTCCGGCAGCGTGGGCTGCTTCGGCGACGGATCCGGGGGCTGCCCGCGCAGCATGTTCCCGAGCAGCTCCGGCATCGATCCTCCGTCGTACGGCAGGCTCGCCGTCGCCAACTCGTAGGCGAGCACGCCCAGCGTGAACACGTCCGAGCGGACGTCGGCGCTCTGTCCCGTGAGAATCTCCGGCGCGGTGTATTTCAGCTCGTTGTCCGCGAGCGCGACGCCGCGCAGGGTCTGATCCTTGAGGGTCGCCAGGAGATCC
This sequence comes from uncultured Acidobacteriota bacterium, assembly GCA_963820905.1. GTDB lineage: Bacteria > Acidobacteriota > Vicinamibacteria > Vicinamibacterales > 2-12-FULL-66-21 > DATBJJ01. Next base: position 614,560 of record CAWGBU010000001.1, on the reverse strand, counting down.
TGCGCCTGCCAGATCGCCCGCGCTCGAAATCAACAGCCGCTCGCCGTCGGCGTCCGTCGTCACGCGCATGATGTCGGGGTTCAGGCCGCACAGCAGCCCCTTCCTCCCGTGCAGCACGCGGGCGGCCTCCACGAGCTGCGCGAGAAACGGCTCGAGGCGGGTCCACGGCATCGGGCCCGCGGCCGTCATCACCTCCCGAAGGCTCTGGCCTTCGATATAGTCGGTCACGAGATACACGAAGTCGGATTCTTCACCGTAGTCGCGGACCTGGATGATCGAGGGATGCGCGACCTGCAGCGTCTGCGCCTCGCGCATGAATCGCGCGCGTGCGCCTTCCCAGTTCCGCTGCGTGTCGCGGCGCAACAGCCGGATCGCCACCGGATGCCCGAGCGCGCGATGCGTCCCCCTGTAGACGACGCTCTCGAGGCGGCCGGGACCGAGCCGTTCGCCGAGATCGTAGGTGCTGACGAGTCCGCCGAGCGTCTGCGCGTTGCGGATCGTCGTCGATTGCCCGTGCCCCGCGAGGAGGGCATGGCCGAAATCGCCTATCGACTTCCAGCGTTCGTTCGCGTTCTTGGCCAGCGCGCGCGCGACAGCGAGCTCGAGCCACGCCGGCACATCGGCGACCGCCTCGGAAATCCGCGGGATCGGCGCGTTGAGATGCGCGTTCAGCACGCTGATCGCGTCGGCCGCCGTGAACGGCGGGCGCCCCGTCACCATCTCGAACACGACGGCGCCGAGGCTGTAGATGTCCGAGGGCGCGTCGACCACGCCGCCCGTCAGTTGTTCGGGCGAAGCGTACGCGATCGTGCCCAGGAACTCGTGCGGGCCCGTCAGCCGCGTCTCGTCGCTCTCCCGCAGGTTCGCGAGACCGAAGTCGACGATCTTGTAGACGCGCTGCCCCGCCGCGAACTCGTGCGCGACGATGTTCGCCGGCTTCAGATCGCGATGGACGATCCCCTGATCGTGCGCGAACTGCAGCGCGGTGCAGAGCGGCGGCACGATCGCCTGAATGTCGCCGACGCTCATCCGTCCCCTCACCGAGATTTCGTCCCGGATCGACGGACCGTTGAGCAGCTCCATGACGAGAAACGGATGCTTCTCGTCGTCGACGTTGAAGTCGAGGATGGAGACGATGTGCGGGTGGCGGAGCCGGGCGCTCGCGCGGCTCTCCCGGAAGAACCGCTCGCGGCCCTCCTCGCCGGCGTGATCGCCGCGGATGATCTTGATGGCGACCTCGTCGCCGAGGAGCGTCCGCCGCGCGCGATAGACCGCCCCCATGCCGCCTTCCGCGAGCAGGCTCAGAATCTCGTAGCGCTCGTCGAGGACTTGGCCCGGGGAGAGCACAGGCCATTAAAGCACGTCGGCGGAGCGGCTGTGCTACCTTGTGCGGATGCTGTCACTCGTCGCGGCGCTCGTCGTTCTCGCGTTTCCGCAGGCGCCGTCGAACGCCGCCGTCTGCGCCAACATCTGGAACGGACGGACGGCGGAGATCGAGGCGTTTCTCCGCTCCGCAAAGGTCGAAAAGGTGGCGGAGATTCCGATCGGCGTCACGCGGCCGAAGAGGGCGCACCTGGCCGCGGGCGGTCCGGCAGCGTCCTTCGCCTGGAAGCCACTCCCGCCTGGCATGCAGGACGGGATACTTCGAGAGCTACAAGTCGGAGATTGCTGCGTACGAGCTCGACAAGTTGCTCGGCCTGAACATGGTGCCGGTCACCGTCGAGCGCGAGGTCGACCGCGAAACCGGCGCGGCGATCCTGTGGCTGGAGGGCGTGCGGTCGTGGGAAACGGTCCTGCCTCTCCCGAAACCGGCGACGTGGGGTCACCAGCTCGCGCGCATGAAGATGTTCGACGATCTCATCGGCAACAGCGATCGCAACAAGGGCAACCTGCTGGTCGATAGCGAGTGGCACCTCTACCTCATCGACCACTCCCGGGGGTTCGTCACCGATCTCAAGCTGCCGCAGGAGCTCCAGAACATCGATCGCCGACTGTGGGAGCGGATGCAGGGGCTCGACGACACGACCCTGCGAGCGAGCCTCGGCAAGTGGCTCGACAGCCGTCAGATCCACTCGCTGCTGCGGAGGCGCGACGCGATGAAGAAGAAGATCGACGCGCTCGTCGCGAAGAACGGTCAGTCGGCCTTCTTCTGAAGGTCCGCCGTCAGGCGGACGCTACTTCTTCGACTTCATCAGGAGCAGACCAATCCCCGCCACGAGGGCCACGCCCCCGATGATCGGCGGGAGCGGCACGGTGCGGTGACGCTCGGCCGTCGCCTCGATCGGCCCGATGTCGAGCACCTTCTCTCGCGTCGTGTACGTGATGCCGCCGTAGGCCAGCGAAATCACTCCCAGCACGATCAGGACGACAGCGAAGATCTTCATACCGTCCGGCTGCTGCAAACGCGAAGCCGTACACGGGTACGGTTGCCCAGATCCGACCGCTACCGGTGACAGACTGAGCCAGAATGTTCAGCGGACAAACGCCGCGAATGCGACGGCCGAGGTCGGCGAAGACTCCTTCGATCGCGCGCCGAACCTGTTGCTTGATGGTCCCCTGGTGCGACGTACAGAGCCGTCCGGGTACCTGGTCGTCCGGCTTGAGGTACTCGGTGTACGTCGGACACCCTTCAACCGGTCGTGAGTAGGACACCCGGCACAGCGTCGCCTCCTTCAGGCTCAGGGGAATGTCGAACGCGCCCGGGCGCCCGCGTCCGCGCCGGAGCGGCGCATGAAGTCGGTCCAGAGCGGCGCCGCGTAGCGCGAACCGTACGCGTCGCGCCCGATCGGCTTCGGCTGGTCGAACCCGACCCAGACGCCCACGACGAGGTTCGACGAGAAGCCGACGAACCACGCGTCCTTGAACTCGTTCGTCGTCCCGGTTTTGCCGCCGACGGGAAAGCGCGATGCCCGCGCGCCGCACGGACGAGCCGGTGCCGCGATCGATCACGTCGCAGAGCATGGACACCATCTGAAACGCGGTCTGCACCGAGATGACGCGCTCCCCGTCGACCGGGATTGTCGAGCGCCACGCCGCCATCGGCGTCGAGGACGCGCACGATTGCTCGCGGAGCGACCGCGACGCCGCCGTTCGGAAACGTCGCGTACGCCGCCGTCAGCTCCGAGCGGCGTCGACCAGCCCGGTCCCCAGCGAGAGCGATGGAACGTCCGGCATGTCGGGCAGGCCGACGTCCGACGCCAGCCGCAGCACCGGCCGCGAACCGAGCCGCTGCTGCAGCGCGGTGGCGGCGCGATTGTTCGACTCGAAGAGCGCGGCGCGCAGCGTCAGCGCGTCTGGCGTGCTCGCCGTCGGCGTTGCGCGGCGTCCACTCGTCGGGTCCCTGCGGCCGGATGCTCGCGAGCCCGTCGATCATCGAGACCGGCGAGTAGCCGTGCTCGAGCGCGGCGGCGTAGAGGAACGGCTTGAACGCGGAGCCCGGCTGCCGCCGGCTGCGGCTCGCGCGATTGAACTGCGACTGCGCGAAGTCGCGGCCGCCGACGAGCGCCAGGATGTCGCCGGTGCTGGGATCGATCGCGACGAGCGCCGCCTGCAGATCGGGATCGACCGAATCGCGCCAGCCCCGCGCGCACGGCCTGTTCCGCCGCCTCCTGCAGCGCCGGCACGAACGTCGTCCGCACCTCCCAGTCCGGCGGATGATCGCCGCCGAACCGCTCGCGAAACAGCTGGCGCAGATACTCCTTGGCGTAGCCGCCGCGCGGATCGCCGCGCCCGGGTACGGGCGGATGCGGATGCTCGTGCGGCGCGCCTCGCGTTCCTGCGCCTCGGTGATGAAACCTTCCTCGCGCATGCGCGCGAGCACGACGTGGCTGCGCGCGATCGCGCCGTCCAGGTTCGACCAGGGCGACAGCGTCGGCGGCGCCCGCGCGAGGCCGGCCATCAGCGCGCACTCCGCCAGGTTCAGCTGCTTCGCCGGCCGTCCGAACAGATGCCGCGACATCGTCTCGACGCCGTAGACGCCGGCGCTCGAGATAGATGCGATTCAGATAGAGCTCGAGCACCTGCGTCCTTCGCTCAGCTGCCCGTCGATCATCATCGCGAGCACCGCCTCGCGGACCTTCCGGCCGTAGGTCTTCTTGTTCGACAGAAACAGCGTGCGCGCGAGCTGCTGCGTCAGCGTGCTGCCGCCCTCGACCGCGTCCCCGGCGAGCGCAGGTTGCGGACGACGGCGCGTCCGAGCGCGATGGGATCGACGCCGGGATGCGCGTAGAAGCGATGGTCCTCGATCGCGATGAACGCGTGCTGCAGATGTTCGGGGATCTCGGCGAGCGGCACGTCGCGCCGGTGCTCGTCCATCCGGAACCAGCGGCGTCCGTCCGCCGCGAGGAACCAGGTGTCGCCGACGCCGCGCGTCAATCGATGAACGGCGTAGCCCTGGCGCAGCAGCCAGGTCACGCACACGGCGGTCGACGACGACGAGGACGGCGAACAGGCCGGCCGCGATCCGATCGCGAACGGGAGCGGCGCGGTCACGGCCGGACCGTCAGCCATGCGGCGGCGCGCGTGGAGCATGACGACAGGGCGAGGTAGTAGACCGGAAAGAAGAGCGAGGCCAGGACGAGCGAGCGCGGCACTCGGGCATCAGGACGATCATCGCGACGATCATCAGCCCCCAGAGGCGCCCAGCGCCAGTGTCGACGTGCGCCAGCACCTGCGTCCGCGTCGGATACACGTAGCCGATCCGCCAGAAGACGAGCGCCGCTGAGCGCGAGCAGGATCGACGTCGTGATCGGTCCGCCGTCGCACTGGCCAGCGACGTAGCAGGTAGAGCGCCACGATGTTCCAGTACGACGGAAATCCGGTGAAGAAGTGATCGTCGGTCTTCGCGTCGACCGAGGCGAACCCGTACGGCGCTGCTCAACAGCACCACGAGCCACCACGAGCCGGCGATGCCTGCGGCGCAGCCCGGCCTGATACAGGAGCAGCACCGGCAGGAACACGAACGTCAGGTAGTCGACGATGTCGTCGAGGCGGCGCCGTCGACGTGCGGAAGCCGCGCCTTGACGTGGCCGCCGCGCCAGCACTCCGTCGGTCGCGTCGACGAAGGTCGCGCCAACCATCCAGAGGAACGCGTCCGCGATAGCGACCCTCGAACACGGCGACTGGCGCCGAAAAAGGCGGCGAGTGCGCCAGAAGCCGTATAGAGGTGGACGAGCCACGCCGGAAAAGGTTCATGCGGGTTGCTGCGCTGCCGAAGCTCGTGTACGACTTAGATGGTGCATTCCATCCCCAGCGGAGTGTCCTTTACTTCAATCTAATCAGTTTGGCTGCCTGAAGCGCCGGGCGAAAGCCTGCGCGCGTCGGGCCGCTCCGGCGAAACGGAACGCTCTGTGGATTTATCTCGCTTTCGCCGACCGCGAGCTCGATCGTCATGGCCGCCCTGGCTGTCCTCTGCATGGGGTCGCTGCCGCGTCACTACTTCCGGCTGCGAGCCGCGGTTCCGCCGCTGGCCTTCTCCGAGTTCCTCAAGACGGTCGACGCCGGTCAGGTGACCGCGGTCACCTTCGCCGAGGGCGGGATCGACGTCACGCTCCGCGACGGCCGCGTGGCGCGGACCATCGCGCCGCCAGAATTCCTCGCGTCGAACTCGGCGTTCGTGACCGACCTCTACCGGCGCAGCATCCGCGTCGACGTCGTCGCCGCCGCCCGAGCCCGGATCGCTCAGCTGGAGCGCCATGATCACGGCCGGCGCCTTCCTCGCGCTGCTGGGCTTCACGGTCTATCGGACCACGGCCGGGCGCATCCCGTCCATCTCGGGCCGCGCCCGCGTCGCCGAGCGGGGGGACACACGTCATCACCTTCCAGGACGTCGCCGGCGTCGACGAGGCCGAAGGACGAAGTCAAGGAGATCGTCGACTTCCTCCGCGAGCCGCGACCGCTTCTCCGCGATCGGCGGCCGCATTCCCAAAGGCGTGCTGCTCGTCGGCCCGCCGGGAACCGGCAAGACGCTGCTGGCGCGATCGATCGCGGGCGAAGCCGGCGTGCCGTTCCTGTTCGCGAGCGGCTCCGATTTCGTCGAGATGTACGCCGGCGTCGGCGCGTCCCGCGTCCGACGCCTGTTCCGCGACGCCCGCCGCATCCCTCCTGCATCGTCTTCATCGACGAGCTCGACGCGGTCGGCCGCAGCCGCGGCGGCAACTCGCTCAGCCACGAGGAGCGCGAGCAGACGCTCAACCAGCTGCTCGTCGAGATGGACGGCTTCGAGGGGCATCGGCGGCATCGTCGTCATCGCCGCGACGAACCGGCAGGACATCCTCGATCCGGCGCTGCTCCGCCCGGGCCGGTTCGATCGGCAGGTCACGGTCGGCAACCCCGATCTGAAGGGACGCGAGGCGATCCTCCGCGTGCACGCGCGCAAGGTGGCGGTCGACGCCGACGTCGACCTCCGATCGATCGCGCGCGGGACGCCGGGGTTCTCGGGCGCCGACCTGGCCAATCTGGTCAACGAAGCGGCGCTCCTCGCCGGACGCGCCGGCCGGACGCTCGTCATCGACGGCGATCTCCAGGAAGCGCGCGACAAGGTGCTGATGGGCGTCGAGCGCCGATCGATTTCGCTCGAGCGAGCTCGATCGCGTCAACTGCGCGTATCACGAGGCCGGCCACGCCGTCGTCGCGGCGCTCCTGCCCGGCGCCGATCCGCTGCACAAGGTCACCATCATCCCGCGCGGCCGCGCGATGGGCGTCACGATGCAGCTGCCCGAGGCCGATCGCCACACCTACACGAAGGGATTCCTCGAGACGCAGGTCGCCGTCCTGATGGGCGGTCGCGTCGCCGAGGAGCTCTTCATGAACCACATGACGAGCGGCGCCTCGAACGACATCGAGCGCGCCACCGACATCGCGCAGCACATGGTCTGCGAGTGGGGCATGTCCGAGCTCGGCCCGCTCGCCTATCGCAAGCCCGGCAACGCGTTCGAAGCGGACCGTGCCGCACGTCGTCAGCGAAGCCACCGCGCAGCGCGTGGACGAGGAGATCCGCCACGTCGTCATGGACGGCTACGACCGCGCCCGCGCCGTGATCGATCGTCAATCGCGAGGCGGTGCGCCTGCTGGCCGAAGCAGCTGCTGCGATCAGGAGTCGCTCGAGGCCGCACGAGATCCGCGCGCTGCTGCACAGGCGGGCGCTCGGGCCGAGGCTCAGGCGCTCCGCCCGACCGACATACCGTACCGAGCGACCTGAACGACCGACGCCATCAGCCGGACGACCGGACGACCGAACGATCGGCGCCCGTGACCATAATACCGGAGCTGGATGGCGTCCCACGGACCCGAATCGCGTCCGGCTCGAACGGCTGTCCCGCGTTCGCCCGGGGCGTGATCGCCGTCGTCGTCTCTCGCGTCCTCTACACCCTCCTCGCAGTGCTCGCTGGTTCGGCCCTACCTGTGGCCCGCCGGCGCTGGCGCGCTCCTCGCCGGCGATCCTGCGGCGCAGTGCTCCCGCTCAAGGCGCGTCCGCCCGACGTCCGCGGTGCTTCGGCGCACCGCTCGCCATCGTCGACGTCGCGGCCGGTAGCCCGTCGGCAGTCCGCGCGGATCGGAGCGGGGCATCGCACCGTGCAGCATGTCCAGGCCAGGCGGCTCGGGCGGTGGTCAATGGCGGCGACCTCCAGGAGGCCATGCGCACGCGACGCCGATGCGGGCCGCGCTCGACGCTGGCGCGCACCGTACCGGATCGGCGTGCAGCGGGCCGGTGTCTGGACGGTGCGACGACGCGGCGGGCGATCGGGGCGTCGATCTCGAGCGCCCGCGATGCCTGGCACGTCGCGCCGACGGGTGGGCCAGGCGTCATCTCGGGATGATCGCTGCAGATGGTCGTCTTCGCCGGCGCGGCGCTGCTGCTGCTGGTGATGCGGAGCGACGACCTGACGGCCGGCCTCTGCGTCCTGGCGCTGGCGTTCAGCGCGCGTCGGCGGCGGCGGTCCGCTGCTCGGCGCGGAGGCCGCGCGATTCCCGTCGTCGGGCCGCGTGCTGACGGTCTTCGCCTGGATCGCGAGCCCGCTGGCGCTTCCCGTCATCGCGCTCGCGATGCTCTACTTCCCGTCGCGGTCGCCGCTCCTCGATCGCCATCCCTGGATGCACGCGATCCCGTTCGATCGCGGCGGTCGCCGATCATCGGTCCCGGCCCTGATGACAGGCCTCTACCTGGCGGGCGTCGATGCGGCGCGGGACCGCTGGCCGTCTGGGACGCCACGCATCCGTCGGTCTACTACGCGCGCGTTCGCCGCTGCGCTCGGCATCAACCTGCTCGCGGTCGGCGAAGGTGTCTATCGCTACCGCTTCAACCACGACGCGAACGAGCGCCGCCGGATCCGGATGGCGATCTACACCGCCGTGCCAGGCGTCCTCGCCTACGCCATCAAGGACGGTCTGCCGATCGTCGCCACGCTGGCGGGCGCTGCGCTGCCGCTATTCCCGTCGCCGGTGCTCGTCGCTGCTCCAGGCGCTCGTCCTGCTGCCGGCCTTCGGCCTCGTATACGCGGTCGGCGTCTCCCACGTGCTTGGCCCGCGCGTGGTGCTGCGGCGCAGCCTCCAGTACGCGCTGGCCAACCGGACGCTGACGGTCCTGATCGTTGCTGCCGGCGATCGCGCTGGCGCTGTCGCTCGTCCGCGATCGGGATCGGACGCTCGGCGAGATCGTCATGGGCAGTTCGGGGCTGTACCTGGCTGCTTGATCGATCGCGTCGGTGGCGACCTTCCGTACCGCGAGCGCGCGCGGCAGTGGCTCGACCAGCGCTTCTTCCGCGAGGAGTACGACGCGCGAAAGATCCTGCTGTCGCTGGCGAGCCGCGTCCGGTTCGAGACCGATCCCGCCGACCTCGCGGCGATGGTGGTCGATCAGATCGACGAAGCGCTGCACCCGCGGATGGCTCGCGATCCTGGTGGGCGGGATCGAGGACGGTCGGCTGTCGCCGGTGACGGTGCTGCACGGCAGCGCGGAATCGCTGCCGGTCGACGGCGGGCTCGGTGTCGATGCTGCGCTGGTCCGACGAACCGCTCGACATCGTGCTGAACGATCCGCGGTCGCCGGTCCGTCGTCTCCCGCCCGAGGAGCGGGAATGGCTGCGACTGCACCGGCGCCGTGCTGCTCGTGCCGGTCGCTGCGGCCAGGAGCGATCGCCTCATCGCGCGTGATCGTGCTCGGCGAGCGCCGCTCGGAGGAAGCCTACACGGACGAGGATCGTCAGCTGCTCGCGCAGCATCGCGGCGCAGATGGGCCTCGGATTCGACGTCGCCCGGCTCCGGCGCCGGCGCCGCCGCGACGTCGATACCGGGAGACCCGACGCGACGCGCCTGGTCGCGGCGCCAGTCGACCCGATGATGGAATGCCCGCGCTGCGGACGATGCGAGGAGTCGGGCGTCACGCGCCTGCCCGACCGACGGCTCGCCGATGCGTCGCCGTTCCGGCGTGCCGCGCACCGTCGACAACAAGTACCGGCATCGAGCAGCTGATCGGGCGCGGCGGCATGGGCGCGGTCTATCGCGCGCGCGACATGCGGCTCGATCGTCTCGTCGCGCTGAAGGTCGTGCGCGCGGAGCTGCTCGGCGATCCGGAGGCGCGGCGGACGATTCCGGCGCGAGGCGCAGATCGTCGCCCGGCTGCAGCATCCGTCGATCGTCGCCGTCTACGACTACGGCACGTTCGCCGGACGGCGGCGCCTATCTCGTGATGGAGCTGGTGCGGGGCGAGGATCTGCGGCACGTCCTTCAGCGCGAGGGCCGGCTCGACGTCGCCGAATCGCTGCGAATCCTCGAAGCGGTGTGCGCGGCGATCGAGGTGGCGCACCGCGAAGGCGTGCTCCATCGCGATCTCAAGCCGGAGAACATCCTGCTGCCCGGCGGAGGCGCGCCGGCGCAAGGTGCTCGATTTCGGTGTCGCGAAGCTGGTCGAGCGACGAGCGGACTGACGAAGCGGTGGCGGAGCCGCACACGCGTCCTGACCGCGCGCCGGCATGATCATCGGGACGCCGGCCTACATGGCGCCGGAGCAGTTCGCGGCCGCGCCGGCGGACGCGCGGACCGACGTCTTCAGCCTCGGCGTGATCGCGTACGAGATGCTGTCGGGTAAGCTGCCGTTCGGGCGGGGCACGCTGGCCGAGGTCGTGCTCGCGCAGGCGCGCGGAACTCCGGCGCTCCCGGGGGACCTCATCCCGAAAACCGCCGAACGCGCGATCCGCGCGGCGCTGGACGCCGACCCGGACCGGCGTCCAGCATCACCTCAGGCGTTCGCGACGATGCTGTCGGCAGGGCTGGACGATGCGTGACGAGGGACGCCGCAGCAGCGGGCATCGACGCGGCAGCCCGGAAGCCGCAGCGCGTAGTGGGTCAGTTCAAAATTCTGGCCTCCTGACGGCCGGTCCCCGTCGTGCGAGACTGGGGTGGGCCGAAGCGAATAGACCAGTTCACTGCTGTCTGGAGAAGAGACGTGACAGGCACGAAGTCAACCGTGTTCGGTGTGTCAGCTTGCATGCTCCTGGCCGGGTCGATCGTGCTTGGTCGCCAGCAAAGTGGGGAGCTGAGTGGCATTCACGGCATACCCGTGGAGGGACATTACATCGTTGCCGGCGTTGAGTTCCGTGGCACGAAACAGCTCTTCTCGTCTCGATCCCACTGGGACAAACTCCGCAAACGGCTGGCGGCAAATGGCGCTGACCTGCGCTTGGGGTGGCCCCTTGAAGGCCAGACGCTGTGTCGCTTCAAGGAGGTCGTGCTAGACGTGATGAGCGAGAAAGGGTTTCGCGACGCCGAGATCAGCCTTGAGACGAGGCCGACCTACGGAAACCGCCAGCACCGCACGCTCAAGTTCACCATTGTCGAGGGTAAGCGTTCCCGCCCAACGGCCCCAGCTGCGCCACGACAGTCCCCTGCCGAACGCTGCATGAGATGAAGATAGCGCATGCAGGTCCGTCAGCATCGAGGGAGGGTCAACCGCGCCCTAGAATTCAAACTGACCCTCTACCCCGCAGCGACTCAGCTGGCCTTGAGCCGCTTGTCGATTTCGGCGAGTGCGGCCTGAATCTGCTGCTGGCGCACCGGGATGCGTCGTGGCGCTGGCCTGGCGCTCGAGCTCGGCGCGCGCGAGGCGCAGCGACTCGATAGTGCGTGCCCGTCTCGGGATCGGTCGCCGGCTGCGCGCTCGCGCGGCGGCGGCGCTCCGCTTCCCGCTCTTCCATTTGTTCCTGGATTCTCGCGTCGGCGTCGACCAGGCCTTCTCCGGAATCACCCATAGTCAATGTCGAATGCTGAAGTGAACGCTCGATTGCAAGTGAACGACAGTCAATTCTGCATGATTCAGGCCCCCTACGGCAATCTTCTTTGGCGGCCGGGCCTGAAGCGCGCCCCATCGAATAAGCCTGAGCGTGGGGCGCCGGACCGACGTACTCGAGCGATTCCATCCTGCGGTCGCGGACTGGTTCCGCGAGGCGTTTGCCGGCGCCGACGCCTCCGCAGCAGCTCGGCTGGCCCGCAATCGCCGGGGGCGAGTCGACCCTGATCCTGGCGCCGACCGGCAGCGGCAAGACGCTGACGGCCTTCCTCTGGTGCATCAACCGGCTCATGTTCGAGCCGCCGCGCGAAGCCGGCCGCGCGGTGCCGCGTCATCTACATCTCGCCGCTGAAGGCGCTGGCGTCGACATCGAACGCAACCTGCGCGCGCCGCTCGCGGGCATCGCGAACCGCGCGGCCGCGCGCGGCGATGCCCACCACACGCCGTGCGATCGCCGTGCGCACCGGCGACACACCGGCGATCGAGCGCGCGCGCTTCCAGCGCGACTCCGGCGGACATCCTGATCACGACGCCGGAGTCGCTCTATCTGCTGCTGACGTCGAACGCGCGCGACGCGCTGCGCGTCGCGTCGAGACGGTCATCATCGACGAGATTCACGCGCTGGTGCCGACCAAGCGGGGCGTGCACCTGGCGCTGTCGCTCGAGCGCCTCGAGGCGGTCCGAACGCGCTGCCGCGCCGCCTGCAGCGCATCGGACTCTCCGCGACGCAGCGTCCGCTGGACGAGGTCGCGCGGTTCCTGGGAGGCGTGGAGCACCTCGCCTCGTCCCAGATCCGGACAGTGGGGTCAGACCCTTGTAACGGCGTTCCACTATCTTCGGGCGCGGAAACGGGCGGGGCCGCAGAGGCCATCGATTCACGGCGAGTTCGCCGCCGCGCCCGGCGCGACCGCAAAGTACCGGCCGGTGACGATTGTCGATACCTCGGCGAAGAAGCGTCTCGAGCTCACGATCGACGTGCCCGTCGAAGACATGGCCAGGATCGGCCAGCCCGAGGAGATCCCGGGCGGTCCCGCGTCGCAGGGCGCGGTGCGGACGTCGATCTGGACCGCGATCCATCCGCGCCTGCTCGAGCTCGTTCGCGCCCATCGTTCGACGCTGATCTTCGTCAACAGCCGGCGGATCTCCGAGCGGCTCGCGAGCGCGCTGAACGAGCTCGCCGGCGAGACGCTCGTGCGCTCGCACCACGGATCGCTGGCGCAGGCCGCAGCGCATCGAGGTCGAGGAACGGCTCAAGGCGGGACAGATTCGGGGGCTGGTGGCGACCTCGTCGCTCGAGCTCGGCATCGACATGGGCGCCATCGATCTGGTGGTCCAGATCGAAGCGCCGCCGTCGGTGGCGAGCGGGATGCAGCGGATCGGACGATCGGGCCACACCATCGACGCGGCGAGCCGCGGCGTCATCGTCCCGAAGTTCCGGGGCGACCTCGTGGCGTGCGCGGCCGTCACGCGCGCGATGCACGACGCGCGGATCGAGTCGACACGGTATCCGAGAAATCCACTCGACGTGCTCGCCCAGCAGATCGTCGCGATGGTGTCGATGGACCCGTGGAACGCAGACCGTCTGTACGACTCGGTGAGGCATGCCGCGCCGTTCGCGGATCTGAGCCGGCGCGTGTTCGACGGCGTCCTCGACATGCTCTCGGGACTCTACCCCTCTGACGACTTCGCGGATCTGCGCCCCCGTCTGACCTGGGATCGACTGACGCAGATGCTCACCGCGCGCGAGGGCGCGAAGCGGCTCGCGGTGACCAACGGCGGCACGATTCCGGATCGCGGACTGTACGGAGTGTTCCTCGCAGGCGAGAGCGGCCCGGGCGCGCGCGTCGGCGAGCTCGACGAGGAGATGGTCTTCGAGAGCCGGGTTGGAGAGACCTTCCTCCTCGGCGCGTCGAGCTGGCGCATCGAGCAGATCACCCACGATCGCGTGCTCGTGTCGCCGGCGCCCGGCGAGCCTGGCAAGATGCCGTTCTGGCGGGCGGACGCCGTCGGACGGCCGCTCGAGCTGGGGCGGGCAGTCGGCGAGCTCGTTCGAACGCTCGTGCAGATGCCGCCCGCTGCCGCGCTCGAGCGGCTCGTGAGCCACCACGACCTCGACGCGAGGGCCGCCGAGAACCTGCTGCGGTATCTCGCCGATCAGATGAAGGCCGCGGGCGCCGTGCCGGACGACCGCACGATTCTCATCGAACGATGCCGCGACGAGCTCGGGGACTGGCGGATCTGCGTCCTCTCTCCCTTCGGCGGACGCATCCACGCCCCCTGGGCGATGGCCGTCGTCGAGCGCGCCCGCGCCGAGACGGGCCTCGATGTCGAAACCATGTGGACCGACGACGGGTTCGTCGTGAGGTTTCCGGAGACCGACGACCCGCCGGATCCGAAGCTGATGGTGCCGGCGTCGGAAGAGGTCGAGGCGCTCGTCCTGCGACAGCTCGGTGGAACCGCGATGTTCGCGGCCAAGTTCCGTGAGGCCGCGGGCCGCGCGCTGCTGCTGCCGAAGCGCCGGCCCGGCGGACGGAGCCCGCTCTGGCAGCAGCGGAAGCGTGCCGCGGACCTGCTCTCGGTCGCGTCGCAGTACGGATCGTTTCCGATGCTGCTCGAGGCCTATCGGGAATGCCTGCGCGACGTGTTCGACATGCCGGCGCTCGTCGACACGCTGCGCCTGCTGGAGCGGCGCGAGATCCGTGCGGTGACCGTCGACTCCACGCACGCGTCGCCGTTCGCCGCGGCACTTCTGTTCGGATACGTGGCCAACTATCTCTACGACGGCGATGCGCCGCTGGCCGAACGGCGGGCCCAGGCGCTGTCGATCGATCAGGCGCAGCTTCGCGAGCTCCTCGGCGAGGCCGAGCTCCGCGATCTGCTCGACGCGGACGCGATTGCGGACGTCGAAGCCTCGCTGCAGCAGCGTGCCGACGATCGTCGAGCACGCAGCGTGGACGGCGTCCACGATTTGCTGCTGCGGCTCGGCGACCTGTCCGTTCAGGAGATCGCCGATCGATCGCACGTCGACGCGGACCGTGCGACGAGCGAGCTGGCGCGCGCGCGCCGAATCGTGCCTGTGCCGGTGGCCGGGACGACGCGCTTCGTTCCGGTGGAGTACGCGGCCCGCTACCGGGATGCGCTCGGCGTCCCGCTGCCGGCGGGCCTCCCGGAGTCGCTGCTCGATCCGGCCGCGAACGCCGCGCTGGACGTCGCGCGGCGGTACGCCAGGACCCATACGCCGTTCACGTCGGCGGCGTTCGCAGCCAGATACGGGCTCGGACGCTCGATGTCAGAAGCCCTGCTGAAGGATCTCGCGTCGAACGGAAGGCTCCTCGAAGGCGACTTCCTGCCGGGCGGCACCGGACGCGAGTGGTGCGATCCCGACGTCCTCCAGACGATCCGCCGTCGATCGCTCGCGAAGCTGCGGCATCAGGTGGAACCTGTCGAGCCGACCGTGCTCGGCCGCCTCGTCACGACGTGGCAGGGCGTCGTCCGGCGACGGAGCGGGCTGGACGCGCTGCTCGATTCGATCGAGAACCTGCAGGGCGTGCCCCTGGTGGCGTCAATCCTGGAGACCGAGATCCTTCCTGCGCGCATCGATCGCTACAACCCGGCGGACCTCGATGCGTTGACCGCCGCCGGTGAAATCGTCTGGTGCGGCCTGGAGCCGCTCGGCGAGCGCGACGGCCGCGTGGCCTTGTACCTGACGGATCATCTGGCCAGGCTCCGCCGGACAGCGGCCGGCACGGACCTTCCGGATCGCGAGCGCGCGATTCTCGATCATCTCGGGAAGAACGGAGCATCGTTCTTCGCCGCCGTGCACGACGCCGCGGGAGGAGGGTACCCGGGCGAGACGGTCGACGCGATCTGGTCGCTCGTGTGGAAAGGCTGGATCACGAACGACACGGTTCACGCCCTTCGCGTGTTCACGCGCCCGCCCGAACGCCGAAGCCGGAAGGGGCGGATGCCCGCGCCGGAATCGCGGCCGAATTTCCGGAGCCGGCGGCTCGCGCCGCCTGCCGCCGAAGGTCGCTGGTCGCTCGTGAGCGATCGCCTCGGTGCGCCCGTGAGCCACACGGAATCCTCGACGGCGCTGGCGCAGCAGCTGCTCTCCCGCTACGGCGTGCTCACGCGCGAGGTCGCCGCTGCGGAAGGGATCGCGGGCGGCTTCAGCGCCGTCTACGATGTGCTCAAGGCGCTCGAGGACGCGGGACGCATCCGCCGCGGGTATTTCGCGAGCGGCGTCGGCGCGACCCAGTTCGCGCTGCCGGCCGCGCTCGACCTGCTGCGATCGTTGAAAGTGTCCCCCGAGGAACCGGAGGTCGTGGTGCTCTCCGCCACCGATCCCGCGAACCCGTACGGAACGATCCTGCGCTGGCCGGATGCGCGCGCGGAGGAGGATCACGGGCGAGGCCCCACGAGGAGCGTGGGATCGATCGTGGTGATGGTCAACGGCGCGCTCGCCGCCTACATCAGCCGCGGCGCACGACAGCTGCTGGTCTTCCTGCCCGAAGACGAACCCGCGCGATCGACGACGGCGCGCCCGCTCGCAACGCGTCTCGCCCAGCTCGCGCGAGGCGAACAGGGCCGGCTCGCACTGCTCATCGGCGAGATCAACGGCGTCCCCACGTCGGAACATCCGATGGCGCCGTACCTGACCGAGGCCGGCTTCAGCCCTTCGGCCATGGGATTTCACGTACGCCGCGCCGTCATCGGCAAGGGTGCTTGATTGAAATGCCACCCTTCGTGATCTGGCTCGCGCTCGCCGGCGGAGCGGTCGCAGCCGCGGCGGCGTTGTACGGTCACTACCGCACGCTTCCGGGGTGGTTGACGGGGCCGGAGATCTGCCGGCTCGAGGACGGCGGCTGTGCTGTGTTGTTCCGCAGCCCGCGCTCGGCCCTTCTTGGTGTTCCGAACGCGTTGCTCGGCCTGCTGCTCTACGCGCTGCTCGCGGCCGGACTGCTGCTGCGGATACCGGTGTTGATGCTGCTGGTGATGACGCTCCCCGCGGTCGCGATGAGCCTGTTTCTCGGACGCAGCCTGATCGTCAACGGCCATCAATGCCGGATCTGCTGGGCCGGTCACGTATCGAATTTCGTGCTGTTCGCCGGCCTGCTGACCTGGATCGTTCAGTGACCGCCGCCGCGCAGCGTGATCGAGAAGGTGCCGTCTGCTCGCGGCGTGCGCTCGATGACGACCTTGTCACTGACAGTGGCAGCATCCGTCTGGCCGCCGTCGGCTGCGGCACCATGCAGAGGACAGAGATCGAAGGGCACCGCGCCGAGTGGAAAGTATTCCTCGTAGACAGGTGACTCATACCGCGCGGGGATCTGGCCGACCGGCGTCAGCGGCGCGTCGGGCGTAGCGACGTCTGGCATTTCAGGCTCCGGCTCGGCATGACGGCATGCGTCGGTCGCGCGGGCACCGCTCCTCCTGCAAAGCGCGACCTTCTCGACACTGGACGGCATCGCGTACCAATCCGGGTTCGCGCCGCTGGTTGCGATCGTCATGAATCGCGCCCACGCCGGAACAGCCACTACACCCGCGAAGCCGCGGGTCATGATCGGCGCCGGCTCGTCCATGCCGAACCAGACTCCGGCGACCAGGTGCGGCGTGTAGCCGATGAACCACGCGTCGGTGTAGTCGTCGGTCGTCCCCGTCTTTCCGGCGGCGGGCAGCTTGAACCCGGCCGCGCGTGCACCGCTCGCCGTACCCCCGGAGATGACATCCGACAGCATGCTGGACATCAGGAACGCGGTCGTCGCGCTCACGGCCCGCGTCGTCTCCAACGGCGCCGACCAGACGAGGGTGCCGTCTGAATCCTCGACGCGCGTCAGGAGCCGTGGCGCGGCGCGCATGCCCTCGTTGGCGAGGGTGCCATACGCGGCGGTGAGCTCCATCAGAGTCACTTCCCCGGTCCCGAGCGCGAGAGACGGCACCATGGGAAGCTCCGAGTCGATCCCGAAGCGATGCGCGTAGGACACGGCCGTACTGACGCCGACATTCTGGAGCAGCTGCGCGGCCGCGCGATTGCTCGAGACCTTCAACGCCCTGCGCAGCGTGTACTCGCTTTCCTCGTGCTCGCCGCCGGGCACCCACTGGCCGCTCGCGGCGTCGACAGGTGCATCGAGTCCGCGAAGCATCGAACCGGGCGTGAAGCCGCGCTCGAGCGCCGCCGCGTAGATGATCGGCTTGAAGGCCGATCCCGCCTGCCGCCGCGCCTGTGTCGCGCGATTGAACTGGCTCTCGGTGAAGCTGCGGCCGCCGACGAGCGCGAGCACGTCGCCGCTGGCCGGCTCGATCGCGACGAGGCTGCCCTGGAGATCGCGCGCCGTCCGCCGGCTGCGGACGATCTCTGCGATCCGTAAACGGATCGCCGACTCCGCCGCCTCCTGCAGCTCAGGATCGTAGGTGGAGTGCACGCGCAGGCCGCCTCGCAGCACGCGATCGCTGCCGAACATCGTGACGAGCTGACGCCTGAGCTCCTCCTGGAAGTACTCCCCGATGCCGCTCCTGGTTGCGCTGACGAGGAAACCAGGCTCGCGCGAGCCGGCCGGCAGGGGCGCGGAGAGCGCCGCCCGGAAGTCGTTCTCCGGCAGTTTCCCCTGGTCCCGCATCAGCCTCAGCACGAGGTCACGCCGGCGGCGCGCGCGTTCCGGCGAAACGCCGGGCGCATCCTTTGACGGAGATCGGACCAGCGCCGCGAGCAGCGCCGCTTCGGCGGCGTCGAGATCCGCGGCGGACTTCGAGAAATAGCCGCGAGCGGCGGCTTCGACGCCGTAGTGCCCTTCGCCGAAATACACGGTGTTCAGGGTACTCCTGGAGGATTTGCCCTTTCGAGAACCTCCGCTCGAGGTGCAGGGCGATCATCGCCTCGCGCAGCTTCCGTTCGAACGTCCGCCGTGGAGAAAGCTGCGCCGCACGCGCGAGCTGCTGCGTGATGGTGCTGCCGCCCTGACGGATGCCTCCCGCCTGAACGTTCTTCCAGGCCGCACCGGCGATTCGGACCGGGTCGAGCCCGAAATGCGAATTGAATCGTCGATCCTCGACAGCGACGATCGCGTCGATCATCTGCGGCGACACGCGATCGAGGGTCACGTCGAGGCGCTCCTCGGCGTAGAACGCGAACGCCGGCTGGCCGTGACGGTCGAGGACGATCGTCGCCTGCGCGCGCGGCGTGATGTTGGCAAGCTCGACCGTCCGCTTCAGCTCACCGGCAATAGAGATCGTGAAGGCGATCGTGCGATACGCGGCGTAGAAGCCGAGCACCGCCATGATGAGAACTGTGCCGACGAGGATACGCTGTCGCATCGCTGTGGGCGGAAACAGCAACGCGAGTGCCAGCGGGAAACGGCTGAATCTTCATCGATTTGTGAGCAAGTGAGTAGCTCGATGCTCACTCGGCCCCTCAGTTGACGGTTGACGAGCTGGAGCCTGGCGCCGCGCTACCTTTCGTTCGAGCCGCGTAGTTCCTGCGGATACGGATTGAAATACGTCTGACCGTCGAGATACTCGACGCCGCGCTCGAGAACGTGACGACGGAGGAGCGCCAGCGGGACGATGCGCGCCACCCGTTCTAGCCTGTAGTCCTCGATCGAACGCAGGACGTCCCGCCCGGGTTCGGCGTCGAGGTTCTTCTTCAGGTGCCCGAGCATGTGCATGAGGACGTTCACGTGCCGCCGCGTCGTCGCCGGGATCGCAAGCGTCTCCATGAACAGTTGCTCGTACGAGGCCCGCACCGCGGGCTTTGGAAGACACGCCGCATTCGCCACGAGCCGGCCGAGCTCGCGATATTTCACGGCGGAATGTGACAGGAGTTGCATCTCGTGCGCGGCGTGGAAACGAACGAGCGCGCCGGTCGTCCAGCGCGGCACGAAGAGATCCTTCAGGCGCCTGGACGCGAAGATTCGCTCGATGAAGTTCTCGCGAAGTCCCGCATCGGCGAGCCGCCCTTCCTCCTCGACAGGAAGCAGGGGGAGCCGGTCGAGCAGCAGCGACGCAAAGAGCCCGCGGCCGCCGCGCCTGGGCGTTCCGTCCGCACCGAACGTCTTCACCGCAACCATCCCGCAGCTCGGCGAATCCTTCTTGAGCACGTAGCCGCACAAGCCGTCGCCGCGCGCAAGATCGTCGAGGCGCTCGCTCGCCCAGTCGTTCATGCCGTCCGTATGATCCACGCCCGTGCGGACCGTGATCATCCGCAATCCGCGCGCACCCCTGGTGCGAACGAGGCGCAACGGCTCGCGCGGCGTGCCCAGTCCCATCTCCACTTCAGGACAGACCGGCACCCACTCCACGTGCGGTCCGAGGACGGCGGTCAGGAAATCGTTGCGCTTGTGGCCGCCGTCGAACCGGACTTCCTGTCCGAGGAGGCACGCGGAGATCCCGATCCTGATTCTGGAGGTTCCGGCCGCTTTTTGTGGTGACACATTCCTGATCCGGCTAGTTCCAGCGAAGCCCGCGGAGCTGATCGAGGTTCACGTTCCCGCCGCTCAGGACGCAGACGACCTTCGAGCCCCGCGGCGCATCTATCAGGCCGTCGGCGACCGCGGCGACCGGCGCAGCCGCGGCACCCTCGACGACGAGCTTCGCGTGTGACATGGTCCACAGCATCGCGTCGAAGATCCTTTCGTCGGGCAGCGTCACGATGTCGTCGACGAACCGCCGCACGATCTCGAACGTGGTCTCCCCCACGCGCCTGACGCGGAGACCGTCGATCACGCAATCGACGCGATCCAGGGTGACGACGCTCCCGGCGCGGACGCTGTCGCGCATGCCGGGCGCGCCCGACGACTCGACGCCGACGATCTTCACGGACGGCTTCAACGCCTTCGCGGCCATCGCGATGCCCGAGATGAGCCCGCCGCCGCCGATCGGCACGACGATGACGTCGACGTCCGGCCACTCACGCACGATCTCGAGCCCGACGGTCCCCTGACCCGCGATGAGCTCGATGTCGTCGAAGGGGTGCACGTACGTGAGGCCGCAATCGCGCACGAGCTCCTTCGCTTTCTCGTTCGCTTCGTCCCAGATCGTGCCGTGCAGCACGACCTCCGCACCGTACCCGCGGGTTGCGGCAATCTTCGATGGCGTGGCGTTCTCGGCCATCACGACTACCGCCTTGATGCCGTAGATGCGGGCAGCCAGCGCCACGCCCTGTGCGTGATTCCCCGCTGACGAGCACACCACGCCTCGTCGACGCTCGTCATCCGTGAGGAACATGAGCTTGTTGAGCGGCCCGCGAATCTTGTACGAACCGGTCCGCTGGAACATCTCGGCCTTGAGCCTGATGTCGAAACCGCTGACCTCGCCGAGCGTGCGCGATGTCACGAGCGGCGTCCGGTACGTGTGAGGCGCCACGCGGGAATACGCCGCCTCGAAGGCATCAAGGCCAAGCGGAATTGTGGCGGTGCTCACGGCTGGCGGCCGGAGCCTGCGCTCCGCTCCGCGGTGACCATGATCTCCACGAGGCCGTCGGGTGCGACGAGCCCGCTCTGCACCGTCGCGCGCGCCGGAAAGGCGGGCGAGAAAAACGACCGATAGGCGTCGTTCATCGCCTTGAAGCTGGAGAGGTTCGTCAGGTAGACCATGCCGTCTACGACGTCGGCGGGCGTACACCCGGCCGCATGGAGCGCCTGGCGAATGCGCGCGAGCGTTTCGCGCGTCTGCGCGGCGGCATCCCCTTTCGTCTCGGGCGTGTTGCCCAACATGCCGGACAGATAGACACGGCTGCCCGCGCGGATCGCCGCGCTCAGATTGGGATTGGGGGGTCGTCCGTCGGCGATGACTTCCCGTTTCGACGACGACGCGACGAGCGTGATCTCGACGGCGTAGCTGCTGGTCGCGAGATCGGCCCTGACCGTCGCGCGCGCGGGCGGCGCCGACGCGAAATACGCGCGATAGGCCTCGTTCATCCGCTGAAACGAGGCGACGTCGGGCAGGTACACCTTCGCGCTGACGACGTTCGCGTGCGTCATGCCCGCGGCCTGAAGCAGCTCGCCGGCGTTGTCCAGCACCACTTTCGTCTGCGCGGCGACGTCGCCTGGCACGACGGTGTTGTCGCGGCCGTTGCGCGACACGAGTCCGGCGAGGAACAGGGTGTCGCCCGCCCGAATCGCGTAGTTGTAAGGGTTCGGCGACTTGACCCACGTTCGCGGGTGGATCACCGTCCGCTCCGCGCTTTTCGGAACGGCAATCATCGAGATTTCGACCAGTGCGTCAGGCAGGACGAGATCGGTCACGACCGTCGTGCGCGCCGGCGGATCGGCCGTCCAGAAGGTGCGATAGGCGTCGTTCATCACCGCGAAATCCGCCTGGGACTGGAGATAGACGGTGACGGAGACGGCGTGGTCCAGCGACGAGCCGGCGGCCGCGAGAACCGTGGCGATACGTTCGAGGATCTGCCTGGTCTGCCGGCCGGCGTCGCGCTTCCCCACGAGCGCCCCCGTGTCGTCCTGCGCCAGGGTGCCTGACACGTAAATGAAGCCCCCGGCCTTCACCGCCGGGCTGTACGGCCCCACCGGCGCGGGTCCCACGTTGACGACTTCCTTTGACGGCAGCTGCATGGACACACCAAAAAACGCGGCAAGCAAAAGCGCGGCGCGCATCGCCGCCATTCTATCGCGTGTAAAATCGCCAGGGCTCGACTACGGAGGTCACATGAAATCGTTGCGAGGGCGAGATCTTCGACGGAGGCGTTTTCTGCAGTCGGTTCCGGCTGCGCTAGCCGGGGGGCTGGCCGCGCCGGTCATCGCACGGCAGGAGCAGGCGCGGCGGATCGGCAAGGACACGCTCGAGTGCGGCGAGAAGATCTTCGGCGTCGACTTCACCGACGCGGACGAGGAGCAGGCGCTGACCGGCGTCAACCGCAACCTCGAAACGTACGAGCAGATCAGGAAGATCGACGTGCCGCTCGACACCGAGCCCGCGATGGCGTTCCATCCGTATCTGCCGGGTCGGAAACCGAAGGGATCGGCCACACCGAACGCGAAGATCAAAGTTCTCTTGAATGGCCCGTCGGCGCGGCCTTCGTCGCTGGAGGACCTGGCGTTCCTGCCCGTTACCGCGCTCGCGCCCCTCGTCCAGCGCCGCGCCGTCTCGTCCACCGAGCTGACGAAGATGTACCTCGATCGGCTCAAGAAGCACGGACCGAAGTTGAACTGCGTCGTGACGCTCACCGAGGATCTCGCGCTCGCGCAGGCGGCGCAGGCCGACAAGGAGATCCGCGCGGGACGCTACAGAGGTCCGCTGCACGGGATTCCGTGGGGCGCGAAGGATCTCTTCGCCACGAAGGGCATTCCCACGACGTGGGGCGCCGGGCCCTTCCAGAATCAGGTCTTCGACTACGACGCGACCGTCGTCGAGCGGCTGCGCGAGGCCGGCGCCGTGCTCGTGGCGAAGCTTTCGCTGGGCGCGCTGGCGCAGGGCGATCGCTGGTTCCGCGGGCAGACGAAGAACCCGTGGAATCCCGACGATCCGCAACGCGGCGGTTCGAGCGGCTCGTCAGCGGGGCCAGGATCGGCGACGGCCGCGGGACTCGTCGGCTTCGCGATCGGCACCGAAACGCGCGGCTCGATCATCTCGCCGTCGGCCGTGAACGGCGTGACGGGCTTGCGGCCGACGTACGGACGCATCAGCCGCTTTGGCGCGATGGCGCTCAGCTGGACGATGGACAAGATCGGCCCGATGTGCCGGACGATCGAGGATTGCGCGCTGGTCTTCAACGCGATCTACGGACCCGACGGCCGCGACGACACCGTCGTCGACGCGCCGTTCAACTGGAACCCGGATGTGCCGCTCTCGAAGCTGAAGATCGCGTACCTCAAGGCGGACTTCGAGCCTCAAGCAGAAGGCGCGCGCGGAGAGGGACGCGGAGAAGGACGAGGCGAGGGCGGCGGCCGCGAAGGACGAGGGCGAGGAGGCCTGTCGCCGGAAGAACAGCGCCGGCGCACCGAAGAACGGTTGAAGCTCCTGAACGAGGCGCTCGACGTGTACCGAAAAGCCGGCGCGACGCTGCATCCGATCGAGGTTCCGCCGAACGCGGCGAGGTACGCGAACGCGATTGGCTTCATCCTGATCACCGAAGCGGCCGCCGCATTCGACGATCTGACGCGCACCGAAGGGATCAGGGACCCGTCGCTTGGGACCTGGCCCAACTCGTTCAGGACGCATCGCTTCGTCCCGGCCGTCGAGTACATTCGCGCGCAGCGCATCCGCACGCTGCTGATGCGCGAAATGGACAAGCTGATGGCGGAGTACGACGTGTTCCTCTCGCCGACGGGAGGCACGAGCCTGTTGATCACCAACCTCACGGGTCATCCCGCGGTTGCGCTGAGAGCCGGGTTCATCGCCAACGCGCCGCTGGAGCTGATGGTGACCGGCAGGCTCTACGACGAAGCGACGATCCTCCGCGTCGCGCTCGCGTACGAGCGCGCGACGAAGTGGAATGCCGTGAAGCCGACGATGACGTGAACCTGGGGTTACCTGCGCGGCTCGGCCTTGACCAGAGCGGCCAAGGCGCGTCCCTCGTCGAAATCGCCGAGGCGTTCGGCGACCGAGATGTACGCCGCGCGCGCTTCGCCGTCGATCGGGTGATTCGCCGCAACTGCACGGAGGACCTGCGACGCCTCGAAGTTGCTCTCGATCCCCCGGGCGGATCGAAGGACGGCAAGAACGAGCTCCGGAGATGTCGGTGCCTTCCTGGCCACGCTCTGCAGCACGCGGCTCTGCTCGAACGATGAGTCGATGGTGTCGACTGCCCGGAAGAACGCCGGCCTGACCGTGGCGTCGAGCGGCTGCCGCTCCGAGACCTGCACGAGCAAGGACGCCTTCTCGAACGATGAATCGATCGCGGTGCTCGCGTCCAGGATGCTCGCAAGAACGTCGGACGGTATCTGCCCCTGCTTGAGCGCGGCGGAATACACACGGCGCATCTCGAAATCGGAGTCGATCGACTTGGCGGCGTCGAAATACGCCTGGCGCGCAGCCTGATCGACGATGGCGCGATCGCCGGTTTGAATGAGCAGGCTCGCCAGCTCGAAGTCGGATTCGATCTCGCGTCCCGCCTGCGCGTAGACCTGCCGTACCATCTGTGGCTCGAGGGTCTTGGACTTCAGGAGCTCGCTGAAGTACACGCGCTTCGCCCAGCTTCCCTCGATGAGCCCGATCTCCGCGAGAACGCCCGCGGCTCCTTTCGTCTTCAGGATCCGCTCGACGCGGCCTGCCGCGCCTATGGCCGTCTGACGGATGAATCGAGGCAGATGTTCTGACAGCCACTGACGGCCTTCGGGCTCGAAGGGCCGCTCCGTCGATCGTTCCCAGTAACGGCGCGTGATCCGTCCCGACGCGTCCGCGGTGAACTCAACCGTCCGCGTGCTGAACCAGCCGCCCTCGCGAACGCGAAGCAATCCGTTCGGCGACAGGCTTTTCACATCCTTGTCGTCGTCGGTGAACTCGATCGCGCCCTCGTACGTGATCTGAAGCCTGATCTTGCCGTCCGAGTAGCTGAAGTTGCCTTGGTGACGGTCCTGGCCGGCGAAAAAGGCGCCGGGTTCCGGCGGCGTTGGTGGTGTCGGCGGTGTCGGTGGCGTCGGCGGCGTCGGTGGCGTCGGTGGTGTCGGCGGCGTCGGTGGCGTCGGTGGCGTCGGCGGCGTAGGCGGCGTAGGCGGTGTCGGCGGTGTAGGCGGCGTAGGCGGCGTTGGAGGCTCCGGCGGCGGCCACATCGAGAACTGGTCGAGTATGCCGGCGACGAGCGATGTCACGAACTCGACGACGCTGCCTTCGTGCAACTCAGCCTCGGTCCGCTTCAGTCGCGGGGCTGGAGTGGCGACCACGGGGGCAGCGTCTTGCGCCACCTGTTCGCGTGGCGGCGGCGTCGAGGTGTTCACCCGCACGGACTGCGGCGTTCCAGTAGCAATCTCCGGCGCCTGTAGGGTGTTTTGCGGAACGACCGCCGACTGCGTCTCGGCTGTCGACGGCTCCGCCTGTATCGTGTCGCGGCTCATGACTGCCGCTGCGATCCCGACGATCAAGAGAACAGCTGCACTCCCGGCGAGCCATCCGGGACCGCGTCCGGCGTGCGACGAGGGCGCGCCGAGCAGCCGCCGCACGCGCTGGAGCAGCGAGCCGCCGTCTCGCCAGGCGAGTGCAAGCGTGGCCGTCGGTCCCGGCGCAGCGACTCGAGATCGGCGAGCGCGCTCGCGTACGCCACGGATCGCCGCACAGGCTGACGGCGAGATCGTCGCAGCAGTTCTCGCGCTCGATGCGGATCCGGCGCGACAGCCACCAGACCGCCGGGTGATAGAAGAGCAGCGTCTCGACGAGCGTCTGCAGCAGGTTCACCAGATAGTCGTGACGGCGGATGTGCGCGAGCTCGTGCGCGAGGATCGCCTCGAGCTGCTGCGGGCGACAGCGCCGCCAGCGCGCTCGCCGGCAGCAGAACGACCGGCTTCAGCCAGCCGATGACAGTCGGCACGTCGACGGCCGTCGATTCGAGCAGCTGCACCGGGCGCGCGATGTGAAGACGGCGCGACAGGCCGCGCGCCATCCGCTGCCAGCGCTCCGCGGCGGGCGAGGTCGCGTGGGCTTCATGCGCTGGACCCACATGCAAGCCGGTCATCAGCCGCAGGGTGAGCATCGATCACGCCGCACATCCAGACCAGCAGCATGATCGGCAGCCAGTTCGGACGACAACGGACTCTGCAACGCCGATGACGGACCGGCAATCGTGGCGTTTCTCGCTCGGAACGTCGCTCGCCGGGCTCGCTCGAGGCGGTCGACACCAGCGAGCCGCGACGTTGACGCGGGCGTAACCGCCGTCGCGGTGACCGCATCGAGCGGCGCAGCCCGATCTGTCATCGTGCGCCAGGTTTGAACCGCCGTGACCACCGGCAGCGTCAGCATCAGCGCGAGGCCGATCGTCGCGACCACGTAGCGGACGTCGGCCGCGCTCCGCCGCAGGGCCAGCAGCGCAGCGCCGTGAGCACGCCGACCAGCGCGCCCTGCCAGACGAACTGCAGGAGCGCCCAGCCGACGGCCTGGGCGGCCGGCTGGCGAACCATGATCTCAATCGCGGTCATCGTCGGTCCTCCCGGCGGACCGGTTCCTTCGCGGACGTCCATGCATTTCCGGATCTCGCGGCAGCTCCTCGGCTGAGGCGCGCTCGCGTGGCGAGCGCCTGCATGACGAGCTTCGACGACGAGCCGCCGAAGGCGCGATCGAGCAGGTCGCGGACGAGCTGCCGCTGCGTCTGCTGCTCGGTCAGGCGTGCCCTGGTAGATGTGCGTCCGGTCGCGCTCGTCGCGGCGCACGAGCCCCTTTTCCGTCATGATCTGCAGGAGCTTCAGCGCGGTCGTGTAGGCGGCTGGACGCTCGCGCGACGAGCACGTCGTGGACCTGCCGGACCGTGCTGGGGCCGCGGTCCCACAGGACGCGGAGAATCGCCAGCTCGGCGTCGGTCGGTCGAGGTGTGGGCATCGTCGAATCAGCGGTCAGCGCTGCTGTTGTGTCCAGCGCGAAGTCTACGAAACACTTCGTAGTATGTCAACGAAGATCTTCGTACTGCAGGGCCGAGAAGGGGCCTGACCGGCAGGACGGCGAAGAGGCGGGCGAAGACCAGCCGGGCCAGAGATAGGGAGAAGGGATATCTCCGGCTTCGGCGGCCTCACCCGCCTGTACGCGCGTCCTGGATGATCAGGCCCGTTAGCTTAGACGGCAGGTGCGCGGAAATTGTTGGCTATAATTCTGGGCGCAACGCATAGGAGTGTGATGGAACCAGGAACCTACGCGAAATTCGACACGACCGAGGGCTCGTTCACGATCCGGCTCTTCGACAAGGAGGCGCCGAACACGGTCGCCAACTTCGTCGGCCTCGCCGAGGGCACGAAGGAGTGGAAGGATCCCGCGACCGGCCAGAAGAAGAAGGGGCCGTTCTACGACGGCATCATCTTTCACCGCGTCATCAGCGGCTTCATGATCCAGGGCGGCGACCCGCTCGGCCAGGGGACCGGCGGTCCCGGCTATACGTTCGCGGACGAATTCCATCCGACGCGGCGCCACGATCGCGCGGGGATTCTCTCGATGGCCAACGCCGGGCCGGGCACGAACGGCAGCCAGTTCTTCATCACGCTCGGCCCGACGCCGCACCTCGACAACCGGCACTCGGTGTTCGGCGAAGTGGTCGAACGGCCTCGACGTGGTGAAGAAGATCGGCGGGGTGCCGACCGGCCGGCAGGATCGCCCGGTCACGCCCGTCGTGATGAACAAGGTGACGATCGAGCGAGTTGCCTGATGGCTGACGAGCGGCAGTCGCTCGATTCGCTGCTGCCGCTCGTCTACCAGGAGCTGCGGCGGCTCGCCGCGAACTACCTGCGCCGGGAACGGCCCGGCCAGACGCTGCAGCCGACCGGCCTCGTCCACGAGGCGTACCTGCGTCTGATGAAGGACCGTCCGGATCGGTGGCAGAACCGCGCGCACTTCTGCGCGATCGCCGCGCATTCGATGCGCCAGATCCTGATCGAGCGGGCGCGCGCCCGCGGCGCGCTCAAGCGCGGCGGCGCGCAGCCGCGCGTGACCCTCGACGAAGCGCTCGTCGCCGGCGGGGAGCAGTCGTTCGACATCCTGGCGCTCGACGAGGCGCTCGAACGGCTCGCGGCGCTCGACGCCGAGCAGGCGCGTCTCGTCGAGCTGCGCTTCTTCGGCGGTCTGACGATCGAAGAGACGGCCGAGGCCATGGCGATCTCGCCGGCGACCGTCAAGCGGCATTGGGCGATCGCGCGCGCGTGGCTCGCCCGCGAGCTGGAGGGAAACTCGCCAGCGTGAACGCGGATCGCTGGCGCGACGTCAACGCCCTGTTCCACGCCGCGCTGGAGCTCGAGGGCGACGCCCGCGAGCGCTTCTCCAGCGGACCGCTGAAACGGATCGAGCCTTGTCGGACGAGGTGCGTTCGCTGCTCGCGCGGCACAAGCCCGCCGAAGACTTTCTCGACAAGCCCGCGTGGGCGGTGGCAACCGAGCTGATCCTGGAACCCGAGGGGCCCGATCAATCGCTCGCCGGCCAGCAGATCGGCTCGTACCAGAATCATCGAGCAAGTCGGGCGCGGCGGCATGGGCGTCGTCTACGCCGCGCACGACGAGCGGCTCGGCCGGACCGTCGCGCTGAAGGCGCTGCCTCCGGAATACACGAGCGATCGCCGGTACCGCGAACGGCTGGCGCGCGAGGCGCGCGCGGCCGCTTCCTTCACCCACGAGTCGATCGCGACGATCTACGCGCTCGAAGAGATCGACGGCGAGCTCTTCATCGTCTCCGAGCTCGTCGAGGGCGAGACGCTGCGCGACGAGCTCGCCCGCGGCCCGACGCCCGCCGATCGCCTGATGAGCACGCTCATCGAGATCGCCGCCGGACTGTCAGCCGCGCACGCCAGGAGCATCATCCACCGCGATCTCAAACCGGAAAACGTGCTCCGTCGAACCGACGGCCACATCAAGATCCTCGACTTCGGCCTCGCGCGCGTGGACGATCCTCAGGTCCCGACGGTCACCAGGCTGACGGAACCGGGCACGACGCCGGGCACGCCTGGTTACATGGCGCCGGAGCAGCTCAACGGCGGCGAACTGGACGCCCGGACGGATCTGTTCGCATTTGGAGTCGTCGCGTGGGAGCTCGCGACCGGCGAGCATCCGTTCGGATCGAACCCTGCGGTCATGCTGCTGCGCATGATGGAGGGCCGGCCGCCGACGCTCTCCCGGCAGCTCCCCATGCCCGCGCTCGATTCGATCATCCGACGATGCCTCCGCGTGTCGCCGTCGGACAGGTATGCGTCGGCTGACGCGCTGCTCGAAGATCTGCGCCGCGTGACACCGTCAGGAATTCAGCGAGTCGCGGATGCTGCCCCCATCGCGCCGCCCGCGGAGAGCGGCCTGTGGTGGTGGCAGTTCCACCAGGCGACGATGACGGCGGTCGATCTCTCGACGCCGATCCTCGCAGGACTGGTGAGGGGCTCGTTGGGACCGCCGCTTGGCGCGTGGCTGTTCTTCGCCGCGCTTGCCCTGGCGACCGCAGCCGTGACGCTGCGATTGAACCTGCTCTTCACTGCGCGCGTGCAGCCTGCGATCCTCGCGCGGCACCGTTCGAAGCTCTTCCGGTGGATCGCGCCGGCGGAATTTCTCCTGGCGCTTCTCACGCTTGGGTCGGCTATCGCGGTCAACGACGCGCAGCCGATCGTCGCCGCCGTACAAATCAGCCTGGCCATCGTGATGGTGGCCTCCCTCACGCTGATCGAGCCGGCCACGACTGGCGGCGCGGGCCTCGAAAACGAGTCGATCTGAGCAACCGGGTCGCGCCCTGGTACCCGGCTTGCTCTGATTGTGGTTTCTGGCCGCAGAGGCCTCCGCGTGTATCACGAACGATCAGCAGCGTACAGAGTCGTGACCAATCAGCCAACAGCAGCGGCGCCACCCAAGCTGGACCGAAGGCTCAGCGGTCTGCTCAGCCACGACCAGCTGCATAGCGCATTGATGCAGGCGCCGGCGCTGATTTGCGTGACGCGCGGTCCGCAGCACGTGATCGAAACGGTCAACCGGCTCTTTCTCCAGTCGATCGGGGAGCGGGACGTGATCGGGCAGACGATGCGCGAGGCGTTCCCGAACGCCGCGGAGGAGCGGATCGCCATCCTCGATCGCGCGTTCAACAGCGGCGAGCCGCACAGCGCGAAGGAAGTCGTTGAATCCGTCGTGACCGATTACGCCGGCGACGAGCGCTTCCTCAACCTGACGGTGCAGCCGCTCAAGGACACGCGCGGCGCCACGTACGGCGTGATGACGCACGCCGTGGACGTGACCGAGCAGGTCCGCAACCGCCAGGAGCTGGCCGAACTCGCGATCGCCCTCGAACGCACGAACCGCGAGCTGGATTCGTTCGCCTACGCCGCTTCGCACGACCTCCGCGCCCCGCTGCGCGGCATCGCGAACCTCTGCCAGTGGATCGAAGAGGACCTCTTGGCGGCCGGCGATCTCAGAGGCGAGACGCAGGAGATGCTCGAGCTGATGCGGGTTCGCATGCACCGCATGGAAGGGCTCATCGAGGGGCTGCTCCAGTACTCGCGCGCGGGCCGGACGCAGCAGGCCGCCGAAGCCGTCGACGTCAACAGTCTGCTCTGTGACGTCGTCGATCTGCTCTCGCCACCCGACACGATCTCCATCTCTATCGAATCCGATCTGCCGACGCTTCAGACCGACCGGCTGATGCTCCAGCAGGTGTTCATGAACCTGATCGGCAATGCGATCAAGCACGCGGGCCAGGAGGACGGCCGGATCGCAATCGCGTCGAAGCGCGTCGGTCCGTTCTACGAGTTCTCGGTCAGCGACAACGGTCCGGGCATTGCGCCGGAGTTTCACGAACGGATCTGGGGGATCTTCCAGACGCTCGAGTCCCGCGATCGCGTCGAGGGCGCCGGTATCGGCCTGGCGCTGGTGAAGAAGATCGTCGAAAGCCAGCGCGGGCGGGCCTGGGTCGAGTCGGCGCCGGGCTCCGGCGCGACGTTCAGGTTCCTGTGGCGCAAGTGAGCGGGGGAGGCAGCGTGTCCGAAAGGCCCCTCAACATCCTTCTCGTCGACGACGACAAGGTCGACGTGATGAACGTGCGCCGCGCGTTCAAGACGAGCCACATCGCCAACCTCATTCATGTCGCTGCGAACGGTCTCGAGGCGCTCGACATGCTCCGTCGGAGCGTCGTGCCAGACGAGCGCCGGATCGTTCTGCTCGATCTGAACATGCCGCGGATGAACGGACTCGAGTTCCTGCACGCGCTCCGCGACGATCCGGACCTCCGGGCCACGCCCGTCGTCGTGCTGACGACCTCGACGGACGAGCGCGACAAGATCGACGCCTACAACCTGAACGTGGCGGGCTACCTGGTGAAGCCGGTCACCTTCGAGAGCTTCGTCGATGTGATGGCTACGCTGAACAAGTACTGGACCCTCGCCGAGCTGCCGTGACGATTCATGAGTGACCTGCGACTGCTGCTGGTCGACGACGACGCCGTCGATCGGCTGGCCGTGACGCGATTGCTGCGCCGGGCCGGAATCGACGCGGAGGTGGACGAACGCGTGGACCGCGCCGGCGCGCTCGCGGCCGTCCAGGATCACGCCTACGACTGCGCGCTGCTCGACTACAGGCTCCCGGGGACCGATGGCGTCGCACTGCTCCACGACCTGCGGGCGATGGGCATCGGCATCCCGGTCGTCGCGCTCACCGCGCAGGGTGACGAGGAAGTCGCGGTCGAGCTGATGAAGGCGGGCGCGTCCGATTACCTGAACAAGAACACGCTCACCGCGGAACGCCTGGAGCGCAGCCTGCGCTACGCGATGGGCATGCACCGCGCGAACGAAGAGCGGCGGCAGCTCCTCGAGCGCGAGCAGCAGGCCCGGCTCGAAGCGCAGGCGGCGAACCGCGCGAAGGACGAGTTCCTCGCGACGCTCTCCCACGAGCTCCGCACGCCCCTCAACGCCATCCTCGGCTGGACCCAGCTGCTGGCCGGCGGCCAGCTCGCGGATGACACGGCGAGGCGCGCGGTCGAGATCATCGAGCGCAACACGCGGCTGCAGGCACGCCTCATCGACGATCTGCTCGACATCTCACGGATCATCACCGGCAAACTGCGCCTCGAGCTCAAGCCCATGATGCTGCGGTCGATCGTCGACGCCGCGGTGGAATCCATTCTCCCAGCCGCCAATGCGAAGGGCATCGCCATCGTCCGAACGTTCGATGGCGCATCCGAGGCCATCTTCTGCGACCCGTCGAGGATGCAGCAGGTGATCTGGAACCTCCTCAGCAACGCGATCAAGTTCACTCCGGAGGGCGGGCTCGTCACCGTCACCGAAGGATGCGACGGCGGGATGGTCGTGTTCAGCGTCGCCGACACGGGCGCAGGGATCGAGCCCCAATTCCTTCCGCACGTCTTCGACCGGTTCCGGCAGCAGGATCCAGCCAGCACGCGAAAGCACGGCGGCCTCGGCCTCGGCCTCTCGATCGTCCGGCATCTGGTCGAGCTGCACGGCGGCACCATCGCGGCGCGCAGCGACGGCGCCGGCCTCGGCGCCACCTTCGTGGTCAGGATGCCGGTGGCCGGAATGACCGCGGATAACGCTGGGACCGTCAGGCAGTCGACGACGCTGAACCTGTGCTCGCTCGAAGGTATCCGCGTCCTCGTCGTCGACAACGAAGCGGATGCGCGCGGGCTGATCGGAGCGATCCTGGAGAGCTGCGGCGCGGAGGTCGTGGCTGTGGCATCCGCCGCGGAAGCGCTCGAGGAAATCCTGCGTCAACGGCCCGATGTGCTCCTCAGCGACATCGCGATGCCGGGCGAGGACGGGTACACGCTGATTCGAAAGGTCCGAAAGCTCGACACAGGCGATCCTCCGCTGCCAGCCGCGGCGCTGACGGCGTTCGCAACCGCCGGCGATCGCGCGCAGGCGCTCGTCGCCGGCTATCAGACTCACCTCGCGAAACCGATCGAGCCCGCGGAGCTGACGGCCGTCGTCGCCTCGCTCGCCGGACGATCGAACGTTGACGCGTGAGCGCGCACGCGAGAGTTGTCCATGTCACAATGGATCGATGCGCCGTAGTCCGCGCGCGACTTCAGCCTGGGGCCTGCTCGTGACCTTGGCCGTAGCGCTCGCCATTTCGCCCGCGGCCGCCCGCGCCCAGGAAGCAGCCGTCGCCCCGCCGACGACAGCGCCGATACCCTTCGCAGACTGGCTGGCGGAGCTGCGCACCGAAGCGCTCGCCCGCGGAATCCGCCAGGAGATCGTCGAGAGCGCGCTCTCGGACATCGAACCGGTAAGCCAGATCCTCGAGCGCGATCGCACGCAGGCGGAGTTCTCGCTCGACCTGACCGTCGTACCTCAAGCGACGCCTGACGAGACCGACCCTTCGCACCGCGCAGGAGATGTACACGCAGCATCGCGCGCTCCTGAAATCGGTGGGATTGAAGTACGGCGTCCAGCCGCGCATCATTACGGCGATCTGGGGCCTCGAATCGAATTTCGGCCGCTTCTCGGGCGTCCGGCCGACGATTCCCGCGCTCGCGACGCTTGCCTACGATCCGCGGCGCGCGTCGATGTTCCGCAACGAGCTGTTCAGCGCGCTGGAGATCGTCAACCGCGGCGACATCGAGCTCGATCGCCTGCGGGGATCGTGGGCCGGCGCGCTCGGCCAGCCGCAGTTCATGCCTTCCACCTACCTCAAGTTCTCGCAGGATTTCGACGGCGACGGCCGTCGAGACATCTGGAGCTCACTCGCGGACGTCTTCGCGTCGATCGCGTTCTATCTTCGCGAGCACGGGTGGTCGGAGGAGACGACGTGGGGCCGGGAGGTCAAGGTGCCGAAGGCGTCGCGCAAAGCCGTCGCCGGCGTGCCGCGCCGCGAATCGGGCTGCCGCGCCGAGCGCGCGCTGACCAAGCCGCTGCCTCTCAGGGAATGGCGCAAGCGCGGCGTGCTTACCCTCTCCGGAGGCGCCTTGCCCGCCAGCACGCTCGAAGGATCCCTCGTGACGGACGGCTCCCGCTACTTCCTCGTCTACAAGAACTACGAAGCGATACTCGCCTACAACTGCGCGACGAGCTACGCGATCAGCATCGGCATGCTGTCCGATCGAATCAAGTAATTGCTCTCGTGGTCCGCCTAACAGGCTGTTGAAAAAGTAACTCGATGAATCCGCACATCTCCAGCGCGAGGCGAGGTGAGGCGTCAGCCGCGAGTGCGGGTGCCCGGCCTCGGGCTGTCAGCCGGAGGTTACGCGGAGGCATAGACCAGATTCCGAATCCGCACCAAGTTGTAAGCGGCAGCCGTGAAGCGCAGAGAGATCCACTCGACCAGCGGGCCACCGCGATGCCGCAGCTTGCGCACGAGGCCGACGGTCTTCATCCACCCAAACGTTTCTTCAACGCGCTTCCGTTTCCGTTGACTCACGGCATAACCGGGGTGACGGGTGCTCCGCCCATCAATGGCACTCCGGCGGTTCGTCGTGTTCTGCGCCACATGAGGCGTCACGCGCATCCGCCGCAGCTCGGCCACAAAGGCCGGATAGTCGTACCTCTTTATCCGCCGCGAGCGTGACGCGACCGCCGGGGACCTTGGCCAGCATCACCAACGCGGCGTCACGCTCCGCGTAGCCGTCCGCGGGCGTCACGCACGTCTCCACTACCAGCCCCGAGCGATTCTCCAGCAACACATGCGCGAAATACGCGAGCTGTGCGGCGCCGGCCCCGACGCCTTTCTTATAGAGGCGCGCATCGGGGTCGGTCGTCGACTGGTGCGTCTCGTTCTTGCGCCGCTCGCCGCGAAAATTGGCGCTCGGATTGCTCGGGTCGTCCGGAGGCCCACCGTCCTCACCCTTGCGCCGAAAACTTTTGTGACTCGCCCACGCCTCCAGCAACGTGCCGTCGACAGTGAAATGCTCGTCCGACAACAATCGATGCGCGTCGGCTTCGCGACGAACCGCCTCAAAGAAGGCCTGGGCGATCGCGCCCTTGACCAAGCGGTCTCGATTTTTCGAGAACGTCGAATGATTCCAGACGCGTTCATCCATGCCGAGGCCCACGAACCACCGAAACAGCAGGTTGTAATCGAGTTGCTCGATCAGCAAGCGCTCGCTCCGGACACTGTAGAGCACCTGCAGCAGCAACGCGCGCAACAACTGCTCGGGCGGAATCGAGGGACGCCCGCTAGCCGAGTCACAACTGTGTCAACCGTGGACGGAGCCGGGCCAATGCGGCGTCCGTCATCTGACGGATCGGTCGCAAGGGGTGATCCGGCGGCACACGTTCCTCGGGCGAGACATAGCTAAAGAGGAAATCGGAACGCTCGTCGTGACCTCGCATCGTCGGCGCACCTGCCTGAAAAGAGTTGCGCCCAGTGTAGTACGCGGGGATCGAACTGTCGATCCCTGCCGAGTTAGTTTTTCAACAGCCTGCTAAAGGCGGACACTACAGGAAACGGCCTGTAGTGCGGCTTTACTGAACCTCGGCGGACCCGCCAGGAAACGTGCCTGTAGTGTCCGGCTTCAGCCGGACCTCCGTACGACGGAGCAGGGACCTACATCTCTAACGGCGCAGGAGCGGCGCTCGATTTCTGCGCCGCGGGCGTTGCCGCTTCGACCAGGTGCGGGCTGCCCGCCACACTGACCAGACCCTTTCCGAACGTCTCAGTGTCATCTTTCGCCGTCACGGTCGGAACGTAGTACCAGTCCGCCTGCATCCGCTCGTGCGTGACGTCGACGATGACGTAGCCGCGCAGCAGGCCGTCCACGTAGCGGAGATGCGGCCGCTCCTTGCGGTGCTTCTCGCTGCGCGCGGCGGCTTCCGCGGGCGTTCCAAAACCGCTCGGCGACGTCACCGACGGCGTGACCACTTCGACCGCGAGCGTTCCGCGCCCCGTCGCCGCGTCGTAGCCGTCCCAGGGATTGAGCGGAACGTCGTAGCCCCAGGAGCTGTGGACGTCGCCGGTGAGAATCACGGCATTCGACAGGTTCTGCTGACGAATGGCGTCGATGACCCGCTGCCGCGACGGCCGGTAGCCCTCCCATGTATCAGTGCTCACCGTTGTCGCGCCCGGCAGGCTCAGCGGAGCGAACATGATCTGCTGGCCGAGGAGCTGCCATCGCACGCCCGCGCGCCGGGACGCCGCGAGCTCGCCGAACAGCCACTGCTCCTGCGCGGCGCCGAGGACCGAGCGCGCCGGGTTGTCGACGATCGCGATGTCTTCACGCCGGGCGGCCTGCTCGTCGCGATCGATGAGCCGCGTGTCGAGCATGATCAGATCCGCGAGGCCGCCGAACGCGAACGTCCGGTAGATTCTCGGCTGACGCGTCGCGCGATCCTCGCGGATCGGCATCCACTCGAAGAACGCTTGAACGGCCGCGGCGCGCCGGGCCGCCCATCCGCCGTCGCCGCGATCGGGCTGATGGTTCTCGGCGCCGTCCCGCCACGTGTTGTTCGCGATCTCGTGGTCGTCCCACACCACGATCCAGGGGTGCTGGCGATGCGCTTCCTGCAGATCGGGATCGGACTTGTACTGCGCGTGGCGGGTGCGGTAGTCGAAGAGCGCCACGATCTCACGATTCGGAGCGGGAATCCGGCCGTAAGCCTTGCCGTCGCCATAGCGACCGTTCTCGTACTCGTAGATGTAGTCGCCAAGGTGGAGTACCGCGTCGAGATCGGCGCGCTTCGCGATGCGCTGGTACACGTTGAAATATCCATACGGCAGGTTCGAACACGATGCGACTGCCAGCCGGACGCGCTCCGTGAGCGACACGGGGAGCGTTTTCGTGCGGCCGATCGGGGATCGCTCGCCGAGCGTCGTGAAGCGGTAGTAGTACGTCGTCGCGGGCTCGAGACCGCTCGCGTCGATCTTGACGGTGAAGTCCCGCTCGACGCCCGTGGTGACGCTTCCACGCAGGACGATGCGCGTGAACGTCGCGTCCTTCGCGACCTCCCAGCCGACCTCCGGTCGCGCGCCGGCTGTCGCGGTGACTCTCGTCCAGAGAATCACGCTTTCGCCCAGCGGATCGCCGCTCGCGACGCCGTGCCGGAACACCGCGCGCTCGGCCGGAGTCCGCTGCGCCTCCAGTCGCACCAGCCCGGCGATGCCGGCTGCCGCCGTCGAACCAAGGAATTCGCGCCGTGAGAATGGCATTCCGTCCCTCCCCAGAGCGCCTACGGTAACGCGCGACAAGGGTCTGACCCCAGTGTCCGGGATCGGACACCGGCGATGGGCATCATAGCGGACGCGCGTAACAGCTGTCGGACGTGATGCTCGCCACCCTTCCTCTTGCTTACCGAGAGGGAGCGGCGTATGCTGCTCTCTCGGTAACCGAGAGTGGCAGGAGGCGGCGTCATGTGGAGGCGGCTCACCCTGGAGGCGCAGCGGATCGAGCGGCTGATCGTCTCGCTGCCAGCGAGGCTGCGCGCGTGGCTCGATCGTGGCGCGAGCGAGCGTGCGCTCGCGGACGAGATCCGGCATCACGTCGCTGAGAAAACCGTCCGCTACGTCGAATCCGGCCTCTCGCCGGACGAGGCACGCCTGAAGGCCCTGCGCGAATTCGGCGGCATCGAAGCGGCGAAGGAGCAATGCCGCGAGGTCCGCAGGGTTCCCGTCGTCGAGTCCATTCTTCACGACGTCCGCTACGCAGCGCGGACGCTCCGGCGTCAGCCTGTGTTTGCCGCGGTCGCGATCCTCACGCTGGCGCTCGGCATCGGCGCCAACACCGCGGTCTTCAGCCTGGTGGACGCTATCCTTCTCCGGCCGCTGCCGTATCCGGAACCCGATCGACTCGTCGCGATCACGGGAACCTATCCGCGAGGCGGGCTCGCCGCGATGCGCGAGCGGATCCGCACGATGCGCGTGGCCGTCTACGCGCAGGATCATCGATTCAACCTGACGGGACTGGATCAACCGGTGCGCGTGAGAGGCGCGATGGTCTCCGCGGAGCTCTTCGACATTCTCGGCGTTGGCGCTGCCGCGGGGCGGACGTTCCAGCCCGGCGAGGATGCCGCCGGACGCGACGACCTGGCGGTGCTGAGCCATGCCACGTGGCTGCGGCGCTTCGGAGGCGACGGGTCGATCGTCGGGCGCACGATCACGCTGGACGGCGTCCAGCGCCAGGTGCTCGGCGTGATGCCCGCGGATTTCGCCTTTCCCAATCCCGACATCGAGATCTGGATCCCGCTCCACCTCGACGCGCGCAACGTGCCATCGGTACTGGGCCAGCGACTACATGCCTGGCATCGGCCGCCTGCACCCCGGCGTCAGCGTCGAGCAGGCGGCGAAGGATCTCGCCGCTTTCCAATCGGAGCTGCGCCCGCTCTTTCCGTGGCCGATGCCGCCCGCCTGGAACGCCAACGCCACGGTCGTCGCGTTGCAGACCGGAATGGTCGCTGACGTGCGCGGACGTCTCTTTCTGCTGCTGGGCGTCGTCGTGATGATTCTCGTGATCGCCTGCGCGAACGTCGCGAACCTCAGCCTCGCGCGAGCCGGCGCGCGGTCGAAGGAGATCGGCATCCGCTCCGCGCTCGGAGCCGGACAATCCCGCATCGCGCAGCAGCTCCTCACGGAAAGCGTGGTCATCGCCGGCGCCGGCGGCCTGCTCGGCCTGCTCGTCGCGACACAGGGGCTGTCGCTCCTCGCGCGCGTGCTCCCGGCGGACACACCCGGCCTCGCGAACGCGCACCTCGATTGGCGCGTCCTCGCGCTCACCGCCGTCATCGCCCTCGGTACGGGCATCGTCTTCGGACTCGCGCCGGCGTCGCAGGCGGCGCGCCTCAACGTCTCCGACTCGCTGTCCGAGGGCGGGCGCGGCGCCGCGACGGCCGTCAGCCCGCGCCTTCGAGGCATCCTGGTCGTCGCCGAAGTCGCGGCATCCGTCCTCGTCGTCATCGCCGCGGCCCTGCTGGTCCGAAGTCTGTGGACGCTATCCGCGGTCGAAACCGGGTTTCGCGTCGATCGCGTGATGAGTGCCCGCATCACGCCGGGCCGGCCGCTCTGCGCGGAGCCGGAGCGCTGCCTCGCCTTCTATTCGACGATGGTCGATCGCGTGGGCGCCTCGCCGGGCGTCGGCGGCGTCGCGTTGATCAACACGCTGCCGCTGACCGGCGACGTCGCAAAACGGTCGGTCGTGCTCGAAGGTCTTCAGGAGAACGGCGGCCGGCGCCCTGAACCTCTCTTCTGGCTGAACGTCGTGACACCTGACTACTTCCGGGTGATGAACGTCCGGATCTTCGCGGGCCGGACGTTCGCCAACGCCGATCTCACGGGGAACCCGGCCGTCGCGATCGTTCCGCGATCGACGGCGCGCAAATACTGGAGCGACGAGAGCTCGGCGCTCGGCAAGCGCATCCGGTTCGTCGACGACAAGACCTGGCACACCGTCGTCGGAATCGCCGAGGACGTGCGCGCGTACAACTTGCAGCGCGATGAGCCTGGCTGGATTGCGGGCACGATGTACGTGCCGTTCAGCCCGCGCGCCACGCTCGAGAACCGCGCGCTGCCCGTCGACATGACGATGGTCGTGTCGAGCGCGCTCGACGAAGGACAGGTGAGCGGGATCGTGCGGGGCGCCGTCGCCGCGATCAGTGGAGACGTCCCGGTCAGCGAGCCGAGGCCGCTGTCGGCCGCGATGACCGATGCGATCTCGATTCCGGCGTCGGTCGCCGCCCTCTTCACCACGTTCGCCGCGCTTGCCCTGACGCTGGGCATGGTCGGGATCTACGGCGTGCTGGCCTTTCTCGTCACCAGGCGAACGCGTGAAATCGGCATCCGGCTCGCCCTGGGCGCGCGGCGCCGGGACGTGCTCTGGTCCGTCGCGAAAGAGGGGCTGCTGCTCTCACTGACCGGCGTGGCGCTCGGCATGATCGGCGCCGCAGCCGTCATGCGGTTCATCGCGCGGGAGCTGTACGGCGTCAGCCCGACGGATCCGGCCACGTACGTGGCGGTCGGCGCGCTCATGCTCGCGGTGACGGTCGCCGCGTGCGCCGTACCGACCTACCGCGCCATGCGGATCGATCCGCTCGTGGCGCTGAACCGGGAGTAGGCCAGAGGCGCCAGAGGCCTTGGGCTCTAGGCCTTGGGCTTTGGCTGGCTCTAGCCTTAGATCTGGATGCTCTTGCCAGAGCCCAGAGCCCACAAGCCCAGAGCCTTAGGATAAAGTGAGCGCCGATATGACGCTCACCCTCCTCGACTGGCTCATCGTCGCGGCGTCGCTGCTCGTGTGCTTCGTGCCGGCGCTCTTCTTCGCGCGGCGCGCGGGGCGCAACACCTCCGAGTTCTTCGCCTCCGGCCGCGCGGTGCCGTGGTGGCTCGCGGGGCTGTCGATGGTGGCGACGACGTTCAGCAGCGACACGCCGAATCTCGTCACCGACATCGTTCGCCGCAACGGCGTCGCGGGCAACTGGGTCTGGTGGGCGTTCGTGCTGACGGGCGTGGCGACGGTGTTCTTCTACGCCCGCCTGTGGAGGCGATCCGGCGTGCTGACCGATCTCGAGTTCTACGAGATCCGCTACTCCGGCAACGCCGCGAGCCTCGTGCGCGGTTTCCGCGCGGTGTACCTCGGCCTGCTCTTCAACTGCATGATCATGGCGACCGTCAACCTGGCGGCGTGCAAGATCGCGGGCATCCTCTTCGGCCTCGAGCGCTGGCAGACGCTCCTCGGCGTCGGCATCCTCAACGTCGTCTTCGCGGCGCACTCCGGACTCTGGGGCGTGCTCGTCATCGACATGATCCAGTTCTTCATCAAGATGACCGCCGTGATCGCCGCCGCGTACTTCGCGCTGCAGGCGCCGCAGGTCGGCGGGTTGTCCGGGCTCGTCGACAAGCTGTCGGCGACAAGGGGGCCGGGCGGCCTGGACTATCTCGCGGTGCTGCCGGACTTCACCAACAACTGGGAGATCGCGATCGCCGTGTTCGTGATGCCGATTGCCGTGCAGTGGTGGGCCGTGTGGTACCCGGGCGCGGAGCCCGGCGGCGGCAGCTACATCGCTCAGCGCATGCTGGCATCGAAGTCGGAGAAGGATGCGCTCGGCGCCGTGCTCTTCTTCAACGTGGCGCACTACGTGCTGCGGCCGTGGCCGTGGATCCTCGTCGCGCTCGCGTCGCTGCTCGTCTATCCCGAGCTCGCCGACATCCAGCGCGCGTTTCCGAACCTCGATCCCGCGCTCCTCGGCCATGACATCGCCTATCCGGCGATGCTCAGGTTCCTGCCCGCCGGATTCGTCGGCCTCATGGTCGGCGGGCTGATCGCCGCCAATTCCTCGACGATCCTGACGCACCTCAACTGGGGCGCCTCGTATCTCGTTCACGACTTCTACCGGCGGTTCGTCCGCCGGGACGCCGACGAGGCGCACTACGTGAACGCGGGCCGCGTGGCGACGATCGGACTCTTTCTCTGCTCCTCCGGGCTCGTCTATCTGCTCGACACCGCCAAGGACGCCTTCGATGTCATCCTGCAGGTCGGAGCGGGCACTGGTCTGCTGTACCTCGTGCGCTGGTTCTGGTGGCGCGTCAACGCGTGGTGCGAGGTGGTCGCGATGATCAGCTCGTTCGCCGTCTCGTTGATCCTGCTCGCGATGTCCCGCAGCGGATACGCCATGAGCACGCACCGCGCCCTCGTGATCACGATTGCCGCCACGACGATCTGCTGGGTCGCAACGGCGTTTCTCGGTCCGGAGACCGATCGCGATGTGCTGGTCCGGTTCTACGAGAAGGTGCGTCCCAGTGGCCCCGGCTGGAAACCGATCCGTTCGCTCGCGAGCCCTTCGCTGCGAAGCTCGCCCGATAACATGCCGATGGCGCTTCTCGGCTGGGTGGTCGGCTGCACGGCGATCTGGTCTGCCCTCTTCACCGTCGGCAACGTGCTCTACGGACGTCAAGGCGCCGCGCTCGCCCTCGGCGTCGTCTTCCTCGCGAGCAGCGGAGTACTCATTCGGCTCGTCCAGGCGCTATGGTCGAGTCGGGACGAAGTTCAGTGATTCGTATCCAGGAACCAACGGATTGAAGATGAGCGGCGGCCGTCGCGCGATCTTGCGGACGGCGCGCGGCGCGTGAATGTGCGACCCGAACAGCGGGCGTGACGAGATGCCCGATTCCCGTGACGAACGCGCGGCCGCCCTTCGCGCGCGTGGACCATCAGTGCAGGCCCCTCCTTTGCGTTTCCCGTCGAATGCCAGCGGACGCGACTGTCCGCAGGCATTCGCCTCGAGGATTAGAAAGGAGAGGGTCGAATGTTTCAGGCTCTCATTCAGCGTGCCGGCGTCGCACTTCTCGTGCTCGCCGCGTCCACGCTCTGCACGATTTCGGTCAGCGCGCAAACTCCTTCAGGATCGATTACAGGCCGCGTCACTGACAGCAGCGGTCTGCCAGTGCCGGGCGCGACGGTCACGATCCAGTCTACGCATCTCCAGGGGACTCGCACGGCGGTGACGTCTGAGAACGGCGACTACCTCCTGCCCGCCCTGCCGCCCGGACCGTACACGATCACCGTCGAACTGAGCGGCTTCGCCACGTCGAAACAGACGCGCGACGTCGGCACCGGTCAGCCGGTCAGCCTCGACGTCACGCTTCGGCCCGAATCGCTGAGCGAAGTGGTGAACGTCGTGGCCCGTGCCGACGCGTTCACGAACACGGTGCAGGCGTCGACGAACATCCAGCACGATCTGCTCTCGACACTCCCGACGGCGCGGACGCTGCTGTCCGCGGTCAACCTCGCGCCTGCCGTGCACGCGACCGGACCGAGCAACGCGGTCTCGATCGGCGGCGCGATGTCGTTCGAGAACCTCTTCATGCTCGACGGCGTGCAGATCTCGGACAACATCCGCGGCACGCCCTTCACGCTCTTCATCGAGGACGCGATTCAGGAGACGACGGTCTCGACGTCGGGGATCTCGGCTGAATACGGCCGCTTCACCGGCGGCGTCGTGAACGCGATCTCGAAGAGCGGCGGCAACCAGTTCAGCGGGTCGCTGCGGACGACGTTCGCCAACGACGACTGGCGCACGGTCAGCCCGTTCGACGAGCCGAAGACGAACGACACGGTGCCGACCTACGAGTTCACGATGGGTGGGCCCATTCTGAGGAACCGCACCTGGTTCTTCGGCGCCGGCCGCTTCTTCGACCAGGTGAAATCGAACGAAACCGGTTTCACGCGCGTTCCATACGCGTTCGAGAACGACGAGAAGCGGTTCGAAGGCAAGATCACGCAGTCGCTGGCGAACGGGCACACCGTGCGGGCCACCTACGCCGCGATTCGAGAGACCGAGGTCAACAACGTCTGGCCGAGCCCGCAGGAAGTGATGGACCTGCGCAGCCTGCACACGCGCGAACTGCCGCAGGATCGGTTCTCGCTGCACTATGCCGGCACGCTCAAGCCGAACCTGTTCCTCGAAGCGCAGTACTCGAGCCGGCAGTTCTCGTTCGAGAATTCCGGCGGCACGTCGACCGACCTGATCGACGGCACGGTGCTTCGCGATCAGCTCACCGGCGCCTGGTGGTGGGCCCCGAACTTCTGCGGCGTCTGCGGCCCGGAGGAGCGGGACAACTCGAACCTGTTCCTGAAGGGGAACTACTTCCTGTCGACGCGGCGCGGCTCGCACAACGTCGCCTTCGGGTACGACACGTTCAACGACCGGCGAAAGGGCGACAATCATCAGTCGGGCAGCGACTATCACGTGTGGGCGACCGACACGATCCTCCAGGACGGCACGGTCTTCCCGGTGATCGACAACGACGGTTCCACGTTCATCGTCTGGTGGCCGATCACCGAGGCGAGCGGCGGCACGAACTTCCGCACGCACTCGCTGTTCATCAACGACTCCTGGAGCGCGAGCAAGCACTTCACGTTCAATCTCGGCCTGCGCTGGGACAGGAACGACGGGAAGGACGGCGCCGGCAACCTCGTGGCGAACGACAGCGCCTTCAGCCCGCGCGTCGGCCTCGTCTACGATCCGATCGGCGACGGGCGATGGGGCGTGCACGCGAGCTACGGGAAGTACGTCGCGGCGCTGGCGAACAGCATCGCCGATTCGGCGTCGCCGGCCGGCACGCCGTCGATCATCGCGTATTTCTATGAGGGCAGCGGCATCAACACGTCGGGTGGACCGCTCGTCGCGTCGGACGCCGCGCTGCAGCAGGTGTTCGGCTGGTTCAACGGCAACGGCGGCACGAACCGGGATCCGTTCTTCACGAGCATTCCCGGCGTCAAGGTCCAGATACGCGATCTGCTGAAGTCGCCGCACGCCAACGAGTTCGCCACGGGCCTCAGCCGCCAGCTGGGCAGCCACGGCGCGATTCGCGCGGACTTCGTCTACCGCGACTTCAACGACTTCTACACGGAGCGCGTCGATACGAGCACGGGACAGGTGACCGACGCCAACGGCAACGTGCTGGATCTCGTGCTCGTGGAGAACACGAACGTCACAGACCGCCAGTACACGGCGCTGAGCACGCAGGTGAACTATCGCATCGGCTCGAAGATCAACATCGGCGGGAACTACACCCTGTCGAAGCTGTGGGGCAACGTCGACGGCGAGACAATCAACTCGGGGCCGGTGACGTCGAGCGTCCTCAGCTATCCGGAGTTCACCGATCTCGCGTGGTTCGCTCCGGAGGGCAATCTCTCCGCGGATCAGCGGCATCGCGTGCGCCTGTGGGGCACGTGGCAGCTGCCGATGAGCGAGCGCTTCGGAACATTTACGCTCGGCGTGCTCGAGCAGACCAGCTCCGGTACGCCGTACGGCGGAGTCGGCAGCATCCGCTCCTGGCCTGTACGTCGACGATCCCGGCTACGCCGAAGCGCCTGACACGGTGAGCTACTGGTTCACGGGTCGCGACGCGTTCCGCACCGAGAGCATGTTCCGCACCGACCTGTCGATCAACTACGGCTATCGGCTGGGCGGGAAGACCG
This sequence comes from uncultured Acidobacteriota bacterium, assembly GCA_963820905.1. Classification (GTDB taxonomy): domain Bacteria; phylum Acidobacteriota; class Vicinamibacteria; order Vicinamibacterales; family 2-12-FULL-66-21; genus DATBJJ01. Next base: position 569,838 of record CAWGBU010000001.1, on the reverse strand, counting down.
AGCTCTTCGGCCAGGTGCAGGTGCTGAACCTGTTCAACCAGTTTCAGCTGTTCAACCTGGGAAGCAACGCCATCAACACGACGGTGCTGACGGCCGTCGACGATTCGGATCGCTTCGAGACGTTCAATCCGTTCACGACGCGTCCGGTCCAGGGCGTGCACTGGGACTACGACGAGCGCTTCGGCGAGCCGACCGGCGCCGCGGCGTACACGCTGCCGAGGACGTTCCAGTTCGCGATGGGCATCCGCTTCTGATAGACGCGGACTAGCAGACGCGGCTTAACAGACGCGGATCGCGCGGATTACGCGGATCGGAAGATCATTCGGCGGACGCATGGGGAAGGCGGCTGGTCACGTCGTGGCCGGCCGCCTTCAGCAAGCCGGCGTACTCCTGGTACACGCTTCGCGTCGCGCCGGAGATGTCAGATGTCGCGCGGCGTGAATAGCGCGACAGATACGGCAGGTTCGCCGGTTCGAAGCCGCTGAAGTGCACGAACCTGGCGGGGCCGCCGCGGACGACGAGCTGGCCGTCGCGGAGCTGGAGATCGCGCTCGGGCAGGTTCCAGTACGCGATGTTGCATCCGGGATCCCGCAGAATCCTGACACCGTCGAACAGCGTCTGCATCAAGTCGAGCCAGCGCTGATCGAAATACATTCCGCGCGCGATGTCGTCCGAGCACGCGGCGAGCAGGCGGCCCTGCCACCAGGACAGCATTCGCCGGGACACGGCGGAATTCGACACTCCCACGAAACCTGCATTGAACGTCCCGGCACGCACCAGATCGAGCTCGCGCTGGATCCGGTCCGTACCCTCGGGAGGTTCCAGCAGGTGGGGCGTCAGCACGACCGGGTGCGACGAGACCTCGTCGAAGACGGGTGCGAGATCGCCGACGACCAGCGTGTCGGGATCGAGAAAGATCGCGGCCTGGAAGCCGCGGTCCAGGAGATGCTGCAACAGGAACGGCTTGGCTGAAACCGCGAGCTCCTTGAGCGTGCGCCCGGCGCGGAACCGTTCGAAATCCGGGATGCCGAGCGCCTCCATCGCGACGATCTCCGCAGGCTCGAGAGACGCGGCCGACGGATGGGGTCGGTCCGCCAGCGCAACGAAGAACGGCGTCCCGGGGTGGTGCTCCGCGAGCGATCGCCCGAGCACTTCGGCGAACGCGAGATAGTTGCGCGCGACGATCGTCCCGACGGCAACCTTCGGACGATCTCCCAGCGTCGATTCGCGGCGATCGGCCTCGGCGCTCACGATGGACACCCGGGCAGGAAGACGTCGGGAATGCCGTGCTCGCGCGTGCCGGAGCTGGCCGTCCAGGCAATGAAGCGCGGGCTGTCCGCTCCGAGCGGATCGGGAAATGCCGCCTGCAGATCGGGGCGGGCGGCGTGGACGGCCTGCCAGAGCCGTGTCACGGGCGAGCCTGGAGCGGCCGGCTCGCGAAGCCAGTCGAAGTAGCTGCCCTCGCGCGTGGTGTCGCGTGGATCGCCGAAGGTGTCCGCTGCGTCGCCCAGCCGAAGGTAGATGTGCCGCATGAAATCAGCGACGGCCACGCCGTTGTCGAATCGGCCTGTACGCGTACGGCCAGCGGCGCGTCTCCTGGTACCCGGCCTCGTTCAGAAGACGGCCATAGCGCGCGAACACCTCGCCCGCGGGCCCGAGGATCTCCGGCGTCAAGCGATCCGAATAGCGCGTGGCCCGCTGCGGCGTGTCCGGATCGAACCCGCTGAAGCGGAACAACCTGCACGGGCGTCCGTCGACGCGCACCGCGGATCCTTCGACGTCGATGCGGCGGTCGGGCAGGTTCCAGTGGCCGACGTTGACGCCCGGGTCGCGGATGATGTGCGCGCCCTCGAAGTATCCGGGAACGAGATCGAGCCAGCGCTGCTCGTAGTGCATCCCGTCCGCAACGGCGTGAAGGCAATGCGTGAACACACGATCCTGCCACCACCGGAGGAAGCGGCGCGCGGCGCCGTGGTCCGACACACCGAGCAGGCCCACGTTGAAGATGCCCGACTGGAGGACGTTGAGCTCGCGCGCGATCGGATCGCCGCTCTCGAGTGGCGACAGCAGGTGGGGCGTCATCGCGATCGGATGGCGTCCGAGCAACTCGAGCACCTCGGCGTGGCTGTCGAGTACGAGGCCTTCCTGCTTGAAGAAGAGCACGCGGGAGAAGCCGCGGTCGAGCAGATGCTCGAGGAGATAGGGCGTCGACGCGTAGCTCAGCGGCTGCTGCGGGTACCCGAACCTGAATCGATTCGCATTCGGAATGGAGAGATCGCCGAGCGCGATCAGCTGAAACAATTCAGACGCGGGGTCGAAGCACCCTTCGATCTCGTCCGCGAGAAGCACGAAGAAGGGGATGCCTGCATGATGACGGAGGAACGAGTCGGCGAGGACGCGAGCGTACGAGAGAAAGCTCTTCGCGACGATCGTGCACGCGGCAGCGTTCACCGAGGGCTGTTTGGCGGCGCGGTCAGCGTGCGTGTCACGGTCTGTCCGTTGCGGCCTATGATGCCCTCATCGCGGCCGTTCACGATCAGGCGCATCCCGCCGGCGTCGCCGGCTCTGATGACAATCGCGCGATCGGCGCTCAGCGAAATCCGCGAGTCCTTCGGCAGCTCGCGCTCGATGACTTTCTCACCGTCGACGACCGCGCGCGTCCACACGGGGCGGATGGTAATCAGCTCGACGTTGAGCGCACGCGCGGGGCCCGTGCTTGCCACGGGCTGCGGCGCCGCGGCCGGCGCGGCCGGCGCAGGCTCCGTTCCGGCAGCCGGCACGGCGGCCGCAGGCGGTGTCGCAGGCGAACCGCTTCCGCCCCACAACCACATGACGAGCGCCACCAGCGCCAGAACGCCGAGCCCCGCGAGGGCAAGACGTTGATCGGAGGGGCGCGACGCCAGCCACCCTGAGCTCCCGGTGGACTGATGCGCGACTGGCTGAACGACGACAGGTGGTGCGACATCGGACGCGGGCTGCACGAGAGGCGTGACGGGCGCGTCAGTGACCCGCGCGTCGGCGACCCGCCGTTCCACGGTCTGCGGCGGATCGGAGGGCCTCGCGGCAGGAGCCGACGCGGCCATGACCTCGCGGTAGCGGTCGTCGCGGAAGGCCTTCACGAACGATTCGAACTCGGCGACGGACTGCTGACGTTGCCGCCTGGTGGATTGGATCTTCTCGGCGAGCCGCTCGAGCTCTTGCAACGCGGCGCGCTCGTCGAACGGTCGAGTTGGGCTGGTGTCGGTCACGAGTGCGTTTGTGTAGTTGACCCGGTTCGACGCCAATCCGTCAAGCGTTCAGCGGCCCACTGGAGCGTCGGGCGAACCGGATTCGAGCCCTGTCAAAGTTGCACGCTGGCGGCACGCGTCAGGCGAGCCGAGATCGTATACGTCCGCTTTTGCCGTGCTTTGCCTCAGGTCTCCGTCTTGCAGAGCTGGGGCAGTAGGACGGGGACACTCAATCGGGACAGTCACGCGTGACTGTCCCGATTGAGTGTCCCCCCTTGTGGGAGGGTCCCATGTTTCAGCTCAGCCTGGTCGATCATATCCGCCTGAGTTTCGGCGCCGTGGCCACCAGCTATAGGGCTCACGCCCGCGCGGCCGAGCGCCTGTCGGCCCGGGCCTGGCAGTCCCGCATGGTGGTCATGGTCCTCCTGGGCATCGCCCTCGGGGGAAACCTCGTCGCGCTCACCGGCCTCCGCTATTCCCCGCTCGTGGCCGTCGCGCTGGCGGGCATGGCGCTGCTCGGCTTCACGATTTCGATCTCGCTCGATTTCGAACCCCGGGCGTACGCGCATCGCGCGTGCGCGGCCCAGCTCTGGCAGCTCTGCGAGAAATACCGCGCGCTCCTGGCGGAGGTCCACGACGGCCTGGTCGACGTACCGGCCGTGACCCGGCGGCGGGACGAGTTGATTCGGGAGGTCCAAATCGTCTACGAGCATGCCCTCCCGGCCGACCGCGATTCGTATCAGATTGCCAGGGAAGCCCTCGGCACCAGCGAAAACACCCCCTCGGACCAGGAGATTGACCGGCTGCTGCCGGCCTCCATGAGGGTCGCCCAGGTCAATCGCTAGGACACATCCGGCGCCCACTAGCCAAATTCGCGTCCGGCTGCTACTCTAGATCCATCGGGCGGCCTTCCGGCCGCCCGTATCATCTGTAAGCTCTTCAGCGCGCGTAGGTTCCCCGCCATCAACTGGCGGGTTTTCACGAAGGAATCTGAACGGATGCGGCTTCCTCTGGCTGTCCTGCTGTCGCTCGCGGCCGGTTCGCTTGCCAACCCCGCACTGGCTTCGACGGTCACGACGTCGACCACCCGGGCATTCGCCGAAGCCGCCCCGACGCTCGATAGCAGCATCCTCCGGCTCGCGCTGGACGCCGCGGCGTGCGCGCGCGAGTCCGGCGCCATCGAGAACGAGCGGCTGCTGACCGTCATCGACTACTCCAAGCCCTCGACGGAGCCGCGGATGTGGGTGCTGGATCTCGAGCGGGAGCGCGTGCTGTTCGAGGAGCTCGTCGCGCACGGTCGGGGCAGCGGCGAGAACTTCGCCTCGCGATTCTCGAACGTCGACGGCAGCCATCAAACGAGCCTGGGCCTGTTTCGAACCGCTGACACGTATGTCGGCTCCAACGGCTACTCGCTCCGGCTCGACGGCCTGGAGCGCGGCGTGAACGATCGGGCGCGCGATCGCGCCATCGTGATGCACGGTGCGCCGTACGTGAGCGAGGCCCACCTGCGCGCTATCGGCCGCCTTGGCCGGAGCCACGGTTGCCCCGCGCTCAGACCCGCCGTCGCCCGGACGGTCATCGACACGATCAAGAACGGATCGCTCGTGTTCGCGTACTATCCGGATCGCCAGTGGCTCAAGGGATCGCGCTTCCTCAACGGCTGCTCCTGATCCACCCTCGCCCGGGGCGCCGGTGCTGTCTACCGGGCGCCCGAATCCCGCCAGTGACCGCTGACTGTCCATGAACGAGATGCGGCGCAGCTACCTTCGCGTGCTCGTCGTCTGGACGCTGACGCTCGCCGCCCTGTACGCGCTCCAGGCATTCTTCTCATGACGGCCACGGCCCGCTAGCGATGCACGCAATCGACTGGAGCGTTCTCGTCGCGTTCACCGTCTGGATCGTCTACGACGGGCTCAGGCGTACGAAAGACAGCCGCGAGCTCGAGGGCTACTTCCTCGCGAAGCGGTCCATTCCCTGGTGGGCGGCCGGCATCTCGGTGATGGCGACGCAGCTGAGCGCGATCACCATGATCGGGACCACCGGGCAGGGCTACACCGACGGGCTGCGCTTCATCCAGTTCTACTTCGCCCTGCCGCTCGCGATGATCGTGCTGTCGATCACGCTCGTGCCCTTCTTCTACACGTCCGGCGTCTACACCGCCTACGAATACCTCGAGCGCCGCTTCGATGCGAAGACGCGCAGCTTCACGAGCCTGCTGTTCCTGATCTCGCGCGGGATGTCGTGCGGCGCGGTCGTCTCGGCTCCCGCGGTCGTGCTCTCGCTCGTGCTCGGCTGGGACCTGACGGCGACGGCGCTCGCGATCACGCTGCCGGCCGTCGTCTACACGATGTTCGGCGGCGTGCAGGCGGTGACGTGGACCGACGTGAAGATCATGGTGATCATCGTCGTCGGTCTGTTCGCGGTGATCGCGGCCGCCGTCATCGGTCTGCCGGACGGCGTCGGGCTCGGCGACGGCCTCAGCATCGCCGCCGCAACGGGGCGGCTGCGCACGTTCGACTTCTCGATGGACTTGACGAATCCGTACACGTTCTGGTCCGGCACGATCGCGGCGCTGTTCCTGTTCTGCTCGTATTTCGGGACCGACCAGAGCCAGGTGCAGCGATACCTGACGGCGCGCTCGCTCGACGAGGCGCGGCACTCGCTCCTCATGAGCGCGTACTGGAAGATTCCGCTCCAGCTCGTGGTCCTGCTGCTCGGCGTGCTCGTCTTCGTGTTCTACGTCTTCACCCAGCCGCCCCTGCTCTTCAGCGCGGCGCAGTCAGAGCGGTTGCAGGCGGGGCCCACCGCGGGAGCTTACGCGCAACTCGAGCGTGAGCATCAGGCCGCGTTCGATTCGAGGCGGCAGGCGGCGAGCGCGCTGGCGGAGGCTCGCCACGCGGGGGATCGCGCGCGGATCGATGAGCACCGCCTGGCGGTCCAGACCACCGAGAAGGCGGTACAGGACGTGCGGGCCAAGGCCGTGGCGCTCGTGCGCGAGAACGGCCGCGATCGCCAGTTCTCGGACGTCAACTACATCACGCCGACCTTCATACTCACGCACCTTCCCGTCGGATTCGTCGGACTGCTGATGCTGGCGATCATCATGGCGGCGACCGACACGATCGCCGGTGAGCTCAACTCGCTGTCGACGGCGACCGTCATCGACTTCTACAAGCGATGGTGGCGGCCGTCCGCAGCCGACAGCCACTACCTGAACGTCTCGAAAATCGCGACGGGCCTGTGGGGACTCTTTGCGTGCGCGGTCGCCGTCTGGGCCGCGGAGCTCGGATCGCTCATCGAGGTCGTCAACCGGTTCGGGTCGTTTTTCTACGGCTCGATTCTCGGCGTGTTCATCCTCGCGGCCGGCGTGCGGTTTGCGACCGGCAACGGCGCGTTCGTGGGACTCATTGCCGGCATGAGCTCGGTCGCGTGGGTTGCGTCATCCACCAGTGTCGCCTTCCTCTGGCAGAACGTCGTCGGCGCCGTTGCGGTGGTTGTGGTGGGGATGATTGTGAGCGGTCTGGAGAGGAAATTCCTGTAGTCGACAGTCAGAATCGGTGCAAGTACGAGGCCTTGAAGAACAACCCTCGCTGACTGGTCTCGTAGATGCCCGTGTTCGGAATCCACTCGCCGTCCTCGAACTCGCGCCGTTCGATGAGCGAGCCGTAGCCCGCGAAGACGACGGTGCCCGGGCGCAGCTCGTACGACGAGAGAAAGTCGGTCAGCACGCGCGAGCGGGAGCTGTCGTATTGCAGGATGGCGCGCATGAAGAACTGCCGCGAGAATTGGTACGTGGTGCGGCTGTAGACGAGATCGAGATCGTAGACGCGCTCGCCCGTCGACTTGCGATCGAACACGACGCGGCGATAGCTGAGCGCCTGTGACAGGCGGCCGCTCGGCTGCAGCGTCACGCCGAGCCGGTTGTCGGTGCTCTGGCCCTGGAACGGGTCGACCTCGTCGTAGAACACCGCGTCGCCGAACGACGACTGCCCGTCGACGTTCAGCCATCGATAGAGCTGCACCCCGCCGAAGACCCGGTACCGGCCGCGATCGAACCGCTGGCCCGCCCACGTCTCGAAGCCGTCGAAACGATCGAATCGGATGTTGCCGTTGCGCGCGAACCGCCCGCGAATGCCGGTCACCTGCAGGAACTCGTTCCCGCCCGCGAATCGATCCCGCCCGCCCTGCGTGAACGAGAACGGCGACAGGCGCAGGAGCCAGGACTTCGTTTTCGGCGGATAGAAGCTGTACTCCGCGAACGCCCATCCGCTGGTGAGGCCCACGCGGTTGATGAACGCCGTGTCCATCCTGAAGTCCTCGTCGTAGTGCTCGCCGTACGCGAGGAACAGCAGCCGCCGCGTGTTGTAGTCGTAGCCCCCCTGCAGACCGACGCCGGTCTTCGACTCGGCCGCCCTCGGATCCCTCGACGCCGACGCGAGCGCGAACCCGCTGACGCGCTGCGCCGGGCTGAGCCGCCACGACACGTCGCCGCCCACGACGCGGTTGTAGCCGTCCGCGAACTCGGCGTCGACGACCAGTCCGCCGACGTAGTTGGTCGGGCCGAAGCTGTATTGCCCGCGCGCGAGATTGAAGAGGCGATCCTTCCCGATGTCGGGGTCGCCCTCCTCGAGACTCCGGCCCGGAAACTGATCGAGCGCCGTCAGCGTACCGAAGGCAAACTGCCCGAGGCTTCCAGTGACCTTCGCTCCAAACACCGGATCGACGATGCGCCGCGTGTGGATCGCGGCCTGAAGGCTGTTGTCGTTGCCCTGACCGGCGAGCGTGAAGATGCCGGAGCCCTCCATGAAGAAGGGCCGCTTCTCGGAGAAGAAGTTCGGGAAGCGCTGGTTGACCTCGACCTGGAACGCGTCGCTTTCCACCTGGCTGAAGTCGGGATTGATCGTGGCGTCGAGCGTCACCGTGGAGGTGATCCCGTACTTGCCGCTGAGGCCCAGGTCGCCTTCGTCATCCGCGGAAGCCCAGCGCGACGGCGCCGCGCGCGACTGCGATCGGACGTAGGTCGTCGACGGGATGACCTCGCGCGCCAGCCGCGCCCTGAGCTCGCCAAACGACAGCGATGCGTGCTTGTCGAACACCCACGTCGCCGGTTCCAGCGGCGGCCAGGCGACGGACACCCCCGCGCGGCTCACGCGCCTCCAGAAGAGAATCCCCATCCGCACGTCGGCGCCACCCTTCAGGCGAATCGACTGCAGCGGCACGCGCATCTCGACGGCGTAGCCCTGATCGTTGCGGCGTCCCGCGCTGTCCCACACGTAGTCCGGCGACTCGTCCTCGTTGCCCGACGCGCTGTTCAGCATGTCGAGCTGCACGCCGCTCGGATTGACCATCAGGTGATAGGACAGCTGGCCGGTCCCGAGCGCGTCGAGGCTGATGCCGACCCAGTCGTCGGCCCAGATGTTGTCGCGCCGGGTGATGGAGGTCTTGATGTTCGACGGAGTGGGATCGTTGCACTGGAACGCGAAATAGAGATAGTCCGGGTCGTGACCTATCCAGACCTTCGTCGTCTGCGGGACCTTCGCGCCGTGCAGCGGGTTGTACGAGAGCCAATCGCCTGTCTCCACCGGCGGCTCGTTCCAGGCGTCGTCGTCGAGGACGCCGTCGATCGCGGGAGGCTGCGAGATCCGCTGCGAGCGCAGCTGAGGTTTGGCGCTTGCGGTTCCTCCTCCGTTCGCGTTGCCTGCCTGAGCTTGTGCGGAACTGGGACGGGACACGAGCACGACCAGCAGCCCGACGAGGGCAGTCGTGCGTCGACATGAGAACGACACACCGTTGAACGAACGCATGGGGGCTTAGACGGTCCAAGACCCCCGACCGTTGCTAAAAAACTAGCCCTGTTCTGCCATCAAGACCTTGCGCGCCTGGAGGAGCTCCTCCTTCTTCGCTTTCGTCAGCGTCGGATACTTGAGGTTCAGATCCTCCAGCGTCTGCACGGTAATCGCCGCGACGGCAAGCCGCATGAACCACTTGTTATCAGCCGGAATGATGTACCACGGAGCGGCCTTGCTGCTGGTGTGCGTGAACACGTCCTCGTAGGCGCGCATGTACTCCTTCCAGTGCGAACGCTCCCGGGCATCGTTCACCGAGAATTTCCAGTTCTTGTCGTCCTTGTCGATCCGCTCGAGGAACCGCTTCTTCTGCTCTTTCTTCGAGACGTTCAGATAGAACTTCAGGACGATGGTGCCGTTGGCCACCAGATACCGTTCGAACGCGTTGATCTCCTTGAAGCGCCGCTTCCAGACGTCGTCTTCCTCGCGCTCCTCGGGGAGTTGCTGCGCGGCGAGCAGTTCCGGGTGAACGCGGCACACGAGCACTTCTTCGTAGTAGGAACGATTGTGGATGCCGATGCGGCCGCGCTCGGGGAGCGCCTTGTGCGTGCGCCACAGATAGTCGTGGTCGCGTTCCTCTGTCGACGGCGCCTTGAAGCTGAACACCTGGCATCCCTGAGGATTGATCCCGGACATCACGTGACGAATCGTCCCGTCCTTGCCGGCCGCGTCCATCGCCTGGAACACCATCAGGAGCGAGAACGTGTCCTGCGCATAGAGTTTGTCCTGTAGTGCTGCTAGCCTCTGGACGCCCTGTCTCAGCAGCCCCTCCGCGTGTTCCTTGTCCTTGATGGAGCCGGTCCAATCGGCATCGTAATCCTTGAGCGAGATCTTCCTGCCCGGCCGTGCCACGAGCTTGTCCATCACCTTCCTGATCTCTTTCATCTCGACCTCGCGTGATACCGATTACGATTCGCGGGACTGTCCCGCGGTTGCCTTGAGGCGCGGCACGACGTCGTCTGGAATCTCCACCGCCCGCATGTCATCGGGCTGACGGACCGCGCACGCGGTTGTCATCGACCCGACGCCGATGGTCTTCTCCCCCCGCAGCACGGTGAACGCATACTGAATCGTGCGCGCGGTGACCGCCTGGATGCGAACGACGATGACGAACTCGTCCTCGAAGAAGAGGGGCCGCTTGTAGTCGAACGTCACCGATACGCGCGGCCATCCGAGCTCGGCGCCCGCGCGATCGACCGTCAACCCGGAGGCGCGCCACAACGCGTGCTCCGCTTCCTCCATGTATCTGAAGTAGTTGCTGAAGTGCACCACGCCGGCCAGATCCGTCTCGTAGAACTTGACCTGCCGTGTGTACCGGAACCCCGCCGACTCTGTCATCGCCGCAGCATTGTACCCGGAGCGGCACGAGCCCGAGCTTTCGGGGTATCGGGATGCAAAAGTTCCGTGCGGCCGCAACGTCCCTGGGCCTGGCCGGATATCGGTCAGCGAGGCGGGCCCGCGGGCTTCCCTGCGTGTGTGGAGTGGATCGCCGCACGCCGCCGCTGGCACCCCACATGCGTCCGCTGCCTGCATGCCCCAGGAGTTTCTGTCTCAGGCGGACAGCCTCGTTCGTGTCTACCTCATCCCTATTGCCTGGAAGATGCAGAAGCCCGTGGCGAAACTACCTGACAAGATGGCGGCGAAGAAACTCGATCATCCTCTTTAGCTCATCGTCGCGCTGAGCCGAGTTGGTGAAGAAGGTGTTGTGGCCGCATCCTTCGCAGTAAGCCGTCTCGACGGGTTTCTTGTTCGCTCGCAGGCCCATCTCGAATTCACGCGCGAAACCGAACTGCGTGTTCTCTCCGAAGTTATCTGCGGTGCCATGCATAATCAGGATCGGCACGTTGAACTCCGCGGCCCGATTCCAGGGTCTGAGCGCATAGCCCGAAGAATGCAGAATGGAGGCCTGCACGTTCCCGCTCGCCAGGAGGTATTGCTGCGTAGCTCCGGCGCCGCGGGAGTGCCCGACGAGCGCGATCCGATCGGCGCGCGCGCCGGGCAGCGCGCGCGTCGCCTGCACCAAGGCGTCGACGAACTGCACGGCTTCCGGATACTCACCGGACCCCAAGGGCGGAGTCTCCGGACACGGAATCGGCGGCGTTACGTCATTCGCGCCAGCGCCTCCGGCGCCTGAGAACCAGCATGCGGCCACGGCAATGAAGCCACCGCGTGCCAAGTCGCTGGCCCATTCCACGTACTGGCGCGCGAACCCGTGCGTGCCGTGCAGAACGAGGACCGCAGGAAAAGGCCCGCTGCCCGACGGTCGCGCGACTGCCGCCCGCATCACGCCGAGATCCGGAACGGCGACCCTGACCCACTTCACCGGCAACGTTTCAGTTCCGGCGGGCGCGTCAGTCGCGGTCACGATTGGCGGCCTCTTCCAGCCGCCAGGCGTTGTCGGTGTCGGCCCTTGCCAGGCTGGCGAAGCCAGCGTGCCGGCCGTCAGGAACACCGCGGCCAAGTGAAATTTCAGCACGAGCACCCTCCGTCAACTAGCCGTGAAGCCCTTCTGGTGCTGACTCGCTCCCTCTGGCCGTCGGTGAGGCGTTTGCTAGGGCCGGCGGCCGTCCGGGAGCACGAGCTCGTTGGCCTTGTTGCCCGCCTGCTCCGGCGACGCCCCTTCCGTCCAGGCTGGGATCGACGTGTGCTCTGAGGAGTACAGCGTTTCCATCGGTCCCCAGACCTTGTCCACTCTCGACGTGAATAGATCCCCGATCAGCAGATCGGTGATCGTGCCTCTCAGGTCGGGATACCGCTTCACGAATCTGCCGAAGCTGAAGCCGTTGTAGTACTCGCACACCAGCCGGCGCATCCGGTCGATGCCGTCGTTGAACGAAGGGCCCCACGCCCCGAGTTGCGCGGCGCTGACGTCACCGGTCTTCAGGCCCTCGACGATGGCGTCGGCCGCCATCTCTCCCGATCGCAGCGCGAGCAGCACGCCCGACGAGTAGAGCGGATCGAGGAAGCCGAAGGCGTCGCCGACGAGCACCCACCCGGGGCCAGCGACCTCTTTCGCTCGATACGAGTAGTCGCGCGTCGCGAAGTAGCCCGTCACCCGCGTCGCCGTGGACACGCGCGTCTTCACGGCGGGGCACCGATCGATCTCCTCCTGGTACGTCTGCTCGTGCCCGCTCCGCCCCTTGAACAGGTAGTCGAACGGCGCCACCACGCCGACGCTCACGATGTCGTCGTGCAGAGGGATGTACCAGAACCATCCCTTCCTGTCGGGGGTCTGCAGGACCATCGTCGCGCCCTCGTCGCGGCCCGTATCGCGGTACGCGCCCTGCCAGTATGTCCAGATCGCGCCTTTGTTGAGGATGGGATCCCACAGGCGCAGCTTGAAGCGGTTCTGCAGCATCGCTGCCTGCCCGCTGGCATCGACGACCACGCGCGCGCGAACCTCCCGCCGCCCGCCCTTCTCCTGGATGGTGACGCCGCAGGCGCGGTCGCCGTCGAACAGGACGTCGACGACGTGGACCCCGTCGAGCGCGTCGACGCCATGCTCGCGGGCGTTGTCGAGCATCATCTGATCGAACTCGCTCCGCACGACCTGCCACGTCTGCGAGCACTCGTGCGGCTTGTTGTCCCAGAAGTAGAACGGCGCCGACAGCTTGCCGCTCGCGTTCACGAACTGGACGCTGTATTTCTTGATGAAGTGGCTCCGCTGCATCTTCGGCAGCATGTTGAGCCGCTTCAGCACCCAGTAGGTCTCTGGAATCAGCGACTCGCCGATGTGGAACCGGGGAAACTTCTCGCGCTCGAAGAGGCCGACCCTCACGCCCTGCTGCGCGAGGAGCGTGGACGTGGTCGATCCCGCGGGACCGCCGCCAATGACGACGACATCGTACTCGGACTGGATGGACATAACGTTCTGGGGTTCAAGGTTCAAGGTTCAGGGTTCAAGGTTCGGGTTCAAGGTTCGGGTTCAAGGTTCGGGTTCAGGGTTCACAGTTCAACGAACGCCAGGAACCTGAACCTTGAACCCTGAACCCTGAACCCTGAACCTTGAACCCGTTAGGTATATCGAATTCCCGAGTGCTCCGGCAGGAAGAACCTCCGGAGCAGGACGTCGACGCGCATCAGGCCGTCCCGCGTGATCGCGATGCGGTCGGCGCGGGCGGATTCGAGGACGCCGGAGGCCTCGAGGGACGCGAGCTGATCTCGGAACCGTTCGAGCACGTCGACGCTGTACTTCTCCTTGAAGTACGCGGGCGAGACGGATCCTCGCTTCAGCTGCAGCACGAATTCGCGGATCATCCGCTCCTCGGAAGTCGGACGATACGCACGGCCGAGCGGAATGCGGCCTTCGCCGATCGCCTGGCTGTAGGTTTCCCAGGTGTCGAGGTTCTGCACGTGCACGCCGTTGATGTGGCCGAACGACGCCACGCCGAGCCCCACCATGTCGGCGCCCTGCCAGAGGCGGTCGCGATAGAGGAATCGCGACTTCGACGGATCCTTCACGGCCGTGTACGCGCTGCCCACGTGATAGCCGGCGGCCTCCAGCGCCGCGAACGCCTCTTTCACCCACCGGCGTTTCGTCGCCCAGCTCTCGACCGACTCGAACTGCCCGCCGTGCTTGAGGAGATCCTTGCTGATCGTCGTGTTGTAGGGCAGCTCCATCTGATAGATCGTCACGCTGTCCGGCTGGAGCTCGAGCGTGCGCTGGATGCACGCGCGCCAGTTCTCGTCGCTCTCGCCCAGCATGCCCGCGATCAGATCGATGTTGATCTGCGGAAAGTCGAGACGCCGCGCCTCTTCATAGACACGGGCGATCTCCGGCGAACGATGCGCGCGGCCGTTCAGCTCCAGGATCCGGTCGTCGAAGTTCTCGACGCCCAGGCTGAGACGCGTGACGCCGATACGCCGAATCGCCGCGAGCTTCGCAGGCGTGATCGTTCCGGGCTCGCACTCGAACGTGATCTCTTCCGCGGAGCCCCAGGACCGGCTCGCGGTCACGCGTCTTACCAGCGTCTCGAGCTGACGCGTCGAAAGAAACGAGGGAGTCCCTCCACCGAAGTACACGAAATTGAACGGCCGACCCGCGAGCGCGGCCGTGTCGGCGTACAACTCCCACTCCCGCCCCAGGAGATCGAGATACTGCTCGACTTCCCGCGCATTCTTGTCGGTGTAGACGCGGAAATAACAGAAATGACACCGCTTGCGGCAGAACGGGATATGGAGATAGACGCCCAGCGGCACGCCAGGCACCGGAGCCGACCGAAGCGCAACCATCGCGTCGCGCTCGACGGCCTCAGGGGTCCAGACGGAAAATGGCGGGTAATTCGCGACAAAGTAGCTGCCGACCTCGGTCTGCTCGAGATCGGCCACGGGCGACGGTTCGGACATATCTCCTAATATACCGACCGAAAGGCGGGAACGCTTACGCGCGGGCCAGTGCCACGGTGCCAAGGTGCCAGAGTCAGGGTGCAAGGGCGAGGCACCCTGGCAGCATGGCACCCTGGCACTTTCGCTCTTGCACCTTCGCCCTTGCACCCTTGCACCCTGATCACTGCAACTCCAAAAGCACCGCCTCGATATCCGTCCGCATCAGCAGGTATCTCCCGGCGAGCGCCGGCGGATTCCACGTCTTCCCCGCGAACACCGCAAACCGCGTCAGCTCGCGATGCTCGTCCGGCCGCGGCTCGACGAGCACGATCTCCCCGTCCTCGGTCTGCACCAGCAGCACATCCCCCGCGAGAATCACCTGGCCGTGTCCATACCGCCCGCTCTTCCATAGTCGTTCGCCCGTCGCCGGATCGAGGCACGCGAGCACGCCGTCGTCGAGTGCGTACACGAACCCATCGTGCACGACGAGGTTCGTGAACTTCGCTTTCATTCGCGTGGACTCCCACAGGAGCGTGGCCTGCAGATCGCCGCGATCGTCGGCGGCCACCTGCAGCATGCGGCTGCCGATGCCGTAGCCCGCGGAGAAGAGCGCACGATTGCCGGCGAGCAGGGCCGGCTGCGCGACCGATGGCTGCATTCTCGGCCACGCGTGCTGCCAGAGGACGCGGCCCGTGGCGGGATCGTGGCTGACGATCGTCGATTGATTGAGGATCAGGATCTGTCGCACGCCGGCGAGCGTGGCGAGCTGGGGCGAGCTGTAGCTCGAACGATCGTCGCCGGCCCGCCAGACGGGCTCGCCCGTGTCCCGATGGTAGGCGACGAGGGAGCGGCCGTTCGTGCCGCCCGCGCTCACGACCACGACGTCGTCGACCGCGAGCGGCGAGCTGCTTCGGCCCCAGTCCGGCTCCGCGGATTCGTTGTCGGCGCCGATGCGCCGGCTCCAGAGCCGGCGCCCGGTCTCGAGGTCGAGCGCGTTGAGCGCGCCCGTCGATCCGAGTGCGAACACGCGTCCGCGTGAAATGGTCGGCGTGGCGCGCGGTCCTTCCCCGGCAACGGTCGACTCGTAGTGGGCTTCGTCGCCGTGCGACCACTTCGGCGTTCCGTCGGAGAGCGTGTACACGACGACCATCTCGCGATCGCCCCGCTGTTCCTGCGTGATCGCCAGACCGCGCTGCACGGCGAACCCCGACCATCCAGCGCCGACGCGCCTGCGCCACACGATTCGCGGCGGCCGCGCGGTCCAGTCCCGCGCCAGCTTCACGCCGGTGACGACACCATCCCGGTTCGTCCCGAGGTATTGCGGATACTCCACCTCGGCGAACGCCGTCGAGGGATCGGGTGGCGTTGCCGCAGGCTTGACCGCCTCGGGGACGGCAACGGCCACGTCTGTCTTCTCCTCAGGTCTCGGCGGCACCGGCGCCGTCGATGGCGGCGCGGGCAGCGTCTCGAGCGGCATCGCCTCGCGGGCCGCCCATCGCCACTCGAGTATCGGCACGAGATCACCGGT
Source organism: uncultured Acidobacteriota bacterium (assembly GCA_963820905.1). GTDB lineage: Bacteria > Acidobacteriota > Vicinamibacteria > Vicinamibacterales > 2-12-FULL-66-21 > DATBJJ01. The sequence continues at coordinate 553,912 of CAWGBU010000001.1, read as the reverse complement.
GACGCCACGAACGCGCAGGGTCGTGGCTGCGAGCGCAAGCAACGCCGCGCCGACGATGACCGCGCGGACGCGCGACGCGCGCGGCAGGCGCGACAGGAGCGCGAGCCAGACGAGCAACAGCAGCGCCATCGCCAGGACGATCGGGACCGTCCGCATCGTCCGGTCCTGCCCCGTCAACTCCCCGCCGGACAGCCACACCCATGCGAGCGCGAGGCCGCCCGCGAAGAGGACCGCAACGGCGGGCCACACTCTCAAAGTGCCAGGTGCCATAGTGCCAGGTGCCAGGGTGCAGGGGGCAAGGGTTAGGGTGCCAGGGTCAGAGTGCCACGTGCCAAGGCTATTCCGTCCGCAGGGAAACGATCGGATCTATGCGCGACGCGCGGTGCGCGGGAACGTAGCAGGCTCCGAAGGCGACGAGCATCAGCGTTGCGGCAATCACGAGGAACGTCGCCGGATCCGCCGCATGCACACCGTAGAGCATGGCGCGCATGAACCGCGTGAGCACGAACGCGCCGGCGACGCCCAGCGCCAGGCCGGCGAACGCCACCGTCATTCCCTGCCTGACGACCATTGTCAGCACGTCGCGCGGCGACGCCCCGAGCGCAAGCCGGATCCCCAGCTCGCGGGTTCCCTGGCTGACGAGGTACGCCATGACGCCGTAAATGCCGATCGCTGCGAGACCCAGCGCGAGCACGGCGAAGAGCGTCAGCAGCAGCATCGAGAACCGCCGCTCCGCCAGCGAATCATCGACCCGTTCGCTCATCGATCGCATCTTGTAGATCGGCATGTCCGGATCGAGTGCGCGGATCTCTCTCGTGACCGTCGAGGCGAGTGTCGCGGGATCGCCTGAGGCCCTGAGCACGACGTTCATCGCGCGTGACGGCGTCTGCCCGTGAAAGCGGTAGTACGCCATCCGCGAGTCGGCATCGAGCGCGTCCTGCTTCACGCGGCCGACGACGCCGACGACCGTCATCCACGGCGTGTCCGGCGTCACGTCGAATCCGCCGGTGCGGATCCGCTTGCCCACCGGATCGTCGCCGGGCCAGAGCTGATTCGCCATGCGCTCGTCGATGATCACCACGCGCGGCGAGGTCCGCGTGTCCTGGTCGGAGAACAACCGCCCTTTGAGCAGCGGAATCTCCATCACGCGGAAGTAGTCGCCGCCGACGATGCGAATGTCCGAGTTGATGAACTTCTCGCCCTCGGGTGCCGTACGCCCTTCGACGGTGATCGGGCCCCACGCCATCATCCGGCTGAGCGGCAGCGCCGACACGCCGCCCGCGGCCGTGACGCCAGGGAGCGTGGACAGGCGGGCCCAAAGCTGTTTGTAGGTTTCGAGGACCGCCGGCGCCTCGTTGTACTTCCGGCCGGTCATCGTCAGCTCGAGCGTCAGAACGTTCGAGGGATTGAAGCCGGGTGAAACGTCCTGCAGCCGCGAAAAGCTCCTAATGAGCAGGCCGGCCGCGACGAGCGACATCACCGAGAGCGCCAGCTCCGCGACCACGAGCGTGCGCCGCAGGTTCCGGCCGCGCCCCCACACCGCGCGCGTCCCGGCGGATCCCCGGCCGGCATCTTTCAGGTGCCCGTGAAGATCGATGCTGGACAGCCGAAGCGCGGGCGCCAATCCAAACAGGACGCCGGACACGATCGAGACCGCGAGCGTGAACAGCAGGACGCCGCGATCGATCGCGATCTCGTGCAATCGCGGCACGGACGACCCGCCCAGCGCGCGGATGCCGTCGAGGCACACCGCGGAGAACACCAGGCCGATCGCGCCGCCGGCGACCCCGAGGACCACGCTTTCGGTCAAGAGCTGCTGCACGATGCGCGCGCGGCTCGCGCCGAGCGCCGCTCGCACGGCGATTTCCTTCTGCCGCGCCATCGCTCGCGACAGCAGCAGGCTCGCGACGTTCGCGCACGCAATCAGCAGGACGAATCCCACCGATGCCGCGAGCACGAGAAGCGCCAGCCGCAAACTGCCGACCGCCTGTTCCTTCAACGGCAACACGCGAAACGTCAGGCCGCCGTTCGGAGGATAAAAGTCCGGGTGCTCGCGCCGGAGACGGGCCGTGAGCGCGTCGAGCTCGGCCCGCGCCTGCTCGATCGAAGCGCCCGGCGCGAGCGTCGCGATGATGTTGTAGTCCTCGCGATTCCTGACCTGCGCGGCGTCGAGCGGCAGCGGAAGCGGAAGGAGGATCTCGGCCTCCTCCACGACGCCCAGCGTCGGCATCACTTCGCGCGGCAGCGAGAAGGAGGCGGGCAGCACGCCGGCGATCTCGTACGGCTGACCGTTGATCTGCACCGTCCGTCCAACGGCCGTGGAATCTCCGCCATACCGGCGCATCCACGTGCCGAAGCCGAGCAGCGCCTTGCCGCTCCGTCCGGGCACGTCATCTTCGGCCGTGAACGTCGTACCCAGCAGGGGGCGTGCGCCCAGCATGGACAGCAGATTCGACGAGACGCGAATGGTGCCCACGCGCTCGGGCTCGCCGCCGCCAGTGAGGTTGGCGTTGGCGCCGATGGCGATCGCCACATCCTCGAAGCTGCGCTGCCCGTTCTTGATGTCGAAGTACTGCGCCGTCGAGAACCAGTCCTCCGTGATCCCAAGACCTGGCGACGTATTCCAGAGGATGACCTGTCGATCGGCGTTCCGATATGGCAGCGGGCGCAGCAGCAGGGCGTTCACGACGCTGAAGATCGCCGTGTTGGCGCCTATGCCGAGCGCCAGCGACAGGATGGCGACCAGCGAAAAGCCCGGGCTGGCGGTCAGCCCGCGCCACGCGTACCGAAGGTCCTGCGACAACCGGCTCATAACGCAAAGCTTACCGCACGCTCAGGACTCGGTGCAGCGCTACCCATACGCTGGATGGATGATTGATAGGCATGACGCGACCGAGATATTGGCCTGGCTCGGCACCGCGCTCCTGGTGCTGGCTCTGGTCAACGCCCTGGGACAGTTCGTCCCCGTGAAGAAACAGGCGGAGCCCGAATACGTGATGAACATCAAACGCCGGTAGGAAATCCGGATCAAAAATCCCCAATCAACAATTCGCGATCCGCAATCCGCAATCGCCAATCCGCAATATACTGGCGCCCATGTTTCGAGCACCAGTGCTGTTGACGCTCGCGCTCGCGGCGAGCCTGCAGAGCGGATCGTTTCCCAACCCGTACACGGCCATCGAGCGATGGGGTCAGCTTCCGGAGGGGCGGACGTGGGGCTCGACGAGCGCCATCGACGTCGCACCGAACGGCCACATCTGGGTCGCGGAACGTTGCGGCGCAAACACCTGCGCCGGATCGAATCTGCCTGCCATCCTCGAGTTCGATCAGTCGGGCAAGCTCCTGCGCAGCTTCGCCGCCGGCATGTTCGTCTTCCCGCACGGATTCCTCGTAGACCGTGAGGGCAACGTATGGGTGACCGACGCGCAGGGACGCGACGGCAAGGGCCACCAGGTTTTCAAGTTCAGCCCGGACGGGAAGCTCCTGCTGACGCTTGGCAAGGCGGGCGTGGCGGGATCGGGCCCTGACGAGTTCAATCAGCCGTCGGACGTCGCCGTCGCGCCAAACGGCGACATCTTCGTCGCGGATGGCCACGATGCGGGCTCGAACATGCGCATCGTCAAGTTCACGAAGGACGGCAAGTTCATCAAGACGTGGGGCAAGCCCGGCGCGGCCGCGGGCGAGTTCAACGCGCCGCACGGCATTGCGTTCGATTCGACCGGCCGATTGTTCGTCGCGGATCGCGCGAACAATCGCATTCAGATCTTCAGTCAGGACGGCGTCTTCCTGGATCAGTGGAAGCAGTTCAGCCGGCTGAGCGGCATCTACATCGATCGGAACGACGTGCTGTACGGCTCGGACTCGGAGTCGAACACCAAGCGCAATCCTGGTTGGAAGCGCGGCATCTGGGTCGGAAGCGCGCGCGACGGGAAGATCAGGGCGTTCATCCCCGACCCGATCGCGAATCCCGACGAGTCGGCGACGAGCGGCGCGGAAGGCGTGGCGGCGGACGCCGACGGCAACATCTACGGCGCAGAAGTCGGACCGAAGATGGTGAAGAAGTACGTTCCCAAGAAATAGCCTTCGGCGCCGCCGTTCGGCCCGACTGCCGCTACCTCTTTCGCGAGACGTCCGGGACCTCTTCGCCCAGCGCGGTCGCGAGATCGACCTGGTGCTCCTGCTCCTGACGCAGGATCTCGCGGATGTCCTCGGCTATCGCATACTCGTGCAGCGCCTCGCACTGCGTGACGCGCTCGCGATAGTTCATCACCGTATCGTTCTCGTTCTGCAGGTCGGCGCGGAGCATCTCCTTTGCCTTCTTGCTGAGCTTGACCGGCAATGCGGTCGCGGTCGGCATGCCGCCCAGATAGTCGATGTGCTTGGAGATGGTGATCGCGTGCTGAAGCTCCTCGCCCGCGTGCACCTCGAGCTCCTGCGCGATGCTCATGTACTCGGCGCCCTTCAGCACCTGTGAATAGACGACGTACGCGATGATGGCCTGATACTCACGTGCGAGATCCTCGTTGAGCCGATCGATCAGTTGTTTACGGGTAATGCGCGTCTCAGCCATGGCATCTCCGGTCGAAGAGTACGTATCTAGAGTCCCAAATCGGAACCTCTAGCACGTTCCATTCCCGGCACCCGCATCAGTTGCGCCGGCACGCTTCCTGCCTTCGTTCGGTACGGAGGCTTCTTATGCGATCACAACTACTAATCGCCGCGGCAGTGCTGGCAGCTTTGCCAACCGTCGCGGGTGCGCAGGCGACCCGCCGCCCCGCAGAGATTCGATTCCAGGCCATGGATCGAAACGGCGATCGAACGATCACACGTCAGGAATGGCAGGGCAGCGACCGATCGTTCGTTGTGCACGACTGGAACGGCGACGGCGTCCTGTCGGGCGAGGAAGTACGAGTTGGCGCGCGGCGGCAGCGCTCCAACGCGCCGGACTACGACGGCGGGGAATTCTACGACTGGACGGCGCGCGGATTCACTAGCGTCGATCACAATCGCGACGGCCGCATTACCCGCCAGGAGTGGCACTTCGACCAGGAAGGTTTCTACCGCGCCGATCACAACCGCGACGGCGTACTGACGCGATCCGAGTTTCTCGGTGAAGCGAGAGACGACGACCGCGACGACCGTTTCGCCTATCTGGACGCCGACGACAACGGCCGGATCGAGCGCGACGAGTGGCATTCGACGGCAGCCGAGTTCACTCGGCTCGATCGCAACCGCGACGGACGCCTGACACCAGCGGAGCTCGGAAGCGTCGACGTCAACGCCAACCGTCCCGAGACGTTTGCGGGCCTCGATATCAACAGAAACGGGACCATCTCGTTCAACGAGTGGCATTGGTCGCGCGCGAGCTTCGATCAGCGCGACGCGAACAGTGACGGCGTGCTCAGCCGGAACGAGCTTGCAGCCGCGGGGACGGTCGGGACGTCCGGGCTCGCCGGTCGACCAATCCGCGTGCCGGCGACTGAGCCCTGGACCGACAGCGGCATCACCGTCCGCCGCGGCCAGACGATAGAAATCGACGCGTCGGGCACGGTGACGCTGAGCGGACCCTCGGATTCCGCGACGCCCGCCGGCTCCATTTCGGGACGCCAGGCGCCAGCCGCCCCGGTGCCCAACCGGTCGGCAGGCGGACTGCTCCTCCGCATAGCCGATGCGCCGCCGATCTTCGTGGGCGCAAATTCCGCGTTCGAGGCTCCCGCGAGCGGCCGCGTGTATTTCGGCGTCAACGACGATCATCTCGCCGACAACGCCGGGGAGTTCCGCGTGGTCGTGCGAGTGAGATAGCGCGTTTGTCGGTGCTGGCGATCGCGTGAGCCTGGGTGGGTGAAGCGTTCTGCGGAACTCAGCGAGGCGGCGTGGTTGCCCGCCCACAGCGGACGAGGAAGAGCAAGGAGCGTAACCGCTCCTTGCCACTCTCAGATTATCGCGCACCGGGAGGCTTGCGACAAGCCCCGGGTCGTGCCGCAGCATCGCCGACGTCGATGCCAGATCCGGCGGAAATGGGAGGCACGAATGACCGAACATGCGGTGGTGATCGCCGGAGGCGGTCCGACGGGGCTGATGTTGGCGGCCGAGCTCGCGTTGGCGGGCGTCGACGTCGCCATCGTCGAGCGGCGCCCCAACCAGGACCTCGCCGGCTCGCGCGCGGGCGGCCTGCACGCACGCACCATCGAGGTCCTCGACCAGCGCGGAATCGCCGATCGGTTCATCTCGCAGGGACAGGTCCATCGGGTCGTGGGTTTCGGCTTGATCCCTCTCGACATCAGCGACTTTCCCACGCGGCACAACTACGTCCTCGCGCTGACGCAGAACCACATCGAGCGCATCCTGGCCGAGTGGGTCGGCGAGCTGGCGGTGACGATCTATCGCGGACGTGAAGTGACCGGTTTCGCGCAGGACGACACCGGCGTCGACGTCGCGCTGTCCGACGGCGCAGTCGCTGCGGGCGGAGTATCTCGTCGGGTGCGACGGCGGACGCAGCCTGATTCGCAAGTCAGCCGGCATCGAGTTCCCCGGGTGGGATGCGACGACGAGCTGGCTGATCGCCGAGGTCGAATGGGCCGAGGAGCCGGCGTGGGGGTTCCGCGAGGACGCCGTCGGCACCCATGCCATCGGCAAGATGGAGAATGCACGGGCGGTGCGGGTCGTCCTGACCGAGCGGCAGGTCGGATCCGACAGCGAACCCACGCTGCGCGATGTCAGCGAGGCGCTCATCGCCATCTACGGGACCGACTTCGGGATCCACAGTCCCACCTGGATCTCCCGCTTCACCGACATGACTCGGCAGGCCGCGGCGTATCGCGACCGGCGCGTCCTGCTGGCCGGCGACGCCGCGCACGTGCATCCCCCGATGGGTGGACAGGGCCTCAACATCGGTGTGCAGGATGCGGTGAACCTGGGATGGAAGCTGGCGCAGGTGGTCAAGCGGACGTCGCCGGACAGCCTCCTCGATACCTACCACGCCGAGCGCCACCCGGTCGCTGCGCGCGTGCTGCGCAACACGATGGCGCAGGTCGCGCTTCGTCCGCACGGACGACCGCACCAAGGCCCTGGGCGACACCGTTTCCGAGCTCCTCGGCATGGACGAGCCTCGCAGACGACTCGCCGCGGAGATGTCCGGTCTGGGCGTTCACTACGACCTCGGCGAGGGACATCCGCTGCTCGGGCGCCGCATGCCCGATCTCGACCTGGTCACCGCCAACGGCCCGCTGCGGGTCTTCACCCTGCTGCACGATGCCCGGCCGGTGCTGCTCAACCTCGGTGAGCCCGGCGGCTTCGACATCACTCCATGGGCGGATCGCGTTCAGTCTGATCGACGCCGAATACGCTGGGTGCGTGGGAGCTTCCGGCGCTCGGGGCGGTCACTGCTCCCACCGCCGTGTTGATTCGGCCCGACGGATATGTGGCCTGGGTGGGAGACCTGCACCCAGCTGGGGCTCGCCGACGCGCTCACCACCTGGTTCGGACCGCCTGCTGCGGCGTAGCGCACCGGCTCCCCGGAGAGACTTCCTAGTCCTTTCGCGCGGAGACTATAGTTGATGCGCAGGGAGCAGTCGCCGCGATAACCGGTGTGAACACGTGGGTTTGCGGTGGCGGGCTTTTTGCGGAGCGTAGGAGCAATGCGCTGGGAACTCATCGTCGGTCGCGGCCTCGCGTGTTGCGTCCATCCCCTCGCGGCATGGCGCATGTGCTCGCGCGCCGGGCGAGCCTTCGTCGTCTGCGCCTACGCAGGAGCGGGGTTCACCGCGACGATGGCCACGCTGCTGCTCATCTGAACCTTCCTTCGGGCGCCGGGCTACCGAGCCGCCGACTCGATCTATCGCGCCTTCGCGCTGCCCAGCGAACGAGCAGCATCCAGCAACGGCCCCGTCATTACCGTCGTGACGATCGCCATCACGACCAGCATCGTGAACATTCGTGGCGAGATGATGCCGAGGTCGTAGCCGACGTTGAGCGCGACGAGCTCCATCAGCCCTCTCGTGTTCATCAACGCGCCGATAGTGAACGCGTCGTTCCATGACGATCCGCTCCACCTCGCCGCAAGCATGCTTCCGACGAGCTTCCCTGTCACCGCGATCGCGACGATCCCGATGCAGACGATCCAGCTCGCCGCGTCGTCCAACAGCCCGATCTGCGTTCGCAGTCCGGTAAAGGCAAAGAACAGCGGCAGGAGGAACACCGAGCTGATGCTCTCGAGCCGCTCGCGCAGTTGACGGCGGAGCGCTTCGTCCGGAGGAACGATCACGCCGGCAAGGAATGCGCCGAAGAGCGCGTGGATCCCGATGCGCTCCGTCAGGAGCGCCGATCCGAGCAGCATCAGCAGCACGGTTGCCGTGCCACTGCGGGTCAGCGGCCCGCCCCGGCGGGCGAACAGGCGCGCCAGCATGGGCCGCACGACCAGCGCCATCACGCCGACGAAGAGGAGCAGCATGCCGGCGATGCGAGCCAGCGCGTCGCCCACGCCGCCCGCCGTCACCAGGGTGACGACCACCGCCAGCAGCGACCATGCGGTCACGTCGCCGACGGCGGCGCATGCGATGGCTGTCGATCCGAGGGGCGTCCGGACGAGGCCGCGGTCTTCGAGGACGCGCGCGAGAACAGGAAAGGCCGTGATGCTGAGCGCGATCCCCATGAAGAGCGCGAACGCATGGAATGGGACGCCCGGTGGCGCGTAGCGCGTGTAGAGCGCCAGCGCGGCGCCCACGCCCAGGAGGAACGGAACGACGATGCTGAAGTGGCTGACGGCGATCGCGGTCGACGCCTGATGGCGGAGGTGCTTCAGATCGAGATCGAGGCCCACCGTGAACATGAAGAGGATGACGCCGACCTGGCTCAGGAGCCGGAGCGTGTCGAGCGAGTCCGCCGCAAAGACGTACTGATACGCCTCTGGCCAGAGGTGGCCGAGGAGTGAAGGCCCCAGCATGAGCCCGGCAGCGATCTCGCCGACGACGAACGGTTGCCTGAACAGGGTCGCGAGGGCACCGACGAGTTGCGTGGCCAGGACAACGACGAGCAATTGCGTGATGAGGATCGCGAGCGACGCGTCGCCGGAACCGGTGCCTGCCCGCATCACCACGTACGGCCCCGGTGCGCCGAACCACCTTTCGCCGACCCTGATGAGGGCCGCGATGGCGGCGATGGACACCGCGATCACTGCAGCGTAGACGACGGCACGTCGCCTGAGCATCAACCCAGCAGACCCTGCACGGCGTGGATCTCGTCGGCGTTGACGGTGTGGCCCAGCCCGCGATAGATGCGCTCATCCACCGCGGCATGCATGCCCCGGAACACCTCAGCAGACTCGCGGACGCGCTCGACGGGAATGTGCGGATCCACGTCGCTGCATCCGAGAAACACCGGGCTCTCCTCGAACGATCCCCCGTACTGTCGCGGAGTCCCGGGCGGTCCGATCAAACCTCCGCTCAGCCCGACGACCGCGGCGTACCTGCGCGCGTGGCGCGCGCCGAACTCGAGCGCGAGGCATGCGCCCTGCGAGAACCCCAGAATCGCAACGCGCTCGGACGAAATCCCCTGAGCCTCGAGTGTCGATACGAGGTTCGACACGACGCCGAGCGCCGACGTGAGCCACGGTTCATTCCGGTCGAGTGGCGCGAGAAACGACAGCGGATACCACGTGTTCGATGCCGCCTGCGGCGCGAAGTACGCGACGTCGGCTTTCCGCAACTCGCGCGCGAGCGACAGCATGTCGTCAGCCGACGCGCCGCGGCCGTGGAGCAGGATCGCGCACAGCCGCGCGCTCGATGGTTGAGGTCCCATGCGGAGCACCTGCTGGCCGGCGTGCGGATCGGTCGGGCTTGCCATGTCGACAGAGGATACCGGATCGACGGCATTGCGTCGTCGGCTACAATGCGCCGCATGCAAACGATCAGACGAGCGGCGGCGGTCGGCCTGGGCCTGGGACTCCTGACGGCGGTCGTATCCGGCGCGGACTGGCCGCACTGGCGGGGCCCCGCCGCGAGCGGCGTCGCGCCCGACACCGCTCTGCCCACGCGCTGGAGCGCAACCGACAACGTCGCGTGGAAGGTGCCGATCGCGGGCGCCGGCGTATCGACCCCGGTCGTCAGCGGCGACCGGCTGTTCGTGACGTCACAGCTCGGAACCGGCGTGAGGCGCGAAGGGAATCATCCGCGCCTCGTTCAGGGATCGGATGCGGCCGCACAGGGGGAACGGGCCCTCGCCTCGGATGTTCCCGCCGGCGCCGACGCGGCGCGCACGTACTTTCTCGTCGAGTCGTTCAGCCGCGCGGATGGCAAGCGCTTGTGGGAGCGACGCATCGAAGCGGCCGGGACGCTCACGCCGGTGCACGACAAGCACAATCTCGCGACGCCGAGCCCGGTCACCGACGGCAAGCTCGTCTTCGCGTGGTTCGGGACCGGACAGGTGGCGGCGCTCGATCGGAGCGGCGCGATCGTCTGGGAACGTCACCTCGCCAAGGACTACGGCGCCTTCGACATTCAGTGGGGGCACGGCAGCTCTCCCATCGTCTACAACGATCTCCTGATTCTCCTGTGCGATCAGCCGGCGCGGTCGTACGTGGTCGCGCTCGACAAGGCGACGGGCAAGGAGCGCTGGAAGGCGGATCGCGGGCAGGGCCGCGCGTCGTACAGCACGCCGCTCGTCATCGAGGGATCGTTCGGGTCCGAGTTGATCGTGAACTCGACGGAACGCATCGACGCCTACGACGCGAAGACGGGGACTTTTCTCTGGCACGCCGGGCAGGAGAGCCGGTTCGCCGTACCCACGCCGGTCTTTCACAACGGCGTGATCTACGCGAGCCGCGGCTATCGCAGCGGTCCGTACATGGCGCTCAAGCCGGGCGGTCGCGGCGACGCGAACGGCCAGGTCGTCTGGCGCGTCGCGACCGGCGCGCCCTACGTGTCATCGCTGCTCTACTACGATGGCGTGGTCTACATGGCCAACGACGTCGGCGTCCTGACGGCTGTGGACGCGGCGTCGGGCGATCGCATCTGGCAGGAGCGTGTCGACGGCGTGTTCTCCGCGTCCCCGGTGGCGGGCGGCGGGCACGTCTATTTCGTCAGCGAGGGCGGCGACACGATCGTCGTCAAGGCCGGGCGCGCGCCGCAGGTCGTCGGGCGCAACCCGCTCGGCGAGCGGGCGGTGGCGTCGCCCGCCATCTCGAACGGCCAGATCTTCATCCGGACCGACAAGCACGTGTTCGCGCTGGGAAAGAAGTAAGGCTCAGGACGCGGCCGTGCGGCGGGAATCTGCGAAGCGATCGATGGATCCCACGATCGCGGCAAGATCGCGCGCGAAGGACGTCGCGTCTTCCTCCTCGATCGCGGCCGCGATGCGGTCGTCGAGGAGCGTCGCGGCAACCGGGCCCTCGAGCGCCGCGCGTTGCGCGTACAGCTGGCGGGCGCATTCGACCGTGTCCTGCAGCCGCGACCTCCGCTCTTCCTCGGAGCGTTCGCTCTGGAGGTCCGCGTTGTACATCTCCTCGGCTTCCTGGAGCAGCATCGACGCGTACTCGCGAAGCTCGGTGAGCGTCTTCAGCTCCTGCGACAGGCGCAGCAGGAGGACCGTCGTCGCGCGGACCATCAGCTTCGCGTATCCCGCGGCCGCGTCGTACGGCTGATCCTCGCGCTCGGCGTGATCCGAGTCGGCATAGACGACGGCGAACGTTTCATCCTGGAAGACGACCGGCAGCGCGAGGGCCACCGAAGGCGTCCCGCCGAACGGCGCGCGGCTGCTCTCGTCGAGATCGTGGCCCTTGAGGTTCTCGACGACGCCGGAGGTGGCCGCCCGGGTGATCAGCGAATCCATGTTGAGGGGAAGCGCGAGCTTCGTGACGTCCGACGTCTGGTCGAAGCCAATCTGGTACTCCCCTTCGAGCCTGTTCCCCTTCACGCGGAAGAGCGCGACGCGCGAAAACTCGACGGACAGCTGACGCACGAGCGAGGCGAGCAGATCGGAAATCGTCGTCGCGGCGGCGAGCTCGTCGAGCGAGTGGAGCGACGCATCCATCAGCGAACCGAGACGGTCGACGTCGCCGCGAAGCGCGGCGAGGTCCGCGTGGGATCGCGCGAGATCGACGTCGCTGCCGACCGCGAGCTCGCGCGCGCTGGCTTCTGCCTGCAAGGCATCGCTGAGCCCGGTCTCGAGCCGGCGAAGGTTCTCTTCCTGCGAGGTCTGGTTCCGCTCGAGGGTCTGGATCCGGGCGCGGCTGGCCTCGAGCTGCGCGGCAATCGCCTCGCGCTGGGTCCGGGCGGCATTGAGCTCCGCCTGCGCGGCGCTCAGGTCGGCCGCTAGCGTCCGGTTCTCGGCGACGTGCGCGTCGAGCTGCATCGTGGATCGCGTCGCCTGCGCGACGGAGGCGTCGAGGAGCCCGCGGACTTCGGCGAGCTCTTTTTCCAGCCCGGCCTTTGCCTGTTCCGCCGCGGCCCTGGCCTGTTCCGCTGTCGCCTTGGCCTGTTCCGCCGCCGCCCTGGCCTGGCCATGCTGCCGCGCCACGTTCTCCGCTTCGAGGCGGGAGGCGTCCACGGCGGCGTGCGCCTCGATGGCGGCATCGAGATCGCGATCGACCGCCTCCGCCCGCTCCGTCTCCCTGGCCAGATCGGCGCGCAGCGACTCCATCTGCGCCTGCATGTCGGTCAGGTCCGCGCCCAGCATCTCCTTCTGCGCCTGCGCCTCGGCGAGCATCGTCGCGAGCTGCTCGTTCTGATCGCGTTCGCTGTCGAGCGCCCGCTTGGCGGCGTCGAGCGCGGCGAGCCCGTCCCGCTTCGCCTGCTCCGCCTCCGCGCGCGCGCCGGCGAGGGTGGTATTGACCGCGGCATTCTCTGCGCGGGCGGCCTCGAGCTCGTTCGTGAGCCGGCCCGCGTCCGCGACGGTCTCATCGAGCGCGGCGCGGATGTCCGACAAGTCCTTCTGGGCGCTCTGCCGCGCCTGGGTCTGCTGGCGGAGGGCGCTCTCGGCGTCGACGCGTGCGGCATCGACCTGGGCGTGCGCCTCGATCGCGGCGTCGAGGTCGCGATCCGACGCGTCCGCGCGGTCGGTCTGCTTCTGGACCTCCTCGCGCGCCGTTTTCAATTCCTCGTTGATGCCGTCGATGACGGTCTGGGTTTCTCGCTGAATTTTCTGGGTCGCGACGCGGACGGCGGTGCTGGCGGCCGTGTTGAGGCGGCGGATCAGCTCCTGGATCTCCTGATCGGACTGCGGCGTCGCGGCGTCCGCTTCAATCCCTTTCGCGACCGCGTCGAGCGCTTCGTGAAGGGTTCGGAGCTGCTTGAGGGACACTTCGGTCTGGCTGGCAAGCAGCCTGGCGAAGAGTCCTGACGTCTCTTTGGCGGCGTAGTCCCGGAACTCCATCGGCGGATGAGGAGAAGTGCAGGAGGCGTGCAACTCCGGGACCCTCGACCGATGTGCGAATTGGCGGGAGTTTCCTGCGCGACCTGCCCGTCGCGACCGACAATTCAGTCAGCGTCTCACCATTCTGTAATGGCCTGCCACCGCGTGCCCCCAATCAGCCCCCATTTCGCCGGTTACGACGGGAACTTCAGCCTGAGCCGGGCCGTGACCGGGAAGTGATCCGACGGATACCGCTGGCTGCGGCTCGTGCGAACGATCGCAGCGCTCAGCACCTCCGTCCCGGGGGGCGCCAGCACGTAGTCGATCTTGTCTCCGCCCGTATTCCCGAGCTTGAACCCGGTGAACGTGCCGACGGTGGTGTCGCCGGGATGCAGCACGCGGAACGTGTCGACGAAAGGCGGCGGGGATCCATCCGCGGGTCGCGCGAGGAGCGATGCCAGCGCGGCGTTCTTCTCGCCGACGTTGAAGTCACCGGTCACGATGGCCGGCTCCCGCGGGAACGCGCGGGCGTCGATGCGCTGGCGGAGCAGCGCCGTGCTCTTTTCGCGCGAAGGCTGCGACTCGTGGTCGAGATGAAGATTGAAGTGATAGAACGCACGCCCGTCACGATCGATAAAACGCGCCCAGGTGCAGATGCGGGTGATGTTGTTGCCCCAGGTCTTCGAGCCCGGGACGGCGGGCGTGTCCGAGAACCAGAACGTCCCGGCGTCCGCGACCCGGAACCGATCCTTCCGGAAGAGGATCGCGGAAAACTCTCCGGCGCGCACCGCGTCGTCGCGGCCCACGCCGACCACCGCGTACTCCGGCGCCGCCGCCACGATCTCGTCGATCTGGAACGCCAGCGCTTCCTGCACGCCCAGGAGGTCCGGGCTTTCCGCGCGCAGCAACTCGAACAACATGTCGCGGCGAGCGCTCCAGTGATTCTCGCCGTCCTTCGCGGTGCCGTAGCGGATGTTGAAGGTCATGACCGCCAGCGGATCGGCCCAGAGGCCCTGCGCAGCCGCATGACAGATCGCGGCACTGACGAGCAGAACAGCTATCGCGGAACGGAAACGCGCGTTCGATGTTCGCATGGCGTGGACATTATAGAGAGGTTCACAGGTTCACAGGTTCACAGGTTCACAGGTTCACGGGTTCACGGGTTCACGGTTCGCGTCGCACCGGCGGCGGCACCGCGCCGCCAGACTTGATGCTAGACTGCGCCGAATCATGCCGCGTGGCTCCGACATGGTCGCCGCCGTCGCCGCGCAGGATCTCCCGGCGCTCGCACGCGCGCTGGCCGCGCTCGACGGTCCCGTCCCGAACCGCGCGATGATCGACGCCGCGCGGCTGGCATGGAAGCCGGGTCTTGCGCGCCTGAAAAAACGCGGCGGCGATCTGAACGCGAGCTATCGGAACTACCGGCCTCTTCACGCCCTCATTCAGGAGCACCCGCACAAAGGCGGGTCGTCGACGCCGAAGCGTACGGCCTGCCTGGAGTGGATGCTCGCCAACGGGGCCGATCCGGAGCTGATGGGCGCGTGGCCCTCGATGCGCGCCATCATCGCCGCGGCGTTCACGGGCGAGCCTGGTTACGTCAGGGTTCTTCGGACCCGCGGCGATCGCGCGAACATCTTCACCGCGGCGGCGCTCGGGGACGCTTCGAGGGTCGCGGCGATTCTGGCCAGGGATCCTTCGCTCGCGACCGCACGGGATGCCGGCGGAATGACGGCGCTGCATTGTGCCGCAGGATCGAAGATGGGACGCGCCAACCGCCGCGCCGCCCACGGCCTGACCGCGTCCGCGAGGACGCTTCTGGACGCGGGAGCGAACGCCAACGAGACCGTCACGAGCTGGGCGCACGACGTCGACGTGATGTACTTCGCGATTGGATCGGTGCAGCGCGACACGATCGTGCTGCTACTCGATCGCGGGGCCGATCCGACGGCCGCGCTTCCGTCAGCCCTGTGGCGGGAGGACTATGAGACGGCAAACCTGCTGCTCTCGCGCGGCGCCGCGGTCGATCGCGCCGTGGACGACGGCCGCCCGCTCCTCAACAACCTGATCCGGTGGGGGCAGTTCAAGCCGGCGATGTGGCTGCTCGAACGAGGCGCAAACCCCGCGCTTGCCGACTCGCGAGGCTGGACCGCGGTCGACCAGGCCCGATCGCGCGGCAACAAGCGCATGCTCGAAGCAGTGGTCAATCGCATCGGGAAGCGTCCCGCATGACGCTGACGCCCGGCGCGCGCATCGGTTCGTATTCCATCGTTGGCAGCATCGGCGCGAGCGGCATACAATTCCCCGTCTCCCCATCATGCCGAACTCAGTCGATTCCCCACAGGTCGTCAACATCGCGGATCTCAGGCGGCTGGCGGAACGCCGCCTCCCGCGCGTCGTCTTCGACTACATCGACGGCGGCGCCGACGCGGAGCTCACGCTGCGCGAGAACTGCCGCGTCTTCGACGACGTGCTGTTCCGCCCGCGCGGCGCGGTGACGATCCCGGCCTGCGATCTGCGCTCCACCGTCTTCGGCACGGAGATCGCGCTGCCGTTCATCCTTGCGCCGGTCGGCAGCAGCCGCATGTTCTATCCGCGCGGCGAGGTCGCCGCCGCGCACGCCGCGGGCGAAGCCGGGACCATCTACACACTCTCGACGCTGTCGGGATGCCGCGTGGACGACGTCAAGCGGGGAACGAAGGGCCCGGTCTGGTATCAGGTGTACCTCGTGGGCGGACGCGACATCGCCACGGCCGGGATCGAGCGCGCGAAGGCCTGCGGCTGCTCGGCGCTGGTCGTCACCGTCGATACCGCCGTCGCGGGGCTGCGTGAGCGCGATTTCCGGAACGGCACCAAGGAGCTCCTGACGCGCAACCCGTGGACGATGCTGCCGTTCGTGCACCAGTTCCTCGCGAGGCCCTCATGGCTCGCGGCGTTCCTGAAGGACGGCGGCCTGATGAACTTCCCGAACGTCGAGCTGTCCGACGGGCCGATGGGCTACGCGGATGTCGGCGCGGCGCTCGAGAAGTCCACCGTGTGCTGGGACGATCTGCGATGGATTCGCGACTTGTGGAAGGGTCCGCTCGTCATCAAGGGCGTGATGATCGGCGAGGACGCGCGACGCGCCGTGGACGAGGGCGCCGACGGGATCGTCGTCTCGAATCACGGCGGCCGCCAGCTCGATGGTGTGTACCCGACGCTGCGGGCGTTGCCCGAAGTCGTCTCCGCCGTGAAGGGCCAGGCGGAAGTGTTCCTCGATGGCGGGATCCGCAGGGGCAGCGACATCGTCAAGGCCATCGCGCTCGGCGCGCGGTCCGTGCTCGTCGGCCGCGCGTACGCGTACGGCCTGGGCGCCGGCGGCGGCCCGGGCGTCGCGCGCGCGATCGGAATCCTGCGCAACGACATAGTACGCACGCTCAAGCTTCTTGGATGTTCGTCGATCGCCCAGGTCGACAAGTCCTACGTCACCTATCCGATCGAGTGGAACACGACAGTCGACCGTCGATAGCCGGCTCGGTCTCACGCAATATATTGTCCGGTCGCAGGAACCCGCCTCCTTCCTCCCCGCGTAGATCAAAGTGGGGGACAAAGGAGATTCGGTCATGAAACGGTACCTGTGGGCCGCAATAGCCACGCTGGCCCTGAGTCCGGCGACGGCGCTCGCGCAGGAGAGCGCGTCCGCCACCGTGCACGAGCTCAGGGCGTCCGTCGCGGCAATGGACGAGGCGTTGGCCAACAGAATCGCGGAGAAAGTCCGGCGCTACGTGCGCTACACGATCTTCGACGACGTGACGATCGGCGTGGACGAAGGCGTGGTGACGCTGTCAGGGCGCGTGACGATGCCCTACAAGGTCAAGGATCTCGGCAGGATTGCGTCACGCGTCGAGGGTGTGCGCGAGGTGAAGAACGATCTCGTCGCGCTGCCCGTGTCCATCCATGACGATCGGCTGCGCTCCTCAATCGCGCGGCAGATCTACCGCGATCCGGTCTTCTCGAGATACGCGATTCACGTGAACCCGCCGATACACATCGTCGTCGAGAGGGGGAACGTGACGCTGACCGGGGCGGTGAACTCGCCGCTCGAGCGTCAGAAAGCGGAGTTCATCGCGCGATCGACGTTCGGCGTCTTCAACGTCGAGAACAGGCTTCGGATCGATTCGTAACGAGCGCTGGGCGGGGCCGGGAGGGTGCCGTTCCGACGGCCCTCCCGGTTCCGGAGGCGAACGAATTCCCGCGTCGGCCGCCCGCCCCTTCCGGCGGCCATCTGCCCCTCAACCGGTTTCGCGGTGCAGGCGCTCGAGATGAGCGTGCAAGTCGACGATCTGCTGGCGCAGCCGGACGCGATGCTCGCGATGCGCCGGAAGGTCTCCGTGGCGAAGGTGGACGGCCTCATGCTCGCGCCTCAGCTCATCCGTCTGTCGTTGCAGGCGCTTGTGCTCGGTTCCGAGGGACTCAGCCATGCGAACCGCCTCGGGAAGGTTGTGGACGCAACACGGTGCTGGCTCCAGTTTAGGCCGGAATGCTCACGAGTCTCTTTCGAGATCGCGGGGACGTATCCGTGACAGACTACGTGGCTAAGCTTGGCAGTTCCCGCGAGAGCGGTCCCGGGCACGGGGAATGCTGAGAAATTCACGTGGCCACGCACGACATCATCGTCATCGGCGCGTCGGCGGGAGGGGTCGAAGCCATCAGCGCGGTCGTCGCGGGCCTCCCGCCGGACTTGCGGGCCGCGCTCCTGGTGGTGCTGCATCTCTCCCGCGGCCGCAGCGTTCTGCCTGACATCCTCAGCCGGGCCGGGCGCCTGCCGGCGCGGCACCCCGCTGACGGGGAACGCCTCCTCTACGGCCGCATCTACGTGGCGCCTCCGGACCAACACATGACGCTCGAGGACGATCGCATCCGCCTCCTGCACGGCCCTACGGAGAACGGCGTGCGGCCCGCGGTCGATCCGCTGTTTCGATCGGCCGCGCGATCGTTCGGGCCGCGCGCGGTCGGCGTCGTGCTGACCGGATCGCTCGACGACGGGACCGCGGGGCTCGCGGCGATCAAGGAGGCGGGCGGCGTCGCGATCGCCCAGGATCCGCATGAGGCGTTCGCGCCCAGCATGCCTCGCAGCGCGATCGAGTTCGTGACGGTCGATTACATCCTCCCTGTTCGCGAGATCCCGGGGCTGCTCACACGCCTCTCCAACGAGACCGTGAGCGAAACGTCACCGGGAGGATCGACCGTGCGCGCGACGGAATTGGATCTCGCGCCCCCGAGCGCGGAAGCCGAGGACGATCGGCGTGGCGAGGTGTCGGTGTTCAGCTGCCCGGAGTGCCACGGCACGCTCTGGGAGCTGGAAGAGGATGGGATCCTTCGCTTCCGCTGCCGCGTCGGCCACGTGTACTCGCCGGACAGCATGCTCGCGGCGCACACGGATTCGGTCGATCGCACGCTCTGGGCGGCGCTGCGATCGCTCGAGGAGCGTGCCGCCCTTGCGCAGAAAATGTCGGCGCGCGCGATCCGGCGGCGGCAGCATTCCGTCGCGCTCGCATTCGCGGAGCGCGCCAGGAGGGCGGTCCAGCACGCCTCGGTGGTTCGCAACCTGCTGCACCATCGCACGAGCTCGCCGGCCGCGCCGGATCACGCCGACGCGCCGGAGATTCCCGATCCGGCGGCGGTCGATTCTGTCAAATCACGCGAGTGACGCGCGGTCCTGCGGACAACGGCTGCCGAGATCCGTCGACCGCGGCGCACGAGGCGTCAGGATGCGTCCGACAAGACCCAGCACCACCGCGACTGGCTCGAGAGGGCGGTGACGCCGACCATCACCGGGCGCGGCTTGCGATCGCGCGGGCGCAGCATGGCGCGGTCCGCGGCGGCGCCTTCCGCGCGGACCCGCTCGAGCATCCGGAAATACTGATCGCGCTCCGGCATGAACAACAGCATCGGCTTGCCGACCAGATACCGGCCGGCCACGTTCAACAGCGTGGCGGCGTGGCCGTTCGCTTCGTCGACGCAGCCCTCTGGATTCGTCAGGATGCAGGGCACCGGGAGCCCCTCGTGGAGCTCGCGATAGCGCTCGGCATGCGCGACGGCGTCCCGCCGGGCGGCGGCCAGATCGTCGGACGCCGCGTACAGCTGCTCGCTCGCGACGTGCAGCTCCTCGAGGACGTCGCCGAGCTCGCGCAGCGCGAGCTTGAGCGTGACGCGCGACGCCCCGTCCCCTTCGTCGATGCGGCCATCCAGTGCGGTCAGCCGTTTCCGCGCCGCGGCGGCGCGAGCAACGAGTGCCTGGGCGAGTGAGTTGTTCATGACGGCTCCTGCGCTTCCTCCATCATCAGAATCACACCATTGACGGCCTTGTCGAGCCCGCGCAGCGGCGTCATGGACACGTGGCACAGGATCGCCTTGCCGCGCCGGTTTGTCGACGCGAGGACCGTCTCGACGTGCTCCTGTACGCCGTTGAGCACGTCGCGAATCGCCGCTTTCAACTGATCGACCGGCAGGCCGATATCCATCCCCAGAAAGTGTGCCTGACAGGCCTCGTCTGCGCGGACGCCCCAGAGCTGCTCCGCGTGTTGATTCCACACCTGCACGCGATACTCGCGATCGAGCACGACGACCGCGGACTGCAGGCTGGTGAAGACCGATTCCAGGAACGCGTTGGCGGAGTTGAGGTCGGTGCTGCGATTGCGCAGCTCGTCGTTCATCGTCTGTAGCTCTTCGTTCGTCGACTGCAGCTCCTCGTTCATCGTCTCGAGCTCTTCGTTGGTCGACTGCAGCTCCTCGTTCGTCGTCTCGAGCTCCTCGACCGTCGACTGGAGCTCTTCGTTCGTCGTCTCGAGCTCCTCGTTGGTCGACTGCAGCTCCTCGTAGGCCGTCTCGAGCTCCTGCTTCGAGTGCTGAAGCTCCTCCTGCAGCCCGTGGTACTCGGTGACGTCGAGGAACGTGATGCGCGTGCCGAGCGGCGTGCGATCCTCGTCGGCGAGCGGCGAGAGCGTGATGTCGTAGAACGCCACCTTGCCGTTCGCGACCCACGGCACGGCCTTCAGCGTCACGTCGCGGTTTTCGGCCTGGAGCCTGTCGACCGCCGCGCGAAGCTCCACGGGCCGATAGGAGATGTCCAGCTCCTGGAGCTGGCGGCCGACATCGCTGGGAGCTGACGCCGAACTTTGCCCGAGCCGGCGCATTGACGGCAACGACCCTGTTGGCCTGATCGAGTACGAGCTGAGGTGCGTCGTGCCGACTCGAACGCGGCCTCGCGCACGCGCAGGTCATTCGACGCGTGGTTCGGCATCGCGCTCCGTCCTGTCTGCAGACCAATCGCCGATCGATCGAGGTGGTTCAACTTCGGAACCTTCCCGAAGACCCGGCGCTTCAGATCGACCGGCGCGAACATGCGACCGCGTGGCTGAACAGCATCTCGGCGCGCCCGAGCATGAGATACCCGCCCGGGTTCAGCGAGAAATAGAATCGTCGCAGGATGCGATTCTGCACGTCGGCGTTGAAGTACATCAGCGTGTTCCGGCAGACCAGGAGATCGACCTTCGAGATCGGCGCATCCTGGATGAGATCGTGGCGGCCGAAGATGACGGCGCGCCGCAGCTCCCGGTTGAAGACGACCTGGTTCCCCGAGCGCTCGAAGTACTTGGCCACCAGCGGCTCGGGAACGTCCTCGAGCTGCCGTTCCGGGTAGATCGCCTGCCGCGCTTCCGTCAACGCTTCCTCGTCGACGTCGGTTGCGTAGATCTTGACGCGCTCGCGCAGCGCGTTCACGCCGACGTGTTCGGCCAGCATCATGGCCGCGGTGTACGCCTCCTGGCCCGACGCGCAGCCCGCGCACCAGACCCGGAGCGGATCGCCGTTGGACCGTTGCTCGATCAAACCCGGCAGCAGATCGCTCGACGCGTACGCCCAGACATCCGGATCGCGGAAAAACGACGTGACGTTGATGAGGATGGTGTTGAAGAGCGCGCCGAACTCCTCCTGGTGGACCTGGAGGTAGTCGAGGTATTCCTCGAACGACTCGACGCCCACCTCCTGCATCCGCTTCACGAGGCGGCGCATCAGGCTCGATCGCTTGTAGGCAGTGAAATCGAAGCCGCGCGTCTGGCGGAGATGATCGAGAATCTGGTCGAAGTACGCCGAATCGGTGCGCACCGCCATACGCACCAGAATGTACCACAGTGGTCGAGGCTAAAGCAGAGCTAGATCGGCGCCGCAAACGCGCTGCGAACGGGATGGCAAACCGCGGGATCCGCCTACTTGTGGCGCCTCAGCAGCTCGAACATTTGAGACCTGAGCTCGCGCAGCAGGAGGCGCTGCTTCTCGACTGATTCCCGCAGAGCCTGGGCCCTCGTCGACGAGCGTCGCAATGCGCTCGAGCTGAACGTGATGCGACGTGGCCCACCTGGCCGGCGGCCTCGGCCTCGACGACGAGGTCGGCCGCGCGATCGACGTGATCCTGCAGCGAGCTTTCGAGCTCGTCGAGCGCGACCGCCAGCACGTCGATCTGGGGATCTTCTCACGAATGGACTCAACGCACGGATAGTACCAGACCACAGCCATTGTCTCAAATCGTGTGGACGCGATCATTCCACCCTGCCGTCCGCCACCCCTGCCACCCGCGAAAGAAAGGCATACGGTCAACGTCAGCGGAAATACGGCCGACGACGAGGACCCCGCGAGGCGCCGTCTGGCACACCGAGTGCTTCAAATCGTACCGCTATGCACATGAAGGCCTTCGGTCGGCGCGAAAACGTGCGGCGCAGGAGGAATGTCGGGGCGCTGGAACGATGGGGTTCGGTGGCGGTCGGCTCAGCGCTCGTCGCCTACGGGCTGGCGCGGCGCTCCCGCGGCGGCGTCAGCGTCGCGGCTGTCGGCACCGGCCTGCTCTACCGTGGTGCTACGGGGCACTGCCCCGTCTATTCGGGATTTGGCGTAAGCACGGCGGGAAGACAGGACACGCGCGCGGCGCTCTCCGGATCGCGGGGCTTCCACGTGCATCAATCGGTGCATCTCGAAAAGCCGATCGACGAGGTCTACAGGTTCTGGAGACGTCTCGAGAATCTTCCAAAGTTCATGACGCACCTCGAGCGCGTCGTCGACGTCGGCAACGGCCGATCGCACTGGACCGCGAAGGGACCGGCGGGATCGACCGTGGAGTGGACGGCTGAGATCATCAATGAGGTGGAGAACCAGGTGATTGGCTGGCGGTCGCTGCCGGACTCCGATGTGGTGACGGCCGGCTCGGTGAACTTCGATCGCGCGCGCGGCGGACGCAGCACGCAGCTCTCGGTTCACCTCCAATACGCGCCCCCGGGCGGCCGCCTCGGCAAGATCGTCGCGCAGCTTTTTGGCAACGAACCGTCGCAGGCGATCCGTGAGGATCTGCGCCGCCTGAAGCAGCTGCTCGAGGCGGGCGGCGCCGTGCTGGAGCCAGGTCAGGCCGACCGGCGTTGAGCGTCGCGGCGAAGCCTCCGCTGCAGCAGCGCGAGCACGGCGGGTTCGGCGCCGTGGAGCGACCCCGCCGCCCAGGCGATCCGCTGACGACTGCGCCTGGCCAGCGCGCGGCCAAGCGTCCGATCCATGTACGCGTCGATGATCGCGGGATGGATGTAGCACTTCCGGCAGACCGACCGCGTGTTGCCGAGAACGCCGGCGACGGCGTCGATCGCTTTCAGAACATTTCGCCTGGCCGCCGCATTCGACGTGAACGCCTTCATGTCGCTCAGCGCGCACGCCGCGAGCACCGTCCCGTTCCAGGTACGAAAGTCCTTCGCGGTGAATTCCTGCCCCGTGGCGTCTTTCAGATACTCGTTCACATCCGCTGATCCGATATCCTGCGGCCGACCGTCATCGTCGACGTACTCGAACAGCTCGCGGCCCGGCAGTTCCTGGCACCTCCTGACGATTCGCGCGAGACGCGCGTCGCTGAAGGCCACGTCATGAGGTTTTCCGGACTTGCCCTTGAACCTGAACCGGATCGTGGAGCCCGAGATCCGTGCGTGGCCGTTCTGCATGGTCGTGAGGCCGAACGAATCGTTGTCGCGGGCGTATTCGTCGTTCCCGATGCGAATGAGGGTCTTCTCCAGCAGTTGCACGACAGCCGCGACGACCTTGCTGCGCGGCAGTCCCGGCGTGGAGACGTCCGGCTTCGACCCGGCGTCGGAGCGCCGGCAGCGCGGCCGCGAAGTCGAGCATGCGGCCATACTTCGCCTCGTCGCGCACCCGCCGCCAGCGCGGATGATACCGATGCTGCTTGCGGCCGCGCGCGTCGCGGCCGGTGGCCTGAAGATGGCCGCGCGGGTTCGAACAGATCCAGACGTCGCGCCAGGCGGGCGGAATCACCAGCGACCGGATTCGGCCGAGCTCGGTCCCGTCGCGAAGCGCGGAGCCCGCGGGCGTGACGTACCGAAATCCGGATCCCGCTCGCACGCGGCGAATTCCCGGCGAACGGTCCGTGACGTAATGCAGGCCCGCAGACGCGGCGGAGTCCCGCGGTTCCAGGCCGCGTGTGGATGACGCCGCCGCCTGACGCGTGCGGTGCTTCAGCACTCGAGCGCCTGTCACAGTCGCAGGTCTCGCCATTACGCGTGGACCTTCGGCGACACCGGTTCGAGCGGTGATTCCGCCGGGCCGGAGAGCACGTCGCCGTTCGGCCGAAATCGTGAACCATGGCACGGGCAGTCCCACGACCGTCCCGCACTGTTCCACGCGACGAGACAACCCATGTGGGTGCAGACCGGAGATCGCAGCGTCACCCTGCCGGTCTCGTCGCGGGACGCGGCAACTTTCTGTCCGTCCAGTTCCAGAACCATCCCCTGGCCCCTGCGGAGACCTTTCAGCGACGTGCCTTCCACGCCGGCGAACCGGTCCTTGATCATGTAGTACGGGTAGTCGACGTTCTCTTTGAGGTAGTCCCAGACGCCGCCCTTGATCTTGGTTCTCCCCACGTCGAACAGGTCACGCCACGGGTTCTCGAGGCCGAGCACCGCGTCTCTCGCGAGCATCGCGGAGAGCGTTCCGAACGTCATGCCGTTGCCGGAGAATCCTGTGGCGGCGAACTGCTTCTCGGACGTCTCGCCGATGAACGGCAGGCCGTCGTTCGTCTCGATGACCTGCCCGGACCACCGGTGCGTGAGGTCGAGCCCCGGGAACGCGGCCTGCGCCTTCGCCTCGAGCGCGCGGAAGCGCGCCTCGGTGTCGCCGGCCTGTCCGGTCTTGTGATCCTCCCCCCCGAAGATCACGAGGTCATGATCGCGGCGCCGATCGACCCGGATGTAGTTGTACGGATCGGACGTATCCCAGAAGAGGGCCTCGGGCAGCGCCCCTTTGGGCAGACGGCCGGCCACGACATACGACGTGTACAGGTAGAGCTTCGTCTGCAGCAGCGTCGCGCTCGCGAGGTTGGTCTTCCCCATCAACGGCGTATGCGTCGCAATAACGACGTAGCCGGTCTGGAGATCGAATTTTCCGTGATGGCTTTCGGCCCTGACGACCAGCGGATCCGAGGCAACCTCGTCGGACGAGGTGTGCTCGAAGACGAAGGATCCCCCGCCCTGAATCAGCCGGGCGAGATGGGCAAGGTACTTCCGAGGGTGAAACTTCGCTTGCCCGCCGTACGCAACGCCGGGACGTCCAACGCCGGGAACGGCTGCCACGTGGCGCGCATCGAACCCAAGATCCGCCGCGAGCGCCGCCTCCTCTTCGAGCGCTCTGGCGTCGTCCAGATCGCGCGCGGCGTATTTGAATCCTTCGACATGCGCCCACTCGCACTGGATGCCCTCGTCGCGGATGATGCTCTCCAGTTCGTCGCGCGCCGCCAGGCCAGCGTCCCAGACGGCCTGCGCGTGATCGCGCCCGAAATTGCTGACGAGTTCCTTGAGGCTGAGGTCGATGACGGCCGTCACGTGAGCGGTCGTGGCCATCGAATCGACGCCGCCGGCGCGCCCGCGCTCGAGGACGACTACACGCCGTCCTGCACGCTTGAGGAGGTAGGCCGCGGTCAGCCCGGTGATACCTGCCCCTATCACCACTACGTCGGCCTCGAGATTGCGATCCAGCGCGGGATAAGTGGATACAGGCGCTGAGTCGATCCAATATGAGCCGGTTTGAATCTCGGTCACGTGCCCACCTCCAGACAGTCGTAAAGCAAGCGTGTCGCCAGCTGAGCGCGGGGTGAAACGGCTTCGCATCGGCACGCCGCTCTGGCTCGACCGTGCTCCGGAATTTCGACTGCCGAAGCTCAGCGGCAACACGGCGGTCGACATTGCGATACGACACCGGACGGATTGCCGTACATCGGAGCACATCGCCGCTATCCGAAGCACCTCTTCGCGCTCGGCTACGGCGGCAACGGCATGACCTTCGGATTTCTCGCCGCGCAGATTCTCCGGCGATTGCTGCAAGGGCACGCCACCGCCGCCGACGAGTTGTTCGCGTTCAATAGACAATCGGAATTCGGGTTCAAGGTTCAAGGTTCAAGGTTCAGGGTTCAGGGTTCAAGGTTCGGGGTTCCGGGCGGTTCCAGGGTTCCGGCGGTCTTGAACCCTGAACCTGAACCTTGAACCTTGAACCCTGAACCCTGAACCTCGTACCGCGCTATTCAGCCCGGAGCGCGATGATCGGATCGATCCGGGCCGCGCGGCGCGCGGGCAGCCAGACGGCGAGGAACGCGGTTGCCGTCAGGACGAGCGGTGCGAGCACGAACACCAGCGGATCGCGCGCCTGGATGCCGTAGAGGAAGCTCGCCACGAGCCGCGCCAGGAGGAACGACGCGACGAGCCCGACGACAACGCCGACGACGGCCAGGATCATCCCCTGCCTGATGACCATGTTCTTCACGTGGCTGATGGGCGCGCCGAGCGCCAGGCGTATGCCGATTTCCTGGGTCCGCTGCTCCACTGAATACGCCATCAGCCCGTAGATCCCGATTGCCGCGAGCAGCAGCGCGCTCCCGCCGAACACGGTCATCAGCCACATGTTGAACCGCTCGCGCGACGTCGAGATCGAGATCACCTCGTCCATCGAGCGCACGTTCGAGACGGGCAGTCCGCTGGCCTGCCGCAGCTGTTCCTGCACGGCGGCGCTCACCGACAGCGGCGCCACCTCCGTGCGAACGACCCATGCCATCGGCGTGAGCCCGACGTTCAGCGCGTTCGCGGCGTCCGGCACCTGCGCCTGCGGGATGTACATCATCGGTCCGGGCTCGTTCCGGAGGCCCCCGGCCCGCACGTCGCCGACGACGCCGATGATCTGGCGTTCGGGTTCGTCCGCGAACTCGCGCATCACGCCGCGTCCGATCACGAGCCGCTCGCTCAACGGATCGCCCTTCTCCCAGAACCGCCGCGCCATCGTCTCGTTGATGATGACGACGCCCGGCGAGTTCTGCGTGTCCCGCTCGTTGAACGCGCGGCCGCGCTTGACGGGAATCTTGAAGACGTCGAAATACCCTGGCGAGATCGTGACCCAGCTTCCGCCGCCGTGGGCCTGCCCCTCGAGCGGACGGCCGACGATGACGAACGGGAGACCGTAGCCGCCCTGGAGCGGCACGCAGCACGTGGCGCTCGCCGCGACGACGCCCGGCACCGATCGCAGCCGCTCGACGCCGTCGCGCACCATCTGCTCGACCCCTTCCGACTTCAGGAACCGCGGGCCCGTGAGCGACATCCGCATCGTCAGCACGTGGCTGGCGTCGAAGCCCGGCTCGACGCGTCCGAGCGCGAGCGACGTGCGAATGAGCAGGGCGGATCCGATCAGCAGGATGATCGCCAGCGAGACCTCGAGCACGACGAGGAAGGAACGCGCCTTGTTCTGGCGGAAGCCAGTACCGGAGCGGCCGCCGTTCTCCTTCAGCGTCGAGGCGAGATCGGCGCGCGAGCTCTGAAGCGCGGGGATCAGGCCGAACACGATGCCCGTGCCGAGCGAGACGAGCAGCGTGAAGAGCAGCACCCGCCAGTCGACGCCGACGAGCCCGCCTTCCTGTCCGACCCTGGGAAGATTGGCGGTGTTCACGGCGAGGAGCGCGCGAATGCCGAAGATGCCGATGATCGATCCCAGGATGCCTCCGGCGAGCGAGAGGACCACGCTTTCGGTCAGCAGCTGGCGCACGAGGCGGCCGCGGCCGGCGCCGATCGCGGCGCGCACCGCAATCTCCCGCCGCCTCCCGGCCGCCCGCACGAGCAGCAGGTTCGCGACGTTCGCGCAGGCGATGAGGAGCACGAACGTGACGGCGCCCAGCAGGACGAGAAGCGACGAGCGCACGTTCGTCACGAGCGCCTCGCGGATCGGCTGCGCGCCGAACGCCGAGTTCGGCTGCAGCGCGCCCGGGTACTTCCGCTTGTACTCCTCCGCCGAGACCTGGAGCCGCGCCTTCGCCTGATCGACCGTCACGCCGGGCGCGAGCCGGCCCGCGGACTGGAAGTAGTGCCCCTGATCCTTGGTGTTGGGATCGAGCTGAAACGCGATCCACACCTCCGGCATCCGCATCAGCTCTTCGAAGTTGACGCTGCCGTCGAGCACGCCGATGACGACGTACGGGCTGTTGCTCAGCGAGATGGTCCGCCCGACGACGCTCGGGTCGCTGTCGAACCGCTGCGTCCAGGTCTGATGGCTCAGGACGACGGTCTTCGGTCCGTCCGGCCGATCCTCGTCGCCCGAGAACGTCCGCCCGACGAGGACCGGCACGCCGAACAACTTGAAGAAGTCGGCGGATACGCGGCCGGATCGCAGCTGTTCTGGGAACGCTCCGCCGGTGTAGTTCACAATCCCCGTGTTGAAGGCGGAGACGTCGCGGAGCACGTCCGACTGCTCGCGGAAGTGCTGAAACTTCGCCGGCGACGCCCCCGAGAATGCGCCGTCGGGCACGGTCGTCTGGATCATCACCAGCCGATCGGGATCGGGAAACGGTACCGGCCTGAGGAGAACGGCGTTGACGACGGAGAAGATGGCGGTGTTCGCGCCGATACCGAGCGCGAGCGCGGAGACGGCGGCGGCCGTGAAGCCGCGGCTCTGCCAGAACATCCGCAGCGACTGCTTCAGGTCCTTGAGGAAGGCGTCCATCTCGCGAGTCTAGACGACTGGGACGAATTTTCTATCTCGGCCTGACCGACGAGACGCCCTTGAGGTCGAACGCCGCCACGTCCGGCACGCTCTCCGTCACGGTTATGCAGCGATCCGTCCACCGGGTACCGTCGCAGAGCTCCCACCGGCCGCCCGTGACGCGCACGCTTCGCACGCGGGCGCCGAACGAGCCGAGGCTGCTCATCGGACCTTCGAGGGATCGAGAGCTGCCGCGGAAGCCGACGCGATCGTAGAGCGCGATCTGGCGTATCGCACCAGGCGGCCGCAGTCCCCTCCGGGCGCCGCGGACGCGGCGGATCGAGGAGATCTCGTCGTTCCAGTCGCCGCGCCGGTGGAGATCCGGCTCGTTCCCGGTGAAGACCTGGCAGCGTCCGCCGTAGTCGACGTGCAGGCAGACCTCCCAGATTTCTCCGGGAGCGACGCGCAGGCTGCTGATGCGATCGTTGAGGTCGACGGTGCGCAGGTCGGCGACGTCCTCGCGGAACGTCGCGCTCTTCCCGCGGTACTCCGTATCGCTGAACACCGTGATCCCCACCGAGCCGGAACGCCGGTCCTGCGCCGGCGCGGAGTCGAGACTGAGACCCATGTAGAAGAGGAAAACCACCAGTGTCAGGCTTGTTCTCCAGTCGGTCCGGCTAAAGCCGGACACTACAGGCGTAGCTAAAGCCGGACGCTCAGGTACGGGTCCGGCTAAAGCCGGACGCTACAGGTGTGCGCCTCAGCGGAATCCGCGCTGGAGCTTCTCCAGCTCGGCGCTGCCCGGGCACAGCTCGTCGAACGGCACTTTCGTCAGCGGCATCTCGACCGTGTTGTTCTGCGCGTGCACGTCGCTCGAGTCGGGCGAAATGTACAGCAGGCCGGTGACGATCTCGCCTTCGTTCTGACGTTCCCTGATGTAGGCGTAGGAGCGATCGCGATCCGTCGGATCGTAGTCGTCGTCGACCTTGCGGAGGCGGACGGTGCTTCCGTCGTGCAGCGTCACGACGCGCACGCTGCCCGGATCGTATGCGGTCGTGATCGCTGCCGTCGGCAGCACGAAGTCGGCCTGCACGACCTCGACGTTCTTCTCGCGCGTGTAGGCGTAGCTCTTCGTCGACCCCTCGTGATCGTTGAACGTGACACACGGCGAGATGACGTCGACGAACGCGAAGCCACGGTGCGCCAGCCCCGCCTTGAGGATCGGCACGAGCTGGCCCTTGTCGCCGGAAAAGCTCCTCGCCACGAAGGTCGCGCCGAGCGTCAGCGCGAGGAGGCAGCCGTCGATCGCCCCCATCGTGTTGGCCTCGCCCTTCTTGCTGAGCGAGCCGGGGTCGGCGGAAGCGGAGAACTGCCCCTTCGTCAGCCCGTACACGCCGTTGTTCTCGAGGACGTAGAGCACGTCCACGTTCCGGCGGATCGCATGGCACAGCTGGCCGAGGCCGATCGAGAGCGAGTCGCCGTCGCCGGAGATGCCGATGTAGATGATGTCGCGGTTGGCGGCGTTCGCGCCGGTGACGAGCGCCGGCATGCGTCCGTGAACGCCGTTGAAGCCGTGCGCCTCGCGCAGGAAATACGCGGGCGTCTTCGACGAACAGCCGATGCCCGACAGCTTCGCGACCTTGTGCGGTGCGATCGAGAGCTCCCAGAACGCCTGGACGATCGCGGCGGTGATCGAATCGTGGCCGCAGCCGGCACAGAGCGTCGTGATCGCGCCCTCGTAGTCGCGCCGCGTGAGGCCGATCTCGTTCTTCTTGAGCGCCGGGTGGTGGACGGCCGGCTTGGTGATGTAGGTCATGCCGCTTTCTCCAACTTCGCCTTCACGCCCGAGACGACGTGATGCGCGCTCAGCGGGAAGCCGGCGTAGTAGCGCACCGATTCCAGCTTGTCCGCGGCGGTCCCGGTCTCGAGCATGAGGAGGCTGCGGAGCTGCGCGTCCCTGTTCTGCTCGACCACGAAGACCAGCTCGTGCGACGCGAGAAACTTCGCGACGTCGTCGCCGAACGGAAAACCGCGGACACGCATGTAGTCGATCGTGAAGCCGTCGCGCGCGAGCTCGTCCAGCGCCTCGACGCAGGCCGCGTGGCACGCGCCGACCGTGAGCAGGCCGATCGTGGCACCGGGACTGGTGCGGACGACGGGCGGCGGCACGGCGCGCGCCGCGCGCTGGATCTTCCGGTCGATGCGATCGAGAACGTCCGCATACTCGTCCGCGTCTTCCGTGTACGCGCCGTACCGGTTGTGCCCGGATCCACGAGTGAAGTACGCGCCTCGCGGATGCTCGCCCGGCAGCGTGCGATAGGGAATACCGTCGCCGTCGCTGTCGAGATAGCGATAGAAGGTCTTTGCCTCGTCGAGCTCCGCCGCGGACAACACCTTTCCCCGATCGGGGCGATAGCCATCGTCCCATGTGAGCTTCGGGATCATCCAGTCGTTCATGCCGATGTCGAGATCGCTCAGCACGAACACGGGCGTCTGGAACCGCTCGGCGAGATCGAAGGCGGCGACCGCGGTCTCGAACGCCTCCCGCGGATCCGCCGGATACAGGCAGATGTGCCGGGTATCGCCGTGCGACGCGTACGCGCAGAGCATCAAGTCGCCCTGCTGCGTGCGCGTGGGCATCCCGGTGGACGGCCCGGCACGCTGCACGTCGAAGATGACCGCCGGCACCTCGCCGTAGTAGGCCAGGCCGATGAACTCGTTCATCAGCGAAATGCCCGGGCCCGCGGTGGACGTGAACGCCCGCGCACCGGCCCAGCCCGCGCCGATCACCATGCCGACCGCCGCGATCTCATCTTCCGCCTGCAGGATCGCGAATCGGTTCCGCTTCGTCTGCGGATCCCGGCGGAACTTCAGGCAGAAGCTCTTGAACGCCTCCATCAGCGACGTGGCGGGCGTGATCGGGTACCACGCGCCGACGGTCGCACCCGCGTAGACGCACCCCAGCGCCGCGGCGGTGTTGCCATCGATCAGGATCGAGTCTTTCGTCTGGTCCATCGCCTCGAGGTGAATGGGCAGCGGGCACGAGAAGTGTTCTTTCGCGTAGTCGAATCCGAGGTCGACCGCCTCCCGGTTCGAGTCCATCAGCGCCGGCTTGCGCGAATACTTCTCCGTCAGGAGCGCGCGAATGATGGAGGTGTCCATCCCCAGGAGCGCCGCCAGCGCGCCCGCATACGCGATGTTCTTCATCAGGATCCGCTCGCGCGAGCCGGAGAATCGCGCGTTGCACAACTCGGCCAGCGGAATGCCGAGATACGTCACGTCCGGACGCGTCAGCCTCGTATCGAGCGGCCAGGTCGAGTCGTACAGGAGCCAGCCGCCGGATCGGACTTCCTGAATGTCCTTCTGATAGGTCGCCGGGTTCAGCGCGACCATCAGATCGAAGTTCGGCGTGCGCGCGGTGTAGCCGCGCCGGTCGACGCGGATCTCGTACCACGTCGGCAGCCCCTGGATGTTCGACGGGAACACGTTCTTCCCCGTGACGGGAATCCCCATGCGGAAGATCGCCTGCATGATCAGGCCGTTGGCGGACGCCGAGCCGGTGCCGTTGGCCGTGGCGATCTTGAAGGCGAATTGGTTGGTCATAGACAAAGTCGTTCAGCTATCAGCTCTCAGCTGTCAGCTCTCAGCTGGAGTTCTTCCGATCCCAGTCGCTCCGGCTGAGATCGGGAATGCTCTGGCTGATAGCTGACAGCCGATAGCTGAGAGCTGCGAGTCACACCACCGCAAGCGGAATGATGCGCGCGCCCGCATACGGAATCTGCAGCATGAACTTCCGCATGTCCCACGCGTAGGTCGGGCAGCGCTCGGCGCACAGGCCGCAGTGCAGGCAGATGTTCTCGTCCTTGATCATCACACGCCCGGTCTGCTTGAGCTGACTCGAGACGAACACCGCCTGCTCGAGGTTCTCGGCCGGCGACAGGAACCGCTCCCGCAGCGCCGGCTCGTCGGCGTTCGGCGTAATCGCCAGGCAGTCGACCGGGCAGATGTCGATGCAGGCGTCGCACTCGATGCAGAGCGCGTCGATGAAGTGCGTCTCCATGTCGCAGTTGAGGCACCGCTGCACTTCGGCCTGCGTCTGTTCCTCTGTGAAGCCCTGCTCGACCTCCGTCGACATGCTGGCGAAACGCACCGGCAGATCGACGTGCCGCATCTTCTGGCGCGGCGCCGCGTCGTAGTTGTTGCTGTAGGCCCACTCGTGCAGGCCCATCTTCGTGCTCGTGAGGGACATCCCCTGGCCCGGACGATCGGTCAGCGGAACGCCGTGGCAATAGTTGTGGATCGAGATCGCCGCCTGGTGTCCGTGCTCGACCGCCCAGATGATGTTCGCCGGACCGAACGCCGCGTCACCGCCGAAGAACACGCCCGGCTTTGTCGACATGAACGTGGTCTTGTCGACGACCGGCATGTCCCACTTGCCGAACTCGAGCCCCATGTCGCGCTCGATGAACGGGAACGCGTTGTCCTGCCCGATCGCGAGCACCACCGAGTCGCACGGCAGGATTTCGCGCCCGACCACGTCCTGCTTCAGGCCCTTCTCCGTCTCCACCGAGACGAACTTCTCGAACTCCATCCCGGTCAGCACGCCGTTCTCGATGATGAACCTGACCGGCTGGAGGTTCTCCAGGATCTCCACGCCCTCTTCTTCGGCGTCCTCCAGCTCCCACGGCGACGCCTTGAAATACTTCCGCGTCTTGCGCGCGATGACTTTCACGTCGGTTGCGCCGAGCCGCTTGGCCGAGCGGCAGCAGTCCATCGCCGTGTTGCCGACGCCGATGATCAGCACGCGCTTGCCGACCGAGTCCACGTGGCCGAAGTGGATCGACTCGAGCCATTCGATCCCGATGAAGATCTCGTCGGTGTCGTGCCGCCCCGGGATCTCGAGCTCCTTCCCCTTGGGCGCGCCGCTGCCGACGAACACCGCATCGAACTCGCCGCCCTCGACGAGCGCCTTCAGGCTCGTCACCGGCGAGTCGTACCGCATCTCGACGCCCATGTCGACGATGTAGGCGATCTCCTCGTCCAGGACCTGTTCGGGGAGCCTGAACGCGGGGATGTTGATGCGCATCAAGCCGCCGGGACGCGGCAATTTTTCCAGGATCGTCACTTCGTAGCCGAGCGGCACCAGATCGTTGGCGACCGTCAGCGACGCGGGACCGGCGCCGATGAGCCCGATCTTCTTTCCGTTCTTGACGGCCGGCGCCTGGGGGAGAAGATGCGTGATCTCGCCGCGGTTGTCCGCCGCGACCCGCTTGAGACGGCAGATGGCGACAGGTTTTCCATCGACACGCGTGCGGCGGCACGCCGGCTCGCACGGACGGTCGCACGTGCGCCCGAGGATCCCGGGAAACACGTTCGACTCACGATTGAGCATGTAGGCGTCGGTGAAACGCCCTTGCGCGATGAGCCGGATGTACTCGGGTACGTTCGTGTGCGCCGGACAGCCCCACTGGCAGTCGACGACCTTGTGATAGTAGTCAGGAGTGCCGACGTCGGTCGGTTGCATTCCGCCGGCCATTATAGGGCATTGGGCTGAACTGGGCCGATCGACCGGTTGTTCGGTCGTTCGGTCGTTCGGTCGTTCGGGCTAGCGGCGGGCGTATTCCGAGATCGTCTCGTCGTGCTTGATCGCGAGGATCGAGTACGAGCGCGGGTTCGGACCCTCCATGCCCGGCGATCCCATGGGCATGTTCGGCACGGTGAGGCCGACGATCTTCGGCTGCTCCTTCAGCATCTGCTTGACGACGTCAGCGGGGACATGACCTTCGACGACGTACTGGCCGATGACGGCCGTGTGGCAGGAGCGCACGTTGGCCGGGACCTTCTGACGCGCCGGCACGGAGTCGAGATCCGTCGTGACCTCGCGCGTGACCTTGAAGTTCGCCGCGGTCATGTGGTCCGCCCACTTGCCGCAGCAGCCGCACGTCGGCGTCAGGTACACCTTCACCTCGACGGCCTTCGGCTGGGGCGGCGCCGGCTTCTTCTGCGGTTGAGCCACGAGCGCAACCGTGGCGATCAGGCCGACGACGAGCGTCGCGGGGGTGATGAACTGTGATGGGCGGATCATTCTTGCGATCATACCGGAAGTTCGGTCGCTCGGTCGTCTCGGTCGTCCGGTCGGTCGTCCGGTCGTTCGGTCGTCCGGGTCGTTCGGGTTATCGCCTGTTTGCGGTCGCGTACTCGATCGCCCACTTGCGCAGATCCTCGTTCGTCTGCCCGAGCGCGGCCGCTTCCTTCGCGGCGCGATCTGCGTCCCAGCGATCGATCGCGACCCTCTTGATCAGCCACATCGTCGCCGCACGGTTGCCGCCTGCGCAGTGGATGAAGGCGGGCTCGGCGCCCTTCGTCGTGATGGCGTCCAGGAACGCCGCGGCCGCCGCGGGGTCGGGCTTGCCGTCGAACGGCACGTGGAAGTAGCGAAGGCCCGCGGCCTTCGCGGCGGCTTCCTCCTTTTCCACGTCCGCGCCCTGCTCGGTGGCGCGGCGGAGGTTGATCACCGACACGAACCCCATTTTCTTGATCTCGGGAAGCGCCTCGGCGCCGGTCGCGCCGGCGCAGGCGACCGTCGTCTCCAGCCGCGCGAAGTTGCGGACGCCCGCGACCTCCGGCTTCGTGACCTCCTGCGGCCGTCGGTCGCAGGCTCGGTCGTCCGGTCGTCCGGTCGCTCGGCCGTTCGGGAGTTCGCGATTGGCAGGGCGGTGATCATGCACATACCAGCAACGCAGCACCCGCTTGCAAGCACTTGTCGAATCCGCATGTCTTTTCCTCGATATCCTCTCAATCGCCGCCCGGTGCCCGGCCGCCCGGATGCTCTCTCGAGCAACCGAGCAACCGAACGACCGAACGACCGAGCAACCGACGACCGAACGATCGGACGACCGACGACCGACTAGCGTCCTAGAACATGAACCGCAGGCTCAGCTGAATGTCCCGGCGGTCGTCGGCCTTCCCGGTGACACGACCGAACGTTCCGCTCGTCGGGTTCGCATCCGCACCGCTCCAGTTGGCGTGGTTGAGGAAGTTGAAGACCTCCGCCCGGAACTGCGCGGTCTTCGATCCGCCCACGTTCACGTTCTTGAAGAACGCGATGTCCCATTGGTACTGGCCCGGGTTGTAGATCTGGTTCCGCGGCCCGTTGCCAAACGTCCCTGCCGAGGGGCGCGAGAACGCCGCGGGATTGAACCAGAAGTTCTGATCGGCTGCGGCACCGGCTGAGAACTCGCGGTTCGCATTGGCGAGGGGATCCCCGTTGAGGTTCCACGGATTCCCGAAGGTGTCGCCGGTCCCGGCGATATCGGCGCCCTCCGTGACCCACAGCGGCGTGCCCGAGCGCATGAACGTCGCGCCCGAGATCTGCCATCCACCGGCGATCTTTCCGATGATGCCAGCCTGATCGCGATAGAACGGCAGATCGTAGATGTAGTAGAAGTTGAACGAATGACGACGGTCGTAGCTCGAGTTGCCCCAGAAGCCGGATGCGTCGTAGTTGTTGAACAGCACGTCGCGCCTGCTGCTCCCGCCATCCTGTGAGTGACCCCACGTGTAGGCAGCACCGAACTTGAACCCATTCGTGTAGCGGCGCTCCGCGCTGAGTTGCAGGCTGTTATACCTCGAGGCGGCTGCGTTCTCTGACAGGCGAATCACTCCGTAGCCTTTGTACGGCCTGAGGGCGGCGACGTTGACACCCGGGTTGGCCTGCACGGTCCCCGGCAGCAACTGATTGATGTCGCGCTCGCGCGTATTGTAGAGGCCGCGCCGGCCGACGTAGGTCACGTCGAGGATGAAGTTCATCGGGATCTGCCGTTGCACGCCGGCGGACCACATGTACGCAGTCGGGTGCTTGAACGCCGTATCGATGGCCGTCATGCCGAACGGCAGCGACCCGGCGCCGCCGACGCCGCCCGGGTTGTCCGCCAGCCCGTTGCTGACGCCGACCTGCGGCTGGAACGGCGGGTTGCCGCCGAGGAACATGGAGTCGCTCACCGTGACGCGGTTGTGGAACACGCCGCCGCTCACTTTGACGATCGTCTTGTCGTCTACGGAATACGCCGCTCCCAGACGCGGCTCGAACGCGTTCGCGTGCGTGTCAGCGAATCCGCGCGGCGCACCGGTGAACAAGGCCAGCACGGCGGGATCCTGCGCCGCCACGATGTCGCTCACGTCACCCTCGAATCCGTCGCCAGGCAGCACAATCCCGTTATAGCGGGGGCCAGAGACGATCCGGCCCGTCGTCGGGCTGACCACGGCCTGATTCGCCGTGTCGTAGGCGGCCGGATCGAACGTCGCCATTGCGTTGTTCTGGGCGTACCACGGCGGCCAGTAGGACCAGCGCACGCCACCTTCGACCGTCAGCTTGTTCGTTGGACGCCACGAATCCTGGAAGAACAGATCCGTGCTGAGCGAGCGGTAATTCGTCACGGCACGCTGTCCGATTTCAGCGTAGCTGGCGAACATGCCGAGCGCGGCGTTGGCGATGCCGAGGCCGGTGCTGGTCGCGCTGGCCGTATCGTTGAGGAACTGGAAGCGCCCGTTCTGGTTGTTCGTGCTGCCTGGAATCGGCTGCACGTTGATCTGATCGAAGTCGTCCTGGCCCGAGTATTCGACAATGATCCCGGCCTTGAACGTGTGGCGGCCCTTCAGGTACGTGACCGCGTTGTTGAAGGTGTAGATCGGCCCGCGGGACGACGCCGGGTACGGCGAGCCGTCGAGCTCGGTGAAGTTCGTAATCGTGATGGTCGGGATCTTGTCCGGAATCTCCTTGTTGTCCGGGAAGATGTACGGGTAGTTGATCCCATACTTGCTGCGCTGGAACTGATCGTGGCCGCGCCACACGTTGATGAACACTTCGTCGAGCGAGTGGGTGAAGCTGAACTCGTTGATCAGCCGGCTCGAGATCGCGCGCGTCCAGCTCGCCGTCTGCGTGACGTTCGGCCGTTCCCAGTCGGTTCGTGCGATCGGGAACGTGCCGCGGAACGCGTCGACCGCGACCCAGTTGTACCTGCTGTACCGATAGCTCACCTGATTTTTGTCGTTCAGGCGGTAGTCGAACCGGATGTTGTCCTTGCGCTGATCCTGCGGGTTGTCGCTCGAGACAGTGTAGTTGTTCGTGCCCTGCCTGAAACCCTCGGTCGGCAGCGGATACGTGTTCAGCATCGCGATGCCGTTGGGGCTGAGCCGGTTCGACGGAATGATGTTGCCGGGGAACGGCTGGTTGTCCCTGGGGTCGATGATCGTCCGGACGCCGTTGAAGAACTGATTGCTCGGGTTGAGCAGTTCGCTGAAGTTGCCGGTCCGCATCAGCGCCGTCGGCACGGTCGCGACGTTGGTCTGGACCGCGAAGTAGTTGACCCACTCCTGCGCGGCGAAGAAGAACAACTTGTCCTTGAGCTGACCCACCGGGATGGGGCCACCGAGCGAGTACCGCGTACTGCTTGTAGTCGAATGGGGCCGGGCCGCTGTTCTCGATCGGGTTCGTGCTGCGGTTTCTTCCCCACGTGTTCGCCTGGAGATTGTCGTCGCGCATGAAGTACGACGCATTCCCGCTGAAGCGATTGCTTCCACTCTTCGTGATTATGCGGATCTGCCCGCCGCTCACGCGTCCGTACTCGGGCATGTAGTCGCCGGTCAGCACCTGAATTTCCTGAATCGCGTCCACGTTCTGGACGCCGACGATCGCGCCGTTGGATCGCGTGCGGATCGCCGTGGCGCCGTCGACGGTGATGTTGCTCTCGCCGTCGCGGCTGCCGTTGATGCTGAAGCCTCCGGTGGTGAGACTCGAGAAGCTGTTGTTGTTGAAGCTCCCGCCCACGACGCCGGCCTTCAGGCCGGCGACACCAATGGGATTCCGCCCGTTGAACGCGATCTGCTCGATGTCCTTCGCCTCGATCGTCTTTCTGAGCGCGGAGTCGCTTTGGAGCAGCGTCTGCTCGGCGGTGACGGTGACCTCTTCGGTCAGCGCGCCCGCGGACAACGCGAAGTCAATCGTGAGCGCGCCGGCGGCGTCGAGCTGCACGCCTTCCCTGACGGCTTTCTTGAAGCCCTGGAGCTCGGCGCTGATGTCGTAGCGTCCCGAGGCGAGGTTGGCGAACGTATAGAAGCCGCTGGCGTCGGTCACGGTGACGCGCGGGTTGGTCGATTGGGGCTGCGACGCCGTCACGGTCGCGCCGGGCACCACCCCCCCGGACGAATCCTTGATGACGCCCGAGATCTGTCCGCGGTCGAACTGCGCGAACGCGGGAACTGCCGTGAGACACACTGCCACGAGGCAGGCGAGCCGGAGGCTCCACTGCCCTGTTACTGCGCTGCGATGCGCATTCATCGTGTCCTCCCTGATTCTTCCCGGTCGCGACGTCGTCGCCCGGGCAGCCTCGGAGGTTAGTTTCGAACCCGGGCACTGTCAAGCTCGTCGCCCCTGCCGCTGAAAACGTTTTCACAACGGTGAACAGGCTGTTTCCCGCACGTTACGCGACGCCGCTGGCGGCTTGCCGTTACTCGACGAGGACGGTCGCGCGCGTGGGCAACCCCTGTGAAGCGGACAGGCAGACCCACCGTGGCCCGGCGCTTGCTCCCTCGCCCTCCCGGACGCGCAGGCGTGCGTCGATCGCGCGCGAATATCCGCGCGTCCATTTCAGTTTCGTCAGGCAGCTGACGCTCTTGTGCCGCCACCGGCGGCTTTGAGGCAGCTCGAGATTCGGGCTCGTGAGGCCTGCCGCACAGTAGGAGCGCGCGTGGAACAACAGACCGCGGAGACACCGAGAAGGGGGATCCGGTTCGCCAAATCCCTGCTGCTCGCGATCGCGCTGATGACCATCATCGGCGGCGCGGCCGGCGCGGTCCGCGCGCTGACCCGGAATCCCGAATACGACTGGTTCAAAAAGACCTACGGCCCGGCCAGGAACTCCGAGCATGCCGAGGAGTGGATCCTGCGCGACTTCTTCCGCGATCGGCGCGACGGCGTCTTCGTCGACGTCGGCTCCTATCACTATCAGCGCTTCAGCAACACCTATCATCTGGAGCAGGCGCTCGGCTGGTCCGGCGTGGCCGTCGACGCGCAGGAAGAGTTCGCCGCCGACTACGCCAGGCACCGGCCGCGGACGAAGTTCTACTCGTTCTTCGTCAGCGACACGTCGGACGCGCTCGAGTCGCTCTTCGTGCCCGAGCGCAATCGCCTCGTCGCCTCGTCGAACAAGCACTTCTCCGATCGGTACGACGACTCGGGCAAGGAGCGGAAGGTCCGCACGATCACCCTGAACGATCTCCTCGATCGCGCCGGCGTCGCCAAGATCGACTTCCTGACCATGGACATCGAGCTGGCGGAGCCGAAGGCGCTCGCCGGCTTCGACATCGCGCGGTTCAGGCCGGCGCTCGTGTGCGTCGAGGCGCACCCCGATATCCGACAGCAGCTGCTCGACTACTTCGCCGATCACCGGTACCGCGTCGTTGCGCGCTATCTCAGGGCCGATCGGTTCAACCTCTGGTTCGCGCCAGCCGACTCGGTGCTCCCGAAAGGCGTCGAGATCGAGGACGCGCACTAGACGTTCACTCCCGGAGGTGGAGCGGTGACAACCCTCCTTGCGATTCTCGTCATCGGCAGCTACGCGATCTACGTCATGAAGCCCGAGGAGCGCCTCAAGCTCCTCCGGACGCTCGAAGACAAGTTCTGGGTCGCGAAGGACACCGCGACGGCGGTGCGGGCCCAGGACGAGACGTTCCGCAAGGCGCTGAGCGAGCGCACGCCGTGGCCGATCGTCACGCCGGCGATCATCGCCATCAGCGTCGTCGTGTTCCTCGGAATGGTGATGGGCAGCGGAGCGCGGAGCGACCCGGCGACGATCATCGCCTGGGGCGGGAACTTCGGGCCGCGCACGACGAACGGGGAATGGTGGCGGCTGGCGGCCTCGCTCTTCGTGAACGCGGGCTTCATACAGCTCGTCCTGAACATGACGGGTCTCGTCCAGATCGGGATCACCCTCGAGCGGATGCTCGGCCATCTCACCGTGCTCACGGTCTTCCTCTCCGCAGGCCTGTTCGCGAGTCTCGAGAGCGTGTCGGCGAATCCCATCGGCGTCACCGCGGGACCGTCGGGCGCAATTCTCGGGTTGTACGGCCTCCTGCTGGCCACGCTGGTCTGGGGAAAGCTGCAGCGATCGGCCTCGGAGCCCGACGTGCCGGCGATCGCGGGCGAAGGGCTGAACCTGCGCGAGATCATGCGCGCTCCGGACAGCACGCCGGACGAGACCGCGGCGGCGGAGTCCGTCGAGCCGTCCGGGACCGTGACGATTCCGACGAAGACGCTCGCGCGGATCGCGCCGTTCGCGGCGCTGTTCCTGCTCTACAACGTGGCGGACGGGCTGACGACGGGCGAGCTGTCGGGCCTGGTCTCGGGGTTCACGTGCGGGCTCGTGCTGGCGCGGCGCGCGCGCGAGCGCAAGGCGCCGCTCTATCAGGTCGCTGCCGCCACGGCCATAGCGGCCGTCATCGTCGTCGTCTCCGCCGCGATGCTGCGCGGCGTCGCGGACGTGAGGCCGGAAATCGCCAACGTGCTCGCGCTCGAGGCGCGGACGGCGCAAACGTACGAGAAGGCGGTCGGCCAGTTCAAGAACGGCGCGATGTCGTCACAGGCGCTCGCGAAGATGATCAATCAGTCAATCGTGCCGGAGCTGCAAACCGCGCGCGCCAGGCTCAAGGCCATCAGCGGCGTGCCGTCAGCGCACCAGCCGCTCGTCGACAGCGCGGAAGAGTACTTCCGCCTTCGCGACGAGAGCTGGCGGCTCCGGTCGGACGCGCTCAGCAAGTCCAACCTGATCGCGCTCCGCGCCGCGGATCGGTCCGAGCGGGCGTCGCTCGAAGCGCTGGAAAAGGTTCGACTGGTCGAGAACATGAAATAGACGGAGGCCGCCGCCTACTTCACGCGAAGCACACCCTTCATCGTCGGGTGGTACGTGCAGACGTATTGAAACTCTCCGGCCTGCACGGCCTTGAACGTCCAGTTCTTCTCCGCGGGGATGTCCTTCGAGTCGAAGCCCGCCTTCGACGTCGCGGTGTGAGGAAACGGATCCTTGTTCACCCAGACGACCGTGTCTCCTGTCCGTATCGTGAGGTCTTCCGGCTT
Source organism: uncultured Acidobacteriota bacterium (assembly GCA_963820905.1). GTDB lineage: Bacteria > Acidobacteriota > Vicinamibacteria > Vicinamibacterales > 2-12-FULL-66-21 > DATBJJ01. The sequence continues at coordinate 512,415 of CAWGBU010000001.1, read as the reverse complement.
GAACGACACGGCTTCCATGCTGACGGTGTGAGTGACGGGCGCGGGAGGCTTGGCCGCGGCGTCCGGCCCGCTGCCGCAAGACAGCAGGCCGAGCGCCGAGGCCAGAACGATCGCAGGGTACGACCTGCTCACTTGAGCGACGACTGGACTTTCTTGGCCAGCTCGAGGTGCGCGACGAACGCGGGACGCACCTTCTCGATGAGCGCCTTCAGCTCGGCGTTCTGCGCGCTGGGGATCAGCGTCTTGTCCACGGCGTCGAGCACGGCCTGGTGATACCCGACCTCGTTGTCGATGTACGCCTTGTCGAACGCGGCGCCCTTGAGCGTGTTGAGGTTGGCGACGTTCTTGTCGCCGCCGGCCTTCAGGCTCTTGCTCGTGGCGTTGTCCTCCGGCGTGACCTTGAGCTTGGTCACGAGCGCAACCGCCTGCTTGTTGACGCCCGCGTGATCCCTGGCCATCATCTCGCCGTACGACTTCACCTCTGCGTTGGTCCCCTTCGCCGCGGCAACTTTCCCGGCATCGATGTCGACCTGGTTCGCTGTCACCACGATGTGCGCGATCTGCGCGTCCGATGGGGCCTGCGCGAACGCCGTTGCCACCGACAAGCCCATGACTACCGCGATCGCCGTTGCTGAAACTTTCATTGAAGTCTCCTGATTGAGAATGAATCGACCCATCACCTAGCCCTACGCACTGTTCCAGTCATTGGATGTCCGGCGCCCCCCGGCCGTTCCCGGCTTTGTTCTCCAGTAGTGTCCGGCTTCAGCCGGACCGTGGACGGATCGGGTCCGGCTGAAGCCGGACACTACAGGCATCTCTCAGGTCCGGCTGAAGCCGGACACTACAGCTGTTGTTCTGGCCTGACTTGGGCGAGGACGGCGGCGACGATGCGGTCGCATCGCTCGCCGGCAAAGCCGAAGAGATCGAATGTCGCGTGGTTGAGGTCTCGGGCCAGCGACTCGCGCAAGAGGGCGCGCGCGCGGAACAGCCGCGTCCTGACCGTTGACTCGGGGATGGAGAGGCACTCGGCCGTCTCCGTCACGCTCATCTCTTCCACTTCGCGCATGACGAAGACCGCGCGGAACGCGACTGGCAGCTCGTCAATCCGCCGCTCGAGCAGCTGCCGGACCTCGGCCCGCACCATCGCGGCCGGCGCTGGCTCGCTCCGCTCGTCGGCAAACAGGGCCTCTGGCGCGTCATGCTCGGCGTCGCCGTGGCTCTCGAACGGCACCACGACGCGCGCGCGTTTCTGCTGACGGAGGCGCATCAGCGACTGATTGATGACAATGCGCGTGAGCCACGTCGAGAGCTGGGATCGGCCGTGAAAGTCGCCGATGTGCCGGTACGCGTCGAGATACGCCTCCTGCAGCGCGTCCTCGGCCTCGGCGTCGTCGCGCAGGATGGCGCGGGCGACGCGAAACAACCGTCCGTTGTGCCGCCGCATGAGGGCCTCGAACGCGCCCGTATCCTTGCGGCCGACGCGCGCGGCGAGCTCGGCATCGCCCTCGGGCTGCTTCCTGGCTGGCTGGGATGGCGTGGTCATCGAGGTCCTGACCATAGGATGCACCGGGGCGGGAAAACGTTCCCGTGCCGGGCAGCAGGTCGGATGGTTTGATGCGAGATTCGGCGATTGCTGAAACTCGGCCCGGATTGTTGGATAATCTTGGAGCGCGCCTGCGCTTCCCTGGAGTTCCCTGTTGATTCGATATCGTCCGTTCCGGTCTGCGTTCGCACTTGCGGCATTGTCCGCCGCCGCCATCTTCGCGTCTGCGTGCGACGACGGCCCGACCGGCCCGTCCAACTTCGCCCCGTTCAGCCAGACCGATCTGCGCGTGGGCACCGGCGCAGACGCGGTCGCGGGCAGGCAGCTGACGGTGAACTACACAGGCTGGTTCTACAGCGAGAACGCCACGGACAAGAAAGGCCCCGTGTTCGATACGTCGAGGGGCCAGCCTCCGCTCGCGTTCATCCTCGGCACCGGCTCCGTGATCGAAGGCTTCGATCGCGGTGCCACCGGGATGAAAGTGGGTGGGCTGCGCCGCCTGATCATCCCGCCGTCGCTGGCGTACGGTGCCATCCGAACCCGGAGCATTCCTCCCAACGCAACGCTCGTGTTCGAGATAGAACTGATTGATGTCACGGACTTGACGGTGCCTCAGTAGTCGACAGTCGGGAGTCGTGAGTCGTCAATCTCAGTCGGGAGTCTCAGTCTTCAATCAACAATCGGTCTGCAGTCAACAATCGGTCTGCAGTCAACAATCGGTCTGCAGTCAACAGTCGGTCTGCAGTCAACAATCGGTCTGCAGTCAGCAGTCGGTCTGCAGTCAACAGTCGGTCTGCAGTCAACAGTCGGTCTGCGGTCCTCAGTCGTCGACTGTCGACTGCCGACTGTGACTAACGACTGAGACTGACGACTCACGACTGCCGACTGCCGACTGAGTGGGTCATCCTCCCACCCTCAAGCGGATCCCGAAGAAGACCGTGTACATGCGATCGTCGACGAGGCCTTCGGCGTTCTCGTCCTCGCGGGACGAGCCCTTGAGCGCGAGGCGTCCGAACTCTCCGTAGACGGCGAACGCGGGAGAAAACCAGACCTCTCCGCCTCCGCCGAAGATCCATCCCCAGCCGGCGGTTCTGAGGTTGTACTGCGCGGTGCCGCCCGGAATCGTCTCCTCGACCCCGTCGACCGTCACCGTGCGGGCTTCCATGATTTGCGTCGTGTTCGTCGTCGAGCGCTGATACGCGCCGCCGACCTTGCCGTACAGCCTGACCGGCCCGAGCGGCACACCTACCTTCCCGGCGGCGGTGAAGACGTCAGCCCTGAACGATCCGTCAAATCGAAATCCTTCGCCGCTTCCGCTCGACGTCACTTCCGCCGGCCTGATGTACGCGCCCTCGGCCCCGAGGAACGGCACGATCCAGTACGTCGCGCCCGCGGTGAACGAAAAGCCGGAGGTCGAGCCGTCGCACGGGGTCACGTCGCCGCAGGAGATCGCCTTCGCGCTGCTGCCGAAGGTGTACGCGCCGCCTCCGAAGAGCACGAGGCCGGACGGCGTCTCCGCCCACACGCGCGGGGGATCGAGGCTCACCGACCCCTGCCGCAGCATCAGCGTCGTGTTCGCGCCGCCGAAATCGACGACGAGGGTGCTGATGCGCTTCACCAGGAACAACCCGCCCATGTCTCTGCGGACACAGCCCGCGTCCGGCGCCGGCGGCTGCACGGCACGCTCGACGATGATGACGCGCCGGACGTCGCCGCAGGCGTCGACGAATACCTGCGCGTCGATCTCGGTTCTCGCGGGATCCTCCGAGATCTTCCCGGCGACCGTGGCAACGCCGGACGCACCCACCTTGGTCGATCCGACCGGCGATGAGTTCAGCATGACCTCGATGGTCGAATCGGGCGGCGCGTTCCGCACGAGCACGGTCTGCGCCGTCGCGACGCCGGCACACAGGGTCAGGTGGATCGCGGCCGCAAGGGTCAGCAGCCGCCGGGTTTCCGTCATGCACTCCTCATTCTGGTGATCATCCCGGGGGGATGGAGACAGGCTTAGAGATTATCGTTCAGATCACGACGAATGGAAAAGCGGCCGAGTCAGCGCCGCGCGGGCTGACAATCCGCCAGCTTGGGATGATTGGGCGCGTCGAGCCCGACCCGCGGCGCACGCGCGAACGATCCGTCGGTGACGGCGATCCGCTTGTTCACGAAGAGCACCTCGTAGGCCCAACCGGGAAACGGGTGCAGCCCCGGCTTGCACGTGTAGTTGTTGATGTGGAGGTGCGCGACGTGGAACGTCTCCCTCAGCTTCTCCATCGCGATGATGAAGCGCTGACTATCGACCCCGTGAAACTCGACCGCCATCTGAACGATCCGCTCGAGCACAGGCGGAGGCGTCTGGATGAAGGCTTCCCACTCGGCGCCCTCGACGTCGATCTTCACGACGAGCTGCTTGCCGGCGTCGCCGTTCGCGGCAACCTGACGCTCGATCGTATCGAAGGGCCGCCCCTCGATCGTGGCCGGCTCCGTGCCGACACACTCCGCGTGAAAGATGGCATTGCCCGCGGGACACTCGGGCTGGCGTATGTCGAAGCAATCGTACTCGTGCACTGGAATCCGGAACCTCCGCGAGACCTCGCAGCCCCAGCCGTCGTACCCCGAGATGCCGTACCAGTACGCGGACCGCGCGGCACGCAGCAGATTGCCGCAGAGCATGTAGCCGCCGTCGTTGCGCTCGCCGAAGCGCTCCAGCCTGCAGTTGGTGATCGTCACCGGCCGGACGAGCTGGAAGAGTCGAGCGCGCAGCCGCTCTTCGTCCGAGATAGGGGCGTACAGGTTCCTCGGCTGAGACCGCGCCCCCGGCTGAGACCGCTCCCTCGCCGGCGCATGCGCGAAGCGCCGTGCGACGACGACGGCGGCGACGGTCGCAGTCAGCAGGGCGAACAGCAGAAGGACGGTCCGGCCTCGGATCATGTTCTGCATCCCTCAGAGCCGGGCTTCGGCGGACGGGCGTTCAAAGGAGCTCGTACCCCAGGGAGCGAGTCTTGTCCTCGAGGAGCAGGTACTCGTGAATGTCGAACGGATGCGTGCCGCCGGTGAACGCGTGCTTGAATAGATCGCCGAGGTGCGCCATCAGCTTGCCGTTCTCGTCGATGTCGGCATCGAGGATCGTCACGCTCTTCCCCTCGGCATCGGTGGCGGGGGTCAGCGTCAGCTGCAGGTTGCCGGTGTCTTCCTTCGTCTTGACGCTGACCATCGACGACTTCGAGAACGTGAAGCCGGCAGGAATGTTCCTGTTGTGGTCTCCTACGGGCGTGCGCTTGTAGTCGGGGAACTGATCGATGTCGGTGTGGATCTTCGTCACCCGGACGAGCATCTCTTCCTCCACGAGCGCGATCAGCCGCTCGCGGCCGATCTCCAGGATCTGCTGGACGAACCCGAACCAGGGCTTCCTGTTGAAGGTCGGCTCCTTCACGGAGTTGAGCTTCCCGAAGAGGTTCAGCAGGCAGGCCTTGGCGTGTACCGTCACGCGATCGCCCGAGTCCACGCCGTCGTACGTGTCGGTCACGAACTTTCCGAGCAGCCTGCCGCCCTTGACCCTCACGTCGTCCGAGGCATTGAGCGCGTCGCGCAGCGGCTTGAACGGATCCCCCAGGTTCGCCCACTTGACGAAGCTCGCGTTCCAGAGATTCGGAATCCGGAACACCGTGGGCTGGCGCGTGATCGTCTCGCCGTCGGTCAGCGTGAAGATGCCCACGTTGCGGTGGCGGTACCGCTCGGGCGAGACGTAGCAGATGAGCGCGCGCTCCTGCGGGAACGCCGGCAGCTTGAAGGCGCGCGCCGGGGGAAACGACTTCGTCGCGTGGCCGATCTCACGGCCGTCGGAGACCCGCTGGAACGACACGAAGGTCGCGGGATCCTTGGCGGGCTGCGCGTCGACGGTCAGGAGCGTCAACTCCAGGGTGCCTTCATTCGGCATGAGTCAGTCCTTCTCTGCAGTCGCGTGTCAGGGGTTGGCCTGGAGATCCCGGACGATGTAGCGCAGGACGGCCTCGAGCAGCGCGACCCGCGGATAGTAGCGGTTGCGATCGGCGCGCGTCCTGAGCCACTCGTTGGCCGACAGCTCCACCGGAGAGGCGACCGCCCAGTGATCGCCGTTCGCCTGCGCGAGCAACGTCGAACCTGGCACGACCGCGTCGTCGGCGACCACGTGCGTATCCTGATCGATCGAGAAGGGCGCATGGTAGTCCCACAGCGGCCTGAGCACGCGCGATGTGTCCTCGCGCGAGGCCACGGCCGACACGCTGTAGGATCGCAGGCCGTTCACGGCGGCGAGGTGATTCTCGAAGAACCGCTGCCGCGTCGGCCGCTCGAGGCTCTGATAGCCGCGCCCGTCGCCGAGCTCGCACGTGCGAATCCGCGGAAACCTCTGCGACAATTCCTTGAGTCGTTCGGGCACGCCGTCGACGAGCCGCGATCCGCCGACTGGCGAGGCGACGGCCACGAGCGCCTTCACCCTTGGACGAATCGACGGATGGTGCACCAGGGCCTCCATCAGATCGACGCCGCCCTTGCTGTGTCCGACCACGATGTAGGGGCGCGACGACGTATCCGCCAGGATGCGATCCTTGATGAGGGCCGCGTTCACCTCGCTGTGCGCGTTTCCCAGCACCGGAAAGTGCTCGACGTCCGCCATGTGCTTGCCGCGGAGGTGCTCCTTCGCGTCCTGGTACACCTCGACGTCGAGGCACCTGGAGAAAATCCCGCCGACCAGCAGGACCTTGTAACCGTCGAGGAAGGAATCGTCCGCGCCCACCGTGACGCTCCCCGGTTTCTCGGCGAGGTGCAGATAGCGCGTGCAGGCTTCCCACGGCCCGCCCGGCACGTGCGGAAGCACGCCGCAGAACATGTCGGCAAACGGCTTCCGCGCGTCGGTGACGGCCTTCGCCGCGATCGGCAGCGCGGCAAGCTGCGGCAGCCGGTACGTCACGGGCCTCGGCCTGCCGCACGAGCCTACCCCGGCCATGGCTGCGAGCAGGACGGCTGTCAGGGCCTTGCGCATCGCGTGTGCACCAATCGTCGAAAGTACAGAGCCACCGCAGTCGCGTGATGCGTATCATAGGGCAGACACGCGCGCGATCCGAGTGAAACTATGCCTCGACTCGATCAGATCAAGCACATCGTCGTTCTGATGCTGGAGAACCGGTCGTTCGACCACATGCTCGGGTACCTGCGGCTCGAGAATGTGCTTCCCGTCAACGGCCTCACCGGCGCGGAATCCAACACGCACAGCGGCGTGACCTACACGCCGGCGCGCCTGACCAGCACCATCTTCGAAAACGATCCGCGGCATTCGTGGGAAGACGTGCACGCGCAAGTAGCGGGCGGGAACGCGGGATTCGTGACGAACTTCACGAAAGTCGCGACGAGCGATCTCGGCCGGGTCATGGGGTACCACAACGCCACCGAACTGCCGATCTTCGACCTGCTCGCCCGGCAGTACTGCGTCTGCGACAACTGGCATGCGTCGGTCGCCGGGCCTACGCAGCCGAACCGCTTTTACGCGATCGCGGGCACGTCGGAAGGCAAGAAATACAACACCGTGCCGCCGACGCTGACCGCGCGCACGGTGTTTCACGAGCTGACGGACCGCGGCATCAGCTGGAAGTACTACTCCCACGATCTCGCGTTCCTGCGGGCGCACGTCGACTACCGCCTGACGACCGGGCCGATCGACAAGGTGAACCAGTTCTTCCAGGCCGCGCGGCAGGGCACGCTGCCATCGGTCTCGTGGATCGATCCTCACTTCGGAATCGGCGTCTATCCAGGGCGCAAGAACGACGACCATCCCCCGCACGACGTCTGGGAAGGACAGCGGTTGGCGGGGCGCGTCTACAACGCGCTCCTCGACGGCGGGAACGGCTCGCTCTTCAAGGATGTGCTCCTCGTGATCGCGTACGACGAGCACGGCGGCTTCTTCGACCACGATCCGATCGGTCCTGCGGAAGACGACTACCCCGAGTTCAGGGAGTACGGCGTCAGGGTGCCGGCGCTCGTAGTCTCCGCGCTGACGGATCCCGGCAGCGTGTGCTCGCAGCACTTCGATCACACGAGCATCGTCAGGACGATCCTCGAGCGGTTCTGCGCGCTGCCCGGCGGCGGCATCCCCGACATGGGCAAGCGCGTGAACGCTGCTTCGTCGCTGCTGCCCGCGCTCAGCCGCGACGAGCCGCGCACCGATCGGCCGCTCGCGCCCGCGCTCCTCCTCAACCTCGACGTCGTGCGCCGCGAGGAGACCGCCGAGATGGTGCGCGAGCCGACGGATCTCGAGAAGGAGCTCGAGGTCCTCCGTCAGGAGTGTCTCTCGAGAGGCTTGACGGACGAAGAGCTCTGACGCGGCTCACCGCGTCGGGTTCATGTCCTGTCCCTGCTTCAGCTTCGCGACGGCATCGGCCAGGCTCTTGCGGTTCAGATCGTCGGGCGCCTGCTTCAGCGCGATCTCCGCGTGCTTGAGCGCGGTCTTGTGGTCGCCCATCGCGGAATAACCGCGCGCGAGGCCCACGTGCACCGGCCAGGCCTCGCCGAAGCGCTTCGCGTTCTTCTGGAAGACCTCCATGGCCTCCTTCGTCTTGCCCGCCGTCAGGAGCTGGCGGCCGTACTGGTGAATCTCGACCGGCTGCGCCGAGGGAAGGTCCATCGCCGTCGCCATCACGGTCGCCGCTTCCGTGGCGCGCGACAGCCGATCGAGGATCTGCGCCTTCGTCGAGAGCGTGGCGAAGTTGGTCTGACCGACGAAGGGCGTCGAGATCGCGTTCTCGGCCCACGTCAGCGCCTCCGGGAGATTGCGATTCTGCTGCAGGCAGTACTGCGCGGCCGCCTGCCACTGCTGCCACCGGAAGCCCGCGGCGTTGCGCAGCTCCTTCCGCATGTTGTCGATGTAGAGCGTGGCGATGTCGGGCACGGTGATCGTGAACGGCACCCGAAGCTCTTCCCACGACAGCGCGACGGTCGAGCGATCGGACCTGCGATCGACGAAGTCGTACGTCAGCCATTCGCGATACGGCGCCTTCTCCGGCTTGACCGTCACGCGAAGCGCGTCCTCTGCCGGGTCGTAGGTGAAGCTCCCCCACGACGTCGAGTTCTTCGAGAAGATCACGGTCCACTCGTTCTCGCTGGCGAGCATGTGCAGCCCGTAGCGTCCGGCCGCGAGCGGTTTGCCGTCGATCTGCACGTCGTGCGACACGCTGAACACGGTGTTCTCGTTCGCGCCCGCGCGCCACGGTCCCTTGCGGTTGTTGAACCCGAGATCGTGTATGCCCCACGGCACGAGCGTGCCCCAGATCTTGCCGCGGCGATCTTCGCCGTTCGGTCCGTGCACGTCGGGGCTGTTGTACTGCACCGACACGCGGACGAGCCCGATCTGCTGGACGACCTCCGCGCGCTGATTGTCGCCGTCAGGCGGAAGCGTGATGGACTGCTGTGCGAAACACGTGAGGCTCGCGGCAAAGACGACCGCCGGCGTCATTGCGATCGTGCGTAGCATGAGTGTACCTCCCTCGCACCGGACAGACCGGCGCGTGCAGGCACACTAGCATCCGCCTCGCGAGCCGCCGCGGAGAGAGTGACGAACGGGCCGTGGAGACCGTGAAGCGCGCTGCCGCGGTGTCGGCCGGTGACCCGCCCGTTGTCGTCAGGCGTCGTGTGTCGCCTGTAGTGTCCGGCTTCAGCCGGACCCTCACGTCGCCGAGCCGCCGCTCGTCGGCACCTTGAGCCCCACGTGCGTGGCCACGCTCGCCGGCGTGAGCTGCTGGATTCCCGCACCGAACGTCGTCAGGCCGAAGCCCCAGAGAAAGACGCCGAGGAGATCGATCGCCGTCCCGAAGTCGACGTCCGAGTACACGTACGTGACGCCGATCGCGAGCGACACCAGCCCCCAGATCGCCCACGACATGCTCGCGGCGTGCTGCAGGGAGAAATCAATCTGCTCGACGCTCAACGCGGTGGTCCGCACGTCGAGCGCGTTTTCGGCGATGCCCGCCGTGCGCAGCTGCTCGATCGCGCGCGCAACGAGCGCGCGGCCGGCCTCGGCGGTCACCGCCTCCGGCGCCACCCGATTCAACTGCGCGATGGCGTCCTCGACCGGCCTCGGGCGCGCGCCGGCGCCCGCGCGCGTCCTCAGCTGAAGGACGGCGTCTCGAAGCACGATCAGCCCGCCGAGACGGCTGGAAATCTCGTCGAGCCGCTGCTTGAGCCGCGACGTCGCATCCGTCGCGGGAGAATTGCTCAACGAGATGCGGGGCGGCAGGAGGCCTTCGGCGTCGAGCGCGCGCTCCTCGAGACGCGTGGCCTGCTGACGCGCTTCGTTCTCGATGCCCTTCGTGTCGTCGCCTGCCGCGATGCGCGCCTCGGCCGCGAACGCGAGAATCGTCTCGCGCAGGACCGACGCCGGACGAAGCGCCTGCAGGCGCACGAGCCGCGGTTGAAGATACGTCGTCAGCGCAATCGAGAGACCCAGGCCGATCAGCACGAGGATCGCGCCCGCGAACCTCACGCCGCCGGAGGATACCTTCGCCGTGAGCGGCAGGACCTTGACCGGCGTGCCGTCCGCGGCGAGCTGCACGCTGCCGCCGAAGGTCCCGAACGGTCCGCGGCTCGACCCGGGATCGAGCCGGAGGAAGACCGTCTTCGTTTCATGCGGTCTCAGATCGACCGTCTCGACGGGAGATCCTCCCGGGCTTGTCAGCATCCGGAGGCGCTCGATATCGATGCTGCTGTCGCCGTCGGTGCGGCGCAGTCCGAACTGCACGGGCTTCAGCCCCATGAGCGGCTGTGATTTGTTCGAAATCGTCAGCGCGTAGAGCCGTTCCTCGTCCGGCGCGTTCCACGACAGGATCCAGTCGTGACCAGGCGTGATGACGTCGTACTCGGATTCGCCAGAGGCGGCAGGAGGCTGCGAGGCGCTGCCGCTCGACACGAGCACGGCACACGACATGAGAAGGGCGATGCACGAGGTTCTCTTCATGGCTTCCTCGCAGTGTCACACGGCACGAACGCCGGCGGAAAGGCACGTACAATACGGGAGACCGTCCCGCGGTCACTCGATGAGTACTCGCAAGCTCCGCGCTGCCGGCCGTGATGTCCTCGAGCGCCTGCGCGGCGAGGACCCGTCCACGGTGGTCTCGATGCTGCTCCGCGCCCGCGCGGCACTCTCGCCGTCGGAACTGAAGGCCCTCGCCGACGACGGTGTGCGTGTCAGAACGCAGGCCGGCGACGTGATCTCCGCCGATGTCGCCGTCGGCGCCGTGGACCGCGTCCTCGCGCACGACTTCATCGTCTCGTGCGAGCTGTCGCAGCCGCTCTATCCCGAATCCGCCAGCGAACCCGGCGGGGATGCGGAGTAGCCCGCTACGGAATGACTACGGAGCACGCAGCCTGCGCGTCGAGCTTGCCCGCGCCCCAGTCGTTTCCCGGCGCCGCTCCCGTGAATGCGTCCTTTCTCGACGTCTGCTCGAGGCACGTGCGAACCGCCGCGGCGGTCGCGTTCGGATGCTCCTGCAGGATCAGGGCGACCGTGCCGGCAACCATCGGCGCGGCCATCGACGTGCCCGCGAGGAGCCCGAAGCTGCCTGGCGGCGACGGCGGCAGCGTGGACATCAGCTCTTCGCCGGGCGCGGCGAGCGTCGGCGCCTGACGTCCGTCGCGCGTCGGCCCGCGGCTCGAGAAGTCGGACAGCCCCCCGACCGGCGTGCCATTGCGCGTCAGGTACGACCCGACCGTGATCACGGCGCGGCTCGTGCCGGGAATCGAGATCGTCGACGATCGGTTGACGAACGGCGCCAGGAATCGCGAGCTCGAGTTCCGCTGGATCCACGCGTGCCATCGGCCGTCCACCACCGTCGTCGCGGTGAGGACGAGCGTCCAGGTCCCGGCCGCGACGGCACCTTGCGTCCCCCGCGAGAGCCGCACGAACGTCCGGTTGTCGTGATTGTCGGGATCGTCCAGGTCGGCGTCGACGAAGGCGGTGTTGCCGTTCGACAAGTTGATCGTCGTCGTGTTCGGCGGAACGACCGCCGCCGTCGTGGTTCCTCCGGGTGGAACGATCGCGCAGTTGATCCGATCGGCCCCGGCGTACCAGACGTCGATCACCACCTCGCGCGTGCCGCCGGGCACGGTGAACCGGACCGACTGGCTCTGGTTCAACGCCGCGGTGCCCTGCGCGTGACGGTCGCGCGCGCCTTCGTTGCCCGCCGACTTCACGAGCACGCGTCCGCCGCCCGTGATGAGATTCGCGATTCCGCGCTCGAGGAGGCTCGTGCCGTCGTGCGCGCCGACGTTGTCGCCCTGGCTCTGATTGATGACGACGGGGCGGCTCTGCGCCGCGGCCAGCGTCAGGATGTACTGAACTGCGTCGAGCGTGTCTGCCGAGTCGCCGAGCCCGCGCTCTCCTCCGGCGCGTCCGCGGTTGTTCGCGACGACGACGATGTCGGCCTCGGGTGCGACGCCGACGAACGTCGGCTGTGGCGCGGTGGGCCGGCCGTTCCCCGCTGCGATGCCCGACACGTGCGAGCCGTGAAAGCCCGCCGCGGGATCGTCCTGGTGCCGCACGCTTGCAAGCGGCGAGGCGGACGCGAGCGCGAGATTGATCTCCTGCGTGCGGTATTCCACGCCGTACGTGAATCCCGTCGGAGGCTGCTCGCTCCCCTGCGCCGCGAGCGCCTGATCCCAGATCGCGAGGATCCTGGACTGGCCGAGGGTGTCGCGAAACGCGGGATGCTGATAGTCGATGCCTGAATCGATCATCGCCACGATCACGCCGGCGCCGCGGCGTCCCGGCGGTCCCGTGTGGACGCCCGTGACGCGCGCGTCAGGAAGGGCGAGATCCAGTTCGTACCCGAGCACGCGTGCGACCTCGGCGCGCACGAGACCATCGACCGCCTCGAGGTTGCCGATCCGGTCGACGTCGATATCGCCGCTGAAGATGTCGCCGGCTCTCGTGCGAAGGCGGAACCCGGCCGCCTGGAGCGCCGCGGGATCGCCGCGGAACTGCAGGAGCACGTTGGCGCGCGGCGGTTGCGCCGGCTCGGCCTCGAGCGAGAAGATCGACTCGTTCGCGAAGTCGAGCATCTCGTCGGGTGCGGATGCCATGAGCAGCTTGAGGCCTGGATCGAGTTTGGACATTCGCGATTCCTTTTGGTCCGGCTAAAGCCGGACACTACAGCGTCCGGCTGCGGCTTGTAACTGCTGTAGTGTCCGGCTTCAGCCGGACCGTCTTCTAGCGATACGTCGGCGGAACCGGCGGCGGCGGCAGCGGCGGTTCACCCGTCATGCGCGCAAACCGAATTGCGTCGACGAGATGGATTCGCACTTCCACGACGCGGTCCCGATCCCAGCTCTCGAGGCCGAGCGGGTCGCGTACGATTGGCTGGTCCATGACGCCGCCCTTTCCAACGCCCCACTCGAAGGGCTCCATCGACTCTGGAGCGTGAAACACATCCGTCGAACCCGCCGGCTGTTTCTGCCTCGCGGCCGCGCGCGGCGGAAACACCCTGAGCGTCAGGCCGGACCCCTCGCCCTCGCCCGCCTCGATGACCACCGTGAACTGACGGACGCGGCGCTGCCCTTCGTAGAAGCCGTCGAGCCACTGCTGCGGCGGACAGACGACGTAGCTTTGCGGCTCGGCGCGAAGCGGCGCGCCGGCCGGTTCGCCGGACAGCACGTTCCTGCCGCGCGCCTCCACTTGCACGGCATGCGGCTCGCGTCCCTCGAACGCCGCGAAGAACGCTTCGCCCTCGTACGCCGGCGCGACGATCTCGTTTCGATCGATCCACTCGCCGGGCACCGCGTGAGGATGCGCGGCGGCGGCGCGCAGAGGAAACTCCCCGTGGTGCGCGGTCAGCGGATACTCGCGCCCATCCTCCGGTACACGCGTCGTGCGGACGAGCGACACGACCAGACCCGTCGCGAACCGCAGCCGATCGTCGCCGAGCGCGAAGCCCGGCGAGGCCGTGGACATTACCCGATGAGCTTCTCGAGACGCGCGCGCAGCGTCCCGCCGAGGTCCTCGTCGGCTGCCGGGAGCACGGCGTTCAGCGCGTCGCGGCCCCGCCGCGCGGCGTCGCGGACCTCGGACGCCGACTGCGGATACGCGCGCCGCGCGCCCGCGATGTCTCCGCCCGACAGCACCACGTTGCGCGCCGTGAAGCACACGCTCGCCGTCCCCCGCGTGAACATCCAGTCGGGGAACGAGTACTTCATGATCGACTGCCGATCGAAGGGTCCGAGCTGGAACGCGCTCGAGTTGGGAAGTTGCTTGAGGTTGTGATCGACCTTCGCCTTCGACCAGCGGTTCGGCGGCCCCGCGAGCACCGTGTAAATCCCCGGCCGGCGGCCGGCCGCATCCGGGATGAACTGGCCGTTGGCGTCGACGGTCCGGCGGTACCCGGGATCGTCGTTCCATCTGAACTCGTTGTCGCATCCTCCGGTCGGATGCGCGTGCTCGTGCTGGAACGCAATCGCGTGACCGAACTCGTGCATCACGGTCGCCGCGAATTCCGCCGGCAGCCGCGTGTCGAACCCGCCGTAGTTCATCGACGCCGCACCAGGCCCGACGACCGCGGGCTGGACGCTGTTGCGGCCGACGACGGACCAGTAGCCTGGCTGGAAGACCGTGTCGAATCCGATCCGGATGTCCGCGGCGTACTGGGTGTCGGACGGCGACCACTTCCGGAACGCGCCGGCCTGCTCGCCGAAATCGAACCGCAGGTTCGCGTGCTTGGTCCACTCGCTGGCTGCCTGGGCGATCTTGCGGTGCAGATCGGCGGTCCCGCCGCGGAAAGCCACGGTGATGACGTCCCCGGCGTCCCAGCGCAGCAGTGTCTCGACGACCGATTGCAGTACGTCCGGATCCTCCTGCGTGTTCGCGAGCAGGCGATTGTGATTCTCCAGCGCCGCCTGAATCGCCTCGGGCAGCGGGTCGAGCACCAGCGCGTCCTGTTCAAACATGTCGATCTCCTTTTCACACCGCGGGGAATCAGATCAGCCCGGCGATCGGCAGGGGCGTGACCCCGTAGCGCCGCGCGAGCGTCAGATCGTAGAGGCCCACGAAGTCCCGTTCGCCATTGCGCTGGATGCGGTCGGCGCCGCGCTGAATCGCGTCCGCGAACCCGCCGCGTTCCGTCAGCGAGACGGTCTCGAGCGGCACGAGCTCGCCGTTGCGGATCATCTGCAGCAGGTACTCGAACCCGTCCGGCCCGAGAATCCATCCCGTCCGCGGCGCCGCCGTGCTCTCCCGTCCCGACACGCCGGGGAAGTACGACGACATCAGCTCGGCGAGCGCCGTGTGCGCGCCAGGCGATCGCAGGTAGCCAGGCAGCGCGTGATCGCGAAGGACGAACACCACGGCGTGCAGATCGACCGCCGCCAGGCAGGCGGTGAAGAAGAGCGCGAGATCGAGACAGGTACCGGCACGGCCGTGCAGCACGGCGCTCGGCGTTCGGATCCGCTGCGCGTTCGCGGTGTAGACGGGCGCGGCCGCCAGGTACGACAGCCGGCAGCGATGCCGGACGGCCCACCACAGGGCGCGGACCTGGTGATCGATGATCTGGCGTTCCTCGTCCTGCTTCTCCCTCGCGCCGGTCAGCCGCAGGTAGTTGTCGAACCCCACGTCCGTGGCGTCGGCGATCGAGTTCAGAATCGGCTGCGCCCAGCGGACGATGTTGACGACGGCCGGGTCGCGCGGCAGCACGAACGACGGCAGCCACGGCGAGCGGTTGTCCCACTCGTCGGTGGCGAGCAGTCCGACCTGGCGCGTCTCCCGCAGCAGCGGACGGCCGTCGTAGCTGAACTCGACGGTGAGGTTCGCCTGCATCCGCTCGCGAAGCGCGCGCACCATCTCCGACGTGAGCGACAGGCAGACGTTCTCGACCGAGAAATTCGTGCGGTCGATTTCCAGGGTGCGTGAAAAGTGCGCGCGATCCCCGGACACGTGGAGCGTGACGTCGACCATGAGCCCGGCGATTCTGCGCGCTTCGGGGTTGCGGAGGCCGAGCCTGGCCGGCGTCGCGAAGATGCTGCCGCCGTTGTGAATCGCGCAGTAGTTGATCTCCGTGGGAAAGTCGTGGTACGGAAGGAGCGCCGCGCGAACCTGCGCGTGCGTCAGCGCCGGCTCGTCGGCGATGCGCCGTGCCTCGACACCGCTTGTCTCCGCCGGCGCGTGCGCGTCGCGAACGGAGGCAGTCGTCCACATCACGATGGGCGCGCCCTCGACGTGTTTCGCGGTCGCGGGATTGCGCAGCAGTGTTTCGAGCGCGCGCCTGAACGGCACGAGCGACGACGCCTCGTCCGACGACGCCATCGCGCGGAAGAACTCGCTGAAGAACACCTCCGCGGCCGCGTCGTCGAACTCGGCGAGAAAGCCGATCGCCGAATCGGCGCCCGCGACCACGAGGGCGGCCGCGATCTCGGACGAGTAGTACATGTTCACCGAGACGCACGCCGGCCGGCGGCCGTCGCTCACGATCGCCGAAGCGATCTCCCGGTTCGTGTGGGGAACGGGCTCACCGGTCGTTTTCCTGAGGTACGCGCCGGAATCGCCGGGTGCGGGGGGCGGCGTGCCGAGGATCTCCGCGCCCTGCTGAAGATCGACGCCGGTGATGTGCACGAAGACGGGGTCCAGCGCGGCCGCGGTTTTCGCCAGCGTCTCGAGATCCGGATCCGTGAGCTGCGTCAACTTCCACTGCGCTTCTGGCAGCGACTCGCGGATCAGCATGAACTCGGAGTCGAACTGGTAGCGCTCGGCGATCTTGCCGGGCGCGCTCTGGACGAAGAGGGCGGGCGCCGCCGCTGACGCGGGCGTCCTCCATCGGGGCTCGCGCGGGACGTGGCGAAGAACGAGCGGCGCATCGGCCAGACCCGGCTGGCCGGTGATCGCCGCGCTCAGGATGAACTCCCAGGGAAGGCCGCGAATCGCGTCGATCGCCGCGTGCTCGACCGGCAGCTCGACTTCCACCATGTCGACGCCGCGCATGCCTCGCAGCGCGTCGGCGTCGAAGCCCCACACTTTGATCTGCTGAATGCTGATCCGGTAGACCTCTTCGTGCGCCTCGGCGGTGCGCACCCACCGCTTCCGGTTTCGCATCACGTTCGCCCAGACCCTGGCGTCCGCGTTCCAGTCGATGCTGGCGCCGGTGATGTCGGCTTTCAGCTCGCGATCCCGGCTCCTGATGACGATCTCAGCCACTGCCCCCCCATGCCGGCCCGCGTCGGAGCGCCGACGCACGCGCGGACCTCCGGCAGCCGCAATCCTACTCCGGGCGCGCGGGCGAAGCATGCGTACAGAGAAACGTCATCCAGGGTGGAATCGCACAGGCGTCGCGGATTTGACATCCGACTCTTCGAGGCACAGGATTCCGCGTCATGCCCGAATCGATGTCACGCCGCGACTTCCTCCAGGTGACGGCTGGCGCGAGCGCGCTCGGCTCGCTCGGCTTTGCGCCGCCCGGCTCGCACCCCGCGCAGGCGCCGCTCGGCGCCCCCGCGACCGATGGATGGTTCGACGGACCCATGCGCTGGGTGCAGCTGACGCTCGTCGAAAACGATCCCGGCCAGTTCGATCCGAAGTTCTGGCTCGACTACTTCCGGCGCCTCCACGCGGACGCCGCCACATTGAGCGCCGGCGGCATCGTCGCGTACTACCCGACCGAGGTGCCCCTGCACCACCGCAGCGCGTGGCTGGGCACGAGCGATCCGTTCGGCGCGCTCGCCTCAGGATGCCGCGCGCTCGGCATGCGCGTCGTCGCGCGCACGGATCCGCACGCGGTCCGCGAGAACGTCAAGGCCGCGCATCCCGACTGGATTTCGGTGACAGCATCCGGCGAGCCGCGCCGGCACTGGGCGAACCCTGAGTTGTGGGTGACGTGCGCGCTCGGCCCGTACAACTTCGATTTCATGGACCAGGTGCACCGCGAGATCGTGTCGAAGTACCGGGTGGACGGCATCTTCGCCAACCGCTGGGCGCCGCAGGGAGGCGACTGCCACTGCACGCACTGCCAGCAGAATTTCCGCACGGCGACGGGGCGCGATCTGCCGCGGACAACGGACAGGACCGATCCCGCGCGGCGCGCGTTCCTCGAATGGCGCAAGGCGCGGCTCATCGATCTCTGGAAGAAATGGGACGCGACGGTCCGCGCAGTGAATCCTGACGCGCGCTTCATTCCGAACGGCCCGCCCGACATGAAGAGCGCGGGCGATCTCGCCGCGATTCAGTTCGCCGACTATCAGGCCCGCCGCGGCGTCACGCCGCCGTGGGCTAACGGCCGCCGCGCAAAAGAGTACCGAGCCGTCATGGGACGACGGCCCGTGGGAGGGATTTTCAGCGTGGGGCTCGAGGAGCCGTATCGCTGGAAGGACTCCGTCCAGAGCGAAGCCGAGATCCGTCTCTGGGTCGCTGAAGGCACCGCGAACGGCATGCGCCCGTGGGTGACGAAGTTCTCGGGCGTGCTGTACGACCGGCGATGGCTCCCGATGGTCGAACGCATCTACGACTGGCACTTCAGGCACGAGGGCTATCTCCGGAACGACGAGCCGCTCGCGCGCGTCGCGCTGCTGCACTCGGAGCAGACCGCGACGTATCACGCCGGCGTCGCGCAGGGGGATCGCCCGGACGATCACGTGCTCGGCATGTACCACGCGCTCGTCGAGGCGCGAGTGCCGTTCGACCTCGTTCACGAAGCGTTTCTCATGCCGGATCGGCTCGATCGCTACAAACTGCTGATCCTCGCCGACGCCGCGGCGCTCTCGGACGCGCAGTGCGACGCGATTCGCGGCTTCGTCCGCCGCGGCGGCAGCCTCCTCGCGACGTTCGCCTCGTCGCTCTACGACGAGCTCGGCGTCCGCAGGGACGACTTCGGCCTCGCGGATCTCTTCGGCGTGTCGTTCGCGGGGCGCGTCGACGGCCCGATGCAGAACTCCTACCTGAATCTCGAATCCGATCCGTCGACGAAGCGGCGGCATCCGATTCTCGACGGGCTCGACGACACGCCGCGGATCATCAATGGCGTGTTCCGCCTGGCCGTTAAGCCGCGGGAGAGCTTTCCGTCGCCGATCACGCTGATTCCCACGTATCCGGACCTCCCGATGGAGGACGTCTACCCCCGCGTCGCGCGGACGGACACGCGCGAGCTGTATCTCCGCGACCTCGGCCCGAGCCGCATCGTCTACTTTCCGTGGGACATCGATCGCACGTTCTGGGACGTGCTGTGCGTCGATCACCTGAAGCTGCTGAGCAACGCCGTGGCATGGGCCGCGAACGAACCGCGCCCGGTCGACGTCGAAGGACCCGGCGTGCTCGACGTGACCGTCTGGCGCCAGCGGAGCTCGATGACCGTGCACCTCGTCAACCTGACGAACCCGATGATGATGAAGGGCCCCGTGCGCGAAGCCATCCCCGTCGGCCCGCTGCGCGTGCGCGTGCGGCTTCCCCAGGGAACGACCGCGAAGAACGTCCGCCTCCTCACCGCCGGCACGTCGCAAGCTCCGCAGACGACGAAGGGCGTCGTGACGCTCACGGTGCCGTCGGTCGAAGTGCACGAAGTCGTCGCGATTGATCTATAGACAGGCTCGGGGCTCGGGGTTCGGACTTGTTCCCTGTAGTGTCCGGCTTCAGCCGGACCCCAACGAACCAGAACCCGAACCCTGAACCTTGAACCCTGAACCCTGAACCCCCGGTTCGTGACACGCCAATTGCTTCGATCCACCCCTGCGCGGCCGTACTGGCCAAGTTGCCGTCACTTGCGGGAATCACGGTAACGGAACCGTGATCCGGGCCACACGTTTGTGGTTGGTCGTGACGGTGTGCCAGCGCCGCAGGAGGTCGTTCGATGATTCGTCAAGCTGCGGTCGTCGCCATTGCCGTGTGTCTCGCTCCGGCGTGGGTCTCGGCACAGACCACAACCCAGTTCACCGTCAGCGTGCAGTCGGCTGCTGTTCGCAAGTCGCCCAGCACGGCCAGCCCCGTCATCGGACAGGCGCCGCGCGGCATGGTGCTCGACGTGACGCGCGACATCGGCGCGTGGGTCAAGGTCGCGTGGCCGGACGCACAGGATGGCATCGGGTACGTGCATCACACCATGGGATCGCTCTCGCGCCGCACGACGCTGGAGGAACGCGTCGCGGTGGCGATGGAAGCTGTTGCGGCGGCGGACCCCGGACCCGCGGCGGCGCTCGCGCCGGCAGCGGGCGTGACGGACGGGCCCGCTCCAGTTCCGATGCCCCCTCGCACGCAGTACGTCACGACGCCCACGCATTTCGTCGGCGTCGGCGCCCGCATGGGCCGTCCCGCGAACGACGACTTCGGGATCACCGCGCGCGTGTGGTCGCGATCGCGCCTGGGCGTGCAGATCGACGCGTCCCGCTCCACGCTCTTGAGCGATCAGGCCGCCGGCCGCGTCACGTCGAGGCAGTTCACGCCGAGCGTGATCTATTCGCTGCCCGACTCCGTCAGCGACTACCTGTGGCTCCGGCCGTACGTCGGCGGCGGCGCCGCCATCGCACAGTCGAAGCTCACATTCGGCACTCCGGAAGACACCGCGGCGCCGACCGAGATGAACGTCGGCTACCGCGGGTTCGGCGGCGCCGAGCTCACGTTCCCCTCCATCGCGCGATTCGCGATCAGCGCGGACGTCGGCTATCTCTGGTCGCGTGAGCCCTTCCCCGGCTTCGACCCGAGCGGCGTGAAGGTCGCCGTGTCGGGGCATTGGTATGTGAAGTAGCTTCCAGCTTCCAGCTTCCAGCGGCTAGCTGCCAGCTTGCGGCTTTGACTCAGTCGAATCGGCTGAGATCTGCAATGTCTTAGCTGGTAGCTGGCAGCTGGAAGCTCCCCATAGCGTAGACTCTGACCACGCGTCACCGACGCGGGATTGGAGCTACGCGATGCGCGCTCGTATTCCTCGCCGCGAAATCCTGCAGCTCGTGGGCGGCGCCGCGCTGGCGGCCGTTCCGCGCGCACGAACGCAATCCCCGCGCGCCAGCACGTTCCGCATGCCGGCCGAATCGGCCGGTACTCCCAAGATCTGCCTCGGCTTCTGGGCCACCGTCGACGAACCCAACATGAGACGGGTGAAGCAGGTCGGCGTCGACCACGTGCTCACCGGCGGGCCGAGGATCCCGTGGGATGAGGCGGAGATCCGGGCGCGGATCGATCGCTTCAAGGCCGGCGGCCTCACGCTCTGCAACATGATGATCTCCGGCTTCGACGATGTGATCTGGGGAAAGCCGGGCGCGGACGCGCAGATCGAGCACGTGATCGCGTCGATTCGCGCGGCCGGCCGCGCTGGCCTGCCGGTCGTCGAATACAACTTCTACGCGAACCGTCTGATGGAGGGCTACAAGGAGGAGCTCGGACGCGCGGGCGCCGGCCTGACGGCGTACGACTACGAGCTGTCGAAGGCCCTGCCGCCGCGCGAGAACGCCGGCACGCACACGCGCGCGGCGCAGCTCAAACGCGCGGAGCACTTCCTGAAGGCCGTCGTTCCCGAGGCGGAGAAAGCCAACGTTCGCCTCGCACTGCACCCGAACGATCCGCCCGTGCCCCTCAGCCGCGGCTCCGAGCAGATCATGGCGACCTTCGAGCACTGGAAGGAATACTTGAACCTGGTGAAGAGCCCGTTCAACGGGATGACGTTCGACTGCGGCGTCACGCGCGAGATGGGAGAGGATCCCGTCGCGGTCTGCCGCTACCTCGGCGAGCGCGACTGCATCAACCACGTCCACTACCGCAACGTCGTCGTGCGGAAGCCGTACGTCGATTACACCGAGGTGTTCCTGGACGAGGGCCAGGTGGACATGTTCGCGGTGATGAAGGAGCTCGTGCGGCAGAAGTATCCGCGCGCGGTGTACCCGGAGCATCCCCGCGCGATCGACGTCGATCGCGCGGGCGGGCAGATCAAGAGCCAGTATCCCGGCGGAGGCGGGTTCGCCGGCGAGATCTACAACGTCGCCTACGCGCGCGCGATGCTGCAGGCCGCGCTCACGCAGTAGTTCTCAGTTCGACTTGAACGGATTCCGATCGAAATCGAGCACGAAGCGGAAAGACGGTCCGACGTCTACCGAAGACGAGCGATACGTTCCGGGAATCGCGCCGAAGTCCTCGTCCTCGAACCTGCCGAACAGGAACAGCGCACCGATCCGCAGTGTCGCGGAACCCGCGTAAGTGTCGCCCTTGCGCAGATCGAACAGCTTGAGCGTCACGCGCGGCTCCGCCGACCAGCGGACGAAGGTGTCGGCTTCGGGAACGACGAAGATGTTTGCGCCGGTTGCAACGCCAAGGTCCAGCCGCTGGGTCCAGCGATGGTCGTAGAACGCTTCGATCGCCCACAGCTGAACGGTGCGGTCGACGTGCTCGTCGGTTGATGGATATTCGAGGTCGCCGGCGCCGCGAAGGTAGCTGACGCCGACACCGATGGCATCGATTCTTCGGGACAGGTCGAGAAACGTGCCGTCCGTCTTTGACTTGACGACGTTTGGATGCAGAGTCTTTCCTTTGTTCCGATCGACAGTCTCCGCCGCCGTCGTTGCATCCTCGGATTTGCCTGCGCTCTTGAACAAGCACGGCATCGAGATCGGAACGGCGAATCGCGTCGTGTCGGGCGGGGCCGCGACGGTGTCATAGTGACAAAAGACCTTCACATTCAGCTCATAGCCTGAGAAGTCCCCTGGACCACTGAGCTTCTCCAGCCATCGCCACCCCTGCGCGTGCGCGGGAGCCGCGAAGAGCACCGACGCCGCGATCGTGACCATGAGCAGCGCGCGTTGTCGCATCACTTCATCCTCCAGACTCAAGACACAGGCACAGGCTGCCGCCTGCGTCGAAACATCGCCGCACGCACACACTTACCGGGGTTACGGCACCGTGAACTGTTTGAAGATGTTCTCGCGTGGGCCGCGGTCCTTGAGCTCGCCGATCGGAGCGATGACCGAACGCGGCGTCCGGCTCCCGCAGAACAACCGCGCCGAGGCGCCCGCCTCCGCGAGGATGTGGCACGGCGTGCCCGCGTACGTCACGGTCTCGCTCTCGTTGTACCAGAGGATCCGGTACGGCACGTCGAGCAGGATCAGATTGAACGCCGCGGCCGCGGCGACGCCGCCGATCAGCATTGGACGCAGGCGCTCGCCGCGCGATGACGCCAGCTGCACGGCCTTGTACAAGCCGAACGCGAGCACGAGCACGCCGAGCGAGATCACCTGCCGGTACGCAATATGCTCGCTGTCGTTGTCCGGCGATAGCCGGGCGAGGAGCGATCGCGACGCGGAATCCACCGGCGTCCAGGTGGCGGTCACCAGGTCCGCGAAGTGCCACATGATCACCCACCAGTCGAACACGAGCGCGAAGAGCAGGAGGGTGCATGCGAGCGCGCTCGACGGCGTCAGCCCCAACCTCCGTACGGCACGCGCCGCCCCTTGCCCCAGCGCGCGGAGCGTCTGATCGGCCTGGCTGGACACGCGCCGCACGAGCGATACGACTTCACGCGCGAGCACGACAACGATGGAGACCGCGAGCATGAACACGAGCGGTGCAACGATGGAGAGCCGGCCCCAGTCCAGCCACTCGAGCGGCCCGTCGGTCTTGAACGCGGGCTCGAGTCCCATCAGGTAGGCATAGGCGTGGGAGATGAAGAACCCGAGCGTCAGGAGCACGAGGAGGGCCGCGACGGCGTACGATCCCAGGCGCGCGCTGGAATTCGTCATGAGCCACGCGGCGAATTCCTTGAACGGCGACCGCTCGTCCGGTTCCGGCTGGATCTGCTCGACGACGTCGATGAGCTCCATCATCAGCCGCGACGCGCTCTCGTGCCGGCGGCGCGGGTTCGGATCGAGCGCCTTCTCGATCGCGCCGACGAACGCGGACGGCAGGTCGGGACGATGGTCGGCGACGAAGTGGCGCTCGCCCCTGATGTGCGCCTGCTCGACCGCCTCGGTCGTGGCGCCTTCGTACGGATACCGCCCGCTGACGAGGAAGTACAAGAGGACGCCCGTGCTGTAGATGTCGGTCGCGATCGAGCCCGGGCTGCCGGCCAGCGCCTCGGGCGCCATGTAGATCGGCGTGCCCTGCACGGCTCCGCGCGAGAGCTTGTCGGTGTCGCGCAGCACCTGCCCCGCGCCGAAGTCCATCAGCACGATGCGTCCGCCGTCGGCCCGCATGACGTTTCGCGCCTTGATGTCGCGATGCACCAGGTTCGCGACATGCACGGCCGTCAGCGCGCGGCACACCGACTGCCCGATCGCCGCGGCTTCCTGCGCGCCGAGCGTACCCTGCGCCCGCACGATCTCGTCGAGCGTCTTGCCCTTGACGAGCTCCATGCAGAGCCCGACCTGGCCGTCATGGACTTCCACGCTGAGCACGGACACGACGTTGGGATGGCTGACCTTCGCGATCGCCCGGCCTTCGCGAAGCACGCGATCGCGCACCGCGTCCTTCACGCCCTCGATCGGAAGAATCAGCTTGATGGCGATGAAGCGCTCGAGGTCCGGATCCCACGCGCGGTACACGCGCCCGAACGTGCCGCGCCCGAGCTGCTCGACGAGCTCGTACCGCCCCCAGCGGTGCAGCTGCACCTCGGGCATGTCGACGACAGCTGGACCGGTGTGGGTGCTTTCGGACTCCGGCAGCAGGCGATGCGCGCTTGCGAGGTCCGACACGACCTTGAGCTGCGCGAGCAGATCGCGGTCGTCCTGATCGCGCGCCTGCGTGTCGAGCGTCTTCCAGTCGATGGACGCCCCGTCAGCGACCGATCCGCACACGTCGTCCAGCGTCGTTCGTTCAGGTGCCATGGCGCATTTCGTCCGCCAGGCGCTGGATCGCGCGGCTCACCGCGACGCGCGCCGCATTGGCGCTCGGCTTGCCGAGCGCGACGGCGAGATCCTCATACCGATATTGCAGCTCGAGGCGCGCGATGATCGCTTCGCGATCCGCGGGCCGTAACCGTGCGAGCGCCGCGTCGTAGCGCTCCATCTTCTCCTCGCCGAGCATCTGCTCGAGCGGCGAGATCGTGTCGCCGGCGAGGTTCTCCGGCAGCTCCGTCTGCATCGGGCGGCGGACCTTCTTCCGCATGATGTCCCGGATGCGATTGACGAGCGCCTCGCGCAGGTACGCCTGCAGCGCCCCTTCGTGCCGGGGCTCGAACCGATCGAGCCGCTTCAGCGCGGAGACGATGGTGTCCTGGACGAGGTCGGCCGTGTCCTGCAGATCGCGCGCGCAGGCGGGCAGCCGTCCGTGCGCCCAGCGCTTGAGCGCGGGAAGGCATCGCGTGAGCAGCCGCTCGAGCGCCGCCTCGTCGCCGGCCTTGACGCGCGTGAGCAGGTCGACCGTCTTCTCGGGCGAGAGCGTTTCGTGGGGATTTGCTCCCTGTGCGTGGTTCGCCTTGGGCGAGAACTCGTCTCCCTGCATGACGGCGTTGTGGAGTGTGCCCATCATAACGGCGGACCCCGCTTTCGGCCACCGCCCATCCGGAGCGTAGACCTTCTTCGGCTATCTGTCATAACGCCCGCCGGCCGAATAACGAACAGTCGGGAAGGGGGGGTAGGGCCTGCCCGGCCCTGTAATGAACAGGCTGAGGGCACGTTGACCCATATAGCCGGCGCCTGCGGGGTGCGGCTGGAGGGCCCAATGGATCCGCTGACCGTCTTCATCGGCAGCTCAACTGAAGCGTGTGACCGCGGAATCGTTCCCCGCCTGGCGACCCTTCTGTCCAAGAACGACTTCAAGGTGACGACCTGGCAGGACCACGACGGCTTCGCACCCGGCGAGTTCACGCTCGACGCCCTTCTGACGATTACGAGGGAAACCGACTTCGCGCTCCTGGTCTTTTCGAAGGACGATCGCGCCGAAATCCGCGGCGAAACCCACTGGATCCCGCGCGACAACGTGCTGCTCGAGTACGGACTCTTCGCGGCGCATCTCGGGCGCCGCCGCGTGGCGGTGATCCACGAGGACGGCGTCAAGCTGCCCATCGACGTGAACGGGATGGGGGTTGCCCGGTTCAACGGGGCCGACGACGCCCGAAGGAACGCCTCGCTCGAGCTTGCGGTCAACGACCTCACCCGCCAATGGAAACGCCTCGACGAGCCTCCCCCTCCGGGACGCTTCGACGACGGCGAGCTCGGGTTCCTCAACTCGATGAAGGAAACGCACAAGCGGCTGGAGTGCCTGCGGCACCGGCTCTGGAAGTTCGGCCGGCACGACCTGAAGTCGGCCGAAGCGCTCGACTTCGATCCGAAGGGATATTGCGTCTCGACGTACGCGGAAGCGCTCGCGCGGGTGACGACGCGCTTCTGGACGACGACGTATCTGTCGTCGGGCTTCTGGACCAAGAAGCAGGTCACCGTGCTCGACGCGAACACGAACATGATGCAGCGCCTCGAAAACGGCGGCGAAGCGCGCCGCCTCTTCCTCGCGCAGCAGCCGATCGAGGACGAAGTCGACGCGTGGCGGGAGCAGCACGTGCTCGATCGCAAGCAGGGGCGCACGGATCGGCTCCACCAGCGCCTCGAGCAGTTCGAACATCTGAGAGAGAACGTGCGGGAGCTGCTGAAGGCGGGATGCAAGGTGCGCGTCGCGCACGATGCGCGCTCCGCGTACCACAAGCTCCCCCGCGAGATGCGCTTCCACCCGAACGACTCGGAGATCGCCATCTACGATCGGTTCCGCGTCGACCTCTTCGAAGGCGGGAGCACCGGCACCATCAGCGGCGTCGCCTGCTACACACCGGCCATCAACACCTTCAACACGTACCTCGAGCAGGCGGAAGCGTACTTCTCGCACCTCTGGGACACCGGCTCGGAGATGAGCGACTTCCTCGAGGACATCGAGCGCGCGCTGGCGTCCGCGGCGGCGCGCATCGACTACGAGTCGAACTGGCTCGCGTTCTACGAGTTCGCGCTCGGGCCCGACGACACGAATCTGAAAATCGTCGAGAGCAAGCGCGTCGAGGAAGTGCTGAGGAAGCTCGGGAAATGGGAGCGGCTCGAGCGGTGCCTCGACATCGGCACCTGCACCGCCCGCTATCCGATGCTCCTGACGGCGGGGCTCGGCCCGTCGGGGCGCATCGTCGGCATCGACGACGACCCGGACTGCGTGCGGTTCGCGAAGAGCAACGTCGCTCAGAAGGCGAACGGCGATCCGCGGATCGAGATCAGGCTCGAGGACTTCACGGCGAGCGACCTCAACTTCCGCGACAACTTCGATCTGATCACGTGCATGCTCGGCACGCTCTCGCACCTCGGCCGCGAGAAGACGCGCGCGATCAACGGCACGTTCGACGACAGGCTGCAGCGCAGCCTGACGCGGATGGCGTCGCTCCTGCGCGGCGACGGCCTGCTGATTCTCGGCACGTGGTCCGATCACGCGTGCTCGACGCGCCACATGCTGAGCATCTACCGGGACATCGAGCGCCAGCGGCTCGCCGAGTGGACACCGAACGTGAAAGAGCTTCGCCTGCGGTTGCGGCAGGCGGGCCTGGAAGTCGTCGAGGAGGCGCACCCCGATATCCGTCTGGACTTCACGGTGTGCCGTCGGGCATAGAGCGCCGCGGGCGTGGCAGTGCCCTTTCGGGCAAGGAGGATGTTGTGAATCGGCAGGCTTGGTGGGAGATTCCGCAGGTGCGCGCCCTGATGTGGGTGGCGCCGTGCATTCTGGCGTGGTCGCTGATCCCGCGGCTCGCCTCGAACCCGGGGAACCTCGACGCGTTCGCGTTCCTCTTCTGGTCGAGCGGCGTCTCGGCGGCGTGCCTTCTGCTCTGCACGGCGTTGACGGGACACTGGCGGCAGCTGCGCGCCTACTCGACGACCGACATCAGGCGCATCTCCGCGCTCGCCGCGCTCGGCGCGTTCCTGTATTACGCGCTGCTCTACTCGGCGTATGCGCCGTGCGGTGGTGACGGTTGCAAGGAAAAGGCGGCCGTCGTCGTGATCACCCAGTACACCTGGCCGGCGCTGACGGTCCTCTGGTCCGCGGCGCTCCTCCGCGAGCGGCTCACGTGCCGCATGGTCGTCTCGATGCTCCTCGGAATCGTCGCGGTCGCGATCGGCGCCATCGGCGCGGGCGGCACCGGCGCCGACGGCGATGCGCTGTCCAAGCTCCCGGTCGTCGTGCTTGCCGCGGTCGTGTTCGGGCTCTACTCGACGCTGCTCAAGCGAATCGCGTACGAGCCGTACTCCAGCATGGCGATCGGGTTCGCTGTGGCGACAGTTCTCGCCTTCTTCGCCGTCTCGCAGTTCACCCCGCCCGGCGCATTCCTTCCCGATGGACCAGCGAAGTGGTCGGTCCTCGTCAACGGCGTCCTGGTCAACGGCCTGTCGTACGTGTGCTGGTACCGGGCGCTGCGGTCCGCACCCATCGGATTCGTCGCGCCGTGGGTCGCGCTCACGCCGCTGTTTGCCGCGCTCTTCGCGCGCAACGAGGCGACGTTCGAAGTGAACCACTGGATTGGCATCGGGCTCGTGCTGCTGTCGGCGCTCCTGGCCACGATGACGCCGACACGGGCGGCGACCCGTCCCTTCCAGGAACAGACGCCGCCGCGGCCGATGCCGCAGCGGTACGATCTCGCGGAAGAATCGCGATAGCGCTATTTCAGGCTCTTGATGTAGAGGATGATCGATTCGATCTGTTGATCGGTCAGCACGCCCGCAAAGCTCGGCATGCCCATGCCCGTCCGCTCGAACCCGGTGACGATCTTCGCGCCGGGCTCCAGAATCGATTCGCGCAGGTAGCCGTCGTCGGCCGTCACGCGGACGACGCCGCCCGAAAAGGTGCGCGACGATCCGTAGAGGCCCTTGAACGACGGGCCGAGGCGTGAAACGGTCGCGGCGTCGTTCGCGTGGCACGCGATGCAGCCGTAGCGCTGATAGATCCGCTGCCCTTCGCCCGCCGTGATCGGCGCGGCCGTCTCCGCCGCGAGCGTGCGCGGCTTCAGGTCGATCGCGATCGATCCGAACCCCTCCGCAACCGGGTCGAAGGGTGTCAGCTCGTACGGCGTGAAGTACGCGTTCTCCTGGAAAGATTGTTTCCCGGCTGTCGCAAGCGTCCAGCCGACACGCATCTGCATCGGACGCTTGATCGCCGCGAGGTCCGGCAGCGCGACGAAGACGCTGCGGCCGTCCCGCGACAGGTATGCGCTGCTCGGCGCGAGGCGATCGATGCCGGGCGTGCCATCCGCCTTGAACTGCGGCGATCCATACCTGTAGGTTCGCTGATAGTTCCAGGCGGTGACGGTGTAGCTGTCGAGGTCGACAGCCTTCGCGCGATCGAGCGCGACGTCGAAACGGAGCAGCACCCCCTTGTCCGTCGGCACGACCTCCCGCGGCAGCGTCGACTCCGTGCCCGTGTAGCGAACGCGGCCGAGGCCCGCCAGCCTCGGCGACGTCGTCCCCCACCCGAGGACCTGGAAACCAGTCAGGTACAGCTGACCGTCGATCGGATTCACGGATCCATTGAGCGGTGGGAACTCGAACGCGCGTGTGACGCTCACGACGGCCGCCTGCAGCCGGCGGCCGCGATCGTTCAACAGCACGCGGAAGAGCTCCGGGTTGTTGAAGCCGATGTGCACGAGCCCGTCGTCGAGGGGACCCATCCGCGCGCCGAACATCCACACCTGCGACATCGCGGACGCGTTGACCGCGTGCGGAACCCACGTCAGCGGCTCGGCGATCGGCGCCGGATACACCTCGCGCGGCAGCTTGTCGCTCAGGAATCCATAGAACTGTTTGTCGCGGACGATGTGGATCGGCGTCGTCGGGATGTAGTGGCCCTGCTGATCGCTGGCGGTGACGAGGCCGGTGCGCACGTTGACGCCGACGTTCGGCTGTCGGAAGCCGTAGCCAAGGACCGTGGCGGTGCGTCCGTCGGCAGAGACGCGGAGCACGCTGCCGTTGTGCTTGCCGATCGTCGCCGCCTCCTGCCCGCCCTTGGCGATGACGAACTCCCCCTTCGGCGCGAGCCGCAGCGTGCTCGGAAACTCGCGCATGTCGGCGGTCTGCGCGAACGCGTTGGAGAAGAGCTCGTGCACGTCGGCTTCGCCGTCGCCGTTGGTGTCGCGCAGCCGCCAGATGCCGTTGCGGTCGAAGACGTAGATCTCGTCGTCGCGGATCGCAGCCGTCAGCGGTTCGTGCAGCCCCGACGCGAATCGCCGCCACCGGATCTGTGCGCCGCGCTCTGCCAGGCCGCGGACGAGCCAGACGTCGCCGTCGAGCGTCACCGTCACGCCCGTGC
Source organism: uncultured Acidobacteriota bacterium (assembly GCA_963820905.1). Taxonomy (GTDB): domain Bacteria; phylum Acidobacteriota; class Vicinamibacteria; order Vicinamibacterales; family 2-12-FULL-66-21; genus DATBJJ01. The sequence continues at coordinate 482,659 of CAWGBU010000001.1, read as the reverse complement.
CGTCTCGAAGAAACTGAATGTCGCTCGGCCGCACGTTGCGCCGCCACGGGTTGTCGGTCGGCAGCGCGATGTCGTCGACGACGAACGGATCGTTCGCGGCCGACATCGTCATCGCGGTAGAGACCTCCTGCGGCCATCGCGACGGTCCGGTCTCGCCTGGCGGCTCGGGCATCGCGACGACCTGCGAGGCTCGCCCCTCCGCGATGACCGCGCAGAATTCCACGTCGCCGCCATGCGGTGGCACGCTGACCGTCCAGACGTCCGCCACCGCGCCGAGCCGCGCGCGCGCGCGCGTCGAGACAGGCTGACGCGAGGCGTCACACAGCGCGACGGACGCGTCCGCGCCCTCGTTCCCGAGGACGAGAATGAGCGGGTCGCTCGAAGGACCGACGCGAAACGTGCGAACGACCACTGGCGCCGCAGTCGTGGAATTGGCGACCGCGATCAACTCGCGGACATTCGCACTGCCAGCCGTGTATTCGAGCAACGCACCGCCCCGCACGAGTCGAATCGCCTTGAAGCGTCCCATCGACTCGGGAAGCGGTCCTCTGCCGATTTCCTCGGGACTCGGCGCCGGCTCGCGCGGATCGTCCAGCGACGGCTCGGCACGCGACTGCCACCCCGGATAGATCCCCGTCGCGACGAGGACTTTCCCGTCCGGCTCGGGCAGCGGGGACTGCCCGCCGGGCGTCTTGCGATCCGGCGTGTGATACGACCCTGGCGCGAGCGCGCGCGGCGTAAGGCCATTGCCCTTCCACACCGCGACGACGCGGAGCAGTTCGGTATCGAACGCGGCCCAGTAGCCGCGCCCGAGATTCAGCACCAGCGCGCGCGGCGACAGGTTCCTCGCCGGCAGGCCGCCGCCCGCGCGGCCCGCGTCCACGACCGACGAGAAGAACGGGAAATCCGGCTCGATCCACGCTGCCCACGGCGACGGCGCCGGGGCGGGCCGGGGAACCGCGGGCTGCGTCGATCCGGAGATGAGAGACGACGTGAGCACCATTCCCGCCAGTCCGATCGACCGGATCGCACGGCGGTGAAAGGCCGGCAGGCGCATCATGCGGTCCATGGTAGCGCACGCGCTCGGCCGTCTATAATCCCGGCGTGCGCCTTCACCGACGGATTCCGACCATGCGAAACCTGCTTGCCGCTGCATTCACGCCGCTCGTCGCCGCGTCGCTCGTGGCGGCAGAGCCGGACTGGTCACGCTTCCGCGGTCCGAACGGATCGGGAATCTCGACGGCCACCAACGTGCCCACGGAGTTCGGCCCGTCGAAGAACCTGGTGTGGCGGCTGGCGCTCCCGCCGGGGCACTCGTCGCCGATCCTCCAGGGCGATCGGATCTACCTGACGTCATTCCGCGGCGACACGCTCGTGACGATGGCGATCGATCGGGCGGCTGGCCGGATCCTGTGGGAGCGCGCCGCGCCCACGGTCAAGACGAAGATCGTCGACAAACGGAACAATCCGGCGTCGCCGAGCCCCGCGGTCGAGGAGAACGGCATCTACGTGTTCTTCCCCGACTACGGCCTGATCGCGTACGACCGATCGGGCAAGGAGCGATGGACGATCCCGCTCGGACCGTTCAACAACATCTACGGCATGGGCGCGTCGCCCGTCATCGTCGGCGATCTCGTCGTGCTCGCCTGCGATCAGAGCCTCGGCTCGTTCCTCATGGCGGTCGACAAGCGTACGGGCCGCGTGCAGTGGAAGGTCGAGCGCCCCGAAGCGAAGAGCGGTCACTCGACGCCGATTCTGTGGCGCGGTCCCGATCGCAAGGATCAGATTCTCGTGCCGGGATCGTTTCTGCTCACGTCGTACGACGCGGCCACCGGCCGGAAGCTGTGGTGGGTCGGCGGACTGTCGTTCGAGATGAAGTCCACGCCGGTGATCGGCGGCGACACGATCTACGTCAACGGCTACGGCGCGCCGGTGAACGATCCCGGCAGGAAGGTCTCGGTGCCCGCCGCCGACGAGGTCTGGAAGACGGCGGACGCCGACGGCAACGGCGTGCTCTCGAAGACCGAGTTCCCGAAGTTCACGGCGGCGTTCTGGTTCGACGTCGCGGATCTCGACGTGAACGGGACGCTCACGCGCGACGAGTGGGCGTACTACCGCGCGGCACTCGACTCCGAGAACGGAATGCTCGCGATTCGCCTCGGCGGATCCGGCGACATGACCGACAAGGCGATCCGGTGGAAGTACCAGCGCAGCGTGCCGCAGCTGCCCTCGCCTCTCCTCTACAACGGCGTGTTGTACATGGTGAACGACAACGGCATCATCACGACGCTCAACCCGGACACGGGAGACGTGATCAAGCAGGGCCGCCTCACCGGCGCACCGGGCCCGCACTTCGCCTCTCCAACCGCCGCCGACGGCCACATCTTCTTCACGAGCGAAGCGGGCGCGGTCGTCGTCGTCGGGCCGGGCGGCGATTTGACGCCGGCGGTCGTGAACGAGCTCGCCGAGGATACGTACGCCACGCCCGCGTTCGCCGACGGACGCCTCTACGTGCGCACATCGGCGGCGCTCTATGCGTTTGGGAAGAAGTGAACCGCGATTGAGTACGTCAGTGTCCGCCTTCAGGCGGACTCGTGGGGTCCGGCTGAAGCCGGACACTACATCTGCCCGTCACTCCCACCGAAACAGCTTCGTCGACAGCACGACGCAGACGACAGTCGCCACGGCGAGCGCCGCGATGTCCCCGGCGTGCGCGGACCACAAGCCGCCGGTCCAGATGCCTTTCAACAGCGACACGGCATAGGTGAGAGGCAGGAGCCTGGCTACGAACTGCAGGGCTGACGGCATCGCGTCGAGCGGCACGAAGAGTCCCGACAGACCGACCATCGGGTAGAGAATTGCCGCGCCGATCGGCTGCGCGAAGCGCGCCGTCGGCACCAGGCTCGCGATGAGAAACCCCATCGACAGCACGCTCACGCCGCTGATGAGGAGCGCCGCGGTGAACGCGATCACCGGCACGTTCGCAACCATCGGGTAGTACCGTCTCCCCGCAAGGATCATCAGGCCCAGGGTCACGACGGTGAGCAGGAGCTTGACGAGCACCTGCGCGCTCAGGATCGTGTACGGCCGCAGCGGTGTCGCTCGCAGCCGCTTGAGGATGCCGCCCTCGCGGTAGATCGCGATGATCGTCACGAGCGAGAGCACGGCCGTGAGCAGGATGAGCACGGCGGCAAAGACCGGCGCTTCGACGTTGACGAACGAGCCGGGCACGGCCTCCGGCTTGTCGCTGCCGAGCGCGCGTCCGAGGAACACGAAGACGGCGACCGGAATGGCAATCGCGCCGACGAGGCCGAGCGGCTCGCGCGCGAAGATCTTGATTTCGAGCCAGGTCAGCTTGGCGAGGCTTCGGAGCATGTCGTCAATCCCTGATCGATCGGCCTGTCAACGTGAGAAAGACGTCTTCGAGATTCGGGGTGATCGTACGGAAGTCGGTCACCTTGATCGCGTGCTCCGACAGGCACTGGATCACGTTGGTCACGAGATCGTCCCCGGCGCCGTGGACCGTGATCTCTCCGTTCGCGCGCGTGACCTCCTGGATGCCTGCGATTCGTCGAAACACGTCGTCCGCCGAGGGGTGCTCGGTGACGACGACGATCGTGCGCTGGGGGCAGTGGCGCTGGACGAGCCGCCGCGGCGTGTCGATGTCGATGATGCGGCCGTGCTCGAGGATCGCCACGCGATCGCACAGTCGCTCGGCCTCCTCCATCAGGTGGGTCGTCAGGAAGACCGTCTTGCCCCGCGCGCGAATCCCGCGCACGAGATCCCAGATGGCGCGGCGCGCCTGCGGATCGAGCCCGGTCGTGAGCTCGTCGAGGAACACGACCTCCGGATCGTTGATGAGCGCGAGCGCGATGAACAGGCGCTGTTTCTGTCCGCCCGACAGCGTCATGAACCACGCGTTGCGCTTCTCCGAGAGGCCGAGCTGTTCGAGGAGCTCGTCGCCATCGAGGCGACGTGAGTAGAGCGACGCCCACAGGTCGATCGCCTCCCAGACCTTGACGCGCTTCTGCAGCTGCGCGGCCTGGAGCTGCACGCCGATGCGATCCTGCACCTGCCGCACCTGGCGGTACGGATCGAGGCCGAGGATCGATACGGATCCACGGTCCGGAGTCCGGACTCCCTCGATGCATTCGAGCGTGGTGGTCTTGCCGGCGCCGTTCGGGCCGATGAGCCCGAAGATCTCTCCCTCGTCCACCGCGAGCGACACGTCGTCGATCGCGACCGTGCGGCCGTACGTCTTCCGGATGGCGCTGACGCGAATGACAGGCGAGGCCAAGTTGTTCGGATCCGGACAGTGGGGTCAGACCCTTGTCGTCAATTACTCACTTCGGATTGCGCAAAAGAACAAATGCGCCCTTCTTGTTGCCGACGACGATATCGGGACGCCCGTCGCCGTTGATGTCGCCGGCGACGACTTGCGTCCCGACGCCGGAGTCGTTGTCGATGAGATGCGGCACGTAGTCCACGCTCTTGTCCGCGCCCCTGACGAGCTTGAACCAGTACACGACCGCCGCGTCGTTCCTGTCGGGGTCGCCCGTCCGTCCGTGCGACCAGAAGCGCTTGCCTGCGACGATGTCCTTCAGGCCGTCGCCGTCCATGTCCACCAGATCGATCGCGTGGATCTCCGAGAACTTGACGCCGTACTTGTTGTCCGCCGGCGTCCGGTTCATGAACACGTGCTCGCGGAACTTGATCGCCCCGCCCTCACGATACTGCTCGTACCACGCGAGTCCGAATTCGTGGGCCGCGAGCGATGTGATGATGTCGTTGAGGCCGTCGCCGTTGACGTCGTACGCGTACATCTGGGCGCCGCCGTTGCCCATCGGCTGCGCGTGGAAGTGCCAGATCGGATCGCCCGCGAGGGACGCGGGCTGTTCCCACCAGCCGTTCTTTTCGAGCAGATCGACACGCTTGTCGCCGTTCACGTCGCCGACGCCCAGGCCGTGGGTGAAGTTGCCGTACTTGTTGTTGGGCGAGATTGGATGAAACGTCCACGGCTTCGCCGGATCGCTGCCGTCCGGCTGCGCGTAGCCGTACTGTCCCTTCGTGATGCAGACGAGCTCCGGCTTGCCGTCGCCCGTCACATCCGTGAACGTCGGCGACTCGTTGTCGGTCTGAGCGAAAATCTTGTGCCTGATCCAGTGGCCCGGCTTGCCCTTCGGGTTCTCGAACCACGACGTGTCCGTGCCCGGGAAGCCGACGATCAGGATGTCCTTCCAGCGATCGTTGTTGAAGTCGAACGCCCACGCGAAGAAGTTGTCCGAGTACTTGTTCTCGCGGCCGAGCGTGCCCTCGAACCCGGGAACGGTCACTGCCGTAGCCGGACCGAGCTTCAACTGGAACGTGGCGGTGGCGGGATAGTACTCGTGGCGCTGCTTGAAGTCGGGGCCTTTCCACCACCACGGACCCGCGATGACGTCGTTGATGCCGTCGTTGTCGAGGTCGCCGAAGTTCGCGCCTTCGCTCCAGAACTGATCGTGGAGCTGGATCCGGGTGAAGTCCTTCTTCTCCGGAGGCGTGCCCTGCATGGCCGAAGCCGCGATCAGGACTGCAAGAATCTGATGTTTCATGGTCATAGCGCTGGCACCGCGATGCTTCCCTACCCTTCATGGTAGGTTGAAACGTCGCACAACCGCGGCGGTCAGGCTATTCCAGATCGTCCGCGCACGCAAAGAGGTCACCGAAGTTACCGTGCTGCGTCCACTGACGGCCCTCGCGGCGGTCTCGGCTCTCCTGCTCCCCGTGCAGGCGGACGTTCGCGCCGCGCTGGGCGACAGGGTGCAGGCGCTCACGCGAGAGTCGCGCTGGGAGCAGATCAAGGCGATCCCGGCAGCCTTCCCCACGCATCATCCGCAGGGCATGGTGAAGATCGGCAACGCGCTCTTCGTCTCGTCCGTCGAGATCAAGGTGCGGACCAGGCGGTTTCCCAAGCCGGTCGACGGCTACGATCGCGATGCCGGCGAGGGGGCGGGGCATCTCTTCAAGATGGGCCTCGACGGCACGCTCGTCGCGGATCTCACGCTCGGCGAGGGCAGCATCTATCATCCCGGCGGGCTCGACTACGACGGCAAGCACATCTGGGTGCCGGTCGCCGAGTACCGCCCCGACAGCCGCTCGATCGTCTATCGCGTCGATCCGGATACGATGACGGCGACGCTGATGCTGCGGTTCGCGGATCATCTCGGCGCCCTCGTCCGGAATACCGACGACGGATCCCTGCACGGCGTCAGTTGGGGATCGCGCCGCTTCTATCGCTGGACGCTGGACAAGGACGGACGCGTCGCCAACGCGAACGCGTCGCCCGCCAGCCTGCGCACGCTCAACCCGTCGCACTACGTCGACTACCAGGACTGCAAGTATGCGGGCCGGAAGCGCATGCTCTGCACCGGCGTCACGGAGATCCGCCGGGCGGCCGGCGCCGACGCGTTCAGGCTCGGCGGGCTCGACCTCGTCCACCTCGGAGACGGCCGGCCGATCCACCAGGTTCCGATCCTGCTCTGGACGCCGGCGGGCCTCGACATGACGCACAACGCCGCGTGGATCGAGCCGTTCGACGACGAGCGGGGCGGAGCGCGCACGCCAGGGCTGCGCGCGTACTTCATGCCCGAGGACGACTCGTCGTCGGTCTACGTCTACGAAGTGCGCCCGTCACCTTGACAGCGCGCGCCGCCGGAACCGATCATTTCCATTCCGCATGCCCCAGGACCATGACCCAGCTTCGCCTCCGCCGCCGGGCCGCGGCCGTGCTGCTCGCCTGGGCGATGGCGTCTGGGTCGTTCGCCGCCGCGTCGGCCGCGTCGGCCGCGCCACAGGCTGACCCCGCGAAGGCGATCCCCGAGCGGCTGAAGAGAGTCGGCGCCGAGCTTTTCACCCGCACGGATCGGCTGCCCGATGCCGTTCGAGAGCTGAAGGAGATCCTCGCGATCGATCCCGGCTCGGCGGAAGCGCACATGCTGCTCGGCATCGCCTATCGAAGCCTCGGATCCCCGGAGTTGATGGCGGAAGCGATCGCGGAGCTGCGGCAGGCAGTTTCGCTCAACCCGGCGTTGACTCCCGCCCGGCTGTACCTCGCGCACGTCTACCTCGACCTGGGCCGCGTCGAGCGCGCGCGCGAGGAGCTCTCGACCGCGCTCGAACAGGCGCCCGGCAATCCCCAGTTCCTCGCGCTCCTCGGCGAGGCCGAACGTCAGCTCAAGAATCCAAAACGAGCGGTGCTGCTGCTGCGCGAGGCGTTGAAGGCCGACGAGTCGTTCGCGCAGGCCCGCTACTACCTGGGACTGGCGTTGTTCGATCTCGGCCAGCCTCAGGAAGCGATCGCGCAGCTCGAGCAGGTCGTCAAGTCGGTGAAAGTCGCCGATGCGTACGTGAGTCTCGGCACTCTCTATCTGGATGCGCGGCGGATAGACGAAGGACTCGAGATCCTGAGTCAGGCGACGCACATCGATTCGGCGCGCCCGGACATCCGGATTCAGCTCGCGCGCGGGTATCGCCTGAAGGGACAGCTGGCCCGCGCGGAAGAGCAGCTGACGATCGCCGCGGCGCAGACAGCCGCGGCGCTGTCGTCGCCGTTCTCGCAGCAGCAGCAGGCGGCCTTCGATCTGAACTTCGAGCTCGGGCTCCTCAAGGAGCAGCAGGGCCAGCTGCAGAGGGCCGCCGAGTTCCTTCAGAAAGCGCTGGACATGGATCCGAGCCACGCCGAGACGAAGCGCCACCTCGCCGACGTCAAGCGCAAGCTGAAAGCGCCGAAGCCGCCGGCGGGAGGCGCACGGTGATCGCTCGCGCCGCGCCTCTGCTGCTGCTCGTGCTCCTGCCGCCGGCGATGTTCAGCCAGGCGCCGCGCACGGCAGCCAAGCTGCAGCCGCGATTCGCCGACGTCACCGCGAGCGCGAAGATCGCGTTCGTGCACGAGTCGGGCGCGTCGCCCGACAAGCGCATGGTCGAGACCTTCGGCTCCGGCGTCGCCTGGATCGACTACGACAACGACGGCTTCGCCGATCTGTTCTTCGTGAACGGCGCGCCCGGCAGCCCCAACGCGCTCTACCGCAACAACGGCGACGGTACCTTCATGGACGTCACCACCAAAGCGGGCGTGGCTGGCGCGGGACCGGGAAAGACCGTCTTCAAGACCGGCGTCGCCGTCGGCGACTACGACAACAACGGTTACCTCGATCTCTACGTGGCCGCGTTCGGCCCGAACGTCCTCTACAAGAACAACGGCGACGGCACGTTCACGGACGTCACCACCGCGGCCGGCGTCGCTGGCGGCGCCGCCGAGTGGAGCACGAGCACCGGCTTCTTCGACTACGACCGCGACGGCAACCTCGATCTCTACGTCGTGAACTATCTCGACTATCGCCTCGACGACAGTCCGTACTGCGGCCTCCGCAAGGACGGGTACCGCATGTACTGCCTGCCGACGCTCTTCGACGGGATGCCCGATCGCCTGTTCCACAACAACGGCGACGGCACGTTCACGGACGTCTCGAAGAAAGCCGGCATCGCGAACCCCGCCGGCAAGGGGCTCGGCGTCGTCTTCTGCGACTACGATCGCGACGGCGATCAGGACGTATACATCGCCAACGACATGGTCAGGAATTTTCTCTATCGCAACAACGGCGACGGGACGTTTCTCGACGTCGCGTACGGCGCGGGCGTCGGCTTCGACGTCAACGGCAGGCCGCAGGCCGGCATGGGCGTCGATTGCGGCGACTACGACGAGAACGGCTATCCGGATCTCTTCGTGACCAACTTCGCCGACGAGCTGAACACGCTGTACGAGAACCGCGGCGGCGGCGCCTTCGAGGACGTCACGACGCGCGCGGGCCTCGGCTCGGGCTTCGGCCCGCTCGGCTTCGGCGCGAAGATGTTCGACATCGACAACGACGGCGATCTCGATCTCCACGTCACCAACGGCCATGTCGTCGACAACGTGAAGCTCTATCAGCCGAACCAGGGCTACGCGCAGAAGGATCTGCTGTACGAGAATCTCGGCGGCAGGTTCGTCGACGTGACCGCGGAGAGCGGGCCCGCGCTTCAGGCCGAGCGCGTCGGCCGCGGACTCGCCGTCGCGGACTTCGACAACGACGGCCATCTCGACGTCGCCATCTCGAGCGCCGGGAGGCGGCCGGTGCTGCTGCGCAATCAGGGCGCGCGCGGCAACTGGCTCCTCATCCGCGCGCAGGCGCGCAAAGGCAACACATTTGGGGTGGGCGCAACCGTCCGGGTGCAAACGCCGTCGGGGCTGCAGGTGCGCGAGATCAACAGCACCGCGAGCTATCAGAGCGCGAACGACGTGCGCCTGCACGTGGGCGTCGCCACCGCGAAAGTCGTCGATCAGATCGAGATCCTGTGGCCGAGCGGCACGAAGCAGACCCTGAAAAACGTCGCGGTCAACCAGGTCCTGGTGATCAAGGAACCCTGATCTCCCTGTAGTGTCCGGCTTTAGCCGGACCCGTGACTGCTGTAGTGTCCGGCTTCAGCCGGACGACTTTGAACCCCGGGAACTTTTAGCCCCTCCGAGACATTACTGATACAGGCAGCAAATGCACACCGTGCCTGTGACCCCGGACGAGCAGCTGATGGCCGACGCGCGAGGAGGATCCTGCCGCGCGTGGGACGAGCTCCTCGATCGCTACCGCCAGACGCTCTGGGGCTTCTTCAGGCGGCGGGTCTCCGATGCGCGACGCGCGGAGGAGCTGGCGCAGGATACGCTCCTCGCCATCCTGCAGGCCGCCCCGCGGTACGAGCCGCGCGGCCCGTTCCGCTCCTACGTGTTCGGCATCGCCTACAACATCCTGCTCGCCGACCGGCGGCGAACGGCCGGCCACGACACGTCGCCGCTTCGCGACGACCTTCGGACCGCTCCGGCGGCCGACCCTGACGTCGCGCTCTGGGTCAGGGCCGCGCTCGCGCGCCTGGACGCCGACGATCGCGAAATCATCATGCTGCGCGAGTACGAGGACCTCAGCTACCAGGAGATCGCGGACGTGAGAGGCCTGCCTCTCAACACCGTGCGCTCGCGCCTCTTCAGGGCGCGGATGGCGTTGAAGGCCGCGCTCGAAGCACGCCCTGTGGGGGTTCGTCATGAGGCCAGTTGAACATCCGCTCGGTCCGGAGGAAGTGATGGCGTACCGGGACGGCGAGCTTCCGCCCGAGCGCGCGGCCGTCGTCCAGTCGCACCTCGCGGGCTGCGCCACGTGCCAGTCGATCGGCCGCGATCTCGAGCGCATCTCCGGCACCCTCGGTGCGTGGACGATCGACGAGGCTCCCGCGACGCTGCGACTCGAGAATCGAGCGAACCAAGCGGCCGCGCCGAAGCCCTTCGGAACGAAGTGGCTACCTTCATGGGCGTTCTATTCGCTCTCCGGTGCGGCGCTCGCGGCGGCGACGCTCGTCCTCGTGGTGCTGCCGCAGCAGGCGCGCGACTCGATGCAGAGTCGCATGAACGTCGGTCGGACGGCGGTGCCGGCACGTGCGGAAGTGCGAGAGCTGGAAACGAGGACCGGTTCGGTGTCGCCCGGGCCTGTTGCCACAGTTCTCGAGGCTCCAGGGATTCAAGGCGGTGCAGGTCAGCAAGCGGCGCCGGTACGGGCGCTCTCGACAGCGCGCATCGTGCGCACTGCAACGCTGCTGCTCGTTGCCGCGGACTTCGACGCGGCGAGAATCGCCCTGACCCGGATCGTCGCCGAGATGAACGGCTTCGTCGGCAACCTCGACGTGAGCGGCGTGCCGCCAAACCCGCGCGTGCTGACGGCGACGATCCGCATCCCGTCCGCGAGGCTCGACGCCGCGCTGGGGTCGATGAAGGCCCTCGGCAAGGTCCTCAACGAGTCGCAGAGCGCCGACGACGTGACGGAGCAGGCGCTGGATCTGGAAGCGCGGATTGCAAACGGCCGGAATACCGAGAAGCGCCTCAACGACCTCCTGCAGAAGCGCACGGGAGACCTCAGCGACGTGCTCGCGGCGGAACGGGAGTTGTCCCGCGTCCGCGAAGAGATCGAGCGCCTGGATGCCCAGCGTCAGAACCTCGAGAAGCGTGTCACCTACTCGACGGTGTCGCTGCGCATCGAGGAGCCGCAGAAGTCCACGATGAACCTCGGGCCACTGCCGCTGTCCGGCAGGTTCAGGAATGCCCTCGTCGACGGCTTCAAGTCGGTCTTCGTCAGCGTCGTGGAAATCGCGATCGTGTCGCTGCAGGTCGCGCCCACCCTCATCTTCTGGGGCATGGTCATCCTCGGCCCGGTCTATCTCTTCAAACGCCGGACGAGCAGGGCCGCGGCCCGGCGTGGAGAAGCCTGAAACGATCTCACTTCGCTTCCGCCTGAAGGCGGAAGAAGGAACTTCCTCCCGGCGAGCATCGTGTTTATGATGTGGGGCCACCTCCCACATGCCCGAACGATACGCGCGGCGTCTGCCACAACAGCCACGTTGATGTCGGCAGACGAAGTCATCGTGACAATCGGCTCCGCGGTCGTCGGGCCGCTGATGTGGACGATCTGGCTCGTCCAGATGTCGCGGCTGCGTGTGGCGAGCCGGCGGCGATCGGGTGCGGGCATCCTCGCCCTGGCGCTCGCGGCATCCGCCGCGGCGATCTTCTACGTCCTCACGACTGCCGCCTCCTTCGACGTCGTCGACTCGCCGCAATACCAGTTCATGTACGCCGTGCTGGGCCTCGCCTGGCTGTGGATCGCGTCGATCGCGTTTCCGTTCCTCGGCGTCAGCCCGCGCGACGACGCCGTCGAGCGACGGAACCTCGCGGCCGCGATTGCCGCGAGCGGCGCGCTGCTGGGCGTGGCGTTCTGCTATGCGGGCGGGAACATCGGCGACGGTCCGGGATGGTGGGTCGTGGTGTTCGCGGCGGCGCTCGCGACGGGCACGCTGTTCGCCGCCTGGGCGGCGCTCGCGGGGATGACGAGGGTTGCCGACGCCGTCGCGATCGATCGCGACGTGGCGGCGGGCCTGAGGCTCGGCGCGTTCCTGGCTGCATGCGGACTGGTGCTCGGCCGCGGCGTTGCGGGCGACTGGTTCTCGGGAGTGGAAACGATCGCCGATTTGCTGAGGGCGCTGCCGCCGGTCCTCGGGCTGACGGTGATCGCCGTGATCGTGGAGCGACTCGCGAGGCCGACGGCGGATCGGCCGCGCGCTCCCGTCGTCGCGCTGGGAGTGTTCCCTGCGATCGTCTACCTTGCGATCGCGATCGGCGCGCTGCAGTACGTGAGGTGGCCGGAATGACGAGCCCCTGGCTGCCGGTCGAGCCGCTCGGAGACGACGCGTTCGCGAGGGTGCGGCGGCGCGCGATCTTCGACTGCTGCAAGTGGGATCCGCAGGTCGGCGACTCGGCCGCGATCGCGAAGCACCCGCTCGTCGTCGCGCGCGGCGCCTGGCTCGACGTCGTGCGCTCCGCCGAGGCCCTGGCGCGCGAGACGCTCGCCGCGGAAGCGGAGATCGTCAGGCGGCCCGAGTTGCACAAGCGCCTCGGCCTGCCCCGTGCCGTCCGTCTCGCCCTCCGGCGGGCCGCGTCGGACGGGCCCGCGTCCGGTACGGCGCGATTGATCCGGTTCGACTTCCACTTCACCGACGAGGGCTGGCGCATTTCAGAGGCGAACTGCGACGTTCCCGGCGGACTCAACGAGGCGTCGGGATTTCCGCCGCTCCTCGCGCCGCACTATCCGTGGGCTGCGCCGGTCGGCGATCCGGCCGCCGACTACGCCGAAGCGCTGGCCGCGCGCGCCGGAACGGGCGGCACGGTCGTCCTCGCGCACGCGACGGCCTTCAGCGACGATCAGCAGATGATGACGTTCGTGGGGCGGAGGCTCGCGGCGAAGGGACTGAACGTTCACCTGGCGAGCCCTAGCCATCTGCGATGGCGCGGCGATCGCGCGTGGCTCGATGCGGCGTGGTGGCAGGGGCCGGTCGATCTCGTCGTCAGGTTCTTTCCTGCCGAGTGGCTGAACGGTCTGCCGCGCGCGTCGGATTGGCCGCGCTTCTTTGCGGGCGCGGGCACGCCGCTCAGCAACCCCGCCACCGCGATCGTCGCGCAGAGCAAGCGGTTTCCGCTCGTCTGGGACTCGCTCGAGACCCCGGTTCCCACGTGGCGCGCGCTGCTGCCCGAGACGCGCGACGTGCGCGACACGCCGTGGCGCACGTCGGACGAGTGGATCGTCAAGCCGGCGCTCGGCCGCGTCGGCGAAGGCATCGGCATGCGGGAGCTGATCGACGCGAAGGAAATGCGGAGCATCACGAGAGACGCCCGGCTGTGGCCAGGCTCCTGGGTTGCGCAGCGGCGGTTCCGCGTCGTGCCGGCCGAGGTCGCGAACACCCGCGTGTTCCCGTGCCTGGGCGTCTACACGCTCGACGCGAAGGTCGTCGGCGCATACGGCCGGCTCGCCGCCCGTCCGTTGATCGATTCGCGCGCGGCCGATGCCGCGGTTCTCGCGGCGTGACTGCGCACTCGGACCCTGGCACGCTCCAAACGACCGTGGCGGACGCCGACCAACTATGACGAGGGAAGACGCATTCGCTGTGTGGGCGCCGGACGAAGTGCTCTGGTCCGAATGGGCGAAGCCCGTGGCATTCGCGCAGGCGGAGATGCCGCTGCCTGCCGACGCGATCGCCGACGGCGCGCTCCCGGCACTCCAGTTGACGCTCGATCACGGTTCGGCGATCGTCGTCGATCTGCCGGGCGCCGATGCCGTGCACGCGGGCCTCGCCCTCGCGAGCCGGGGCTTCCGCCCCGTGCCGCTCTTCAACGGAACGTCAGGGCCATCCCCGGTCATCGACGTCCACGTGATCGCGCGCGCGCTCGCCGCCGGCGTCGATCGCCTGAGGCGTGAGGCCATCGCGACGAATGCGCCGCCTGCGTTCCTCCTCGACTCGCGACGCAACGACCCGTCGATCCACCCGCGCGCCGGCACGTACGACAACCGGTGGGTCGTGCTCCCGCAGGATTTTCCGTCGGGCGCGCTGCTCGCGAGCCGCGGCCTGCGCGTCGCCACGCTGATCCAGCGCGACACGGCCGCGATCCGTCCGGATCTCGCGCACGTGCTGCGGCGGTGGCAAGACGAGGGGATCGAGATACGCGTCCACGACCTGGCCAGCGGCCAGACCGCCGCCAACGTCAGCGTGCCGAAGCCGTCGCATTTCAGGCTGGCCTGGTACGCGGCTATCGCGCTCTTCGGGCTGCGCCGGAGCAACGTGGGCGGGTTCGGCTCCATGATTCCCGAGCAGACGGCGCACAGCGGGTTCCACGGCTGAAAGCGCCCGGCTCCGACGGATTCCGTTGACAAACTGACGAGCTGGAGCCAGTATCACGCGCTGCTCTGAAGGAGGGCGAATGAAACTTCACACAGACCGGAGGGTGCTGCTTTGCCTCGGATTGGGCGTCGTTGCGCTCACGGCAGGCATTCAGGCACAGGCGACCAAGGGGCTGGCGGGCACATGGAAACTGAACGCGGCGAAGTCCACGTTCAGTCCAGGGCCGCCGCCGAAGAGCATGTCCGTGATCTATTCCGCCGCTGGCGCGGAGGCCGTCAAGATCGTCGTCGATATGGCGCCTGCCGACGGCCCGGCGCAGCACTGGGAAATGACCGCGCAGTACGACGGCAAGGACCACCCCATCACCGGGAATCCGAACGCCGACACGATCTCGACCCGCAAGATCGACGACTTCACGGGGGAGTCGACGTTCAAGAAGGGCGGAAAGGTGACGTCGACGAATACGCGGACGCTGTCGAAGGACGGCAAGACGCTCACGGTCGTCAGCGTCGGCACGACCCTCGACGGCAAGCCCCGGAAGGACGTGCAGGTTTTCGATAAATAACGACCACGGGGTTCAGGGTTCAAGGTTCAGGGTTCAAAGTTCGAACCCGGGAACCCAGAACCTTGAACCCTGAACTCTGAACCCTGAACCTCCGAGCGAGCCGTTATTTCGCGAGCTCGCCGACGGCCTCGACCAGTTGGCGCACCTTCGCCTGGTCGGCGGCGCTCGACGCGTCCGTGCCGAGCTGGGTGGCGAGGCGCTTGAGCGCCTGCTGCTTCGGCCCACCCGACAGCTTCTCCGCGCGCGCCAGCTCCGCACGGACGGCGCCGATCCGCGCGGCGGCGAGACCGTTCGATCGCTCGAGCTGATCGAGGTACGCGCGTGCTTTCGCGTAGCTGGGCGGCCACACGAGCTTCCGCTGCTCCTGCGCGTTCAGGTAGTCGAAGCGCACGGTCTTCGCCGCGTCGATCTCGTTCTGCGAGATCAACCCGCTCGCCAGCAGCTCGAAGATGTCGAGGCCGCGCTGGATCTCCGAGCTCACGATCAGCCCGTTGTACCAGTAGACCGACCACGATCCCGCCGTGATCACGCGGGTCGGATCGAGCGGGCCGCGATCGAAGTACGCGATCTCTGTCGGCTTCGCGGGATCCGTCCAGTCGAAGATCGAGATCCCGCCCTGGTACCAGCCCTGCACCATCACCTCGCGGCCGGGGATCGGAACGAGCGATCCGTTGTGCGCCACGCAGTTCTCGAACGAGGTCTGCGCCGCCGGCATCTTGTAGTAGCTCTTGAACTGCATCTTGCCGTTCTCGATCGTGAAGAGCGCGTTCGCGCCCCACT
Source organism: uncultured Acidobacteriota bacterium (assembly GCA_963820905.1). Classification (GTDB taxonomy): domain Bacteria; phylum Acidobacteriota; class Vicinamibacteria; order Vicinamibacterales; family 2-12-FULL-66-21; genus DATBJJ01. Next base: position 467,040 of record CAWGBU010000001.1, on the reverse strand, counting down.
CGGGCTTGTCGGTGTCGCGGCAGCGGGGCTGCGACCCTCCGCCCCATTCGTCCGAGAACAGGATCTTGCTGCCGTCGTTGCTGAACGTGGCCGAGTGCCAGAACGACATGTTGATGTCCGCCGCCTGATCGATCCGCTTCGGGTTCACGACATCCTTGATGTCGAGCAGCAGCCCGTATCCGCCGCAGGCGCCGCCAGCAAGACCGATCTCGGGGTACACCGTGATGTCATGGCACTGGTTCGGTCCGCTGTTGCCTCGCCCGCCGCCCGCGCCTCGTCCTGCCGGCGCCGTCGCGGTCGATGGTGCCGCTGGCGGGTTCGCTGCGCCAGCCTCACCCGCCGCCGCCGTCGTCGTCGTCGCGGCGTTCGCATCGGCGCCTCGCCCCCCGCGTCCGGGCTCGACGCGCCTCGGGGGCGGCGCGAGGCCGTAGAAGATGCGGGGCGAGCTCACGATGGCGGCGGTCTGCGGCGCGGCCAGCGGAATCTTGATCACCTCGAGGCGGAAACGCGAGCTGTCAGGATCGTCAACCGGGCCATCCTTGCAGCCCGGCAGCTCTTCGGCCGACCGCACGCCGGCCGAACCGGACACGTAGATGTAGACGTTCTCCTTGTCGCCAGGAGCGGTCACGACGGTGTGCGTATGCGATCCGCGGCACGTCTGCACGTTGGTGACGAACTTCGGGTGCGCCATGTCGGACACGTCGAAGACGCGGATGCCGCGCAAACGATCCTTGCTGACCGGTTCGGGAACGCCCTGGATGCCGCAATCGACCCGTCCCGTCTGTCCTTCGCCCGACACGAACAGGAGGTTCTTGTAGACCGACACGTCGCTCTGCGATGCGGGGCAGACATACGTGAGCACGAGCGACGGCTTCGCGGCGTTCGAGATGTCGAAGATCTGGAAGCCGTTGTAGTTGCCCTGAATCGCGTACTTGCCGGTGAACGCGAGATCCGAGCTGGTCACGCCGAGGAACTTCTCCGCGGGCGGCGTCGTCGAGACGAGACGAACATTCCAGGCCGCCTGCGCGGCGTCCCAGCGTCCCGGCGCGAGGCCGACGCGCGGATCGGGGGTTGGCGCGGTCGCGGAGACGATCGGCTTGACCGGCGGCGGCATCACGCTCGGCGGCGGTGTCGGCGGCGGCGGCGGATTGCCGCGGCCTCCACGTCCACCGCCCGCGCCCGGCGCGGCCGGCTGCGCGAACGGGTCCGCTGCGGCGGGAGCCGAGGCCGGCGTCGCGGGCGCCGCGGCGGGCGGCGCGCTTGCGACGGGCGGCGCCGGCGGCGTGGGTGCAGGAGCCGCGACAGGCGCCGGTGGCGGATTCGATGCGGGCGGCGATGCCGGCGCGGACTTCGGCCCGCATGCCGCGACGACGAGCGCCGCGGCGAGCGACGCGACAACGAAAGATCTCATGCGTGGAACTCCATCGTTCGAGATAGGAATGAACGGTTTCATTGCGGGACGCCCTTCTCCATGCCCATCAAAAGCTTCTGCATCCGCTCGATTTCGGTCGTCTGGTCGGCGTAGATGTCCGACGCGAACTTGTACACGTCCTCGTCCTGCAGCGCGCCGTGCGCCTTGAACAGATCGTCGACCATCGTGATGGCGCCTTCGTGGTGGCGAATCATGGCCGCGAGGAACAGACGATCCCACTCGGCGCCGCGCGCCTTGTCGAGCCGCGCGAGATCCTCCGCGCTGAGCATGCCGGGCATGAGCATGTCGTGCTCCACGCCGTTCATCTTCATGCGATGGTGCGTGGCGTTCGCCGCGGGCACGGTCTGGCCGCGATCGCGGAGCCAGTTGCGCATGAACGCGATCTCGTCGCGCTGTCCGACGACGATCCGCTCGCAGAGCGTGCGGACGTCGCTGCGCGCGCCGTGTGACTGCGCCCAGCCCGCGATTAACACGGCCTGCGCGTGATGCGGGATCATGCCCGCCATGAAGTCGACGTCAGCCTGGCTGTAGGGATAGCGGACGAGGTCGGGCCGGGGCTTCGGATCCGGCGCCGCGTCCGACTGCTGTCCCGCTGCTCGCGCCGGAACACCGGCCGCGCCAATTGCCGCCACGAGCAGACCCGCCGCCCAAAACCGCCGTCCTGAGGTCGTCATTGCTCCTCCCTGGAGGTTCGGGAATCGTAAGACATTCGGACCGGGCGTGGGAAGAGGCTCGCCGGTTGGGATCCGAGTGCTTGCCAGAGCCGAAAGCCCAAAGCCGAGAGCCGTTTTTACGCCCCAAACTGCCGCAAGTGGTGGTCGGCGTGCAGGTACGCCCATCGGAACCACGCGCGCTCGGACATCGGGCCGAAGATGGGGTGGTCCGGCCATGCCGGGCCGCCGCGCGGCTTCAGACTCGCGAGCAGCGCCGCGAGCGCCGCGACATCGGCGGCGAATTCAGCCGGCCTGGTTCCCGCGGCCCGCTGATCGGTCTCGGGCCGCGTCACGATGCCCGGCGGCCACTTGAGCGGCCCGTAGAGGGCGAGCCATTTCACGAGTGTCTGCTGGAGCGGGCCGGACGCGGAGCTCACCGCCTTCTCCCCCGTCATCATTCGATAGCAATCTGCGACGTGGCACACCATCTGGTGCGCGGTCATGCGCCCCCACCGCGCCGGGCTGTCCACGCGCACGCCGCCAAGCCGGCGAATGAGCTCGGCTCTGCACCGCTCGTCGGACAGCGTCTTCATGCGCCCAGCAGCTTCTCGCCGCCCGCCTCGCGGAACGCGGCCAGCGCGTGCGCGCGCCCGGCTTCCGCCTTCGCGACGATCGCCTGGAAGGCGTCCTGTCCACGAAGCGCGTCGAAATGGCTGTGCACCGAGAGCGTCGTCGCCGCGAAGTAGCCTTTGTCGACGCCGCGCCGCAGATAGTCCAGGCCGGTGTCGTAATCGCCGACATCGCACAACATCCAGCCCTCCTGGAAAATCGCTTCCGGGTCCTCCCCGATCGTCAGCTGGTGGAGGGAGGGTCTGAGGGTGGTCATGTCGTCGACGCGGCGATCGAGCCAGGCCAGCAGATATTCGATCCAGGAGTGAAACAGAGGAATGCGGGACGCGGTGCGCATCGCGACGAGCCGTGCGCGCGCTTCGTCGCGGCGCCCCGACAGGCCGAGCCCGATCACCCGGATCCCGTCGTCTGCCCCGGCAATGACGCGCGGCTCGTCCATCTCCATCAGGCGATCGATGCGTCCCGCGACGAGCAGCGTCTGCTCGACGCTCGTCGGCACGTTCGGATCGAGCCGCCGCGCCTCGCGATGCGCGGCAATCGATTCGTCGAAGAGCCCGCAGTAGCGGCAGGCATGAACGAGGCCGGCGACGAGCTCCGGATCGTTGCCCCGGCGCGCGGCCTCGCGCAGCAGCCGGATGACGGCGGCTTCGGTCTGACCCATGTCCGATTCGAGGTTCGCGTAGAACTTGTGCGCAATCGACAGGCGCGGGTTGAGCTCGAGCGCGCGGCGGAATGCGTCCTCGGCGCGCGCCTCGCTGTCGGGCGACGCCAGGATGTACTTCCCGATCACGCGATGGCAGCGGCCGAGGTGCGCCCATGCCGGCGCGAACCGCGGATCGAGATCGAGGCAGCGTTCGTACAGCGTCTGCGCGCCCGGCAGCCCGTCGTAGGTGCGCGCCAGCTCGTTCGCACGCAGGTAGAGCTCGTACGCGCGCGGATCCCGAGGCGCGTCGGGGGTGTGCGCGGCCGTCGCACCCGTCAGCGGGAGCGCCAGCGCGTCCGTCACGCGGCGCGCGATGTCGTCCTGGAGCACGAACAGATCCCCGAGCGACGACTGGACGGTGTGGGACGTGATCAGCGTCCCGCTCGGCGCCTCGATCAACTGCGCCGCCGCCCGGAGCTGATCGCCGGAGCGCAGCAGCGTTCCCACGACGACCCGATCGACGTCCGCCTCCGCGGCGAGCTTCCTGAGATCCGGGCTCTCCTGGCCGAACCGCGCGGCCACGGCGCTCGATCGCACGATGATCGAGCCGTTGAGCGAGAGCGACGTGGCAATCGCGTCGGGCAGGCTGAACGCGAGGAAGTCCGTCTCGGGATCGGGACGCAGCACGCGGAACGGCAGCACGACGAGGCGTGTGAGCGGATGCGCGAGGGCCGCCGCCGCGCTGCCTTCCGCGCCGTGTACCGCCCGCAGCTCCACGGCCATCGCGTCCGCGGACGCGGGGCGATCGACGGGCCGCTTGGCCATCGCGCGGCGGATCACGCGATCGATCGCGGCGACCTCCGGCGATCCTGTCAGCGCCGGCGGCTGCTCGTAGCGCGTCGCGTGGAGTATGTCGAGGATGGTGCGGCCGCCGAACGCCGGACGGCCCGCGAGCATCTCGAAGAGGATCGCGCCGGCCGCGAAGAGATCGCTGCGCGCGTCGGCCGCCTCGCCCGTCGTCTGCTCGGGCGCCATGTAGCGCGGTGTGCCCATGACGATGCCGCTCTGCGTCAGGCCCTCGCCGGCGTCGAGCCGCGCGTCGACGTCGTTGCGGGCAAGGCCGAAGTCGAGCAGCTTCACGCCGTGCGGCGTGAGGAACACGTTCGACGGCTTCAGGTCCCGGTGCACGATGCCGCGCGCGTGGAGCGCCGACAGCGCGGCCAGCATCCCGAGACCGGCGGGCAGCGTCTCCGCCGCGGTCAGCGGCCCGCGCCGCAGGCGCTCGGACAGCGCCTCCCCCTCGAGAAGCTCCATCGCGATGAACAGGCGGCCCGCATCCTCGCCAATCTCGTAGATCTGACAGATGTTCGGATGGTTGACGCTGGCGGCCGCCCGCGCCTCGCGCCAGAGACGCTGACGCGCAATCTCGTCCGAGGCGACCGGCTGAAGCATTTTCAGCGCGATCGTTCGTCCGAGCCGATCGTCGCGCGCGGCGTACACGACGCCCATGCCGCCTTCGCCGAGCTTGCGCGAGATCCGGTAGTGGCCGATGCGCTCCGTCCGGAACTCGCGGGTTTCGGCGTCTCCGGAAGCGTCGTTCGGAGACGAGGACGCGCCGCCCGTCAACCAGTTGTAGAGCGTGCGAAACGGTCCCCGTGTCGGGCTGTCGACCTGCTTGTCTGCCACGAGATCCAGGATCATACCGCGCGGATCACGATAGACGCGGATCCCGCGGATCCCGCGGATCACGCGGATCACGCGGATCCGGAGCCGCGCGATTCGCGCCTATCGTGAATCCGAGTCTATCGTGATCCGCGTGATCCGCGTGATCCGCGTCTATCGTGATCCGCGTCTATCGTTGATCCGCGTCTATCGGAGGCGATGATTCCCGGCGTAGACGATGAAGCGTTGACCGCGCAGAAAGCCTATCAGCGTCGCACCGTGCTCGGACGCCAGTTGCACGGCGAGGCTGGACGGCGCCGAGATCGATGCCAGGATGGGCACACCGGCCGCGATGGCTTTTTGCACGATCTCGAAGCCGCCGCGGCCGCTGACGAGCAGGACGTGTTCCGATAGCGGCACCGTCCCGAGGCGAAGCGCCCAGCCGACGATCTTGTCGACCGTGTTGTGCCGTCCGATGTCCTCGCGAACCTCGAGGAGCGCACCGTTGGCGCCGAAGAGCGCGGCGGCGTGGAGCCCGCCCGTGCGGCCAAACACTGCCTGCGCGGCGCGCAGCGTGTCGGGAAGACGCGCCAGCCACTCGGGCTCGATGCGCACGTCACTGCTCAGCGCGGGAAGCGTTCTCGCGTGCACGGCCTCGATCGACGCCTTCCCGCAGATCCCGCAGCTCGACGATGCAAAGAAGTGGCGGCGAAGCCGTTCGCGATCGAAAGCCTTGCCGGCCGCCATCGTCACGTCGACGACATTGCACTGGCTCTGGCCGTCGGCGGCCAGAGCGTGTCCCACGCGAGCGACGTCCCCGATGTTCTCGATGATGCTCTCTGTGAAGAGAAAGCCCAGGGCGAGCTCGATGTCGTCACCCGGCGTGCGCATGGTGACGCTGACCGGCGCGCCGTCGACGCGAATCTCGAGCGGCTCCTCGGTCACGACATCGTCGAGCTCCCGGCGGTGAGCGCCAGTATCCCAACGAACGATCGGCAGCGTCTGGAGCGGATGATTCATTGGCGGTAGCGCCGGACGACCGGCCGGACGACCGAACGAACGACCGGTCGACCGAACAACCGAACGACCGAACGACCGAACGACCGAACCAAGTGTAGGCGAAGACGACGAGATGGCGCTATCAGAAGACGAGTCGCACGTTGCCGGCATCCTCGGTGACTCGGTAGACGCGAATAGGCTCGCGCGCGGGACCGGCCGTGACCTTGCCCGTCGCGGCATCGAACTGCGAGCCATGCCAGAGGCATTGCACTGTCCCGCACACCATCACGCCGCCCGCCAGCGATCCGCCTCTGTGGGAACAGCGGTCGTCGAACGCGACGTAGCCGTCGCGGGTCCGCGCCAGCACGATTCGATGTCCGCGGATGCGCAGCAGCTTCATCTGATCGATCTCCAGCTCGCCTGCTTGCGCGACGATGGGCGCCCCGTTCGATTTCTGGTCGATCGCCTGATCGATCCATCGGCCGGCGCGCGCGTACCGATGATCGATGCCGATCAGATTGCGCGTGACGAGCGTGCCGCCCATGAACGCGCCTGCGCCGAGGAGGCCGAGCCCGATCGCTTCGAGTGCCAGCACGATCGCTCCTGGTCGCACTGCCGGACCGCCGCGGATCCACCAGGCCATCGCAAACAGCGCGACCGCGGTGAGATTCGTCAGCATGTGGCGCGTCGCGCGGCTCTTCGCGGAGCTCCTGGGCGGGACGGTGTACACATAGTCGACTGCGCCGGCGAGAGCGGCAAGCAGTGCTGTTCCGATGCCGGCGATCGTGAGGTAACCAGCCGTCGTCCACCACGACGGAAGCTGAATCAGGACGCCCGCGATATCGAACGCGGCGGCTCCGGTCAGAAACGCAAACGGGAAGGGAACGAGCATCGAGTGCAGCGGATGCCCGGCCACGGCCGCCTTACTTCGCATGACGTCCTCCGCGATTCAACGATGGAAGGGAATGCACGAGTGATGGGACGGTCACACTGAGTGACCGCCCCATCGGGTGGGTTATTTCATCGGACAGTCGCCAGTCGCCGAACGCACTGACACGATCTCGAGCTCCGGCAGCTTGAGATCCATGTCGATCGGATCGGTGCCGCCGGTGGGCTTGCCGGCCATCTTCTCGGCCGCCTTCACTACGCCCGTGATCTCCGCGCGCTTGCCGACGAACTGCTTGAGCTCTCCTTCTGTGGATCCGGTTGCTTCATACGCGTCCGCCGTTCCCGACGTGCCGGTCGCGGCCGGCGGTGCGCCAGCATCGCGTGCCGCATCGGCCGGTCTCGACGATGCGTCGATGATGACGAACTCATTGCCTGCGCCGACGCCGGTCGCGGCAGCGCCGCCCCGGCCGAGATTCTTCGCGCGGCGATAGTCGGATTCGCTTTGCACGCACCCCGAGATGGTGATCTGTTTGGCAGGAGCCTGAGTGATCGGGCTCGAGCTCGTCGGTTGTGACTGTGCCGGCGCCTGCGCGAGCACGCCAACACCCGACGCCAGCACGGCCGCTGTGACGCTCCACGCCACAAATTGTGACTTCATGTATACCTCCGCGGTTGAAATGTGTCCCGCGGAAGGGAAGGCTGCAATGCGCGCGCCGGCTACGGGATCTGACGGCCGACGAGGTTCGCAACCGCGGCAATGAGCGCGTGGCCCTCGATGGGTTTGGCGAGGTGCAGTTGAAATCCCGCCGCGAGGGCGCGCTGCCTGTCTTCCTCACGAGCGAGCGCGGTAAGCGCCGCCGCAGGAACATTCGATGCGAGCGACATCTCGCGCACCTTGCGGATGAGCGCGTAGCCATCCTCTCCGGGCATCGCGATGTCGGCGAGAAGTACGTCGACGTGCTCGGTCCGAAGGATCTCGATCGCTTCCGCGGAGGACTCGGCCGTGCGGACCACGGCGTGGCGGCTCCTGAGATGCGCGGCCGCGACGTCACGGCTCCCGGGATCGTCGTCCACCACGAGCACCGCAACGCCGTCCAGCATCGGCGTCGATTCGATACCCGCAGACTGCGGCGGCGCCGCGATCGCGCGATGCGCGCGAATCGGCAGACGCACGACGAACGTCGAGCCGAATCCCTCGCCCGCGCTCGACGCGGCGATGGTGCCGCCGTGCGCCTCGACGAGATGCTTCACGATGGAGAGCCCGAGACCGAGCCCTCCGTGCAGCCTCGTGCTCGATGCGTCGGCCTGCCGGAAGGGCTCGAACACCCAGGGCAGGAACTCCTGTGGAATCCCGACACCATCATCGGTCACCGTGATCTCCGTCGCCCCGTGCGCGCGCGCGAGCCTGACCACGACCCGCCCGCGATCCTCGCTGAACTTCACGGCGTTCGAGAGAAGGTTCCACACGATCTGCTGCAGGCGCGAGGCGTCGCCGTACACGTCGTCGATCGACGGATCCGCGTTCACGACAATCGTGAGCTGTTTGGCTTCCGCGGCGGCCTGCACCACATCGAGTGCCGCACGCACGACCTGCTCCAGATCGACGGCGGTGCGCTCCAGCCGCAGCTTGCCGGAGACGATCCGGGCCACGTCGAGGAGCTCGTCGATCATTCGCGCCTGCCGTCGCGCGTTCTCGTAGATCGACTGGTTGGCGCGCTCGCGCATCGGCTCGTCGATCTTCTGGGTCCGGAGCATGTCGGCCCATCCGAGAATCGCGTTCAGCGGCGTTCGCAGCTCGTGCGATACGGTCGCGAGGAACTGATCCTTCAACCTGTTGCCTTCCTCGGCGCTCGCCCGCGCGGTGCGCTCGCGGTCGAGCAGCTCCTGACGCGTGACCTCGAGGCGCGTCAGCTCGGCGACGGTCTCGGCGAGACGATCTTTTTCCGCGGCAAGCTCGCGCTCGGCGTTGCGCGCGATCGACAGCGCGGAGACCGTCTCCTGGTGCAGCCTGCGGGCTTCGGCGGCGTGACGGTCGCGGTCCTCGAGGCGCCCGATGAACACGCGATAGGTCTTGTAGGTCAGATAGACCGGCGCGATCATCAGCACGGCCGTCCAGTGCTCGCCGCGGGCAATGACCACGGCCGCGGCAGCGCCCGCGGTGCCCGCGACCATGAAGCTCGCGCCGCTCCAGGAAAAGTCCTCGAGCCAGACGTCCCAGACGCGCCGGCCCGTCGTGGCGGCGATCGCTCCCGCGATGAGGCCGGTGTTGACGATGAAGTACGTCGCGATCGCGCCGACGAGCGGCTTCGCGAGATTCGAGAAGTCGACCGGCGTCAGCGGACCGCCGAGGGACTGATACACGATGCCCGTCGCGACCATCGTGACCGCCTCGCCCGCGATGCTGAAGGTCGTCTGGTACCACCGATACGGCTGCCTGACCCTGATCGTGCACTGCGTCCACACGCCGGCGAGCGCGATGATCAGCGCGAGGCTCGGCCCCAGAAGCAGGAGCGCCGTCAGATCCGCCGCGTACGAGACCGACAGCGTCGAGCCGCTCGCGAGCGGAATCGGCAGGTTGAGCTTCCACAACGACGTCAAGCAGGACGTGATCAGCAGGAGCACGAACAGCCACGGCTCTGACAGGCTCGTTGGCAGCCACGCGACGACGGCAATGATGCCCGCCGCGATGACGGCCGTCACGTACACGTGTGCCGCCGTCGACAGCTCGGACCACGCGAGCGCGCCGCGGTCGCGCGACGGGCCCGCGCGCTTCAGCAGCATCAACGTCCAGAACGGACGTCGTCACCGGCGGCCCCAGATGATCGGGATGCAACTCGGATCCGTGCACGCCGTGCCCCACACGACTGTTTCTCCGCCGTCGGTCCCCCACACGACGGTTTCGCCGCCGTCAGTCCCCCACACGACCGTTTCGCCGCCGTCAGTTCCCCACACGACGGTCTCGCCATCGTCGGTCGTCGTCACGCGGTCGACCGTCCAGGGACCCCCGCAGTCGGACCCGTCGCACAGCTGTCCCCAGACGATGTTCCGTGAAGAGCTCGTGTTGACGCGCCAGCGCCCGCCCGTTTCGGTGCAATCGGCGGATTCGCAGCGAACCCCAATCGACACGTTGCCCTGCGCGCCCCACTGGACGTTCGTCGACCAGGCGTCCGCGTCAGCCGTGAGCCGGCCACCCGACAGGAGACGGTTTCCCCAAATGAGCTTCGCTGCCCAGCCGGAGGAATCGGGATAGGCGTTGTTCGACGGATCCGCAAGGTACCGGGCGAGCTCGATCGCGCCCCGCGCGTTCAGGAACCCGGCGCCCTCGGTCAGCGGGTCGTAGCCGGGATGGATCTCGGCCGTGTACTGAAGGATCGCCTTGACCTGATTCGGCGTGAGCGCCGGATTGGCCTGCAGCATGAGCGCGACGACCCCGCTCACCACGGGGGCGGACATGCTCGTTCCGCTGAGGCTGAGATACGGGAGAAAGGATGTCGGCCTCGTCCCGTCGAGCAGGTACGCCGACGCGGTCGAATACATCGAGCTGTCCGGGTTCGACAGCGATTCGATCCCCACGCCCGGCGCAACGATGTCCGGCTTGGCGCGATAGTCGATCGCCGTCGGCCCGCGCGACGTGAACGCGGCGATGGTGTCGTCGGCGCGCTCGACGGTGCCCATGTGGCTGGACGCGCCGACCGTCAACACCCAGGGCGCGTTGCCCGGCGACGTGATGCCGCCGTACTGCGTCTGTCCGCTCGCGCCGCGGCCGTTGTTCCCTGCCGCCGCGACGACGGTCATCCCTGCCCTGACCGCACGCTCCGCCGCAAGCGTCAGGGGATCAGTGTCGAACGACTCGTAGACGCCGGCGGCCACCGACAGGTTGACGACCCTGATGTTCAAGGACGCCTGGTTGGCGACCGCGTAGTCCAGCGCCGCGATGACGTCGCTCATGTATCCGCGGCCCGTGCCGTCGAGGACCTTGAGCACGACGAGATTCACGCCAGGCGCGATGCCCGTTCGCGCGCCATCGGAATCGAAGCCATTTCCCGCGACGATGCCGGCGACGTGCGTCCCGTGGCCGAAGTCGTCACGCGGCGTCTCGAGTTCGCCGACGAAATCCACGAACCGGACGACGCGCTGCCCGACGCCGGCATCCGCGAGATCGTCGTGCCACGGCGTGATGCCGGAATCAATGATCGCGACGCTGACGCCGGTCCCGTCGAACCCGAGCTCCTGACGGACCGCAGCCGCGCCAATTGTGCGGCCGGTCCGCTCCATGGCGCCCACGACCGGACGGTCGAGCGAGATCCGATCAATGAGCGGACTCGCCGCCAGGAGTCGCAGGGCGGTATTGGGAACGACTGCCACCTGGCTCGCGGTGTTGGTCAGGTGCCGGCCAAGCCGGCCTCCATTCCTACGTATGAGGGCGGCGAGAATTGGATGCGACGAGCCGGCGCGCGCGCGGATGATCACCCGCGACGATCCTCCGCTGAATCGACTCGAGCGAGCCTCGAGCAACGATTCGAGCTTCGATGCCGCGCTTCCAGACGCAGAAACGGGCGTTCGGTGCAGTGGCGTCAGAACCGTCAGAGCCGTCAACGCGGCTACGAATACACCCCTCGTGACAACGGCGCGCATGAATTCTCCTCCCGGGAGTCGCTGAGTTAAGCAACCCGTGTGCCCGTCAGCTCGGTACCGCCGTTGGCTGCGCACGCCACGTCGAACGGTGTTCGTTGCGATGGGATTTACTGTGCGAGGCTAACGTTGACGCGTCACCGGGTTCAAGCTCTGCAGCAGAACTGTACGAGGGTTCTGTATCCGAATCGGTGAATGCGACGAGTGCGCGCACGACGGCAATACTCACCGCACACGCGTGATCACGGCCCTTCGTCACGCCGTCATGTCGTACGTCGTGACGCTTCGCCCGCGCGGCGCCGTGCGTGGAATCGCAATCGGCCTTGCAGGCGCGAGCGCGATCACACGGTTCCTCGCGGCGCTCCTGTTCGAGGTGAGCCCACCGATCCCGGCGTCCTCGCGCTCGCCGCCGCGCTCCTGCTCCTCGTCGTCGCGGCCGCCAGCTCCGCTTCACGATGGACGACTTCCACCTGCTCGGAAAGGACGGCCATCGTCGACGTTGCCGACACCCGGTCACCCGTTCGCGGCCGTCTATTCACGGTTCTTCGCAGCGTCGCGCCTTAAGTCATCCGTAAGGCAGAGTTTGCTCTCGTCAGTCCCTTACGAATCAACAACTTAGCTGGATCATTCATGGCTGAGCTTTTGCTTCGCCCCGGTCGGCGTAGCAGAACCTATCTGTCTGCATTCTTCGGGGGCCGACTCTGATGAAAAGATTCGTGGCACTCATGGCGGTGCTGGGTTCGTTGGCAGGAACGACACCCGCGATGGCGAGTACCTTCACGCTGTCATCTCTGAACGTCGATTTGCGTGACGAGGATCCGGGACTCGTCATGTGGCACTCCAACCATTTTCTCGGAGATATCACCCTCAACGGCGCCGGAGACAGCGAGAGGCTGCGACTCTTCACGTTGGGAACCACCGAAGGCTCGAGCGACTGGGACGACATTCTGCTCCCGGGCATCATCCACGTCGGTTTCACGTTCACCCAGCCCTCACCCACGTTTGGCGGCACGTCGGTTGGGATCACGGGGTCCGCGCTCTTCGGCGACTCCGGATATGTTCGCTGGGACAACCCGTTGAACCTGCACTTCGGGCAGGGGGGAGCGGGACTTCTTCAGATCACGCTCGACCGCGCTGATTTCGGCCTTCCCGGCAGTGCAGACATCTTCGGCACGTTCCACCTGGTAAGGGACGCGCCTGGCGGTTCGAATCCTGTGGGCGTACCGGAACCGGGATCGCTGCTCCTGGTGGGCCTCGGGCTCGCTGGCGCGGCGACGCATCGGCGGCGCCGCCAGTCGTAGAACGCACGAACCCCCGCGAAGAACCGCACGAAACCAGCCGCGCGTCGCCCAGTCGACGCGCGGCGTCGTCGTCCCTCCTGTCCTACTCCTCGCTCAAGATTCCTCGGCGAAACGTGACGTGTCCCTGTTGAGTGTCCCCGCCCTTCGGGGTAAAGTGTGCTACGTCGCACACGCCAAAGACGCCGGGAGGCGTCGCGGGGGACCCATTCTGTAGGGGCGCATCCGGAGGGATCTCCGGAAGAGGACTTCCAACCTCGAGCCCGTCAGCTAACCCCGCCGGCGGATTGGAGACACTCTGGCGAGCTCCGGCGCCGGCCCACGCAAGCTTCTTCCGCTCACGCTGACCGCTATCGGCGTCGTCTACGGCGACATCGGCACCAGCCCGCTGTACGCGATGCGCGAGTGCTTCTTCGGCTCGCACTCCGTGCCGCCCACGCACGAGAACGTGCTCGGCGTGCTGTCGCTCATCATCTATTCGCTGCTGCTCGTCATCTCGATCAAGTACATCGCGATCGTGATGCGCGCGGACAACCAGGGCGAAGGCGGCATCCTCGCGCTGACGGCGCTCCTGCCGCAACGGCCCGAGAATCGCGCGGCCGGCTCGGTCCTCGTCCTGATGGGCATCTTCGGCGCGGCGCTGCTCTACGGCGACGGCATGATCACGCCGGCGATCACGGTGCTCGGCGCCGTCGAGGGGCTGAAGGTCGCGACGCCGCTCTTCGATCCGTACGTCGTGCCGGTCGCGGTCGTCATCCTGATCGCGGTGTTCGCGATTCAACGCCACGGCACGCACCGTGTCGGCAGGCTGTTCGGACCGATCATGGTGATCTGGTTCGTCGTGATCGCGGGCTCGGGCATCATGTGGATCGATCCGCGCAGCCGGTCGTGCTCACGGCCATCGATCCGCGCCACGCAGTCTCGTTCTTCCGCGAACACGGCCTGGCACGGGTTCGCGGTGCTCGGCGCGGTCTTCCTCGTGGTCACCGGCGGTGAAGCGCTGTACGCGGACATGGGACACTTCGGGAAGCGGCCGATCCGCGTCGCGTGGTTCGCGCTCGTGCTGCCGGCGCTCGCTCCTGAACTACTTCGGCCAGGGTGCGCTGCTCCTGACGAATCCGTCCGCGGCGGAGCAGCCGTTCTTCCTGCTCGCGCCGGGCTGGGCGCTCCTGCCGCTCGTCGGGCTTGCGACGGCCGCCGCGATCATCGCGTCGCAGGCCCTGATCTCGGGCGCGTTCTCGCTGACGCAGCAGGCCATTCAACTCGGCTACTGTCCCCGCCTCGACATCGAGCACACGTCGCATCACGAGATCGGCCAGGTCTACGTGCCGCAGGTGAACTGGGCGCTGATGCTCAGCACGATCCTGATCGTCATCGGCTTCGGATCGTCGACCGCGCTGGCCGCCGCGTACGGCATCGCGGTGACGCTGACGATGGTGATCACCGCCGTGCTGCTGCAGCGTCGTCGCGACCGAACGCTGGGGCTGGCCGCCAGTCGTCGCCTACGCGGTGACCGGCATCTTCCTGACGATCGACCTCGCCTTCTTCGGCGCGAACGCGCTGAAGATCACGCACGGCGGCTGGCTGCCGCTGGTCATCGGCGGCCTGCTGTTCACCCTGATGACGACGTGGAAGACGGGGACGTCAGCTCGTGGCGGCCCGGCTGACCGCGCGGGCGGTGCCGATCGAGGATTTCCTCGGCACGGTCGCAGGCGACACACCCTGCCCGCGTCCCCGGCACCGCCGTGTTCATGACGGCGCAGCCTCGCGGCACGCCGCCGGCGCTGGCGCACAACCTCCGCTACAACAAGGTGCTCCACGAGCACGTCGTGACGCTGATGGTCACGACGCAACCGGTTCCCCACGTGCCGCCGGATCAGCCAGGTGTCCGTTCGCCCGCTCGGTCAGGGGGTCTACGAAGTCATCGTCCGCTACGGGTTCATGGAGGATCCGAACGTGCCGGAGGCGCTCGCGCTCGCTGGCCAGCAGGGGCTGGAACTGGACCAGGACGACGTCACCTATTTCCTCGGCCGCGAAACGCTCATCGTCACGGCATCACCCGGCATGGCCATGTGGCGGGAGCGGCTGTTCGTCCTGATGGCTCGAAACGCCGTCCGCGCGACGACGTTCTTCAGGCTGCCTCCGGAACGCGTCGTGGAACTCGGAGTCCAGGTCGAGATCTGATCGGGGACATGACCGCCGGTTTCCTCCATCGCGACGCCTACACTTACGCTTGACCTTGGGTCCCGGGCCTGCCAACATCGAAGCGGCGGACGTCCACTCTTCTCCCCCGCTGAGAACATCGAATTCGGAAGGCTGGTTACGCGTGCGCACTCGAATGCTGAAGGTCGTCGCGATGGTCGCGCTGCTCGCCTTGCCGGCGCCGGGCCTGGCACAGGCGCCCCCAGGCGATCCGCCCGAGGCCTCGAGCCCCGCACCGCAGGGCGCGCAGCCGCCGACGCGGCAGGCGGCGATCGAGCAGGAGCAGGCGGCGAAGGTCCCGACGCTGCACCCGTACGTCCCCAACAAGGCCGAGCGGATCTTCGAGCGGATCGACACGATCCTCGCAGGGCGGCACGCTGCGGTGGCACCCGTTCTTCGAGAGCGCCTACTCGGGCGGCGGCTTCACGCTGGGCGTCGGCCACGTCAACTACGTGAGCGCCTACAACCTCATCGACGTCGCGCGGCAGCTACACGATCTCGGGCTACAAGCGCGTCGAGGTCGAGTTCGTCGCGCCGCGGCTGTTCAACCGCCGCGGCCAGCTGTCGGTGCTCGGCGGCTGGCGCGAGGCGACGCAGGTCGGCTTCTACGGGATCGGCACGGACACGTCGAAGGACGACCGCACGAACTACCTCGTTCCAGCAGCCGTACGGCTCGGCGCTCTTCACGCTGTTCCCGACGCGGCGGATCCTGATGCTGCGCGGCGGCGTCGAGTGTCACGCAGTGGACGCAGGAGCCCGGGCGAGGGCACCGTTCCCGTCGGTCGAGACGCGTCTACACGCCGGCGACGCTGCCCGGCCTCGGCGCCGAGGTCGACCTATCTGCACACGCAGGGCACGGTCGGCCTCGACTGGCGCACGTCGCCCGGCTACACGCGCCGCGGCGGCTTCTTCGGCGTCACGCTGCACGACTACAACGACCGCGACGAGCGCGTTCGGCTTCCAGCAGGTCGACTACGAGGCGATCCAGCACGTCCCGATCCTGCGCGAGGCGTGGGTGCTCTCGTTCCGCGGCGCGCGTCCAGACCGCGTACCGAGAAGGACGGCCAGCAGATCCCGTTCTTCATGCTGCCGTCGCTCGGCGGCGGCTCGACGCTGCGCGGCTACAGCAGCTGGCGCTTCCGCGACCGGAACAGCCTGCTGCTGCAGGCGGAGTGGCGCATCATGGTCAACCGCTACCTCGACACTGGCGTTCTTCTACGACGCCGGCAAGGTCGCCGCGCGCGACGTCGGATCTCGACCTCGACGGACTGAAGGACGACTTCGGCTTCGGCGTCCGCTTCCACGGCCCGTTCGCGACGCCGCTGCGCGTCGAGCTGGCCAAGAGCCGCGAAGGGCTGCGCCTCGTCGTCTTCGCGTCGTCCGCCGCGTTCTGAGGTCTGCATCATGTCGACATCCATCGCTTCACGTCACGTCGCGCGCCGCGCTCGCGCTGCTGCGCTGTCCGTCGCGCGCCATCGGCCTCTTCGCGGCCGCGCGTCGTCGACGCAGCGCCCGCGCTTCTATCCGGACGATCCGATCGCGCGCGAGCCCGAGTCGCAGGACGCGTCGAAGGCCGCAGCCGTACGATCAGTCGCAGATGTACGAGCTGATCTACAACCTGTTCGTCACGTCCGGCTACAAGCCGCAGCGGCCTGCGCGCGAAGAACATCAACACGATCGACGAGGTGCCGGACTCGAGCTGGTTCACCAACCGCATCGGCACCAGGCCGATCACGACCGAGGAGCTCGTCGCGCGGCCCGAACGTCGGCGCGCCGCCCGACCCGTCGAAGTGGGTGCTGATCCGGGAGAAGACCGTCGGGCGCGCATCCGGGCTTCACCGCGCACGGACGCCAAGGGCGAGACCTGGTTCCTCGAGTTCGATCCGCCGCACGTTCCCCGAAGGCGCGACGGCGCGCCGTCGCGATCGCGACCAAGATCTTCTGGGCGCTCGGCTACAACCAGGTCGAGTCGTTCCTGACCACGTTCGATCCGAAGCAAGGCGACGATCGATCCGAAGGCGACGCTCCGCCGGCCGTCCGGCGAGCGGACGCCGTTCACGCAGGACGACATCAACGTCATCCTCGAGACGGTCGCGCGCAACCCGGACGGCACCTATCGCGTCATCGCCGGCCGGCTGCTGCCGGGCAAGATTCTCGGCGGCTTCCGGTACGCCGGCACGCGGCCCGACGATCCCAACGACCTCGTGCCGCACGAGCACCGCCGCGAGCTGCGCGCGCTGCGCGTCTTCGGCGCGTGGACGAACCTCACCGACCTCAAGGCCGGCGAACACGCTCGACACGCTCGTCACCGAGAACGGCCGCACGATCGTCAAGCACTACCTGCAGGACGTCGGCTCGACGTTCGGCATGTGCAACGACGTGCACGAGTGGGACCTGAGCTGCGAGCACTTCTATCGAGGGCGACACCATCGCGGAAGCGCCTCTTCTCGTTCGGCTTCGGGCTGAGCCCGTGGCAGACGGTCGACTACGTCGAGTACCCGTCGGTCGGCAAGTTCGAAGGCGAGGTGTTCGATCCGACGAAAGTGGCGGCCGCAGACGCCGACGACGGCCTACATGGAGACTGCGCGACGACGACGCGTTCTGGGCGGCGCGGCGCGTGGCGGCGTTCACCGACGAGATGATCAGGGCGGCCGTCCACACCGGGCAGTTCAGCGATCCGGCGGCGGAGAAGTATCTCGGCGACGTGCTGATCAAGCGCCGCGACAAGATCAAGAGCGTCTACCTGACCGCCGTCAATCCGATCGTCGACCCGCGGCTCGACGCGAAGGGGCTGACGTTCGAGAACGCGGCGGTCGCCGGCGGCGTCGCGCAAGGGCGCCGGTCGACCTACCGCGCGTCGTGGATGCTCTTCGACAACGCGACCGGCGCGACCAAGCCGCTGTCGGACACGAAGAGCGCGACGACGACGATCGCGGCGCCGGCCGGTCTGCCGTCGAGCGGCTTCGTGGCCGTCGACATCGCCGCCGACAGCGACGGCGCATCCGACGTGGAAGCAGCCGGTGCGCGCGTACTTCCGCCGGGACGGCGGAGGCTGGAAGCTCGTCGGGCTCGAGCGGCTGCCGGAGCAGCTGCCGACCGAGAAGACCGCGTCACAGAAAACGAAGTAAGCGATCCGTCAGAACACGACGACCTGATAGCCCGAGCTCACCCGTTTGTAGTACGTCGAACCGCACTGCTGCACGGAGACTCCGCCGACGACCGTCGTCGTGCATCCTCCCGGAAGCGTCGTGATGATCGCGCCGGCGGGCGCATTGACGACTTGATACGAGACCTCCCCGCCGTACATGACCTGCTCGTAATACGCGCCGTCCGAGTACATGTAGTTGGTGCCGCCCGTCACGACGGTGACCGACGTCGTGGGCGGCCGCGCGAGCATCGTGCCCACCGCGATTCCTGTCGCGACACCCGCCGCGGTCCGCCAGCCTTCATACGATTCGTACCGCTCGCCGGCGACGACGCCGCCGTAGCGTCCGACGCCGGCGAAGCCTTCGTCGCCCACGGCAACAGCGCCATGACGCCCGACAGCCACGGCGCCTTCCTCACCGACGGCCACGCCGCCGGGCCGGCCGTAACCCACGTTCTGGTTGACGTTGACGTTCCGGTTCACGTTCACGTTCTGGTTCACGTTCGTGTTGCGGTTCACGTTCGTGTTGCGGTTGGCGTTCGTATTGCGATCGACGTTCGTGTTCCGGTTGTAGTTGTTGTCCCGGTTCGCGCCGGCGTTCGAATGCGAGCTGCGCGACTGCTTGACCGAACCTCCGCCGCGCCGGTCGGCGGACAAGGGGGCCGTCGACAGCAGGAAGAGCGCGCCGCTCGCGACCGCGGCCAGTCGCAGCGCGCGCGTCGATCGAAGGGGACGAGCTGTCTGGGTTGCGTTGATGAACATCGGCGTCTCCTCGCCTCTTACTTTTTGGGTTTCGGCGCGGCCGCAGGTGGAGCGGGCGGCGCTGCTTCGACTTTCGGATCGTTGACCGTCGCGTGGCGCATGATCCTGAGGCGCGCGTAGCCGTCCGGCACCTTGGCCACGAACGTGTCGTCGGTCACCGGGGGAGTCTCGAGCGTGTGATACGTGACGGTGGTGGCCGGCTGGCCGGGATCCCGCTTGTAGATGATCTTCATCTGGCACGGCAACTGGCGCTTGGGGCCAAGCCAGATCTCCCAGTCCACCACTTCCTGCCGGTACACGAGGTGATCGCACGACAGATCGCCGATCTTCTGCACGTCCACCCAGCCGCCTGTCGTGTCCTTCGTCATCAGCGCGTCGTACGGCGAGGAGTAGAGCAGGTCCGCCGTCGGCATCTCCAGCGCATATTCGCTCGAGAGAAAGTCCAGCGCTTCGTCGAGCGTCGCCGGCATCGGCCCCCTCGCCCAGACCTTCTTGGCATGAGCGACGATGGTCAGTTGCTTTCCGTCGTACCAGCCCGCGGTCTCCCCGTTGTCTCCCTTGCCCGTGAAGGTGAGAGCATTCGGCCGGCGGATGGTGACGTTCCGGGTCGAACGTTTCTCCGTCTTCGCACCGCCGGGGCTGACGCGCTCGCGGCGCTCGTCGACCGTATACGAGAAGGTCTGCAGTGCCGACATGCTCTTGCTCATTTCCTTGAGCAGCGCGTCACCCTTCGCGGTCGCAGCCTCTGGAGTGAGAGTCTCCGGAGCCCGGTTGCAGCCGGCGGCAATCACCGCGGCGGCCGCCAGAAACGCAAGCGTCTGCTTCGGAATCAACATCGACGTCTCCTGCCTGTCGGTGACCGCCGCCCGTCGCGCCGGCCACGAAATACCGTAGCCCCGGATGTCAATAGGCGTGGATCCCCAAGGAATCCTCGCTTCCGGACTCGTTCGAACGATCTGAGGCACGTGCCGTGCCGGGCGTGGCTGTTTGGCAGAGCTTTCGTGCATCAGCCCGTCTCATAGCATCACCCCGAACGACGAGTCAGGGCAACCGACAGGTGGGATCTCCAACCTCTACCGTGCGCCCGTCGGCCGCGGTCAGAAGGGATCGCTACTTCTCGAACAGGACGTTGTCGACGATCACCATGCCTTCCTTGATCGCGTCGCACTGATCGCAGAACGCGGTCAAGTTGATCGACGTCAGCTTCCGGAAGATGTCCTTCGGATCGACCCGCCGGTCGGTGACCCAGGAGGGCTGCGTGAAGCCGGAGAGCGGCACCTTGTAGGTGTTCATGCCCTGCCGCACCTTGAACGTCATCTGGGGGTACTGCGTCCCCATGTCCTTGCCTCGTTCGCCGCCGATGGTCTCGAGGCGCAGGATCTGGATCCCCGTCGCGTACACCTGCAGCGACAACGTCTTGAACCCGCTGACGTCTTCGGGCACGGGTCTGCCATTCGCATCCGGCAGTCCATGAATTTCGACGGTGACGCCGGCCCATTGATTCGGCGCCCGCAGCGAGTAGTCGAACTTCATCGCCAGGTTCGGATCGTCTTTCTTGATCCGGACGAGCTCGGGAGCCGGCGGCTCGGCGCCCTCGAGCCCTTTGAATGTGCTCTTGTGGACGCGGCTTTCCTCGTAGCCGTACAGCTCGATGAGACCGCCTCTCGCACTGACCGGACGGTTGTTCTCGAGCTTCTCGAAATCGGCGTAGAGGAGCGTGTTCGCGTCGGCCGGCCGCTGGTCCTGCGCCGGCGTGTCTGTTCGCGCATTCAGGCTGCCCGCGACCGCGAGCCACAGCGCGCCGATGAACGCCATTCTCACTGCACGCATCACCACATGCCTCCTGTGAGAGAAGGTTGCGGGCCACATGGGTTTCAAATGCGCGTGAATCCTAGCATGGAGCACCGCCTGGCCGGCAGCCCTCCCGCGGAGTCGAGAGCTGGAGTATCGTCACGTGGTGAACACGCAACAGCGCCAGCGGACGACTGGCCTTCTTCTTCCGAGGTGACAGCATGGCAAAGTTTCTCCTGACCGTGAGCTACACCGAAAGCGGCGCCAGGGGCCTCCGGAAGGATGGCGGCACCGAGCGGGAGCGCGTCGTGCGGCTGGCGATCGAGGGTCTCGGCGGGAAGCTCGACGCGTTCTACTTCGCGCTTGGTCAGGACGACGTCATCGTGCTCGCGGATTTGCCCGACGCGGTGTCCGTGGCGGCATTGAGCCTCACGGTTGCGGCATCGGGAGCGGCGCACTGCCGCACGACGCCGCTCCTGACCTCCGCGGACATGGACAAGGCGGTGTCGAAGAATACGGCCTACCGGGCACCCGGTATTGGGTAGCGCGTCGACGCCCGTTCAGCGCCCCGCCGGCGACATGCCTCGAATAGCGTCAGTCGTCGACCGATCGGTTCGATTCGACGCCTGCGCTATGATGCGCTCGACGTCTGAACGACAGCGGTTTCATTTGGTAGAAACGGGTGGCGCATGAAGCTTCGATGGCATGTCTGGTTGATCAGGACGGGCTGTGTCGTCCTTGCAGGCGCCGCGATGACCCTCCCGATGTCGACTGTCTTCGGACAGCCGCCGGCCGCGGCCACGCAGGGTGCACCGCAGCCGCCCGCGCAATCGGGCGGCGCGCCGCCGAACCCCTTGGCCGCCGCGACCGCCGCCGATCACCGGGACATGATGGAGCAGCTCGGGATCAAGGCGCTTCGTCCAGGGCCGAGCGGCAACGAGTCGGCGCCCAACCACGCGAACTACGACGAGGCGCTGGCCAATCCGTATCCAAACCTTCCGGAAGTCCTGACGCTCAAGAGCGGCCGGAAGGTCACGAGCGCGGCCGCGTGGTGGAAGCAGCGCCGGCCCGAGATCGTCGAGGAGTTCGATCGCGAAGTGCTCGGACGCGTGCCGAAGAACGCTCCGAAGGTCACGTGGGCCGTGAACCGTACCGAGAACTTCACGGTGGGCGCACGATCTGTCGTCGGCAAGGAGCTCGTCGGCAAGGTCGATAACTCGACCTACCCGGACATCTCCGTCGGCATTCAGATGACGCTCGTCACGCCTGCCGACGCGACGGCGCCCGTTCCCGTGATGATGATGTTCGGCGGACGATCCGGGATGCCGCCGGCGCCCGGCGCTCCTCCGCCCGCCGCGCGCGGCTTCGGCCCCGGACGGGGTACGCCTCCCAATCCGGCGGGGCCGGCCGATCCGCCCGCGACCGAGCAGCTGATCGCCAGCGGCTGGGGCTACGCGACGATCAGCCCCGGCAGCATCCAGGCGGACAACGGCGCAGGATTGACCGCCGGCGTCATCGGCCTCGTCAACAAAGGTCAGCGCCGGAAGCCTGACGACTGGGGCTCGCTGCGCGCGTGGGCGTGGGGTGCGTCGCGAGGGCTCGACTACCTCGAGACCGACAAGGCGGTGGACGCGAAGAAAGTCGGCATCGAAGGCGTGTCGCGATACGGGAAGGCGGCGCTCGTGACGATGGCGTACGACGAGCGGTTCGCGGTCGTGCTCGTCGGCTCGTCAGGCGAGGGCGGCGCCAAGCTGCATCGCCGCAACTTCGGCGAGGCCGTCGAGAATCTCACGGGCTCTGGCGAGTATCACTGGATGGCCGGCAACTTCCTGAAGTACGGCACGGCCGAGTCCACCTTCGGCAGCAAGAATGCCGGAGACATCCCGGTGGACGCGCATCAACTCATCGCCCTCTGCGCGCCGCGCCTGACCTTCATCAGCTACGGCGTACCCGAACGCGGCGACGCGAAGTGGCTCGATCAGCAAGGCAGCTACATGGCGGCCGTCGCGGCACAGCCTGTCTTCCGCCTGCTCGGCGCGAAGACCCTTGGCGTCTCCGACGACTACATGAAGGAGAAGATGCCGGCGGTGAACGTCAGCATGCTCGACGGCCATCTCGCCTGGCGTCAGCATGACGGCGGCCACACCGACGGACCGAACTGGAAATACTTCATTCCATGGGCGGACAGATTCCTCGGGCGCAAGCCTGGATCATGACCCTCCTTGCGGGGCCGGTCGTTGCACTCGGCGTACTGCTGGCGCAGCCCCCGGCCGCTCAACCCCAGACGCAGTCGACCGCTCAGTGGCGCGATCCATCGCCTCACCAGGTTCGCTTCGTGTCGGTCGATTCGGATGTCCGGCTCGAGGTGCTCGACTGGGGCGGGTCGGGCCGGGCCGTCGTATTCATCGGCTGCTACCTAACAGCGCACGTCTACGACAACATCGCGCCCAGGTTGACGGATCGATTTCACGTCTATGCCGTCACCAGGCGCGGCGTGGGCGCGTCCGATCATCCGGCGACCGGATACAGCCCGCAGCGCAGGGCGGACGACATCCTCGACGTGATCGATGCCTTGAAAATGCAGAAGCCGATCCTGGTCGGGAACTCGTGCGGCGGCGACATCCTGCACACACTCGGCGCCCGAAATCCCGACCGCCTCGGCGGGCTCATGTATCTCGACGCCGCGGAGGATCCGACGCTGACGAGGGAGGACTACGGCACGCCGCCATTCGACACCACCCGTCTGCCGGCCCGTGTCGGCCCAGTGGCCCCACCTCCCGTTTTCCCCGAGGCAGACGTGCGTCAGCGCGACCAATGGCCGCTCGATCCGGCAATCCGCAAGGCGATCGTCGAGGACAACCGGGTCAAGCCCGACTACGCACGCATTCGCGTCCCCGTTGTCGCCGTCTACAGGACGACGACGATGGAGCAGGCGCTCGAGCAGTTTCCGCCGAAGAACGAACAGGAACGAGCGGCGCTGAAGGAGGGGTACGCGGCCGCCCGCGGCATGTTGTCGAAGTGGCAGGGCGATCTGCTGGCCGGTGTTCCCAGCGCGAAGGTCGTCGAGTTACCGGGCGCCAACCTGTACATGTTCCTGTCGAACGAGGCGGACATCATTCGCGAGCTGCGCGCGTTCGCATCCAGCCTGCCAGCCTGGCCCGCCCCGGAGAAATAAGCGGGTTTCCGCAGCCCCACGACCGGAACGGAGGTGCGGAACTGTCCGCGCCCCGCGGGAGATATTCCACGGCCGAATTGCGCGATCGACTCGGCAAACCGCGTCAAATCGAGCGGAATCCGTGGCATCACCATTGCGTCCGCTCCTGGCGTTCGCAAGCGGATCGTTCCACTTGGTCCCTTGCAGAGGATTGCGGGAAGGAGTCATAGGATGACCAAATTCCTCGAGAGGACGGAAGACGTGAGTCCGCTGTCGCTCATGCGACGGATCACGCAGGAGTTCGATCGCACGTTCGGACTTCGAGGGGAAGGCGTGGGACTGCCCGAGTTCTATCCAAGGCTGTGGGCGCCCGAAATCGAAGTGTTCGAGCGTGACGAAAAATTCACCGTTCGCGTCGACCTGCCGGGGCTGCAGAAGGAGGACGTGAAGATCGAGGTCACGCACGACGAGCTGACGATCGAAGGCGAGCGGAAGTTCGAGAAGGAGGAAAACGAAGAGGGCTTCTATCGCACGGAGCGCACGTACGGCAAGTTCTGCCGCCGCGTCATGATCCCGGAGCACGTGAGGGCTGAGAATGCCGTCGCGTTCTTCAAGAACGGAGTGCTCAAGATCGAGATGCCGGCCATTCCGGTCCCCGAGGTGAGGAAACGTCTCGTCGACATCCAGGGCTGACGCAAGGCCGCAGCCAGACAACGGACCGCTAGGTCCGACAACGCGCGACGATGACGTTCAAGGGACAGCCGCAGGCGGCTGTCCCTTTTTTCTTGACGCTACTTCTTCTTGACGCCCAGCTCGTCGAGCTTCTTCACCATCACCTCGCCGGCCGTTGCCGTCGTCGGCGACTTGTCGATGGCGAGAATCTTTCCGTCGCCGCCAATGTAGTACGTCCAGCGGGCGGCAAACTGCCGGTCCGGAGGCACATCGGTCCGGATCACGCCATAGGCCTTCGCGATGTCCTTCGACGGATCCGCGAGGATCGGAAAGTCCGCGTGATTGTCCTGCGCGAATTTCGTGTTGTCTTCCAGGGTGTCTACGCTCGCCATGAAATAGACGATGTCGTAGTTCTTGAGGATTTGGCCGCTCTCACGGAGCGATTTGCACTCCGCGGTTCAACCACCGGTGAAGGCTTTCGGGAACCATGCCAGCACGACGGTCTTCCCCTTGTAGGCCGACAGCGAATGCGTCTTGCCATCGGAGCCCGGGAGCTTGAACTCGGGCGCGCGATCGCCGACGTTCAGCGTCGCCGAATACTGTGGCGGCGCTGCCGGCTGCTGCGGCGGCGGTTGCGGGGTCTGACCCTGTGCGGACACGGCCACCCCGATCGCCGCAAGGGCGAGTGCTGGGACGGTCTGCAGTTTGAACATGCGCTTATGGTACTAGAATCGCTCCTGCTGACGTCAAGTCACCCATAGGAAGGCACGTTCGCGGGACGATGGTGTTCGGTATCGGACGGTGTTCCAACCGCTCGCAGACATCCAGAACATTCCAGCGGCGCAAAAGGTCGCTCGCCGCGAGCGGCACGAGCCTTGCCCCTCGCACCCGGGCGATCTCGATCAGGTCGCCTCTTCCGAGGAGGGCTCGATGTACCGGCCAGTGGATCAGCTGAGGCACGACGTGCGGTTTGCGCTGCGGCAATTCCGGCGCGCGCCCGGGCTCACGTTCGCCGCGGTGCTGGCGCTCGCCTGCGGGATTGGCGGGATGACCACGGTCTTCACGCTGGTCGATGCGGTCGTGCTGCGGCCGCTGCCCGTGTCGGCGCCGAGCGAGTTGGTCTGGCTCCGGGATCCGTCCTTCTCGTACCCCATGTTCGAGCAGATGCGCGATCGGGCACACATGCTCGAGGGGGTATTCGCGTGGGAGGGGCGGGGGCTGCAGGCGGAGTGGACGAGCGAGCCCGAGCCGACCTCGATGGCGCTCGTCACCGGCGCGTATCACGACACCCTCGGCATCCGGCCGGCCGCTGGCCGACTGCTCAATGAGGCTGACGTCGGGAATACGGCGGCTGAAGCGCATCCCGTCGCGGTGCTGAGCCATGCCGCGTGGCAGCGCCGCCTCGGCGGCGATCGCTCGGCGATCGGCCGCACGCTTCGCATCGAAGGACTGCCCTTCACGATCGTCGGCGTCACGCCGCCGGGATTCTTCGGTGTCGCGGTCGGGACGTCGCCGGACGTGACCATCCCCGTGACGATGCTCCCGCGTCTCCGGAGCGATGAAGCGACCGCGCTGACCAGCGCGGGGTACTCCTGGCTCAACATCATGGGACGCGTCCGCCCGGGCCTGTCGATCGCGCAGGCCGACGCCGCGTTCCAGCCCGTGTGGACCGAGGCGCTCGCCGCGACGGTGTCGCCTGACATGCCCATCCGCTACCGCGAACGCTATCTGACGTTCACGAGCGGCCTCGAACCGGGAGCTTCCGGATACTCGCCGCTTCGACGTCAGTTCCAGGCCGCGCTGTGGCTGCTGTTCGGCCTCGTCGCGCTCGTGCTGGTCGTGGCGTGCGCGACGGTGGCCAACCTGCTGCTGGCCGCCGCGGCCGGCCGCCGTCGCGAGCTGGCGCTGCGGCTCGCCATCGGCGCGGGCCGCGCGCAACTGGTTCAGCAGCTGTTCGTCGAAGGATTGCTGCTGGCCTCGGCCGGCGGTGCGCTCGGCTTGCTCTTCGCGGCGTGGGCGACCGATCTGCTCGTGCGGCTGTTCTCGACGAGCTACGGGCCCGTGACAATGGCGCTGACCGTCGACGGCCGCGTGCTCGCGTTCACGGCGGGCGCGATCGGCATCGCCGCGATCGCGTTCAGCCTCGCGCCGATCGTCAGAGCCGTCCGGATCGATCCGGGCCCGGTGCTCAGGGCCGGCGCGCCCACGGGTGTCGGCGATCGCCGGCCGGCCGGGATCGCGCGGGGGCTGGTGGCCGCGCAGGTCGCGCTGTCGATGGTGCTGCTCGCCGGCTCGGCGCTCTTCGTGCGCAACCTGACGCTGCTCCTCACGAAGGATGCGGGCTTCGACCGCAATGGCCTCCTCGTCGTCAACGTCGACGTGCTGTCGCCGGTGAGCGCGCACGCGGGAGCCGGCGATCGCGCTCCGGATCTCACGGTCTGGTACGGGGAGTTACTGCGACGCCTGCGCGAGACGCCCGGCGTGCGTTCGGCAAGCTTGTCTCGTAAGCCGCCCATCAGCAACGAGCAGGGATACTGGTTCGACATCTTCAGCGTCGAAGGACGACCGTCCGATGGGCGCTGGCCAACGTCGGCTGAAGCGCGGACCTTCGTCAACGCGGTGTCGCCGGGCTATTTCGCGACGGTGAGCACGCCGTTGATCGCCGGACGCGACTTCTCGGCGAGCGATGTCGAGGACCGCCCGAACGTCGCCGTGATCAACGCGTCGATGGCAGCGGCGTACTTTGGCCGCGAGAATCCAATCGGACACCGCCTGAGAATGGGCGAGGGCACTCTAATCCGAAGCGTCGAAGTAATCGGCGTGGCTGGAGACTCCGTTTACCAGCACCTCCAGGAGCCGCAGCGCCGCGTCGTCTACGTTCCCTACATGCAGAGACCGGACATCCTGACGTCGAGCAGTCTCTATGCCGAGGTGCGGACGGCAGACGGCGACACGATCGCTGCATCGCTGCGCGCCGCGATCAGGAGGCTGGACGCGACGGCGCCAGTCCGGATCGAAACCGTCCGGAAACGCATCGACGAATCGCTCGTGCAGGAGCGGCTGGTCACGGTCATCGCCGCTTTCCTCGGCGGCGTGTCGCTCCTGCTCGCCTGCGGTGCGCTCGGCGGCCTGATGTCGCACATGGTCGCGAGCCGCACGAGCGAGATCGGGCTGCGCATCGCGCTCGGCGCCGAGCGTCACGCCGTGACAGCGCTGGTCATGCGCGAGGCGATCGCGCTGACCGGTGCCGGCGCCCTCGCAGGCATCGGCCTCGCGCTGGCCGGCGGCCGCTTCGTGGCGGGCTTCCTCCACGACGTGCAGCCGACCGACCCGGTGGCGGTTGGCGCCGCGGCCGCGATCATGCTCCTGACCGCGACGGTCGCCGGCTACCTGCCCGCACGACGCGCCGCGCGCATCGATCCGATCCAGGCGCTGCGTGCGGAATGACGCACCCTACGCGGGCGTCTTGTTGCCGACGACCAGCAGATACTCGTAGGCGATCTCGACTGGTCCCGTCGATCGACCGTGGTTCCAGCGAACGACCGCTTCGAGGAAGCGCCGATCGAGTACGGCTCGCCGATCAGCATCGTCCAGGCTCGCGCGAATCGCGACCAGCGGGCCGAACGCTTCCGTGAACAGGCGGCAGTAGGCCTCAGGACTCGGCGCGCGCTCGATGTACGTCTGTCTACTGAAGGTGAGAGGACTGAACCGGCCGCCGAAGAGCATGCGTACATGCTCTTCGCTCCCCCACAGCACCGGAGGATTCGCACCTGCTGGCGCCGCCGGCGCGTACGGAGCCAGCAGGGCGAAGAACTCGCCGCCAATGCCTTCCGGCGTGAAGCCGATCAGGCCAATCGTTCCGCCCGGCCGGCAGACGCGCACGAGTTCATCAGCCACGGCCTGATGATCTGGCGCAAACATGGCGCCGAAGCACGAGGTCACGACGTCGAACGCGCTGTCGTCGAACGGAAGCGCTTCCGCGTCGCCTTCGGTCCACTCGACGTCCACGCCTGCCTTCGCGGCTCCTTGTCGACCGTGCGCGAAGTGCTCCGGCGTCAAATCGCATGCGACGACCGACGCACCCTTCATCGCGGCGCGGATGGCGACGTTCCCTGTGCCGGCGGCCACGTCGAGTACACGGTGACCCGGGCGGATGCCGCAGGCGTCCACGAGGATCGGGCCCAGTGACCAGACGGTTGCACGCGCGAATCGATCGTAGTCGCCCATCGCCCACATCGCACGATGAGCTGTCTTCACCGCACGTTCACTCTGAGTCACTCTCGATGGCATTCCATCACCTTAGGAGTGAGCACCCGATTGACGCCAGTCCCGAGAGTCCGGTTTGATTGCCCAATCGTCCGGGTACGTCTCCGAGGGGTGTAGGATGCCGACGATGGACTTCGATCACGCCGGCGCGGCTGACGCACGCGATTCTCCGGGCCAGGAGCTGTTGCAGAACCCATCTGACACGCTGTCGGACGTGCTCGAAGTCGTGAGGCTGACAGGCGCCCTTTTCTTTCTCGTCGATGCCCGAACTCCGTGGGTCGCGGAAGCACCGGCGTCAACGCATCTCGCACCCGTGATCCTTCCGCGAGCGCAGCACGTCGTGTCGTATCACGTCATTTCGGAGGGAACGTGCTGGTGCGAGTCACCGGGGCACGCACCGGTACGGCTCGAAACAGGCGACGTGCTCGTCGTACCGCATGGACAGCCGTACCAGCTCGCGACTGCCTGCGGCCTCCGTACTGGCTGGGCACTGAACGACGCGCTTGCGTGGTTTCAGGCGATGGTCAAGGGGGATCTCCCGTTCGTCGTCACCGAGGGCGGGAATGGGTCGGAGCGCATTCAGCTCGTCTGCGGCTTTCTCGGGTGTGATGCACTCCCGTTCAACCCGGTTCTGACAACGCTGCCTTCGCTGGTTCGTGTGCGCCTCCACGGTGATTCCGCAGCCCGGCTGAACGCGCTGCTCGAATTCGCGATCGCGGAATCGACGCACGTCCGACCGGGCAGCCGGTCGGTGCTCCTGCGGATCGCCGAGCTCGTGTTCGTCGAAGTGCTGCGCAGTTACCTGACGACGGCGTCAGAGGGTGGCGCGAGCTGGCTGGGCGGATTGCGAGACCCCGTCGTTGGACGAGCGCTCGCGCAACTGCACGCCGCGCCCGCTCGAGAGTGGACGCTGCCCGAGCTCGCGCGGTCGGTCGGAGCATCACGCTCCGTATTGGCCGAACGCTTCACGTCCTTCATCGGGCATCCGCCGATGCTGTACCTGACCCGGTGGCGGATCCAGCTGGCAGCGAGCCGGCTCGCCGCCGGAACGGCACCGGTGAGCGCGGTCGCCAGCGAGGTCGGCTACGAGTCCGAAGCGGCGTTCTGCCGCGCGTTCAAGAAAGTGACTGGTGTGACGCCGGCCTCGTGGCGAAGCCGGCGACAATCGGACGGCTGATCAGCATCACTGAGAGTGTACTGAGTCAGGGGACCAGGCCCCGCACGGCCCACGCACGAGCAGGGAGCTCGAACGATCGATCGGGGCCGTCACCGAGCAGTCTCCTGCGCAGCCGTTGTCGAAGCACGTCACGCTCCCCTGCCTGGAGCGAAGCGACATGCGCACCGGCCGGACCCTGCTCTTCCAGGAACGGCGACCAGTAGTCATCGAACGACACGAACCGCGTCTGGATCGCGAGGGCCTCTTCCCAGACGTCCTTCAGCCCATGGTCCCGCCAGAGCGCCGCCAGTTCTTCCTTGCGGCACAGCGGCATGTGCCGCTCGTCTCGAGCGTCCATCGCGGGATTCAGCGCGATGGCTTCATCCCAGAGCACGCGCAACATCTGCATGCCTTGTCCGTAGTCCCACACGGCCGCCGCGACGGTACAGCCTGGCCGCGTCACACGAATCATCTCTCGCAGTGCGTCCGCGGGATTCGGGATGAAATTGAGTGTCAGGAGGGAGAGCGTCCGATCAAAGCTCTCATCGGGAAACGGAAGGTGCCTGGCATCGCCGACCTCGAACCGGACGCGGTCGCGCCGATGACGCGTCCGGGCGAACGCGACACACGGCGCCGCGGGATCGATGCCGACGATGTAGCTGGACGGGGCAGCGGCGGCGACAGCCGCCGTCAGCGCCCCGGTCCCTGCTCCCACATCCAGTACGGCATCGCCGTCGCGGACCCCGGCAAATTTCACCAGGAGCGTCGCAAGCTCGCAGCTCCATCTGCCCATGAAACGCTCGTACCGATCCCCTGCCGAAAACATCCCGTCCTCCCGCCAGCTCCATCCATTCTCTTTCACGCTCAGTCGAGCGGCTGGAAGAACTCAGGAGTCAATCACTTGAACCTACGCGGTGAGAAGCCGGAGCGAAGTGCAACGATCGGACTGATCAGGTTCTTTATTTGGACTGGCCCGGGCCATGGGGCCGTGCCACGATGCCATATGCAGAAATACCGGCAGTACTGCCCCGTCGCGCGGGCGTCGGAGATTCTGGCGGATCGATGGACCCCGCTCATCGTGCGGGAGCTCATTCTTGGGAGCCATCGCTTCAACGAGATCGAGCGCGGGCTGCCGGGAATTTCGCGCTCGCTGCTGGCGTCGCGTCTCCGGGACCTGGAAGACGCGGGAGTCATCGAACGGCTGCCCGGTGCGCAAGCGAAGGTGACGGCGTATCACCTGTCGGAAGCTGGACGGGATCTCAAGACGGTCATCGAGTCGCTTGGCGCGTGGGGCGTACCGATGGGCGTTCGGCGAGCCGAGGCCGGAGGAGCTGGACGCCGGACTGTTGATCTGGAGGATTCACCAGCGGATCGATCGCGAGCTGCTGCCAGAGAGACGGACAGTCGTCGAGTTCGACTTCACGGGTCCGCACGGACGACGCGTGTGGCTGCTGCTCGAACCTCGCGAGGTCTCCGTCTGCGTGACTCCCCCGGGGTTCGATTCCGATCTCATCGTCCGCGCGGATCTGGGGTTCTTCTATCGTGTCTGGCTGGGACACATCGAGTACGACGCCGCCATTCGCTGTCGCTCGGTGGTTGTCGAGGGGCTTCCCGCTCTCGCAAAACAGCTTCCGCGGTGGTTCATGTGGAGCCCGATGGCGCGTTTCGTTCGGGCACACGAGCACACGGTCGCGTGAGCCTCGGTGTCAGGCAGTGAATCGTGAACCCGGGCTCTTCCGGAACGCCGCCGCGAAGGATCCAAGCGTTTCACATGCTGCCGTAGGGATTACCGGGGACGGACGAGATCGGCCGCGAACTGAAACGCGTCCTGGAACGGCTGTGGCCCGCGCTCCTTCGTGCTGAGCGGCGTCCACGCCAGGTCGTGGTCGAGGCGGGGATACGTCCGGACCGTGAGGTTGGTCTTCCGCGCGGCGCGGAACGCCGCGTCCGTTTCGCGGACGCCTTCCACGCGCGTCGTGCCATCCAGCTCTCCGTGAAAGATACCGATCGGCAAGTCGAGCTTCAGCAGGAACGCCTGCGTCGCCTCGGCCTCCCATCCGTCCAGGAGATACGCGGATGTCAGGTTCAGCAGCGACGCCCAGAGAAAGTCGTCGTTGCGATCCTCGACGGCCTTCAGGATCAGGTCCAGGCGCGGGCGAACGAGCGTCGTGAGCTCGGCGCTCGTGACGACGGCGTTCGCGTCGGCGTCGAACTTGGCGAACGGAAGGCGCTGCGCAATCGTCGCGTCGCGCTTCACCGCCTCGTCGAACTCCGCCTTCGTAATCGCGTCGTCGGCAGCCTCGGGAACCAGGCTCGTCACCGCCCGCCACACGCCAATGGTGTTCTGCCAGACCACCGTGTTCTTCAAATTGTCCGGCTGATGGCTCATGAGGACGAGGCCGATGACGCCGGAGGGCGAGCGGGGCGCGAGCTGCGCAGCGAGCCGCGTGCCTTCGCTCGAACCGGAGAGGATGATGCGGCGGGCGTCGACGTCGGTCCGCTGGCGCAGCGCGTCGAGCGCGCGGACGTAGTCGTCGAGGAGGACGGTCGGCGTCGCTTTCGAGAACACGGCGCGGTCCACGACGGGACGCCCGTCGGCGTCGATCGAGCACCCGCGCTTGCTCATCCGGAAGAACGCCAGCCCGTGCCTCGCGAGCTCGCGCGCGTGGAAGTCGTAGTACCGCGTCTGGCGCACCTGGCCGTCGGTGTCGCGGAACCGGATCCCGTGGTCGTAGTTCCGCGGTCCGGCGCCGTGCAGGTAGAAGACAACCGGAACGGGCCCCTTCGCGCCGGCCGGCACCGAGAGCTTGGCCTCGAGCGGCGTGCCGTCGGTCGCGGTGAACTTGATCACTGCGTCGACGACGCCATCCGGCGCGCCAGCAGGCGGCTGAGCGAAGGCGCCGGCAACGGCCGTAGCCGAGAGGATCGCGGCTGCCATGACGGGACGAAGCGCTGGGCTTCACGACGCGCATCATATTACTGATGCACCCTCCGGCGAACCGCTGTCAGTAGCCCGTGCCGGCACCTCGTCGAACCGAACCTGGCGATGCCGCCGTGTCGGCGACGACGAGAACATCGACGCGCACGATGGACATCCGGCGAACGTTCAGCTCGGCGCCGTCGACGTCGAGCCGGAGCGACGTCTCGTCCACGGCGACGAGCGGGCCCCGATACTGTCCGCCGTTGGTCCGGACGATCCGCACCAGGGTGCCTGGAGCGAGATCGACGACGGCCGCCCAGTCCGTGGCCGAAAGCGATCGGACGACCTGCGCCGTCGGCCGGGGATCGCGCCGGTAGCCGGAGCCGGGTGCCGGCACGGGCGCAGGCTGATACTCGGAGAGATAGATCAGCCTCGGCTGCCGGGCCGAGAGAGCTGACTGGCCGCCCGCCACGCCACCGATTGCGGCGCCGCCTCGCAGCAACGCTCCCGGCGGCGGCCAGGCCGAGCCGCCGATCACGGCCGCAACGATCGCGGCGGCGCCGACGCCCAGCGCCGCGCCGATGCCGGCCTGCCGGGCCACGGCGCGGACCTCCGATCCAGGCAGGTCCACCAGGTCCACGCGCAGCACGTCGCCGCGCGCGACGTGTTCCTCGACGCCCTGCACCGTGACACGCAGCGACGACGCGTCCACGACACCGATCGCACCGACATAGGCAGCGCCATCCATCGACAGTACGTCGACGACGGATCCGCGGGGCAGCCGCATGACGGCGTCCCAGCGGCCGCGCGCTGCCCACTCGGGCTGAACGGGAGCCGCGAGGGGACGCGCCATCCCGTATGGCCGATGGATGGGACGGTGGGGATAGAGCACCTGGCTGCAACCGGACGTCGCCGCCGTGGCGGGAACAGCCAGAAGCGCGAGCACGAGCGATCGGCAGGCGGTTGTGTTCATGTCCAATCTCCGCTGCCGATGGTACGGAACCTGGCCG
The DNA here is from genome assembly GCA_963820905.1 of uncultured Acidobacteriota bacterium. Taxonomy (GTDB): domain Bacteria; phylum Acidobacteriota; class Vicinamibacteria; order Vicinamibacterales; family 2-12-FULL-66-21; genus DATBJJ01. The sequence goes on along the minus strand of CAWGBU010000001.1, from coordinate 433,125 downwards.
TGCCGCGTCGTGACGCTTCCCTGAGGAAGGGCTGAACTATCGTGAAAAAGCAGCCGATGTGACCGGCTGGACCGGTCGTGGGGCTTCGAGAAGCAACCATTTGCGCCGCCGCTCGTATAGTCCTACTATGCAGAACATATGGCCAGGCGAGAACACCTAGGCGAGTTCGAGCAGATCGTCCTCCTGGCCATCCTGCGACTCGGCGACGAGGCCTACGGCGTCCCCATCCGCCTGGAGATCGAGCGGCGAACCGGCCGCGCGCTGACGGTCGGCGCGCTCTACCGGACGCTGGATCGACTCGAGGAGAAAGGCTACGTCTCGTCCGCCTTCAGCGATCCCACGCCGGAGCGCGGGGGACGATCCAAGCGCTACTTCAGCGTCAGACCACTCGGTCTGCGCACCCTGCGCGCCAGCCGCGAAGCGCTCACCGCGATGTGGGACGGTCTCGAGGAGCTGGTGTTGCGTGGCTCCTGATCACCCGCTCTGGCTTCTCGTGCTGCTGCGCGTCGCGTCGCGCCGCGCGACGGATGCGCAACTCGGCGACGTGCTGGAGGAGTACGTCGCGACCCGGCGCAGCGCCTTCTGGCTCGTGAGCCAGGTGATCAGCATCGTCGGGCGGCGACGATCTCATTTGACGATTCCGGAAAGAGGGGCCGAGATGCTCTCGAACGTGCAGCACGACATTCGGTACGCCTTGCGGACACTTGGCCGGAACCCGGGATTCGCGGTGGCCTCAATCGTCCCGATCGCGCTCGGGATCGGCATCAACACGGCCGTCTTTGCCATTCTCAACAGCTACGCCTGGCGGCCTCTGCCCGTGCCGGACCCTGACGCGCTCGTGAGCGTCTATCAGGACTTCCGCGGCGGGCCGCGCCGCACGGTGCACGGTGCCCGCAGCCTGTTCTCGATTCCCGAGTACCTCACGTATCGCGACGAGACGCGCACGCTGTCGGGTTTGATGGCGTATTCGCGCGAGTGGACGGTGACGTTGGGGCGCGAATCCCCGCAGGAGATCGAGGGCATCGTCGTCACGTGCAACTACTTCGACGTCCTCGGCGTGTCACCGGCGCTCGGCGCGGGCTTCACGCCGGCCAACTGCGGAACCTCGGACGCACCAGCCGTCGTCGTCTTGAGTCACGCGCTGTGGAAGAACGCCTTCGCCGGGGATCCGCAGATTCTCCAGCGGCCGGCCATCCTGAACGGACGTGACGTCACCATCGTTGGAGTCGCGCCGGCCGGCTTCGACGGCGTCGACATGGCCAAGGCAGCGTTCTTCGCGCCCACGTCGATCGCCAATGTGCTCCGGCCGGATCAAGATTTTCAGCAGAACGCGCATCTGAGCTGGCTGACGCTGATCGGACGGCGCCGGAGCGATGCGGACGTCGCGCAGGTTCGAGCCGATCTCGCCGCTGGTCGCGAGTCGCATCGATCGGCAGCAATCGGGCCGCACCACGTCGCTGATCGTGGAGCCGGCAGCCGTCCTCTCGCTGCCACCCGCGCGGCGGACCGTTCTCAGGGGCGCGAGCATTGTCATGGCGGCGTTCGGGCTCGTGCTGCTGATCGCGGCCTCCAACGTCGCCAACATCCTGCTCGCGCGTGCGGCGGCTCGAACCAGAGAGATCGCGATCCGTTTGTCCGTCGGCGCAACACGCGGCCGCATCATCCAGCAGTTGCTGACCGAGAGCGCGATCATCGCGCTCGTCGGTGCGGTCTGCGGCTCGCTTCTCTTCTCATGGTTGTTCCGTGCGGGAATTCCCTGGCTGCTCGCCTCGATACCGGGTGCGGACGCGTTGAGAATCGACACGACGCCGGATCGCACCGTGTTCTGGTTCGCGCTTGGGCTGACGGCCATGACGGCGCTGGCGTTTGGATTGGTCCCTGCGCTGCAGGCGTCGACGGGCGACGTCCACGCCGCGATGAAGCAGGACGCGGAAGGTTCCAGCGGCGGACGCGGGTGGATTCGCGGCACGCTCGTCGGCGCACAGATTGCGCTCTGCACGATGCTGCTGATCCCGGCCGGGCTGCTGTCGCGAGCGCTGTACGCCGCCCACACGTTCAATCCAGGGTTCGACCACCGCAACGTGGCCGTGGTCTCGATCGATCTTGGTGGCCCTCGGTACGAGAAAGGGAACGCCGCGATATTTCACGAGCAGTGGCTCGAACGCGTCAGGGCATTGCCAGGGGTCGAGAGCATCGCGCTGGCGAGGCGTAGCCCGTTGAGCCCTGGCCGCAGTCAGACCACGTTTCGTGTCGCAAGCGAGTCCGAGGGACACGTTGTCGATGTAAATGCCGTCTCTCCCGATTTCTTTCCGGTGCTCGGTATCCCGATCGTGCGCGGTCGCGTGTTCACGGATGGCGAAATCGATGCGGCACTCGTGACCGAATCCACGGCGCGGCGTTACTGGCCCGGGCAGGACGCGATCGGTCGCACCATCACCATGGACGGTGGGCGGCGGCAGATCGTGGGGATCGTCCGGGACGCGCAAGTCTCACAGGCCCAGGACGCGCTCTCGAGCTACATGTATTTGCCAGCGAGGCGTGGAACGCAACGAGGCATCTCCGTTCTGGCACGAACGCGTGCGGATTTCGATGGATTTGCGGCGGCCGTGCGCGCCGAGACGTCTCGCATGGATTCAGGATTGGTCGTACGAGTGCAGCCTCTGTCGGACAACGTGGGGCTCCTGCAAACGTTGTCGCAGATCACGGCGGGCGTCGCCGGCACGGTGAGTCTGCTCGCACTCGGTCTCGCCGCGATCGGTGTCTACGGCGTCGTCGCATACGTCGTGAACCGCCGGCGTCGTGAAGTCGGCGTCAGGATGGCGCTCGGGGCGGGCGAAGGTGACGTCCAGCGGCTGATCCTGCGTCAGACGTTGCGGCCTGTTGCGATCGGCATGGCCATCGGCGTCGGGGTCGCAGCGGCTACCGCGCGGCTGCTTCACTCCGTTCTGTTTGGGGTCAGCCCTTACGATCCACTCGCGTTCATTGTCGCGCCATTGCTCGTGCTGGGCATCGCCGCGGCAGCGGCGTTCGTGCCCACGCGTCGGGCGATGCGAGTCAATCCAATGTCCATCCTGCGCGCCGAGTGACGGCGAACTCGCTCAGTGAGATTGGACAGCCTTCGGACGGCTACCGACGAATGATGCCAGGTGCTCGCCGGTCAGCGTCGACCTCGCCGCCACGAGGTCGGCCGGAGTGCCTTCGAAAACGATCCGCCCGCCGTCGTGGCCGGCGCCCGGCCCGAGGTCGATGATCCAGTCGGCGTGCGCCATCACCGTCTGGTGGTGCTCGATCACGATGACCGACTTGCCGGAGTCGACCAGCCGGTCCAGCAGCCCGAGCAGCTGCTCGAGGTCGGCCAGGTGCAACCCGGTGGTCAGCTCGTCGAGCACGTAGACGCCGCCGTCGGCACCCATGTGCGTCGCGAGCTTGAGCCGCTGGCGCTCGCCACCCGACAGCGTGGTGAGCGGTTGGCCGAGCCGCAGGTATCCAAGCCCCACGCCGGCCATGCGCTGCAGGATCGCGTGCGCGGCGGGCGTGTGCGTCTTGCCGGCGCCGAAGAAGCCGACGGCGTCGGCGACCGACAGGTCGAGCACCTCGGCGATGTTGAGTCCCCCGCCTGTCCTGAGCGAAGTCGAAGGGAACCGGTAGTCCAGCACCGACGCCTGGAACCGCCGGCCTTCACAGTCCTCGCAGATCGTGGTGACGCCGGCCATCATCGCGAGGTCGGTGTAGATCACGCCGGCGCCGTTGCAGGTCGGACAGGCGCCCTCGGAGTTGGCGCTGAACAGGGCGGGCTTGACGCCGTTGGCCTTCGCGAACGCGTTGCGGATCGGATCGAGCAGACCGGTATACGTCGCAGGGTTGCTCCGTCGCGATCCACGGATCGGGGTCTGGTCGACCGACACCACCTCGTCTCGCCCGCTCACGGAGCCGTGGATCAGTGAGCTCTTGCCCGACCCCGCGACGCCGGTCACCACCACGAGCACGCCGAGCGGAATGTCGACGTTGACGTTCTGCAGGTTGTGCGTGCGGGCACCGCGCACCTTCATCACACCCGACGGCTTCCGCACCGACGCCTTCAGCGCGGCCCGGTCGTTCAGGTGACGCCCGGTGAGCGTGCCGCAGGCGCGCAGCCCGTCGACGGTGCCCTCGAAGACGACCTCGCCGCCGGCGCTTCCGGCACCGGGGCCGAGATCGACGACGTGGTCGGCGAGCGCGATCACTTCGGGCTTGTGCTCGACCACGAGGACGGTGTTGCCCTTGTCGCGCAGCCGCAGCAGCAAAGTGTTCATCCGCTGGATGTCGTGCGGGTGCAGCCCTATCGTCGGCTCGTCGAAGACGTAGGTCACGTCGGTGAGCGAGGAGCCGAGGTGGCCGACCATCTTGGTGCGCTGCGCCTCACCGCCCGACAGGGTGCCGGACGGCCGGTCGAGGCTGAGATAGCCCAGCCCAATCTCCACGAAGGAGTCGAGCGTCTGCCGCAGCTTGGCCAGCAGCGGCGCCACCGACGGTTCGTCCAGGCCGCGCACCCACTCGGCCAGGTCGTTGATCTGCATCGCGCAGGCGTCGGCGATGTTGATCTTCTTGATCCTGGATGACCGGGCGGCCTCGTTGAGCCGCGTGCCGCCGCAATCGGGACACGTGGTGAACGTGACCGCGCGCTCCACGAACGCGCGGATGCTCGTGTTCATCGCGTCGACGTCCTTTGACAGGAACGACTTCTTGATCCGCGGAATCAGCCCCTCGTATGTGAGGTTCAACTTCTCCACCTTCACCTTGGTCGCCTCCTGATAGAGGAGGAGATGGAGCTCCTTCTTCGTGTACTTGCGGATCGGCTTGTCCGTGTCGATGCCGATGGCCTCGAAGATGCGCATGTACCAGCCTTCAGCCGTGTAGCCAGGAATGGTGAGCGCACCCTGCTTGAGTGACTTGCTGTCCTCGTACAGCTGTTTCAGATCGATGTCGTTCGTCTGGCCCATGCCCTCGCATCGCGGGCACATGCCGCCAAGGTAGACGACGTCGCGCACGACGATCCGTTCACCTTTACCCTTGTCGACGCTCATGGCGCCGCTCCCCTTCCGCGTCGGCACGTTGAACGAGAAGGCGGTGGCCGGACCGATGTGCGGCTTGCCGAGGCGGCTCCACAGCACCCGCAGCATCGCGCTGGCGTCGGTCGCGGTGCCGACCGTCGAGCGGGCGTTGGCGCCCATGCGCTCCTGGTCGACGATGATCGCGGTCGTCAGCCCTTCGAGCACGTCCACGTCGGGCCGGTCCATCGTCGGCATGAAGCCCTGCACGAACGCGCTGTAGGTCTCGTTGATCAGCCGCTGCGACTCCGCCGCGATGGTGCCGAACACCAGCGACGACTTGCCCGATCCCGAGACGCCGGTGAACACGGTCAGCCGCCGCTTGGGGATCTCGACGCTGACGTCCTTCAGGTTGTTCACCCGGGCGCCCTGAACGCGGATCAGGTCGTGGCTGTCCGCGGGATGCCCACGTTCGCCAAGGCTACGGCGGGCAGGATGTTTGGACGAGGACATGTTCGCGATTCGTGCCGGCCGGTATGTTAACCGCGGTCCGCGGTGTTCAGGTTCACCGCGGCTGTGATGAGCGACTTCAGGGCCTTCTCGTTGATCTTGTCATCCTCGTGAAGGTCGATGGCGCGCCTGAGGTTGCCTTCGAGGCTGGAATTGAACAGGCCTGAAGGGTCCTTCACAAAGGCTCCCTTGGCGAAGGTCATCTTGACGTAGTTCTTGTACTTCTCCCCGGTGCAGACGATCCCGTTGTGCGACCAGACCGGGACGCCAGCCATCCCGTTCGACGGCTTCTTCCATTTCCGCTCCTCGATCATCTCGGGGTCGGCCTCCAGGATCAGCGTGCGAATGCGCTCCAGCATCTCTTCGCGCCAATCCCCGGTCTTCGGCTTTGGTTTCTGCGCCACGGTTCATCCTCCAATCTGCCGTGATGGCTAGCGCGCTGCGCCTCCGCTGCGCCACCTGGTGACGTATGGCAGCGCGAACAAGTACAGACCGCTGAACAGGAGCAACGCGAGCGGGAGCAGCGGCGAGTAGGTCACCCAGGGCGGAGGCATCCCACCCCCCTGTGCCAGGGCGATGAAGTTGGCGATGACGGTCACCGTAAAGACAATGGACAGCCAGCGATGGATCTGCCGAACCCACTTGTTCCAGTTCAATGGGACCTCCTCTGTCGAAAACACCTACGGCGCGCGATCCTCCCAGTCGACCCACTCGACGGGATGGCTGGCGAGATAGGCACTCACGGCTTCGTCGATGGTTCCGAAAAAGGTTCTCTCACCGAAGCGCTCGAAAAGCTCGAAGCGTTTGAGCTTGTCCTGGACCGGACCCTTCAGCTCGGCGAAGCACAATTGGATCCCGGCGGCGTGCAGCGTGTCGTCGAGCTCGCAGACAACGTCGGCTGCGGTGACGTCGACGCTTGTGACCGGCTCTGCCGCGACTACGAGCCAGCGGACGGGCGTCGGTGAGCTCGCAACGGCGTCCAGGACGCGTTCGTGGAACAACTCGGCGTTTGCGAAGAACAGCGGTGCATCCCAACGGAACAGCACGAGGCCAGGAATCAGCCGTGCCTCCGGATGCCGGGTGATGTCGTGGTAGCCCTTGACGCGGTCGACGCGGCCGAGCACCGCCGAATGCGGTCGCCAACCGTCCCAGAGGAACTCGATCACGGCTATCACGATCGCGAGCGCAATCCCCGGAATGGCGCCGAGCGTGGCCACACCGGCGAAGCAGGCCATTGAAAGCCAGAACTCCCAGCGCTGAATGCGATAAATGCGGCGCAGGTCGGACACTTCGAACAGGCCGATAGCCGACGCGATGACGACGGCTGCCAGGGCCGTGTTGGGCAGATCCTGGAGCAGGTCGGGCGCGAACATCAGCAACACGCAGATAGCGAGCGCACCCACGACCCCCGTCAGCTGGGTCTTAGAGCCCGCAGCCTCGGCCACCGGCGTGCGCGAAGAGCTGCTGCTGATCGGAAAGCCCTGGAAGAAGCCTGCCGCAAGGTTGGCGACGCCGAGGCCCACCATCTCCTGGTTCGGGTCGACCGGCTGACGCAGGCGCGCCGCATAGGTTCGAGAGAGCACACTGGTGTCGGCGAATGAAACGAGGGCCACGGCGACGCCGCCCATGAGGATCGGCACGAGGCTGTCGACGTTGGTGATCGGAAGTCTTGGCGTCGGCAAGCCTTGCGGCAAAGGACCGAGCACGGAGATGCCGGATCGTGTTGCGAGATCGAATACCGCGACCGCAACAGTGGCAATGGTCACGGCGATCAACATGCCCGGGACGCGCGGCCGGCGCTTCAGGACCAGAATCAGAGCGAGCGTGCCGGCGCCGACCGAGAGTGCCACGAGGTTCGTGCTTCCCTCAATCACCTTCCCGACGATTCCCCACGCTTGCCTGATCGGCCCGTCCGCGGAAACAGAAAAACCCAAAAGCTTCGGGATCTGGCTCAGCACCACCGTCAGGGCGATGCCGTTCATGTAACCGTAGCGTATCGGCTTCGAGAGCAACTCCGTGATGAAGCCGAGTCGAGCCAGGCCCGCCGCAACACACACAATCCCGGAAACGATGGCCATCAGTCCGGCCACCGCGACTGCCGTTTGCGGCTCGCCCGCCGAAAGCGGCAGCACGACTGCGAGGATCACGGCCGCGAGCGCCGAGTCCGGGCCAAGAACGATGATGCGGCTGGGACCGAACAAGGCGTACGCGAGCAGCGGCACGATGGTCGCGTAGAGGCCATAAATGCCGGGCACCCCCGATGCCTCCGCGTACGCGATGCCGACCGGCACGAGCATGGTCGTCATGACGAGGCCGGCGACGATGTCGTGGCGCAACCAGGAGGGGTCGTACCTGCGCAGCGTGATCAACCCGGGAAGCCAGCGCGTCCAGCCGGCCGTGAGTCTTGCAGGGCGCTCGATGCGCCCACGCCCCGGCGTCGTATCGGAGAAGGGGGATTCAGCCATGACTGCGCAGGGGCAGCATCTCACAACACGCCGCGAGATCAACCCGTATCAGTCTTGGCATTTCACCGAGACATCAACTGCCTCAGCTTCGTTAAACCAGCGCCAGGTAGAAGATGACACTCAGGATGAACGAGACGATGACGGTTCCGGGCAGCGTCGTGAACCACGGCAAACCTGCAAGAACCTCCATCACGTCTCCTCCTGGTAAGAGCGACTTCGACCGCCGGCGTCGCTGAAAAAGGGGAGCTGTTACATGAGTGTGCAGCGACGGAACCCGGGAGGGCATCAACACGCCGCGAGATCAACCCGGTTGCGCGGCAGATTATACAAGGCTGATGCGACAACCTCGCGTCATCGGTCTAGGCAAGTCCTTCGGGTGCGACGTTTCTGTATCAGGGGGACGACTGAAGCGAGCGCGCGTAGTCGGATCGGAAACGCGGAGCGCGCGGCTAACCTCCTCCGCCCTTGCGGGCTGTGCCCGGCTTGGTCGGTTTCGTCTCGGTCTTCACGGCCGACGTCGGGGGCGGAGGCGGAGGTGGCGGAGGCGGCGGCGGTTCATCCAACTGCCTCGTGCGCGCCGGCGGGGGCGGCGGAGGCGGAGGCGGCGGCGCTTCCTTCAGCGACTTCGTGCGCGCCGGCGGCGGGGGGGAGGCGGCGGAGGCGGCGGCGCTTCTTTCAGCACCTTCGTGCGCACCGGCGGGGGCGGAGGCGGCGGCGGGGGGGGCGGTGCGTCATCCTGCCCACTCGACCGCGCCGGCGGCGGTGGTGGAGGCGGCGGCGGGGGCGGCTGATCCTGCGGCGCGATCTCGCGATGGGCCACGGTCAACGGAAACGCGGTGCTCGCGCCGAGCACGGTCGCAGGCACCGCGATCGCGAGCGCGGCCGCGACGGCAAGCATTCGGGCTTTCGACATGGTCTCCTCCTCGAGCAGACGTCGGACTCTCGTGAACAACTGGCGGCGGCGATAGAACCGCGGGTGGAAGCCGAGCGCGACGGTGCGCGACGGATCGACGGCGGCAATCAGCGCCTCGAGATACCCGGTGCGATTGCCCGTCGCAGCAATCGTGCGCCGGTCGACGATTTCCTCGCGCGCGAGCTGCGCTTCGCCGAGCGCGAACCAGATCGCCGGGTGCCACCACAGCGCGATCCGCAGTGCCTCTTCGGCGAGCACCCACACCCAGTCGCGGCGCGCAACGTGATGCAGTTCGTGCGCGACGATCGCGCGCTGGTGCGGCTCGGGCGCGTCGAGCAGCCGCCCGGGAACGAGAATCACGGGACGGCGGACGCCGAACGTCACGGCGCTGTCGATGTCGAGGCTTGCGGCGAGACTGGCCGACACACCGGCGTCTGCCGCAAGGCCGGGGTACCACGCCGGCAGCGGCCGCCACGGCGTCGCGGTCAGCCGCAGCCGGCGCAGCTGTCGGAGTCCGGCGGCCATCCAGCCGGCGCGCGCCGCGATGCCGATGACGACGAACGCGGCCAGCCAGGGCTCCCAGGCGAATCGCGCCGCTCCGTCGGCCACCTCCACGGAAGGCGAGGCCGCGGCGATCCGCCAGCGCTGCATGAATGGGAGCAGCAGCGCCGCGCCCAGGACGCCGTGCCACGTGCGCAGGCGCAGGCGCGGATCGGTCACGCGCAGGAGCGCGAGCACCGCGCCAGTCACGGCAATCAGCAGGAGCGCCTGGAGCGCCCAGCTTCCGAGGTTGCCGACGATGAGCGACAGGCTCACTATGCGCCGCCCTTCTTGCGGATCGCGCGGCGCAGCTCGTCGAGATCCTTCTTGGTCACGTGCTTGTCCTCGATCAGGTGCAGCATCAGCGGGTTGGCCGATCCGCCGAACACGCGATCGAGGAACTCCTTCACCATCGCGCGCATCACCGTCCGCCGGCTCCTGGCGGGCTCGTAGACGAAGGCCCGGTCCTCGCTCGGGGTTCTCTTCAGAAATCCCTTCTGGTCGAGGATGTTCATCATCGTCATCACCGTCGTGTACGCGATCTGCCGGCGCTCGCGCAGCGCCTCGTAGACGTCGCGGACGGTCACGCGGCCCCGCTCCCAGACGACTTTCATGATCTGGAGCTCCTGCGGGCCCAGCACGCGGGCGGCCTTCTTCATACGGACATTTAGTACTAATGCATTAGTAATGTCAAGCGCACTCGTGCGTACGCCCACCATCCAGAACGCGGACCTGATCAGGGGGTCAGTGCTGTGTTCGTGACGGCCACCGGCAGCGGCGCACCGGACGGCCCGAGGATCCCGTACGCATTCCTGGGGCGAATACTGAGGCGGGATCCGCCGCTTCAGTATTCGCCCCAGCGAGATCGGGGACGGAGTCCTCCACTTACGAGGAAAGTTCGAATTCGATCAGCAGAGCACTACCGAGAGGGCGAGACCAGCCTCGCTCGTTTCCTTGTACTTGCTGTTCATCTCTTTCGCGGTCTGGGCCAGGGCGATCACGGTCTCGTCGAAACTGATACGGTGCCTGGACGCGATCTCGTTGCTGGCGATCGCGTAGGCAGTCCAGGCCTTGACCGCGCCGAAGGCGCAGCGCTCGATACACGGAACCTGCACGTAACCGGCGACCGGGTCGCACGTCATGCCCAGGTGATGCTCCAGAGCCGATTCGGCCGCGTTCTCGACCACCAGCGATGGTGCGTCGTACGCGGTCGCGGTCAATGCTGCTGCCATCGACGACGCCACGCCGATCTCTGCCTGGCAGCCGCCCTCAGCCGCAGACAGCGTCGCATGGTGCTTGCAGAGGTAGCCGATCGCCGCCGCGGCGAGCATGCCCTCACGGACCTTCTGCCGATCGACTTTTCGGACCTCGAGCAGCCCATAGACCAGCGCCGGCATGACGCCCGCGGAACCGCCGGTCGGCGCAGTGATGACGAGGTGTCCGCGCCCGTTCTCTTCGGATGCCGCCAGCGCGAATGAGCGACAGGCGGCCGATACCGCGGTCTGACTCAATCTTGTCGTCCATGGCGCGCTTGTAAACCGACGCTGCCTTGCTGTGCAGTTTGATCGGACCGGGCAGTACGTCATCCTCCGGCATCGAAAGCCCCGACTTTACCGTCGCGATCATCGCGTTGATGATCTTGTCGACGAAGGCATTCACCTCCGCTTCCGACCTGCCCATGATCGACATCTCGTTGGCCATCATGATCTTGGCGATCGTGGTCTTGTTGTCGTCGGCGTGGGCCCGCAGCTCTTTCATCGTCGCGAACGGGTACTTCGGCGGATTCTTCTTCGGGGGCGTGTACCCCTTCCACTCGATGAATCCGCCGCCCACCGAGTAGTACTCCTGCTCGAGCAGCACGTCGCTGCCGCCGAGGAGCTTGACCGTCATCGTGTTGGGGTGTTTGAAGTCGCCCTTGGGGGCATCGTAGATGACGTCCTTGAGGCTCACGTCGATTGACTTGGCGCCGAGCTTCACCGGGAACACCTGGTCGGGCTTGTCTCGCAAGCTGTCCAGGAACAACGGGTCGACCGTGGCCGGCTCCTTCCCGACCAGCCCGGCGAGCGCGGCGCGCTCCGTGCCGTGTCCCTTGCCCGTCGCGCTGAGGCTCCCGAACAAGTTCACCTGAAGCTTCGTGGCCTTGGCGAGGGTGTCGGCCGGCAGCTTCGCGGCGCGCTGGTAGAAATCGTAGGTGATGCGCATCGGACCAATCGTGTGCGAGCTGGAAGGGCCGGGGCCCACCTTGTAGAACTCGTCCACGGTCGTCAACACCGGCCCCTTGGCCTTCATCACCACGTTCAGGTCTTGAGCCAGCGGGACAGAGGGCGCAGCGGCCGCCGCTGGAGCTGCGGCCGCCGGCGGTGGGGCTTTTTGTTCGGTCTCCGATCGCGCGCAGCCGTTCATCACCGCAGCTGCCGAGATGACGGCGCTGCGCATGATGAACTTCCGGCGATCGACGCCGGTCGGAATCTCCGATGGCACCTGCGGCGAAGGACCGAGCGGATCGCGGTCATCGTCTTTCACGTCGTCTCTGTTTGACATGGTGCAACTGCTCCCTTTCATTAGGATTCGGCCCGCGCGTGTCCGACTAGTCCAGCCCGAACTGCGCCTAGATGATAAGCCGACCGTCTTGAAACATCGCGGTGAATGTTCGCTCGCTCTCCGGACCCGATCGGCATACGCTTGTCCGACGCATGGCCCGTGAGACCACGAGCATATCTGTCGTTCCGGCAGAGTCCACTTCGCGCAGCGAAGCGCCGATCCGGCAGACCGATCTGGAGCGAACGCCGCAAGCTCTGTTCCTGCTCCTGCACACGGAAGTCCGCCTGTCGGAGATCTTCCAGTTTCCTCGGAAACCCTTCGAACTCTTCCAGTTCGCAATTCGGGCGATTGGCTCGCCTTGCCTTCCGCGGCGCTGTTGTGGCGGTGAGACGCGCGGACCGCCGTGGGGACTACGAAATACCGGAGGTCCTCATGGGCCTGCCACCAACGCGCTTGCCTAGCCGTAGCTCGCCCGCAGGGCGACCGAAGGATGGCTCGCCGCACTGGACGATTTCCGCAACTGGCTCGTCCACGCGGCGTCACCAAGACCGCCGCCAATTGACATGCTAGCTACATGCGAGCATGCTTGTAGCATGTCGAAAATGGTTCAAATCCGCAACGTCCCGGACGCGCTGCACCGCAAGCTCAAGGCCCGAGCGGCGGAGTCGGGTCAGACGCTCTCCGACTACCTGTTGGCCGAGATCGGACGTCTGGCCGCGCGGCCCACGCGCGAAGAGATGCTGGCCAAGCTCCACAGTCGAAGGCGGGTGACGCTGAAGACGCCTGCCGCTGTGGTTATCCGTGAGGAGCGCGAGTCCGCGTGATCGTCGTCGATGCGTCGGCCCTGTTGGAGTTCCTTCTGCAGACCCCACTTGGTACACGGATCGAGGCCCGCCTTTTTCGCGGGGAGGACGAACTGCATGCGCCGCACCTCGTGGACGTCGAGGTGGTTCAGGGCCTCCGACGCCTCGTGCGGAGGGGTGAAGTGTCTCCGGGCCGCGCCGAAGAAGCAGTTGCGGATCTCACGGACCTCGATCTCCATCGGCACCCCCATCTCGATCTCATCGGTCGCGCGTGGAAGCTGCGAGACAACATCACCACATACGACGCCATGTACGTCGCCCTCGCAGAGGCGCTTGAAGCGCCGATCGTCACCTGCGACGGTCCGCTTGCCAAGGCGCCCGGACACCGCGCTCGGATCGAAGTCGTCGCGTGACGAACCACGTCACCCTTCCTGAATCGCCATGTCCGCGCCGATGAGGAGCGGTGCGGCCTGAATCGTCCAGACCGTTTCGGTTGAGAGTCCCGCCGTCGCGGACGCGCGATCGCCATCCTGCTGACCTCCAGCGACGCGATTCCCGAGGAACTCTGGAACTCGAAATCAGCCGCGCCACAGGAGGAGCTTCTCCGAGACACAGGCTGGTAACGCGACCTTCTCCGCCTCATCCCACGCGTAGAACGAGTCGCGCATGCCGAGCGGCTGGAGGAGGTCTCAGCCCCTCAGCTCTTCCATCTCGGCAACCATCTGGTCCAGTTTCCTGAACACACTGCGATACACAGTGTTCACATCGAAGTCGAAGATGACTCCACCAAGGAGGTCCACCACGATCGCCATCGCGACGACGCCCGCGATCAGGACCACCGGGACGCCATTGACGAGACGGACGTCGGGATTGCTCTCGACGATGAGGCGGGTCAACAACTGGCCACTCCCCGAGGCGGCAATTCCGATCGCGAGTGCGAGGAACGTCACGGCGTAGAGGTGCCGCTGAACTCTCCTCCCCCACGCGATACGATCCTTCAACCACCGCTGGAACGCCTTGAGATACTGATAGCTGTCAAGGCTGCTGTCGGGCGCGTCGAACTTCGTGATGTACAGTCGCCGGACGACGAGCAGCCCCACCCAGGCCGTACATATGATCGCCCCCGTGTACGGGATGCCAACCGCGCTGAGAAAGGCCCACATGACCGGCGCCCCGATCACGATCGCGATCTCGTTGATTCTCTGCATGCGCTGGATCCGGTCGACGATGTGACTCGACTTCCGCGTGTAGAGGTCATTGACCTTCGGTGCCACCAGCGCGTCCGGGTTCAAGAACCCTTCACGCCACGTCGCTTCTATTGTCTTTCTCATCGAGTAGCCTCCTGAGTCGGTCCTTTATCCTGTTGATGCGCACGCCGACGTTGTTGGGATTGGTGCCGATGATCTCGGCGATCTCCGGGTACGACTTCTCGTCCAGATAGAGCAGGATCACCGCCCTGTCCACTTCCGACAGCTGCCGAATTGCGTCGTACAACAAATTGAGAGACTCGTCTGCGAACGCACGACTGTCTTCCACGATCTCGGGGGGGACGTCGTCGGAGGCGAAGATCCGACGGTTGCGCTTGTGTGTCTTGAGGAGGGTCATACAGACGTTCAACGACACGCGATAGATCCATGTGGACCAGGCCGCCCGTTCATCGAAGTTGCGGTGACTGCGCCAGATCTGCAGGCACACTTCCTGGTAGTAGTCTTCGAAGTCCTCCTGCGTGTTCGTGTAGGCCCTGCAGATCTTGATGATGATTGGGGCGAACGGCACGATCGACGTTGTGTAGAAGTCGCTGCTCACTGATCCAGGCCCTTTACAGGGTTAGTGGCCAGAATTGGGAATCCTTACACTGGCTGGACTCACATTGTCGACCTGGCGGATCTGGGGGGACAGCTCACAACGACTTGCGCTGTGGAAGTCCGATACTGCGATTTGACTGGTCCTGCAAGTTTTTGACTAGCAGTACTCTAGGAGGTGGCTCGCCGCAATGGACGATTTCCGCAACTGGCTCATTCGGGAAGGCAATCAGAACCGCGCGGATGTGCCGCGTGAGGAAAGGAAATGGTATGGCTAGGCTCGTGTTCGGAATGAACCAGTCCCTGGACGGCTACGTCGACCATATGGCGTTTGCGCCAAGCCCCACGCTCTTCCGCCACTTCATCGAGGAGGCTCAGGGGCAGGCGGGCAGTGTCTACGGTCGCCAGATGTATGAGGTCATGCGTTACTGGGACGACGATCATCCTGAATGGAATGCAGAGGAACACGCCTTCGCGGCGGCGTGGCGGAACCAGCCGAAATGGGTCGTCTCGCGCTCGTTGAAGTCGGTCGGCCCCAACGCCAGGCTTGTTGAGGATGATCTGGAGGGCGCGATCCGCGAGCTGAAGGCCGAGCGCGACGGGGAGATCGAAGTTGCTGGCCCGGACCTGGCGCAAAGCCTGACCGAACTTGGCCTGATCGATGAGTATCGAATCTACCTGCACCCCGTCGTGCTTGGGCACGGCAAGCCATATTTCGCCGGGCCCCGGCCGCCGCTCCGCCTTATGGCTCATGATCGGATTGGCGAGGATGTGATCAGGTTGGCCTACGTTCCTGCTTAGTCTCGCGACTCGCCGGATGGAAATCGCCGCTGAAGTCTGGTCTTTCCGCAACTGGCTCGTCAGCTTCAGCTAGCCTGCGCGGTCGAACACCCACACATTGTCCTGTTCCCGGTCGGGAGCCCGCAGGCGCTCAGCCGCGCGCAGACGTCGTCCACCTTCCAGCAGTTCATAGCGGAAAACGATCGTCATCTCGCCGTTCGGGGTCGGGATCGTATCTGCGAAGACCAAGACGCTGCCATCCCACTCTGAGGGACGTTCGAACCGTACGTCCACTGGCTTGTTATCCATGGTGATGCTGAGGTGCACCGACACCGTCGGCTCGCGATGCTCGATCCGCACGAAACCGCCCTGCACAACGGGCGCGACGACCGGACTGAGCGCGGACGCTTCGCGGTTCAGCGTCCATTCGCCGCTGAAATCG
The DNA here is from genome assembly GCA_963820905.1 of uncultured Acidobacteriota bacterium. Classification (GTDB taxonomy): domain Bacteria; phylum Acidobacteriota; class Vicinamibacteria; order Vicinamibacterales; family 2-12-FULL-66-21; genus DATBJJ01. The sequence goes on along the minus strand of CAWGBU010000001.1, from coordinate 417,302 downwards.
GGCTTCTGCATTTTGGGTCTTCCTTCGCGCGATGAATGCCCTTATCGGTCGCGCGACGCGTACGAGATCTTAAATGAGAGAGCGGGCAAGTGCGACAGTCATTTGGGAGTTGGGCACGACCAACGCCTCGTGACGTCGTCGCCGAAAGGTGTAGGCTGTGAAAGGTGACGTTCCTGCGCACGCGGGAGGGCTCCAGGCTGACCCAGAGAGCCAGACGACCTCAATTGAGCTTTCCGATTGCGTTCGTCGTGCTTGGCCTGGCTAGCCTCGCGACGATCAACGGGGTACGCTCAAGCAACTGGTTCAACCGTCCCGATAGGGATGATTCCTTCCTGACTGGTCACGCTCAGTCGAGACTCTGGAGGGTCGCCTTCAGCCCGGACGGACAGTTGATCGCGACCGCGGGAAGCGACTTCACCGTACGTATCTGGGATGCACATGCCGGCCGCGAGCTTCGGCAACTCCGGGGGCACACGAATCCTCGTGTCTTGTCGGTCGCTTTCAGTCCAGACGGGCACTGGCTCGCATCAGCAGGCAGAGATCGGACCATACGGATCTGGGATCCGACAACCGGGCGACAGTCAAAGACCATCGAAGGCCATCGCGATCGCGTCATGGCACTCGCGTTAAGTAAGGATGGATCGCTTATCGCAACGGGTAGCCGCGACCTTTCGGTCAAGATCTGGGACGCGCAGACGTTTCACCAGCGCGCCACCATGGACGGGGCCGGCGCCGGTTTTGGCTTCGTGGTGAGCATTGCCTTCCATCCCGACGGTCAGCTCGTCGGCTTCGGCGACTGGTACGGTGCCGTTCGCGTCTGGAATCATCAGACGGGTAACGTGCGACTGCTCGGGCACTTCGGACGGGCTATTCACGACCTGACCTTCAGCCCCGACGGACGACTGCTGGCGACGGCCGGGCACGATGGTAAAGTCCGGCTGTTTGACGGCGCGGGCTCCCAACAACATGTGTTCGAGGGCCACACGGGTCCGGTGTCAGCCGTTGCGTTCAGCCCAAGCGGACGTGTGCTGGCCACAGCGGGTGACGAGTTCGCGAGGGCCGCGTTGGCCTCCGGCCACTCGGTTGTGGCGTCCGGTCGAGACCGCGAGCGAGTCTCCAAGGTCTTGGGAACATCGAGCGACCTGCTGGCTGTAACTCTCGACGTCACCAGCGCCGCTGACGCCGAGGCCGCGGTGCGGGCCGCCGTTAATCGCTTCGGTCGAGTCGACGTGCTGGTCAACAACGCCGCCAGCTTCTACGCCGGCTACTTCGAGGAGCTGACGCCTGAGCAGATTGGCCAGCAGTTGGCAGCCAGCCTTATCGGCCCGATGAACGTACCCGCGCTGTCTTGCCGGTCATGCGAAAGCAGCGATCAGGCCACATCATCTCGATCTCGTCGTCCGCCGGCCTCGCCGCTGGGTTCGAGTTCGTGACGGCCTACGCCGCATCGAAGTTCGGTCTCGAGGGTTGGATGGAATCCCTCCAGGTAGAGGTCGCGCCGTTCGGCATCGCCACGACCATCGTCAATCCGGGATTCTTTCGCACGGAACTCCTGACGGAGCAATCGACGAATTATGCCGAGGCCTCCATCGGCGACTACGACGAGCGCAGAGGACGACTGGTCGAATACTGGAAAGCCCAGAACGGACAACAGTCAGGGGACCCCGCGAAGCTCGCGCGCGCGCTCGTCACGATTGCGAGCGAGAAACCACCGCCGGGTCGCTTCATCGCGGGCGCCGATGCCATCGCTACTGCCGAACGAAAGATCGCGGATCTCGAAGCGCAGATTGAGGCGCATCGGCAACTCTCGACGTCACTCGCTTTCGACTGAACTACGGTCCTCCGGTTTAGGCGCCGGAAGGTCAGTCATCCAGTTGCGGACATCGTCCAGTGCGGCCTTGCGCGTCACAAATCTCTTGGGGAATGAGACTTACGAGAGCGGTTAACGACGCGCCACGCAAGTGACTGATTTTATTGAGCTTGCGGAGTTGGCTCCTCAGGCTGGATTCGAACCAGCAACCCTCCGGTTAACAGCCGGATGCTCTACCATTGAGCTACTGAGGAACAAGGAGTGACGACCCGTATGGCGGCGTCGACGCCGTCCGCGGGGAACTCCAAGTGTACCGGATGGGCAAAAGCCTGCGCAAGCCGGTCAGAACGCCACCACCAGTCCGACGGTGAACTCGGCCTGCCAGACGACATCCGCATCGACCGCGACGATGCAGCCAGCAGGCGAGCACGCAATCGCGCGTCCGTCGATATCGGCAAACGTCGCGAACACGCGCCCATCGAGCCGCATGCCGAGACGCCGCGTCGGGTGCAGCTTCACGCCGCCGCCCGCGCTGACCACGAACCGAATCTCATTGCTGTCGGCGGCGTAGCGGGTCAGGCCGAGCAGGCCAGTCAGGAACGGACGCGCACGGTCTCCCCCGAATTCCTGAAGGCCTCCCGCGAGCCAGTGATCGACGGTGACGTTCCAGCGCGTCGTCGTCATCAGCCTTGGATCGACGGTCGTGACGCGCGCCTCCTGATGCGTGAAGAGGCCCTCGAACCACAGGCCATCGTACATGGCAACGTTGAGCGTGCCGCCAACGACCGGCGCGCCGTCGAGATCGACCGGCTGGCCGGTCACTCGCTCGAAGAAATCACCGCCGAAGCGGTACCCACCGAACGGGGCGACCTGGATGGTCTGGGCCGACAGGTGCGCGGGCAGTGCTGCCAGGCAAACGACCGCCGCAACTCCAATCCATCCGCTCATACCATGGGAGTATGGCTCCAAAGCAGAGGTACCGCTTTCAGCGCGATCGGCGGAACCCCGGACGGCCCACCGGCGTCTTCCGCTACGTGACTCTCCTAACCCGTCTGCTCACCCCGCTCGCCGTGGCGGCTGCTGTTTCGGCAGCGCCTCAGTCGGCACGCGAGCCCATCACCCCGGCCAACGTCAGCCGGCTGGCCGTCGCGTGGACCTACGACACCCGCGAGTCGATCGATCCGCTGCCGGGTAGATCGAAACGCCCGGCGTTCGAAGCCACGCCGGTCTACGCGGACGGCCGCCTCTATCTCGCCACGCCGCGCGGCGCCGTGATCGCGCTCGACGCCGACTCGGGCACAGAAGCGTGGCGGGTCGAGCTCGAGGTCCGCCAGGACGCCAACTACAGCGAGTTCACGAGCCGCGGGCTCACGCTCCACGGCGATCGTCTCTACATCGCGACCGTCGACGCGCGCCTCGTCTGCCTCGAGCGTCAGCGCGGACAGCGCTGTCAGGGATTCGGGCGCGACGGACAGATCGATCTGATCGAGGGGCTCCGGCGCCGACCCGAGTACCGGGGCGAGTACGGCGTGAGCACGCCGCCGGCGGTGTACCGCGATCTCGTGATCGTCGGATCGTTCGTCGCCGACAACAGCCGCGCGCGCATGGCGTCGGGCGAGGTCCGCGCGTTCGACGCCGCGACCGGCGCGCTCCGGTGGACGTTCCATCCCCTCCCGCCGGACGCGCAGGCGGGCGGCGCCAACACGTGGTCGCAGATCGTCGTCGACGACGGGAACGGGCTCGTGTTTCTGCCGACGGGCAGCGCGAGCCCTGACTACTTCGGGGGTCTGCGCGTAGGGCAGGACGGTTACGCGAACTCGATCGTCGCGCTGCGCGCCGCAACAGGCGAGGTCGTCTGGCACTTTCAGACGGTCCACCACGATCTGTGGGACTACGACGTCGCCTCCCCGCCGCTCCTGTACGAATCGAAGGCGGGTCCCGCCGTGGCTGCGGGATCGAAGACAGGCCACATGTTCCTGCTCGACCGGCTCACCGGCAAGCCGCTCTTCCCGATCTCGGAACGCCCGGTGCCTGCGAGCGACGTCGACGGCGAGCGCGCGTTCGCGACGCAGCCGTTCCCCGACCGGCCTCCGGCGCTCGCGCCTCAGCACGTGCGCGAGGAGGATCTCTGGGGCCCGACCCCGGAGGATCTCGCGGCGTGCCGCGAAACGCTGAAGGGTCTCCGCAACGAGGGCGTGTTCACACCGCCGAGCGTGCGCGGCAGCCTCATCGTTCCCGGCAACATCGGCGGCCTGCACTGGGGCGGCGGCGCGTGGGATCCCGCACGACGCCTGATCATCGCGCCGGTGAACCGGCTGCCTGCGATCATCAGGTTGATTCCCGCGGCGCGGTTCGCCGAGCTGAGGAAGGCGCACCCCGAGCGCGAGACGACCGAGCAGTCAGGCGCCCCCTACGCCATGTCGCGCGAGTTCTTCAGGTCTCCGAAAGGCCTTCCGTGCGTGGCACCGCCGTGGGGCGAGCTCGTCGCGGTGAACGTCGACACGGGATCGATCGCGTGGCGATCGGTACTGGGAGAGATCCGCGAGCCCGCCGGCATCAAGCATCCGGCGCCGACGGGATCGCCGAACCTTGGCGGCCCGATCGTCACGGGCACGGGCCTCGTCTTCATCGGCGCGACGCTCGATCCGTTCCTGCGCGCCTTCGACGCGGGCGACGGCCGGGAGCTCTGGAAGGGCGCTCTGCCGACGAGCGCGCGCGCGACGCCGATGATCTTCACGGGCCCGGCAGGACGGCAGACGATCGTCGTCGCCGCGGGGGGCCACGACACCCCGCTCTCGCGCATCGATACGAAGGTCGTGGCGTTCGCGCTCGACCGATAGTTCCGAACGGCGGAACGGTCCGAGCCTCTGGCACTCACAGCCGCCCGCGCAACACCTCTTCAAGCCGTGAACGATAGTTGCGGCTGAGGGTTAGTCGCGTCCCGTCGTGCAGCAGCACCACGAAGTCCCCGTGGAACGCGGGCAACAGCTCGCGCACGCGATCGATCTGGACGATCGTCGACCGGTGGATCCTGACGAAGCGCTGCGGGTCGAGCTCCGTAGACAGGCGGCTCATGGTATCGCGAACGACGTGTGACGACCGGCCGGCGTGAAGGATCGCGTAGTTGTCCGCGGCCTCGATCCAGTCCACCTGCGACGCATCGACCAGCAGTACGCGCCCTGACACACGAACCACGAATCGGTTGAGATACCGGGGGCGGACCCGCAGATCGACCAGCAACCCGCTCAGGCGCTCATGGACGACGTCGTCATGCCTCTCGGCAAGGGCGGCGCGCGCCCGGGCGACCGACTGCTGGAGTCTGGCGCGATTGAATGGCTTCAACAGGTAGTCGAGCGCATGGACTTCGAACGCGCCGAGCGCGTAATGATCGAACGCGGTGACGAACACGACCTTCGGCATCGCGGCGCCCAACGTCCGCACGACTTCGAACCCGTCGGCCTCCGGCATCTGAACGTCGAGAAACACAAGGTTGGGATGCGCCGTGCGAATGGCATCGATCGCCGAACGCCCGTCGCCGGCTTCGCCAACCACGACCACGTCCGCCTCGCCCGCCAGCAGCCTTCGAATGCGCCGCCTGGCGACCGGTTCATCGTCCACGATCAATGTCTGAATCATTCGGCTACCCGCGGCGGAGGTGCTGAAGGGCTCCGCCGCAGTGGCACGACCAGGGTCGACACGGCGCCGCCTGCGCCGGAACGGCTCTGCAACGTCAGGTGGCCATCGGCGCCGTAGAGCGCGTGCAGCCGTTCTCGGGTGTTGCTGAGACCAGTCCCTTCGCTGACTTCAGTATCCGGATGCTTCAGGCCGCGGCCGTCATCCTCGACTTCGATGTGCAGCGTATCGCCCGCGGCTTTTGCCGCGATGCGAATGCTGCCGCGCGCGGCGTGGGCACCGATGCCGTGCCTGATGGCGTTTTCGACGATGGGCTGCAGCATGAGGTGCGGCACCAGCGCGTCGAGCGCGTCCGGATCGATGTCGACATCGATCTGCAGCCGGCCGCCAAAGCGCGCCCGCTGAATCTCCAGATACCGCTCGAGCAGCTCGAGCTCGCGACGGAGGGTCACCTCCCGCACGCTGCCGGCCGCGAGCGCCTCGCGCAGCAAGTCGCTCAGGCCGGTGATCATGCTATCGGCCGTTTCGGGGTCCTCGTGCACGAGCTCCGAGATCGTGTGCAGCGTGTTGAAGAGGAAGTGCGGGTGCAGCTGCATCTGCAGAAGCTGGAGCCTGGCCTGCGCAAGGCGCGCCTCGAGCTGCGACGCACGCAGCTCTCGTTCCCTGCTCGACCGGTAGTACGCCAACCCGTGCGCCGCGGCGACGATACCCCAATAGAACAGGACGTTCGGTGCCAGGCTCGTGATCAGGACGTAGTGACGGAATCCGAACAGCGTCCGGCGAATGGCCTGATCGACGATCAGCTTGAGAAGGCTGACCGTCAGGCTAGCCGTGACATGAACAGGCAGGCTGCGCCACAGCGTCGCGCGAGTGAAGGGAAACCGACGTGCCAGGCCCATCACGAACGGCGCGATGACGCCCCAGACATACACCTCGGCCAACGCCATCCGAATGGTCAACGACCATCGCGGCGGATTGCCGACCGCCATGTACGCGAGCGACGAGCTCATGCCGAGAAACAGCGCGAGGCCGGTCCAGCCGATCCACGTCCACACCCAGATGACCGAGCGTCGCGTCATGCCGGTGAGCGCGCTCCCCTGCGCCAATTGGCATCCGCACGCCGTCCCCACGCGACGGCGCCGAGCATGAGGGACATGACCACGATCTGCGGCAGGCGCTGAGGCTCGGCGTGGATCACGTGCGTGGCGCCAGCGCCGATCATCACGACGAGAAGCACGGCCGCTGAGGATGCCGCGAGCCTCGGCACGAGCAGCGCCAGGCCCGCAGCGACTTCAACCACGCCGATTGCGAGGTAGAAATGGTCCGGATAGCCCCACCGCGCGAACATCCGCGCCCACAGGGGACTCGTAAACTTCGTCGCGCCAACGAACACGAACATGACCGCGAGCGCAGCCTGACAGATCCAGAGCCCGATTCGAATGGCTTTGTGCATGTGATCCCCCTGGCCGGCAACCATCGCGGACGCGCGGCCTTCGGGGGGAGCACAAAGGGGCGAAACGGACTATGGCGAGGTGAACCGGCTACTTCACTTCCGCGACCAGCTCGATCTGGAGGTTGCCGCGCAGCGCGTTCGAGATCGGGCACTTCCCTTCCGCCTCTTTCGCGACCTCGGCGAACTGCGACTTCTCGATCCCCTGCAGGCCTTCGACGACGACCTTCAGCTTCGACGTCGTCAGCTTGATGCCGGCGTCGCCCTTGTCGGCGACGATCGTCGCCGTCACGTTCGTCTTCGCGATCGATCCGCCCTTGCGGCCGACGGTCGCGTTCAGCGCCATCGCGTAGCACGACGCGTGCGCCGCCGCGATCAGCTCCTCCGGACTCGTCATTCCGCCCGAATCGCCGATGCGCGACGGAAACGAGACCGGCAGCGTGAACGCGCCGCTCCCGGCTTTCGCCTGTCCCTTGCCCTCCATCATCGGGCCAGCCCAGTCGACCGTGACAGTACGCGAGAACGTTGCCATTGATCAGCTCCTTGAAGACACGTGCCTATTTCTTGCCCTTCGCCGTCACGCTCAGCTGCACGACGACGCCGACGATCCCCAGCGCGAGCCAGGCGAACACGATCCATCGTTGTCCCGGCGCCGGGTTCATCGGATACGCCAGCCAGACGTTGTTCCGCACGGTCGCCTCGATCGCGAGCCGATCGCCCATCAGCGCGAGCGCGCCCACGATCGTCGTCCATGCCCCGCCGAACGCGGTGGCGGCGACGATGACGTAGCGCTGCAGCGCCAGCGCCGCGAGCGCGCCGGCAATCGCGAACAGGATGACGATGACGATGTGCGGCTCGCGGCCGAGCGCCGCCCAGATCAGGTTGACGACGAGCGCGCCGACGCCCGCGCCGAGGAGCGCGACGCCGACGAAGTAGGCCGCGACCAGAATCAGCGCGCCGACGATGCCGCCGCCGATCGCGGCCCCGATCATCCACATCGTGCTGCTCGGTGCCGACGATCGAGCTCGCCAGCAGCGCGCCGAGAATGAAGCCGTAGATCCCGAGCACGAAGCGGAAGACGCGATAGCCGGCGAAGCACGAGAGCAGGCCACCCGCCAGCAGAATGACCGCGGCAGGCATCTGGAACGACGCGGGAAGCATAGCCGCCGATTATATGATGACGGCGTGCCACTCGAGCGCCCCGGCGCCGTTCGACGACAATGGAGCCGCGCGGGGATCGTCATCGCGGTGGCCGGCGTGCTGCTGTTCGCCTGGTTCGTCCGTCGGGCGGGCCCGTCGGACGATCTGGAACGGCCTCCGCTCGATCGGCTGGGGATTCATCCCGATCATCGCGATCGCGGGCCTGCGCTTCGCACTGCGCGCGTGGGCGCTGTCGCTCTGCGTCGAGCCGGCCTCGCGGCCGCCGTTTCGCACGGCGTTCGCCGCGGTGCTCGCGGGCGACGCGCTCGGCAACGTGACGCCGCTCGGGCTCATCGTGAGCGAACCGGCCAAGGCCGCGTTCGTCCGCGGGACCGGGCCGCTGGCGCCGGCCGTCGCTGCGCTCGCGATCGAGAACGCTGATCTACACGCTGTCGGTCGGCGCGATGATCGCCGCGCGACGATCGCGCTGCTCGTCAGCTTCAGGCTGTCGGACGACATGCGCCATGCCGCGAGGATCGCCGTCGCCGCGATCGTCTCGTTCTTCGCAGCCACCGCGGTCCTGGTGTGGCGCCAGCCGGCGCTCGTCAGCCGGTCGTTGTCCGCGATCCTGCCGGCGGGCTCCCGCACGCAGTCGCTCGTCGAGAAGCTCCACGCGCCTCGAGCAGCAGATCTTCACGTTCTCGACGCGCCGCCGCGAGGTGCTCGTTCCCGTCGTCGCGGCGGAGATCGGCTTTCACGTGCTCGGCGTGTTCGAGATCTATCTCACCGTGTGGATGATTCTCGGCGCGGCGCCTCCGCTGCTCACGGCCTTCATCCTGGAAGGTGCGAACCGCGTGATCAAGGTGGTGTTCAAGTTCGTGCCGCTCCGCACCGGCGTCGACGAGATCACGACGGGCACGTTCACGCAGATGCTCGGGCTACGGCCTCACGCTCGGAACGACGATGGCGATCGTGCGGAAAGTGCGGACGGTGTTCTGGGTGCTCGTGGGAACGATGCTTCTCGTCCGGCGCGGGATCACTCGGGATTGACCATCCGCGTGATCCGCGCGATCCGCGTCTACACTTCCCGCCGCCCTTCCATCGCCTTGTGCATGGTGACCTCGTCCGCGTACTCGAGGTCGCTGCCGACGGGCACGCCCATCGCGATGCGCGTCACGCGCACGCCGAGCGGCTTGAGCAGCTTGGCCAGGTAGATCGCGGTCGCCTCGCCCTCGACGTTGGGATTGGTGGCGAGAATCACTTCCTCGACGCCGCCGGCCGCCGACGCGCGTCAGCAGGCCCTTGATCTTCAGATCGTCGGGCCCGACGCCGTGCAGCGGCGACAGCGCGCCCATCAGCACGTGATAGACGCCCTTGAAGTCGCGCGTCTTCTCGATCGCGCTGACGTTCTCGGGCTCCTCGACGACGCAGATCAGGCGATGGTCGCGGTCCGGGGTGCGTGCAGAAGTAGCAGGGATCGGTGTCGGTGATGTTGCTGCAGACCGAGCAGTAGGTGACGCGATCCTTGACGTCGCGCATCGCCTCGGCGAGCCGCTCGACCTCCTCGCGCGGTGTCTTGAGGACGTGGAACGCGAGGCGCTGCGCGCTCTTCGCGCCGATGCCAGGCAGCCGCTGCAGCTGTTCGATCAGCCTGGTCAGGGGATCGGGACGGCTCATCAGAACAGGCCGGGAATCTTCAGGCCGCCCATCATCCCGCCCATCTGCTTCTGGCAGCGCCTCGTCCACCTTGCGCTGGGCGTCGTTGATCGCCGCGAGAATCAGATCCTGCAGCATCTCGACGTCGTCTTTCGAGACGGCTTCGGGATCGATCTTGAGCGACTGCACCTGCTTGGCGCCGTTCATCACGACGGTCACCATGCCGCCGCCGGCCGTCGCCTCGACGCGCATCTCGGCCATCTGCTTCTGCAGGCGATCCTGCATCTGCTGGGCCTGCTTCATCATCTGATTGATATTCACAGTTCCTCGACTTCGTTGATCTCGGTTCGAAACACGTCGAGCATCGCCTGGACGCCGGTGTCGGCCATCGCCTTCTGCTTGAGCGCGGCCTGCTTCTCCGATTCGGTCGCGCCGGCCGCGGCGCGCGCGGCCTGTCCGGGCTTCGCCGGCGCCGCGCCCTCCCCTTCGACGCCGATGACGGTCATCTTTCGACCGGCGAGCCGCGTTGCGATCTCCTCGAGCCACGAACGGCTCTGATCCAGCTGCACCTTCATCGCGCGGTGCTGCGGCGAGAACGTCATCACGATCCGCTCGGCCTCGACGTCGATCCTCTGCGCCTGCGCGATGACCATGCCGTAGAACGACCGCTTCGTCTTCTGGATCTCGGCCAGGAACGCCTCTTTCAACGCGGACGGGCCAGCCTCGGTTTTATGCGGTTCCGCCCGCGGGGGCGCTTCCGCGCGCTGCGACGCCTCCGCGCGGTTCGCTTCGAGCGTCCGCACGGTGGCGGCGTTGGACGCCGGCGGTCTTGGCGCAGGACGCTGCGCGTCGGGAAGACGGGCGGTTCCGGGCGGCGCGGCGGCGCGCGGCATCGGACCGCCCTTCTCCAGTCCCTGAATCAGGTCGGAGAGCGGCACGAGCTTGCGCAGGTGAATCAGCCGCAGCAGCGCGAGCTCGAGATGATAGCGCGGCTGCATCGAGGCCCTGATGTCGGCGTCCGCCTTCGTCAGGAGGTCGAACGCCCGCATCAGATCTTCCTTCGAGAACTTCGCGGCGAGATCCTGCAGCGCCTGACGCTCGCCCTCGGCCGCGATCTCCGGATCCTCGAGCCGCCTGGGGTCGATGCCGATCACGAGGAGGTCGCGCATGAGCCGCGCGAGCTCGCGGATGACGAGCCGCAGATCGTGGCCGGCGTCGACGGCCCGTCCCGCCAGCTCGAACATCGCGGCGCCGTCTTCCCGCACGACGGCGTCCGCGATCTCGATCAGGAGATCGCGGCGCACGAGGCCGAGCACGGTGCTGACGGCTTCGGCGTCGATCGTCGTGCCCGCGAACGCGATCACCTGATCGAACGCGCTCTGCGCGTCGCGCATGCTGCCCTCGCCCGCGCGCGCGAGCAGCGTGATCGCCGCGTCGTCGATCTGGATCTTCTCGCTGTCGGCAATCCTGCGAAGCTGGTCGGCGATCGGCTTGAGGCCGATCGGCTTGAGCTCGAACACCTGCGAACGCGACTGGATCGTCGCCGGGACCTTCTCGAGCTCGGTCGTCGCCATCATGAAGACGACGTGCGGGGGCGGCTCCTCGATCGACTTGAGGAGCGCGTCGAACGCCTGAACCGAGAGCCGATGCACTTCGTCGATGATGAAAATCTTGTAGCGATTCCGGACGGGCGCGATGCCCAGGCCGACGACGATGATGTCGCGGACCTTGTCGATCCCGTGTGGGTCGCGGCGTCGATCTCGAGCACGTCGATGTCGCGGCCCTGCGCGATCTCGACGCACGGCTCGCAGACCCCGCACGGATCGGACGTCGGTCCGTTGACGCAGTTCAGCCCGCGCGCCAGGATGCGGGCGGTCGTCGTCTTGCCGACGCCGCGCGGCCCGGAGAACACGAACGACTGCGCGACGCGCTTGGACGCAATCGCGTTCCGCAGCGTCTGCGTGACCCCGCGCTGGCCGACGACATCGTCGAACCGCTGCGGGCGCCATTTGCGGGCGAGAACTTGGTAGGACACGGAAGCAGTCTCGAGTATGTGGCGCACCCCACCGCGACCCGGAGAAGCCTGCGGCACATGTCAGTGACTGCTTAGCGCTGCTGCCTTCCGGCCCTGACGCGGTTCGCAGGCTGAAATTGCACAGGTTCCGGGCCGCGGTGCGATGCGCCAGCCCGTCTGCCGCGGCGGTCTCGCTCACGGCATCTGATGAGTGTACTGCGCGCGGCAGGCGCTGGCAATGGCGCGTTCAGTCGCCGGACCGTCACCCGATCGATCCGCGACGCGCGGTTGTAAAGTGCAAACCTTGCGCGGACCTGTGCCGTCTAACGGAACACGTCAGGGGGCGCAGCATGGGCAGCTTTGTTCAGGACCTTCAATACGGACTGCGGTCGCTCTTCAAGAACCCGGGCTTCGCGGCGGTGGCCATCCTGACGCTCGCGCTCGGCGTGGGCGCCAACACGGCGATCTTCAGCGTCCTTCGGGCCGTCGTGCTGCGCGACCTGCCGTACGACGAACCACATCGCATCGCGGTCATGTGGACGAAGAACATCCGCCAGAACCTGCCCGACGGGTCCTCGTATCTCAATTTCCGCGACTGGAAAGATCAGAGCAAGACGTTCCAGGCGATGGCGGCGTACATCAGGCCCGAGTTCACGCGCGGCACGCTCGCCGGAGGGCCGGGCGCCGAGCGGATCCACATCGGCCAGGTCGGCGAGGGATTCTTCGAGCTCCTCGGTGCGACACCGGTGCTGGGGCGAACGTTCGACGCCTCCGACTTCACCGATCCGCCGCACTCGGTCGTCATCAGCTACGGATTGTGGCGCCAGCGCTTCGCCGGCGACCGCGGCATCGTCGGCAGGAAGATTCAGTTCAGCGACATGAACGTCGAGGTCGTCGGCGTCATGCCCCCGGAGTTCGAGCTTCCAACCTCGGACGTTCAACTGTGGCAGCCGCTCGTCTTCGGCGCGGGATGGAAGCAGGAGGGAGCGCGGAGCGCCGACGCGCTGATCGTCCTCGGCCGGCTCGCGCCCGGCGCGACGTTCGAGTCGGCGCGCGCCGAAATGGACGCGATTGCCGCACGCCTGCGCACGCAGTACCCGGCGACCAACATGAGCTTCGGCGTGACGACGGATCCGCTCACCGACAGGGTGATCGGGCGCACGACGGAGCGGTCGCTGTGGATGTTGTTCGGATCGGTCGGGTTCGTGCTGCTCATCGCCTGCGCCAACGTCGCGAACCTCGTGCTGGCGCGCGCGTCGGCGCGGCGCAGCGAGTTCTCAGTACGCACCGCGCTCGGCGCAAGCACCTCGCGGCTCGTGCGCCAGACGCTGACCGAGAACCTCGTGCTCGCGATCTTCGCGGGCGCAGTCGGGCTGTTCATCGCGTGGGGCGGCACGATCGCGCTCCGCAACCTCGCGCCGGGAGCGCTGCCGCGCGCCGAAGGCATCCACGTGGATGCGGCCGTGCTGGTATTCCTCCTCCTGGCCTCCATCGGAAGCGGGTTGATTGCCGGACTGCTTCCTGCCATTCAGCTCTCGACCACCAAGCCCGCGGAAGTGTTGAAGGAAGAAGGCACGCGCTCGCAGGGCGGGCCCACGGGGCGGCGGCTCCAGCAGGGGCTTGTCGTCGCCGAGATCGCGCTCGCGGTGATCCTGCTCTCGGGCGCCGGCCTCCTGCTCCGCAGCTTCGACCGCGTGCGCACCGCGAACCGCGGCTTCGATTCGAACAACGTGCTCCTGCTGCAGGTCGATCTCCCCGGGACGTATGATTCGCTCCCGAAGATGACGGCGTTCTACACGGAAGCCACGCGCCGGATCCGCGCGCTGCCCGGTGTCCTGGCCGTCGGCGCGATCAGCGATTTCTTCATCCACCGTCAGCCCGACTACCACGTCGCTCTCGAAGGCCAGCCGCCGCGGACCGAAGCCGATCCCGCGCCGCCGCTGACCGAGGATCAGGTCGTGCCCGGGTACTTCGAAGCGATGCGCATTCCCGCGATCAAGGGCCGGTTGCTGCGCGACAGCGATCTCGCGGAAGGGGCCGAGCAGGTGATCGTCATCAACGAGGAGATGGCCAGACGGTTCTGGCCGGGGCAGGAGCCGATCGGACGGCGTCTCAAGTACGGGCTCGATCCCGGAGCCAAGCGTCCGTGGAAGACCGTCGTCGGGGTCGTCGCCGACATGCGCAGGCAGCGGCTCGACGAGCCCGCGATCCCGTACATGTTGCAGCCGGGGATCAACCGCCAGATGGATATCGCGGTCAGGACGACGAACGATCCGGACGCGTCGCGCGAGGCGATTCGCGCCGCGATTCGGGAGCTCGATCCCTCGGTGCCTCCGTACGGCATCGTGACGGTCGAGCAGCGCCTCGGCCGCACGGTCGCGCTGCGGCGGCTGCAGACGCTGCTCCTCGCGGCGCTCGCAGGCGTCGCGCTCGTGCTCTCGATGATCGGCGCCTACGGCGTGATCCACCAGTCGGTCGCGGCGCGGACCCAGGAGATCGGGATCCGCATGGCCCTGGGCGCGAGCGCGAGCTCGGTGCTGCGCATGGTGCTCAAGGCCGGGATGATTCCGGCGATCGCCGGCCTCGGCCTCGGCCTGCTGGGATCGCTCGCCCTCGGCCGCACGGTCTCGACGTTTCTCTACGAGACCAACGCGTTCGATCCGGCCATCTATGCCGGAGTGACGGCGCTGCTGCTGCTCGTCACCACCGCCGCATGCCTGGCGCCCGCCAGGCGCGCGGCCCGATTCGATCCGATGGCGGCCCTCCGGCGCGAATAGTCTATTATGTAGCGTCCGGCGTACACTCATCTCATGTAGTGTCCGGCTTTAGCCGGACCCTGACTGAGTGTCCGCCTTAAGCCGGACCGCTACAACGTTCCGCCATGTTTTTTCTTCAGCGTGCGCCCCGGCCGCCGCTTTCCGCGTTCGTCGACTCGATCTGGCTGTGCCGGAACGATCCCCGGCCGCACGCGCTCGAGCGAATCCTCCCGAACGGTTCCGCGCAGCTCATCGTCAATCTCAAGGAGGACCAGACGCGTCTCTACGATCCCGATGCTGCCGGACCGGTGCGCGACGACGGCCGGCACCATCTTGTCCGGCGTCCATTCCCGCTATCAGATCATCGATACGTCGGAACAGGAGTACGTCGCGGGTGTGGCGTTCAAGGCCGGAGGGCTCGTGCCGTTCATGCGCCTGCCGGCGCACGAAACGTGCGACGTGGACATCCCGGCGGAGGATCTCTGGGGCCGCCGGCAAAGCGAAGATCTCCGCGATCGCGTGCTGGAGAGCGCCAGTCCCGAAGCGGCGCTCGACGCGCTCGAAACGGCGCTCCTCGAGATGTGGACTCCGCGCGGCCTGCACCGCGCCGTCGCCTTCGCGTTGACGATGTTCGATCGAGCGCCGCGGACAGCAAGCATCGCCGACGTCGTGGATGCTTGCGGGATGAGCGCCAAGCGCTTCATCGAGCGGTTCAAGACTGAAGTCGGCGCGACGCCGAAGCGCTACTGCCGGATTCGGCGCTTCCAGCGCGCAGTAGGCCTCGCGCATCGGGGCCGCGGCGTCGACTGGGCGCAGGTCGCGCTGGACAGCGGGTACTTCGACCAGGCGCACTTCATCCACGACTTCCGCGGGTTCTCCGGTCTGACTCCGGCCGCCTATCGGGAGTTCCGGACGCCGTTCCAGAACCACGTCAAATTTCTACAATCCGATGAATGACGGACTCTGACAGAATCGGGCCATGACGAAATCGACCGATACCTATTCCACCGTCACACCCTATCTCATCGTTCCCGACGCGGACGCGGAGCTCGCCTTCCTGAAGGCGGCATTCGGCGGCGTCGAAGCCTCGTGCCACCGGAATGCGGACAACACCGTCGGGCACGCCGAAGTCCGGCTGGGCGACTCGCTCGTCATGCTCGGCCAGTCGGGCGGCCAGTGGAAACCGCTCAGCGGTGCGATCTATCTGTGGGTCGACGACGTCGACGCCACGTACTCGAAGGCGCTCGAGGCTGGCGGGACGTCGGAGAGGGCGCCCGAGGACATGCCGTACGGTCACCGCAACGCCGGGGTCGTCGATCAGAACGGGATCACCTGGTGGATCGCCGCGCCCGTGAAGTAAGAGCGAGGACGTCTGGCTGTTCGAACTTGTGGCTAGCGTCGATCAGCGCGCGTCGGCGATCCGCACGGCCGCGACGACGTCCTGATCGTGCGCCTCGCCGGACCACCACCTGCCTCGACGGACGTCGCGAATGCGGAGCCCGGCACGTTCGTGCGCGCGCTCGACGAACGCTTCGTCGAACGCGACGGCCGCCTCTGGAACTGCCGCATCGTGCAGCCGGCACACACCGGAGGCGTGCTCCACGCCGAACGTCATGAAGCTCGCGCCGCGCTCGACGCCGGTCCGCGTTTCCGCGTTCAGCAGGAAGAAGCTCTCGACGCAGGTGCCGCCGGGCGCGAGCAGGCGCGCGATCTCGCGCAGATACTGCTGCACGGCGTCCGGCAGCATGTGCGTGAACACCGACGCGAGAAAGATGAAGTCGAACGACCCGTCCGGAAACGGAAACCGGTACTCGGACGCGGGGACGCGGCCGTTCGGATTGTAGGCGCGGCTGACGAGGTCGGCGCGGTGGAATCGGAACGCGGGGTGCTGCGGTGTAATCGTCCGCTGGCACCACGCGACCGCCTCGCGGTGAATCTCGACGCCATCGTAGCCGCCGCGCAGGTAATCGGTCAGCGCGAGCGCGAGATTGCCGATACCCGACCCGATGTCGAGCACGCGATGCTCCGGCCTCAGCCCGCGACTGACGAGTTCGGTCCGCGCGACGCTGCTTGCGCGCTCGAACTCCTTCGGGCTCCAGGTTCGGTAATAGTAGATTCGCAGGTGCGCGGGCGGAAGCCGCGCCCTGCTCTTCCATCGGACGATCCGATCGACAGGCGTCGCCATCCGGTACACGGCGCGACGCGAGCGGCTCGCGAGCCGCCTCCACAGCGGCCGATTTGGTCCCTTCGCGCGAGGATCGAGCACAGCGCCCGAGTATAGACGCGAACATGAGGCATGAGGCCGGCGGCCTCATGCGGGCGGCCGTTTCGCTGATACCGTACGAAGTGAATGGACGATGACAGGGCGGCGGAGAGATTCGACCCGCGCCAGGTGCACGACTTCTGGCCGCGGCTCGCCGCGAGCCCGATTCTCGGCGCGCTCGTCGCCAACCTGTCCGGCCTGATCGACCACACCCGGCACTCGACGCGCGGGCTCGTCGCGGCCTACGCCTGGTTCGCGGTCGTGGCCTTCGTCGTCTGGGAAGGCAACCGGCGCTTGTATTTCCGGATGCCCCGCCGCGAGGACTGGCTCCTCCATCCGTGGAAGCGGCTCGGCCTGCTCCTCGCCGTCATCGGCCTCTACACGATTCCGGTCGCGGCGGTGCTGCTCTGGATCTGGCGCGCGGCGACCGGAGATCCGGGAACGAACCCGTTCGCGCTGCCCACGGCCCTCTTCGCCGTCGTCGCCGTCGTCGTGGCCATCACCCACGTCTACGAGACCGTGTTCCTGCTCCGTGACTGGGAGAGCGATCGCTTGCGCAGCGCGCGCGTCGAACAGGCGCGGCTGCAGACCGAGCTCGAAAGCCTCGGGCGCGAGGTGGACCCGCACTTCCTCTTCAACAACCTCAACGCGCTCGCGCACTTGATCAACGAGCGGAGCGACGCGGCGCCGTGGTTCATCCGTACTTTGAGCGCCACGTACCGCTACGTCCTCGACTGCCGCGGCCGGACGCTCGTACCGCTCGGGGAGGAGCTGGAGGCGCTCGAACGTCACCGGACCCTCGCGGACGTGCGTTATGCAGGAGGCGTGCGGCTCGACGTTCAAGTCCCCGAGGACGCGCGCTCGCTGCTCCTTCCGCCGGTGTCGCTGGCCGAGCTTTTTCAGAACGCGCTCAAACACAACGTCGTCGCGGCCGATCTTCCGATCGCGATCCGCGTCAGGATCGAGGGCACGACGTTGATCTTCGAGAACGACCTCCGTGCCGAACCGGCGCTGGCACGGTCGACGGGAATCGGCCTGGCCAACCTGCGCGAACGATTCCGCATCGCGACCGGCGGCGCGGTCGTCTGGAGTGTCGAGGAAGGGCGATTCGTGGTGCGCCTGCCGCTGGCCCCGGGTGTACAGTAGCGCTCGGCGCCATCCGTGAGATTCCTGCTCCTGCTCGGCCTGCTGCTTCCTGCCCTCGCCACGGCACAGAGCGTGACGGGCACGATCTTCGGCACGGTTCGCGACGCGACCGGCGCCGCGATTCGTGCAACGAGCGTCGTGCTCACCGAAACGTCGACCGGCTTTTCCCGCATCGTCGCAACCGACGAGGGCGGCGCCTATGCCGCGCCGCTGCTGGCCACCGGCGAGTACACGATCCGCGTGCAAGTCACAGGTTTCAAGACCGAATCGGTCACCGGCATCGTGATCGGCGTCGATCAAAAGGTGCGGGTCGACGTCGATCTCACGATCGGAGATGTGAGCGACGCGATCGTTGTCGAGGGTCGCAACCCGCTCGTGCAGCGGGCAGCATCGGACCTCAGCGCCACGCTCGACGGCGCCGAGATGCAGGCGCTGCCACTCAACGGCCGGAATTTCGTGCAGCTGGCGCGCACGATGCCGGGCGTCGTGCGGGGTGTCCCCGGCGAGAACATCGACGGCTCCAGCTCCATTGCCTGGCGCGGGTCGGCGTCGCTCTCGGCCAACGGCCAACGCAATCGAGACAACAACTTCCTGCTCGACGGTCTCGACAACAACGAGGTCTGGCTCAACACCGTCGCCATCTACCCCAACGTCGATGCGCTCGACGAGTTGAAAGTGCAAACCGGCATCTATGCCGCCGAGTTCGGCCGCTCGCTCGGCGGAGTGGTGAGCCTGCAGACGAAGTCGGGAACCAACACGCTCCGTGGAAGCGTGTTCGAGTTCGCGCGCGACGACGCGCTGGACGCGAACGACTGGTTCAACAACCGGGCCGGGCGGCCGAAGCCGGACTTCAGCCACCATCAGTTCGGCGCGACACTCGGCGGACCGCTCGTCAGGAACCGGAGCTTCTTCTTCGGCGACTACCAGGGATGGCTGATCAAACAGGATCTGACGCTCGTCTCCACGGTGCCGAGCGCGGCGATGCGGCGCGGCGACTTCTCCGAGCTGACCCGCCCGATCTACGACCCGCAGGCGCGAGCGCCGTTTCCAGGCAACGCGATACCGAGCGGCCGCATCGACCCGGTCTCCGCAGGGATCATCGACCAGCTCTATCCGTTGCCGAACACCGCCGGACGGCGGACGGCCAACGGCCAGACCATCGACAACTACGTGATCAATCCCACGCAGCGGCGCGAGGATCATCAGGTCGACGTCAAGATCGACCACGGCATCGGCGGCGCCAACCGCGCCTTCGTGCGCTACAGCCTGCAGCGCGCCCACCGGGTGATTCCGCCTGCCCTGCCCAACGGCGACGGCGGACCGACCGCCGGCACGTATGACATCGACGCGCAGAGCGTCGCCTTCAACGATACCCACACGTTCGGAACGCGCTGGTTGAACGAGCTGCGTATCGGCTGGAGCGGAATAGACCTGGGTTTCACGAGGTTCGGATTCGGAGAGAACACGGCAGCGGAGCTCGGGATCCCCGGCATCAACGTCGATGAACGGACCAGTGGAATGGTGACCATCGCGACAGGGGACGTGCGGTCGGTCGGATCTGGCGGCACGGGAACCGCGAACACGAGCGCGTTACAGGTGAACGACAACGTGACCCACGTCCGCGGGCGGCACACACTCAAGGCCGGCGCGAGCTGGATCCTGCGAACACGCCACGTCTATTTCTCCGACATTCCCCTGGGACTGTTCATCCACAACACGAACCTGACGTCCAGCTGCACCGGTGCGGTCACGCTTTGCACGCCGGATTCCAGCAGCGGATTCCCGTTCGCCAGTTTCGTTCTCGGCCATCCGGCCATCTTCAATCGATCGACGATTGCCGCGCCGTACACGGAACGACGCCCTGAGTGGTCAGCCTACGTCCAGGACGACGTGAGGCTTGGCGAGCGGCTGACGCTGAACCTCGGACTCCGGTGGGATCTGTTCGTGCCGTATCGCGAAG
Organism: uncultured Acidobacteriota bacterium; assembly: GCA_963820905.1. Taxonomy (GTDB): domain Bacteria; phylum Acidobacteriota; class Vicinamibacteria; order Vicinamibacterales; family 2-12-FULL-66-21; genus DATBJJ01. Next base: position 397,474 of record CAWGBU010000001.1, on the reverse strand, counting down.
ACAACGACCGCCAGTCGAACTTCGACACGTCCACCGGCCAGTTCGTCGTCGCCTCCGACGACGCGATGATGAATGGCGTCCGGGTCGGACGGTACCTGCAGACCTATTCGAAGACGGATTTCGCACCGCGCCTGGGATTTGCGTACGACGTCGGCGGGACGGGCCGGACGATCCTGCGCGGCGGATTCGGCGTGTTCTGGAATACGCCGCTGACCGGTACGGCGTCGTCCAAGGGGCAGAATCCACCGTTCCTGTTGTCGCAGTCCGTGACGAATCCCCTGCCGTTCGTGCCGACCCTGACGTATGCGATCGGAAACGTTCAGCCGACGCCGGTGACGGGAGGGAACTCGCGATCCAGCTTCGATGTCGACTTCCGGGACGGGTACGCGCAGCAGTGGTCGATGAACGCACAGCGTCAGCTCGGTACGAACTACATGCTCGAGGTGGGCTACGTCGGATCTCGCGCCCGGCAGCTCGTGGTGCTCGTCGACGTGAACCAGGCGCCCGCCGAGCTCGGCGTAAGCAACGCGAACGTGAACAGGCCGTTCTTCAGGGTGAATCCAACGCTGGGCAGCGTCGCCCAGTCGCAAAGCAATGGCACGCTCGACTATCACGCCCTCCAGGCGCGCTTCGTGCGCCGATTCGCGCAAGGCTTCTCGGCAACTGCCTCGTACACGTACAGCAAGGCGATCGACCTCTCGTCCGACACCGATGGATTATCCACATTTCCGAACTCGTACGACCTCGCCTACAACCGCGGCCCCGCAAGCTACGACGTCACCCACGTCCTGACCTCGACCTGGATCTACATGCTGCCGTTAGGCCGCAGCCGCGCGTTCGGCAACTGGCAGATCAGCGGCCTGCTCCTCGCGCGATCCGGGTATCCGTTCACCGTGTTCCAGAACCAGGGTCCGCTGTCGACGATGAGCGCCGGGCCACCCGGGCAGCTCTATCGGCCCGATCGGATTGGATCGGGGCGAGTCGACTCGCCGACCGTCGATCGGTGGTTCGATACGAGCGCCTTCGTGGTGACGAGCGAGCCCACGGCCACGTTCGGCACGTCGGGGCGAAACATCCTGCGCGGCCCCGGGCAGTTCACGATCGACGCGGCGCTCGCCAAGCTGACCACCGTTGGCGCCGTCGAGACCGAGCTCCGGATCGAGGCGTTCAACCTGCTGAACAGCCCGGCGTTCGCCAATCCGGCGACCAATATCGGTTCGGCCAATGCGGGGACGATTTCGAGCCTGATGCCGTTTACGCCGATGCGCCAGATCCAGCTCGGTTTGAAGGTAAGATTCTGACTAGCCAGGCCGCAAAATGGCGCATCCACCAACTGCGTCGAGTCCGAGTGACGCTCCTTCGCCCTCGGCCGTACGGGCCGAGCTCAATCGAATCCTCGCCAGCGAGCTGTTCACCCGCTCGGACCGCCTCTCCGCCTTTCTGAAGTTCATCGTCGAGCGCACGCTCGCGGGCGAGGGCGACTCGCTGAAAGAGCACGTGATCGCGATGGAGCTGTACGGCAAAGGCGTGGACTTCAATACGTCAGCCGATTCGATCGTCCGTGTCGACGCGCGCAGGCTGCGCGATCACTTGCGCGAGTACTACGCCGCCGCGGCCGGTAATGGCATCGTCATCTCGGTTCGAAAGGGCAGCTACACACCCGCGTTCAACGTCAACGCCGTTCACGTGGATGTGCCCGTTCCGGTCTCGCCAGGCGCCGGCATCGTCGCACCTCCCACGCTCGTGCAGGTATCGACCACTCATCGCGCGTGGAACCGATGGTGGATCGCCGCGGCCGCGGTCGTGGCGCTGGGCGCAGCCTGGGGCGTTACGCGCCTGCGCACCGATGACCGGTCCACGCCATTCCAATTGCTGACCGGAACATCGATGCCGGGAGCTGAGGAAAACCCCTCCCTGTCTCCGGACGGAAACTTCCTGGCATTCTCGTGGGGCGGAGCGGCGACCGACGCGAGTCCCGACATCTGGATCAAGGCCGTGGAAGGGGACGCGCTTCGTAACCTGACCAACACGCCAGACGTAATGGAGAAGTATCCCCAATTCTCGCCGGATGGTCAGTACATCGCTTTTACGAGATACGTCCAAGGGCGACCGTCGGTCTTCAAGGTCTCGGCGCTCGGCGGCACCGAAGAGATGATCGCCGACGCCAGTGAAGTAGCTGATTGGGCCCCGGACGGCCGGTCGATCGTCGTGGTCGCGGGCGTGCCGAAAGGACGGTCCGGACTCGTGCATCACGTGCTGGAGACGGGCGCGCGACGGTGGTTGACCGATGCGCCCAGGTCATTCGTAGACCTGCACCCGCGCATCTCGCCAGACGGAACCACGGTGGCGTTCACGCGACTGGGCGGTGGGCGATCGGCGCTCTTCCTCGTGCCCCTGTCTGGCGGTGAACCCGTCCTCGTCGGCGACTGGAACAGCGGAGTGATCGGCGCGCAGACGTGGACGCCGGACGGGCGCGAGATCCTGGTCGCGCGACCCGTGACGAGCGGCAGACGGCTGGTTCGAGTGAAGGTCGGATCGCGTGAGCCGGAGGTGCCGGTGGCGGGGATTCCACATGGGTCGAACTCCCCGGCGGTGTCGCGCTTGCGCAGCGGAAGCACCTACCGGCTCGCCTTCGTCAACGGTCAGCAGGATGTCGGACTCCGCCTCGTCGATCTGCGGGCGCCTCGTGCCGGCGACACGATCACGGCCCACTCACCCTTCTGCGATGCCTCGCGGATGGATGCGCCGGGACGGTTTTCGCCGGACGGCCGCCAGGTCGCGTTCGCATCGGACCGGGGCGGAAGCCAGCAAGTCTGGATCGCCAACCGGGATGGATCGGCGCTGCGGAGCGTGACGCAGCTGCAGGATGCGACCGTGAGTCTCGGCTCCTGGTCGCCCGATGGCCGGTCGCTGGCGTTCGACGCGACGATTGGCGATCAGACGCGCATCTACCTCGTGCCGGCGGGCGGCGGACCGGTCACGCGTTTGACCGACGGCACCGCCTCCGAGATCGACGCCGAATGGTCGAGGGACGGCCGCTGGATCTACTACTCGTCGAACGAGTCGGGCTCCTCGGCGATCTGGAAGGTGCCCGCCGGCGGCGGCGCACGCACGCAGCTGACAACCGAGGTCGGCTTCGAACCGCGGGAATCCCCGGACGGCCGCAGCCTCTACTTCATCGACCGTCCACGGTTTTTCGGCGTGGGACCGATATCCACACTCAAGCGGATCTCGGTGGACGGGGGCTCTGCGGAGAAGGTGGATGTCCCGATCATGCCGGGCGCATGGGACGTCACAGATAGAGGAATCGTGTTCATCTTCGTCCCCGGCCTCGGCGGCGCACAGGATTTCGCCCGTGCCCCGGACGTCCTCCAGATTTACGACTTCGCGGAAGGTCGCGTCCGCACGCTGGGAACCTTGGGCTTTCGTGTCGGTCCATACGGGTCGAGCCACTTCCTCAAGGTGTCTCGCGACGGCGCCTGGGCCGTGGCGAGCCACGTGGACCGGTGGGATCGCGACATCCTCATCGCCGACAGGTTCCGCTAGGAAGCCCGAGAGCGTTTTCAGAGTGCTGAAAAACACTCTAAATGCCCAGAAAAACCCCATTCCTGCTATGTAAACCACCGTAAACACCTGCCGCTCCCCGGCCAGAACCGCCATCTTCGCTGCCTCGACACGCGAGGAGGCGGCGATGGCAGCAGTCAGAAGTCGTGGGGCGCGCATTGTGGTTCTGACCGCGGGAATGGTTGGAACGATGGCCGCGGGAGCCCGTGCTGCCGAGCCGGATCGAGTTCTCGAAGCGGGCGTCCTCACCTACGCAGCGTTCGATGCGTCAGAGGTCCAGGTCGCGCGCGAGACCGCGCAGGCCCTGCTGGCCTCCGCCGGAATCCATATCGCCTGGCGGGGATGCGAAGGCAACGGCAGCTGTGAAGAATCGTCGGCCGGCCGGCCCTTCGTCCGGGTGCAGCTGCTGCCCCTGACGAAGTCGGCGGATCCGACGGCCACGGGGGACGCGATCCGCACGTCGAATGGGCCCATGACGGCGCTGGTTTACGTCCCCAGGAATGCGGAGATCGCGCAGACGCTGCGGCGAACCTCCGACGGCCGGTCGCATCCATCGTTGTCGACGCTCACGACCGGGCACGTCGTCGGCCTGACGATCGCGCACGAGATCGGCCATCTGCTGGGGCTGTCTCACAGGCCGGTCGGCGTGATGAAGCCGCAGCTGAGCGCAGACGACCTGATCGCTGCGCGGCAGTCTACCCTGGTCTTCCTGCCGGACGAGCGGGATCGAATGCGGAGAGCCATCCGGAGTCTTGAACCAGCCGCCAGCGCGGGCCCCGACCCGGTGGTGACACGCGTTCACGAACACGGAGGCGCAGCCGGCCGGCCCGTCGTCTTGGTCGTGGGTCCCGAGGACCTTCCGCGGGCCGTCTGGCAGCGAGTCAGGCATCTCGTCGCGTTTCGATTGCACCGGCGTGCAGAGGACGGAACGACGATCACCGACGCCGCTATCTACATCGTACGAACGTCCGACTTGTATGCGACGGCAGCAACCGTGCTCCGCGCGGACCTGACCAATCAGGAGTCAGTGTGGTGCCTCCTTGCAGCTGTCCTCAGCCACGAAGCGGCCCACGACGCGGTGAACACCGAGCGTCTTGCGCTCGAGGCCGAAGTCGCGCAGCTCCGCCGCTGCCAGGCGGACGGTCACCTGCCCCCGACAGACGGATTGCGCGCCGCGTCGTACGTCGCCAAGGCCGAGGCGAAACTGCGGGACTACCGGCAGTAGTCGACAGTCGCGCGGCAGTCGACAGTCGGAGTCGACAGTCACAGTCATCAGTCGACAGTCGCCATCATCGCGACTGCAACGTGCCGCCGCCGTTAATCGTCAATCGGTCCGCGACGACTCCACCAGCAAACGGTCCATTGACGATCACCGTGCCTGACGGAGCGACCGCGAAGCCGTGAACGGTGCCGTGGCTGTTCAGCGTCAATCCATTCGCGGCGATCCTGATCTGCAGCCAACCGGCGTTGGACTGGTTCCCGGCCGTCCCGTTCACGATGACGCCGCCCGCGACGGTCAGGATGACCGGGCCGACGACGTCCAGGCGGCTTGCAGAGTTGAGGATCAGGCCCTGCAGGTTGTAGACAGACGGTTCGGTGGCGCCCGCCACACCGATCGTGAAGCCGCTCGGCCCGTTCGCCGTGAAGTGGCCGTAGGTGCCCGGCGGCACCGCGACCTGGCCGGCGCCCGCATTGAGCGTCAGGTTCCGCAGCGTGGCGAAGTCGCCCACCGCTTGCGCAGGTGAATTGAGGACGACGTCACGAGTGCCGGCCGGCGGGGGCGGTGCGTCGACCGTTGGCAACGCGACCGCGTCGGTCCGCCGCGCGACGTGCCGGAGCGTCGAGCGTCCATTGAGCGTGATGGTGAAGTTCGAAGGAGATGCGCTTCCGTCGCCGTCGATGGTTCCGCCATACGTCGCCTGTCCGTTGAGCAGAACCGCAGGCGTGCCCGGCACGAGCAGATCACCCGAGATGGACGCGCTGCCGTTGAGCGTGACGCTCTCAGGCAGCAGCATCTGAATGGATCCCGCGAGCGCGCCGTTCAACGTGGGCGCGTGACGCACGACGACCCCGGTCGCGACGACGAGCGTCGCGTTCGACGTCCCGAAGTAGTTCGCGTCGTCTATCGTCGCCGTCACCGCGTAGGAGCCTGGTGCCGTCGGTGGCGTCGGACTGCCGTTGTAGGTCACGACCACCGCGAGGCCCGCAGGCGTCGTCGCGACCGAGACCGGCCGCGGCGTACCGTCGTAATACTGCGTCAGGTTGGAGAGGACGACGGTTCCCGCTGCCTTGTTCACGCTCAGCGCTGCCGCCGCACTGACGGCGAACCCCGCACCGTTCGACACCACGCAGTCATAACTGCCCGCATCCGCCGTGACGACGGACGTGAGCACGAGTGTCGGCATTGTCGACGTCGGATTGGCCGACAGCGGCTCGCCGTTCCTGCGCCATTGATACGCGAGCGGCATCGAGCCATTGCCGGCGCAGGTGAACGAGCCCGTGTCGCCGACCGTCAGCGTCAGTGGCGTCGGCTGAAGCGTGATCCAGGGACGTAGTGTCGTGCCGGGGACGTAGTCGAGGAGCCAGAGCAACGCGGGGCGCTCGGCGCCGTTCTGATGCGCGATGTAGGCTCCCTGCGCGGTGCGCCAGTGCCCGGGACGGTAACCCCAGAGCGTGATGCCGCGAACGGCAGGGTGCTCCCAGAACGCCGGGAAGATCCGCTGATAGTCCGCGAGCTGAATCTCGTCCGTCGGTCCATCGATGTCGAGCTCCGTGACGTAGATTGGAAGCCCGGTCGCCGCGAGTAGATCCAGGTTGGCGATCGTGGTCGCCGCCGGAACACGCGTCGAGAACGCATGGCCCTGGACGCCGGCCGTGTCGATGAGTCCTTCCGCCTGCAGCAGCTGGATGATCCCGATGTATCGCTGCATGTCCGTCGTGTTGTTCGTGACGCTGAACTCGTTGATGCCGAGAGCGGCATGCGGGAAGAACTGGCGAGCCAGCCGGAACGACTCGATCACCCAGTCCCATCCTGTGAGGCCGGCGCCGCCGAGCGCGGCGATGTAGTTGCCGTTGCCCGGACCCGCCGGCGGATCGTGCAGCGGCTCGTTGACGACGTCGATGAAATCGATGTCGGGATATCGCGCAGCCACCGCCTCGAACCATTCTTCGATCTCTTCGCGCTGTTCGCTCGCCGGGAGGCTCTCGATCCAGCCAGGCTGCTGGTTGCCCCAGATCAACGTGTGCATCCTGAACGGGAATCCGTTGGTCTTCGCCAGCGCATACGCGGCATCCAGCTGCGTCCAGTTCATGACGTCTCGCGTGCCCTCGACGCTTCCCCACTTGCCGGCGTTCTCCGGCGTGACCTGGTTCCAGTAGGCCGTGAAGTTCACGACCTGGCTCGGGCTGTAGACGCCGCCCAGGAACTTCGGCAGATTGGTGGCGATCGGCGGCCCTGTTGGCGTGAACGGCGGCGGCGGCGGAACGGTCGAACCGGGCAGCCCGTTGTCGAGCTCGAACACGGTGAAGAACACGCCCTGCGGTCCGAACGCGAACTTGTCGAGGCTGAGGCCGTTCTCGCGTCCGGCGATCTGAAACGTCTGCGTCAGGCTGCCTGCGGGCACCGTGAATCCCGCCACCGGAGGCTCGCCACCGTCGAAGGCCGAGAGCTTGACCCACTTGAAGACCCCGCTCGCCGCAGGTCCGCCGCCCACGACCTTGTCGCCCGGCAGCGTGTAGCCGACGTTGGCTGCAAGACCGTTGGCGAGAATCCAGTCGGCGTCGGACGTCGGACTCTTCGCGCCGAATCCGTTCGCGTAGTAGAAACTGTCGTCGTTGAATGTTTCGGGGCCGACACGCAGCCGCGCGTACAGCTCGTAGACGCCCGCTCGGGGGAACGTGACCGAGAACGAGATCACCCGCTCCCCGGTCGTCGGATTGTTGCCGGCAACCGTCGTGAGGATGCTGGCGAACCGGGCGCCAGTGGCCGCGTCGGTGAGCACCGCGAATTGCGATCCGACAACGCCGGATTCGGCCTCGACAATGATCGATTCGTTCTGCGCGCGCGCGGTGCCTGGACAGAACGTCGCGACGAGCGTCAGGAGAATGAGACGATTCCGGAAGCCGAACATGCGGACCTCCTCGCGGCGCTGCGTTGTTTGCGCCGCGCACTTTAGGACGATGCGCGCGGAGTGTCAATGGGTGAACGTGCCGGCTCGGCAGTGGGCGATATAGGATTTGCGCATGAACACGCGCCGACAGTTTCTGATCACCGCGGCGATGAGCGGCGTCGCGGTCACTTCGTGCCGGCGTCAGCAGTCATCGACCGGTACGAGCGCACCGCCGCCAACTCCCGGCGCACCGCCGGCGTTCGGCACCGCGCCGGAAGCAGGACCCGCGATCTCACCCGCGACTTTTGCCGAGGCGGAGAAGCTCGTCCAGGTGTCGATGACCGACGCCGAGCGCGAGGTCGCCGTCGTGAACTGGCGCAGGATGATGGCGCCTCTCCTCGAACGCCGGGTCGGACCGAGGAAGGTCGCGCTCGAGCCGGAGCTCGCCCCCGCAACACGCTGGGATCCACGCCTCACGGCCGCGAGCGCCGGTCCAGCGGCCGACACGTTCGTGCGAAGCCCTGGCGGCAACGTCCCGCTTCCCGGGAACGACGCAGACATTGCGTTCGCGCCGGTCACGAGGCTCTCCCGTTGGATCGAAAGCAGGACGCTTACATCCGAGCGGCTCACGAATATCTACCTCGCCCGGATCGCGGCGCACGACGCCAGGCTCCGCTCCGTCATCACGCTCACGAAAGAGGCCGCGCTGGCCCGGGCGAAGCAGGCCGACGCGGAAATCGTCGCGGGCAAGTATCGCGGCCCGCTGCACGGCATCCCGTACGGCGTCAAGGATCTCCTCGACACTGCGGGCATCGCCACGACGTATGGCGCGGAGCCGTTCCGGAATCGCATCCCGGCCACGGACTCGGTTGTCGTTCGTCGGTTGAACGATGCCGGCGCCGTGCTGATCGCCAAGTTGAGCCTCGGCGCGCTTGCCCTCAACGACATCTGGTTCGGCGGCCAGACCATGAATCCATGGCTGCTCGAGGAAGGCGCCTCCGGATCCAGTTGCGGGCCCGGCGCGGCGACGGCGGCAGGGCTCGTCGGCTTTTCGATTGGCAGCGAAACCGGCGGCAGCATCATTGCCCCGGCGATGCGCTGCGGCATTACAGGGCTGCGGCCGACCTACGGCCGCGTGCCGCGGAGCGGAGCGATGACGCTCTGCTGGACCCTCGACAAGCTCGGCCCGATGACGCGCACGGTCGAGGACGCCATGCTGGTGCTCGACGCGATCACCGGTCCGGATCCCGGCGACGGCGCAAGCGTGCCCTGTCATCTGGAGTGCGACGCGACGGCGTCCGTCAGCGGCCTGCGCGTCGGCTACTTCCCCGCCTGGATGCAGGAGAGCCCGGCGACCGACGTCGACCGCGCCGCACTCGAGACGCTGAAGAAAGTGGGCGCGACGGCAGCAACAGTCAGTCTTCCGAGCTGGCCGTACAGCTCGCTCATGCCGGTGCTCTTCGCCGAGGCCGCCGCGGCGTTCGAGGAGATCACGCTCAGCGGCGCCGTCAACACGCTGAACGTGCGGGTGCCCGACGCGTGGCCCAACCTCTTTCGTCAGTCGCGGTTCCTGTCGGCTGTCGATTTCGTCCAGGCCGATCGCTTCCGCCGCCGGGTGGCTCTCGAGATGGCGCGGCTCTTTTCCGAGGTGGACGTGCTGCTCGTCCCGTCCCTGCGCGACGAGATGCTGACCATCTCGAACTTCACGGGCCATCCGTCACTGACGCTGCGCGCGGGATTCGTCAGCGTCTCCGAAGCGCGCAGTGACTGGGCGCCTGACCCGAACAACCCGCTGCCGCGCTTTTCGCCGCCGCGCCGCGTGCCGCATGGCGTCACTCTGATCGGTCGATTGTTCGACGAGGGGACCATCGCGCGCGTGGGGCTCGCGCTGGAGCGCGCGCTGGGGGTTGCCGAGGAGCGGCCGACGGGGTTCTAGCCGCTTCACTGTAGTGTGCCATCACGATGAGTGAAACGATCGGCGTCATCTCGGACACCCATGGCCTGCTGCGGCAGGAAGCCGTCGATGCGCTGCATGGCTGCGGGCGAATCATCCATGCTGGCGACGTCGGCGATCCCGACATCCTCGAGCGGCTTCGCCGGATCGCGCCCGTGGTGGCGGTGAGAGGCAACGTCGACGGCGGCCGCTGGGCACTGACGCTGCCAGACTCGGAAGTCGTCGAGCTCGAGGGTCACGCCATCTACGTGCGGCACATCGTCGACGACATCGACGTCGTGCCTTCGCTGGAAGGGATCAGCGCCGTCGTGTACGGCCACTCGCACAAGCCGTCGATCGATTATCGCGGCGGCGTGCTCTACCTCAACCCCGGCAGCGCCGGCCCGCGTCGATTTCGATTGCCAGTCACAGTCGCCCGGTTGTCGGTCGTCGACGGCCGGGTGACCGCTGAGATCGTCGAGCTCGACGTCTCGCACTCCTGAATCCGAGCGGTCCTCTCCTCGCTAGGGCCGGTTAGATACCTCTTCGCGGCCGTGGGCCGCCTCGTATAAAGTTCGACATCAGGAACCCTTCCGGTGAGCTCAGGCCGGGCCGCAACCGGCCGGCGCCCGAGGCACCGATCATGGACGGAGACTTATGCGTCGACTTCTCCTCTCGCCGCTGAACCTGATGCTCGTGCTGATGCTGGCTGCCGCAGCCCCTCCGCAGGCGGTCGAGCAACCGCCCGCGCAGACCGCTCAAGCTCCCGCTGCTCCCACGCGCATCCCGCTCGACCTCTTTCAGGTGCCGGACGGGCTGGAAGTGACACTGTGGGCCGCATCGCCCCTGCTCCACAACCCGACCAACATCGACATCGATCGCGACGGCCGCATCTGGGTGGCAGAAGGCGTGCGCTACCGGTCCCATCATGCCCGGCAGCCCGAGGGCGATCGCATTGTCGTAGTGCAGGACAAGGACGGCGACGGCAAGGCCGAGACCACGCACACGTTCGTGCAGGAACCCGCGCTGATCGCGCCGCTGGGCGTCTCGGTGATCGACAACAAGGTCATCGTCTCGCAGCCGCCCGACATGATCGTCTACACCGACGTCGATCGAAACCTGCGCTTCGATCCGGCGGTGGACAAGCGCGAGGTGCTGCTCACCGGCTTCCAGGGTATCAACCATGACCACTCGCTGCACTCGGTGACGGTCGGCCCGGACGGCAAGTGGGTGTGGAACTCCGGCAACACGGGGGCGATGTTCACCGACCGGTCGGGGAAGACCTTCCGCATCTTCAGCGCGTATCGTCAAGGCCCCGTCGGCCCGTTCAAGTACCCGCACGACCCGGCGCCGTACGCCGGGAAGCCCAGCGACGACGGACATGTTTACATCGGCGGCTTCACGGCACGCATGAATGCGGATGGCACGAACGTCGAGATCATCGGGCACAACTACCGGAACAGCTACGAGCAGTCCGTGACGTCCCTGGGCGACGTCTTCCAGAACGACAACGACGACCCGCCGGCCTGCCGTGTGAGCTGGGTGATGGAGTACGCCAACTTCGGCTTCTCGTCGAACGACGGTCAGCGGTCGTGGAATGCGGACCGCCGGCCCGGTCAGACGGTTCCTGTCGCGGAGTGGCGCCAGGACGATCCGGGCATGGCGCCCGTGGGTGACGTGTACGGCGGCGGATCGCCGACAGGCAACGTGTTCTACGAGAACGGCGCGCTCGGCCCGTCGTGGGAAGGGACGTTTCTCGCCGCCGACGCGGGCCGGAACGAGATCTTTTCGTACAAGCCCGCGCGCAAGGACGCGGGGTTCGCGCTCGACCGCAAGATCTTCGTCACGACGAACGTGAAGCAGCAATACGCGGGCTCGGACTTCGTCATGGGAAGCGCCGGCGTCACGCGCACCGTGGAGACGATGTTCCGGCCGTCCGACGTCGCCGTGGGTCCCGACGGCGCGATCTACATCAGCGACTGGATCGACGCCCGCGTCGGCGGACATCAGGACCTCGACGACACGCTGTCGGGCGCGATCTACCGGATCGCGCCGAAGGGTTTCGCGTCGCGGCCGCCGAAGTTCGACGCCGCGACGATCGAGGGGCAGATCACGGCGCTGCGGTCGCCCGCCGTCAACGTCCGCGCGATCGGGTTCGAAGGGCTGAAGGCGCGCGGCGCCGGCGCGGTAAACGCCGTCGCGGCGCTGCTCAAGGATCCGAGCCCGTACATGCGCGGGCGCGCGATCTTCCTGCTCTACCAGCTGGGGCCCGAGGGGCAGAAGCGGGCCGGGGCGCCCGAGTCCCACACCGATCCGGCGATGCGCATCGCGGCGTACCGGGCGATGCGGCGCGCGAACCTCGACATCATGCCGGCCGCCGCCCGCCTCGCGCGCGACGCCGACGCGGGCGTCCGGCGCGAGGTCGCGTTGTCCATGCGCGACCGGCCGGCTGACGCCGCGCTGAACATCCTGGTCGACGTCGCCCGCGGGTTCGACGGCCAGGATCGCAGCTACCTCGAAGCGCTGGGAACGGGCGCCAGCGGCAAGGAGCCAGCGCTCTACGACCGGCTGCGCAAGGATCTCGGCGCGAAGGGCGATCCGCTCGCCTGGCCCGCCTCGTTCGCATGGATCGCGTGGCGCCTGCACGTGCCCGCGGCGGTGGCGGACGTGACCGCCCGCGCGCAGTCGTCGAAGCTCTCGACCGCGGAGCGCCGCCTCGCGATCGATACGCTCGCCTTCACCAAGGATCCCGCGGCGTCGAAGGCCATGCTCACGCTGGCCGATCCGAAGAGCGCCGTCCGCGAGCAGGCGACGTTGTGGCTGCTCAACCGTCTCTCCAACGACTGGGCGGACCATGGCCTGCTGCCGGCGCTGAAGACCGCCGGCATCTACGATCCCGAGTCGATTACGCTCAAGGAATCGATCGTGCCAAAGCCGACGGAGGGTGTTGCCGACCTCTCGACTGACGAGATCGTCAAGATGACCGGCAACGCGGCTCGCGGCAAGGAGACGGCGGCGCGCTGCCTCATGTGTCACGCGATTGGTGGAACCGGGGCCGATCTCGGTCCGGCCCTCGATGGCTGGGGACGTGGCAAGTCTGCCGACGTCATCGCGACGGCGATCGTCCGGCCCAACGCCGAGATCGCGCTCGGCTACGAGGGCAGCGAGCTCCGCACGAAGGACGGGCTCACCATCCAGGGCGTGATGCTCAAGGAGGGCGATCCGTTGATGATGCGCAGCATGGGCGGCGTCACCCAGATCATCCCCGCGAATCGCGTCGCGCAGAGGCGCCGGCTGAAGGAGTCCCTGATGATGAGCGGCGCGCAGCTCGGCCTCACCGCGCAGGACGTCGCCGACCTGATCGCGTTCCTTCGGAGCAACTGATGGCCATGCCGGGGGCGCGCGGCGAGAGTCATGCGCCTTCAGGCATCTGCGCCAGGCCCGATCGCCACGACAGCCGCCATCCTGACTGACGCATCGAGAGGGCCTGGAGTATACTCCGCCCACTGTCGCGGCGATCAACGCGAGCAGCAGAAACCCCGCGCCGAAGCCGCCGCCGTACTCGCGGACGAGCCCGAGCAGCATCGGCAGGCAGAAGCCGCCGACGCCGCCAATCGCACCGATGATGCCCGTGACGCTGCCGATCTCGTTCCTGAAACGCAACGGCACGAGCTGGAAGACGGCGCCGTTGCCGAGACCGCAGCAGGCCATCGCCACGATCACCAGCGCCGTGAGCGGGCCGAGCGCCGGACCGCTGGCGACGAGGGCGTACGCCGCGGCGAGGCCGGCGAGCGACACGGTCAGGAGCCTGCGGCCGCCGACGTGGTCCGCGAGCCAGCCGCCGATCGGACGCGCGCCGCTTCCGACGAACGCCGCGATCGCGGTGAGCAGTCCGGCGCTCGCCGGCGCCAGTCCCTGCTGATCGCGCAGGAAGAGCGGCAGGAAACTGCTCAGACCGACGTATCCGCCGAACGTCACGCTGTAGAAGAGACAGAACCACCAGAGATCCGCCTGACGCAGCACCTCGCGCATCGGCCGCGCGCGCCGTCGGGCACTCGCGGGCGCTTCGCGTGCGAAGAACAGGAATGCCGCGAGCACGAGCGCGAGCGGCAGCATCGCGAAGCCGAAGACACCATGCCAGCCGACGTGCGCGGCGAGCCGCGGCGCGACCAGGTTCGTGATGACGGTGCCGCTGTTCCCCGCCGCGGCGATGCCCATCACGAGACCCTGCCGTTTGGCCGGATACCAGGCGCTCGCGAGCGGCAGCGCCACCGCGAACGACGCGCCCGCGGTTCCGAGCATGAGGCCGACCGCCGTCATCGACGGCCACGAGCCCGCGCCGAGCCAGCCAATCGTCAGCGGCACGAACAGGAAGCCCAGCATCACGGCCCCGACGCCGCGCGCGCCCCATCGATCGCTCAGGAGCCCGAGCGGGACTCGCAGCAGCGATCCGCTCAGGATCGGCAGCGCCACGAGCATCCCGCGTTCGCTCGCCGAGAGCTGCAGATCCTCGGCAATCAGAATGCCGAGAGCGCCGACGAGCACCCACAACATGAAGCTGAGGTCGAAGTGGAGGAAGCACGCGACGAGCGTCGGGAGATGGCCCCGACGTTCGTCATGGTGATCGATTGGCTCTGGACGTCGTGGATTCATGAGTTTGGCATCGAAGTCTGGGCGCCTGCGCGGCGCGACCATTCGCGGGCGAGCGCGTGGAGCAGCGGCGCGAGCTTCGGATGATCGGGCGTGACGACCCGGTGAATGCCCGCGGCGCGGCACGCCGCGGCGCATGTTGGACCGACGGCGCCGACCAGCACGTCCGCGTTGAGCGCGGCGAGCAGCGCCTCACCGCGCGGGCCGGCGACGTCGAAGAGATGGCGTACCTGTATCTGGCTCGTGAACGCCACCACGGGAATCTCGCCGCCGGCCAGCGCGTCAATCGCCGCCGACAGCGGCGCGAGATCCGCCGGCAGCGTCCACTCGTACACCATCAACTCGCGGACGCGCGCGCCGCGCGCCTGAAGCCTGGCAACGAGTGGATCGCTGCGCTCGCCGTAGTGCACCACGACGACGTCCCGTCCCTCGACCGGGAGCACCTCCAGCGTGGCGATGACCTCCACCATCGTGTACGGTTCGGGAACGGAGTACGCGGACAGCCCGAGCCTCGCGAGCGCGCCTGCGGGCTTCGGCCCGCGAGCGACGATGCACGCACGCGCGAGACCCTCCTGGAGTGACCGAGCGCGGCCAAGCCGCTCGGCGGCGGCGGCGACACGCGTTACCGCCGCACCGGTGAGAAACACGACTCCCGCGTCGCTCGTCGTCGAGAGCAGATCGATGACGCTGCCGATCGCCGCGTCGGCATCGATCGCGGCCTCGGTCACCGACGGCGCGCTCACCGGGACGCCATCCAGGCGTCGCACCATCGCGGCCGTCTGGTCCGCCAGCCGCGATTCGAGCAACGCCACGCGCGCGCCGCGAAACGTCGCACCGGTCGGGTCGATCACGCCAGTTCCAGCTGCAGCTCGCCGGCGGCGTTGATCGTGACGCGATGCGTGAGGAGCCGATTGCAGGCGCGGCCAGGGGCCTCGCCCGTGCGCAGATCGAACAGGAACCCGTGCAGCGGACAGATGACCGAGTGGCTGCCGACGAGACCGTCTGCGAGCGGCCCGCCGCGATGGGGACATTCGGCGCTCGTCGCAAAGACGTCACCGGTCCGGCAGCGGAACACGGCGACGTCGAGGCCGCCAACGTGAAAGACGCGCGCCTCGCCGAGGGGGATGCGATCGAGTGGACCGAGCGCGTGGAGTGCGGCTGTTGCGCTCATCAGACCCGCTCCGCTTCGACGTCCCGCACGCGGGTGCGTGAACTGCAGCGGATGCACGGGCACCGCGGCCTCCTGCCACGGATCGACGTAGGCGTCGACGGCCGCCTGCATCGCCGCGTCGAGCTCGGCGCAGATCCCCTCGGCGTCGTCGACCAGCAGGCGCTGCAGCTGCGTCGATGCCGACCGCTCGACGAAGTCGTAGGTGCGCTCGAGGTACTGCGCGTGCTCGCGGTAGTACTGCATGAAGCGGCCCATGCAGCGCAGCACGTCGTCGTGCGTGTCGACCGTGCAGAGCAGGTCGCCCTTGCGCACGTTCGAGCCGGCGCGCGCCGCCGACGTAGATCTCCCACCGGCCGCCCTCGATCGCGACCGCGCCGAGGTCCTTGGTCGTCGCCTCGGAGCAGTTGCGCGGGCAGCCGGCCGTCGGCGAGCTTCATCTTGTGCGGCGACTCGATGCCCTGGAACCGCTGCTCGATCGCGATGCCGAGCGCCGTGCTGTCGCCGACGCCGTAGCGGCAGAACTCGGTGCCGACGCAGGTCTTGCAGGTGCGGAACGCCTTCGTGTACGCGTGCCCGCGACGGCATGCCGAGGTCGCGCCAGACGTCGGGCAGCTCCTCCTTGGGGATGCCGAGCAGGTCGATCCGCTGGCCGCCGGTGATCTTCACCATCGGCACCTCGTACTTGTCGGCGACGTCGGCGATGCGGCGCAGCTCGTCGGCCGACGTGACGCCGCCGTAGATGCGCGGCACGACGCTGAAGGTGCCGTCGTTCTGGATGTTGGCGTGGACGCGGTCGTTGATGAAGCGCGCGTCGCGCTCGTCGTCGTACTCGCCGCCCCAGATGGTCTTCAGCAGCGAGGCGAGGCCGGCCTTGCTCGTCGGGTCCTCGCTGGCCGCCGGCGAGCGCGCGCGAACACCGCCGAGACGCTGCGCAGGCTGCGCTCGCCGAATCGCGGCGACCAGCTCCGGCTTGCTGCAGCGGCACGCCGGGCACGTAGTAGTGCGCGGCGGGATCCTCGACGAGCGCGTCGCCGGCACGCGCCTCGAGCACCTGCTGCACCTGCGGCTTGCACGAGCCGCAGCCGGTGCCCGCGCGCGTGGCGTCGCAGAGCGCGTGCAGGCTGCGGCAGCCCCCGGCGATCGCCGCGTGAGCCTGCCCTTGGAGACGCCGTTGCAGTTGCAGATCTGCGCGTCGTCCGGCAGGTCGGCCGCCGACGGCCGGCGCGTCGACGCGCATCGAGCGGAAACAGCAGCTCCGCGCGGTTCTCGGGCAGCGCGATGCGCGCGGTCGAACGCCTGCAGGAGCGTCGGCGCGCCGTCGGGATCGCCGAGCAGGATCGCGCCGGCGAGCTGGCCGTCGCGCACGATCAGCTTCTTGTAGACGCCGCGCGAGGGCTCGGAGTACGTGCACGACCTCGTCGCCCGGGTCGCGCGTTCCTTGTCGCCCATCACGCGCGAGGTCGACGCCCATGACCTTCAGCTTCGTCGACACCTTCGAGCCGTGGTACGCGGCGTCGGGCGTTCGCGCCGGTGAGCCGGTCGGCCAGCACCTGCGCCTGCTCCCACAGCGGCGCGACGAGGCCGTAGACCTGGCCGCGGTGCTGCGCGCACTCGCCGATCGCGAAGACGTGCGGGTCGTTGGCGCGAGCGCAGATCGTCGCCGACGACGATGCCGCGATCGACCGCGAGGCCGGCCTCGCGCGCGAGCGCGACGTTCGGACGGATGCCGGCGGAGATGACCACCATGTCGCACTCGAGCGGCGAGCCGTCCTTGAACTGCAGCCCGGTGACCGCGGCGTCGCCGAGGATGGCGCGTCGTGCGCCGCGCGAGGTGCGCGTGACGCCCAGTCGCTCCATCGCCGCTCGCAGCATCCCGGCCGCGGCGTCGAGCTGGACCTCCATCAGGTGCGGCATCAGGTGGACGACGTGGACCTCGACGCCCGAGCTCGCAGCAGGCCGCGCGCGGCCTCCAGCCCGAGCAGGCCGCCGCCGATGACCGCGGCGCGCTGCGCGCCCGGCGGCGTACTCGCGGATCGCCGAGCAGTCGTCGAGCGTGCGGAACACGAACACGCCCGTCGCGATAGCGGCCGGTGTCCGTGACGAGCCCGTCGAGCGGCGGCACGAACGGCGCTGCTGCCGGTCGCGATGACGAGATGGTCGTAGGGCTCCGACGCGGCCGTCGTCGCCGATGACGACGGCGTTCGGCGCGGTCGATGCGCGTCACGCGCACGCCGGCGTGCAGGCGCACGCCGTTCTGCTCGTACCAGGCGAGCGGGTTGATGAAGATGTCCTGCGGGTCGTGCGTGCCCGGCGAGCACGCCCGACAGCAGGATGCGGTTGTAGTTGCCGTACGGCTCGTCGCCGAACATCGGTGATCGTCGAACGCGCCGCGGCATCGCGCGCGACGACGTCCTCGACGAGGCGCGCGCCCGCCATGCCGTTGCCGATCACGACCAGCCGCGATCGCGTTCTCATTGTACTGAGGCCTCCGTTGCGGTCGCGGCAACCCGCGCCGCGCAGACCTTGAACTCCGGCATCCGGCTGATCGGATCGAGCGCGGGATTCGTCAGGCGGTTCGCCGACTGCTCGTCCGCCCCAGTGGAACGGCACGAAGACCGTGTCCTCGCGGATGCCCTGCGTCGTCTTCAGGCGGAACGCGGCGCGGCCGCGCCGCGTCTCGATCGTCACCTCGTCGCCGTCGGCCAGGCCCGAGCGCTGCGCCGCGCGCGGATGCATCTCCGCCATCGGCCTCGCGCGCCGCGCTCGCGCAGCCGGCTGACGCGGCGCGTCTGCGTGCCCGACTGGTACTGCGCCAGCACGCGGCCGGTCGTCAGATAGAAGCGGGTACTCGGCGATCGGGCCGTTCAGCCGGACCGTCGAGCTGCACGCGTGAAAGCGGGCACGGCCCGATCGGGGTGGAGAAGCGATCCGCGAAGAGGCGCGGCGTGCCCGGGCTGCGCCGTCGACGGGCACGGCCAGAAGACGCCCTGCTGGCGATCGATCCGCGCCGTACGTGATGCCCGAGTAGTCGGCGGCGCGCCGGCGCGTCGCCTGGCGCAGCTCGTCGAAGACGGCGCGCGGCCGAGGCGGAGAAACCTGTCGCGCGATCCGAGCGCCCGCGCGATGTCGCGCAGGATCTCGCAGATCGGTGCGCACGCCGCGAGGCGGATCGACGACGCGCCGCCGGCGAATCACGCGACCTTCGAGGTTGGTCATCGTGCCCTCCTCCTCGGCCCACTGCGCCGACGGGCAGCACGACGTCGGCGAGCGCGCGCGGTCTCCGAGAGGAAGAAGTCGCAGACGACCAGGAAATCGAGCGCGCCGAGCCGCTCTTCGATGTGCGTCGCGTGCGGCGCGGAGACGACCGGGTTCGAGCCGATCACGAGCAGGCCGCGCACGCCGCGTTCGCGGCCGAGCGTGTCGAGCAGCTCGTACGCGGAGCGGCCGGGCCCCGGCAGATCGTCCGGCGTCGACGCCCCACAGCGCCGCGATGTGCTCGCGCGCCGCGGGTCGTCGAGCTGGCGGTAGCCGGGGAGCTGATCGGCCTTCTGTCCGTGCTCGCGTCCGCCCTGCCCGTTGCCCTGGCCGGTGAGGCAGCCGTAGCCGCTGCACGGGCGTCCGACCTGGCCCAGCGCCAGCGCGAGGTTGATGAACGACAAGCACGTTGCGCGACGCCCTGCGCCTGCTGTTCGGCGCCGCGCGCCGTGAGGATCATCGCGTTCGACGCGCGGCCCAGCGTGAGCGCCGCGGCGACGATGTCGCGCTGCGGAACGCCGGTCATGCGCTCGACGCGCTCCGGCCAGTAGGTCGCGGACGTGCGCGCGCACCGCTTCGAAGCCTTCCGTGCGCTCGCGGATGTACGACTCGTCGATGAGGCCGCTCGTGGATCAGGACGTGCAGCAGGCCGCTGCGCGAGCATCGCGTCGGTGCCGGGGATCAGCCGCAGGTGCAGCGTCGCCTGCTGCGCGGTCGGCGTCCGGCGTGGATCGACGACGATCAGATGCCCGCCGGCGCTGCGCTGCGCGTCGAAGTACTGCATGATCGGCGGCATCGTCTCGGCGACGTTGGCGCCGACGAGCAGCACGGCGTCTGCGCCGGCGATGTCGCGAGACGGGAAACGGCAGGCCCGCGATCGAGGCCGAAGGCGCGCAGGCCCGCCGCCGCGGCCGACGACATGCAGAAGCGGCCGTTGTAGTCGATGTGCGGCGTGCGCAAGCGCGACGCGCGCGAACTTGCCGAGCAGGTACGCCTTCTCGTTGGTGAGCGAGCCGCCGCCGAAGACGCCGACCGCGTCCCGTCCGTACTTCCGCTGCAGCAGGCGAAAACCTGACGCGACTTTCTCGAGCGCGTCGTCCCAGGTCGCGGGCACGAGCTGACCCGCACTGTTTCGGACGAGCGGCGTCGACAGGCGATCGGGGTGCGATAGCGTCTCTCCCGCCGTGAAGCCTTTGACGCAGAGCCCGCCGGCATTGACCGGGAAGTGGGGATCGCCGGCAATCGTCATCGTCCCGTTGCCGGATGGCGCGACCAGCACGCCGCATTGAAACGCGCAATACGGACAGTGCGTGCGAATCGCGCCCGCGCTCACGGACTGACCTGCAGGACTGTCGACAACTTTCACGCGTTTCGCCATGGATCAGATCGGCCGCGAGTGCCGGCCGGCCCTGGCGATTCGTGCAACGCACGTTCCGCGCGATGCTCCCGGGATCGCGTGGAAAGGCGGGCGGATCGAGCGGTGAGGCTCCTACAAATATGTCGGCGATTGCGAAAGAAAGGACAGCTCTGTACAGGAGCGGTCGGGAGCGCCTGCGTGGCCCTCGAGACGCTCCCGCAGCCGGACGACCTCGCCGATCACGATCACCGCCGGCGCGACGACGGCTGCGCGCGCGATCGCGTCGGGCAGGTCACCGAGCGTGGAGGTCAGCACTCGCTGCCGGCGGCATGTGCCCCACTCGACGACGGCAGCAGGCGTGGACGGAGAGAGGCCTGTCGCTACGAGCTGATCGCGGATCATCGCGGCGTTGGAGATGCCCATCAGCACGACGATCGTATCGGCCACGGGAATCGGCGCTGGTCCGCCCGAGAGCGCGTGACCGGTCGCGATCGTCACCGACGACGCGTGGCCGCGGGCGGTGAGGGGAATGCCGGCGTAGGTTGGTGCGGCGAGCGCCGACGACACGCCCGGGACGATCTCGAACGCAACGCCGGCGGCCCGGAGCGCCAGCGCCTCGTCGGCGCCGCGGCCGAAGAGCATCGGATCGCCGCCCTTCAACCGGACGACGCGATGGCCGGACCTCGCTGACGCCACCAGCCGCTGCTCGATCGCGCCCTGCGCGCACTGGGGACCGTGGCCGACCTTGCCGACGTCGACGAGGCGCGCCTGCGGTCCGCAGCGCGCCAGCACGTCGCCGCTGACGAGATGGTCGTGATACACCTCGGTCGCTCCCGCCAGCAGCTCCGCGGCACGCAGCGTCAGGAGGCCCGGATCGCCGGGGCCGGCGCCGACGAGATAGACCGTCCCGGGCTGTGGACCATTCCGATCGATCGCGCGATCCATGCGCCGGCGTGCCGTGCAAGAACGGTGACGCTCAGCAGGGAGAGGGTCAGGTCTTGTATTCCAACGTGAAATGTAAAAAAACAAGACCTGACGCCCAAGCGACAAAATTGGATGACTGCCGAAGCGCTTTGACAAAATTGAACATGCGGTCGCCGGCGAATGCCGGCGATCGAGAATTGGGATGCTTATGGAAAATACGGGTCAGCCTCATCCAGCTCCTCAGCGCAGGACTGTCAGGACAATTGTTTCGACCGTGGCCTTTGCGGCCCTTCTTGCGACACCGCTCGTTGCAACGGCCGACGAGATCAGGATCTGGACGGCGCGAGCCATCGCGACGGTGCTCGCCGAAATCGGACCTGAATTCGAGCGCGAGACGGGACACCGGCTCATCGTCTCCAGCGATCTGCCACCTGCGTTCGCGCGCCGCCGCGATGCCGGCGAGCCTTTCGACATCCTGATCAGCGGCGCCGCTCCCGTGGACGAGTGGATTCGCGACGGCAGGATCGTCGCGAAGACGCGCACCGACATCGCGCGCTCGGGGATCGGCGTGGAAGTAAAGGCGGGCGCGCGCAAGCCCGACATCAGCTCGGTCGACGCATTCAAGCGCGCTTTGCTGAACGCCAGGTCGATCGCGTACCTGAAGATCGGAAGCGGTATCTATCTCGACGGCTTGTTCCAGCGCCTCGGGATTGCCGAGGCCATCAAGTCGAAGGTCACGCGGCCGGAGTCCGATATCGTCTCGGAGCTCGTGGCGAAGGGCGAGATCGAGATCGGCATGACGGTCATCACGCAGATCCTGACCACGCCGGGTGTCGAGCTCGTCGGTCCGCTCCCGCCGGAAATACAGTCCTACGTCACGTTTGCCGCGGGAGTCAGCTCGCAGTCCAGGGTCCCGGACGCCGCGGCGCAGCTGATCCGGTTCCTCAAGGGGTCCAGGGCGATGGCGGTAATCACATCGCAAGGCATGGAACCGCTGCGGTAGCGCGGCTTCTTACTCGACTGGGAAGGCCGGGTGATATCGGATCGTCCCCGCATGTCCGCGCAGCGCGCCGGGCTCCAGTTCGAGGGCCATGAACACGTCGTCCGGCACGTCGTACTCGGACGTCAGGCCTAAGCTCGATGCGGGCCTGAAGCCGAAGCGCGGATAGTAGTCAGCGTGGCCGAGCACGGCCACCGCGACAACGCCCAGCCGCCGGCATTCGTCGAGACCGGCGCGCACGAGAGCCGAGCCGACGCCGCGCCGTTGCTGGTCGGGCACCACGGCCATCGGCGCCAGCCCCATGAGCCGCATGCCTGGTTGCGACGACAGGGTGACCGGGGAGAACAGGATGTGCCCGGTGATGATCCCGCCCTCGTCCGCGACGAGCGACACGATGGGCCGTGCCTGTTCGCGGAGCGCATCCACGAGATCCGCTTCCATGCTCGTGTCGAACGCGGTCGTGTTCACGTGACGAATGGCCGCGGCGTCGCCTGGCTGCTCTCCCCTGATCTGCACCGCGCTCCGGGCTCCCGTGTCTATTCGCGTCGAATGGCGGCGAGCGCATCGAGCCGGGTTGCCGCCCTGACTGGAATCGCGAACGCCACGAGGGATGCGAGCGCCAGCAGCGCCGACATTCCCGCGTAGGTGGCGCTGTCGGCGGCCGTGACCCCGAACAACAAGGTGCCCGTCACCTGCGTGAAACTGAGTGAACCGAGCAACCCCAGGATGAGGCCCGCGCCTACGAGTGCGATCCCCCGCCTGCCAATCGCGCGAACGATGTCGAGCGGCCGCGCGCCGAGCGCCATGCGAATGCCGATGTCACGTGTCCGCCGGCTCACTGCGAGCGCCGTCACGCCGTACACGCCAATTCCGCTGAGCACCAATGCCAGGATGCCAAAGACTCCGGTCAGCAGGGCCGCCTGGCGCGTCTGGCCGAACGATGCGTCGAGTTGCTCCTCGAGCGTCGTCACCTGAAACAACGGGACCCTCCGATCGATGTCCTGGATCGCGATCCGGATGGCGCTCACCACCTCGCCGAGATCGCGCGACGTCCGAATGTGCAGGGTCATCGCGTCCGTCGACCGCGTCTGCAGAACCGGCCGGTAGATCATGGGCCCGGCTTCGCCGCGGAGATCACGATATTTCACGTCTCTCACCACGCCAACTACTTCGGCGACCGGGTTGCCGGACTCGGGCACGCGAATGCCTTTCCCGATCGGATCCTGTTCCGGCCAGAACATCCGAGCCAGGCGCTCGTTGATGATCACGACCAGTCTCGACGTTCTCCCGTCTTCATCGCCGAACTCGCGGCCGCGCTGAACCTGAATGTCGAGCGTGCGGAAGTATCGAGGGCCCACGAAGTTCGTGTCGATCTCGATCTCCTCGCCGGAGACCGGATTCCTCCAGGGCTGCCTCTGGCGTCCCGGGCCCAGCGGGACGGTTCCCGCGAGCGTTGCGCTCTCCACGCCGGAGATCCGCCTGACTCGCTCGAGCGTGTTCCGCCAGAAGCCGTCGATGCGGTTCGACTCGTAGCCCGCGGTCTTCGGGTCGAGCGTCGCGAGAACCAGATTGTCCGCGCGAAACCCGGGCTCCACCGAGTTGAAGCTTCGCAGGCTCTGCACGAACAAGGCGGCGGTGACGAGCATCGCCAGGGCCATTGCTATCTGAAGCGTGACGATGACGTCGTGTGCCGTCAGGCGGCGCGAGATCGCGCGCGGCCTCGCGGAAGAACTGTCGGATGCGCGCGCAAGGCTCATCTTCCTCGACGAGAGGATCGGCGCCAGAGAAACAGCGAGCCCGGTGATCACCGAGACGACAAGAGCGAACAGGAGCACGCGTCGATCGGGGCTCGCGTCGATGTCGAGCGCCTGCGACTGATAGGCGACGAGCAGGCGGGCCGCCCACGGCGCAATCACGAGGCCTGCGGTTCCTCCGAGCACGGCAAGCACCAGCCCTTCGGTCAGAAGTTGCCGCGTGAGGCGTGACCGCCACGCGCCGAGCGCCAGTCGAATCGCGATCTCCTTCTCCCGCGCGGCCGAGCGCACGGCAACGAGACTCGCCACGTTGACGCAGGCGAGCGCCAGCGCCAGTCCCGTCAGCGCCATGAGCACGGTGAGGGCGGGACCGATCTCCGACTGGACCGGCGAATTGCCCTTGTCCCCCGGCAGAAGCACGAACTGCCTGGCGGTGACCTCCGGCGGGAGGCCAGACGCCTGACGCTGCACGTACGCAGTGAGCTCGGCGGCGGCCCGCTCACGCGTGAGCCCCGAACCGAGGCGCCCGATGATCTCGAGCCAATTCGTGCGAGTGTCGGTCAGGAAATTCCTCCCGACCTCCCGCTGCATCGCCATCGGGATCCAGATGTCGCTTGGACTGCCGACATCGGTTCCTGCAAAGCCCTTGGCCGCGACGCCCACGATCGTGAAGGGCTGCTCGTTGAGATGAACTGGTCGTCCGACGACTGAAGGATCGGAACCGAACACGCGCCGCCAGTACCTGTCACTGATCACGGCAACCGGATGCGCCCCGGGACTTCGGTCGTCCTCAGGTGACAGCGGCCGCCCCAACTGAGTGCCAGCCGCGAGCACGCTGAAATAGCTGCCGGAGACGAGCTCCCCGGTGACTCTCATCATGTGACCGTTCACCGAGGCGTTCAGGGCTCCGCCGGCGCGCGCCGTCACACCGGTCAGCGCCGTGTTGTCGCGCAGGAGCGTGTAGAACGGATAAGAGAATCGCGGGCTTGCCTGCGTCAGGATGCGTTCGTCGGTGACGTAGACCAGCTCCTGTGGATCTTTGACCGGGAGCGTTCGAAGCAGAACCCGCTCGATGACCGTGAACACCGCGGCATTTGCGCCGATGCCCAGCGCCAGCGACATCGTCGCCGTGAGCGTGAACAAGGGAGCCTTCCGAAGCTGGCGGAAGGCGTACCGCACGTCCTGGATGAAGTCCGCGTTCATCGCCACAGCCCTGTCGTTTCCGACATGAGCTTAGTGCATTTTGCTCGTAGTGTCCGCCTTTAGGCGGACCCGCTGAAGTCCGGCTGAAGCCGGACACTACGTTCCTCAGGGTTGTGGCAATCGCTCCAGGGACGAGCGCTCGTCGGCATCGCGTGTCACGACGACGACGAGCGCTCGGTGCGGAAGGCTACTGACTCAGCGGGATTGCGATGTCGACGACGTTCTCGTCGAAGCGGCCAAGGGAGAACGCCTGGCCGGTCGTGAGGTTGACCGTGTAGAACCGATACTTGCCGTTCACGGAGAGCGTCGCGAACGGGAAGTTGGCGACCGTCACGCCGTTCACGAGCAGGCTGTAGATATCGAAGCCCGCGGGCGCGGCGGCATCGACCCCGAGTTTGCCTGTCGCAACCAGGATGCCAACGCCCGGAGGGGACTGGATGACGACCTGGTCCAGCGTCGTGTCCAGATCGAACAGCGTCGTGCCCGTGTTCGGTTGATTCAGATCGTTGTTCGTGTAGGCAGCCGCGGTGACGCCAAGGGCGGGCACCGCTATAGCCGGAGGCGGAGTGTATGTCAGCGTCCCGTTGGGCGCGGTCACGCCGAGGTCGTTCACGTTGTGCGCGAGGTTCTGACCGGCGTCGCTGATGATCCGCAGGCGGTCGGCAGCCGGGTTGAAGTCGACGCCGAAGGACGTTCCCATCAGCGGCACCGTCAGCGCGTTGACGAACATCGCCTGGGCGGTTCTTGGATCGATCGTGTACACGCCGCCGCCGTTGCCGACCCCGTAGAGCTTTCCGTCCTGCACGCGGAAATCGATCCCGACGATCGCCGTGTCCGCGCCGGTCAGGCCGGTGATGGATCCAACGTCTCTCGCCCTCTCGGGCGAAAAGGCTCTGAACGACACCAGCTTGCCGTCGTCGGTCA
Source organism: uncultured Acidobacteriota bacterium (assembly GCA_963820905.1). Lineage (GTDB taxonomy): Bacteria > Acidobacteriota > Vicinamibacteria > Vicinamibacterales > 2-12-FULL-66-21 > DATBJJ01. The sequence continues at coordinate 371,630 of CAWGBU010000001.1, read as the reverse complement.
AGCCGATGACTCGAAGGTCGCTACGAAAGCGATCGTCGTCTCGACCGTTCGCGCGTACGCCATGCCACGCACCAGCTGCCAGCAGGACCGCGAGACTCGCGAGCACGACGGACTGTTTCTTTCTGTTGATAGTTTTTCGCATCGGGACTTTCCTCCTCACTTACATCAATCAGGACACTCAGACCTGACTACGCGCAGCAGAGTGGGGCGGATTTCCCTGGGAGCGGCCGAACGGGTGACCTGACGACGATGCGACTTTGATCGCCTGCAGGATGAGCTGGGTCGGCGGGCCTTCACTTCAACATTTCGGGAACGATGACGTCAGACTAGACTCTGACGAACGGACATGGGCAACGGGCCGCTCGAGACGATCCCATCCGTCGGCCACGAGGCGCCTCCAGGCGCCTCGCCATCGCGCGCGTTGGCGCTGGCGACGATCTCTTTCGCCCTGTCGTTTGTCGCATGGGGCCTCATCGGAGGACTCGCGACAGTTTTCACCGGCCTCTACAGCCTGAGCGCGTCGCAAACCGCCCTGTTAGTCGCGGTGCCCGTCCTGCTGGGCTCGGTGGCCCGCCTGCCGATGGGTATATTGACGGATCGATTCGGAGGACGCCTTGTCTTCACGGCGCTCCTGGTGTTCTCCTCGCTCGCGGCGTTTCTCGTGCCTCTCACCGGGAGCTATGGCTCGCTGCTCGCGGCCGCCTTCATTCTCGGCATGCCGGGATCGTCGTTTGCGGTTGGCGCGGCCTTCGTGTCGCGCTGGACGCCGGCCGCGAGGCAGGGCACGGCCCTCGGAGTCTACGGACTGGGTACGATGGGCCAGTCGCTCGCGGTCTTCGTCGGACCGGTCGTGGCCTCGTACGCAGGTTGGGAAACCGTTTTTCGAGGCATGGGCTGGCTCCTGCTGATCTGGGCTGCTGCGTACTACGCTTCGGCACGCAATCCTCCTCAGGCAGGTCGTCCAGCGACGATGGCGGCGATGGCCGCTGTCCTGCGGCGCTCCCCTACCGCGTGGCTGCTCGGCGCATTCTATTTTCTGACGTTCGGCGGGTTCGTGGCCTTCTCGATCTATCTCCCGACCTTGCTGCGCGCGCAATTCGGTCTCGCGCCCGCCGACGCCGGGTTTCGTGCCGCAGGGTTTGTCGTGCTCGCGACGCTGATGCGGCCCGTGGGTGGCTGGCTGGCGGATCACATCGGCGGCGCACAAGTGCTGTCATGGGTGTTCGGCGGCGTGGCGTTGTTCTCGCTCCTCCTGATGTGGCCGTCGATGGTGCCGTTCACGGTCGGCGCGCTCTCGTGCGCGATGCTGTTGGGATTGGGCAACGGCGCGGTCTTCAAGCTCGTGCCGGAACACTTCCCGAAAGACACGGGCACGGTAACGGGACTGGTCGGCGCGCTCGGTGGTCTCGGAGGATTCTTTCCCCCGTTGCTGCTGGGCGTGTTCAGCGATCGTCTCGGGGCGATCTGGCCCGGCTTCATTCTTCTGTCGGCAACGGCGTTGGCGCTTCGGTTTGCGAACGAGCGAGCGTTCCGCCCGAGTGACGTCGAGTGGACGCGCTCGTTGCCCGTGCACGCCCGCCAGTCGCTCGAGCGGGTCAGAGCCGGGGCCTGGGCCACGCTCGTCATGGCCGGTCTCGCGGCAGCGATCGTGGTCGGGTCTCGCAATCTTCAGCATTTCGATGCGGCGCTCGTGGGCTACACCTTCGCGACGCTCTTCGCCGCGTTCGGCATCAGCTATCGCTACGCGATGTGGCTGAGCAGGCCGCCCACACGGATGTACTGGCGTCGCGGATGGCAGGCGTTCTTCGCACGCCGATCGGTGGGCCGCAACACCCTCAGTCTTGGACGCCGGGCGCTCGTGGAATTTGCGGCGAACGCCTACATCTTCAGGCGAGGGAGGCTGCGCGGGCTCGCGCACTGGCTGATCATGTGGGGGTGCATACTCGCCGCCGCGATCACGTTCCCGCTCGTGTGGGGCTGGGTCCACTTCGAAACAGTCCCGGGCGATTTCCACACCTACCGCGCGTTCGTGTTCGGTATCCCCACGCAGGACTTCCCAGTCGAATCCTTCGTGGCGTTCGTGATCTTCCACGGCCTGGTGTGGTCCTCGTTCCTCGTCATTGCAGGTGTGATGCTGGCCTTCAGGCGGCGGATGATCGACCACGGGGCGGTCACCCTGCAGCAGTTCGGGCAGGACATCCTTCCGCTCCTGCTGCTGTTTGCGATCAGCGTGACCGGACTGATGTTGACGGCGAGCTACACGTGGATGCGCGGCTACGCGTACGACTTCCTCGCCATTATCCACGCCGCGACCGTCATCGTGACGCTGTTGTGGCTGCCGTTCGGCAAGCTGTTTCACGTCTTCCAGCGGCCGGCGCAGCTCGGCGTCGGCTTCTACAAGGACGCCGGTGCCGGCGATCGACAGGCGCTCTGTCGTCGATGCGGCGAACCGTATGCGTCCATGCCCATGATTCGCGATCTCACCGTGGTCGAGCAGGAGCTCGGGTTCCAGTACGAGCTTCCCGACGGCGGCCACTACCAGGAAGTCTGTCCCAGATGTCGGCGGGCGCTCTTCGGGTTGGCGCAAGGAGCGTTGTGGCGCCAGTACCTGAACTCCGGGCCAGGCGACAAACGAGAGGCAGGGTAGCCGGCGTGGCGGAAGTCCCCGTCGATCCCATTCGCATCATCGAACGCTTCGGTCCGCATCTGTCGTCGATGACGGGCGTGCATCTGTCGACGAGCGTCGAGCCGGATCGGCTCGTGAAGACGCACTGTTGTTTTTGCGGGCAGCAATGCGGCATCCAGCTCAAGGTCCATGACAATCAGGTCATCGGGTTCGAGCCCTGGGAGGAGTTCCCGTTCAATCGCGGCATGCTCTGCCCGAAGGGCGTGAAGCGCTACCTCCAGGGCTCCCACCCCGATCGTTTGACGACGGCGCTCGGCCGCAACCCGTCGTCTCCGTCCGGTTTCAGCCCGCTGCCGTATCCCGAGGCAATCGCGCGCACCGCCAGCGAGATCGCGCGCATTCAGAAGACGTACGGACCGGGCGCCATGGCCGTGCTGGGTGGCGCGAGCCTGACCACTGAAAAGACCTATCTGCTTGGAAAGTTCGCGCGCGTCTGCCTCAAGACACCGTTCATCGATTACAACGGCCGGCTTTGCATGGTGAGCGCCGGTGCCGCGAACAAGAAGGCGTTTGGCATCGATCGCACGACGAATCCGTGGTCCGACATGGTCGGGACCGAGGTCATCTGGGTGGCCGGCTCCAACGTCGCGGAGTGCTCGCCGATCACGACGAACTACATCTGGCAGGCGCGCGAGCAGGGCGCGAAGGTCATCGTCCAGGACCCTCGCATTACGCCCGTCGCGCGCACGTGCGACCTGTACTTGCCCGTGAAACCGGGCCGGGACGCCGCGCTCTTTGCCGGAGTGCTCCAGATCATGATCGAGCGCGACTGGCTGGATCACGAGTTCATCAAGGACAACACCGTCGGCTTCGAGCAGGTTGCAGAGTACTGCCGGGAGTGGACGCTTTCACGGACGGCCGACGTGACCGGTGTGCCTCAGCGCGCGCTCATGCATGCGGCGGAATTGTGGGGCCCGGCGAAGACGAGCTTCCTGTTTCATGCACGCGGGATCGAGCACCATTCGAATGGTGTGCAGAACTCCCTCGGCACGATCAACCTCGTGCTGGCGTCGGGGCGCATCGGCAAGCCGAAGAGCGGCTACGGCACGATCGTCGGGCAGGGGAACGGGCAGGGTGGGCGTGAGCACGGTCAGAAATGCGATCAGCTCCCAGGCTGGCGCGACATCAGCAACCCCGAACACCGGCGATACATCGCCGGCGTCTGGGGGATCGACGAGCAGGAGATGCCGGGTCCGGGCGTGGACGCCTACGAGCTGTTCCGCAAGATCGATCGCGGCGAGATCAAGGGACTGCTGTCGATCTGCTTCAACCCGAAGGTGTCGCTTCCGGACAATTCGTTCGTCACGCGCTGTCTCGAGAAGCTCGAGTTCTACACCGCCATCGATTTCTTCCTCAACGACACGGCGTGGCACGCCGACACCGTTCTGCCCGGCAGCCTGCACGAAGAGGATGAAGGGACCGTGACGCAGGTCGAGGGGCGCATCATCAAGATCAACAAGGCCGTGGACTGCCCGGGAGACGCGCGCGAGGACTGGCGCATCATCCAGGACATTGCGCACGCGCTCGGCCGGCCGCACGGCTTCACCTTCAGCCAGCCGCGCGAGATCTTCGAGGAGCTCCGCGTCGCCAGCAAGGGCGGCGTGGCGGACTACTCCGGCGTCACCTACGAGAAGATCACCGAGCAGCTCGGCGTCTTCTGGCCGTGCTACAGCGAAGACCCGAGAACCGGCGCGCCCGTTGACGATCATCCGGGCACGCCCCGGCTCTTCGAGCGGGGGAGCTACAACCCCGTTGCGAAAGGCGCCGGTCCCTTCTACTTCCCGGATGGCCGGGCCCGTTTCAATGTCGCCGAGTACCGGCAGCCTGTCGACGATGCGAGTGAGGAGTATCCGGTCTACCTGACAACCGGTCGTGTCGTGAGCCAGTTCTTGTCAGGCACGCAGACTCGCCGGATTGGACCGTTGGTCAAACAGTACGCGGAGCCTCGGATCGAGATGCACCCGAAGCTCGCCGCAAAACTGGGCATAGCGGACGGCGACTGGGCGACGGCGGAGACGCGGCGCGGCACGATCACGCTCAAAGCGCAGGTCGTCACGACGATCCGGCCCGACACGATCTTCATCCCGTATCACTGGGCCGGCCGCAAGAGCGCCAACCAGCTGACCGTGGCGGCCCAGGATCCAATCAGCAAGATCCCTCAGTACAAGGTGTGCGGATGCCGGGTGCGCAAGGCAGCCGCGGCGCCGGAGTACGCGGCGATTCTCGAGCCGCAGCAATAGGACGGAGTGCTGCATGGCCAAGCCGGACTACCTCCACTTTTTCATCGACCCGAACCGCTGCATCGGCTGCCAGGCGTGCGTGCAGGCGTGCACGGAATGCGACACCCACCGCGGCGAGTCGATGATTCACCTCGAATACGTCGACCGGCCCGAGAGCGTGCAGACCGTGCCCGTGGTCTGCATGCACTGCGAGCAGCCGACATGCGCCGAGGTCTGTCCGGCGGACGCGATCAAGCGTACGGGCGACGGCGTCGTGCAGTCCGCACGAAAGCCGCGGTGCATCGCGTGCGGCAACTGCGTCATCGCGTGCCCGTTCGGCGTGCCGGAGGTGTACGAGGATCGCAAGATCATGATGAAGTGCGACATGTGCTACGACCGGACGAGCGTCGGCAAGAAGCCGATGTGCGCGACCGTCTGCCCCAGCCAGGCGCTCTTCTTCGGAACGCGCGAGCAAATCGCGCAGCTCCGGCCGCTCTCTACTCCGGTCAACACCTTCCGGTTCGGCAACCAGACGATTACGACGCAAGTGCACGTGATGGTGCCTCGCGCGCTGGCCGCTCGCGCGTCGTATGTGGACGTCGTCGCGGCGATGGACGAGCAGCCGCGCAATCGCGCCGTATCGCTCAAGGTGATCTCGACAGACCGTGAGGCAGCGGCGGCTGAGACCGATCCGTTCGCCGGCATCGAGGTGTAGCGATGGCTGATCTCACACCAGACCCGCGCGGTCCGATCGACGCCGCGGTCAATTCGCCCGGACGCGAAGGCCTGACCGGGACGGCGCCCGCCAATCTCTACGCGCCGTCGTTCGATCGCGAGCAGATCACCATTGCCCCGAACTTCGCCCCCCTGGAGGCGCAGCCTGCGTGGAGACAGGATTTTCCGATCGACTGGCCGCAGGATCTGTATGTCGAGCGCCGCGACTTCATGAAGTTCCTGGTGATGACGAGCGCGGCATTCACGCTGGGGCAGCTCTGGATCGGCGCGCAGAACTGGTACCGGAAGCGAGGTGGCGAGGCGCCGATTCAGCGAATCGCCTCCGTGGACGGAATTGCCGTCGGTGGTGCGATTGGATTCACGTATCCCGATGAGCACGAACCGTGCCTGCTGGTGCGCCTGACGACCAGCGAGTTCGTCGCGTTCAGCCAGAAGTGCACGCATCTATCCTGCGCCGTGATCCCGCGGCCGCAGGAAGGAAGCTTCTACTGTCCCTGTCACGAGGGGCGCTTCGACCTGCGCACGGGTGTCCCCACGGCCGGTCCGCCCCGCCGGCCATTGACGCGCATCGTCCTCGAGATGCGTGGACGGGACGTGTACGCCGTCGGCGTCGAGGAGCGGACCACGTGAGCGCGTCGGCGAAACGCCCGTTCAGCCGCGAGCAGCGAGCGACGATCATCTACGGCATGGTGATCTTCGTGCTCATCATCGTGGTACTGCAGCTCTGGCTGCTGACGGCGACGATGAACGCCTGGCTGGGCGGCGACGACGGCGTCGTGTGGCCGGCGGCGGCCGCGAGCGCCGCCTGCCTGGCGGTGAACGTCGGATTGTTCCGGTACCTCGTGCGCCTCGAACGCACGAGGACGGGCGGAGCGTAGACGGAAGGCTTCATCACTCCTCGCCCATCCCCACTGCCGCGATGCGATCGCGGGCCTGGCGCAGGCCGCCCACGCCGACCTTCACGTTGAGCCAGCCGATGAATACGAACACCACGACGACCACGCCGAGTGGAATAAGCACCATCCATCCGGAGTGAGGCCACTGCGAGATGGCCAGCCACAGTCCCGGCACGAACAGAGGCAGCAAGTACCAGTACGGCGAAGTACGCAGCAGTCGGATCTGGTCGTCGAACCGCGCGATCAACGCGCGCCGGTAGGCGCCCAGGTCGGCCGCAGGGTCCAACGGCTCCATGCTGCGATGCCTCCACCACAGGTACACCATGACGAACGACACGCACGCGAAGCCAATGGCCCCGCCGGTGCGATCGCTGCCAAGCACCATTTGCATGGCGAAGATCACCATCAGCACCAGGCCGGCCGCGTACTCGCGGAAGTTCCTCCAGAGAATCTGCTGATCGAATCGCCAGACGCGGGCCATGATCTCGCGCGCGACCCGTTCCGCATCCGGCGCGGACGCGCCATTCCCCCGCCACAACGCCACCAGATCGTCGTCGGTTCGCCCAACGCTGAACTCATTCCCGTTGCTCATGGCTGTAGCTCCGTCGTCTGTCAATCGGTTACCGCGCGACCGCGCGCGCGAGCCTCTGGCGCAAGCGCGTCAGACGGGTCGCGACCGCACCGCTGCTGATGCCCGTAATCGCTTCGATCTCCTGCGCCGAGAGTCCTTCCAGGTGCAGCACGATCAGCTGACGATCGCCAACCGGGAGCTCGTGGATGACTGCCCACAGCCGCGCGCGCCGCTGTTGCTCGATCGCGTCGATTTCCTGCGTCGCCCCCGCCGCCGGTTCAGGCGCAATCTCGGTCGATTGGCTGCGATCCCGGTTTTTTCGCTGCCGGGTCGCGAAGGTGATCGCCGTGTTGTGGGCAACGCGATAGACCCACGTGCGCTCGGAACTGTCGCCGCGAAAGCGCGGCAACGCCGTCCACAACGCCAGCGCAATCTCCTGGAAGAGGTCTTCACCGGCGCTGGCGTCCCGCTCGTACGACCTGGCCAGCCGCCGCAACGGCGTCACATACCGCCGCAGCAGCTCCTCATACGCGGTGCGGTGATCGGCGCTCGCCACTCTGGAAAGGTAGTCCCTCCAGCGTCGGTTTTCTTACATCGCGCGGATCGGGATGGATCGAGCCGAGGTGTGTCAGAGGGTCCGCTGACGCCTGCGAAATCAGCGCGTTGGCGTGATCGTCGCTGGCATCGCGTTATCAGGTACGTACGCAGTAGCACCCGCATCGTCTGCCGGCCCCGTGGTGACCGTCCGGCTCGGCTTCTGCCTGTGTTCGAGTGAGGTCGAATGGATTCAACAAGGCAGAACGGCATGGACGGGTGGAGGGATCGCATCGTCGGGCTCGACGAGGAAGTGCCGCTCCTCGACGCGCGGATGGTGCCCTACATCAACCTGGACAATGCCGCCAGCACTCCTCCACTCCGTGAGGTCGTGGACGCCGTGCAGGACTTCCTCCGCCACTACTCCAGCGTCCACCGGGGAACGGGTTTCAAGTCGCGCCTCAGCACCGCCGTCTACGACGAGGCGCATGACACGATCGCGCAGTTCGTAGGCGCCGATACCCGCACGAACACGGTCATCTTCGTCAAGAACTGCCGGAGAGCGGCGACTATCAGCCTGTCGGTTACCAGGATCCCGCGCTCAGCCAGCTCTCGGTGATCGCCAGCCGCCAGTGAAATCAGATGGCGACCGGCCGCCGACGCTGCAGGATCAACCCGCAGGCGATGAGCAGAGACACGACGTTAGGCGTCCATGCTTGCACGAGCGGCGGTATCAGGGATCCGGACGGGATGTCCGCAGACACCCAGATGCACACCATATAGGAGATCGAGACTGCGATCGCGAGGGCCACGGCCGAAGCCGCCCGGCGAACGTAGCCAGCCAGACCACACGCGAGGAGGCCGAGCGGGGCGGCCGCGAAACAGAGTGCCCAGAGCAGATGGTAGTGGCGGATCGCGGCGGGATCAGTGCGCTGCCCGAGGCGTGAAAGTCCCAGCTCGTTGAGACCGCGCTCCAACGTTACTGTGCGTCCATCGCCAGCCAGCCGCGATGCCAGCATCTCGCGGTAGCCCTGATTCGCTTCCGGGATCATCCACTCCAACGTCACCCACACGAGGGCCGTGAATACGGTGGCGATCGCCAGCACGGTCCAGAGCCGTCGCGAGGTCACGATCTTCCCTCGCGCCGCCCACAACACGCCGACGCACAGGCCAGCGGGAATGCTCAAGGGCAGCGCCTGTGGAATGAGCGTGACGGAGAGCAGCGCACCGAACAGGGGATCGTGTTCCCACCACCGCTCGTTCAAGAGGGGTGGAAGGACGAGCGTGAACGTCAGGATAGCGAATGCGAGCACCGAGACGATCCAGGTTCGCGCGACGTCAGAACCCGGATTGCCGATGCGAGGATCGCAGAGGTACCGGATGCCGAGCCTGATCAGCGCGCTCGCGAGGCCGACGTAACTGCGGACCAGGGTCAGCCGGGCACGCCACGGCTGATTCTCTGTCATCGCGTCCCCGTACTCGCACTGCAGATCGGCCACGATCGGATCGATGACCGACTCCATCGCCTCGGACGGGAGCAGGCGTGACGCGATCGCCCGGATGCGCTCTCCCGGCCGCGTCATCGCACGAGCCTCGGGACGAGCCGTTTCCGCAGTGCTACAACGGCAGCACGAACTTCGCGGCCGACTGCTGTCGCCGAATAGAGCCGCCGCGGCAGGCCGCCGAATCGCGGCGGTGCATCTTCGAGCCGCGACGAGATGAACCCCTTCTGCTCCATGCGGCCGAGCGTCACGTACACGGTTCCGCGCTTCAACTCACGCTCGGAGGCCGCCACGAGCTCGAGCCCGTACATCCCTTTGGAGCGTCCGAGAAGGTCGAGGATCAATGCTTCCTTCCGCGAGAGGCTCGGCAGGAGTGCGGGACGTCGCGCCATCGAGCAGCAGTCTTACATATTGTAAGACTGACGTCAACGTTTCCCGGCGCGCTGCGGCTCGAGCCACTCGTCCCGGCAGCCGGAAGGAGCGTTCACGGGGTTGCACCGCGCGGCCAGCCGATCGGCGCCGGGCAATCGGGCAACGTATCCCGAGCCGAACGGGCTTGGCTCCGGGTAGTCGGTGCTGACATACTGCGCGCCCGAGCGAAACGCCGCGTCCCGGCGAGCGGTGCTTCCGCTTCTTGCCTCCGCGGTCGGGATGTCCGCACGGGTGCGAATCAGAAAGCCGGCGCGGACCTGCTGGCGAATGAGCTCTTCCTGCTCGCCGAGCGCCTCGTTCATCTTGATGAACGCCGCGGACGGTTCCGGCGGCGCCGAGCTCACGAACATCATGCGGCCCTGGAGCGAGGGACTGTCCCGCAGGTAATCGTCGCGGTGCGCGTCGGTGTTGTCGAGCGCGAAGAGGATCTTTCCGCGTGCGTCGCGAAGACGCGGCCAGCCGTCGGCCGTGACCGCCTCCGCCAGCGTCGTGTGCTTGCCGCGCACGAGATCCGGCGTGATGACGTGGGTAGCGTCGAAGACGGATCGGATCTCCTCATCGAGCGCTCGAAGTTCGGCGACGCCAATCGGGATGGGCGTGACGTATCCCACGCCGTCGGGATCCTTGAGGGGCCCGTCCTTCGCTTCGAGCATGACCATGATGGGCACGTGCCACGCATGCGACCGCGACCAGTCCCGGATCGTGATCAGGCACGCCCGCAAGGTCGCGCAGACTGTGCGGTAGTCGATGTCCTGCGTATGGAGCACCTTGAATCCGCGCTCGCGCAGTTCGGGACCGACGCCGTCCAGCCCCTTCACCATCCGCAACCCCGCCGGCGCGGCGAACCGGCCTCCTTCGGGATCGGCGAACACGTCGAGCTCGAACTTGCGGATGCCAAGCTCCGACAACTGATCGACGAGCGGCCGGTGTGAGTACTCGATGTCCCGGGCGCGGGCACCGAGCACTGCGAGCAGCGGCGGCGCCGGGACGACGTGATAGCTGTTGTGCGTACCCGAGGAGCTGGATCTGGTTCAGGCGCACGCAATCGTCACTGTTTGCGGCGGTGATGCGCGAGCAATCCGGGACGGCACCGGCACCCTGATCGCCGTGCGGGACGGCGGCGACGAGGACGGCGGCGAATACCGACAACGCGCATCGGGCGATCATGGCCTGCCGATGATAGATCACGGCTGTAACGGAAGATAACTCAGGTGCCCGTCCTCGATTCAGTCCTGCCGCAGGGCCACCATCGGATCGATGCGCGAGGCGCGGCGCGCGGGAACGAAGCACGCCAGTGCCGCGACGCCTACGAGAATCACCGAAACGACGGCGACGGTCGTGATGTAGTCGGGGCGGAAGCCGTAGAGCAGCGTCCTCAGCAAGCGCGACGCGATCGCCGCCAGGACGAGACCAATTGCAAGCCCGGCGAGCGTCAACACCAGCCCTCGTCTGCCAAAGGAGAGCATGATCTCGCGTGAGGTCGCGCCCAGCGCCATGCGGACGCCGATCTCGTTGGTGCGCTGGGTGACGGCGTAGGAGAGCACTCCGTAGATTCCCAGCGACGGCGAGCAGCAGCGCGAGCAGCGCGAATGCGCTCAACAGCGCCGTGCTCTGCGAAGGCGTCGACAGCTGGCGGTCGACGATCTCCTCCATCGTCCGGATGCGCGCGAGCGGCTGATCCTTGTCGAGCGACCAGATGGCCTGACGGACCGCCGGGACGATCGACGCCGGCTCGACGGCCGTTCGAACCACGATGCCGGTGTGCAGGTCGCCGATCTGATCGCAGTGTTCGTGCAGGCGATAGACGGCGGGCTTCAACGTCTCCAACACGCCAGCCTCCCGGATCGGCTTCACGACGCCGACAATCGTGTACCAGTAGCCCTTCTCACCAGTGGATCCGAACTTGAACCTCTGGCCCAGAGGAGATCGGCCCCGGAAATGGCGATTGGCAAACGGCTCGTTGACGATGGCCACGGGTAGCTTGGACGCCTGATCCGTCGCGCTGAAGAACCTGCCTTCGCGCAGGCTCGCACCGATCGGTCGCGAAGTAGTCGCGGCTGACGTTGCGCATGAGCGCGACCTGCTGCGGGATGCTGGTCCTGGGCTGGCCCTCCAGCCAGTAGAACGTCGCGTCGGCGACGTTCGTAAACGGAATGCGATTGATCGCGCCTGCGTTGACGACGCCGGGAATCGCGCGCACGGCCTCCAGTTCGGCGTTGATGAATGCCACGCGGCGGTCGAAGTCCTTGTAGCGGAAGAGCGGAGTCTCGAACGTCAGGAGCCTTTCGCTCCTGAATCCGACATCGGTGTTCCGCAGGTGCTGAAAGGTCTGCAGGAGCAGGCCGCCGCATGTCAGCAGCACGACCGCGAGCGCCGTCTCGACGACGATCAGCGAATGCTGGAACCAGTGGCTGCGCGCGCCCGCCGTGCCGCGTCCGCCATCGCGGAGCGCTTCCTGCGGCGCGAGCTCGAGATCCGCGCAGCGCAGGCGCGAGTCCGAAGGTCACCGCCGCTGCGATCGCCACGGCCGCGGAAAAGGCCAGCACGCGCCAATCGAGCGTGAGACGCGCCGCGCCCATGGCCTCGGGCACGAGCCGTTCGAGAAACCGCATGGCGGGAAGGGCGAGCGCGAGTCCGGCCAGCGTGCCGAGCGCGGCGAGCACCAGGCTTTCGGTCAGGAACTGGGAGACCAGCCTGCCGCGGCCTGCGCCGAGTGCCGCGCGCACCGCGACTTCCCGGCCGCGCGCTGCGCCACGCGACAGCAGGAGATTCGTCAGGTTGACGCAGGCGATCAGCAGCAGCGCCGCCGACGCGCTCAGCAGCAGGATCAGCGCGGTTCGTGTCTTGCCGGCGATCTCTTCCCGCAGAGGCGTGACGATCACCGAATGGGGGCCGCGGAAGTCCTTCGCCGTCACCTGCAGGCTCAACGCCGCCATGGACTGTCTCGCGTGCTCCAGCGTGACGCCGGGCTTGAGCCGCGCGACGATCTGGGCGTCGTGCCAGGTGAAGTTTCGTCCGCATCCACGGCGGGAACGACGCCGGCATCCACATGTCGATCTCGCGCGAGGGCATGAAGTAGAAGTTCCGCGGCATGACGCCGATCACTTCGTACGGCTCGTCGTTGAGCGAGATCGTGCGTCCGACGATGTCGGATGCGCCGCCGAAGCGGCGCTGCCACAGTCCGTGGCTGATCACGACGACCCGCACGCCCTTGTTGTCCTCGTCCTCGGTGAAGACACGCCCGAGCATCGGCTGCACGCCAAGCACGCTCCAGAAGGTCCACGTGACCTTCCGCGCGGGCACCTGTTCGGGTTCGCCGTCGCCGGAGAGCGTCGCGTCGCCCGGCTGAGCTGCACGCGAGATCCGTGAAGACGGTATTGAGGCGGCGCCACTCGATCCATTCCGCGGGTGTGGAGTTGTGTCTCGACGTGACGTCGCCTTCGCCCATCCGTCCCAGATCATCACGAGACGGTCCGCGTCGGTGTAGGGCAAGGGGCGGATCAGCACCGCGTCGAAGGCGCTGAACATCGCCGTCATCCCGCCGATGCCGAGCGCGAGCGTCGCGATCGCGATCGCCGAGAACGCCGGATTGCGCCGGAGCTGCCGCAATCCGTAGCGGACGTCTCGCCCGGCCGCGTCGAGCCACGCGCCATGGCGAGCGGTCCGAACGCGCTCCTTCGCCTGTTCCACACCGCCCAGCTGGAGCACGGCCAGACGGCGGGCCTCGGCGGGCGTCGCGCCGTCGCGGACCTGGTCGGCGGCAGCCATGTCGACGAAGGTCTGCAGCTCGTCGTTCAGGTCGGCTCGGCCTGTTCCGGTCCGGACCATCCAGCGCACGATCGAGGCGAGGCGATGCAGGAACGTCATGCGCCCTCCAGCACACTCGTGACGGCGAACGAGACGCGGTTCCAGCGCTCGCGATGCTGTTCGAGCTGGCGCCGGCCGGAGGCCGTCAGGCGGTAGTACTTGGCGCGACGGTTGTTCTCGGTCGCCCGCCATTCCGCCTTCAGCTTGCCGTCCTGCTCCAGACGGTACAGCGACGGGAACAACGATCCCGGATTGACCTGGAACTGATCGTGGCTGAGGACGGCGAGCCGCTGCGAGATCCCGTAGCCGTGCATCGGCTCGCGAGCGAGAATCGTCAGAATCATCAGGTCGAGCGTGCCCTGAGGAATGTCGAGCTTCTCCACGCGGCTCCTTTAGGAAATCCAGATGAAGGGCCGATGGTGGCACGGCTCCTTTAGGGTGTCAAGATGACTGGCTGATTCGTGCGGCGTGTATCGGGTGTCAACCTTGGAGCGGTTTCCCCGAAGGGACTCGTCAGCGATAGCGCTTCAGGCGCGCCCCGAGCGCGAAGAACGCACCCCACCCGACGATCAGCTGCAGCCAGGCGAGAGCGAAGCGGATCGGATGTTCCGCGATCAGCCCGTATTTCCATTCCGACGGCTGACTATGATTGCAGAAGACCGCAGGCCAGGACGGGTCGATCGCTCCGGGGCACCGCTCGATCGCCTCGCTGACTGGCATCACGGCGGTGATCCAGGGAACCGCGACGGCGAAGCCGAAGAAGCCGAACACCAGGGAGGCCGCGGCGCCGAGCACCGTCAGCGCGCCGGCGTTCTCTCTGCTGAGAGGCACGCGCGTGAGTCTAGCTTAGCCGGCGCTGCTACTCAGAGCGCATCAGAAGAGCAGCTTCACCGCAAACTGCATCAACCGGGCGGACCCCGCCGACAGGATGCGTCCGAAGTTCGGCGAGTTGAGGTCCGCAACGGGCAAGCCGAGATTGACGTGATTGGTGACGTTGAACATCTCGGCCCGGACCTGCAGACGTGTGTCGCCCTTCAGGGAGAAATCCCGAACGAGCGCGAGATCCAGGTTGGTATACGCCGGTCCGCGGACGATGTTGCGGCCCGCGTTTCCGAACTGGCCTGCCTGCGTTTGCACGTTGAGCCGCTCGAACGCGGAACGGCTGATCCAGGCGTCCACGGTATGCGGGCCCTGATTCGGGTCGCCGGCAAGATTCGGCCTGCTCGCCGGAAACCCTGAAATCGGCGGGCTGTTCGCCTGGAGCGCCACGTTCGCGGAATCAGACACGGTGAACGGCGTGCCTGAGTTGTGCGTCGCGATCGCGTTCAGTTGCCATCCGCCGAGCACCACCCGCACGGGCGACGCCGCGGATGCCAACGAGGGCAGCATCCAGCTGGCGCTGGCGACGAACCGGTGCCGCGCGTCGAACAGCGAGGGTCCCCACTCCGCCTCGAGATCGAAGGGATTCTGCGCGAGATCGTTTTCCCCGGCGAGCGGCCTGGCCGCGGCGCCCGACAGGTTCATCGCGGAGAGATGATCGAATGACTGCGAGTACCAGTACGACACGTTGAACGCCACGGCGCCGCCAAAGCGCCGCGAGAGGCTCACCTGCGCGGCTTGATAGCTCGATCGGGCGACGCTCTCGAGCATCGCCACGGTCGAGAGCGCGCAGGCGCTCCCGTCGGCGGGACAGCCTGCGTAGACGCGCCGCCGGTCGGCGTTCTGCGCCGTGGCGCCGGGCCCGAACACCGCGGGGTTCGCCTCGACGTTCCGCGGAAGATCCCGTCCCCTGGCGCCGACGTACCGCACCTCGGCGACATATCGATTGAGGAACGAGCGCTGGACGCTCACGTTCCAGTTCTGCACCGACGGCGGCCTCGCCTCGGGGTCCAGCGCGAACACCGTGGACGGCCGGACGAACGTCTCCGGCGCCGGCGTGCCTCGCCCGAGGAACGGATTCTGGAAATTGACACCGGCGCCGCTGAACTGGACGAACTGCGCCCACGGCGTCGCGCTGATCGCGACCTGCGAGGACACGCCCGCGCCGTTCTGGAGCTGGTCGTAGAACACGCCGTAGGCGGCGCGGACCGACCAGACGGCCGAACCCGTGGGATCCCAGGCGACGCCGACGCGCGGCATGAACGCGTGGACGCCGTCCGCGACGCCGCGTCCGATGCCGGCGTCGCCGGGGAACACGAGGCCTGCCGGTGCGTCCGGCCGGACGGTCGACTGCACGCCGGGGATGAATCCGTTCAGGCGATCCTCGGCTTCGGTGAACGGATTGATCCGCTCGTAACGAAGCCCGTAGTTCAACGTGACGCGCGGCGTGACGCGCCACTCGTCCTGCGCGTACGCGCTCGCGCTCCACACAGCGACGTCGCGTTCAAAGTCGCCGAGCCCCTGATAGAACGTCACGGGCGCGCCGAGCAGCAGGTTCGCGACGGCGTTGTTCGTCGGGAACGTGCTCGCGAAGACGAAGAACGCGTTGGGCGCGATGGCCTGTACCATGCCGATCCCCGTGTGCCGGAATTCGCCGCCCATCTTCACGAGGTGCGAGCGATTCGTCCACGCCACGCTGTCCTGCAACTCGAACGTGTTCTGAGTCGTGTTGCGGGGTCCGGTGATCGCACCGCCGATCGGCGAGTAGCCGCTGACGTTGAAGAACGGCGGGCCCTGCCCCACCTCGCTCGACGATTCATAACCGAATCCGAGGGCGCTCGGAGGCGTACGGTTCAACCGCTGATCGAAGTAGAACGCGTGGCGCAGGAACGTGCCGCGCAGCGTATTCGTCAGCGTCGGCGCGATGATGTGCGTGCTCGACACGGTCGCGTGGTGGGTCGAGAAATCGTCTCGCGTCGGGAAGCCGGGGACATCCGTCCCGCGAACCGACACGGGGTTGATGTTGTTTCCGCCGGAGTAGGAGTAGCGGGCGAAGATCTGACTGTCCGGCGACAGATTGAAGTCGAGACGTCCGCCGGTCTGGTCGTAGATGTTCCGCGTCACGACCGTCTCGCGGTAAATCGACGGCGATACATTTCCGAGCGGATAGAGACCGATGACGTTGCGCGAGACCGGGTTGATCGCCGCCGCCGGAATCTTGTTCTCCGGAAACGGCACGCCCCCGGCCGCCAGATTCAAGAGCGGCACGCCCATCCCCGAAAAGTCGCCCTGCCGCTCCTGTGCGGTCGGCACGGTGGACGTCGTCGTGAACCCCTGCTCGTTGCGGAATCCTTCGTAGTAGCCGAAGAACAACACGCGATCGCGGGCGACCGGGCCGCCGAGCGTGGCTCCGAACTGGTGCTGCTCGAGCGGCTCCACCTTTTGCGCGAAGAAGTTGCGGGCATCGAAGGCGTCGTTGCGCAGGAACTCATAGACTGCGCCGTGAAACTGGTTCGTCCCCGAGCGGGTGACGACGCTCGTCGTCGCGCCGGCAGTGCCGCCGTATTCGGCTGGCGCAGTCTGTGTGAGGATGCGAAATTCGGCGATGGCTTCGACCGGCAACTTGAGCGCGTATCCACCGTCCATGCGGTTCTGGTTCTGCGCGCCGTCCACCAGGTACATGTTCTGCTCCGGCCGCATGCCGTTGACGGCGTAGGCCTGCCCCTGACGAAGGCTGCCTCCCGCGGTCACGACACCGGCGGTGAGCGGTGCAACGCCGGTCTGCAGCAATCCGAGCTGCGTGAAGTTGCGGCCGTTGAGCGGCAGATCCACCAGCTCACGCCCCGTGACCACCCGGCCGAGCGCGTTGCTGGACGTCTCGACGAGCGGCGCGCCGCCGGACACCTTGACGGTTTCAGCCACGGATGAAAGCTCGAGCTGCACGTTGAGCCGCACGCTCGCACTCACATTGACCTCGATGGGCTCGCGCACCAGAGTCGCGAAGCCGGTCGCGTGCACCGTCACGCCGTATTGCCCGACGGGCAGCAGCAGGACGCGGTAGAAACCGTCAGCGGCTGTTTCCGTTTCCTTGGCGAAGCCCGTCGCCCGATTGACGGCGATGACCCGTGCGCCACCAATCGCGCCCGCCGTGCGATCCGTCACGGCGCCTTCAATGGTTCCTGTTGGATCCTGCGCCCGGGCCTCGCGGGCGATGAGCCCGCTCGAGAGGGAGACAAGGGCCAGGGCGGCCATCAGGCCGCGCCAACGGGCCGGCCTCGGCTGAACGTTGCCCGTCAACGACGTCATTTCCTGCGTCCCTGCAGTGTCGCGGAGGCGTACCCGTGCTCGGCCACGAGAGCCGCGCGCGCGCGGTAGAAATCCGGATCGTCAGGCGCCCAGGTCGCCAGGCCGTCGACGTAGCGATTGAACATGCAAAACGCGGCGGCGATGAGGACGGTGTCGTGGATCTCGAGGTCGGTAGCGCCGTGGTGACGCGCGCGGTCGACGTCCTCGGCGGTTACACGCTTGCCGCTTTCCGCGGTGTTGCCGGCGATCACCAGGAGCGCCTTGAGCTTGTCCGAGATCTCGGCGTGCTGCGGATCCACCTTCACCTGGACGATGAGAGCCTCGTTGCCGTCGAGATGGTGCGCAGCAATCGCGCCATGAATCGTCTGGCAGTAGCGGCAGTCGTTCTGCGACGAGACGAAGGTCGCAATCAGCTCGCGCTCGCCTCGCGAGAGCGTATGCGGTCCGCGCAGCAGAACGTCGGCCAGCTCGTTGAGAGGTTTCGCGGTCTCGGGCCGGAAGCCCATGGGTCCACGGATGCCAGGGAGACCTTCGGGAAGCGAAATGTGGGGCATCGATCAGTCTCCGTCCCAGCTGGCCGCACGCAACAAGGACGCGGTCTTATCGGCCGGGGCGGACATACCCCTCCCTGGCCATCCGCTGGCCCATCTGGTCGTAGACGGCCGCGTCGGTCGGCGTGAACGTCGCGAGGCCGTCGACGTAGCGGTTGTACATGCAGAAGGCTGCTGCAATCAGAACGGTGTCGTGAATTTCCAGGTCGGTTGCCCCTTCGGCACGCGCGCGTTCGATGTCGACGCCGGTCACCTGTTTGCCGCCTTGCTGGACCTTGCCGGCAATGGTCAACAGCGCTTTCAGCTTGTTCGAGACGGGCGCCGTCTCCGGGTCACGCTTGACGGCGTCGACGAGCGCGTAGTTTCCCGCAAGGTGGTGTGCCGCCGCCGCCCGGTGGCTCGCGTGGCAGAACTCACAGTCGTTTCTCGAGGAGACGAAGGCGGCGATCATTTCACGTTCGCCGCTGGTCAGAGGGCTCGGTCCTCTCAGCAGCGCTTCAGCGAGTTCGCACATTGGCCTGGCAGTCTCCGGCCTGAACGCGAACGCGCTGGTGATTCCGGGCAGGCCTTCGGGCAGCGCGATGTGCGGCATTGTTTATCTCGCGGAATGGAGAGCTGGATTGTAGGGAACGCCGCAGCGCACTTCAATAATCCGAATCCACTATCGGCGCGCGCGTGGCGCCCCGCCGTGCATACGGAACCATAGAAACTGCCGCTTCGCTGGCACCACCTTCGGACCGCAGCGCCGAGCAACGCCGACCTGGCGAGTCATGGCGCGCACGTGCCGAGAGGTCGGCCCGCCGAGCCGCACCTCGTCGAACGTTCCCGCCGCTGGGAAGGACCGAGGCCGCCTATGATGTCAACGTAGGAGGCATCGTGCGAAAGAAGAGTCTGGCCGTTGCACTGATTGCGATTCTGGTTGTTGCGGTAACCGGCGGCGTGACCGGCCAGCAGCGGCCGGCGCCCTCCAGGGCGGCGACGTTGGACGACCTGTTAGAGGAGCTGCGCGCGTTCCGGTCCGAATTAAGGGACTCGTCGGCCACCAGCTTGCGTGCGCAGTTGCTGCTCGCACGGCTTCAGGTTCAAGAGCAGCGAGTCAATACCATCTGGAGACAGTTGTCAGAAGTGGAAGACAAGCTTCAGGGCACCGAGAA
This sequence comes from uncultured Acidobacteriota bacterium, assembly GCA_963820905.1. Lineage (GTDB taxonomy): Bacteria > Acidobacteriota > Vicinamibacteria > Vicinamibacterales > 2-12-FULL-66-21 > DATBJJ01. The sequence continues at coordinate 352,358 of CAWGBU010000001.1, read as the reverse complement.
AGAAGGCGCGGCGCCGGAGCACATTCTCAAGCTTATGGGCGTCGAACCCGGTACTGAGCCGCCCGCCCACATGGCTCCAGTTATCGAAATGTTCAAAACCCAAATGGCTGCTGCCGAAAAAGCGAATACGGACCTGAAGCAGCGCCAGGCAGAACTTACGCAACTGATGACGAACGAGCAATCCCGCTGGGCCACACTGAATGCGGAAATCGAAGCGCTCGAGAAAGCGCTGACGGCGGTGAGGCGTCAACGCTGAAGGCGTGGCTATCCGCCCGAACGTGCGACCGACGCTGTCGGCAGAGGCCCGTGGCCGAAGGGCGCAATGAGACTGAAGAGAGCCGCGAGCTCGCTTAGTTATCACCGGCCCAGAGCCGGCAGAACGCCGAACGCCACGGAGGAACCGTTGCATCACGCGAGATTGCAACGAGGCGCCGCGTCGGCGAGCGTCCCTTCGGACATGCGCGCGATCAGTTGTGAGAGCGGACCCCCAAGACTCGCCGCCTTCCTCAGCCGGCAGGCTTTGGTCACCGGATCGAATTCCGGACAGATGACGGTCGACACGTCGCCTTCGAAAGTCATGATCCTCGACACGGTCGCTTGCTGCACCGAACACCAGAGTCGACGTGATTGTCATAAGACACCTCCTGATGAATCGAGAGGCCACGCGCCACCTCCAGCTGCGCCGACACCGAGGTTCAGGCGCCTTGTTGTCACGTGCGGCGAGACTCAAAGGAGCTGTCACTCCTGCAGATCCACGGTCACTGGGCAGACCTCGACAGTTTCGGTCTCGAACATCGGGTTCTGCGACGCACACTGTCCAGGCCGGCTGCCCACCAACGATCGACGGTCACCAACGAGCGACGCGACCCGATGAGGAAGAGCGCGCCGAAGGTCAGGAAATACAGGCTGTCACCAGCGGGTTCTGAGATTGATCTCAGGTTATCGGTGAAGGCCGCCCTCGTAGTAGCTTCTCGCGCGTGCGGCTCCTGTCGACGATCGTTATTGTCTGGCTCGCTGCCACTCGGCCGGCGGTGGCGCAACTCCCACCGTCGCCACGAGACGGCGGAGAGATCTACCGGGTGGCCTGCGCTGCGTGCCACGGCGCCGACGGCAAAGGGCAGCCGATCAGCACCGTCGGATTCGACACACCTCTCCCCGACTTCACCAACTGCAGCTTCGCCACTCCCGAGACGGCGGCCGACTGGGTCAGCGTCGCGCACCAGGGGGGACCCGTGCGCGCCTTCGATCGCCGGATGCCGGCGTTCGGCGAGGTTCTGACCGAGGACGAGCTCGGTCGAACGATCGACTACGTGCGCGGCCTCTGCACCGAGCGCGCCTGGCCGCGTGGAGAGCTCAACCTGCCGCGCGCCCTCGTCACCGAAAAGGCCTTCCCGGAAAACGAGGCCCTCCTCACGACGACGATCGGCGGCGGCGACGCCGCGACCTTCGACAACGTGCTGCTCTACGAGCGACGGCTCGGCGCGCGCAGCCAGATCGAGCTCGCGGTGCCACTGGCCATGCAGAAGGACGGTGCGGACACCTGGCAGCACGGGCTCGGCGACATCGCGGTCGCGATCAAGCACGCGCTCTTTCATTCGCTCGAATCGGGCACCATCGTCAGCGCTGCCGCCGAGGTCCTGCTGCCGACGGGCAAGGAAACCCAGGACCTTGGCAAGGGCGTGACGATCATCGAGCCGTTCGTCGCCGTCGGTCAGTTGCTGCCGGCCGGTTCCTTCCTGCAGTTTCAGGCTGGCGTCGAACTGCCAACCGACAGCGAACGCGCAAACAGAGAAGCGTTTTGGCGTCTGTCACTCGGCAAGACATTCGTGCAGAACCGGTTTGGGCGTACATGGTCGCCGATGATCGAAATTGTCGGCGCCCGGGAACTGGTCCAGGACGATGGCGCGCAGTGGGACGTGGTGCCGCAGGTGCAGGTCAGCCTCAGCCGGCGACAGCACATCCTGTTCAACGCCGGCGTCAGGATACCGATCACGAGCCGCGGCGAACGCGACGCGCAGCTCCTGACGTACTTCCTGTGGGATTGGTTCGACGGAGGCCTGTTCGATGGGTGGCGGTAACGCGATCGTCGCCATCGGGCTGGCGCTGTGGCTGACGGCCTTCGGCTTGGTGGAGCATCGGGCTGAACCGAACCGACGGACGCTGGCGCGACAGCCAGCGCAGCCGGCGCTTCACTTCGAGACGTCCGACAACTGCCTCGCCTGTCACAACAGCCTGACGGCGCCGTCTGGCGAAGATGTCTCCATCGGTTCGGCATGGCGCGGATCGATAATGGCCAACTCGTCACGCGATCCCTATTGGCAGGCGTCGGTACGGCGCGAGACGATCGACCATCCCGCCAGGAAGGCCGAGATCGAAGACGAATGCGCGACGTGCCACATGCCGATGGCACGCGCGGTCGCACGGGCGAGCGGGAGACTTGGCGAAGTGTTGTCGCACTTGACTGCGGACCACAAGGAGTCGCAGGCCGCCGTTCTCGCAGCCGATGGCGTCTCGTGCACGCTCTGCCACCAGATCGCACCCGAGCGTCTGGGCACACCCGAGAGCTTCACCGGCGGGTTCGTAATCAGACCTGCTTTGACGAATGGCCCGAAGGTCTTTGGTCCCTTCCGCGTCGATCCAGGGCGCGCGCGTGTGATGCACTCTGCTGCGGGCGTGATCCCGACCGAAGCCGCGCACATCCAGCAGTCGGAGCTCTGCGCGACCTGCCATACGCTCTACACGAAAGCGCTGGGGCCACACGGCGACGTGGTCGGATCGCTGCCAGAGCAGGTGCCATACCTCGAGTGGCGGCACAGTGCCTTTCGCGCCGAACGCAGCTGTCAGGCTTGTCACATGCCGGAGGTCGCGGAGCCGACGCCGGTGTCATCCGTCCTCGGCGAGCCTCGGCCGGGTCTGAGCCGGCACGCATTCCTCGGCGGCAACTTTTTCATGCTCCAGATGCTGAACCGGTTCCGAGATGAGCTCGGCGTCGTCGCGCAGCCGCTGGAACTCGAGGCCACCGCGCGGGCGACAATCCGGCAACTGCAGACGGACACTGCCAGCTTGTCGCTGACGGCGGAGCGCGCGGCGGCCGGACAGTTGACGCTCGAGGTCGCGGTTCGTAACCTGACCGGTCACAAATTCCCAACCGGATATCCCGCACGCCGCGCGTGGCTCCACGTGAGCGTCTCGGATGCACACGGCCGCACGGTCTTCGAATCGGGCGCGCCACAGCCTTCGGGCGCGATCGCGGGCAACGACAACGACGCTGACGCCTTGCGCTTCGAACCCCACCACCTGGAAATCCGGCGTCCCGATGACGTCCAGATTTTCGAATCGATGATGGTCGACATGCGCGGCGCCGTGACAACCGGATTGCTGAAGGGCGTGCGGTTCGTCAAGGACAACCGGCTGCTGCCCAGGGGCTTCGACAAGGCAGCCGCGCCCGCCGACATCGCGGTCCAGGGAGACGCCGCACAGGATCCCGACTTCACTGACGACGGCGATCGCGTCAGGTATCGTGTTGACACGCGCGGTGTGTCCGGACCGATGCACGTGCACGTCGAATTGCGGTATCAGCCGATTGCGTTCCGGTGGGCCAGGAACCTCGCCGCCTACGACGCCAGAGAGCCGCGCCGGTTCCTCGCGCAGTTCGACGCGATGTCGTCGCAGTCATCGGTCATCGTCGCGAGCGCGCGGCTCGATGTCCCCTGACTAGAGGTGCCGACGCGTTCCGCGACGCTACGAGTGCGATGCTCTGTCGACAGCCGTGCTCGTACTTGGCGCCAGCTGGCTTCCTGAATTCAAGCGCCGCTTTTCAGAGTACGAGGCAATCGTGGTCTGACGGAGTCTCGACGTGCATCATTACCGCGACGCCGGTCCCGCCTGCGGCGGGTACTCGACCAGGAACGCAAACGCCGCCGCGATTTCCAGATCGTGTAGATGCCGAAAGACCGGCATCCTGCCCCGGTAATGGAACACGGGATCGCCGATCCTCACTGTGGCTCCAGTCCGGACCTTCGTCAGGAAGTCGACAACGGTCTTGTCTTCGAGCAGTACCGTGAAAGGCGGAATGGTCCCCTGAGCGAGCGCCTGGTTCGTCGGCCGTGGACCCACGGCGTCATGGCAGATGTGACACGTCCCCTTGATGACATGCTCGCCCAGCCTGGACCAGCTGACGGTGCGCCGAGTCTGGGGCGCCGCATCCGGGGTTCCAGCAAGCTGCGTCAAGTAGGCGTACAGCGAGTCGAAATCGGCATCCTGCAATGCACCTGTGCGGCAATTGGTTCGGCGACGACGTGAAGGTAAAACTCTGGGTAAAACTCGGAGCGCGAGGGCCGATGGGACCAACGACGAAGTCGCAAGATTGCTAAGGAATTGGCGGAGAGAGAGGGATTCGAACCCTCGGTAGAGTTTCCCCTACACACGCTTTCCAAGCGTGCTCCTTCAACCACTCGGACATCTCTCCGTTTAGAATCAACGATTTGCAGGCGGCCTGAATCACATTATCGCAAAAGGGTCCTTTAAATCCTAGCGTTCCCCGATGCGATTTGTATTCAGTTAATGTCGCCCGATCACTTAGCAGGGTGCTGAAAAACGACGGTTCAGCACCCGATTTCCTTGGTCGTTGATGGTGATGCGGTCATCGCGATGATTCGAATCCATCGGTCGCTCCGTGGTCACGCCCGTTGCGCGACGAGATTGCGCCAGCGCACCAGGTTGTACGCGGCGGCGCCGAAGCTAAACAGCCAATCGACGAGACGTCCGCCGCGATGCCGCAGTTTGCGGAACAGGGCGACGGTCTTCAACCAGCCGAAGGCTTGCTCAATGAGCTTGCGCTTGCGATGACTGAGCCGATAGCCCGCGTGTCGGGTCGTGCGCGCGTCGATCGCGCTGCCGCCGTACCCGAATTCGTTCTGGGCCACGTGCGGCGTGATGCGCATCCGTCGCACGGCGGCGACCCAGGCGCGGGTGTCGTAGGCTTTGTCGGCGGCGACCGTGAGGCGCCGCGTCGTCAGCGGCAGCTCGCCGAGCATCGCGATCGCCGCATCGCGTTCGGCCGTGCCGCTGGCCGCCGTGACCGCCGTGTCGACGATCAAGCCGTGGCGATTCTCGGTCAGCAGATGCGCCGAGATAGCCGAGTTTGGCTTCGCGGCCGACGGCTTTCTTGTAGAGCCGTGCGTCGGGATCGGTCGTCGACTGATGCGTGTCGTTCCGCCGCGTCTCCCCGTGGAAATTCACGGTCGGATTCTTCGGATCATCCGGCGGGCGGCCGCGCGCGCGCCTTTCGGTTTGAAGCTCTTGTGACTGGCCCACGCTTCGAGCAGCGTGCCGTCGACCGTGAAGTGCTCGTCCGAGAGCAGGCCGTCGGCCTTGATCGCCGCCAGCACTTCGGCGAAGAAGGCGTCGGCGACGTCGCCGTCGAGCAGCCGGTCGCGATTCTTCGTAAACGTCGTGGCGTCCCACACCGCATCGTCGAGACTCAGCCCGACGAACCACCGATAGAGAATGTTGTAATCGAGCTCCTCCATCAGCAGCCGCTCGCTGCGAATGCTGTACAGCATCTGCAGCAGCAGCGCGCGCAGCAACTTCTCCGGCGGGATCGACGGCCGACCCGTCGTCGAGTACAACCGGTCGAAGCGCGCCGACAATCGCGCCAGCGCCGCATCCGTCATCCGGCGAATCGGCCGCAGCGGATGGTCGGCGTCGCACCCGGGCTTCCGGGGTGATGTAACTGAACATCCCGTCGTGACGCGGATCGTCGCCTCGCATCGGCACGCTCCCTTCCAGATGGTCGGGAGCATCGTAGTACGACGGGATCAGTATGTCGATCCCTTTAGCAGTCACTTTTTCAGCACCCTGCTAGGGCGATTTCGTTGAGTCGGGTCGCCTCAGCGCGTCGACGCTTTCGCAGCCGCTGGCGTGGTTCGTGAAAACCTATGGGGGGACGCAGTAGAGACGGACGGATGCGTGGTTGGAACTGCGGATTTGGTCACGGTGCCATCGACGGCATCGGCGGATCGTTCAATCGTGCAGCGATCGTCCTCTACGGCGTTTCGTTCCACACATACAAGAAAGTACCATCGCTCGCGGTCGCAACAGTGCGTCCGCCTTTCCGGGTCGCGCGATTCAACGCTGACCGTACGTTCTCCTTGCCGGCTGTCAATTGTGCCAATGGCACCTTGAGCGCGACCCCCTCCTGTATCTGATCGAGATCCGAGAGGATCTTGGTCACAATCGCTTTGTGCTTTCCATTGCGACCTTGTGGAACATCCGCCTGCGCCATGCCCTTGAAGTTCATCGGCACCGTCTTGCGCCGACCGCTCATCGCCCACACTCCTCTCGGGCAGGCACAATCGTTAAACTAACGTGACGTAATCGTATTCTCATGATAGCGAGAGACGCCAGTATACACCCGAGCCGCTAAACAGAGCGCCCGCCGGCTCTCTCACGGGGCGCTGAGGCGACGTCGCGTACAGCGCCCGTAAATCGAGCACAGTAGCCGACGCTAAAGAAACCGAGCGGTTTCCCTAAAGAGGTGACCCGCATGACGTGCGCTCAGGTACTGTTCATCGATGAAAAGAACCAACGGTGCCACGCGAAAGTCGCGAACGCATTTCGAGCAGGTGCCCATCGATGTCGTGAAGAGGGTTGCCGCGGAAAACGTTCCCCGAGAAGAAAACGCCATAACTGACAAGGTGATTCGTGAGCCGGCGCCTGGAAAGAGTCGGCCCCCAAGTGTGCCCGCACGGTCGCTTTCCAGGAAGCGACGGTGATCCATGCTCCACGAATTCATCACAACCTATCGGGACGCGATCATCACGAGGACGAGGGAGAAACTGACCGATCGGCCTTGGCCGCTTGTGTCAACGAGTGAGCTCGAGCACGGAGTACCGCTGTTCCTGAGTCAGCTCTCCGAAACGCTGCGGTGGGAGACGACGCCAACCCCGTTTTCCCAGAACGCCATCGGTGCGTCAGCGGCGAAGCACGGGCGTGAGTTGCGGGCACTCGGGTTCAACATTTCTCAGGTCGTCCACGATTACGGCGATATCTGTCAAGCCATCACCGAGGTCGCCGTCGAGCGGCTCGTTCCGATCACGACCGAAGAATTTCACACGCTGAATCGCTGCCTCGACACCGCGATCGCGGAAGCCGTGACGGAACACGCGCGCATCACCAGCGACTCGAGATCAAGTGAAGAAATCGAGCGATCCGGACAACTGGCTCACGAAATTCGCGACATCCTTAACACCGCGCTCCTCGCGTTCCACGCGTTGAAACAGGGAACCGTTGCCGTGAACGGCAGTACTGGAACCGTACTCGGCCGCAGCCTCATGAGCCTGCGCGACCTTGTCGACAACACCCTGTCCGACGTTCGAATGGCCGCCAACCTCCAACGGAGCGAGCAGGTGCAGGTCGCCGCTTTCCTAAGCGAAATCGCCGTGGTCGCCAACCTGCACGCCGAGTCCCGTGCCCTGCGGTTCGCCCTCGAGCACGTGGGCCCTCAGCTCGCCGTGAACGCCGATCCGCAGCTCCTCGCGTCCGCCGTGATGAACCTGTTGAACAATGCGTTTAAGTACACGCCCGCGGGCGGGCGCGTGGTGCTCCGGGCACTGGGCGACGACGGGCGCGTGAGGATCGAAATTGAGGACGAGTGCGGCGGCATTCCGGACAGCACTGTCGACCCGTTCAAGGTGTTCGCCGACCGGCGCAGGAACGACCGGACCGGTCTCGGCCTCGGCCTCTCGATCGCCCGAAAGGCAGTCAGAATGCACGGTGGGGACATCGATTTTCGCAACCTGCCTGGTAAGGGCTGCGTTTTTGTCATCGAGATGCCCTTGGCTGTAGAAGGCACGCCCGTTCTGGGCGCCGCCGTATGATCGCTCACGTGTGCAGCTTGTTGGCCGCTTGGCTGACGCCGCGTACAATTGTCAACGTCTGATCAGAACACCGAGCAGTCGGTCGAGTTTGTCAGGGTCCAGCGGCTTCGTAAGGTGATGCTCGATTCCAGCGGCAGAAGATCTATTGATGTCGCAGCAGGTTCTTGGAGCAGTAGACTTGGAGTGTGATGCAAAGCACCATCGTCGCTGCAGGAGCTGAGCCTCCCGATGGCCGACGCACCTGCCTGGGTCACCCGCCTCACATCGCCACCCGAGTGTCGTGCGTGCCATCAGCCCGGGGCGGTGGCGTTGCACCAGATCCTCGACCAAGGCGGCTTCATCGCCGCTGATGTGCCGCGATCACTTACGGCAATTCGGCCCGCGCTCGGCGAACCGAGGCTTCGCGTAGCACAACCGCCCGACTCCGGCCCTCAAGTATAGAACGGCATTCCGGTTCAGTTGAAACCGCTGATCCTCAAGCGGCCGACCGCCAGATCGACGACTTCATGACGGTCCCACGCTCGCGCCCAGCGTGACGAGAAGCTCGTCCAGTTGCGCGAACGTCTCGACCATCGCATCCGCCGCCCCGGTGCCGGCAGCGTCGAGAGCTTCCTTCGAGGCGTAGAGCTCGTGCATGACCAGAAGCGTCTTGCCACCCTTTTCCTCGAAGGTCACCGTGGTGACGGGCCCACTCTCACCACCTTCCTCATTGGTCCAGACGAGGCGCGAGGGCGGTGTCACTTCGACGTACGTGCCGAAGAACGCCATAGCATCGGGTTCGAACTCGAGACGGTACTTGCCCCCGACACGAACATCCATCTCACAGGAAAGCAGGGACATACCCATCGACTTCGGCACCCACCACTGCTTGAACAGCTCGGGCTTGGTCCACGCCTCGAACACGATGCGCGCCGGACCGTTGACAGTTCGAGTGACGACGAGCTCACGCTCGGACTTCCGTTCCACAGTCGTGCGGTTCTTCATGGGTGTGGGCTCACTTCCTCTTCTTGCGTCCATCGACCTTCTCCTTCCGTTTCAATTTCTCGACAACCTTATCCAACTCGTCGAAGCGTGCGTCCCAGAGCTGGCGGTAACTCTCGATCCATGCCGCCTCTTCCTCCAGCCGGCGCAGGCCGAGCTTGCAGGTCCGCACGCGCCCGACCTTCTCCGTGGTGACGAGCCCCGCCTCCTCCAAGACACCGACATGCTTCTTCATGCCCGTGAGTGTCATGTGGAACTTCCCGGCAAGGTCCGTGATCGAAGCGTCTGCACGTCCGAGCTGCTCCAGAACGCCGCGTCGGGTGGCGTCCGAGAGCGCGGCGAACGAGGAATCGAAGCCGGTCCGGATATACTGAACCATCTGGTTCAGTATATAACACACGGACTAGCGGCATGCAAGAGGAGGCTGAGCGCGCGCCGGGTTGCCGGCCGCCTTCACTCCAAAATCGACCTCATTTCGATGCAGATTCGATCGACTCGGCGATCCCCAGGACCCTAAGCGTCCCTATTCGTCGTGGTCTTGTCGCGCACCCAAGCGCGTTTGCTGCAGCTGAGAGCATCCGTAGAGCCAGGGCATAGATGTCGGCCTGCAGCGCGCGCACCAGGCTGTCGAGGGCCTCGCGATCTCCTTCGATGGCGCGTTGCGCTAGCTGTTCGAGCACGATGGGTACGGCCATCTCACTTGCCTGTCATATCCAAAGCCACCACATCACCGACCGTGTTACGCACGAAGACCCGGCCATTGGCGAACACGGGAGCGGTGAAGGCGCGCGTCTCGATGACGTGCGCCGAACCAAGTTCCTTGTAGCTACTTGGGGATGCTTCGGCCAGGACCAGATCACCCTTCTCGGTGAGCACGAGCAGCTTGCCGCCCACTGCGATCAGGCCGTTGAACTCGAGCTTTGGTTCGGTCCACTTGATCTCACCCGTCTTCCAGTCCAAACACCGCAGCGACGTCGGCGAGCGGCCTGCACCTTCCGAATTGTTGCCGTCCGGTCCGTAGAGAAACCCGTTCGACGAGCACGCTGGTGTGCCAATGGCTCGACAAGCCTTCCTGCTCCCACAGCGGCTTCGTGTCCGTCCCGGACACGTCGAACAGCGCGCCACCGAATGCGCGTCCGGCCGTGACGAACACCTTCGTGCCGTCGATGACCGGGTCGGGTGCGTTGACGCCGATCGGTTGACGTCGCTCTGTGGTCCAAATTTGCTTGCCGTCGGCTGCATCGACGATTGTCAAGGCACGCGGAGAGTGGATCGCGAGGTGGGTTTTCCCGCCCATCTGGAACGGGACCGGAGTCGCATGACCTCCAGGTCCAACTCCCGACTTCCAGAGCGTCTTGCCGGTTTTGAGCGTCCAGCGCCATCCCGCCAGGACTGCCGTTCAGGATCAGCTTGTCACCAAGGACCAGCGGTGACCCCGCGAACCCCCCGTATCCCGGCTGGCGCGCGTCGTCCTCCTTCATGATGTTGTGCGCCCAGATCACCTTCCCGTCGCGCGCATCCAGAGCGAACACATCGCCCTTGCGACTGAGCGTGTAGACGACGCCGTTGGCGACGGTCGGCGTCGCAAAGGGCCCGTCGTAGTTCTTGATGCCGACCTTCTCGTTGCAGGGATACGAGTGCTTCCAGACGATCTTGCCGGTGGCGACGTCGATGCTGAAGATCGTGTCGATGTCGTCGGTGTTGCCCATCGTGTAGGCACGGTCTCCGACGACCGTCAGGGCGGAGTGGCCGATGCCGACGTTGATCTTCCACAGCTGTTTCGGGCCATCTTTCGGCCAGGTGATCGTCTCGGCGGACTTGCCGTCATGATTCGGACCGCGGAAGGACGGCCAGTCCGCGGCCACGACCGTGGTGATCGATCCGAGCGTCAGCATGCTCGTCACGATGGCGGCGACGGTGTAGTTCGTGGTTCTCATGGTGTGTTGTCCAAACATTTGTTTAGACGATAACGGGGGTGGCAGTGTGAACATCGTTCCGCCATCCCGCCGAGCGTCACCAAAGGCCCCGCCGACAAACTTTCAGTCTCTTGCCGCTCCATCGTTAAGCGCCAACCTTCAAGAAGCTCGGATTTCAGACTTGACGCCTATCACGAATTGTATCAGTATACCCATACACTTGAACTTTCGCCGAACAGTAGATCTTCTTCGATGGACATCACCATCAACGTGACCGACGGCGTGCCGATCTATCGGCAGATCGTCAACCAGGTCAAATACTTAGTGGCATCTGGGCTGCTTCAGCCCGGCGAAGAGCTTCCGCCCATCCGGACGCTGGCGCTGCAGCTGAAGGTCACGCCAAACACGATCGTGAAGGCGTACGGCGAACTGGAGATCGCGGGAGTCGTTCACAAGCGCCGCGGCTCGGGCACGTTCGTATCGGAAGGGCGTCCGCAGCTGGCGCTCCGGGAACGGCGCCGCATCATCGAGCAGCGCATCGACGCCCTGCTGGCCGAGGCGCACCAGTTGAACTTCACCGCGGACGACATCCTCCGGATGGTCCGCGAACGCAAAGCGGCCATGGACCCCGGGACCACCGCCGAACCGGCGGACGTGGAGAAATAGCATGGGACAGCAGTAGTCGACGTCAACGACCTCTCGCGATCGTTCGGCGGCAAGAGCGCGCTCGACGGCGTGTCCTTCCGCGCCACCGCGGGCCAGGTCTACGGCCTCGTGGGCGCCAACGGCGCGGGCAAGACGACGCTCCTCAAGCACCTGCTCGGGCTGCTGCGCGCCGCGACCGGCTCGGTGCGCGTCTTCGGCCTCGACCCGGTTCGCGACCCTGTCGGCGTGCTGAGCCGCGTCGGCTATCTCTCCGAGGACCGCGAGCTGCCGGAGTGGATGCGCGTCGACGAGCTGATGCGCTACACGCAGGCCTTCCATCCGACGTGGGATGCGTCGTATGCGCGCGAGCTGCTCGAGTCGTTCGCGCTCGATCCGTCCAAGAAGGTCAAGGAGCTCTCGAAGGGCATGCGCGCCCAGGCCGGCCTGATCGCGGCCGTGGCCCATCGTCCCGAGCTGCTGATTCTGGACGAGCCCTCCTCCGGCCTCGACGCCGTCGTGCGCCGCGACATCCTCGACGCCATCGTCCGCACCGTGGCCGATGACGGGCGCACGGTGATCTTCTCGTCACACCTGCTCGACGAGGTGGAGCGGATGTCGGACCACGTGACGATGATGCACCACGGCCGCGTGACGCTGAGCGGCGCACTCGACGACGTGCGCCGCGGCTACCAGCGCAGCCGCGTGCGATTCGTCGAGCACTTCGATCAACCGCCCGTCCTCGATACCGCGCTGGCCATGGAAGGTGGTGGCCGCACGTGGAGCGTCGTCCACAGCGGATCGCTCGAGCAGTTCCACCACTCGGTCCTCGCGCTCGGCGGCGAGGTCGTCGAATCGCGCGACGCCACGCTCGAAGAAATCTTCCTGGCGCGCGCCGGCCGCAGCCGCCAGCCGGTGGAGGCCGCGTGACCATGCGCTCGCCCATCGTCGCCATGCTGTGGGAGAACTGGCGGCTGACGCGCGTCGAGGTCGCCTGGCGGCTGGCCCTGGGGATCGTCGGGGGCGCGGCCGTCCTGGCCGTGTTCGCTGCTGTTGCGCCGAACGCAAGGTCATCAAAGACTTCGGCGCGGTGATCGCCCTCACCCTCATCGTCGTGCCGCACTTCATGGGGTGGCTGTCGATGGCGAAGCTCAATGGCGGACGGCCCGGCTTTCCGTTTTATCTCCTCTACACCCGTCCGGTTCGGACGGCGGTACTCGTCGGCGTCCCGATGGCGTACGTCACCGCGTTGCCGGCGGCGATATACCTCGTGTCGGCGCTTCTCCTGAGGGTGACCTTCGGCTATCCGTTCCCGCTGCTGCCCGTCGCCGCGTGGATCGCGGCCCTCAACCTGGTCCTGGTGGCGGCGAACTGGTCGACCCGCAACCGGTTGATCCAGATGCTGGGAGCGATGGCTGCCACCTCGGCCTGGATGCGTCTGGCCATGCATCGCCTCACAGCAGGGAGATCCCGGGCAGCTCGACTGCCCCCGATCTGTGGCCGACGCTGTTCGACTTCCCGCTCACCGACTACGCGCTGATCGGCGCGATTGGCCTGGCGTCGTTCGGTCTGACGGTCGCCGCGGTGGCGCGCCAGCGCCGCGGCGACGGACTGGCGGGCACTCCCTCGACTCCAGGCGCTGGATTCCGGGACTGGCTCGTCAGCCTGTTCCGGTTCCCGTGTCCCACCTCGTCTGCGACGCGCGCGCAGGTGTGGTTCGACCTGAAGTCCGCCGGGCTGCCGCTGCTGACGATCGGAGTGGCGCTCGCGATCGTGAATCCGCTGCTGTTCGCGGTCAGCGGTCCCATCGATGCGTTGCTCGTCCGCGGCGGCTTCTACGCCCGACCGTTCGCGATGCTTTTTGCGATGATCTCCGTGCTGGCCGTGCTGGCCCTCGGGGCCAATGCCTTCGGTATTCGCGCGAGACAAGGACGTTTGTACGCCAGCGCGTTCGAGGCGACCCAGCCGTACGGAACCGGACGGCTGGCCTGCCTCAAAGTGCTCGTCAGGTCGGTCTGCCTGCTGGCCGCGCTCGTCGCGGTCGGCGTGAGTGTGTGGACATCGTTGCCGCTGTTGGCGACGCGGTCTTCAGCCAGATGTTCGGCGTGCCTCTGCGCAGTCTGCAGCGTGCAATCGAAGGCGCCGTCGGAGCGCTGACCGGGTACGAGCAGCTCGCGCTGGTAGTCGTCGCGTCCATCGGGGTCGCTCGTCATGGTGGCGTCGTTCGCGGCGCTCGCAGCGCTCTGGGCACGCTATCCCCGCCGCCTGAACATCGCGGGATCGCTGTTGCTGCTCTATGGTCTCGCGCTGGTCCTGCTGGCGCTGGCCGGACAACGCTGGAATCGGATTGGAGATCCCGCTCGGCGCGATCCTCCGGGCGACGTCCTGGGTGGCCGCGGCAGCGATCGTGCTCGCGACGGCTATCTCCTCTGGCGCGCGTTCGCGGAGCGGCTGCTGACGCTGCGTCAGGCGTGCGGCGCCGTCGCTGGTCTCGGCGGCATTCGGGGCGGCATGGCTGACGATGCTGCGCGCGGCGGGTGTGTCGCTGGCCGGAATGCCCGCGGCGGACGCGGTCTGGATGCTGTCGCCGGCGCTGCTGCCGCTCATGGTCAGCGTGCTGGCGCCCTGGTCGTACAGCCGCATTCGCCACACGTGAAGACACTGGTGGCGTGCAAGGAATAGCCGTCCTCGCGCCCGTCAGGCGCGAGTAACAAGAACAAAGCGAACAGAACAAATTGAAAGGATTTCGTCCCATGACGCTACACGTGTGCCCGCGCCTCGTCTCTGGCCTGTTGCTGTTCGCGGCAGTCCTTCTGCGATCGCCTACGCCGGCGGCGGCGCAGTCCGTCGCGCCACAGAAGACGGCTCCCACGCTCGCGGAGCGGCTCGACCGCCTGGCGGCGGAGATCGATCGCAACCGGATCGACCTGCATGTCCCCGGCGCCGCGCTGGCGATCGTGCGCGGCGATGAGGTGATCTTCGCCAGAGGATTCGGCGTGGCCGACGTGGAGAAGAAGACGCCCGTCACACCGAACACGCCGTTCTTCATCGGGTCGGCAACCAAGGCGTTCACCGCGACGCTCGTCGGGATGCTGGTAGACGAGGGGCGCCTGCAGTGGGACGATCCGGTCGAGAAGTACCTACCGGAGTTCAAGCTCGCGGTCCAGAGCAAGGATCCGAGCGATCGCGCCACGCTTCGCGACGTCCTGAGTCACCGCACGGGTTTTACGCGGATGGGTTTTCTCGAAACCAACACAGGGCTGTCGTCGGACGAGATCCTGCGCCGGGCATCGTCCGCCGAGGCGTTCGCACCGTTTCGCCAGCGGTTCCTCTACAACAACGTGCACTACCTCGCGGCTGGATCGGCGGCGGCCGCAGCGGCCGGCACGTCCTGGGACGCGCTCATGAAGGCGCGCATTCTCGGCCCGCTCGGGATGGCGGCAACGCGGACATCGCTGCGGGAAGCGTGGAAGGATCCAGGCGTGGCTCGAGGCTACACGTGGGACGAGGCCCGGAAGAGATTCCGGCTGGTGACGATCGAGACGCTGGGGAACAACATCGACGGCATCGCGCCGGCCGGTGCGATCAGTTCCACGGCCCTCGACATGACCGCGTGGCTTCGTTTCCTGCTGCGCCAGGGTGTCCAGGACGGCAAAGCGCTGATCAGTCCTGCTGCCCTGACGGCCACGTGGACGCGGCAGATTGCGATCGGCGGCGCGGGCTACGGCATGGGGTGGTTCGTGCGCAACTGGCAGGGACAGCGGCTGATCGAGCACGGCGGCGCAATCGTGGGATACAGCGCCGAGGTCGGCCTGCTTCCGGATTCGAACATCGGATTCGTCGTGCTCACGAACACGATGTCGTGCGCTGCCGTCGATTGCCACGCAGCTCGTGCCGCAGTATCTGCTCGGCGAGCTGCCGCCCGCGGCGAGCGATGCCGGCGATCTCAAGCCCTATCTGGGCCGCTACATCGCCAACTTCGCGACGTTCTCGAACGAGGTCTTCACCATCTCCGAGCGGAACGGCCGGCTCGTGCTCGACATCCCGTCGCAGGTCGAGTCTGCGCTGCATCCGCCGCGCGCGGACGGGCGGTGGTCATTGGTGAAGAGCGACCAGACCGCGGTGTCGTTCGATCGCGACAACACGGGCAAGGTGGTGGGGCTCAGGATGCACGAGGCCGGCCAGGAGTTCGAGGTCCCACGCGAAGGCGTCGTGCTCACGCCGGAGATCCCGCTCAGCGAGCTGCAGAAGTACGTGGGCCGCTACGGTGATGCCGCCGGCGCGAACGACTTCGCGATCCTCATCCGGAACCAGCGCCTCGCCGTCCGGCTGCCAAACAACACATCGTTCGACCTCCTTCCGCCAGACGCCACCGGACGCCGGGCGACCCGCGCGAACGTGGGGCTCGGCGTCGCGTTCGAGGAATCACAGACGGGGGCCGTGTCCGCCATGAACTTCCATCGCCCTGGCGCGGCGCCGGTGATGCGGTTGACACCGGTCGCGTCCACCCTGCCGACCGTTGACGAGATCATGAAGCTGCGCCGCATCCCGGCGGCGTCCGCCATCCTCACCATGCGGACGACCGGCAGCATTCGCTTCCCACAGTCCGCTGTGCAGGGGCGTTTTTCATCGTCTACCGCGGGAGACGACCGCCTGCGCATAGACATCAATCTCGACACGTCGCTGCAGATTCGGACCGCGCTGAACAAAGGCCGGGCGTCGGCGGCTGTGAGCGGCGCGTCGACCAGGGACCTGACAGGAAAGATGCTCGCGCAGACGCGACTCGGGCACCCGTCGGTGCTCTTCGGCGACTGGCGCAAGTATTTCGACGCCGTCCGCGTGGTGCGCGCCGGTGCGCTCGGCGGGCGGAAGGTCTATGGCATCCAGCTCGAGTCGGCCGGTCTGCCTCCCACGCTGGTGGCCGTGGACGCGGAGACCGGCGACGTGCTTCAGGATCGGCGGACGATGTCGTTTGCCGAAGCCGGTGCGATGCTGGTGACGACGACCTACTCGGACTATCGCGACATCGGCGGGATGCGCGTGCCCCACCGCTACGTGGAGTCCAACGATCTGATCGGACGCACGATCTACGAGGTCGAGCGCGTCGAAGTCGGCGTCACACTGGCACCGGAAATCTTCACGCTTCAGGCACTCACCGCGTCGGGCGGAGGTCGGCACGTCATCAGGTGGCGAGCGGCGACCATCTGGCGTACGATGCGTCGCCTGTGCCCTTCGAAACGACGCGGTGGAGTCTCGTGCTGGCGGCCGCCGGGAACGACTCGCACGCGGCGCGTGAAGCCCTCTCGTCACTCTGCCAGACCTACTGGTATCCGCTCTACGCCTACATCCGCCGCCGAGGTCTCGACCCGGAAGATGCGCGCGACCTGACGCAGGGGTTCTTGACATCGCTCATCGAGCGGCAGGACTTCGAGGGGTTACGTCAGGATCGAGGCCGATTCCGCGCGTTCCTCCTGGCGTCGCTGAAGCACTACCTCTCGAACTGGTCGGCACGTGAACGGACGCAGAAGCGCGGCGGTGGCTGGCAGATGGTTCCGCTCGAGAACGCTGAGGGCCTGTACGTGGTCGAGCCTGTGAACCACGCCACTCCCGAAACGCTCTTCGAGCGGCGCTGGGCATTGACAGTCGTCGACGGCCTGCTCGCCGACCTTCGCGCGCAATGGACCGCTCAGGGACGCGCGTCCGAGTTCGACGAGCTCAAAGCGTGCCTGCTGGGACAGGCGCCGGTTGGGGGCTACGCCGCCGTGGCCGCCCGCCTCGGGACGTCGGAGGGCGCGGTCAAAGCCGCGGTCCATCGTCTCAGACGCCGGTTTCAATCCCTGTTGCGCCAGCGCGTCGCGGAAACCGTTGCCGATGGACGGGACGTCGACGACGAGATCCGTCATCTCATTCAGGCGTTGAGCGCGTAACCCCGGGCGACGGTTCTGTCTGATCCAGATGAACGGCCAAATCTGGCCTCAGACGAACCGGGGGATGTGATGTCCGAAACGGTCATCGACCTGTCGCGACGTTGTCCACGGTGCGGACGGCAACTGCCGCCTGATGCACCCGAAGGTCTGTGCGCGTCGTGCCTGCTGACCGCCGGGACGGAACCGCTCACGGGGTTCAGCGACGCGACCTCGACTGGCGTCGCGTTCACGGGCGATCCATCGCGGCCTGGCGCACCGCGCCTCGTGGACGGGCAACTCTGGGGGCCGTATCGGGTCGTCCGCTTGCTCGGCCGCGGCGGGATGGGCGAGGTCTACGAGGCCGAGCAACTCGAGACCGGCCGACGCCTGGCGCTGAAAGTGCTGCGCGCCGCGCTGCGCGGCGCCGAAGACCGTGCGCGGTTTCTTCGTGAGGGACAGTTGGCCGCGTCGATCAGCCACGCGCACACGGTCTACATCTTCGGCAGCGAAGAAGTCGCGGGCGCGCCCGCGATCACGATGGAGCTGCTCCCCGGCGGTACGTTGAAAGATCGCGTCTCGGCCGAAGGGCCGATGCCCCCATCCGCCGCCGTATCAGCCGTGCTCGACATCATCGGCGGCCTCGACGCGGCGCAGGCGGCGGGGATTCTCCACCGCGACATCAAGCCCTCGAACTGCTTCGTCGACGCCGATGGCGCGGTCAAGGTTGGCGACTTCGGACTCTCCATCTCCACGCTGACACGCGACGTGCGGCAGGAGCTCGCGACGTTAGGCTTCGAGGGCACGCCGCAATTCGCCGCGCCGGAGCAGTTGCGAGGCGAGCCGCTCGACGTTCGTGCCGACATCTACGCCGTCGGCGCGACGCTCTACTACCTCCTGACGGGACGGCCGCCTCTCGAGACGCCAGACTTGCGGGAGCTCGTGTCGAAGGTGGCCTCCGAGAAGCCCGCGTCACCGCGCGTGCTTCGGCGCGACATACCGCGCGGGCTCGCGGCCGTTGTGCTGCGCTGTCTCGCGAAGGCTCCCGCTGGACGGCCACAGTCGTACGCCGAGCTGGCGGATCTGCTGCGGCCGTACGTGTCCGCGGATGAAGTCCCTTCTCCGCTCGGGGTGCGCTTGACCGCGTGGATCGTTGACTGGGCAATCGTCTCGATCATGATTTGGCTGCTCCAGTACCTCGACGTGGATGGTCGTGATGCTGGGATCCGCGACCACGCCGCTGCTGCGACTGATGGCTTGGTCGTGGCTTGCACCGGTGATCTACTTCTTCGTGCTGGAAGGCGGCGGGCGCGCGTCGCTGGGCAAGCGGCTCATGGGCTTGCGCGTGACGTCCGAAACCGATGACCGGTGGTGGCTGCGCATTGGTCTGCGTACCGCGGTGTTCCTCGTGCCCAGCGTCATGTTCTCCATGGGCGTCACGAGGGGATCGACGGTTTACCTCCTGCTGTCGCAGCTCGTGACGATTCTGCTGTTCTCGACTGCCCGCCGTCGGAACGGCTGGACCGGCGTCCACGAGCTCCTGAGCCGCACGCGTGTCGTGCAGCGGAATGTCAGGCCCGTCACATCCGCCGCTCCGAAGGCGTCACCTGCCGATCTCGTTCCTGCTCTTTCGTCCTTGCGACGCGTCGGACCGTACGCCGTGCACACGATGGTCGGCGAGACCGGCGGCGGACGATTGTCCATCGGCGTCGATCCGATCCTTCGTCGTCACGTGTGGATTCACGAAGTGGCGCCGGGCACAGCCGCGGTGGGGGCGATCCGCCGTGACGTCTCGCGACCCGGCAGGCTGGACCTGGCTCGCCGGCCGCCGATCGCCGACGGAGAATTGGGACGCCTTCGAGGCGCCAGGCGGCGGGCCGCTGCTGTCAACGCCGTCGACATCCGACTGGCGCGAGGTACATCGCTCACTCTCGAGCCTCACGATCGAGCTCGACGCTTCGGTGCGCGAAGAGATGAACCTGCGGCCCACTCTTCCTGAAGTCTGGAAGAGGCCGGACGGGCACCTCGTTCTGCTCGACTTTCCGTGGCCAGGACTGGCCGCATCGGACGCCAATCAGCATCTCGGCCCTGTCGAGTTACTGGGGGCAGTCTCGAAGCAACTCGTGGCACCAGGCATCGAGCCGGCCGCGCCCCTGTCGGGCACGACGCTGTTGCATCGACTGGCGAGCGTGTCGCCGCCAGCGCTCGCTGACGTCAAGGCGGAGCTCCTGCGTCTCGCATCGATTCCCAGCCGTCCCTCACGCGTCCGTCGGGCCCTGCCGATGGTAGTAGCGGCGATGCCGTTGGCCGTCCTTTTCTTGATCGTCAGTGTGATGCTTCCCCTGGCCGCGAGATCGTTCCAGGGAACCGGCAGTCTATTGCGTCAGAACGGCGACTTCGTGAGGTGGATGACGTGGATCACGGACTCAGGTGCCGATGCCGAGCTCAAGACTCGAGAGCAGCGCACCGCGGCCGAGCAATATGTTGCTGCGCATTTTCGCTGGCAGCTCACGAGCGACGAGTTCTGGAACACGCAGGCGCCTCAGATCGAACCGTTTCTCGGTTGGAGACGAACGGCGGCGGAGATCGCCGCGCGCTATCCGGCGGTCTCGCCCGACGAGCTCGCTCGTGCCGCCGCCATCGTCGCCCCGCAGATCCAAGAGTTGGCAGTCCAGAGCGCAGGCTTGAGCGCAAACTTCCCCGCCGGTGGCGAGGCGCTCCGAGGTTTTGTCGCAAGCGGGTTCGCCTCCATTCCGGTGTTGGTCTCGATCGTGTGCGGCCTGATATCGGTGCTGGCCGTGCCGGGCGGTCTGGTCACGCGGGCTCTTCGGCATGCGGTGATAAAGCGCGATGGCCGCGAGATTGGGCGGGCGCGATTGGCGATCCGGTTCCTGGTCGCCTGGTCGCCGGCGCTCGCGTGGATCGGCTGTGTCGGAGTCCCGATGTTCGGCGAGCCGCGCGTGTCTCCGGACGTGGCGTTCGTCCTGGGCAGTCTCGCGTTCCTCTTGATGGCGGCAGGCGTCGCGTGGACCATTGCCGTTCCCGGCCGCGGACCGCACGATCGTATTGTCGGAACGTCGGTGGTGCCAAGGTAGTCAACGGCACCGCCGGACACCAGCACTTGACCGAAGTGGCCTGTGTGGACGTGCCGCCGGGCCAGAAGCGACCGGAGTTTGGCTGCTTCAACATCGGCACCGTCACCGGACTTCATTTCAGTCAAGCATCGGTCTACTGGCATTTGCGTACGTTTCCAGGCAGGAAGGCTGCGGACGCGGCCAGGAGTGCGACCGGAATCGTGGTGGAGGAAGACGGGCGAGTGTGGCTCTCCGAGTTCGGTCCCCGAAACACTGCCCCGCGTGGAGGTGATGCTGTCGCCATCGTCGGACCACTGCAGCTTCCGCGGCAAAGAGCTACGCTGCGGTGCTCTGTAGCTGTCATGCGGCCCGGCGACGATTCGAGGGTGCATACGCACCGGGCCCCAAGGCTGTACGTGCTGGCGGGCGGCAGTGCTGGAGACGCCGGCGCCAACAGGGCTCGGCAGGGACCATGACGGCGCCATCGAACACGCCAATGGAGCTCAACGTCACTGGTGCGACGCTCCGGCGTGCGTTCGCCCTGGTCATCCATGATTCGACTCAGGAGCGGGGCATACCCTCCGATTGGAAACCATCCGGGACCTGTAGTCAGTAACGACGATGCGTTGGTGCACCACTGCCGTTCGGTAATAGCGAGGACCGGTGCGGCTCATCTGACCAGCAAAGCGACAGCTCCTCAGCAGCAGCGTTCCGCAGTGTGGCTCTTACGTGTGTCGAACTGCTCGCTTACATCGCGTGTAAACGCACGAACGCGCTCGACAGAGTCCTCGCCTGCAATCGCTTCCTTCTTCTGGCACCCGGATTGTGAGAGGTCGGCGGGACACGTGCAGCGATGCGTGCTACTGACGACCTTCGCATCTCAACAGCGGGCATTCACCTCAGGAATGACCCCCACAGGAGGAGACATGCGTGCAAGCGGCTTCAGCCTTCCAGGTGTCTTCGCGACAGCGCTGGCGCTGTGTTTGGTCTCACCGGGCGGTGGCGTCCGGGCCCAGGCGGCGCCCGAAGTGCTCTCCCCGAACCTCGCGGTCCGGACCGTTGTCACCGGCCTCGTGACTCCGACCACGATCGCGTTTCTCGGCCCCAACGACATCCTCGTGCTCGAAAAGACCACCGGCCGGGTGAAGCGGATCGCCGACGGCGCCGTGCAGACGGTGCTCGATCTCAACGTGAACTTCGGCTCGGAGCGCGGCCTGCTCGGTATCGCACTCCATCCTGACTTCGCGACCGATCACGGCGTGTATCTGTACTGGACCGAGAGCACGACCGGCGGGGATACCAACGTGCTCTCTGCGACGCCGTTGCTCGGAAACAAGGTCGACCGGTTCATCTGGGACGGAGCGACGCTGACGCTCGATCGCAACATCGTCACCATTCGCGCGATTCAGCAGGACGCAGGACAGCCCGAGCGAGGCAATCACGATGGCGGCGTGATGGCGTTCGGTCCGGATGGAAAGCTCTACGTGTTCACGGGTGACGTGGGACGCCGCGGGCAGCTGCAGAACCTCGTGTGCGGCCCCACCGCAACGTGTCCGGGGCCCACTGTCCAGGACGATCAATTCGGAGGGCCCGAACCGGACGAGGCGCACCGCACGGGCGTGATTCTCCGCCTCAACGACGATGGCACTGTTCCCAGCGACAACCCGTTTTTCGAGGCGGGCGCAGCCATGGGCGGCGACGTCGGCGCGTCCGTGCAGAGGATCTTCTCCTACGGCTACCGGAACGGCTTTGGTTTGGCTTTCGATCCGGGCGGCGATCTGTGGGTCCAGGAAAACGGCGACGACTCGTTCAGCGAGATCAACCGGGTCGAGGCAGGCATGAACGGCGGCTGGGTCCAGATCGCGGGACCCGTTGCGCGCATCGCGCAGTTCAAGGAGATTGAGACCACGTTCGGCGGTCAGAGCCTGCAGCAGCTCCGGTGGCCGCCGACCAACATCGCGGACACGCCTGCCGAGGCGCTGTCGCGGCTGTTCGTGCTTCCCGGCTCGCACTACAGCGATCCGGAATTCAGCTGGAAGTGGGAGGTGGCGCCGGGCGGGATCGGGTTCATGGTCGGCAGCGGCCTCGGGCCGCAGTTCAAAGGCGATCTGTTCGTCGGCGCGGCAACGCCGATTCTCGAGGGAGGGTATCTTTTCCACTTCAACCTGACGGGCAACCGCCGGAAGATCGCCGTCGACGACCCGCGGCTGAATGACAGGGTCGCCGACAACCTCGCGAAGCACGAGATCACCGAGAGCGAGACGCTGCTCTTCGGCCGCAACTTCGGAGTGGCCACGGACATCCGCACCGGTCCGAACGGCAACCTCTTTATCGTGTCCCTCACGAACGGCGCGATCTACGAGATCCACCGCGTCAAGTAGCACCCTGGATCGAACGGATTGGATCGAACGGATTAGATCGACCACGGACGACACGGAGTTTCTCTGTGTTGTCCGTGGTGTCCGCGCTCATCTGGATCCGTGGGATCCGTGCACGGATCGGACCCTGTGGCACCCAACCGAGCTGTTTGCACGGACGATCACCGAGAACAGCTGCGCTGGCGAGGATGTGACCGCCCACGACGGCAACGTCTACGACACCGACCGGATCTTCTACGCACGTTGACTGCAACGTTTCACTTTGACGTCGTGACGCGCTCCAGGCCGTTGAGCTCCGCTATGACCTGCATCGTCTCGGGATGCTGAGGTCCGAGCGACCGCGAGAGTGTCGCGAGCGATTTGCGAAGCAGGTCGACACCCTGATTCCGCTGGCCTTTCGCGACGAGAAGCCTGCCAAGTGCGGCCTGGCTGGCCGCGACATCCGGGTTCGATTCTTCGAGAAAGCGCAGGCGGACGCGCAGCGACTCCCGCAGCCAGCGCTCAGCCTCGTCCTTCTTACCGAGCGCCTGCAGGGCGACGCCGAGATTGTAGAGTGTCAATCCCATGTCCGGGGTCTCGCCGAGGCCCTTCTTCTCGATCTCGAGCGCACGCGCATGATGCTCCCTGGCCTCTTCGAAGCGCCCCTGTTTAAACAGGACCTCACCGAGGTTATCGAGCGAGTAGGCAACCATGGGATGGTCCGAGCCGAGCCGGCGCAGTCGATAGGCCAGCACTTCCCGGTTCATCCGCTCCGCGTTGGGAAAGTCGCCGAGGTAGTAGTACACCACTGCGAGATTGCTCAGGTTGCTCGGAATGTCGCCAGCGCGCAGCGTCGGGCGGAGAATCTCCGCCGCGCGTTCGTGGGCGGTCTTCGCCTCGCGCAATTCGTTACGCCTGGTGTGAATAGTCGCGACAAGCTGCAGGGTCCGGCCCGCCGCGGGGGAGTCGCCGAGCCCCGCCTGCTCCAGAGCCCGCAAGTAATCCTCTGTCATCTGGCGTGCCTCGTCGAGGCGGCCCTGCCGGATAATGGCGGTCGCAAGATTGGTGACCGCGCGATGCTGCGCGGCAAGATCCGGCATCGCACGGCGCGTGCTCAGCGCTTGGGTCAGGGAGGCCTGCGCCGCCGGGAAATTGCCGATGTCGATCTGGGCGATGCCGAGACCCTCCAGGCTCTGCGCCAGCTGACTTGCTGTCGTCCCGGCCTGCGAGCGCTGCAGCGCGAGGACCTGGCCGTAAAGCTCGACGCTCCGCTTCGTCAGTCCCAGCGACAAGAACACCTGTGCCACCGTGTTCAGCAGCCTCGCTTTGATCGCCGGATCGTTGTCGAGCCCTGATTTCACCTGCTCGACGCCGCGATCGAGTACCTCGCGCACCGTGATCGTCTCGCCGCGCGACTGGTTCGGATCCGCGACCTCGAACATGCCCGTCATCAAATCGATCACGCGCTGCGCCGTCTGCGCCTCGCGGTGTGCGACGGCCTCGGCGCGTCTCGCCCGCACGAGACCGACGGTGGTGCCAACGAGGCCGGCAGCCAGGACGGCCAGGATGCCGCATGCCGCCGCAACGCTTCCGCGATGGCGGCGCACGAACTTGCCGATTCGGTACGTCGTGGTCGGCGCTCCAGCCAGCACGGGCTGATCGTCCTGATGACGCACGAGATCGGCGGCCAAGTCCGACGCCGATCCGTACCGGCGGGTACGATCCTTGTCGAGCGCCTTCATCGTGATCCAGTCGAGATCGCCGCGCAGCCGGCCTGCGAGCCGGGACGGCGCCACATCTCCGAGCATCGACGATGGCCCGGCGCCTTGCATGGCGACGCGGGCGCTTGGACGCGGCGGATCGACTTCGCGGATAATCCGGCGAATGTCGTCGAGACTCTTGCCGCGCAATGTGTCGGATCCGAAAGGCAGCGCGCCGGTCAGAAGCTGATACAGGATCACCCCGAGCGCGTACACGTCGGTGCGCGTGTCCACGTTCAGGCCCGTCATCTCGGCCTGCTCGGGGCTCATGTACTCGGGCGTGCCGACAAACGCGCCAACCTCCGTGTAGAGCGTGCTGTCGGTCAACGCCCGCGTCGTCGCCTTCGCAATGCCGAAGTCGATGATTTTCGGGACCGGCCTGTTGTCCTGCACGGTGACGAGGACATTCGACGGCTTCAGGTCGCGATGAATGATGCCCTTCTGATGCGCGTGCTGCACACCCTCGCAGACGTGCCGGAAGATGCCGATCCGCTCGGTCACCGACAGCTTGTGGCGATTGCAATACGCCGTGATGGGCTCGCCCCGGACGTACTCCATCACGAAATATGGACGCCCCTGGGGCGTGGCCCCCGCATCGAACACCTGGGCAATCGCCGGATGATCCATGAGCGCGAGCGCCTGTCGCTCCGCCGCGAAGCGGGCGACGACCTGTGTCGTGTCCATGCCGGCCTTGATGACTTTCAACGCCACCTGCCGCCGGACGGGTTCTGTCTGCTCGGCCAGCCACACCTCACCGATGCCACCTTCGCCGAGCTGATGCAGGAGCCGATAGCGCCCGAGGGACAAGTTGGCTGAGAGCGGGAGCATTGGCGAGAGCGTTGCCGTCTGTTCCGGATCGCCCGGGCGGAGGTCTGGCCGATCGGTCATGGAGTGTGCCTCAAAGATGTCGCGGTGCGCAGATTCTATCCCGTGTGCGCCGGGAACCTCGATCCAATCCGAGCGGGAAACCACAGCCGGGATAATCACCAGCCACCGACATGAGGTTACCGCTGAAGCATCCCGCGCCGGTGCGAGTCGCGGCCCTGGCAACTTGCCGGCCTGATCGCGCTCGGAGCGTCCGCCCCTTTCAATGAAGCGGGCGACGCGATTCTCCGCAGACTCGGTTGGCGGACGCTATCGCCACCGGCGGTAGTGTCCCGAGCGGAATCGTTCTGTCAGACCTGGCTGGGTGCCTCGACGCCCAGCACCTGCTCGAGCCACGGCTGCCATTTCGCGCGGATCGTTTCGACCTCGGCCGGCGTCTTGTCCGTAGACCGACAGCATCGTATAGACGTAGTTGTTCGCTCCGGCGCACGACATCGAGTGCGCGAGGTACGCGTCGCCGAGCTCGGGAATGTTCACTTCGAGAATCGTGGGCGCGTGTTCGAAGACGATGGTGCCAGTCGGCGTGACCGCAGCCACGAGACGCGCCCAGGCGTCCTCGGGCGAGCCGGACAGCTTACCGACGACCTTGATCGTCGTGCGCGGCCTGCCGCCGTTGATGTTCGAGATAGTGGCGCAGCGTGCGGAAGAAGGAGCCCCATCCGCTGTCAGTGCCGTTGTAGAAGCCGTCCCACTCCGGCGCGTCGGGGATGCCGGAGCTGACCAGCCGCAGCACCGTCTTGCCGTCGCGGCGCTCGATCGTGTACTCGTCGACCATCGGTGTCGTACCGTCGTACTTCGCCGCGCCCATCTCGAACGGCATGATCGTGACCCGCAGCTTCCGGTTCGGCTCCCATTCGTCGATTCGGCTATGCCCCTTCTCGTCGCCGCCCCAGGAGATCTCGATCGTGCCGCCGACACCGGGCACGACCTTGGCCTCCTCGACGAACCACCGCGTCAGCTCCTCGGCATCGGTGATCGCCTTCCACACCGCTTCGAGCGGCGCGTCGATGACGATCTCGTGCTGTTGCGTTCTCGTGCCCTTGCCTGCTGGACGTTCGCTCATCACGCTCTCCTTGCGCTGTTACGCGTGTTTCGATGCTGTTGCCGGCGTTGGTGCCGCGCGGTTTCCGCGGCGGCGTCGGCGGCGGTCTTCGTCACGACGGGATG
This sequence comes from uncultured Acidobacteriota bacterium, assembly GCA_963820905.1. GTDB lineage: Bacteria > Acidobacteriota > Vicinamibacteria > Vicinamibacterales > 2-12-FULL-66-21 > DATBJJ01. The sequence continues at coordinate 325,793 of CAWGBU010000001.1, read as the reverse complement.
CGAGCCGACGACGACGCGAAAGCGGCGGCTCCTGGCGGTGGCGGTGTCGTATTTCGAGGCCAGCGTCGCGACCTGCGACGCCAGCTCCTCGGTGAACGCACGAAAGGCCGCCGGCGACGCGAAGCCGATCTCGCAGTCCATCGTGAACGTCGCCAGGCGTTGCTCCACCGCTCGGGCCCGTTGAGTCAGCACCGCGACGTCGCGGATCAGCCCGGTCGCGGTCGCGAGCAGGAACGCGCTCGAGAAGCGATCGCGGGCCTGGTGCGGATCGTCCGACAGCGCGCCGAGCAGCGCGGGGTTGACGACGAAGGCGCGCGACGTCACCTTGAGCAGGCGTTCCACGCAGCCGCGGCGCGGCCGTTCCTCGACGACTTCGAGAAAGCCTTCCCGTTCGAGCTCGCGCAGGTGGTAGTTCAGCGTCTGCCGCGACAGGCCGAGACGCGGCGCGAGGCTGGTCGCCGACTCCGGCTGGTGCATCTCGCGGAGGACGCGCATGCGCAGCGGCGAGAGCGCGGCGGCGAGCTGGCTGGTGTCGGTGAGGACCTGCACGGGCGGGATTATCTAATGGACCAATTTATTTGTCAAATAGTGGCTCCCGGGGTCAAAGCAACCTTCCGTCGGCGGCCGGCGTCTAAGTAGACACGCTACACCCTGAGGATGTAGGGTCCCTACATGGTCATGAAGCCGAGCGCGCGCCACCAGAACCGGATCGAGCTGCTCCAGGGCACGCTCGACCTCCTCATCCTGCAGACGCTCCAGTGGGGCCCGCAGCACGGCTACGGCATCTCGCAGGCGATCCGCGCCAATTCGATGGACGCGTTCCAGGTCGACACCGGGTCGCTCTACCCCGCGCTCCACCGCCTCGCGAAGCAGAAGCTGATCGCCGCGGCGTGGAAGACGTCGGAGAACCGGCAGCGCATCCGCGTCTACCGCCTCACGAAGAAGGGGCGCGACGAGCTGGCATCCGGCCGCTCGCGCTGGGAGCGCTTCGTCGAAGCCATCGGCGGCATCCTGTCTCCGCGGCAGGCGAGCGAGTCATGACGTTCTGGCCGCGCCGCCCCGACGCCGTGGACGAGGAGATTCGCGGGCACATCGAGATGGCCGTGCGCGGACCGCATGGAACGGGGTGAGCCGCGCGCCCAGGCCGAAGCCGCGGTTCGCCGCGAGTTCGGCGACGTCGTGGTCGTGAAGGAGGTCACCAGGGACATGGACGGACGCGTCTGGCTCACCCGCCTCGGACAGGATCTCCGCTACGCCGCGCGCTTGCTGCGCCGGAGCCCCGGTTTCACTGTGGTCGCCGTCCTCTCGCTGGCGCTCGGCATCGGCGCCGCGACCGCGATCTTCCAGATCGTCGACGCGGTGCGACTGCGATCGCTGCCGGTCGCGCGGCCGTGGGAGCTCGCCCGCGTCCGCATCGTCAACATGGACGGCGCCCGCGGCAACCGCAGCTCCGCCTACGATCCGCTCAACAACCCGGTCTTCGAGCAGATCCGCCGCCAGCAGCAGGGATTCACGGACGTCGCCGCCTGGAGCAGCACCTCGTTCAACCTCGCGGACGGCGGCGAGATGCGTCTCGCCCGGGGCCTCTTCGTCTCGGGCACCTTCTTCGACGTGCTCGGCATCGCGCCGGCGGCCGGGCGGCTCATCGCGGACGCCGACGACACGCCGGGCTGCGCGCCGCTGGTCGTGCTCAGCCACGCGTTCTGGACGCGCGAGATGGGCGGCGAGCCTCGCGCGATCGGACGAACGCTCACGCTGGACTCGCGCCAGGCTGAGGTGATCGGCGTCACGCCGGCGGGGTTCAGCGGCCTCGAGGTGGGCCGCGGCTTCGACGTCGCCGTGCCGTTGTGCGCGGAGTCGGCGACGAACGGTGGCAATCGGCTCACGTCCGCGACCGACTGGTGGCTCGTGGCGATCGGCCGACTCAAGCCCGGGTGGACGCTCGAGCGCGCCACCGCGCAGCTGCAGGCCATCTCCCCAGGCATCTTCGAGACAACGATCACGCCGGCGTATCCGGCCGCCAGCGCGCCGGGCTACAAGGCGTTCACGCTCGCAGCGGCGGCGGGCGGCGCCGGCGACTCGATGCTGCGCGAGGCGTACGAGCATCCGCTCTGGATGCTGCTCGCGGCGGCGGGCATCGTGCTGCTGATCGCGTGCGCGAACCTCGCGAACCTGCTGCTCGCGCGCGCCAGCGCGCGGCACGCGCGAGATCGCGGTCCGTCTCGGCCTCGGGGCTTCGCGCGCGCGCATCGTCCGGCAACTGCTGACGGAGAGCGCGCTCGTCGCGGCGATCGGCGCCGCGGGCGGCGTGCTGCTGGCGACGATCATGGGCGAGGGCCTGGTCTCCTTCCTCAGCACGGAGGGAGCCGCCGTCGTGCTGCAGATGCGCGCCGACTGGCGTGTCCTCGCCTTCGCGTGCTCGCTGGGGCTCCTGACGTGCATCCTGTTCGGGCTCACGCCCGCGCTTCGCGCCACGGGCCGAGGCACGATGCTCTCGCTGCGGACCGCCGGGCGCGGCGTCATCGGTGTCGAGCGCAACGGGCTGCGGCGCACGCTCGTCGTCGCGCAGGTGGCGCTGTCGCTGGTGCTCGTCGCCGCGGGCATCCTCTTCGCGCGCAGCCTCTGGAACCTGCGTCACGTCGACACGGGGTTCAGGCGCGAGGGAGTGCTCGTGGCAAGCATCGACCTCCGCCGGCTCGACGCGCCGATGGAGCGACGGCACGACATGCAGCGCGACCTGCTCGCGCGCGTCCGCGCCATTCCCGGCGTCCGCGCCGCGGCCGACGCCTTCGTCATCCCCGTGAGCGGCAGCTCGTCCGGCAACCGGCTCTGGCTCGAGGGCACGACGGCGGCGGTCGGATCGAACCTCAATCGGGTCAGCCCCGGTTACTTCGACACGATGGACATCCCGATTCTATCGGGCCGCGACTTCGAGGATCGCGACACGATGTCGTCGCGAATGGTCGCGATCGTGAACCAGACATTCGCGGAGCGGCTGACCGGCGGCGCCGACCCGGTCGGCCGCCGATTCCGCGTCGAAGCGACGCCGACGACGCCGGAGGTCACCTACGAGATCGTGGGCCTCGCGCGCAACGCGATCTACCAGAACCTGCGCGAGCAACCGCGCCCGCTCGTGTTCCTCGCCGCCGCGCAAACGGCGCGGCCGGGGACGTGGGTGCGGCTGGTGATCCACTCCGAGATGCCGGTCGCCACGGTGGCGGCCGGCGTCACGAGCGCGCTGAAGGAGGCCGACCCGCGGATCGCGGTCGCGTTCCGCGTGCTCGATCGTCAGATCGAGGACACCGTCGTCCGCGAGCGGCTGCTCGCGATGCTCTCGATCTTCTTCGCCGTCGTCGCGGCGCTGCTCGCGCTGCTCGGCCTCTACGGCGTGATCGCCTACGGCGTGACGAAGCGAACAAACGAAATCGGCGTGCGGATAGCGCTTGGCGCGGGGCGCGGCGCGGTTCTGACGATGATCCTGCGCGAGGCCGCCGTCCTCATCACGGCCGGCATCGCCGCCGGTCTGGTGATCGCCCTGGCCGCCGGCAAGCTCGCGGCGACGCTGCTCTACGGCATCACGCCGCACGAGCCGGCGACCCTGGCGACCGCAACCGCGGTGCTCGTGGCGGCCGGACTACTTGCCAGCTACTGGCCGGCGCGGGCTGCGACGAGGATTGAGCCTACGGTGGCGTTGCGCGCTGACTGACGCAAGGGCGGGAAAAAATCGAGGAGAAGGATCATGAAATCCTGGGCGTGGTTCTCGCTTTCGGGTCTTCTGGCGCTGTTCGTGGTCGCGCCTACCACGCCTCCCGACGTAGACCCGGTACCGCGTCGAAATGTTCATCACGGCTCATGACGGGCAGACGATGCTGGAGCGCGAGGGCGGCGATCCACGTGTCGTTCGCCGGAATGGGACGACCGAGTTTCTTCAGCGATGCCCGAACGCGCGCGTATGTCAGCGTGGTGGATTCGGTCACGCTGAGGATCTCGAAGTCGGACAGGTGATCCGCCAACCACCGCTCGTACTTGTCACGGTACCGGGAGCCTGAGATGCCGTACCGAAATTCTCCGAGCACGATGACCGGAATGGCGACCTGGCTTTCAGCCGATAGCCTGACGCCGACGGCCCGCTCGCCGTCGATGAAGGCCGACAGCGCGTTCGTATCGAGAATCACCGGCGGTCTTCTGGCTCAACGACCTCGAACTCCCGGTCGATGACACGCTGAATTCTGGCGGTCTCGCGGCGAAGCGGCCGGAGTTGTCCGAATCCCTTCATCCACGGAGCGTGGTCCCTGCCTGATGCGGCAAGGCGGCCCGAAAGTTTCTCCTGCAGGGCCTCGGTCACAAAAGCTCGCAGGGGCTGTCCGCGCTCAGCCGCTTTCGCCTTGGCCCGGCGAAACACCGAATCCGGAATCTCGAGAGTCGTTTTCACGTCACCATATTCCCATATTTATGGCTACGCGGCAACGACACCGGGGCGACGGCCGGAACACCTGCCCGCTTCACTGCGTCGCTTTGGACGGTGATGTGTAGATGCCGAGGTGGATACCGGGTGTGAGGGGCAGGTTGCCGGATTGTATGGGAAGGACGGCCATGCGGGACGGACAGGTCCTGCGTCGCGATGTTTACGTCGCGCGCGGCACGCACGCATTTACCGCCGACCGCGAGCGGAGAGCTCAGGCTTATGGCGTCGAGGCCTGCATCCGATATCGGTACCCGGTGCCGCGCACGGTCTCTATCGCGGAGGATTCGACGCCGAGCTTCCGGCGCAGCGAGCGAACAACGACATCGACGACGTTGCTGGCGGTGTCGTTTCTGTATCCCCACACCGCTTCCATGAGGTCGTAGCGAGACACCGCTTTTCCGGGATGGTCCTGCAGGTACTGCATGACGCCGAACTCCAACGACGTCAGGGTCACCCGACCTGAGGGCAGGACGAGCTCCCGGGCGTCGACATCGAGCATTTTCGATGCGCGAAGTTCCTCGGCCGTGATTTCTGCGCCGACCAGGTCCGCCAGCCATGCGTCGACGGAGCCCGGCCCCATGTCGAGGAGGACGGAATGGAGTGGCTGGCCGCCGACGTCGGCGGTCGGGTCCGACAGCGGACGGAATCCGAGCCTGGTTGCCACCTCGACGTACGGCTCGAGATTCGCGAGCGCGGTGTACACCCACCGCAACGTGCCCCGTAGCTCCATATACGTCCGCTTGAGGTCCACCCACGACGCCGCCTGCGAGGCCGACGGCGCTTCGCCGACGTCGCGATCCAGCCATCGGCGGCAGAACAATGCGTTGGATGGTCCACGGGCCGCGACGTCGCGGCGCCACACCGCGGCGACGGGATCGGCCGCATCGACCGCTTCGTGCAACTCGGATGCGCGGACCATGATGCAGAGCCCGCAGATGCTCCTGTCACGATCCCGGACCACGCGGAAGCCGTCGGCGTTATAGCGCCACCAGGCCGTGAGCGCGTCGCGCTCCGGCGCGGCCTTCGCGGCGACGAGACGGAGCACGGCCTCCTCGTCGGCGGCTGTCGCCGGCTCGACGGCAAGCGGTTGCGCGCCGCTCGGAAAGAAACCCTCCCGCAGGACGGGGTTCTCGAGGAGAAACAGGAGATCGGCTGTATAGCGCCACGGTTCCGCGCCGTGCCCGTGGCGCAGCCTGTTCTGCAGGTAGGCCCACGCCGCGCGACGGTACTCCCGATGTGTATCGGGGTCGCGCGCGGCCAGGCTGCTGGCGATCGCGCCACGTACAGCTTCGTGGATGAACAACCCTTCGCGCCCCGGATCGACAAACGGCAGCGCGCCCAGGCGCTCCATCGCATCCCGCGGAGCGATGTCGGGGATGAGCGCGTGAAGCAGCGGCTCGGTGACGCAGCGGACCACGGCACTCGCTTCGAGCGCTTGCTTCGTAATCGCGTCCGGCACGGCCTCGATGTACGAGCGCGACAGCTGGTCGATCACCTGATGCAGGCTGGTGTCTTCGATGCGGCGTCCAGGATCCGAGAGAGCGACCGATGCTGACATGCTCAACGCGAGCGGATGGCCGTGCGCGATGCCGTTGATTCGTCGCGCGACGTCAACGGGGACACCAGACACGGCGAGATAGCGCAGCGCGTCCGTCTCCGGTAGCGGGTCGAGCGGCAGGCTTCGGAAGAGCCCCTGCCAGCCCGGCGTCGTCCGCCACGCCGGTGACGGCGGGTTGCGGCTTCCGACTGCCAGACGCGCATTCACAGGAAGCGACGGGACGAAGACCTGCCGGATCCACGCGTCGAGGAGCACGAAGACCTCATACGTGTCCAGCACGATCGCGACCGTCTCGCCGAACGACGACAGCCGCAGCGCGACGTCCTCGACGCTGGCCAACGACTCGCCCAAGGCGTCCGACAGCTCGGTCAGGAGTCCCCGTGCGGTCGGTTCGACCGTCCGGCAGTCGATCCTGACGACGCGAATCCCCTGGGCACGCGTGCGCCTCGCAAACGCCTCGAGCAGGCTGGACTTGCCGATGCCTGCGACGCCATGCACGTGCACGACCAGTGGTCCACCCTTCTCGAACAACCCGAGAAGGGTGTCCACCTCGCGTTCCCGTCCTGCGAAGTGAGCGAGCGCCCGTTCCGACAGAACGTCCCCCAACTTCTGCATGGTCACGCCTCCGGCGTCATCTTACCCCCGTCCCGTCCTGGTCTTAATCGTGGTCCTATCGCTTTCTGTCTAAGTCTGTGAACAGCTTCCTGGCGCTGCCGCTGACCGTAAAGCCAGGGTCAGTGACGATCATGCGAATCTCGCGCAGGTTACCGGCGACCACGAAGTAAAAGGTCACGGTCAGACCGATGTCGAGCGTCGCCGATTTGATGCCCGTGCAATTCGCGTTCAGCGTGTAGGTCCCGGTGTAGCTCGCGGGAATGCTCACGCCGTTCGAGCTGATGACGATCTCGCCCTTCAGGCGTCCTTGGCCGTCGTACGAATTCTTGCCAACGGCAGCAAAGGGCCCGTTGGCGTTTGTTCCGTCGACTTGGAAGGCGTAACTGCCAAGCAGACTCGCGTTGTTGCATCGCTCCTGCGCACTGGCACGAGTCGCGAGGCTCGAGATTGAGAGGGTTGCAACCACGGCAACAATGATTCTGCGGCGGCCGATTCCAGTACTCATCGTTCGCTCCTTTTCCCGACGGCGTTTCGTTCCGTGGGGTGCGTGAACGGTGACACAGGGGCCGACGTGGTAGATGACGTGAAGATGAGGATTCGATGAGAAGATCGCGCCTCGAACGATCAACGAAGCCGGCGGAGCTCCACCTCCGACACGATGAATCCGAACGCGGGCCAGCCGCCGGACTGGATCGATCGCTCGAACGACTTGCGCGCCTGCGCCTTGTCGCCGCGCAAGAGGTACCAGTTCCCCAGGCCGTAGCCGAGCGTGGCGACCTGCACGTCTTCGGTATCCGCCGGCGTGAGCACGGCTTCCGGACCGATCTCGCCACGATAGAGCTGCAGGCGCCGCGCGTACGCGTTGGTCACGGGCTTCGAATCCGGCCGCCGATCGAGCATCGCCTTCGCTTCGGCGCCGCGACCGGCGCGGCTGAGCGACATCCACAACCAGTCCGTGGAACCCGCCAGCTCGCCGGCATCCGGGGCGATCGGCTGAGCCCTGGCGAACGATGCGGCCGCCTCGGCAAAGTCTCCGCGCAGGAACTGGACGACACCGAGGTGGTACCAGATTCCGTAGATCGTGCTGTCGATGGCGCCGCCGCGCGTGAGATCGGCGAACGCGCGATCGAATTCACGCACCGAAAGATATCGATGCCCGCGCCATCGCAGAAGCAGCGCGTTCGTCGGCTCGATCTCGAGCCCGCGCGTGAACGTCGCTATGGCTTCGCGAAACTGCCGCGCACCGGACTGAGCGACCCCGAGGTCGATGATTTTCGTGATGTTCTTCGGATCGGCCTCCAGAGCGGCTCGCGCGCTCTTGACAGCGTCCGTATCGGGGAGCGAGCGATACTCCACGCCCTCGGGTGACCGGTATTGCAGCGACTGCGCGCCCGTCTGGCGTGCATCGAGCGCAGGCGCCAGGCAGATCGCCGAGCCGATGGTCACCGTCAACGCGATACGCTGGATGTCTCTGAACGGCATGGGCCCGGATTCTACTCCGGCCAGAGGGACGCCGGCTACGTGGCGATGGCGGCCAAATCGCCATCGAGAGCGATGGACCGGGTCAAGGAACGACTGTGACGGTTCTTCTGCCCTTGTCCGCCGACGCTGGCGTTGGACAGCCTGATGGGAATTAGTTGTCAACGTGCGACCAACTGGATGCCACGTTTCGGAACCTTGATCTGGACAGGCTTCCGCGCACGTGTATCTTCCAACCACACGTTCACGAATTGAGATGGCAGCCCATCGCTACGCGTCAGGTGTGTGCCGGACATCAGCTGATAGTGGAGGTGCGGGTGCTCGGACGGCCCCGAGCTTCCGACTTTTCCGATGACCTGCCCGCGCGTGACCGTATCTCCGACCTTCGCCCGAACCGAGCCGTGCTGCAGATGCCCGAGCGAGCTGTACTCGCCATTACCGTGGTCGATGAGGAGATTGTTGCCCGCCACCGCGTGCAACGGATCGGGAAGATTCAGGTACGAACGGTCCACAGTGCCGGGCGTGGGTTGATCCGGGACGTCGTTGCGAGCGTAGACCACTGTGCCGTCGCCCGGCGCCACCACGTTCCGGCCCCACGTGAAGAAATCCTCGTTCGAGCGTCCGCCGTTCCTGGCAAAGCCGAAGTCCGGTCCCACGCTGACCGCATCGTATGCAAACTGCTGGTTCCAGCCGCGGCGGTGCGGCTCGTTGGCGTCATGCCCCGCCACGATGAGGAAGGGACCCGCCAGCGGAAAGACCAGCTCCGTTTTTGGCTGATATCGCTGCACCGCGAACTCGACTGTCCTGGTTACCTCTTCTCGAGCCATCGCGACGGTCAACTTGTAGACGACCCTGTTCACATCGGCGGAAACGGGCACCGAAAGGTGATGCCGGAGATCAAACAGCTCCGGCTCCTCGACGAAGCGACGCGTGAACGACACGCCGCGCAGGCCGTTTAGAAACGATGCTGCAAGGTGGTGGGTGCCGACGAGCTCGGCGCCGGAGAAGAGCTGTACTTCCGCGCGCACGGGTTGGGGTGGAGGTCCGGTTCCCTTCACCACAATCCAGAAGATGATCGTCTCGCTGTCAGCGGCATCGACCACCCCGTCGTTCTCCTTGAATACGCGAGACGGGATCGTCGACAGGGTCAGGTCCGTAGATTGCGGCTGTGCAACCAGCACGAGCGTCAGCAGCAGTAGGACGCGCCTCATCACGATCCCTTGCGCCTTATAGATGCGCCAGCACCCATGCTTGGGGCCTTCACCAGATCAAGTCCGCCGAGGGTCAGTTCCTTGGCGCCCTCGGGAATGGCGGGCCAGGCAGGCTGGGACCGACGCGGCCGTCGCTAGCCGCCAGCCGCAGGAAGCGAGCGGCGTTGTTGTGGAAAATGTCCCGGCGCTGTTCTTCCGTCAGGAACTTCACCGATTCAATCACCTCTATCGCCATCCCGATGGCGTCGGGCCACCGCATCTGGTCGGTTCCGAACATGATGCGCTTCCCCAGACCATGCGAGAACATTTCACGGAACCAATCGTCAATCGCCGGCCGGTTGAACGATCCCAAGAGCCAGATCGTGCCGACGTCCATATAGACCTGCTGGTACATCCCCATCAACGCGATGGTCTCACGACGCCAGGGCTCTCCGCCGTGGGCGATGAAGACACGGAGCTTCGGATGGCGGACCAGCAGATCTTCGAGGAGCAACGGATTGCCCAGGGCGAGACGGAAGCGTGGAGATCCCTGATAGGGAGTACCCGGAAAGCTGGTTCCGGTATGAATCCCGACCGGGATGTCGAGTTCTTCGGCAAGTGCGAAATACGGGTCGAGCGCAGGATCGCTCGGCGACAGGCCTTCGTACTGGGCCACCACCTCACCGATCGCGCTCAGTCGTCCGCTTGTGAACAAGCCTCGTAGTTCGTCAATCTGCGGCAACGGATGCCCGTCGGCGTCCACGTTCGGACGCCCAAAGAGCGGGGATGCCAGAATCCGACCTGGCGCGGCCGTCCGCCACTGCTCAACTACCTCCACCGGACCACTCACGATCGCTTTCACGATGTTGTAGCGTTCCATCGCTGACAGCGTCTGGCGCATGTGCTCCTCTGCGGTCGCGGGACCAGGTTTGCCGGTGATCGGGTTCGGCGTTGGACCCTTCCAGTCCGCCGCTCGATACGCGTGCAGATGCACGTCGATGATCGGCTGCCGTTGAACCGGCGCTTGTGCCAGTGGCCCACTGCACAGAGTGACCCCCACCGCGAGAGTCGCGAGTAGACGGATCGTGCTCACCTGTGTGCCCTCGCTAGGCGCTCCTAAACGCGCGTGCGTCAGGAGAGACAAGGTTCGGTCGCCAACCGGTTCGGGCCGCCGGCAGTCGTAATGTCGAAAGACCCACGATGATCCGAGCACTGATTATGCTCCGGAGAGCCAAAATGGGCGCAGGGCAGAAACAATCGCAAGAAAGCGGGACTCATCTGTTATTCCCAACATCGTCGATTGACGTGTCGCTCCCACTCCGGCTGCATTTTGAAACGACGGCTCCACAGGGTTATCCTCGGCACCACCTCGGGACGAACGCGGGCACCCATGTGTTCTCCCATCGCTGCGACGTTCGCAGCCAGCGCGCTGTCACTGCTGGCAACCAGACCGGCTGATGCGCAACAACCGAACCCGGCGTCCGAAATACGGCGCCAGGTCACTGGCAGCTTCCGGTTCGTGGATCCTGGCTCGAATCATCCAATTACCGTCTGGTTCTGCCGAACATCCACGGCCGCGCCCGACACTCGTATCGTGTTCGTCATGCACGGCAGCGACTCGCAGACTGCTCGACAGGCCTGTGACCTTGCATCGCCGTACATCGAACCGTTCAATGCCATCGTCCTCGCTCCCCAGTTCGCGGAGGAGTACTTCCCGGGCGACGCCTACATGTTTGGCAACATGATTGATGCCGCCGGCAACGTGCTCCCAAAGTCAGCCTGGGCTCTGACGGCCATCGAACGCCTGTTCGACATGGTTCGCGATGAAATGGGACTGCATCGAACGGAATACGACATCGTCGGATTCTCGGGTGGCGCTCAGTTCGTCCACCGCTTGGCGCTGTTCGTGCCCGAAGCGCGTTTTCGCCGTGCGGTGGCAGCGAGCGCCGGTCGGTATGCCTTTCCCTCCTGGTCGGAAAAGTTTCCCTACGGGCTCGACGGAAGTCCAATCGATCGCATGCACCTGCCAAAGGCGTTCTCGCGGGACCTGGTGGTGTTACTCGCCGATCGGGATATCACGGATAGAGAACGCGAACCCGGTTCGATGGCGCAGGGAACGACTCGGTTCGCCAGAGGGCTGCGGTTCTTTGCCACGGCGACCGACGAAGCTGCAGCTCTGGGTGTACCCCTCCGCTGGCAGCTCCGGATTGTGTCCGGGGTCGATCATTCACCAGTGCCCATGGTGCGAGCTGCGCTTGAATTGCTCCGCCAGTAGTAGCCGATGGGGCGGTGCGCGTGGTGTGATCGCTGGGTTGCTGGAACGCGTGGCGTCTCAGGAAGTCGAGGAAGCGAGCCCGCCGGTCGCCTTCCGCGCCTGGTAGCGCTCGATCGCCGCGCGCGCGTTGAATAGCATCCGCTCGCGACCAAGCCGCTTGTCGAGGCCGGTGTTTCGTACCGTCGAAAGCACACCGGGGTTCAACGCGGCCAGCCACACCTCGACGCCGCCCTCGGTCATGCGCCGCTCGGCTTCGATCAGCATCTGCAGGGCCGAGTACTCGATGTCGGATACGCGGCTCATGTCCAGCAGCAACACGCGCGGCTGGTACTTCGCGACCAGGGTCTGGATCTGCCGCCCCACTTCCTCCGCATTGACGAAGAACAGCCGCCCTTCCGGGCGCAGGATCAGCAAGCCTTCGAAGGTCTCGTCGTCGCCGTGTTCGGGCGACAGCGGTCGCAGCACGTCCTCGCCACGCTTGCGGCCGATGACGTACACGCGCGGGTACGCGGACTGGCTGGCAAGGCCGATCATCGACACGACGATCGCCACCACGATGCCCTTGAGGGTGCCCAGCAGCAGGACGCCGACGCAGGCGACCATGGCCCAGCGGAATTCCATCGTGCGCACGCTGCGGATGGCACGGAACTCCGACGGCTTGATCAACCCGACCGAGTAGACGATCACCACCGCGGCCAGCGTCGCATTGGGCATCAGGCCAAGGATCGGCGCCAGGAACAGCATGGTGGCAAGCGCGGCGCCCGCGGTCACCAGCGAGGCCAGCTGCGTCCGCCCGCCGGCGGCCCGCACGACCGCCGTCTGCGACGTTCCGCCGCCGGCCGGCATGATGCCGAACAAGGCGCCGCCAAGGTTCGCCGCGCCGGTCGCGAGCAATTCCCGGTTCGCGTTGACCGGAGGATCCTCGGCGCGCGCGAAGGCGCGCCCGGCCGCGATCGACTCGGTGAAACTCATCAGGGCGATTCCGAGCGCACCCGGCAACAGCCGCTCGACCAGCGCAGGATCAGGCAGGGTCAGCGATGGGAAGCCCTGTGGGATCAGGCCGACGATCGAGACGCCCATCTTCTCCAGCCCGAGGAACCAGGCCGCGGCGATGCCGCCCGCCACCGCGACCAGCGGGGCCGGCGAGTGCGGCCACAGCCGTTCCATCGCGAACAGCACCGCGAAGGTCGCGAGGGCGACCATCAGCGTGATCGTCGAGGTTTCGGGAATGTGGTGGACGACGCTGACGGCATCGAAGAAGAAGCCATGCTTGGTGATGTGAATGCCCAGCAGCTTGGGCACCTGGTCGAGCACGATCACCAACCCGATGCCGGCCTTGAAACCGGTGAGCACCGGCGTCGATATGAAGTTGGCGACGAAACCGAGCTTCAATAGCCGCGCCGCGACCAGCGCGGCGCCGACCAGCACGGTCAGCGTCGCCGTAGCCGTCACGAGGCGAGCCGGGTCGCCGTCCGGTACCGCCAGTCCCAGCTGCGTGCCGGCGAGTATCGCGATGGTCGTGGTCGAGCTGACGCTGAGCACGCGCGAGGTGCCGAGCAGCGCGTAGATCGCCATCGGGATGAAAGCGGTATACAAGCCGACCGCAACCTGCAGGCCGGCCACCGACGCGTAAGCCATCGCCTTGGGAAGGACGACCGCGGCGGCAGTCAGCCCGGCGACCAGGTCGAAGCGGAAGGTCGACGCCTTCGGCGCGCTCGCCTGGGCAGGCATCGGAGTTGGAGACATCGCGTCTGCTCTTGGTGGCCCGGCTGCGCTAATCGAGGAACCGGACCCGGCCGGTGGCAAGGTCGTACACCGCGCCCACGAGTTTCATTTCGCCCTTCGCCGTGCGGGCCCGGCCTTCGGGCGTTTCGAGCACGTCCCGAACGGTCCGGCGCACGTTGGCCTCGACCGCCGCGCTGAGCAACGCCGCCGGGGCAAGCGTTGGATCGACGTCGTCCAGGGCCGGGGCGATGCGCTCGAGCAGCAGCGAGATCCGGCTGGCGTGGCGGTCGCCATGGAACCTCTCGGCGATCGCCCCCTTCACCGCGCCGCAACCCTCGTGCCCCAACACGACGAACAGCGGCGTGTGCAGGTGCCTGCCGGCGTATTGCAGCGTCCCATGGATCTCGGAACCGAGCACGTTCCCGGCCACGCGCACGACGAACAGTTCGCCGAGTCCGGCGTCGAACACCAGCTCGGGCGGAACGCGGCTGTCGCTGCAGCCAAGGATGGTGGCGAAGGGCTGCTGGCCTTTGGCAAGTTCGGCCAGGACTTCCTTCTGCACGGTCGGGAAGCGCGCGGTTCCGCCTACGAAGCGTTCGTTGCCTCGCTTCAGGCGCTCGAGCGCCTCTTGCGCGGTGTAGTCGGGCTGATGCTCGCCGGTCATGATTCGCGATCCCCCTGCAGATTGGCCATGGGCACGAGGATAGTAGCGCGGATGCCATACTCGCCGCGCCTGGCCGACGGTCGACCATCGTCACACACATGAGGTGGCCATGCGGGCTCTACGCGCCGGCGCTGATGCATCAGCCGCTGCACGTTCTGGACTTACAACGTCTTGAGGAAGGCAATCAGCGCGGCCTTGTCTTCCGCGGTCAGCCGCAAGCCAAACTCGTGTCCCGGGACGGCGCGCCGGGTCACTTTGTAGCCGACGAAGCCCGACGGCACGAAGTCCTGGCGCAGACGAGCGGGATCGAACCATTCCTCCAATGTGGTCACCGATCCGTCGTGATTGAACATGCCGCGATACCACACGCCCTTGAGCGAGGGCACTTTGTAAAAGCCGGTGCCCTTGCGGGTCTTGAGCGCGAGGTTCGGATCGGTTCCCACCGACAGCGGCATCACGTCGGCGCGATTCGGATGATCGGGTGGCAGCTCATAGCCCTGAGCCAGCGTCAGCTTGTTGTTGGTGTAGAGCGGCGGCGTGTGGCAGCTCGCGCAGCCTTCCCTCTGAAAGACCTCACGTCCGGCGGCGGCGCGTGGATCACCAGCGTTCGGATTCGACGGCGGCTCGAGAGAAAAGAGGTATTCGGCCAACGCGAACAGCAGGTCGTCGGGCATTCGGTAGAAGATCTTGCGCTGCGCATCGGTCAGGATCCGGTGGGGTCCGAAATCGGCGACGTCGCAACAGGACACCAGCGCCGCGTACCGCATCACGTCCGCCGAATCACGAAGGCGATGCGTGCCGGTGTGGTCGATGTACTTGCGATCCTTGATGCCGATGAGATCCGGCACTTTCGTCATGTAGTACGGGCTGCCGTTGAAGCGTGCGAAGGTACCGGGCGGGGCGCTGCCGAAGAGTGCGCCCGCCTCGGCTCTCCGTCATCGATTTCATGCCGTCGTGGATGTCGTTGCGCGATCCACGGCGTGGTGAACTCGCGCCAGTTCGCGGTTGACGGTGAATCACCGGGAAAGAACAACGCTGTGCCGCGCGTCACCAGCTCGCCGAGCACGCCGTTGAACGGCACGTTGAACGGCGCACCGTTCAGGAGCGAGCCGTCCGGCATGGACTCGGGTGTGGCACAACGCTGCAGTCCGAGACGCCGAGCGCCAGTCCCTTGGACGTCGGTACCCACCGCAAACCGAAGACGCGGCCGTCCTGCTGTGCCCGTCCGCCGCGGCGCGCGAACTCGTCCGCCGACCGCGCGATCGCGATCATCTGCGGATCGGTGCTCCGGAAGGCGGGGACGTCCATCTCGTCGAAGACACGTCTCCCGCTGTCGATCCACTCGGCCTCGGTCCGCGCGCCCGCGAGCAATGAGCGGCTCCGGCTTCCTGGCGCGCAGCATCTCCCAGTAGCCCGCGGGTTCCCGTCCGGGGAAGTACACCGGGTAGGTGCGTACCCACTCCGCCTCGGGTGCGGCGTAGTACTCACGTTCGGAAAAGTGCGAGGGCCGGACGTCGAGAGCGGCGATCGGCGTCGCCCAGTCCGCCAGTTCACGATCGTTCCAGAACCGTGGCGCCTGGCGGACGGGCCCGTTCGATTGGGCGGCCACGCCGACCAGTCCGACCAGCGTCATCAGGGCGAGAACTCGAAACCGCATGGAACGCGTGGTGACGAGCGGCTCACAGCAGCCTCAGGAACGCGACGATGTCGGCTTCATCCTGTGGCGTGAGTGTGATGCCGGCGAACAGCTTGAACATGAACGTGTACTGCTCTGCGACTTCTTTCAGCGTCTTCGACGAGTTGTCGTGGAAGTAGGGCGCGGTGTGCCTCACCCCCCAGAGCGACGGCGTCTTGAACAGGTTGCAGGCGATGATGAGCGGGAAGGGTCCGCCCGGCCCAAAGAGCTCCGGCGGGAACTCGTTTGGATCTGGCGGGTCCGTCAGACACGCACCGGGATCGGGCGTGACGATCCTGTCGATGCCGTCGACGATGAACTCGTAGGTCGGGAGGTTGAGCTTGTTGCGCTCGGTCACGCCGACGCCGAAGAACCGCAACCCCGGGAGATCCGGCAGGAAGATGTTGAATTCGTTGGAGACGTCGAGCATCGGGCCGCTGTGACACATCGCGCACAGCCCCCTGGTCGAGCCCGGCGTGATCGGGACGTCGTCGAACATCGCCCGCCCGCGCTTCTCCGACGCCGTGACACCATTCGGCAGCCGGGGCGGCGGCCCTCCGCGAGCGAAGAGGAAAAGCGGCAGCGATGAGAAGAAGCGCGGCGACGTTCGCTGAAACTCTGCGATCAGCTCGAGCTGCAGCGGCGTCGGCTCGAAACCGTTCTGCGCGTGCGCGTGCACCGCACCGAGGGCTTGCGCTTCGAGCGTGAGATCGCGGCCGTCGTACATGAACACTGGCTGGAGCGACGGCGTATTGCGCGTCGTCGGCGTCCCCCGGAGGAGCGTGACGCTCGTCGCCGCCGGGTCGTTCGCGAGCCTGACGCGCGGGGGAAGCGGGATCTCAATGCGGACGGTCGCGTGCTCGGTGATCCGGGACGTGCCGAAGACGCCGTCGTCGAGACCGTCGCCCACGAACAGCGGATCGCTGGGGTTTGCCGCCAGACGCTTCTGTGCGTCCTCGGGCGAGAACGTGCCGGTCCTGACGCTGTGACACGTGAGGCAGGTCCGGCCGTTGCCCTGGAACGTCTCTTCGTCGAAGAGACGTCGGCCCTCTTCGAAGCGCTTCGCCAGACATGTGAGCCTGGCCGCGCCGTGAAGCTGTTCGGGATCGCAGTCAAAGGTGATGGCGCGCGGCGTCCTCGCTGCGCCCGTTTGCGCTTCGGTCTGGAGGATCAGCTGGCTCACGAAGACCGCTGACATGATGGCGACGGAGAGTCCGGACTTGAGTGCCATGAGTGACCTCCGGGTCGCAGGAAGGGCGGACACCTGTGCGCGACCTTGGATCGTGAAGGTAGGGCACTCGCTCTCCGGAAGTCGCAGGCGTGCGGCAGGAATTCGTCAGGCTTCTGGCAGGATTCGTGATCTAGTCGGTGAAGCGCCTTCCATCCGGTTCGGTCTCTGTCGAAGTCGGCGTCTGAAGCGCCCTGACCGTCAGCTTCACGGAGCCGACGGTGATGACGTCGCCATCGCCAATCGATCTGGATCCGTCGACTCGCTGATCCCCGACAAACGTCCCATTCTTGCTTCCCAGGTCTTCGATCGTCGCCCGGGCCGCCGCGATCTTGATCAGTGCGTGACGCCGAGAGACCCCGGGGGCGTCCAGATAGATCTCTACGTTCGGGTCACGTCCGATGACGTGCTCACCCTCGTCGAGCGTCACTCGGCCGGACACCCATGTGATGCGGAAAGACACTCCGCCGCGACCCACCGGCCGACCGGTCTCGGTGCGGTGGACCGTTTCGCGAAACGCGTAGCCAAATCGGGGCACGGTCCGAATGAATCGCGGATCGGAGGGATCGTCGCCGATGGCATCGCGAATCTCGCTCACCAGGTTGGCGAGGTTCTTCTCGACCACGAATGTGGCGGGCCACAACCGCTCCTGAAGCTCGCCCTTCGATATCGCCTTCGGCCTGCTGGCGACCAGGATGCTCAGCAGACTCGAACGCCTTGGGGGACAGCGGCACGCGGTGGCTGTCGCGAAGCAGTTCGCGGCTTTCCGAGTCGAGAACGAACGGCCCGAAGCGGACCTGCATCGTCGCATCCTATCCCGGCGTCAGCTGACTCACTTCAGCCCATCGACCACGAACAGGTCGCCGAGCCGTCGCATGTAGGAGTAGCAGTACGACTGCGCGTCCGGAGTGATCACCACTGTTTCTCGCATGTCCTCGACTCCCGACGGGGTCAGACGGCGTGAGCGTTTTCCAGAGCAGTCCGGCTGCCACTCGCCAACTCCACGCGAAAGACATCAACGGCTGCCTGCCTGGCCCCATCGACGCTGGCGACGGTGTACACGTATCGGCCGCCATGGCTCCATTGAAGCGGGATATCTCCAGGCGTGAGCGCTGGAACGGGCCGGCCATCCCCGCCTTGAATCGGAAAGAGCACCCACGTGGCGCCGACGCGGCCGAGGACGGAGTTCTCGTCTCGCGCCGCCGATTTGTCGGCGAGAACCACTCCCGGCGGCGTGATCGCGCGAGGAAGGCCGGCTGGGATTTCCTGAAGGTAGCCTCGCGGCGTGTTGTCTGCGGTGTAGCCAGTGAACACGATTCGCTTCGAGTCGGGCAGCCACGCTCCATTTCCAATCCGCACCAGGTCTCCCTTGGGCAGCGTGACCGTCGCACCAACCCCGGTCGGCAACAGCACCAGGTCCTCTCCACGCAGCGCGAGCACCCACTTCCCGTCTGGAGACAACGCCGCCCCGCTCCCCTCTCCAATCGAGATCGCCGGAGACCCCTCGATGTTCCTGCTGAAGATCATCGGGTTTCCCGAGGGCGACGAGAGCAACTCATCCTCGAAGATCAGCGTTTTGCCGTCTGGTGAGATTCCCTTGGCCGCAGAGGCCAGCTGCCACGTCAGGTCGCGCTCGCTCGTGTCCCCTGGTCGCTTGCAGGTCAGGTTGATACGAATGGTGTTGCGCGACAACAGCACCCTGCCATCCTCTGGAGATGTCGTGCAGCACGAGCCAATCGGGCGCGCGATACACCGGCCGCTCGACGCCCGAGAGCGACACGGCATGGAGCGACGGTGCAAATTCACCGGGGGCCGGGCGCGTCGCTGTGAACCAGATCTCGGTTCCCGATGGCGCCCACGCCAATCCAAAGCCTGCCCAGTCGCGTGCCACGGTCGACTTGCGGCCAGACCTGTCGACGACCGTGATCATCGCCTGCGGCGCACTACCAAACATCACCGGACCCTCGAAGAACGCCACGCGACTGCCGTCGGGTGACACCCGCAGCGACCACGCGGCCCGAGTTTCATGGACGGTCGTGCCGGCGGGAAACTCGACGGTCCAGGGACGATTGCCCCCGGTGTCTCGGATGACGGCGAGCGCGTCGGTGCCCGGAATCCAATCGGCGTCCACCACCCCGGAGAGCATGTCGCGGCGCGATCCACCAGCCATCGGAATGCGCGCCAGCGTGCGCACGCCCCAGGTGTGAGTGATGTTCTGGGGACCGAACAAGACCGCCATGTCGCCCGCTCGGGAAATCGACATGATTCGCGCGTCCTGCAACTGCAGATCGCGCGCATCAGGGTTTGCCGGTCGACCGAGGAATGCGGCGTAGGGCTGACCTTCCCAGCTGGCGCTATAGACGAAGCTCTGACCATCTGGTGTGAAGCGGGCGGAAGATACGGCGCCCTTGCGGAACGTCGCTGGTAGATATTCCGCGACGCCGGGTCTGGGCCACATCGACGCCGCTGTCGCTGCAAGCACAGCGGCGGTCAGCGCAGCGCCCGCGACACCGCCCCAGAGACGCGACACGGCGCGGCCGGCCGTGTCGTCGCGGCTGCCGGGATCGTTGCCCGGGGCCTCCTCCGCGATCCACCGCAACTCGGCCGCCATGTCCCGCGCGGTCTGCCACCGATCCTCAGGGTCTTTCGCCAGGCAGCGACGGATCAGCCGCTCGAGCGAGGCCGGCACCCGTGGCTGCAGCGACGACAACGCCGGCGGTTCCGCGGCGACGATGGCCGCCATCAACGAGGCGCGGCTGTCGCCCGCAAACGGCCGTCGGCCGCAGAGCATCTCGAAGAGGACGACGCCGAACGCGAAGATATCGGTGCGGCCGTCCACCTCGCGCCCTTCGATCTGCTCCGGCGCCATGTACGGAACCGTCCCGGCGATGGAGCCGACCTCGGTCAGTCGCTCGCTTCTCGTCGCATCGATTGGGGTCTCTTCATCGCGTTCCTTCAGCTTGGCCAGGCCAAAGTCGAGCAGCTTGACGCTGTCGCGAGTCAGCATGACGTTGCCGGGCTTGAGATCGGCGTGCACCACGCCGTGCCGATGCGCGTGGTCCAGCGCATCGGCGATCTGGATCGCCGCGCGCAACGCAAGGGCCAGCGGCAACGGGCCGTCCTCGAGTCGCGCCGCCAGGGTGACGCCTTCCACGTACTCCATCACCAGGAAGATCGCGGGGCCGTCCTCCCCAACGTCGTGCAGCGTGCAGATATGTGGATGGGTAATGCGGGCGATGGCGCGCGCTTCGCGACGAAACCGTTCGATCCTGCGGCCGGGCGCGTTCAAGAGCTCGCTCGGGAGCAGCTTGATGGCGACCGTCCGATCGAGTCGCGTATCGCGTGCCCGATACACTTCGCCCATCCCCCCGGCACCGAGCGGTGTCAGGATCTCGAACGGGCCAAGACGGGCGCCGGACGCGAATCTCATCGAATGGGCCGACGAGAGGCAGTATAGCGATGCAACATAGATCGTCGCGGGAATTGTGTCCAATCTCCTGCGATCACTTAGGGCGATTGACTGGCGAGTACGCAAACAACGCCGGAATCCTCGCGGCCAGGTTGATGAAGGAGTTTGCCGAGCGCCGCAGAAAAGGAGAGCTGTAGCCATGATGCAGGACGTAACCCGCGAGACCGCACCACACGCATTCGTCAAGGCCGTTCACGGCGTTCGCTATCAGGTGAAGGATGTGGCTCGCTCGACCGCGTTCTATACGCAATACCTCGGGTTCACGCTCAAACACCAGCAACTCCCCGCGTTCGCGAACGTCGCGCTTGGTGACGCACAGATTCTGCTCAGCGGTCCCGGGCGCATCGGGCTCTCGGCCAATGCCGAACGGACAGCAGCAGGAGCCGGGCGGGTGGAATCGCGTCGTGCTGAAGGTCGCCGATCTTCCAGGCTTTATCGCTGAACTGAAGAAGGCGGGACTTCATTTTCGCAACGAGATGGAAACCGGTCCCGGTGGTCGCCAAATCCAAATCGAGGATCCGGACGGGAATCCGATCGAACTGTTCGAGCCGGCTCGCTGATCCTGCGACAGCGAACAGCGATGGCGCGCGATCGTCCGAGGTGCTGACCTTCTGAGAGGTTCGCGGGACAGCTCACCGCGCCGCTCAGCGCGTTTCAACCTCGCTTGAGCGGCATTCGCCTGTTACCTGGCGGCGATAGAATCGCCCTGTGTTTTTCGTCGCGGTGTTCATCGTCGCGATCCTCTCCGGCGCCACGGCCACTGTCGTCGGATTCGGGATTGGCAGCCTGATGACGCCATTGCTCGCCATCAGATTCGGCACCACAACCGCCGTGGCACTCGTGACGTTGCCGCACGCGGCGGCGACGGCCGTCCGCTGCTGGCGTTTGCGCGCCCACGTGGATCGCACTGTCCTTGTGCGGTTCGGCCTGCTCAGCGCAGCGGGTGCGCTGGCGGGCGCCCTTATCTACACCCGACTCGGCCCAGGCGCTCTCACGCGCGTCCTCGGTGGTCTCCTGCTCTTGACCGCCGTCGCGCAGCTCACGGGCTGGGCGTCTCGCTGGCAACCGCATGGACCGGTTGTCGCGCTATTTGGCCTCGTGTCTGGCTTCTTTGGCGGCATCGCCGGCAATCAAGGCGGTCTGCGCTCGGCCGCGTTGACGGCATTTGGCCTTCCACCGCTTGGATTCGTCGCTACCGCGACGGCAACCGGTCTCCTGGTAGATGCGGCGCGAACACCGGTCTACCTCTGGCACTCGGGGCCAGTACTGCTCACGCTCTGGGCACCCATCATCGTCGCCACGGTCGGAGTCCTCATCGGGACCATCGTGGGCGAGCGGATGTTACTGGGATTGTCGCCGCGCCGTTTCGGCCAGACCATCGGCGTGGGCAATCGGCGCACTCGGGATCTGGATGCTCGTGATGCCGGTATGACAGGCCGTGGATCAGAGGGACGTAGCCGAGGATTCTGTTTCAACGCTCGATCTCGAACAACGCTCAGCGCGTTTGCGCGTGTCTTGCCGAATCAGCACACGAACGGTTTGACCTCGGTAGGATCGGCGATGGACTTGCAACTGGCGGCGCGACCACCTTGTCTATGAGGTTATTTCGTTCTATCCGGTGAACAGCGGACTGGAGAGAGAGGACAGCTCGTCAATAGGCGACGCGGCTGTATCGATAATGTCCATGGGACGCGCATCTCTCAGACCCTCCGCTCCTACTCCCGCCGGGGCAGCCGGCATCGTGGTCATGATTGCGGCGGGCCTGTCGCTTCCAGCTGCCGTCGGCGCGCAGGCGATAGTACCGGCAGCGACGGCCATCGCCCCGCATCGGCCGCAACAGACAGGCGGACCGGAACAGATCGGCAAGGAAGCCGCCGAGAACGACTACCCGCGATTCCGCTGGGACGATGCCCCATCGCTCGTCCTCGGCGAGGGCACGCGGATCGACTTCCGCGGCCGCTTTCAGCTCGATCGCAAGGGGTCGGAGGTGCCGCTGTCGGGTGAAGACGAGGACTCGACAATCGACATCGCCCGCCGTCGGATCGGCATCGAGGGAGAGATTCTCAATCTCTTCGACTATCAGGTGGAATGGGAGCTGGGGGTCGAGCGCGATCCGTGGCGGGATGTCTACATCAACTACAAGCAGTTCCCGGTCGCCGAGGTGATGGGCGGAAAGTTCAAGGTGCCCTTCAGCCTCGACGAAACCACCAGCACGATCAACCTTGATTTCGTGAATCGCTCGCGCGCCGCCGATCTGCTTGCCCCAGGGCGGGACCGGGGGGTGATGGTCCACGGCCGTGTGCTCGAGCGCGGTCTCGTCGAGTACGAAGTCGGTACCTTCGTCCACGACGGGCGGAATGCGCGCCGGCACGACAGCGGCCGGGTTCACGGCGACCGGACCTTCGCAGTACGCACCACGGCACAACCCTGGAGATCGACGAAGTCGGCATTCCGCGATCTCGCGTTCGGCGCCGCGTTCACTTCGAGCACGCTGCTGGAAGGCTTCCCGGACCTGCGCGGGCGAACCGCGTTCGATCTGCCGTTCTATCGTCCCGATCTCTGGGTCAAGGGACAGCGGCGGCGGGTCGGCCTGCAGTTCCGCTGGCGGCCAGGGCCATTCTCCGTCAAGTCCGAATACATCCGGCTGACCGACCAGCGTCTCGACCAGAGCGTGGACGATACCGACCTGTCGCCGTTCCTCGCCACGGGCTGGTACGTGAGCGGTACGTGGGCGATTACCGGTGACGCGAAGGCGGGCGGGCTCCCTCGCCCTCGCCGGCCGCTGCTGCAGGGCGGATACGGTGCAATCGAGGTGGCGGCGCGGATTGAAAACATCCGCTTCGGGTCCGTCGCGACGGACGGCGTGCCGTCCTTCGGCCCGCGAGCGGATGTCGTGCTCGGCAACGCCGATCGCATCGGCACGTTCGGCGTGAACTGGTACGTCAACCGGTGGATCAAGCTGCAGATGAATTTCGTTCGCGAGACCATCCGCGAACCGGCCGATGGTCCGTCGCCAGCCGGCCCGACCTTCTGGAGCCGGGTATTCCGGTTCCAGCTCGCGATTTGAGTGGACCCCATGAACGCCATCCATGTGATCGTCCCTGCACTCACCGCTGTAGTCCTCGTCGGTGCCGCCGGCCAGGCGCAGGTCCCGAGGGCCTCCGACCTCTTCGACCCGCAGACGCTCCAGGAGATCCGTCTTTCGGTAAACTCCAGGGAGCTCCGCGCGCTTCACGAGCACCACCTCGAGAACACCTACTACACCGCCGACCTCCAGTGGCGCAATCTGCGCGTGCGCAACGTCGGCATCCGATCGCGAGGCGTGGCCAGCCGCAGCGCGACGAAGCCGGCACTGCGCGTGGATTTCGACCGCTACACCTCCCGCCAGACGTTCCTCGGGTTGCGGTCGCTCATCCTCAAGAACCTCTGGCAGGACGGATCGATGATGCACGAGCATCTCGCGATGGGACTCTTCGCGCGCATGGGTCAGGCCGCACCACGGCAGTCCTTCTGCAGGCTGTACGTCAACGGCGAGTATTACGGCCTCTATACGGTCGTCGAGTCGGTGGACCGGGACTTCCTGCAGCGGACCTCCAGCGAAAGCGACGGCTACCTGTTTTCCTTCCAGCACACGGAGCCCTACTACGGCGGCGATCTCGGCGACGACTTCGCCGAATACCGGCGCCGTTTCGAACCGCAGACGCACGAGCTCGCGTCGGACTCGGAGCTATACCTCCCGGTTCGTGAACTGCTTCGTGAGGTGAACCAGCCCGAGGATGCAGTGTGGCGGGAGCGAGTCGAGTCGTACGTCGATCTGCCGCAGTTCGTGACGCAAGCCGCCATCGAAAACTATCTTGCCGAGGATGACGGCCTGCTCGGCGTCAGCGGCATGAACAACTTCTACCTGTATCGGCCACGTGGAACGAACCGTCACCGTTTCATCCCCTGGGACAAGGACGGCTCCTTTCTGCTCCCCGGCTACTCCATCGTGCAACGCACCGAGGAGAACACCCTGTTTCAGCGGGCATTCGGCTATGGAGACCTGCGCGAGCTCTACCTGCAGGTCATCGAAGCGGCCGCACAGGCCTCGTCGGAAGACAACTGGATGGAGACGGAGATCCTGCGAATTGCAGATCTCGTGGCCCGCGCGGTCGAAGACGATTCGCGGAAGTCGTTCTCCACCGAGGCGTTCTACGAATCGGTCGACGTCATGCGCCAGTTCGCGCGTGAGCGCCCGGGCATCGTCCGCGAGCAGATCGCGCAATTTCGTGTAGCGCGGTAGCCCTTCCTGTGAGACGATAGGTTTACCCCAGCTAGATTTGTCAGCCCGTGATAGTGTTTCGCGCCGGTGGTGGCGTGCGCACGCGGGACACGTGTGCCCCATCCGAAATCGGCACCGGTGTCGCGGAGTGCACAGGCTGGTGGCGTGCCGGAAAGACCAGATGCAGCGTGCTTTTACCCTAGTCGTCGCGGCCGGAATCCTGGCCTTCGTCGCCGCCGCCGCCGCCCGCTGCGGTGGATCGCCATCCAGTTCCACGGGCCCCTCGCCCCTGACCACGCTTACCGCCCCTGCCGGACCGGCCGGACCGGCCGTGCTCGTCGGCGCCGGTGATATCGGCGTCTGTGGTTCCAGTGCCGCGGCCGCGACCGGGCAGTTACTCGATCGCGTGGGCGGCACCGTGTTCACGACCGGCGACAACGCGTATCCGAACGGCTCGGAGGCGAACTTCCGGGATTGCTACGAGCCACACTGGGGACGCCATCGGGCCCGGACCAGGCCAGTGCCAGGAAACCACGAATACGAGGCCGGAGGCGGCGCGCCGTACTTCGACTACTTTGGGGACAACGCCGGTCCTTTCGGACTCGGCTACTACAGCTACCGGGCGGGGCCCTGGCACGTGGTGGCGCTGAATTCCGAGGTGCCGTCAGGTCCAGGATCCGCCCAGATGCAGTGGCTTCGCGCCGAGTTGTCAGGCACCCGCAGTCAGTGCACCCTGGCCTACTGGCACAGGCCGCTGTTCAGCTCGGGCCCGCACGGCCCCAACGCGAGTATGCGCGAGATCTGGCGCGTGCTCTACGAGTTCGACGCGGACGTCGTGATCGCGGGCCACGACCATCTCTACGAGCGCTTCGCGCCGCAGGATCCTGACGGCCGCGCCGATTCGATGCGTGGAATCCGGCAGTTCACGGTGGGAACGGGCGGCGCGGCGGTGTACGGCCCGCGCGGTTCGGCGCCCAACAGCCAGGCGTTCGGCAGTGTGAACGGCGTCCTGAAGCTCACGCTCGCGGACGGCAGCTATCAGTGGGAGTTCCTGCCAATTCCCGGGGCTGCCTTCAGCGACGCCGGCGTCGGCCAGTGTCACTGAGCCGGACGCGCCGGCGGAAGGCTCGACGGACTGTGGGAGGCTCGACGGACTGTCTCCGGGCGAGGGTGAGCTTTCAGTAGTGGGAACAGGCTTTTGAGCCCTCACGGGCAGCCGACTTCCAACCGCGCCCGGCATCCCCCTCAACACTTCCTGCACCCCTTTCGCAATGGCCCCGGCGACGTCGGCCTGGAGGGCGAGCACGTCTTTCATCGATCGGTCGTACGACGCAGTCCAGAGGTGCTCGTCGCTCCTCGCGTCGATGAGCTGCGCGATGATGCGGACGCGATCGCCGTGGCTCGTGATCGAGCCCTCGAGAATCATGTCCACGGCAAGCTCACGACCGATGACGGGCAGCGCCTTGCGGTTCGATCGGTACTGCATCGAGGACGTCCGGGAGATGACGCGCAGATCCCTCGTGCGGGAGAGATCGGCGATCACCGCTTCGGTCATCGCGTCGGCGAGTTCCTGCTGCGCCGGCCGCGCGTAGGTTTCGAGCGGGAGCACCGCGATCGAAAGGGCGCCGGGTGAGACGGCCCGTGCGGCGGCCGCGACCGTGGACTCGCCCCTGACCTCGCCCCTGGCCCTTTCCGCCCCGGGAAGCCCGTATTGCTGTACGACGATCAGGCCGAGGGCGATGGTCGCGGCGGCACCCATCATCTGCGCCACGATCCGGCCGACGAACGAGATCCAGGCAGAACGGACCTTGTTCCGCTTCTTCTGGGCCTTGTCGGCGGCCGATTCGAGCGGCGCGTCCAGAGGGGTGCTCTGCAGTGGCTGAGTCGGAGCTTCTGCTTGGTCGTTCATAACAGTCAACTAGCCTCGTCTTGCTGGGCCCGCAGCGCTCCGAATGGTGCAAACACCGAGCCTTTCGACACCTTTTTAGACGCCGCTGCCCGCCGGAAAGTTAGAGTCGCCTTCCTGTGACTCCCAAGCCTTTAGCCTATCGACTACGCGGTCACCGTTCTTTACGGGTTTCTGAATTCTTCGGTACTTCGTCTCGTGTAAGGCCTCACCGATGCGCGGCACGCGCACACGAGAATGCCCGCGATACTCCAGGGCCGATATGGATGAGCGATCAGGGAAGAGGACAACCGTTCGCCGATTCAGGACATTCGTATGGGCTCGAAACCGATCCGGTGGGATGGTCGGCGGGGCGAAATGCTCTAGGATTCTTCGAGTCGGTGCAGGAGGCAGGATCGCTGACGCCAACCACACTCGACGTGTCGGTCTGACGCTCTCCGAGGTGCCGCCGTGGATAACGCAGTCAGCCTGACACAGCTAATCCATCGCGCGGCACAGGGTGACGCGGACGCCGCGGACCGGCTGTTCGCGGCGATGTACGACGAGTTGAGGCGGCTGGCCCGCGCGCGTCTTCGCGCAGGCGGCCGCAACACGCTGCTCGACACCTCCTCGCTCGTGCACGAGTCGTATCTCCGCTTCGCGGCAGCGAGACAGCTCCGGCTGCAGGATCGCATCCACTTCATGCGGTGGGCTGGACGGGTGATGCGCTCGGTCATCGTCGACTTCGCGCGCCGCCGGCTGGCGGATCGCCGTGGCGGCGGCGTGACGCCCCTCACGCTGACGACGTCCATCGGTTCGAAGGTGTCGACGGGAGAATCGGAGATCGTGCGCGTGCACGAGGCGCTCAACGAGCTGGCGGTCCACGATCCGCGCATGGCGACAATCGTTGAAATGCGGTACTTCGGCGGCATGACGGAGACGGAGATCGCCGAAGCGGTCGGCGTTCACGAGCGCACAGTCCGCCGCGACTGGGAGAAGGCGCGGCTGTTCCTTCGCGAGGCCCTCGACCCGCAGCCGAAACGACGCGCACCGCGGTAGAATCGGCGCCGCGAGTGTCCTGATGAACGCGGAGTCGTGGACGCAGCTCAACCGGTTGCTGGACGAGGCGCTGGATCTGCCTCCCGCGGATCGCGAGCGTTGGCTTGCGAGCCTTGGACCCGAGAATGAGCCGTTGAAGGCGCGTCTCTGCGCGTTGCTCGCGCATGCGTCGTCTGTTCAGGCGTCGAGCTTTCTTGCCGCACCGAATTTGGGTTCGCTCGCT
Source organism: uncultured Acidobacteriota bacterium (assembly GCA_963820905.1). Lineage (GTDB taxonomy): Bacteria > Acidobacteriota > Vicinamibacteria > Vicinamibacterales > 2-12-FULL-66-21 > DATBJJ01. The sequence continues at coordinate 298,022 of CAWGBU010000001.1, read as the reverse complement.
CTCAGCGAGTTCCCGGACGATGGCGACCAGCCGCGGCTCGGTCCCGACGCGGACCAGCCCGGCGCCATCATCGGCCCGTACCGTCTGCTGCGCAGCATCGGCGCGGGCGGCATGGGCGCGGTCTGGCTCGCCGAACGCGCCGACGGATTGTTCCAGCGTCAGGTTGCGTTGAAGCTGCCGCGCGGCGCATGGCCGCGTGCCGACCTCGTGGAACGGATGGCGCGCGAGCGCGACATCCTGGCAGCGCTCACCCACGCCAACATCGCGCGCTTGTACGAGGCGGGGATCACGGCCGGCGGCCGTCCGTATCTCGCCCTCGAGTACGTCGAAGGGCGCACCATCGACGCGTACTGCGCGGGTGAACGGCTCGACGTGCACGCGCGCGTTCGCCTGTTCCTGCAGGTCATCGAGGCTGTTGCGTACGCTCATGCACGGCTCGTCGTGCATCGCGATCTCAAACCTTCCAACATCCTCGTGACGGAAGAAGGCCAGATCCGCCTGCTGGACTTCGGTATCGCCAGGCTGCTCGAAGAAGGGAGCGTCCGCGACACCCCGCTGACCGAGCTCTCCGGCCGGCCGCATACGCCGGAGTACGCGTCGCCCGAACAGATCGCCGGCGGGCCGCTCGGGATCGCCACCGACATTTATTCGCTGGGCGTCGTGCTCTACGAGCTGCTGTGCGGGACGCGGCCGTACAAGCTTCGACGCGATTCGGTCGGGGCCATTGAAACCGCCGTGCTCGAACAGGATCCCGATCCGCCAAGCGCGGCTGCGTCCGAACGGTCGCTGCGCAAGGTGCTGCGTGGCGATCTCGACACCATCGTGCTGAAGGCGCTCAAGAAGAAGCCGGGCGATCGTTATGCGACGGTGAATGCGCTCGGCGACGATCTCGAGTGCTACCTGAATGGTCGGCCGGTGCTCGCGCGGCCCGACGGCTCGTGGTACCGCCTGTCGAAGTTCGCCCGGCGCAACGCCCTTGCCGTCGGAGCGGTGGCCATCGTGATTGTCAGCCTCGCGGCGTTTGGCCTGGTCTCGGCGTGGCAGGCGAGCGTGCTGGACGAGCAGCGCCGCGTCGCGCAGACCGAGCGCGACACGGCGGAGCAGGTGGTTCGTCTGCTGATTGATTTGTTCGAGACGACGAACCCGTCCGTGCGCCCGGACGGCGAACGGATGCCGCTCGGCGAGTTCCTTGCCGGCGCGGAGACGCGCTCGCTCGAGCTCCTGCGCTCGACGCCGGCCGTGCGCGCGAAGCTGCAGCAGGTATTCGGTCTCATCCATCAGACGCGAGGGCAGTACGCCCAGGCGCGTCAGGCGCTGGACGAAGCCCTTGCCGAACAACGCCGCCAGCGCGGGCCGGATCATCCCGAGTCGCTCGAATCGCTGCAGGCGCTCGGCGAGCTGGCCGGCCTTCTCGATGACCGCGACCGGGCACGTGCTCTTCTCGAGGAATCGCTCGAACGGCACCGGCGCGTCTACGGCGAGCGGCACGAGCGGACCGCGCGCGTCCTGCATGCTCTTGCACCCATCGTCATGACACGCGATCGCGAGGAAGGAGGGCGGCTTCTCATGCGCGCGCTGGAGATCCGGCGCGCCAGGCTGGCGCCGAACGATCCCGTTCTCGCCGAGAACCTGAGGTTACTCGCTGGCTATCACTGGCAGCGCGAGGAGTACGACCGCGCCAGGCAGACCTACCAGCAGGCGTTGGCGGTGTGGCCGACCGCACAGGACCGCAGGCACCCGAACGCGATCGCGATCCTCAACGACTACGCGGTCCTGCTTGGAGAGCTGAACGAGCATGCCGAGGCCGAGAAGCTGCAGCGGGAGGCGATCGACGTCGGCCGCCAGGTGCTCGGCGCCGAAACGCTGACCGTGGCGAATCTCGTCAACAACCTGGGCGTCACGCTGAGTGTCCTGGGACGGCACGGCGAAGCGGAACGGCTGTACCGCGATGCCTATGAGACGCATCGTTCGCTCGTCGGCGAGCGGCACTGGCGCACGGCCAATGTCGCGCGGAACGTCGGCCGATCGCTGGCGCTGCAACAGCGTTATCGCGAAGCGGTGGCCTGGATGGACCGGGCCATCGAGGCGTTGAGCTCGGTCGATCCCGCAGATCTCCCCAACGGGCCCGCGGGTCTGTTCGGGATGCGCGCGCAGCGTGCCCACATGCTGTTTCGACTGAACCAGCGTCAGGACGGCCTCGCACAGGCGGCGGCTGCCGTCTCGGATCTCGAGCGGCTCCCGCCGGCGAACGCCGCGCGCGCGCTGGCGTTTTCGCGAGTGATTCTCGGGCGGATGCTGAACGAGATCGGCCGTCCGCGCGATGGCGAGCCGATCCTCGCGAAGGCGCTCGGTGGATTCGAGAATCTCGGGCCGAAGAACCCGCAGTACGCCGAAGCGCTGTGCGAGTTGACTCGCGCGCGCGTGCTGCAAGGGACCGGCGCCTCGGATCGCGAGCGCCTCCGCGAGTGTCTGCCAATCTATCGAGGCTGGGGCCTCGCCGAACGCGAGGTTGTCGCCGGCCTCGAGGCGCTGCTGGCGGCGGATCCTCGCGAAACGCGCCGCCGTTGACAGGTCCGTTCACCGAGCCAGCGAGGCGAAGTCGGTCACCGCGCGCGGCATGGCGTGAATCCAGCTGTTGATGTGATCGAAGCCGTCGAACGTCGTGACGGTGATTGCGGCGCCTCGGCTGCGGAGCCTGTCGACCGAGACCATGGCGTCCTCGAAGAAGACTTCCTCGTCATCGCGAGCGTGATACACGAGGATCGGCGCTTGCGGCCGCCACCGGTCGACCGCGTTCTGACGCAGCCTCACGCGCAGCGGATCGTCCGGACTGTTCCGGACGTGATCGTAGTAACCCGGCCTGAGAAGACCGCGCGCCGTGGGCGGATGCGCCGCGAGCACGTCATCCCAGTAGTGCTGCATGTCGAACAGTCCCGGGATCGTCGCGGCGTATCGCGGCCTGAAGACGTCGGAAGGATGCCCGAAGACGTCGTAGACGTCGTCGTAGGCCAGGAGCAGATACGAGACGTAGAGCGGCAGCGTCACCGTGGTCTCGTCCGCAATCGACGACAGGAACAAGCGCTCGACATCGAACACGCCACCGACGGCCGCCGAGGCGGTGACCCGGAACGACGCTCTCTCGAGGTCCCGGTGGACCGCCAGCGCCGAGTGACCTCCCTGCGAAAAGCCGAACATGAACACGTCGTCGCTCACACCCACCTGTAGTCGTGTCAGCACGTCGCGCGACGCGATCGATCAGGTCAATTGCCGAAGACGCCTCGGTGGCGGCGTGGAAGTAGCGATGACGGGGCACCGGCGAGTCGCCAAACCCAAGGTAGTCTGGAGCGACGTAGACGAAACCGCCTCCGGCGAAGACCGCGCTCGACACCGGCCCCTCGAAGCTCTCGCCGTTCGGGGCCAAATCGCCAGCGATGTTCGGGTTGGATGGCGCGTCGTAGAAGGATACGGCCGTGCCGTGCAGGTACACGACCGTCGGAAGCCTTCCCGGTTTCCGAGGGATCGACACGTTGCCAGTGGCGATCGTCGGTTCCGCACGCGTTTGACCGGGAGCAGAGCGTCGATCGTGCAATACGTGACCTTGTAGGTGTCGAACCCGTAGTCGATCTTGACGAGCGGAAACGGTGGAAACACGTAGAAGCCCTCGTAGAACTCGATCCACGCGTCGTAGTACGCCTGCGCGTCGGCGGCAGTCGGATACGACGCGACTCGCACCGAGTCGAGCAGGCGACCGCGATCGCCGTACCTGCAGTGTGGCCGCGCGCCGCGCTCGGCGATCAACGACACGGGCGCCGACCCGTTCAGAGCCAGAATCAAACCGAACAAGGCAACTGCTCGCATGGTGTTCCTCTATCGCTCGCGCCCGTCGACGTGCTTTCTCAGGAATTCATACGCGGTGTCACCAATGGGCCGGCACACCTGTTCTCCGGCGTCGAGCGACGCGAGGAAGTGAACTCCGCCCCAGAATCGGCTCATGCCGCAGTCCTCCTCGAATTCGGTGAACGTGTTCCACGGGCCGAGCACGATGTCGTTCGCCGGCGTGACGCCCGGCTCGATCGACGACGAGCCCTTCGGAACGGCGACCGAGAATCCAAAGGCATCCGAGCCGAGGAATCGGCGGCTCGCTTGGGCGTGCGCGGCGCAGAAGCAGGATGAACCGGAAGGATACTCGGGATGATCGGCGGTGTTCAGATAGCTTCGCCACTCGGACGCGCGGATCCGCGCCGTCCCCTGTCCCGGCCCGCCCCATGCGGTCACACGGTGATCGCCATACAGGTGGCGGATTGCGCTGAACGGGCGCACGGCGTCATAGCGAACCTTTTCGTTCCAGGTCGCAATGCCCCCATCGAATGCGGCCATATTGACGAGGAAGTCGTAGTGGACGAACTGGTCGAGCGTGAACCCGCGGGATTGCGCGACGAACAGCGCCGAAAAACCGAGGCTCCGCAGCTTGTTGTCGAAGAGCTCCGCCGTCGCCTTCTGCTCGTCTGTCAGCGCCGCCGACGCGGCGAGCACCTCGTCCGCCTGCTGCCTGTAGCCCGGGTTATGAGGATTGCTGTTCACCGGCGGGTCTGCCCGAAACCGTCTGGGATCGCGATACGAGTATGGCCGCGTCACCCGCCACTGGGGCGTCACGAACTGCTGCACCTGAAAGAGCCCATTGCCCCTGGTGACAATGTTCGGCTGCCAGCGCGACGGGTCGTGCAGCTCGTACGCCGTGTTGATCGGCTGATATCCAAGATAGTCGGCGTACGGGCGCAGGTTGAACCTGCGGCCGCCCTCGTCACCGAGCTGGTTCATGCCATCGTGCTCTCTCGCGGCGACAACCGCGTTACCCGCTGTGTTGCCAATGCCAATCGCATCGGTTCTGTTCGTGTGCGCGTCGTCTGGATCGAGACCGACCGACGTCATCATGCTGCGCCAGTCCGCCGCGTGCTGTGGCAGCAGGCTGTTCATGACGCGGTACGACGCATAGATCAGCGCGATGTTCTTGTTGCGATTCGTGACACTCTCCGCCGGTGGACGCCGGCCCAGGCGCGAGTACACGCCGACGGCCGTGCCGTGATAAGGCGCGATCGCATCGAACCACGCATTCGTGATGATCGTCGTGATGCGGAGTACCAGCGAGGCGTCATTCGCCCCCGCGGATACGCTCGCGAGAATGGCTGGAATCGCCGCCGGAATGACGACCTCGCTGGCCGCGTTCCCCTGATCGAAGTCGAAGGATGAGCCGACCGTCGGCGTGGCAGGGAACACGAACACCAGCGAAAACAGAACGCAGGGCGTCGCGCAACAACGCAGCATCCGCATCGTAAACCTCCACTCGCTCGAGCGTGGACCCCTTCGTGCCTTCGATTTGCGAACCGGCTCGTCCCGCTTCGGTCTCGACCGAGCCGGGGTCCGAATGTGATCTCCTGGACGAACCTCGACATCGATAACGCGATACGGCGCCAGATCCGGACATGGGTGAGCTGGACTTGCGGGCACCAGAAGCCCGCACGATTCGCGGGCTCCTGGTCTTCGGAACGTCCCGAAGCTCGACGAGCCGGGCGCCTGACGTTACGGGCCTGGTAAGCGGTTTTCGCAGGCAGTAAACGTCTTCTGGTCCGGCCTGCGTGGATTGCTGGGGTTCGACCGGCGCAGCGCGTGGCATACGCGTTGCTCGGCGTGCGCGGCCACCCAATTCGTGGCGCAATATTCGATTCCGGTCACGCATTCGCCGGCGCCTGTCTCGCAGAAGCGTCGGAGGCGAGTTCCCCTGAACATCGTTCACTCAGTTGACGGGAGGCAGAGATGAAGAGAATCGCAATCGGAACCGTCGCGGCACTCGCGGTCACCGCGACCGCCTTGGCTTTTTCGAACGATGGAGGCCGCCGAATCAGGGAAGTCCTCAACGGGCTGAAGGAGGCGGCGGCGGTAGTCTCGACGACGGGAAACGGGACCTTCAAGGCGACGATCAACAGGGAAGAGACCGAGATCAGCTATGAGCTGACCTTCAGCGAGCTCGAAGGGGACGTCAGGCAGGCGCACATCCACATCGGGCTCCCCCAGAACGCGGGCGGCATCGTCCTGTGGCTGTGTGATTCCGACCTCAATCCATCGCCGAGCGCTTCGACGCCTGCGTGCAATGTCAACGATCCGCTCGACCTGCGCAACGGGAGCGTCTCTGGCACGCTCACGGAAGCCGACGTGCAGAATGCGGCGGCGAACGGGATCGCCGGCCCCACCGCTACGACGCCAGGTGAGTTCGCGGAACTCGTGGCGTTGATTCGCGCCGGCAAGACCTACGTGAACGTCCACACCGCGAAGTTCCCCCCGGGTGAGATCCGGAGCCAGATCGAAGACGGCAACGCCCGACACGGCGGTCACTGAGTTCCGCGCCTGCACTCCCGGATGCCGGCGTTCGCGTGCGACGCCGGCATCCTCTTTCCCTCCTCGGGCGCGACGCCGGACGGACCATCCGCATCAGGGCACACGACGCTCGCGTGCCGCGCCACCAGCAGTCTCATCCGTCTGACTGTTTCATCCAGATGTTGGTATGGCCCTTCGGCCCAAAGGCCAAACAGCCCACAGTCTCGATGCGGCTTCACGATTCACGATTCACTGCCTGACACCAGGGCACGTTTCCTGCTATCTCTGCCGGCAATCTCGGTAACCGCCGAGGATTGGTGCCTGCGATCTACGAAATGCCGTATCTCAGACAGCCGGCCGTGGCCGGCGGCCCGACCTCGAATGAACGAAGGAGTATGCGTTGTGGCAGCTGTAACCGTCCTCAAGTTTTCTGAACCGGATGGCGCTCAAAACGCCTTGAGCCAGATTCAGAGTCTGCAAAAGGAGCACTTGATCAAAGTGCATGACGCGGCGATCGTGTCCTGGCCTCTCGGGAAGAAGAGCCCGAAGACGAGGCAACTCGTCGACCTCGTGACGGTCGGGGCCATGGGCGGCATGTTCTGGGGATTGCTCCTCGGGTTCATCTTCCTCACGCCTTTGTTCGGCATGGCCGTGGGCGCAGCGTTTGGCGCGTTGGGCGGCGCCTTTCGGGACTATGGGATCGACGACGACTTCATCAAACAGGTTCGGAGCGCCGTCACGGAGGGGACGTCCGCCCTCTTTCTGATGACCAGCGACGCGGTCATGGACCGTGTCTCCGAGCGGATGAAGCACCTCAAATTCGAGATCATCGCGACGAATCTCTCGAAGGAGCAGGAGGACAAGTTACGCGAGGTGTTCGCGGAAGCGTAGCCCTCGTTCGAGAAGGCGCCGTTGACGATCGTCCTTACGTCTGGCCAGCCGCCGAGGCTTGCTCTTCGGCGTCATGCATCAGCGCGAACAGTTCTTTTCGATCGAACCCGGTCTGGCTGGCTTCGAGTCGACGACGTTCCGTGGTGGTCGCCGTCTCGATGACGACACTGACAACGTCACCCCAAATGGCCAGCCGGGGAGCTAACGGAACGAACTCCGGCAGTCCAGCTTCGATGCCCTTGATCTTTGCATCTGGCGTGGCTGCCCAGTCGATCCCGAACGCCTTCCAGAAGTTGATGCGGGCGGCTTTGTCTTTGAGATATTCGTTAAGTGAAAACAGCGTCCCTTTCGCCGTGTGGGCCAGCTTGTTTCGGAGGCTGCCGAGCCTTCGCATCATCTCCCGTTGCGCCGGGCTGCACAGATTCAGTGCACTGAGCATCTTGATTCGCTGAGACATCTCCATCTCTTCCGCGACGAAGTCTCCGAGTTCTGGTTTGCCGAGATGCGCGACGAGAAGAGATGTGACGGCCGTTTCCAGTATCGCCTGCGCCTTCACGATGAAGGCCCAATCACTCTGTTCCAGCAGCAGGTTCCTCAGGAATCCATCGGGCAGGTCGAGATCCTTTGAGAGTGCCACCAGCGCTGCGGCGACCTCACGCGTCTTCGGGCTCGCGGCAACGGCACCGCCTCCCTCGAGTGGCCCGATTGCGCCTGCACGATCTTCATCTGTCATGAACGCCCCTCTTGGTTGCAATGGTACCGATGCACTGTCGACCCGAACTTCGCGTCTGCGGTCCGATCGCACCGCTTCAGGGCGTGCGCGTCTTTGCACTGACATGGTCGCGGAATCGAGTGCGGCACGCCTGGGCCGCGCCAAGTAGCTCGCCGTATTCGGCGCTGCTGCGAATCGCGGCGAACATGGGGTCGGTCTCGATCGCTAAAGACGCGCAGTAGTTTCGGCGGATTGATTCCCGGAGCAACTGTACCGCGGCAGCCGTGTAACCGCAGTACGCGAGATCGCTGGCCCAGAAATAGAGCGGCTCGGGATCATGCCGTACGGTAAGAAACGTCTTCACGTCCTCATCGCTCAGCCGTCCCAGATTGTCCGGGGCAGCGCCTGAGAGACAGCGACCGAGCAACCCGTGGACGATTTCAGGCGCCATTCCGCGGAGATATTCCGGTGCCAACTGATCGTGCTGCTCGCGCGCGTCGTCGCGCCTGCCCATCCGTTGGTAGACCACCCGCGTCAACACCTTCGCCCATTCGGAGCCGGCATCCAGGCGAACGAAATCAAGCGCGCGATCGTACCGGCCGACCAGCATCAACGGCTGCACGCAGGAGCGGAACAACTTATTGGTCGGGTCCCGCGAGACAGCCTGCTCGCATTCGCGCGCCGATTCTTCGAGCATTCCGCCATACCGGAGGACGTAACTCAAGGCATAGTGAGCTTCTCCGCTCTCGGGGCGCTGCGCCACGAGCTTCATGGCGCTGTCGTAGCCGTCCTGGAGACGCCCCGCCTCGACCTGTAGACCGAACAACTGAACGGTAGCCGGAACGTGATTCGGATCCAGCGTCAACGCCTGCCGGGCCGCTGCTTCCGAATGCCGCAGCGCCTGAATCCCTCCGCCGCCGTAATGTCCGTCGTGGTAGTAGCGTGATGCGAGCGACGCCCACGCGTCCGCGTAGTCCGGATCGATCGAGCTCACCTTCTGAAGCATCCCGATCGCTTCACGGTTTGGCCTGGGATCGGTCGAGTTCGCGAGACTCTTGAGGTAGAGGGCGTACGCCTCGGCATTCCGGGGCCGGCCCGGTGGGGCTGTCGGTGCCGCCGTGCCCAACGCCGTTAGCAGTCCGTCGCGGATCCGCGACGTGATCCCATCGCGGATCGCGATCGAGTCGGCTGCCCTCGCCCCGATCGTGTCGCGCCAGAACACGCGGTTGCCGTCCACTTCGACGGCTTCCACCGTGACGCGCAGCTCGGAGTCGTTCAGTGTGAAATGCCCGATCACGACCGTGCCGGCGCGCAACTCACGGCCCGCCTGCTCTGGGCTCACTCCCCCGCCGACGAATTTCCGTGACGACGCCATCGGCCGAACGGCGAGTGACGGTGTCGAGCTGAGAGCCGTGGCCACTTCGTCCGCAAGCGCCAGGCGCAGATAGTCGATACTTCCGTCCCCGCCGACGTTGTCGAACGGCAGCACGGCCACACTCTTCTGCGAGCCCGCGGGGCCGTCCACGCCGTTGCCGCGCATCAACGGGACGCTCACGAGCGCTCCCAGCGCCGCCGCCAGCATGGCAACCAGCGCCAGCTTTCTGGGCCCGAACAATCGAACACGCTGTGCGAGGCGCTGCACGATCCCGATGTCCCGGCCGGGGCGGACGGAGTCCGTCTCGCGTTGCACGTGCTTGAGGTCTGCGCACAGTTCGGCAGCGCTCTGGTAGCGACGATCACGAACGGTTTCGAGTGACGTGCAGATGACTCTGAGCAGTTCGGCCGGAAGATCGCGAGCGGCGCGCTCGCTCACGGTGACACTCACGGTCCGATCGACATCGGACAGAGTCGCGGTGCTGCTGTCGGCGAAGGGAAGCCCGCCGGTTGCCATTTCGTAGAGCACGACCCCGAGACTCCAGACGTCGCTGCGTGCGTCCAGGTCGAGGCCGCGCGCCTGCTCCGGCGACATGTAGCGCGGTGTGCCGATCACCAGCCCGGGTTGCGTGTGTGACTCGACGCCACCCTGGTCGGACGATGGCGTCACGGCGGCGAATTTTGCGAGCCCGAAGTCGAGGACTTTCACGTACCCGTCGCGGCGCACCATGACGTTCTCGGGCTTGATGTCACGATGGACGAGGCCGCGGGCATGCGCGGCCGCCAGCGCACCCGCCACCTGGACGCCGATGTCGAGCACGTCGCGCATCGGCAGTGCGCCCCGCCGCAAGACGTTCCGAAGCGTCTCACCCTCGATGAACTCGGTCGCCATGTACGGACGGCCATCGAGCTCACCGAAATCGTGAACGACCATGATGTGCGGGTGGTTCAAGCTCGACGCGGCCCGCGCTTCCTGATGAAACCTTCGTAGCCGCGTGCGGTCAGCGGCGAGCTCCGGCGAAAGGAACTTGAGTGCCACCGGCCGATCGAGCTTCGTGTCGTGGGCGAGATAAACCTCGCCCATGCCGCCCGCGCCCAATCGAGACACCAGTTGATAGGAGTCGACGGAACGGCCGCTCAGGTCTCCACGTCCTGCATCGAGAAGCACCGCGGCCGGCGTTTCCAGGAACGTTCCGACACGGTCGCTTGCGGCGAGCAGGTTATCGACCCGCGCCCGCAATACCGCGTCGGTCCCGCAGGCCTCGCGCGAGGAACGCCTGCCGGTCGGCGCCCTCGCGCGCAAGCGCTTCCTCGAGCACCCGCTTGACGCGCGGCCAGTCATCCAGCGTATTCATCGAGTCGTGAGCTCGTTGTACAGCCACAGCTTGGCGGTGGCCCAGTCACGCTTCACGGTCGCGGGCGAAATGCCGAGCGCCTCGGCAGTCTCCTTGACCGACAGGCCGGCAAAAAACCTGAGCTCGACGACGCGGCTCTGCTGCGGATCGACGGCCGCCAGCCGTTCGAGCGCTTCGTCGAGCGCGACGACATCGACCGCCGGCTGCGGTGCAACCGCGTTCTCGTCGAGCGAGGTCACCGACACCCCGGCGCCGCGCTTCTCTCGCGCGCGCTGACGCGCATAGTCCACCAGGACGCGCCGCATCAGCGTCGCTGCCATGGCGAAGAAGTGTGCGCGGTCCCGCCACCGCATGGCATCGATTCCGGCCAGGCGCAGGTACACCTCGTTCACGAGGGCCGTCGTCTGCAGCGTGTGGCCCTCGCGCTCGCCGCGCATGTAGTGATGCGCGAGGCGCCGCAGCTCTTCATACACGATCGGCACGAGCTCGTCTCGAGCGGCGGGATCGCGGTTGGCCCAGTCGGCAAGGACCCGGGCAATGCGCGCGTGCTCGGCGGCGTCGCGATCGTGGGCCATCGGTTCGATCCTAACGCACCGGAGCGCGGCCTCAGCCCCCTTGAGCCCTGAGCCACCGGAATGGCGCCTGATGTGGCAGGGAGAGTAAGCCCTCAACGCAAGCGAGGAGGAGTACGGTGTCCAACACATCACTGAAGAGAGCCGCGATCTGCCTGTTCATCATGCTGGCGGTCGTTCCAACGAGAGCCGAGGCAACAGTCACCTCCGTGACCGTGACGACTTCCAGGCAATACGAGAACGCTGCCGGCTACACGTACGCCGAGATCACGATTCACGGATCCGTGGCGCGCGCCGATGGCAGCCTGGGCCAGTACTCAGTGCCCGCGGTCGTGATCTATCCGAAGTATGGCCGCGGCAACAGAGTCGGCGTCGTCGATTGGCTCAACTCGGCCTTCTACCATTTCTTTCCTGCGACGACCGAGCTCGGGACCTTCGAGTTCACCCTGTTGGCGACCGGGAGCTATCTCTTCGAAGAGGGATACACGTACATCTCGATTCAGTGGAACAAGGCGGTCACCGAGATCTTCGGGCCGACCGTTCCCGACGACGGACAACCGCACAACCTTCTGGTCTACGGCTCCATCGACCGCAGCGCCGATGCGTGGGAGATCCTGCTGGACGCGGCCCGGCTGCTGAAGGATCCGCGCGTCTATCCCGGCGGCGAGACCTGCGCCAGTGGCAACGGTTCTGAGCTCCGGCTACTCGCAGGGCGGGGCGCTTCAGCTCGAGTTGCTCGCGGAGGGCCTCGATCCTACGCGGGTCTACGATGGACACCTCGTCCAGATGATCGGGCTCACGTGCTGGAAGCGCGAAGACGTCGCCCCGAACTTCGGGTTCTTCGGACCATGCAGCCCGTTGCCGACCAGCGGAAACCATGCGCCCGTCATCGTGCTCGCATCCGAGTCCGACATGCTGATCTACCATCCGACGGTCCTCGGCCTCGGGAAGAGCGCGTTCTTCACTCGCAACTCGGACAATCCCAACTGGCGCCAGTACGAGATGGCGGGGATCTCACATCTGCCCGAACCAATTCTGCCGCTCGGTCTCCCGAACCAGAACACCGCGGACGCCAGGCCCATCTTCCGCGCAGCCTTCGACAACCTGACCAGGTGGACACACGGCAGATACCGCGAGAAGCCTCCCGCCGCCCGCTACTTCCACGGGACGCGTGGACGCGACGGATGCCTTCATCCCGTCGATGGATGCCGATGGCCATTTCGCGGGAGGCGTTCGACTACCTCACGTCGCGTCGACCGTCCACGGGCGCGTTGCCGGTGCTCCACTCGGCCGCCACGCGCCGCTCAATCCTGCCGGGCTCGACCCGTTCCATCCGTTCGTGTTCATCGGTGGCACCTTCACTCGGTTCAGCGACGACGAGCTGCTCAGTCGCTACGCTTCGCGCCGGCAGTACGTAAAGCGAGTCACGCGCGCGGTCGAACCATCTGGCCGCCAGGGGCTACATCTCCAACCAGGACAGGAAAGCGCTCATCGCTGCGGCCGAAGAAGAGCCGCTGCCCTGTCATCAAGGGGATGACGACGGCAACGATTTCGGAAGGGAGAGCCGGTGCCCAAAGCCAGTGCCAACAACATCACGATGAACTACGACCAGCAAGGAGCCGGAGAGCCACTCGTGCTCATTCCCTACCTCGCCGCTGATCACGCCTGCTACGCGTTTCAGGTTGCGGAGTACGCGAAGCACTTCACCTGCATTTCAGTCGACCTCCGGGGAACTGGTGAATCCGACAAGCCGGAAGGCGCCTATACGACGGAGCAGCTCGCCGACGATGTTGCCGCGTTCATGCAGGCGGCGGGCATCGGAAAGGCTCATGTCGCCGGCCTGTCTCTCGGTGGCGCGATAGGCCTGTGGCTGGCTGCGAAATACCCGGACAAAGTCGCGTCCTTGTCGCTGCACAGCAGCTGGGCGAAAAGCGACGGCTACCAACGCACGGTCGTCGAAAGCTGGCAGAACCTGGCGAAGGCTGTCGGTGTCCCGGAGATGATCGTTCGAGCGATTTTCCCGTGGTGCTTCACGCCGGAGCTGTATGCCGAACGGCCGGACTACATCGACTCGCTGGCGGCGTTCGTCCGCAGCCGGCCGCCGCAGTCAGTGCCGGACTTCATCCAGCAGTCGAATGCCGTTCTCGCTCACGACGTGGAAGCACATCTCGGGCGAATTACCGCGCCGACGCAGATCACGTTCGGGCGCCACGATCAGCTGACGTCGACGCGTTTTGCGGATCGACTGAAGAGCGGCATCCGCAATTCCGAGCTCCTCATCTTCGAAGGGTGCGCGCACGCGCCGCTCTACGAGAACGTCGCAGAATTCAATCGAGAAGACGCTGGCGTTCCTGCAGCGTCACCGCGGGGCAGCGGTGCCATAGAGTGGCCCGAGGCGGACACACCGGTCCCGGAGTCGGACAGTACGGGCTCGGTTCAGCGGCAGAATCGGGCGGAACGCTGGCGATTCCTCGTGGCACCCGCGTTGCTCGTTCTCGACCACTGTTCGAGGAAGGATGCAGTCTTATCAGAGGAGCAGACAATGAAGCTCGCACGGGTGGGAGTGATCGCCGCGGCGATCTTCGCGGTGGCAACGGTGGCGTGGGCCCAGAAGCCGGACTTCTCGGGCACGTGGACACTTGATCCAGCCAGCGCGCCGGCGGCCGGTGGCGGCGGTGGCCGCGGAGGCGGTGGCGGTGCTCTGGGGAACGGCCCGGCGACGGTCAAGCAGACGGCCGATGCGCTGACGATCGAACGCACGATGGGCGACGGCAAGGTCACCCTGACCTACAAGCTCGACGGCACTGAAAGCAGGAACATGCTGATGGGGCGCGGCGGCCAGCAGGCCGATTCGGTATCGACTGCCAAGTGGGACGGCCCCAGGCTCACGATCGTCACCAAGCAGGAGATGGACGGCCAGGTGACGGAGTCCACCCAGGTCTGGACCGTCGACGGCAGCACGCTGACGGTGGAATCCACGAGCGCGCGCGGCACGCAGAAGCGGGTTTACAAGAAGTAGTCGTAAACGAGCTGCACGCGCCTCACCTCGACGCCGAACCATCCGGGCGCCGTCGACGCGACTCGTCGAACACGACCTGATCGTGCCACCAGAGCCGCTCGAACAGCGCGCGGCAGACATCGCGTGGCTCGTCGCCAGCGATCTCGCCGATGCTGCGCTCCCCGTCGATGGCGTCGACCAGGCGTTTCTCCCGCGCATCGATCGGCAAGTAGATATCTGTGTATGTATGAGCCCGGTTGATCAGGACCGCCGCAGCCCCCGGCGGCAGCCGCTCTTGAACGCAGAGCGTGTCCGGCACTCGAACGGGCACGTAGTCGAGCCACGCATCGCCGGAAAAACCAGTCGCGTGCGAGCGGCCAGGACGATCGTCGCGGCGGACAATGACGCTGTGGCTCATCATCGTGCCGCGAAACAGTTCGGCAGCGGCATATTGCTGCGCCGGTTCGAGCGCTGCGATTCTCGACGCGTGCGGGAGCCGCGCCATCACCCCGCAGTGAGGGCTGTACGGCGCCTGCCTGACCCAGCGGCTGAACGTGAGCCCTGCGCCGCTGATGAAGTCGAAGAGCTGCGGCACTGAATACGCGCGATCCTGCGGGTGCAGCAGGGCGTCGGCCAGCGCCGCCTCCTGCCGGAAGTCCGGGGCCTCGCGCAGCAGGCGCGCCAGCGGATGTCCGGCCGGCAACGCGCCGAGCGCGACGACGAGATCGCGGATCTCGTCGTCGGAGGCCTGGATGCCGATGCGGCGGCAGAACTCCTGCAGCATGTAAATGCCCGCCCGTCCGTACGGCGCATACACCATGAGGTGCATGGCCCCGTCCGGGTCGAGCACGTCGCGCAGTGCCCGGAGCGCCGCCTCAGGGTTCGCGAGATGGTGCAGAACGCCCGTGCACACGATCTCGTCGAACGTCATCTCCAAGTCGCCGACACGATCGATCGGCAACTGATGGACCTCGAGATTGGTCAGGTCGTACTTGCGCCGGAGATCCTCCGTGTGCCGCACGCTCGTCGCGCTGAAGTCGATCCCGATGACCCGGGCCGCGGGACAGCGCGCGGCGTGCTTCGCCGCCTGCGATGTTCCGCAGCCGGCGACGAGGATCGTGCGCTCTTCTGTGTACGGCTTGTCCGGCCAGAACAGGTGGAAGTCCGCGCGGCGTCTGTTCGGGTCCTGCCAGCGCCGTCGATAGTTGTCGAGATCGTCGATCGGCCGCGGATACGGATACCGTTCGTAGAAGTCCTTGACCGCTGCCGTCACGTCGTGGCCGGCAGCCGATTCTGGCTGCCGGCCGTCGCGTGTGTGTGGTGCCAATCCGCGTGTCTCCTCTTACCTTCCGCTGGTGCTCGCCGCCGTCAGCTTCTCCAGCACCTGATCGAGCGAGAAGCTCCCGACCTTCTGGCTCGGCGGGAAATCCTTGAACGAGGCGATGTACTTCGCGACGTACTCCTGCGCCGGCACGAGCAGGTAGGTGCGGTCGATTCTCCATCGGGCATAGCCGATGCTCTCATGCCCCGCACGCTCGAACGGATCGGAGCGCAGGTTGATGATCTTGGGCAAACGCAGTGGCGTGAACGGATCCTGCCAGACGTCGAAGCCATGGCTGCGCTGCTCCTGGAACACGACCTTCCAGTTGTCGAAGCGCAGCCCCACCAGCGAGCCGTCGTCGTTCCAGTAGAAGAATTCGTTGCGCGGATTCGGCCCCTTGCCCGCCAGCCGATCCATGATGTTGTAGCCGTCGAGATGGACCTTGAAGGTCTTCTTGCCGACCTTCATGCCTTTGAGCAGCTGCTCCTTGACGTCCGGAACACCGACGGCCGCCAGCAGCGTGGGGAGCATGTCTTCGTGTGAGAAGAGGTCGTTGTTGATGGTCCCGGGCTTGATGACACCGGGCCACCGCATGAGGCAGGGCACGCGATAGCCGCCCTCCCAGTTCTCGTTCTTCTCTCCCCGGAAGGGCGTGGTGCCGCCATCGGGCCAGCTGAAGCACTCGGCGCCGTTGTCGGTGGAGTACATCACGATGGTGTTGTCGTCGAGGCCCAGCTCCTTGAGCTTGTCGAGGATCTGCCCGACGTGACCGTCATGTTCGACCATGCCGTCCGGATAGGTTCCGAGCCCGGTCTTGCCCTGGCTCTCCTTCTTCAGGTGCGTGAAGATGTGCATGCGGGTGGAGTTCCACCAGAGGAAGAACGGCTTGTCGGCCTTCTTGGCCTTTTCGAGATAGTCGAGCGTCTTCGCGGTGACCTCCTCGTCGATCGTCTCCATGCGCTTCTTGCCGAGCGGTCCCGTGCTCTCGATCTTCTGCGTGCCATCCGGATTGGCCCAGCAGTGGATCACGCCGCGGGTCTTGTACTTCTCGATCAGCGCCGGATCCTTGAAGTAGTCCTCGTTCTCGAACTCTTCCTCGGCGTTGAGGTGGTAGAGCGAGCCGAAGAACTCGTCGAACCCGTGCGCGGTCGGCAGCGTCTCGTCCGCGTCGCCCAGGTGGTTCTTGCCGAACTGCGCGGTCATGTAGCCCTGGTCCTTGAGCAGTTCGGCGATCGTCACGTCCCGTGCCTGCAGCCCTTCCTTCGCGCCGGGCAGGCCGACCTTGAGCATGCCCGTCCGGAAGCCCGATTGGCCGGTGATGAAACACGCGCGGCCGGCCGTGCAGCTCTGCTGGCCGTACCAGTCGGTGAACACGGCGCCTTCCTTGGCGATGCGGTCGATATTGGGGGTCCTGTAGCCCATCTGGCCGAGGTTGTACGCGCTGACGTTCCAGTAGCCGATGTCGTCGCCCCAGAGAATCAGGATGTTTGGTTTCTTCGCAGCCATCGCTCTTCCTTCCTTTTGTCGTTCAACTGCCAGCGATCTTCGCGCACGCAACTATCAGCTAGCGCCGCGCCATGATACTGCGCGTCGGGGCCAGGACATCCAGCGCTCACAAGTGAAGAGCTAGCCGTGTAAGAACTGTGTAAGGTGGATTCGAAACAGGCGACGAGAGACTCGCGCGCTGTGTAGTACGACTCTCGCGCCACTCGGCGAGGCCGCATTGAGGATGTCAGCCTGCGGCGCTCGTGGCGGTGCGGGAGACCGGCCTGATGTGGGCGAACATGCTGCGGGCGTTCCAGGTCGGGAAGGCTCTTACGAGCGACGGCGAGCCGTCGAGTTGGATGCGGCCCTCGCGCGTGGCCTGGGCCCACGTGAGCTGGCCGGCGTGCCATTTGACGAAGGCTTCGGCGTCCGCCGTGATGTAGAGGTCCTCGTCGAGGCTTGGGTTCGTCTTGCAAATCTCGGTGTCTCCGAGCTCGATGAGCAGCCAATAGCGTTCACGGTGCGGGCGGCCGGTGAAATCGAAGCGGATGACGACGCGCCGATCTGGAAGCCGCTCTCGGCGGAGCGCGTTGCACATCGACCACAGGGCCACGAAGGGATCGAGGTTCTCCGGGGCGATCTCGAGCCAGCGTGCCCCCCACTCGCCGAGCGACTGGCAAACCTTGAAGAGATCGTGGCCCGCCGACGTGAGCTCGTAGCGGTGCCCGCGTCCGTCGGGCTTGGGTGCCGACTCGACGACACCGAGCCGTTCGAGTTGCTTGAGCCGCTGTGAGAGCAGGGTACGCGAGAGTCCGGGCGCGCCCTCCAGGATCTCGCAGAAGCTTCCGCAGCCAAGGTACAGGTTGCGGACGATCAGCGGTGTCCAGCGCTCGGCGAAGATCTCGGCGCCACGGGCGATCGGGCAGTACTGGCCGTACGTCCTCACGACGCCAGTGTTGCGCACCCGCCTTCGGTTGTGAAGTCCAGATTCTTGACTTTACCGCCGCGGTCCGCGGTGGTCCGATGGGAGCCATCGGCGGGATGACCCCGACGACAGCTCAAGGAGGATCGCATGAGAAGTCATGCAATTGTTGCGACCCTACTCGTTGCCGGCGTTCTCGGGCAGGCGATCACGAAAGGAGGCTCGGTCGATTGGGCGATGAATGCGACGATCATCGATGGCTGCAGCTGCCGCATGCTGTGTCCGTGCATCTTCGGATCGCCCGCCTCAGTCGGCTCAGCCGCGACCCACGAGCATGAGGGTCACAGGTCCTGCTACTTCAACCAGGCGTTTCGGGTCAACAAGGGGCACTACGGCAAGGTCAGGCTGGATGATCTGAAGTTCTGGTTCGCGGGAGACAAGGGCGACGCCAAGACCGTCGAACTGACCTTCGAGCCTTCCGCGACCAAAGAGCAGCGGGAGGGGATCCGCGAGTTCCTGTCCCATTTCCTGCCGTTGAAGTGGGAGTCCTTCACCGAAGGACCCGATGCGAAGATCGACTGGAAAGCCGAGTCGCTGCGCGCCGAGGCCAGGCTCGATGGCGGAAAGGCGGCTGAAGTGGTGTTGACTCGGTATTCCGGCGCCACAGGTACAGGTACGACTGTCATCAAGAACATGAGCTACTTCGCCGCCACCCGAAATGACGGGTTCAATATCCTGCCGGTCGAAATCACCGCCTATCGTCGCGGGCCCAGGCCAGCACCGTTCGAGTTTCGTGGGACCTCAGGATGGACCCTCACCATCGACATGAACTCCAAGGATGTGATTGCGGCGCGCCATCGACCCTCACCTGATCACGCGCAGCCGCGGATTCCGCGTTGACGCGTTGTTGTCTACGACATATTCGCGGAGCCGTCGGTCGGAGTCGAGGTTCACGCCGATTGAGTACGTGCCTTCCGGAACATCGCGCGGCAGCCGTGTGCTCAGCGTGATGACGCGCTCGTGGCCGGGTTGAATGGCCGGGATCGTGACCTCCTCGAGCGCACGGTCATCGCCGGAGATCGTGTCATCCGCAGACAGGTAGACAGTCGCGCGCGTGCCGATGGTATGACCGTCGCCCTGGTTTCGGACGCGGATATCGATCGTGAAGTCGCCGCCTGCGCGAACCGCGTCGGTCGACAGCGAGATTCCCCTGGAGAGCAGGTCGGCCAGGGTGGTGCCGAACACCTTGCCGACGACGTAGCGATAGGTTCCGCCGCTCGTCGCATAGAAATGCGCCATCCAGATGGATTCGTTGTCGGCCGGATCCAGCGCCGTGCCGCCGTGATCGACGTCGTTCTCGCCGGCGGGAATGATCCCTTCGCCGGCGTGCAGCGTGCGCCGTTCGGCGAGCTCATCGCTCGCGGGGGAGTACACGCTGTAGTACGCGCCTTGCCGAACGTTGGGGAGTCCGGCCGCCATGTAGGCGATGGCGACGTCGCCGAACCGGTTCACCTGGAGCTCCGGAAATCCTTTTGCTGTCAGCGTTCCCAGCCCGCTATCCGAGACATCGATGGTGCGATCGACTTCGACGGCGCCGCTCGCCGTGCCGACGCCGATGAACCGGACGCGGGTCCAGTTGCTTGGGTTTCCGTCGCCGTCGACCGCGGCGACGAGCGGCGTGCGCTCGAGGAACGGCAAATACAGGCGCCCGTTGCGAAACACCGTGTGATATGCCGAACCGACTGGCACGACGGCGGTTGTCCCCGGTTGCGGCAGAACGCCGCCGCCGAACGCCGGCGCGTTGATCGGGGCAATCGACGACGAGAGGGTTGGCGGATTTCCGCTGCTGATGGACCAGTAGTTCAGAAACAGATTGCTCGCAGGATCCGCCACATCCGGGTTGCGAACCAGCCTCACCAGGTACCCACGGTCACCCGGATCGCCGAGCGGATGTCCATCTGCCGGAACAATGAGGGAGGTCACCAGCTCTCCAAAGTGGTTCTGGATGTCCCAGTACGACCAGGCAGCCAGTACGCGGTCGCCTGCCGCCATCATCTCGGCCGGCAACAAATTGGCGACCACGCCGCGCGAGATCGATCCCGCGTCGTTATCCAGTACTCTTGGCCACATGTTGTTGTAGTGAATCGTCTGGATGGCATGGTCCGCCGAGAAACCGAGATAGGGGAAATCGGAGGCGTCACCGGGCGCAAAGGCCGAGCGCGGACAGAACTCGAGGCGTGTCCCATCAGGCACGTCGTTGCACGCGCCGTCGTCGGGTGCTCCCTCCCACCAATACAGCCAGAAGCCGTCGCGAGGGTCCTGCGTCTTCGACACGCCGGCGACGATCCGGTTGCGGCGCGCGTACCTGGCGAACCCATCGCCAGCATCCACTACGGCGGAGTACGCGTTCTTGTTGTTCCACTCGGAGATGATCCAGAAGCGTTTCCGGTAGTGGTCGAACCGTACTCGCAAATCGATATACGTCGCGGCGTTCAGCGACGCATATTTCGGTGGGAGGTTCAGGCTGTTCTTGATGTCCTGCTGCATCTGCGCGTTGCCGAAGAACTGCGCGCTGTTGATGACGCCGATGACGTTGTCGTTGAGCTTCGACTCGAGCGGCTGCCCGTCCTTCCCGTAGAACACCATGTTGTGGCCCGTCGCGACGATCAGATATCCATCGCTTGCCGCCACCTGCGCGTCGAACTGCTGAAGGCCGGAGGGCGTGAATGGATCGCTCGTCGGTCGCGGCGCCAGCCGCCCCGATGAGGGCGGCACCTCCGTGAACGTCACCGGGCCTTGCTCGACTGCCGGCGGGTCGTCGCGCGCCTCGGTGAGGATCACGGGCGGCAGGCCGCCGATATCTTCGGCCGGCAGCAGGTAAGGACCGTGGACGACCAGGCTTTTGACCTTGTAGGTGGCTGCGGCCTGTATTGGCGACGGTTTCAGCTCGCGCAGTGCGATGACCGCCAGCACGGCGCCGCAGCAACAGAGGAGAATCGCGGACCGCTTCATGTGTCCTCCTGCGACACCGCACGATTCGCATCAGCCCGATCGACGAGCGGCGTGTCGGACACAGTGTGGAGCGGACCGACGTGGCTGCCACCACCTGAACATGTAGCGTCGAGCGCCGACCCTCTCCCTGCTCAGCTGGCGTTGCCACAGCAGCACGCCTGAGAATGTCCTGTGCGCCTCGAGTCCGGGTGTAACCTGCGTGGCCACGGTATGGAGTGGCGAGACCTGCTGTGCGGATTGGGTGTCGCTGCGGCAATGATCGGCAGCGCGTCGGCGGAGCAGCTACCGATCACTGCCTACACGACTGCCGACGGCCTCGCCCACGAGCGTGTCAGATGCATCGTCGCCGATTCCCGCCGATTCCTGTGGTTCTGCGGGCGAGAAGGCTTGAGTCGCTTCGACGGTCAGGAGTTCACGACTTACGGTGCTGCGCAAGGGCTCGCCATCCAGTCGATCAACGCCATCCTCGAAACCTCGCGCGGCGTGTACTGGGTGGCAACGAACGGCGCCGGAGTCTATCGGCTCAACCCTGTCACGCTCAGCCTTCTCACGGACGGCGCTGGACGCCACGACGACGGGCGACGCGATGCCGGCAGCTCGTCCCGGTTCACGGCATTCCGCTTGGGCGATGACCCACAAACCAACCGTGTCAATGCGCTCTACGAAGACCGCATGGGAAGGCTGTGGGCCAGGCACGGACGGAGGTCTCTTCGTTCTCGACGAAGGGACGGTGGCACCGGCGTTTCGACGCGCGGAGTTGGGTTTACCCGCCCATCCCGACCGCGGCGTGCTCGTGTGGGCGTTTGCCGAGGATCGCGAAGGCAGTCTCTGGATCGGGACCTCTTCGGGATTGGTGCGGCGTCTCCCCGAAGGTCGGATGATCCACACGGCCGTTCAACCAACCGAAGGAACGGATCACGTGCGCGCGTTGCTGATCGATCGCGACAACCGACTCTGGGTTGGCCACGATGCGGGGCTCGTTGTCATTCGTCCGCAGCAGGAGCCCGGACGCGTCTCGAATCTCATTCGCGGTTCGCGTGGGCCGGACACGCTCCGCAATGCGACGCTGCCGCTGGTCGCTGGCGGCGTCAGATACACGACGGACGACGGAGTGACCGGCGGGAGCGTTCGTGCGCTGCTGCAATCCTCAGATGGACACATCTGGATTGCGACATGGGAAGGCGTGACGCAATACGATGGCAAACACTTCCGCGCGTTCACCAAAGCGCACGGCATTTCGAGAGCGTTGGCGCTTGCTGAGGATCGAAAGGGCAACATCTGGATTGGCACGCTTGCCCATGGTGCGCTGAGACTGGCCCGCGACGGGTTCACCGCTTATACGGAGTCTGACGGCCTGGCCGACGCTGGCATCGGCGCCGTGTTCGAGAACCAGGCGGGAGAGCTCTTCGTCGTCACCAACAACCAGCGTATCCACCGATTCGATGGCACCCGTTTCATGGCGGTTCGACCGCATCTGTCCGACGACGTCGCCGAACCGGTCAGGTCCGGCCTGGCCCTTCACGATCGCACGGGCGAGTGGTGGATTCCTGGCGGCGCTGGACTGTACCGCTTTCCGAAAGTGCGGAACGTCGAGCACCTCGGACGCGTCCGGCCGAGAGCGATCTATACGACCCGAGATGGCCTCGCGGGTGACGATGTCTCTCGTCTGTTCGAGGATTCGCGCGGGGACATCTGGATCGGCAGGCGGCTTCCCACCTCGATTGTCGTGACCAGATGGGAGCGAGCGACGAGCACGTTCCATCGGTACTCCGAGGCGGACGGTCTCCCGGCGTTCAACAGGACCACGGCATTTGTGGAGGACCCTTCGGGCAATGTGTGGATTGGATTCCAGAATGGAGGTCTTGCCCGGTATCGTCATGGGCGCTTCACGCTGTTCACACGAGCGGATGGAACACCTGCTCGGGGGACCGGCGCGCTCTACCTTGACGCTCAGAAACGACTGTGGGTCGGCTCTGCCGGTCCAGCGCTCACCCGCATCGATTCGCCCGATGCCGATCGACCCCGGTTCGTCGCCTTTGCCGCGGAGCGATTGTCCGGCGCGGCAGTCGGATGCATGACCGAGGACGAGTTGGGCCGCTTGTACCTCTGTATGTCACCGAGTCGTGTCGCTCGACTCGATACTGCGACGGGGCATGTTCGCTACTACACGCGGGCGGACGGTCTGGCGGGAGTTGCCTTCACGACGGCATTTCGCGACCGGTCCGGCAGCCTCTGGTTCGGGACCTACGATGGTCTCTTCCGTCTCGTGCCGACGGGAGATCCACCACCGTCAATGCCCACCGTGTTGATTGGCGGCCTTCGCGTGGCCGGGCAGAGCTATCTGCAGTCTGACCTGGGCGAGAGCAACATCCCGAGATTCCAGCTCGAACCCGCGCAGAATCAATTGCAGATCGAGTTCTTCGGGCTTGGCGCCGACGGGGCCGAGGAGCTCAGGTACCAGTATCGCCTCGAAGGTGCTGACCGGGACTGGAGTGGGCCGACCCGCCAGCGCAACGTCAACTACGCGAGTCTCTCCTCCGGTGGCTACCGCTTCGTTGTGCGCGCCGTCGCGGCGGATGGCACCCTCAGCGACGAGGCCACCGTCGCGTTCGCGATTCTTCCTCCCCTCTGGCAGCGCTGGTGGTTTGTCACACTGACCGGGCTCTCAATCGCCGCCGGCGCCTACTCGTTCTATCGCGCGCGTGTTCGCCGGCTGCTCGAGCTCGAACGCGTGCGGACGCGTATTGCGACGGATCTCCACGACGATCTCGGGTCCAACCTTTCTCAGATCGCGATCCAGAGCGAGGTGCTTCTCATGGGTGTCAGCAGGAAGGATCCATCCATGGCGAAGCTGCTCTCCAACATCACGACCACGGCCAACGAATCGGTCGAGGCGATGAGCGACATCGTGTGGGCGATCAATCCGACAGGGGACTCGCTCGAGGATCTGATCCGGCGGATGCGCCGGTTCGCCAGCGACGGGTTCACGGCTCGAGGTATCGATTTCGACTTTCGAGCGCCCGGCGTCAATCGGCGCGTCGAGATGGGCGCCGACCTCCGGCGAGAAGTCTTCCTGCTCTTCAAAGAGGCAGTGAACAACATCGTCCGCCATTCGGAGTGCACGCGAGCCGAAATCGATGTGGCCCTGGACGGTGATGAGCTGCTGCTCCGGGTAGGAGACAATGGCAAAGGGTTCGATGCGACGCAAGAGACCGAGGGGCACGGACTATCGAGCATCCGGCGGCGCGCCGGGAACCTCGACGGGCACCTCGAAGTGCATTCCACGCCGGGTACACGGCACGACCATCAATCTTCGCGCCCCGCTCCGCCGGCGCGTGGGGTCGCGCTCGGCGCTACACGTATAGGTAGTCACAACGAACCGCCGAGGTCATAGATTGGCTCACGATGATCAGGGTAGCGGTCATTGAGGATCGGCGCGAGATCCGCGAAGGGCTCGCCGCGCTGATCAACGGCACCGAGGGGTATCGCTGCACCGGCGCTTTTCGATCCATGGAGCAGGCGCTCGCGGAAATCAGCGCCACGCTGCCCGATATCGTTCTCGTGGATATTGGCCTGCCGGGCATGTCGGGTATCGAAGGAATCCGGATTCTCAAGGAGCGCCACCCGACCTTCCAGTTTCTGGTGCTCACCATTCACGACGATGACGAGCGGGTCTTCGACGCAATATGCGCGGGCGCGTGCGGATATCTCCTGAAGAGAACCGCGCCGGCGCGGCTGCTCGAGAGCCTGAAGGAAGTGACCGAGGGCGGCGCACCGATGTCGCCGGAAGTGGCTCGCAAGGTCATCAAGCTTTTTCGAGAGATTCGACCTCCGAAGCACGCCGACTACCAGCTCACGCCGCACCAGATACGGCTGCTGAAGCTCCTGGCCGACGGCCACAACTACAAGACGGCAGCCGCGCAGCTCGGCGTCACCGTCGACACGATCGCCTTTCATTTGCGGCACATCTACGAGAAGCTGCAGGTCCACTCCAAATCCGAGGCGGTTGCCAAGGCGCTGCGCGATCGCATCATCAGCTGACCCGATGTCCCCGAACGAATCCCGCCGTTCTCGATTCGAGATCTCGATCGAAGACTACCGATTGCAGTAGTGACACCGCGCGCGGTGCGGCCTACCTTGTTCGCCACGAGGGTCGGACACATCCGACGCTTTTGTCGGTTGCCCCGGCCTCCACGCGAAGAGGACCCCATGATTTACCGTCCCCGCCTGATTCGATGCTCTACGAAGTCGAGGCGTCGCCTCGCGTACGCGTTCGTGAATGCCGCCATCGTCGCGGCAGTCTCGATCTACGCCACGTCCGGACATCCGGCACACGCGCAGGGCTCCGTACGAATGGATTGTGTCGTCACGGTGCCGGCCATTCTCGGGACGGAAGGAGACGACTTCATCATCGGCACGCCAGGCCCTGACACGATCCAGGCGCTGGGCGGTAACGACGTCATCTTTGGTCTCGGCGGCAACGACATCATCTGCGGCGGCCGTGGCGACGACACGATATGGGGCGGCGACGGCGACGACATCCTCATCGGCGACTTCATCGCAAGCTTCGAACACGCCGGCAACGACATCATCAACGGCGAGAACGGCGTTGACATCTTGATGGGCGACGTCCTGGATGCCGGCCCGCCGCCGCCGGACTCGGATCGCCTCACGGGCGGGGACGATGTGATGGACGGCGGTCGTGGCGCGGATGCCCTGTTCGGCGACGTGCTGGGCAACGGCCCGGGAAACGACACGCTGCAGGGAGGCGCCGACTCCCTGTTCGGCGGGCCCGACGGTGACTTCATCACGGGCGACCACATCGCAGCCGCTGGCACGCCCGATGGAGACGACACGATCATCGGCGGGGACGATGAGCTCGACGGCGGCGACGGTGACGACCGCTTGCGTGGTGACGAGATTGTCAATGGTCCCGGCAGCGACCGGATTACGGGCGGCAACGATCACCTCGCCGGCGGAAACGGCCGGGACCACCTGCGCGGCGACGATTTCGATCCGCTCAATGACGACGCACTGGACGTCTTGACGGGTGGCAACGACATCCTCGAGGGCGGACCCGATGACGACGTGCTCGAGGGGGAGTTTCTCGATGGGAGCGCTGGCGACGATCGCATCACCTGTGGGGATGACCGGTTGGACGGCGGCCCTGGCAACGACGAGCTGATCGGCGATCAGATCCTGGGCGGTACCGGCTTCGATCGCGCCACTCTGGGGCGCGACATCCTTCGAGGAGGCTCCGGCATCGATCGCCTGTTTGGCGACACGTTCACAGACGTCGAGCTGACGTTCCAGGGTCGAGATCGGTTGTTTGGAGGCTCGGGCGACGATGCGCTGTCGTGTCAGGACGGTACTGACCTCGGCGACGGTGGCACCGGGATCGACACGCAGTCGGCGTGCGAGGTGCTAATCAATGTACCTTGAACAGCGGCTGGCGCCGCGGGAACGATCCGCAGCGCTGCGGGCGATCCCGACAGCGTACGGCAAGGAGACTGCCCGGGCTATCGAACGACGACGGTGCCGTGCAGCATGTTCATCCCGCAGGCGAAGGCGATGTCTCCCGACCTGGCCGGCGTGAACTCAATCACAACGGGCTCATTCAGCGGGAGCGCTCGTTTGATGTTCAAAGACGGAAACACCACTTCTGTGCCGCATGTCTTGTCTGTTGTTCGCACGAACGTGATGCGTGCGGGTGTGCCGGCGCGTAACGTGACTTTCGCGGGCTCATAGCCCTGCTCGTTCACGATCACCTTCGCAGTCTGCGCGGCCTCGGTGCTGCGTCCTCGCTCGATGATGCTGGCGTTGCGCTCGAATTCGGCGTCTTTGCCGCTGGCCTGAGACCAAGACGCTCACGCTCGGCCCTGACGTAGAAGCTGCCCTCAGTCACCACGACGTCGCCTGGCTGAACGCCTGACACGACGTCGACCTGTTCTCCTGAGGCCTGACCGAGGCGGACCTCTCGTTCGACAAACTTCCCGGGTTCTTTCGGATTCGCCAGATAGACCACCGTACGGTCACCAACGTTCTGCACGGCGTTGCGCGGGACTCCAGGAGCCGACGTGCCAGACGCTCCGGCCACCACGACATCCGCGTACATCCCGAGCCGCAGCTCGCCACCGGTGTTTGGCACCTCGATCCGCAGCTTCGCAGTTCGTGTGTCGGCGCTGACCTGCGGATCGATGTAGCTGACGCGGCCGCGCAGCGTGACGCCTGGACGGGCTGACGTTCTGATTGCGGCCTCGCTGCCAACGCGGATTCGGGAGAAATCCCTCTCGTACAAATCCGCCACGATCCAGACGGTTGAAAGATCGACGACGGTAAAGAGCTTCGTTGCCGGATCCACGTTGAGGCCGACATTTGCCCCGCGCTCCGTGACGACGCCGTCAATCGGCGCAGGCACGCTGGTCGCAGAGCTCACGCTGCGGCCGGAAGCCACGTTCGCGAGCGCCGACGCGGAAACGCCCAGCAGTTCGAGCTGGGATCGCGCACTTTGGACAGCCGCGGTCTGCGCCGCGTGCTCGGCGTGAATCTTCTCCAGCTCCTGGCGACTGGCGGCCCCGATCTCGACGAGCTTCTGAGTCCGCTGCAACTCGCGGTCATGCGCATCGAGCATTGCCTGTGCTGACACGTACCGCGTTTGCGCCTCCGCGAGCGCCGGGCTGTAGATCTCCGCCAGGGTTTGGCCGCGACGAACGCGGTCGCCGAGCGCGGGCCCCACCTTCGTCACGCGCCCGGCGACGAGCGGGGTCACCACGACCTGACGATAAGCGTTCGGCTCGACGACACCGGGCAGACGAATCTCGGCCGCTGACGTTCCACTCGCGACCGGCGCCACGACGATCCCCGCACGGTCCACCGCATCCTGACTGAATGGAACGACGACGTCAGGTAGTGGCGCGTTGCTCGCGCCAGCGGACGCAGCTGGATACGGCTGCGCGCCTGCGGGTGACGGGACGTCTGCAGCGTGTCCGCCGGCCCCGGCATCCCCTCGCATCAACAGGTACGTGGCTCCGGCTCCGGCTACCACCAGAGCGATGGCGACCAGCGCTGCGGCGCCCCTGTGCATCGTCACGCGTGTGTCGGTCGTCATCGATTCGCTCCAAGCGCCCGTTTGAGCGCTGTTCGTGCGTCGTACGCCGCACGCAAGGCCTCGGTATACGCGCGTTCCACATCCAGGTATCGCCGCCGTTCGGCCAGGACCTCGAAGACCGTCACCCTCCCGAGCTCGTAACTCTGGCCGACCACGGCCACGTTCTGGCGCGCCAGTGCCTGCGCGCCGGCGCCGTAGATCCTGACGGCCTCCCGCGCACGCTCGTCCCGTGCGCGAGCGGACGCCAACTCGGCCTCCGCGGCGAGCCGCGCGCCATCGTAGGCAGCGGCCGCGCCCGTTCGCTCTGCGCGTGCCACGGCTACTTCTCCCTGATTCCGGTTCAGGACGGGAATCGTGAACATCGCGCCGGCGGCCCAGTAGTTGAACTGTCCCCGCACGCGCTCGAGCCCGCCGTTCGGGGCGAACCCACGCTGCGGGAAGCCGGCGTCCATGTGCATGTAGTTTGCGAAGAGGCTGACATCGAAGCGGCCCTCCGACTCCGCGCGGTCGATCTTCGCGACAGCCGTTTCGATGCGGGCCGCCGCTGCTCGAACGTCAACCCGCTGTTCGACTGCCGTCGACGCGTCCTTGACCTCTGGTGCCGCGACTGACTCGCGTTGGACGAGATCTTCGAACGTGTCACGCACGGTCAGGGTGGCATCTGCCCTCATGCCAAGCACGCGTTTCAGCTCGAACACGGAGGTTTCGGTGCGGCCCGCCTGGAGCAGGCGTTCGGCCTGCACACGCCGGAACTCGACATCCAACAAGTCGCGCTCGAGCGGCGGCGAAGCGCCCTCCTCGACGCGAGACCGGAGCAAGGCGTATTGCTGCTGCGTCGCCGTCACGAGTTCATCGAAAAGCGCGAGATCGCGAATCGTCGCCAGGACGTCGCCGTACCGCATGCGGACTTCGGCCGCCAGCAGCCGTTCTCGATCCGCAGCAGACAGCTGCGCCGCCGTGACTTCACTGTCCGCGACGGCGATGCGCCCGTTCCGTCGGAAGAGGTCGAGCGGCCATTCGACCCCGACCGTCGTCAGGTTGTCCGTGCCGCCGGGCTCTTCTCGTCGCTCGAATGAGAAGGATGGATTGGGTCTGAGCGACGCCTGGATCTTCGTCCCTTGCGCCACCTCGACCTGACTGCGCGCCGCCCGGAGTGAGGGCTCCTGCTCGATGGCTCGTGCGATCGCCTGGTCGAGTGAGAGCCCGTTGGCTGGATCCACGAATCGGCCAGCAAGCGGCGCCTGGCCACCGGGTGACTGAGCCGACGTGGGCGCACCGGTCAGCAGTGTCGCAATGAGGACGCTCAACGCGATTCGCGTGGTCATTGCACGCCTCCCTGGAAATTCACCGACCCCTGGCCCGCCGGCCCGTTCCACTCGATCGCCATCTGCCAGCTGCCGGCCATACCGAACTCTGCGGTCGCGGCGTACCGGCCGGGCACGCCCGTCGGCGTCACCTGGAGACCACCAGACATGACCATGCCGGGCATCGGCATGTTGGCGCTCGCGCGCACGCTGCCCACGTCGACCAGCGTCGTTGTGCCGGTGCGCCTGAACTCGAACGTGAAACTGTTCCGTCCTTGCCGCAGGGTGCCGGTCGGCGAGAGCAGCGCGATATCGAGGTCGCGTGCGTGAACCGTTTGCACGACCACCCCGGCACCCGGAGCCGTGGGCTCGCTGCCGCCGGGCACCAGACTCCGCCACACTACGAACGAGTTCAACGCGACGAGAACAGCGACTCCCGCAACTATTACGAGGCGCCGGCGACCGAGTTGCAGCTGCTCGTCCCGCGGTGGTCGCTCGCGCTGAAGCCCAAGGCGCCGCTCCCGAATCCAGAAGAAGATCACCGGCGTGACGATCAGCACGTGGAGCAGCGACGACACCATGCCGCCGAGTACCGGCGTCGCGAGCGGCTTCATCACCTCCGCGCCGGCGCGCGTGCTCCACATGATCGGGAGGAGTCCCGCGATGACCGTCGACACGGTCATCACCTTCGGGCGCAGACGGAGCAATGCGCCCTCCGTTACGGCATCCCTGAGTCCGGCCCGCGTGAGGGTTCCGCCGAGCTCGTGTCGCTTCCGCTCGACCGCTTCCTCGAGATAGATCACCATGACGACGCCGGTCTGCACCGCTGTTCCGAACAGGGCGATGAAGCCGACCCACACCGCGACCGAGAAGTTGTAGCCGAGGAGCCACAGGAGGTAGACACCGCCCGTGAGGGCGAAGGGCACGGCCAGGAGCACGTGGGCGGCCTCGACCGCCGAGTGATACATGAAGTACAGGAGCACGAAGATCACGAGCAACACGATCGGCAGGACGATCTGCAGCCTGGCTCGCGCCCGTTCCTGGTTCTCCCACCGTCCGCTCCAGCCGATGTAGTACCCCGCTGGCAACGAGACATCCCGTGCGACGGTCGCGCGGGCTTCCCCCACGAAGCCCCCGACGTCACGGCCCTGCACGTTCAGGAGCACCGTCGCGAGCAGCAGGCCGTTCTCCGAGGAAATCATCGCGGGACCACGGGCGTGCGCAATCCGAGCGACTTGACCGAGCGGGATCTGCGCGCCGGCGGACGAGGCCACGAGGACCTGACCGAGCGCCTGAGGATCCGCGCGGTACTCAGGGGCATACCGAACCCGGACCGGAAAACGCTGACGGCCCTCGATGGTGGTCGTCAGGGTGGTTTCTCCAACGGCGGTCTCGATTACCTGCTGGATGTCTCCGACGCCGATGCCGTAGCGCGCGGCGGCGCCGCGGTCGACCTCGATGTTGAGGTACTGACCACTGGTGACCTGTTCGGGGTAGACGTTGCTCGCGCCCGGTACCCGGCGCACGGCGTCAGCGACCTTCCGCGCCAATTCCTCGAGCACTTCCAGGTCGGTACCGAAGATCTTCACGCCAACTTCCGAACGGATCCCCGTCGTCAGCATGTCGATGCGGTTGATGATCGGCATCGTCCAGATGTTGGAGACACCCGGCAGTTGCACGGCTCGGCCCATCTCAGCGCGCAACCCATCGAGCGTCATTCCCGACCGCCACTCTCCCTTCGGCTTCAGGTGAACGATGGTCTCGGTCATGTTGAGCGGTGCCGGATCGGTTGACGTGTCGGCCCGCGCAACTTTGGCGACGACGTAGGCGACTTCCGGAAACTTCATCAGGGCGGCGTTCTGGCGTGCTGCGATCTTCGTGTTTTCCTCGAGCGAGATGCTGGGATCGGCGATGGGCATGAACATCAGGTCGCCCTCGTTGAGCGGCGGCATGAACTCGCTTCCGATCCCACGCGCCAGGACCAGCGCTCCGACGAAGAGCACCACGGCCGTCGTGATCGTGAGTGCCCGGTGCGCGAGCGCGCTCTCGAGCACGGGCCGGTAGACTGCGCGAAGCACGCGCATGACGGGGTTGGCCTCTTCCGGATGGAACTTCCCCCCGAGCAGCAACGTGCAGAGCACCGGAACGAGCGTGACGGAGATGACCGTTGCCGCGAGTACCGCAAACGTCTTGGTGAAGGCCAACGGGTGAAACAGCTTGCCCTCCTGGCCGGTCAACGCGAACACCGGAATGAAGGCGAGCAGGATGATCGCCATCGAGAAGAACACGGGACGCCCGACGAGTCGCGTGGAGTCCCGAACGGTCTCCAGGATTCGGCGGCGGTCGCTGGCGTCGACTCCGCGCTGCTCGACGAATCGGAACGCGTTCTCCGTTACGACGATGCCCGCATCCACCAGCACGCCAATCGCGATGGCGATGCCGGCGAGGCTCATGATGTTGGAGGAAATGCCGGCGTAGTACATGCCCAGGAACGACAGCAGGACCGCGAGCGGCAGCGGAAGGGTGACGATCAGGATTGATCGGAAGTGCATCAGGAAGATGACGTGCGCCAGCGTCACGAGCGCGATCTCCTCGACGAGCGCCGTGCGCAGCGTACCGACCGCCTGCTCGATCAGTTTCGAGCGGTCGTAGAACGGCACGATCGCGACGCCCGGCGGGAGGCCTGGCGCGAGCTGGGCGATGCGCGCGTTCACCGCGTCGATGACGTTCTTCGTGTTGACGCCTGTTCGTGCGACGACGACGCCGCCGACGGCTTCCTGCGTCCCTTTCACGAGCGAAGCGACTCGGAACGCGTTGCCGATCTGGACGTTCGCCACCTGCTCGACGTAGATCGGGACTCCGTTCGAGCCGCCGACGACGATCCGCTTGACGTCGTCGACGGACGCGATCAACCCGATGCCCCGCACGATCAGCCAGGCACCGTTCGACTCGAGCACGTTGCCGCCGACGTTCAGGTTGCTGCCGCGGACGGCCGACACCACCGCGCTCAGGGGCAGGTTGTAGGTCTTGAGGCGATTCGGATCGACATCCACTTGGTACTGCTGGACATGGCCACCGACGGAGGCAACCTCCGCCACGCCCGGGACGGCATTGAGCTGGTACCGGATGAACCAGTCCTGCAGCGTGCGGAGCTCCCGGAGGGAATGCGTCGGGCTCTCCACCGTGTACCAGAACACGTGGCCGACACCGGTCGCATCCGGTCCGAGCGTCGGCGTCACGCCCGTGGGCATGGCCTTCGTGACGAGGCTCATGCGCTCGAGGACGCGAGCCCGGGCGAAGTACAGCTCCACGTTGTCCTCGAAGACGACGTAGATCATCGAGAATCCGAACGCGGATTGCGACCGGACCACGCGTACACCGGCGAGCCCCTGGAGGTTCGTCGTGAGCGGGTACGTGACCTGGTCCTCGACCTCCTGCGGGCCGTGCCCGGGCCAGTCCGTGAAGACGATGACCTGGTTGTCGGAGAGATCAGGAATCGCGTCGATCGGGGTGGACGTCAGCGCCCACCATCCCCAGCCTGCGAGGCCGAGGTACAGAACGACGACGATGAACCGGTTCTTCAGTGCAACGTCAATGATTCGATTGATCATGCTCGCCTCGCCGAAGCCGTACCGCATTCAAGCGGCGAACGCGATCCGCGCGCGTACACGCGCGAACCTACGCGCCCGGACGTGGAGTCCGAGCAGACACACGGACGACTGTGAATGGCTAGACGAGGAAGACGGAGAGGAGAACGTGCCTGGGAACGGAACCGGCCCTCGTGGGTGCAGCCGGCCGCCATCCGTCGGTCAATACGAGCGCAGGGACAGCGACGGGCATGAGGATCCCATGGCCCAGGACCGCGATGGAGGAGGCGGGGGCGGCCGTGGGAATCGACTGGCTGGATTTCTCGCGCTCGGAAGACGCGCAGCAATTGTCGGCCTGCGCCTGGGTGAGCAAACGATCCGTTGCCGAACCGCCGGACTCGCCCTTGTGCATCGGGCAGGCGCCACTCTCAGAGCAGCACGCCATCCGAGCCTCGGGCGTCGGCAACCAGCCGGCACACACCTCGCCACTGGCGGTTGCAATGACCATCGCGAGGACGGCCGCCGATAAGGGTCTGCGGAACCTGAGCACCGGTTCAAGGATGCTGGACGAACGCGACGATGTCAACCGTGCCCGCATGATCGTCCAGGTGAGGTACCGGGTATGCTGTTCGCATGGACGCGCGCGCCCTTGCGGTGGCGCTGAGCCTGGCAACGCTCGGCTGTGATGAGCCGCCTCCGACGACTCCATCCGGATCTACCACGGCAACCGTCCGCATCGTTTTCATGGGTGCGACGGCACGCCGGACCAATCTCCCGGCGTCAGCTCAGGCGTGCGTCAGCGGTGTCGGCGTGACACACACGCATCCGAGCTGGCGCAGCTTCGCGGCCATTCCGATGCAGCCAGTCCCTCCGGACCGATACGAGATCTCGTTCAACGATGTCCCTGTCGATACGCGCGTATCCTTCAGGGTGAACGATCAGAATTCGTGCGATGAGAATCCGACGGGCGCCGTCACGCGAAATGTTTTTGCGAACAACGTCCGGTTGATCCAGAACACCACCACGCCCGGCAACGGCGACGAGCCGGGTTACGCCTTCAGCATCACTGCGAACAGCGCGATCAGTCAGTGACCGTCGACGTGCTGCTAGACGCTCGACCGACGCGGCGAACTCCCTCTTCCGGCTCCCAGCTTTCTTGATGCGACGCTTCTATCTCATGACTCGCGACCTCCACTTGTACGTCGGCCTGTTCCTCAGCCCGTTCGTTCTGGTCCTTTCAGCGAGCGTGTCCTACCTGGTGCATGGCGTTGCGCAACGGCCAGCGCCCGATCAGGCCGCGTCGGCACGCACCGTGAGCGACCTCGTTGTTCCACACGGCCTCGCCGGCCTGCAGGGGCGCTCGCGTGTCGACGCGCTCCGGCCGGTGCTCGACCAGGCCGGCGGCACAGCCGGCGAACGGGCCGTTCACGTTCCAGGTCAGTCGACCCGGTTTGATCGTCGATGTGAAGGCCGACCTGCAAGCGGGACGCGCCACAGTGCAAAGAGCGCAACTCAACGCGTGGGGCGTGATGCACGTGCTTCACACCTTCACGGGTGCCCCCGCTGCAGACTCGCGGAACCGCCGGGACTGGACGCTGACGACCGTCTGGGCCCTGTCCATGGATGCCGTCGCGGCGGGGCTGATCGTGATGGTCCTCGGCAGCTACGTCATGTGGTTCCGGTTGAGGACCAGGCGTCTCGGCGGAATCGTCGCCCTGGCGCTCGGATTCATCAGCTGTGGAGCGTTCATCAGTGCGTTGCGATGGCTGCTCTGACGTCGCAGGATAGAGGGTTAGGTCCAGGAGCCCGCACGATTCGCGGGCAAGCATCCTATGCTAGCTGTCACGTGAGTTCGCGGTCCGAATCTGTATATGCCCACAAGTACTGCTGACGTCTGGGCTGTCCTGGCGTTGGCCGCCGTGCCCTCCGTCGGGCTGCTGGTCGGCGCGATCGCCGGATCGTTCTCCCGATTGCCGCACCAAGCCGTCGCGATGGGCATGTCGGTTGGCGCGGGACTGCTGCTCGCGGGTGTGTCCCTGAAACTGGCCGCGGAGGCGATCCGGATCGCCGGGCCAATGGCAGCGGCGCTGTCACTGCTGCTTGGGGCAGCCGTGTTCAGCGCGAGCAACGCGCTCCTCGCGCGGTTCGGTGCCGCTCACCGCAAGCGATGCGGCGAGTGTATTCAGCAGCCGACCGAGTCGCAGCGGCCTGGCAGCGGAGTAGCCATCGCACTCGGCAACGCGCTCGACGCGGTCCCGGAGGCGATGGTGTTGGGAATCGCTCTGCGGGATCCGGTCGTCCCCGTCGCGCTGGTGATCGCGTTCTCAGCATGCAACCTTCCGGTGGCTCTATCGAGCACAGCCGGGATGCGGGCTGCCGGCCGCCGCTACGCCTACATCTTTCTGCTCTGGAGTGCGATCGCCATCGGGGCAGCGATAGCAATCGCGGCAGGGTATGTCGGGTTTGGTTCACTCGGTCAGGCGTGGCCACCGCGGCTGCAGGCATTTGGAGCCGGAGCATTGCTCGCGATGGCTGCGGAAACGATGATTCCCGAGGCCTTCCACAACAGTCCGCGTTTCTCCGGCTTGCTCGCCGCCTTCGGTTTCGGCCTTCTGCTGCTTGTAGACGCCATGACGGGTTAGAAGCTCTCTGCAGGATCACTTGGGAGAGCGATCACCGACCTCGGTGAGGAGCGGTTTCCCTTTTTCAACGACATACGTGGCCAGCTCCGCTCCCTTTCGGCTGCCGACGTTCTTCGCCGCGTGGATCGTTCCGGCCGGGATGAAGAGGACCTCGCCCGGCTTGAGCGTGACCGGCGGCTTTCCTTCGACCTCGTACTCGAGCGGCGCCCCTTCGAGAACATAGACGATCTCCTCACCGGGATGCGTGTGCCGGGAGGACGTCACCCCGGGGTCGAGTTCGACAATCGTCTGGACGACCTCACGTCCGGGGACACTGAGATCGTGCCGCTGGAGATCGATGCGTCTGATGCCTGACGGCTGCGCCCGCGCCACGTGCAGAACCAGACCGCTCGCGACGATGACCGTCGCGACCACCACCATTCGCGCCGTTCTCATGTGACCCTCGTTCCTGCTGACACCGGTCGCTTCCCAATAGCCGCCACGATTCCAACACGCCGCCGGCGTGGAATCCATTGGACGATGGTGTTGGTCGGCGCCTCCGGCTCCGACACCATCGTCCAATAGATTTCGCCCGACGCTTCCTGTGTGATCCCGTCTGTCGAGCGCGCCTCGAATGACGGGAGCACAGATCATGATCAAGCTGAAGCATGCAGCCGCGAACGCAGCGCCCTTACTGTCCATTGCCGCCATGATGCTGTGCGCGAGCACCGCGCTCGCACAGAGCGCCACGCAGGCGTGCAGGCCTGCCCAGGTCATCCCGCTCACCGGAACGGAGCCCGCGGCAAAGATAGTCATCGATGCCCCGCTGGCCGGACCACTCGCCTCCCGTGGAGTGGTGGTAATCGCCTACTGCGCGGAGAACATGCACATTGCACCGGTGTTCGGCCCGGGTGCTCTGGCCGTCTCGCCGCGCGTGGGCCACATTCATGTGACCGTCGACGACGCGCCGTGGCGCTGGGCGGACGCGAGTGGCAACCCGCTCATCCTGCAGGGGCTGCCGCCCGGTCCGCACAAGGTGCTGATCGAACTGGTTGACGCGAACCACCAGGTGGTCGACAAGGGCACCGTTACATTCGATGTTCCAAAGCAAGCCGCGGCAGGCGCGCCTTCGGAGCGGCGGCGTTGATCCGACATGCAGGCTCAGCCAGGAGATACTGTCGGGAAGCCCGCAAAACACGTCACCATCAGCCGAACGTGAATGCGAACGCCTCCACACCTCCGTCGGGGAACTCGATCTCGAACGTGCGATCGAGGATCGGCCCCGGTTGCCGGATCAGCTGATACAGCCGCTGTTCGCGAACGGTGCCGCTGCCGCGGTCGTTGATGTCCAGGCCGTGAGCGGGACCTGGGGGCTGCCCGTCCATCGACACGCGGAAGCGCACCGCGCTCTCCTGCCGCAGCGACCCCATCACCAGGTGAACGTCGCGCGCGTGAAAGCGGCACACAATGCGGCCACCGGCTCCGTTGAGGACTGCAGCCTGATTCGCCACCGTCCATTCACCGGCAAGGGCCCATCGATTGAGCTCCAGCCGCGTCGGGGCTGCATATACACGACGCTGCCCCAACCTGGCGCCGCCGGGCGACGAGAAGTTCTCCGCGCGGTCGTACCTGACGTAAATCTCCGGTGACCTCAGGTTTCCCCAATCAGCCGGCAGTTCGAAGCCAGTCGCAGTGACCGACACGATTCCCTGGTCGTCCGTCATCACGCCCGCTTCCGTCAGCAACTGCCGGATGATTGTTTCCGATCGATCGTACTCTCCCTCACCGAAGTGATGGTGACGGAGGCGTCCCCGCGCGTCGATGAGGTACAGTGCGGGCCAGTACCGGTTGTCGAAGGCGCGCCAGATTGCATAGTCGTTGTCGACGGCGATCGGATAGTCGATCCGCATCTGCTGCACGGCACGACGCACGTTCTCCAGGTTCTTTTCGAAAGCGAATTCGGGTGTGTGCACGCCGATCACGGTCAACCGTTGCCCGTATTTCCGTGCCCACCCGCGAACATACGGAAGCGTGCGCAGCCAGTTGATACAGGTATAGGTGCCGAACTGGACGAGCACGACCTTCCCGAGCAGGGTCGTGGCCGACAGGGATGGCGAATTGAGCCACCCCGTCGCACGGCCGAGAGCCGCGAGCTGGCTCGCCGAAGCGCCCTCGGCTCGAAGGAGGCCGACCCGCGCGGCCGCCATCGTCATCGCCGCCCTGCCAAAAAAGCGTCGTCGGTTGAGGTCGATGCTCTCGTCCATGACATCACGCTCCTACCGCGCGACTGCGAAGAAATCGATTCAGCGCAGCGGTCTGAAGCCCGCGCGCACTTCGTTCGAAAAGAGTTGCGGCTGTTCCCAGGCCGCAAAGTGCCCGCCTTTGTCGACCCTGTTGTAGTAGAGGAGCTTGGGATAGGCGCGTTCTGTCCAGCTCCGCGGGGCTTCGTATTGCTCGCCGGGAAAGACGCTCACGGCGACCGGGATGGAGACGCCTTTGGCGTTGAAAAATCCACCCTTGTATTCCCAATAGAGACGAGACGCAGAAACCCCCGTGTTCGTCAGCCAGTACAGCGTGATGTTGTCGAGGATCTCGTCACGGGTCAGTTCCCCCGTGGCGCTCGCGGTGCGTGTCAGAGCCGAGGCGACTGCCGCGGCCGGCTGGCCGTCAGCATCGTTGTGGTCGAGCAGCCAGGCCGCCAAGCCGACGGGTGAATCCGCGATCCCGTACAAGGTTTGCGGACGCGACCCCATCAACCTCGCGTAGTCGACTTGCTTGAACGTCCTGACCAGCTGCTCATAGGCGCGTCGTTCCTCGGCGGAGAGACCAGATGGCGGCGGGGCGCCGGAGAGGAGCGCCTTGTCGACATCAGCGGGAACGGTCGCGGGCATGTTGGTGTGGATGGCCGAGCAAGCCCGCAGGTGCCTGCAGGCCCATCTGGTCGACCACGAACGCACCCCAGTCGCCGCCTTGCGCAACATAGCGCGTGTAGCCGAGACGCGTCATCAGTTGCGCCCAGGCTCGGCCCATGCGCTCGGGCCCCCAGCCGGTGCTCGTCGGCTTGCCTGAAAACCCGTAACCCGGCATCGACGGAATGACGACATGGAACGCGTCAGAGGCGCTCGCCCCATGTGCGGTGGGATTCGTCAAGGGATCGATGATCTTCAGCTGCTCGATGATCGAGCCCGGCCAGCCGTGCGTGACGATGAGCGGCAGCGCATTCGTCATGCTTCGATCGAACGTGAACGAAATGGATGTCCAGGCCGTCGATTTCGGTGATGAACTGCGGCAGGGCGTTCAGCTTTGCCTCCACCTTGCGCCAGTCGTAATCAGTCGGCCCAGTAGCGCGCGAGTTCCTGAATCGTCGCGAGCTGCACGCCCTGCGATGCATCCGCGACCGTTTCCCGCTCAGGCCACTGCGTCGCGGCGATCCGCCGACGAAGATCGACGAGGGCTGCTTCAGGGACGCTCACCCGAAACGGCCGGATGGCGCTGCCGTTGTTTTCGGCCGGCGCAGCAACGGTTGACGTTGCCAGAGCGGCGACAGTCGTGGCGTAGGCGGCCGTAACTGCGCGCCGCACAGACGTCGATGCGAGGACGAGCACTACCAACGCGACGGCGACGATTGCGGCTGTGAG
Organism: uncultured Acidobacteriota bacterium; assembly: GCA_963820905.1. Taxonomy (GTDB): domain Bacteria; phylum Acidobacteriota; class Vicinamibacteria; order Vicinamibacterales; family 2-12-FULL-66-21; genus DATBJJ01. The sequence goes on along the minus strand of CAWGBU010000001.1, from coordinate 258,753 downwards.
TGTGATGGGACGGGGCTGTCGTTCAAATGGCTTCATGCTGATCTCCTCGAGCGCATGAGACCAGACGTGTGAGGCCACGTCTATTGAACGAAGGTATCGACGACACCTTCGTCTCACTGACCTGCTAGCCTCTCGCCGTAGCTTAGCGAAGGCGGAAGTGACCGTGTACGGGGTGCGCGGGGCGAAGCCCGCCTAAGCAACCGATACCAAGGTCTGATAGACGACTGCGCTTCGCGCGAGCATGCTTCGTAGCGCGCCGCCGTCGCGGGCGGCCACGGAGGTACGGACGTGCCGCAGGAATTTGACGTCGTGTGTCTCGGTGGGGGCGTCGCTGGAGAAGCGCTTGCGGTGGGCCTTCGGGACAGCGGGCTGACGCTCGCGGTGGTCGAACGAGAGCTGGTCGGGGGCGAGTGCCCGTACTGGGGCTGCGTGCCTTCCAAGACCCTGCTTCGCTCCGGCGAAACGCTGAGCGAAGCCGATCGCGCTCGTCTCCTCGCGGCTTCACGCGTCGACTGGACGGTCGACTTTCCCAAGGTCTCCACACGCGTGCTGCGGATGGCACGCAACCTCGACGACAGCGGGCCCGCTGCCGAGATGGAGGCGACCGGCGCCAGGCTCTTTCGAGGCGAAGGAAGACTGACGGACCTGCGCACGGTCACGGTTGGACGCGAGCAGCTCATCGCGCGTCGCGCCGTCGTGATCGCCAACGGCAGCACCGCGGCGATCCCGCCGATCCCCGGCCTGGACACCGTCGACTTCTGGACCAATCGCCAGGCAGCGATTCCGAGTGAGCTGCCGGCGTCGCTGGCGATACTCGGCGCGGGTGCCATTGGCGTGGAGCTGGGGCAGGCCTTCGCACGCCTCGGCTCCAAGGTGACCTTGATCGAAGCCGGACCGACGTTCCTTGGCCTCGAGGAGCCAGAGGCCGGAACCGCGCTCCGGCCACATCTGGAGGCGGACGGCATCACGCTGCTGATCGGTGACCCATGTGTCGCCGTTGAACGGCAATTCGCGGAGCCATCGCCCCGCCGCTCGGCGGTGGTCCTCCACCTCGAAGTCCGGAGCTGTCGTCTCGGCCGACCGGTTGCTGGTTGCCACCGGCCGCCGGCCGAACGTGGAGGCATGGCGCGCCGCCGGCCTCGCTCAGACGGAGCGCGGCTGGCTGAAGGTGGACCCCGCGACACTCGAAGCGCACCCCGGCGTCTTCGGAGCCGGTGACGTCACGGGACTCGGCGGGTTCACCCATCTGGCGCACTACCACGGTCAAGTGATCGCGCGGCGGTTGCGGGGCATCGACGCGACGGCCGACCACACCGCCGTGCCCCGCGTGACGTACACCGATCCGGAAATCGCGTCGGTCGGACTGTCGGAGGCTGCCGCGCGCGCCAAAGGCATCGACGTCGTTGTCGTCCGCGCCGATCCGGCCGAGACCGCGCGAGGCTACATTCACGACTTCCACGGGGGCGCGGTGAAGCTGGTCGCCGACCGCGAGCGCGGCGTGCTCATCGGCGCGACCCTGGTCACTCCGCGTGCCGGCGAGATCGTGGGCGAGCTCGTGCTCGCGATCAAGCTGCGGACGCCGCTGAAGACGCTCGCCGACGTCATTCATCCGTTCCCAGCCTTCAACCGGGTGCTTGGCGCAACGGTCGAAGAGCTCGCCGCGAAAACGGCCATGCAACACGTGGCGTGATCCTGATCCACTCACCAGCAAACACGGAGGTCACCATGAGCACTCAGACAATCCATGAAGACGCCACCCGCATCCGCACCGCCGCCACGACCGATCTGAAGCTCGAGGTCGTCGTCATTCCAGTGTCCGACGTCGATCGCGCCAGGCGCTTCTACGAGAGCCTGGGCTGGCGGCTGGACGCCGATTTCACGAACGGTGAGGACTGGCGCGCTCGTGCAGATGACACCTCCCGGCTCGCCGTGCTCCGTCATGTTCGGCAAGGGGTTCACGACCGCCGCGCCGGGATCGGTTCAGGGAACGTTCCTCGTGGTCGATGACCTCGAAGCAGCACGCGCCGAGCTCATCGGACAGCGGCGTCGACGTGAGTGAGGTGTTCCATTTCGACGGCAGCCTCCTTCGTGTCGCCGGGACGAAGGGCCGCGTGCCGGGTCCGGACCCGGACGGTCGTTCCTACTTCTCATTCGCGTCATTCAGTGATCCCGACGGCAACGGCTGGCTCCTCCAGCAGGTCAAGACGCGGCTTCCCGGACGAGGGCTCAGCTCGGACGTCGCGACGCTGACCGAGCTTCTGCGCGAAACAGAAGAGCGCCACGGCGGGTACGAGCCGACCGCTCCGAAGCACCACTGGTCGGAGTGGTACGCCGCCTACATCGTGGCGCGCGAGCGCGGGAGAACTCCTGACGATGCGGCGACAGAGGCCGCGCTCAACGTGGAACAGCAGCCGCAATCGAGACTAACGAGTTTCGCGCCGCGGCTCGTCGCGGAGGCGACACGGATGGTTCGTCGTCAGCCCTCCGCGACGAAGCACTGAACGCTCTACGCCGCTATGTACGCAGTGATCTGAGGCCCGCGCGAATCTCTTCCGAAAAGAGCTGCGGCTGTTCCCAGGCCGCGAAGTGCCCGCCCTTGTGCGAGCTTGTTGTAGTGGATGAGTTTGGGATACGCCTGCTCCGCCCAGCTCCGCGGGGCTGGATAGAGTTCGTCAGGGAAGACGCTCACGGCAACCGGGATGGAGACGCCTTTGGCATTGAAATACCCTTTGCCCCAATACTCCCAGTAGAGACGGGCGCCAGAAAGCGCCGTGTTCGTCAACCAGGTGATCGTGATGTTGTCGAGGATGTCGTCGCGCGTGAGGCCTTCGGACTTGTCCGTCGAAAGACGCGTGCGATCAGCTCGTAGCTGCGCGCGTCGTGATCGAGGAAATACGCCGCCAGGCCGACGGGTGAATCCGCGATTCCGTACAACGTCTGCGGTCGCAGCCCCATCTGGAACCCGTAGGCGATTCCCTTTTGATAGACGAACTGCAGACGGTCGTACGCGAGTTTCTCATCGGCTGAGAGACCCGATGGCGCCGGCGCGCCGGAAAAGGCCGCCCCGTCGATGTCGGCTGGAAAGATGCCGGGCATGTTGGTGTGAATGCCGAGCAACTCCGGGGGTGCCTGCACGCCCATCAGGTCGACGACGACCGCGCCCCAATCGCCGCCCTGCGCCACGTAACTTCGTGTAGCCGAGGCGCTTCATCAGCACGACCCAGGCACGCGCGATGTGGGCGGGGTCCCAGCCGGTCGTGGTCGGCTTGCCCGAGAACCCGTAGCCCGGCATCGACGGAATCACCACGTGGAACGCGTCCGATGCGCTCCCGCCGTGCGCCGTGGGATTGGTCAGCGGATCGACGATCTTCAGCTGCTCGACGACCGAGCCGGGCCATCCGTGCGTGACGATGAGCGGCAACGCATTGTCATGTTTCGAACGCACGTGGATGAAATGAATGTCGAGTCCATCGATCTCGGTGATGAACTGCGGCAGGGCGTTCAGCCTCGCCTCGCACTTGCGCCAGTCGTACTCGGTCGCCCAATAGCGCGCGAGTGCCTGAATCGTCGCGAGCTGCACGCCTTGCGTATGCATCCGTGACCGTTTCCCGTTCGGGCCACCGGGTCGCGTTGATGCGCCTGCGCAATTCGGTCAGTTCCGCCTCCGGAACATTCACGCGAAACGGACGAATCGCGGTCTTGTCAGTAGTCGTTCTCGCGTTGTGACATGCTGGGTCAACGCCTCCTGAGCATGACCAGATGCGTGACCTCGATCTTCAGCGCAGGTGTCGACGATACCTCGACAGTGCTTCGATCCGTGCGATACGCACGCGACTCTCTCCTTGCGCTTCGACGTTGTCGACGTTCGTTTTGGCAGATTGTTTCCACGACTTCCGGCTAAATCATCATGTGGCTCTGCCGCAGAGCCTGCCGCGATTCCTGCACGGCAGGTCCGACGAAGTAACGATCTGAAGCTGCGCTGATCCGCGCAGCGACCTGAAGCCCGCGCGAACCTCTTCTGAGAAGAGCTGCGGCTGTTCCCAGGCGGCAAAGTGCCCGCCTTTGGCGAGGGCGTTGAAATGGATGAGATTGTGGTAGGCGCGCTCGGTCCAACTCCGCGGAGCTTGGTAGACCTCCTCAGGGAAGACGCTTACGGCAGCCGGAACGGAGATGTTGTAGTCGTTGAAGAAGGCGCCCTTGTATTCCACATAGAGACGAGCGCTGGACACGCCCGTGTTCGTCAACCAGGAAAGGGTGATGTTGTCGAGGATGTCGTCCCGTGTGAGGTCGCCGTAGGGCTCCCCATCGACAAAGAGTTTCACGATGTGCCCGTAGCTGGCCACGTCGTGGTCGATCATCCAGGCGGCAAGGGCGACGGGTGAGTCCGCCAACCCGTACAGGGTTTGCGGGTGTGCGGCCATCATCAGTTGCGTCGGGACGTGCTGGTAAAGGAACGCCATCTGGTCGTATGCCCGCTGCTCCTCAGCCGAGAGACCGGCCGGCGGCGGCCCGCCGGACTGAAGCGCCTTGGCAACGTCAGGGGGCGCGGCACCGGAGAAGTTCAGATGGATGCCGATCAACTCCGGAGGTGCCTGTTGCGCCATCAGGTTCGTGACGAACCCACCCCAATCACCGCCTTGCGCCGCGAATCGGCTGTACCCGAGGCGCTTCATCAGCTCCACCCACGCCCGCGCCATGCGAGCGGGGTCCCAACCCGGCGTCGTGGGCTTGCCTGAAAACCCGTAGCCGGCCATCGACGGGATCACCACGTGGAAGGCGTCCGACGCGCTGGCGCCGTGAGCCGTGGGGTTGGTCAGCGGATCGATGATCTTCAGCTGCTCGATGGGCGAGCCAGGCCAGCCGTGGGTGACGATGAGCGGCATGGCATCCTCATGTCTCGACCGGACGTGAATGAAGTGGATATCCAACCCGTCGATCTCGGTGATGAATTGGGGATGAGCGTTCAGTTGCGCCTCGCACCTCCGCCAGTTGTAATCGGTCGCCCAATACCGCGCGAGCGCTTGAATGAAGGCGAGTTGCACGCCCTGCGAAAAGTCCGCGACGGTTTCCTTCTCCGGGAATCGTGTCGCCGTGATGCGCCTGCGCAATTCGGTCAGTTCCGCTTCTGGAGCCTCGAAGCGAAATGGACGAATCGCGGTCTTGTCAGTAGTCTGCTCGGTGCGTCGTTCGGTAACAGAGGCTGGTGTCATGCTGACCTCCTTTTCGAGCCCATGAAACCAGACCCGCGACTTCCGATCTATCAGACGAACGTATCGACGATACCTTCGTATCAGTCCGCCGTGATGCGCTACCCTGTGCGGACAGACTCGACGGAGGCTAAACGCTTGGGAGGCGTGCGCCATGACGGAAGACGCGTCAGGGGTGATCCTGGCTGACTCAATCCCCGGCGATCCACCTCAGCTGTGTGACACCGAGACCTCGAGGGAATCCTCCGCGGAGGACGCCACGCGCTTGGTCGTCGAAAGCATTCCAGGCCTTGTCGGGCTCTTGACGTCGGGCGGTGAGGTCCAGTTCGTCAATCACCAGATCCTCGAATACACCGGACAGACGCTGGAGGAGCTGAAGGGATGGGGCACGAACGGCACCGTGCACCCGGAAGACCTTTCTCACGTCATCGACGTCTTCACACGATCGATCGGCTCTGGCAGTCCATACGAGATCGTGCAGCGACTTCGCCGGTCGGACGGCGTCTATCGCTGGTTCCAGAACAACGGATTTCCGATTCGTGATACGAGCGGCCAGATCCTTCGCTGGTGCGTGCTGCTGACTGACATCGACGAGCGGAAGCGCGCCGAGGACGCCCTGCGCGAAAGCGAACGCGAGTCACGCCTGATCGTGGACAGCATTCCAGGGTTGGTCGCGGCCTTTACGCCCGTCGGCGAGGTCGAATTCGTGAACCGTCAGATCCTCGAGTACTTCGGCAGGACGTCGGAGGAGCTGAAGCACTGGGGAACCGGCGGCATGACACATCCTGAGGATCTTCCACGCGTCGTCGAACTCTTCACCCATTCGATCGTGTCAGGAGACCCTTTCGAGTTCGAAGTACGTGCTCGACGTTTCGATGGCGTCTACCGGTGGTTTCAGTCTCGCGGATTTCCCCTTCGGGATACGAACGGGCAGATCGTCCGCTGGTACAACCTGCTTATCGACATTGACGAGCGGAAGCGCGCCGAGCAGGAACTGCGACGAAGCGAGGAGGAGTTGCGGCGCAGTGCGGCATTTCTCGCAGAAGCCCAGCAGCTCAGCCGAGTCGGCAGCTTTTCCTGGCGGTTGGCGACCGACGAGATCGTGTGGTCAGAGCAGCTGCATCGCATCTTCGAGATTGACCGGGATGTGCGAGTGACCTTTGAGGTGATCGGTGCTCGAGTCCACCCAGAAGACCTACCAGCGTTCACGGAACAGATCGAGCGATCGCGCCGCGACGGCAGCGATGTGCAACTCGAGATCAGGCTGCAGATGCCGGACCGCACGGTCAAGTACGTGCACGTCGTCGCCCACTGCCGAGACGATCGCGGTCAACTCGAGTACATCGGCGCCGTTCAGGACGTGACACAACGGCGACTCTCAGAACTGGCACTCGGGAAGGTCCGATCGGAACTCGCCTACGTCGCCAGGGCCACGAGCCTCGGAGTGTTGACGGCCTCGATCGCGCACGAAGTCAACCAGCCGCTTGCGGGCATCATCACGAACGCGAGTACCTGTCTGCGAATGCTGGGTAGCGATCCTCCAGACGTCGACGGTGCGCGCGAAACCGCGCGGCGGACGATTCGCGATGGCAATCGCGCCGCAGATGTGATCGCGCGCTTGCGGGCTCTCTTCAGCAAGAAGGAATTCACGCTGGAGCAGCTTGATCTGAACGAGGCGACGCGAGAGGTCATTGCGCTGTCATTGACCGAGCTTCAGCGAAACCGCGTCATCGTTCAGTCGGAGCTCGCTGACGATCTCCCGGCGCTCATTGGCGATCGTGTCCAGCTTCAGCAGGTCCTCCTGAACCTGCTTCGCAACGCCTCGGACGCGATGGTCGGCGTCGACGACCGCCCGCGGCACCTGCTGATCAGAACCGAACGGGAGGACGGCGATCGCGTGCGCGTGACCGTGCGGGATGCCGGCGTCGGGCATCGACCGGCAGACTATGGACAAGCTGTTTGATGCCTTCTACACGACCAAGAGCGGCGGCATGGGCATCGGGTTGTCTGTCAGCCGCTCGATCGTCGAGAGACATCAGGGTCGCCTCTGGGTAGAACCGAATGACGGACCGGGAGCGACGTTCTCGTTTTCCATTCCCCGAGGTCCAGCGAGCGTCACGGACGCGGCGCTGGCGGGCAATACCAAAGTCTAATGGACGGTCACCGGGCGGGAGGCGCATCCTTTGCCTGATGCGCAAGCGTTCGCTGGTGTCGGTGGTCGACGACGACGAGTCCGTGCGCGAGTCGCTGCCAGACTTGCTGCGGCAGTTCGGCTTTGTCGCCCAGGCGTTCTCATCGGCGGAAGCCTTCCTCGCCTCGGAGGTTGTCGGCGAAACGCGCTGCCTGATCCTCGACATCACAATGCCTGGCATGTCAGGCCCTGATCTTCAACAGGAATTGGTGCGTCGCCGGCATGAGATCCCCATTGTCTTCATCACCGGCAACGGAGACAGGACCGTCCGCCCGCGCCTGCTCGCGCAAGGCGCAGTGGAGTGCCTGTTCAAGCCCTTCAGCGAGACGGCCCTGCTCGACGCACTCAACGCGGCGCTTCGGGTGAGGTGAGCATGACAACGATGTTTGCAGAGAACGTCGCTCGCCGGCCGTATACTGTGACCTCGTCGTCCGCAGGCCGTGCAATCGAGGTCGTTACCATGCCGGACGTGAGGTCCGTTGTCTTCGTCGTTGACGACGACATCTCCGTGCGCGAGTCGCTGGAGCTGCTCATTGCAACCACCGGGTGGCAACCCGAAACATTCGCGTCCGCACAGGAATTCCTTTCCCGGCCTCGCGCGACCGTTCCGTGCTGCCTCGTGCTCGACGTGACCCTGCCAGGACTCAACGGTCTCGAACTGCAGCAGCAGCTCGCGGAGCGCACGGAGATGCCGATCATCTTCATCACAGGCCACGGCGACGTGCCGATGAGCGTGCAAGCGATGAAGGCGGGAGCCGTCGAGTTCCTGACGAAGCCGTTCAAGGACGATGTGCTGCTGGACGCCATTCGCGGTGCCATCGAGCGGAGTCGCGTCGCCCTCCGTCTCGACTCGGAAGTGCGAGCGGTGCGGACGTGCTATGAGTCGCTGACGCCGCGGGAGCGCGAGGTGATGGCATTGGTCGTGTCCGGGCTGCTGAACAAGCAGGTCGGTGGCGAACTCGGCATCAGCGAGATCACCGTGAAGGCACACAGAGGCCAGGTCATGCGCAAGATGAAGGCCGACTCGCTTCCTGACCTGGTGACGATGGCCGCGCGCCTCGGTCCGCGGTCTGTTCCAAGAGCCTGAAACTGGACCGCGCCGGTGGGAGTCAGCGGCGGGCCCGGACTGCTCTTCGACTTCCCGTTGAACCCCGCCGGACCTCACGCCAACTACACGGCCGCGGCCGTGACGAATCTCTTCTACTGGAACAACGTCACCCATGACATCGCCTATCGGTATGGGTTCGACGAAGCGTCGGGAAACTTCCAGGTCAACAACTACGGCAAGTTCACCCCGCCAACGGTTCCCGGCAACGATGACTACGTGAGAGCAGGCACGTCAATCGCAGGTCCTCTTTCCATGACGTCGACTAAAGATGAGGCTTCGAGTACCGAGAGTAGAGGGCGGGTCATCACGCGGGTACGGGTAGCTCCCCTGTGGCTCATGTTGTGTGTAGCTCAGTGGGCCTGCGACGATGGTCCGACCGCACCCTCGGGTAGCGCGCTCGTGACGTTCCAGGTTGGGTCGGAACAGTACCGGGCGCAACTCGACGATCGAGCACAGGTCGAGGCGGCGCGCCGTGCTCAGCAAGGAGGGACGGCGCGCATTCCGAACGGTAGAATCGTTGCCGGGACGAGCGAGAACATCGGCTGGACCTGGCACGTGGAAGACGTCACGTTTGTCGAGGTGGCCATCGAGCTCTGCGATGGCCGGCCGTCTGACGTTGAGCGGGACGGCGTTCTGTTCGGCGGCGGACGATTCTGTCCCTGGAGCGCGAACATCGTCTCGATTGTGATTGACTGACTACGCACGCGGGTCCGCAGCCCAGCCATCTCGCGTCCAGACAAGGTTCACCCAGGCCCTCCGGTTGAGGCAAGGCACTCAGTAAGGAATTTGCAGGTACGAAGCCGGAGGTGACACGAGCATGAAGCCAAAGAACACGATCTGCCTCTGGTTCGACAAGGACGCGCACGAGGCGGCGCGCTTCTACGCCGCCACGTTTCCGAATAGTGAAGTGACCGCTGTTCGCAAGGCACCGAGTGACTACCCTGGCGGCAAGGAGGGCGATGTCCTGACGGTGGAGTTCACCGTCCTGGGTATTCCCTGTCTCGGTCTCAACGGCGGCCCGGAGTTCAGGCACAGCGAGGCATTCTCCTTCCAGGTCGCGACGGACAATCAGGAAGAGACGGACCGCTACTGGAACGCGATCGTCGGCAATGGCGGCAAGGAAAGCCAGTGCGGCTGGTGCAAGGACCGCTGGGGCCTTTCCTGGCAGATCACCCCGCGCGCGCTCACCGAGGCGCTTGCGGCTGGTGGCGGTGAGGCAAAGCGTGCCTTCGAGGCGATGATGCCGATGAAGAAGATCGACGTCGCCACCATCGAGGCAGCACGGCGGGCTGGTCGTTGAATTGACTGCGCGGGCAGGCTGCGCTGCGTCGGCAGCTTACAGGGTTGTGTAGAAAGCGGGAGTCCCAAGTAGATGTGATAAGTTTCCGCGTGAACAGTTGCTGAATCGCGAACTCGCGGCTCGGACAGGCGCCGGACCACAGGGACGCTCCGCCCTGGCGTCGCTCCACACGGTGGGCTTCGTCCTGGCGAGCAGCGTCTGCTATTACGTCGCCACGCAGATCGCCTGGGCGCTTACGTTTCCCGACAGCAAAGTCTCACTCTTTTTCCCACCGCACGCGGTTCTGCTCTGCGTCCTGCTGCTTGTCCCGACGCGGCACTGGTGGGCCTACGTACTCGCCGCCGCCAGCGCTCATTTTCTGGCGACCCAGCAGGAGGGCTGGCCGCCGTTGTACGCATTGACCGCCGAGGCTTTCGACGCTGTGAAATGCGTCGCGGCAGCGGCCGGGATTCGCATTCTGATCAAGTCTCCCCTCAAGGCGATCACGCTTCGTGACGCGATTCTCTTCGTCCTCATCGCGGCGGTGCTCGTGCCTTTTGGGGCCGCCTTCTGGGGTGCTTCCTTTACGGTCTCCTACGGTTTCGGCACTCACTATTGGAGGGAATGGCGCAACCTGGGAATCTCGAACGCGGTAACGGCCGTCGTCCTGGTGCCGGTATTTCTGCTGGGTGCGCACCATTTGCTCGTCAGACGCCCGAGAGCCCTGGTCCCCCGCCGCGTGCTGGAAGCGGCTCTCGTCGGTGCGTGCACGGTGGCGCTGGGAATCTTCGTATTCGACACGACGCCCGCGGGTCCCGGCACTTCGCCCGCTCTCTTGTATGCGCCGATTCCTTTGCTCATCTGGGCGGCGCTCCGCTTCGGCCTTGGTGGCATCAGCGTCTCGATGTTGATCATTACGTTCGAGGCGATCTGGGGAACCATGCGCGGACACGGCCCGTTCCTGACCCAAACGCCCGCCGAGAATGCGACGGCTCTACAGCTGTTCCTCCTGGTGACAGCCACTCCGCTGATGCTGCTCGCGGTTGTGATCGAAGAAGAACGACGCTCGAAAGAAGCGTCGCGTGAGAGCGCGAATCTCATGGGTCTCGCTGCGGAAGCAGGAAACCTGGCCATGTGGGTGTGGGATGTTTCCGGCAACGATGTGTGGATGACGGAGCGGGCGCGCTCGCTGTTTGGCCTCGAGCCAGGCGCGCGCCTCGATTTTGCGGCAACTTTCGATCGGGTGCACCCCGAGGATCGCACCGCCCGTGAAGACGCGATCAAGCAGGCGCTCCGGACGCGAGGCGAATACGAAGTGGAGTATCGCGTGCAGCACGCGGATGGCAAGGCCCGCTGGATTCATGGGCGTGGTCGATGTGTGGTGCCTGACGGCGGCACCGGTCCAAAGCTTTTCGGCGTTTCGATGGATATCACCGCTCGCAAGCAGGCAGAGGCGTCAGCGGCGCAAAAGCGGGCAGAACTGGAGCACGTCGCCCGCGTTGCCACACTCGGCGAGCTCACCGCAACCCTGACGCATGAACTGAAGCAGCCGCTCGCCGCGATCCTCACCAACTCCCACGCCGGGGTGCGGTTGCTCGACGCACCAGAGCCCGATCTCCAGGAGGTGCGCAGCACGCTGGCCGACATCTGCGAGGTCACCGAGCGCGCCGGCGAAGTCATCGGCGGGCTGCGCGCCATGCTCAAGCGCGACAGCACGGCAGCGGGCTTGACCAGCGTCGATGTGAACACCGTGATCCGCGTCGTCGAGCGCATCGTGCACGGCGACGCGAATCTGCACAACGTCACGGTCCACCTCGACCTGTCGTCCGACGTCCGCCCGGTCAAGGGTGACAGCGTCCAGCTTCAGCAGGTCATCTTGAACCTGATGCTCAATGCCTTCAGCGCCATGAGCGGACTCGACGGCGCGCGGCGCCTGGTCGTGCGAACGAATTCGATTGATGAATCGAACGTGCTGGTCGAAGTGCAGGACAGCGGCACTGGAATCGCCGCGGAAAAGCTCGAGTCGATCTTCGATCCCTTCATCACCAGCAAGCCGGAAGGACTGGGAATGGGCCTTTCGATCTGCCGGTCCATCATCGAACGCCACGGCGGCAAGATAACTGCTGCGAACAATCCCGACCGCGGCGCGACGTTCTCGATCACGCTGCCGACGATGAACGGCGACGGTGTGGTGCTGATAGTCGACGATCACGCGCTCCTCGCCCGTTCGCTGGTGTCGCTGTTCAGCGCGTCGGGCTTTGACGCGCAGGCCGTCCACAGCGGGGCAGAGGCCCTGGAGTTCGTCCGCAGCCACGCGGTGGGGGTGATTCTGCTCGACATGTCCATGCCGGATATGTCCGGAGTCGAAGTGCTGCAGGCCATCCGTGTCCCGGGAGGCGGGCCCTCCCATTCGCTGCCCGTCGTGATCTTCTCGGCGGAGGACGATCAGTCGACCCGCGACGAACTCATGCAACTCGGCGCCACCGCCGTCGTCTCCAAGACCAACCCGGGCGGGTTGGTGCGCGTCGTCTCGGAATATGTCCGCCCGACCAAGCCCCCGCGCGCAAAAGACTAGTCAGCAGGAAGCAAGGGGCCGTCGATTTTCATCGAGCGGCCCGTACTTCACCCGGCCCGGGAGTCGAATCGGGCATGATGCCGATCTTCAGCACCTCCCGGGCCCTGCGTTTCGTACCAAGCTGCGCGATTCACGATTCACTGCCTGACACCCAGGCCCGTCTCACTTCTTCGGCCCGACGCCCGTGACGACGTTGTCCATCGTGATCTCGGTGCGCGGCGACTCCACGATCTTGGTCGCCGTAATGTTCATGCCCTGACGGAGTTCCATCGCCTCCAGCTTCTTGCCGTCTACGTCGAACCTGAATCCGGAGGGGATGTCGTACTGTTTGTTCTCGCCGTTCTCGAGAGTCAGGATAACGCTCGTCGGCGCGGCGACCCAGACTTTGCCCTTCAGGGTCGTGATCGTGCGGTCGACAACCGGCGTCTCTGTCACGGTCACATCAGCCGTCAGCACGGTGCCGACCGCGGCTTTGTTCAGCGGCATCACGACTCCATCGATCGTGGCCGTCTTTCCCGGCCTGAGCTGGAAGAGCCTGTAGTTCCCGCTCGGGACCATCTTCGCGATGAGGTAGTCGCCCTGAAGGTAGGCGACCTCGCCCTTCAACTGAGTCGTAGTGGCCTTGGGTGCGCCAGGTACTGACTGCTTGGCCTGCGTGGGCTGGGCCCAGGCACTCACCGCGAGGCTCAGGGCCGCGACAGCGACGGCAAGAACGCGCATCGTCCCGCTGAATGACTGTGTCATCTTCGTTTCTCGCTTCCTCGAGCCCTCCTGGAATCCGGCGCCCCCGGCGGTGAGGGTGAGTCCGCCGTGAGCGCGATAGCGGGTCAGAGTAGCAGATGCGCTGGCGGCCCGCCAGTCGCGAGCCTTGAACTGAGACCATCTGCCGGGTGCGGTGTGACGACCGAGGCTGATTGAACGGTCACTTCAACCCGCACACCCCGCACCGCACGTCCTCGACCGCCTCGCCGTTAATCAGCCGGCGCACCCACTCCTTCAGATACACGCCGTCCGCCTGGTAGCGATAGAACGCGTCGGTCGGCAGCAGGCCGTGATCGGAGCCCTCCACGACGAACGAGCGAAACCCCGGCACCAGCCGGCGCACGTCCTCGAGCAATGTGTAAGTGTCGTTGCGCCAGCGTGGCGAGCCGGAAACGATGTAGAACGCGCTCTGTACGGAGTCGCGGTCGGTCGTAATCTGGGCCAGACGGGCGCCCGCCTGCGACGCCGCCAGGTGCGCCTGTCGAAGCGGCGCGTCGAGCGGATCGGCTTGGGCGCGCTGCTTCCAGAGCCGGCCGAGCACGTCGTCCGCCCCCCACTGCCGCAGCACCTCGCGGTTGTCGCTGAGCAGCGGCACACCCGAGTCACCGAGCATGACGATCTTCGCGGAGGGGAAGAGGCTCGCGATGGCGGGCGTGTGGAACAGGGCGCCGTACGATCCGGCACTGGTGCCGGTCACGACCACGTTGCGAGGTGTCCGCTTCTGCCCGGCCAGCCAGGCGAGCACGGCGTCGACGTTCCGGTAGCCGCGGTGCGCGACGGGCCGGCTCGACGGATCGTCGCCATACTTCCGGGATGCGTCTCCAATGTGCACGTCACCGGTGCAGTACGGAACGACGATGACACCGAAGTCCCTGAAGGGGTTCTCGGGATTGCTGCGGTCGAAGATGCCCCGGAACTGCGCCATCTCGTCGGCATCGACGCGGGTATCGAACATTCCGGAACAGCTCACCCAATTCCAGCAGGCGCCGCCGCCCTGGAAGTAGATGACCAGGCGTTCGGGATCCGCGCCATCCCGGTGGAAGAACCTGTACGGCGTGTCGAGCCCGCAGCTCGTGCCGCCGCCAGGCTCGACCAGTTTCCAGGCGTCGGGGGCCGGACGCTCCTGCTCCGCGGCCAGGGTGGCCAGTGGATCCGCAACCAGCACCAGGAGTGCAAGCCACCCTGCTCGGTTCATTTGCTCCAATAGTACGCCACGGCTTCAGTCGACTGTCGGGCGTCGATAGTGCGAGGTCAAACATCCCGGAGCACTTGCGCCGGATCGATGCGCGTGGCGCGCGATGCCGGAATCCATCCGGCCACAGCTGCCACCGAAGCGAGGATCGTCGCGGCGGCCACGAGCGTCACCGGATCATGCGGCTCGAGGCCGTACAGCAGTGGCGCGACGAAGCGGGCCAGCCACAGCGCAGCGATCACGCCCAGAGCGGTGCCGGCCAGCACGAACAGCGCGATTCGGTTCAGGATGGCGCGCACGACAACGTGCGGCTGCCCGCCAAGGGCGAGGCGAATGGCGATCTCTGCACGCCGACGGTTGACCGCGTACGAGCTCAGTCCGTACAACCCGACGCCGGACAGCAGAAGCGCGACCGCTCCAAAGTACGCCGCCAGCATCGCGAGCAGACGCTCCTGCGCGACAGACGCCGTCAGCTCCTGATCGAGCCGCCTGAACCTGAACGTCACCCTCGGATCGACGGTCGTCAGCCTGGTCGCAAGCCTCGTTCTTACGTCGGCTGTATCACCCGCTCCGCGGACGCTGATATGAAACGGCGCGTCCGGCCGCACGAGACCAGCCGACTGCGCGAATGGCATGTAGATGGTCGGCGGCGCGGCATCGCGCAGTGATTGACCGTAAACGGCATCGTCAACCACGCCGACGACGGTGCACTCGGCGCTACCGCATGGGATCGTCGAACCCACGGCTTCGCCTTCAGCCAGCAGGCTGCGGCGAAGCGCCTCGTTCACAACCGCGACTCGTGACGCGTTCGGCCCATCGCGAGTGTCGAAGTCTCGGCCCACCCTGATCGCCGTACGGTAGGTGGCGAACCAGCCCGGCGTCACGAAGTTGAATGCGACCGGCCGTGAAGTCCCGGCACGCCTTCCCCGTGCGTCCGTCAGCAGTCCCCCTCCACCCGTGCCGACGGGTGTCCAGACGGATCCGGCCGCTTGGGTGACGCCGGGGACTGAGCTCACCGCTTCGAGCACACGCTGGTGCAGCTGGGTGGGGTCTGCCTGTTCGAGAGTCGAAGGCGTGTTCACCGAGACGACGAGCATGTCCGCCGGTTCGAATCCGAGGGGCACGTTCACAAGCCGGCTCAGCGTCCTCACGAACAGGCCAGCGCCTGCAACCAGTACGATCGACAGCGCAATCTGTGCGAACACGAGTCCGCCCGACAGCAGGCTCGTCGATCGTCCGCCGGCTCCCCGGCCTGCATCCCGCAGCGCCTCAATCGGCGCCACGCGCGTCGCTTGCAAGGCGGGCACGGTCCCGAAGATCACGACGGCGAGCACGGTCACACCGACGGTGAATGCGAACACCCGCAAATCGATCGACAGATCGATTGAGACCGGACCGCCTGGAAGCGGAAGCTGCGTCACGAGCGCGCGACTGGCCCAGGCGGCAAACAGCATTCCGCCCGCCGCGCCCACGGTCCCGAGCATCAGAGCCTCGACCAGTGGCTGTCGGGCCAAACGCCAACGCGGCGCACCGAGCGCCAGCCGGACGCTGAGCTCGGGTCTTCGCGCGGTCGCTCGCGCAAGCAGCAGGCTGGCAATGTTGAGACAGACGATCACGAGGACGATGCTGGAAACAATCGACAGGATGACGAGCGGGTGCTGATATTGCTGGCGAAGGCGCGAGCGATCCGAAATACCCCGCGACGCGTCGACCACGATGAAGGGTTCCTGCAGGAACGCAGGCGCATTCGGACCGACAATCTGCGGCTGCATCGCTCGTAACGCGGCAGACGCTTCCGAAATGCCCTGCCCGGGCTTCAGGCGCAGCATCACAGTCAGGAGCAGCGAGCGCTCGCTGCTCATGAACGAGCGGAGGCCGCGGAGGAGTGCGTCGGTGCCGAACGGGATCGCGACGTCGAATGGCTGACCGACGTCGACGCCCCCGAACCACTCGGGAGCAACGCCCACGACCGTTACAGGGACCCGCTCGATGAGTAGCCGCGAGCCGAGAACGTCGTGACGGCCGCCGAAACGACGCTGCCACAGGCCATGACTGATCACTGCGACCGCGCCGTCGGGCCCGCCCCCCGCACGTCGTCGGCCAGACCGAACGTTCTGCCGACGACGGCTGGTACGCCGAGCGCCTCGAAGAAGGCACCACTTGCGACCAGCCCGTTGACCGGCTGCATCTCGCCGCCTTCCGAGAGATCCAGACGCTGAAGTGTCCAGGCGAAAGCGCCATCGAAGGCATCGGCACGTTGACGGAGCCGGTCCCACATGGCGTAGTTCCATCCGGCGCCAGCATGGAAACCGTGACGGAGTGCCGTGTCGGACGTGAGGGTCACGAGATCGTGCGGGTTCCTCACGGGCAACGGCCGCAGCGCCAGTCCATTGGCGACTGAAAAGATCGCGGTGGTCGCTCCTATTCCGAGAACGAGCGTCAGAACCGCGGCGAGGGTCACCGCCGGAGCGGATCGAAGCGACCGAACCGCGAGCCGCAAATCGCCGCCGATTCCGCGCAGCAAGTCGACTCCCATCTACCGCACCCTCGACGGCACCGTCAGTTGTGATCGACGCGCAAACTCATCGGGACATTTCGCCGGGACCAGCGCAGCGGTCCACGGAATTCTAACGACATCGTTTCACCATCGTAGTTTTTCACCCGTGGGGACGTACTTTTCCCCCGCCTCGCCCCGTACCTTACGCATCCCCTTCCGCCGGGCCGCCCAGCAGAATCCTTCGAGGTCCCGACCGAACGCATCAAAAGGAACTGAAATCATGACAACCCCCGCACGACAGCCCACATCCAGGTCCTGCACACGATCAAGAACGGAAGCGGTCTTGTCACCGAAGTAAGGAAGGACTCCAATGACCGGCACACAGATGAGCAAAGAATCCGCAACCCAGGTCCCGAGCGTCGGAACCGTCGAGACGAAGCTCGAGGTCGTCATCATTCCGGTGTCCGACGTCGATCGCGCCAGGGCCTTCTACTCGAGCCTGGGGTGGCGACTCGACGCCGATTTCTCCGCCGGCGACGACTGGCGCGCGATGCAGCTGACACCTCCCGGCTCGCAGTGCTCCGTCATCTTCGGCAAGGGTGTCACGACGGCCGTGCCGGGCTCGGTGCAGGGAACGTTTCTCACCGTACGAGACATCAACGCAGCACGCGCGCAGCTCATAGGACAGGGTGTTGCCGTGAGTGAGGTGTTCCACTTCGAGGGCCCTCTCCAGGTCTCGTGGACGAAGGGACGCGTGCCGGGCCCGGACCCGGAAGGTCAGTCGTACCGCTCGTGGGCCTCGTTCAGTGATCCGGACGGAAACACATGGCTGCTCCAGGAGATCAAGACGCGGCTTCCCGGACGAGGGCTCGGCCTCGACGTTGAGACGCTGACGGAGCTTCTGCGAGAGACAGAGACGCGGCATGGCGAGTACAGAACCGACCGCTCCGAAGCACCACTGGTCCGGATGGTACGCCGCCTACATCGTCGCGCGCCAGAATGGGAGGACTCCCGAGGAGGCGGCCAAAGACGCCGCGCTCAACATGCTCGACATGGACGACGTCCGACGATGAAGGACCGACGCGTCCGCCTGGCGGATCGTCAGTACGCCATCGCGTAGCAATCCCGGCGCGGATCCGCGCCGGCGATGCGACTGGCCGTCGCCGGATCGATCATCACCACCGTCGCGCATCCCGACATGCCGAACGGACGCAGCCGGCTCGCGTCGTGCCCGCGCGCGCGCAGCTCGTTGTACACGTCCTCCGGAATCGTCTCCTCGACGTTGAGCTTGTTGAAGCCCGGAGTGTGCGGCCAGAACGAGCCGTAGAAGTGCAGCGTCTGCACGCGCGGGCGCTCGAGCGCGCCGTGCAGGTTGGGATACCACGCGTCCCAGAACTCGGCGATGCTCAGGAATGCCTGGAGGATCGTCTGCTCCTGATTGTCGCCGCCCGGCGTGCCGATGCCCATCATCGGCACGTCGTCCTTGAACACGATGCTCGGTGTCAGCGTGTAGCGCGGGCGGGCGCGCGGGCGGAGCTGATTCGCTTTCGTCTTGTCGAGCCAGAACTGCTCGCCGCGTACGCTCATGCCGATACCGGTGTCGCCGAGGATGACGGCGCCGTTGATCCAGCCGCCGCTCGGCGTCACGTCGAAGATGTTGCCCTCCTTGTCGATCACCGTGATGTGCGTCGTGTCCTTCATGACGCCGGCGGAATCCTGTCCGAGCGACGCCATCCGCGCGGGCTCGGACGCTCCCGTTTCGGTCGTGCCGTCCTTGACGTCGGCCTTCCAGTACGTCCACTCCTTCACCTGCGAGTCGTACTTCGTCGGATCGCCGGCGACGAACGACCTCGACGCGCGCTTCGGATCGATGAGCGCCGCGCGTTCTTTCGCATACGCTTTCGACAACAGCCCCTCGGCGGGCACCTTCACGAACGCCGGATCGGCGTAGTAGCTGTCGCGGTCGGCATACGCGAGCTTCTGCGCCTCGACCAGCGTGTGGAGGTAGTCGGCGCTGGCGTACCCCATCGCGCGCAGATCGAAGTTCTCCAGGATGTTCAGCGTCTGCAGCAGCATCGGCCCCTGGCTGCCGAACGCGTGCTTGTAAACGGTGTAGCCGCGGTAGGTCGTCTGTGCGGGCTCTTCGACGCGCGCAAAGTAGTCGGCGAAGTCCGACCGGTCGAACGGCGCGTCGTGCTTCTGGAGGAAGGCGACCATGTCGCGGGCGACGTCGCCCTTGTAGAAGCGATCGCGGGCCGCGGCCACGCCGGCCTCGCGCCGCTTCGGCTTCGCCGCGCGCTCGGCCTCGACCATCCGCTTCAACGTTCTCGCGAGCGCCGGCAGCTTGATCGTGTCGCCCGCCTTGTACTGCGAGCCGTCAGGCTTCGACCAGTACTTCTGGTTGTCGGGCCAGCCCTCGAAGAATTTCTGCTGACTCTGAATCGCGCGCACGGTGCTCTCGCGAATCGGAAACCCGTGTTCCGCGTACTCGATCGCCGGCGCCGCCACCTCTGCGAAGGTCATCGTGCCCCAGCGTTCGAGCACGGTCAGCGCCGCGTGCAGCGCGCCCGGCACGACCGCCGGATCGAGTCCCGCACCACCGAGGTTCTTGCTCGCGCGACAGGTACCAATCGACATCGACCGCCTTCGGGGCCCAACCCTGACCGACGACCGAGGTGACCTTGCGCTCCTTGCGCGGATAGACCAGCACCAGCCCTTCGCCGCCGAGGCTGTAAAGGTCCTGTTCGAGCACGCCGCCGGCGAGCATCGACGCCACTCCGGCATCGAAAGCGTTGCCGCCCTTCAGCAGAATCCTGAACCCCGCGGCTGTCGTCAGCGGATGCCCCGCCGACACGCCGGCCGACGGCCCCATCACGGCGGGACGGAGGGCGGGTCCGGCCGCCTGGCGAGCCTGCTGCGGCACCTGACGGGCGGCGATTGCGCCTTCCATCAAGACGAAGGCAGCGACACGCGGTGGACAGCACGAGCATGCGCGAACGCTTCATTTACCTGGTACCTGCACGGCGGATGGTAACTCACAACTCTCACCGCGAAGGCACGCTGGCGGGGCTCAGGGGGGCCCAATAAACCAGCCACGTACCTTGAACATTTGAACACGGTCAGACGGGACGCGGATCTCGCGGATCAGACAATGTGGCCAGGCCTCGAGGACGCTGGCCCGGGCCCCATCGTATCCGCGTCATCCGCGTGATCCGCGTCTCGTCTCACCATGTGGCAGGATCTGTTTCTGGGCAAAGCCCCATCAGGGGCCAGTTCGCCATTCGTCAACGCGTTCGAGCAGAACGCGCTGACGAACCGCCCGCGCGAAGCAGCGCCGCCTCGCGATTGATCGCCTCGTAGCGATTGGACGGGCTCGGGTGATCGCTCAACCACTCGGGACCACCATTGCCACTGCGCCGGGCGATTGTCTGGAACATGCTGGCCATCTGGCGCGGATCGTACCCGGCCCCGGCCATGATCTGCGCGCCGACCAGGTCCGCCTCGCGCTCGTACTCGCGGCTGTACTTCATGAAGTACGTGCCCAGCCCAATCTGCGATCCTTGCGCAATGACGGCGCCCTTGCGCCCGCCGACCATCGATCCGATGATCTGACCCGCGAGCGCACCGAGCTGAAACTTCTGACCCTTGGTCGCCTGCGCCGTGCCGTGCCGCAGCACGACGTGGCTGATCTCGTGCGCGAGGACGCCGGCGACCTCGCCTTCGCCTCTCGCCGCCTCGAGCATGCCGCGATTCACGAAGATGGGACCGCCAGGAAGCGCGAACGCATTGATGTCCCTGCGATCGACCACCTGGAACGTGTATCGAAACTGCGGTTGTCGAAGCCTGCGCGGGATCGCTGAGATCAGTCGCTCGCCGATCCGCTCGACGTAATCCTGCGTCCGGCCGTCGCGGATGATCGGCAGCTGCTGGCGGACTTCAGCCGCCGCGCGTCGGCCCAGTTCGACGTCCTGGGCCGGCGTGAACGAGTTCTTGTCGGGGTCGACGCGCGTTTGCGCGTCTGCCGACAGCGTCAGGGTCACACTGGCCACCAGCGCCAGCGCCAATTGCCGTGTTGAGCGATGGAGGATGATAGCCATGCTCGCCCTGTGCGCAATCTCGAAGCCAGGCCGCGATCGGCCCGATTACGGCGCAAAAAGCCACTTCGGCCCGCAGCGAACGGTTCTGCTGTCCTCTGGCCGGCTCAGCGCTCTGACCACTCAAGCGCAGCCCAACCGCGAGATTGTCGCCGTCGCCCGCTTGACAGTGCCGGGCGGACGTGGCTTAGAATGTCTAACCATTAGTCATTCTAAGCATGAAGCCCACGACCAATAGCGACCAGCTGCACGGCACGCTCGACATGCTCGTCCTCAAATTGCTCGACGCGGGCGCACTGCACGGATACGCCATCGCCGTGCGGCTCGAACGCATGTCCAGGGAGGTGCTGAGCGTCGAAGAGGGATCGCTGTATCCGGCGTTGTACCGCATGGAGCGCCGCGGCTGGCTCGCGTCTACCTGGGCCGTCACCGATACCGGCCGGCGCGCGCGTTTCTACAAGCTCACGAAGACCGGCCGCAGCCAGCTCGAGGCCGAGAAGGCAAGCTGGCGGCAACTGACGACGGCCGTGGCGGACGTACTCAACGGATAGGAGCTGTCGATGCTCGCGCTCCGGATCGCGATCGCGCGGCTGCACGCGCTTTTCAGACGCGATGCCACGACGGACGAGATCCGCGAGGAGCTGCACTTCCACGTGCAGATGCGGGCCGACGAGTACGCGCAGCGGGGACTCGATCCGCGGGCGGCACGGCAGGCGGCGCTGCGCCGATTCGGCAACCTCGCGGTCATTCAGGACCGCGGCTACGACGAACGAGGAGGAGGCGTGATGGAGACGATCCTTCAGGACGCGAAATACGCGCTGCGCCAGCTGGGTCGTCAGCCGTCGTTCTCGGTCCTGGCCGGCCTGACGCTCGCGCTCGGCATCGGCCTCTCCACGGCACTCTTCAGCGTCATCGACGCGGCGCTGCTGCGTCCCCTGCCGTACCCGAATCCCCACGAGCTCGTCACCATTTCGGTTGAAGAACGAAACAAGAACGGTGAGCCATCGGTCTATGCGCCGTCGATGCAGGACATCCGCACCTGGCGTGGGCTCACCACGATCGTGTCGCATGCCGGGAACGGACGCGTCAGCGGCTTCGTGCCGCCCATCGTGGATACGGGCACGCCGCAGCGCTTGACGGTCGCCACTGCCTCCGAGGATTTCCTCGAGACGTACGGCATCACGCCGATCCTGGGCCGAAGCATTGAACAGGACGACACGCGCGAAGGCGCTCCCCCGGTCGCGGTCCTCGGGCACGCCTTCTGGCAGCAGGAATTCGGCGGCGATCGAAGCGTGCTCGGCCGGGAGCTTCGCATTCAGAACGAGCGCGTGACGATCGTCGGCGTGCTGCCGGCAGGCTTCTACCAGGAAACCGCCGTATGGCAAGCCAGTCAGTTCGCGAGCGCAAGGCTCGAGCGTCGCGGCTCGGGCACACCGGTGATCGCGCGGCTCCGTCCCGGCGTCACGCTGAAGCAGGCGCAAGCGGCCCTCGACGCCGTGACACCGCGCACGACGGTGAATCGACCGGAACCCGTGCCCGTTCGCGTCTTGATCGAGTCGATGTACAACGACGAGACGAGCGGCTATGTCGCGACGATCCGCACTCTGTCGATGGCGGTCGGGCTGATCCTGATCATCGCCTGCGTCAACGTCGCCGGCCTCATGCTCGCGCGCGGCGCGACACGGCACGTCGAGCTCGCCATCCGCTCGGCGATCGGCGCGGGACGAGGACGGCTCGTGCGTCAGCTGCTGACCGAAAGCGTCCTGCTGGCGGCGGGCGGTGCAATCGTCGGCGTGCTGATCGCGTATGCGGCGCTCGATTCCCTGGTCGCGCTCATCCCGTTGAACCTGCCCGCCAATTCACCAGTGCGGATCAACGCCACGGCACTCGCTTTCGCGCTCGGCCTCACGGTGGTCACCGCGCTGCTCTTTGGTCTCGTGCCGGCGCTCAAGCTTTCCCGCGCTCCCAGGATGATCAGCACCATGCTCGCCGTCGGCGGCCGCGGCGGGGCGCCGTTGTCGAAGCGTGCCGGGCAGTGGCTGATCGGGATCGAGGTCGCGCTCGCGCTCGTGCTGATGACCGGCGCAGGACTCGTTCTTCGCAGCTTCGCGAAGCTCGTGTCCGTCGATCTGGGTTTCGACGCGGCAAATGTGCTCACGCTCGAAATCGAGCCGCTCGACCAGAACGCGGCCGTACGGCGCGATTACTACGTCAGTCTGGCCGAGACGCTCAGGCGGTTTCCGGAGGTGACCTCGGCTGGCGCGATCGATCAACTCGCTTTGAACGGGGGCGGCTCGTACTCCTTCCCGACGGCAGACAACGGAGTAGAGATCCCAGGTCCGCAACGAACGATCCTCCCTGGCTACTTCGAGGCGATGGGCGTTCGGCCCATCGCCGGACGCCTGTTCGACGACGCCGATCGCGGAACTGGCGAGGCGGCCCTCGTAAGCGCCACCTCGTCGCGGCAGCATTTCGATGGGAACGCCGTGGGCCACACGCTGCTGGTCGGCTCCAAAGACGAACGAACCCTCCGCATCGTCGGCGTCGTGCCGGACATCCGCCACGGTGGTCCGCAAGGACGTGTCGAACCGCAGCTGTACGTGCTGCCGGATCCGGCGGATACGAACGAACGATCCTCTCTCGCGTTGGCGATGGTGATGCGGTCTTCGCGATGGTACGTCCCTGCCGGCCGAGCGGCTCAAGCAGGCGGCGGAATCGCTGGGGCCGCGTGTCCTCGTTGGACGAGTGAGGCCGGCAGCCGAGGTGCTCAGCCGCCATGTCACGAGGCCGAAGCATCGCATGCTGCTGCTCACGATGCTGGGCGTGTTCGGGCTGTTGCTCACGCTCGTCGGCATCTTCAGCATGACGGCGTACGCGGTCGCTCGTCGCACGCGCGAGATCGGCGTACGGATCGCATTTGGCGCACGTCCGGCCCAGGTCGTGGGTGTGATGATCGCCGATGCGATCAAACCAGTGATTCTCGGCCTCGCTGTCGGCCTGGCGGGCGCGTACCTACGCGACGCGGATCATCAGGAGCTTCCTCTTCCAGACGGCACCCCACGATCCGCCGACGCTCCTCGCCGTCGTCGCATTGCTCGCTCTGGCAGCGTGCCTTGCGGCGTGGCTGCCGGCGCGACGCGCCGCGACAGTCGACCCCGTCACGGCGCTGCGCGCGGACTGACCCACCTTCACTCACGCGGTGGTTACGGCAGCGCAGCTGCACCTGCGCGCCCCGATCCTCTGTCGCGTCCTGATCGAATCTTGACCAAACCCGGATACACTCTCCCGCAATCCGGCAAGTTCTGGACGCCACAACGAGGCACTCCCATGACCAGTTCATGCGCATCGGCGGCGATGATCGTCTTGATGTGCGCTGCCGCGGGTACCGCGCTGGCGCAGCAGCAATCGGGCGGTCCTGCTCCGCTGCCTCCGTACTTTGCCGAGCCGATGCCGCTCCACAAGGCCGCGCTGGGCTCCTTTTCCAGGAAGATCTCGTCGTCCAATGCGGACGCGCAGGCCTACTTCGATCAAGGGTTCCAGTTGCACTACTCGTTCGCGAAGTACGAGGCTATCCGATCGTTTCGCGAAGCGTGGAAGCGCGACGCGGAATGCGCCATGTGCTACTGGGGCGAAGCCCTCGCGTGGGGGTCCAATCTCAACCAGGTGATCACGGGCGACGACTCGCCTCATGCCTATGCGGCCGCTCAGAAGGCGCTCTCGCTGAAACAGAAGGCGGCGCCTCGCGAACGGGCGCTCATCGAAGCGCTGGCACAGCGATACGTCGCGCGCTTCGAGCCTAAGAACCGCAGCGAGCAGGACAAGGCCTACGCCAGGGCGATGGCAGCAGCGTACGAAACCTATCCCGACGATCTGGATATCGGGACGCTGTATGCCGACGCGCTCTTTCATCTCGAGCCGCGTCCCGGACCTCCGCCAGGACGACGGCCGCGCCTCGTGAACGTCGATGCTCCGAACGTCAAGCGGATCCACGACGTGCTCGAAAGCCTGCTCGCCCGCGATCCGCGTCACCCTGGAGCGTGCCACTGGTACGTGCACGCGACCGAGGCAACCGCGAAAACGGCGGCCGCCCAACCGTGCGCTGAATTCCTCGGCGCGAGCATTCCGGGCGCGAGCCACATCAACCACATGCCCTCCCACACCTTCAATGAGGTGGGCCGATGGGGTGACTCGGTTCGCGTCAACATCGAGGCCTGGCACTCGGACCTGAAGGCGGCCGCCGGCGAGGGATTCGCCATCTATCCGGCGCACAACCTGCACATGCTCGTGTATGCCGCCTCGATGGACGGGCAAGGCGCCATCGCGATGCGTGCGGGCAAGGACTACGCCAGGCTCACCGGCGGCGACACGACGTTCCAGCTGTTGTCGATGATTCGGTTCGGCCGATTCGACGAGGTGCTCGAAATCACGACGAAGCCTCAGCGTGACATTCCCGCGGGCGCGTGGGAGTTCGCGCTCGGGTACGCGAAGCTGCGGAGCGGCCAGGCGGAGGGAGCAGGCGTACACCTCGCTGCGCTCAAGCAGCTCGCCGCGTCCTCGTCGAGACCACCAACTTCGGCGCGCGTCATCCCGCGTCGCGGATGCTCGGAGTGCTCGCGGCAATTCTCGAAGGAGAGATTGCTCGAACCAGCGGCACGATCGCAGCAGCCCTCGTTTCGTTCGAGCGCGCGGTGGCGCTCGACGACCAGCTCGATGTTGACGAGCCTGAGCCACTGCCCTTCCCCGCGCGCCACTGGCTCGGTGCGGCGCTGCTCGAGGCGGGGCGGCCCGGCGATGCCGAGCGCGTCTACCGCGAAGACCTGCGGCAACACCCGCACAACGGGTGGGCGTTGCTCGGGCTGCAGCTCACGTTGAAAGCGCAGGGCAAACCGGCGGACGACGTCGACGGCGAACTTCGAGCGAGCTGGAGCCGCTCAGATACGTGGATCCGCACGTCCCGCTTTTAGCGCAGCGCTGGAGTTACTTTTTCTCGTAGACGACCTTGGCATCGCCTTCGCCCATGGCGCTGGCAAAATGCATGTTGGCCGTCAAGGTCTTTCCGTCTTCGGACAGGGTCCACCTGTTCGTGATGGTCACGACGCTACCCTGCGCGTCAGCCTTGGATTCCATGACCAGCGCGTTTCCATCCCACTTGAGGATGCTCTTGACCTCCCCCATGCGCCCCTTGTTGATGGCCTCCTTACCGTCAGTCGTAAAGTTGCTCTCCGTGGTGAATGTCCCCTGATCGTTCGTTTGCGTGTTGACCACCTTGAGGTCGGGATCCTTGTGCGTGATCTTCTGCACCGAGCTCGTGGGGGCGGGGATCACGCCGAAATCGCTCTTGGCGGGGACCATCGTCCATTCGCCGTCAAAATTGGGTTTGGACTGGGCAACGAGAGTGCCGACCGACAGCACCACCAACGCGACTACCAGCCACTTCGATCTTTTCATCGTGTTCTCCTGAACAATGGGGACCCAATTGTAAGGCGACTGGACTTACGCTCTCAGGAACGTCAGCACGTCGGCGTTGATCGTCTGGGCCTCGGTCGTCGGCATCCCGTGCGGAAACCCCTTGTATGTTTTCAGCGTGCCCTTCTTCAACAGCTTTGCCGACAGCGGTGCCGAATCGGCATACGGCACGATCTGATCGTCATCGCCGTGCATCACGAGGACCGGTACCGTGATCGTCTTCAGGTCGTCGGTGAAGTCCGTCTGTGAGAAGGCGACGATGCCGTCGTAGTGCGCCCTGGCGCTCCCCATCATGCCCTGGCGCCACCAGTTCCAGATGACCCCCTGAGAGGGTTTCGCACCTGCGCGGTTGTAACCGTAGAACGGTCCAGCCGGCAGGTCGTAATAGAACTGGGCGCGGTTGGTGGCGACCTGCGCCTGAAGTCCGTCGAACACGTCCTTGGGCAGCCCGCCAGGATTGGCGGCCGTCTTCACCATCAGCGGCGGCACCGCGCTGATGATCACGGCTTTGGCGACTCGACTCTCACCGTGGCGCGCCAGGTAGTGCACGACCTCGCCGCCGCCGGTCGAATGGCCGACGTGCACGGCTTCTTTGAGGTCGAGATGTGCGGTCAGTGCCGCGAGGTCGTCGGCGTAGTGATCCATGTCATGGCCGTCACCGATCTGGGAGGAACGGCCATGTCCCCGTCGGTCGTGGGCGATGACGCGGTAGCCATGCGCGAGGAAGAACAGCATCTGCGTGTCCCAGTCGTCCGCCGACAGCGGCCAGCCGTGGCTGAACACGATGGGCTGACCCTCGCCCCAGTCCTTGTAGAAGATCTCGACGCCGTCTCTGGTGGTGATCGTGCTCATGGTGGAATCTCCTTTTGCCCGTGGGACACGTCAACTCGCAACCCGGAACCATTGTCGGTCCGGCGCGCGTTGTGGACGATTGTCCCTCGTGACGGGCGTGGCTGCTCGCGAGGCTCGCCGGCCAGCCGTCTGCCTCTGCCGTCTTATCTCCGTGGCGATGGCAGACACGCCGCAAGGAGCACCATCACATGAAGCTCGTTCCCCTCGTTGCGTCGACGTGCGTACTATTGGCTGGCCCTCATCTCGCATATGCCCAGGACCTTCGCGGCGAGGCTGCGACGCGCCCCGTCGAGATCACGCCGTACGTGTCCATTGGTTCATTGGCTTCGTCTGGAGTCGGCACGTCCGTTCGCTGGTCCCTGGCGCCGAAGCTGAGCATCGAACTGGACACCGCGCTCCGCCAGGCCGAAGTGACCGGGCTGAGCTCGAGCGTCAGCCTTCTGTACGACCTGCCTTCGATCGGGCGAGTGACACCCTACGTCGCAGGCGGTGCCGGCTTCGAGCAATACGGCACGGTCGTCGAGCTGCCATTGTACGGGCTCGCCACGGTGAAGAAGACAGCCTTGACCGTCAACGCCGGCGGCGGCATCAGGGTGCCGATCGCCGACGAGTGGGGATTTCGATCCGATGCACGATGGTCGAACGGGATCGGGAGGGACGCGCCCGAGCGGTGGCGCCTGTACAACGGCGTGACGTTCGGCACCGGCGGACGCTGACCACGCGAGGCCCTGCGCCTTCACGCGCGTCCCGTAGCGGCCGTGCTTTCCATCCGTACTCGAACAGGCGCGGCTGAGGCGCCGGACTCGAGTTGACGGGGTGATACGATCCCCAGCCGTAGTGATTGCTCAATGAGTAAGCGCCGCGGCAAGCCGGTCAACGGGCCCTCGAGGCCGCGCAGCTTTGCACGCGCGCGAGCGTGGATCGCCGCTGCGCTCATCGCCGGAGCCCTGGGCATAGGATTCCTGGCGATGCGCCCGAGGCCGCCGGCGACCGAGACGAACGCGACGCCGGCACCAGCGTCAACAGGATTCCTTCCGACTGTCGAAAACAAGACTCGGCCGTCTGGGCCCGCACCCGCCGGCATGGTGTGGATTCCCGGCGGCGAGTTCTCGATGGGCGCGCAGGATCCGCCGGACATGCACGATCCGGTCGGCATGCAGGCGACGACCGACTCGCGTCCCGTGCATCGCGTCTACGTCGACGGCTTCTATATGGACGCGACGGAGGTGACGAACGAACAGTTCGCCGCCTTCGTGAAGGCGACGAGGTACGTCACCGTGGCCGAGCGCACGCCGCGCGCCGAAGATTTTCCCGGCGCGCCGCCGGAGAAGCTGGTCGCGGGATCGGTGCTCTTCTCCCCTCCGGGCCGTCCCGTGCCGCTGACGGATCATTTTCAATGGTGGACGTACGTGGCCGGCGCCACGTGGCGCCATCCGCTCGGGCCGAAGAGCTCGATCGACGGAAAGGCGCGGTATCCCGTCCTCCACGTGGCGTACGAGGACGCACTCGCGTACGCGCAGTGGGCCGGCAAGCGGCTACCCACCGAAGCGGAATGGGAGTTCGCCGCGCGCGGCGGCCTGAGCGGCAAGATCTTTCCGTGGGGCGACGACTTCAGGAAGGACGGCCACTGGATGGCGAACAGCCACCAGGGCGACTTCCCGAACCACGACTCAGGCGCCGACACGTTCACGGGCATCGCGCCGATCGCGCAGTTCCCCCCGAACGGGTACGGGCTTCATGACGTCGGCGGCAACGTGTGGGAGTGGGTCAGCGACTGGTATCGCGCCGACTACTACGCCCAACTCGCTGCGACCGGGGCCGTCGCCCGAAACCCGCAAGGTCCGGCCGAGTCGTTCGATCCCGGCGCGCCCGGCGAGAAGAAGCGCGTGCATCGCGGCGGCTCGTTTCTCTGCACCGATCAGTACTGCTCGCGCTACATGGTCGGCACGCGCGGCAGTGGTGAGATCGGCACCGGCACGAACCATCTCGGCTTCCGCTGCGTCAAGGCCGGGGGGCAGTGACGCGGACCGTCGCCGGACTCTGCCTCAGCCAGCCTACTCCGTCACATCGCTTCGATCGCTCGCCATGAAGCGCCTGGCCAACGCCGCGATCGTCGTGACCAGTTCATCGGGATCGATCGGCTTGGCCAGATGAATCTGGAACCCTGACGCCAGCGCCTTCATCCGGTCCTCCGACCGTGCGTATGCCGTCAACGCGGCTGCCGGGACCCGCTGCACGCGAGGATTGTGATGCCGCCGCACGCGATCGATGAACTGAAAGCCATCGACGTGCGGCATCCCGAGATCGGCAACGACGACGTCGGGCACTGTCCGCCTCGAGGCTCCTCATCGCGTCATCCGCCGAGCATGCGGTGCTGACGCGCGCACCCGCGGCCTGGAGCACCTCGGACACCAGGGCGACCGCATCTGCCTCGTCGTCGACCGCGAGGACGTGTATGTTCCGGAGATTCGGCACATCGACGTGCCTCGGGCTCGTGGCCGATCGTGGATGCACGCGCCGCGCGCCCTCGTGGACCGGATGAACGATCATCACTGGAATCTTCACGCGGAACGTTGCGCCCTGATTGACGCCGCCGCTCGACACGTCGATGGTGCCGCCGTGCATCTCCGTCAACTGGCGGGCGATCGACAGGCCCAGGCCCAGTCCGCCCCGCTCACGGGAGATGCCGGCATCCGCCTGACGGAACCGCTCGAACACGTGCGGCAGGAATTCAGGAGCGATGCCGATCCCGGTATCGCTGACCACGAATTCGACGTGTGAGTTCACACGCTCGAGCCGGACCTGCACCCTGCCGCCCCGGTTCGTGAACTTCACGGCATTCGACAGCAGATTCCACATCACCTGCTGAATGCGCTCGGGATCGCCGGAGATCGGCGTGGCCGCCTGATCGAGCACCATCTCGATCCTGACACCCTTGGCGTCGGCCGCCGGAGTGATCGCGTCGACTGCGTTCCGGACGATCTCGGGGAACCTCCACGGGTTGAACGTTCAGTCGAATCTTGCCGGCGACGATCCGCGAGATGTCGAGCACGTCCTCCACGATCTGCGTCAACGACGTCGCGTTTCGTTCGATCGTCTCGATGGCCCTGTCTCTCTTGTCCGGCGCGACGATGCCGGAGCGCAGGATGCGCGCATATCCGAGGATCGCGTTCAGCGGCGTCCTCAGCTCGTGCGAGAGGCTCGCAAGAAAGTCATCCTTGATCCGGCTCGCCTCCTGGACGCTCGCAAACAACCGGGCATTCTCCAGGGCGACCGAGGCCCAGGACGCAACGCCGACCGCGAGCCGCTCGTGATGCTCGGTGAATCGCCCGACATCTGGATGGCCGAAGAACAAGCCGCCGATGACGCCGCCCGACCGGCCCTTCACAGGCACCGCCAGGTAGCTGCGCACCGGCAGGTGGCCATGAGGCATGCCGTGATGGGGCGCATTGTGACCGTACCGCGGATCTTTCGTGATGTCGGGGCTCCGGACCACACCGGTGCCCTTGAAGGTCGGCTCGAATACCTCCGTGTTGCGTGGCATCGGAAACCTGGAGAACGCTTCGAGAGGCACGCCCGAGATCGTGTACAGCGTGTACGACTCGCCGCTCTCGTCGAGGACGTTGTAGAAGAATGCGCCGAACTCGGCCGTCGTGAGCTCCGTGGCGGCGTCCGTCACGGCCTGCACGACCTTGTCGCGCTCCAGGTCCGACGCGACGATGGCTCCGACGTTGTTGAGCGTTTCGGTAACCTCGGCACTCTCCCGCAGCAGTCGGACGCGCTCCGATTCGGCGTGCTTGAGCGCCGTGATGTCGCGAGCGATCTTGGACGCGCCGATGATCGTGCCCGACTCATCTCGTACCGGTGACACAGTCAACGACGACATCGACGCGACGTCCATCCTTCGTGATCCGGACGGTCTCGAAGTGGTCGACCCGTTCGCCCCGTCGTACCCGGGACAGGATGTCGTCTTCCTCGGATTGCCGCTCGGGTGGTATGAGAATGCGCACCGGCCGTCCAACGAGCTCTTCGGGGGTGTAGCCGAACAGGCGCTCGGCGGAGGCATTGCACGACTGGATGATGCCGTTCAGGTCCTTCGAGAGGATGGCGTCCTCGGCGGAGTCGACGATCGACGCGAGGTAGCGCGAGGCCTGCTCGGTCTCGCGCCGCACGCGCGACAGTTGAAGCTGTGACGCCACGCAGGCGAGCAGCTCGCGCGCGCTGAAAGGCTTGACCAGGTACTCGTCGGCCCCGGCCCGAAGGCCTTCGATGCGTGCTTCTTCGCCCGCCCGCGCGGACAGCAGGATGACAGGTATCGAACGCGTGCGCTGGTCGGCGCGGATCTCCCTCAGCAGGCCGAACCCGTCGGTCAGCGGCATCATCACGTCGGCCAGTACGAGATCCGGCGCGCGTGCACGAATGCGATCTATGGCGGCGCGGCCATCGGCGACGACCTCGAGCCGATAGCTCTGTCCGAGGATGCGCACGAGATAGTCGCGCATGTCGGCGTTGTCGTCGGCGATGAGTACCCGTGCCGCGTCCGGGGGAGCGCTGACCGCTCCAGATGTCCCGACCATGGGCTCAACCGCCGGAGCCGCCGGCGTGTCCGTCGCGGGGAGCCATCGAAGGGCTTCTTCGACGTATGGCATCGCGCCGACGCTCGCCGGCGTCAGGTCTCGCGTCACGGACACGCGTTCTGGCGGCAGGTGCGACGTCCCCGTGCGAATCGTCACCGTGAACGTCGCGCCCCGCCCTTCCTGGCTGGCGACCGTCACGCCGCCGCCATGGAGGCGGGCGAGCTCCTGCACGAGCGCCAGTCCGATGCCCGTGCCTTCGTGGGTGCGGGCGCGAGCGTGCTTGACGCGGTGGAAACGCTCGAACATGCGCGGCAGATCGGCCTCGGAAATACCGACGCCGGTGTCTGCGACCCGCAGCTCGACGCGGTCGCCATGTGATCGCAGTTCGACGGTAATCTGACCCTCGAACGTGAACTTGAACGCGTTCGAGAGCAGATTCAGAACGATCTTCTCCCACATGTCGCGATCGACGTACACGGGGTCCGGCAGCGGATCGCAGTCGACCACGAGAGCCAGGCCGGCTCTTTCAACCGCCGATCGAAACACGCCCGCGAGTTCGGTCGTGAAGCTCGCGAGGTCAGTGGGTTCGTAATTCGCGTCGATGCGGCCAGCTTCGA
Source organism: uncultured Acidobacteriota bacterium (assembly GCA_963820905.1). Taxonomy (GTDB): domain Bacteria; phylum Acidobacteriota; class Vicinamibacteria; order Vicinamibacterales; family 2-12-FULL-66-21; genus DATBJJ01. Next base: position 226,336 of record CAWGBU010000001.1, on the reverse strand, counting down.
TTCGAGAAAAGTCGAGCAGGGTGTTCACGAGCCGGAGGAGGCGGAGGGCGTTGCGGTGCGCGACCTCCTGCCGTTCGCGATGGACAGCCGGCAACGGCGTGCCCGAGTCGGCGAGACCGTCCTGGAGCGGTCCCACGAGCAGCGTCAGCGGCGTGCGGAACTCGTGACTCACGTTGCTGAAGAAGGCCGTCTTCGCGCGATCGAGCTCCGCGAGCGCTTCGGCGCGCTTCCTCTCCTGCTCGAACGCCTGCGCGTTGGCGAGGCCGGTTCTCAGCTGATCGGCGACGAGGTCCAGAAAGACGCGGTATGAATCATCAAAGGGACGTCGCGGATTGACGCCGAGGACCAGCCTGGCCGGCCGGGCATCAGCGCCCGCTGAAGAAACCGGCAGCTCCTTCACGAGCTCGCGCGGCGCGCGCTGCAGCTGCTCCTCGGCTCCCGGTGTGCAGCATTGGAGCTCGTCATCGAGGTACGCGAGCGCGAACAGGATGTCCTGCGGCTCCGCGGCGAGTGTCTCGGTCGCGAGCAAGACAGGCATCGCGGGCCGTGCGTGCAGCCGCGTTCCGCTCGGCCAGGTCCTTCAGCAGTCCCAGGCGACGTTCGCCCACGACCCGTTCCGTGGTTTCGGTCACGATGCAGTAGACGCCGCCGACCTCGCCCGACTCGACGCGAACCGGATCGTAGGACACGTCGAAGTACGTCTCTTCCGGAAATCCGTAGCGCTCGAGCTCGAACAACAGGTCCTTCGCCCAGAACGCTTCGCCGCTGCGGACGACCGCGGCGAACAGCTCGTGCAGCACGCTGTCCCAGATCTCGCTCCACGCCTGCCGGCCCGGAAGCCCGAGAGCCTGCGGATGCTTGGCGCCGAAGACCGGGCGGTACGCGTCGTTGTAGAGAACCGTGAACTCAGGACCCCAGAAAACGACGATTTGGGCCTTGGACGGGAGGAGCATGCTCACGGTGCTGCGCAGGCTCTGCGGCCAGGTGTCCACGGCGCCGAGCGCGGTCTCCGACCAGTCCAGGTCGCGCATCCGCGCGCCCATTTCACCGCCGCCTTGAAGGAAGGCGAGGTTCGAACTGCCAGTAGAAGGGGTCCTCGTCATGTGTTCTGCTGGGTCTCTGACGACGTACGTCGACCCTCCTGGCGCGGCGCGCCACACCTGCGTCAGCAGTAAGCACGCCGCGCGCCAAACGAGGGCATCCGCTCGTCGATCTTTCGGCTACTCAAACCCTTGAGCTGCCACTACGCTAGCTGGAAGACGCCTCCAGGGTAGTTCTGGCGGCTGCGAGGACCACATGCAGAAGCGCAAACTCGGCAAGAGCAACCTGGAAGTCTCCGCGCTCGGGCTAGGGTGCATGGGGATGACATTCTCCTACGGACCACCGCCTGACAGGGACGCCATGATCTCCCTGCTTCGGACCGCCGTCGAACGGGGCGTCACCTTCTTCGACACGGCGGAGGTCTACGGGCCGTTCAACAACGAGGAACTCGTCGGCGAAGCGCTGGCCCCTTTCCGGGGCAAGGTGGCGATCGCAACCAAGTTCGGCTTCAAGCTCGACCCCAAAGGCGGCCCGGGATGGGTTGGCCTCGACAGCCGGCCGGAGCACATCACTGAGGTTGCCGCCGCGTCGTTGAAGCGGCTGAAGGTCGAGGCAGTCGACCTCTTCTATCAGCATCGCGTCGACCCGGGCGTGCCAATCGAGGACGTGGCCGGAGCAGTGAAGGACCTGATTCAGGAGGGTAAGGTCAGACACTTCGGCCTGTCGGAAGCCGCCGCGGAGACGATCCGCCGCGCGCACGCCGTGCACCCGGTCGCGGCCGTACAGAGCGAATACTCACTCTGGACGCGCAAGCCGGAAGAACAGGTGCTGCCGACACTCGAGGAGCTCGGGATCGGATTCGTCCCATACAGCCCGCTCGGCAGAGGCTTCCTGACCGGGAAGATCGACCAGAACACGACCTTCGACAGCACCGACTTCCGCGCGAGTCTCCCGCGGTTTGCGCCCGAGGCGCGAAAGGCGAACCAGGCGCTGGTCGATCTCCTGGCCGGCATCGGCAAGCGCAAGAACGCAACGCCCGCGCAGATCGCGCTTGCCTGGCTGCTCGCGCAGAAGCCATGGATCGTCCCAATCCCAGGCACCACGAAGCTGCATCGACTCGAAGAAAACATCGGCGCCGCCTCGGTCGAGCTCTCGTCCGACGATCTGCGCGAGATCGATCGAGCCGCGTCGCAGATCACGGTCCGCGGAGCCCGATACCCCGATCACCTGGAGCAGCTGACCGGCCGGTAACCCGATCGACCGCTACTACTCTCGCCTGCCAGCGCAACCGGGCCAGTACCCGGGGTGTGCAATTCGGCACTCTCTTCTGAAATCACCCCGGCTAGCATGGGCGGGAATCGGAAGTTAGGCAATGAAAGCCTGCCTGGAGCGACTGGTGATCTTTTCGAGCCGGCCCCCGCCGACCATCCTCGTCATCTACGCCGGTGGCGACGGCCAGGCGTACGTGCGATACCTGGCGACGGCCGGGTTCCGCACGGCCTCGGCGTCACGGATTCCGAGCAGTGAGATTGTCGATCGTACGCTGGCCACGATGCCCGACCTGATCGTGCTCGACTATGACTGCGACGGAGAGACGGTGGAGCGCCTGAAGTCAGACCGGCGTACGGCCGCCATTCCGGTGATTGCTCTCGCCGACCTCCTCATGCTTCCCGGCCGGTCGGGATCCTCTGACAGCGCCCCCTCGGGCGCGGAAAGCGTCTCCACCGATCGACAGTGAGGTCTACATGCCTACCCTCGAACACGCGCAGCCGCGCCTCCTGATCGTCGATCCAGGCGACATACTTCATCTGCAGTACGCTGATTGCACCGCCGCAGTTGGCTTTCAGCTCGAACGCGCCAGGGACCACGACCAGGGCATGGCGATGGCGACGCTTCTTGCTCCCGACCTGGTGTTGACCGAGTGTTCTCAGGGCGCGGAGACGGGAGTTGAGTTCTGCCGGCGTCTCAAAGCGCGACTCTCGACGAACCGGATTCCCGTGCTCGGACTGATCGCCGCGCACGACACGGAGACCGCGACTGCCGCGGTTGCGGCGGGATGCACGGTGCTCGCGAAGCCGTGCCCGCCCGAACGCCTGCTCGTCGAGATCGTGCGCGTGCTCGGGGTCTGGCCGCCTGGCCCCGCTGTCGAGGCGCGGGCAGGTCACCCACCGACGGTCGAACAGCTGACGGAGATGCTCGGACGGGTGCTGCGGGAGAATGCGCAGCTCATGCAACGCACCGCGGACCTGGCAGCCGCGGCCGGGCTCTGGGCCAATCTGTACGAAGCCGGGCTGAAACGCGCGAATCAGCTGGAGGGACGAGCGGCGAATCGTCGGGGCCGGCGTGGACACACGGCTCGAGATGCTCGGCACGACAGCGGCCGCCGCACCCCAATCGAAAGGGATGCGGCCCGCGTAGGTGTGGGGCGGTTGCCTGCCCCAGGCTCAGTCGCCAACCTCCGAGCACGTCGCCGAAATCATCTTCAGCGACTTGACCGTGAACCCTGCCGGAACCTTCGGGTTGGTTTTCGCCACCGTCGATGCCGCGCCGAGCTTCACGTCGGTCGCTCCCGTTGTCCCGATCGCAGAGTCCGCCGCCGCGTGCATTCCCGTCAGGGACACCTGGTGACCGACGTGCTGGCTCATGTCGACGTCCGGGCCCGAGAGCAGCAGCGTCTCGGTCTTGCTCGCATCCTTGACCGCCGCCTCGGCGTCCCGCGCGACGTTCGTCAGGACGTAGGTGTCGTCCGCTGTGCCTCTTCCCACGCATCCGGTCACGATCGTGCTCTTGGGCGCCGCGGGCTGCGCTCTCGGAAGGTAAGGAATCTGCTCCTGCATTGCGGCCGTCACCGGTCCGCTGAGTCCCACCACGATCGCCGCTACCGTCAAGGTCAGGTAACTCTTCCTCATTCGTTGCCTCTTTCGTGAAAACACGCCGTAATCTCGGCCCCGCGCCCCAACATGTCGGGCGTATGGGCGCCTGGGAAGTATGGTCGGCCCCGCGAGTCCTGGCTGTTCAACTCGATACAGGGCGATCGGTCGTGTTGATGGGCTGGATCGGGGTTACAGGCGAGGACGAGTCGCCAGCAGCGATTCGACGGCGTCGGCGACGTGCTCCTCGGTGATGTGATGGTCGCCGCGCTCGACGCGCAGCCGGTGCGCTTTCATCAGCACATCGACGGCACGGAAGCCTTCGGGGGTCTCGAACTTGTAGCACGCGAGCTCGATCTTGAGGCCGTTGGCGTCATGGAGATAGATGGAATCCATGAAGCCCCGATCGCGCTGGATGAAGTCGATGCCGTGGTCGCGCAACCGGGCGGGGGCTTGCATGAACGTCGCCCTCGATACGTTGAAGGCGATGTGCTCCACGCACCCGATCTCTCGTGGTGCCTGGCGTCTGGCGTCTTCTCGTGATTCGTTGGTGAACACGGTGAGCAAGCGGCCATCGCCAGGATCGAAGTACAAGTGGTTCTCGTCCGGCTTGCCCAGGTTCGGTTGCTCGAGGACGAACGGCATGCCCAGCGCGCCCTGCCAGAAATCCAGGGCGCTCTGCTTCGTCGATCCGATGATGGTGATGTGATGAACGCCTTGCACCTGCACCTTTTTCACGGCGGGCTCCCGAGCATCAACGAGTGCGAGCACGGTCCGCTTCGGCAATCCTACTGCACGGCTGGCCCACGGCTCGCTCTCCTCACGCCGGTGCTAGACTCCTGGCGGGTGCTCAGGCCCAACTATGACGGACTGGTTTGCCGGACTGCATCCCGTCGCTCAGGCCCTGATCGCGACCCTCTTCACCTGGGCTATGACGGCCCTCGGCGCAGCGGTGGTGTTCCTGTTCAAGAACGTCGACCGCCGGCTGCTCGACGCCGCGCTCGGCTTTGCGGCCGGGGTGATGATAGCCGCGTCGTTCTGGTCGCTCCTCGCGCCGTCGATCGTCATGGCGGAGGAAATGGGCTCGGTCAAGTGGGTGCCGCCCCTGATTGGGTTCCTCCTCGGTGCGGCCGCGATGCGCCTGGCCGACTGGCTGCTCCCGCATCTGCATCTCTTCGCACCGGACTCCGCCGCCGAAGGCGTCCACACCACGTGGCATCGCACGGCGCTCCTCGTGCTGGCCATCACGCTCCACAATATTCCCGAGGGCCTCGCCGTCGGAGTGGCGTTTGGCGCGGTCAGCGCGGGGTACGAAACGGCGACGCTCGGCGGCGCCATCGCACTCGCGATCGGCATCGGCCTGCAGAACTGCCCGGAAGGGACCGCCGTGTCTGTTCCGCTGCGGCGTGAGGGGCTTTCGCGGGCGAAGAGCTTCTACTATGGACAGATGACCGCCTGGGTGGAGCCGATCGCGGGCGTGCTCGGTGCAGCCGCCGTGCTGATGATGCGCCCGATCCTCCCATACGCCCTTGCTTTTGCCGCCGGCGCCATGATCTTCGTCGTGGTCGAGGAAGTCATCCCCGAGTCGCAGACCGGTGGGCATCCGGATGTCGCGACCTCGGGTGCGATTCTCGGATTCGCGGTGATGATGGTCCTCGACGTAGCGCTCGGCTGAAGAGGCGCCCGTCCCCAGCTTCAGGACACCCGGTCGCTCGGATAGGTCGCCAGACGGGACCCGCCGGTCCGATCGATGACACTCGTCGCCGCATCCTGGATCACGTCCGTGTGGTGGGCCGAAGCGCACTGCCACCGGTCGCCGATTCGATGAACCACGAACGAGACGATCGTCGTGCGTGACTCCGGCTGCTCGACAGCACCTGCGGGTGCCCCGCCGGACAGCGTCATCCGCGCGTGTACGACTGCGGTGTTCGGCGACAGGAGCTTGACCTTTATCTCGTCGATTGCCATGAGCGAATCGTCTCCGAGACGCGTCCAGCCCGTCCGCGTGCGCCTTGCGTATGGACGCGCGGTCGTGCCAACACAGGCCGCTGACGTTCACGAACTCGGCATCCTCGTCGAAGAGCGACGCGAGCGCGTCGGGGTCCCGGCGCGTTCCACGCCCGTGCGAACAGCGCCGGGATCGCCTCCGGAGATGTCTGCGCGGTTGCGTGAAGCTCCTCGCACGCCCATCGGCCGTAGAACCCCACGAACTCGGCCCCGTGCTGGTGCAGGATGTCGGCGGCCAGGATGCGGAGGGGCCGCCGTTTCGTCAGCACCATGATCACGAATCGGCCCGCGCGAAGATCCTCGACGTGATGCGTGAGGTGCTTGAACTCTTCGAGGTCGAGGCTGCGAATCAGCGTCCGCTGGAACTGCGCGAGGAATCCATGGTGGGCGCCTGTCGGATCGAGACGATGGAGATCCTCTTCGCCGTGCAGGATGTCGACGTCCTTCCGGTCGAATCCGGCCCGGAGCAGCGCCTCGATGGCCGCCCCCGCCTTGGCGGCGTCGGCGACGGTCCCGACCACGCGATTCGTCGGGTACGAGATGTAGTCCCTTCGGTCAGTGCTCACGGCGTTCATTCCTCCTCGCCCGCACGGTTTCAAGGCTCGAAAGGGCCCCGACGTTTCCGAATCGCAGAGGGTATCTTCATACGCTGCGTGCCCGCCGCTGTCAAGAGCTTCGCGAGCCGGGCCGCACGCGCGCCGCGCGCTTGACCCTCGTCCGAGTTCGTGGATATTATCGCGGCCTCTCGATCGACGAGTTTCGATTGTCCCCCTGCGCCGAATGCTTTGGAGAGGGAGGATGTGGCGTCACCGTTCCATCGTCGTCAGCTTCGGCCCGAGCTCGCAACCGCGAGCGTCGGGTACCTGCTGTTCCCAACGACAGAATCCCAGGCGCTACGGGCGCGGCCGCGGTCAGCCGTTGAGCGAGGCGTCGTGAACCGCAAACTGCTGCTGGTCCTTCTCGGTCCCGTTGTCGGCATTCTGATGTTCGTGGGCGCCGTGATGATGGCCTCGGGGAGCCGCGCGTCCCAGGAGCCTTCCCAAGCCCCGGCCGTCCAATCGCAGGGAGTCGCCGGCGAGAAGCTCGACGCGCAAAACCAGGCCCTGCTGAAAAAGCCCTACGAGGAGGCGCAGTACCGGACCGTTCCTGTCATCGGGAGCCGTGTGGCCATCTGGGCGGTCGCGCAGCTGCACCTGCTGTTCGCGGCGTTCGTCCTCGCCGTCCCCATCTTCGCGTTCATCGTCGAGGCGATCGGCTACAAGACCGGCGATCTGCGATACGACCGGCTCGCGCACGAGTTCACGAAGCTCCTCTCGGTCTCCTTTTCGCTGACCGCGACGTTCGGGGCATTCCTGACGTTCATGCTCATCATCCTGTATCCGAAGTTCACGAACTACCTGATGAGCGTGTTCTCTCCCACGTTTCTCCCGTACGTGCTGCTGTTCTTCTTCGAGGCCTTTTTCCTCTACACCTATTACTACGGCTGGGGGAAGTTCCACCCGCTGGTGCATCTCGGCCTGGGACTCGCCCTCAACCTCGTGGGCACGGCGATCATGTTCATCGCCAATGCCTGGCTGACGTTCATGATGTCGCCGCGCGGGATCTCGGAGACGGGGGCGGTGCTCTCCGTCTGGGACGCCGTCTGGAACTTCACGTGGATGCCGATCAACGTCCATCGCGTCATCGCGAACGTCGCGTTCGGCGGATCGGTGGCGGCCGCGTACGCAGCCTTCAAGTTCCTGCAGGCGGAGACCGACGAGGATCGCGCGCACTACGACTGGATGGGATACATCGGCAACTTCGTCGCGATCAGCGCCTTTCTCCCGCTGCCCTTCGCGGGCTACTGGCTCGCGAAGGAGATCTACGCGGTACTCGCAGACGCTCGGGCTCACGATGATGGGCGGAGCCTTCTCGTGGCTCTTCATCATCCAGGCCGTCCTGATCGGCAACCTCTTCCTCGCGGCCAACTACTACCTCTGGCTCGGCATGGGACGGGTCGAGGGGGTGCAGCCGGTTCAGAAGGTCATCAAGTACCTGCTGATCGTGATCGCGCTGTGCTTCATAGTCTGGGCGACGCCGCGATCGATCATCGCGACCGTCTCCGAGATCCGGGCGATGGGAGGGTCGTCTCACCCGATTCTGGGCTACCTCGGCGTCATGTCGGCCAAGAACACCGCCGTGAACATCCTGATCCTCACGACCTTCATGAGCTTCCTGCTCTATCGCCGCACAGGGAAGGTCGCGTCGGTGGCGTGGGCGAAGAAGGGTCATGCGGCGCAGCTCACGATCTTCGCGGGCGTCGCGATCTTCGTGATCTTCCTCGGCGTCTACGGGTACTTCGTCGAAGCGACGGTCCGGATCGGGCTCTCGGTGCCCCAGGTCCTGTCCGTTCTGTTCGCGATGGTTGCGATCACCGCCATCGACATCTTTCTCTTCCGCGGCGCGCGGAAGACAGGCGAGGTGCGCTGGGGCAGGATTCCGGCGATCTCGCAGTACGTGCTGATCTTCATCGCGGTCACCTTCACCTGGCTCATGGGGCTCATGGGCTACGTCCGCTCCGGGCTCCGCCAGCACTGGCACGTCTACGGCGTCATCCGGGACCAGTCGGTCGACGCCTTCACGCCCACGCTTGGCTTCGCGACGAAGGTCGTCTCGGTGACCGTGCTCCTGTTCTTCCTCCTGATCGGCCTCGTGTTCTGGATCACGAGCCTGCACGACCGGCCCGATTACGAGCGGCGGTCCAAGGCCCGCCTCCGCCGTGGCGCCGAGGTCTCGCCAGACGTCGCGGTGGCAAACCCGCATGAAACGTAGGCCGACGTCATGAGGGTCCCGCACATCGTCCGGATCGGCGCGCTCGTCCTCGCGACGACGGGGTTCTATGCCTACGTCGGCCAGATGGTGCCGCAGAAGGAAGTGCAGGCTCCCAAGGAGACCGCTCTCGGCAGCGACATGACGACGGCCGACATGGTCAAGGTCGGCCAGGAGATCATGGCAGGCAAAGGAGTCTGCCTGACCTGCCACACGGTCGGCAAGACCGGCGCGCTCCGGTTCCCCGACCTCGGGGAATCGGCGCCCGGGCGGGAAGCCGCGTTCCAGGGCTGAGCGATGTCGAATACCTGGCCCAATCGATGTACGAACCCGCCGCCTTCGTCGTGCCCGGATTCCCTCCGGCGATGCCCCCCGTCAGCCAGCCTCCGATCGCCCTCAGCGATCAGGAGATTCTCTGCGTGATCGCGGCCCTCCAGACGCTTGGCGGCACGCCGACGGTCACGCTGAAGACGACGCACAAATATTTCGACGGCAAGCCGAAACCGGCCGCGGCGCCGGCGCCCGCGGCTGCTCCGGCCGGGCCGGGCGGAGGCGGAGGCTCACGATGAACATCCTGATCGTCTTCGCCGTGCTCGCCGTCTTCGCGGTCCTTCGCTTCCTCCGCGTCAATCTGCTGATCTGGGCCATCGCCTGGTGGGTCGGGATTTACGTCCTCCTTCGATTCGGATTCACGGCCCCGATTCCATCCAGCGTCGTCTCGCTCTACATGGGCATCGTCTCGATTGCGATCCTGGCGTACGTGTCCTCGAGCGAGGAGCGCCGCGAAGACGTCTCGCGCCCGCTCGTCCGGTTCATGACGGACAAGCGGTACACGGTCCTCCTCGGCGCGACGGCCGTGGCCATCCCGGCGCTCGCGGCCGCGAACGTCTACGTCCAGATGAACGTTCCGCTCCAGCCTCCCCTCTTCTCGCGCACGGTCCATCCCGCGTCGCCGTCGGAGATCACGGTGCACGACAAGAAGGTCAATCTCGACACCGAAGAGAACCCCTTCCTGAAGCTCCAGACGTCGAATCCGGAAGAGTTCCGCAAGCGCGTCGACAACGGGCGCCGGGTCTATTACCGGAACTGCGTGTTCTGCCACGGCGACGACCTGTCCGGCAACGGCATGTTCGCGCACGGGCTGGATCCGATCCCGACCAACTTCGCCGACGCGGGAACGATCGCGATGCTGCGCGACACGTTCCTGTTCTGGCGAATCTCCAAGGGCGGCCCCGGGCTGCCTGAGGAAAGCGGTCCCTGGGACAGCGCCATGCCCGCGTGGGAGAAGCTGCTGAAGGAAGACGAGATGTGGGAGGCGATCCTCTTTCTCTACGATTTCACCGGCCAGAAACCTCGCGCCAAGGAGGAGGCGCACCAGTGACCTCTCGCCTCAAGTCGCACGGGTGCGTAGCGCTCCTGATTGCGTCGTTTTGTGCCCTGGCGGCGGGATGGGTGCGCGCTCAGAGTCCTGACCTCGGGACCCCGGCGCAGCAGGAATCGGGCAAGCAGCTCTATGCCAAGTACTGCTCGCAATGCCACGGCGAGAAAGGGGACGGCGAAGGGTACGCGACGCCGCACCTGCTCCCGAAGCCCCGCAACTTCACGACGGGCAAGTTCAAGATTCGCACGACTCCCAACGGAGCGCTGCCGACCCAACAGGATCTCGTCAACATCATCAGGCGCGGCATGCCGTACACCTCGATGCCGGCGTGGCCCAACCTCACCGACGAGGAGGTTTCGAACCTCGCCTACTTCATCAAGACGTTCTCGGCCGACTTCGCCAACCCCCAGAATGTTCCCCAGCCAATTCAGCTCCCGAGCGCGCCGAGAGCCTCGAATGAGTCAATCGAGGAGGGGAAGAAGATCTACGTCGACAGCGGCTGCGTCAAGTGCCACGGAACTCTCGGCCGGGGCGACGGATCGTCTGCGCCGACGCTGAAGGATGACTGGGACTCTCCGATCCGCGTGGCCAACCTCGCTCAGAGCTGGACCTTCCGGGGAGGGTCGTCCCGCGAGGACATTTTCAGGACGATGAGCACGGGGTTGAATGGCACGCCCATGCCGGCGTTCAACGAGGCACTGACGCCCGAGCAGCGATGGGCGGTCACCGACTTCATCGTCTCTCTCTCCGGTGGCGGCGGGCCCGGCTATACCAACCTCGTCATCGCGAGGCACGTCCAGGAACGGATCGATCCGGCGAAGGGGGCCGCAAGCTTCGCCTCCGCTCCTGTCGCGCGCTTCCCCATCATCGGGCAGATCATGGAGCCGGGACGCGCGTTCCATCCGTCTGCGACCAGCGTCACCGTGCAGGCGATCTACGACGCCGACTCAATCGCCCTCCTCGTGCGGTGGCACGACATGAGCGCGCAGAAAACCGGGAAGAACGAACCGTCGCTCCCGGTGCCGCCGGAGGAAGAGGAAGAGTCAACGACTGGAGCCGCGGGTGCGAGCGCGGGCTCGAAGGGAAGCGTCTTTGGGGCGGACGAAGTCGCGCCGGCTCCGGCGGGGCAGGTGCAGGACCCCTTTGCCGAGGCACCGGCGGCAGGCGACCAGCCATCCGAGTTCTCCGACGCCGTATCGATCCAGATTCCAGCGGAGGCGCTGACCGACGCACGCAAGCCGTACTTCATCTTCGGCGACGCCCAGAAACCGGTGGATCTCTGGTTCTTCGATCTGGCGCGTCCCGATCCTCTTCAGTTCACGGGCAAGGGAAGCGCGGATATCGCGCCCAAGCAGACGGGAGATCTCACCGGCGTCGCGAGCTACGACCAGGGGGAATGGTCGGTCATCTTCAAGCGGCCCCTGAAGCCAACCGCGGGCGTGCCTTTCACGCCCGGCGAGTTCATGCCGATCGCCTTCTCGGTGTGGGACGGGCTCGCGCGCGAGCGTGGCAACAGGCGAGGGCTGACGGCCTGGTACTCCATCTACGTCGAGCCCGAAACCGTCCCCTCCGCCGTCGGTCCGATGGTGAGGACGGCGCTGTTCATTCTCGCCATCGAGCTGGCCGTGATCGGCTGGGTGCGGTGGCGCAACGGTTCTCGCGCGCGCGGGGAGCTCTCGCCGGAGCGCGCGTGAGCGTTTTTCAGAATGCTGTAGTGTCCGGCTTCAGCCGGACTTCAGCGGGTCCGCCTAAAGGCGGACACTACGGACAAGCGCTCTAGGCGGAGCGGTCCATTCGGAGGATCCGATGTACAAGAGCATCTACGTTCCCGTCGACAACTCAGACTACTCCAACCGCGCCGTCGCCAGCGCCGTCTCGCTGGGGAAGGCGTACTCGGCGAAGCTGGTCGGCTGCCATGTCTACGCGGCAAAGCTGCACGACTACCGCTTCCGGCAGATGGAGTACACGCTGCCCGAGGAGTACATCGACGAGGTGGAGCTGGAGCGCCAGCGGAAGATCCACGACAGCCTCATCACGATGGGCCTCAAGCTCATCTCCGACAGCTACCTCGATGGGATGTCGCGCATCTGCGGGGAGTCGGGCCTGGCGTTCGAGCCGCGGATGATGGACGGAAAGCATCACATTGAGATCCTCAAGGATCTCGCCGGCTCGCCACACGACCTGGTCGTGATCGGCGCCCTGGGAATCGGGCGCGCGCGGGACAGCGTGATCGGTTCGGTCTGCGAACGCGTCGCCCGCCAATCCGACCGTGATGTCTGGGTCGTCAAGCACGTCCCGGAGCCGGACGAGGCGGAGCGGGACACGATCCTCGTCGGCGTGGACGGCAGCCCCCAGTCGTTCGGCGCGCTCATGACCGCCATCGACCTGTCGCGCACGTTCGGCAAGAAGGTCGAAGCGATCGCCGTCTACGACCCGTATCTGCACTACTCCGTCTTCAACGGCATCGTGAACGTTCTCACAGAGCAGGCGGCGAAGGTCTTCCGCTTCGAGGAGCAGAATCAGCTCCACGAGGAGATCATCGACACCGGGCTCGCGCAGATCTATCAGTCGCATCTCGAGGTGGGCGAGCGGATGGGGAGCGAGGTTGGCGTCGCGATCAAGAAAACGCTCCTCGACGGCAAGCCCTTCCAGAAGATCATCGACCACGCGCGCAAGACGAATCCCTGGCTCGTCGTGATGGGACGGATCGGCGTTCACAGCCCCAAGGACGAGACGGGACTGGGGAGTAACGCCGAGAACGTTCTCCGCGCCGTGCCCTGCGACGTCCTCCTCTCGACGCGCCTCGAGGTACCGCGCCTCGACGTGCGCGCCGAGGAGACCATCAGGTGGACTCCCGAAGCCGAGTCGCGCATGACGCACGTGCCCGACCAGGTCAAGGGGATCGCCCGCACCGGGGTCCTTCGCCTGGCGCTCGAGAAGGGGCATTCGGTGATCACGAGCGCGGTGATCGACGAAGCGATGGATCGGTTCATGCCGAAGAGCGCTTCGGCCGCGACCAAGGCGCTGGCCGAGGCCGTCGCCCTCGAACGGGCGAAGTCCGGTCCCGTGTCGATATGCCGGGCCTGCGGCGTCGCGGCCACGCAGAGCGATCCCGTGAAGTGCATCGTCTGCGGCGCCGCGGATTTCGAAACGATCTCCCGCGAGATGATCGAGAAGATCGCGGAGGTCGAGGGAGGTCTCGAGGAGGAGACCACCTACGACGGGCGCAAGCTGCGATGGTCGGAGGACGCCAGGAAGGGCCTCTGGACCATGAAGAACGCCTACCAGCGCCGCCGCGTCAAGGCGCGTGTCGAAAAGCGCGCGCGCATGATGAAGCTCGACGCGATCACGCTCGACTTCGCCCGGCAGGTGATCGAAGAAGAAACTGGAGCGCCGCTGGAGATCGGCGCCTCCTCGCGTCGCGCCGTGCCTGCGCACGGCGCTACGGCGAGACCGGGCGAAGCGCGCGCCGATGACAGCGGAGAGGCGCGCCTGATCGCCCGGGACGACAAGAAGAACCCGTTGATCTCGACGTTCGACTGGACGGACGAAGCCACGCAGCGGATCTTCCGCGTCCCGGCCGGTTTCATGCGGAGCCAGACGCAGGAGCGGATCGAGGAGCTCGCGCGGGAACGCGCCGCAGCCCTGCGAAGCGGGCGGCGATCGACCTCGCGCTCGTCGAGGAGGGGATCGAGATCGGCAAGCGGATGATGGCGGAGATGATCGCGACCTACAACGCGCCTGGCGCGAGGCCCGGTGTCGCGACGACGGCGAAGACATCCGCGGACGCCACGGCCCCGTCTGGCAACGGGCGCGGCTACCTCAACGAGGTGAGCCCGCTGACCGAACGGCGTGCGTCGGGCGACGATCGCGAGAGCTGATCTCGCCGCCCAAGCTTCGCGCGGTCGCAACTCTACGCGAACGAAGGCGGACGATTGTCGGCATACCGCTTCTGCCGCTCGGACGACATCGCGCTCCTCGTCGATGCGCTGAATCGTTGCTGGGCGCCGCACTTCCCCGGCGAGCCGGCCGTGACGGCAGCCGCGTTCAAGCGGTCGATCCGCGACCTCCAGGTCTGGTGCAGCAGCTGCATGGTCGCGTTCTCGGGCTCCGACCCGATCGGCGTCCTGATTGGCGCCAAGCGGCCGTCCGGTACCCTCATCCACAGGATCGCCGTCCATCCCGATCACGTCCGGCAGGGTCACGGCAATCATCTGCTGACGTCGCTCGGGTCGAAGCTCGCGATTCTCGGCCCGCCCCGAATGAGCGCCGAAGTCCCCGAGGCTCTCGCCCCTGCCAGCGAGCTGTTCAGCGCAAGCGGATATGTCCAGGAAGCGCTCCTGACAGACTACATCCTGGAGCGTGAAGAGGACCCTTCGACTCGCGCGCAGTTTGCGCGCTCGCTCAGGGCAGGCGATGACGAGGGTCAATTCGTGATCCCCGTCACGGTCGACGATCTCGCCGCCAATGGTCTCCTTGGACAGGGGCATCCGCAGGTGTGCTGGGGGCACTCGGTCGAGACACTCACGGCAAGGAAAGACGACATCGCAGGACTCGCCGTCGCCTCCGACGAGCGAATCGAGGCCTACCTGCTTTACGCGGAGGGGAACGAGATTGTGTCGCTCCGCTCGTTCATCGAGGACGATGGAGCCCGACTGAAGCAACTGCTTTCTCGACTCGGCATGGGGACCTTCCGGTTCCCGAAGGTCCACCCGGAGGAAATCTCAACGGAGCTGCTGGAAACGCTCGGATTCCGCCCGGCAGGCGGGCATCGAGTCTACACAGCGCGAGCGCGATCCGAGTAGGTTCGCGCTCGTGTTCCAGGCATCACTTCACCTTCACGTGACCGATCTGACCCACGTCAGCCAGTCGTTCCAGAGTGACGATGGGCTGCGCCCGTACGCTGCGAGGACGCGCGACTCGGTCACCGACGCCGTGTCGTCGAACGTCGCCGAGGCAAAGTACCGTTTCAAGGGCGCCAATCCGAACGTGTCGATCAGATAGCGGACGAACGAGCCCGCGCACGGATACATCACGTTCGCGTCGAAACCAAAAAACTCGGTGCTGCGGAGCAGGGACGACAGCGGGAGGAATGCGTCCGGCAGCGTCGTACTGCCTCGCGAGTGCGTGAAGGTCGGTCCCGTTCCATCGCGGGGTCAGGATCGATTGCGCCGGCTCGGTCTGGTGGAACGCCGGCTGCCCGGCGAAAGGGGTCTGCCACTGTCAGCGTTCCTTCAGCTGCTGAATAGGGACGACGCCTGATGCGATTGTAGAACGGACGCGGGGGTGATTCGTTTTGCGAAGAATCTCCGTGCTTGACAGCCATCCGTTATGGCGAATATATTCGCGTGAGGCGAAATTATTCGCCCTGCCTGATCCGCTGAGCACATGCCCAAGACGACCCGGATCGATCTGACCCGCCGCGAAAGCCAGATCATGGAGATCCTGTACCGGCGCCGCCGCGCCACCGTCGAGGAGATCCGCGGCGAGCTGCCGGACGCACCCAGCCCGTCCAGCGTGCGCAAGCTGCTGGAGATCATGATCGATCGCGGCCTGCTCGCCCGGGAGTACGATGGCCCGCGCCACGCGTACTTTCCCGCCGCGAAACCCGAAGACGCGAGCCGATCCGCGCTGAAACAACTGCTGCGCACGTTCTTCAACGACTCACCCGGCTCGGCCATGGCCGCGCTGCTCGACATCAGCTCGACGCAGCTCTCGGCCGCCGAATACCGGCAGTTGAGCAATTTGCTGAAGCGGGCGCGGGAAGAGGGAGACGAGCGATGAGTACGTCCGTTCTCGATCCCGTCGTATCCGCTGCGCTCTCGATCGTCGTCAAGGCCACGGTCCTGATGGGGATCGCAGTCGTTGTCCAGCTCGTCGTACGCCGGCGAGCCTCTGCGGCGACGCGCCACCTCCTGTGGATGCTCGCGATCGTGAGCGTGCTGCTGCTTCCCGCGGCGTCCCTCGTGTTGCCCGGCTGGGCCGTCGAGGTTCGGTCCGCGCCGGAGCCCGCGACCCGAGCGCCCTTTGCGACTCGCGAGGCGCCTGGTGTGGATCTGAGCTCGCCGACTCGTGAGGAGGTCATCGTGGAATACCCGCGCGCGGCGGCGGCCGCCGCGCGCGGCTCCTGGTCCGCGACGATCGCCGGTGTGTACGTGGCCGGAGCGATCGGCTTCCTGGTGCACCTGATCGCGCAACTGTGGCGGGGTCGCCGATTTGCCCGCCACGCGAGCGTCGTGCGGGATGTTGAATGGATGCATCTCTTCACCGAGTGTGCCAATCGCATCGGCATTCGGCGTCCCGTTCGCCTTCTTCGAAGTCGCGAGCACAACGTTCCGGCGGCACTGGGGACCCGGCGCCCCGCCATCGTGATCCCGGCCATCGCCGACAGCTGGGCGGACGACAGGAGGCGTGCGGTCGTGCTGCACGAGCTGGCGCACGTCGCCCGCCATGACTGCCTGACCGCGACCGTGGCGGCGGCCGCGTGCGCGCTGTACTGGTTCCATCCTGCCGCGTGGTGGATCGCGCGACGCCTGCGGATCGAACGGGAGCTTGCCTGCGACGATCGGGTCATCGCGGCCGGCACGGAGGGGCGAGCGTATGCCGGACACCTGCTCGAGATCGCGTATTCGCTCGGCGGTCACCGGGCGCCGGCCCTGGCCGTCTGCATGGCCCGCCGGCGTCAGATCGAAGGCCGCCTGCTCGCGGCGATAGACCCGGCGCGCGACCGCAGCGTTCCGGCGCTCCGTGTTCGCGTCGCGAGTGCCGCGATTGCCGCCGCGCTGATGTTCCCGCTGGCTGTCGTCAGACCGGCCGCTGTCGCGGCCCAGACGGAGGTGCCGCCTCCGCCGCTCGATTGGGCGAAAGTCCGCGCAGCGATGCCAGAGGCCGTGAGCGCGGTAGCCGCCTTCAAGCGGATCGTGCAGGCTGCGCTCCCGGGTACGTGGGAGATTCGGCCCGCCACGGAGGGCACGGTCCACCTGCGGCTCGTCGAAATCAACTCGTCCACCGGCACGAATATCCGCGTCGACCAGCTCGAGGGGCTCACACCGTCGCAGCTGACGGGTGCGGGCGGCCCGGTGCAATTCCGCCTGCGCCGTGATGCCGGCACGTTCACGTTCGAGGGCGTCGTGCGCAGCGGCGTGGGCGCCGGCACGTTCACGTTCGCGGCCGATCCGAACTTCGCGGGAGAGCTCGTCAAGCGCGGATACTCGCAGCCGACGGCATCGGAGCAGTACCAGATGGCGCGGCACGACATCGGCTACGCATTCGTGGACGAGTTGAGCAAGCAGGGTTACTCGAAGACGACGACTTCCGAGCTCGTTCGCGCCGGGCAGCACGGCGTCGGGACGACCTACCTCCGGGAGATGGGCGCGCTCGGATATCGCCTGGGATCGTTGGAGGCGCTCGTCACGCTGCGGGATCACGGCGTCAGTCCCACCTACGTTCGTGAGCTGGCGGACCTGGGCTACAAGGGCCTGTCTGCCGACGAGCTCCGCAACGCGCGCGACCATGGCGTCAGTCCGGAATACGTCCGCGCGATGCGCGACGCTGGTTATGGATCGCTCAAGATCGACGCCTTGATCAACGCGCGAGATCACGGAGTGAGTGCGGAGTTCGTTCGCGAGCTCGGGGAGGCCGGTCACCGCAAGGTGCCGCTCGACGAGCTGATTCGCGTCCGCGATCACGGCGTCTCGCCGTCGTACGTCCGCGACATGCGCCAGCTCGGGCACGCGCTGCCGCTGAACGAGCTCGTTCGGGCGCGGGACCACGGCGTGAGCGTGGAGTTCGTTCGCGAGCTGGCCGCGCTCGGCTACACCAACCAGTCCATGGAGTCCCTGATTCAGCTTCGGGACCATGGCGTCACGCCGCAGTACGCGCAGGAGCTCAGGACGCTCGGCTACGAGCGCCTGGCCCCCGCCGATCTGATCGCCCTGCGCGACCACGGGCTGACGAGCGATCGGATCCGCGCCGCGAACGCGCGTGCCGGCACGCGGTTGCCCGTCGAGCGTTTGATCGGCCGGTAGGTCGGCGGTTCGGACGTTCGGGGATTGGGGTTCGAGTTTCCGAAAGGAGCGATTTCGTATCAGAATGACGAGCTGAAGAGACCCGTCATCCTGACGAAGACCGCGAACACGACGCCACGCGTCACCGCCATCGATGCGCTCCGCGGCGCCGTGATGATCGTCATGGCGCTCGATCACACCCGCGATTTCTTTCACGCGGGAGCGATGTCGTTCCAGCCCGAGGATCTCGCGCGGACAACTCCCCTTCTCTTCTTCACGCGGTGGATCACGCACGTCTGCGCGCCGGCGTTCATGCTGCTCGCCGGCATGGGCGCGTTCCTGCGCCTGCACCGCGAGGGCTCGACGGCCCGGCTGTCCCGGTTTCTCTGGACGCGAGGCCTGTGGCTCATCGTGATCGAGCTGACCGTCATGCGTCTCGCCATGAACTTCACGCTCGACGCTCAGTACCCGGTCCTCCTGCTCGTGCTGTCGGCGCTCGGCCTCTCCATGATCGCGTTGTCCGCCCTCATTTACCTGCCGATGCGCGCGCTCGCGGTCGTGAGCCTCGTGCTGATCTCGTTCCACAACCTGCTCGACGGGATCGACGCGTCGCGCTTCGGCGACTTCGCCGGCCTGTGGAGGATCCTGCACCAGCCCGGTTTCTTCCCGCTCGCCGGCGTGCCCATCGTCGTGGGCTACCCGGTGCTCCCATGGATCGGCGTCATGGCAGGCGGCTTCTGCCTGGGCCAGGTGCTGCTCCTCGAGGAAGTGCAACGGAGAAGGGTGCTGGCCGCCACGGGGACCGCGCTCCTTTTGCTGTTCGTAGTTCTGCGTGCCGTGAACGTCTACGGCGACCCGGTTGCGTGGTCCCGGCAGGATTCCGTGATGTTCACGGCGCTCTCGTTCCTCAGGACGACGAAGTATCCGCCGTCGCTCGCGTTCCTGCTGATGACCCTGGGTCCCGCGCTGCTTGCGCTGGCAGCCTTCGACAAGCGGCGGCCGGGGCCGGACCATCCTCTCGTGGTGATCGGCCGCGTGCCGTTCTTCTATTACGTCGCGCACTTCTGGGCTCTTCACGCTCTGGCCTCGCTGATGGCGTATCTCCGATACGGCGCCGCGTCGGCCGGATTCCTCTTCAGTCCCCTGCCGTCCATGGGCGGCTCGGCCGAGCGCTTTCCCCCGGACTTCGGGTACTCGCTCTGGATCACGTACGTCGTCTGGATGGGGGTCGTCCTGTTCCTGTATCCGTTGTGCCGGCGCGTCGCGCGAGCCAAGGCTCGTACCAACGCGTGGTGGGCGAGCTACGTGTAGGAGGCGTCGTCGCGCCAGTGCTTGTCCCGGGAGGTGTCCGGCCGAGGCGGGTCCGATTTCGACGAGCGTGAGCCGGTATCGCCGGCAACTGCGCATTCATTGCGAAGGAGCGGCCGATGAAAATGAGACAAGCCGCAGCCGCCGCGGTTGCCGTGATTTTCTTCTCGGCCAGCGTGAGTCCGGCAGCGGGGGCACAGCAGGACAAGGCCTCGCCGTATGTCGTTCAAATGGTGACCGGCGCCGCGAAGCGCGGCGGGTGGCTTCACCTGACCATGCGTGACAAGCGCGTGTTCAAGGGACAGATCATCGACGCCGCAACCGACACGTTCACGATCCAGCTCGATGGAACGGCAGCTGTTGAAGCGTTGCGCTATGTTGACGTGAAAAAGGTCAAGGGGCCGCCGACGGCGACCTGCGTCAAAATTGCGATTTCCGCGGCCGCGATTTTCGGAGCCATCCTGCTCATCCCGAGGATTATCATGCCCAGGACCTGACGGAGGATGGTCCGTGCTACGCCGGCGGCACGAGGTGCGACAGCTTCTCGGGATTCCTCACCGCGTAGATCGCGTGAACCAGGTCGTGCACGATTTCGAATGCCACGCTCTGAACCGAACCATCCGGTCCGTAGACGATCAGGCCAGGCAGCCCGTTGACCGGGACAATGCGAATGATCGAACCTTCGCCCAGCCCCTTGCTCACCGCGCCGACGATGAAACGAGCGGTGCGATCGGCGCCCTCGATTACGTTCAGCGCGGCGAGCACCTTGCCACCGCCGTCGGTCGTCAGCCGCACGTCGTCAGCCAGCAGGCCCATCAGCGTCTGCAAATCGCCAGACCTGGCCGCGTTGACGAACGCGGACACCAGCTGCTGATGGTTCGAGGGCTCCGAACGATCGCGGACCGTTGATGTGCCTTGCGGCCGCGCCTCACGCACGTGCGTGCGAGCACGCGACGCCAGTTGACGGCAGGCTGCCTCGCTGCGATCGAGCGCGCTGGCCACCTCACCGAACGAGCAATCGAAGACATCGTGCAGCAGGAACGCGGCGCGCTCGAGCGCCGACAGCCGATCGAGCGCCAGCAGCAACGCGATAGACAGATCCTCCGCAAGCTCGGTCTGTGTATCCGGTGCGAGCGCGGCGGTATCGAGGACCGGTTCCGGCAGCCACTGGCCGACATATGCCTCGCGCCGTGCGCGCGCCGACTTGAGCGTGTCCAGGCAGATCCTCGTCGTGGTCGTCGTCAGGAATGCTCGGGCGTCCGATACGGCGTCGCGATCGGCGGCATGCCACCGCAGATACGCGTCCTGGACCGCGTCCTCGGCTTCCGAGACGGAACCGAGCATGCGGTACGCCAGTCCAAGCAGGCGGCGCCGGTGCGGCTCGAAGCTGACCGCTGGATCCGTCATCCCGTTCGACTCGCGTGCGATTGCCTGGGGGTCAGACCCCATGCGTTCGAAGTCAGCTCCCGGTCAATCGCGATCGGGGCTCCCCCGACCACGACGCGTGTGCAGGCCTTTCCATGTCCCATCGCGTACTTCACCGTCGGATAGATGCGCGCCGTAGTGATTGCAAACGCCAGGGTTACGACGGCTCGCGGTCCCCATCGCTCGAGGATCACGGCCCGGTAATCGTCGGCCGCCGCATCGTGCGCCAGGATCGCTTTCGTAAACCGCCACGCGAGCGCCACATCGTCAGGCATCGCGGCGACGTCGTCTTTCAGTATGGCGCGGAGGATCTCCGGGCGCACGCCTTGCCGTTCAGCCATCGCCGTGCCCAGTTGCGTGCACGGACCGCAGTCTTCCGATCGGACGGCCGTGATGCCGGCGGCGACCAACGCCTCGATCGGAACGTCACGGTGGTAGTTTCCCAGCCGGGCGGCGCTCAAGAACCGCCATGCCGCGCGAGGGCTCGCGTCTATCATCTCCCGGAGATAGCTCGCGTCGTAGTTCCATTGCCGCTCGAACGCATTGACGGTACGCCGCAATAGCCATCTCATCATGGTCGGCCTCCCGCTTCCGCTGTCGATAGAAGGACGAGACAGCACCGGCCGCTGTGACATCCCCGTTCAGCCGAGCTGGTGGATGCTGTTCAAACAGTAGATGGACGACTACAGCAAGGCTGGCGCGACCGGACGCTTCCGAGCGCCACGGGATCGTCGCGTAGAATGCACCCGTGCAGTTCGTCTACGCCTCTGGTGAGCCTGTGCAGAAGGGCGACCGGATTCGCTATGCGGATGGAGACGGTATCGTGGAGTTCGTCGCCGACCCGGCGATCGCGGATCCCGACACGGCGTACTACGTCGAGGAATTTGGCGGCGGCTGCATGATTCTGACGGAGCGGTTCGGCCGCGTGTTCGTCGAGGTGCCCCACGACGACGGAGATCTGGCATTCGTGTCGCGGGGCGCATAGCCGCGGGCGTTACATCCGTATCAGGACGTAGCCGAGCAGCCCCAGGGTGACCATGACCAGGCAGGTCGCGTAGGCCGCTCCCACCATCGCCGCCTTGACGATCGTCAGCACCCACGAATCCTGGAAGACCCGCCGCGCGCTCGTGAGCGCATACCACACGGTGTAGACGAACGCCGCGGCGCCCACGATGCTGCCGAGGAGCGGCGACGTCACGAAACCTGCGACGATCGTCAGGAGCACGAGGACGCCGAACCATGCCGCGTGGATGTGCAGCGCCAGGTAGAGGTGTGCGGGGTAGCGTGGCAGCCGGCGGCGCCAGACCACTCGGGTGAAGAGGGCGAAAAGCGGCAAGAGCAGGAACATCGCCTTCGGCAGCAGGCCCTCCACTGCGCGATTGATCTGCGTGGGGTTCGCGGCAGCCCGCTCGAGCCGGTCCACCCCGAAGACCCGTGCCGGCCAGCCCTCCTCCATATCCTTGCGCACCTCCGGCGTCACGGTCGGACTGCCGTCGGAGTTGGTGATCATGACCCTGGCCATCTCGCGACGGCCCTTGGGCGTGAACGCTTCGACGAGGGGCCCGCTCAGAAAGTACGCGACGCTGCAGATCAGGTACACCCGCAGAGGCGCCAGCCACCGCGCGCGGCGGCCCTCGAGGAAGTCCAGCGTGAGCTGGCCGGGCTTCAGGAAGAGCACTCTGAGCGTGTTGGGGATCTTGCCGTCCCAGTTGGTGAGCTCGCGGGTCGTGTCGCGCAGGAACTCGGCGAGCGTCAGATCGATCGTCGCTCGCTTCTGCCCGCAGCGGGCGCAGAACGGGCCAGTCAGCGGACCGCCGCAGTTCAGGCACGCGGGTTCGGCGACGACCGTCATCGATGGACCTGTCGAAACGAAGGTGAACGCCGGCGATTATAGTGGCGAGGGGTCAGGATTGGTGCCGGAGCCGGGTCGACGCGTCCTCGGAACGGACGTTTTCCCGGCGGTCACGGATGGTCCAGACGCGCCCGCAGCTCGCGCACCCGAGATACACGAAGCAGCCGGAGGGGGCGATCGCGACGGCGGTCGGCCGCTGACAGTTCTCGCACGGCGTCTTTGGCCGGAGGATAGGGGATTCCATGGACCAGTGGGCGCACGTCGAGCAGCATGCGTGCCAGAAAGCGCTGCCCGCAGCTCGCGCGTGGAACGATCCTCAGGCCGCCGCGAGGAGATTTTTGTCGGCGCCAAGAGGGACCTCCTGGGACCGGCTATACTGAAGTCTCCCCAGCATCGCTGAACCGCGAATCCGAGGAATCGGACGGCATTGCGGAGATGTGCATGCGCCTCTATCCCCCGTGGAACTCTTCCCGGCGCCGGTATCACATGCGCGCCGCAACGGTCACGCTTTCACTCACAGCGATCCTGTTCGGGAGATCCACGCTCGACGCGCAGGTTGGGCAGCCTCGTGAGATTGTCTGCCACTCCGAGGTCTCGCTGACAATATCGGCGCTCACTGACGCGATCCTTCCGAACCGCGACCGCCTCGAGTTGGACGAGGCGTGGATGGACTTCCGCTTCAACCGATCAGCGGACGCGCTGGCGAAGATCGATCGCGCGGCCGGGGCGGTGCGCGGTGCATGGGGCCTGCGTCTGCCACCCGATGTCCGCAAAGACCTGAGCGCCCGGCTCGCGGCGTTCCGCACGTGTATTGCCACTCACCAGCCAACGCCGCTGGCGACGATCACACTGCAGGCATTCTTCTACAAGCCGGAGGCTGCCAACGAACGCGAGCCAGCCGGCGCCGGGGTCACGATAACGGTGGACGGCGTCCCGATCGGGCGCACCGATGGCGACAGCACGCTGACGGCAAAGGTGCCTTCCGGACCGGTTCACGTCGCGGCGACGATCTCCCCCGCCTGGGGCGAAGCGTTCATCGATCTCACGCCGGGCGACACCGCGAAGGCGATCATCGTCCTCGACCCTGACAAGGAGGCCGGCGAGACGTCGGACCTCATGCTGGCCGAAGCCGTGGACGACATCATCCCGGCGACGACCAAGACATTCACGTTCAAGTTCATGCGCAATGGCGCGCCCGTGCCGATTAGTGAGATCTCTTACGTCGCGATCGAGTTCCCGGACGGCGGCACCGAGTACCTCAGCGAGCGGTTCACGCCGGGAAGCGACGGCATCGTCGCCAAGGATCCCTCGGCGCTGTTTGCGTCGATCGCCCGGCACCTGACGGAGACGATCACGCTCAGGGTTGAGGCCGGGGACACGGCCGGGGGTTCGCACGCCGGCACCGTCGGATTTCGGGTCGGTCAGTCGCGCCTGAGCCTGATCCTTGCTCCGCCACCGTCGAACCCGACGATGCCGGTGTCGAACGTGGCCGTCGCCGTCAGCGTCGTCGGGGGAGGAGTCGCCATCGAGCGCCGCTCCGACGCGCGCGGACGGGTCACGATCGAATCCGTCCCGCACGGAGTGATCGCGCTCGATTGCGTGACCACCGTCGATGGTCGACACTATTACGGCCAGGCGACGGTCCAGCATGCCCGCCCTCAGTCGATCACGCTCGTGCTGCGGCATGCCCGTGACGTGGAGAATCATGTGGCCGCCGCGAGCCCGTCAACACCCGCCGCCTCACCCGCGAGGGCCGGACCGAGCAGCGCCGCGACCTTACGCGACTGGCGCGTCGGCAAGGACGCGGAGGCCGCCAAGTGGCTCGCGGGCTATACACCGCTCAGTCGGACGAACACCCACACCCGGACGACGATTCGCGCCGCAACCGGACCTGCCGGCGTCACCACGGAACGAGCGGCCACGCTCGTCGTCGCCAGGGGCACCGCGCGCGTGTATTTGAGCTACGAGGTCGTCACCACCGAAGATGCGAGCGCCATCGATCCGCAGTGGCGCTTCGACGATGTCTGGTCGGTGGCCGTGCTGGCCGGCGAGAGCGCCGAGCGGCTCTTCTACGTCCAGCGGAACGTCCTCTCGCAGTCGAGGGTGAATCCGATCTGGCAGCAGCAGACGGGCTACATCAGCACAGACCTCATGCTCGAGGAGATCGACGTCTCAGCGCTCGCGCGGGATGCCGATCTCCGGCTGACGCTCGTGGGCACGACCGTCAACACTCGCGACGGCCTCGTCCCGACGATGATCTATGCGGCGCTGGGAACGGTGTGGCCGACGAGCGTCCGTCGTTGACGGATCCGGCGCGAGCCACGTTCAGGACGGCGTCGGGTGCTCGACGCGGCTGAGAAAAAGCGGTCTAGAATCGGGAGAACGGCACACCACCTCCAGGGCAGCTTTTCGTCTACGGCTGCTACTCCGCCGCATATGGCGCTGTCGGGTGGTTCATCGCCAAAGCGATTCTGAGCAGGCAGTTCGATACCAAGTCGAATGCGTGAACCCACGCCCGAAAAGTTGGATCCGGGAACCTGCTAGCAGTAGATCCCGGTGCACGGCGGCGGCTGCGCTCCACCAGACCCCTGGATCGCGCCAATCATGCCGGGATGGATCGAACAATGATAGTTCCCGCCCCCCGCAGGGAGCTGAATCGTCCTCGAGGTTGCGCCTGGCGCGATGTCGCCAGTGTCCAGAGCAGTGCCGTTGATCACTATTCGATGCGTCACGCCGTCGTTGTTGCGCCAGGCGACCATCTGATCGGCGTCGCCTGATCCAGGGTTGGGCGTAAAGGATTGCCCGCCCCGGTCGCCCACGATGTTGACAACGCCCTGCCCCGCGGCAGGGGGCGTGGGTGTCGTCGGAGTCCCAGAGGGGCCGCCATATCCGCTGCCGCTGCTTCCGCACCCTGACGACACGATGACGAAGACCGCAACAGCACAGCCAGCCGAAAGCGGGAATCGCATGGTGCCTCCTTCAATCGAACAGTCAAACTTATGAGGCACATCCCGTACCATCCAGAACGGACGAACTATCGGCCTATCCAGCCTCAATGATTCGTCCCGGGTTTCGTCTGAGTTTCGTCAGGCGTAAAAGTCTTTCTATTCGCGGTAATGTAGTCGCTCAGGAGACGACACACATGCACCGAAACGTCCGTCCGTGCACGCTGCTTGCTTTGATTCTTGCCCTCACCATGCCGATCGCCGCGCAGACCCGCCCGGGCCTGATGGGCGATCTCATCCAGGACGTCACCGACGCCGAGACCAAGATCGTCGGTCTGGCCAAAGCGTTGCCGGCGTCGAGTTATGACTGGCGGCCCGGCAAGGGCGTGCGCTCGACGGGGGAAGTGTTGATGCACGTCGCGGCCGACAACTATTTCCTCCCCGCAGCCATGGGCGTCAGCGCGCCGGCCGAAACCGGCATCCTCGGCAAGGACTACAAGACCGCGGCCGCCTTCGAGAAAAAGACGATGACGCGCGATCAGATCGTCGCCGAACTCGAGAAGTCGTTCGCCTTTCTCAAGAAGTCGATGCAGGACGTGACTGACGCGAAGCTCGAGGCGCCGCTCGAGGCGTTTGGACAGAAGATGACCCATCGGAAGCTGTGGGTCTCGACCGCCACCCACCTGCACGAGCACCTCGGTCAGCTCATCGCCTACGCGCGCAGCAACAACGTCACGCCGCCCTGGAGCAAGTAACCCGGGGCGCCGGGCGCGCTACTTACGCGCCTCGTTGAGAGCGTGGAGTTCGGCCTCATTCTCCGCCAGGGCGACCGAGTGCCGGCCGGGCTCCCCGCGCATGACGCGACCGCAGCGCAGGCACTGCTCGAACCGGCGGCCGAATGCGTGACTTCGGCGGCAGCGCGGACACTTGCCGTACCCCCACGCGTCCAGCGGCACCTGCTCAGTACGCATTGCATCGCCGGGCGACTCGAAGAGCTCGACGATGGTCGCGTCACCCGGGCACTGGGTACGGGGCCGTTTGGGAATGAAGCTCACGCCGCAACGCGGACAGGAGACCGCTTGCCCTGCTGCAAAAACCTGGAGGAGCGCCAGCGAGAAGGGAAACGTCACCCCGAGTTCCGGTGGATTCCGCGGAAAGGAGTAGAGATTCGTGGACGCCCAGGGAACCGGGTGCTCCTCCGGGGCGAGCAACCATTCAAGATCGGAGACCGGGAAAGTCGACTTCAGCCAATCTCCGGAAGGAATGCATTCATCCCCGTCCTCATCGTCGACGTATCGATACAGGTAACTTCCCCGGGGCAGTGTCTCGTCCGCGATTGACAGGAGACTC
This sequence comes from uncultured Acidobacteriota bacterium, assembly GCA_963820905.1. GTDB lineage: Bacteria > Acidobacteriota > Vicinamibacteria > Vicinamibacterales > 2-12-FULL-66-21 > DATBJJ01. Next base: position 199,343 of record CAWGBU010000001.1, on the reverse strand, counting down.
TCGCTCCTGGCGGGCGTGTCGATCTCGACGACGCGAACGCCTGCCTGCTTGGCAGCGCGCACGTGGACTCGTCGTGGCGTCGAGCTGTCGAGCGTGCAGTACGTGAGCAGCGCGGGAACCTGCGCCGCCCGCAAAGCCTCTGCGAAGCGCACCACATCCTCGTAGGGCACCGCCGGTGCGAGGATGATTCGCCTCAAACTGTTTCCCATGATCTTCAGCTCTGCGCCGATTTACCGGACTCAGCGCCGAAACGTGCGACGAGCCAGTCGCGCCATCGCGGTTCGCTGGCCGTCGCACGGGTGTCAGCCTCGTCACCGTAGAAGTAGATCGTCATGCTGGCGGTGACCTGCGGACCGGCGCCATACGTGCCGGCCAGCGCGATGCCAGGAGCCGGAGCGTCCAGACGCATCACGATGTAGCGCTGCTGTCCATCCTGGTCGACCCGCTCGATCACGCCGGACAACGTCTCGGGTTGCGGTGGCGTCACACGCCGTTCGCCTGCATCCGTACCTCCGAGATTGAGTTCAAGCATGAGGCGTCTCCAGATTGCAAGATGATCGCCTTCGGCGCCGGCCGTGGCCACGAAGGACGCTCCACGCTGTCCGGGGAAATGGGTCTGGTACAGACGCAGCACTTCGAAGAAGGCCGGCCATCCCTTCTCGAAGCCTTCCATCTGGTCGTCCCAATCGTCCGATGCCGAGAACAGCGAGTGGACCATGCGCACGACACAGCGATCGCCGGAGCGCGCCGTGATCGTGATCTCCGTCGCGACCGGCGGCGCCCCTTCGCTCCAGTCGCGCTCGACATACCCGAACCGGTGCGGCGGGTTCCATGTCGTCACTTCACCCGCTTGCGTTCCACTCGGACCGAAGTCGAACTGGATCTTGCCGCCGACGTGCTCCTCGACGGTGGCCCTGGTGAACCACGACGTTGTGCCCGGTCCCGTGGCCACGGCCTGCCAGACCTGCTCGGGTGTGCCCGGGACGATGAACTCCATCTCGATCCAGCGTTTGCCGTTGCCGTCCGTCTTGATCGGCATGACGATCTCCTCTCAGGCCCCGCGCTCCTCCGGCGCGGGATAGGACGCGACGATGAGTCGATGCGGGCGCCCCCGCGGCGCCCGTTCGTCGTGGTACCGGGCGGCGAGCATCGCGACCGCGCGCGCCAGGTCGTCGGTGAACGCCGCGCGGTCGGCCGGCGACGCGAATCGGATGACCGTGTCGATGGAGAGTGTCGCCAGGCGCTTGTCGCTCCGCCGCGCACCGCGCCACAGCGCGCCGACTTCACGCACGATCCGCGCGGCGACGGCGATCAGGTAGGAAGCGGACAGCCGGTCGTTGTTGCGTGCCGGATCCGCCCCGATAGGTCCGAGTGCCGCCGGTGACACGACGTACGATGCCGCCGTCGCGATCATCAGGCGCTCGGTGAGCCCGCCCCACTGGCGCTCCTCCGCCGGCTCGATCAGCTTGAGCGCCTCGAGCCCTCGCAGGTGGTAGTTGACCTTTTGTCTCGCCAGCCCCACGCGGGCGGCGAGGGCCGCGGCCGACGCAGGTTCCGACAGCTCCGCCAGAAGCCTGGCCTTGATGGGGTCCAGCGCGGCGATGGCCGAGGCCCAGTCCTCGATGACGGCGACATCGAGCATGATCCGGCTACGATAGTCTTGACAGTTTTTGTTGTCAATAGCAGCGCGATCGGGCCGCGAACCTGGGGCTTGCCGTCTCGGTCGCGAAGGTGCCGAGAAGGAACGACGCGCGCCAGATTGCCAAGTCGGCGTCGGCAGATCACGCTCGACAATCAGGCGCGCCTAGAAACTATCTAAGCTCGAACGCCACCGCGTGCACGCTGCCGTCGGCCAACCGTACCTCCAGGGTCCAGCAGCCGATCTGAGATTTCTGCGTTTTCCAGTTGAAGTGCCAGTCCCCCGTCGGCGGGTTGAAGTGGATCGACGATGTGTCCAGCACGCTTTCCTCGCCCGGTACGTCGGCCCCGGCCGCACCGCAGGCCGTTGGAACGAGCGCGATCTGAGAGAGCGCCGCTTCATCCCCCACCGGCGCGCCGCCGGCGTTCACGAGCCGCCACTTGACCGGATACGTCCGCCCGGCATTTCCACGATTGGTCGTCGGCAGGTTGTTGATCGGGGAGAAGAACCCCTGGAAGCCATAGCGAACGGCGTACGCGTGCGTGAGCGCCGCGGGGTTTCCCGCCACGTCGATCGCGTTGACCGTGAACGCACTCGCGCCAACCGTCGCCGTGTTCAACGGTGCGCCGGAGGAGACCGGTCCGGCGCATGATGCCACGCCTGAGAGCGCGTCGGTGCACGAGTAGCTCGACACCGCAGCCTGGCCGAGGCCGAAGCTGCCGCCGTTGGCCGGTTGAGCGATGACAATCGCCGGCGGCGTCCGGTCGATGTTGATGCCCGACCGTGTGTCGCTTGCCGCATTCCCGGCCTGGTCGGTGCAGGTTCCGGTTGCCGACTGCCCCGCGCCGTCGGTCGTCAGGGATCGCGAGACCGTGGACTGCAGCGGCCCGGAACCGGCGTCGCTGCACGCCCATTCGATTATCACCGCCGTGTTGTTCCAGCCCGCTCCGTTCGCTGCCGGCGTGTGACGGTCGAACACGATCGTCGGCGCGGTCGTGTCGACGACCGTGATCTGTACGGAATCAGCGGCGGAAGTCACCGTGCCGTCATTGACCACGAGAGTCACAGTGGAAAGTCCAGGCGGCAACTGGACTGTCGGTTTGACACCGGTCGCGGTTCCGAAGGGCCCCGTCCACGAGTAGGTCAACGTGTCCGAATCCGGATCCTGAGAGAGCGATCCATCGAGCATGACGCTGGCGCCGCCAGGGCTCTGCTGTTCGATTGTCGTCGGCGTCGCGTCGGCGTTCGCGACGGGCGGACGATTCGGTGCGGGTTCAACTGTGACGGTCACGGAGCCGATCGTGCTGAAGCCTTCGCTGTCGGTCACCACGACCCGCATGCCGCAAATCCGGTTGGCGCCGGAGAAGTTGGCTGGCGCCGTCCAGCCCGGATTCCGAGCCGTCGGATCGCTGAAGCCGCCCTGATTAAACGGATAGCACTTCTGGGCTCCGGTCAGGACCACGTTCGACCAGAGGTAGGTCAGCGCATGGCCTTTGCTATCGCTGGCGGAGACTGAGAGCTGAGTCGATCCCTCCGTCGGAACGACGTCCGGTGTGGCCGAAGGCCCGGCGGTGATTTCAAGTGAATGACCATCCACGATGAAGACAAACCCATCTGTGCCACCGCCGCTGTTGATCTGGTACGGATGCAGATCGAGGAAGATCGGCAGCGCGGTGGACGTCGTGAACCCAGACACGTAGCCGACCTGCTCGATGGGGTTCACAGCGATCCCCGTCGCTCGGACGGCCTCTCCGCCAAAGCTGTTGAACGGGAACGTGAACAGCTCGCGGGATCCATCCGGGGCGAGGCGAACGACGAAGGCATCGTTTGCGGCATTCACGGTGAACGGCCCCGTGAAACCGCTGACCCAGGCGCTTCCGGTCGCATCCACGGCCAGCCCCGTGGGGGTGATGGAGCTGCTCGCCGCCAGACGGAACGAGAAGTCTTCGGACATCGATCCCGGCGTGAACTTCTTCACAAACCCGGTACCTCCGGTGCGGCCGAGCACATAGAGGTGGCCGGTATCGTCCATGGCGGCGCCTACCCCCTCATGTCCCCGCTCGCCAAGGTACGTCGAGAACGTAAGCTCTCCTTCCGGTGAGAACTTCGAGAGAAACGTATCTGGATCGAAGGCCCGGCCGTGCAGGATGAGGGGCGTTGATTCGGGAGGGCAGGCACTCGCGTGGTCGAACCCTCCCAACCACGGCATGAGCGGATTCACGAGTGGAAAATTCACGCCAGAAAGGACGACCATGCGCGGCGGAACGACGCTGCAGTGGACCTCCGTGGTGACGCTGGACAGTGTCACGCCCGTGACGAATGCGTTCCCCGACTGGTCCAGGGTGATCGCCGTCCCTCCGTCGTCGTCGTTCCCACCGAGATACGTCGAATACACGACCGCCGAGGCGTCGGCATTCAGCTTCGTCACGAAAGCGTCGTGGCACAGAACCCTGTCGGGAATCCCTGTCAGGATTGCGCTCGTGCCGGGGGTAACAGTCACGCACTCGCCGACAGCTTCGCTGAGGGTCGGCTGAAACGCGTTGGCCACGAGGAAGCCACTGTTGTTGGTGGAACCGGTGATATGGGCCTGTCCCTGCTCGTCGACCGCGATGTCCTCTCCCCTTCCGAGCCCGAGGTACAACGAGTAGTCCATGAGTCCGTTGAGACGCAGCTTGACCACGACGGCACCGCCGCTGGCCGTGTTCGAGATGGGACTGAGTTCGGGAAATCTCCGCGTGCGCGAGTACCCGGTTACGTAGGCGCTTCCGGCTGCGTCAACTGCGATCGCCAGTCCTTCGTCCCTGGCGTTCCTGAGGTCCGGGCTGGGGTCGAGTGGGTCTAGCCCAGCCCCGAGATGCGTCGTGTAAAGAGGAAAGGCCCCGTCGGGGCGGAACCGGGCGACAAAGAGGTCGTCGTCTCCACCGAAGAACGAGGGCCGCCTGCCGGTCAGATAAAAGTGACCGTCAGAGGCGAGTGCGATGTCGTTGGCGAAGTCGTCCTCGGGGCCTCCAAAGTAACTCGCGTAGGTCAGGATCGGGTCGATGACGAGCGGCGTTTCTCTGTCGAAGGATCCGGTGACGAAGCGAACCCGGTTTTCGGGCGTGAGGACGTAGCCGCCACTCACCGGCTCGCGGCGTCCGTTGCGCTCCTGATAGATGGTCGGAGCCTGGAGCGTCATCTGCCCGCCGGCGACGCCCATCACGATCTGTCCTCGATCGTCCAGTCCCACGCTGTCGGCGCCGAGCAGTTCAAACTCAATCGCCGTCGGATCCGCTCCAGGCTCGACGACGAAGTCGTACTCCAGGCGACGCTGGTTGCCGTAGTAGACGAGGTCGATCCCGGGGTAGACATCGTCATACCGGACGCGTTCGTAGCTGGGGATGTTGGTGCGCCAGCGGGCGGGGTCGTTGCCGATGTAGTAGTGGCTCCGGGTCGGAGCCTGCCGTTCGCCTGCTCCCGTCGCGGATTCGGCAGCACCGACAAGCCGCATCCGGACGGCCGCTGGCGGTGCCTCTCCGGCAGTCAGTCGTAGAACGGCCTCGTTTGCGGTCACGGCCACCTGATACCCCCGGCCGCGGGACAGAAAATCGACGCTCGCAGCGGCCTGGCCCTGGTTGACCTCGAAGAGCATCGGGGAGCGCTCGACGAGTTGAGCGAGCCGCTCGCGCGGGGCGGCCGCTCGATCGGCAGGCGTCGGGGCGAGGACGACGATCAGGGACAGCGCGGCCAAGCCCGCTATGCGGGAGCAGATTCTCATCGCGATTCCTCCGGCACACGGACATGGCGTCAAAGCCCGGCCGCAGGGCTCACCCGAAAAAGCCGTCTTCACGGAAAAATCGAGACACAACTCATCCGTTCTACAATCCCCCTGCATCACTGACTGATGGACGACATCACCCGGCTGCTCGCTCGCTGGGCGGAAGGCGACGCCAAGGCCTTCGAGACCTTGATCCCCGTGGTCTACGAGGAGCTGCGGAAACTCGCCGACCATTACCTCCGGCAGGAACGTCCCGATCACACGCTGCAGCCGACCGCTCTCGTCCACGAGGCCTATCTCCGGCTCGCGGGCATCCACGACATGGAGCTCCGCAACCGGGCGCATTTCTATGGCGCTGCCGCGCAGATCATGCGGCGCGTATTCGTCGACCACAGCCGACAGCGCCGCGCCCTCAAGCGGGGAGGCCCGTCGCCGAACCTTGTGTCCTTCGACGAAGCGATCGACACGCCGATCGACAGCGGGATCGATCTCCTGGCGCTGGACGAGGCGCTTGGCGCGCTCGAGGTGATCGCGCCGGAGCGGGCCCGCGTCGTGGAGCTGCGTTACTTCGGCGGTCTCTCGGTCGAGGAAACCGCCGACTACCTCGACGTCGCGCCAGCGACCGTCAAGCGCCACTGGGCGTTCGCGCGGGCGTGGCTGTTCAAGAGGCTCGGTGAAGGCGGCGCGCCCGGCTAGCGACGCGTGCCGGCATGAAGCGGATGGAGCAAGACGATGGCGTCAGACGAACTCGACCAGTCCGCGAACGACTACTGGGATCGCGTCGAAGAGGTGTTCGCCGCCGCTCTGGCCGCGGAGGACAGCGCGAGAACGGCGGTCCTCGAGGCGCGCTGCGCCGCCCGAGCCGAACTCCGCGCGGAGGTGGAAGCGCTTCTGGCCGCGCACGACCGCGCGGGTGACTTCATCACGCCACGGACCTTCGCCGGGTCTTTTGGCTCGGGGACCGGGGATGCTAGCCGGGCGGCCGGCACGCGCATCGGAGCGTTCGAACTCGGCGAACGGATCGCGCGCGGCGGCATGGGCGACGTCTACCGCGCGGCGCGGGTCGAGGGCGAGTTCACGCAGCAGGTCGCGATCAAGCTGATCGCGGCACGTCTCCATGGCGCCGACACAGTGCGCCGGTTTCGCGCCGAACGGCAGATTCTCGCGTCGCTGCAGCACCCCAACATCGTGACGCTCGTCGACGGCGGCGTGACCGCCGACGGCCAGCCGTTCATCGTGATGGAGTACGTCGACGGGCTGTCGATCACCGAGTTCTGCCGGCGGCAGGCAACGCCGCTCGGAGCCCGGCTGCGACTCTTTCAGCAACTGTGTGCCGCCGTCGGCTTCGCGCACCGCCACCTCGTCGTCCATCGCGACCTGAAGCCCGGCAACGTCCTCGTGACCGGCGAAGGTCTCGTGAAAGTTCTCGACTTCGGCGTAGCCAAGCTGCTCGAGCCGCACGACCCGACGGAAGGAGCAACCAGGTCGCTGTTGGGTCCGATGACGCCGAACTACGCCAGCCCCGAGCAGGTTCGCGGTCTGCCCGTCACGACTGCGTGCGATCTGTATGCGCTCGGCGTGATGCTCTACGAGCTGCTGTCGGGCGTGCGGCCGTACGACACCGACGGCAAGACGGTCGACGAAGTCGTGGCGATTGTGGTCGAGCGAGTGCCCGGGCGCCCGAGCGCGACTGGGTTCAGCGGCCTGCCGTACGAATCACGGCGGCTGCGCGGCGATCTCGATGCAATCGTCCTCAAGGCGATGGCCAAGGATCCGGCCAGCCGGTATGCGATCGGCCGAGGAGTTGGCCGACGACGTAGAACGATTCCTTGCCGGACAACCGGTCATTGCGCGCGAGCCGTCGCTTCTGTATCTGGCCCGCAAGGCCGTCGTCCGCCATCGCGCGGCATTCGCTGTCGCCACCGCTGGTCTCGTGCTCCTCATCGCCGCGCTGGTCGGCGCGCTCTGGCAGGCCCGCATCGCCGGACGCGAGCGGCAGCGTGCCGAGCAGCGTTTCCTGCAGGTGCGACAGCTCGCTAACTACGTGATCTACGACCTGCAGGACGGAATCTCCAGGCTGACTGGCGGTACGGAATTGCGCAAGGGGATGGTGCAGAAATCGCTTCAGTATCTGGACTCGCTGGCTGCCGAAGCCGGTCGCGACACAGCGTTGCTCGTCGAGATCGGCGGTGCGTATCACAAGCTCGGCGACGTTCTTGGCAATCCCAACGTAGCGAACCTGGGAGACAGCCGCGGCGCAGCCGCCGCGTACGACAAGGCGCGCTCGGTGTACCGCTCCGTTCTTGCCAGCCAGAGTCGCCACGTCGATGTGCAGCGGGCTTTGGCGCGACTGCTGCTCACGGAAAGCGACTTCTTCAGGATGCTCGGTCCGAAGCAGCGCGCGGAGAGTTCCCTCTCCGAGTCGCGTGGGATCTGGGAGGCACTTCTGCGCGCGGATCCGGGGAACGAGGACGACCTGCACGGTCTCGCCGCCGCGGAGTTGTCCTGGTATCTCCAGGCGGATCGCCCGCGGTCCGATGAAGCCTTGTTACACATGCAGCGAGCCCTGGCGGTTTTTCAAAAGCTCTACGACGCCAAACCCTCGGATGAGACTCGGATGCGGAACGTCGCTCTCTGCCACAGATACCTCGTGACCTTTTATCTGGGCCGCAAGAACGACGAGACGGCCTTCGAGCACGCGCGGCTGGCCGCTGAGATGGACGCCAGGCGTCTGGCCCGGGATCCTCATAACGCGGGTGCCAAGACCGACTACTCGATTGTGCTGAGTCAGATGGGCGTGTGCAAGAAACGTCTCGGGTTCCGCGAAGAAGCGCTCGGCTACTACGCGCAGTCGCTCTCGATTCGCCGCGAGCTCTGGGAAGCCGATCGCGCCAACGTGAACGCCCGCGATCATCTTATGTACATGCTCACGGAAATCGGGAATGCCCAGCTGTCCCTCGGCCGGTGGGCGGCCGCTCGCGCGTCCGTGCTGGAAGCCATTCAGCACGCCTCGGCGCTCCACGGCAAAGTGTCGAGCAGTTTGCCGCAGGAAACGCTGATCCAGGGCTATTCCCACCTTGGGCGAGCCGCGAAAGGTCTGAGCACCGACCCCTGTCGCTGGTTCCGCAAGAGCCTGGCCCTGGCGCCGGCCACGCCGGAGGTGCTGGAGAACTTCCAGTATCGAGTGGCGGTGAATCTGGCGCTTCAGTCGGCCCGCGAGGGACTCGAGGCCTGCCCGCCGTAGAGGCGTGGGACGGTGTAAGCTATCGAACCTCGGAAGGTCAGGAGGTCCCGATGAGACGATCCGCGACACGGGCGTGTGCGCTGGCCAGCCTGCTGCTGTCAGCGTCCGCGGCGGCGACGGCGCAGGACATCCCGAACAGCAAGGACCACACCTCGATTTCCCGGTACGCGGAGTCGCAGATTATCGGCTACGACTTCAGGAAGTTCGACGAGCTGGTACTGCCGCTCGGTCCCGTCGAAATCACCTTCCCCCCCGGAAAGCCTGTCGCCAAGAAGGACCAGAGAGTGGAAGGCGCGGTGACGCGCATCCTGTACCTCGCGCCTCCTGAGCGATCCACGCTCGAAGTCGTGCGGAACTACGAGCAGGAGCTGAAGAAGGGCGGCTTTCAGACGCTCTACAGCTGCGGCGGGACGGCTTGCAGCCCGCAGGCGGACCAGATCGTGCGGATGGTCTATCCGATGGAGCGTGCGCAGACGCTGAAGGGGAAGGATCTTCCACTCGTCATGACGATGGCACAGGAGGCGCGGTACGTGGCAGCGAAGCGATCCACGCCGCAGGGCGACATGTACGCTTCGGTCCTGGTCGCGAAGGATACGAATCCGGGCGTGCCCCGCAGCTACAACCGGATCGTCGTCCTGCTGGAGGTGGCCGAGACCGCGGCCATGGACGCCGGGCTCGTGACCGTCGATGCTGCGGCGATGGCCAAGGCGATGACGGAGACGGGGCGCGTCGCGCTCTACGGCATCCACTTCGACACGAACAAGTCGGAGCTCAAGCCGGAGTCGCAGGGCGCCATCAACGAAATTGCCGCGCTTCTCAAGAACGACCCGAAGCTCCGGCTGCTGGTCGTGGGACACACCGACAACGTCGGCGGCTATGACGCCAACCTTTCCCTGTCCGAGCGCCGCGCGGATGCGGTGCTGAAGGAGCTGGTCGCGAAGCACGGGGTTGCAGCCGCGCGGTTGCGCGGCGTCGGCGTGGGCATGGCCGCACCGGTGGCGCCGAACGAAATGGAGCAGGGAAGGGCGAAGAACCGGCGCGTGGAGCTCGTCAAGCAGTGATGCTGGCGGGCGGCGAATGTGCAGCACCTGTATGAGAGCCTGATGAAGCGCTACCACGACATCGTCGGCGACGGAGGATCCAGGATCCTCGAGCAGGTTGCCGAGCAGCGCACCCGTATTACCGACGGGCTCGCCGGGGTGCGCCATCTCGTGGCCGTGGGCTCAGGCAAGGGAGGTGTCGGCAAGAGCACGCTGACGCTGCATCTCGCGGGCGCTCTGCGCGCTCGTGGGCTCCGGATTGCGATCCTGGATGCGGACTTCAATGGCCCCTCACAAGCGCGCATGGCTGGCGTCCAGGGGGCGCTGTTCGTTCCTGGCACCCACAAGGTCGCGCTCCCGCGGACGAGGAACGGGATCGGGATCTTCTCGATGGGCTCGATGATCCCGGAGTCGGAGGCGCTCGAGTTCGAGAGCACGGCGCACGGAGAGTCCCAGACGTGGCGCGCGACGAGGGAGTTCGCGCTTCTCGGCGAGATCCTCGGGTCCTTCGAGTGGGGAGCGCTCGATCTGCTGATGTTCGATCTGCCGCCGGGAGCCGAGCGGACCGTCACAGTACGCCGATTTTCTCGGGTCCCGGACTTCGTTCCTGCTCGTAACGATCCCTTCCGAGGTCGCACGGGGCGTGGTCACGCGATCGGTGGCAGCCCTATCGAAGGGACCCAACCGCGTCCTCGGGTACGTCGAGAACATGAGCGGCTATTACTGCCGCGACTGCGACGCGATCAAGCCGCTGTTCGACTCCACGGATTCTTCGGATCTCGGCATCCCCTGCCTCGGGACGGTTCCATTCGATCCCGAGCTCGCACGCCTCTGCGATCGGGGAGTCCCTCTCGCGGAACTGCCCGGCACGCCCGTCGGCCGCGCTCTGGATCACGTTGCGCAGCAGCTTCTGGATACACTTGACAGGGAGCCTTCCCGATGAAGTTCCTCTGCGTCCCCTGCGACAGCCCAATGAAGCTGCAGACCATCGGCCCGCCCGATGGCGGCTCGCTCTCGATCGTCTACTCCTGCCCGGAGTGCGGCTACGAGATGGCGATGCTGACCAATCCGTACGAGACGCAAGTCGTCCAGTCACTCGGCGTGCGGGTCGGCCCCGAAGCTTCAGCGGAGGCGGGGGCGTCGGCAGGAGCTAGCTCCAAGTGCCCCTTCCCCGCCATGATGCCTCCCATGGAAGGAAAGGGCGAAGGCGGTCGAGACGCAGAGCCAGTCGCGGTCCGCTGGACTGCCGCCGCCGAAGCGCGGCTCGCGAACATTCCCGAGTTCGTCCGCCCGATGGCACGAACCGGCATCGAGAGATTCGCCCGCGAACGAGGCGCCCTCGAAGTGGACGAGCAGATCCTGGATTCTGCCCGCGAATTCTTTGGGATGTGAGGCGGGCCGAACGCCGAGCCTCTACGCGATGAACTCATTCGCAAGACCCTACGTCGTCTCCTGGAACCTCACCTACCGCTGCAACCTCGCCTGCGAGCACTGCTATCTCGACGCCGGCGGCGCGCCTCAGGTCGGCACGGAGAACTTCGCCGATCGGAGCGAGCTCGGCACCGAGGAATGCTTCAGGGTCATCGACGAAATCGCCGCGTTCGCGCCCGAATGCGTGACGATCCTCACGGGCGGCGAGCCGCTCTTGCGGCGCGACATCCTCGAGATCGTCCGGCGCGCGGCGGAGCGTGGACTGTGGGTCGTCGTCGGCACCAACGGCGTGCGCATCACGGAGAACGTGGCGGGACGGCTGGCTGAGGCCGGAGCACGGGGACTGTCGCTATCCCTCGATGCGCTCGATCCCGATCGTCACGACGGCTTCAGGAAGGTGCGTGGAGCCTGGCGGAACACGGTTGATGGAGCTGAAATCCTCAACAGGACCGGGCTCCCCTTCATCGTGCAGACGACCGCCGGCTCGCACAATCTCGGCGAGCTCGACGCGATCGCCGACTTCGCGCACGATCGCCTCGCCGCCAAGGTCTGGAACCTCTACTTCCTGGTGCCGACGGGCCGCGGGCAGTTCGTATCCGACATGACGCCCGAGCAGTACGACGACGTGCTGGGCTCGCTCTACCGGATCCAGGCGAAGTACAACCGCCGGATGCTCGTGAACGCGAAGTGCGCTCCGCACTACATCAAGACCGTCCTGGAGAAACAGACCGAACCGATCCCGACGGATGCCCGCATACACCGGGGCTACGGCGAGCAAGCCGATACCGAGGGGGCGTCGTTGCCGGGTCTGTCCGCGATCAGGACCTACTCCGGAGGGGCCGGCGGGTGCCCTGCGGGCACGCACTACATGGGGATACGGCCGAACGGGGATGTCACCCCTTGCCCCTACCTCCCGGTCTTCGCGGGAACTCTTCGCAGCGCGAGCCTCGCGGATCTCTGGACGTCCTCGGCGCTGTTCAACGACATTCGCCGCCGCACGTCGCTTGGCGGACGATGCGGCGAGTGCGAGATGAACGGCCACTGCGGGGGCTGCCGTGCCCGGGCCTACGGGATGACCGGCGATCTGATGGCCGAAGATCCCCTCTGCACCCACACGCCCGGGAAGTTCGCCGGGTCCCCTCTTCTTTCGCTAATCGGCGGCCGTGCGTCGGTCGGGGCGGCGCAGGGGACTTCCGCGATTCAGTACGGCCCCGAGTCGCCGACAACCATCGCGTGGGACGATGCGGCCGCCGCGCGCATGAAGAAGATCCCGGTGTTCGTCCGGGGGATGGTCGTCAGGGCCGTCGAGGATTCCTGCCGCAAGAACGGCCTCGAACGCGTGACCGTCGAAGAGCTCGAACGGATCCGCGCGCGGATGCCGACGCCGAAGATGTTTGGGGGGTAGCTACCAGCTACCAGCTACCAGCTACCAGCTATCAGCTATCAGCCAGAGCTTTCCTTCCCCAGTCGTAGGATTAGGATCTGAATGTTCTGGCTGACAGCTGACAGCTGGGAGCTGGGAGCTGGAAGCTGGAAACTCACTTGAATGGATCCGCTGCGGCCTCGGCCTGTTCCTTGATCTTTTCGTCCAGCCACTTCTGGAACTCGTCGGCGGCCTGGATGGTGACGAATCCCCGCATCCGATAGTGGCCTATGCCGCAGAGCTGCGCGCAGGCGATCTCGTACTGGAACTCGGGCTTCCCGGTTCGGGTCCGCATCTCCGCGGTCGTGACCGTGGGGACGAACCAGATGGGGATCGTCAAGCCGGGCACCGCGTCCTGCTTCACGCGAAGCTCAGGCACGCCGAAGCTGTGGATGACGTCCTTGCTCCTGAGCCTCACGATGATCGGCTTGTTCACCGGCAGATAGAGCTGATTGAGCGTCGTGACGTCGTCCTTCGCTGCAGGATCGGTGCGATCGAGTCCCAGGGGGTTCGCCTGGAGATCGAGCAGCTTGAGGTCCGTGCGGCCGAATACTCCGTCGGGGCCGGGATAGTGAACGTTCCAGGCGAACTGCTCGCCGGTGACCTGAACAACCAGCGCTTCCCTGTCCGCGGGCCTGCGATCTACCCTCGCGGCCCATAGCGGGATCGCGAATCCGAAGAGGAGGATCGCTTCGACCACGGCCACGCCGATCTCGAGATAGGTCGACCTGTGTGACTTGACCCCGGCGTAGTTCGCGACCGGATTCCGCGATTGCCTGAAACGGAACAGGCAATACAGGAAGAAGCCGCCCCACCCCACGAACAGGATGAGCATGAAGATGTGCGTCCAGCCGAGCATGCTGTCGATCTGTCCGCCGTGAGCCGAGGCGAGTGCCGGAAGCCCTAGCCAGTCAAAGTTCATGATGTTCTCGGCGACCTTTGGAGCTTCGACCACTCGGTGTCGAGCTCGATGTCCGCGATGCGCTTCGCGCGGTTGCGGAGATAGAAGAAGAAGCCTACGAACCCGCCTTGCACGGTAAGCGTGATGCCCAGCAACACGATGACGCCGAGCTTCGCGCCATCGACCATGGAGCTCTCCTCGGCCCCGAAGCACTGCGGGCAGGCAAGGAGGGTCGAACCGCCGCCGATCATGACGGCGGCCGCCGTCGTGACAATCAATCGAATGGCGTTCATCGCAGCGTCCTCGTCTTGCGCAGGAACCACGAGTCGTAGAGGATCAGGCCGAGCGACACGGCGAACGCCGTGACGGCCGCGAGCAGGCTCGCGACTCCGCTCCCCCGCCCGTACAGGCCCAGGCACCACACACCGAACAGCACCGCGAGGGCCGCGGAGAGGAAGATCAGCACCGCGTGGACCAGCCTGAGGTTCATTAGTGAGGGACCGCCCCGCCCGTCGGCGCCGGCGCCGGGCCGCCGCCGGGAATCCAGTACCCGTTGCTGTGGGTGACGACGGGAAGGGCCAGCAGCACGACGAAGAAGACGGCGGTCAGCACGAGGACCGCGTAGATCACCTTCTTCTCGGAGATCAGGTGCATGAAGTAGCACGCAACCAGCGTTCCCTTGACGGTCGCGACGAGGAGCGCCACGGTCACGGCAACCGGCACGGACAAGTGCAGGCGGGAGATCGCCACCGTGACGATGGTCAGGACCATGAGCGCGACGAATACGGTGATGTAGACCCTGACGTGCCTGTCGATGTCAGCGGCGTGGTCGCTCGTCGTTGATGCCATGAATGCTGCCTACAGAAGGTAGAGGGTCGGGAAGAGGAAGATCCAGACCAGATCCACGAAATGCCAGAAGAGGCCCGAGTGCTCGACCCGGTTGGTGAACCACTCCGGGTTCGTCTTCCAGAGCTTCGCGCCGGGGCCCCAGAAGTAGGCATTCACCGCCATCCCGCCGGCCACGTGGAGCATGTGCAGTCCGGTCAGGGTGAAATAGATGGCGAGGAAGTTGTTGGTGCTGGGATACAGGTGGTGCTCGAACTTGGCGCTGTATTCGAAATACTTGACCACGAGGAACACGAACCCGAGCAGGATCGTCGCCCCCATGTACATCCGATAGGTCCCGAAGCGGCGGCGCATCAGCGACGCCCACGCCATGACCATCGTGACCGACGACAAGATCAGGACGATCGTGTTGAACGTCGCGAGCGGGACGTTCAGGATCGTGTCTCCGCGCGGCCAGCTCGGCGCCCCCACCCGGATCAGGATGTAGCTGGCGAACAGCGCGCCGAACAGCATGACCTCCGAGGCGAGGAAGAGCCAGATCCCGATCTTGCCGTTGGTCAGACCGGTGTCGCGCCGCGCTTCTACGATGTACGGAATCTCCATCGCGGATCAGGCCTCGTACTGCGGCGAGAAGTCCTTGGCCGCTCCTGGAACGCTGTACTCGTAGGGCCCGCGGTGCGCCTCGGGGGCCACCGCGAAATTGCCGTGCGGCGGAGGCGACGGAGCCGACCACTCGATCGTCGTGGCCTGCCACGGGTTGTCCCCGGTCTTCTCCCCCTTCCGGATGCTCCAGAAGAAATTGAAGATGAAGGGAATCTGGAAAACGGCAAGGGCCCACGCGCCCCACGAGGACACGACGTTCCAGTGGAGGACCGGCCCCGCAAAGTCGTAGGTCGCCCCGCCGTCGAACAGGCGCCGCGAGACACCGGCCATCCCCATGAGGAACATCGGCATGAAGACAACGTTCATGCAGACGAACGAGCCGTAAAAGTGGATCTTGCCGAGCGTCTCGTTCATCTTCCGCCCGGTTGCCTTCGGATACCAGTAGTAGATCCCCGCGAAGAGCGCGAAGATCGTCCCCGGCGCGACCACGTAGTGGAAGTGGCCGATGACGTAGTACGTGTCGTGCAGCGGGATGTCCGCGATGTTGAACGCGAGCGGAAGCCCCGTGAGCCCGCCGATGCCGAACATCGGGAGGAAACCGACGGCGAACAGCATGGGCGAGTTGAAGCGTATCGATCCGCCCCAGAGCGAGATGATCAGGGCCGTGAGGATCACGACCGACGGGATCGAGATGATCATCGTGGTCGTCTGGAAGAACGCCGCCATCGCCGTCCCCATGCCGGTCATGAACATGTGGTGCGCCCACACGATGAACGACATGAAGCCCAGGAAGACCAGCGAGTAGACCATCGACCGGTAGCCCCACAGGGGTTTCCGCGTGTTGTTCGCGATGACTTCGGCCACGATTCCCATCGCGGGAAGGATCAGCACGTACACTTCCGGGTGCGCCAGGAACCAGAACAGGTGCTGCCAGAGGAGCGGGTTGCCTCCGCCGGCCCTCGTGAGTTCTTGGCCGCTGACGACGAGGCCCGTCGGGAGGAAGAAGCTCGTGCCGGCCAACTGGTCCATCAGCTGCATGACCCCGGCGGCCTCGAGCGGCGGGAAGGCCAGGAGCAGGAGGAACGCCGTGACGAGCTGCGTCCACACGAAGAAGGGGAACCGCATGAAGCTGAGCCCCTTGGCGCGGAGCTGGATGATGGTCGTGATGAAGTTGATCGCGCCGAGGAGCGACGACGTGATCAGGAAGATCATCCCGACGAGCCACATCGTCTGCCCCATACCCGCCAGGACTGCGAGCGGCGTGTAGGAGGTCCACCCGGACTGTGCTGCCCCCCCCGGGACGACGAAGCTGACCAGCATCGTGACGCCGCCCAGGAAGAAGAACCAGTAGCTCGCCATGTTCAGCTTCGGGAACGCCATGTCCTGGGCCCCGATCTGGAGCGGGACGACGAAGTTCCCGAATCCTCCGACGGCGAGGGGAACCACCCCGAGGAAGACCATGATGGTGCCGTGCATCGCCCCGAGCTGGTTGTAGAACTCGGGGAGCATCGTCCCGTTCGGCATGCGCGACTCGCCGAGGAGGGTGCCCAGAATCGGCAGCGCGGTCTCCGGATAGGCGAGCTGCCACCGCATGAGCATCATCAGCGTGAAGCCGAAGAGGAGAAACAGCAGGCCGGTGATGGCGTACTGGATGCCGATGACCTTGTGGTCGGTGGAGAAAACGTACTTGCGCCAGAAGCCCAGCTCGTGATGGGTTTCGTGCGCGGCGTGTGACTTCGGTGTGGCGACAGCTGCTCGCTCACTCATGCGGCTGGTCTCCGATGCGGCTGTTGGTCGATGCTATTTCGCGGGTAGCGCGAACTTGAAGTCCTGGGTTTTCTTGTCGCTGGCACCGACCGTGATCGAGGCCGTCTGCGTCCCCAGCCTCTCATGCCATGCCGTGATCTCGTAGGTTCCTGGATCGAGGCCCGAGATCGTGAACTTCCCGTCCGTGCTCGTCACCGAGTAGAACGGATGCGTGAAAACGCCGACCCAGGCGCTCATCCACGGATGGATGTCGCACTTCACCTGGAAGATCGGCTCCGGCTTGTCGAACTTCGTCGTGGCTTCCTTGAGCGCCGGCGGCATCGACTTGTTGAAGGTCGGGTTGGCCTTGGGAAGCGTGTGGACGTTGTGGGCGAGGCCGTCGGAGTTGAGGATCTTGTAGGGCTGGCCGGCCATGATTCCCATGACGTGCGGCTTGTACTGACAGCCGTTCTGGTCGAGGACTACCGGCGTCTGCGGAGCAGGATATGTCTTTCCGGCAGGAAGCCCCTTCGAGACGTACACGATGATGTTCCCCATCGTGTTGCCGTTGCCGAGGACCAGCATCTCGTTCGCCACGGGTCCCGAGTGCTTCTTGGCGCACACGGGGTCGGCTTCCATCGCGAGGGGTTTGAGAGCGGGAGCTTTCCCGGTGAAGGTCACAGTCCCGGTTACCGACGAGGCCGCCATGGCGACGCCCTGCCAGGCCGTAACCGCGACCAGCACAGCTGCCAGCCAGAACCCGTACGCTCTTCCACGCATGCTCGGCTCCTTGTTTTTGTTCGCTTAAGGCAAGACCTTGGTCTCCGTCGCCGCCGCCGTCGAATGGGCCGACTCTACACTGAGCCCATCGTCTGTGCAACCCCTCGGAGCGCGCTCCGCGTCAATCCATGTTGTCAACTTCGCGAGGATCGCGTCAATGGGGGTGGTCGGGCGCTCGCGATCGGCAACTGGCACATCGGGCTTCAGCCAGGCCAGCGCAGCGACTGCGGCAGCGGCCAGGAGAATCCAGCGGCTCGGGAGGAGGAGCGAACGGGCGCAGCGGCGATCGCCGTGCCCGCCCGAGTCGGACCCTTCCTTCAATTCCCTCGCGCGACCCCGACATCCGCGATCGACTGCCAGCGCCGATCGGGATCCTTGCGAAGACACCGCGTGATGCGGTTGGTCGATGCGGACTGCCACTCGTTCCGGACGAGTGCCTGCTCGCGGCCCGCAGCCAAGGGCGGCGCAGGACGGGCGCGCGCGACATCGGAGGCTCGAAAGATTCCTCTTGACACGTTTGCGCGAGACCGACGCGCCGCTTGCAGGACGGTACGAGGACCGTCGCGTCCGCTGACGACGATGACCCGAGTTGCGCGAACGGATACAGAGCGCGCACGCGCGACAGTAGCAGTCACGATCGCGTCACCGCGGGCATGCTGAGCATCCAAAAAACAGCGTGGTAGAAGTGAGAGTATGACGACACCGAGTACGGCTTTCACGGATCTCGACGACCGCGCGCTGCTCGACGCCGCGAAGCGACTGGCCACTGACGAACGGCGCACGACGGCGGCGCTGCTCCGCGCGATCATGGAGATCGACGGCCGGCGTCTGTATCTGGGCGAAGGCTGCGCGTCGATGTTTACGTACTGCACCCAGGTGCTGCACCTCTCGGAGGGCGGCGCCTACAACCGCATAGAAGCGGCACGCGCGGCGCGCGAGTACCCGGTGATCCTGGAGCTGTTCGAGCGGTCGGCGATCACGCTG
Organism: uncultured Acidobacteriota bacterium; assembly: GCA_963820905.1. Taxonomy (GTDB): domain Bacteria; phylum Acidobacteriota; class Vicinamibacteria; order Vicinamibacterales; family 2-12-FULL-66-21; genus DATBJJ01. The sequence goes on along the minus strand of CAWGBU010000001.1, from coordinate 180,949 downwards.
ACCGCGGTGCGGCTGCTGGCGCCTCATCTCACGCCTGGGAATCACGCCGCCGTGCTGTCGTCCGCTCGGCACAAGTCGAAACGCGAGATCGAGGAGATCGTGGCCTCGTTGAGGCCGAAGCCGGACGCGCCGGTGGTCGTGCGAAGGATGCCTGCCGCTCGGACGGCGACGACAGCCCTCCTCTCTGCTCCGAGCGTCAAAGGCCAGGATACCGATGCGGCATCGCCTTCCATCGCGGAGTCCCAAGGCGAGGTCACGCGCCAGCCGTCGTCGGTCGCGCCAGTATGCATCGCGCCGATTGCTCCGGAGCGGTACCGGATTCAGCTAACGGTGTCCAAAGAAACCCACGACAAGTTCCGGCGCGCCCAGGCGCTGCTGCGGCACGCGGTGCCGTCGGGTGACGCTGCCGCGGTGATCGACCGCGCGCTCACGCTCCTGGTCGAGAGTCTCGAGCGCCAGCGCTTGGCCGAGACGTCGCGGCCGCGCGGTTGCCGGCCGATCACCGGCAGTTCACGCCACATTCCCGCAGACGTCCGCCGTGTGGTGTGGCGGCGCGATTGTGGGCGCTGTGCGTTCGTCGGCGTTGACGGGCGGTGTCGTGAGACGGCATTCCTCGAATTTCATCATGTCGAGCCGTACGCCGCCGGCGGCGCGGCGACGGCGGAGAACATCCAGCTGCGCTGCCGCGCGCACAATGCCTACGAAGCGCGAATGTTCTTCGGAGGCGACGTCGTACGCGAGGAACGCGCGCCCTGGGAAGACTCGTTCCGGAACGAGTTGATACGAAAATGGTCGGAGCCGTGGCCCTACATGTCGCCGGAGCACGTGCGCGGCGAGAACCAGCCGGCCTTGATGCAAGCACGCGTGCGACACCACACGTCGTCCCGCTGATGTCGGCCGGTGATAAAGCGCGCGATGTCGATGTCGGTCAGCGGGCACGACGCTCGGGAGGACAGTCGCCGCGTCGAGACCTCGTGATACCGTGACTCGCCAGGAGGCAACTCGCCCATGAGGATCACCCACTCGCTGCTGGTGGCGATCGCGATGACGGCAGCGATCCTCGAGGGCCTGGCGCAGTCCTCGCCGGCGCCTCGATCCGGTACGACACCCGCGCCGGCCGTACTCGCGCCGCGTCTGACCCTGGCGATGGAGCTGCACGTCAAGGTCGGTGCGCCGATCGAGATCGGCGCGGTGCCGCGGGGCCGGCGCCGAATCATCCCCATCGAGGGCGGCACGTTCGAAGGGCCGAACCTGCGCGGCACGGTCCTCTCCGGCGGCGCCGACTGGCAGATCGTTCGTGCCGACGGGCTGGCGGAACTCGACACGCGCTACACGCTCAGGACCGATTCGGGGGACCTCATCTTCATCCAGAATGCCGGTATCCGTCATGCTCCGCCGGACATCACGAAGAAGCTCCTTGCCGGCCAGGACGTCGATCCCTCGCTCGTATACTTCCGCACGGTGCCGACCTTCGAAACCAGCGCGCCGAATCTGCAGTGGCTCACGCGCGCGATTTTCGTCGGCACGGGCGAGCGGCATCCGAACGACGTGGTCGTTCGCGTGTGGAAGGTGGAATAGGCGCTCGTTACCGACCCAACCGGTCGACGTCGCGGAGATCGATCCGGCTCCGCATGTCTGCGACGATCCGTTCCATCCGTTGAACGGCGGCAACGAAACGCGGTTCATTGCGCACGTCTGTGAGGAGCGGGTCGAGCTTCGTGAATGCCGGCTCGACGAAACCGGCGTCGATCGCCTTCTCGACCAGTTCCAGAGCGGCGCTGCGGTTGCCGAGCATCAGCTGCAGGGCCGCCTCCTCGTAGAGCGGACCGGAGCTGCGGTCACCGTTGGCCACGGCTTCGCGGACGCCGGCGAGCGCCGCGTCGACGAGCGGTCGCGCGCGCCCGGGCTGACCCGAGCGCATGAAGAGGTGCGCGCGCAGGGTCCGAGGCGTGTACGGCGCCCACCACCCGCGGGCGCCCGCTGACGTCTTCAGCGACCCGTCGAGCCGCTCCGCCGCGTCCGCCGTGCCCGCGTACGCGGCCAACTCGTTCAGCAGCACCGTAATCTCGGCGTTGCCCGGGTTGGCCGCCTCGACCGGACGCAACCGCTCGACGGCAGCGGCGGCGTGTCCGCGGTTGAAGTCGATCGTCGCCAGCAGCATCGGGAGCCGGTGTCCGCCGGTGGGATCGGTCATCGGGAAGCGGCGTGCCGCGGCCGAGAGGAAGCGTTCTGCCGCATCCGGGTCGACGACGACCATCGGAATGCCCAGGTGGTAGTAAGAGTGTGCGATGTTCGGCGCCAGCGGCAGGGCGCGCTTGTCCCAATAGACGCTCTGATCGATCCGGCCGGACTGCAACTCGAGCAGCCCGAGATCCACCATGGCCGCCCAGTAGTTGCTGTCGAGCTCGATTGCCCGCTGCATCGAGAGCCTCGCTTCGTCCATCCTGCCCGCCGAGGTGAGCGCCTGCCCGACCGCGTAGTGCGCGCGCGCGAGCTGCGGATCGATCGCGACCGCCGTTCGCGCGCTGTCGAGGGCGGCCATGTAGTCGGCGCGATCGGCGTAATGCCCGCGGAAGACGAGCCGCCCGGCGAGCGCGACATGTGCCAGTGCGAACTTCTGATCGAGCGCGATCGCCTTCTGCAAGAGCGCGAGGCCTTCCGCATTCTTCATGGGATTGGCCGGGTCGAGCGGGCGCTGCTTCAGATAGAGCTGGTACGCTTCGGCGTTGGCGGTCGGCACACGCTCGATACGGGCGCGCTCGTCGGGCGCCAGGGACGCCTGTAAAGTCCGCGCCACGCGGATGGCGATGTCGCTCTGTACGTCGAAGATGTTGTCGACCGTGCGGTCGTATTGCTCGGTCCACAACGTCTCGCCGCTCGGCGCGGCGAGCAGCTGGACCCCGACTCGCACTTGCGAACCGGCGTGACGCACGCTGCCGGTGAGTATCGCGCCGATGTTCAGCTCGCGAGTAATCTCCGCGAGCTGGGCTGCCGGATCCTTGAATCGCGCCACCGCGCTCCGGCTCATCACTCGCAGCGCGCCGATCTTGGCAAGGTGCAACCTCACTTCTTCGGTCACGCCGGCCGCAAAGTAGGCCTGGCCGGCCTCGCCGAGGTTCTCGAACGGCAGGACTGCAATGCCGCGGGCGGGTTGCGGCGCAGCCGCTGCGGGCGGCGTGCGGGACGAACGTTCCACGCGCCAGTAGTACGTCGCGGCGGCGACCCCCAGGATGCCGATCGCGATGGCAATGACCAGCCGCGCGGAAACGCGCGGGCGCGCTGACGACACGCGCGCCGGAACGCTTCGGGCGTCGGTCGTCGATTCGAGCGCGAATCGCAAGTCGGCAGCAGACTGAAAGCGATCGGCAGGCTTCTTTTCCAGGCAGCGGCTGACGATGCGGGCGAGCGACGGCGGAACCGTGGCGAGTGTCGACACGTCAGGCGGATCGGCATGCAGCGTCGCGTGCATCGTGTCGATCGACGAGGTCCCCGCGAACGCACGGCGTCCGGCAAGCATCTCGTACAGCACGCAGCCGAGCGAGAACAGGTCGGACCGGTGATCGACCGGTTCACCACGTACCTGCTCGGGAGACATGTAGCCGGCCGTGCCAAGCACCGTCCCGGCATCCGTCGCGGCCGTGACGGTGGCACCTGCGTCGTGATCGACGCCGGCGCGCGCCGATTCCTTCGCCAGGCCGAAATCGAGAATCTTCAGATGGCCGTCACCGAGGACGAACAGGTTTTCCGGCTTGAGATCGCGGTGGACGATCCCGCGGGTGTGGGCGGCGTCCAACCCGCGCGCGATTTGCGTCGCCATCGCCACGGCCCGCGGGACCGGCATGGGCCCGCCGTGCAGCGCCTCCCGCAGCGTCTGCCCCTCGAGCAGCTCCGTGACGGCGTAGTGCACGCCGTGGTCATTGCCGAAATCGTGAATGGCGAGGATGTTCGGATGGGAGAGCGCGGCGACCGCACGCGCCTCGCGCTCGAATCGCGCGATCCGTTCGGGATCGGCCGCCACGGCCTCAGGCAGAACCTTGATGGCCACGTCGCGGCGCAAGGTCGAGTGGTGCGCGCGATACACCTCGCCCATGCCACCGGCGCCAAGCGTCGCGATCACTTCGTACGTGCCGAGCCGGGTGCCGGGCGCGAGCGCCATGCTGTCGGGTTGGGCGGATGGTAGCACGCAGATCGCGGCCCGCGTGTGGAATCGCGCGAACTCCTTGGGAGCAGCGCGGATCGCACGTTACGCTGGAGCGTGCCCTACCGCGTAGACGTCCCCGACGTGGCCGACGATGCGCTCGACAGGCTCGTCGAGCTCGGCGCGATTGATGCCGAGCGCCCGGGCGAAGGCGCGATCGCGGCGCTGATGCCCGATGGCGTGGCGCCGGAACAGATTGCGGCCGCGCTCGGTGTCGGCGTCGGCGATATTTCCGTCTCCGCTGCCGCAGGGCGCGACGCTGGATCCGTCTGGGTCCTCAGCCCGCGCCCCATCTCCATTGGACGCCTCCGGATCGTTCCGGCTCACGCGGAGACGGAGCACGGCGCCCTCAAATTGGTCGACGCTGCGGCGTTCGGCACGGGGCTGCACCCGACGACCGCGCTCTGTCTCGAAGTGCTCGAGGAAGAAGTACGGATCGCGCCGCCGGATAACGTGCTCGACGTGGGAACAGGGTCGGGCGTGCTCGCGCTCGCGGCGCTGATGCTGGGTGTGCCACGAGCGGTGGGCATCGACATTGACGACGAGGCGTTACGCGTCGCCGCGGAGAACGCGCGCATCAACGCGATCGACGAACGGCTGCAGTTGACGCGCGGCGGACCGGACGCGGTGACGGGAACGTGGCCGATGGTCCTGGCCAACGTGCTGCCTGCCCCGCTCATCGAGATGGCGCCGGTCCTCGTGCGGCGCGTCGGCCATCACGGGCAGCTCGTGCTCTCGGGCATTCCCTCGTCGGTCGAGCGCGACGTCGACCAGGCATACCGCCGCCTGGGCATGCGCCACGTGCGCGCGAAGTCGCGCGGGGGCTGGGCCGCGCTCGTGCTGCGGGCGACATGGTAGCTTCCAGCTCCCAGCTTTCAGCTCTCAGCTGCGTGAGCGGCGGCCGCACGTACGACGCCCTGATCGCCGAATGTGCCGTCCGGGCGGGAGCCACCGCACTCCTCACCTTCAACGCCCGCCATTTCGAGCCGGCGCCGAAGGACCTCGCCATCGTCGTACCGATCTGACGTCCGCTCGCCACGCGCAGGTGGCGGTCAAGTTTCAGGAGCTTCCGAAGAAACGAGATACCAGGTAGGCGATTGCCAGCACGACCAGGACTGCACCGATGGCAATCGCCTCCACGTTAGCCTGCAGCCGTTCAAATCGTTTTGACATGTGGGCGTCCCGATTGTCAGGTCTCGTCTCGGAGGGTTCGTGCTCCGGCGCGGCAGTATCGCATGGTGACGCCTTCAGAGCTGTTAAGATGCGCCCCGAGCCTCGTGCCACGATGATTGACCAGCGGCTGACCCGAGCACTCGTTTCCGTCCTCGTCCTTTCCATTGTCGCAAGCGTCCCGGCTGAGATCCCGCCGCAGCCGACGATGGACGCGAAGGGCGCGAGTGCGATCTCGGCGTTTCTCACCGAGGCCGTCCGCCGCGGCGACATCCCCGGCGTCGTCGTCATGGTCGTATCGCCAGATCGCGTGCTCTATCACGAGGCCTTCGGCAAGCTGGGCGTCGCGCGCGGCGTGGACATGCGCAAGGACGCGATCTTCCAAATCGCCTCGATGACGAAGCCGATTACATCGACGGCCGTGATGATGCTCGTCGAGGAAGGCAAGATCGGCCTTGACGACGACGTGTCGACGTATCTGCCGGCGTACAAGAACCCGCAGGTCATCAGCCGGCTGGATCTGACCGCGGGCACCTACGAGACGCGGCCGGCGACACGGCCGATCACCGTCCGGCAGTTGCTGACGAACACGTCCGGCATTGGCTACTCGTGGTCCGATCCCGGATTGGCGTTGATCGAGAAGCTGACCGGGAAGACGAGCGAGGTCGATCTGCCGCTCGTGCACGAGCCGGGCGAGAAGTGGACGTACGGAGCCAGCACCAAGGTCCTCGGCAATCTCATCGAGAAAGTGTCGGGCGAGCCACTCGCTGAGTTTCTCGCGCACCGGATCTTCCGCCCGCTCGGGATGCGCGACACGGCGTGGACCGTACCGCAGGCCGAACACGCCCGCGTCGCGACGCTTCATCAGCGGAAGGACGGCAGGCTGACCGAGACTCCGAATCAGCCGGCGCTCTCGGCGCAGTCGCGCGGCGATGGCCGTCTCTTCTCGACGGCAGCCGACTACGGACGGTTCGTGCAGATGATCCTCAACCGCGGACAGGCGGGAACCATCCGTCTGCTGAAAGCGGACACCGTGGCAGCGATGGGCCGCAACCAGACGGGCGACATCAAAGTGCGCCGGCAACCCGTGGCCAACACAGCGGTGTCGAAGCCCTACCCACTTGGCGCGGACGAAGACGTCTGGGGACTCGGGTTTCAGCTGGCGGCGCCGGCGAAACCGGATCCGGCGATGCGTCGGCCCGGCAGCATGGGCTGGGTGGGCATCAACAACACGTTGTTCTGGATCGACCCGCAGGCGCAGATCGGAGTGATCGTGCTGATGCAGGTGATCCCGTTCCACGACGAGGCGGCCCTCGGCGTGCTTCGCGGCGTCGAAGAGCGCGTGTATCAGCACCTCGTGCAACCGTCGCCCTCTACACCGCTCATCGCGGCGCTCACCGCCGCGCCGTGAGCGCGCGCGCAACTGTTGGAGTCGCACAGATGACCAGATTCAGAACGATCGCGCTTCTGCTCGTCATTCTCTCGGCTACCGTTTCCGCCGGTCAGCGAGCGGCACAGAAACCCGCCGCAGCGGTTGACGGCGTCTCGCCCGAACGTCTCAAACGCCTGGATGTCGTGCTCCAGCAGCACGTCGACGAGCAGCGCATCGCGGGCATCGTGGCCCTGGTGCTGCGCGACGGCAAGCCGATCTACGAACGGGCGCTGGGATGGAGCGACAAGGAAGCGAACCGCCCGATGAAGGTCGATTCGATCTTCCGCATCGCGTCGCAGACAAAGGCGCTCACGAGCGCCGCGATCCTCGCGCTGATGGAAGAGGGCCGCCTCACACCGAACATGCCGGTGAGCCGGTTCATTCCCGCGTACGCCAAGACAACGGTCATGGTGAAGGACGAAATCGGCGCGTCAACCGTGCCGGCACGCCGGGCGATCACGATCGCAGATTTGCTCACGCACACGGCCGGCATCTGGTACGGCACCGACGCACTCGTCGCAGCCGACTACGAGGCGAAGGGACTGGGGCCGGCGGCCGGGTTCGGATGGTACACGGCGGACAAGGACGAAGAGACCTGCGTCACGATGGAACGCCTGGCCGCGATGCCATTCGTCGCACACCCGGGCGACGCACACGTCTACGGCTACAACACCGACATCCTCGGCTGCGTCGTCGAGCGCGCGTCAGGCATGCCGCTGGATAGATTCATCGCGGAGCGGATCACCGGGCCGCTCGGGATGAGGGACACGCGGTTCTTCCTGCCAGCCGCCGAGCGCGACCGCCTGGCGACGGTGTATGGGAGCGGGCCGGAAGACAGGATCATTCGCGCACCGGAAGGCGCGCGAGGCCAGGGCCACTACGTCGACGGGCCGCGAAAGAGTTTCTCCGGCGGCGCCGGCTTACTGTCCACCGCGCGCGACTACGCCCGATTCCTCGAGATGACGCGGAACGGTGGCGTGCTCGACGGCGTGCGGATTCTCTCGCCGCGGAGCGTCGCCCTCATGACGACGAACCAGAGCGGCACACTCTACTCGACCACCGGCCTGGGATTCGGCTTCGGCTTCCAAACCGTGGACCGCTACGGCGCGCTCGGCCTGAGCTCTGTCGGCGCCTACCGGTGGGGAGGGGCGTACGGGTCGAACTACCTCGTCGATCCCGACGCGAGGATCGTGCTGGTGTACATGATTCAGCAGATCCCGAACCGCACCGATCTCGGTCAGCTGATTCCAGCGCTCGTCTATCAGGCGCTGACCGATCCGCCGCGTACGAAGTGATCTCTCGTGAGAGAGACGCTTCACAATCCGTAGTGTCCGCCTTCGGCGGACCCGCTGAGGTCCGGCTGAAGCCGGACACTACAGCATTCTGAACGCTTCTCTAGAGGCCGCCGTTCACCGCGCGGACGCCGGGCGCGCGTTCTGCTCGTCGAGCCACTTCTTCAGCGGCGCGAAGTACTCCGCCATGGCGCTCGCGTCCATCTGCCGCTGGCCGGTGATCGCCTCGAGGGCGTCGGGCCACGGGCGCGACGAGCCCAGCTCGAGCATGGCCTTCACCTTCTCGCCGGCCGCCTTGCTCTCGTAAATCGAGCACCGGTGGAGGGGGCCGGTGCAACCGGCGGTCTTCGTCAGCGCGCGGTGGAACTGGAACTGGAGAATCGCCGCGAGGAAGTACCGGCTGTAGGGCGTGTTCGCCGGCACGTGATACTTCGCGCCGGGATCGAAGAACTCCTCGCCGCGCGGCGTCGACGGCGCGACGTTCTGGTATTTGAGCTTCAGCTCCCACCAGGCGCGGTTGTAGCGATCCGGCGCGATCGTTCCGTTGAACACCTGCCAGCGCCACTGATCGACGACGAACCCGAACGGGAGAAACGCCAGGCGATCGAGCGCCGCGCGAAGCAGGAGGCTGATGTCGGACGACGCCGGCGGCGCCTTCTCGATGAGGCCAATCTTCACCAGGTAATCGGGCGTAATCGAGAGCGCGATGGTGTCCCCGACGGCCTCGTGGAATCCGTCGTTCGCGCCCTCCCGGAACACCATCGGCTGCCGGTTGTACGCGCGCTGGTAGAAGTTGTGCCCGAGCTCGTGATGGATCGTCGAGAAATCCTCGTCGGTCACGTCGATGCACATCTTGATGCGCAGGTCGTCGACGCTGTCGACGTTCCACGCGCTCGCGTGGCACACGACCTCGCGATCGCGCGGCTTCACGAAGAGCGATCGCTCCCAGAATGTTTTCGGCAGCGGCGCGAGGCCCAGCGACGTGAAGAAGCGCTCGGCGATCCGGACCATCTCGAGCTCGTCCACCTTCTTCGCCTTCAGGCGCTCCGTCAGCGAGTAGGCCTCGGTCGTGCCCTGCTGCGCCGGCGCGACGAGCGGATAGATGTTGCCCCAGTCCTGCTGCCACAGATTGCCCAGCAGGTGCGCCGGGATCGGGCCGGTTTCTGGTACGACGGGACCGTACTTCGCGCGAAGCCGCGCGCGCACGTAGGTATGAAGCGAGGTGTACAGCGGCTGGAGCTGGCCCCACAGTCGATCGAGCTCCTTCGCGAAGGCGTCGGGCGGCATGTCGTACTTGCCGCGCCACATCGCGCCGGTGTCGGTGAAGCCGAGGGTGCGCGCGCCCTGGTTCGAAAGCTCGACGAACTTCACGTAGTCCGGCTTGATGGCCGTCCCGATCGTGTGCCAGCCCATCCAGGCTTCTTCGAGCTGCTTCGGGTCGCGGCTCTCGGCGAGGATCTTCGTGATCGCTTCGACGTCGAGGCACGCCTCGCCGGTCTTCCCGGGCGGACAGTATTTGGCGCGGCCGTACGCGCCTTCCATCGCCGCGGCGATCCGCGAGAGCTCCTCCGCCGCCTTCGGATCCGCGGGCGCCGCCATCGTCAGCGACGTGCGCAACAGCTCGAGCTGGCGGCGCTCGACTCCGGACACCTGCGTGTTCTGAAAGCGTGCGGCGTCCTTGGCAAAGGCCGTCGTCGCGTTCACGAACGCGCCGGTCGCCTGCGCCGACATCGCTTCCGTGTCCGGCGTGATGTACGTGGACTGAATCCAGCCGGCGCGGCTCGCCGCGTTCCCGAGCGTCAGGATATCGGCGTCGACGCGCGCGAGAAAGGCTTTCGCGTCAGCGGGGGTCGTGCCGGCTGGCGTGGGCTGCGCGTGGGCGGCCACGGCCAGCGCATACGCCGCGGCGAGCGAGATCAGGAAGGCGGAACCAAATCGTGTGAGCGACATGGTCCCATATTATCCAGCCGGCGCCCGTTGCGCGAGCGCCGGCAGGATCGGCGTTTTCAGGCTATTTCCAGCGGACGGTGTCGTCGAACGTCGCCGCCACCTTACTTCCCGGCTTCACCGGAATCGCCTTCCCGGCCTTTCCATAGTTCCCGATTGGCGCGCCGAGGGGAGGCGCAGACTGGCCATCGTAGCCGGCCTTCTCGTCGTACACCATGAGCACGTAGACCGGGTCGACCGTCACCTTCTCGAACGTGACCGTCTGGCCGTTCTTCGTGACGCTCCGCACGTCAATCGGCCGGCTGCCGGCCGTCGGCGACGGATGATCGAAGAGGAAGACGAGGATGTCGTGCTTCTCGTCGACCGTCCCTTTCCCCTTGAACGTGGCGGTGACGGCAATTTCGCTCGGCTTCACCTGTCGTGGGAGGACGGCCGCCGACACCATCGCGCTCATCGCGAGCACGGCCAGGGCGGGAGCAATCGAACGTCGCATTTGAAGCTCTCCTGTCCCGGCTTAGACGTAAACGGAGGGCCGAACGTTTTGCGGTTTTCTCCGTCGATTCGTCCCACCATTCGTCACACCGGCGCCATGGCGGTCAATCGTCTCAGGGCTGCCGCGTTTTTCTCGAGTGGAGGTGGTGCGCGTGGGCGGAGCGCGCGGCGATGAAATCCGCGTGTTCCAGCTTGATCTCGCTCGCGACGCGGCGGATCTCGTTGTCTTCGACAGTGCGAATCGATTGATCGGAGGCAGATACGGCGAACAAGCACTCGAGGAGCGCGAGCTTTTCGTCACGCGTGGCCAGGCTCGCGAATTCACGCGACACGATGAAGTCCTCGGTACCCCCGTGGCGGAGCCCTTCCGCGCGGGCGATCCGCGCAACGAGCTGGGCGTGGTCCGAGGGAATCGCGCCCCGCTCCGACACGAGCCGCTCGATGAGGTGAGCCTCGTCGTCGGTGATCACGTGGTCGGCGCGGGCGATCCGGTGCAGGATGTAGGCGAAGCAGGCGAGATAGCGGGCGGTGCGCGGGTCGAGCTCGGACAGCGCGCGCTCGATCTCGCCGAGGCTGTCCACCTTCGGGTCGTCGTTGTCTACCAGGCCGAAGAATCTCAGCAGCGACACGTCGTCTAGTATGTCTGATCGAGAAGCGTCCGGCGTGTAACGCCCGGCTTCAGGGTAATGCCTTTCGGAAACTGGTTCGGGTCGTGTCGATTGGTCGGGCGCGTCGATCGATCGTGCGGCGCGCGGATCACCCCAAGCCGCCGCCAGCTGCGTCAGGACGGGCGGAGGGGCCATTTTTTCCGCGCTGTCGAAGTAGGAGGGCCGAGCCGGCCAGCCCACCGCGGCTGATCGGGACGCCGGAACGTTCCCACCGGTGGAAGAGATTGCCGGCTGGTGAGATGGACTCCATGTGCAAGAGGCCGGCTCCTTTGGACAGACACACAGTGCAGATTTCCGAAAAGGCATTGGGCTTCAGCCGGACCTCACAAGACGCGCCAGTTTTCGAAACGCCCCCAGCATCTCGGCGTATGTGAAGTTCGCGTTGCGCCCGCTCGGATTCGGCAGGACGAACACGATCGAGCCGTGAGTCGACGACCGCTGCCGGCCGACCACCGACCGCGGCGTCGCGGATCGGCCCTTGTCGCCGGACTCGAGGAGCGGCCGCACGGCACGGTAGGCGGTCACGCCGACGAACGCGACGATGCGCGGACGATAGCGGCGGACCTTGCGCTCCAGGATGCGCCATCCCTCGACGTACTCACCGGGCCGCAGCGCGTCGATCCCCGGGCTCGGCCGCGCGATGAGATTCGTGATCCCGAATCCCCATTCGAGCAGACGATGGTCGTCTTCGGCGCGAATCCGCTCGGGCACCAACGCCGACTCCCAGAGCAGCTTCCAGAACCTGTTCGAGTACCCGGCGAAGTGATGGCCGATCGTCGCGGAGCGCACGCCGGGGTTGATGCCGACGAAGAGCACGCGCAGGTCCGGGGCGATCCGGTCGCGCAGGCGCAGCCGCTCCCAGGCCGGTTTCGGTTCTATACTCTCGGCGGCAGACATCGAAGGCGAAGGTGCCTCATGAACTGGTTGTTCAAGGAAGAGCCCGAGAACTACAGCTACGACGACCTGGTGCGAGACGGCAGCACGACCTGGACCGGCGTGCGCAACCCGCTCGCCCAGAAGCATCTGCGATCGGTCGCGAAGGGCGACCAGATCTTCTTCTATCACACCGGCAAGGAGAAATCGGTCGTCGGCGTGATGAAAGCGACGGGGGCGGCGTATCCCGATCCGGCCGACAAGACGGCGAAACTTTACGCGGTCGACGTCGCGCCCGTGCGAAAGCTCGCGAAGCCGGTCACGCTCGCGTCGATCAAGGCAGACAAGGCGTTCGCCGCGTTCCCGCTCGTCCGCATGTCGCGGCTGTCGGTGATGCCGGTCGAGGACAAGGAATGGGCACTTATTGAAAGGATGAGTGACGTAATCTGCAATTGCGGATTCAAGCGGGCTTCAGGAGCAGGAAGCCCAGCGGCGGCAGGAGCAGCTCGAGCGACTGATCGAAGCCGTGCGCCTTGATCGGATCGGCGGCGACCGCGCCGCCGTTGCCGACGTTGGCGCCGCCGTACAGGTCGGCGTCGCTGTTGATGATCTCGCGGTAGGTGCCGGGCACGGGAACGCCGACGCGATAGCCTCAGCGCGGCACCGGCGTGAAGTTGAGGACGGCCACGACGAAGTCCGACGGATCGATGGCGCGGCGGATGAGGGACACGACGCTGTTGTCGCTGTCGTTGCAATCGATCCACTGGAAGCCCGTGCCGTCGAAGTCCACTTCGTGCAGCGCCCGCTCGGCAGCGTAGGTCCGGTTCAGGTCGCGCACGAAGCGCTGAATGCCGGCGTGCAGCGGTTCCGCGAGCAGGTGCCAGTCGACGCTGTGGTCGTGATCCCACTCGTGCCCCTGGCCGAATCTCGTCCCCCATGAACATCAGCTTCTTGCCCGGGTGCGCGTACATGAAGCCGTACAGCGCGCGCAGCGTCGCCGCCTTCTGCCAGTCGTCGCCCGGAATCTTGCCGAACATCGATCGCTTGCCGTGCACGACCTCGTCGTGCGAGAACGGAAGGATGAAGTTCTCGTTGAACGCGTAGAGCATCGAGAACGTGAGGTGGCGATGATCCCACTTGCGATAGACGGGATCCGCCTTCGCGTATTGCAGGATGTCGTTCATCCAGCCCATGTTCCACTTGTAGGTGAACCCCAGGCCGCCGAGCCACGTCGGCCGGCTCACCGAGGGCCAGGCCGTGGACTCCTCGGCAATCGTGATCGATCCCGGCGCCTCGACGTGCGTCTGCGCGTTCAGCTGCCGCAGGAAGTCGATCGCCTCGAGGTTCTCGCGCCCGCCGAAGCGGTTCGGGATCCACTCGCCGTGATTGCGCGAGTAGTCCAGGTACAGCATCGACGCGACCGCGTCCACGCGCAGCCCGTCGACGTGGTACTCGTGCAGCCAGAACAGCGCGTTCGCGATCAGGAAATTTCGGACCTCGTTGCGCCCGTAGTTGAAGATCAGCGTTCCCCAGTCGCGGTGCTCGCCCTGCCGCGGATCCTCGTGCTCGAAGAGCGCGGTGCCGTCGAATCGCGCGAGGCCGAACGCGTCCTTGGGAAAGTGGCCCGGGACCCAGTCGAGGATCACGCCGATGCCGTGCTGATGGCAGGCATCGACGAACGCCTTGAAGTCGGCCGGCGTGCCGAACCGGCTCGTCGGCGCGTAGAAGCCGGTCACCTGGTATCCCCACGACGCGGAATACGGGTGCTCCATCACCGGCAGGAGCTCGACGTGCGTGTAGCCCATCTCCTTCACGTAGGGAATCAGCCGCAGCGCGAGCTCGCGATACGTGAGATACCGGTCGCCGTCCTCCGCAACGCGCGCCCACGATCCGAGGTGCACCTCGTAGATGGCCATCGGGCGCTGGAACCACGAGCCGGCCTCCTGACGCCGGCGCATCCACTCGTCGTCCTGCCACTCGTACTCGGCGGTCGTCACGATGGACGCCGACTTCGGCGGTACCTCGAACCCCAGCCCGAACGGATCCGTCTTGATGACGATCCCGCCGGTGCGCGTGCGCATCTCGAACTTGTATCGATCGCCCAGCTTCGCGGCGGGCACGAAGATCTCCCACACGCCGCTCGAGCCCAGCAGCCGCATCGGGTGGACGCGCCCGTCCCACGAGTTGAAGTCGCCGACGACGCTCGACGCGCAGCGCGTTGGGAGCCCAGACGGCGAAGTGCACGCCGGCGGCCGTCCCGACCGTCATGGGATGCGCGCCGAGCTTGTCGTAGATGCGGGTGTGGCTCCCCTCGCCGAAGAGGTACAGATCGTAGTCGTCGATGATGCGGCCGTAGCGATACGGATCGTCGACGTCTACGGTGTGGCCGCCGGGATACGAGACGCGCAGGCGGTAGTCCGGAATGGCGGTGACGCCGTCGACCGACGCCTCGAAGACACCCGCGGCATGACGGCGCGTCATCTCGAGAGGCTCGGCGCCGTCGCGCACGACGCTGATCGATTTCGCCGCGGGAAGGTACGCGCGGATCGTCAGCAGCCCGTCGTCGATGTGCGGGCCGAGCACCGAGAACGGATCGGCATGGCGAGCGCCGGCGATCGCGTCGAGAGGCGACATCACAGCGCGGCCAGCAGCCCGGCGCCGGTGAGCGCCAACGCACCCACGAGCAGCCAGGGCGCGACGCTCGTGGACGAATGTTCGATCAAGGCGGCGCCGGCGCTCGTGTCGCTCGAGCGGATCGACACGTGCTGCCAGCCCGCGAACGCGTACGCGAGCGCGGCGAGCGCGAACAGCCATCCCGTGCCGAGCAGCACGCGAGGCATGGCCTCACGCATCCCGGGAAGCCAGACGCCGAGCGCCGCCGACAACGCCCAGACGCTCACCGCCATCACCGCAATCAGGCGGAGCTGTCCGAGCACCCGATCCGCGGCCTGCCGCCGCAGCTCTGCGCGCAGCGCCTCCTCCGCGCGGCGCCGCTCGGCATCGATCTGCGAGCGCTCCATTTCCATGCGCACGCTGTCGCGATCGAACGCTTCCTTGAGCGCCGCGACGACGACCCCGGCGAGTCGCGCTTCGATCTGACCAGGCCCGCCGAAGCCCGGTTGAGCGGCGGACAGACCGTTTTTCGCGCCCTGACGCACGCCGATCGCCATCCGCACGAGCCCGCCCACCGTATCGATGACGCCCGCCCACTGCGCAAGTCCCATTGGCTCAGCTTAAAGAGGGAGTCGAACGGACGCAAGCACTGCAGGGCGGTCGCTCGGTCGGCCGGTCGTCCGGTCGCTCGGGGGGTTCGGAAAAACCCGCCGATCAGAGCCGCGCGGTCGTGATCGGCAAGTTTTTCCGGCCGACCGGCCGACCGAACGACCGAACGACCGGACGACCGGACGACCGAGCGACCGGTCGACCGGACGACCGGTCCCTACGACGCCGCCCGCGCTGCGACCCGCGAGGTAGACCGCTTCAGCGACGTCTCGCGCGCCGCGGCCGCGACGAGCACACCGGTCGCCGCGATCATCAGCACCACCGGCGCGACGCGCGGAGCCACGGGAACCAGCAGGGCGAGGACGCCGACCCCGGCGATCGACGGCATCGGCACGCGGCCGGTGATCGACCACGCGAAGAGCGCGTGCCCGGTCAGATAGATCGCGGCGCTTCCCAGTATGGTGATCGTGGCCGGCCCATCGGTCTGGCCGGTCGGATGCGCGAGCACGAGCTCGTCCGCGGCGGCCGCGACGATGATGCCCGCGACCAGGGGGAGGTGGACGTAGGTGTACGCGAGACGGGCGATCCGCCCTGGATCGTGCGACTCGGAGATCGCCCGGCTGCCAGCTTCCGCCGAGACGTCGAAGTACAGCCACCACATTGCGAGGCTGCCGACGAACGACGTCACGAACGCGGTCACGTTCGCCGTCGTCCACTCGAGGCCGGCAAAGGCCGCGCCCGTGACGAGAATCGACTCGCCGAGCGCGATGATGATGAAGAGCCCGCAGCGTTCGGCCATGTGGCCGCCCTCGACGTCCCAGTCCGCGGTCGTCGATCGGCCGAGCCCGGGAACCCAGAATCCGATCGCCGGAGATACGAGCTCCACGCCCATGGCTACGCCCCACAGGGCCAGCCGCTCGAGCCCTTCGACCAGCGCGCCCGCGATCCAGAAGAAGGCGCTCAGCAGGAGCCACGCGAAGATGCCCTGGAAGGTCACGGTCATCCGCCGGTGGCCGCGGACCGCCCAGAGGAAGAACAGCGTGCGGCCGATCTGCATCGCCGCGTAGGCAACGGCGAACGGGGCACCGCGCGACTCGAAGGCCTTCGGGATCGACGCGGCCATGATGAGGCCCGCGATCATCATCGCCATCATCGCCAGGCGCACCGGCAGCTTGTCGGGATCCAGCCAGTTGGTGAACCACGCCGTGTACACCCAGACCCACCAGATCGCCAGCATGAGGAGCAGCGTCTGCACGGCGCCGAGCGGGGAGAAGTGCTCGATCAGCGAGTGCGACAGCTGCGTGACGGCGAAGACGAAGACCAGGTCGAAGAACAGCTCGACGAAGCTGACCCGGTGATGGGCGTGACCGCTCTTGACCCTCAGGAGACCACGATCGCGGGACATGACGATGCCGACGATTCTATCGCCTGCGCCTGTAGTGTCCGCCTTCAGGCGGACCTCAGGTCCGGCTGAAGCCGGACACTACAGCTGTCGTCGGAGCCCGGCTGAAGCCGGACACTACAAGCGACGCTAGAATGGCTGCGTGCCGGATCGCGTGCTGAACGACAGGATGGAAGCGCAGCTGACGGCGGCCCGCCGGCTGCTCGCCGACGTTCGCGTCGAGCTCGCGGCGGCGCCCGCGACGGCCGCCGATGCCGCCACGCTCGCAGAGTCGGCGCGGCAGCTCGACGAACTGTTTCTCCTGGTCGTCGTCGGCGAGTTCAACGCGGGCAAGAGCGCGTTCATCAACGCGCTGCTCGGCGACCGCCTGCTCGAAGAAGGCGTCACGCCGACGACGTCGCGGATTCATCTCGTGCGGCACGGCGCGGCCGCGTCCAACGAACCCGCGGGCGACGGCATGCGCCTCGTGACCGCGCCCATCGGCTTCCTCGAAGACATCCACATCGTCGACACGCCCGGGACGAACGCGATCCTGCGCGAGCACGAGCGGCTCACGGCGGAGTTCGTGCCGCGCGCGGACGTCATCCTCTTCGTCACGTCGGCGGATCGGCCGTTCACCGAAACGGAGCGCGCGTTCATAACGGCCATCCGCGAATGGGGCAAGAAGATCGTCATCGTCGTGAACAAGGTGGATATCTTCGAGCGCCCCGAAGACCTCGATCAGGTGCTGACGTTCGTCGCGGACGCGGCGCAGCAGGCGATCGGCACGCGGCCGCCCATCTTCCCCGTGAGCGCGCGGCTCGCGGATCGCGCGAAGCACGGCGAGCCGGGCCTCTGGAAGGCCAGCCGCTTCGAGGCGCTCGAACGATACCTGCGTGAATCGCTCGACGAGCAGAGCCGCTTCCGGCTGAAGCTCGAGAGCCCCCTCAACGTCGCGGACGTGCTCGCGCGGCGGTACGTCGCCGTCGCCGACGAGCGCCTCGCGCTCCTCGCGAGCGACACGTCGTCGCTCGACGACATCGGCCGGCAGCTCGCCGAGTACCGCACCGATCTCCGCCGCGGCTTCGAGCTGCGAATGAGCGCCGTGGAGAAAACGCTCTCCGACATGGAATCCCGCGGGCACCAGTTCTTCGACGACACGCTCCGCCTGGGACGCGTCTTCGATCTCGTGAACCGGTCGCGCGTGCAGCGCGAGTTCGAAGAGAAGGTCGTCGCGGACGCCCCGAAGCAGATCGAGCGCCGAGTGTCCGAGCTCATCGACTGGCTGGTGGATCAGGACTACAAGCAGTGGCAGGCCGTGTCCGCGAGGCTCACGGCGCGCGAGCGCGAGCACGGCGATCGCATCCTCGGCCATGCGGAAGCCGGCAGCTTCCACGAGGATCGGTCGCGTCTGCTCGACTCTGTCGGGCGGGAGGCGCAGCAAGTCGTCGACGGCTACGATCGGCGACGCGAGTCCGAACAGATCGCCGACGCGGCGCGCAATGCCGTGGCCGCGACCGCGGCCGTCGGCGCGGGCGCGGTCGGCCTGGGTGCGATCGTCTCGCTGGCCGCGACGACGGCGGCGGCGGACATCACCGGGTTCGCGATGGCCGGCGTGATGGCCGCGCTGGGCTTCTTCATCATTCCGGCGAGGCGCCGCAAGGCGCGAGCGGAGATTCGAGAGCGAGTGTCCGGACTGACCGCCGAGCTCGGGCAGGCGTTGAACGGATCCTTCCAGCGCGCGCAGGAGCGCAGCGCCGAGCGCTTCACCGACGCGATCGGACCCTACGCGCGCTTCGTTCGCGCGGAACAGGAGCGCTGGGAATCCCGGCGCGGCTCGCTCACGGCGCTGCGGGGCCGTATTGACCAGCTGGTGCGGGAGCTGGATCCCGAGACCAGCCGGCGGTGACACCGCGGGACAGTTGTGCTAGTTTTCTAGCATGACGCTCCGCGCCACGCTCCGCACGTTCACCAGGGATCGCTGGTTCACCGTCACCGCGATCCTCACCATCGCGCTCGGCATCGGCACCAACGTCGCGATCTTCAGCCTCCTCAATCGCGTACTGCTCGCACCGCTCCCGTATCACGATCCCGATCGGCTGGTCTGGATCGCGACGTGGAACGCGGATCGCGGACGGTACTCGAAGAGCTCCGCGTTCGACTACGACATCTGGAAGCGCACGGCGCTCTTCGACTCGGTCGAGGCATTCGTCGACCGCGCGTCCACCCTGACAGGCACCGAACATCCCGAAGGCCTCGTCGGCTGGCAATTCACGCCCGGTCTCTTCTCGATGCTCGGCGTCCCGCCGGCGATCGGACGCACGCTCACGCTCGAAGACGGCCAACCGGGACGAGATGACGTCGTCGTGCTCAGCGACGCGCTGTGGCGCCGGCGCTTCGGCGCCAATCCTGCGGTAGTTGGAACCACCGCACAGCTCGACGGACGCTCGCACACGATCGCGGGCGTGATGCCGCCGACCTTCACGCACCCGTACCCGATCGCGCAGCTCTGGACGCCGCTGACGCTGACGGACGCCTGGCTCCGCGATCGCAAGCTGCGTCCGCTTCGAGTCGTCGCGCGGCTTCGCGCCGGCGTGAGCCGCGAGCGCGCCGAGGCCGAGCTCCGCGCCATCGCGGATCGTCTTGCGCGGGAATTCCCGGACACGCACAAGGGATTCGACGTCAGCGTCCGGCCGCTCGAGGATTTCTACGCCGGCGACAGCGGTCAGCTGCTCTGGATCCTGCAGGGAACGGCGTTCGTCCTTCTCCTCATCGCGGCGTCGAACGTCGTGAGCCTCGTGCTCGTGCGCGCGAGCGGCCGGGCGCGCGAGCTGGCTGTTCGTGTGGCTCTGGGAGCAACGCGTCTCGATCTGCTGCGGCAGCATCTCGCCGAAGGCCTGCTGCTCGCGGCGGCGGGAACCGCGGCCGGCCTGATCCTCGCGTCGTGGGGCACGCAGGTCCTCGCGCAGCTGCTGGCGACGCGCATGCCTGGCGTCTCGCTTCCATCGACCGCGGCCGAGTGGTGGGACGTGCGCGTGGTGCTCGCGACGATCGGGATCACCGCGGCCATCGGCCTCGTGTTCGGCTGCGCGCCGTTCCTGCGGCGACCGGACGCTTCGGCCGGATCGCTGCGCGCGGGTGCGCGCGGGGCGACCGCCGATCGGCACACGCAGATCGCGCGCAACGTCATCGTCTCCGCGCAGGTCGCGCTATCGGTGCTGCTGCTCGTCGGCGCGGGGCTCCTCGTGCGCAGTTTCGCCCGCCTGCAGGATCGATCGTTTGGATTCGACACCGATAAGGTCGTGACCGCCCAGCTCCTGCTTCCGCGAGATCGCTATAAGTCCACGCAGCAAAGCGCAGCGTTTCTCGACCAGCTCGTCACCGCGGTCGCCGCGCTGCCCGGCGTGCAATCCGCGGCGGCGGTCAACACGCTGCCGCTCACGGGAAACAACGCGCTTCGTCCGCACTATCTGCCCGGCCAGCCGCCCGAGGAGCGCTTCGCGGAGTTCCGGATCGTGACGCCCGGCTACTTCCGCACGCTCGGCATTCCCCTGCGGCGCGGACGCTACTTCGACGAACGCGATCGCACCGGCGCTCCGGACGTCATCATCGTGAACGAGACCGCGGCGCGCCGGTTGTGGCCGAACGCCGATCCAGTCGGCCAGACGCTGATGGTGCCCGACATGGGGACGCCCGCGTCGAGGGAGGTCGTCGGGGTCGTCGGCGACACGCGCCATCACGATCTCGCGCGGGACCCGGAGCCGGAGATCTACCGCCCCGCCTCTCAAGCGTACTGGCCGTTCTTCGGGCTGGTCGCGCGGACGAACGCGAGCGCGCAATCGCTCGAACGATCGCTCCGCGATGCCGCGGCCGGTGTCGATCGCAACGTTCCGGTGAGCGGCGTCCAGGACTTCGGCGCGCTGGCCGCGACGACGTGGGCGTGGCGGCGCGGGAGCATGGCGCTCCTGGGCGCGTTCGCGATCGCCGCGTCGCTGCTCGCGTTCGTGGGGGTGTACGGTGTGATGGCCTACAGCGTGTCGCAGCGTTCGCGGGAGATCGGCGTGCGCGTCGCGCTCGGCGCCCGGCCGTCGGACATCGCGCGTGCGGTGGTCGTGCAGGGCGCGTGGCTGACGGGCGGAGGCGTCGCGGTCGGGTTGATTCTCGCGGCGATGACGGGCAGCGTGCTGAAGTCGCTGCTCTTCGGCGTGACGCCCTTCGATCCCGCAACGTTTGCGATCGTGGCGATCGTCGGCGCCGTCGCAGGTCTCGGAGCGGGCGTGCTGCCGGCGATGTCCGCGTCGCGCGTCGATCCCGCCGACGCCCTTCGGGCGGACTAGGGCGGCTCTTTGAACGCTCCTGTAGTGTCCGGCTTTAGCCGGCCTTCACCAGGGTCCGGCTGAAGCCGGACACTACACGAGTGCAATACGTCAGGTCCGGCTAGAGCCGGACACTACACGCACCTCTGAAGCGGGACACTACAGGAGAGTTATTCTGAGGTGTGCCGAAGGCCGAACAGGAAACCGTGATCGCAGAGGGGCGCGAGATCGCGATCTCCAACCCGCGCAAAGTGCTGTTTCCGGACGCGGGCTACACGAAGCTGGATCTCGTTCGCTATTACCTGGCGGTGGCCGACGGCGCGTTGCGGGGCAGCGGCGCGCGGCCCAACGTGCTCGTCCGCTATCCAAACGGCATCGCCGGAGAGTTCTTCTACCAGAAGCGCGCGCCGGAATCCCGTCCGCCCTGGATCGAGGTGGTGTCGCTGCACTTCCCCTCCGGGCGCACCGCGGAAGAAGTCGTGCCGCGCGACGCGGCGGCGCTCGCGTGGATGGCGAACCTCGCCTGCCTCGAGCTGCACCCGCATCCGGTGCGCGCCGACGATCTCGATCACCCCGACGAGCTGCGGGTCGACCTCGATCCCGTCCCGGGCGTGACGTGGCCGCAGCTGCGGGAAGTCGCGGGAGTGGTGCAGGCGGCGCTGGCTGATTTCGGTCTCGTCGGATGGCCGAAGACGTCGGGCTCGCGCGGCATGCACGTGTTCGTCCGCATCGAGCGCAAGTGGACCTTCACCGAGGTGCGGCGCGCCGCGCTCGCGTTCGCGCGCGAGGTGGAGCGCCGCGCGCCATCCCTTGCCACGAGCAAGTGGTGGAAGGAGGAACGGCACGGCGTCTTCCTCGACTACAACCAGAACGCAAAGGATCGCACCGTGGCGGGCGCGTACTCGGTCCGCCCGACTCCCGACGCGCGGGTGTCGGCGCCGCTCTTCTGGGACGAGGTCCCAGACTGCGATCCCCGCGACTTCACGATGGCTACGATGCCGGCGCGCTTCGAGCAGGCAGGCGACCGGCACGCGGGCATCGACGCCCACCCATGCTCACTCGACGCGCTGCTCGAGCTGTCCGCGCGCCACGAGCGTGAAGGGTTGGGCGACGCGCCATGGCCTCCTCAGTACCGGAAGCAGCCGGGCGAGCCCACGCGCGTGCAGCCGTCGCGCCGGCGCGCGATCAAGCACCCGCTCGTCGAGATCGGGCGCGCGCAGCGAAAAGACGACGCCCTCGCAGGGCTCGAGCGATGGAAGAGCCGCCATCCCGACGCCGCCGCGCACCTCGAGCCGGCCGACGTGCTCGTGGACGCGATGCGCGGGCGCTTTCACACCTGGACGAGAATCCGCGTGAACCTGCAGCACGTGCCCGAACCGCTGCGCCCCGTGCAGGAAGCGCTCGATCCCGACGACGAGCCGCCGGAGATCACGAAGTGGCGGGAGCACGTCAAATCCCGCCGAACACCTTCTCGAGCTCGTACGGCTGAGTGACCTCGAGCTGATCGTAGCGGCAATCCTTCGGCTGCCTGTCCGGCCGCCACCGGAGGAACACCGCCGCGTGCCGGAAGCGATCGCCCTGCAGGTGGTCGTACTTGACCTCGCACACGCGCTCGATGCGAACCGGCTCCCAGGAGAGATCCTTGCCAGCGCTCCACCGGCTCTGTCCGCCCGGCATCCGCGTGCCGTCGCCGCCGGCCGCCCACTCGCGCCAGGGATGATCGCGCAGCGCGTGCTCGCGCAGCGTCGCGAGCTCGCCCGCCAGCTCCTTTCGGTACGCCATCGTGAACGACGACGTGACGCCGACGTGCTGCAGCGCGCCACGCGCGTCGTACAAGCCGAGCAGCAGAGATCCGACGGCGTCGTTGCCGCTCTTGTGCCAGCGGAACCCCGCCACCACGCAGTCAGCGGTCCGCGCGTGCTTGACCTTGATCATCGCCCGCTTCCCCGGCTCGTAGATCCCATCGTCCGGCTTCACGATCACGCCGTCGAGCCCCGCACCTTCGAAGCGATGCAGCCACTCGACGGCGATCGCGCGGTCGCGCGTCATCGGCGTCAGATGGAGGGGCGGCGTCGCGCCCGCGAGCAGCCGTTCCAGCAGCTCCCGTCTTTCACGCTGCGTCTTCTCGCGTATGTCGGATCCGTCGTGCGCCAGGAGATCGAACGCCACGAAAGACGAGGGCGTTTCGCGCGCGAGCTTCGCCACGCGCGTCGCCGCCGGGTGCAGGCGCAGCTGAAGCGCGTCGAAGTCGAGCCCCTTGCTCGTCGCGATCACGATCTCTCCGTCGACGACGCACCCGGCCGGAAGGCGCTCGAGGAGCGCGTCGTGCAGCTCCGGAAAGTAGCGATCGAGCGGGCGCAGGTCGCGGCTCTGGATGTAGAGGTCGTCCCCGCTCCGAAAAACGATCGCGCGAAAGCCGTCCCACTTCGGCTCGTAGAGACAGGAACTACCCTCGGGGATCGCGTCGGCGAGCTTGGCGAGCATGGGCTCGATGGGGGGTGGGATCGCAAATGGTTCAGGGTTCAAGGTTCAGGGTTCAGGGTTCAGGGTGCAGGGTTCAGGGTGCAGGTTCAGCTTAACTCACAGGCTAGGACATCACCATGCCGCCGCCGGTCACGATGAGGCCGAGGTTCGAGACGACGCCGTGAGCATCTGATTTGCTAGACACCTGTCGGATTGTGGGAACACCTTCCGCAAGAGGTTCCACGGAGGTTTCGATGGCGAAGTACGGCGAGGCGGCAATCAAGAACGTCGAGTCCGCGATGCGGCGCCGCAAGCGCGGCACGCTGAAGAGCGGATCGGGCCGCAAGGTGACGAGCCGCAAGCAGGCGATCGCGATCGCCTTGAGCGAGGCGCGGAAGAAAGGCGCGAAGGTGCCGCGCAGGAGCTCGCGCAGGCGCACCTCGACGAAGAAGAGGTAGCCTCGCGCGGACGCTCAGAGGTGAGCGATACAGTCGATCTCGACCAGCGACCGATCGGGCAGCGAGCTGATCGCAACGGTCGAGCGGACCGGAGGCTCCGGGCCGAAGCGGCCCAGGTAGGCCTCGTTCATGCCCGTGTAGTCCTTCATGTCGGTGAGGTACACGTTCACCTTGAGCACCTTCTGCATCGACGAGCCGGCGGTCTTCAACGATTCCTCGATCAGGTTGAGCACGTCTGGTCGTCTGCGCCTTGATGTCGTCCTTCGCGTCGATGCCCGCGCCCTTGCCGGACACGAAGACGAGATTGCCGAACGACAGCTCCTGGCTGTAGAGCGGCGGCCCGTCTTTTTTGAACGGACCGGTGCTCGTGCGATGCACTTTCTTCTGCACGGCAGCACCAGATCCCGGCTGCGCGGCGGACGCGGGCGCGGCGATCGCGACGGACGGAACGGCGGCGGCGAGAAACTTTCGTCGATTCATTTGACCTTCCGGGCGGTCCATGCGGCCGCCAGATACTCTCCCATGTCGAGCCCGCCGGACATCGACGCGCCGGCGGCGTCGGCCTTTCCGGTGAAACGATACGTCAGCGCATCTCCGTGGCGCTCGGTGACGCTGCTCGCGAGCGTCACCTCGACGCCATTGATCGTACCGGCGATGTCGCGGCTGACGAAATTCCCCTGGTGGAGACCCTCGAGCCGGTTGCCATTCTGCACGATCTGCAGCGTGTGCTTCGACTGGCTGGCCGCGTACTGAATGTCGACGTCCCATCGGCCCGTCAGGTTCGCGATCGGCGCCGAACGGCTCTGGCATCTGCTGCAGCGTGTGCTTTGCCGAGAGCACCTGCAGGATCCGCTCGGCGACCAGCTTCTCGTCGCCGTTCGACATCATCGCCGCCGTGATCGAGATCCCGGTGTCGCCCTGCGCGTCCTGACCCTGCCGGCCGCCTCCACCTCCGCCTCCGCCGCCGCCTACCGCGATGCGCGGCTCTCCCTTGTCGAGGAGGTCGGACACCTGCGCGCCGGTAATGCCCGAGCTGGCTCGCGCTCCAGCGAATGCGGACGCTCGGGCTTCGATTGCTGAGGCTCGGGCCCGGGTCGCGCTGGACGCTGGTCGTGACGCCCGGAATCTCTCGACAGGCGCTCGGCGATGTACTCGCAGCGCTGCGATCCAGTGCCGCCACTCGGCGGCGTGATCGCGCTTCACCCAGTTCTCGACCGCCGCGAGCATGCCGATCATCTCTTCGCGCCCGACCTTCATGGCGCGCGCGTAGCCGTGGTGCGGCGCGCTGTGGACCCAGGCGGCCTGCACCAGATCCTTGCGGCCGAGCAGCAGCCCGGCGCTCTGCGGACCGCGAATGAACTTGCCGCCGCTGTAGCCGACGAGCGTGGCGCCGCGCTGCAGGTGAACGTTCGGAATCGTGAGGATCTCCGCCGCCGCGTCGACGAAGCACCGGCACGTTGTGCGGCTTCGCGATGCGCCGCGATCGCCTCGGTCGACATCGGTCCCGCTGTCGTTCCGCGGACCGGCGAAGATGTAGATCATCGCGGTCCTCGGGCCGATCGCGAGCTGCAGCGTCTCCGGCGTCTCGACCTCGACGATCTTCACGCCGACGGCGCGAATCGCCGCGTCGTAGACGTTGCGCGAGTGCGTCGGGATGATGACTTCGTCCCTGGCGAAGCCCTCGAGGTTGGGAATGCGGACGTGCAGATCGGGATTGCCGCCGGCCACGCACGCGGCCGTCGCGTGCGACATCGCCGCCGCGCAGCCGGAGCTGACCATGCCCCACTCGGCGCCGGTCAGCTCCGCGAGCCGCTTGCCGACCGCCGCCATCAGCTCGTCCAGCTGCGCGTGCTGCTGGTTCGCCGCGCTCTTCGCCGCGCGCACCTCCGGCAGCTCGATCGAGCCGCCGATGATCGTCAGCGTGCCGCGGCAGTTGATCAGCGGGCGGACGCCGATCGATTCGTAGACGTTGCGGCGCCTGCTGCAGCGCGGCCGGGGCCTGCGGCGCTTCCACGGCGCGGACGGATGCGCGCGACGCGGGCACTACGCTGCCGGCACCGAAGAGCGCTCGCCAGCCGCAGCAGACGCCGGCGGCTCAACATGGATCGATGGGACATGGGGTTCCAGTCAGCTTCCAGCTTCCGGCTTCCAGCGTGCCAGCCGAAAACGTTCAGACTCTCAGTCGAGCGGTCTGTGAGCTGCAGCTGAGCTCTGGCTATCAGCCTGGTAGCTGGAAGCTGGAAGCTGGTAGCTGGAAGCTGGCAGCTCAGAACAGATCAACTTCGCCCCCAGCTGCACCTGCCGCATCGTGCCGGCGGACGTGATGCGGCCGAACGCGGTCGAGTCGAACGACGCATTGGGGTTGCCCCAGTTCACGTGTTGAAGATGTTGAACATCTCGACGCGGACCTGGAAGCGTGCGCGCTGCCGCCGAGCGTCACGTTTTTCATGCAGCGACAGATCGGTGCTCACGAACTTCGGCCCGCGAAGGATGTTGCGATCCGCGTTCCCGAACGTGAACTGCGCCGGCAAGCGCGAACGCCGACGCGTCGAAGCAGTTCATCAGCTGCGGCGGGCTCGACCTGCGTTGCGCCGGCTGAGTTCGCCTGGCAGTCGAGGCTCGGCACCGCGCCGACGAGATCGGCCGCTGTCCGCCGGTGATGCCGATATTGGCCCGGTCGGCGCCGATCGTGACGTTCACCGGCGTCCCGCTCTGGATGGTGGTGACGCCCGACACCTGCCAGCCCGCGACCACGTACTTGAGGAACGCGTTGGACGAGTCCTTCAGGAACGGGCATGTCGTAGATGTAGCTGGCCACGAACCGGTGCGGCACGTCCCAGTTCGCCGGGCCGTAGTCGCGCCAGATGTCGTAGTTGTCCATCGTCTGGCCGCCGCCGTTCGAGTGCGTCGACATGTCGCGCGTGCGCGACCAGGTGTAGTGCGCGTCGGCCTGGATGCCATGGCTCATCCGCTTGCGCAGGATGATGCTGACCGCGTCGTAGTCGGCGATCGAGATCGTTCTGGATGATCCGGCGGCTGCGGTAGTTCTGGCTCGGCCGCCGCGAGGTCGACTGTCGCCGGCGCCCGGCTGCGGCGTGTTGTTGAAGAAGCTGCGATCGAGGTGGCTGGTGTTCGAGCCGACGTACTGGAAGTCGAGCGCCGTGTCGCGCCACAGCTCGCGCTGCACGTCGAAGCTCCACTGATCCTTGCGCGCGTTGGGCAGCTCGCGTGTCGGCGAGATCATGTCCGGTCTGCCCGCCGGTCCGACCGACGCCGGTCGGATTCGATCGAACGAGAGCGTCGGGTTGGCCGGATCCGACGTGTAGGTCGTGACGGCCGCCAGCGGCGGATTGTTGGTCAGGAACGTGAACGAGTTCATCTGGTTCGGGTTGTAGTAGATCCCGAAGCCGGCGCGCAGCACGGTCTTCTCGCTGAGGCGATAGGTCGCGCCGAGCCGCGGCGCGATGTCCTTGTAGTTCGCCTCGTGGAACTCGAAGCCCGGCGACGGCAGCGTCGCAGGAATGATCGTCTCGAAGTCTTCGGCAAGCATCGTCGCCAGGCCGTCGTAGGTCTGGACCGGCGTATTCAACTCGTAGCGCAGGCCGAGGCTGAACGTGAAGTTGCGCGACGGCCTGCCACTCGTCGTTGACGAAGAACCCGTTGCGCCAGCCGCCGACGTGCCCCTGGATCTGATCGGTCGGCGGGATGACGGTTCGCGGGAGCCCGAGCATGAATTCGGCCATGCCGTAGTTGGCGATGGTCCCGGTGAAGGTGAAGCTGCCGCGGGGATTGTTGGCCGCACGCCGGCCCGTGGCGAGCCGTCGCAGATCGAACCCGAACCGGAGGTTGTGCGAGCCGCGGTTGTACGCCAGCACGTTCGACATCTGGAACGTCGTGTCGAACTGGATACCAGTTGGTGCCCCCGCCGCCGAAGCCGGTGAAGTTGCTGATGTTGATCGCTCGGCATGCCGGGGTTGTCTGTAGCGCGTGTCGCCGTCGAACCCGGGGATGCCCGAGCGACGTGCCGGCGTCCGACGGGCCGTCGGTGTAGAACGGGTTGACCGTGTCGAAATCGATCCGGTGGTAGCCGATGCGGAAGTCGTTGTGCAGCCTCGGCGTGAGCGTGTGCGTGTACGCAGAACAGCCAGTTGTTGTTCACGCGGGGCTGGTTGACCGCGGCGACGGGTATCGGAGAGTTGCTGAAATTGCTGACGAAGCTGTCGTGCCAGTTGTAACGCACGTTCATCCGGACCATGTTGCCCAGGTTCTGATCGACGCGCGCCAGGATCTGATCCACGTTGTCGGTGTTCGGGCTCGGGCCCTGATAGTTGTTGGCGGTGCCGGAGAGATTCGCCGCCGGATAGTACTGCAGCAGCATCGAGCGACGTCTGGCGACAGCATCTGCGGCGGGATGACGTTGCCCGGGAAGTTCTGCCCGGTAAACGGATTCCTGATCGCCGTGGTGATCTCCGAGAAGTTCCCCTGGCGCATCAACGGCGTCGGCACCGACGCGATCGGGCTCGTGATCGCTCGCCGCGCACGCCCTCGTAGGCGCCCATGAAAAACGTCTTGTTGCGGCCGTCGTACAGGCCCGGGATGACGAATGGTCCGTCCGCCTGGCGCGCCGAACTGCTTGCGGTTGCGCGGATTCTTCGGGATGGCCGGGTTCTCGAAATACCCGCGCGAGTCGAGCGAGTCGTCCTGACCGAAATAGAAGAGCGTGCCGTGCGTCGAGTTGGTGCCGCTCTTGGTCACGACGTTGATGTGGACGCCGAGATACGAGCCGTACTCGGCGGACGTGCTGCCGGTCTGGACCTGGATCTCGGTGACCGCGTCGGCGATCGGCCGCATGCTCGTCGCGGCCAGCAGGTTCGACGAGGAGCTGATGCCGTCGAGCGAGAGGCTGTTCTGAATCTCGCGCTGGCCCGCGCCCCTGAAGCTCAGGCCGATGTCGCTGTTGAGGCCGCCGAGGACGCCCGGCGTCGTGCTCGCGAGGCTCCAGACGTTGCGGCCCGCTGAGCGGCAGCTCGACGATCGCGCGCTCGCCAATCGTCTCCGACACGGTGGCGCGATCGGTGTCGAGCACCTGCGCCGTGGCCTCGACGTTGACCGTCTCGTTGACGCCGCCCACCTGCAGCGTCGCGTTGGTGCGCACGACCTGGTTCGTGGCGACCTCGACGCCGGTCGCCTTGAACGACTGGAAGCCGTCGATCGTGACGGAGATGTCGTACTTCCCGGGACGCACGAACTGGATGTGGTAATAGCCCTCGGCGTTCGTGGTCGCCTCGTACGTGTCCTTCGTGCCGACGTTCACGGCGTGACCTGGGCGCCGGGCACCACCAGTCCGCCGCCGTCCGTCACCGTTCCGACGAGCGCGGTCTGCGACGCCAGCTGGGCGAACGCAGCCGTTGAGAAGGCCAGTACCAAGCCCACAGCCAACCACAGTCGGCGCACCATTGCTCCCTCCCCATCTGTTTCGTCCGGCTTCGGCCGGACTGTAGCGTCCGGCTTCAGCCGGACCAGCAGATTCAGCCCCGAATCGGATCAGTTCCGGCTGAAGCCGGACACTACAGGCGCATACGATTCGGTCACGCGCAGCGCACCCGCCCTTTCCGTTACTTTCGTGGAGGCACGTCCGTCCAGACCGGCACGGACAGGCCGTTCAGATCCCAGACGACCTGGCCGCCCTTCACCGTCAGCTCGCATTCGAGCTTCTGATCGCCGGTGAGCTTGCCGCCGCCGACGTCGATGAAGCCGAAGCTGCCGCGCCGCAGGTTGAGCACGGCGATGTCGGCCTCGCCGCCTTCGGCGATGTGGCCCAGATCCGGGCGCTTGATCACCTCGGCTGCGCGCGCGGTGTTCGCCCTGATCACATCCTTGAGCGGCATGCCCATGTTGAGGAACTTCGACATCGTGTTGAGGATGTCCTTCATGCCGCTGTTCATGCTTCCCGTGTGGAGATCGGTACTGATCACGTCCGGCATGAAGCCCTGTTTCATCGCGGGCACCGCCTGACGGAAGAGGAAGCTTCCGCCTCCGTGGCCGACGTCGAAGATCACGCCGCGCTTGCGCGCCTCGAGCACGAACGGCCGCACGCGGCCCTGCTCGTCGACGATCGGGATGCGCCCGTTCACGTGCGCGTACGTGTGCGTGAGGATGTCGCCCGGCCGCAGGTGCTTCAGCAGCAGATCTTCGAGCGGCAGCGGCGGCGTGTGGCCGCCGAAATCGATCATGACCGGCACGTTGGTCGCGCGGCCCGCCTCGACGCCGCGGAGCACGGGATCCCATTCGGGCCCGCTGTAGTGCGCGACCTTGATCCCGACGATCGACGCCGGGGTGCTGTCGGATGCGCATGGCCGTCAGCCTCGCGTCCATGTCCGCGAGGTTCTGCTCGATCGGGCCGCCCTTCATGCCCGAGCCGACGATGTTGATGAACGAGAGGACGCGCGTGCCTGGCGCGATCGATCACCTGATCCTTGAACTGCGGGAAGTTGCGCCAGCCCGCGCCGCCCACGTCGACGAGCGTCGTCTGGCCGCTGCGGAACGAGTGGTTGTCGGGCTGCCACGGCGCTGTCGCCGTTGCTCAGGTACGAGTCGCGCTCGGTGCCGAAGAAGACGTGCGCGTGCATGTCGATGAGGCCGGGCACGACGTAGAGTCCCGTCGCGTCGACGACGCGCCGCGCGAGCGCCGGGTCGATTTTCGCCGCGACCCTGGCGATCTTGGTGCCGGTGACCGCGACGTCCGTGACCGCATCGACGCCGTTCTTCGCGTCGATCACGTGGCCGTTCCTGATCAGGAGATCGAACTGGGGGTTCTGCGCATTCAGGAGAGGAACGGCAATGGCGACCAGGCAACACACGACGCTACGCCGAACGTGCAGTGACTGCTGTGACACGCACCGTCCTCCCCGAGAAAGAGAGTGGAGTAGCGCCCGGTCCATCGGGGCTACTCCACATCGCGTTTGGTGCTTCAGAAGTGGAACTTCAACGCAAACTCGAGGTTCCGCGACTGACTCACCGTGCTCGTGATCCGCCCGAACGTGTTCGGGGTGCTGAAGTTCGTCGCCGGCGGCCCAAAGCTCGGATGATTCAGGAAGTTGAAGAACTCGGCGCGGAAGTCGAGGTAGCGACCACCGGACAGCCCGAACTTCTTGCCGAGGGACACATCCAGGTTGAAGTACCTGGGCGCGCGGACGATCCCGACGCCGGCGTCGCCGAAGCTGCCCTGCGGCGGCATGACGAACGCGGTTTCGTCGAGCCAATGATCGAGCGTTTGATCGGCCGGTACGCCGCTGCCGATCCGGTTGGGCCTCGAGGTGCCGCGCGGGTTCTGCAGCGAAACGTCGGTTGCAGTCACGGTTATCGGGAATCCGGTGTGCCAGCTGACGATGCCGGCGACGTTCCAGCCGCCGAGCACCGCGTCGACGAGTCCGTTCCAGCCGGTACCCTGCCGGACGCGTCCATAGGGAAGCTCGTAGATGGCGGAGGTCGTGATGTTGTGCGTGGCGTCGAAGAACGCCGGGCCGTAGTTCTGCCCGCGCCGATTGTAGTTGTTGTACGAGTATGCGCCCTGCGCCGCCACGCCGGCGCTGCCGTAGTACCCGAGGTTGTCGGTCATGGTCTTGCTCCAGGTGTACGAGCCCATGAACTCGAGCCCCTGCGAATACCGCCGCCGCAGGCTCGCCTGCATCGCGTGGTAATTGCTGATCGCCCACGAGTCGGTGCCGCTGATTTGCGTCACGAGCGGGAGCTCCTCGTAGAGTGGCCGCCGCTGCTGGAAGGGGATCCACGTCGACGGTGGACCCGTTCCCGGGCAGCGGCTGGTTCCAGTCGGTCGGGGCAACCAGGTGCGTCGCCTTGTTGCCGACGTAGCCGAGCGTGACAGCGGTGGAGGGCGCCACCGCGTACTCGAACGTGAGGTTCCACTGCTGGGTGAATTGCGGTCGCAGATCGGGATTCCATACCCGGATGAGTCCGGCCGGCTGATCGCGAACGATTACGTCGGTGAAGCCACGGCTGATCGTGCCGGCGCCGGACGATCTGTCGAAACTGATGTCCGCCTCGGAGAAGAACGGCGGATTGAGCGGCAGGCGCAGGTTCGAGCCTGTCCCCTCCATGTACTGTGTAATACCGTACCCCCCGCGGACCACGAGCCTGTCCTCGAACATCGTCGGGGTCCACGCGAACCCGAGTCGGGGCTCGAAGCCCTTGTAGTACGGCTCGTAGAGCGCCCGGCTGTTGCCGTCCTGGCCCGCAAAGAACTGCTGGCCCGTCACGATGTCGAAGTTCGACTGGCGATCGTGGACCTCGTAGACAGGTGACGTGTACTCCCAGCGGATGCCGAGGATCCACGTCAGGTTGCTCCGCATCTTGAAGTCGTCCTGGAAGAACAGGCCAATGCGGTTCTGTCGGTGCCCCCAGGTGCCCGAGTTGCTGCCGAGGCCCTTCCGCGCGAGCAGGTCGAGCAGGAAGTCGGCGTATGCAGCTCCAGTGAAAGTACCGCTGTACTCGAATAGACCCGAGCAGCCCGTTGTTGCCGGGGTAGAACCGGTTCTGCTGATAGCGCAGCCACTGGCCGCCCATCTTCATCAAGTGGCGGTTGCGGTTGATCGTCAGCGTGTCGCCGTAGTGGAACGTGTTGGTGACGTTGTCCTCGATGACGGCCGTGCTCCCGATATTCGAAACGCCATTGCCCATGGCGATCGAGCTCAATCCTGGCTTGGCCTGGCCGCCGGGGATGCCGAGCGTCGCGTTGCCGTCGCCAAGCCCGTACCAATCGAGCACGTCGGTGATGAAGACCGCGCGGTTCATGCCGATCCGCGCCTCGTTGACCATGGTTGGACTGATGATCCTGCGTCCAGTTGAGCGCGACGTTCTGCGGACGGTTGAAGCTCGTCCCGGTGAGATTCGTCGGCAGCGTGCCCCGGATGCCGTTCGTATTGAAGTTGCCGAACGAATAGCGGCCCGAGAAGTTGTCCGAGTTCGTCAGGCGCGCGTCGATCTTGACGTCGAACTGATCCCCCTCGAGCTCGGTGTCGAAGCTCGTGACGTAGTTGCCGGTGATGTTGGTCGTTCCGGGGCGCGTCGGCAGCGGATAGAGCGCGGGGTCCGCGAACAAGGCTCGCGCCGCCGGGTTCACGATCCGGTTCGATCGGGATGCGGTTGCCTGGAAACTGCTGACCGGTCGTCGGGTCGATGATCGCCGTCGTGAGGCTCGACAGATCGCCCAGGCGCCATTCGAGCGGCGCGACGGTCGCCGTGGTGCCGCCGCCGGTCGCCTGGCGGGTGCCCTGGTAGTCGCCGAAGAAGAAGATCTTGTTCTTGACGATGGGGCCGCCGATCGTGCCGCCGAAGATGTTCTGTTCGAGCTTCTGCTTGGGCGCGCTGCTGCGGTTGTTCGACCAGGAGTTGGCGTCGAGCGCGTCGTTCGCGGAAGAACTCGAAGACGTTGCCGCGCAGCTGGTTCGTGCCGGACTTCAGCGTGGCGTTGACCGTCGCGCCGGTGACGTTGCCGAACTCCGCCGAGGAGTTGCTCGTCTCGATCTTGAACTCTGCTATCGCATCGATGTTCGGCTTGTAGCCGATTCGGTTGTCGATCGTCTCGTCCACGGAGATGCCGTCGAGCAGGAAGGCGTTGCCCTGCTCGCGGTTGCCGTTCACGAACGGCCGTCCTTGCCCGCCTTGAATACCCGGACCGGTGAACCCTCCCGGATTCGGCGTGATCGCGCCGGCGACGAGCAGCGTGAGCTGCTGGAAGTTCCGGCCGTTCAGCGGAAGACCGACGGTCGTGTTGCCGGAAATCACCTGTCCGACGGTCGGACTCTCGGTCTGCAGAACCGCCGACGAGGCCTCGACGGTGACCTCGTCCGTGATCGCGCCGATCTCGAGCGTCAGGTCGACGCGCGCGGTCTGGTTCACTTCGAGCTGGATCGGCGCTGGACACGATCTTCTTGAATCCCTTCGCTTCGACCGTCACGACGTACGTGCCAATCGGAAGGAACGGCATCCTGTAGACGCCCGCGTCCGATCGTTTCGGCTGTGTACTCCAGCTGGGTGCCCTGGTTGACGGCGACGACCTTGACACTCGGAACGGCCGCGCCGCCAGGATCCGCCACCGTGCCGGTCAGCGTCGCGGTGATTGTCTGGGCCGCCGCAGCGGCCGGAAGTAAGAGCGCGAAAGCACTCAAGAACAACGTGAGGGGTAGGTCTAGCCGCCGGGTTCGCATGTTTCCTCCCTGGGCTTCTCCGCCATTTCCGTAAACATGGCGTAGACCCGCAGCAGAGTCAAGGCTGTCGGGGTGACGTTTCAGGGCTGGGACCGCTGCTGGGACAGGAACACGCGGCCGCCGACGCGCAGCGCCGGCAGCACGAACTCCGTGAACCCGCCGCGATGCTGCGGCGGGACGAGCGCCGCGGGCGCCTCGGGTGACTCGTAGTGAACCACCGAGTAGGTCCCCGGCACGCGCACCTGCACGGGCAGCTCCTGATGCGCGTAGTTCAGCACGCTCACCATCACGGCCGTGCCGTCCTGGGATCGATACGGCGCGGCGAGCACGGTGATGCCGTTCCAGATGTCGATCGTCCGGTTCGACGCGCCGAGCAGACGGCGCATCTCGAGCGCGAACGCGTTCGGATCCGCGATGGGCTTCTGCACGCGATGCACGGCGCCGCCCGTCCGCGCGAACGCGTCGAGCACACCCGCGTCTGCGGCGGGATCCAGCACGATCAGCAGCTTCAGGTGCTCCAGCCCGCTCGCCTTCAGCCCGGACGGCGCGACGATCTCGAACGGCAGGTTGTGGCGAAGCATCAGGTTCATCGCCTCGAATTGGATCGTCGGATCCGCCTGCGACGATCCCGATGTTGGCGATCGGCCGATAGCGGCCAGCGAGATTCCAGGAGTAGAACTCGAGGTACCGGCGGATCTCCGTCCACTCGGCGCGCGCCTGGGGCTCACCGTCGAGGAGGCGCCGCTCGAAGCGCTCGTGCAGCGGCAGCACGAGGTCGGCCCCGAAGCTTCCCGCTTCAGCGATCGCGACGAGGTAGTCCTCGAGCGCGGGCCCTTCGTCGACGTCCGACAGCGTGATAGGCCGCCAGGGGTACGTGATGGAGGGCGCGGCGGCCGGCGCGGCGGCGCGGAGGATCCGGATGAGCGCCGCGTTGTTCTCGATCCAGGGCTGCGCCGAACGTCCGGTGACCTGGAGCACCTCGTTGTTCTTCGTCACCCAGTTCGTGCGGATGTGCGGCCACTTCCCTCGCTCGTCCACGACAACGATGCGCCCGGTGGGAACGTTGAACTGCAGGCGGAGCTGGCGAATCCGCGCCGCGGGCGCGCTGCCTCTCACGACCAGCCCCGCGACGCCCGCGATCGGCGCGGCGCCTGACGCGGTCTTCTGATCGACGTCGAGGTAGACGCGATAGCCCGCCGCGAGCGCCGCTTTCGCGAGCGCGGCGTTCGACGCGGGCACGACCAGCGTCGTGATGCCCAGGCTTTCCGGCAGCGGTACCTGGTTCTGATCCCACCTGACGAACACGTCGGCCGCACTGCTCGAGCAGGAGACGAGCCAGAGAAGGAGGGCGCACGCGCCGCGTCGAATAGGCATTGAACGTCAGCGCGAGCCGGCCGCGGTCAGGCCCTTCGCGCGATACTCCGCTTTCAGTTCCCCAACTGCGGACATCCAGAACGCGGAGACATCCGAGTATCGGGCGACGAGCTGCCGGCCCTCGTCGATCGGCAGCAGCACGAGCGTCGTATCGAGCGCATCCGACAGCGTCGCGCTCGGCGCCACGACGCTGACGGCGACAGTCGTCGTCGCGGGCGACCCGACTCGAGGGTCGAAGATCTCGCCGGCCTGCTGCGCCGTGGAAATCGATTCGTTGCGCAGCAGCAAGCCGTCGTCGTGCGGCCCGGGGCGCGCGCCGATGCTGACCGGCCACCCGGAGCGGCCCGGCGGATGTCCAATCGCGGCGATCGAGCTCGTGCCGGCGTTGACGACGGCATGCTGGATGCCGGCGGCTGCGAGAATGCCGATTACGCGATCGACGGCATAGCCTTTTCCGATCGCGCCCAGGTCGAGCTCGATGCAGTCGGACTGCAGCCTGACGCGATCCGGTGCGCTCAATTCGATGCGCTCGTAGCCGACGCAGCGGCGTGCCTCGGCAATCTCGGCGTCGCTCGGAATGCGATTCTCCTCGCGCGCCTGCTTCCACACGCGCACCAGAGGGCCGACGGTGATGTCGAACGCGCCGTGCGACCGCTTCGAGACTGCGACCGACGTCTCGATGACGTCGTAGAGGCTCGGCTCGACGCGCACGAACCCTGCGCGTCCGTCGCGAACCAGCCTCGAGAGATCGCTGTCGCTCTTGAAGTTGCTCAACACGCGGTCGAGCCGGGCGACCTCGTCCATCGCGGCGTCAGCCGCGCGTTCCGCATCCGCGCGAGAGGCGTGATAGACCCCAATGTCGAATACCGTGCCCATCGCGTACCGAACTCGATGGACGAACGTCAGCTCCACGCCGCCGTGGATCGGCGCGACGGCCGCGAGAATCGCGAGGCACGCGCTAGCGCAGCGCATAGAGCACGCCCGGGTAGGTGGCGAGATAGACGGCGTCCTCGGTCAGGATGGGCGTCGACTGGAGCGAGCCGCCGAGATTCGCGCGCCAGAGCTCGCTGCCGGTGTTGAGATCGAACGCCTGCGTCGTGCCGTAGAAGCCTTGAATGCACACGACCGGATCGGCCGCAACCGGCGTCGCGGTCAGCGTCCGCATCGAGCGCGACTTCCAGATCGGTTTGCCGTCCGCGAGGGCGAGCGCGTAGACGAATCCGTCCTTCCCTCCGAAGAACACCTTGCCGCCCGCTACGGCCGCCGACGAGTAGATGCCGAGGTCGGTCTCGACTTTCCACCGCACCTTCCCGGTCGCGGCGTCGAGCGCGTAGAACCAGAAGTCCTCGGAGCCCGCAAGGACGAGGCCGTCGGCCACCGCCGGCGACGCCACGACGGCGTCACCTGCCTGATGGATCCACACGTCCTTGCCCGTCGCGGCATCGAGCGCGTAGAGTCTCCCGTCGCCGGATCCGACGTAGACGATCCGTTCGGTCGCGTACGCGGTCGAGCAGATCTCGCCGCCGGTCTCGCGCGTCCAGCGCATCCGTCCCGATGTCGAGATCGACCGCCCTGAACACGCCGTCCGTCGATCCGAAATACACCGCGCCCGCGAGGATCGCCGGCGACGTCCAGATCGCGCCCGCTGCCGGTCGCGTCTTCCACCGCAGCCGGCCTGTCGCCCGCTCGACCGCGTACACCGCGCCATCGTCGCACCCGAAGAGGACGAGATCGCCGGAGATCGACGGCGTCGAGTCGCTGGCCGCGGCGGCGCGGAACGTCCAGCGTTCCTTGCCGGTGCGACTGGTCGAACGCGTAGAGCCTGCCGTCGCGGCACGTGACGTAGACGACGCCGTCGTGGAGGACGGGGCTGGACCGTAATCGACTCCGGCAGCGCGTTCTTCCAGATCAACTCACCCGGCGGCGTCTTTCGCGCCGACGCCGTTCCGCCGCGACGATCGTTCGCCGGCGAGCAGCGTGACCCAGCTGCCGTCTATCCAACGCGTCACCTTTCGATGATCGATCTCGCGCGAGCTCCCACTTGCCGAGCCCGAGCATGCCCGCGGTCTTGATGTGCCCGGGCTCGCGATAGAACGGATTCTTCATCGCGGTGCGCTGCATTTCGTTGTTCGTGCCGATGTTGGCCGGATTGCGATCCCACAGCGACGGCACGCCGACCTCGCGGCGCTTCTGCTCGACGATCTCGAGCTCGATCCGATCGACGGCGACCGGATCGGTGCCGAACAGCAGCGTCCTCGCCTCCCAGACGAACTCGGGATTCCAGCGCGAACGGCCCGCCGTGGTACACGGCCCGGATGCCGTCCATGATGTGCAGCACCGACTTCGCGCGGAGCGGCGGCACGTGCACATCACGGCGATCACCGGGTCCGTGTACGTCTTGGTATTCGCGTGCGTCCGCGCGACGTTGTTGAAGGAGCCATACGCAAGATTCTTCAGGCAGCCCGTGACGCCCGACGCGTTGTGCTCCTTCAGGCACGGCAGGTTGACGATCTTGTCGGCCTCGCGGGCGACGACGCTCGCGAGATACGACCGGGTCTCGCGCTCGCCGAAGCAGTCCATGTCGCAGAAGACCGCCGGATCGTACCCGCCGCGCGTCGCTCGCCCTTCACCACCCACCGCTGATCGAGTCCGACGACGCGAACGCCCGACGGGCACGAGCGCGTGGTAGCCGTTGACCTCGAGCTGATTCGAGTTCCGGTCGTAGACGATGATGCTGCGTGTTGGAGACGCCGGCGCGAGTTCAGCGCCGCGGATCACTTCGCGCAAGAGCGGCATCGAGGTCACCGTCCCCGGCGCGCCCGACGGGTTGACCTTGATCGCGACGACGTCGCGGGCGTCGAAGAACTTCGCCCAGGCGTTCTTCGCGGCGCGGATTCTCCGGTGAGCGACGCCATGCCGGCGTCGACCATCGCGCGCACGGCGGGCGGCGACACGCGTCGATCGACGATGGCGGCGGAGTGGAACGCTTCGACCACGCGGCCGGGATAGAGTCCCGGCATGCCGAGCGGCGAGCGCGGCATGTCGGGCGCCTGCACGTCGATCTTGAGGCTCTTGAGGGCGGAGTCGGGCTGGCGGATCCGCATGCCCGTCAGGCCGAGCGTGAGCGTGCCGAGCGCGGCGTTGTAGACGAACGTGCGGCGATCCATGGCCGGCTACGTCCGCTTTTCCAGGACCTCACGCAGGCGGCGCGCGACGATCTTCTCGTCTCCGGGCCGCATCATCCACACGCCGATCACGAGGCTGTCGCCCTCCGAGCGCGTCCCGATCGAGGGTTCGCCGTCCTTCAGGGCCTTGACGACGTCAGCGGGCGTCTTGCCCCTCGACGCGTCCCACGAGACGCGGAGGTGCGGCACGTGGTTCGCGACAGCCGGCACGAAGATCTCGGCCTTGACGCCGCTGACCGCCGTCGCGGCGGCCTGGATCGTCTCGGCGCGCTTCTGGAACTCACGCTGTTCCTTCTCGTGATCCTTCTCGAGGTAGAGCTCGAGCGCGGCGAGCAGCCCCAGCATCTCTTCCTTGTTGACCTTCAGCCCGCGTCCGACGGTGTTGCCGTTCGGCGGCGCGTTGAGGCGCGCGGCGGCAATGAAATCCTTGCGGCCGAGGAGCAGGCCCGCGCTCTGCGGCCCGCGCATGCCCTTGCCGCCGGAGAACGTCACGAGATCGAAGCCCATCTTCGTGTACTTCCAGAGGTTCTCGACCGGCGGCACGTCGGCGGCGGCGTCGTTGAACGTGGGGACGCCGTGCTTCTTCCCGAGCTGCACGAACTCCTCGTCCTTGATCTGCCCCTCGGGATTGTTGTTGTTGTAGAAGAGCACCATCGCGGTCTTCGGGTTGACGGCGCGCTCGAAGTCCTCGCGCGTCTCGACCTCGATCATCTTCACGCCGCAGTTGCGGACGGCGTGGTCGTAGCCGAAGCGGTGCGACTTCTGGATGATCACCTCGCTCTTCATCGACGTGAGGTCGGGAAGATCGACGATCTTCTTCTGGTCCTTCCCCGTCAGCACGCCTGCCGTGCCGAGCGTGAGCGCGGCGGCGGCGCCCGACGTCACCATCGCCGCCTCGCTGTGGACGAGCGACGCGATCCGCTCGCCGACCTTGTCGTGCAGCTCGTCGAGCATCACGTAGTGCTTCGACGCGTAGTTGATCGCCTCCATCACCTCGGGCGGCATGAGCGACGCCGTCATCGCGGTGTACGTCCCTGCGGCGTTGATGAAGGGACGGACGCCGAGATCGCGGAAGTAGTCCTTGCTCGCGAGGCGAGCGGCCGCGGCCGGCGCCGCGCCCGCCGGCGTCGTCGCCGTGGCGATGAAGCCTCCGATGAGCGGCAATCCGTACACGGACTCCAGAAAACGTCTTCGGCTCCACATGGCGTGCCTCTCTATTTTGGGTTCAGGGTTCAGGGTTCAAGGTTCAGGGTTCAGGTTCGTTCAAGGCTCTGCACGTTGGACGATGAACCAGAACCAGAACCTTGAACCCTGAACCCTGAACCTTGAACCTATTGAAACACTATGTCCCCGAACTTCTCGAACTCGTGAAACGTCTTCCCGACCGGCGCCCACTCCCACTGCGTCCGCTTCCCGTCGTCATGATCCATGCGGTAGAAGTTCGCGCGCCAGCGGCTGCCGGGCTTGGGCGGAACGTTCTGCAGCGGCGTCAGCAGCGAGTACGGGATGAAGAACTCGGCGCGCCAGCCTTCGATCGCCGCGCCCGGCTGCTTCGCGCCGCCGATGATCGCCGTGGCCTTGCGCGTGCGCCGGTCGCCGTCGAAGCGCCACGGGCGCCAGCCGTGGAACTGGCCGCCGAAATTCGGCACGAGGATCGGCAGCTCGCGATTGAGCGGGGAGATCTCGTACTCGAAGTAGACGGGATGCCGCTCGTCGGTCCAGAGAAAGACCTCGA
The DNA here is from genome assembly GCA_963820905.1 of uncultured Acidobacteriota bacterium. GTDB lineage: Bacteria > Acidobacteriota > Vicinamibacteria > Vicinamibacterales > 2-12-FULL-66-21 > DATBJJ01. Next base: position 140,517 of record CAWGBU010000001.1, on the reverse strand, counting down.
ACACGTCTTCGTTCCAGAGATCCGCGAAGTCCTCGTCCTTGGTGGCGGTGAGCTTCCGGTCCGTGCCTTCCATGAGGAAGTACAAACCGGTCGTCGAGTACAGCATCTTGAACCGCGTGTCGTAGGGATGGCCGTCAGCCTGGCGCTTGCGAAGCGGCGTCCAGGCGGTACCGGCCCACGACGCATGGTCGCCGGCGCCGGTCGGCTCGAAGTCCGCGGCCGCGCTCACCGTCAGCCGCGGCCGATCCTTCGAATCGCCGGCTTGTGCGCTCATGCCGACAGCATACAGCCCTGCCCACGCCGCGAGAAGGACGCCGGCGTAACATCGCGCGCACGATCGGATCGAGCGGTGCATGGTGAACCGCCCGTCAGCGGTGGGCGATGCAGTCGATTTCCACGAGCGAGCTGCCGGGAATGCCGCCGTAGGCCGCAATCGTGGTGCGAACGGGAGGGCTCGAGCCGAACCGCCCGCGAAACATCTCGTTCATGCCGTCATAGTCCTTGATGTCGTGGAGGTAGACGTTCACCTTCAGGACCTTGTCCATCGACGAGCCGACCTTCTTGAGCTCGGCTTCGATCTGATTGAGGACCGACGTCGTGTGCGCCTTGATGTCGCCGGCCGTGTGCTCGCCCTTGCCGGCGACGAAGACGAGGTTGCCGTACGTCGACCAGCCGGAGAAGAGCGGCGGCTTGTCGCCCGTCGAGTTGTCTGATGACGTCCGCTTGACGAGCGACGTGTCGGGCGTCTGCGCGTGGGCGGCTCCGAACGCGCCGGCGCCGAGCGCCGTGACCGACGCGAAAAACGTTCTGATGACGGACCGGCGCGAGGAGTTGTCCGCGACCTTCATGCCCGACCTCCCTCCAGGATTCGTCGCGTCCGCCGTCGGGCGGACCAACACGACGATTCGGCCGTGAGGATATCGGTCCGGGACGGGAGAGGCAAGCGGCGTCACGTGACGCCCCGCGGATCGCGGATCAGGACGGCAGGCGGGCGGCGCGGTCGAGCAGCAGCTCACGCTCGCGGCTGTTGCGCGTGAGCGAGGCGGCCCGCTCGAACTCCGCGCGGGCCTCGGCGTGGCGGCCCAGCTTCGCGAGCAGATCGCCGCGCACGCTCGGCATCAGGTGATACCGCTGGAGCGATGGCTCGGCGACGAGCGTGTCGACGATCGCGAGGCCCGCCTCGGGCCCGAACGCCATGCCGTGCGCGACCGCTCGGTTGAGCTCCACGACCGGCGACGGCATCAGCTGCGCGAGGTCCGCGTAGAGCTCGGTGATCCGTCCCCAGTCGGTCTGGTCCGGCGTCAACGCGCGGGCGTGGCACGCCGCGATCGCGGCCTGGATCGTGTACGGCCCGCGCCCGGCGCCGAGGCGTTCGGCCCGGGCGAGCGCCGCAACGCCGCGGCCGATGAGGAGACGATCCCACAGCGCGCGATTCTGATCGAAGAGCAGCACGGGCTCGCCATTCGGACCCACGCGCGCCCTCGACCGCGACGCCTGGATCTCCAGCAGCGCCGCGAGGCCGTGGACCTCCGGTTCCTGCGGCGCGAGCTCCGCGAGGATCCGGACGAGGCGGAGCGCGTCCTCGCAGAGCCCCGGACGCATCCAGTCGTCGCCGGCCGTCGCCGAGTAGCCCTCGTTGAAGATCAGGTAGATGACTTCGAGCACGGAGGACAGCCGCGCCGCGCGGTCGGCACCGCGCGGGACCTCGAACGGCACGTGCGCCGCCGCGAGCGTCCGCTTGGCGCGAACGATGCGCTGCGCGATCGTCGGCTCGGAGACGAGAAAGGCGCGCGCGATCTCGTCGGTCGTGAGGCCGCCGAGCAGCCGCAGCGTCAGCGCGGCGCGGGCCTCCGTCGAGAGCACCGGGTGGCACGCCGTGAACACCAGCCGAAGCAGATCGTCCCCCACGTCGTCGTCCAGCGCCGCGTCGAGATCGGGCGCCGCGCTTCCGCCCGCGGCGTCGATCTCGTAACCGATCTCTTCGTGCTTGCGCTCGAGAAGCTTCGTGCGGCGGAAGAAGTCGATCGCCCGGTGCTTGGCGGCGGCCAGGAGCCACGCCGCCGGATTGCGGGGAATCCCGGACTCGGGCCACTGCTGCAATGCCGCGACGAGCGCGTCCTGCGCGAGATCCTCCGCGACGCTGATGTCGCGCACCATGCGGGTGAGGCTCGCGATGAGCCGGGGCGATTCGATTCGCCAGATCGCGTCGATGGCCCGATGCGTATCGGAAGCTGCCACGCCTCCCGATCACACCATCTTCCACCGCTCGCGGGCAAGCCGCGGCTACTTCTTCGCCAGCTTGTCCCTGAGCCGCGCGTGGTGCTCGACCGCGTCGCTCGCGCCGAAATCCTCGAGCTCGAACACCTGGCGGACCTCGATCTGACCGGTATCGAAGGGCACGCGCTTCGCCCACTCGATGGCCTCAGCCTTCGACTTCACCTGGATCAGCCAGAAGCCGGCGACGAGCTCTTTCGTTTCCGCGAACGGCCCGTCCGTCACGTTCGGCTTCCCGCCCGTGAATGACACGCGCGCGCCCTTCGAGCTGGCCTGAAGCCCCTCGCCTGCCAGCATCACGCCCGCCTTCACCATCTCTTCGTTGTACTTCGCCATCTCCGCGAGCACCTTCTCGTCCGGCAGCACTCCGGACTCGGAGTCCTTGTCGGCCTTTACGATCATCATGAATCTCATGGCTATATCTCCTTCAATGTTCGGGTCTCAACGCCATGTCGAATCCCGGTCCCACCTACACGTCGAACGGGAGGAGCATGAATCGACAGCTCGACCGGAGGAGGTCGCTCGCACGTGGTACAGCCCATATCTCCACCGGCACTCTCATCAAGCGTTGGGAAACGTGACGACGTCCCGATCAGCCGCGGTGGGCTGGCCGGCTCGGACCGCCGGATTCGACAGCGCGGAAAAAATGGCCCCTCCGCCTGGCCTGACGGTGCTGGCGGCGGCTTGGGGTGATCCGGACGCCGGTAAAGCATCGGTTCGGCAACGGAGTGACTCGACCGCTTGAGACGAATCAGCGCCGCCGCCAGAAGGGACGCTCCGGGACCATTTTTAGAGGCTCCGCTGATCGCGCTGCTCAACGTCGGCCCGAGCCGGCCAGCCCACCGCAGCGTGGAACCCGACGCCGATCGGTGGGGCGGTGCGCGTGGCGGCCGGCGGCCGTCGGAGCGCGCCGACACGCCGCGGCAGCCGGAACGCGCGCGGAGCGATTCCGCGCGGCGCCTTCGGTCTCTGTGATCGCAATCAGTCGTACCGCAGGGCGACCATCGGATCGACACGCGAGGCGCGGCGCGCGGGCAGGTACGCGGCAACCGACGAGACGGCGATCATGACGACGGTCGCCGCGATCATCGTGAGGGCATCCGTCGGGGCGAGCCCGAAGAGGTAGGTCGCGACGAGCCCGCCGGCCGCGAAGGCGGCGCCGGCGCCGATCACGATCCCGACAGCGACGAGGATGAGCGACTCGCCGAGGACCTGGCGCAGCACGTCCGCGCCGCGCGCGCCGAGCGCCATCCGGATGCCGATCTCGTTGGTCCGCCTGGAAACGTTGTAGGACATCAGGCCGAACAGGCCGATCGCGGCGAGCAGGAGCGCGAGGCCGCCGAAGAGCGAATAGGCGAGCGCGAACACCCGTTCCTGGAGAAACCGCTGCTCCACCATCTCGATTTGCGTCGAGATGTCCATGAGCGGAAGATTCCCGTCGATCTGCGAGATGACGGCCCGGATCTCCTTAATCGCGCCGAGCTGCTGGCCGGCGGTCCTGACGCCGATCACCGGGTTCGACGCCCGCGCCTGGAGGTACGGCACGTACATGGTGGGCGGCGCCTCGTCGCGAACGCTGTTGTACTTGGCGTCACGGACGACGCCCACGACTTCGAGCTGGCCGGTGGTCTCGAGGCTGCTGCCGAAGCGCCGGCCGAGCGGATCTTCGTTGGGGAAGTACATGCGGACGGCGGCGTCGTTGATGAGCACGACCTTCGGCGCGGTCTCGCTGTCGCGGTCGGTGAAACCCCGCCCCGCGCGCAGCGGGATGCCCATCGCCTCGAAGAAGTTCGGCGACACGACGAGCCGGTTGATGCTGTTTTCGCGTTCCTGGAGCGAGTAGGTCCGGCCCTGGACGTAAATGCTGGTGCTGTTCGTGCTGCCGGAGAGCAGCGCAGGCTGCGAAAAGGAGACCGTCTTCACGCCCGGAATCGATGCCAGTTTCTCGAGAAGCTCGCGGTAGAGCGCGTTGGTCCGCTTCTCGTCGTAGCGAAGCAGCTGCGGGTTCACGCGGAACGTCACGAGGTTCTGCGGATTGAAGCCGACGTCGACGTGCCGCAGGTTCTGCAGCGTGCGCAGGAACAGCCCCGCGCCGATGATCAGGACGAGCGAGATCGCGACCTGGACGACGAGCAGTCCGCGCCCGAGGATGCTGCGCGATCCGACGACGCTGCGGGACGTGGATTTCAGGGCCTCGTTGACGTTCATCCGAGTCGCGCGAAGCGCCGGCGCGACGCCGAACACGAGGCCGGTGACGCACGTCAGGAGGAGCACGAACCCGAGGAGCCGCCAGTCGAGCGGCACCGCGCGTCCGGCGCCGCCGGGCAGGAGCTGCTTGCCCCAGTAGCCCACGGCGATCCCGAGGACGCCGCCGACGAACGCGAGCAGCAGGCTCTCCGTCAACAGCTGGCGGATCAGGCGCCACCGTGTCGCGCCAAGCGAGAGCCTCACCGACAGTTCCTTCTGCCGAGTCGCCGCCCGCGAGAGCAGCAGGTTGGCGACGTTCGCGCAGACGATCAGCAGCACCAGCACGACGACGGCGCTCAGGATCGAGACCGACCTGATCTCGTTCGCGTTGACGTCGTAGATCCCGCGGCTGCCCGAATCGACGCGCAGGCGCGGCACCTCGCTGCGGCGACGGTTCGCCGCCGTCGACCGCTCGGTCTCCGACAGCGCCGCGAGGTACGAGCCGAGCCCCGCCTTCGCCGTCGCCTGAAAGACGCCTTCGAGGTTGCCCTGGACCTGCGCCGCCGTCGTACCGGGTTTGAGGCGGCCCATCACCTGCAGCCACCAGTACGTCGGCTGGCTCAGCCTCACCTTGCCATCCCCCTGCTGCGGGTTCAACTGCCCGTCGAGCACGAGCGGAAACCAGATGTCGGGCGGTTCGTTGACGGCCTGCTGCACGCCCGTGAACCGCGGATCGATCACGCCGACGACCGTCACTGGTACGTTGTTGACGCGCACGACCTTGCCGACGATCGAGGGATCGCTCCCGAAGCGCGCGCTCCAGTACTTCGCGCTGATCACCGCCACCGGCGACGCGGCCGGCGTATCGTCGTCAGGCACGATCGTCCGGCCCATGCGCGTGCCCACGCCGAGGAGCTGGTAGAAGTTGCCCGTCGAGATGAACGCGCTCGCGACCTCCGCGTTGCCGTCGACGACGACGTTCACTCGGCCGTACGGCGCGCACGCGAACAGATCGCTCATCGTCCGGTTGTCGGTCACGAACTGCTGGTACATCGGGTACGAGAACGTCGTGCGCACGTTCAGGCCGCCCGCGTCCCGGCTCGAGAACCCGTAGTCGCTCGAGCTGGTCACCATGTCGTTCTGCCCCGCGTAGCGCAGCCGCACGAGCGTCCCGGGATCTCTCACGGGAAGCGTCCTGAGGATGAGGCCGTTGAACGCGCTGAACATCGCGGTGTTGGCGCCGATCCCCAGGGCGAGCGAGATGATCACTATCGCCGTCCAGCCCTTGGCCTGGAGCAGCATGCGCGCGGCGTGCCGAACGTCTTTCCACATGAGGGTGCGTCTCCGGAGCGAGCCTATCCGGCGGGAAACCCGATTGTCAAAGACGGGCGTCTGCGACCTTCCATAGAATGATCCGCCTGGCGGAGCCGGGGATGTCGAGAACAGGCCGAGTGCTCCGACTTACACCTGAACGCGCCAAAACGGGCGTGACCGCCACGCTCTTGGGCGGGCAGCAAACGCATGAGGAGCCGGACATGAAATACATGTTGATGATGAACGCGAAGGGCGGCGACGGCGACTGGGCCGTGGCGAATTGGGCCCACGAGGATGTCAAGGCGCACATCGGCTTCATGAAGCGCTTCGCCGAGGAGCTCAGGAGCAACGGTGAGCTGGTAGCCGCCGAGGGCCTCGCCACACCCGGGCAGGCGCGGATCGTGCGCGCGGGCAGGAACGGCGCGCCCGAGGTGACCGACGGTCCGTTCCCCGAAGCGAAGGAGTTCCTCGCGGGGTACTGGATCGTCGACTGCGAGGGACCAGCGCGCGCCTACGAGATCGCGGCCCGCGCATCGGCGGCGCCCGGCATGGGCGGCGCGCCGCTCAACATGCCGATCGAGGTCCGCGAGGTGATGAGCGCACCACCCGTCGATCTGTGACGGCACCCCCCGTCGATTTTTCCGGCGAGCATCTGCTGCGCGAGCTCGCGCCGCAGGTGCTCGGCGCCGTGGTCCGCCGCTTCGGCGATTTCGCCGCCGCGGAAGACGCGGTGCAGGATGCGCTCATCGCGGCAACCGTCCAGTGGCCGGAGCACGGCGTGCCCGACAACCCGCGCGCGTGGCTGATCCACGTCGCCGGCCGCCGCATGATCGACCGCGTGCGCGCCGAGCTCGCGCGGCGCCGGCGCGAAACGATCCTCGTCCAGGGCCGCGATGAGTTCGAGCCGCCAGTCGAGATCTCCGGCGATCTCGATCCCGACGACACGCTCATCCTGCTCTTCATGTGCTGCCATCCGTCGCTCAGCCACTCCTCGGCGATCGCCCTGACGCTGCGCGCCGTAGGCGGCCTGACGACCGCCGAGATCGCCAGCGCGTTCCTGGTCCCGGAGGCCACGATGGCGCAGCGCATCAGCCGCGCGAAGCAGCGCATCAGGACATCGGGGGTGCCCTTCGGCCCGCCGAGCGATCGCGATCGCGCCGAGCGCCTCGGCGCGGTCCTGCACGTGCTCTATCTGATCTTCAATGAAGGCTATTCAAGCAGCAGCGGTCCCAGCCTCCAGCGCAGCGATCTCGCGAACGAAGCCATCCGCCTGACGCGTGCCGTGCACAGCCTGCTGCCCGACGATGGAGAGGTGGCGGGTTTGCTGGCGCTGATGCTCTTGACCGACGCGCGCCGGGCGGCGCGGACCGACGCGGACGGCGAACTCATCCCGCTCGCGGAGCAGGATCGCACGCTGTGGGATCGCGACGCGATCGTCGAGGGCGTCGCGCTCGTTTCGCGCACGCTGTCGCGGGGATCGATTGGCGCCTATCAGCTGCAGGCCGCCATCGCCGCGCTGCACGACGAGGCGACGAAAGCCGACGACACCGACTGGCCGCAGATCCTCGCGCTATACGGCCTGCTGATGCGCATGTCCGACAACCCGATGGTGGCCCTCAATCACGCGATAGCGGCGGCCATGGTGCACGGGCCTTCGACCGGGCTCGAACTCCTGAACGCGCTCGACGCCGACGGACGCCTGGCGGGACACTATCGTCTCGACGCCGTGCGCGGCCACTTCCTCGAGATGGCCGGCGATCGCGACGCCGCCGCCGCGCGATACCTCGCCGCCGCGAACGCCACGACCAGCATTCCCGAACGGAACTACCTCACCACGAAGGCCGCCCGCCTCCGGACGCTGTAGTGTCCGCCTTCAGGCGGACCTGCTGAAGTCCGGCTAAAGCCGGACACTACATGCAGGCTCAAGCCGGACACTACAGCTTTCTGAAGAACGCTCTAACGCGCGACGGCCGCGCGCGCGAACGACTCCAGCGCCTGGTAGCGCGCCGTGTGCATGTCTGCCGACGAGGTGATCTTCTCGTCGAGGTGCAGCAGGCGGCGCGCGCCGTCGTACCGGGGCCAGTTGGCCAGCCCCTGTCCGTTCGGATCGCCGCTCCGCGCGAAGTTCGCCCAGTACGTCGTCATCGCGTTCGACAGGGCGCGATCGGCCGGCTCCCACGGCACGTCCGGCAGGGACAACGCGAGCGCGCCGAACACGTACTCGATCTCTCCGGCGTGGCGCGCGCCGACGTCGCGCGCGGTTGCCGCGACGCCGTTGACCTTGTGGCCGGACGGCACCGGGATCTTGCGATCGAACGAGTAGCGGTACACGGGCGCGCCGGACTTCTGGTGCGCTTCGAGCCAGCGCCAGGTGTTGAAGCCGATGAACAGATCGCCGGCGAGCGCGGCGGCGGACTCGAGCGCCTCGGCGTCCGTTCCGCCGGGATACGCCTTCAGGATCGCGTCCGCGGAATCGCCGAACCGCTTCTTCGTATCGGCCGTGAAGGTCTCGGCCGTCGGCTTCTGCTTCCCGAGCACGACGCCCGCGCGCACTTCGTCCGCGTTCCAGCCGGCAAGGAGCGGTACCTTCGCCTGCCGGCCGGCGGCGAACGTCGCGGCGACCGGTTCCGTCAGGAAATAGCCGTCGACGTTGGGAGAGAACCAGGGCTGGACCTTCATCGCGGCCTTCAGCACCTCGTCGCCCGTCTTGCCGCGAAGGGCGGCGAGCGACCCGGCGCCGAGCGCCGCCGCCAGCGTCTGGCCCTGCTGCTCCGATGCGGCGAGCGGGCTGAGCGGCAGCCCGCCGCCCACGCCCTCTATGAAGTACGCGCCGCTCTCGCCGATCGCCTTGTGGAAGAGCCCGCGCGCGCGCGGCGACGCCATCAGGGCGCTCACCGCGAACGATCCCGCCGACTCCCCGAAGATCGTCACGTTGTCCGGATCGCCGCCGAACGCGGCGACGTTGTGGCGCACCCACTCGAGCGCCGCGACCTGATCGAGCATCCCGTAGTTGCCCGACGCGCCGCGGCCCGACTCGCGCGTGAGCTCGGGGTGCGCGAAGAAGCCGAACGCGCCGAGCCGGTAGTTGATCGTGACGAGCACGACGTTCCGCTTCGCGAACGCCTCGCCGTCGTGCCGCGGTTCGGCGCCGGCGCCCGCCTGAAACCCTCCGCCGTGGATCCACACCATCACCGGCAGACGAGCGGCGGCCGTCTTTGCCGGCGTCCAGAGGTTCAGCGTGAGGCAGTCCTCGCTCAAGTCCTTGAAGACGATGTCGCCGAAGATCTGTCCCTGCAGGCAGCGTGGCCCGAACGACGTGGCGTCGCGAACGCCCTGCCATGGCTGCACCGGGCGCGGCGGCTGCCAGCGCTGCGCTCCAACCGGAGGCGCGGCATACGGAATCGTCTTGTAGATCCGGATGCCGCCGTCCGCGCTCGTCGTGCCCTGTACCAAACCGCCGGTCGTCTTCACCTGCGCGGATGCCGTCCCGCCTGTCGCTGCCATGACGATCGCCGTGCCGATGCCGATGAGCCGCTGTCGCACGAATCCTCCAGAGGTTGCCCCGGATTACTTTCGGGTGAAGGTCAAGCTCCCGCTCGCGACGTCGCCGCTGCCGTCCTTGCCGCGCGCCGTCCACGTGCCCTTCGCGGCGTTGCCCTCGAACGTCATCGCGAGGACGACCTCGAGCCTGTCGTCGGGCGTGAAGTCGTAGGCGGCCGCCATCTTGTTGCCGTCGAACTTGACGGTCTTCAGGACCGCCTGGTAGGTCGGTTCGCCGGTGACCGACACGCGGCCGCCGAGCGCGCCGTCCTTGACTTTTTCCAACGTCAGCTCGAATCCACCCGAGCTGGCGTCCATCTGCCACGAGCCGCTCCACGTCCCGACGAACTCGCTGCCCGGGGTCTTGCCGTCTTCCTTCTGCTGCGCAGCGATGGACACGGAAACGGCGCCAAGGATCAACAGAAACGCCACGGTACGGAATCGATGCGTCACGACGGGCTCCTTGAAGAATGGGAGTATAAACGGCGCCGGCCGTTTTGGCCGTGCTAGATTGATCGGTATCCGATCCGATGACGAGCCGCCAGGATCATCGCCGCGCGTTTCTGCAGCTCATGCTCGCTTCCTGCGTGCTGCCGCTGCGCGGCCTCGCGCAGGGCAAGCCCGGGAATCCCGCGGCGATCGACGCGCGGGCCGACGGCTACCACGTCTACCCGAAGGGCCAGATCCAGGACGCGCTCGAGGCGGCCGCCAAGGATCCGGCCAGGAAGACCGTCTACGTTCACGCGGGCACGTATCGTCCGCCCGCGAAAGGCCAGGCGCTCATCTGGTTCAACGCGCGGCACGACGGCATCACGCTCGAGGCCGTCGGCGACGTCGTGCTCACCGCCGCCAATCCCGAGGTCTCCGACGCCGACGCCCCGAGCCATCCCGCCGTGGTCAACCACGTCGTCTACTTCGGCGACGGCGTCTCCCGCAAGACGATCTTGCGCGGCTTCAAGGTCACGGGCGCGAAGAACTTCACGACCGGCTCCGGCGAGAAATCGCCGATCGAGTCCGACGACCTGCGCAAGTCCCCGTTCTTCTACGCGGACGGCGGCGGCATCAAGATCTACGCGCGCTCCTATCCGACGATCGAGCATGTCGAGGTCGTGGGCAATTACACCAGCCCCTGCGGCGGCGGCGTCTCGGTCGAGCACCTGAATCAGATCCAGGATGCGGTCGTCTTCCGCAACTGCATCTTCCGGAACAACCGCACGCAGATCACGGGATCGGGCGTCGATCTGCTCCATGGCAGCCGCGCGGCGATCGAGAACTGCCTGTTCGTGGGCAACGTCGCGAACCTCGGCGTGGACTACGTCGGCATGCTGGCCGGCGGCGAGTACCATCCCGAGCACGGCTCCGGCGCGATGACCGTCTTCGAAGGATCGCGCGCGAACGTGACGCGGTGCACCTTCACCGGCAACTGGAACGGCGTGGACGACAACGGCCGCGGCAGCACCTACGTCGACACGATCTTCTGGAAGAACAACCTGGCTGGCGGGATTTCACCCGGACCGCGCTACGAGCTCGACATCACGGACGGCAGCGGCGTGAAGGGAACGTTCATCCACGGCGACGTGAACGATCTCAGGGGCACGATCAGCAAGGACGCCAACACCTTCGATCCGCCCGATCCGCGCTTCGACGCGCAGTTCGTGCCGCGCGCGCCGCAGTACGCCAGCGTCGGCTACCGCCCCGCGAAGCCGACGTCCGGCGATCCAGGCACGCGTCGCTAGAATCCATCTCACAAGCCTGAACTCTCTTCACACGGTGGGAAGGGTCTCATCGTCTCGGTGTCGCCGCGGCGGGCTGGCCGGCTCGGACCGCCGGCTTCGACAGCGCGGAAAAAATGGCCCCTCCGCCTGTCCTGACGCCGCTGGCGGCGGCTGGGGTGATCCGGACGCCGGTAAAGCATCGGTTCGGCAACGCGGTGACTCGACCGCTTGGGACGAATCCGCGCCGCCGCCAGGAGGGAGGCTCCGGGACCATTTTTACTGGCGTCGCTGATCGCGCTGCTCAACGTCGGCCCGAGCCGGCCAGCCCACCGCAGCGGGGAGCCAGACGCCGATCGGGTGGGCGGTGCGCGTGGCGGCCGGCGGCCCTCGGAGCGCGCCGACGCGCCGCGTCAGCCGGAACGCGCGCGGAGCGATTCCTCCCGGCGCCTTCCCGCCGTGTGATCCTCCAAGCGCGAAGTACCACCGGCGGACCGCGGCGCCTGATGACGGATGCCCGAGCCAGCTCGTAGGCGCCGGGGGGGCGCCAGGGCGTTCAGCCGGAGCGCGCGTTCCCGGCGCGTGGAGCGGGCCACCGGCCGTCACGCGCACCGCTCGATCGATCGACAGTCGTCCGGCTAAAGCCGGACACTACAGGTACCAATTGCCGTACCTCTACTCTTCGCGCACCTCGATCCGCGAATTGATCCGGATCGGTGCCTTCACCGTCTGCGTCTTCCCGTTCGGCCACCGGACTTCGACGCTGTCGACCGACTCCGCAGACCCGAGTCCGAAGTAGAGCGGGTACACCCCGTGCGCCAGATATCCGGTGCTGCCGTCCATCACCTTGGTGTACGTCGCGCCGCCCGCCCTGACCTTGACGGCGGCGCCGAGCCCGTTCCGGTTCGAGGCCGTCCCGACGAGCGCCACCGCGAGGTACCGCACGCGCGTCTTCTCCGTCAGGTTGCTCACGAGCACCATCGGCACAGTCCCGAACTCGTTGGTGACGATGTCGAGATCGCCGTCGGCGTCGAGGTCGACGATTGCGGCCCCGCGCGTGCCGCGCGCGCCCCACACGCCCACGCGTCCCGTCAGCCCGGTGCCAGTCAGGTCCCGATGTTCCTTGTCGCGTCCCGACGCGTCGAGCAGGAACCACGGCGTCACGACGCCGCCTTTCCGCGGCTCGACGCCGACGACGAACTCCGCGTCGACGAATCGCCGGCCGCGATCGTTCAGCTTCACCGCGTTCACCATGTAGCGTTCCGGGTAGTTCATCCCGGCCGTGATGAACGCGTCGTCGTACCCGTCGGCGTTGAGATCGCCGACGCTCGGCCCCCAGGGACAGTAGTTCTCCGTGCCGAACGCGTCCGACGCCTCGCGGTACTTCCCCGGGCCTTCCTTGATGAAGAGCGAGTTGCCCCAGATGCTCCTCTTCCCGTCGCCGCGGAACGCCTCGGTCCACTTCATCTCGGACTTGACGTGATCCTTTTCGGGGCCCGTCATGTCGCTCATGTCGGAGTGCATGTCGGTGACGAAGATGTCCTGCCGTCCGTCGTTGTTGACGTCGAACACCTTGATCCCCATCGAGCCCCACGAGGTCCGCGGGAAGAGCTGACGGCTCTTCCTCTCGAAGCGCGTGCCGCGCACGTTCTCGTAGTACTCGTCGTCGCCCTGCATGTTGAGGACGTACAGGTCCGGCCACCCGTCGTCGTTGGCGTCGACCGTGCTCGCGTCACCCGACCACGACACGTCGAGCAGGCCCGTCTCCTTCGAGACGTCGACGAAGCGATTGCCTCCCTCGTTGCGGTAGAGGATGCTGCGCTCCGCGAGTTCCGGCTTCAGGTGGCCGTGGAACGCGTCCTCGAATGCGACGAAGAACTGGTAGCCGGTCCCGGCGATCGTGTCGGTCGTGTACTTCCCCACGTTGACGAGAAACAGATCGAGCCGGCCGTCGCGGTTGTAGTCGAAGAAAACGGCCCCGGAAGAATGCCCGACGTAGTTCAGCCCGGACGCGGCGGTGATGTCGCGGAATCGTCCGCGGCCGTCGTTCTCGAAGAGGACGTTTCCGGCGCGCACGGTCGTGACGTACAGGTCCGCGTCGCCGTCGTTGTCGACATCGGCGAAGGACGCCGTGACGCCGACCTTGCCGGGCACGGCGACACCGGCTGACGCGGTGATGTCCTCGAACTTGCCTGCGCCGGCGTTTCTCCAGAGCTGGTTGCCGCCGACCTGATTGACGAAGTAGATGTCCGTCAGCCCGTCTCCGTCGACGTCCGCGATCGCCAGGCCGTTGCCGTGATCGTAGTGCGCCGCCTTGTACGTGATGGCGGCGTCGTCGACGACCCCGTGCCTGAATGAGATACCGCTCTCGGCCCGCCGGTCCTCGAACCGGAAGTCGTGGAACGTCGCGAGGCCCGCGGCGGCCTTGATTTGCTCCTCGCCGCGCTTCTGGAGCCACGCCGTGTTCTGCAGCCCGTCGGGGACGACGAGGATCGTCTCCGGCTGCTGGGCCTGCGCGGGCGTTGCGGCGGACGACGGCGCGCGCAGAGAATAGTGCATTGCCGCCGCGAGCATGCACGAGCAGGCGGCGATGGTCGCTGACGTTCGAGCACGGCCGGGTCGAGTCACGCGCACACGATAGCAAAATCGGGCGAGTTCCGCAGCGCTGGCTCCTCCTGGCGGAACGGGGCCTGCGCGTCTCTCGTCTACGACAGTCGGCCTCGATCGAGCTCGATCGGCGCGGTTCGACAATCCTGGAGGTCACCGTGGAAACGTTCCGGCAGGATCTGCGCTTTGCCCTCAGGCTCTTCCGGAAGGACCGTGCCTTCGCGATGGCGACGATCCTCACGGTGGCGCTGTGTATCGGCGCCAACGCGTCGATCTTCACCGTGGTCCGCTCGATCCTCCTCCGGCCGTTGCCCTACCCGGAGTCCAACCGCCTCGTGTCTCTCTTCGACGGGTTCCCCGGAGCGGGCGTCGAGCGCGCGGGCACGTCGGTACCCAATTACTACGACCGTCTGGCGTTCGCGGACGTCCTCGAGAGCCAGGCGCTCTATCAGTTCGGCGGATTCCGTGTCGGCGAGGGCGCGGCGGCCGAGGGCGTCGCCGCACTACGCGTGACGCCGTCGTTCTTTCGTGTGCTGAAGACCAGCGCGGCGCGGGGCCGGCTCTTCACCGAGGACGAAGGGACCGTCGGCCGCAATCGCGTCGCGATGCTCAGCTACGGGTTTGCGCAGCGTCAGCCCGGAGGTCTGGACGCGATCGTCGGACGCGAGCTGCGCCTCGACGACGAGCGCTATACGGTCGTCGGCGTGCTGCCCGATGACTTCACGTTCATGAACCCCGACGTCCGGGTGTTCGTCCCGCTGGCGTTCTCGGACGAGGAACGCGCGGAGGATCGACGCTACAGCCAGAACCACCAGGAAATTGGACGGCTCGCGTCTGGCGCAACGATCGCGCAGGCGCAGGCGCGGGTCGACGCGCTCAACGCGGTGCTCCTCGAACGCGCCGGCAGCCTGAAGCCTCTGCTCATCAACGCCAAGTACCACACCCGGATCGTGTCGCTCGATGCGGACGTCGTGCGCAGCGTGCGCGGCGCGCTGCAGATGCTCTGGGGCGGCGTCGTCTGCCTGCTGCTCATCGCGGCGGTGAACATCACGAACCTCTCGCTCGCGCGGGCGAACAGCCGTGTGAAGGAGCTCGCGACGCGCCACGCCCTCGGCGCGGCCCGCCGCCGCGTCGTGCGCCAGCTCGTCACCGAAACCTGCGTGCTGACAGTTGTCGGCGGGGTCCTCGGCCTCGCGCTCGGCTACTGGAGCCTCGGCGCGCTGACGTCGCTCGGGCTCGCCGACATTCCGCGCGCCCACGAGATCCGCATGGACGGTTTCGTCGTCGTGTTCATCCTGGGCCTCGGTCTCGCGCTCGGCGTCATCGTTGGCGCGGTGCCCGCGGCGCACGTCGCCGGCCTGAACCTGGGCCTCGCGTTGCGTGAGGACAGTCGCACGAGTACGGGAGGCCGACGCGCGCAGATCGTCAGGGGATCGCTCGTCGTCGCGCAGGTCGCGCTCGCGTTCGTCCTGCTGATCGGCGCGGGCCTGCTGCTGGCGAGCTTCCGGCACCTTCTCGCTGTGGATCCAGGCTTCCGTGCCGAGCACGTGCTGACGGGACGCGTCTCGCTCCTGCCGTCGGCGTACAAGGACGATGCCGCGTTGAGGTCGTACACCAATCGCGCGCTCGAGCGGATTCGAGCGCTGCCCGGAGTCGAAGCGGCGGGCGGCACCACGTACCTTCCGTTCAGCTGGGATGGCAGCAGCAGCGTGATCATTCCCGAAGGGACGACGAACGAATCGGTCGTGTCGCCGAGCCAGCTGTACGTGACGCCCGGCTACCTTGAGGCGCTGCGCGTGCCGCTGAAGCGCGGCCGCCTGTTCAAAGAGAGCGACACGGAAAACGCGCCCGGCGTCGTCATCCTCGACGAACGGCTGGCGCAAAGATTCTGGCCCAACGCGGACCCGATCGGCCGCCGCATGTACCTGCCGAGCACGCCGGACGACGTCGCGAAGCCCGGGCCGAAGGTGACCTGGCTGACGGTCGTCGGTATCGTGGCGACCGTCAAGCTCGCCGGGCTCGACGAGGGAGAAAACACGAGAGTCGGCGCCTACTATCTGCCGATCGACCAGGATCCGACGCGAGGGATCGGTTTGGCGATCCGTTGGAAGAGCGGCGAAGCGGCGGCAATCAAGTCCACCGTCGAGCGCGCGCTTGCCGAGATCGATCCCAACGTTCAGCTGTACGACAGCTTCGTGATGACCGAACGCATCGATCGGTCGCTCGATCCGCGGCGCGCGCCGATGCTGCTGTCCGTGGCGTTCGGAATCGTGGCGCTCCTGCTCGCATCGCTGGGCATCTACGGCGTGCTGGCGTATCAAGTGAGCCAGCGAACGCGCGAGATCGGCATCCGGATCGCGCTCGGCAGCGGCGCGGGCGACATCCTCCGGCTGGTCCTCCGCGAGGCGATCGTGCTGGTGCTCGTCGGGCTCGCGTGCGGTCTGGCAGGCACGTTCGCGCTCCGGGGCGCCATCGCGTCTCAACTCTACGGCGTGGGCGCGCTCGACCCGCGCGTGATCCTTGCCGCCACAGCGGTACTGGCCGCCGCTGGCCTCTTCGCGTGCGTCGGCCCGGCGCGCCGCGCGACCCGCGTCGATCCAGTCGTCGCGCTTCAAGCTTAAGAGGCTTTGGGCTCTTGGCTTTGGGCTTTGGGCGGCCTACGCTCGGGGTTCGGGGCTCAGGAAAAGATCATTTCAGGGCCAAAGCCCAAGGCCCAGAGCCCAAAGCCGACTTTTTTTCGCCCTGCTGTCGAGAATCGGACGGCGGCGCCGACTTACTCAGTGAACGCGGGGATTGTCCCTGCGGGACATCAGGGAGCCAGCATGCCGACGATTACGCCGTTCCTGTGGTTCGACACGCAGGCCGAAGAAGCCATGAACTACTACGCGTCGATCTTCCCGAGGTCCAGGGTTGTCTCTGTCAACCGCGCCCAGGGAAGGGTGATGTCGGTGGAGTTCGAGCTCGAGGGCCAGCGGTTCATGGCGATGAACGCCGGGCCGCATTTCACGTTCAACGAGTCCATTTCGTTCTTCGTGGGCTGCGACAGCCAGAAGGAAGTCGACGACCTCTGGGCGAAGCTCACAGCCGACGGCGGGGCGCCTGGCCGGTGCGGCTGGCTGAAGGACAAGTTCGGCCTCTCGTGGCAGATCATCCCGAAGGCGCTCGGGCAGATGATGGGCGACAAGGATCCGGCGAAAGCGGGCAGGGTCGTGAACGCGATGATGCAGATGAACAAGATCGATCTGCCAGCGCTGCAGCAGGCCTACGACGCCCGCGACGGGTCCGCCTGAAGGCGGACACTACAGGCATGTGGAGCTCCTGATCGACAGGCGCAACGAATCGACGCTATCTACTCTTCTTCTTCACGGCCTGCGCTTTCGGCTCGAGGAGGTCGTACGCTTCCTGCAGCCAGGTCGTGAGCGGCGCTTCGACTTCGTCGCGATGCCGCACGTGCACGATGTGCGCGACCTTCGACTTCGACGTGCGATCGACGCGGCGCACCTGTGGCGCTTTCAGCGCGCGGCCGAGGAACACGCACACCTCGAGGAGCGTCTTCTTCGGCCGCACGAAGAAGTAGCAGGACGTGCGCGCGAACATGATCGAGTTGTGCGAGGCGTAGATGCGCTGCTCGCCGAAAGCAGCGGCTGTCTCCCGCAGCCGCTCCCAGGCCTCCTGCAGGTCGTCGGAAAGATCCCTCGTGAGCGCCTGCTCGGTCGTCGTCCAGCAGTCGTGCGCCTCGCCCGCTTCGATCCACTGCTTGCAGTGATAGCACTCCCGGCCGGCCATCGCATCCATCCTCCACCTAATCGAGTGCCTCGCGGCAGTGACGCGTGTTCAACCTTCGCGTTCGAATCGCCGGAAGCGCGCACCGATCATGCCACCGACGGCCTGCACGTCGCATCGGCTCGCGAGCACGGAGGCCAGGCAGCTCACGCCGAGCGACATGAGCGCGATGAGCATGGTCCAGCCGCAGGCTCCGAACACATGTTGACGGACGAAGCGCCACGACGGATCGATCTCGGGCTCGACGGCGTGCAGGGACGCCAGGAGGATGACCACGATGCCGGCCGCGACGAGCGAGACGCCTGACGCGATGCCCGCAAAATACGGCGGCGGTGTCTCATCACCCGCCCTGGTTAACGTCCTGGCCCGCATCGACTTCGCTCCTTCCACCTTCGCACCGCGGCGCACCGTTCTCGACTGTCCCCATTGATTAGTCGAATGTCGGGAGGCTGGATCGACATCGCGGTTGATAGACTTCGCGGTATCCGGCCCTACCCGTCATGACGAACGATTCGGACGCGGATGTGACAATCCGGCGCTCGTCCCTCGACTCCCCGGAGGCACGGCAGCTCATCGGTGCGCTGAACGTCGAGCTTTCGCAGCAATACCCGGAGGAGGGCGCGACGAACTTCCGCCTCGACGGCGCCGAGGTCGCCGCCGGCCGCGGCGCGTTCCTGGTGGCCTATCGATCCGATCGGCCGGTTGGCTGCGGCGCGCTGCGACGCATCGATGCGCGCACGGGCGAGATCAAGCGGATGTATGTCGTCCCTGACGAGCGCGGACGGAAGATCGGCGCGGCGATGGTCGCGGCGCTCGAGGAGGAAGCGCGCGCGCGCGGCATCACGCGCCTGGTGCTCGAAACCGGCGTGCGCCAGCTGGCAGCGCTCAGCCTCTACGCGCGCACCGGGTTCTCGTCAATCCCTCCGTACGGCGAGTACGTGGGATCGCCCCTGAGCGTGTGCCTGGCGAAGGAGTTGTGAGGATCGCCGTCGATGTCGTCCACGATCATCTGAAGGTACGACACTGCCGCAACACCGGTCACCGGCGGGCCGTCTATACTGTCGGGCATTCGGCGACTGGCTTGCGAGGAACACATGCAGATTCGAACGCGAGTCCTCCTCTCCCTTGCGTGCGTCCCAATCGGGCTGTTCGCGTACGTGCAAGGCCCGTCGCCCCAGCCCCAGCGCGCGGGGATCCGTCCGGAGTTCTCCGGCCTCCTCGATTTCGAGGCGGACCACGCCGACGGCGTGCCGAAGGGCTGGGGAGGCGGGCCCCCCGGGACCTTCGCGGTGGACTCGCAGATCGTGCACGGCGGGCGATGGTCGCTGCGGCTCGAGCGCGACGACAAGAGCCCCAGCGGATTCACTGCCGTCACCAAAATGGTGCCGATCGACTTCTCCGGCGCGAAGCTCGAGCTCCGCGGCTTCCTGCGCACGGAAAACGTCTCGGAGTTCGCCGGCTTGTGGATGCGCGAAGACGGCGACTCGGGCTCGGTCGCGTTCGACAACATGCAGAAGCGCCAGTTGAGAGGCACGACCGAGTGGACCGAGTACTCGATCGAGCTTCCGCTCAACAAGGACGCGAAGCGCTTGATCTTTGGAGTCCTGGCGGCGGGCGTCGGGAAGGTCTGGGCCGACGATCTCCGGCTGCTCGTGGACGGCAAGCCGATAGAGAGCGTGCCGCGGCTGGAGCTGCCGAAAACCGTGCTGGACACGGATCGCGAATTCGAAGGCGGATCGGGGATCGTGCTGAAGGACCTGACGACGGCGCAGATCGCCAACCTGGCCATGCTGGGAAAAGTGTGGGGGTTCGTGAAGTACCACCACCCGCTCGTCACGTCCGGACAGCGTCAGTGGGACTACGAGCTCTTCCGCGTCCTGCCGAAGGTCCTGAGCGCGGCCGACGCGACCGCGGCGCGATCCGCGGTGAATCTATGGATCGCCGGGCTCGGGGCGATTCAACCGTGCACGGCGTGCACCACGCTCTCCGAAACCGACCTGCACCTGCGTCCGCGCGCGGAGTGGCTGACGGACGCGAACCTCGGCGCCGAGCTCGGGCCGACGCTTCGCGCCGTTCATCGCAACCGGCCGGGCGGCGCGAAGCAGTTCCATGTCTCGCTGGTCCCGGGCATCGGCAACCCGTCGTTCGATCAGGAGCTGGCGTACGCGAGCCTGAAGCTTCCCGACGCGGGCTACCAGTTGCTCGCGCTCTATCGCCTGTGGAACATCGTCGAGTACTGGTTTCCCTACCGCGATCTCCTCGAGGGCAGCTGGGACGACGAGCTGACTGCGTTCATCCCGCGCGTCGCGCTGGCGAACGACAGCGACGCGTACAAGCGGGAGCTGATCGCGTTCATCGCCCGGATACACGACACGCACGCGAATCTCTGGAGCTCGCTCGACGCTCGTCCGCCCGTCGGCGCGTGCCGTATTCCCGTGACGATGCGGTTCGTCGAGAACCAGGCCGTGGTCACCGGCTACGCGCACGCGGAGGCGGGACCCGCCACCGGCCTGCAAATCGGCGACGTCATCGAGGCCATCGACGGCGTGGCCGTCGGAAAGCTCGTCGAGCAATGGAGACCGTACTATGCCGCGTCGAACGAGCCGACGCGCCTGCGCGACATCGCGCGATCGATGACGCGGGGAGCGTGCGGCCCGGCAACGGTGCGGGTCCAGAGGCCGGGCGGCGCGGTGGAGTTGAAGCCGGCGCGCGCGCAGGAATCGACGCTGGTCGCGACGGCCGGGCGCACGCACGACAGGCCCGGCGAGACGTTCCGCAAGCTGTCCGCGGACGTCGCCTATCTCAAGCTCTCGTCCGTTCAGGTCGCGCAGGCGGCGAAGTACGTCGAATCCGCGGCGGGCACCAAGGGGTTGGTCATCGACATCCGGAACTATCCGTCCGAGTTCGTCGTGTTCGCGCTCGGGTCGCGGCTCGTCGATCGGCGCACGCCATTCGCGCGCTTCACGATCGGCGATCCGTCGAACCCCGGCGCGTTCTACTGGCGCGGCGGACCCGTCTCGCTCGATCCCGCCACTCCGCGCTACGCCGGAAAAATCGTGATCCTGGTGGACGAGTCCTCGCAGAGCCAGGCCGAGTACACGACGATGGCGTTCCGCACCGCGCCGGGTGCGACGGTGGTAGGAAGCACGACGGCGGGCGCCGACGGCAACGTCTCGGCGATCCCGCTGCCCGGCGGATTGCGATCGATGATCAGCGGCATCGGCGTCTTCTATCCGGACAAGAAGCCGACGCAGCGAATCGGGATCATCCCCGACATCGAGGCACGGCCGACCGTTCAGGGAATCCGCAGCAGTCGCGACGAAGTGCTGGAGGTGGCATTGCGCCACATCCTCGGCGCCGCGACGCCGGCGGCGGAGATCGAACGACTCGCGAAACAGTAGCTTTCTCGCGCGTAGTTGTCCGGCTTCAGCCGGACCTTTGAGCGGATGTAGCGTCCGGCTTCAGCCGGACCTCGAGCGGACGTAGTGTCCGGCTTCGGCCGGACCGACCTGTTGAGAAAGGAACCACGTCGTCATGGAGCAGCGGCGGTTCGGCAATTCCGGCTTGAGCGTATCGGTCCTGAGCTTCGGCACGATGACGGTCGGGGGCCGCGAGCGGTTCGGGAAGATGGGCAACCTCGGCGTCGCCGACACGTCCCGCATCCTCGACATCTGCCGCGACGCCGGCGTGACGACGCTCGACACCGCGGACGTGTACTCCTACGGCGGCGCGGAGGAGATCCTCGGCGAAGCGCTCGCAGGACGCCGGCACGAGTTCGTGATCGCGACCAAGGCGTTCATGCGGCTCGGTACGGCGCCGCACGACGTCGGCTTGTCGCGGAAGCACTTGATCGATGCGTGCGAGGCGAGCCTCCGCAGGCTGCGGACCGATTACATCGATCTCTACATCTGCCACCAGGCGGACATGTATCGTGTCGCTCGACGAGACGCTTCGGGCGTTCGACGACCTGGTCACGCAGGGCAAGGTCCGCTACGTCGGCTGCTCGAATCACGCGGCCTGGCAGGTCATGAAGGCGCTCGCGGTCGCCGAACGCGCGGGCTACGCGCGCTACGTCTGCCAGCAGGTGCTCTACTCGCTCGTCTCGAGGGACGTCGAGCACGAGATCGTCCCGCTCGGCCTGGATCAGGCGCTCGGCCTCATGGCGTGGAGCCCGCTGCACGCGGGGCTCCTCAGCGGGAAGTTCCGGCGCGGCGTGCGTCCGCCGGTGAGCCGCCTCAACGAGCTCGACGCGCCCGGCACGATCGACTTCGATCGCGTCTACCGGATCGTCGACGTCCTGGACGAGATCGCCTGCGCCCGCGGGGTCACGCCCGCGCAGGTCGCGCTCAACTGGGTGATGTGCAAGCCGGGAGTCGACACCGTGATCGTCGGCGCGCGCGACGAGGCGCAGTTGCGCGACAACCTCGCCGCGGCGGTCTGGCGCCTGTCGCCGGAAGAAGTGGCGCGGCTGGACGAAGTCAGCGCGCTGCCCGAGCCGTACCCGATGTGGCACCAGCACAAGTTCGGCATCGAGCGGAACCCGCGACTCCCGAGCGTGCGCGTCCCGGCCGAACTGTAGCGGCGGAGGCTACAATGAACGCGCGCGCATGCCTCTCGCAACCGGAACCAGGGTGGGGTGCTACGAGATCCTCTCGCCGCTCGGCGCGGGAGGGATGGGAGAGGTCTTCCGCGCGCGCGACACCAAGCTGCATCGCGACGTCGCGCTGAAGATCCTGCCGGCCCTCTTCGGGCTCGATCCCGATCGCCTGGCGCGCTTCACGCGTGAAGCGCAAGTGCTCGCCTCCCTCAACCATCCGAACATCGCGGCGATCCACGGGTTCGAAGATTCCACCGAGCCTCCGGCGCTCGTGCTCGAGCTCGTCGAAGGACCGACGCTCGCCGAGCGCATCGCACGCGGACCTCTGCCTCTCGACGAGGCGGTGCCGATCGCGCGCCAGATCTGCGACGCGCTCGAAGCCGCGCACGACCAGGGGATCATCCATCGCGATCTGAAGCCGGCCAACATCAAGGTCCGGCCGGACGGCACCGTGAAGGTGCTGGACTTCGGATTGGCGAAGGCGCTGGAGACGCCTGCCGCCGAGCGCAAAGACGCCACGACCTCGCCGACGATCACGAGCCCGGCGCTGACGCGCATGGGCCTCATCATGGGTACCGCCTCCTACATGAGCCCGGAGCAGGCGAACGGACACGCCGCCGACAAACGCAGCGACGTCTGGTCGTTCGGGTGCGTGCTGTACGAGATGCTGACCGGCAGGCGCACGTTCGACGGTGAAGGCGTGTCGGATACGCTCGCCTCCGTCCTCAAGAGCGATCCTGACTGGCGCGCGCTGCCGCCGGCGCTGCCGCCGCCGATCCGTGCGCTCGTCGAAGGGTCGCTGAAGCGGGACCGCCGCGAGCGGATTGGCGACATTTCGACGGCGCGGTTCCTGCTGAATCAGCCGGCCGCAGCGATTCCCGCCGAAGCCCGAGCCCCCTCGCCCCGCGCGCGCGTATGGCAGCGTGCGGGCCTGCTGGCGCTCGGCGCCGCGCTCGGTGCCGCGGCGATAGCCGGCCTCTGGAGATCTCAGAAACCCGCGGCCGCGCCGATCACCAGGTTCTCCGCCATGCTGCCGCAAGGGCAGCAGTTCAGCCTTCCGCGCCAGGCGGTGACGATCTCGCCCGACGGCACGCGCATCGTATATGCCGTCGACGACCGTTTGTTTCTGAAGGTCCTGGCGGAGCCCGAGCCCAGGGTGCTCGCGGGTGCGGACAGGGCCATGACGCCTGTCTTCTCCCCCGATTCCCAGTCAGTGGCTTTCTGGGCCGATTCGATGCTCAAACGGATCGCCATCGGCGGCGGCGTGCCGGTGCCCATCTGCCGTACCGGTCCGGCACCATCGGCGCTGTCGTGGTACGAGAGCGGGATTCTCTTTTCGGTCGCCGGGACCGGAATCATGCGGGTTTCTCCGACCGGCAGCGCGAAACCGGACGTGCTGGTCCCATTGAGTACCGCGGACGGCCTCGCGCACGGCCCGAGGCTGCTTCCCGACGGCAAGACGCTCCTCTACACGCTGACGACGGATACGGGTATCGGGAGCTCGGGCGACCGATGGAACTCTGCAAAGATCATCGTCCAGTCGCTCGAGACGGGCGCCCGGAAGACCATCATCGAGCCAGGCACGGACGCGCGCTACGTGCCGACCGGCCACATCGTGTATGCCCTGGGCGGTACCGTGTTCGCGACAGGATTCAATCTCGCGACGCTCGAGACTACGGGAGGACCAGCGCCCGTCGTCGAAGAGGTCCAGCGGGTGCTCGCGGTCGACAGCGGCTCGAGCCATTTCGCGTTTTCCGATACCGGGTCCCTCGTGTACATCGCGGGCACGGCGACGTCCGGAATCCAGCAGCTCTATCTGTTCGACTACAACGGCGCGCGCCAGCCGTTGACACTGCCGCCGGGTTCGTACAACTTTCCGCGCGTATCGCCGAATGGCCTCCTGCTCGCGTTTCAATCGACGGACGCCAAAGGCGAGCCCTTCATCGCGACTTACGACCTGTCTGGCGGAAAGCAGGCGCGAAGGCTCACGTTCGGCAGCAGCAACCGGTTTCCGATCTGGTCCGGCGACGGCAAGTACGTGGTGTACCAATCCGATCGCGACGGCGATGCCGCCGTGTTCCGCCAATCCGTCGACGGCGGCGCCCCCGAGCGGCTCACGAAACCAGGGCCCGGTGCGACGCATGTTCCGGAAGCCTGGCTGCCGAAGGGCGACGTGCTGCTGTTCAGCGAGGCCAGGGAGAAATCGACGTCGCTCTGGATACTGTCGCTGCCGGAGCGGAAGGTGGCGCCGTTCGGCGGCGTCCCTTCGACGCTGATTCCGACGAACGCCGCGTTTTCACCTGACGGACGGTGGGTGGCCTACCAGGCTGGCGACATACTGTTCGGAGAGGGGTCGGTCTTCGTCGAACCATTTCCGCCGAACGGCTCGAAGCATCAGATTGCGGTCGGCGGGCGTCCCGTCTGGTCCCTCGACGGGAAGCGGTTGTTCTATATCCCCGGACCGAATCGCCTCAACGCCGTCAGCGTGTCGACCCATCCCGGGTTCAGCTTTACAGAGCCCGTCAGCGTGCCCCGGGGATTCAGTGTGTCCGGACCGTTGAGCCCGCGGGCATACGACGTCACCGACAAGGGCCGCATCATCGGCTTCGCGGCGCCGCTCACCCAGGCGGGTTTGTTCACCACTCCAGGGCCCGTGGAGCTGCGATTCGTGCTCAACTGGTTCGAAGAGCTGAAGGCGCGAGCGCCGCTGAAGTAATCCGCGGTGATCCGCGTGATCCGCGTGATCCGCGTGATCCGCGTCTATCGGCGTCTATCGGCAGACCGCGCCGAGCTTCGTGAAGACGTTCTCCGCGGGCTTCTGTGTTTCAGGAGCCGGCGGCGCCGGCGGAGCACCCACGCGCAGCTGCTGCAGGAGCGTGCCGTTGAAGTTCCCCGGACGATCGGGAACCGACTTGTAGGCCGGATCGCTCTGCGCTTCCTCCAGCGTCGTCAACTCGAAGCCGCGCTGCTGCAGCAGCTCGAGCAGCCGCGGAAACATGACGGTCTCGAAGCCGCCGATGTGCAGCAGCATCACGTGATTGATGTCGCGCCCGAAAAGCGCGCGCGCCGCGTCCTGCCCGCGGGTGATGCTCTCCCCCGCACGATCGAGATAACTCTGTTTCAGCCATGCGATGCTCTCCGCGTCGTTCCTGGCCAGGCACCGCGCGTACGGATCGTTGTACGCGTAGTCGTTGAAGTCGAGGGTCACCTGCGCCACTCGGTACTGGTGCTTCGCGAGGACGGTCTTCACGGCGCGGTACTTCTCCGGCGTGTCACCTTCTCTCAGGTACGGATAGCGGAACCAGTGCCAGTCCGCGTCGCCCATCAACGAGCGCAGCGCGGGTTCGTTGGCGAGGACGTCGCGCTCGAACGCCTCGGCGGTGTTCGCGTGCAGGTCCATGTGCGTGTACGCATGGTTGCCGAGCGGATGTCCAGACGCGCGCCACAGCCGCAGCACCTCTCCATCCTCCGGCCGATCGTCGACCTTCTTCGCGTTGATGAATCCGTACGTCGCCGGCGCGTTGCGCTTCTTCAGCGTCTCGAGGATGCTTTTGGCGACATCAACGCGCGTGACACCCTCCGGCAGCGGCCCATGGGTGGGAAGATCGTCGAACGTCAGCGCTACACGGGACCGCGAGGACGCGCCGCCCGACGACAAGACTTGAGCGACAAGACACAGGACCAGGGCGTGGCGGATGGGCATCATGGCGGACGAGATTGTACGACTCCGACAGTCGACCGTCGACTATCGACTGCGACTGTCGAGTCCGACTGACGACCGCCGACTGCCGACTGTCGACTGACAGCGTCATTGGCGGTACAATCCCTTCTCGCCCTTTCTATGAAACGTCTAGTATTCGCCGGTGTCCTTACGCTTCTGCTGGCGGGCATGATGTCCGCCCAGGCGCCGAGGACCGCGCGCGTCGTTCCGGCCGCAAGTCGCGCCAGCGTCCCGTCGTCGCCGCCTCAGGTGTTCGAGGATTACTGCTTCGAGTGCCACGGTACCGACAAGCCGAAGGGCTGATCTCAGCCTCGAGCGGCTGGTCAAGCAGTCCCCCGCCGCGATCGGATCGTCCTGGCAGTCCTGGGAGCGCGTCGCCGAGATGCTCGAGAGCGGAAAGATGCCCCCGCCAGAAGAGGCGACGCTTTTTCCGACCGACGATGAGCGCAAGGCCGCCGTGGGCTGGATTCGTACGTCCCTGAAAAACTACGAGGACAAACACGCCGGCGATCCCGGACGCGTGACGGTGCGGCGGCTGACGAGCGCCGAGTACGCGTACGCGATCCGCGATCTCACCGGCGTCGACATCAAGGCGGGCATCGACGCGTCGAGCGACTCGGTCGGCGGCGAGGGCTTCGCGAACTTCGGCGACGTGCAGTTCGTGCAGGACGCCAGCGTCGAGCGATATCTCGAAGCCGCGAAGCTCGTCGCGGATCATGCCGTGATCGGCGCCGGTCCGCTCGACTTCTATTCGGATCCTGGAAAGACGGGCCTCGAGCTCTCGGCGCTCAACCGGATCAACGACCTCTACGCGAGCAAGGGGTTCCGCGTCGTGTCGGGCGAAGGCGGCCGGCCGTTCGGACTCGAGCGGTACGGCAAGGCGTTGTACGTCGCGTGGCACTACAAGCACCGCGTCGCGCTTGGCGACCCGGCAGCCACCATCCGCGGCCTCGCGGCCAAGGAAGGCATCACGGGCCGCTTCGCGGAACACATCTGGACCGTGCTGAACAAGGGCGATGACCAGCTATCCGGCGCGCACGACCGTCGAGGGCTGGATGAAGATCCCTGCGCCGGCGTCGGACGTGGCCGCCTCGATCGCGAAGGCCCGCGCCGAGTGCGACGTCCTCTACAAGGCGCTGACGACGTGGCCCAGCTGGTTTTTCGCGCGAGGCGATCTGGCGGCCGGCGGCGCGGGCGACGAGAGCCCGCTCGTCTTCGACGACACACGCTGAACGTCGAACCTTCTCACGAGTACGCCTACCCGCTCGGTCCGCGCGCGGGACGCGGGCGCGGCGCGCCGACGCCGCCCGCGACCGGTCCGACGAAGGTCTACCTCACGTTTTCGAACATCAATCCCGTGCCGGGCACATCGCCCGTCATCCTCTGGCGGAACCCGAGAATCGTGACTCGCGCCGCGCCGCCGGCCATCGCGCCGGGCGCGCCGGCTGCCGCCGCAGGAAGAGGACGCGGCGCCGCCGGACCGATTCTCTCCACGCGTTCTCTGCGCGCCGTCCTGCCGGCCGACGCCGCCGCGGCGCTGAAGTTCGGCGCGAGCCCCGACGGATCAGCGATCGGTCCCGACGACTTCGCGACCGCGGAGACCGTGTCGTTCGCGATCGATCCGGCTCCCGCCGGAAACGTCGCCGAGTTCCAGGCGGACGCCGAGCTCGGGAGCGATCGCAACGCCGTGGTCCGCGTGATGATCTCGGATCGCCCGGAGGGCTCCACCCGCGACGCCAACCAGCGCGTCTTCATCGGGGATCCGAAGAGCGCGGGCTACCGGACGTTCCGCGCCGGCATCGCCGAGTACGTGGCGCTGATGCCGCCGAACTCGCACGGCGAGGCCAACCCGGCGGACAAGGACCCGGTGCCGGCGCCGTTCGACAACACGTACAACAGTCCCGAGCACGACGCGTTCGTGCTGAAGGTGAAGTACCAGCGCAACGACACTTTCTTCACCGCCAACGTCGTCGACGGCGTCGATCGCACGCGCCTCAACCAGGCGTGGTACGACCTCTTCGGATCGTGGCCGTATCACGACGCGTATCTCGGCATGCTCGACGAACACTTCGGGCTGGCGCTGAAGGGCGCCACCATTCGCGACATGACGCCGGCGCGCATCGCGGCGCTGCCCGCGCCCGCGAGGCCTCACGTGCAGTCGCTGCGCGCGCACTATGACGACGTGGTCAAGGCGCAGGCGCTCGCGCAGCCCGGACACGTCGGCGACGTGCTCGACTTCGCGAGCCGCGCGTGGCGCCGTCCGCTGACGCCGGCCGAGAAGGCGAGCCTGCGGGCGTTCTACGAGAAGTCCCGCGCCGCGAACAAGCTCGATCACGACGGCGCGATCCGTGCGCTCGTCGCGCGCATCCTCGTGTCGCCCGCGTTCCTGTATCGAGTGGAGACAGCCGCGCGCGGCCCCCAGAAGCCCCTGAGCGGATGGGAAATGGCCAGCCGCATGAGCTTCTTCCTCTGGTCGTCGGTCCCCGACGACGAGCTGCGACGCGCGGCGGCGGCTGGCGAGCTGAACGACACGAACGCGATCGCCAGGCAGGTGAAGCGGATGACGGCGGACCCGAAGGCGCGCCGCCTCGCGACGGAGTTCTTCGGCCAGTGGCTCGGGTTCTACAACTTCGACGAATACCGCGGCGTCGACACCGGGCGCTTCCCCGAGTTCACCAACGAAGTGCGAACCGCAATGTACGACGAGGCGGTCTCGACCTTCGAGTACATCGTCCGGCAGGATCGGCCGGTCAGCGAGATCCTGAACGCCGACTACACGTTTCTCAACAGGCCGCTCGCGAAGTTCTACGGGATCGACAAGGACGTGAAGTCCGCCGGCGCCGTGGAACGCGTCGACGGCGCCCGCGCGTTCGACCGCGGCGGCGCCCTGCGCCTCGGATCGGTGCTCACGACAACGTCGGCGCCGCTGCGGACGAGCCCCGTCAAGCGCGGCGACTGGGTGTTGAGGCGTATTCTCGGAACGCCCACGCCGAAGCCGCCCGCCGACGTCGGCACGATCCCCGCCGACGACAAGAGTTTCGAGGGGCTCACGCTTCGGCAGAAGCTGGACGAGCACAAGCGCAAGACCACGTGCGCGTCGTGCCACGTGCGGATCGATCCGCTCGGGTTCCCTCTCGAGGGTTTCGACGCAGTGGGACGGACCCGGCGGACGTACACCGATGGCAAGGCCGTCGACATCACCGGCGAGCTCCCCGACAAGACCACCATCAGCGGCGCGGACGGTCTCCTGAAGTACCTGCAGAGTCAGGACCGGCTGGTCATGACGACGCTCTCGCGGAAGATGATCGGCTACGCGCTCGGACGTACGGTGACGCTGTCCGATCGGCCCCTGATTCGCGACATGACGGCTGCGGGCGGCAACGCCACGTTCTCCGACCTGGCAACCAGGATCGTGACCAGCCGCCAGTTCCGCCACCGGATCGCCGATAATGGGAGCGTCACGTCAGAGGCGGGGAACTAGAACCTGTAGTGTCCGCCTTCAGGCGGACCTGTTGGGTCCGGCTAAAGCCGGACACTACGCACGACGGAGGCTACGTTCGGTATCGACATCATGTCCAGCGATCATTCCCGTCACCCGTCGCGGCGCCACTTCCTCCGCGGGATGGGTGTCGCGCTCGCGCTGCCCTGGATGGAGTCCCTGCCGGTCTTCGGCCAGGAATCGCTGACGCAGGCCGGCGCGGCTGCGGGCGCCAGCACGCCTCCGCTGCGCCTGGGCATCGTGTACTTCTCGAACGGCGTCGAGCCGATTCACTGGTGGGCCAAGGGCAGCGGCGCGTCGATGGAGCTCGGGCCGGGCCTGCTCCCGATGATGCCTTACCGCGAGGACATGGTGTTCGTCCATGGCCTCTTCAACCACACGGCCCAGGTATCGACGAGCCCGCACCTCGGACGCATGAATCTCCTGTCGGGCGCTACTGTCAGCCTGGACCCCAACGAGATCCGCGTCGGCACGTCGATGGATCAGGTCATCGCGGCGCAGGTCGGCGGGCGCACGGCGATTCCGAGCCTGGTGATGGGCATCGAGCCGAACGAGCTGCGGCTCGAAGACGGGCTCTCGATGATCTACGGATCGAGCCTGTCGTGGGTATCCCCGACCAAGCCCGCGACGAAAGAGATCTATCCGTCCCGCGCGTTCGATCGCCTCGTCGGCGACGGCACCGGCCGCGCGCTCGACCGCAGCATCCTCGACGCGGTGCGCCAGGACTCGCAGAGCCTCAAGCCCCGCATCAGCAAGGGAGACAACGTCAAGCTGAGCGAATACCTCGAGTCGATCCGCGACATCGAGAAGCGGATCGAGCGGGCGTCGAAGGAGGAGCGGCTCGAAGGCTGGCGGCCATCGCTCTCGCAGCCCGACATGCCGCGGCCGAAGAACGAGCTCCCGCAGAACGTGCCCGATCACATGAAGCTGATGCTCGACCTGATCGTGCTCGCGTTCCAGATGGACAAGACGCGCGTCGCGACGCTGATGCTCAACAACGACCTCTCCCAGATGAACTTCAAGTTCCTGGAAGGCGTGCAGGGCGCGCTCCACCTCGATCTCACGCACAACGGCCGCGCCGCGGACAAGGAAGCGATGTACCTGAAGACCAACCAGTTCCACATCGCGCAGTTCGCGTACCTGACCGGGCGGATGAAGGAGATCAGGGAGGGCGAGACGTCGCTGCTCGACAACTCGATCCTCATGATGGCCTCGAGCCTCTTCGACGGCGACCTCCACGGCGCCAACCAGCTGCCGATCCTGCTCACCGGCAAGGGCGCCGGCACGCTGAAGACCGGCCGCGATCCTCGACTACGTCGACAAGCCGGACGAGAACCGGAAGGCGTGCAGCCTGCACCTCTCGCTCATGGATCGCATGGGCGTAAAGC
The DNA here is from genome assembly GCA_963820905.1 of uncultured Acidobacteriota bacterium. Taxonomy (GTDB): domain Bacteria; phylum Acidobacteriota; class Vicinamibacteria; order Vicinamibacterales; family 2-12-FULL-66-21; genus DATBJJ01. The sequence continues at coordinate 109,895 of CAWGBU010000001.1, read as the reverse complement.
TCGATCGCTTCGGCGACGCGACGACGCGGCTCGCGGAACTGTAACCAGCCGGCCCATCTCTTCAGCCCGTGGGAAACGTTCCGGCGTCCTGATCAGCCGCGGTGGGCTAACCCGATCGGTCGGGCGGTGCGCGTGGCGGCCGGCGGCCCTCGGAGCGCGCCGACACGCCGCGGCAGCCGGAACGCGCGCGGAGCGATTCCGCGCGGCGCCTTCGGTCTCTGTGATCCTCCACGCTGGAAGCACCACCGGCGGACCGCGGCGCCTGACGACGGACGCCGAAGCCAGCTCGTAGGCGGCGCGGCAGCGACAGGGCGATCAGCCGGAGCGCGCGTTCCCGGCGCGCGGAGCGGGCCGCGGGCCGCCACGCGCACCGCCCGACCGATCGATCGACACGCCCGGCGAATCGACACGACAGGAATCAATTTTCGAAAGGCATCAACCGGTCCGGCTGAAGCCGGACACTACAGCATTCTGAAACCCGCTTTATGCCCTCAGATCGGGCCGCGAGTTCAGCGCCGTGACGACGCCCCCACGAAGATCCCGCGCGGAATTCACGCTGAAGTGCAGATCCCGCAAGCGCCCGTCGTCCAGCCCGTAGATCCAGCGCGTGGACGGCGAGCGGCTGCTGCCGCTGCCCACGCGTCCTGCACGACGGTCGTCTCGCACACGTTGATCGCCTGCTCGATCACGTTCAGCTCGCACAGGCGATCGACGCGCGCCTCGCCGTCGCCAGCGCTGTCGAGCGCAGCGCATGCTTGGCGTCGCGACGTCCTGCACGTGGCGCAGCCAGTTGTCGATCAGCCCGAGCTTCGCGCCGCTCGAGCGCCGCCGCACGCCGCCGCAGCCGTAGTGGCCGCAGACGATGACGTGGCGGACCTTCAGCACGTCGACCGCGTACTGCAGCACCGACAGGCAGTTCAGGTCGGTGTGCACGACGACGTTGGCGACGTTGCGGTGGACGAAGAGCTCGCCCGGGCAGCAGGCCGACGATCTCGTTGGCCGGCACGCGGCTGTCGGAGCAGCCGATCCAGAGATACTCCGGCGACTGCTGCGCCAGCAGCCTGCTGAAGAAATCAGGACGGGTCGACACGCACGCGGCCGCCCAGTGACGATTGTTCTCGAAGAGTTCCGACAGATCCTGCACGTGGCTCCCTGACCGGCTACTTCACGCCGCCCTTCGCACGCTGGCGGTCGAGCTCGCGCTCCCTGATCAGAGTGTAGGCGACGTAGTACTTGTAGATGTTGCTCACATAGTCGACGGTTTCCCGCCCGATCTTCTCGGACACGACGCGCTCGACGTTGCCGAACCACTTGTTGGAATCGAGGCCGCGCTTTTCGGCCTCCCGCCGCAGCTGACGGATACGCCCCGGGCCTGCGTTGTACGACGCAAGCGTCATCAGGCCCTTGTCGAGGCGCTCCATCGGCTCGTTCTTGTAGTAGTGATCGATCATGAATCGGAAGTACTTCACGCCGGCATGGATGTTCGCCTCCACCTGCGTGATGTCGCCGACTCCCAGTTCCTTCCCCGTCGCGGGCATGACCTGCATGACGCCGATTGCGCCGACGTGGCTCCTGACCGACTGGTCGAGCCGGGACTCCTGGTAGCCCTGCGCCGCCATGAGCAGATAGTCGACGTCGTACTTCGCGCCGTAGGTCTCGAAGTACTTCACCAGCACCCGCATCTTCTTGCGTTCCTCTTCTGCCGCCGCGTTCTTGACGTAGCTCGCATCCTTGAGGTACCGGCGCTCCAGGATGTTGCCGAACGCGCTGCGCATCCCATATTCCTTGATCCACGCGTTGACCGCGCCCAGCAGCTTGGGATTGTTCTTCCGCACCCCAACCGCGATCTCGCCGCCGGTCCGCACGGCGACGTTCTTCAGCGGCTTGATATCAGGAAAGACCTGCTGCCAGAACTCGACCATGAAGTCGTCGACGACGGTCAACTCCACCAGCCCGGCATTCACCATTTCGAGTATGTCGTCGTCTTCGAGCGCCTCGGGCGCTTCCTTGATGACGACAGGTGGCTTGCCGCGGCCCTTGAGGGATTCGTTCAGGCGCGTGAGGCTCTCGAAGTAGCTGCTGCTCCGGCGCACGAATACCTCGCGCCCAGAGAGGTCGTCCGGGCCGGCAATCGCCGCGAGAGAAGGCGCGGTGACGACGATCTCCGAGACGTTGGTCCGCGTCGGCGTGCTGAAATCGACGAGCTTCCTCCGCTCGGGCGTGATGGTGAGCGTCGCGGCCACGAAGTCGACGGTCCCTTTCTGGAGCGCCTGAAACAACTGGTCGCGCGAAAGCGGAATGAACGCGACGTTCACCTTCAGCAGGCCCGTCTTCATGCGTTTGTTCAGCTGGTCTTCGAACAGCTTGATCGACTCGTAGCTGACGCCGCGCTGGAGCCCTTTGTCCACGAAATATGCCGTCCGGTTGTAGACGACGCCGGCGCGGATGAAACGCCGCTTCACCATCGCGTCGAGATCGTCGGTGAAGATCTTGTCCACCTGGGAGCGCACAATTTCGGGCAGCGCGTCGTTCGGCGACGGCACCTCCGGCAGCGGCCCATCGACGGTGCCCGGCCGCACTGTCGGAAGGTTCGCCGGGACGGGCGCCGGTGCGCCGTCCTGTGCCGGGGTTGGCGATCCTGTCTGAGCGGGCGGCGCTGCTCCACCCGGAGGAGCGGACGCTGGTGGAGACGATGGCGAAGGCGAGCAGGAGGCGGCTGCAAACAGCGAAGCGCAGAGCGCCACGCGGGCGAAGATCGACGTCGTCAGGGGTCACTCCTCCACAGGAACATACGGACCGTCATTGCCGGCCCTCGCGGCCGCGGGCGGCGGCGGCGCGCGCCCGGAAGTGTCCGTAAATGCTGGCGGACATACCGCTCTTCCGCGGCAGCTCGACCAATTGCCACAGCGTAACATGAGCGCGGCCCCGGATGAGATAGGTGTCCGACTCGACCGATCGAGGATAATGCCACTGGTCTCAACCACAGGAGGAATGCCCTGTGCGGGTTCCGGCGGGCTAGGGGTTCGGGGCGAGCGATTTCCGAATCGCTTCCAGCAGCTGGTTCGCGACCGAGTACTTCAGCACGAACGCCGACGCGCCGAACGCGAGGGCTTTCTCCTTGATGACCGGATCGTCCGCGGCGGTCAGCACGATCACTCTGGTCTCCGGAAGCGCCTGCTTGATCCGCCGGCAGGCCTCGAGGCCGTTGAGGCGCGGCATCGAGACGTCGACGACGATCACGTCGGGCCGCATGGACAGTGCCGCATCGATCAACTCGAGGCCGTCCGACACCCGCCCGACGATCTCGCAGTCCGGTTCCAGCAGGCGCGCCAGCGCCGTCAGCAGCCCGACGTGGTCGTCGGCGAGAAGCACGCGCGGCGGGGTTGACCGAACGGCACCGGGCTGATCACTGCCAGTCGTCGAGTCGCCCACGGCTTGACTCCTCCATGAACGTCTGCGCGCCGGTCCTCACTGGCCGCCCTGTCACCGTCTCGTCGAACGTCCAGTGCCTTCCACAATCAGATTGTGCACCGGGTTATCCTGAGCTGCGCGCCGCGCAGCGAAAATTTCCGTCGGCGCCCGACGCTCGTACGACGTCCAGGAGATGATCATGGCTCGTCTTCGACCTTTCCTGTTTCTCACGCTTGCGATCGCGTTCGCCGCTTCGTCCGGAACGCCGGTTCGGTCCTCTGCGCAGTCCGCGGGCGGGTTCGTCGTCCGCCTCGGCGCGAACGCGTCGAAGGAAGCGCTCGACGGACGGCTCCTGCTGCTGCTGTCGAAGGACGGCGCGCGCGAGCCGCGCTTCCAGCTGAGCGCGACGAGCCTGTCGTCGGCGCAGGCCTTCGGCATCGACGTCGGGGGACTGAAGGCCGGGGACGAGCGGCGCTTCGACGCGAGCGTCCCTGGCTACCCGCTCGCATCGCTCGGCGATCTGCCGTCGGGCGAGTACACCGTGCAGGCGCTGCTGCACAAGTACGAGACGTTCCGCCTGTCCACGGGCCACACCGTCAAGCTGCCGATGGATCGCGGTGAGGGCCAGCAGTGGAACCGCGCGCCCGGCAACATCTACAGCGCGCCGCAGAAAGTACGGTGGGACGGCGCGAAGGGCGATGCGATTCGCCTCGAGCTGGACACGATCATTCCTGCGCTGACCGCACCGGCGGATACCAAGTACGTGAAGCACGTGCGCGTCCGGAGCGAGCGGCTGTCGACGTTCTGGGGACGAGACATGTATCTCGGCGCGCACGTCCTCCTGCCGGAAGGCTTCGACACGCACCCCAACGCACGGTACCCGCTCATCATCAACCACGGCCACTTCCCTTCCGACCTCGGCAACTGGCGCGAGACGCCGCCCGACGCCAACCTGAAGTGCGAGTACAGCGAGCGCTTTCAGGTCGACTGCTACAACCGCACCCAGCAGCAGGCTGCATACGACTTCTACCGGGAATGGACGGGACCGGACTTTCCGCGCGTGCTCGTGATCGAGATCCAGCACGCGAACCCGTACTACGACGACTCGTACGCCGTGAACTCGGCGAACCTCGGGCCGTACGGCGACGCCATCATGAAGGAGCTCGTGCCGTTCATCGAGTCGCGCTTCCGCGGGATCGGCGCGGGCTGGGCGCGGGCCACCTACGGCGGATCGACCGGCGGCTGGGAAGCGCTGGCGGTGCAGATGTTCTACCCCGATGACTTCAACGCCGCGTACGCCGCCTGCCCGGACCCGATCGACTTTCGCGCCTACACCGTCGTGGACATCTACCGCGACGCGAACGCGTACTGGGCCGAGGGTCCGTTCATGAAGGTGGCGCGGCCGGGACACCGCAACTACCTCGGCCACGTGACGGCCACGCTCGAGCAGATGAATCGGATGGAGCACGTGCTCGGCACGAAGACGCGCAGCGGTCAGCAGTGGGACATCTGGGAGGCGGTCTACTCGCCACAAGGGCCGGACGGTTATCCGGTGCCGCTCTGGGACAAACGCACGGGCGTCATCGACAAGAAGGTCGCCGAGTACTGGAAGGAGCACTACGACCTGTCCTGGATCCTGCGCCGCGACTGGAACCGCGGTCTCGGGAAGAAGCTGGAAGGCAAGATCCACCTGTACGTCGGCGACATGGACAACTACTATCTGAACAACGCCGTGTACCTGGTCGAAGAGGTGCTGAAGGGCCTGAAGGATCCCGCGTACGGCGGCGACGTGGCGTACGGCGATCGCGCGGAGCACTGCTGGAACGGCGACGAGACCCGGGCGAACGCGTACTCGCGGCTGCGGTACCACCAGATGTTCATCCCGCGCTTCGTCGAGCGGGCGCGTCGGACGGCGCCTCCCGGCGCCGACGTGCAGTCCTGGCGGTATTGAGATCAGACGCCCGCGGCCGCGGCCTTCGGCTTGATGTTCTGGTTGACGCGGAAGAAGTTCGACGGATCGTACTTGCGCCTTCACCTCGACGCAGGCGCTCGTAGTTCGGTGCCGAAGGCCGCCTTGATCGTGTCGTCGTTCTCCTCGCCGAGGAAGTTCAGCAGGTAGTCGCCGCTGCGGAACGGCGCCATCGCGTCGGCGAAGGCGCGCGTCCATCGATGTGCCGCGCTCGGAGTCCGTCGGCGTCCGCCCACTGCGTGAGGATGCCGAGGTCGTACTCGCGTGGCGCTGTGCGAACGCCGTGTCCTTCGCGCCGGTACGCGGCTCGCGGCGCCGCCGTACTGCTCGACGAGAACCGCCGTCAGCGGCGACGTCGCCTGGTTGGCATGGCTGACGATCACGTCGATCGCCTCGTCGGTCAGCTCGCGCAGGAACGTGGACTTCCAGTAGTTCTGATTCCCGTCCGGGACGGCCGCGTCGAACAGCGTCTGCATCACGGGAAACGGCATCGGCTGGATCGCGTCGACCATCGGGCTGCCGAACGATCGCAGCGGCGCGAGGAGCCGCTCGCCCTCGGCGAGGTCGCCGCAGTAGCACGTCACGATCGCGGCAACGGGCTGACCGTCGGGCGTGTGCAGCAGCGCCGCGTACGTCGCGAGCTCGTCCGGCGCGGACTCGGTGAACGTCCGGTAGAACTTGAGCAGGTCTCGGTCGCGTGTCCCGCGGATGGATGATCAGGCCGCCGAGCACCGTGCGATACCGGATGGAGGCGGTACTCGAACGAGGTCACGACGCCGAAGTTGCCGCCGCCGCCGCGCAGCGCCCAGAACAGATCCGGGTGCTCGTCGGCGCTCACGCGCAGGACATCCCCCTCGGCCGTCACCAGCTCGAAGGACACCACGTTGTCGCAGGTGAGGCCGTACTTCCGCGCGAGCCAGCCGACGCCGCCGCCGAGCGTCAGTCCGGCGACGCCGGTCTTCGACACGACGCCGCGCGGCACGGTCAGGCCGAAGACGTGGGTCTCGCGATCGAGCTCGCCGAGCAGCACGCCCGGCTGCACGCGGACGCGGCGTGCCCGGCGCGTCGACGTGGATGCCCTTCATGCGCGAGAGGTCGATCACCAGGCCGCCGTCGCACAGCGCGCGCCCGCCGACGTTGTGGCCGCCGCCGCGCACCGCGACGAGCAGGTCGTGCTCGCGGGCGAAGCGCACCGCGGCGATCACGTCCGCCAGCCCGCGTGCAGCGCGCGATCAGCCCGGGACGCTTGTCGATGCTGGCGTTCCAGATCCGCCGCGCGCTGCTCGTACTCGGCGTCGCCGGCGCGAACCAGCCCGCCGCGGAACGCGTTCCGGAATGATTCGATCGCCGTTCGGTCGACGGTCTTCCCCGAACAGTTCACCAGCTCGTATCCAGGCATCCAGGCTCCTCTTGCGCGCGAGGTCATCTCGCCAGTCGCGCGTGCGTCAATGGGAAGTCGAGAGGATACTCTGGTTCGTGCGTCGCACGCCAACGGGAGCGTGACTGTTCCCGTACGACAAGACGGGGCGGAGAACCATGTTCTCCACCCCGAACGTTCACTCCTGATGCTCCGAAGAATCCGTGCTGCCCGCTCAGTTCGCGAGATCGGTCCGAGCGGCTTCCTGCGCGCGCGCCACTTCGACCTTCGCGTCGAGCTCTGGCTTGAACTCGTGGATCGCCTCGGCCAGCGACTGATCCTGGTTCAGCACGCGATCCTTGAGGACCACGAACGGCACGCCGGTATTGCGCGCCGCGTGCGCCACCGTCACGAACTGCTCGGCCGTTGCGAAGTCCTCGGCAGCGAGCTCGAGCTTGGTGCCGGGGTTCATGACCTTCTTCACCCGATCGCGGAACTCGGGTTCCCACATCTCCACGGCGACGCTCGACACCGCGTTCGGCGGTGTCTTCTCCGCGCGCATCTCCGACGCACGCGGGGCCGACGTCGAAGGACGTTTGGCAACCGGCGACGTGGTCCTGCGCGCCGCAGGCGCATCGGTCCGCGCGGGCGCTGACTCGGTCACGGCCTTCTTGTCGTCCGTCGTGTTCGACCATCTATCGTGCACCGTCGGAGCAATCGCCACCCCAATCGCGACGGCGCCAACGAAACCAGCAACGAGCGCTGAAGCCTTGCCAACCGTCATTGCTCATCCTCCTTTGTGAACCAAATCCGTCACATTTCGGGAAGTGCAAGATCACGACCGGCGCCCCATTCTGTTCGCCGCTTTGTTCGCTTCCCGTGCGTTACTCCTTGATTGGCAGCCGTTTACTCGCCGCCGCACGGCAGGGCTTGCTGACGCCACTGCAGAGCCGGATCCCTGGGTCGCTGCCATATTGGCGATCCGAATACCTAGGTGAAATCGGTCGAACCCGACGCCCGTTCGTGATGGAAGGAAGCTGTCGCGATCCTCGCGCGAACACCCGTCACGATCCTACCGAACCCACTCCGGCAACCTGGTCTACACTCGGCTGTCTTTCGGGTTTCTGAGGGAGGTCAAGCCCCATGCGAATCACCGCCAGCCTGATCGCGGTCGTCCTGTCCTTCTCGCTCGGCGCCGCGCTGCACGCGAACACGTACGGATCGGTGGAACCGATCGCCAATGCCGCCGTGATCGATACGACCGCGCTGAGGGAGCAACCGTTGAGGGTCCGGGAGGCGTTTGCGACGCGCCTGCTCCAGTGCGGCATCGTGAGCCAGGTCGTGGAGGCCTTGTCGACGACCGGCGCCATCACGACCATCAACGATCAGAACGCGCGCTTCTCGGTCGGCGCGGGCGGCTTCGAGGGGAACACCAACCCGTCCTACGTGTACACGATCATCGACAGCGGCCCGAACGCCGCGAGCCAGATCGACATTCTCAGGCTGACCGATGCCCTGGGGTACGTGATGTCGCAGGGCAGCGCGTTTCTGCTCGACGCGGACAATCCGGGGAGCTTCGACTTCCCCGCCAATTACGTCGTCCTCAACTTCAAGACGCCGCCGTCCATCGCGCGCTCGGCAGCGCTCTTCAGGACGGTCGGCAGGATCGATCCCGAGCTCTTCGAGACCGACTCGAGCGGTTACACGCAGTTCGGCCGCGCGTATCTCTCGCTGCAATCCGCCGTGCCCGAAGAGCAGTTCATCGACGGCTACGTTCGCGCGGCTGCGGCCTTCGGGGTGGAGTACACGCCCGTCGTCGGCGGCGTGCCGTCGTTGTTCGTAGGCGGCGCCGCGTTCCCCGGCAACAACTGGACGCTGAGTCCCCGCGGCGAGGAATACCTGGAGCGGATTCCCGAGCAGAGCCATCGGGCGCTCGCTCGCATTCGTGCGTTCCACCTGCGCGTGACGCGAGAAGTGCTTCGCGCGCTCGAGCGCGGCGACAGCCGGAAGCACGACGATCCGATCTCGTTCGAGTGCCGGTAAGGGGCTTTGGACTTTTGGAGCGTTTTTCAGAACGCTTGTAGTGTCCGGCTTTAGCCGGACCGGAACAGGTCCGGCTAAAGCCGGACACTACAAGCGTTTCTCAAAAGGCTCTCTGGCCCTGGCGAAGTACCTGTAGCCGTGCCACTCGCGGCCGCCGCGGTCGTCCTCTTCGACGAGAAGGAGCGATGCGCCGCGTGACTGCACGAACGTCTCGACGTCGGCGCGCGGCACGCCGTGCATCGGAAACTCGATCGATGGAGACGCATCGTTCGTGACATAGGGTCGCAGCAGAGCCTCGTTCCATTTCCTCGTGGCGCGCGCGGTCCCCTCGCTCTGCTCCTGCGCCGGGTCCCCGGCGACGCCGCTCACGGTGAGGCGCAGTGGTGTGGATCCCTGATCCGCGAACCAGGAGAAGCCTTCGTGGACGAGATCCAGTTCGAGCAGGTGCTGCGTTCCTGGCGGGACGGCTACCTGCAGATCCACCTGCACCGAGTCGCCGGGACGAAGGACTGCCGGCAGCGCTGAACGTCCGTCATCCTGGATCCGCATCACACCGTCCGGCGACAGCCAGTGATTCCCCAGCCGGACGGACCCGGCCGCGCCTTGATCCCACGTCGTGCGGGAGTCGTTCCGCACATTCACCCGCAAGTGCTCGCTCGAGCCCGCGGTCCAGCGCTCCGGCCCCGACACGATGCTCAATCCGGCGCGGTACGCGTCCGGCGGCATGGGGATCGCCGCGACAGGCCGGGTCACCCGCTTGTGCGACGGAAGCTGGAACACGAGCATGCCGCCCGGCGCGAGCAGGTGCAGGAATTCGTCGAGATACTTCAGCGCGGCCGGCGGCGGCATGTGCTGCAGCACGAGATCGGTGTAGATCAGATCGAATCGCCGATCGGCAAGGACCGTCAGGTCGTCCCGCGAGTTGTGCACGAACGTCAGGCGGTCGGTGCGGTGCAGGCGGCGCGCATGTTCGATCATCCGCGCCGAGACGTCGACGCCGACAACGGACTCGTAGTACAGCGCCAGGGCCTGGCTCAGGCGGCCGACGCCGCATCCGAAGTCGAGCGCGGTGGACTTGGCGGGCCCACCGCCGCCGACAAGGGTGTCGATCTGGTAGACGAGCGTCGAGATCTCGCGCTCGCCTGTCCGGAAGAAGCTTTCGAGATCCCAGCGTCCACCCGCCCGCGTGGGATCGGAGAGGATGGCCCAGAGCGGATCCTGCAGCGCCAGGCTGTCCCAGAACGCTTCCGCGGTGCCGATGTCGCTCATCGATTCGGATCGGGCTCGTGCATCTCGCGGCGGAGGTGCCGCAGCACGCCGGATGATACCCGAAGAGTCCGCCTTCAGGCGGACCGCGCTGAAGTCCGGCTGAAGCCGGACACTACAGCATTAGTTGACTCTTCCGTCACGGCGTGCGGAAATACCGGCGGAATCCAATGGCAGCCACGCCGACCGAGCTCCGGCAGCGCGTCATCCCCTTCACCGCCGGTGACGGGCTGCCCTTGAACCTGATCAACGTTCGGGGATCGCGCGAGCCAACGCGCGGGCCAGTCCTCCTCGTCCACGGCGCCGGCACGCGCGCCAACCTCTTTCGTCCTGCGGCCGCCCGCTCGATCGTCGACGCGCTCGTGGAACACGGATACGACGTCTGGCTCGAGAACTGGCGCGCCAGCATCGACGTGCCTGTCAACCCGTGGACCCTCGATCAGGCCGCCGTGCACGATCACCCGGTCGCCGTGAAGCGCGTCGTGCAGGAGACCGGATCCTCACGCATCAAGGCCATCGTCCACTGCCAGGGCTCGACGAGCTTCTTCATGTCGGCGATGGCGGGACTGACGCCGCAGGTCACCACGATCGTCAGCAACGCCGTGTCGATACACCCGGTCGTTCCGCGACTCTCGGCGTTCAAGCTGCGGTGCGTCGGGCGCGTTCGGCTACTTCTGCGGACGTACATGAATCCGCAATGGGGGCTGTAGGCGCCGACGCTGCCCGCGAAGTTCATCGATCTGGTCGTCCGCCTGACCCACCACGAGTGCGACAACGCGGTGTGCAAGCACGTCAGCTTCACGTACGGAGCGGGCTTCCCCAGCCTGTGGTCGCCACGAGAACCTCACGCCGGAAACGCACGACTGGATCGCCAACGAGTTCGCGCACTGCTCGATTGCCTTCTTCGTCCAGATGCGGCGATCGGTTCGCGCAGGACGCATCGTGCGCCGTCGAGGGCTGGAAGGAACTGCCCGCCGACCGTGCTGCGGTGCCTCCGAAGACGGACGCCCGGGTCGCGTTCCTCGCCGGCGAAGGACAACCAGTGCTTCCTGCCGGAGAGTCAGGTGCGCAGCTTCGGCTATCTCGATTCACTGCGCGCCGAACTACCACTCGCTTCACGTGATTCCCGGCTACGGCCACCTCGACGTCCGTTCCTCGGCAAGCACGCGGAGCGTGATGTGTTTCCGATCATCCTGAACGAGCTCGAGCGCGGCGAGTAGGGCACGCCGCGTCAGCGGGCTGACCATCAACGCGGCGATCCGCTCCGCGACTGCCGCGATCGTCTTCGACGGATTCAGCCCGATGGCCTTCGGAATGACCGAGCCGTCGGCGACGAACAGATTCGGGTAGCCGAACACCTCGCCCCGGTGATCGACGACGCCGCGCTCAGCGCTCGCCGGCCATGCGGCAGCCGCCGAGCGGATGCGGCGTCACCAGGCTCTTGAAGAGCGTCCACACGAAACGGCGGCAGCGGCCTCCCGCCCGACGGACGTCGCGAGCTGCCAATGCATCTCGAACATCGCGTCGATCGTGTCCTTCGATTCCCGGCAGTCCCATTCCAGCTTGAGCCGCTTCCGCCACGGCCTGGTCAGGCACCGGCCGAGATACAGGCGCCCGTCGGCCGCGTCGCAGCTCTGGCCGAACCACGGCATCATGTGCGCGAGCGTGCCCTGACGCCGCAGCACCAGCGCCAGCCCGAACACCATGGCGTTGAACGCCGATGTTCTTCAGCTCGAAGCTGACCTTCGACTCCATCACCGTCCGGAAGTAATCCGGGAAAGCCGCCATCCTGCACGAAGAAGCGCTTGCCGCCGACGCCGCCGTCGAGGAAGTCGACGCGGCGGTGATCGTCGGGCCGTGCGTCGGGTTGACCGGCTGGCTCCTGAATCGAGATCGTCATGAAGTCGCCGTTCGCGCTCCAGTCGATGCCCGAGCGCGCGGCTGAGACGCGGCAAGGTCCGGAACTCGTCGCGGCAGCGCAGCAGCAGCTCGGTCGATCCGAGCGATCCCGCCGAGACGATCACGCGGCTCGCGCGTCGCCGATCCTGGACGCAGACGGTTGTCTGTCGATCCGGTCGAAGTCGACGCGATACCCGGCGCCGTTCGGCGTGATCGCGCGGACCACGTGCAGCGGGCGAACCTCCGCGCCGAGCGTTTCCGCGCGCGCGAGGTAGTTGAGATCGAGCGTGTTCCTGGCGCTCGCCTGGCACCCGAGATAGCAGTTGCCGCAATGGACGCAGGTGCCCTGCTGCCGACCGTGCTCGTTCGTCCACGTCCGTGAGCGCTCGACGCTCGAACGCGTCCTTCGCGCCGTACTCCCACTCGTCGTCGAAGGTGACGGCGACCGGCAGCGGCCGGAAGCGCGCGTGGTGGCCCGTAGCCGCCGCGGCCTTCTGCGACAAGCTTGTAGCGCTCCGTCAACTGCGCCCTGCGGCACCGCACGGGGCTTCAGCATCTGCTCGACGCGCGCGTAGTGACGGCGCGAGCTCGGAGTAGCGTGATCTCGGCGGCCAGCCATCGTCGAACAGTTCCGGCCGGCGCGTCGATGAGCACGTTGGCGTAGATCAGCGACCCGCCGCCGACCCCGGCGCCCTGCGCAACCGAGACGCCGCGCTGCAGGCGGAAATCGAGCCAGCCGTGTCTGCTTCTCCGGATGCGCCTGGTCCCAGACCCACGGGATCGCCGGGCTTGCGCGGAAAGGTGTCAGGGCCCCAGCGCCGGCCGCGCTCGAGGACGAGCACGCGCATGCCCGGCTTCGGCGAGCCGGCAGCTCGTGACCGCTCCGCCGAATCCGCTGCCAATCACGATGACGTCGTACGGCGGGGAGATGGTCGGCAATGCCGGCGATTATATCCAGCGTTGCGATAGAATCGGCGTCCGCAACGCATGACGGGATGAACGGATGTCGAGACGTATCTCGATCGGCGGTTCTACGACGTGGGCGATGTGATCTTCGCCGAAGGCGACACCAGCTCCGACATGTTCATCGTCCAGGAGGGCAAGGTCGCGGTCACCAAGAATGTCGCCGGGCGCGAGGTCTTCCTGGCGACGCTCGAGCGCGGAGATTTCTTCGGCGAAATGGCGCTGCTCGACGGCCAGCCGCGCCACGCCACGTGCTACGCGCTGTCGCCGACGCTCCTGCTCGCGATCAAGAGCGGAGAGCTGCTGATCAAGCTGCGCCGCGACCCGACGTTCGCCCTCGAGATGCTCCAGGCCATGAGCCGGCGGATCCGCGTACCTCGACGATCAGGTCATGAAGCTGATGGAACGACCAGATGCTGTCCCGGAACGAGCTGACGAAAGCCATGGCGAAGTCGGAGTACCGGCATCGCGGACCCAGCCGATGATCACGGACGTGCACGAGTCCCGGCTGCTGGTCACTTCGGATACGCACATCGGCAACCTCTTCTGCGACGCACGGCCCGGCCTGGTGCGCCTGCTCGACTACGCGTGCGCGAACGGATACAACGTCTGCATCAACGGCGACGGCATCGACGTCCTGCAGACATCGGTGCAAAAGATGATCGAGCGAGACGCCGGCGCTGCTCCGCGAGTTCCGCCGGATTGGGTCAGAGATCACGATCTACTACACGATCGGCAACCACGACATCATCCTCGAGCATTGCCTCGGCGACTGGGGCGGCGTCAACTTCGTGCCGTTTCTCAACGTCACATCGGGGAACAAGCGGATCCGCATCGAGCACGGACATCTGTACGATCCGTTTCTGATGAAGCATCCGGAGTGGCAGCCGAAACTGACCCGCTTCATCGGGTTCTGCGCGCGGCTCCATCCACGGCTGTATCATCTCGACGAGTTCTTCAAGATCCTGCGGTACAGGCACATTCGCCAGATGGATGGGCCGGAACGGCGACGGGGCCCGCGTGCCCGGGCAGCGCGACGATGAGAATCCGTCGTTCCTCGAGGCGGCGGACGAGCTCTCGCAGCGCGGCTTCGACTACGTGATCTTCGGCCACACGCACCACGAAGGCATCCTGCCGCTCAACGACAACGCCGCCAAGTACGTGAATCCCGGCGCGTGGTTCCGGCAGCCGCACTACGTCACGATCAACGACGGCAACGTCGAGTTGAAGGCGTGGCAACCCTGAGACCCGTGCAGTGTCGGCTTTAGCCGGACCAAATCCTGCTCTAGTGTCCGGCTTCAGGCTTAATGCCTTTCCGAGATTGGTTCCTGCCGTGACGATTCGTCGGGCCTGTCGCTCGGGTTGGCCCTCCACGCCGCGGCGGGCTGGCCGGCTCGGGCCGACGTTGAGCAGCGCGATCAGCGAAGCCAGTAAAAATGGTCCCGGAGCTTCCCGCCTGGCGGCGGCGCGAATTCGTCCCAGGCGGTCGAATCACCTCGTTGCCGAACCGATTCTCTACCGGCGCACGGATCACCCCAAGCCGCCGCCAGCATCGTCAGGCCAGGCGGAGGGGCCATTTTTTCCGCGCTGTCGAAGCCGGAGGGCCGAGCCGGCCAGCCCGCTGCGGCGTGATCGGACGCTGGAACGTTCCAACCGTATGACGAGATTGCCGGCTGGCGAGATGAGCTCTCCGTCCAGTGCCGGCTCCTATTAGCCAGACAGACTTGCCAATTCCCGAAAGGCAGTGGCCTGAAGGCGGACGCTACGTACGAAAGACGTAGCTGTCGAGGAGCTCTCCGGCGAAGAACCTGAAGAACACGGCCAGCGCGCCCGCTTTCGCGCCTGCGCCGCTCCCGTTCACGGCCCTGAACGAGAGGAGCTGGCGCGTGAATCCCAGCGCCGAAATCCGCAGCACGCCGGCGCCGATGACGCGGCTCGCAGGATCCGTCCCGGCATGAAGGACGCACGGCAGCGTCGTGGTGTCCTTCCATCCGCGAAGGGGCGACCCACGCCGGACCTCCTTCGCGCCTCTCAGGCAGTACGCGTCGGTTCCGCACTGGAACGTCAGGACGTACTCCATCAGCTTCAGCGCCGGATCGGCGGTCCTCGTGAACAACCGGAAGAATCCCGATGCCACGGGGAGGTCCGAGCCGAGCGGCGGGAAGCTGACGGTGCCCGCGAGCGTTCCGGTGTGCGTGGCGTCGCTCACGAACGCGCGGACGTCGGCGATCGAGAGCGTCGCGTGAAGCACGAGCGGCGTCGCGTCGCGCAGGCCGCGCCGCGCTCCGGCCGCCGGGTCCGACTCCCCCAGCGCAAACCCGCCGGACATCGTTTCGCGAAACACCACGCCGGCTCCGGTCGTCGTCACTGGGCCATCGCGGCGGCGGCGACTCGGGCGTTCACGAACATCTGCAGGCCGTACTTCGGGGGAAGGTTCAGGCGCGCCGAGGCCTCCACCGGATGTCCGGGCCTGGGCCGCACGACGAATGACTGCGCGAGCGTCGCGAGGATCAGCTGCGCCTCGAGGAACGCGAATCGCAGGCCGATGCAGCGGCGCGGGCCGCCGCCGAACGGGAAGAACGCGTACTGAGGGCGCTTCGCGACTTCGTCGGGCAGGAACCGCCCGGGATCGAATTCGCCTGGCTCGTCCCAGTACCGAGGGATGGCGGTGCATGACGTACGGGCTCGTCGCGACGTACGCGCCTCGCGGAATCCGGTATCCGTCGATGACGTCCTCTTCGCGCGCCCTGCGGTCGTAACCCCAGATGGGCGGCGCGAGCCGCATCGATTCCTGGAAGACCATCTTCGTGTATTCCAGCTTCCCCAGATCTTCGTAGGTCGCAGCCCTGCCCGCCAGGACCGAGTCGACCTCGGCGTGCAGCTGGCGTTCCGCCTCGGGGTACTTCGCCAGCCAGTGCCAGCTCCACGCCATGGCGATGCCCGTGGTCTCGTGCCCCGCCATCAGGATGATCATCATCTCGTCGCGCAGCTGCTCGACGGTCATCTGCTCCGACGTCTCCTCGTCCCTGGCGTACATGATCATGCCGAGCAGGTCCGAACGATCAGCGCCGGCCTGCAGCCTGCGCCGGATGATGTCGTCGAAGATGCCGTTGATGACGTTGAACGCTTCCTGGAATTTCCGGAAGTCCGGGCTGATCAACCGCCGCACCGCGAGCGGCAGGTTCAGGAGGTTGGTCAGGCTCATGGGATTGATGTACGCGTTGACCTCGTCCAGGGCCTGAATGATGGTCGCGGTCTTCCCTTCGATGTCGGAACCGAAGGTGGCGCGGCTCAGCGCGCGCACCGCGCAATCGAGCATGTCCCGGTAGACGTCACGGCACTCCCCGCGCGGCGCCGACGCGGCCCACTGCTGCGCCATCCGCTGGGCCTCTTCGACCACCATGGACGCGAACCGGTGCATGCAGTCCTGGTGGAACGCCGGCTGCATCCGCTGCCGCTGGCGCCTCCACACGTCGCCGTCTGCCGTGAGCAGCCCGTTTCCCCAGATCTGCCTGAGCGTCTGCCACCGCGGCGTCTGCTTGTCGTAGTTCTGATGGCGATGGTGCAGGACGTGCTCGACGTAATCGGGCTTCGCCAGCAGCACGAACGTCTCTCGCGGATACGACAGCTGCACGATGTCGCCGTACGTCATCGCCAGGTTCAGCAGGCATTCGTGCGGATGCTTCGTCAGATCCCCGAGCAGGCGGACCTTCTCCATGCCGCGCGGGCCGGGGATTCTGCCCCGATCCGGTTGAGACGCAGGTGTGTGTGTCATCTAGTGTTGCACCGCTGGCCGGACCTGGCGCGCGTGCAGCAGCAACTCCACTCCCGGCGACGGCTGCAGATTGAGCCGGGCTCGCGGACGCGTCTCCGCACCAGGCTTCGGCCGGACGGCGAACGATTGACCGAGAATCGCGAGCATGAGCTGTCCTTCCAGCTGCGCGAATCGCATGCCCACACATCGCCGAGGTCCGCCTCCGAACGGCACGTACGCTGGTACTGCGGCCGTGCCGCGGCTCGCTCGGGTGAGAATCGGCCTGGATCGAACGCCTCGGGGTTGTCCCAGTACCTGAGGGAGGTGGTGCATCACGTAAGGGCTGAACGCCACCTTCGCGCCGCGGGGAATGACGTAGCCGTCGATCTCGTCCGCCTCGCGGGCGCGTCTGTCCATCCCCCAAACCGACGGACAGATCCGGAGCGCTTCCTGGAGCACCCACTGCGTGTACGGCAGGCCCGCGAGATCGTCGAACGTGGGCGTACGGCCGTCGAGCACGGCATCGAGCTCGGCATGGAACGAGCGCTCGATGTCCGGATTGCGAGAGAGCCAGTACCAGCACCACGAGACGGCGATGCCGGTCGTTTCATGGCCGGCCATCAGGATCCCCATCATCTCGTCGTGGAGCTGCGCCGGGGTCATCTGCTTCGACGTCTCGTCGTCTCTCGCGGCCATCATCAGGCCGAGCAGATCCGTCTGGCCGGAATCGCCCTCCATCAGCCGGTTGGCCACCATGGTGTCGAAGATGCCGTGAAGGACTTTGTAGGAGCGATAGAAGCGACGGTACTCGGGGTTGATGAACCGCTGCACGGAATGCGGTACGCGCAGGAGGTTCAGCGGCGCCATGGGGTTGATGTAGTCGTGGAGGTCGTCCAGCGCCCGCTCGACGAGCTCCACCTGGTCCTCGATGGCGGCGCCGAAGCTCGCGCGAGAGATTGCGCGGACCGTGATGGCGAGCATGTCCGGGTAGACGTCGCGCGACTCGCCGCGCTCCGCCGAACGCGCCCAGGTCGAGCAGATCTTCTGTGCCTCCTCGGCGACCATCCCCGCAAACCGCCGCACGGCCTCCTGGTGAAACGCCGGCTGCATGCGCTGCCGCTGGCGGCGCCAGACGTCGCCGTCCGCGGTGAGGAGGCTCGTCCCCCAGATCTGGCGGGCGTTTTCGTAGCGAGCCGTCTGCTTGTCGTAGTTCTGGTGCCGGTGGTGCAGCACGTGCTCGATGTACTCCGGCTTCGCCAGCAGCACGACCAGCTCACCCGGGAACGCGAGCTGCACGATGTCCCCGTACTTCTCGGCGAGCGCGAGCAGGTGTTCGTGAGGACTCGACCCGAAGTGGAGCAGGAAGCGCCACAGGTCCACTCCCCGCGGCCCGGGTATGCTCCTCTTGGTTCGTGCGGATCCGCTCGGAAGTTCGTCGTGCATCGAACGCCATCCCCTCCGAGTGTTCTGTAACCAGCGAGATATGAGTCGGGGGCTCGAACCGGTGGACCAGTGATGCCCGGGTGTCGAGGCGCGAGATTACTTGGGATGGCCGTCCGAGATCAAACCGAATCTCCCTGCTGATGTAGACTCTCAACCCTGCACGGCAGCCCGATGGCCGACACTTCGCAACCCGCCGGACAGGCGGCCGCCGGCGCCCGGACGCCGGCGAGCCCGTCGCGCGATGAGATCGTCGCGGCCTTCACGCGCCAGCGCGCGCACCAGTGGAACGTTCGCAGGCGGACGCCCGCCGAGCGTGTCCGGAAGCTCCAGGACCTGAAGCGCGCGATCGTGGCGCATCGCGAAGCGCTCCTCGACGCGATGCACCAGGACTTCCGCAAGAATCGCAGCGAAGCGGAGCTGTCGGAGATTCAGCTCGTGCTGACCGAGTTGAACGAGGCCATCGCGCGCGTCCCGGAATGGATGCGGCCCGTGATCGTCCGCACGCCGATCCAGCTGCTCGGCACGCGGAGCCGCATCGAGTACCAGCCGCGCGGCGTCGTCCTGATCATGGCCGCGTGGAACTATCCGTTCGCGCTGCATCTTCGCCCCGCTCGTCGCCGCGGTGGCCGCCGGCAACTGCGCGATGCTGCGTCCCTCGGAACGGGTGCCGCGCACGTCCGCCGTCGCCAGGCGAATCGTGGAGGAGACATTCGATCCTGACGAAGTGGTGATGATCGGCGGCGACCTCCGCTCCGCCCAGGCCCTGCTCGATCTGCCCTTCGATCACGTGTTCTTCACCGGCAGCACGCCGGTCGGCAGGAAGATCATGTCGGCGGCGGCGTCACACCTGTCGAGCGTGACGCTGGAGCTTGGCGGCAAGGCACCAGCGCTCGTGGACGAGACAGCGGACGTCGAGCACGCGGCGCGGTCGGTCATGTGGGGCAAGTTCGTCAATGCCGGGCAGACCTGCGTCGCGCCCGACTACGCGTTCGTGCACGAGTCGAAGGCGGAGGCATTCTTCGACGCCTCGCGGCGGATGCTGGCGTCGTTCTACGGTGCGACGGACGACGCGCGGCAGGCCAGCCCGGACTACTGTCGAATGATCGATGTCGAGAACTGGACGCGCGTCGCCGGCCTCATCGAGGAGTCGGTCCGGGCCGGCGCGACGATCCAGGCAGGTGGGCAATCGGATCGCGCCGAGCTCTACATCGCGCCGACGATCCTGTCGAACGTCGCCGCCGACTCGCCGATCATGCGGGACGAGATCTTCGGGCCCGTGCTGCCGGTGCTCACGTACCGCGCGAGAGAAGAGATCTTCAGCTTCCTCCACGCGCGGCCGAAGCCGCTCGCGATGTACGTGTTCAGCCGCGACGATCGCCACATCGACGAGGTCGTCGGCCGGACGTCCGCGGGCGGCACCGTGGTGAACAACTGCCTCGTCCACATCCTGAATCCGAACCTGCCGTTCGGCGGCGTCGGCGAGAGCGGGTTCGGGAACTACCACGGCCGCTTCGGGTTTCAGACGTTCTCGCAGGCGCGCGCGGTGACCGTCCAGGGACGTCCCAGCCTGGTCGGCCTGTTCCAGCCGCCGTACGCCCGGCTCAGAACGGGCTGGCTCGGCGCGATCGTGAAGCTGGCCCGCCGCATACGCGACTGACGCGTGACTCCGCGTCCTTGTAGTGTTCGCGGCAATCTCTTCACACGGTGGAATTCGTTCCGGCGTCCGATCACGCCGCGGCGGGCTGGCCGGCTCGGCCCTCCGGCTTCGACAGCGCGGAAAAAATGGCCCCTCCGCGCGTCCTCACGCAGGCTGGCGGCGGCTTACGGCGGAGCATCGGTTCGGCAACGAGGCGCTCGACCGCCTGGGACGAATCCGGGGCCATTTTTACTGGCTTCGCTGATCGCGCTGCTCAACGTCGGCCCGAGCCGGCCAGCCCGCCGCGGCGTGGAGGGCCAACCCGATCGGTCGGGCGGTGCGCGTGGCGGCCGGCGGCCCTCGGAGCGCGCCGACGCGCCGCGTCAGCCGGAACGCGCGCGGAGCGATTCCTCGCGGCGCCTCCCCTCCCCGTGATCCTCCACGCCTCGAAGTACCACCGGCGGGCCGCGGCGCCTGACGTCGGATGCCCGAGCCAGCTCGTAGGCGCCGCGGCTGCGGGAGAGAACAAGCCGGAGCGCGCGTTCCCGGCGCGCGGAGCGGGCCGCGGGCCGACACGCGCACCGCCCGACCGAGCGACAGGCCCGACGAATCGACACGACAATTTTTGGAGAAGGATTAGGCCTTAGCCGGACCCCGAGTCAGATCCGGCCAAGCGCCGCGTCCTGCCGTGCGCTGAGCGCCCGCACCTCGTCCCAGTACTTCTCCAGCGTCGCGAGCTCGTCGGCAAAGTCCACGTCGATGGCGATACCGCCGTGGGCAATCGGAATGACGCGCAGGCCGCGCTCCGCGCCGAGCACCCGCGCCGCGTAGCGTTCCAGCCGGCGAACCGGAACGCGCGCGCTGAACCACGCTTCGAGAGACCTTGCCGCCCTCGCCGCGCCGCTCGAGCCTCGCCCTGCCTTCTCCATCTCCTTCGCGAGAAAGACGAGGACGGCATCGACGAGAGCGCGAGGCGCGTTCCATCCCAGCAACCGCGGCAGCTTGAGCAGCAGGCCCCACAACGAGTCGAACCGTTCGAGCTTGCGGACCTCGTACAGCTGGCCGAGCACGTTCAACCCGCGCAGGTGCGACGGCGTCACGAGGGTGAAGCCAGTCGCGCGTCCGGACATCTCGCGCATGTGCACGGACGTTCGCCCGAACCACGCGGCGTACTCCCGGGTACTGCGCCGTCAGGGCCAGCGCATGAAACAGGTCCGCATGCTCGAGCTGTTCTCCGCAGCGCGCAAGAAAGACGTGCAGCGCGTTCGGCGTCTGCAGCGGATGATCGCCGAAGACGACCAGAATCGGTTCGCCCTCGCCCGGATCCAGCGCGTTCGTCGCCGCCGACAGGTTCGCGAAGAAGTTCGCGTCCGGCGGCTGCGTGATGGGCGTGAAGACGTACTCGCGCGGTATGAGCGCCAGGTGGCGCGCCGACGCCAGCACCCAGACCCGCTCGAAGCCCCGCTCGCGCAGCAGATCGAGGACGTACTCGATGACGAGGCGGCCGCGCAGGCGCAGGAAGGCCTTGTCCGACAGGGGCGACCCCGGGTCGGACCGCCGCCGCGGCGATGCGGGATCGCTGCCGGCCAGCACGAGCACCTTCAGATCCGATCCAAACGGCGGCGGCAGTTCCATCGGCGTCAACAACTGTATATTCTCAACCGCGGCAATTCACCGCAGCTGTTTGCGGCTCCACCATCCGGAGATCCTCTGCGATGACGCTTGCGTTCGTGACTGGCGGCGCGGAAGGAACTGGGGTACCAGGGGCTCGTGACGTTCGAGCAGGGCGTCCAGGAGATGCGCGATCAGATGCGCTCCGCCGCCTTTTGACCGGCCGCGAAGCGCCGCGTTTCACGCAGCAGCGACCACCACAACTTCGGGAAGCCGATCACCGGCTCGAGCAGGAACTGCCGCCGCTGCGTCGGCGTGAGCAGGCTCACCAGATAGCGGTGCAGGATCAGCTGCTGATACCACGGCAGGCTCGGCACGAGATGATGCTCCCAGTGACACGGCGATCCCCACGGCCCGCCGCCGACGAGCAGCCCCCAGAAGCCGCACCCGAAGCTCCGCGATCCGTTCTTGTTGTCGAGCGGCATCAGGTTGTGCTCGGTGAACTGACGCACGCGGTCGACGCAGGAACCCGACGTGCGGCAGCATGACGACGTAGGCGACGATGGTGTAGAGCAGCGCCGAAGTGCGTCCACGCGTACCAGGCGATAGACGCCGTTGTACGGGATCGCCCAGAACGCCGACAGCGAGCCGGTCGCGCGTCAGCGCGAGCGGCCGGTGGACGATGAAGTCGCTGTAGTTGATATCGAAGGCGAGCGGCAGGAACGTCAGCCAGTAGCGCCGGGGCTTCACGAAGTTCAGGAACTCCGCATCGTCCTCGGACCCGAACTTCGCATGGTGAGCCATGTGATGGGTCGGCGTACTGCTTGGGCTCCGACGCGGCCATCCGGCAGAGATTCGACGAGATGCAGTGGAAGACGCGGCTGATCGGTCCGTGCGGCGGGTAGATCAATCTGTGCGCGGCGCCCTCGTGCATCGAGAAGACGCCGAGCGAGTACATCAGCCAGCTGTGCAGCGCGCCGGCGGCGACCGCGGCGACGCACGATCGCGCGTCGTCGACGCGCCGGGTCCGTCGCCCAGCAGCCAGTGCGGCAGCCGGATCTGCGCCCAGTAGTCGCGCTGCGAAGAGGAACAGCAGCACGGCCGTGCTGATCGGCGTTGTGCGCGACGCGGTGCGTCTTGAACCAGTGGAACAGCTCGCGGCCGCGCGTCATGACCTTCAGCATCTGCTCGTCGGTGAGCCCTTCGAAGTCCGCCGACGCGGTGTAGGCCCGCGCGAGCGCCATTTCCTCCGGATGGAGCTTCATGGGTTCGGTCCTTCGGCGAAGCGGACCACCGTCAGTGGCAGCCGCACCCGCTTCCGCAGGCGGTCGACGCCGGCTGAGGCGCGTCCGCCACGCTGACGAGCGGGATTGTCACCGCGCGCGCGGGCGCGTCGAGCGGCACGGCCTTGTTGCCGGCGTAGATCTTGTGGCGGCCCTTCGTCTTGAACCACTCGATCGTCGTCGCGTTCATGTGCATCTTCTCGACGATCTTCCGCCAGCCGACGCCCGTGTTGTAGGCGCAGAACGAGATCTCGCCCATCTGCGTGGCGTACGGGATGATGCACATCTCCGTGCGGCGGAAGTCGTAGTTGAAGAGATCCTGGAACCACATGCCGGCGACGAGCAGCACGCGCCACTCGTGGCGCGCCGTCTTGGTCAGCCCCATGTGTCTTGCCGGTGTGGCCGTCGGCCACCTTCAGCACGCTCCAGAAGCCGAGGCCCTCGGGGCGCCTTCGCGTAGCGGAAGTTCCGCACGAGCGACAGCATCGCCTGCGCCGCCATCACGGCCTTCGGGCGATGACGGTCGTTGATCGTCTTGAAGTCCTCGAGGATCTGATCGGTGTCGAGCAGCTCGGAGATCGGCACCGCTTCGCGCGTCCGCTGGTTCACGAGGAACAGCGTGCCGATCCCGCAGTTGGGATGGCAGCCGCACTTGAGGCTGCCCCACTGCGACTCGAGGCCGCGCAGCTGGTCGGTGAAGTCCGACAGCGGCCCTGACGCCGACAGCGGATACCAGTCGCGCAGCGGCTCGGTCACGCCGGTCTGCGCCTTCACGTCGTGCGCGAGGTGCGAGAGCGTGTAGCGCCACTTCGCGCGCGTCTCGGCGTCGAGGTGCTCGTCGCGTCCGGTGAACGACACGGGCTGGAACGACACGGCGTTGATCTTGTCGATGTTCTCGATCGCGAAGCGGATGATCGAGCCGATCTGATCGTTGTTGATCGAGTTGACGACCGTCACCACGAGCGTGACGTCGATGCCCGCCGCGTGCAGGTTCTCGATCGCCTTCAGCTTGACGTCGAACAGATTGCTGACCGCGCGGTGCGCGTTCTTCTCGTTGCCGATCCCGTCGAACTGCAGGTACGCGAGGCGCAGGCCCGCGGCCTTGGCGCGATGCGCGAACTCCGGCGTCCTGCGCGAAGCGGACGCCGTTGGTGGCGCACTGCACCGAGAAGTAGCCGACCTCGCGCGCGTAGGCGATCGCCTCGAGAAAGTGCGGCGAGAGCGTCGGCTCGCCGCCCGAGAACTGCACCGTCAGCTGCCGTCGCGGCTTGACCGTGATCGCGTCGTCGAGGATCTTGCTGCACGTCGTCGAACGACAGCTCGTGGACGTAGCCGACCTGGTTGGCGTCCATGAAGCACGGGTCGCACATCATGTTGCAGCGGTTGGTCAGGTCGACCGTCAGCACGGCGCCGCGGCCGTACTTGATCGACGACGTGCCGTGATCGTGGAGCGCGTCCGGCGCGATGCGGAAGTCGCGTCCGGGGTAGAGGCGCTCGATGCGCCGGAGGAAGTCCGCGTCCATCGCCATCAGGTCCGAGTACGAGCCGTGCTTCGCGCACGTCTTCTCCATGAAGACCTGGTTGTCGCGCTCGACGATGCGCGCGCGGATCTCGCCCGGGCTTGTCCTTCGACGAGCACGCGCCAGTCGGCCTCGCCCGGCGAGGATCTGCTCGCGCACCTCGATCACGCACTGCGGACAGAGCGAATCGGTCTCGCGCGGGAAACCCGAGCTGCGGGAAGGTGCGCTCCTTCTGCTTCAGCAGCGGCGCCGGCGCCCAGCGGGGTTGAAACGGCTTGTCGGGAACAGCCCGGTTGATCGGCTGGCGATGGCGTGCCAGACGAGCGAGGCGGCCGACGACACGGCCCCACCCCAGAGCGCTGCAACGTGCATGGTGACTCCGTTCCAAACGGTACCGGCACCGAGTTTTTCCGGGAGGGGCTTCACGACCGGTGTGACGGTTCGTGGATTATCGAAGCGGTCTTCGGTCGTGTCAAGCCGCGGCCGGGCCCGAGTTTCGTCGGACGGCGCAGAAATGCGGCGGCGCTCATGCGCTGGCCTTATAGTGTGGGCGACATGATTCAGCTGACCGACGTCGTCAAGCGGTTCGACGGCAAGCGCGACGTCATGGCGCTCAAGCGGCGTGAGCCTGCACATCGACAAGGGCGAGATGGTCTCGATCGTCGGGCCGTCCGGCTCGGGCAAGTCGACGCTCCTCAACATCGTGGGGTGCCTCGACCGGCCGACGTCCGGCGATGTCGTCGATCGGCGGCGCAGCGGCTCGCCGCCATGCGGCGACGATGCCCTGACCCGCGTGCGGCGGGACAAGATCGGCTTCGTCTTTCAGTTCTTCAACCTGCTGGCGACGCTGACGGCGACGGAGAACGTCGCGCTGCCGCTGCACCTGCGCGGCTGGTCCCGGCGCAAGGCGCACGACCGCGCGCACGAGCTGCTGGACCTGGTCGGCCTGGGCAAGCGCGTCGACCATCTGCCCGAGGAGCTGTCGGGCGGCGAGCGGCAGCGCGTCGCGATCGCCCGCGCGCTGTCGATCTACCCGCCGATCCTGCTCGGCGACGAGCCGACCGGCAACCTCGATACGCAGACCGGCGCCGAGATCCTGAAGCTGCTGCAGGACCTGCACGCGCGATTCGGTTCGACGGTCGTCATCGTCACGCACGACGCCACCGTCGCGAAGTCGTGCCCGCGGACGATCCGGATGCGGGACGGTCAGATCGTCGAGGACGTGCGGCGATGATCCTGTTCCGACTCATCAGCTGGCCCTACGTGCGCAAGCACGCGGTCCGGTCGGCGCTGACCATCACCGGCATCGTGATCGGCGTCGCGGTGTTCGTCGCGATGCGGGCGGCCAACGAGTCGGTGTTCGGGACGTTCCAGCAGACGCTGCAGCGCGTCGCCGGCGCGACCGAACTGCAGGTCACCGCCGGCGCCGCCGGGTTCGAGGAAGAGGTGCTCGAGCGCGTGCAGGCGCTGCCTGCGGTCGCGGTCGCCGCTCCGGTCGTCGAAGCCGTGGCCGCCACCGGCATTCCCGGACAGGGCAACCTGCTGCATCCTCGGCGTCGACATGACCGGCGACCGCAGCCTGCGCGACTACGACATCGAGAGCGGCGATGCCGCGGTGATCGACGATCCGCTCGTGTTCCTGGCGCAGCCGGACTCGCTGATGGTGACGGCGGACTTCGCCCGCGCGCAACGGGCTGGCGACCGGGCGCCCGCGTGCCGCTCGAGACCGCCGACGGACGCAAGGACTTCGTCGTCCGCGGCGTGCTGAAGAGCGGCGGCCTGAGCAGCGCGTTCGGCGGCAACATCGCCGTCATGGACATCTACGCGGCGCAGCACGTGTTCGGCCGCGGGCGGCGATTCGACCGCATCGACATCGCGCTCGCGCCCGGCGTCGCGCTGCAGGACGCCCAGGAGGCGCTCCGCCGCGAGCTCGGGCCCGGCTTCCAGGTGCAGACGCCGGCGTCGAGAGGACAGAGCTTTCAGTCGCTGCTGCGCATCTATCGGCTCATGCTGCGATTCTCGAGCGTCGCGGCGCTCGTCATCGGGATGTTCATCATCTACAACTCGTTCGCCGTTGCCGTGACCGCAGCGCCGCAGGGAGATCGGCATCCTGCGCGCGCTCGGCGCGACGCGGCGGCAGATGGCGCTGCTCTTCGTGGGCGAGAGCGCGATCGGCGGGCTCGTCGGATCCGCGCTCGGCGTCGTCGCCGGCTACGCGCTGGCGGGCGTCGTGGCCGGACGGGCGGCGACGTTCCTTCGAGGAATCTTCGGCGATCGACCAGGGCGCCATCAGCGTGCAGACCGACGCGCTGGCTCATCGCGCTGGCGATCGCGATCGGCACGATCACGAGCGTCGTGGCCGCGGCCTGGCCCGCGCGCAACGCGGCGTCGGTCGATCCGATCAAGGCGCTTCAGAAAGGGCGGGCGCAGGTGCTGTCCGCCGGGAGCAGCCGCGCGCGAATGCTCGTCGCCGCCGTCGCGGCCGCGGTGGGCGTCACGCTCATCGCCACGACCTCCGCGCTGCCGTTCTTCTATGTCGGCTACGCGTGCGTCATGGTGGCGGCGCTGCTGCTGACGCCGACGCTGTCGCTCTGGCTCGTCGCGGGCGCTCGCGTCCGGCTGCTGCAGCGGATCCGCCCGGTCGAGGGCGCGCTGGCGATCGACAGCCTGATCGGCGCGCCGCGCCGGACGTCGGCCACCGTCGCGGCGCTGATGCTGGCGATCGCGCTGGCGATCGGCCTCGGCGGCGCCGCGCGCGCGACGCTACAGCAACATTCATCGAGTGGGCCGCTGGACGCCCTCAATCCGGACTTCTTCGTCACGCCGTCGCCGTCGCTCACGCGGCGCGCGACTATCGCTTCCCTGACTCGATGACCGCGCAGCTCACGGCGCTCGATGGGATCCGGCGAGGTGCAGCGCATGCGGCAGCCGCGCATCGACTTCCGCGGCACGCCCCTGCTGTTCATGGCGACGGATGTCGAGGCGCTCGGCGTCACCTCTCCGCGAAAGGCGCTCGAAGGCGCACCCGGCGAGATGTATCGCCTCGCGGCCGCGGGTCAGGCGGTCATCGGCTCCGAGAACTTCGCGTCGCTCAACAAGCTCCACGCGCGGCGACACGGTCGAGCTGCCAGACGCCGTCGGGCCCGCTTCGCCTGCCGCTCGTCGGCGTCGTCCGCGACTACTCCGATCAGCAGGGATCGGTGATGGTCGATCTGTCGCTGCTACCGGAAGTACTGGAACGACGACATCGATCGACTTCTTCCGGGTGTACCTGCACGCCGGGCGCCGACGCGTCGGCCGTGACGGAGAGGCCATCCTCCGCACGTTCTCGGACGACCGCCGGCTGTTCGTGCTGTCGAGCCACGAAGTTCGCGACTACGTCGAGGGGCTGACCGACCAGTGGTTCGGCATGACGCGCACGCAGATTGTCGATCGCCATCCTCGTCGCCGATCCTCGGCATCGTGAACTCGCTGACCGTCACGATCGCCGACCGGCGGCGCGAGCTCGGCGTGCTGCGGGCGGTCGGCGGGCCTGCGCTGGCAGGTCCGCGGCGCCATCTGGATGGAAGCCGTCTGACGATCGCGCTCGTCGGCGTGCTCCTCGGACTCGCGCTCGGCGCGGTGCATCTCTACTGCGTTCTGGAGATAAGCTACCGCGACTATCCGGGCCTGCGGTTCGACTACATGTATCCGTACGGCGTGGCGCTGCTGCTCTTTCCGATCATGCTCGCGGCGGCGCTCGTCGCCGCGGTCGGGCCGGCGGAGTCCAGCGTCCGCGGTTCTCTCGTCGAGGCGCTCGAATATGAATAAGGCTGGCGATCCTGGTCTCGTGTCGTGTGCCTTGTCCGCTCGCGGCCGCGGCGCAGGACGCGCGGCAGATCGTCGGCGACGTCCACAAGCGAGCGACGGCGACAGTCGCAGCGCTACGAGGGTTCGCTGCAGGTCATCGACGGCAAGGGCAAGACGTCGGACAAGCGGTGGACCTACGAGCGCCTCGGCTCGCACGGCAACAGCAAGACGATCATCCGCTTCACCGAGCCCCGCGGAGGTCAAGGGCGTCGCGCTGCTGATCCTCAATCATCCCGATCGCCCCTCGGATCAGTGGATGTGGACGCCTGCGATCAATCGCGATCGCCGCGATCGCGCTGCAGGATCGCCGCACCCGTTTCTTCGGCACCGACTTCAGCTTCGAGGATCTCGACGAACGGGACGTCGATCACTACGACTACGCGATGAAGGGCGAGGAGACGCTCGACGGCGAAGCGTGCTGGAAGATCGAATCGACGCCGCGCGCGGGCAGGCGGTCGCAGTACACGC
Organism: uncultured Acidobacteriota bacterium; assembly: GCA_963820905.1. Classification (GTDB taxonomy): domain Bacteria; phylum Acidobacteriota; class Vicinamibacteria; order Vicinamibacterales; family 2-12-FULL-66-21; genus DATBJJ01. Next base: position 81,423 of record CAWGBU010000001.1, on the reverse strand, counting down.
GGTCGACGCTCTGGATCCGCAAGAGCAACTACACCTACGCGCGGATCGACAACTTCGCCGGGGACACGCTGATCCGGCGCATCGACTACAAGGACATGCAGAACGTCCAGGGCATCTGGACGGCGCGCACGCTGGAGATGCAGGACTTCACGCGGAACAGCCGCACGATTCTGAAGATGGAATCGCTCAACTACAATGTCGCCGCTGCGTGACGATCAGTTCACGCTCGAGGCGCTGCGGCGCGGCTGAGTGCGGTGACGTCGCATACGTCTGCATCCTCCTGATTCTCTCCTTGTCCGTCCGCAGCGGGCGCGGCAGACCTTCAGCCAGCGCGGGTTCGCCGAGGCGCTCGTCGATCGCGTATCCGCAGACCGGCGTCCGCGACGACACGCGGCTCGTCGCCGACTCGCTCTTCCGCTGGGAGCCGTCGCTCAAGGCCGGTTCGTGGCGCTTCGACGCGTCGTTCGATGCGCGCATGGACTCGCACGACATGACCGAGCGGACGCGCCGACGTCACCTACTGGGATCGCACCATCCAGAGGCCGGCGCTCGCGGTCTCGCGCCTCTCGGTCTCCTGGTCGCACGGGCCCGTGACGTTCGACGCGCGGCAAGCAGTTCGTGCGATGGGGGAAGACCGACATCCTCGTGCCGACCGACCGGTTCGCGCCGCGCGACTACCTCAACGTGATCGAGCCGCAGCTGCTCGCGATCACCGCCGCGCGCCTGACGATCGGCAACTCGTCCGACTCGCTCGACGTCGTCTACGCTCCGCGGCTCACGCCCAGCCGCGCGCCGCTCCTGGATCAGCGCTGGGTCGCGATTCCGCCAGCCGCCGGCAACCTGCCGCTCGTCGACGACGGCGCGCTGATACCCGAGCCGCGCGCAGTCGGGCGTGCGATGGAACCACATCGGGCGGCGATTCGAGCATTCGCTTTCCTTCTATCGCGGCTTCCAACCACCTCCCATGGTTCGAGGCGTCGCTCCAGGGCACGGCGCCGCCGCAAGTCGACGTGAAGCGGCGCTACGCGCAGCTGACGACGGTGGGCGCCGACGTCGCAGTGCCGCTGCCGGTGTTCACCGTGAAGGCCGAGGCCGCCTGGTTCCACAGCGATACAGAGCGCGCCGGCGAATACATGCTCTACGTCGTCCAGGTCGAGCGGCAGTCCGGCGAGTGGTTGTTCATCGGCGGATACGCGGGCGAGTACGAAGAGACGGCCGACGCTGCTCGTCACCTTTCCGCCGGATCGCGGACTGACGCGCGCCTTCATCGGGCGTGCGTCGCTGACGCTCGATGCGAATCGCAGCCTCGTATTCGAAAGTGTCATCCGGCAGAACGGCGACGGATTCTACGGGCGGGTGGAGTACACGCACGGCTTCGGCGGCCACTGGCGCGCCATCGGCAACGCCACCGCGTTCGCAGGCACGGCCGACGATTTCCTCGGACGCTACGACCGCAACTCTTTTGCGCGCCTGTTACTGCGATACAGCTTCTGACCCGTTGTGGCTTCCGGCTTCAGCCGGAAGATGGTTCTTCAGCCCTGCCGTGCCCTACCCCAACCATCCGAGTTGGCACTTTCCGTCGTCGACCCTCGTATCTACTGGTATCTCGCCGGCGGTGATTCACCGGCTGGCGGATGGGGAGTCGAGGCGGCGGCGCGATTGGATCAGGACGGGAACCAGCCCGTATGTTCGCAGCGCGTCAATAGATCAGCCCGTAAGAGGAGGCGTCTATGACGACCCAGGCCCCCACTCTCAAAGCTCGAAGCATTCATTTCATTTCCCGCAAACTGTTTCTCGCGGCGGTAGCTCTCCTCATCGCGGCCGCAGGCATCACCGTCGCGGCGGCGAACCGCTTCGCCGTCGTCGGCGTCGAAAACGGCACGCAGGTGACGATCCGCCTGCAGCACAAGTGGGGCAATGGCGAATGGCGGACCGATGTACTCCGGCCCGGTTACAAGAAGTGGTTCTGGAGGGAGTACGAGCACGCGAATCAGAACAGCTCGGCGCCGTTCCACGTCCGGTTCGACTCGGACCTGAACCCGGGCCAGATGTTCGACATCAACTACGCGCTGAAGAAGAACGCGTCGCCCGCGCACGAATGGGCGAACGCTCACAAGTACATCTTCAGGTACGACGGGACCCGAAACTACATCGACCTGTACGAAGCGCGATGAGCGCTGAATACTCCGACGCAATGCATCCGTGCCGGGCTCGTCCAGAACCCGGCACGGGTTGCATCATCGCAGTCCTTTCACGCCGGACGGCTCGGCGATCCATGCCAGCAATCGGTCCAACGGCCAGCAATTGACGATTCGATCTGCGGGGATGCCGGCCAGACGCGCGTGGGCGAGCGCCGTCTCCGCGTACGACAGCTGCGAGGCCGTATGCGCGTCGCTGTCGAGCGCGAACAGGCAGTTGAACCCGAGAGCCTCGCGCGCCAGCGTGTGATCCAGATCCTGCCGCGCCGGATCGCCGTCGATCTCCACGGCGACACCACTCTCGGCCGCCGCCGCGAACACGGTCTTCCAGTCCGCGACGATGCCGGCGCGCGATCCTGAGATGCGGCCGCGCGGATGCGCCAAAATCCGCACATGCGGATTCTCGACCGCCGCAACGAGCCGTCCGGTCTGATCCTCATCTTTGCGCAGCTTCGAGTGCGGCGCGGCCAGGACGATGTCGAACGTCGCGGCTTCTTCCGGACTGAGGTCGAGTTGTCCCTCCACGTCGATGTTCGCCTCGATGCCCTGAAGCAGTCGAAAACCGCTCGACATGGTGGCGTTCACCTGTTCGATCGCGCGACGCTGCGCGGCCGCTTCATTCATCGACATGCCGCCCGCGATCTTGAGGCCATGAGAGTGATCGGTGACGGCCGAATACGCGTACCCGAGCGCCTGGCATGCCGACGCGATCTCGGCAACGGTCATGTTCCCGTCGCTCCACTCGGAATGCATCTGCAGATCGCCGCGATAGTCCTGCGGACGTGGCCCGCCGAAACCCGGGTCGCGAAGGATCCGCAGCACCTCAGCGCGGCTGAGGAAGTGCTGGCGCAGGGCGCGCCGCCGGTCGACGTCCGCGCGCCGGCCACTCATGTCGACCGCGCGCTCGACGGTCTGGGAAGCCCCGCTTTCGAGTATTTCGCAAATCACCCGCGCGGACGCGGGTCCTATGCCAGGGATTCTTGGCAGCTGCCCGTTCTGCGCGATGAGCTCCGTCAGCGGCGTGTCGAGCCACAGGATCGCGGTCGCCGCGCGCTTGTAGCCGAACGTCTGCTGCGGCGACTGCTGCGCGAACGCCAGATCCCGCAGGTAGCCTCCGACAACGGCGTTGACGTCTGCATGCCTGCGGGGTGCTTCCGTCCCGCGGCTCATGTCAGGTGACTCCAGGTCTCGCGCGCGCGCGCCCGGACACACGGCGCATTCCACTCGTCGCTACGGCTTTGCGAAACGTCAGCCGCGTCGAGAGCCCCACGTTGCCCTTCAACACTGTTTCGATCTGGCGTAGCGCGTGGTCGTTTTCGCCAGGGGTATTCGAAACGATGCAGTCGGCGGGCACGAACAGCTTGAGCTCCCGCATGTACGCGTCGTTCGCGGTGAAGAGGACGCAGATATTTCCAGCGATTCCGGCGAGGATCACGCGCCGGATGCGCAGCGTTTCGAGCAGCGTGTCGAGCGTGGTGTCGAAGAACCCGGAATGCTTCGGTTTCAGGACGAAATAGTCCTTCGCGGTCGGCCGCAGCCGCCGCGATACGGCGCGTCCCGGTGAGGACCTCGCCGTGCAATGCGCAACCGTCTGCCGGAAGTCCGACCGCCACTGGCCGAAGTTGTCGTTGATGTAGATGACCGGGACGCTCGCGGCGACGGCGCGGCGCTTCAGCAGCGCGAGCCGGACGGCCATCGCCTCCGCCTGTTCCACCAGCGCCTCGGATCCCTCGAAGGCGAGATCGTTGATGACGTCAATCAGAAGCAGGGCGGTGCCGACCGCTGGAATCGTGACGGCGCGATCGCTCTGGCGAGATCGGCGTGCGGCGGGGCGAAATCCGGATCGGTGCATCTCGACACGCATCGCATCTGACCGAGCGCGTCGGTGGTGTTTGTGGTCTGCCGGCTCCTGGCACCGTGGCCGGCAGCTGCAGTTGAATCAACACCATGACGCGCTCGGACGATCGCGGAGGTTAACGGCGGGCGGGCTTCGCCTTCGCCGCGCCTTTTCTGGGAACAGCGCCAGCACCGACTGGCTCGTCCTCCTCATCATGGGCGCCCTCGGCCGCAGCCTGGTTGATCCCGCCTTCCGCGAGCCTCGACAGCTTCTCGTCGGCCGCCTTCTCTTCGTCGAGCGTTCTGCTGCAGCAGGTCGGCCGCCTCGTCGTGGCCCATCGCCCGGGCCCAGGCGACGAGCGTCCCGTAGGCCGCCATCTCGTAGTGCTCGGCCCGCTGGCCGGCGGCGATCAGGCAGGCGTCCATCGTGGCCTCGTCGAAGTCCTCTTCCATGATCGACTTGCCTTCTTCGATGATCCCGGCGATGCCGTCGCAGTGCTTGCCGCGGACCTTCTCGTCGAGGCTCGCGAACACCTGCTCGAGGCGCTCGATCTGGCCCTGCGTTTCCTCGAGGTGCGATTCGAAGGCCTCGCGCAGCGGCGCGGCCGTCGCCGCCTTGGCGAGTTTCGCCAGCGCCTTGGTGAGCTGCCGTCTCGGCGTCGTACGTGTCGCGCAGTTCGTCGATGAATGCGTCGTGGAGCGTGCCTGTTTCAGCCATGTCGTATGCTCCTTCGTTGTGTTGACTGACGGATGCGCGCCTGCGGTCACACGCGCGGTGGATCGGTCTCCCGCGCGAAGTGCCGATGCTTGGCGATGGCGGCGACGAAGCGCGTCGGCCGTCGCATCGCCGTCGGCGGTGGCGACGATGAGCCCGGGATCCGGCTCGCCGGTCGGGAGCGTCGGCGCGATGCCGCAGGCTTCGAGCAGCTGCGCGCCGTCGCCGAGCGCGAGGATCGGTCTTGCAGTGGCGGTATTGATCCTTGATGAACTCGAGCGTGCGGCCGTCCGCGCGCAGCTGCCGCACGGCGTCGGCGCCGTCGGGCAGCACGACCGCGTCGTAGAGCACCGACGGCGCGGCCTCGAGGCTGACGTCGACCTCGATCGGCATCGCCGGAGGCCGGCTTCACCGATCCGAGCGTCGGCGCGACACGAACCGTGGGCACGGCGCCTTCGCCGGTCAGCCGGTCGGCGAGCGCCACCAGCGGCGCACCGTCACACCCGTCCGCCACGAGGATCGCCGACCCGCCGCGTGCGGATGCTGCCGTCGCCGGGTCGCGCGAACAGCGACAGCGCCGGCGACGCGGTCACTTCCGGCGTGACGTCGCGTGTCAGCACCTTCGGCATCGGCGCCGGCATCTCGCGAATGCCGAGACCGGTCGGCGACCGCCTCGGCCAGCTCCGGCGTCGACGTTCATCAGTCCGGACACCATCCGCTCGCGGATCGCCGGCGTCTGCACGCGCGACAGCTCGAAGCGGAAGGCGTTGATGATGTGCTGCTTCTCGACGTCGCGTCTGGCTGTTCCAGAACAGCGTCGCCTGCGTGTAGTGATCGGCGAATCGCTCGGCCTTGCCGCGCACCTTGTGATCGCCTGTCCTCGCGCCGCTCCGGGAACGAGACGAACCCCGCCGTGCCCGCCTGGAACGGACAGCCGCCGCCGAGCGAGTTCGGCTCGTACGACACGCGGCCGCGATGGATCGCCTGGCGGTGCATGCCGTCGCGCTGGTTGTTGTGCACCTGCGCGACCGGCGCGTTGATCGGGATCTCGTGGAAGTTCGGCCCGCCGAGGCGCGAGATCTGCGTGTCGACGTACGAATGAATCCGGCCGGCGAGCAGCGGATCGTTCGAGAAGTCGATGCCGGGCACGACGTGCGCGACGCAGAAGGCGACCTGCTCGGTCTCGGCGAAGAAGTTGTCGGGATTGCGGTTCAGCACCAGCCTGCCGACCGGGATCGACCGGCACCAGCTCCTCGGGCACGATCTTCGTCGCGTCGAGCACGTCGAAGCGTGAACGCCTCGGCCTGTTCCTCGGTGAAGATCTGCAGCCCGAGCTCGTACTCCGGGATAGGCGCCGGCCTCGATCGCCTCCCACAGATCGCGGCGATGGAAGTCGGAATCGGCGCCGGAGATCTTGACGGCTTCGTCCCACACCAGCGAGTGCGTGCCGGCGCGCGGGCGTCCAGTGGAACTTGACGAAGTGCGACTCGCCCGTCGGCGTTGACCAGCCGGTAGGTGTGCACGCCGAACCCCTGCATCGTCCGGTAGCTGCGCGGAATCGCGCGATCGGACATCGCCCACATCAGCATGTGGGTGATCTCCGGCATCAGCGACGCGAAGTCCCAGAACGTGTCGTGCGCCGACCCGGCCTGCGGCATCGCGAAGTGCGGCTCCGGCTTGGCCGCGTGCACCAGATCGGGGAACTTCATCGCGTCCTGGATGAAGAACACCGGGATGTTGTTGCCGACGAGATCCCAGTTGCCCTCGTCCGTGTAGAACTTCACCGCGAAGCCGCGCACGTCGCGGGCGGTGTCGGTCGAGCCGCGCTCGCCGAGCACGGTCGAGAAGCGGACGAAGACCGGCGTCTGCTTGCCCGCCTCGGCGAACAGCGAGGCGCGCGTGTACTCCGGCAGCGCCTTGCGTGCACTCGAAGTAGCCGTGCGCCGCCGAGCCGCGCGCGTGCACGATCCGCTCGGGAATGCGCTCGTGATCGAAGTGGGTGATCTTCTCGCGGAGGATGAAGTCCTCGAGCAGCGTCGGCCCGCGCAGCCCGGCCTTGAGCGAGCTCTGGTTGTCGGCGATCGGCACGCCCTGATTGGTCGTCAGCGCGCGGTCGGTCGAATCGACGCGCACGCGATCGAGCGGACCGACCGTCGGGTTGTGGCCGATGTGCGGACCGCCGCTGCCGGCTTTCTCTGAGCCGTTCGACTCGCTGACGGTGCTCGCGCCGACGATCGGATCGTCCGGCTTCGCGGAGACTCCCTTCGGCGGCGCCAGCGCGGCCTTCGGATCGTATTCCGCGGCCTTGTTGGGGTTGAACGGGAAGGTCGACGCGAGCTCCTGCGTGCCGGCAACTTTGTCGGCGAGCACGTCACCGCGACCGGCTGAGGCAGGCGCTGCCGGACCGCCGACGGACGCGCGACTGCCGCGAGTGGAATCTCGATCGCTGCGACCAGAGCCCTTCTGCTGCTGCTTTCTCGATCGGTGTGATTTGGCCATGAGTGGTCGCGACGATGTGAGGGTGTGTGAGGTTGGATGACCGTTCCGCGAACACGGAAAGAGCACGTCGCGTACCAGGCACTCACGCCTGGACCAGGTCGTGCTCTGGTGGAACGTCGTGGCGTTTTCACTGCTCGCCGGGACGCTGCGTTGGAATCGGCCGACTACGCGTGGGGATTTGCCATGCGGCGCGTGCGCGATTCAGTTCCTAGGTGAGCAGCGGGTGGCACATGCTGGGCAACCGAGTGGACAACAGAGCGGAGGAGGACGATGCGGGCCGCTCAGGCGCGGCTCCCGGAACGGCCGGGCTCGCGCCGAAGAATCAACCGCCTCCAGAAGCCGTCGAGGAAAACGTCGAGGCGATCAAAGCCTGGGAGCGAGAAACCCTCTACGCGAGATCGAGGGCCGAGCAACTCGCCGACTGGATCGCCTGCACGGCTGCCAGCGGACCCGTACTGCTTCTCCACGTCGTGTGGTTCGGCCTGTGGATGAGCGCGAACGTCGGCCTCATCCCGGGAGTCGCGACCTTCGATCCGTTCCCGTTTCCGTTCCTGACCATGACGGTGTCGCTCGAGGCGATCTTCCTCGCGCTGTTCGTGCTCGCAAGCCAGAACCGGCTGTCACGACAGGCGGACAAGCGGAGCCACCTGGATCTGCAGATCGATCTGCTGGCCGAGCGCGAGATGACGGCCGTCCTTCGGTTGCTGCAGGACATCGCGAAGCACCTCGCCGTCAAGACCTCCGTTACGCCCGAGCAGCTTCGCGATCTGGCCAAGAAGACGGACCTCCAGCACCTCACCGGCAAGATGGAGGAAATCACCGAGCAGTCGCCGACTTCGACGCCGGCGCCCGCTTCTGCCGCGGTCCCCGGGCCCTCGCGCTAGGCCTGCGTCGCAGGTCATCCGACCACTCGGCTCAGCATTTGCACATTCGGCCTGCGTGTTTGAGGTCCCGCTTGCCTGGTCGGAACTGCTGCGCCGCACGTGGCGCGATGCCCTCGACGACGACGTCCTGGGACTAGCCGCGCAACTCTCGTACTACTTCTTCCTGTCGTTGTTTCCGGCGATCCTGTTCCTGCTCGCGATCGCGAGCTTCTTCCCGCTCTCGAATCTCACCGACGACCTCGGCCGCTCGCTTGGGCCATTCGTCTCGCCGCAGGTCCTCGAGTTGATTCAGGATCAGATGCGGCGGCTGGGGAACAACGAGAACGGCGGGCTACTCACGTTCGGCGTGGCCGGTGCGCTGTGGAGCAGTTCTGCGGCGCTGGTTTCGATCGTCGGAGCGCTGAATCGGGCCTACGACATCGAAGAAGGACGGCCGTGGTGGAAGGTGCGGCTCGTTGCCATCGGGCTGACCCTCGGCGTCGCATTGCTGGTGCTGGTGGCGCTGTCTCTAGTGCTGGTCGGCCCCGCCCTGGCGACATCGCTTGGTAATGCGACCGGGTGGGGCGCGCCGTTCGAATGGACCTGGCTCATCCTGCAGTGGCCGCTGATCGTTGCGCTTGGGACGACGGCCCTGGGCCTCATCTACTATTTCGGCCCGGACGCCGATCAGGATTGGGCCTGGATCACGCCAGGTGCGGTTGCGGCGACTGTGCTCTGGCTGGTCGTCTCGCTGATCTTCAAGATCTACATCGCCAACTTCACCGACTACAACGGAACGTACGGCACGGTGGGCGGAGTCATCGTCCTTTTGCTCTGGTTCTACATCTCCAGTCTGGCAGTCCTGGCGGGTGCGGAGCTGAACGCCGAGATCGAGCATGCGTCGCCGTACGGAAAGCCACCCGGTCAGAAGAACGCCCACGGAAAGCTCCTGCTCGGCCGTCGCGCGGAGCGGGCGTTCCGCGATCGCCAGGCGCTCCCTGAGGCCGGGGAAACAGCGTCGGGCAGTGGGCCATGGCGTCCATCGCCCGCACCCCGGCGAGGGCCCGCCCTCGGAGCCGCCTTCATCGGCGCCCTGCTGCTGAAGCGCGCCTGGCAACGGGTCCGGCGTCGCGGACCCGCGGCAACGCCGGTGGCGCGCTAGGGACACGCTGCTGTGGACGAGACTCGACCAGAATCGCAGTCGATCGGCCAGCTGCTCGGAGCAGTGTCGGGAGACCTGCGTACCCTGGCCGGTCAGACGCTCGCGCTTGGACGTCTCGAGCTCGGAAATACTGTCTCGGCGCTCGCGTGGTCCGCGGCCGGCCTCTCGCTCAGCATCGTCATTGCAATCGCAGGACTGGCCGTGCTGGTCAGCGCGCTCGTGCTCATCGTGATCGCACTGGGCCTCCCGGCGTGGGCGGCCGCGACGCTCGTGGGCCTGCTGCTGACTGCCGGCGGCGCGCTTGCGGCCTGGTACTTCGTCGTCGTAACCCGTCGGCTGGAGCTGACGCTGAGAGAAACGCGCGAGAGCGTGAGAGAGACTTTGGAATGGCTGAAACTTCAGACCGGACGCTAGCTGGCGCCAAACCGCCTGCGCGGTCGTCCATGGCGGACATCAAGGCGGATATTCGAGAGACGCGCGCGCGCCTTGCCGTCAACGTCGAAGAGGCGACCCAACGAGTACCCTTCCTCTCCGGCCGCGCGGACGCACGCGCCGTCAGTTCGGCCGGCGAACGCCTGATCGGCAATAAAGGCGCGGCGATCGTGTTCTTCGCCGCCGCGGTTGCCAGCCTCGTCATGTTTTCGACGCTTCGTCGACGACGACGGTCGAGCGACAGCGCATCGAACAGACTCCGTCTGCACGTGGACAACGTGTCTGCCGTCGTCTTCGACGTCGACGGCACGCTCGTCGACAGCAATGCGGCGCACGCCGAGACCTGGGCTGCAGCGTTGACGGAACACGGCATTCGCTGCCGTCCAGATCAGGTGCGCCCCCTCGTTGGTATGGGTGCGGACAAACTGCTGCCGAAGGTCGCGGGCGTCGCGGAAGACTCGGATCGAGGGCGCTCGATTGCGAGACGGAAAAAGGCATTGTTTGCCGAGCGCCTTCCACATCTCAAGCCGACACCCGGCGCGAGGGCGCTCGTGGCTTTTCTGCGCGACCTGAAAAAGGAAGTCGTCGTCGCAACCTCTGCGAACGAGGAGGAGATGAGTGCGCTCTTGAAGCAGGCAAACGTCGCGGATCTGATTCCGCGCCGTACATCCAAGGATGATGCGGAGGAATCGAAACCCGATCCCGACATCGTCCGCGCCGCGCTCGCGCGCGCCGGTACGCCACGCTCGACGACCCTCATGATAGGCGATACGCCGTACGACACCGAGGCGGCTCGCAAGGCCGGAATCGACACGATTGCGCTTCGGTGCGGCGGGTATTGGTCCGACGTGCAGCTCGGGCGCGTCGCCGGGATCTTCGACAGTCCGGCGGACGTGCTGTCACATTGGCGGCAGCAGCGGATCCAGAAGGGCTCTCGCTGACCAGGAGCATTACATCAGTCCTTGTGGTGAGGAGTTCCATGCGCCACCGCGCAAAAGTCCACGGGACTCCCACAGTGTGGAATTGCCCCACTCTCTGCCGGACCCGGAACGTGTCAGCGAATCAACAGGTAGATGACGATCGCTCCGAGCAGGCCGAATCCCAATAGCTTGGCGAGGGCGTAGGCGCCGAGGAATTTGAGCATGTGGGCGACGGCTGCAAGAGCCGCGCCTCATTTGCCAGAGAGCACGGCGGACAACCACGCCGGTTTGCCTATAATCACCGCGTGCCGATCTGGGGGCGGCTCGTCGTGGCGGCAGCGGCCCTGCGCGTGGCCGTCGCGATTGTTTTCTATCTCGCCGCGATCTATAACCCGGCGATCGAGGCGCCGCTCCCGGCTGCCGCCTACGCGGCCCTGGTCGTGAGCTTTGCCTCGCTCGGCGCGCTGCTCGTGTTCGCCAGCCGGAACGACATCCGGGCGTCCTGGTTGGGCGGTGTGCTGCTCCTGCTCGCCGTGCCGATGACGAGCAGACTCCTCTCGCAGACGCAGTTTCCCCTGGGGACTTTTCTCACGCGGTTCCAGGCGGGTGCCTTCCTCCCTGCATTCCTGTGGAGATTCGCCTGCGAGTTTCCGTCGCCGCTCGCCGGTCGGGCACGAACCGCGGCGGGCATCGCCTCTGCCGCCTCTGTCGTGTTCGGCGTGGCGGCCTTCGCCATGAATCTCTCCATCGGGATCTGGCCACCGTCGTCATCCGGCCTGGGGTGGCGATCGTGGCTCGCGACTGGGCCGGAGAACCCGAGTCTCTACTGGCCCGTTCTCTTCCTCGCAAGCGCCGCGGCCGCGGCAGCCCTCGTCGTGCGGATGTTCCGCAGCACGGGAGACGACCGCACGCGGGTCCGCATTTTCGTCAGCGGTCTCGCGGTCGGTTTCTTCCCGTTGTTCATTGGCATCGCCATCGAGGAGTTGTGGCCGGCGTACGAGGAGTTCGTGCACCGCCCGTCGGTCGAGCCCTGGGTCGCCGTCCTGCTCTTCGGGCCGCTGGCGCTCGTTCCGCTGATCACGGCGTATTCCGTCGTCTACGACCGTGTCGTCGACACGCGGCTCGTCATCCGCGCGGCTATTCAATACGCGCTCGCGAAATACACGATTGCGGTCGCGACGCTGGTGCCATTCGCGGCGCTGCTCTTCTACCTGTTTCGCTTCCGGACCGATCCGCTCACCACGCTGTTGTCCGGCCCGCGTCCGATAGTCCTGCTCGTCGCCATCTCGTTGGGAATCCTCTCGCTGCGCTCGAGGACCGGCATCCTCCGGGCGATCGATCGGCGCTTCTTCCGCGAGGTGTACGACGCTCACCTGCTGGTGGCGACGCTCGTGAGCGACGGGCTGGTGACCGGTTCACCGGCGGAGATCGCCGACAAACTCAGGGACGAGATCGATCGCGCCGTGCACGCTCGTGCCGATCTCTTCATCCAGGACGACGAGGGGACGTGGCTCCAGGACCCGTCAGGAAACCGCCCACCGCTGAGGGTCCACTCTGTACTGATGTCGCTGGCCATGGCCGACGCGCAGCCCATGGACCTTCAGCTGCACGGCTCCTCGCCGCTCTCCCGGATTCCCGAAGCCGAGCGGGCGTGGGCAGAGACCGGCGGTTATCAGCTTCTGATGGCCATCAAGTCGCGGGGTGGAGCGGCCACCGGCCTGCTGGCACTCACCGGGAAGCGCAGTGAGCTGCCGTACTCGCCGACGGACCGACGATCCATCGGCGCCCTGGCGGCCCCGCTGAGCCTGGCAATCGAAAACGATCGTTTGCGCCGCGGTCCCGATCCTGCCAGCACCGGTCCCGCGGGCGAGTGCCGCGCGTGCTCGCGCCTGCATGCGTCCGGCGCGACGCAATGTGCCTGCGGCGGGGCCCTCGTCGAAGCCGCGGTGCCGCACGTCCTCCGCGGCGTCTTCCAGCTGGAGAAGCGCATCGGCGCGGGAGGCATGGGCGTGGTGTATCGAGCGGTCGATCTGAGCCTGAAGCGCCCCGTTGCGATCAAGACACTCCCTCGCCTGAAGCGGGATCAGGGCGCGCAGCTGATGCGCGAAGCACAAGCGATGGCGTCCCTGAACCATGTCAACCTCGCGGTGATCTACGGCATCGAGTTCTGGCGAGCGACTCCGTTCCTGGTCGAGGAGTACCTCGCCGGCGGCACGCTGGCCGACCGATTGCGCAGGGATCCGCTGCCCGTCGCGGAGGCGCTCGATCTTGCGGCCACGCTGGCGGGCGTCGTCGCCCAGCTGCACGCGGCCGGCATCATTCATTGCGACATCAAGTCGAGCAACATCGGGTTCTCCCAGACTGGCGTCTTGAAGCTGCTCGATTTCGGCATCGCGTACCTGCTGCGCGATGCGGGCGATGCCGTGACCCAAGCGATCACGACGCCTGCCGACGCGCCCGACGAGCTCTCCCTGATCGTCACGCACCGGGGGATCATAGGCACTCCCGCCTACATGTCGCCGGAGGCCGCACGGGGCGCCGGACCATCACCGAGCTTCGATTTGTGGGCGCTCTCCGTCGTCCTTTTCGAAGCCATCGCGGGCGAGCGTCCGTTCAGCGGACGGACCGGTGAGGAAGTGCTTCGTCAGATCATCCGGGGCGTGAAGGGCGATCTTGCGGCGCTCCGGAGCGACTGTCCTCCCGCCGTCGCACGGTTCCTCGATCAGTCGCTCTCCCTCGATATCCAGCATCGGCCGAGGACCGCGGCCGATCTGCGAGCCCAACTGTTAGCCTTGCGGCTTGGGGTCACCTGAGCTAAGCTCGCCAGCCTGCCAGCTGAGGCGGCAGAAACGAGGGACTCATGTCCTTGCTCGATCCGGCGCGCATCAGGTCCCGGGCGGCCCTCGTGCTCACCGAGCTGCAACCGTCTGCTATCTGGAAGGCGGCGCTGGACAGCGCGACCCTGGATTCGACGCCCTTGCTCGTCACGAGCCTCGCTCCCGTCGACACCGGCAGAACCACGCGTCCACGGCTCCCCGATTACTTCATCGTCTCGGTCCTGCGCGAGGGCAGCATCTCGGCACGCTTCGCCCACCATGCCGAGACCGGCGCCTTGCTCGAGGCTGAGGGTGTCCGGAAGCCGGGCGCGCGTCTGCGACCGTACGTCGATCCTCTTCCGATTTTCGAGTCGCACATGCCCGCCGCATCGGCCGATTCGTCGGGTCCTGCAGCCATACCGGCTCCCTCGGCTGTCTGGACACCCTGCCGCGAGTCGACCACGCGGTTCGCGCCGTTCTGGTGGTTCCAGCTCGAGGGTCGGTCGTGGTACGTGCGCGTCGATGGAGAAACGTTCACGAAACTCTCATTCAGCGGTCGAGGATAGGAGAAGCGATGGCGAAAAAGAAAATGCGTTCACTGTCCGCCAGGAGCACAGAGTACATGCCGGGCGTCTTCAAGCTGCCGAAGGGCTACTCCAAGATCTTTCGAGCGATCGAGTCCATCACTAACGCCATCGTCCAGGAAATCCTCGACCAGATGAACATCACGCTCCAGGGGGCCGGCAAAGCGTTCACGCCGACTGCGCTCGACGAGTGGGTCCCTAAACTGCGTACGTCGGTCAAGGCGAGATTGCTGAACGGCGGCAACTGGGCGAACGAGCGGGCGGCCGTGCTGGTGGTGGCAAGCGACATGGCCCGCATCGGCTCGATCCTTTCGGCGACCAGTCCAAAAGTGAACAAGGGACACGCCCACGCTTCGTTCCGCGCGGTCAAGGAGCACAACATCTGTCCCGGCAGCCTGGGCAGCGGTCGCTGGTGCGATTTCGACATCTAGAAGTCAGGTGCGACGGCGATGGCGGGCGTAGAAAAGTTCCTCGGCGTGCAGTGGTTCAAGCAGGAGACGTTGTTCTACTGCGGGCCGGCCGTGGCGCAGATGTTCCTCGACTTTGCCAAGATCGCCGCGCCGCAGGCCGACCTGTGGGTCGACATCACGAACAACACGGGCGGGTCGCTTCCCGCCGATGCGCCAGCGTCCGACCACGCTTTTCCCCAGCAGGTGTGCGACAACTGCGCGGCCGCAGGCAATCCGAACGTGTGGCAATGCTGGGACACGACGCCCGAGGCGCTACGGACGGTGGTCAACGCTCGTGCTGGTACGAGTCTCGGGGTCCGCTATCCCTCGACGTTCGATGATGGCGTCGGGATGCTGATCGAGAGTCTCGACCGCTCGCCCGAGGTACCAGCCTTTGCGACCGTGCATCAAATCAATCACTGGATCCTGGTCGAGGGGTACCTGCGCGACGACGAGGTGTCGACCGAAGCGCCTGCGGAAACCGTTGGGAAGTACCGATTGAACGGGATCTACATCCTCGATCCGCAGGATCGCGATGACGTGGAGCACGTCAGGTTCGTCACCGTGGCGGACTGGCGGTCGAAGTTCGGCATCATCGGCTGCGGCGTTCACGTGGACACCTACCCCGTTGTCGTAGGAGTCTCGCGATTCGCCCGGTTGGTTCGTGCCGGCGCCACCGTTTTCATCCTCGTCCTGAGCCTCGCGCTCATCGGGCTCATCGCGTGGTGGCTCTCGAGGTAGTGCGGCGCGGAGCTGTCGCCCGCTCACGTGGGCAGGATGCGTTCCGGAAGGCTGGACTAGACGTCCGTTCTGAGCACGTCGCTCGGCTGGATGCGTAAACCGCGACGTGCGGGACCCCACGCTGCGAGGAAGCCGACGGCCAGCATCAGCGCGGCGACCGCGATCCAGAGCGCGACGGCACGGGCGGCGCTGATGTCGATGTCGTAGAACACGGCGCCCGACAACAGCGAGCCCGCGAGCAGGCCCAGCGCGAGCTGTCGCGCCGCCCGGCCGAAGATGCTGACGACGAGCTGCCGCGGCGAAGCGCCCAGCGCCGCGCGGATGCCCACTTCACGCGTGCGCTGCGCGACGGTGAACGACATCATCGCGTAGATTCCCGCGGCCGAGAGCAGGAGCACGCTCATCGTCACCAGGCCGATCCCCCATGCGAGATACCGCCACATCGAGCGCAGCTCGCGGTAGTAGTTCGACAGCGGCACGACGCGGCGCAATTGCAGCGCGGGGTCGACGTCGACGCCAATCGATCGAAAGCGATCGATGAAGCCGTCGGGGATGCCGCCAGGGAATCGGACGGATAGCGCGAAGGGATGCACGGTGCCCGGCGCGGCGGGATGGTAGACGGTCGGGACGCCGTCGGAGTCGGGCGCGGGTGGAAAGCTCGGAAAGTCGCTGACGACGCCGACGATCTGATACGAGTCCTGTGCGTGCGTGCCTGGCCGCTCGGTCGGCGCGGCGTAGCGGAATCGAATCCCGAGCGGGCTGCCGCCGGTCAGGAACTCCTCGACGAACGACCGGTTCACGATGACGCCGCGCGCCGCCCCCAGGTCGGCGGATGTGAAAACACGCCCCGCGATCATCCGGGCACCGTACGCGTCGAGCAGCTCGGGACCCACGTCGATCGTGTCGGCACCGCCCAGCGGGCCCTCGTGCTTCACGCCCGGCGCCGCCTCGAATTGCAGGATCCGGCCGGACGCAAACCCCGGCACGCTCGACGAAAACGTCACGGCGGACACACCAGGCTCGGCCTCCAGACGCGACGTCAGGTCGAGCTGCCGTCTCCTGATTCGCTGTATGTCCGGAACGGAGGCCTCATCGCTCAGCGCGACGATGCCGACGACGAACTCGTCGGTCGCGAATCCCGGCCCGGCGACCTCCATGCGCACGACGCGCCAGGCCATGTACACGGACATCGGCAGCACGGCCACCGCGACCGCGACCTGCGCGACGACGAGCGTGGTCCACACCGGTCCCAGCCGCGCGCGCGAGTGGCCGGTCAACGCCAGCAGATGTGCGTTCCGTCTCGAGCCGGTCGCCTTGACGCCCGGCAGCACGCCCATGATCGCCGCCGCAAGCACCGCCAGCATCATCGCGTAGATCACCGACGCGGCGGACAGCTGGAGCTCGATCCAGAACGGCACGCCGCCGCCCAGACGCGCCAGCGACTGCATGCGCTCGAGCGCGACGTGCGCCAGCAGCAGTCCGGCGGCCGCGCCCACCGTCGAGAGCGCAAGGGCTTCGACGAACAGCTGCGCGAGGATGCGGCGGCGGCTCGCGCCGAGCGCCGTTCGCACGGCGATCTCGCCGAGCCGCGTCACCGTGCGGGCGTACATGAGAATCGCCAGGTTCACCGCGACGACGAACACGAGCGCGCCGACGAGCAGCAGCGCGATCCGCGCCGTCCACAGCCGGAACGGGTCCGTGATGCCGAGATGCTCGTGCGTGTACGGGAGCACCACGGGCCGAAGCTGCCCGTACATCTCGGGGTGTGCCGCCGCGGCGCGCTGCCCGAAGGTCGTCAGCTCCGCCTGCGCCTCGCGCAACGTGACGCCTTGCGCCAGGCGCCCGAACAAGTACAGCGCCGGTCCCTGCAGTCGTTCGAACTGCACCGGGTTCGCGCGCAGCGGAATCCAGAACTGGTGATCGACCGGAAACTTGAACCCGTCCGGCATGATGCCGACGACGGTGTGCTGAGTCCCGCCCAGGCTGATCGTGCGGCCCACGATTTGCGCGTCGCCGCCGAAGCGCGCCTGCCACGCCTGATAGCCAATCACCACGACCGGTGGCGCGCTATCGTGTTCGTCAGCAGGCAGCAGGTACCGGCCGGCAAGCGGCGGCGTGCGCGCGACGGTGAAGCCCGAAGCCGTGATCTCCGCAACCCTGATCGGCTCGTGGGGCGGCCGCCCCGATGCGAGGTTGTGCCGGGCGCTGCGGAATGCGCCCAACTGCTCCACCGACCTGATCTCCTCGCGCCAGTCGGCGAAGTCGCGCAGGACCCTGCGCTCGGGGCTCCCCGGGATCGAGGTCGCGTAATGGAGGGAGACGACGCGGTCGCCCTGCTCGAACGGGAGCGCGGGGTCGAGGACTTCCGTGATGACTTCGAAGGCCGTCGCGCCCACGCCGATGGCAACCGCCATCGCGAAGCCGCCGACGAGCGTCAGCCCCCGATACTTGACGAGCATCCGGATCCCGAGACGGGCGTCGAGCGCCAGGTTGTCGATCCACTGCAGCCCGCGCGAGTCCCGCGCATCCGCCTTGTATTTCTCGACGCCGCCGAACGCCACATGGGCCAGCCGCCCGGCCTCGCGTGAATCGATCCCCTGCGCGCGCTCGAGCCGCTCGGCTTCCATGTCGATGTGGAATCGCATCTCCTCGCGCATGGCCGCTTCGACCTGGTCTGGACGCCGCAGCGCTCTCCACACGGATCGGACGCGTGCCCACAGTGCCCTCATCCTCAGATCTCCCTGCGCGTCGTCCTGAGCGCCATCGACATGGCGTCCGCGATCCGGCTCCACGTCGCGGATTCCTCGCCCAGCCTCGTCCGTCCCGCCGCTGTCAGGCGATAGAACTTCGCCCGGCGGTTGTTGTCGGACGTTCCCCACTCGCTGTCGATGAGTCCCTGATGTTCCAGGCGGTACAGCGCCGGGTAGAGCGCGCCCTGCTGGATCTGCAGCGCACCGCCGGAGATCTGCTGGATGCGGAGCAGCACGCCGTAGCCGTGCAGCGTGCCGAGCGACACCGCTTTCAGGATGAGAAGGTCGAGCGTGCCGGGCAGGAGCCCGCCGGCATCGTTCACAGGAGTGCTCTCCTAAGCAGCATAAGAGAAGCGTGGCACGCCTTCCCCTAACCTGTCAAGGAGAGCCGGATGGGAACACCGTCTTCCAGTCGTTCTTCATGTCGGCGACAATCCAGCCGCGCTTCGGCGCTTCATCCAGTCCGCGTGACAGCTGACCGATGTGAGACGTGCGATCGTAGGCCCATTCGCGGTCCGCGTCGGTGTGGTGCACGATGAGGCCGAAACGCGGCCCGCTGCCTGACGTCACGTACTCGAGCATCTCGAAGTCGCCGTCGGAGTTGCCGAACGCGGCGATCGGACGGCGGCCGATCACCTGGTGGATGCCGACCGGCTTCCCCGCCTTGTCGTCGATGTGATCGATCTCCGCGAGTCGCGCCAGTACGGGCACGCCGTTGCGGACCTCGTACTTCACCTTCGCTCTGCTCCCGACGACCTGCTCGGGCGGTATCCCATACACGCGTTCCACCCAGGGCCTCATGAACTCCACGCCGCCGCCGGACACGATGAACGTCTTGAAGCCGTTGGCGCGAAGGAAGGCGAGCACCTCGAGCATCGGCTGGTACACCATCTCCGTGTACAGCCGATTGGACTTCGGATGCCGGGCGGTCGCGATCCAGTCGCTGACGATCTTCTCGAACTCCTCGCTGGTGTTGCCGGCGTGCGTGGCGGCCATCAGTCCGAGAATGCCGCGCTCGCCGCTCGCCATCACGGCCTTGGTGTCGCCCTCGAGCACGCCCTTGAACGGCTGCTGCTGCTTCCACTCCGGGTGCTGCGGCGCCAGCGCCTTGACCCGATCCAGCGCGAAGAGGAGCTGAAAGTACAGCGGCTGCTCCGCCCAGAGCGTGCCGTCGTTGTCGAAGGTCGCAATCCGTTCGGCCGGCGGCACGAAATCAGGTCCGCCCTGGCGCGTGACCCGGGCGACGAAGTCGACGATGGCTTTCTTCGTGGCCCCGTCGTTCCACGACGGCAGCGGGTCTGCCGTCGCCGCGGATGCCGTCGACGGCGGGGCCGCGGGCGCGGGCTCGCGGCCGCAGGCGGCCGTCATGACCAGCAAGACCGTCACGACGTTCCAGCATCGCCGCGATCGATTCATGCGAACACCACTTTCCAATCGTTCTTGATGCTGACGACAGTCCATTCGTTCGCCTTTGCGAGCTCGAGCGACTTCTCGGAGAAACACTACGCTCTCGCGAGCACATCAGGCAGATGGCGCGCGAAGCTACTTTACGGGCCCGAGGTGGATGTCGAACCAGCCGAGCGTTTCGCGGAAGAGATCCCTGGTGTCCTGCGGCACGTGGCCGCCCTCGAACACGACGAGCCGCTTGAGGGACGCCGGCGAACCGAGAATCTCGAGGAACCGGCGCTGCTCCGCCTGCGAGACCGAAAAGTCGTCCTTCCCGTTCGCGAGCAGCACCGGGACCTTCACCGCTGGTGCGAAGTTCGCCGGGTGCGCCTCGGGTGGCAGGTTGTAGCGAAGTCCTCCTGACATGAAAACCGCCGCCCTGATCCGGGGTTCGAGAGCCAGTGGAATCGGTCCGAAATACGCGCCCATGCTCAAGCCGTAGTAGCCGAGCCGCTGCATGTCGATCTCCGTTCTCGTCTCGAGGTAATCGACCGAGCGGCGGAAGTCCTTGGCCCACTGAACGTACATGTCACGCGTGCCGCTGCGGCCCGCCTGAACGCCGTCTCTCCGCTCGAACGTGCCCTGGTATACCGGATACAGTACGGCACGCCCGCTGCGCACGATGAATTCGAACAAGACGAGGTCGAGGATGGCGCTCGACGGCACCGCCCTCGCGTACGCGGACGGGAAGATCATCACCGTCTGATACGGCGGCTTCGCGTTCTTCGGCAGGAACAGGTAGGCCGGGATTCGTTCGTTGCCATAAGCGGCGGCGAAGCTGACCTTCTCTTTTCTCCAGTAGGGCGAGTCGTCCTCGACCGACTCAACCCGCGCGTTGAGCGGAGTCTTGTCGTAGTCGTAGAAGCGCCGGTAGACGTCCAGGAGCTCGCTCGAGACGGGGATGACCGTTGCGGGATCGCGCGTGACGTTGACAACTGGGACGGCCGCCGCCTCGGCCGGGCCGAGGTTCTTCACCAGGCGGACGCCAAACGTCTTCGTCCGCGCCCACGGATTCTGCGCATCCTGCTCGGCGAAGCGGTAGCTCGGTTCGTTCCACCCGCCCCCGAGGATGTAGCGCACCGGCCGGCCTGCGACCTCGTTGGCGCACCATTCCTTCACGTTGCCGGCCATGTCGAGCGTGCCCCACGGTCCGAGCCCCGCGCGCTCGCCGGCTTTGACCGGACCCTTCCCGTTGAAATTGCTCAACATCAGGATATCGGAGTAGGGCTCGTTGGTTCCCGAGGCGCGGAACCAGTGATACAGCGTCGGAAGGCTCTTGCCGGCGAACCTCGCGTAGGCCGATGCTTCGAACCAGCTGATACCCGCCACCGGGTAGTCGGCCTGGCCGTCGGGATAGCTGCCCAGCTCCCAGGTCGATGGGCCCGTCTGTCCGGTCGCATCACGGAACCGGGACATCGCCTCGTCGAACGGCACCAGGTGCGCGCCGTCATTGAACGCCTCGGTCCAGTACTTCGCCTCGCGATACCCGCCCGCGTCGACGAACTGCTTGAAGGCCGCGTTGGTCACCTCGAGCTGATCGAGCCAATAGTCGGGCAGGGTCACCGGCGGAGCCGCGCCGACCTGGTACGATCCACCGGGCACGAACACCATGCCAGGCGCCGAATCGGCTTCGAGTGTCAGCTTCACAGGCAAGCGGGCCACCGATGCGCTCACTTCGAGCGTCTTGTACCCGGGCTTGGTGACGCGGACGCGGTAGTAGGCAAAGGGCAGTCGCACTCGCAGCGGTGACGGACCGAACGGCTCCCAGTCGCCGCTCGTGTCCCCGTAGTTCTTCAACTCGGTCTGGGCACCCGCAGGCTCGGTGTCGATCGCGAAGTCGAGCCAGGCCTGGCGCACGCGCGCGATGTCCTCCGGGGCGTAGGCTTCCGCCGCACGCGCCAGCCGCACGGCATGGATCGTCCTGCCGGTCAGGTTCATCCGCTCGATTTCGGGGATCGCTTCTAGGCGTGCCCAGCGCGAGTGGCGCGCCTGATTCATCTGCCACACACCAAGCGCGGCGGCGGCCACGAGCGCCAGCGCCATGGGCACGAGCACGGCGGGCCGGCGCCAGGCGGTGGTGACCGGGCGCGTCAGTGTCGCGTGCGCGGACGACAGGGCGGCGCGCATCGCCGCAGCGTTCGGATAGCGCGCCGCTGGATCTTTTTGTAGCGCGCGATCGACGATGGCTTCGACATCGGCTGGAACCTCCGGCTCGAGATCCCGGATCGGCCGCGGCGGGTCGCGCAGCATCGCGGAGATCAGCGCGGCGCCCGAGCTGCCCGCGAACGGACGCTGCCCCGTCAGCATCTCGAAGAGCACCACGCCCATCGAGAAGAGATCCGAGCGCGCATCCACCGGCAGCCCCTGCGCCTGTTCAGGCGACATGTACGCGGCCGTCCCGAAGACGATGCCCGGTATGGTCTCGAAGGCTGACATCGTCGCTTCGGCGGCGGGCCGCTCGATCCGCTTCGCCAGGCCGAAGTCGAGTACCTTCACGCGCCCGTCGGTGATCATGATGTTCGCCGGCTTGATGTCGCGATGCACGATGCCGGCGAGGTGCGCGGCCTCGAGCGCCGCGGCGATCTGTGTCCCGTACTCCAGCGCAGTCGCCAGCGGCAGCGACCCCTTGCCGAGCAGTGTGGCCAGCGGTACGCCGTCGACGAGCTCCATGGCGATGAAGGTCGTCCCCTCGTGCTCGCCGACTTCGTAAATCGTGACGATGTTGGGATGGTTGAGCGCAGAAGCGGCGCGAGCTTCCTGAATGAAGCGGCGATGCCTGTCGGGATCGTCTGTGGCGTCGGAGGGAAGGACTTTGATCGCGACCCGGCGGCCGAGACTGGTGTCAACCGCGCGGTAAACGACGCCCATTCCTCCCCGTCCGATTTCCCCTTCGACGCGGTAGTGCGAGACGACCATTGACGTGGATTATAGCCGTGCTGGCAGGAGCCCAGGGCCGCGATAACATCCGTCGAATGGAGCGATTCGAACGGATCGAGACGGCGAGGTTGGTGCTGCGGAAGCCGCGCGCCGCTGACGCGGACGCGGTGTTTTCACGGTATGCCAGCGACCCGGAGGTCACGCGCCTATTGAGTTGGCCGATGCACGTGTCCGTGGACCAGACTCGCGCTTTTCTCGAGTTCAGCGATGCGGAATGGCAGCGTTGGCCGGCGGGACCGTACCTCATCGAGTCTCGCGAGACCGGACAACTGCTCGGTGCCACGGGCCTGGCGTTCGAAACGCCGTTCCGGGCCGAAACAGGTTACGTTCTCGCAAAGGACGCGTGGGGATTCGGATACGCGACCGAAGCCCTTGCGCGTGTCGTCGCTCTGGCGGCCGACGTCGGCCTCCGGCGGCTTCATGCCGAGTGTCACCCCGAGCATCATGCCTCGCAACGCATTCTCGAGAAGTGCGGGTTTGCTCGCGAGGGTCTTCTGCGCCGCTATTCCGAGTTCCCGAACCTGTGTCCTGGCGAACCCATCGACGTTCTCCTCTATGCTCGCGTCTTTGAATGACGAAGCGAACGGATTCCTTCATCGTTCCCTCGAGCGACGGCACCCCGCTCACGGTGTGGACCGAGGGTGACGGGCCGCCGATTGTGCTCGTCCACGGCTCGCTCCGCGATCACACCATCTTCGCGCCGCTCGTCGCCGCCCTCCGCTCGCAGATGACGACCTGCGCCGTCGATCGACGAGGCTTTGGCACGAGCGGCGACGCCAAAGGCTACGCGATCGCGCAGGAGTTCCGCGACGTCGCCATCGTCGTCGACGCGATCGCCGCCCGCAGTGGTCCTGTCGTCCTCTTCGGCCACTCGTACGGCGCCGGTTGCGCCATGGGCGCGGCGACGCTCACGGCCAACGTGTCGCGCCTCGTTCTCTACGAACCCGGGTTGGGCATCGCGTATCCGCATGGCTGGATCGAGGCAAGGGAGCGCGAACTGGCAGTCGGTGACAACGAGGTGGTGATCCGCGCGGTCCTGCGTGACTTCCTCGAGATGAGCGAGGAGGAGATCACGGCGAGAACGCTGACGCCGCGCTGGCGTGAGTATCTCGCTGCCGCGCCGACCGTACTCCGCGAGAGTCGGACCGAGAACGACTGGGTCTACGAGCCGGCGAGCTTTGCCGGAATCACTGCGCCGACGCTCTTCCTGGCCGGCACCGAGACGTCGCCGGCGCTGATGCGGGCGACCGAACTCGCAGGGGCCGCGATTCCAGCGGCGCAGATACATGCACTCGCCGGTCACGGCCATCTCGCCTGCATCACGGATCCGGATTTGATCGCGTCGATCGTCTTCCAGTTCGTCGGGCGCTTGAGTTAGTCAACTGCGACGCTAAACGAAGTCGTCGCGACGTCCGTCTAAGGTGGCGTCATGCACTTCTCCAACATCCTCCAGGATCTGCGCTATACCCTCCGGACCCTGCGCCGCGACGCTGGGTTCGCGGCGTTTGCCATCCTTATCGCCGGCCTCGGCATCGGCGCGAGCGCCACGGTCTTCAGCGTCGTCCACACGCTGATCCTGCGGCCGCTGCCCTTCGCCGACCCCGACCAGCTCGTCTGGATCTCGAACCGCGACACGAGCGGCCTCTCCGGCCAGACGACGCAGGTGGGGCACATGCTGGACCTGCGGGAGCGCACGCAGTCGCTGTCGGCCATCGCCGGCTACTTCGCCTTCTACGGCGTCGGCGACAACCTGATGAAGGGGACGGGTGATCCCGAGCGGCTGAGCGGCGTGCCCGTGTCGGAGAACTTCTTCGACGTCCTCGGCATCCAGCCGGCGCTCGGGCGCACGTTCAGCCCTGCGGAGACCACGTGGAAGGGTCCCAAGGCAGTCCTGCTTGCCCATGGTCTGTGGGAACGCCGCTTCAACTCCGACCCCGCGATTGTCGGCAAGTCGCTCACGCTCAACGACGAGCCGCACACCGTTGTTGGCGTCATGCCCGCGTCGTTCGACTTCGCGTCGGTCTTCGCGCCCGGCAGCCGATTCGATCTCTACTTCCCCTTCCCGTTGAGCCAGGAGACCAATCGCTGGGGCAATACGATGGCGATTATCGGCCGGCTGAAGCCCGGCGTGACGGCCGCCGCGGCGCACGCGGAGATCCGCACGCTCGCGCAGCAGATCACGAAAGAGCACCCGGAGCGGAACGGCCTGCAGGGCAACGTGAGGCCGCTCGCCGACCAGATCGGCGGCCGCATGCGGACGGCGGTGTGGGTGCTCGCCGCCGCCGTCGGGATGGTGATGCTCATCGTGTGCGCCAACCTCTCCAACCTGCTGCTCGCGCGCACGGCCTCGCGGCAGAAAGAGATCGCGATTCGCACGGCGCTCGGTGCCGGGCGCCGTCGGCTGCTGGCGCAGATGCTGACCGAGGGCATCGTCCTCTCCTGCACGGGCGCGGCGCTCGGCCTGGTGTTCGCGGTTGCCGGCACGCGGGCGCTGTCCCGCCTCGATGCCGTCAGCATCCCGCTGCTGCGCGACGTGCGCACCGACGCGACGGCGCTCGCCTTCACGCTCGCGCTCGCGATCGTGACCGGCATCGTCTTCGGCCTCGCGCCCGCGCTGCAGGCGCGCGCCGCCTCGCTCACGAACGCGCTCAAGGACGCGACGCGCGGCTCGACCGAGGGCCGCCGGCGCAGGTGGGCGCGCAACGCGCTCGTCGTCTCGGAGGTCGCGTTCGCCTGCGTCCTCCTTGTCGGCGCCGGGCTCCTCATCCGCAGCCTGGTGCGCGTGCTCGAAGTGGACATGGGCTTCGACGCGTCGCGCGCCGCGACGATCCGGGTTGATCCGGACAGCCGCTACACGACGCCGGAACAGCGCAACGCCTACTTCGACGAAGTCCTGCGCCGCGTCAAGGAAGTGCCTGGGGTGCAGGCCGCCGGCATCACCGACGCCCTGCCGCTCGGCCGCAACCGCACCTGGGGCGCGCGCGCGAAGGGCGTCACCTACGAACGCGGCCAGGGACCCTTCGCATTCGTCCGGATCGTCAGCGACGGCTATCCGGCGGCGATGGGCATACCGCTGCGCGCCGGCCGCGACATCGCGCCGACGGACACGCCGGAAACCGAGCCGGTGATGCTCGTCAACGAGACGATGGCGCGGAGCCTGTGGCCAGGCCAGGATCCTGTCGGCAAGTACGTGCTCGGCGGATGCGCGAAGGAACGCCGCGTCGTCGGCGTCGTCGGCGACGTCCGCCACCTTGCGCTCGAGCAGGCATCCGGCAACGAGATGTACCTGCCGCTGCGCCAGTGCCGGGACCAGGCGTCGTCCGATCTCGTCGTCCGCTCGAGCCTGCCGCCGTCGCAGCTGGCCAGCGTCATCCGCGCGGCGCTGCAGCCGATTGCCGCGAACCTCCCCGGGAACGACTACCGCACGCTGCAGCAGATCGTGGACACGTCGGTCTCGCCGCGGCGATTCGTGGTCCTGCTCCTCGGCGGCTTCGCCGCGTTCGCGCTCGTGCTGGCGTCCCTCGGCATCTACGCGCTGATCTCGTATTCCGTCGGCCAGCGCACGCAGGAGATCGGCATCCGCATGGCGCTCGGCGCCTCCGCCGGCGACGTGCAGACGCGCATCCTCGCGCAGACGCTCGGCCTCGCGGCGATGGGCATCGTGCTTGGAACCGCCGCGTCCTGGACGATGGTGCAGAGCGCCGGCTCGCTCCTCTTCGGCATCACGCCGAGAGATCCCGTCACATTCATCGGCGTGATCGGCGTCCTCACCGCCGTCGCGCTGCTCGCCGGGTACCTTCCCGCCCGCCGTGCGTCGCGGATCGATCCGATGGTGGCGTTGCGCGCGGAATGAAGCCGTTGATACCTATTTGTTCCGCAGCGCCACCGCCGGATCGATCTGCGTCGCTCGCCAGGCCGGACCTGCGATCGACAACGCCGCGGCCAGTGCCACCAGCAGCGTCACCACGGCGAACGTGACGAAGTCCAGCGGCTGCACGCCGAACAACACCGAGCCGATCAGTCGACCGAGGATCGCAGCGAGGATCAAGCCGATGACCGCGCCGGTTGTCACGACGCGAAGCGCGCTCGACACGACAAGCCGCAGCACGTCGCCCGTCGTCGCGCCGAGCGCGCGGCGCAGGCCGAAATCGCGAACCCGCTGCTGGACGGAATACGCAAGGATGCCGAACACACCGACCATCGCCAGCGCGACCGCGAGCGTCGCGAAGGCCGTGACCATCACTGCCCGGAACCGGTGCCGCCCGGTCGACGCCCACTCGACATCCTCGAGCGTGACGACGTCGCGGACGCTGACCAGCTGCTCCTTGTCGATCCGCGAAATCGCGGCCCGCACCGCCGGCGTCAGGGCGTCGGCGCTGCCGGTCTTCGACCGCACCATGAGCAGCGTGTCGTCGATGAGATCGTGGGCCATCGGCACGTAGATCTGGACGAAGTCCTTCGGCTCGTCCGGCCGGCCCTTGACCTGCCTCGCCACCCCGACAATCTCGCCGAGCGTTCGGCTTGCTCTGCGGCGAGCCGGCGACCGTGAACGCGACCCGCATGCCGATCGGCGACCGGCCGCCGAGCGTGCGGACGAACGCTTCATTGACGATGCAGACGCGCGGGCTGTCGCGGGTATCGCGGCTGTCGAACGCGCGGCCCGCGACGATCGGCAGGTCGAGCGTCGAGAAATACGTCGGGCTGACGACCTGGTAGTTGGTGGTCGGCCGCTGTGCCTCCGGCACCGGCGGATCGCCGACGATCTCGTAGGTCAGGGCGAAGTCACCATAGAGTGAATCACCGAGCGGCAGCGCGCTCGACCACGCCGCGTCCTGCACCCCGGGCACCGTCCTGACCTCCGCTTCGACCTGATCGAAGAACTGCTGCAGCTTCTCTGGCGTCGGGTAGCTCGACCCCAGCGGATCGACGAGCATCGTGAGCACGCTCCCGGCGCGATACCCGCGATCGAACGATTCGACGGCAATCAGGGTCCGCAGCAGCAGCCCCGCACCGAACAGGAGCAGCACCGCCGTGGCGACCTCGCCGATGACGAGCAGGCTGCGCAGGCGCCCGCCGCCGCCCGTCGTGGTGCGCGTGTCCTCACCCATGGCCGACGCGGTGGAGATACTCGTCGCCTGCCAGGCCGGAGCGAGGCCGAACAGCACGCCGACGGCAAGTGCCGCCGCGGCGCAAAACGCGACGACCCGCAGGTCGAAGGCCAGGGTCACGGTCGCGGGCAGAAGTCCCTGCGGAATGAGCGCGGGCGCGGCATCAAGAATGAGGGCGCCAATCGCGATGCCGAGTCCACCGCCGATCAGGGAGAGCACCAGGCTTTCCGTCAGCAGCTGGCGGATGAGTCGCCGCCGGCCGGCCCCGAGCGCGGCGCGTACGGCGAGCTCGCGCGTCCGAGCGCTGGCGCGCGCCAGCAGCAGGTTCGCGACGTTGGCGCAGCAGATGAGCAGCACGAATCCGACGACGCCGAGAAACAGCATCGACGTCACCTTGAGGTCGCTGCCGATCATCGAGTCGTGCAGCGGCTCGAGCCGCACACCGCGGCC
Organism: uncultured Acidobacteriota bacterium; assembly: GCA_963820905.1. GTDB lineage: Bacteria > Acidobacteriota > Vicinamibacteria > Vicinamibacterales > 2-12-FULL-66-21 > DATBJJ01. The sequence goes on along the minus strand of CAWGBU010000001.1, from coordinate 53,517 downwards.
GGTGTTGGTCTGCGGGAATTCACTGGCGAGTCCGCCGGCCACCGCCGAGAGATCGGACTGCGCGGCGCCGATGGCGGTTCCGGGCTTCATCCGGCCGACCACCTGCAGCATGTACTGGCCCCGGGCGCGCGGCGGCATGTTGACCAACGGCCGCATCGCCCACACGCTGGTGCGGCCGAGGATCTCGAAAGTCTTCGGCACGACGCCGACGACAGTAAAGAGAAGCCCGTCCATCTTGATGTCCCGCCCGACGATCGCGGGATCCCGATCGAAGCGCGACTCCCAGAGCGATTCGCTCATCACCATGACACGGCGGCGCTGCTCTTCGTCCTCGGGAATGAACGTGCGGCCGGCGATTGGCTTGACGCCAAACACGTCGAAGATGCCTGCCGTCACCCACTGGCGCGACACCGTTTCGGCGTTGCCATCGCGGCCGGCCATCACCATGCCGCCGACGTTCGGGGTAAAGCCGGCGATCTTCTCGAACGTCCGGCTGCGCGTGTTCCAGTCGAGCATGTTCGGCGGGGATGCGAAGCTTCTCGGGTTCGTACCGGAGGTCTCCCAGATCGTCACGAGCCGATCCGGGTTGGCGTAGGGCAGCGGCCGCAGGAGCGTCGCGTCGACCAGCGCGAAGATCGCGCTGTTGGCGCCGATGCCGAGCGCGAGCGTCGTCACCGCGATCACCGTGAACACCGGCGCCGCGCGCAGCTGGCGGAACGCATACGTCACATCGTCACGCATCTCTTCGAACCACTGGCTGACTCGCATGCCACGATCTCCGTTTCTCTGTGGTGTCCGGCTTTGGCCGGACCGGAACAGGTCCACCTGAAGGTGGACACTACAGCATTCTGAAAAACGCTCCTAGGCAGGACGGCGAGAGCGTCGGGCTTGAATCTCAAAACAGCATCGAGGACGGCCCTCGCGTTCGCAGCATTCGCGGACCGGTACGCCAACGATCTCTGTCACCAGGCTTTCCATCGCGAGACAGACACCGTGATGCATGCCTGTAAGGGCTGCCAGTGGACAGCCGGCACCACGAATGACGATCGCACCGTTGGCCTCGACGTGCGTCAGCGCTCCGAGATGCTCGTTCATCATCGCGCTCGCTGCGGCGGCGCGGGCTTTCAGCGTTCCGCCCGGTCGCTTTCCACCGCACAAATCGCGAGCGAGTCCTTTTCCGGTTCGTCGCAGCAGCTTCTCGACCTGATCGCCCGCCAGCGTTTCCGCGAAGACGCCGACCAGGTGGGTCAGCAACGGGACATAGGCTTTGGAGAGCAGCTGCTCAACCTGTGGCGTCAACTGGAAGACATGAGAAGGCCTGGTTGTACCGGGCCTCTTTCCCGCCATTTGCACGACACCATCGCGTTCCATTGCGGTGATTTGCGCGCGAACAGCGCTACGGGTCAGACGGAGCTTCGTCGCGATGTCGTCTGCGGTGAGATTGCCTGACTGGAGGAGGGTAACAATCCGGCCACGGCTCGTATCGAGCAACTGCTGTCTCAGCATTTCCGCCTTACCTGATCTTGTCTGAACGAGTCCTTCGTTGAAAGGGTGGTTCTCCGACCAGCTTCGATGTCATCAAAAGCGCCCGGCCTGCGTCTTGCTAGATAAGCAAGCGGCGGCTTGCTTATCTCGGCTGGTCAACCGCGCGCAAGGAGGTCCCGATGTCGCATGCTCCTCGAACCCTCATCGTCGCCGCCGCGATTGTTCTCGTGACGTCCGCAACCGTGACGCTTCAACAGGCCCCGCCCAGCGGGCAGCAGCCGGTTGCAAGCACCGGCGCGACGGCGAGTGCTGGCCCGTTTGATTCGGTGATCAGTCAAAACGCGCAGCGCATGATCGACGAGGGCCGGCGCATCTTCCGATTCGACACGTTTGGCGACGAGGCGTTCTGGGGCGACCAGCTCAAGCTCCACCAGGCTGTCGTTGGACAGAAACTCGGCGGCGTCGGTCCCGGACTGAGCCCGAAGATGGCGCTGAGCCTCGGGCTGAAGGTCGACGCGGAAGCTCTGCCCGCCGATCTCGTCGCCCAGATCAAGGCGGGCAAAGTCGACATGAACGATCCGGCGTCGACCGTGGCGCTTCTGAAGGCGAACGCCGTCGTCGGCGTCACGGCTTTTTTGAACGCGGACGGCACGGCTCGATCGATCGGTATTCAGTGCGCGCTCTGTCATTCAACAGTCGACGACTCCTTCGCGCCGGGAATCGGCCGGCGGCTCGACGGCTGGCCCAACCGCGACCTGAATATCGGCGAGATCGTGGCGCTCGCGCCGAGCGTGAAACCGTTCGCCGATCTGCTTGGTGTCGACGAAGCCGGCGTGCGAAAAGTTCTGAAGAGCTGGGGGCCAGGCAAGTACGACGCGGAATTGTCGCAGGACGGCAAGGCGGCGGGACCAAACGGCCGTTCGGGTGCGACGGTGCTGCCCGCGGCGTTCGGCCTGGCCGGCGTCAATCTCCACACGTATTCCGGGTGGGGCGGCGTCTCGTATTGGAACGCGTATGTGGCAAATACGCAGATGCATGGCAAAGGAACGTTCATCGATCCCAGGCTGAACGACAAGGGACAGTTTCCGGTGGCGGCAAAGTCCGGACAAGGGAACATCCGGAACACTCCGGATCTGATCACATCCAAGCTGGCCGCGTTGCATTTCTATCAACTCGCGATTCCCGCACCCACGCCCCCGGCGGGCAGCTTCAACGCGCAGGCCGCGCAGAGCGGCAAGACGCTCTTCGAGGGACAGGCGAAGTGCGCGACGTGCCATGTGCCCCCGTTGTTCACAGAACCCGGTTGGGCCATGCACAAGGCTGAGGAAATCGGGATCGACAGCTTCCAGGCCGACCGGTCGCCGGACAAGCAGTATCGAACGACGCCGCTGCGCGGGCTCTTTACGCGAATGAAGGGCGGCTTCTACCACGACGGCCGGTTCCCGACGCTCGATGCCGTCGTGAACCACTACGACAACCACTTGAAGCTCAAGCTGACAGCCGAACAGAAGCGCGAACTCGTCGAGTACCCTGAAGTCGCTCTGATGACCGCTGCCGTAGTGTCCGCCTTCAGGCGGACCCGCAGCCGTGGCTAGCGGGACATTTCGGGGCGCGCGCCGCGGGGCGCGACGAACCGGAAGTCAGCCTCGCTGAACGTCGGCTTGACCGAGTGGACGTCGTACCGCGCCTGCATGTCGACGGTGAAGTCACGCCCCGTTTCGGGATGCTTTCCGCGTGCGTTAATGGCAAGTCCGCGGAGGAGGTACGACTCGGCGTCGAGGAGGAACCGCTGCTCGAACGTGTGCGGAAGCTCGCCAGCCGGCAACGTGCTCCGCACGACGTTGACCCGCGCATCGCCAAGCTTCTCGGGACCCGTCATCGTCAGGAGTGCGCCTGTTGCGGCGACGTCCTTTGCGGCCGATGGCCCCTGATCGTCGACCAACAGGTCCCACTCGGCGATGTTCTCTGATTGCCATGTACCATCAACGGAGGAGCCGATGGCGTCGGGCAGCAGACGAGCGATACCCGCCAATGTCGCAGGCGCTTCGGTCTGCAGGTACGAATTGGTCCAGCTTCTCCAGAAGCTCAGCGTGGTGCCGTCGGAGACGATCAGATAGCTCGATTGCTTGCCGAATTGCTTCGAGGAAGCCGACAGAAACAACTTGTTCGGCCGCTGCATCCTCAGCTCGAGCGTGTCCGGCCCCGGCAGCGGCCAATCGTCAGGCGACATGCCGCCCGAATATTTAGCCGACCACCGCACCTTGATGTGCAGCGCGCCAAGGGTCCGATAGGCGGCCTCCATCCTTGCCAGTGCGTTCTCGGCTGCCGGGTCGGTGGCAGGCTGTTGCGCGTGCAGTAAAACGGTCACCCCGGCAAGCACAGCGATCGTCGCGATCCGCATGACAGCCATCGTGCGCGCAGTATAGTCGCCTGCTGCGGATCGAACAATGACGCGTGCCGAAAGAGTCTGCCTTCGCCCCTATTCCTGACGCAGTGTGGCGATTGGATCGATTCGAGACGCACGAAGGGCGGGGACGGCGGCCGCGAGGATGCCAACGGCGAGCAGCACCGAGATCGTCGGCAGGAAGACCATCGGATCGGCGGCGCTGACCTTGGCGACGAAGGTCGCGCGCATCGCGAACGCCATCGGCACAGCCAGGGCGAGCCCGCACGCCAAACCCGCCAGCACGAGCTTCAGCGACTGGCGGATCACCAGAGTGACGATGCGAGAGGGCGGAGCGCCGATTGCCAGGCGCACGCCGATCTCGCGCCGGCGGAGCGCCACGATGTAGGACAGCACGGCGTAGAGCCCGGTCGCGGACAGGACCAGGGCCACGGTACCGGCCGCGCCGACGGCATAGATCGCGCCGGCCATCTCCCGGGCCTCGTCCTGGAATCGCATGTCGCCCCGGCGGATCGAGGTCCAGATGATCCGCGGATCGATTCGGTTGACGAGCGTCAGGAGATCGGCGCTCAGCGCCTCGGGATCGGCGGCGCGCACGAGCAGGGTGAACTCGCCGCTCAGCTCCCTGGGAAGGGGCACGTAGATCACCGGGTCTGGCCGCGCGACGGTCGGACGAAGCGGGTTGTCCGCGACGACGCCGACGATGCGAACCTCGCGCGCGGCACCCGATTCAGGGGTGACGTGAAGCACCAGGCCGAGCGGCGAGGTCCCGGGCGTGATCATCTCTGCAGCCCTCGCGCTCAGCATCCCGGTCGTGTGGTCGTCCGCGTCGGTCAGGCGCCGGCCGGTGAGAAGCCTGACCTCCATGACGTCGACCCACGCGGCGGTCATGCCGACGAGCGCCGCAAAGCGGTCGTCGGACCGCGGCCCGGCGGGCAATCCGAACCGCACGCTGTCGTCGATCGAGAGCGCAACGTGTGTCACGCGTCCGTCCGCGGCGGCACCCATCGCGAGGGTGTCCGCGAACCGGCGCGCCTCGAGCGGCGTCATCCGGAGCTCGGACGGATCGAAGGTGGCGACCATCTGCTGGCGAAGGGCCCTCGGGGCCTCGTTGACCATCGCCTGCGACGTTCTGGTGAAGATTCCCGCGAGCACCATCAGGCCGAGAGACAGCGCGACCTGTCCGACGATCAGCGCGCCCCGCAGTCGCGAGTGGCGCAGGCCGCCGCTCTGCGAGCCCTGCTTGAGCTCGCCGGCCGCCGTCCGGCGGAGCACGATCCATGCGGGCACGAGCCCGGTCGCCAGGGAGACCCCGAGCGCGAGCGAGACCGCGAAGAGCAACACGCGCCAGTCGATGCTCACGAAGACCGGTACCAGGGCCTGCACCCGGGCGAGGGTGAGGAAGATGAGCCCGATCGACAGACCGACGGCGACGAGCACGCGCGCGAGCGTCTCGAGGGTGAGCAGTCGCACGAGCTGCGCGCGGCTCGCCCCGAGCGCGAGCCGAACCGCGAGCTCGCGCGACTGTTCCGCGACGCGGGCCAGGTGCAGGTTGGCCACGTTCGCGCAGCCGATCGCGAGCACGATGAGCGGCAGCGCCAGCAGCGCGATCACGATCGCGAAGATCTCGATCGGGGCGTCGTTAATCCCGAATCCGTGAGCGCGGACGCGCGGCGCCGCGTTGGCGCGCGTGGCGGGGTGCGACGCGGCGATGCGTGCCGCCGAGACCGTCAGTTGCCGCTCGACATCCGTGATCGAGAGGCCGGCTTTCACGCGACCGACGACTTTGAGCCAGCCGTTGTCGAGCGATGGGCGGGTTGGCCACTGCGTTGCGAGAACAAGGGGTATCCAGGCTTGCACGCCCTGCGACTCGTCCTGCCCCGGGTCGGGAAGGCTCACCCCGTGGAAGCGCGCCGGCGCCACTCCGACGACCGTGAACGACGTTCCGCCGAGCAGCACGGGACGACCGATCGCGTCGTCGCGTCCGTCGAGATGTGTGCGCCAGAAGTAGTCCGTCACGACCGCCACCGGCGCCGCGGCCGGGTGGTCGTCGTCGGGCGTGAGCAATCGGCCGCGCAGCGGCGTCGTGCGAAGGACCGTGAAATAGTCGCCGGAGACGAAGGCGCCGTCGATCCAGACGGGTCCGTGGCTGCCCGCCGCGGTCATCCGCAGCTCCCCTTCCGCGCCGATCCGCTCGAGCGCAGAGTCCGCCGGCTGATCCCGCATGATCGCGAAGTCGTTGAATGACGGCAATGCCGTGAAGATGTGCCGGCCGCCGGTCGGCTCGTTCTCAGCGACACTGTCGTAGCGCAGAAAGATTCGCGCGAGATCTCGACGGCCGGCAATGCCGGGTACGTCTCCGTAGAAGAGCGACGTGATGACCGAGAAGGTCCCCACCGACGCGACCAGGCCGATGACCAGGCAGGCGATCACGGCGAGGGTGTGCCCGGGCCTGCGCAGCAACTGCCGTGCGACGTACTTCAGATCCATGGCGACTACACTGCTTCCACAATCCAATACGCGCGTAGGCACGAAAAGTTAACGAAAACCGGGTGCGGGCGAGCTCCGACACATACCATAGCGGCATCCAAACGCCGCCGCAAAAGGGGGTGCTGATTGGACGCGGGAGTCATGGTTCCTCTTGGCGTGTTCGCCATGCTGGTCGCTGGCTGGTACCTCCAGACGCGGGCGAACATCGCTCACCTGGAGGCGCTCAGCCGCGAGCGCCTCGCTGCAATCGAAAAGGGAGTGCCGCTTCCCGAGCGGGAGCCGGAGCCTCCCAAGCTGCCGGAGCGCGCGGCCCATCCGCTCAAGCCCACGCTCGCGACCCTGGCCGTCGGGATCGCTCTTCTGATCGGCCTGGCGCCGAATCACCGTGTCTGGGGGATCGTCGTGACCGCTCTGGGGATCGCGGGCCTGTGTTATTGGCTCGTGGCCGGCAGGAGCGAGTGGCAACGGCAACAAGTCATGGAGGAGGAGATGCACCGCGCGTATGTGGAGTACTTGAAGGCGCTGGCCACGTCGGCGGCTTCGGGCAATGGCGCTGACGTCTGATCCCGCCGGCGGCCGATGCCATGATGAGGACCTGGAGCTGGCGCGCCGCTGCGGACGCGGGGACGAGGACGCTCAGCGCGCGTTCGTCGACCGCTTCGGATCGCTCGTGTACTCCATCTGCGGGCGCAGCGGCATCGGGGGGCCCGACCGCGACGACGTGGCGCAGCAGATCCTGCTGGACGCGTTTCGCGCGTTGCCGTGCTATCAGGGAGCGTCCCGGCTCTCCACCTGGATCTACTCTCTGTCGCTGCGGCGCGTGGCCGATTACTTTCGCTCTCCGCAGCGGCGCGACGTCGCGTCCGGTTGGCCGGGGGACGATACGTTTCCGCCTTCGCGCGCGACGTCGAGCGCCCAGGCTCCAGATGAGCAAGCAGCCAATGCCGAGGAGGGCGAGCGGGTGAGGCGAGCGGTCTCGCGCCTGGCGGAGCCCGAACGCTCCGTCGTCCTGGCCTACTATTTGGGAGAGATGTCCGTGACGGAGATTTCCCGCGCGCTGAACATGCCGGAGGGGACGGTCAAGACCCGGCTCCATCGTGGACGTCAGGCGCTGCGCAAGGAGTTGATAGTCCCTTGACCTGCGAAGCCTTCCTCGACCGCCTGTACGACAACGATGCCCGCGCAGCCGGGCGCGGCCTTGGCACGATACCGCCGGATATGGGCGCGCACATGCTCTCCTGTGAGGGGTGCCGTGCGGCGTACCACGCCGCGCGTGCGGACGATCTGCTGCTGACGAGCGCGCTCCTGGATGTGCCGTCTCCGGCGTGGAGAGCGGAGGTGTTGCGACAGATTGCGCGCTCCCCGCGTGCGTCCTGGTCGCAGCGAATCGCCACGGTGAACGAGACCGTGGTCTGGGGAATCCTTGCCGTAGCGGCGTCGCAGATCCTCCTGGGCGGGAGCTCGACCGCCGCGTCCATCGCCGCTTTCTGGACCGGCGGCGCAGCAGCCCTGCTGCGTCCGAGCATGGCGAAGCACTGGCAGGTGATTCGCCGCCCCCTGCGCTGGGTGTAGTGCGCTTTTTGGAATGCTGTAGTGTCCACCGGTGGACCTGTTCCGGTCCGGCTAAAGCCGGACACTACAGCGGCACAGGATTTTCATACCGCGCGCGACAGCCCAGGGAATACGAGACAACGTATAGAGGCGCCGACAATGATGCGACTCAACTTCCGACAGCGGCTGTCTGGTTTTGCGCTGCTCGCAGTGTGCACGGTTCTGGCGTCGAGCGGCGCCCGCGTCGTCTCCCAGACCACCGCGTCGCACACGCCTGATGGCCCGTTCCTGATGGAAAAGCTCGGCCGTGGACTGGTAGCAGTGCGCACGACGCCAACAGAGATCTATCTCAGCTGGCGGCTGCTCGCGATCGATCGTGAGGGGATCGCGTTCAACCTCTATCGCTCGGCAGACGAGGGCACACCGCAAAGGCTGAATACGGAACCGATCGCGCTGACGACGGACTTCGTGGATTCCAACGCGCCGATGGATGTCGCGTCGTACACGTTACTTCGTCCGATCCGTGATCGATGGAGCGGAGCAGGCGCCGAGCGCGCCGTTCACGCTCTCAGCGGTCGACCCGCCCCAACCGTACCTGCGCGTCGCGCTGCAGCGGCCGGCAGGCGGAGTGGAGGGCGGCTCCAGTTTCACCTACGACGCGAACGATGCGACCGTCGCGGACCTGAATGGCGACGGCGAATACGAGATTGTCGTCAAGTGGGAACCGTCGAACCCGCGCGACAGCTCACAGGATGGGTTCACGGGACCGAATATCTTCGACGCCTACGAGCTCGACGGCACGCTGCTCTGGCGGATTCATCTGGGCATCAACCTCCGCGCAGGCCCGCACCACGTCCAGTTCCTTGTCTACGATTTGGATGGAGACGGCCGCGCCGAATTCGTCACCAAGACCGCCCCCGGTACCAAAGACGGACTCGGAAACTTCGTTGCCGACCCCTCCAGGTTCTTCGGCGAGTATCCGGCCGTGGTGGATCACTCCGCCGACTACCGCAACGCCGCCGGTCGTCCACTCACCGGCCCGGAGTTCCTCACGATCTTCGATGGCGGCACCGGTGAAGAACTGGCCTCGACACGATTCTTCCCCGAACGGCATCCGGACACCGATTTCCCCACGGGTGCTCAGTTGTTCTCGATCTGGGGTGACAACTTCGGCAACCGTGTCGAGCGTCTCTACGCCGGCATCGCGTATCTCGATGGTCACCGCCCGAGCCTCGTCTGGGGACGCGGCTACGCGAAAGGGCAGCAAGGGCACCCGGGTCGCATCGCTCTGCGCGCGTGGAACTGGCGCGACAGCCAACTCACGGAGTTGTGGACGCTCGATTCACGCGGCCACGCCAGCGAGAACGCCATCACCGGACAAGGTGCGCACAGCCTGAGCATCGCCGATCTCACGGGCGACGGCCGCCACGACATCGTCTACGGCCAGTTGTGGGTTGGAGCCGACGGCGAACTGTTGCGCACGGGCTGGGGACACGGCGACGCCTTGCACGTGTCCAACATGGATCCGGATCGTCCCGGGCAGCACGTGTTCCAGCCGCACGAGAGCGCAGCCCAGTACGGTCCGAACGCGCTGTCGTTCGACGATGGCCTGTCGCGCCAGTTGATCTGGGGTGTCACGGCGACGGGCGACATCGGCCGCGGCGTGGCTGCGGACGTGGACCCGCGTTTTCGCGGCTACGAAATGTGGGGTTCAGGATCGACCGGCGGTCTCTACAACGCGCAACTCTCTCAAGCGAGCGCGTCCGGCCCCCGTGCCATGCCGGTATCGCCGCGAAAGCCCAACTCGATCAATCACGTTGCCTGGTGGACCGGCGATCTGCTGCGCGAGCTGCTCGACGGCATCAGGATCTCGAAATGGAACTGGGAGACAGAGACGACGGACGTGCTGCTCGCGCCGTCCGGCATTGCCTCGAACAATGGAACCAAGGCGAATCCCAGCCTGCAGGCCGACATCGTCGGTGACTGGCGCGAGGAGGTCGTGTGGCGGGAGATCGACAGCGCCGCGCTGCGTATCTACACGACGACACTGCCGGCGGCGCAGCGCCTCTACACGTTGATGCACGACCATCAATACCGGGTCGCAATCGCCTGGCAGAACGTCGGCTACAACCAGCCGCCGCATCCGAGCTTCTATCTTGGCGATGGCATGGCGCCGCAGGTTCGTCCGAACGTCTTCGTGGAGCGCGATGCGACATCTCCCGTGATTCACTCGGCCGTTGCGTCGCCAAGCGTGCTCTGGCCGCCCGACCACTTGATGCGAGACGTCACCGTGACCGTGAGCGTCACCGACGACATCGATCCGCAGCCGCTGACGCGGATCGTCGAAGTGACGAGCAACGAGCCGGAGCTGGGGAGCGGTTCAGGCGACTACGCGCCGGATTGGGAGATTACCGGCGACCTGACACTCCGGCTGCGCGCCGAGCGCAGCGGCCGCGGCAGCGGTCGTGTCTACACGATCAAGGTGCAGAGCACCGACTTCTTCGGCAATGCGAGCGTGGCGTCGACGACCGTCACCGTGCCGCACCATTAGCGGACGAGCTGCCTCAGCTCGTCGCCCCAGTTCAGGACGACTTGCAGGGCCGTGACGGGCGGGTCCTCCGGGAGCCCTGCGAACGATTGCATCAGGAAGCGCTTGCCGTCACGAAAGCGGAGACGCAACTGGGCTCCAGATTCGGGAATGAATTCGGAACATTTCGGGAACGACGTCCGGCGCAATTGCCTGCTACGATCGCGGCGGATTGTAGCACCAACGAACTCAGGAGCGCCTCATGGACACGCGCCTCGTCGATCACGCTCTCCGCGATGTGCGATACGGGCTTCGGCTGCTGAAGCGCAATCCGATCTTCACCGTGGTCGCGATTCTCTCGCTTGCGCTCGGCATCGGCGCGAACGCCGCGATCTTTCACCTCGTCGACACCATCCAGCTGCGCAGCCTCGCCGTCGCGAATCCGCAGGAGCTGGCCGAGGTCCGCCCCGACGGGCCGCAGGCGTTCGGCATGTACGACGGCGTCAACGCGAAAGCGACCGGGCCGCTGTGGGAACTGATTCGCGCGAACCAGAGCGCGTTCTCGACGCTGTTCGCGTGGGGCGACACCGAGTTCGTCGTCGGGCGCGGTGCGGAATCGCGACGGGTGCGCGGCCTGTGGGTCAGCGGCGACTTCTTCGGCACCCTCGGCGTCGTTCCCGTGAGTGGACGCCTGCTCGGACCTGGCGACGATCGCGGTGGATGCGACGCGGCGGCCGTGATCAGCCACGGCTTCTGGCAGTCGTCGTTCGGCGGCCGCGAGAACGCGATCGGGAGTGCGATCACGGTGCTCGATCGGCCGGTCACCGTCATCGGCGTGGCGCCGGCATCGTTCACGGGCCTCGAAGTCGGCGAGACATTCGACATCGCGCTGCCGCTCTGCTCCACCGCGGTCTGGGACGGGCGCATGCAGCGACGCGACCACTGGTGGCTGACGATCATGGGCCGGCTGAAGCCGGAGTGGACCGTCACGCGCGCGAGCGAGCACCTGCGCGCGTTGAGCCCCGGCGTTCTCGACGCGACCATTCCGCCGGGCTACGACCCTTCGCTCGTCGCCGGGTACCGCCGCCTGCGGTTCGGCGTCGTTTCCGCGGGGCGCGGCGTCAGCCGACTGCGCGACGCGCACCGAGCGCCGCTGACGCTGCTGCTCGGGCTCACCAGCCTCGTCCTCCTGATGACATGCGGCAATCTCGCCACGCTCATGCTCGCGCGTGCCAGTGCCCGCGAACGGGAAGTTGCTGTTCGCGCGGCAATCGGCGCGTCGCGCGGCCGCCTCGTGTCGCAGATGCTCGATCGAGAGCCTGCTCGTCGCCGTTGCCGGCGCCGTGCTGGCCGTTCCGGTCGCGCTCCTGTCGGCGCGCGCGTTGATGACGCTGCTCGGCACGTCGGCCGGGCCGATCGTGCTTCGGCTCGACGGCAACTGGCGGCTCATGGCGTTCGTCAGCGCCACGGCGACACTGACCGCCGTCCTCTTCGGACTGCTGCCCGCGTTGAGGGTCTCGGTCGTCGACCCCAACACGGTCATGCGCCACGGCGCGCGCGGCACGACGGTCGACCGCGATCGCGCGCGACTCCAGCGCGGGCTCGTCGTCGCGCAAATCGCGCTTTCGCTCGTACTCGTCTTCTCGGCGGTCCTCTTCGTGCAGACGTTCCGGAACCTTGCGTCGGTGCCAACGGGCTTCGAGCCCGAGGGTACCCTCGTGATTTCGTTCATGGATCGTGCTTCGGACGCGCTCACGGCGGAACGAAAAGCCGCGTTCCAGGACGAGCTGGCGCGTGAGATCGGATCGGTGCCGGGCGTGGCGACAGCGGTATCGTCGACGCACGTCCCCTTGAGCGGCGCCACGTGGTCACACTTCTTCCGCACCACCGGTGCGGGCGAGCGCAAGGCGTCGCGATTCGCCTACGTCAGCCCCGGCTACTTCGAAACGCTGAGAATCCCGATCCGTTCCGGCCGCGACTTCCAGGATCTCGACAACGCCCGCTCACACCGCGTGATGGTGGTGAACGAGAGCTTCGTGCGCGGCCATCTCGACGCGGTGGATCCGCTCGGCGCGACGGTGCGCACGCTCGAAGAACCCGGTTTCCCCGAGGTCACCTACGAGATCGTCGGCGTCGTCGGCGACACGAAGTACGCGGACCTGCGGGACGAGAACTGCTGGTGTCAGAAGGCCGGCGAGTCGATGGCCCCGATTGCCTACGTGCCGATCGCGCAGAACCCGAGCCCGTACGCCTGGGCGCCGGTAATCGTGCGCTCGCGCACGCCCGCCGCGGCGATCGCGGGCACCATCGCGCAGCGCGTCGAGCGCCTCTCTCCCGGCATCGCGATGCACTTCAGCGAGCTGAAGACGCGAGTCCGCGAGCGTCTCCTCAACGAACGCCTGGTCGCGTGGCTCGCGGGCGTCTTCGCCATCCTGGCGATGGCGCTCGTCATCGTCGGCTTGTACGGCATCGTCGCGTACCTCGCCGCGAGCCGGAAGAGCGAAATCGGCATCCGTCTCGCCCTCGGGTCGACGCCCGCGCAAATCGTCGCGCTGGTGCTCCGTGACAACCTGTGGATGCTGGCGGCCGGCATCGTCATCGGCCTGCCGCTCGCCGTCGGCACGATGCGGGCGGCACGCGCGCTCCTCTACGGGCTGGCGCCGACGGACGGTGGAATGATGGCAGGCGCGACGTGTCTGCTTGCGGTGGCAGGTGTTCTTGCCGCGGCGATTCCCGCGTGGCGCGCGGCACGTGTCCCTCTCGGAGACGCGATGCGCTCCGAGTGAGACGTGTCGGTGACTGCGAGGATCACGTACGCTGGCCGACGCCACGCTCCCCGGACCGCCCTACCAGTTCAGGAACAGACCCAGCTCCTCGAGGAATAGAGACCAGGCGGGCTCGTCCTCGAGTATCAGATGGTTAGCGCTCGGCAGCGAGACGTACCGGGCACCCGGAATTTCCGCTGCCAGCAGACGACCGTTTTCCGCCGGTACTGCCTTGTCGCGGTCGCAGTGGATCACGAGCGTCGGGGTGGTCACCTGTGGCAAAAGTGGTCGCACATCGATGTCGTCGGCGAGCGCCATCAGGCGCGCCGCGTTTTCCGGCGACGTGGACACGCGCTGAAGTTCGTCGAACCACTGTTCGTGCTCGGGAGTAGCCTCAGGAATGAACCGGCAGGTGAACGTCCTGCAGAATGCGGGGTTGTTGAGTCCCCACCCAAGGCGTGTCAGGCTCGCCAGCGCCCGGCGCGCCTCGAGCTCATGGGGCTGGCCAACGTGATTCAGCCCCGCTCCGAACGCTCCGTAGAGGATCAGATGCGTCACCCGCTCGGGATGCTTTACGGCATACGCGATCGCGATGGCGCCGCCACGAGAGATTCCCAGGACCGGAAATCGATTCAGGCCCGCGGCGTCGACCACCGTCTCGAGATCGCGGACGCACGTCTCGAAGCTCACGACAGGCACATCACGCTGAGACATGCCATTACCGCGTTCGTCGTAGCGGACGAGGCGGTGGTGGAGGGAGAGCGTGGCGTACCAGTGGCGCCAGATTGGGCTGCCCCATTCGAAATCCAGATGGGTCAGCCAGTTCGACGCCTTCACCAGCGGCGGTCCGTTGCCCGTGGTGGCATACGCGAGGCGGATGCCGTCGTCCGTCGTGCAGTACCGGATTTCCTGTCGCGCCTTGGCCGCTGAAGCCACGGCGGCTGCCGTCTGAGGCGCAACGGCTTCGACGGGTACCGCCAGGCGATAACCGACGCGCGGCACGGTCTCGATGTACTGCTGACCCGTCGCTCCATCCCCGAGCGCCTTCCGCAGCACCGACACGTTGTGATTGAGGTTGTTTTCCTCGACGGCCGTGTCGGGCCACACTGTGTCGAGAAGCTCCTGCTTGGTGACGAGCCGGCCGGCATTCTCGACGAGCACCCGCAGCGTATCGAACACTTTGAGACGCAGCGGGATCACGTCGCACCCGCGTGAGAGGCGGCGCTCGCGGACGTCGAGTTGAAACGGCCCGAACCGATACGCCCCTCGCACACCGCTGTCGGCCACGAGTCCGCACCTCAGGAAAGTTCAGCAATACTCCAACGCTTCCAAAGCACGCCGCCGCCCGTCCGATTTTACCGTCTCGCGCGGACCTGATACATCAAAGTCAGCGCCCGGCCTGGATCGTCAGAACGATCCGTCGATACGACGTCAACGACGGCGTCCCGTTGTCGGTGACTGCGAGGATCACGTGCGCGACGCCCGGAGAGTTGGGCGTGACCGTGGCAACGGGCGTCGTGCCATTCGTGACGGTGACCCGAGGAGGAGGAACCGGACGTCCCCCTGCTCACCGACGACCCGCTGGCCACGTTCGGCACGCGCGCCGTGGTTCATGTTCCGAACCTGCAGCAGTTGATGCGGTTCATCTGTCGTCATGGGTTCGAGCATCACGCGGCGATGAACGCGTCGCATTGCGCCGGGATCCTCGCAGAAGCGATGGACGTTTACCTGGGCTGGGACGTCCATCGGCACTCGTAGACCAACAGCCGTCCCGAATGGTCAAACGCGACGATCCGCGCGAGGCGATCGGCCCAGCGTCAACGCCAGCAGACCTGGCGCCCAGGCAACCACCCACGCGGCGAACTGCACGAAGTAGTTCCTGCCGGTCGCGGGCGGCCGGCCCCAGAGCGTGTTCATCACGAGGAAGAACGCAATCCCGCTCAGTACCGCGGCGAGCACACCGCGCACCGCAATTTCCCCCCACGGGCGCCGCTGAGGTGCGCGCAGCCAACGGCCATCGAGCAGGGCGACGAGCAGCCACATCCCGACCCAGGACGCCGGAATCGCCGTTCCATAGGTCCGCCGATCCACGAGCGCGACGAGCAGGTAGTAAATGAGCGCGCCGCCGACGCCCGACAGCGCGCCGATCGGGAGCCCCTTCACTACTCGGCCCGCATCGAGCCCCAGGACGGCTCCGACGGCGGTCAGGAGCACCGCGCCGTGGATGATGCCCGTCGCGATGTGGTGGCGGACGTTCAGCGTATACCAGGTGTAATCGCAGAGCGTGGCGACGAGCGCCACGCCGAGAATGCCGACACCGATCTTCATCGCTCCTCCCGCAATCCAGCGCGCCGCCAGCCCGCCATGTGTCCCCGGAGGTAGGTGACGCGCGCGTATCCCCGCCAGCGCAGCGCCGCGCCCGCGAGCCAGGCCCGAGGCCCGTGGCCGCAATAGACGACGACTGTCTGGGATTTCTGCGCGCCCACGTCGTTCGAACCAGCGAGCACGCTCGTGAACGGGACGTTCACCGCACCCGGCACGTGACCACCGGCGAACTCGCGCGGCGATCGGACGTCCAGAATAACAGGAGCCTCACCCCGGCCGATCCGGTGCAGCAGCGACGCCGGCGAGATCGCCTCCTCTCTCATGAGCGGGGATTGTACTTGCCGTTCGGCATGTCCGCTGGCGCCGACGCGTTCTGCGCGATGCTAGTGCGCGTTAATCCGGCCATAAGGATTCGGGATGCTGTTCGCCGCGCGACATGGTGCAGACTTGCACCGTTCCCGGTCACTTTCCGAGGAGACCATCGATGAGGCATCTCCGCTGGGCGTCCGCTCTCGCCGTTGTTGTCGTATTCACCGCTGTCGTCCCGCCCGCGCCCCTGGCGGTGGAGCAGGCCGCGGCACGAGCCGCAGCGCAGGCATCGGGATCGGCGCCGCTGCGGGCCGTAGCGGAGGACGCGCAGCGGTTTCAGCGAGAGCGGCCGCCGGCGATGCCGCTGCCCGCAGGCGTCGACAAGCGCTACAGCGCGCGCATGCCGCTCGTCTCCGAAGCGTACGTCCAGGGCCGCGCTGCCAAAGCCGAAGCGCTGCTGAATCAGCTCAACGCGATCGACGCTGCGACGCTGGCGATGGCCGAACAGCTGGACGCGTACATCATCCGCGACCGCCTGCAGCAGGTGATCGCCGACGCCAGGTTCAAGACCTATCTCGTGCCGCTCTCGGACGCCGGCGGCTTTCACGTCCAGTTCGCCAGCGACCTCAACACCCGCGCCTTTGCGACCGCGAGCGACTACGACGAGTACGTCGCCCGCCTGCAGTCGTTCAAGGACTACACCGCTCGGCAGATCGCGATGCTGCGGCAGGGACTCGCCGCCGGCAACACGCTGCCTGGTGCGTCGATGGCGCCCAACTACATCCAGACGGTCACGCAATACGTCAGCGAGACGCCGGACGCCAGCCCGTTCATGGCCCCGCTCAAGAAGATTCCCGAAAGCATCGCCGCCGCCGACCGCGAACGGATTCAGCGTGACGGCACGGCCGCGATTCGCGATTCAGTGCTGCCCGCGTATCGCGAGCTGGCGGCGTTTCTCTCGACCGAGTACCTGCCGAAAGTGCGCAAGACCGTCGGCTTGTCGGATGTCCCCGGCGGCCGCGAGTACTACGAGTCGCTGGTGAGGCACTACACGACGCTCGACATCAGCGCCAAGGAGGTCCACGAGATCGGAGTGAGGGAAGTGGCCCGGCTTCGCGCCGAGATGCAGGCGGTGATCGACAAGCTTGCGTACAAGGGAACGTTCGCGCAGTTCCTGGAGTTCATGCGCACGGACCCGCGGTTCTACGTCACCGACCCGCAGCAGTACATCAAGGAGGCGTCCTTCATCCAGATGCGGATGCAGGGCCAGCTCCTGCGGCTCTTCAAGAAGCTGCCGGAAACGCCGCTCGGCATCCGTCCGTTCCCGGATACGCCGGCGTCACTTCGAGGGACCGGCGCCAATTACGGAGTGGGACAGCCCGGCGTGCGGGCGGGCAACTACAACCTGAACCTGACCGCCATCAAGAGCCGCCCGCTCTACATACTCGAGGCGCTGACGTTCCACGAAGGGATTCCCGGGCACCACACGCAGATCATGTTGCACCACGAGAACCGCAACATCAGCGATCTGCGCCGGCAGGCCGACGTCACGGCGTTCGTCGAAGGCTGGGCGCTCTACGCCGAACGTCTCGGGCTCGAGGTTGGTTTCTACACGGATCCGTACAATGACTTCGGGCGCCTCACGTACGAAATCTGGCGCGCCTGCCGGCTCGTCGTCGACACCGGCATGCACGCCTTCGGGTGGACGCGCCAGCGCGCCATCGACTACATGACCGAGAATACGGCGCTCTCCGTGCTGGAGGTCACGACAGAGGTCGATCGCTACATCCGCTCGCGCGGCCAGGCCCTTGCCTACAAGATCGGTGAGCTCCGCATCACTGCCGCGCGCAAACGCGCCGAGGCGGCGCTCGGCGCGAAGTTCGACGTGCGCGAGTTCCACGATGCCGTCCTCGGCAGCGGCTCGATCCCGTTGGCGTTCCTCGATCGCCAGGTCGATCAGTGGATTGAAGCGGTCAAGGCGCGCTAGCAGTCGGGGATCCTCGATAATGGGTGGGTGTCCCGCATGCCCCACACGATGATTGCTCGGGCCGCACTCCGGCCGACGCGCATCCGAGGCCGGCGCGCGCTCCGCTCGGCCGCGCGCCTGGGACGACGCGCGTTTCTGGCCATGCGGATCGCGCCAATGCCTGTCCAGCTAATCGTCGCGACGGTCCTTCTGGTGATCGTCTGGGCGGGCGTGAACTGGATAGTTCAAGTCGTCCGCAAGCCCGCCGAGGTGTTCGTCGCGGTCAGCGGCTCGCTTGCCAAGGAGCCGGCGCAGACGTGGAGGCAATACGGAGCGCTCTTCGACGAGCACTCGACAGCGGTCATCACACCGGAACTCCTGGCCGCTCTCGCGCAGGTGGAGAGCAGCGGCAACCCGGTAGCACGGACCTACTGGCGGTGGCGGTTCAGCTGGAACCCGTTCGAGCTATACGGACCGGCGTCGAGCGCCGTCGGGATGTTTCAGATCACCGATGGAACGTTCGCAGAGGCCCGGCGCTATTGCATCCAGGATCACGTCGTCGTCGAGGACGGTCCCTGGAACGACCTGCACTCGTGCTGGTTCAACGCGCTCTACACACGCGTGGTGCCCGCTCATGCCGTGGAGATGACCGCCGCGCTGCTGGATCTCACGGTCGCGCGCACCCTCGCCCGCAACCGCATTTCGGCCGCCTCGCTGCAGCAGCGGCAAAACCTCGCGGCGATCATCCACCTGTGCGGAGAGGGCGCCGGTGACGGATACGCGCGCCGGGGCTTCCGATTCAGAGCCGGCCAGCGATGCGGCGACCACGATCCCCGCCGCTACCTTGCACAAGTCAACGCGTTGAAGCGTCAATTCGCCCGGCTCGCGATGAAACCTGGCATGCCGGCAGGCGGCCGAGGCTCGTCACCCTCATAGATGTGCGGGATCGCGGGGTTCGTCAACCTCGATGGCGCGCCGGCCGACGCCAGCGTGCTTGGGACGATGACGGACATGATTCGCCATCGCGGTCCGGACGATCGCGGCACACGCTGCCTCTCGCTGCGCGGCGGCGTCCCTGACACCGCGCTGGGTTTCCACCGGCTGAAGATCCTCGACCGTTCGGCTGGGCACCAGCCGATGCTCAGCCCCGACGGCGCGACCGCGCTGCTCTTCAACGGTGAGATCTACGACGCGTTCGACTACAAGGCCGAGCTCGAGCGCGGGGGCTACCAGTTCCGCACCGGCACTGACACCGAGATCGTCCTCGCGCTCTACGAGCATGGTGGGCTCGAGTGGATGCTCGAGCGGATCAACGGCATGTTCGCCATCGTGATTGCGGACACGCGGCGCGGCGCCGTGCACCTGCTCCGCGATCGTGTCGGCATCAAGCCCTTGTACTGGGCGCAGTGCGGAACGACGGTGCTCTTTGCGTCTGAGGCGAAGGCGTTTCTGGCGCATCCGGCGTTCCGCTCCGAGATCGATCCGGCGCAGATCGACGAGCTGCTGGCATTCCGCTATGTCGCGGGCGAAGCCTCGTTGCTCAAGGGCGTCCGCCAGGTCCAGCCGGGCCATCGCCTCACCATCACGCCGGATGGTGTCACGGAGGCGCGCTACTGGAGCATCCCCGACCACCACGAGAAGCTGCGCCTGTCACGCGACGACGCGGTCGATCGCCTCGACCATCTCCTCGGCCGCAGCGTGCAATCGCAATTGCGAAGCGACGTGAACGTGGGGTGCCAGTTGTCCGGCGGCATCGACTCGTCGCTGGTAGCCGTGCTGGCGCGCTCACACCACCGTGCTGATATCGACACCTTCTCGATCGTCTTCGCCGAGCCGCAGTTCTCAGAGGAGCGCTGGATCGTGTCGGCGGCGGCCGCGGCGCGCGCCGTCAGCCACCGCTTCGTCTTCGATGGGACCGCCTTCATGGCTGCGCTGGATGCCGCCAGCTGGCACATGGATCAGCCGATCAGCCATCCCAACACGCTCGCCCTGTGGGTGCTGGCTCGACGATCGCGCGAGCATGCCACGGTGCTGCTGAGCGGCGAAGGAGCGGACGAACTCTTCGGCGGCTACGCGCGCTACAACGACGCACATATGGAAAATGGCTCGTACCGACCGGGTTTGAACGACCCGGTCGACACATTCATTCGAGCGTCACAGTTTCATCCCGAAGCCCGTCTCTCGAAGCTGCGACCGACAGCGAATCTGCGACAGGCGGTCGAGAAGCGCCGGGCCCTGTTTCACGAGGGCCGCGCCGACCATCTGTCGAACTGCCTGAAGTACGACGTGCGGACGCATCTCGTCGACCTGCTGGTGCGCCAGGACAAGATGGCGATGGCGCATGGCGTCGAGAATCGGGTGCCTTTTCTCGACCGGAACGTGATCGAATTCGCCCGCGCCCTGCCCGCAGAACACCTGGTGGGGCCATCGCCTCCGAACGGCGTGCCAGGCACCAAGGTCGTGGTCAAGGAGCTGGCAAGGCGCAGCTTCGACGCGGCGTTCGTCTACCGCCGCAAGTCGGGATTCAACCTGCCGCTGGCGCAGTACTTCCGTAGCGGCCCGTTCGTGGCGTTGATGGAGGACCGCCTGCTGCCGGGCATGGCATCGCGCGGGCTCGTCGACGTCGACGTCGTTCGCCGCTGGTGGCGCCGCGCCCTCCAGGCGCCGTCCACCACGGAAGGATTCTGGATCCCGGTGTCGCTCGAGTTGTGGGCGCAGCAATTCATCGACGGACGCGGACGAGCGCGGTGAGTTAACATCGGGCCCCTCAAGGAGCTGCGATCATGGAACGTCACATCGACCGGCGATCGTTCCTCAACGGCGCGGGCAGGTTCGCCGTGGGTGCGCTGGCAGGCGGCGCCATCTTCGAGATGATGCGGCCCAACTATGCCTGGGCCCAGCAGATCGCGAAGGTGACGCACCCCGCCTCCGCTGGCGTTCTCGATCGGCTCAGAACCCGCTTCACGTTTCAAATCTCGGTCGACGTCGCCACCATTGAGCAGGGCCTCGGAGTTGCCGGTGCGGCGCTGGCGGGCGGCATCAGCATCGTCGAAATGGGGACGCCGCTGCTCAAGAACGAAGGCGTCTCGAACGTCGTGCCGGCCTTCCGCCGGAAGTTTCCCGAGGCGCTCCTGCTGGCCGACATGAAGACCATGGATGGCGGTGGCTTCGAGGCGCGCGCCGTCTATGCGGGCGGCGGCAACATCGTTGATTTCCTCGCGCTCGCCGGTGTGGATACGGCGAAGGCGATCTGCGCCGTGCGCGACGAATTCAGGCGCGCCAACGCTGAACTGCCGCGGCTCGTCTTTGCCGATATCCTCGTGCCGCACCAGGGCCCGGCCGCGCAGGCCGGCGAGGTCGCGCTTCGGATGCTCGAGGCCGGTGTGGACGCGGTCGGCGTTCACTTGCAGTCCGACGCGCGGCGCGCCGACCCGACACTCATCGAGCGCAACTATCTCGGTGACGTGGCCCGCGCGATCTTCGAGCGAGTCGGCGGCGCCGCCCCGGTGCAGGTGGTCGGCGGGCTCAGCGTCGCGCAGGCGAAAAGCCTTGCCCAGGCGGGGCTGCGCGCCTTCGTCATCAGCGGCAATCTCGGCCAGCCCGACGGCCGCGCCCGCTACGACCTGCCACGCGACCAGATCGAGCGCCACGTCGCCGATTTCATCGCCGCGGTCTCGAGCGCCTGAGTAGCATCAGACAAAGGGAGGACGGAGCTAACTTCCGGCCTGGATCCGCTGCCTCGCCGTTTGCGACGGTCTACTTTCGCCGCATCCCGACGATGGTCGTGTCCCCGCCATACAGCACGAAGTGACTGGCCGGTCCGTTAGCGCTCCTGTGAAACCTGATCGAGACCGGCGCAAGACCGTCAAAGGCGAAATGCAGACCTCGGGCTGGCAGCAGCACGTAGTCCTTCGGGTCGTTGGTCACGCGGTAGATCAACGCGCCGGCGCGCACGGAGACGGTCGCCGCGATGACTGGCGTCAAATCATAGGTACCGGCGAGGTCGGCGAGCGTCGCCGCATCCGGTGCAGGCCCCTCGATGCGAACCCCATGCACCACCACTTGAGGCATCGACAGGTACAGGGCGTCGACCTCGTTGGCATCGTCCAACCGAAACTCCAGCGACGCGCCCGGAATCGTGGCCGACGTGTATTTGCGACCGCCCGCTGATACGAGCGTGTGTACCGGGTTCCCAGCCTGGATCCACTGAAGCCCTGCCGGACTCGACTGGATCTTGACGATCGCGCCTCCCATGTTGTACTCCCCGGTGAAGGCGGCGTCACCCGATCGCGATTTCGACGGCACGGAGGATCCTTCGGGCACACGCTTGTCCGTCGGGGGTGCGCCCGGGGCCGCCGACGCGGCAGTCGTCTGGGGTGGCGTCGTGGGACTGGATGGATTCGGCGGTGCCGCGGGGCGCGACGCCGCATTGGGCGCTGACGCGATCGGAGACTTCGGCACGAGGAACACGAGGTCGCCTTCGTCGTACCGCGGATCGCGGACGGTCCCGAACTGCGGCGTCTGTCCGGTGCGGTAGGCAATCACCTCGCTCTGGACGTAGTTGAACAGCTCGGTGCCGGTGAGGTAGCCGTCACCGTCGAGATCGGCCGCACCGCTCAGGCCGCGGACGAACACCGGCGTGAAAACGCTTTTCGCAGGCACCGTTTCGCCGGCCCCGCCGGCCGACAGAAACTGGCGCACCGGCTTCTGGGTCAGCGCCGTGATGCGAGCGGGCTGGACGCGGTTGCGGGTACGGAAGATCGTGCCGGAAAAACAACTGTCGAACGCAAAGAGCGCGTGCCTCGCGACCAGTTCGCCAGCCCAGGTGCTGACCTGCTGCATGGCTAGAGCAGTCGCGCGGAATCCTGCCTGGTCGGCAACGGGGTCCGGCGCATCCCTCGGCACGAAGTAGCCCCTGGTGCCGTCGTCGAGCGTGTATCCGTGGCCGGCGAAGAAGAACAGCAGACGCGTGTCGGCCTTGAAACCATACTTCCTCATGAATCCTTCGACCGCCTGTTTCAACTCGGATCCAGTCGGGTTCCCGATGACCTCCACCTGCTGAAAGCCCAGTTGTCGAAGGGTCGTGGCGAGGGAGTCGAGCTCCTGAGGAATGCTCTCGAGCGGCGCCCATGCGGCAGGTGAATCGTACCGGCTCACGCCGACGAGCAGTGCATAGCTGCCGGTATACAGTTCCTGCAAAGCGCCGTTCGGACCGACTGGCGCGGGCACGACCGTCAGCCCCCGCGTCGCATCCTGCGACTGACGAGCGAGAATCGTCGACACCGTGAGCAACGCCACGCCGAGCGACAGAAGATGGCTTCTCAGGATGGCCTCCGCACGAAAGCGGGATATCGCACGTGAACCATGCTCCTTTTACCACTAAACATCCAGCAACTACGACGCCTTCTTCCGCTCTCGCTGGAGTGCCTGGTGCAGATCCCAATCGGCCTGAAGCCGCATCCAGAGTTGTGGCGACGTCTTCAGGAATCGCGACAGCCTCAGCGCCGTATCTGCAGTGATGCCGCGTTTACCGAGGACGATCTCGTTGAGCCGGTTGAGCGAGATGCCAAGTCGTTCGGCGGCCTTGACCTGACCCAAGCCGAGTGGCCTGAGGTACTCCTCCAGCAGGATTTCTCCCGGCGGAATCGCGGGCCCGAGCCAGTCTGGCTCCCTAGTGATAATCCTCGACGCAGACTTCGTAGGCATGGCCACTCTCCCACCGGAACGTCACCCGGTACTGGTCGTTCACGCGAATACTGTGGCGCCCGGCTCGCTTGCCCTTCAGCCGCTCAAGTCGGTTGCCCGCGGGAATCGCCAAGTCGTCCAGGCGGGCAGCCCCATCCAGGAGCTTGAGTTTCCGCTGTACGATGCGCCAGAGCTCACGTGGAACGCGCCTGGCTGCCCGTGTGTTCCGTTCTCTGAACAGGTCCGCGGCGGTCTCGTCCGAGAATGACTGAATCACAGCACAGCACAGCACTACACGTTACACGAATAGCATGTAATCGGTCAACGGCGGGGGTCTTCTGGAAAGTGGCTCGCGTCGAGATCGGCGCGCCAGGTGTCGCGACGAAGAGCAATCCGCGCCAGCCTCGTTGCCTCACGAATGGGCGGTCATCGCCAGCGGAAGATTCCACGAACGCCAACAGCTCTTCGACCGCCCGCGATATTCATCTGAAAGCGGTCATCGGACTGCGGTCGTAATGCCGGCCGCGTACCCGAACGGAGCAGATCGACAACCAGGCCCACTCCCGCGCCTACGGCAATCGAGGCATACAGCGAGTCATGGCACTCTTCGCAATCGTCGTAGTAGTCCGGGATCAGGCCGAGAAGTGCACCGACCCCTGCGCCGATGAGCACGCCATTCAGCACGGAGTCGCGTTGCCTGTGGGACGGTGCCGGGCTTTGCGCGCGCGCGAGCGCTTCGGCAGTATCGAGCGTTGGTTGAGTGAACACTCGCGGGCGGACCGGATCGAGGGAGTTGTCATCGATCGAAACGATCGTCCGAAACGGCCCTGGATTCGGACGCCCTTCGGCACCAACATCCAGCGACTGCGCGCCAGCTCCGGCACTCGACATCATGATGACGATCGCGACCAGCGACGTGAAGAGCCGTGAAGGTCTGACTTGTGCTCGCAAGATGCCCTCCTCGGTAACTCCTCCGACCAATGTGTCAACGCGGTCAAAAAAGGCTCAGAGGCTATCAGAGCCCACATGAAGGATCACCCAAAGGTGCGATCGGCTCGCGCGGCGACAAACGCGCGACATGACCGTGCGCACGGCTTTTCGCCGTTCAGATCGTACGTATCGCAGCGGTGGGGCGTGACGTCGTGGCTCAGGAGGAACTGCAGGGGCCGGTGGATGTTCAATCGAAGGAATAGCCGGCGAAGAATATCTCCGAAGGTTTGTCGTCGCGATAGGCGACGATGTACACACCCTGGCCGCGCTCGAGGGCCTCGAACAATTCATCGTTCGACTCGATCATCTCGCGCGTCGGCTTGCTCGTGCCGAACAGGTTGACCAGAACATCGTCGGAAACCGGCGTCACCGCCCCGTAGTCGACCTCGTCGGTTACGCGCGCCATGTCGAGGATCGAGCGGGTTCCGTCGGCGTCGGCGTCCTCGATTGCTGCCTCAATCGATGCGTGCCGTGCACCCGGCCCTGGAGTCTGCGCGTCAATCGGAAAGTCCGGAAACGGCATGACCGGATTGTAGCGACCCGCCTGAAACTCGCGCAGACGCAGCGCTTGCAACGCGCTGTTGATGTCCGCCTGATACGGAACGAAATAGAACCACGGCTCACCGCCCATTCCATACCCCCCTGTGCTGGCAATCTGCCTCGCGACCATAGCACGCAGCAATGATTGCGGTGTAACGATGGCGAAGTCGGTCCTTGCAGGGCCCGTTAAGGTTGTGTCGTGCGACGCTCGCGCGCATAGCGCCCTGGAGGCCGGCCCACGTGCCGGCTGAACGCGGTGCTGAAGGCACTCGGCGAGCGGTAGCCGACGCGTTCGGCGACGTCGGCCAACCCGACGTCGTGCCGGCGGAGCAATTCCTTTGCGACCGCCATACCGTGGACCCGTCGTCGCCTCGCTGGGGCGCGCAGCCGCGCACCAGCGCTTTCGAGCGCGGACGGTACACCGCCAGCACGGTTTGCGCGGAGTGTCACGCCCCGAGCTTCGAGGGCGACCCGATCGATGGCGGTCCGTCGCTGCGGATCGTTGGCGCCTACGACCTTCCCGCCTTCCGCCATTTGCTGCGTACTGGGGTGCCCGTCGGCGGGCCGCGCGATATCGGGATCATGGGCAGGGTGTCCCGGGATGCCTTCGCGCAGTTCCGCGACGACGAGATCGATGACCTCTATGTCTTCCTCCGTTCACGCGCGGGACTCCCGTAGACAGTCGGTGGTCAGCACTGCGGAGCGGAGAGCGCAGCAGCGGCGCGGACTATACTGAGAAAGTGCGAGCCGAGCGCACGGCGATTACTCGAACGGAGGGAGCATGATGCAATGCATGATGGCACGCGTAGGAGCCATACTCTCCCTGTTCGCGGTTGCCGTGGTTGGCCAGTTGTCCCTGGGCCTCCGGGGTGAAAGCCACACGGCGCTGGCTCAGACACCGATCAGCGACACCGTTGTTTCTGGATCGAGCGGACCGGCCGGCAGCGTAGGCGGTATCGCCCTCAACCAGGCCGACACCTCTGGCAGCAAGGTTTACGGCGTGTCCACCACGGACGGCCAGGTTTTCGTCCTGGACACTGCGACTGGGCAGACGCTCGGCGCCTGGGGAATTGAAAAAGGCATCCTGACGCCAGACGACCTGGTCGTCTCCTCCAACGGCACCATCTACTACACGGACACGCTCGGCGGCTTCGTCGGCAGGATCGTCCCAGACCTGGACCCCGGGCCTCCGGACAACACCGTGATGACCCGGCTCAACAACCCGCAGACTCAGCCGCTCTTCCTGGTGAACTCGATCGCGCTCTCCGACGATGAGACGCACCTCTACGCGGGGGTCTGCTTTTTCGAGGGTGTGCCGAACCTCATCTACGACTTCAATCTGACCACGCTCCCACTCACCATCACCCCGCTCGCCGATCAGAACAACATTCCAATCACGTTCGGCGCGGGCTGCTCGCTGAACGGCATGGACTACCGGGCAGGCTACCTGTACGGCCCGCAGATCGTGACCGGCGACATCTTCCGCGTGGGGCCGCTCGACACGCCAGGGCAGGCACCGGGTAAGACGCTCGTGTCTGCTGGCGCGGCCAACCGCGGCCAGTGCCCCCGCCAGAGAAGGACCCTGGTCAATCCCTCATCCGCGAAGCTCGACTCGGCCGGGCGCCTGTATGTGATCGACGCCGCAACCAACCAGCTGAGCGTCATCGATAATCCGGCGGAGACGTGTCAGACCCCAAAGAAGCTTCTCTCGCTGCCTGGCTCGGGGGCTGTCGGCGGTCTGGCTGTCGACAGAAACAACGGCTCGCGTGTCTTTGCCAGCAGTTCCGCCGACGGCTACATCGTTCAGGTGTCGCCGGAAGACCAGGAAGTGCAAGGCTATGTGAAGACAAGCGGCCTTGTGCTGCCGCTGGGGCTTACCGCGACGGTTGGCAATCGGATCTTCCTGGGCGACTACAGCACGCTCAGGGTGGTGGACACGCGGCGCAACCGCGTGAGGGCGTCCGTCACGCAGACCATCACGGGCTTCCTGGACGGCACCGGGGTGGCCGCGCCGTTCACGGTGGCGCCGTTCGGTCAGCACCTGGTCCTCAGCGACTGGCTCGATCGACTCATCCAGGTTTACGACCCGGTGAACCACGTTGCGATCGCCAACATCAACACGCGGTTTCTGGGGTTCGGCTCGCCGCTCAACGCGATCGAGTATCGGAGCGAAACCGGAGACCCGCCAAGTATCCTGGCCGCACACTACGTGGCGCCGACGGCGTCGACTCCTAACCCTACGTCCCGACTCGTCAAGTACTCGGGGCCAGGATTCGCCACGAGAACGATGTTGGGCGGACCCTACGTATTCAAGCAATTCACTGGGCTGGCGACCGACGGCACCAGCTACTGGGTCGCCGACGCCTTGGGCGGGGCGATTCATCGATTTGACGATGCGGGGCTTGGACCCGTCGTTGCGAATGGTCTCAGCAACCCCCGCGGCCTGGCGGCATACAACGGCCGCCTGTACGTCATCGAAATGGGCAGTTTCTTCAGTCCGGTCCAACAGTTGACGTCCATCGATCTGTCAACGGGCAGCAAGACGGTGATCGAGGCCAATATCCTGGCACGGCCCGCGAGCCTGGCTGTTGGAGACAACTTAGTGCCCGGCGTCGCCGTGGACCCCGAGACTGGTGACCTCTACTACAGCGCCACAGGCGATCGAACGTTGCGGCGCATCCCAAGGGCCGTCGTCAGTGCCCTCGAGTTTGCGACGACGCCCTGAACATTCGAGGTGCGTTTTCAGACTCGGCGACGCTGGTCGGGGGCCGACGCGAGTTCCCGCAGCTTGTATCGGAGAAGCTTTCCGGCGGCGCTCTTTGGCAACTCGGGAAGAAATTCGATCCTCCGCGGGCACTTGTACGGCGTCAGCCTGGCTTTGACGAAGTCCTGGAGCTCCGTCGCGAGTTCCGGGCCGGCCGTGCAGCCGGGTCTCACGACCACGAACGCTTTGGCGGTCTGCAGTCTTGACTCCTCCTCGAACGCGATGACGGCCGCCTCGAGCACCGACGTGTGCTCGATGAGCGTGCTCTCGATCTCGATCGGCGAGACCCATTGCCCCGACACCTTGAACATGTCGTCGGCGCGTCCGGCGTACCAGTAGTAGCCGTCACCATCGACGCGGTACTTATCGCCCGTGACGAACCACGCCCCGCGCATGCGTTCAGCGGTGAGCTCTGGTCTCTGCCAGTAACAGACGGCTCTGCTGTCGCCGGCCACAAGGAGGTCGCCAATGGTTCCAGCGGGCACGTCCTCACCGGCCGCGTCGACGAGACGAATGTCGTAGCCAGGAACCGGCTTCCCACAGCTGCCGGGCCGCACGTCGCCGGCGCGCGCGGACAAGTAGATGTGCAGGATCTCGGTCGAGCCGAGACCGTCGAGGATCTCGATATCGAATCGTTCCTTCCAGCGCCGGAAAATTTCCGACGGAAGCGGCTCGGCGGCCGAGATTGCGAGGCGCACGCTCGACAGATCGTAGGCCGTTGCACGTGCCTCCTCCAGCATCGCC
Organism: uncultured Acidobacteriota bacterium; assembly: GCA_963820905.1. Lineage (GTDB taxonomy): Bacteria > Acidobacteriota > Vicinamibacteria > Vicinamibacterales > 2-12-FULL-66-21 > DATBJJ01. The sequence goes on along the minus strand of CAWGBU010000001.1, from coordinate 24,972 downwards.
GCGTACAGCGTTGGCACCGAGAAGAACAACGTCGGCCGCGTCCGCTGAACGATCTCCAGCACGTTCTTCGCCAGGGGCTTGGCCGGGCTCAGGACGGTTGCGGCACCAGCGCTGAGCGGGAACGCGAGGCTGTTGCCAAGTCCGTAGGCGTGAAAGAGCTTCGACGATGAAAAGATGACGTCCGAGGCAGTGAGCCCCAGTACGCCACTCGCGTAGTTCGAGGCGCAGTACGACCAGTCCCGATGCCGGTGCACGGCCGCCTTGGGCTTGCCGGTGCTGCCCGAGGTCCACAGCCAGAACGCGTCATCAGATCCCGTCGTCGGCGCTGCGTCCAGTGCTGCCGGGTGTCCGTCGAGCCAGTCGTCCCAGTGACGGTAGCCGGACACGTCATCGGCGACGACAACGACGCGATTCTCGAGACGTGGTTTCGATCCCTCGAGCGCAGGAGCCACTTCGCCGAGCAGCGCCGCGTGCACGATTGCCGCGACCGCACCGCTCTCCTCCAGGAAGTACGAATAGTCGGTGCTTCGAAGGGTCGTGTTGGTCGGCACGACGACCGCGCCAATCTTCACGACGCCAAGGAATGCGGCAACGAATTCAGGAGAATCGAGGAGGACAAGGAGGACGCGATCTCCCGCGCCGACGCCAAGGGCGGTCAGCGCGTGCCCGACTCGATTGACGTTCTCGCACAACTCCCGGTAGGTGACGTGTCGTCCCTCGGACACGATGGCGAGACTGTCGCCGCGTCCTTCCCGGACATGCCGGTCGATCAGGTCGTCCGCGAGGTTATACACGGCTGCATCTCCGGCCGGTCCTACTTTCAGAGCGCAATCACCACGCGGCCACGCTCGTGCTCACGCCTGACCTTCGATGGATCGCCTCGCCCGCATCCGCTAGGCCAGAGCCTTCGGTTCCGGGGACCTTCGACCAACCGGTACGCGCGCGCCATCGCAGAAGCTCCCCCGAGATCCCTCTCATCGAACCGCGCGGCCAAACGCGGCTGTACACGCACTCGGCAGTCCAGATGATCCCGCCAACGTGCGCCGGCGCGAGACCGACTTACCCGCCGGATCTGAGCACGACGTTGTCGAGCGCGCCCTCATCGGGTCCGGTCTGGTACTCGCCGCGGATTTCGAGGCTCGTCGGATTGGCGAGCACGCGATGGATCTGTTCCTGGGTCGCTCGCGCGTTCCAGTTCCAGCGCCACCCGGCCGCGGCCGTGAACTTCACGGCGAAGGAGGTCCAGTCGCTGCCGGGCGACGTGCCGAACCGGAACGAGAGCCGGCCTGCGGGTCCCACGATGATCACGTCGTCATCGAGGAAGCCCGGATCGTCGGTGGACTGCTTGAGGCTGTAGCTCAGCGTGCCGTGCTCGGCCGCCGCCAGCTGCTTCAACACGCTGTCGGGCGCACGGAAGTGCCAGGTCTCACCAACGGCTTCGTCGGCATGCGAGATGTGGCCTCCCGGGCTGCCACCCGACGGATGGAACACGGGCTCCGCCGGACGGGTGTCTCCGGACACGACCCATCCCTGGGCCGACACCGTGAAGTCGTACTCGACGAGCGTCCGCCCCTGCGGCGACGACTGCGCGTGAAGGCCGATCAGGCCCGCGGCCAGAGCGGCAGCGATGACCGTCGGTCTCGCGATGGGCATGGGGCTTGGACAAAGAACCCCGAACCGATCTCGACGATCGGCTCGGGGTGTGTGAACTGACGCGACCTGCACTGCCGGCGGAGGCGCCGGCACGCCACTAGGTCCAGCGGTACCCTTGATTGTCCAACGGCAACGACCGGATTCGAACGCCAGTCGCCGCGAAGATGGCGTTGGTAAGCGCGGGGATCGCCGGCGGAAGGGAGGGCTCGCCGAGCCCCGTCGGATCGAAATCCGTCTGAAGGAACCGGACCTCGATGCTGACTGGGACATGCACCATGCGCGTCGGCTGGTACTGATTGAAGTTCCGCTGCACCACTCGTCCTTTGTCGATCGTGATCGCCCAGGACATCAGGTGGCTCATGCCTTCGATGAGCCCGCCGTGCACCAGGTTCTCCGACTGGCTCGGGTTGACGATCTGCCGGCCGATGTCCACGGCACACCACGCGCGATTGACCTTGACGGCCTTCTTCGCGTCGACCGAAACCTCGACGACATACGCCACGTAGCCGGCGTGCGCGAACTGGAACGCGACGCCCTTGCCCGTGCCTTTGGGCAGCGAGCCGCGGCGATCCCACGCCGACATCTCGCGCACGGCCTCGAGCACGCCCCGCGCGCGCACCGGGTTGAATCCGCCGGTGGCGCCGGGGCCGACCGGGTTGTTCAGCAGATCGATCCGGTACTGCAGCGGATCCTTGCCGGCGGCGATGGCGATCTCGTCGATGAAGCCCTGCTTCACGAACGAGATGCCGTTGGTGGGTGGCGCACGCAGCGCACCGACGGGGATGCCGAACGGCGCCACGTTCTGGGACGTGATCAGCACGTTCTCGACGAAGCCCCGCGGGAACTCGTTCGCGGGCACGACGGAGTTCGTGCTGGCGACGAAATCGCGATACGCGATGAGCTTGCCGCTCGCGTCCAGGCCCGCCTTGAAGAAGTGGTATCCCGTCGGGCGGTACTGGTCGTGCGCCATGTCGTCTTCGCGCGACCACAGCAGCTTGACCGGGACGCTCGGCAGGCCCGCGGCTGCCCGCTCCTCGGTGACGAGCCGCGCGATCCGCGCCACTTCGATGTCGTACTCGCTCACGAGCCGCCGGCCGAATCCGCCGCCTGAGCGCACGAGGTGGAACGTGATGTTCTCCTGCGGAATACCAGCGCCAAGCGCCGGATGCTGCTTGTGTGGAATCTGGCTCGGGGACCAGATCTCCAGGCGCCCATCCTTGAAGTGCGCCGTGGAGTTCTGCGGCTCGAGCGGCGCATGCGACAGCAGCGGGAAGAAGTACTCCGCTTCGATGGTCTTCGCCGCCGTGCGGAATGCCGCCTCGACGTCGCCAATCACGGCGCTGGGTGGACCGCCGGGGCCGCCGCGCCCCCCGCCAGGGGCCGGTGCAGGTGGCGGTGGCGGCGTGGGTGCAGGCGCCGTCGCCGCCTTGGCCGCCAGGTCGCGCGCCTGCGCGAGGTACGTCTCGCTGCTCTGCGCAGCAACGGCGCCTTCGTCCCAGACGACCTTCAGCGAGCTTCGCGCGTCGTTGGCGAGCCACCAGCTGTCGGCCACGATGGCCACGCCCGAGGCGAGGGAGTTGTTGCCCTGCCCCGCCGCCGGCTCGATGATGAACGCGTGCTTGATGCCTGGCAGCTTCTTGATCTCGTCCAGGTTGGCGCTGACGACTTTCCCGCCGAAGACGTCGCACTTCACCAGCACCGCATGGAGCATGTTCGGAAACGCCACGTCGATGCTGAAGATCGGACGGCCCGTCACGATGTCCAGGTTGTCGACGCTGCGGATCCGCTTGCCGATGATCTTGAAGTCCCGCGGGTTCTTGAGCGCGGCCTCGATGGCGGCGGTTTCCGGCACGGGCAGGCTCGCCGCCTGCGACGACAGCGAAGCGTAGGTCGCCGTGCGCTTGCTCGCGGCATGCGTGACGACACCGCCGGCCGTGCTCAGCTCGGCCTGTGGGACATTCCACTGCTGCGCCGCCGCTGCCAGCATGAGGAGACGGCCGCCCGCCCCCACCAGACGCATGTTCTGGTAGTTCGACGGAATCGCGCGGCTGCCACCCTCGATCTGCCCGCCGTACTTCGGGTCCAGGTCGGCCTGCTGGATCTTGACCTGCGCCCAGTCGACGTCGAACTCGTCGGCGATGATCATCGGCAGCGCGGTCTTGACGCCCTGTCCGGTCTCCGGATTCTTCGCGATGATGGTGAAAGTGTTGTCGGGGTGAATCGTGATGTAGGTGTTCGGGGCGAGCGACGCCGCGGGAGCGCCCGGACCTCCGCCGCGTTGCGCCAGCGCGTCCGATGTGTAGAGGCCTATGAGCAGGCCGCCGCCGGCCACCGCTGAGACCTGCAGAAACGCACGGCGGTCGATTTTCGGATCCTTCAGGGTTCCGGCCATGATTAGCCCTTCCTTCCGGCGCTCGCCGCCGACTTGATGGCAGCCTTGATCCGAATGTAAGTGCCGCAGCGGCAGACGTTGCCGCTCATCGCCGTGTCGATCTGCTGGTCGGTCGGGTTCGGCGTGGCCTTGAGCAGCGCCGAGGCCGCCATGAGCTGGCCCGCCTGGCAGTAACCGCACTGCGGTACGTCGAGCTCCATCCAGGCGCGCTGCAGCGGGTGGGACCCGTCACGCGGCAGGCTCTCGATGGTCGAGACCGCGCGGGTGCCGATCGCCGAGATCGGCGTGATGCACGAGCGGGTGGGCTGACCGTCGAGCAGCACCGTGCAGGCGCCGCACTGGGCCACACCGCAGCCGAACTTGGTGCCCTTCAGGTCCATGGCGTCCCGGAGCACCCAGAGCAAGGGCATGCGCTCCGGCACATCGACGGTACGGCGCTCCCCGTTGACGAGGACTGTGTATTTCATCTTCGAGCTCCGGCTCCTCGGTTGATATCGTCTGCCGACGCAAGCGGGACAAGCCGTTAGGGCTCCCGCCTCTCCGTCCGAGATAGTCTGACGCGCACGTATGGTAGCCCGAATTGCCCGCCGTCACCACAACCGAGCCGCCACTGAGTTACCCGAGTGACCACCCCGGCGTTGGACGTCCGTGACAGCAGCGGGACTGGCTGAAATCCGGAGGCGGAAATGCCCGGATCCGCCCTCAACCGCCGGCCTGACGAACGGGCTCTGCGTGGTCGTCCTGGTCGTTTGGCGCGAACCCCTCTTCGCGCAGCCGGGCGATATCTTTGGTCGGGGCATCGCCGAAGAACCGGCTGTATTCCCTGCTGAACTGCGATGGACTCAGGTAGCCGACACGGTGGCATGCATGGCTCGCGTCGATTCGTTGGAAGAGCATCAGCCTCCGGGCTTCGTGGAGCCGGAGCACTTTCTGGTATTGGAGCGGGCTCATCGACGTCACCGCTTTGAAGTGCTGGTGAAAGGAGGACGCGCTCATGTGGACCGACGCGGCCATCTCCTCCACCGTGACGGGTTGCGCGAAATGCGCGCGCATCCAGGACACGGCTTCACCAATCCGCCGCACTTCAGACTTCGTGCGCCCCATTTGAGCGACACGCGCGCCGATCGACGTTCGCAACAGGCGAATCAGGATCTCGTCGATGACCAGAGGCCCGAGAAGATCCGCATCCTCAGGCTGGGCCATCAGGTCGAGCAAGCGCGTCACCGCGTCGACGATGTCATCGGTGGTGCGCCCGACATACAAACCACGATTGTCAGACGCCTTGGGAATGCCACGCGGGTGCACCCGCGCGGCGAGCTCTCCTACTCGCGCGGGATCGAGTTCGAGCACGAAGCCGAGATATGGATCCTTCCGACTGGCGCGGGTCACCTGGCTCGAGACCGGCAGATCGACGGCGAAGACGAGCAGGTGCGCGGGATCGTATTCGAGCACTTCACGGCCAAGCATGACGACCTTGGCGCCCTGCGCCGCGACGCACAGACTGGGGCCCATGGTGGCGTAGGTGGCCTCGCCCGTCATTCGCGAGAGGCGCACGGCGTAGGTGCCCGGGAGCCGGAGCTGGAACGGCCCGTCGTGGGGAGCGTACACCGCGATGCGATTGGCGAGCCGTCGGAGCGCCAGTGGGCTGGGAGTTACGAGAGTCGTGTCTTCTCCGGGTGCGGCCGCGGATCGCACGAATCCGCCGGTGCGCGGCCGGGGACCGGACTGCAGCCGTAGCGTACTTCGAAGATTCCGGTGCAGACGAGCTTGCCGAGAACGTGTCGTCATCCCGGCAATGGTACAAGCAACGCGGGCGTAAGGTTTGCCGAAACCTCCGACTCCAACGCGCGAGCGGGGTGTATTCGTGGAGGAATAGGCAATAAACGCCCGACGCTGCCCGGTAGTCTTATCGTCTGATGAAGTTCCAACTCGTTCAGTGCGAGCAGGCCTCGCCTGTCGCGCTCCAATGGGAGTCCTATCGATGAAGCGCACGGCCAAGCTCGTTCCGATCCTGATCGCGTTGTCGCTCACCTCCGTTGTCGCGGCGGACTGGCCGTGGCTTTACGGTCCGCGACGGAACCATACGTCCGAGCAGAAGGGACTCCTGCGCACATGGCCGCAAGAAGGCCCGAAGGTGCTCTGGACGACCCCGTTGGCCGCCGGTTTCGGCGGGCCCGCCGTCCTTGGCGGGAACGTGTACCTGCTGGACCGCGACGAAAAAGTGGGCGACACGCTGCGCGTGCTCGATCTCGCGAGCGGCAAGGAGCTGTGGACGTTCGCCTACGACGCGCCCGGCAGCTTCATGTTCGCCGGCTCGCGCACGACGCCGACCGTGGACGGCGAGCACGTCTACACCGTCGGGCCAATGGGAGATCTGCACGCCATCAATACGAAGACCCGCAAGCCCTCCTGGCGCGCGAACATCTGGAAGGATTTCGGCGGCGCCGAACGACTGCCGCAGTGGGCGATCGTGCAGAATCCGTTGATCTACGGTGACCTGCTGATCGTCGCCACTCAGACCGCCGAAGCCGGGGTCGTCGCCTACGACAAGGCGACCGGCACGGTCAAATGGAAGTCTGCCGCGCTCTCCGGCATTCCTGGATACGTGACGCCCTCGATCGTGAAAATTGCCGGCGAGGACCATCTCGTCATGATTACCGCGGCCGCCGGCCGCGGGCGCACCGCCAAAGGCGGGAGCGTCAACGGTCTGGATCCACGCAGCGGCAAAGTGCTGTGGACCTACACGGACTGGCAGTGCATCATCCCGGTGCCGCAGGCGGTTGACGCAGGTGAAGGCCGCGTACTCATCACCGGTGCCTACGGAGCAGGCTCGGCGATGATCAAAGTCGAGAAGAAGGGCGACGGCACCTTCGCCGTCTCGGAGTTGTTCAAGAATCCCGACTTCGGCGCTCACACCCAGCCGCCCGTCCTGCACGACGGCCACTTCTACTCTCACTACACGATCAATGAACGGAGCGACGGGCTCATCGCGATGAGCATGGACGGTCAGGTCAAGTGGAAGACCGATCAGCAGCCGCCGTTCGTGCGCGGCGGCTCGATTCTCGCCGACGGCCTGCTGCTGATGACGGACGGCAACACGAAGCTGTATCTCGTCGAGCCGAACCCGGCTGGATTCAAGCCACTGGCGAGCGCCGTGATCCTCGAGCCGGGCGACAACTGGGCGCCGCTGGCGCTCGTCGACGGCAAGCTGCTGGTGCGCGGACAGAAGGAGTTGAAGGTACTGCAGGTGGCGAAGTGACTTGCCGATCGGCCATCCTCGCAGGTGTAGCGGTTGGTGCCGTTCTCGGCACTGCGGCGAACGTGACGGCGCAGGCCCTCAAGGATGTGCAGACGGCTGACACTCCGCTGGTGCTGAAGGCCCAAGGCAGCTTCTTCGTCGGCGGCGACAAGGTCGATCAGACGCAAGGCGAACTGGGCGACCTCGGTCCAGGGGGACGCATCACCGTCAATCAGATGTACGTGCGCTACATGGTCCCGCAGGGCGGCGACGGCAACCCGCCCGTGGTGATGGTTCACGGCGCGACGCTCACCGGCAAATCCTGGGAGACCACGCCGGACGGCCGAATGGGGTGGGACGAATACTTCGTGCGTCGGGGACATCCTGTGTACGTGCCGGACCAGGTGGGCCGCGGGCGATCGGGCTTCAACCAGGCTGTCTTCAACAACGTCCGCGCGGGCTCGGTGCCTGCGGCCAACCTTCCCCGCGCGCTGCGATTCAGCGACGAGGGTGTCTGGCCCAACTTCCGCTTCGGCCTGAAACCTGGCCAGCCTTTTCCCGACACCCAGTTCCCGGTGACCGCGGTGGACGAGCTCTCGAAGCAGGGCGTGCCCGACGTCAGCTTTGGCGGCATCCCCACACCCAACCCGACGCACAAAGCCTTGTCGGATCTCGCCGCCCAGTTGAATGGCGCCGTGTTGATGGGCCATTCGCAGTCGGGCTCGTTTCCGCTGGCGGCGGCGCTGCTCAATCCCGCCGCCATGAAAGGCCTCGTGCTCGTCGAGCCTGGCACCTGCCCGGCCAACTACACCGCCGAACAGATTGCCACGCTGGCGAAGGTGCCGGTGCTGGTCGTCTTCGGCGATTATCGCGACACGCCGACCGGCATTCAGGCGCTGCCCACATGGCAGGGCCGTTACGAGGCCTGTCAGGCCATGATCGGGCGGATCAAGGAGGCTGGCGGTCAGGCGCAGATGCTCGGCCCGGCCGAGATCGGCGTCCGCGGCAACAGCCACATGATCATGCAGGACAAGAACCACCTGCAGGTCGCCGATCTCATCCTCAAGTGGATTGGTGAGCGCGTCAGCAAGCGAACTGGCGAAAGGAAATGACACGCCGGGGCGTCGTCATCACTACGGTGAAGCGATCAGGGATCGCGTGGGGAGCCCTGTTGTTGACCCTCGCACTCGCGCGGCCCTTCGCCGTACAGCCTGCGCCGCGACTGGCGCTGGAACTGCAGGACTATGCCGCGCTGCCGATCACGGCGGACAACACGGACGCGAACACGCGAGCGCAGCTCGCCCGGGTCAATTACCTGCGGGATGAACCGGCCGCCGAAGGTTCTTCTTGATCCCGCCGCCGGTCATGCCGTTCATGTTCTCGCGCACCCAGAGCTCGGCGCCGGTCTGCGTGGGCACGCGCGGACGTCAGCGAAAGATTCGCTGCGCGAAGTGATAGAGGTTGCTCGCCCAGGTCTTGGGTGTGTGCGCTTCGTCGTCGACGTTCCAGATGTGCGGGACGTTGTGCTCCTTGAGATGAGCGTGAACACCCTGAGAGATGTTGATCAGCCCGTCCTTGTTCCCGCACGAAAGATAGAGCAGCTTCAGCCTGGCCTTGGCCGCGGCTGGATCCGGGACGAGCTCGGCGGGCGGCTTGGTGTTCGGGGCAGAGGAGAATGCGCCGAGCCACGCGAACGTGTCGAGGTGCGCGAATCCGAAGTTGAGGGTCTGGCCGCCGCCCATCGAGAGACCGGCGAGCGCGCGATGCTCGCGATCCGTGCGTGCCGAGTACTTCTTCTCGATCGCCGGAATCAGGTTCTCCAGCAGGTCCTGCTCGAACCTGGCGAAGCCGGCCACCTTCTCGGGTGCGAACGTGTTGCCCGAGGCGCTGTCGTCGGCGAGCGCACGGCCGTTGGGGATCACGACGATCATCGGCTCGGCCTTCTTGTCGGCGATCAGATTGTCGAAGAGCGCGTCGGGCGTGGCGAAGCGGATCCATTCCGTCTCGTCGCCCCCGATGCCGTGCAGCAGATAGAGCACGGGGTACTTCTTGTCGCCCGAATATCCGGGGGGCAGGTAGACGTTCGCCTTGCGTCGGGTGTTCGTAACCGACGATTCGTACTCGAAGGCTTCGATGCGGCCCGCCGGAACGCCCTCGCGCCGCGTGTTGAAGCCCGCCGGCGCGTCAGGGAACACCCGCACGTCGTCCGGCCCGAGGACGATGGGCCGGGCCACGTTCCTCCGGCCCTGTGCCGACGAAGGCCCCTCGGTTCCTCCGGGGCTGGCTCCGGCGGCGGCAGCGAGCAGGATCGATGCGGTGACGACAAGAGCTCTGTTCTTCATAGCCGTGATCCTGTTCGCCGGCACCCTTTAAAACCCTGAGGCGCTCAGCCTGATGCGATAGACGCCGGTTTCAGCCGTGATGTAGAGCGTCTTGCCGTCGTCGCCCCACCCACAGTTGGCGGCGACCTCGGGCGTACGAATGGTGCCGAGGTGACGGCCGTCCGGCGCGATCACCCAGATGCCGCCGGGCATGGTCGCGTAGACGTGTCCCTGCTGGTCCAGCTTCAATCCGTCCGGCATGCCGGGGGCAGCGTCCGCGGTGCCATCGGCGAATACGCGCGCATTGCTGACGCTCCCGGCGGCGGCCACATCGTAGGCCATGATGACCTTGCGCGTCGCTGCCGTGTTCGACACGTACATCGTCCGGCGGTCGGGCGAGAACCCGATCCCGTTCGGCCGGTCGAGATCGCGCACCAGTGCCGTCACCAGCCCGTCGGCAAACCGGTAGACGCCGTTGAAGTCGAGCTCCTTGGCCGGGTCCTTGTCCTGACCCACGAGTCCAAATGGCGGATCCGTAAAGTACACCGCGTCGCCAGGACCGAAGGCGAGATCGTTCGGGCTGTTGAGGCGCTTGCCATCGAACCGATCGACGACGACCGTCGTCTGCCGATCGGCGCCGACGCGAACGATCGACCGGTTGAAGTGCTGCGCCATCAGGACCGTGCCGCCGGCTTCGGCGAGCAGGCCGTTCGGTCCGATGTAAGAGCCGGCGGGCGCGGTCGAATGTCCGGCGGCGTGCTCGATCAACACCTCCACCTGCCCGCTCGGCGTCACGGCCCGCAGCACGTTGCCGACGACATCGCTGAACCAGAGCCGGCCCTCCGACGGCCGCCAGAGCGGGCCTTCGGTGAACTGGAACCCGCCCGCGACCTTCTCGACGACGGCGCCGGCGGGAACGATGGCGTCGAGCGCCGGATCGAGCCGGATGATGGTGCCGGCCCCGGCAGCGGGGATCGGCGCCGCCTTCTCGGATACGTCGGCCCCGGTGCAGCCGCCAAGCACGGCCGCAAGAGCGATCATCGTGAAACACGTGTGCGCGGACATCGTCTCTGTTTTCGACAAGGCAGGCGTGAAGGGCGGAGCTACATCTCGTCGTACAACACGACGGGATAGCTTCCCTGCGTCTTGATGAACCGCTCGATCGGCGGCCACACGCGCTGGTGGCCTGGAGAGGCAATCCAGCGCTGGCGCAGCGCTTCGCTCTCGAACTCGAGCTCGAAACGGTAGTTGTGGCTGGCCGGCGCGGTGCCCTGAAGGATCGTCCGCCGCTTGAGCAGCTTCACGCGCATGTAGCCTTCGTGCTTGACGGCCTCGGGAACGAAGTGGCTGTGGAAGAGATCGAGCATCTCCCGCTCGCGTGCGGGATCGACGTCCATTTCGACGTAGAGCCGGATGTGCTTCGTCTGCGCTCGCGCCGCGGGCGCCAGGCCGACGACGCCTGCCGCCGCCGCCATCGCGCCCAGCATCGACTTGAGAATGCCCCTGCGGTTCATTGTGACCACTCCTCCAACCAATGACAGTCGCTTCAGGGCCGCGCTGCGCCGCGCATGACGACGGTCTTCGTTTCCATGTCGCGAGCCACGGCGACGACCAGGAGTTCCAGCGGCTCGGCGCCCGTGTTGGTGAACGCGCTCGTCTCGCCGAGCGTCACCGGAATGGCATTCCATCGCTGCACCGGGGCCGTCTCGGCGCCCACCTTGAGCCTGCCGCTGCCCGCGAGCACGTAGTACACCTCACCCACCGACTCGTGCGCCGTCTCTGGCGTGCTGGCGCCCGGCGCGACGATTACGTGATCCACATACGCCCAGGCCGACCGGAACACCGTCGGTGCGAACAGCCGTCGCGACATCACACCGGCTGGCGCCTGCGCCGGCGGCGGAGCACCGCCGCGCCCGCGGCCGGCGGCGGGCTGGATCAAGGAGCGGTCGAGGCGGGCGCTGATGAAGGTCGGCACCGGATCGACGGCAGCGCCCACGCGGTCATCGCCGAGGTCGAAGGCATCGCCGACGCCCGGGGTGACGCTGGCCTGAAAGTTCATCCACTGCAGCGTCTCGCCGCCGGTGTTGAGCAGGGCGTGCGAATCGCCCATGCGGCAGACGACCGCCGCCGGCCCATGAAGGCGCGCGGTGCGGCCGTTGACGGTGAACTGCCCTTCGCCGTTGAGGATGACGAACATCTCCTCCACGGTGTTGTGAAAGTGGTGGCCGATGCCGCTGCCCGCGGGAATCTCGCCGCGGTGCAGGAAATTGAAGTGCGGCCCGATCGCGCCCCGGTTCAGCAACCCGGCGAACGCCATGTTGCCGGCGCCGGCGTGGACGGCGGTGAGCGGTCGATACTTGGTCGCATCGGTGGGCACGATGCGCGACGACAGGGGCGGCGGCTGTGCCGCCGGATGTCCGGCGGTCAATGCCACCGCGAGCGCCGCCGTGGCCAGTCCGGCGCCTGATAGAAGGATCGGGTGACGCGTCATGGCTGCACCTCTGTGGTTGATCCTGTCCGGGCGCCCCTCTGTCGTCGCGCCGAGCACCGTCACCGCCTCTGTCGCGGTGGCGCATGAGCGATCTCTGCGCTGATGATTCACGGCGCCAACTGCCACGACGAGAACGATCGCTAGAAATTGATCTTCAACGCGAACTGCATGCTGCGGTTGTCGACGACGGTCGACGTGATGCGGCCGGCATTCGGGTTGCCAATCGCGCTGTTTGGAAACCCGAAGCCGGGATGGTTGAACAGGTTGAACACATCCCACCGGAACTCGACGTTCGAACCTCCCCCCAGTTCCACCCGTTTCGACAGCGACGTATCGAAATTCATGTGCCCCGGGCCGTAGAGGATGCCGCGGCCGGCGTCGCCGTACGTGTTCGGCGGCGGTGCGACGAAGTCGGCCGGGTTGAACCAGAGGTCGACGGTCGGGTTGTCGAGCTTGCCGGATCCGATCCGATTGGGCCAGCTCGGGGCGCCGTTGTTGACGCCGGCCTGGAGCGAGACGCTGAACGGCCGCCCCGTCGTCATCGTCGTGATCCCCGACAGCTGCCAGCCGCCGACGAGGCCCTGCAGAAGAGCGCCCGACTCGGTCATCCAGCGGCGGCCGGTTCCGAATGGCAGCTCGTAGACGTAGCTGATGACGGCGCGATGGCGCACGTCGAACCCGGACGGGCCGTGCCACGCGTCCATGTTCGTGATCGTCTGCCCGTTGCCGACCGCGCCGCCGCCGCTCGCCGCGGAGCTGCCGTAGTCGAGTGACTTGCCGTAGGTGTAGCTCACCAGGAACTGGTAGCCGTTGCTGAATCGCTTCTGCAGCTTCAAGGTTCCGGCGTGATACGTCGATCGGTTGCGCGGATCGCATTGCAGCATGTTGCTGACGCTGGCGATCGGCTGCAGGAGGCGGCGTGACGCCTCGAGGCCAGGACCGGGCTGGACCTCGTTGGGGTTGTAGCAGAGGACGAGATGCTTCGCGGCGCTGCCGGCATACTCGACCTCGAGGAGCAGCATCGAGAACAGCTGCCGGTCGATGCCGAGGTGCCACTGCTCGGCGTACGCCGTCTCGTTGTCGTAGCTGTGGCCGGACACGCGCGGATTGGCGGCGATGAGCTCCGCCGTCGTCGTCGGCTTGACCGGGACGATCGGCGGGAACGGATTGGCAATCGTTCGCACCCGCGAGAAGTCGAGCGGGTTGGTTTCGTGATTGACGTTCTGCGAGATCACGAACGGCACGTTGAGGTGATTGAGGTTGCCGGCGGCGTAGGGACTCGGAAAGTAGGTGATGCCGAAGCCGGTGCGCAGGATCGTCGAGGCATCCGACGTCAGCTTGTAGGTGATCCCGAGTCGTGGCGCCAGGTCGCCGAACTGCGTCTTCTTGTTCGCGCTCCGGCTGATGCCGTTCTCGCCGGCGTAGACGATGACGTAGTTCTCATAGTCGAAGTTGGCGATCCGGTTGTTCTTCTCGGTCGGCGGCTGGAAGATCTCGTAGCGCAGGCCGGCATTGACGGTCAGCCGGTTGTTGACCTTGAAGTCGTCCTGCACGAACGTCCCGTGCTCCACCACCCTGAACTCCGGCTTTTCGAGCAGGAAGCCGCGCGAGGCAGTTGTTGAAGTACCCGAGCAGCACCTCGGCGAGCCCGGTGCCGCCGCTGTTGGTCAGCGGGTTGTTGACGAAGCTCGTGCCGAAGTTGATCGCGCTGCGCGTGTTGTCGTGGATGAACGGCGACGGCCGGCGATCGACGAGCCGATAACCGAACTTCAGCTGGTGACGGCCCTTCAGCCAGACCAGCACGTCCTCGATCTGGTAGTGGAACTGGCTGGGGTTGACCGGCAGGAACGCCGGTCCGCCGGAAATGCCGGTGAAGTTCGTGATCGCCGATGTTCGGCAGGCCCGTGGTGATGTCGCTGATGTTGATCCCCTGAATCCCCAGCGACTGCGAGGCGTAGTGGCCGTAGTCAGACTGGGTCGTGAACGGCGCGGTGTTGGCATAGCCAATGCGCAGCTCGTTGACGAGGGTGGGGCGCAGAATCTTCGAGTAGTTGAACGCGGCGCCGTGCGTCGTCAGCTTCGTGTTCTGGATGCCGGCGATGAACGGTCCGAGATCGAAGCGGGCGGCGGCCTCCGCCGGCGTCGGCAGGCAGCAGTTCGCCTGGCCCTGCGGCGCGTCGAGCTTGAACTTGCCGTAGTTGAACCGGACGAAGAACGTGTCGTTGTCCGACAGCCGGTGGTCGACGCGGCCGGAGAACGCCTTGTCGGTGATCTCCCGGTTGGGCGTCGAGATGTAGTTGTCGAAGTTGCTGCTGCCGTTGTTCGGCAGCGGGTAGATGCTCGCGATGTTCCGGCCGACGGAGAGAATGCGGTCCTGGGGAATGATGTTGTTGGGAAACTGATCGCGCACGATCCGTCCCTGTCGCCGGGTCGACACGGGTGGTGAGCGGATCGTAAATCGGGATCAGGTTGCCGTTGCGATCGCGATAGTTGCTGAAGTCGCCGGTGCGGGTGGCCGCCGTCGGCACGGTATTCACCGTCGTCACGCCGCGCGTCTCCTTGATGCCGGCGTAATCGGCGAAGAAGAACGTGCGGCTGTGGCCGTCGTAGAGGCCCGGGATCACCACCGCGCCGCCGATCGCGCCGCCGAACTGATGCCGGTCGAGCGGCGGCACCGGATCCTTCACGAGCGTGCCGTCCGCGGCCACGACCTTGCGGACGAAGAAGTTGCGCGCGTCGAACGCGTCGTTGCGCAGGAACTCGTACGCCGTGCCGTGAAGTTTGTTGGTGCCCGACTTCGTCGACACCGAGACGACGCCCGCGCCGCGTCCGAACTCGGCGGAGAAGACGCCCGACAGCACCTTGAACTCGCGCACCTGCTCGACCGAGGGCGCGACGATGACGGTGTTGAACGTGAACTCGTTGTTGTCGATGCCGTCGACGAGCCAGGCGTTGGAGTTGGCCTGACTGCCCAGCGCGTTGAAGTTCGAGGCGCCGCGCGGATTGAAGGTGCTGGCGCCTGAAAGGTTCTCGCCGGCCTGCCCCGGCGTGATCCCCGGCGCCAGGTAGACGAGCGTCGCGAAGTTGCGGCCGTTCAACGGCAATTCCTTGACCGCCATCTCTTCGATGACGGTCCCGACCTCCGACGAGTCGGTTCGCACGAGTGGCGACTCCGCCGTGACCGTCGTGGATTCCGTCACCGTGCCCACTTCGAGCTTGGCGTCGATTCTGAGCCGATCGTTCACCTGCAGCACGATCGCGCGGCGAACCCACGACTTGAATCCCTGCAATTCGACTGAGACCTCGTAAGTGCCCGGGACCAGGAACGGCGCGGTGTAGACGCCGACCGCATCGGTGGTGAGTGCTGTCGTCGTGTTCCGGTTGACCTCGCGGACCGTGACCTGTGCGCCGGGCACGAGCTGGCCGCTCGAATCGACGACCGTTCCGACGATGCTGCCGGTGGCTACTTGGGCGATGGCTGCTGTCGGGAGGGAGAGGATTGAGACAACAGCCAGGACAGCCGTTACCGTGCCCGCACGCCGCAGTGAGTCTTGGACTCATCAGCGCCTCCGTGGCGCGTCTGACGACGACGCCGACAATCTGAAAGGATGTGTTTGTGACCCGTGGGAATCGCGCGATGCGGGACCCTACCACAAGGGTGGGCGGGCAACAACAATAATCGATAATTCTTGACAGCCAGCTAGCGATCGGTTGGCTGCCTTCCCCTTCGCATCCAGACTCACGGTAAGCCCCTTGACCGGATTGTTCTCCGCGTCCAGAAATCGCGCGCAGAAGTCCGTGGCTCCGCCCGCATTAATAATGACCGCTCTGACGACGTTGGGCCCCTGCTTCAGCGTCAGCCGCTTCGACACGCCATCGTCAATCACCGCCTGCCGGTCGTTGTAGAGGCTGATGACTTCCTCGCCGTTGACCCACCAGACCGAGGCGGCGTTCGAGCCGATGGCGAGGCGGACGCCGGACATCTCCCGCGGCGCGTTGACGACGGTGACGGCCCAGAAGAGGACGTTCGACGTCGGTTTCCCCAGCGCGTAGGCGAAGTGAAAGAGATTGACGTTGTACTTGATCGTGTCGACAGCGTGCCACGTGAGCTGGGCATCGCCGG
Source organism: uncultured Acidobacteriota bacterium (assembly GCA_963820905.1). GTDB lineage: Bacteria > Acidobacteriota > Vicinamibacteria > Vicinamibacterales > 2-12-FULL-66-21 > DATBJJ01. The sequence continues at coordinate 8,754 of CAWGBU010000001.1, read as the reverse complement.
CGGTCACCGTGTCGCCGTCACGCGGGATCACGGTGAGCTGGTTGGGGAAGTACTCGGTCTTGACCGCGGCCTGAACGGCGCTGTCGGTGAGCTGTCCCGTCACGCGGATTGGCTCGAGCACGAGCCAGCGCTGCAGGAACCCGGCAGCGTCGGTCGCCCTGGTCGGCGTCTTGGGACGCGCGAGCGTGGGCGCCGGCGGGCGCGCGGTGGCGTCCTGGGCCCTGGCAACGACAGACACGGATCCAGCGACGACTGCCAGGACGACCAGCGCTGGCGTGAGATAGCAGAGCAGTTTGTTCATGAGATGCCTTGGGTCGGGCTCGATCCGCTCACGGCGTCTTGAGCAGCCAACGCTGCCGATCGCTGTCGGCCTTGAATCTGTCGAGGGTCGGCTTGCTGCTGCCGGCGGCGGACAGCGCCAGCGGTTCCTTTGCAGTTCGGCGACCGCCTTGGGCATCAGGCGATACGTGCCGTCGGTGAGCTGGTCGATGCGCCACAGTTGTTCCGGTCCGCCGGTGAAGGCGGGGATGGCGACGAGCTCGCCGTCCCCGGTGGCCGCGAGGGCGCGATCGGTTCCGGCGATCGTGATCTTGAAATAGGGCGATCCCGGATAGCCGCCCGCATTGGCGACGGGCGCGATCGCCCACTTCTGCTGGGCCTGCACCATGTACGGCGACATACGCACATCGACGGCGCCGGCCGGCCAGCTCGCCGCGACCTGAGCGGCGTCCTGCGACGGGATGGGTTCGAGGGGGGCGCTCTCCCCACGGCCTCCGCCAGCGCCACGGCCTCCCCCGCCGCCGCGGCCACCCCTGCCGCGGAAACCGCCGACGGGCATGCCCTGCACGGCGAGTTCGAGCGCGGTGCCCGTCCGCGCGGATTCGATCTGATACGTGCCTTCCTTGAAGTTGTGGCCAGCCTCGGGCCAGCCGTCGCGCCAGAGAAGCGGACGAATGTCGAGCACGCTGATGCCGCCGCGATCGAGGTCGGCCTCGTAGTGGCAGGAGAACTTCTGCACGCCGTCGCCGAGGTCGAGCAGCCCGAAATGCCCCGGACCGATCTGACGGCCGCTCGACCCCAGGAACAGCTTGCCTCCCCCCTGGAGCATGTCGATGCCCATGTTGTCGAGAAAGGGCCCGGTCACTTTCCTGGCCCGGCCCATCCGGATGTTGTACGACGAATTCGCACCGGCACAGCACGACCCGTGGGTGACGAGCAGGTAGTACCAGCCCTCGCGGAAGATCATGATCGACGCTTCGGAGTTGATGGCGATGTCGACCGGCTTTCGCTCGGGATACAGACGTTTCCCGGTCTTCGGATTCAACTCGACGAGGCGGATGTAGCCGAAGTAGGAACCGTACGTGAGCCAGAGCGAACCGGTCGTGGGATCGAGAAACACGCCCGGGTCGATGGCATTGCTGTCCTCGACGCCATCGGACCAGACGACCGGACCGCCGTCCTCCCACTTGTAGTCCGGGGAGTCCGGATCGAGCGTCCTGCCGACCAGCAGGCCGATCGCAGACTTGGGTTGCGTGCCGGGCGCGGAATAGTAGAGGAAGTACTTCTCACCGACCCGAATCACGTCAGGCGCCCAGGTATTGTTGCCGCCACGAGCGATGACGTCCGGCCCCGGACGCCCGCCCGGGAGCGCCTGCATCAAGGTGCCGGCCCGCCGCCACGTCCATCCGTCATCCGAGACCAAGATGGGCAGACCGGCCCCGGTCCCGTACGTGTAGTACCTGCCGCCGTGCATCACCACCGTCGAAGGATCGTGGATTCCGGGCTGCCCATCGAGTGCCAGCACGGGAGAGACGAGCAACAGCACGGTGGCGGCAACGAGCCGGTACGTCATGAGCGCTCCATGAACAGAATGTGACTGCGTGCCGGCGACGCTTCTACCGGCTGGCTTCAGCGCGTCCCCGTCGCGGCCCTCATCGGGCCCGCGTCAGCACGTCCACGACGGCCTGGAACGCCGGCTTCGGCTGGCGCTGGCGGTCCCAGAGCAGCGGGTAGTTCATCCGGCCCCGATTGAGCCACGAGTCGGCGTCGCTCAGGCCCCAGAACGTGACGCGCGAGACCGAGTCGCGATGCTTGACGATGACGCCGAAGATGTCGGCGTAGCGCTTCGCCAGCTGCTGCTGCTTCTCATCGGGGAGTCCGGTGGCGTAAGGGTTCGCCACGGCTGGATTGGCGCCGCGTCCGGCGTTCGGCAGCAGGTTGACGTCGAGCTCGGTGTACATCACCTTGAGACCGGTGCTGTGCAGGTCGACGAGGGCTTCCTCGATCTCGGCAATCGTCGGCGTCTCGAGCCGCCAGTGTGCCTGGTTGCCGATGCCGTCGACGCGCAGGCCGCGCGCCCGCAGGTCCTTGACGAGCCGGATCACGCCCGCGCGCTTGGCCGGCTTCTCGAGGTTGTAGTCGTTGTAATAGAGCTCGGCGTTCGGGTCGGCCTCACGCGCGAACTCGAACGCCTTGGCGACGTAGTCGTCGCCAATGCCGTCGCGCCACGGCGCCTTGCGCAGCGAGCCGTCCTCGTCGATCGCCTCGTTGACGACGTCCCAGCCGTGGATCTTCCCCTTGTAGCGTCCGACGACGGTGTGGATGTGGTCGCGCATGCGCGCGAGGAGCGTCTCGCGATCGGCGGGCGTGCCGTCCGCTCCCTGAAAGACCCACGCCGGCGTCTGCTGGTGCCACACGAGGGTGTGGCCGACGACCTGCATCTTGCGGTCGAGGCCGAACTGCACGTAGCGGTCCTGCGCCTCGAAGGCGTATCGATCCGCCGCCGGATGCACGAGCTGGAACTTGAGCAGGTTCTCCGGGCTGATCTGGTTGAACTGCTTCGTGATGATGTCGACGGCGGCGGTGTCGACGCCGTCGCTCTGGCGCTGATTGATCGCCACGCCGATCACCGTTCCCTTCGGCATCAGATCCTTCAGCGCGACGTCCTGACGCGCGGTCAGCGGGGCGATGGCGACCCCTGCGGCCATGAACGTTCCGATTCCGATCAGCCATTTCATCGCGTCACCGCCTCGCCGTTTCGAACGACAGTGTCTTGCCGAAGAACGGCATCACGTTCTCTTGAAAGCGGACGGCCACGTGGCTCGTGTGCGTGCCCGAGTAGATCTCGAAATCGTGGGTGATGCCGTAACTCGTCAACACGTCGTGCAGTTTACTCGCACCGGCTTTCAGGTTGTCCATGTCGCCGACGTCGATGGCGATCGCGCGGTACTGCCGCAGGTCCTGGACATACTGATCGACAAAGGCCAGCGGCGAGTTGGCGGCCCACTTGGCCAGCACCTCCTGCTGGTTCGATCCGGTCGGCAGATCGAGATAGAGGGGCGGGTTGTTCGGATTGGGAGACCACGCCGCGGCCGACGCGAGCTGGGCACGCAAACCGAAGGGCAGCTTCGCGGAGTCCTCCGGCGTCTTGACGGCCGCCAGGGCTTCCTCGTTCGCCGGGTTGGCGGGGCCGCTTCCGCGCGGAGCCAGACAGCACGGGCTCATGATGTAGAGGCTGCCAAACACGTCGGCGTGCTTCATGCCGATCCGCGAGGCGCCGTAGCCGCCCATGGAGTGGCCGACCAGGCCCCGGCTGCTGCGATTCGGCATCGTCCGGTAATGGGCGTCGATGTAGGACACGACGTCACGCGCGATGAAGTTCTCGAAGTCTCCGGTGGTCACCGAGCTCGAGTACATCGATCCGTTGTGCACCGTCTTCGAGTCCGGAAGCACGACGATCATCTCGCGCGCCCCTTTGGCGAACGCGCCCTCGACTGTCTGCGGCACGTGGATTTCCTGCGACCACTGCTCGGCGCCGATCGAGTAGCCGTGGAGGGCGTACACGACTGGATACCGGCGGTTGCGCTCGGCAGCGTAACTCGGTGGCAGGATGACGAGCACGGTCCGGTCGACGGCATTCCCCTCGAGATTGCCTTCGAGCGCTTTCCCGTGAATCGTGATCCGCTCCATGCGCGCCGGACGGGCTCCGGCCACGACGTCCGGAACAGTGGTCTTGACCTGGCCAAAGGCAGGTTCGCACAGGACAGCGGCAAGTGCGAGGCCCAGCGCCATGCCCATTGCGCGCCTCGCCAACAGTTTCAGATCGGTCATGTCTCCCCCGGTTGAGGCATGCGGACCTGCTTGACACGATCCTCGGCTACGCTCTGATAGCCAGATGCGCCACGGTGTACGAGCGCGGCGGCAGCTTGAACGTCATCCGGCTGCCCGCCGCGGGCGGATCGAGCCGCTGCGGCGCGACGCGCCGTGGCTCGGCGAACGTGTTGACGGCCTTCAGATCGGCGCCCGTCAGCGTCTCGCAGGCGAGCACGCGCGTCGGCACGACGTCTTGCCACTCGAGCACGACCTCGCGCTCGCCGTCGAGATCGCGATTGAGTACCAGCACGGCGGCCTGCCCCGCGGCGTCATCGATCGTCGCGACGAGGTCGACGAACGGCACGCTGGCGTCGCGCGCGAAATCGGCCTGCAGTCCATCCGCGCTGATGCGATAGGTGTCCGACTCGACACGGAGATCGAGCACCCGGCCGCGCGCGTAGCGGAGCGCCCAGCTGTATGGATAGTACGTGCTCTGCCGCAGCACGCCGGTCTCGTTCGTCACGAGCGGCGCGATCACGTTGACCAGCTGCGCGAGGCAGGCCACGCGCACGCGATCCGAATTGCGGAGCAAGGTGTTGACGAACCCGCCGACGAGGAGCGCATCCTCGAGGTTGTAGACCTCCTCGAGCAACCGCGGGTGCGGCGGCGCGCTTCCCGTCCGTCGACTGGGCATCGCGCGCCCGGTACCAGACGTTCCACTCGTCGAACGACAGCCACAGGCGCTTGCTCGACCGCTGCAGCCCCTGCACGTAGTCGCAGACCGCGGCAATCTCGTGAATGTGGCGATCCATGTCCAGGTTCATCGCCAGGAAACGCGCCGTGCTGTTGCCTGACCACTCCTTCGTGTTGCCGTAGTAGGCATGCAGCGAGATGCCGTCCACCTGGTCGTAGCACTCCTCCAGGACCTCGCGATCCCAGGCGAGATACGTCGGCATGAACGTGCCGCTGGATCCACACGCGATCAGCCGCAGGTCCGGATCGATCACCCGCATCTGCTTGGCGGCGTCGCGCGCCTTCCGCCCGTACTCGCGTGCCTGCAGCTGGCCGATCTGCCAGGGCCCGTCCATCTCGTTGCCGAGGCACCAGTAGCGGACGTTGTGCGGCCGATCGTACCCGTGCGAGCGTCTGAGCTCGCTCCACCGCGTGCCGCGCGCGAGGTTGCAGTACTCGACGTAGGCGACGGCCATCTCGACCGTGCCGGTGCCGAAGTTCAACCCGAGCAGCGGCTCGGCGCCCACCATGCCGCACCACTCGAGGAACTCGTTGGTGCCGAACTGGTTCGTCTCGAGCGAATTCCAGGCACGATCGAGCACCACCGGACGCTGCGCCTTCGGGCCGACCCCGTCGAGCCAGTTGTAGCCAGAGACGAAATTGCCCCCCGGATAGCGAACGATCGGGCACGCCGAGGTCTTTGACCTCGCGCGCGACGTCGGTGCGGAATCCCTTCGCATCGGCGAGGCGAGACTCCGGGCTCGTACACGCCGGTGTAGATGGCCCGGCCCAGGTGCTCGAGGAACGAACCGAGCACGCGCCGATCGAGGTCGCCGCGGCCAGGCGATCGGCGAAGAAACGCCCTCGCGGGGCCGCGACCGGCCTGCGCGTAGCCCATCGACGGCAGCCAGGATCCGCGACGGCGACGCCTGCGGCGCTGCCGAGGCTCGTCAGAAAAGCTCGGCGATCGCATGCAGTCATCGACACACCTTTCGTCTCGTCGACGTCCTTCCACGAGTGGCGGATGCCATCAGGCCATCCGCATGTACGCGACCACACTGCCGCGCACTTATCCGTGCGCGATAGATTGGCGTCGAACACGTGCCGGGCGAATTAGATTATCGATTTTTTCTGTTGTTGGGAAACGGTTGCCAGTGCTATCTTCCACAGTCGAAATTGGGACCGTCTTCGCGCAACTCTAGCCGACTCGCTGAGGGTTCACCATGACACGAAGCACGCGCGCCTCAGTTCTGGTTGCGGCAATGGGGGCTGGCCTGACCGCTTTCCTTGGCGGGAGGAACCGCTGCGGCGCAGGAGGTCGGGGCTCGCCGCGGCACAGGCATTACGTCGCCCGAAGTGGCGTCGGACCGTCGAGTGACCTTCCGCCTGCGGGCGCCGGAGGCGAAGGCTGTGACGGTGTCAGGCGACTTCGGCAGCGACACGACGATGCAGAAGAGTGAAGACGGTCTCTGGAGCGTCACCGTCGGTCCGCTCGATCCGGAGATGTACGTCTACTACTTCACCGTCGACGGCGTCCGGCTGCTCGATCCCAGCAACGCGCAAGTGAAGATCGGCTATGTGACCAGCACCACGACCAGCCTGTTGACCGTACCAGGGGACACGCCGGCGTTCTACGACGTGCAGGATGTGCCTCACGGGGAGATCCGGACGCTGCTCTACAAGTCAAAGTCGAACGGCGTGACCCGTGAGCTGACCGTCTATCTGCCGCCGGGATATGACCAGGCGTCCAGCCGCCGCTATCCCGTGCTCTACCTGCTCCACGGCTTCGCGAACGATCATCATTCCTGGCATCGGTACGGTCGGGCGAACGACATTCTCGACAATCTGCTTGCGCAACGCGCGATTGATCCCTTCCTCGTCGTCATGCCCCTGGGCTACGGCGGTGCGCACGTCAACGGTGATGGTACGGGCATCGCGGCTCAAGGGGCCGGGGCGCTCGGCGGAGACGCGGCGCTCTACGAACGTGACCTTCTCGAGGACATCATCCCGATGATCGACGGCAAGTACCGGACGATCGCCGACCGCAAGCACCGGGCGATCGTCGGCTTCTCGATGGGAGGCGGGCAGGCTGGGCGTTTCGGACTGCGCCACCTCGAGACGTTCAGTCAGGTCGGCATCATGAGCGCCGGGATGGCTGCCAGCGCGGACGGCGAGCCGTTCGCGACGCTGGCGGCCAATCGGGACAAGACCAACAAGCTGATCGATCTGCTCTGGATCGCGTGCGGCACGGATGATACCGCGCTCAAGGGGGCGAAAACCCTGCATCAGGCGCTCGACAAGGCCGGCATCGAACACACATACCTCGAAACAGAAGGCGCGCATCACTGGCGCGTCTGGCGACGCTATCTCCGCGACCTGTCGCCGCTGCTCTTCACGCAGGCTCGTCGTTCTCCGAAGACGGCCGGCCAACACTGATGGAAAACCGGTTCGCGAGGAGAGCCCCTGTGCAGAAGAATATGCGGGTCGCGGTTTTGGCGTGCGCCTGGATCTCGGTCGGCACGAGCGCCTGGGGACAACCTCCGGCCGACTGCAAGCCCAATTCGTTGAATATCCCCGGCGCACCCTACCCCTGCATCTTTCCGGACAACCGGGTCATCTTCCGTGTTGTGGCACCGGACGCCCAGAAGGTGAGAGTGCGCCTCGGGCAGGGCTTCGACATGAGCAAGGGACCTGACGGGCTGTGGTACGTCACGACCACGCCGCAAGTGGTGGGCTTCCACTACTACACGCTGTCCATCGATGGCGCCGTTGTCGCAGATCCGGCAACGCGGACGTTCTTCGGATCCGGCTTCTACAACAGCGGCATCGAGGTTGCCGAACCGGACGGCGACTTCTACGCCCTGAAGGACGTGCCGCGCGGGCAGGTGGCGCAGCGCTGGTACTTTTCCAAAGTGACAGGCGCGTGGCGTCGTGCCTACGTCTACACGCCGCCTGACTACGACACGAATCCCAAAGCGAAATATCCGGTGCTGTTGCTCCTCCACGGCTGGGGAGAAGACGAGCAGGGGTGGCACGTGCAGGGCCGCGTCGACGTCATCGTGGACAACCTGATCGCCGAGAAGAAGGCCAGGCCCATGATCATCGTCATGGACAACCTCAATGCCGTGAAACCGGGAGAAAGCGCAGCCTTGTACTTCGCTCGAGGATCGCTCACGCAAGCCGTGCCGGAACCCCCACCACCAGCTGGCACTGCCCCGGGAGGACGGGCGGCGGGCCCCGGCCGCGGCGGGCGAGGGTCGCTGGCCAGTTCGGTTTTCACCGAGATGCTGCTGACCGATCTGCTCCCGATGGTCGAGCGGACCTACAGAGTGGCGCCAGGCCGCGAGAACCGCGCGATGGCCGGGCTGTCCATGGGTGGCGCGCAAACGTTCGGCACGGCACTGGCGAATCTCGACAAGTTCGCCTACATCGGCGGCTTCAGCGGGAGTAGTGGCGGCCGCGGTGGATTCGACCCGAAGACCTCGAGCGACGGCGTGTTCGCCGATGCAGCCGCCTTCAACAAGAAGGTGAAGGTCCTCTTCCTCGGAATCGGGTCGGCGGAAGGACCGGGAACCAAGACGTTCAGCGAACAACTCACGCAAGCAGGCATCAAGAACATCTATTACGAGTCGCCCGGTACCGCGCACGAGTGGCTGACGTGGCGCCGCTGCTTCAGGGAGTTCGCGCCGCGCTTGTTCCGGTGATTGGCTTGGTCACTTCCCTCCCCGGCCGGCCGCCGGGGCATCGTCGCTCCCAGGGCAGCCGGCGCGGCCCGGGCCAGGGAATCGCACGTGGCCTGCTCCGCCCAGGCGTTCCATTCTGTCGCCAGACTTTTCACGATATCGGGATGCCGCGCCGCCAGGTTGTTGCGCTCGACGCGATCGGCCGACAGGTCGGTCCAGCTCCCATCATGGGATAGGTCGACACGAG